>NZ_CP195290.1:0-5875368 GCF_057914865.1 Arcticibacterium sp. SM2516 | reverse complement strand
GTTATGTATTTTCCTTCAATAACTTGCTTGAAAAGTGAGTTTAAATCTACAATATTGACTCCGTATTTTTTACCAAGGTTGTTAAAATGGGTATTGACAAATTCTATATAATTATTAATACCAGTTCCACTACCTAATACATCCGTAACACTTAATGGATTCTCCTTCGAAAGCCCTGGCTTTAATGCAATATTCACTTTAGGGCTTAATAAAGAGTCTACGGCCGAAGTCGCCATCAATCGTTCTTCAAACTCAAGCAAACGAACAGAAAAGTCTCTAGGATTTCTTACATAAATCCTATTAATACCATAATTTTTTGATAAGTCAGATTGATTAGATAAGTTAAAAACAGGAAATGCCAAGACATTCGGGATAGTAGCTAAAAAACCCTTAATATCCGACTTTTTATTTTCTTTAACCGTCTGATGCAAATATCTTATTAAACGTAGTTCTGGAGAGTCAGTTAGAAAGTCTGGGTTATCTTTATATGTATTGTCTGTATTCCAGGAGTAACCCAAAAGAGATGGATTCCCCGTAAATATTACATTTAATATATCATCATATCCACTATCAAACGTATACAAATCGAAATTAGCTTCTTTATAGTAGTCATAGATACTTGCTTTATCTTCACTGAATAGTCTTGAGAGAAAAGAAAAGAATAGTTGCGACTCCTCATCAATACCAGAAATTCCGACCAAATTAGCTCCAATGTAAGTTCTATTTGTAATTGGAACACTGATTGCGTCTATTTCTGTTGTTGTCAGTTGACTCATTCCAATACTGTTTTCTGATATTGACTCAATTCCAAGGTTATTGCTTACATATTTAAATTTTGGCAAGGGACCACCAGTTGGATTATAATCTGTTTTAATTTTCCTACCAAAACCATTGAAATCTTCATTAGCAAATTCAGGTTGTTTGAATTTTGCTAATTTCATTTGCCTTGCTATTAAACTTGGATAGCTTGTGGCCATACCTTCATTGAAATACCCTCCGTTTTGCACCCCGGCAGACATGCTTCCACCAAAAGCCACATATCTTAAAGGTTTATTTTGGAGTGATTCATCTTCCTTATTTTTTATTTTATCTTCTTTTAACAAGTATTCAGGTACCTCATGCAACTTCAATGAATGATAATTGAGTACGGTATCACCTATAATTACGTATTTATTATCTAAGTCCTTCTGTTTGATTTTGGAGATATTCTCATTAACAGCTATTCGAATGGTATCGCCATTTATAATTGAATATTCTAAGACTAGAGGTATTTCCGGAACTAAATCTGAAGTATTACAGCTCAATACACTTACCGCTGCAAATACTGTTGTGAGTATTGTCATTATTATTTTATTTTTCATGTGTGAATGTTAAAGTTTATACGTGGAAATTCATCTGTACCAAGAGGTAAATGGTAAATTTAAAGAAAGTGTTTGACTAGTTCATTTTCAATCGATGCCCCAAATTTATTCTTGATGCATTGATTTTCCTAATAAAATTATTGTTAACTACGCTGCAGCTAAATGCGTATAGAATACTTATAATCAATTATTTGAAAAAAAAAAGAACTCCGTATATGGGTTTTTAAAGGCTCATTTGTATATATGAAACTAATGATTTAGCGGTACATAAACTTGCTTTTTTTATAATGAATTAGTAATAGCGTAAATCCAAAATCAAGAAAGTAAATGCTCTCATAAATCACTTCAAATACAGGAATGCGAATCTGCGTATACCTTAAATAAGATTTAATGCTTAATTTTCACAAAAAAACTAAACTGTCTATGCTTGTAGCAGATATTGGCAATACCGACATTCTTTTTGGGATATTTGAAGGACGGCGGCTTAGGCATACTTAGGGTGTGCTGTAATAAAAAGACCTTCAATCCCAACTTTTAATGGATTGAAGGTCTAATAATATAATTCTTACTAAAACTAGTTTATTACCACTTTCTTGGAGTCTTGTTTCCCATCAGAAACAGCTTTAATAATATATACACCTGGTGTTTTGTTTTTTAGTTCTATTTCCATTTGGTTATAGCCCTTTATCCCATTTAATTCCTTATTCAAAACTTGCCTACCAACAGCGTTCGTAAGTGAAACTTGTACCTCCGAAGCCTCATTTAAGAACAAGATTACCTCAAACTTTCCTGTGTTAGGATTAGGCGTAAAAGACAAGAAAGGTGTTAACTCTTCTGAAGCTTCCCGTTCTTCTAAAGTACCCATTCTCGCACCTTCATTGTAACCATTGGCATAATTAGTGAAATATGTAGTTCCATTAGACACAAAGCGATAATAACCACTAGGGGTAGGAAAGGTAGCGGCAGAAGGGCCTTCAAGATTCCCATAATTACTATAAACCCAGCCATAACAATCTGGTAAATTATAATAGTTGCTATTATTTAATGTTACATCTGTTCTTGTTAACATGGCAGAACCTCTCACCACAAATTCATCATACTGGCTACCATTAACATTCACTTTTTGCACTAACCAATAATTATTATGAAAGTTTCTAGAAACAAGTTGATGGCCTGTAACATTCCATGTTCCCATAACCAAATTATTGGAAAGGACACTGCATGAGTTAGATGGGGCTACATAATTACTGTAATATTGGGTACCATCCGAAGCTGTATAGCCATAAAAACCACTCGGAACAGGAAAAGCTGGAGAGGAAGTTGCATTGGGTCCTTCCAAACCTCCATAATTAGAATATTGCCATGAATAACAGCTTACTAAACCTGAATAGGAAGAGTTAGTTAGCGTAACATCTCCACGAGTAAGCATTTGCGAAGCCCTTACTACAAATTCGTCATATTGGCTACCATTTACATTTACTTTTTGCACTAACCAATAAGAACCATTAAGATATCTGGAGACTAATTGATCACCTGTAACAGTCCATGTACCCATTACTAAGTTATTAGTAACTACAGAGCAAGAGCCTCCACCGCCAGTAACGTTCACCGTTACTGCTTCTGAAGTACTATACGCACTGCCATCTACACAGTTTACATTATAAGTAGTGGTGACCGCTGGGCTAACACTTATTGGGCTACCAGTTGCATTGGTATTCCAAGTAACTACACCCTGAGCACAAGTGGCAGAAAGCTGACTTGTACCATTTGGTGCAACAGTAGCGGGATTAGCGGAAATGGTATGCGGTGGAGCAGGAGAACCTGTAGGACCTCCGCCGGAACCACTTAAAACAGGATTTATCCAGTCTCCCCAGTCACCATAATAAGACCCGTCTTGGTAATCTGTGAAAAGCTCAAGCTGTGTGGCTCCATTAAGTGGTACAGAAAAACTCTCTGCATTGGAGTTTTCTCCGTGCGACATACTGCTCCAAACCACATTGCCATTAAGCTTGTTCTGAAAATTCATTTGGGTGCTGCCACATCCGCAGTTATCTGAGCCGTCATCTCTGCCTACTAGGCCATTAAAATGCGTATAACCCGATGGTAAATTATAAACAATGCCACTCTGTGAATGCGTACCTATACCCTGGGTATAGGTTTGCCCATTTACTTTCATGGTGTTTCCTGATATATTGAGACCATTATAATTTATGGTACCCGCACCTGTGTAGGAGCTTGTGGGAGTAAGTGAACTTAACGGTAAGTTACCGCCCGAAGATGGATTCTGAATGATTGAAATATCCTGATATAAAGGACCACCACTTTCTTGTACTCTAACAATTGCCGTTCTATTAGAAGAGGAAGAATTGGTTGTCATATTGAAAGAGACATTATGATTACCCGAACCACCTGATGCTCCTCCAGTAATAGTTACCCACGATGGAACATTCACAACGCTCCAGTTCGTATTTAAAGATTCTAGCCCAAAAGACCCTGAATTAGCGTTAAAAGAATAGGAACTAGAAGGAGAACGAACGTATTTAGTGGAGGCTCTAACCTTAAACGGTTGTGTAGCACTAAGTCTTAAATCCCAACCATTTGTAGCTTCATCGGTATCATTATCATCACTATAATAACATATATAAATTTTATCATTATTGGAATTTATATTATTAACTGACAAGGTTTGAGATCTTGATAATGGATTGTAAATCCCTTCGTTGTCTGTAGTCCAAAAATATTTTCTATTACTACCACCAGAGGGGGCAATTAAAGTATAGGAACCAACCCCGCTGGCACTGCCTGAGAACTGAACAGAAATAGGCGACAACTGATTCCCACTATTTGGAACAGAAGCTGCCAAGTTTGAGGGGTATAGCTTTTGATACCATCTATCCGCTACATCGTTTAAGGCATTGCCAGTAAAATGTATTTTTCGGTAAGAATTTCTATTAGCATCTCCACCAATATCATCTGTGAAAACCCCCTGTTTTACACCAGCCAAAGGAGTACCATTTGATGTACCATATTGGGTATTTACTAAAGACGGATTGTAAGGGGACCCAGAAGTAGAATTGACACATTCATTTTTGGTAAAACTAGGCACTAATGGATTTATAGGCAAAATTACAGTAGTCGTATCATTAAATACACAATAATTATATCCAACCTGATTTGCTTCATTAAATGGGTAGGAATAATAAGATGCTGACGAAACGAACCAATTAAGGGATGAATTAGTCTGATTCCTGAAAAATGCATTTCTGGAATTTTCAATTAAATTTTCTACAGATGCCCTATAATAGGAAAAGTCTTTTGTAGCAACTCCTCGACTTTGATAAATGGCCTCGTTTTCTCCTTGATGCCAAATAACACCCCGTGTACCAAGGATGCTACCATACATTTGAAGTACACTTCTAAATCTTTGATAAGGTTCATAAGCTGGAGTCCAATGTAGTATTTCCGAACCAGTAACCGCGGTGTTAAGAAACATCACAGGGGTATTCCCAAAAGAAGGATCCGCTATCTTACTGCCCAAGGGAGCCCAACACCATGAATGCCTGCCGTTAGGATACATTTGCTGAACATTATTAAAATCGCCCCTTATAAGTTTGTCAAATTTTCCTTTCTGAATAGGCATACCCATTATTGGATATGTAACGGGGTTCTCTTGAACTTGATTTATTATTGGAGCTATTTCGTTTCCATTAACAAAACTTACGGCATCTTGCTGTGAATAGGAACTCCCAAAAGGTTGTAAGCCAAAATCCTGACTCATCAACTCCCACTCAAAACCTGCCGCATTAGATTGACCAGCTATGATATAAACATCACCCACGCCAAACTTCACTTCTTTTAGAGCCCTAATTTCATTGTTATTTGCAGTTTTATTCAGCCTGATTTTTAGTATATACCAACCTTTATTTAAGATTGTTTCTTGAACTAAAAAAGTTTTAAGTCCTATGCCCGGAATATTGTTACTGGTAGTCATTGATGTCCAACCCTTAACAGTAGACGGCGAGCTATTTCCATCCGCATTACTTACTTTTACTATAGAATACTGGGCAGTTAAATAATCATTGATATCTTGAGAAGTATCAAAAAACTGGCCGGCAATTGAAATAGTGGCATCATCAGATCCATCCCTCTGAACTATCTGCCTATCAAGAGGCCATGTTATATCAAGGTTATTATCATCAGGCAAACCACCTACCTGAATTTCATTCAAAGATAAATTTTCTTTTGTACTCGCAAACTGTCCAGAACTTTTGAAAATTGGCAATAGCAGTATTGCCAATAAATATATATATTTTCATTGGTCGTTGTTTTAAAATTTCGTGAAGTTTATTAACTATTTCCTTTGGAGATAGTGAGCCGTAGAAATCAGTGGGATTTTTGTATCATAAACGGAATTCATTACCCGTAAAAACTCATTCGCCACTATAGCCTGACCAAATGGACTGAGACTTATCCCATCTGCATTAAAGAAGTTACCGTTGGGATAAGACGCATCCGCCCTTTGCCCATCATGAGTTATGTATTTTCCTTCAATAACTTG
This sequence comes from Arcticibacterium sp. SM2516, assembly GCF_057914865.1. Lineage (NCBI taxonomy): Bacteria > Pseudomonadati > Bacteroidota > Cytophagia > Cytophagales > Leadbetterellaceae > Arcticibacterium > Arcticibacterium sp. SM2516. Next base: position 5,869,449 of record NZ_CP195290.1, on the reverse strand, counting down.
CTTGAAAAGTGAGTTTAAATCTACAATATTGACTCCGTATTTTTTACCAAGGTTGTTAAAATGGGTATTGACAAATTCTATATAATTATTAATACCAGTTCCACTACCTAATACATCCGTAACACTTAATGGATTCTCCTTCGAAAGCCCTGGCTTTAATGCAATATTCACTTTAGGGCTTAATAAAGAGTCTACGGCCGAAGTCGCCATCAATCGTTCTTCAAACTCAAGCAAACGAACAGAAAAGTCTCTAGGATTTCTGACATAAATTGTATTTAAACCGTAATTTTTCGATAAATCTGCCTTATTAGATATGTTAAATACAGGGAAGGACAAAACATCGGGAATATTGGCAATAAATCCTTTAATCTCGGATTTTTTACTTTTCTTAAAATTCTCATGCAAATTTCTGGCAAGAATAAGTTCAGGAGAATCTGTCATATCCCATCCATCTCTAAAGGTATTATCACTATTAGTAGACCAACCCAAAGGACCTGGGTCTCCGGTAAAAAGCACATATAGTAACTCATCATAACCACTATCATACGTATAAAAATCAAAATCCGCTTCTTTGTAGTAATCATATACACTAGACTTTCCTTCAGCAAACAATCTATATAAAAATGAATAGTATACTTGTGTTTTGTCATTCTTTGGAGCAATTCCAATATCATTTTCTACGATATAACTTCTAAAACCAAAAGGCATATTAATGGCTTCAATATCAGTCCTAAATATCTTGTCAGCTTTTAGATAATCATCAGACAAGTATTCTACTCCCAAATTATTCCTCACATATTTAAACTTAGGCAAAGGACCGCCAGTAGGATTATAGTCTGTTTTAATTTTCCTACCAAAACCATTGAAATCTTCATTAGCAAATTCAGGTTGTTTGAATTTTGCCAATTTCATTTGCCTTGCTATTAAACTTGGATAGCTTGTGGCCATACCTTCATTGAAATAACCACCATTTTGCACACCAGCAGACATGCTTCCACCAAAAGCAACGTACCGAAGCGGTTTGTTTTTCAATGTTTCGTCTCCTTTATTTTTAATCATATCTTCCTTTAAGGTATATTTTGGAACCTCATGCAGGTCTATTTCATATGACCTAAGTACTGTATCACCTACGATTACATATCTATTTCTATCGAAACCTTTCTGTTTGATTTTGGAGATATTCTCATTAACTGCTATTTGAATTGTATCACCATTTATAATAGCAAAATCATCCAGAATCTCTGGAACTAAATCTGAAGTATTACAGCTCAATACACTTACCGCCGCAAATACTGTTGTGAGTATTGTCATTATTATTTTATGTTTCATTGTGAATGTTAAAGTTTATACGTGGAAATTTAACCGTACCAAGAGGTAATTGGTAAAATGCATGAGGATGTTTGACTAGTTCATTTTCAATCGATGCCCCAAATCTATTCTTGATGCATTGATTTTCCTAATAAAATTATTGTTAACTACGCTGCAGTTAAATGCGTATAACATACTTATAATCAATTATTTGAAAAAAAAAAGAACTCCGTATATGGATTTTAAAAGGCTGTTTTGCATGGATGAAACTTATCATTTAGCGGTACATAAACTTACTATTTTATAATGAATTAGTGCTACCGTAAATCTAAAATCAAGAAAGTAAATGCTCTCATAAATCACTTCAAATACATGAATGCGAATCTGCGTATACCTTAAATAAGATTTATTCCTTAATTTTCACAAAAAAACTAACATGTCTATGCTTGTAGCAGATATTGGCAATACTGACATTCTTTTTGGGATATTTGAAGGTGACCACCTAAAACATACTTATCGGATTCCTTCTAAAAAAGATGAAGGAACTATGTTCTTTGAATATGGTTTGCATAATTTCTTTTTAGAAAATAATATTTCCGCCAGCCAATTCCAGAAAACCGTCTTAAGCAGCGTAGTACCAGAGTTAACTAATATTATTGAAGACATTCTAAACAGGTTAAGTACTTCCAAAACCATTGTGGTTAAGCCAGGAATTCATCCTGAGGTCTCTGTGGATATTGAAAACCCTGAAGAACTTGGTTCTGATTTATATTGCAATGCCGTTTCTGCTTTTAAAAGAGCTCAGTCTGCCTGTATTGTGGTAGATTTTGGTACGGCACTTACTTTTACCGCTGTCAGTAATAAAGGAGAAGTGCTGGGAGTAGCCATTACGCCTGGCCTTAAAACCGCCGTTCATGCTCTTTTTTCTAAGACTTCACAGCTGCCAGAAGTTCCTTTAGAATTACCAGAAAAAGCTATTGGTAGAAATACCTTAAAATCAATCCAGTCTGGTGTGTTATATGGCTATGAAGGTTTAGTTAGAAACTTATTGACCCATTTTAAAAAGGAAATAGGTACGCCATGTAAAGTATTTGCCACGGGTGGCTTGTCTTCTATATTAAAAGGATTGCAATCGGAGTTTGATGATGTAGATATTAATTTGACGCTAAAAGGCTTGAAAGTAATTGGCGAGGAAGTTTAGGCGTAAAAACCTTTCCAAGCAATATACTGCTCCACTTCTTCTTTCACCATGTATTTGATAGACCTGCCTTCTTTAATACACTTTCTCAAAAAAGTGGCAGAAATATCTAATAGAGGTGCCGCCACAAATTCTACAGAGGGGTGCTTTCTGAATTTATGCTCAGCGGTATTGGGTCTTTCATAAACGTAGAGTTTATAAAATTCTAAAATTTTGTCGTGGTTTTTCCAGTTTTCAAACTGCACCAGATTATCTTCTCCCATAATAAGCACAAACTCATGCTGGGGGTATTTTTCTGCTAAAACAGTTAGTGTGTCAATGGTATAACTGGGTTTAGGAAGATGCATTTCTATATCAGAAGCCCGTAGTTTTGGATTATCGGCAATGGCCTTTTCTACCATCGTGAGTCTGTCGAACTCATGTAGTAAGCCCTTATTTTTTTTAAAGGGGTTTTGGGGAGAAACAATATACCAAACCTCATTTAAGTCTGTATGAGTGGCCATAGTATTTCCAATAATCAAATGCCCCAAATGGATAGGATTAAAGGAGCCAAAAAACAAACCAATTTTCATACTTAAACTCTTAGCGGTTTTGTTTCTATTTTCATGGCGTCATTTTTAAAATCGGTGTAGAGTTGTTCGGCTTTCTTTTGTGAAGATTCCAAATCATCATTCAGTAACACTACGTCAAACTTATCTTGAAAAGTCATTTCAAACTTTACTTTATAAAGCCTTTTTGAAATACTTTCTTCAGTTTCTGTACCTCTATTTCGTAACCTTTCTTCCAAAACTACCTCGTTGGGCACTTTGACAAAAATGGCCAAAGCTTTATCCCCAAAGTATTTTTTGAGCTGTAAGCCCCCTTTTACATCTACATCAAAAATGACATTTTTACCTTCTGACCACAGTCTTTCAATCTCCGTTTTAAGGGTGCCATAATAGCCCCCTGGATAAACCTCCTCCCACTCTATAAATTCGTCGGCCTGGATGCGTTCAATAAACTCATCTATGCTTAAGAAATAATAGTCTGCTCCATGGGTTTCGTTTCTGCCTCTTTTATCTCTTGTACATGCTGATATAGAAAACCCTAGGTCTTCATGCGTAGATAAAAGGTGTTTTACAAGTGTGGTCTTTCCAGACCCAGAAGGTGCACAAAAAATGATGGCTTTGCCCATGTATAGCGTTTTGGTTGCACAAAAATAAAAAATCCACTGAAATTCATTTCAGTGGATGCCGTTATACTTAAGAAACTATTTTAAAAAACAGCTTGAATCACTTTAAGCTGAAGTATAGCAATGGCTACAATCATTGTAGCAAAACCTAACTTTTCTCTGATGGATGAAACAGTTGCTTTGGGACAACATTTTTTCTCCAACTTCACACTTAAAGCGTCTTTAATACTTTTCTGAAGTTCATGTCCTTCTATACAAGGCAAACACGTATCCATTTCATTTTTGAAGTGCTCCATTTCTTCCTTAGAAGCTGAACCGTCCAAAACCGCTTGAATCATTTGCATACATCGTTCATGATTCTCGCAATTATGTTTTACTTCAGATATTTTAACCTCGCTCATTTGAAAACTTAAATTTAAACTTTTTAGACCTATGTGATATTAGCGTAACTCCTTATATCCCATGCTTGTAGCGTAAGAACGCAATTTCTCTTTCAATAAGTTCCGAGCTCTATGTAATCTAGATCTTACCGTTCCGATTGGGATGTCTAAAATCTTAGCCATTTCTTCATAAGTGAAGCCTTCAATATCGCATAATATAATAACCGTCCTAAAATCTACGGGTAGTCCGTTTAAAGCCATAGCAACCTCATCACCAATAAGATCATGAACCATTTCGGTTCTTAAATCTACTGTTCCATTATATTGAGGCTCGTCTGCAGAGTTATAAACAGACTCTACTTCTTGATAATCTACTTTGGCAGGTTCCTTACTCTTTTTTCTATAATCATTTATAAAAGAGTTTTTTAATATACGGAATAGCCAAGCCTTAGCATTAGTGCCTTGCTGGAAGGAATTAATGAATCTAAAGGCCTTCATATAGGTATCCTGTACGAGGTCATTTGCTCCGTCTTCATCATTTGTTAGACGAAAGGCGAAATTATACATGGAGTCTATATGAGGCATAAACTCAGCATCAAAAACCTTATACTTTTCCGTTTCCGAATATCGAGGCTTCTTGTTCAGCTCATCTGCTTCTAAAGCCTCTTCTTCGTTATTTATAGCTTCTTCTTCCATTGTTTCACTTTTTTAGTGCCATCTTAAATTACGACTCATTGGCAATTAAGGTTTACAAAAACTTAATTAATAGTCTTTTTATTTAAAAGGCCTTTTTTATTGACAAAAGGGTGCCGTTTTTTGTACTACCATCAAAAACAATACCTCATGACAATGAAGTGGTCGGACATGCCAGAATTACCTGTTTTCTTTGATAGATACATTAGAAAGGTAGACAATGTGCCACTAGATGTTGCATTTCAAAAAAACAAACCTACTGCCATTATGGCTGACATAGCAAAATTAAAGGCTTTGGAAGATGAAGTTTACGCTGCCGGCAAGTGGACCGTGAAAGATATTTTACAGCATATTATTGACACCGAAAGAATTATGACCTACAGAGCATTACGATTTGCCAGAAATGACAAAACAGTTTTGCCAGGTTTTGACGAACAGGATTTTGCGAAAAACACCTCCGTATCCGACAGAACCGTGGACGATTTAATGGAAGAATGGGAAAGTGTAAGAGCTGCTGCTACCACTCTTTTTAAGAGTTTTAACGCAGAAATGCTTCAAAGGACAGGGGTAACTTTTGCGAGTGACATTAGTGTGCTGGCCCTTGGTTTTGTTATCATAGGTCATGCCAATCATCATTATCAAGTTTTAGAAGAGCGTTATTTCCCTTTGCTTTCTGCATGAGCTTGACCTACCACATACTTAATGGAGACATGCTTTTACATCAACTCCCAAAGGATATTTCTGGGGCGATTATAATATGTAGAGAAGCACTAGTAGATGGAGTTGTAAAGGCACATAGTTTGAACCAACTTTTTGAACTTAGGGCTGCCTATCTGAATCACTACGTGGAAACGGAGCATGTTAAAATTGATTATTTCAAAGATGTGGTTTCGGAATTTGAAAAAATATCAACCCTTCCAGAGAATGCTACCACTCACTTGTGGTTTGAGTTTGACCTATTTTGTCAAGTTAATTTATGGTTTGTTATCTCCTTACTAAAAAACCAAACGGTCTATCTAGTTTTACCTAACAGCGAGTTTGGATTTGGAAATATGAATTCCGAAGATTTAAAACAATCTCTTGCAAACAAAATAGCGGTCTCTTCTTCCGAATTAGCTACTTTAAAAGGCTTATGGCCTGCTTTTCAAAGTGCCGATCAATCTAAAATAGAAGCATTGGCAGCAGCACATAGAAAAACATTTCCTTTCCTATTGACCGCCGCCAAAGCAAACGAACGCAGAATAAATGGAGATTTAACGAACGCCGTTAAACGAATTTTGTTAGATACAAATAAGCCAGATTTTCAGGAAGCCTTTGAACAATTTTGCTCTCAAGAGCCTACTTTTGGATATAGCGACCTTCAATTTAAAAGGATTTACGACCAACTGATTTCATGTCATTAACAAGAATAAATAAGTTTTTAAGTGAGGCTGGTTACTGCTCTAGAAGAGCGGCCGACAAACTTATAGAAGAAGGAAGAGTTACCATCAATGGCATTGTACCAGAAATGGGTACGAAAATAAGCCCTGAAGATGAGGTCGCGGTAGATGGAAAATCTATTAACAAGCCGAAGGAAGAATACATCTACATTGCTCTTAATAAGCCTGTGGGTATCGTTTGTACCACAGACGTAGGTGTAGAAAAAGACAATATTATTGATTTTGTCAATCACCCGAAACGCATTTTCCCTATCGGCAGATTAGACAAAGCCAGCGAAGGTTTGATTTTACTGACCAATGATGGCGACATGGTAAACAAAATTCTACGTTCTAGAAACAACCACGGAAAGGAATATATAGTGAGTGTCAATAAACCCGTAACCAATAATTTTATTCAAAGAATGGGAATGGGTGTTCCTATACTAGATACCATTACTAAGAAATGTTTCGTGGAGCAAACGGGTAAATTTGAATTCAGAATTATTTTGACGCAGGGGCTCAATAGGCAAATCAGAAGGATGTGCGAGCACCTAGATTATAGGGTAATCACCCTAAAGAGAGTGAGAATTATGAACATTAAATTAGATACCCCAATAGGCAAATGGAGAAATCTAACGACCCAGGAACTGGCTGAAATCAATAGATTGGTGGCGGACTCGGCGAAAACTTTTGATTAATTGTTTTTGTTGTGTTTTTATCTTCGGGAATTTACCGATATATCGCCCCTAATGGGCTTTCTTTGTAGGTACGCTTTTGTTTTTTCTACCTATATTAAGTCCCTACGGGACATTTTGACTTAGGTTTTATTTCTTGGATACACAGATATTGCCCCGATGGGGCTTTTTGTTGCAAACCATCTAATTTTTCTACCATTGTATCGTCCCTATGGGACTTTGCTTTTATTTTTTTGCTACCGAGGCTCTGGGACTTTTTAAGATACATCAATTAACGACCTTCGAGTTATCAATCATAAATATGCTTTGATGGAATTCTCATTAGCAATAGAAAACCTATCACGAAAAGCACCAAGATTAACAGCACTGAGTTTCGCATATCGCCTGTCTGCTGAATAATGAAACCAAAGAAGAACGTACCAATGGCTGTAGCAGAACGCTCCACCACATCATAAAGACTGAAATAAGAGGCCACATCTTTTGTTCCTTCCGGAATTAGCTTAGCATAAGTAGACCTAGAAAGCGACTGTACACCTCCCATTACCAAGCCTACCACAGAGGCTATCACATAAAATTGCTCGGCAGTGGTGCATAAATATGCCGCCAATGGTACCGTAGCCCAAACAGCCACAATTATTCTTAAAGCTATAGTATTTCCATATTTTCTAGATAAAAAAGAAGCCAAGTAAGATCCCGGAATAGCTACCAACTGAATTAAAAGAATAGTTATAATTAGACCTTGCGTAGGAATATTCAGTTCTTTATCGGCGAATAAGGCTGCCACATAAATGACTGTCATCACACCCATATCATACACAAAAAGGGCTGCTAAAAATCTTTTGATAAGTTTTTTAGTTTGCATCTCTTTATAAACTTTCTTCAGCTCTAAGAAGCCTTTCTTAATCCATTGCATCTGAAAAGGTTTGCTTTGGTCTTTAGGCAAATAGTAAAATGGAATTTGAGCAAAGACAGCCCACCAAATACCTACCGTAATAAATGCGATTCGTGATGTAAAGCCAGAATCGGAATCTGCTTGTGTCAGTCCGAATAACTCAGGTTTCATAATCATAGCTAAGTTAGTAATGAGTAATAAAACCGAACCTACATATCCATATGCAAAACCTGTGGCAGAGACTTTGTCAAATCTATCTTCCGTAACAATATCTGGCAAAAAGGAATTATAAAAGACTACAGAGCCTCCCCAACCCACTAAAGACAAGCCAAAAGCGATTACCGCCGCAGTGATATTATCCTTGGTAAAAAAGAAAAAGTACATACAGCTAGCTGCTCCCAGATAGCAGAAAAATTTCATAAAGAACTTCCTGCGACCACTATAATCTGCTATTCCCGTTAAAATTGGACTTAAAATAACCAGCGAAAGCGTAGCTAAAGAAAGTGTATAGGAGTACAGTACATCATTATTAAGTTCAAAACCTAGGAAGTTGATGACATCTCCGCCGTCTGCATTTACGGCAGTGGCATGAAAATAAATAGGGAAAATAACGGAAGTAATAACCAGATTATGAACGGAGTTGGCCCAGTCGTACATACACCATGCACGAATTACTTTCTTTTGGTTTTTAATAAAATCCATAAAGGGAATACAATCTTATTGTTTGAAAAGGGATGGCAAGATAGAGCAATTGATTTAAAATTGACCTAAAAGATATCTGTAAACCAAATTATGTCAAACATGCTTTTTCATCCGTATGGGCGATATATTAATCTACACTTTTAGTTTTTTCCATTTTCGTTCTTTTTTGAGATTATTTTTCTATGCTCAGGTCTAATATACCAAGAGATTACGGTTAAAATTAAAAGAAAAAGTGCTGGAAGTATCTCAATTAATTCTTCACTAGCTGCTATGTGTGAAAATATAGCACCTGACATTACAAAGAAAAAACCTGCATATGCCCATTCCTTTATCACTGGGTATTTAGGGATGATTATTGCTATAACTCCTAGTATTTTCCAAGAGCCAATTATCATTGAAAAATAAGATGGATAACTTAATCGCTCCATTATATCAACGAAACCACCTATATTAAATACTTGTTGATCCCACTTGCAATCATTGCTAAGCCAAGCCAAATTGTAGCAAACCAATAGATAATTTTATTTCTTTTAGTCATCTGGTTTGTTATAATTTATTAAACCCGCTCTATGCATTAGAAAATCTCCCGATTTTATCGGGACCGTAGCTAAATTGCTTCCCATCGGCAAGCTCAGGGTAACACAAATCAGTACGTAAACCCATTTAACCTCAAACACCATAATGGTGTTATGCTTATTCCCTTTAATTATCTGATTTATTGTACTTTAAAACTCATAACGATTCCCCAACGCATAATCCGGGTTTAAAGCAAAAGCATGATCAACATAACACATGTGATCTCTAGCTTTTATTATTCACTGGCTTGTTCATCGGGAAATTTAGTCATATCCATATAAAACACTTCCCAAGTATGCCCGTCAAAATCTTCAATGGTTCGTTGTGTCATAAAACCGTAATCTCTCATTTCGTTAGGTTCTATTCCTCCTGCAGAAAGTCCATTTGTCATTATGTCATTTACCTCATCTATACTTTCTAAGGACAGGGAAAAGAGTCCTGCAATTTTGGATTTGGTGTCTGCAATAGGTTTAGATGTAAAGTTTGCAAACTTTTCGTATGTCAATAACATAACGAAAATGCTTTCACTCCACACCATACATTTTGCGTTGTCGTCTGAAAATTGTAGATTGTTTGTAAACCCCAATGCAGCATAAAAATCCATAGACTTTTGAAGGTCTTTTACTGCTAAATTGATAAATATTTGTTTTGCCATGATTGATTGATTGTTAGCATATTGTTTAACTCATTATAGTTGTGACTAAAGTATCCATTGATAATCAACTAGCTGTAAATTGTATACCCTCATTAGTCAAACCTAATTTATCAATTTGTTTTTGAATTCGTTTTACTAAACCACGCTTTTTTTGTTCTTAGAAAGAGGAGTATTTTAGTTCCGATAAAAAAGGTACAGAACCGCTACTTAACTTATGACACACACCTACATCAGCGGCCTATCGGCAAGATTGCATCCATGCTATAACGCAACAGTTAAACCCGCTCTATGAATTAGAAAATCTCCCTATTTTATCTGGACCGTAGCTAAATTGCTTCCCATCGGCAAGCTCAGGGTAACACAAATCAGTACGTAAACCCATTTAAACTCAAACACCATAGCGGTGTTATGCTTATTCCCTTTAATTATCTGATATATTGTACTTTAAAACTCATAACGATTCCCCAACGCATAATCCGGGTTTAAATGTCTGATTTATTCCACTTTAAAACTCATTAAGATTCTCCAATGCATAAACCGGGTTTAAACTCCTCCTGTCCAATGATATTATTATTCGTTATATCAATTTTTGTAGTTTTAAAGTCAAACCTAAAAAATGCTATGAAAAGAATTTATGCATTCTTACTCGCCCTTTTTGCAATTTCCTGCCAAAAAGCAGACTATAAGCATTTTACCGTCTTTAAAGGTGCTAGAATTATTGATGGTACAGGAAGTCCGGCCATTGAAAACGGCGTACTAATTATCAAAGATGGAGCAGTATTTAAGGTGGGTACGCAGGACGCCTTTCCTTTACCAACGCACGCGAAAATTATTGACGCTAGCGGCAAAACCATTATACCTGGATTAATAAACACCCATGCCCATGTGGGATATTATGATAAGGTAGATGCAGAGCATTATTCTTCAAAAAACATTCAAGAACAACTAGAACTTTATGCTCGTTTTGGAATTACCACTGTGGTAAGTTTGGGCGAAGATCGAAAAGAAGCACAGGCTTTTCAAACTAAAAATGACACCAGCATTGCTCTGAATAGAGCACGGTTATTTATAGCTGGAGAGATAATCACTGGAACCAACAAAGAAGACGCAGCAAAGGAAGTAGATGTCAATGTTAAAAACGGTACAGACTTCATTAAAATTAGGGTCGATAATAACAGAGGACGCTCAGAAGCCATGAAACCACAAATATATAAGACCGTAATAGAGCAATCTCATAAAAATGGGCTTATGACTGCCGCTCACATGTATGATTTAGAAATTGCGAAAGATTTGGTAAAATCTGGAGCTGATTTTTTAGCTCACAGTGTAAGAGACCAGGAAGTAGATGAGGAATTTATCAATCTTCTTAAAACTAATAAGGTCTGCTATTGCCCTACCCTCACCAGAGATTTATCCACTTTTGTTTATGCCGATAGTCCCAGTTTTTTCAAGGACGCGTTCTTTTTAGAAAATGCCAATACGCATGAGTTAGCGATGCTTCTAGACCCTGAAAGACAGAAAGGCATTAGAAATAGTGCAGATTTCGAAGCCAACAAAAATGCCCTCAAAATGGCTAAAACGAATCTTGGTAAATTAGTTAAAGCAGGTCTACCTATTTGTATGGGAACAGATAGCGGAATGCCGACCAGATTTCAAGGCTATTTTGAGCATTTGGAAATGGAGCTGATGCAAGAATCTGGAATGACGCCCGAACAAATTATCAAATCTGCCACAGGCGATGCTGCTGAATATTTGAAACTAAAAGATTTAGGAACCCTTCAAGAAGGAAAAATAGCTGATTTTATTTTACTCGATGCCAATCCTTTAGAAAACATACGTAATAGCAGAGCCATTTCATCCGTGTGGATTGGTGGTGAGGTTTTGAAGAAATAGTTGAAATAACTTGCTTGGAAAAATCATTAATCGTAATATTGCAATGTAATAATTTAAACAATGGGAATAACCAAAACAGATCTATTTACGCAAGAGCAAAACGAATTGGCTAAAGTGGCTAAAGCATTTTCGCATCCTGCTCGTGTGGCAATTTTGGAATACCTTTTGGCTGCCAATGCCTGCATTAATGGCGATTTGGTTCAAGAATTAGGCTTGGCACAAGCTACCATTAGTCAGCACTTAAGAGAATTAAAAGACATTGGGATTATTCAGGGAACCATAGAAGGCGTTTCTATGAGCTACTGCATTCACCCAGAACGTTGGGAGGCTATAAACCAATTATTTAGCAATATGTTTGGCAAATACAAAGGTAGTTGTTGCTAAATCCAAATTATACCTTAGAAAACCTATTACGAGTTAAAATGACTGAAAATCTGGACATGAACTCCCTTAGAATCATCAACCATAGCATTACTATGCTTTCGAAATTTAAGTACCTTATTCATTGCCTTTTTAATCTGACGTCACGATTCTCTAATACATAATTAAGCAAAAAAATTTAGAACTAACCATCGCAATATCGCAATAATACATATCAAAATATATAAACAAAATGAAACTATCAGAAGTACAAAACAGCCTTAAAGGCATCTCAGATTTACAATTCAAATTAGCCGACGGCACAAAAGTTCCAGAACACTTTCACGTCACGGAAGTGGGCATGATTACCAAAAACTTTATAGACTGTGGCGGTACGGTTAGAAACGAAAAAGTAGCCAATTTTCAGCTTTGGTCTGCCGAAGACCACGACCACAGACTAGCACCCAAAAAACTAAACGACATCATAGCCCTTTCCCAAAAAGTGTTAGGCATGGAAGATTTAGAAGTAGAAGTGGAGTATCAAGGGGCAACCATTGGTAAATACGGACTCGACTTTGATGGCGAGCATTTCGTTTTAAATTCAAAGTTCACAGATTGCTTAGCAAAAGACAGTTGTGGCATTCCGGAAGGAAAACAAAAAATAAGATTGGAGACCGTAGGAGCTTCTACAGAAAATGCTTGCACGCCGGGTGGCGGATGCTGCTAGAATGCAGATACGACCAATGCTAAAGAGAGACTGGAAAGCAGTGAAAACCATCTATCAAGAAGGCATAGATACGGGCATAGCTACTTTCCAGTTACAAGCCCCAGAATGGGAAGCTTGGGAAAAAAGTCATCTTGAAATTGGCTGCTTAGTCATTTTAGAAAATGACATTATTAAAGGTTGGGCGGCTTTAAGCCCTACCTCACAGCGAGAGGTTTATAAAGGTGTATGCGAAGTAAGTATCTATATTGACCCGCAAGCGTGCGGTAAAGGTTTTGGTACTTTATTGCTTCAAAAGCTCATTGAAGAAAGCGAGAAGTACGGCATCTGGACTTTGCAATCCAAAATTTTCCCTCAAAACACTGTAAGTCTCTTATTACATAAAAAATTAGGTTTTCGTGAAGTGGGTATTCGCGAAAAAATAGGGCAACGAATGGGAGTTTGGTATGACAATATCCTTTTGGAAAGACGAAGTGCTTTATTTTTAATCTAAACATTCATTTCATTTCTAGTTTCGAAATCTCATTGACAGATTATTTCGTTATTTAAGCTACACAAACCTTAAATAATTCTGAGTCATGCCAAAAATTGAAATCCCAAACGCCAAAGGCTATCAATTGAATGCCTTTTTAGATCTTCCAGCGGATCAGAAACCTTCACAATATGCTATTTTCGGTCATTGCTTCACCTGTAGTGGGAGCTTAAACGCGGTAAAAAACATTAGCAGAGCTTTAACCAAACATGGTTTTGGTGTCTTAAGATTCGACTTCACGGGTTTGGGACTCAGCGAAGGTTCTTTTACAGAGAGTCATTTTACGGCCAACGTGAACGACCTTATGGATGTCCACGAATACATGAAAGTGCATTATGCCGCACCAAGTTTATTTATCGGTCACTCTCTGGGTGGTGCGGCAGTTTTGGTAGCTGCATCAAAACTAGATGACGTAAAAGCCGTAGCCACCATTGGTGCCCCATCAAATGTAGAACATGTAAAAAAACTTTTCACATACAATAAACCGGATTTTGAAAAACAGGATCTTGTAGAAGTAAATATTGGGGGTCGACCTTTTACTATAAATAAGGATTTTGTAGAAAACTTTGACAATACTGACCTTCCAAAAATAGTTCACGCTCTAAAAAAACCATTTCTTATTTTACATTCGCCGCAAGACACCATTGTAGGCATAGAAAATGCCCAAGAACTATACGAACGGGCATTTCATCCTAAGAGTTTTATTTCATTGGACAAAGCAGACCACTTGCTCATGAAAAAGGAAGACAGCGAATATGCTGGTTCCGTGATAGGTTCATGGGCTAAAAGATATTTCCCCGACATTGAATCCCAGGTTTTAAATACGGCGGGAGAACAGCTGGTGGGACACTTAGACCTTATAAACGACAACTTTACCACTTCTATTCAAACCAAAAAACACAGTTTAACTGCGGATGAACCTATCTCTGTAGGTGGAGATGATTTTGGACCAAATCCTTATGAATTGCTTAATGCAGGATTGGCGGCTTGTACCGCAATGACATTAAAACTATACGCTCAAAGAAAAAAATGGGACTTACAGGAAATCTATGTTTATATCAGTCACTCTAAAACACATTCCGACGATACTTCTGTAGAAACAACGAAGGTGGGTCAACTGGACTTAATTCATAAGAAGCTTAAGCTGCTTGGAAACCTTACTGAAGAACAAAGTCTCAGATTAAAAGAAATTGCATCTAAATGTCCTGTTCATAAAACACTAACATCCGATGCCATTGTAATAGAAACAGAGCTCATATAAATGAAAAGTGAGGCTGCAAAGCCTCACTCTCACCTTTACCCCTAAAGATAACTAATGTTTTTTCGGACCATCCGAAGTAGAATATTCGTGGCTATAAAGTCCGCATCAGTTATTACAAAGATGACGAAAAAAACAATATTTCATTAACTCATTTCTAACATTCTTTGACTCATTTCAGACGAAAGTGTGTTATAATGCGTTTTGAGGCGTGTGTTTTTAAAAATGGCTAAAAAGTGACCTCGAATTATGGGCAAATATTTTGATTAATTTTTGCGGTAAAAACAGCTTCGCTTTCTGTTGAGAAACTAGGATTGAGGGCAATAAACATAGCCGTTTCGTAGCGAACAATTCCAGTTGCTAAAATCTTGTTAGTGGCTACTATAGAATCTGTAGCTTTCAGCGTACCAGCGTTAGCTGCCGAAACATTATCATTTGGGTTGATCAGTGTGAGTGTAGACGGCACAGTACTTAGCGTAGCTGACAGTGAATTACCATTTGGGTTAGAAGCTAGAACCCTGTATTGATTGCCTGCCAAACCTGCAGCATTACTTATTTGTAATACAGAACTTGTAACACCACTATACACACCACCATTACTTAAATTGGCAAATGCTCCTGCACCCGTTTTAACCTGCCATTGGTATAAGCTGGTATTGGTGGCTGTTACTGAATAAGTGACGGCCTCACTTCCGCAGGCAAATTTGCTTATCGGCTGCGTAGTGACCATAGGTGAATGACACGTTCCTATATAGGTATCATCTGTAATAGTCCAACCCTTATTGTTGATAAGGTTATTACGTGCTGATTGAGCCGCACAATTTTGCAAAGGACTCGTATTACCTAAATTTTCATTGGCATAACCTGCTATATCCCAAGCACTGATATCTCGGTTAAAAGCCGGGGCGTTTCTAAACATTGAGCTCATAGAAGTTAATGACGTAATATCCCATAAGCCAATGTTACCATTGAAGTCTGTAGCATCTTGAAAAATTCCTCCCATATTGGTTACCTGCGACACGTCCCATGAGTTGAGGCCTTGGTTAAACTTTCCTGCAGCAAAAAACATCCAATACATATTAGTAACCCATGAAACATTCCATGAATTAAGTGGTTGATTGAAAGCAGCAGCATGTCTAAACATGAATGACATATTGGTTACGGACGACACATTCCAAGAATCAATATTTTGATTAAAACCAAATGTTTCGGCGAAAACACCCGTCATATTGGTATTGTGGACCTATTCCAATTAGATATGTTGCCATTAATTGAGCAATCAGAGAACATATAAGACATATCGCTTACCGATGTTAGTATTGGAGCATCCGAGGCAAGAACATTGAATTGGTTACATCCTTTAAAAGTATTTGACATACTTTTCCAAGCTATATCTCCCCATCGTTCAACAGATAATATCTTACTTTTATCACCACTACTATTAAAATATATTCTTGGAAAATCTCCTCTAATTGCCACAGTATATGTTCCAGCTATACCGTAATCGTGGGTTGCGTTGCCTGTTAGTCCGAAATCGTCATAGGTGCCATCATTGTACCAGTCCACGTCAAAGTTGTAACCTGTTCCTGTAGTAGGAATAGTAATGGAAGAACTGTTGGATGTTCCAGCGTTATCGGTCTTCTAGGTGGTGATGAATGGCAAACTCGCCAAAGCAGTGTCATGTATAGTCGTTTTGGAATCATTAGGAAAAGCTTTATTGCGTTCTACCGACTTTAACGCGAAAACAGCTGATGATACCAGGCTTGCAACTAAGAATGCAATGAGGAGTATAAATTTTTTCATGCTCAATGATTTATAAAATGTTACACAAACCTTTTATAAAACACAAAAAACCTTTAACTCATTTCAGGCAAAAAGGGGCGTAAAACCTAAATCTCAAGTCACTTACCGAACACACGCACTTATTATTAATGATTTATGGACAAGCCGCGAGGTCTGCTTTACCTAGAAAAACCGAACCATTTTCAACCTCAAAGCCTGGTGCCAAATTGATGGCTTTTCCACTATGATAAGTAACATTGGTAGGGTACTCTATATTCTCAGGTGCAAGTGCAATAATTTTATTGGATGCCGCAATGTATTCTATGGCTTGTTTGGTATCTGTTCCAGTAATATTACTGGTCAAATTTAGATAGGTTGGTATACCGCTAGAACTTGGCAAAATGGTTACTTCGACAGTAGCTACTCTGTCGCTTTTGCACGAGCCATCTTCACATGCGACATAATAAGTTGCAGTTGTATTAACATTATAAACAAAGCTTTGCCCAGATCCAATACTCGTTCCTCCTGAAGCTTGGGTGTACCATTTTATAATTCCTGTAGAGCAGCTAGCTGAAAGTGTAATATCTGTATTAGCACATACTTCGGTTTTGTTTACGGAAACGGAAGTTGGAATAGAAGGAGCCACTGTACCACTTACTGTAATATTAACTGCACTTGCTCGTGTTGTATTACAGCTTTCCGTTTGGCATTCAGAATAAAACCTATAAACCGATTGAGTTGGAAAAACCTTTAGACCCGTACCCAAACCAAGAAAATTACCTCCAGAGTAAGAATCAAACCATGCCACCGTTCCTGTTTCACAAGTAGCATAAACTAATACACTATTTCCTGTACATATGGAATTAACACTTGCACTGCGATTAATAGGTTGATTAACCGTAATATTTACAGCCGGAACATTCACTTTAACACTTTCACAGCTCGAACTTTCCTTACAAGCTACTTGGTACGTAACAGTCGATAATCCTATTGTAAAATTCGGCCCAGTACCTTGTGAGCTTGAAACATTAGACCTATACCATGTAATTGTGCCTGATGCACACGTGGCGGAATATGTAACATCCTCACCGTAACAACCTTCTGTTTTATTCGCCATAATATTCGTCGGGATTTCTACTCCGACTACAGTTATATCTATTTTTACTCTATTCAAACTGCTGCAACCAGAGGCCTCTTCGCACGTGGCAAAATAGCTTTGATTATTATTAGGACTAACACTTAAGCTTGTTCCTGTACCTATATTAGAGGTTCCACTATTGCTGGTATACCAAGTTAAAACACCAGTGGCACATGTTCCTGAAAGCGTCACTGAAGACCCGCAATTAACAGTGCTCAAATTGGATGATACGTTTGTAGGGCTTGCCAAATAAGTAGGACTCCCTGAAAACTCATAGGCTCCAATGTCTACAGTAACTCCAAAGGGCCTTGCACTATAAGCCAAATCATTGGTAGGTGCACCACTTGAATTACCAGTATTTACACCTGCAGAACAGCTGGTAAGCTGGTATCCATCATCTGCAGTGTTAAACTTCCCATCTACCCCTTCTGGGTTATTTTCATCAAGAAAAAGAGGGTTTTTATCGAAATTATTTCCACCGTCAGTGCCGAAACTAGCATTCCAGCCACCACTCCCTCCTGAGCCCTGAACTATGCTATAACTGGCATTTCCTGAGGAAGATTGAGAAAAATAATAGTTATTCCCTGAGTTACTGGCTGTATTTGCCCAAACAATTGAATTCTTCAAGGTTACTGTAGCCGACTGACTTAAATAAAGTGCTCCTCCACGAAAATTAGAAGAATTTTTAGAAAAAGTACAGTTGACAAGTAAAAGAGGTGTAGCTCCGTTTGCCTCAATTGCTCCTCCATACGTTGTGGAGAAATTATCCGTAAAAAGAGTGTTTGTAAGGGTTACTTGACCAGACCTTGCACTTATAGCCCCTCCATAGCCACCTTTATTTCCTACAAAGATGCAATTGGAGGCTTGAATTCCGCTACCGTTAATATTTATGGCTCCTCCATCTGAGGCCTCATTTCCATAAAACTTCATGTTATTAAATGTAGGAGCTCCACTAGTAACCAAGACTCCTCCACCGTCAGATTCTGAACTAGTAGCATGCCCAGCAGTAATAATTAAACCATCCAGTGTGCCATTAGAACACGTTAAAACATGATATGCATTGCTCCCCTGCCTATCTGAAACATTTTCTACTATATTATTAGCATCCGTATTGGTATCATTATTATCAATATCTCCAGACAATATAGTATTGTTATTCACAAAGTTCCTTTGATTTAGGCTCGTTTCTGTCCCTGTAAAACCTCCATAAATGGTTATACTTTTATTGAGAAGAAAAGTTTTGGTTCGAAGGTTTCCTGGTGAAGCATTTCCAGATTCGTCCTTTAATGGCTTATAAACACCAGCAGCCACCCAGACTTCATCTCCACTGGTTGAGGCACTTATCATAGCCTGCAAATCTGCAGAGGCATTTGCCCAAGAGGTACCATCTGCCGCTCCTGAGGCTGTTGGTTTTACATACCGAATGGTGGCAAACGAGATATTAGAAATAATACTAAAAAGCAGGGTCAATTTAACTAGTTTGTACGTATTCATAATTATGGACAATTAAGTTTCAAAATCTTATCACATTAAAAATCATTCTGGACAAATCTGCACGGGTAAGAAAAACAGGGTGCTTTCTGTTTCAAAACCTGGGTTCACTTTCACCGCTTTACCACTGTGATAAATAATATCTGCCAGAGGTTTGATACTGTTAGTCGCATGGATGTATTCGTAGCCAGTTTGATGTGAATAATCGATAGTCCGTGCGACCTTATTATCTTCGTCAGCTGGATTTAAATTCTAAACTGCGGCTCTTGGACCTATACCAACATGACTAGCTGCATAATTGATGGTATTTCCCGATGGCTTTTGGGTAAGCGAAACACAAGCTCCTAGTAATGTACTGCTTGTCTCTACATCATACCTTGTTAGCAACCTGCCACCTTGTCAAAATCACCAATAGCAGCTGTATTAGTGGCTGTGACCTAATAAGGTCTTTGTCAAAAATAGCAGTATGGAGCAAAGGTTACTTTTTATCATATCGAAAGGGGTTAATTAAGTTCAAGACGGAGGATGTTCTTCTTCTGGATGTTTTAAATAAATCTCCATTAAAAATTTCAATACTAACCGTATCCTTCTCTTCCCAAAAATTGGTAATGCAAGCAATGTTTATGACTTGTTGGCGATTAATCCTGATGAAGGATTTTGAGCTCAATGCTTCCTGAACATAGCATAGGCTTTTCGCAGTAATAATTTTATTAGGTAGTGAGGTTGTATAAATAATAGTGTAGTTACTATCACTCTCTAAGTAAACGATATTTTCCGTCTCAATAATTTCTTTCCCCGGTAGTATAAGTGTTTGCATATTTGGAGTAATTAGTTGATAATTAATCTCTCCAAATGTCAACATTACCGCGTCATTCCATTAACGCATTTCGGACAATCTTTAACTCATTTCAGGCAAAACCAACTTTTTTTACTCAGATACCCCGAATTTCAACGTTTGATAGACTATTTTAGAAAATAGCATAGATTATTTCAAACCTGAGTTGGGAAGCCATTAATACGCTTCTTAAGAAATAAAACCAGACATCTATAGCTCCGGTTATAAGCTTGAATCATGTCGAATAACCTATTCCTTAAGAAATGCTATCTGCCACAGAAATGTGAAGATAAAATTAGACGGCGTTATTCGTTGATGACCATCATAAGGTTCATGCCTCCATATTTAGGCTATGGAAAAGTCGTCTTTCACACTTTAGTTTTCTGTCAAACCCATGACTAAGCTTCTTAAAGGCTTAGTAGCCTTTTTTTCAAATTAGAATCACTGTTCTTCACTATTTAGAAAGGTATTCGGAGGGCAAACACCCATACTCCTGTTGAAATATTTTTGAAAAATATGAAAGGTTTTCAAATCCCACTTCAAAAGCAATTTCAGAGATAGTTTTTTCACTTTTCTTTAGCATCATCTCCGCCTTTTGAAGCCTAAACTTTCTTACATATTCATTGGGAGAGTACTCACTGATATTCTTCAGTTTACGTCTTAATTGTGTGTCACTCATTTCCATATTTTGAGCTATATGAATTACAGAAAGTCCAGAGTCGGAATAATTCAGTTCTAAATAATTATTCAGGCCATCTATAAAGTACTTTTCCAATGGACTAACATTAGGCTCACTTGTAAGTAATGTATTGCTTTCAGTGCTGAAATATTTTCTAAGATTCTTTCTGTTTTTCAGTCGGTTTCTTATCACCCCTTTTAACTCATCTGCATCAAAAGGCTTGGTCATGTATTGATCTATTCCAATATCAAAGCTCTCTAATCTACTTTCTTTTGAAGATTTAGCCGTAAGCATAATAATAGGCACATGACTGGAGGCAACTTGACCCTTTATTTTTTTACTAAACTCAAACCCATCCATTACGGGCATCATTAAGTCGCAAATAATAATATCTGGCACTTCCATATTAGCCTTTTCTAAGCCCTCCTTCCCATTAAAAGCCTGAATAATATCATACTCACCTTCCAGAATAGTTTTGAGATACTCCTGCATATCCTCATTATCTTCCACCAAAAGCACCAAATCCCTTTTAGAATCCTGATTCACTGCTTCATGAATGAACTCATTTAGCAGTTCCTCCTCAGTATTTTCGGAAACTATGCCTCCCCAAATATTTTCTCCTACTGGTAAAGAAACTAAAAAGGTGCTCCCTTCCCCTATTTTACTACTAACGTCAATGGTACCTTTCAATAAAGCCACCAATTCCTTTACCAAAGCCAGACCTACCCCAGACCCTTGATAATTATCACTATTAACTTGATAGAACCTATCAAAAATAAAAGGTAAATCTTTCTCAGATATACCAAAACCGGTATCCTTTACACTTATTTGCAATACCTTTGGCTCTTCTTGTAATACGACCTTAACTTTTACCTCTCCCTCTTTCTCCGTATATTTTACAGCATTAGACAGTAAATTGTCTATGATTTTATTCAATTTATCTTCATCAAAAAGAGCTTCAAATTCATCTCTATTCTGCGTAAAACCGAGTTGAATTCTTTTAGACTCTGCCAATGACTGAAAAGAAAATACGTGCATTCTTAAATGCTTTGCTAAATCCTTTCTAATTATTTTCACTTCTTGTTTACCCGCCTCCAGTTTCTGAATATCAAGGATTTGATTTATTAATTGCCTTAGTCTATTCAAATTTGGTCTAATCATCCCTAAAAGCTTCTCTTCAGGGTATTTCTTTCTTAACTCCTCCACTGGCCCAGAAATGAGGGTTAGTGGTGTTTTTAACTCATGAGAAATGTTGGTAAAAAAACTGGTTTTAAGATTATCTAACTCCAATAGTTTAATGGACTGAATTTCCTCATTTTTGAGCTTTTCAGCTGCCAAAACATGCTTCACTTCCGTCTCTCTAAATATTTTCCCTAAGAAGAAAATAAATACCAAAATCTCCCCTACAAACAAGAAAAATGCAATACTAGAGATATGAGGTATTTGCATCTGAAATAAGATGCGAATATTCATAAGCACATAGCTCAATAAACCTAAAAGAAATGGAATGGAGTAGTATTTTTGAACTGGCAATTTTCTGTAAACCGAAATTGCGAATAAAGCCATTAGATATAAACCAGAAAACACAATTATACCCGTGCCAAATAACAAATAAATCCAATTATAATCAAACTGGACTAGGACGTGTACAACCACCGTTAGGGCTATAAATATATAAATAACCTTCTTACTCCATCCGGGCAAGCCAAAAAATGGTAATACCGCCAAACTGAAAATTAACCCTCCAATAGGCGAAATGGCATAAAACAAAAAATTCAATTTCTGTACCACCAAAGGATTACTACTTAAGGTGATCCCCAACACATTAATTAAGCCCCAGTAACCTATTGTTTTGATCAAAATCAAAAAAGAATATGCTCTGAAGCCAATATCCCTTATAACAAAAAGACCTAAGGTTAACACGAGCAAAAGCCTGAAAACGAGCAGACCGTTCACGAACTTCCTCTGTCCAAAATCGTCTAAAAGTACTTTAGTTCTAGTTTGTTTTGGATAAATAGCTAATAGGCTGACCAATGCCCTTTGAGATTCAATCCGAAGCAAAAGCGTCTTTTTCCCTTCGAGATTAAAGTAAAAAAATGGTTCCTGACCGTTAAAATTATTTTTCTTAGAACTTACTATATTCCAGTTACTTATGGAGTCAAACTTAGAAGTAGCTTGGTTAAATTCGTAAAAAGTTACATCTTCAGTAAGCTCGTTTTTCAAGTGTAAAACCCATTCCCTTGGAGCTCTTTCTAAACCTTCTAAATTCACTTTCAACCAAAAAACACTATTAGAAAACGGGAAAATAATATTCCTTTTATTCGGTTTCTTAAACGCCTTATTTTGAACTTCATCCACGGTTAAGATGCCGCTCTCGTCCATGAAAACCTCGGTGGAAGGTGTGATATTTTTAAAAGAAGTATCCTTTTCTTTGAGTTGAACAACCTGACAAAATGAGGCCATGCTCTTAAGGATGAGCAAGACTGTTATAAGGTTTCCTTTATGCAAATTTGGCATTAATTATCTTTTATAGGGGTTTTCAAAGATATCAAATTTTTAGATTAGAATGCTAACATAAATACGGCACTGACAAGTACGCTTAAAACATTACAAAATACACCCCAAAAGCCACGCCAAACTCATTGATATTATTATCAATAAGTTAAACAAAACTTGAAACAAAAATACTTTAAACGCGATAACCCATACTTCTAAGAATCTTAATGACGCTAGATTTTCTCCTCCTAGATATAGGAAAGAGCTTTTCATCATTAATCTTAAATGAGTCAGTTTCCTTGATATACTTTGAATAATTTAAGTTTATCAAGACTTTCCGATTCGGTCTAAAGAAAAATGTGATGTGTGAAAACCTCTTTTCAATCGATTTTAAGGTAATACAAGTCAAAAATACTTCTCCATTAATAAAATGAACTTTAGTGTAATTAGTGATGGCCTCAAAAAAAGCAATCTCGTTAGGATGAACTTCTCTGAAGCTTCCTATATGTATATATGGTTTCATGGCTACGCAGTCTGAAACAACCGGTGGGCTGTTTTATCCTAAGTGGTAAGCAAAGTTAATACATCTCTTAAAGATGGGAAATAGGTAAAACTACTTGTTTATGGCGGTGGAGTTTTCTGAAACCAAATCGCAATTAACAGTATTCAATAATTAATTTCAGAAACAGAAAAGGCCTCTCAGAAACATATCCTGAAAGACCTTTTTGTTGTTACACTAGAATATTATTTACAGCGGACAAACCGCTTCAATCTTCGCACTGAAAACGGTACCGCCATTTGCCGTAAATCCTGGCTCTAATAGAATATGATTTCCAGCCTTATAACTCACATTAGAACTACCATTTACTTTATTGGTAGCATTTATGGCCTGCACCGCTTTCTCCGTTTTTGTCAAATTCAAAATGTCATTCGTTGGTGAAACTAAACTGAGATTTGAAGAAATAATGGAGAGACTTCCAGAGGCTGCTGAAGAAACCATGGGTGAGCTAGAACGAACCACCACTTTGTAGTTTGAACTACTAGGTAGATTGTTTGATTACTTCATTATCAAGGCTTAAAAACTAAAATTTAAAGAGAACATTATTGTCGAAACGTATTCAAGCCCATTCTTTCTGAATAAATCATTATCTCAGTTTATTCAGCAATGGCTTGTGCTTAAATTTTTGTTTTATCCCCGTAAATGATAAGCCTTAGGTTTAGTAAACGCCCTTAATCCGGCATGCGAAAGGGAAGCTCCGAAACCTGAGTTTTTTCTTCCACTCCATGGTAAACCTGCCGATACGCGGTCGCAACAATTCCAGTAGCCAGAACCTGAATCTATTTTTGATAAAATTTCTTCGGCTCTTTTTTGTGAAGAAGAATATACCGCTGCCGTTAATCCATACTTAGTATCATTCATTAATTCGGTGGCTTCTGTGTCGTTTGAGACTTTCATAATACCGATAATGGGTCCAAAGGATTCTTCTTGCATCACCAACATTTCGTTGGTCACATTGGCAAGTACGGTTGGCTCAAAATAGTTGCCGTCTCTTTTTATTCGTTTTCCGCCAGTCATAAGCGTAGCTCCTTTTTTCAAAGCGTCTTCCACTTGTGCTTCCAAAAGATTGAGCTGGTCGGCACGCGTAATGGCTGCGATATACACGCCTTCTTCCTCAGGATTACCTACTTTCCAAGATTTCACTTCATTGACAAAAGCCTCAAGATATTCCTCATAAACTTTCTCGTGAACATAAATTCGCTCTACGGCACAGCAGCTTTGACCATTATTATAAAATGCACCGTCTGTTGTTCCTATGGCCACATTTTTAACATCCAACACGTCGTCTGACACATAAAGTGGGTCTTTGCCTCCCAATTCTAATTGACAAGGCACCATTTTGGACGCAACTTTTTGGTAAATAAGATCGCCTGTTTTGTGCGAACCAGTGAAAAAGTAGCCATCTAAAGGCATTTCGAGAAGCATATGGCCAACAGAACCTTCGCCAATGGCAATTTCAAACACATCTTTTGGCACTCCTGCTTTATAAAGCAATTCCTGAATTTGAAGACCAGTTAGCGATGCGTATTCTGATGGTTTATAAAAAACTGCATTGCCAGCCAAAAGTGCTGGAACAATGACATTGATACCTACTAAATAAGGGTAATTCCATGCCGAAATATTACAGATAACACCCAATGGCTCGTAAGAGATTTTTTCTGTAAGTCCAGGCTCCTTATGCATGGTTTCATCACTGAGGTATTTTGTAGCGTTGCTTGTTAACCAAGCTATGCGACCTCTGCCACCATTGATTTCGTTTTTTGCTTGACCTAAAGGTTTACCTACCTCAGAAGTTAATATTCCCGCAAGTGTTTCAATATTTTGCTCTAATAAATCACTGAACTTTTGAAGAATAGCAACTCGCTCTTCCAATCTCGTTTTTTGCCAGTCTCGTTGTCCAGATTTTAATCGAGTATATTTTTCATTCAGCGAGGCTGAAGTGTCTAATTTTATCTTAGAAATTTCCAGACCATTAGCTGGATTAATAATTGTCAGCATGTTCAAATTGTTTTGATGCATTGATAAAAGCTTCTTTTATGTTTTTTGTTGTAGGATTTTCTTGGTCTGGCATACGCTCAGGGTGCCATTGCACTGCAACTAGAAAGTGTGATTGTGGTTGAATGGGCTCTATGGCTTCTATCAAACCGTCATCAGAAAAAGCTACTGCCTTAAAGTTCGTCGCAAGTTTATCTATGACTTGATGATGTGCCGAATTACATGTACCAACGGATTGCTTTATAATAGAATGCACCATAGAATCAGGGGAAATGGTTAAGCCATGAGTTTTGTCCTGTCCGTTTTCTCTGCGGTGATTTATATTTTTTTCTTCGCCAATATCTATCACTAAAGTGCCTTTGAAAAATACATTTATCAATTGTAAACCACGGCAAATACCCAAAACGGGAATTTTATTTTCCATGCAGATTTGCAAAACATCGAGCTCAAACTGGTCACGCGTTTTCATGAACTCAGGCGGTGCATCGAAATAGCTTTCTGAATATTCTTTTAGAAAAAAGGAAGGATGCATGTCAATGCCACCTGAAAGGATAATTCCATGACAGGTATGGGCATCATCTAAGTTCGAGTTTTCAAAAGCGAGTTCTACTATTTCAATTTCTGGATTAGTTTGAGCTATCCATTTAGCATAGTTTTGATTATTGATATCTGCCCTTGTAATGCCAATTCTCATCTTATAATGCCTCCAGATATAGGTTTTTAAAATCTTCTCGACTCACTGGTTTTGGGTTGTTGGGATGTGCGAAATCCGCAATTGCCAAGTCTGCCAAAGTTTCGATATGCTCTTGTTTAACACCAATATCACGTAATTTATGTGGAATATTAATTCTTGAATTTAGGTCAAAAAGATAATTCACTACCGCCTCTCCTGAATGCTCCTTCAGTTCCAATGTTTGAGCCATGCGTTCAAACTTACTTTCAAATCCCTCTATATTGAATCGCATACCGTATGGAATATTCACCGCATTGGCCAAGCCATGGTGCGTGTCTAAAAGGGAGGATAATGGATGAGCCAAAGAATGCACTACGCCTAATCCTTTTTGAAAAGCAATGGCTCCCATCATAGAACCCATGAGCATATTGCTTCGCGATGCCACATCTGGATTTTTAGTAGCTTTTTCTAAAGATTTATGAATCAATGAAATTCCTTCCAAAGCTATGCCATCGCATAAAGGATGGTAGTTTTTAGCTAAAAAAGCCTCCATGTTATGTGTCAAAGCATCCATACCTGTGGCGGCCGTGATAAAATCGGGCAATTCCATGGTGAGCATGGGGTCTGCAAATACTATTTTGGCCAACAATTTAGGCGAGAAAAGTATTTTTTTCTGATGTGTAACATCGTCAGAGATAATGGCCGACCTGCCCACTTCTGAGCCAGTACCTGAGGTAGTAGGAATGGCTATAAAATGCGGAACATCATTGGTAACATAGACATCGCCACCTATCAAATCATCATACTTAAAGAGATCTTCTCGATGGTTTATTCTTAATAAAATGGCCCTTGCCACGTCTATGGCTGCCCCCCCGCCGATACCAACAATACAGTCTCTATGGGTATTGTCATAGGTATCTGTTCCTTTATAAACGTCAGATTTAACCGGATTTTTTTGAATGTCTAAAAATGTTTCTACCGAAAGTCCGGCAGTTGTCAAGTCTGCGACTATGGCTTTGAAAAAGCTTAATTCACTTACAGTTTTATCTGTCACTAGAAGTGGCTTTGCTAATCCATTTTGTTTTAAATAAGAAGCCAACTCCTTCACCACGCCTGCACCGAATCGAATGGTAGTTGGAAAATTAAACTGAGCAATCATTATTAATTTGTTTTAGATTATTTCAAAATATCGTTTAAGCTCCCAATCGGTAACTTTTTTTGAGAATTCTCGCCATTCCCATTCTCTTGTTTTAGTAAAATGTCTTACAAAACCTTCCCCAAGTATTTCATTGGCTATTTTAGAATCTTTCATTTTATCGGAGGCATCTATCAGATTTTTAGATAATAACCCGTATTTGTCTTCTAAATACCCGTTTCCTATAGTTTTTGGCTGGTCAAGGCTTAGGTTATTTTTTATTCCGTAGAGCCCTGAGGCTAAACAAGCGGCAATGGCAAGATATGGGTTCGTGTCTGAGCCTACAATTCGGGTTTCTAATCGGCAAGCTTTTTCGCCAGCTGGCAATGCTCGTAATGCAACCGTTCTATTATCAAGACCCCAAGTGAGGGTTGTTGGAGCCCATGCACCTTCCACTAAACGCTTGTAAGAATTCACAGTTGGGGCAATCATGGGAAGAATTTCAGGAAGACAAAGCAATTGTCCTGCAATATATGACCGCATGAGCTCACTCATTTGATGTTCTTTTTTAGCGTCAAAAAACAGATTCTTCTTTTGTTCTTTATCCCACAAACTTTGGTGAATATGTCCACCACAGCCTGGCAGGTCTTCACTAATTTTAGCCATAAAAGTGGCAATGATGCCGTGGCGATAAGCTATTTCTTTTACTCCTGTTTTAAATAATATTGCTCTATCTGCAGATTCAATGGTTTTGCCGTATTTTATGGCTGCTTCCATTACTCCTGGACCCGTCTCCGTGTGCAGACCCTCAATCGGGATATCGAATTTGGTCAATAGGTCAAAAAGCTCATTGAAGTAATCGCTTTTTAAAGAGCTACGCAAAAGCGAATAGCCAAACATCCCAGGTGTGGTCGGCTTTAAATTCTTAAAGCCTTTTTGATTAAGGCTATTTGGCGTTTCTTCAAAATTAAACCACTCAAATTCTTGCGAAAGGAACGGGGTATAACCCATGTTTTGTGCTCTTTTCTCAATGCTCTTTAGCAATTGTCTAGGACAAACCGGATTTTCATCCGTGTCTTTTTCTACCAATTCACCTAGAAAAAAAGGAAGGTCATTTTCCCAGGGTATTTTGCGAAAAGTACTTAAGTCAATGGACGCCTCAGCATCTGGATATCCCGTATGCCAACCCGTATAATTTACGTTATCATAACATACATCGGCCATGTCCCATCCAAAAACCACACTGCAAAAACCAAATGATTTTTGAGCAACGGAGAGAAACTTTTCTGTTGAAATGTATTTTCCCCTCAATATTCCATCAATATCACTAACGGCAACTTTAACTTTACCAGCGGGATGGTTTTTAATATATGCTAGAATTTCAGAATCGGTCATAGGATATTGTATTAGAAGGGCTTGTAAAATTGCTTAAACAAACCGAAACTTAAAAGTAAAAAACCAAAGTAGTATAAAGCCAATGTGGCGTTGAAATATACCAAAGCTATGAGACAAATGAAACTGATTATCAGGGCCAGTCCCGGCATGACAGGGTAAAGAGGAACTTTAAAAGGTCTATGAAGCTCAGGTTCTTTTATTCTTAATTGGAAAAAGGCCAGCATAGATATGACATACAAACTAAGAGCTCCAAAAACGGCTATGGTTATTATTTCGCCCGTTTTGCCTGTCAATATAGCGGCTAGGCCTACGAGCATATTTGCTATTAAGGCGATCGCTGGCGTTTGAAAACGTTTACTTACTTTCCCTAAAAAAGCAGGGGCAAAATTCAGTTTTCCAAATTCCATGGTAGCTCTGCCTGAGGCTAAAATCAATCCATGAAAAGAGGCTATTAAACCAAAGATTCCTATGCTGATTAGCATATGGTAAAGCCAACTGGACGTGCTAACAATTTTGCCCATGGCCAATGGAAGTGGTGAATCAGAAATGGAACCATCTATGTTATAAACTATTTGTTCCCAACCGCCCACACCGATGGCAGAGAAAAAAACCAAGACACATAAAATGGCTAAAGTTAGAATAGCAGATCCAAAACCTTTTAAGATGTCTTTTTGTGGGTTTTTAGTTTCTTCAGCCACATTGGCTACGCCTTCAATGCCCAGAAAAAACCAGATGGCAAAAGGTAAAGCGGCAAAAGCACCCGACCAACCATTTACGAAAGGTTTTTGAATAAATGCCTCTTTTGAGAAATGAGGTAGGGTAATACCAGCGAACAAAAGAAGTTCAAAAACCGCTAAAACTGTAATCAATAGTTCGAAAGTGGCAGCGGCTTTTATCCCATAAATATTTAAAGCAGTAAAAATGAAGTAGGCTACAAAGGCTGCATAAATTACAGGAATCTCAGGAAATGATAAATTGAGGTAGGTACCTATGGCTATTGCAATGGCAGGCGGAGCAAATACAAATTCAATTATTTGTGCTAAGCCTGCCAGAAATGCTAGGTTTTTTCCGAAAGCTCTGTTAACATAATCAAAACCGCCACCGGCTTTTGGAATGGCACAAGCCAATTCGGTATAAGAAAAGCTAAAACAGACATACATGATGATGACTAAAAACGTTGCGGCAGCCATACCAAATACTCCGCCTTTTTCTAGACCTAAATTCCAGCCGAAATACATGCCTGAGATTACATATCCAACACCCAAACCCCATAATAGGATGGGTGAAAGTGTTCTTTTTAATGTGGTTTCAGGTTTCGTTTTTTGTTGCATTTATATTTCTGTGTTAAGTTAAGCTTAAATTGATATATATCCATGGAACATTTTGCTACCTAATGTCTGATTTTTTTTCTTAAATCAGTTACAAAATCTACCAGTGCCTGATATAATACCTCATCCTTAATTCAACACTAGTTCCAAATTGACGTAATATCGGAAATAATGAATTAATATTCTAGGAGTTAATGAATGGGAAAAGCCGCCAAAGCATTATCAGATTTGGTGACTTTGGATACAGACTAAGAAACCTTATTTGCGTTTACAGGCTTTAACGCATTTCGAACAATCTTAAACACATTTCAGTCAATAGTGGGGCAGAAATATTTCCTGCCCCACTATTGACTTTTATAGTACTTATTCGCTATTTACTGCGGACAAACCGCTTCAATCTTCGCACTGAAAACAGTACCGCCATTTGCCGTAAATCCTGGCTCTAATAGAATATGATTTCCAGCCTTATAACTCACATTAGAACTACCATTTACTTTATTGGTAGCATTTATGGCTTGCACCGCTTTCTCCGTTTTTGTCAAATTCAAAATGTCATTTGTAGGTGATACTAAACTAACATTAGAAGAAATAATGGAGAGACTTCCAGAGGCTGCTGAAGAAACCATGGGTGAGCTAGAACGAACCACCACTTTGTAGTTTGAACTACTGGGTAGATTATTTGGAATAGTACAAGCTATACTAGTCGGGTCTGAGGAGCTTCCTATCAATATCTGATTCCCAAAGTTTCCGTTTTGGTCGGATAGATATGCTTGATATACATTTCCTACATTGAAACTAAATACGCCTGAGGCTGTAGCTGAAACCGTAAGACTGGTACCCGCACATATAGCATTCGTTGATAGCGTCGGGCTTGTGATTGCTCTATCCCCACGCACTATAGAAAAGTGTAATTCATCTGGCCCTACTACTACATTGCCTTGAGAGTTATTTTGGTCAAAGCCTCTAGCTATGAACGTATAATAATTAGCTTCAAATGCTTCTCCTGATGCTACACCATTGGTCTCATAAAGCGAAAAAGGTAATTCATTATCAATATAAAAATGATTATTCCCTGTTCCTGAAATATGGATCCTAGCACTTTCTATGACTGGTAACTCACAATTTGGTACCGCTAGAATGGTCATGGGTCTGTTGGAGATTTGAATTTCCATTTGTTCTACTAGCGGAGAAAACACTTCTGGTTCCGCTCCATCGGTATAAGCCAAGTAATAAGACATCCCGGGTGTGCTACATGAGACTATCACATTCGTGGTAGCAGTACCTGTACAAGAGCCATTATTAACCGTTACGGTATAAATTCCTGCTTGGGCTGAGGTAGCATTTGGTATGCTTGGATTTACGGAATTACTCGTAAATCCGTCTGGACCTACCCAAGAATAACTTGGACCACCCGTGGCCATTAAATGAATAGATTCTACTTCTTCATAAGGACCATCATTCGACGCTGTGACTACTAAATTATGCTTGAAAACAACGCTAGTAGTTGCTGTATTGGTACAGCCATTGGCTGCCGTTACTGTTACCGTATAGGTTCCAGCCGCTGTTATGTTTGCTGTGGCATTGGTTCCTAAACCACTTGACCATTGATAAGTTCCTGTACCCAACGCCGTTCTAATGACTGTGCTTTGGGTGCAACTAAGACTATCCGTTCCTGTGATGCTTAAGCTTGGTGGGTCATTGCATATCCCTGTTCCTTTTATCGCAAAGGTATAGGGATTTTCGTCAGCGTCATTACTCGCTATACTTACTACATCCGTGCTTACGCCAGAGATAGAAGGGTCAAATGTAATTTTAAATTCTAAACTTGAAGATGCTGGAATACTGGCAGACACCGGCTGCATGCTTACAATGAAGGCAGCATTGCTTCCCGACAAACTAACACGGGGTGTTCCTGTTAAATTTAGAGCAGCCGTTCCCACATTTTCAATCGTAAACGTATTCGTATTGCTTAATCCCGTTACACCAATTGAACCAAAATCTGTGGAATCCGATACCGAAGTACTGCTTGTTCCACTAATTATAGAGACATTATTACCCTTGATGTTTATTTCCGCAAGACCTCCTCTCGTTACTGTTATCGTATACGTTTTTGTGGTCGTTCCGTCTTGTGCCGTGACTACCGTGGTAATAGTATTGGAACCTACACTTAGGGCTATCGCAGACGAGGCTGTTCCGCTGCTCACCGTGGTTCCATTTACTTTTACCGTAGCGTTGGCTTCGGCTACCGTTGGGGTCACCGTGATGCTACTCGTGGCATTTGGTACCGATGCGGTATATGTGATAGTTCCTGCAGCAAAACTTGGTGTCAATGTTCCTGCCGAGATACTTAAGGCACTTAAGTCTGCATTATTTGATGCTCCTCTTGTTACCGTTACGGTATAAGTTTTTTGGGTTGTTCCGTCTTGTGCGGTGACTATCGTCGTTATCGTATTGGAACCTACATTTAGAGCTATCGCAGACGAGGCTGTTCCACTGCTAACCGTTGTTCCATTTACTTTTATAGTGGCGTTTGCTTCGGCTACCGTTGGGGTCACCGTTATGCTGCTGGTGGCATTCGGTACCGATGCGGTATAACTAATAGTACTTGTCACAAAACTTGGTGTTAAGGTACCTGCTGATATGGTTAAGGCACTTAAATCTGAATTATTTGATGCTCCTCTTGTTACCGTTACCGTATACGTTTTTGTGGTCGTTCCGTCTTGTGCCGTGACTATCGTCGTAATCGTATTGGAACCTACATTTAGAGCTATCGCAGACGAGGCTGTTCCGCTGCTCACCGTTGTTCCATTTACTTTTACTGTAGCGTTGGCTTGAGCTACCGTTGGGGTCACCGTTATGCTGCTCGTGGCATTCGGTACCGAAGCGGTATAACTAATAGTTCCTGTTGCAAAACTTGGTGTCAACGTTCCGGCTGATATGGTTAAGGCACTTAAATCGGCATTATTTGATGCTCCTCTTGTTACCGTTATCGTATACGTTTTGTTCGTCGTTCCGTCTTGTGCCGTGACTATCGTCGTTATCGTATTGGAACCTACATTTAGAGCTATCGCAGACGAGGCTGTTCCGCTGCTCACCGTTGTTCCATTTACTTTTACCGTAGCGTTTGCTTGTGCTACCGTTGGGCTTACCGTTATGCTGCTGGTGGCATTTGGCACAGAGGCCGTGTAACTTATTGTTCCTGATGCAAAACTTGGTGTTAACGTTCCGGCTGATATGGTTAAGGCACTTAAGTCTGCATTATTTGATGCTCCTCTTGTTACCGTTATCGTATAGTTTTTTGTCGTCGTTCCATCTTGTGCCGTGACTATCGTTGTTATCGTATTGGAACCTACATTTAGAGCTATCGCAGATGAAGCTGTTCCACTGCTAACCGTTGTTCCATTTACTTTTACTGTAGCGTTGGCTTCGGCTACGGTTGGGGTTACCGTGATACTGCTGGTGGCATTCGGTATCGATGTGGTATAAGTAATAGTATTTGCAGCAAAACTTGGTGTCAACGTTCCGGCTGATATGGTTAAGGCACTTAAGTCTGCATTATTTGATGCTCCTCTCGTTACCGTTACGGTATAAGTTTTTGTGGTCGTTCCGTCTTGTGCCGTGACTATCGTTGTTATCGTATTCGAACCTACATTTAGAGCTATCGCCAATGAGGCTGTTCCGCTGCTCACCGTTGTTCCATTTACTTTTACTGTAGCGTTGGCTTGAGCTACGGATGGGGTCACCGTGATGCTACTCGTGGCATTTGGTACCGATGCGGTGTATGTGATAGTTCCTGTGGCAAAACTTGGCGTTAAGGTACCTGCTGATATGGTTAAGGCACTTAAATCTGCATTATTTGATGCTCCTCTTGTTACCGTTACCGTATACGTTTTTGTGGTCGTTCCGTCTTGTGCCGTGACTATCGTCGTAATTGTATTGGAACCTACATTTAGAGCTATCGCAGATGAGGCTGTTCCACTGCTAACCGTTGTTCCATTTACTTTTACTGTGGCGTTTGCTTGTGCTACCGTTGGAGTCACCGTTATGCTGCTCGTGGCATTCGATACCGATGCGGTGTAAGTAACAGTGTTTACGGCAAAACTTGGTGTCAATGTTCCTACTGAGATACTTAAGGCACTTAAATCTGCATTCGCGGAAGCTCCTCTCGTTACCGTTAGGGTATACGTTTTTGTCGTTGTTCCGTCTTGTGCTGTGACTATCGTGGTAATCGTATTGGAACCTACATTTAAAGCTATCGCAGACGAGGCTGTTCCGCTGCTAACCGTTGTTCCATTTACTTTTACTGTGGCGTTTGCTTCGGCTACTGTTGGGGTCACCGTGATGCTACTCGTGGCATTTGGTACCGATGCGGTATAACTAATAGTATTTGCAGCAAAACTTGGTGTTAAGGTACCTGCTGAGATGGTTAAGGCACTTAAATCTGCATTCGCAGAAGCTCCTCTCGTTACCGTTACCGTATACGTTTTTGTGGTCGTTCCGTCTTGTGCCGTGACTATCGTGGTAATCGTATTGGAACCTACATTTAGAGCTATCGCCGACGAGGCTGTTCCGCTGCTCACCGTTGTTCCATTTACTTTTACTGTAGCGTTGGCTTGAGCTACGGTTGGGGTCACCGTGATGCTACTGGCGGCATTTGGCACAGAGGCCGTGTAACTTATTGTTCCTGATGCAAAACTTGGTGTTAACGTTCCTGCCGAGATACTTAAGGCACTTAAGTCTGCATTATTTGATGCTCCTCTTGTTACCGTTACCGTATACGTTTTTGTGGTCGTTCCGTCTTGTGCCGTGACTATCGTCGTAATTGTATTGGAACCTACATTTAGAGCTATCGCAGACGAGGCTGTTCCACTGCTCACCGTTGTTCCATTTACTTTTACTGTAGCGTTGGCTTCGGCTACCGTTGGGGTCACCGTGATGCTACTCGTGGCATTTGGTACCGATGCGGTATAACTAACTGTGTTTGCAGCAAAACTTGGTGTTAAGGTACCTGCTGATATGGTTAAAGCACTTAAGTCTGCATTATTTGATGCTCCTCTTGTTACCGTTACGGTATAAGTTTTTGTCGTCGTTCCATCTTGTGCCGTGACTATCGTCGTAATCGTATTCGAACCTACACTTAGAGCTATCGCAGACGAGGCTGTTCCACTGCTCACCGTTGTTCCATTTACTTTTACTGTAGCGTTGGCTTCGGCTACCGTTGGGGTCACCGTGATGTTGCTGGTGGCATTTGAAACCGATGCGGTGTAAGTAACAGTGTTTACGGCAAAACTCGGTGTCAACGTTCCGGCTGATATGGTTAAGGCACTTAAGTCTGCATTATTTGATGCTCCTCTTGTTACCGTTATCGTATAGGTTTTTGTCGTCGTTCCATCTTGTGCGGTGACTATCGTCGTAATTGTATTGGAACCTACATTTAAAGCTATCGCAGACGAGGCTGTTCCACTACTCACCGTGGTTCCATTTACTTTTACCGTAGCGTTGGCTTCGGCTACCGTTGGGCTTACCGTTATGCTGCTGGTGGCATTTGGCACAGAGGCCGTGTAACTTATTGTTCCTGATGCAAAACTTGGAGATAAAGTACCTGCTGATATGGTCAAGGCACTTAAATCTGCATTGGCGGAAGCTCCTCTTGTTACCGTTACGGTATAACTTTTTGTCGTCGTTCCGTCTTGTGCGGTGACTATCGTCGTAATTGTATTGGAACCTACATTTAGAGCTATCGCAGACGAGGCTGTTCCGCTGCTCACCGTTGTTCCATTTACTTTTACTGTAGCGTTGGCTTCGGCTACGGTTGGTGTCAACGTGATACTGCTCGTGGCATTTGAAACCGATGCGGTATATGTGATAGTTCCTGTGGCAAAACTCGGTGTCAACGTTCCGGCTGATATGGTTAAGGCACTTAAGTCTGCATTATTTGATGCTCCTCTTGTTACCGTTATCGTATAGGTTTTTGTCGTCGTTCCATCTTGTGCGGTGACTATCGTCGTAATTGTATTGGAACCTACATTTAAAGCTATCGCAGACGAGGCTGTTCCACTACTCACCGTGGTTCCATTTACTTTTACCGTAGCGTTGGCTTCGGCTACCGTTGGGCTTACCGTTATGCTGCTGGTGGCATTTGGCACAGAGGCCGTGTAACTTATTGTTCCTGATGCAAAACTTGGTGTTAACGTTCCGGCTGATATGGTTAAGGCACTTAAGTCTGCATTATTTGATGCTCCTCTTGTTACCGTTATCGTATAGGTTTTTGTCGTCGTTCCATCTTGTGCCGTGACTATCGTTGTTATCGTATTGGAACCTACATTTAGAGCTATCGCAGACGAGGCTGTTCCACTACTCACCGTTGTTCCATTTACTTTTACTGTAGCGTTTGCTTGTGCTACCGTTGGTGTCACCGTGATGCTGCTGGTGGCATTCGGTACCGATGCGGTGTAAGTAACAGTGTTTACGGCAAAACTTGGCGTCAATGTTCCGGCGGAGATAGTTAGGGCACTTAAATCGGCATTGCCTGATAATCCAGTACCCTGAATTGCAAACGTATAAGGATTTTCATCGGCATCATCATTGGCAATACTTACTGAGGCATTCCTGACACCCGCTGCAGAGGGATTGAATGTAATCTGGAAAGTAGTACTTCCAGAAGCTGAAATAGTTGAACTAGGTTGTACATTAACAATAAAATCTGAGGCATGAGCTCCGCTTATTGCCACTTTAGGGCTTCCGCTTAAAGTCAAATCTCCTGTTCCCAGATTTTCTATAGTAAAAGTATTGACATTGGTTCCAGAAGCAAGAGCAACAACTCCAAAATCAGTATCATCTGCTGTTCTTGGTGAGTTATCACCATCGGCTATATCTTGGCCGTTTCCTTTTAGGTTTATTTCGGGGGAGGCGGTAATCGTTACACTTCGGTTTGCCGAACCCGGACATGAGCCGGGGGTTTGGTAGTTTACCGTATAAATTCCAGGCGTAGAAGCGGATAGGCTTATTTTGCCGGTGGATGCATTTAGCGAAAGGCTGGTAGGAGAACTACCAAAAGTGCCGCCGCCAACGCCAGTTATGCTTGGAGTTGGATCACTACCGCTTAAATCGTATGTAGAGGAAGTATAATTAAAGGATGCATCCTCTACAGCATTTCTCGTAATTTTCATATCATCTATACTCACGGCACACAAGCCATTGCTAATTGTCCACCTGAATACATTTTCCCCGATTCCTAAAGCGGTAACTCCTGAATTCCTTACACCTGGACTCGTGATTGTTCCGGTACCGCTTACCCGACTCCACACACCTGTGCCCACAGTCGCGGTATTTCCCGCCAAAGTCGCAGTTGCAGAGCATATCAACTGATCGGTCCCAGCATTTGAAACCGTCGGTAAAGCAAAAACTTCTAAGTTAGCTGTCGACTGCTCACATAGGCTAGAGGCTGGATTGTTATACGCGTAATAAATTGTATGAACACCTGCACCAGCTGTAGCCGGATTAAACGTAAACGTACTGCCATTTCCATTGTCAGTGACTCCTGAGCCAGAGTAAGTACCACCCACGGGTGTCCCGCCACCCAAAGTTTTCTGACCGGCATCAATGCACTGGTTTGCCAAAGCCTCAAAAGAAGTACTGTTTGGATAAGATATGGTATATTTAGAAGCACTTACTGTGTCGCAAGAATTGTCGTTAATACTTGAACTGATGACTCCTGAATCGAAAACTATCGTTGGACGACCCGCAAGACAACTGTTACCCGCCTTATCACTTATTTCAAGTTTACCTTGTGTAAGAGTACCTACGTCAGCCCCAACACAATCATAAATCATTATAGACCACCCAGACTGAAAGATATTTATGCCGTTCAATGCACTCCAGTCAATCGTTAAGGTTGAGTTGCCGTCAAAATATTGACTATAAGTACCGGTAAGCGGTGCTGGCTGTGTGCAAAAGTTAAAAACCCCCGCGGACTGATTCGTAAATTTAAGATCCGTAAAATTATCTCCACCATTACACGTATTCCCTTGGTTAGCACCCAAAGTAACTATTTTAGTACCATCCGGGCTTCGAAGATAAAAACCGAGGTCAGAAACGTAAGTGTGATTACCTGTAAAAGTGACGGTGACATTCATAGTGGCAGCGTTAAAAAGGCAATCAGGGCAACCTAAATCAGTAAGATCGGTGCCTGTTCCTTTAATTGTAAAAGTATAAGGATTCTCGTCTTCATCATTGTTAGCAATGCTTACCGTAGCATTTCTTGTGCCACTTGCCGAAGGGTCAAATTTTATTTGAAAAGTAGTTGTGCCATTTGTGGCCGCAACGGGTGAGGTTGGCTGAGTAGTTACTGTAAAATCTGCCGCATTAGTGCCGCTTATGGTCACTTTGGGCATTCCGGTAAGGTTTAAAGCAGATGTTCCAGTATTTTCAATCGTAAATGTATTGGTATTGTTGCCTATTGTTATACCTACATTACCAAAATTAGTGGAATCAGTAAAAGATGTAACAGCTGCACCACTGACAATACTTACGCCATTGCCTTTGATGTTGATTTCTGGACATCCGATAATTCCATTTCCATCAAAATCTTCAAAAGTTGAATTTCCTGAGGCGTCCATTAAAAATGCTTGTCCACCAAAAGTATTTAGATTTGCTACCAGCGTTTGATCTTGCTGCTGCTGTGGCACACTCAAATCATCATTAATAAATGTTGGATGATACGCTACTTGGTTCCACACTTTTCTTGTAGAATTCCATTTCTGTGAAACTGGATTAATGCTTAAAAGACTACCTATTTGAATGGAGCTACTGTTTTCATAGGTTGTAACAAGAATTTCAGCCTGTCCATCGCCATCGTGATCTACGATTATAGGTTTTTCGGTATTCCTTATACCTGGAGCGAAATACTTCCCTTTAATTTCACCGTTCAGACCATTGTAAATATTTATTGAATCTTCATTTACCATTACAATGTCTGAGGCACCATCTCCATCAAAATCGAAGTGTGAACTACCGGCAATTCCCCAGAAATTTTTACTCGTTACCGACCAAAGTGAACCCATACCTGCAGCAAGATCGTCATACACAGCGTAGGAGTCTTTTCCAACTAAACCTATTTCTGGTTTCCCATCGCCATCAAAATCACCAACTGTAGCTGCTGCTGCATACATCCCAGAAGCTCCAGAGCCAGTATTTCCAACAGTCGTAATAGTGCTTCCTATTTGGGTGGAAGTCTGTAAGTCCCAAACATACACTTTTGCCGTTTCGGTGGTAGTTCCTCTTGTAGTAACAACTGCATCTAAATCTCCATCTAAATCAAAATCAACCAAAGATGTTGGGCCGTCTTCTAATCCGGCAGTAGCCGTCACTTGAACAGTAATGGCTCCAGTGCTGATATTTACAGAATAAACCTGATTGCCGGCAACTAATTCCAAACCACTGCAGTCAGCACAAAAACCAGATGGAAGAACATCAGCGGCAATAGTCATTAAAATTCCTTGACCTTTTCCCGTGCTACCACTACCTACGCCTATGGTAGCCCCAGTTTGTCCATTAAAAATTGTGTTTCCGACGTAAACTTCGCTGTTGCCATCTAGATTAAAATCAGCCACTGATGCCATTGTCAGAATTCCTGAATAAGCCCCACTTGTCCACTTATGAACACCGGTATGCTCAAAGGCATAAATATTTTTATCGTTAGCTACAATAATGATTTCTCCAAAACCATCATTATCGATATCGGCAATGCTAATAACATCGCCTTTTGTTGGATGTACATAACTTGATGGTAATTTAAAGCGAGTTTCAATTACACCTGTTACACCATCAATAACATAAATAGAATCTGTGGTTCCAGTTTCAATACCTTTTGCAATTACAATTTCAACATTTCCATCTCCATCCAAATCACCAGCAACTGGCGTAGAAAAAGGATTTATCCCATAAGTAGTCCATAAGGTATCCAGCTCATAAAAAGATGAAACTGGCAATGGGCAAGAAGTTGAAGCTGCCTGTCCATAATAAAATCCATCACAGCCACTATCACCCGAGCAATCTGGGTCGTAACAATCAACTAAGCCATCGCCATCATCGTCTATGCCATTATTACATATTTCGCCATCAAAGCCAGTACCCTTAATCGCAAACGTATAAGGATTTTCATCGGCATCATCATTGGCAATACTTACTGAGGCATTCCTGACACCCGCTGCAGAGGGATTGAATGTAATCTGGAAAGTAGTACTTCCAGAAGCTGAAATAGTTGAACTAGGTTGTACATTAACAATAAAATCTGAGGCATGAGCTCCGCTTATTGCCACTTTAGGGCTTCCGCTTAAAGTCAAATCTCCTGTTCCCAGATTTTCTATAGTAAAAGTATTGACATTGGTTCCAGAAGCAAGAGCAACAACTCCAAAATCAGTATCATCTGCTGTTCTTGGTGAGTTATCACCATCGGCTATATCTTGGCCGTTTCCTTTTAGGTTTATTTCGGGGGATGAACAGCTTTGAGGAGTTACTGAATTTACTGCATTTGCCGAGGTAGAAAATGGCAAAAAATCAAAATCTCCAGAAGAGTAAACCATGGCACTACCTCCACTGCCTTTTACCGTTGTTTCTTTAAATAGGCCAACACCTGTTCCGCCGGAATTTGTAGAATAATTTGGTCCATTGGATGCTCCCCAATAATTATTATCGAAATTGTATTTACCCAGATTATTAGCTGTTCCAAAAAAACCGTTCGGTGCTATACCAGCTATATGAGTCACACCATAGCCCCCAGTAAGGCTGTAGAAATTATTATTATTGATAAAGGCGATGTCTTGTGAATCTTGCCAACCCGCTATCTCAATAGCCAGTCCATTAAATGAACTGGAAATGTCATTATTGGAAATTAACACGCCCTGCACATTACTATTTAAAATGGTAATAGCTCCTATACCTAGCTCATGGCTAGTGTTGGCATTCACAACAGTATTATGACTAATGTTTGCATTTTCTGAGTTATACCCATTGGCTGAGGAATATCCAATCTGTATACCAGCATTTACAGTATTTGAAACTCTATTTCCATTAATCTTTAAATTAGTATAACCATCACATAAAATTCCAGCCCATCTAGTATTGTCAATAATGTTGTCGGAAATAACAAAACTATCACCTGCTTCCCCTAACCACATAGCTGAAACGGCGACAGGTGTGGTACAGTGACCAGAGCCGTCATAAAATCCTATATTCTCAAAAACATTTCCCTGGATATCCCATGCTCCCCGGTCAGCTTTATAACCTCCTCCAGAATCCGTCTTTAAACCATGTGAACGTGTATTAGAAACTCTGTTTTTTAATATTTTAACATTACTTGCCGCATAACTCGCAAAAGCAATATTATTAGTATTCCAGAAGGCATTTACTCGTACGCTATCAATATTTAAACCCTGTATAGTTACAGGATTAGTAAATCCATACTTGATATCAAAACCATAACCGACAAGTCTTGCATTTGAGCTACAATAATCTCCCGTCTCTGAACTAATCTTAATTCTCTTATTGGTAATATTTAAATAAAGTGCCTGATCTTGATCAGCTCCATTGAGAGCACAGTTAGTTGATGTTGACTCGACAGAATTTCTATAAACACCATCAGTGATTAAGACGATATCGTCATTTGAGGCTGCATTTATTGCCGACTGAATATCCGTGTAAGTATTTGCAAATACATTATACGTTACTCCTTCTAAAACAATGGTTGCTGGCCTGGTCTCAGACTGATTGTTGACCCATCTTACTTGAGTGGTACTTTGACCCGTTCCCTTTATATCAAAATTATAAACCGCTTCATCAGAATCGTTACTATTTACAGTTACTATTGCATTTCTGACACCTGTAGCACTCGGGTCAAATTTCACATCAAAGTTAGTAGAAGCTCCTGGTGCAATGCTTAAATCAGGATTAGACGTTATTGCGAAATTAGCGGCATGTGTTCCTGAAATGGCAGGATTACCACTTAAAGTCAAAGTCGCACTTCCAGTATTTTCAATAGTAAAAGTATGGGTAACTGACTCACCATTAGTGTAAGCATATAAGAAATCGGTATCTTTTTTAGATGATAGTGAGTTATCACCATCCAGAATATTTGTATTTCTGGCTTTTAAATTTATTTCAGGAGTAACGGCAATAATAGTTGCTGCTTGTCTTGTAAAATCACTGCTATTAGGTATAAAAGCTGTGTATGGGCCAGAAGCGAAAGATTGGGATGATAGAAAATTGCCTGGGTCGGTTTGTACTATCGTTCCCTCTGGAATAGTAAGCGTCTCATTTGTTACTAAAGTAATACCAACGGGAAGTTTAAAATTAATAGCTTCATCATAATTCTTTTCAAACAGACCATAGTCAGAACCGTAGTTACCTATATCACCCCCTATGCCTCTCTTATTAGTGGAGGTTGTAAAAGAAAGACCTGTTGCACTAGAGGTATGTGATCCAGGAAAAGCTGAATAAACATTTTTAACAATAACTGTAACACTATTTTGGCTAGAGCTATAATCTTCATTAAACTTAAAGGTCACTGGCTGATTCAAAACCATTTGAATCTTATAGTTTCCCCCTGTTCCAGGAATTACACTAAAAGTGGCATCTAATTGTTGAGCCTTAGCATGACTAAATATTGACAACAAAATCAAGATCACGCCCAATTTCTTGAGAGCCTTTTCCATTCTATAAATTAAATAAAAGTGTTTCATATTCTTCGAAAGTTTAATATTGATTCAACAGGATATTCCTCACCATAAACTTCGGATTTTCACCACCATTCCATTAACTCATTTCGGACATTCTTTAACTCATTTCAGGCGGAGGGGGGCTAAAGCAGACCAATACACACTTTTTAGGGCATTTGTACGAAAAAGCTAATTTTGAGATTGACTTTAAGAAGCCATTATTCGAAAAGAAAAAAACAATCAGAAGTTTGGGGAAATTCAAAATTTTCAGAGGGGTTTTCACGCGTCTATATTCAGTAAATCACCTACTAGCCTTGCAAAAAAAATAGGCTTATAATCGTTCAATAATCTGGCAAAAAGAAGTATAAAATCACTGCAATTTTAAGCATGGACTTCCCAATCATTTCATTTGAATAAAATGGACAATGCAGGACTAAATAAGTCTTGGGAAAAATATGAGGTGGATACAAAAATAGCCTACTACGTGACTTTGAAAGGTAAGCTAATCTGATATTAGTTTAAAACCGAATTCATAATCAAATCATGAATGGCTGTAGGGGCAATATTAGAATCATGTTTTTGGCTGCTTATAAAAATAGCTTTGTCTTCATCTTGAAGATTGACAGCACCGTGAGAGCCTTTCACTAAAGTAGCGTCTAAAGGAATCACATCCATCACCATTCTAAAGCCCAGCTTTTTCTTAAGCACTTTAAAGATGATTTTCGGGATAATAAGTTTTTGCTTTGGGTCTAAAAGCATTTCGGCTGGGTCGTAACCCGGTTTTTTATGAATATCTACCATTCTGGCGTAGTCTGGTGCTTTGGCATCATCTTCCCAAAAATAATAGGTAAACCAACTTTTGTCATCCCCTACCAGCACCAAGTCGCCTGAGCGTTCATGGTCTAAATAATATTTCTTTTTACCCTCTTCATCTAAAACTAAGGCTACGCCAGCTTCCGCTTCAAATCGTTTTTTAACAGCCGCTAGCTGCGTTTTGTCATTGACATACACATGGGCTATTTGATGGTCGGCTACTGCAAAGGCTTTTGACGCCCCAGCATCTAATAACTCCAAACCATTTTCCACTCTAATCCCTAACAAACCCATATCACGTAAAACACGATTTGGGTGAATAGGTCTTTCGACATTCGTAATGCCATATTCTGAAATGACAGAAACCTCCACACCTTGTGCCTCTAAATAGGTGATTAGGTCTTCACATACTTTGTCAATCTCCGCGAGGTCTTTTGGCAAGTGTTTTTCATCATGCCCATATTTCTGCAGCACATAATCTAAATGTGGTAAGTAGACCAACATCAAATCTGGATGATACCATTCCTGCACTTTTTTAGAAGCGTCGGCTATCCATTGGCTAGACTTTATAGTGGTCTTTGGTCCCCAAAAATGGAATAATGGGAAAGTACCCAATTCTGCCTGCAAGCGGTCCCTTAAATCTGCTGGAGCAGCATAACAGTCTGGTACTTTTTGCCCATCTGCTCTATACTGCGGCCTTGGGGTGACCGAATAATCTGCCGTAGAATACATGTTATACCACCAAAAC
Organism: Arcticibacterium sp. SM2516; assembly: GCF_057914865.1. Lineage (NCBI taxonomy): Bacteria > Pseudomonadati > Bacteroidota > Cytophagia > Cytophagales > Leadbetterellaceae > Arcticibacterium > Arcticibacterium sp. SM2516. The sequence goes on along the minus strand of NZ_CP195290.1, from coordinate 5,825,214 downwards.
ATATTGGCACAAGTAAAACCAGGGTTCGTTTTTCGAATATTATCCCACACATTGGGAGCTTGAACCAGTTGGTTCGACTGTTTCCAAAACTGCACCTCTTGGGCTTCTTTTGAAAACCAACCGTTCCCTACTATACCGTGTTCGTTTGGCCATTTTCCTGTCAAATAAGTGGTTTGCACAGCACAAGTTACAGCAGGTAAAACAGGCTCCACACTTGCTATATTTTTCTTAGCCGCCCATTGGCTCAAAAAAGGGGTATGCTTTCCTAAAACCCGTTTTGACAAACCAATGACGTTAATTACCGCTACTTTTTTCATGCTGTTGCTACTGTTCTAACCCAATCCAACTCTCTAACCACACAGCTCACTATATCGGTTTGCATGGCTTCCGGAAGTACATCCCACGTATAGGTTTCCACCTCTAAATGATTGGTGAAGTTTTCTTCTTTCCAAACAGTCAGCGTATCTATAATATCTTGCTGCGTAGATATCAATTTCTCATATTTCTCTGTGAAAACAGGCACATGAAAATGTGTTCTTATTTCTTGAAAATCCGCCTGCTGAATATCCTTTAAGCCTGGACCTAAATCTTTATACCTTACCAGTGCACCGTCCGTTTTTCTTACCACCGCTTGGTGCAAATAAGTAGGTTCGTCAAATCTTTTCAATTGCTCTTGAACAATCGCTCTATCTTCTGATCTACCTAAAATACCGCTGCTCAATGCCGCTGAAATCTGAATTCTTCCAATACCGATATTGGCCGCTTTTACCTTGGCTATAGCCTCCGATGGTTTTTCAAAACCCACGGCAAAATGGCACACATCATAACACAGCTGAAAATGCTCTCTGATAATCTCCTCTGCTTTATTTAGGCCTATACCCAAAGTAGCACTTATCTGATTTTTACCCAATGGCAGTAAATCGTTATTAAAGAAATCAACAAACTCGTCGCTGGTTTCTAAGATGCCATCTGGCTCAGGTTCCATGTCTAAATGTAGACTTTTCCCTGTTTTCGTTTTGATCTCAGCCAGGTGAAGCATTAGCTGAGAAAGTTGACGCACCGCCACCGCTTTTACTTCTATTAAAGCCGCTTCATCTTTATGCCAAAACCGATAAGAAATGGGCGATGTAGAAACTCCGCCATCTAAACCCTCTGGCAATAGTTCGGCCAAAATATCAAATAAGCGAATGCTATATGCCAGCCTATCTGGCGTACTCCAGTCTGGTGTATGCACCTCATCTTTCACCACTTGATTATGAAAACCACCATAAGGAAAACCATTGATGGTAAACACATACATGTTTTCACTGGCCAACCAGTCCTTGAAAATAGCCAGATTATCATCTTCCAAAAGTTCCAAGGAAGCTTCGTTTGAAAGTCTTAAACCTATGCCAAAGCTTTTGGTTTTTAGGCCATCTCTAACTTTGGTGGTGTACTTTTTAAGGTTTTCAAAAGTGGCCGTCCAAGATTCCCCTGCGTGGATATTACTGCAGTAGCTTAAATGTGCCTGATGTTTATTAATACGCATGGGTCTCTTGCTTTTTCAATAGTGTTAAAGCGGCTTTTTCAATCCAGTCGGTGTTCATCTCGTGCACATCAAACTTCTCGCCTATTTTCTCTACCATGGTGATGGTGAGTTCGCCACCTAAATGCTCTCTAAATTCCTCTAGTCCTTTTAAAAGCTCTGTATTAATATGCGTGCCTGTTTCGTTTAGAAGCACGGGATGAAAAGTATCAAAACCTAAGTTTGATAGTACTTTTATAATGCGGTCTGCAGTCACTTCCGACATAAAACCGGCATACGTTCCATAAACGATATCTAAACCGATACCGATGGCTACCGCCTCACCATGTTTGATTCCAAAGTTTGTGATCTGCTCCATTTTATGAGCCGCCCAATGGCCAAAATCCAATGGTCTGGAAGAACCCATTTCAAAAGGGTCATTGCTATTAGAAATATGGTGGGTGTGCAATTTAGCACAATCGAAAACCAATTTCTCCATAGCCTCCAGATCTCTATTATTAAGAGCAATGGCATTCGCCTCTATCCAATCAAAAAATGCTTCATCCTTTATTAATGCCACTTTTACCGCTTCAGACATGCCTGCTCGCCAGTCACGCTCATCTAAAGACGTCAAAAAGTTCAGGTCATTTATCACCGCAAAAGGCGGAGCAAATGTTCCTAAGAAATTCTTTTTACCAAAATAGTTGATGCTGTTTTTTACACCTACACCAGAGTCGTTTTGAGATAAAACCGTAGTCGGGATTCTGATATGTCTGATACCTCTATGCCCAACGGCTGCTGCAAAACCCGCCATGTCTAAAACTGCTCCTCCGCCTATAGCTAAAAGGAAAGAATGACGGTCTATCTTGGCCTCGTTTATCATGGACAGTGTTTTCTCAAACTCCGACATGGTATTTTTGGCGTCTTCTCCTCCCGTCACTATAATGGGCTTACAGGCCAATTTTAATTTAGGAAAGGCGGACACATATTTTTCAATATTGTGTATAAGCTCTGGCTGACAATCATTCAATCCGCTGTCTATTACAAAAGACACTTGAATGGCCTTTGGCGATTCTTTTTGCTCATTTAAAACATCAAACAGCTCTGTGTTTGATACATCAAACATATTTCTCGTGAAGAGAATTTGATATTTATAATTGATGGAGAAATTCTGCTCTATATTCATTTTATATCTTTCCTGACGTCTATCTTAAAATCAAAAAACCTGGTTTTAAATTCAGGTTACAGCGAATTTTTTAGCCAATAATATGGAAACAGGTAAAAGGCATAATACGGCTAAACCGTATTTCCAGTCGCTAAAACCTGCTACATAGCTAGCATTCAGCGGTATTAAGGAGAGAACTCCCATCTTCACCGCATTCATAATGTTCTTAGGTTCGTTAAACCGAATGGCTTTGAGTTTGGCAAGCAAATTTATCCCTATCCAAAGCAGTACAAAAGGCAAAACCATCCAAAGATTCATTATTCCTTTAAAGCCCAAAGTTAAAACCACCGACGCTACCAGCACATCTAATATAAGGGCAAACGTCACGGCTAGTTTATTATTCCCCAAAACTTCACCTTGACTGGTCAAGGTAATGGCCGCTATAAAAACGATTGGAAGGAAAATCATCATCCACATTTCTGGCCATTGACCGTTGGCCAAAACACTCATCCCTAATGCCAAGTTTAAACCACGACATACACCCATAGCTAAAGGGCCAGCCACTAAATGATGCTTGGCGAATTTATCATATATCACCGCAAAAAGTGCCACTAAGGCCGCTATTACCCCACTCAGAACGCTTACAAAAGAGGCAGTGAATATAGCAATTACAAATAGAAATATACCGAATATTACCGCCTGACGCTGCGTCACTTTACCGCTTGGAATAATCCTTTCTGGTCGTTCTACTTTGTCTATTTCTAAATCAAAAACATCATTAAAAACAATACCTCCACCATAAAGACAGGCCGTAGCCAGTGCCAATAATAAGACCGAAGTCCATGGAAATGGTTGTAATAGAAACGCACCTGCAATGGCCGCTCCTGCCGCTATATCAGACACTGCCGTAATGACATTGGCAGGCCTGGTCATTGCTAAATAATAGAAAAGCTTCATTAATTTTCTATAATGACTGAGTCTGAAGCCTTTCCTTTTACAGGGTCTTGACCACGTAAAACGCTATTTCCGCCATAAAGTACCGACTGGTCAAAGGTAACACCATTCGCCCAATCACTTTCTTTCATGTTACCACTTTTGGCATAAGCATCTAATGCATTTTGGTAACAGGTCATGTGCACATCTTCCTTAGAAATGCCATTTGCCAACATAAGATGTGCAGTCTTAGGAACCGCCAGCGGGTCGCTTACACCCCAATCGGCTGAGCTATCCACTATGATTCTTTCTGAACCATACTGTTTCACAACCTCCACCATTCTTTCGCTACCCATTTTAGTTCTTGGGTAAATGGTGAATGCGGCCCAATAACCTCTATCTAAAACAGCTTTTGCTGTTTCTTCATTATTATGGTCTATAATCGCCATCGAAGGGTCTATCCCATGCTCTTCTAACACATCCATGCTGCGTAAAGTCCCGTTTTTCTTATCTCTATGCGGCGTATGTATCAGTATTGGCAAATTGACTTCTTTCGCGAGTTCTATCTGAGCTCTAAAAAATCTATCTTCTGCTTCCGTTTGGTCATCATAACCAATTTCGCCTATGGCCACCACATTATCTTTAGTGGCATATAATGGCAGTAATTCCATCACCTGCTCTGCCAAAGGCACATTATTAGCCTCTTTAGAATTCAGGCCAATGGTACAGTAATGTTTGATACCAAACTGAGAAGATCTGAAGGGCTCCCAACCTACTATACTGCTATAATAATCTTTAAAAGCTCCTTTTTCCGTTCTTGGCTGTCCCAACCAAAATGCTGGTTCTATTATCGCCACTATTCCCGCCTTCTGCATGGCTTGATAATCATCCGTAGTTCTGGACGACATGTGTACATGTGGGTCTATAAATTTCATATTTCTAAACTTTATTGGTTCGTATTTTTAAGCTTCCCATATTTCTTTACCAATTTCTTCCCATGTCTTTGTAACGGTAGATAAACCCTGACTTCTTAGCCAGTCTGTTTGATTGGCATCTTCTAAAACTTTTTGAGCGGCTGCTTTACCTAAACCTGTATCATTAAGCACGGCTTTTTTCAAATCGTCTATTATGGATTCGGTTGTAAAACCACTCAGTATTCGCCATAGTTCTGGAGTAACTAATCTTCCTGCGGCCCATCTTTCATGCACGAAATCCTGTAGAATTCCAGCTAGCTTGTCATTCTTTCGCTCGTCAATACCATAAATTCTATAAATTGGTCTTTCCATAAAAATGGCTTTTAAGACCATGTGATTCCAGGCGTCTTCACCGAAATAGGTGAAAGCGTAGTTGTTTTCTAAAGCAATGGCGTCAAAAACGTCAATCATATTGGTACGGATACCGTCAATGATATTCAACTTGAAATCTCCTGCGTTTTCTAAGTACGGTAGTGATCTATAAATGACTACTTGCTCCTTTATGTCGGCAGAGGCTAACAGCGTTTCTATTTTCTCTTTGATCGCCGAAGACTCCAAATGAAGCAAGAAGGCCAACCTGCAAAAGGAAACTAAGTCCCATTTTTTTTCAGAAAAGGCTGGATTAATTTTTTGCAAACGCTCCTTTAAATCTGGTAAAATGGTAACGCTCGAATTTTCCACCTTCCTATTTAGCATACCAAAGGCAAGAAAAAACGATGCGTTCGTTTCTGATTTCTGTACCTTTTCTTTAAACCAATCTAGCGATGATTGTTCCGCCAAGTTATTTAAGCAACACTTAAATACTTCTTCTTTTAAACTTGTAATTCCGCTCACACTCTCCTGCTGCATTCAGCTTTTTCAATGAAGACTTATTGTCAATAGGTTCAACAAAATTAAGGATTTTACGTTTCAAAACGGTCTATTTTCACCTCAATTCAATGCTTTCCGTCAAAAACAAAAGAAACATGGATGACTATACGAAATGTGAAGTTCTAAATAAGAAAAGAGGCTTTTTACAAACAGTAAGTGGAAAGAAAATCTGAATTTAATTTTCCATTGCCTAATTTTAGGGTGAACTCTTGAAAAACTTCAAAACAAACAAATGAACAAACAAATCTTATTGAAAGAACGCCCAGTAGGCTTACCTACGGCTTCTACCTGGACCTTAAACACTGCTGAAATACCTGAATTGGCCGAAGGTGAAATTTTAATCAAAACAGAATATATTTCTTTAGACCCTGCCATGAGAGGTTGGCTTAGAGATGTACGCTCTTATATACCGCCAGTTGGTATTAACGAGGTGATGCGTGCAGGCTCCTTAGGAAGAGTGGTAAAAGCCAATAATCATCCAAAATTCAAAGAAGGTGATGTACTAGTAGGTACTGGTGGTGTGCAGCAGTATATCGTTTCTAACGGAAAAGGATTTTTAAAAGTAGAAGAAGGTCATAGACCTTTAACAGAATACCTAGGCGTATTAGGCATGCCGGGCATGACCGCCTATTTTGGGATCTTGGAAGTAGGTGAACTAAAAGAAGGTGAAACCGTAGTGGTTTCTGGTGCTGCCGGTGCCGTAGGAAGTGTGGTAGGGCAAATTGCCAAAATCAAAGGCTGCAAAGTCATTGGAATAGCCGGCGGCAAAGCCAAATGCGACTATCTCGTAAACGAACTGGGCTTTGATGCCGCCATTGACTATAAATCTGATAACATTTATGCTGCCATAAAAGAGCATTGTCCGAAAGGCATTGATGTCTATTTTGACAATGTAGGTGGTGAAATTTTAGATGCCGCTCTTTCTAGACTGGCTATGCATGCTAGAATTGTTATTTGCGGAGCCATCTCTCAATATAATAATACTGAAAAAGTTAGTGGCCCAAGTAACTATATGTCCTTACTGGTCAACAGAGCCTCTATGAAAGGTATGGTGGTTTTTGATTATGCCAACCGCTACCATGAAGCCAGAGAGCAAATGGAAATTTGGCTGGACGAGGGCAAACTAAAAAGCAAAGAAGATATTTACCAAGGCATTGAAAACTTTAATGATACCTTGTTAAGGCTTTTTGACGGCAATAAACAAGGGAAATTAATATTGAAAGTTTCTGAAGATTAGAAACTAAAGAAACGCACAAGCTAAAAAGATTGTGCGTTTTAAAAATTAGCTAGTAGCACTTTTACCTCCTTTTGATTTCGCTTTATTTTCATGTGTTACGGTACCAATCTTTATCCGTATTCTTTTCATTCAGACACTTCCAATTATTAGGGACTTCTGTGACGCCAATCACAGACTAAAAACACAAAATGGCACATCTTTGCAGCTATGAAAAGAAATTGGAGCAATATACTCTTTGGAATATTTGTAGTATTATTAGTCATCCCCCAAACCGGAACCCCCATTAAGGTGGCCGTGAATAGACTTTTAGCTTTTAGTCCATCTGTAGAGAAGCCTGAGGATGTTAAACAATTGAGCAACTACGAATGGCAATTGATGGATTTAGATGGAAATTCTATCAACTTAAATGCCTTCGAAGGCAAAAAAATATTGATTAATTTTTGGGCTACTTGGTGCCCACCTTGCATTGCAGAGATGCCTAGCATGCAGGCCTTACATGACGATTATAAAGACAAGGCAGTATTTATTTTTGCGACCAATGACAATCCTGCCGCCATAGATAAGTTCCTCAAAAAATATGGCTATAAGCTACCCATCTATCAGATTACAAGTACCGCTCCTCCGGAATTACAAACAAATAGCCTGCCCACCACTTACTTCATAGATGAAAAAGGCAACATTTTAATTGACAAAACAGGTTCTGCTAACTGGAACAGCGATGAAGTAAGAAGCCTGTTGGATTAAAATCTAAGGTTCACGATTGGAGAAGCTTCCATATATGACCAACTATTGAACATAAAAAACCCCTTAAACAAACCAGTACAACCTGGGCATTTAAGGGGTTTAATTTTCCTAATTATACGTTTTGAGGAACGATATAAGGATATCTATACTTTCTGCTGAGCATTAAATCTGCTTCCTCATTATTGATAAACTCCTCAAATTCTCCATTAAATCTTAAAGTCTCTCCTACTCTGTAAGCGACGTTTGCAATCAGTGGCAATACCGTTGACATATGGCCAACCTCCACTTCGCAGTTCAAACCTTTGTTATTTCCTGCTTTTAAGGAATCAATAAAATTAGCGAAATGCCCATTACTATCTGGTGCTGTTCTGAAAGAACTATCCCCTCCAATGGCTGCACCCGCACCCATTCCAGAACCCGCAAAAGGCTCCTTCTCATCATTCTTATAGGCTTTCCAAGTGCTACCGTTTATCTCCATCCAGCCTTCTGTGCCATAGAACATATTACCTATCTTAATGCCTTCATTAGACTCGGCATTGGTAAACCTTCCTCTTGTTTCAAACTCCAACATTTTACCGTCGGCGTATTCAAAAACAGAAATCTGAGTATTAGGCGTTTCTTGAGAACATTCCGAAGGTGAAATACCAAAAATGTTACCCATAGACTGCACTTTAATAGGGTGTACTTTCTTATTTAAGCCCCAACGTGCCACATCAAATTGATGAGGACCTTGGTTTCCTGTATCTCCGTTTCCTGTATCCCAGTGCCAGTGCCAGTTGTAGTGACCTTTCTTCTCATTATACGGTCTGTATGTAGCTGGTCCTAACCATCTGTCGTAATCTAATGTAGACGGTGGTGTGCTATCTTTCGTTATTCCAAAAGAATTTCTAGGCTTAAAACAGGTACCTCTAGCCATGAAAACATCACCTATTCCGCCATCATGTAAGAATGCAATCGCTTGCATAACATTAGAAATAGATCTGTTTTGAAAACCTACTTGAACTATCCTGTCATATTTCCTTGCAGCTTCCACCATTTTTCTACCTTCCCATACATTATGAGAACTTGGTTTTTCTACATACACGTGCTTACCCGCCTGACAAGCCCAAATGGCAGAAAGTGCATGCCAATGATTTGGCGTAGCCACCACCACTGCATCTATTTCTTTATCATCAAACAGCTTACGCATGTCTGTCGCTGTACCCGGTTTGTTACCATTCTGATTTTTAGCTGAAAGTGCTTGTCTCTCGGCAAAAAACTTGGAGTCTACATCACATATCGTTTTTATGGTTACCCCATCTTTATACATGCTAGAAAAGCTACCTAAAAGGTCTTTTCCTCTTCCTCCAATTCCCACAGAACCTAATATGACTCTGTCGTTGGCACCTAAAATGTTTCTATACGATTTTGCGGATAATGCTGAGGTTCCAAAAACAACCCCAGAGGTCGCCAGTGTAGCCTTTTTAATAAATTCTCTTCTGTTACTCATGTTTGATTTTTCTATTTTATAGGTTTGAATAGTATTATTTATTGGGCCGAAAATTCCGTAAACCTTTTATCCAAGATTTCTTTATTTAAAGCACTGCTAGCAATGATTACTCTATGTTTGAAAGTAACACTTTCCTTATCTGCCAATTTAAGGTTCAACTTCTCTTTTCCATCACTGAAAACCTCTTGACCAAGAGGATTGGCGGCAAATAAGCCGTAACCTCTAGCATGCCAGTAGGTAGGGTAACCCACGTTTTCTTTATGGTCTAGTATAGCCAGAGAAATTTCTTCGTTTCCAATTTTAGAGCCTAAGTTCATCCAATTAGATCTCAATCCCCAACAAGCTTCACCTTCTACACCTTCCGCATTTAAGTAATGACCATTTACACCTTCATTATTCAATGCTTTTACGGTCGTAGCTATACCATTAGCATCTGTAAAAATGTCTGGTTTGTCAGAAGGATGTTCCATCTCACGGGTAAGCCTGATGCCTAGGACACCCTCTTTATTATCCTTAAAGTTTACCTCACCATTAGCCGCAGTCAGTTTTGTAATGCGGTCAATTGAATATTCGTTATCTAAAGCTCTAAAAATAAATGTAGTATTTTCTTTAAGTAAAACAGTGCCATCAGGTCCTACCCAGTCCATGGCCACTTCTAATTGAGCTTCATCGTCACCATCTTTTGCAGACACTATTTCTTTATGAACAATAGTCCCATAATGCTCTCTCTTTTCTTCTGGAATAGAATCTGAATTATTCCAAAAATCTAAACCATTTACATCACCATAATTAAACCACATACCTACATGGTGAGGATGGTCTACACGCTCGCCAACAGAAGGCTCCAAAGGAAACTTCCTTGTTATTTTTGTTCCCTTTGGAGTAATTAAAGGATACAAAACTGGCTTTTTAATGGTAGATGGGTAAATGTAAGAAGTGAATAAATTTCCGTCAATCATCACATCTACTTTCTGCTCAGATGCATTTTGTACGAGTTGAATTCGTGGTGCTTTTTCTTCTTCAGTAGACTTGCTTTCATTAGCACCACAGGAGAATAACAGGAGTGTAAGAACAAATGCCGAATAAGTAGACAAGCTACTTTTTAAGTTTTTCATTGATATTATTTAAATGGGTTGAGATAAATACAAGTCAAATATATTGAAAACTTAAGTTTTACAGGTCGATTACTTCATCAGTTTGAAACAATTTCACTTAAAGCTTAATATTCGCTCGACCAAATCAAGAAAAACGCAACTCTAGTTTTCACATGCCTAAACCTATACCATTTTAAGACACTCAAAATAAGCTTAACAATAATGTCAAGAATCCTATATAAACAAAAACGGGCTACCTCACCTTTGTGAAATAGCCCGTTTTTAAGTAGGAACCAATTATAGGGACACTCTAGTGCCTATGGCTTCGCCATGGACAATATCAATTATGACATTCGGCCTATTTCCATTGGCTATGATTGTAGGAATATTTTTAGCTGCAGTAGCCTTTGCCATGTTCAATTTGGAAGCCATTCCTCCTCTCCCTTCTCCTTCTCCTTTAGCCTTATCCTCCACGTATTTCTCTACGTTTTCACCCACGCTTACATTTTTTATAAGCTTAGTATGTTGAGCATCCGGGTCTCCGTCATAAAGACCATCGGTACTCGTCAAAATAATAAGCATATCTGCACTTATCAACTCTGCCACTAGCGATGCCAATTCATCGTTATCCGAAAACATTGAACTGGTTATAGAAACAGCATCGTCTTCATTGGCAATAGGAATTACCCCTTCAGAAAGTAAACCCTCATAACAGTTAATCATGTTTTCACGATGCCTCCCAGGATTAAAATCTCTTTTGGTAGCTAGCACCTGAGCACAATTCATTCCATATCTACTAAAAATATTGTAGTAATGAAGCATCATTCTTGGCTGGCCTACAGAAGAATACACCTGTCTTTTTTGGGCTTTGTCTTGAATTTTGATTCTTCCTAAAATCTCTCTACCAGCAATCACAGAACCTGAAGACACCAACACACAGATAATATCCTCTTCAAATAAAGCAGCAATTTGCTGTACCAAACCTTCCAAAACAGGCTTAACAAGCCTCCTGGATTTATTGACCATGACATTTGTACCGACTTTTACAACAATTCGTTTTTTATACATAATAACAAAGAAAAACAACCAAGAACAAAATTCTTGGTTACGACTTAAATAAATTTTCAAAGATGTAAGCTGAGATGTTCTTAGAATTAAACATCAAACTGATTTTCCAGCTTTCTCCATAGAGCGGAATATCCTGAAAGTTCCGTGAGGAACCCCTTAGCAAAACCTGCTAAAAACTCTATAAATAATGAAAAAAAAGCAGAGGGAGCGGGATTCGAACCCGCGAAGCCATTGCTGACTTACACGCTTTCCAAGCGTGCTCCTTCAGCCACTCGGACATCCCTCTGTGTTGCTTTTTTTGGTAAATTAACCTACCAAAATCAGCTGCTTTTAGTTTCGGCTTGCAAATTTAACAGTTTCTTTTCATTCCGACAAAATAAAGCTAAGATTAGCATGAACTTTAGGCTATTTTCCTTAAATTATGGGATTAATCTACCACTTCCCCCCTTAAATTTGATTCTAGCATTTCTTTTAGGCGTGGACTAGCCAAATTCTGACTTAGCAAAAACATGAGTTTACATACAGCTGCCTCCGTGGTCATATCTTTTCCACTAATTACCCCAGCAGCTTGAAGACCTTTTCCGGTATCATAGTCGCCTTGACGCACCTCTCCCCCACTGCACTGCGAAACATTTAAAATAATAATGCCACGCTCAGAAGCATCTTGGAGAATTCCTAAAAATTCAGGATCAGACGACGCATTTCCAGAACCAAAAGTCTCTAGAACTACAGCCTCTAAATTTTCCGTGGCCAACAAGTGTTTTACAAATAAATTTGAAAGCCCAGGAAAGAGTTTTAAAATCAAAACATTAGTGTTTAAATGGGCATAACAAGTAAATTCCCTCTCCGGCTTTGGCATCATATAAGGTCTGTTATAAACACAATAAATACCCACTTCTGCCAGCATTGGATAGTTTTCCGACTGAAAGGCATCAAACTGGGAACTTTCATATTTTTTAGCCCTGTTTCCTCTCAGTAACCTTCCATTGAAATAAATGCAGACATCGAATAAAATAGTTTCACCATCCACTTTGTCTGCCGCTAGTTCTAAAGCCGTCATCATATTCTCCCTAGCATCTGTTCTGGCCACGCCTATGGGAAGCTGAGCTCCCGTTAAAATGATTGGCTTTGCCAAGTTCTCAAACAAAAAACTCAAAGCGGACGCCGTATGAGCCATAGTATCGGTTCCATGTAGTATTACGAAACCATCATATTCATGATAATTATCCTCAATCATTTTTGCCAACTCCAGCCAGATGGCAGGGCTCATGTTAGACGAATCAATAGGTGGCTCTAAAGGGATAATGGTTAATTCAGACTCAAAACGCTCTAGCTCAGGAATGTTTTTTTGAATTTCATCAAAATCAAAAGGCACTAAGGTTTTCTTCTGCTTATCATAAACCATTCCTAAGGTCCCTCCAGTATAAATCATCAAAATCCTTGACGCTCCATTTCCACTGGTATTCACTTTTAACTTTTTATACATCACTATAACTTATTTTACACTAAACATCATTTAAAACAACACTCGACCTTAGCTGAGACATTCAAAGGAGACTTAGCCACCCGATAGTGGCTGAAGCACTCGAAGCTACCATTCCTCCATTTCATCCTTCAGCATCTCATAAGCTCCTTCCAATTCCCTTTGAATCTTCCCGTTATTTTGAGATTTCGCTAAAGCAATGCCTCCTAAATATATTTGCTCTGCTTCTTCTAAATCGTCACTATCAAAGTAGATTTTTGCCAACTGATAATAAGTCGGCAGGTAATCTGGAAACTCCTTCACCAGACGCTCTAAATGGCTTTTTGCTCTTTTCAAATCTCCTTTTAATAGCTCCATAGCTACAGCATACCTATTAAATGGATCCTCAGGATCTGCTTCTAAAAATTCCAATAATAATTTCAAACGGTCTTCTTGCATTCTCTTAATGGGCTCGTTACATTTGTAATGTTATGCATGCATAACAATTTTGAATCTTTTGATTCAAATATCTATATTTCAATTTAACAAATTTTAATAAGCATGAAAATACTCGTTTGTATTTCAAGTGTTCCTGATACAACTTCCAAAATCAGTTTTACAGATAATAATACCGCCTTTGATACCAACGGGGTTACTTACATAATAGGCCCCTATGACGATTATGCTCTAGCCAGAGCGGTGGAACTTAAAGAACAAACTGGTGGAACGTTGACTGTCATTAATGTAGGCACCGCATCTTCTGACCCTCAAATAAGAAAAGCACTAGCCATTGGAGCAGACGACGCCATCAGAGTGGATGCTGAACCTACAGACTCTTACTTTGTAGCGGAGCAAATAGCCCATATAGCCAAAGATGCCGGATACGACTTGATCATGATGGGAAGAGAAACGACAGATTATAACTCTGGCGTGGTGCATGGCATCGTTGGAGAACTTTTGGGTATTCCTTCTTTATCTCCCGTAATGGAATTGACCATAGATGGTAACAAAGCTAAAATCTCCAGAGAAATAGAAGGTGGAAAAGAGAAGATTGAAGCTACACTTCCTCTAGTTTTAGGATGTCAAGAACCCATAGCGGAATGGAAAATTGCTAGCATGAGAGGTATTATGACCGCCAGAAAGAAACCACTTAATGTAGTTCAGCCGATTGGCGAGAGCTTAACTAGCGTTTCTTCTTATACATTGCCTCCTGCCAAAGGAGCTTGTAAAATGATTCCAGCAGAAGAAGCCGAAAAGTTGATTGAGCTTTTAAGAACGGAAGCTAAGGTGATTTAACTTGTCCTGTGATAGATATCGGATGATTGAAGTTTAAATTTTCAATCATAAGAATGGTTTCCTAAATTACTTGGATATGCATTAGCCAAAGTAGTCACATGCTTACCACAAAGAAGAAAATATATAAATGCAAATCGGTTCATTAAACAGGAAGCAGAAGCATTTTATTTGATGAATATGATGATTGCATTTAACAAAACAATAGATTAAAACGCTGGAAAACAGACATCCAGTCTCAAACATTAAACAAAAAACATCATGTCAATTTTAGTATTTGCAGAATTAGCAGATGGAGCAGTAAAAAAGACCTCTTTAGAAGCCGTTTATTATGGAGCCAAAGTAGCGGAAATGATGGGTGGCACCAATACGGTCATAGCGATAGGAAACACCACGGAAGCTGAATTAGCAAAATTAGGCAACTACGGGGCAACTAAAGTATTACACGCAGATGACAGTAAACTAGAATCTGCCAGTATTATGGCATATTCTGAAGTACTAATCGCGGCAGCCAAAAGCACAGGTGCTAAGGTTATTATTACAGCAAAGTCTTCCTTAGCAGATGCCGTAACGGCAAGAACTGCGGGGGCACTTAAGGCAGGCGTGGTAGGCAATGTAACAGACTTACCAAACCTAGACAACGGCTTTACGGTTACCAGAAGTATTTTCACAGGAAAAGCCTTTGCAGAAACGTCTATAAGCACAGACATCAAAGTTCTAGCTTTAAAGAAGAACGCCATCACTCCTGTAGTTTCGGATGCCACTGCAACGGTAGAAGCATTTCAAGCGGATGTTAATGAGGCTGCCTTTGGTGCAAAAATCACCGAAACACTTAAAGCTACAGGAACGGTTCCTTTACCAGAAGCAGATTTAGTAGTCTCTGGAGGAAGGGGCATGAAAGGGCCGGAAAACTGGCAACCACTATTGGACCTAGCGGAAGCTTTAGGAGCCACCACAGCGTGCTCTAAACCAGTGTCTGACCTAGACTGGAGGCCTCATCACGAACACGTAGGACAAACAGGCGTTAAAGTTTCACCAAATCTTTATATCGCTTGTGGAATATCAGGAGCCATTCAGCACTTAGCTGGCGTTAACTCCTCTAAAGTGATTGTAGTGATCAATACTGACCCAGAGGCACCTTTCTTTAAGGCGGCAGATTACGGTATTGTAGGAGACGTTTTTGATGTTCTCCCTAAATTGACAGCAGCTGTAAAAGCGGGTTAAAACTAACTCAAAAAAAAGAATCAAAAAAAAGCCTGATCTTAGCGGATCAGGCTTTTTACGTATAAACATATCCTGATTTTATTGAAATTGTCCCATAATCTAAATGACTTTATAGTAAAGCATCTATATCGTTATGAAAAACATTAAACTGCATTTATTAATAATTTCCCCCTTTCTGTTTTTAGTCAGTTCATGTAAAAAAACAAGCTCCGATAACACACCTATTCCCATAGAAGACGAACCAGAAGTAAAAAAAGAAGTAGAAAAATTTGAATTTACGCTGGCCAAAACTTCTCGTGACTTTGACAATCCTGAAACGACCATTACCAATTCCTATACCTTTGAATATTCAGAAGGTAATTTTTCAGAAAGAGGCAGAAAAGCAAAAGCATTAAAAGTTGAGAAGATTAGCACAAAGGGTCTCATTGACATCCCAATAACTGTTACCCCCGATTTAGAATTCACCAATAAGGACATCAAAAAACTTCTCCCTCAAAGTTCGCCGATTGCACTGCGTGTATAAATCAGCCCCAATCATGTTTCATTTAGGGATATGGGTAGCCCAACAAACTTAGATATAGAGCTGATTCCACTTATTCCTTCAAACGGAAACGCTTATGGAGCATAGCTTTCAAATGGTTCAACCCGGATTATGTGTTGGGGAGTAGTTAAAGTACAATAAATCAGATAATTAAAGGAAATTAGCATAGCACCGCTATAGTGATTGAGTTTAAATGGGTTTACGTACTGATTTGAAGCAATTTAACTACGGTCCCGATAAAATCGGGAGATTACCTAATGCATAAAGCGGGTTCAACTTACTTTACCTAAAAACTTAGAAAAACTGAATTTGAAATAGAATTGGTCATTATTAGTGATGAAACACCCCTTGGAACTATTACTTTACACTTTCAGGAGATACCAGAGTTACCATTTCCTAAATGGCTCTATAACAAAATCTCCAAATGTAAATTAGCCAAGTGAAGTCTTTCCCGACTTGCTCATTGATGCAAACTCCAATCCTTTTGATTTTCTGTTCTTTGAGCATGGTGTTGGGAGCGATGGATGTCCTATGTCATTATTTAACTTCGATCTAAGTGTTGGCAATTCAATTCCTGGAGATGTACGAGATAATTTCATTTATGTTATCACAGACCTTAATGGAACTGACGCTATTAACATTTTCACTAACTCAAATCATACACCAACCTCTATTGTGCTTAACGGAAATACGTACACTTACAACCAGACAGAAAAGGAAGACGCATTTAGCACCTCATGGGAGTTTAACTGTGTCATAGCGGCCGATGTAAATGCCCAAACTTACCTGAGTTTAATGTACAAAAATGGCGATAAATACATAGATGTAATGTTTAAAGAGCTACCCATAAGTATAGGATAAGAGATAGCATCAAATATCATCAGCCTCTCTTCTCACTTTTAATATTTGGCGAAGCCATGCTTTTTTAAGCTCCACCTCTTCTTCACCAGAACTTTCAAAATCGTAAACACCGAGGTCATCCAAATTGGGCTGGCCAGCATCTACCCAGCAGGTGAACCAAAAATCTCCTATCATTTTCACGGAAGAACGCATTCTTTTTTCTACCTGACCTTCTAGCATCTTGTGATATTTCTTGGAAAAGTCCTTAGAGTACTCTCGTACCGTTTGTCCATTCCGCTCTCCTACAGAAAACTTCTTATCGTCATTCATCTTCAGGGTTACTTCTTTCTCAAAAGCAAACACAGAATCTAAGGCAGCATGAGAACTAAAAACCACGCCCCAAATACGCTTAGGCACATTTTCAATGTAAGAAGCCTGTCCCAACCAAAAGGAATACTTGCCTGAAAAGAGTTCTGGTAACCTGGACTCCCAAAAACCATGAATACCAATTTGATTGGTCATTTGTCCATTATAATTTTCTGTGGTATGCAGCGGAACATGTGCATCTGCTATATAATGTCCCACGTCAGCAGAAAGCCTAAGAATATTTTTGACATCCTTTTTGGTAAAAGCTTCTGTTAACTGATACTTCATTCTTATTACTTGCCAAGGCACCACGCCATAAGCCATTAAAGAATCTTCCGAATACTTTTCTACGGCTTTAGACCAACTCAAAGTTGCCAAATCTTCTTGGATGGCCTTAGGATAGACATCTAAATCAATATAATGACGAGGAGCTTCTCCTTCAACCGCGTAACGTCGTTTATCAGGATTGACGGCATTCTCTGTAACGTAATCTATATTGCTCTTAAAAAAACCAAGCATCTCTACTGGCAGGGTGTAAACCGCCAACCTATTTATCTGCTGATGGGCATAAAAACCCCAAATAAAAGAACTGCAAACCGTAAAAATGACAAGAACAAGACTAGTAATAAAGAATTTGTTTTTTCTTACCAATGGACAAAAAGCTTAGATGAGTACTAATTTTAGTCATTTTAAAGTATTTGACGGTAATCAAATGAATTATTTTATTAAACTTTCACTTTTTTACAAGATAGATTAGCAAATTATTTTCTTTCTTTTTATCTTTGCACCCCGAAAGAAGACGAATCGTAAATATTTTATATAAATGGCAAATCATAAGTCAGCATTAAAAAGAATCAGGTCTAACGAAGCTAAGACTTTAAGAAATAAATATCAGCACAAAACTACGCGTACTGCAGTAAGAAAATTACGTGCGGCTACGGATGCAGTAGAAGCTACTGAGCAGTTGAAAGCTGTTTCTGCAATGCTTGATAAATTAGCTCGTAAGAACGTAATTCACAAAAACAAAGCTGCTAACATCAAGTCTTCATTGACTAAGTTAGTAAACGGTTTAGCTGCATAAGCCAAAGCTCCGGTGAAAAAGATATCTTAAGTCGCTCTCTATGAGGGTGGCTTTTTTGTTTTGGAATAAAACGGTGTATATTTCAAAATGCAATACACACACAAACCCGCTATCTCTCAATGGGCTGAAGAAGACAGACCTAGAGAAAAACTACTACTCAAAGGAAGAAGTGCTCTTTCAAATTCTGAAATCATAGCCATTCTTATAGGCTCTGGTAGTCGAGAGAAATCTGCCGTAGAACTAGCTAGGGAGATTTTAGATTTTTTCCAAAACGATATCAACAAATTAGCCAAAGCCTCCATACCAGAGCTGATGAATTTCAAAGGCATAGGGGAAGCTAAAGCCATTTCAATAGTTTCAGCCTTAGAGTTAGGTAGAAGACGAAAAATAGAAAATACAGAAAAGATCCAGAAAGTAGACTCTCCACAGAAAGCCTACGAGTTCTTCAAACCCATTTTATCTGATTTATTACACGAGGAGTTTTGGATTTTACTTTTAGACCAAGGCAGAAGACCCATAAAACACTATAAGATTGGACAGGGCGGTGTTGCATCTGTTTTAGCAGACCCTAAAATTGTCTTTAAAATCGCTGTTGAAAATCTAGCTAGTAGCATTGTGCTTATTCATAATCATCCGTCTGGTAGGGCCCGACCTAGCCAGCCAGACATTCAGCTTACTAAAAAAATGAAACTTGCTGCTGAGCTATTAGATATGCTAATTGCCGACCATATCATTTACACCGATTCCGGTTTTTATAGCTTTGCAAACGAAAACGCACTTTAAATAATATGCAGCAGATTAACCAGAAAGAAATGTTTGAGATTTTGAAGAACGAAAACGCCACAATAGTGGATGTAAGAGAAACCTCAGAATTTCTAGACTTTAATATAGGAGGTATAAACATTCCCGCTCATTTAATCAATGAACATTTAAAGGAACTTGCAAATTTTGACACACTAATTATAGCATGTTCAAATGGTAGCCGTAGCCACATTTTAACTAGGGTGTTTCAAAAGAAACTACCTAATAAGAATATCCTACACTTAGAAGAAGGAATTTTTTAAAAACCCTTGTACTTTCTATCGTTCTTAACCAACCACTTTCCAACAACGAAAGCACCTGCTAATAGAAGAACGAAAAACAATATTGGTAACCAAGTAGGAAACTGATAATTAAACATGCCTTTTTGCTTTTTTAAATTAGTGCCACAAAAGTACAAAGCTTTCAAAAAGAAGCCACAAATAATAGGAAAAAAATGTAAAAATGGCGGTGAAAAGGGTATATCCACAGAAGTATATACAAACAATCCTTTGGTCTATTCATTACTTAGCTCCATCCATATAAAGTATCCTGTACTATTCAAAGGAGTTAATTTGGCAAAATTAATAATCACTATAATATAGAATAACACTCCATTTATATGAAACCCTTGATAATTGTTGGTGTGCTTTTGGCACTGTTGGTTATAGGAAAAATATTTTTCTGGAATGACTCAGATGCTTCTCCAGCCGCTTCCGGTGCTGGAAAAGGGCCCAATGCCACATTTGTAAGTACGATTCCGGTTTCAATTGACAATTCCGATCAACTGGTTTATTCCTCTGGAACACTCGCTCCCAATGAGGAAGTAGAACTAAGAAGTGAAACCTCTGGAAGATTGGTTCAATTAAATCTCCGTGAAGGTTCATATGTTCAGAAGGGTGCCTTAATTGCAAAAATTAAAGATGACGACATTCGTGCTCAACTGAAGAAAGTGGCGATTGAAGAACAACTTGCAAACCAAATTGAAGCTCGTCAGAAAAAACTACTTTTAATAGAAGCCATCAGTAAAGAAGAATATGAAATTTCCGCCAGTAGAGTAAGCACTTTAAAAGCAGACAAAGAACTACTAGAAGTAGAACTTGCTAAAACGGAAGTCAAAGCACCTTTTTCTGGTAGAATAGGTTTGAAAAATATTTCTGTAGGAGCTTATGTTACGCCTAATACATTGATAGCCACTTTGGTTCAAACCAATCCTTTAAAGATAGACTTTTCCATTCCAGAGAAATATCTGACCAAAGTAAAAGTAGGACAGGTCGTTTCATTTTCTATTGATGGTACCGTGGAAGAATTCAACTCCAAAATATTGGCAGTAGACCCAAAAATAGACGAAACCTTAAGAACGTTGAAGATAAGAGGTATGACGAATAACTCCAGCGGCAAATTATTGCCTGGTATGTTTGTTAAAGTAAAATTGAACTTAGGCCAAGAACGCTCATTAATGATTCCTTCTGAAACCATAATTCCTGTGTTAGAGGGTAAGAAAGTTTACCTTAAAAGAAATGGAAAGGTAGAAGAAGTCATTATTGTAACCGGACTAAGAAATGAGAAAATGGTTCAGGTATTGAGTGGGTTAAGCGAAGGAGACTCCCTTATTACCACAGCTCTCCAGACGTTAAAAGCTGGTACAGTAGTAACTTCTAACTAGAATTAATATGTCGATATCAACGCTCTCCATAAAAAGACCCGTCTTGGCCATTGTGATGAATCTTCTGATTCTTCTCTTTGGAATAGTTAGTTTTCAGTATCTGGGTGTTAGAGAATACCCATCTGTGGATCCTCCTGTAGTAACGGTCAGCACCAGCTACCCTGGTGCTAATGCCGATATTATAGAATCACAGATCACGGAACCTTTAGAAAAAGCTCTAAATAGTGTAGAAGGTATACGTTCCGTAAGTTCTTCAAGTAATCAAGGCTCTAGTAGAATTACCATAGAGTTTAAACTTGGTCACGACATGGAACGTGCCGCCAACGATGTGAGAGACAAAGTTTCTCAGGCGGTTAGGCAGCTACCAAACGACATTGACGGTTTGCCCAACGTAAGTAAGGCGGATGCTGACTCGGAAACTATCCTTTCTTTCACCCTACAAAGCGATAAAAGAGACATGCTGGAGATTTCTGATTATGCAGAAAATGTCATTTCTCCAAGGTTTGAAACGATTGAGGGTGTAAGCTCCGTAAGAATTTGGGGTTTTAAAAGGTATGCCATGAGGCTCTGGATGAACCCAGATAAAATGGCTTCTCAAGGCGTCACCACTCAAGATGTAAAAACAGCTCTGGATAGAGAAAACGTAGAATTACCTTCTGGAAAACTTCAAGGAAACAATACGGAACTGGTGGTGAAGACCATCGGGAAGTTTACCAATGAAGAAGATTTCAACAACATGATTGTCAGAAATCAAGGGCAACAAATTATTCGTTTTAAAGACATTGGCTTTGCAGAGTTAGGACCTGAAAACCCTGAAACTCTTTTAAGATGGAATGGCGTACCCATGGTAGGAATTGCCATTACTCCACAGCCAGGCTCCAACTACCTGAGTATTTCAGAAGAAGCCCATAAAAGAGCCGACCAAGTTAAAGCCATGCTTCCAGACGATTATTCTATGGAAACAATTATGGATAACACCGTTTTTGTGAAACAATCTGTCGAAGAAGTAGCAGAGACTATATTAATAGCCATATGTCTAGTGGTGGTCATCATCTTCCTTTTCTTTAGAGACTGGATAGTGGCCATAAGACCGTTGATTGATATTCCAGTTTCTCTGGTAGGAACCTTCTTTATTATGTGGATTTTTGGATTTTCTATCAATGTGCTCACACTTCTGGCCATAGTGCTAGCCACTGGTTTGGTGGTGGATGACGGTATAGTAGTCACGGAAAATATTTACAAGAAAATAGAAGCGGGTATGAGACCCGTGGAAGCAGCCATAAAAGGATCCAACGAAATTCTATTTGCGGTTTTGTCCACCTCCATAACATTGGCAGCGGTATTCTTACCCGTTATTTTCATGGAGGGTTTCGTAGGTAAACTTTTCCAAGAATTCGGCATCGTATTGGCTTCTGCCGTAATGATTTCAGCCTTTGTGTCTCTTACATTGACACCAATTCTTAATGCCTACATGAACAGAAAGGTGATTAAGAAAACAAAGTTCTGGACTATGACAGAGCCTTTCTATAGTAAAATGGAACTTAATTATAAAAACAGCCTTACCAACTTTCTTAATAAAAAAGTGGTAGCGGTTTTAATTCTTCTTTCTACTTTTGGTTTAACGTATTATTTCGGAAGTAATCTTGACTCGGAGCTAGCTCCCTTAGACGACCGCAGCGATTTAAGCTTAAGGATGACGGGTCCCGAAGGTTCTTCTTTTGAATACATGGATAACTTTATGCAGAAAGTTTCTCAGCGTGTTATGGATTCTATTCCCGAGATAACCGGAATTTTAAGTGTTACCTCTCCAGGATTTTCTGGTTCTGGTGCGGCCAATTCTGGTTTTGGTGCTGTAAAACTAAAGCCTAAAAACGAACGAAAAAAATCACAATCTGAATGGGCTGATTATTTAAACTCCCAACTTAAATCCATTCCAGATGCAAAAGCATTTGTGAGTGAAAGACAGACTATCGCATTAAATAAAAGAGGGGGCTTACCAGTTCAGTACGTCATTCAGGCTCCTGGCTTTGAAAAGCTGAGAGAGTATTTACCTGCTTTTGCGGAAGCCGTCCAAAACGACCCTACTTTCACTATTGTAGATCAAGATTTAAAGTTTAGTAAACCTGAACTTTCTATTACCATCGACAGAGAAAAAGCGAAAAGTATGAACGTGGCAGTGGCTGATGTGGCACAAAGTATGCAGTTGGCCTTTGCAGGGCAGCGTTTTAGTTATTTCAACATGAACGGAAGGCAATACCAAGTGATTGGCCAGTTTGACAGAAGCAATAGAAACGAACCTATTGACCTCCGCAGCATGTATGTAAAAAATGCACAAGGGGATCTCATTCAGCTCGACAATATTGTAAAAACCGAAGAACAAAGTAGCCCTCCTCAGCTCTATCATTATGACAGGTATATGTCTGCCACCATTTCCGCAGGCTTGGCCCCAGGAAAAACCATAGCCGATGGCATAGCCGCAATGGACAGAATTAGAGACAACATAGGGGACGAAGCCATTCTTACTTCTTTAGCTGGCTCTTCCAGAGATTTTCAGGAAAGCTCTAGTAATACCCTCTTTTCTTTCATTCTAGCATTGGTATTGGTCTACCTCATTCTTTCGGCTCAATTTGAGAGTTTTATTGACCCGTTTATCATCATGCTAACGGTACCTTTGGCCATTGCGGGTGCTGTGATATCCCTATGGCTATTTGACCAAACACTTAATATTTTTAGCCAAATAGGTATTATTATGTTGATTGGTCTTGTCACCAAAAACGGAATTCTTATTGTAGAATTTGCCAATCAATTGAGAGAACAGGGATTTTCAAAGTCGGAAGCCGTTATTCAAGCGTCTAGTGCCAGATTCAGACCTATTTTAATGACCACCCTAGCTACTGTTTTTGGTGCCCTGCCTATTGCCTTAGCTTTGGGTTCGGCCGGAGAAAGCCGAAGAGCCATGGGTATCGTGGTTATTGGAGGTTTAATGCTTTCATTAATGCTGACGCTTTATGTTATTCCTGCCATGTATTTATACTTGAGCAAAAAGAAGGATTTCCAACGTCAGAAAGAAATAGAAGAGATGACTGTAGAGTTCGCTTAAATCATTTCTTTTTCAAAAAATATATCTAACAGCAAAGCTTTAAGAAAGCCGCATGTATACAAAAAATAAGATTTTTCAGAAGTTCAATTTCGTTTCAAAGGTATTTATCGTATTCTTTGTCTGCTCTCATTCCGTATTTTCTCAGAATGTTATCACTTTAGAAAATGCTATCTCGGAGGCTTTAACAGGGAATTTTAATGTTCAAATAGCCCAAAAGCAAGTAGACGCAGCCGAAAACCAGATTTACAAAGGGAATGCGGGTATGACACCCATTATAAATTGGAACACAGGCATCACCACCAACTTTAGTCAAGTGAACCAAGTTTTTCTGGATGATAGAAAAATCAACAGATTTGGTCAATCCTTCGCCCCTTCTACCAACCTAGCTCTTAATTGGACCCTTTATGATGGCAGAAGAATGCAAGTGCTTTATGACAAACTTCAGTATCAAGGCCAGCAAAGTATTTTAGAAAAAAAGCTGGTGGTGCAAAATGCCGTAGCCAATGTGATGCAGACTTATTATGAAATACTGCGTCAGAAGAAATCTGTAGAATACTTAACCACTATTATTGGTTACTATAATGAAAGACTAAAAATAACCGAAGAAAGGTGGCAGATAGGCCGAGGTTCCAAACTGGATTTTTTACAGTCAAAAGCCGACCTCAACACCCAGCAGTCAAGCTTGGTGAATGCTAAAAACGAACTTAAAAATGCCAAAATTAGGCTCAATAATATCTTAGGGGCTGAAGCCGATAGGGTATTCGATATAGCGGAAGTGGATGTGATGAACACGCAATATACCTTGGCAGAGATTCTTCAAACCGCAAAAACCTCAAATCAAGATCTTATAGTGCTGAATAAAGCCATGGAAATAAGTATGCTAGACCAGAGGGAGATGGAGTCTTTCAGAAAGCCACGAATAGCCCTTAACTCCTCTTTTGGATACGCCCTAAGTAAAAACAATGCGGGCTTTTTAGCTCTTAACCAAAGTTTAGGTTTAAACACAGGAATATCGGCCTCTTGGACGATATTTAATGGTCAAGTGACTCAAAGAAACATTCAGCTTTCTAAAATAAACACAGACATCATCTCTAAACAAAAGGAGGGTTTATTAAACCAGTTGGAATCTGACATTTCTGCTGCTTATTATCAATTTCAGACTGACCGTGAATTATTGACACTTGAAAATGAGAATAAAGATGTGGCTCAAGAAAATTTGACCATTTCATTAGAGAAATTTAAACTTGGAAGTAGCACTATTTTAGAATTAAATGATGCCCAAAGAAGGTTTGATGATTCGTTAAACAGACTTGTCAATGCTCAATATAACGAACGTGTATCAGAACTGGAATTGCTTAGGTTAAGTGGGGCTTTGGTGGAATAGGTTCTTTGTGGTAAAAATGACAACTGCTAAGTTTACTTTCTAACTGGAAAGTTTCATGGAGAAAAAAACAACCGCTGAGTCGCTAGGACGCTAAGTTTGTTCTGAGTCTGGATATTTTCATGGTAAAGAAAGCTAACCGCTAAGTCGCTGGGACGCTAAGTTTGTTTTGTGTCTGGATATTTTCATGGTAAAGTAAGCTAACCGCTAAGTCGCTAGGACGCTAAGTTTGTTCTGAGTCTGGATATTTTCATGGTAAAGAAAGCTAACCGCTAAGTCGCTAGGACGCTAAGTTTGTTATAAGTCTGGATATTTTCATGGTAAAGAAAGCTCAACGCTGAGTCGCTAGGACGCTAAGTTTGTTATAAGTCTGGATATTTTCATGGTAAAAAAAGCTCAACGCTAGGACGCTAAGTTTGTTTTGTGTCTGGATATTTTCATGGTAAAGAAAGCTAACCGCTAAGTCGCTAGGACGCTAAGTTTGTTATAAGTCTGGATATTTTCATGGTAAAGAAAGCTAACCGCTAAGTCGCTAGGACGCTAAGTTTGTTCTGAGTCTGGATATTTTCATGGTAAAAAAAGCTCAACGCTAAGTCGCTAGGACGCTAAGTTTGTTCTGAGTCTGGATATTTTCATGGTAAAAAAAGCTCAACGCTAAGTCGCTAGGACGCTAAGTTTGATTTCTACTTGGACATTTTCATGGAGAAAAAGACAACCGCTGAGTCGCTAAGTTTCCTTTCTACTTGGACAGCTTCGTGGAGAAAAAGACACAACCGCTAAGACGCCAGGACGCTATATGTTTTCTTCCTTCATGCCTTGGCGTATGCTTTCACTGGTCCTTAAAAATCCTCACGGTGAAAAGTCTGCACCGCTATGAAACTAAACGCCCTCATAATTATTCACAAACCGCTTTATTCCATTTTTAATTAAAGGCACATTAAAATTTATTAAGAAACCGATCTGCTTGTCCGACAGTTTTAAATAAGACAGTAATTGAGCATGATGAACTGGCATCACATATTCAATGGCTTTTAATTCTACCAGGATCTCCCCTCCTACCAACAAATCAATTCTATATTCCTTATCCAATGTTTGTCCTTTATATATGATTGGCACTGGTACTTGAGCATAAACGGGAATATTCTGAAGCTCAAACTCTTTCAACATACAGGTTTCATAGACCGACTCCAACAAACCAGGACCCATATTTTTATGAACTTCGAAAGCAGCATTCACCACCTTCGAAGCCCAATATTCTTTACTAATTTTCATCCTGCTTATGCTTGACTTTTCTCAGAAACAACCTCTTCCACTTTGTAGGCTTGAATCTCGGTCACATAAACTTTTTGATTGTCTTTGTTCATGTAGTTTCTGTAGACCAACTTACCCTCTACTTTTACAAATTTCCCTTTGGCGATCAAGGCCTCACATTGTTCCGCCGTTTTGCCCCAGGCTATAATGTTGTGCCAGCTGGTTATGGTCTTCTCCTCGTTATTTTGCATGAACCTTTCGTTTGTAGCCAAGCTAAAACTTGCCTTCTTTGACTTATCAAATTTTAAGATTTCTACATTTCCACCTGCGTTTCCAATTAACTTTACTGTGTTCATAATTGATACTGTTATATTTAAATGAATGTTTGATTATGATGCCGATAAGTCTTTGTTTCAAATCGACGATACAAAGGTGCGATGGCTGTCAAGCGTTAGTCGGTATTTAAACACTTGTATTCGAATAAAAGCATTTGTAAGCGTTTGTTGTCGAATTTTGATTCTTTATATACAACTGAAATACAGCACCTTACAAAACATCATGAGTAGAACCACATTTTATAAATCAGTTGAAAAAAATAATTAAAAATGGGGATACAGCAAAATTTAGCAGAAAAAGGAAAAAGATTATCTGCATATTTAATTGATATAATTCCTATTGTTCTTATAGTTTTTGGAGTCTTTTACATGTTTTTTGATTTCGATAAAACATTAAGTGAATATTTAAACCGAGGAGCCAATGTTGAACCAAGAATAAAGTTTTTAAGAGAAAGGAATTGGATTAGGGATATATCATTTTTCATTTGGGTTATTTATTGTGTTGCAATGGAGTCTTCAAAGTTGCAGGGAACTTTTGGAAAATACGCAGTCGGGATAAAAGTTATAGATGAAAGCGGAAATCGAATGACATTAGGGAAATCAATAAAGAGAAATGCAAGTAAGATTTTATCGTACTTGGTTGTATTCTTTGGATTTCTTTGGATTTTATTTGATAAAAACAGACAAGGGTGGCATGATAAATTGAACAAAACTTTTGTTGTGAACAAAGATTTTAATTATATAAATCTGGAGAGTAAAATTAACTAATGACATTAAAATCGCTACAAAAGAGCTATTCTAGATTTAAATGCAGCAAGAAAATATTTATAAAACCACAATAAGGGCAGCAATTTCGACGAGAAAGGTTTCAAGTTCAACGATGCTAAAACAGATTTATAATACGAGGCTTGAAGTAATACTGGCGGATGTGAAATTTGAAAGTTTATCACCATTTGAAACATCGACAAATCTTTGAAGCCCGTAATGAACTTGCCTAAGTGTGGCACATTTATTTAAAAACCTAAAGGAATCAAAGACGAGCGGCTCAGCTATTAAATCACACTACCTAAAAAGCCCAATCGCTACCTACAAGGCTGAAAGAACAACAGACAAAGATTTGACAACAAAAATAATATCAAACAAATAAAAAAAGCTATGACTTCAAAATCCAATCAAATATCGATAGTAATGGTGGGAGCAAGTGGTGCGGTTGGCACAGCAAGCTTACAAGCCTTACTTCAAGTAAAGAACATTCGTCAGTTGACATTACTTGGTAGAAACCCCATTCCAAATATAAATATTGATTTTGTTCAACAGCACAAAATTAGCGTAACTGATACCAGTTCTTACCAGCATTATTTACCTGGTCATACTGCAGCTATATGTACTTTAGGTGTTGGCGAACCTTCAAAAATGAGTAAAGAAGAATTTATAAAAATTGATAAAACAGCCGTATTAAATTTTGCCGAAGAATGTAAAAAAGCGGGCATTCAGCATTTTGAACTATTAGCTTCTGTTGGCATAAATCCAAAATCAAAATCCTTTTATTTAAGAACAAAAGGCGAACTGGTAGAGGAGTTAAAAGCACTAAATTTTGACAGATTAAGTATTTTTCAGCCTTCCATGATTTTAACTCCAACCAATAGGTACGGTATTGCTCAAGCCATTACCTTGAAAGTTTGGCCACTTTTAAAACCCTTTTTTATCGGAAGTTTGCGAAAATACCGTGGAATTTCGGTGAGTGTTCTTGGGCAATCAATGGTAAAAAATATTTTTAATGAAGGTAAAGGATACGAAATATTACAATGGGACGAATTTTATTCCACAATTAACCCAGCATAAGTAAAAGCCTAGCAGGTAACGGTGTTGGTTAGCATAACAGACGACCCAACGAGTAAAATGACAATTGAATTTATTTTGACAAATGGCAAAAATTAACGTAGCACCCGACTGTGGAAATGCTCCGAGAAAACTGTTTTTAAAAGCCCTGAATATTGCTATAGCAAATGGCGACAGTGATTTTATCACAAAAAATATTCAGGACAGCATAACTTGGGAAATTGTTGGGCTTTACCAAGTGACAGGAAAAGAAAACTATTATAAAGCTATTGTTGAACACAAGCTTTGGCAAACTAAAGAACTTAACATTGACACCATCATTACGCATGGACCTGACGCCTCCGTAAGCGGACAAATTATAACGGCCGACAATTCAGCATATACTTTTTGTGAAATTTACCGATTTAAGGGAGCGGGTGGGACAACAATAAATTCAATTAAGACTTTCCTTATTAAACAAAGTTGACAAGCAATAAAAGACCACATACATGCGACTTGAAGACAGCATACCCGACCCATCAATGGAAAATGATGCTCTCACATCACAATTCCATTGCGGCCTTCTTACGAGACTCGTACTGTGCTGTTCATGGTGATCTTTCATTTCTGATAGCTATCGGAAGGGCTTTCGGTTACCTAGCTCTTCTAAGCCCAACATTCTTGTAACACGGGGCGGCGAACCGCTCGTTTGAATTGGTCCAAATCCTAGCCTGAGTGGGATGGTGTCGCTTATGCTTGGCTTTTCTCAGAAACAACCTCTTCCACTTTATAGGCTTGAATCTCCGTTACATAAACTTTTTGATGGTCTTTGTTCATGTAGTTTCTGTAGACCAACTTACCCTCTACTTTTACAAACTTCCCTTTGGCGATCAAGGCCTCACATTGTTCCGCCGTTTTGCCCCAGGCTATGATATTGTGCCAGCTTGTTATGGTCTTCTCCTCGTTATTCTGCATGAATCTTTCGTTGGTAGCCAAGCTAAAACTGGCCTTCTTTGACTTATCAAATTTTAAGATTTCTACTTTTCCACCTGCGTTTCCAATTAATTTTACTGTGTTCATAATTGATACTGTTATATTTAAATGAATGTTTGATTATGATGCCGATAAGTCTTTGTTTCAAATCGACGATACAAAGGTGAACTGGCTGTCAAGCGTTAGTCGGTATTTAAACACTTGTATTCGGATAAAAACATTTGTAAGCGTTTGTTGTCGGATTAGTTTATTATATTTAACTGAAATACAACAATTTATAACGACGAGTGCGTAAATCCACATTTTAGAGTACGGACATTGACAACTATGTTTGGAGAGCATATGCTAATTGGCAAGAATAATTATAAGTTAATTGCTTTAGATACTAATGTGCTTAGAGAAGTCTGTATGGATAATGAGGAGTATAAGAAGCGTCTCTTCAAGAAGTTCGTTTTATCTGAAGAGAAGTATGCATTCTGTTTTTCGATATATAATGTATTAGAGCTAAGGCCATATCAGGATATCTTTGAGAGGTTTATTGAGTTCTTTTGCCAGCTGCCAGCTCTAATGTTTTTTCCGTATAGCTTAATACTGAAGAAAGAAGCTGAATGTTATAAAACTGGTTTGGATTTTAAGATTGATAATAGTATTGCTAATGCATTTAGCTCAGAAGGAAAGGAGATAAGCTACAATTTCAGAGGATTTCTTAATGGAATGTTTGAGAATGATGGAATTCGAAAGAACATACAAAAAGAATTAAACCAACTTAAAGGATTCGCCGATACATGGAATAAGCAAAGAGATGATACTATAGAAATGCTTACAAAAAAGGGTTATCCATTGGATATGATTAATGAAAAGTTTTATCGAATACAGGAAGAAGCAACAATTAGGAGGGATTTAGAGTTGCGAGGTATCAGTATAAATATCGGCTCTGACTTCATAAGATTTCCAGCTGCACGTATGATGGAGTATTCACAATTTAACAGAGTTCATTTGACCAAGAAAAAAATAACGTCTAATGATGTTGTCGATGTACAGTTAAGTGCAATGTCACCTTATGTAGATTCGGTTGTTACAGAGAAATTTCAGGCTAATGTGTATAAGAAAGCCAAGAAATTCATAATAGAATTAAAGCAACTTGAAGTTTACACTTTGAAGGATTTAAGGTAGTGCCTGGAGCCTTTGTGAACGCCCTCTAACAATGAATCCCGTAGTCTACCGGATTAAGGAACGTGAAAAGGGAAGAATGAGACTTGTAAACATGGAAATTTACCAAACGTTTTAAAAACATGAATCAAAAATGCTTAGTTTGTGAAACACCTTTCTCTGGCAGAATAGACAAGAAATTTTGCTCTGACTTATGTAGAAATTCTTATAACAACCAACAAAACTCTGACAAGGTAAACCTGGTAAGAAACACCAATAATGCCCTTAGGAAAAACCGAAGAATTTTAGAGAAAATATGCCCTGAAGATAAAGCCAAGACCACTAGAAACTCACTTATGGATAAAGGCTTTGATTTTAACCTAATTACCTCGTTAAGAACCACCAAAAAAGGCAGTACCTATTACTTTGTATACGATTACGGATATCTGGAATTGGACAATGATTTCTTCTTAGTGGTGAAGGATAATAGAATAGACAGTTAAAGGTATGGCTTCTAGCCCACAAAAAACCTCCATACTTTCGCATGAAGGCTTTAAAAAGACTATTTATAAACGTTATAATAATCCATTTAATAGATTTAAGGAAGACCCCAATTTCTTTCCAATAACCTTTTGAGCCATATTAGCAGCCATGCCTGTTTTATCTAAATTATCACTTTTACTACGGACTACATCCAGCATTTTAGATAGCTTGCTCACCGATGCTCCTGAGCCTAATGCACCCAAACCAGTCTGTAAAATATTGACATTACTGCCTACTTGAGAACCCTTACCCAGAAGGCTCCCTCCCAGAAGATTCTTAAGTCGCTGTGCAGCCACTAAGGTTTTTATTGTACTTATCACTTTTTGAATTAGATTCATATCCGCATTTCCATTTCTAATAGACGGGATTAATCCTCCTAAAGCTGTAGCTTGGCCTAAAAGCTTAGTAGCAAAGTCTCCATTTGATTTTTTAGCTTCGTCTTTAAGACTTAAAGTGGCATCGCTTAAAATACCAGCTACCTTCTTATTATCTCCACTATTTATCATGCTCATGGCATTATCTAAAACACCTAAATCAAAAGATTGAGCTTGTAGATCTTCTAAATTTATGAATACGATAAAAGCGAGTAGAATTGTTATTTTCTTCATGTTAAAAATTTAAGGTTTGTTTACTTTAAGACCTCAAATTTTGAATAAGTAACAAGAAATCGTACAAATAACCTATCTAGTGACCTTCTTGCGTCTTTGATTAATGAGCTTTCGCCAAATCCAGATCACAAAATAGAGCACTATGGCTCCTATAAAAAGGGGAAGTGCCAGAGCCAAAATTGACAAAATAACGGACAGGCCGTTTTCTACACTTGCTAAAATGTTATTTCCTAAACCGCCCGTAAACTTGGTACTGCCCAACCTTAATAATGAAGTGCCCGCCTGAATGGTTCCTGCCACACCACCACCAGCTACTAAGCTTAAACCCCACTGTAGCATTGGGTCTTCTACTCTTAAAAAAGAAGAAGTTAAAACCGTACCCGCCACCACAGCGGCAGGCATGGCTAAACTATCTAAAAGATTATCTACCACCGGTATATAATATGCTGCTAGCTCAAAAACGGCAGCTATAGCCAAAACTATGGTAGTGGGTGTATCAGCCATCCAAGACATATTATCGGCCAACTCATATACCCCAAATTTACCGGCTAAATTACCAACTAAAAGAGGCATGAATACCCTGAATCCAGAAGCGGCACTGAGGGCTATCCCCAACATAAGGGGTGGCAAAAATTGAAGTATTTGTTCAAATTCCATTACACCAGAGCTTTTAAGAATTGATGGCTCTTTTTAAAACTAAATATCTTTTACTATTAAACAATATTCAAAGTCTGCTCTTTAATCTTCTCCAGTTCATCTTTCATTTGAACTACTAATCTTTGAATGACAGCATCGTTTGCCTTAGAACCAATCGTGTTAATTTCTCTTCCTATTTCTTGAGAAATAAAGTTAAGACGCTTACCGTTGGTGCCCTTTTCTAATTCTGCAACAAAATAAGTCAAGTGGTTACCTAGTCTTACCTTCTCTTCAGAAATGTCGTATTTCTCTACATAATATACCAGCTCTTGTTCAAACCTATCTTGGTTGAAATTCTCATTTTGCACCAATTCAGAAATAGCTTTTTCAATCCGTTCTCTTATGACAGGAATTCTAGTAGGGTCTTGCTCCGCTACCTGATCTAGACAGCTGCTAATATTAGCAATATACTCCTTAAACTTCTCCGCTGTTACATTTCCTTCTTGGGCTCTAAACTCTTGGCATTTAATGATGGCAGCCTTAACGGTTTCCAAAATCATACTCCACTCCTCTTCTGCAGCCTCTTCCTTTACGCCATTGGCATTATAAGCATTAGGCATCATCGTGGCCATTCTTAACACTTCCGTTGGGGTGGCCTCAAAGCCAAGTTCATTGGCAGTGCTCATTAAATCTTTAAAATAAGCCTTTACCAGTACTCTGTTTACGGTAGTACCTGCCACGCTTTCGTCTTTAGGCACCACATTAAGAGAAAGCTCAATTTTACCTCTTTGAAGCTCAGTAGTAAGCAAATTCCTCAATTCCACTTCCTTATCGGAATAGGCTCTGGGCATTCTACAAAAAATATCGGTGAACTTTGAATTTAGCGTTTTAACTTCTGCAGATACAGCAAGTTTATCGTTCTCTATAGCGGCCGAGCCGAAGCCCGTCATTGATTGCAGCATTCTTTATTTATTATAATTTACTAACCAAAATTATGAAATGTATGGTGTCTATCACTACAAAAAAAATATAAGTACCTCTATTTGGGCAAATTATATGACGTATAGTCTCTTTTGAAGCACAGCAGTGCCTATTTTTAATTTGAACTGCTCACCGTCGCTAGCCTTAAACCATCTGGCGTACCTATATAAATATCGCCTTTGCTATTCACAGCCATGGCAGAAGGATATTCAAAAGAAGCATCTGGCCCCACTCCATCTGTATTGCAATCGGCTAATATTCCTCCTGCTAGCGTAGTCACCTGGCCATCTAAAGAAAGGCTTCGAAGTCTAATTCTTCCTGTTAATTTAAACTGGTCTAAGAAGTAAAGGTTGCCCTGAGGGTCTGATGCCAACAAACTTACGTTGCCCACAAATGCATTAGGAATAAGACCATCTCCAAAGTTAGATGTGGTTTCATCTCCGAAACTAAAATTCTCCGACTGAACATAATGTTTCTGAAAGTCTTTATCTAAATAGGCCAAAACCGCATCATTAAAAATCCCTTCAAAGCCTGATAATTTATAGTAACTCCTGCCTCCTCCAGATGCAAAAATATTACCTTCTAGCTGCACGCCATCAAGCTCCACCGCTTCAGCAATCTTAACCCAGTTTTCTCCATCTTGCCTGTAAACCTCAGAAGCATATCCCAATATATTATTGCCTGAGGCATCGCCGGTAAGAAAATTAATATTGGAATAGAAATCGCTCTCTTGGTTTAAAGGATTTGGAATCGCTTTGATTTCTCCACCCTCTTTATAAGAAAAATAGAGTACATCCGCTTTCTGAAAAAGCCCAACAATACACAGCTCGTCATTAGCACCTATGAAAAGACGATTCGGGCTGTCATACTTAAAAATTTCATCTGAAGACTTTGGGAGTACGGTTATACTACCATCTGTTGACATTTTGAATACCCTATCAGAAGCATCTATTGTGAAATACAGATTATCTTTTGAATCAAAAACCATCGACCTTATATCTGTAGGCTCAAAGCCGTTAATATTGACAAAACCTGTTAATGTCTGTACCGAATAATGTGTGGAAGGACTTACTTCTGCTGGAGTTTTACCGCACGAAAATAAAAATGTTATGAATAAAACGAGGTAGATGTAGTTAATTAGATGTTTCATGATTGTGCTATTAGTAATTAAAAAGCTGCAAAAATATCAGTCTTAAAACACCCAGCCTAGAATTCTCTCCCTAAAAGTTCTAATTTTGCCATTCATTTTCTAAAACACGTATGATGAACATTGAACTACAGCTTCAAAATGATATTTCTAACGCTTTAAAGTCGCTTTTTGCTGAAGAAAGTGAAGTGATCTTACAGCCTACTAGGAAAGATTTTGAAGGCACTTATACTTTTGTGGTTTTCCCTTTGGTTAAAAAACTCAAGAAAAGTCCTGTAGAAATTGGTAAAAACTTAGGAGAATACCTTCAAGAGCATTCTAGTCTCATTTCTGGCTTTAATGTGGTTCAGGGTTTTCTGAATTTAGTTTTAGCAGAATCTGTCTGGTCAGATGTTTTCAATGTTCAGTTGGCCACTAAAAATGAGGCGGCTTTTGAAAAGAAAAACGCAGGTGTATTGGTAGAGTTTTCTTCTCCAAACACCAACAAACCTTTGCATTTAGGCCACTTAAGAAATAACTTTTTAGGCTCTGCCGTCTCAGATATCTTAAAAGCCAATGGCTACGATGTTAATAAGGTTTGTTTGGTAAACGACCGTGGCATCCATATTTGTAAATCCATGATTGCCTATCAATTATTTGGCAATGGTGAAACGCCAGAAAGTGCTGGCATAAAAGGAGACCACCTAGCCGGAAAATACTATGTGGCTTTTGATAAAGCTTATAAAGCAGAAATAACAACAATAGTAGCAGAAGGCCAAACAGAAGACGAAGCCAAAAAAAATTCTCCGCTCATGAAAGAGGCTCAATCCATGCTCATCAAATGGGAAAATGGTGATGAGGAAGTGATTGACCTTTGGAAAAAAATGAACGGCTGGGTATATGATGGATTCAATGCCACCTACAAAAAAATAGGTGTGAGTTTTGATAAAACCTATTACGAATCCGACACCTACGTATTGGGAAAAGATCTAGTAGATGAAGGCTTAGAAAAAGGCGTTTTCTTCAAAAAAGAAGACAATTCTGTTTGGATAGATTTGACCGAGGAAGGGATGGACGAAAAACTGGTACTCCGTGGAGACGGCACATCGGTTTACATTACCCAGGACCTAGGAACCACCGAGCTTAAGTTTCAAGATTATAATTCTGAAAAGGCCATTTGGGTAGTAGGAAACGAGCAAGACTACCACTTCAAGGTACTTTTTGCTATTCTGAAAAAACTAGGCAGAAAATATGCTGAGGGCTGTTATCACCTGAGCTACGGCATGGTAGATTTACCCTCTGGCAAAATGAAATCTAGAGAGGGAACGGTAGTGGATGCAGACGATTTAGTGGCAGAAATGATAGCTACCGCCAAAACCTCTACAGAAGAAAAAGGAAAAGTTGATAGCTTTACCGAAGCGGAGAAACAGGAGCTGTTTGAAATGCTGGCTTTAGGTGCTTTAAAGTATTTCTTACTGAAAGTAGAGCCTAAAAAGCGAATGCTTTTCAACCCTGAGGAATCTATAGACTTCCAAGGCCATACAGGACCTTTTATTCAATATACCCATGCCAGAATAAAATCTATTCTAAGAAAAGCTGCTACCGAAGGACTTTCTGTTCCTGAAAAAATAGACGCTATTTCTATGGCAGGAATTGAAACCGACTTAGTGTATTTACTGGGAGATTACAAATCTACTATTGATAAGTCGGCTGCTGAATTTGCACCATCTATCATGGCAAATTACTGTTACGATTTAGCCAAGACGTTTAACTCTTTCTACTCAGAATTATCTGTCATGAATGAGACTGATTTGGCAAAAAGAGATTTCAGATTAGCACTTATTCAACAGGTAGCTTCTACCCTTAAAAAGGGAATGAAACTTCTAGGAATAGATGTTCCAGAAAGAATGTAAATCATTCTTTCTGAAGAACTTATTTCACTTTCTCACTCTGGAGAAATATATAATCTTTTTAAGAGAGGTGGAGTTTCTTATTTCCTTTTCTGGTAGCTGTCCTTCCAATAAGAACACGGCATCCTGAATGAGATTACCCTCTGAACTATTGTGAGAATAATCAAAAGAAAGGCTTTGAACAACTGGAGAAACAGCCTCCAGTGCGTCATCGGTAATATTCAATAAATAAATCTCTGGATAAATTTTATATCCTGTAATAGTTACCTTGCCTTCGCTAGGGTTGAAATCGTAGTTCTCTGAAATGGTTCTTGAATTGAGAACCTCCTCTAAAAGGTTGTTTTCCTTAAAATTCCAAACCAATTGGCTGATTTCGGCTAAATACAGTTTTCTGGTTTCTGCTTGGAATGACTTGCCGTCAATCACAAAGCTAATTCCGTTAATCTCCCATTCGCCTAAAAGTTTTAAACTTTTAAGGTCGTCTTTTGAATCTACATTACAAGAAATAAGAAAAGATGAAAGTAGAAGAAGTATGGCTAATCTCACTAATTAAAAGTTTTATGGTTCTAATGAATAGACAATTTAAATGCCATATTTAAATATTCGTTATAGAAATAAAGACTTTTTTCACAAAGTTGTACTTTAAAAAGAATTTAGCCTTGAACATGAGGTTTGACGCAGGCTTTTGAAAGCTATTTTTATAAATTGAACGTTAAATAAAATTCAACTATGATTAAAAAAAGTACAGGCTGCGTAATTGGTCTTTTACTGCTCTGCAACTTAAGTTTTGCACAGCAAAAATTTAAGACGATAGCTTATTATACACCAAACACAAATCCAGAGGATATACCTTTTGATAACATCACGCATCTCAATTATTCGTTTGCAATACCTTCCAAAACTGGAGATACCTTAGAGCCATTGAAGGATGATAGCATTTTGAAGAAATTAGTACCAATAGCACATAAAAATGGTGTAGAAGTATTTATTTCTATTGGTGGCTGGAGTATTGGAGACGGCGGCGGAGAAGATAGCAGATTTCATAGAATGTCCGAAACGGTAGAAGGAAGAGCCAAATTCATCAAAGCAACCATGGATTTTGTAATAAAATATAACCTAGACGGCGTGGATCTAGATTGGGAATACCCAGACCCAAACCACCGCTCTGCAGACGATTATATTTTACTTTGCAAAGACTTACATACCGCGTTACATAAAAGAGGTGGTAAACTAACCGCCGCTGTGGTTTCTCAGGGTAAACAAGCTTACGGAATTAAGGAAGCCGTATATCCCTATATGGACTGGCTAAACATTATGGTATACGATGGCGACTACGGTCCTGCAGAACTTAAGCATCATTCGCCATATTCTATGGCGGTTAAGTGTATTGACTTTTGGTTAAATGAGCGAAACTTACCTGCTGAGAAATGTATATTGGGCTTACCTTTTTATGCAAAGAAAGGACACGGCAATTTTGGATTTACCTACAAGCAACTGCTAGAAGCTGGAGCAAGCCATTATGACGACTACTGGAACGGGCACTATTATAATGGAACCATCACCATTGCTAATAAAACCAAACTGGCTATGGACAAAAACTTAGGTGGCGTCATGGTGTGGGAGCTAAGCTGTGACACTACAGACGAGTATTCCCTTTTCAAAACCATACATGACACCATTTTAGAGCATAAATAGAATATTACTCTAGCATTAATTTATAAACATGCTTCTTATTACGCTCCGTAAGTGACAAAATATGTACACCCGGAGCGTAATGAGGAACATGAAGTTCCAGTCCCCTTTCTACCATTTCATAGGTAAAATGGATTTGTTGTCCTCGCATATTCACCAATTGTACTTTCGAAATGTTTTCATCATTTAACGGGACAAGAAAACCACCCCTATTAGGATTAGGGTAAGGTAATACATCCCTAAATGTCATCTCATTTGCTAGTGGACTTAGAACATCTAAAAGCAGATATTCTTCTGCTGAAGTGTAATAATCATTCCTCTCAACTCGTAAATAAAGTCCAAGTTTATTCGATGATCTATTGGGATTGACTTGAATACTATCTGCATATTCAGTTCCGCCAATACCTAATTTTACATAAACCGGTTCACCAGAAGACGACGAAAATTTCAACCATGTTGGTCCCTGAAATGCATATAAGTCTGGCAAATCATATATAAAAAAAGGAGTTGCTTTATTAATATTAATGTAGTTCCTATAACTAAAATAACCATTTTCAGTATTGATGTCTACCGTAGCATAGCCTGGTTTGGAATCTATGTAAAGACTATCATTTTCGATTTTGGCGTTGTTTGACAATGTAATGGTATAGAGCTCATCCGTTGAGTGAACTTTAAAAAAAGTAGGCCCCAACTGGTTCCAAGAGATATTGCTTTTTACATCAGACTCTACATGAAAATAAGGAGCTTCCTTTTTGTCATTTTTAATAAATCTATACAGTCCTGAGGAAGTTATCGTGAATAATGTGTCCGCATTTTGTTGAGAAAAATGGTTAATGGGTTCTTTACTTAAAATGGCAAAATTATTATCAACATGACCATTGGGCAAAAGCTTTATCGAATTAGAGCCTACCGAACCATTTTCCTCCCTTATGGTTAAGGCATTGATAATTAAAGAACCATCCTGATTTAGGGAATAAAACTGCCCTCCAGAAATAGATTTTGTTTCAAAAATCGCATCCACTGCACCTTCTGTATTAATCTTGGTCAGTTCATAAGAGTATGAACCAGTCCCACCAACTCTAACATTCTTAAGATAAATGCCCTCTTCCGTTGGAATTAATTCTAAATACCTATTTAAACTAAAGTCCTTATTTACATTGGGAACCACCTTTAATACCCCGGCAGTCTCTATATTAAAAAAGTCGATACTTGGTTCTGAAAGCATGGTAAACAAAGCCAATTCATTAGAACTAGGTAAAAACTGAAATGAAGAATAATTTGAAGTGGACTTAAGTACAAAATCTGTATTTCTTATACCTTCTAAATCGGTTTCGATTATTTCATAATAGTTTAATTCGTTTTCATTAAATCTATTTTCATAAAAAACATTTCCGTTCTTCAGGTCGAACTGAGCATTTGTTGGCCACTTGTTATCGTACTCTGTCAAAACATCTGAATTGCCTAAAACATAAACCTTCTCCTTACCTCGAATTAAAATGTGCTCACCCTGCTCCGAACAGTTCCATGTACTTTCATCATCATACAGTTCTCTTATTTCTTCCCCTATCTCATTAAATATTTTTAAAAGAGAAGGATAATACGAATGATAGAACAGAAAGGGATATTGTTCGTTTCTAGTATATTCTACCAACCTGAGACCATTCTCTGAAGCAAAAACCTTAGTTGGTTTAAACTCTAATTTTTCAGTAAAGCTTAATGCTATTTTCCATCGT
This sequence comes from Arcticibacterium sp. SM2516, assembly GCF_057914865.1. Taxonomy (NCBI): domain Bacteria; kingdom Pseudomonadati; phylum Bacteroidota; class Cytophagia; order Cytophagales; family Leadbetterellaceae; genus Arcticibacterium; species Arcticibacterium sp. SM2516. The sequence goes on along the minus strand of NZ_CP195290.1, from coordinate 5,785,609 downwards.
TCACTACTAACTAAATCTGTTTCAAAAACCTCTACCCCATCTCGTGTTAGGAATAAGCCATTCTTCTGGAAATTTATAATTCCGAGTTCCTTCGGGTAGATTTTATGTGAACCGTCGGTATTAATCTTTATCCAGTCATTGTCGTAAAATTTAAAAGCCAAATCTCCACCATCAGACGAGAATATTTCGGGAATAGAAGACATGAAATTACCTACCTTGCCAAAACTCACATCTCTGATTTGATTTCCATCTGCGTCAAATTCGAACAGATGATTTTCTTCATCATTAAGACTAGAGGTATACAAATAAAGCTTATTTCCAAGATTGAAAAGCTTATTTTGAGGGGCAGAACGATTATCCAATGAAGGTAAACTAAAATCCTTAGGATTGGCTAAAAAAGCATCTGTTCTTTTTATAATGACTTTTCCAGAGTCATTTTGTACCAACAAAAGATAGTAAAAGCCATCTAAGAAAACCACATCATTTAAAGTGGTATTACCCTCAAATCCAAGCGAGAATAAACTTTCAAACTTTCCAGAAGCAGAATAAATCTTATAAGAGCCATCACCAAAACGAGCAAGGATTTTTCCTTCCGCCAGCTCCATCACTTGATATAGAAAGCCCTCCTCTTTGAAATCGAAACCGGCAATTTTATTTCCTTCGAAGTCGATTTTCAACAAGGAGCTTTCTGTAATGCCATTATCTGTATATGAAATAGACTTGTAAAACAGAAACGCCCCTGTATTGGATAGTTGAGAATTATACAAAGGTCCGTTACTATCATTTTTAAAAGCCTCAAAAGGTTCTATTTTATCGACTTTTGGCTCCCAAACAAAAGTGGTCATTTGAAGTGAGTCGTTGACAAAAGTACCCTCATGGTTAAAAATAACTTTACCGCTAGGTAAATTGATAGCCGACACCCTTTTGCTAGTCACAAACTTGGTAAGACCAGAAAACTCAAAACTCATGTCTTGCTCAAAAACTTGTGAGAAAGCAGAATGAACTACTAAAAGGAAGAAAATTGTGTTACGCATGGATAAAATACATCTTAATTACTATAAAATTAATCCTTTAAAATCGCAATATTTGTTTTACGCATTCGGTTTTTTCTTGTTGGCTTTATCAGCTAAACAGTACAAAATCGGATATGTCAATTTCACATACAATGCAAAGACCTAGAATAGTCCAATTGGTATAGAAAATGGATTCAAAGCCTTTGCATATTGAAAACTTTATAATTTTCCTGAATCTACCGAATAGCAAGTCCAAATGAGTAAAATCACTTTTTTTATTCTTTTCTTCTTCAGCTTTTTACTTTCTGCACAAGAAAAAACCAAACGCCTCCTTCTGAAAGCAGATAGCCTTGCGTTATGCGGTTACTTCAAAGAGGAAATAATTTTAAGAAAGGAAATAGTCTCTCTGGAAGAAACTAGAAAAAAAGAAGCCGTACTAATACTACATATAGCCCAGCTGAATCAATTAAAAAAAGAATATAAAGAAACCGAATCCGCTAAGCTGTATGAACAAATTTTAGGTAAATACAATCAGCTTCCCAAAGAAAGTCAAAACAGGATATCTTATGAAATCAACATGCTTAAGGCTCATGCGTTTATAGAAAAAGAACAATACGAGGAAGGACTGTCCTTGTTTCAGAAAGAACTTTCTTCTGCAAAAAAGAACTCCATAGCAGCTGGCAGCATTCATTTAAATGTAGCTCAATATTTTGCCCGTGTTTATAATTATTACGACGCCATAAAGCACTTTCAAAAGGCCATTGAAATATTTCAAAAGAATGGCATGCAGCATCATTATGCCATGGCACTGGCTTATAATGACTTGGCTTTGGCCTATGACTACGCCAATATTGAACAAGAAATGCTTCCTACTTTTGATAAAGCTTTAAACATTTGGAGGAAATATTATGCCCAAGATGCCGAAATAGTTTCGGTGGCCTATAACGACGCTATTTTTGCCGCATTAGAATACGGCGATAGAGAAAAATGTGCTACTTATCAGCTTGGTTTTGAAAAGTATATGGCGGATTATATCCATCCAAAAAACAAAAATTTCTATAAAGCCACCACTCCCTTTAGCGACTTCCACGCCAAAGCCATGTATAGGCTTAATAATTTAAGATATTATAATTTTGAGTTTAACGAATCCAAACTCTTAGAAAACCTCAAAGAAATAGAAATCCTCTTTGCTCAAGCTCCCAAAGTAGCAAAAGACAAAGAGTGGAATGTCCTCATGGCTTCTTATGACGAAATTTCTCATGCGTTTTACGTAAATTATGAATCGGAAAGGGCTTTAGCCTATACCAACACGCTTGAAAAACTAGCCCGAGAAGATTTCTATAGAATGAAGGCATCGGCCAATAGAGCCATGCTCTATTATTACAAATTTGATTATCCCGAAGCTCTAAAACATACCGAAAAGTCTCTAAACTTCTTGGAAATCTTAGGCTACAGATCTAGCTACCTCACCTTGTTGGTTTTAAAGGCTGAGCTCCTAGCCAATCTCAACAAAACGGAAGAAGCAAAGGCCGCTTTAAAGGAACTATACTTTAGGCAGTTTGAAAAGCATATTGAATTTCAGAAAATTAAAAACAAAGATTTCGGAGACATCAATAATTCTTCTTTTATAAACATATTTATACATTCTGGATTGGCGTACCGCAAAATTTATGAAAGCACAGGAAAGAAAAAAACAGACCTTTTAAAGATTAGAAACTTCTATGGCTTGGCGGCTGAAATGTTTCAGAACTACTATAAAAAAGGTTTTTTTAATCCTGATTTAGAAAGGCAACTCAATAACATAAAAGAGGGTTTACTTTATGTGGGATTAGAAAACCCCTCCGACCAAAATTTCATAGCCACAAGCTTAAGTGACATAGAAAATATGGGCTCCCAGCACCTTTGGAAACAGTTTATATCCAAGTATAGCGAAAACCTAAATCTTCCGAAGGCAGTTATAAACCAGCGAAACGAACTACTCTTAAAGCTGAATTTTTTCGAAAACCAAGAAGAGCTTAGCACAGAAGAAAAAAATAAAGTAAGCCGTTTAGAAAACGAAATTAACCAGATTAACGAAAAAATAAATCAAGAATACCCCGTTTATGAAAAATACAGCAAAGCCAATTTTGACATAAAAGATTTACAGAAAAACTTAAAGTTAAATCAAGTGGTGCTTAAATATGCGGTAACGGACAGCTCCGTTTTTGCCCATAAAATCTCGTCTACCGCTATTGAACTCTTCTATCTTGGAAAAAGAAATGAAACAGAGGAGCTCACCAGAAAATACTACCAAAACCTCAACAACATTAGCTCAGAATATTTAAAAGAGGCTAAGCAACTTCACGGAATCTTGATTGAAAAACTAAAGATCAAGAAAAACGATAAGCTCATTATCGTTCCAGAAAACTTCTTGAGTTTTTTGCCTTTTGAAACACTTTATGGAAAAGAGATTCTGGCTCAGAACCATTTTATAGCATATGCTACCTCCCTAAAATTTCTAAATCCAGTAGAGCATGCCACAAAAAAATACGCTTATAACTTGGTAGGTTTTGCTCCAAAGTACGGTAAGCGTGTAGTGCCAGAAAGAAGCAGTAATGGCGAGCTTATTTATACCGCTAGGGAGCTGGAACTAATCAGTTCTATTTTTAATAAATCCAACTTGTTTTTCAGTGAAGAAGCTACCAAAGCCAACTTTATCAACTCTCTAGGCGAAAGTAACATCCATCATTTGGCCATGCATTCTTTACTGGATGAAAAAGACTATAGCCACTCCAGTTTATTATTCCAAAACGAAGAAAAACTATACTTTAACGAACTGTACGCCCTAAACTTCCCATCTGACTTGGTGGTTTTAAGTGCCTGTAATACGGGTGTGGGAGAATATTTAAGCGGTGAAGGTTTCATGAGCATCGCTAGGGCTTTAAATTATGCTGGGGTCAAATCTACCGTTTACAGCCTTTGGCAAGTGCCCGATAAAGAAACCTCTGTTTTGATGGGCTTTTTCTATAATTTCTTATCCAAGGGTTATCCAAAAGACGAAGCTTTAAGCTTAGCAAAAAGGAAATTCCTTAATGAAAATCCCTTAAAAAGCCATCCTTATTTCTGGGCAGGTTTTGTTTTGAATGGCGACACCTCCGCCCTTTCTATAAATCAGAATTACTGGTTCATAATTGGAATAATTGCTTTTCTACTTCTAGCTGGTCTAGCAGTTTATTATTTTAAAAAATCAAGGAAGACGCTTTAATAACTCTTCACCCATTTTCTCTTGCTGGTATGCCGTTTTACTTAACTCATCTAAAAGCGTTTTTGCCTTGGCGGTTTCTCCTACTTTTAGATAATTTAAGGCCAAATACCACTGTCTATTGGTTTCAAAAGGATAAGGTTCGTCGCTAAATCTATTGGATTCTAGCAACTCAATGGCACTGCTTGAATCGTCCAGCTCTAGGTAACAAAGGGCCTCATAAAACACAGCAAAGTCTGAAGGTTGTTCTTTATGGAGTTGCTGAAACAAACGGAGTCCCATCTGGTAATCTTCTTTATCATAGGCACTAAATGCTTGCTGTTTTAAGGTACTGCCGTTTTCTCCCCTAACCGTGGGCGAAACCACATTAGGATATGTCTGATAGTACTCCTGAAAAAGGTTTTCGTGGTTCTTTGCTTTAAAGATAAATTGGTACGCAAAAGCCCCCACCAAAAACATGGATGCAGCCGCGGCTAAAACCCACCATGGCTTTATAACCTTTCCTTTAGGAATATTGGTTTCAATGGCTTTAAGCTCCATTTTCAACTTAGCTCTTTCTTTATTTCTTAAAGCATTTTTCAGTGCAAGCTGCATAGCTACTTCTAGAGCAAAATCTTCCTGCTCCCCTATTAAAGCATCAAACTTTTGCTGTTCTTCTGGGCTTAGCTTTCCTTCAAAATACTTATCTATAAGCTCTTCTTTTAGGCTCATTTTCTTAAAATTATTTCTTTCAATTGCTTTAAGCAACGCCACTTTTGGCTTTTCAACACATCTTTATTGGGGTAGTTCATTAGGTTTACAATCTCTTCAGACTTTTTAGACTCAAAATAAAAGAGCTTTAAAATCTTATAACACTGTTCTCCTAAACTCTCCAAAGCCAGCTCTAGCTTAACCGTTAAGTCTGGATTATCATCTTCCTCCTCCCACTCAAACCAGCCCTTCAGCTCTTCGGAAACTTCTCTGGCCTTTTGATTATTTTTTATCCTCTTAAAAATCATATACTTGCCTATGGCAAATAAATAGGTTTTTAGATCGGCCTTAAGATGGTCCATTTTGCCCTTTTTAGCATTCTCTACCATCGCTAAAATGGCATCCTGATAGATGTCTAAAATATCTTCATGCTCTAAATTATATTTTGACGCAAAGCTTACAAAGCTTAAACGATGCTTTGTATAAATCTCTCGTAAAACCTGACCGTCATTTGCTTTTAGAAGTGGAATACTCACGCTTCTCTGTTTAGTGTTATTTCTTGCTTAAAGTAAACCTAAATATTTTTTATTTTATGGCGGTTTACTTTTTAAGTTTTTAAAGACTAAGAGAAAAATGAAATCTAAAAATGAAAAAAATCATCTTTCTCTTAAGCCTTTTTGCCTATTCTTTTTCTCAAGCCCAAATTATTGACCCTAAAGATACGGCAAAAAGAAAAGTAACAGACCGTACCAATAGTGGCATAGACCGTGGTATTGACAAAGGCCTAGACAAGATAGAAGAAGGCATTGGTAGTATTTTCAAGAAAAAAGATAAGACAAAATCAAGTTCAGATAATGGTGAATATGATACTGAGGAAACACAATCAAACGCTCCATCAAACTCTGAATCTGAGAAGGCTTCAGAAAATAAAACCCCTACATCCTCAAAACAAGAAGCCAAAACTACTTTTACCGCCAACTCCAAATTTGATTTTGTCTCTGGAGAAAAGGTAATTGGTTTTGAGGATTTTTCAGAAACCAGCGTGGGCGACTTCCCTTTGGGCTGGAACACCAACTCTTCCGCAGAAATCATAACCTTTAACGACAGCCCAGAAAAATGGCTCTATATGTCTCAAGACGGCTTTTTTCAGCCTGATTTTGTGAAAGACATGCCAGATAACTTTACGCTAGAATATGACATTTTTACGCGTTATCGCAGCAGCAACATACTTCGTTATTATTTCTACATCTACGCAAGCGACAATGTACGCAGAGACTTTGCCAGTGAGTATATACAAAAAGGTATCATATTCAATTGGCTCGGTGGTATGGACGAGGCCGCTTTTATGGTGTATGAAGCTGGAGAAGTTATCAATAAAAACGAAGGCCTCAATGTTAAAGCATTAAAGTGCGAAGGTGAATATGGATCAGAACCTAGCAAAGTACATTTCTCTCTATGGAGACAAAAGAATAGACTCCGCGTTTATGTAAATGAAGTAAAGGTGCTGGATTTGCCACAGGCATTTGACCCAAAAGCAGCATATAATGCCTTTAAGTTAGGCTCACAGTATATGAATTTTGCGACAGCCGATAACAAAGATGAATACATGGTGGCCAATGTACGCTACGCAGTAGGAGCACCAGATACCAGAAGTAAACTAATAACAGAAGGGAAATTCTCCACCACCGGAATATTATTTGACGTGAACTCAGACCGTATCAAACAATCTTCTGAAGGCACATTGAAAGAAATAGCCAAAGTTCTTACTGAAAACCCAGCAGTGAAAGTGAAAATAATAGGTCACACAGATGCAGATGGTTCAGATGGTGCGAACTTAACCCTATCCGCAAAACGTGCCGAAAGTGTAAAAGACGCCTTGGCCAATAGCTTTGGAATAGAGGCCACTAGAATGACTACAGAAGGTAAAGGCGAAAGCCAACCTGTAGATAAAAATGATACGCCTCAAGGAAAGGCAAATAACAGGAGAGTAGAATTTATTAAACTTTAATAAATCATGAATAGAATAATTTTAGCATTACTCTTAGCATTAACATTTAGTTTTTGCCATGCCCAATCCGTCACCATTGAACCATCTAAAAGTGCGTTTCAACAAGATAGTACAAATGGTGTTCATATTAACAGTAAAGAAAGCATCCCTTTAAAGCTGAGTACAGAAAAGCCTAATATGTATCTGCCTTTTTATACCTATAATACACTTATAAACAAAAAAGAAGGTGAAATAATGGCTGGTTTTGGTGGAATGAGTATCCAAGGTACAGAACTCTTACAATTCGGAACTAGAGGTTATACCTCAGTAAAAATTGACACCATCGGCAAACTAAAAGTTGGCAGCCCGACTCGCTCGTCTGGTCTGGAAGTATACTCTTTCACCAAACTTGGTTCAGAAGCCCCTGCAATAAAAATAAAGAGATTCTCAACCTTAACATCTAGTAGTGCAGGTGACTGTTCAACTTTTGTAACATTAGATGGAATTCCAAATTCAAAAATACTTTCATATCAAGTTCTGATTGACTGGCAGTCCACTGACTGGATAAAAGAGGGCTATACTTTTGACCCCGGTCAAGAATTCTACACCTATCATAAAGATGGGCAGATAAAAATATGCCTTGTAGCTGGTAATAGCCAAAACATTATCAGTAAACCTGTTCGAGTTTTAGTCACCTACGAAGAATAAGCCCATGAAAAAGCTATTAAAATTGGCTCTCATTTATCTGATAAGCATCAGTTCATTTTCACAATCGGTCACCATTGAGCCAACCTTGTCGGGTTTCATTGGAAGTAATTTTGAGATTCATGGAAACAGCAATTCTTCTACCCCCCTAAAGCTGTTTTCAAACAGCCAATATAACTTCTTACGATTTTATACAGCAGGCGGAGAAGAGCAAGGACAAATCTATTCCGAAAGCGGAATTATAGGGATTAATGGTTTAGGAAAGACCGCCCTAATGGTTAATACTAATCCGAAATTAATAGTTAGTTCAGCCGGGAATATTGGAATAGGCGATAATTATGACGGAGATACCTACAAACTAAGTGTAAAATCTAGTAATAGCTCAATAGCTTCCTTTTTAAACGAAGACCCAAACGCCAATATCAACATTAACTATCAAAATAAACATTTCTTGCAGGTTAGCCCTACAAAAGCAACCTATTATGGTGCAGTAGACTTTGAGTTTCAGGCTAACAACACAATTGATTTTCAGACCAGTGGTACATCCAGGCTTTTCCTTGGCGGAAATCAAGGAAATGTGGGAATTGGAACTACTACGCCCTCGGAGAAATTAGATGTAAATGGTAACATAAAGGCTAAAGGATTAAGTGTTGGAAATAACAACCTGGTTTTTGGAGATTATTCGGTTGCATTTGGTAATCAGACATTTGGCTTATCAAAATCTTCTTTAACAATTGGCGAATTCAATGATATTTCTGATACTCCAGATGCAGCAATTTCGGGAGTGACCGACCGAGTATTTCAGATAGGTAATGGTTCATCCGATCTTGTAAGGTCAAATGCATTAACAGTCTTGAGAAATGGTAAAACCGGAATTGGTGTACTTGCACCCACGTCTAAGCTAGAAGTAAACGGAGATATTAAGTCAACAGAACTAGGTTTTGTAGGGACTACAGACCGCAGACCGGTTTTTGCAAATAAAGATGGCATTCTTAATATTGAAAATACCTCTAACCACTACATGAGTTATAATTTCACGAGTGTTCTGCCACAAAATTATGACGACCCACTTATTAGAGGTAGCGGCTATGCTTGGTTCAATAGCACTACCAGCCCCAAAACTTTGTATTTGCCTGTAAATCTGCCAGATGGCGTTAAAGTAACCAATGTGAAATTGTATTTACGAGATAACTCCGCCTCTAATTTATCATTTGATTTCAACAACTATTCTCATACCGTGAATGCTTATTTAACATTAGCTACTGCTACGAGTTCCGGTAGTAGTGCCAATATTGTGAATATCAACAGTAATGCCTCTGCAATCATTGACAACCTAAATTATTCCTATTATATAAACATCTCGTCTGCAGGAAACTGGACAGGAAACACGCTTCAATTTCACAGTTTAGTTATTACTTATCAATACCAATAAAATGAAAAAAATAAGCATCCTTTTTCTCTTATTAATCATTAGCCCGTTCTGTTTTTCGCAGCAATGCAGCAATTACTTTCTTCTAAAAGAAGGCTCTAAAATAGAGATGCAAAACCTTGACAAAAAAGGAAATATAAGCTCCATTTTGAAATATAATGTGCAGCAGCTAAAACCTGTCAATGGTGGGTTTTCTATACAAATGCTCACGGAAACGTACGACCCCAAAGGCAAACTTATTGTAAAAGGTGAAGCCGTAGGAAAATGTATTAACGGCGACCTTTATACCGATGTTCAAAACATTAGCTCAGATATGTTTTCAAAGTCTTCTGATATAAAAATGAGCATAGACGGAGACCAGCTAGTATACCCTGCCAATATGAAAAAAGGCGATATACTGAAAGATGCCAAAATCTCTATTCGTTCTTCTCTTCCTTCTGGTGCCTCTTTAATGAATGTCAGTGTGAACATTACCAACAGAAAAGTAGAAGGCTCAGAAACCGTGGAGACACCAGCTGGCAAATTTGATTGCATTAAAATGTCTTATGATTTAAGCCTAAAATTGATTGTAAAAAAAGAAGTACATGTGGTAGAGTATTTCTACAACGGCATAGGCGTGGTAAAAAGCGACACCTTCGACGCAAAAGGAAAAATGGAGTCCTCTTTGGTTTTAAGCAAACTCGACAAATAAGAGATTTATCAATCAATCAAAATAAACGCATGAAAACAAAAATAGCTCTTTTAGCCACTGTAATAAGCATAAATGCCTGTCAGTCTGCCAAAGAAAGTGCTCAGGATGGTGTCACTTCGGCTCTAGAAAAACTAGTTGAAAGTCAGACAGGTCAAGAAATTGATTTAGCAGATGTGGCCAGTTATGGTGACCAAAAAACTGACATCATTTATGAATTTGATGGAAAGTCTCAAATAAATAAAGAGGACTTTACGGGCTCCATAATAGCCCTAAAAGAAAATGAAAAACTAAATATCTCATTCCAAGTAGTGAACCAGAGCGGGCATTCGCTAATGGGTGTTTTTTCTAACGTTCCACTCGATTTCACTTTGCCCCTAACGGCCAAGTTTACATTGAATGAAAGTGAGCTAGAAGGAAAGCCAAAGGCCACTTTGGTTTTTATGAAAGTATCTGAAACAGGGATGGAAGCCACACCAATGCCTTATGAAGGCACCATGACCATAACCAAGTTAAATGAAACGGTGGCAGCATTTGAAATAAAAGGAAAGGGTGGTCAGTCTTCTGAAATTGAAAACCCTGCAGCCTGGAAAAACCTTAATGGAAATGTTAAAATGACCTCCCCTGTCATCCAAAGTATGGGACTTTCTAAAGACGAGTTTTTGAAATAATTAAACCATACCATCATGATGACTAAAAACATACTTTTCGCAACAGCCTTTTGCTCTCTACTATTATCCTGTTCTGGAAACTCTGAAAATAAAACCGAAAACAAGGAAACAGAACTTCAAAACCCCTCCAAAGCAACCTGCATCTTTGACTATGTCGGTAAATACGACCAACTCTTGTCTCTAGAAACGATAAAAAAGCATTATACCGGAGAAATGACCAATGCTAAAATGAAGTATGAGGTAAGCCCCAAGCCGAAAGACCAACTAAGAGATACCTACAAGTACTCTTGGGAAAGTGACAGAATTAGAAAAATAAAAATGGGTAATACGACCTTAGAAATGCCAGTATACAATGAAATAGGTATTAAATGGTTAGGTGATGACTTATACAAGATTATGGACCGCGAAAACAGTGTAGCTTCTTTCCAGGCTTTCTATCGTAATGTGTCGCAAGAAGAACTCGACAATGCTCTAGGTAAAGCAGAAGAGAAGATTTCTGAAAACAAGGAGATACCAGAAAGCACTAAAAATCAGGCCATGGACATGGCCAAAGGAATGGCAACTACAAATAATTTTGAAGCCGTTAACGTAGTGGGCGATGCCGCATCATGGAACTTTAAGGAAAACAGTTTAATCGTATTGGTAGGCGACAAAACCTTTCAGATTTTGGCAGATGTTAGTTCAGATGCTGATTTCAACAAAGACTTGGCTATAAATCTGGCTAAAGAAGTTTTGGCTTTCTGTAATTAAGAATCCCTTATTTTCAATATCTAAAAAAAGCCCTCTCATGAAATCTGCTTAAATGTGAAATTTAAGCTATTTTTGAATAGTATAAAACAACAAACATGAGACTAACCCTTACATTATTATTCCTTTTTTCACTCAACTCCTTTGCCCAAGAAAGCTATGCCGATAAACTCGGATATCCTGAAGGTTCCAAAGTTTTAATTCTCCATATTGACGACGTAGGCATGAGCTATGACTCCAATTTAGGAGCCATAAAAGCCATGGATGAAGGTGTAGCAAATTCTCTCAGTATGATGATGCCATGCCCATGGATACCAGGATTTTTCAAATACCTAAAAAAACATCCAAACACAGACGCCGGTTTGCACTTAACCCTAACTTCGGAGTGGGGTGATTATAGATGGGGACCTTTGGCAGGAAAACCAATGGTACCTGGTTTGGTTGACAAACAAGGGGCTATATGGCCGTCTGTAGTGGCCACCGCTACCCATGCCAATCCAGACGAAATTGAAACAGAAATAAGAGCTCAACTTGAGAGAAGCCGTACTATGGGTTGGGAACCCACCCATTTAGATTCTCATATGGGAACGCTATTTGCCACCAAAGATTACTTGGAAAGATATTTAAAGGTGGGGATGACAGAAGGTATTCCTGTGATGTTTCCTGGAGGTCATAATACCATGATAGCACAAACCACTGCCGCAACTGGGTTGACACAAGAAATGACCACTACCATAGGACAACAACTGTGGAATGCTGGACTACCAGTTCTTGATGATCTTCATAATATTTCTTACGATTGGAAAGGTGAGGAAAACATGACAGACGCTCAGCTTCAAACCTACAAAACCGAACGATACATCAATACCATCAATGAATTAAAGCCAGGTATTACAATGGTGATAATGCATTGTACGTGGCCTACGGAAGTTTTTGGAGAAATTTCTACCTCCGGTGTAACACGAAAAGGAGACATGCTGGCCATGATGGATCCGGCATTCAAGAAGTATATAAAAGATAATAAGATAGTGCTCACCACCTGGAGAGAGCTTAAAAAGAGAAGAGATGCTTTAAATAACTAAAGTTTAGACTCTTCGATTGGATAAATATTAACCTCTAGTGAAGCATCTCAAGTCTAAGTTTCCTAGAGGTTTTTAATGTCTTAGCAACTATACTTTCAAATATCCTTTAATAGCCTCTTTCAAAGTTCTGGATTTATTGGTCTTTTCTTCTATGATGTCCACTTCCCAGTTCATGGAACTGGCAAGCTGGGTAACCATTAATTTTATTTGACGATCAGCCGAAACTGGCAAATCGCTTTCCATGGCTTTTTCCAGCATGAGTTCTTTAGCTTCGCCAATAATCTTGGTGTAATCCTCAGGCTTGAATTTACTCAAAAGTCCCTGATTGATGTCATAAAATTTATACTGGGGGTCAATGGAAAGCACTTCCGCCTCTGGAAAATGTTCAATGATAATCTTTTGGGTACCTTCTTCTACCCTCCATTTCATTTTAGAGAAATCGAAGCCTATAGACACCTTGGCCTTAGCCACAATCAAAGCTTTTTTATGTGTTTCAAAAAGACCCCAAAAGTCCTTCTTATGGCTATGGTCGTAGATTTCGGAGAAATAACCTTCTGACAAAATCACTTTAAAAACCTTCTCGATTCGTTCTAAAAGAATATTAGATTCTGTTTCAATACGCTCCTTCTTTTTACGTTTACTTACACCAAAACGCCAAGCAAATATTTGCCAAGTGGCTAAACCACCTATGCCCAAAGCAATAATAAAAAGTAGGGATTCCATTTTGTTATTAATTAATTCAAATAGCCTTTAACTATCTTTGTGACGTTAATTTACTATTTCCGTCATTGAAAAAAGAAAAATATTTAGTTTTGGTGGTTGGTCCTACTGCCGTAGGGAAAACAGATTTATGTATTAATCTGGCACAAAAACTAGATGCCGAAATCTTCTCTTGCGACTCTAGACAGTTTTATAAAGAAATGAGTATTGGCACTGCCAAACCAACAGATGAAGAACTCGCTAAAGTTCCACATCACTTTATTGACAATCTCAGTATTAAAGATAGTTACTCCGTATCAGATTTTGAAAAAGAGGCACTAAAAGATTTAGAGAACTATTTTCAAAAGAAAGATGTGGCTATTATGACTGGTGGTTCTGGATTATTTGTAAAAGCCATTACCCATGGTTTTGACGACATCCCAGATATTCCAAAAGAAATTAGGGCGACTTTAAAACAAAGATTGGAAAACGAAGGAATAGATAATCTTGTTTCCGAGCTTAAAGAACTGGATCCCGACTACTGTTCAACTTCCGATTTGTCGAACAAACAACGGGTAATAAGAGCTTTAGAGGTTGCTCTATTTACTAAGAAGCCATTTTCTTTCTGGCAAAAAAAGCAAACAAATCGTCGTACTTTTCAAATCATCAAAATAGGATTAGAGAGACCACGAGAAGAACTTTATGAAAGAATCAATCATAGAGTAGATCTAATGATAGCAGCCGGACTAGAAGAGGAAGTTAAAAACTTAATAGATTTTAGAGACAAAAACGCCTTACAAACCGTAGGTTACAAAGAGGTGTTTGCTTTTTTTGATAAAGAGATAAATTACGAGACCATGCTTGAACTGATAAAAAGAAATTCCAGACGTTATGCTAAAAGGCAGTTAACTTGGTTTAGAAACCAAGATCAGTTTAATTGGTTTAAACCTTCTGAGCAAGAGCAGATTTTCAAATTTGTTATAGAACAAAAAAAGAAATTTGCAATACACTAAACTATTTTCTGGAAAAGTTGTTAAGTGATTGTGTGTTCTTACATACAATTAAATTTAAAATAGAAAAAAATGAAAAAAATCACTCTTTTAGGCCTTGCCTTAGTATCAGCACTTTCTTTTCAATCTTGTACTTCTTCTTCAACTGAAACTACCGAAACAGAAGAAACAGTTGCAACATTAGCAGACGGAACTGCAAACTTAGATTTAGCATCCAGTACCGTAGAATGGACAGGTGTTATGCTTGGAGTAAAAGAACATACAGGTAATGTAAATATTACTGAAGGTACTTTAGAAATTAAAGACGGAGCAGTAGCTGGTGGTAGATTTGTTGTTGATCTTTCTTCAATTGCTCCTACTGACACTGTTTATGACGAAAAACAAACTAAAGAAAAATTAGTAGGTCACTTATCTTCTCCAGACTTCTTTAACGTAGCAGAGTTTCCAACGGCTACTTTTGAAATCACTGGCACTGAAGGTACTTCTGTATTGGGTAACCTTACTGTAAGAGGTATCACTAACCCAGAAACAGTTAAAGATGTTGTTATTGAAACAGTAGGTGATGTAACTAACATTACTGGAACGCTAACTTTCGACCGTAAGAAATATGATGTCTCTTTTGACGTTCCTATGAAAGAAATGGTTATTTCTAACGACGTTGAGTTAGACATCAACTTGGTAGTGGCTAAGTAATTTAGGCACATCCTTCTAAGAAATATAAAAAAGCCACTTCCAAAAGGAGGTGGCTTTTGGTTTTATTAGGGTCTTAAAAACTATCCCGTTATTTTTGAACAAATAATTCTGAATGTACAAAATCATAATAGCGATAGACGGCTATTCCAGCTGTGGAAAATCATCAACTGCAAAAGGTGCAGCCGCCCATTTAGGCTATGCCTATATAGACACGGGAGCCATGTATAGAGCCGTAACACTCTATTTCCACGAAAAACACATCTCTCTGTCGGATAGCAAACAAATCAAAAAAGCTTTAGACGAAATCTCTATAGAGTTTAGAAGGAATAAGTTTGGAGAAAACCAGACCTACCTCAACGGCCTAAACGTGGAGAATGAAATTAGAAAGCTCTATGTGGCCAATAAAGTAAGTGAAGTAAGTGCCATAGCCGAAGTAAGACATGCTTTAGTGGCTCAACAACGTAAAATGGGAGAAAAGAAAGGAGTGGTTATGGATGGAAGAGACATTTCCTCTGTTGTTTTTCCAGATGCAGAACTAAAAATTTTCATGACCGCAGATCCATTGATAAGAGCCCAAAGGAGGCAAATTGAATTAATGGAGAAAAAAGAAATTCAAAGCATAGAGGATATACTTTCTAACATTGAAAAAAGAGATCAAATAGACACGACCAGGAAAGAAAGTCCACTAACCCAAGTACCTGATGCCCAAGTAATAGACACTTCTTATATGACTCTTGACGAGCAAATTGAAATGGTGTGTATTATGGCAGACGAAGCTCTTTCAATAAAAATAAGAAACGATGAAGGCTGAGTTCCTAATTATAGGTCAAGGTATAGCTGGAACATGCCTGGCACATCAACTTCTTGCAAAAGGAAAGACGGTCAAAATACTTCATAACAGCAATTTAGCCAGTAGCTCTAAAGTAGCTGGAGGAATGTTTAATCCAGTTACTGGAAAAAGACTGGCGAAAACATGGATGCAGGAGGAAATATTTGCTTTCATGGATCAGTTTTATTCCAATCTGGAAGTGTTAATGGAGGAATCATTCCTTCATAAAATGCAAATATATAGGCCCTTTAAAAACGAGAATCAGAAGTCACAATTCCTCAGAGCTATTGAGCACAAAGAGCTTGGAAACCTTATAGAATATGTAGCTCACAACGAGTCCTTAAAAGGCATTATAAATGAACCATTAGGAGGAATAAGTACCTCAGAAAGTGGCAGGTTAGATGTACCCTTATTTTTGGAAAAGTCGGCTCAATACTTTCATTCAAAACAAATTCTGGAAGAAGGGGATTTTAAAATAGATGGTCTAATTAGACATACGGAACACATTGAATATAAGGGAGAACAGTATAAATATGTTATTTTCTGCGAGGGCGTGCATGTTAAAAGCAACCCTTATTTCAATTGGCTTCCATTTAATCCTGTAAAAGGAGAAACACTGGATATAACATTAGAAGGCTCACAATTTGATTTTATTGTAAACCAAGGCTCTTGGATAATGCCCATTGGCCAAGGGAAATATAAAATGGGTTCTACCTATGATTGGGATAATTTGAATTTTGAAACAACGGCCGACGCAAGAGCATCCATCTTAGAAAAATCTAAAAGCTTCCTGATTCCAGAAATCAAAGTAATAGCTCAGCACGCTGGGATAAGACCTGCTGTAGAAGACCGAAGACCCATCCTAGGAGACCATCCTATTCACAAAAATATTCTCATTTTTAATGGTCTAGGTACAAAGGGCGTTTCGTTGGCTCCTTTCTTTGCAAACCAACTTGTAGAATACATTATTGAAGGAAAAGAAATTGACCGGGAATCAACTATTGAGCGTTATTATCCGTTATATTCGTAAGCATTATTTTTAAGTCTGTACTATGAAAAAAGTTTTTACGCTACTTCTTATTTTAGGGAGTGTGACGGCATTCTCGCAAGGGTATTACTCCGTTTCACAAGAAACCTTTGGTAGAAATAGAATTCAGCTTCGGAAGCTAGATTGGAAAACTATAAATAGTAACAACTTTGAATTCAACTATTATAGAGGTGGGCAAGAGATTGCCATGAAAGCCGCCAAAATAGCTGAAGGTGAATACAGGAAAATAACCGAGATACTGGGTTATACCCCTTTCACTTCCATGAAAATATTCCTTTATAATACTCCTAAGCAAATGGAGCAGAGTAATATTGGGCTTACCACTCCTATAGAATATGATGGCGGAATATTAAACCTTTCAAGGGCTAGAATAGAAATTCCGTATACTGGAAACGACAGTATTTTTAAGACAGAATTAGTTAATCAAATTTCTGGACTTTTTGTTTACGACATGCTTTTTGGTGGCTCTTTAAAGGAAGTTCTCCAGAGTTCTTTATTACTTACTGTACCAGAATGGTATATGAGCGGTATATCATCTTACATCTCTAAAGACGGTATGTCTGAGCAAGATCTGGCTGAGATAAAAGAGGCTTTGCTTAGGAATGACAACAAAAAACTTAACAATCTTAGCTCCGCAGATGCCAAAATTCTCGGTAGATCTATTTGGCATTATATAGCCGAAAAATATGGAAGGGATAACATTTCAAACATTCTCAACCTCACCAGAATAATTAGAGCCGAGCAGAGTAGCATCACCAGTACTTTAGGAATTTCCTTTGGAAGATTTATCCAAGAATGGAAAGCCTACTACCTATCAAATGGCTCTGTGATCTCTAAAAAAGATATTCCAATTGAGGAGAAACGTCCTAACTTTAGCAGTACAGGAAATCAAATCCCCAAACTCACCAACTTAAAAGATGATGAGATAGATACAGAATACTACGAGTTTGAAGAGGTTAACGTTCTTAAAGCTACGGAGCTTGTCAGTCAAGTTCTTCCTGAACAAACCAGTACTTTTAATAGAAATAGATTAATAAGAGGCAACGAAGAGTTTAAAATATCAACGCCAAAAGCATATCAAAATCTACTCCTCACGCAAGACCTTAAAACAGACTTTTATAATGACCCTGTTAGAAAGCTAGGAATGAATAATTCCTTATCTCTAAACGACTTACTGGAGAATCATGTTATAAAATTCGACTTATTCATTACACCAACTGTCAAAAATCATGACATTAAGGCGAGCTACACCAATTACAAAAAAAGAGTAGATTGGGGAATTGCTTTTGAAAGAAGATCTATTATTGTGGATCCTAGAACAGAAAAACAGTTCTATATTCTGAACCCTTTGAATATTGCACTGAGAAGAGAAACGCTTAATAGAAGAATATACCTCCACAATATTATAGGAACCATTTCTTATCCGCTAAGTCCTAACCTTAAGGTGAATGTAATGCCTTCTTTGTTTTTCAATAATGATATAGATTATTATGAAGTAGCCAGAGACGTGCAAAAAAATTCCTACGGTGGAGTAAAAACGGAAATTGTTTACGACAACACAAAGAAACTACTAGGAGATGGCTTTTTGTCTGGTACAAGAGCCAAAATCTCTTATCAAAAGAACCTGGCTTTTGGAGATCCTAATGAAAGCTTTAATGGCCTTTATATTGACGCCAGGCATTATCAGAATATCACTTCTGGACTTCAATTTGCCGCCAGGTTTAACTACGGTAGCTCGACAGGGAATAGTCCCAAGTACACCTTCTTAGGAGGGATGGAGAATACATTAAATAGAGATATTTACAGTACTAACAACCAAATAGGAGGAACACCAGGTAATTTAAAAGATATTGTTTTTTATAATTATGCAGGGAACTTAAGAGGCTTTGATTTTGCCAAACTTTACGGTACCAAACACATCTTGGTTAACCTTGAATTAAGATTATCTCTTGCGGGGTATTTCTCAAAAAATACTGTTACTTCTAGCATGATTAGAAACCTACAGCTGGTAGTATTTAATGATATAGGTACGGCATGGATGGGAGATAAAGGCCCGTGGAGTCGCGAAAATAGCCTTAATACCCAAGTCATAGGAGGTTCTAAAATTGAGGGCATCAACAACCCCTTTTATGCCGTGGTTACTAATTTCAAGAACCCTTTCTTATCTGGATACGGAGGTGGTATAAGAACCACCATTTTAGGCTTTTTCGTAAAGGCTGACTATGCCTTTGGGCTTGAAAATAAGGAGTTCAGCAAGGGTAAATTCTACTTATCATTGGGTCATGAATTCTAGAAAATTCACCAATTAATCATACTTAATATTTACTTATTCAAAGTAATAAAGAACCTCAATAAATCTGTAAATCAAGATCATAGATTCTTTTTGGCACAATTTTAGTGCAAGCCATATATAGTGATTCCAAGCTAAATTTGGTAAATTCATGCAATATTCCGTGTTAATTCAAGCACAGGAGTGGTATGTATTAATTCACTAGCAATCAGGAGCTTAAATTATTATTCATCGTAAGAAACATGAAAAGACCAGGACAATCGCCCTTTGGCATAATTTTCGTTTCAATTAATGTGATTCAAGAAAGATCTGTGCCGACTATTGACCAAAATCAATTTTCACATTATTTTCTTGACGAAAAATCTGACATCAGATGCTTACAATGTTTACTTTAAAAACTAACCAAAAGAACGAAAGTTCCTCGTTGTTATCAACGAACACCAAGATCGGTGGCCCTATAGCTACGCCAGACCTTGGCTATAATAGTTTTAAGGCATCCAAAGTCTCCACTTTTGACCATTCTTTTCTAACCAACAGAAAAGAAGATAATTACCTAACCAAATCTTGGACAGATAATTCAAGTCTAGCATCGATTATAGCTTCACCTGCTTTAAAAAACTTAAGGACTATTGTTCCATCGTGCAAAAGCCTAAAAAATATGATATCAAATTTTACAATCGTCAATCGTCATTTAAGCTTTATCACCACTTTGGTCATGTTGCTAACAATATCCGCGATGAACCTGTATGGTCAAGACACAGATCTAGCTTTGAGGCATGCTATTAGTAAGTCAACGCCAAATGTTGGTGAAGATATTAAATACACGCTTTATGTAAAAAATGAAGGTGCCAACCCAGCCACAGGGGTGGTGGTCAATGACCAAACCCCCTTTGGAGGAATTACCAATGTAGTTCTGAACGCTCAGGAAGGTACCGCTTCATATAATGCGGCAAATGGCCTGGTGATTTGGAATATCGCAAACATTGCTGCTGGAGATTCTGCTAAATTAGAAATCTCTGCTAAAACGAGTCAACAAGGCGTTTACTTCAGTATCGCTGAAATAATGGCTCTAGACCAAAACGATACAGATTCAAGCCCCGGTAATAATTCGCTATCGGAAGACGATATGAAAAATTCTTGCTTCAGCATACCAGTTACTTGGTATCCAGGAGATGAATACGAGCTTAGCATTCCCCAACCATTTAATAATGGCTTAGGAATTAAATGGTTTAAGAATGGGACAGAAATTAATAATAATACAGCTGGAACTACTTTAAACCCGAACGGGACTTTGGCTGTTTCCAGTGTTGGATCTTATACTTTTGAAGCCTCTAACAGTGTTTGCCCTTCTGGTGGATGCTGTCCTTTTGTATTGTTTGAAGGACCATATGGCTCTATTGGAGACTTTGTTTGGACCGATACAAATTCTAATGGTATTCAGGATGTAGGAGAAACGGGTTTAAATAACGTTACGGTTTATTTGCTAAATGAATTAAATGTTAAAATTGATAGTACCATATCTGGTCCGAACGGAAGTTATCTTTTCGATAGCCTGATCACTGGCACTTACCAAGTTCAATTCAAAAATGCTCCAGAATATGTTTTTTCTCCTAAAGATGTTGTAAACGACGCTGTTGATAATGACGTTGATCCTGCCACAGGAAAAACAGGCTCCATAAGTATTGATACCTCTTTACCTATTGGTAATAAAGGAAGAAATAATAATGATGTGGATGCTGGTTTACACCTGCAAACCGAATGTCCAGAAATTGTAACCATATCTGTAGTGGCTGATAACCTTTGTGTAGGAGATTCCACTTATTTGGAAGCTAGTTCTACAAATACGGGGGATATTTCTTGGTACTATAGCTCGGCAGGCGGTACACCAATATTTGTTACCCAAAGTGGTCAAAAACATTTAATTTTCCCTACTACCACCACTACCTATTACGCACAATTAGCATCTGCCCCATTGGCATGTGTTAATCCAAGAGTCCCTGTGGCGGTAATTTTAAACGCAAGACCCTCTAATCCGTCTTGCTTCAATATCATAGAAGTTTGCCTAGGCGAAACCACCAACCTCAACGAATTAATCATTAACGCCATTACCACTCCCGGTGGTAAATTTGAGTGGCATACAGGCCCGCTATCCAGTTCTGCTAAAGTTTCAAATACGGCTTCGGCAACGCCTGGGAAATATTATCTATTTGAAAAATCTGGTGCAGGATGTTACAGTAATCCGGCAGTGGCTGTGATTGTGGAAAAATCTTGTGACATGTTCGTTGATCTGGATTTAATTAAATTTGCAGATTCTAGAGTGGTAGCTCAAAATGATATAGTAAACTACACCATCAGAGTTTCCAATAGCGGACCTAATGCGGCAACCAATGTTAAAGTAAGAGACGTATTACCCGCTGGCCTTGTGTTTGTTTCAAGTTCAGACTTGAGCAATACATCTGGAACGTTAGAAGCTAGTATTGCATCTATAGCTGTAAACCAAACCATCACGCTAAGATATGCTGCCCGTGTAATTGGCTCGGGAAATATAATTAACGTTGCCGAAGTTATGAGTGCAGATCAAGTGGATCTGGATTCTACTCCAGGAAATGCCATAACATTAAATGAGGACGATGACGATGACGAAATTATTACGGTAATTTCCAATGACCCTGAAGCTGATTTAAGTCTACAAAAATTAGTAAGTAGTAATTCTCCTTCTTCTGGTGATGTTATCAACTATACCATTAGAGTTAATAATGCCGGCCCAGATGCCGCAACTAATGTAGAAGTTACGGATGTTTTACCAGCTGGATTAAGTTACGTTTCCTCGGTTGGATCAAGCGGAATCACCGTAACAGACAACCTTATCAAAGCACGCTTTGACGCAATTGCTAGCGGACAAACACTACAATTCTCTATTAAAGCAAAAGTTACTGCAACAGAAGGACTTGTTACCAACAGGGCCGAAATTACTGCTGCCGACCAAAATGACCCAGATTCTAAACCGGCAAGTGGTGTAAACGAAGATGATGAGGATACTGCAGATATTACGGTAATTCCAGCTTGTAATCCATTAACGCCTATTATATCTAGCAATAAGTTAGAAATATGCCAAGGTCAAAGTACTACTTTAGTAGCCGTTGGATGTACTGGAACTGTGGAATGGTCTAATGGTTCTGTGGGAGCCTCTATTTCAGTTAGCCCGGCTGCCATCACTAATTATACTGCCGTTTGTAGAGTAAATACATGCGTTAGCCAAGAGTCTAATTTATTAGCCATCATTGTAGGCTCTCCATCTGTTCCTACCGTAAAAGCAAATAACACCAATATTTGTTCTGGCGAAGTCGTAACATTAACCGCTACTTCATGCAATGGTTCCGTTAAATGGAGCAACGGCATGACTGGCACATCTATTAATGTAACACCAACCGCTACCACGACCTACTCTGCTACTTGTTCTGTAGGTACTTGTATTAGTGGAGCCTCAGGTAACATAACCATAGAAGTAGGTTCTGGTCAATCACCGATAATAACTGCCACTTCAAACAACATTTGTTCTGGAGATACAGTAACCTTAACAGTTACAAACTGCTCTGGAGCCTTTACCTGGAACACGAATGCAACCTCAGCTAGCATTAAAGTAAATCCGACAGTAACCACTACCTATTCTGTAACATGTGGCTCTAGCTCTTGTTCAGGAACTGCTTTTGAAACCGTTACCGTTGGTAGCGGGGTTAAACCAACTGTTACGGCCTCCAATAATGAGATTTGCGTGGGCGGTAGTACTACATTGACTGCTTCGAACTGTTCATCTAACTTACTATGGAGTACGGGTGCTAGTACAACTTCTATTTCTGTAAGCCCTGCAGTTACTACGACATACACAGTAACATGTGGTTCTGGAAATTGTACTGGAACAGCCTCTGTGAGTATAAAAGTAACCAACGGAACCCCTCCAGTTATTGCTGCTTCGTCTAATCAATTATGTGAAGCCGGTGATGTAACACTTACTGCCACGGGTTGTAATGGAACAGTAAAGTGGTCAAATGGTAAAACGGGAGCATCAATTACAGCCAATATCGCAGCAAACACTTCTTTCACGGCAACATGTTCTAACGCCTCGTGTACAAGTGGAAACTCAAATACAGTGAATATCACTATAGGCACTTTGGAATCTCCAAATGTGACTACAAGCGGAAATACAGTTTGTTCAAGTTCAAAAGTGACATTAACCGCCACGGGTTGCTCAGGAACAGTGCTTTGGTCTGGAGGTCAAACCGGAAATATAATCGAAGTCTCTCCATCTTTTAAAACCACTTATACTGCAAATTGTAAAATTGGAACATGTACTTCTGGAGCATCTAACCCTGTAGTTATAAATGTTATTACAGCTCCTACTTCTCCAGTAATCAGCTGTAGTGCATCAAGAATATGTCCTGGTGAGTCTATCACCTTAAATGGTCTTGGTTGTGAAGGAACAGTGAGCTGGAGTAATGGTTCTGTAGGAAATTCTATAACGGTAACTCCTACCCAAACCACAGTTTATACGGCATCTTGTTGGATAGGAACTTGTGAAAGTCAAGTTTCTGCACCTGCTACCATCAATGTAGGCAACCCGTTCCCGCCACAAGTCAAATGTCAAAATACACAGATTTGTTTGGGAGCATCTACCACTTTAGAAGCTGCAGGATGTGTAGGGACTATTGTATGGAACACTGGTGAAACAGGACCAGTTATAAATGTATCTCCTACCACCATGACTAGCTACTCCGCTATATGTAAAGGTTCCACTTGTCAAAGTGAAGAATCTAACACCGTTACGGTAGGTGTTACCAATAACAGTATTGTAGCTCCAACGGTAAGCACACTGACAAATGTTTGTCCAGTGGAAACCGTCAATCTTAATAATGCCGTTACAAGTTCCGTCAAAACAGTAGGTGGAAGTTTTGTATTCCGCACCGCAAACTCTCCTAATTCTCCTGCTGTATCGAATATTACGAGCATAGCCACTTCTGGTACATTCTATGTATTTGAAGACGGAGGAAATGGATGTTATAGTTCAGGCTCTAAAATTGAAGTCGGAATAATAGCCTGTGAATCTCCCGTTGATTGTATCATTAAACCTGCTACCGCTTCGGCTGGGAAGGACTCCACAGTATGTTTAGCTGGAGATACTTTCCCACTAAATGGTAAAATTGGAGGCTCCGCCCAAACGGGAACATGGACTACTTCTGGTACGGGTACTTTTGCAAATGCACTAAACCCAATTACGACCTATAAGTATAGCTTGGCAGATGTTACAAATGGTTCGGTAACATTAACACTAACCACCAACGACCCAGATAACGAAGGTTCTTGTGTGGCTGCTAAAGCTTCTCTGGTATTAACAATAAATGGAGTTAAGACGAAACCAACCATAACAAGTAGCAAATCACCTGTTATTTGTTTAGGAGATTCTGTAACTCTTGAAGCCAACGAAACCGCTGCATCATACCTTTGGAGCAACGGCCAAACGACAAAGAGCATTAAAGTAGGTCTTGCAGGAGAGTTTTCTGTTAAACTTATCAATGCAAATGGCTGTGCCTCTATAAGCTCAGAGAAAATAGAAGTAACCAATATGTCCGGTATTGCTGGACCATCAGTCAACTCTCAAGCTAAAAACGTTTGTCCAGCGACTACGGTTAACTTAAATGCTAATGTAACAAGCACTCCAGCGTCTGAAAACGGTACATTTGAATTCCATACGGGCTCTACCCCTACATCTCCAATGCTAGGAAATGTGTCGGCCATGCCATCCGGTGATTACTATGTATTTGAAAGAAGTGAGTTAGGTTGCTATAGCAACGCCTCTAAGATATCAGTGGTCATCGACGATTGTAATATTAACGCATCCGATGCTGAGGTAGGAATATTGATAGTTGGAAACAAAACTTCAGTTTCGCTTGGAGACCAAGTGGTTTACACCATTACAGTAAAAAACAACGGACCTGATACTGCAACAAATATTGATATCGAAAATATACTTCCTGCCGGATTAGAAATAGTTAGCTCTACACCAGGCCTAACCAATCTTAATGGAAAGTTGACAACCACCATTCCAGAATTAGCCAAAGGTGCTTCAAGAACATTCATCTATACGGCTAAAATTAATAAGTCGGGTATCGTGTCTAATGTGGTTAAAATAACAGACCTTGACCAGACAGACCCAATTAAGAGTAACAACTCGAGCAAGTTTGACCTAGAGTGTGCTACTTGTCAGGAGTCTTGTATTGCTACGGCACTAAAAGCTGATTCCACGAGACAAGGAGATGGTACCTACAACATCAAGTTCACTGCTCTAATTCAGAACTGTGGAAACGCAAATCTGACGGGACTTAGTCTTGTAGCTAATATGAAAAGCATGTTTGGTAACACAGCTACCTATGCACTCATTCAGCAGCCAACTGCCAATTCTGGTAGCTCTTTAGTTCCAAATGAAAATTACGATGGAAACGGCGTCACTGAATTGCTTAAGATTACGACAAGTTCTTTAGGAACAGGAATAACGGATACGGTAACATGGGTTGTAAACCTAGTACCGAACGGAACCGAAGGCCCATATAGTGTCAACGCCGTGGCCTCTGGTGTTGCTCAGACCATATTCAATATCCCTCAAGATATATCAGATGTCTCTAATGATGGAATATTTATCGACGCTCCTAGCGGAACTCCAACGGTGGTTAAACTTTACAAAACACCAAGTATTGGCTTATCGCTTGCCATCATAGATACCTTGACAGAAGTGGACGGTTCACTAAACGTAACATTCCAAGCTTTGGTTAAAAACAACGGTTCGTTGGCACTGTCCAATGTAATTGTAAGTGATACTTTGAGTAATACATTTAAGTTACCATCCACATATTCAATACTAGGTTTGCCAATTATTAATGCAGGAAGTGGATTAGTGGTGAACACAAACTTTGATGGAAAAGCAAATCCTGAATTAACACTTCCAAGCAGTACTTTAGCTTTAGGCGTTACAGATACTATAATTTTCAAAGTAAACGTGAACGCCAACGAGGTTAAGAAATTCTTAAACCAAGCCATAGCCCAGGGTACTGGCACATTGACTGGAGGTGGAAGCTCTACCGTAGTAGATGTATCAAATACAGGATACAATCCTGACGAACCAGGTGCTAAGCCTACGGAGCTTAACCTAGAGAAAGAAGAAGATTCTAACTCTGTTCAGGACGTTTGTTTAGGTGTAGCTCTTTATGTCTCAGATTCAACGAAGTTGGTAGATGGTTCATTTGACATTACTTACACAGCTTTGATATCAAACTGTGGCAATGCCAACTTGACAGACATAAGCTTATGCGATACACTTTCTAGCTCTTTTGGTGCCCCAGCAGTGGTAACTCTTAAGGATGCTCCAAGCCTTGGTCTTAACAGTACTTTGGCTCTGAATACTACTTATGATGGAATCACCAACTTCTGCATGTTAAATACCAGCAGTAGCTCAATTGCTCCAAATAAGGTGGATACGGTGAGATGGACCATTAATCTTACATTGAATAGTAATAATGGACCGTTCAGAAAGAATATAACTGTAACAGCGGTTACGCCAAACGACAGTACCATCTCTGATAAGTCTAATGACGGAACTAACCCATCACCAGTAGGCGAAAATCCAACTGTACTTAACTTTAATAATCTGGCTCCAGACTTAATTGGTCTGTCTAAAGAGATGGTGAGTATAGCGATGGTGAGTGAAAATATTTATGACGTTGTATTTAAGTTCAACGTTAAAAACTATGGTATTATTGATTTCACCGGTGTTCAGGTTCAAGATAACTTGGCCGAGACCTTTGGACCTAATGTAATCATAGACAGTGTCAGGATATTTGATGTGTCTGCGGGCTTAACAGTTAATCCTAACTTCACAGGAAAAGGAATATTGATAGACATGCTAGTAGATAGTACCAGTACGCTACCTGTTAAAACTACCCGAAGCCTTTCCATGCTGACAAGGTTAGACCTATCACAGTCTGATACCTCTAAGTATGAAAACATGGCCTTAGCAATAGGATATCAAAATGGAAGCTCTACAGATGATTTATCTACGGTAGGTTCTAATCCAGACCCTGATGCAGACGGTACTCCAGAAAATAACAGTAATCCTACTCCAATTGACTTTGGCGGTATGATTCAGCCAGGCGGCAATGTAACACCGCTAGGAATAGCCAAGTCTATGACAGACACCGTGGCTATAGTAGATGGTAGTTACCAAATCACTTATAAAGTCGTCGTTAAAAACTATGGTGATGTGAAATTGACCAATATCCAACTCACTGATTCACTTTCAAAAGTATTTAATGACAGTACAGACTTTGCTATGATTGGAAGCCCGTCATTGACGGCTAACAGCACTTTAATATTGAATCCAGACTTTGATGGTGTTGTCGACTTGGATTTCTTATTGTCTCAAAACAGTAGCTTGGCAGCCGGAGCCTCTGACACACTTACTTTCAAAGTAAAAGTTAGAAACAACAGAGGAAGCAATGCCACTTATAATAACACCATATACGGAACGGCAATTTCGGGTTCTGGAACGGTGACAGATAAGTCTACAGAAGGTGTTAACCCAGATACAGATGGTGATAACAACCCAGGTAATAACAATACGCCGACGGCGGTAACACTGAAAAGTGGAAAGGATAATAACCCAACCAATTTGGCAGTGTCTATACCTGGCGGTATATCTCCAAACGACGATGGACTTAACGATAAATTGGTAATATCTGGAATTACAGAAAATGACCAAGTGACCTTAAGAGTCTATAACAGATGGGGTGAACTAGTTTTTGAATCTTTAAACTACAAAAAACAATTCCCTGGAAGCAGCGACGGCTGGAACGGTACTGCTAATACAGGAATTAGACCTAGCAAAATAGAAACTAAGTTGCCTGATGGTACTTACTTCTTCAGTGCTGAAAGTAGCAATAGCGAAGTATTTAAGGGTAAAATATATTATAACTTCATAACCATAGCGGGAGGAAGTAAAAAATAAAAAATCTATCAAAGGAGGTGTATAGCCTCTTTTGACGATTTAATAAGCAAGCGAATTTAATTTTACAAAACATTGAATTTCAGAACATTGAACACTTCTGAAGAGCGAAAGTTGAATCTATAGAATAATACAAAATGAGAGGTTTAAAATTGTTAATTGGAAAAATGGCTTTACTTCTAGTTGGTGCATTATCAGCTTTACAGTCAAATGCCCAGCAGGAGGTTATGTATTCACAATACATGTTTAACACTCTGGCTATCAACCCATCTTACGCAGGTAGTAGAGATGTCTTAAGTCTAACCGCCCTTGGTAGATACCAATGGATCGGCGTGAATGGCTCCCCAACCACCTATTCATTTACACTGGATATGCCCTTTAAAAATGAAAAAATGGGGCTGGGACTTACAGCATATACCGATGCTATTGGTGTAAGTAGAACCACGGGAATAAATATACCTTATGCATACCGGGTAAAAGTAGGTGCTAAATCTACCTTGGCTTTAGGTGTGCAGCTAGGCTTAGACTATGTCAGTAACAACCTCTCTAGCGTTGCTAATGTAGGCCTTGGCGACAACGTGTTTGACGGCTCCAATGATGTCAACAAAATGTTCCCAAATGCTGGACTAGGTCTCTTCTTTAGTACAGATAGAGGTTATATCGGCCTCTCTGTGCCAAAAATCATTGAGAATCAACTTTCTTCTTATGTCTCCAATGGAGAAACTTACGAAAGTAAACAAAGAAGACACTATTTTGCTATGCTGGGCTTTGTAGTAGGTAAAGGAAATGTAAAAATCAAGCCTTCCACCATGCTGAGATATACTAAAGGTGCCCCATTAGGAATAGATGGAAATATAAATGTATGGTTTAGAGATAAAATTGCCGTTGGGTTCTCTGCTAGAAAATCTCAAGCAACATTATCTGGTCAAGATGTAATGGATGCCTTAATAGGAATTTTTGAACTTCAGTTAACACCTCAACTAAGACTAGGTTATTCTTATGATTATAATATGACTTCTTTAAATTCTGAGAATTCCAATTCAAAAGTAACCACTAGGTTAACCGGAACACCAACACATGAAGGTCTTTTACGTTATGAGTTTGGTTATACCAAAAACAAAATCCTTACACCGCGTTACTTCTAATTTAACTATTGCAAGAAAAACTGTCCATTAATTTGGGTCTATAAATTGAACAAAACATGTTAGCCATAATCAAAAAAAATATTCTTTTGGTGATGCTAGGTTTTATAGTCACATTAAGTGCCTCAGCCCAGCAGTCCTTGCTTAAAATGGCAGAACACCATTACGACAACCTATCTTATGTTAGAGCGATTGAGGCATACGAGCAAGCTTTAACAAAAAAGAACATAGAGCCTGATGATGCTAGATCGGCTAGAATCAAACTGGCAGACAGTTATACCAAACTTAAAGACAATGGTAATGCAGAAAGAGTTTTTGCAGAACTGTTCTCTTCTGGAGCAGAGCTTCCAGATACAGAATCAATGGTTTATCTGAAATATGCTCAGGTGCTTGCTAGTAATGGCAAATACCAAGAGTCTCAGACGATGTATGATACCTATACTCAGAAAGCTCAAAATGACCCAAGAGGTCAAGGTTTCTCAAAGCTCTATAATGACGTTTCCGTTTTGTCTAAAAACGCAAGCTGTTATAATGTAGATTATCTTTCTATAAATACCACTGCATCAGACTTCAGCCCTTCTTATTTCAGAAACGGTTTAGTTTTCGTTTCCAACAGAAAAAATACTTCCGGCGTAAGTAGAGTGTTTCAATGGAGTGAGACACCATTTTTAGATTTATTTTTTCTTGAAGATTTGGCCGAACTAGGAAGTAATTCCTCTGCTGGCTTGGGTGGAAGTAGTTCTGCAAATAATTCTTCAAAAAATAGTAAGAAAAAAAGAACAGGCGTGGTTGGTGATGATGAATACACCTCCCCTACCGCTAACGACTCTAAAACCATTGGTTCATTCGGTGGTACCAGTATTTCTGCTGGTCACGGATACGGAGACAGTCCAGAAACAGAATCTGAAAGATTAAGTGGTTCTATAAACTCAAAATATCATGAAGGACCTTCTGCATTCTTTAAAGATGGTCAAAGGGTCATTTTCACAAGAAATAATTTTGTTAAAGGAAAAGCGGAAAAAAGCTCTGATGGCATCAATAAACTAAAACTATATATTGCCAACGCCGACAAAAAAGGATGGGCAGATATCGCTGAATTACCATTTAACAGTGACGAATACTCCACGGGTCACCCTACTTTATCTCCGAACGAAGATTATCTATTCTTTGCTTCTGACATGCCTGGTGGTTATGGAGGAACGGATATTTATGCAGCCAAAATAGACAATGGAAACTGGTCGCAGCCAATTAACTTGGGTCCAGAAATTAACACAAAAGGAAATGAAATGTTTCCATATGTAGACGAGAATGGAAACCTTTACTTTTCTTCCGAAGGTCTTCCAGGTCTTGGAGGATTGGACATTTTCTTTGTGCAATTAAACGCCACTAAAGTTCAGGGTGCTCCTATAAATTTAGGAACTCCAATTAACTCTAGCAATGACGACTTTGGTATGCTTACGGATGGTTTGAGAAAAAGTGGCTACTTCAGCTCCAATAGAAAAAGAGGAGGAGACGATGACGACATCTACAAATTTGAAAGAGAATGTGAAATTCAGGAAGGTTGCGATTTGATTTTAGCGGTGTATGATGCTGAAACAAAAATGCCCCTTGATAACGTAACCATTAAATATACGGATGCTTCCGGAAATATTCAGGAAGCAATGACAGATGAAGACGGAAGTTTAACGCTGAAGAACCTTAGTCAAAATACGGAATACACTTTCTCTGCCAGTAGAGATGGCTATAACGCAAATATCGTAAGCTTAACCACAGAAAACTGCGACAACGAACCGTCAAGACTTGAAATACCAATGACTCCTCCTGTTCCGGCTAATCAGCAAGACGGCATTGCCAAAAACAACAATGGAAAAGGCGTACAAGGCCCTACCAGTGGTCTTTCGGAAAGTGGTTTCTCCAACAATAAAACCTGTATTATAAAAGGTAGAGTGTTAATGCAAAACACGGATAAGCCTATGGCTGGTGTATTGGTTTCTTTAAAAAATGAGTGTGATGCGAGCACACAAACTGCCTACACCGACGAATCTGGCTATTACGAATTTACAGTGGCTGAAGGTTGTGATTACACATTAACGGGTGCCAAAAGCAACTTAGCCTCACAAGATAAAACCGTCAGTAAATTAAGCTGTGCTGATGGTGGAGTTACCGCAAATGTTTTCATGTTTGGTTCAGGAGATATCGTTGAAATTGAAAATATTTATTTTGACTATGGAAAACATAACATTAGAGCCGATGCTCGAGAAGGCATTGATAAGCTTGTGAAAGTAATGAGAGAACACCCAGGTATGAAGATTGCCTTGGCTTCACATACAGATAGCCGTAGCCCGAAAGACTTCAATCAGAAACTTTCAGAAGGTAGAGCTAGTGAATCTGCTGAATACCTTTTCAAAAGAGGGATTAGCAGAAGTAGAGTAACCTTTGCAGGATATGGAGAATCAAAAATACTCAATGGTTGCGTGGATGGTGTTAAATGTACCGAAGCTCAGCATCAAAAAAATAGAAGAACGGAGTTTGAAATAGTTCAAATGAACTAAGGACACAAATAGATGAATTAGAAAACCGCTTGCCACAACAAGCGGTTTTTTTTATACCTAAAATGATTTCTTGACACATTTTTGAGTAGGTTCGCAGGAGTTATTTGAATAAACCTTTATGAAGAAAACAATCCTTCTTTTCTTATTAATCGGACACACGGCATTTAGTCAATTTGGTCTTTCAGACCAATACCAGTTTAACCTTCTAGCGGTAAATCCTGCGTTTGCAGGAGAAAGAGGAAACCTAGGGGTGACCGCTATGCTCGGAAACCAATTTAGTGGCAACTTTAAACCCAACTTGATTTCTCAGATAGTTTCACTAGAAGGTAAACTGGGTACCAGTAACAGCTCTCTTGGATTTCAAGGGTTCAGAAATACTTTAACAGGCAATACAAGTAATGGATTAAACCTTTCGTACTCCTATGCTATAAAAAGAGAAGCAGTGAGAATTAATCTCGGTCTCAACGGTGGTTTTGTGGTAACTCCAAACCTCATTGGCTCTCAGAATTTCACCCAGCAGCTATCTCCTATTTTTGGATTAGGTATTTCTGCCATTACCGATGATGCTTTTTTGAGTATCTCCGCCCCTACGCTTATTTCTGAAAGTAACTTCTATACACTCGTCTATAAACCCATCTATTTAATGGCAGGCTATAGACTACCTATAGCGGAGAACATTGCCCTCAATTTGAGTGCATTAGCGGGTTTAGACATAGAATATGACAATACCAATCATCTTCATTTGAATCCTAAATTATGGTTGGCAGATAGACTCGGAATTGGAGCTAGTTTTAGATTGAGACAAAATACCGAAATGAGTATTATTACCACAGCCGAGCTGAAAATATCAGAATCATCAAAAGTTGGCATCTCTTATGACCCTCATCCTTTGAGACTATTAACCACTTCTGGATTAATAAACCCAAACGGTTTATTTCAGCTTATGTTTAGATATGATGTTTTTGGAGTACATGAAAAAAGTCCACTTTTAAATTCATTCTAACAAAAGATAGACTTAGAAAAATCCAATAAAATCTTGTAAATCAATACTCTTCTCCATTAATAATGATTTCTTGACTTTAAATTTAAATAAAAAGACATATTTCATTGAGAAAATAGGTTTATTGTTACTTCGTTTTAAAAGCAAATTTTAACTTTGCCTTTCCTATCTTATCAGAGCATTAAGCATTATTAAAAAATCAATGGACCAGTACTCTTACTTGGCAAATGCAGACGTCTCAGCTATAGAATCAATCTATGAGCAGTTCAAAGAAAATCCAGAATCAGTAGATGAAAGCTGGCAAAACTTTTTCAAGGGTTTCGAATTTTCGGAACAATGGAAGAGTAATGGCACGGCTACTACCGCATCAGGCGATAAGTCTAATGAGCACGTACGCAAAGAAATTGAGGTAGTTCACCTCATTCGTGGTATTCGTGCCCGTGGGCACATGGCAGCCAAAATCAACCCGCTGTGGCCAGAAAGAAAACACGACCCTAGTTTAAATCTCGAAGACTTCAAATTATCAGAGGCTGATCTTGACACGGTTTTTGAAGCCGGAATTGAAGTCCTTGGTAGACCAGGCACCCTAAGAGAAATCAATGATACCCTTAGAAAGGTATATCTAGGGCCTATAGGTTTTGAATATCAATATATTAGGGACCGTAAAATCAAAGGTTGGTTTAGAAGGAAAATTGAAGGTGAATATCTTAAATTCAAACCCTCTGTAGAACAACAGAAAAGGATCCTGAAGAAGTTAAATCAAGCTGCGGCTTTTGAAAACTTTTTACATACCAAATACTTAGGAAAAAAACGTTTCTCTATAGAAGGAGGTGAATCCACAATTCCAGCTCTAGATGCAGCCATTTTGAAAGGTGCAGAACTAGGTGTGGAAGAAGTGGTCATTGGAATGGCACATAGAGGTAGGCTAAATGTTTTAACAAACATTATGCAAAAACCTTACGAGCAAATTTTCAATGAATTTGAAGAAAACATAGAAGAAGAAGAGTATAGCGATGGTGATGTAAAATATCACATGGGATATACTTCCCAGGTTTTAACACCTGCTGGCAAAAGAGTGAGTTTAAAACTAATGGCTAATCCATCTCACTTAGAGGCGGTAGACCCTGTGGTTTTAGGTTATGCCCGAGCTAGAGCAGATGCTCACTATGAGAGTAGTGGTAGAAAAATAAATGATTTCGACGACATATATGACCGTATTCTTCCTATCATTATTCATGGAGATGCTTCTCTAGCTGGTCAGGGTATCGTTTACGAAATCACCCAAATGTCTAACCTACCTGGATATTATGTAGGTGGTTCTATTCATTTTATCATTAATAATCAGGTTGGTTTTACTACTGATAATGATGACGCAAGATCTAGCTTATACTGCTCCGATGTTGCCAAAATTCTAGATACACCTATTTTCCACGTCAATGGAGACGATCCGGAAGCGGTAGTTTATGCTATGCAGCTGGCGATTGAGTTTAGACAAGAATTTAATAGAGACGTATTTATTGATATGATTTGCTATCGTAAATATGGTCATAATGAAGCTGATGAGCCAAGGTTCACGCAGCCATCTATGTATAAATTTATAAACGACCATCAAAACCCTCGTGACGTTTATTTACAAAAGTTAAAAGAACAGGGCGAAGACAATATTGGTCTAGCCAAGCAATTGAAAGCTTCTTTTGATAGTAATTTACAAGAGCTACTTTCTAAGGTTAAGCAAAGACAACTTCCTTATGAGCTTCCTAAACTGGAGCAAGAATGGCAGCTGTTAAGAAAATCAAAAAAAGAAGACTTCCTTTTCTCTCCAAAAACTGGAATTGACAAAGAAGCTATTGCCTTAATTGGAGCAGCATTATCTAACATTCCAAAAGGTTTTAATGCCATCAAACAGATAAGCAAAGTTCTTGAAGAGAGAAGTAGCATTTTTGCTGGTGAGAAAGAATTTAACTGGGCTGCGGCAGAACTAATGGCCTTCGGGTCTATTCTGAACGACGGAAAATGGTTAAGAATGACGGGACAGGATGTTCAAAGAGGGACTTTCTCTCATAGACATGCGGTTCTTCATGACATAGAGACCAATGCCAATTATAATAACTTAGAGCATATTAGAGAAGGACAAGGTAAAATTGAGCTTTATAACTCTCTTTTATCTGAATATGCCGTTATGGGTTATGAATATGGTTATGCTATGGCGAATCCAAATGCCTTAGTGATTTGGGAAGCTCAGTTTGGAGATTTTGCAAATGGTGCCCAGACCATGATTGACCAATTTATCTCCGCTGCGGAGTCTAAATGGAAAACTCAAAATGGTTTGGTATTGTTATTACCTCATGGATATGAAGGACAAGGACCAGAGCATTCTAACGCAAGACCTGAGCGATTTTTGCAACTGTCGGCAGAGTATAACATGTATGTATGTGCATGTACCACACCTGCAAACATATTCCATATGTTAAGAAGACAGCTGGCACTTCCTTTCAGAAAGCCTTGTGTGCATATGTCTCCAAAATCTATGCTACGTCATCCTGGAGCTATTTCAAAAATGGAAGAGTTCCTACCTGGCACTAGCTTTAGAGAGACCATTGGTGATGATTATGCCGATGCCAAAAAAGTAAAAAGAGTGTTGCTTTGTTCTGGAAAGGTTTTTTATGACTTACTAGAGAAACAACAAAAAGACGAGATAAAAGATATCGCAATTATTCGTGTAGAACAATTGCACCCGTTCCCAAAAGATCAAATTCAAGAACTTTTAGGTCAGTATCCTGCCAAAGCAGAAACTATTTGGGTACAGGAAGAACCTCAGAATATGGGAGCTTGGTCTTTCATATTAAGAGAATTCCCTGAGATTGGCATTTCTGATGTAATTGCGAGAAAGAAGAGTGCCTCTCCGGCCACTGGTTACACCAAATACCATCAGCAAGGCCAAACTGAAATTATTAATAAAGCATTTGATTTGACTAAAAAAGACAATAAATAGATCATGGCAGTTGAAATGAAAGTACCCTCGGTAGGTGAGTCTGTAACGGAAGTTACAATAGCCTCTTGGGTAAAGAAAGATGGTGATTTTGTAAACATGGATGAAATCATCTGTGAACTAGAGTCTGATAAGGCTACTTTTGAACTTCCAGCTGAAGCTTCAGGAATTTTAAGAATAGTGGCTCAAGAAGATGAAACTCTTGAAATAGGTGCATTAGTTTGTAGAATTGAAGAATCTGCAAAATCAACGCCTGAAGCATCAGCTCCAGCTCCAGCTACACCTGCTACTGAAGCAGCAGCTCCTGTAGCAAATACTTCTACTGGGGAAGTAATTAACGTAACCATCCCTACCGTAGGTGAATCTATTACTGAAGTTACTTTAAGCTCATGGGTTAAGAAAGATGGAGACTTCGTGGAAATGGATGAAATCATCTGCGAACTAGAATCCGATAAAGCCACTTTTGAACTCCCATCTCCAAGTGCCGGAATTATCAGTATCATTGCTGAAGAAGGTGCCGTAATACCTGTAGGTGATATTGTAGCCAAGATTGCCGTAGGGGCGTCTTCTGCTCCTGCAGCCACAGCTCCTCAAGCTGCCGCTGCCCCTGTAGCAGCCGCCGCAGGAAATGACACCTATGCTTCTGGACATCCTTCTCCATCTGCCGCTAAATTACTTTCTGAAAAAGGAATAGATGCTGCATCCGTAAAAGGAACTGGTGTAGATGGAAGAGTAACGAAAGAAGATGCTCAAAATGCACAAAAATCTGCTCCAGCAAAACCTAGCCCTGCTCCTACTCCAACCAAATCTGCAGAAATACCTGAAGGAGATAGAGGCCAAAGAAGAGAGAAGATGACTTCTCTTAGAAAAACTATAGCCAAAAGATTGGTGTCGGTTAAAAATGAAACCGCCATGCTTACTACTTTTAACGAAGTAGACATGAAGCCAATTATGGACTTAAGAAAAAGCTATAAAGATAAATTTAAGGAGATTCACGGCGTAGGTCTTGGTTTCATGTCTTTCTTTACTAAGGCATGTTCTATTGCTCTTCAAGAATTCCCGACTATCAATGCATATATTGACGGTGAGGAAATTGTATTTAATGATTTCGCTGATATTTCAATTGCAGTTTCTGCCCCTAAAGGATTAGTAGTTCCCGTTATTAGAAATGCTGAGAAATTGTCTTTTGCAGGTATTGAATCTGAAGTAGTGCGTTTAGCCATAAAAGCTAGAGATGGCAAGTTAACCATCCCTGAAATGACTGGTGGAACTTTCACGATAACCAATGGTGGTATTTTTGGTTCTATGCTTTCTACACCAATTATTAATGCTCCGCAATCTGCTATTCTAGGAATGCATAATATTGTAGAAAGACCTGTAGCTATAAATGGTCAAGTAGAAATTAGACCTATCATGTATTTGGCTCTTTCTTATGACCATAGAACTATTGACGGAAAACAATCTGTTAGTTTCTTAGTAAGACTGAAACAGCTATTGGAGGATCCAATGAGAATGATGCTGGAAGTTTAAGCTTCGAGTGCATGAGCTTACAGTGAACCGAGAGCCGCAACTTACAGTAAGTCGAGTGCCTCAGCTTACATTGAGCCGAGTGTCTCAGTTAGCTTATATTTTGAAAGAAGGGGATAATATTTTAATTAAAAATTATGGGCACTGAGCCTGTAACAAATGAAAGAATTATGGATTTTGACATTATAGTTATTGGTTCTGGACCTGGCGGTTATGTTGCGGCTATTCGCTCGGCACAGCTGGGAAAAAAGGTGGCAATTGTAGAGAAATACAATGTTCTAGGAGGTACTTGCCTTAACGTTGGATGTATACCTTCAAAAGCTCTTTTAGACTCTTCAGAACATTTTCATAACGCTACACATCATTTTGCAGAACATGGAATTAAAATCAGTGCTCCAAAGGTGGATCTGAAAACCATGATAGGCAGGAAAAACGACGTGGTGACCAAAATGAATAATGGTGTTGAGTTTTTGATGAAAAAAAACAAAATTACCGTATTTAATGGATTCGGTTCTTTTGTAGACAAAAACACGGTCAAAGTAACCAAGACAGACGGGACAGAAGAGCAAATAAAAGGAACCAATGTTATCATAGCCACTGGTTCTAAACCTACTATTCTTCCGTTCATGAACTTTGACGGGAAAAGAATTATCACTTCTACAGAAGCTTTAAATCTTACAGAAGTACCTAAGAACCTGTTAGTTATTGGTGCTGGAGTAATTGGTGCAGAATTAGGTTCTGTTTATGCACGATTAGGAGCTAAAGTGACCTTTATTGAGTTTGCAGGAGGTATGATACCAACAATGGATGGTACACTTGGAAAAGAACTTCAAAAAGTGCTTAAAAAGCAGCATGATGCAGAATTCAACTTCAATACCAAAGTGACCAATATCACTAACACTGGGAAAGAAGTAGAAGTAACTGCGGAAAACAGTAAAGGTGAAACAGTAACGTTTAAAGGTGACTACTGTTTAGTGGCCATAGGTAGAAAAGCTTATACTGATAAACTTAATTTAGAAGCCATAGGAATTACGCCAGATAAGAGAGGGATGATTGAGGTCAACGATCATACTTTAGAAACATCAGTTTCTGGTATTTATGCTATTGGCGATGTCATTAAAGGAGCCATGCTGGCTCATAAAGCAGAAGAAGAAGGCGTATTAGTGGCAGAAACTATCCTTGGTCAAAAGCCCCATATTCATTACAACTTAATTCCGGGTGTAGTTTATACATGGCCAGAGGTCGCATCTGTAGGAGCCACTGAAGAAGAACTAAAGGCTTCGGGTAGAGCATACAAAAAAGGGCAATTCCCTTTCAAAGCATTAGGACGTGCCACAGCAAGTGGAGATACCGATGGTCTCGTGAAAGTATTGGCAGATAAAGATACCGATGAGGTTTTAGGAATACATATCATTGGAGCTAGAGCGGCAGATATGATAGCCGAGGGTGTAACCGCAATGGAATTTAGAGCCAGTGCAGAAGACCTTGGAAGAATATCTCATGCCCATCCTACATACATGGAGGCCATAAAAGAAGCAGCCCTAGCAGCTACAGATAATAGGTCTCTTCATTCGTAAAAAAACAATATTTACGCATAGAAAAAGGTCGGTTTTCACCGACCTTTTTCTATTTCAACGCTACAACCTTTTCGACCGTTACTTTTTGATTAACTTTTGAGTCAAAACCGTCTCATTGGCTTTATTGAAAAATAACAACACCTAGTTTCCTTCCGCCACGCCATTTAAATCAATCTGGCCTTCATTACGCCTTAAAACAAATTCTCTAAGAAGTTGACCATGGATAGTATACAACTCAACCCTGTGGACATCCTGCTTTGATAAGGAATAATTTAAATTATTTAAAGTTGGGTTCGGATATATGACAGACTTATATTCTTCTTTTTGACCAAGAGTTATATCAAAAGCACTTACCCATAATGAATTCGATACTAAGCTATTACATCCATGTTTATCCCCTATAAACACAGCATACTCTGCTGAATCTCTTACGATATATAGATTATCTAATGTGGTTTCACTATAATGCCCATTGACGACCCAATGATAGGCTTTGGCAGGTATAGATGAAGAAACAAGGTTTCCGTCTTCTACTAGGAGCTCAGGTCTATCAGGGTTTATTTGGAGTAAACAATTGTCTTCTTCATCAGGTACTAAGTCTCCATCAGAATCAGGATCACAGACATCCCCAATCCCATCATTATCAAAATCGGACTGCATTAAATTTTTCCTATTTATACAATTGTCCCACGCATCAGGAATACCGTCTTGGTCGGTATCCAATATCTTCTTACCACTTAAATCAAAAGCCACAGCTTCAGACTCGGAGAGTAAACTTGTATATTTTAAAACAAGGATATCAGAGTTTGTTAAACTTTTAAACTCAATCTTCAATTTGTCATTAGCAAAAGTTTTCAAAAACACTAGACCATTATCTGTCAAATGATAAATCTCAAGTTCACAACTCCCGCACTCCTTTGCCCTAGATTCATTCATAAATAAGTTAAATGAACTTGAACTAAAAGACGAGCTATCAACAATTGGCCTTAACAGCTCTTTCTGAATCTCTACATCGTAAAACGTAAGGGCAGGAACTTCATCCTTATTTTTAATAAAAGGTCCTCCAAAAGGCTTCCCCTGAGGATCATTAAAAAAGCCTGGTAGGTAAGTGAGTTTATTTGATGGCAGTTGATCATAATTTAGGAATAGGTTTTTACCCTCCCTTTCTATAGATTTTATAAATCCGGAAATTCTATCAGCGAAGAATTGGTCCTTTATATAGCTAAAGTAATAGCCGAAATTTAGACTATCTTTTACAACAACCTCTTGATTAAAAACCAATTTGAGTCTTTTTTGTTCTTTCTGATCTATTAGTTTTTGTAGATCAGGGGTTTCATAGTTCTTTTCCCCTTTTTCAAAGGCCCAAAAACTTCTAAAAAGCCAATCCGCAAGAATACCATAACCTTCCAGACTATAATGAAGTCCATCAAAATACCAATAACTTATCCCAGTAGCAGGTACTACAGAAACGTCAGGATATATTCTGGTTAGCTGTCGTTTAAACTCTCTAAGTTTTCCTGCTTCCCAAAGAGCATGCGTATTCATCACGCCTAACTGATAAACATAAAATCTTTCTATTGCGGGCATGTCTAGTCCCAAATTTATTTTGAACTCATCAAATAAACCTGGATAGCTATTAACATCATCAAGACTGGTATTTGACTCTGATTCTCCCTGAAGAAAAACAAAACCCTTGATAGTCTTCACTTTGCTATCCAAAACTCTTTTTAACATTAAGCCATAAGGGGTGTGAACATCATATAGAAGTTCTGGATTTCTTTTGATAAGATATTTAAGGTCTACACCACCCAATGACGCATTAATCATCAAAATAGGCACTTCCATTTTCTCCGTATAGTTTTTAATAAACCATTTACCAAGACTTCCAACCTCAGGAAAAGTAGCATCATGCCAACCATCATCCTTATGACTCTTCAAAAAATAATGCGTATAATTTCTAGTATATTTCTTAGATATACTGTCATTCAAAACCCAATAGTTTGCATAAGAAACGGCGTTAGATTGACCATAAATAATAAAGGCATCTCCACATAATACCTTTTTCGCAGATTTTACCAACAAGGAGTCTTTTGCATTTTTAAGCCAAAACTCAAAGGAATACTCTGATAATTGAGCTTTTATAGGAATCTTAATCTGTATGTTAGAACCTGCCTTTAATTCCCCAACAACGGTACTTGAAGAAAAAACATTATCAATAAATAACTTCACTTCGGCTCTTTGATAATCTGTACTCAACATTTTACCAGAAATCTCTACGAGTGCCATATCTTTTTCATCGCGGGAATAGAGCTGCATGTTTTCGGGAAACGCTGTAAAGCTTACTTGTGCGAAGAGCAGACTACTTTCAAAAAACAAAAATAAAGTAGCGATTGTCCGGATAGATTTCATGGTTATGCGAATAGTTAAATTCAAAACTAATCAATCCATTATACATTAAAATCAACACCGCCTGTCCTGTAAAGAAATATTATTATACGGTAACAACAAGACGAAATTCCTTTATAGAAAACTATCCGTTAAAACACCTTTAGAAAGGTTCCATTATTCAAACAATTGTTCAATTAAGTGTTGAATTATCCCTAAAACGATAGAATCAAGCAATTTGTAAACCGTTAAAGAACTATCTCAGAATCTCTTGGGTTGGTCTTTAATTATATGCTTATATTCATCCTTTCAACCCTAGACTTAATGATAAATGAGGCTTAAAATTCCGCCGCTTTTACAAAAATTATGTGTAGTCGTCTTACTTTTCAGTATTGCCTGCGTAGACCCCTATTCAAAAAATTTCATAGTTGGTAAAACCATTTTTATAGTTGATGGAAAATTGACAAATAACGCGTCAAGCAATTACGTAAAACTTACCGAATCTACTCCAAACTCAGGGCTAAGCATTAGCTACTTACCCGTGGAAGGGGCTACCGTAAAAGTTATAGAAAATGGCACTAGAGATATAAACCTTACCGAAATCAAGGCTGGATATTACACTTATCCGAATGATTTTACCGGAAAAATTGGAAATACGTATAAGCTTGAATTCAGCACAAAAAATGGCAAGTACTTTGAATCTATGGAAGAAACGATGATTTCATCTGCCTCCATTGATAAAATTTATCATGCCTTTGATCAAAATGCTGTTCAAACCGCTACTGAGACCTTCCCTGGTCAAAAAGTATATATAGATACATCAGACCCCGCTTCTAGCATAGATTATTATATGTGGGATTGGGTTCTTTATGAATCTCAAGCCTATTGTAAAAGTTGCACAGACGCTTTATACTATAACGACGAAAGCACCGGCCCTTTAGGAGAATGTAGGGCTACCAGATTCTCAAGAGATGTAACTTACGACTATAATTGTTCTGGGGATTGCTGGGATAAGATAACATCAGAAAAAATCAATGTGATGAGCGATGAGTTTTCAAATGGGAAACCCATTAAAGCTCGATTAGTTGCCGAAATTCCTGTTTATCAGAAGGTTGGAGCATTATTAGAGGTTAGGCAATACGGAATTCCTAAAAGAGTTTATGACTATTTAAAATTAGTGGCTTCTCAAGGGCAAAATACTGGTGGACTGGCAGACACCCCTCCAGCTACTTTATCTGGTAATATTTCCAGTCCTGGAGATTTAGACCAGGCAGTTGCGGGATATTTCATTGTGTCTTCCGTGTCTCGAACCTTATATTGGTTGGATAAAAGCGATATCCCAGATAAGGTAATTGCCACGGGACTTTTTAACGGCAGAAAAGTAAATCCAGAACCGGCTGGAAACGATACAACCAGACCTCCTATGGCACCTTGTTTAGAAAGTGATACTAGAACACCATTTCAACCAGAAGGCTGGAGCAGCAAAGGACAAATTTAAGTTATGAAATATATTTTAATCCTACTCATAAGTCTAGGCTCTTTTGGTATTGCACTATCACAGCAGCGTTATATTCTTAAAGGTTCGGTACTAGACAGTGCCAATAAAGAACCACTGATAGGAGCTACAGTAACCATAGATTACGGAGACCAAACTGATTTTGTCAAAGAAGATGGTAGCTTCACTTTTGTTTTACCACGCAAAGATGTTGTTATTATTGTTAGGTATATCGGTTACATCCCTTTTAGAAAGAACCTAACACTTCCTGTAAGTGACTTGGTCGTTGAACTAAAGCTCGTAGAAAATACACTAGAAGAGGTGATTGTAAGTGGCACAGGTAATGAAAACGTTAAAAGGCCTATGATGGGCGTAAGTTCTTTGAACATGAAAACGGTAGAGAAACTCCCTTCGGCCTTAGGAGAAGTGGATCTCCTTAAAGGACTCCAAATGTTACCCGGGGTGTCCAGCGTAGGTGAAGCCTCTAACGGAGTGAATGTAAGAGGCGGAACTACAGACCAAAACCTCTTTTTATTGGATGATGCTCCTATCTTTAATCCAACCCATATGTTCGGTCTCTTTTCTGCATTCCCAGCCGAGGCCATATCGAAATTTGACCTTTATAAAGGAAATATACCCGCTCGTTTTGGTGGGAGAGCGGCCGCCGTTTTAGATGTAAAGCTACTTAATCCTTCCATGGACAAGTTTAAGATGTCTGGTGGTATTAGTTTAGTCTCCAATAAACTGATGGCTGAAATTCCCATTATCAAAAACAAAATGGCCTTAATGGTATCTGGACGAGGTTCATTTAATGATTTCCTCTTTCCTATAGTATCAGACAGACTTAAGGATTTAAAAGCAAAATTTGCAGACGGTGCCGCTAAACTCTTTTACCAAGTCAATGAAAAAAATACGATTTCTCTTTCTGCCTATTACAGTTATGACTTTTTCCAAACAGAAATGTTAGGCACCATAGCCAACATCAATGCCTCTGCTTCTCAGTTTCAATATGAAACTACCAATTTCTCAGGAAAATGGTTTTATAATATCAGCAATACTGCCAACATCCAAACCACAATAGTAAGTTCTTATTATCAGCCAAACACATTATTACCAGAAGTTAATAGTGATAACACTGTAAAAATCAAACAAAGTGTTGACTATAAACAGATAAAATCTAACCTTAATCTATATAAAGGCAAGCATAATTTTGAAATCGGGGTTGATGCTGTAAAATATGTTATTAACCCGGGAAATATTGAGCCAGGAAAAAGCGAAAGCGTACTGCCTATTAACACTCCTATAGAACATGGGCTGGAATTAGGAGCGAGCTTTGAGGATGTTATTACCATTAATGCTAAGACAAATCTTTCTTTAGGTCTCAGATACTCCCAATTTTTATCACTGGGTCCATCAAGTGTCAATGTATACAAAGAAAATGAACCCCGAGATGTGGTATCATTGATGGAAACGTTAACATACAATAAAGGCCAAGTGGCCCAAACCTATGGTGGTTTTGAGCCAAGAATTGGGTTCAGTTTCTTGATAGATGATAAGAATAGCATTAAAGCCGGTTATAATGTGGCTAGGCAGTATTTGCAGATTGTATCAAACACCACCACTCCCATTCCTACATCAAGGTGGAAATTATCTGATTTGAATAT
Organism: Arcticibacterium sp. SM2516; assembly: GCF_057914865.1. Taxonomy (NCBI): domain Bacteria; kingdom Pseudomonadati; phylum Bacteroidota; class Cytophagia; order Cytophagales; family Leadbetterellaceae; genus Arcticibacterium; species Arcticibacterium sp. SM2516. The sequence goes on along the minus strand of NZ_CP195290.1, from coordinate 5,741,410 downwards.
TTCGCCACAAGTAAGTCAACTGGCTTCTTTAGGCTATTTCAGAAACTCTCAAGGTAATGTGTTTGAGTACGCTGTAGAAGGTTACTTTAGAAAAACCAATAATATAATAGATTATAAACCTGGTGCCGACTTTCTATTAAATCAAACGCCTGAAACGGAAATTTTACAAGGTATAAATTCCTCGTACGGTGCAGAATTAATGGTTTCTAAGAAAAAAGGTGAAGTTACCGGCTGGGTAAATTACACTTATGCTCGCTCTATAAATCAAGTGGATGAAGGTCCTTTACTAGACCAACGGGTGAATTATGGACAAAAATATGCAGCTAATTATGACCGCCCACATACTTTAAATGCTGCAGTGGTCATAAATCAAGGTTCGCATCATGACTTCTCCTTTAACTTTACTTATTCCACCGGCAGACCCTTTACCTCACCTCAAGGTTATATTAAATACAGTGGTCAGGTATTACCTTTCTATTTCTTAAGAAACGACAGCAGATTACCTGATTATCATCGCTTAGACTTTGCTTGGAACATATATAACCCAAAACTTAGGAATAGAAAGTTCAAAGGTAATTTCGCCTTTTCCGTGTATAACCTTTATGGTCGAAAAAATGCCTATTCCATATTTTTCAGGTCCGAAGGAAACCTATTAAAACCCTATAAGTTGACTATTTTTGGGGCTCCAATACTTTCTTTATCCTACAAATTCACTTTTAATCATTAGAGAATACTAGAATAAACTAGTTTATCCAAAAGCTCATAATCAACATTTTCCAAAAAATGATTTTGAAAAGTATTTAAGAAGAGTTTCCATTTATGTTTTTAATGAATATCTCGTTCATTATTCCAAGGATGATTTTTTACGTATAAAGCCCAAACCATTATATTTTCATTTCTTTGTCAAATTAACGATGCACTTCCCAAAAAATGAATTTTAAACTTATCCAAGCCTCTTTTTTATTTTTAGTTTTCGTCCAATTTTCATGCACCCAAAAGCAGAAAGGAGAAAAGTTAGCAGAAAGGAGTTGCGGAAGTTGTCACCAATTTCCCAAGCCCGAATTATTAGATAAAGCTACATGGCAAGAGCACGTTTTGCCAAGAATGGGGGCTTGGCTAGGTATGCCAGATAAAAGTCTCCTTCTAACAGACATGAAAGGCGAGTCTTTATATACTGATGGTATATCGGAAAATCTAATTCCGCATGAGCCTCAAATATCAGAAAATGACTGGCAACTGATCCAGAACTACTATCTAGAAAATGCCCCGTCCAGTATAAGTTTCGAAACTGAGCCTGCTTCTTTTGCTAATCTGGAAGATAAATTTGATTTCACTACCAAAAAGCTAAACACACTTAAAAGACCCGCGTCAAACACTTTAATTCATTTTGACAAAAACAGCAACCAATTTTATATCTCAGACCAAGCAGGCCTATTGAGCATATACGATAAAAATTTACGCCTCATAGATTCTATCCAATACGCTAGCACAATGTCCTCTATTGTGTTAAACAAGAACGGCGGATTTGAGCCCTTGTTAATGGGAAAAATTAGGCCAAATAATGAACCTATCGGCACCTTGGTTAACAAGGATAAAAAGGAAATTATTACTGGATTGTTTAGACCCGTAAGTGTAGAAAAACTTGACCTCAACCAAGATAACCAAGACGACTATCTCATCTGTAGTTTTGGTTATCATATCGGAAGATTGTCATGGTATGAAAAGCTTGACAACAGTTTTGAAGAACATATTTTAATGCCAGTAGCTGGTTCCATTAAGACCATTACAGAGGATATCAATAAAGATGGATTAATTGATATTCTAGTTCTCATGACGCAAGGTAATGAAGCCGTATATTACTTTGAAAACCTTGGAAAGGGAGAATTTAAATTAAAGCCATGGCTAACCTTACCTCCGGTTTATGGTTCTTCGGATTTTGAATGGACAGACGTCAATAATGATGGATTCAAGGACATTGTTATTGCTTCAGGAGATAATGGCGACTTCACTTTAATCAGAAAAGCTTACCATGGTGTCCGTATTTTTATTAATAACGGAAAGAATCAATTCACTGAAAAACTATTTTTACCACTCCAGGGTGCCACAGGACTAGAAATTAACGACTTTGACGGCGATGGCGATATGGATATTGCAGTCATTGCCAACTTTGCAGACTTTTCAAAGAAACCGCATAGAGGCTTTGTGCTTTATGACAACTTAGGCGATTTAAAGTTCAAACCATATATTTCCGACAAAACTGACGTAGGAAGATGGCTGATTATGGAAAAAGGTGATTTTGATTCAGACGGTGATACCGACATTATTCTGGGTTCACATCTTATTAACCTCATGGTTGACAGAACAGAACTCATTAAATGGAAAGACGCCCAAACAGACCTTTTAATTCTGAAGAACAAAAGCAAATAGGTCTATTCGCAATTTGATTGCGAACAGACCTACTTTCGGATTACTTTTCCTTTTATTTAATAACAATATTGGTGGCTCCTTTTGGAATAATCAGCTTTCTGGAAGACTGAGAAAGGAACGATGAACCAAAGTACGTTTCCATAAAAACTTTATGTCCGTTTAGCTCATATCTTATTTGTGAATCACTATCCTTTAAGTTATACAGCTCCCCTCTTTTTGGTATTTTGTATAACCTGGCTTTTGACTTATTTTGTGAAGCAAGAACCAGCTCCTCCTTATTGGCACTCATTAACTTCACCAAACTCCTAGCATCACCAGAGATATTCAATCCGCTGTTTTTGGCAACCTTAAACCCTCCTTTACCATCTCCTAATAACAAAATCCCATTAGAGGCATCAAGCTCTCCAACCAACAATTCATTGCCAAAATTATTTCCAATCATAAGGACGTCTAGGAAACCATCGCTATTATAATCATCTGTTAACAATCCATTTATTGGAGCAAATTGGACCTCTCTAGGTAAATCCTTGAGAGAAAACTTCCCGCCTCCCAAGTTCTCAATATAAGAGCTGGAGTTATGATTTAAGTAATGCGTCTTTGCCATATCCATTTCCTCTTTGGTTAAGGTATTTTCAAAGGTGGCAGAAGAAAACTCTTTATAAGTTGTAAAACGTGTCCGGAATGCATTGTACTGACGACTAATATCCCCTTTACCATTATATGGAGCCAATATTTGTCCGCCCTTCCCATCTGGAAAATATCTAAAAGGCAAAACGTCATATCTGTCGTTTTTATCGAAGTCTCCAGAAAGCAGCATGGCTGGGTATTTTTGAGAACCTTTAAACAGGACATTTTCTCCAATATTACCGACGATGTAATCTATATCACCGTCTTGATCAAAATCTCCACTCGTTATGCTATTCCAAACACCGCTAAAATCTTCTAAACCAGAGTTTTCAAGCTTCTTTAACTTTCCATCAATATTTTCAAAAAATGTAATGACCGAAAAATCACCCGCTACCAATAAATCTCTGTCCCCATCATTATCATAATCTGTCCAAAGGGCATCGCAAACCATACCAAAATCTATCAGCTCGGGAGCCATTAGTTCAGTGACATTAGTGAATTTAGGTGCTCCTGATTTAGAATCATTCCTCAGAATTAAACTAGATGTGGCTTTAGGATATTCCATGGGCGAATTTCTCCCGGAAACAAATAGATCTAGATCTCCATCCATATCCATATCGGCAGCTCTAACACATGCCCCGCTAATGGTAAAGTTTGGTAGAGCAGATTTTACTTCCACAAAAGTCCCATTTCTGTTTTCATAGAATCTATCTTGGAAAGATGCTGCATTGGGAAAATCTTCATTTCCCCCACTAACCACATAGAGATCATTATCACCGTCTCCGTCGGCATCAAAAAGTAACACCCCTGTATCTTCCGAACGCTTCTGCGTAGTGTCTATCGCAGGTAATAAATCTTGCTCCTCAAAACCTCCAGATTGGTTCTGCATCAGAAACACACCCTTTTTAAATTTCGCACCGCCTATAAAAACATCATCTAAACCATCTCCATTAATATCGCCCACGGCCATTCCAGGTCCCATTTGTGCTACACTGAAAGGCATTGAACTTTGAATATTAAAGTCTAAGAAAGGAAACTCCTTATGTACGAAATTAAAGCTCTCCACTTCTTCAAAAACAGTATCTACTTTCTTTTTTGACCAGTCAAAGTCCTCCTTTGCATCTGCTATATCGAGGCTTAGAAACTGATTGGCTGCAATATTATCTAAAACCTGAAATTTACCATTAGGCCATACCACCTTTAATTGCTTTAGATGGGTGAGCTTACCTAAACCTATGTGGCATTCTGATGAGATAGTGGATTTATAGCCTCTATAAGGGTTTAATTCAAAGAAATAATCATTCTCTTCATTTATTGTTCCAATTAAAATCACACCTGTTCCGCCAGGATTCCGATTTTCCCCCTTAAAACTAAAATTCAAGAAATTGCTATGCTCCGGAGACTGTTCTCTAGTCCTATTTTCATAGATAAAAGCTAAGTCGTTGGTGTTATTGACCACGTAATCTAAATCGCCGTCATTATCCAAATCCGCGTAAGAAGCTCCGCTAGAAAAGCTTGGCATTTTCATTCCCCAGCTATTTGTCACATCCTCAAATCTTAAGCCATCCACATTTCTGTAAGCATAGTTACTAATTCGAACTTCTGGAATTTGACTCAACAGAAAATCCTTACTTGCTATTTTTGAAGCTTCTGATCGGTAAGTCACAAAATCTTTATCCGTTACATCTTTAGGAAAGCCATTGGTTATGAATAAATCTCTAAATCCGTCATTATCAAAATCTGCCAAGGACGGCGTCCAGCTCCAATCCGTTTCTGCAACTCCAGAAAAAAGTCCTATTTCCAAGAAATCCTTATCCAAACCGCTGTTCAGCTGTAAGGTATTTCTCATATACTGATTGGTATAATCAAACTGTTCAGAAGCTCTAAATTTGTCTGGATTAGTTTCTGATACAAACATCTTCTTTCTATAATTATCTTCGGGCATCATGTCCAAGGACACCATATCTGCCAGTCCGTCATTATTAATATCTGCTACGTCGTTTCCCATAGCATTATTACTGGTATGCTTAAAATAGGCTTTGGCATTATCCGTGAAAGTACCATTCTTGTTATTGATATATAGAATGTCATCTGCGGCATAATCATTGGTCACATAGATATCTTTCCAACCGTCTCTATTAATATCTGTTATGTTTACTCCAAGCCCAAACCCCTCTATTAAAATACCCGCCTCATTACTCACATCCGTAAAAACTGAATGACCCTTTTCTTCATCCCAATCGTTTCTAAACAATTGGTCATTATTAGGATAAGAACCATCTACTACCTTTTTTCGATAATAATTAGGGGTATGGTCTATGACGTTATTAAGAACATATAAATCTAAGTCGCCATCATTATCGTAATCAAAAAACGCTGCACCTTCTGTAAAACTATTACTGTTGACCCCATAAGCAGCTCCAGCCTCTTCAAATCTAAATTCTCCTTCTGCACCTTTATTAATGTATAATAAATTTTCTCTATCTGAGGCCAAACTATTATTGGTAGAACTCGCAGGAACATAAATATCCATCCAACCATCATTATTAATATCGACGGCCACCGCGGCGGTACACCATCTTTTAGTAGCCGCTATTCCGACAGCTTCCGTAACATTATCAAACTTCAGTTCTCCTTTATTTAAATAAAGCTTGTTTCCAGTCATGTTTGCACTGAAAAAGATGTCCTTCAAACCATCATTATTAAAATCAGCAATGGCTACTCCGCCCCCATTATAGGTATAATCATAGGTTAGGATATTAATAGAATCATTCTCTATGATTTGATTGTTAAAATCAACTCCCGTATGCTCACTGCTTAGTAATTTAAAACGAGAATTATTCCCTGAACAGGCCGTCAATAATATGCCTGTAAAAAGAAATATGAGAGGTTTGATATACATATTAAATGCGTTAATGATGAGTATAAAAAATAATTATGGCAATAAAAATCAACAAAATGACATGTATGTTGTATAAGGTTATGTAGTTAAATTGACATAAAAAAAGTGGCTAAACAAGTTTAGCCACTTTAATAAAATCAACTACTTAAATTTAATATCCAGGATTCTGCGTTAAAGCAGGCTGAATATCAATCTGTGATTGAGGTATTGGTAAATACTCATTTTTCCCAGCAGTAAATTTAGCACCACCAAATTTGGTAATTAATAACTTGCTATCATATGGTAAATACACTGTATTCAAGAACGTAGCCGCGTCTCCCCATCTAACCAAGTCAGGATAACGGTGTCCTTCTTGAGCTAGCTCAAGCAATCTCTCAAACTTCAAAGCTTTCATAGCCTCTTCCTTACCACTGAAAGAAGTATAAAGAGCTATTTCATACTTTGCAGCTGGACCACTTCCATCATATTCCATCACCCATCCTGCAGGATTTGCAGCACGAGCTCTAACTTTATTGATATGCTCTACAGCTTTAGCAAGACTACCTGCTTGAATTTCTGCTTCAGCAGCCATAAGTAAAACATCCGCGAAACGAATAATTGGAACGTTCATAGTGGCATATCCACGAGTCCAAGAGCTACCATCTGTAAAAGTATTTTCTTGAGTCTTGTAATAAACAAATTTCTTAGGAGAATATGGCCCTGCATAAGTTTGATCACGAATCCAAGCTTTACCTGGATGCTCTTGCCAATCTAAATAAGGTATACCTCTACGACCTACAGTGTGGTCTAAGCGAGGATCCACTGGACCTGCGTCTTCCGTAAAAGAAGCACTGGCTTCTATTCTGAAATCATTCTTAACCGGATTAGTACCCGAGTTATAAGAACCGTCTAGTAATGGTAGACCATTTTTAGTACGGAACTGATTCACCATTGTAAAAGTAGGTTGGTTAAATCCACAGCAGTTACCTGGTCCGTTTGTTCCAGTGTTATAAGGATAATTCAAATCATCAAACCAGTTAGCATTATTAACACTACCTGTGTTGTTTGAAGATTGAACAGCCCAAACAGCCTCTTCGTGGTTGTCATTCTCTGCATTGAAAATTTGAGAGAAATCCGGCACTAAACCATATTTCTTACCATTAGTCGTTTGACCGTTAGCAATTACTTGATCAAATATCGCTTTCGCCTCAGCATACTTACCATCATAGATATAAGCCTTACCTAAATAAGCCGCAGCTGCCCATTTGTTCACTCTACCAGCATCTCCTTGAGTTTCTGGTAAATTGTTCATACCAAATAAGAAATCCGCTTCAATAGGTCCTAGAAGTGCCGTGGTATTAGGAACATCTGGCAAATCTGAATCCGCAACGGTTTCATCAAAATATGGTGCTGAATTAAACATTCTTTTAAGATCAAAGTAGTAGTGACCTCTAAGAACTCTAGCTTCTGCTATAATTCTGGTACGCACAGCGGCAGAAATTTGCGTAGATGCCGTTGCCAATCTAATCGTAGAATTGGCTCTTGCGATCCCTTCAAATTTAGAACCCCATAGTCCACCAATTTCACCACTGTTAGAGTTTACTTCATATCGCTGGATAGAATTCATTTGTGAGTAATCACCCGCATCTGTACCCTTATTGGATTCACCACCAAGTATGGAACCCATCCAGTTATTTGGACCAGCCGAACGGCCAAATCCTTTACCATTCAGCATCGAGTAAGCTCCAATCAAAGCTCCCTCAACACCCGCTTGGCTGTATAGTTGGGCTTCTCCTAAAGAACCCGTTGGAAGAACTTCTAGAAAGGAGTCTTTACAAGAAAACGTAAGCATAGTAACAGCCATTGCTGTTAATGCACCTTTCTTTATATTTTTTATATTCATCATTTTTATATTAAAATCAATAATGATCTGTTAATTAAAATCCAAGATTTAACACAACGTTAAAACTTCTTGTAACTGGAAAGTTACCTACATCGATACCAAAGTTAGTATCTGCATCTCCACCTACTCCTGGATCAAGTCCTGAGTAACCTGTAAGCGTAAATAAGTTATTTCCAGATACCGCGATTCTAGCTCTAGTCAAACCTAATTTGCTAGCTATTGTTTGGTCAAGCGTATATCCTACTGAAAGGTTTTGCATTCTGAAATAAGAACCATCTTCAATGTACCAAGAGTTCTCAGCACCAGAAGTACTAAGATTAGTAGCTGATTCCCATATAGGAGCCAATGCATCATTTCCTAATTCTGGAGTCCAAGATTGTTTAGCTCTTACACCTTTACCAGCACCTTCGAAAGTACCGTGGAAATCAGTAAACCATTTAGACTGGTTCCAAATATCGTTTCCAATAAAAGTGTTGAAGTAAGAGTTCACATCCCAGTTTCCGAATTCAATACCGAAGTTAATACCTCCCGTAAAGTCAGGTACTGGAGATCCTAGGAATGTTCTATCATCTGGCGTAATTTTACCATCACCATTCACATCTTCGTACTTAAATCTACCCACAGCAGCTCCATCTTGAGCTGGATGGCTATCCACTTCACCTTGTGTATTAAAGTAACCAATCATCTTGTATCCAAAGAAAGAAGAAATTGGTTGACCTGGCTGATTTCTAATTGGGCTAATTCCACGATAAGCAGAACCACCAAAGTAAGGAATACCAGGAGCTAATTTAACAATCTCATTTTTCAAGAAAGAACCGTTAACCGTTAAGTTATACTTTATAGCGTTAGTAAGGTTACCTCTATTGATTAATTGAATATCAATACCTTGATTTAACATTTCACCTACATTCACAGATGGTGCAGCAGAATTAGGTCCTACAACAGCTGGAAGAGGTACTGCATAAAGTAAATCACGCGTAACTTTTTTCCAAACATCTAAAACTGCTTCAAATTTACCGTTAGCAAAAGTTGCATCGAAACCTATATTAGAAGTTTCTGATGTCTCCCACTTAGCATTTGGATTACCAATTCTTGACTTGTAATATCCAGGATCAGCACCTGAGCTTTGACCCGCAATCGGATATAAAGAAGTACCAGTTCCTTGAGCATAAAGAGAATACTGATTATTTGGATCAACATTATTAGAGTTACCCATAAGTCCCCATCCTCCACGGATTTTCAAGTCTGTGATGAAAGAAAGATCTTTCATGAATTCTTCATCAGAAAGTCTCCAACCTGCAGAGAAGGCAGGGAACACTCCGTATCTATTATTAGCACCAAATCTAGAAGCACCATCACGACGAACCAACGCAGTAACAAAGTACTTGTCTAATAACTTATAATCCAATTTACCGAAGTAAGAAGAGAAGTTAACACCACTGTATAGGTTTGAGTTTACTACTGGGCTCTGTACTAAAGTAAGGTTTACATAGTCCAAATCCATCGTAAATGGATTGATACCAGAACCATTAATACTTCTACCTCTACCCGTGTTAAGTGCCTCTTGACCTACTAAAAGGTTGATTTTATTGACACCTAAATCCATTTTATAATTGGCGGTATTTGTCAATACCCACTGAATATTGAAGTTAGAACCTTCATTGAAAGAGTTTGATGCTTGTGGCTCAGAATCACCTAAGTATCTGTAATTGTATCCATAATAATAGCCATTAGAAATACTTCCTCCTAAACTACTACGAAGAGTTAAGTTTTTGATAGGATCTATTTCTAAATAAACATTACCAAAACCGCTGAAACCAAATCCTTGATCATTTTCAACATCATTCACTAATGATCTTACTGGGTTTCTTGGATTGTTAAAACCTGCAGCTTTAGTAGAAGCAAAGCTACCAAATTCATCATATACAGGTATTACTGTCGGCATACGATAAGCTGCCAACAACTGAGACTCATCATCTGCAGAACCTTGACCATTGCTACCACCTTGCTGTCCTTTAATACTAACATAAGTAAACTGGATGTTTTCTCCAAAGCGAACTCTTTTTCCTAAGTCAAACTCGGAGTTAACACGCATACCATAACGTTTGAAATCATTATTAATAATAATTCCTTTTTGGTCTTGAAGGTTTAAACCGATGTAGTAACGGCCATTTTCTGTACCTCCATTAAAACCTAAGCTATGTCTGTTAAGCTGAGCCACTCTTGTAATAGCATCATACCAGTTTGTACCAGCTAAATTTGGCTTAATCAAGAAAACGTTTTCTGGATTAGCATCATAAGCCGCCTGAATAGCAGCTAAATCTACAGAACCTCTTACACCGTTAGCTCCATTAGCATGAAGATAATCAGGTAAAGTGGCTTGAGCAGAACTACCATACTGAGGATGGGTATACTGAACAGTTGTTCCGTTTGCTGCCGCATTATTTCTATAGGCAACGTGTGTCCAGTCTGCCTGCTCTTGAGGAGTAAGCATCTGAGGTGCTCCACTAACGTTAGGGTCAGTTGCACCATATAAACCATCATAAGAAATATCTAAGGCTCTTTTACCTTTAGCACCTTTCTTAGTAGTATATACAATTACACCGTTGGCTGCACGAGCACCATAAATAGAAGCCGCCGCTGCATCTTTCAATACAGTAGTAGTTTCGATATCATCTGGTGACAAGAAATTAGAAGAACCTGTAGGAACTCCATCAACAATGATTAAAGGCTCATTACCTCCAAAAGCACCAAAACCACGAACACGAATGGTCGAGTTGGTACCTGGTTGACCGTTAGTAATAACAGTTACACCAGCAACACGACCAGCCAATTGCTGCTCAACGTTTCCTGATGGTACCGCTCTTAAATCTTTAGCTTTAACGATTGAAACTGCAGCTGTTGATTCCTTTTTATTCGTTGTAGAATAACCGGTCACAATAATCTCGTCAAGAGAAGCAGCGTCAGGTGCTAAAGAAACATTAATAATTGATTGTCCTCCAACTTTAATCTGCTGGGAAGAATAACCAACAAAACTGAAAATCAAAACATCATCAGAGTTCCTAGTTTGAATAGCATAATTCCCGTCCATGTCTGTGGTTACACCAGTGGTTGTTCCTTGAATAACTACTGAGGCTCCCGGAACACCAAGGCCGTCATCCGCTCCGATGACTTTACCACTCACTCTCTGGTTTTGTGCAAAAGCTCCACTGAAAGTCAGTGTTAGCCCTAGCATAACCATAAGTAAGTATCTTGAGTAAAGGTTTACTTTCATAAAAAAAAATGGTTAATGGTTTAATTAATTAAAGCCAATTAAAAATTGACTAAGTGCAATATTAAACATTCGTACCGTTAGAATCCAATTTTATGATTGGAAAATCTTTTTTAACGGTTAAAAAAGTGCAAATGTTTGCACATTCATCTCTGAACCAGTAAAAACTTCTGCTTATTTTCATACAAATGGTCCGATGTTCGGAACTCAGAGTACAAGATATAGTACCCAGAAGGTAAGTACTCCATAGTACCATTATAACCCTTCCAGCTAATTTTGACAGCATTTTTCATGTATTGGTTGCTGGCCAAACTGGTAATTAACTTACCATTAATGTCATAGATTTTGGAACTTAAACTACCACTTTCAATCGATGAATAATTAACAATTATTTCATCTTTATGACCCAATAGACTTGATGAATTTAAGTCATTCTGCACAATAACTTTAAAATTGGTTCTCTGAGTATCATTCGAAATTTCATATCCCGGAGTAGCATAGTTTTCAGATGACGATGCAGACAACCATAAAGACGTTATTTTTTGATAAGAAGCTCGCTCTAATGAAATGCCGTCTCGAATATCTAAAGACGAATGATGCATCTTTTCATCGTATTCAAAACTATCCAAAACTTCTTGATTGGCATTTAACAAAAAAACATGCCCTTTATCATTATTGAAGGCTGGCAATCTGTTCACTTCTATAATATTTTCAGATACCGCATTTGGGTAAATCTTTATAAGGGAGGTCTTATCTGTAGTGAAACAAAGAAATTGATTAGGTTTAATTGTTTGACTTTTATCAAAAAGCACGTCCACCTCCTCCAAATCACCGGTACTACCCAATCTAGAAAGGCCAAGGCCTTTTAGATTAAGTAATTTTCCAGAGTGATTATAAATTTCCACAAAATCTTTCCCTCCAGACTTTGGGTTAAACAAAATCTCAGATAACCATAAATCACCAAGTGCTGGATAAGCAATATTTCCTATGGAAACCTTAATGGGCTCCGCAACATTTTTTGAACAATCTGAAACGGTATTGAAAATCAAGTCGTAGGATGTGTCTTCTTCCATACCCTTTTCCAATTCCAGAAAGATGGAAGATTTATCATTTGCAGAAAAATAAATCCTTTTAATTGCTAAATCGGTAGCTTCTACCGAAAGGCTTTCTTCCGAATTATCAAGTTTTTCCGAAAATACGAACTGAAAAATTTTAGGCCCCACTACGTTATAGCTTATTAAACTAGGTGGTGTAAGGTCTGGCAAATTTGAAGAAGATGCATTACTTTTTCCTGGGGTCCCTCCTATTATCGCAAAAGATGAGGTCCAATTCGCTTTTTCTCTACAAGGATAATTAATGTCAATCATTTCTAAGGAATAGCCCTGTTCCTTACCGTCTGCATACCAATCTGGGCTATAATTAACTTCATACACCAGTATCCCTGTGGCATCAACCAAACTTAAAGCCGTGCCAGAATTTAAAAGAGAAAACTTACTTAGCCCTATCGTTTTTCCATAAGGCTGAAAGAGCGATACATTGTTTTCTCTACAAACAATAACATACTCACCCGACGAAATCACAAATTCAGGAAAACTAACGTTACTGGAATTATAAAAAAGCTGATATCCCTCTAAATTTATCTCATTGCCAGTATTATTATAAATCTCTATAAACTCCTTATCTGGGAGGCCGTGGCTGGGTGTTGGATCAGCAAAAATCTCAGTTATAATTATTCCATTAGTAGCTTGGGCATTAACACCAAAATATTGAAAGAGGAAAATGGAATATATAAATAATTGCTTCAAATCACTTTAAATGGTTCATGAAAAATATCTAAATCTGGTAAACTCAGACTTCTAAACATCGCATATATGGACACCCTGTTTTAAGGAATCTAGTTTATCTGGCCTTTTGGGAAGAAATTCTTGACCGACAAAACCTTTATAGCCCGTTTCTAAAACGGCTTTCATTATAGCAGGATAATTCAATTCTTGAGAATCATCAATTTCATTTCTACCAGGAACACCACCCGTATGGTAGTGGGCAATGTATGAATGGTTTTCCTTTATTGTCCTTATCACATCCCCTTCCATTATCTGCATGTGGTAGATATCATAAAGGAGTTTAAAGTTATCAGAACCTATTTGCTTGCATAATTCCACACCCCAGTCGGTATGATCACACATATAATTTGGGTGATTCACTTTTGAATTAAGCAACTCCATTACCAGTGTAACCTTCTTCTTTTCAGCATAACTCATAATCTGTTTAAGACCTGTAGCACACACTTCTAGACCTTGCTCGTCTCCTAGATTAGTTTCTCTATTACCAGAAAAAACAATAATGTTTTTCAAACCAGCAGCTGCCGCGTCATCTATTTCCATTTTGTAAACTTCTAGCATTCCAGCATGGTTTTCCTTTTTATTCCAACCGTTACCTATCCCATAATTACCTCTAGACGCCGATACCATAGCACAAGATAAACCATACTTCTGAATCTTCTTAAATTCGCTGATTTTCAACAACTCAATAGAACTTAAACCTATCTCCACAGCGGCTTTAGCCAAATCTTCGAGCTCAATGTCTTTATAACACCATCTGCATACCGAGTGATTCACCAAACCCTTGGTTCCAGATAGCAAAACCTTATCAGCCGCAGAAATTCTCTGGCTAAGACCAGAGGCCAATGATAAGCCCGCTGTACCCACAATAGCAGTTAAAGCTTTTCTCCGAGAAGATTTTTTTTCGTTCATTTGTCTTTTACTTATATATATGTAAGCTAAAAAATATTATTTAAAATATTGAATAAATGAAAAAAACAATCCTTATTCTTCTTCCTCTTTTTGGATTTATTCTAACGCTTTGCTCTTCATCAAAAACACCCGAACCAAAAAGACTTGTACCAGAATCTGAGACGCCAGCAACCAAATCTTACACTTTTGCTAAGGAAGCCAAATGGGTAGATGAGTTCGACGTTGATGGCATACCTGACTCCAATATTTGGGGCTACGACCTAGGTGGGCATGGATGGGGAAATAACGAATCTCAAAACTATACGGACAACCTAGAGAACGCCAGAATAGAAAATGGAAATTTGATCATTGAAGCTATAAAAAAGAACTCTTCTTACACTTCTGCTAGATTAGTTACTAAAAATAAAAAGGATTTTTTATATGGTAGAATGGAGGTGAAAGCTCTACTCCCAACTGGAAGGGGTACATGGCCAGCCATATGGACTTTAGCCACAAAACATACCTATGGAGAAAATTACTGGCCAGATAATGGCGAATTAGACATTATGGAGCATGTAGGAATGGACCAAAACAGAATTCATGCTAACATCCATACCAAGGCCTTCAATCATTCTATTGGTACAAATAAAGGAGCCAATAAAATTCTGCTTAAAGCTTCAGAAGAATATCATTTATATAGATTAGACTGGTACCCTGATAAGATTCAGTTTTATATAGACGATCTACTTTTGTTTGAATTTAAGAAAGAGAAAAGTTACACCTATGCAGAATGGCCTTTTGATAAAGCCCAACATCTTTTACTCAATATTGCAGTAGGTGGAGACTGGGGTGGCCAAAAAGGTGTTGACGATACCATTTTTCCTCAAAAAATGGTAATTGACTATGTAAGATATTATGAGTTAATCGAAAGTTAATTTATTGATGGTCGTTTCACTTTTACTATCACTCTATCATTGATGGTATTTCCATGATAAGTTTTAGCAGCAAACTGATAATCACCATCTGGCAAGTATCCCAAATCAAACACATTCCCAAACTGTTCAATGTTATTATAACTTTGACCAGTATTCACATTTACCAAGATTTGGTTTGTGTCCCAGTTTATACCTTGTACAGATACGGTTACTCTTCCATCATGCCTAGTCATAGTGGTTACGGTACTCCAGTGACCACCTTGATAATTTCTATATACGGTATATCTAGAGGCAGACTGGTAACCGTCATCGGAAATATCCATTATAAAATCTTTGGCCACATAAATAGACGGCGTCACCATCATATCTCTATTGGGTCTTACCTGAAATAATGGGTAAGTGTAAATCTCAAAACCAAAAAACTGTGACCCATTTATTCTAACATTTAGATTTGGTATATTTCTATCCGCATAAAGGTTATAGATAGGAATGTCACCCCATACATTTTGACGACCTTCTAACTCGGAGTTAACCATAATATAGTAATCTTTAACTGCTGGATTATTAAGAGGCCCTACCGTTGGCAAATCTATCCAAGGCTCTAAAGTATTGGTATATACCTTCTGGCTCCTTACGTCTCTATACTCTGGACAGCCCGCTTTTGTTCTTAATATGGTATTTCTTTCCCAACCATCGAAAGGCTCCTGATAATAATGATATTTAATATTCGAACCTGGAATTACAGGGCCGGCTGTTGTCATCAATTTCCAATCTGTTAAACCCTCTACCTTGTATTCTGGAGTATATTTTGCAATTAAATTGCCCACAAAAGAATTTGAAGAGTAATTGGCATATAAATGAGGGTTAGTAGCTCCATGATTAGAAAAGTCTTCGCATTGCTTCTCCTCTGTTGGATCTGGCGTAGGTGTTGGTGTTGGATCTGGCGTAGGCGTTGGATCTGGTGTTGGTGTCGGATCTGGCGTTGGCTCCGGTTCTGGATTTCCTCCTGGGATCTGAGAAACTATTTGAGCATCAAAGTTACTGCCATATTCAGAGTCAAAAAACTCATCTAAGTCTATATAGTCTGTTGCTTTAATTTCTAAACAACCAGCCGTCCAACCTGTGATAACAGTATTTGAAACCTTTACTTCATTTCCATAATCCGTTTGACAATTAGGGTCAGACACGGTCTTTGAAACCTGAACCTGTTGATTGGTTACCGTATTATTTAGAGCATCATTATTTTGTGCATACGGTTCTGTTGAGGTACTTTGCGACCTTGCGTTGAAACCGAGAGAAATGAAAATTGAAACTATTATTAAAACACGCATATTTATTCTTTCCTGTTAAAGAAAACAACTCAATTATTATGCCATCAACAGAAATTAGAAAAACAAGTATGGACGAACTGGGCAGAATAAGCCCTGAAGAATTCAAAAAAAGTTCTAAATCTCCTATATGTCTCGTTTTAGATAATATCAGAAGTTTACAAAATGTAGGCTCCATATTTAGAACCGCAGACGCCTTTAGAGTAAATAAGATCTACTTATGTGGAATAACAGGTCAACCGCCAAATAAAGAAATGGAAAAGACCGCATTAGGTGCTACGGATACCGTAGAATTTAAGTATTTCGGAAACACTATGGATGCTATAAAAGAACTTAAAGATGATGGTTATCAAATAGCTTCTATAGAACAAACAAATAATAGTATTGGACTCGATCTTTTCAAAACCGAACCAAGCACCAAATACGCATTTGTATTTGGAAACGAAGTTTTTGGTGTTTCCGACGAAGTAATTCTTGCCTCAGATTGTGTTATTGAAATTCCACAATTTGGAACCAAACATTCCCTAAACGTTAGTATAACAGCAGGGATAGTGATATGGGACTATTATTCAAAAAATAGTTTAAACCTTTTTCCTAGCCCATCATAGTCTACCGTTAAGATATATGTTCCAGCTGGCAGTGTAGAAGACATTTTCAGTGCTCTAGGTAGCTCTAAATCTTTCACGACAAACGGTGGAATAATAGTTCTTCCTTTGATATCTTTCAGCGAAAGAACGGCTGACAAAGGAACATCAGAAGCTACAAAAAAAGTTTTATCAACAACGGGATTAGGATAAGCCACAATACCCGTATCATTTTCTTTTCTCTCAAACAAGAATAGTCCCGAGGCATTTGATAAACAAGATGCCACATATGGCTGCTCATGAACTTCTAAACCTTTAACGGTATAAAAGCCATTTTGACTCGCTAAAATTTCTGCCCCAGAATACAAATCCAGTTTTTGACCTTCATATGACCATTCATAACCTTTGTATGTTTCTTCATTTAAAACTCCTATACTATAAGGTCCAGACTTTATAATAGTTGGAGGTACTGGTTTACTAAATATTTTGATTGCTACTGGTTCTGAGAAATCAGATTCGCAACCATTATCAGTTATCGTCAAAGCTTGATACTCTCTTTCACCCACTCCACCAATAATAATCTGCTGAGAAGTTTCACCCGTACTCCATCTAAATCTTTTATTATCTGATTTGGCAATTAATGCGATTAGGTCTCCTTCACATGCACCATAACTATTAAAAAGGCTGGTTATTACTGGAGGTTGTGGCGTAGGCGTAAAACTCGCCCTTAACGCTGAAGATCGCTCTGATCTACATCCATACTGATCTATCTGAACAGCATAAACAGCCTCTGTTGTTGAGGTATAAAAGTTATAACCAGAAGAGCCGTCTGCCCATTCCACGTTATTCGCAGTAGAGTTTATATAAAATCTAGCCGATTTCCCAATACAAGCTATTCCGCCATTCTCCGCTAAAACTTTCGGAGCTGGCGGTAGCAAACCGTTAACACTAAGTTTTTCTGTCAGGTGATAATTACCATTCTGGTCTCTCAGAACTCCAGAAACAGTTCCACTAAATATTTGAGCAGAGCTAGTTGTGGAGCCTGTACTCCACACAAACTCTTTAAAATTATTTTTTATAGGGGAAACTTTAACAAGGCTCCCCGATACGCATCCATATGTCAATGGTTCAATTTCAGCACCAAGAGATGGTACCATTGAATTAAGAACCGATGTCGTTAAGTCCCTGTTAAAGGCATGGGCCAATTCCGTTATGCCATCATAAGACAAATGAACACCATCTGTCCTAGGGTTTTGAATTCTATCTGTAAAAGGACCTGAAAAAACATTACTATTATCTGCAATAACTTGATCTTGAGCAGAAATGATTTGCCCATAAACCCTGTCAAAAATATAAGAAGTCCTTGCCACCATCCAATTCACATTTTTGCCAACATCTTGAGAAACTTTATTTACCAAAAAGTTTAAATCTCTTCTATAATCCGATTGAGAAGTATCAAAATCATTCTCCCCTTGCATCCATAAAATACTCCTTAATCCATATACGGAACCATGATTTTGAAGAATAATCCTTAACGGAGAGTATGGTGTTTGATTGGTATAAGGTGTCCCTAAACCGGCATTAGTGGTAGGAAGTCCTTTAGAACTACTCACCCAATTTTCTATGGTTGTTCCTTCATAAGCCGCATTAAAAAAAAGAACTGGAACATTCAATTTAGCAACAAGTAAGTCTCCTAGAATTCCCCAAGCCCAAGAACTTTGACCATGCGGCCCTAAATTTAACTCACGATATAATGGCAATATATTAGTTAAGGATGGGTTTTCTGGAATGGAAACGGAATTATAATATCCATAACCATTTACCCTATCGTCACTGGCTCCAGTGGGAGGATTAAAGCTCAAAAAGCCTTGTGCATTAGATTGACCGGCCACAATGAACACCTCTCCGATGCCCACTTTATTAACTGCATAATTAGAAACCACAACACCATTTACCTTTGCCCTTACCTCAACGGTATACCATCCACCCTTTCCTGATATTTTACCAGAATAGGCTCCATTTAATAAATTGGTATCTATAACCTGCCAATCTGTAGCAGTACCTTGACCGTTAACAAACGGGGTTAATCGACCTTCAATAACATCCGCATTCACTGGTCCAATACCATAAACGGGAATAAAACCGTTATTACTGTTATCTCGCTGAAACACCGCCCTCGCAGAAGGGAATTCAATATTTAATTGCGAAAATGCTGGAATTTGAAAGCCCAGAAAAACCAGTAATAAAAAAACAGACTTTTTAATAATCATTATCAACTTACTATAACAACCTTAGAATTATGCCCCTTGAAACTGTCTAAGAAACCTTACGTCGTTATCGAAGAACAATCTGATATCGTTTACGTCATATTTTAACATCGCGATTCTTTCTATTCCCATACCGAAAGCAAATCCAGTATACTCTTCCGGGTCAATATTTGCACTAATTAAAACATTAGGGTCTACCATTCCAGAGCCACCAATTTCAACCCAACCCGTCTTTTTACAAATATTACAACCCTCACCTTTACAGATAAAGCATGAAATATCAATCTCTGCACTAGGTTCAGTAAAAGGAAAATAACTAGGACGAAGCCTTATTTTAGTATCTTTTCCAAACATTTCCTTAGCGAAATGGAGTAAGGTATTTTTCAGATCTAAAAAACTTACATTCTTATCTACATATAAACCTTCAGCCTGATGAAACTGGCAATGTGCTCTTGCAGAAATAGCTTCATTTCTATAAACTCTCCCAATCATTATCGAACGAATAGGTGGTTTATTATTTTCCATTAATCTCACCTGAACATTTGAAGTGTGCGTTCTTAAAAGCACATCATCCTTCTGTTCTTTTCCTTTAGAAATGAAAAAAGTATCTTGCATTTCTCTGGCAGGATGATTTTCCGCAAAATTAAGTGCCGTAAAATTATATCTATCTGTTTCTATTTCTGGACCATCCTCACTGCTAAAACCCATTCTAGCAAAAATCTCCGTGATTCTTCTTTTAACAAGCGTTAAAGGATGCAGTGCACCCAGCCCATTAGGCAGTTCAGGTAAAAATAAATCTGGCCTGTCTTCAATGTTCTCAACCTGAACAATACCCTCTTGAAGATCCTTAAATTTATTATCTAAGAAAGATTTTAACTTATTCAGTTCTTGGCCAAATTCCCTTTTCTGGTCACGAGAAACAGATTTAAATTCCTCGAAGAGTTCATTTAATTCTCCCTTCTTACTTAAATACTTTAATCTAAACTTTTCAAGATCTTCAGAATTTTTCACATTCCATTCCTCTGCCCCTTTTAATATCCTATTTATAGATTCTAACACTGAAATTTTATTTAAATAAAAAAGTTCACAAAGATAAACATAAACTTAAAAGGATGTCAACCTATTTCTTATTCAAATATGCACCCCACACTCCCTAATGTATAAACCTGATTTAAAATGCACAACTATACGTACCTAATTTATAGTTTACCGAACAATAAATTTCCCTTGCATCCTCCGCAAATAAAACCTAAAATTGTATAGTTGATAAAATATTGAATTCTAAAAGGCACTTTAAAGCTTTTATTTTCAACTAAATAGATCAACATATTTACTATATAAACTTCGATACATGAATGAGATCTGATGGTGGCAAAAGAGGTTAAATAGCAGATATAAAATATTAAGAAACTTTAGTGGTTAGGTGATTTGAAAGCAGTTGTTCATTTGAATGACTGTTTTTTATTTTATCAAGGCATAATCCCTTTTTGCTCTAGCTAAAGAAGTACTGTTAAAATGCCACCATTCACTTGTTATTGGAAGAAAACCAGCTCCAATCATCACTTTCCTTAATATATCTCTGTTTTGAACCTGAGTTTTTGTGAGTTGACCCGTCTCCAACATTTCTTTTTCTTTTCTTGGATACGCCAAATATCCAAAGAAATCATATGCAGTACCCATATCTAGAAGCGAATCCGTTTTTAAATCATATATACTTAAATCTATTGCACAGCCATAATTATGTAAAGATCCTTCAGCAGGATCTGCCACATATGCTTTTCTCACACCTGGAGGTATACTATCCAATGCCTCCCAAAGAACTTCCTGAACCGAATGCGGTCTAACGGCATCAAACACCATTAACCTAAAATCAGGATAATTGCTCATCAGCGAGTCGCTAGCTACAAATAATTTTTCAGCGGTAATCACAGGAAGAAAGGCCTTCGTCAACGTACCATATACGTCGCGTTTAAAAAAATTATCTGTGGTAGAATATTTTAAATCTATCAATACATTTGGCGACACATCTTGAATATTAACAAGTCCTTGAGCAATAAGGCTTTCTTCCAGTTCTCCAACTTCTGTTTTTTCAATTTTGGGCAAAACCTCTAAGTCCTTTATTGGTGTATAAGCCACATTCTTTTTCCTAGATTCCGAGCTACATGAACAGACAAAAATTATCAAAAATAAAATAAATGATTTTTCTCTCAAAAAAGTCCTGCAATGCATCAATATCCGTGTTTTATAAAGTAATTTGCTCTAAATTTCGTCAAATAATTCTAAAGACTAATCTCTTTCAATGGTTTTAAATTACGTCTGGTCTGGGTTCTTCATCGTTGCCATGATAGTGGCTTTAATTAAATATTTTTTCTTTGGCGATCAATTGATTTTTGAAACACTGGTCGCAGGAATTTTCGATTCTGCCAAAGTAGGTTTTGAAATATCATTAGCCCTAACAGGCATTATGACTTTATTTCTAGGGATTTTAAAAATAGGAGAAGAAGCTGGAGCCATCAGATTTATGTCTAGAATTGTTGGTCCGTTTTTTAATAAATTATTCCCAGAGGTTCCGAAAGACCACCCGGCTCATGGTCAAATGATTATGAACTTCTCTGCCAACATGCTAAACTTAGACAATGCCGCTACACCTTTTGGTTTAAAAGCTATGGAAAGTTTGCAAGAGCTAAACCCAAATAAAGACACCGCTTCCAATTCTCAAATAATGTTTCTAGTTCTTCAAACCTCAGGTTTGACCCTAATTCCTATTAACATTATGACTTACAGAGCCTCCATGGGAGCCGCCGACCCTTCAGATGTCTTTATTCCCTTATTAATAAGTACCTACTTTGCCACTGTCATTAGTTTAATATTTCTAATGTTCAAGCAAAAGATAAAGATTTGGGATAAAACCATACTTGGCTGGATAGGAGGAATCTCCGCAGTTATTCTCCTTTTGCTTTGGTATCTATCAAAGCTTAGCCAAGGAGAAATAGAAGGGTTTTCGAAAGTCTACAGTAATCTCATTTTATTCTCCGTCATAGTGGTTTTCATCTTAGGAGGTCTAAGAAAAAAGATTGACATTTTTGATACCTTCATACAGGGAGCAAAAGAAGGTTTTCAAGTGGCCGTAAAAATTATTCCTTACCTTGTAGGAATGCTAGTTGCCATTAGTGTTTTAAGAAATTCTGGTGTACTGAGTGCTTTCACAGACGCTCTGGGTTTCGTAATAGCCAGTATTGGATTGGACACACGTTTCGTAGAAGCTCTTCCTGTAGCCATTATGAGACCTCTTTCTGGAAGTGGTGCTAGAGGTTTAATGCTAGAAGCTATGGCTCCAGAAAATGGAGGTCCGGATTCTTTTGTCGGAAGATTGGTTTGTATATTTCAAGGAACCACTGATACTACATTTTATATCGTAGCTTTATATTTTGGCTCCGTCGGCGTTACTAAGGTAAGATATGCCATACAATATGGCCTTCTTGCAGATTTCATTGGTATCGTTGCTGCTATTCTTATTGGCTATATGTTTTTCGCTTAATGCCTTCTTCTATAATTAAAAGTATTGGGTTTACGGCATTCTCCACTACTACAACCTACATTTAAAAGTGTTTGAGCCAAAAAGCCAACACCCAAAATGTAGAGAAAAATACTGTGCCCGTAATTAAATGCTAGGCCAATTAAAACTATTGACACTATTAAATACGTAAATCGAGTAACTGTCCAATTTTTAAATAGATTATTCATATTTTTACCTGTTCTATACTTTTATATACGATATTTCTTAAAACTAAGTTCTCCTGCTTTATGAAAAATCCTTTATACATCCTTATTTTTCTCATCCCAATAGTATTTTCTGGCTGCACTAAAATGGATATTAATCCACCCATGGTGATTTCTGATGAACAACCGTTATTGAATGATGAAGGGGCAACTGTATTATACCTAGGAGATTTCAAAAGAGATGCTCATGCCACCTCAGGAATGGTGCAAATTTTTGAAGACAATGGCGTAAAAAAACTAAAATTCACTAATTTCAAAACGGACTCTGGGCCAGACTTACGTGTTTATTTGGCGGAAAATACGAATGCCAAGAATTTTATCCAGATTAGCAACAAAGTAGAAAACGGGAATTTAATTTATGACCTTCCTGCAGAAGTTGATTTAACTAAACAGAAATACGTTTTAATCTGGTGCAAACTCTTCAAAGTTAATTTCGGGAGTGCCGAACTAATGATGAAATAGTTCTTAAACGACTATATTATACCGTTTTATAAATTCCATTGAAGTTTATAATGATTTGTTAAGTCGTTTCTTAACTTTGAAAATCTCCCTTAATGTCACCTAAATTGTTTGAGATTTCAATTTTAACCTTATTCAAATCATGAGAATTAAACTAAAACATCTACTATTAACCATCCCATTTCTAGTGTCGTCCGCCTGCAGTAAAAGTGGAACTAAGGCTTTAGACAAGGGAGATTACTATAATGCCGTACTACAATCTGTTGAAAAGCTAAAAAAAGATATTGACAACGATAAATCATTAGCTGTTCTTCCAGAAGCCTATAACAATGCCGCAAAAGAGCTTCTCTCAGATATTTCAATTGCAAAAAATGCCGACCAACAGTTTAAATGGGAAAGAGTTTTGGAGGACTATTCCAAGCTTAACAAAATGCATGATCTCATTGCCAAGTGCACCGCCTGTAGAAGAGTGGTGAGTCCTAAATCCTTCTTTAAAGAAACAGAGCAAGCCAGAGATTTAGCGGCCACGGAAAGATACATATATGCTTCTGAAATGCTAAGGAAAGGTACAATTGAAAGCGGAAGAGCATCATTTGACGCTTTTGAGAAATTATTCCAATTTGCTCCAAACTACAAAGATACTAGGGAAAAGATGGACGAGGCTCTTAATCTTGGCTCCTATCATGTTGTGGTAGAACAGCCTTCTGTAAATTCTAGAACTTATGCATTAAGCCATCAATACTTTCAAGATAGAATTGATGAATTTCTCAAAGAAAACAAAAGAATAAATAAGTTTATAAGATTTTACTCCCCCTCTGAAGCAGGATCACTCCACCTTAAACCGGACCATGTGGTCAGATTAGAGTTTGTTGATTTTGTGGTAGGAGAAACTTATCTAGAAAGAAAAGAAAGTACTCTAACCAGTGTGGATAGTGTAAAAACTGGAACTGCCAAAATTAAGGGAGAAACCGTAGATGTTTACGGTAAAGTAAATGCCAAATACTCCTTTAATAAAAAGATTGTAAGCTCTAAAGGTTTACTTCTCATGGAAATAACGGACTTCAAAAATAAGACTATTCTAAAAAAAGAAGAGTTCCCTGGCGAGTTTATATGGGTCAATGAATGGTCTAGCTATAATGGAGATCAAAGAGCACTGACAGAAAAGGAACTGGCACTCACCAAAAATAGAGAAGAACTCCCTCCTGCCCCTCAGCAGTTATTCATTGAATTCTCTAAACCTATTTATGAGCAATTTACTAGAAGAGTAAAAAAGTTTTATGACAATTATTAATGCAAAAGTCCCTTTGAATAAATACTCAAAGGGACTTCAAATTTCTTTAATTAACTTCTTAAGCTAATTCTATTTCTTCTCCGTGTGAATTAATAAAGTGAAAATCTGTAACTCCTAAAGATGAATCTTTAGTAAGCTTAATCCATTTCTTATATTTTATAAACCATTTCATTTGCCTAGATAGGAATCCCTCTCTATAATATGCATATATAAATGGATGTAAAATAATACTAAGACCAGGTTCATTCTGCTTCTCCATAAGATGCTCTAAATGATTCTGTATGGTATCTGTTACAGCAATACTAGCCTGAATATTACCTGTACCACTACATGTAGGGCACTTTTCTTTGGTAATGATATTCATCTCTGGCCTTACTCTCTGACGCGTAATCTGAGCTAATCCAAATTTTGTAATAGGCAAAATAGTATACTTAGACCTATCTCCTTTCATTTCAGCTTTCAGAACGTCGTTAATCTCACGTCTGTTCTGTGCCTTTTTCATGTCAATGAAATCAACCACCACTATACCACCCATGTCTCTAAGACGTAGCTGGCGAGCTATTTCTTTGGCTGCTTCTGTATTAACATTTATTGCAGTAGCTTCTTGGTCTTCCTCTTTGGTAGATTTATTACCGCTATTTACATCAATAACGTGTAAAGCCTCTGTATGCTCAATAATCAAATAGCCACCGCTAGGCAAACTAACAGATTTACCAAAACAAGATTTCAACTGTTTTTCAATACCGTAGTGCTCATAAAGTTTGGTTTTGCCATTATGCAGCTTTAATATCTTGGCCTTTTCAGGTGCAATATTTTGCAAAAATGAACTGATTTTGTCGTAATTGCCACTATCGTCAACTACAATATTGTCAAAATCATCATTAAGCATATCTCTTAAAAGAGATGCTGCTCTGTCCATTTCGGTTACTATCCTGTCTCTAGCTTTAGCTCCTTTTAGAGCTGCTATACCTGCTTCCCATTTCTCTACGCACTCTTCTAAATCACGCTGTAGCTCTTGTATATCCTTATTTTCTGCAACAGTTCTTACTATAACTCCAAAATTATCCGGCTTAACAGAATACAATAACTTGTGAAGTCTTTGTCTTTCTTGTTTACTGGTAATTTTCTTGGAAATATTAACTGCATTAGCGAAGGGCACCAAAACCACATATCTTCCAGCAATGGAGATATCGCATGATAATCTAGGTCCTTTAGAAGAAATCGGTTCCTTAACCACCTGAACCAAAATAGGTTGCCCTTTGGTTAAGACATCCGAAATTTTTCCTAATTTATCTATCTGAGGCTGTAGTTTAAAACCTTTTAACCTAGGACTAAATGGCTTCTTATTAAGAATACCTTTAGTGTAGGCGTTTAAGGATTTAATATTGGGGCTGAGATCATGATAATGCAAGAAAGCATCTTTCTCATAACCAATATCTATGAAAGCGGCATTTAAGCCCGAAACTACTTTTTTGACCGTCCCTAAATATATATCCCCAACAGCAAAATGG
The DNA here is from genome assembly GCF_057914865.1 of Arcticibacterium sp. SM2516. Classification (NCBI taxonomy): domain Bacteria; kingdom Pseudomonadati; phylum Bacteroidota; class Cytophagia; order Cytophagales; family Leadbetterellaceae; genus Arcticibacterium; species Arcticibacterium sp. SM2516. The sequence continues at coordinate 5,715,414 of NZ_CP195290.1, read as the reverse complement.
CTTTCTGCATTGTCAAAGTGATATTCAATAAGACGTTTATCCTGCAAAAGAGCTATTCGCTCACCTTTTTGCGTGGAACTTATAAATAATTCGTTGCTCAAATTTGAGTTAGAATTAAGGGTGATAAAATCATAATGTAATTTAAATAAAAAAGCAGTAAACAGATCAGATCTATATAAAAAATAGCTCCTCTGCTAACTGCTAATTTATTTAGAAGAATTAAATATATGGTAGCAAAAGAAGATTATTTCTTCTTGTGTCTATTTTTTCTTAAACGCTTCTTTCTTTTGTGAGTAGACATTTTATGTCTTTTTCTTTTCTTTCCGCAAGGCATATTTTATAAGCTAAACACCCAATCCCACTGGGTTGATTTTAAAATAATTTCTTTGAAATAACACCTTATGGGAAAAGGCTAGTTATTATCGAACCGCAAAAGTAAAAATTAGTTTAAACTTTTCAAAGTGTTGTTGATTTCATTTTGCAGAACATCACCAACATTTTGTTTTGACAAGTCTAATAAAAGAGCTTTTGCTTTCTCTTTCTCTCCTACTTCTATCCAGCTGTAAGCAAGTCCCAATTGGGCGTTTAAATTCCCTGGAGCTATACCCAAAACTTGTTGAAATCTCGAAACCGCTTTATCATATTGACCAGACTGCATAGAAAGTGCCCCTAGGCTCATTAAGGCAGGAACAAATCTTGGCTCTTGATCCAAAACTTGTCTTAACAAAAGCACCGCCTGCATAGGAGAGCTAGATGTACTATAGGTCATCGCCATATTTGTCTTGGCTTGCAACTGATTTGGATTAAGCGTCAAAACTTTCTGATAAACCGATCTGGTTTTCTCAGCCAATTCTTCCCTTTTAACAGGATTTAAACTTAATGAATAAGCTTGATAGTAATAATCACCAGCTTTTAGCCAGCTTTCTTCAGAATTAGTAGCTTCTGCTATTATACCCGTATAATAACCTGCACTATCAAAAACATTTTGCTCGCTAAAAAAATCAACCAAAGATTGATTCTTTTCTTCCCCTGACAAATTTGAGGCTTTTATAGTCTTAAGTTTTTGTTCTTGCTCTGCATTAAGAACTGCGTGGTCACTTCCCTTCCCTTCTGGAGAAGTAGAGCTGGCGGAGTTTCCATCCGTAGCAACTTCGTTTTTAACAACCGTTTTTGGCAAGAAATATAACCCTAAAGAGAGTAAAACTCCTACTAATAAAACAATCCCAAAGTGACTTATAGGTTTCAATCCGCCAGACATTTAATGTTACTTAATATTTTCCTTAATCATATCAACAAATTCCTTAGCAGGTTTAAAACTAGGGATATGGTGCTCAGGTACAGTAACTGTAGTTTTCTTTGAGATGTTTCTGGCCTTTTTAGCGGCTCTTTTCTTATTTACAAAACTTCCAAACCCTCTTACATAAAGAGCTTCACCACTACCTAAGGTGTCTTTTACGGTTACAAAAAAGGCTTCTAATGTTGTAGAAACGCTGGCTTTATCGATGCCAGTCTTGTCAGATATTGCTGCTATTGCTTCTGCTTTAGTCACTTTATTAAATTATTTTAGTTATACTTAAGAGATTATTAAGATGCTTTAGCATCTTAAATACTTTAATGGGTTTGCAAAGATAGCCTAATTGATTTTACACACACAAATTAATACAAATATTTTAACCTAGTTAATTTACTACAAGACAGTTACCGTGGGGGCTACATTTAAGTAAATTTTATTAAACTTCATCATGCTTTCGAAACAAATTATCAAATGGTATCAATTAAATAAAAGGGACTTACCATGGCGAAATACCAACGATCCTTATAAAATCTGGCTTTCAGAGATTATTTTACAACAGACAAGAGTTGATCAAGGTTTACCTTATTACTTGACATTCATTACCAAGTTTGAAACGGTAAACGAATTGGCAGAAGCAGAAGAATCTGAGGTGCTTAGAACTTGGCAAGGTTTGGGCTATTATTCTAGGGCTAGGAACCTACATTCTGCGGCAAAATTTGTAGTGGAAGAGTGCCAAGGAGTGTTCCCAAAAAGCTATAAAGATTTGTTAAAACTCAAAGGAGTTGGAGCCTACACGGCGGCGGCAATCTCCTCTATTTCATACGGAGAAGCTAAAGCCGTCGTTGACGGAAATGTCTACAGAGTACTATCAAGGATATACGAAATTCATACTCCTGTCAACTCATCAAATGGCATAAGAGAATTTTCAGAGCTTGCTCAAAGTTTAATTGACCATGACAATCCTGCTGATTTTAATCAAGGAATGATGGAATTAGGAGCCACTGTTTGCACGCCTAAAAACCCTTCATGTGAGGTTTGCCCAGTACAAATTCATTGTGGATCTTTTAAGGCAAAAAGCCAGAAAGCTTACCCAGTAAAACTAAAAAAGACTTCAATTAAAAATAGATTTTTCAACTATCTCGTACTCAAAAATGAAGGTAAATATTTCTTGGAAAAGCGTGAAAAGCAGGATATTTGGAAAGGGTTATATGAATTTTATCTCATTGAAACAGAGAATAAAACAGAAGTAATTGATGATTTAAAGTCATTATTCCCTGAGTGGGTGTCCACTACAATGAGTATTGGAACACCCATTTTCAGTAAGCAAATCTTAACTCACCAAAGGATACATACCTTTTTCTGGCCCATTGAACTAAAAAATATTCCACAAGAACTCCGTTCTTTTTTCTATGAACTTGAGGATATTGAACAATTGCCCAAGCATAAATTGATAGAAAAGTATATATTGGACATTACCATAGAGTGATGTATCTTTATCAATTATCAATAACTGAAGTAAATAAACACCATGGCGGGATTAAACAAGGTAATATTAATAGGCAATGTAGGTGGTGATCCAGAAATAAGAACGCTACCAAGTGGCTCCAAAGTGGCTAACTTTTCGCTAGCCACCACAGAGACTTATACTGACAGAACTGGCCAAAAACAAAGTCAAACCGAATGGCATAGAATAGAAATCTGGGAAGGTTTAGCCAGTGTGGTGGAGCAGTATGTAAAAAAAGGTGACCCCTTATATATAGAAGGAAAAATAAGAACCGAAAAATGGACAGACCAGAATGGCCAAGAAAAAACGGGCGTGAGAATAAGAGCTAATAATATGCAGATGTTAGGCGGGAGACCTGGGGGCGAAAGCAGTTCTGGAAGCAACTCCTCAAGTAATTATGGCAATCAAACGTCTCAAAGCTCTTCAGAACCTTCTCCTGAGCAAATACCAAATGGAAGTGATGAAGACGACTTACCTTTTTAAATCCTTTCAATCTGTAAAATCTTAAACTCTGTTCTTCTATTGCGTCGGTATTCGGCCTCTGTGCACTGAATACCGTCGCCACATTTATTTATAGGCGACTCCTCTCCCATCCCAACGGCTTTTATTCTAGAAGAGTCTACTCCTCTACCTGTAAGGTATCCTTTAACTGCGTCCGCTCTTTTCTGGGATAAAATGAGATTGGCACCAGCTTCTCCTCTTGAATCTGTATGTGAGAAAACCTCAATTACCATGGCTGGATAAGCCCTCATCACTAAAACCAATTGGTCTAAATCATTTTTAGAATTAGAAGCAAGTTCATAGTCTTTGGTTTCATAATAAATATTATCCAACTTCACAAAATCGCCAACCTTAAAAACCTTTGGGTCAAAGAATGACTCCGATTCTTTTTTTGATTTCACAGCGACTTTACTACCAATAGCTACTGCATCAGACTTAACACCGGCTTTTAAAGTGCTTGGTACAAATTCATAATTAGTGGCATAGCCCGCTTTTATTGCTGTAAATTCATAGTCACAGCTTGGGTCTCTTATAAAATCATACTGACCGTTTTTCGCAGTCAATAGTTCGATTGTTTCATCTGTGCATTTATTAATAAACCGCACTCTAATCCCAGCCAATGGTTGTGTTACATCTCCCAAGAAAACAATACCTCTATATCTCCTTTCGTCACTCAAGTCTCTCTGACGAGCCATAACTTGCGGCTGAAGAATATTAGGTTTAATCGGCTCTAGCCTTTCACTTAAGATAATTTCAAAAGGAGTTTCTCTAAAGTCCGAAATCCCTTTGGTGTGAAAATGTACTTTGGGACTTTTAAAATCTTTATCGGAAAACTCGAAGTAATAATTAGACTCCGCATTTAGACATAATTTAACATTACCGTAGTTATCTGTCTTTGCTTTCTTCTTTTCATTAGGACTCAAAGACTCATAATAGACGAAATCTAGACCTGCGATTGTTTTCCCATTATTGTCATTTTTAACGGTTACCAAGACATCCTTACAACCAAACTTTTCTCCTATTCTGGTAAAACTATAAATGTCATCATCGCCTCCGCCACGCTTTCTATTACTACTAAAATAACCTTTTTTCAAATCGGAGTCTGTAAGGATACCGAAATCGTCTGCAGCCGAATTTAAAGGTGCCCCTAAATTATGCATTCCAGATATTGGAATTCCCTCACTATTCAAAGAAACCGTAAAAATATCTAATCCGCCAAGACCCGGATGACCATCTGAAGAGAAGTAAAGATTGTTTTGTTCATCTATATAGGGAAACATTTCATTTCCCTCCGTATTAACGGTTATGCCAGCATTTTGTGGCTCCAACCACTCGCCATTATGAAATTTAGAAAAATAAATATCTACCCCACCAAAACCGCCGGGCATATCTGATGCAAAAAACAAAATATTCTCGTCTGGCATAAACGCTGGATGTCCAGTAGAATAATTGCCGTCGTTATACGGAAAGCCTTCTAAATTCCCCCACTGATCCCCTATCTTTTTAGCCATATAAAGATGAATCCTATTGACACCATCTTCTGAAACATAATCTAAATTTCTAATGCCATTTCTTGTAAAAATGACGCTTTCCCCATTATTATAAAATTGACAAGGTCCGTCATGATAACTTGAGTTTATTGCACCATTCATCCTATCCGACTCTAGCTTAGGTTTTGTTAAAAAACCTAAAGCACTTTTCAAACCTAAAGTTGGACCATCGTTGGCCGTTTGCGTAGTAAAATAATCAGCTCTTAAATCAGGTTCTGCTATTGAAGCCGTTGCACTAGAGCTTAAACCTGCAGAGGAGCTGGAATTTAGTTGACTTTCGTCATCCAAATAAAACAAATCAAGGAAAGACGAATTATCCCAAGCAAATACACGCTTAATGGGGGTGTTTTTCCCTCTACCTGAAACAAAAACAAGCCCACCGGCATATCTTGTAGGGCTAAAATCTGCATGATTGGTATTTATTGGAAGTAGATATGTTTCATAACTTGCTGCATTCCTTATGAGCGGTTCAGTATTTGACTGTAGTGCGGTAAAATCACCTGCTCTTAAATCTTTAGGATTTCGCTCACCGTACTTACTCCAAACCTTGGAAGACTGAGCATGTTTTCCATTCCCTGCTAAAACTTTAGCATATTTCAAAAGAATGTCATTGTCTTCCTTTGTATTATCTTGTGCCAAACTTGCCAAACTCTGAAAATATTCTTCCGCTTGCTTGTAATCATTGATATTATAAAGCGAATACGAAAGCTTACTTAGCACCTCTTTTCTTTGAGCATCTGTCAAAGAATTATCTCTTTTTAAAATGGTTTTAGCGTCCGTAATAACTCTCTGGTAGGATAATTTCGCATAATCCTGACCCAATTTGTCCACCTGCCAATTACCACTTTGGGCAAAAGACGAGATAGTCAAGAGCATTAATCCGACGATAAGTAAGCGATTCAACAGTGCGTTTTTAAATGTAAGACTTTAACGCTAAACTAAGCAAAAATCGTGCCCCTGATAAACATATATCAAAAAAAATCTGTCGTTAAAATTAACGACAGATTCCTATAAAATCCCGAAATAAGCTATTTTGGGTCTAAAGCTAACTCCACTCTTTCTAACAAATCTTTGTAATGAAAAGCGGATAATTTATCACTAACCCTTTGAGCAACAATAAGTTTACTTTTTATTGCAACTAAATGCCCTCTAGCAATTGAAGGAAGGTCTGTTTCGTTCAAGTTCACTGTTTGACTTTCAAAACCATAAGTCACCCCTACCGGTATAGATCTCATTACAGCTTTACCTGGCTCCAAAAGACCTATTAACTCTGTAACATATACTTTATGTAAATTTCTTCTGTATTGATCTGCCTTACTTGCCAATTTCAGCTCGCCTAAAATGCCAGTTTCTAAATCCGTTAGTAGTTCATCCACTGAATAGTTGTCGGTAGACAATGCACTATATTCTAATATTCTGGCAAGCCTTTCCCCCTCCAACACTTGACCTAAAGTAGCCGACTGTAAACTCTTTATCGCTTCCACACCTGTTTCTACTTTGGTTTTGCTATAAATTCCTGATGGGTATAACCAGTTTGGTGTTTTAAACAACTGCTCGTTAAGAAAACTTACAGCTTCTTTTTGTGTACTTTTTGGTACCACAGTAAATTGCTCACCTTCCATATCGTAAGTTTTTGGTGAATCATAAACTCCGCCAATATTCTTGGTGACATGCCCCATATATCTTTTAAACTGAGTGGTTACTTGCACATGTAATTCTCTTAATTCTTTGTATGATTCAGCGTCCTTTTTGCTCCAGTTTTCTAAATTCGGCACGATTCTCTTCATGTTTTTAATTCCATAAGAAGAGGCCAGCATGGCATTATCTCCCAAATCTTCTGTTTGATATCTAGGGTCATAAGGACTAATTTCTGTACCAAACCTTAATCTAGGTGTTTTATTAGCCTCCTTCGTCCATTCATTTAACAGTAACTTTTCTTGCTCTTCATCAGCAGCATCTACAAAGTAACTATAACCCCACTTAATAGCCCATTTGTCATAAACACCTATTCCAGCAAACAAATGCGTAACGCTATCTTCTGGCTGGGCTACATAATTAAATCTAGCATAATCCATTATAGAAGAGGTGTGACCATTTTGAGCTAACCACTCGTCATCTCTTAGCTTTTCTACTGGTGTAGCAGAAGAAGCTCCCATGTTATGTCTCAAACCCAAAGTATGGCCTACCTCGTGAGAAGAAACGAAGCGAATTAATTCTCCCATTAAATCATCATCAAACTCCATTTCTCTCGCCCTAGGGTCTACTGCTGCGGTCTGAACAAAGTACCAATTTCTGAGTAACCTCATGACGTTATGATACCAGCCAATATGGCTTTCTAATATCTCGCCACTTCGAGGGTCATGAACATTTGGTCCATAGGCATTTGAAATAGGTGAAGCAAAGTATCTGACCACCGAAAAACGAGCATCTTCCAAACTCATGGTAGTATCTTCTTCTGGCCAATATTCCCCGCTAATTGCATTCTTCCAGCCCGCCTCTTCAAAAGCCACATTCCAGTCATCAATTCCAGCTTTGATATACGACTTCCATTTTACAGGGGTCGCAGGGTCTACATAATACAAAATGGGCTTAGCTGGTTCTATCAATTCTCCGTTCTTCTGTCTTTCAGCATCTTCTGCATTTTTGGGCTCTAACCTCCACCTCACCGCAAAAACATCGGCATCAGACTTTTGGGACTCTTCTTTAAAAACTCCGTATTGATTAGCAAAGTATCCTACCCTTGCGTCAAAAAGTCGCTTTCTCATAGGTGTCTTTGGTAGCACCAAAAATGAAGTGTTAAACTCCATGGTCACCACCCCGGCATCTTTAGAAGCGGGCAAATAATTACCAACAGAAGGTGTTGGCCTTAATTCAACACGTTCTGGCGAAACGCCAAAAGTTTTAACCGTTCTAATTTCCGTATTAATAGGATACGTTTTAATGCTCTTAATGAAAGATCTATCCTTTTTAATGCTGGTAATATTTAATCTTTGCTTATCAACAGAGCCCAAAGAAAAAATCTGCTCGTCTCCATCAAAAGTAGATGTCATGTCAATCACATAGGATTTAAAACCCGTTAAAGTATCATTCTTTATCGCCTTAATTTCAAAAGCTGCAATGATAGGGTCGGCACTTGAATTTCGCACCGCTGTGGCGATAGGCTTAGTGCTATCTGGACTCATGATGATATATGAAATAGACTTAAGAAAAAGTTGGTCTTTAGGCCCTTTTTCAAATTTTACTACCTGCCTATTGACCAATTCTCCTCCATAAATGGACCCTCCTGCTGCCGTTTGAGAATATCTAGAAACGGTCATAATTTCTCTACCCAACAAGGTATCAGCAACCTCAAAATACCACTTGTCATCTTTTAAATGAACGTTAAAAAGACCTACTTGGCTAATGGCTGTGCTATCAATAAAGTCTGAGAATTTTTTGGGACCCTTTTTCTCTTCTTTTTTCTTTTCAGGCTCCTTTGCTTTTGATAAGCTATCGGAAAGGGCTTGAGCGGCTTGCTCTTTTTTCTTTTTCCTTTGGGCGTCAGCCGCAAAAAATACAAAGAAGCACATGACAAAGAGCACTACTTTTTTAATTTTCATTATTATCTGGTTCTAGATTTGTTAGATTTTTTATTGACACATTATCCATACCTTTTGCTGCGTCATTCATTAATTTTCGCAATATAATTTACTGCCTTCACGCTTTCAATATTCTCATAATTTTATAACGCATTATTTATCAAGAAAACGGAATATGAGAATTAATCGTTATCTAATATCAAGCTTCAGGTTTGGTTTTTTTAATTTTTTTAAAGCATATTGCTTTTTCAATTAATCGACCCTATACAATCTCGTTTTCTATGAATGATCTTTTAGCCAAAAGTAAAACAAGTGCCCTTTCTCTGATTGACAAAAATCGTATTCATTCTGAGCAGACATTGAGCTATCTGGATAAATACAATTTAAATACTTTTGGAGATCTGGATTGCGTCAATTCTAAATGCTACTTTGAAGGAATCGACAAAGACTTTTATTTACACTCAAAAGCTTATGAACTGGATTACGATCTAGAAAAAACATGGAATGGATACCTTAGTATTCCTCCAAACAAATCTTGGTGCGGAAGCAATCTCACCTTCTCTTTCGCCTACGACAATGACCCCAGAAAAGTATCTTATGCCGATGATACGTATTCTGGCATGAAAGATAATCAACTGATTTTTATTGTAATAAGATTAGTATTTGGATTATTTAAACTTGCTGTCACCCATTACGTGAGTAAAGTTTCCCATGAGAATAAAACCGTAAAACTGTGTTATGTAGATGGCGGAAAATCATCGGGCTCGCAGATCATAAAGTTTGAAAAGATATCTGAAAACAAAACACGTGTGACGCATAATACGCACTATAAAAGCGACTCAAAGTTTAGGGATGAAAAGCTTTACCCATTTCTTCACGAAATGATCATCAATCAGTTTCATAAAAACGTAAAAAAATATTTAGATTCTAAATAACGGAGCCGAGCTGGTCAGCAAGTTTTTGAACCAGCTTTTTCACTTTCATAGCATCCAAAATAAGAGACTCCTGTTCATCGGCATCATCTGAATTTATCATTTTCTCTGTGATGGCCATGTACTCACCCTCAAAACGTTCCTTTTTAATTCTCAGAATATTCTTATAGCTGAGTTCATCAAGACGTTCTACATAGGGTGGCACAAAAATCTCGAACTTTTGCCAGCTCTCACTTAATTCGTATAAGGGAGAGAGCCAGTTTACGACTTGTTGCTGTATCTGCTCGTCGGGATGAGAGGTAAAAAAAGACGTCGATGGAAGTCTTCCAGCATCATATTCCGCTCTATATAATTCTAATATTTTATTGAGTTTGGCAGACTGAAACTTAGTATCACCAATCTCATGCAGCACGTAATCTGCCAAACAAACCTCCTCGCCCGATTCTAAATCCTTTTCAATCACCTCTGTACCATGACATACCAAATCTTTAACAAATAACTCTTCTTTAAAAGAAATAGCGGTGAGTATATTGGCTTGCTCGGCAACAGCGGTAGATGGGGACTCGTCTGGAGAGCCCATAAAAAATTCTGGAGGAGGAAAATCGTTCTCATCAATTGGAGGCGGAAGGCTGTTATTCCTACTTTTCTGAGCGTCATTACTCCTTTTCCTGCCGATTTTATTTCCTTCCGTAATTAGAATTTCTTCGTCAATCTGAAGTAATGCAGCCACCTCCTGATAAAAAACTGCCCTTTTTATGGCATCAGGAATCTTGGTGATGGTACCTACCAAATCGCTTATTAAACCTGCCTTAAGAACGGGGTCATTCCCTACTTTCTCTAGACTTAATTCTGTCTTAAACCTGATAAAGTCTTTAGATGTTGTCTCTACATATTCCTTAAATTCCTCGTAGCCGACTTTTTGAACAAAGCTATCGGGATCTTCTCCATCTGGGAAAACCACAACCCTTACATTCATATCTTCCTCTAAAATGAGGTCTGTCCCTCTTAAAGAAGCGTTTATTCCAGCAGCATCTCCATCATAAAGTACGGTAATATTATTACTAAACCTCCTAATCAGCTGAATTTGCTCTTTGGTAAGAGATGTACCAGAAGAAGCTACCACATTCTCAATACCCGCCTGATTCAAGGAAACGACATCTGTATAACCCTCCACCAAATAACAGTTATCCTCCTGGCGAATGCTATTCTTTGCCGTATAAATACCATATACTATTCGGCTTTTATGATAGATATCAGTCTCTGGAGAATTGAGGTATTTAGGAGACTTGGGATTAACTTTTAAGATTCTAGCCCCAAAAGCGATCGGCTTGCCTGCTACATTATTAATAGGAAAAATTACACGTCCTCTAAACCTATCTATGGGGTCTTTATCTTCTCTAACAATGGTAAGACCAGCCTTTTCTAAAATAGAAAGTGTAAATCCATGCTTTATCGCATGATTTGTAAAACCATCCCAAGCTTCTAAACTGTAACCTAGGTTAAATTTGGCAATAGTGGCGTCATTATATCCTCGCTCCTTAAAATAACTATAACCAATGCTTTTTCCTTCTGAAGAGCTTAACTGATCCACATAATATTTCTGAGCGAACTCAGAAACTATAAAAAGACTATCTCGCTCGTTTTGAGCTAAAAGATCTTCATCAGTGTATTCTTTTTCCTGAATTTCAATGCCGTACCTTTTCGCCAACCATTTTAAGGCTTCTGGATAACTAAGTCCCTCCAAGTCCATTATAAAACGAACGGCGTCACCTCCTTTACCACATCCAAAACACTTATAAATCTGTTTTGTAGCAGATACAGAAAAAGAAGGGGTTTTCTCATTATGAAAAGGACAGCATGCTATCATATTGGCACCTCGTTTCTTTAACGAAACGAAATCTCCAACGACATCCACCACATCTGTGGCTTGAAGAATCTGCTGTATAGTCTCCTGAGGAATCATACCCAAAATTAATGCTTCCAAAACTATTTAGACCATATCAAATCTATAAAGTTATTCGTATAGCACCAATTGAAGTTAGCTTTAGCTCAATTTGGCAAGGTTATTGAATTATTATAGGTGAATTAAAACGGTAGTCTAATGACTAAAATATTATCAATCCTTATCATAGGGCTGACAGCAGTGCTTACAATCTCCTGTAGTAAAGGCACAGACGAAGTAAACCCTACACAGGAAGAACTATCCACAGAGGTTTCTAAATATACAGCAGGAATCTTAAACGATTACGCAGGTTTACAATTAGAACTTATTAAAGCGACTCCAGGCTACGAAGGTCCTGTAGCCGCCAGGTCCATGGCATATTTAGCCCTAGCGGCATACGAAACCGCCGTATCTGGCATGCCAACAAGCCAAAGCTTAAAAGCAAGCATTGAGGGTTTGGACAACTTACCAGAAATAGATAAAAGTCTGGAATACAACTGGCCACTTGCCATTAATTCCTCTCAACATACATTGATGAAAAACCTTTACGGAACCACCAGTGATGTTTATAAAACAAAAATGGATACGCTTAAAAAGAAATATGAGCAAATCTATAAAGTCGGTGTAGGAAGCGATGCCGTAGAAAGATCTATCAGATATGGAGCGGAGGTGGCTCAAGTCATTTGGACGCTATCTCAAAAAGACGGCGGCCATAAAGCATACGATAATAATTATCCTTTAAGTAATTCTGTTTTTAATTCGGCGGCATCTTGGAAACCTACAGGTGAGAAAACGAGACCGCTATTACCCAAATGGGGAGAAGTGAAAACCTTTACTTCGGCCAATAAATCACTCAAAGCCGCCGCACCAGAACCCTTTTCTTTTAAAGAACATTCTACCTTTTTTGATGAAGCTTATGAAGTTTATTTAACGTCTTCAAACTTAAATGATGCTCAAAAAGAAATAATGAATTTCTGGGAAATGCCTCCAAGCTCTGTAACGCAGGCTGGTAACCAGCTGGCCTTGGTGTCGAATCTTATTACAAAAGAGAACTACAAACTGGACCAAGCTCTAAAATTATACCTTAAGGTTACATTTGCCATGCACGAATCATACATCAGTTCTTGGAAAAGTAAGTTCAGCAATAATCTTATGAGACCTGTAACCTATATTAATCAGGCGATAGATCCACATTGGGTCGCTAGGCAAGTAGAGAATGCGGTCCCAGACTATACCTCAGAACAGGCCGCCGTAGTATCGGCCGTGGCTACTATTCTTGCGAACGAATTTGGCGAAGTGTATACTTTTGAAATTACTTCTCAGCACAATAAAGCCTTAAAAAGAGCCTATAAAAACTTTACCAACTACGCAAAAGAAGCAGAAGTGTCACCTGTATATGCGGGTATACATTATAGAATGTCTGTTAAAAATGGTGCTAGCACTGGCAAGGAGATTGCTAATAATGTTTTAAAATTAGATTTAAAAGCCCCAATTTCTGACAGTACCACTGTTTCTATAATGCGGTACTAAGCTTTCTCTGTAAATCAAAAACCTTTGGAAGCAAGACTTCATCTTCAATGATGGCGTGCTTCTTTAGTTCAGTTTCAAACTGAGATATTTGATTTAGAAAAATACGGAACGGCATCGGTAATTCGCTTTGGCTTGAATGTTTAAAAAGAATCTCATTCACCTCTGAAAGTTCATCTTCAATGGCATCATGATTTTCTTCAAAATGCTGAAGCGTATTTTTAGCTAATACTTGTTTAATTTTTTCTTCCGAATTTTCTGGTTCTATCAGCTCCTCTATATAAGGAAAGAGTATGTCATCTTCCATCCTCATGTGTTTAACGAGCTTATTTTTATACCCACTAAAAAAGTAGGCTAGACTGGATAGTACAACATGAGATTCACTATATCTAGAAGTGATATGAAGTAGAGATTGCTCAATTTCCGGCAATTTCTTCTTCAAATAATATTGATGAGAAACTTTCAAGAAACTGAGCAATTCTTTTATGGAAAAGCCCTCCATCTGGGCTATGATATCCGATTTTTCAAAATACTCGTGGAGTACTTCCTTTTTTTGAACACCCGTTTTATAGAAAGAAAGCTGGTCTGAATAAAAACTTTGTGAAATCATAACGCTGTTATTTTTTTACAAATATCCCCAGCCTTTCAAACTATAAATATGACGGTGAATAGGTTTTAGTTATAATTTACCCCAAACCTAAAAGCAGCAGGTCTGGAATTGTAACCATATATCTCCGTATACTTTTTATTAAAAACGTTTGTTGCAGATGCAAAAACACTCCATTTTTTTGTAAACTGGTATCTAGCGTTAATATCAATTAAAGAATAAGAATCTAGCGTAACATCCACTGTTTGATAAAGCTCAGAATCAAAGAACCCATCAGTTCTTTCTCCTATAAACTGATAATCTACCCCAAGAGTCAATTTCTTAGTTACCGTTACACCTGCACCTAAATTTATGGCGTGTTTCGGAATCCTGTTCAAATTATACTTTTGCTCTTCTTTGGATAACATGCTGTTATAACCATCTAAATAGGTATAGTTGCCCGTAATATTCACTATACTTATTTTCTGACCAATAGATACTTCCAAACCACTCGTTTGCTGCTCGTCAATGTTGTTATATTGACCATAAGGTGGTTCCTGTAGACTTAAATAGGTGACCTTATTTTTGTTCTTTCGATCAAACCAAGCCAACTGTGCAGACGATCCTGTGCTGGTATTATTGACTTTTAAACCTATCTCCAAATTTCTTGAAGTTTCTGGCTTTAAATCTAAATTTCCGTATGGTGAGTAAAGCTGATAAAGTGTTGGATTTTTATAACTTGTAGCTAAAACTCCATAGACAGTCATTACTTCATTAGGCCTATAAAATGGATTCAGTGAGTATGAAAAATTGCTTTTATACTCCGAGTGAATGTTTAGTCTTCCACCAATCTCAATACCAAGTTTATCGTTTGCCGCAAGTTCCACCGCTGAATAAGCACTGAAATTATTAATGCTAGCGTCGTCATGTAATAAAGGGACGTCCTCAAACGGCCCATAAGAACTTACAGAATAGTAAGTCTGAGCAATACTTTGGGCTCGGTAGTCTATTCCTAGCAATACCTTAATATTGTCGGATGGAAATAACTGAGAATACAGATCAAAAAAGGAAGATTTACTTTCGTAAGTGGAAAAAGAGTATTTAGCAAAAGCGGAGGCAGGAACATCTGTGGAGTCATCTTCAAACTCTCGTTTAACATTAGAAGCGTTGATATTTAAATGAACTTGAAATTTCTCTTTAATCCAGTCTGCTCCAGTTCCTAATTGAAAGTTTTTTGAATCAAAAACATAATCCTTATCATCTACAAAGGCTCCTGCATCTAAATCGGCCGTGTAATTTGTTTGTCTAGCAAAGGCTCTAATATTAAAATCTCCAAACTTTTTAGACAGCTGAGCGTCAAAATTAGTTTTGTCAAAACCATCATTTTCGGGATCTGGCGAATCCGAATTAGCTGAAGAAAAACCGTCGCTTTTTATTTTAGTAAGGCCGATATTGTATCCAATGCCAGCCAACTCTCCTCTAGATCCTACCCCCAAGTCTAGGGTATTGAAACTACCATAACTAAGTTTACCATAAAGAGATACTTTCTCTGTAGATTGTTTTTTGGATATGAAATTTATGACACCAGCCACAGCATCTGACCCATAAAGTGTGGACTGTCCGCCCTTTAAAATTTCTATCCTTTCAATATTTTGAAGATTGATTAGGTTTAGATCAAAGTTTCCTTCTGTAGATGAAGGGTCATAAAGCGGTGCTCCATCCATTAGAATAAGTGTTTTACCTGAACTGGCCCCTCTTAAAAAGATACTCTGAATACTTCCGAGAGTTTGGCCTGCACCTACTACATTTAGTCCCACTTGTTTTTGTAGTAAATCTGAAACAGACCAGCCAGCATGAGCTTTTATGAGAGAATCGTTTATTATGACCATTGACTTGGTCAATTGGGAGGTTTTCTGCGGCAACTTTGTAGTAGTCACAGTGATTTGTTCCAGCGTTTCCTGTGCCATCACAGAGCTAGAAATTAAGCATACGATAAGTACGCTTTTCTTTAAGAATTTAAACATTGATAAAAGTTTTGCTCAATCTATCGATTGAAATAAAAAATTGACTTCCGCTCATCAACAGCTATCTACCGTAGCAGTATTGAAAAGAATAATTTTAGGCAGGTCTCCTGGCTCGGGGTCACTTGATTTTTCCTTCCCAATACGCCATTTTGGTATCAGTGGATAGTGGTCTCAAGTATTGACTCCTTACAGTTGCGGTAACAGCTCATGCATTGAACATGATTCCCTATTAAGCGTCTTGAACTTTGGATTCAAAAGCACCAAAAACTGCCGCAAAACTACGCTAATTAATATCAATGCTCTCAATAAATTCTAAATGTTTTGTAATAGCAAAAACCCTTGTATATCTTGTTCATTATTTTCATTAAAACGCCAATTAGAAATGCTCGAAGAACTAAGTTTAGACAAAACCGCAGAAAAAAACATCAAAAAGTGGCTGAAAGGAAAGTATGACGACGAAACTAAGGCCACTATTCAAAAATGGATTGAAGAGAAAAACATCAATCAACTGACAGATTCTTTTTATAAGAATTTAGAATTTGGAACAGGTGGAATGCGAGGCGAAATTGGCGTAGGATCAAACAGGATGAATAAATATACTGTAGGTGCTGCCACTCAAGGATTAGCAAATTACCTCAACCAATGCTATCCTGAAGGTGATATTAAAGCCGCTATTGCTTTTGACAGTAGAAACTTTTCGCCTGAGTTTGCTCAAATAGCCGCCGACATATTTTCTGCAAACGGCATCACGGCATATCTCTTTCCAGAACTAAGACCTACGCCGCAGCTGTCTTTCACTGTGCGTGAACTAGGCTGCCAAGCAGGATTGGTAATTACGGCTTCTCATAACCCTCGAGAATATAACGGTTATAAAGTATATTGGAATGATGGCTCTCAAGTAGTGGCTCCACATGATAAGAGCATTGTGGAAGAAGTAAATAACATCACGACCGTTAGCAAAATTAAATTCCGAGGGGTAAAAAAACGCATTAAAATTATTAAACCTGCCTTAGACAAAAAATATCTTAAAGCCGTAAAAAGTATAAGCGTCTCTCCTGGCATTAACAGAAAACAATCTGACCTTAAAATTGTTTTCTCTTCTATCCATGGCACTGGAATTACCATGGTACCAGCGGCATTAAAACAACTGGGTTTTGAGAATGTCCACATTGTGGAAGAACAAGCAAAGCCTGATGGTAACTTTCCAACAGTAGTTTATCCAAACCCTGAGGAGCAAGAAGCCATGAGCCTATCCCTGAAAAAAGCGAAAGAAATAGATGCCGATTTGGTTATGGCAACTGACCCAGACGCTGATAGAGTAGGAATGGCTGTGAAAGACCCTAGCGGTGAATGGCAATTATTAAATGGTAATCAGGCAGCTAGCTTAATTATTTACTACTTACTAAAAGCATGGAAGAAAGCTAAAAAACTGACTGGAAATGAATTTGTGGCTAAAACCATAGTGACCACGGAACTAATTGATGCCATGGCTGCCAAGTCTGGCGTTAAATGCTATAACACCCTAACCGGATTTAAGTATATCGCTCAGGTTATAAGAGAGACTGAAGGTAAGGAAACGTTCATTGGCGGTGGTGAAGAGAGCTATGGTTATCTCATTGGAGACAAAGTAAGAGATAAAGACGCGGTGGCTTCTTGTGCTATTATAGCAGAGTTAACGGCTTATGCCAAACACAATGGCAACAGCTTATTTGACTTCCTTTCAGAAATGTATTTGCAATACGGATTCTTCTACGAAGGTCTTATTTCTGTTACAAAAAAAGGTAAATCTGGAGCTGAAGAAATCCAGCAAATGATGGCTGATTTTAGAGCTAATCCTCCGAAAGAATTAGCTGGTTCTCCAGTTATCAGGATGGATGATTATAAAGCTTTAACCAGAACTAATTTTGTAACCAAAGGAATTGAAAATATACAAACGGGTCTTGGAATTGAGAGCTCTAATGTACTTCAATTCTTTACAGAAGATGGCACTAAATTTACCTGTAGGCCGTCTGGAACGGAGCCCAAAATTAAATTTTATGTGGGCGTAAGAACAGAGCTAAAGCGTAAAGAACTTTATAATGAAACGCTTGAGTCCTTAAAAAAGAAAGTCAACGACATTAAAGAAGAACTTTCTCTAAACTAAAATGACTAAATGGCTTCTTAGTATTTTCTTTTTATGGCCTTGTGTAAAATTGGTCGCACAGGAATCTAAGAAGCCTCCTAGTTTTTATATTGCAAAAATAGAAATATCAGGAGAAGCAGTCTTTCTGGACTCTATCCTCAATACCGATTATTACCACAACAACCTAAAAGTTATTTTTCAGGATAACAACCTTAATTCAGACTGGAAATATCGTCTTTTTAATATGGAGGTGGTCAGTGCCCAAAGCACGGAATGGAAAGCCATCAAGGACTCTGAAGTCAACATTCTCAACCTTTATCCTGGAAAATATGAATTTCAAATATCAAAACTATCTGATGGTATCCTTAAAAAGGAAATGAGTCTTAAAATCATTGTTGACAAGCCGTGGTACAGAACTTGGTGGTTTTGGGCTTTAGGTTTTTTTTGCGTTTTTGCTATTTTATATAGTCGAGAAAAAGCCATTAAGAGTCAAGAAGAGGAAGAACAGGAACAGCAAAAAAGAATTATTGAACTAGAATTAAGGACACTCCAGCTACAAATGAATCCTCATTTCATATTTAACGCACTGAATTCTATTCAGAGTTATATTATGAAAAAAAACACTTTTCTAGCCAACGACTACTTGACAAAATTTGCTCTTCTTATTAGGATGTTTTTAGACTCCTCTAGAAACAAATATATAACCATTTCTGAAGAGCTTCATCTTCTCCAACTTTATATAGAAATGGAGAAACTTAGATTCGAGAATAGTTTCGAGTATCATATTTATGTAGACCCCGATTTAGATAAACTTATAGAAATACCGACCATGGTACTTCAGCCCTTTGTAGAAAATAGTATCAATCATGGACTTAGATATAAGAAAAAAAAGGGTACCTTAGAAATACGCTTTGAAGAGTCTGAAAATATCATTACCTGTACCATAAAAGACGATGGCGTGGGAAGAAAAAGATCCAAAGAAATACAAACAACATCAAGAAAAGGCTATATTTCTCAAGGCCTAAAAATTACAGAAGAGCGTTTGGAAACCTACAACAGAATTAATGAAACGAATATTGAATTTTCATTAAACGACGTAGAAATACCAGATGGATTAACAGATATAGACCTCGGCACAATAGTTACTATAAGATTTCCTAAAACAATGGAATAATGCACACTTGCGTACTTATTGATGATGAAAACAGGAGCTTAGACACCTTAAAAACTATTATTGATAATTACCTTGAAGATAATTTAAAGATTCTAGGCACTGCCAATTCTGCAGAAGAAGGATTTAAACTCATTTCTGAAACCAATCCACAAATAGTTTTTCTAGATATAGAAATGCCTCATAATACTGGCTTTGATATGCTAGAAATGTTTGACGAAACCAATTTCGAAGTCATTTTCACAACTGGTTTTGACCAATACGCCATTACAGCCATAAAATTTAACGCACTAGACTATCTTTTAAAGCCTATAAACATCACAGAGTTACAGATGGCTGTAAAAAAAGCCATTGAAAGAATTAATACCATCTCCAGTGCCAGTCAAATTCAAAATTTACTGAGCAACATGAAAACACCTAAAGATCTTACCAATAAAATCCCTTTGCCTATAACTAACGGTCTTGAACTGGTACAGGTAGGTCACATTATACATTGCGAAGCGGCCCAGGACTACACTATAGTTTCTTTGGTTGACAAAAGAACCGTTTTAGTTTCTAAAAGCATCAAGTATTTTGAAGAATTATTAAGCGAGTATAACTTCTTTCGAATCCATCATTCCCATCTTATAAATAAAATATATATAAAGAAATACATTAGAGGAGATGGTGGGCTTATCCTTACAGATTCGGGAAAAGAACTACCGGTATCTCGAAGAAAAAAAGCCGAATTTCTGGAATGGCTTAGTACTTAAAAAAAACAAAAAGGCAAATAAGTCCACCACTTATTGTTCAGACACTACCAGTTATCGAATCACCCTTGATTTAGTCGATGTTCCGCAATATATTGGAGACGTATTATAAAAACACGTCTCACAAACTTGAAGATTAAAAGTTCAGGAAATAAATTGCTACCTAATGAATAGGCTCTTACAAATAAAAAAAATTTCACCGACAACAAGCAAAAGTACTAATCCTCTAAATACTAAGGATAAAGGTACTTTATCATCACAGAATGATATGCATATAAGAGTGGCTGGTCGTAAAAAAATCGTCAATCTTAATGACATTATCTATTTACAAAGTGCTAAAAACTATACGGTTTTTAGGCTAAAAAATGGAAATGAAATAATTAGTAGTAAAACGCTAAGAATTTTCGAAGAAGAATTAGAAAATGTGGTAAACTTTGTAAGACCACACCGATCATTTATGGTAAATTTTGATCATGTAAAAGATTTAAGATTTAACTGTCGAGGAGGAGAAATATACTTGAAAGACGAAGTCATAGAAATATCAAGAAGAAAGGCTGCGGATTTCAGAAAACAATATAGGAGATTTTTATCTGCCAGCGGTTTAAATGCAGGCTCTACTATAAGAATGAAAACGAAGAGAAAGATCTCCGTTTAAAAAATCATTAAAGACAATTTTTACTTTTTGGGTTACGAATAATGAAGTACTGTATAATTCAGTACTTTATTTTTTTTATAATAGTAAAAACTTATTGAGTGGCATTACCAGCTGAAAAACAGTGATTCCACAACAATTTTTCATATCTATCAAAGCCTCTTTAATACGCTTATTTAGGGGAAATCATTGCTATATTCAATTCATTCGCTTATTTTCGTAGTCTAATTTAGAATTTAACTAATAGTTTATAAAGATTTTTTTCCTGACAAATTTAGCGAACAAATAGACCCGACAGCTTGTTGGGTTTTATTTTGTCAGAGGAAGTTTTTTTTATATTATTCCAAGAAGCTCGTTGGTCTAATTGTCTATTGCTATAGATTCCTCTAATTTTGAATATCTCAGAAAAAATATGTCAGAAGTAAGTATCATTAAATACAATGCTGGAAATGTTATGTCTGTAATGTACGCCCTTGATAGAATAGGAGTATCTTACAGATTGACAGACAACCCAGAAGAACTTTCCTCAGCAGAAAGAATTATCTTTCCTGGTGTAGGCGAAGCGTCAACGGCTATGAAAAGTTTAGTTGACAATGGATTAGACAAACTAATACCTACACTTAAACAACCATTCTTAGGAACATGCGTGGGCATGCAACTACTCTGCAACTACTCAGAAGAAGGAGACACTAACTGTCTTGGAGTTTTTGATGTAGACATTATAAAGTTCCCTAAAAAAGAGCATCATAAAATTCCCCAAACCGGCTGGAATAATATTTTTGATTTTAAATCTGAATTGCTTTCTGGCATAGAAGAGCATAAACATGTTTACTACAATCACTCTTTTTATGCTCCTTTATGTAAAGATACGGTAGCTACTACTGACTATATTTTGCCTTACTCTGCCATTTTACAAAAAGATAACTTTTATGCCTGTCAATTTCACTCTGAAATAAGTGGAGATGTAGGTGAGCAGATTTTTCGAAATTTTTTAAACATAAAGAAATAAATGTTTCAGATAATTCCTGCCATTGATATTATAGATGCCAAGTGTGTCAGACTGACCAAAGGAGATTATGGCACAAAAAAAATATATAACGAGAATCCTTTAGAAGTAGCCAAAGAATTTGAAGACAATGGCATTACCCGCTTGCATCTTGTAGACCTAGACGGAGCTAAACTAAAGAAAGTTGTTAACTATAAAGTTCTAGATCAAATAGCCACTCATACCAAGCTAACCATTGATTTTGGTGGCGGGGTGCAGTCAGACGCTGACCTAAAAATGGTTTTTGATTATGGAGCAGCTCAAGTTACTGGAGGCAGCATTGCGGTTAAAGACCCCGACTTGTTTAGCTCTTGGTTAGAAACTTATGGAGGAGATAAGATTATTCTTGGTGCTGACGCTAAAAACGAAAAAATAGCCATAAGTGGTTGGGAAGAAGACACACAGATGGATATATATAAATTTGTTAAAAGCTATATCTCTTTAGGTGCGAAATACATTATAAGTACAGATGTAGATAAGGATGGTCTTTTGGAAGGGCCTTCCTACCAACTATACAAGAACCTTAAACAGCAATTTTCTGAGACTCTTATAATTGCTAGTGGTGGTGTTGCAAATTTCGATGACATTGAAAAACTAGCAGCTCAAAACCTGTATGGAGTCATCGTTGGTAAAGCCATCTATGAAAACCGTATTTCGCTCGCCCAGATTAAGTCTTTTATTCTTCGAAAACATGATACAGTTTGAAAAAAGGAAGAATGATTTATTGTTAAGTAGCCAAAAAGACTTGCTTGATATTGATTTAATTCATGACTTTCTAAGCAAATCCTACTGGTCGCCAGAAATTCCTAAAAAAACTGTTTTAAAAGGGATAGAAAACAGTCTTTCTTTAGGATTATACAAATCTGAGATGCAGATTGGATTCTGCAGAATAATAACTGATTATACTACGTTTGCATATTTAGCAGACGTATTTATACTTGAATCTGAAAGAGGGAAAAGATACGCCAGATGGATGATGGAAAGCATTTTGGAAATTCCAGAATTAAATGGATTAAGAAGATGGTTACTGGCCACTAAAGACGCCCACAAACTTTATCATAAAGTGGGTTGGAATGAGGTAGAACATCCTGATTTCTTCATGGAAATAGTTAACAAAAACGTCTATAAAAACAAAGATTAGAAGATGCTCACCAAAAGAATAATACCTTGTTTAGATATTAAAGAAGGACGGACCGTTAAAGGAACTAACTTCGTAAACCTAAGGGATGCTGGAGACGCAGTGGAACTGGCAGATATGTATGCCAAAAGCGGTGCTGACGAACTTGTTTTTTTAGATATTACCGCCACTGTAGACGGAAGAAAAACGCTTTTAGACTTGGTAAAAAAAGTGGCACATACTATCAACATCCCATTTACTGTAGGCGGTGGTATTAGCTCAGTAGCCGATGTTTCTGCACTTCTTAATGCTGGTGCAGATAAAATTTCAATAAATTCTTCCGCTGTAAAAAACCCTACGCTTATCGGAGAATTGGCACAGGAATTTGGTTCTCAGTGTATCGTTGTGGCTATTGACACAAGACATGTAGATAAAACCAGACATGTGGTTCACACTCATGGTGGCAGAACTCCTACAGACCTTGAAACCATTTCATGGGCTAAAGAGGTGGAAGAAAGAGGGGCAGGAGAAATACTTTTAACCTCAATGGATGCAGATGGCACAAAAGATGGTTTTGCCATAGCACTGACTTCTACTATTTCTAGAAATGCAGGAATCCCCATAATAGCATCTGGAGGTGCGGGTAATATGGAACACTTCTACGACGTTTTTACAGCAGGATATGCGGATGCCGGCCTAGCCGCCTCCATTTTTCACTTTAAGGAAATTGGGATTCCAGAACTTAAATCATATTTAGATACTAAAGGTATATCTATGAGGCTTTAAGTATGA
Organism: Arcticibacterium sp. SM2516; assembly: GCF_057914865.1. Lineage (NCBI taxonomy): Bacteria > Pseudomonadati > Bacteroidota > Cytophagia > Cytophagales > Leadbetterellaceae > Arcticibacterium > Arcticibacterium sp. SM2516. The sequence goes on along the minus strand of NZ_CP195290.1, from coordinate 5,692,328 downwards.
CAAAATAGCCGATACATATAGCTTGGCATTAAGCTTGACCTTTTAAGAGTCCATAAGATATTTGAATATCAATTGCTTTTTTGTACATTAATTAATGACAGAGTGGCATGTGAGGCATAAGAAAAATTACTGAATGAATAAAGATTTTGAACTATTGGAACAATTTGCCAATCGTGATACGGATTTGGAAAACGTAGAGATGATTGAGATAGCTTCACCAGACGAAGTGATGGAAAGTGATGAAAACCTTCCAGAGAACCTGCCTTTATTACCCTTAAGAAATACCGTACTGTTTCCTGGCATTGTTATTCCAGTTACAGTTACTCGAACAAAGGCCATAAGGCTTGTTAAAAAAGCATATAGGGGGGATAGAACCCTCGGGATAGTATCTCAAGTTAAACAAACCAAAGATGAGCCTACCGGAGACGATCTTTATAAAATCGGCACAGTAGGAAATATCCTTAAAATGATAGTGTTGCCAGATGGCAATGTGACCATTATAGTACAAGGACGAAGAAGGTTTAAGATTACAGAAATCCTAAAGACCAACCCGTTCTTAACAGCCTCTGTAGCATATATAACTGACACATTTCCGAATGCTAAAAAGAAAGAGACCAAGGCATTGATCTCTACTTTGAAAGATACTGCAGCCAACATCCTAAATCTTAATCCAGAGATTCCTAGAGATGCCCAAATGGCTATTAATAATATAGAATCGCCTATTTTTTTAACTCACTTCCTATCTTCAAATCTAAATATTAGTATTGCTGAAAAGCAGCTTCTATTAGAAACATATGATGGCGGAGAGCAAGCTCATAAACTTTTAGAGCACATGCTCAAAGAAGTAGAAGTTCTTGAAATAAAGAAAGACATTCAATCAAAGGCTAGTTCAGATATAGACCAACAGCAGCGGGAATATTATTTAAGACAACAAATCAAAGTACTTCAGGAAGAACTAGGTTCGGATTCTCCCGATCAGGAGATTGAAAGACTTAGAATGAAAGGAGCCAAGAAAAAATGGCGTCCAGAAATCAACGAGCATTTTAATAAAGAACTTAATAAAATTCAAAGGCTAAACTCCATGGCTCCAGAATATAGCATGTCTGTAGGATATGCTGAACTTCTATCAGACTTGCCTTGGAATGAAACCAGTGGAGACAACTTTAACCTTAAAAGAGCGTCTAAAATTCTTGATGATGACCATTATGGACTAAAGAAAGTTAAAGAGCGTATTATTGAATACTTAGCTGTATTGAAGTTAAGAAATGACATGAAGGCTCCTATTCTTTGTTTTTATGGCCCTCCTGGTGTTGGAAAAACCTCTTTGGGTAAATCTATAGCAAAAGCACTTGGGAGAGAATACGTAAGAATGGCACTCGGTGGTATTCATGACGAATCAGAGATTAGAGGACATAGAAAGACTTATATCGGAGCTATGCCTGGTAAAGTCATTCAGAACATCAATAAAGCGAAAAAATCAAATCCGGTTTTTGTTTTAGATGAAATTGATAAAATTTCCAGGGACCACAGAGGTGACCCTTCCAGTGCATTACTAGAAGTGTTAGATCCTGAGCAAAACAGTGCTTTCAAAGACAACTATCTAGAAGTAGATTTCGATCTTTCTAAGGTGTTATTCATTGCCACAGCCAATTCTCTTGACACCATTCAGTCTGCTTTGAGAGACCGAATGGAAATCATTGAATTAACCGGTTATACAGTCGCAGAAAAGGTAGAAATAGCTAAGAGACATTTACTTCCTAAGCAGTTAGAAGAGCATGGCTTAACGTCAAAAGATTTGAAGCTCAATAAAGATGCTTTTGTAACACTAGTAGAAGGTTATACTAGAGAGTCGGGTGTAAGAGCCTTGGAGCAGAAAGTTGGAACGGTAGTTAGAAAAATAGCTAAAGCCATAGCTCTGGATGAAGAATACAAAACCAACTTAAAAGGTGACGACATCATTGAGCTACTAGGACAGCCTATTTTTGACACAGACCTCTACGAAGGAAACGAAATGGCGGGTGTAGTAACAGGTTTGGCTTGGACTCCGGTAGGTGGAGACATTTTATTCATAGAATCCAATTTAAGCCGAGGTAAAGGAACGCTAACCCTTTCTGGTCAGCTAGGTGATGTCATGAAGGAATCTGCTATGACAGCCCTGTCTTATCTTAAGGCTAACTCTGAAGAACTTAAAATAGATTACAGAACTTTCCAACATTACGACCTCCACATACATGTCCCTCAAGGTGCAGTTCCTAAAGACGGGCCTTCTGCTGGAATTACGATTTTAACGTCAATGGCTTCCATTTTTACGCAAAGGAAAATAAAAAATAACTTAGCCATGACGGGAGAAATTACCCTTAGAGGCAAAGTGCTTCCTGTGGGTGGTATTAAGGAAAAAATCTTAGCGGCCAAAAGAGCCAATATTAAGGAGATAATACTTTGTTATAAAAACAGAAAGGATGTAGAAGAAATTGGTGAGGAATATACTACAGGTCTAACTTTCCATTATGTAGACATCGTGGATGATGTTCTAGAAATAGCTCTGTTAAAAACCAAGGTTAAAAATCCAATCCATTTTATATTACCTGCCGAAAAGCAAGAGAAGTAATTTTAGCAAAAGATTAAAACAAAAAAATAGACTTCTCATTAAATGAGAAGTCTATTTTTTTTAATCGGATTAGGCTATCTTTTATTCTTGAAAAGCTATCAAATCCATTAGGATTTTTTGTGCCTCCACAAGGTATAGATCATTCGATCTGTCGTCGCCTTCTTTCGTTTTTCTTAATTTCTTGATGGCCGAAATCACTTCTTCGTTATCTGTCTTTTCTTTGAGCCTTACTTCATAATTAAGGGAATACTCTTTTATTTCTCTTTGCCTTTTATAAATCTCTATATCCTCTATAAGAAGTTTCATATCTTCATCATTTGCCAGCCTACTATTATATTTCTCCAACACCGCTGCCAAGACCTTATTCGTTATCACGTTCTGATTCATAAATGTAGAACTCGAAATCTGATCATATGGAAGAGCACTTTCCATGCTACTTTCACCCATTTCATCAGCGTTCCATGGAGTTGGTAAGGCGATGTCTGGAACAACCCCCTTGTTTTGGGTGCTATTTCCAGTAATTCTATAGAATTTCTCCGTAGTTAATTTTAACTGCCCATATCGTTCCTCTTCCTCTAGACCGTTAGTAGAAGCACCTTTTCTAGAAGCTACTTTTGGCGATAATAAAAATTGATCAAGATTTACCAATTGCTGTACAGTTCCTTTTCCGAAAGATTGCTCTCCCACAATCAAACCTCTATTATAGTCTTGAATAGCACCTGCAAAAATCTCAGATGCCGAAGCAGAGCCTCTGTTTTGGAGGACAAGTAATGGTCCAGCATAAGAGACCGCTGAATTTTTATCTTCTTCCACATCTATGCGTCCTCTACCGGTTCTTCTCTGCACTACTGGACCATTCGTGATAAAAAGTCCTGTGAGCTCAATAGCCTCTGTTAATGAACCTCCTCCATTATTTCTAAGGTCAATAATAACACCATCTAACCCTTCTTTGTTAAAGTCATGAAGAAAAGCATCTACATCCTTTGTGGTACTCTGAAAATCAGACCCGCTTCTTGCTCCATCAAAATCTCTATAAAACATAGGGATATCAATGAGTCCCATTTTAAATTTCTTGCCATTCTGCTCTAGCTCTAGAATTTCAGAAGAAGCCACAGCCTCTTCCAATTTAATTTTATCTCTTACTATTCTTACCTCTCTAGGTTCAGAGTTTACAGGAGCATTCTTGGCTTTTAAGAGCAATCTTACGACAGTTCCTTTTTTCCCTCTGATAAGATTTACGGCGTCGTCTGTTAACCAACCTACGATATCCTGAAAGTCACCATCATCTCCTTGTGCCACTGCAAGTATGTAATCATCCTTATTAGACTCTTGAGTTTTAAATAACGGTCCTCCAGGAATGATATCCATTATCATGACATAATCATCACTATTTTGAAGTCTCGCTCCAATTCCTTCTAAAGACTGGCTCATATCAATGTTAAACTGGGCAGCAGTACTTGGAATCATATAACTCGTATGAGGGTCAATAACTCTTGTAAAAGAATTCATGTAGGTCTGGAAAACGTCTTCTGACCTCCATTTACCTACTCTAGACTCATATCTTTCAAACCTCTTCTTAAGCGTACTTACTATCGCACTATCAGAACTACCACTCAATTTTAAGCTCAAAGCCTGACTTGTAATGATCTTGTCCCATTCCGCATTCAATTCCTCTTTAGAAGAGGCCCAGGTTTTGCCTTCTTCGTCTACATTATAAGTAGCGTTTGATGTAAAGTCAAAAGGTTTATCTAGGTAAGTCATCACATAGTCAAACCGCTCTTTATATACTTTCCTATAGCTATTAAATACCGTAAATGGAATATCAAGATCACCAGATAGAAGTGCATCATCAATGAGGTATCTATATTTCTCAAATTCATCCATCTCTGACTGTGTAAAGTAAGAATGTCCACCATCTATACTTTCAATCATGTTATCAAAAACCTTAGAAGACAATTCATCGTCTACCTTAAATTTCTGATAGTGGTAATTATTTAAAAATTGTGTAACAAACTGCTCTACCTTATGCTGCGTTTCCGAAGGTGTTAAATCTTCATATCCATACTTATGGGAAGTTTCTTGACCAAAAACAAAAGCACCTAAAAGAAGCACTCCGCATGTTAAAAAAATCTTTTTCATTCTTTTTCTTAATAGGTTGAATAAGAAAACATCATCTCTTATTTAATAATTTCTAATAACTCCACTTCAAAAATCAAAGCAGAATTAGGGCCAATTTTTCCTTGCCCTCTTGGACCATAAGCTAAATCCGAAGGAATAAATAGTTTCCATTTAGAGCCTTCTGGCATTAATTGTAGTCCTTCTACCCATCCTTGTATGACCTGAGTCACACCAAATGTAGCAGGAGAACCTCTCTCCACCGAACTATCAAAGACCGTACCGTCAATAAGCGTTCCGTGATAGTGTACTTTGACCTTTTCCGTACTTAAAGGTTTCATGCCTACTCCTGCAGTAATAATCTCATACTGGAGCCCGCTAGGTGTAGTAACCACTCCTGCCCTAGCTTTATTTTTTTCTAAAAAGGAATTTCCACTTGCTAAGTTTTCATTTCCAATTTTAGAAGCGGCGTTTTGAAAATAATTCTGAATAAATGCTCCGCAATCTGGAGATGGTATCATTAATTCATTTGATTTCAACACATCCTCTATCGCTTTTGATAAGAACGCCATATTAGGTTGTAAGTTCTGAGATTTTAAGCTTTCTCCAATATTAACACCTATGGCATAACTCAAAGAATCTAATTCTGAATTTAATTTAACCTGTGCGTTAGAAAACACGCTTTGAAATAAAAAGAATGTTACTAATAGAACTACGAGTGGTTTACTCATTTTAATAATTGAATTGGTTTATTTTATTTTTTGAATCTATAGATTTACTATTACTTAACACAATAAATGGCCTAAAAATTACGCTATCACAAAAATACTTTTAAGGTATTCATTAACATTTTGGTACAGTTTTTGAATTTTCTTAATCAATACAAATGCAAATTCATGATAAAATCAATTTTAAGTTTTCCTGTGCAAGTGTTTCAGTATATCTCAAATACTTTAACTAAAATTAAAACGACTAGCAAGAACCCCTTACAGCTAAATGTTCTTTCTTTCAGGAGTTTAATTAACGCTGTAATAGTAGCTTCTGTTATATATGCCTTGTACTACTTCATGGAGCCATTTGGCATAAAAGAGTATGCATCGCAAAATAAAACATTGCTCCTTATCATCTCTGCTTCCGCTGGGTTTTTAGGCTTTCTAATTGCAGATTTCTTCCTTCCAGCCATATTTAGGAGCTATTTTAAGATTTCAAAATGGGATATTTCAAAAGAAATATCACTCCATATATTGAGGTTTTTCTTTGTGGGCTTGCTCGTAATGGTTATAGGAAATCAAACAGGATTAACAAATTTTAACTTACCACTCTTTCTTTTGCAGTTTACTGGCATTGGTGGACTTATAGGAATTGTTCTTGCTTTCACCAGAGAAAAATTCCTCAGAAATCTTTTCCAGACCAAAGCTGATGCCGTGAATGAAAGAATTCAAAACTATACCCCAATACAAAACAATGGAAATGCATTTCCAGTTATGGTATTCTCAGGGTCAAATGATAAAGTTAGTTTAGTACCAAATCAGCTTATTTCTGTTAAAATGGATAAGTATAAATCTGATTTAGTTTATCAAAATATTATTGGGACAGTAAGCAAAACATTAGATATAGCCTCTACCGATGTTCTAAAAGAAATATCTTCTTATGGTCAATTTATACAGTTAAGACAAAATCACTTTGTGAACGCTCAAGCTGTTTATAGAGCAGAAGCCAATGCGGCAGGATATTTTGTGCATATAGCCAAGTACGCTCACCCTATGAGCATTCCTAAAAAGTATCAAAAAGTGTTAGAAAAAATATAATTTCTTGTTGTCACAGTAGAAAGAGGCTGTCTCATAAATATGAGATAGCCTCTTTCTTTTGTTTAAAACACTTTCATCCACTTTCCTTGTACCTTCATTACCAATTTTATTACGTCGCGTACCGCTCCGGCTCCTCCATTAAATGGTGATATGTAGTCTGCTATTTCTATTACCTCAGGCTCCGCATCTGAAGGACAGGCCTTGAGTACGTTCCATCCTTTCATTAAAAGTAAATCTGGAATATCATCTCCTATGTATAAGATTTCTTCAGGCTTTAAAGACCAATCCTTTAATAGTTTTTCAAAAACCAAAGGCTTGCCGTCTGTATTTACAGAAAGATGTATTTCATGAATACCCAAGCCCCCTAACCTTGTTCTAATATTTTCTTGCTTGCCGCCAGAAATTACGGCTGTTTTATATCCCGCTTTAATGGCCATTTGAACGGCATAGCCGTCTCTAACATTAAATACCCTGTCCACACCCAAATCTGTAACAATAAGCCTAGCGTCAGTGAATACACCATCCACATCAAAGACAAAGGTCTTTATTTTAGAAATCTTACTTCTTAGTTTTATATCCATAGCCACAAATATGACATTTTAATCGCTTATTCTTAAATTACATTTCACACTCATATACAAAAAAAGGTCGCCTCAATCGTGAAGCGACCTTTCTTTAAAATAACATTAATATTAATCTTCCAAAGCTGGGATTCTTAACACTTGACCTGGATATATTTTATCTGGATGTGACAACATTGGCTTATTAGCTTCAAATATCACAGGGTATTTCATGGCGTTGCCATAAAAAACTTTAGCAATTTTACTCAAAGAATCTCCCGAAACTACCGTATGAAACTTAGCTTCTTCTTTTGGCACTTCAACTTCAAGTAAATTATTCACAGAAGCTACTCCTTCTACGTTTCCAACCGCAATAGCGATCTTCTCAGCATCCACTTGCTCTGCCACCAAGCCCTCCAGAGTTACTACATCATCAGAAACTTTTACACTTAATTTCTTAAAAGGTAATGCTAAACCTTGAACGTGTGCTAGCAAAGCAGCCGCCTTTACTTCAGGTTCTTTCGCAGTTGAAGGAAATATTTTTTCACCTACGCCTTTAAAAAATGACATCAATCCCATAGTTTTTTGAATTTAGATTTATTAGTTTGAATATTACAAATATAAACTATTAGACGACAAAAAAAAGTTTGGTCACTGTAATCTCAATTGAAATATCGAAGTTTAACAATTCGTTATAATCCTTATAAAAAGAAAGAATATGAAAAACCTTAAATTCCTCATTGTATTACTATGCTGCTCTACACTTTCTTATGCCCAAAGCGATGAAGAAGGTATTCTAACTGCTGTCAACGATTACCTTAATGGCGGCACGAATGGAGACGTTTCACAATTTAAAAATGCCTTTGTTTCAGATGCTATCCAGCGTTCTATAGGTAAGAATGGAGCTGTCATAGGTATGTCCGTAGAAAATTTAGCTTCTAAGATTACACCGGGAAAAGCCATGTCTAGAGAAACGAGCATCCTTTCTTGGAGCTATGCTGGAATCGCTGCTACAGCCATCACTGAAACGGTATATCCATCTTCTAAAATCATTGACTTATTGAATCTTTTAAAGATAAACGATGAATGGAAAATAGTCAGTAGGGTATATTCTAGAATTGAATCTGATGAGGATCTAATTTCTTCTGCCGCAAACAACAAACCATCAAAAACTACAGCTACTGCAGCCAAACCTGCTGTTAAGAAGAAAGTTCAGGCTGTAGTAGATGATGGATGGTGAGAAATTACTTCAGAATATTCAGAAGATATTGTCCATAACCGGACTTCACTAAAGGTTGAGCAATATCTTCTAATTGTTCTTTAGAAATAAAACCCATTCTATAAGCCACCTCCTCTATACTTCCTATTTTTACTCCTTGGCGTTCTTCTATTACCTGAACAAACTGTCCAGCCTGCATTAAAGAGTTAAAAGTGCCTGTATCTAACCATGCGGTACCTCTATTCATAACACCTACATTAAGCTTACCTTTTTCTAAATAAACCCTATTAATGTCTGTAATTTCTAGCTCGCCTCTTGGAGAAGGTTCTATGTTTTTTGCAATTTCCACCACACTATTGTCGTAGAAATACAGCCCAGGCACGGCATAATTACTCTTAGGCTTTTCTGGTTTTTCCTCAATAGATACCGCTCTGAATTCTTTATCAAACTCCACTACACCATATCTTTCAGGATCATGCACTCTGTAGGCGAAAACAGTCCCTCCATCTGGTTCTGCACAAGATTGTAAGAGTTTGCTTAAACCGGAACCATAAAATATATTATCCCCAAGAATAAGAGCTACGCTATCCGTACCAATAAAATCTTCACCAATAATAAACGCTTGGGCCAAACCATCTGGACTAGGCTGGTCTGCATAGCTTAGCTTGCAACCAATCTGAGAGCCATCGCCCAATAATTTCTCAAAATGTGGGAGGTCATGAGGTGTAGATATAATCAAAATTTCCCTTATGCCAGAAAGCATCAAAATAGACAAAGGATAATAAATCATTGGTTTATCATACACTGGCATGAGTTGTTTACTCACAGCTAGTGTTAAAGGGTGCAAACGTGTTCCAGAACCTCCTGCTAATATTATTCCTTTCATTATTTCAATTTAATAGTGTTGATGAATTAGTTATACATTTCTTCATAATACTTCTGATAGTCACCAGAGGTAATATTTGAAATCCAATCCCAGTTATTTAAATACCATTCTACCGTTTTATCCAGCCCTTCTTCAAAGGTAACAGAAGGTTCCCAGCCTAATGTATTCATCAGCTTGGTGGCGTCTATGGCATACCTTAGATCATGACCAGCTCTATCTGTCACATAAGTTATTAATGCTCTAGAACTGCCCATTTCCTGTCCTAATTTCTTATCCATGGTGTCACACAAAAGATGTACTAAATCAATATTAGTCCACTCGTTATTCCCACCTATGTTAAAGGTCTCTCCCACTGCACCATTATGATAAATCATATCAATGGCTCTAGCATGATCTAAGACATAAAGCCAGTCTCTCACGTTTTCACCTTTTCCATAAACAGGTAAAGGCTTCTTATTTTTAATGTTATTAATCATCAGCGGAATCAATTTCTCAGGAAAATGATTTGGCCCATAATTATTAGAGCAATTTGAAATGACTACTGGTAAACCATAAGTACTGTTATACGCTCTTACAAAGTGGTCAGAACTTGCTTTTGAAGCAGAATATGGAGACCGAGGGTCATAGCTGGTATCTTCAAGGAAAAATGTTTCAGGGTCATGCAATTCACCATAAACTTCATCTGTAGAAACATGGTAGAACAACTTATCCTCAAAATTACCTTTCCAACTATTCTTTGCCGCGTTTAGAAGATTAACTGTACCAATGACATTAGTCATCACGAAAGCCATTGGGTCCGTTATAGACCTATCTACGTGAGATTCTGCCGCTAAATGGACCACTCCGTCAAAGGCATACTTTTCAAAAAGACTATCGATGTAACTCGCATCCACAATATCTCCCTTTTCAAAAATATAGTTTGGAGCATCTTTCAAATCTTTCAAATTCTCAAGATTACCAGCATAGGTCAACTTATCAAGATTAACAATGGTATAATCTGAATATTTATTCACAAATAATCTGACTACATGGCTACCAATAAAACCAGCTCCTCCGGTTATTAAAATACTTTTACTCATTTTTGTTTAGCTAGTTTGCACTCCCACCTCCATGCATCTCTTAATGCATCTTCAAGAGTTTTTTCAGTTTTCCAGTTTAATACTTTATTAGCCTTAGAGACATCACCGTAGATTTTAACGGTATCACCGTCTCTTCTATTTCCGATCGTATAATTAAGTTTTAAATCATTAACTTTTTCAAAAGTCTTAACCAATTCTAAAACGGAATTGCCTTCTCCTGTTCCGATATTAAAAAAGTCGAAGAAGTTATCCGGAGCAACATTTAAATATTCAAATGCTGCTACATGGGCTTTCGCCAAATCCACCACATGAATAAAATCTCTTACATTCGTTCCATCAATGGTATCGTAATCATCTCCAAAAATTGTCAAACTTTCTCTCAAACCTATAGCTGTCTGAGTGATATATGGCACTAAGTTTCCAGGAACACCACTTGGCAACTCCCCTATCTCGGCAGATTCGTGTGCTCCTACAGGATTAAAATACCTCAAAGCTACAAATTGAAAGTTTCCACCTGAAATTACGGCATCTTTTAAAATATCTTCTCCTATTGATTTAGTATTACCATATGGCGAGGTGGCAGGCTTTCTTGGAGTTAATTCTGTAACTGGCACTTCATCTGGCTCACCATAAACAGTACAAGAAGATGAAAACACCAACTTAGAAACCTTATGAGATTCCATAACCCTAATCAACTTGATGAGAGAGCCTAAGTTCATTTCATAATACTTTAAGGGGTTTTGAACAGATTCTCCCACAGCCTTAGCGGCCGCAAAATGAATTACGCCATCAATCTTATGTTGTTCAAAAACATTATTTAAGAAGGATTCTTCATTACAGTCTCCTTGTATAAAATCCACATCATAGCCGATAATATTCTTCAAACCAGCCAACACAGACTTATTTGAATTACTAAAATCATCAATAATAATGGGCTTGTGACCAGCAGCCACTAATTCAACAACAGTATGAGAGCCAATAAAACCAGTACCACCAGTTACGAGTATATTCATTAAAAAAACGTTTTGGCAAAAATAGGAAAGTTTTGAAATTAAGTTTGTTGTTTTCCGAAGACTTACTAAATTTCATCATCTAATAATCAGCTTATGTCAGAAAATGAAATCAACGCCCTAGTATCTCTCCTAGAAGACTCCGACGAAGAAGTTTCTTATCTAGTTGAAAAAGAGATCAAAAACCTCGGAGACGAAATTATTCCTTTTTTGGAAGAACATTGGGAAAAGAATACGCTTGACTCCCCAATTCAAAAAAAAATTGAGGACTTAATTCATGAATTGCAGTATGAGAATTTCTCTAGCCAATTATTGGAATGGAAAAAGTTCAGAAAGCATGATTTGCTAGAAGGGATGTGGCTAGTAGCCAAATATCAATACCCTGACCTTCAGTTTGAATCTTTAAAAATGGAAATAAATCAAATATACTTTGAAGCTTGGCTCCAACTTAGAGATGAAATGCATCCCGACGATTCCATTAAAATTCTTAATCATATTTTCTTTGAGAAATATAAATTCTCTGCCAATACCAAAAACTTTCATTCCCCATCCAACTCCTTAATAAATCAAGTTTTGGAGACAAGGAAAGGCAATCCTATTTCTTTATGCGTAATATACCTTTTGGTGGCTCAGAGGCTAGGCTTACCAATTTTCGGTGTCAACCTGCCTAGCTTGTTCATTTTAACATATAAGTCTTCCAACCTTAAATTCTACATCAATGTATTCAATAAAGGGCTAATTTTCTCAAAGGAGGATATTTCAGCTTACCTAAAACAAATGAAAATTGAAGAACAAGAAATGTTTTACGAACCTTGCTCAAATATTGAGATTGTTCGCCGTTCATTGCTAAACTTAATGGTGTCGTTTAAAAAGAATGCAGAATCTCAAAAAGTAGAGGAGATTAAGAACGTGTATGATCAACTGTTGGATTAAAATTCTAATTCAGAATTTCTTTAACCTTTACGATATTAAAAACAGGATGACTCTTTAGAAGATCTGTAAGGATTTGGGCATGTGCCGCACCAAAAATTATCAAAATCTTCTTATCTGTCCTTTCTAGTTTACTGTAAAGGTTTTGAAGAATTTTAAGATTTCGATGGTATTCCATAGATGTTAATTCTGCTCCTACACCATTGACGTCATTATCCATCCATGCCAGTACGTTAAAATATTGAAGAGCCCTTAAGCTTTCCTCTTCATTCATTTTAATCAAATGTTCATTAAGAGATAATTTCTTCCAAGAATCGTGTTCTTCAAGAAAGCCATGGAACGTAGCGGAAGCCAAAGTATTTGACTTGAAGAATTCCTCAAACTCTGGTTTTTTTAGGTTGACTTGGTTAGCATACTCCTTCCATTTACGCTCTACCATATCTGATGGCCACTGACCCAAAGCATCTGGATTAATGTAATTTATACAAATAACCCCATGTTCATTCTTTAATAAACTGGCGGTTCTTATACCAATTTGAAAAATCTCATTTTGAAGTATTGAAAGGCTTGAAGGAAAAACTTTCCGCTGATAATCCGTATAGACCTTATCCCAAAAATCTTGTGCCTCCGGAGTATTTTCAACAAAAATCTTGTCCGGTCTATAATCCGCTAACTTTTTCACCAAAGCTTTTAATTCCCGCTGCCGTTTGGGTTTTAGAATGTCATCATACTCACTGCTTTTAAAATCTGGGGTTTCTCCAAAGTGAAAGGTACCTAGTATCACAGCATCAATCTTGTTATGAGACTGAGCGTTCAAGAACTTAGGCACTGTCATTAAAAGAATAAAAATAATTCTTGTCATGGACATGAATTAACGTAAAAAAGCTGCCAAATGACAGCTTTTTTAAAATTTATGATTTGAATTTTTTAACCTACTGAACCTTCTAAAGAAATCTCAAGAAGTTTTTGAGCTTCAACAGCAAATTCCATTGGTAACTGGTTCAATACTTCTTTGGCATAACCATTGACAATTAATGCCACAGCAGCCTCTGTATCAATACCTCTTTGGTTACAATAAAAAAGCTGGTCTTCACCAATCTTAGATGTGGTAGCCTCATGCTCTACAGATGCCGTTGAGTTTTTAACCTCAATATATGGGAAGGTATGTGCTCCACACTGATCTCCTAGCAACATAGAATCACATTGAGAGTAATTTCTAGAATTGATAGCTCGTTTTGATATTTCTACCAAACCTCTATATGAATTTTGGCTTTTTCCAGCTGATATTCCTTTAGATACAATCCTACTCTTGGTATTTTTTCCTAGGTGAATCATTTTCGTCCCAGTATCCGCTTGCTGATAATTATTGGTAACGGCTACGGAATAAAATTCTCCAATAGAGTTATCACCTTTTAATATAACAGAAGGGTATTTCCAAGTAATAGCGGAACCCGTCTCTACTTGAGTCCATGAGATTTTGGAATTATTCCCAAAACACAGCCCTCTCTTCGTTACAAAATTAAAGACACCGCCAAGACCATTTTTATCTCCAGGATACCAGTTCTGAACCGTAGAATATTTCACTTCTGCGTTCTCTCCCGTGAAAATTTCTACCACAGCTGCATGAAGCTGATTTTCGTCTCTTTGAGGAGCAGTACAGCCTTCCAGATAACTAACATAAGAATTGTCATCTGCCACTATAAGCGTCCTCTCAAACTGACCCGTTCCCGCCGCATTTATCCTAAAATAAGTAGATAGCTCCATAGGGCATCTCACACCTTTAGGTATGTAACAGAAAGAACCGTCAGAAAAAACAGCCGCATTTAAAGCTGCATAAAAATTATCTTTAACAGGAACCACAGATCCTAAATACTTCTTTACCAATTCAGGGTGATCTTGGATCGCCTCTGACATGGAACAGAAAATAATACCTTTCTCTCCTAACTCTTTTTTGAAAGTTGTGGCTACAGAAACTGAGTCTATAACAGCATCCACCGCTACACCAGAAAGTCTCTTCTGCTCGTTTAAAGAAATCCCTAATCTTTCAAAAGTTTTTCTTAATTCAGGATCTACCTCATCCAAGCTATCAAGCGTCTTTATCTGTTTAGGAGCGGAATAGTACTTTATGGCCTGAAAATCAGGTTTTGTATAAGTTACATTAGCCCAATTAGGCTCAGTCATTTGTTTCCAAATTTCAAAGGCCTTCAAACGCCAATCTAACATCCATTCTGGCTCGTTTTTCTTCGCAGAAATAAACCTCACAATACTCTCATCAAGCCCTGGAGGAGCTTCATCTGCCTCTATATCCGTATAAAAACCGTACTTATAATCCGTGCCGGTAATCTCTTCCAGTAACTCTAAATCTTTTCTCATTCTTACTTGCTTAATGATATCACTCAGCAACTTAACATAAGCTTCGAGTAATATGTTCTCTAAATTAGAATTATTCTAACTAGAAATTTAAATTACTTGTCCAAATATCACATTGAGGTTAAATACCTCTCCTTCAAAGGTAATGGTAGTGGTTCCAGAAAAAGTTGCTTCTGTAACTTCCGTCAACACAAAAGATGGCTTATCAATAGTTCTACCTAGAAATATGAACTTATCAATCGTGATACTAGAATTATCTTGTGATAAGCTCCAAGTTGCTGCCAATATCTGATCAGGGTCACTTGGGTTACACTTTGTGGCTCCTTCCAAAAATTTATACGAAAAATCAGCCGATAAAACGATAACATTGTCCGTTATACAAGGGTTTTGGGAGGCTATAAGGTTTACTTCCAAACCACTTTGAGATTTCGCCGTCCCATCCTTTACCTTCCAAGATTTAGAACTATTATTGGTTAATAATTCAATTGTAGGTCTAGTCTCGGCAGGAACATCCGAATCTTTTTTACAACCCAAAATGAAAAGACCAACTAACAATAAAGCAAAAAATGTAGTTCTCATTATTTTAATTTAAGATATTCTAAAATATTATTGACAGCCACTTTTGAAGCATTTTCATCTCCAATAAGCAGCTTAAGTTTCTGATAATACTCCAACTGTTTTTCTTTCTTTTTAGTATCAAAAAGCAGCTCTTTTAAGTGACTTTTTATCATTCCAGAATTAAAGTTATCCTGAATTAACTCCGGCACAGCAGGCTTATCCAAAATAAGATTCACCAATGATATATACTTTATTTTTACCATCCTGCTTCCAATAAAATAAGTCAGTTTGTCAGCTTTATACACCACTATTTGAGGCACTCCAAACAATGCGGTTTCTAGTGTTGCCGTTCCGGATGTGACTATGGCAGCATCCGCATTTTGAAGAATCGAATATGTTTTATCGTAAACCAAAATTGAATTTGGGATGCAATCAAAGCATTTATAAAGCTCTTCATCAATCTCAGAAATAGCGGCCACCACAAAAAGCGTATGCTTAAACTGCCTTGCCACTTTCTTTAGTTCTGCGGATACCCTTTCAATCTCCTTTCTTCTACTCCCTGGCAAAAGTGCAACAATAGAATTATAACCTTCAGGAAGCTCATTTTTGAAATTCTCCTCAGACACAAAAGCATTTATTCTTTCAATCAAAGGGTTTCCTACATACTTTGTATTGATTTCCCTTTCGCTAAAATAGGTCTCTTCAAATGGCAAAATCACCAAAAGCCTATCCACATATTTCTTTATAGACTTATTTCTAGAAGCATTCCAAGCCCAGGTCTTAGGAGCAATATAATATATGACTTTAAAACCTTGTTTCTTAGCCCATTTAGCTATTCTAAGATTAAATCCACTGTAATCTATGAGTATCAAAACGTCCGGAGAAAAATCTAATATTTGCTCTTTGCAACCCTTAAATAGATTTCTAATCCGTCCAAAATGCATTAAGAAATCAAGTCCCATATAGGCTAGTTCGGCGTAGTTTTGGGTAACCTCTACCCCGGCATCTTGCATATCTGAGCCACCCCACCCTCTTATTAAAGCAGTGGCATCCTTACGCTTAAGCTCCTTTGCCAAATTGCCGCCATGGAGGTCTCCAGATTTTTCTCCCGCAATTATGAAATATTTCATAATACTACTCGCCAAAATATTGAGCGTAGTGATTTTCTGTTTCGTGAAGCTTAACTTCAAATAGTTTCACACCATACTTTTCTGAGAGTATGGGTTCTAATTGAGCCCAAATTTCTCTCGAAAATATTTCTGTGCTCGGCAGCTTGCCTTTTAAGAAATCGACATCCTCATTGAGATAGCTGTGATCTACCTTGTCTATAACCACTTCCCTCACAAGATCTTTTAGTTTCTTGAGATCCATTACGAAACCAGTATCTTCATCAATTTCACCAGTAACGGTTACATAAAGCGTCCAGTTATGACCATGAAGTCTACTACAAGGTCCAAAGACCTCGAAATTCTTCTCTTCCGACCACTTAGGATTAAAAAGCCTATGTGCCGCATTAAAATTCTCACGTCTTGTAATTCGAATCATTTCCACCTGAATTTCTGCAAAAGTAGCACTATTTTCCTATAACCCTTTTCACTATCGTATGTCAAAAAGACATTTTTATTCCAGCACTTGCCCATCTCCCCGGCTGTTCCACAAAACCAAACTCATAGTATTGATAATTGAGAATGTTATTTATGTCCATAAAAGCACTAAACCATTTCCTTTTATAATCAATTCTTGTATCCAAAAGATTTACTGGTTTGTAGCTCTGCACCTCTGATTTAGCATCCAAAGCAAAATCCCCCTCTCTCATTTTATAGGTATAATAAAGAGAAACATTTATGGATTTTGAAATACGATAAAAGGTACCAACTCCAAACTTATGTTTAAGAAAATTCAAGGTATAAAAAGATTGAAAGTTATCCTCTTTTCTATCCGCCACAAGATAAGCATAGTTTAATTGAACCTTCTGGAACCAGTTATTAGTATCCCCAAGCCTTTTAGCCACATTAAATTGACTTACCAATTCCAAACCGGCCATATTGATATTATCGATATTCTCCATGGTTGGCACATCTACATTTGGCCTTTTTATTTTATCAATAGCGTCCGTGGTTTTTTTATAAAAAACGGAGGCTGTCAAATTACTCCAACTATTAAACCTTTTAATTCCTAGTTCATAGTTAATCGCTTTTTCTGGAAGTAAATCTGGATCTGCTTTAACGGTAGATGTATTCAAGTAAAGCTCCGTAAACGTGGGGAAGCGTAACGATTTATTTGCCGTTCCATAAATGGAGACATTATCGAAAAGGGCGTAAGAAACATCAATTCCCGGATATATTTCAGTACCAAACTGCGAGTTGAAATTTATCAATGCACCACCCGAAACCAATAATTTATCCCAAGACTTTTGTTGCTCAAAATAACCACTGACATTTCGACGTGTCTTGGATTTAGAATAGAATATACCCGAATAATTTTTCACTTCTTTTGGGTTGGATAATTCATCGCCTAATCTATTACTTAAAATACCTTCCTCTCTCCATTCTACCCCTACTGAAGTGGCTCCAAAGTCAGACAAGTACCTCATTTTCCATTCCAAATCTATAACATTAGATTTATGAAAATTTACACTGTTTAGGGTCGTTGGGTCATCTAAATAATTATTGAAATCATATAGATCCTTCAGGTCTCTAATGGACACTATCAATGTCCCTGCTAAATTGTTTGAGAAATTATGTGTTTTGGTCAAGGCCAAAAATTTCGTATTGGTCTCTTCATATTGATCGTAAAACTTAGGGTGATAAAAGTTAGAAGCTCCAAACTCATTACCCATTATACCACCTTGTAAGGTCAAAAACCCATATTTATCCTGAATACTCGTTTTTGCATAAAGCGTGTTTCGGTTAAAAGCGGTATTATGTATAAATCCATCCGAATGAATTTTGGAAACAGAAATAAAGCTATCCATCCTCTTGCCTGAAAACCCTAGATTAGCATCCAATTTATACAATCCATTTTCGCCTCCAGCAATACCGACGCTAGAGACATTTTTCGCTGATTCTTTGGTAATGATATTTATAAGACCAGAAAAAGCATTGGGTCCATAAACCCTAGAAGCCCCACCTTGAACCACCTCTATTCTTTCAATCAACTCTATTGGGATTGGCAAATTAAGTGCATGATGGCCCGTTTGCGGGTCATTCATTTTAACGCCATCTATCAAAACCAAAGTTTGATCAAAGTGACCACCTCTGATACTTACATCGGACTGAACCCCAAAAGGAGACCTAGATCTTACATCTACATTAAGAGCATATTGTAGAATGCCATCTATCGTTTTCACAGGTGAATGTGATATTTCTTCAGCTGAAATGATAGAAACATTCCTAGCCGTTTTAATTATTTCAGACTGATGTATATTGGCAGAAACTTTTATTTCGGATAGATCAAGTGTTAAACTATCCTGACTAAAAGCATATTGACTCAAGAGAGTCATAAAAAGTATTTTACGAATCATAAAAATGTATTAAGTGAAATTTTAAAATCAAGAAACAACGTCTCGATTCCTTTCTTCACTACACATTTTACTCAATGCACGAAAATCAACCTTACCCGCCTCTGAATGCGGGATTTCATCCAACTCCTTAACAAAATTTGGAACCTTTGAACTTGGCAAGCATTCCCTAAGAAAAGCCGTCAATTCCTCCTCATTATTCCCTAAAGCAAATTTATTGGCCGTAAAATATAAGCTGAGCCTTCTATTTATCTCATCCTCCACCAATACCGCTAACTCTACAGAACTAAACGATAGGGCTATATTTTCAATCTCTTGGGCATAAATATTTAGAGCCCGCCTATTGAACATTCTACCAGCTCTACCTTTTAATATTAGTCTATCTCCCTCGTCAAAGTATCCTAAATCATCTACAGTACCTTTGTTTTTATATTGTCCAGATACATAAGGACTTTCTACTGTAACCTTTTCATCCTTAACGCTCACTTTCACTTGAGGAAATGGCTTACCTACCGAATGGGGATAATTATAAATATCACTACCTTGATGATAAGTAATATGACCTAACTCGGCAGCACCATAATATTCCGTCAATTTGGCATTTGGAAAAACATCTACTAGTTCCATAGCGGTTGTAGAATTCAGTTTTTCGCCAGCGGTAACAATAGATTTTATACCATTATTTGCTCCGCTATCTTTTACCAATAGCCTGCAGTGAGAAGGAACAAGAAAACAGGAAGTAACGCCCTCATTTAAAAATTGGTTACGCCATTTTTTTGCACATTTTAACTGGCCCAAAACCAGCGTACCCCCCAACCACAAAATATGCAAAGCAGCGTTAAGATTAGCAGAATAGGACAAAGCATCCAACACAAATACTTTATCTGAAGCTGAAATCCCAAATACCGAACTTTGATATTCAAATGCTTTCTCCCAATTATCGTTGGTCTTCCAAACTCCTTTTGATTTACCTGTACTACCTGAAGTTAGTATTCCTATAAAGGATTTTTCGGGGATATCTTGGTCTCTAATTTCCGAAACTCTGCTTTCTGGAAAATCGTAAGGCATGACTAAAACTGGTTCATTAGAAAGGTTTTTAGCCAATACCTGAACTATCGTTTCAACTGGATTATCATTAAAAATAAAAGTGGCGTTTTCTGAGCCACTTTCATTACTCCTTCTTCTTATGGCCATCGCAAGTTCCCGATAAGACAGAGCTATCCCATTAAAGATGATCGCATCTTTTTCTGGGAATAAATCTGAAACTTTTAAGACCTTGTCTACTATCACATTACATTCTCTATCAAAACTGCGGCACCGTATCCTCCGGCTATTCCAGCAGAAACTAAACCATATTTCTTTCCTGTAAGTTTCAAACCGCCTATTAAATTAATGATATTCAATGCACCTGAAGCTGCAAAAGGGTGTCCCATTGCTAAATTCCCACCCATAATATTTACTCGATTAGGATCCAAACCAAAATGGCTTATTAAAGATAATGGCTTACATGCAAAAGACTCATTAATTTCAAAGAGGTCTATATCGCTGGAACTCAAAGCATTTTCATTCATTAAATTTTCTGCCGCTAAGATACATCCTTCTGGTGCCATATTAGGATCAAGTCCTATGATATGAACGTCCATAACTTTTGCCAAAGGTTTCTTTCCTGTGCTTTGGTCTATTCCCCCTAAAAGTAATATGCCAGCCCCGTCATGATAATCTGCGGTATTTGTTCTGTCTATTAACTTATGGGTTTCCAAAGTCTTAAAAAAGGACAAATCCAATCCCTTCTTTATGGTTTGATCTATTTCCAAACATTCTTTAAAGGGAAGAACATGTGCTTTATAAAAATTTGATTCACTAAACTTAAGGCTCTTTAAATGACTCTCTACGGTCCATTTCGTCATGTCATCCTTACCAATATGGTATTTTCTCGCCAGGTTCTCAGCTGCCTTTCTAAGCCCTATTTCGTTTCTTGGAGAAAAATTAGCCGTACCTATATGCTTTTCTTCTATGAATCGAGGATCTCTATGATGATATGTTCTAAATGGCATAAGAGAATTGCTCTCTATTCCGCCCACTAAAACCATGCTATCTGAAGAACTTAACATAATCTTTCCCAAACCCTGTTTAAGGGCTTGATATGAACCGCCACATTGTAAGTCCACTGTAGAGGCTAGCACGGAGTCTGGCAACAAACTTTCCAATGCCGCGTATCTGGCCATATTACCCATGGTACCAATACTGTTCCCCAAAATCAGTTCTAATTCTATATTCCTAAGACTATTTCTTTCAATCAAGTTGTCAATTAGAAAAGCAGCCAAACTTTCACTTAAAACATTTTTATACATCCCCCCCTTTTTTCCAGAGGGGACTCTTACTGCATCATAAATGAAAAAATCTCTTTGCATATTTCAAGCGAATATAGGGCATAAAAAAAGGCCGACCATTTGGTCGACCTTGATTTTCTTTAAGTACAATTAATACTTGTAAATCTTTTTAGATATTTTTTGGTCCCCCGTAAATATCACTACTTGGTAAGCACCAGGTGCAAATCCAGACACATCTAAAGTTAATTCTCCATTTTGGAAATCAACACTTTTGCTAAGGATTCTTCTGTTGCTCTGGTTATAAATAGAAACTGTTCCCTGCTTAGCGTTATCTACTCTTAAATTAATAGCGTCAACAGTAGGGTTAGGATAAACATTAACCACACCTACAGTACCACCATCAGTTGCTGCAGCTATTTTGAAAGAAGCCTTAGCTAAATCTGAGTTTCCAGCACTATTTACAGATCTTACTCCGTACCAATACGTTTTACCTGCTACCACACTAGCGTCAGTAAACATAGTTACATTCATTCCTGTCTCACCTATTTTAACCCAAGTAACACCTGCGTCTTCAGATTTTTGAACCTCAAAACCACTCTCATTATTAGAATCATCTAACCATGTTAAATACGCTGCTCCATCTTTATTTACAGCATTTAGGTTAGAGGGTGCATTAGGTTCAGAAGTAAAACCTGGAGTTACCGTAGCAGACTCAGAATAATCAGAATCACCATAAACATTAAAAGCTTTTACTCTGAAAACATACGTTACGCCAGCTTGAGTGGGCTTGTAATAAAATATAGCAATGTTTGGTTTTATTTTACCAATAATTTTATAATCACCAGCACCTACTTTCACTTCTACTATACTTCCATCTTCGTCATTAGCATACTCATTCCAAGTCACTAAGATTTCATCCAATCCTAAATGGTCTTTCTGTGCTTTAGCTCCTAAGTCTACAGGTGTAATAGGAGGTCCTAAAGTGGTTGCTGAAACTTGTCTTTCACCATAACCACGAAGCTTATGAAAATCATTATAAGCCGACAGTGTAATCGTCACTTTGGCCTTCATAGGAAGTCCCGTAATGGTGTAAGAAGTGGCATCTTTATAAGTGGCAAATATTTTATTCTCAACGGTACCGTCTCTTTTCTCGATTTGAACGAAAAGATTAATTTCATTACGAATCTTATTCAAACAAGGATAATCTTCTTGACCATTCAGCCATGACACCGTCATAGAGCTAGAAGTAATATCGTAAGGATCTGTAATATTATAAGGACCATCAGGAGCTAGATAAGCAGGTGTTCTGATGTTTAATGCCTCAGAATTTCTTATTCCAGTCTCATTTCTAGTAAGAATTACGAAACTATAATTTACGCCTGGATTTAATCCAGTTATTGTAAAAGTTCCTGTACCTGGTAATCCCGTTCTTATTATAACACCGTTCATCTTTAACTCTAATTCGTCAAATTGACTTATATCAGCAAAAGTAAAATCGACAGTCACTTTTTCAGGACAAAGATCTCTGTAAGTAAAACTTGTTGGTTGTGGCGGTAAAGCTCTATTCGTTTTAACGGTAATCGTATTACTTACTTTGTTATTATCTCCATTATATGCTTGTACGTAAATCTGATAAAATGAATTAGCATCCAGACCTAAAATATTAACCACTTGTTCTGGAGACGACAATGTCAACGTTCTATTAAGTGTAAAAGAACTAGCTCCAACTTTTTTAATGTAAATTTTATATCCATCTTCTCCTGTTACAGCATCAACAATATTAATGGTAATAGAACTTTGAGTCTTATTTTGCTCTGTTATTGAAGTTGATCCTGTTAATGCAGTATATGTATATGTAGAACTCATTGCAAATGGCGACTCTTCTACAGTAGATATAATCTTGACCCTATATTTATAGGTAGAGCCATCAACTAAACCTGTAACAGCTAGCGTATAATCCGTTTGACCTGTTGTAGCATAAGCCACATCAGCTCCCGCTGACACCCAGCCACCTCCATTAACACTTACCTCTATAACAAATTTAGCAGTCCCTTCACTTAGCAGTAAGGACGATTTACCGTACACCCACGATACTTTTCCATCCACACCAGTTCCATTTGTTTGGAAACCAATCTGAGTCGGGGGATCAGCAAAAGTAGCTGCAGCCAAGGCAAGTGAGCTTGACCAAGCAAAAAGAGCAAGGAAAACCAAGGTTATTCTCTTGGTTAACACGTAAGTATAATTTTTCATTTAAGAGCTTTTTATTTTATGGATATTGTAAAGATATATGTTTTAAATGGGCTTGTAAAAGCTTTTCTCACTAAAAGTACGGAAAATTATTTTACGGTTTAAACCGCAACTTCAATTCATCCAGCCATCAGTAGTTTACGTGACTCTACGGCGGCTCTTACATCATGCACCCTAAGTATACTAGTACCACTTAATAACGCAACTGTATTTAGAATGGTGGTACCATTTAAGGCTTCTTCTTGAGTTATGCCTAACTTCTTCCAAATCATACTTTTTCTTGACAAGCCGATTAAAATTGGAAGTTCTAGTACTTTAAAAATATCTAATTCATCCAATAAATCATAATTCTGACGTACTGTTTTTGCAAAACCAAGGCCAGGGTCTATAATAATATCTTTAATGCCTAAACGGTTTAATTGAACGCACTTCTTTTGCAATTCTAAAAGAACCTCCTTGGTGAGGTTGTGGTATTGGGTTAAATTATTCATGGTTTGTGGGGTTCCTCTCATATGCATTAATATGTAGGGCACATTTAAAGCGGCCACTGTTTCAAACATATTTTCGTCCAAGTTCCCTCCCGAAACATCATTAATAATGTGAGCACCTGCCTTTACCGCTACCTTCGCCACTTCAGCCCTAAATGTATCTATTGAGATAATAATGTTTGGGGCAACGGATCTTATGTTTTCAATAACAGGTAAAACCCTATCAATTTCTTCCTGAACACTCACTTCTAAAGCCCCTGGACGAGTAGAATACCCCCCAACATCCAGCATGTCGGCCCCTTCTTCATACATTTTAGAAATTAAGTGGTCTAAAGCATCCTTAGAAGACACCCTGCTCTTTTCATAAAAAGAATCTGGCGTTGCATTTATTATCCCCATTATTTTAGGAATACTAAGGTCTATGATACGATCTCCCGCATTTATCCAGTTTTTCATTTTGATAAAGAAAATGGCTTCGCAATATTCAATTTAGAGACATTTATTTGCCTTATTTTTATAGCTTTGCAAAGCAACAAAAAAACGCTCCAATACCAAAACATGCAAGAAACTCAGAAAGAATACAAAAGCATTATTACCAAATGCCAAGATATATTTTCAAAGAAAAACCTTGATTATGGTACTTCATGGAGAATACTCCGACTGCCTTCCATAACCGACCAGATTTTCATTAAAGCACAAAGAATTAGGACGCTTCAAGAAAATGGGTTCTCAAAAGTAGACGAAGACCAGGTTTCTGAGTTTATCGGAATCATAAACTACTGTGTTATGGCTTTAATTTTGATAGAAGAAAATGGGACTAGCTCTTCGGACTTGCCATCTGCCTATCAGAAGGAGATAGATCAAGTTATGGAGCTTTTATTTAACAAGAATCATGACTACGGCGAAGCTTGGAGAGATATGCGTGTAAGTAGTATGACCGACATCATTTTGATGAAACTTTTAAGAATAAAGCAAATTGAAGACAATGAAGGTAAAACCTTGATTTCTGAGGGCGTTAAAGCCGGCTATCAAGATATTATCAACTATGCCGTTTTCTGTTTAATACACTTACAGAACAAAACAAACAAAGCATGAAATTAATTGCAAACATTGCAAGAGTCCTTGTGGGCTTAGAATTTATATTTTCCGGATTCGTAAAGGTGGTAGACCCCTATGGCACCGGCCTTAAATTTCAAGAGTATTTTGAAGTATTTGCTGCAGATTTACCGGCATTCTCTGGTTTGTTTGAAATCTTAGCCAGCCAAAGTCAAATACTATCCCTTATTTTCTGTGCATCAGAGTTGGTGCTTGGGGTTGCTCTTTTGTTTTCATTCAAAATGAGAAAAACAGCTTGGATAGTGTTGGCACTCATGGCATTTTTCACATTCCTTACATTCTATTCTGCTTTTTTCAATAAAGTAACCGACTGTGGTTGTTTTGGAGATTTCTTAAAGCTGAAACCATGGCATTCTTTCTATAAGGATATTATAAGCTTAGCGGTTATTTTGGTTATCTTTTTTAATCGTAAGCGTTATAGAACAGCACCTTTTGCCAAAACCGCTACGATAGTTGCCACAGTTGTGGCGTTCGGAATAGGACTTTATGCCAAAAGATATCTTCCGCTCTTAGATTTCCTTCCTTATGCTAAAGGCTTAAGCCTTCCTGAGCAAATGAAACCTACTGGAGTAAAACCAATCATTTCCTACAAGTTTTATGACAAGGTAAATGACGAAAAAGTGGAATCTCTTGAATATATTATGGATACCACTCGGTATAAATATGTCTCTTCTGATGTTCTTAATGAAGATCAATTGAGGCCCAAAATCACAGATTTTGGCGTTACCGATATGGATGGAAATGAGTTTACAGAAGATGCTTTTATGGGTAAAAAGCTTTTTATTATCATTAAGAAATTTGACAAAATCAGTACCGAAGAACTTAAGGAAGCCAAAATGTTGAGTGAAAAACTCAAAGAAAATGACATCCAAAGCATGCTGTTAACTTCAGCAATTATATCGGACATAAAAAGTAGCTTTAAGGAAAACCTCCTTCCTGCTAAACTTTTTAATACGGATGAGAAGGTTTTAAAAGCTATGGCCAGAACAAATTCCGTTTTGATTTTGTTGGAAGATGGCGTGGTAAAAGGAAAGTGGAGCAGCCACAATATTCCTAACCAAAACAAGGTTTTAGAATTATTAAACCATTAATCAAGTACAACGACAAAGATTTAAAGAATGACCACTAATATTTATATGTTAGGAATGCCTTCGTCAGGCAAAAGTACCTTAGGAAGAAATTTAGCGAAAGAACTCGATTACGATTTTGTAGATTTAGATCGAAAGATAGAGGTAAGTGAAGGAAAACTAATTGAAGAAATCTTCAGACTAGAAAGTGAGGAGTATTTCAGAAAAAAGGAATCGGAGCAGCTAAAAAAAATTCCCCGAGATAGCAAATTAGTTATAGCCTTAGGAGGTGGCACTCCTTGTTACTTCGACAACATGGCTTATATAAAAGAAAGTGGTATAAGCATATTTCTTAATGTATCTCCTGACAAACTAGAGGAAAGAATACGTACTTCCAGAAGAAATAACAGACCCATGTTTAAGCTGGAGAATGAGAATCTTCTGGATACTTTAACAGCAACCTATAACGACCGGATAGACATCTATAAGTCTGCTTCCATCATCATAGAAGGCGATACAGATGCCCATACTATTCTTTGGATACTGGAAGCCCAGTTTCCAAGAAATCAAAACTAGATCGGGTTTCAAAAAAAGAGCCGTTTTCATTGAATGAAAACGGCTCTTTTGCTTTTATATTCTATTGAACTCACTGACGACCTTTATTTAACTCGTCTTGCCAATTTTTCAATTCATCCCATTTTCCATCCCGAGCCAAAGCTGCTTGAGTTGGCCAAGTAGTAGGATCATGCATCTGAAACCTAGAACCTGCTTCTGAAAGGATATTTCTCAAAGTATCTGACGAGGCCGCAGCCAGATCCGCAAACGTATAAATGCCTGCATTATGACACAAGCCTTCTATTTTAGGGCCAATACCTTCAACCACTTTAAGATCATCTTTCTTAGTAGGCTTAGGAGCCATTGAGGCCACTGGCGTGCTTACACCCACCGCTGCCGCGGCACCTGCCGCAACTCCAGCAGTAGCCGCTGCAATTTTAGCTTTTTTGCAGTCTGCCAAATCTGTTTCTAACTTAGCTATCGTAGTTTTATAACCATCTACATTAGCACTTCCAGAAACCTTGCTTTTCCTGCATGCTTCAAGCTCTCCTTCCAAGAAATTTATTCTATCTTGAAGTTCTGAGGCATGTGATTTATATCTGTTTATCTGATTCTGAAGCCACCACCATAATAACAATAATGGTATTATACAAAGTAAAAATATATCCCAAGGGAAATTTGTAATTAAACATTCAATATTTTCCATCTCTTTATTCTGATTTTTAATTCGTGATTATTCTGCCAATCTGATGGTGGCTCTTCTATTTTGTGCTCTACCCTCAGGAGAATCATTAGAGGCTATTGGGCTTTTCTCTCCCATTCCAGAGGTAATGATCTGCGATGCCTTAAAGCCTTCTGAGACCAACATTGTCTTCAGTAGTTCTGCTCTTTGTACAGAAACACGTTGATTGGTTTCATCGCTACCTTCACTGTCGCTATGTCCAACAATACTCAGGCGTTTATCGGGGTAAGATGCCAAATACTTTTTAGACGTGGCTAGAAAATTATCAATTTCCGCCGTTCGAGAAATGCTTGATTTTGCAGTTTCGAAATAAACGTCTAGCGGAGTAAAAAGAAGTTTTTCTTCTTCTGTCATCTTCATCTGTACAGTATCTTCTGCCAATTGGGCAGTATCATCATCAGTCAAGCCATCGGATGATTCCATGGGAATCACTATCGCGGTACTATGACCGTCATAATCTCCTACAGAACAATGGGGTTTACGCTGACAATTCCAAAACCAACTATACAGAAGAGCCCACAACAAAATAAGAAGTGGAATCAAGAATCTGTTCATGATTGTCAAGGGGTTTAAGGTTTTAAAAAAAAGCCAATGGTGAAAGCTTCACTATCAGGCTTATAAATATACAATTATCACGGACAAAATGACACCCACCTAAAAAAAAACAGGTCAAATTCTCGTGAATGGAGAATTCGACCTATAAATTTTATGAATAAGATAATACTTATCTATTCATTGTCAACAAAAACTCTTCGTTGCTCCTTGTTCCTCTCATTTTACCTAAGAGAAACTCCATAGCCTCCATAGCATTCATGTCTGCAACATATTTTCTTAGCAACCAAACCTTATTCATTTCATCTTTATGCATCAGAAGGTCTTCTCTTCTAGTACCAGATGTCATAATATCAATAGATGGGAAAACACGCTTATTAGCCAATCTCCTATCTAATTGAAGCTCCATATTACCAGTACCTTTAAATTCTTCAAAGATAACTTCATCCATTTTTGACCCAGTATCTATAAGAGCCGTAGCTATAATAGTTAATGAACCTCCATTTTCAATATTTCTGGCAGCACCAAAAAATCGTTTCGGCTTGTGAAGTGCTTTAGCATCTACCCCTCCAGATAATATTTTTCCAGAAGATGGCACCACTGTATTATGGGCTCTAGCCAGTCTTGTGATAGAGTCAAGAAGAATAACCACATCATGACCAGACTCTGTCAATCTTTTGGCTTTTTCGAGCACCATTCCTGAGACTTTAACGTGCTTATCCGCAGTTTCGTCAAAAGTAGAAGAAATAACCTCCGCTCTTACGCTTCTAGCCATATCTGTTACCTCTTCAGGACGCTCGTCTATTAATAAAATAATAAGATATATTTCTGGATGGTTTCTTGTTATGGCATTGGCTATCTCTTTTAAAAGTACCGTTTTACCAGTCTTAGGCTGTGCCACAATCATTCCTCTTTGTCCTTTCCCAATTGGAGCAAAAAGATCCAACACCCTCGTAGACATAATATCTGGCTTGGTGCTCAACTTAATTTGTTCCTCAGGAAACAAAGGTGTTAAATACTCAAAAGGAACTCTATCTCTTATTTCTTCAGAAGTTTTTCCGTTTACAGAAATGACTTTCAACAGAGCAAAATACTTCTCACCATCTTTCGGAGGTCTTACGGTTCCATTAATGGTGTCTCCAGTTTTAAGGCCAAACAATTTTATCTGAGATGGAGAGACATAAATATCATCTGGGCTAGCCAAATAATCGTAGTCTGGAGATCTTAAGAAACCGTAGCTCCCTTCAGACATTATTTCTAATACCCCTTCATTATCTATAAGACCGTCAAATTCTTTAATCAAATTATTGAACTGACGTTTTATTCCTTTAGAATAGTCATCTCTCTTTTTCTTTTCTACAGGATCTATTTCTTCCTCTTCCTCATCGTCGTTAGATAACCCTAGATCCTCATCTGTAATATCTGGAATTTCTTCCTCTAAATCCGAAA
This sequence comes from Arcticibacterium sp. SM2516, assembly GCF_057914865.1. Taxonomy (NCBI): domain Bacteria; kingdom Pseudomonadati; phylum Bacteroidota; class Cytophagia; order Cytophagales; family Leadbetterellaceae; genus Arcticibacterium; species Arcticibacterium sp. SM2516. The sequence continues at coordinate 5,663,119 of NZ_CP195290.1, read as the reverse complement.
GGTCTATATCATCATAATCATCGTTAGAGCTCGAGTTAGAAATATCAGACTGGTGGTCTCTTGAGTCTTTCTCTGAGGGAGCAGAAACAGGAGCTTTTCTATCCGAAACGGGTCTATCTGAAACAGGATTCTTATCTGGGGTTGGCCCATCACTCCCCCCTCTCTGAATTCTTTTTCTAGTTCGTGGCCTCTTTTCAGATGTAGCTTCTTCACTAGATCCATCGTTAGACGCTGGAGTAGCTTTTGAATCCGAGGAATTGCTTTCTAGAATTTTATCAACTAAACTTTTTTTATTTAAGCCCTTGATATCTATTTTCAACTCCGTGGCAATAGTCTTAAGCTCTGGCAAAAGCTTCACCTTTAATTCCGATTCTTGGTACATGTAAATGATTTTAAAATAAGACGGGATGGTATATCAGTACAAACTGACCCAAACACATTCTTTGAAACTTAAGTTAAATTTGATTTCAAATTAATTTGATGATATCGGTTATTGCTGAAATTGATTTTAAGAAAAAATAGCAACTCCCTAATTCTTGAGACGAAACCTCCGAGGTCTTTTGGATTCCGTTGCAATGTTAAAACGAAAAAAAATAGAAGTCAATATATTTCTATAAAGATTTTCATTAATATCCATAAAAATCATAAAATTCCCTCAAAAACTCTTTTTGCAGGACCTTTTAAGAAAATCTCACTGAAGCTCTCATCATCATTAATGCTAAAAGATACATTTAGCTCCCCTCCTAGAGTAAGGATATTAATAGGTGAAGAACACCCATCTTTCACATATCTGTCTAACGCACATGCCGTAACTCCAGTACCGCAGGAGTAAGTTTCTGCCTCTACTCCTCTTTCGTATGTACGTACTTTGATACTATTCTCGTCCAGCACTTCCACAAAATTCACGTTAGTGCCTCCTTCCGAAGTCCAAAAAGTATTATTCCTTATGGCCGCACCTTCCATGTCTACATTATAAGCATCTAGCTGGTCTATATATTTTACGACATGCGGAGAGCCTGTATTATAAAAACGAAGTCCATCCTTTAAAGTTACCTTCATGGTATCGGTCATTTTTAATGATACCACTTCCTCCTCCACAGAAGCTTCATGCACACCATCCACTGCCATAAAAGTAGTTTGTTCCTCAAAAACACCTAAATCATGAGCAAATTTAACAATGCACCTTCCGCCATTACCACACATACTTCCTTCTCCTCCATCTGCATTATAATAGACCATTTTGAAGTCATAGCCTTCTTGGTTCTGTAACAAAATCAAACCGTCTGCTCCAATACCGAACCTTCTATGGCAAAACTTTTCAATTTCCGCTTTAGAGAAGTTAAATGTCTGCTCTCTATCATCTATTAAAATGAAGTCATTTCCAGTACCCTGATATTTATAAAATTTCATAATGCTAAATTACGATTCTCCCCTAAATAAATTACAAAAAAAGCCGCCTTATCAAGGCGGCATTTTCCAACACAAATTATGAAAAAGCTATTACTTATATTCTTAAATATTTTATTTCTGTTCTCTAATTTTAGCCGCTTTACCATGCTTACCTCTTAGGTAATAAAGCTTAGCTCTTCTCACTTTACCTCTTCTTAGTACCTCAACTTTCTCGATACTAGGTGACAAGATAGGGAAAATTCTTTCAACACCAATGCCATTAGAAATTTTTCTAACAGTAAAAGTTTCACCATTTGTTCCGTAATTCTTTCTCTGAATTACAGCACCTTGGAATACCTGAATACGCTCCTTGTTACCTTCTGTGATACGTACGTGAACATTAACTGTATCTCCTGCTTTGAATTTTGGGTGCTCAGTTTGTTCTCCGGCGAGCTCCTGCTCAACCATTTTAATTAAATCGCTCATTGTAATCTTTTATTATTAAATTTTTACATCTAAAGAAAGAGGCTGTTGATCAGGAATAATTACAGCGTAACTAGAAATAGGCTGCAAAGGTAATCTTATTTTCGATATTTTCAAACGCCTAACTCAAAGAATATTAAGCTTTTCACGATAAACAAGGGAAGAATTACTTCAATTATCTAATAACATCAAACTATCCTTAATTTTACGGTTTCATAAACCATAAAGTATGATAAGTTTCCCGAATGCCAAAATCAACATCGGACTGCATATTACCGAAAAAAGAGATGATGGCTTTCATAATATTGAATCTATTTTTTATCCTATCGACTGGAAAGACGCCCTGGAGGCCACTCCTGCCCCAAGTATAAAACTTGACAGTTCAGGTTTAGCTATTCCCGGAGCTGAAGAAAACAACCTTATCATCAAGGCTTTTCATATATTAAAACCATTGATAAAGACGGGTACCGAAGTTCATTTTCATTTACATAAGGTCATTCCTATGGGAGCTGGCCTAGGTGGTGGTTCGTCCGATGGAGCATTCGCTTTGAAGTTATTAAATAACATTTTTGAATTAGGTCTAAGCGTTGAAGATCTAGAGCATAAAGCAAGTCTATTGGGCAGCGACTGCCCATTTTTCATAAAAAACAAACCTGTTTATTGTTACGACAGAGGTATAAAGTTCAAAGACATTGATCTTAAGCTATCCGATTACCACATTTACGTAATCAACCCAAACATTCATATTAGCACCGCAGAAGCATATAGCTCCATTACTCCTTCTAAGCCTCAACATCATTTGATGGATTCCATAAATCTGCCTATATGTGAATGGAAGCATATCATTCAAAATGACTTTGAAATCCCATTGGCGAAAAAATATCCTAAAATAAAGGATATAAAAAAAGAACTTTACGAGATGGGAGCTGCTTATGCCGCTATGACCGGGAGTGGTTCTACCGTTTATGGGATTTTCAAAAACGAAATAATAGCCAACTCTTCTTTCAAAAACTTTAATACCTGGCAGGGTAAAATGCTCTAATGCTTCATAAAACCAAAGGTATTGTTATAGGTTATATTCCTTATCGGGAGACCTCCATCATTGTCAAGCTTTATACAGAACTGTTTGGTATACAGAGCTATATTGAAAACGGTGTAAGAACCGCAAAGGGAAAAAACAAGGTAGCCTTATTTCAACCCATGACTTTGCTAGACTTGGTGGTTTACCATAACGACAAAAAAGACCTTCATAGAATTTCTGAAATCAAATGCCACACCCCCTTACTCTCCATCCCATATGACATCAGGAAGTCCAGTATTGCTATATTTTTGAATGAAGTGCTGCATAAAACACTCAAAGAACATATTGACAATGAGTCTATGTTCTTCTTCTTGTATCAGGCCATCTTAACACTAGATTCCCTTGAAAAAGGCATAGATTCCTTTCACCTCACTTTCTTGGCAAAGTACTCGTATCATTTAGGGTTTGCTCCGCAAGATTCCGCCGAAATAGAAAGGCAGTTTAAAGAGTTTGATATTCACATTCCGGTGGAAACGGAGACAAAAAAGTATTTGAATCAGCTTTTCAAGTCCGAATTAACTGACCCTATTTTTGTCAATAAAGCATTTAGAAACCATCTATTAGATGTGCTTTTGGCATTCTACAGGATTCACCAAGAGGAATTTGGAGAACTTAAATCACTCCAAGTTTTAAGGCAACTGGTAAGTTAAAGCCTTTGTTTTAAAAGAAGAGAAACGTATTTCTTGGTATTTCTTACCTTTTCACCTGACTCGTAAAAGGAAATATACCCTGAGCCAGCTTCCTTCAAACACCCCTCTTGCTCTAATACTCTTTTTACCTGACTTGCTGTTCCTTTATTCCCGTCAATCGTTTTGAGGTACCCAAACATCTTTTCAATGAGGCTCTCATAAAAAGTAAAATGGGTACAACCCAAAACCATGAAATGAAATTCTGGTGTATTAAAAGGACCTATCTTCTCCTTTAGATAAGCTTCTACCTCCACCCCTTCGAAAACGCCACGCTCGGCAAATTCTACAAGCTTTGGAAGAGCTACATTAGTTATCCTGTCTCCAATCCCCAATTGATTAATCAGCCTTTTATATCTATCGGCTGCTAAAGTTATGGGGGTGGCTGCCGCCAAAATTCGCTTTGTATTTTCACTGAAATCAGCAGCCACTTTCACAGCAGGCTGGATGGCCACTATTGGGAAATCATATTTTTCTCTAAGATATTCCACAGCCACATTGGTAGCGGTATTGCAAGCCAAAACTATCATTTTGGCTCCTTTTTCCCTTAAATAGAGTACGGCATTTTCTACAAAAACTAGGATTTCCTCAGGCGTTTTATACGAATAAGGCACATTTTTAACATCTGCATAATATGCAAAATCTTCATTGGGCAACTTTTTAGTCAGCTCATGAAGTAATGTTAATCCGCCAATTCCTGAATCAAAAACACCTATCAATTTTTATGGGTTTAGACAATTTTAAAATGATATGAATCGGCTCAAAAATAAACCATCAATTTTCATCTTCCAATTGATGGCTTAAATTTGAAAAAAATTATCCCATTTTAGCCAAGGCTTCTTCTAAGGCTTTAATCTTAGATTCGGCATCTGCCAATTTATCCCTTTCTCTTTGAACCACGTCTGCTTGGGCATTATTCACAAATCGCTCATTGCTCAATTTCTTTTCTACTGACATTTTGAAACCACGGGCATATTCCAGCTCTTTAAGCATGTTTTCCTTCTCCGCTTCTTCGTCTAGGTTATCTCCTAGGTCTAAACCATACTCATCTGCCTTTAGCACCATGGTTAGTCCTGTGGCTTCTGTGACGTAACTAATCTCTGAAAGGTTACCCAACTTTATCAAAAGGCCTGCTAACAATTCAAATTTTGCTTTGTCTTCCGTTTTAATATTTAAATCCAAAACTTCTTTAGGCGATATCTGCTTCGATTGGCGAGTGTTTCTAATCCAAGAAACCACTTCAAAAAGTTCTTCAAATTGACCCAACAAAGTTTGGTTTACATCGCCACCTTCTGGGAAGCTCGCTAAACATATTGATTCCTTTTCTCCCCTTTCCTGTAAGTTCTGCCAAATTTCCTCTGAAATAAAAGGCGTCCAAGGGTGAACCAAACGCATCAATTCATCAAAGAAAGTAATGGTAGCCTCAAAGGTACCTTTGTCTATTGGCAAGCTTTTACCATCTACATATGCTGGCTTAGCCATCTCTAGATACTGCGAACAGAAGTCGTTCCAGATAAGATTATAAGTACTTAAAAGAGCATCAGACATACGATATTTATCGTAATGGTCTTTCACTTCGGCGATGGTTTGATTGAGTTTTGACCTAAACCATTTAATAGCTGGATTTTCAACTGCTGTAGCAGTATCTGTCACCTCCCAACCCTTCACCAACCTAAATGCATTCCACATTTTGTTAGAGAAATTACGGCCTTGTTCACAAAGTTTTTCGTCAAATGGTAAATCGTTTCCGGCTGGCGAACTGAAAAGCATTCCTGTTCTTACGCCATCGGCACCATATTTTTCCATCAACTCAATAGGGTCTGGAGAGTTCCCTAAAGATTTTGACATTTTACGCCCTTGCTTATCTCTTACAATACCTGTCAAATAAACATTCTCAAAGGGTTTGTCTCCTCTATATTCATAACCTGCTATAATCATTCTAGCTACCCAAAAGAATAATATTTCAGGGGCTGTAACCAGATCATTGGTTGGATAATAGTAATTAACGTCTTCGTTTTCTGGCTTTCTAATGCCGTCAAAAACGCTGATAGGCCATAGCCAAGAGCTAAACCATGTATCTAAAACATCCTCGTCTTGTGTCAAATCTTTCTCGCTAAGAGCAAACAGCTGATACTTATCTCTGGCTATCCTTAAAGCTTCTGTTTTGGTTTTGGCTACAATACACGTTCCATCTTCCATGTAGAAAGCTGGGATTCGGTGTCCCCACCAAAGCTGGCGACTGATACACCAGTCACGCACATTCTCCATCCAGTGACTGTAAGTGTTTTTAAACTTACCAGGAATAAGTTTGATGGTATCGTCCATCACGTTTTTCAAAGCAGGGTCACTTAATCGCTCCATTTTCAGGAACCATTGAAGAGATATTTTAGGTTCTATCACTGCACCCGTTCTTTCAGAAGTACCCACATTAGAAGTGTATTCTTCTACTTTTACCAAATGCCCAGATTCCTCAAGCATCTTCATGATCTTCTTTCTCGCCACAAACCTATCCTCCCCTACTAAAATCTGAGCATTCTCATTGAGTTTAGCGTCATCCGTCAGTAAGTCTATAACTTCTAAGTCATGCTTTTTCCCTAGTTCAAAATCATTTTGATCATGAGCTGGCGTTACTTTTAAGCAACCCGTTCCAAACTCCATCTCTACGTATTCGTCGGCTATTACTTTTATCTCTCTATTGATAACCGGAATCTTAACCGTTTTCCCAATCAGTTTTTGGTAACGTTCATCTTCAGGATGAACACAGATAGCAGCATCTGCCATGATAGTTTCGGGTCTTGTGGTTGCTATTACCACATCGCCATCAGCACCTTCATATCTAATATAGACCAGCTTCTGCGGTTTTTCTACCGTGATTACCTCCTCGTCCGAAACCGTAGTTTGAGCTTGTGGATCCCAGTTTACCATTCGGTAGCCTCTGTAAATATCTCCTTTTTGATGAAGGTCCACGAAAACGTCCATCACAGACTCATACAGAGCCTCTTCCATGGTGAAACGGGTTCTATCCCAGTCGCATGAAGCTCCTAGTTTTCTCAACTGACTAAGAATGATTCCGCCATATTTTTCGGTCCACTCCCAACAATACCCTATAAACTCTTCTCTGCTAAGGTCTGCTTTGTTTATGCCTTTTTCTTTAAGCATGGCCACCACTTTGGCTTCTGTAGCTATAGAGGCATGGTCTGTTCCAGGTACCCAGCAGGCTTCTTTCCCTTCCATTCTGGCCTTACGAATAAGCACATCTTGAATGGTGTTATTCAGCATATGTCCCATATGAAGCACTCCTGTGACGTTTGGCGGAGGAATTACAATGCTGTAAGGTTCCTTGTCCGGATTAGGTTTTGAAGAGAAAAACTTGTTTTCAATCCAATACTCATACCACTTGTCCTCAATTTCTTTGGGATTATACGTCTTTGAAATTTCCATTCCTGCTGCTTATTTATAAGACCGATTAAAGGGTCATTAAATGAAGCCGCAAAATTAGGGAATTTGGATTGCTTAGGAAGCAGAATTTTCAATGTGTATAAATTTTTCTACTTTTGGTGTATAGATTATCATATTATGAGAACCAACATAGAAATAGACGAAAAAAAAATAGATGCCTTGAGAGAACTCACTCATTTAAAAACAAAGAAAGAGATTGTTGACGTCGCTTTGGAATCCTATATCGCCAAAATGTCAAAAATGGCTTTATTAGACATGAAAGGAAAGATAGATTGGGAAGGAGACCTAGCGGAATGGCGAACGCCAAAACAAGAACGAGAGCTAAATGACTGAGCCAATTTTAGTAGACACATCTGTTTGGATAAACTTCTTCCAGGGTAAAGAAAATGCATCCACCAAGACGCTGGAACATTATTTAGCCCATGATGGGGTAATATGCTACTGCCCTACAACACTTCAAGAAATACTACAAGGCTGTAAAAACCAGAAACAAATGGCAGCTATTTATGAACAATTCGTGAGATTAACTTGTCTTGAATGCCGCCATTATGAAGCTAGCGTGGGAGCTGCTCAAATGTACTTTAAGCTAAAGAAAAAAGGAATTAGCATTAGAAAACCAAACGACTGCCTGATAGCGTGGTATGCCATTAAAAACAATGTCACCTTAATTCATAACGACAAAGACTTTGAGATGATTAAACGAGAAGAACCTTTGAAAACGTCAATTGGAATAAAATAATCATTTGTCACAATTTTGGTTTCAATGGCCCAAATCTCACAAATGCACCCATGACACTACTTCTGTTTCACTAGTTCTACCAATATTTCGTCCCAAAAGGGACTTTTCTTAATGGAAATAGCCAAAAAACTTTTTCAACCCACTTCCACAGCCCAGTTTCTTTCAAAACTTTGACCTGCATCCAATTCATTTATGCCTTCTTTATCGGAAAGCTCTTGGTTATGGCTCACGCTGTCTGCAATACCGCACCATGGTTCCAAGCAAACGAATTTGGCATTCTTTGCCGCCCAAATACCAAAGAAAGGGAAATCGCTAAAAGTAAACCTAAGGTAATGCTCCGACCTGTCGGATTTTAGCAGAATGGCCTCCGATTTAAGATTTTTAAAAACCAAAGCGTCTTCATTAAAAAGCTCTTTGGTGAGCGGCAGTTTGTTGTCCTCAAGCGGTAAATCTGCAGGTTCTGTTTTTATTAAACCCTCTGAGCTCAGTGGCCAGCGTTTCAAATCTTCTTGCGTATCAAATTGAAGTGCGTAATTTTGATAAGACTCTCCCTCTATAAACGGAACCGCAAAAGCCGGATGAGCCCCTAATGAAAATAGCATCTTCTTTTCTCCCTTATTTGACACCTTATAATTAACGCTTAAAGACGCTCCTTTTAAAACGTAGGTGATGAAGAAATCAAAATGAAAAGGATATACCGCTAAAGTATCTGCCGATGAAGAAAACCTAAAAGTAACCTTCTCCTTATCTTTACTTACCGCCTCAAACATATAATCTCTAGCAAAACCATGCCGTGGCAAAGTGTAAGACGTTCCCTCATATAGATAGGTATTATCCTTTAAACCACCCACTATCGGAAAAAGAACAGGAGAACTTTTTGCCCAGTAGGCTGGGTCCGAATCCCACATATGATCAATCCCTGTTTTTTTATTAACAAGACTTTTCAACTCTGCACCTTTAGGTTTTATCCAAACTTTGAGGTAGTCGTTTTCTAGTGAAATCATCTTTGGGATTTTATTTTGACTCGAAATAACCTGATAATTGTTCATTTAACCATAACAATTTTTGCTTTTCATCATCATAATATCAAAACTTCAAAGAGTCACATTGTTTAATTATAATTTTAGAAGTACTTTTGCAGCCCAATTATACCGAGCTGGAGTGAATGGTTCTTTCGGCGGCGGCATTTGTAACAAACAAAAAAGCAGAACCTGATGGCACAAAAAATCAGAATTAAACTTAAGTCATTCGACCACAATTTGTTGGACGGATCGGCTGAGAAGATTGTAAAGGCAGTTAAATCAACTGGAGCAGTTGTTAGCGGTCCTATTCCTTTACCAACACGTAAAGAGAAATTCACAGTACTTCGTTCTCCACACGTTTCTAAGAAATCTAGAGAGCAGTTCCAATTATGTACTTACAAGAGATTGATTGATATCTTCTCTGCAAGTCCTAAAACGGTAGATGCTTTAATGAAACTTGAACTTCCTTCTGGAGTTGATGTTGAGATCAAAGTATAATCTTCTTTAAGAAAGATATTGAAAAGCCTTTTAGAGAAATCTGAAAGGCTTTTTCATTTTATACCTTTTTACTTTCCACCAATTCTCTAAACGATTTCTTATACGAATCGCTTATTGGAAAATACTGATCTTGAATTTTTACTTTATCTCGCTCTATTTCTTCTATCGCATCAAAAGCAATGATGGTAGAGTTATGGATTCTTATAAACATATTGGAGGGTAAAGACTCCTCCAAAGACTTCATGGTTTGAAGACTCACTATCTGTTTAGTATCCGTTTTTATTTTGACGTAGTCTTTTAAGCTCTGGATATATAGAATATCCTTTAATCTAAGTTTCAGCAGCTTGGTTCCGTCTTTTATGAAAATAAACTCATTAACAGGAGGAACTGGAGCTTGCTCTATTTTCGTCGTTATTATTTGTTCTTTTTCTTTAAATCGCTGACTCACCTTTTCTACCGCCTTTAAAAAACGTTCAAACGTGATGGGTTTTAGCAGATAGTCTGTTACATCTAAATCAAAACCCTCTAAAGCATACTCCGAATAAGCCGTAGTAAGCACTACCATCGGTTTTACTTGTAGAAGTTTTAGAAGCGTTAATCCGGTAATTTCTTTCATCTGAATATCAGAAAAGAGCAAATCCACTTTTTCTTCCCTCAGAAACTCCAAAGCCAAAAGAGGGTTACCAAAAGATTTTAGCAACTGAAGAGATGGCGTACTACTCACGTAATCTTCCATTAACTTTCTAGCAAGAGGCTCATCCTCTACAATGACGCATTTGATTTTCATAAATCAATCTCTAGTTTGACTTGATAGGTATTATCATCTTCCAAAATATCTAAACTATGTTGATTTTCATAACTAAGACTTAATCTCCTCCTAGTATTTCTAAGTCCAATACCAGATTTCTCGTTGTCTATCAACTTATCGCTCTTACTATTGGTCACTTCATAATAACAATGGTTACCCTCAAATTTAAAAACAACCTTCACCCAAGACTTATCAACGGAATGATTGGTGCCATGCTTAAATGCATTCTCTAGGAAAGTAATGAAAATAAGAGGGGCAATTTGTAGCCTGCTATAATCACCTTCAATGCTTATTTCTAAAGGGAAATTATCTTCTAATCTTAATTTTTCTAAATCTATATAATTTTGAATGTATTCAATTTCCTTCTCAACAGGAACTTTCTCATGATTGGCTTCATAAATCATGTACCGCATCATTTGCGACAGTTTGGCTATCACCTCTTTGGTATTGGGCGAATTACTATGAGCCAAGTAATACAGATTATTAAGGGTATTAAAAAGAAAATGTGGGTTAATCTGTTCTTTCAAAAACCTGAGCTCTGTGGTCAGTTTTTCATTCTCAATTTCCTTCCTTTTCGCTTCCAGCTCAAACCAATCTTTAAGAAAACGCAATAAGGACACGAAGGAAACAATAACCAAGGTGCTGAAAATATGCTGAATGATAAACCTATTGGATTGTAAGAATGAATAGCTTTTTTCGTAGCTGTCTTTGTAAATTGCTCTTTTAAACAAGATTTGAATAGATACAACTAGGGCCAAACTTAAAACCAATGCCAGAATATATCTCGTTACTTTTTTCTCCTTTAGCAATCGCGGTAAAAGGATAAAATAATTAAAATAACTAATAATGGCCATGGTAGACACCTGCATGATGGCATCTATAAAAGCTCTGGCATAGTTAGGCTCAGTTCCCCTTTTAGGCCAAGAAATAACATAAAAAAAGAAAGAAAAATATACACACCAAAACACTAAGTGTAATAGGAATAATCTGTTCTTTCTGAATACTTGCCCTGTCATAGTCTATTAATATTAGAATGCAATGTAAACTAGTTTTTAAATACCAAACCCCTTAACTCTACTTCTCCTTTCTAATTAACGATAGATCCCTACATATTTTCGATAAGTGCAATAAGTTCATAAAATGCCCGATTGTCGATTTTTTAAGCCTAAGTATATAATTAAAAATATGAAGTGATAAATGTGCTATTGTTTTGTATAGTCAAAAACAAATAAAACATGAAACAGCAAGTATTACTTTTGAGTTTTTTAACGCTATTAGGTTTGAATAGTGTTTATGCACAGTTTTCGGGTGGTAGGCCACAGGGAGACGGTAATGGTAGAGCCTCGCGAACCACAGAGCAAACACAATCTTTCGACCTAGAAGACGGTCCAAAGGGAAATTCAAAAATCTTTGGTTACGTGATAGACTCCACGGTAACACTGGCTGTAGAATATGCTAACATCGCTCTTATAAATGAGCTTACTTCAAAAGTAGTAGATGGCACCATGGCGGACGAAAACGGTAAATTCCAATTCAATAAAATTGCCCCTGGTACATACTCGCTTAAAGTTAGTTTCATCGGTTATACTGAAAGCTTGATTCAAAAAGTTAAAGTAAAAAAAGGCGATGATGTCGATTTAGGTATTATTAAGCTGGCCATTTCTTCAAAAGTACTTGATGAGGTTACCGTTACAGGTTTAAAATCACTCATTGAAGAAAAGGTTGATAGATTGATTTATAACGCAGAAAATGACCTTACTTCAAAAGGTGGTGACGGTGCAGATATTCTAAGAAAAGTACCGATGCTTTCTGTTGACCTAGACGGAAACGTATCTTTAAGAGGAAGCACAAATATCAAAGTTTTGATTAACAATAGACCTTCTACGATTGTCGCTAGTTCTGTAGCTGATGCCCTGAAGATGATTCCAGCAGAACTCATAAAAAGTGTAGAAGTTATTACTTCTCCTTCTGCCAAATACGATGCGGAAGGGACTTCTGGAATTATAAACATTATTACCAAAAAATCTAGTATTCAAGGGTTCAACTTAAGCTTAAACTCTGGTGTTGGCGTTAGAGGTTCTAACCTAGGTTTGAACGGAAACTTACGTGTTGGTAAAGTAGGGTTTTCTCTTGGTGGTTTTGGAAGATCATTTTATAACAAAGCAAGTAACACGCTAGACCAAACTACAATTGCGGGCTTAAATACCTTTAAAACAACGCAAACAGGTGACTCTAAAGACTTCGGAATGTTTGGAAGGTATAATTTAGGTATGGATGTAGAATTGAGCAAATCTGAATTCCTTAATGGTTCTGTGTCTTTTGGTACAAGGAATTTCAATAAAGACCAAGATATGATTATCTCTTCGTTTCAAAATTCTAGTTTAATTTCTGAACAGAATAGATTAGTAAACACCATTGACAGATCAAACAACGTGGATGTAAACCTTGACTATATCAAGATATTTAAACCAAGCCATGAATTGTCTGTTTCTACCCAGTACTCTCAAAACAACTTGACCAATAACTTTGATGCCGACATTTATTCATCTTTAAATGAAATCATTAATGGTCAAAAAAACATAAACGAAAACGTTAATAGAGAAGTCACTTTACAAACCGACTACATGGTTCCTATTAGTACCAACCAGCTTTTTGAGGTTGGTGTAAAGGGTATCTTTAGAGCAGTTAATAGCGATTATCAGTACCTATTCGGAACCTCTGGAAATTTAGCTGAAAGTGCCAATCAGCCATCTGGATTTCTTAACTACGACCAAAACATAAAAGCAGGTTACCTTTCTTATACCTACTCTACCAAGAGCAAGTGGTCTGTTAAAGCTGGTGTAAGATATGAGCATACCAGTATAGATGCCATTGACAATAATTTACCACTAGAAATCTCTAGTTACCAGAATTTTGTTCCTAGTATAAACATCTCCAAAATATTAGGAAATGGTTTAACCATGAAGGTGGCTTATAATAATAGAATTCAGCGTCCTGGGTTGCAACAGCTTAACCCAAATTATAATGCTGCTAACCCTCAAAGTATTACCATTGGTAACCCTAACTTAGAGCCAGAGGTTTCCAATAATGTAGAATTCAGCTTAAGTAAAGCTATCAAAAAGAGTTATGTAAACGTTTCGTTCTTTGCCAGACAGACCAATAATTCTATCTTGAAATTAACTTCGCCTTCTGACACCGTTGCAGGTGCCTTGATTACGACTTATCAGAATATTGGTAAGCAGCAGGTTTCTGGAATAAACTTCTTTGGAAATCTTTTCCTAACACAGAAATGGAGCTTGAATGGTGGATTTGATGCCTATCTTAATTACCTAGAAGGTCAGGTTCAGACCACAGAAGGTTTTGCCTTGACAAGCAATAGCGGTATAGTAATAGGTGGTAGAATGATGTCACAATTATCTCTAAACAAAGGTTGGGGCTTACAGGCTTTTGCTGGATTTAGAGGAAACGACGTTTCTTTACAAGGAAACACCTCGGGCATGGGCTTCTACTCTTTGGGTGTTAAGAAAGACATCAATGACAAAAAAGGTAGTATAGGTATCGCCTTTGACAACTTCGTAAACGGGATGACCAGAACGTCTACAACCAGCTCTGAGCTCTTCAACCAAAGAAGTGTAAACTATATCTACAATCAGAACGTCAAATTGACCTTCTCTTATAAATTAGGAAACATGAGGTTGGTAGAGAAAAAGAAAACGAAATCTGTCAATAACACGGACCAAAAAAGTGGTGGTGGAGACGCTCAACAAACGGGATTTAATTAAGAACTGAATGAAGAAAAAAGCAAAAGGAACCCAAATGCGAATTATCCATAGATATTTGGGTTTCTTCTTAGCTGGAATAATGGCCATGTACGCTTTAAGCGGCGTGGTACTTATTTTTAGAAATACAGACTTCCTGAAAAAGGAAACGAAGGTGGAAGCCGTTATAAAGCCAGGTCTATCTGAAGATGCCCTTGGGAAGGAATTGCATATAAAAGGTCTAAAAGTAACATCCACAGAAGGTGCTGTTTTGAGCTTTAAAGAAGGAACCTACGACTCGGTAAGTGGAAAAACGTCGTATACCAAGACAGACCTTCCAATGATTATAGGCAAAATGACTAAGATACATAAAGCAACCTCCAATGACCCGCTGTATTTCTTAAATATTTTCTTTGGCGTATCGCTTTTGTTTTTTGTCATTTCCACTTTTTGGATGTTTAGACCCGAAACCAAAACCTTTAAAAAGGGCTTATATTTTACTTTGGCCGGTCTTGTTCTTACTTTCTTATTACTATTTATTTAATAACTAAATTTCTAAAAAAATGACTCTTAAAATAGCTTCTCTTGCTCTTTTGTTTTTTGCTTCTTTCGCCAGCTATGCACAGTCAGGACCTCAGGAAAGAATGGGTGCTGGAATGGCTGAAAGACCATCACCAGAACAAAAGGCAAAATTTGACACCAAGAAGATGACGAAAAAGCTTGAATTGGATAAAAATCAAGCCACGGCATTTTATGAAATCACACTAGAATATGCTCTTCAACAAGAAGAACTGATAAAAAAAATGCCTCAAGGTCAATTTCCCCCTTCCCAAGAAACCAGAAAGATGATAAAAGACGGGATGACCAATATCAACGTGAATAAAGATAAAGAAATGAAGGCCCTGTTGTCTGAAAGTCAATTTCAGATTTATACCGACATCAGAAAAAAAGAAATGGAAGAATTTAGAGGAGGAAGAGCTAGGGAATAAGCCCCACTTTTTAAAAATACAATAAGTTAATGGTTTAACTAAGTTTGAGACCTCTCTGAAATTTCAGGGAGGTTCTTTTTTTGGTAAATATCGGAAAAGCTATTCCTAATTTATACCAGATCTATAGGACACAAATAACCAACGTCCATGAATGAAGCGTTTCGCACGATTTTGGTGCAAAATCATACGAAACAAATTTCTGTGCTGTGTCATTTGCCAGATGGCTTCTATGAACATATCGCTCCGTTGGAGCTGGTAAGGCAGTTCTTATACCCATTAGTCCTACAAATAATCCTCGATAACCAACCTCCATCAACGAAGCGTTCCGCATGATTTCGGTGCAAAATCATACGAAACAAATTTCTTTGCAGTGTCATTTACCAGATGGTTTCTATGAACATATCGCTCCGCTGGAGCTGGTAAGACCGTTCTTATTTTACAATCTAAATCCTTTAAGCATTTAGAGATACCTTCAAAATGCCTTGCTTAAACAAGCATTATAATGCTCAAATACATCATTAGAATTTAAAAAAACGGCCGTGGCTTCACGTTTTAGGGCTATTACTTAAATAATGTTAAAAACCTTATTTCTTAAGCCGCGTTTGCATCACGCCTAGCGTAGAGAAAAGTAAAGAAATATAACGTAAATAATGCAAAACAAACTTTCAATTTTATCTCTACTTCTACTTTCAATTTTTGGCTTACAAAGCTGTGACACCACTGATGTGGATGCGGCAAACGGCGACTGGTTTAAGCTTTCTGATCTTGACGGCTTAGCACGTTATTCTGCCGTAGGTTTCTCTATAGGTGAGTATGGATATTTAGGCATGGGTGCAGATGAGGACAACTACAAACTAAGCGATTTTTGGAAATTCGATCCTATTAAAAACACTTGGACACAGGTGGCAGACTTTCCTGGAGCAGCCAGAACTGCGGCGGTAGGACTAAACATTGGTTCTAAAGGTTACATAGGAACGGGTTTAGACTTAGAAGACAATAAACTCAACGATTTCTGGGCATATGACCCTACTTCTAACACATGGGAACAAAAAACCGATTTCCCAGGCTCGGCAAGAAGAAACGCGGTGGCTTTTACACTTGCAGACAAAGGATATCTAGGGACTGGACACGACGGAAGCTATACCAAAGACTTTTATGCTTATGACCCATCAAACGATTCTTGGTCGAAAATCACAAGTATTGGAGGTTCTAAAAGAGTGGGAGCTGCTTCTTTCGTGATTAATAACAAAGCATACGTAGGCACAGGAAACAATAACGGTCTTAACCTCTCTGACCTTTGGGAATATGACCCTGCGGGAGATATCTGGACAGAAATGTTGGATTTTGACGAAACCACCGTGGCAAGGTCTTATGGATTTGGCTTTTCGCTAAAAAACAAAGGTTATTTTTTCGGTGGCTCCTCTAGCAATACCGTTTGGGAGTTTACTACAGGTGGTGAAGATGGCATTGGCGAATGGAACGAAGTAACGAGTTTTGAAGGAAGTGCTAGAAACTATCCAGTGGCATGGTCTATAAACGACGAAGGTTATATAGCCACAGGCTCAAATGGCCTATCAAGATACGATGACCTTTGGAAGTTCACCCCAGATATTGTTCAGAATGAAGACTAAAACATTTATCAATAGCTTAAAAATCCTACTTCTTGGAGTAGGGTTTTTAAGCTGTAAAACGCCATCTTCAACATACACCTACGATTTGTTTGAATCCACTGAAACACAGTTTGGGTTTAGAATATTAAAAGACGGAAATGCTCTTATAGAACAGGCATTTATCCCTGGCGTAGCCGGGAACAAAAGCTTTTCAAGTCCAGAGCAAGCTAAAATGACAGCGGAGATAATGGTCAGTAAACTAGAAAAAGGGATTTTCCCACCTACCGTTTCTCAACAAGAACTGAGTTTAGACCAGTTATCTAGCGAATAATAACAGACACAAAAAATGAAAAAAGTAATTGCCATATTAATGGCTCTCGGAGCTATAACTATGTCTTGTACAGAGGGTAGTATGGACATAGGTTTAGACCTAAGCGGTGCTATAAATCAGGGTACCGTTATGGTGGATACCCTACGCTTAGATACCTATACCGTTAAAGAAGACAGCACCATAACCTCTTTATCAAACGAGCTTCAAGTGGGTGCTTACCGCATGAACAATATGCTTAACATTAGCTCTGAAGCCTATTTTCAGGTGACACTACCCAACACAAATTACGGGGCATATAACATTACGCAGAGCATCGTTTTAGACTCGGCAAAACTAGAGTTAAGACTGTCGGACTATATTGGAGATACCACAGACTACCAAACCATTACATTGCACGAAATGCTGACCGATCTGCCGACCAATGTTGACCAGTCTAGCAGTTTTTATTACCCTTATCAAGAAAACAGCATAGCAGAGAAAACATGGAAATTAAGACCCAACAAAGATTCATTAATAGAACTAAGTCTTAACCAGGATCTAGCGGCTCGTTTATGGGAATATTATAAAATAAGCTATAGAACCGACAACCCAAACCTCTTAAAAGTACTGAAAGGATTAGTGCTAAAAGGAGGGGCAAATAACAAAGCCATTGCTATTTTCAATTCTGCCAACAGTAATATTAGGTTATATACCCATTTAGAAAACACGTATACTCAATACAGTTTCAACTTTCCTTTATCCATTAACAAAGCACAGTTTAACCATTATACCCACAGCTCCATTTATGAGGGCATAAATAATCTCACCACTGCTGGACAGCAAATAAAGGCAACGGAGACAGGGAACGAATTTGTTTTAAACAACGCTCTCGGCTTGTCGGGAAAAGTGATTATCCCGGGTATAGCCAACTTGAAAGAAATATCCGATTTAACGGGCATACACAAAGTAGAAATGATACTTTTTTCTACCCGTAAAAACTTAAAGCAAATACCCATCCCGCCTAGTTCTCTGGGTCTTTTTGTGATTAATAGAAATAACGAAATAGAATCAGCACTCACAGATCTATATGGAACGCAAGTATCGGGCGTCTATACTTACCACCCCGAAGACCTTGTTTTTAATAGCTATTATAGCTTTGACCTCACCGCCTATTTCAAAAATATCCTTTTTAGTAGTTCCGAAAATAAAGGTTTCAAAATCATCCCAACGGATGATGGCACCGCCAATGGCTCTTTTGGTGGGGTAAATTTAGGCAATTACGACAACAGCTCTTTCAAAGCCATTTTACGCGTTTATTACGGCAAATAATATAATTCCCATTGGGTCCCCTAAAAGGCTCAATGGGATTCGCTTTTCTCAAGCTTCAAAAGTCAATTGATTAATTTATTTACCCTAAGAATATACATCCAACCATGCTATTAAAACTTAAGCTTCTTATATTGCTTTCGCTTTTTTAGTCAACGCTCATTTTTTATCATTTAGCTCCATGTATATTCTTGCCGAAACCAGTTCTGTTGCCAATAACTTCTTAGCTCAAATAAGAGATGTCAATATTCAGAAAGACCGACAGAAATTCAGACGAAACATAGAACGCATAGGAGAAATATTGGCCTATGAAATTTCAAAGAATCTACATTTTGAAAACAATAAAATTACTACACCTTTAGGGGTAAAAGAAACCAAAACACTAAAAGAACAACCCGTTTTGGTCACCATATTAAGAGCAGGTTTGCCACTACATAATGGCATGTTAAACTATTTTGACGAAGCCGACAATGCTTTCATTGGAGCCTACAGGGGCGTTCATAATGCCAAAGACGATTTTGATATTGAAATGGATTATATCACCAGTCCTGATATACAAGGCCGTACTTTAATTATTTGTGACCCCATGATAGCCACTGGGAAATCTATAGAAAAAGCTTACCACGCCATGTTACGTTACGGCATCCCGAAAAAAACCTATATAGTAGCCGCCATAGCTTCTGACAGAGGAGCCAGATTTGTACAAGCCAGAATGCCAGAATGCAGGCTCTACTTGGGCGATTTGGACAAAGACATGAACAGTAAATCTTATATAATCCCAGGTTTAGGAGATGCAGGAGATTTAGCCTATGGCGATAAAAGCTAATAGATAAATTATCTATTTTTATGCCCAAATAAACCATAACCCTATTTTATGTTTCTAAAACTATCTGCCGCCGACTGGAAAAAGCTATTCAGTCTGCCAGTAATTGTAGCTGCCCTTGGGTATTTTGTCGATATCTATGACATGCAGCTTTTTGGTATTGTGAGAATACCCAGTTTGCAAAGTTTGGGGCTTTCAGAAGAAGAAGTTTCCTCCGTCGGTAGCTCCATTTTGAGTTATCAGATGTACGGCCTACTTCTTGGTGGCATTTTATGGGGTGTTTTGGGCGATAAAAAAGGAAGGCTATCCGTTTTATTTGGTTCTATTATCACGTATTCATTGGCAAACATAGCCTGTGGACTAATTCCTCAAATCGAATTTATGAATCAAGCCGAAGCTTATAAATGGCTAAGATTTATAGCGGGTGTGGGGCTTGCAGGTGAACTAGGTGCTGGCATAACACTAGTATCAGAAAGTTTACCAACAAGGCTGAGAGCCATAGGTACCTCATTGGTAGCAGGTATAGGCCTGATGGGTGCTGTAGTAGGTAATTTCACTGTTCGTCTTTCTGGCGACTGGACCATCGCCTACTTCATAGGTGGAGCCATGGGATTTGCCCTTTTGCTACTGAGAGTAGGTGTCATAGAATCTGGGATGTATACCAATATAACTACAGACAAAAAAATAATCAAAGGAGATTTCTTCTCTTTTTTCACCAACAAAGAACGGTTTATCAAATATTTAAAATGCATTGGAATAGGTATACCAACCTGGTTTTGTATAGGAATTTTGGCCTATTTTAGCAATGAATTTGGAGCGGCATTAGGCATAACAGAAAAAGTGGAACCAGGTATGGCCATCATGTGGGCCTATGTCGGAATTTCGGCAGGTGACTTTTTAAGCGGGTTTTTAAGTCACAAATTAGCTTCCAGAAAGAAAGCGATTTTCTATATGATGTTGTTTTCTTTGGTAGGTGTAATTCTTTTTCTTTTTGCAGGCATAAAATCTGCAAACGGCATCTATGCGGTTTCCTGCATGCTGGGGCTTGGAACAGGCTACTGGGCCATGTTTGTCACCGTTGGTGCAGAGCAGTTTGGCACAAATTTACGTGCCACAGCGGCCACCACCATTCCAAATATGGTAAGAGGTGCATTGCCAGGAATGATATTGATTTTTTCTTATTTCAAATCTTCCGAAGGCGTTATTTGGGCAGGTGCCATAACGGCGGTCATTGCTTATGCCATTGGCTTTTATTCTACCCTTACCATTCCAGAAACGCACGGTAAAGACCTGGACTATTTGGAGGAATAAAAACCATTTAATAATATTTGATAAGACCTTGATATCAAATCTATTAAAAATCTCTAAATTTGATATAAGTTTAAAGCCTTGAAGATTTCACAAAAAAGCCTTCCCTGATAAGAAGGTTTTTTTTATGCCCTTGGCTTAACTCCACCACCACAAAATAGGCCGTCACTAGGGTGGAAAGAAAAAAGTAAGCCAATACCGCATAATTCAAAATGCTATTTACAGCAGAAAGTCCAAACCAGTCTCCTTGACGGAGCAACAAGAAAAGTCCAAAGCCATTTTTTAATAGCTCCTGCCAAAAAGACAACGGATTTTTATCCATCAACTCTGTATAAGCATATACCGATAGAAAGATGAACAATCCATATAAGGCCATTCCTGAGACCGACATGCTATCTATGGCCGAGAAGAAATACATGAGGAAAAAGAAGGTCATAAAGAACTGCACCCAAGCCCATGCTGCTAGTCCTTTAGATACTTTGGGATAATACTTTTCAAAATGATACGGGTCTTCAATTTTATCCAGTGGGTATTTCTCCTCCATATCCGCCGGC
This sequence comes from Arcticibacterium sp. SM2516, assembly GCF_057914865.1. Taxonomy (NCBI): domain Bacteria; kingdom Pseudomonadati; phylum Bacteroidota; class Cytophagia; order Cytophagales; family Leadbetterellaceae; genus Arcticibacterium; species Arcticibacterium sp. SM2516. The sequence continues at coordinate 5,642,276 of NZ_CP195290.1, read as the reverse complement.
CTCCAACCTGTAGGCATAATCCAAATTCTGAGACTATCTAGCCAGTTGTTAGTTCTTACGGCATCTTTGACGAGTAGCCAAAAATGTTGGAAATTTATTTTTATAGGATTCCAAGTTCTCACAGGAACGGTAATGCCATATACAGGAGGAACGTCATCTAGCTCTTCTTGGAAAGTGCCAAACCACATATCCCAGAAGATGAAAATCTGCCCCATGTTTTTATCTAAGTACACCGGATTAATGGCATGGTGAACCCGATGGTGCGAAGGCGTCACAATGACCTTTTCTAAGAAACCCAATTTCCCAATATACTCGGTGTGATACCAAAACTGAGCAAATAAATGAATGGGAGCTATGATAGCGATTATCTTAAAATCAACGCCTATAATGGCCGCTGGCAATAGAAAAATAGTAAAAAAACCTATGAGCGAAGATATGCTTTGACGCAAGGCACAGGCTAAATTAAACTCTTCTGATGAATGATGAATGAGATGCTGATTCCAGAAAAAATTCACCGAATGATTTATCCTATGTCCGATATATCCCGACAAATCTAAAACCAGGAAGGCTATCAGCACATTTAACCAAGTATATTCTATTTTCATAAGAGCCCAGTGCTGCACCATCCACGTATAGCTTAATAAAGAAACACCTATTCCCAAAACATCTTTTAGGATATTGGTATACCCAGAACTTAAACTGGAAATAACGTCCATGGATTTAAAGGCATCGCCTTTTGCGAAGTAACCGTAAATTTTCTCTGCCAAAACAAAAAGAAAAAATACCGGTGAAGCTATCGAAAGTATTTGAGCGTAAGTGTTCATAGGTTAGTATGCTTGCAGCGTATTATCAAATATAATACAATAAGCTATTTAGAAAAAAACAATAATTTCTTAAAACTCAATTATTGACCTTTTGGCTTAAATTTTGCTAGTTGAAACCACTGAAAACTAAAAAAATCCGCATGTTAAAAAAACTACTATTCCAGCTAGTGTTGGTCTTACTGAGTTTCAACCTCTTAGCTCAAAAAGATAACGTAAAATTTGGAGATGTCAAGGCCTCCGACTTTCAAGACACCTACACCGATTTAGCCACAGACCCTCACGCCGTTGTACTGTACGACAGAGGCGACGTTACATTCCAGTATAGAACTGGAAGAGGTTTTGAGATTCAAACCGTATATCATATGCGGACACATATTTTAAATAAATCTCAACTAGATAAAGGAAATATTTCCATAAGATACTTTTCTGAGAAAAGCAGCAATGCTGATCAAATCTATGCCATAAAGGCCGTAACACATAACCTTGAAAACGGAAAAGTAGTAAGCTCGGAAATGGACAAAAAAAGCATTTTTAGAGAACAATTAAATGATGACTATTCTTCCAATACTTTCTCTCTGCCCAATGTTAAGGTAGGCTCAATAATAGAATATACCTACACCAAAAAATCTGCCATGAGCCATACCAATAAACCTGGTGGCTGGAGATTTCAGGGTGAAAATCCGGTAAGGTGGAGCGAAATAAACGTAGAAATCCCCAATTATTTTTATTATCAAATAATGATGGGCGGTTATCTTCCCTTAGCCATTAATGAATCCAATACCACATCATTTTCTGTATCTGGACTGAACTTAAGAACCTCTGCCACGGTATACCGCTTTGCCGTTCAAAACGCCCCAGCTTTTAAAGATGAACCCTTCATCACCACCGAGAAGGATTATATTTCTAGGGTAGAGTTTGAGCTTTCCTCTGTAGACTTCCCAAATCAGCCCGCAGAGAATTATAATACGACCTGGAGTGAACTAGACGCCACACTTTTGAAATCAAACTCATGGGATGACTTCCTTAACGGGAGAGCAGACTTCGACAAACTGGCCGCTCCTTTTAAATCTATCGTGAATAAAAGAGAAAGAGCAGAGGCTATCTACAACTACATGATTAAAAACTTCTCTTGGAATAACTATGTAGGTGTCTTTACCGGAGATAAATTAAAAAAGGTTTTAGATGATAAAATTGGCTCTGTTACGGCATTGAACCTTATTACCTTTAGGCTGATGAAAGAAGCAGACTTAGAAGTCTATCCGGTTATTATGAGTACCCGAACCAATGGGAAAGTCAATAACATATATCCGCTTCTCGACAAATTCAACTATACCATTCTTAGTTTATATTTAGATGATGAAAAGCTATTTATTGACGTAACAGACCCCCTTTTACCTATGGGCGTTTTGCCAAATAGAGCTCTATCCAATGAAGGCAGAGAAATATCCAATGGAATCGGCATGTTTGTTCCTCTTACTTCTACGGGGTCTTATTCGGAACTGGAAGAAATCTCTGTGGCATTTGACCTTGAAAATGGTCAGATAAAGGGATCCATAAAAAGTATGAGTGACGGCTACCCCGCCAAAGACCTGAGAGAATCTATCAAAAAAATGGGAGAGGCCGACTTCAAAAAAGGCTTTCACGCAACATTCGCAGATTGGGAAATCTCCGAAATAAATATTGAAAACACAGAGCATACCGCTAGACCCATCACCACCTCGTTTAACTTCACTAAAGATGATGTAGGTGTTATGGTCGACATGATTTACCTCAATCCACTTCTTGTTGGCAAAATAAACGAGTCTCCATTCAAAACTAAAAAAAGAGACTTCCCTATTGATTTTGCTCATAAGACCAACCAAACGGTCATGGCTAAATTTGAAATCCCTGAAGGTTTTGAAGTAGAAGAAATGCCAAAACCGTTACACTTAGCCCTCCCAGATAATGGCGGAAAGTTCTTGTATCATACCGCTGTTTCTGGAAAAACCATCACGGTGGTATCTAGAATATCGGTCATGAAATCTTACTTTTTTGCCGACCAATATCCTTATCTCAAAGAGTTTTATGATATGATAGTGGAAAAACATGCGGAACAAATTGTCTTATCTAAAATTGAAAACTAAAATGAGCTATTCAAAAACAGTCCTATCAATTTTAACATTTATCCTTTTAACCCATTTTGGAAGGGCTCAAAATTTGGCAGTATCAGAAATCCCAGAGGAACTCTTGGTGGGTGCGAACGCCGTGGTAAGGTTTGATAAAACCATTTTTGAAATAGAAAGCCCCAGTTCTTCCTACATTAGGAAACATTGGGCTATCACTATTTTAAATGATAGATCTACAGAAGAACATGCCTCATTCAGAGCCTTTTACGACAAATTCTCAAAAGTCAAGAAAATAGAAGGTATTCTTTATGATTCTAACGGCGAGGTCATCAAGAAACTGCATTCAAAAGATATGCAGGATTACAGCATGAGTGCGTTTTCTAATGGCGTCTTTGATAATAGAGTGATTTTGGCTCAGTTCTCCACAGAAAACATAAGCTATCCGTTCACGGTAGAATTCAGTTTTGAAAAACAAGATAAAAACATGATGTTTTTTCCCAGCTGGTCTCCTATCTCTGAAGAAAACTTGGCAGTGATGGCGTCCACCTTTGAAGTAAACGCAAACAATATCCCTTTTAGAGTTTTAGAACAAGGCATTGACAGGCCAGAAATTAAAAAGTCTGTAACGCACCCTTTCAAAAAAAGCTGGTCTGCTCAAAATCTAAAACCAGAAACCTTTGAAAAATACTCTCACTTTGAAAATCTCCCCTTGGTACTAACCGCTCCAACGGTATTTGAAATTGAAAAATACCAAGGTCAAATGAACAGCTGGAGTGATATTTCCAGTTTCTATGCAAAACTCAATGAGCACAGAGACCAACTTCCAGAAGAAACCAAAAAACAACTCGCCAGCCTTATAAAGCCAGGCATGACGCAAAGCGAAAAGGTGAAAATCACCTATGAGTTCATGCAATCTCACACCCGATACATGAGTATTCAGTTAGGCATAGGTGGCTGGCAAACCATGGAAGCCTCTGAAGTAGCCAAAGGCGGCTATGGGGACTGTAAGGCATTGACCAATTACACCATAGCCCTATTAAAGTCCATTGACATTCAGGCCTTTCCTGTACTCATCATGGCCGGAAAAAGCCACGCCAAAAACAGAGAGAACTTTCCAAACATGAGTTTTAATCATGTGATAGCCTGCGTACCTTCAGAAAAAGATACCATTTGGCTAGAATGCACCAGTCAAACAGAGCCCATGGGTTTTTTAGGCAGTTTTACGGGCAACCGTAAAGGTCTTCTTATTAAGCCTGAGGGTGGGCATTTAGTAAACACAAAATCCTATTTGGCTCCAGAAAATTTCCAAAAACGTACAGCAGAAGTTTGGCTAGAGGAAGACGGAAATGCAAATGTCTCTATTCGCTCAAGCTACGGCGGCATTCAACAAATGACCAGAACCGGTATGGTTCTTAACGGAACGGAAGACGAGAAAAAGGAATATTTAAATAATAATATCAAAATATCGAGCTTTGAACTGGGCGAATTCGATTACAAAATTCACAAAAAAGTCCTTCCAGAAATAGAGGAGAACATTAGTCTGAAGGCCAGAAAATTGGCTTCCGCCAGTGGGACACGGCTATTTTTCAAAGCAAATATTTTAAGCGGATTTTATAGTACACCTATAGAGAAAAAAGAAAGAACCACAGCACTGTTCCTTAATCCGAACGTCTATACCGTAGAAGACTCTGACGAAATCCTTTTTCATATTCCTGAAGGTTATAAAACAGAAAAATCTCCTGATGAGATCCTATTGGAGAGCCCATTTGGAACGTACACCTCAAAGGTCTTAAGAGAAAATAATGACATCAATTATTACAGAAAAGTAACACTCACGGGTGGCACTTATGACAAGGCACTCTATCCAGAGTGGGTTAACTTTATCAAATCCATCAATAAATCCGATAATCAGCGGATAGTTTTGGTCAAGAGCGGCACTTGATAAAAAAGACACACCCTAGGACGCTGTTCAAATGGGTAGCGTGGTGTGTACTGTTGATACAAAATCAACAAATTTCTTCCTTAGTGTAATTGTTATAAAGTGGTAATTCAATTTTAGGAAAAGCTCATTTCCAAAACGCCTCTTTTTGCCAATTTTGAGGGAATCCCATTTCCTTTTCTTGTAATAAAGGACAGCCTTTCATTAATGTGAGCAAGTTCTGTTTAAAGCTATGATTCGGACTTATAATATTCAAAATAAACACCATATTGCAGATATAGGCGTAAATCTTATTTGCATGAAAACTTCTATCTCTTACGTACGCCCCAGAGGTTTTTCTTGGAATCACAGTTTTCATTAATCTACGGTTCCATATTCGCCCATGATGTGCACATATATTCCTCAAAACGCTAAAACAATACATCCAATTTTCTAAGATTCCCGCACTTGGGAGTCCAAAATGTTTAGATACATCCGATTTACATTTATCCTTTCTCAAATTGGCAAACATTTTTGAAAGCAAACCCATACTACTTACTTCCAAGCTCATCCAACTGGGTGGATATTTCGGAGTTGTATATTTTGATTTATAATGTTTTATAAAAGTTTCATTGCTTCTATCCACTTCTTTGTGAAGCGATGCTATCTGCTCAGCAAAAAACACGGAATTATAAAATAAACTAGGATTTAAGTGCAAGTGGCTTCCGTATTGCAACGCATAATTATAAATTATTTGCGTTCTGAGGGCAATCTCAATCTTCTCAATAGCATTGAAAATCAATAACCTTAATTGCCTATCAAAAACATAAAGCTGAATGATTTCTTCGAAATTTACTGTCCTATAAAAAGGATGATTCTCAGAGCTATTATCTTGAAAAAGATATGTATAAGCCCTTAATCTATAATAACTTATATTTGATAAATAATGAGCGGCTTTCTTTTCATCACCTATCTTCAAACCTCTTTCCTTAAGCACCTCAATCTGCTTTTGTATGCTAAATGGTAATTTAGTGTATTTCATCTGTGTAGCATTGTAAGGTTTGAGAACCCTATAAAATCGAAAACCTGCCGAAGTGAGCATCGTAGAGAGGCCTGGCAGGTATTATTGGTTACAAAACAACTATTTAAAGTATCAAGTTCCTAATTTCAGTTTGGTAATTTTCTTAGCATCTTGAATGAAATAAGCTACTATGTTCTTGTTAAGTGATAAGCGAGCTGACTTTTCGCTAAAAAAAATAAATCTAAATAAGAAATGAAATTTGGTTCTAAACAACATTAAGGCCAAAGCCCTTCCACAAAAAAGCCACTGAGAATTATCCCTCAGCGGCTTAAATATTCAAAATCCGTCAATTAAAGTCTCGTCACTTTAAGGTTCTTCCACTCCACTTTGATTCCTCCGCCATCATGGATTTGAAGAGCTATAGCACCTTCTGCTGCTCCTATTTTATCGTCGGTTAGGGTAATCATTTCATGACCATTTAACCAAGTAGTAATGGTAGGACCTACTACTTTCACTTTCATGGTATTCCACTCGCCCATTTTAAGATACTTATCTTTTGCTGGATCTGGTTTAATCAACCAACCTCTTCCGTAAGACTCGTAAACACCACCCGTATCATGTCCTGGAGGGGCTACTTCTGCCTGCCATCCAGAAACCTTAGTACCATCTATAGACGAGCGAATAAAAATACCGCTGTTTCCATTCGCTTGCTGACGAAAATCTACCGTTACTTCAAAGTCTTTGAAGCTTTCGTTGGTTCCTAAATAACCATAACCTTTATCTGGACCACTTTCACAGACTAAAAGTCCATCTTCCACAAACCATTTTTCAGTACCATAAATGGTCCAACCCGTCAGGTCTTTACCATTAAAAAGAGATGTCTTTTTTCCTTTTTGAGCTATGCCTTCAAAGCTCATCAAAAAACAAAAAGAGGCTATAAGAATAAGCGACTTCTTCATAATTTATTATTTCGATTTGGTTTTGTTTAATTAAATCCTGTGACCAATATAATTCAATAATATTACTCTTCCGTTTCTGAACTCCAAATTTGGCTAGAAAGTCGACTATCTGCCTAAGTAACCTTAAATATGTATACATTGAGAGTCTGTTTGTTCTCTGAAAATTCTGTTTTCGAAAATGAAACTCTTTGACTAATTTCAGAAATGTGTCTAAATTGTAATAAAAACAATCTTATGAAAATATTAACCGTCCTTATTTCCATCCTATCGTTTGCAGCATCAGCTCAAACCAGTCAGCAGATAAAAGATGCCCTTTTGCCCTTAGATGAAAGTGACCGTGAAAACGCCACAGTAATGGCCTATAATTCTAAGAATGTCTTGGAAGTAGCAAAAAAAGGAAGCAATAGCCTTATATGTTTGGCAGACGACCCTTCTGCTGATGGCTTTTCAGTGGCTTGCTATCACCAAAACCTAGACCCATTTATGGCTAGAGGCAGGGTACTCAAAGCAGAAGGCAGAAGCCGAGATGAAATAGAGCAAATAAGAGAAAAAGAAGCTGCAGCTGGCCAACTAAAAATGCCAGAAAAAGCCTCTACCCTATATGTATTAAGTGGAAAAACCAAAGAAGATGCCAATCTGAGATGGGTGGTTTATATTCCTTGGGCTACCGCCGAAAGCACAGGACTTCCTATCAAACCATTATCTGCAGGTGCTCCTTGGATTATGTTCCCTGGAAGTTATAGAGCACATATCATGATCACACCAGCTCCTTAAAAATCTTACCCTTACAAAACCCTATTCAATGACCCTGACATTAAAAAAACAATCTATTCTTAGTCTGCTCGTCTTTTTACTCTTTTCTAATTACATGAGCCGTGCTCAAAGTCTCGTAAAAGAAGGGGCGACACTCCAGTTGGTTTCCGACCAATTTGCTTTTACGGAAGGTCCTGCCGTGGATAAAAAAGGAAACATTTTCTTTACCGATCAGCCCAACGACAAAATTTGGAAATATTCCAATAAAGGTGTTTTGAGTCTGTATATGGACAAATCTGGCCGAGCAAACGGTTTATTTTTCGATAAGCAAGGGAATCTCATTGCCTGTGCCGATGGCGATAACGAACTCTGGAAAATAGATAAGAAAAAAAACGTAACGGTTTTAACTAAAAACTGGGAAGGAAAAAGGTTAAACGGCCCCAATGACCTCTGGATAGATGAAAAAGGAGGTATGTATTTCTCCGATCCTTTTTACAAAAGAGACTATTGGAAACATACCGAAAGCGAGCAAGATGAACAACGCGTCTTTTACAGAAGCCCAGACGGAAAGGTGACTATTGCAGCCGATGGATTTGTGAGACCAAACGGACTTGTTGGTGATAAAAAAAACAAGAAGATCTATTTGACAGATATTGGCGACAAGAAAACCTATGTTTATGATATCGCTACAGATGGCACTTTGAGCCAAAAGTCGCTTTTCTGCGAGCAAGGTTCAGACGGTATGACGCTAGACGAACATGGCAATGTTTATTTGGTGGGCAAAGGCGTCACTATCTATAATCCAAAAGGTGAAATTATAGAAAAGATAGATGTACCTGAAGGGTGGACGGCCAATATCACCTTTGGTGGTAAAGACAGACAAACGCTTTTTATCACCGCCTCGAAATCTGTTTACACCATCGCAATGAATGTAAAAGGAGCTCAATAATATAACAAAAAACAAAATCACTTAAATGACCCATTTTAGAAATCTTAAAATTGCCGCTGCCTTATTTGCCAGCATGACCCTGATTCAATGCAGCCCAAAAGCAGATGCGGAAACTACCGAAGAAACAGACGCTGTCACTGAAAGTGTAGCCTTAGGCGTGGGAGCCACAGCCATAGAAGGTGCAGAAATGTACATGGATGGCACTAAGGAAATCCTTTTTGATAAATGGGAATACTGGAAAGGCCCTGGCTTCTTGGCAGAAGACCCTATCAAATGGTTGCCCGTAGAAAACCAAGAGACGGGGAAGTATGCCATAAGCAGTAATGACCCTGCCAGTAAAGGTGGAAAATACGGCTCTAGTGATATTGTTACCAAAAAGAAATTCAACGACTTTAGAGCACACGTAGAGTTTTTTATTGCCACAGAAGGTGGAAACTCAGGCGTTTACCTTCAAAACAGATTTGAAATACAGGTATTAGATGGTGATACCACCTCACATGGTATGGCCGCCGTTATCAACGAATCAGAATCTCCATACCATTTATATAAAGGTGTGGGCACATGGAACGCCTACGATATACAATTTAGAGCCGCAAGATTTGATGCCGATGGCAAGCTTACCGAAAAACCGGTAGTCACCTTATATTTCAACGGAGAAAAAGCCCATGAAAATGTGACGATTAATCAAGTTTGGGGTGGCGAGAAATCTGGTTTAGACGGTGGAAATGATGGTGGCAAAGGCATCACTAATGTGCCTGGAGGATTGAAGCTTCAAGCCGAAGGCCATGATGTACTTTACAGAAACATCTGGATTAAAGAGATGAATTTTGAAAACGCCGATACCAACTTCTAGCATCTACTGGCTCAGCTACCGTTTCGACACAATTCGACGGGGTTGACACTTCGACCCAGGAAAGATGTGACTTTAGGTGAACACGAGGTCGTCGTTGAGATGATCATGTGGTTTTAAATTTTTTAGGGGACTTATAAATGTGTTTTCGGCTAAGTGAATGAAAGCTGCTTACTTAGTTATTCTTATAATAAACATTAAAAATGAACAGGAGAGATATTATAAAATCTACTTTAGCCACGGGTGCCGCCTTGGCTTTGGGTAGTCAGCAGGACTTAATGGCCGCCAGCGGATCAAAGAAAAAACATAATTTCAGTTTCTGCTTGAATACAAGCACCATCATGAAACAGAATCTTGGCCTGATGGCGGAAATTGAAACCGCTGCCAAAGCTGGTTTTGATGGCATTGAAATATGGATGAAAACTTTAGAAGCCTATGTTAAAGCAGGCGGAAAACTGTCTGATGTTAAAAAGAAAGCCTCCGATCTGGGCATCGTGATTGAAGATTCTATAGGCTTTGCCGAATGGGTGGTAGATAATGACGAGAAAAGAAACAGAGCTATAGAGCAAACCAAAAGAGAAATGGACATGCTGGCTCAGATTGGTTGCAAAAGAATTGCAGCACCGCCCTTTGGTGCCACCAAAGAGCCGGGCTTAGACCTTAAAAAAGCAGCGGAACGCTTTAACGTTATCTGTGATTTAGGAGATGAAATGGGTGTTTTGCCGCAACTAGAACTTTGGGGTTTCTCTCAAAATCTTCACCTTTTCGGAGAAACACTTTTTGTAGCGGCGGAGTCTGGACACCCTCGTGCGGTTATACTGCCAGATGTTTATCACCTAAGAAGAGGCGGATCGCCGTTTCAAGCCCTAGAAATGATCAATGGCAGTAAAATACAGATGTTTCATATGAACGACTACCCTGGAAACATCGAAAAGAATTTGTTGACAGATGCCATGAGAGTCATGCCTGGCGATGGAGATGCTCCGTTTAAAGAGATTTTGGGTATCTTAAATGCCAAAAATGTGCCTATTGCTCTCTCTCTAGAGATCTTTAATGAAGACGTTTGGAAGATGGATGCCTTAGAAGCCAGTAAACTGGGACTCGCCAAGATGAAAGCGGTGGTGGCTCAAACGATTTCTTAAACCCAATTAAAAAACCTCATAAAAGTAAAAATTAACATCACCTAACCAATCACTATAAGAGGTGCGATGACCTCACCACATAAGACAATAGTTTGCCCTCTTTGAGGGCAAACTAGCTCTTAGCAAACATTTTATTGGATTCATGTAGAGGAGAAAGGCTATAAAGGACCGACTTTCTTGACTATAAAATTGACCGTAAACTAAGAATAACATAAAATATCATTCCATTTGATAACACTATGATTAGTTTCCGTTTCTGTGTTTCAAAGATGGGCATTTAAGAAAACAACTATATACCCTACCCTAGGGTGAAAAGTATTTGATATGGCAAAAAAAAGTTTTGAAGATGAATTTATTGATATCCAAAAGTTTGTAAAAGAGCTTTACGGTGACTTAGATAGCCACGAGGGCATCATCCCTGAAAGTCAACAAAATGAAGAGCTGGAGAAACTGAAAATTGGTAGAAGACAAGAGACCTTTTACTTTGTGGTGGACTTTCTAAAACTAGAACTGACAGGCATTAACGGATTGGAAGAACTAGGCTTTTCCGAAAACCAATTTACCTATAAAGACTACCTCCGTTTACTTCCAGAAGGCTCCATGAGGCAGCTCATTTTTTTACTGGGCAAGCAAACTTTCAGAATGGCAGATAAAACTTTTATCAGCTTTATGAAGCCTAAGTTTGTGGCATTGGTACCCATCAGAAATAAAGATGGAGAAACGCTACTCTGCAAAAGAACCATTTCCGTTTGGCAGATGTCGAAGGAAGGGAAAATCCTTTCTTACTTGTCGGAGTTTGTGATTGTAAAGCCTTTTGAAAACGAAGCTCCAAATCCTAGGTTTTATGATGTAGACTTAGGCCTAAGAGAAATCTTTGATGGATTGGTTAAGAGTATCTTTAACAACCTCCCGCAAAAAGAAAATCCCTTTACCACAAGGGAACTGTTATTGCTCAATTTATATGTGAAGGCTTCTGGAAAACCCATGACCGCCAAAGACGTTGCAGAAAAGGAAAACCTTTCTATTCAGACGGTACACAGCTATAATAAAAACATTCTGAACAAAGCCAGACTTTTTTTTAATGACACCCAATTTAAATCGGCTGCCGATGTGGCTGTTTTTATGAAAAAATCGGGTTTATTGACCTAATTTTCACAACTTAAAAACATATTTCTTCACACCTGTTTTAAAAACATTATACCACAGCGTACTTAATTTACAGTAGTACAACTCTAGCATTTCCATTTCCGAATTGACGTTTAAGCCGGCATGGATAATAGGGCCGTGGAAAAGCGTATAACGCATCACATCATTCTGCACCCACTTTATCTTATTGGTGATAGACCCTCCGAGCAAATAAGGTTTTTCAAACTTTCTGGCCAATTGATAGGCTGTCCAAAACATATACCCATAGTACATCATCTCTAGTGTGGCAGACTTTTCTGTTTTATAATTGCAGGTAATCTCCATAATTTGAGCCTCCGTGATGCGGTGTTCGTTATGGTCAAGAATCCTTTGCTTTATGGGCTCCTCAAAAAAATGAAAATACCTGAGTGGAGACAGCTCTACCATATTCAGCACAAAACCCGCTACCGGTTTTTCGGCATGGTAAAACTGAAAGACATAGGCTTTTTCCAAGCAGGCTAAATCCACTTCAAAACCAGAGGCGTTGAAATAATTATGGCTGAAATTTAGAAGTTCGTCGGGTGCGGTAACCCGACGAAAAGTATAAGGTGATAGTTTCATGGTATGAAGTGGTGGTTTATACTTATAAAAGTAACAAAACCAAACCATAAAACTATCAAGCGGCTACAAAAGTCTATTGGCCAAGTTCGCCAATTCAGAACGTTCTCCTTTCGCCAACTTTATATGAGAAAAAAGATGATTCCCTTTCAATTTATCAATCAGATAGGTCAGTCCGTTAGACTGCTCATCCATATAGGGCGTGTCTATTTGGGCAATATCCCCTGTAAAAACAATCTTAGTGCCCTCCCCTGCCCTGGTAATAATGGTTTTGACCTCATGCGGTGTTAAGTTTTGAGCTTCGTCTATAATAAACATGACATTAGAAAGGCTACGCCCTCTTATAAAAGCCAATGCCGTGATAGACAATTTGCCGTTTTCCTGCATTTCATCAATGGCCTTGCTCTTCTTCTCCGTTTCCTTAAACTGCCCTTTAATAAACTTCAGGTTGTCAAAAAGTGGCTGCATATAAGGAGACACCTTTTCTTCCGCACCGCCTGGTAGAAAACCAATTTCCCGATTACTCAATGGAACAATAGGCCTCGCCAAAATAATCTGATGGTATTTATTTCTTTGCTCCAAAGCCGCCGCTAAGGCCAACAGCGTTTTCCCGGTACCCGCCACGCCTTCTATGGCTACCAGTTTTATCTCATCGTTGAGCAGGGAATCTAAAGCAAAAATCTGCTCGGTATTTTTGGGTTTTATACCATAAGCATAACTGCTCTCTACCCGATGAAGCATATCGGTATTTAAATCATACCGTGCCAAAGCCGACTCCGTTCCATTCTTTAAGGTGAAATAGGCATTGGCTGATTTAGATTTACCTAGCATTCCGTTTTCTTCCACCACACCTTTCACATAAAGGTTATGTATAAACTCAGAATCCAGTTTCTCAAAAGCCTGATAACCCTCCGACAGATTGGCCATGTCTTTGACCTTACCCGTGAGGTAATCCTCCGAACGCAGCCCTATGGCCCTAGCCTTTATTCTTAAATTAATGTCTTTGGTGACCAAAATGACATTCTCCTCAGGAGAATTCACCTTTAAAGACAAGGCCGCATTGATGATGCGGTGATCATTCTTGTCACTTCCAAAAACCTCTGAAGCATCTACCATCAACTTCTCCGACTTCATTAAGATTTTCAACCTGCCCTTACTTTTGCCTAAGGCCACCCAGTTGTCGATTCCTGAAATGGTAGAAAGCTTATCCAAAAACCTGATCACCGCCCTGGCCTCAAAGTTATTGGTATCGTTGCCCAGCTTAAAATTATCAAGCTCTTCTAAGACCGTAATGGGAATGGCGACGTCGTTGTCTTCGAAATTGCGGATGGCGTTGTGGTCAAATAATAAAACAGATGTATCTAATACAAATATTTTTTTTGATGATTTTTCTCCCATGTTGACTCGTTTAGAAAGCGTTGGATCCGAAGAGTGTATCCTTATAAAAGTTTAAATGACGATAAATCCAGCACTTAAATTCGACGTGCATAGCATCGCTATGTTTAAAGTGACTTATTTAAAGGCCTTTAGAATTTATAATTGGTTTTCTAATGCACTTTTCGGGTTAATAATACATCAATATAGGGTGAAGCATAAGGACCAGACAAGTAAATGCCTCAGTTTATATTATCATAACACCGTATCATGGGTTATTTCATTAAAATTGTGCATCACAGGAGTAAAATCATCTTATTTAAGATGAAACATCGCATTTCAAAAAACTTAACTAACCGAACTATTTCACCAGCTCTTTCGGTTTATAGGAGCATATGAGTACAACTATGCTTAAGGCAATTGCTGGCCTGTTTTTATTGACCTTATTTTCCTGTAATCCGGAAGAGAACAAAATAGAAGTAAAATACTTCTTCGATTTGGAAAGCATCATCCAGCAGGAAATAGCTTGGCTAGATACGCATAAACCAGAAGTTCAGAAGTTTGTCAAAATAAACGACAAAACGGAAGCGTTTCAAACCAAGGACATCGACTGGAAAAAGGAGCTGGAAATCATACTGCAGTCTGACATCAACAAGGCCGCCTACCGCTTAAGTTATGATACCAAAGAGACCGAGAATGAAATTAGCTACCAGCTCAAAGAGGGTGAAAACCTACCGGTAAATTCATTGACTATTTTAAAGAACGAAAAAGGTGAGGTGATTAAAGTCACTTCAGAACACACCTCAGACAACTACCTGTACAGTTCTCACAAAAATATTATTGCACTATTCCAAGACGGACATCTTTCTTTTTATGACATCAAAGGCTACCAGATGCTTTTTGTGGGCGGTAAAAAAAACTTTGAAATTAACGGAAAACTGTGATACCCGCTACCATGAAATAAGCCCGCTACCATAGCACTTATTATTCTTTTTTCCTATTCTCTCTTGTCGTCATCTGCCAAAAAAATACTTACATCAGTATCAACTTCCCTTTTAGCATATCCATATACGATAATAAGCGTATGACCCGAGGGAAAACCTTTAAAATAATTTAACATCAAGGCTTTTGGGCTCTAGGAGAATGATACTTTGGTCAAAAGTATAGACCACCATACAAAATTTCGATACCTAGAGAACCGTTTTTGATTTTTCTCATATAAAGTTATACTATCAGACGAACCTTTGACCGAATAATAAAAAACGGGTACTTATTTTTTTGTTCATAAACCCAAAATCCCATTCTTGCCGCTACAAAGGAGAACAGCGAATATCTTTTTTCAGGTACTCGCTTCTCTTTAGATTGAAAACTAAAAAAATACGAATGAAAAAGGCACTGATTACCGGTATCACCGGTGAAGAAGGGGCGTATATCGCCGGGTACTTATGTAATCAAGAACAAGTCATCAATAGTATTAAAACAAGAATTCATTTCCCTACAAAAAAGGCAAACGCCATCCAAAATTTTCTAGAAAATACTCTTTCTGTATAGCATATGCTATCAGAGATGGTTTTGACTGTTTGCACGATAAAAAGAATTTTAAGAGATCGTTTCTACAGAACCTTTCTCTACACGGCATAAAACCCGAAAAGAAAAGAGCACCATTCCTTATTTAAGTGCTCTACAAAAAACATAAAGACTGGAAGCAAGGTTTTAAATGATTCTTCCAGCCTGAAAATAAAATTAGAAGTCCAGCATAAATGGGACTGAAAGGGCGGAGCCGTATCCTAAGGCGTATTCTGAAGAGAAAAAAATAACACATTAAGAATTTAGCTATAAACCCAAAGGCTGTTAGAAAGGATAAAAGATAAAGTATTCCTCTTTATTTTTGCCTCCTTAATCATAAACCCCATAAAATGAAGACCTTCTCAAAACTGTTCTTTTTAAGCGTTCTGGCCCTGACTACAAGCTGTGTCAATACCAGCAAGTTCGTTTATTTTCAAGGCGGCGTCACGGCGGCAAATCCTACGTATTTAGAAACCATAGTGGCACCCGTTTCTAAAATAAGCCAAGGCGACATTCTGGCCATCACCGTGAGCAGTTTAAACGAGGAATCCAACGAAATACTTAATTTCCTCAACATCAACACCCTACAAATGTCAACCTTTCCTGGGCAAAGTGGGGGTATAATGGGTTCTAGACAACCTTTGGGTTATAGGGTAGATTCCTCTGGGTCTGTGGTTATCCCGTTTATAGGAAAACAATATTTGAAAGACTTGACCCTGATGCAGGCCAGCGACAAAGTAAAACTAGAAATAGAGCAGTATCTAAAAAACCCTGCGGTCAACGTTCGATTCTTAAATCATAAATTCTCCGTCTTGGGTGAAGTCTCTCAAGTGGGGACGTTTAATTTACTTGATGACAAAACCACCTTACCAGAAGCTTTGGCCATGGCTGGAGATCTAACTATATACGGTAAAAGAGACAGCATCACCATCATTAGAGATGCCCATGGTATCAGAGAAATAGGAACAGTTAACTTACTCAATCGTGAAGTTTTCCAAAGTCCATATTATTATATTAAGAACGGCGATGTGATTTATGTACAACCCATTAAAGGTAAAGTGACCAGTACCGAACAGCGTGTACAATTAGTTCCCATATTTACAGGTATTGCTACCACTATAGCCGTACTACTCAACATCTTTTTGAAATAGTAATTCTCCACAGAAACCTTAATTACTATTAAAACAAAACCCCTCAGTAAAAATGAACAACGACCAAAATATCTGGCAAGAACAAGAAGACGATTTTGACTTACGTTCTTTTGTCTTTAAATACGTACGTTATTGGTATTGGTTTGCTATCTCAATAGTCATCTGCTTGACCGCAGCTTTTTTATATCTCCGCTACAGTACACCCATCTATGAAGTTTCCTCCACTTTATTGGTGAAAGATGAAGACAAGGGTATGAGTTCTGGCATGGAAATGATGGAGGAACTTGACATCATGGGAGGCAGCAAATTGGTAGAAAACGAAATTGAAGTTTTACGCTCCCGGGCATTGATAGAAAAAGTAGTGGATGATTTAAACCTTACTGTGAGCTACTGGAATGAAGGAAGTGTAAGAGATGTTGAGTTATATGATCACTCTCCCCTTAAAATTAATGCGACGGAATTAACAGGATATGCCTTTAAAAACCCGTTATATATTAAGATATTGGATAGCTCGAGATACGCCATGTTGGACGAAAGCAAAGCCCTCATGGGAGAATTTCTTTACTCCGACAGGGTAGACAGCCCCTATGGTTCTATAAGGGTATTTCAAGCGGATAGTTCAACCAAACATACTAGCGACTTTGATTTTAGTAAAGAGCCGATCAAAGTGGTGTTTCAAGATAGAGACGCTTTGGTATCTGATATGATTGAAGGCCTAAATACGGAACTTATTAATCAGAAAAGTACCGTTATTAAACTGAGTTCTGAAAATGCCTTACCCCAAAAGGGAAAAGACATTATGCGTAAATTGTTGGATGAATATGCTTTTGCTTCTTTAGAGGATAAGAACAGAGAGGCTACCAGTACGCTTAACTTTATAGAAGATAGGCTTAAACTCATTACTTCTGAGCTTGGGGATGTGGAACAAGATGTAGAACAATACCGACGCTCTGCAGGCATTACAGACTTAAGTACCGAAGCCAACCTTTTCTTGGAAAAAGTAAAGGACAATGATACCAAACTGAATGAGGTAAACATACAGTTAAAGGTGATGGAAGGGGTGGAAAGATATTTGTCTTCTAACCAAATCGGAAACATCTCACCATCTACCTTGATGGTGAGCGATCCTGTATTGACTTCCTATATCTCGCAATTATCTAATTTGGAAATGGAACGTGAGAAGCTAGCTAGAAGTACAACGGCCTCCAACCCCTTTTTGGAAACCGTCAATACGCAAATGACCAACATCAAACAGGCCATTAAGGAAAATCTAAGAAATCAAAAGTCAGGTTTGCAAGTGACTCAAAATAGCCTTCAAGCTTTAAATGCTAGGTTAGAAGGAGCTATCAGCACCATACCTAGAAAAGAAAGGGAGTATGTAGAAATAAAAAGACAGGCGAGTATTAAAGAAAATTTGTACCTCTTACTACTAAAGAAAAGAGAGGAGACCGCTCTTTCTTATGCAAGTACAGTAACTGATAGTAGGGTGGTAGATTTCCCATACACTTCCAACGAACCCATCAAACCTAAAAAGAAAATAGTTGCTCTTTTAGGACTTTTACTAGGACTGATAATACCTGCAGGAATTATTAACATTAAAGATCTATTAACCAATACCGTTCAATCTAAAAAAGAAATCGAAGATAAAACAGGCTTAACAGTTTTTGGTGAGGTAGGCAGAAAATCGAAAGAAGAAGAAGGTGAAATCTTAGATGTCAACAGTAGATCTTTTATTTCTGAGCAGGTGAGAATGATACGCTCTAATATGCAATACCTCTTTGCAGGAGACAAAGCGAATGAATGCAAAACCATCCTAATTACTTCTTCGACAGGAGGAGAAGGAAAAAGCTTCATTACCACCAATATTGCGGCTTCTTTAGGTTTATTAGACAAGAAGGTTGTTATCCTCGGTTTAGACCTAAGAAAACCAAAGATCAATGAATATTTGGATGTCTTGAATCATAAAGGGGTATCCACTTATCTGATTGGCCAAGAGACAGAGTCAGAATTGATTCAAGCCACCATGATGAAGAACGTTTATATTATACCCTCAGGACCCATTCCTCCCAACCCCTCCGAACTCATAGCTAACGGAAAACTGGATGAACTCATTCAAGTTTTAAAACCCTCTTTTGACTTTATTCTGATAGATACGCCACCGACCACACTAGTGACGGATGCCGAATTAATGGCACCTCTAGCCGATGCGTGTTTTTATCTGGTGCGACATGAAAGTACGCCAAAAGCCTATTTGCAACATATAAAAACACTTAAGACAAAAAACGTTTTCAAGTCTCTTAATCTCATATTCAATGCCGTGAATTACAAGAATTCAGCAGACTATGGCTATGGCTATGGCTATGGTTATGGCTATGGCAATACTTACTATGGAGAAAAGAAAGGAAAAAATACATTAGATAAACTGAAAGATAACTTCAAAAAAATCTTTAAATCATAAATTCATTAAAAAACATACGGAGTATGGAAAAATCGGAAAATGTAGTTTGGGAATGCGATTATTTAGAAAAAAAAGACTTCAATAGTCTTTTAGGCCAAAAAGGGTGCGTCTTATGGTTTACAGGTCTGAGCGGTTCAGGCAAATCTACATTGGCCAAGGCTACTCAAAAAGCTCTTTTTGAACTACAAAAATATGCAGTAGTATTGGATGGTGATAATATACGTCATGGTTTAAATAAAAACTTAAGCTTCTCGGAAGATGATAGAAACGAAAACATAAGACGTGTTAGCGAAGTTTGCAGGCTATTCACAGACCATGGAGCCATTATAGTAACAGCTTTTATATCACCATTTCGTCAAGACAGAATAAATGCAAAAAATGTCATTGGAGACGATAATTTCATAGAAGTCCATGTAGCCACTCCCCTAGAAGTTTGTATCAAAAGGGATGTCAAGGGATTATATGAAAAAGCAATAAAAGGAGAGATAAAGAATTTTACGGGCATTTCTCAGACTTATGAGGAGCCTGCAACACCTAAAATCACCATTAATACAGATTCAGAAAGTCTTGATGATTCCGTAAAAAGAGTTATCGCATTTTTAAAAGGAGAAGGATATATCTAGAATGGATATCAACTTAGTTTTAGTTTTAGCAACCTTAGTTGCAGTAACCATCATACTTATCCTTGGCTTAGCAGACATAGCCATGACCGTTATCAGTGGATTACTCTTTCTGATGCTCACCAGCGTTATTACCGTAAAAGAAGGGCTATCTGGATTTGCCAACGAAGGCATGTTAACTATAGCTTTGTTATATATTATTGCCAATGCAGTCAAACAAACAGGCATATTGGATCGATTCTCGAACAGTTTAATGGGAGATTTTAATGGCAGTTATTCCAAATCATTGGCAAGAATAGGCCTTCCTGTTGCAGGAATTTCTGCTTTCATGAATAATACCCCAGTAGTAGCACTTCTTATTCCCATTGTTAAATCCTGGTGCCGAAGCAAAGGAATATCCGCCTCCAAGTTCCTTATACCTATCTCCTATTTTACCATAGTAGGTGGTACCTGCACCTTAATAGGAACCTCTACGACCTTGATTGTTCATGGAATGCTTCTTGATGCTGGAGATATCGGATTTACCTTTTTTGAACCCTTCAAGATTGGCGTATTTTTAGTTCTATTTGCCTTTCTATACATCATCTTTATAGCTCATAGAATACTACCTAATAATGAAGACAACATGGTCACGTTAGACCATACCACCAGAGATTTTGTAGTCTCTCTAAGAGTAACCGAAAGCTTTAAGAGCTTGGGTAAGAGTATTGAGCAAGCAGGACTAAGAAAACTAACCGGTCTCTATTTGTTCCAAATTTTAAGAGAACGCAATTATATAACCGCTGTAAATCCTGAAGAAAAGCTTATTGTTGGAGATAGACTTTTCTTTACTGGCATACCAGCTACCATCTTCGAACTTCAAAAAATAGATGGATTGGAGCTTATTGATGAAAACGAAGCCGCATTTGGCAAAGACGGCTTTCAATGCTTTGAAGCCGTGATATCAAATGGCTCTCCCCTTTTAGGAAGACTAGTGAAAAATAGCAATTTCAGAGAAATGTACGACGCCGTCATTTTGGCCATACACAGACACGGACATCGATTAAACGAGAAAATAGGTGCAGTTACCTTAAAAGAAGGAGATACTCTTTTGATTCTTGCCAAGTCTAATTTTGCACATAAATGGTATCACTCCAAAGACTTCCTATTGGTGACAGAAGCCGAAGATTTTGGTCAAAAAAGTCAAAAACAAAGCTGGTTAATCATTCTGGTTCTTCTCTCTGTAGTTCTTTTAGCCTCCTTAAATGTACTACCTATGTTTTTGGCCGCTGCTTTAGGAGTTGCTACCTTATTTGGCACTAAAGTCATTAATCTTTTGGAAGCCATTAAATCTATTAATTGGAAAGTACTTTTAGTCATTGCTTCTGCATTTGGCATTTCTAAAGCCGTAACTAATGTGGGTATACCTCAGGCTCTGAGTGATTCTTTGATAAGTCTTTCTGGAGATCTAGGCCTATGGGGTTTATTGATTTGCCTAATTGCAGGCACCATGCTACTCAGTGAATTTATTAACAATGCAGCAGCCGCAACCATATTATTTCCCATCACCATTTTCTTGGCAGAAAGTACAGGATACCCTTTACATGCCTTTGCTCTTGCCCTTCTTTTTGGGGCTACCTCTTCTTTCTCCACGCCCATCGGCTATCAAACCAACATGATGGTACAGGGGCCTGGGAATTATTCTTACAAAGATTATATCAAAGTAGGCTTACCACTAAATCTTATCTCTTGTTTGGTAGCCACTACTTCCATTTTTTATTGGTTTAAATAATATATAGATGACAACAACACTTGACACTAATAGAAGCTTCCCAAGACAATTAGAAGACGAAGCCATATACATTATGAGAGAGGTAGCCGCTCAGTTTGAAAAGCCTGCTTTACTTTTTTCTTGTGGAAAAGACTCCATTACTTTGGTGAGATTAGCACAAAAAGCCTTTCATCCAGGGAAAATACCTTTCCCTCTTTTACATGTAGATACGGGACATAACTTCCCAGAAACCATTGAATTTCGAGACAAATTAGTAAAGGAGTTAAACTTAGATCTGCTGGTAGGCAGTGTGGAACAATCCATCAAAGAAGGTAAGGTAAAAGAGGAAACCGGTAAATACGCAAGTAGAAATGCTCTTCAGACCGTTACTCTTTTAGAAGCTGTTGAATCCAATAAATTTGACGCTTGTATGGGTGGAGCCAGAAGAGACGAAGAAAAAGCAAGAGCTAAAGAAAGAATTTTTAGTGTAAGAGATGATTTTGGACAGTGGGATGCTAAAAAACAAAGGCCAGAAATGTTTGATATGCTTAACGGCGATATTGAAATAGGAGAAAATGTAAGAGTATTCCCCATCTCTAACTGGACAGAACTAGATGTTTGGAATTATATCAAAGAAGAAAAAATTGAAATTCCTTCGGTATACTTCGCCCATAAAAGAAAAGTATTTGAAAGAGATGGTATGATTTGGTCAGACTCCGAATTTGTAAACAGAATGGACGATGAAGAAATCTTTGAGGAAACCGTAAGATTTAGAACATTAGGAGATATGACTTGTACAGCCGCAGTGAAGTCCACAGCAGATAACATTGATACCATCATTGATGAAATACTCAGTGCGGAAATATCTGAAAGAGGAGCAAGAATAGACGACAAACGCTCGGAGGCAGCGATGGAAAAACGTAAGCAACAAGGTTACTTTTAATAAAACCTATTGTCAGTGCAAAAGGGAAATGTCAGTCTGAGCGAAGCGACGGGCGTTCCTGTTGAAGACAGTTCTAATTGTTGAAGATGGCATGAGGTTCTCGACTACGCTCGAACTGACATAAAGGGAAAAGAAGCTCTTGGATAGCTTGACCTAGAAAAGATTTTAGATTACTAAGAAGAAACAAATGGATATTTTAAAAATAGCAACGGCAGGTTCGGTAGATGATGGTAAAAGTACTTTAATAGGACGTTTACTTTATGAAACCAAGTCTATCACCAAAGACAAAATAGAAGCACTAGAAATGGCTTCTAAAAGAAAAGGTTTAGATTTTACTGACCTTTCTCTCCTTACTGATGGCTTGATAGCTGAGCGTGAGCAGGGTATAACGATAGATGTGGCTCATATCTATTTTAATACCCCAACTCGTAAATATATTATTGCAGATACACCTGGTCATTTAGAGTATACCAGAAATATGATTACCGGAGCCAGTAATGCGTCTGTTTCCATTATTCTTATTGACTCTAGAAATGGCATTTCAGAACAAACCAAAAGACATTATTATATCAGCCAACTTCTTCGCATAGAGAATGTAGTAGTGGCGGTCAATAAAATGGATTTGGTAGATTACTCCGAAGAAAAGTACAATGCCATTAAAACGGAATTTGAAAACACCGTAGGAAAGGCGGGATTTGAAGGTCAGAAAATTACCTTTATTCCTATATCCTCTTTATACGGAGACAATATGACACTCAAATCCGATAAAACACCTTGGTATAACGGCGACGCTCTACTTGGAATTTTAGAGAACATAGAATCTAAAGTAGCCAGATTTAGTGCAGAAAACATTCCTGCACGCTTAGGTGTGCAATATGTCATAAGACCAAAAACAGAAGCTTATCATGATTTCAGAGGATATTCTGGTAGAATTAGCAGTGGAGAATTCAAAGTAGGCGACCAAATAACGGCCTTGCCTAGTGGGAAAACCTCTAAAATAAAGACTATAGAACGCTTTGAAGAAAAATTAAATACAGCCCCCGCTGGTTTTTCGGTTAATATAACTTTAGAAGATGATATTGACATTAGTAGAGGAAACATGTTGGCTAAAAGCTCAAACATTCCAGACAGTCTAAAAGAAATAACCGCCAGAATATGCTGGATGGATAGCACTGCCTTGACCGCTGGAAAAACCATGCTTCTTCAGCACGGCGTAAATAAACAAAAGGCTAAAATTCTTTCCATTGAAAGTGTATTAGATATCACCATTTTAGAAGAAGCTCCAGAAAGAAACGACATAAAACTTAATGAAATAGGTGAAGTAAAAATCAAACTAGCAGGTGAAATTTTCGTGGACAAATATGTAGATAACCCTGCTAATGGAGCCTTTATCCTCATTGACCCTATGACAAACAATACTTCTGGCTTGGGCTTTATACTTTAAACCAATATTTAATGACTAATACAGAACTTTTAGACATCGCCATTAAAGCATCCTTAGATGCCGGAAAGGCCATCATGACCATATACAATTCTGATGATTTCGGTATTGAAACCAAAGGAGATAATTCTCCTTTAACCAAGGCCGACCTTGCCGCTCATAAGGAAATAGTGGCACAGTTGTCTTTAACCAACATCCCTGTACTATCTGAAGAAGGAAAAAACATTCCTTATGAAGAAAGAAAAAACTGGGATAGACTTTGGATAGTTGACCCTATAGATGGTACCAAAGAGTTTATCAAGAAAAATGGAGAGTTTACGGTTAATATTGCTTTGATAGAAAATCAAATTCCAATATTGAGTGTGGTTTATGCACCTGCCACAGGAGAGCTCTATTTTGCTGAAAAAAGTATCGGCTCTTTTAAGGCACTGTTGAATAATACCAGTACAGCCTCATTGGTAGATATTAAAAGTAAAGCCAAAACATTGCCCATACATAAGGGACGTATAAGCTATACCGTTGTCGCCAGTAAATCTCATCTTTCTCCTGAAACTGAAGACTATATAGCTGACCTAAAAAAGGAGCATGGAGAAATAGAAGTCATTTCAAGAGGGAGTTCCTTAAAACTATGCATGGTGGCAGAAGGTTTAGCAGACTGCTACCCAAGATTTGCCCCAACCATGGAGTGGGATACCGCAGCAGGACAAGGTATATGTATATATGCGGGTAAAAAAGTAATGGATTGGCAAACGAAAGAGCCTATGCTTTACAATAGAGAAAACCTACTTAATAATTGGTTTTTAGTAAGTTGAGCAATGATAAAAAAACTAAAAGATAAAGTTCTAAGCCTTGATGAACATACCCTCGAGGTTGTTCGCAAATCCTCCGCCTCTATGGTTGTGAAGATTAGTGGCTTGGTGGTTGCTTTATTAGTAAGTATTTATTTAGGTCGTACCCTTGGTCCTGAAGGACTTGGTATTATAGATCTATCCATTCGTATAGCCAGCATTATGCTTGTCTTTACACTTTTCGGCATGAATAATGTCTTAATTAAAAATATCGCTATTGCCCATGACCAAAATCAACCGAAAAATATTGCAGATAATATATATACCTCTCTTGTTTTTAATGGTGCTTTAGCTTTTTCCTTATCTCTTACTATTTATTTCCTAAGCCCATTGATTTGTAATGAATGGATGAACATGCCAGAACTACTCATACCTCTAAGAATAGCCACTCTCATGGTAATCCCGCAAACATTCTCCAGAATCTTTGCTTCGGGTTTAAATGGTTTTAAAAAAGTATGGCAGAGTAATTTGGTTAACGAGTCTCTAAGTCACTGGGTAGCAGGCTTAGGCTTTTTGACTTTATACATTCTTAAGACAAATATAGATGTGGTCTTAGTGGCCATGATCTACGCCATTGCTAGGATTATAGTTCTTTCCAGTATTTTTATCTATTGGAAAACTCTTTTTAAGTATACCGCTAAGAGAACTTGGCATTTAAAACAAATGTTCAAACCGGCCTTAGCATTATTATTGGTAACGAGTACTAGTGTTTTAGCTTCCAATGCCGATGCCGTGATGCTGGGTTGGTTAAGCGATGCAAAGGAAGTCGGGATTTATTCAGTAGCAGCCAGATTGGCCACCTTAATGATTTTCTTTTTAGTAGTTACCAACTCCGCTGTTTCTCCAAAACTAGCGGCCCTATATGCTAAAAAAGATATTTCAGGTATGCAAATAATGGTTTCTAGAATTACTAAATTTTTATTAATTATAGCTCTAATTTTCCTATTAAGTTTTGTTCTGGCTGGGCATTTTCTTTTAGGTTTCTGGGGAAATGATTTCCAAGCGGCCTATTATGTGTTACTTCTTTTGGCTATTGGACAATTTATCAATATCTCCACTGGTTGCTCAGGTATGCTCCTTATTATGTGTGGATATGAAAATATTCACGGTTATATTTCACTTGGCACTCTTCTTATAAACATTTTACTTAATTTCTTTTTAATAAATGAATATGACAGTATTGGTGCCGCGATGGCAACTGCTATATCAGTAATTCTAGAGAATTTAATGAAAGTCTATTACGCAAAAAGTAAGACAGGAATCTTAACATTGCCAATGAATTAATTGATATCTTTATTACAAGTGCTCAAAAAGTAATATCCTGAATTTACTTGCTCCCTAATAGGTTATAAATAGCATTATCATAAAACATTAAAATTTTAACCCGATATGGTTCATATAGACTAAGATAATTTAAATGAATATTCTATAATTTAACTGCCGGCTATTTCTCATCCAAATACATTAAAATAGAACTCTGAAATATAGGATTATGTAAATACGAGTAAGAAAATAGTTATAATTGCGAAAAGCACAACAATAGATAGAAATAAAAGTTGACGCAGAAATCCCAATTGTACGCGACTTTACTGCCAAACTCAGAAATCTATAGTGGAACTCTAACATAATGCATCTGACCATTCCCTTAATTTCTATAATAAATATTGCACCTTAAATTAAACCTATTTTTAGTCATAATAATCACGAATTCTTAGTCAATTCGATTCTTCAAATTCTAAAACTAAAACTGACAAATTTCTAAATATGATAAATTTTTTAGGTCTTGGTGTACAAAAATCTGCCACAACAACAATACATGATGTATTGAGGCATCACCCAGAAGTTTTTCTGCCTAATCAGAAAGAGTTGCACTTTTTTGATATGACTAAGAACTATATACTTGGAAAAGAATGGTATTTCCATTCTTTCTTTAAAAATGTTGTAGAAGATAAACATAAAATCATTGGTGAAATAACACCAGACTATATTTATTTCCCACATTGTGCTCAGCGTATATATGAAACTTTAGGCGATAAGGTAAAGTTTATTGTAGTTTTTAGAAACCCTGTTGAAAGAGCTCTATCTCACTATAACATGTCCGTAAGATTAGGAATTGAAAAGAGAAATTTTAAAGATGCTTTTAATCACTCTTTCAACAGTTTAAACGCAGAAAAAGAATGGGATAAAATGAGTTTTGACTACAAAGAAAAAGGGAAGTACTTTAATCAAATAATGAATTTTTTTGAAATTTTCCCAAAAGAAAACTTCCTTTTTCTTACTTATGAAAAAGACATTAAGGGAGATAATTTAAAAGAGAGTTTAATAAAAATTCAAAGGTTTCTAGGCATTACAGAGATCCCTTTACTTACGAATAAAAAGAGTAATACGGCATTTACTCCAAAATATCTTTGGTTAAATCGTGCTCTTCGCACAAAGAATCCTATTAAAAAAACTATTGGTTCTATCATAAGTAAAGAATCCAAAATAAAGATCATGAAATGGGTATATCGTTGGAACAAGGGCAAATCCACTTATTCCCATTCCTTAAGTAAAACAGAAAAAAATATCCTATTCGAAACCCATTACTTAGCAGATACTAAACAGCTATCTGATTTGTTAGCAATTAATTTTCTTGAAATTTGGCATGAAAAATAAATTACCAAACCTATTAATCATCGGCGTTTTCAAAGGCGGCACAACATCCCTTTTTCATTATTTAATATCTCACCCTGAAATTTTTGGTAGTACTAAGAAAGAAATTCACTTTTTTTCGCCTTTAGTTTATCAAACAAAAAAAGAATTAGGCACTATTGAATATTACTCTTCATTTTTTAAAGGACAAAAAAATGAACAATACCTTCTCGAGGCATCGCCTTCCTATTTCTATGGGAAAAGGGATGTCATTATGGAGATGAATAAAATATTAAATCCCAACCATAAGGTTATTTTAGTTCTAAGAAACCCACTAGAAAGATTATTTTCATATTATAAATTTATCAAAAGTCGATATCTTATTGATAGGAACGAAAGTTTTAAAGAGTTCATTGAAAAATGTAAGGAAGAGGACACCCTAGGTGACCAAATGGAAATTGGAACATATAAAAATGGAATAAAAGAGGGAATGTATAGTAAGTTTATAGACCCTTGGATCGCTTTCTATCAGGATAGACTTAAAATAGTTTTCTTCGATGATTTAAAGTCAAATCCAGAAGAAGTATTAAAAAATATTTGTAATTGGCTTCAAATTGACAATGACCATTTCAACAATTTCTCATTTGAAATCGAGAATAAAACAACAACTCCAAAAAACCGTATTCTTCAAACTTTTGCTTTACGTTTAAATCGACATTTTGAATCTTTCTGGTTAAAAAATAAAGCCTTGAAATCATGGCTTAGAAACAAGTACTATACCATAAATGGCAAAAAAACAGACCAAAATTCTGAAGAAGATCAAGCTAGTATAAAACAGAATGCTGACCTTTTCTTAGAATCAAATAATCTCTTGCTCAAACAATTAAAGAAATTTGATGACAATTTAATACTTCCCACTTGGCTATCACCAAAATAAAACTTAAAACTTCGCAAAGACTTCTTCTTTTCCTCTTTGTAATTCATCCCTTCTTAGGTGGGGATATGTTTACTCTTTTACTTTTACCCATACTTTTGATGTACTTTGAAAGCAAAAAAATTGATTTAAAACCAAAAGATTATTATTTAAAATACCTTTTCTATATTATTATTTTAGGAATAATAGTAGGTCTTGTTCAAGTGGAAAAAATTGATTTAAATTTTCTGAGAGATATCTGGTTATATACCAAACCCGTAATAATAATGATTGTAGCGATATCATTAATTAGAAGTTCCGTACCTTCCTTAAAATTCACAGAAATCCTAATAGTTTCAGGTGGGCTTTCTTCTGCACTCTGGCATTTTATAGAGATAGTTAACGTATCAGGTTTTAATAACATTCCACTTCATGAGATAAGAAACTCAACCAGGGCATCCAGTTGGATTGAGGTCATTGCCTTCTCATTGCTAATTTATAAACTAATTAAAATTAGGAGAAGCAAACTGTATCTTATACTTCTTTTGATAATTGGAATTTCTATTTTCCTTTTTGTTTCCAGAACAATGCTTTTACTTACTATAATATTTACTTTTTCACTTTTCAGCAATTTATTAAAAAAACGAAAATTTGCTGTTGGTTTTGTTATACTAAGCTGCTTTTTAGCAACCACAATTGTTCTTTCCACCTATTCTACCACAAAAAACCTATCTTTAGAAAGATTCATATTTAAATTAGAAAAATCACCTTCTGAACTACTAGTCACTTCAGATAACTTAACAAACGCTGAAATAAACGAAAGATGGAGAGGTTATGAGTCATTTAAAGCTTTCAATCAAACAAATAAATCTGGTATAATTACTACAATAATTGGCGAGGGCTTTGGCTCTTTATTGGACTTAGGTTTAACAATTAAATTGGGTAATAAAGATTTCAGATATATCCCAAAATTGCATAACGGTTTTGCTCAACTTTTTTGGAAAAACGGCATCATTGGAATCTGTCTATATTTACTTTTCATAGTCAGTTTATATTATCAAACTTTTAAAATTGAAATACCACAAATTAGAAGTCTCACCCAAGCAATTATAATTTGTATTACATTTTCGACTTTTACTATTGGCGGAATATACAACCAGCACACTCTAGATTTGTCCCTTATAGTTGTAATTCTATTTCTATCACTTCCAAACATAATTAAAAATGAAAGCCAAAAATAACTTGGATAAGATCAGATACTATCTGAAACAAAAGCTAAAGATAACCATATTGGGTTTAAGATTTGAAAGCATTAAGGGGCGAATAGATGGTGAAAAAGTTATATTAAATTCATTGCCAAAATCCGGTACTCATTTACTGGAAAACCTATTTTTCAATATTTCAAAATATAGACATTATGGATATAAAACACTCATGATAAACTCTCATGATAATAGCTTCGAGAGAAAAAAAAAGTATATTTCTAAACTTAAAAAAGGACATTTCGTACCTAGTCATATACAATACAATCCTTTAATAGAGAATATTCTAAAAAGTAATGACATTAAAGTTATAAATTTAATTAGAGATCCTAGAGATGTGCTTTTTTCACATCTTAATTACGTTACCAACATGGATAAATCTCATAAAAGCTATCCATTTTTTTCCAAACTTTCCAATGATGACGAAAGGTTTGAATTATTATTAAATGGCGAAGATCTTATTGTAGAACCATTCGAAAATGTTCTAAACAAGTTTATCCCTTGGAACCATATTGAAAATTGTCTTACAATCAAATTTGAAGATTTAATAGGTCCATCAGGTAATGGCACTAAAGTAAGCCAAATTGAAGAAATAAAAAGAATAATTCAATTCTTAAATATTGATTATTCTGATAATCGAATAACTGAATTGTCCGAAAAGGTATTTTCAAAGAACAGCTCAACCTTTAGTAAAGGAAAAGCTGGAGGGTGGGAATCTAAAATCTCAAGTCATCAAAAGGAATTAATTAAAAAAACTTCAATACAAAAATTTTTAGTTGACTTTAAATATGAAATTGATGACCAGTGGTAAGAAACACGTTAATTTAGTTTATATCATTATTGTAAATTACAACTCATGGTCTGATACCATTGAATGTGTAGAGGCAATCATGAACTCAGAATATCCGAACTACAAAATTATTGTTATAGACAATAAATCACCAAACAATTCTGTCAATGAAATTTATAACGGCCTTACAATTAAATATAAAACTTCTTGCTGCCCTGATTTTTCAATCAATTTATGTCATAAAAACGATATTTCTTCCATAGACAGGCATTTGATTTCCATTGTACGCAATGATGAAAATACAGGTTTTGCTGCGGGAAACAATATTGCTCTATCTTTTTTGTTAAATAAAGATGGGTTTGCTTTTCTACTAAACCCAGACATGATTATTGAACCCAATACCTTAACTAAATTAATTAAGACGGCTAAATCTTCAAACCCTAAAACCATATTGACTTGTAATATTTATGATTACTTTGATAAAAAAAGAAAAATATATTCAGGTCTTGCTAAGTTCAATAAATTAACTGGAACAATTAAAGAACTTTCTAATCAAAAAATGTCATCAGCTGATTATGTCTGTGGAGGAGCATTATTTACAGATATAAGGTCTTTTAAAATCCTCGGACTTTTGCCACTTGACTATTTCTTATATTGGGAAGATACAGATTGGTGTTATAAGGCAAAAAATATGGGATATTCTCTTATGACTGTTTCAGAAGCCAAATCATTTGATAAAGGTGGAACCTCAATAGGTAGAGGCTATTTAGCCGAATATTACTACACAAGAAATGCTTTAATTTTTTTTAAAAAAATTAAAAAACAATATTTAACTATTATTATTTCAAACTTATTTTTTAGGCTACCTAAAAAGCTACTCCTTTTCCAGTTTTCACGAGCTAAAGCAGTAGTTAACGGTACTCTAGATTTTCTATTAAAAACACCATAATAAAACAATTTTGACTAAAATCAAATTACTCGTTGATGCTCACATTTTTGATAAAGAGCGGCAAGGAACAACCACATATATTAAGGGTTTTTACAATTCTTTTATTGAAAATTATTCAGATTCTTATGATGTTTACTTTTGTGCTTCAGATATAGAGGCCTTATCTTATCATTTTCCTAAGGTAAAACCCAGTAGATTTATAAAACTACGATACAAAAATCAATATCATCGGTTACTTTTTGAGGTTCCTCGAATTATAAAAGAGTATAAGATTGACTATGCTCATTTTCAACAAATAATTCCATTTGTGAAAAATTGTAAATTTATAATTACTATTCACGATTTACTCTTTATTGACGTACCTGATAAGTTTTCATTTTCATATAGGCTTTCTAGAAATTTTCTTTTTAAACGAGCTCTTTTAAAAAGTGAAATTAAGTTAACCGTTTCTGAATATTCAAAGAATTCTATTCGGAAACATTATGGGATCAATCAAGTTCTGATTACCCCGAATGCCATAAATTCAGAATTTCGACGTACTATTAATCTTGAAAAGGCTAAGAAAATAGCAAAGTCAGAATACGGACTTGATAAATATATACTATATGTCTCTCGTATAGAGTCCAGAAAAAATCATTTGGCATTATTAAAGGCATTTGATGAATTGGATTTGTGGAGTCAAGGATATCAATTAGTCTTTATTGGAAGGAATGATATAAAAGTTAAAGAACTGGAATCTTACATAGAAGCTTTAGATACAGTAAAACGAAATAAGTTTATTTGGCTTCAGAATGTTGGTGATGAGCAAATACTTCAATTATATAAAGCAGCTGAGTTATTTGTCTATCCAAGCTTGGCAGAGGGTTTTGGAATCCCACCTATTGAGGCCGCTGCACTTGGTGTAAATGTAATTTGTTCCAATTTAACTGCTATGTCTGATTTTAAGTTTTTAGAAGAAAACTTATTCAATCCTTTAATTTGGGATCAATTTATTAAGGTATTAAAAGAAAATACTTTTAATAGACCCGCAAAGGAATTATTAGAGAAAAGAAGTGAGTATGTGCTAAAAAACTATGATTGGAAAGTTGGTGCAGAAATTCTTCATAAAGAAATTCAAAAAATCAATAAGTGAAAATAGCAATACTAGGAACAAGAGGAATCCCAAACAACTACGGTGGTTTTGAACAGTTAGCGGAAAATCTTTCTGTGTATTTAGTTAAGAAGGGGCATTCCGTTACTGTCTATAATTCTCATAATCATCCTTACCAAGAAAAGGAATGGAATGGGGTTATTATTCAACACTGCTATGATCCCGAAAACAAATACGGAACTATAGGCCAGTTTATTTATGATTTAAATTGTATTAGACATATACGCAAAAGTAATTTTGATATAATACTCCAGTTAGGATACACTAGCAGTACTATTTGGGGCTGGTTATTGCCATCTAAAGCAATTACTACCACTAATATGGATGGTTTAGAATGGAAGAGGAGCAAGTATTCTAAACCTATTCGTAAATTTCTTGAATTTGCAGAATTCCTGGGTACTAAATTCAGTGATTATTGGATTTCAGATTCCATAGGTATTCAAAACTATTTGAAAGAGAAATACAAGATAGACTCTACGTATATAGCATATGGTGCGACACTTTTTAGCAATCCAGATAAAAAAGATTTAGACCAATATGGTTTGGAAGCTTTTCAGTATGATTTGATAATAGCCCGTATGGAACCGGAAAATAATATCGAGGCTATTGTGGATGGTTACCTTAACTCAAATAGGAAGAGGAAACTAGTTATCATAGGAAGGACTAATACCAGTTTAGGGCAAACCCTAAAGCATAAATGTAAAGACCATAAGGCTGTAATGTTTCTGGAAGCCATTTATAATATTAATATTCTTAATAATTTAAGATATTTTTCGAACCTATACTTTCATGGACATTCCGTAGGAGGAACTAACCCCTCCCTACTGGAAGCTATGGCCTCTAATGCTTTAATATGTGCCAATGATAATATTTTCAATAAGTCTATCTTAGAAGAAGATGCCTTCTATTTTTCTTCCTCACAAGAAATTAGCCGTTATATTGATAGTACCGAAAAAGAAAATCATGAAATGATGATTAAAGGAAATAGTAAAAAAATAGCCATGAAATACGACTGGGAAATTATAAACCAACAGTATCTAAACCATTTAGAAGAAATATTTTCACAAGGAAAACTAAAATAAAATGACAGAAAGTAAACTCAATAATATTCTCATATTTAAGCCACGTAAATTTGAAGATGAAAGGGGGTATTTTTTTGAATCCTATAACCCTCAACTATTTATAAATGCGGGAACAAAGGCTCCGAATTTTGTACAAGACAATCAGTCCTTTTCAAAAAAAGGAGTATTACGAGGTCTTCATTTCCAAACCGGAGAATTTGCACAAGGTAAACTTGTGAGAGTAATTCAGGGCAAAGTATTGGATGTTGCGGTAGACTTAAGACAAAATTCTAGCACTTTTGGTCAGTATGAGTTTTTTGAACTAGATGGCCTGGAAAACAAAATGGTTTATATCCCTGAAGGCTTTGCTCATGGCTTTTTAACCTTGGAAGATGATACCATATTCTCCTATAAATGTACGGCTAGCTATAATAAGGCGTCTGAAGGAGGGCTTATTTGGAACGACCCCACGCTTAATATTCAGTGGCCAGATATAGATACCATTGTTTCAGAAAAAGATCTAATTCTTCCAAAATTTGATAAAAACACCAAATACTTCTAATTTTTACCATGAAAAATAAAACTATTTTAATAACCGGCGGAGCAGGTTTCATTGGAAGCCATGTGGTGCGGCTTTTTGTAGAAAAATACTCAGATTACCAAATAGTTAATCTTGACAAGCTAACCTACGCAGGTAATCTAGAAAATCTAAAAGACCTTAAAGATGCCCCAAATTATACTTTTGAGAAAGGAGATATTGTTGATGCAGCGTTTATTGATAGCCTTTTTTATAAATATAACTTTGACGGCGTAATTCATTTGGCGGCAGAGTCTCATGTAGATAGATCTATTACGGATCCCATGGCTTTTGTGATGACAAACGTTATAGGAACAGTAAATTTATTAAATGCTGCCAAAAGAAGCTGGAAAGACAATTATGAAGGTAAAAGGTTTTATCACGTTTCTACTGACGAAGTTTACGGAGAATTACATGATCCTGAAACCTTCTTTTTAGAAGATACCAGTTATGACCCAAGGTCTCCATATTCGGCTTCTAAAGCGAGTTCCGATCATTTCGTGAGAGCATATCACAGTACTTATGGTTTGCCCGTAGTTATTTCAAACTGTTCTAATAATTACGGCCCAAATCATTTCCCAGAGAAACTTATTCCACTGATGATAAACAACATCAAGAATAAGAAGCCATTACCAGTATATGGTAAGGGAGAAAATGTAAGGGATTGGCTATATGTATTGGACCATGCTAGAGCCATTGATATGATATATCATAATGGAGCAGTAGGAGAAACTTTTAATATTGGTGGAAATAACGAATGGACCAATATTGACTTGGTACATCTACTTTGCGACACCATGGATAAGAAATTAGGTCAGGAAATGGGTAGTTCTAGAGCATTGATAACGTATGTTACAGATAGAGCTGGTCATGATTTAAGATATGCTATAGATGCGACCAAGCTAATGAATACACTGGGTTGGGAACCTTCCGTTACTTTTGAAGAGGGTTTAGACAAAACAGTAGATTGGTACCTGAATAACTGGGCGTGGATATCTAATATCACTTCTGGAGATTATCAGAAGTATTATGAAAAAATGTATAACTAAATTCACTCTTAACAAATTAAAATTATGAAAGGAATAATATTAGCAGGAGGTTCAGGAACACGTTTACACCCTTTAACACTTGCTGTAAGTAAACAGTTAATGCCGGTTTATGACAAACCCATGATTTATTATCCTTTGTCTATCTTGATGCTTTCTGGGATTAAGGAGGTTTTGATCATATCTACTCCGCACGATCTTCCTCATTTTGAAAAACTATTAGGAGATGGTTCTCAAATAGGCTGTAAGTTAAGTTACGCAGAGCAGCCAAGTCCTGATGGTTTAGCTCAAGCATTTATTATAGGCGAAGAATTTATTGGTAAGGACAGTGTGGCATTGGTATTAGGTGATAATATCTTCTACGGCTCAGGCCTAAGTAAACTATTACAATCTTGTGCCGACCCATCTGGAGGAATTGTTTTTGCATACCCTGTACACGACCCAGAAAGATATGGCGTTGTGGAATTTGATGACACACTAAAAGCCATCTCTATAGAAGAAAAGCCAAATAAGCCTAAAAGTAATTATGCCGTACCAGGTTTGTATTTCTATGACAACAGCGTAGTAGAAATAGCCAAGAATATAGAGCCATCTCCAAGAGGGGAACTAGAAATAACGGATATCAATAAAGTATATCTTAAAGAAGGAAAGCTAAAAGTTGGGGTGATGGATAGAGGCACCGCTTGGCTAGATACAGGTACTTTTAATTCTTTAATGCAGGCAGGTCAGTTTGTTCAAGTCATTGAAGAAAGACAGGGTTTAAAAATTGGCTGTATAGAAGAGGTGGCTTATAGAATGGGTTACATTTCTAAAGAGCAGCTAAAAGCCATTGCTGAGCCCTTGGTTAAATCTGGATATGGTGAATATTTAAATAACATATTAAAAAACTGATGAGCATTTTAGTTTTAGGCGGTAAAGGCCAATTAGGCCAATGTTTACAAAAAATTGCTGCAGAACAGGGGCTATTGGATATCCATTTTTTAGACGAAGTGGAAGGAGACATTCTGAATACAGCACTGTTAAGAGATTTAGTAAAGCAAAGAAACATTTCTTGGGTAATTAACTGTGCGGCATATACGGCAGTGGACAAAGCTGAGGAGCAAGAAGAAATAGCCCGAAAGATAAATAAAGACGGGGCTCTCAACATAGCCAAGGTTTGTAAAGAATTTGGAGTTAAACTTATTCATATTTCTACCGATTTTATCTTTAAAGGAAATTCTCCTAAACTATTGAATGAAACAGACCCAACTGTTCCTGTGAGTGTATATGGTTTAACAAAACTAGAGGGAGAAGAAAGCATTGTCAATACCATGGAAGAATACTTTATTCTCCGTACAAGTTGGCTATATTCAGAGTTTGAGAACAACTTTGTCAAAACCATGCTCAAACTAGGCACATCTAGAACAGAACTAGGCGTAATAGCTGACCAAATAGGAAGTCCGACTTATGCCATAGATTTAGCTAAATGTGTGCTAGATATAATTAAATCTTCTGAAACAAAGTATGGTATATACCATTATAGTAATGAAGGTGCCATATCATGGTATGATTTTTCGAAAGCCATATTTGAAATAGCTGGCATAAATACTAATGTAAAACCTTTAAGAACAGACCAGTACCCAACAAAAGCTCAAAGACCCGCCTTTAGTGCTATGGATAAATCAAAAATAAAGGAAGTTTACCCAGAAGTTGAGGTTCCCTATTGGAGAGATAGTTTGAAGCGTTGTCTAAGTGCCCTTGAAATGCAATGACTCTTTGACACTCTCTGTAACCTTTTGAAAAAACACGCTTGATTAATGTTCGTAATCAAATCATCAGTAGAGGGCTCGTGACGGGAATTGCATTTCAATTGTATACCGTATCCCATTTTATCCGACTCCCCTCTCCTTTCCAAATGATTTTCTTAAAGGGCATATACCGAATCATATTGTGAGAAGCAGCATAACATTTCTAAGAATTGATTTTTTGAGAGCTCTCCAGCCAAAAGCATTTTGGGAAAAAGAAATTCTTAAAACTTTGGTTTTATGTTTATTACTGGCTGTCGCAGTAGAAGTTGATCAAATTTTCAAAGTGTTTAGAACTTTTGACTGGGCAGATATATTTTACGCTCTTCTTGGATCAATACTGGGCATCCTGCTTGGGTTCTTATGGCTTAAATTAAAAAAAGCATGCTATCGAGTTTAGAGAAATATCACATTTGAAATGTGATTATTCCAAGTTAAAATATTCGATAATTTAGTATAAAATACTCATTTTCACCGATTAATAAATAAAATTTAAAATCTTCTTAAAATACCATTATTTTTTTTAAGTTCGTACGTTAATACACTTACACATTTAACTATAGTCATTCAATTAAATCTTTTTAAATTATGTTAAGCAAAATGAATACACGTCTCCCAATTTTAGCCTTGTGCCTTTTCATGGCATTCGGTCTTTCTAATTGTAAGAAAGATCCTGTAGAAGAACCGATAGAATATAACTTTGATGATGATTTCAAAGATATTGAAGTAGAAGTGATCACTGAAACGGAACCTGCCCCTGTTACAAGTACAGCAGCTAGTGTTACAAACTCTGCTGCTACGGAAGCCGCAGCTCAAGCTTTGGCCTCTGGGACAGAAACTACAGAAGTCACTGCAGCCTCTTCAGCAGCAGCCAGCATTCTTACGGAAGACGAAGCCACTAGTTTATCTGCCGCCTTGGAAGCTGATGGCGAACTTACAGCAGCACAACAAACTGAATTAAATGCTTTATTGGCAAGCAGTTCCTTTGCCGCTTTCTTACCAACTTCTGTTGCCCCAACCGTGGACGGTGCTACCATAAGTGCAAGAAAGAGCAATACCTCTATGAATGAGGTGGTTGCTTTGAATTTGACAGAAATGCTTTTAGGCGTTTCTGATGCTTGTTCTGACGCTGTAACAGCCTCTTATACACCAGTTAAAACCAAGTTGGATGCTGCCAAAGCATCTGAAGAAGCAAAAGTAAATGCTACTTTTGCCAGCAAACAAACGGCCATTACGGCTGAACATACCGCTGCTTTGGCTGCTGTAGCCACCAAATGGACAACTGCCAAGGCTCAGGCTTTAGCATCTAGAACCGCTTTATTAGCGATAGTTACTAAGCCATATCATAGAGTGATAGTGAACATCATATACAAAATGACGATTGCTAGTATAAATGCTTCAGAAACTTTGGACAAAAAAGCAGTAGACACTGTACGCGACAAAAAAGTTACCAACGCTACTGCTGCTAAAAATACAGATTTAGCAAAAGCTTTAGCTAATTATACCACTGCATTAAACAAAGCAAAGGCTGCAGCAGCTGCTGCAGGAGCATCTTGCCATAACCAAGGTGGTTCTATTTAATTTTGTTAGACTTTTCAACTTATTATTATTAAAAAAGGAGGCCCTGCCTCCTTTTTTATACCATTCTGGGTCATTTTTATGACAAAAAGATACCTCTTCACCTTATTGCTCCTCTCCTATGCTTTCTATACGCATGGGCAAAGAAACCTTTCAGGTAAGAAAGGGCTTATCTATATTCCTACGGCAGAAGAGAGCCAAGATGGCGAATGGAGTATGGGATACAATTACAACCCTATAACTTATAGCTTAAGAGGGAACGGTAAATGGGCAGAGCAAATCCTTTATACAAACATTAACCTTTTACCTCGGCTTCAAGTCTCTTTCTTGCTTTTACAGCAAAGAGCAGACGGAGAAAGAAGAAAGAGAGATGGCATTGGCGATAGACAGCTGGATCTTCGCTATCAAATCCTTAAAGAAGGCGAAATCAAGCCGAGTTTAGCCCTTATACTTTCCTCGCCTTTTACTATAAACGCAGCCTTGCAAACGCATATTCTGGTAGCCTCAAAGACTTTTTCTAAGGGACACTTCTCCATCGTACCAAGTCTTGGACTTGGAAGTCCCTATTATCTTTATAGAGACGAGGCTAACCTAAACAACGGCAACATTTTCTCCAATTTCAAATGGCAAGAAAAATCCGAGGATAAATTTGGCAACAACTATCTTACAGGCCTATTTGGAGGTTTCAAAGCTAGCTATAAAGACCAGCTCCATTTACTTGCAGAATGGGATGGTCAAAAACTCAACACCGGTATAAGTACGAAATTATTCAAGCATCTGGAAGCTCAGGTTTGCCTTCTAAATTTTGACAAGGCCTATTTTGGAGCTTCCTACACCATGAATTTAAGAAACGCTAAATGATACTTACTAGGCTACTCAAAAGAACAATTCCCTTGTTCGTTTGGCTGCTATTGGCCATTCAGCACTTGACTTATGCCCAAAATAAGGAAATAAAGTCCCTGGAGAATGTTCAAATGACAGACTCCACCCTATTTTATGATCAACGGGTACATAGAAATCAGTTTAAATACTTTGAAGCTCTCCGTGCAGAATACCCAGAAATTAAATATTTTACTCCCCTAATGCAAGGCGTACCCATAGGCACCTACGCTATCAATGAGGGAAACCTAAGCTTCACAAGTAAGGCTGCCAAGGCAAAAAACTTTAAGCCTTTGAGCAAGCACTATAAATGGGATTTCTGGATTCAGCCACAATTCGCTGCTATATATGGCAACCTAGATAAGGCCGTAGAAAGCAAAACCAGTATATTATTAAATACGCAATTCATGCTGGCCAAAGGACTGTCTTTATATACGGGGGTAACCTTTCCTATCGTTAACGACTTAGACCCGCAGCCCTTAAACATCAGACTGGCCCCTACTTATATCAACTATTTCCACCATAAAGATTCTCCTGATTTTCTATCGTTTTCTGCTGGCTTGTTTTATAACGACCGTTATGGCCTAAACGTAGAATATCAACACATGGATTTCAATAAGCCCCTTTCCTTTGGTTTTGAGGGTTCTTACTCTGGTTACTACTATTTATACCCCACATCTTATAAGTATACCGATCTACGTGATGTATTGCTACTGGCTAATGTGGCCTATCGATTACCTAAACATGATCTGACGCTTAATTTGAT
Source organism: Arcticibacterium sp. SM2516 (assembly GCF_057914865.1). Classification (NCBI taxonomy): domain Bacteria; kingdom Pseudomonadati; phylum Bacteroidota; class Cytophagia; order Cytophagales; family Leadbetterellaceae; genus Arcticibacterium; species Arcticibacterium sp. SM2516. The sequence goes on along the minus strand of NZ_CP195290.1, from coordinate 5,602,475 downwards.
AGCCGGACAGTTTTTACATCAAGACAAAGGAGCCAGAATAGAGCTGATAAGACAGTATACCAAGGCAGAAGTAGGGTTCTTTGGCAGCTTTACCCAAAACGGGGCAACAATAGGTATAGAGTTAGCCTTTAAAATACCGCCAGCGGCCGCATTAGAAAATAAGCATATGAGATTAAGAACCTCGGATGAATTTAGATGGGAGTATGTATACTCCAGAGGTTTTAAGATAGCAGAACGTTACCGTTTAAATTACCGCTTAGACCAAAAACTGCGACAATATCATCGCAGCTTTTGGCAAAACGAGTTACAAGAAAGTAAATACAGTGACCAGAATTAAAATGGCCAAGACTATTAATTTTCCCCAATTATTTTCGGCGTTTATTTTGTGACTGTTCATGGCTGTAAAGTTTTGTTTTACGTATATGTAAAAATAAGCTTCCAAAACTAACTTTCACAACATTCTAGGGTCGTATTTTTCCAAGATTTATTAATCGGCCAATTAATGTTTACATACGCATATGATATTGCACTTTTCCTATACGCCTATATTAGAATTTAATTTCAGACCTATTATTTTCAATGTACCTGAAATTCAAAATATACCTGAAATATTAGCTTAATGCCTATTTTTAACTATTTAAAGTAGTATTCAGAAATTATATTCCGCTACGATGTTAAATGCCACATTATCATTATATTCCATTTTAATCCTCTCATTTTTGATGCCTACATTTGGACATTCCCAAGATATATCAAGGAGTGAAAATCAAAATTCAGGTATAGAAATCGGGGTAAAAGTTGGCACAAATGGCATACATGTTTTCACAAAAAATAAGCTCCAAAAAACGGACAATTTGAAGATAAATTCTGGTGTTTTTCTTTACCAATTTAGGAGACCCATAAACATCAATTTGGAAGAAGAAAGTAGACTCCAACTTCAGCCAAATCTCCTGTCTTTTGGGCTCAACCTAGACCTTGAGAAAAGCATTAAACCTTGGCTAAAAGTAAACCTAGGAACCAACGTGAATTTGAAGCAAAAATGGGATTTGAATTTAAGCACCGACAGACCCATTATGCTCAACGGCCTAAGTCTAACGGCGGAAGATTTTGGACAAATAGATGCTCAAATGAGGTGGCTACCGGTTCAGCCTTATTTGGAAATTGGCCTGGGAAAAACCAATCTTATGAAACGCTGGAATGTCCATACCAATATCGGAACGCGGTATATGGGCAGTCCAAAATTAAACCTTGAATACGAGGGATTTTTAGAAACGACGACCTTAAATCAGCGTATACCGCAGATAGAAAAAAACATGAAAAACTATAGTTTCTATCCCAGCATTAATGTGGAAATAACTTATAAAATAGCCTCAAAAAGACCTTGAAGCCCCTTTTCTATAAAATATTGCTTTTGACCACTATCGCTTTAACACAGCTTAGTTGTAGAAATCCATTTGAAGGGGTCTACCTTGCATTTAAGGAGCCTATTGAAAACGGGCGATACACTTTTTATATACGAGATTATGAAAACCAGGCACTCCCCAATGCCACTTTTGAACTACTAGGACAGGACGCAGATCTATTGGTCAACACGCTAAATGACCCTAAAATTACCGTTACCAAAGATGGGAATTTATCATTGGCTTTAAGAAAGGATATCACCCCTTCTTCCGACTCCATCCTTGCATTTTCTATCCTTATCAAAAGCGACGAAAACCATACGGAATACCTTAAAGAATTTAGGCTTCAAAATCGTTCCAATTATAGTGCTACCGTGCGTTTGGCTAATCTAGGAATAATACAAGAATTCAGTAAGGGTATCTACCTGAAAATAGGCAAAAATACTCAACTCTTAGATAATGGTACTATTCTAATAAATAGCACCATTCCAGAAAATCAAACTTGGACCACTTTAGCCAACGAAACATCGGCAGACTACCTAACCTTTCTATGTCATTATTACCTACCGTCAGGCAAAAAGTTTATCCCTGGCTCAGGTTCCGCTACCAGACCCTACGATAAAATGGGTCAAGCTTTAGACTATAGTTTTGATTTACCCAATATGATTGGTGGCCTTTACCTCCAAGGATTTTCAGGTATAAAGGAATGTAAGGCTTGGGATAAACCTGTCCGACTAGAACTCACCGTAGAAAGCGATGAGACACAAACAGACCTGATGCATTATGACACCTTTACGGGAAGGCTTACACATTTTGGAAAAACGGCTGTTAAAACAGATGGCAGCCGAAAGTATATCACCATAGAAATTTCTAAACCAGGGTTTTGGTATGCGGGCGACATCAGAGCACTTTGCCGCGAAGGGGCCACGTTTTCGGTCATCAGTAAATACAGAGATTTAGACATCCAATATCTCATCCGGGTGAAAGACGCTCAAACAAACAGCCTTATCAAGACCCTTTACAGCAATGTCAATTGGGAGAACAAAATCTATGTGAACTATCTACCGCAGGAGACACAAAACTATTATGTAGAGGCGTACGATTACTCCAACTATCATGGTGGAGATGCTTCAAAACCACTGTGGGTTTCTAAAACCTATGAAAACTGCAGCACCTATGATTCAGAAATCATGGACCTTTTCAAATTAGATGCTCCGGATTTTGTGGAAGTGGGCTTTAAACTGGTCTGCCCAAACGGAACCGAATTTGATAACACCTATTTGCCTAAAGAAATGCAAGCCCAATACAGCCCAGTGGGCGAAAACAACTGGCGTTCCTTGGTCACTTTCACAGCAGATACAAGAACAATAAAAACCTATAAACTTGAAATCAATAAGTCCTACGATTTCAGGGTGAGTACCGATGGCGGCGTGACATGGCCGTACAAACAAAACGATTATTTAATCAAGAATAAGCGATGGACATTCGTGATTTCTGCCGAAAACTATTGCAGTTAAACCTATGGGAAGAATAACAAAAGTGGGCTATCTCAAGCTCATCACCGACGGCCTTTTTCTAATCGCATGCTTTTTTATAGCCATGCAGTTTAGTAAAAGGGGAATTAGACAATCAGACATCATCATTTTAATGGTCATGGCTTCCGGCTGGTATTTCTCTACCAAAATTTCTAACCTCTATGATGAGTTTAGAACAGAAACCTTTGTAGGTGAGCTTCTGCTCATCTTGCAAAATGTGGTGATACAGATATTGATAGCGGGGCAGCTCTTCTTTTTACTCAATGAAAGCGAACTGGCGAGAACCTTCGTCTTGTATTTTTCGATATTCTTGGCGACCTCACTTATTATTAAGAATTATATCACCAAAAAGAGCCTAATCTACTATAGGCAACGTGGCGGGAACACCAGGTATGTGGTGTTTATTGGATATAATAACATCACCAACAACCTCATAGAGCGAATAGAAACCGCACCACATTATGGCATGAAAGTGCTGGGCGTAATTGCCAATGAAGAAGTGAGCAGTAGCTTTACTTATCTAGGCGATTTAAACCGTTTTTATAATAATAATATTGGAGTTAAACTGGATGACATTATTGTCACATCAGACGAGCTGAATAAAGATATGCTCCATGGTCTTTTCCAGTTTTGTGAAGGCAAGGGAATCCGTCTTAAATTCGTCCCAAACTTTAGCAATTTCTATCTCAACAGGGTGCAGTTCCAGCTTTTTGGCAACTATCCCTTGATAACGCTCAGAAGTGAACCGCTTCAGCAGAGCCATTGGCTGTTTCTTAAAAGAGCTTTTGACCTCTTGTTTGCTTCCGCCATATTCCTGTTGGTGTTCTCATGGCTGTTTCCTATTATAGCGATACTTATAAAAAGTAACTCAAAAGGACCGGTGTTCTTTAAACAAGACCGCTGGGGAGAAAATGGCAAAAAGTTTAAGTGCTATAAGTTTCGCTCCATGAGAACAGACAGCCAAGACGTAAAAGCCTCAGGAGCCTTTAATCAAGCCACGGCCAACGACCCAAGAGTGACCAAGATTGGGGCATTTTTAAGGAAAACCAACTTGGATGAGTTTCCACAGTTTATCAATGTCTTACAAGGAAACATGTCTGTGGTGGGGCCAAGGCCTCATGCCCATGAGCATAATATAAGAACCAAAGACTTGATAGATAAATACATGGTGCGGCACTGGGTAAAGCCAGGTATTACAGGCTGGGCACAGGTAAATGGTTACCGCGGTGAAACCAAAACCAATGATGACATGCAAAAGCGTATAGATTTTGATATTTATTATATCGAGAACTGGAGCTTTTGGCTCGATTTGAAGATTGTCTTCATGACCGCTTATAACATGGCTAAAGGGGAAGAAAATGCTTATTAAGTCTTATAAATCTGGATTCTTCCAGTCATAAGCTCTAAGTTTTTTCATGAGCCTTCTGTTTTTGGCTATGTCTTGGAGATGCATCAGATGTCTTTCGTGGTGCATATCTGTACCCAAATAAGAAACCAAGTGTTCCTCCATAAGCTTAAGGGCTAATTCTTGACTGGCAGGTCCATAATAACCAGAAAGTGAGTTGGTGTTCAGCTGTATTTCACAGCCAATCTGACGCAGCTTTTTGAATGTATTTAAATCATTGGAAAGATAAAGATAACGCTCAGGATGTGCTAAAATAGGCTTATAACCACGGGTCACTAAATCGAAAATAATATGCTCTATACGATGGGAATAACCCACAAAAGAAATTTCTAGTAGTATGTGTTTGTCAGAAAAGCTGAGGAGATTATCCTCCTCTATTTTCATCTCAAAAAATTCGTCGGCGAAGTACTCCGCCGCAAAGGAAAATTCGAGCGAAGGAAATATTTCACTTACTTTTTCATGAACCCTATCAAATGGTGGCGATAAGGTGCTTTTATCATTCTTATAAAAAGCCTCATAAATGTGAGGCGTGGTAATGATTTTCTGAAAACCTAAGTCCACCAAACCCGAAATAAGATGCATGGAGTCTTCTAAGGAAGTGCTGCCATCGTCCACATTAGGGAGCAAATGTGAGTGCATGTCGGTTTTTAAAAACTCAAAAGCGTTTTTAATATCCTTCTGTCTACTAAAAAAATTAAACATATTTTCTAACGGTATTAGAACGCAATAAAACACTTATTCCATTAGCTCAACAATGAGCAGGAGACAAATTGCAAAAAGATTACTCCCTAAGGATTAAAAAACTTTAAGAAAGCCATCGTGAACTGCAAAAAAGAACATTGATCAAAACACTTCACCAAATATCCACCAACACAACAATTTTACCTAAACCTATAAATACTCGTCTAAAACTAAATAATAGCCGACATGATAAAAAATACCCAAAAAAACCTATTGGTTTTAAGCCATGAATTGATTTATGTGGAAGCATTAAAAAGCCTTTTTAGTACGTCAAAAAATCAAAAAGCAGATGGATTATCCATTCAAAACCCTAAAATTCATAGTGAGATCAAAAAGCGAAATGCAAAGCTCATTTTGCTAGATACCGATAATTTCAACAAAAAGACATGGGACTTTCTTAAAGAAACACATGTTAAAAACCCCGCTTCAAAGATTGTTATTCTGGCTCATAATAATGAACCTAACAACATAGAACTGGCAAAAAACAATGGAGCTTTTGGCTTTGTTTTAAAGTCGTCTCCCATAGAACTTTTAATGGCTGCTCTAAAAATTGTAGAAAACGGAAGTCCATTTTATGATTCCGGTGATTATAACTTCTCCAAAGTATCGAATGAAATCACTTTTGACCAGAAGTATGGTTTAAGCAAGCGGGAAATGCAGATTGCCACTTTGATGATAGATGGCAGTTCAACAAGGATTATTGCCGAGCGGCTGGAGCTTAGCTTTCATACCATAGAAGCACACCGAAAAAACATCTACAAAAAGCTTAAAATCAATAAAATAACCCAACTCATTAACCTTTACGCTGAATTCAAAATGTAAAAAAAGAGGCTAGGAAATACGCCCTAACCTCTTTTACCCTGAATTATGTTATAACAGTTTATTTAGTTTAATTTCTAAATTTGGTCGCCTTAAAAGACCAACTTAATTACACACTTTTATTTCCGCTCTAAACACGGTAGAATGCTCTGTACTAAAGCCTGGATTTAATTCGATAGATCTGCCTGCTTCATAGATAACATTTGGAGCTGGCGTAAAAGTGGCATCACCAATTTTCTTAACAGACGTTATCTTCTCCGTTGCTTTAATTCTCGCCTTACCGGTAGTCATCACGCCAGATTCCGCCATATTGGTCTGTGCTACTTTAACATCTACCGAGGTAGAACCTCCAGTGCTACAGCTCACAAAATAAGAGGTGGTCACGGTCGGGCTTAAGCTTACCGAATTCCCAGTAACTGGGCTAGCTCCACTGGCATACCATGTTAGTGTACCGCTACATCCTGTAGCCGTTAGATTAATGCTTCCTCCCGGACAAATAGCCGGTAGCTCTGGAGTTACCGTAATGAAAGCTCCACCATCACAATTACTCTTCTCATTTATCACGAGGTTGGTGGTCTCACTGATACAGCCGTTCACCGATTCGCAATAGCCGCCATAGGTTCCGGCCTTCTCTACCGTTATAGTTCCTGTGCTTGATAAGCTTGAAACGCCACCTTGATTAAATCCAGGTGTTGTCCATCTGAAAATATCCGTATTGGAAGAGCAAGATCCCGTTAAGACCGCAGATTCTCCTTTACATATCTCATTATTATCTGCTGTTATGGTAGGAGCAACATTAGGGTGAACAGTCACCGAAACCGTGGCACTGGCCGTACAAGAGCTGGCATTGGTAATGGTCACCGAATATACGCCACTAGCACTCACCGTAGCCAAAGGAATCTGTGGATTTCGAAGTGCAGAAGTAAAGCCATTTGGCCCGCTCCAAGCATAACTCACACCCTCAGAAACCGTTAGATTCAAATTTTGACCTGCACAAATAGCAGGTACATTAGGCAACACAATGACAGGCAAAGCCTTCACAACCAATGTGGTGGTGTCTACTCCTGCAGGACATGGACCAGTTGGATCGTCAGATGTGATGGTCAACAAAATACTACCACTATAACCTGTAGGAGGCGTATAAACCGCTACGGGGTCATTAGCATTAGGAGTAAAAGTACCGCCTACGGCACCGTCTGTCCAAGTGATAGAAGTACTGGCACCGCTAAATGAACCTGCAAGCGTTACAGAGCTGTTGGTACAGATGGCTGCATAGGTGCTTGCTTCTACCTCCGCAGCTTCTTTAACTTCTACCGTAAAGCTACATAAGTTAGACACTACATTACCTGAAGAATCTTTAGCACTATAAGTTACAGTTGTAATACCTGTATTAAAGGTTTCTGTTCCGGAAGTACTACCGTCAAAGGCACCTGCTGCTATGGCGGCTGAAGTTGTGGCTCCGCTCAACTGATAAGTCAACTCAGACAATCCACCTTGAACCACACAATTATCAACTAACTTAACATGAGTCCAAGAATGTTCTGCTTCATCAGAGCATATTACCACATCGGTAGGACAGTCTGCGAAAACAGGAGCTTCCACATCGTTTACATTGACATCAAATGTACAGGTCGTAGCTACCGAACATGCATTTGTAGCAGAAACCGTTACCGTAGTTGTTCCCACTGGGAATGCAGTTCCACTGGCATAATCGGCCGTAGTAGGCAAAGCCTTTGCTTTCTTAAGGTTATCAATCCTCAGTTTTTCTGCAGTTATAAAAGTAAACCACATGTATCTATTACCACCTATTTCGGTATCTATAACATCCACGGCAGAATTACGCGTTTCGGTGAAGAGTACATTTCCCGAATTATCAAGAAGGTTCATGTCTACGGCTAAACTTCCATCTCCTTCATCTTTGAATAACCACTCGTAAGTGTACCATCCAGAGGCTGTTATTTCATAGTGATTTAATGTCGCTAAGTCGTTTCGTTTAGAACCCGTGCTACCATTATCTCCTGCTATCAAAATATTTCCAGAGGCATTTGAAGCCGCATGAAAGATAAAGTCTCTTCTATGATTCCCATCTTTTCCATTAGCCGCAGATGAAAGTGCCCATGCATAAGTATCTGCTGTTACTGTTGGATCTGTTTTGTCCATATAAACATCTAACCTATTTCTATATCCATCTCCGAATTCGGTGGAATAACCACCAATTCTAGAAAATACACCCGTCGTGGCATCTCCTGAAGTGTTAATTTCTCCATGCGAGGCACCTTCAGAAGAAGTGATACCGTCTGTTCCTGTAGCTACCTGTGTTATGCTACTGTTATAAGGAAGCCAAGTCCCTGAAGCGGCACTTTCGAATCCATCATAAAATACATTATCAAATGCCATTGGCAAATCAAAACTCACAACAGCTGAACACATGCCCACCTCATTGTCCATGACAATGTTTTCTGGACAATCCACCTCTGCCATTTCCTCATCTTGAACAGTAATCAAGAAAGTCTTAGATGTTCCAGAACATGTTTTGCCACCAAAAGTAAAGCTAGGCGTAACCGTTATATAGCCTGTCTGAGGTATCCCACTGGCATTGACCGCGGTAAAGTCAGCAATGTTTCCTGAACCAGAAGCCGTTAAACCAATACTTGTATTTGTATTTATCCAGTCGAAGCTGGTGCCTGTACCTGTAAAAGTGATTCCAGAAACGTTACCCCCTAGACACACATCTTGACTGCTAATAATATCTACAACTGGTTCTGGACTAATAGAAATGGTAAACGTTTGCGGCGTACCAGAACATCCATTCACGGTTGGCGTAACGGTTATCTCTGCCGTTAGTCCTGTTATACCCGTATTTGTTGCTGTAAAAACAGGAAGATTCCCTGCTCCAGAGGCTGCTAAACCAATATCCGTATTATTGTTTGTCCAATTATAAACGACACCTAAAAGGTTGTTTCCTGTAAATACCACTTCCGCTAGACTTTCACCTTTACAAGCCGCGATATCAGTTATAGCATCTACCGTAGGTGTAATCTCCGTCACAATGGTACCAGTTCCTCCACCAATCACTATCCTTTCATCCACCGTATTTCCAGAATGTACATTATCCGTTAAAGTCACATTACATAATTCTGGAGAGTTACCTCTTCCAAAATACAAGTCTGCTACATCGGCATCATTGCCATCGCCACTAGCGTTTTCCGTATAAGGCGTATGCCCGGCTTGCTGCTGAATACCTATATCATTATTGGTTAAAGTATTATTGCTTATGATGTGGTTGGTTCCTTCCACCACAATTCCGAAACCGTCACTATTGCTGCCTCCAACAGTCTGCTGATAGCCCGTAATACTGTTTCCAGAAATGGTTACACCATTAGGAATATTGGCATATCCTTGTCCTGCAAGATAACCTCTTCTAAAGACAGCAATACCTGCTCTATCTTTACTATTGCTACTTTGCGTAGTTAAGGTCAAGGTATTATTAGAGACCGTTACGCCACCTGCTGGATTCTTAATTTCAATGCCATATCTACCTCCACCCGTAATGGTATTATTATCAATGACGTTTGGCCCAGTTAATTCATTCAAACTTGTTAAGCCCATTCCGTTATCTCCAATACCTATATCTATGGTGTTATTTGAGATGTTGACTGCGGATGCTGTTCCGTCTTGAAGTTCAATACCACAACAGTTACTATTATTAACCGTATTCCCTGTTATGGTAATATTTTGCTTAAAGCCATTCCAAATGACAATTCCCCTTGCTCCGGCAGTATGCCCTGTAATGAGTGAATTGGTAATCGTCACGCCATCTATTGGGCCGTTGGCATAAATTCCAGAACCGCCTACGTTATCTTTAATGGCCACTTTACTAATATTCAGTCCATCATTTCCGCCTATGGCATATATACCCGCATCTGAATTTCCACTTGCTCCGCTGAAGTTCTGAATGCTTAGGTTGCTGATATTTACATTTTTCACGCCGTTGGCAATTTGAATACCATCACCATTGCCCGATAAACCTGTACCATCAATGATTTGAAGTGAACTATCACCCGCAACACCCTGAAGTGTCAATGATTTATCTATTAAGACTCTTTCATTATAGGTACCAGCACAAACTTCAATAACATCACCTGCAGTGGCATCATCTATAGCTGCTTGTATTGTGGCATAACCTTGAATACTATTAAGATTAGACACTGGTAAGGATATTACTTCTGCCGTTGTGGTTACACTAGAACCGTTATTGTCAGAAATAGTAACCGTGTAAGAACCTGCATCCAATCCTGTGATGGTAGCTGTACTATTCACTGTTGTAATAATACTTGCCCCACCCCATGACAACGTATAAGGAGTAACACCTCCGCTAAATGTAACTTCTATAGTACCTTTGGTAGCACACAATTCTGGGCTAGCAATAGCACTTGCTATTGTAATAGTACTACCATCACACGTTCCTGTTGGTTGGAATCCGATGCCGGCTCCATCTCCTCCAGCTGTAAGATATGGACTAAACGTGATAGCGGCAGAAGCTTTACTTAACATCTTACCTGTCAACAAATTATTATCTTCTATCTCATTGAAGACGGCAGTGCCATACCAGTTACAACCCAAGGCAGCAGTAGAACTTGGAACATAATTGACCACGGCATATCCTAAATCAGAAGTACTACCATTGGTAAAGCTACCTGTATCAAAACTATTGTTTTCAACTGTTACGGAAGAAACAAAAGCATTGTTTTCAAATTTCAATCCGTTCAAATCATAACCTCCACCTGCTCTATCTGAGGTTTTAGTACTGGTGAGATTAGAAACCTTATTTCCAGTTACACTTCCGTCTTGTGTATTTCCTTCTAATCCTATAGCAGTGGCTATATGGCCTGAAATATTAGATATTTCATTTTGGTTAATAACGGCGTTCACTACTTTTCCAGTATTGGTCAAGAAGCTTCCATTTCCACCTACGTTTATTTGAATACCGTAGGCTATCTTCCCTGTTGGCCAGTTACCATCATTTACCGTAACATTGTTTATGATGTTTCTCTCAATATTTAGTCCTGTAAGAACACCCGTAGAAGTAGACTGTAAAATTCCTATTGCACTAGAACTATATCCTGTAAGACTTGTGCTGCTGATATCATTGATACAGTTATCTGAAATATTAATACCACTATTATTAGTACTTGCTACTGTATAAATAACTGCATGAATATTCCCTCCAGTAAATGAAGTACCTATATCATGAATATTATTAAACATGACGCTTGCATTGGAAACTTTCCCAATAACAACGGCATTCGAGCTCGCTGGTGCCGTAATTTCAAAACCATTGATAACTACATTATCTGCAGTAATATGAAATGGTAATCCTGATGCTACGGAAACAATGGACTCGTCACTTCTTGTTCCTGCACAATCCTTGTCAACGTTGGCTCCTAGGATTACTAACTCTTTATTTACGACTACATTCTCGGCGTAAGTACCTGATTCAGCTACTAAAGTGTCTCCTGCTGAAGTCTCTGCGTCATCTATTGCCGCTTGAATACTAACAAATGATTCTCCATTTGATATATTCAATACCCTACAATTAATAGCTACACCTACTCCAACTTCATCACTTAAGAAAGGACAAAAGTTAACATTAGCACTCGCCTTGTCTCCAGAACCAGGACCAAAATCAGAAGGACCAGCTGCATCTCCCCACCAGTTAGAACCAGCATTTACTTCCGTAGATGAATAATTATGAACTCCGTCAAGGTTACCCGTGATATTATTATTACTAATAACCATTTGACCTACTGTACCTCCAATACCAACGCCTTCAAAGGCATTGTTTGTAATATTATTCCCGCTAACTTGAACATCCACAGGGCCATCAGAGGAGATACCAACTTGATTCAACACAAAACAGTTATCTGTAATATCAGCATCGGCATTTTGTAAGTAGGTACCAGTATGCCAGCCCGTAAAATAGTTATTACTAACCGTCAAATTAGTGGTACCCGCAATTTCATTTACTACACCACGAGATACATCAAAATCAAGTGTACCAGTCCGTTCAATGTAATTATTCATTACAGAAACGTTACTTAAACCACCCACAATATGAACAGCTGCCAATTCTCCTGCAGGAGCCAAAGCACCATCAAGTAACTTGAAACCGTTTATAGTTACATCTGAAGAAGTTACTTTTATATAACCTTCAATTGTAGCCTCACTTCCTCGTGTATCGCAACCTGATATTCCAGCATGCGGACCTACTAAGCTTATTCCAGTTGGAATTATTAAACTTTCTGTAAAGGTTCCTTGATTAACATTAATAATATCACTAACCGCAGCAATATTAATCGCCCTTTGTATACTTCCAGAATTACTGGTTACAAACCATTCTGTGTTCTTCACTTTTACCGTTCCTAAGGCAGCATTGTCCATTTTATGGGTAATCTTGTCTTCAATGGTGAAGTTTTCAGCCAAGCTTGCCGTAGCACCCGTTTTCCCTTCAAAGGAAGCTGCGGTGGCATCAAAATCATTGGTATTTGCCACGACTTTGATATAATCACCCGATTGTGTGTTAAATGAAATGTCTCCTGTTGGTGAAACAACTTTAGAAGATGCGTTTTCAATTGTAAGACCGTTTGTTCCGCCATTCACGACAATTCCAGCTCCTAGCGTTGCTTGTACTGCGGCATGCGTACTACTTGGATTATCTAGCAAACGAATACCAGTTCCAGTAGCAGTAATATCTACTCCTGAAATAGTTGCATATGCTCCATCGGAAGCAACTGAAGCATAGCCATCAAAGTTGTTAAGGAAAATACCAGTTTCAACTCCTGTTATACTTCCGCCAGTAATTGTGGCAAAGCCATCATTTTTTACATTCCAAACATTAATACCTTCTTTACCTGAAGTGAACGAAGTAATAGCACTTCCATCAATAGTGTTATTACTTACAATACTCGTACCCATATTATTTCCGAGTGAAGCAAGTAAAATACCACGCCAAGGACGAGTTGTTAATCCAGCTTGTGTCGGATTATCTATACCCGTAATTGTATTATTGGATATTGTCCAAGGTGAATATCTATGAAGGTTAAAGAAAATACCTAAATAACGAGTTTCAATGGTGTTGTCTTCAATAACTTGATATTGAGGTGCTCCCACATGTGCTGTTTGGAAATTTCCGGTTTGTATACCGATTCTTACATTAGTAAGAACATTGCTTTTTATATTGGTATAGTGGCTGTTACCTATATACATACCGCCTCCCCAATTATCATATCCACTTCCAGTATTGTAATAACCCAAGTCTCGTATCAGGTTATTTGAAATTTCGTTGCCAGTTTTTGACGTATTTGCGTCAGATGCTGCAGATCCGAACATGAAAACCCCAAAATAACCTACATTTTCAATTATATTGTTTGAAACACTGAGGTTGTTAATATTAGAAACATCAACATTAATAGCTATTCCTGCATCAATATCAGCACTGTTGGTGCCAATCCAGTTGCTTGTCAATGTGGTGTTATCCCCATTAAGGGTAAAACCATCAATTTTAACATTACTGGCTTTGATTGAAAATATAGCCCCATCTGCAGAAGTGCTTGCGGGAACCACTACCGCCTCAGCAACACGTCCTACTCCATTTGGTGAAATACCATAGTTTGGACCTCTAATATCCAATTCTTTATTGACCGTAACATTCTCTGAATAAGTACCCGCCAAAACAGTAATCACATCACCGTTATCGGTATCGGCATCATCAATGGCCGCTTGAAGTTTGGTGAAAGACTCACCGGTATCCTCATTTTTAACTGGGCAGTCCTTTATCACTCCAGTACCTGCGAGACCGTCTAGGAAAGGACAGAAAATGACCTTTTCACTAACGCTATTTCCAATCCCCAAACCTTCTCCGGAAGGGCCGCTAATATCTCCCCACCAGTTTTCACGGGCATCCACTATTCCAGGAGATGAGCTTAGCAAACCAAAGTCATTATCAAAAATGGAGTTTTGGTTTATGCTTAAAGTTGCCGCATTTGCCAAACTCACTCCAGAGGAAACTTTGATTGCTCTATAATTGTCAGAAATTGTATTTCCTGTAAGTGAAACCTCTTTAATATTAAATCGAAGGTATACAGCGGCATCTGTCGATTCCCAGTCACTTACAATATTATCTTGAACATTAACCCTGCTTGTATTAATATAAATCCCGACGCCAGACCCAACATGACCGGTAACGATATTTCCAGAAATTACGGCATTATTACCAAAGGCACTATTTTTATTAAATTCAGAGCCATTTTTATTACCAACCATAATTCCATTTGCAGCAGTATTATTATACAACTTGTTATTGGTAATATTTATAACAGGTCCGTCATCATATAAATAGATCACCGCATCACTTGATCCACAGCTGTACAATTCATTATTATCAATATCTGTATTTGTGGAACCACAACAAAGGTTAATTCCATCTCCATCTGCGTCATAAATTTTGTTATAACTAATTTCACCTCCGTCTACATTTCTCAATTGAACCCCTTCGTCCGTAGAGGAACCATGAACAATACAGTATTTAACTTCCATTCCTGTCTTAACTGGAGCACCATCTGCTGAAGAAACTAAATCACCCGTACCATTGGTAACTTCTAATCCATTTATCACCACGCCAGCAGCAGTTACATAAATGATACGACTTAAAGTACCTCCCCCATCTAAAACAGCTTCCTCTACAGAACCCGCTGTTCTTAATGCTGCGGCCGTTCTAGGATCCACGTCTTTCTGAGGGCCATAAATAGTCAAAGATTTGTCTATTAGAATCGTTGATGTCAGGTTGTAAACACCCGCCCCCACATGAATAATTCCTCCAGAAACTGAGACATCAACAGCCTTCTGAATGGTAGCTAACGGATGTGTTTCATCTCCTGTATTATTGTCATCACCAGCGTCATCCACATAAAGATTATTATCATAGACCACTACATTTACTGTGGCCGTCCCCTTACATTCATTGCCGTTAGTAACGGTAACGGTGTATATGCCTGCCTTACTAGAGCTTGCTCCCGTAATGGTTTGCAAGCTATTATTACCTGCCGTAAAACCATCCGGACCTGCCCAACCGTAATCACCAGAACCAACATCTATTGTGGCCGTTAAACTAATATCTTCTCCGCCATTATAAACCCCTGCCAAACCAGACGTGGAACCATTACTTGCCACCACCGAAACTTCTGGTAAGGCATTAACCACTACCGTGGCACTTCCTGTGAGTTGACCTGCCAAAGCCACACATCCTTTAGCATCAGTAAGAGCTGTGGCGGTAAAAACTTCACCGTCTGCAACACTTTGAACTTCAAAAGGGCTGGTAGAAACGCTACTTGGCCCTGAAGAAGTAGTACCATTGGTATAAGTCAGATCAAATGGTGCATTTCCTGTTAAGACTATAGAAATTGTAGGCATAACATCTCCTACACAAATAGGATCAATGCTGCTAACTAAGGCTGTAGGTAAAGCATGAACAGTACCACTTAGATCTACCCCTAGACCTGCACCTGAAGTAAAACCTCCACCAGTTACTGTTACTTTTCCATTATAACTTCCAGCAATCAAACCATTTTTTAATCTCACATAATAGGTTTGAGACACACTTCCTCCAGAAGGTGTCAATGAAAGACTGGCAGCATAAGTAATTCCGTCTGAAGATACCTCAAAAGAAATTGGAGCAGTAATGGTAATGTTAGTGGCCGTAAGTCCATCCCCTTTAAGATCAAAGGTTTGAGCAGTTCCAGCAAAGTCTAAACAAGCATCGAGTGCTAAAGTTGTTTCTGTAGTCCCTAAAACCCTTCCATTAATAGAAAAATCTGCCCCGCTTACGGCATTATAGATATAAAAAGAACCATCTGTATCCGTAGCATTATAAGGAATGAGCCTAAATCCTATTTCCTTCTTAGTTTGCTGTAAATCTAAATCGCCCATCAGTGTTCTAACCGGAGATACAGCTGCACCACCTGGAGCAGTGCTCCCAAAGTAAAATGGCCCTTGAGAAATACCCGAAAAGGTAGTTCCACCATTTATAGTATACTCCAGTTTGCCTTCCTGCGGTCCAGTCAAAGTTCTACGATAAGAAAATGGATCTAGACCTAGAAGTGAAACAGCAAAACCATCTTTAGGTTTAAAGCTAAAGTTAATGACGCTTTGATTTGTAATGGCACCGGCAGCGGTCGTTTGCCAATTGGTGCCTCCCCAGCCACCTGGCTCACCACCAGAACCTGCATTTACACCCGCACCTCTGGAAAGCCCCATTACATTTTCAATATTGGAATTCAAAACATTTGGTGCGAAAGGGCTCGTTCCATAATCTACAACAGCACTAACGTCCCAACCAACCAATGGCACTTGGGCTTTTACTGCATTAGGTGTAACGATAAGTGCACCTATTAAAAGGCAGGTAACACCATAGAAAGCGGAAGCGTATTTTTCCAAGACTTTAAACTTTAAAGCCTCAATAAAATGAGACAAGGTAATTGTTGAATTCATATTTTTATAATTTGGGGTTGGAAGAATGCTAAATTTTGAAAGAAGTATAGATATGTGTTCTAGGAGGCAATTTGACTGAGCATGTTTTGCCTCCTCCTTGAGACTTTGATTTCCTTACCATTTTTCAAGCGGATGAAATTGGTATGATCTTTAAGCAAGACTTGTTTGATGAAGTCCTTATTAACCATCGTTGATCTATTTACTCTGATAAAGGACTTTAATTCAAGCTTCTCTTCATGCCTCTTTAAAGTCAGAGATGAGATGATTTTACGACCGTCGTTTAGATGAAAAAGTGTGTAGTTTTCCAATGCTTGTAGAAGCATTATCTTTTCAATTTCTACAGGATTATTGCGTTTTAAATAGTAATTCATATTCACAGGGTTTCATGGCAAAAGTTGAACAACAAAATTGCTGTAAACACCAAGCTGAATCAATTCCATCTAAAAGGTAAATCAGTTCCTTTAATCAGGTATTATATACCTGATTAAAGCTAATATTAGCCCAAATTTCCACTGCTTTAGGGCAAGCGTGAGTTGGAAGCCATTTTTTGTACTTACCGAATAATAAATATGACTTAAAATATTTGACTATGAGTACGAATATAAGTTTCTTGTATATGAAATGTAAGTATACCTCTCCATGTAAGCCAAAAAGAAAACTAAAATGACATCATTAATAACCACTAAAATACTGGTTTTAAGTAATCAGTTATTGTACACCGAAGCCCTCAAAAGTCTACTTGAATCTCAAAAAATATTTACTGCTGAGGGCATCTCCATATCAAACCCAAACTTTGATAATATTTTATCTAATTCAAGTCCACAGCTTATACTTATGGACGCCAATGGTATGGGTCAAAATATCTGGGATCTGCTTCATAAAATTCATAAGAACCTTCCGCTAGTAAAAATCATTATGCTGGCAAACAGCAATGAGCCCGTTTACTTGGACTTCGCAAAAAAGAATGGTGCATCAGGGTTTATTCTTAAATCCTCTCCATTAGAACTACTCTTGGCAGCTATAAAAATCATTCAAAATGGAAGTCAGTTCTTTGATACTGGAGATTTTAGTTACCCAAACAAAAAAAACACTTCAAGCTTAGAAAAAAAGTATAATCTCAGTAAACGAGAAATGGAAGTTATCACCTTAATTAGCTATGGTAGCTCCACCAAGACCATAGCGGAGCAGCTTGATTTAAGTTTCCATACCATAGAAGCACACCGAAAAAACATCTATAGAAAGCTGAACATTAATAAAATAACACAATTGCTCAATCTTTATTCCGAGTTTAAAACCTGATGCTCTATGGTTATTAGGAAGTATTATACCTGAATTATCAATGGGTCCGATGTCACAAGTTATAACACAAAAAAACCGCCTCAGAAACTGAGACGGCTTTAATCATCTATTCAATCCTAACCATTTCTTTATAAAACCTCGGTGTTTATCAAGTTTTCAAAAACTATAGCTCCATTGGCTCCTAGTTCCATCATAATCACCGCATCTTTATCTATTTCGTTTGCCAATATTTTCTTGGACAACTCATTGAGTACCATTCTTTGAATCACTCTTTTTAGAGGTCTAGCACCATAAACTGGGTCAAAACCGTCTTCTCCAAGTTTATCTAACACCTCCACTGTGGCGTCAAGCGTAATGCCTTGCTCCGCCAATCTATCTTTTATGCCTTTAAACTGTATTTCTACAATCTGGCGAATGTTAGACTTACTTAGTGGATCAAAAAGTACTATTTCATCTATCCTGTTTAAAAACTCTGGTCTTACAGAAATCTTCAACAAATCCATCACGCCTTCCTTTGCTTCCTGCTTATAATACGTAGCCCAAGCAGATTCGTCACCTTTGGTCTCCAAATATTTTTCTTGGATAATCTGAGAACCAATGTTAGAGGTCATGATAATAATGGTATTCTTGAAATTGGCCACCCTACCCTTATTGTCTGTTAACCTTCCATCGTCTAGCACCTGCAGCAATACATTCCATACATCTGGGTGAGCCTTTTCTATCTCATCTAAAAGTATCACAGAATATGGCTTACGTCTAACCGCCTCAGTCAGCTGACCACCTTCTTCATAGCCCACATATCCTGGAGGGGCTCCCACTAGTCTACTTACCGCATGTCTTTCCTGATACTCACTCATATCTATCCTTACCATGGCGGTATCGTCATTGAAAAGATACTGTGCCAGCGTTCTCGCCAATTCTGTTTTCCCTACACCGGTTGTTCCTAAAAACAAGAAGCTACCAATCGGTTTTTTTGGGTCTTGCATTCCTGCTCTCGATCTCCTCACGGCATCTGCCACCAATTCTATGGCTTCCTCTTGCCCTGCTACTCTTTTCTTCAATTCATCTTCCAAATGAAGTAATTTCTCTCTATCACTTTGAAGCATTTTAGAAACCGGTATTCCTGTCCATTTCCCTACCACCTCTGCAATGTCTTCGGAAGTCACTTCTTCGTTGATAAGGCCATCTTCTCCAGCTTTATGGTTAGCCGCTAGTTCTTTTAATTTTTCTTCGGATTGAGGAATTTTTCCATATCTAATTTCTGCTACTTTACCGAAATCTCCAGAACGCTCCGCCTGCTCTGCTTGGAATCTTAATTGATCAATCTGCTCTTTTAAAACTCTTATCTCGTCTACCTTACCTTTTTCGTTCTCCCATTGAGCTTTGTAGGTATTGAACTTTTGATTCAGCTCCGCCAATTCCTTGGAAAGAACGGCTTCCTTTTCTTTATCTTTTTCTCTCCTAATGGCTTCCCTTTCAATTTCAAGTTGCATGATTCTTCTTCTAAGCTCATCCATTTCTTCTGGCATAGAATCCATTTCTAGTCTTAGTTTTGATGCCGCCTCATCCATTAAGTCAATGGCTTTATCTGGTAAAAACCTATCCGAAATATATCTGTTAGAAAGCTCCACGGCAGATATAACGGCATCATCCTGAATTCTAACGCCATGGTGAACCTCGTACTTTTCCTTGATACCTCTCAGAATAGATATGGCATCCACTACATTGGGCTCGTCCACCACCACAGACTGAAAACGTCTTTCTAGTGCTTTATCCTTTTCTATATGTTTTTGATACTCTTTTAAAGTAGTGGCTCCGATAGCATGTAGCTCTCCTCTGGCCAATGCAGGCTTAAGCAGATTGGCCGCATCCATGGCTCCTTCTCCGCCACCAGCTCCTACCAGCGTATGAATCTCATCGATGAACAAAATTATCTCACCATCCGAATCGGTTACTTCTTTAATAACCGCCTTTAATCTTTCTTCAAACTCTCCTTTATATTTAGCTCCTGCCACCAAAAGTCCCATATCTAACGATACCAAAGTTTTAGATTTCAAGTTTTCAGGAACATCTCCCTGAACTATCCTTTGAGCTAAACCTTCCACAATGGCTGTTTTACCCACACCTGGCTCACCAAGAAGGAGCGGATTATTTTTGGTTCTTCTAGACAAAATCTGAAGCACACGTCTTATCTCCTCGTCACGCCCTATCACTGGGTCTATCTTTCCTTTCTGTGCCTGCTCGTTCAGGTTGATGCTGTACCTAGACAGGGCTTGATATTTATTTTCTGCGTTTTGATCTTTCACTGGGTTATCTTTTCCTCTTAATTCTTTAATTGCCTTTTCTATTCCTTTTTCCACAAAGCCCTGCTTTTTTAACAACTGAGCCACTTTATCTTTACCACTCGCCAAAGCCAGGTAAAGCATTTCTACACTGACAAACTCATCACCAAACGTCTTTATTTTTTTCTGTGCCTCCGACAATACCGACGACAATTCGTTGCCTAAATAAGGTTGTCCTCCTGCCCCGCTCACTTTTGGATATCCATCTATCAAAGATTCCAATTCATTTGAAAGGGTTATTTCTTGTACCCCTAATTTATTAAACAAATAAGAAGAGGTGTTGGGGTCTTGGTCTATAAGGGCTTTTAATAAATGGCCAGGCTCCACAACCTGCTGTTGATTTCCTTGGGCAATTTGAACCGCCTGCTGAATAACTTCTTGTGCCTTTATGGTATATTGATTTAAATTCATGGTTGTTGATTGTCTATTATTTTATGTTCTAACCTAAAATTCTATTCCAATGACTTGGTTTAGGTTTCGTTTTCTTATTAACTAACGGTCAAAAAGTATGCGAGAGGCCATAATCGGAAAACATGTCACATAAAACCCTCATTATCAACACAAAAGAAGCCACTATGTCAGCCTCGCTAATTTCCAATATTCAAAATGAGGTCAAACTGACTGATTTCCGAATTAGAAAGCAAATCCTATTTTTGCATGATGCAAGACCTCAATAACGATTGGCGTAAAACCGCCAGCACCCTTTATAAGAAACCCGAAGATTCCAAAATCCTTGGCTCCGTGGAATTAGACATCACGGAACTTCAGGAATATATTCAAAGAAAAAGGAAAGAAGGTCTTAAAATTACTTTAACCCATTTCTTTACCTTGGCTACCGCACGAGCTATAAAAGAAAGGCTCCCAGAACTCAACACCTTTATCAAAAGAGGAAACGTGAAATCTTACGAAGAAATCAATGCGACCGTTAGCGTGCTTCTAAGAGAAAACGAAATGGGTTCGGTTAAAGTCAATAAAGTAGACCAACTCAATTTTACTGATTTAGTACCGCTACTAAAAGTGAAAATTGCGGAGGCTAAATCTGGAACAGAGAATGGCACCATGCAATTCAAAAAGACCATGGCATCTATTCCATGGCCCCTTAGAGGTTTGTTTTATTGGTTAATCAGAAAAATGCTGGTCGACTGGGGTATATCTATCGGTGGTCTATCGGCCAATAATATGGGCTCCTATATTGTCTCCAATATTGGCAGTTTGGGTCTTGACAATGGCTATCCCGCCTTGTTTCCTGCTACCAATGTATCCTTTGTACTCATTATGGGTGGTGTAAAAGAAGCAGCTTTGGTGGTGGATAAGGAAATTAAGATAAGAACGGTTATTACGCTTTCTGCAGCTCTGGATCACCGTGTGGTAGACGCCTCTCATGCAGGTATTCTTTTCAAGTATTATAAATACATTGTAAAGCACCCCGAACTGCTAGAAAAATAACTTGGGGTCATTTACTTCCCTTTAAAAGCAGGCTTTCTCTTCTCCACGAAAGCGGTAACACCTTCTACGAAATCCTCACTTTCCCCACAAGCTGTTTGAGCCTCGGCTTCCAAAGACAAGACTTCTTTTAGGTTGGAATAAAGACTTTGGTTTAAAACCTTTTTCATTTCACCTATTGCAAAAGTAGCGGCATTTCTATAATAATTAAGTAAGCCATCAACTGCCTCGTCCAGTTGTAATTTTGGTACTGACTTACTCACTAAACCTAATTCCAAGGCTTCTGGCATATAAACTTTCCGCCCTGTACTACAAATCTCAAACGCCTTTTGCGTACCTATCATTCTTGGCAGAAAAAACATAGAACCCGCATCCGGCATGAGGCCTATTTCCACAAAAAGCTCCGACACATAGGCATCTTCATCTGCTATTATTAAATCACACGCCAAGGCTAAAGACATTCCTGCCCCAGCCGCTACACCATTCATTTTACATATAACTGGTTTTGGGCATTCTCTTAAAGCGAAAATAACGGGCTCATAATTTTCTTTCAGTGTTTCTCCTAACGGTTTTTCTACACTAATAGCTCCCTCTTTTAAATCTGCTCCAGAACAGAAGGCCTTATCGCCAGAACCTGTTAACACCACCGCTCTTATCTCTGTGTCTGCTGATGCCTGTTTTACAGCTATCGCCAATTCTTTTAAAAGTCCTCCATTCAGTGCATTAAAGACTTCTGGCCTTTGAAGTGTGATAAAGCAAACGCTATTTTCACAACCAACTTTAAGGTATTTGTAATTCATTATTTGATGATGCGTTTTTTATATTTAGGCAAATTAGTGAAAATAGTCTAGGAACAAATCAATGTTTTATTTGTAGAATTTTAACATATGTTTATCAATCCGAACTAATTTTCAGAAATTGTCGCCGCCATCTATGCTCTTTTAAATTTGTAGAGGGCAAATCAAGAAGTAATGGAGCAAAAAAGTAATCTTGACAAAATTTCAGCCGCAGGTCTACTCGTGGCCATGGGAATCATTTACGGAGACATAGGGACTTCTCCCTTGTATGTAATGAAAGCCATAATTGGTAACAGCCCCATCTCTGAAGAACTCGTTCTTGGTGGCGTTTCGTGTGTTTTTTGGACACTTACCCTTATTACCACGGTTAAATATGTCATGCTCATATTAAGGGCAGATAATAATGGTGAAGGTGGTACGCTAGCCCTATACGCTTTAGTAAGGCGACATGCCAAATGGCTCACTATTCCTACCATGATAGGTGGAGCTGCTCTGCTGGCCGACGGCATCATTGCCCCTCCTATTTCGGTTTCCTCTGCCATTGAAGGTCTAGAAATTTTATATCCAGACATACAGACCATCCCCATTGTCATTGCCATTTTAACACTCCTTTTTGTCATTCAAATCTTTGGCACCAAGGTTGTTGGTTACGCTTTTGGACCCGTTATGGCGGTATGGTTTACCATGCTGGCCATCTTAGGCATTATAGCCATAGTGCAGTTCCCATCTGTTTTAAGGGCCGTAAATCCTTACTACGCCTTTAATCTATTGGTTCATTACCCTGGAGGTTTTTGGCTACTTGGAGCGGTATTTTTATGTACCACAGGAGCAGAAGCTCTATACTCCGACTTAGGTCACTGCGGAAGAGGTAATATTAGAATTAGCTGGGTTTATGTTAAGATATGTTTGCTCCTAAATTATTTCGGGCAGTCTGCTTGGTTACTCCTTCACCTCGGCGAAAAGCTTGGGGACAGAAAACCTTTCTTTCAACTCATGCCAGAATGGTTTATTTTGCCTGGAATATGTATCGCCACCTTGGCCACAATCATTGCCAGTCAAGCCATGATAAGCGGTTCGTTTAGTTTAATCTCCGCTGCCATCAGATTGAACTTCTGGCCAAAAGTAAAAATCCACTATCCTTCAAACGAAAGAGGTCAACTATATATACCAAGCACCAACATACTCCTTTATATTGGCTGTATTGCCGTGGTGTTATTCTTTAAGCGTTCAGAAAACATGGAGGCGGCATATGGACTTTCCATTACCATTACCATGCTCATGGACACCATTATGATGACCTATTTCCTCTATACGCATAGAAGTAATAAGGCTTTGGTATTCCTTTTCTTAATCGTTTTCTTAGCCATTGAATCAGCTTTCCTTTATGCCAATTTGGAGAAATTCCCATACGGAGGCTGGGTCTCTATACTCATCAGTGGGCTACTGGTTTCCGTCATGTATATTTGGCTGAAAGCCCATGAAATCAAACTGAGACTTACGGTCTATTATAAACTAGATAAATACCTGGAATCTTTAAAGGAGCTTTCAAAAGATATCACTGTTCCGAAGTATACCACACACCTTATTTTTATGAGTAATGCCTCTCGTGAAAGTGAAATAGAGTCTAAAATCATTTACTCCATCTTCCAAAAAAGACCAAAACGTGCCGATGTATATTGGTTTGTGCATGTGGACACCACAGATCAGCCAAACACACTGGAATATAAAATAAAGCAATGTGCCCAAGATGACGTTTATAAAGTAACCTTTAGGCTAGGCTTTAGAGTCCCACATAAAATCAACCTTTACTTTAGACACGTGTTGGAAGAGATGGTAAAAAATGCTCAGGTCGACATCAGAAGTAGGTATGAGTCTTTGAATAAACATAATGTAATCGGTGATTTTAGATTTGTGGTTTTGAAGAAATTCTTATCCTACAATAACGATTTACCATTTTGGGAAAATCTGGTTATGAAGGCCTATTTCTTCATCAAACAATACACCATGTCCGAAGAAACGTGGTTTGGCTTAGATTCTTCTTCCGTAAAAATTGAACATGTTCCTCTCATTATAAAACCAGTTGAAAACATTCCTTTAAAGGAAATTCCGTGGGAAGACTAATAGTTTATATAATCATTTGAAAACTTAATAATCCATATTTTTAAATAATTATAGCCTGTCAAATGGTAATTTTGCCTAAAGACATACTATTTATTGACAATCATACATTACTAAATGACAATATTAATTACTGGCGGTGCCGGATTTGTGGGTTCTTCGTTGGCCCTAGAGCTAAAAAGCAACTATCCTACTTATCACATTATTTGTCTAGATAACCTCAGAAGAAAAGGCTCCGAACTTAACGTTTCAAGATTGTCGAAAGCTGGGATAGAATTTGTTCACGGAGACATCAGAAATAAAGAGGATTTTGACGCACTTCCAAATGTAGATTTTGTCATAGAAGCATCTGCTGAGCCTTCTGTTATGGCGGGTCTAAACGGCGGAACTCCAGATTACTTAATGAACACCAATTTATTTGGAACAGTAAACTGCTTGAATTATGCGGTGAAGTCCAAAGCGGCTTTTATCTTTCTTTCAACGAGCAGAATATACCCAATAAAAACCATTGAAACGTTAGAATTCAATGAGGAAGAAACGCGTTTTGCTCTTTCGGAAAACCAAAAAGTAACAGGCGTTTCAGAGAAAGGTATTGCTGAAAACTTCCCTTTAGAAGGTGCCCGCTCACTTTATGGTACCACCAAGTTAGCCTCTGAACTTATCATACAAGAGTATAATGAGTTCTACGGCTTAAAAACCATCACCAATAGATGTGGTGTTTTAACTGGTCCGTGGCAAATGGGCAAGGTAGATCAAGGTGTTATGGTGCTCTGGATAGCGAAGCATTACTTTGAAAAGAAATTGTCTTTCATTGGTTACGAAGGAACGGGTAAGCAAACAAGAGATATGCTTCATGTAAAAGACCTTTATAGACTTATTGACTGGCAGATGCACCACATTGATGAGATAAACGGTGAAACCTATAATGTAGGCGGTGGCGTAGAAGTAAGTACTTCTCTTCAGGAACTCACAAAAATTTGTCAAGAAGTTACGGGTAAAACCATACCTATAGACAAGGTGTTGGAAAACAGACCTGCGGATATTAAATTATATGTAACAGACAACACCAAGGTAACGGAAAGAACGGGCTGGAAGCCAGAAATTGGAATCAAACAAATCGTAGAAGAAATTACCGACTGGATAGCCGAAAACGAGGAAAACCTGAGACCAATCTTAAGTTAAAATTGAGCACAGGTATCTCTAGACAAGGTATTGCCAAAAGTTTAATAATACATAAGAAGAGTAATTCAAATTACTTCCAATATGGTTTATTATTTCCTTGGGTAGTAGAAGTTTTTACTTTTTTGCCACTAATACTGGCTACCACTACACTTACTGCCAAGGCAGCGATTCCGAATAATACGCTCTTTTTCATTTTGTTTAAATTTAGCTGTTATTAAGTTGTATTTGTTAAGACTTTCGATAGACTAAAATAACCAAGTAAACTGTTATTTTGTTGCCTTATTTCTTAAAATTATCTTAAAATCTGATTTAACGGTAAGAAATTTATTTTCCGTATCGTATTTAATCTTACTAATTAGTGTATTGACACAATTTATGCCAATTTTAAGGCTCACTTCGGGCATTATTTCTAAGCTCATTTTGAATTATTAAGAAAATTTTAAGTTTGAAAAACATTAAAGGAAAAGTCTGGAGATCAACAGGGTCTTGGTACGAGGTCCGAAAAGAAGACGGCACCACCATTAGATGTCGACTGAAAGGTAAATTCAAAATCAAGGGATTAAAAGTGACCAATCCGCTTGCCGTAGGCGATGATGTGGTTTTTGAGATGGAGGAAAAAGCTACGGACCTTGGCGTTATACATGAAATTGTACCACGGAGAAATTACATGATCAGGAAATCTGTGCATAAAACTGCACACGGACATCTGATAGCCTGTAATATAGACCAAGCCATTATGGTGGTCACGCTAAACTTCCCGAAAACATCTCTAGGCTTTATTGATAGATTTTTAGTTTCTGCTGAAGCCTTTCGTATTCCTGCGGTATTAATTTTCAATAAGAAAGACCTACTAGATGAAGTAACGGCAGCCTATCAAGCAGAAATAATGGAAATGTATGAGGGTATAGGGTATCCATGCTACAGCATATCTGCATTAAAAGGAGATAATTTAGAGCAAATTGACGCACTCATAGAAAATAAAACCTCCTTGATTTCTGGACATTCTGGTGTAGGGAAATCTGAGTTAATTAACAAACTCGTTCCAGATTTACAACAAGCCACCTCAGAGGTTTCTACTTTTGCAAACAAAGGGGTGCATACCACCACCTTTGCAGAGATGTTTGAAGCCAAGCCAAACGCCTATATTATTGACAGTCCTGGCATTAAGGAATTGGGGCTTATGGAAATGAAAAATCAAGAAATCAGTCATTACTTTCCTGAAATGAGAGCCCTGCTGGGGCAATGCAAATTTAATAACTGCGAGCACACCAACGAGCCTCATTGTAGGATAAAAGAGGCCGTAACCGAGGAATTGATAGCCGAAAGCCGCTATGTGAGCTATTTGAGCATGTTAGAAAACTACGATAACCGCCGTTGATGAACTTTTTGATCTAAAAGTTTATTTTAAATAAAAGCTTAAATATTGTTGATCTTTTTCAATAGCTATATATTTGCGGCGTTTAAGGATTAATGATACAAATAAAACTTCCCATATCGCCTACCCGACGAATGAGGTCCGCAAGGACCCAAGTAGGAAGTATAAGCACCTTTCCGAGGTGAACCTTCTGCCCGTAGGAAATCAATTACATTACACTTAGGATACAGCGTCTCCGGCCGAGAGGGTAAGCCCCTCACAAATGACGATGAAAGTTTTAGAAAAAACGTTTTACAAAGAATTTATAGTTCAAGTAGCTACCGCTGAACACGAAAAGTGGGCAGTGAAAATTACCGACGAAATGGCCAGCAGTGCTGCAGCCAGAGGAACCGGTATAGCTAGACGATCGCCAGAATATATTATCTCTAAAATGCAGGAAGGGAAGGCCATTATTGCTCTTACGAAAGACAATGAATGGGCTGGCTTCTGTTATATAGAAACATGGGAACATGGTAGGTTTGTGGCTAACTCTGGCTTAATAGTTCTCCCAGAGCACCGGAAAAGTGGTGTAGCCACTGCCATTAAAGCTAAAGCATTTAGGCTTTCTAGACACAAATACCCAGAAGCCAACCTGATTGGACTTACCACCAGCATGGCGGTTATGAAGATAAACTCAGAGTTAGGATACGAACCCGTGCCATTTAGCGAGCTCCCAAAGGACGATGCTTTTTGGAAAGGCTGTAGCAGCTGTGTAAACTATGATATTTTAACGCGTACCAACAGGTCACACTGCTTGTGCACAGGTATGAAATACAATGCCAGAGAGCCTAAAAACGAGAAGAAAGAGAAATGGGAGTTTGTAAAAGAATCATCTCTTTATGAAAAATGGCTAAGTATGAAGCAAAGAATCCTTCTCAAAAAGAAGAGTTAGTTATTTTAAAACATCGTTTTATCTTATGCCGGCTCTTAAATCAGACTTCTTAAAGCTACACGGCATAGTGATATTGCTGGGGCTCACTGCCATTTTGGGTAAACTCATCAGTGTACCCACTATTCCTATTGTATTTTATAGAACACTACTGGCTTCGGCGGCTTTCGCTGTTTTATTTTACCTAAAAAAGGGTCTTAAAGTAAACCGGAAAGAAGCCATATATATGCTCTTTGTAGGTGGTATTTTAGGCTTGCATTGGTTTTGCTTTTTTGGCTCTGCTAGGTTATCTACGGTTTCTCTTAGTCTGGTCACATTTTCTACCACCTCTTTCTTTACCAGCATTATAGAACCCTTGAGTAAAAAACAGGCTATCAGTAAAAAAGAGCTTTTTCTTGGCCTTTTGGTGATTTCTGGAATGGCTATGATTTTCAGTTTTGAGCGTGAGCATACTTTAGCCATTCTTGTGGGCCTATTAGGCTCTATTCTCTCTTCTATATACTCCGTAGCCAATGTTCATCTTAGTAAAAGACATACGGCCATCAGTATTAACTTCTTTCAACTGAGCGGTGCTTTCATCATCACAGCTGTGGTCTTGTGCTATCAATTAAGTACGGGAGCGGCAGACCTCAGTCATCTAAGACTAAAGCAAACAGACCTAATCTATTTCTTTATACTCAGTTTTGTTTGCACGGTATATCCTTACCTAGAGCTTATTCGTCTGTTTCGTAAGATATCTGCGTTTTCTGTTAACCTCGCCGTCAACATGGAACCTATCTATGGTATTTTGTTGGCTTGGGTCATCTTTGGTGAATCTGAGAAAATGACAAATGGATTTTATTGGGGAGCAGGATTTATCATCGCTTCCTTACTATTAAACTTTTACTGGAACACTAAAAAGCCTTCCCTATCTGAATAATTTCAGTAGAGAAGGCTCTTAATAATTCTTCTTAATAGAAGGATTATTTCATACCGTAACGTTTCTTGAACTTGTCAACACGTCCTGCAGTATCTAATAATACGTTTTTACCTGTGTAAAAAGGGTGAGACTTAGAGCTAACCTCAACTTTACAAACTGGGTACTCTTTGCCATCTTCCCATACAATGGTTTCTTTGGCCTCTACACAAGAACGAGATATGAATTTGTCGTCTGAAGAAAGATCCCAGAAAACCACTTCTCTATAATTTGGATGAATGTCTTTTTGCATTACTATATATCTTTAAAAACAAATATTTTCCTAAATGGGCTGCAAAGATAATAAATCTTTAACTATTTAAAAAACTATCACTTAAGGTTTTCGGAAAAATATAGGGGTATCTTAAGTTAAATAGGTTTGAAGTCCTAATTTGACCTAAAATAATTCGTCCACCGTGCTCAATAATAAATCGATGTGTTCTTCTGAAGTAGCAATGAAATTCGCAATCCTAATTTGAGATTCCTTTTTAGGACCATAACCACTGCCTACTATTAAACCCCTCTCCTTCAAAACGTTAATCACATCCCCAGAGGGTACCTCTGTATTGATAACTGCTACCGTTCTAGATCTGTGCTCTTCTTTTTCCACTCCAATAGAAAAGCCTTCCTTCTGCTCAAAATAGTTATAAATCTTTTTGGCTTTTAAATCGGTTAACTTTTGAAGATTAACTCTTCCTATTTTGTTCATGTCTTCAGCCACTCTACCCAAAAGGTAAATGCCCAAGACATTCGGCGTAGCAGGAGTTTGAAACTCCTTGCTTTGACTCCATAAATCTGGCAAGGTATGATGTGCTCCGTTGCCGTGTTTCTCTTGAATCTTTATGGACCTTTCCAAACATGCTTCATTGGCTATCCAAACACCTAAGCCTGCTGGCAATCCAAAAGACTTTTGAATGGAAAAGTAGGCTGTATCTATCAGGGATAAATCTATGTCTGGGATAGGAGCAGAAGAAACCATATCTACGGCCACCAGCTTTTTCAGGTTACTTCTTTTAAGTTTATGAATATCCGCTTCACGCATTTGAACTCCTGTACTGGTTTCGTTCTGCGTAGTGGCTATCAATTCTGCATATTCTGGTACTGTTATTTCTCCATATGAAAAACCTTCTCCCATAGGCTTTTCAAATTTATGTGCATGCCTTCCCACGGCTGTGGCATAACTATGAAACTTCTTAGAAAAAGAGCCGTTAACCAAATGAAAAGTCTCCAGCTCGGTGCAGTTTAAAAGAATTCTCTCCCAAATTTCGGAAGCGGAGCCCGTAAACATCACCGCATTTTCTGCAGGTATTGCTAAAAGCTCTCTAAGCTGCTCATCTGTATGCTGATAAATCTTTTTAAAAGCAGCACTTCTATGAGAAATAGAACCAAACTGATTTTTTACAAAATCTTGAAGAAACGCTTCAAATTTAGGGTACAATTCAGATGGACCCGGGGTGAAAAATATTTTTTCTCTAGACATTCTTTAAACTGAAAATGAATGGCAAAAATAGAGGAAAGAAACATGAAATTCAATTCAATTCGCATTGAAGCTAGATGTAACACGCATTATGGAAAAGCTATCCTATCAAACAGCCTGTCTTATCTTAGCAATACCTCACTAAAACTATAAACTTAAAACCTATTTACCGCTTCTTTTTGAAACCGATACCTTAGTTTTGCACCTTCATTTTTCATACTAGAAAATCTATATTATGCTGACTTCTTGGTTCCAAGTAAAAATAAAATTTCAGGAAATTGCCGAAGGCGATAAAGTAAAAAACGTTACAGAAGCGTATCTTTTTGATGCCGTTTCCTACACAGACGCAGAAACCAGAGGGTATCAGTATCTGGCGGGAGGTCGTCAAGACTTCCAACTTTTCTCTATTAATAAAATGAAATTGGTAGAAGTTTTCATGCAAGAAAACGGTGCTGAAGTATGGTTTAAATGCCGTGTGCAGTATATCATTTTTGATGAGAAAACGAAGCAAGAGAAAAAGACGGCAGTAAGCATGCTTATTAACGCTCAAAATATCAAAGAAGCTTATGAATCTTTGGCAGAGAGATTGGGCTCTGTTGATGATTATATAATTTCTGACATTAACGCAACCAAAATTTTAGAGGTGGTGCCTTATGAGCAAACGCCAGAACAAATTTTATCGCAGGGAAACTTCAAACCTATGAATGAAGTAGTTTCTACAGACAATGAGCCTTCTGATGCCGCCTTAGTCGCTGAGGAAGAGAACCTAGAAGAATAGATAAATTCTCTTTTTCTTAGTAAAAGAGACACAATATTTCAGGTTCTTAGCATCAATAAAGTATTTTTGCAATCTATTTCATAGTGAATTTATTATAACATCAAATTTTTGTTTTAATGGCTACTTCAATTTCAAGAGATAACACCATTTTTGACCTTATCAATAAGGAGCATAACAGACAGCTTCATGGCATTGAGCTTATTGCCTCTGAGAACTTTGTTTCTCCGCAGGTTATGGAAGCTACCGGCAGTGTTTTAACTAATAAATATGCGGAAGGCCTTCCAGGCAAACGTTATTATGGTGGCTGCGAGGTGGTGGATGAAATTGAGACCCTAGCCATAGACAGACTTAAAGAACTTTTTGGCCTTACTTGGGCTAATGTTCAGCCGCATTCTGGAGCACAAGCAAATACAGCCGTATTTTTAGCTTGTTTAAATCCAGGTGATAAAATCTTAGGTTTTGACCTTTCTCATGGTGGACACCTTTCTCACGGTTCTAAAGTAAATATCTCTGGTAAATATTTTGAACCACATTTTTACGGTGTAGAAAGAGAAACGGGCCTAATTGACTGGGATAAGGTAGAGCAAAAAGCTTTGGCTGAAAAACCTAAAATGATGATTTGTGGTGCTTCTGCTTATTCTAGAGATTGGGATTATGCCAGACTTAGAAACATTGCCGATAAAATAGGTGCTATACTGTTAGCAGATATTTCTCATCCAGCAGGTATGATTGCCAAAGGACTTTTGGCAGACCCTTTTGACCATTGTCATATTGTAACCACTACGACGCACAAAACCTTAAGAGGTACACGTGGGGGTGTGATTATGATGCGTAATGATTTCGAGAATCCTTTCGGAGTTACTACGATGAAAGGTAAAATAAGAACCATGTCTTCTCTTTTAGATTCTGGTGTATTCCCTGGAACTCAAGGTGGGCCACTAGAGCACGCTATAGCAGGTAAAGCCGTTGCTTTTGGCGAAGCCCTTACAGACCAGTATAAAGATTATGTGATACAAGTTCAAAAGAACGCCAAAGTAATGGCAGAGGAGTTTGTGAAGAAAGGATACAAAGTTATCTCTGGAGGAACAGACAACCACTTAGCCTTAATAGATCTAAGGCCTAAAGGTATTACTGGAAAATTAGCGGAGAATACACTCATCAAAGCAGATATTACGGTGAATAAAAACATGGTGCCTTTTGACGAAGCCGCGGCTATGACCACCAGTGGCATGCGAGTAGGTACTGCCGCTATGACCACCAGAGGTTTGAAAGAAAATGACTTTGTAAGGGTAGTGGAATTGGTAGATAGAGTTTTGACCAACCATGACAATGACACCGTCATTACCTCCGTAAGAGGAGAGATAAATGAATGGATGAAAAACTATCCACTCTTCCAATAATAAACTTTTATCGAATCAATGTATTTAAAACCTTGTTGACTTTTACGTCAACAAGGTTTTTTGTTTAAATTTGACGGACTCAAATAAAGAAAATGGCTTTAGATCAATCTCCAGAAATAGACTACGACGACGAAGACGACGAATTAGAAGGTGATGGTACAGAAATGACCTTCATAGAACATTTAGAAGCCCTTAGGTGGCATTTAATAAGAGCTATTGTAGCGATACTTGTTTTCATGATAGGGGCCTGGTTTTCTATGGGCTTTATCTTTAACAAAATAATATTAGGCCCCGCTAAGCCAGAATTTTGGACTTACAGGAAGCTTTGTGAAATAGGCGACCTAGTGGGCATTCCAAGTTTATGCGTGGATAAACTCAACTTCTCTTTAATGAGTCGTGAGGTTTCTGGGCAATTTATGATGGCTTTGACTGCCTCCGCTATCATCGGCCTCTTGTTCGCTTTTCCTTATATTTTCTGGGAAATATGGCGATTTATAAAGCCTGGACTTAAGTTTACCGAAAAGAAAGCGAGCCGTGGGGCAGTGTTTTTTGTCACACTTTTGTTCTTTATGGGTATCTTATTTGGATATTATATTGTGGCTCCTTTTGCCATCAACTTCCTTGTAAACTTTCAGATAGACCCAAGTATAGAAAACCAGTTTGACATACAGTCTTATATAGGCGTGTTGGCCACTTTAACTTTAGCTTGCGGCATTACCTTTCAGTTACCTATGGCCATCTTTGTTTTGACCAAGGTGGGCGTAGTAACTCCAAAATTCTTAAGAGAATACAGAAAGCACGCTATTGTGGTTTTACTTATTGTAGCCGCAATTATTACGCCTTCTCCTGATATGATTTCTCAAATATTGGTTGCCATACCACTTTATATACTTTATGAAGTAAGTGTACTGGTGTCTCAAAAAGAGCATAAAAGAATGGAGAAAGAGTCCGCTAAATAAGCTACTTAAAAGTAAGATTTATCAAAATATCTAAAAAGCCTTTGAGAGCACTCAAAGGCTTTTTTTTATGGATCTTCAAGGTGGATTGCAATCTTAAACACCAATAAATGAATCGTTTGTCCTGACTTTGACTTGGCTTCTAAAATCTCAGTCACCGTGCCAAAATCACGCCAAACAAATGAGCTGTTCTATCCTTATTCCCTATTAAACCGGATTATGCATTGGGAAATCGTAATGAGTTTTAAAGTGCAATAAATCAGACAATTAAAGGGAATTAGCATAGCGTTTTCCTTGAGCTTATGCCGAAGGGCTATGGTGATTGAGTTTAAATGAGTTTACGGCTGCACTGAGCCTGACGAAGTAAACTGATTTTAAGCATTAGGCAATCTCCCGATAGCTATCGGGAGATTGCCTAATGCTTAAAGCGGGTTAAATGCTGTAATGTACATTCTGCAAAAAAAAATCACCATGACTAATTCATGATGACTTTCTTTAACCATTACCTTGGGAAAACATTTCTTAATATATCGCTTCCTGAATTTTACCAGCAATACTGTAAACCTGAAGTTCGCTTAATTTGGCGTTGAATTTTGCTCTGTTTTGAGAAGTAAGAGCATTGATAAGATTTGACTGAGCCTGACGAAATTCTATATTCGTTATTTGACGTAGTTTATATTTCTCTTCAGACCGCTCAAAATTCAGTTTGTTGGTCACCACGTTTTGCTCCAGAGCTTTCCATATGGTCAATCTGTTTTGATAATCGCTCCATGCATTTTCAAAGTCTCTTCTAATTTGCTGATAAGCCAAATCAAAATTCAGTTGTGTATTCAGCTGATTAATTTTGGCATTTTGCTCTTGCACTCTTCTTCTACCACCATCAAAAACAGACCAATTCAAACTTAAACCACCGGTAAAACCATTTGAATTTGCCCTATCTAAAAATGAAGCGGAGTTGTTTTGAGACCTATTAAAACCATAATCACCATTAAGACTTACCGTAGGAAGCCTGGAAGTGGTTGTCAATCTTTGGTCAATCTCACTAAGCTTTATATCCGACGCCGCCAATAGCAAATTGACATTGGAGGTTCTCAAGCCTTCCAGAAAATCTTTCTTGTTTAATATTGGGGCAAAAATCACATCTGTTTCTACTTCGAAATCATTGGTGATATCACTGTTTAAAACAAAATTTAAATTATGGACAGCATTACTTAAAAGCTGCTGTTGGTCTAATAAAGCAATACTATCTGTATTAACATCGACTTCTGCATTTGAAATATCCAGTAAAGTAACCGCACTGTATTCATAGGATACTTTTGCTCTGGCTAATCTTTCTTTTGAAATACTTAAAATCTCTTGTAAGTTTTCATAATCCAGCTCTATTCGAGCTATTTCATAGTAGGCATTAAAAAGCTGTAAAAGCACGCTTTCCAGAGCCACCCTGGCATTCAGTTGCGTAGCAGTAAGACTCTGTAAATTCCTTTCTAGATTATACTGTCTATTAAAACCATCAAACAACACATAATTAATTCCCACACCGGTGTTGGCACTATTAGACGCTGCAAAATTAAGCTGGGCTTCTCTCCCATCCTGAAAAACAGTATTGGTGTTGTCCAGATTAAAATTAGCCCCGGCCGTAGCAGTTACGGTAGGTTTAAAACCCAGATTATCTCTGGAGGCACTACCTTCAGCTACACTGATGTTATTATTGGCAATTTTGATGTTAAAATTTTTCTCGAGAGCCATCTCCACTGCTTTTTCCTTCGTTAGTAATAGCTGAGAGTGGGCGTTAAAACAACTGAAAAAAGTTACTAATATGATAAATCCTTTACTACGCATGAATTTCATTTTTTTGTTCAATTACCGCTCTTTCTACTTCCTCTTTGGTGATGTCTCTGCCTGTAAGAAGCCATTTAAAACCTACCTTCAAACTGTTACTGGTAGATAATAAAATCGGTAAAAATAATAAGGTAAGCACAGTGGCAATGCCTATACCGTAAGCGATACTAATGGCCATTGGAATTAAAAATTGGGCTTGTCTACTGGTTTCTAGAATAAGTGGAGCCAAACCTGCTATGGTAGTAAGCGATGTTAAGAAAATAGCTCTAAACCTGGAAGAGCCTGCCTCTACCAGAGCTTCATCAAAGGGCATACCCTCTTTCAAGAAACTATTAAACTTCCCTATCAGCACCAGGCCGTCATTCACCATAATTCCGATGAGGGCAATGATACCCAAAGCGGAAAGTATATTGATAGGGAAATCATGCAGCCAGTGACCCCAAGCAATGCCTATTAAGGCTAGTGGAATCATAATTAACAATAAGAAAGGCTGGCCATAAGACCTAAAAGTAAAGGCTATAGTAGCATACATTAAGAAAAGAACAATAGGAATCACAAGTGCCGCCGACTTCGCTAGTTTGTCAGATTCTCTATTTTGTCCTTCATACAGTGCCGTAACCGTAGGGTATTTAGCCAGAAGCTCCGGTACTACATTATCCTTTAAATCTTGAAGAGCATCTGTGGCAGAGGCTTTGCTATCTCTTAAATCTGCAGAAACCTGAATTTCTCTTCTGCCATCCAAGTGGTTAATTGCTATTTCTCCCCTTTCTATGCTATAATCTGCTATTTCCTTAAAAGCCACTCTCTGCCCATCTGGTGTTAAAATTTTCATTTTATCCAGACTGTTGATGCTAGAACGGTTTTCTAAATCATACCTCACCCAAACTTTGATTTCATCTTGTCCACGCTGAAAACGTTGAGCTTGAAAGCCAAAAAATGCACTCCTGACCTGCGACATCACGTCTTGCGTATTTAAACCTAAGGGAAAAGCACTTTGCTTTAACTTGATTTTTATCTCTTTAATACCTTTAGGGTCATTGTCAGAAATATCTTTCAAGGTAGGATTATTGGACATGGTGGCTTTCAGCTCTTCCTTGGCACTTTTGAGCTCATTAATATTGCTTCCTAATAAAGAAACTGAAACAGGGCTTCCTCCAAAATTTCCACCAGAGCCAAAAGTCAACAGTTCGGTACCATACACCGGTCCTACCCTATCTCTGATGTCATTGGCTATTTCTATAGAAGAAGACAATCGTTTCTCTCCCGGAAGTAAATTGATAGTTAAACCTCCATTGGCAGAGCCAGCACCTATCTTTTTAATAATATTTTGAAAAACCTCATCTCCCGTTCCTTGAGCATCTGTGTATTCTTTACCCACCTCCCAAGCTTTCTCTTCTATTATAGATAAAATAGAATCTGTGATAGCCACATTGGTTCCTTCCTCCATTTTTAGCGTAATGCTAATTCTATCTGACGCAACATTAGGGAAGAAAGTAGTTCTAATAATACCTCCATTTATGGCTCCAAATGTCAAAATCAAAAGACCAATAAAAACAGCCGCCATTAAGAATTTATATGCCAAGCCAAACCTCAATACAGGCATGTACACTTTATTTCTCAAAAAGTTAATAAACGCTTCTCCGAACTTATTGATGTAACGTAGTTTGGAGAAAACTAAACCTAATCCACTTTTAGTCTTGCTTTCCACTTGTGGTTCCAATGCCTTAGAATGTGCCAAGTGAGCTGGTAAAATAATAAGTGCTTCAAATAGGGAAACCGTAAGCGTAAGAATAACGATGATAGAAACTTCGCCGAAAAACTCTCCTATCCTACTGTCTAAAAACAAGAAGGTTCCGAAAGCCAATAAGGTGGTAATAATGGCAGACACAATAGGCGGTATCACTTCCAGCGTACCATCAATGGCCGCATCTATCTTACTCTTGCCCTTTTCATAATGGTTATAGATATTCTCAGCTATCACTATACCATCATCCACCAAAATACCGATAACGATGATCATCCCAAAAAGGGAAAGCACGTTAATGGTCACATTAAAAAACGAAGCGAAAATAAACATCCCTAAGAAGGAAATGGGTAAACCCGCAGCTACCCAAAATGCCAATCTGGTATTTAAAAATAAAGACAAAAACACCAGTACCAGTAACATTCCAATCGCGGCATTTTCTGCCAAAAGCTCCGTTCTTTGGTTCAATGTAATGGAAGCATCGCTTAAAACAGCCAGCTGCACATTTTCATTATTGGCATTGAAAGTTGCTATGTAATCTTTAATATTATCTGCTGAAGTGACCAAGTCCTCGTCATTGGTATTACTAATTGCAATATTCACCGCAAGACTACCATTATAATAACTGGAATTTGGCGTTTCGGAAAACCTATCACTTACATCTGCTATTTCTCTAAGGCGAATCACTTTACCGTTAGGATTACTCCTAACAATTAACTTGTCGAGGTCATTGGCATTATAAGTTCTACCATTTGCTCTAATCAAATATTCTTCTTGTGATGTTTTGATGTTACCCCCAGTCACTAAGATGTTTTCCCTTGAAACCGCCTGAGCCACTTCCTGAAAGGTGATGCCATAAGCTAACATATCCTTTTCTCTTAAAGCAATTTCAATTTCCTCGTCTGGATATCCTGTAAGCTCTACTTGTGAAATACCATCAATGGCTCTAAGGTCGTTTTCAATACCCCTGGCGATGGTTTTTAAAGTTTTTAGAGGCAGGTTTTGACCTGTAACCGCAAAATTTATGGTTTCTCTTATATTCTCCGTTTTCTCCACCACTAGTGGTTCCATCCCACTGGGAAATGACGGTACCCTATCCACGGCGTTTTTAACCTCCGCTAGAATGATATTAATATCTCTACCCTTTTCTATTTCCACCACTACAGAACCCGAACTCTCTCTAGACACAGAGGTCACCCTGTCAATACCCACCAAGCCTTTAAGGTTATCTTCAATCTTGAGCACGACCCCTTCCTCTATTTCTTGAGGAGAAGCCCCAGGGTAAATAGCAGAAATGGTTATAATCCTTGACTCTACTAAAGGGAAATAAGAAGACTTAAGACTTTTAATACCAATTATCCCGAAAATGACAAAAGCGGCTATAATTACATTGACTGCTACAGGGTATTTGATAAAATACGCTATTACTTTTCTCATCTAAACTTAATCTTTTGAAACTTTAACAATCATGCCATCATAAGCACCTGGTAATGGTTTACTTAGCAGTATAGAGCCATCCATTAAGCCTCTTACCATTACTTTTTTATCTGAAAGATGTACCACCTGAACAGGTTGAGTACTTAAAATGGAGTCGTTTTCTATAATAAAAACGGTATTATCTCCAGATAATAAGGAGCGGTCAATCTCCAATACATTACTTTCAGTATTGGCCATAACAGAAGCCTCTAGAAACATTCCTTCTGTAAGGTTACTTCCGCTTATCTGAATGTAAGCTTGAACCGTTTGAGTGGTAGGATCTATAACCCCATTAATTCTTTTCACAAATCCCTTCCAAGTGTGCTCTCCGTTTAGATCTTTCACATCTACCCGCTTGCCAACCTTTAAGAATTTAAGGTTTTCGGCATTGATGTTAGCCTCCAGCTCAAAAACAGAAGGATTAATAAATGAACCCAATTTCTGACCCGTTCTTATCAGCGTTCCGGGATCTACCAGAGCTTCAGTAAGTATACCACCGAAAGGAGCATATATCTTATACTTGGTTAGTCTCTCCTCCAAATTTTTAATGGAATAATAAGTAGATACAATCTGCTTGGCATTGATAAAGTATTTCTCCTTCTCATTTACTGCTTCTGGCAATTTCTTGACCGTTTTCTGGATATCAAACTGATCTAGATAAGACTGCCAGTGCTGAAAAGACTCTGGTAAGTCAAATTTCAAATCAGGCATTATAGAAACAATGTTATTATAAAGCACACTTCTTTGAGCCACCAAACTAGAATAAAACTCCTGAGAATCCATTTCTAATAATAGCTCACCTTTGGCATATCGCTGGCCTGGCTTGAAAGCTGTTTTGGAAGGTTTAAAAACACCCCCAACCTCCGAGAAAAGTTCAATTCTCTCTTGAGCTCTAATGGTACCGTTGGTTTCAATAAAAACAGGGGTGTCTTTATTGGCAACTACGTCTGCATAAACGGTGTTGGTGGTTTTTTGATTTTTGCCTCTAGGGGCTTGTTTACTGTCTGCTATTTCCTGAGAAAGAAAGTAGGCTCCGATGAGTAAAACCAAGCCTAAAATAATACTAACAATTAGTCTCATTTAGTTTTTTGAGTGATGATAAAATTTAAGCAACTGCCGACCTAAATGCATCTCGGATGAT
The DNA here is from genome assembly GCF_057914865.1 of Arcticibacterium sp. SM2516. Classification (NCBI taxonomy): domain Bacteria; kingdom Pseudomonadati; phylum Bacteroidota; class Cytophagia; order Cytophagales; family Leadbetterellaceae; genus Arcticibacterium; species Arcticibacterium sp. SM2516. The sequence goes on along the minus strand of NZ_CP195290.1, from coordinate 5,562,780 downwards.
TCAGACAGTTGTCTCTATATTATCAAAGGTCTTATTTTTAAGTTAAAAAAAGCGAACTTATTGATTAATCGCCCTATATTCTAGATAACCTTCGAGGTTTAATCGATGGTTCAGATATACCAAAAAACACTTAGAGAAGACTAAGTACTACGAAACAGCACTGTTCAGGAAGTCGCCCAAAGGTTTCAAAGTTTCAAAAACTTCTATGGCGTGGGGCAAGAAACTATCTTCGGTCACTTCAGCATCTTTTACATCATGCTGAGCCAAAAAGCTCTTCTTTTTTAATAAATCAATGTATTTATGGTCTTCGCCAAAACCCTTGGGTGGTCTTCTGAGGCTTTCACCAATTAAAGTCCCAAAGGTTTCTTTAAACCTTGGCGATTCTAGGACAGCTATAAGCGAGGCTCCACTATAATCTATCTCTTGTCTAATACCTTTTATCCACTCTCCTTGTGGCAGATATGCTCCACCTGCCAACATGCATTCACCCTCACCTATGTGTATATAGTAACCAGAGCGTGTGTGAATATCCGATTTCTTTAAGGCAGAAGTAATATGAGCTCCCATGTGGGTTTTATAGGGCGATTTGTCCTTTGAAAAACGGACATCTCTGTAAATTCTAAAGACACAACTCTTTCCGGTATGATGAGCTATGCTTGGGTCAAACTTGGAGATCCCTTTGATTAAATCATCCATAAAAGCTTCAAAGTTCGCTTTTGCTACCTCGTATCTGGCTTTATGATCCGTAAACCATTCTTTGTTATTATTGGCTTTAAGTTCTTTTAAAAACTGAAAAGTGTCTTTTGAAATGGCTGTCATGGTTAATACTTTTAGGTTAAAATAGAAAGTAACTTAAATATAGAAAATAACTTACCATAAGCGTTTAATAGCCACTGGCTACCTCCTCTTAAAAGTTTTAATTATTGCTTTTATATCTTCAAAAGCTGTCTCACTCCCTTTAAGGTACATGCCATTCAAAATATAATAGCCGCCATCTTCTCCAAATAAAATCACCTGATACATTTCTTCTGTTTCATCCTCATTATTTTTCGCAAAAAGCTCATAACCACTCAGTCCATCAATCTTTATCTCTTTTACTTCTTTATCTAAAATGACTGAATAATCTCCTGGATATTTCCTGATTCTTGACAGGCAAAACCACTTTTTGTTTTCAATATTCGCCTTGGCAAAAGACATATCAGTTATTAAACCCACTCTATCTTCACTTTCGGTTGGCGTTTTCAAATCTCTATTGAATATCATGCTGTTTCCCATCACACCCACCAGTTTAAGATCTCCCACTGCTTCATCCAATGTATAATTTAGAGCTCCCCTAGGGTCTGCTTTTAAACTACTTTTTACTACTATAGAAAAAACGCTCTCCTTTATTTTAATGCCCAATTCCACAGAATCTTTCAAAAACACTCCATTTATAAGAACCGTAAAAGACTCATCTCCGTAAACAAGAATATTTTTAGCATAAACCAAACCGTTGGCTTCTTGATCTAAATCAATCAAGTAGCCATCAAAACCAGAAAGCTTAACTTCTTGCTTCTTGTTAAGCCTCATCCCTCTTTCTTTTAACATTTCAGCATTAAAACCCTCTGACACCTTAGAAAAAGGGCCAGGTATTTCAATGATCATAATCATGGAGTTAGGGTCTTCTGAGTTCTGAAAACCTTTAAAGTTTTCGCTAGAGATGAAGGATTCTGGGGGAATCATTGAAACATTGGTGCCGTTAACCAATTGATGACTATCTGAAGAAATGGTGTAAGGGAATTTTTCTTGTGCTAAAACTAAACTTGATAAGCCAGCTAAAAGTAATAGTAATAAGAGTTTTTTCAATGTGCTATTATTTGAGGATTACGATATCTCAACCCAAAATTAAACTTTTATACATTAACCGAATATTAAAGTTGCTACCCTTTCAGAGCCCTTTACCTAGTCTTAAAAGGCTATTGAGTATCATTTTATTTTGAAATTTACTAGAAAAGCTGGAAGATAGCGTTCGGTTGGTGCCCCCCTCATAGTCTATGTCGTTATGACCTATGTTAAAATAAACCATCCTATAATTTTTGTTTCGCCAGGCTATAGGAAAATAGCCTTCATGCCAAATTTCGTGAGGTTTTGGACCTGTGCCGAGTGGAAAACTAAGGGGGTCTACTGATAGCAATATCTTGAAATTAGGCAAATTTCTCAAATCGTTTTGCCAACTATACCACTCGCAGGGCGTTGAGAGGAAGGTTTTGGGCATTTTTTCGCAAAAAACGTCCTTCCTATCTTCTACTTTTAGAGTAGCGGCTGTGGGTCTCCATGTATTGCTTTTATACTGCCCTACACCCAAAAAAGTTTCATGATACCAGTCCCAGTTTTGAGGATATGTAGCGTTATCTAATGCAAAAGCAGAGAAATGAAAGCCCATCCAAGCCCCACCATTTTCCATGTATTGTTGAAAAGCTAATCTTTGAGAAGCTACTTCTGGCCTAGTATCCAGAAATAAAACCACTTCATAATTACTTAAAAAGTCCTCCTTGAGTTGACTCCAGTCGTCTGTGGCAGTATAAGTAAAACCATTTTTTAAACCTTCGGATTCAAACCACTGATTGGCTTCTTTCACAAAGCTAATATGGGCTTTGTCGTTTTTCCCGGTATAAAAAGCAATTACATTAAACTGGGCAAAGAGTGGCTTTACTCCAATAAATAAAACCAACAATATTAAGGTCTTTAAAACAGACCTAGACTTATTTCTAAAAGGCATGGTTAAAAATAACCAGCTTTCAGAAAACAATCAAAAAAGTGCATCTATTAAATGAGTGAAGAAACTCATTTAGTAAGATTTTGTATAGAAAACAAAGTTTTAATTTATTGAAACCGACAATCAAAATACTGGTTATCAAATCAAAGATGCGAGCCTTTGATGAACAATCGTTATTATCCTTTTATTTATAGAAGTAGCCTTTTTTTATACAAATTATATTCTTCTAGGGCAAAATGGCCCACTATTAAACCCGGTTTATCAATAAACCATAAGTGATGATGACCTCAAAGCGGAATGGGAATAAACAGAATATCTACTCGCCTGTTTCGCATCCTGCCTTCGTTGGTATTATTATCAAATACAGGAGCATCAAAAGCGAAGTCTTTAAACTTAATGATTTCTTGTGGCACCCTGAGATTAACAAGTGTTTCAATAACCGATGCACTACGCATTCGGCTCAGGTATTCATTAAATTCTCTCCCTCCAATGTTGTCTGTATGACTGGTTATTTTTATCTCATAGAATTCTAGGTTCGGAATACTTTGAATAAGCTCTTTTAAACTTAGTTTTTGATCCTTGTCTATTAAGAAGCTTCCTCCTCCGAAGTAGATACTTCGCATTATCTCTTTTGGCTCTTGGGCTATAGATTGAAAAGGAAAAGAGAATAAAAATAGTATGACTAGTTTTTTCATAATCCCATAAATTAGATTAACTAATTTAATACAAGACGTTTAGAAAAGCAATCATACCAAACTATAAAACAAATTAGACAGCTATTGACATCTCTTAAGAAATGGCTTTTAGCGATTTATCATTTAATACTTTAGGAGAATAGGTCAAAACCTAGCATTTTTAAATGCTTGTTCCGTTATTTTGCCTTCCGCTTACCTATTTCTCTAATGTTCGGTCGTATTATTCCGTTTCATTTTCATTGAACTCTACCTCTTCCCAAACCTTATCACTATTTAGCTTAAACGATCCCAAATACTTTTTACGCCAACTTCCCGGTGGTATAAGCGACAAAAACTGTTCGTCTTCGTTGGCTTTAGCATATAAATGATACACCTTTCCGATGATAGGTTCGGAGCCCATTTTGGCATTATAGAGCAACTCGTTTACCTTATACTCATCTATCAGCTTTTGATAGTTGTTTTTTATGCTTTCAATCTTACTGTTAAACGTATGGTTAAAACTGCTGATACTGCTGTTTTTCCAGCTGGACAATTGAGTGGTCTGAATACTGGGTGCACCAATATTGGTTCCATAGGGTAAAAGACTGGAATTATATGTTTGACTGGTCTTATCAAAAGAAACATTGTCTGGACGTTCTTTGGTATAAAAATTCGGAACCTCTTCCACTCTGGCGTAAGGGTAGTTTATTAACTTGCCAACCGAAGAATATTGATTTAACCCCGTTACACAAATGTCATGAGCTTTTTCTAAATCCAATTGGCCATCCGCCTCTAGGTATGCCTGTTCTATATTGATGACCTGAACCTCCCCAATAATTAAGTGTGTCCCGTTAGATTTGATGGCTATATCTTCCACCAACTTTAATCCCAATTTTATGGTACTCTCCTGAACAAATGGAGCAGGAAATTCAGCAAGATACTCCTCTTTCAGGTTACATGCCTTAAATTCCGATTGATCCCTTTCAAAATTAGCAGATGTGTAGTGAGCCTGCTTTAGAAAGGATTTATGAACATGGTTTATAGTGAAGACACCCGTTTCTTTGATATTATGATAGGTATCTTTTTCAACCGTTAGCGGTCTCATTATAAAACCTAACTGAGGAGGATTAGACCCAATATGAACAATGGAACTAAAGAGACCTAAGTTGCTTATTCCGTCTGACGAACGCGTTCCTATTAAATGAACACCCTTATAACCAGAAATAGAATTGACAAACTTTAGTCTGTATTTATTTTCCCAAGAAGAGATATCAGCGGGCGTGATGAGCATAAAGAAGTTACTTTTGTTGAACAAAAGTAACTATGTGGAAGACAAATACTACCGTATTTTATATAACAAAGTTATGCTAAAGTAAATGGTTTAATCCTCCATTTCAGAATCTATATCCTCTTTTTTAGGAGCACCGTATCTTGCCAAAAGTTTACCAGAAACCTTGTATGAGGCAGAATAGGCTAAACCCTCCTGACGATGCGTAAAAGTTGAAAATGCTTTTTTATACCATTTTGCATCGGTCGCTTTCTTTTTAAAAGTCTCATGCATGGCCGTATCGTATGCTTCGCCATTAAGTCTTGGAGAAATTTGATAAACACCAATTCCAAAATATTCAACTTGCTCCAGTACCTTTTCAAAATCAGATTGAGAAAAATAGTGAATGGCACTATCGTCAAATCCGTCGTTCAGATTTTCTAAACCTACAAATACATGTTTCTCTAAAAACTCCGCTTGCTCCATATCTAATTCAAATAAATTTCCGCAAAGATTGCTTGTTTTTTTTGTAATTTAGCAAGGTTTGAAAATACTTTCTGCCCTGCGTAATTAGCAGTGTGACCAATATTCAAACTTGATAAGTTTTCCATTCTTAACTTCCAGTTTATTAATAACCTCTCTTTGGAAAAATATAACTAGGTTTCCTCTGGAGCTTAGCCTACTCTGAAACGTAAGGATTTAATACCCTCTAATTATTTGAAATTCCTCAACAGATTTAGGTCCACAATTCCTTAGTTTTTCGAAGTGTCTAGGTTTTAAATCTTCTATAAAAACCTCTTCCACATCAAAATTATCATATAATATATTTTTTAATCTACCTGAGACTATGTTCTTCTCAATAAACTCCTCAACTGTCGTTTTTGCTCCGTAAATCTCCTTTTTATAATTCTTTGAAAGATTAAAATCAATTTTATCGAGCTTATCTACCATTTCAAGAATAATTGGTTGGCACATTTTAGAATCTAATTCAATTGAAAACAAGTTTAACAATTTCGAAAAAAACTCCATTGAAGAATTTAAATCGTCTATTTCATAGCACTGATATAGATTCAAAGGAGGAGAAATCTCTTGTCTTTTAATTTTAAAGCATACTGGAATAACTTCACACTTTTCTAAGGCTTGTCCCATGCCGCTTTCGAAATAAACCCATGGTCTATTAATACTATTGGGAGTCAAAAGGGCTTTAACAGCTTGACTTTCGGTAATTTGCTTTAATATTTTATTAAACCAAATATCGCCAGGGATAAGGCCATTATTACCCTTATTGTCCGAAGAATATCAAGGAACTATTTGCTTAAGTGTAATTCGGTTTAAAGTACTTGAAAAAATGTCAGCAATTTCTTTATCCTGGTTAAAATGGCTGATAAAAAAAGCGATGTTTCATATTTTGTTTTTTTTGCTTTTAATTCTTAGCTCGGAAGTGAATTTGAATTCAAATTAACATATTAGCCCTATTAAACCAGCTACTCTGATGACATTAAATAGCTAATAATAACCAACAAGGATTTGCTTTAGCAAACGAAAGTTACAGACCAACCTTTATCCTTCGAAAATTAGGCTAAAAAAATATGTAAAGAACAGCTATTTATTAGGTGTCTAATATTTGGAAAGCCTAATAATTTCATTTAAACCAGCTCATAACTAGTACTTCGGCCGCCACTTTCACTTTTCTTTAAGATATCTTTATTTATTAAATCTTGTATATCTCTCAAGGCCGTATCAGATGAGCATTTTGCTATTTTAGCCCATTTTGAAGAGTTTAATTTGCCTTCAAAACCATCTAAAAGCTTATTCAGTAGGAGCTTTTGTCTGTCGTTCTGGAGCCTTGAAGCGTTCTTATTCCAAAACTCATGTTTCTGAATAACTTTCTCTAGCACAATCTCCGAAGAGCTTAATGCCTCCTTTAAACAATTTAAAAACCACGCTAGCCATTTTGTGATATCCATTGTTCCTTTTTGAGTTCTCTCCAAAACCTCATAATAGCCCTTTCGTTCTTTATTGATTTGAGAAGACATGCTATAAAAACGCTGTGGCATACCGTCAGATTTAGCCAATAACATATCGGTTATTGCTCTGGCTATTCTTCCATTTCCATCTTCAAAGGGGTGAATAGTTAAAAACCATAAATGAGCAATACCCGCTTTTATGACGCTATCTTCATTATGGTTTGTACTTAACCAATCTAAAAAAAGTTTCATCTCTGATTCTATCACAGTAGCATCGGGGGCTTGATAATGCACCTTCTCTTTTCCCAAGGCTCCAGAAACTACCTGCATGGGTCCTGTAGAATCGTCTCTCCACCCTCCTACCTTAATTTTGTACAAGCCACTTCTTCCGGTAGGAAAAAGCGAAGCTTGCCAATCAAACAAACGTTCTTTATTTAAAGTCAAATCATAATTTAAGGTAGCGTCTAGCATCATCTCTACTACACCCTCCACATCTCTATCTGAGGGTATTAAACCTGAAATATCAAGCCCCAACCTACGTGCTACAGAAGAGCGAACCTGCTCTCTATTTAGAATTTCTCCTTCTATTTCGGTTGACTTCAGCACATCCATAGTCAAAGTCTCCAAAGTAGCTTCGTTTCTTAAATCATAGCCCAATGACTCCATCTTACCCACAAGTTTCCCTTGAGAATGGCGTACTTCCGCTACCAACGAAAATAACTCTTCGCTGTCCCACGTAAACTTAGGCCAAGCCTCTTTTTGATAGATATAAACTTTCATTCACCGCATTATATGCGGCGAATATATACATTATTCGCCGCAATACAATCCTATTCACCGCAAAATATGCGGCGAATAGGTTGATTATTCGCCGCACAAGTTAAAAGCCACCTTTCAAAGCACTTTTGGACATTAAATACCCACTAACTGGATATTAATAATATTGAAGTTGATTCATAAGTAGTTTTAAGAACTACTAAGAAGGAATAGCTAATTTAGCACTAATTAAATTGAAATGACTTATGCAGAAATTGGTTCACACAACCATCTTCATGCTTTTCTTTCTGGCGGCGGTACAAGGGCAAAATAAAATATATTACACAGCAAATTTCGCCCTATTTAATGATAAGTATTACGACTATAATTATTCCTATAGTGATGGGTTATTAAAAAACTCTTTTCCTCTAAGAAAGAACGCTCCTTATGTTCTTTTTACACCCTCAATTATTCAAGAAACAAAAAAAGGAAACTATAGAGAGCTTGAACTCAAACAAATTAATTATTTTAAAGGTGTTGAGGATTTCAGCCAGACTGTGGATGCTGAAGTAAGACGGGCTGGGTTTGAATTAAACCATAGATACTACACGAAATTATTCAAGAAAAAATATGATAAAATTGAGTTCAAGGTTTCCTATGCCACTTCAATGGCTTTTATTTTGAAAGCATTAACCCCCTAACTCAGAAATACCATTATGAAAGAATAAGAAAAACCTTATTTTCGAAAAATTCAGTCGCATGTTCTATAGCCTATAGAATTAAAGAGAATCTTTTATTAAATCTAAGGTCTGATTTTGCAAATATTACCCTTCGATATGGTTTACTTTTCACCGATGATAATAAAACACCGGAATACCTTAAGAAACGACCAGTTTTCGAGTTCGACTCTCATTACCCAATACCATTCATTAGTCTAAATAATGTGAGTTTTTCGTTAAGCTACAAACTGAACAAATCTATAAAGCAAACCGCTTTAAAATTATAATTGCCACTAGTTTTGATATTCATTACTTTCAAACACAATATACAGTTGGTATGCCAATAAACCTCCTCTTCATTTAAGCTCATTCTAAGCCCTCACATATTAAATACCCACCAACAGGCAAGGAATAATAATAGCTAAGCTAAATTTGCGGCATGAATTATTTATCGGCAGAAAATATAGGCAGAGACCTAGGTGAACATTGGCTTTTTAAAGGTTTGACCTTTGGCATACTTCAAGGAGAAAAAGTAGCTTTAATTGGCTCTAATGGCTCTGGAAAGACGACATTACTAAATATGGTGGCTGGAATTACCGAGACAGACGGTGGTGAAATTTCTTTAAGAAACGACATCCGCGTGGGTTACTTACCGCAGGAGCCAGAACTTATAGATGAACTTACGGTCATGGAAACCATTTTTAATGCTGAAAATGAGATTACAACGGCCATTAGAAATTATGAGATTTCTATGGAAACCAACGACATTGATTTGATGTCTTCTGCCATAGAAACATTAGATGCTCTTCAAGCTTGGGATTACGAAGCTAAAGTAAAGCAGATTTTAGGGAAACTAGGTATTCATGATTTCACCAAGTTGATTTCTCAGCTTTCTGGTGGACAGAAAAAACGTGTGGCTTTAGCCAAAGTTTTGATAGATAATCCTGATTTCTTAATTCTGGATGAGCCTACCAACCACCTTGACTTACAAACCATTGAGTGGTTAGAGGGTTTCCTTTCTACTTCTAACACCACCTTATTTCTCGTTACTCACGATAGATATTTCTTAGATAAAGTTTCTAACCGTATTATGGAGTTGGCTAATAACCAGATTCATAAATTCACCGGAAATTATGCGTATTTCTTGGAGAAGAAAGCCGCTCGTGAAGCCAATGATGCCGTGGTACACGAGAAAAACCAACAACTGCTTAAGAAGGAGCTGGAATGGATGCGTAGACAGCCTAAGGCTAGAACCACCAAAGCACAATATAGAATAGATGCTTTTCATGATTTGAAAGAGAAGACGGCGGCAGGATTTAAGAAAGATGATAAAGTAGAGCTGAATGTCCGTACCGAAAGAATGGGCAAGAAAATATTGGAGATTCAGGACATCACCAAAGCCTATAACGACACTACCTTTATAGACCATTTTAGCTACACCTTTAAACGTGGAGATAAGATTGGCATTGTAGGTAAAAATGGTATGGGGAAAACCACCATGCTGGATATTATCATGGGCATTACCAAACCAGACAGCGGCTCTGTGGTAAAAGGTGAAACTATAAAAATAGGTTATTATTCACAGGGGGGATTGGATTTCAGTGAAGACCAAAAAGTAATAGACGCCATTAGAGAATATGCGGAGTTTGTGAAGTTAGGTGATGGCAGAGAGTTGTCTATATCAGCCTTTTTGACGATGTTTTTGTTTCCGCCAAAAGTACAGTACAACCCCATCTATAAACTTTCTGGAGGAGAGAAAAGACGTTTGCAACTGATGAAAGTATTGGTTCAAAGCCCCAACTTCTTGATTTTGGATGAGCCTACTAACGACTTGGACATTGACACTTTAAATGTTTTAGAAGAGTTCTTAGAGAGCTTTGGCGGTTGCCTATTAGTGGTATCTCACGATAGATACTTTATGGATAAGATTATTGACCATGTATTTGCCTTTGAAGGCGAAGGTTACATCAAAGACTTCCCTGGAAACTATACAGAATATAGGCTTTGGAAAGACGAAGAAGAAAAAGCTGCTCTTGCTGAAAAAAAAGAAAAACCTAAAGAAGAGTACGTAGAACCTCCGAAAGTAATAGCTGCTGACAAAAGGAAAATGAGCTTCAAAGAAAAAAAAGAGTTTGAAGATCTAGAAAAGGCGATGAGACAGCTAGAAAAAAGAAAAGAAACGGTTATTGAATTAATGAATGGTGGTGAAAGTGATTTTGAAAAACTAACTGCTTTAGGACAAGAATTAGCGGAAATAAAAACTAATTTGGAGGAAAAAGAGTTAAGATGGCTAGAACTGTCGGAAATAGAAGGTTAAGAGCATTCCTAAAAAAAATCTTATTATGACAGAAAGCATTTTCATTTAACCCTATAAGCTTTATTTTTACGCCCTAAGCAGAGCACAATGGAACAAATCACAGAATTCTTTCAATATTTAACTAACTCTGAAGAAATCATTCAGACGGGTGGTTTGATAGCGATAGTGCTGATTGTGTACATCGAAAATGGCTTATTTTTTGGATTCTTTCTGCCTGGCGACTACCTGCTTTTCCTTTCTGGTGTATTCTGCGGATTAGCCATTCTTAAGGTTAATATTTTCTTATTAATATTATGCGTTTTTTTAGCTGCCGTGTTGGGTTCCTTTACGGGGTACATCTCCGGCTATTACTTTGGCGAAGCCCTAGAAGCTAAAAAAGAAAACCTTTTCTTTAAGAAAAAGCATATCAAAAAAACGAAAAAGTATTTTGAGAAATACGGCAGCAGAACCCTTATTATAGCCCGCTTTTTACCTATTGTTAGAACCTTTGCTCCTATTATGGCGGGCTTGGTTAAGATGAGAACCATACCGTTTTGGGCTTATAATATTTTGGGAGCAGCCATATGGGCGGTGGTATTGGTTGGTGGCGGTCATTATTTTGGAGTTCATTTTCCATGGATTATAGACTACGTCCATTACATTATCATTATTTTCTTGGCTGTTACATCTTTTACCGTGATAAAAGGATATTTCTCTGCCAAAAATGAGATAGAAGAACTCTAAAGAAATTACTCCCCAAGCAAAAGCCCGAGAAGTAGTTTACATTGGGCTTATCATATTTTGGATGCAGCCATACGGGTGGTCGTATTGGTTGAAAGAGGTCATTATTTAAGAGTTCATTTTCCATGGATAACAGACTACATCCATTACATTATTATTCTTTCCTTGGGCATTACAGCTTTTAACCCGGATCATGCGTTGCGGAACCTTTATGAGTTTTAAAGTAATAAACCAGACAATTAAAGGAAATTAGCATAGCGTTTACCTTGATCTAAGTGATTGATTTTAAATGGGTTTACGTACTAATTTGTGTTACCCTGAGCTTGCCGATGGGAAGCAATTTAGCTACGGTCCCGATAAAATCGGGAGATTGCCTAATGCATAGAACGGGTTACCGTGATAAAAGGATATTCGCAGCCAAAAATGAGATAGAAGACCACTAAAAAAAATCACTCCCCAAGCAAAAGCTCGAGAAGTGATCTACATTCGTGAAAGCACCTTAAAACAAACTACTTAGCCAAATCAGGATTTAATAAATCATAAAACTGATCTAATTTAGGCATCAAAATTATTCTGGTTCTTCTGTTTTTAGCCATGTTTTCTGAAGAATTATTAGGCACCAAAGTGTTAAATTCTCCTCTTCCAGCGGCAATTAACCTATCAGGGTTTATACCATAGGTATCTTGTAAAACTCTTATGACAGAAGTAGACCTTTTTACACTAAGCTCCCAGTTATCTTCTATAGCTCCAGAAATAGGTTTATTATCAGTATAACCTTCTACCATTACTTCTAGCTCTGGTCTAGATTTAATAATCTTAGCTATTTTACCTAAAACCTCCTTGGCTCTTGGCGTAAGTTTATAACTTCCAGAACTGTACATCATGGCATCAGAAAGGTTAATCATAACCACTGTTTTGTCCACTTTAATGTCTACATCCTTATCGTTAAGGTCCATTCCTAAACTACTCTTTAGGTTAACCGCCAGTGCCAAGTTGATAGAATCTACTTTAGTTCTAGCCGACTGTAGTAAATTAATGTATTTGTCTTTTTGGCTCATCTGAGTGAGCGTCTTGTCTACGTTATCGCTAGCTGTTTTTGAAAGCACCGTAAGACCTTCTACCTGCATAACTTGCTGGTCTCTGTTTTTTTGTAAGTCGGCTATCTGACTTCTTAAATCCTTTAATTGGTCCTCTCTTAGTTTTGAAGTATTGGAAGAAGACATGTTGCTGGCATCCAAATCACTTCTTAGTTTTTGATTGTCTTGTTTGGCGACCAACAGCTCGTCGCTGCATTTCATCAAACTTGCATCCGCCGTCTTGTATTTGGACTGCATCGTTGTAAATTTCTTTTTACTAACGCATGAAACAAAAGTTCCGGCAAATAAGAGCGAAACCAATATCCATTTTAAGCTTTTCATTCTCGTTTTTTTTGATTTTAATTGTTTTTGAAAATCAAAATAGAGGTCAGATTCTAATTATTCTGCGTTCTATTTGACGAAACAAAATAATCAGCAAATTCTTTATTAAAACTTAAGTGAGGCTTAAAAGAAACTTAAATTTTAAAGCCAATTCTAAAACGATTCAAAAAAGCCGAGGGTGCTTCATAAGACAATTCTGCCGAATGAAACTGAAGAATACGCTTAGTAATTCTAAGGCCTAAACCATAACCGTTTATTTTGGTGGCATTGCTGCCCCTCATGAAGGAACTAAAAAGTCGTGTTTGTTCAAATTCTGAAATGGTTTGACCGTCGTTTTCTATCAAAACTTGAATTCCAGTTTTAGGCTCCGAAATGATTTTGACCTGAATGGCGTTGTCGGACGCGTATAGAAAAGCATTTTTAATGAGGTTACTGACCGCTATCTGCAGCAAGGGCTTTATGCCCATAATTTCCATTTGATACTCACCGCCAAGGGATTCTACTATCTCAAATTTCATATCATACTCTGGATCCAGCTTTTTCATTTCTTCGTAAGCTGCAAAAATCAATTCATCCACACGTACTTTTTCGAAATCTTTACCCTTTTCTTGTTTTTCAAGACGAGATAGTAAAAGCAGCGTATTGATCAAATCTGACATTTGATGTACGTCGTTTTTTATATTCTTCAAATATTCCAAAACCTCTGGAGGATGTGTATAATTCTGCATCATACCTTCCAACTGAAAAGCTATTCTGGTCAACGGTGTTTTAAGTTCATGTGAAGCATTGGCCGTAAACTCCTTCTGCGACTCAAAAGCCCCATCTATCCGTTCTATCATGCTATTAAATGAATTTGCCAGTGTTTCTATTTCGTCGTTTCTATTGTTTCCTGTGATACGATGGTTTAGTTTATTGGCAGAGATATCCACAATCTGAGATTTGAAATTCTCCAGCGGCAGCAGTAATTTTTTAATAAGAAAAAGTGTAGATATCCAAACTAAAACGCTCCCTACAAAAAATGTAAAAAGCAGAATATAAAGCAGATAAGACAATTTCCTTCGGCCATATTTATCGCTGGCAGAAGTAATCACAAAGTAATCTCGCTGCTCAAAATCGTAATACATACCCACCACTTCCTTCTCTTTCTCATTTCTGTAAAAAAAGCCTTTCTCTTTTAAAAGCTCTAAGTCATTTTGGTTCCAATGGATTTCTGCATCATCAAGGCTACTATAGATGAGGTTAGAACTGTCGTCAAAAACAATGGTCTTTTCGTCAAAAAGCTTATAAATGGTGTTTTGATCAATGCGTTTTAAGAGCTGCTTATCCACTTCTTTGACTTCCAAAAGTAATTTCGCCGTTGTTATAGCCTTATTTTGTAGTCTATTAACAAATTCTGTTTTGCGATACTGAGCCGATGTGCTATAAATTAAAATACATGCCAAAGCCAAAAATGCCGAAAAAACAGAAGACACACCTACGGATATTCTTCTTCTTAATGTCATGACTCTTCTGCCGTAAGGTAATACCCAAAACCTGGTTTGGTATGTATAAGTTTTTGACCAAAACCCTTGTCAATTTTATTCCTGAGAAAGTTAATATAAACCTCAATGGTGTTAAGGCTGGTTTCAAAATGAATATCCCAAATTTGTTCTGCAATGGTTTGTTTAGAGACCACCCTACCTTTTGCCTTGGTCAAAAACACCAATAGCTGATATTCTTTCTTTGTCAGTTCAATAACCGTGTTAGCCCTTTTCACCACCATGTCGGTTTGGTTTATTTCCAAATCACCCACAGAGAGCACTTCTGCGTGAACTTTTTCAGTGTTTCCTCTTCTAAGAATAGAATTGATGCGAAGCAATAACTCTTCAAAATGGAAAGGCTTGACCAGATAATCATCTGCCCCAAAATTAAAAGCATCCTTTTTATCCTGAATATCCCCATAAGCAGTCAGCATAATTACGGGTGTGGTTATTCCCTCTTTGCGAAGCCTTTGGCAAACCTCCAAGCCATTCAATAATGGCACATTGATGTCTAACAAAAGAACATCATAAGAACTTTGGCGAATTTGCCTGAAGAGTGTCTCTCCATCAAAAACCACATCACACTTAATATCTCTGGAGTTCAAAAAGCTTTTTACTTCTTTTACAAGCGTTTTATCATCCTCCAGTAAGAGTGTATTGATTTGCATCATGTTTTAGGTAATTGTTGGTTTAAGCATCATTACTAACTCTAAACCAGAGTCAATATTGCGGAGCAAATCTCAACAATATTTTTGAGTTTAAAATATTATTTAAACCCGTATTATGCGTTGGGGAATCGTAATGAGTTTTAAAATACAATAAATCAGACAATTAAGGGAAATTAGCATAGCACTGCTATGGTGATTGAGTTTAAATGGTTTTACGTACTGATTTAAAGCAATTTAGCTCCGGTCCCGATAAAATCTGGAGATTGCCTAATGCATAAAGTGGGTTAAATGACGTATAAAATTTAGGCATTCATACCCTCCCGACACCTGAGCATAAAAAAACCGCCTTATGATTACTCACAAGGCGGTTTTTACGGTTAAATAAGTTTATTTACCCGCCAAGTCAGGGTTCAATAAATCATAAAACTGATCCAATTTTGGCATCAAAATTATTCTTGTTCTTCTGTTTTTGGCCATGTTTTCTGCTGTGTTATTAGGTACCAGTGTATTATATTCTCCTCTACCAGCAGCTATTAATCTGTCAGGATTCACACCATACATTCCTTGTAAAACTCTAATTACAGCAGTCGATCTTTTCACACTTAACTCCCAATTATCTTCTATTGCTCCAGATATAGGCTGATTATCTGTATAACCTTCTACCATCACTTCTAACTCAGGTCTAGACTTAATAATTTTAGATATTTTCCCTAAAACTTCTTTAGCTCTTGGTGTTAATTTATAACTACCTGTACTGTACATCATGGCGTCAGAAAGGTTAATCATGACCACCGTTTTATCTACCTTAATATCCACGTCGGTATCGTTAAGGTCCATTCCTAAACTACTTTTTAGGTTAACAGCTAAAGCCAAATTTATAGAGTCCACTTTGTTTCTAGCTGCGTGCAATAAGTTAATATATTTATCCTTTTGACCCAGCTGAGTAAGTGTTTTATCGACGTTATCACTCGCCGCTTTTGAAAGTACTGTAAGACCCTCCACTTGCGTTACCTGCTGGTCTCTATTTTTTTGTAAATCGGTAATTTGGCCTCTTAAATCTTTAAGCTGCTCTTCTCTAAACTTAGCAGTATTTGACATTTCCATGTGAGCAGAAGATAAATCACCTTTTAGTTTTAATATATCTTGATTTGCCGAAATCAAATCATCATTACATTTCATTAAATTGTCTGATGCGGACTGCCATTTTGTTTGACTATCCACATATTTCTTTTTACTAACGCACGATGTAAAAGCCCCTATGAGTAGCATAGATACTACAATCCATTTAAAATTATTCATACTTATTTGTGTTAAGGTTTCTCTAAAATATTGATTTATAAAGTCGTAAACCTAAATATTCGTTCCGGTACTGGTATAGCTAATTCCAACAATCTATATCAAACTTACTGTCAACAACTTAATAGACAAGATACAATATTAACACGGATACCTCAACTGGGAAGTGTAGAAAATACTCAACAGGAAAATCATTAGATTTGATAGGTCTGCAAAGACAAAGAAGTGCCATCATAAACACCATACGTATTAAACCTAATCCAATCTCCAAGGTTTATATATTTAGTGGTTTCTGAAACGGGGTGTTCCAGAGCAATATGTCGATGACCAAAAATATAGAAATCATGATGGTTTCCTTTTTTCTCCATTTCCAAAATGTAATGAAAAAGAAACTCTCCGTTAATGTCAATTTCTTCAAAAACTACATCCTCACTTCTGTTTTTCTTCCAAGAATTTAACGACCAAAGATTACCCAATGACATTCCCAAATTAGGATGCATAAACCTACCAAATAGGAAAGTACAAACGGGGTTATTGAAAAGCGAAGCCTTAAGGAATTTATAGGCCTTATCGCCAGGGCCTAGTCCGTCTCCATGGCCTACATAAAAAGTATGATGAACACATGAAAAAGATTGAGGCTCAAAACAAACGGATGCTCCTATCTCCTTCTGAAAATAGTCTGCCATCCAGAGGTCATGATTTCCAGTGAATATTTTAATGGTTATTCCTTCGTCTGCCAGTTCGGCTAGTTTACCAAAAAAACGAATATACCCCTTAGGAACCACACGCTTGTATTCAAACCAAAAGTCGAATAGATCCCCTACCAAGAAAATTATTTGGGCATCGGTTCTGATACTTTCAAGCCAAGAAACTATTCGCTTTTCACGTACCAAACTTTCTTCATGGTTTGGAGCTCCCAAATGAAAATCTGAGGCGAAATAGAGCTTTTTGCCAACTTGTAGGTCTATGTGAGGAATATCTTTTTTCATGCGGCTGCAAAGTTAGCCCAAATTTTGAATCATTAGGAGCAAAATGAAATCCACATTTTTTAAATCTCACGACGAATACCATTTATGCCGATTCTCGTATTTAATTTAGCATTAAATACATCGCTTTTAAGCTTCATGCCATTGCAATTTCAACATGAAAAAGATACTATCATTTATTCTTTGTTTAGCCATCCCTTTAGCAATAGGAGGCATTTCTGGATTTGCCACGGTTGCGGGTATAGCGTCTTGGTACAGCACCCTTAATAAACCTTTCTTCAACCCTCCCAATTGGATATTCGCACCAGTTTGGACCACCTTATATGCCATCATGGGTGTTGGATTGTACCTGATCTGGCAAAGTCCTAAAAGCCTAGAAAGAACCAATGCTCTGACTATTTTTGGCATACAATTGGCTCTTAACTTTATCTGGAGTTTCTTGTTTTTCTTCTTCGAAAACCCAGGCTTAGCACTCCTTGAAATTTCTATTCTTTGGATGGCTGTTTTAATGATGATAGTATTCTTTAGAAAAGTCAATAGAACCGCCGGAAATATTCAAATACCTTATCTACTCTGGGTGTCTTTCGCCAGTTGTCTTAATGCAGCCATTTGGTGGCTAAATTGAGTAGTAATGAGGCATCATGTAATAGAATATAGCACTTTGCTTGATGTCTGAAAATACTGGATTCCGTGTCTAAAGAAGAACACAAAATTTCTGCGTTTTAAGCACTTTGTTATTTAGATATATTGCCGCACTTGAAAGAAAACCCGTGACGACTTTAACCTTAATTTTGCATTTGCAATTTGTTTTTAGACGAATCCATCTATCTTAACAAAGAAACGTTTAAACAGATATTCACCAAGAAATTTCTGTGTCTTTTGAAATGCATGCACCCCTTCTCAAGCCTTACCTTTTTAAGTCTGCTCTGATTGATGAGGAAGTTTTTTAAAGTAAAAAGAAGAGCTGACTACAGAATCACTAAAACTCAAAAAAGGGGCTTGGGTCTACTAAAAAAGTTATTATTGTCTATTTGACCATATCTTTCCTGGGTCATAGCGGTCCGAGTCTTAATGAATTGTTTAAATTGTCAAAGATTCAAAGAACCCTATATGAAAAAATTAAACTATTTGGCATTATTATGCCTTGGAGCACTTATGCTCTGCCCAAAAATTGGGTACTCCCAGCAAATCTCAAAAGACTACCTACTGCTCCTCACCAGAGAATGGAAAGGCGAAAGATTTAACGATGGTAGACCCAAAGTTTCTGATGACATCTTGAACCGTATGAAGTTGGTAACCCTAGAAGAAGCATGGGCAGTTTTGCGAAATCATAACTATAAACAGCAGTTTGAAGGTAATTGGCAACTCATAAACCCTGACTCTGTGATGGTAGGAAGAGCTTTAACAGCCACTTTCATGCCAGGCAGACCAGACATTCAAAAAGCCATAGATGATAAAGGCCATAACAAAGACGGTCGTGTGCAGTCCCAAAACTCTTGGCCCATTGACCTTTTACAAAAACGCGATGTCTACGTGGCAGACCAATTCGGTTCTTATAAAGATGGCCCTACCATTGGCGACAACCTCGGCAACTCCATTTTTACCAAAAGCGGAAACGGCATCGTATATGATGGGGCCATAAGAGACATTGGGGGCTTGAAAGACATTGGAGGTTTTACCTCTTTCTTCCGAAGCTATCACCCTTCTCACCATCTCAATAACGCTGAAAAAGATCTTAATACCACTTTAGTGGCCATAAATCATCCAACAAGAATTGGAGACGCCACCTGTATGCCCGGCGATGTGGTTTTAGGAAGAGATGGCGGTGTGGTATTTATCCCGCCTCACTTGGCTGAAGAGGTGGTTAAAGTGTCTGAAGTGGTTCGCTTAAGAGACATGTTTGGCCATCAGCGTTTAAGAGAACAAAAATATACACCAGGTGAAATAGACATGAGATGGTCTGACGTCATAGAAAAAGACTTCTCAGGATGGCTAAATGAGCATATCGACGCCCTACCTGTTTCTAGAGCACAAATTCAAGAAATACTTAGCAAAAGAACTTGGTAAACTGAGCATGACCATCACATTTTCTAGCTTATTTCTTTCTTTAAAATATACTTAATTACCTACCAGTAGGACAACCCTAAATCATCATTAAATGAAACGTAGATCATTTCTAAACAAAGCCGCACTCACATCAGCACTTACGGCCGCCCCCCTTTTAAACTTCGCAAGAGAATATGAAACAGCCATTGACCGCACCCCAAAAAGTTCCATGCCGTCGGATTTGAAAATTACGGATATCAAATGCGGTTATATTAGAGGCGGGCACAGCTTATTTGTGAAGATTTACAGTAATCAAGATATAGTAGGTCATGGTGAAGGTGTAGACGCCACACCAGGAACCTATCATTTAGTAAAAATAATGGGCCAGAGAATTAAAGGTCAAAACCCATTAAATGTGCATAAGCTTTTTGAGACAATCAGGAAATCTGGCTTTTTTGAAGGGGCACAGTCTGGAATGTATGTTGCCGTATTGACGGCCGTAGAAACCGCCCTTTGGGATTTGGCAGGCAAGGCATTAGGCCTACCCGTTTATCAACTTTTAGGAGGTAAATTTAGAGATTCGGTACGCGTTTACATGGACACCGCACTGTATCAAAACCGATTACCGAAACCAGAAGATTTTGCAGAAGCTGCTAGAGAAGCTGTAGATATGGGTTTTACAGCCGTAAAATTTGACTTAGACCAAGCCAACGACCCAAATAAATACGACAAGTTTAATTGGACGGCTAGTCCTGCAGAACTTCAACGGATGTATGACCAAATGGCTGCCACACGTGCTGCAGTAGGCCCAAATATAGACATCTGTGCAGATATGCATGGAAAATATGACGCTATCACCGGAGAGCGTGTAGCTAAAATGCTAGAGCCGTTAAACCTAATGTGGTTAGAAGAACCTATAGCTGCTGAAAACGCCGATGCATACAAAAAAATAACGTCTTCTACCTCAACCCCTATTTGTGCCGGAGAAAATCATTATTTGGCTCATGGCTTCCGTCCATTATTAGAGAGCGGTGCGGTAGACATCATTATGCCAGATTTACAAAAATGTGGTGGTCTGGGCGAGGCCCAAAGAATAGCCAACTTGGCCAATCTTTATTATGTGCCATTTGCACCTCATATGGTGGCATCTTATTTAGGTGCTATGGCCTCTGCACATGTTTGTGCCTCTGTACCGAATTTTATGATTATGGAATGGCAAATCTATTTCCATAAAGACCCTATGTATAAAGAAATAGTAAGTTTTGAAGGTGAAGCTGTAGAGAATGGCTTCATAAAAGTTAGGGATGTTCCTGGTATAGGCGTGGAGATAAATCAGGAGGCAATGAGAAAATATGCACCAGAAGGTGTCCCATTTTTTGAATAAGAAACGTCTTGGTATAGAAATAGGTCGAACTTCTGTAAAGAAGTTACTGTTAATATAAAGACCTAATTTTTTAACCTAAACTTATTAAACGATGAAACAAATATTGACACCCCTAAACCTTCTAATCGCCCTTTTTATAGCGTCATTTTCTAGTGCTATGGCCTTAGAAACCCCTAAGACTTCGAAATCTGATATGGCAGCGGACTTTGAAAGGGCTAAGATTTTTTCTTTAGAGTACCTGGAAGCAATGCCAGCAGATGGTTACGCTTTTAAACCAACCGAAGACATTCGTTCATTTGCAGATCAATTCTTGCATATGGCAGACGCCAACTTTGGTTTAACATCTATGATTGCTGGCGTGGCAAATCCAATGGCTGATAAGAAGCTAGAAGGAAATGAAGCTTCTCAGTCCAAAGAGGCCGTTATCAAGGCCGTAACGAAAAGTTATGACCACATCATAAGTACACTAAACGGCATGAGCGATGAAGACCTAAGCGAAACAGTTAAGCTTTTCAATACCTTTGAACTGACTAAAGCCCAGGGAATGGCGAAAGTTTTTGAGCATGCTACACATCATAGAGGTCAAACGACTATTTACCTAAGACTAAAAGGTGTTACGCCTCCTAATGAAAAGTTATTCTAAGGATTAATTATTCCTACAAAAACTCAAGCCAAACGGTTTGAGTTTTTTTTTGCTTAGTGTGAACATATTCGAACACATTTTACGTTAGACTGCTACCTTTCTATAAACAAAGGACACAAGTGAGACTATTTTTCAGTATTATTTTTTCGTTATCATTCGCTGCTCAGGCCGCTCTTCCGCTCGCTATCGGCGATAAAATGGGAGATAACCCTCCACCAAGAATCATTAGAACATGCTGCTCTTTTGGCTCAGATGTTAAAGTCACTGGCATACCTTTTCTAAAAATTTCTGATATTACGAGTGTTGAAAAATTAGGTTCTCATACCTACTTAGGTAACGAAACAGAAAATAATGGTATCATTTATACTCATAAAGGTGGCTTTATTGACATTGGTCACCTAAGAGATCAAGCAGATTGGACGGCCTATTTGTACCAAAAAATTCTTAAAGCCAATAATCAAGATTTTATTATTGAACTCGGTAGAGAAGGAGGTCAAAAGAAACTAGAAATTTATCCTGGTCAACTGGAAACTACAGCAGACAAAATTGCCCTTGCAGGAAAAATAGCTTATAACCTTTCTGTTTGGCATGAAATAGCCACTTTTTTTGGTGCTTCCTATATTCCAATGGTGCCAGAAAGATATTCGGCCTTTAGTATGGAAGATGCTTACTCTAACCTTTTAGGAGTTCAGTTGGGAATGAAAGCCCTTCAAAGTAAACTACCATTTGAGGAAGCTATGAGTATGCTCTTAAGTGAAAAATTGGCAGAATTGGATGCCGTATCAGGCATTGACGGCACTTTAGAAGCCATGGAGGTCGTTAGAGACATTTGGTGGACCAGAGAAGCCAAACTACCTAGCAAAAACATTTTATTACAAAGGGAGTTTGAAATTGAGAACTGTCTGACCCCTTGGTTAATAGAAGATACTAAAAATGAATCTAGTGATAAACTACAGATTTGCCCGCCAACGGAAACCCTTGATGGCACTGACTTAGAAAACTTTTATGAGCTAAGCATACAGCTGAACAGTAAATTTCCAGTGAAACGAGTATTGCCTAAAGAGTTCCACAGGGTAATTACGCAAAAAGATTTCAACTTACTCATATCTGAAGCGGAGCGTAAAACCGAACTTCGAGATAGCCGAATCAAGCTTTAAACAAGCCTTAAAAGGCCGTTTAAGAAGCTCCTTCCAAAACCCAAGCGAAAATTACCATTCTTCATTTTAGAAAACCACTCATGTACTATGTATTGCAAAGTACCTTGTCTTAGTTTAGGTTTGTATCATCAAGTCAGCCACAGTGTTGACGAAAATGATAAAAATTGAAAACTTATACAAAACAAAATATTATTATGAAAAAGCTATTTAGAATTAAAGGTTCAGAAAAAATGTTAGGTGGTGTGGCTGCGGGTTTAGGTCATTATTTCGATATCGACGCCACTTTGGTGAGAGTGTTATTAGCCATTGGCTTTTTCACCCCAGTGCCTGTAGTTATTATTTATCTTATTCTATGGGTGGTTATGCCTGCCGAGCATACCTATCAGCTAAGTCAAACTACTGAAATGCACGCTTAAGATTAATTAAAAAGTTTTTTAGATTAGGGTTTATCTAGGTTTCTTTTAGAAGAATAGATAAAAAAATAAACCTGTCGGACGATGTCTGACAGGTTTTTACTTTTCGCAATGAAATCCTATTAATTCCCTTCTTTGGGAACAACAAATGCCATAATAATATAAATAAGAATAGGCGAGCCTACCCCCAAAAAGGTTAGCACCACCCACAAGATTCTTATCAATGAAACATCGAGATTGAAAAACTTAGCCATACCCCCGCTAATTCCAAGTAACATGGCCTCGCTTCCTACTGTTCGTCTAAGTTTTTTAGATGTACTCATAATTATATCATTTCTTTTTAAACGGAGAAACTCTCTCCGCAGCCACAAGTTCTTGAAGCATTCGGGTTTTTAAATTGAAATCCTTTACCGTTTAGGCCGTCAGAAAAGTCTAACTGCGTACCAATAAGGTACAAAAGACTCTTTTTATCCACAAAAACCTTGACGCCGTTATCTTCAAAAACGTGATCGTTATCTTTCTGAGTAGCGTCAAATTCCAGGTCATACATCAAACCTGAGCATCCACCGCCTTCTACGGCTACTCTTATCCCCTCGCTTTCGCTTTTACCTTCCTTAAGTTTGAGCTCCGTGATTTTATTCCTTGCCTGCTCTGTTACTGTTATCATAAAATAACTAATTTGCTGTTAAATCTAATGTACAAAAATAACCCTTCATTACCTTTAAAAGTTTCATGGCAATTCCTTTATATAATAAGCGAAAGTTAGAAAAGCTATTCGCCAGAAAAGACCGCGAAACTAATTTACAAAATTACAACAAGATTAGGACTGAATTTAAATCAGGCGATCTTCTATTTTTTTCTGGCGACCATTGGCTTTCAAGCTTGATAAGAGGTCGGTCACGATCTGCATGGAGTCATGTGGGTATTGTGATAAAGCTAGAAGAAATGAACAGGTTGTTTTTGGTGGAAAGTATCCTTGGAAATGGCGTTAGAATGGTACCCCTCTCTAATGTTTTTAATGATTATGGTGGCAATCAAGAGCCTTATGACGGGAGAGTAGCTTGGGCCAGACACACTAACCTGAGCCAAGACGAGATAAAAACAAGAATTATAAAGGAATTTTGTTTAGATAACCTCACCAAACAATACGACAACTGGGAGTACTTTAGAATACTCTGGAGAACATTACTCGGCAGTAAGGAAATCTTTCATGATGATAAGTTTACCTGTGCAGAGTTTATCCTAGAGGCATTTAAGTTTGCCGGCATTCGCCTTCCAAAAGAAAGAGGCTACTTCATTAGCCCTGGTGCATTTTGGAGATTAGACGAGGTGAAAATGATGGGTTCGTTGATTTAAGTATCTTATCAAAAAAGAAAATCAAAGTAACCCTCGCCTATCTTCAATCCTTAATTTTAATGCGTTAAGTATATTTAACAATTCGCAAAACACAGCACCAATATACTTATATTCAATAAGTTAATCATAATACCTTTCACTTAACCTCAAGCGTAAAATCCTCAACTACGAAAAATTTCGTAGACAAAACTTGGAACTACGAAATAGTTCGTACTATATTTGTTACGAAATTAATCGTAGATGAAAAAGCAATGCAAAAACCAACAGATTCGGAATTAGAAATTTTGCAAATATTATGGCAAAAAGGACCTTCTTCTGTAAGAGAAATTAATGATGAATTAAATATCAACAAAGAAGTGGGTTACACTACTACTTTGAAAATCATGCAGCTTATGCTGGGCAAAGGATTACTGAGCAGAACAGAGCAAGGTAGATTTCATATCTACAAATCCGTAGTTTCTCAGAAAAGCATGCAAGAGCATTTAGTAAACAAATTTGTGGATGCGGCATTTGGTGGCCAAGCCATGAATATGGTGATGCAGACTTTAGGAAATCATAAAGCATCAAAGGAAGAATTGGCACAAATAAAAAAGCTCATAGAAGGTCTTGAATCCTGAAAAAGTTTTCAATAAACTGGAAATAGCATTGAGCAAGAAACTAACACAAATTATGAAAAGCTATACATTATGAACAACCTACAATCATTCTTTAACACGCCACTGGCCGGCACATTTGGGCAGACCATGTTCCATTCCCTTTGGCAAGGAGTACTTATCGTTGGCCTTTATTTAATTGCCAATAGACTTATTAAATCTGCTTATAATAAAGTATGGGCTGGTTTATCGGCGTTTTGCTTGCAGTTCTTCGCATCCATCATTACTTTTTTAATCCTCCGACCTTCTTCTGCTGATGAAACTGTCTATGCAGAATCAACCAACCCTTCTGTCTTAATTCCATTTACGGAACTGGTAAACACTGCTAACTCTCAGTCTTATCTTGAACTTATTCGACAAAATGCACATTGGCTTTTTGTAGGCTGGGTCATTGGCTTCAGCTTTCTATTCTTAAGACAGATAGGAGGGCTGGTTTATGTTCAATTCCTAAAGAGTTCTGGCACTTTTGAACTTCCAGAAAAAGCAAAAATAGCTTTGAGTAATGTTCTAGAAAAAATAGAAGGAAAAATACCCGACTTTAAAGCATTGTTGTCTCTCAAAGTAAATACAGCCATGGTACTTGGCTCATTCAAGCCAGTAATCCTTATCCCTTCTGCTCTGATAAGCGGATTAAGTACTGCTCAACTGGAGTTGATTATAGCTCACGAAATAGCCCATATTAAAAGAAATGACTTTTTAATTAATCTCATTCAAACCTTATTAGAGAATCTATTCTTTTATCACCCAGTTTATTGGATCGTAAGTAGTCAAATAAGAGAAAATCGTGAACATGCCTGTGACGATTATGCCGCAGAAATAACGGGCAACCGGGTATTGTTAGCCAAAACTTTGGCTCAAATACAGCTTTCTGCTCACCAACCTACCTTAGCCATGGCCTTTGGCAAAAAAAGGATGCCCATGTTAAACAGAATTCAAAGACTTTTAGGGGTTAATCCCGAGGGTCAGAAAGTAAAAGTTACGGCCCTGCTTTTGATGCTTACCGCGATGTGTACTTTTGGTTTGGTTCAAGCTCAGAACTCGTCAAATGATGAAGACGAGATAGCATTAATGCAAATTCCAGAAAACGATATTGTTCTAAACCAAGAAGATATCGATGAAACAGAATTTGTTTCAATTGCTACCCCTGAAACAAGGCAAGATTCTGGAGACATTGATATTGAACAAAATATCAACTATGATTTAGGTGACCAAGAACTTAATATTAAAACCAACAAATACAAGATCCATATTAATCCTGACAAAATTATAATTAATGGTAAAGAACAAACTTTGACTGCCCAAGAAAAGATGGCCTTAAAATCTCACTTTCTAGGCATGCAGAAAGCCAGTCATCATATTGAGGCCGTTTCTAAGGAAATGAATGTTGAGGTTCAGAAAATGACTTCGCTTCAACAAAAAGCGATGGGCGATATAGATTTCAATCCTCAGAACGACCCAAGTTTCCAAAAATCTTTAGAAAGTATTCAAAAAGAGTCGGAGATGATTGCAAAGTATGCCAACACCTTTCAAAACGATCTTTCTAAATTAGACATCAGATCTAAAACCTATGAAACGGATGTGAACAAACTTGAAAGGGAATTTGAAAACAAAGTAAAGGTTCATGAACAGAAGATAGAAAAAATGGAAGTCAACATGGAGGGCTTTGAATCTAAGATGAAGGCATTTGAAGTAAAAATGGAAAGGGAATTTGAAATCCCTGTAAGAGAAATAGAGGTTATTTTGGAGAAAAAGGAAATCATTATAGATAAACACGCCGATGAAATGGAAAAGCATCATGAAGCCATAATAGACATGCTTCCAAAGGAAGTTAGAGACCATTTAGGCGTGAATCTACATCAACGCCCCGAAAGACCTGAAAAGCCCGCAAAACCAGCTAAGCCACCAAAACCAGCCAAACCTGTCAAACCAATAAAACCTGTCATTGAAGCCCCTTCTCCACCAATTGTAGACTAAAGAAAAACTCCCCATACTTTTTTATGAGCATGGGGAGTTTCATTCTAAAGTTTTTTCTTAAAATGGATGAGCAATGGCCAGATTGAAAATCAGATTTCCAGTCCTCCAATCCTTGTTTCCCAATCTTATATCGTTAAGCACCCAAGGATCATCCAACCATGGTTTTCTAACAGGGATGGCTATGTCTCCTCTTAATACCAGATAAGTAAAATCTAACCTAAGACCCACGCCGATATCGGCCGCTAAATCTTTTATGAAATCGCTGGTAAACTTAGCCTTCTCTCCATAAAAAGTGTCATCTCTGTAGGTCCAAATATTTCCTGTATCTACGAAAGCAGCTAATTCTATATAACTAGAGGCTTTATATCTCAATTCCGTATTTAATTCCAGTTTTATATCTCCTTGGGAGTTGGCACCAAATAATTCTGCAGTGAAATCTTCGGGAGAAACCCTTCCTGGCCCTAGGCTTCTTCCTCTAAAACCTCTAAGCCCATTAGTTCCTCCTGAGAAGTACTGCTTGGTTTGAGGGAGCATAATAGAGTTTTTATAAGGAATACCAAAACCTGTAAAGAGTCTATTAGCCCATGTCGTTTTACCAATGGTTTTAAAGTATTTACCTTCAAAATCAAATTTGGCAAATTGCTCATAAGGTACGCCTAAAAGCTGTTGATATCCTCCATCACCCTCTTCTGGCTTTTTAGCAATTAAGGAAGCCACATTACCCGAAACATCAAATCCAAAACTAAAAGAAACCCTATTTCTGGAATTTTGAAGTAATGTAGGTGTATAACCGAGCTGATATTGCAAACCCAGCAAGAGTTTGTTTTCCAAAATCTGAAAATACCTTTCTAAATCACTGAGGTTTTGACTGATAAAGATTTGATTGATAAAATTATCTGAAAAATTACTGGCTTTAATTAAGCTAAAGTAAACGGGTGTAAGTGTATGCTCATATTCTGCATTTTTCCTCCAGAAATAAGAAAAGGCAGCATTAGAACTGGCCAATGTATAAAAGTCCTTCCTTCTGAGAATCTCGTAAGAGATATTAATATTGGTCTTAGGCACACCTGATGAGACCTTGGTTCTTTGCTTCACAAAAGGTATCAAGAAACGTGGAAATGTAAGGTCACCAGATAGACTTAATCTACGGTAATTATTACCGTATTCTATTTGACCAAACTGAAGGTCAATACCTCCATTCAGCTCAAACTTTAGAATTTCTGCTCCGTGAAAAACATTTCTATTTTGCCATGAAACATTAGCTTCAGAACCATAGAGACCATTACTTTTGGTTAAACCACTGAGCTGTCCTTTAATGGATTTCTTTTTTATGGGTGTCAAAAGATAATTAACATCTAAATACATGGAATCAGCAGCCCTATAGGGTTCATACCTGTTTCTTATGTACTGAAAATTCTTAAGATTCGATAGTCTGTTCAAACTGGCCTCCTGTTTTGACCGACTATAAAGCTCCCCTGGTCTGAAAATAATGGATTCGGTAAACACTTTAGGCTTATAAGACTTATCATCCTCAGCGATGGCAAGTCCGCTTCTTTCTAAGTTATTAAATGAGGTTTTGGTTTCATTTCCTCCTTGTTTAGAAGAGCTCAGCACATTAATTTCTCTGATGTAATATTTATCTAATGCAGCATTGCTGTATTCCGGGGAGAGTTTGGTTTTAATGTTTAATTTATTTGAGTTTAAGTTAGTATCAACCTCCAACACAAACTGACTAGGGCTCATGTAGAAATATCCCTTTTCCTGATAGAAATTACTAATTCGTTCTCTTTCAGCTATCAGTTCATTCAAATTATAAGGATTTCCAACTTTCAATACCGTACCTGCTCTAAGCCCAAGCGTATCTCTACCAAAAATCTGAAAATCTGCGGTATCTAAACCAACTTCTTGGATAAAGTACTGTGGTGCCAAATCCACTTGATACTTTATTTTGGTTTTATATTTTTTCGTGACCGATTCGCTGGTAGCCGTACTTTTAAAGTAACCGTTATTTTCTGCTACATTAACCAGATTTGCACGGTTTATTTTGGGATAGCCCTCCTCATAAAACACTGGCTTCTGACCTACTTTGTTTTGCAAGAAATTTCTAATTCCCTTGGGCTTTTTAGGCTCACCAATATTATAGTATAGCCAAACTTTATAAGGAAAACCCAAGACCATACTATTGGTTCTAGGAGCAAGAGCCTCTTCCATATCCGCCACTAGATTGGCCTGATTTTTCTTGGACGTTTCTCCCGCTACTTTTACCGATCCGCCGCCATAAATTGTTCTTCCTTCCGGTAGCTTTTTTGACAAACTGCATCCGCTCAGAAAAACTATCAGGGCAATATATAATCCTAAATTCCTCATTTACTCTTTTACCCCCTTTTTGAACAAATCCTTAACTTTTTCATACTCCGCTTGTAAAACAAAACTCACTCCAGTTTCTAAGACAAAACCTTCCAGAACGGTCTGAAACTGACTAGTTCTATACACTTTTACGGCATAACGCCCGTCCGCGGTTATGTTGTATCCAATTTCAATATTATCTAAAAGTTCCGCTGAATTCTGATCAATGCCTGAACTATTCTCAAGTTCAAAGTTTTTCCCTACCGATATCTTCACCCTATCGTTTAAGAAACTTTTTTTGAGTCCCACGCTAAGATCCGTTCGGTAAGAATTACTCCCACCTACACCGGTTTGTTCTGAGTTTAATCCGAAATTTAAACCTACAGAACCCAAAACGTCTCCTGCTAATACATTCAGCTGTTCTGTCAATAATTTACTCACGCTTTGACGGGCCGACTGATTCCCTAGTACGGAACCTATATCAAAATTACCATCAGAATAAAATTGATTGGTGGCCAACAGAAAGAAAACCTGCTGATTCATTTTATTGGCATCTTTCTTTAAGGAAGTAAAAACTTCAGTATTCTCTAGCACTGTTTTGGCCGTACTTTCTGCTTTATCAGACACTTTTATATCAAAAGTAATAAGTGGATTTTGAATAGTTCCATCTATTTTCAGAATCACGTCAATGGGTACCTTGCCCAAATCTTTTAAATTAAGGTCTCCCCTAGTATCTAATGAACTTACATCTGCTTTCACTTGATATACCGCTTGTAATTGAAGCGATGCTCTCATAGGATCGCCTGACCAAATGATGACACTACCCGGCTCTATCAGAAAGTTCCTTTTCAAGACCTCCACCATCGTAGTATTATAAGACCCTGAAGCAATTTCGTAAATACCAATGCAGAAAATCTCCCCTGTAGGGTAAATACCTACCGTTAAATTGGCAGATCCTTTTACCGTAAGTTTATCTCCAGTAAGCTCGTCAATAAGGATATTTAACTCTGCTTTTGGGTCTGTTTCTATGTCTAGAATAACTTCCGAATCTAATCCAGTTCCTTTTTCGAGCTTCGTGGTAGGTATGACTAAATTGCCACTCGCTAACTCTTCCTCTGTTTTGGGTGGCGATACAAAAGTCACCACACCATTTGACTCTGCTGTTTCTACCTCAGTCGGCATAATTACTGTAATATTACTTTGCTCATTCACCCTAATTTTTCCACTCAAATTTGGACTAGCTCCAATTCCTGAAACAATCAAATTGGCATTTATATTAGCCTTACCATAAAAAAGATCATTATCAGCTCTATCGGTATTGATCAGTAGGAAATTCTTAGTGTCTACCTTAAGGTCGTAAGATATTTTATCTGTATTTGACCAATCCAATTTTCCATTCACAGCCATCTTCTGATTCAAAGAATCTTTCACCACAAAATTCTCAAAATTGATTTCGTTTCCTTTGAAATAAATTTGTTGGTCTTCAATTTTCAAAGGAATTCCAAGATAATAGGGCGTAAAATTATAATTCACAAAAGACAACTTACCGTCAGCAAAAGGCTTGTCTGCATTACCTGTAATTTTCACTTTGCCTGTTACAAACCCCTTTGATTTTGTGAGCTCTCCTCCACTTAAACTTTGAATAAATTTGGCATCTACTTTGGTGATATTAGCCGTAAAATCTATAGGAACCTCATCTGTTAGGCCTATATTCCCTTTAAAATCTAATTTGCTTTCGGTGCCATCCAAACCTCCACTAAAAGTGGCATTTCTAGCATTAACTTCTTCTATATCTAGTTTTAAATCACCCCCCTTAATCCCTCCAACCTCAAAACCATTCACTGCTAATGCTCCAGTAACATTATAATCTTCCATATAATCTACCACCACTAAGTCTCCATTCAATTGCCCCTTTACTTCCTCAGATTTATATCCGGCAAAGTTGGCAAATGGATTAATGGCAATATCAACCACTTTTGCATTCAGTTGATTTTTAGTCGCATTTAAAGTTAGCCGCTCCTTATCTTTCGAGATGGTTAAACCATTGATCAGTATGCCTTCATCTCCATAATAGATGGCTGTTTTACTGATTTCATAGACCTGCTTATCCACCAAAAGTTCGTTAAGGTTAATTTTAAACAGTTCACCCTCCTTTTCTAATCGCAAACTTATCGCATGCTTTTTATTCTCCGAAAGACTATCCTTTGAGGCAAAATCAGCAATAAGAACACTATTGGACAATTCTATTTTCAGTTCATTTTTAGGCAAAATAAAGCTTCCAGAACGTAAACTTTTCAGTTTCGCTTCGCCTTCTAGTTTTTTCCCGTTACCGGTCATATCAAATTTAAAATCCTTCAGAAGAATCTCTCCATAAGTTAAATTGGAAAAGCTCATCTCGGCCTGAAGTTTCTCTTCATTCAATTTGGCACTTAGGTTTATACTTTTATCAAATGCCAATTCAGGCACAAATACTTGCCAAATAGGGTGATCTAAAACCTGTGCCGTCAACATAAAATCCTTTTTCCCTGTCAAGCTTTGTAAGCCTATAGAATCCTGCATAAAGTAACTATTGACCTCCGACATCAAAATATCAGGCAGTTCATAATAGTCAAACTGCCCCTCTAAATTCACTTTCAAAAACGGGGACTCTACTTTAGCTATATGCTTATCTTTTTCGTTCAGAAATGTTCCTGCCACATCTCCTACCGATAAGTTGCCAATGGCCAATTGCTTCACTTTGAAAGTTCCTACCAGCTCTTGAGGCAAAAGTGAAGACATATTTAAATCAAATACCCCTTCTATATCTTCCTCAAAATCTGAAAAACCAAGAGCCGCCAAATTCAGTTTAGTAATAGAAACATTACCCTCTACCGGGTATTTACCAGATCGTAAGTCTACCGTCATTTCAGTGTTCAACCTAGCATTAGGGTCTTCGGAAGAGCCTTTAAGCACTAATACGCTGTCTGCCATACTACCGTCAATTTCTACGTCTCGGTAAGTATACCCACCATAAACTAACTTATGGATTTCTCCTTTCGCTTCTATATCTTGAAATGTGGCATCGGATTTTAGAAAAATATCGGTAGAAAGTAGTCCTAAGTCAAGCTGTTCTTTAAAGAACTTATCTACAGCCAAGTCTTCCGTATGTAGATTTCCTTCATAAGAAATGAGGTTTTCATCACTCAAGTTCTTTACAATACCTTTTAGCTTCAAATCTCCAAGCGTACTCGTTAAATCGGTATCAATATTTAAAACCTTAGCATCTCCACGCACTTTCCCACGCAGCGAAAGTCGCTCTGGAATATTATAATCGGCCAACATGGTGGCGTCAGGAACCAGTAAATCCACCAAGCTAGCATGGATACTTATTTCTTTAATATTGAGGTCTGCCTTTAAAAAGTCAAGATTATCTAATCTAGCCAGATTCCCGGTAAGATTAATTTTAGTATCCTGCAAGCCTTCCATTTGGAGTGAGTTAATTTGTAGATTACTCATTCCTCCTTTTATATCTGCTTTAAACTTTATTTTCCGATTCTTTTCCTTTGCCAAAAACTTACTGGAATCCAAATTGGGCATTATCAATAGAATATCCTTAACAGCTAAAAAGCTGTTATCCAACTTTAAATCAAAATTGACTTTATTTAAATCGTTGCTCAGATCATCTATACTATTATAGCTAAGCTTTAAATCAGATTTTATCTCAGAATTTGGCGTTCGCAGGTCAAGATTTTCTACGCTAATTCCTTTATCTGAATAAACAATATTAGCCTTAAATTTCTCTAAGGCTAAGGAAGATTTATCTCTAAAATTAACATCTCTAAGATTGAGTTTGATTCCAGATTTATCATAGCTTAAATCCGAAATATCTACTTTGGTTTGTCTAAAATCTATGTGGTTATAATCAAAACCCTTGCTTAAACGAGGTGTAGTATTATCATCATAAACAATATGTGTATTAGCTACCAACAAATCTGCCAAGGTGATTTTCCAAGCTTGAGAAGCTTCTTCCGATGCAACCTCCGGTTCTATTGCAGCTTTAGATCTTAAAGCTACTTGGACCTTACTATCTTGTAAGCTTACACTTTTTATTTGAACCAAATTTTGGGTCAAATCTAATTTGTCGAACTCCAGATCGAAGTTTTTGAATATTACAGTATTATCTAAGCCGAGGTCATCGCCTATTAACTTCCAACCTACATTATTAATTCGTAAGCCATTCAAATCAATATCTAAAGGAGCAGATGCTTCTTCTATAGTACTGAGTGGCTCACCCTTAAATGTTTTTAAAACGGCATAACCGTCATTCAAATCAATATTATTGATGTGATAGATATCTGCATTAGGATCTATTTCATTGAAGCTCACTCTTACTTCATCCAACTTTCCCTTAAAGTTCACTCCTCCAAAATCGTCCTTATATGCTAAGGATAGACGATTGGCTTTTATCTGATTTAAGGAAAAAAATGGACCAGTACTCGGCTCTTCTTTATTGTAGTCCACCGCTTTTACCACTGTGGTGGTATCAGAAGAAAAAGCATCCATTAAGAATTGATAGTTGAAATCCTCATTAGGAGCATTTCGATAAACATTTACAGTAGCATCTTCTATTAAAACCTGATCTATATCTATAATGCCCCTTACCAAAGCCCACATGGAAATATCCACTCTAAATCTTTTGGTTCTTAGAAATGTGTTTTGCTGTGTGTCTTCCACATAAACATCCGCCACACTGATATAATCAGGAATTTCGTATCGGATGGCTCCAATACTAAAAGGAGTGTCTATTTTAGATTTTAGAAACTTATTAACCTCTGTGGTTACTAACTTTTGTCCGCCCTCTGTGCCAACGTACCAAAACAGCAAAAGCATCAGTGAAACACTGATGCCTATGAGCCATGCCAATACTTTTAAAGCTTTGGTCATAAAATTTATTTTACCTCGAATTCTTCGTCTGGAATATTATTAATTTTCAATTCTGTCTTAATATTCTTTGCCTTGCCAGCTTCAGTCATAATACTTTCTGAAGGAAACATGATGCCACCTACTTTATCATATTTGCTGTGTTGATAAATAAGCTTATCTCCGTTTGAGTAGGTCAAATCTTCCTGAACCAGTAAGTTTGTTTTGGTAGAAAAATAATAATTTCTCGTAAAACCACTTTTTGATAACTCTACCTGCACCGTGCTTTCGTTATTGATCGATTTGGGACCTATCACTCTAGCTCTATAACCTTTGGCCTTATAATTCATAAATGGCAAGAACTCATCAGACAATTCTAGTTCCAACTTAGACTTTTCGAAATCACTTAATTTTTGGGTTTGGAAAGAGTTTCCTCTATTAAGTCCGCCAGTAGGTATGTGCATATTCGCTGCCGTTCCGTTCAATTCATAAAGGAAGTTTCTAGAAAGTACTGTTCTAGTTCTTAATACCTTTTTGTCTTTTACAGAAACTGCCACATTAGATTCAAAGGGCACCTTGGAGTCGTCTCCCGTCTGATGAACCTCATATGATTCTATTTTACTATACAGTTCTTCGCCACCCGTGGCGTTTATGTATTTAGAGAAAAGAGAATCTACGTTTTGGGCAAAAGACCCGAGCGATATTAAAGTTAGCGTAAGTATAAAGAATGCCTGTTTTTTCATTGTTAAAAGGATTTATAAGTTCAAATTAAATATTTAAAGTTTTATCACATAACAGATTGAAACAAATCGTTCCTAATCTACCAATACTTTAAAAACGTTCTTTTGCTATAAAAAGATGCAAAGGAAGTGTTAATTACCTTATATATTTAAATATGCAAAAACTCCTCCAAGAAATATCAATTTGCCGAGTTTGCGAAAATCATTTATCTACTGGCTGTAGACCTGTTATTCAGGCTGGTAAAAGCTGCAAAATAGCCATTATAGGGCAGGCTCCAGGCAGAAAAGTACATGAAAGTGGAATTTCGTGGGACGACAAAAGCGGGGATAATTTAAGGAATTGGTTGGGTGTTTCTAAAGAAACATTCTACGACAAAGACATTTTCGCCCTTATACCTATGGGGTTTTGCTACCCCGGAACAGGCAAAAGTGGGGACTTACCACCTAGACCCGAATGTGCTCCTTTATGGCACGATAAACTCTGGGACTTTATGCCGGATATTAAGTTAACCTTACTTTTCGGGCAGTACGCCCAAAAGCACTATTTGGGAAACAGAACCAAGAAGACATTGACTGAAACTGTTAAAAACTTTGAGGCCTATTTGCCAGCATACCTGCCTCTTCCACATCCGTCACCGAGAAATAACATTTGGATGAAAAAGAATGAGTGGTTTGCAGCGGATTTATTACCCGCATTACGAGCTGAGGTAAGGGCGGTCTATTAAGCTTTTTCCAAAGCAGCGATGTCAAACTTTTTCATTTTCATAAAAGCCGCTTGAACTCTTGACGCTTTTTCTGGGTCAGTCATGAGTTCTGACAAAATAGACGGTACCACTTGCCAGCTCACGCCAAACTTATCTTTCAACCACCCACAGTTACCTTCTTGACCACCAGCTGTAAGGTGATTCCAATAATGGTCAATTTCATCTTGGGTATCGCATGTTAAAACAATCGAAATACCTTCTGAAAAAGTAAATTCCTGCTCCAAACCACTGTCCATTACAATAAATTTCTGCCCTGCTAAGCTAAACTGTGCATGATTAATTTTACCTGCATGCACTTTGTCAGATTCGTCGTATCTACTAATCAAGTGTGTTTCAGACTTAGGAAAAATTTCACTATAAAAACCTATTGCTTCTTCCGATCTGCCAAACTGTTCTTTTGTAAACATGAGTGCAGGCGTTATTTTTTGACCGAAATCAGCAACTTTACCAAGGGTGATTTGCCAAGAAAGCCCATATTTATCCTGAATCCAACCATATTTTTCACTCCATGGATAATTATTCAAAGGCATTAAGACTTTTCCTCCTTCTGATAATTTTTCCCAAATGTCCTCCGTTTCGGCTTCTGTTTCACAAATCGTAAATAAGGAGATACTGTGATTCATTTTGAAAAATGGCCCACCATTTAATGCTAAAAAGCGTTGGTTTGCTAATTTGAATACCACCATAACACCTGCATCCGCTATAATCTCGGAATTTGGAAAAAGGGAGCAGTAAAATTTTGCGGCTTCTTTTCCATTTTTGTCAAACCAAAAACATGGACTTATTTCGTGATTCATAATATTTAAACTAGGGTTTCGGTATATTTCTTAAAATTGTTCAGAATAGCCTGCCATCCCATTTTTTGCATTTCAGCAGAATGATCAAATTCTGGCTCACAAAACTGAAGGACTTTAACGCCTTGATCAGTTGACATAAACTCAACCTTCACTTTCCTTTCATCTTCTAAACCATAAGCCAATAACAGTTTCTCAGTAATGGATGTGTAAATACCTCCCAAATCAAAGCTAAAGCTCCCGTCTTTGGCAGCCATGATGTAGCTAAACTTACCACCGACTTTAAGATCATTTGATGCAGCAGGAGTATGCCAATCATCCGAAGGATTATTCCAATTCATGATATGGCTTGGTGTCATCCAGCTTTCCCAGACCCTGTCTATGGGAGTATGAACTACAGTTTCAATCAATATGCTGTCTTTATTCATTTCATACAGAATTATTTATCCTTTATAAAGGTAACCGTTTTCCTTCATTTCAAAAAAGCAATTCTTTTCCCAGCACGCTAAAGACATATTTAGCTTGAATATAAATCATCAGCTCGCCAATGCCGGCAAGCCATTAGTTTCTAAAGGCTTTCTTTTAATTCAATCCTAGTTCTTGGTAAACTTTCGGGATAGTTCTTTTGAATAAACGATATCATTTTTTCGCGAATAAAAACCCTCAAATCCCACGTTGTAGGTGAGTTTTTGGCACTTACCAAAATTCTAATTTCAACCGAAAACTCTTTGGCCTCGGTCACCTGAAGTACGTTTACATGACCATCCCATAATTCTGTACTTTTCAAAAGCTTCGTCAATTCCGTTCTGAGGGCGTCAAAGGGTACATTATAATCTGTATAAAGAAATATGGTGCCTGTGATGTCGGCAGAGTTTCTTGTCCAGTTTTGAAAAGGCTTATCTAAAAAGTAAGTAGATGGCAAAACCAACCTTCTCTTATCCCAAATTCTAACCACAACATAGGTGAGATTTATTTCTTCAATCCAGCCCCATTCCCCTTCTACAAAAACGGCATCTTCTATTCTAAATGGCTGTGTAATGGCCAATTGAATTCCCGCCAGAAGTGTTCCCATAATTTTTTGAGCAGACAAACCCAAAATAATACCTGCTACACCTGCAGAAGCAAACAGGCCTATACCTAACTCTCTAATTTTATCGAAAGAGAGAAATATGAGGCCAACCCCAAATAAAATAACAATAAAATTGGCTAGCTTTTCTAGTAGATTAAGCCGTGTAAACACTTTACGAGACTGCAGGTTATTCTCTTGCTCTATATCATATTGGCGAAGCAATAAAGCTTTTAGCCGAGCTACAAGCTCAATTATAAACCAAGTACCACCCACAATTATCAATATATAACTGTAGTCCTTTATAAAAGAGATGAATAGACTTTCATAACTTAAGAAAACATTCAATAGGGGGTTTAAAAATATCGCTATCAAAGTGAATGCCACACTGACATAAAAGCTATTTCTCGTTTTTGTCATCATCTTAAATTTATGGAATTGTACTAAAAACAGAAAACGGTTCTTGAGAATTTGAAGTTTCTAGTCAAAGAGCAATTCCCTAAATCCCCTCTAAAAACACAATCTCATCTTTATTAACTTATCAATACCGACGATTAGAATGACTATCCCTTAAAGCGATTTTTGAAACCTATAAAATGAATAAGTACAAAAACTGCTCACGGCTGTAAGCAAATGCCAGAAAGAATGCCCCTGCCAAATAGATAGCGGATCGCAGTCGATTTTCTGAACATCAGCAGTCCTAATTTGTATAGCCCAAACCAGCAAACCGACACTTAATATCATCAAAAATATCCTTTTCCTCGTATAACTTTTTACAATAGAGATAATTGTCAAAATCAAAGAACTGAACATTAATAAAGGAAGTAATTTACCGCTTGGCAATAAGAAATACAGTTGATAAAATGCCAGGACCACAATCAAAAGAATTACAATCCAATTTCTTTGATGTTTCGCTAATAAAGGTTTTCTAACAAACACATCGTAAGCCCCTACTGCAATTAAAATCACAGTAATACCATAAGTACCATTCATATCTACATATTGAGAGAGTTTGGTAAGTGATGCATGGAAAAAAGCTGAACCAAAACACAAATACATAAAAATGGCTCCTGTAAGCATACTTAAAGTTGGAAATGATATCAACTTATTTTTAAAACTTCCAATTACGTTTTTCTTATCAAATTCACCGATTTGCCAAATAATGAGCCCGAAAAAGAAATAGGAAAGATTGGAATAGGTATTCATGGATTGATGAAAGAAAGCAACTTTATTGTTCCATTCGCAATATTCGTATTCAACAGCCGAATTGCTTATAACCATACCATTCCAAACATCACCCGTTAAAAGGTATTGACCATCTTCCAAAGAAATAATAACATGGCAGTACCCAACAAGGCACGCCCAAGTATTCTTAAAACATCCATGCGTTTCATATAACATTGACTTTTATAAGCCAATAATGAAAACAAGATATGATTTATTTGTCTACTAAATACCACTACATAACACAAGGAATTTGTAAAACATGAGGCTTTTTCTGAAATTGGCCTCAATATCCAATTCCCTTATGCAAAAAAAACTCGCCTTAGTGCTCATTACTATTTTGGGACTAGCTTCATGCCAACCCGAAAAAGCTAAAAGACCCAACATCCTTTTTATCATGTCGGATGATCACGCCTATCAGGCTATCTCTGCTTATGATAACACCCTGATAGAAACACCAAACATTGACAGAATAGCCCATGAAGGCATGTTGTTTACCAATGCCTGTGTTACTAACTCTATCTGTGCTCCTTCTAGAGCCGTAATCCTTACAGGAAAACATAGCCATTTAAACGGGAAAATTGATAACAATTTCCCTTTTGATACCACTCAAATGACCTTCCCACAGTTGCTCCAGCAAAATGGTTATCAAACAGCCATGTTCGGGAAACTACACTTTGGAAACAACCCAAAAGGTTTTGATGAATTTCAAATTCTACCAGGCCAAGGCAGGTATTATAACCCAGAGTTTATTACTAAGAAAGAAGGTAAAAAGACCATCACGGGTTATGTAACAGACATCATTACGGACTTAACTATAAACTGGCTGAGCAAAGAAAGAGACCAAGAAAAACCTTTCTTTATGGCTTATCTTCATAAAGCCCCGCATAGAGAATGGCTACCAGCAGAAAGACATTACAAAGCGTTTACAAAGAAAACTTTTAAAGAACCTGCTACACTTTTCGACAATTATGAAGGCAGAGGCTCTGCTGCAAAAGAGGCAGAAATGAATCTATTGACGCACATGAACTGGGCTGGCGATTCCAAAATTTATCCTGATGTGATGGACGAATTAGGCATTCCAGAAACTGCTGGTTGGGACAAAGCTGCTTTCGAAAGAGAAGTGGGTGCCATGAATGCAGAGCAAAGAGCTGCTTGGGATAAAGTTTATGGACCTATGAACGAGGAGTTCAAAAAACAATACCCAAACATGACACAAACCGATAAAATGAAGTGGCGTTATCAGCGATACATGCAAGATTATCTGGGAAGTATCGCTTCTGTGGATGAGGGTGTAGGAAAAGTGTTGGACTATCTGGAAGAAAGCGGATTGGCAGAAAATACGATTGTGATTTATACTTCTGACCAAGGATTTTACTTAGGAGAGCATGGATGGTTCGATAAACGTTTTATATACAACGAGTCATTTAAAACGCCACTTTTAGTAAAATGGCCTAACGTTATTAAGCCAGGAACTACCAATACGCAGATGGTGCAGAACTTAGATTTTGCTCAAACCATTTTGGCTGCCGCTCAAATAGAGGCTCCATCTGACATGCAAGGCGAAAGCCTTGTTCCTCTTTTCGAAGGAGACACTAAAAACTTTAGGGAGGCTGTTTATTACCATTATTACGAATATCCAGCGATACATATGGTAAAACGCCATTATGGTATCGTGACAGAAGATTATAAATTGATTCACTTCTATGACGACGTGGACGAATGGGAACTTTACGACCGCAAGAAAGACCCACAAGAAATGAAAAGCGTCTATAATGACCCAGCATATGCCAAAACGCTAACCAAGCTAAAATCTGACCTTGCAGACCTAAGAGTGAAATACAAAGACTCCGAAGACCTAGACAAAAAATACATGCAAATGTATAAGGACAAAAACTTTAGGCCAACTGCAGTTGGGAAGTAAGGCTATTCCTTTTTACTATAGATGACTTACAAAGGAAGGGTTTTGCCCTTCCTTTATTTTGTATTATTCTTTCAGACTTAAGAAGAAACTTTACTTTAAAAGCTGATAGTTATTTACCAGAACGGAAGCCGAAATATTTAGAATCCTTTCAAACTCTCTAATCATATCAACAGTAAGTCTTTTCTTTTTATTCAGCACTTCTGAGACCCTTCCTTTTCCTCCAATTATACCCACTAAATCTTTTTGTTTAAGATTCAATTCTTCCATTCTTATTTTAATAGCTTCTATTGGGTCAGGAGCTTCTATTGGGTAATATTGATTCTCATAATTATCAATCAACATAGATAATATATCTGCTTCATCACCTTCCAATGTGTTGGGTATAGCGTCAAAAATTACCTCTAACCTCTCCAAGGCCTTTTCATAATCTTCGTCGTTTTTTATCGGTCTAATATTCATAATGTCATTTATTAAATAGTGTCCGCGTTTACTTTATCATATTCCGCATGAGTTCCAATAAATCGTATAAAAGCCCATTGCCGCTCAAAGTTGAATTTCACAATTAAACGATATGAGTTTCCCTTAATATTAAACACCACTCGGCTATCTTTTAATACACTTGCACTTACATAGGTTTGTTTAATGTCATTAGGCGAAGTCCAATTGGATTTTTTCGCCGTTTCAAACCATGTCTTTAAATATGGCTCCGAATCCGTATGCTTCTCCCAAAACTCTTTAAGTACTCTTTTAGCAATGATTCTTTTCATACCCTATATCTCAACACAAAGATAATAGAAGTTCTCAAAAAGAGAACTTCTATTATAAAAACTATTCAGACTTTTATTCTTTATTCAACAAGACTGTTCCTCACCATCAACTCTTACCCCTTCCTTATAAAAAGTAATTTCTAGAAGTTTTTGCCTACAATCTTCCAAAACGAAAATAGTAATATATGCCCCTAAACGATATTTTAATTCCTGACTAGTGTAAGCTTTTAATTTCAGTTCATCCAGCTCTTTGGCTCTCTTACTCGCATTGTTTGATTTTTTTTGACTTCAATAATTAAAACATTCCGCTCATTGGTTCCACGTTGATGAATGACAATATCTGGATATATATTTATATGGAATTAATATTTCTCCATATTCTTGTACTACACCTTTACCTGAGGCCACATGCCTTTTTACTTTTAAAAGTTCGTTTCTATGTATTTGAATTTCCTTTTTCCCTTTAAAGCAACCATCAACATTATCTATATTTAAATCATATTCACAATCCACGTGATAATCTGGAAATAAGACCTGTAAATATTCCGCAAGTTTATGTGTTATACTTCTTTCATGAGCAGCGTTTTTTAGTAGATAACCCTCCTTCTCATAAAGCATCTCTAAAGCAATATCTAATCTTCTTTTTATTTCATAGTCCATTAATATCATTACACTAGCTTTTTTGTTTAAGGAACTACACTCAATACATCTAATCGGTAGAGCTAAAACATAAGAAACAGACTGGATTCTGTTCACTCATTCAAACACTCTAAACCATTATAGTTTCGTATTTACATTTGATTATCAAAAGCCTCTTTCTTCGAACTACAACTCAAAACTATTTTTAATCCCGTATCTTCATGGCACAATTCTGGCTTTCTAATAAGCACGTGCATACTAATAAATAATTTTCGATGTTTTACTCTTTCATCATTCCGGTATATAACCGCCCGGATCATATTGAAAAACTCCTTAACTGCTTAGTCAGTCAAACCTATAAAAATTTCGAGGTTTTGGTGATTGAAAGTGGGTCTACCATTAAATCAGACGAGGTTGTGGCAACTTTCGCCGATAAACTCAACATCCGATACATTTTCAAAGGAAACGATGGCCAAGGATATTCTAGAAATCGTGGTATGCAAGAAGCCCTAGGTGAGTATTTCGTCATTTTGGATTCGGACATTGTAATGCCAAATAGCTACTTAGAGACCGTAAACGAGAGCTTGAAAGTAAACTATTTAGACACCTATGGTGGACCAGACGAACTTCACCCTGAGTCTACGGATTTTCAAAAGGCCGTTAATTTCTGTATGACATCACTTTTGACAACAGGCGGAACTAGAGGAAAAAAATCAAGCATTGGAAAATACTTCCCAAGAAGCTTCAATATGGGCGTTTCTAGAGAAGTTTATGAAACCACGAAAGGTTTCAGCATTCCATTCATGGGAGAAGATATAGAATGGAGTCAAAGGATTATTGCCGCAGGTTTTAAAACAGGGTTAATAGAAAACGCCTACGTCAATCACGAAAGAAAAGGCACATTGAAAGGTTATTTTAATCAGCTTCACTTTTTTGGCAGAGCCAGAATTAATATCAGCCAACTTATTCCTCATTCATTTAAATTGGCTCATCTTTTACCTGTGGTCTATTGTGCATATTTCTTTTTGTTGGTGTTCCTGTTTTTGACCAATATGCCTTACACTTTGCTCTTAGTGCTACCTTTTTTAGTTTATAACTTTTTTATTTTAATTTCTGCTACAGCAGAGCATAAGCGTTTAAAAATAGGTTTTACCGCAGTTTTATTAGCAAATACACTAATGTTGGCGTATTGTACTGGCATGTT
Organism: Arcticibacterium sp. SM2516; assembly: GCF_057914865.1. Classification (NCBI taxonomy): domain Bacteria; kingdom Pseudomonadati; phylum Bacteroidota; class Cytophagia; order Cytophagales; family Leadbetterellaceae; genus Arcticibacterium; species Arcticibacterium sp. SM2516. The sequence goes on along the minus strand of NZ_CP195290.1, from coordinate 5,519,724 downwards.
GAAGGAATTTTACAAACTTTACGTTTTGAAGAAAAAACAGACTTACAAACTATGAAAGTACTCATATTAGCAGGTGGATTTGGCACAAGACTAAGCGAAGAGACGGTTGTAAAACCAAAGCCAATGGTAGAAATTGGTGGGCTACCTATTCTTTATCACATTATGAAAACTTACTCGGAGCACGGCTATAAAGAGTTTGTAATTCTGTTGGGTTATAAAGGGCACATCATAAAAGAGTATTTCACCAACTTTTTCATGCACCAAAGCAGCCTTACCATTGACCTAAAAACCAATGAAACCACGGTGCATAATAGTCAAACGGAAGATTGGAAAGTAACGCTGCTAGATACTGGCTATGATACCATGACAGGTGGCAGAATAAAACGAGCCAAGGATTTCATTGGCGATGAGCCTTTTTTATGCACATACGGAGACGGTGTGGGTGACATTGACATTAAAGCCCTAGTAAAAGCTCATCAAAAAGGTGGCAAATTATTGACCATTACCACAGTACAGCCAGTAGGAAGATATGGCATTGTGAATATTGAAGAGAATAACGACATCTCGGGTTTCATAGAAAAGCCTAAAGACGATAAAGTTTGGGTAAATGCAGGTTTCTTTGTTTGTGAGCCCGCTGTATTAGAATATATTGACAACGACCAACAAATGTTTGAGCTTGAGCCAATGGAACGCTTGGCTAGTATTGGTCAAATGAAAGCCTTCAAACACAAGGGATTTTGGCATGCTATGGACACCCTTCGTGATAATAAAAAACTGAATGAACTTTGGGCTGAAGGCAACGCACCTTGGAAAACATGGAAATAAATCAGAAGAAAATACTTATTACTGGCGGCCTCGGAAACTTAGGTTCTTGGCTTACGGAATATTTCTGCAATCAAGGATATAAGGTTACAGTATTGACTAAAAGACTCCGAAAGCTGGAGTTTGATGCCCCTTTCAAAACGCTGATTTGTGATATTTGTTCTCTTTCAGACTGTTTAGAAAAAATCACCGACAAATATCATACGGTTATTCATTGTGCGAGCATGAATGAGCACCATGATGACGCTTATCCTAAAGATGCCTTACTAGTAAACTCCTTGGGCACAAGAAATATCTTGGAAGCTTTGAAAAGTAATAAACCCGAGCATTTCATATACTTTTCTACCTTTCATGTTTATGGTAAGAATGCCGGTGAAATCACAGAAAGGACAAAAACCGTTCCTATGAACGATTATGGTATCACGCATCTTTTTGCGGAATTTTACGTCAAACAATATCACGCAAAATTTGGTATTCCGTATAGCATCATTCGCCTTTCTAACAGCTATGGCTGTCCAAAAGATTATGCTTCTTCCAAGTGGTATTTGATTTTGAATGACCTTAGCAAAATGGCTTTTGAGAAGAAGAAAATTGTTTTGAAAGGAAATGGATTAGCATCCAGAGATTTCATTTGGATGGGTGATGTATGCAAAATAATGGAACAATTAAGTCAAAACACACCTTCTAATGATACATTTAATTTAAGCAGTGAAAAGAGTTACTCTCTTTTAGATATAGCCGAGGCTGTTCAAGCCGCATATCAGAATCAATTTGGCGAACGTTTAGAAATTGAATTAAATACCAATGACCCCTATAAACCTGGCGAGCCTATGTATATCGACTCCTCAAAAATAAAAGGACTGGTAAATTATAAAGCAGAAGCTCATTTTGTGGAGGAAGCTGAAAAAATATATAAATTCTTAGAGCAAGAAAAAAAATAATGGCTAAAAAACTATTTGACAGATTTAAAGGGAAGAAGGTATTTATAACCGGAAATACGGGCTTTAAAGGTTCTTGGTTATCTATCTGGCTTCATGAATTAGGAGCTGAAGTTTTCGGCTATGCTTTAGAAGCCAAAACCGACATGGACAATTTTGTCAAATGCGAGTTAGAAAGTAAAATCAGTCAGACCTACGGTAATGTGGCAGATTTGACTAAAATTCAAGCAGATCTTAACCGTATTCAGCCAGATTATATCTTTCATTTGGCCGCTCAGGCTTTAGTAATCGACTCTTATAAAGACCCCATAGAAACCTACATGACCAACGTCATGGGAACTGTCAATTTGCTGCAAGCCGCTAGAAGCTGCAAAAACTTAAAATCAATAGTGCTCATCACCAGCGATAAATGTTATGAAAACAAAGAGGTGGTTTGGGGCTACAGAGAAAACGATGAATTAGGCGGCAAAGACCCATATTCCTCCTCAAAAGCTTGTGCAGAATTGGCCGCAAAATCATTTAGAGAATCTTTTTATAAAGATTCTCCTGTGGGCGTAGTAACCGTAAGGGCAGGTAATGTGATAGGAGGCGGAGATTGGTCTGAAAACAGGTTGATACCCGATATTTTTAAAAGTATTAGAATCAACCAAACGCTAGAAATAAGAAGCCCAAAAGCGACAAGGCCTTGGGAGCATGTTTTAGAACCGCTTTCTGGTTATATGCAGTTGGCTCTGCTTGCAGAAAACTCCAAGAAGTATGATGGTGGCTGGAATTTTGGTCCGAGTACTTATGTACATTTTAATGTTTTGGACGTAGCCAAAGAAATAGGAAAGACTACCGAATTGAATTTTGAAATAACAGCGACTGACGCTCAATTTCATGAAGCCAATTTCCTAAAACTAGACATTACTAAGGCCGCTAACTATCTTAACTGGCATCCACAGCTCGATTTTGAGGAAACTATCAGATTTACGGTAGAGGGTTATTTGGCTCAAGACGAATCTAATCTTTACGAGCACAGAGTATCTCAAATTAACGCATATACAAAAACCGCTAGCAAGCATAAAACAGGCTGGGCTTTATGATTTTCAAAGAAACAAAACTAAAAGGGGCGTTCATTTTAGAACCTCAAAAAAGAGAAGACAGTAGAGGTTTTTTTGCCCGAACTTTCTGTGTCAATGAATTTAAAGAGCATGGTTTAGAAACTGTTTTTGTGCAAGGTAATATGTCAAAAACCTTGGCGAAAAACACGCTAAGGGGTATGCACTATCAAACAGACGGTGCAGAAGAAGCTAAACTGGTGAGATGTACTGGAGGTGCTTTATTAGATATAATTATTGATTTAAGAGAAGGTTCTCCCACATTTGGACAGTATATTTCAGTAGAGCTTTCGGAAGATAATGCTTTTCAGGTTTATATCCCGAAAGGTTTTGCCCATGGTTTCTGTACACTCCAAGATAATACCGAAATTGCTTATTTAGTGTCGGAGTTTTATAGTCCCGGAAAAGAAGCTGGCATAAGATGGAATGACCCCTTCTTTGATATAAAATGGCCTTTTGAAAACCCAGATATGTCGGAGAAAGATGCTGAATACTCTGACTTTAAAGTGCTGCCTTAAACTTTTCTAGCTCAGCAAAAAGACTATCCTTTAATTCCGCATTTACGATTCCTTCGCCTTCTTTAAAATTCTCTTTAAAAGATGGTAAAGAAAACTTTGTCACCAAGTTCTTATTAGCGAAGCTATAGGCGTTAAAAGCTATATCCAAAACCCTTGTTCCTCCTCTGGCTCCCGGAGAAGTTGCCAATAAACACAGTGGTTTGTCATAGAAAAAGCTCTTTTCTATCCTAGACGCCCAGTCGTAAATGTTTTTATAAGCTGCAGAATAAGCAGCATTATGTTCGGCAAATGATATCAGAATGCCATCTGCACCTTTTAAATGCTCCTTAAACTTATAGGCTAGCGGATGAATACCATCTTCTTTTTCTCTATCCACACTAAAGATAGGCATCTCGAAATCATTCAAGTCCAAAATCTCCACCTCCACATTTTCGATGGCATTAGCGGCATATATAGCCAAAGTTCTATTGATTGACGACTTACTACTACTCGCCCCAAAAGCCAAAACTCTTTTCATTCCCTAACTTAATTTTCAGATGGTTCTCCAGCCTTAACCCCATCATAAACAGACTTAATAGAAGACATTTCCTTGATTAAAAATTTTTGTAAAGCTTCATTAAATACAGCCTTTTCTTCTTCTGGCAAGCTGGCATAATAGGCTTTAAGTTCCTCGTTTATTACTGCCTTTTCCGCGTCATTGGCTGCATTCATGGCTCGTACGTGATATTTCTTAAAATCGAATGACATATTATTTTTTTAGTTCTATCTCTAAAGATTTATTAATAATGGCTTCTAATCTAATACCAAAATCTACCAAGGCTTTCACCTCACCCACTCCACTGTGTCTTTCTTTGTCCATAATTAAAAGACCACCCTTTCCATTTGACTCAATGTGGTAATAACTATTACTCTCGAAGAAAAGAATAAGTTCATCGGTAAAAAATCTTCTGATACCTAAAAGTTTCTCTCCTCTTAAAGTAAATCTTCTGGCAAAGTCCCTGAAGGTCTTAAACTTAATCTCCTTGTAGCCTCCCAAATAATGCATCCTTTCATAAAAATCGCCTTTATCTAGCGTAAAAGCCGGAATACTATTTCTAGTATTGATGAATAACATGGTGGCATGAAGTTGTTCTTCTAAAATAAAAGCCCCCTCAGAGTACTCTACATCAAAGAGCTTGAAGACTTTGTCGGCATCATGAGCTTTATTATAAAGGTGATCCACTTGTCTGGTTCTGAAATAATTAAAATCTCTCAGAAAGTACATATGATAGTCGTTTTCTGAACTGAAATACCAACCTATACTTTCCGTAAATGCCGCAATCTCTTTTTGACGCTTGGTTTGTATATCTGGAGCATTAACAAATGGCACGAATTTCAAAGCTCTTCTTAAAGCGAAAGGATGGCTCGACTCTGCATTATGCAAATCCAATCCAATCACCTCAAATTCTCCACCGTTTTTGTCAAAGACTTGCTCATAATCCCACAGGTTTTCCATTACCGTGTGGTCAACAAAATTACACTCCAGTAAATCCACAACCACTCTTTCGCTTGTCTTTATAGCATCCAAAACATTCTTTAAACGATAAAAATTAAGAAACGTACTGAAGTGTTTTACCGTAATATGCTGTTTACCGTCCTCCTCTAAATATTTGCTGACATTGTTATTCTTGATATTGAAAAAGAATAGTTTTACACTTCGGGTTAAAAAAACGTGCACCAACAGTGTTGTAAAAATACCAATAGCTATCCCGACGGTGAGGCTAGTCATTAATGTAACTATCACGGTTACAGAAAAAATCAAAACCTGTTCTTTTCCTATTTCTGACATTCTTTTAAGCACTGTAGGCGAAGCCAACTTAAATCCTGTAAACACCAAAATGGCCGCTAAAGCTGGAAATGGTATATTCTCTAATTGATCCTTAAAAAGCCAAATAAACAATACTAAGAAAATTGCCTGAAAGAAATTTGAGCTTCTATTGGTAGCGTTATTGTTCACATTAACAGAACTCCTCGCAATTACTGTCACGACGTTTAAACCGCCAAGAAAACCAGAAACTACGGTAGCAATTCCTAATGCTTTTAAGTCCTTATTGACATTGGAACGCCTTCTTTGAGGATCCAATTTATCTACCGCCTTTATAGAAAGCAAAGACTCAATACTGGCTATTAAAGTGATGGTAAAAACAGCAAGTAAGAAATCCGGGCTTAATACCTTCCCAAAATCTGGTTTTGGAAAGCGGGAAAAAACATTATCTGGAATACTTACCAAATACTCATCAGAAATGGGATTATCCATTCCCAATTTATTGGCATAAAAATAAGCAATACCTACGGATAGAAATACAATCCACATAGGTGCAGGAATAAGCTGAAAATATTTATTTCTTATTTTGGGATAGAACACCATTATTAATAAAGAGCCTATACCTGCAATAGCCGCAGGATGCCTCTCGGGCATTTTAAAACTTTCTATAATGGCACTTGGAATGGAAATAAGTAAGGCCAAAGGAGAGCCAGACGCTTCTAAATTTCCAATCATAATATGGAACTGCTTAGCTAAAATTATTACGCCAATAGCCGCCAACATACCTTGAATAGCAGATGATGGGAAAAAGTTGGACAGTTTACCTAAGTTAACAAAAGCCAAAAGAGTAATGAGTCCTCCTGAAATGATAACAGCCGCTAATGTATAAAGGTAACCCTGATACATATCACCTTCACCCAGCACCGTAATAGCACCCAACACCGCCACTACAAGACCATTTCCTGGCCCAGTTATAGTAACATGAGAGCCCCCAAGAATTGAAACAATAACTCCTCCGACTACTGCTGCCACAACTCCAGAAATGGGTGGTGCTCCGGAGGCTAAAGCCAGCCCTAAGCCTAATGGAAGGGCTATTAGTGAAACTACTAGGCCTGAGAAAATATTATTGGCAAAGCCTTCACCAAAAACGCCTTTAAAAGTCATAAATATTATTTAACTAGTTTTGTTTATTACTGGGCTCTGAATTACATCCTATTTCGCCACAACCATTTTCCAAACACAGTAGTTTCCATCATCCCCAAGAATCTTCAAAGTATAAACCCCATCGCTCAATTCCGAATTTATACTTACTTTTTGAAGACTTTTTTGCGGAGTCCAATGCTCGGCAAACACTAATCCTCCTAAGTTGTCGTAAATCAAGACTTCTTCGAATTCCATGTTTTCTACGGATAAAAACATATCATCACCTGACCTTAGTGGATTAGGATAACTCGCACAAATGATCTTAGACTCTACCTCCGTAAAATCCAAATTTTCTAGTCCAAGTTCTTCTGGAACGTCTTCTGTTTCGCACCGCTCTACTTTGATCATAATTTCGGTCAAAGGACTTTTGCAGCCATTCTCATAAGTAGTTTCAAAAAGATAGGTTTCTTCTTTAGCCGTATTAAGAACAACTTTTAAGCTATCTCCAAGCGTTGATTTTAAACTGTCATGAGCGTACCATTCATAATTCGATATGCCCTCGATATTAAAGATAGAAATGGTATCTGCTGTACAATATACAAATTCATTATTCAAAAGAAAAACCGAATCTACAGGTAAAACTTCTAATAACAAACTATTCATTTCACTGATACAACCTGTTACGGAATCTTGATAGGCATAATAATATTCAAACTTACCGGCATTCTCTAAACTCGCTGGAGACACCAAAGAGCTATCCGCTAGATTTTCAAACCAAATGAATTTTAAAGAATCTTTAATCGGAAGCTCAATATGGGAGTGTTGACAAATTTCTTTGAATAACTTTTCTGGCTTGAGTGGTCTCTCATCAATTCGGAAATTAAACTCCTCTGTGCTTCTAGTACAAGTTCCACCATTTTCGGCCTCAAAAACCATCCTAATTCGATAATCTGAGTCCAAGAAAATACTATCTCTTAAATCATAAAAATTCAATATCCGTGTAGAATCAATACTTAAAACCGTATCTAAAGTTACCCAAGACCTTTCTGGCTGTACTTGGAGTTGATATTCTTTAACCTCTCCTTGAATATCCAAACTGTCAAGGTTTACTCGCCAATTATCATCCATACAATAGTACTGAGCATTAAGAACTCCTGTTATTTCATTGACTAATAAATACGCAGCGTTTGAAGTCGCTAAGCCTGTTGAATCACTCACTTTTACCCTAAACTGGGTCTTATGCGGATTCTCGGCAGAACCAATTTTTGATACCAAAAGAGAGCTGCCTGTCTCTCCATCCATTTCTCTAAACAAAGAATCTCCTGGCAATTTCCTTTCCCATAGATATACTAAACTTCCTATTCCCTTTGCATTGGCAGCGAATCTAACACTGTTCCCTTCGCAGTCTGCTCTATCTTCCAATGCCTTTTTAAAGCCAAGTGTGCCCCGAATAAATGAGATAATTAAAGTTCTATCACTTTCGCAACCAAAGTCACTCGACTGAGAAACATAGTGTTTATATTCGTCGATCTCCGTATAATAGGGATTTTGTGTTTCAAATTTCTTACCTGTTCTGGAAGTAAACCAGTGCAAGTTTTCTCCATTGGCGTCAAAAAGCAAGGTCTCCCCTTCGTCCACAAACTGTGGTGTGGTACTGGCAGGTGCCTCTGGTTTAGGGTGTATAATCACTGTGTATTTCGCTTTTGGACTTTCACAATCCTCTTTTGAAATCTCGGTAAACCACCATTCATAAGTTCCAGCTTCATCAGAGCTTGGTTTTGGGGCTTTTTTGAATCCTACAGCCTCCTTATTGGTGGCGATATACCATAGTTCGTCATTCGGCTTTCCATTAAAAGAAAGTGTCTTTGTGGTTTTTCCTTGACAGTACTCCTCCAATAAATCAGGTGGCCTATTGGGGTATGTGCCAACCTTAAGAAGTGTTTGGTCCGTATTTTCGGTACACTCAAATCCTCCTGTATTAAAGACTAGGCTACACCTATACTTTCTTGTATCATAAATCTGGATATTTTTGATGGTCATATTTGGACTCTTTGAACCAGTCGTTCTAAAATCATCAGAAATGTCAATCCACTTATCAATCACATCATCTCTAATTTGCCATTGAAATGACATAATATCGCCTGTAGTTTTTACATAATCGTACAAGCGAAATTCGAAATCAGTACCAACACAGGTTTCTATATTTGGCAAGGTTCCTTCAATTACATTTGCATAAAGGACCCGTTCATAAGTTTGAATATAACTCAGAGAATCGCTCATTCTACATCTATACTCAGATAAAACAGGGTTATCATTATCCCCTACCGCAGATACTCGCAGATTTGGAGTCAAAGTATACTTTATTCCTTCATCATCATCTTTCAAATCCGTAAACTGTGTTTCTCCCGGTCGTTTTCGTTGCCACTGATAAAATATTGTCCCTGCTCCTATTGCCTCGACAGAAAAGTAGACCGAATTCCCTTCACAATCATACTGATCCATGGGTTGATTCACAATAGTTAACGGGCTATAAACTGTAGCATTGACTTCAATTCTTGGGCTTTCACAGGTACTATTCGACTGACTTACATAATAAGTATAATCGCCAATTTCTGTTTCTATAGGAGCAGAAACCAAACTGGTATCAACCGTAGCCGAAGCATACCATTTCAAATTAGTTCCAGCAGCCGAAAACGTTAGCATATCGGGTTGAATCGCACTTATTGGCGTAGTGTTAACCGGCGGTTCATATCCTGGGATGGCATTAATATTTGACGTAGCGGTGTAATTACCACAAGCACTACTGCAGGTAGCGATATAAGACGCTGAAACTGTAACTTCAATGGTTCTTGTTAGCCCTTCTTCTCCGTCAGACCAAGTCAAAATGCCTCCACAACTAGATGCTCTAAGCAAAACAGAATTTCCGACACAAACTGTAGAATCTGATATATTCAATTCTACTTCAGAAGAAGGTAAAACCTGAATTTCTAGGGCATTTGAAGTGGCTTTATTACAATTGGTCAGTTCACAATCATAAATAGCTCTATAATAAACCGAGATTTTAGTTGCCTCAGTATTTTCTACACCTGAAATAACGTTGGTCAATGATGAACCAGGAATATCTTCCCAAAATGTAGATCCCGAAGCCGAGGACTTCAAATTCCGCTGCCAAATGACATTACATACCCCAGTACCACCTGAAACAATGCCGGTAAGTGTAAAACTTTGATTAGCACAAATGATGTTTTCTGAAGAGTTAACTTCTATAGAAGGATCCTCCACAATTTGAATGATTGAGATATTCGAATAAACCACAGCACCGCATTCGTCTATTACCTTTCTTCTGTAACAGGTTGTTTTTTGAATGGTTGAAGGGTTAAAAGTTAAGCCTGTCTCCCCAGAAATTGCACTCCAAGTTGGACTTACAGTGGAACAATTTTCTGACATTTCCCATGAAATGGTATGAGCACCTTTTCCTCCAAATGGGTCATTCTCATTTATAATAATAGAAGGATTAAAACCTGCACAGTTTACCCCATTATTAACACCAATACTTCCTGGAATTAACTCAGGATAACCTTGTACCTTAATGGTATTTGAAACTGGACTGATACATGAATTAGATGAACAAGTAGCCGAATAAGTCACCAGTGATGTAGGTTTTACTATAATTTCAGCGGTGGTTTCACCAGAACGCCACAGGATATCACCTGAGCAAGCTGTAACATTAAGTGTCACCGAATCACCATAACAAATCTCCGTTTTAGTAGCCGTAATGATTGGGGCAGAAATACCAGGACGTACCGTGATTTCCACCGAATCTTTGGCTATTGTAGAACAACCCGTTATAGAACACCTAGCCACCAAGTATCCTGAAACCGTTGGATTGAAAACACGCAAGGAATCTGAACTACCATCAAACCATTGTAAATTCCCTAAGCAACCTTTGGCTGAAACGTTGATACTTTCTCCTTCACAAATATCAAGCTTGTCCGAAGTTACATTGACCACAATACTGGGTGCAACCTGAATTTCAAAAGCCTCTGAAGTGGCTTTATTACAATTGGTCAGCTCACAATCATAAATAGCTCTGTAATAAACCGAGATGGTAGTTGCCTCGGTATTTTCTACACCTGAAATAACGTTGGTCAATGATAAACCAGGAATATCTTCCCAAAATGCAGATCCCGAAGCCGAAGACTTCAAATTCCGCTGCCAAATGACATTACATACCCCCGTGCCTCCAGAAACAATACCGGTAAGTGTAAAACTTTGATTAGCACAAATGATGTTTTCTGAAGAGCTTACTGTCACAGAAGGGTCATCAACAATTTGAATGATTGAGATATTCGAATAAACCACAGCACCGCATTCATCCACTATTTTTCTTCTATAACAAGTCGTTTTTTGAATGGTAGAAGGGTTAAAAGTTAAGCCTGTCTCCTCAGAAATTGCACTCCAAGTTGGACTTACACTGGAACAATTCTCTGACATTTCCCATGAAATGGTATGAGCACCTTTTCCTCCAAATGGGTCATTCTCGTTTATAATAATAGTAGGATTAAAACCTGCACAGTTTACGCCATTATTAACACCAATGCTTCCTGGGAATAATTCTGGATAACCTTGTACCTCAATGGTATTTGAAACTGGACTGGTACAAGAATTAGTGGTACAAGTAGCCGAATAAGTCACGAGTGAAGTCGGTTTTACTATAATTTTAGCGGTATTTTTACCAGTACTCCATCGGATATCACCTGAGCAAGCTGTAACATTAAGCGTCACCGAATCACCGTAACAGAACTCCGTTTTAGTTGCGGTAATGATAGGGGCAGAAATGCCTGGACGAACCATGATTTCTAAAGAATCTTTGGCCGTAACATCGCAGCCTTCTGTGGAACACGTAGCCGCTAAGTATCCTGTGAGCGTTGGATTGAAAACACGCAAGGAATCTGAACTACCATCAAACCATTGAAGGTTCCCGAAGCAGCCTTTGGCTGAAACGTTGATACTTTCTCCTTTACAAATATCATGCTTGTCCGAAGTTACATTGACCACAATACTGGGTGCTACCTGAATTTCTAGGGCATTTGAAGTGGCTTTATTACAATTGGTCAGCTCACAGTCATAAATAGCTCTATAATAAACCGTGATGGTAGCTACCTCTGTATTTTCTAAATCTGAAATGGTATTAGTCAAAGCTGTTCCTGGTATATCTTCCCAGAAAGAAGATCCCGAAGCCGAGGACTTCAAATTCCGCTGCCAAATGACATTACAAACACCAGTACCACCTGAAACAATGCCGGTAAGTGTAAAACCTTGATTAGCACAAATGCTAGTTTCTGAAGAGCTTACTTCTATAGAAGGATCCTCCACAATTTGGATGGTAGAGATATTCGAATAAACCACAGCACCGCATTCATCCAATATTTTTCTTCTATAACAAGTCGTTTTTTGAATGGTAGAAGGGTTAAAAGTTAAGCCTGTCTCCTCAGAAATTGCACTCCAAGTTGGACTTACACTGGAACAATTCTCTGACATTTCCCATGAAATGGCATGAGCACCTTTTCCTCCTAATGGGTCATTCTCGTTTATAATAATAGTAGGATTAAAACCTGCACAGTTTACGCCATTATTAACACCAATACTTCCTGGAATTAACTCAGGATAACCTTGTACCTCAATGGTATTTGAAACTGGACTGGTACAAGAATTAGCCGAACAAGTAGCCGAATAAGTCACGAGTGAAGTCGGTTTTACTATAATTTCAGCGGTATTTTCACCAGAACGCCACAGGATATCACCTGAGCAAGCTGTAACATTAAGTGTCACCGAATCACCATAACAGATCTCCATTTTAGTAGATGTAATGATTGGGGCAGAAATACCAGGACGTACCCTGATTTCCACCGAATCTTTGGCTATTGTAGAACAACCCGTTATAGAACACCTAGCCACCAAGTATCCTGAAACCGTTGGATTGAAAACACGCAAGGAATCTGAACTACCATCAAACCATTGTAAATTCCCTAAGCAACCTTTGGCTGAAACGTTGATACTTTCTCCTTCACAAATATCAAGCTTGTCCGAAGTTACATTGACCACAATACTGGGTGCAACCTGAATTTCAAAAGCCTCTGAAGTGGCTTTATTACAATTGGTCAGCTCACAATCATAAATAGCTCTGTAATAAACCGAGATGGTAGTTGCCTCGGTATTTTCTACACCTGAAATTACGTTGGTCAAAGCTGTTCCTGGTATATCCTCCCAGAAAGAAGAACCCGAAGCCGAGGACTTCAAATTCCGTTGCCAGTTCATATTACAAACACCAGTACCACCTGAAACAATGCCGGTAAGTGTAAAACTTTGATTGGAACAAATGCTGTTTTCTGAAGAGTTAACTTCTATAGAAGGATCCTCCACAATTTGGATGGTAGAGGTATTGGAATAAACCACAGCACCGCATTCGTCTATTACCTTTCTTCTGTAACAGGTTGTTTTTTGAATGGTTGAAGGGTTATAGGCTACGCTTGTGGCATTGGCTATGACCGTCCAAACGGGTTTCGCAGCGGAACAATTATCAGAAAACTCCCATGAAATGGTATGAGCACCTTTTCCTCCAAATGGGTCATTCTCGTTTATAATAATAGTAGGATTAAAACCTGCACAGTTTACGCCATTATTAACACCAATACTTCCTGGAATTAACTCAGGATAACCTTGTACCTCAATGGTATTTGAAACTGGACTGGTACAAGAATTAGCCGAACAAGTAGCCGAATAAGTCACGAGTGAAGTCGGTTTTACTATAATTTCAGCGGTATTTTCACCAGAACGCCACAGGATATCACCTGAGCAAGCTGTATCATTAAGTGTCACCGAATCACCATAACAGTTCTCCATTTTAGTAGCCGTAATGATAGGAGCAGAAATGCCAGGACCTACTGTGATTTCCACCGAATCTTTGGTCGTAACATCGCAGCCTTCTGTGGAACACCTAGCCACCAAGTATCCTGAAACCGCTGGATTGAAAACACGCAAGGAATCTGAACTACCATCAAACCATTGTAAATTCCCTAAGCAACCTTTGGCTGAAACGCTGATACTTTCTCCTTCACAAATATCAAGATTGTCCGAAGATACATTGACTACAATACTGGGTGCTACCTTAATTTCTAGGGTATTTGAAGTGGCTTTATTACAATTGGTCAGTTCACAGTCATAAATAGCTCTGTAATAAACCGAGATGTTAGTTGCCTCAGTATTTTCTACACCTGAAATAACGTTGGTCAATGATGAACCAGGAATATCTTCCCAAAATGTAGAACCCGAAGCCGAGGACTTCAAATTCCGCTGCCAAATGAAATTACATACCCCCGTGCCTCCAGAAACAATACCGGTAAGTGTAAAACTTTGATTGGAACAAATGCTAGTTTCTGAAGAATTTACTGTCACAGAAGGGTCATCAACAATTTGAATGATTGAGATATTCGAATAAACCACAGCACCGCATTCGTCTATTATCTTTCTTCGGTAACAGGTTGTTTTTTGAATGGTTGAAGGGTTAAAAGTTAAGCCTGTCTCCCCAGAAATTGCACTCCAAGTTGGACTTACAGTGGAACAATTTTCTGACATTTCCCATGAAATGGTATGAGCACCTTTTCCTCCAAATGGGTCATTCTCGTTTATAATAATAGTAGGATTAAAACCTGCACAGTTTACGCCATTATTAACACCAATGCTTCCTGGGAATAATTCTGGATAACCTTGTACCTCAATGGTATTTGAAACTGGACTGGTACAAGAATTAGCCGAACAAGTAGCCGAATAAGTCACGAGTGAAGTCGGTTTTACTATAATTTCAGCGGTGGTTTCACCAGAACGCCAAAGGATATCACCTGAGCAAGCTGTAACATTAAGTGTCACCGAATCACCATAACAGATCTCCGTTTTAGTAGCCGTAATGATTGGGGCAGAAATACCAGGACGTACCCTGATTTCTACCGAATCTTTGGCTATTGTAGAACAACCTGTTATAGAACATTTAGCTACTAAATATCCTGTGATTGCCGGACTGAAAACACGCAAGGAATCTGAACTACCTTCAAACCATTGTAAATTCCCTAAACAGCCTTTGGCTGAAACGTTGATACTCTCTCCTTCGCAAATATCATTCTTATCAGAAGCTACATTAACCGTGATATTGGGGGCTACTTGAATTTCTATGGCATCAGAAGTCGCCTTATTACAATTGGTCAAATCACAATCATAAATAGCTCTGTAATAAACCGAAACAATAGCGGCCTCGGTATTTTCTAGGTCTGAAAGGGTAATGGTCAAGGCTGAACTAGGAATGTCTTCCCAAAAAGAAGAACCGGAAGCGGACGACTTTAAATTTCGCTGCCAAATGACATTACATACCCCCGTGCCTCCTGAAATATTTGCGGTAAGTGTGAAACTTTGATTGGAACATATACTAGATTCAGAAGAGCTTACTGTTACAGATGGGTCATCAACAATTTGAATGATTGAGATATTCGAATAAACCACAGCATCGCATTCATCCACCGTCTTTCTTCTGTAGCAAGTCGTTTTTTGAATGGTAGAAGGGTTGTAAGCTACGCTTTCGGCATTGGGTATGACTGTCCAATCGGGTTCCGCAGCGGAACAATTATCAGAAAACTCCCATGTAATGGTATGTGCACCTTTTCCTCCCGAAGGACTTGTTTCATTTGAAATGGTAGACGGATTAAAACCTGCACAATTCACATCCGTGGACTGCGAAACTCTCCCAGCTATCAATTCTGGATAACCATGAATATCAATGGAATTAGAAACAGAACTGGTACATGAATTAGATGAACAGGTAGCTGAGTAAGTTACGGTGCCAATAGATTTCGCCATAATCTCAGTCGTATTTTCGCCAGAACTCCACAAGATTACACCTGTGCAGCCTGAAATGACCAACACTGCGGAATCTCCAAAACATACTTCTGTCTTATTAGCTGTGATAGAAGGGACTGCTATACCGGGCTTAATACTTATAGTAACACTATTAGTGGCCAAAACAGAGCAACCGTTTAAAGCACAATCTGCTGTATAATTGGTGGTTTCTGTTGGTGAAACAGAAATAGTTTCTCCTTCCTGTGTATCAGACCAAGTCACTATTCCGTTGCAGCCAGAGGCTGATAAAGTAGCAGCTTCTCCTTCGCACATTTCTGTGGTTCCTGCTAAGGTGGTTTCAGCCAATTCTGTCACATTTAGTGTCCCGCCATCTGAAGTTTCGAGACAAGTACCGCCTGTTTTTTCGAAAGTAATTTTCACACGATATTGATCGGAATCCTTAATGCCTGTAACTCCATTTATAACATAGTTTGGCAATGCACCAGACTGAACCTGAACAAAACTACCACCAGACACTTTTCGTTGCCATTCATAATTCTGGATGGTACCTACGGTAGCAGGTGGCACCCATGTAACAAGCTCACCGGCACACACATCTTGGTTGGTGAGATTTGCGGTGAAGTCATTTACGCTTAAGACCACTTCGTCAGAAACAGTACTACAATTAGAAGATGCGGCGGCTACTCTAAACAAAGTACCATGCGGATTAGCAATGTTCCCCACATTGGTCAATTTTAAATCAATATCCGTTTCGTCGGCAATCAATTCCCAATTACCTTCGGGTAATTTCTTTTCCCATGACATGATGTAAACGGCATCCGTTACACTTTCAAAAGTTATGGTATTGCCATCACAATTGGTTTGACTGACAGGCTGAGTGGTAAATTCTGGAGCTGCTCCGGAAGTCATAGAAATGGAAGTGGTGCCCATACATCCTTCCGAATCTTGCAAAGTTATTTGATACGATTTTGCGGTTAGATTATCGAAAACATGATGCGACTGAAGGCTTCCTGACTCCAATTTAAACTGATAAGGCAAATTACTAGTCTGTGGAACCAAAGCAACACTTCCGTCACCTGTACCGGGACAACTTTCTGGTGTTACGGTCTCTACCACCGATGGAGTATCATAAACGGCGATATTGACCACTGTTCTTTCCGTTTCACAAGTAGTTAAACCATCAGTTTGCTGAACAGCGGCATAATAAGTTCTAGCAGTCTGTACGTTTGACAAATTGAAAGAAGCGGTATTATTTATAATGACATTTCCTGTTGGCGAAGCATACCATTTATATTCTGTTCCGTTGGTATTGGTAACAGCATTAAAAGTGACATTACTGCCTTGGCACACCGTATAGGGCATAATGAGGTCCGTGGCACTTACACTAGGCCCTTGAATGGCAGATGTCAAAACAGAACCGATTGAGATGGTTTTTGTGATACCACAATAACCTGATGCGACTTTGACATAATAATCTCCTGCACCCGTTCCTATGTAAGAATCAATGGTTTCATCCCTAATATCCACAGTGTCTTTCCCCCATTGATACGTATAATTTCCATCTCCGTTTTGACCTGCTATGGTAAAAAGGACTACTCTATTTAATTCACCATGAGCACATACTGCCGAAGTACTAGTTGATAAATTAGCGGTTACCATATCTGTAATTTTCACTTTTATTTCAGTTCTTGGGCTTTCGCAAGAATTGGCGTCAACCTGTGAAACATAATAAGCAAAATCTCCTTCTGAAGTGACATCGGGTGTTGGTGGCGAAATGGAAGCAGTTCCACCAGTTTGGTTTGTTCCATACCAATTTAATTCATGACCTGTAGCCGCAACGGCTGTCAATGCACTTGGACTGCTGTTTAAACAATAGCCCGTATCCACCACAGTAGGTGCTAGAGGCAAAGCCAAAACTGTTAATGTAGCTTCCGCCGAAAGGTTATCGCCGCAGTCGCCTTGTACCAAGCAGGTTATTTTAGCACCATTCTCAGCAGCTGAAACATTCTCAAGACGCAAACTACTTGAATTGGTTCCTATATTCTCTCCATCCTTTTTCCATTGATAAGTTAAGGTACCCGAACCCGTAGCCGTCACAAAAAAATTAGCGTCAGAACCAACACAAATTTGCTCATTGGTAGGTTGCCCAGAAATTTTCGTTTGGGGTTTTACGGTTAAATCCGCCGCTGTAGAATTCACAAAACCACAAGTTGCCGATACTTTACAGTAATAAGAACCGCCGTCAGTCAAATCCGCATGGCTCAACTGGTAAGTATCACTCTCTGCTCCGCTAATAGCCGCTGACTCAAAAAACCATTGAAAAGACAAGATTCCTTCTCCAGCTCCAACTACAAAAAAAGTATGAGCATCTTCTTCACAAATTTCAGCCGTTACTGGTGCTTTACTAACATTACTGGGTTTCTGAATATAAAGGTTGATCGGAATTATCTCTGAAAGGCATTCAGTACTTGAATTTTCTAAAACAAGATTAAAAGTATAATTACCATTGGCTGCAGTAGAAGGTATTGTGATAGTCAAGGCTGTGCCCGTAATAGTAGCATCTGAAATAGATACAAAATCTGCCATTGTGCCCGATGATAATGTCAGAGAAAATTTGTCTACTCCTACGGATAAATTTGTGTAAGGAATCTCAAAAGTGTTAGTTCCTGGACATACCGGATCTATAGTACCCAAAGTCAAATTTGGTAAAGGGTTCACTTTAGCCAAGATAGAATCTGGACCAGATTTACAGTCATTATCATCTGTGAAACTCACATAATAATAATTGCTTAATGTTAAACTTGGTGTTTGATAGCTTTTTACGGTAGCAAGAACATCCCCGTATGGTGTGGCAGACCAGTTCCATGCCGACCTAATGTCTGTAACAGCCAGATTCATGATTCCTTCTCCACAGACAGAATCAGCAACGAATGCAGTTGGGCTATCAGGCTTTGCATTCACCGTATATCCAGTCCTTTCTCTGGTATAGGTACAAGTAGCGGCTACCAAAGAGCCATCTGGCTGCATAAGGTTATTTGTAAACTCGAGTTCCACTTCAACGCCGTCTAATCCAATTGGCATCTTATTAACATTAAAACTTGAAGCAGACTCCTCTTCGAAATCATTTCCTGTGAATTCATTAGTACCATCATTTGCTGTCCAGTGATACGCGTCTATGGTTCCTTCTATTCCACTTGCTTTTAAGGAAAAGTTTGCAAAACCGTCTTCACAAAATGTGGTAGAGGTTGTTGGCTGAATTGTCCCAGTATTATTGATAAACAATGAAGCTCCATTAGAGGTGTTTTTACATCCATTTCCATCTGTAACCACACATCTAAAAAAATCATCGTCTGATGTTTTTATATCATTTAATTTTAAGGCTAAAGTATTTACATCTCTATACTTACTACTAGCACTTAAATCTGAATAGCTTCCCAAAGACCCATCTTCACTTTTTTGCCATTGGTAAGAATGACTACTCCCGAAATCATCCACATAATAATAGATATCTTTTTCAAAACATTGAATTTGTGCCTGTGGCTCTATTATAAATACTGGTCTTTGGGCTGATACTTGAAAGTCATGAGAAGTGGTATTTCCAAAAGTATTAGTGAAAACTATTCTTAAAACTAAATCGTGCTGATAATTATCTAGACTTAGTGAAAATGGATTAACAGCCACCCCAGAGTATCCCGGAAAAGGTGCATATGAATTATTTTCTTCATCCTTTATCTGAAGTTCATAGCTATTGGCATTAGATACATTTGCTTTTATAATAGCAGAACTATTAAAACAAACAAAGCCCCCTTCTAAATAAGGTTCTGTAGTAATATTTGGAGGAGATTGACCAAATAATGAACCAGAAATTAATATAATTATTATAGACAAAAATAAGACTTTCATGTATATATAAATGTGGATTCATCTACAATATAACACATATCATCTTAAATATAAACCATTTAAAAGAAAAATCCAGCCTATCCCTATGGATGACCGGATTTTTACTATTAACCCTAACCTAAATGAAACAAACTCTTTCTTTTAATTTCTTCTATAGTAATTAAGCCCCTTTCTAGAAGGCCTTTTTAGTATAGAATACAATCTATTTACCACATACCCCAATAAGACTGGTACAGTAAGTAGCAATAAGATTTGAAGTAGTGTAAAAAACAACTCAGATGCACTCATAATTTTTGTCGTTTAGATTCAATAATCAAATTACGTAACTATAACGAAAAAAGACTACGGGATTATTACCCTTTATTTGACCGAAAAATAAAAAAAAGAGTCTGCTTTTGCATTTTACGTATAAATTATTGTACTTTACAGAAGTACAGTTTATATATAGTGTGAGTTAAGATTACTCATATTTAATGGTTTAAAATAATAACCCGACTTTTTTAAAGTCGGGTTATATTTCAAAAATTAATCTTTTAAGATTCACGATGCCAAAATTAATCCTGTTATAAAGTTAATTCTCCATTAGCTTGACTTTGAATTTTCAGTTGAGTACGCTACGAAACGCAAACTAGATAACTTAATTAGCTAAACCACTTTTGCTAGGTATTCTAAAAATGTCTAGTGAATTTATGAGGACTTTGGAGGTGAATAAAAAAAGAATTCGATTTGTTACTCCTGAAACCATAATGATCTTCTCTAAGCACCTCATACTAAACAAACTCATAATGAGTCAATTGTCACTTTAGTGGCCTCACTACGTCCAAAATTAAAGACTTCTTGCTGTTTCTTTAGTAAGACCTATTATTTTATAACACTTAAAAACATCTGACGCATGGAAAATCAACTACAAGGCTTTATGGATTCAAATTTCGGAGCACAGCTCTCCGGCATGATAGGCCCAGGACTTTTAAGAGCATTATCTGCTTTACTTATCTTTTTTATCACCTGGGTGGTTGCTAAATTTATTTCCCGACTTATTACCAAACTTGTTCAAAAAGCTCCTTTTGACCGACAAATGTTGGAAAAAGGAAACCCAAAACCATCACTTCTCATAGGTAAACTGGTGCATTACCTGCTTTTAATCATGGGTTCACTTATTGCTTTGGAAATTCTTGGCGTAAGTAATGTCTTGGAACCACTTAAAGACATGCTCTCCAAATTTATGCAGGCGGTTCCTAACATTATAGGTGCGGGTGTGATAGGCGTCATAGGCTACTACTTAGCTCAGTTTGTTTCCGAATTAGTTTCTATGGCAGGTGATGCCATAAATAAATATTCATCAAAATTAAATTTAGGTAATCTTGATTTAGGTAACATCTTAAAAAAGATTGTGTTTGTCATCATCTTCGTTCCCATATTAATGGTTGCTTTAGACTATCTTAAAATGGATATTATTACCGACCCTGCCAAGGTACTTTTCACCAACTTGCTTAGTGCTATACCTAGAATAATTTTGGCCGTAGTTATTATGGCTGTATTTTATTTTGTAGGAAAATATGTCGTACAACTTTTAGAAGGGATTCTCGAAAATATTGGCATCAACGAATATGCTTCAAAATATAAATTAACTTCAATTACTGGAGAGAAAAAACTTAGTTCTCTTATAGGAAATGTCGCGACTTTCATGATACTGCTTCTTGGAGCAACTACCGCAGCTGGGGAGTTGGAGTTTGAGGCTCTTACTAATATTTTAAATGACGTTTTAGTTCTCGCATCCAAAATTCTCTTTGGACTAGTTATCCTACTTCTTGGAAACTTCTTAGCCAACATGGCATATAAATTCATCCATAAATCAGAGGAGAACGTGCTGATAGCAAATATTGCTAAGTACGTCATACTAGCCTTATTTATTGCAATATCATTACGTCAAATGGGCATTGCCAATGAAATTGTTGAATTGGCATTCGGTCTGACGCTTGGAGCCATTGCTGTCGCATTTGCTCTTATGTTTGGCCTTGGTGGAAGGGAAGCAGCTGGCGAGCAGGTTCGTGAGTTTTTTAAAAAATTCAAAAAATAACTTCGCAGAATTTGCCAAGAGCCGCCACAGAAATGAGGTGGCTCCTTATTTTTATGTTTTATTTCTCATACCTACACCTGAATATTAGCTTCTATTTAAGCCAAAATAATGCTATAAAAAGTGATACTTTTTAAGGTGCGTCATAATTTCATGAATTATTGACATCTCCTACTTGCAGTAAAAGCCAGAAAATTCTTATCTTAGAATAGCCTCCTATTCAAAGAGGTATAGTTATTTCATCTCATTCCTTATCATCATGAACAAATCGGCATTAAAATTTGGGTTAATTTCTGGTGGAATTCAGGCCGCCTTAATGGCTATTTTTTCGCCAATAATGCTGTCTAAAGAATCTTCATTGGCTTCTTCACAAATGGTAGGTTATATCAGCATGGCAGTAGCTTTATCGCTTATCTTTTTTGGAATAAGAGAACACAAGATGAAAACACTAGGTGGCGAAATCACCTTTAAACAAGCTCTTCAAACTGGAGCTTTAATTGCCATCATAAGTGCATTGATTTACACTGTAGCTTGGATGGTAATATCAGGATTAAACCCAGAGCTTAACGAAAGGATAGCCGACATGTACAGAAACGATCTGAACAACAAAAAACTTTCTCCAGAAGAATTGTCAAAAGCTTTATTAGACATTGACAAATCAATGACTTATTACCAAAATCCTTTTTACAAGTTCGGAATCACCTTATTAGAAATATTACCTATGGGGCTTTTCATTGGTCTTTTAGCATCATGGATTCTCAGAACCAAAAAAGACTAGTACAAATAAATCTCATCAATAAATAGCCAAGCTTTCTGCCCTGACCCTCCATGCCATTTTGGTAGTTTTTGAATAGGTTTGCCTACTACCTTAATGTATTTGTAAGCTTTATCTAATTTAAAGTTGAGACCATCATAACTTACAGGCTCCCCTTTAATTAAAGTTTCAGGGCTCTTTTTATCTATCAATTTTAAATTGTTGCGACTATCGCCAGCCCAAACTTGAATTTCCTGCGGCGGCATGATATAGCTTCCTACACTTTTTAAATAGCTCACAGTTAAGCCTTTGATCTCATCCTCTGAGTTTGTTTTTAACAAAATCTCAGCATCACTTTCTTTATAGCCTAACCAGGCAAAATCTTTAAAGTTAGCCTTGTCGCCCTGTTTTTGGTCTATCACAGTATTGCTTCCTAAGCCTGGGTATTGGCTATTAGTTGGAGCCAGCAACCAAGCACTATCCGCTTTAAAATTACTCCTAAAAAAAGAAAATTCTCTGGTATCTGAGGCATACCAACCGTCTTTTGTTGCCAGCGTTTTAACCTTGGCAAAACCTTCTAGCGGAATTTCATCTTTATAAATATTACCACTAACTGAGTCCAATTTAATGTCGTCTGTAACATACCTGATTTGAACATTCGAAAGTCCATGTTTAAGCTGAACCTTTTCACCTGTTTTTAATATAACGGACTTGCTTAGTAATGTCGGTGGATTGATTTTAAGCATGTCATCATCCGTAGGCACAAAACCTTTTGACACAAATACTTTCCTATTAGATTTCTCAAAAGCATCTACATCCGCCACTTCTAAGCCTGTATTCCACACAAAAAGTTGCTCAAGGGCTGGAAACTTTGACAATTTTTCCAAACTTCCTTTTTCTAAAGCACAGCCACTTAAACTTAAACTAACTAAGTTTTTCAGCTTGGCTAAGACTTCTAGATTCTTGCCCGTAACATCTGAACTATTGAGTACCAATATTTCAAGATTCTCAAAGCCTGAAATCAGGTTTAAATCTTTATCAGAAACCGGCATTTTAGCCAAGTTCAACGCTACTAGTTGTTCTGAAACCTTTTTAAGATTTGACAGTGTAGCGGGGTCAAACCTTTCTGTTACATAAAAATTGGCTTTTAGAGCAGGAGAATTTAAGGCCAAAGCCTCCACGGTACAGAACGGTGTTTTCACATCAGCCAAAGTACTTTCAGAAGCAGCAGAAAATTCATATATTTTTTCTTCTTTATTTACTCCATACTGTTTCAACACCAACTGGCGAAGAGAATCTCCCTCCGATAATTCTGTTAAACTTAATTCCGCTTTAGCACCCTGATTTATCCAACGCTCCAAAATCGAAATCTCTAGAGCCGTTAGCTGAGGTTTGCCTTTAGGTGGCATATGTTTCTTATCTTCTAAAGGTAGCTTGGCATTTTTAATGATGTGGCTATTTAAAGCATCACCTGCCAACCAAAGAGGACCATCTTCACCACCTTTCATGATTTTTGAAAGCGAAGCCATATTAAGCTCGCCTTTCATCTTTTTGTCGTTATGACACGACAAACACTTGGCTTCTAGAATAGGATTGATAGCTTCTGCGAATACAGAACCATTAGGGTCAAAAGGCTTTTTGGTTTCTATTTGAAGCGGAGCAAAAACATAATTGGCTCCATGTGTAATTTCTCCGCCTAAATGCCCAGTAATTAAGACAATGATGGCAGCAACTACGGTCAAAGGCTTACTGTATCGCCAAGATTTCTCTAATGACATATACGCCACCCAGAGAATCAGACTGGATAAAATACCTAACCATTTATGCCACTTTAACTGCTCCGCAGAGTAACCAGCTTCTTGCCCTAAAAAAAAGCCAAAAAGGGCCGTAAAGGCGGCGGAAAAGGCAGAAACAAGAAAAAGGAATATAAGAAGATCGTCTAGCTTGGTTTCCTTGAAAAACTTAGCTCCTAGGTGTAAAAAAGCGGCCACAAAAAAAACGCCAATAGGAAAATGTAACAACAGTGGATGCACCCTTCCTAAAGAAGCAAAAATGAGTGGCAAATCTACCTTTGACTCAAAAATCAACAAAAAAACGAGCATCACATTGAGCACAATCAATATGGGCGAAGCAACTTTCTGAACTCTATTCATTTACCAAACACTCGTTTGTTTTACGATATAATATCATTAATAACCTTACCTGCTACATCTGTCAGTCGGTATCTTCTGCCTAGATGTTTATACGTTAATTGTTCGTGGTCTAAACCCATTTGATTTAACACTGTGGCATGAAAATCATTAACATGAACTGGGTCTTTTATAATGTTGTATCCCAACTCGTCTGTTTCGCCGTAAACCATTCCCGGCTTAATACCTCCACCTGCCATCCATATACTATAGGCTCTTGGGTGATGGTCTCTACCATAATTATCTTCTGTAAATCCTCCTTGACAATAGTTGGTTCTTCCGAACTCTCCTCCCCAAATCACCAAAGTTTCATCTAACATTCCTCGCTGTTTCAGGTCCGTTACCAGTGCAGCCGATGCTCTATCTACCTCTTCTGCTTGTAAGGCCATTTCATTGGGCAAGTTTCCGTGCTGGTCCCAGCCTTGATGATATAGCTGAACAAAACGTACTCCTGATTCTGAAAGCTTTCTTGCCAAAAGTGCATTAGCTGCATAGGTTCCTGGCACTAAACACTCTGGACCATACATTTTAATAGTGGCATCAGATTCTTTAGAAAGGTCCGTCAATTCAGGAACGGCTGTTTGCATACGATAAGCCATTTCATATTGCTGCACTTTGGCTTGCACTTCAGGGTCTCCATTTTTATCAAAACCCATGTGGTTTAGCTCTGCCAATTTGTCTAACATTTTTCTACGAGATGTCCTGCTCATGGCGTCTGGGTCGTTCAAATATAAAATTGGATCTTCGCCGCTGCTAAAAAGTACCCCTTGATGCGTAGAATCCAAAAAGCCATTAGACCAAAGTTTAGAATAAACCCCTTGACCATTTCCTCTTCCTCTAGATAGAAGTACCGTAAAAGCAGGTAAGTTTTGATTTTCACTTCCAAGTCCATAACTCATCCAAGCACCCATACTTGGCCTGTTCCCGATCTGAGAACCCGTCTGCATAAAGGTAAGAGCGGGATCATGATTTATAGCCTCCGTGTTCAAGGAACGAACAATACAAATATCATCGGCGATTTTGGCAATGTTTGGAAACAAATCACTTATCCAAGCTCCTGATTTTCCGTATTGTTTGAAATCATAGTAAGAACCCACTAAAGGAAACTTACTTTGACCAGAACTCATACCCGTTAATCTTTGCCCGTTTCGGATAGATTCTGGTAAATCCTGACCAGCCATTAAGTTGAGTTTTGGCTTATAATCAAAACTCTCTAACTGACTAGGAGCACCATTTTGAAAAAGGTAAATAATTCTTTTAGCTTTAGGGGCAAAATGCGGGATTCCGACAGGTAAACCCTCTGTGAGACCTTTACCACCTTTAAATAAATCTGGCATCAATAAAGAACCAAGAGCTATCCCTCCAATTCCCGCGGCGGCCTTTCCTAAGAAATGCCTCCGATTAACGTTCATCCTGTTATTTATAAAATCTTTATCCATAATCTATATTTTAGTGATGGCCTCCTCCATGTTATACATCAGCTGAATACAAGTCATTAAGGCCGCCTTTTCGACCGTTTTTACCCCAATATTATTCTTATACTCTCCCACCTTCAACGTCTCTTTAGCCTTGGCAGGATTTTCCTTAAAGAAGGCTAACTCTTCCTCAAAATAGTCTTCCAAAAGTTCTAGTTCTTTTTTCTCCCCATTCCTACAAAGAATCATTCTGAAAGCTATAGCCAATTGATCCTTTGCATTATCATCCACCAGTTTTTCGGATAACACTCTAGATGCTTCTAAAACCGTAGGATTGTTCAGCATTGCCAATGCCTGCAAAGGCGTATTGGTCGTAATTCTTTGAACCTCACACTGGTCCCTATTACTTGAGTCAAAAATCAACATAGACGGTGGCGGGACTGTCCTTTTGATGAAAACATACATTCCTCTTCTATACAAATCGTCTCCATGATCTTGTACATATTTGGCCAACACACCTCTTCCAGAAGTAGCCCCTTCCCATATACCATCTGGTTGATAAGCCTTAACACTTGGTCCGCCTATTTCTTCATTCAGTAATCCAGAACTTGCTAAAACCAAATCTTTCACTAACTCCGCCGAAACTCGCCCTCTACTGCTTCTGGATAAATAAATATTGGTAGGGTCAGTTTGAAGATGTTTTTTCTCCACTTTAGAAGACTGCTGATAAGTGGCCGACATCACTATTTGTTTCACCAACCTTTTAATGTCCCAACCATTCTCTTGGAAATCTACCGCCAACCAATCTAACAATTCTGGATGAGAAGGCAAGTCTCCTTGCATCCCAAAATCTCCCGTGGTTCTAACTATTCCCATACCAAAAAGCTGTTGCCAAATTCTATTGACATAAACCCTCGCCGTCAATGGATTCTCTTTGTCTATCAGCCATTTCGACAAACCAAATCTGTTTGGCGTAAATTTAGTGGTATCGAAATCCAAGATACTTTTAGGCAAGCCAAAAGGAACCTCTTCTCCATGAGCGTCATAACTCCCTCTTTCTAAAAGATAAGTTGGGCGTAATTTAGGCTGGTCTTCCATGACCATCACTTCTAACTTAACCGTATCTTTTTTATTGATAAACTTAAAAATATCTTTCACCTCTTTATTGGTAATTTCCATTTTGGGCGGATCTGCCAATGATGCCAATGTAATATCCCCAACCAATCCTTTCTCTGGAACCTGGTTAAAAAAAGCGAAAGAACTGTAATATTCCTTCTGTGAAATAGGGTCATATTTATGGTCGTGGCAGTGAGCACATTCAAAAGTCAAAGCCAAGAAGCTTTTGCCGAAAGTATTCACCCTGTCTGTCACATATTCTATTCTATATTCCTCATCAATCACCCCTCCTTCTTGGGTAATCTTATGATTTCTGTTAAAGCCTGTAGCCAAAATAGATTCTTTGGAAGGCTTGTCAATCAAATCTCCAGCTAGCTGCCACTGCAAAAATTTATCGTAAGAATAGTTTTCATTGAACGCATGAATCACCCAGTCTCTCCATGGCCACATCGTTCTCAGACCATCATCTTGGTATCCATGGGAATCGGCATACCTGGCTACATCCAGCCAAGGAAGAGCCATTCGTTCTCCATAATGTTTACTTTTCAATAGCTCATCCACTACTTTTTCGAAAGCACCTTCGGAATCATCTGCCAAGAAGTTTTCTTGTGCCTCAATGCTTGGTGGCAAACCTATCAAATCCAGATATACACGTTTCAATAATTGTTCTTTTGACGCCTCCTTACTGGGAGAAAGGCCTTTTTCTTTCATTTTGGCATAGACAAAATAATCCAGTTCATTATGAACCCAATCTTTATCTGCCTTAGGCAATTCAGATTTTTCAGGAACAATAAACGCCCAGTGAGGCTTGTACTCCGCCCCTTGCTCTATCCATTTTTTAATCAGCTTAATTTCAAATTCACTTAATTTCAAATTTGATTCCACTGGGGGCATCATTTCCGTGCTATCCTCAGCTATTATACGCTGATAAACAGCCGAAAGCTCGGGTTTTCCTGGCACCAAGGCATGTGCGTCTGGCGAATCTTTCAGAGCAGCGAAAGCACCTTCGGGCGTATCTAAACGCAAGTCGGCCTCACGGGTATTGGCATCCGGGCCATGGCACTTAAAGCATCTATCTGAAAGAATAGGTCTTATATGGAAATTAAAATCGACTCTATCAGGAATCGTAGTCTCTGCAGCTTCGGAAGAGTTACAGGACTCAAAAACGGCTATACTTATGCACAGGCCAAAGGCCAGTAAGGCAAATTTTATCTTTACGTTCATAAATCTGGTTGAATAAAGGCAATTAAGCCTAGATAACAAATATAGCTTTTTGAGTAATAAAAAGAAACTGTTAAAATCTTAACTAACCAACTTAGCCAGATAAAAAGACTTAATAAAAGCTATTTAACCTAAAAAACTAAAATGAAGATGATTAGATTATACCTCCAATTGCCAAGAAAGGTCAAATGTAGGGTTGGTAAGACAAGATTTGGAACATAAACCTTGCTATTCCGTTTTTCTTAGTTAAGTATGAGCTGTGAATGATTACGTATTTCCCATTTTATCTAAAAACCAGCACTATTCGCAATGGGATGGATAAGTAGATAGAAAAGTGAACAACAGCCTTCAACTTTTGGGTAAAAGATCTAAAATCACAACTTCCTTATCATCCCTTGTTGCAATACATAGCTTTGCTACAGGCCTATCACTACTTGGATAATCCACTTCGGTTATAGCTAATATGACGGAGTACAAAACCGAGACCATCACTAAATTGCACTTGGATAGCTTCAAGAATACGGTATTTTATGAAGCTCGTTTGAAGCTTTAATTCTATGCATTAAAAATAAGTCTAGTCTTTAAGTATTAACTCAAAAACCTCAGAGCCTAGAAAAAGGAAGACCCATAAGTAAAAGGAGGCTGTCTCTCTCTTTTGAAACAGCCCCTCTTACCTAGCTTGAAGCTTTAAATACAATCTGAAGTATAATTCAACATAAAGGCTTTTAGAATGTTTATGTTCAGTAGTAGGTAGCCCCTGGTCGGATTTTAGAAAAAGTAAAACAAAAAAGACCTCATTTAACTGTTTCTATTTCGGGGTTAATCTTTCGCAAAAAACTGAGTCTATTCTCCTTTTGGAGCAGGCCAGTTGTTAACCAGCTCGGCTCCAGTAGATTTTAATTGAGCTTCAAGTTTCTTTCTGAATACTTTTAGTTCATCACTATATTCCGAGCGTAAAGCTAGATTTATAAGCTCCTTTGGATCTCGATTTAGGTCATACAACTCCTCTATTTCATTCTCCCTCAAAGTTCGTATATATTTGAACTTGCCGTCTCGTAATGAAATCCACCAGTCTATCCCTTGATTAGGAAGGGTGTCTGTAATCCCGGTGGCTGTTTCTGCTCCAAACTTCATACTAAAGTTTTCTAAGACAACGGGGCGGTTCCAATCATTTTCTGGGTTTTTAATTAAAGGGATGAGGCTTTTCCCATTCATTTGCCAGGGCAATTTTATATTCGCTAGCTCAAAAAAAGTAGGAATTAAGTCAAGGCCTTGAACAGGAATACGACAAACTTTCCCTTCGGTTTCTTGAGGAAGTTTAATGATCAATGGTGTCCTAATATTGTCATCGTACGGTGCTACTTTAATGGTCATTCCATGATGCCCCATGGCCAAGCCTTGATCCGAAGTGAAAACAACCACTGTATTTTCTAAGGCACCTGTTCTTCTTAAGGTCTCCATAATTTCTCCTACTCCTTCGTCTATAGATAATGCGGCACTTTGGTATTTCTGCACAAGCTTAGGCAAAGGCAGTCCAAGACGATGAGAAATGGGAACACCTTCTGCATCAGGTGAAAGCATGGCATAATTTTGCATGTAGGTGGGTTTGGTAGGTCTTGGTGGAAAAACATCTTTAGGAATTTCAACTGGTTCTGCTTCATCATAAGCTCCTAAGTGTCTGTTGGCAGGAGTATGAGGAGCATGAATGCCATCATAACAAAGCCATAATACCCAAGGTTTATCGTGCGATTTTTCAATAAAATCCTTCGCATATTTCGTATAGTTATCTGTTGAATACCCTCCAACAGCCTGATAATCGCCCCCATCAAATCTTAATTTCTGGTCGCTGTAATAATCCCCAGCTTTCTTAGGCTCTGAATGATTCCAAACTATAGAATGATCCCAGACTGTGCCATGTCCATATTCGGCCCCTAAATGCCATTTCCCTATTAATGCTGTGGTATAACCATTCTCTCTAAAAACGCTAGGCCACATACGGAATTCATCAGGATTGTGCTGAATATCTGGGTATTTTGAAAAATCAATCCCGTTGATATTATGTAGCATCTTGCCTGTCATCATCATGGCTCTTGCGGGAGCACACCAAGGGCCTACATATGAATCTGTAAAGCGAATACCATTTGCTGCCAGCCTGTCAATATTAGGAGTACTAGCAAAGGCCTCAGCGTCTTCATAACAAGAGACAGTTCTGTGAGATTGGTCATCGGTAAAAATGAACAATATATTGGGTGCAGTTTTCCTTTTTTGTTTTGGAAAAAAAGAAAATGTTGCCAGACAAGTGACTAGCAACATTCCATTTACAAACCTATTCATTATACTATTTCTTTACTAATTCAACATCTACAAAGCTTGGCCCCATAGGTAAGCGAACTATTTTAAGAAAAGCATGAAGATTACCCACTCCTTCAGGTAAGCTTATACTGTCAAAAACGGCCTTATTTTGCCCTTTCCGTACAGGCATTTCAACATTCACTTCATTGTATTTAAAATGAGCTGTTCCGTCCTCCCTTAATTCAGGAAAATGCATAACCACACGATAGTTTTTAGCTTCAGAATGAACTCTCCAGTAACCTAAAGTGCCTATTTGACTACCTGAAAGTGCCCTTAATCCTCCCCAATCAAACTTCGATAAGTTTACATTAGGCTGGCTTTTAGTGCCAATATGAATTCTTTGTATTCCTTTTCCCTCTCTCTCTTCTGTTACTTTGTCAAAGAAATCCTCATATTTTCTCAGTAAATCTTCTACTATTTCTGGATATTTTTTTGCCAAATTGATTCGCTCACTTGGATCGTTCTCTACATCATAAAGTTCTAATCTCGCCAGAACATTCTTCAATTCTGCATCTTTTGGTTGATACAAAATATTGTGAGGGTCATCTTGAGGTGCTACTAACTTATACTTTTGAGTACGGACTGCAAAATGCATGTATTTGAAAGAAACTGGTCCGCCATGTAATTGAACAAAAAATGCATCTTCCTCATTATTATATGCTTTTCCTTGCCAAAGAGGTAATAAGGACTGCCCATCCAAGTCTAAATCTTTTGGAATTGGAATTTGACATGCCTCTAAAATAGTTGGCAAAATATCTATTACCCTTCCCATTGAATTCACTTTTGAATCGGTCTGTATTTTACCAGGCCAACTCACGAAAAAAGGCACCCTTATACCACTTTCATAAACACTTGTTTTTGTGCCACGAAGGTTAGCCACCCATCGGCCAGGATAAACGTCATTTTTGGTTCGTCTATCTCTAGGACCATTATCCGACATGAATATAACAATGGTGTTTTTTTCAAT
Source organism: Arcticibacterium sp. SM2516 (assembly GCF_057914865.1). Taxonomy (NCBI): domain Bacteria; kingdom Pseudomonadati; phylum Bacteroidota; class Cytophagia; order Cytophagales; family Leadbetterellaceae; genus Arcticibacterium; species Arcticibacterium sp. SM2516. Next base: position 5,488,504 of record NZ_CP195290.1, on the reverse strand, counting down.
CCCTAATTCTTTGAGTTTAGCTAATACACGACCTACATTTGAATCTATGTTATCTATCATACCATAGGTTAAAGCATTATCTTCATGAAGACCTTTATCTCGATAAGGTTGTGCACGCCAATCAGGCACCTCTAGAGGGAAATGAGGTAAATTAGTAGCCAAATAAGCCAAAAAAGGCTTGCCTTTGGATTGACCTATAAAATCTAAAGCGGCGTCTGTAAAAATATCGTCACAATAGCCCTTCATTTTTTTCGAGACATTATTATGCTCCAGAATAGGATCAAAATAGCTATTCCCTTCTGGTCCAGCCGCTTGTCCTATCCCTCCGCCCTTATGAACCAAGGCTTCTTGGAAGCCTTGATCTGTAGGACGCATTGGATAATTATCTCCCAAATGCCATTTCCCAAAAATACCGGTACGATAACCATTACCACCTAATATTTCTGCAATTGTTTGTTCCGAAGTATTCATCAAATGTTCCACTTGAGTAACGCCAATGACCCCCGTACGAAATGGATAACGACCTGTCAACAATCCTGCTCTTGTAGGCGAACAACTGGGATAAGTAAAGAAATGTGTCATTTCCACTCCTTTCTGCCCAATGGACTCAATATTTGGTGTTTGTAAATCTCGATTTCCGTGAGAACCAATATCACCATATCCTTGATCATCAGACATCATAATAATGACATTTGGTCTTTCTTGGCCATAGATTTCATTATTCCATGCCAGAATACTTAACAAAATGATAGTTTGAAAAAACTTAAAATTAAAGCGACTCCATGAGTTATATCTATTCTGTATTGTTATCATAGTTTGTATTTTTTTAGTAACCAGCAACTTGCTGAATTTTTGGGTTAGCGTCAATTTCAACTTGGGGAATCGGGTAGCGTATCATGCTTTCTTTGGCATTGACTTTTCCACGTGCTTTTGCTTGAGAAACCCAAGTACCGTTACGTATCAAATCCTCTCTTCTTTTGGCTTCTGTGAAAAACTCCCAAGCCCTTTCTTTGGTATTTATATAATCTCGGAGTGCATCTTTTGTGGCGAAAGAGGCAAGTGTAATCGGAGTTGCATTAGCTCTATTCCTCACTTGATTGATGAGATCAATTGACCTTGCATTCGGGCCATTCATTTCATTTAATGCCTCTGCCAAGGAGATTAATATATCTGCATAGCGAACTATAGGAAAGTCATTGCCATGGCCTCCTTGGGTAGCAAGAGGATCCTGTATAAACTTAGCCGAAACTGATTTATTTATTGGTTTTTCCTTAGTGCCAAGTAATACGACAAATTGTCCATTAGTATCCCTATGTTCAGTAATAAACATTTTACGACGGTCATCCTTACTTTCAAAAGAGTTAATGAATGAATCATACGTTTGTGTATTTGCACCAAAATTTCCTCCTGGTGTATAAGCATACCGATCTGGTAACATGGTTACTGGAATGATATTATTCCTATTCACATTGACACAGGGATCCACAAATATGAACTCCTTATTTCTTTCCCTATCGACACTAAAAAGTGAAGTAATATCCGGCTCCAATTGATAATATTTCAAATTCATCAATTGCTCTGCAGCAGTGACAGACTTCTGCCAATTTTTAGTGTTTAAATAAAATTTAGTTAGTATTCCAAGAGCAGCACCCTTGTTAGCTCTTCCATAAGACTTTTCTTGTCCAGGATTTGGCAATTCAGGAACTACCGCCTCCAACTCATCTGAAATGAATTTAAGTAAAGCGGCTTCTTCACCTTGCCCATTCTTTAAGTTCTCGGGTGTGAGACTTTTAGTAAATAATGGCACATTTCCGTACCAGCCATAAAGATAATCATACGCCATAGCACGAATAAAACGGGCTTCTGCCGTAACCAGTTTTTTATAGGTTTCTGTGCTGTTAACGTTTTGAACTTCATCCAAGATTAGATTGGCATCTCTAATGGCCTGATACATCTTGTTCCAAGGTGGCTCACCCTGTAAGAAATCACTAGGTGTCCACACCCAATCCATATATTTTACGGCATTCCGATTAAGCGAACCACCTTGCTGCCATGTAATATCGGAGGGCCATTCAGACATATATATTTTGGTAACCATTTCCTGATTAGCAAACTGAAGACCACCGTAGGCCGAAAATAAAAGGGCGTCCATTCCCTTTTCCGTTACCAAAAGAGTTTCAGGGTTAAGCTGACTTGCAGGTACTTCTACCAATTGATCATGACAGCTACTGATGAACATAGAACCGATGCTTAGCATCAATATTTTTGCAAAATTATCTTTCATGTTTTTGTTATTTAGAGAATACGTAACACCATTCTTTTAGAAACCTACATTTAATCCCAAGCTGTAAGTTCTGGCCATTGGGTAAGCATTGTAGTCAACTACAATTCCACTTCGACCTAAAGAGCTCACTTCAGGATCAAAACCAAGATATTTGGTGAAAGTGTACAGGTTTTGTGCACTCAGATTAATGGATGCGGCTCTTATCCATTTTAGTTTTACTGTCGGGAGATTATAACTTAATTGCACACTTCTAATACGCAAGAAAGAATTATCCAGAATTATTAAACTGTTACCTTCTGGCACCCCATAAGTAGAAGGGTTTACAGACGACGGCCAAGTGTTAGAGGGGTTTGTAGGTGTCCAGCGATTCAAAATAGGTTCTGCAAGTCGATTGATAGGCGTATTTGCAGGATAAAGTGAAAGCATCAAATTATTATTTAAAACACTGGAACCTTGCTGACCTTGTAGGAAGACATCCAATTGAAAATCACCATAACTAAAGTTATTACTTAAACCATAAGTGAACTTCGGAAACGGTGAGCCTAGTACCGTGCGGTCATTATTATCAATAATACCATCCTTATTAATGTCGGCATAAATAGGATTCCCTGGCTTTGCTCCCGCAGCTGGCGTGGGAGTAGTTTTAATTTGTTCTTCATCCTGAAAAATTCCAATAACTTTATGTCCATAATAAGAATACAAAGCTTCACCTGGTCTTACCAAGGCAAATTGTGACGTAAAGGCTACTTCTCCTGCAATAATTTCTTCAATATCTCCTCCTAAGCTTAAAACCTCATTTTTGATTTTAGTGAAATTAAATCCAGATTTCCATTTTAGTTTTCCCGTGAGATTTTCAGTTTCCAGCATAAATTCAAGTCCTTTATTTCGGACGGAACCGACATTGGATAATACCGTTTGAAAACCTGTTGACACAGGAAGCGGAAGGTTTAAAAGTAGGTCTTTCGTGTTCTTGGCAAAATAATCAACAGAGCCTCTTATTCTATTGTTGACTATACCAAAGTCGATACCGAAGTTGGTTTGTTCCGTAGTTTCCCATTTCAAGTCAGGATTCGGAAGACGAGCAGGAGAGGCTGTAGCTGTGAGTTTATTATCTATTACCGCAACCCCACCTGTAAAAGTACCTAATGATGCAAAATTGTCAATCTCTTGATTTCCAGTCTGTCCCCAACTAGCCCTTACTTTTAGTTGATCAAAAAAACCAAGATCCGAAATAAAGTCTTCATTTTCAAGACGATACCCCAATGCCACCGAAGGAAAGAAACCAAACTTATTATTTGCACCAAAACGTGAAGAGCCATCGACTCTATAGGATGCAGTCAACAATAATTTATCTTTAAAATTATAGTTGATGCGACTTAGATATGACAACAAGGTGTTGTCTGATAAATTACTTCTGAGCACTGCCGTAGCTGGATCCCCAAGGCCTAAATTATTAGTGGTTGTTAAGTCAGAGGAGAAATTAGAAATATCTCCACTAAAAGTTCTATTGTCAAAACTTTGAAATGTATAGCCCACAAGCACACCTATTGTATGGCTTTCATGAAGTTTTTTATTATAGAACAAGGTACCTTCAAACAATGAACTATTTCTTTCAAGCGTAGCAATCGAAGCGTTTGATATTCCAAGAGTTCTTCGCAAAGTACTTGGAATGTAGGTGTCTCTTCTTTGATTTTGTCTATCAGCTCCGAAGTATACTTTTCCTGTTAAACCATCTATTATCTCATATTCAGCAAAAGTGTTGAGTAAAATCCTGTTTGTTACAGCATTGTTGTCAATTAAATTAGAGATGGCAACGGCATTATCAAGATTTGGTAAAGTACTTGATTCCGTATAATTCCCATTACTATCGTAAATCGGTTTTGTAGGTTCAAAGTCAATTGCAGAATTAATAACACCTGCGTTAGTTACAGTTCCTTGACCATATGAAACAAATTCATCCTTTACTAAACTTCCATTTGTGTTAATTCCAAATTTGAGCTTCTTTCCGATGGTCTGGTTCAGATTTAGACGGAAAATATATTTATTAATTCCTGAATTTTGAATAATCCCTTTTTGGTCAAAGTAGTTAAGGGAGGCATAGTATTGCGTATTGTTTTGAGTCCCTTTTACAGTCAATGCGTGGCTGTTGATTGGAGCTCGACGAAAGATTTCATTTTGCCAATCCGTATCTACTCCGGATGATCTAATTTCGGCTATTTGCTGCTCGGAATAAACAGGGTTTTGACCCTGTGCCACACTAATTTCATTAATCGCTTGGATGTATTCTTCACTATTCATCACGTCCAATTTGTTTGCCACAGTTTGGGTGGATGTATATAGATTATAGTCCACTTCAAGTCCACCACCCTTAGAGCCTTTTTTTGTGGTGATCAAAATAACACCGTTTGCACCTCTTGAACCATATATAGCTGTAGCTGATGCATCTTTTAGTATTTCAATCGACTCGATATCAGCTGGATTTAATGAATTTAAAGGGTTTCTAGGTGAGTTATTTTGTGCTATTTTCCCTCCTGGGGAAGAGCTTAAAAGCGGAGAGTTATCTATGGGAAATCCATCAATTACATATAGTGGGTCATTACCCGCAGTAATGGAACTACTTCCTCTAACCCGAACAGAAAAGCCTCCACCAGGTTCACCGTTAGATTGTGTAACTTGAACACCAGGGGCACGACCCACCAATAGTTGATCGGCTGAAACTATCGCACCTTTATTGAAATTCTTTTCACCAAGCGATACAACCGAACCCGTCAAATCACTTTTCTTCTGGGTACCATACCCAACAACCACTATTTCTTCAAGTGCTTTGAGATCTGATTTAAGTGAAATATCAATAATAGTCTTATTACCTACCACTATCTCCTGAGCTTCATAACCTACAAAACTAAAAATCAATGAAGCTGTATTGTCTGGAACTTGGATGGAATAGGAGCCATTAACATCAGAAGTGGTACCACGTGTTGTTCCCTTGACTATGATACTTACACCAGGTATGAGTTCTCCACTTTCGTCAGAAACCGTTCCTTTAACAGTGATATCAGCAGTTTTAATAGTTAGGTATTTAGGTATTATAATTTCTGGCCTCTCTATTTCCACAAACTTTCTTTCCAGACCCTTGCGTAAAACTATACGCTTGCTTACTTCCGAAAAATTGAGATTTAGTGGCTTAAGAATATGTGAGAGAACATTAATAAGAGGTTCATTTTCCGCTTTAATATTAACTTTCTCTTTCATTTCCTCCATTCTAGATCTATAAGAAAACTTCACATTTGTTTCGTTTTCAATATAAGTCAAGGCATTCTCGAGGCTGACATTAGAAAGTGACAGGGTCACTTTCGTGTCCAATAACTCTTGCCCATTAACAGGGGTGGCGAAAGAAAGGCTCACCATTGAGAGTAAAAGCACTATTTGTATTAGGGAAATCTTCAAGATCTTATACAGTAAGCCGTTATTAAATAAACATTTTTCCATACTTTTGAGTGTTAAGGTTATACTTCGTTATTAGGTATTTTCTTACATTTCCCGAAACCTTTGCAGAGGTTAATTCGGAAAACTTGGCGTCGAAAATGTAATTTCATTTCGACGCTTTTTTTGTTTTTTTTTTACATAGGCATTAATTGGTTTAATTACATCCTTCAGAAATAATATTAATTTGGTCGCCATTCATCTCAAAACGAGAGTTTCCACCTATACTTTCGCAAATAATTTTAAGCTTTTCAGGCAATGGTACATCGCTTAAAGAAGTGGTGAGGTAGCATGAGCGTAAAAGTTCAGGAGAAAAGTTCACCTCCACATCATATGCTTGTTCTATGGTCTTGAAAATTTGTTGTACAGGAATATCCTTGAAATCAAAACTCAAATGCTCTATACTACTTTTAGCTTCCAAAATGGATTTATCCAAAGTAATATCTTCTATTTTCTCAAATTCAAGCTTCTTTTTAAAAAAACGTGCAGCCTGATTTGGTAGTAAGGTTAAATCTTCTTTTACGTCATTTTCTATGGCATGAACCGAACTGACTTTCACTATACCTGTGCGAACAGACACTTCAACATTAGATTGCTCTATACGGGCTTTAACCCTGAAACTAGTACCGTAAACTTGGGTAACTACCTCATTAGAGTATACGTAAAAAGGTTTTTCCGGATCGTGACTGATTTCGAAAAAAGCATCCCCTGATAAGTATACCTTGCGATCTATATGACTAAACTTTTTAGGATAGCTAAGTTTACTTTTAGGCTGTAGCAATACAGAGCTGGCATCGGCGAGCGTAATTAATTGAGGTTTATCAGAATTATTTATTTGTTCTATGAGGCCATCCGAATTTTGTTCTACTAAATGATTCCCAACTTGCTCTAAAAGGTTTTGAATATGATGATACCCCAAGAAGATAGTGCCAAACAGAAATACTGCAGCGGCTGCTTTAAACCATGTTCTATGAAGCCATTTTTTTGAAACTTGAATCGTCTTTTTGCTCCGTATTTTTTCAAGAGTTTTCGCCAATTCTTCATTTAATACCGACTCGGACATTGATTTCTCCGAAAATTTCATTGCTAAGACCCAAACTCTAGCTTCTTCTACCAACTTTGCACGCCCAGCACTCTCAAGAGTCCACTGTTCCCAATAGTCATTATTCTCCCGAAACCTCACCCACCTCTTAAATGATTCGTCTTCCAGTAAATCCTCTATAGTATTATAACTATTCTTCATCCTCATGATCTTGTTTTCAATAACAGAGAGATGAGTTTCAAAATTTGGTACTCACTTAATGGTACTTTTTTTTGAAATACTTTTAATTTAAGTAGAAGCAGAGAGGTATAAGTAAAGGAAGCGATTCAGACCATTCTTTTCGAAGAAGTAAAATGGCTCTATGAATTAGGTTTTTGGCAGACTGGTAGTTCATGTCCAAAATTTTTGAAACCTCCTCTATACTCAAACCATGATGATACCGAAGGCAAAGTGCTTCCTTCTGACGTGGAGGGAGGGAATTTATGAGAACATTAAGTTTTTCTACCTTGTTATACATTTCATCATCTACAATTATTTGGTCCTCTATAGAAAAATCAAATAAAGATTTTACGCTATCAATATCTTTCTGATCACGTAAATGTTTTTCCTTTTTATATAAGTTGGCTATCCTTCTTCGAACACTTGAAATCAAATAAATCTTTGCACTAGCAAATTCATTTATAGAACTCCTATAAGTCCATAAATCCACAAATACATCTTGAACACAATCATTAACGAGGTATGGCGTATCTAATAACGTTTTACCATAACTTACCAAAGTAGGATAATACTTTTTAAACAACAATGAAAAGGCCTCTTCATCTCCCTCTCTAAGCTGAATCCAAAGCACTGAATCTTCCGTCTCGTTATTTTCTATTCGATAGGTTGCCATACTTTTATTGCATTATTCTGCGTAAAAGTAGTATTATATTTAATATAAATATTAAAACATTCTTTATTCTGTCAGGTGCTTTTCCATTGAAAACTATCCCTCTAAACGTCTTTAAACTTGATTCTTAGACATAAGTATAAAAAAATAAAATTTATTATTAGTTAAGCTAATACAATAAGTTGCCAATAGAATACCACCCTAGGTTGGCAAGCATTTCCCCAATAGTAAATACTTAAAATACGGACATATGCTCAAAAAGTAATATTTCAGATTTGAAGATGATGTTATGAAATAGAAACAGATTTATTATCAGCTCTTTAAAATATTAAACATAGCACAATCAAGGCCTTTTCAGCCAAACAAGCCTCAAAGTACTTATAACCTGTACAGTAAATATTAATCGACAAAATTACTTATTTGGTCTTTATTCTTCAAGCAAGCTACACAGGCTAATTACCTTTTACTGAGTATAATAAGCTAAATTTATACGTATAAATCTTATCGTTCACAATGAATAACAAATACATAATGACATTTCTCGCAACTGCTTTTATTACCGCTTCCATGTTAAGTTGTAATACCACTGATTTATTACCCGAAATTCCTGATTTATCATTCTCCATTATAGGCAGGGACACCATTCGGACAAATATTTTCTCTCCTCAGCTATTAGAAAATGCCAAAGACAATATAGGAATCTACAGCAATAGTATATCCTATGAAACAAAAGTTATCTTAGCCAGAGAAATAAAATTACCGGAGTCTAATTTACCGGAATCTGATCTAACTGAGTTAAGGAATTCAAAATACACAGATGGCGAACAAAACGAGTTTAAATATGTGGCAATAGGAAGCTCTTTAACGGCAGGAGTAAGAGATGGTGGTTATTTTAACGAAGGTATTCTAACTAGTTTTCCAGCAATTCTTGCCAACCACTTCAAGATTAAAAATTTCGATCAACCTCTTTTTTCTCCCTCCGATTATAATGGTTATGGTAGGAATGAAAGAGTAAGTTCAAACTGGACCGGTGGACCAGTTCTTAAATTTGCTAGAAGTAGCAATAATTTAGGGTTTATTGCCTCGGAAAAAACCATTGATAGTAAACCCCTGAATAGAGCCTTTGAGAGCTTCAATAATTTAGGAGTTCTAAGATCCGGTGCCTTTGGTCTTGATTTTCCAAGAGCTGCATCTAGTGTTAAAGAAACTTTTGAGACAAATAGATTTGATAACTGGGGTTTTGGAAAAGGCGAGAATGGGATTTTTGGTTTAACCCCGTTGGCTAATAAATATAGGGCACTAAATGGAGACTTTTTCACTTTAGAGTATATGTCCGAATTTTTAGATTTTGCTCTTGGGTCAGGCAACGTTCAGGTTGGACCTGGCATACACTCTCCTAGCACCCCTTCGGTTTTAAGTATTTTAACAAACTATTCCGAAAAAGGACTAAAGGGATGTGTTCTTAATACTCCAGATGTAACAAAATTTCAAGTTTTACATCAAATCAAGGACTTTACTTTTTACTGTTCAGTATTAAAGTCCATAGATCCTTCTTTCTCTTTAACTCCTGAACAATTTAAGAGAGAAGAATATTTAATACATCCTACTACGGGAAACGATTCTTTAGCTAGCCCCAAAATACACATAGCCCTTAAGAGCTCTTCACAAGTAAACATTTCTGAAAAAAAAGACATTCAGCGACTTATTGGAGAATTAAATGACAGAATGAAGGAATACGCAGAAAAAGCAGGATATCCTTTAGTAGATATTTATGGGCTTTACAACAAAATCCTAGAAGGTTCTTTTGTCTCACATGATGGCGTAAAAGTGGACCCCAGTCTCAACAATGGAAATTTCTTTTCTTCGGATGGAGCTTACCCGTCAGCTTTTGGTAATGCTATAATCTCCAATGAGATTATTAGAACCCTTAATAGACATTACAAAACAAATATTGATTTAATTTCCACTAAAGCTTATTTACAAATTAAGTAAACCGCAACAACGACTATGAAAAAAACAGTCAAATACATTTTTTTGATCACATTATACCTTTGCTCGCTCAACGAGGTTTTTGGTCAATCTATTAATATTACTTATCCCATCAATGGAAGCGTAATTCAGAGAAACTCTTCTGACGAAGCAAATATAAGCTTTGCGGGTAGCATTGGTTATGGCTATGATAATGCGACCCTCTACAATTACTTTCTGATTATTTCGGAGTTAGAGCTGCAATCGGGCGGTTTAAAGAGTGGAGTCAATTCAATTCTATTGCCCTTTACCCTTTCTGCTGTACCAGGAACAGATGTTTCAGTTTTTAATAAAAATGTTACCCTTCCAAAGGGTTGGTATGATATACTAGTTGGTATTACGCCAAAATCAGGTGTTAGTAATCCTGTTGGGTATAGTCAAAAGGGATTTAAGTTTGGAGTTGGAGATGTATTCGTTATAGCTGGGCAATCCAATGCACAGGGATTTCAAGAGGAATTTGATGCGGGTTTAATTAATTTTTATTCTAGCTATACAGATTCAAATATTCCTGATGGAGCTCGAGTTATTGGTCAAGCGGAGCTAAATCATACTAGAAATTATGGCAATGACCCAAATGATAAATTTGAAGTTTTAGAACGTACAAGTCTACCTTTTATTAAAGGGTATGAAAAATTAACTTTAAACAAACCATTATTCGCTTCAAATACGTTAGTAACCAGTAACAATTACCATATATTTGATAGACCAATATTTCCATATGGCGTTGCCTCTTGGTGTTGGGCTCCACTGGCCAAAAAGTATGTAGAAACCCATGGTGTACCAGTACAGTTCTATAACGTTGCAGACGCTGACAGATCGATTAACGATTGGCAAAAGAATGGTAGTTTAGGTCTTTATCAAAGATTATTGGATATACTGATAAATCAAGCAAATATTACTGGATTTAGAGGGATTCTATGGCATCAAGGCGAAAGAGACGCAAAACTTCTAACATCAAGTACAGAATACCAAACCAAACTACAAAATTTAGTAAATGACATTCAGAACGATTATGACCCAAATGCAAGTACATATAGTCCAATTAACTGGTTCATTTCAAGGGCTTCTTTGTATGGTCAAAACTCTGGAGGAAGTGATAAGGTAAATTCCAATATTATCGGGGCTCAAAATTCCGCTTCATTCAATACCTCTTCTAAAAAGGATGGTATTTTTTCTGATATTATTACCTCTGCTCAGAGAGCACCAGTCCAAAGGGTACATTTCCATGACGAAAGCCTAAACACTGCCGCTGAATTATGGAAAAACAGACTCAGTTCGTCAATTATAGCTGGAACAAGTCCTAAAATACCAATGCAAGCAATTGGCCGGATAGCTTTCTCTAATTTAAATAATGGTTACATACGTTTAACTCGCGAAAATGACTTTCCCATAGATGAAATAAAATGGGTTAAAAATGAAGAGGGTATTTCGTCGGCAGTGGGAAGCGGAAACTCTATTGATGTACCCGCACTTCTTTAAAAACCTATTATACTGCCTATGTAAAACCAACAGTAAAGAAATATTACTTTATAACTTTTCCATATATATTAGCCAATGACGAGGATAGAAATCCGTTCGTGTCAATCAGAGGCGAAAAGTACAGTATCAACAGTACACCTCAAGCCCAAGTCAAAAATGCAGAACTCTTTTCTCAGAATATGCCTTGGTCGGCTTCGGTAACTAGTGGTCAAAGCTGGGCTTCTATTGTTCAAAATCCAAATGGTTCATCCGGAACTTATGAACTAAAGTTTCAACTTGCTGAAAATTCTACAAACTCATTAAGAACCGCAGAGGTCACCATCGTAGGAACCGGTGCAAGTAATACAATGACTAAAATAGTTCGCATCCATCAAACTGGTAGTTCTTCGTCGGGTGGTGGAAACAATGATCTAGCCTTAACATCCCTAACACCCGTATCCTATTCCCAAAGCTATCTAACAACTAACTTTAATGGAACAAATATCGCTGGCAATGATATGTATATTAACGGAATTCAATATACGCAAGGCATAGGAACTTCTGCCCAAGGTAGTGTTGTCTATAATATTCCTTCTGGCTATAGTTTTTTTAACGGTAAAGTTGGAAGAGATGATGGTTCTGACGATTGTGCTTGCGGGCCTATGAACTGTAGCTTTCAAATTAAACTGAATGGTTCTATAATTTGGTCTAGTGGAATACACAGTATAAATTCTGCTGCAGAAGATTTTTCAGTTAATGTATCTGGTGGCGGTACTTTAGAATTAATTTCTAATCAGACAGGAGATGGCCAATGGGGTGATTGGGCTGATTGGGCTAACGTCTATTTGAGTGGTTCTGGAGGAGGGGGCTCAAACAATGTTCCCGAACCCACTAATTATTTTGCAAATCCCACTTCTGTAACGGCCAATTCAGCCTCCGGTTTATCAGCCACATGTAGCCAAGGGACTGTAACATGGAGCACTAACCAGACAGGTTCTCCTGTGACTGTATACCCTAGCACAACTACAAACTATACTGTCAAGTGTGTAAGCGGTTCTCAACCAAGTGCCAATAGAACTGTAACCGTTACCGTTACCAATTCAACCAATTGTGCTCCTTTATCAAATAATCTTCCTATGGGAGTTTGGAATGTAACTGGAGATTCTTTCTTCGCTCGATATTTCAATAATCAGTATTGGTTAACCCAAAAGGTAAATGTGAATGGTTCACAATACGACGAGTTTGTTGTACGAGGTTCAGAAATGCTAAAGAGGACTTATGATTTTCAAACTTCGTACGCTGGTGAGTTTAATAACCCTTGTTGGGGCATGATTTATTCCCAATATGATGGACTTGAAGGGCCCAATAACGCTAATACGCCAACGTTTAATACGCCACCCGGCTACTATTTATATCAATCAAATGGCACACATTACTATTCTACGTATAACAACAACAGTTCTGGCCCAATAACGAATGGAGCATGTTACACAATTAAATCGACCATTAACAATAAGTACTTAACGGCCATTGGAGGTGATTTTAATGAATTTCAATCTGGAAATTCAGGTAGTACTAAAATCTGGAAATTTACCAGTTCGGACAATGTAAATTGGAAGGTGACTTCTGGTGAAGGAAGCGGCAAGTTTCTTTACGCTACAGACATGTATTGTGGAGCAAGAATTAAACGAACAACCTCAAGTGGTCAAGCCAACCAACTATGGCAGTTTGACATGAACGGAAATGATTTTAGGTTCTATGCTTCAAACGGTACTACTTGGGATCATGAAGGAGCTGGTTCTTTGAACAATCTTCAAATGTGTGGAGATAATACACAAGGGTTTCAGACTTATCGTTTGTTTTCTTTAGCAAGTGCGAGTTGCCCTTCTGGTGTAAGAATGGGCAATTTGGAAGAGGCTAGAGAAACAGAGGAGGAGGAATTACCTTTTATTACCGTAAGTCCGAATCCAAATTCAGGAAGGTTTAAGGTACATATTAACTTAGAACAAGAAGAGCTGGTTACGCTTAACCTATTAGATCTCCTTGGAAGAAAGCACTTTGAGCATGCCTTTATCGGACAAGCCGGACTGACTGTAGAGGATTTAAATATTAAAAACATTAATCCTGGGACTTATTTTATTCAAGCTGTTACAAATAGTAAAACAGGAAGTACAAGAGTGGTTATAGAATAAGATTGTAATTTAAATAGGTGAAAAGGACTACCTATTTTGAAAGAGTATTCAGAATATAATCTGAGCAACAAGAGGCTGTCTCTCTATTTTGAGGCAGCCTTTTGTTGTTATATACAACAACTACATTACTAGCCTTTTTACTCTAGCCATTTCTCAGCTAGTTCGTAAGAATATGGCTCTAAAATAATTAGTCTATTTAGCTACTAAGAGATTTGAACAAAAGTGGACATCGCCATTAACCGAAGTTTGACCATTCAACAATTAGCTAATAATTTTGGGTAGCGAATGACTTAAGTCTTGACTGACTGCCCCCGCTGGCTGAGCCCCTCTACAGAGTTTAATTTAGACTCTCGTTATTACCGTTTACAAAAAGACCTTAGACTTCCAAAGAAAGGCACTTCACCCTCGAGTTTACTTACCATCTTGCTTATTCAATTCCCACTATATTATCTAGGACTAAATATTCCCGTAAACCTTCACCTGGCACTTGTTTTCTTTCAAAACTTCCATTAACCCAGAGCACTACAGATCTATTAAAATTGTAATTAATATAATTAAAGTCCTCCTTTAAATTTGCCTGGTCAATCTTTGCATATAAAATATCATGATAGATTTGACCGTCTATTGAAATAGAATCTCCCTCACTGAATATTTCCTTACCTAGCCCACCCTGAATGCTAGAACATTGAATTAGATAATATTTGTCCTGTGCTTCTTTTAAGTAATATCCGAAAACAGTCAGGTCATGTTTAGGTGGTTTTTCAGCTTTGTCACAGCTAATCAGCATTATACTTATTAACACCGACACAATTAACTCTTTCATTACTCAATTATTAAATGATGTGAATCCCGATGATCAGAATAGATTACCTCAACTATGTACTTTCCAGCCGGGATCTTTTCCAACGCAATGTTAAACTTATTATTCTCTTTAATTAAATAAGAACTTACAATACTTGAGGAATAATGTACTCTGCCCTTGGAAGCTGAAACTATCTGTACCTTTCTGACTTCATCCCAATTAATTCCTTCAATAAGTGCTAAATTAACAGATCCCCTTGCTGTGTTAGGATATATTGTACTTGATTTAGCAACTCTATAGCTTCCTCCAGAGGGGTAAAAGAAAGTAGAGTTAGAACCACACGAGTTAGTTGCAGTAACACTGAAAGAATTACTTCCAGACCATGAGTAAACATTGACATCCGAGCCACTTGTACCACTATAACTCCAACCGATCGGAAAACTCCATGAAATAGAATTCACATAAGAAGTATTATTAAAATGAAAAGAATTCGTTCCCGTAGTATTTAAGTTTATTGAATAACCGCTACTTGTATGATTTGTTGTTTGATTTGTAACAGAAATAACTGGACCTCCTTGCCAAATGTTAATGCTATTTGAGACAGAATGTGTGGTGTTATTTTCAGCGTCTCTTGTAACAGTATATGTAGCAATTAGTGTTCCAGAAGTATTCGAGCCGTTGGCTTTAACCGTAACACTTTGTCCGGTGTTGCTTAAAATTTGGAGCCCCCCAATAACGCTCCGGTTACCGTTTCTCCAGCAAGTAAATTTGGCATTGTATATATCGAAGTAGAATTAGTACAAAGTATATCAGGCCCATTAATTTGCGTCGGCATTAAAGTTTCGAGCGAAGTCAAATTTTGACTATTAGATAAAAATGGTTTTAAAGGCCCACTTCCGGTTGACCATGCATTAGAAAGTTTAAAAAATTTATCAGGGTTTGTTCCATAGGATAAGCCACCAAGAATTTTATGTTCTCCGGTTTTAAATAGTGGACCTCCCGAAGCACCTTTAGGAGTTTCACCTATGTTCCAATATACGTTATATTTATCGGCTCCTTGCCCTGTAATATTTCCACTGCTGTAGTGTTGCCGGCCTTGGTAAACACCCCCTGGATGACTAAGGCTATAAATTGGAGTATTAGTCGAAGCGTCGAGCCGATTCCAACCCAAATAATTGATACTAAAAGGCAGAATATCATCTAATTCGACCAATAAATGATCGCTTGGCCATTGTGAAGCCAGGTACGTCGCCCCCGTACCCGTCCATCTTAGAGTTTCATTTGTAGTTGAACCACAATTGTATCTAATTGCAATTTGAAAGTTAGCATTCTCAATTGCTGCAATATCATTTTGTGTCAAGGGTGTTGGATCAATGCCATAGATCCCTGTAATACAATGACGAGCTGACAAAAGAAGAGGTCTTCGATCGTTATCTTCATTATTGATCACGCTGAATGAACAATTAAGTCTGTCATCAGTATAGAATTTTCCAACGGCAAAAGCTTGAGGATTTAACTCTGAATAACAATCTGAAGAGGGGGAAGTGCTTGAAACTTTTAGCTTCGCCTTTCCCTTGTCCACTTCTTTATATTTAAGGGCTGAGATATGAATGTTACTTTTTATTTTATCTGAGTCATTTTTTTCAATAAGGATGATAAAAATACCGGAAGAAGAAAATGTCGATGAATGCAATAAACGTTTTACACCTTCTTTGAAATTAGCCTAGGTAATAGGGCCTGCAAATTCATTAAAATCTTTAGACAAAAAATATAAATCCGAACCATCTGAAAGTACGACGTTATCAAGTACCAGATCAATTTCTTCAGTTTCTTCAGACTCAAACAAATATGCAAAAATATTCTTGTTTTTGAGTTTTTCCAACTTTACACTTTTGAAATCAAAATCGATCGTGTCCTTTTTTAGTTCAAATTTCAAGGAATCTTGTTTCTTGTAAGATTCGCTTTCCTTGTTTATATTGTGTTTGTAAGAATCAATTTTTGCGAGATCAATGGAATATTTTTCTATTAAATTTTTCGATAAAGAATCTGCCTTATTACCAGAAAGTACCCAAAATTGGGAATAACTTGAAAATGATAAAAAAAAGCAGAAAACTAAGAAAGCGAAACGGGCAGAGAGACAGAATGTGCTTCTGAAAATGGATTTTTTCATAATTGTAATGTTTTAGCAAATTTAGATTCGAAGACTATTCGAAATTAATCTTTTACCAAGAACTTGGCAACTAAAGTTATTTAACGGCGATTTATACAAAGTGCTCAAAACCAGGTAATTAAGAGGATACTTATCAACGAAAGAATGTTTCATGCATATGAAAAACCCGTAGTCTTGTGCCAGAATTTAAACAAGCACTTTGATACATTTGGGTTTGTCGAAATTTGCTCCAAAGGAAGAAGCTTTAAGAGCTCTGCCATACCTCCAGATATAGCTAAGAGCTTTGTAGTATGGCTAAAGAATAATTACTCAAAAGGTATACATGGCGACCCTGTAAGTTGGAAAGAACATCTTGAATAAGCAATGGGTAGAGTACCATTCAGTTCAATATAAGTTTCAATTAACTCTCAAAACCCATCAACAAACCCTGTAAAACACTCTCTATAAGATATATACGGACATTACATCTCAATTTACTTCTACTTATAACCTGTCCCAACCTCTGAAAAAATAATTCCATCAGTCCCAAATCCGAAATCAAATAAAATTTGAGAAAGAACAAATTCCGTCCTTACAAAGCAAACAACTATTTCACCTATTAAACAGTGTAATTTCATTACAATTTTTGATAAACCTTTGCTCTTAAAGTACTACTTATTCATCAAGTCTTTGTTTGAAAATTGTTTGAAAACAAAAAGACGTTAGAAAGTTAAACCTCCTAACGCCTTCTTTACTAAGTGATCCCAGCACGATTCGAACGTGCGACCGTCTGCTTAGAAGGCAGATGCTCTATCCAGCTGAGCTATGGGACCCTCAGGACTCAAAACAAACTTGTTTGCCTCAAATCGGAGTGCAAAAGTAGCACACTTATTATTTTTATGCAATAAGCCACCCCAAATAATTTTAAAAATATTTCAAAACGCTCTAAAAACCTCAGAATTTAACCTTTCACGTGATTAATTCAGCTATGAATGCTAGATTTGCATATCATCAAGCTAAAAAATATGAAACTATTCCCAAGTCTAACATATATAAACAGAAGAGCAAAACTAAAATCTTCTATGGGTTCTGGATTGATCTTATTCATGGGGAACAATGAATCTCCAATTAATTACCCAGACAATCATTTCAGATTCAGACAAGATAGCAGCTTCTTATACTTCTTCGGAATTAGTCAAACCGGCTTAAATGCCATTATTGACACCGATTCGGGTGAAGAAATATTATTTGGCAATGAATTTACCATTGAAGACATTATCTGGATTGGACAGCAAGAAACCATTAATGCCAAGGCCGAAAAAGTGGGTATTAGTGAGTTAAGACCTAGCTCCGCCGTATCTGGAATCATTGAAAAAGCGATAAATACCGGTAGAAAAATCCATTTCTTACCAATCTACAGACACGACAACATTATTCAGCTGTCTGAATGGTTAAAAACCTCTATCGCTGAAGTAAAAACTGGAGCATCAAAAGAACTTATAAATCAGGTCATAAACCTACGTTCTTATAAATCTGCTGAAGAAATAACCCAGATGACTCACGCTGTGAATATTTCGAGAGAAATGCACATTGCCGCTATGCAGAACGCCGCTCCTGGTAAAAAGGAATTTGAGGTGGTAGCCGAAATATATAAGGTAGCTAAAGCAAACAGCTGCTATCTGGCTTACCCAGCAATTTTCTCCATCAACGGCCAAACCCTCCACAATCATGGTCACGACAATACCATGAGCAGCGATCGAATGCTTTTAAATGATTCGGGTGCTGAAAATCAAATGTGCTATTCGGGCGATATAACGAGAACGATGCCTGTATCTGGGAAATTTACAGCTAAACAAAAAGAAATATACAATATCGTATTAGAGATGGAAGAGTCTTCCATTAATGCCTTGAAACCTGGAGTAAGCTACAGAGAAGTACACATTGCCAGTAACACACTTATGCTGGGCCGACTAAAAGACTTAGGCATCATCAAAGGAGATGCAGAAGAGCTTAGTCAGCAAGGGCTTGGAGGCCTTTTTATGCCACACGGTCTAGGTCATATGATAGGTATGGATGTTCACGATATGGAAGATTTAGGTGAAGATTTAGTAGGCTATGGAGAAGGCTTGGAAAGAAGCAAACAGCTCGGATTAAAATCTTTACGTTTGGCGAAAAAGCTAGAAGCTGGCTTCGTAGTTACTGTGGAGCCAGGGCTTTATTTCATTCCAGAACTGATAGAAAAATGGAAAGCCGACAAAATGTTTGCGGACAACATTAACTATGCTAAGCTGGAAGAATATTACGATTTCGGCGGCGTGCGTATTGAGGATGATGTTCTTATCACAGAAACGGGTCATCAAATTTTAGGAGATAAAATTCCTAAAACCGTATCCGAAGTAGAAACAACCATGGCTAAATAAGGAGATTTCCATACCAAGGTTTCTTTTCATCTTGGTATGGATTAACTTTAAAATCACAAATGACCAATAACGATATACTTAAACGCGTTAGATACGCTTTCGATTTCTCTGACGACGCCATGATGGAAATCTTCAAACTAGGTAACTACAGAGCCAGCAGAGCTATGGTGAGCGACTGGTTAAAGCATGAAGAAGAAGAAACCTTCGTCCCTATTGACGATTTTCTATTGTGCACTTTTTTAGACGGTCTCATCATTAAAAAAAGAGGTCCCAAAGATGGCCCAATCATTAAGCCTGAGCGATTATTAAGCAATAATAGTATTCTGAGAAAATTAAAGATTGCCCTTGATTTAAAATCTGATGAGGTTATGGCCATTTTCAAACTGGCAGGGGCTAACCTAAGTGAGCACGAAATCTCCGCTTTTTTAAGAAATCCTAAACAAGGTCAATACCGTCAAATGAATGACCAATACCTAAGAAATTTCCTAAACGGCATGCAAAAGAAATTTCGTCCATAATATTGGTTAGGCACACTTATACACCCTTGCTTCCTTATTATAGACCAACAGGTAAGTTCCATAATCTTGTAAGTCGTCGCCTACAAATAGTGTCAACTTTAGGTTACCGTTTTTTAAAATTTCACCAGAAACCCTAGCCTCAATGGCAGCATAAAAGGATTCATCGTCAAAGTACGCTCCAGATTCTCTAAAATACAGTGCCGCCACTTCAAATTTATTGTCCTTTAAATTTTGGGGATTTGGGAAGGTAGCATGGGCACAGTCAAACTCTAAATAATTACCGCTGGACGCCACCGTGAGCCAGGCATGTTCTGTTCCCCAGTTTCCAAAACTAAGACTTGTAACAGATTCTTTTTTGCAAGAAAAGAGGGATAAAATCACTAAAATGTAAGCTAGTTTCATCATCGTTTTTGTTTGCCATCTTATCAATAAACGTATATTAGTAACGACTTTATATACCTTTAAATAAGTATTTGTTTTCTTCAAAACCTTAAACCTTACAAATATGGATTTCTCGAACATTAACTTTCTAGCAGTTTTAGTAGGTGCTTTAGCCGGATGGATGTTCGGCTCGCTTTGGTACAGCCCCATTCTTTTCTCAAAAGCATGGCAAGCAGAACTTGGCATGACCGAAGATGACCTTAAAGATGCCAACATGGTCAAGATTTTTGGTGGCAGTTTTGTCATGATGTTAATCATGGGGTTTGGTATGGCCATCATGCTGCGTGGTCATGAAGATGGCGATATCAACTGGCAAGTTGGAGCCATGCATGGTCTTTATGTCGGTCTCATGTTTCTTGCTACTTCCATGGGTATCAATATGCTCTATGAAAGAAAATCCATCAAACTTTGGCTTATCAATGCAGGATACCAGATAATTATGTTGATAATTATGGGTGCCGTAATTGGAGCTTGGGCGTAGGATTTGACGTAAAAAGCCCCAAAACTGAACCGTTTTGGAGCTTTACTTTGAAAAATAACTCTACAGCTCAAACAATACCTTCCCTGCAGACATTTGGGTGGTATAGGTTTCTATTGCTTTGGCAAAATCCTTAATGTTAAACTTAGCATTAATATCTGTTTCAAAGCCATCTTTTAGCATCGCCTGTACTTTTCTGGTATCCATCAAGGTCTGAAAAAAGCTTTTTCTAGAAGCCGTTTTACTCAGCCAATATCCTGAAATCTCGTATTCCTTGAATATAAAATCACGACCATCTATAATATTATCATGCTCCAAGTCTAACTTTCCATAAATTACCATTTTTGACATGATAGGAAGCGTTCCTAAAATCTGACTTGGCAACATTCCTCCGCCAACTGCATCCAAAAAAAGCATTTTCCCCTGTGGTTTTGCCCAGTCAGCAAGTCCCTTTTGCCAATCTTCCTCGGAGGAGTTAGCAATATAGTCTACTCCTCTTTCTTTTAATTTATCTACTTGCTCTTTCCTACGTACTACGCCCGCAAAGCTCAAACCTTTTTTATTCGCTTGATACTGTACCATGCCACTTAAAGCACTGGCAGCGGCAGACATCACAATACCTTTGTATCCACCTTTTAAAGCATTTTCGGATAATTCAACGGCTGTAAGTGGATTTACGAAAGACATGGCTCCCTGTTCCATAGCTACATTTTTACCCAAAACCACACATTTGGTAGCGTCAGTTAACATGTACTCAGCATAGGTACCATCACCTTGTTCAGAGGCCACACAAGCCACCTTTTTCCCTTTAAGATAATTAGCGTAAAAACCTCCACCTGAAGCTATCACCTCACCACTACCTTCAAAACCTGGTACCACAGGAAAAGGTTTTTGAATACCATATTGACCCGTCAAAAAGGCTAAATCGGCTGGGTTTATTGGCGAATACGCCATTTTAATTAAAACCTGACCCTTTTTAGTGGCTTTCGGCGTTTCTAATTCCACCAATTCTAAAGTGTTCGGTGCTACTAAATGTAGTGCTTGCATGTTTTATTGTTTATTGAAAAGTGCTATTAGTTCTTCGTGAATCATTTTAGGATTTTGACGATTGTCAGTTAACGTGATAATCTCAATTTCTCTTCCCTTAATTCTGTAGTACTAGGTTGTTCTCCGAGTTACGACGCATTTATAAACTCCTGAAAAGCTAGAAAGTTTAATGGAAGACTCTGGCAAACGCTCTATTTTATCGAAAGAGACATATAACTTTTTTAAGAAGTTATTTTTAGTGGAAATACCCCAATTCTGTTCGATAAAAGGAATCAATCTTTCCAACTTCTCTGAAGCAAAAACAGAAAAATATACCCTGTATTTCATTTAAGAAAATTTCTGTAGAAATTCTCTTGCAGGTACTCTCATACCCTTATCTAATTGCTCTATCCCTATTTGAATTTCTTTTTCCTCAATTTCTGTCAATTCGAAAGCATCCTTTTCTTCTGACTTAAGCAAATCAAACATGCTTTGAATTAAAGATGGATTCTCAATATTCATGATTTCTTTGACCAATTCGATTTTTGATTTTGTATATCCATATTCAAAGCTAACAAATAATTTCGGTCAATCAGCTATACAAATCGCTGCTCAAATAACGGTCTCCTCTGTCGCAAACAATGAATACAATATTACCGTGTTCTAATTCCGAAGCAAGCTCAATGGCCGCTGAGGCTGCACCTCCACTGCTCATTCCAGCAAAAATAGACTCTATTTTTGCCAAGTCTCTTGCTGTTTTGGCAGCAATTTCCGTAGAAATATCAAAAACTCTATCAACACGTGACTCATCAAATATTTCAGGCAGGTATTCTTTTGGCCAACGTCTAATTCCAGGAATAGAAGAACCTTCTGTTGGCTGACAACCTACTATCTGGATATTTGGATTTTGTTCTTTCAGATACATAGAAGTACCCATAATGGTACCTGTAGTACCCATAGCACTCACAAAGTGCGTCACCTTACCATCCGAATCTCTCCAAATCTCAGGCCCAGTAGTCTTATAATGAGCCAAGTAATTATCAGGGTTAGCAAATTGGTTAAACTGAAAATAGCCATCTTCTTTGCCCTTTTCATCGGCATAGTCGCGGCATGTTTCTATACCGTCCAGCAGTGTAACTTTTGCTCCGTAGGCTTCCATGGTTTTGGCACGTTCCACAGTACTGTTTTCTGGCATCACCAGCTCTATCTCTAAATCATATTGACAGGCTATCATAGCCAAAGCTATTCCAGTATTGCCACTGGTGGCTTCTATCAACTTATCTCCAGGCTTTATGTCTCCTCTTTCCAAAGCAGACTGAATCATATTTAATGCCGCTCTATCCTTAACAGAACCGCCAGGATTATCACCTTCTAATTTGGCATAAATCTTAACCCTAGGATTCTCGCTATTTTTATAATGTGGGTTGAGCCTTTTTAACTCTACCAAAGGGGTGTTTCCTACTAAATCTACTATCGTAGCCATAATTAAACTAATTCTCTTTCTTTAACTTCTATTTCCGGTTTGTGGTAAACTATGCTGTTGGCTGGGACACTTTTCGTGAGCCAAACGTTACCACCAATGATACTGTTGGCACCTATAACCGTTTGACCACCTAAAATAGTGGCATTGGCATAAATTACTGTCCCGCTTTCAACCGTTGGGTGCCTCTTAACGTTAGCCAAGGCTTTGTCTACACTTAGTGCTCCTAAAGTTACACCTTGATATATTTTTACATTCTCCCCTATGACCGACGTACCTCCAATCACGATTCCAGAACCATGGTCAATAAAAAAATTCTCACCTATCACTGCTCCAGGATGAATATCGATTCCCGTTTGAGAGTGCGAGAACTCCGTCAAAATCCTTGGGATTAAAGGAATATCCATTTTTAAAAGCAAATGAGCCAACCTGTAAAAGGAAATGGCATGAAATCCTGGATAAGCTCTGATAATTTCAAACTCACTGGTAGCAGCAGGGTCACCAGCCATAATGGCTTTCACGTCCGCACTTAAAAGTCTGAAAAGTTCTGGAAGAGATTCTTTGAAAATATTTGCTCTTTCTCCATTATCACAATCTTTGCATTTATCTGTAGCATTCAAAATGAGTTTTAGTTCATTTCCTAAGTTCCAGATTTCCCCCTCTATCTCGTCAATACTTGGGAAGAAATCTTTTGCTTGTTCTGGAAATAAAAGATGAAAAACCTCCGTTGCCCACGCCCCTATTTTCTTGGTTTGTGGCACAGCTTCCGTTTTTTGATGCTTTTCGTAAATATGTTGCAAAAACTGCTTTTCCATTTATTTAGATTTTCATTTAACTTTTAACGAACAATTTGCCTGCCACGTTCAATTCCTAGGCCACCTTTTCAATAAAGTTTTACTTACTCAAAGGTAAAATTATACGCTAGAGAAACTATTGGAGCACCTAATATTTGAAGCTTATAGGCTTTTGTTTGGCTGTCCTTTGTCTTGAAATACACCGAATAAACATTTTTCTGGCCATATAAATTATATACAGAAAAAGCCCATCTGCCTTGCCACCTTTTTCCCTTCATAGAAGGATTGTAAATATTCCATGAGAAATCCAGACGGTGATAATCAGGAATCCTTTCATTATTCCTTTGATCATAAAAAGGATATAAACTATTCAAATAACTCACGAACCCCACCGCCTGTGTGTACGGTCTACCCGTACTGTACACAAAATTAAAGGAGAAGGAATTATGTTCGTCTACATGAAATTCTAATGAAGTATTAAATGTATGGGGTTTATCATAATTTGCGGCATACCAGTCGCCTCCATTAACCAATTCCAACTGATGCACACTAGCATCTACTCTATTAAATGTTCTGGCATAGGTATAATTTGCCCAACCAGTAAGCACTCCTTTTTTCTTGGACACCATAAGCTCTAAACCATAAGCTTTGCTTTGCCCCTGCACTAATTGGGTTTCCGGAAATTGCTGAAGCAAAAAATCCGCCCCGGGCTTATAATCCATGATATTTTGGGTAGTTCTGTAATAAGCCTCCATGGTAGCCTCGTAAATATCATCTTCAAAAGCATAATAATAACCTGCCGTAAAGAGATTACTGATTTGAGGTTTAATGTTGGTATCTGCCGTTTTCCATCTTGAAGTCGGAATAGGCGTAGTGGTGTTTGACACTATTTGAAGGTACTGTCGCATTAAATTATAACCAAATTTAATAGACCTCTTAGGACTGATAGAGTACCGCAGACCAAATCTCGGCTCTAAGCCGCCATAGTTTTCAATCTTTTCCCCTTTTCCATACTGCGTTACTTTTGCTACAGAAAAATCATCGCGAGGTTCCCCTGCTATATAAGTACGAACCTCAGCAGCCCCATAATTATAAAAATAACTATATCGTAAACCCATAGAAACAGCCAAATCATCATTTATAGCATACTCATCATCTAAATAGGCGGCTAGTTCATTGCCTTGCTCTGATGGCGTCACAATCTCATTGACACTGGTACTATTTCCTGGATTTAAGCGACCTGGATTAAGGGCATAATTGGTAAATATTAGCCCTCCCTCTGTCTTGTGTTTTTGATACTGATAATAGAGGTTTGTTTTGATTTGCTTTTGTAAAATGCCCGACTCTAACTTAATATCATTTTGGGTAGCGGCTTCTTTCGTAGCGATATTCGGTTGATAATCTGCCACAATGACCGCTGCTTGCAAGTCTAGCTTGTTATTGAAAATATGGGACCATTTAGCACTCCCGTTTAAAGTATTATGTTGAAAATAGGTGGTAGTACCGACTACGTTAGGCAAATTCGCCAACAAATCTGTTTCGAAATAATCAGTGCTATAATATCCCATTGCGGTAAATGTATTTTTATCACTTACCCTCCAAAATGCTTTCCCTACCAATTCTCCAAACTTGGTTTTGATATGCTCTAAATCATCTGAAATGATGGGCAAAATAACATCGTGATTAGAACCTCTTCCTGCCACATAAATACCCAATCTATCTTTTATTACAGGTACATTAAGCATCAGTTTTTCCGAAATCAGACTGATGCCACCTTTCGCAGTAAACTTTGTTAAATCTGGATTAAGTAAAGCCACATCCAATACAGATGCGGCTCTTCCGCCATACCTCGCAGGTACATTTCCTTTATATAAATCAAGATTTCGGACAGCATCAGGCGGTGTTACAGAAAATAAACCAAACATGTGCGTAGGATTGAACACTGGCGTATCGTCAATCAAAATGAGGTTTTGGTCGGTAGTTCCGCCTCTAATATTGACGCCATTGGATGCCTCTCCAACGCTTGTCACACCAGGCAACATTTGAATACTTCTAAAAAGGTCCACCTCACCAAAAGCCGCTGGAATTTTCTGAAGTGTTTTCATATTGATGCTATTGGCACCCAAAACGGGTTTCCGTACGTTTTGATCAAAACCTTTAGTGGACACAATAACCTGCTCCAGCGTATTAGAAACCTCCTCCATCCTAATAATTCCATCTATAAGGGACACACCTTTATCCAGATAAATCCAGCTTGACACATAACCTGTGTATCTAATCTGAATGGCATTATCGGCGTAAGGAAGTATAATATTGAATCTACCTTCGGTATCAGAAGTCATGCCGCTCTTTTTTCCTTCATGATTAAGGATAATGGACACCCCTTCTAGCGGTTGGCTTGTCAAAGAATCTAAAACCTGACCCGAGCAAAAAATCTGTGCGTAAGTACCCGAAAAACTACCAAGAAACAGGATTAAAAGTTGCACTTTTCTCATATTCCAAATTGCCAATTTCTCGGTGCGTCTGAAGTTCTAGTCGTAGCTGAAACACAAGGAGCTAGCGGCACCAAAGACCTAAATTCACCGTCTGACTCAAAAACCGTATCCCTATTATTTAAAATGCTAAAAATCCTATTAGGCAACAAATCCGGAACATCACTCCGGCTTAACATATGTCTTATTTCTTTTACTGCAGAAGCCGTAAAGTAGCCAAGCACTAACTCTTCTTTGGCATTCACGTTTAGAACATTACTTTTAATTGGAGCAGGCGGCGTATCCGCCAGCGAGCCCGAATGGACCGATTGGTCTTCTATTAGTTTCAAATACCTGAAGGCCCCAGCCGTAAGTGATTTCTGCTGTATGGCCACCAAGCAGCTATTTGATTGAAAAGCGGGAACTTGAGCTATTAATTTGTTTTTCTGAGGCTGCCCATTGGTAAACACATCCGAAAAAATAATGATATCATCGCCTTTATATATCTCCCAGCATAAGCTTTGACATTTATAATCATACTGGGTATTTACATTCAAACTGGTATTGGTAATACATCCTCCTGTGCTTCCAGCAGACTCATCCGCGGCATAATATAAACCTTGTTTACAAGTATGACATACATTCTGAATCTCATAATCTGTCCACGACCAACTATAAAAATTAGCCTCGTCTGCAGGATCATTAAAATCTAAATAGAAGTCATGTGAGGGTGTTTGAATATTGAAAAGCCTAGGTTTCGTCACACCCTCTGGATTAAACTTGATATTATAATTTGCAACATCTGCTACAGGTTTCATCCGTTCATTGCTAGATGCGTATGACTTGCCATCGCTCGTCTTAAAATTCAATTTATATTCATTGCCCACTTGAGCTAAGAAACCATTTGGCATTTTATAAATACCTGGAAAAACTTCTTTCAAAACATGAACTATATGATCATTCTCAATCACCTCTACTTTGGCATTTGAAACCGGAACAGCCTCATTATTTTTAGAAAAAATGGTTTTGGTAAAATCCGTACTAATAAAATCACTTTGGTCGTCCGTTTCAAAGATTCTGATTGTTTGTTCTTGATCAAAAACGTTTGTGATAGTTCCTTCTACTATGAGGTACTTCATGTTACTTTTTATACTTACGTCATAAGTATCTACACAAGCCAGAAATAGAAAAGCTAGGAAAAAAAACTGCCATGAGATTACTTTCATGAGGTGAGACCGTCTCTATTAACGGTAATTATTAGTACACGCGATATGACATAAAAGTACTCTTATTTTAAATAAATCTTATCTCCACAAATCAAAACTGTCAATCTGTCAGCCTTTTGGCAATTGGAATATCCTTTGTTCAGCCTTAAATGCCGAAAGGCAAATCACAAATAAGATTGTTTAAAACAAAAATATAAGATAACATGTCAACTGAAAAAGGTAGTATTTCCATTAATACGGAAAACATCTTTCCGATAATTAAGAAGTTTTTATACTCAGATAACGAGATCTTCCTAAGAGAACTTGTTTCTAATGCGGTAGATGCCACTCAAAAAATCAAAAAGCTCTCTTCAATGGGCAAATTTGATGGTGAACTGGGAGACTTAAAAATCAAAGTATCAGTAGACAAAGAAGCTAAAACCATCACCATTTCCGACAGAGGTTTAGGAATGACCGCTGATGAGGTTAAAAAATATATTAATCAAATAGCTTTTTCTGGTGCTAAAGATTTCCTAGAAAAATATAAAGATGTAGACGATAAGAATCCTATTATTGGTCAATTTGGACTTGGCTTTTACTCGGCTTACATGGTCGCTAAAGAGGTAGAAATTCATACAAAGTCTTACCAAGATGCTCCAGCCGTTAAATGGCTATGTGACGGTACCACAGAGTACGAAATCTCTGACATTGAAAAAACAGAAAGAGGTACAGATATTATCCTTCATGTGGCGGAAGACTCTGAGGAGTTTTTGGAAGATGCTAGAATTGAAACCATTCTTAATAAATACGGAAAATTCCTTCCTGTTGAGATTGAATTCAAAGAAGAAATCATCAACAATCCGAATCCAATATGGGTTAAATCTCCTTCTGATTTGACAGATGAGGATTACGTGAGTTTTTATAAAGAGCTTTACCCAATGGGCGAAGACCCACTTTTCTGGATTCACTTAAATGTAGACTATCCTTTCAACCTGACAGGCGTACTTTACTTCCCAAAAATCAAACAAGATTTCCAGCTAAGCAGAGAAGGCATTCAATTATATAGCCGTCAAGTTTTTATTACGGATAATGTGAAAGACATTGTTCCTGAATTCTTGCAATTACTTCACGGGGTTATTGACTCTCCAGATATTCCTTTAAACGTATCTAGAAGTTATTTACAGGCAGACGGAAATGTTAAGAAAATCAACAGCCACATCACTAAAAAAGTAGCTGATAAATTGGGAGAACTTTTCAATAATGACCGCAAGTCTTTTGAAGAGAAATGGGATAGCATTGGCCTGTTTGTGAAATACGGAATTATCTCTGACGACAAATTCTACGACAGAGCTCAAAATTTCCTATTGTTCAAAAACACAGAGAACGTGTACTTCACGGCCGAAGAATACAAAACTAAAGTAGAGGCTCTTCAAAAAGACAAAGACGAAAACACCATTCTTCTTTACACCACGGACACCGAGAAACAAGACGCCTTTATTAAAGGAGCTAAGAAAAGAGAGTTTGATGTATTGGTTCTTAACGATGTCTTGGACGCTCACTTCATTAACACTATGGAGCAGAAACTTGAAAAAGTAAGCTTCAAACGTGTGGATGGCGATTCTTTTGACAAATTAGTTGACAAAGGTTTAACGACAGAGTCTGTTCTTGGCGAAAAAGAAAAGGAGAAAGTAGAAAGTCTTTTCAAAGAATTAGCTGGAAATAACGTGGTTCAGATAGAAGCTCTTCCTGCCGATGACGCCCCAGTAAGTATCGTTCAGCCTGAATTTATGCGTAGATGGACGGACATGAACAAACTTAACGGCCAAGCGGGCATGATGGGCAATATGCCAACCATGTATAATTTGGTAGTAAATGGAAACAGCCCAATCATTGCGAAAATGCTTAAAATGAAAGGTGAAGACAGAAGACAAGTTTATGCGAAACAATTGCATGATTTAGCTCTTCTTTCTCAAGGAATGCTTTCAGGAGGTCATTTGACAGACTTTGTGAATAGAACTTTTGAGGAGATGGCTTAATTCTTATCGATATTATTTTTTTTGATATTGGATATTAGTTATTGTTCTTCTATAACTGTAGTTCGATATTAGGGGCTTACGCCTTTTTATTAGACCTCGTGGATTTGTTCTGCGAGGCCTTTTTTGTTCTACATACATGGAGCGTTATTTCATCAAAATTATCTACTCCTTCAACAACTCCACCTCAACTTCATAATCTTGATACTGATTCACATATTGAAATGCCTCGTTATACTTTTCGTCTGAAATCCAGGCTTTGTTCTTCTCTAAACCTGCCAAGAATAAGCGATTTATCTTGGTCTAACCTTAACATTTCTTCGTTCACTGTTTTTACCTTAAACAATTCAAATTCGGTATGTCCTTCCTTCTCCATTTGGAGCTCTAATATATCTCCATTTACAGTATAGGCTCCTGCATAATTATTTTTGGAGAAAAAATCAAAACTGGCTTCTGATAGTCCTAACTGCCTCAAACTACATGAACCAACAGCATTTAAAGTAAGGAATCTTCCATAAGTTGAGTTAATAGATGCTTGCAAAGGGCTTATGCCTGCTTTCTCTTTATTGGTATAAATAAAGTCTAATTGCCAGTTACATCCTTGGCAGGAGTGGACTCATCAGAATCGCCGCCACAAGCAAATGGAAAAGATGCATAAACTATAACGCTAGATTCAGGTTAAGACTAAACTAGTTGAAATAATAATCGACCAAGTTTCCAAGCATTACTTTTGTCATGGGTTTGTTTTCTATAACCTTCACAAAAGGATTAGATTTGGCTTTTTCAAAATCATCTGGATTTTGAGAGGTGGTTAGAATAATAATAATCGTTTCCTTCTTTTCTTCATTATCTATTTTGCCGTAGGCTTCTAAAAACTCCCAACCATTCATTTTGGGCATATTAATGTCTAAAAATATCAGGTTTGGAAACCCTAACGAGCTTTCTAAAATTAAATTTATAGCCTCTAAGCCATTGTTAGCTACTTGTACCTCTTCTGCACAGTCTAGATTGCTAATAATTTTTTTATGTATAAAGTTAGTGATGTGGTCATCATCCACTAGCAAAATACTGTTTACCTTCTTTTTTTTCACAAACTCATTAGTTAAGGTTCTTATTTATCGTAAAATAAAATGTAGTGCCGACGCCCAATTCTGATTCGAACCAAATGGTACCACCATGTAGTCTTACTATTTTCTCGCAATGGGCTAATCCTATCCCTGTTCCTTCAAAATCTCTTTTATCATTTAATCTAGCAAAAATGGCAAAAACTTTCTGGCTATGCTCCGCTTCTATTCCTATGCCATTATCAGCTATCTTAAACTCCCAATAATCTAATTTATCTTCTGCTGAAATCTTGATTTCAGGTGTTACTCCTTTCCTGTTAAACTTAGCAGAGTTACTGATAAGATTTTGCAACAACAGCCTAAACTCTACGGGATAAACCTGTAAAACAGGCAATTTTTCTACTAAAACATTCGCTTTATTCTGACCAATAACATAAGAAAGGTCATCAAAAACCTGCGATACGACTTCCTTTGTATTTACTTCTAACAATTCCCCATCCCTCCCTAATCTAGAATAATCCAACAAGCCTTTTATCAAATCCTCCATTCTAGTAGAAGTTTGGGTCATAAACTCCATGTACTTCTTAGCATTATCGTCTAGTTTATCTCCATATTCTTCCTCCATAAGACCTAAAATTGACCTGAGTGTATTTAACGGCTCTTGAAGATCGTGTGAGGCTATATATGAAAACTGCTCTATCTCGGCACTTTTAAGTTTTAGGTTTTCATAATCTTCTGCGAGAACTTTCTGCGTGGTAATGTCCTGAAGAATGGCTAAATTCTGATAGTTATAACCCATGTCGTCATGAAATGGTATTATAGCGGCATGAACCCAATAGATACTGCCATCTTTGGCTCTTCTCTTTATCCCTCCATACCAAACTTTTCTATGCTCCAATTTCTTCCTGATTTCTGCATAGAATTCTTCATTATAAAAGCTCGTTGACACGTTGCCATAATGCCTCCCTATAATCTCTTCTTTAGAATATTGAGACACCTCACAAAACTTATCATTGGCGTATTTGACTATTCCATCGCCATCAAATATGGTAATCAATGAACTTTGGTCTAAGGCATACTTAAACTGTTTGAGTTCCTGATTTGAATCCCTAAAAAACTGTTCAAGTTTCTTTTTTTTGAAATCCACCTTATTCAGCTTCACGCCAAGATAAAATACATAAATAATACCCGAAAAAGTGAGTAGAACCGTGTAAATAATTATACCAAACTGAAAATCAATTAATCCACTATTGGTAAAAAAAAGAAGCAGATAGCTTAAGATTAGTGGAAATAACATGACAAAAAATAGTAACGAGTTTACCATTTTATTTCCAGCCAAATCTTTGAGGTACGGCCTAGCCAAACCGTAGGAATCGTTCTTCTTAAATTGAGCCAGAGAGAGTAACAAAAACAGCACCGAAGTACTTATAGACATAGTGTCTATGAGAAATAACCGTATCCCTAGCGGTATTTGTAGAACAAAAGTAATGATAGAAAGAAAGCAGATAAATACAATAATTGACAAAAAATATAGGGCCTTTCTTTTCTCTCTAACAGCCCTACGACTGGAATAAAACATGGCCATAGCCAAAAGAATAAAACAAATGGCCGTCCCTAAAGACATCCTGCCTGGAAACCTTATGGAATACTTGTCTTGGAGAAAAAGGTTGTCAATGGTGAAAGAAGGTAGAAAGATGTATTCTAAAACGGTGATTAGTCCTATTCCTAAAATAACGCCTAAAACTATTTTCCTAACAATATTCAAACTGGAAGGTGGCATAAGAAGACATAAACCACAAAGCCAAAGGCCTAAGGCGGTATTAAACTTCATGGTAGCTGTCTCAGAAAAAACAGTAATGATTTTAAAGGAATCTATCAGCCAGCCAAAAATAGCCAAAGAACTAATACAAAGTACAGAGATAGAAACCGCCTGTACAATCCAGATTTTATTTGAGCCTAATTTTCTGAGCATTTAATTATATAGCCATTTATAGGAAGACCTTTCTGTCTGATAAAATAAAACCTATTACTTCATCTGATTTCTGTCAGCTATTCACTTTGTAGTCAACTATTCAGTTAACCCAAAATCGACACGTCAGAAAAACAGATCGTCAAAACACCTATTTCCTAGAGACTAAAAATACCAAAAGAATACTTAAGAAACTGTCATGTATGCGAATTCTTAATTTTTCTTAATAAAAAATCAAGGAGCCGGTGGCAAAGAATTCAATTGTAGTGAAGAAGAATTCTCAAAATCCATTTCAAAACAAAAGGTTTTAAATCCATTTGTTATGGATACATAAGGAGCTTTTAATGTCTTATTATATATTGATGCTTGACCAATGGTTTTTTTAGTCAGCGAAACCTCAGGGGCTTTACATTCCACTAATAAATATGGCTTAGCGTTTCTGTCAAAAACCAAAATATCAGACCGTTTATCTAAGGCATGATAGGACAAGCCACTTTCTATTTTCAGAAGGGTTTTAGAATATCCCAAATGCTCAATCAAAAGGTGTATGACATGCTGACGTACCCATTCCTCGGGAGTTAAGACGACATATTTCTTTCGAACGGGATCAAAAATCCTCTTTTTCCCTTCAATTTCAGTAATTTTGCAGTCGAAAGACGGCAAGTTTAGACTTTCCATTTTCATTTCATCAAACATAACATATTATTGAAAAACAAAGAAGACATCGTTAAAAACTGGCTCCCAAGATATACAGGAACCGAACTAAGTGAATTTAAACCTTACGTATTATTGACAAATTTCGGTAATTACGTAGAGATGTTTGCAGAACAATTTGGCGTGGAAGTCAAAGGGAAAGACCGAGCCATGCAAACGGCCTCTTTTGGCAATATTACCATCATCAATTTTGGAATGGGAAGTGCCATGGCAGCTACTGTTATGGATTTACTTTCTGCCGTGATGCCAAAAGCAGTTTTGTTTTTAGGTAAATGTGGTGGCTTAAAGGAAATCACAAACTTGGGCGATTTCATCCTGCCAATAGCTGCTATTAGAGGGGAAGGAACCAGTAATGATTACGCTCTCCCAGAAATACCTGCTTTACCATCTTTCAGACTACAACGTTCTGTATCTGAAATGATTATCAAACACAACATGGACTACTGGACGGGTACCATATATACCACTAACAGACGAGTTTGGGAGCATGACGAAAAATTCAAGGACTATCTTAGAGATATCAGAGCATTGGGTATTGACATGGAAACTGCCACTATTTTTATAGTAGGATTTGTGAATTCTATCCCTCATGGAGCATTGCTTTTAGTATCAGATAACCCTATGACTCCAGATGGCGTAAAAACTGAAGCGAGTGATAAGAAAGTCACCACAAATTTTGTTCAAAAGCATATTCAGATAGGCATAGATGCCCTAAACGAACTTTGCGAGTCTGGAAAGTCGGTAAAACACATGCGTTTTGAGACCTGATCTAGAAATTAGAAATAAGCAGCTCTGTTAAATGACCTCTTTTAGCAGCGTCTACATTTATTCTTCTGTTTGCGTTTACCCTCTTTATGACGTAATCGGCGTATAAATCGTCAAAAAAATGGTCGTCTGAGTTATAATTTTTTACGTCAGAATTACTCAGCATCCATTTGTGACCTTTCTTTTCTAGAAGGTCACAAAATTCTTTTAACCTCACCTGCTGGTCATCACCAAATACTTTTTGGGCATAGGTGTTAAAACTGGATGTGCTATTTATTGGTTTATAGGGTGGATCCAAATAAAAAAAAGCCTTCTCTTCTATATACTGCATGGCCTCTTGATAATCTCCATTTAAGATTGTCACCTTCTCAAGTAACAAAGAGACTTCCCTTAAGTTTTTCTTGTTACAAATTTTCGGTTTCTTATAACTGCCAATGGGCACATTAAACTCATTCCTCTTATTGACCCTAAAAAGACCGTTAAAACACGTTTTATTCAAAAAGATAAAGAGAGCACTTTGTGAAACTTGGTCGGAATTCCTTTGATTAAAAAGCTCTCGTTTGGCGTAAAAAAAAGCTTTTTTCTTCTTTTCATTTCCTAAAACAGCATAATACTCTTGCTCCCATCTACTTAGAACAGAAATCAATTCTTCCACGTCATTTCTCACCACTTCGTAGCAACCACATAAGTCTAAATTGATATCATTTATTACCACTTTTTTTACCCATGGAAAATGCTGCAATACCCAAAACAATACCGCTCCACTTCCCACAAAAGGTTCGACGTAAACAAAAGGCTCATGTTTTACTAAGTCTGGCAATCTTGCCTCTATTTCGGGAAACAATTGCGTTTTTCCGCCCGCCCATTTTAAAAAAGGTTTTGCCATTTATTATGCTCCAAAAAAAATAAACTGTTAGAAAGCGTCAGTATGTCTTCAAAAACTGCGAATAATTGCCACCAAGGTTCACACCCAATTTTCTCTTTCAATCCAAATACCTAAATTCACCACTAAAATAAACTTTATTTAAATGTTAAGACTCTCCTCTTTCCTAATATGTCTGGTGGTTTTTGCTAGTTGCACCAAAAAATCTGGCGTAAACAACGTCAATAATAATCAAAATGACTTCACAGACTCTAGGGCTATTTATGCTAAATATTGCTCATCTTGCCATGGCGAAAAAGTAGAAGCTTTTGTAGACCGACAATGGAAACATGGTAACACTAAAGATTCCATTATTGCCAGTATTAGCAACGGTTACATAGACTCAGGTATGCCAATCTGGAGAAGCACTATTCAGCCACAGGATATCGCAAAATTGGCAGATTTAATAGTGAGCAGCTTAAGTACTGTGGATCAATACGACTTTAAAGAAATTGAAAAAACAGACACCTATAAGTCTAAAGGTATAACGGTCAAATTGGAAACCATGATTGAAGGCTTAAGCAGCCCTTGGGGAATGGTTACATTACCCACAGGCGAACTTTTGGTAACGGATAGATCAGGGGAATTATGGAAAGTAGCTTCTGATAAAAGTAAAATCCAAATTTCTGGTATACCCGATGTTTTGGCCGTTGGTCAAGGCGGGCTTTTTGATATTAAACTACATCCCAACTATGCGGAGACGGGCTGGTTATACCTTACCTATGCAAAACATAAAAAAGAAAATGGAAGAGTGGTGGCCACCACTGCCATGTTAAGAGCTAAACTTAAAGGCAACGCCCTGACAGAGCAAGAAGAAATTTTTGAAGCTCTACCCTATTTCCCAACCCGCCATCATTATGGAGCCAGAATGATTTTTGATAACGATGGATACTTATATGTTTCTGTTGGAGATAGAGGAATGAAAGATCAGAACCCTCAATCTTTGGAAAATCACTGTGGTAAAATTCACAGAATAAAAGACGACGGTAGTATCCCTGAGGATAACCCTTTCTACAACACGCCTAATGCTGTAAAATCTATCTGGAGCTTTGGCCACAGAAATCCACAAGGTTTGGATCTCGATCAAGCAACAAATACCCTTTGGGAGCACGAGCATGGCCCAAGAGGCGGAGACGAATTGAATATTATTAAGAAAGGAGAAAATTATGGTTGGCCTGTTATCTCTTATGGTATAAATTACGACGCCACCACATTTACCGATATTACAGAGAAAGAAGGTATGCTTCAGCCAGAATTATATTGGATTCCTTCTATTGCACCCTGCGGTATGGCATATGTAACATCAGATAAATATAGTGCTTGGAAAGGAGATATTTTAGCCGGTTCTCTTCGTTTTAAATACGTGAACAAAGTGGCCATCAAGGAAGGAAAAGTTGACAGTGAAGAGAAACTTCTACCTAATATCGGTCGACTAAGAAATGTAACCCAAGCTGCAGATGGTTTTATATATGTAGGAATAGAAGACCCAGGCACTGTTTATAGACTATTACCCCAATAATATCGAAAGGCCTGCTCTGTTCCCAGTTCAGGCCTTTTTTTAAAACTCAACCCTAGAATGTTAACAAAGAAAATTTTAACCTTACTTTTCTTGGCTATTAGCTTCCAAGTGTCGGCTCAAAACTGGCATATAATGGAAACCATTGGCGAAAGCACTCCCCGTGGTGAAAACTCCATGGTGGCCATTGGCAAAAAACTATACCTTTTTGGCGGTAGAGGTATGAAACCGATGGAGGTTTTCGATACCAAAACCAATACTTGGGAGAAAAAAGGAGAATTACCTTTAGAGATACATCACTTTCAGGCCGTTGCATTTGGCGGTGAAATTTACGTTTTAGGAGCATTAACGGGTCCTTTCCCGCATGAAACATCTATCCCGAATGTTTATATCTACAATCCCAAGAAAGACGAATGGAGAATGGGTCCTAAAATCCCGAGAAAAAGAGGTTCTGCCGCATGTTTTGTTTACAAAGACAAAATCTATGTGGTCAACGGAATTATAGACGGACACTGGGATGGTCATGTAGCTTGGTTTGACGAATATGATCCAAAAACCGGTGCTTGGAGAGAACTAAGCGACTCACCAAATGCAAGAGACCATGTAGCTGCCGGTGTAGTAAAAAACAAAGTGGTAATAGCTGCCGGCAGAAAATCCAGACATAAAACAGGCGAAGTAATGACGCTCACAGTGCCTTTTACAGACATTTATGATTTCAAAACCAAAACTTGGACTACCGTAGAGGGTTCCAACATCCCTACTTTAAGAGCTGGTCCTGGCGTGGCAACTTTGGGCTCGAAAGTCCTTTTTATAGGTGGTGAAGCCGCTGACCAAAAATTGGCTCATAATGAGGTAGAGGCCTTTGACCTGAAAACCATGAAATGGACTACACTCCCGCACTTGGTTAGAGGAAGACATGCTATAGGTGCAGCCAAAGTGGGTAACAAAATTTATATCTCGTCTGGTGTCGGTAATAGTGGTGGAAGTCCAGAATTAAACAGTTTAGAATGTTATGGTTGTAAATAAAATAGCTTTTCTTGTTTTACTTTTTAGTTTATCCATAACGCTAAAGGCTCAAAAAAACAATAACGAAGAACAGCTAAAAAGCTTGATTCAAAACTCTTTTGATGACATCTTCAGTAAACAAAATAAGGAGACGGTAACACAATACTATACAGAAGACTTCCTTCTTCTTGAAGCTGGTGTGGTATGGAATCTTGATTCTGTCTATTCTTATATTGACAGAGCAAATGCCAGAAAAATAAAACCAGAAAGAATAAACACCTTTGACTTTTTAGAAATAAAAGTCGAAGGTAAAACCGCTTGGATAGCCTATCAAAATTATGCTGATATACGGATTGATGGTAAATCCGTGGTGAAGCTTCATTGGCTAGAAAGTGGCTCTGCCATTAAAACAAAGGAGGGTTGGAAACTTGCCTTACTGCATTCTACGATAGTCCCGAAATAACCCAATTGGTATCATTTGACTTTATGATGATGTCACAAACCAAACCGGAAT
The DNA here is from genome assembly GCF_057914865.1 of Arcticibacterium sp. SM2516. Lineage (NCBI taxonomy): Bacteria > Pseudomonadati > Bacteroidota > Cytophagia > Cytophagales > Leadbetterellaceae > Arcticibacterium > Arcticibacterium sp. SM2516. Next base: position 5,450,842 of record NZ_CP195290.1, on the reverse strand, counting down.
TTCATACTTAACTCCTTTTAATATCCTTGTTCCCACCTTTTCTAAAAAAATAAGACATTTCCATTTCTCTAAAAGAAGGCTATCACTAAAAATGAAAATGGCTAGAAAAGGCACAAAATAGGCTTTCTAGCTTATTTTACCCGGATTATGCGTTGGTGAATCGTTATGAGAAGTTAAAGTGCAATAAATCAGACAATTAAAGGAATTTAGCATTGCACCGCTATGGTGATTGAGTTTAATTGGGTTTACGAACTGATTTGAAGCAATTTAGCTACGGTCCCGATAAAACCGGGAGATTGCCTAATGCATAAAGCGGATTCAATAGTAAAAACTCCGATATGACATCAATTCCATCCGCTTACAATCTTATAAAATTCAACTGTTGATAAGTTTATTTGCCCACCGAGGCGTTGCTGATTAATTTCGGAGTTTATAAAACCATCAAATGAGGTTTAATCTGTTTTAAACCTAGCTTTTTTGATAATGAAGGTATCTACCTCTGAGCCATTTAAAATGGTTTACTCTCTTTACCAGCATCAGTACCTCGGATATCTATTTGAATCCTTTGTGGTTCAGTTAGACCATAGAGAACAGCTGACTTTTGCTCATCAAAATGTTTCCTCCAAAAACATCAAAGAATTCTCCGTCGGGATAGATGATGTAGACATAGAATTAGTAAAACTGATGGATGCTATTCATCAAGATACAATTTTATTAAAGTTCAACCCCAAGAGACTTAAACCGTTCGATTACTTCACCAAGGTATATGCTGGAGAAAGGCCCGATTTGGGGATGCAAGCGGCTATAGAAGAATATCTGAATAAATACAGATCTCTTATTCTTCCAAAGCTCGTAGGTAAAAGATTCTTCATCATGGGAGAAGATGGAGACCCAACCAGGCAAGAAGTGCAGGTAATGGGTGAAAAAACCAAAGTCTTCATGAACTTTGATCGTAAGGAAGACCATACCATCTATTTCCCAGTACTAAAATGTGCTGGCGAAAAAGTCAGACTACAACATGTTGGGGCTCAAATGCTCAGCGATTCGCCTGCCTTTCTTTTAAGCGAAAACAGACTTTACTATTTCGACAAACATATTGATGGCAAAAAACTCCGACCATTCTTTGACAAAAACAACATAAGAATAGAGCGAAGAATTGAAAAAACTTATTTCCGGAAATTTGTAGGTCCGCTGATAGCCCATTTTAATGTTTTTGGGCATGGAGAAGGTTTTGTCATTAAAGACGAAAATGCTCCCGCTTCACCGGTATTACTCATCAGTGAAGTGGGTGGAACAAAAAACCAGCCCCTATCCCTTTTTGATACGCCAGCGAAAGCTTTGGATTCACCGGAAAAAATAAACTTTGACCTTAGTTTTACTTATGGCGACTCTACTTTTAGGTTTGACAGCCTAGCGGCTAATGCTTATGTAAGGGTGGAAGAAGTAGGCGACGGATGGGTTTTTCATAAGGTCAGGAGAAATCTTGAATTTGAAAAAGAGATTATTAATACCATAAGAGAGCTCGGTCAGGACTTAGTTCATGGCAGAAAAACCGTGATTAAAAACGAAGGTTTTACATGGCTTCAAAAAAATGCCATACAACTGGAAGAAGCCGGTATAAATATAAAACAAGCGGAAAACTCTGAGAAAAAATACCACCTAGGTACTTCTTCCATAGAAGTAAGCATTGAGGAAAACAGCGATTGGTTCGATATTAAAACAAAAGTCCAATTTGGTTCTTTTGAAGTACCGTTTCTTAAATTACGAGAGCTGGTATTGGCTAATATTAGAGAATTTAGATTGCCAAACGGTCATATTGCCGTTATTCCCGAAGAATGGTTTATCAGATATCACGAGCTATTTACGCTTACAGACATCGGAGAAAACGACGAACTTATACTTAAGAAACACCATCTTAATTTAGTTCAAAATCTGGAAGAAGAAGGTTTAGCCAACACTGTTATTGGAAGAAAACTTCAAGGTCTAAATAATTTTGAAGAAATAAAGTCATATAAAATCTCTCCAGGTTTTCAAGGAGAATTAAGGCCTTATCAAAAAGCTGGCTACGATTGGATTAATTTCTTAAGAGACTTTAATTTAGGTGGCTGCCTAGCCGATGACATGGGTTTAGGTAAAACGGTAATGACCTTAGCTTTTTTACAATCTCTAAAAGACGATGGCGTAAAGAATCCTACGCTTCTGGTAATGCCTACTTCTCTTATTTATAACTGGCAAAAAGAAGCCGAGCGATTTACCCCAGAACTAAAATTACTTGTACATACGGGAGGACAAAGAATAAAAAAAACAGAGCATTTTGCAGATTATGACTTGATTCTTACTTCCTATGGAGTCTTAAGACTTGACATCAAATTTATGGAAAAGTTTAGGTTTGAATATGTCATTTTGGACGAATCTCAGGCCATTAAAAACCCAACTTCCAATATTTCTAAATCTGTCAGGCTTTTAAACTGCCGAAATAGACTCATTCTTACGGGTACACCTCTGGAAAACAGCACCATGGATCTCTGGAGTCAGATGACCTTCATTAACCCAGGGCTACTAGGATCGCAGGCATTTTTTAAAGAAAACTACCAATTACCCATAGAAAAAAAGAGGGACGAAGAAGCTTCCAAGAGGCTTTATAGCAAGATAAAACCCTTCATGCTTCGGAGGCATAAATCTCAAGTAGCTACAGAGCTTCCTGAGAAAATAGAAAGCGTACAATACTGTGACATGTCTGAGGCTCAGGAAAAACTCTATGAGGAAACCAAGGCGTATTACCGTAATATGATTATTGACCATATTCAAGAAAAGGGTATTAATAAATCTCAGTTGGTGGTACTTCAGGGACTTTCTAAACTGCGTCAAATGGCTAACAATCCACTGATGGTGGATCCAGAATATGCTGGAGACTCAGGAAAAGACTCCGATGTTATCCATAAACTCAAAAGCATTATAGAAAGTGGCTCAAAGGTTTTGATATTTAGTCAGTTCGTAAAACATCTAACTATCATCAGAAAATACTTAAATGACAATAAAATCAGTCATTCTTACCTAGATGGAGCTACCAAAAACCGAGAAGCGGAAGTAAACAAATTCCAAAACGACGACAGTATTAAAGTCTTCTTAATATCTCTGAAAGCTGGTGGAGTGGGCTTAAATCTTACAGCCGCAGAATATGTATTTTTGCTAGACCCATGGTGGAACCCTGCCATAGAAGCTCAGGCCGTAGATAGAGCCCACAGGATAGGTCAGAAAAATACCGTTTTCACCTATAAGTTTATAAGCCGAAATACCGTAGAAGAGAAGATTTTAGCTCTCCAAAATAAGAAAAAGAGATTATTTGACGAACTCATAACCACAGAAGAAACATTCATGAAATCTCTAAGTCAGAATGATATTCTGAATTTGCTGGACTAGCCCTTTAGAATCAGAATATAATTTGGGTTAATTATATTCCTGCTTTAGCTTTAGAGCCTACAATTCTTAAAGAATGTTTTGATTTTTGAATCGAATTAATACGTAAAATTGTGTCTAAATATTGACAATAATTTAAAGGTTAAAATGATTCATCCTCATACAAAATTAGTTTTCGTAAGCGAACAAATTGGATACGGTGTTTTTGCCACAAGATTCATCCCAAAAGGTACCATCACCTACGTTAAAGACACCCTAGAAATATGTATTTCTGACCTTGATTATCAAAGGCACAACCCAGATGTTCAGGCGATTATAGAGAAATACTCTTACCGCGACCAATTTGGAGAAAGAATTGTAAGTTGGGATTTTGCCAAATACGTAAATCACTGCTGCAACTGCAACACCATCAGCACAGGATATGGTTTCGAAATAGCCATTAGAGACATTTTTCCAGAGGAACAAATCACCGATGAATACGGTATTTTTAACCTAACAGAAGAAATGGAACTGAGCTGCGGAGAATCCTGCTGTAGAAAAAAGATTTCACCAGATGACTTCCTGAAGTATCATGAAAAGTGGGACTCAAAAATCAAGCAATCTATCTCGCATCTTTTTGATGTTGAACAACCGCTTATTTCGCTCTTGGATGAAGATACCAAACAAGATTTAGAACTATTAAAGGCAGAACCTGAACGTTATAAATCTGTTGCCCACCTTATGCTCAAAACTGCCGCATAAAAAAATCCCAGAAGGCTCAACTTCTGGGATTCTCATTTTTTTAATCTGGTAATTCTTAAAATACCAATTTCTTCATAAACTCAGCATCATTTGCCATACTGGTGATGCTGTCTTTTGGGTATTGCTCTTGCTCTACCAAATAGTATTTCATGCCATTATCTTTAGCCACTCTTAAGAGTTTTTGGTAATCTATTACGCCGTCTGCCAAATCTGTCTGAACCGGTCTTTTTTCACCTTCTTTAGGCTCTATTGAAACCAGCTGCTTAACATGGCACAATTCATATCTTTTCCCGTGTTGTTTTAAATGAGCAATGGTATTTTCTCCTGCAGCCTCAGACCAGCACATGTCTAGCTCAAAGCATACTTTTTCAGGGTCTGTATTTTCTAATAATACATTCTGCCCTTTCATTCCACTTACAAAAGCAAAAGAATAAGAGTGATTATGATACCCAAACTTCACACCATGCTTATTACAAATGTCGCCAGCTTCATTGAATTTCTGAGCTACCCTCTTCCAAGCATCCATATTTGGCTGCATGCCTATAAAAGGACACATGACATACTTTAAACCAGCTTCTGCGGCGTTGGCTGCCAACTCGTCTGTAATGCCATCCATGCCCATATGCGTGCTAATCATTTTCACACCCATATCCTTCAAGAAGCCCTTACATTCTTTAGGGCTCATCCCCCAAAATGGGTCTGCCGAATAACTTTCAAATAATTTATAGCCCATATCCGCCAATTTGGTCATAGTGCCTTTGGCGTCTTTTGGCATAAGGTCACGCACACTGTACAACTGGCATCCAAAATTCTTTACAGTTCCGGCATTTGAATTTGCCAGCAAATTGCCAGACATCATGGCTAGGCCTAAAGCGGCACTACCTTTAGCTATAAAATCTCTTCTTTTCATGGGGTTTCAAATATTTAAACTAATTCAATTATTTCTTTCGATTAGTAAAGGTATTGAATTATTAAGAGTATTTTACACGCTCTCAAATTGCCTCATTTTAGAAAATTAGTCCAATATTTATTCTTTAAGTTTATAAAACACTGAGGCATCAAACCCTATTGCTAGATAAGGATAAGGGCCAATTGGACGCCCAACAGTTCCTGAAAGCCTAAGACCAACTTTATTTATGTTTATATTTAACGCGTTTTGCAGATTAAAACCGATCTCATATGAACTGTAATCTGGAATCAATGTTAAATACGGCCCAACACCCACACTCCATGCAAAAAGTTTATCACTTCCAAATGGATAAGCATTTAGCAAGGGTCTAAATTGAAATTCCGGAATATTTTCATCCTCGAGAAAAATATCTACCGGAAGAAAAATTGACAACTTATTATTTTTAGTTAATCCAAACTCGTAATAAATCCCAAAACCACGCAATAGTTCTTCATCGATGTTCGAAAAACTTAATGGCCTAAGACCTATAATTTTAAACGGTTCATGATTGACATCATTTATTGAAGACTCCTTTTTGGCTTTCTTTTTCTCTGACTAAGGCTTATTCCTTTCCCTAAGTTTGTACTCTAAACCTACATTAAAACTTAAAAACACATCGGGTTTATCCCTTCCTCTTACAGGGATATAATCAGTTAAAAGCAATGGATCTATTTCTTTTAACTTACCAATCATCAAATAATCCTCGTATATCTCAAGCACCTGTTCTTTTCTACTTTCTCCACTCAGAATATGCACATTTTCCCAGCCTCTATCAGACAATTCTTTCTGTTCAATCAGAGCGTTGGAATTTCTCTTAAAAAAATCACCCGGACCAACATCATCCAACCACGGAGTATTTGTAAATCGAAAATTTAAAATAGAGCTCACTTTAAGTCTATCAGAAAGGCTGTAGGCCAATCCTAGCTTAAAGGGGAAAACTAAAGCATATCTAGAATAATTAGTTTCTCTTTCAACTATGTCATAATCCGTTCTTGTAGTCACCACTTCCCTTAACTTAACCCATTCGTTTTCTGACGTATTGGGGTTATGATACAAAGCCTTAGGCTCATGAATTATAGCCCCAAAGCCAAGTCCTGCGTTGAGTGAAAGCCTTTTCTTATTTAAGGATTCAGCATTTATTAAAAGAGAAAATTCTGAAATGTCATTTCTGAAATGCAGGTTCCTGAGATAAAGTTGATAAAATTTGTCTATGTTTCTCTTTCCCAATGTAAAATCATCCCCAGCAATTCTTAACTGACAATAGCTAAGTTCTATATCTAGAACATTGTTCACCTTTTTTTTAATCGAAGTAGCAAAATTCCATCGAACATTAGAGCCTAATGTTGCACCGAGAAAGTGAAAAGGACCCAGACTTCCAAAATATTGGGTAGCACCGCTAGAAAATGTTACAGAAGTACTTTTGTCTATTGTAGAATCGCTTGGATTAGCGAAAGAGTTTGATATAAAACAAAGAGACAGAACAAACACCTTTATCATTGTATTAGATTTTTCTAGCAAGTAAACTAAAAAACTAACAATATCAATAAGCTGAAATTGTTAGTTTTTACTTACCTCTCAAACATATCCGTTATCCCTCCTAAAACAGAGCCGCTTTCTTTATTGGCATTTCCACCTGCGGGAGATAGTCTTCTTATAAGTTTAGAGATTGGTAAGGACTGAATCCAAACTTTTCCTGTACCCGAAAGCGTCGCTAAAAACATTCCCTCACCACCAAAAACCATAGATTTCAATCCACCAGCACGCTGAATATCGAAGCTCAATTGAGGTTCGTAACCCACAACACAGCCCGTATCTATTCTAAGGGTTTCATTATTAAGCGTACGCTCCATCACTACACCCCCAGAGTGAATAAAGGCCAATCCGTCCCCCTGAATTTTCTCCAGAATAAAACCTTCGCCGCCGAAAAGACCCGCACCAAAACGCTTATTAAAATGAATAGAAATTTGAGTTCCCATGGCCGCACATAAGAAAGCGTCTTTTTGTACTATCAGGGTATTCCCGTTTATCTGAGACAAATCCACCGCCTTTATAGTACCAGGATAAGGTGCTGCAAAAGCCACCTTTCTTTTACCGTGCCCTCTGTTGGTAAAGTGTGTCATAAAAAGAGATTCGCCCATCAAAACCCTACTTCCTGCTTTAAAAAGCTTGCCTAAAATGCTTTCATTGGCATTGCTACCATCTCCCATTTTAGTTTCAAACTGAATGCCGTCTTCCATAAAAAGCATGCTTCCAGCTTCAGCGATAACGGTTTCGCTTGGGTCTAATTCGATCTGAACGACTTGGATATCTTCACCCAAAATCTCATAATCTATTTCATGACTTCTCATTTCTTCTTGCTTTTTGGAGGTTCCAGATCTTTTAGTTTTTTGTCGTCCACGTTGTCGTTTAAAAAATTATTAATTTTCTCTACATCGTATGACATCTGAATTTCACCAAAGGTGTTGATTTTGATATCGAAACCATCAAGGTCTTTGTGCACCTTTGGCTTATCGTCGTTTAATTCTTTTTTCTTTCCCATAATCTTGTTTTGAATAATGTTAAGACTAAAATATAAAAAAACTCACCGACATAACATAAATTATGATGGTGAGTTCCTTTTGGTTGATGAGTGGGAAATTATATCCCAAATTATTTTAAAACTCGAACTAGAGCCGTATTTGTCATTATCCTACAGTACGGGCATTCATTGTTATAGCAAAAAATCGAGAGTCATTCCTCCAAAAAAAGCTACAAAATTTATTCTCGATCTATCAAACAGCAAATTATGATATAAGGATTTATTCTACTTTCTGTTTTTAAGCTCCTAGTTTATCCAATGCAGTCTGAATTCTTTCGACTACCTCTTCTTTGCCTAAAATTTCTAACATCAGCATCAAATCTGGTCCCTTTCCTTCGCCAGTTAAAGCCAACCTTAGTGCTTGCATTACTTTACCTGGCTTGATTTCTTTGGCGGCTAAGCCTTCCCAAAGCGTATTATGAATCGCTTCTGACTTAAAGTCTGCCACTGACATACCGTTCACTAATGCTATAATTACAGGCATTCCTTGCTTCGCTATATCATTCCAAGCTTTGCTAGCCACTTGCTCATCAAAAACAGAAGGAGCTTCAAAAAGGTAAGGAACTAGCGTCACTATTTCTTCCACAAAAGTGACTCTATCTTTATTTAACTTGACCAAGTTAGCGGCCAAACTTTCATCATTCAGCTTTTCGTTTACCTTGGCTATCAAATCGGCATCATTCATCTCTTTAATGTAAAGCTGATTAAACCATTTGGCTTTAGCCACATCAAAACGAGCACCTGATTTATTAATTCTATCTAAAGAAAAGGCTTGAACCAGTTCATCCAAACTGAAAACTTCTTGCTCTGTCCCTGGGTTCCAACCTAATAAAGCCAAGAAATTCAGTACAGCCTCTGGCAAATATCCATCTTCTCTAAATCCTCGAGAAACCTCTCCTTTTCCATCATTCCACTCCGTAGGGAATACAGGAAAGTCACCTAAATCACCATCTCTTTTACTTAATTTTCCTGGACCTTCTGGTTTAAGTAATAATGGTAAGTGAGCAAATTTAGGATGCTCCCAACCAAATGCTTTATAAAGTAAAATATGAAGCGGTGCAGATGGCAACCACTCCTCTCCTCTAATAACATGGGTGATTCTCATTTCATGATCATCCACAATATTGGCCAAATGGTAAGTAGGCATACCGTCGGCTTTTAAAAGCACCTTATCGTCTATGGTAGAAGAATGCACTACCACCCAGTCTCGAATGGCATCCTGAAAACGAATTTCTTCTTTCAAGGGCACCATAAGACGTATAACATAAGGAGTACCACTATCAATCAATGCTTTGCTAGCTTCAGCCCCAAGGGTAATTGAATTTCTCATCTTCATTCGAGTAACCGAATTATAAGATGGGTTATCCACTTTTGCATCTTCCAATTCTTTACGCATTTCGGCCAGCTCTTCCGCCGTGTCAAATGCATAGTATGCTTTACCAGAATCTATTAATATCTGAGCGTGTTTTTGGTAAAGGTCTTTTCTTTCAGACTGTCGGTACGGAGCATCTGGGCCTTCTTTTGGACCTTCGTCAAAGTTTATTCCTAACCAAGCCAAGCTCTCAACAATGTACTCTTCTGCACCTTCCACATATCTTGCTTGGTCGGTATCTTCTATTCTAAGGATAAGCTGACCACCATTTTTCTTGGCAAAAAGATAATTATAAAGGGCTGTTCTTACGCCACCAATATGAAGTGGGCCTGTAGGACTTGGAGCAAAACGTACGCGTACTGACATCTATTTTCTTGATAATTTTTGGGCTGCAAAAGTACGTATTTTTTAGCTTATTATTTTAAGACTCCTGTTAATCAAAAGCTAAATTCTGCAAGAACAGAATCATACGCAACAAGGTCTCGATGAATCATCGAATCATTCTATCCTCGCAACATTGAAACATTCCATCATTGAGCTTTGAATTATTCTATTCATTACATCATTGTATCATCGTTGAGCGATTGAATCATTGACCAAGTTAAAACTTCCATATCAACTTCTCCTTGCTTAAATTGCCACATACTTCAACCAAACCCAAAAAATGAAAAAACTTCTTTTCTTACTTCCCATCGCATGTTTACTTCAGAGTGCGGTTTCATTCAAAGCTCCAAAAACACCGAATATTGTCCTGATTTTTATGGACGACATGGGCTATGGTGACCTCAGTTGTTACGGTGCCAGCACTTATCGCACCCCAAACATTGACCGCTTAGCGGCAGAAGGCATTCGATTTACTAATTTCTTGAGTGCTCAGGCCGTTTGCTCAGCATCTAGAGCGGGCTTAATGACTGGGACATATCCCAACAGAATAGGTGTTTCAGGAGCGTTTTTCCCCAATGCTGGTGTAGGAATAGCCGACCAAGAGACGACTATGGCAGAAATGCTAAAACAAAAAGGCTACGCCACTGCAATTTTTGGTAAATGGCATCTAGGACATGAAAAACAGTTTTTGCCTTTGCAACACGGTTTTGACGAATACACAGGCTTAGCCTACTCTAATGACATGTGGCCAATTTGGTATAATGGAAAACATGAGACAGGAACTTTTAAGGAACACTGGCCTACGCTCCATTTGATAGAAGGAAACGAAGAAGTTAAAGCGATAGAAACCTTGGAAGCTCAGGCAGAGCTAACCACCCTTTACACTGAGAAGGCGACCGATTTCATCAAAAGAAATGCTAAAAAGCCTTTTTTCCTATATGTACCGCACACCATGCCGCACGTGCCCATAGACGTATCTTCTAAATTTAAAGGTAAAAGTGGTCAGGGTTTGTATGCCGACTTAATGATGGAAATCGACTGGTCGGTAGGTGAAATAATGAAGGAATTAAAAAATCAAGGATTGGACGATAACACCTTGGTGATTTTCACGAGCGATAATGGTCCATGGATAAATTACGGGAACCATGCAGGATCTACCGGTGGCTTGAGAGAAGGAAAAGGCGTGAGTTACGAAGGCGGTCAAAGAGTACCAGGCATCATGAGATGGAAAGGTCAAGTGCCTGCCGGAATGATATGTAATCAACTAAGCTCTACCATTGACATTTTCCCTACCCTTGCTTCAATAACGGGAGCCTCACTTCCGAAGCACAAGATTGACGGCGTCAACTTATCTGAAATTCTAGCGGGAAATATGGACGCTAAACCTAGAGAGTTCTTCGCCTACTATTATCGTAAAAATAATCTAGAGGCAGTGAGAAAAGACCATTGGAAGTTGGTTTTACCACATACAGGAAGAACTTACGAGGGATTTTTACCTGGCAATGACGGCTACCCAGGACCAAACACAGAGCAACATGAAGAACCTCTAGCTCTCTATGACTTAAGAAGAGATGCTGGAGAAGAATACGACGTACAGCGACAGCACCCAGAAATAGTGAAAGAACTACAAGCGTATGCTGAAAAAGTAAGGGCGGACTTGGGTGACGAAATTACCGGCATAGAAGGAAGTGGGAGAAGGCCTTTAGGGAAATTGAGGTAATCTCAATATTGGATATTTGTTTTTAGATATTAGGTTTAATGTTAGCCTTTCGAACTTTGCTAACTGCTAATCACTAATCGCAGTCAAAAGGAACTAATATCAAATATCTGTTATTCTAATATAACTAGACATTAATACTCACAAACAATTATGATGAAAACAGCACTTATAACAGGCGGAAGTAAAGGAATAGGATACGGCGTGGCCGAAAAACTAATCAATGACGGCATCAAAGTAGCCATCACCGCCAGAACGGAAACAGATGTAAAAGAAGCTACTGAAGCTCTAAACAAGATAAAAGAAGGATTTGCTATTGGTATAGTTTCTGATGTAAAAGATTTTGCTTCTCAGGAGGCGGCTGTGAAACAAGTTTTAGACACTTGGGGACAGCTAGATTATTTTATTGCAAATGCAGGTGTAGGACATTTTGCTCCAATCCAAGAAATGACTGCCGAACAATGGCAAGAAACCATTGACATTAACCTTACGGGTTTATTTTTCTCCGCCAAAGCCAGCTTGGATGCTTTAAAAGCTACCAAAGGATATTTCATTACCATTTCCAGTTTAGCTGGAACAAATTTCTTTGCTCAAGGAGCAGCATATAATGCTTCAAAATTTGGAGCGGTTGGTTTCTCCCAAGCTATGATGATGGATGTAAGAAATGACGATATTAAAGTAACTACCATTATGCCGGGTTCTGTGTCTACGTACTTTGCGGGTCATACACCATCTGAGGCAGATGCATGGAAAATACAGCCAGAAGATATTGGTCAAATTGTTTCTGACCTAATCAAAATGCCAGCTAGAACACTGCCGAGTAAGATTGAAGTTAGGCCAAGTAAGACTGCTAAGGGGTAGAATCCACTTTGGATTGCTTAAACCCTCCATTTTCTGAGTCTCGGTCAGTGGGACTCAGAAAATTTTGAAACTCTAAGACTATTCTCGATATGTAGCTTCAGTTGAGCCGACCTAAGAAACAACCTCTATTTAAGCAAAAAGACAAACGCTCTAAGCCAAAAAGAATACGTTATTACCATACAATCGTAGCTATTTTGTATTTAATTCAAGTTTACATTTTCACAACAAACGAAACCTATAAATACAGATAAATGACAGCCACTATCCTGATTGCGTTTTGCTCGATATTGTTGATTGCCTATTTGTTTGACATCACCTCGGCAAAAACCAAAATACCATCGGTTATATTTTTATTGCTTTTAGGCTGGGGAATCAAAGAAGTAACCATCTTCTTAGGCTTTAGCTTGGTGGACTTTTCCACACTCTTACCCGTTCTGGCCACTATTGGGTTAATCCTCATCGTTTTGGAAGGTTCCTTAGAACTAAAACTAAATTCGTCCAAGATTGGCTTGCTTAAGAAATCAGTCCTTGGTGCATTTATACCCATGATTTTACTGGCTTTCATATTAGCCTACGGCTTTCAATATTTTGGTGACTACTCTTTTAAAACTGGACTCATTAACGCCATTCCGTTATGCGTTATCAGCAGTGCCATTGCCATTCCTAGTGTTATAAACTTGGATTCAGGAGAAAAGGAATTTGTGGTTTATGAGAGTAGCTTTTCTGATATCTTAGGTATTCTATTTTTCAATTTCATTGCTTTTAACGAAACCATAGGACTTGCTTCCGTAGCCAACTTCGGACTGCATTTGTTAATCATGCTTGTGGTGTCTATCATTGGAACTATAGGCCTTTCACTTTTACTAAGCAGAATAGAGCATCATGTCAAGTTTGTTCCTATCATTCTTTTGATAGTACTGGCATATGCTGTTCTGAAATCATACCACCTTCCAGCTCTGCTCTTCATTCTTTTATTTGGTTTGGCCATAGGAAACCTTCAGCAATTCGAAAAAATAAAATGGTTTAAGAATGTTAAAACTGACAACTTAAAAAATGAGATTAAAAGGTTCGAAGAACTTACTATTGAAGGTGCTTTCTTAGTTAGATCCCTGTTTTTTATACTTTTTGGTTACATGATTAAAACCTCCGAAATCTTGAACCCAGATACGATATATTGGGCTGCTGGCATTGTGGCCATAGTATTTCTACTTCGGGCTGTTCAGCTTAAAATATCAAAGTTTGATTTAACTCCCTTGGTTTACATTGCCCCTAGAGGACTTATTACCATACTTTTGTTCATTTCTATTAAGCCTGAGAATACCATTGTTTTCGTCAATAATTCCTTGATTATTCAAATCATCATTTTGACGGCCATCATTATGGCTATTGGTCTAATGGCTAAACCCAATGCTCCAAATATTGAGGAATAAATGAGTGAGGTTTGCTTGAGTTTTTATAATTTACAGAAATAATCTCCCCGAAACATGAACCCCATTCTTAAAAATATCTTGGGCGTAGTAGCTGGCGTAATAGTAGGCAGTGCCATAAATATGGGTCTGGTGATGGCGGGCCCTATGCTTATTCCATCTCCAAACGGTACAGACATCACCACCATGGATGGCTTAATGTCTACCATGCCATTCATGCAGCCAAAACATTTTATATTTCCTTTTTTGGCTCATGCACTAGGAACGCTGGCAGGAGCTTTTGTTACTGCCAAAATAGCCGCTACTCGTCAGACTCAAATGGCCATGACTATCGGTTTTTTCTTTCTCATTGGCGGTGTCATGAACATTCAAATGCTGCCGGGTTCGCCTATGTGGTTTAATGCTTTAGACGTAGTTCTAGCTTATTTGCCTATGGCTTGGATCGGTGCGAAATTGGCCAAGAAATAAACTTATTTCTTAAAGCATGCCAAAAGTCACTTACCAAGTTTACGTCATAGAATTAAACAAAAAGGTATTTACACTTAACGCTAAGTTTCGTGAAGCCAATCCTCAGTTCAATGGGGTGTTGGAATGTTTATATGTAGGTATGACTAGCAAAACACCCAAAGAGCGATTTCTTCAACATAAAACGGGCTTTCGAAACAAAAAGGGGCACAAACTATCAGCCAACATTGTTCAGAAATACGGCATGTATCTTAGGCCAAGCCTTTACAATCATATTGAGCCTGTAAATACACGTGCCGAAGCTTTGAAGCTTGAAGAAAATGTAGCTTTGAACTTAAGGAGAGAGCGGTATGCGGTTTGGTTTAATTAGCATCTTATAAATTAAAACTTATGTACAAAGACATCATTACTTACGAATTAGCAGAAAACGTTTCTGAAGAGCAGCTCTTAAAAGTGGCAGGACAAATAGTGAACGACTGGATGAAAATGCAGCCGGGTTTTATCCAATGGGAAATTAATACCAATAGCAATGGTAGCTATACCGACATCGTTTCTTGGGAGTCTAAAGACGCCGCAAAAGCTGCCGAAAAAGATATGGTGAATATCCCAAACGCTGGTGACTGGTATGCCTGTTACAAAGAAGGGAGTATTTCTAGTCAAAATTTAACATCGTTGGTGATATTTTAATTTACTCCTCTGTCAGCTCGAGCGATAGTCGAGAACCTATTACTTGGAATTGGTGAGACTGTTCTCGCCTACGCTCGAACTGAAAAGATTCATGGGTTCAAACTCGTAATGGAGTAAATAAAACTACCATTCCTCAAATCGAATTCGTAATTTCCCGCCATGAATTTGAATCTGAAAAATAAGTACGCTTTGGTCTGTGGTAGTTCAGACGGAATTGGTTGGTCATCGGCCGTAGAATTGGCAAAAATGGGAGCCAATGTTTGGTTGTTTGCTCGTAATAAAGAGAAGCTAAAACAAAAAGTTGCTCTTTTAGATATTTCTAAAGGACAAAAGCATAGATTTCTAGTAGCAGACTTTACAGACAGAAAAAGTGTGGAAGCCGCATTGGCTACTAATAAATGTCAGTTTCATATTTTAGTAAACAATACTGGCGGTCCGAGTGGCGGAGCTATTTTAGAAGAAGCCCCAGAGAAGTTTCAAGAGACTTTTGAGCAACATCTCGTTATCAACCAAATTATTACTCAGGCCGTAGTTCCTTTCATGAAAGCCGAGAAGTTTGGTAGGATTATCAACATTATCTCTATTTCTGTAAAACAGCCTATCATAGGCTTGGGTGTTTCAAATACCATCCGTTGGGCAGTGGCGGCATGGGCCAAAACTTTATCAAAGGAATTAAGTCATACCGGCATCACGGTCAATAATGTTTTACCTGGCTACACCAAAACGGGTAGACTAGCTCAAGTAAATGAAATGCGAGCTAAAAATGAAAACAAATCCATTGAAAAATTAGAGCAAGAAATGGAAGCTAATGTTCCTTCTGGGCGTTTTGCGACACCTGAAGAAGTAGCCGCTGCAGTGGCGTTTTTAGCCTCTCCGGCAGCTTTCTCTATCAATGGCGTGAATTTACCAGTGGATGGTGGTTTGGCGGCTACGCTATAAGTTTATATTAGGTATTTGTTTCGAATCGGTCAAATGCCAGTCGACCTGCAGGTGTTATAGGAGATTTAGACAATCTCCATACATCGAAAGGTCAAATTAACCCTTGGGGTTTTAATTTTCTTGGATTTAGGCAAGGCGTGATGCCAGTACGTTTGCGTATTACCCGCCATGACCAAAAGGCTGCCTGATTCCAAGAATATTTGAACTTTCTCTTTGGTAGCAATATGCCTCAAATCAAACCTTCTTTCTGCTCCAAAACTCATAGAAGCTATTGGAGCGTCTAATACTAAGGTTTTCTCGTCGTCCCGGTGCCATCCCATCCCTTCGTCACCATCGTGATAAAGATTCAGCAAACATGAATTAAATTCCACACCACATTTTGCTTCCGCTAGCTGTTTCAAAGTCAATAATTCTGGCGTCCATCTTAGAGGCACTTTTGTGGTGTTTGAATACTGATAAGGGTAATCGACATCGGCATACCAAGCTACTTTCCTTTTGGTGATGATATGTTTTCCGAATATGATAGCCTCGTCGTTTTTCCAAGGAATTTCTTCTAATAGGTATTTTAGTAGTTCAACGCTCTTTTCTTCGGCAAGCACTTTACCGTGGTAGTTTACTATTCCTTCTTGGGGTAAAAAATTTATGGAAGCATCCATTATTTTCATTTTAACATGGTCTAATATTAGTTCTTCATTGTACTGCCCTACGGGCATTACTTTTTTGTTGGGCAAAATAGTAATCAAAAAAGCCAACACCCCATAAACTCGTACTTTTAAAAGCTTAGCATTTTTTGTTACAAATAACATCGCCCTTCTTTTAACAGTACTCCGACAGTATGGGGCGATATAAGGATTTATTGCCTCCTATTTTAATATACTACTCCACTTCTCTTTGGGCTGCTTCCCAGCCTATGATGGCCGTTTTTCTGTTTGGCCCCCACATGTATCCTCCGAAAACGCCGCTTGACTGAATAACTCTGTGACATGGTATCAAAAACGCAATTGGGTTTCCACCTATTGCGGTTCCTACTGCTCTGGCAGCTTTTGGTTTGTCTATTTGATGTGCTATAATACCATAGGTTGAAAGCTTACCTGCTGGAATCTTCAATAAGGCTTCCCAAACTTTTAACTGGAAAGCTGTTCCTTTTAAATGAAGTTTTACCTTATTCATTTTTGACCAATCTTCTTCAAAAACCCCTAAGGCACTTTCTTGAAAACCATCCCTCTCATTTTGGTAAGCAGCATTTGGAAATCGGTCTGTCAGTTCTTTAAAAGCCGAATTACTTTCATCCGAAAACCCCATATAACACAGTCCTTTTGAGGTAGAGGCCGTTAGCACTGGGCCAAATTTAGAATTGGCGTAGCTATAATTTATAGTAAGATTTTCACCCCCATTCTTATATTCGCCAGGCGTCATACCTTCAATATTGACAAACAAATCGTGGAGCCTTCCTGTACCAGATAAGCCTAGATCTTCGGCGGTATCAAACAGACTTTGGCTATTTGCTGCTAATATAGATTTAGCGTGATTTACAGATATATACTGAAGAAACTTCTTTGGTGTAACACCCGCCCACTCTTTAAAAAGCCTTTGAAAATGAAATGGACTTAGGTTGACTTTTTCCGCCACCATGTCTAAACTTGGCTGAGATTTGAAGTTTAGCTGAATGTAACCAATAGCCTCTGCTACCCTTTTGTAATTTAAGTGCTCTTGTTCTCTCATATGATACTGCTATTATGGAAACAAAAGTAAACGCTAAGACGAGAAGAAAGAACCCGATTATTGCTCTTCTGTATCTACCTCTTTCTTTTTAAGAGGCCTATTGGTCATCTGGATGATGGGTTTCTGAATGGCGACATTATTAGGATAAGACACCAAGTCACCATCTTCTAACTTAATCTGAATAGCAAAAAAAGTTATATCCTTTACAATTCCCGTTACAGAGTTATCGCCATCTAGGATTTTTATTTTAGAGCCGATTTTAAAAGGGAAATTAAAAAATAATAAGACCGATGCCGTGATGTTACTCAGCATAGACCAAGAGGCAAAAAGAGCTACCCCAGCTACCGCAAAAAAAGATGCGAAAATTCCTTTAAACGAAACATTCCAAATAAAGCCGAATGCTAAAAGCAAAAAAGCCAGCCAAGAAATGTCAAAAAACTTATTGGCATAAATAGACCTCGCTCTATCTAAGCCATGTTTTTTTTCCTGTTTTCTAATTAAGCCTCTTGATATCACTCTTAGAACAATAAATCCCATTATGGCAATTATAGAAACCGAAAATTCAAAGAAGCGGCTATCAATTATTTTTTCAAAATCCATAACGCAAAATTAGAATATTGATTTGATAATTGAACCAAATAGACAGAAGCTTCCCATTTTATTTATTCATTTAAATGGAATCCTTATTTTTGATAAAAGAAGAATTTATGGCACGCACAGAATCAAAAATGTTGCCGATTGGCACTATCGCTCCCGACTTTACATTACCAGATACTGTGTCTGGCGAAAAACTATCTCTCAGTGATTTAAAGTCTGATGTGGCTACCGTGATTATGTTCATCTGCAATCATTGTAAATACGTAAAGCACGTGAACCCTATGATTGTAGAAATAGTGGCAAAGTTCAAACCACAAGGCGTGAAATTTGTGGGTATCAGTTCCAATGACATCGTCAATTTTCCTGAAGATGGCCCAGAAGAAATGACTAAAACAGCAAATGCCCTAAGTTATAATTTCCCTTATCTGTACGACGAATCTCAGGAAATAGCAAAGGCCTATGATGCCGCCTGCACGCCGGATTTCTATATTTTCAACAAAGACCTGAAGCTGGTTTACAGAGGGCGGCTAGATGGCTCCACCCCTGGCAATGACGTCCCGCTAACGGGTACAGACTTAAGAGGTGCTTTACGTGCAGTGGTGGCTGGAGATTATGTGTCCGAGATTCAGTACCCAAGTATGGGCTGCAATATTAAATGGAAACCCTAGATATAAGAAAACCCAAAAACTGATAATTGCTCTTGGGTTTCAATGCTTGCTCAATAAAAGTTTATTTAGCTCCTAAAATTTCTATGTCAAAAACCAAAGGAGAGTTTTTTGGAATAGAACCTTGGTTTTGATTTCCGTAGCCTAAGCTAGAAGGAAAAATAATAGTGGCTTTTTCTCCTACTCTCATTTTAGCTATTCCTTCATCAAAACCTTTTACTACCCGACCTACTCCCAGCTGAAAGCTAAAGCTACCAGCGTCAAACTCATCATCATTCAAAAGTCTTCCGGCATACTTAACGGACACTGTTTGTCCAGTAAGCAAAGCTGCACCAGTAGGATTCTCTTTAACCATAATATATACCAATCCTGAGCTTGTAGTCTCTGTTGGAATTATATTCTTTGCCTCTAAATATTGCTCTATTTGGCTTGCTTCTGAACCTGAGAAACCGTCTTTATCCTTATCACAAGAAATAAGGAATAGAGAAGAAAGTACTATTACTAAAGTGGAAATTCGTATCATTAATTTTATAAATTTTGAGAACCGCAAATATATAACAATGGTACAAGCTTTCGCCTGCACCATTGAAATTATAGCCTTTAAAAAAGATTCAACACCGCTTAATCCTTTTCTTCAGGAACATGCTTACGCCAATTATCATAGCTTAAGCCATGCTTCTTTAAAACTTCCTCTGGAGCTCCATCCCAAGAATTGGGTGTGTTTCCTCGGTAATCCAAATCTTTCACCCCTATTTCTGATGTGAAGAAACCTGTAGCTGTCAAGTCACGCATTTTATTAAAAAAAGCTACCCCTTGAGACATCTCCGGTTTTGCCTCTTGCGGATAGGCTATCTGATCCAACATCTTGGTTTTATCAGATTTAGATAATTTAATAAACTTTTTACCAAACTGCTTATTGCATTCCAGATCTAACCACATCAAACCACCTCTCATTGGAATTTGATGGTGAGGCATATCCTTCACAATAAACTCGATAAAAGCCGGTACACCAGAATCTGTGGCACTACCAGATTTACCATCTGCAGGAATAATAATATCGGCCAAAACAGCTATGGTAGCCATTTCGTGTTTATCAAAAAAGGTTTCTGCTTTGAGTTTTCGCTCATACAGAATTTCTTCTTTCAGCTGACCGTTTTTGGAGTCAGGCAGTTCTTCAATAATTTTCTTTGGTTCACTCTGGGCCATTACTTTCCCAGAAACCGCTACTCCAGCAGTTCCTAAACCTATATTTTTTAAGACATCTCTTCTTTTCATACTTTTATCATTTCAATTCTTAAATATCAAGGAAATTATAAACCACCGCTTTTAACTCCCTTCATGATATACTCAGATGCTCTCATAGAAAGAGCCAAGATAGTCCAAGTAGGATTTTTATCTGCTTGAGATACAAAAGCACCGCCATCTACCACAAATAGATTTTTAACATCATGAGCTTGGTTATAGCCATTCAATACAGATTTGCTTGGATCAGAACCCATTCTCACTGTACCTACTTCATGGATAATTTCACCTGGGTTTGCAAGGCCATAGTCTTGGCTTGCATCTGGCTTATTTCCTATTGCTATTCCTCCCATAGACTCAATAATCTGCTCAAAGGTCTCGTGCATGTGTTTGGCCTGCTTACGCTCGTAATCGCTCCACTTATAATTAAATTTCAAAACAGGAATACCCCATTTATCCACCACATTAGGGTCAATTTCACAGTAATTATCTATAGACGCCACCGCTTCACCTCTACCAGCCATATGAATCATAGAGCCATAAAACCTTCTGTAGTCGTCTTTCAAAGAAGCTCCATAACCTCCACCTCTTTTCATGTTTCCATCCCTATCCGGAAATTTGCCATTGATATTTTCCATACCAAAACCAAAACCATAGGATGGCTGTGTCATACCTCCACCGTATTCAATATGGTAACCACGAGGGAAATCCAATTTGGAGTTATCTAACCACCATGGCGAGTAAACGTGAAGCCCACCTACACCATCTTCATTATATCTTTGTCTATCTGTAAGGCCTGGCACAAAACCACTTCTAGATGCTCCTGTAGAGTCATGCAGATACTTCCCAACCACCCCAGAAGAGTTGGCTAGTCCGTTTTGGAACCTTGAAGATTTAGAATTAAGTAACAACCTAGAAGACTCGCAAGCACTGGCTGCCAAAATAACAATCTTAGCTTTAATGGTTACTTCTTCTTTTGTATGCTTATCCACATAAGAAACGCCTATTGCCTTTCCGTTTTCATCTGTCAATACCTCTCTGGCCATGGCATTATTAATCAATGTCAGGTTTCCGGTTTTAGCAGCAGGAATACATAAAACAGAACTCGCAGAGAAATCTGCATAGGCTTGGCAACCACGGTTACACTGACGGCAATAAAAACACTGACCACGCTCATCGTTTATCGGTTTAGTCAGAATCGACAACCTAGAAGGAATAGTGGTTACGCCTATTTTTTTATTGGCCTCCATAAACATCAACTCGTGCAAACGAGGCTTTGGAGCTGGCAAGAAAATACTGTCTGGGTCGTCTTTCAAGCCTTCATAGCTCCCAAAAACGCCTACAAGTTTTTCTACCTCATCGTAATAAGGAGCCACATCTTCATAAGATATCGGCCAGTTTTCACCAAGACCATCGATATCTTTTCTTTTAAAATCCTTTGGGCCAAACCTTAGTGAGATTCTTCCCCAGTGGTTTGTCCTTCCCCCAAGCATCCTTGAACGAAACCAATTAAATTTAGATCCGTCTTTCTGTGTGTAAGGCTCTCCTTCTAACTGCCAGCCACCCCAGGCAGCGTCAAAGTCTCCAAAGTTCCTGAACTTACTACTCGCTCCACGTCTTTCAGATTCCCATGGATTCTTTAACTGGGTGATGTATTTCGGATCTGCTGGGTCATAATATCCACCTGCTTCAAGCATGCAGACTTTGGCTCCAGCCTTGGTGAGTTGATGAGCGGCCATGCCGCCTCCTGCTCCAGAACCTACGATCAATACATCGTATTCTTTGGCAGTTTCTTTAATGTGAAAGGATTCCATTCTTTTATATGATTGAATAATTTCATCCAATCTAGGCAATTATTGCAAAAAATAAAAGATTATTTGATTAGCCTTGCCAATTGAAGAGACGTATCGAGAAAAACCATCTTTGCTCGCACGTTTCTCTCTATGTGAAAGATGCCTTCATCTATAAGCTCACACATCTTTTGGAGATTATTCACATTAAAAACTTTAGAAAAGTTCCTAACAAAGTCTAACTGGTTCTGTTGAAGTTTCACCATATTTTCGTTGCCACCTGCCATTAAGAAAATCTCTCTAAATATGGTCAATGAATATTCTAACATGTTTTTCTGCTGCTCTTTAGAAAAAGCGTCAAACTCCTCGGAATAAGCAACTAACTCCATCAAATTGAATGCATAGCAATACCGCATCCAGTTCGCAAACCATTCTTGCTCACTTCCACCGCTGGTATTTGACAATTTTAAAGCTTTGTTAAGATTGCCATTGGCCAATAAGGCTATTTCGTTGGCTCTATTTTCTGTAACACCTTTATTTAACAAAAAGGATTTAACCTCTTCATCTTTAAATTTTGGCACTGAAAAACGCTGAACTCTAGAAAGAATAGTGGTCAATAGGGTTTGAGCATTATTGCAAACCAACAAAAAGAAAGTTTTCTCTGGTGGTTCTTCTAAAATCTTCAAAATGGCATTGGCCGTGGAGATACTTAATAACTCTGGCAACCAAATGTAAACCAACTTATATCCTCCCTCATAAGATTTAAGAGACAGGTTCTGAATCAATTTTCTAGCTTCTTCTACAGGTATATTACCTTGTTTTATCTCTATCCTCTCCAACCAATCTGTCAAATTACCATAGACATTCTCTTGTGCAAAAGAACGCCACTCCGCCATAAAGTTTTCCGACAGCACTTTTTTCCCACCAGCTGTAGGAAAAATATAAGAGACATCAGGATGTGCCAGTTTATCTATTTTAGAACATGTAGGGCATTTGCCACAAGAGTCTGTTTCTGTGGGGTTTTGACAATTGACATAGGTTCCAAAAGCCAAAGCCAGAGCCAAATTACCCGAACCTTCTGAACCATGGAATAGCTGAGCATGTGCTACATGATTTTTTTTCACAGCAGCAATCAAAGTAGCTTTTTGCTCGTCAAGGCCAATTATGTCAGAAAAACGCATGTATTAAATTTCGGAAGGTTTGTTTTTCAAAATGTGTTTTAAAATTTTTTCATCTTCAGAAGAAAGTTTAATCCCCCTTCTTGCCATGGTGGCATTCATTACTTCTTTGGCTTTCTCGTATCTGTACTCAGAATAACCTTCTGCTTTCCCTCCCCAGGTAAACGACGGGATGAATTTTTCTTGAAAACCAGAACCAAATACATTGGCACAAACACCTATTACCGTACCCGTATTAAACATAGTACCAATGCCAGCCTTGGTAAAATCTCCCATAAAAGTACCACAAAATAGCTCACCCGTTTCCACTATGGATTTCTTATCATAATTATAAAGTTTCACTTCTTTATAATCATTTTTAAGGTTAGAGTTATTGGTGTTGGCACCTAAATTACACCACTCTCCAATATAAGAATTGCCCAGAAAACCATCATGGGCCTTATTACTGAAACCATAGAAAATACTATTGCCTACCTCGCCTCCTACCCTACTCAATGGACCCAATGTAGTATTTGGCCTTATTTTAGCACCAAAAGCCACCATGCTATTTTCACACAATGCCACAGGACCTATCAAAATAGCCCCCTCCTGTATTGTAGCATTCTTTCCTATATAAATAGGTCCGTTTTCAGCATTTAGAATACACGCTTTAAGGTCAGCTCCTTTTTCTACAAATATGTTTTCAGGAGCATATACTTTGGTATAGGGATCCTTTATTTTCTCCGACTTCCTGTTTTTAGTAACTAAAGTGAAGTCGTGGGTTATCTCAGGTTTATTTTTAATAAAAAGATCTGGCAAGCTCCTAATCACGCTGACGTCTTTAGGCTTTATCTTCTTCACCCTATCTGTATCAAAATCCCCAAATCTATCTGATGAATATGCCACTATTTCATCTTTAAATTTAATACACTCACCAAAAGACAGTTCTTTGATAAGTTTTACTAAACCAAAAGTTGGAAGAAAGGACGAGTTCAAATAAATATTTTCTTTAACCGCAAAGTATTCAAATTTCTTTTGCAGATATTTTTCTGTTAAAAAGGAGACTTTGGCTTCAAAAATCTTTTCCCACTTTTCGTTAATGGTCAAAATTCCTAAACGGAGATTGCCAATGGGTCTAGTGAGCGTAAGTGGCTTTAGCTGATTACGGTATGTTGCGTCTTCAAAAAGTATAATGTTCATAGTCCGCAAAAATAAAGCCTCATTGGCATAGCACCAATGAGGCTTCACATTAAATTATTTTAAACTATTGTTGTGATGTCATTTCAATCGCCATTTTTACAGCCTCATAAGCGTTAACAACACCACCCGTTTTACTCAAAGTACTAAAAAGCCCTATACCCGATTCGCCAGGAAGGACTACCTTTTTATCTCCCAATTTAATGGAAGAGTCTAGTATAATTTGTTTTAACTGAACCGCGGTTAAAGAAGGGAAATAAGACTTTAATAAGGCTGCCACTCCGGCTACTGCAGGAGCCGCCATACTGGTACCTTGTTTTTCAGCATACTTAGAGTTCGGCTCTGTACTATAAATAGCAACGCCAGGAGCAAAAACATCTACATTATTTTTACCGTAATTGCTGAAGTCTGCCACCAACTTAGGAGCATCTTCATAAGACGAAGCACCCACACCTATCCAGTTTGATGCGACACCACCATTTTTGTAGTATTTAGTGGGGTAATGAATATTGACATCTATATCCGAATTATCATTCCCAGCAGCAGAAATCAAAAGAACCCCTTTAGATTCCGCATATTTAATGGCATCGTCCACCCACTCCTTCTCAGGGGAATAAGGTTTTCCGAAACTCATGTTAATTATTTGAGCTCCATTATCTACCGCATATCTGATACCATTGGCCACATCCTTGTCTCTTTCATCTCCGCCAGGCACAGCTCTTACCACCATTATTCTAACATCATTCGCCACTCCTTTTACTCCTAAATCATTATTCCTGTTGGCTCCTATTATCCCTGAAACATGCGTACCGTGCATGGCTCTAGGGCCCACCACCTCACTATTGCCATATTTACCATATTCCAGTTTGTCTGGGTTATCTCCTACAATGGATCTGGCGTCAAACTCGGTATTATAATTATAGTTAAGCTGCTCTTTAAAATGATCTATCCCCTCTTGAATACCAGCGGCATTTGCACCCATCTCATTCATTCTTAGCCAATATTGCTTTGCTTGGCGAACTCTTAAATCTACATCTGCCTCATTTATTCCTTCTACTTGACTTTTGGTGACGGTTTCCGTACCGAGAGCATCAGAAAGAATTTCTTCCGTAATGGCAAAGTTCTCTTTTAAGCCCTCATACATAGGAAGATATTGCTCAGCTTCCTTCCTTTTCTCGTCTATCTCGGATTTTATTTTCTTAAAAGTGTTGTATTCTTCTCTATATTTTTTCAACAAGCGTTTTTTGGGATTTTCACCAAAGAGCTTACTGTATTTCACATACAATCTAGCGGACTCCAACTGCTCTTGAAGCACGTCTTGACCATCTGCTCCACCAATAAAATCCCATCCATTGATATCATCAATGAATCCATTATTGTCATCATCCTTTCCGTTGTTTGGGATTTCGCCTTCGTTGACCCAAATTCTATCTTTGAGATCCTCGTGAGCTATATCCACTCCTGAGTCTACTACCCCTACAATAACCGTTTTGGAAGTTCTACCTTTCAAAAGCTCTTCATAGGCTTTCTCTACACTCATACCCCTTACCCCATCTTTCTCAAAATCGAGATTAAACCAGTTTGCTTTCGTTGTCAGATCCTGAGCGAACGCTCCAATAGAAAGCAAAAGCCCCATAAAGGCTAAAAAAGACTTCCTCATTCCGTATTTTAGTTTGTTTATTTAACGAGTTGCGAATTACGGAATAAACCATTAAGAATAAAAAATATTGCTTATATCCAATAAAATAAAAGGACTATATAACTCCATAGACGTTGCAAATCTGTGGTAAAATCATGCTAATAAGCTAAAGAAGCTCTCGATTTTCATCGAGAGCTTCTGTTAATTTTATTGAAATGTATCCTTATTTTATTTTTACCACGACAGGCCCATCTCCTTTTCTAGTACCTGACAGCACTTCTATCCTAGAAGCACTTATGCCGAGTTCATATAAAGCCCCCTGAACACCATATGCTCTATCTTCTGCCGTTCTGGAAGAAGAGCTGGTTCCTGCCACTTGAATTTTGGCTTCCGGATTTTCTTTTAAATATTTTACCACATCGGTAAGAGCACCTTTACTAAGCACTTCTGCACCGTTATTTCTGAAACTTAGGCCATTGATACCTACAAAAGAATTACGGGAATTAAGTTTTACAGACATAGGTCTGGTGTCGGTCACCACGCTTTCTTCGCGTACTGCTTGCTCCTGAACAGGAGTCCTTGAAACGACATTTTCCTTTGGCGAAACCGCAGATGGCTTTGGGGCTTCTCTTTTCTCTACCACCGTAGGTTGTGGTATCCTTTCCGTTTTAACCGTAGCGGCAGATGCCTGCTTATTAGGACTTTGGGTGGCGTCTGCGTTGATACCATCATTTTTTGATGAACCAAAAGCATCAGCATTATCAGCGTTAGAATTTTCGGTAGAATTAAGATTATCGAAGATATCGCTCTCTGTCTTATAAAAAGCAGAGTCTTTAAGACTTAGTACTTGCTCATTTTCTGAATCAGATAAATATCTATCTTTTAAAGAATAGTAAATAGCCGCTAAACCCAAAACCGCTAGAAATATCCAAGCTACCCAGTTGAAAGAACTATCAGAATTTTCTTCTCTAATTTCTTTGTCTTTGGATCTTCCTCTTTTTTTCCTCACCCTCACTCTTGGAGTTTCTTCTTTAACCTCAGCTTGCGGAAGATTAATAATTGGTGCTGTAACCACCGGGGCCGTAAACCCTAAGCTGTTCATCATAACTTTGGATGTTTCAGGATCTAAGCTCAAAGGCTCTTGTAGCAATTTAGCATTAAAGCCTGAGGCATTAAGTTCTTCCACCTTTATGTGTTTCCCTAGAACCCCTAATATTAAAGGAGCCGATAAACTCAATAAAGATGATGCAGAAGTCTTGCTAATAGAACCTAACTCAGCAATTTTATCAGTTAAAACTCCAGATCCGCTATTAAAGAAGTGATTATTAATATTTTTACCAATCGTGATCAATAACTGAACCTTATCAGGATTGCTGAAAAGCCTTGGCAAATCATCTGTAAGGTCACCAGAGTGCCCACCATCATTGATTACTTTTAAAATTCTTGTGGCATCTCCATCCTTTAGAGCAATCTCTTTCAAACCGCCCAGCATAGCATTTAGAGACAGTCCCAAAGAACGATTAACAGCCTCCGTGGATTCCCCAAGAAACTTGCTAATCTTATCTTCTTCTACTCCGCCAATCCTTGATTTTAAGCTACTTATAATTTCCATTATACTATTAAAGTTCTTATACTTTGTTTATCGCCACATAGTTACATTCTATAGAAAAACAATAATTATGCCTAAAACAATATACCAACTCAATATTAAATTTACTTAAAGTACTTTATTTAGTTCTTCTAAAAGCTGGCAATACTTATCTACGCCCTGTCTTATTTCCGTCAACCTTATAAATTCGTCTGCTGAGTGAGATCTAGCAGAATCTCCTGGACCTAATTTCACCGTTTCAAAAGGCATTAAGGCCTGATCTGAAAGGGTGGGTGACCCATACATTTTATAATTAAGCCTTTTTGCCACCTGAATTAAAGGATGATTAAGAGCTATTCCTGAAGAATTTAATCTTACCGATCTAGGCTTCACCTCGCACTGAACATTATCCTTAATAATATCCAACGTTTCGTGTAAAGTATAGGCATCCGTAACCCTCACATCTACTGTAAACTTGCATTCATCAGGCACCACGTTATGCTGGGTTCCAGCATTAATTATCGTAAGCGACATTTTCATTTCTCCAAGGGTTTCAGATATTTTAGCGAATTTATAATTCTTAAACCAAAGCATATCTTCCATGGCTTTATAGATCGCATTCACGCCTTCTTCCCTTGCTGCATGCCCTGGTATTCCTACACTAAGGCAATCCAAAACCATCAAACCTTTCTCAGCCACAGATAAATCTAAGCTCGTGGGCTCTCCCACAATACCAAACGAAATCTCAGGCAATTTTGGAAGCAATGCTTCTATACCATCCTTCCCAGAAATCTCTTCTTCAGCAGATGCTGCCAACAGCAGATTAAAATGTAAATCAGATCTATGATAAAAATACTCAAAAGTAGCCATCAATGAAACCAAAGGCCCTCCAGCATCATTACTGCCTAAACCATACAGTATATCCTCTTCTAGATCAGGAGAAAAAGGGTCTCTGGTATAAGATGCGTTTGGCTTTACGGTGTCATGATGACTATTTAAAAGGATGGTTGGCTTTTCTTTATCAAAGCATTTATTCTTTGCCCAAACATTATTTAAATGTCTAGAAAAGGGAATGTTTCTTTCTCTAAAAAATTCCTCAATTAAATAAGCTGTATTTTCCTCCTCTCTACTTAAAGAAGGTGTCGCAATTAGTTTTTTGAGCAGTTCTATTGCTCCATCTGAAAAAGTATTATCAATTAGCATAAAACAAATGTAGGATGTTTCTAATTTCCAACCATCTTATTGAACCAGGAGTCCTATAAGTACTATGAAAAAGTTAACTTTTATGTTTTTTTTGATGTTTATTGTATGCCTTTTGGCATGCCAGACAGAAACGCCACAGCCACAAGCTATTGAAGGGCTTTGGCAATGGGAAAGTGCTAGCGGAGGAATAGGAGGTGTTACCATCAAAGCCGATGAAAACAATCAAAAAACGATAAGCTTTGGTTCAAACGGAATGTTTCAAGAAGTAATTAACAACGAACTGAAATTTGAATCCAACTATATTATTGTAAAGGGTAAATCCATCACTTCTGTGGACTCCATTCCACTCATCAAATACACCAATGGAGCTAGGTTTAATCAATCTTTCATAATTAATGGAAACTCACTCCTACTTTTTGACGAGGTGTACGACGGTTTCACGCATTCCTATGTAAGAATACTTTTAGACTAAGCTAAAATTTGAGTGCCCGTCTCTCCTCTTTCCACAGCTGCAAGAAGCTCATCTGCTTCGCAAATAATAACTTTCTTAACGCCTTTGTTTATAGCATCAAAAGCATTGTCTAATTTCGGAATCATTCCCTCGTAAATTACGCCACTTTTCTTATACTCCTCATAAAGAGCTGGCTTTAACACCCTTATGACAGAATTCTCATCTTCAGGATCAGAAAGGACACCTTTTTTCTCAAAACAATATATCAAATTCACAATCCTCTTTTCTGCCAAAGCCGTAGCAATTGCCGAAGCTTGCGTATCGGCATTCGTATTTAACATTCCATGTTCTTTATCAAAAGTTAATGGGGCAAAAACCGGTGTAACTTTCTGACCTAAAAGCGTATCTATAAAATTTGAATTTACGCTTTCAATGTCTCCCACAAAACCATAATCAACACTGTTTACCTCTCTTTTTTTAGCCGAAATAAGATTGGCATCTGCACCAGAGAGTCCAATGGCATTGCAGTCTTTAGATTGAAGAGATGCCACTATTTTTTTATTCACTAAGCCTCCATAAACCATGGTCACCACATCTCTCATAGGAGCATCGGTTATTCTCCTCCCTTCCACCATTTTGGTTTCAATACCTAAATCATTGGCTATTTTAGTGGCTATTTTACCACCACCATGTACCAAAACTTTATCGCCCTTGAGCTGAGCAAATGAGGAAAGAAACTTTTCTAATTTGGCGTCATCATTGATAACATTGCCACCTATTTTAATAATATTTATTGGCATAATTAAGCTTCAAATAAATCTACAAATTCAAATTTTTGACCATTAAATAGTCCTTTATCAGAAAGTTTTAAAGATGGAATAACCAATAAAGCCATGAAAGATAATGACATGAAGGGAGCTTTCAATGTAGCACCCAAAACCTCTTTCGAAAACCTATCAATCTGCTGGTAGTCTTGGGCTACCTCCTCTGCACTTTTATGACTCATTAAACCCGCAATTGGTAGTGGCAAAATACCCATTTTCTCGGCAGAAACAGCAGAAATACCTCCACGCTCTCGTATCACCAGATTTACGGCGTCTGCTATGGCTGCATCATCTACTCCTACGGCAATAATATTATGTGAATCGTGGGCCACAGAAGAGGCGATAGCCCCAGCTTTTAAGCCAAATCCATGAATAAATGCCACAGAAACCTTACTTTTCTGATATCTATTATAAACTACAAGTTTTAAAACATCTCCTTCCACATCGCATATCACTTCTTTCCCCTCTAGGGTTACATCCTTTTTAACAGAATCCGTAATAAGCTGACCATCATTTACTCTTATGACCCGAAGTCTTTTAGAAGGGTCTTTGCAGAACACTTTTAAATCTTCTTTATTCAGATTTTCAGCATTGAAATTATTGACAATTTTACTCTTTGTCTCAGGAAGATGACTTTTCCCATTCTCAGCTACTAAAGTACCGTTAAGATAGGTCTCCATAACATGAAAATCTCTTAAATTTCCTACCCGAATAAAATCTGCAGGATCACCTTCTAAAAGTAAACCGATAGGCAGCGAATAATGCTTGACAGGATTTAAAGATGCCATCCTTAAAACATCAAAAAGACCTACTCCAGCATCAATGGCTCTGGCTACTAAAGCATTTATATGGCTAGTCAAAAGTTCGTCCGGATGTTTATCATCAGAGCAAAACATCATTTGATGCGACCACTCTTTTGCTAAGGGAATCAAGGCTTCGAAATTCTTTGCTGCACTACCTTCTCTTATTAATATCTTAACCCCTAACTTAAGCTTTTCTTCGGCTTCTTCAAAAGTGAAACACTCGTGATCTGTACTAATACCATGACTAAAATACTGCAAGGCATCTTTACCCCTAACTGCGGGAGCATGGCCATCTATTGGTTTCCCCAACCTTTTGGCAATCTCCAGCTTTTTCAAAACTTCAGTGTCTTGAAAAATTACGCCTGGAAAATTCATCATTTCAGCCAAATAAGAAATTTCTGGCATATTAAGAAGCTCTTCAATAACTTCTGAATCTATGACTGCACCAGCAGTTTCAAAAGAGGTGGCTGGCACACAAGATGGAGCACCAAAAGCCAGTTTAAATGGAGTTTGTTTAGCATCTTCCACCATGTACTTCACGCCATCAATACCTAAAACGTTGGCTATTTCATGGGGGTCAGAAACGGAACCTACTGTGCCATGGGTTACAGCCACCCTTCCAAATGAGGCAGGACTAAGCATAGAGCTTTCTATATGAACGTGGGCATCCACAAAGCCCGGTAAAAGATAGCTCTCTCCCTTCTTTTCCTCGCCAAAGTTCTTAATGGTAAAAATTCTCCCATCCTTAACTATTAGCTCTCCCCAGTAAATAGTGTTATCAAAAATATTGACAATGTTACCTTGTATTACCTCCATATATCCATTTTTAAAATGACAAATTTAGGAATTAAATGAACCGCCCAACAAACAAACAGAGCTATTAGTCTTCATAAAAAAATGGCCTTTAGA
The DNA here is from genome assembly GCF_057914865.1 of Arcticibacterium sp. SM2516. Classification (NCBI taxonomy): domain Bacteria; kingdom Pseudomonadati; phylum Bacteroidota; class Cytophagia; order Cytophagales; family Leadbetterellaceae; genus Arcticibacterium; species Arcticibacterium sp. SM2516. The sequence goes on along the minus strand of NZ_CP195290.1, from coordinate 5,419,518 downwards.
AATTTACCCAAGGCAATTCGTCTTATAAAACGAAAGAGGCTATCCCACATTCATGAAATAGCCTCTCTTAAAATATAGCTGTGGCTTAGTTGGCCACTTCACTTAAAAACTTAACTCTAATTAGTCTAACGTCTTCTTCCGTTACTTCTTCTTCGTAATCTTCAAACTCCACCATAGCTTTATCTATGGCATCAGACTGTGAAGACATGAAATAATCATAAAGATCGTCTTGCTTATCCTCATCCATCTCTTCTTCCAGATAGTAATCTATATTAAGCTTGGTGCCTGAGTAGCAAATGTTTTCAATCTCCGTTAGCAGTTCATCAAAACTTATCTTCAGAGAGTCCGCTATTTCTGGCAAACTAACTTTTCTATCCACCTGCTGAATGATAACAATTTTGGCCTTTGATTTATTAACTGCAGATTTCACTACAAAATCCTGCGTCGTTTCTATGTCGTTTTCTTCAACATATTTGGCTATCATTTCAATAAAATCCTTACCAAATTTCTTAGCCTTACCCATTCCAACACCTTGAACCTGTGTAAGAGATTCCATATTAATAGGGTAAACACTGGCCATCTCTAATAAAGAAGGCTCTTGAAAAACAGCATAAGGAGGTATTCCGTGGGCTTTTCCTACCTTTTTACATAAGCTCTTAAGCATTTCCAGAAGAGCCTCATCTGCAGCACCACCGCCGCCACTTGGGCCGGAAGACTGAATACCGTCATCTCTACTACCTTCTGCAAGAGAAAGGTCGTGGTCGTCACGCATTTCTATTTCATGCGGTTTCTTTAAAAACGCCTTCCCGGTAGCAGAAACTTTTATGACGCCATAGTTTTCAATATCTTTTTCTATAATACCGTAAACCATTAACTGACGAAGCACTGAAACCCATCTGTCTGTAGGCCCAAATTTCTCTTTCTCCGTGTCGTCTTTACCGTTAGGTTTAAAAAAGTCTATTTTATCTCCTTTGAAATAATTTAAACCTGCACCATACTCTGCTAGTTTATGATGATCATGACTAACGATGTAATCATTTTTAGTGGTATTGGCAGTCAGTAAATCTGCAATGTGTTGCAAAGGAAACCTCTCTTCTGTTGCCAGAATAGCTTTAAGAGCTAAGGTAATCTCATCTTTCACTACAAAAGAACCTGTCTTGTGCTTACAGTTATCACAGAAACCACAGTCCTTGTCCATGTATTCGCCGAAATAGCCGAGAAGCTGACGTCTACGACAAACACCTAAAGTAGAATACGAAACTATTTCCATCAAAAGTGCTTTGGCGTTTTCACGCTCCATCACACTTTTATCTTTATTAAATTTCTCTAGTTTGAGAACATCATCATAAGCATAAAACATAAGGCAGGTTCCATCCAAACCATCTCTACCTGCTCTACCCGTTTCTTGATAATAACCTTCTAAAGATTTAGGGGCATCGTAATGAACCACAAAACGAACATCTGGTTTATCAATACCCATTCCGAATGCAATAGTGGCACAAACCACGTCACAATCTCCCTTCAAAAAGGCATCCTGGTTTTTAATCCTCACATCAGGATCCAAACCTGCATGATACGGAAGAGCTTTAACGCCGTTTACAGATAATAAACTCGCTATTTCCTCTACTTTCTTTCTGCTCAAACAATAAACAATCCCACCTTTCCCTTTGTATTGACTTACAAACTGGATTAGCTGTTTCTTAGGATTAATCTTTGGCCTAACTTCATAGTAAAGATTGGCTCTATTAAAAGACGTTTTGAATAAAGTAGAATCATCCATGTCAAGATTCTTCTTAATATCCATCTGAACCTTTGGCGTCGCGGTAGCCGTAAGGGCTATAATGGGCAAATTAACGTCAATGCTTTCAATAATGCTCCTGATTTTTCTGTACTCTGGTCTGAAGTCATGACCCCATTCAGAAATACAGTGAGCTTCATCTACAGCCACAAAAGACAATTTGGCCTGTTTAAGAAAAACAAGGTTATCTTCTTTTGTTAAAGATTCTGGAGCTATGTAAAGTAATTTACACTCTCCGCTGAGTACATCTTTCTTCACTCTGTTCATTTCTGACTTGTTGAGTGTAGAATTTAAAAATTGGGCATTGATCCCAAAGGCCACCATTTGGTCAACCTGATTTTTCATCAGGGCAATCAAAGGGCTAATTACAACTGCCGTACCGTCTAGCGTAATTGCGGGAAGCTGATAGCATAAGGATTTTCCTGCACCAGTTGGCATGATCACGAAAGTGTTTTGACCAGAAACCACACTGTGTATTATCTTATCTTGCTCTCCTCGAAATTTGTCGAAACCAAAGACATCTTTAAGATTTTGCTTTAGTTTGTTTTCTATTATTATATCAATCATGGTAAGTCACTAAGTACCTGCTCCTTACGTCCTATCAAAGGGCTTTAAAATTATGGTATCTAAATTTAGCCAAAAAAAATCACTTTACTTAGTACTTTTTAACTCAATTCACCTTAAGGGGCTTTAAATCTTATGCTGACAAAGATTTTATACTTTTGTCGAATAATTATTACTGAATTTTATAAGTGGATACGAAAATAAAGAAAAAAATAACCGACTTAGCCAAAAAAGTCATCACCGCTGAGTCAGAGGCAATAGATTCTTTGAAAAGTTCTATTAACGAAGACTTCATAAAAGCTATAAGCCTGATACTCAATTCTAAAGGAAAGGCTGTTTTAACGGGTCTTGGAAAGAGTGCGATAATTGCCCAGAAGATTTCTGCAACCTTTAATTCTACTGGGCAGAGAGCTGTCTTTATGCATGCCGTAGACGCACTTCATGGTGATCTTGGCATATTGGACAAAAACGATATAGTCATTTGTTTGTCTAAAAGTGGAAACAGTCCAGAAATAGTAAATTTACTTCCTTATATTAAACGGGTTAAATCTCCACTAATAGCCATTACTGGCAATGTAGACTCCGCCTTAGCCAAAGCTGCAGATTGCACTTTAAATGTATTTGTAGAAGTAGAGGCCGGCATAAATAACCTTGCTCCTACTTCTTCTACCACTACCGCTTTGGTAATGGGAGACGCCCTTGCAGTGTGTTTGATGGACATGAGAAATTTCGGCCAAGAGGACTTTGCTCAGTATCATCCTTCAGGAAATTTAGGAAAAATCATGCTCCTTAAAGTCTCAGACATTTATACAAAAAATGCAATTCCTGTGGTCAGGGAGAATGAGGGAATTAATGCCGTAATTCTGGAAATCACGTCAAAAAGACTAGGAGCTACTGCCGTTTTAAACGAGGAGGAAAACTTGGTAGGCATCATCACTGACGGTGATTTAAGACGTATGCTAAATGAGAATGCCGATTTCAGTGGATTAAAAGCAAAAGATATCATGGGTAAAACCCCAAAAACCATCAAAAAGGATGTTTTGGGCGTTGAAGCTCTAGGATACATGCGTAAAAACAGCATTACACAGCTCATCGTGGTGGACAACCAAAAGGTTTTAGGATTTATTCATTTACACGATTTACTTAGAGAGGGATTGGTATAATCAGTGGCATTATGGAAATTTCTTCTTTTTTTTGTTGAATAGTCTCAAACACTAATATGCGTCAAACAGATTTTTTAGTTATCGGTTCTGGTATAGCCGGTCTTAGTTTTGCTCTTAAAGCCGCCAAGGAAGGGAAGGTTTTAGTTTTAACCAAAGTAAACGCGGAAGAAACCAACACCAAATATGCCCAAGGAGGGATAGCTGCTGTTTTCAACCCAGAAGTAGATACGTATGAAAAACACATTAGCGACACGCTTATAGCTGGTGATGGGCTTTGTGACAGAAAGACGGTGGAAATTGTCATCAAGGAAGGCCCAGATAGAATCAGAGAATTGATAGAATACGGTGCCAATTTTGATAAAGACGAAGACGGTACTTATGATTTGACCAGAGAGGGCGGTCATTCAGAAAAAAGAATTCTCCATTATAAAGATATTACAGGCTGGGAAATAGAAAGAGCTCTTTTAGAAGAGGTCTCTAAAAACCCAAACATTGAAATCTTAACGCACTATTATGCCGTTGAGGTGATTACTCAGCATCATTTAGGCATTAAGATTACCAGAGAAACGGAAGACATTACGTGCTATGGTATATATGCTTTAGACGTAAACTCTGGAAAAGTAGAAAAGATTCTGTCGAAAATGACACTTATGGCCACAGGTGGTGCTGGGCATATTTATGCAGCCACTACTAATCCTGTGATAGCCACCGGAGATGGCATAGCGATGGTTTATAGAGCAAAGGGGAAAGTTAGAGACATGGAAATGATTCAGTTTCATCCAACTTCTCTTTACAACCCTGGCTCTTTCCCTAGCTTTTTAGTCACTGAAGCCGTAAGAGGTGAAGGCGGCGTCTTAAGAGATAAAAATGGTCGTGAGTTTATGTACGACTATGACGAAAGAGGCTCACTGGCTCCTAGAGATATTGTTGCTAGGAGTATAGATGCCGAAATGAAGAAGTCTGGTGAGGAGTTTGTTTATCTTGACATCACCCATAAGTCTAAGGAAATGATCCTTGATCATTTCCCTAATATCTATCAGAAATGTCTGACGGTAGGGGTAGATATGACCAAAGACTATATTCCTGTAACCCCCGCTGCCCACTACCTTTGTGGTGGTATTCTAGTAGATTATAATGGACAATCTAGCATCAGCAACCTTTTTGCCTGCGGAGAATGTTCCTCCTCAGGACTACACGGAGCCAATCGACTAGCATCTAACTCTCTTGTAGAAGCAGCAGTTTTTGGTAATAGAATAGCTCAAAAGGCCCTTGATAATATTGAAGGTATAGAATTTAATACTTCTATTCCCGACTGGGATGAGTTTGGTGCCGAGCAACCCAAAGAGGCCGTTCTAGTCACGCACAACCTTAGAGAGCTTCAAAGAATGATGTCTGATTATGTGGGAATTGTCCGTTCAGATTTTCGTTTAGAAAGAGCTATGAGAAGATTGCATTTATTGCAAGATGAAACGGAAGAGTTTTATAAGAAAACCAAGTTGTCTGTAAAACTTTGTGAACTTCGTAATCTTATTTTATGTGCCGAAATGGTCATAAAATGTGCTCAAAAAAGAAAAGAAAGTAGAGGCTTACATTACACCACTGACTACCCCTATAAACTTGGAGGGACCCCAGAGAATTCTGTTTTATAAATTAAATATTCTAGAGCAATACAGTAAAGAAAAATTAAACGCTTGAAGGGCCGTGGATAGCCTATAAGATTTTGCGTAAAAAGACCTAGTAAATTGGCTTAATAGATGCCATTTTGTAACTTCAAGCCAATTTTATCTTAAAATATTACATGCAAGAATTTCTCATTTACTTAAAACTTGGTTATCAGCACATAACCGACTTAAAAGGTTTCGATCACATCTTATTCATCGTTGCACTCTGTGCCATTTCTTCCTTAAAACAATGGAAAAGTGTACTTATATTGGTAACCGCCTTTACCTTAGGGCATTCCATGACTTTAGGTCTTTCTGCCACCGGTTTAGTAAAAGTAAATTCTGACCTGATAGAATTTTTAATACCTATAACTATTCTACTAACCTGTGTCGTTAACTTTTTCCATAAGTTCCAGAAAAGTATCTACGCTGAACCGCGAAAAAGAAAACTTGTAAGATACATCATTGCTACCGTTTTCGGATTAATCCACGGACTGGGCTTTTCCAATTACCTTAAAAGTTTATTGGGTGGAGAAAGCAGTATCATAAAACCACTTTTCGCCTTTAACTTAGGATTAGAATTTGGTCAAATCATCATTGTCCTTGCGGTGCTACTATTAAATTTCTTCATGATAACCATACTAGATTTAAGAAGAAAAACTTGGAACCTTATACTTAGTGGAATAATATTCGGAATGACACTTATGCTGATTATAAATGCCAACTAAGTCAAAAAGAATGGCATTGGACTTATTCTAAAAGACTTAAAGACTACCCTGTCCTGAAGGGCTTTTATAGATGATTAAGAATGGATTGCCATATAAATACCGTTAGTAAACCCCTTTACTAGAAACATAGCCTTACTAAAAAAACAAAATTTTTAATTCGACGTTAAAAGCACTTGAGTAAAGACCGAAGACCTTCCTATTATGTCAAGAAGGCTACATTATCGGCAGGTCTCTATAAAAGATATCTTTTTTCATATTCTTACGGTTTTTCTTTGTGGATTTTATTGATCAAATTAGCAAGCTCTTTACGTAATTAGAAAACCTATTAAATAATGTACATACAAGGAAAGGCCAAAGAAGCATTGACTTTTGACGCCATAGTGGTGGGATCTGGAATATCAGGAGGTTGGGCTGCCAAAGAATTGACCGAAAAAGGTCTTAAAGTGCTCATGATAGAACGTGGCAGACACATTGAGCACGTAAGTGGCTATGAAAATGCCATGAAAAACCCTTGGGACTTTGAATACAGAGGCCAACTTTCCAACAAAGAAAAAAAAGAATATTACTCAGGATCAAGAGCTGGCTTTGCCAATGCTCAAGACATACTACCACATTTCGTAAAGGATGTAGATTATCCTTTTGCGGAGCGAAAAAGATTTGACTGGGTACGTGGATATCAAACGGGTGGCCGCTCCCTAACTTGGGGAAAGCAAAGCTACAGATGGAATAAAAGGGATTTTGAGGCTAATTTAGAAGATGGTCATGGCGTAGACTGGCCCATCAGATATGAAGATTTGGCTCCTTGGTATGATCATGTAGAACGTTTTGCGGGTATAAGTGGAAGTATGGAAGGGCTAGACGTATTGCCTGATGGTATATTTCAAACACCCATGGAACTCAACTGCGTAGAAAAAGAAGTCAAAAAAGGAATAGAATCAAATTTTAAAAACAGACACCTTTTTATTGGAAGAGCTGCACATTTGACAAACCCAACAGAAGAACAATTAGCTCTTGGACGTGGTACTTGTCAAAACAGAAACCTCTGTAAAAGAGGGTGCCCTTACGGTGCTTACTTCAGTACACAAGCTGCCACATTGCCTGCCGCCAAAAAAACAGAAAATCTTACGGTGGTCAATGATAAGATAGTTTATCAAACCATTTTTGACAAGGAAACCGATAAGGTTATTGGCGTAAAATCCATTGATGAGAAGACCAATGAAGAAATAGAATATTTTGCCAAAATCATCTTCATCAATGCCTCAGCCATGAATTCAGCGTGGATAATGATGCAGTCGACCTCCTCAAAACATCCAAATGGACTGGGAAATGAAAGCGACCAATTAGGTCGTAATATTATGGACCATCACCTAAATGCAGGTGCAAGAGGTCACTATCCAGGTCATGAAGACAAATATTATTATGGCCGCAGGCCTAACGGTATATACATTCCGAGATTTGCCAATTGGGGGGATGACAAAAGAGATTTCTTAAGAGGTTTTGGCTATCAAGGTGGAGCCAGCCGAGCTCAAGGAGACCCAGGCCTAAACGATGCCAGTTTTGGTGCTGATTTCAAGGAAAAAATGAGCTTACCTGGACCTTGGTCATTTAGTATGAGAGGGTTTGGAGAAACCTTGCCAGACCCTAATAATAGAATAAGATTAGCTGATAAAAAAGACAAAAACGGGTTGCCTCAAATTGAATTTGATGCGGCTTGGGGTCAAAACGAGCTCCAAATGAGAGAAACCATCATGAAAGAAGCCATAGATATGTTAGAAGCAGCTGGCTTAGAAGATGTGGTAGGATATAATGAGATGGAGAAAAGTCCGGGAGTAGGAATACATGAAATGGGTACAGCCAGAATGGGTCGTGACCCAAAAACATCTGTATTAAACAAATGGAATCAAGTGTGGGGAGCAGAAAATGTATTTGTAACGGATGGAGCAGCCATGACATCTTCTTCCTGTGTAAACCCATCCCTAACTTATATGGCTTTAACAGCAAGAGCTGCGAATTATGCCGCCGAACAATTTAAACTAGGCAATCTATAATTATTCCGCCTCATTGATATAATAACCTATAAACATGTCATGTTTTGAATAAATACTAAGGACATTAGCTCTTGATTTTCAAGAGCTATCCTACAAACCTTTTCATTCACCCGTATTTAATAAAAAATATATTCTACCCATAGCATGTATATACAAGGAAAAGCTAAAGAAAACGTAACTTTTGACGCCATTGTAGTAGGCTCAGGAGTATCTGGAGGATGGGCAGCCAAGGAATTGACAGAAAAAGGCCTCAAAGTACTCATGATAGAACGGGGCAGACATATTGAGCATGTTACTGGTTATGAAAATGCCATGAAGGACCCTTGGGATTTCCCACATAGAGGTCAATTAACGAATAAGGAAAAAGAGGAATATTACGCTGGAGCTAGAGCGGGCTTTGCCAATGCTGAAGATATACTTCCACATTTTGTAAAAGACGTAGATTACCCGTTTGCTGAAAAAAGAAGGTTTGACTGGGTAAGAGGATACCAAACTGGCGGCAGATCTTTAACTTGGGGAAAACAAAGCTACAGATGGAATAAAAGAGATTTTGAGGCTAACTTAGAAGATGGACATGGCGTAGACTGGCCAATAAGGTATGAAGATTTGGCACCATGGTATGATTATGTAGAGCGTTTTGCGGGAGTTAGTGGCAGCAGAGAAGGTTTAGATGTTCTTCCAGATGGCATTTTCCAAACGCCCATGGAGCTCAACTGCGTAGAAAAAGAAGTTAAAAAAGGGATAGAGTCTAACTTTAAAAACAGACACCTTTTTATAGGCAGAGCCGCACATTTGACCAATCCAACAGAAGAACAATTAGCTCTAGGTCGTGGTACTTGCCAAAACAGAAACCTATGTCAAAGAGGCTGTCCTTATGGTGCTTATTTTAGTACCCAATCGGCCACTTTACCTGCAGCTAAGAGAACCGAAAACCTTACTGTAATCAACAACAAAATAGTTTACCAAACCATTTTCGACAAGGAGACAGATAAAGTTATTGGCGTAAAAGCCATTGATGAAAAAACAAATGAAGAGGTCGAGTATTTTGCCAAAATCATTTTCCTAAATGCCTCTGCCATGAATTCTGCTTGGATAATGATGCAGTCTAAATCTTCCAAACATGTCAATGGTTTAGGAAATGATAGCGACCAATTAGGCCGAAACATAATGGACCACCATTTGGCTGTAGGAGCTACTGGAAGGTTTGAAGGCATGGAAGACCGTTACTATTATGGACGTAGACCAAATGGCATATATATTCCAAGATTTGCCAACTGGGGTGACGACAAAAGAGAATTTCTTAGAGGCTTTGGCTTCCAAGGGCAAGCAACGCGAGGAAAAGGGCAATACCCAGAAAATGCTGCCACATTTGGAGCTGCGTTTAAGGACAACATGAGCCTACCAGGATCTTGGAATGTCAGTTTATGGGGATTTGGAGAGACACTACCTGACCCAAATAATCGCATGACAATTTCAGATAAAAAAGACAAAAACGGTTTGCCGCAAATTGAATTTGATGCCGGGTGGGGTAAAAACGAAATCCTTATGCGTGAAACCATCATGAAAGAGGCAGTAGATATGTTAGAAGCCGCAGGATTAAAGGATGTGGTAGGAAACAATGACAAAGAAAAAAGCCCAGGTGTAGGAATCCATGAAATGGGTACTGCAAGAATGGGAAGAGATCCTAAAACTTCGGTACTCAACAAATGGAATCAGGTGTGGGGTGCGGAGAACGTTTTTGTAACAGATGGAGCAGCCATGACTTCATCTTCCTGTGTAAACCCATCTTTAACTTATATGGCTTTGACGGCTAGGGCCGCCAATTATGCCGCTGAACAATTTAAACTAGGTAAGCTCTCGTGATTAATAAAGGACAAATGAACATTTTCAGTGAAAGGATAACCCTGAAACTGGTAGACAACTGTGACCTAGAACCTATTCATAAGCTACTCGCCAGACCGGAAGTAGACCATTTTAATACACTAGGAATACCTAAAGACATTAAAGAAACCGAGGGTACCATAAAACCATGGATCTCGGAAAACAGTAAAGACAGCATTGAAAATTACACCTTCTCCATTGAGCTGACTAAAACCAATCAGTTCATAGGCCTAATTGCTTTGGTTTCTTCTGGTTCAAAAAAGCAGCAAAAAGCAGAAGTATGGTATAAACTTCATCCAGATTTTTGGGGTCAAGGTTTTGCTAGCGAAGCTTTGGAGAGCATTTTAAGTTTTGGCTTTAGTAAACTGAAGCTACACAGAGTAGAAGCAGGCGTAGCCGTAGAAAATATAGCTTCCATTAGAGTCCTAGAAAAACTCAACATGCAGCAAGAAGGAAGAAAAAGAAAGGTATTACCCTTGAAATCTGGTTGGTCAGATAACTATATGTACGCCATTCTTGCCGAAGACTTTAACGCATGAAAAAATCAACTTGGCTACTCCTTTTAGTAGCCTCTTTAGGTTATTTTGTTGACACCTTCGACTTAGTACTTTTTGTGGTTATTGGTAAGAGTAGTTTAGCAGAAATGGGTTACTCTGGAGCATCTCTAGACCATATGAGATTATTACTGTTTGACATTCAAATGGTTGGTTTACTCATAGGAGGAGTTGTATTCGGTGTTCTTGGTGACAAAAAAGGACGCCTTTCGGTGCTCTTTGCTTCCATCATTTTATACTCTGTTTGTAATATCATTAATGGATTCATCTCTGATATTTATTCTTACTCCGCTCTTCGGTTTTTAGCTGGAGTTGGCTTGGCGGGCGAATTAGGCGTAGGCGTCACCATTGTGGCAGAAACTATGCCTCAGAAAATTCGGGGCTATGGCACTTCCATATTAGCCGCTACAGGTGTTTTAGGAGCCGTAGTGGCTGGCCTCATTGGCGATGCCTTCTATTGGCGTTATGCTTTTTTTATTGGCGGAGCACTCGGTATACTTCTTTTACTCTTACGCATCGGTACTTATGAGTCAGACATGTTTCTTCATGCCAGTGAAAGCAAAAAAGAAAGAGGAAACATTCTAAAGCTCATTAGAAATCCGAAAAGCAGAAAAATCTACCTTTTAAGTTTGCTCGTGGGCATCCCAGTCTTTTTCGTGGTCACTATTTTAATGCAAATGGCACCTTCATTGGCAGAAGAATTGGGTATAAAAGGAGAAATAACCACAGGAAAAGCAGTGGCATTTATATACCTCGGTTTAGCTTTTGGCGATGTGCTTTGTGGCGTAGTAAGTCAAAAACTCCAAAGCAGAAAAAAGGCTATAGGCATCTTTCAAGTATGCAGTTTGATAATTTCTTTGGTCTATCTCAACCTCCATGGGCAGTCGGCTTACACCTTTTACACCGTCTGTATTTTAATGGGTATTTCTACAGGTTACTGGATAGTGATGATTACCATGGGAGCAGAACAGTTTGGCACTAACATAAGATCTACCGTAGCCACCACCATTCCTAATTTTGTGAGAGGAGCCGCTATCCCTATCAGTATGTTATATGGCTTTATTGGTGCTATAAACGGATTTACCATTATTCAAGCCGCCATCATTACGGGGGTACTGTGTTTCTCATTAGGTATTTATGCCAATTATGCCCTACCTGAGACTTTTCATAAAGATTTAGATTATCTGGAAGATTGAAGGGCATAAATAAATATTGAGCCAGAAGAAATATTTTAAAGTCTATAGGCGTTAAAATGAAAAACTATCTCAACACTATGAAAAACACTAGCATTCTTTTTCTGCTTCTAAGCTTAACAATATTCTCATGTAAAAAAGACGAGGGAACCGAACCCATATCTGGCGTCGATGTAGTAGATACGATTCAAGAAGAAGTTGACTTGCTTCCCGAAATCACAGCCACAGAAATAGAGCAAAATTCCATTACTCAGATGGATGTAACACTAACACCAGATAATAAAGCCTCCGCCAAATATCTTTTATATTTATCTTACGACGATAATAATAGATTAAAAAGTGTACTTAGAAACACCGATACGCTTTATGCCTACAATTATAAGACAGACCAAGTTTCTGTACTTGATAATGGGAACAAAAAAATAATTTACTTGAGCAATGAGGGAATAGCAAAAGAAATCCAAGGCCTTACAAATCAATACAAATACTATTTTAAGAATAATTACTTCGTTAGAACCACAGAAATTAATTCTCTCAAGAAAGATTATTCGAGCGAAGGAGATCTAATGTTTTATAGAAACGGTGATCTCACCGCAGAATACGACTATACAGACCTACCGAATACCATACGCCAAGAGGTCTTATCTCCTTTAACTTTCCACTGGTCTTTTAGAGACAAGTATCTTGGGAATTTCAGTACACATCTGCTTAAAACGGTTGTTTTCCATGATGCCAGTTTAAATTTTGACTACACGCTTATCTTCTCCTATGAGTTTGACGAATTGGACCGTGTAAGCAAAGTCATTATCAACAGACAAGATGAACAGATTTCGTCATTAATTGAATACAAGCTCACTTACTAGAAATTAATAAAATCCTACTAAAACGGCTTGTACTATTAAAAGAAGAATTCCTTAAAGAATAAGTACAAAATACGAACCTTTTTCCGCTAAAAGGGATTTTATGGAACAAGTGATTCATAAAAATGAAAATTCTAGTTACAGGAGCGGCCGGTTTTATAGGACTTCATCTTATTAAAAAACTAATAGGCGAAGGACATGTAGTAGTAGGTTTTGACAATATCAATAACTACTATTCGCAGCAGCTGAAATACGATAGACTGGCAGATAATGGAATAGCGGCAAATGCTCAAATGCCCGAAAAAACATTAATAGCTTCTACCGTTTTTGATAACTATAGATTTATAAAAGCAGACCTACTAGATACTGAGGCTTTAGATGAGCTTTTTGCCTCAGAGCAATTTGACGTTGTCATTAATCTTGCTGCCCAAACGGGTGTAAGAAACAGTATTGACAATCCTAAAACATATATTAAAAATAATGTTGATGGCTTCTTAAATATCCTAGAAACGGTTAAAAAGTATCCTGTTCATCATTTAATATATGCATCTAGCTCTTCTGTTTATGGAAACAATGCAAAGATTCCGTTTTCGGTAGACGACAAAGTAGACCATCCCGTAAGTATTTATGCGGCTACCAAAAAGAGTAATGAACTTATGGCTCACACTTATAGCCATTTGTATCAAATCCCAACTACAGGTTTGAGATTTTTCACGGTTTATGGCCCATGGGGCAGACCAGACATGGCCCCTTCCCTATTTGCAGACGCTATGATGAATAAACGTGCCATCAAAGTTTTCAATAATGGAGACATGGAGCGTGATTTCACCTATGTAGACGACATCGTTGAAGGTATTTCTAGGCTTTGCATAAATGCTCCTCAAGGCCCGGGAGTTCCGTATGCCCTGCATAATATTGGCAATAGCACGCCTATCAAACTGATGGATTTCATTGAGGCACTGGAAGCCAATCTGGAAATAGAAAGCATTAAAGAAATGTTGCCAATGCAGCCGGGTGATGTGAAAAGAACTTATGCCGATATTGAGAGCCTGCGAAAAGCCATTGAATATACCCCTAACACCTCCCTTAAAGATGGCGTAAAGCACTTTGCCAACTGGTTTAAAAACTACAACGCATAATTTCTCATTTCACTTGAACTAAGTAAGCGGTTTCTAAAACAGAAGCTCTCGTGTTGGGATTTAGAAAATCTAAGCGGGGCTTAGAGACGCCAAAGTGTTTGAAGTGAAATTTCTTATTCCATTTAATACCCGCATTTTGCACCGCTTCTAAATCATCGTCATAGAAAAAAAGCCACTGTCCCGGCTTCACATTTTCTTTAACATCTTCTAAGGCTATTCTTGGCGTGTTTCTTTGGGTATAAAAATCTAAAGACCAACTGTATCTTCCAAAAAGTAGAAAAATATCCTTCGTAGGAATAGCCTCTTCTTTAATCACTTTGGCCGCTTCATTACCCGCTTGAAAAGGCATGATGTTTGGATAATAATGCGTACTCAGGCAGAAATTTATGATAGCCATATAAGAAACCGACACGAAAACTATCTTACGCCAAAGCTCCATTTTCTCCTTAATAATGAAGCCCAATACCACTATCAAAAAGCCATATGCTCCCAAGAGAATAGGTGATGGCAATCCAAAGGCCCAAAAGGTGAGGTAAAAAATACCGCCCGCTATGAGTGTTAAAGAGACATACTGTACTATCAAAATAACTTTCAATGTTTTAAGGCTATTCCTGTCTTTCAAGTTGATGATAAAACCTGCTACCAAAACAGACAAAATAGGTAATAAACTATTCAGATAATGTGGCAACTTAAACTTAGAGGTACTAATAACAAATAAAACTAAAATGGCACCTACAGAAGTCAAAATCTCCAAACCTTTAACATACTTAAAATTGTTTTTGACCAGTGATTTTATTCTGTCAAAAAAGGCCAAGTAAACGATAAAAGACCAAGGGATAAAAGCCCAAAGTAGATTATGAAAAAAGAACAGATAATCGGGATTGTTCTCTCCAAAACCTTTTGCGGTAAGCCTATTAAAGTTTTGGTCCCAGAGAATAAATTTTACGCCAGAAACATTCGTTTGACCTTCTATCACTAGCTCTGGATGTAAATCATACTGCACATAATAGGCGTAAACCACGGGCAAAATGCCCAAACCAAAAACCACTAAGCCTAAAAGCGATTTCCAGCTAAAAAAAGCTGACCACTTTCTGGCGTAAGCCATATAGGCCAGTAAAACCACACCCGTAATAAAAACACTGAGATGCCCTTTGCATGAAAATGCAATAGCGGCCGCAAATGCTCCCACCACCAAATATTTAAGCTGAGAAGTATGAATGTATCTTACCAACTGCCATACACTCCAAATAGACGCACCAGTTAAAACAGCATCTGTACGGACGTCATGATTGGCCAAAATAATGGCATAAGAAGAAAGAAATACTAAAGGAGCAATTTGGGCTGCTATTTCCCCGTAGAACTCTTTGGCCAATTTATAACATGAATAAGCCCCAATACCCGTAAATAAAATGGCCGGCAAACGATAAGCAATATGTGAAATCCCAAATACTTTAAAGGAAATTGCAGACAGCCAAAAGTGCATATGCGGCTTGTCTAGATAAGGAATACCTCCCTTAAAGAGGTGTAGAAAATCATTATCTAGGTATATTTGCATGGCCATTGTAGCGTGCTGGGCAGAGTCATTCTCCATCAGGGGAATAAATAAACCAACCACATATACGGCAGCCAACAAAAAGTACAACAGATTATAATCGTCTTTGGAAATAATACTATTCATAGGATAAAGTCTTAAAAGACCAAAAATTGAGATGAATTTGAGTGCTAATTATTTTCTTATTCGACGGTAAAATTAAATATTAAAAAGAGCATCTATAGCCCGCCAAGAACATATTTTCATGAATAAATCTCCGAAACTATCCATAATAATCCCCGTTTTTAACGAAGAAGGAAATAACGCCTTACTGTGCGATGCCATAGGTAAAGAATTAAAAGACTACGCATACGAAATCATCTTTGTAGACGACTACTCAACCGACGGGACTAGAGAAGAAATAAAAGGCTTCAAAAATCCAAATGTGGTGCTGATAGAACTTAAAAGGAACTATGGACAAAGCTCTGCATTGGCCGCAGGAATAGACTACGCCACAGGAGATTACGTCATCACGATGGATGGCGACATGCAAAACGACCCTTCGGATATTACCATGATGCTGAACCTAGCCATAAAAGAAGAATGGGATATGGTGACAGGTCAAAGGCAAAAAAGAAAGGATAATTTCCTGAGAACACTACCCAGTAAGATTGCCAATTACATCATCAGAAAAGCCACCAAGTTCCATATTACGGATGCCGGCTGTGCCTTAAAAGTAATGACGGCCGAAACGGCTAAAAACATTCCGCTTTATGGAGAGCTTCATCGTTTCATAGCCTTAAATGCTCATATAGATGGGGCCAGAATTACAGAAGTGCCTGTAAAACATCATGCTCGCCAGTTCGGGGTTTCTAAATACGGATTAGGCAGAACATTTAAAGTTATTAATGACGTCCTTTTGATTCTTTTCCAACAGAAATACATGCAGAAACCACTGCATTTTTTCGGGAATCTAGGGATGACCTTCTTTGGTATTGGTGCTTTGATAAATCTTTACCTTTTAATAGTGAAACTATCTGGAGAAGACATTGGTACCCGTCCGCTACTTATTCTTGGAGTGCTTTTAGTGTTGGTAGGTATACAGTTTTTCACCATCGGTATTGTGTCAGATTTACTGATGAAAACCTATTACGAGTCGCAGGACAAAAAGCCTTATAACATTAGAAAAGTCTCCACTTTTGAATAAAAAATCGCTTATAACGGCTCTTAAGATTCTATTTACGGTGGTGTTACTTTATGTGGTATTCACCAAAATTGAGTTTGAAAAAATAAAATCTGTTCTAGCAGATGCACAAATACTTCCGTTACTTCTGGCGGGAGTATTATTGTTAATTTCTCAGTGGATTTCAGCCGAAAGACTTCGTTATCTACTTTCAAAAAACACCTTCAATATCTCAAAAGCCAGCAACTACGCTCTGTATTTGCTGGGTATGTTTTATAATTTCTTTATTCCTGGCGGAATAGGTGGCGATGCCTACAAGGTGTATGCCATGCATAAGAAGTTTGATTGGTCTGCCAAAAAACTAACTGCCGTACTCTTTATAGACCGTCTTACAGGCTTAGCGGCTATCGGTGTTTTGGCTTGCCTTTTAGCCATAGGCTTGCCTTTGTTTCAAACGCCCCCCTTCACTTTACTTTTGATAGCAGCCGTTCCTGTGGGCTTAGTAAGCTTTTATCTTATTGTTAAACAGTTTTTCCCTTCTTTTAAGACAATACTTATACGCCCCCTTCTTCTTTCTCTTTTGATTCAGGGTTTACAGGTTTTCAGTTTGATAGCTTTACTTTACAGCATTTCGGAACCAAGCGACAGCATTGTTTACGCGGTAGTGTTTTTAGTTTCTTCAGCACTGTCTATCTTTTCTTTTTCTGGCATTGGCATAAGGGAGCTTATTTTTTATCAAGCTGCGGTATTCTTTGCTTTTGATAGCACATTAGCCGTTACCGTTGGCTTTCTTTTCTCATTTATTACAGCAGTCATTTCTCTATTTGGCATCGTTTATCATATCCAAAAGCCAGACTTAAAACTGGAGGGATAATTCCATTTTTTTGTACATTGTTGGCTAGAAAAAAATGTAACCCAAATGAAATTCCTATCAATACTGCTTATAGCATCCTCTTTACTGTGTCAAGCTCAAGTTTTACCTACAGTCTCACTCTTTAATGGTAAAAACTTGGAGGGCTGGTACATGATATCTCAAGACAACTCTCCCGCTCAAAACTACTTTGGTGTAAAAGATAAAGCCATACATGCATATCCCAACCAAACGGCAGATAGCAAACAACCCTTTGCTGCTATTATCACAGATAAAGAGTACGAAAACTATGTTTTAAAGTTCGAATACAAATGGGGTGAGAAGAAATTTGCTCCAAGAGAAAACGAAGTAAGAGACGCGGGAGTGGTATTTCATATATTTGGTGAGCGAGTTATCTGGCCCTCTGGCATAGAGTGTCAAATCCAGGAAGGCGACAGCGGTGACTTATGGATAATACAGGCTAGAGCCAGCTCTAAAGTGGATGGCAACGGAAACAATTATAGCCCAGAAGGTACTTTAATAACCAAAGGCGAAAAAAACACCTACAGCCGTATATCTAGAATGAACTCCTGGGAACACTCCGGCTGGAATAATGTCATGGTCACCGTAAATGGTAATAATGCTAAATTCTTTATCAATGGAAAGCTGGTAAACGAGGCCATTAATATGCAGCGATACGATGAAAGCACTAAAAGGTGGGTGCCATTAACCAAAGGTCAAATCCTTCTTCAAGCAGAAGGCTCCGAAGTGTTTTACAGAAACATCACGATACAAGACCTGAAAAAATAAGCCTACAAAAAAGAAGCCGAGCGGCTTCTTCCTGCAGATTTAATAAAAGGGGAAATGACTACAAAAGCACGTAAGCCTCCCAAGAAAGCTTGATGCTCTCATGCCTTATACTATAAAAGTGTTCCACATCTATCATTAAACACTTTGGGGCGTATTGGGGAGTTTTGGGTTATTGTTTGGGGTGTATTTCTTGAGCAGCCCCAAAAGTTGACTATAGTCCGTTGCTCAATAGTCAACATGACTTTACCTTCATTAATATAACATTCAAAATCTAGACAATTGGGAAATCTAGCACACGCTATTGGTCAGCGAATTATAGGCCTTCGAAAAGCTCATAATAAATTATCTCAAGAAGCCTTGGCATATAAAGCTGAAGTGGATAGAACCTACATGACAGGTATAGAGCGAGGCAGCAGAAATGTCTCTGTTCTTGTTCTAAACAAAATTGCCAAAGCTTTAGATACAGATTTGGCTTCATTTTTCAATCATGAATTGTTTAAAGAATAAAAACTGATTAGTATTAAAGACAACTAGTCCAATCAATTTTTTATTTAAAAACAATTAGTTTTAGATCAGTCTTTTAGATTTGTATAACTTATTCTATTAAAAGATGACCCAGCACTATTTTAAGAATATTTCAACTTTCAACCTTTACCAACTCGTGGTTCATAAATCTAAAATCAACAAATGCTGAACTACTATTACTCCGATTCTATTGCAGCATTTTTAAAAAAATCAGCTGAAACCATTATAGGTGAAATTTCAAGAAATGGTAGACAAGGACATATAAACACAGAATTAAAAGCATGGGAAGGTCAGATAGAAATATTAAATACTGTTTTAAAAAGTTTTAATGGTAGTATTTATTTCGAGTTTTCTATACCCCGAATGGGTAAGCGAGTTGATTGCCTTTTACTAATAGGGAATATTGTTTTTGTTTTGGAATTCAAAGTAGGTGAAAAAGAATACTTAAAACATAACTTAGAACAAGTTTGGGATTATGCACTTGATTTAAAAAACTTTCATAAACCGAGTCATTCGCAAATTCTTGTTCCGGTATTAATTGCTACAAAAGCAAAAGACTTACCAATTGAAATAGTTCTAACCAGTCATGATGATGACTTGATAAAACCTATTAAAACAAACTCCAAAAATTTAAAATTATGCATTGATACAGTTTTATCTACTTTCAAGAGTAATCAAATAATAAACGCTTTTGATTTCATTTCGGGAAGCTATTCCCCTACCCCTACTATTATTGAGGCCGCCGTAAAAATGTACAATAGTCATAGTGTGGAAGAAATCACTAGAAGTGATGCTGACGCCAAGAATTTAAAAGTAACAACCGATTACATTTCAAAAACCATTGAATTTGCAAAATCAGAACATAAGAAAGTAATATGTTTTGTAACTGGAGTTCCAGGTGCGGGAAAAACACTTGTAGGCTTAAAAGTAGCTGCGGAACATTTAGATAAGGAAAAAGGGAACACCAGTGTATTTCTTTCTGGCAATAAACCGTTAGTTGATATTCTTCAAGAAGCATTAACAAGAGACAAAGTATTACAAGAAAAACTTAAGGGCAAAAAAATCACAAAAGCACTAGCTCGTGAAAGTGTAAAAACTTTTATTCAAATAATTCACCATTATAGAGATGAATATTTAAGGGATTCAAAAGCACCTTTTGACCATATTGCTATTTTTGATGAAGCCCAAAGAGCTTGGACCAAAGAGCAAACTGTAAAGTTCATGAGGGAGAAGAAAAACAAACCTGACTTTCAGTATTCTGAGCCAGAGTTTCTGATATCTTGCTTGGACAGACACAATGACTGGGCAGTAATCATTTGTCTCGTCGGTGGAGGCCAAGAAATCAATACTGGTGAGGCAGGTATTTCAGAATGGATAGAAGCGGTAAAGAATAGTTTTCCTTATTGGGAAACCAGAATTTCGCCAAACCTTTACGAAAGCGAATATAATGCTATTGAAGCCATTAAAAACCTTCAATTACAGAACAAAGTACTTTTTGAGGAGAATTTACATTTATCTGTTTCCATGCGTTCTTTCAGAGCAGAACTAGTTTCTAAATTCATTAAACAAATTTTGGACAAAGATGAAGCTGCTGTAGAAACATTTCAAGGAATAAAATCAAAATACCCAATAGTACTGACACGTAATTTACAAACTGCCAAAAATTGGCTTAGAGAAAAAGCAAGAGGAAGTGAAAGATATGGAATTGTCGTTTCTTCACAGGCCTATAGATTAAAACCTTTGGCGATGGATGTTAGGTCACCCATCAATCATGTCAATTGGTTTTTAAATAACAAAGACGACATTCGTTCTTCATATTTCCTAGAAGATGTTGCCACTGAATTTCAAGTACAAGGCTTAGAATTAGATTGGGCCTGCGTCACTTGGGATGGGGACCTAAGAAGCTCAAAAGATGGTTGGGAATCATTTTCATTTCGAGGCAATAAATGGCAGAAAATCCATAAAGAGACTAGAAAAAAATATCTATTAAATGCATACAGGGTATTGCTAACTCGAGCAAGGCAAGGTATGATATTAGTAGTTCCTGAGGGAGATATTGAAGACCATACTAGACACCCTAAATTCTATGACGATACATACGAATATTTAAAAAAAATAGGTCTACCAATTATATAATCCCCCTACCCCAAAACAAACGGCATATCCCTAATCCTCTTACCCGTTAACCTGAAGGTAGCATTTGCTATGGCGGCGGCTATGGGGCCTAAAGGTGGTTCGCCTACTGCTCCTGGAGCATTGGAATTTTCTAGTATCATCACATCTATTTCTTTGGGAGCGTGACGCATCATGGCCATTTGATATGGCCCGTAAATGGTAGGGCTTAGTTGCCCATCGGTTACTTCCATTTTTTCAAACATTGATGCACTCATTCCCATAATAATGGCACCTTCACACTGAGCTCTAATCTGGTCTGGATTTACAGCCAATCCTACGTCTATCACGCAGGTTACCTTATGCACTTTAATTTCACCGTCTAAGATAGAAACCTCCGCTATCTGAGCCACTGGTGTGTTGGCATCTGTGCAGCAGGCAAAACCCACTGCCCTACCTTCTGCTAATGTCATATTCTTCCAGTTCACCCTATCTCTGGCCGCTTCTATCACTGTTTTAAGGCGATTACCCGCGGTATCATCCCCTATTTGGTCTAGCCTAAACTGTATGGGATCTTTGTCTGCTTTTACGGCCAGTTCGTCCATAAAACTTTCTATAGAAAAAGTATTGGCCAAGAGCCCCAAACTTCTCCACCAACTGGTGGCAAAAGGTAATTTTACTCGCCAAGAAATAGCACGATAGTTAGGAATACCGCTGTATTGAATCATGCCACCACGCCATGCACCAATATCCGCTCCTAAAGCGACATTGGCAATATGCGGCACTATGGCAGAGCCAAAAGCCACATCACCACTAGAAACATTATGCTCCAGAGCCTCTATTTTGCCATCTGATGTAAGTTTAGCTTTTAAGACATGATGTGTTGGCGGTCTGAAAGTATCGTTTTGAAATTCTTCTTTTCTATTAAAAAAGCATTTGACAGGTTTACCAACGGCCTTTGAAAGCACCGCCGCCTGAATGGCATTTGGCGTATGCAGCCTTCTACCAAAACCGCCACCCAAATAGGTTGGTTTTATTTCCACCTGCTCCTCTTTCAAGCCCAGTCTTTTTGCCACCTCTTTTCTAGTAATTCCGACCACTTGGGTTGAAATCATCACGGTAGCTTTATCTTTCTCTACAAAAGCCACGGCACCGTTTGGCTCTATTTGAGCATGAGCACCCAGCGGGCTCGTATATTCTGCGGTAATCAATCCCTCTTCTGATGCTAAAACTTTCTCAGCCTTACCTTCTTTCTGAATTTCAAAAGGCTCCCCTTTTCCTACTTTCACCAGAGCCTCGATATCCTTGGTTTGCCAGACTTTGTCCGTTTCCCAATTCGCGTTTATGGCTTCCTTGGCATTTTCTGCCGCCATTCTTGAAGTAGCCACCACACCCACAAAATCTTCTTCTTTCACCACTTTGACCACGCCTGGCATTTTCTCCGCTTCTGTAGTATCTGCATCTAGGTATTTTGCACCTATTGCCGAAGGCCTCACCACCGCTCCAAAAAGCATATCTGGCATAGCGGCATCCATTCCAAATATCGGTTTACCCAACACCTTGTCTTTTAAATCGACACGGCTAACGGGCTTTCCTATGTATTTATAGGCTTTCAAATCCTTTAAAGCAGGTGTATCTGACAGTTCCCATTCGGTAATTCCTGCTACGGCTTCGCCAAAAGTCATGGTTTTATTTCCTGAGCTTATGACGCCATCCGTCACTTTCAAAGAGGCTAAGTCTACCCCCATTTTCTTGGCGGCTTCAGCTTTTATAACCTCTCTGGTGGTAGCGGCCAATTCTCTCAGCGGCATCCACAAACTAGATATGGACGTACTGCCACCCGTAGCAAAAGCATCAAAGTGTAAGCTTGAAGGAGCGTGTTCTACCCTAATTTGATTGATGTTTATTTCTAATTCGTCGGCAGCCATTTGTGCCAATCCGGTAAAAGTGCCCTGCCCCATCTCTACTTTTGGGCTATACAGCGTTACCACATTATCAGCACTTATTTCAAACCAAACTTCAGGGTCTGAGATGTTTCCTGCGTATGGCGTTTCTGCCGTATTTGCCACGCCTGCCAAGGTTCTTCTAATAGGCTTTTTAAACAAATACGTTGCCCCCACTAGTAAGCCCGTTCCGCCTAAAATAGACCTAATTATAAATTTCCTTCTAGATACTTTAGCCATGATTTATTTCTTTAAAGTCTTATTATTTTGGATTTCAGCAGCTCTGTGAATGGCCTTTCGCATTCTGTAATAAGTAGCACAGCGGCACACATTGATAATATTATTGTCAATATCTTCATCCGTTGGACTCGGCACTTTATTGAGCAAGGCAGCCGTGGCCATCATAAAACCCGGCTGACAGTATCCACACTGAGGCACTATCTCTTCTATCCAAGCTTGCTGCACGGGGTGCAAATTTTCTTCTGAGTCTGACAAACCTTCAATGGTGGTCACTTCTTTTCCCTCCACAAACTCAATAGGGTAAGAGCAGGAACGCACGGCTTCACCGTCAATATGCAAGGTACAGGCACCACAAGCAGCTTTTCCGCAGCCATATTTAGTGCCTTTTAAATCTAAAATATCTCTTACTACCCAGAGTAGCGGCGTGTTGACATCTGTTTCTACCGTTTCTGGTTTTCCGTTTATTGTGAAGTTTATTTTCATATCAGCATCAATTAAAATGTGGTTTTCTATTTATTCGGGATTTTAGCCCCGTCTTTAATCCAAGTTTTTACGGCAGCTATAAATTCCTCCTTAGAAACTGGCGGTTTTTCTCTAGGGCTACGGTCGGCATGAACACCAGGCTCAAAAGCCCAAAGCACCAGTTCGTCTTCCGTCATATGTTTCTCTATTTCTTTGAGAGATTTATGACCGTTTTTTGACCTGTCCAAAATAATCTCCGCTATTTCTACCCTGGATTTCCCCTCCCAAGCCATACTTTTAGGAGCTAAAGACCAATGTGGTGCCCCAGGTACTCCAGAAGCATCATTGTTTTTTGACTGGTGACAGGTATTACATGTAGTAGCTTCAAAACCGTGATTTTCTTTTCCTCTTTCTATACCAAAATAATGCAGATGGCTATCTTCCCCTTGTCTCGGCTTATCCCCCGATGGGTGACAATTCATACAACGTTTATGGGTCAAAACCTTCATCATGGTATCAAAGGCCGGCTGAGCTTCCTGATGTTCTATTTTCACCACAGGCATGACCTTCTCCTTTTCAGGCATATTGAAAGAAAACACTGCCAAAGGCACAGCAAATAAAAAGATGTATTTTTTGTAAGTCATATCAAAGCAATTCACATTATTAGTAAGTAATCACTCACAAACAAAGCTCAGAATTAAATTTTAAATATTTACAGAAAAGGTCAATTCTTTAGCCTTTTCCTTTAGTGAAGTACTCAAAAGATACGTATTTCTTCCCAAAAAGTTTAAAACATTATCACGCACGCATTTGCCCCCAAATTCCAAATATGCTATATTTGTAAGTATATGCTCACAATTAAACCGTTTCTGTGACCGACAAAAA
Organism: Arcticibacterium sp. SM2516; assembly: GCF_057914865.1. Lineage (NCBI taxonomy): Bacteria > Pseudomonadati > Bacteroidota > Cytophagia > Cytophagales > Leadbetterellaceae > Arcticibacterium > Arcticibacterium sp. SM2516. Next base: position 5,395,388 of record NZ_CP195290.1, on the reverse strand, counting down.
AGCTAACATATTAATAGCAGCCCTTGAGCTCTTTGCCAATGAGGGCTTTAACGCTACCTCTACCAAATCTGTAGCTAAAAAAGCTGGCGTATCTGAGGCTTTAATTTTTCGTCATTTTCAGAATAAAAAAGGCCTTTTAAATGCTATTTTGGGGCAGGGCGAAAAAAAGTTCATGGAATTAATGGGACCAATTTTGTTTCAAAATGAGCCTAAAAAGATCATTAAAATGACTTTAGAGTTACCTTTCTCCGTCAAAGAATCGGAATATGATTTTTGGAAACTCCAGATTAAACTGAAATGGGATAGCGAATACTATAACCCACAAAAAATGGTGCCACTTACCAATAAGCTTACCGAAGCATTTACGGCCTTAGGTACCGAGATGCCAGAACTAGAGGCACTATCGCTTAATCAAATGGTAGAATCTATTTCTATTGGTTTGATTAAAGGTGAAATTAAAGATAAAAAACAATATTTAGCTTTTCTGTTGGCTAAATACGGGGTATAATTTAAAAGAGCGTTTGTCAAGGTTTTGGAGTAAATCAAGATAAATATTATAGAACACTGAATAACATGTCGCTCCGCTGGAGCTTATCACGTCGGGAATTTACTCGGTGCTATTAACATACCGCTCCTCCGGAGCTTATGAAACAAACCGTTCACCCATTCCTATTAGAATATCGCTTCACTGGATTTTATAAAGCACGAAATTTACCCAATGCTATTAAAATACAACATGTCGCTCCGCTGGAGCTTATCAAACAAACCGTTCACTCATTCCTATTAGAATATTGCTTCTCTTGATTTTATAAAGCACGGATTTTACTCAGAGCTATTAAAACACAACATGTCACTCCCCTGCTGCTTTCAAGCATAAAAGCAGAATAAGTTTCAGAATTCCATCATGATATCAATGCCTTCTTTATCTACTAGTTTTGAACCTAATACGTCCTTCATTATGTTAAAACGAAGACTATGTCAGCATTTTTATACCCATAGACACATCAACAAAAATTGAAAAACATAACCTTTAAAGGCTTCTTCAAAAAAACGGGAATTGGCCTTCTGCTTCTTTTTTTGATACTGACTTTATGGCTCGTATACTTCTTCGTAAAAAATAATGCTCCTTTTCTTAACGGAGATGTGATATATAGCAGTGTTTACAAAGAAAATCTAGCCTTAGACATTTATACCCCTACTAAAAGAATTTATGAAAAATCTCCCGTGGTGCTTTACATTCATGGTGGTGCATGGATAGGTGGCCTAAAAGAATCTATCAACAATAACCGCTTTAATTCGGCAATAAATCAACTGCGAGAAAAGGGTTATACTATTATTAGCCCAGACTACAGCGTAGCCATAAATGGCAAAGGGGCGTTTCCAGATTGTATCATTGATGTAAATCAGGCCATAAAATGGGTTGCACAAAATGCGGATTCCTTAAAGTTAGACTTGAATAATTTTGGAATTTTTGGCGAGTCGGCCGGAGCACATATCGCTATGATGAACGCCTTTCCTACAAAACTTAGTTTTGACAGTTCTTTCTACAACGTAAAATTTAATTATGTGGTAGATGTATATGGGCCAAACGACCTCAAAGGCATTTACAGAAGCAAACTGGCCGACAGTTTGGGAAACATAGTGGCCACCTTGCCAGAATATTTCCGAGATGATTTTGATATAGCTAAACGCATTTTCGGTTTTGACCCAAAATCAGACAGCATAAAAGCTGATAGTATTATGAGGCTTTATTCACCATATCGCTATTTGACAAGACACGCTCCTCCTATTCTGATGATTCATGGCGATGCCGACCAAGTGGTGCCCATCATACAGTCGCTGAGTCTTAAAAAATTATTGGATTCTTTGAAAGTGGAGAATGAAATTCATGTGCTGGAAAAAGTGAATCATGGTTTTATAGATGCCCAACAAGCTCAAATGGATTCTACACAGATATGGATTGTGGATTTCATTTTATCAAAATATAAAGCTGCGGAGAAATAGAGCTAATCAAAAGATTAAGAAACGGAATATACTAGCATCGTAGAAGCGTTTGTCATGATTTTGGCCATAGGCCAAAATGACGCCAAACATATTAGACCATTATACAATTTCAATCGGATTGTAGTATATCGCTCCGCTGGAGCTCTAACCTTTAGTTAAATATAAAGGTGAGAAATGAGGTAACTTATTCCTCATCCTCTGAATTTACGATGATTTCTGAACTGACGGCTACCACTAAAAACGATAGTCCGAATACGGTATAATATAAAATTTCTGATGGATGCATAATTGTTTACTTTTTACAGTAAATAATTAAAAATAAGTTCCACCATTTTGGAATGCAGAAAATGTGGAAAACACGCCACAAAATGCCACATTGGCAACATCTCTAGTCGGTTACATCAAACTCAATGGTAAAAGAAGAACCCTTTCCTAACTCAGAATCCACCTCTATTCCTGCATCATGGGCTTTTAAAATACCCAGTGTAGAGGCTAAGCCCAAGCCTACACCGTTTGTTTTGGCTGTGTAAAAAGGTTCAAAGAGCTTGGACTGTAATTTTTCGTCCATGCCTATACCATTATCTGTAATTACCACAATCACCTTCTCGTTTTTTGCATAGCTTTTTATGCTCACTTTCGGGTTCTCTCTTTCTTCTAAGGCCTCTATTCCGTTTAGAATAATATTAACCAATGCCGTGCAAATTTGCTCTGCATTCAACTTTAGTTTAGGAGATTTATCTATGTCTGTTTCTATTTCCACACCTCGCATATTTGCTCGGTCTTTTATCTGAGAAATAGCCTTTTTTATAACCTTTCTTAAGTCTGTGGCTTCTTTTAGAACTTCCTTTTCCGAGGCTGCATGAAGCACTTCATTAATAAGTTTATCTATCCTTCTGGTGTTTCTTTGAATGATTTCTAGCACCGCCTCATCTTCTGCAAGCACTTTATCTGATAAACTTTCTAAAGAAAGATTAATATTCATCAAAGGGTTTCTGACCTCATGAGCCAGAACCTGCATCAGCCTGGCTGTGGATTCTAATTTCCTGGTTTGTCTTAAAGCTCTTTCTGCTTTAATTTTCTCGGTTTGGTCGGAGAATATGCCGTGTAAAAAGAAGCGGTCGTCTGCATCAAATTCCACCACCACTGAGACCAAACCAGACTTCACTTCGCCATTTTTAGCTTTCAGATGAATTAGATAATCTTTTATGCTACCATCTCCTTTCATCTGGTCTTGCATATCCACTATCTGCATGGGATTTTCAAAATACTCATGGCTCTGCATAGCATAGACCTCTTCTGGCGTATAGCCCATGTAGCCCTCCACCGCCTTACTCACGTGGATGATATTGAAGTCTTCGTTTGCAATAAAAATTATCTCTTTGGAGCCTTCAAAAACTCTACGATATTTTTTTTCACTTTCTCTTAAAGCCTTGAGGGTATTGGCATGCTTTACGGCATACCTCACACTCCTACCCAGTGAATCTGAATTTAAAGTCGTTTTCTCCAGATAATCATAGGCACCTAGCTCAATAGCTTGCTGGTCTATTTTGTCATCGCCCTTCCCTGTCAGTAAAATAGCAGGAAGGTCGTCGTTTTTAGTCTTTAAGAGTTTTAATAATTCTAGGCCAGAACGTCCTCCTAGCAGGTAGTCGAAAAGGTAAATATCATGCCTCTCTTCTAATATGACCTTTTCAGCTTCACGGTAAGACTTTACCCAATCTAGCTTGTATTCAATATGAGAAATCTCTCTTAAGATAGAGCGTGTGATGAGATAGTCATCTTCATCGTCTTCAACCAGTAAAATTTTTAATGGAAAGGTTGTCATTTAAGCAGCTGGTAATAAAATATGAATAGAGGAACCTATAGGTTGATCTTTTTCAGACCAAATGGCTCCACCCATTTTCTCCAGAATGGCTTTAGAAATAGAAAGTCCCATTCCAGCACCTTCAAATTCAGACCTACCATGGATTCTATAAAAGGGTCTAAAAATATCTAAAACATATTCTTCTGGTATTCCAATGCCATTGTCTGTAAAAATCAAATACGCATAATTTCTAGACGGATTTAAGCCCTTCGAGGCTATAACCGTGGAGAAAATTGATTTGGTCGAGATTCTAATTTTCACCTTCCCATTATTAAACTTCTCGGCGTTATCCATCAACTCTTGAAAAGCTATTTTTAACTGTATTCTATCTCCATAAGCAATCTTTGGGCATTGGAATTTAAAATCTGTTTTATCATTCACCTTCAGCTCTTCTATAAGTTCGGATAGTACAATTTTCTGTCTTTTAAACTCCGTAGTATTTATTCGTGATAGCTTAAGCAAATCATCAATCATCCTCTGCTGCCTATTGGCAGCATCCATCATTCTTTCAAAAAAATCTTTTTCTTCTTCGCTTAACCTACCTTCCAAACTCTTACTTAGTCGCTGACCAAAGGTGGTTATTTTCCTCGCAGGTTCTTTTAAATCATGTGATGCCAAATAAATAAACTCATCAAACTCATTTTGAAGAGCCATTACGGCCTCAGGAATTTCGGGTTTCAATAAGTGTTCGCTCATTAAATATTAAGTCTTTTCATTTTGTTGTACAGCGTTTTCCTATCAATGCTCAACAAGGCAGCTGCTTTACTTTTATTAAAATTGACTTTTTTCAAAGCCTCCAATATCATCTGATACTCTGCTTCAGATGCTGCCATTTTAAGATGTCCAGAATTCCCACTTGGTGCATTTTCTGTTTCTACGGTATCTTCTTTCTTTTCAGCAAAAAGCATTTTCTCGTGATTCACTATCTCAAAAGGCAAACTTGCTACTTCTATCCACTCTCCTTCAGTTAAAAGCGTAGCTCTTTTTATCACATTATTAAGCTCTCTTAAATTTCCATACCACGGGTAATCCAGCATGTTCTTTTTAACTTCTTCCGAAAAGCCCTTCACATCTTTTTCTAACTCTCTGTTGGTTTCCTTTAAAAAGTGTTCCGCAAACTCAAAAATATCGTCTCCTCTGTCTCTCAATGCCGGCACTTCCACATTAAACTCGTTAAATCTGTGGTATAAATCTTCTCTGAACTTGCCTTTAGAAATAGCTTCTGATAGTTTTTCATTACTGGCCACCAGAATCCTTACATCTAGACTTATCTCCTTATTTCCTCCTATTCTTTTTACTTTTTGTTCTTGCACCACTCTCAGTAAAGAAACCTGAACCTCATAGGAAAGATTAGCCACCTCGTCTAGAAATAAAGTTCCGCCATTCGCCAGTTCAAAATGTCCAATCTTCTGATTTATAGCACCTGTAAAAGAGCCTTTTTCATGCCCAAAAAGCTCACTTCCTGCTAATTCGTTAGAAATAGCCCCGCAGTCCATCGCTATAAAAGGGCCATCTTTTCTTTTACTCTTATTATGTATGGTTTTCGCGATCGCCTCTTTTCCAGAACCACTTTCTCCGTAAATAATCACACTAAAATTAGTGGGAGCCACTAGATTGACCTGCTTTACCAAGTTTTTTGCCAACGCACTTTTTCCAAAAATATAGTTATTCTCTTTGAAGCTGAGCCTACTCTTTCTCTCTGTTTTAGCCGCAGGCGTACTCGTCTCTTCTGTATGCAGGGCTTTTTTGATGTTCATCAAAATCTCGTCTGGAAAAAGAGGTTTGGTGACGTAATCAAAAGCCCCCATTTTCATTACATTTATAGCCACTTTAATATCAGAATAGCCCGTAATAACTATCACGGGTAAATTTGGCATCATTTCCTTAGCCTTTTTAAGAACTTCTGAACCATCAATGTCTCCCAGTTTAAAATCTGTCAGAAGAAGGTCTGGCTTAAACTCTTTTATTTTTTTTAATCCCAAAATGCCAGATATAGCGGTTTCCACCTCATATCCATTTTTGGTTAAAAAGCGATTCATTAAAAGACAAATGTCTTGGTCGTCGTCTATGACAAGTATTTTAGGCATATATTAAAGTGCTCTTCTAAGTTTTGATGAGGGGATATTCATATTCTCCCTGTATTTGGTAATGGTTCTTCTGGTTAGATTAAGACCATCAGAAGCCAATTTCCTACATATTTCTGAATCGGTAAGGGGTTTCCGCTTATTTTCATCCGATACTAAATTACTTACTATTTGTTGAACTTCTTTGTTGCTAATCAATTCTCCATCTTTTCTTTGAATGGCTTCAGTGAAAAGACTCTTTAAAAGGATAAGGCCAAAGTGAGTTTGAACATATTTTTGGCTTGTAACTCTAGAAAGCGTAGAAATGGTTTTGCCTGTAAGGCTAGCCACATCCTTTAATACCATTGGTTTTAAATCTGATGTACTCCCGCTCTTAAAATATGCCTCCTGAATTTTCACTACAGCCTCAAGACAAGTATTCATGGTATGCTCTCGCTCTTCAATGGCCTGAATAAACCAGGCGGCAGACTCCCTTTTTTCCGACAAAAACTTATTCAATTTTTTATCCGTTCTCTCCCTGAATTCTTTTCCGTAATTTTCATTAAATACTAACTTCTTTCCATTCTTCGTCAACGTTCCGTAAACCAATTTCCCATCTCTATAATCTACCTTATATTCTGGAATAATGGTTTCATTTTTTTCTACGCTAGACAGTTCAAAACCATAAAATGGATATGGCTTAAAACCACAGATAGTTTTTAAATATTGTCTTAATTCATTATTTGAGACACCTAAACGATGCCCCAAAAGATTAAAATCCCTTTCGGATAAAACATCAAAATGTTCTTCCAAAATAGAGATAACAATTGGGTTCAAATTCTTCTCTCTTGCTTGAAATGTCAAAAACGCTTGTAATCCGCTAGTTCCAAGACCCTGCGGCTCCAAACCTCTTAATTTCTGCAGTACGTTTGATATTTCCTTTTGATTCAACAGCATGTTTAAGCCGAAAGAAAGTATATCTTCTAGCTCGTCTAAAGTGTAAGTGAGATAACCTTTTTCATCCACCGAATCTATGATAAAATCTGCTATTGACAATTCCTTTTCGGAGCTTGCTAGGTATTGAAATTGCTCTTTTAACTCTACTCTTATATTGGATTTAACCGCTTTGTTCATATCAAAGAAGCCATCATTACGCTCCGCCAAGTTTTCATGAGACCGTGATAGATAACAACTCTCCACCTCTTCATTTTCCTCCTCATACTCCAACACTGGATTCTCTTCTAACTCCTTCTTAATCTCATGCTCTAGTTCTATTTCATTAAGCTGAAGAAAATGTAGGAATTGAATCTGCCTTGGGCTTATTTTTAAACCTTGTTTCTGGCTAAGTATTAGTTTTTGACTTGACATAGTGGCAATGTTTTATAATAATACTTATTCAATTTGGAGACCGTTTTTATATATAAGAATCATCTTTGCTTTAATCACACCAATAACCGTCACACTCACAGCATATTAAAATCTCAATAGGTTTTAAAAAAAATCATGCTGCGTTTAAAGGGTTCTAAATGTGAGGATTTTTAGGGGAAACAATTCCCCAGAATGTGGCATTTCTAATACATAACACCAATGCATAAAAAGCTCGTCAATCTTATCTTCGGAATTTCTCTAGGAATACTATTACTATTGTGCGTCATGACCTTTGACAGACTGAGTAATTTCAATAAATATTCAAAAATCATTGATAATAGTAACAGGGTGCTACTAGCCATCTCTAATATGCGTTCTGGTTTTAATACATCCATTGCGGAGCAGAGAAGTTATCTACTCACAAAAGACACCGACTATTATAATAACTTCCAATCTGAAAAAGACTCCTTAAGGCGTTCCATTCAGCTTTTTAAAAGATTAACAAGAGGGAATAAAGTCCATCAGCATTACGTAAAAAAATTAGAACAAGAGTCTGATCACAGAATTCAGAGTTTGTTATTAGAAATCATCAATGATACTTCTACCGCTAAATACAAGTTTAATCAGCTAGAGCTTATTGCTGCCAACGACCAGATAAATAAAAACTATTTTAAAGTTCTAGAAACCATTGATCATCATGAGAAAACCCTTTTGAGTAAACGGCTTAGAATAAAAGAATTTGAAGAACAGTTTACGCCATTTCTTTTATTCATTTTGGCACTTATAGCCATGGGAATCATCATTTACTCCTTTATGCTTATCAGTGTAGAACTAAAAAAACGTGACGAAACCACTGAGCTACTAAAGGCGAGTATTGAAGAGCTGAATCAATCAAACCAGGAACTAGAACAATATGCCTATGTAGCTTCTCATGACCTACAGGAGCCATTAAGGAAAATTAGACTTTTCAGCAATAAACTTTTGACAGATTATAGTGAAACCATGAAAGTAGAAGGAAAAGATATGCTACTCAGGATGAACAGCTCTGCAGAAAAAATGACCGTTCTGATAAAGGATTTACTCAGTCTCTCTACCCTTTCAGCTGAAAACCCAGCACCTGAAAAGGTGGATTTAAATTACATCGTAAAGGAAGTAGAAAAGGAATTTGAAGATACTATTCAGAAAGAAAACATAGACTTCAGCTATTCAGAACTACCCACCATTTATGGATATTCTGGACTACTTCACCAACTGTTTCAAAACTTAATTGGCAACGCTATCAAATTTAGACGAGAGAACGAACCGCTGGAGATATCGATAAGAAGTTATAATGTGACCAAATGGGAAGGCGAAACCTCATATAATTATCACCACATTGCCATCAGAGATAATGGAAAAGGTTTTGACAATGAGTTTAAGAATAAAATGTTTACCATTTTTGGCAGATTAGACAAAACTGCTGATATTGAAGGGACAGGAATTGGACTTTCTATTTGCTCTAGAATTATGCAAAGCCACGACGGAGAACTGGATGCGGAAGGGGTTGTGAACAAAGGGGCCACCTTTCATCTTTACTTCCCTCAGCAGCAACAATAACACAGGAATGACAAAACAATTTAACGTACTCATAGCTGAAGACGATCTAGATGATCAAATGCTGATGAAATGTGCTTTTCAGGACAATCAAATTGAGTGCCACTTGGAATTTGTTACGGACGGGGAGCAATTAGTTTCTTTACTTCAAGAATGTAAAACCTTACCAGACCTGATACTTTTAGACCTTAACATGCCCAAAATAGATGGCAGAGAAGTGCTTAAAACCATAAAAAACTCGGATAGATATAAGCACATACCTACCATGGTAATTTCCACTTCTAGTGCACAGGCTGAGGTTAAAAATGCCTATTCTTTAGGTGCCGCCGCATATTTAGTAAAACCGGCAAGCTATGATGCCCTTCTCAAACTTATAAAAGACCTAGCTTCGTTCTATTTTGAAGCCGCCACATTAAGCAAATAAAAATGCCCACCGGAAACCGGCGAGCATTTAAAAAAATATAAGTTGAATTATTAATTAAAAACCTTCTCTTTAACTCGAAAAGAGGAGATGTCCAATTTGGAATCATCTCCTCTTTGATTTTATCTTAATCTGAAATCTACCGTTCCTAAATAATCATCTTTTGAATAAACTTTACCTTTGTAAAAGCCTTCTTCAAGTTTCCCTTTAGTATCCACTGTAAATGTAATTACTTGAGGATTTTTGCTATAATCTACCTCTTTAACACCATGAACCTGAACCGGAATAGCACCTTTTTCAGTATTAACGTTCACTTCTTTTATCCAACCTTCAATCGGAACTATTTTCTCATCAAAAAGGCTTAAATAAATCGTCTCATTTTTACCCATTTCCTTTTGTAAATAGGCTGGCATCAAGAAAGAGACGGTGATTTTATCCGCTTTCTTAGCTTTGCTTGTTAATTTATCCCTCGATGTTAAAACTTCTACTCTAAAGTTATCTGCAGGAGCGTCATATATTAACTTCTGATATCTGGTATCTAAATCCATAAAATCTTTCTCGAGAAGTGCAAATTTCTCTTCCCACTCGGTTACTTGTCCTTTAAGGTCTAGATTCTCCGCTTCTAAAACAGGAACAATTTCTAAATCCTTTTCTAATTTCATGTTCGTCTCAGACAAAGTAGCAATCTGACCCTGTAAGCTTCCTATTTCTTCATTTTTAAGTACTAAGTCTGCCTCTAATTGCTTTCTTCTTTGACTAGACTTGAAAGAATAAGCACTACTTTTCTTACTAGCCTCTTTGATCTCTTCCAATTCCTTAGCCGATGCTTCTGCTTCAGCTATTTTCATTCTAAGTTTTTCTGAAAGGCTTCCTACTTCAGATTCTAGGGCATCATTTTGAGTGCTCAAATTTTCTGCCTGACTATTAAGGGCAACAATCTCATTTTCCGTTTCTTTAACATTTTGGTATTGATAAACACCTACAGCTGCTGCTGCCAAAAATGCTGCTCCTAATAGTACAGTGGCTATTCCAGAACCTTTTACGTTATTATTTTCCATAATATATGTGTTGTTTATTTTTGGTTTCATCTGGAATCTCAAATTATCATTCCTATAACAAAATCAACCACTTAACGACTTATTCCGAGTCAATTGTTTCCCAAATGAGGTCGAATGAGGTAGGCTGGGCAGCTTTAATCCCAAATGACCGCGATTGAGGAATGCTGTAGAGCGTTAATCCCCATTTTTCCCCATTTTTTAGAAAAAATAGAAGGAACAGATTTTATAGAAATAAAATATAACCCTCACTATCTAAGACTATGAAAACACTATTAAATTTTGCAGCATTACTCTCACTTATAGGACTGACCTCTTGTAGTAATTTCGACCTCATTACCCCTTTAAATAGCAGTAAAACAACGGTCTCAATTAATGAGAAACTAACGTCCAGTGTTGTTACTGGCTATGAAACAAAGCTTCAACAAAATTATGGTAAGAATAGATTTCAAAACTATGATTTATACCTTCCAAAAGTAGATACCACTTCTTTCAAAATGAAGTCGGTTTCAATGGTAATGGTTCATGGCGGAGGGTGGAGTATTCTGGATAAAAGCTTCCTAAACTCTGTGGTAGAAGAATACAAAAAAAGGAACCTTAACCTTACCATTTTCAACATAAATCACAGATTAGCAGGCACAGACGGCGTAAAATTCGCAGATATCATGGATGATTTTGACCTGTTTTTCAAACATCATGATAGTCTCAAAACCAAGCTAAACTTATCTGACGACATCATACTTTGGGGATACAGCTCTGGAGGTCATTTAGCATTGTCTTATGCCTACCAATTCTCCGAAACAAACATCAAAGTTGTAGCAGCATTGGTGGCTCCTACAGACCTCACAGACGACTACATTTATCAGGGTATTTATGATGACAAAAACAGGAATCTGACAGAGCTCTTAATCGGTGAATCTTATAGCGAAAACCCTGGGGCTTACCAGAGAGCTAGCCCCTATTATTTAGCCAATAGGAAAAGCACTAACACCATTCTTTTTTATGGAGGGAACGATATTTTAGTAAAGAAAGAACAAGGCGAGAAACTAAATTCAATTTTAGTGAACAAGCAAGTCAAAACGGAATATCACGTAGTACCCAATGGGACACACGATTTAAAGGCAGAGGAGATAGCAGGGACTACGGATGATATTATAAGTTTTTTAAAAAATGTAAAATAGTGGTTAGATATGCTAAATAACAATCCCCACTGCCACTGGCGGTGGGGATTTTCGTTTTAATCCCGTTTCGTGCATTATAGGCAATCTCCCGATTTTATCGGGACCGTAACTAAATTGCTTCCCATCGTCAAGCTCAGTACAGGCTAAACCCATTTAAACTCAATCACCAGAACCCTAAGACATTAGCTCAGGGTAAACGTTATGCTAATTTCCTTTAATTATCTGATTTATTGCACTTTAAAACTCATAACGATTCCCCAACACATCATCCGAGTTAAATCTATTTTCTTCCCAACCACCAACCCACTACCGCCCCTGCCAAACCAGAAATACATGACGCTATGATGATATCAGAGATAGTATTGGAAAGTGTTGAAATGTTGGTGGTGCCCAACATAGTGAAATCATAAGCGGCAGAAGCGAAAGCACCAACACAAAGGCCTGCCTTAGCTCCTTCAAAGGCATTATTCACATTAGCCCATTTACTTAAAACATATGCTAGAAAAAGCCCCATCAAAACTTGACCAATGACCAAGTAATGCATGGTGCTCATCATTTCTTCTTCAGACTTCATTACTCCATTTGCTGTTTCTGAAAATAGATCAGTAAATACAACACCGAAAGCCAACCAGTTCAACAAAAAGTAGGTGATCCCAGCCAAAATACCAGCAGTAAATGTTTTTACATTCATAACTCAAACATGTTAGGGTTATAAATTTATTAAAAAAAATGCAATTTGATAAGTCTCACAAAGAATAGTTACGATGTCTGAAAATCTAGGCTATTTTTCGATTCGGAAGGAAAAACGCTTAAATTCTGACATTCCTTGTATTGCATTTTGGTCAATAATTCACAGTTATCCACATTTTCAAAACTTATCTACAATAACAGTTGTATGACTCATAGTAGCTTCTAAAACGGCTATATTTGTTTCTTCAAAATTCAAAGAATATGGGAAAAATCATTTCTATTGTAAACCAAAAAGGTGGTGTTGGAAAAACAACCACAGCAATCAATTTATCGGCTTCATTAGCTGTTTTGGATTACAAAATCCTTATAGTTGATACAGATCCTCAAGCTAATGCTGGCTCAGGTCTCGGCATTGACTGTAAAGAGCAGAATCATAATATATACTCTGCCTTAATAGGAGAATCAAACATTAAGGAGTGTATTGTTTCTACTCAAATTCCTAATCTTGATGTGATTCCATCCCATATAGATTTAGCAGGTTTTGAATTGGAGATTGTAAACCAAGTAGCCAGAGAATATATTCTTAAGGATTTGATTCAGCCTCTAAAAGAAGACTACGACTTCATATTCATTGACTGCTCTCCTTCTTTAGGACTAATGGTAATTAACTCTATTGTAGCCTCGGATTCTGTTTTAATTCCTGTACAGTGCGAGTACTTTGCACTTGAAGGTATTGCGAAGCTTCAAAGTACGGTAGACATTATCAAAAAACGTCTGAACCCAAATTTGGAGTCAGAAGGTTACATTTTAACCATGTATGATGGCAGAACTAATCTTTCTAAAATGGTAGTGGAAGATGTACGTAGTTTCTTTCATGATCTTTGTTTTGATACGATTGTACCAAGAAACGTGAAACTGGCTGAAGCTCCTAGTTATGGACTTCCTGCACTGTTAATGTTTACTGGAGAAAAAGCAGAAGAGTTTGACATCAAATTCTTAGAAAACAAAGGAGCCATCAGCTATATAGATTTGGCTAAGGAGCTTTTAAGAAGGAATAAATTGCCTGAGTTTAAATCAGAGTTAGAAAATGTCGCATGATATGGGTAAAGGCCTCAATTCTTTATTAAGTGATAGTAATCTGAAAGTTAGTCAGAGACTTACTTCATTTAAAGGAGTTAAAGAGGTCTTAGTGAGTAAAATTAAGGTAAATCCTCATCAGCCTAGAACGGATTTTGATGAAATTGCTTTAAATGAATTAGCCGATTCCATAAAAGTACATGGCATTATACAGCCACTTACCGTTAGAGAATCTGCAGACGGACAGTACGAACTTATTTCTGGAGAAAGAAGATTAAGAGCTATTAAGCTCGTGGGGCTGGAAAAAGTACCTGCTTATATTAGAAATGTTGACGATCAGCGTTCTCTTGAGATGGCTTTGATTGAAAACATTCAAAGAAAAGACTTAAATGCTATTGAGGTAGCTTTATCGTTTGAAAGAATGATAAATGAGTGTAACCTAAAGCATGAAGAGCTAGGTGGTCGTGTAGGAAAAAATAGAGCTACGGTAAACAATTACCTCAGACTTTTACAACTACCAGAAGTCATTCAATCTGCGATAGTTTTGGGTCAAATAAGCATGGGGCAAGCTCGCCCACTAATTACGATTCAAGATAAAGTTTTTCAAATAGAACTTTTTCATAAGATTATACAACAAGGGCTTTCTGCCAGAGCGGTAGAAGAACTTCTTAAAAATGACGGTGCTCAATCCAAAACTTTTACTGCTGTAGATAGCTATAGGGAGGACATGAGAATAGAAGAGCTTTCTCTTAAAGGAAAGACCTTAGTCCCTCTTAAAATAAAAGTTAGTGCGGTAGATAAAGGAGAAATTTCCTTACCATTTGCCAACGAAGAGCAGCTTGCCGAAATAGTAGAAATGCTTGGCATTTCTTAAAAAACATTATCTATACTATAAAAAAGAACCCTCCTTATGGCACAAGCCAGAAGACGTTTTCCATCTAAAGACGCTGAAAAAAAACAACCTCTTTTTCAGCAACTTTCTCACGTGAAAGCTTTAGAGGCAAACGTTTTAGGGGGAGTTGTAAAGGAAAAAGATGCTTTAACATCTGTTATAGACATCTTAAAACCAGATAGTTTCCAGGACGAAAGGCACGTAGCCATCTATCAGGCTATACTTCAACTTTTCGGAAAAACGGAACCCATTGACCTTTTAACCACCACCAATCAGCTAAGACTTAATGGTGAGCTGGAGTTTGTAGGAGGAGCCTCTTATGTGGCCAACATTATGGCCAATTCTACGGTGGCTCACATTGAACAAGACGCGAGGATTATTGTTCAATACGCCATTAGAAGGAAAATAGTAGAAACGCTAGATAACGTGAATACCAAAGCCTACGAAGACACCACGGATGTCTATGGCTTAATGGATAGTACGGAACAAAGCCTTAGAGACATTCAGGAAGGAAACTTAAATAAGAATATTCCCGAGTTAAGTGCCGTGGTGGCCAAAACCATCCAGGAAATCAAAAATAAAACGGACGAAAACTCTGACCATTCTAATGTTCCTTCGGGCTTTCCTTCCCTGGATTTGCTGACTGGAGGTTTTCACAATACCGAGCTTATTATTATTGCTGCAAGACCCGGTATGGGAAAAACAGCTTTCGTTATCTCTGCTTTAAGAAACGCCGCTATAGATTTTCATTTGCCTGCGGCACTGTTTTCTTTGGAGATGTCGGCCCAGCAGGTCATGCTTCGTCTTATTTCTGCAGAGGCAGAGATAGATAGCCATAAACTTAGAAAGGGAGATTTAAATGAGGAAGACTGGCATGCACTGCATTCGAGACTGAACAATCTATCGACAGCACCAATCTACATAGACGACACTCCTGCCCTTTCAATCTTGGAGCTTAGAACTAAAGCAAGAAGATTAAAGGCTTTTCATAATATAAAGATTCTAATTGTAGATTACTTGCAGTTAATGACTGCCGGAAATCAAAAACAAGGAATGAACAGAGAGCAGGAGATTGCAGCTATCTCTCGTTCCCTAAAGACCTTAGCAAAAGAATTAAATATCCCGGTGATAGCTCTTTCTCAGTTAAGTAGATCTGTAGAGACAAGAGGGGGAGATAAAAGACCACAATTATCCGACTTGAGAGAATCTGGTTCTATTGAGCAGGATGCCGATGTGGTGATGTTTCTTTACAGACCAGAGTATTATGACATTGACACATTGGAAGATGGAACCAGCACCACAGGTATGGCAGAAATGATTATTGCTAAAAACCGAAGTGGGAGTATTGACGACGTCAAGCTCAAGTTTATTGGTAAATATACCCGATTCGCAGAATTCGACGGTTTTACGGTATCCGCCGAAGAATATGAAGAGAGAGCCGGTTTTACTATTGCTGGCAGTAAGGCCAATAAGATGTAGGTAAGCCTTTACCCCTTCTTCCTTTTCTTAAGATTGTACTTTTCTAAAAATTCCAATATTAATCTATCGTATGCTTTAAGACCTATGGAGTCCATTTTTCCTGTGGCAATTACAGGAATTTGACTGGCTGTGGAATCAATAAAATCTGGATCACGAGGAATAAAGGTATCAAAAACCTCGTCTTTAAATTCTTTACGCATTAGATCCATAATGGTTCTTGAAAACTCAGCTTCATCATCAAACATGGTCATCAAAATTCCTTCAACGTAAAGATTAGGCTTTAATCTTCCTTGTAAAATCTTTATGGTATCCAAGAGCATCTGCATGCCCTCCAAACCAAAAAATTCGCACTGAAGTGGGATAATTACAGAATCTGCTGCCACCAAACTATTGATAGGAACAATTCCCAAAGATGGCGGGCAATCAATAAAAATGAAATCATAAAGCGGCTTAATGATTTCTAATTTTTCTGAAAGGATAAACTCCCTTTCTGTAGCCGTAATAAGTTCTATTTCTGCCCCTACCAAATGCTGTGTAGAGGGAATAATATCTAGGTTCCTTCTTTTAGTAGGAATAATGCAATCTTGGATAGGAGCTAAACCAACTAATGCGGCATAAATACTCTTATTGTCATATTCCATATTAATACCCAATGCCACCGTACAAGACGACTGGTAATCGGTATCTATCAGCAACACTTTATAGCCTCGCATAGCAAGACCTACAGACAGGTTTACACTGGTGGTGGTTTTACCTACCCCACCCTTTTGATTTGAAATTGCTATGACTTTTGGTACCATTAAGAAAGCATGGCCCAGTTTTCAGGAGCCTATTTTATCTCTACTATTTGTTCTATTGCTTCTAGAGAATCCGGATTCCCATAATCCAATATACCAAGCATGGAATATTGGCCTTTTGGCAAGCCCTTCGGCAAATGTAAGGATACAACACGTTTCCCCAATGGGAATATAGGACATTCTTCTATCTCACCTTTAAACTCTTCTCCCGTACTAACGTTGGTCAGCTCTAAATATGTTTTTGTGCGTACCATAACATAACCAGTATTCTTCACTTCCATGTCGAAAACGTTGGCGTCGTCTGGGTTTTGCTTAATATCAACCGCTTTTGCTTCAAATAATTTAAGATTTCCTGGAGTTTGATATAGATGCACACCAAAACGCATAATTTCATTGATTTTCGTTTGGATACCTGTAGAACCTTGACTAACCTTCTCTCTAAACTCCGAACCCTGAATATAAAGCATGGTCCATTTCATAGCTTCCAAATCCTTCTTATTATCTGGAGCATGTAAAGTTACAATGAGCTGACCAGATTCTTTAGGACCTAAATTCAAGAAATTGGTATTTAAAGTCACCCATTTTGAGCATGAATAGGTTTGTGTACCCGCTTCAAAATAAGAATGTGTGCCATCTTCGTTCCTGTTCCAATCGCCCAAGTATATCTCTATCGCTTGACTTTTTTCAGAATTATTCGTGATATTTATGGTTTGAGTTTCAGTATTCCCTATATCACTGAGGCTAAAGTGTAGAGATGTAGGATGAATATTAAAATGCTGAGCAACGCTAAGCTTAGCTATTAATAAAAATGTTATCAAGAAAAAACTTTGTTTCATTTTGAAAATATTATCAGAATCAGTTTTAGTAAAATTAAGGAGGCTCAAACCAACATTCATCTTGAGCATCCTGTTATTTGTATTCAAATTTAATACCGCAAATGCTCAATCCATCGATTTTTCTATTTCTTCGAAAAATTTAGGTTTGATATACCAAAATGAGACAGATTTTGAAATCACCAAGGTCATCTCGGACGCCATTGTTTTGAATATTGGAAAGAACAAAAAAAGTATTTTAGTTTCTGCCCGAACGGTTTCCAACATGAATTATTCCTTTTCAAAAATACCTACAAACATATATGCCTTGAAGCTAACAAACAGCAACATTGCCGTTTCTTCTAACTATGAGCAGCTATACCCATTAGATTTCCCAGACACTAATATACTGGTTCACAATAGGAGTAATAATAAAAACTCCTACTATCATTATGATTTACACGTAGCTCCCATTGGCTTTGAGCATGAGCCTGGGCAATACTTCTATTCTATCATCTTTACACTCTCCGAGCAATAAATGATAAAATACTTCTTTTTAATGGCATTCCCGATGGCAGGATTTGGGCAATTTGGCTCAGGTCAGGGTGTTCAAACTCATTTAGATATCCGGCCATTTATGAGCCTACAGGTTTCTGTAGTCGGTCAAGACCTAAACTATAAATTCGAGCAAGTCCAAGATTTCAGAAACGGCATTCTTAAAAATGATGTATTTAACGTCAAAATCAAATCAAATAGAAACTGGCAGTTAACCATTTCTTCTTTGACTTCTACTTTTCAAGATTATGAAAATGGTCAAAATAGCACATTATCTTCCTCCACATTAAGTCTCAGAAAGGGCTCTTTTAATGTGTTTATACCTATTACAATAAATCAAACAGCAATTGCCACTGGCAGTAGGGGTGGTACGGGAAACGCAAGTAATAATTTCAATTTGGATTTGTTGGCAAACGTTCCGCAATCTCAAAGGAGTGGGCGGTATTCCCTAGATGTGGTTTTTACTTTAACCGCGGATTAAGAAGCCTTAATAAGAGCCCGCTTTTTTGATATTCAGTTTTCTACCTTTCTCTTTAACAGTGAAAATCAAAGATGGCTGGTTTTCGGAATCTAATTTTACCTCTTCTAGAACTCTATCAAAATGCATCCTTTCATCTAAGACCGTTGTAGGCATTTTAATGGTATAATTCCCCTCCACTAAATTAAAAAAGAAAAGTCCCTCTTGGTTGGTGATGGTTTGAAATGACTCACCATGAACATTTGTGGCAATGATTCTTAAACCTGAAAGTTTTACTGTTGACATTAACGAATAGTTAGAAGCCTCATAAACAATTTTACCAGAGATTACCTTAGAGGTCTTAAAAGGAACAACCAACTCTCTGTTTCTTTTTAAAGAGATGGTGTCTGATAACAATTTAGGCGGCATCCACCCTTTTTGATTTGTAATAGGACTAAAATCGATAATATAATCGCCCTTTTCCACGTTTTTCATGAAGATATCTCCATTATTATTACTCCTCAAATGGTTCCCATTAACTTTTACATTGGCTTGCCTCAAAGGCTCTTCACCTTTATCCCAAACATTATTATTATTGGCATCTTTAAACATTCTTACTTTTAGATTAGTGTATCTCTTCACGAAAGGTAAGGGTAGATCAATGAGCTTCTTCAAAGAAAGTGTTACAAATGGAGACTCAGCTGTTTTGAGGAGATTCATAGAAGAAGTCAATCCAAAACTCCATTTTTTATTAGGGGAGTCAAACTCCAAATCAGTTCTAATATTTAAATTCTTTGAAGAATAGCTCGCCATATCAAAATAACTGGCAGATACTCTTGCTTTTAGCGTCTTGCGATCATCAGAATTCCAGTATACGCTGTAATGCTGACGTTTCATTTGATTTCCTGTTTTATATTGATACAAATAATCAAAATAATAAGACGGGCCATGCTCATACCTCAGTGTGTAGCCGAAAGATTTAAACCTGCCGTTTAGCATAGCATTATATGAAACCACTTTTTCTCCTCTACTATCTCCTTCCATAAAACGAGAGTTAATAGCATGGACAGTCAAAATTTGGTCTGTAATCGCATTCTTTAAAAAATAACTTAAGGACACTTTCTGACCTTCGATACTAGGGTTTGAGTTCAACCCTTCATCCCGAATCATGCTTGAGCTATTCTGGACTTGATAGGTGTTTCCTGCTTTCACTAAAAGTTTACCATAGCCCATTTTAAATGCCAATTGCCCCCCGTATTCCTTGTTTTCATTGGTTGTCAAACTATAAGAATCGCTAAAGTCACTATTATAAATTTCGGGAATCCGTTTCATTACATTTCCAAATCCACCGAGCTGAAGAGGACCAAAAACCAGCATCAAATCGTGGTTTTGATAGTTTAATCCGCGATTTACGCCAGGAAACCATTTAGAAGAAAATTGGAAATTAGACCTAAACGAATAGTGTTTTTTAGCAGTATTAAAAACATAACCGCCGGTAAATCCTTTATTAATAACACCAATCTTGGCCGCTTTCTCTCCGCTGTACCCTGCCTTTATTTGCAGTCGAGAATTATCTCGAAATACTAAAGCATAGGTATGAAGCCCAAAAGAACTCACTACACCGGTTTCGACATTTCTATTATGCAGAGCTTCCGTTAAGATTTTTCCCTTTTGCGAAAGGCTAATTTCCTGTCTAAGTCCCGTAACACTTCCGTCGTTAAATTTATTTTTTACACTTAATATTTGATACGTTTTATTATCATCTCTAAAACCAGCCCGAACTCCCAATCCACTAATCTGAGTGTACATAAAATCTTGAATGGTGCCCAATTGTAAATCTAATTTTGGAGAATTATAATTAAGGATATAGTAACTGTTTAGATCATTATAAGAACCATCCCTTATGTTAAATCGGGTATTGAAACTTAACGTTCTTCTATTGCTTAACTTTAAGGCACCATTGGCCTCTAAAAATTGGGTGATTGAGCTACCCTTGGCCAAATTAACACCGGTCCATCGAAACTCCATTGGCATAAAGTAATTTTGAAACTCGTGAGCTTTAAACTCATTTGAAACAATAAATATTTTTTGATGCAAAACCTTCTGAGAATTCCTTGATTGGATTAGAATAGCTATTTCATCATTTATCTCTTCTAAATTTCTACTTCTTACGCCTACGGTTATGAGGGTATCTGTTCCCGGCTTTAATATGAGCTGATTTCCTTTGCTAGGCAAGGTTAGCCTTAATTTGGAATCAAAGGAGAAATCAAAAAGTTCTGATCTATTTCCAGAATTTGTAATTCTAAAGCTAAATTCCGGAAGGACATCCTGGTCTGAACTATAAATTACAGATTCGTCCAAAGTTCCACGCCAATTTGTAACGGCTTCCATTGTAACTTCGAAAATCTTATAAATTAAAGAACCCGTTACTGGGTCTTCTATCGTTATTCTTACAGGATAAACTCTCCCGGCCGATAGTCCAGAAGAGGCCTTAATACGAAAAGCCAAAATACTGTTATGTCCTTCAGAAATACTCACATAAGAAGGCATAGGATGCAATAAGGACAAACCAGAAGGAAGATCTATTTTGAGACCCAGTTCCAACAGGTTTCCAGAATGGTTAATAATAGTTAAAGAGTTAAATCCGTACTGGCCTGTGGAAAGACTCAGAGAGTCCTTAATAAGACTCGCAGAAAAGCGACCATCTGCAGCAATTCCTTCCTGGCCAAAACCAATAAGGGCATATATTGCCAAGACGCTTGTCAAAAGCGATATTTTTATTTTATTCAGCACGTAATTATTTTTTTAAGAAAGCAAGTAAAGAGTGAGAGGGTCAGTAGCTCCCACTCTTTTAAAAATACAAGACTTAGTCGGTTGTCATGGTAATGTAAACAGTTGTACTGTATTCACCAGCTGCATATTCCCATTTACCTGTTCCTAAATCTACATCATAAGATAATTCAACTTCTGGGTAACTTCCAGCAGTTCCAGACTCTACCTCTACCTTATTATCTACACCTATGCCAATAGCCTTAGAGTTGACAGTAAGAACAGATATAGGAATGTTAAGCGTCTCATCTGCAGCTTCTATAAAGTTAGAGCTCGCGTAAACATCAATACCCCAAGCTGAGTTGGCTTGGATACTCAAAGATTTTGTTTGCGATTCGTGGCTATTTGCTTCAATGGCATCTGCGTTTGCAAATGAGAAACTAATGCCGTTCTCATCACCTAATTCAAGCTCCGCCACCGACGAAATACTAATGTTCACTTGGTGAGAACTTTGAGAAAATCCAGCAAAAGATACTAATGCTAATCCGATTGAAAATAGTGTTTTTTTCATTTTCATTTTTTTGTTAATAATTGAAATTCATTAGGACGATGCACATAAGTCAGGTTAGATTCTTTACTGAGCCGATGCCGTATAAAAAACATTTATAAAGTATAAGCCCTCGGGATAATTAAAACCAGGGTTGGCGAAGTAATCCACAGAAATTCCATGTCCATTATCTTTGTAAGCCCCGGGTGTTCCTGTTGCTATTTCAAAGGGTTCCGAGTAAGATAGTGCACTATATTCTGTGGCACCACTTTTACGAAACTGTAAAACCTCTGATGGCATATTCGGATTGACCGGATTGTTAACATTGTAATAGGAGAATAATGGGAAACCTGCGGAAACTGTCAACTTCCAATTCTGATTGGCCTGAATCTGAAGCATTGCTTGGTTTGCTTTAAACACGCCTTCCTCTAAATCCTTTTTAGATGTAAGAGAAATATATCTAATAGCAGACGTGCCATTTACAAACTTTAAATCCAATGCGGGGTTTATGCCTATGGATACTTGATGGGCACCTTGCCCATAAGTAAGTTTGGAAACAGCAAACAATACCAAAAGCATTGTTGTGACTTTTCCTAACATACGTCCGTTTTTTGTGAATCCTTTTTGGACTATAAACACTTCATGTGATCTTCATGCAACGTTTTAAAAACCAGAAAAAATTCGATTAAATAAATCAAAAAACTAAAACAGTTAATGTTCATAATCCATGGCTTAGAACATTCCGTTGAATCGTATATCACTAATTCTGTGCCAATTGAAAGTACCAACGTGCTTTTTCTCTATACGAAATAGAATTAATAAACCTGAACAAAGGATAGCGGGTAAAGGATAATAGTCGACACAATACTACACTTCGTCAACTAATTGATTCATTAATAGCAGTCTAATACAATATAATAAATTTCGAATTCTCTATATAATTGCTCTTGGGAAGGGCAAAAAAAAATGATTCTAAATATTTTCTATTTAGAATCATTAAAAATAAAAAGAACACTAAAGTCTTCGAAAAAGACAATAATCATCAAAATTCTAAGGGAAATATAAACTAATTGGGACTCACTGTTAGTACCACATTCATGGTATAAATACCTGCAGAATAGCCTATACCAGGATTGGCTTGATAATCGAGGTTGAATTCATTCTGCCCACCAAAGTCTCCAGAGCTTCCAGATTTAATAGGAGTGGGTAACGTAGCCAAGGTTTGAAATTCGTTTGGAGAGTTTCCTTCTTTTATTTTTAATATAGAGCACGGCATATCCGTACTACTTCCTTCACCTATATTTGTAAAAAACGCATTCTTAGCTCTAACAGACACTACCCATTCGTTATTAGATCTTACCTGATAACTACCTACCCCCCACTTTGTAATTCCACTTACTATTTGGCTCACATCATCAAACTTAAAATCCGTCTGTTCTAGCTTTGTAGGCTTTGCTCTAATTTCAGTAAACTCATTGATATGAATATTTACGGTATGAGAAGCTTGAGCCTCTGCATACTGAGTAAAAAGTGTCAAGGAAATAAAAATGTATAATTTATTCATCATTTTAACAATGTGATGGTTCACATTTTACCCAAAGTACATGACATTTATAAGTCTTTTACACACCTAAAACCAACATGAAATAAGCTTGTTTCTGGAGAAGAAGAAGACCTGCCAGAAACCCTGTATCCATGACACCAACTAGGCTCACAAAGGAAAGAACCTCCTCTTTCTGCTTTTTCCCCTTTAAAGGTAGAGGGAATATCTTCCATAATTAAGGAGCGATAGTCAAAAAGATAATTTGAGCACCACTCCCATACATTTCCAGAAAGATCTGTTAAGCCAATAGGGCTTTCTCCAAATTGCCCTACCGGAGAAGTCTCGGCAAAAGAATCTGTATTTTCATTAAAGTTGGGGAAGGTACCTTGCCATACATTCGCTAAATATTTTCCATTTTCTGATATTTGGTTACCCCAAGCATATATATCTCTGGAGTTGCTTCCGTTTCTAGCGGCATGCTCCCACTCTATTTCATGTGGTAATCTTTTACCTGCCCATGTGGCATAAGCCGTAGCATCATTCCAAGAAACTTGGGTGACTGGATGGTCGTCTCCTGCTTTAGGAAAGTCCTTTCCTAATGGGTATTCCCAATTCGCCCCATCCTTTAGAATCCAGTTTTTATCTGTGGATTCATGTATTATACCGGCATTGCCAAATTTATCCGCTTCTGTTTTATAATCCGTGGCTTCCACAAACTTCCTAAACTCGGCTACGGTCACTGGCGACTTATCCATAAAAAAAGGTTTTATTCTTGCCCAAAACATCGGTCTTTCATGCTCAAAACCTTCTTCTGAACCTATTCTTACATTGCCGCCATTTATAGCCACCATTTTATCCGGTGCTTTTTCGGTATTAGGAATAGCGGCTCCCTCACTTGGCTCCTTTAAACCCACATATGTTATCGTACCAGGCAGTTCCGCTCTTGGATTAAAAGAAGGCTCTTCTGTTTTTTCTTCTTTTGATTGAGATGTGCCACAGCTTGTAATTCCTACGGCAATAAAAATTATAATTAATACTTTTTTCATTGATACCAGTCTTGAATACTCTTTGTTAAGACGTTATACACCTCTAGGAGGTCTTCATCCTCTTTTAAAATTTCTCTATGTTTATCTATTGTACTAAAATCATCTCTAATGGCTGGCCCTGTCTGAACCTCCGCTGGGTGATTTGCTTTCATACCTTTCTTAAACGTTTCATTTATCAAGGGCTTTAAAAGGTCAAAATCGAGTTCAGAATCTTCCAAAATCTCTTTTCCTAGAGCCAATAAATGGTTGGTAAAGTTACAACTAAAAACTGCTCCAACATGCAAAACAGAACGTTGAATAGAGTTTACGAAGTAAATTTTATCTGAAATTCTTGAGGCCAAATCACTTAGAATATCCTGAGTACTTTTATCTTCTGCTTCCAAACAAACAGGCACTTCCCTAAAATTGACTTTTAAACCACGAGTAAAAGTCATTAAAGGATATAGCACGCCCATTTTAACATTGGGGTTTGTATAGGATGCTTTAAGCAAAACATTCATATCCCTAGCTCCCGATGTATGAATCAATAACTTATTCGGGGGAAGAATAACTTGGCTAGCTACAGCTTCAATGGCGTCATCGGAAACTGCAAGAATAAAAATATCGGAAGGGCTATTTGAGAAATCTAGATCTGTTTTGACTTTCACATCATAAAGGTAGCCCGTAATAGCTTCTACCTTTTTCTTATCTCTACCAAAAACCTCCGCTACCCTAACCCCTTTTTCTTCAAAAACATTGACCAAGTGCCATGCAATATTTCCAGATCCTATAATACTTACCGTCATTTGCCAGCCTTTATTTTTCATTGACTTTTACAAGGTATTTTTAATTCCAATCAATATATATAGATTGAACAATATTTCAACCCTCCTAAAACGATGAAAAAACTAATTGTATTGATTTTATGCTTCTCTGTATCCTGCGGAGTTGCTCAAAAAAACACCAATTCCGAAATCTTAAAGGCTTCAGAAAAATTTCTCAACACACTTTCTAAAGAACAAAAAGCGGAAGCCATTTTTAGCTTTACTGACAAAGAAAGAAAAAATTGGTTCTATACGCCTGTCCCAAGAAACGGTCTAGACTACCGCAAACTCTCTGATGACCAAAAGAAACTAGCCATGAATGTGTTGTATGCCTCTCTCAGTGCAGAAGGAACCAAAACGGCACTTGCCATTATGCAGTTAGAGGGTGTTTTACACGTTTTGGAAAACAGACCAACAGATAGCGACCACCGCGACCCACAGAAATACTATTTCTCATTTTTCGGAACTCCAGATGCTCATAAAAACTGGGCTTGGAGAATAGAAGGTCACCATCTATCCCTTAACTATTCTTCCGAAAAAGGTAAAATTGACTCTGCTACACCCCTATTCTTCGGGACTAATCCTGCCAGAGTACCCGCGGGAATGCCCCTGCCAGAAGGCACGGAGGTCTTAAGAGATGAAACAGCTATGGGATTTGCCTTTATAAAGTCTTTAGACTCCCAGCAACATGCCAAAGCAAAAATCAACGATAAAGCACCTTATGACGTAGTAAGCTCAAACAAGGCTCTGGCAGAGATAAACCAAAACGAAGGGATTGCTTTCGGGGAAATGAGTAAAGAACAACAGCTAGAACTTATGAAAATTATTAGCCATCATGTGAAAAGAGCTCCGAATGGCTTTGCAAATGAATTCATGAAAAAGATCGAAGCCGCAGGTTTAGAAAAACTGCACTTTGTGTGGATGGGAGGCGAAAAATGGGGCGAAGGACATTATTACAGAATTCATAACCCAGTACTTTTAATAGAATACGACTGCACACAAAACGACAATAATCATGTGCATTCTGTGGTTCGTGACCTCACAAATGACTGGGGCGAAGATGTCATAGCCAAACATATCAATGAGTCACATTAGAACTTAAAAAGATGAAAATTGTTAATCAATTCGAAGCCTCTTTTCCAAATTCTCATTAAATAACGAATAGATTATGTTTAAACTATATGCCTTTTTCCTTCTTTTTTGGACCTTTTTCGGCTTTCAAAGTCAACCCGAGCTAGAAAAGGAAATCACTATGTGTCATAATGTAATGCCAGCGAGCATGGCAGACTTTGTCAATGACCCTGAGTTTATTAAAATGCACCCATCTCCAATTGAAATCAATTTTAAAGTCCTAGGTTATGAAATAAAAATCACTTCGCCAGATGGAAAGGATGCATCTGGCTATTTCATTAAATCCACTTCAAACAGCAATAAATGGCTGTTGGTTTACCAAGAATGGTGGGGATTAAATGACCATATTAGAAACGAGGCAAATACTTTCTTTAAAGATCTTAATGGTCAGGTAAATGTATTGGCTCTTGACATGTATGATGGCAAAACGACTACAAACCCAGAAGTAGCCGGAAAACTAATGGGTGGTGCAGACCAAACAAGACTAGAAAACATCATGAAAGCTGGAATTAACTATGCTGGTCCTAAAGCAAAAATTGCGAGTGTGGGATGGTGTTTTGGTGGTGGCCTATCTCTTAGGTCTGCTCTTCTAGAGGGTCAGCAGGCTGTGGGTACTGTAATGTATTATGGCATGCCTGTTCAAGATGTGGAGCAGCTAAAAACGTTAAACTCAGATGTACTTGGACTTTTTGCTACAGAAAAATGGATTAGTAAGGATGTCATTGAGACTTTTGCGGCTAATATGAAAAAGGCCGACAAAAAGTTGACTTATAAAATTTTTGATGCGGTGCACGGTTTTGCAAATCCGAGTAATGCCAAACACGACCCTGAAGCCACTAAAGTGGCCAATAAAATGACAATGGATTATTTGAAGGCGAAGTTTAAGGTTTAAGAATTCTCGAATTTTCTATCCAATTTAAAATCACATCGGTAGCCCCGGTGTGATTTTTGACATATGCAGCAGTGATGTTTTTTGTTTCTTGATATTTCGAAGCGTCCCTAAGCAGCTCCTCCATAATTTGATAGAAATCATCAAAACCCGAAATACTAAAAGCTCCCTTCTCTTCCATTAAGTCCTTAGCTTCCTGAAATTTCTTGAAAGCTTTATCTCCAAAAAATATCGGCATTCCGAAAGTGGCCGCTTCCAATATATTATGAAGCCCAGTGGCAAAACCTCCACCAATAAATGCAAACTCACCATACTGATAAAGCGAAGAAAGCATGCCCACATTGTCAATTATCAGAACATCATATTTAGCTAAATTTGAATGTGTCTCTGCCTTTGAAAATCTAATTACAGACTTATCCCTCATTTGACTCTCCCATTCGCTCATCTGCTTGTCTTTGATTTCGTGAGGAGCTAAAATGAATTTCAAATCTTTTAATTTATTAATAAAAGGAATGAGCACCTCCATATCTTCTGGCCAAACAGAACCACCCACCAAAGTCTTTTTATTATTTTTGAAAACCTTCGCCACTTCTATCTCACGAATAGTTTTTAAAGTATCTGCTACACGGTCAAACCTAGTATCACCGGCTACTTCTACATTATTTTGACTAATCTTCCTTAGCAAATCTTCTGATTCTTGATTTTGCACAAAAAACTTGTCTATCTGTAAAAGTGGTTTTCTGGCAAAGCCACCAAGTGATTTAAAATATGTTTGACTTGGTCTAAAAATAGTCGAGAAAGAAACTAAAGGAACTTGTCTTTCTTTCAAACCTGCTATGAAGTTTCGCCAAAACTCGTATTTGACAAAAAATGCAATATCAGGCTGAAAAGCTTCTGAAAATCGTTTCACATTAGATTTTAAGTCAAGTGGCAGATAGCAGATAATGTCGGCCTCGGCATAGTTTTTCCTTACCTCATAACCAGAAGGCGAAAAAAAAGTTAATAATATCTGATGCTTTGGATGCTTCTTTTTGAAGGCTTCTATTACGGGTCTCCCCTGCTCAAACTCCCCTAAAGAAGCACAATGAAACCAAGCCAAAGGCTTGCTTAGATCTCTTTTTGAAACAACATCCTTCCAATTGTTTTGATCAGCAGAACGAAGCTTGGCTTTTGAGCTGAATAAGCTCACTATCTTGATACCCAAATTGAAAAAATGGATAGAAAATGAATATAGTACGTCCAGAATGAAAGTCATTTTGAAAAATTAAACACAAATATACCACATATGCCAAGTTTGAAACCTTTATAATACTGAATTCCCTATCTTTGCCCACCATTTCAAAAGCCGGAGTTCCGGTTCAAGTTTTTACACCAAATTGGTAAGTTTTTAGATGAAATATCCTGAGTATAAGTCGGTCAATTACGCTGACGTAGCAGACGAAGTTTTAGCATTTTGGAAATCTGAAAATGTCTTCAAGAAATCTATTGAAGAGCGTGAAGGAAATAAAACCTTTACCTTCTATG
The DNA here is from genome assembly GCF_057914865.1 of Arcticibacterium sp. SM2516. NCBI lineage: Bacteria > Pseudomonadati > Bacteroidota > Cytophagia > Cytophagales > Leadbetterellaceae > Arcticibacterium > Arcticibacterium sp. SM2516. The sequence goes on along the minus strand of NZ_CP195290.1, from coordinate 5,366,828 downwards.
AAGGTCCGCCTTCGGCAAATGGAGCCCCTGGCATTCACCATGTGATGGCCAGAACCATAAAAGATATTTTTTGTCGCTATCAAACGCTCAAAGGATTTCAAGTAAACCGTAAAGGTGGTTGGGATACACACGGACTTCCAGTAGAACTTCAAGTCGAAAAAGAACTTGGAATAACTAAAGAGGATATAGGAAAGAAAATTTCCGTAGCGGAGTATAACCAAAAATGCCGTGAAGCGGTTATGCGATTTACTGGTATCTGGCAAGACATGACAGATAAAATGGGCTACTGGGTAGACATGGAAGACCCATATATCACTTACAAAAACGAGTACATTGAGTCTGTATGGAGTTTGCTAAAAAAACTATACGACAAAGACTTACTATATAAAGGATACACCATTCAGCCTTATTCTCCTGCTGCAGGCACTGGACTTTCTTCGCATGAAATTAATCAACCAGGAGCCTACCAAGATGTGACAGACACCTCTATGACGGCTCAGTTTAAGCTAACAAAAGACAAAAAATCAGCTTTTGTTTTTGATGCCGCAGGCAATGATGAAGTATTTGTTTTAGCATGGACCACCACTCCTTGGACTTTGCCTTCAAACACGGCGTTGACCATAGGTAAAAACATTGAGTATGCTTTAGTTAAAACCTTTAATCCATACACTTTCTTGCCTGTGAATGTTATTTTGGCGAAAGACTTACTAGGAAAGCATTTTTCAGAAAAAGGAAAAGATGGTGACTTTGAAGGTTTTGAAGCTTCAAACAAAAAACTAATCCCGTGGACAGTAGAAGCTGTTTTTAAAGGTTCTGAAATAGAAGGCCTAAACTATGAGCAACTACTGCCTTACGTAAAGCCTAATGGAGATGCTTTTAAAATAATCATAGGTGACTTTGTGACTACTGAAGATGGTACTGGTGTGGTGCACACCGCTCCAACTTTTGGTGCCGATGACTTTAGAGTAGCTCAGCAAAATGGCATTGGTGCCATAATGGTCAAAGATGAAGCAGGCAAAGACATGCCCTTGGTTGACCGTAAAGGACGTTTTGTGAAAGAGGTAACTGATTTTGCTTTAGAATATGTAAAAGCGGAATACTATACCGAAGCTGAACTAGAAATAGAAAAGCAGAAACAAGAAAGAGACAAATACCTTTCTGTAGATGAAAGGATATCTATAAAACTGAAGGAGGAAAACAGAGCATTCAATGTGCAAAAATATGTTCACTCCTACCCGCACTGTTGGCGTACAGATAAACCAATTTTATACTATCCGTTAGATAGCTGGTTTGTGAAAACTACGGCTGTAAAAGATAGATTAGCAGAACTTAACAAGCAGATTAACTGGAAACCTGAATCTACAGGTTCTGGAAGGTTTGGCAACTGGTTAGAAAACTTGGTGGACTGGAATCTTTCTCGTTCAAGATTTTGGGGAACACCGCTTCCTATCTGGAAAAACGAAGATGATGAAATACTTTGCATTGGTTCTGTGGACGAACTTAGCCTTGAAATTGATAAAGCAATTGAGGCTGGGTTTATGACAAAAAACTATTTGGAGACTCAACCTCACCCCCTGCCCCTCTCCGGGGGAGAGGGGCTTTTTGACGAAAACAAGTTTTCTTCTGATAATGCTCGAATTAGTGGAACATTTGACTCCGGAGGTGAGCTTCGAGAAGCTTTGGTTTTTACCGCTGAAACAAAGAAATGGTTGTTTAATCTAAAGGCCAATGCAAGAGAGAATAGAAAGAATGCTACACAAGCTGAAGATGCGTTCTGGCAATTGTGTAGAAATAACAATTTAGGTGAGAAATTCAGACGTCAACATGCCATTGCAGACTTCATTGTGGACTTTGTGTGTATAAAACATAATCTAGTTGTAGAAATTGATGGGGAAATTCACGATTCTGAGGAAGCAATTAAATATGATAATTACCGAACGGCCTATTTAAACCAAAAGGGTTTTAGCGTTATAAGATTTAAAAATGCCGAAGTACTCAACAATATCGAAGATGTAAAGGAAAGAGTTCTGAAAGAACTTGAAAAAGCTCCCCTCTCTACCGGAGAGGGGCAGGGGGTGAGGTCGAACTACGAAAATTTCGATCTACACCGCCCATATGTAGATGATGTAGTCCTCGTTTCTAAAACAGGTAAAAAACTTTTCCGTGAGCCAGACTTGATAGATGTTTGGTTTGACTCAGGAGCCATGCCTTATGCTCAGTGGCATTATCCATTTGAAAATGAAAGCACTTTTGACAAATCCTTCCCGGCAGACTTTATCTCTGAAGGTGTAGACCAAACACGTGGTTGGTTCTTTACGCTTCATGCCATTTCTGGGATGCTTTTTGACTCTGTTGCTTTTAAAAATGTAGTTTCTACAGGTCTGGTTTTGGATGCCAAAGGCAATAAAATGTCTAAGAGACTTGGCAATGCTGTTGACCCATTTGAGACTTTAAAAAATTATGGAGCCGACCCTACCAGATGGTACATGATTACCAATGCTCAGCCTTGGGACAATCTTAAATTCAACTTAGATGGCATTACGGAAGCTAGAAACAAGTTCTTTGGAACATTGACAAACACCTATAATTTCTTTGCTCTTTATGCCAACCTTGACAATTATAATTTTACAGGAGAAATTGACCTATCAAAAGCAACCGAATTAGATAAATGGGTGCTTTCTAAACTTCAAACACTGATTAAAGAAGTGGACGAAGCTTATGAGACTTATGAGCCTACCAAAGCCGGTAGAGCCATTCAGAATTTTGTGACAGACCAACTTTCCAACTGGTATGTGCGTCTTGGAAGAAGACGTTTCTGGAAAGGTGAACTGAGCGAGGATAAAAAACTGGCTTACGAAACATTGGGTGTTTGCCTTAAAACGGTAGCCAAATTGATGTCTCCAATCGCTCCTTTTTATAGCGACTGGTTATATAAGAACTTAGTGGCAGATTCAGAAAAAATCTCAGTTCACCTTTCTGACTTCCCTGTGGCCAACGAAGCCTGGATAGATGAAGACTTAGAAGGCTCTATGGATTATGCACAAAGAGTGAGCTCACTGGTGCATTCTTTAAGAAAAGGAAACCAACTGAAAGTTCGTCAGCCTTTGGCAAAAATTCTTATCCCAGTTTTATCTGAGCGTGTTCGTTCCCAGATTAGCTCTGTGGAAGAATTGATAAAAACCGAGGTTAATATAAAAGCTGTAGAGTACCTTGACGACGCGTCTGGTGTCTTAAGTAAGAAAGTAAAACCTAACTTTAAAACCTTAGGGCCAAAATATGGTAAAGAAATGAAAGCTGTTGCGGGAGCTATTTCTGCCATGGATTCTGCTGGAATAAAAGAACTTGAAGCGAACGGCAAACTAACTTTAAGTGTTGGAGAAATAGAACTGGCAGACGTAGAAATACTAACTGAAGACCTCCCTGGGTACTTAACGGCTCAGGATGGCAACCTTACCGTGGCCTTGGATATTCATATTTCAGAAGCATTAAAACACGAAGGAATAGCTAGGGACTTTGTGAATAAAATTCAAAACTACCGTAAAGACAGCGGTTTTGAGGTAACGGACAAAATCAACATCCAGCTAGAAAACAATAATCAGGAATTGGCAACAGCCATTACCGCAAACCAAGCCTATATCTGTGAAGAGGTTCAAGCACTTTCTTTAATAGTAAGTGCGTCAATTACAGAACCTACAGAAATAGAAATGGAAGATTATGTTTTAATTCTAAACGTAAGTGTGGCTTAAGAAAGAATGCTTGTTGCGAGGTGTCTGATTTCAATATCGGACGTATAGTTAAATTAATCTCTAACAGAACTCAGACGACTAACATCACGTAATAGCAGACAAAAACAACAATTAGAAAATCATAAAAAATAAGTAAGCATGATAGAAGCAAACGTATATTTCGACAACAATGTAAAATCACTTGGATATGAAACGCCAGAAGGTAAATCTTCTATTGGCGTGATGGAGCCCGGAGAATACACTTTTGGTACTGGTGCACCAGAAATCATGAATGTTATTCAAGGAGCCCTTACTGTTCTTTTACCAAATGAAACAGAGTGGAAAACATTCAATGGTGGTCAGCACTTTAATGTTATTGGGGATTCTTCCTTTAAAGTAAAAGTGGAAACGCAGACTTCTTATATGTGCCAATATATTTAGGAAGAAATTATACAAAAGCTCATTAATAAGACTGGTACGGGATAAACCCTACCAGTTTTGTTTTTTACAGCCCTCCGGTTTTGAAATAAATAACGACCCTGTAAAATGTGAGTGAGCTCATCATAAAAGCAATATAGGAATCTATTTCATCCCAAACCAATAGTCTCCTAAACTTGCCTTTAAGCCTTTCTTTGCTTCAAACAGGGTTCTCATGCATTCTTTAATAAGCTCATTAAATCTTTTTTTGGGCAGTGCCATGCCAGTAAACATAATCCTGCCAAGTATTGATATCCCATAACATTATCATTTTACTCCTTAATTAATTCATGAGCTTCATAAGTTCCTGAAATAACTCTTTCTACCGCTGACAAATATCTTTCTCTACTACTAACCGAACTCCATTAAAGGATAGTCTCCTGCTGCATGGCATGATACTCTTTTAATCCGCTTTATTCATTAGAAAAGCTCCCGAAATTTATCGGGAACGTAGCTAAATTGCTTCCTATCGGCAAGCTCAGGGTAGACTGCTATGCTAATCTCGTTTAAGTGACTGATTTATTCCACTTTAAAACTCATTACGATTCTCCATTGCATAAACCGAGTTTAAGAATCCACTACCACTTTTTTATTTCGAGGTCAACTCGCCCTAACAGTTTCATTTTCCTCACATGTTATATGAAGATTAAATTTTAGTTATTTCTAAAATATGAGAAATTTATAACCAGTGTGGTTTTTAATTTTAAGTACTTAAGAATGGGTAATCGATAATTGGAACAAGAAATTCTTTTTTGAAAATCATAATCCGATCCAATGGTTTTTCTTACGCATTAAATGGCTCATATAAAGCGATATATATGGGCAAAAAAATACCTCTTCAATTTCACCTTTTCCTCAATCTTTACACACGTACCTAACCGTAATTACACCTCCCAATAATCAACTACTGTCAAAAAAAACAGACCACTTTTATAGTCAAATATTTAGGTTTTATAAGTGTCATTTAGTCGTTAAATCATGAAAGTGATAGGACTTGAAAATGGTCAGAATCCAGATATATTCACTTTAGTTCATTTGGTATTCACAAAAGATATTTATGTACATTATTAACAAAAAAGCAATATAGGAAATCATAAAAAATATCAATAATAGACTACTTTTAGTTAAAATTATTCAATCAATCACTCTTAATTAACTTAGGTATACTATGCTTAAAAATTACCCAATTCCAAAATTGTGGTCTGGAGCAATTAGAAATCTATCTGTAGCATCCGCACTGCTACTGTGCTCCGCAAACCATTCATTTGCAGAACTTTACAACGCAAATCCTAACAATTCCAATTTAACCACCTCAGAGAAAGTGGCGGTTGATAAAAGAATTACGGGAACAGTAAAAGACGAAACAAACACCGGAATCCCTGGTGTAAGTATTGTTTTGAAAGGTACTCAGCGAGGAACCATCACAAATGGGGACGGAACATACGCTATTGAGGTACCAGAGAGCGGTGCCGTTCTTACTTTTTCTTTAATAGGTTACGGAGCTAAAGAAATATCTGTTGGCAATCAAACAGTAGTCAATGTATCACTTGATCCAGACGATAAAATACTGGATGAAGTAGTAGTAATCGGATACGGTACTTTGAAAAAATCTGATTTAACGGGTTCTGTAAGTTCCGTTAAAGCCGAGCAACTTTTAGAAAGACCTGCTCCTTCTTTAGCACAAGGGCTTTCCGGTAGAATGGCTGGGGTTCAAGTGAGTTCCAACTCTGGAAGGCCAGGAGGAAGAACGCAAATTAGAATTAGAGGTTTTAGCTCTATTAACTCTTCAAACAACCCGCTTTACGTGGTAGACGGAGTCATGCTTCCTCAAGGAAACCAATCTCAGTTTACTTCGGCTATTGACTACATTAACCCAAACGACATCGTCTCTGTAGAAGTATTGAAAGATGCTTCTTCTACAGCCATTTATGGAGCTCGAGGTGCCAATGGTGTTATATTAGTAACGACCAAAAAAGGTAAAGCTGGTGCTAGTCAGGTAACTTACAATGCTGATTTTAGTATGAATACTATTGGGCCAAACAGACCTGAAGTATTAAATGCAGAACAGTATTTGGCTGTTGAAGATTTGGCATGGGCTAACATGGCGAAATACGATCCAAACGGATGGGCAGCAGGAAAATGGGCCTACCTAAATCCAGCTTTACGTCGTACAGACCCAAGAATTTTTGATGCCAATGGCAAACCTAAATATGACACCAACTGGTTAGATGAGAGTTCTCAGAACAGAGTTTCTCAAAACCATCAGTTAGGTTTTAGTGGTGGAAATCAAAAAACGCAACATTCATTCTCTTTAGGATATAGAGACGACCAAGGTTTACTTATTAATTCATACCTAAAAAGATATTCTGCAAGGTTTACAATTGACGATAACGTAAACAGCTGGCTGAAAGTAGGTGGAACATTGAACTACAATAACCAAACAGAAAACGTAGTTGACATTAACGATGCAGTAGCTCGTCAAATCGTAGAAGATTTTCCTTTCCTTCCTGTAAGATACGAAGACGGAACTTTTGCCAATAACAGAGATTATCCGTTTGCTGAAGGAACTATGAGTTCTGTACACAGATCTACAAACAGAAAATATATTATGAATACCCAAACCTCAATAGGTAGTGTTTATTCTAATATCAAATTTATGGAGGGTCTTGAAATGAGAACGGTTTTGGGTGCTAACATTAAAACCCAAGAAATTAACCAATCTCAAACAAGAACTTTGAACATTGGTGCTCAAGGAAACGCTTCTACCTATAACGGAAAAGAAAGCTTCTGGTCTTTAGAAAACTATTTAACTTATACGAAAGACTTCAAGGACATTCACTCGTTCACTGGTCTTTTAGGTTTATCATGGCAAGAAACCAACTTCTTTGACATGAGTGCGAGTGTATCTGGTTTTGCAACAGATTATTTCACGTTCAACAATCTGGGTGCTGGTGCCACTAATCCATCTGTAGGTTCTAGTGCAAATAGAAGTGCTTTTAACTCATACTTCGGTAGATTAAACTATGGTTTAATGAATAAGTACTTGGTTACTTTCACGGGACGTGCTGATGGTTCTTCTAAATTTGGAGCAAACCACAAATTCGCATTCTTCCCTTCTGGAGCATTGGCTTGGCGTGTGTCTGAAGAGGACTTCCTTAAAGGCAATCCCGTAATTTCTAACTTGAAATTAAGAACAAGTTATGGTTTAACGGGTAACTCAGAAATACCGCCATATTCTTCTTTATCTCTTCTTAGCTCAAACTATTCTACGATCTATAACGACACTAGAGTATCTGGAACTGGTATTGCAAGACTAGCTAACCCAGACCTTAAATGGGAGAAAACAGCTCAGACTGACTTCGGTGTAGAATTAGGTTTATTGAATGGTAGAATTAATGTAGAGGCCGACTATTACTACAGAAAAACGACAGACATGCTTTTGGATGCTCCTGTTCCTCAAACGAGTGGTTATGCAACTATTCGTAGAAACGTAGGTTCTATGGAAAACAAAGGGATAGAATTAGGTATCAATACCAATAACCTAAAAGGTGCTCTGGAGTGGACTACTTCGTTCAACATCTCTTTCAACAAGAACAAAGTACTTTCTTTAGCAACGCCTTCAGATATTTTCAACGTAGGTGGACCTAACTTCACTAATCCAACGAACATTATTAGAATTGGAGAGCCAGTTGGTGCTTTCTGGGGTTTAACAAGACTAGGTGTTTGGAGCGAAGCAGAACGTGATGAAGCAGCTCAATTTACCAGCTACAGAAACGGTCTTACCATGCTTCCTGGTGATATTAAATACCTAGACGTCAATGGTGACAAAGCCATTACAGACGCTGACCGTTCTATCATCGGAAACGGAAGTCCTAAAGGATGGGGTGCTCTTACTAACAGTCTTCGTTTTAAAGGCTTTGACTTCTTGTTTGAAACACAATTCATGTTCGGTAATGACGTGATGATGATGAACCTTCACCCAAGTGAAGACCGTCAAGCTCTAGCTAACAGTTATACTTCGGTATTAAATGCTTGGACACCATCAAACCAAAACACGATGATTGCGGAAATCAGAGATACGCGTGCTGGTTATGTAACAAACGTGGATACACAGTGGATTAAAAATGGCTCATTTTTAAGAGGAAAAAATGCCATGCTGGGTTATACTTTCCCATCAGCCACAACCGAAAAATTAAAATTAAGCCGACTTAGGGTTTATAGTTCTGTTCAAAACTTCTTCTTGCTAGTTGAGGATAAGATTGTAGGAGATCCTGAAACAGCTCCTACCAACCAAGGAAATGGCAACAGTGCCTTCTCTCAAGGTATGATCTGGCATAATTATCCTAAGCCTACTACTTACATGTTAGGTTTACAGGTTACATTATAATAACACTCAAAGTATTAAAAGAAAGACAAAATGAAATATTTAATAAAAAACCAATTCGGTAAAATGATACTTAGTGTTATCATTTTATTCAGCACTGCGAGCTGCTCAGATTTTCTGGAAGAGGTAGCTCCATCTAACCTTAGTCCAGACAGCTTCTATCAAATCCCTGACCACGCTGAAGCAGCCTTAGCTTCTGTCTATTCAGACATGCGTTTCATGGGTAATGGAGCTGGTATATTTTCTGCTAACTGGCAACTTTTAGAAGCTTTAACAGGAACAAGCACTACTGAAACAGCTCAAAACTCGGATTTGAACAACCTTTATGGTTTGGTTCACGACGGAAACACGGCACACGTAGTTAACTACTGGAATGGCCTTTACAAAGTAATAGCTCAAGCCAACCAAGTGTTGGATAAAGTCCCAGCTATTACGCCAATGAACGAGGCTCAAAAAACCAAAATTTTAGGCGAAGCTAGCTTTTTGAGAGCTACCGCATATTTCACAGCGGTAAGACTATGGGGAGATGTTCCATTAATCACAAAACCACAGACAGCTGCTTCTGAAAATTTCTTACCAGCAAGAGCTCCGCAAGAAGAGGTTTATGCCCTTATAGAAGCTGACCTTAAGAGAGCCGAAGCTGCAGGCTTATCTTGGATGGATGCCACAGGTAGAGTAAGTTTAGCCGCGGTAAAAGCACAAATGTCGCGGGTTTATTTAACCATGGCAGGGTTTCCATTATCAAAGGGAGCTTCTCACTATCAATTAGCTGCAAATAAAGCTAAAGAGGTAATGGATTACGCCAAAGCTAACCCTACTCAAATAGCTTTGTTTGACACCTACACTCAAGTACATCAAGAAAACTTGAAGAATACAAAGGAGCACCTATTTATGCTTCAGTATAATAATGTGGTAGCTAGTAATCCTATGGATAACATGTACCCTAACTTTAAGCCTGTTACTTATAATGGACCGTCAGGTACGGGTAGTACTGTTCCTACTACGGCCTTTTATAACTCTTACGAGAAAGGAGATTTAAGAGCTAAGAATCAAGAAGGATACTTCTATAACACTTACTTCACTAATGGAAATGGTGCAGAGTTTGACCTAGGAGCGTCTTATATTTTCAAGCACTTCAATAAAACATCTAACGGAACCAAAGGCGTGTCCGGTTCTAGAAACAACAATCTGAATGTTCCACAAATTAGATATGCCGAGGTATTATTAATATTTGCAGAAGCTCAGAACGAACTAGGTAACCCTACACAGGATGCTTATGATGCTTTAAAGAAAATACGAGACAGAGCCACCTTAGCTACTCCGGCCTTAGGAACATACACTCAAGCTTCTTTCAGAGAGGCGGTTTGGAGAGAAAGATGGCATGAACTATGCTATGAGCAAATCACATGGTTTGACATGGTCAGGCTTAGAAAAGCCTATAATGAAAAGACCAATGGTTTTGATAACTTTGTGGGGCATATTAATGGCAGCTCTAACCAAGCCCTTCAAGAAAAACACTTATTGCTTCCACTAGGAAAGCAAGAAATGTTAAATAACACGAATCTTAAACCTCAAAATCCCGGGTATCCTAGCTAGGTCATAGCACATATTTTATTTTATTTAGCTCCTCACTACTTTTGAAGTGAGGAGCTTTTTTATGTAGCAGAGAAGGAATTGAAAACATTTTCTAAAGAAAACATACTACATGCGAACTAATAAAATCGAAAACCGCTTTTGTAAGTGATTACTCACATACTATGAAAAGAATTTTGAAAATGATATTCATCGGAATCACAGTCTTACTGCTTTTGATAGTAGCGGGCACCGTTGTATTTATGAATCTCCATCCAGTTTTTGGAGGGAAACCAACGGAAGCAAAGAGAGAAAACTATCTAAAGTCTAAAAACTATAAAGATGGACTTTTTATAAATGCCATAGAAACCACCATGGAAATGGGAACTTGGGAAGCCCTTAAAATGATTCCCGAATACCTGGACAAAGCAGGAAGAGAACCAAAAGTGAACCTACCAGTTCAAAAAATTGATTCCATAGACATTCAAAAAAGAATAGGCGACTCCACTCGAATTACTTGGTTTGGGCATTCGGCTTTTCTTTTAGAAATCGACGGATTAAAAGTACTCATTGACCCCATGCTTGGTGCTAGTCCATCACCCATTGCTATGATTGGCTCCAAAAGATATAGTAAAGACCTTCCTATCGCGATTGAAAAACTGCCTGAGATAGATTTAGTTATTTTCTCTCATGACCACTACGACCATCTAGACTATGAGTCTGTGTTGAAACTTAAAGACAAGGTCAAACAGTTTTACGTACCCTTAGGCTTAGCCAGTCATTTAGAAAAGTGGGGCGTAGGTTCTGATAAGATAAAAGAGTTAGATTGGTGGCAAGAAGCCGACTTTGAAGGATTAAAACTAGCCTGTACACCAGCCAGACACTTCTCAGGAAGAGGTCTATCAGACAGGTTCACGACTCTCTGGGCGTCATGGGTCATTAAAGGACAATCAGACAACATCTACTTTAGTGGTGACAGTGGTTATGGCCCTCACTTTAAAGAAATAGGTGAAAAATATGGCCCTTTTAATTTCGCCATGATGGAATGTGGGCAGTATAACGAACGCTGGGATAATATCCATATGATGCCCGAAGAAACGGTACAAGCGAGCATAGATATTAAGGCAGAGCAAATGATGCCTATTCACTGGGGGGCATTTACCTTAGCTTTACACCCTTGGCAGGAATCGGTTGAAAGAGCTACAGCAGCTGCTGAAACCGAAAATGTAAAAATGGTATTACCAGAAATTGGCCAAACCATTTCCTTGAGACATGAACCACTACCCAATGATAAGTGGTGGCGTAAATTTTTGTAAATCATAAAAGGCGAGCCCCAAAGCTCGCCTTTTAATTACGTTGTTTTGGGCTTAGTTCCTCCAATAATTTCCTTTATCATCTCTCCTGCCTCTGGAAACTTCTCTTTCAGCATGGCCAAAGTATCAGCAAGCTTATTAGACGCCTCACCTTTTAATGCTTCAAAGTATTCTGGAGCTTTATCTATAGCACCCTCGGCCTCGTCCTTTAATTGTGTTCCCTTGGTCTTTAAGTCCTCCATAAGCTTTTCGCCCTCTTCAGTTTGAAGATACTTATGCATTGCCACTCCAGCAGCCGCTCCCAAAATGAATGTTGCCAAATGTTTTGATGTAACCGACATATTATTATCCTTTTATATTTTTAGAAATTTACCAATAAAGCAGTAAAGAATCCTATTCAAACAGAATTTTAACTTCCTTTTTTAACATCAACAAGGCATTTCGAGTAGGGTCACGCTCTTCGTTAATCACTTTATCAAAAATTTTCTTTGAAAGCTGAATAGCCGAATCGTCTGGCTTAAGTTCCGAAGCCGCTTGATTAACCAGTGATAGCATTTCATTCATGGCACCTTTAACCTCTTCCCAAGCCTCTGCTGATATATAAATTTGCTGAGCCAGATTATGGTAATATTCCTCTCTTATTTCCTTTAAAAGAATAGCCTGAAAATCATTCACATGAACCGCTCTATCAAAAAGCCTTAATAACAAATAATTAGGTGTAATTCGCTCCAAAAAAAGTGTCATACGCTCATAAGCCTGAAGTCTTAACGGTGTTATGGCTTCGTTCGATTTGCTGTTTAGCTCTAACTTCCTAAGATCATATTGCTTATTCAAAAAAGATTTGGCCAATACATACATACCTATCAACAATAAGCCCGCTGGGACCATGATCTTCAACAAATCTTCCATTATTTTCATATCAATTTCTATTCGGTCTAAATTTCCGATAATATTCCTTCCTTCGAAACAATTAATGATTTTTCTTATTAGTAACCTAACCTTAGTGTATTTTATAAATCGCAACAAAACTCCATAAACCGCAAAGTCATTGGCACGGTTTTTTCCCTATCCATTGAAATTAGATAAGCGTTAAACACTTAAATGATCTCTTCCAAAACAAAAAAAATCACGCTACTCGTATTCGCTGCAATAAGCCTTATTGCGGCCTTCTTGAGCAATCGGTTGTTGGAAGAGAACACCCCAAGAGCTTCAGAAAAACATTATGGAGAGGCTGTTCAAAGCAAAGTATTAAAAAGCTTAGAAGCCGCCGACGAAGAACTTACAGAAATTACCGGCTTATTTCAAAAAAGTGATCAAGTAAAATTTGCTGAGTTAAATCTACAGACTGTATTTCCTTACTACATTTTTAGAGACGGTCACTTGATCTATTGGTCAGACCACCGATACATTCCCGATTACGAGTGGATCTCCACTTTTCAAGAAGATGGGCTTCTCGCTAAAAACAATCATATCAATATTGTCAAAAAACAAGTTTTCTATTACCGCAAACAAAAATTAGAAATTGTTTCTCTAATTCCACTCTACCAGAAATTCAGAAACGAAAACGACTATCTTAAGTCTGGCTTTGATAAAAGGATACTTCCTACTAGTCCTTTAACCATTGGAAATGCCCAAAGCAAATTCGACTATCTTAATATTAATGATAAAAACAATCATTTCCTTTTCTCCGTAGTTCCTCCTAGGGCAGAAAACCTGAATTCAACAGAGGTAACAAACCAATCTCTAATATTGACCTTTATAGGCTTATTCCTTTTCGGAATTTTCTTGTTCCTGCACATCAGATTATTATGTTCTACTTCGCAAATAGAATTGGCCGCGTCCTTACTATTGGCATATATCATTACCATTCGTTGGTTCATGCTCGCCAACAGTCTTCCATTTGCAATAAGTGAAGGAGACTTGTTCAACCCCAAGTATTTTGCCTTAAATAAGTTCGCCCCTTCTCTAGGAGATATCATCCTTAACACAAGTTTCCTAGTTGTATTTGTCTCCTTTTTAATTAGCCATTTTAATAAGTCCCAAGCATATTTTAAACTTCAAAGCTCATCTAAGGTCGTTAAAAGTATTTTTTCCGTTCTGGCTGTTATAGTTACTAATTTACTTGGGCGTTTAGCTTTCATACGTCTTTCGTCCATTTATGAAAAATCTTCATACCTCTTAGATTATTCTTTTAGCATAGACTTTAATCATCTCAAATTAGCCGCGATAGTATTTTTCATAATACTAGCGTTTGCATTCTTTTTATCCCTGCACTTCCTAAGTACTTTATTTTTAAGGGTAAACATGAATCAGAAATTCGGGATTTTACATTGGCTTTTGGGCGTTCTGATATCCATATTAATATTACTCTATTTAGGTGAACTATCATGGGTATACATGCTGGTATCCGTATACTTCTTGATTGTATACTATTTTAAACTATCCAGATATCTTCATTCATTTAAGTACAATACTTCCATTTACTTTTTCTTGGGGGCATTTGTCTTCACCTTAATGACCGTTCAAGTTATTAAAACTGAATCTGTCAAGAAAAATGTTTTCGACAAACAGAATTATGGTTTACGTTATTTGGCAGAAAACGACGCTCTTGCAGAAGGTCTTTTAACAAAAGTGATTCAAGGAATTAAAGAAGATTCCAATGTGGTTAAAAGTATAAAAAGGGAATTACTCCCAAAACAAGCCGTAGAAAGTCTGATTAAGCAAAAGCACTTAGATTTATATTTTGATAAATACAATACTGAGATACTCTCTTTTGACAGTAATGGAAACCAACTGGGCATAAAAACGCCCTTACCGAGTCTTTTAGAGCTGGAAGAACAATACAAGAAAAATAAATATAAGACGGATAACCCTAGCATATTCTTCATCAACGAAACAGGAGAGCAGTTTATAAAACAATACGTCGTATTTATACCTTTAAATGGGAATGCAGGTTCAGTGATTTTAGATTTCAAACTAAGAGATGGCTACGCCGAAAGTGTATACCCAGAACTTTTAATGGAAAAAAGGTTTGTCCAGAATCCTGATTCAAAATCTTATAGCTATGCCATATTTAATAAAAAGAATGAGCTCGTTTATACCTATGGAAAATTCAATTATCAAAAATCTATCGACCTAAACATTTTAAATAATCCTGACTTATTTAAGAACGGCATACAAGTCAATGATTTTGAACATTTAGGAGTAAAAGGCCAAAATGGAAGATCAATTATCATTTCTTCGGAAAACAACATCTGGATCTCCCTCCTCTCGGACTTCTCTTTTTTGTATCTCTTTTTGGTACTTATTATCTCTTTTGTTATACTTCTGTATGCCATAAGAATAGGCTTGAGAAAACTAAGAATGAATTTCTCTACCAAAATTCAGATATACCTGAATGCTGCATTCTTACTTCCATTCTTACTTATACTTTTTGCCATAATTGGAGTAATAAGAAGTACCCTGCTTACTATTCAGGGAAATTTCTATTTAGAAAACACTAAAAATATTGGCTCCACAGTAAGACTTCATTTGCAAAATTTAGAAGATGGAAAAAGTAGTGAGGCCTTTTTTAAACAAGAAATTAATAAGCTGGCACAAGACACTAAATCCGACATCAATTTTTTCAATAATGATGGCATATTAACTTTGAGCTCTAGACCACTAATTTATGAATATCATTTACTTTCTGACCGCATAAACCCTCAGGCTTATCAATATATATTGGAAGAGCACGAGAATGAAATCCTTCTGGACGAATCACTCGGCAAGCTAAATTATAAGGCCGTTTATCTAGCCCTTAAAAACAGAGAGAACAAAAGGCTTGGTGTGATAGGTGTTCCATTTTTTGATTCATCTAACACTCTTGAACATCAGTTAGAAGAGGTTTTTACTACTATACTTAGCATTTGCATTGCTCTATTCTTGATTTTGCTTATTCTCTCTTATTTTGCGTCAAACCACCTCACAAATCCATTAAAAATGGTGGCTCAAAAAATTAAGAAAACGAGTTTAAGTAAGCAAAATGAGCCTATTGTTTGGGAAGCACAAGACGAAATTGGGGTATTGACTCAATCTTACAATAATATGCTTAAAATGTTGGAAGATAGTAAAGACGCACTTTCTCAAAGTGAAAAGCAAACGGCTTGGAGAGAAATGGCCAAACAGGTTGCACATGAAATAAAGAACCCATTAACTCCGATGAAGCTCACCATTCAGCAGCTTCAGAGAACTTTACCCTCTCTTGATGAAAAAGCTCAAAAGAGAATAGAAAGGGCATTAGTTTCTTTAACAGAACAGATTGACAATATCTCCGAAATCGCCAATTCTTTCTCTGAGTTCGCAAAAATGCCAGTTCCGAGAAGTGAAGTCTTTGAACTTTCAGGTCTAGTTCAAAAAACCGCCTACCTGTATGCACAAAATAATAAGGTGGACGTTTCCATCGAAACAGAAGAAAAGGAACTTCTTGTAAGAAGCGACCATCAACTGATCAACAGGGTAGTGACCAACCTTATTATTAATGGAATCCAATCTGTACCAACCGATAGAAAAGCAAAAATCAATATCAGAGTTTACAAAAATGATAAAGAGAAATTTGCCATTATTGAGGTAAAAGATAACGGAAGCGGTATCCCAGAAAACGTTAGAAACAAAGTGTTTTTACCAAATTTTAGCACCAAAGTTGGCGGATCAGGACTTGGGCTAGCCATGGCAAAAAGAGGCGTTGAACATAGTGGTGGAAACCTATGGTTTGATACTGAAATCGGTATAGGTACCACTTTTTACGTTGACCTGCCTTTGGCAAGCAGCCTAGGATAACTTTATTCTTCTTCCACCAATTTCACATGACCCCAGTTTTCCCCAGACCTAATTCTGTTTAACTGTGTATGCGTAATACCAAACTGCTTGGCAATCATTTTTAATCTAGACTTGTCAGACTTTAGCATTTTCTTAATCATCATCACCTTTGATTCATTAAGCTTATAATTTTTAGATTTTGCAGGTCTAGGTCTATTAATTACATTTGGGTTTTTTCTGTTGTGTTCTAGCATTTCTTCCTTGGTCACCCAAAGAAGGTTGGAGTAAATGTTGTTTAATTTGTCATAGTCTTTGTGGATTACAAAGCATTTTTCTTCAGAACTTTTCGTTACAAAAAAAGTTGCGACTAGTTTATGAATATAGCGATTAAAAGATTTCCCTTTAGGGAGACGAATGTTGAGTGAACGATATCCTTGAATTACAGATCCTTTCAAAATTTTTCCTTCGGCATCATTTTGAAAACTCCTTAGTCTTCCATAATTAGAGACTTCATAATGTGGTGGATTCTCTAAGTCTGGAACGCTAATTTCAATTCTTTTCCATTGCTCACCGGAGTGGTTGGGCTTGGTCATTTTTTGGGGTTTTATTTTAAATACATTGCTATTTAGCTAAATGATTGATATTGTGAAAATTAAAAATATAAAATTATTTAACGGTAACAATACTACCTAATTAAATGCCATTGAATATAACTATATTACAAATACAGTTTCCTTCATTTGCACATTTAGACGATAAGCTTAAAAAAAGTAACATGCACAATATTAAAATATTTACCTTCTCGCCCTTTAGTGAAAACACTTACGTTCTATGGGACAAAATGGATGAAAATAATGAAGCGGTAATTATTGATCCCGGCTGTCTATCTCAGTCAGAAAAAGAAGAACTAAATGGATATATCCTTAAGGAAGGTTTAAAACCAGTAGCTTTACTGCAAACTCACACTCACCTAGATCATGTATTTGGTAGTGCGTATGTAAAAAGAAAATTTGGCGTAAAAATGTATATGCATAAGTCTGATCTACCTGTGTTATCTGATGTGGAACTAAGATGTAAAACATGGGGAATACCTGGCTATGAACCTGTGGAAGCGGATGAGTTTCTTGAAGAAGGCGATAAATTTGAGTTTGGGAACACCACTTTAGACATTGTTTTTGTTCCTGGCCATGCTCCTGGGCATATTGCATTTATAAATCATAAAGAGCGATATATTATAGGAGGAGACTGTCTTTTTAAAGGAAGTATTGGAAGAACGGATTTCCCCTTATGTAGCACAGAAAAACTAATGAATAGCGTTAAAACAAAGTTCTTTACCCTTCCAGACGATTACGTGGTTTATGCTGGGCATATGGAGCCTACCACCATTGGACATGAAAAATCAACAAACCCTTTTTTTAATTAATGAAGATATTCACACTCCCTAACTTTATTACACTAGGAAATCTCCTTTGTGGAATTTTCGGAATAGTCTTTTTAGCCGATGGAATGATTCACGAGGCTGCCATCCTTATTCTGATAGCATTGCTTTTAGATTTCCTTGACGGCTTTGTAGCCAGATTAACGAATTCCCATTCTGAAATAGGAAAGCAGCTAGACTCTTTGGCTGATATGGTGAGTTTTGGCGTTTTACCAAGCTTAATATTGCTTTATCTTATGCAAGATGCTGGCTATCTAAAATATGTATCGCTACTCCCAGCCCTTTCCTCCGCTTTAAGGCTTGCAAAATTCAATATTGACACAAGGCAAACAAACAGCTTTAGAGGCTTACCTACCCCTGCTAACGCCATGGTGATTGCATCATTTCCCTTCATCATTGATCAAGGGTTCACATTTCTTAATGATATAAGCTTAATAATTATTTTTAGTGTTTATGCTGTTTTTGTGAGCATCATTCTAATCTCAGATGTGCCTATGATTGCATTGAAATTTAAAAACCGTTCATGGGAGACTAATAAAGTAAGATACCTCTTTTTAGTGAGTTGTCTAATCTTATTACTGACGTTTAAGTTTGCAGCTATACCTATGATACTAGTCCTTTATATTGGTCTATCTATTTTCTTCAGTGCCGATGAGTAAACTACCAGGGAAATGAGAACTTACTGAAGTAGGAATATTAGAAGGTTTCTTTCTCTCCAAAAAATTTGCAGTTAATACCTTCCTTGGATAATGCTTTGGAAGCTGCGTTTTATAAACTGTTCTGGCATTTTTAAGCCACAGGTAATGATCTACTGGGGTGGGGTTAAAATCACTGTCTATTTTTAGGAACATTAAATGAAGGTGTGTGTCCGAGCGGTTGGTTTTGGCATTAAAACCTGTCCGTCCAACTTCCGCTATTTTATCTCCTTGCTCCACCAACTGGCCTTCCACCACATAAACCTTACGCTGATGAGCATAATACCACAAGCCACCAGACTTAAAATCATATAGCCAAACGTAGTTTCCGCCACGATAACCACTCTCTTCTTCCCAATCCTGCTCTACGGCAATAACCACTCCTTCATTCACTGCCAAAACATCCACGTAGTCATCATCAATATCATCTTTCTCGTCCTTATTACGGTCATAGATGAAAATATCATGAGCAGGATGGCTTTTGGCTATAGAATGGTCAAAAAGATCGAAATGTCTGCCATAAAAACCTCTGCCTTTACCACCTACAGACCTATAATTTTTTTTCTTCAAAGGAAACACCAAATCCATGTTTAATGAATCATAATCGGGAGAAGGGTATTCCATTTTAATATCTTTTAAAATCCGCTTAAATTCAAGCTCAGCCTGCTTGGGCGTAATTCTCTGCTCTCTTATTTCTACCAGGAGCTCTTTAAAGTTCAAAGGTATTCCATCCATTTTGTCCCTGGACTGCAATTGGCATCCATTGGAAAAAATGGTTAGAACAAAACAGAATAAAAATTGAAAGTTGGGTAACATTAAAAATAAAAGAGGGGTTTAGACAAAGATAAGAAATAGAACAAACATATACAGATATAAACAAAAAGAGCTACCTGTCGGCAGCTCTTTTCAAAATTATATTCAAAGCCTTACTTACTCTGATTTCTTTTCGCAATCTGCTTTTCGTGGAATTCAATAAATCTATCAAATTCCTCTATAGGAATTCTTTTTCCTATTATTCTCTTTTCAGAATCCAGAATAAATGAGGTAGGAGTGGCATAAACATCATAATTTTCTCTAAAATAATAATGGTGTCCTTTATCCCACAAGTTCAGCATATCACCTGTTTTATATTTTTCTACAAACTCTTTATGCTTTTCCGTTTCATAGTCTACTGAAACATTATAAATCACAATGCCCTTTTCTTTTGCTTTAGCATTATAGGCCACCAATTCCGGAGCGGCTTCTTTACAGTGACCACAGTCTGGGCTATAAAAATAAACTATCGTATACTTTCCTTTACTTTCTTGAACGGTTCTGGCGTTACCCTCTAAATCATAAACCAAGAGCCTAGGAAAAACTTCACCAGTTCTTAACGGTTTCAAAATCTTAACCCTGTCTTTAAATTTCTTTATTTGATCTTCATCTAACCAATTAGCATCTTTTAAGTAATATTCTTCGGCTAAATGGACAAAAACACCATCAAGACCCACTATCTCACTATTTTCATACTTATTAGTCACCCACCAAAGCACATATCTGTACATTTCTGGGTCCTGCTTAGAAAGCATAATGACCTGATCTGCATTGGCAATAATACTGTCCTGAACTTGATAGACTAGATCTTTGAAATACTTTTCCATTTTAGAAAGGAAAAAAGGCGTTCTCAAGTTTCTTGGGTCGCTGAAATCTATACTATCCCAATAATGAGATTTGTAATAACGATAAGCAAAAGTACTGTCTTTGCTTCCATCGGCGTTTAACGGAATTTCTTTAGGGATTTCTACTTCCTTATTTGCCAAAATCACCTTTGAGGCAAAAGTACCTGCATTATTTTTGGCTACATTGTCGATATAAGTGGAAACTTCGTTTTGAAGCTCATTCATTTTATCTCTGCGTAAGACATTCGCATTGGGGTCGTCTGCTTTTATAGATTGATTAACCGCCGCGGCCTTATCATTCATACTCAAAAGAAACTTCCTATAACCAAACAAAATATCATTTTCTGGAGAATTGGTAAACTTCACAGACTTTACAAAATCCAAAGTATCTGCTTCAAAAGAGAATTTTGGTTCATCGCCACTGACAATGAAGTCATAGTATTTTGCAGGATTTAAAACGATAAGGTAAATCCCTCCTTTTAAAGGTTGATCACCTTTGAAATGATACAGACCAGATTCAGCCTTAACAGAATCTACCTTTATGTATTGATTGTATCCAAAAAAATGAGCGAGATAAACCATCTTATCCTGCGGCCCTCCAGCTAACTTAACAGTAATATCATACCCTTTTTGAGCAGATAATTGAAAAACAAATGACAGTATTAGAATAGCACTTAGTGTAAATCTTTTCATTGGTTTAATTTTAAAACTTTCTATGACGGATTCATACCACTAATTTTACTTTTAAATGATCATTGAAAGTAAAACCTAAGTGGTATGACGCAAATTTAATTATTAACGAAAATATATTTCCAATATTAACATCTCTTTATGTTTTACCTTGTTTCCAAGTTACTTACGTTCTTGTTGATGCCCATAGGGATAATTATCTCCTTAATCCTTGCAATGACTATTTGTAAAAATCGTACCAAAGCTAAACAGTTGGGGTACCTTACAATATTGTTAACATATCTTTTTAGCTCTCCTATACTGGTGAACAAGCTGACTATTCTATGGGAAGAGCCTCAAAAAGACATTGAAAAAATGGAATCCCACGATGTAGGTATTCTTTTAACAGGGGCATTAACAAACGCTTATCTTCCCTATCCAGAAAATATAGACCTAAAAAATTCTGGAGACCGACTTTGGCAAACTTTACACCTTTATAAAGAAGGTAAAATAACAAACATTATCATTTCTGGTGGAGACACTTCCTTATTAAACAAGAACATAAAAACAGAAATAGATTATGCAAAAATGTTTCTTGTAAAGAATGGCGTAGATCCACATGAAATTTTCTTAGACCACGCCTCCAAAAACACAAACGAAAACGCCTTAAACTCATCAAAATTATTAAACGAAAGCTTTAAGAACAAATCTGTCCTTATCATCACCTCCGCATTTCACATGAAAAGAGCGATGGCCTGTTACAAGAAAAGAGGAGTCAATGCCTCCTCTTTTCCCTCAAATTTCTTATCATTCCATAACAAACCAGATCTCTTGGATTACTTTCCAGATGCCAATGCTTTCCAAACTTCCAGTCAAATAATTAGAGAAATTATAGGAATGGCTGTTTATAAACTAATGGGATATGCTTAATCTATTAGATACTTAAAATATGTACCATTCTTAACAAGTCCTCATGAATAGGCTTTGGCTTTTGGATGGTATCGATGAAAGGCGTGTAGACTAAATTATTATTTACAATACCCGCCATTACATTCTTTTCGCCATTTATAAGACCTTCTATAGCTCCTAAGCCAAGTCTACTTGCCAAAATCCTATCATAGGCCGTTGGTCCACCACCACGCTGAATATGTCCAAGGGTAGTTACCCTAATATCTAGTTTATCTCCAACTTGCTTCTTGATTTTTTCTGCTATTTCTGGAGCATGACCCTCTTCATCTCCTTCTGCAACCACTACTATAGAAGAAGATTTAGATCTTTGCCATCCATCTTTCAGTGTAGAGATAACTTTTTTCAATGGAGTATGTGTTTCAGGAACCATCACAATTTCTGCTCCTCCACCTATTCCAGACTGAATAGCGATATAACCAGAGTCACGACCCATTACCTCAATAAAAAAAACGCGGTCATGAGAATCTGCCGTATCACGAATTTTATCGATAGCCTCTAGCGACGTGTTTACGGCCGTATCAAAACCAATAGTATAATCGGTTCCATACAAATCGTTATCTATCGTTCCTGGACATCCTACAGTAGGTATTTGATATTCATTATAAAAGACTTCTGCTCCTGTAAAAGTACCATTACCTCCAATAGCTATCAAACCATCTATTTCATGAGACATAAGGGTCTCATAAGCTTTCTTTCTTCCTTCAGGAGTCATAAACTCCATACTTCTAGCTGATTTTAATATAGTCCCGCCTCTCTGTACTATATTACTCACGGATCTAGAATCCATGCTTTTGATATCACCGGAAATCATCCCTGAATAACCACGGACTATACCGTACATATCCAGTCCATGATAAATCCCTCCTCTCACTACAGCTCTAATACAAGCGTTCATTCCTGGGGCGTCTCCACCCGATGTAAATATTGCTACTTTTTTCATTTGACGTAATATGGTTTCAACAAACGTGGCAAAAATAATCAGATTTAGGGATTAACACCATTTTGATCCTGCCTGTTTATTACGCAATAAATAAATTTTTCAATCAAAGTCATGGTAAATCATACATAATTAATATTACACCTTCCATTGGCACGTTTTTTGGGCTCCAACAAGCATATACGCTAAAATGTCAAATAAAAGATTTTGTAGTTAATCGAACTAAAGGAAAAAAAATGAATCTACGACTAAAAAAGAACGCTTTCTTAACGCTCTTCTTTTTGATTTTACTTGGATTGTCGCAAGTTAAAGCCCAAACAGAAGGAGGAGTAGGAATTGGAACAACAACACCGGACAATTCTGCCATATTAGATCTAAGTTCTAACAACAAAGGTCTCTTATTACCGCGAATGTCACTACAGGACAGAGCTGCCATCAAAGACCCCGCAAAGGGTTTGATAGTTTATCAGACCAATTTTATGTCTGGACTCTATATTTACGACGGAAATCAATGGACTACAGTAAGTAACACAGAAGCAAGATTAACTGCGGAAGATACTTCTATCTGGAGCACCATTGGAAATGCTGGTCTTAAAGCCGAACAAAACTTTATTGGAACTACAGACGAAACCGCTTTAGTTTTTAAAGTGAATAATTACAAATCGGGCTTAATTGACCCCGAAAGAGGAAATTTATTCCTAGGTTATCGTTCTGGTCAAAACTCTGCAGCTTATAACTCCGTGGTACTCGGCTCTTTAGCCATGCAAAAGGCAAATACCAGTGGAAACAATATTGCTTTAGGTTTCCAATCCATGTTTAATAATGAGAATGGAGGACATAACGTAGGAATAGGAACAGGCTCATTAGTGTCCAATATTTCTGGAAATAACAACGTAGCCATAGGTTCTTTGTCTGGATATAAAGCCACAGGAGCTAGCAATGTATTCCTAGGCTTTCAGGCTGGATATTCCGAGCAAGGAAGCAATAAGTTGGTCATAGCAAACGAAGCAAATCGCTCCCCGCTAATCTATGGAGACTTTCTTCAAGGCAGACTTGGATTCAACACACAGGAACTTACATCTACTGTAAATATCAACAGCGATGCTGCAAACACCAGCGGACTGCGATTTTTGAAACTGACTAACCAATCACCTGTTTCTAATTCATCTGGAAAAGTCTTAACCGTCAATGGAAATGGAGAGGTTGTACTAACCTCTGATTTGACCGGTGAGGCAGCCACAACCTATTGGACAGCTACTTCAAACAAAATTGAGAACTCCAACTCTGGCGTCGTAGCCATTAAAAATGACTTGACTGTTGGAAATAAAATAACCGTGAAAAACCTCTCTGTAGGCTCAGACGGATTAACACTGCCCTTCTTAAATCAATCGAATAAGATTTTAGGTTTAAATGATGCAGGAAAGATAATCACCGTTGATATGCCAACGAGTGGCACCGGAGGAACTCCCTCTGGTACTAGCGATCAGTGGTATTACAGTGCTTCAGGAGATCTGACTGCAAACATTTCGAACTCCAACAGGGTTTCGATGTTTGGTATAAATGTGGCCTGGGGTGGTATTAAGTTTACAGAACTAAACTCTACCTATGCTAACCCATTCCCTTCCAACGGCTTAGCCTTATCACTGGATGAATTAGGAAATGTTATTCTAACCAAAAACGCTGATGGCGGCACGGGCTCAAGTTCAGGAACAGGAAATAGCAAATGGAGTCAATCAGGGAACATCATTTTCACACCTACGGATAACAAAGTAGCTATAGGGTCTGGATTAACTTCCTTACCAGATGGCTACCTCTTATATGTAAAGAAAGGTATATTGGCAGAAAGAGTGAGAGTGGCCGTAGCGACATCATCTAAATGGGCAGATTATGTATTCAAAGACGATTATAAATTAATGCCTCTTCATGAAGTCGAAAGCTTTATTACTGAAAACAAACACTTGCCAAACGTACCATCAGCAGCCGAAGTTGCCGCATCAGGCATTGACATGGCTGAAATGGCTGCCAAACAAATGGAGAAGATTGAAGAACTAACACTTTATCTAATTGATGCCAACAAACGTATTGAGAAACTTGAAAAAGAAGTAGCAGCCTATAAAAAATAATTTTACAAAAAACTCTTAAAAGACCCACTTGGTGCATACCGAGTGGGTTTCTTATTTAAGCCCGCTTATGCATTAGTCAATCTCCCGATTTTATCGGGACCGTAGCTAAATTGCTTCAAATCAGTAGGTAAAACCAATTAAAGTAAATCACCATAGCCATGCTAATTTACTTTAATTCTGATTTATTGTACTTTAAAACTCATAACGATTCCCCCAACGCATAATCCTGTTTAAAGACTAACTATGCCATTTCTTATGGCAAAAAGTACCATCCCCACCCTACTTTTGACATCTAACTTATAAAACAGATTTTCTCTGTAGCCATCTACTGTCCTTGGAGATATGCACATCTTATCTGCTATTTCCTTATAAGTAAATTCCGAACACGCCAATTGAAGAAATTCATATTCTCTAGCCTGATATGTAATATCCGAACTAACTAACTCCTTTTTCTTTCCATTCAGAGAAGAAAGCAAAGTATTTGCCACCAAATCACTGTGATAATATCCTTTGGAGACCAGCTCATTTAGTGCCAATTCCAAATCGTCGGTATCAGAATCCTTTAGAAGGTAGCCTTTGGCACCACAACGGAGCATTTTTATAATAGCCTCTTCGTCATCTTCTACAGAGAGTGCCATCAATTTTATAGACGGAAATTCTTTCGTAAGACGCTGGGAGGTTTCAAAGCCATCCATTACAGGCATATTTATGTCTATTAGGGCTATGTCTGGTAGGTTTTGAGCATCTAAGCTTGATAAGAATTCACTACCATTAGCGGCATGATGCGTTACTTCATAATTATCAAACCTGCTAATGAGTTCTCCAAGAGCATTTCTTATGAGACTGTGATCGTCAATCAGTGCGACTTTTTTCATGGCTAGCGGTAGTTTTAGGGATAGATAGCTTGATTTGGGTTCCATTTCCAATGCTGCTTCTTATCTCTAAATCTCCACTTATTAGTTTTGCTCTATTCAACAGGTTTGCTAAACCAGCTCCTGAATTAAAACTTTTTAGGCTAGATTTTTCTCTAAAATCGAATCCGCAACCATCGTCAAGTACATCTAAAGTATAGACTTCTCCGATTTTCTGCAAACTTACTTTTAAGTTTTTGGCACCAGAATGCTTGATAACATTCTGAACTATCTCCTGAAAAATCCTAAAAATAATGATTTCAATTTGTGCATCAACCTCCAAAACTCTTACCTCACATTGAAATTCAACATTAAAAACACCCACTTTAGAGAGCCTGTCTACTTCAAAATCTAGAGCATTAATAAGCCCCCCATTTAGAATATTATCCGAATTAAGTGTTTTAGATAGCCCTCTTAGATCCTTTATGGCTTTACTCAAAAACTCCTTACTATCCCCTACTCTTTTTATCCCAGGATGTTCATCGTCAATGGTATTCAGTTGAATTTTTATAAGACTAAGCATTTGCCCAATATTATCGTGGATTTCCCGAGCAATATGCTTCATGGTGTTCTCCTGCACCTCGTTTTTGGCAGTCAGAATTTCTTCCTTGAATTGGGCTTGTAGATTGGTCTTTTCTAGTTTGTGGGCTTGTTGGCGGCGTTGGAAAACAAAGGCAAAAATAATAACAGCAGTAAAGAGCATCAAAAGGATTAGGGCTCCTGCTATCAAACTGAAAATTATTTCGGAATTATTGTTTGCCATCTATACTCGAAGCCTGTTTTGATAAAAATACAGGAACAAACAGACCATATAATAAGTAATTGCTAAAAAAACGAATATTAGCAAGAACAGATGATAGCTCCGGATGTTTTTCAGCTATGCTATTATGAGTTCCTAAAACAAAAAGATTGATCAAACTAAAAAAAGAAAAACCAATACTAACCCAAAATAAAGGAAAATCAATAAAACTATTATTTGTTTCTAACAAAAGAAGCCTCCTTAAATACAACAAATTGATCAAAAGCAGTAAAACACAATACACCAGAAATGCATTCGAGTTAAACTCTTCCATAAAACTTTGAAAAAACACACTATTTATAAGAGAGAAAATCAAAAACGAAAACCCAAATATTAATGATATTCTTTTAAAACCTTCTTTTTCATATGCCGTCATTATTAGAATAAATTCAAAAGGCATAAAAATATGATATACGAACAAATTGGAATGTCCTTTTAATCTTAAAAATGTAGCAATAATCTCGCTAAATAGAGTTATAATTAATAAAAGCAGTAAAGCTTTACTACTCTTATTTAAAGAGTCGAATCTATAAACACCTACTAAAAAACTAATTACAATTACTGCAAAATACGCTGCATACATTGGTGTCATGGACAAGTTCCGCAAGGATCCACATACTCAATATAATGCCCATCTTGACCTTTATTTGAGGTTTTCCTAGGAACTTTGACTCTAAAACTTCTTAAATTTCCAACATCATCAACCGTATCAACTCCACTTATCATTATAGTTAATGTGTCTCTTGAAGATTTACCTAGCTTTAGTCCTACATCAAATAAAACTTGATCAACTATATCATCTTTAGTATCATCCTTTTGTTTTTGGTGTATTAATTCGTCCAGCATTGAAGCATCGACTTTCCATCCCCTCAAAGAATCTTGCCATAAGATTAACCTAAATTTGTCAGAAGTCATAGGCAATGTTTCCAACGACATACGAAAGTTTTCCTTGGTTCTCAAAATAAACTCTTCATTCACCCAACCTCCAGCCTGTCTTTTATCGATAAAGCCTGCAGACTTTTTAGTAATTTGATCAATATAACTTTGCTTTACCGCTGGAGGGAAATCAGCAAACTTCATTTCTTCTTTTTTTAAAACGAAATAAAAATATCCAATTAAAAATCCTGCTACAAGTCCAATAACAGTCGCAAAAACTATTTTTTTATTCTCTTTAATTTCCATGAGCCTTTTTTATACAAAAAAAAAGTATAAATGGTCTTAAAACCACGGGAAAAACACCCTATTTCTAAAACCGAGCAAACCCCCTATCTTAGCATTACAAACCCAAACTAAGATAGACCCTATCAAAAACATAGCACCCACCTACAAAGCGTTAATGCCGATGCTTTATCTTTTACTGCTTGCGATACTAAGTTCTTGCAGCTTGGAAGACCAGAAGGTGAGGAATATGGTGCCAGAGCAGGTTGTGGTGAAACAGCTGGTGACTTTTATTGACAGCACCCATACACTGGGTATTGAGGATGTGTGGGCCAAACCCTCGCTTTTTAAGCCCTACCCGGGGCCAGAGATTAATTACGGGCACTTGAGAGATGCACTCTGGGTAAGAATAACTTTAGAGAACAAAACAGACTCTCTGAGAAAATTTTACTTTAGCTCAGATCAGGTTATTCTGGAAGACGTTCGTTTTTACGATAAAAAAGATAGCATTTGGAATGAAGAAAAATCAGGTTGGGGCCTCGCCGCCAATCAAAAAAACACTCCCTCTTATTTGCATGCTTTCAAATTTGAACTTTTACCAAAAGAACAAAAAAACTATTTCTTTAGAATAAAAAACGAATATCAAGTCGTCAGACTTCCTTTGCATCTCTATTCCAAAACCCAGTTTTATGGGCATTATGGTTTTTATGTCTTTTTAGACGGCTTGGTGATTATGGCATTGATTACCTCAATTTTATATGCCATTTACAACCTTATTTTTTCACGGAAAGAGCGAATTCTATTTTACTATCTGCTTTATGCCGCCAATTTCTTAGTTTTTTACGGCATCCGTATAGCCTCCCCAGCCCATATTACCTCGGCATACCCATCGGTTCTTAACTACTTTGTGCATATTTTCATATTTACCAGTACCTATGCCTTTGTTAAATTTGGAATACGCTTTATAGACCCCAATAAAGATGACAAAAACCCCATCTTAGAAAAGATCATTGACGTATTCTTTGGCTTAACCATCTTGGTGTCATTGCTCCCAAAATATTCTGATTCTACTATTTTCAATAGTATTAAACTCACGTTTTTTGTTGGCTCCATTCTATATCTCATTTGGTACATGATCATCCGCTTTAGGAAAAGTCTTCTCTCCAAGATTTATTTCTTTATGGGAATGCCATTGATTATTTCTGGATTAGTGGAGGGCCTAACCAATGTTTTTGGAATTCTAAAAATCCCAAATCAGTTTTTTGAAGCCTTCCGAATTTCCATTTGTATTGAGATGCTGTACATTCTTTTTGCGTACATCTATCGAGAAAAAATACTGACATCTATTATTCAAAATAGATTAAAACAAGCCGAATTTAAACTTCTGAGGTCAAAAATTGACGCCCAAGAAGCGGAACAGCAGAGAATTGCGGTGGATCTACATGACGACCTAGGAGGTACCCTATCTACTTTAAAAAGATTGGTTTATGATAACCTTCTAAATAATGTTCCCAAAAGGGAATCGGAAGCAATCAAAAATTTAACCCAAAAGGCAGGAGACGACCTTAGACGCATATCTCATGCCTTAATGCCACCTGAGTTTGAAACAACTGGCCTTGTAGAATCTGTAAAGGAACTTTTAAGGAGCAATAATTCTGACAAAAG
Organism: Arcticibacterium sp. SM2516; assembly: GCF_057914865.1. NCBI lineage: Bacteria > Pseudomonadati > Bacteroidota > Cytophagia > Cytophagales > Leadbetterellaceae > Arcticibacterium > Arcticibacterium sp. SM2516. The sequence goes on along the minus strand of NZ_CP195290.1, from coordinate 5,337,538 downwards.
GAAAATACAATTCATACAACACGGGGAGCCGCAAAAACTTAAGAATTCCATTGAACTCAACGTTTATAGAATAGTGTCAGAAATTTTTCAAAACATCAATAAGCACAGTAAAGCCACCAAGGTTTTGGTGCAATTCATTTGGACCGATAATGAGCTAACCCTGATGGTTGAAGATAATGGCAGCGACTTTAGAAACGCTGAATCTGGTATGGGAATGAAAAACATGCGAATGAGGGCGGAATATATCGGAGGCTTCATTAACTTTGATTCCAACGGAATAGAGTCTACTATTACGTTAGAAGTACCCCTTAAATGACCACTAAAGTACTTATTGCAGACGACCATCAGCTTTTTGGCAATGGTTTAAAAGAACTTTTACAGAAAGGTAATCTGTATGAGGTTTATGGTCCTATAAAGCATGAGGAAGAAATAAAAAAAAGTATCTCCGAGCTTAGACCCGCTGTACTTTTGCTAGATATCAATCTAAACGGAACCAACGGCATTGAACTGGGAGAAGTATTAAAGAACGATTTTCCCGAGCTTAAAATCATCATCATTACCATGTATGAAAACATGGCTTTTTTAGCTCAAAGTAAGGAGGCCAATTTAGATGGTTACTTATTAAAAGATTGTGAAACCTCCGAACTGCTAGACGGCATAAAAAAAGTACTTCAAGGCGGTTCCTGTTTTATAGAGATTGAAAATGCTTTTTTTGAGAATGAGTTTTTCAAAGACCGCTTTTTAGAAAAGTATAATATTACCGAGCGTGAGATGGAAATTATGACTCACCTGAAAAATGGAAGAACCAATGAAGAAATAGCCAAGAGGTTATTCTTAAGTTTCCATACCGTAAAAACACACCGGAAAAATATCTATAACAAGCTAGGTGTCAACAATTTAGCGGAACTCATAGATTTCACCTCACAAACTCCGTGAAAAACACCCCCGCTTTTCACCCTATCATTTAGGGTCTAATTCATCTGTTTTAAGAAGCTAATAAGTCAGAATTTTGGAATACAAATTCTAACACTTAAAAGCATATAACCATGACAGAAGAACTGATTTTAGACCAAAAAATGGAAGGCTTTATGCATCAACTTACTCAGAAAGTTAATGCCGCCAACCTATTATTCGAAAAGAAATTGAAGTCCAATTTCCCTGAAGGCTTACAAAAGGAACAATACATTAGATACCTTCAAATGCAGTATCATTTGACCAAAGGTGTACAAGAAACGTTTTTGGCTCTTGCCGCACATAGTGACACCCGAACCTATAAAAAACTGCGACCCTTTTTGATCAACTTTGCTTATGAAGAAGAAATGCACTTCAAATTGGCCGAAAAAGATTTAAAAAACCTTGAAGCCCAAACTGGTGAAATGCCATTTCTGGTAGAAGTCTGGTGGGCATACCAGAAAGAAGTAGTGAAAAACAAGCCACTGGAAAGACTTGGGGCCACAGCTGTTTTAGAAAACATTGGAAACTATGCGGCACCTATTATAAAAAAGCTAATGGGTTCTGCCACGTTTATCAGTAAAAAGAACACCACTTTTACCCAGGTCCATATGCATGAAGCTCTACCTCATGGCGATCAAATTTTGGATGCTTTAGCCCAAGAAAAATTCAGTGTATTGCATCAAAAACAACTTTTAGAGGGTGCTGAACGAGCTACTTGGCTATATGCTTCATGCATCTATGATTGGATCATTAATGGTTTCATTATCAACCCTAATTAAAAGAATCCATGGATATTTCCACCGTTAACACTCCAGAAGAGCTCGCTGCCATTAAAGCCCTTAGATACTCCGTAAATAAGGACGAATTAGGTAAAGATTTCCTGTTCCAAACAGAAGATACTGGCGACCAAAACGCTCTTATTTTATACGCCAAAAGAGAAGATCTAATTATTGGAAGTTTAAGATGCTCCTTTACTTTTTTTCATGACGGCATTAAAACGTATTGGGGTATAAAAAAGCCCGATTTTAACTCCAAAGTAGCCTTAGTAGACCGGCTAGTGGTGCATCCAGCGTATCGTAAAACCAGAGTTACCTTTGATTTAACAACGGCCATATACAAAAACGCACTTTTAGAAGGTGCACATATGGCTTTAATTGAAACAGAAGAGCATTTGGTGAAAATGTACAACAAAATTGGTTTTCAGGTTTATCGTGAAATAAAACATGATTACGGTCTACGTTTCCAAATGTTTATTAACCCATGGGACTCCGCCTATCTCAACAGCATCAATAGCCCATTTTTCAAAGAATATCTCGCTTATATTCAGTTCGTAAACTCATTCGCACTGGCGGACTTCAGTGGTAATACATCTAAAACTAAAAACCAAAATACCCCGAACGGGGTATTGCCTGTCCCCTAGCATTCCCACTACATTTGAACCTTGTGCAAAACTTATAAGACAGGAGATTATTTTCAAAATAAAACTTCAAAATCGCCATGACCATAGAAAACAAACATACCAATGCCGAAATACTTTTTTTGGAAGCGGATATTAATTATACCAAAATACACTTTAAAGATGGCAGTAATAGACTTTCCTCTTATACGCTTGGCAATCACCAAAAATCACTTGATTCATTTATCCGAGTAAGTAAAAAACACTTGGTCAATCCAAAATTCATTGGGACTTTTAACCGACATGGCAATTATGCCGAACTCAGTTTGAAAAATGGATTTAAAGTGAAAGTTTCTAGAAGAAAAATCAAAGAAGTACAGACTCAACTTACCACATCATAAATTTACAGCAAAGCTTATAAACATATTTAAAACCCCTTTTTATCTATTTAACTAAATCTGCCCTGCCCAAAAGCCTCACGTAAGTGGGGCTTTTTAGGTTATTCCAGCTTAGGGACCACCTTCCTCATGCTCTGATATACCCCCTTATATTCATAAAACATTCAAAGGCATTCTTGATGAAAACCAGTATCATCTATAAGATTTTCAAGAAAAAAGCAACATTAACCATACTAAAGTGGTCTGATTAAAATCAAAATTATAGATTTCTCCATTCTTCCCTAGTTAACTATTTTTTCAATAACCTTATATTTGAATTTTTAAAACAATCATCAGTCAACTATGAACCCAAAAGTATTCGCATTTAAACGCCATAAGACTTTAATATCCAGTCTTATGACTTTCATTATCAGTATATCTTTCGCTACCGCACAGATTAAAAGCACACGTCTTTTTGAGCAACTTGGAGAAGATTTACCAAGTCCAAACGAATACAGAACAGGTTCTGGAGCTCCTGGACATGCTTATTACCAGCAAAAAGCCGATTATAAAATCAAAGTGGAACTGGATGATAAAAATCAAAGAATTATTGGCTCCGAAGAAGTTACTTATTATAATTTCTCTCCAGACCCTTTAAAATACATCTGGGTGCAGTTAGACATGAATATGTTTAAGGACAATTCTATCAATGCACTTTCTAAAACGGGTGGCATTGATTCTAAAATGACATCTGGTCAAATTAATGGCTTACAATCTGCCAGTTCCGTTTTTGGTGATGTGGACAAAAGCAGAGAGCGGGGTTATGACATTACCTTGGTGAAGGATTTACAAGGTAAAGACCTAAAATATACCATTAATAGCACGATGATGCGTATTGATTTACCAACGCCCTTACTTAAAGGACAATCATTCGCATTTAAAATTGACTGGTCATATAATATGGCTGCTTATTACGGCCGTTCGGGTTTTGAGTATTTTAAAGAGGATGATAGCTATAACTATTTTGTAGCTCATTGGTTTCCAAGAATGGCAGTTTATGACGACGTAAACGGCTGGCAGCACAAACAGTTTGTAGGTAATGGAGAATTTGCCCTTGTTTTTGGTGATTATGAAGTGGAGATTACCGTACCAACAGATCATGTATTAGTAGCCACTGGCGAGTGTCAAAACTATAGTCAAGTACTTACGAAAGCTCAAAATAAAAGAATGGAAGAGGCTGCAAAAGCCACCAGTCCAGTGTTGATAGTTACGCCAGAAGAAGCCGCCGAAGCTTCAAAAAAGAAGTCTGACAAGAAACAAACTTGGAAATTTAAAGCCAAAAATGTGCGTGACTTCGCTTTTGCTTCTTCTAGAAGATTTATCTGGGATGCTATGCAAACCGACGTTTATAATAATGGCCGTAAAATATGGAGCATGTCTGTTTACGGTAAAGAAGGAAACCCACTTTGGGGTCAATACAGCACTAAAGTAGTAGAGCATACCATGAAATCTTATGGTGAGCGTACTTTTGAGTATCCTTACCCAGTGGCCATTTCTTGTCACTCTACCGCTGGTGGAGGTATGGAATATCCAATGATTTCATTTAATGGTGGACGACCAGAAACAGATGGCACCTATTCTAATGATGTCAAAAAAGGAATGATTGGCGTAATTATTCATGAAGTAGGTCATAACTTCTTCCCGATGATTGTCAATTCTGACGAACGCCAGTGGACATGGATGGACGAAGGTCTAAACACTTTCTGCCAGTACCTGGCAGAACAAGAATGGGATAGCGACTTCCGCTCTAGAAGAGGAGAAGCACAGAGCATAGTGGAATATATGCGTTCTGACCCTTCTATGATGCAGCCCATCATGACCAATTCTGAACAAATAATCCAGTTTGGAAACAATGCCTACGGAAAACCAGCAGCAGCTCTAAATATTCTTAGAGAAACGGTTATGGGCAGAGAGCTTTTTGATTATGCCTTTAAAGAATACGCTCAAAGATGGGCATTTAAACACCCTAAGCCTGCTGATTTCTTCAGAACTATGGAAGATGCCTCTGGCGTAGACCTAGATTGGTTTTGGAGAGGGTGGTTTTATACCACAAACCCGGTAGACCAAGAGTTAGTTGGTGTGGAATGGTTTGTGGCAGATGCCCAAGACCCTGCAGTAACTAAGGCCGACGAAAAAAGAGCTTATGATATCTCAAGAAATACAACATCTGTAGAAAGAAACAAAACGGATATCAAAAGTACCGTGGAAGAAAGCGACAAAAGATACCAAGATTTCTACAGTACTTTTGACCCATATAAAGTAACGCCACAAGATCAAGCTAGATTTGAAAAATACAAAGCCAGTTTAGCCGAGGATGATAAAGTAATCATAGAAGAAGGAACAAACTTTTATGCTTTGCATATCAAAAACAAAGGCGGTTTGGTGATGCCGGTAATTGTTCAGTTGGATTATGAAGATGGCACTAACGAAGTCATGAGGTTTCCAGCAGAAATATGGAGAAAGAATGCAGAGGAAATTACTAAAACTATTCCTACGGCTAAAAAAGTAGTGAAATTCACGCTTGACCCTTTCTTAGAAATAGCGGATATAGATACCTCTAATAATACTTATCCAAGAGGACAAGCTCAGCCAAGTAGATTTGAACTTTATAAATCAAATAGAGGAAGAGCTGTAAACCCTATGCAGGAAGCTGCTCAAAAGTAAGTTTTTATTGACATCCGGCAGCACCTAAACTGCCGGATGTTTTTTTATAGCTCGTCCACTTATTTTGCCATTCGTGCAACATCCCCTTTTCCAATCAGACTTTTAGACATAGCTTTACGGCGGTTCAGTATACCCGAACTTGACCAAATTTGAACAAAACAATTATTCCCTCGTGCGGGTAGAGGTGCCGAAATTGATTGACACCTAATAAATACATAGAAAAGAACTCCGTATTAGTGGAGAAATGTAAGCAAGGCGACCGCAAGGCACAGTACCAGCTTTATAAGCTCTACTCTAAAGCCATGCTTAATACCTGTATGCGTTTTGTAAAACAACAAGGCGAAGCAGAAGATGTATTGCAAGAGGCCTTTATTGACGCCTTTACAAAAATTGATTCCTTTAGAATGGAATCATCATTTGGTCTTTGGCTGAAGCAAATAGTGGTGAATAAATCCATTAATTACCTTCGGTCAAAAAAACTGGATTTAGTGGATATTGAAGACCACAAATACCAAGTAGAGGAGATAGAGGAACCTTGGTACGACGATGATGACAAAAAGTACAAAATAGAACTCATCAACACGGCAATGCCCCTTTTGCCGGATGGCTACCGAACGGTGCTAAGTATGTACCTTTTTGAAGGCTATGATCATGAAGAAATTGCCACATTTTTAGGCATAAGTGAGAGCACCTCAAGAACACAATACATGAGAGCAAAACAGAAATTATTACAATTAATGAGCAATGGACAAGCTTAAAAACTATATAGAAAAAAACAGGGAGAACTTTGACCATCATGAGCCAAGTATGGATTTATGGTCAAAGATTGAACAACAGCTTTCAGAAACTCAAAAGCCAAAAGAAATAGCTTTTGTACCCAAAAGATGGTTTAACTGGAGAGCCGCCGCTTCTGTCATCCTTCTTCTCAGTATAGGGTACACGGCAGGGAAATACTGGAGACCCGTAACTGAAAATAACGAAATCATTACCCTCAGTCCAAAATACGGTTCAGAGGTAATCCAGTATACCTCATTCATTGACGCTAAGAAAAAGAAACTTAATGCCTACGCTTTAAGCGACCCTGAGCTCATGAAAGATTTTCAGGAGGATCTAGAATCTTTAAATGGATCATTTGAAGATTTAAAAAGCAACTTGCCTAATAATCCTAACCAGGAGGAAATTTTAAACCGAATGATTGACAATCTAGAGTGGCAAATGCAACTTTTAGATCAGCAATTAGACATTATAATAAAGAAAAGGCAAGAAGAAGACAAAAAAGTAATTGTCTAGCCGTCAATTAGAAATGCGGCATTTATTCTCGTTTAATTTAAATTATTAATAATGAAACAGTTCATCATTTGTGTTTTGCTTTTAACAGGCTACACTGCCATGGCTGGCGACTTATGTACGTGTATTGATGTAAAACCTGGTAGCGGTGAGTTTACGCACCTGATAGAAAAAAAGAAATCTGTTAGTTACTCTTATAAGCTAGACACTCAAGACCCTGTAAGCATAGAAAATCATTTTGGAGATGTTAAAGTAAAATTTTGGAACAAGAATCAGGTGAGGGTAGATATTACCATTACTGCCAATGCTCCCACCGTAGAAAAACTAGACGCTTTTTTGAATATTGTAAATATTCAAAGTGTCAAAGAAGGGGGAGAAGCCCGATTTGTAACAAAACTAAATTGCTATAAATCAGCCTTTGGCAATAACATAAGCAAAGAAGACGAGAAGAATTTCCTTAGGGTTGATTACCAAGTCTATATGCCAGAAAACCATAACCTCTCGGTCAACAACTCTCATGGAGATGTTTATATTCCAGCGTTTAATGCCGTTTTAAAAGTAAAACAGGATTATGGTAATTTATATACAGACCATATAAAAAATTCTAGTTCCGTTATTGACGTGAATTTTGGTAAAGCCTTTATTAAATCCATGACTGGAGGGGAACTAAAAGCTAAACAAACATCATTACTCATAGACCGAGTTCAAAACGTTTCTATGACCAATACATGCGGTAGTTTGAAGGTTTTGGAAGCTAATAACTCCCACATAAAAGCGACTTATACAAAAGGATATATAGGAAAAGTTAATGAATCTTGCGAATTCACGGTTAACTACTCAAAAGACTTTAAACTCGGTGAAATACTGGAAGATGTGGAACAACTTCAAATTTCCACTTCTTATACCAATTTTGAGCTACCACTATGCCTTAAAGGCACTTACGATTTAAGAACAAACTGTAAGAACACGGATGTGGTGATGAACGAGAAATCTAAAATTCAGCTGATTAATTCACCGAACAGCTCTCAGAAAAACTATATTATTGGTGGCGATAACTCCGAACGTGCCACCAAGGTTCATCTTACCACCAACTACGGGAAAGTGGAAGTCAAGTAATTTAGCATTTCTAAAAAACACAGGGTCTGAATAGAAATATTCAGACCCTTTTTTGTGCTCAATAATGCCACTAAATCGTTATATTTAGTTTCTTCAACAAACCCTATAAAATAAAATGCAGCAGTTTCATTATAGAACTTGCAACCTTTGCGAAGCTATGTGCGGACTAAAGATTACGCACGAAAACCAAGAGATAATTAAAATAGAAGGCGATAAAAAGGACCCCTTTAGCCGAGGTCATATTTGTCCTAAAGCCTACGGACTTAAAGAAATATACGAAGACCCTGACCGACTAAAAACACCAATAAAAAAGGTTGATGGAGAGTGGCAGCCCATTTCTTGGGAATTGGCCTATAAAGAAATAGCTACCAAAATAGTAGAACTTAATGTAAAGCATGGCCCAGACAGTATAGCCGTATATCAGGGTAATCCCAGTATTCATAATTTAGGAACCACACTCACTGGACCTAGATTCTTCAAAGCCCTCAAAACCAAAAACATTTACTCTGCCTCCTCTTCAGATCAAATCCCCCATCACTTTGCTTCATGGCAAATGTTTGGGCATCCCATGTTGATACCCATCCCCGACATTGACCATACAGAGCTCTTCATCATCATTGGTGGAAATCCAATGGTTTCTAATGGCAGCATGATGACCGTTCCAGACATTGGAAATAGGTTGAAGTCAATTTCCGAAAGAGGGGGCAAGATCATCGTTATAGACCCTCGTTATACCGAAACCGCAGCAAAGGCAGACCAGCACATTTTCATTCAACCTGGAACAGATGCTTGGTTATTTACGGCCATGTTAAAACATATTTTTGATGAGGATTTGATCAATATGAATCATCTTAAAGATTTTACAGACGGACTGGCCGAATTAAAACTGGCAATGGCAAGCTTTGATATCGCCATTGCTGCTGAAAAAACGGGCATTGACCAAAGCACCATAAAAGATTTGGCTACACAAATAAGCCAAACAAAAAAAGCAGCTCTTTATGGGAGAATGGGCATAAGCACCCAAGCCTTTGGTGGATTAAATAATTGGCTCATCAATGCCATAAACATCGTTTCTGGCAACTTGGATATAGAAGGTGGCTTGTTATTCACGAAGCCCTTGGTAGATTTTATTGGTAAAGCCAAACCTAAAGACAGATATAACAGATGGCAAAGTAACGTAAGAAACTTTCCGGAATTTTTGGGTGAATTGCCTGTAGCATGCTTGTCGGAAGAAATTGAAACCGAGGGGAAAGGTCAAATAAAAATGTTGATGACCAGCTGTGGAAATCCAGTACTCTCAATTACCAATGGTAATAGACTAGACAAGGCTCTAGAAAAGTTAGAATATATGGTGAGTTTTGACATCTACCTAAACGAAACCACCAAACACGCAGATATTATTTTACCTCCCGCCACAGGTATAGAAACGTCTCATTATGACCTAACATTTAATGCATTAGCGGTAAGAAACACGGCCAAATACTCCCCTGCCCTATTTCCAAAACACAAAAACGCCAAATACGATTGGGAAATTTTTCAGGAGTTAGGACAAGCTCTGGCAAATGCTGCAGGCGTACCGCCACAAAACGGTGGTAAAGTCTACACACCTGAAGAAATGCTAAGTATTAGTCTCAAACAAAACGACTACCAACTAAGCTTCAAAGATTTAGAAGAGCAAAAGCATGGCATCGACCTTGGTCCTTTGAAACCGCAGCTACCTGAACGTCTCGGAAATGAAGATAAACGAATTAAACTGTGTCCCGAATTATTGATGGAAGACCTCAATCGTTTAAAGCAGTGGTCAGAAAAAAAAGCGGGTTATCTACTTATTGGTAAAAGGCATTTGCGAGATAATAACAGTTGGATGCACAATTCTGAATTGCTTCAAAAAGGAAAAAATAGATGTTTAGTTCTCATTAACCCTGCCGATGCAGAAAAAGAAGGCATTAGCTCTGGAGATAAAGTTATTGTTACATCTAGGGTAGGAAAAATCAGTATAGAAGCTGAGGTGACCACAGACATTATGCCAGGCGTACTCGTAATCCCACATGGCTATGGTCACGAAAAAGGAAACATAAAGCTACGTGTAGCTCAGAAAAACCCAGGCGTAAGTGTAAACGACCTCACAGACGACCTGCTTATAGATGAACTTACAGGAAATGCAGCCTTTAGTAATGTAAGGGTATATATTGAGATTGCCGCTTAATAAAATTTAACCAACGGATGTGGAATCCATTTCCACATCTGTTTCTGTTTCTTTAGGCAGAATAAAACACCTACGGCATCTGGCCTCATAACTGTCTAATTCGCCTAAAAGTACTTGTTTTTCATCTACGGCCTTTCTATAAGAGAAATGAGCTATATCTCCACATTTCACACAGATGGCATGTACTTTGGTGACATATTCTGCTACCGCCATTAGAGCGGGCATTGGCCCAAAGGGTTCACCTTTAGAATCCATATCTAAGCCTGCTACGATCACTCTTTTACCCGAGTTTGCCAGTTTATTCACAACCTCCACCACACCTTTATCCAAAAACTGAGCTTCATCTATGCCTACCACGTCGCAGTTTCCGGTATAAAGTAATATCTCTGCCGCAGAGTTAACAGGAGTAGATCTGATGGCATTTTTATTATGCGAAACAATGTCTTCCTCGTCGTATCGGGTATCAATACTCGGTTTAAAAATCTCTACATTCTGTTTGGCTATCTTGGCACGATTAAGCCTTCTGATTAGCTCTTCTGTCTTTCCGCTAAACATGGAGCCACATATCAGTTCCACCCATCCCATCTTCTGGTCTTTTGAACTATCTCTTTTTGGCTCGATAAACATAAATTTACTTTTTTTTCGTTTAGCTAAAAGTGGAGCACTTTTTGTAACTTTACTTCACTTACATGCTCCTACAAAAGAAACGAATTTGAAAATGACGTACAAATGGAATTCGGCAGATGTCGAAACTTACGCAAAAGCTTTCTCTAATCTCATATGCAATGAGTATTTCCAAAATCAGAAAACCATCTCTGGTGGAGACATTCTGAAGATAACAGAGATAAAGCAACTTAACCTATTAGTTATCAGAAACTTGTTTGAAAAATGGCAAGAAGAAAGTAGTCGGTTAAAGAGTCCATTTTTTGACTTTGAAAACGAAGAAGTTAAAATAGCATTAAAGGATTTCATGAATACCTTGTCTAAATTTATTTCTGTCAGCAGAGATAAATTTGAGAGTTTATTGGCAAAGTCCGTTCAGGATACGCTTCAACTCGCAATAGAACCAAAAGGTTATTTTGAAAATTTAATGCGAAATCTACCCGAGTTCAAATTGACTGCGGAGTGGATTAACGCCAACAAAAAGTATTTTCTTATCAACAAAGATGTATTAACTGAACTAGAAAGCAAGCTAAGTGGAGGCCCCATCTATGCCAATCAGGGCATAGAAAGCTTGTCTGAAATTTTCAATAAATATACATTAGAAGACGCATCCGAAATTTTGGAAGATTTTGATGGCATACTTAAATTAACGCTGAGTAGTAATAATGCCAATAAGTCATTCTTTGAGGAGGCATTCGAGGCCTCTATTTCTCAGGAAAGGAAATTACAACCTTCTCAAGAAAAGCCCGATGTGGTCATTCAGCGTGCCATGGTTATGGAAAGACCAGAGCCTGTTACGGTAAAAATGCCAACCGTAGAGAAACCTGTGGAAGCTTATAGGCCAGAGGCTAAATTCAAAGCAGCGGTAACTGAAAACATCAGCTTTAATGATAGGTTACTAAATGGTAGCCAAACATTAAACGATAAAAGAGTGGCAGAAACAAACACCAGCCTTTTAGATTCTCATAGCAGATCCAAGATTAATAGCCTTAAAAGTGGTGTTTCTCTAAATCAGCGTTTCCTGTTTATTAACAATCTATTTAGCGGAAATCAGGATGCTTATAACAGAACTATAGAAGCCTTAGACACCTATAGCTCGCTCACCGAAGCCATGAGCCATGTCAACCAGGAAATAGCTTCTAGATTCCAGTGGGATAGTAACTCTGCAGAAGCAGAAGAGTTTTATGCCCTCATTGAGCGAAAATTCAATTAAGTAGAAACTTTTAATTTCTTTCAAAAATTAATAAGACTCTTGGGTTCCAAACTCAGGAGTCTTTTTTTGTGCTAGACCGAAGCTTATTAATACGCTTTAAAATGAATCCTAAAGGCATTTCAAGGAATATTCATTTCACAAAAAGACAAAACATGATGGCAAATTGAGTCATTTATTCGACATAAGGGCTAAAAACGAATTTGAATTATTTTTCTAAATTTGCCTAAAAAGGGTTATTTTTCATTTCCATGCAGAAAACCCTTTTATACTTTTTTATCACAACTACCCTCAGTTTTGCTCAAAATGGCCTCTCAAATGTAGGAGGTAAAAGCTGGGGAATGGGGCATGCCATGGTGGCCTTATCGCACAGTCAAACCTTCTTTTACAACCCTGCTGGATTAAGCTTTTTAGAAAATACTGTTGTTAATTCGTCTTATGATTCTCGGTTTGATATAGTCGGTCTTTCAACCCTTTCTTTATCTGCCGTGAGTCCTCAAAAATGGGGAACATTAGCTCTGGGAGCGGAACGTTTTGGCGATCAGCAATACAATGAAAACAAAGTCGGCATAGCCGTAGCCAAAAACACAGGCAACGTTTCATTAGGCGTGAAAGTCTCTTATCTAGGAGTGGTAATGGAAAATATCTCCGCTCATAATACCCTATTAACCGAGTTTGGGGTAATGGCAAAACTCTCCTCAGCGTTTAGGCTAGGCTTTCAGGCCATTAATTTAACAGGTGCTGCATTATCTTCTTTCCAGAAAATACCCACCACTTTAAGATTAGGAGGGGCATTTCAACCCAACGTTAAGATTACCATTTCGGCAGAAACCGAATATATTATAAAGCAAAACCCCTTTTTAAAAGCCGGTTTAGAATATATGCTTTTTGAAAACTTCTTCCTTAGAACAGGAATAAACTCAGGCGTAAGAACCAATCACTTCGGAACAGGATACGCCTATAAAAAATGGCAATTTGATTATGCCGTTAACACGCATCCAACTTTAGGGCTTTCGCATCATTTCAGTTTGCAGCTAAACTTTCCAAAAAAGCTTAAATGAGACTGAAAATCAAATACATATTGACCATTATAGCTTTCTTTATAATACATATCGGTAAAGCTCAAATGACACGTTTGGACGCTCCCAGAGTGGAAATAGATCTACAAAACTTTATTCAAAGGCTAGTAGCCACACAACAAGAAGACGTTAACTATGATGATTTATACGAAGCCTTATTACAGTTTTATCTCAACCCCATTGACCTCAACAAAACTACACCAGACGAACTCAGAAGCTTATTTGTCCTTTCTGAGGACCAGATTAATAATTTCGATGCTCACATAGAAAAGTATGGTAGATTACTCAGCCTTTATGAACTCCAGACCATTGCGGGTTTTGATTCTGAAACCATTCAAACACTACTCCCTTTTGTGAGCGTGAGTAATGGTATTTCTACAAATGATGTTAAAGGAATCTTTAATAGAGCCACAGACCATTACTTGGTTATTAGAACAGAACAAACCTTAGAAAAAGCGAAAGGATTTAAGGAAAACAAATACTTAGGTTCACCCCAAAAGCTTTATGCCCGTTATCGATTGCAGCACGCTAAAGATTTTAGCCTGGGGTTTATTATGGAAAAAGATCAAGGTGAGCCCAACATTGCAGATTACACTACCTTTCATTTCTTACTTCAGAACAAAGGGAGACTCAAGAGTGCCATTATTGGAGATTATCAACTCCAGTTTGGTCAGGGACTCATTATGGCTGGAGGTTATGCCGCTGGCAAAGGAGCAGAACCCATTTACACCACCAGAAGAAGTGATTTGGGTATAAGATCTCATAACTCTGTTTTGGAAGGAGGCTTTTTAAGAGGGGCTGCAGCCACATTTCAAATGGGTAAGGTAGATCTAACGGCTTTCGGCTCTTTAACCAAAAGAGACGCAAGCATAAATACTGAAATAGAGGATAGAGAAGATGTTTTTAGCTCCATTTCTGCCTCTGGCTTACACAGAACGGCATCCGAAATAGATAAAAAAGGTGGACTAAAAGAAACAAGCATGGGACTAAATGCAAAATGGCGACACGCTAATGGGCATATAGGATTCACGGTGCTGAATACGAGTTACAGTGGGCTTTTAGAAAGAACATTTAGAGAATATGCCGTTTTTGAATTTAAAGGAAATCAAAACATGGTGGTGGGTCCAAATTTTTCATACTCCTGGCAAAATTTTAATTTTTTCGGTGAAGCCGCTCGTTCTTCGAGTGGCGGAATTGGGGCGATTGGTGGTTTTGTGGCCTCCTTAAGCCCGCAAATAGAATGGGCCTTAAATTTCAGAAACTATGACCGTAATTTTCATAGCTTTTATGCCAACGCTTTTGGGGAGGGAAGCCGAACTATCAATGAAAAAGGTATTTATACCGGCATAAAATATACGCCTAAAAAAGGCTATACCTTTGCTGCATTTTACGACAAATTCAAGTTCCCTTGGTTAAGATACTTGGTGGATGGTCCATCTGACGGAGACGATTACCTATTAAGGTTTACCCTAAAACCTACCAAGAAATGGATTTTCTATACACAATATCATAGAGAACAAAAGGAGAAGAACTTCCCCGATAATATAACCGTATCTGATTATTTGGTAAAAACAACCCGCCAAAACTTAATGGCACAGTTTGAATTTAACTTCAATAAGAAGCTAAAATCACAAACAAGGATGCAGTATAACGCATTTCAATACGACGGTCTTCCTAAATCTAAAGGAGTAGCACTTATTCAAGACTTAGAAGGAAACATAGGCCGGTTTCAAATTAAAAGTAGAATAGCCCTTTTCAAAACGGACTCTTACGATTCTAGAATCTACGCCTACGAAAATGACGTGCTTTACACGGTTTCATTTCCTGCTTACTTTGGCAAGGGTTACAGAGCCTATTTATTAGGAAGATATTCGGTGAATAGAAACATCGACATTTGGGCCAGGATTGCCCGTACATCACTGAAAGATACTGATACCATTAGTTCTGGTAATAATGAGCTGGATGTTCCACACAGAACAGACGTGAAATTACAGATGAGGTACAGGTTTTGAGGCTATTAAGAAACAGAGCATATCTTTAAATTCCCGATGTTACAAGGATTTAATCCTTTGACATTAAAGAACAAAAACTTTTCTATTACAGCATATGGAGACGCTTAAGCTACCATATTTCAGGCACTTTAGCCGATAAAATATAGTAAACCATAGATACGGATGTAGGTGAACCTCAAGATTGATTTATTGCCTTATAAAACACTCATTGCGATTATCCAATACATAAACCGGGTTAAATCAATCATAAGCTTTCTAGTGCCTCATAAGGTTTTAGCATAATAACAGAATTAAGCTATTGTGCCCCAAACCCGATTTACCATTCCATAAAATTCAAATTCGATTCAAAAAAATCTAATACAAAAACCATAACTTAGAAGTTAAGACTCAAACCCTATTTTGCCATGAAAACTATATTTACTCTCCTTTGCGTTTCTATCGCACTGTCATTTTCCTATTCATCTAACGCCCAAAAATTAGCATTCGGAAAAGAAGTTTCCATTAATATTGACGCTATTCATCGGGCCGCAATTCAGCACACCGCATCCATTGAAACACTGTCTTTAAACCTAGAACTTCCTTTACCAACTGGTAAAATGACCACTTTTAAGCTTGATTACTCCGCTCTTATGGAGACCCAACCCTCTGATATTTTAACTTTTTCCGCCCAGAATTTTGATGGCAGTGCCATTGCTCGCTGTAGCCTAACACCTAGCGGATTTACTGCTATCATGAGGTACCAAAACGGCTATTATATCATTGAACCCATTGATGCTAAAGAAGGCAGGTATAGCATTTACAATATAAATGAAAGCCCAACTGGAGAATGCGGCATATCAAACCCGTCAGAAAGTAAGATTACGGATAACAATGGGAAGATATTGAGTGCTGCTAATTTCCCTGTGGGTACTCAAATGAGAACGTACAGGTTTGCAGGAGCCGCCACAGGAGAAATGACAGCTGCCTATGGAAGTCAAGCATTGGCAAAAGATAGAATAGTGGCCATTATGAACGCTACCAACCTAATCTATCAAGTAGAAGCATCCATGCAATTTAGCGTCATCACGAAAACCACTAATTTGTCATTAATCTTCACAAACCCTAATACAGACCCTTTCAACGTAAACACCAACTTTGGAGATGCCGGTGACAGCCAAGATGGCTTTGACATTATGAATGGAAATGCTTCCTTGTTGTATTCTGAATATGATATGGGGCACACTTTTAATCATTACACTACATCCGGAGGTGCTAGAGGAACTGGAGGAGGTTCTCCCTGTGTAAATAGTAGCAAATCTGTTGGCTGGACAGAATTTGGCACTGGCTCCTCTTTAGGACTTATTGTTGGTGTTTTTGCCCACGAAGTTGGGCACCAGTTTAATGCATGGCATACCTATAATGCTGTTGGAGGTAGTCCCGGTAATACCTCATTTTGCACTGGCGGATGGGACAGTAACACCGCAGTAGAACCTGGAAGTGGAAGCACACTCATGGCTTATGGAAACAACTGTTCCTCTCCTACAAATTATGTTTTAACCTCACCAAACAACGAATCTTACTTCCACGCAAAAAGCCTTGACCAGATTTTCACCAAAATGAGCGGAGTTAGTAATTGTTTTACCACCGCGGCTACAGGAAACACTCCGCCTGTAGTCAGTGTTGGCTCTGCAGCTACTATTCCAAAAGGAACCCCGTTTTCTCTAACCGGAAGTGCAACTGATGCCAATGCTGGCGATGTGTTAAGCTATACTTGGGAACAAATGGATAATGCTACTGGTAGTGACCAGGGGGCTTTGGGAAGTTCTATAAACGGCACAGGAGGTTACCCTGCAGTAAACAGTACAGCTTCGGCCCCACTCTTTAGAAGTAGAATTTCCAGTTCACCCTCTAGAACTTTTCCAGACATTAATTTTATTCTTAACAACGCCAATAATCCAGCGGATAATGAAGGCGAAGATTTACCGCAGGTAGCTAGAACCATGAACTTCAGGCTTACAGCTAGAGATAATAAGGCAAATGGCGGAGGTGTTGATTCTCAACCCTTGGTAGTTACCGTAAACGCTACAGGACCATTTCAAATAACAAGTCATAATACTGCTTCTACTATGGCAGCTGGCAGCAGCATTACCGTAAACTGGGATGTAAATGGCACAAACGCCTTATCGGCCAATGTTAAAATTTCCATGTCTATTGATGGAACTAGCTTTCCATTCATACTTTTGGCTTCTACACCAAACGACGGAACTCAGGCTGTCACCATCCCATCCAATTTCCCAGCTACAGCTAAAGCAAGGATTAAAATATCAAGCATTGGTGGCAATGGATTTGAATGGTTTGATATCAATAATGCCAATTTGACTATCACCTCATCTTGTGCGGCGGTAGCCTCCTTTATTTGTCCCACCAATATCGTTTCAGGAAGTCCAGGTAATGCAATTTTTAATTTATCCCTAACGAATTCTGCGGGAAGTATAAACACAAGCAAAAACTTCAACTTCTCTTTTGCCGCCAAAGCAACAAGAGCCATTGTTGGAAATAATCAGGGTGGAGGATGTGTGACAAACTTTACAGACCCGTCGATATTAGTTCCATTTCAAGTTACTTCTACTGGCACTTACAGTATTTCAGGTGATGGGACTCATTACATGACAGTTTTATCTAATTCAAATATGAACTGTACCGGTTTTGTTGGCTCTAGTTTGACAATGAACGGTGGCAGTTTTTCTTGGGGTAGCTCTATAGAAAACATAACCCTTCAAGCTTGTACTACATATTATTTGGTTATTTATGTTCAAGATGCTTCTGCAAACGGAGCCTTTTCTTTTTCTGGAGGAGGAGATATTATACAAACAGCAACTTACCCAGGAGGCTTTTCTTATACCTATGCGGCAATAAACAATGCAACGGGAAATATTGCTGCCGTATCCGCAACAGCCAACTTCACTAGTCTGTCTGGTGGGTCTTATTCTGTCAAAGGACTGTCATACGCCAATGGTACAAACACCGCCTCATTTGTTGGTGGCTCAGAAGCTGCTGCCTATAACACTGGGTCTTGTATCTTATTTAGCAACAATTCCAAGACTTTGATAATTACAGCAGGTCCATGTCCTAGTACCTTAAATCTAGTTTCTACGGCAAACGACATTTCTTCCGGTACACTAACTTTCCAAAGCAGTAATGTCACTAACCCAGGTTTAATTTCAGCCACAAATAAGCTTACTGGTGGAAATGTAACTTATGATGCCGGTAAAAAGGTAGAAATGAACCCAGGATTTGAAGCAAGAAGTGGAGCAGTCTTTAAAGCTCAAATTGGCGGGTGTAATTAAAATTTAAGAAACTTTCAATCCTATTATTTCAACAATCAATGTCCAAACCTTCTCTTTTAGTCTTTCTAGTTGCACTCTTTTTAAGCCAAACCGTCAAAGGGCAAAACAATTATTCGAAACCAAATAAAGACTTAATTCAAAAAATAAAAGCAACAGAAAACCTAGTTGCTCTCTGGCAATTTAAAGAGAAAACTGGCAAAGCCAAGAAAGCCATAGGTGTGGCTAAGTTCTCCTTAAAAGAATCTGATGCAGCAATTAAGGTGTTAAATGAAGGGCCACTTTCTGGCCATTCCATAGCGTTAACAGGAAACCAGTATCTCACCCTTCCATACACTGAAGTTGGTGCTCTAAATATCACTAAGCAAGTCACCGTTTTAGCATGGGTAAAATGGACCGGGGAACAAACCGGATTTGTCGGAGGCTTGTGGAATGAATATCAAGATGGAGGAAAACGTCAATACGGCCTTTTCGTTTCACTACCCCACTATAATGGCTTTAACCAAGTCTGTGGTCATATCTCTAAAACAGGCAGACCAACACCGCCATACCCATACTCTTTGGACTATTCTGCAAGCAAACAAAAGGTCATACCTAATCAATGGGCGGTAGTGGCGTTTACCTATGATGGCACCTACGCCAAATCCTATTTGAATGGCGTTTTTGAATCACGCGAGCCTGAATTAATTCTTCATACAGAAGGCTTTAAAGAAACACCTGAAGGTTTAACTCACAGTAAAAACCCTTATTACTTCCCAGATGGAATGGGCAGCAATGGTTCCGATTTCACGGTTGGGGCTGTGTTACTCAAAAGAGGTATGGGAAACTTCTTCAAAGGCCAAATAGGCGGTTTGGTCGTTTTTGACCGAGCTTTGAATGAAAGAGAAATTAAGGATTTATCAAAACTTAATTAACGTATTTTCATTCCACCAAAGACTTAGTCCTAACAGCTTTGACAATAACAAAGATGACATAACCAAGGGGTCCAAACATAAACACAAAAGGAAGAATCAGGCTGTAAAGCCATCTTGGCACACCCACTGTTATTGATTTCCTTACGACATACGCTCCTACAAATAAATCAAAAGCCAGGTAATGTAACCAGCCCATCGCAATAGCGGTATCACTCGTAAAAAGAGCTTTTACACTGGCTAGAGAATTAAAGCTACCCATATCAAAACTACTTAGATCCTTAATTAGCAAATAGGCATATATCAGAGCCAAAAGAAGTATTACCCCATTCAAAACTAGTGTTTGGGTGTATTTCCAATGAGGTAAAATAAGCAAGAGTAACCAACCCAGTATAACAAAAGAGTTTCCGAAAGAGAAGATGGATGATGGTGTCATTTTTTTATTATTTAAAATACCCCTACTGTGAGTTTAGAACAAAAGTAATCTCAAAATAAGCTTTCTTTAGAACATACCAGTGGCTTTATTAATAAGTTTAAAATTGACTATGAAAGTTAAAACCCTCCACAAAACGCAAAAAAAACAGCCAGAAACTAAAACAATTCCTCCAATTTTAAGGTCTGCAGCAGGAGTTAAAAAGTCATACATTTTCTAATGAAAGTTTTCAAATTATCAATGTTGAAATTGAAGCCATAAACACAAGTCATTCGTCGGAAAAAGGGCAAGCAAATCAAATGAAAAGGTCGTTAACCCAAATTATTAATCGCTATCGGAATGGCAGCAATTGGTATACCTTTTGGCGTAATACTGGGTTCTATTCTAGGTAACATGGACTATTTAGGAATTGGCTTTTCCATTGGTATAGCTGTGGGCACAACTATGGTTCAGCCAATACCCAACAATTAGAAATAAAATATGGATAAATAATAATTTCACAGATCACCGATTTTAGACCAATCTTACATTTTATCTCCTACGCATTTTTAGAAAAACGAATAGGAGATCTAGAGGTCCATGCTCTAACTCACTTACGCTCAACCCCCTATGGTCACCAAAAAAAACACCCATCTCCGCATTTATTTCATTCACTGTTTTCTGTTAAAAAAAATGACTTTTAAAAGCCAAATGCGGTCTTCACAAGAAATAAAATATAGTGCGTAGCGTTCTAAATAAACTCAGGAAAAAGGTTTTAAATTGCTGCCTTTAATACCTGAAAAAAGGTTTTTTAAACGGAAGACTTATATCTTAGTTTTTTAAGTCAACGGAATAAAAAGTCGCCAACCAAATAGCCTAGGAATGAAAACAATGATTTATGATGTGATTTCCGCATTCGTTAAATCCTTCTCAAAAACCACTATTTCCATCAAAGAAATTAATGGCTCCAAAATGAAACTTCATTATGAGAAAGCTCAGCATCTTACATTTTTGTTCAAGAGGAAAATCTCGTATGAAAACCATCTTCAGAACAAAGTAAAAAAGTATGTAAATTCTGGTGACTTGGTTTTTGATATTGGTGGTAATATTGGTCAGTATGCTTTGCCGTTTAGTCAAATGGTTGGAGATTCTGGAAGGGTCATCTCATTTGAACCTGACTATAATAACTTTGCATTTCTTCAGTTTAATGTCAATATCAATCAGTGCTCCAATGTTCATTGTATTAACGCTGGTCTAGGGGATAATGACAGCCATTTAGAGTTTTTTAGAGACACGGAAACCGGAGGAAGAAGCGGCTCGTTCAAAAAAGAGTTTGTTGGTGAGCACTACAAGGGGTTTTCAGATACCGTGAGCTTAAGAAAATTTGACACGCTTTTAGCGGAATTTGGTATACCTGATTTTGTAAAAATTGATGTAGAGGGTTTTGAAGAAGATGTCTTGAGTGGTTTATCGCAAAAGTTAGATAAGACTATTTTCTTCATAGAAGTACGCGAAGAAACAAAAGTGAAAATATTTAATTATTTTCACAGACGTGGGTATGAGTGTCTCTGGATTGATGGCAATGACCACCTCATTAAGGACCCAAATACGATACCCCGGTTTGCAAACTTGCTTTTCAAAAAAACCTAATACCTTCGGATTTATCAGGACTAATATCTAATTTCAATAGTCTTAAAATATTTCTTGAATGACGCTTCCTTATTCCGTCCATGAATTGGTTCGGAGTAGGGAATGTTTTAAAAGCAGATGGAAAAAATCACACTTAAGGATTTAGCAAAAATCTTAGATATGTCTATCTCCACAGTATCGAGAGCACTTTCTGATCACCCAGACATAAGCACCAAAACAAAAGCCAAGGTTAAAGAAGCCAGCAAAAAGTATCATTACCTTCCTAATCTTAGGGCCAGGTATTTAAGAACAAACAGCTCAGGGCTTATTGCTTTGATACTACCCGGATACGATATGTTCTTTATTCCAACACTTATGGATGGTATCTCCAGAGTGGTAAAAGAAAAGGGCTATTCTCTGCTAGTCTTTCAGTCTGAAGATTCCTACCAAAAACAACTTGAAATTATAGACTATTGTAATCAACTATCTGTGGATGGTATTTTATTATCCTTGGGTGCTGGAGTACATGAAAACAACGATCTATCTCCTTTAGCGAATAATGGTGCTCCTATAGTCATGCTAGACAGAATGTGGCGAAATGACCATATCAGCACAGTAGGTATAGAGTGTGAAAAGATATCCAAAGATGCCGTGGAATACCTCATTAAAATGGGCCATACCAATATCGGAGGTATTTTTGGAAACGTTCAAAGTACTACCGCGATAAAAAGAAGTCGTGGTTTTAAAGAATCCGTTGAAAAACAAAATGGTGCAGTAAAAGGGGTACAGTTGATGGTGGATCATTCGGAAGATTTCGGTAAGGCCATGGATGACTTTTTGGAACAAAATCCAGAACTGACCGCCATTTACACCATGTCAGATACTCTCACCCTTAACCTTTATCATTATCTTAACAGTAAAAGTATACGTATTCCTGAAGACATCTCTTTAATCGTTATCTCTGACGGCACCCTCCCAAAAGTGATGCACCCGAATACTACTCACTTTTTCCATTCTGCAGATGAAGTAGGTCATATAGCAACCGAACTACTGGTGAGGAAACTAAAAGGTACTGACGAAACCGTGGAGCATCAAAGAACAACTTGCCAGTTGGTTGAAATGAAGTCTGTCAAAAAAATAAATTGAAAAATTCATATCTATTCCTGTTCCTTCTATTCTGCTTTGATACATTTGGTCAAGATGTAAGACCATTAAGCATTGGTGAAGTACTAAGTTTTCAATCTGAAATCTTAGATGAAAATAGAAGTGTCAATGTTTATCTACCTCTAGGCTATTCCCATGATTCCAGCATAACTTATCCTGTAATCTACCTGTTAGATGGTTCACAAGACGAAGACTTTATGCATATTTCCGGCCTAGTTCAGTTTGGCTCTTTCTCATGGATAAATATGCTTCCAGAAAGCATCGTTGTCGGCATTGCCAATGTTGACAGGAAACATGACTTTACATTTCCTACTCATAATGTACAAGATCAAAAGAACTTCCCTACCACTGGCGGCTCTGAAAACTTCATTCAATTCATTGAAAATGAATTGCAACCTTTGATTCAAAAAACTTACAAAACGTCTCCTTTCAAAACAATAATTGGTCAATCTCTCGGTGGGCTTTTGGCAACAGAAATCCTGTATAAAAAACCACATTTGTTTAATTATTATATACTGGTAAGTCCCAGCTTATGGTGGGATGACCAATCACTATTAGCGTGTAAGCCTGTTTATGATGCCAACATCAAAGCTATTTATATTTCTGTAGGTCAAGAAGGGCATATCATGAAAAAAACGGCAAAAAAACTTTATAAAAAAGAGAGAAGTAGAGCTTTAGGAAACACGAAGGTCTATTTTGATTATTTACCTAAACAAAAACATGGAGATGCATTACATCTTTCCGTTTATAAAGCCTTTGAAAGGCTATTTAAAAGCAGGTAATAAAACAAGATTTACTTCCCAAACCACCACCGCTCCACTTCTTACTTAAATGAAAAGTTTCCATAAAACAATAAACGCTAAATTTACCCCAAAAAATAAGAGACAATAATGAATAAAGGACGTTTAGAAGCTTTTAGCGATGGGGTGCTGGCCATCATTATTACCATTATGGTATTAGAAATCAAAGTGCCACATGGAGATAGCTTTACCGACTTGAAACCCCTCATTCCTGTAGCACTGAGCTACCTGCTAAGCTTTATTTATATAGCCATATATTGGAACAACCATCACCACATGATGCATACCGTTAAAATGGTTTCTGGAAAAATACTCTGGGCCAACTTCCATTTATTATTTTGGCTATCGCTTATTCCGTTTTCCACTGGCTGGGTTGGAGAAAACAATTTTACAAAAGCACCTTTGGCCCTTTATGGGGTAGTTTTACTCATGGCGGCCATTGCCTACGGCATGTTACAAAATACCATTATAAAAAATCATGGAACAGATTCCTTACTATCTAAAGCCATTGGTAAAGATATAAAAGGTAAAATCTCCCCAGTCTTATACGCTCTGGCCATTGCCTCTTGTTGGATTAGCGTTTGGATAGCCGGCATCCTATATGTTTTAGTTGCTTTAATGTGGCTCATACCAGACCAAAGAATTGAAATTATTTTCAATCATCAAAATCAGGATTAAAAGCTCTACGTAGACCGTAAGCTTATATAAAGAAATCTTTAAGGTTTTAATAGCCACTGCATCGTTTATATATCTCCACTTTTTTGTTCCACAAGACCTAAAAAGAAATACCACAGGTCTTTATGAATATGCTACGCTTGAAATACTAGACAAAACCCCAAATTCAGCACTCAACAAAAGTAGAATTAGGACTTTAGATATAATAATTTTCATTAATTTTAAGAAGTATTTGGAGAAACAAAACCCAAATAACGAAATACTTTAATTCAACCATTTATTCGACTCTTAAAAAATGAAAGCTAAAAAAAACAGTACCTCGAGGAGGTCGTTTATTAAGCAGGGAGCTATAGCTTCTTCCTTTTTTGTGGTACCTAGGCACGTTCTAGGTGGAGTGGGTTTCACTGCTCCAAGTGATCAATTAAATCTAGCAGCGATAGGTGCAGGTGGTAAAGGTGCCAGCGACATCAGAAATGCCTCTGTAAAGGGTAGAGAAAGAGTAGTTGCTCTTTGCGATGTAGATTTTTCAGGTTCTGCATCTGCCTCAGTAAAGGCTTTTCCTAAAGCTAAACTCTATGCAGATTATAGAGAAATGCTAGACAAGGAAAAGGATATCGATGCCGTTACAATCTCTACGCCAGACCACGTTCACGGCCCTGCTGCTAAGTATGCCATGGATAGAAACAAACACGTATATGTGCAAAAGCCTATGACGCATAATATTCGTGAAGCTAGAATCTTAACGGAACTAGCCAGAAGCAACAAAATTGTTACCCAAATGGGTAACCAAGGAGGTTCAAATGAGCTTTTAGGAATGGTGCAGAAATGGGTAGACTCTGGTGTAATGGGCAAAATCTCTAAAGTGCAAATCTGGACGAACAGACCAGTATGGCCACAAGGAAATGCCATGCCACAACCAGATGCCAGCCTAAAACCAAATGACCTTAACTGGGATCTATGGCTAGGACCTAACGCACTAAAACCATATACTCCTAACATGCATCCGTTTAACTGGAGAGGCTGGTGGGATTATGGTACAGGAGCTTTAGGAGATGTAGGATGTCACTTAATAGATATTCCTTTTAGAACATTGGGCTTAAAATATCCTACCGCAGCAGAATGCTCTGTGGCTTCTATCTATTCTAAAATGTGGAATGCCGATTATAATCCAGAAGGCTGCCCTCCTTCTTCTTTTATTACTTTAAATTTTGGTGCTACCGCAAAAAGCAAGTCGCCAATAGAAATGACATGGAGCGATGGCGGTATCAGACCTTCTCACCCAGATATAATTCCTGCAAATGACGATATAGGAGGAAAAGACAGCCAGAATGGTGTTTTAATCGTTGGTGAGAAAGGAATTATATCAACCAATATTAATGATAGTTCTCCTTTAATGCCAAAACTTTACCTTAATGATGGTACCAAAGATTTTGGTCCGGATGTAGAGAAAAGTGATGAGCCAGAATATGGCCACCAAAGAAAATGGGTCGATGCATGTAAAGCTGGTTTTAAAAGTCCAGAACATATGGCACTTACTTCTTCTTTTGATTATGCAGGCCCAATGACAGAAACTGTTTTAATGGGCAATCTAGCCATTAGAAGTTATATGCTCAGAAAAGAAGATAGCAAAGGCAAAATGGAATTCTTTGCAAGAAAGAAACTCCTATGGGATGGTGAAAATATGCGTATCACCAACCTAGAAGCTGCAAATCAATTTGTAGGTAGAACTTACAGAAAAGGCTGGGAAGTTTAATTTCTATTACATATTACAGCTCGGTTCCAATAAAACTGAGCTGTAATTTTTTAATTTTACGCTCAAAATAAGATAAACTATAACTCACTAAATACTTATGAAAATAACTACGCTTGGTTTAGCTCTAGCTTTACCTGTCGCCCTTTATTCATGTACAAGCACCAGTACTGAAACAACCGAAACTACGGAAGAAGTAGCCAGCTCTGACGATGGTTTTGTTTCGCTTTTCAATGGAGAAAACTTAGATAACTGGATAGGAAACAAAGCTGTTTATACTGTTAAAGATGGCGTAATCACCGTAAACCCAGAAGAAAAGGGAGCCGAAGGAAGCGGTGGAAATTTATTGTCAGAAAAAGAATACAGTGATTTCATTTTCAAATTCGAATTTCAATTAACTCCGGGTGCTAATAATGGTCTTGGTATCCATGCTCCTTTAGAAGGCGATGCCGCTTATGAGGGCATTGAATTGCAAATCTTAGATAACACGGCAGATAAATACGCAGACCTGCACGATTACCAATACCATGGATCTGTTTACGGCGTAATACCTGCAAAAAAGGGATTTCTGAAACCCTTAGGCGAATGGAATGAAGAGGTAGTAACAGTACAAGGTTCTAAAATAAAGGTAGTTTTAAACGGAACCACTATTTTAGATGGCGACTATCTAGAAGCTAGCAAAGAAGGAACTTTAGACGGAAAAGAGCATCCTGGCTTGGCAAGAACTAGCGGACATGTCGGATTCCTTGGTCATGGTGAAGTGCTTTCTTTTAGAAACATTCATATCAAAGATCTAAGTCTATAAATCTAACCTAAGTTTTAAAATTTAGATCAACAATCTTTATAAAGCAGTGGCAAAAGCCACTGCTTTTTTTACGCCTTATCCAAAATACACCCATATAGATTAGTAAAAGGTATTTCAGAAACACATATTTTCGTTATTAACAAAGCCTAATTCATATGCCACAAAACACAGTTCGGCATTAATCTAAAAAATAACATCATTTAATTGGTGTTTTTCTAGTGTATTTAGATACTTTTAAAAGCATTTGTCAGTTTTTATAAAATTACGCTTCCTAATAATTGAAAAAATACCTACTTCACGTTTTCGTGTTAGTCTTTACTAGCATGCTTACTTTTGCACAAGCTCCAACGCTTAGTTGGCAAAAGAGTATTGGTGGCTCTAGTGACGACCTCAATTTAATTTCTGTCCAAAACTTTCAAGGAGATATTTTCATTGCAGGCAGCACAAAATCTAATGCGAATGGAGATATTCCTGCCAATAAAGGAGCCTCTGATATTTATGTTGCAAAACTTACCTCAAGCGGTGTTCAATCTTGGTCAAAAAACTTTGGAGGAACTTTAGATGACATGCCCGCATCAATTGCACCTACTTCCGATGGTGGTATAATTATCTTATGCTATGTAGCTTCCGCTGATAATGATTTTAATCAAGCAGGAGTTTGGCTCTTAAAACTTAATAACGACGGAAGTCAAGGCTTCAAAACTTTCTACGGAGGTAACCCACAAGTAAAAGGAAAAGTAATTCAAACCTCGGATGGCGGGTTCATTTTTCACGCTACTAAAACCATGACTTCTAAAGCTTTAGAACTATGGGTGGTCAAGACAAACGCTGTTGGAGCTATTTCTTGGCAAAATACCTATGGCGGAACAGCTGATGAATATTCGGCTGATATATTGGAGTATAGCGGTAACTATTATGTTTTAGGGGAGAGTAACTCCACTACCATAAACGGTGTGAGTCATACTTCTCTTGGATTTGATATCGTGTTTTTTAAAATAAATACCTCTGGACTGCCACAATGGACCAAGTTTTACTCAAACACCGGAGATGATATAGCAGAAAGGGTGGTACTGAACGAAACCAATGAGTTCTTAATATTAGGCTCAAGTACAAATGCACCAGGAAATGCTGGAGGAGTTGACTTTTGGATTAAAAACGTAGACACCACAGGCTCAAACATTACAAGCTTCTCGGTGGGAGGTGCTAAAAACGACTTTGCGAAAGACATGTACTTCAATGAATCCAGCTTTCAACCAATAGTAGTAGGTGAGACCTTCTCTGACTGGCTTCCAGGCTCAGAACCCGATACTTCAAATATCTTAGTTACCGAAATAATTCCTTTTGGAGGGACACAATGGATAAACGTTTTAGGGGGAAGTGGTTTTGAATCCCCTACAAGTATCACAGGTACTGCAGATGGTGGTTTTCTAATCTCTGGTCACTCCTACTCTTCTAATGGCAATTTAACTGGCAATAAAGGGGGAGCAGACTTTTGGTTAGTGAAATTAGCTTATCCATGTCCTGATGAATTAAACATAAATGCCGCCGATTTCTCCAAAAGCCTAAGCAGAACAGCGGAAAGCTCCATAAATACCAACTCTAAGTTTACGGGTTCGCTGTCCAAAGTGAAGCTTACATCCAAGTATATTCAGATGAATCCTGGATTTAAAGTGGAAGCCGGTACCGTATTTGAAACCACAATTGGGGGGTGCCCAAACTAGTAAATCAGATCTAATCCTAATTCGTCTTTAAAGTCTTTCAATGCCGGGTTTTTCTCTAGCATCGCCTTAAATTTTTCCTGCTCGGTTCTAGGTTTACCTTCATTTTTAACGGCAACCAGTCTTGAAGTTAACTGTAATGATGTGTTTTGTAGGTTTTTCCTAATGTGGTCAAGAATGTCTTGCTTTTGTTCGTCAAACAAATCCATTAAGGTTTGATTAACCAACTTTAGCGTAATAAGTCCATCCTCCAAATCAAACTCACTTTTCAGAATCATGTGCTGACTCTGCTTTTCCATTATTTTACAGCAATCTAGCAGTGCACCTTTGACGCTTTCCACAGTAAAAGGCTTATTTTCTATGACCTTTTGAACCTCCTCTTGCTTATTAACCTCCACAGGAGTACCCTTTTGAAGAATCTCTTCCTCTAAATCTACCGTGGAGCGTAACTTTGAAGATTTAAATTTCGGTCTTACACCAGCCGGCTTTGGCATCTCTGCCTTTATTTCTGGCCTAGGAAGAACAGCAGTCTCCTTTTTTTCCGCTGGAGCAATAGAAGAACTTACACTAGTTGAGTTTTTTTTTTCAGCCTCCCCATTTGGAAGCGTGCTTAAGTTAAGTACCTGAGAGATACTGGCCATTTTCATGAGCCCTATCTCTACATGAAGTCTTTGGTTTTTGGCAGATTTATAAGACAAATCTACCTGACTACCTATACTCAAAGCCGACATCAAGAAACCTTGACTGAGCTTTTTAGTTTGGTCCAGATATTTCTGTTTTACAGAAGTAGACACTTCCATCAAGTCGATGGTTCTGGCGTCTTTCCCTACCAATAGATTTCTAAAATGCCCATTTAAACCCGTCACAAACTGATGTCCGTCAAAGCCTTTTTCTAAGATTTCATTTAAAACCAACAAACTCTCTGAAAGGTCTCCTGTAAAAAGAGCATCGGTTATTTTGAAATAATAGTCATAATCTAAAACGTGAAGATTTTCTAAAACCTCCGCATAAGTCAGTTTTCTATCTGTAGAGAAGGTTACGTTCAAATCAAACATGGACAAGGCATCCCTCAATCCACCATCTGCCTTTTGAGCGATAAGCTCCAAAGCTTCGGGTTCTGACTCAATACCTTCTTTGGAAGAAATTTCAGCCAAATGATTTGCCATGTCTTTTATCTGAATTCTATTGAAATCAAATATTTGGCAACGGCTTAATATCGTTGGGAGAATCTTGTGTTTCTCCGTAGTCGCTAAAATGAATATGGCGTAAGATGGTGGCTCTTCTAAAGTCTTCAAGAAAGCATTAAATGCCGCCGAAGACAGCATGTGAACCTCATCTATAATATAGACTTTGAACTTTCCATCTTGCGGCGGAAAACGAACTTGGTCTATAAGATTTCTGATGTCCTCCACCGAGTTATTACTGGCAGCATCTAGCTCGTGGATATTGAAAGATGCGTTTTGAGCAAAGTTTTTACAGCTTGTACATTGGTTACAAGGTTCTGTATCAGCTCCTACATTCTGACAGTTAATCGTTTTGGCCAAAATTCTGGCACAGGTCGTTTTCCCTACCCCTCTTGGACCGCAAAAAAGAAACGCTTGAGCTAAGTGCTCCGTCTTTATTGCATTCTTCAAAGTGGTGGTAATGTGACTTTGACCCACTACGGAATCAAAAGTTACCGGTCTATATTTTCGAGCTGATACTACGAACTGTTCCATCGGTGGCAAATATAAAAAAGAATGTTCCTAATAGTGGAAGAGCGTGGAAAACTTTGATGTACAATTGAGGTGGATTAAGTTTTTGAGAAGAAAGTACGGAAGTATAAATTGAAGTTAAAAAAAGCCATACATGTCCGCAGAATTCGCCAAGCAAAATACTCTTATCAAGTTTTGATTGTAGTTTATGTTTTTCTCAAATTCTTTGAAAATATCAGAACAGGTCACGAAATTACATCACATTAAACTCAAGCCTATTAATGCTAAGTCAAAACGAAATGGAGTCACTTGACCGTGACGGATTTTTAAATCTGGGTCAATTATTAAACAGCCAAGAAGTAAAAGAAGTCAATGATAAAATTGATGAACTGCTAGCCAAAGAAGGAAAAAAGGCCGGCTCTGAACTATTTGATTCTAAATATATTCGGCATCCTACAGAGGATGGTGTTGATCGACTGGCTGATTTGGTAAACAAAGGAAAGGTATTTGACCAGTTTTATATGCATCCAAAAGTTTTGGCCACGGTTGAAAAAGTTATTGGCAAAGACTATAAGCTTTCATCACTAAATTACAGGGCCGCCAAACCTGGCAAAGGTCTACAAAAGCTTCATGTGGATTGGGGTAACACAGTAGCCAATGGTGAGTATAAGGTCTGTAATACCATCTGGCTTTTAGATGATTTTGTATTCAACAACGGAGCCACCAGAATAGTACCTGGTACACATAAATTAAACGTACTACCGAATGACGCCTTAGAAAATCCACTTCAAAAACATCCTGATGAAATCCTGATATTGGCACCAGCTGGTTCTGTGGTGGTGTTTAATTCGCATGTATGGCATGGCGGCACCACAAACCTTACCCAAAAAGACCGCCGAAGTATCCATAGTTATTTCTGTGCTAGAGACCTCCCACAGCAGGTAGATCAGCAGAGGTATATTACTCGAGAGACCAAAGACAGAATTGGCGAGAAAGGAGCTTTTGTTTTGGATGTCTAAACGATGCAAATTTTATAATAAAAAGGAGAACACGAAAACGCTCTCCTTTTGAAGAAGTCATTGAAAATGACCTTACAAATGCTAACTAAAAATATATTTAGGAACGTGATATAAATAATATTTAAGACAAAATCACCAAATCTGATGCACGCTTTTTTTAATGTATTGTGCATAAATTCTATTCACGGCCTCTTTCTGTGCTGAGCTTATGGCTTGAATTTCTGATGCACCTAAATTCGACTTAACCTGCTCTACCCTACTCGCACCAGGAATAATGCAGCTAACGGCATCAAAACCCAAAATCCATTTTAAGGCCACTTGGGCCAAATTAGTTTGATTTGGAAAAACGGCTTTCAATTCTTCCACAGCTTTTAAACCTAAATTATAATCAATTCCGGCAAAAGTTTCTCCTTTGTCAAAATGCTCGCCGTTTCTGTTAAACTGTCTATGGTCGCCTTCTCCAAAACTAGAGTCCTTAGAAAACTTACCTGTCAATAGTCCACTGGCCAAAGGCACTCTTACTATAACGCCTATGTCTTTCTTTTTCGCTTGCTCGAAGAATAACTCAGCAGGGCGTTGTCTAAACATATTAAAGATAATTTGAACCGTAGTTACATTTTCAAACTCTATTCCTTTCAAAGCCTCTTCAATCTTTTCTACACTTATGCCTAAGTTTTGAATCTTACCTTCGTCTTTTAATCTATCAAAAAGCTCAAAAACTTCTGGTCTATAAAAAACTTCGGTTGGAGGACAATGCAATTGAATCAAATCCAAAGTTTCTAAACCCATTCTGCTCAAACTATCCTCCACAAACTTTCTCAATGCTGCTGGTTTATAAGCTTCATTATTATGTGGATTTAACTGCCTTCCACATTTGCTGGCTACATAAATTTTCTCAGACCTACTTTTGACAAATTTGCCAACCGCCCTTTGACTTTCACCTACTTCATTTCCATACACATCTGCCGTATCTATGAAATTCACTCCGCCATCCACAGCTTCATTTAAAATCTTATCTGCTGAGGTCCAGTCAAATGGCTCTCCCCATTTCCCGCCTACCTGCCAGGTGCCAAGGCTAATTTCTGATACTTCAATATTGGTCTTTCCTAGTTTTCTGTACTTCACGTCAAAAGGGTTTTGTTAGTTGAAAATCAAAAATCAATTCTTTTTACTTATATTAAAAGAACTTTAAAACTTCATTTTACAAGACTAACAAGAAATCAATGAAAGACGTATTTATTTTAGGTAGCTGCCGTACCGTCATAGGAAGTTACGGTGGTGCTCTCAGTGCAGTATCGGCCATAGAGTTTGGCCAAAAGAGTGTAGCATCTACTTTAGAGAAGTCGGGAGTGTCACCCGAAGATATTGAAACCATAGTTTTCGGCAACGTAATTTCCGCTAATCTAGGTCAAGCACCTGCTAGGCAAGTATCAAAAGCCGCAGGATTACCAGACGCCGTATGTGCCACAACTGTAAATAAAGTATGTGCCTCCGGCATGAAAGCCATCAGCATATTAGCAAACGAAATAAAAGTTGGTGAAGTCAGTATAGGCATTGCTGGCGGAATGGAAAGTATGTCGAACATCCCTCATTATGTACCCAACGCACGATTTGGATTAGGTTTTGGAGACAAAATTTTGGTTGATGCTCTCAGTAAAGATGGTTTAACAGACGTGTACAATAGTTGCCTTATGGGACTTTGTGGTGATAAAACCGCCGAGAAATATGAAATAACAAGAGAAGAGCAGGACGACTACTCCGAACAATCCTATAGAAGATGTGCTGCCGCATGGGAGAAAGGCGTTTTTGATGAAGAAGCCATTGCAATGGAAATCCCAACCAGAAAAGGAGAACCACACTTTTTATCTCAGGATGAAGCTTTTTCTAAGGCCAACTTTGAGAAAATGCGAACTTTAAGACCTGCATTTTCAAAAGACGGAACCGTAACAGCAGCGAGTTCCAGTCCAATGAGTGATGGGGCCAGTAGTATGGTTTTGACCGACGCCGAAACGCTAAAAAGTAAAGGACTAAAAGCTCAAGCCAAAATAGTGGCCTATGCAGAAGCCGAGCAAGACCCAATGTTTTTCACTACTGCTCCCGTTCTAGCTGCAAAAAAAGTATTAGAAAAATCTGGATTAGACATTTCTGACATAGATTTCTTTGAAGTAAACGAAGCCTTTGCGGTAGTGCCATTAGCCTTTATGAAGGTATTAGAAATAAGTCCAGAGAAAGTAAATATCCATGGCGGGGCTCTGGCAGTAGGTCATCCTTTAGGAAATTCAGGAAGTAGAATAGTCGTTACACTTCTCAATGTTTTGAAACAGAAAAAAGCAAAATATGGTATGGCAGCTATTTGTAATGGTGGTGGTGGAGCCAGTGCCATCATTGTAGAGAACTTGGACTTATAAATTGAGAATCAATCAGGCTTTCTTTTTTCCTGATTGAATAAATTTATCTTGATACATTTCTATCCACTGATTCACCGTCATTTTAGAAGCCAGCTGCCCTATCAGTTCAAAAGGGATTTCATCTGGTTTCTTAAAACGGATGCACGACTTACCCATATCCAGTTTTCTTGAGTTGTATTTTGGGTAAGCTTTCACAAACCAATCCTTTAGCTCTGGGTCTGCATATATTCCCATGTGATACACCGCCACGAAATTCTTTTGCGAAGCAATATTCATAAAAGGTAACGGTAATTTTGGATCACAGTGATAACCCGACGGAAATATAGCATGTGGCACCACATAACCAATCATGCCATAATTCATACATTCTTGAAAACCTTCTGGAATGTTTTCAAGAATTACATTTCTCAGCTTCGTCATAGCTGAGATGCGTTCCTCAGGAACTTTTGAGATATAATCGTCAGGGTTTTTGGCGTCAATGGTCATAAGATTAGGATGAAATTGATTTCCGAAAATACGAAAATCAATCTTTAATTTTTTCTACAAACTTCACTGCAAGTAATCTTAATCCAATACGCCTTCTTCCAAAGAGTTTCTAAAGACATATTCTTTCGTTGCCCTACCGCCTGCCTGTCGGCAGACAGGGGCATGCCTGACCTTTTTGTTTAGGCAAAAACTAATCGCGGCGGCGAACCGTTCAAACCACCTGTCAAAATAAACTTGCACAGTCAGAATTTTGCTAACAATTGAAATTGTTAACGAGTATTACTCCTATAATTCTGACCGTGCTTCAGACAATATTTTGACAAATCGGAATTTATTCCATTACTCTTCTGCATAGAAAGAAATAGTTAAATACCTTATATCGCTCTGTACTGTCTGAGCACAAGCAAAATTCTAACATCATAATCTAAATTACATCGACCAGCATTAAGAATTTTGAATATGCGAGTTTACAGTGTAGCTTTTTTTGGAGGAACGCCTCCCCGGTTCGTTTTTTACGCTAAAAAATGAAGTTCCCACTGGAAAGTGAGCCGAGAAGCAGAAACTCTTTCTTAACAATATTCTTTCCCAATGTGAAAATTTCAATCTCTAAAAAAACCTCCAATTACATCTCATCCGCACTAGGCCCATATGGTCCAGGGATTGAAATATCTAATAGTCTCAAGAATACACCCAACTGAGCTCTATGATGTGCATTTTGACCGAATGCATGTCTTACTGCCTCCCACTTTTCCATTTCTAAATAGGTGACATCTCCAGCACATAACTTCCATTTGTCTAAAAGAATATCATCTTTCGACTGCTCTAAAGCGGCACTTGCCTTTGCTACAGATTTCTCAAAAAATGCTAGCAATTCGTCGTTAGTTTTAAAAACAGTGGGCTGCCAAGCTTCTTCTTCAGCAAAATCCCATTTATCAGACAATAGTCCTTTCTCTATCATATCTGGAATTTCGGCTAGATGACAAGCCAAAACACCTAATTTCATACTCTTTGGGTGAGGCTGCCAGTCGTACTTCTCTACCGGTACTTTTTCCAACATCCTTCTTGTCTCCTTTGCCTCATCGGCCAATTCTCTTTTAAATGCTTCAATAAATGTTATCATGTTTTTTTTTGATTTAAATTGCTTTGAAACAAAACTATGAGTCGCCAGTGACAACCTTCTGTCAGTAGAGTGCCCGAGCTTTTACAATCAATATTCCTTTATCTGAAGAGATTGATAGAATTTGGGCGGAAAATGTGCTTTTCTGATTAAATTGCGTTTTAAAGGAAATCTTTACTCTACCAAATTGGTAGAGTATTAAAAACAGCCCTATATTTGCCCGAAATTGGTTCGCTAATTTATGCCAACAGACCAACTCATTTTCTTAACCTTAAGTCTTTATATACTGGGCTTTGCAGGGCTATTAACCTTTAGGAATTCCTTTTCTAAAATCATAGCTTCTGCTTTTTCTATTATTATAAATCTTACTGGCTTAACCATTGCCCTCTTATTACTCAGTCGTTTTCAAGAAGTAGAATTCTTTGAGTTTTCTTGGGTAACCTTCGTCAATTCTTCCTTATCTGCCAGTCTTCTCATAAATAAATTGACCTTATTAATGTGGGCTTTAGTGCAGTTTATAGCACTTCTGGTTCAACTTTTCTCTGTCAAATACATGGCACAAGACAGTAGGTTTAACCACTACTTTGCCTACTTAAATATGTTTGTCTTTTCTATGCTAGGCTTAGTCTGCAGTGGAAACCTCCTTTTCATATTCATCTTCTGGGAGTTGGTTGGCTTTAGTTCTTATCTCCTAATAGGATTCTGGTACAAAAAACAATCCGCCACTAACGCTTCTTTAAAAGCATTTATAATGAACCGCATTGGAGATGCAGGCTTTTTGATAGGTATAGGCCTCGTCTATTTTCAATTTGAAACTTTAGAGCTTTCTGCTCTGTCAACTATAATTTACGAACCAAGCAGCATATTAACCTTAACAGGCCTTATGCTTTTTGGCGGCTGTGTCGGAAAATCAGCACAGTTTCCATTACAGGTTTGGCTTCCTGACGCCATGGAAGGACCCACGCCCGTTTCGGCATTAATTCACGCCGCCACCATGGTAGCAGCAGGTATATTTTTATTGGCAAGAGTTGATTTCATTTTCACGCCTACAGCAGGCCAAGCAATTGCTTTCACTGGTGCTTTAACTTCTATTTTGGCGGCATATTCTGCCGTATTCCAGTCGGACATCAAAAAAGTTTTAGCCTACTCCACTGTATCACAATTAGGACTCATGGTCATGGCTATGGGTGCAGGAGCTACCAATGCCGCTCTTTTTCATTTATTTACCCACGCTTTCTTTAAAGCAGGTTTATTCTTAATAGCAGGGGCTGTGATACACCATTTCCATCACGAACAAAACATGTTCAAAATGGGTGGTCTTTTTTCTAAAAAAACACTTTTGGCTATTCTATTTATTATCTGTGGTGCTTCACTAGCCGGTTTGCCATTTTTCTCAGGATTCCTTTCCAAAGACGCCGTTTTACTTTCAACTTGGAATTGGGCAGAAAGCCAAAACTCAACATTGCTTTTCATCCCTATTTTGGGGATTTTAGCGTCTGTATTGACAGGGTATTATATGATGCGGGCCTTTGTTTTAGTATTCCTAAAAAGAGGAAACAGCCAAGAGCATCATACAGCCAGGAGCGGACTTAGCATTTTTGAGTGGTCTATACTTCCCTTGGCTCTTTTATCTTTTTGGTTTGCCTTTGGCAATAGTCCATTAAATTTTGAGGTGAACAGATTTACCAATCATTTCCCTATTCCTCATCAAAACAATCATTGGCTAGGTTACTTGGTTTTAGTCCTTGCTATTTTAGCAATAGCTCTATCTTATATTAAAACGAAAAAGGAAGCGGCTTTAGAAACACAAACACTTAATTTCTGGTCGAAACTAGGACTTAATCACTTTTATATTGATTGGTTTTATTTGAATAAAATCTCAAAACCTTTGGCAGGACAATTACACCAAATTGCCCATGAAGAAAGCCTCCACCCTGCAGGTACACTTCATAACATGAAAGGTTTTGCCAGAATGATTTATAAATTCGACCATCTTATCGTAGACGGAAGCATAAACCTTTTAACCAAAGCCTTCACAGGATTAGGAACGCTGGTCTATGCCATTGATGAAAAAGTAGTGGACGGAGGCGTAAAACTCATTTATATTTGGGTGGAACGCATTGGCAATAGATTAAAAACAATACAAGGAGGAAAAATACAGAGCTATTTGATAGCCCTAATTCTATTTTTCTTGGCAATAATGATACTTTTGAATTTGCTCTAGCAGAATATGACAGCATTTCTATTATCCTTTTTAATATTTTTACCGCTACTGGCGGCAGTACTCATTCTATTTTTACCGAATAGACTGGAGGCCTCATCCAAACATATAACCATTGGTATTTCCTTGGTTAACCTGCTCATCTGTATATTTCTCTTTTACAGTTTTGATAAAACCATTACTGGCTATCAGTTTTTGGAAGAAGCGTCTTGGATAAACCTAGACCTCGGAAAACTTGGTGTAATTAACATCAATTACATCTTAGGTGTTGACGGCATCAGCTTACCTATGGTTTTATTAGCGGGTATTGTGTTTATGGCCGCTGCCATAGCATCTACCAGCATTACTAAAAGGCCAAAGGCATATTTTGCCTTCTTTTTACTTTTGACATCTTCGGTTTATGGTTGTTTTATCGCCTTAGACTTTTTCTTATTCTTCCTGTTCTTTGAGTTTATGCTCTTGCCTATGTACTTTTTGATAGGTATTTGGGGGGGAGAAAGGAGAGAGTACGCCGCCATGAAATTCATTATTTATACCTTGGTGGGTTCCGTTTTTGTTTTGATTGTCATGTTAGCCATGGGCTTATCAGTGACTAATCCAGAGCTTTCTGCCGCACTTGGCAAAAACGCCTTTACTTTTGATTTTAGACTTTTATCAGACGCTTCTAATTATGTACCAGGTTCGGTTTTAGATGCTGCTAGCGGTACATATTGGTTTGGCTGGCCTGTCAAAAGCGTCCTTTTCATATTACTTCTAGTAGGTTTCGGTATAAAGCTTCCAATAGTTCCTTTTCATACATGGCTACCCGATGCTCACGTAGAAGCACCTACCGCCATTTCTGTGGTATTGGCAGGCATTCTTTTAAAAGTGGGTGGTTATGCATTCTTGAGAATAGGCATGGACTTTTTCCCGCAAGAAGCCATGGACATGGCTTCGGTCATTGCCATTTTGGGTGTACTTTCTATCATTTATGGAGCCTTTAACGCATTGGCTCAGGACGATTTGAAAAAGCTAATCGCTTATTCTTCCGTTTCTCACATGGGTTTTGTGTTCTTAGGCTTTGCGGCTTTTAACGAAGAAGGTATAAACGGAGGTATTTACCAGATGTTTAGTCATGGTATATTATCTTCTATGCTCTTTCTTATAGTGGGTGTAATTTACGACAGAACGCACAACAGACTTATTCAAAACTACCGAGGTTTAGCCAGCAAAATGCCTCTATTTACAGGCGTAGTTATTTTGGCTTTCTTTGGCTCTTTAGGTTTACCAGGAATTTCAGGATTTATTGGCGAGTTCTTCTCCCTTTTAGGTGCTTTCAAAACTTCAGCACTTTCTAAGTGGATTCCAGCCTTAGCAGTGCTAGGAATAGTTTTATCGGCCGTTTATCTTTTATGGACCTTACAAAGAATGTTTTTTGGCGAATTTTGGGTCAATAGAAAAATGGAAGAAAAAATGACCGACTTAAATACCAAAGAAGTGGTGTTACTTTTCTCTTTAGGTTTTCTTGCCATACTATTTGGGATATACCCAAATCTGCTTTTATCTATCTCAACCGGTGCAGTAGATGCATTTTTAAACAAATAAATGTTAGAGCAGCTTTCACATATCCTTCACAGTACTTCGTTTATTTCTGCCGAGATAAGCTTGGTTTTGGGAATAGTAGCCATTATTATTTTAATAGCCTTTGGCAAAAAAAACAGCACTTTTAGAACAGCTGCTTGGGCACTTGGTCTTTTAACTTTTATCGCTGCTTTTTTTCTAGTAGCCACCACTCCCGAAGCATCACAAAGCATTTTCAATGACCTTTTCATTAGTGATAAAACGAGCCTTTTTGGCAAAGAGTTAACCTTACTCGCTTCTATAGCCATTATGCTTCATATCAAAGTCATGAAGCACGACCTTGACGGCGAATATTATGTTATACTACTCGCCATTGTCACTGGGCTTCTTTTTCTTTTGATGGCTAACAGTTTTATTAGCGTTTTTGTTTCGTTAGAAACCGTTTCTATCTGCTCTTATATCTTAGTGGCCATGAATGGCAAAACCTATAACCTAGAAGCCAGTATAAAATATTTAATTTTTGGAGCTGCTAGTACCGCCATCATGTTATTTGGGATTTCCTTTTTATATGCCGCTACAGGGTCCTTAATATTCAACTCTGATGCATATTTAACACACATCCCAAACAATGCTGACTGGGTAATATTAACGGCTTTTAGTATGACCTTGGCAGGCCCTCTTTTTAAACTCTCCGCTGCTCCTTTTCATATCTGGGCACCTGATGTTTATGAAGCCACACCTACGCCATTGGTTTCATTCCTTGCCATTGCACCTAAAATTGCATCCGTCTTTTTAATTTATAAGTTATTAGGAGCTATTCCTGTAGACACCACATTGGTACTTGGTGTGATCATCTTGCTATCTATTCTGATAGGTAATTTCGCGGCCTTGTCGCAGAAAAATGCGAAAAGAATGATGGGTTATTCAGGAATAGCCCAAGCTGGTTTTATCTTAATTGGTTTACTAGCTTTTGAGAGTTCAGGTTTTCAGGCTTCCATTTTCTATTTGACGGTATACCTATTTATGTCCATCGGAGCATTCTTAATGTTGGATATGATTTCTGAAAAAACAAAGTCAGACCTTTTTGAAAAGATGGCAGGCTTAAGTCAGAAGTTCGTTTTCTTTGGCGTTGTGGGGCTTATATTTATGATAGCCTTGGTAGGTTTGCCGCCTACGGCAGGTTTTACCTCCAAGTTTTTGGTGTTTAGCTCGCTTTATGAGCAATACCATAGCTCTGGCAGAAGCATTCTAATGTGGGTCTTGGCTTTTGGTTTACTAAACACAGCCGTTTCCATTTATTACTATTTGAAGGTGCCTTATTTCATGTTTTTGAAAAAGCCAGCTGACACCCTAGAAAGTAAAAGTATTCCGCCGCTACAGCTTATTTACCTCAGCATACTGGCCTTTATAGTGCTTGGTCTTTTCTTTGCTCCGCAATGGGTGCAGGGGTGGTTTTAGTAGATAAGGGCTAAAGGGACTGTGAGCCCCCACAGAGTATGATACCTAGACCGGTCCATGGGGAAGTTCTTGGTGTTTTCAATTCCTTACTGTTCCATTCCGTTTTCAAAATGCCAATGTTCAATCGAAGCAGAAGAGAAGTGTTAAATGAAAAGTGACCCTTTCTGATTATCTCTTTTTGGCTCGAAATAATTCTTTGAAATAGCCCAATCATATAAGCTTATATCAACCGGCAGCTTATTCAAGGAACCGCTAAGAGAGTTCTTGCTTATCCAATCCTTGGACTTGCCAAACTCCGAAAAAATACCTGAAGGAATTGAAGACCCTTCTCCAATAAAAACAAACACATATTCTAACATAACTATTTATTATCAAAGGTAAAGTAATACACTAAAGTCCTTTTAGACATAAATTTCAACTAGCTAAAGAAAATCAATTCACCAAGCCTCTTCAAAAACATGACCAACAGCAGCATCCCTACTGAGTAAACACAGCACCCAATTCAAGAGTCTTGCTTAACTTTACCTAAAAGAAAGAAATCATGAAACCTTCAAACGAAACAATGCTGAGTTTTAAACAGCAACTAGAGTGACCGAAACTCAGTTAAGTGAAATGTACTCATTTGAACAAAACAAATTTATTATACTAAGAACGCAGATACCTACAGCGAGTGTCCTATTTTTTTATTTCGAATTGACTTCTTTAAATGTTCTTATTTTATCCGCTCGCTTCTGATGTACCCAATCTGGCCACGAAGTAGGATCTTCAGCATCATATATTCGGACTTTTTGGTTTTCACCATCGTTTAATAAGTCTTGTGACTTACAGCCCAGTACTACCGCTGCGGTTTCAAGCCCCGAATTAGTGGCACCACCAACACCGTGAAATAGTGTGCTTGCTCCAGTTAAGAACAGGTTTTCAATTTCTGTTTTAGGTTTAAAAGCCAAAGGACCAACGGCTTTCAATGTTTTTTCAGTTCCATATACATTGCCTCGAGTAGAGTTAATATAGTATCTATTGGTCATGGGAGTGCCTAATTCAACCTGAACGACGTGTTTTCTGGCATCAGGAATAAGACTTTCGACCGTATTTAACATCTTGTCTATCAACTTCTTTTTAAAGTCTTTATACTCTTTAGTATGATAATCTTGTCCTTTTTCGAATTGTTCAAACGCCGAAAAGTCTAAAAAAGTAACGATCTCAAAATTATGATAACGTCCATTAAAACTTGGAGGGTCTTTAAGTGTGGTGCAACTAAGAAAAACACCACTAAACTGTTCACCTTTTAGCACATCATTTTCGGTTAGCTTACCATAGACAGCATCTAAATCAGGATCGCTAATTTTCCAGACATTTCCGGAATCAATTCCATATTTTGTAACATCGATGTCTAATGTTAAAAACATGATGAGAGAGGTCACCGAATATTTAGTATTGTCTAATCTTTTCTTCAGCTTTTTGCTAATGTTATTTTCCCCTACGAGTTCCAAAAAGGTAATACTTGGATCTGCATTGGAAATTACATTTTTGGACTTGATTACTTCTCCGTTTTCTAGCTTTACACCAATGGCCTTTTTTTGTTCTACTAATATTCTTACCACTTTTGATTTGGTTCTAATTTCGCCCCCAAGTGATTTTATTTTTTTCGTGAATGCTTTTACATAACCTCCTCCACCTCCGGTGGGGTAAAATGAACCTTCAAAATAATGAGCCATTAGCATGGCATGAACCAAAAAACTTGCCTTAGATGGCGGCAAGCCGTGATCCCCGCACTGAACGTTGAGAATTGTTTTAAGTAGTGGGTCTTTAATATGCCAATCAATCACTCGTTTGAGTGAAAAAAGTCCATATTTACCAACATATCTCGTTTTGTAGGGAACTATTAGGTGATCCCAAAATCCTTTCATTGTTGGAATGAACATCATCTGAGTATAAATAGAGTTGACCAAATCGACATATTTAATAATGCCTTTTTCTTCTTTTGGAAAGCGTTTACATAATTCTCTTTTAAAATTTTCAATTCCAGCAGGTATTGAGAATTTCTCGTCTCCAATATGACAATGCTCGTATCCTTTTTTATTCATTTCAAAAAAGACAATGTCATTTGCAATTCCCAAACCACACAGCAGTTCATTGGTCCCTTCTCCTTCTCCAATTAAACCAACATAATGAACCCCTGGGCTAAAACGCTGACCGTTTAACGTAAAACTATGACACCAACCTCCTGGAACATCATGTTGCTCCAAAAGCAGGACTTTTTGACCAGCTCTAGCCAAACATAAAGCGTTTGATAAACCACCAGCACCTGAACCAACAATAATCGAATCGTATTCTTTATCCAAAGTCTTTAATTAATAATTAAATAATTCGCTTTGATACCAGTAGTCGCGTTCCGCAGAGCTAAACCGCTCTTCGGTTTTGAAGTAGCTCTTTATTTTTCAGTTTCAATATAAGCCTTTAATTCAACATTAATTTCGTTAAAACCAGATGGAGCTATTTTCATCATTGGCAAGTTTTACATTACCTTATTTAAGAAGTGCCTATTGAGATCCAAGACGCTACGCTCAAGAGCTTTATATACTATTTCTGTTTTTATTTAAGACGGCATTCAACTCAACCCTAAATATAGGGCAGTAGCTAAGCCCAAAAAAAAACATGACCTACGACAGTAAACCTATTGAGCTAACACAGCACCCAATTCAAGAGTCTTGCTTAGCTTTACAAAAAAGAAAGAGATTATGAAACCTTCAAACGAAACAATGCTGAGTTTTTATCAGCAACTAGGTAGAGTATTTTACGGCATTGCTGACGCAGACGGCACCGTCCGACTGGACGAAGTAGAAAAGCTTGACAGCATAGTAAAAGAGCATTGGCTTCCTTTAGAAGGTACTTTTGATGAGTTCGATACCGATGCTGCTTATCAAATTGAGATTGTATTTAGCTGGCTTCATGAAAACGACTGGCACGAAGGAAACACCTTACAAGAGTTTGGTGATTACATGAAAGAACACCCGAAGCTTTTCACAGAGAAAAACAGGCAACTAATTTACAATACCGCCGAGAAAATTGCGGAGTCTTTTCATGGCTTTAATAAAAAAGAAACCACCTTTTTGCATGCTTTGAGTGACTTGTTGAAGTATTAGTTTTTCTTCTGGGCTGAAAATAAAAGCTAGAACCTAGCTCACAGAAGCTTGGAGCCTCGGTGTGGAGTTTACAAATGGCTGGTTTAATAAGTAGCAGATATTAGCCAGAGGCTGATTAACCAGCCGACGGCAGACAGGCACTCCTACGAAGCTACAAACTTCGTAGAGCGAAAAATTGCATTAGTGTTTCAGAGCTCAAGAAATGGGAGGCGTTCCTAATTACTTATTATTAAAATAAATTAAGTTTACGACAATGAAATTTGAAGATTTTTTAGAGGTTCATAAAATAAACTCTGAGGGTAATCCCTTGTTTGAAATTTATTTCGAAAAAGTTGAATTGAATGATGACTCTTTTCGAGAGATAGAGGGCATACTAGGTTTTGAATTCCCTAACCATTTTAAACAGTTCTGGTTCTATTTTAAAGCTAAATATTTTGGTGGTTTAGTTTTATTACCTATAAAAACTAACCAAAAGGGTTCAATATTACAAGTATTAAAACAATTTGACTTCTTCTTGCCAAGGTATATTCCCTTTTGCGACGACCAAACTGGAGGACATTACTGTTTTGAAACAAATGGAAATATTGTCTTCCTTGACGAGGTTGGTAATCTTGAAGTTACGGAATATTTAGATTTTTTGGATTTTGTAATAAAAAATGCCTATTAGAATATAGTGAGAGGGGCGGTGTTGGTCAATCTTCAGATTGACCTAGCTCTCCGAAGCTTGTAGCTTCGGTGGGGTGATTACAAACCTCTGGTTTGAACGAGTAGCAAAAAATATCAGCCAGAGGATGATTAATACTCCTACGAAGCTACAAGCTTCGTGGAGCGGATTCAAGTTAAGACTTCATATAAATAAACAGAAGTTCTCTTTCCAGCTTTTGATTTCTCTCTATGCCTTCGAGAGAACGATTTTCTTTATAAAATGGATAAAAGCTATCCTTTAAACTAAAAGAAATCCTTTTAAGAGGTGAACGGTGTAATTCCACAAAAGGGATTATCGCAGAATTAACAGGTCTATAAATAATTAGTTCGGGTATTGAATTTGGCAAAATGTCATTTAAAAACCATTCTATATCTTCTTGAACTTTTAAAGGATATCTACTTCTTGATATTAATTCCATCGACAGATAAATGGATAAGCCATCAGTGTTAATACTATCCAAATACTTCGATGTCTTCTCTGAAATTAAAAGTATATTATCATAAAAATCACCTGAATCAATATATTCTACCAATTCATCTATATGTAATGCCTCAACCGAGTTTGGGCAAGTTGCTACCTTTTGTATAGCACCTTCTAGCCACTCGTATAATTTGTAAACTCCGTCCATTACTTTTTTACCAGTTGTTTTTTTTATTGCCTTTGGCCTTCCAGAAATATTGTCCAACCGCGACCCTATTACGGAGACGCCATTTGAGAATTGTTTAGGATTAACTACACTCTACATCAAAAAGAACCCCATCCCATGCGTTTTATTGGCCATTGGATGTAAGAAACAGAGGATTGCAATTCCCAGTAAAATCAATCGTAATTGTCTGTCGGTCAAATATCTTT
Organism: Arcticibacterium sp. SM2516; assembly: GCF_057914865.1. Taxonomy (NCBI): domain Bacteria; kingdom Pseudomonadati; phylum Bacteroidota; class Cytophagia; order Cytophagales; family Leadbetterellaceae; genus Arcticibacterium; species Arcticibacterium sp. SM2516. Next base: position 5,292,663 of record NZ_CP195290.1, on the reverse strand, counting down.
TACAAATGGCTAAGCAGAAAAATATAGTCAAAAAAGCGAAGGTTCCGCTTCTGGTAGAATCATAAATTATCATGGCAGACAGCGTAGAAGCCGCACCTGCTATAAACATAGGAGCCAAAGCCAAGTATTCTTTTTTAGTCCACAGAATAGCACCAGCCAAAAGAAACAACAACCACCAGCCTTCAAACTGCCATAAGAGCCTAAAGCCTAAAGAGTCTATACTTTGCTGTATTCTGATAGCAAACTCGCCATCTGGATTATAAGTAGGTTTCATGCCCACCACATTCATCAAATAATAGCGACCTGCCACCCAAGCACCCCAAGCCAAAATAACGGCCACCATAGACCAGTTAAACTTGATTTTTATCTTCTCGTTTGCTTTAAACTGTGGATACCACCAAAGCCAAACAAAGGCTAATCCGCTACCTACAAAAGCTCTTTCATCGTTCCAAAAGGCCAGACTTAAAAAGATAAATACCAAATAAGGTTTTCGAGCAAAATAGATACCTAGAAATAAGAAGAAGTAAGAGAATAAATCGCCGTAGCCACCATTGTCAATAAAGAAACAAGCACCTAAGTAAATGGATGCTATGCCTAACATAGCATAAAGCGTGGCAGATTTATCTTTCAATAAGTCATTAATAAAACCTGTGAGCATGTAAAAGAATAACAAGCCACAGAGCAACTGCAAGCCATACAAAACAATGCTGATATGGGAAATACCTAAAACTCTTACAAAAATGGGTGCTACTAGCCTGAAGGTTCTACTTTCTTTGCCCGAATAGGGCTCATAATCAAAGTTTGAAGTGAGCGACTTTGCACGGTCTTCTACTGTTTGATAAAGGAAGTGTTCGGTCTTATCTACAAAAACAGATTGATAAAAATCTCCAAAAGATTTAAGCGGCGAAATATTATTAAAGAAAGATAAAACAACCACCAGAGCACATAGCAAAACAGTCTTAAATCTCCAGTTTTCGGCCGAAACAAATGATGCTACCCAAGCTTCTATTTTCTCTAAATAACCTGTAAGTATTGACATATCTTTCTAAGAGATTTTCTCTATTTTTTCTATAAAGGGCTTGTAATCTGAAAGTGGAATAAAGTGTTTATTACTACGATAACTCAACACGGTAAACACCAAAAACAAAGAGATAAAAAAGGCCTGAAGCACTATTATCATAAAACCAGAGGCTAATGAAGAAGCCCAACCTGGTGTAGCCATTTCTGCCACAAATTTCAATTCAAAGACAACTGCAATTCCTAGAAAGGAACAGGCTATCAGGAAGATGGAAAAAAGCATAATTCTTACTGCCGTCACATCCAAGAAAACGGCGATGGTGCTCATTCCATGTAATACCAATGACACAAAATTCATTTTAGATTCGCCTGCCAATCTAGTACCTCGCTCTAAAGGAATAGAAGTATAAGGTAGTTTTGAACGAATTACTCCACCAGGATAATTATTCCATATTTCAGAAACAAAAGCCAGCTTTTTTAACATCCCATGTGGCACTATAGAAAAATTACCAAAAGTGATAACCTGCGAAGTCAACAACTTAAATACCAACTTATAAATCTGATAAGATACTTTAAAGACTATACCCTCACTTCTTTTGCTTCTATGAGCAAATATTATTTTATCGGGGTTTTCGGTACTAGCCTTTATCATAGCCGGAATGTCGCTTGGCTTATCCTCGCCATCCGCATCCATTACCAGCACATTTGATTTAGCATCTGAATTCGCCAAATGAGCTAAACCTACCGCTATGGCCTTTTGATGCCCCACATTTCTTAATAAATGAACTACCGAAATATCCAAACTAGGATAACTAGCCACCTGCATAGGCAAACTGGAGCAATCGTTCATCACTTGCACCGAAAATCGAATTTTAAGCAAATTAGCCTGCTCTTCTATTTTTTCTAGAAGTTTAGAAAGGGCATCCCAGTCGTTAAAAACAGGGATTAAAATGGTAATGTTTTCAGACATTTATCTTTATCAAAGGCTATTCAAAAATCTAAAATATTTTATTTATTTGGCTTTTTCGCCAAGTACTTGAAAAAGAAGGTTTCTTCAGAGGCCACAAACTGCGTTATTGGGTAACTCACGCATATCTCTGGCAAACTTAAAACATCTTGTTCGTAGGGTGGCCTAAACTTAGGTTTATAGCCCGAATATTTGAATGAACCAACCATATCCATCATCGGACCTATCGAAGCCAAAACCAATAGAGCAATCATCCAAACTCGTTTAAGTTTTTTGGACTTCATGAATGCATTAAAAGCAAAAACTGAAAGCAGCACCAAGGAAGGCATAGACACTCTATTGCACCAGTCGTTCCAAAGTCCAAACCTATAAAGTGGAATTAAGAGTAACACCAAAGTAAGCAAGTAAAAAAGTGGCTTCTCTCCTTGTTCCCAATTACCCTTTTTGATGAAATAAATAGGCAGAACCCAAACCACTACTTCAAAGAACACAAAATAAAGGAAGACCAATATTTGATCTCTTAAGGCTGAGCCTTCAGCTGTAAAAATGAAGTGCTTCACCAAATCACCAGATTCAATGGCTAACAAATAGCTCGCTAGAAAAAGGAAAATAATTGGAGCTATCACCAAATTGGTAATATTAAAAACACCTTTAAATCTTTGCTGAAATAAAACGAAAACGAAATAAGGAAATATACCCACCAAAATCAGCGGCGACCACATCACCAGCAAACAAAGTAAAAAAGGTGTAAACGTAATGTTTTTATCTATCAGGCCATCATTAAGTAAAATCCCGATGCCCAAAATAGCAGGTATAAAATGCTGTGGTGTCCAGTAGAGCATATCCGTAATATGCAGGTAGTTTAAAGGAATCACATCCCAACTATTCATCCAAAAAACAAAACCGTGTTCGTTGACTCGTTTGAGTATTTCTGTAATAAAACCACTTTCATATTTAAAGATGAATGAAAATATAGAAATGCCACCGAACAGGACAAAGAATAAAAAGAATCGCCAATTAAAACCTCCTGCAGCACGAGCCAACCAAAATACACCTAAATAAACACCCAAAGCTGTCCATAAAAAAACGATGAGCTGTGCATAGGTATAGCCTATAAAACCTGCTACAAAAGGACCTACTATATAGAAGGATAGATAATGACTGAGGTACATTTTTTCACCATCCACGTCATATTCAAGCGGCCAGCTTAAATTACTTAATTCTTTAGCTAGCGTATTGTTTTTGACATGGTCAGAAACTTGATAACCCATGCCCCCTGCTCCGGAGAACAAGAGCCAAACTGTTAAAATAACAAGTCCGATAAGTAAGTCTCTTTTCCTTAAAATGAAGCGTTCTTTAAAATCCAGCGATTTTACATAATTGAAACCTCCAAAAAAGAGCAAGCCAAGCATAGGAATCCCATACTCCAACCTCACCCAACCTAAAAAGAAGGGAATTAGTGGAAAAGCGATGTATAAAAAAGTAATTATTCTGATGTATGATAGACGCAGATTCATTGATTTTATGCTGACTCAGCCCAAAAGTAGTAAACCTTTATGAGGACTTAGAAGTCATGTCTGATTTTGTGTTAGACTTTATTACTTTTGTTTACCCAATAAAAGTGATTCATAAATGGAGAAATCCTTACTGATAGTAGTCCCGTGTTATAACGAAGAAGAAATCTTACATTCTTCTTTTGATAAACTCAGTGCTTATCTTCAAAACTTAATTGACAAGAAGTTAGTATCCAGCTCAAGTAAATTATGCTTGGTGGATGACGGCAGCAAGGATAGAACTTGGGAAATCATTTCGGAGCTTACCGCAAAAAGTAACATCACCTCTTCTATCAAACTTTCTAAGAATTTCGGTCATCAAAATGCCGTCTTAGCGGGTCTTTTAGAAAACAACCTACAATACGACGCCTTCATTACCATAGATGCTGACCTCCAAGATGACATCAATGTGATAGAAAAAATGGTGCTTAGTTTCCTTCATGGCTCGCATGTAGTTTATGGTGTACGAGACGACAGGTCTTCTGATAGTTTCTTTAAGAAATTCACAGCCGAGTCTTTTTATAAACTGATGCAAAAAATGGGCGTTCCCGTTGTTTTTAACCATGCCGACTTCAGGCTTATGTCTAAAGAAGTTGTGAACGAATTAGGAGCTTATAAAGAGGTTAATTTATTCATTAGAGGCATTATACCTACCATAGGTTTTAAATCTGACAAAGTTTTCTATGCCAGAAAAATAAGAGAAGCGGGCGAAAGCAAATATCCTCTTTCTAAAATGCTGGCCTTTGCATGGAATGGCATCACCTCCTTTTCCACCACACCCATGAAAATCGTACTGTGGTTTGGAATCTTTAATTTCTTGCTAGCACTCGGAATCACCGCTTATGTTTTATACAGCAAACTGGTAGGTGTTACGGTTCAAGGGTGGACCTCCACCCTGCTTCCAATGGCGTACTTCAGCGGCTCAAATATGATCGCTGTTGGATTAATCGGGGAATATTTGGGTAAAGTTTATGAAGAAATAAAGGCTAGGCCAAGATACATTATTGAAGAGAAGGTCAACCTAAAAAAAAACTAGGAGCTTAAATGGTACAATACGTATCCGCTTAGTGGTTAAAACTTATATTAAACTTTCGTTAACCTTTATTGTTGTAAAAAAACCTTGGAGTCTGCTGGTATAATACCCACCTTTGTGTTTTAAAAATCGCAGGTAGTTATTTATTACAAAACATCCCAGATTTTTTGCTATGAGTGAAGCAATAAAACACGAATGCGGCATTGCCCTCATTCGCCTTCGCAAGCCTCTTGATTATTACATCGAGAAATATGGCTCACCACTTTACCCCATAAATAAGTTATATGTCCTCATGGAGAAACAATCCAACAGAGGGCAAGACGGTGCGGGAGTGGCTAATGTAAAAGTGAATGTTCCGGCGGGGCATCGTTACATTTCAAGATACAGGTCTATCCAGAATAGGCCTATCGTTGACATTTTTGGAAGGATAAATTCCAAATATCGAGATGTACTAAAAAACAATCCAAGTAAGTTCAAAGACGCAGATTGGCTACAACAAAACTTAGCCTTCACAGGAGAAGTTTGGCTAGGCCATCTGAGATACGGAACTCACGGAAAAAATGAAATTGAAAGCTGCCACCCAATGCTTAGACAGAGTAATTGGCGAAGCAGAAACCTAGTTTGTGCAGGTAACTTCAACATGACCAATGCGGAAGAACTTTTCAAAAAACTGGTTAAACTAGGTCAGCACCCTAAAGATATGGGTGACACTGTGACCGTAATGGAAAAAATCGGTCATTTCCTTGACGAAGAAAACCAAAGGGTTTTTGAAAGGTTTAAAGGAATTTATGACAATCCTGCTCTATCGGATATTATTGAAGATAACATGGACCTTCAAAGAGTCCTTCACAGAGCCTGTAGAGATTTTGATGGAGGATATGCACTTGCAGGTGTCACGGGATACGGTTCATCTTTTGTAGTAAGAGACCCCGCAGGAATTAGACCAGCATATTACTGGGCAGACGACGAGGTCGTGGTAGTCACTTCAGAGAGACCACCTTTAAAAGCCGCATTCGGAGCCAAATTTGAAGATATTAAAGAAATTCAACCCGGAAATGCTGTCATTATTGACAAATACGGTGAATTTGACGAATATAACATCGTTCCAGCTGTAGAGCGTAAAGCCTGTAGTTTTGAGAGAATCTATTTCTCAAAAGGGTCGGATGATGAAATCTATCAGGAAAGAAAAAAACTTGGTAAGCTTCTGGTTCCTCAGATTTTGAAAGAAATTGATCATGACCTAGAAAATACGGTCTTCTCCTATATTCCGAACTCTGCTGAAGCTTCTTTCTATGGATTAATGGAAGGTCTTGAAGAGCATCTCACAAAGTGGAGAAAAGAACAACTTCTCAAAGGAGATGTGAGCGAAGATAGACTTGACAAGATCTTAAATTTCAAACCTCGTTTTGAAAAACTGGTTTCTAAAGATGTAAAATTGAGGACTTTTATCACCAACGATAACGACAGAGGTGAGATGGTTTCTCAGGTTTATGAAATGACTCAAGGTGTGGTAAAAAGAGGCGTAGACACCATAGTGGTCATTGACGACTCTATTGTCAGAGGAACCACGCTTGAGAAGTCTATCCTTAAACTTCTGGATAAACTAGAACCTAAAAAAATAGTCATCGTTTCTTCTGCTCCGCAAATTAGATACCCAGATTGTTATGGTATTGACATGAGTAAGGTGAGAGAGTTTGTGGCCTTTAGAGCAATGCTGGCATTGTTAAAGCAAAAAGGTCTGGACTACATGAAAGAAGAAGTACTAGAAGAGATTCAAAGAAACTTTGCCAATAATAAAGGTCACAAACAAAACTATGTCAAGAGGCTTTATGACACCTTCGAATACGAAGAAGTTTCTGAAAAAATATCAGAAATATTAAAACCTGCCAAACTCAAGGCGGAGCTAGCCATCATTTACCAAACAGTGGAGAACCTGAATATTGCCTGTCCTAAAAACTTAGGAGACTGGTACTTTACGGGAAATTATCCAACCAAAGGAGGCAACAAGGTGGTAAATAAGGCCTATATGAACTTTATGGAAGGGAAAGAAGTAAGAGCTTACTAAAAAAATTAAGCCCCTTCCTTTTTTTTAGATGGAAGAGCGTAAACGTTAGCGGTTACCTCTTTCATCCCTATAAGTTTTAAACAGTCGTGAATATTTAAGAAAGACTCTTTACTGTTCTCCTTAGATTTCTGATTATTTTTGGTATCCATGATTTCTTGATTTTCGGTGTGTTAAATAGTTATTCAAAAATAGAACTGTGACACGCTTACTAAAGACATTATTTTAGAAATTTATTATACGGTAAACTATATTCGTAAGTTAATGAAAAAAAATCTATTTTTTATCTGTTCATTTCTGATAAGCTTCTCCACGTTTTCACAATCCAATGACCCCATAATCAAAGGACTAATTAAAAAAACTGAAAAGGCCATGGGTGGTCAAAAAGCTTTTGACGCCATCCATCATTTATCGTGGAACTTCTTTAACGCCAGAACATTGACTTGGAACAAAAAGTCTGGAGATGTGAGAATTGATAACCACAAGGAAAACACGGTTTACCTATATAACCTAGAAAATAAAACAGGGAGAGTACTTAAAAATGGCGTAGAATACACTCAAAAAGACTCTCTGGACAAATACTTGACTCAGGCTTATCAACAATGGGTTAATGACTCTTATTGGTTAATAATGCCATTCAAACTAGACGACCCAGGCGTTAATTTAGAATATATTGGTAAGAAAAACGCCATTGCTGGTGCCAGCTGTGATGTACTCCAACTTACCTTTGATCAAGTCGGTGTAACGCCTCAAAATAAATATTTAGTCTACATTGACGAGCAAACAGATTTAGTTTGCCAATGGGATTATTTTCCTAAAATCTCCGATACAGAGCCACGGTTTTCTACCCCGTGGAATAATTATCAAACCTATGAAAAAGTTAAGCTATCTGGAGATAGAGGAGAGCGGCAAATAACAGATATTCATGTTTACAAAAAATTAGACGCCGCTGTTTATACAGAATTTGAGAGACCTTCTTTTATAAAATAAATGAGTAAACGAATTAAGACTGGTGTATTTTTAGTCAATTTAGGAACGCCAGATAGTCCAAGTACGCCAGATGTAAGAAAGTATCTAAGAGAATTTTTAATGGATGGAAGGGTCATTGATATCCCTTTCCTTCAAAGGTGGCTTTTAGTCAATCTTATTATTGCCCCATTTAGATCTCCCAAATCGGCTAAGATTTATAAAGAATTATGGACAGAGCAAGGCTCTCCACTCAAAATTTATGGTGAAGCCAACGAAAAACAATTACAAGATTTACTGGGAGACGACTACATCGTAAAACTTGGTATGAGATACCAGAGTCCGTCTATTGAAGATGGTTTATTGGCTTTAAGAAAAGCTGGAGTGAAAAAGATAGTGGTCATTCCTCTTTTTCCTCAGTATGCCTCTGCCAGTACGGGTTCTGTGTATGAAGAAGTATCAAGGGTTTTAAGCACTTGGCAGAGCATCCCGGATCTGAAAATCGTTAGCAATTTTTACAACAGAGATAAATTCATCAACAGTTTCGTTGAAAACGCACAGGAGCTCCAAAAACAAAGAAAGTACGACCATGTGCTTTTTAGCTACCATGGCGTTCCAGAAAGGCAAGTCCTAAAAGGAGATGACGACAAAGACTGCTGTCAGCTAGGAAGTTGCTGTAATAAAATTACGGCCAAGAATCAGCTTTGTTATAGAGCCCAATGTTTTGAAACCACGCGATTAATGGCGAAAGCCATGGATTTGAAAGAGGGTGAATACACACTGTCATTTCAGTCAAGATTAGGACGTAGCGAATGGATTAAACCATACACAGACCATGTCGTTAAAGAACTGGCACAAAAGGGTGTGAAAAACATATTAGCTTTCTCCCCAGCCTTTGTGGCAGATTGCCTAGAGACGACTATTGAAGTGGCCGACGAATTCAATGAACTGTTCATTGAAAATGGAGGAGAGCACTTGCAGCTGGTACCTAGCCTTAACGACAAAGAGGGCTGGGTAGAGCTTCTAAAAGAATTGGTTTTAGAGGCTTAAGCAGCCTTCTTAAACCTAACTTGAAGTCCTCTATCGAGTTTTGCTTTAATGTCTTCAATCGTAACTAGCTGCGAAGAACCTAAATCCCAAGTAGGTTGAGAAATCCCTTGCTTGGGCTTACCGTATTTCTGCGTAAAATGTATGACTAAAGACTCCATCATTTCATTAGAAGCGGAATCCGTGTCTAAATAAATGTCTAACTGAACTTCATTGATAACATTTGAGGCATCATAAAGATAAAGAACGTCAACTATTTCGAATTCAGAAATCTCAAAAGTATAACCCAATAATTCTTCAGATTCTTCAAACTTCTCTAATTTCTCTTGTTCCTTAACCAGCGAAATAGGGTCTCCTAAATCGAAACCTCTGATGGTTTTCTCCCCACTACCCAAAATCTCATTCACCAAGCCCTCTGTATAAGCTGTAACTTCAGCTTTTTCTTCCACTAAAAACGAGGTGTTTTCAGCTTCCTCATTCTTATCAGATGTACAAGACACAACCGAAAAAAAACAAAATGCTACCAGTAATTTTTTTTTCATAATTATTAAAATAATGCTTCCAGAGGCCTATAAGCTATATTCCCCTAAAAACGCCGAAATATACTTTACTAAATCCATATTGATTCACCGATAGATTTATTTTTAAAGCGGTGCTATAGAACGATACCAAGTCAAAACCCACTCCACCGCCATAAATAACTTTATTGGACAGGCTACTTTGACTTAGTTCTGGATAGTAATTTTTGATATAACCCAAGTCTGCATAAACTATAGAATATAAAGCTAAAGGCATAGAATTAAATTGCTTAAACTTTAATATCTTAGATACATCAAGCATTTTATTGAATACCTGATATTTCAAATCAGTCTGTAATAAGCCAAAATGCTGACCATCTATAACGTTTAGTTCATAACCTCTTACCGTGTTCTTTTTAGACCCAAAACCAGAGATGAACGGATATAACTGTTTTTTAGGATAAGAAACCTGGCCTTTCAATATCACATCACCATAAAACTTCCCTCCCAACGGAAAATACTTTTGCAGGTTCAGTCCAAAGTTTAATTGATGAAGATGTTTTGACAATCCCAATCCATAATGAAGAGCACTGGCCGTAAAAACATACCCATCTAATGGGTATTGTATATTATTTACTTGCTCAAAACGGTAATCATACCTTAAAGTAAAGTATTTAAGATGGTCTATTGCAGAGCCAAAATAATTTGGATTTAATTCCGCAGCCACCTCGCTTAATTTACTGTCGGTATAACCTAAATATATTTTATGAGAATGATACAAGGCGTTTCTTAAGTTATACTCCACAAAAGCCCCCTTTCTTTCCACTGTTTTTAAATCGGTCTCTATAAAGTCTAGTTTGTCTTCCCATGTTCTGAAAGCAAAGCCCTTTTGAGTAGAATAAAATACACCACCCCTTAAGCCCATCCTCTGTTTTTTATCTATATATGGTCTCCCATAGGACATTTCAAAATAAGGCACAAAACCACCATAAGCTTTTAATTTTAAAACATCCGCATTTCCAGAAAGGTTAGAATGATTTAAAAGGAGCCCATAGGTCAAGCGTTTTAAATCGTGATTCCTATTATACCACCATTCATTGAAGCTTCTGTCTGCCAGAAAAATGATGGGCAATGGTAATAAATAGAGTCTTTCTCTTACTTCTAGAAAAATAGTAGCCTTCCCATTTACTTGGTCAAAATCTGCTTTAACCCATAAAAAAAGATTGGTATTGAAAATATTCTTCCGTGACCGTTCCAGCTTATCTGTTAACTCCCCTTCGCTTAGTGTATCACCAATTTGAAAAGTCATCTCCCTAATTATAATCTTTTCTTTAGTCTTAGCGTTGCCCAAGATCTCAATCCCTTCAACAAAAAGTTCTCTCTCATATGTAACCGTATCTTGCACAGGAAACGGCTCTATAATACTAAGAAAGCACAAAAAAATACCGAGTAGGCTCATCAACTAATTTTAGTAAACACGCAAAATAAACCTATTTTAAGTCCGAAATCATCTAAGGAACATCAATAAAACAAAAAATATACGCTTGAGTGTGCTCTAAGGATTCCAACATGACAATCTGAAAATAAAATATAACGAAAAGACCATTGCATTATTTATATCGTAATGTATTGCCCTCTTAAATTGCCGACATCTTAAAAAATTCCTATTTTTGCCGCCAGAATAATGAAACAAGAAATCTTAAATATTGCATGAATTATCACCTAGATCTAGTACCAGAGCGTACTTTAAAGCCAAGAGAATCAGGACTTACAATGGTCATGGACAAAGGCTTAAGTGTTCGTGAAATAGAAGATGTTTTATCGACATCTGCAGAATATATAGATATAGTTAAATTTGGTTGGGCTACGTCTTTCGTATCGCCAAACATTGAAGACAAAATCAAGATATACCAAGATGCCGGAATTCCGGTATATTTTGGAGGCACTTTATTTGAAGCTTTCACCGTAAGAGGCCAGTTTGAAGATTACTTAAGAGTATTAGAAAAGTTCAAAATAGAGCACGCTGAAGTGTCAGACGGTTCTATAACCCTGCCCCATGACGAAAAATGCGAGTACATCAGAACTATGGCTAAACACGTCAAAGTCCTTTCAGAAGTAGGTTCTAAAGATGCAGAGAAGATTTTCGCTCCATATAAGTGGATTGAAATGATGAGAGCTGAACTTGATGCTGGTGCGTGGAAAGTGATTGGCGAAGCCAGAGAAGGCGGAAACATCGGACTATATAGAAGCAGCGGTGAAGTGCGTCAAGGTTTAGTGGACGAGATCATTCATGCTATTCCACCAGAAAATATCATCTGGGAAGCCCCTCAAAAAGGTCAGCAAGTATATTTCGTAAAATTAGTTGGCTCAAATGTAAACCTTGGAAACATTGCTCCAAATGAGCTTATTCCTTTAGAAACCATCAGATTAGGACTAAGAGGAGACACTTTCGCCACTTTCTTACCAGACGATATTAAGAAAAAATACAAACTTGGCAAGTATTATCAGGACGACAGAATTGTACAAAACGATTAATCTTTAAATAAAAATCTGTTCATTATCTCATGGAAATCATTCACTTTCTGCTTGAGTTTTTGAAGGACCCACTGACTACGTTAGAAGGTTTCTTAGACCAATACGACACTTTAACATACGGTATTCTATTCTTAGTTATTTTCGTGGAAACTGGCCTAATTGTTATGCCACTTTTACCTGGCGACTCCTTACTTTTCGCTGTCGGGCTATTAGCGTCCACCACAGGAAAACTAGAATTAACTATTGTTATTCCTTTATTGATTGTGGCAGCATTACTTGGAGATAATGTCAATTATTTTGTTGGCCGAAAATTTAGTGCCTTTATAAAATCTAAAGAAAAAATACTCTTTCTTAAAAGAGTGTATATAGAGCAAACAGAGGAGTTTTTCAAAAAACATGGCCCAAAAGCAGTTATACTAGCACGTTTTATGCCTATCATTCGTACCATAGCTCCTTTTGTGGCAGGTGCGGGAAGTATGAATTATGGCAAATACATTCTAAACTGTTTCCTAGGTGCTGTGATATGGGTGACGTCTATTACTTCATTAGGATATTTTCTTGGTAATAATGCGTTCGTGAAAGACAACTTCGAAAAAGTAGTTTTGTTCATCATTTTCGTTTCTGTGGCACCCATGATTTGGGGAGTACTTAAAATGAAGTTGGCAAAGACAAGTTAACACCAAGGCGTTCTTAATAAATTTATGGAATTATTCGCCCTTATAGGATTTCCTCTTACGCATTCCTTTTCAAAAAAGTACTTTACAGAGAAGTTTGAAAAGTTGGGTATTTCGGAGACGCATCAATACGATCTAATTGAAATAGAAGACATATCAGCTTTCCCGAGTCTTTTTAAAGGAAATCCAGAATTAAGGGGTATCAATATTACCATACCGCATAAGCAAAAGGTATTTGATTTTTTAGACGCTTTAGACATATCTGCAGAAAAGGTAGGTGCCGTCAATGTGGTCAAAAGGACGGAAGACAATAAGCTCATTGGATATAATTCAGACTACTACGGATTTCAACGTTCTCTTCTTGAGTTTTTAGGCTCAGACATAAAAATAGATAACCTGAAAGCTTTAGTACTGGGGTATGGTGGAGCGGCAAAAGCGGTCGTAGCGGCCTTAGAAGACCTCGGCGTTAAAGTACAGCCCGTAAGTAGAAAATCCTCTGATAACGCAATAAATTACGCTCAAAGCAATGAAGTAATCAACGACCATAAAATTATTATCAATTGCTCACCTTTGGGAACATACCCAAAGACAGACCAATACCCAAGCATTGATTATGACCAACTAGGCGAAGGTCATTTTCTATTCGACTTAGTCTATAACCCTGCAGAAACTTTATTCCTCCAAAAAGGAAAAGCAATGGGGGCAAACATCAAAAACGGATACGACATGCTGGTCTACCAAGCAGAGAAATCTTGGGACATCTGGCAAGAAAAATAACAAAGAACACTTTTACAACAAGCTTTAATACCTCATTATGAAATTCAAGAAACACATTTTCATTTGTACCAATGACAAAGACGCCCCTAAGAAATGCTGTGGCAGTGAAAGAGGAATGGAACTGGTAGAAGCATTCAAGGCAAGCCTAACAGAAAAAGGACTTCAAAAAGAAATAAGAGCTCAAAAAGCTGGCTGCCTAGACACCTGTGCCTTTGGACCGTCTATGATAGTTTATCCAGAAGGAATACACTACGGGCACGTAACCCCAGAAGATGTAGAAGAAATAGTGAATGAACACCTAATTGGTAACAGGCCCGTAGAAAGACTTAAATTGGACTTATAGTTTTGTTTAAGCACAAAAAGCATCTTTTTTTCGATTTAGATCATACACTTTGGGATTTTGAAGGTAATGCCCAAGAATGTCTTATAGAAATTTATGATAAATTCGGTGTAAGTGAAATTACACCGAGTTTTGAAGCATTCTTTACCACTTTTAGTGAGTTAAACAGGTCCCTGTGGACCCAGTTAGAACAAAACCTTATCACGCATGAAACTATCAGAAAGTTTAGGTTTCAAATGGCTCTTGATAAACTCCAAGCCGTCATTGATATAAAACAGTCGGAGGCTATGAACGAAAGCCTTTTACAACTTCTACCTTACAAAAAAAAGCTTATTCCTGACTGTGAAGAAGTGCTGGACAGACTAAAGTCTAAGTACAGCCTTCATATTCTTAGCAATGGTTATGCAGAAATACAGGCAAAAAAACTTCAATATAGTGGCATTAACCACTACTTTAATGAAGTAATAACCAATGACGCCGCAGCATCTCGAAAACCTGACATTGGGATTTTTAATTTCGCTTTAAAAAAAACTTCCGCCACCACGCACCATGCACTCATGATAGGCGACAGCTACCAAGCTGACGTACTAGGTGCAAAAAATGCAGGCTGGGATACGATACATTTTCAGCCATTGCCCGAAGCTTCTGAGAACTTAAGTACACTTAAGATTACTGCACTCAAACAAATACTTGATTACCTTTAACAAAAACTAGCTGTAAAGTTTATGAATTATCTAGAAGCAAACATTGAAGTCAATGCTGAGTTTAGCGAGATTTTAGTAGCCGAATTAGCCGAAATAGGTTTTGACACTTTTTTGGAAAACGATAACGGTCTTCAAGCTTACAGTACAGATGAGCTGTTTGACGATATTGCCTTCAAACAACTCATGGAAGAATATGCTGCCAAAACAAGCCTATTCTATTCCCTAAAGAAAATTGAAAAAGAAAATTGGAATGAAGAATGGGAAAAAAGCTTTGAACCTATTCAAGTTTTGGATAAAATATTAGTTCGTGCTTCTTTCCATCAGCCATCTGCTGATTTTGAACATGAAATCATCATTACCCCTAAAATGTCCTTTGGCACAGGCCATCATGAAACCACATCTCAAATGATGGAACTTCAGCTAGACATAGACCATAGTGGTAAGTCCTTATTAGATGTAGGAACTGGCACAGGTATTCTGGCCATTTTAGGAGAGAAATTAGGAGCAAATGATATCAAAGCATTTGATATTGACGAATGGAGTGTTGAAAACACCATTGAGAACATTGAGCTAAACGCCTGTCAGAATATTGAGGTTTCTTTAGGAACAATAGCAGACGAACCACAGAAACAATATGATATTGTGATTGCAAATATTAACAGAAACATACTTTTAGACGAAATTCCAACCTATATCACATTCATAAAAGATGGTGGTCTATTGCTACTTAGTGGCTTTTATGAGAAAGATATAGCAGAAATAGAAGCTTGTTGCGTCCGCAACGGCATAAAAAAAATAAAGCAAATAAGTAAGAAGGAATGGGCTGCTGTCGTTTTTAGTAAGCCAACCGCCTAATTAATAGTTCAGAATGAAAATGAACGTGATTTTCAAAAGTTTTTCAACACTTCTTATTTTATTAGTATCAGGAACCTTTCTTCAAGCTCAGGTTATTCGGTTATCTACAGAAACCGACGCCTTTATGGAAGATTTCGAGAAAGTATTTAAGGATGGGAAAAACGCTGTATCTATAGCGGAATTTGAAACGTTCAAACCACATTTTCAAAACGATTTTACGCTTGACACCAAACAAGAGTTTATTGCTTTGTGTCAAAAAATGGCTCAGAAGAACCATAAAATGCCAGAATATTATAGGCTTTTAGTGCTTATAAATACGGCATATAATACAGAGGATTTCAATTCGGCCAATATGCCATCATTGGTTTCTACCCTAAAAGTATTAGCAGAAAAGCAGGCCTCAAAGAAAATCATTGAGACTTACGTCCAACTAAAAGAGCTGATAGCAACTAGATTACTTTATAATGGCAATTTCAATAAGCTTTACGTCTTAAATGGTACTTATGAGTTTCAATACCTTGAAAAAAAACAAGACTATTTTGAACCGCAAAAAACGCCCATAGAAACTGCTCCTAAGGATAAAGGCGAAGATTTTGGGTTGTTTGATGATTGGGACGAAACTGAAGAAGTGGATCCTTGGGACGACCCCAAGCTGACTGTTGACCCCAATAAATTTTACAGACGAATACCCATTCCTCTAATTTCCGACTTCATCATTATATTTTCGGGCGTAGATCTTGTTTTCGTTACTCCATCAGACTCCGTTTTTCTTAGAAACACCTCTGGTGCGGCAGATTTAATTCAAGATGTATGGGTGGGAAACAAGGGTAACATGAATTGGGAAAATTTAGAAATGCCAGATGTAAAAGCCAACTTAACAGAATACAGCTTCAAACTCTCTTCCCCAAAAATAACAGCCGAAAAAGTTACATTTACCTATGATAATTATCTATTAACACCAATTGAGGGGGTTTTGGAATTTAAAGGAGAAAAAAGGGTAGCGAATGCTTTGAGTAACTTTCCTCGATTTAAATCTTATGAAAATAATGCTCGGTTTAAAAAACTGGAATCCAATCTTAATTACAAAGGAGGCTTTTCATTAATAGGAAATAGAATTTACTCTACTTCTTTAAACCATAATGTTTCCACGCTTATTGTCAACAAGGGCTCACTAAACTCATTTAAGGTAGAAGGTAAAAAGATAGAATTTACAGATTCGCTAATCACAGCCGATTTTGTAAGTTTCACTACCTATATCAAAGAAGACTCCATTTATCATCCTGCCGTTAGATTAAAATTTAATTCCCTTACTAACCAGCTCAAACTTTATAAGCAAGAAAACGGTGGGTTCAGGAACTCCATGTACTCCGACACCTTCCATGAAATGGATATTAAATGCGATGCCATGCAGTGGAATCTTAACGATGGTAACATGGAGTTTTATATCATTGCCGGTAAGTCTGAAATTCCAGCGGTTTTTGAATCTTTTAATTATTATAACCCTGCCAGAATGAGAACGCTGAGCAATTTGACAGGTTTTAATCCGCTCATTTTTTTGGGCAATTATGTTTATCGAAAAGGTAAAAATCAATTCAACCTATTTGAGATTCAAAACAAAATAGCTAAAACACCCGACCAGATAAGAAACGGTGTAAATGTGGCTCGCCAGATGGGCTTTATTGACTATGACCCGCATACAGACCAATATCGCTTAAGCAGAAAAGGATTACACTATTTCAAATCTGCCACAGGAAATGGCGATTACGACGACTTAGTTTTTGCTTCTGTGGCTCCTGGTGGTGGCGGAAATGCAACGATTGATAGAAATTCCAATTCTTTAGATATTTCTGGAACTCAGGAATTTAAACTTTCAGATTCCCTAGGAATAAGATTCCTTCCAAGAGACCAATCTCTAAAAATGGAAGGAAGTAAGTCTTTCAAGTTTCATGGAGAAATTATTGTCAAAAACTATAGATTTATAGGAGACTTTGAAGTAGACTACGAACGCTTCTTGGTTAACTTGAACAGAATAGACTCTATTTCATTCATTCCTGTTGATATTTATAATGCAGGAGGTAGAACAGAGATTGGTGCTCATATGGAGTATGGAAAAACAGGTACATTATATCTCAATGCTCCAGATAATAAGTCTGGGAGAAAAAGCCTCCCGCAATACCCTCGACTAGTTATCCCAGATGGCGTTTTGGTCAAATTTAACAATCCGGTAAGAGGGAAGTATGCATATCCTGAAGATGTTTTCTTTAAAATTGACGCTGTAGATCATGACAGCCTGAACACCAGAAACCTGATGTATACAGGAATGTTTAGTTCGGGTGGTATCATTCCCCCTATCAGAGAAACCCTGATGGTTATGCCAGATACCTCCATAGGCTTTGTTCATAAACCTAAAGGTGCTTATGAGCTTTATAAAACACCTTCTACCTTTAAGTTTGACACGCCCATATCCATGACTAAAAAAGGTTTAATCTCCAGTGGCGTATTAAGTCATTTGGCGTCCAGTCTAGAAGTTGTCAAGGCAGAGTTTGGGCCAGAAAAGCTAATAATGGAGGGCGAAAAGGCACGCATTAAAGAATCATATACCACTGGAAATAACTATTTCCCAGATGTAGCTATCAATAACTACAAGGCCTCTTGGAAACCAGAAGCAGACAGTCTTGTTATAAAGTCACCAGAACCGTACAGTTTTTATAAAACCACCACCATGTTAAGCGGAGGCTTGGTAGTAAGACAAAATGGACTTTACGGGCAAGGTGTGCTAGAGAGAGATGATTCGCAAACTAAATCTGAGTCTATTAAATTTGATAAAACGGGTTTCTTAGCCTCAGAAACTGGATTTATTATCAAATCAACCACGGGTGGTGCTTTGCCTGTGTTAAAAGGACAGAAAGTTGAAATCAACTTCAATATCGAGAACAACTTAGTAGATATTTCTCCAAGAAGCGGCGATTTTAATGACACCATATCTTCCTCTATTTCTTTCCCTAATGCGGCATATAAAACCACTATTGATGATGCGAAATGGGATATCAATAAGAAAACCATTACCATGAAAGGCAATGTGTTAAACTCTAAGTTTACCTCAACTGCTGCCAATCAATTTGGACTTTCTTTTAATGGTGAATCTGCTCTCTATGACATTGCCCTAAACACTTTAAATGTAAGTGGTGTACCAGGCATAAACTCGGTAGATGCCATTATTGTGCCTAGAGATGGCAAAGTGGCCATTAAGGGCGAAGGAAAACTAGAACCTTTTACCAATGCCACCGTCATAGCAGATACCCTAAATAAGTATCATACCTTGTCCAATGCCAATATTACCATCAACTCAAAACTAAGCTATACGGGTAATGCCTCTTATCAGTTTGTAAATGTGAGCTCAGATACCTTTAACATAAAAATGGGTAGCTTTGAATTTGCTGAAATAAGCCCAGATGGACAGGTATTAAGAAGTAAGAAATCTCAAAAGCTCTCTACCATTGCAAAGGCTTCTTTAACAGAAAAGGACAGTGTTTACCTATCTCCTAAAATGCTTTATATAGGAGAAATAACCATGCAAGCACCCTTTAAAAACTTAAACTTAAACGGTCAGATAACGCCAGTTTTAAATAAATACCCAGCCTTAGGAAGCAATTGGATAAATTATTCTGGTAATAAATCTGAAGAAATAATTATCAATGTAGATGAAACACTAAAAGATGGTGGAAAACCATTATTTGCTGGTTTGCACTTAAAACCTTCCGCATCTTCGGAGGCCCTTTACCCTACTTTCCTTTCGGCTAAAGGTTATGAAGATGATTACGACCTATTCTTAGCAAGAGGTGTTTTTAAAAGAGATGAACCCAATAAAAGGTTTACCATTTACCCTAGTGAAAAGGATAATCTGGGAAATAAATATGAACTCTACGATGACGCTGGTCTTATAGAGCTAGAAGGTAAGTTTAATTTTTTAACACCAGACCTGTCTACTTATGTAGAAACAGTGGGCTTAGCAGAAGTAAACCTAGATTCCATGGTATATAAATTCAATACCATGATGAAATTTAACATGCCTATTCCTATCCCAATGCTTCTAAAAATGGGTGATAACATCGTTAAAACGAACCTAGATATTGGTAATTCTGACGGTGCCATAGCATTTGAGAGCCCAGAATTCTTAGCCAAAATGGCCCAGTTTGTAGGAACAAAAACCACTGAGGATTATAAAACCAAATACTATAAAGGGCATATTCCCTTATTTCAAGCTTCGCCAAAGTTTTTTGCCAGTATACTATTTAGCGACTTAAAATTAAAATGGAGTCCTATCTTTAACGCTTTTCATAGTACAGAGGCCTTGGGTATTTCCAATATTGGTGAAACTGATATTAATGCGAAAATCCCTGGATATTTTGAGATTAATAAAAATCCAAGAACAGGTGATGAAATCTATATTTTCTTGGAAGTTTCCCCAGACACTTGGTATTATATGGGCTACAAAGCAGGACAGTTGGGTATTATTTCGTCTGACTTTGAATTCAATAAAATGTTGGGTACTAAAGATAAAACAGCCAAAGGCATAGAACTCATAAACATTGACATGGCCGAAGCTATGGCCTTCAGAAAGCGTTATTTAATGTCTTATATGGGTGTTTCTGAAGAGGCTTTTAACCAGCCAAAACGAGCCACAAGCTCTACCCCGGGGAAAATAGAACCTATAACAGTACCAAGCACCGCAAACCCAACAGATGGGTCTGTCCCGAGCCAGCCTACTAAAAAAGTGATAGAAGAAAAATCCGATGGATTCTAAACTTTAGGGTGACAAAGATTCATGTTCCTATTTCCCTTGCTTAATATTTGGCATAAGTTAAGAAAAAAGAACGACCTTTGCGGCTGATTATGAAGACAAAAGGAAACAGAAAAACACACGTCAATATTGTTACATTGGGGTGTTCCAAAAACGTTGTAGACTCAGAAATTCTATTTACCCAGTTAAAAGGTAACGGTGTTTCTGTAGAACATGAGGCCAAAAACGATAACTCCAACATTGTGGTTATAAACACTTGTGGATTTATTGACAACGCCAAACAGGAATCTATTGACACTATACTAAGATATGTGGATGCCAAAGAAGCTGGCATCGTAGAGAAAGTATATGTTTCTGGCTGTCTTTCTCATAGGTTTAGAGATGAATTGGCTCCAGAAATCCCTCAAGTAGATGCCTGGTTTGGTACCAATGAACTCCCAAGGCTCTTAAAAACATTAAAGGCTGATTATAAGAAAGAGCTCGTAGGAGAAAGACTCTTAACCACTCCAGCTCATTTTGCTTATCTTAAGATAGCAGAAGGTTGTGATAGACCTTGCTCTTTCTGTGCCATTCCTTTAATGCGTGGAAAACACATTTCCACCCCAATGGAAGACCTCATTACGCAAGCCAAGAGCTTAGCCCGCAGAGGTACGAAAGAGTTAATCCTGATTGCTCAAGACTTAACCTACTACGGGTTAGATATTTATAAGAAGAGAAATCTAGCTGAACTCCTGGATAAACTAGCCGATGTGGAAGGCATAGACTGGATAAGACTGCAGTACGCCTACCCTGCTGGGTTTCCTATGGATATATTGGATGTCATTAAAAACAGACCTAATGTTTGTAATTATCTGGACATGCCCTTACAGCATGGTTCTTCCGAGATATTACAACTCATGAGACGTGGAATAAACAGAGAAAAGACAGAGGCATTAGTGGATGCCATACGTCAAAAAATACCTGAAATAGCTCTTAGAACTACACTCATAGCGGGTCATCCCGGAGAAACCGAAGACCATTTTGAAGAGATGTACCGTTTTGTAGAAAAAATGAGGTTTGACCGTCTTGGTGTTTTCCAATATTCTCATGAAATAGACACGCATTCTTTCTCTATGCCAGACGACATCCCTACCGACGTGAAGCAAGAAAGAACAGATCTTATTATGGAATTACAGCAAGGCATCTCTCAAGAGTTAAACTCAAAAAAAGTAGGCCAAACTTACAAAGTACTTTTTGACAGAAAAGAAGGTGATTACTTTATTGGTAGAACAGAGTTTGATTCCCCAGAAGTAGATAATGAGGTGTTGGTCAGTGCTAATCAATATGTAAGATTAGGAGACTTTGCCAATGTCAAAATTCACTCTGCCGAAGAATTTGATCTTTATGGAGATGTGGTAATCTAATTTTCTTTCTTAAGATATTTCGGAAATCTCATAAACCTTAGACCTATAGAAAAGTCTAGGCGATCCATTATTATTGGATTGTCTAGCGTTAGCATTCCTTTGCCGTCGCCATAGTCTATATCATTTAGTTTTCCAGAATTATATCCTGCCTCGAGGCTAAGAATAATATCTCTCCCTATGATGTCATTGCCTAAAAGGAAATCTAAACCTAAAGTAGCTGCAGCACCAAATTGTTTGCCAGTAAAGTTAAAATTAGCTCCATTATAGTCTCCCTTGTCGCTATAAAAGTACATCCCAGGACTTACACCCAAGACCACAAAAGTTTTAAAATCAATGCTTTTTCTTAAGAAAACTGCTGGCCCAATAAACTTTCGTGAAACTTTATTAGAAATACTTCCTGTCATTTCAGCATCCGTGATTTTATTCAAATAAGTTATATTATCAGCAGCGTTAGAAGATTTAAAATCGGTATAAACTACTCCAAGTCCAAAACTTTCCATTGGGAAAAATGCTAAATCTGCACCAAAAGTCCATCCTTTCAGAAGCTTCTCTTGGTATAAACCGTAAGCATTAGTTGCCTCAAATCCATTATCCAAAATATTTCCTATACCCGCCTTTACGCCTACTCTCCACTTTAAATAATTCTTAAATTCTCCCGTAGAAACTACTGGATTAGAGGAGATAACAGGTGCAGGACTTTTCTGAATTGGAACTGCTTGCTTTTCAACTTCCTTTTTCGTTTCAGTCTTTGGAGTATTTACTTTCAAATCTTTCCTTTCTGATGTCTTAGGAGCAATTTTATCAGCCGTACTTTCTTCTGTCTTTGGTGCTTCATCTAACTTGGGATTTGCTTTATCTTTTGATATTTTTGTACTCTCTAAATTCAAAGCTTCTTTCTCAATCCTTTTATTCTCTTTTTCTAGCTCCTTCTCCTTTTTCCTCAATTCCCTTTTGCTTTCAATCTCCTGAGCGGGAGAATTCTCTATTGACTCCTCCTCTAAAACAGGAATATTTGCCAATTCCGTGGTAAGCTTCTCTGCTTTGTCTTTAGAATCTTCCTGTATCTTTTCAGCCTTCGTGGCTTCTTCTTTATCCTCTTTTAAAGATTTTTTCTTGTTTCTCTTTTTTGTTTTAGCATCTAGTAAAATCAAATCGCTATCATATTTATTATAGCTAAAGCTTTTGACCAAATTCTTAAATATTTCATTTCTGAGTATTGTACCCTTTGGTCCTACATAAGCATATACAAACCTGGTAGGACTTTCATCCAATATTCTACAGCGAATTTCTTCGTTTGCCTGCGTTACAATAACATCCCTTTGAGCCGTAGCATTCAAAATGAAAAAAGCATTGAACACTACTAAAGCAATCATGAACTTAAAAAAGGCCATGGCCCTAAGTTTGATTACCTTCCTTATTATAAACTGTTTATTAGCTGTAAGCATGTTCTACTAGCACGTTAAATTATCTTATAACTTAAGAATGCAAAAACTATACCGCTATTATACCGTTGCATCGTTTTTTCTTTTCAAATGGAAATTACAAATTAATAGCTAATATAAATCTTGGAACGTATTTTGCACGTATGTAAGTAAGAAAGGCGAAAGTTTGATAGTGCTTAACTAACCGTTAACTAAGTTTTAAAGCTCAGAACTTGACATTATCAAAAACATTGCTTTATCTTTCGAACTCTTAATTATCAATTAAACCAAAAGCGAACAATATAGATACAAACCTCGACGTTAACTAAACGACATGTAAGAATGGAAAAAGTTCAGATTAACGAGAGTGAACTAGTATCAGCATATATCCATGGGGATGATGCGGCTTTTGACACGCTAGTAGAGCGTTACAAATCAAAGATATATACCACCATTTATCTCGTAGTGAAAGACCAGTATGTGGCTGAAGACCTTATGCAGGATACTTTTATCAAAGCGATAAAGACATTACGAAATGGTAAGTATAATGAAGAAGGAAAGTTTCTTCCTTGGATACTGAGAATAGGTCATAACCTCGCTATAGACTATTTCCGTAGAGCAAAACGCTACCCTAAGGTGGTTTTTGAAGACGGAAGCAATGTATTTAACACGCTTAACTTTTCTGAGAACTCGATAGAGACCAAACAGATTAAGAAGGAATCTCACGAGCATCTAAGAGGATTAATTAAGCAGTTACCAGATCAGCAGCGAGAAGTGCTCATAATGAGACACTATGAAGACATGAGTTTTCAGGAAATCGCTGATGCCACTGGGGTAAGCATTAATACAGCTTTAGGTCGTATGCGTTATGCTCTCATTAACTTAAGAAAAATGATGAGTAAATCTGTATATGCGTATGACACAAACCTTTACAACACAGTTGAATGATGTAGTTCGTTACATTTATAACGAAACATCTAAAAAAGAAAATGTTCAAATCGAAGCATCTCTTGCTAGAGATGTTAATCTGCTAGACTTCTATTTAGATAGTCTGAGTATTAAAGCAGAAATGGAAAACATAAAAATGATTCCTTCGGAACAGTCGGTTAGTAAAATATTGGCATTTTCTAGAAAAACCAGTCCTGTACTTTAAGTACAGACTGGTTTTTTTTATTTCCTCCCTTCTTAAAAAATTATCCTTTAATTCAATTAAGGGTTAATAAGGTATGCCTTTGTTATAAATTAATCTAAATACCTTAAACCCGCTTTATTCATCAGAAAATCTCCCGATTTTATCGGAACCGTAGCTAAATTGCTTCAAATCAGTTCGTAAACCCATTTAAACTCAATCACCAGAACCCTTCGACAAAAAGCTCAGGGCAGACTGCTATGATAATCTCGTTTAAATGTCTGATTTATTCCACTTTAAAACTCATTACGATTCTCCAATGCATAAACCGGGTTAAAATAAGACTCATAAATCTATTTTTTTGGTAAGTTTATTATACTTTTAATTCAAAAAACCTTGAAAGTATTAAGTTTCCCTTTCTTCCTAATGATATGGTTAAGCGGTCTTTTTAGTGCCTCTGCCCAATGGCGTGGCACATCGATAGCAGACTTCACTTCTCTGGTACCCGCAAGCCAATCCGATTCTCTTTTTATTCCGAAGGGATTTTCCTTTCAGGCCATTGCAGAAAAAGGAGAACCTATGGCTGATGGCAATACTTTTCCTGCAAATTTTGATTTCACTGGCTACGTCCCTATTAATGGAAGTAGCCAAAATGGGTACTTATCCATCAATTCGGAATATGTTCCTGGGGGTGTTTCTGTTATGGATATCAAATTGGACACGAATACACATCGCTGGAAAAGAGTTAACGAAAAAGCCATTGACTTTAGCTCTCTTGTAGGCACAATAGCCAACTGTTCTGGTACGGTCACGCCTTGGAACACTATTATTACTTGCGAAGAAATCATCAGTCAAATAGACTATGACAATAATGGTTATAATGATGCCGGCTGGGCTATTGAAATTGACCCAGTGTCCAAAACCATTGTCAAAAATCAAAAAATATGGGCTTTAGGAAATTTTGCACACGAAAACTTAGTGGTTCACACCAACCAAAGAACAGCCTATCAAGGTGCTGACAGTAGTCCTGGTTATCTCTTTAAATTTGTAGCAGATACTGCACAAAACTTGCATTCAGGAAAACTGTATGTTTATGTGGGATCAAAAAGTGGGTCAGGTAATTGGCTTTTGTTAAACAACACCACAGCAGCCGAAAGGAATTCGACCATGACCCAAGCCGCAAATTTAGGAGCCACAAGTTTCGCGGGAATTGAGGATGTGGAAATAAGCCCAATAGACGGGAAGGTTTATGTGGCCGTAAAAGGAGAAAGTGCCGTTTATAGATTTCAAGATTCTGACCCCATTACAGGAACTACCGTTACTAATTTTGAAACTTTTGTAGGCGGTACAGGTCAATACTACAATTTAAGCACAGAGCAAGGAGTCATATCTGAAGCTTGGGGTACAGGAAATGATAACCTTGCTTTTGATAATATTGGCAATTTGTGGGTGCTACAAGACGGCAGCAAAAACTATGTTTGGACGATAGGCCTAAACCACACACAATCCAGCCCCGACGTTAAAATTTTCATGAGAACTCCAGCTGGTTCCGAACCTACTGGGCTTACCTTTTCGCCAGACAATAAATTTATGTTTATGTCTATTCAGCACCCTTTAGGAGCTAATAATTCTAGCTCACAACGTGATGTAAGAGGGGTTCCTATAGCTTTTGAAAAGGATGCTGCCATAATAATTGCCCTAAATAAAGACTGGGGAATTTACCCATGCGAAAGTCAACTAATATTAGGAAATGGAATATTAGTCCCTGGTAAATATCAAAGTATAGATTTTATAAAATCTTCTTCACTCATTAAATCCGATGTAAAAGTTGATTTACAAGCCAAAGATTACATTATGTTAATGCCGGGATTTAGGACTGAACAGGGTTCTACGTTTTCTAGCTATACCGGTCAATGTGAAAATTAAGAGCCAAATTCACTTTACGATCGTACCTATTATTCAACCGAGACTTCTTTCATAGCAAATTATACATGACTAAATACCTGTTATTTACCTTCATCCTTTTATCTGGCTGTACCATCACCCAGAAAAAAAGTCAAAAACTTTTTCAAGCGGCTCAAAATAGGGTTTACGATATGGTTATTGTACCAGGAACACCGCATAATGGAGAACAATGGGACAAAATTTTAAGATGGAGGGTATATTGGGGCAAATACTTATATGATCAAGGCATAGCCAAAAATGTCATGTTTTCTGGCAGTTCCGTTTACACGCCTTATTACGAGTCAAAAATAATGGCCTTATATGCAAAAGAGATAGGCTTGCCAGAAAACGTCATTTATACCGAAACGAAAGCTGAACATAGCACAGAAAATATCTATTATGGGTTTAAAAAGGCAAAGCTATTAGGTTATGAAAAAATAGCACTCGCCACGGACCCTTTTCAATCCAAAATGCTGAAAAAATTTATTAAAAAGAAGGTGGATTCTTCCGTAGGGATAATTCCGTTCGTTTACGACAGTCTGTCTCTATTGGAGCCGATCATGATAAACCCAGAAATAGAAGATACTTTGGCATATAATCCAGACTTTGTTTCTATTATGGAAAGAGAATCTTTTAGAAAGAGGTTTCGTGGCACACAAGGAAAAAACCTAAACAAATCATATTATTCGAAATAGCTAAATCCATGATATATCTATTTATCCGTGAATCTTATATACCCTTTGAGCCGTTTCACCCATCACGTTAGAAATCTCATTCTCTGAAAAATCGCTTAAATATCTTTCTAAAATTCCTTTTACTTTGCCATATTCTCCTGCAACAAGACAAACCGGCCAATCCGAACCAAACATCAAACGCTCCGTTCCAAAGGCATTAAAGACAATATCTAAATAGGGCACTATTTCTTCGTAGCTCCATTTGTCCCAATCTGCCTCTGTAATAATACCAGACACTTTGCAACTCAAATTTTCTATCTGGGCTAGTGCTTTCACATCATTTGCCCATTCGTCTATCAGACCATCTTTGATATATGGTTTGGCAATATGATCTAAAACAAAAGGTTGGTTTTTAAAATCTTGAACCAACTTCAATGCATTTTTAAGGTGCTTGGGGTAAATGAGAATATCATAAACATAATTATAATCACCCAAAAGCCCAATGCCCCTTTTAAAGTCTGGATGAAGCATATAGGCATCATCTGGCTCTGCTTGTAGCACATGCCTAAAACCTTTTATCAGCTCTATTGAAGCATATTTATCCAATTGACTTTCTAAGTCTTCCGATTTCAAATCTACCCAGCCTACTACCCCTTTCACAAAAGAATTCTTTTGTGCCAGATCCAACAAAAACGCCGTTTCAGACTCACTTTGACTTGCTTGTACCGCAATACAAGCATCTATTCCGTTTTGAGCCAAAACAGGCTTTAAATCCTGAGGTAAAAAATCTTTTTGGATAACAGACATATCTTCTGAAATCCAAGAATCTCTTATAGGATCAAATTTCCAGAAGTGCTGATGAGCATCTATTTTCATAATTTTTAAATGGTTTGAGGTAGTTTAAAAACTTGCTCCATTAAAACCCATTTCTCTCCCGGCTTAGCACCAGGAATACTTTGCTGAAAGCCCCACATCAGGTTCTCCCACTCCACAGATTTAGGACTTTGATTTATCTCATTCATTCTTTCAAAACTAAAACTTTCATCCACCTCCATTATCATGAACATGCGATTGGCGAATAAATAAATTTCCATATTTAACACTCCCGCCGCCTTAATATTTGCATTAATTTCTGGCCATTGATTCTCAGGTGCATGATGCCATTTATACTTTTTAATTAATTCCGCATCATCTTTTAAATCCAATGCTAAGCAATATTTTTTACTCATTTCTACTTGTTTCAATCGGTTTACTATTGTTTTAGGCCAGCGTTAAGCCATTTCATAAAGCACTTATCAAAATTAAGATGCTCAAAAAATAAGTCCCGTGCAATTTTCATCTAATTCAACGAAATTAATCCTAAAAAGAAAGCAAAACATAATACTAAACTGGCAATGTCCATTATGGATGCTAAAACTTACTATGATATTATATTAATTTCAGACAACATTTACTTTAAAATATATTTAACCTTAATAGCGAAATGCAGAAAATAGCGATTATTCTTTGTTTGTTAGCATGTTTCTCATGCTCCAAAAAAGAAAAAGACAAACCGAATATAGTTTTTATTTTTACAGATGACCAGACTTTCGATGCTGTAAATGGGCTCGGAAACAAACAAGTTAAAACACCCAATCTAGACAAGCTCTTTCAAAGTGGAACCACTTTTTCACATGCATACAATATGGGTTCATGGAGTGGTGCTGTATGTACGGCTTCTCGTTCTATGATCATATCCGGAATGTCTGTTTGGAACGCCAACAAAAACAGAGAAAATTGGCACCAAAAGGACTCTGCTTCTATAGCACAGACTTGGCCAAAGCTCATGGAAAGTGCAGGCTATGACACCTATATGACCGGAAAATGGCACGTGGATGTTCCTGCCGAATCAATATTCCAGAACACCGTTCATATTAGACCAGGCATGCCAGATGATTCCTACAAAAATGCTAACATGGGACAAGTTTTTAAAGAGCAAGTAGCAACAGGTAAAAAAACTTTTGCCGAGGTGATGCCAAATGGTTATAACAGACCATTAAGTCCTACCGATAATTCTTGGAGCCCAACAGATACCAGCAAAGGTGGATATTGGCAAGGCGGAAAACACTGGAGTGAAGTCTTAAAAGACGACGCCAAAACCTTTATTAACAAAGCTTCTACCAAAGATAACCCCTTCTTTATGTATTTGGCTTTTAACGCTCCTCACGACCCACGTCAAGCACCACAAGAGTTCTTAGATTTATATAACGTGGAAGATATAGAAATACCAGCAAGCTTTCAGGCAGACTATCCATTACATGACGAGATTGGTGTAGGACCAAAACTGAGAGACGAAGCTTTAGCACCGTTTCCTAGAACTGAATTTGCCATAAAAACGCACTTAAAAGAGTACTATGCCTTAATATCTCATCTTGACCATCAGATAGGAAAAATAGTGAACGAATTAGAAGAAAAAGGTTTGATGGAAAACACTTATATTTTCCTTACAGCAGATCATGGATTAGCTATGGGAAAACATGGTCTACTAGGAAAACAAAATATGTATGACCATAGCATGAGGGTTCCTTTATTGGTCGCTGGACCAGACGTGCCAAAAGGCACGACCAACGACCAAGACGTTTTTCTTCAAGACATCATGGCCACCAGCCTAGAATTAGCACAAATAGAGAAACCAGCTTTTATAGAATTTAACAGTTTACTATCTAAAGTTAAAAATCCTGAAGAAAAGTCTAAACTTAACGGCGTTTATGGAGCCTATCTGGGTCTTCAAAGAATGATGAGAAAAGATGGCTACAAGTTGATCGTCTATCCCAAAGCCAAGCAAACGCTCTTATTTGACATGACCGCAGACCCGTTGGAGATGAATAACCTTTCAGAAGACCCTGCCTTTGAGGATAAGAAACAAGAACTCTTAACAAACCTAATTGCAAAACAAAAAGAGCTTAATGACGAACTTGATTTAAGTCCTTTTTTGAATAGCAGCAAATAGCTTTAGTTCTATCATTTTTTTGAATATCAATTCAAAAATTAACGAAAGCCCTTAAGGAGATCTTGAGGGCTTTCGTTTTGGCAATTAGCCAAGATCGTTAAACCCGATTTATGCATTAGGCAATCTCCCGATTTTATCAGGACCGTAGCTAAATTACTTCAAATCAGTATACTTCGCCAAGCTCAGCACAGGCAACATCCATTTAAACTCAATCACCATAGCCCTTAGACATTAGCTCAGGGTAAACGCGATGCTAATTTCCTTTAATTGTCTCATTTATTGCACTTTAAAACTCATAACGATTCCCCCGTATAAATCGGGTTAATCTGCCTTAGCCAGCTCTTCTTTGGGTTTCGTTCGCATTAAACCCACCATCATGACTAAGGCTGTCAAAATAATCACTTGTATCACCAAGGAGTTATTCACCAAGTCAATGGATTGACTTACAGGAATACTTAAAAACAAAAGGATAGTAATTAAACCCCGAGGAGCCAGATAAACGAGCGGACTTATTTGCAATCTGAATAACTTTAAGAAAACCATTCTTAACACAAATAAGCCAAGTGTAATCAAGACCGCCCAAGAAATGGTATCTACATTTAATATTTCTTCTATTTCAATAAGAAATCCAAATAAGAGAAAGAACAAAGCCCTTATTAAGAATGTTATTTCAGTAGTCAGCTCTTTGAATTTATGTACCTCCTTATTGAAGTTGATTGGGTGAAACTGCTGAATGAATTTATAGTGCCTTAATTCATCTATGTTTCCCATAAACAAACCAAATAACAAGATAAATATGAGTGCTGGTAAATGAAAGATTTTGGAAAAGGCATAAATAAGTGTCAATAGGATGATAATAGGAATGAATTTTATGTGGTGCTTTATTTTATGTAAGAATAAAGCAAGAGCTAAAGTGGCTATAAAAGAAACAAAAAGCATACACAAAATTTGCACTACGAAAAACAGAATGGACTCTGTATTGAAATATTCATTTAGCGTTATGAAATTGAAAAAAATAACGCCAAATATATCCGAGAAGCTACTCTCATAAGTAATAAATTCCTTGTCTTTTGCCAAGAGATTAACTGCACTTGGAATAGCAATGGCACTGCTTATGACCGCAAAGGGTATGGCGTTGGCCAAAGCAATCTTGAAAGGAACCTGTCCAAAATACTGAAAGACATAGGCAAGACCAAAACTTAAAAGTATTAAAGGAATTAAAGCGAGAAGCGATGACTTTCTAATGACTTGAAGTTTGGATTTATTAATCTCTAACTCTAAAGAACCTTCTAAAACAATCAAGATTAAACCCACAGTACCTAAAACGGGTAATACTGGCGTAAGATCAGGGATATTTATTGAAAAAAAATCTCCTACCTGTTTGGTCAAAAAGCCCAATACTAGGAGTAGGATGACAGACGGAATTCGAGTTTTGGCTGAAGTAATATCAAAGAGATAAGCCATTAAGATCAGTATACAAATCGTAATAATTACAGTCATACACAAAAAATTATATGGATAAAAAGATTCTTGAATATCTAAGAAACATTACCGCTCTTACTTTGGGTTATTAAATTTTATTCAACGCATATCGTCCTTATGAACAAAGCTTCTTATAAAGTCGAATGTTGATATAAGTTCGTGATTATACTAAATGCTTATTTAAAATAATATGTCAGATCATTAACATGGCTACGATTTAATTACTTTAATGAAATAAAATCTTCGTATTGTTTTAATTTATATCATGTAAACTATCTGAACGTACACACAGTTTATATATGACGCAAGCACAGAATATGCTCTTCAATATTTACCCCCGAATTATGAACAAGGATATCGGCAATATCTTTAAGGCTGATATTCAAAATTTCTAGTGCTACTTTCTAGGCGAGTACTATTCCCATTACGGATTCTAACATTCAAAATATATGCTTCGGGAATGAATGACAAGAACGCTTCCCTAAATTTATTTAGCAAGTTGTTTTTACTTACCAGAAACACTTTGAAAAAGACAACTTTTTACGCTCCTTATTAAACGCCTACATCACAGTACAGGACACCTTTTGGTACTTTTAAGCATATGTTTGAAGTTAAAAACCTGAATTATTCTTTTTTTAACACCGAATAATTTAAAGTAAAAAATGAATCTTTAAGAATGAGACTACTACTATTAGCACTGTTTTGCCTTCACTTGTTTCCTTTGCAAGCTCAAAAACAACAATCCCAAAAGCCGAACATTATATTCATCTTGACTGATGACCAGCGATTTGATGCTTTAGGCTATGCGGGGAACAAACTGATTTCTACGCCCGAAATGGACAAATTGGCTGAAGAGGGTACCTACTTTCAAAATGCTATGGTAACCACGCCTATTTGTGCGGCAAGTAGGGCAAGTATACTTACTGGGATGTATGAGCGTAAACACAATTTCAATTTCCAAACAGGAAATATTCGAGAATCATATATGATGAATTCTTATCCCACTGTTCTAAAAGAGAATGGTTACAAAACAGGTTTCTATGGGAAATATGGTGTTAGATACGACAATTTAGAAAGCCAGTTTGATGAATACGAATCCTACGACCGGAATAATGCCTTTCCTGATAGAAGAGGTTATTATTATAAAACCATTGGAGAAGACACCGTACATCTTACTCGCTATACAGGACAGCAAGCCATTGATTTTATTGACAGATCAGAAGCAGATAAACCTTTCTGTCTTTCGCTAAGCTTCAGTGCTCCTCATGCACATGACTCCGCAAAGGATCAATACTTTTGGCAGAAGGAAACAGATGAATTGCTTCAAGACATCGAAATGCCCGATCCCGACCTTGGCGAAGATAGCTTCTTTGAGTCTCTACCAAAAATAGTGCGTGATGGCTTTAACAGATTACGCTGGACATGGCGTTACGATACTCCAGAAAAATATCAGCATAGCGTAAAGGGTTACTACCGCATGATTTCAGGTATTGACCTCGAAATAGCCAAAATTCGTGCGGAGCTTAAGAAAAAGGGATTAGATCAAAATACGGTTATCATTCTTATGGGTGATAATGGTTATTTTTTAGGTGAGCGACAACTAGCCGGAAAGTGGCTGCTTTATGATAACTCTATTCGGGTGCCACTTATCGTCTTTGACCCTAGACAAGTCAAGCAAAAGGACAGTGACGTGATGGCATTAAATATTGATGTACCCCCTACTATTTTAGAGCTTGCTGGTATTAAACAACCTACAGGCTGGCAAGGTAAAAGCTTGATGTCCATTGTAGAAAACTCAAATAAAGACTTTGGTCGAGATACGGTGTTAATAGAACATATTTGGGAGTTTGAAAACATTCCGCCTAGTGAAGGTGTTCGTACCAAAGACTGGAAATATTTTAGATATGTCAATGACCAATCCATTGAAGAACTGTACAATCTCAAAGACGATCCTAAGGAGATAAACAACCTGGCTAAAAATCTTAAGTATCAAGAAAAGCTAAAGGTCTTTCGTCTAAAAACGAATAAACTTATTCTAGCATATTCTGATGAATATTCTGAAGGGCCTCGCGATTTGATTGTGGAGTGGATAAGAGATACTAAAGATGTTGAAATAATAGATAGCAAACCAGAATTTGGTTGGGTCGTGCCAGATGGTGCCGTTACCCAATCTGCCTATCAAGTTTTGGTGGCTTCTTCTGAAGAAAACATAAACAATAACATTGGTGATGTTTGGAATAGTCAGCAAGTGCGTTCCAATAGATCTATTGAAATAGAATACCAAGGTCAACCTTTAACTCCTGGAAAAACATACTACTGGAAATCACGTATTTGGGATCAAGACAATCGACTTTCCAGATATTCAGAGATTCAATCTTTTAAAATGGGTAGTCCACGAAAGACCATCACAACGGCTAATAGTTTCCAAATTGATAGAATCAAACCTTCTGTTTTCGAAAAACGTGAAAACACCTATTTCATAGATTTCGGGAAAGCCGCCTTTGGTACCATTGATTTTACATATAAGGCAAAAAAGGCACATGTCTTAACCTTTAGAATTGGGGAACAACTGGATGGCGAAAACATAAACAGGACGCCGTTTCCTAAAAGCCATATCAGGTATCAAGAAATTAAAATTCCGGTTAAGCCTGGCCAAACCGAATACCAGCTTCCTATAAAAGTAGACCGAAGAAATACCTTGCCGGGTAAAGCTCTACCACTTCCAGATGGGTTTCCAGTTATGATGCCGTTTAGGTATGCCGAAATAGAAGGTACACAAGAGCTATTAGGAGCTCAAAACCTTACACAGTTAGCTTATCACAGTTATTGGGATGAGTCTGCCAGTGCTTTTATAAGCTCAAACGATATCCTAAATCAAGTTTGGGATATATGTAAATACACCATCAAAGCCACCACTTTTAATGGGCTTTACGTAGATGGTGACCGAGAACGAATTCCTTATGAGGCGGATGCTTATTTGAATCAATTAAGTCATTACACGACCGACCGTGAATATGCCATTGCCAGGCAAACCATAGAGTATTTTATGGAGCATCCCACCTGGCCTACCGAATGGCAACAGCACGTGGCACTCATGTTTCATGCTGATTATATGTACACTGGAAACACAGAGCTTATAGCGAAGTATTACGAAAAACTAAAATTCAAAACACTTTATGAGCTGACAAATGAAGATGGCCTGATAACTTCTACCAAAATGACTCCAGAATTAATGGCAAACCTTGGTTTCCCTGAAATCATGAAGGAGACTTTTAGAGATATTGTAGATTGGCCCTCTGCCGGCTGGGGAGGTGACCCTTCCAACAAAGGTGAGCGTGATGCCTATGTTTTTAAAGATTATAACACCGTCGTGAATGCTTTTTATTATCAAAACATGAAAATCATGTCAGAATTTGCCAAAGTTTTGGGCAAAACCCAAGAGGCAACCGACTTTGAATTGCGTGCTCTAAAGGCTAAAAAAGCGGTGAATGATCAAATGTTTGACTCGAAGCGTGGCGTCTACGTGGATGGCATAGGTACAGACCACGCGGCCTTACATGCCAATATGCTTCCGCTTGCCTTTAATATGGTTCCTGAGGAGCATCTTCAATCTGTGGTAGAACATGTGAAATCTCGGGGGATGGCCTGCAGTGTTTATGGCTCTCAATATTTAATGGATGGTCTTTATAATGCAGGAGCTAGCGATTATGCCTTAGAACTTTTGGTAGATACCAGTGACAGAAGTTGGTATAATATGATTAGAGCAGGCTCTACGATGACTTTAGAAGCATGGGATTTGAAGTATAAAAATAATCTCGATTGGAATCATGCTTGGGGAGCAGTACCTGCCAATGTAATACCAAGAGGACTTTGGGGAATTCAACCTAAAACTCCGGGTTTTGGCATTGCCAGCATTAAACCACAAATGAGTAAATTGAAAAATAGTCAAATTGAAGTGCCTACCATAAAAGGAACCATCAAAGGGAGCTATGAATTTATAAACCCACGTTTACAGGTATTTGAAATTGAAATTCCTGCAAATATGGTTGCTGAGTTTGAGATAGCTCCTGAACCCGGAAAAGAGTTGATGCACAACGGCCAAAAAGTAAATGCGGCTTTCAGCTCAGTCCGTTTGAGCCCAGGAAAACATGAAATAAAATTAGTTATAAACTCATTTTAAAAAATCCGACTAGCGAAAAAGTGAGTGATTAATCTAATTTTTAGGAGCGTTCGATATCAAGATATCGAACGCTCATTCTTTTCAGATGAATCTGGAAGTCAAAATATTTAAATAATGTCTTCTTTGCCCGTTTTAGAAAGGTGTCTTCATCCTATCACATAGAGATTGAAAAAGGTAAGTGATGTATGAGGAGGTAAACAGTCTTGCAAATTCTGGTTCCCTGCCACTTTTCTCCGCGTGTCACCAAATAATGTCACATTGACCACTGTAAAGGGATATTTTTCTTTGAATTTTCAATTAAATTGTAAGGATTAGAACTAAATGTTTGCACTTCTGATATTATGCCAATAACAAGCAGGTACTTATTTGACCATTTTTAAAAGTAGCTCGTTATAAGGTTTGTAAAGCTCATACTTTCCGAATAAATTAGCATCCTATTGAAAAGATACCTAAGAATAAATTTATGACGAAATCCAAATTTCGCCGCTCTGTATTGCTACCTTTTATAGTAACTTTCTTACTTCTCGGGGCTACTTCTTGTTCCGAAATAAAAGACAAAAAAGTACTTTATTTTGCTCATTCCTTACCTATTACACACCCTGTGCATAAAGGAATTCTGGCATTTCAGGAGTCGTTGAATGAAAAATCGGAGGGTAAACTCCAATTAAAAATATTCCCGGATGCTCAGTTGGGAAGTGAACGTGAAGTACTTGAATTGCTGCAAATTGGTAGCGTAGCTATGACCAAAGTGAGTGCAGCATCTATGTCGAGTTTTGCCCCAGAATATGAAGTTTTGGGAATCCCATATTTATTCAAAGATTCGGAGCATTTATTCCGTGTATTAGAAGGTGAAATAGGAAAAGAGCTCTTAGCCGCAGGGAGCGAATACTTACTTCGAGGCTTATGTTTTTATGATGCAGGAAGCCGTAGTTTTTATGCAAAAGAAAAGGCTATTCAAACACCTAGCGATTTGAAAGGCATGAAGATAAGGGTGATGAGCGATAAAATGTCGGTGGATATGGTGAACACTTTAGGCGGTTCTGCCACGCCAATGGCTTACGGAGAATTGTATACGGCCCTGCAACAAAAAGTTGTTGATGGAGCAGAAAATAACATCCCATCGTTTGTGACTTCAAACCATTATGAAATCTGCAAATACTATACTTTTGACGAGCATAGCATGATACCTGACGTAGTGGTTATGAGTTCTACTTTTTGGAAAACATTAAGCGAAACAGAAAAAAAATGGGTACAAGATGCTGCCAACGAAAGTGTCGTTAAAGAAAAACAATACTGGAAAGAAACCGTAGAGGAAAACATGAAAGTGCTTAAAGAAGCTAATGTTCAATTTATCTATCCTGATAAAACCTTGTTTTCCGATCAAGCGGAAGCTCTTACCAAAATTTTGATGCAAGATCCTAAAAAGAAAGCAATGATTGAGCGTATCAGAGCTGTTGGTGTTCAAGAATAATAGCCAATTATCAACATATAATTCAAAATGCAAAAAACATATACTTTTCTTAGTAAATCCATCGAAAACATGCTTGTGGCCATCTTCGGTTTGCTTGTCATAGACGTGGTTTGGCAAGTGGCTTCTCGCTATATCATTGGGCAATCGAGCTCTTTTACTGAAGAATTTGCCCGTTTTTCATTGATCTGGCTTGCCATTTTAGGTGCAGCTTATATAAACGGACAAAAAGAAGGACACCTATCCATGGATTTTCTTGTCACCAAATTGCCTCCAAAGAAGCAAGTGGCACGCAAGAAAAACATTCAATTATTTATGATATTATTTGCCATTGTTGTTATGGTTATTGGTGGTGGTAATCTTGTATATATCACTTTAAAACTTGGACAAACATCCCCAGCTTTACATGTGCCTTTGGGTTATGTTTATGCCATTGTTCCAGTCAGCGGCTTACTTATTATTTTCTTTTGTGTTCATCGGATTTTAGAAGATAAAGAATAAGACTCAATACCTAATGTCCATCACCTACTGCTAACTGAAAAAACAAAAACATGAGTATCGAAACTATCAGCATTATTTTGTTATTTATTACATTTTTTGGATTACTGGCTTATGGCGTTCCAGTGGCGTACTCCATTGGAATTTCGACAACATCTACACTTCTGCTCAATATTGCGTTTATGCCTGCCATAACTACGGCTTGCCAACGCATGACAACAGGGATTGATAATTTTGCCTTACTGGCAATTCCGTTTTTTATATTGGCGGGAGAGGTGATGAATCGAGGAGGGATTGCCAACCGACTAATTGCCTTTGCAAAATCTTTAATTGGAAGTCTTCCCGGTGGAATGCTCTATGTAAATACACTTGCTGCAATGCTTTTTGGAGCCATTTCGGGTTCGGCCATTGCTGCGGCATCAGCTATTGGCAGTACACTCACCGAAAAAATGGCAAAAGACGGCTATCCACGAGACTTTAGTGCTGCCGTAAATATTACTTCTTCTACCACTGGTTTGCTAATTCCGCCAAGCAATGTCTTCATTATTTTCGCATTGGCTAGTGGTGGTACTGCTTCTGTAGCAGCACTATTTATAGCAGGTTATATTCCAGGTTTATTAGTAGGAGCCACCATTATGCTTATGATTTACCTATATGGTAAACGCAATGGACTGCCGATGGGTGAACGTGTTAGTTTGAGACAATTATTTATTGACTTCAAAAACTCTATTCTAAGCCTTTCGCTGCTTTTTATCGTTGTAGGCGGTATAGTTGGCGGAATTTTTACAGCAACAGAGGCTGCCGCAATTGCCGTAGTTTATGCCGTTATTTTAGGCTTTATAAATCGAGAATTAAAACTAAAAGATTTTAGATCCATTTTGCTTAAAAGTGCCAAAACAACTGCCATAGTTATGTTTTTGATTTGCACATCTATGGCGATGTCCTGGTTGTTCTCATTTGAGAGCATCCCACAAATGTTTACCGACTTTCTCATAGAATCTGTAAAGAATCCCTTTTTGGTGCTTTTGGTTATTAATATTACGTTGCTGGTTGTAGGTACCTTTATGGACATGACACCCGCTGTACTCATTTTTACACCTATCTTTTTACCAGTAGTAATGGCCTTGGGCATGCACCCTGTTCAGTTCGGTATGGTGATGGTACTGAATCTTTGTATTGGCGTTTGTACGCCACCAGTTGGTACACTTTTATTCGTAGGCAGTGGCGTGGCAAAAGTGCCAGTGACCAAAGTCATAAAGAAACTCATGCCGATTCTCGGGGCAATGACCATCGTTCTTTTAATCATCACGTATGTTCCTGCTATATCACTTTGGTTGCCAAGGTTTTTCGGGTTGATTGAGTAAGGTTTTCATGATATGAGCCGCTTTAGTACCTGCTGTGATGAGGAAGTCTCATCAGTAAAAAGTAAGCTGTGAGAATTACTTATTTGAAAATATCCTCAGATAGGAGTCCAAGTAAAAAGAGGCTGTCTCACACTTTTGAGACAGCCTCTTTTTTATCTTTAGCAGCTTTGTAGGTCAGCATGGTATAGAGTTCTACATCTAAAAGGCTATTTTTCGTCTGTAGCCAGAAATTTTCACATATTTCTGGCTAT
Organism: Arcticibacterium sp. SM2516; assembly: GCF_057914865.1. Lineage (NCBI taxonomy): Bacteria > Pseudomonadati > Bacteroidota > Cytophagia > Cytophagales > Leadbetterellaceae > Arcticibacterium > Arcticibacterium sp. SM2516. The sequence continues at coordinate 5,254,011 of NZ_CP195290.1, read as the reverse complement.
AATAACTTTACTAAATCTTCCAAATCTTGATTTTTAGAGTTATGCCCAAATTCAGAATTTAACAGCTATCCCCCAACTTTTGGTTTTGGTCCAACAGAAGAAACAACGCTTCAGCAGAATCTTTCAAGCGAGGCGTCGCAGCGTGCTAAGATCAAAGCTTTTAGATCTAGGTTTAGAGGTGTCAGGAGTATTGAATTCTTCCTTTTTAGACTATGTCAAATTTATGCTTAAAGAACTCATCCCCCAGATTTTGCACTTGACCCGAGTTTTCCCAAAAGTCAGAATTTAACATCTATAAAATTGGAAGAACTAGTAAAGCTATTGTTGCCCGAATTGTTAGTCGATAATTTCAATCTGATAAAGGTCGATAAGGATAAAAAGACTGAAATTCTGCGAATTTACTTAGAAGAGAAGTTGGATATTCCACAGGAATTATCAGAACTAAAACTTCATTCAAAAGGCTTCTATGATGAAATAACCATCCAAGACTTTCCGATTCGTAATTACAAAGTGTTCCTTCATGTCAAACGTCGTAAATGGAAGGATTTGGAAACAGGAAAGAACGTAACAAGGAATTGGGAAATAGTAGCTCAGGGAACTCGAATGACAACAGAGTTTGCTGCTTTTTTAAAAGAATTCAATAGATACACAGGCTATTGATGTCGAAACGGTTGGCAAGTTCTTCGGATTGAATGGGAAGAAACTACAGCGGCAGTATAAGAATCATTTAAGCGACTTCAAAAACTGGAAGCAAAAGCCAAGAGCCAAAGAATGGCTAATCTACCCACAAAATATGGGAGAATATCTGTCAATAGATGAAACTAGCCTTTCGGATGGAGAACTCTATACTATTCTGACCAATAAAGAAGCGAAAGGAAAAAAAGGGAGCATTGTTGCCATCATAGCAGGCACTAAGGCGGCTGATATTATAAAAGCCCTACGTAAAATACCAGAGCCTAAACGTAAGAAAGTCAAAGAAGTAACCCTTGACATGGCTCCTAATATGGAGTTGGCTATCAAAAAATCATTTCCTTGGGCCAAACGAGTTACCGATAGGTTTCACGTACAAAAATTAGCCTGGGATGCGGTGCAAGAAATGCGAATCAAGCATCGTTGGGAGGCTATAGACCAAGAAAGTGATGCCATCGAACTTGCAAAAGTAAAGGGAACTCCTTATAAACCTGAGATACTAAGTAATGGCGATACACTCAAGCAGCTTTTAGCTAGAGGTAGATATGTACTTTATAAACGACCAGCAAACTGGTCTAAGTCGCAAGCCGAAAGAGCTGCTCTATTATTTGAACGCTATCCAGATATTGAAAAAGCCTTCGGACTGGGTATTAAACTAGCCGAGATTTATGACAAAACCACTGACCAAACTTATGGTTTAGCTCGACTAGCCAAATGGCATGAAGAAGTAAGACAAGCAGGCTTTAAATCCTTTAATTCAATTGCCCGAACATTTGAGCATCATTACAGAACTATTCTTAATTATTTTGATAATAGAAGTACCAATGCTTCAGCAGAATCTTTCAATGCGAAAATCAAAGCTTTTAGATCTAGGTTTAGAGGTGTCAGGAGTATTGAATTCTTCCTATTTAGACTATGTCAAATTTATGCATAAAGAACTCATCCCCCAGATTTTGCTCTTGACCCCCAAAATGGACCCATCACGAATTCGGGAAACCATAAAAAAAGAAAAAGCCTGACAATCTTTAGATTATCAGGCTAATATCTCTCACATTTCTGTGACCCATACGGGAATCGAACCCGTGTTTCAGCCGTGAAAGGGCCGTGTCCTAACCGCTAGACGAATGGGCCGACTGGTCCCATAATTCGTTGCAAGAAGCGTAAAAACTTACCTGTTTTTGACATTATGTCCAACTCGTTTCCGAATTGAGATGCAAAAGTACACGAAGGAATTGGACTACACAAGTCCTGAGTAAAAATAATTCAATTATTTTTAAAAATATTTTCAAAATGCCTCTTAAACGGCCATTTCAGCCAATTGTCGTATTTTTGGACACTCGAAATGAAAAAAATATATTTCATCCTATTTTGGCTAAGCACCTTTACTTCTGTAATAGGTCAAAATCTGATGTCCCCCTCGGCCTTTTTAGGATATGAGTTGGGAAGTAGATTTACCTTTCATGCTGACTTAGAGCGATACTGTGATCACATACTGGCCTCTAAACCTCAACAATTCATCAAACTTAATTATGGTAAGACAGAAGAAGGGCGAAATCTGTTTGCTATTCTTCATTCTTCAAACGCACTGCCTTCAAAAATTGAGAATAGAAGAATTAATCATTTAAAAAACATTGGCTTGTTAGAGGGTCCCAAAACGTCCGAAAATACTTTAATCTCCTGGTACAGTTTCAACATACATGGAGACGAAGCCTCGAGCTCTGAAGCGGCCATGGCCTATTTATTCTTCCTCGCCACTCACGATATCGTACAGGAAGATATAGTCATTATAGACCCATGCCTAAATCCAGATGGCAGAGAGCATTATGTACAGTGGTTTTCTGCTGTGCACTTAAAACAAAGTTTATATCATAAAAATGCCTTTGAAAGAAGCCAACCTTGGCCAGAAGGCAGATTCAATCATTACTTAAGTGACCTCAACAGAGACTGGGTATGGCAGGTTCAGAAAGAAAGTCAACAAAGATTAAAACTCTATAATGCTTGGATGCCACATGTCCACGCAGATTTTCATGAGATGGAGCCTAGGAAAAGTTATTTCTTTCCCCCTCCTGCCGAACCCATACACGAGGCTACAGAGGCCTACCAAAAGCGTCTTTTAAATAAAATTGGTGCTGAGCTTGGACATGTTTTCAAGGAAAAAAAGTGGGATTATTTCTCAGAAAAAGAATTTGACTTACTTTATCCCTCTTACGGAGACACCTACACCACATTTAACGGTGGGCTGGGACTTACGCTAGAACAAGGAGGTGGAGATAAAGCAGGATTACTATTTATCAAGGAAAATGGCGACACTTTAAGTCTTAAATCCAGAATTGACAAGCATTTTGAAGCGGCTAAAACCCTTCAAATATCTGCGGCTAAAAATAGAAGGGAAATTCTGACCAGCTTTCAAAGCTATCATTTAAACACGCTTAGCCAAGGAAATGGCTATTATAAAGAATTTGTACTGAAAAATGACGTCCCTGCGAAGACCAAATCATTAACACAGCTGCTTGAAAAACTTGGAATTGTATATACTTATTCTAGAGAAAATAAATCTTTAATAGGTTTCAACTTTCAGAATAAGACACTTCAAAATTTTGAAATTGGTATTAACGATATCGTGGTTTCCACCTATCAACCCAAAGGCCACCTGGTAAGGGTTCTTTTTGAACCACACACTTCCATGAAGGATTTTAAAACCTACGACATTAGTGGCTGGGCTTTACCCTACCTTCACCACATAAATTGCTATGGATTATCGGAGAGAATTGATGCCATTACCGATAAAAAACCCTCTGAAATTTCATGGACCACCTCGCCATCGGATACTTCAGGATTAGAAATCAAATGGAACTCGCCTGCTGCGGTTAAATTCTTGGCAGAAATACTCACAAAAAAGGCCTCTATAAGGCTTAACGCTCTCAATGGAGCCACTTCCCTAGTTTTAATAAAAGAAGAGAACAAGAGCCGTTTTAAAGAACTCACAGCACTCGCAAGTCAGCTATCTCTTGATTGTAATCCCATCCATAAGAAAACAGTTAGAAATATCATTAAACGTGAGCTCCCTTTGATAAAAACACCGAGAATAGGTGTCTTACAGGGTGAGGGATTTTCAGAAGAAGAACTCGGAGACATTTTATTTTACTTGGACAAATATCTGTCGTATCCGTTCTCTCAAATTTCTGTCAACAGTTTTGACCGCATAGATTATGACGATTTTGACATTATCATTGTTTCAAAGGGAGATGTTGGGAAGGTTGAATTTGACGATGATAAACTAAAAAGATGGTTAGCTCATGGTGGTAAACTTATTCTCATTCAAAGTGGTTTGACGCTTACAGAGAAACTAAAAATTGGCACCTTAAATGACAAAAACCTGGAAGAGATAAATTATTCAGAGGACAGATATAAACCAACTAATTTAATTCAAGGTGCCATTTTCAATACCGCTATTGCAAATCATAGCCCATTAAAATATGGTTTGGAAGATGGCCTAAACTTTCTAATGGAGGATATTCCTCATTATGATGTTCTAAAGTCAAAAACCCATCATGCCTCTTCCATTAATTATTCTAATTATTTAGGTGGATTTGTAGGAGAAAATGCCATGAATTATCTGGAGAATTCCTTCATTTTAGGTTCTTATTACTTTGGAAATGGAGTCATTTATCAATTTGCCATAAACCCCTTGTTCAGAGGAATAATGGAAGATGGGAAAGTTCTGATGGGCAATGCCTTATTTCTATCGAAACCCATTAAGGCATCGGTAGACCAAATACTTAAATAGGAAATAGGAATCCACAATGAATATGTTACAGCGGTCAACGCGAATAACATTTCTTTTATGAACCGTTTCTCAGCACCTTGAGCTGTTCCTTACATCATTAACGCCCAAGCATTTTATATCTCACTCCATTGAAGCTGCAACGGCTTTTAATAACTTCAAATCGGCATGCTCTGGGTGTCACTTCTTCTGTACACTCAAGATATAACAAATCAGCTCCATAACTAAGCTAAATTCAACAATCATAAGGAGCACTATTTTTCCAACTTACGTAACTGACTCACTGACACTCTATCCTTCATAACGGTATATTATAAACACGTCAAAGTCTTCATTAGCGTTCAAGCTTAAACCCAGTTTATACATAGAGAATCGTAATGAGTTTTAAAGTGCGATAAATCAGACATATAAACGAGGTTAGCATAGCGGTTTACCCTGAGCTAATGTCAGTGGTTCTGGTGATTGAGTTTAAATGGATTTACGCCTGCACTGAGCCTGACGAAGTGGACTGATTTGTGTTACCCTTGGCTTGCCGATTGGAAGCAATTTAGTTACGGTCCTGATAAAATCGGGAGATTGCCTAATGCATAAAGTGGGTTAAACATAAAAAGTCCGTCAAAGCAATGCTCTGACGGACTCAAGGTTTATTGTTTCAATTATTATATTATCTCGCGATGGTAATATAGCCTACCAAAGGCTTAGTATTCTTATCGGTCTTGATGTTATAGAAGTAAGTACCATCTGGAACAAACTCATCACTATCAAACCTAATACCTTGGTTAGACCTACCATTCCACTCAAGCACTTTTTCAAGCGTCTCAATGTTTTCTGGTCTCCATACTAAGTGTCCCCATCTATTGTAAACTTCTAGGTCGGTAACTTTAACACCCGTTGGGATATCTAGTTTCCAAGTATCATTTACACCATCGTCATTAGGAGAGAAACCACCTGGCAATACCAGATTCACATCAGATGAAATTGGTAAAGTAACTACTGTCGGAGAAGAATTTCCTACTTCTAGGGAGTCTCCATCATTCGAGCTATCCGTTACTATAGTGCCTGCACCTAAACCACTTCCTATGACCTGATTCTTATACGGCCCTGCTACGCCTTCATGATATAGTCTTACTGTGAAGTACACACTATCAGACTTACCAACTTGAAGGATACTACTGCTATCAGCTAACAGAAGCTTCGTATCCGTTTTACCGTTGAAGTTACTGTTTATATGAAGCTGACCATCGGCATTTATAACCGGCGTACCCACTATTTCAAAGTCCAAGGTATCGCTGAAAGTTAATAACAGACTGTCAACCAACTGAACATTGCTCAAGTCTACATTACCTACGTTTTTAACAATGACACGATAAGTAATATCATAGCTGATATCATTATGTTTAATTGCTTCTACCGCTCTTAGACTTACGCCAATTGCAGGATTTGCAGATAAGCTATCCACATCAAACTTAACTGGTGTAGCCTCATCGTTATTTCTTGGGTCTCCATCATTGTCAGGGTCTGCAGATAATCCATTTGTAGACGTATCACTTACTCTGTTAGAATCTTTCCCTGCATATCCGATGGCGGTGTTAAAGAACTGGTCTGTACTAGCTTCAGTAACATCAACCACAACTTTAAAGTCTATTGCAAATCTGCCACCCACAGCTAGTGTACTTAACGAGTCTACCAATAGATTAAGTCCACCTACTTTTCCTGTGAAATTAGGATTAGCAACCAATGTACCTGTTGTATTTACCGAGATGGTATCACTAACTATCACAGCTCCATTTCCGAATGTTCTATCTAGATCATCCGTCACTTGAACATTTGTGAGAGCTCCGCCACCCATGTTAGATACATAAATGGTGTATGGTACTTCAAACTGATTGTTTCCAAGATTCACAAAGTCTCCAACCACTTTAGATACACCTATCAAGTTGCCATCTATTGGGTTGTTGATAACAAACTCACTTATATTATTAGAAAGTGTATTATCAATCTGGTCGACTTCGAGTAACTCCGCTTTATTTACAATCTTACCTGCTGCTGTTACTTTTGAAACATATGAGAACGTGGCATTTGCACCAACTTTCACTGAATCAAATGTGGCCGAGATAATTCCATTTACAAAGCTGGCATTACTGCTAGCAGATACAAATGTCAATCCGTTTGGCAAGATATCTCTCACCACTACTCCTGTAGCAACATGCTGACTAAGGTTACTCACTTTTACCGTATAAGTAACGCTATCTCCAACGTTCACTGAGCTAGATGAACCTGTTTTCACAACAGCCACATCTACATACTGCGTAGAATCCACTACGACAGAATCTGCTCCACAATCTGTGATGGTTACTTTGATAGCCGAAGGCACGCTGTAACATCCCAAGTTACTTCTTTCAAACACATAGTAAGTTCCTGATGAAACCATACCCGTATTTGTAATTAGTGGAGAGTTCACCGAGTTACTCGTATGGAACTCAAGTTTTCCTGTTGGAGTGCTCGTTATCGCACTGCTTAAGTCTACCGTTTCAAACGGACAAACATTGGCAATTGTGGCCAATACCACCGGTTTAACTACGGCACCACCTACTGATATTGTAACTTCATTAGATTTTGCACTTTGACAAGTTCCAATGTTAGACTTACAGATGGCAGTATATGTATAAGTACCCACTTCTGTTGGAACAACCTCAAGTACACCTCCCGTCTGGCCATTTGACCAAACTAAAGTTCCAGTACAACCCGTTCCAGTAATTGAAGCCTTCTCACCAAGACAAATCGTTGTTGTTTTACAAGCGATGAATGGTTTGTTAGGTAGGCCTACAGCAATCTCTAGAGAATCTGCATTCGGGCTCTTACAAGTTCCATTTGAACAGAACGCTGTAAACTTAGTGCTCTCTTCAAGACTCACTGAAATAGTGTTTCCTGTAGCCCCTGTCGACCATGTCACTATACCACTACATCCATAAGCTTTCAGCGTCACTGATTCACCAGGGCAAACCAAGTCTGTGCTACAAGATAATGTAGGTTTCTCTGCTGAGCCAACCGTAATAGTTACCGGGTCAGAAAGAACACTGATACAGTTATTTCCTTCCTTACAGATGGCTGTATACTTCGTGGTCGCAAACGGTCTCACTACAATAGAGCTTGTGGTTTGCCCTGAAGACCAAATCACGGCACCGTTACAATTGTTAACCGATAAGGTTACATCTGCTATTTCACATATATTTAAAGTACTTGCGGTAATAACCGGTTTCTTCACATCACATGTGCCACAGCCATTCACTTTTCTAGTAATCACTACGCCCTCAGACTTGACACTAGTACCACATGTATTGGTACAAGTAGCCATATAAGTGCCCACCGAATCAATTACGATTGATGCTGTTGTGGCTCCAGTGCTCCAAGTTATAGTTCCCATACATCCTGATGCAGAGATTATAGCACTTTCGTTCTCACAGATCTGGTTTGTGGTAGTTGAAAGTATTGGTGCAGAAGGTTTTCCTCCTGATGTAATAACTGCTTTTTCAGATGGCATACTGGTTCCACAAGCATTAGTACAAGTGGCAGTATATGACCCAGCAGCAGTTACATAAATAGTATCACCTACCGCTCCGTTACTCCATTTCACTGTTCCAGTACAAATGTCCCCAATTAACATGGCAGAATCTGGAAGACAAAGGCTCGTTTTGTTCGCTAGAATTCTAGGAGGTGATGGATTACCATTGCTTCCTATAACTATTGCTCCAGAAGAACCGCTTTCGCCACAGCTATTCACACATTTCACCGTATAAGTACCTGCACCTACTTGAATTATCTCACCAGTTGCACCATTACTCCATACATAGTTGAAATCACAACCAATTCCTTTCAGTGAAGCTTTCTCCTCTCCACAAACATTCACTCTGTCTGTCGTGATGATAGGCGTGTTTGGTACACTGGTTTTAATAATTTCAACCTTATTGCTTACAGGACTATCTCCACAACTTCCTTTACAAATTGCAGAATAAACGCCAGCCTTACTTACAGTTATTGATGTTCCAGTAGCACCTGTTGACCACAGTATGGTACCTGAGCAATTCACTCCAGCTATGGTTAAGCTTTCTGCTCCACATATTTCAAGCTTAGTAGCAGAAATGACCGGTGCAGCAGGCGTTTCACTTACTTTTATTACTATTTCAGTGCTCTTATCAGAAATTCCACAAGTACTGGTACAAGTAGCCGAATATGTTCCAGCACCTACTTGAATAGAAGCACCCGTTTCTAATGTACTCCAAGTAATAACACCAGAACAGTTTGTCGCTGTTAAAGTCGCCTTATCTGTTCCGCACAACGCTGTCTTATCTGCTTTCACTGTAGGCGGGTTTGCTTTTGTACCTACCACTATTACTACAGCGTTACTCTTATCTGATGTTCCACAAGCACTACTACAAGTAGCAGTATATGTTCCTACCCCTACTTGAAAACTGGCTCCAGTAGCTCCTGAACTCCATACCACTGTTCCTGAACAATCGCTGACAGTCAAGGTTACTTTTCCTGTTCCACAAACTTCCGATCCACTTGCGGTTACGGTTGGCTTAGCAGGTTTAATTCCAGAACCAATCACTACTTCATTACTATGTACTGATGTTCCACAAGAGCTGGTACATGTAGCGTAGTATGTTCCTGTACCCACTTGAATAGTAGTTCCAGTTGCTCCTGAGCTCCATGTTATAGTTCCAGAACAGTTAGTTGCTGTTAAAGTAGCTTTCTCTGTTCCACAAACATTAGGCTTGCTAGATGTAATACTAGGAGCTGGTGGCACAACACCACCATTAATAACTACTTCATTACTGTTAACCGAAGTTCCACAAGAGCTCACACATGTTGCAGTATATGTTCCGGCCCCTACTTGAATACTAATTCCTGTAGCTCCTGAGCTCCATGTTATAGTTCCAGTACAGTTAGTTGCTGTTAAAGTAGCTTTCTCTGTTCCACATACTTCTGTTTTATTAGCAGTTATGCTTGGTGCAGTTGGTGCTACGCCACCGCTTATCACTAACTCATTACTTACAGCAGACGCTCCACAAGCGTTTGAACATGTTGCGGTATAAGTACCCGCTCCTACCTGAATGCTAAGCCCTGTGGCTGCATTACTCCAATTCACAGTACCAGAACAATTTGTGGCTGTTAAAGTAGCCTTATCTGTTCCACATACTTGTGTCTTATTAGAGGCTATAGTTGGTGTAGCAGGTGTGTTTCCTTTTCCTATAACAATAGGATTAGAATCAGAGCTTGCTCCACAATCATTTACACACTTCACTGTATAGGTTCCTATTCCAACGGAAATCATACTTCCTGTGGCACCATTACTCCATACAATATTATAATCACATCCTATCGCTAATAGATTAGCTTTATCATCTCCACAGACCGATGTTTTGTCTGAAGTCACAATAGGTGTGTTAGGCGTATTCACTTTATTGATATCAATCACATTACTTCCTACAGACTGTCCACAAGAATTAGAACATTTAGCCCAATAAGAACCTTTGCCAACTGATATCGTGGTCGTTGTTGCTCCTGTACTCCATAATAATTCCCCTGAACAATTAGAAGCTGTTATGGTCACTTTCTCATCACCACATATTTGAGTTTTCAAAGATGTAATTACTGGTGCATTTGGTGCAACACCTTGACCAATGGTCAATTCATTGCTCTTAGGCGATGTCCCACAAGAAGTGCTACATGTCGCCGTATACTTCCCAGCACCTACTTCAATGCTCGCCCCTGTAGCTCCTGAACTCCAAGTTATCACTCCTGAACAGTTCGCTGCTGTTAACGTAGCCTTGGTTGTTCCACAAACTTCCGTTTTCGAAGAAGTGATGGTAGGTGCCGTTGGTAACACTCCAGTAGTTATAGTTACTGATTCACTATTTTCAGATACACTACATAGGTTTCTACATTTTGCAAAGTATGTACCTGCTCCTACTTGGATTTTAGAACCATTAATTCCAGTACTCCACTCTATCACGTCACTACAACCTGTTGCTGTTAATTCAACCAGTTCTGCTCCACAAATAGATGTTTTGCTAGCAGTTATGGTAGGCTTCGTTGCCGTGGTATAAACATTTATTACCAAGGCAGCAGATGCCACGCTAGCTCCACAGTCATTTGAACAAGTAGCGGTGTAGCTACCAGCAGTGGAAACTACAATTTGAGTTCCAGATTGACCATTACTCCATTTAACTGTTCCAGTACAACCAGTAGCAGTTAAAGTAGCAGATTCACCTGGGCATAGATCCGGTTCTGTACAAGATACCGTTGGCGGATTAGGCACAGCTCCTTGACCAATGGTAATCGTGTTACTCTTATCTGATGTTCCACAAGAGGTGCTACACGTTGCCGTGTAGGTTCCTGCTCCTACTTGGATACTTGCTCCAGTAGCTCCTGAACTCCAGGTAACTGTTCCTGCACAATTCGCAGCCGTTAACGTCGCCTTATCCGTTCCACAAACCTCTGTCTTATTTGAAGTAATACTTGGGGCTGATGGTGGTGTTCCGGTCGTTATCGTTACGGTGTTACTATTTACTGACGCTCCACAGCTGTTGCTACAAGTGGCAGTATAAGTTCCTGCTCCTACACTTATCGTTGCTGTTGTTTCATTCGTGCTCCATTTCAAGTCTCCTGTACAGCTTGTCGCTGTCAAGGTCGCTTTCTCTGTGCCACAAACTACCGTCTTATTCGGTGTAATCACTGGGGCACTTGGCACAGCTCCTTGACCGATGGTAATCGTGTTACTCTTATCTGATGTTCCACAAGAGGTGCTACACGTTGCCGTGTAGGTTCCTGCTCCTACTTGGATACTTGCTCCAGTAGCTCCTGAACTCCAGGTAACTGTTCCTGCACAATTCGCAGCCGTTAACGTCGCCTTATCCGTTCCACAAACCTCTGTCTTATTTGAAGTAATACTTGGGGCTGATGGTGGTGTTCCGGTCGTTATCGTTACGGTGTTACTATTTACTGACGCTCCACAGCTGTTGCTACAAGTGGCAGTATAAGTTCCTGCTCCTACACTTATCGTTGCTGTTGTTTCATTCGTGCTCCATTTCAAGTCTCCTGTACAGCTTGTCGCTGTCAAGGTCGCTTTCTCTGTGCCACAAACTACCGTCTTATTCGGTGTAATCACTGGGGCACTTGGCACAGCTCCTTGACCGATGGTAATCGTGTTACTCTTATCTGATGTTCCACAAGAGGTGCTACACGTTGCCGTGTAGGTTCCTGCTCCTACTTGGATACTTGCTCCAGTAGCTCCTGAACTCCAGGTAACTGTTCCTGCACAATTCGCAGCCGTTAACGTCGCCTTATCCGTTCCACAAACCTCTGTCTTATTTGAAGTAATACTTGGGGCTGATGGTGGTGTTCCGGTCGTTATCGTTACGGTGTTACTATTTACTGACGCTCCACAGCTGTTGCTACAAGTGGCAGTATAAGTTCCTGCTCCTACACTTATCGTTGCTGTTGTTTCATTCGTGCTCCATTTCAAGTCTCCTGTACAGCTTGTCGCTGTCAAGGTCGCTTTCTCTGTGCCACAAACTACCGTCTTATTCGGTGTAATCACTGGGGCACTTGGCACAGCTCCTTGACCGATGGTAATCGTGTTACTCTTATCTGATGTTCCACAAGAGGTGCTACACGTTGCCGTGTAGGTTCCTGCCCCTACTTGGATACTTGCTCCAGTAGCTCCTGAACTCCAGGTAACTGTTCCTGCACAATTCGCAGCCGTTAACGTTGCTTTATCCGTTCCACAAACCTCTGTCTTATTTGAAGTAATACTTGGGGCTGATGGTGGTGTTCCGGTCGTTATCGTTACGGTGTTACTATTTACTGACGCTCCACAGCTGTTGCCACAAGTGGCAGTATAAGTTCCTGCTCCTACGCTTATCGTTGCTGTTGTTTCATTCGTGCTCCATTTCAAGTCTCCTGTACAGCTTGTCGCTGTCAAGGTCGCCTTCTCTGTTCCGCAAACTACCGTCTTATTCGGTGTAATCACAGGGGCACTTGGCACAGCTCCTTGACCGATGGTAATCGTGTTACTCTTATCTGATGTTCCACAAGAGGTGCTACACGTTGCCGTGTAGGTACCTGATCCTACTTGGATACTTATTCCAGTAGCTCCTGAACTCCAGGTAACTGTTCCTGCACAATTCGCAGCCGTTAAAGTCGCCTTATCCGTTCCACAAACCTCCGTCTTATTTGAAGTAATACTTGGGGCTGATGGTGGTGTTCCGGTCGTTATCGTTACCGTGTTACTATTTACTGACGTTCCACAGCTGTTGCTACAAGTGGCAGTATAAGTTCCTGCTCCTACACTTATCGTTGCTGTTGTTTCGTTCGTGCTCCATTTCAAGTCGCCTGTACAGCTTGTCGCTGTCAAGGTCGCCTTCTCTGTGCCGCAAACTACCGTCTTGTTTGGCGTAATTACTGGGGCAGCTGGTGGTGTTCCGGTTGTTATTGTAATAACATTAGATTTAACACTCTCGCCACATAAGGTCTTACAAGTAGCGGTGTAGCTTCCTGCTACCGTTACTGTAATACTCGCTCCTATTTCGCCATTACTCCAGTTTACTTCTCCGTTACAATTCGTGGCACTCAACACTGCTGATGCTCCTGAACATAACTCCAGCTTAGTTGAAGTTATAACTGGCACCGTTGGCTTAGGTGGTGTTTGAATCGTAATCTTCTTTGTACTTGTGGCACTACCACAGTTATTCGTACAAGTCGCTGTATAATCTCCAGCTGTGTTCACCTGAATCTCGGTGCCTGTAGCTCCGTTGCTCCAAGTTATTGTTCCTGTTGTACAACCTGTTGCTTTCAAGGTAGCATACTCACCATCACAACAAATACCCTTGTTTGTACTGATATCTGGGGCGGTTGGTGCAGTTCCTTGACCGATGGTAATCGTGTTACTCTTATCTGATGTTCCACAAGAGGTGCTACACGTTGCCGTGTAGGTTCCTGCTCCTACTTGGATACTTGCTCCAGTAGCTCCTGAACTCCAGGTAACTGTTCCTGCACAATTCGCAGCCGTTAACGTCGCTTTATCCGTTCCACAAACCTCTGTCTTATTTGAAGTAATACTTGGGGCTGATGGTGGTGTTCCGGTCGTTATCGTTACGGTGTTACTATTCACTGACGCTCCACAGCTGTTGCTACAAGTGGCAGTATAAATTCCTGCTCCTACGCTTATCGTTGCTGTTGTTTCATTCGTGCTCCATTTCAAGTCTCCTGTACAGCTTGTCGCTGTCAAGGTCGCCTTCTCTGTGCCACAAACTACCGTCTTGTTTGGCGTAATCACTGGGGCAGCTGGTGGTGTTCCTGTTGTTATTGTAATAACATTAGATTTAACACTCTCGCCACATAAGGTCTTACAAGTAGCGGTGTAGCTTCCTGCTACAGTTACTGTAATACTCGCTCCTTTTTCTCCATTACTCCAGTTTACTTCTCCGTTACAATTCGTGGCACTCAGCACTGCTGATGCTCCTGAACATAACTCCAGCTTAGTTGAAGTTATAACTGGCACCGTTGGCTTAGGTGGTGTTTGAATCGTAATCTTCTTAGTACTCGTTGCACTACCACAGTTATTCGTACAAGTCGCTGTATAATCTCCAGCTGTGTTCACCTGAATCTCGGTGCCTGTAGCTCCGTTGCTCCAAGTTATTGTTCCTGTTGTACAACCTGTTGCTTTCAAGGTAGCATACTCACCATCACAACAAATACCCTTGTTTGTACTGATATCTGGGGCGGTTGGTGCAGTTCCTTGACCGATGGTAATCGTGTTACTCTTATCTGATGTTCCACAAGAGGTGCTACACGTTGCCGTGTAGGTTCCTGCTCCTACTTGGATACTTGCTCCAGTAGCTCCTGAACTCCAGGTAACTGTTCCTGCACAATTCGCAGCCGTTAACGTCGCTTTATCCGTTCCACAAACCTCTGTCTTATTTGAAGTAATACTTGGGGCTGATGGTGGTGTTCCGGTCGTTATCGTTACGGTGTTACTATTCACTGACGCTCCACAGCTGTTGCTACAAGTGGCAGTATAAATTCCTGCTCCTACGCTTATCGTTGCTGTTGTTTCATTCGTGCTCCATTTCAAGTCTCCTGTACAGCTTGTCGCTGTCAAGGTCGCCTTCTCTGTGCCACAAACTACCGTCTTGTTTGGCGTAATCACTGGGGCAGCTGGTGGTGTTCCTGTTGTTATTGTAATAACATTAGATTTAACACTCTCGCCACATAAGGTCTTACAAGTAGCGGTGTAGCTTCCTGCTACAGTTACTGTAATACTCGCTCCTTTTTCTCCATTACTCCAGTTCACTTCTCCGTTACAATTCGTGGCACTCAGCACTGCTGATGCTCCTGAACATAACTCCAGCTTAGTTGAAGTTATAACTGGCACCGTTGGCTTAGGTGGTGTTTGAATCGTAATCTTCTTTGTACTTGTGGCACTACCACAGTTATTCGTACAAGTCGCTGTATAATCTCCAGCTGTGTTCACCTGAATCTCGGTGCCTGTAGCTCCGTTACTCCAAGTTATTGTTCCTGTTGTACAACCTGTTGCTTTCAAGGTAGCATACTCACCATCACAACAAATACCCTTGTTTGTACTGATATCTGGGGCGGTTGGTGCAGTTCCTTGACCAATGGTAATCGTGTTACTCTTATCTGATGTTCCACAAGAGGTGCTACACGTTGCCGTGTAGGTTCCTGCTCCTACTTGGATACTGGCTCCAGTAGCTCCTGAACTCCAGGTAACTGTTCCTGCACAATTCGCAGCCGTTAACGTCGCCTTATCCGTTCCGCAAACCTCCGTCTTATTAGAAGTAATACTTGGGGCTGATGGTGGTGTTCCGGTCGTTATCGTTACGGTGTTACTATTTACTGACGCTCCACAGCTGTTGCTACAAGTGGCAGTATAAATTCCTGCTCCTACACTTATCGTTGCTGTTGTTTCATTCGTGCTCCATTTCAAGTCGCCTGTACAGCTTGTCGCTGTCAAGGTCGCCTTCTCTGTGCCGCAAACTACCGTCTTGTTTGGCGTAATTACTGGGGCAGCTGGTGGTGTTCCGGTTGTTATTGTAATAACATTAGATTTAACACTCTCGCCACATAAGGTCTTACAAGTAGCGGTGTAGCTTCCTGCTACCGTTACTGTAATACTCGCTCCTATTTCGCCATTACTCCAGTTTACTTCTCCGTTACAATTCGTGGCACTCAACACTGCTGATGCTCCTGAACATAACTCCAGCTTAGTTGAAGTTATAACTGGCACCGTTGGCTTAGGTGGTGTTTGAATCGTAATCTTCTTTGTACTTGTGGCACTACCACAGTTATTCGTACAAGTCGCTGTATAATCTCCAGCTGTGTTCACCTGAATCTCGGTGCCTGTAGCTCCGTTGCTCCAAGTTATTGTTCCTGTTGTACAACCTGTTGCTTTCAAGGTAGCATACTCACCATCACAACAAATACCCTTGTTTGTACTGATATCTGGGGCGGTTGGTGCAGTTCCTTGACCGATGGTAATCGTGTTACTCTTATCTGATGTTCCACAAGAGGTGCTACACGTTGCCGTGTAGGTTCCTGCTCCTACTTGGATACTTGCTCCAGTAGCTCCTGAACTCCAGGTAACTGTTCCTGCACAATTCGCAGCCGTTAACGTCGCTTTATCCGTTCCACAAACCTCTGTCTTATTTGAAGTAATACTTGGGGCTGATGGTGGTGTTCCGGTCGTTATCGTTACGGTGTTACTATTCACTGACGCTCCACAGCTGTTGCTACAAGTGGCAGTATAAATTCCTGCTCCTACGCTTATCGTTGCTGTTGTTTCATTCGTGCTCCATTTCAAGTCTCCTGTACAGCTTGTCGCTGTCAAGGTCGCCTTCTCTGTGCCACAAACTACCGTCTTGTTTGGCGTAATCACTGGGGCAGCTGGTGGTGTTCCTGTTGTTATTGTAATAACATTAGATTTAACACTCTCGCCACATAAGGTCTTACAAGTAGCGGTGTAGCTTCCTGCTACAGTTACTGTAATACTCGCTCCTTTTTCTCCATTACTCCAGTTTACTTCTCCGTTACAATTCGTGGCACTCAGCACTGCTGATGCTCCTGAACATAACTCCAGCTTAGTTGAAGTTATAACTGGCACCGTTGGCTTAGGTGGTGTTTGAATCGTAATCTTCTTAGTACTCGTTGCACTACCACAGTTATTCGTACAAGTCGCTGTATAATCTCCAGCTGTGTTCACCTGAATCTCGGTGCCTGTAGCTCCGTTGCTCCAAGTTATTGTTCCTGTTGTACAACCTGTTGCTTTCAAGGTAGCATACTCACCATCACAACAAATACCCTTGTTTGTACTGATATCTGGGGCGGTTGGTGGGTTATCTGTTGTAACCTTAACTTCATTAGATTTATCAGAAACCCCACAAATTGTTTTACAAGTAGCAGTATAAGTTCCTGCCGTGGTTACTTGAATAATATTTCCTTCCTCATTATTACTCCAAACTACCACACCATTACAATTTGTCGCTGTTAATGTTGCAAAACTATTAACACATAGATCAGCATTCTTAACTGTAATCACAGGGACTGTTGGGGTATCACCTGTAAATATCTCAATTGGTTTAGATTCCACCGCGGTACCACAAGAATTAGAACATGATACCGTATAGATTCCGGCTACATTTACTGTAATACTAGGTTCATGTGAGCCTGTACTCCAAGTTAATATTCCATTACAGCCAGTTGCTGTCAATGTTGCCGATGAGCCATCACAACAAATCGTTTTGTTTGCTGATATAATCGGCTTCACGGGAGCAGATCCTTTCTCAACTACGATTTCATTTGACTTATCACTGATACAGTCATTAGAAGTACAAGTCGCAGAATATGTTCCTTCTTGCGTTACTGTAATACTAGCTCCGGTGGCACCATTAGACCATTTTACAATACCTGAACAACCTTCGGCCACTAAATTCACAGAACCTCCAGTACAAATTACATTTTGCCCATTTATTTTAATAACTGGGGCAGCTGGTTTTGGTTTAACTGTTACAAATGCATAAGCAATTAAGTTACAATTTTGATAGGTAACGGTTAGGGTATAAGTACCACTATTGTTTGCCTGAGCATTCGGAATATTTATGGTAGTTGTATTACTCACAAATCCGTTTGGTCCCGTCCATTTGTAGGTATATCCAACTCCATAGGTAGGGGCTACAATGTTTATAGTAGCACCTATGCAAACCTCATCATTAATATTCGCTAAGTCTGGTAGGTCAGTAACTATAACTGCTGTCGTGGCTGTTGTTGAACATCCATTCGCATCTTGTATTGTCACTGTGTAAACACCAACATTGGATTGTTTCGCACTAGCAATCGTTGGGTTTTGAACTCCTGAACTAAATCCAGCAGGTCCTGTCCAGCTATAATTAGTTCCTCCGCTTGCGGTGAAGTTTATTGCTGAACCTTCACAAACCGGTGAGTTACTAGAAGCAATACCCACTAACTTGGCTGGTTCTCCCACTACTATACCTTTTACTACTGCAATACATCCTTTAGAGTCCGTTACCGTAACAGAATAGGTACCTGCTGTTAAACCCGTTATTTCTTGAGTTATCTTACCATTACTCCATACATAACTATATCCAGGTGTTCCACCAAATGGGTCAACCTTAGCCGTACCATCTACTCCATTATTACAGCTTACATCCACAGTTGAAGGATTTGCTCCTAGTGCCGTTGGCTGAGTGATGGTTACACTCGCTGTCGCTGTACAAGAGTTCGCATCCGTTACGACTACTGAATAAGTTCCTGCTGCTATACCTGTTAAGTCTTTTGTTATGGCATTATTGCTCCACTTATAAGTCAACACTCCTGTTCCGCCTCCGGCTGTCAAGGTCGCTTTGCCTGATAGGTCTCCGTTACACAATAGGTTCGTTCCTACGATGCTCGCTGTTACTGGCGTTGGCTGAGTGATGGTTACACTCGCTGTCGCTGTACAAGAGTTCGCATCCGTTACGACTACTGAATAAGTTCCTGCTGCTATACCTGTTAAGTCTTTTGTTATGGCATTATTGCTCCACTTATAAGTCAACACTCCTGTTCCGCCTCCGGCTGTCAAGGTCGCTTTGCCTGATAGGTCTCCGTTACACAATAGGTTCGTTCCTACGATGCTCGCTGTTACTGGCGTTGGCTGAGTGATGGTTACACTCGCTGTCGCTGTACAAGAGTTCGCATCCGTTACGACTACCGAGTAGGTGCCTGCTGCTATACCTGTTAGGTCTTTTGTTATGGCATTATTACTCCACTTATAAGTCAACGCTCCTGTTCCGCCTCCGGCTGTCAAGGTCGCTTTGCCTGATAGGTCTCCGTTACACAATAGGTTCGTTCCTACGATGCTCGCTGTTACTGGCGTTGGCTGAGTGATGGTTACACTCGCTGTCGCTGTACAAGAGTTCGCATCCGTTACGACTACTGAATAAGTTCCTGCTGCTATACCTGTTAAGTCTTTTGTTATGGCATTATTGCTCCACTTATAAGTCAACACTCCTGTTCCGCCTCCGGCTGTCAAGGTCGCTTTGCCTGATAGGTCTCCGTTACACAATAGGTTCGTTCCTACGATGCTCGCTGTTACTGGCGTTGGCTGAGTGATGGTTACACTCGCTGTCGCTGTACAAGAGTTCGCATCCGTTACGACTACCGAGTAGGTGCCTGCTGCTATACCTGTTAGGTCTTTTGTTATGGCATTATTACTCCACTTATAAGTCAACGCTCCTGTTCCGCCTCCGGCTGTCAAGGTCGCTTTGCCTGATAGGTCTCCGTTACACAATAGGTTCGTTCCTACGATGCTCGCTGTTACTGGCGTTGGCTGAGTGATGGTTACACTCGCTGTCGCTGTACAAGAGTTGGCATCCGTTACGACTACTGAATAAGTTCCTGCTGCTATACCTGTTAAGTCTTTTGTGATGGCATTATTGCTCCACTTATAAGTCAACACTCCTGTTCCGCCTCCGGCTGTCAAGGTCGCTTTGCCTGATAGGTCTCCGTTACACAATAGGTTCGTTCCTACGATGCTCGCTGTTACTGGCGTTGGCTGAGTGATGGTTACACTCGCTGTCGCTGTACAAGAGTTCGCATCCGTTACGACTACTGAATAAGTTCCTGCTGCTATACCTGTTAAGTCTTTTGTTATGGCATTATTGCTCCACTTATAGCTCAAAGCTCCTGTTCCGCCTCCGGCTGTCAAGGTCGCTTTGCCTGATAGGTCTCCATTACACAATAGGTTCGTTCCTACGATGCTCGCTGTTACTGGCGTTGGCTGAGTGATGGTTACACTCGCTGTCGCTGTACAAGAGTTCGCATCCGTTACGACTACTGAATAAGTTCCTGCTGCTATACCTGTTAAGTCTTTTGTTATGGCATTATTGCTCCACTTATAAGTCAACACTCCTGTTCCGCCTCCGGCTGTCAAGGTCGCTTTGCCTGATAGGTCTCCGTTACACAATAGGTTCGTTCCTACGATGCTCGCTGTTACTGGCGTTGGCTGAGTGATGGTTACACTCGCTGTCGCTGTACAAGAGTTCGCATCCGTTACGACTACTGAATAAGTTCCTGCTGCTATACCTGTTAAGTCTTTTGTTATGGCATTATTGCTCCACTTATAAGTCAACACTCCTGTTCCGCCTCCGGCTGTCAAGGTCGCTTTGCCTGATAGGTCTCCGTTACACAATAGGTTCGTTCCTACGATGCTCGCTGTTACTGGCGTTGGCTGAGTGATGGTTACACTCGCTGTCGCTGTACAAGAGTTCGCATCCGTTACGACTACCGAGTAGGTGCCTGCTGCTATACCTGTTAGGTCTTTTGTTATGGCATTATTACTCCACTTATAAGTCAACGCTCCTGTTCCGCCTCCGGCTGTCAAGGTCGCTTTGCCTGATAGGTCTCCGTTACACAATAGGTTCGTTCCTACGATGCTCGCTGTTACTGGCGTTGGCTGAGTGATGGTTACACTCGCTGTCGCTGTACAAGAGTTCGCATCCGTTACGACTACTGAATAAGTTCCTGCTGCTATACCTGTTAAGTCTTTTGTTATGGCATTATTGCTCCACTTATAAGTCAACACTCCTGTTCCGCCTCCGGCTGTCAAGGTCGCTTTGCCTGATAGGTCTCCGTTACACAATAGGTTCGTTCCTACGATGCTCGCTGTTACTGGCGTTGGCTGAGTGATGGTTACACTCGCTGTCGCTGTACAAGAGTTGGCATCCGTTACGACTACCGAGTAGGTGCCTGCTGCTATACCTGTTAGGTCTTTTGTTATGGCATTATTACTCCACTTATAAGTCAACGCTCCTGTTCCGCCTCCGGCTGTCAAGGTCGCTTTGCCTGATAGGTCTCCGTTACACAATAGGTTCGTTCCTACGATGCTCGCTGTTACTGGCGTTGGCTGAGTGATGGTTACACTCGCTGTCGCTGTACAAGAGTTGGCATCCGTTACGACTACTGAATAAGTTCCTGCTGCTATACCTGTTAAGTCTTTTGTTATGGCATTATTGCTCCACTTATAAGTCAACACTCCTGTTCCGCCTCCGGCTGTCAAGGTCGCTTTGCCTGATAGGTCTCCGTTACACAATAGGTTCGTTCCTACGATGCTCGCTGTTACTGGCGTTGGCTGAGTGATGGTTACACTCGCTGTCGCTGTACAAGAGTTGGCATCCGTTACGACTACTGAATAAGTTCCTGCTGCTATACCTGTTAAGTCTTTTGTTATGGCATTATTGCTCCACTTATAAGTCAACACTCCTGTTCCGCCTCCGGCTGTCAAGGTCGCTTTGCCTGATAGGTCTCCGTTACACAATAGGTTCGTTCCTACGATGCTCGCTGTTACTGGCGTTGGCTGAGTGATGGTTACACTCGCTGTCGCTGTACAAGAGTTCGCATCCGTTACGACTACTGAATAAGTTCCTGCTGCTATACCTGTTAAGTCTTTTGTTATGGCATTATTGCTCCACTTATAGCTCAAAGCTCCTGTTCCGCCTCCGGCTGTCAAGGTCGCTTTGCCTGATAGGTCTCCATTACACAATAGGTTCGTTCCTACGATGCTCGCTGTTACTGGCGTTGGCTGAGTGATGGTTACACTCGCTGTCGCTGTACAAGAGTTCGCATCCGTTACGACTACTGAATAAGTTCCTGCTGCTATACCTGTTAAGTCTTTTGTTATGGCATTATTGCTCCACTTATAAGTCAACACTCCTGTTCCGCCTCCGGCTGTCAAGGTCGCTTTGCCTGATAGGTCTCCGTTACACAATAGGTTCGTTCCTACGATGCTCGCTGTTACTGGCGTTGGCTGAGTGATGGTTACACTCGCTGTCGCTGTACAAGAGTTCGCATCCGTTACGACTACTGAATAAGTTCCTGCTGCTATACCTGTTAAGTCTTTTGTGATGGCATTATTGCTCCACTTATAAGTCAACACTCCTGTTCCGCCTCCGGCTGTCAAGGTCGCTTTGCCTGATAGGTCTCCATTACACAATAGGTTCGTTCCTACGATGCTCGCTGTTACTGGCGTTGGCTGAGTGATGGTTACACTCGCTGTCGCTGTACAAGAGTTCGCATCCGTTACGACTACCGAGTAGGTGCCTGCTGCTATACCTGTTAGGTCTTTTGTGATGGCATTATTGCTCCACTTATAAGTCAACACTCCTGTTCCGCCTCCGGCTGTCAAGGTCGCTTTGCCTGATAGGTCTCCATTACACAATAGGTTCGTTCCTACGATGCTCGCTGTTACTGGCGTTGGCTGAGTGATGGTTACACTCGCTGTCGCTGTACAAGAGTTCGCATCCGTTACGACTACTGAATAAGTTCCTGCTGCTATACCTGTTAGGTCTTTTGTTATGGCATTATTACTCCACTTATAAGTCAAAGCTCCTGTTCCGCCTCCGGCTGTCAAGGTCGCTTTGCCTGATAGGTCTCCATTACACAATAGGTTCGTTCCTACGATGCTCGCTGTTACTGGCGTTGGCTGAGTGATGGTTACACTCGCTGTCGCTGTACAAGAGTTGGCATCCGTTACGACTACTGAATAAGTTCCTGCTGCTATACCTGTTAAGTCTTTTGTTATGGCATTATTGCTCCACTTATAAGTCAACGCTCCTGTTCCGCCTCCGGCTGTCAAGGTCGCTTTGCCTGATAGGTCTCCGTTACACAATAGGTTCGTTCCTACGATGCTCGCTGTTACTGGCGTTGGCTGAGTGATGGTTACACTCGCTGTCGCTGTACAAGAGTTCGCATCCGTTACGACTACTGAATAAGTTCCTGCTGCTATACCTGTTAAGTCTTTTGTTATGGCATTATTGCTCCACTTATAAGTCAACACTCCTGTTCCGCCTCCGGCTGTCAAGGTCGCTTTGCCTGATAGGTCTCCGTTACACAATAGGTTCGTTCCTACGATGCTCGCTGTTACTGGCGTTGGCTGAGTGATGGTTACACTCGCTGTCGCTGTACAAGAGTTCGCATCCGTTACGATTACTGAATAAGTTCCTGCTGCTATACCTGTTAGGTCTTTTGTTATGGCATTATTGCTCCACTTATAAGTCAACACTCCTGTTCCGCCTCCGGCTGTCAAGGTCGCTTTGCCTGATAGGTCGCCGTTACACAATAGGTTCGTTCCTACGATGCTCGCTGTTACTGGCGTTGGCTGAGTGATGGTTACACTCGCTGTCGCTGTACAAGAGTTGGCATCCGTTACGACTACTGAATAAGTTCCTGCTGCTATACCTGTTAAGTCTTTTGTTATGGCATTATTGCTCCACTTATAAGTCAACGCTCCTGTTCCGCCTCCGGCTGTCAAGGTCGCTTTGCCTGATAGGTCTCCGTTACACAATAGGTTCGTTCCTACGATGCTCGCTGTTACTGGCGTTGGCTGAGTGATGGTTACACTCGCTGTCGCTGTACAAGAGTTCGCATCCGTTACGACTACTGAATAAGTTCCTGCTGCTATACCTGTTAGGTCTTTTGTGATGGCATTATTGCTCCACTTATAAGTCAACACTCCTGTTCCGCCTCCGGCTGTCAAGGTCGCTTTGCCTGATAGGTCTCCGTTACACAATAGGTTCGTTCCTACGATGCTCGCTGTTACTGGCGTTGGCTGAGTGATGGTTACACTCGCTGTCGCTGTACAAGAGTTCGCATCCGTTACGACTACTGAATAAGTTCCTGCTGCTATACCTGTTAGGTCTTTTGTTATGGCATTATTACTCCACTTATAAGTCAACGCTCCTGTTCCGCCTCCGGCTGTCAAGGTCGCTTTGCCTGATAGGTCTCCGTTACACAATAGGTTCGTTCCTACGATGCTCGCTGTTACTGGCGTTGGCTGAGTGATGGTTACACTCGCTGTCGCTGTACAAGAGTTCGCATCCGTTACGATTACTGAATAAGTTCCTGCTGCTATACCTGTTAGGTCTTTTGTTATGGCATTATTGCTCCACTTATAAGTCAACACTCCTGTTCCGCCTCCGGCTGTCAAGGTCGCTTTGCCTGATAGGTCACCGTTACACAATAGGTTCGTTCCTACGATGCTCGCTGTTACTGGCGTTGGCTGAGTGATGGTTACACTCGCTGTCGCTGTACAACCATTTACATCTTTGACAGTTACAGAATAAGTACCAATTGCAAGTCCGATTAAGTCTTCAGTTATGGCACCATTACTCCAACTGTAAACTATTGGATCAGTAGCATTTGATACAGTAAGATTTACTTTACCATCATTTGCTCCATTACAAGTTACATTGGTAACAACAGTTGAAACTGTCGTAGTACATGGAATTACTGGTTCATTATCTTCATCATCTTCACCGTCTATATCAATACTTCCATCATTAGGATTTGTATCTTCCGTTCCAATTAAACCGTCACCATCTGGATCAACACCCGAGGTTGGGTCAGAATCAGGGTCATACTGATCAGAAGCCGTAATTTCTGCAATATTGTCATAATCAACACCTGATCCAGGTGCAAGCACTACTGCATCAAAAGTTAATAATGGAATAGCATCATTTGGTGCAGATAATCCATTCCATGTAATTGTACTTCCAGATATTGTACCTCCATTATTAATGTTATGAATTCCGTTGTATCCATTAGGTACATAATCCTTGATCTGCACATTTGAACCATCCTGTGGTCCTAAGTTTCTCAGTTCAATTGTGAAAGTAACTGTATCTCCAACATTTGGAGTTGCATCATTAACCACTTTAATTAAACTCAAATCAGCTACTTGTGGTAGTACTGGCTCATCATCTGCATCATCCTCATCGTCTGGGTCAATACCCGTATCGTTTGGATTATTATCTACAGAACCTATTAGACCGTCACCGTCTATATCGGCAGCGTTCGTTGGGTCTGAATCTGAATCATACTGGTCTACGTCTGTAATCTTAGCAATGTTGTTATAAACCACACCCGTTAATGGTGCTTTAACTTTCACATCAAACTTCAACTCTGCCGATGCTCCATTGAGTATGCTCGCTACACTCCAATTGATTGTACTTCCTGTCGCTATGCCGCCTGCTGTAATATTAGTAATTGCTTCGTATCCGTTTGGTACGACATCTTCTACTTTAACATTCGTTGCGGTTTGAGGGCCTTTGTTGCTCACCTTGATAGTAAACGTTACTACGTCTCCTACGTTTGGTGTGCCATTGCTTACCGTTTTCACTAACTCTAGGTCAGCTACTTGTGGTGCTACTGGCTCATCATCTGCATCATCCTCATCGTCTGGGTCAATACCCGTATCGTTTGGATTATTATCTACAGAACCTATTAGACCGTCACCGTCTATATCGGCAGCGTTCGTTGGGTCTGAATCTGAATCATACTGGTCTACGTCTGTAATCTTAGCAATGTTGTTATAAACCACACCCGTTAATGGTGCTTTAACTTTCACATCAAACTTCAACTCTGCCGATGCTCCATTGAGTATGCTCGCTACACTCCAATTGATTGTACTTCCTGTCGCTATGCCGCCTGCTGTAATATTAGTAATTGCTTCGTATCCGTTTGGTACGACATCTTCTACTTTAACATTCGTTGCGGTTTGAGGGCCTTTGTTGCTCACCTTGATAGTAAACGTTACTACGTCTCCTACGTTTGGTGTGCCATTGCTTACCGTTTTCACTAACTCTAGGTCAGCTACTTGTGGTGCTACTGGCTCATCATCTGCATCATCCTCATCGTCTGGGTCAATACCCGTATCGTTTGGATTATTATCTACAGAACCTATTAGACCGTCACCGTCTATATCGGCAGCGTTCGTTGGGTCTGAATCTGAATCATACTGGTCTACGTCTGTAATCTTAGCAATGTTGTTATAAACCACACCCGTTAATGGTGCTTTAACTTTCACATCAAACTTCAACTCTGCCGATGCTCCATTGAGTATGCTCGCTACACTCCAATTGATTGTACTTCCTGTCGCTATGCCGCCTGCTGTAATATTAGTAATTGCTTCGTATCCGTTTGGTACGACATCTTCTACTTTAACATTCGTTGCGGTTTGAGGGCCTTTGTTGCTCACCTTGATAGTAAACGTTACTACGTCTCCTACGTTTGGTGTGCCATTGCTTACCGTTTTCACTAACTCTAGGTCAGCTACTTGTGGTGCTACTGGCTCATCATCTGCATCATCCTCATCGTCTGGGTCAATACCCGTATCGTTTGGATTATTATCTACAGAACCTATTAGACCGTCACCGTCTATATCGGCAGCGTTCGTTGGGTCTGAATCTGAATCATACTGGTCTACGTCTGTAATCTTAGCAATGTTGTTATAAACCACACCCGTTAATGGTGCTTTAACTTTCACATCAAACTTCAACTCTGCCGATGCTCCATTGAGTATGCTCGCTACACTCCAATTGATTGTACTTCCTGTCGCTATGCCGCCTGCTGTAATATTAGTAATTGCTTCGTATCCGTTTGGTACGACATCTTCTACTTTAACATTCGTTGCGGTTTGAGGGCCTTTGTTGCTCACCTTGATAGTAAACGTTACTACGTCTCCTACGTTTGGTGTGCCATTGCTTACCGTTTTCACTAACTCTAGGTCAGCTACTTGTGGTGCTACTGGCTCATCATCTGCATCATCCTCATCGTCTGGGTCAATACCCGTATCGTTTGGATTATTATCTACAGAACCTATTAGACCGTCACCGTCTATATCGGCAGCGTTCGTTGGGTCTGAATCTGAATCATACTGGTCTACGTCTGTAATCTTAGCAATGTTGTTATAAACCACACCCGTTAATGGTGCTTTAACTTTCACATCAAACTTCAACTCTGCCGATGCTCCATTGAGTATGCTCGCTACACTCCAATTGATTGTACTTCCTGTCGCTATGCCGCCTGCTGTAATATTAGTAATTGCTTCGTATCCGTTTGGTACGACATCTTCTACTTTAACATTCGTTGCGGTTTGAGGGCCTTTGTTGCTCACCTTGATAGTAAACGTTACTACGTCTCCTACGTTTGGTGTGCCATTGCTTACCGTTTTCACTAACTCTAGGTCGGCTACTTGTGGTACAACTGGCTCATTATCCTCATCATCCTCGCCGTTAGTATCTACACTTCCATCATTTGGATTGTTATCTTCAGTTCCAATTAAACCATCACCATCTGGGTCAATTCCTGATTTAGGGTCTGAATCAGGATCATATTGATCAGAAGCTGTTATCTCAGCCAAGTTATCGTAGCCCACTCCTTGAAGAGGTGCCAACACGACGGCGTCAAAAGACAATATCGGTATTGCATCATTTGGTGCTGATAGATTACTCCATACTATGGTATCATTTGCAAACAATCCTGAATTGCTAATATTATGAATATTAGTGTATCCATTTGGAAGATAATCTTTCACTTGTACTCCAGTTCCATGGTTTGGACCGGCATTGCGAACTTCAATATAGAAGGTCACCGTATCTCCAACATTTGGTGTCGGATCGTTTACTCTTTTCACAAGACTTAAATCAGCGATAAGAAGATAACCTGCGTCAATCCTAGGCTCTTTCTCGCCACTTGTAAGCGTTACCACATGAGACTTTCCAGATATTTTGTCCGCATCAGAATCATTATTAACATCATTTAAGTCTGTATTTTGACCAGTAGCATTTGCAGTAGTCAGACTAGCCGCTGGGTCTCCCGTAATAGTGGCATTCAGTGGGAACACAACAATGTAATCCCCTGGTATCAGATTGGTAAATTCATAAGACCCATTAGGCTTAGTTAACACCGAGCCTATTGCTACACCGTCAGCGTCAACAACAGGATTACCTGAAGCATCTGTTAAGTTAATGGCTACACCTCCTAAACCTAGTTCTCCTATATCCTGTATGCCATTTGCATTATTGTCAACAAAAACGGTATCACCAAGACTTGCTGGCAGGTAGTATCCCGCATCTACTCTCGGCTCAAATTCACCATAAGATAATGTATATGATTCCGTTAATCCTGAAATTCTATCTGCATCTGAATCCTTGTTTGTATCACTACCATCCGTATTACCACCTGTTGCATCATCTTTGGTTAATTTGCCCCCTGATGTTCCATTAATTGTAGCAGTCGTTGGGAATGTTACCGTATAAACTCCAGGCTCCAACCCAATAAACTCATAGAAACCTTGTGGGTTAGTAGTTGCAGTCTGAGCTGGTATTGCCGAACCGTTAACTATTCCATTTAGAGTAACTTTTATTCCTCCAAGTCCTATTTCTCCCGGATCTTGCAAGCCATTACCGTTGTTATCTACAAAAACGGTATCTCCCAAAGCAGCCAGTAGATCAATACAAGCCGTATCTCTATCTATTTCAAATTCATTCAGGTCTAATAGAACTGATTCATTGAAAAGACCATTTCCTTTGGTAAGTGTATTATTACCTCCAGAAGCAGAACATTCAGTGTATTTATTATCTCCAGAAGAACTTTGTTCAAGGTTTAACTTAACTCCTACAGTTAAAATATAAGTATGCTTTTGTCCGATTGCCAAAGCGACATCCTGTGATAAGTTCCAAATTGCGTCTCCAGTATTTAAAGTATTTGGAGCTACGCCTGCATTATTAGTATAACTGACAGATTGAATCTCTACATCAGAATCAAAACCAGGAGCATCTTGTAATCCATAAATCCCTTGGGCTCCACCTTTGTTTTCAACTTCAATAGTGTACTCTATGATATAATCATCTCTATCAATTTGTGTTCTATTTGAAGCAACTTTCGTGTGTACAATATAAGGTAAGTCGCCACATGCTGTATCTTTTTCTATTACCTGCTCTTTCAGGTCTAAAAGGAATGACTCGTTAAACAGACCTTCTCCTGCTGTGAATTCTGAGGAGGTACTCTTAGTACCACAAGCCTGGTAAATATTATCTCCACTCGAGCCAGAACTCAGGTCGATCTGCGTTTCAACACTTACGGTATAAGTGTGTGTGCCACCCGCAGCTAAAGTAATATCCTGCGATAGGTTCCAGGGACCATTGCCAGCCAAGGCTCCGCCTGGTACTGTTGGTGCTGTAGAGGTATAAGATGCACTTAAGATTGAAATATCATCCTCATAGCTTGGATCATCTTTCAGACCATAGGTCCCTGCTGCTGCTCCAGTATTCTTAACCTCTATCTCATAAGTTACCGTGTACTTATTATTTCCTTTTGGTGTAACTACACCAAAAGTCTTCGTATGCGTAATAAATGGTAAGTCACCACAAGCAGTGTCTTTCTCAATAACCATTCCTTCGCTGTCTTTCAGAATCGACTCATTGAACAAGCCTTCGCCTGCTGTATAGTCTGTCGTGGTGCTTTTTGAACCACAAGCAGTATAAACATTGTCGCCTCCTGATCCTGCACTAAGGTCTATCTTCACTTTCACAACTACCTGATAGGTTTCTGTTGCTCCCGCGAGAATGGTATTATTAGTCGTTAATGTTAGTGGGAATGCATCACCCGTAAAGGCTGCTGCTCCCGTTTCAGGTGAGCTGAAACTTCCATCTATTATCTCAATATCATCTTCAAAGTTAGCGTCATCTTCAAGTGAATAAGTCGTGCTTACGCCTCCCTTATTCTCTACTTTGATTTCATAAACTACCTGATGCTCATTGTTTCCAAGGTCTGTAATACTCTTTACAGTCTTGGCATGAACAATATAAGGTAAGTCGCCACAAGCCGTATCTTTCTCAATCACCTGCTCTTTCAGGTCTAAAAGGAATGACTCGTTAAACAGACCTTCTCCTGCTGTGAATTCTGAGGACGTACTCTTAGTACCACAAGCCTCGTAAATATTATCTCCACTCGAGCCAGAACTCAGGTCGATCTGCGTTTCAACACTTACGGTATAAGTGTGTGTGCCACCCGCAGCTAAAGTAATATCCTGCGATAGGTTCCAAGGACCATTGCCAGCCAAGGCTCCGCCTGGTACTGTTGGTGCTGTAGAGGTATAAGATGCACTTAAGATTGAAATATCATCCTCATAGCTTGGATCATCTTTCAGACCATAGGTCCCTGCTGCTGCTCCAGTATTCTTAACCTCTATCTCATAAGTTACCGTGTACTTATTATTTCCTTTTGGTGTAACTACACCAAAAGTCTTCGTATGCGTAATAAATGGTAAGTCACCACAAGCAGTGTCTTTCTCAATAACCATTCCTTCGCTGTCTTTCAGAATCGACTCATTGAACAAGCCTTCGCCTGCTGTATAGTCTGTCGTGGTGCTTTTTGAACCACAAGCAGTATAAACATTGTCGCCTCCTGATCCTGCACTAAGGTCTATCTTCACTTTCACAACTACCTGATAGGTTTCTGTTGCTCCCGCGAGAATGGTATTATTAGTCGTTAATGTTAGTGGGAATGCATCACCCGTAAAGGCTGCTGCTCCCGTTTCAGGTGAGCTGAAACTTCCATCTATTATCTCAATATCATCTTCAAAGTTAGCGTCATCTTCAAGTGAATAAGTCGTGCTTACGCCTCCCTTATTCTCTACTTTGATTTCATAAACTACCTGATGCTCATTGTTTCCAAGGTCTGTAATACTCTTTACAGTCTTGGCATGAACAATATAAGGTAAGTCGCCACAAGCCGTATCTTTCTCAATCACCTGCTCTTTCAGGTCTAAAAGGAATGACTCGTTAAACAGACCTTCTCCTGCTGTGAATTCTGAGGACGTACTCTTAGTACCACAAGCCTCGTAAATATTATCTCCACTCGAGCCAGAACTCAGGTCGATCTGCGTTTCAACACTTACGGTATAAGTGTGTGTGCCACCCGCAGCTAAAGTAATATCCTGCGATAGGTTCCAAGGACCATTGCCAGCCAAGGCTCCGCCTGGTACTGTTGGTGCTGTAGAGGTATAAGATGCACTTAAGATTGAAATATCATCCTCATAGCTTGGATCATCTTTCAGACCATAGGTCCCTGCTGCTCCTCCAGTATTCTTAACCTCTATTTCATAAGTAACCGTGTACTTATTATTTCCTTTTGGCGTAACTACACCAAAAGTCTTCGTATGCGTAATAAATGGTAAGTCACCACAAGCAGTGTCTTTCTCAATGACTACTTCATCCCCGTTTAGAAGTGATGCAACATTAAATAACCCTTCACCAGAGCTTAAGGTTTGCGAACTTCCAGAACCACATTTTTTGTATATATCATCGCCGACAAGACCGTCATTAAGGTCGATCTTAGCTCTTACAACTATTGTATAAGTATGGGCTGATCCTCCAGTTAACGGAACATCATTTGAAATCGCCCATGGTCCATTGCCATTTAGGTTAGTACCCGGGAAACCAGGAGCATCCGAAGTATATGTCGCAGAAATGATAGTTACATCATCATCAAATGATGGGGTATCAGAAACGCCATAAGTGGTTGGAGCTACTCCTGAATTATTAACTCCAATGGTATAGGTTATATCAAATTGATTATTACCTAAATCAGTAGCCGAAATAAAGGTCTTTTTGATATTCAGTTTAGGGTTTCGGATCAATCCAAAATCAACGGTCATATCCCCGTAAGAATCCTTCAGATTATCTTGAGCACCACCTGTCTTATTGTCTGTATTACCTAGTAATTCATCATTCCCAGTCGGTTCTCCATTTGGTTCAAGGATAATTACCTGTGATACAACATCTTGACCGGCAGCTGTCTGGCTACCATTATTATTTCCATCTACTTCTTCCGTATTAATTGTAGTCTCACTTACATATTGATATCCTACCGGAAGATTTGAACCTGTAATTTTCACCTGATAAGTGCCCGGAATTAGTCCGTCAAAATAATAATTACCATCAGTATCGGTTACATCAGACTTAATGAAATTATTGCTTCCATCATAAAGAGAAACTGTAATACCCGAAAGACCCTCTTCATTACTGTCTATAATTCCATTATTATTCTCATCCGCCCAAACTGTAGATCCTATACTTCCACAAGAGTCTGCTTTAACCACAGTGCTTGCGGTAGCTATACAGCCATTCTTATCAGTAACCGTAACAGTATATGAACCTACTCCCAAACCGGTAGCAGAAGCAGTCGTCTGAACAGGATTGGTATTCCAACTATAAGAATAAGCCAGAGTTCCTCCATTAACGTTAGCTGTGGCTGTACCATCCAAATCACCAAAACAATCTATTCTTATTTCTGGCACACTTACCGTCAACAAGTTTGGTTGAGTAATTGTTACAGAGGCACTCGCTGTACAGCTATTTGCATCGGTCACTGTGACACTGTATGTTCCACTTACTAAACCAGTAGCCGTTGCCGTAGTTTGACCATTACTCCATAAATAAGTGTAATTAGGTTTTCCTTTTGTTACTGTAGCCGTTGCAGTACCATCTGTTCCTCCAAAACAAGAAACATCTGTCTTAGTTACGGTTAAAGCAGTTCCATCAAAGATGGTAATAGTAACCTCATTGGAAGACCTTGTTCCACAACAGTTTGTCGCATTTCTTCTATATTTTGTAGTTTCTGTTAAGAATGGAGGATCGTAAGATTTCCCCATTTCATTTGCAATATCTACCCAAGCTCCATTTTTAAATACTTGCCACTGATAAACTAAATCGTTATTTACTGACTCGCATTTAATAAGATTGGTTATCTGACCATCTACTGGAATTGAAGATGAAACTAATTTTAGAGAGCCAAATTGATCACCAGTTACAATTGGAACAGAACAAGAAAGGTGAATTTTTACAGTTTGGCGAAGTAATGCTTTAGTAGCATTATCATAAATTTTAACTTCAACGGTGCTGGTCATCTTATCACCATTATTAGTGACTGTGAAACGTCCATTCAAAGCCACTGTTCCCTTAAAATAATCACCATTATTTACCTCTATATAAACTTCTGGATCACCGTTGGTATTTCCAATGCTATCCCATTTCCCACCAATTGTCCCTTGATGGTTCTGAGGCACTTGATTACTTCCTCCATTATAAAGTAGATCAACGGCTATTGGCTTAGTTCCTAAATCGCAGCAATCTTCTACCACTGTATTCCCACATTCGCCTGTAGCATCGATGACACTATTTATTACACTTGCATCAAATGGACCACAATTTGATTGGTCCGGTGCAATAGTTCCAGGTTCCAAAATCTCATTGTTTAATTCAACCAATACTTGGTCTGTGTCAGAACAGCCCGTTGCATTATCAGTTACGGTTAATGTATAGGTCGTAGTTACCGTTGGACTTACCGAAATACTTTGAGTTGTAGCTCCTGTGCTCCATAAGTAAGAATAATTACCTGCGGTATTTGGTAAACCATTCACCCAAGCATCTACGATTGAAGTAACATTCCATTTGTAATCTTGTTTCGCAGTTACCAACTGGCTTGCCAACATTGGATCTCCTGGATTAATTACACCAGCAGTATTCCAATTTACACCCTGAGCACTTTTAAGCCAAGTCACCTTATCTGCATCCCAAGCAGTTGAAATAGGATACACACCTACCGTTAAATTTCCTGTATCCTTAGATTTTAAAACTAATTCTGCTTTGTCAATTTTACCGGAAATTGAGCTAATATTAAAATTAACTAAAGACCTATCATTTTCCTTTCCGTCATATCCTACAGCAATATCATCATGATTATGAGTCATATGATCCGAACCACTTTCAATACGTGCCCTTTGTGATGCCAATATCGTAATTGGTGTAGAGCTTCCGTTTTGATAAATCAACAATCTTGGTCCTTCAGAACCATCCTTCTCAAATTCAATATTATTCTCTGTTGACGTATTTTCTGGTTCAGATTTAAGTAGGAAACCATTGGATGAAGAAGAAAAGCCAACACCACCAGTTAAGGTGGTTGCACCACCATCACAGACTGTTTTATCTACACCGGCGTTTGCATAAACCTGTGGCTTAACTGTTTTAGTCACTATGTTAGAGTAACCAAAACCACAACAGTTAGTCGCTACTCTTCTATAGCTCGTAGTTGTAGTGATATACCCAGGATTATAAGTAAGGCCTGTTGCCCCAGTAATGACGTTCCAGTTACCATTACCCATCTTTGATTCCCAAGTATATTTAAGTCCACTTGAGCCACCATATGTTACATTATTAGAACCTTTAACCGCTGTTAGTAAAAGTGAACCAAATTGATCACCTATTGTAATTGGAACTGAACAAGAGGTATGAATTGTGACAGTTTGTAAAAGTGTTCCACCTTGCTGATTATAAATGCTTACAACAATAGGATTAGATAGTGTAGACCCTCCATTTGTAACCGTAAATTCAGAACCATTAGCAACAGTTCCAGTGTATTGACTATTATTAACAGAGACATAAACACTGGCAGCACCATTAGAACCTGAACCACTTTCAGTACAATCCCATTTGCCACCTTTTGTTCCCTGAGTATTTACAGATTGAGAACAGTTTTTACCATTATATACTAATGTCATTGATAATGGCTTCCCTGAACCAGAATCACAAATATCATTACCTGTTATCTCTGGACCCCCACAATCTTCTCCATCTGATTTTGTTACACTCGTAATAAGGGCCGCCATATAAGGTCCACATAAAGATTCATTATCTTTTATTGTACCTCCTGAAACAGTCTTTGGAGTAATTGTTTTAGTAACAACATTAGAAAAACCTTCTCCGCAACAGTTCGTAGCTACTCGTCTAAATTGCGTTGTTTGAGATATTTTTGAAGGTTGATAATCTTTTCCTGTAGCTCCTGCAATCGCTAACCAAGTTCCGGAAGTTCCAGCTCTTTGTTGCCAAGTATATTTGATTCCACTTGTACCACCGTATGTTACATTATTAGAACCTTTAACTGCAGTCAGTAAAAGTGAGCCAAATTGATCGCCTATTGTGATTGGAACAGAGCACGATGTGTGAATCGTAACCGTTTGCAAAAGTGTTCCACCTTGCTGATTATAAATGCTTACAACAATAGGATTAGATAAGGTAGACCCTCCATTGGTAACCGTAAATTCAGAGCCATTGGTAACAGTTCCAGCGTATTGACTACTATTGACAACGATATAAACACTGGCAGCACCATTAGGACCTGAACCACTTTCTGTACAATCCCATTTGCCACCTTTTGTTCCTTGAGTATTTACAGATTGAGAACAGTTTTTACCATTATATACTAATGTCATTGATAATGGCTTCCCTGAACCAGAATCACAAATATCATTACCTGTTATATCTGGCCCTCCACAATTCTCACCACCAGATTCCGTCACATTCGTAATTGTCGTTGGGACATAAGGGCCACAAAAATCTTCATCCGCTTTTATGGTTCCGCCCGTAGGTTTTAAGAAATTCGTAACTACTGTGGTTGCTGTGGCACTACAGTTGTTTCCGGTAGTTGCCGTAACTGTATAAGTACCAGTAATAGTGGTAGTTGCCGTGGCATTATTTTGTGTAACAAATCCAGAAGGCCCTGACCATGAATAAGATACACCACTTGATGTTGAAGATGCCGTTAAAGTTACAGTCTCACCTTCACATTTTGGAGAATTATTAGTTGCTGTAACAGCAATATTATCGGATTTATTACATGCTATTAATTCAATATTATCTAAATCCCAAGCAGAAATACTTGCTCCATTTCCAACTGCGTCAAACGCAGTCAATTGGAACTCATAAGTTGAATTTGCCGTAAATTCAAAATCAGGGTCACTGCTTAAATCGATATTCTCAGTAGTCCAGTTAGTAGGACTGGTAGAACGATTTAATGACTCAAATACCAAACTTCCTGATTTATAGATCCTTAAAGAGTATTTCTTAGGGTAATTATTCGATGCCGACCCGCCACTAGATGCCGGTGATGGTGAATAATTCAGTGTTGCAGCTGCCCTTTGGTTAAATTTAAGTGAAGTAATATCACCAATTTGTGATGGTTTTAATGTTACACTAAACTTAACAGCTTTACCCCAATCTGCACTAGAACCTGTATTGGCACTAACACACATGGCTCTATCACTATTAGACTGCCCTGTAAAACCAACTACACAACTATGGAAATTTGTATTAGCGTTGTCTCTGTATACATTTGTTGCCGTAATTGTAGAAAAATTAGCATTATTTGGATAGGTAGGTAAAAATTCACTGTAACTATAAGCTTCGTTTAAAGCAAGACACTGATCTAAGTTCCATTTAACAACGGTCTTAGGTGTACAAGTCAAACATATATTATTATTACAGTTAGGATCTACTGTAACTGTTACAGATTGGTCGGCACTACAAGACCCATTTGAACAACTAACTAAATAACTAGTTGTGGCTTGTGGGCTTACCGTAATCTTGGCAGTAGTAGCACCTGTATTCCATAAAATAGTACCAGAGCAATTAGAAACTGTTAGATCTATAGACTCTCCTTTACAGATATTTGCATTACTAACGTTTATAACTGGCTTAGGAACAGTGGTACCACAACAGCCGTCTAATTTCACATTATCGATTTCCCAAACCGTACAGTTTCCCGTTGGATTAAAACCAATAATTTCAAAATCATAAGTTGTGGCCGCATCAGAAATGAAATTTCCTGTTTCTGCAAAAGTTACAGTTTTGTCTTTCCAAGATTTCGTTAATCCCGTAATAACCTCTTCATGAACTTTTTCACCGTTCTTAAAAACATAAAGTACTAAAGACTGAGAGCCACCATCTGTACACTGATAACCACTTCGTTTATAACTAAACTTTAAGTTGCCTAATTTATAAGACTTACCACTTGAAGGTGTAATGGTTGTAGAAAATCTTACGGCCTTATCATTACCGGCATTCGGAGTAGTGGTTGAACTAATTCCATTCACACACATGGCATCGGAACCATCGGGACCATCTGCACATGAATGTTTATTTACATCAGGATTTAATCTATAAATAGTAGAAGCCGAAATTTCACCACAACCTCCTTTATTTATGCTTGGTGTAAATTCTCCATACCAGTTACCACCTGTTCCTGTATTACAATTATTTAAATCCCAACTTACTAATGTAACTGGTGTACAGTTTGGAACACAAACTGGGGTTTCTTCACAATTACTATTGACTATAATATTTACAGTAGAAGTAACGCTACAAATTTTCCCTCCAGAAATAAAGCTCGCGGTAACAGTATAAACTCCAGCCTGGTTTGACTGAAGATTACTAAGAGAAAAAGATTGAGTCGTACTAACAACCGTATTGGTAGGAGATTTCCATGAATACGACGGACTACAAGAAGATGGAACATCACCTTTAAACTGAGCATTGAAAGTTACATCACCGCCTACACAAATAGATGGAGCACTCGCTGTGGCTGTAAGTTCAAAAGGAACAATATTTCCTAAGTTGAAGTTAAAGTCACCATGACTACTTTTTCCAGACCAACCGTTGGTACCACTGTTTTTGAAATTCAGTTCAAACCAACCGCTAGCTCCAAAATCATTGGTATTCACATTTGCCCCTGTTCCAATTTGAAACGAAGGCATGGTATTGGTTGAATTATCAGATATTTCTATTTCAAGTCCACTATAAATACCACTCGCTCCCCCATTTATTGTTCCTGACGCACTGGTATAGTAATACAGGTCATTTCCATATGTAGTACAAGAATTGGCTTTCGGACTATATTGTGGCGTAACGGCTGTTCTACCCGAAAGTACATAGACTACGTCTAGATAATCATTTGTTCCGCCCGCTGCAGGTTTTACTCTACCATAAATTTTGGCGGTTCCATCACAATATTCTTCAAACTTAAGATCTGTCGTTTTAAAATATTGATGATTAGTCTTTCCTGCTGAAGAATTCATGTTCAGCCATAAAGCGTAGTACGTACTTGACGATGTATTACAAGCTCCAGAAAGTTTATTATCAGTAATTACCCTAGAACCAGAAAAACAAACAGGGTCGTTTGTACCAATATCTTTAACCGTAATAACATATTTCACAAAAGACCCACAAGGATCTCCAGATTTGAAATAGGCATAATAATAATAGGTACCGTTAGAGGAGGGTGCTGTCACCTGCAGCGAAGCCGCTCCACCTGAAACATTAGCCTGACCAACAACCGTCTTATTTGTAAGCTGAGAAAGAGCGGTAACGTTTTGCGTAGATCTCACCCACTCTAACACCGTATTATTTGGTGCATTGGTACTCAAACTCAGCGGAAAAACTTGGTTCTTAACAGCCTCAGCCGTACTTGGGTCTGGGTTAGTTAAAGTAAAATAAGTACACGCAGGAGGGGCAACATATACACCACTGGTTCCTGATGTCATACTAAACTTAGCAGAACTCGTATACCAACCCCCAACGAAAATGCCATTGCTTAATGAAGACGTTTCAAAGCTTTTATTGGGATCTCCGGTTGTTAACCAATATCCAGTAAAGAATCCGCCTCCACTGAAATCACTTGCACCTGAAACTAAGGATCCGGTTCCATTATTTGTTCTCGGTCCTTGAGGATAAGGAAGTGCAGGATTACTCCCCCCCCCACTAGCGTTTAGATCTCCTGCGACATTTATAAAATTTGATGGCAATAATCCTCCTAGAGGAACAATTGCTCCACCACTTTGAGGCTTTACAGTTCCTTGATAACCATTATTTGGATTGCCATCTTCATCCCATCTAAGAATGAAAATGTCACTAGCGTCTCCTGTAATATTTATTTGTGAGCTAAAACCTAGACCCGATGTAATATTGATGACAAAAGTTTCCGCTATACCATTTTGTGTATTTAAACCATTTAATGAAGTGGAAGATTTACTAGAATATCCTGAAGTCGCAGATAAAGCGTTGATTTGAGCAAAAGCAGAACTTAAATCACTTTCCAAACCACTTATTCTAGAACCTTGATTAAGACTAGCAGATGCCTTACCAGAATTATTATCTACGATGTCTTGCCAATCACTGAGCGAGGAAGCATTGGTATAAATAACACCTGAGTATGCAAAAGAACCAGATGTCCTTTCACTGGCCTGAATCCCATCTACAGCAACATTGCCTACAAAACCCTTTGAAGCACTTTGCCAATTGGCATCATCACTTCCGTTAGTGAAGACTAAATGATAATCTGTCAAGTTTCCAAGGTTTACACCTCCTAAAACCGTCTGGGCTTGAGTTGACCCAATGACAATTGCCAGGAGAGCAGTTAACAAAACCCTTTGCAAAAAGGAATGTACAATAATATTCCTCAAAGAAAACAAAACATCTTCTTTGTAAACGGAATTAAGAATTGCCGAAGACTTAAAAACAGTTCCAAAAGATTCTTTTAGACGTGCAAATGATTTAAGAATTCCAAACACTATTAGCGTATTAAAAATACGCATGCTGGTTTTTGTGGAAGAACTTTTAATAGTACTCATTTTTTCAATTAGTAAAGTTTCACTCAATAATTTCGAAATCTATATTTGATTCAACTCAATATTCTAAAACCCTTTCGGGAATTAATTTCTTTATTTACGCTAGTTTTTTTGACCAATCTAGTTTTGGTATGCCTTGCAACCCTAAATAATCTACGCTATTAGCATTGCCAGCTGGACTGAAAACACATAGATGTTTAATACTCCATCTACGCCCAGCGTTTAAGGCTAAAGTCCAATTTATCTTTGATTTCTTTTTGGTCTGAGGAAGCTCTGCTAAGTCATCTATTTGACCTTCA
Organism: Arcticibacterium sp. SM2516; assembly: GCF_057914865.1. Classification (NCBI taxonomy): domain Bacteria; kingdom Pseudomonadati; phylum Bacteroidota; class Cytophagia; order Cytophagales; family Leadbetterellaceae; genus Arcticibacterium; species Arcticibacterium sp. SM2516. Next base: position 5,214,368 of record NZ_CP195290.1, on the reverse strand, counting down.
AGCGAATGATAAGAACCACCTCTAGGAGCTATTGTCTCATATATGATTAAGCCATATCTTGAAGCATAAGTAGGACTACCGTTAGTCGTTTCTTTTATTAATTTGAGAGAAAACTTAGAACCGGCTGAACTAGATTTATTGGTTAATTCATAAGTCTCCTTATTATTAATTAAACAAGCATTATTATCATTAACCGAATCAAATAAAGTTTCAGCTACCATTGAACAAGAAGCGTCCATTGGAGTAATCATTACCGTAATGGCAACAAACAAGGTGGAATACAAAAGGATATACCTTTTTTTAAGTAAGTTTTTTTTCAAATCAATCAGTTTTTATAAATTCACTCAGCAACTAAAACTCCCTCAAAGAATTATTGTTACCATAATACAAAATAAAAAAAAGCAACATCATCAAATTCCCAAAAACAGCATGTTCTACAAGGCCTCAAGGACCTATAAAAATTATGCCAGTATTCAGGAATGCACGATATTACTTTCGGAAAAAGCCCCCAGATGCACCCTAAGGGCATTTTAAAGACTTTATTTTTATTTCATCGAAAAACGGCAAGCGTCATTCTTCGAAGTCAATAATATATATGCAAATACCGTGCTAAAATGACCCCACTAAATAATTTTTACTTTTCATTTTATTAGACCTGCCTTTCTACATTAGGTCACATTCTTCGTTAATTTGTATCTCATTAATTTAAACATTGCTGACGTGAAACTTTGGAATAAAGACAACGGGAAAAAAGTCCAGGAGAATATTGAAAAATTTACAGTAGGTCAAGACAGGGTTTTGGATATACATCTAGCTCCTTTTGATGTACTGGGCTCTATGGCACATGCCATCATGCTTGAAAGCATTGGTCTATTAGAAAAAGAAGAGCTCTCTTCCTTAATAAAGGAATGCAAATTAATTCTTGAAGATATTGATAGTGGTGTGTTTGTTATTGAGGATGATGTAGAGGATGTGCATAGTCAAGTAGAACTAATGCTCACTAAAAAACTTGGAGATACTGGAAAAAAAATTCACAGCGGGAGATCTAGAAACGATCAAGTTTTAGTGGATTTAAAAATGTATCTCAGACAAAAAATTGAAGAAATTTCTAAGCAGGTTTTTTCCCTTTTTGAAACCCTCATTGAAAAAAGTAATCTACATAAAAATGACCTCCTTCCGGGTTACACCCACTTTCAGATTGCCATGCCTTCTTCTTTTGGACTATGGTTTGGTGCTTATGCAGAGAGTCTGATAGATGACCTTACTTTACTGCAGGCTGTCTATAAGATAGTCAACAAAAACCCTTTAGGCAGCGGAGCTGGCTTTGGCTCATCCTTCCCTTTAAATCGAACTTTAACCACGGAGCTCTTGGGCTTTGAAGACCTAAATTATAATGTGGTCTATGCCCAAATGACGAGAGGAAAAATGGAATATGCCGTCTCTTCCGCCTTGAGCAACCTCGCCAATACCCTTTCTCGTTTGGCCATGGATGTCTGTCTTTATAATAGCCAGAACTTTGGTTTTATTAAACTACCTGAAGAAATAACAACAGGTAGCAGTATAATGCCTCACAAAAAGAATCCTGATGTCGCTGAAATTTTAAGAGGAAAAACCAACTTACTAAAAAGTCTCCCTACCCAAATTAACGCTCTGCTTTCAAATTTACCTAGCGGATATCATAGAGAATTACAATTGCTTAAAGAATTGGTAATCCCTGCGTTTGAGAACTTCTCTGAATGTCTTGAGATTACAGCATTCATGATTAAAGAAATGGAGGTTAAAAAGAATATCCTAGACGACCCAAAATACGACCTAATATTTAGTGTAGAGAACGTAAACAACCTGGTTTTAAGTGGCGTTCCTTTTCGGGATGCCTATAAAATAACGGGTGAAGGAATTAACGAAGGCAAATTTATTCCTGATAGAAGTTTAAACCATACACTAGAGGGAAGCATGGGTAACCTTTGCAATGACGCTCTTTCTAATAATATGAACGCAGTAATGGATTCCTTTAACTTTGTTAAGGTTGAAAAGGCCTTTGAAAAATTAAAAAAACGCCCATTCTAGTATCTGGAATTTGAGCATAAAAAAAAGCATTCGATATGATATCGAATGCTTTTTTTATGTCTTTACAGAAATGAGTTCTTCTTAGAAACAAGAATCATCACCGTTTGAGCAACATCTAGAGAATCTCTTGCCCATTTTTTTGTATTGTTTCTCAGTGATTTGAATATACACTTTACCATCATCACCAACTTTCATCTCTTGTTTAGTGAAGTTGGCTTTAAGGTCTATTGGTAAGTTTATGTTTCTTTCAGAAGGCTGATTGCCTTTGTCATCACAAATTTCAACAGCATGAGTAAGGTTGCTGCTTCCAGTTAACATATATTGAAGTGCAGAGGCTCCAGCCACACCATATTGTCCTAAACAAAGGTATTTGTCAGCAGATTCTCCCTTCGTTAATTTTCCTGCTTTAGTAGCATGAGCTATAACTGTAACAGTAGGGTTATGCTCCTTACTTACCACTTCACTAATGGCGTCGTTACCCGCAAAAAATAATGTTTGTTTCTTTTTACCTATTACGCCATCACTACTTCCATCCATTGTTTCAGCGTCAGCCTTATCAATCTCAGGAGCAGATAAACCTTCCATTGTTTCTGATGCCATATCTGTGGCACACACAGGATAAGATTTCTTAAGCACTTTAAAACGTTTCTTGGTCACATCCATTCTAATGGCACCATCACTTCCGAAGCTAGTTTGACCTTTTTCTAAATTAAAATCTAGGTTTACAGGTATTTTTAAATCTATCGCAGAAAGTACATTTCCATTTTGGTTATCAATAGAAACTTTCTCAGATGCACTCGTAGAACCTGAGGCAGCATACTCGTAAGCTACATTAACAGGAACACTTAATTTACCCAAACAAAGGCTTTGACCACCATAAGAAGCTACTAATTCCACCTCTTTAGTATCCTTTAAATAATCGCCACTGGCAATTTTACCATCACCAGACAAATTAATACTCTGCTGAACTGTTTCTTGACAATCTGGACATTGAACACATTCACAAAATGGGTTTGCTTTATTATTAGCACTCCAAGAAGAGAAGTTATTACACTCTGGACATGGAATATTTTGATCACAAGGAGGAATATCTTGATAGAAGATATTACCGCAAGTCTTCATGATATAAACGAAACAAGGTCCATCTTTTACAAAAATTTGATACCCTTCAAAGTCCTTTCCGAATTTAGCTTTGAAATACTTAGTACTTCCTGAGCCCATCCAACCTACAGCACCCGCAGGTACAATCACTGGAGTTATATCACTGGCATCAAAATCAGGATCATTAGCCCCTGTATAACCCAGAGTTCTTAATAATCTATCCAATTCAGCTGCCTGTCTTTTACCTCTTTTTTTAACACTTTTAAGGTGAGAATAAGCTGAAGCCGCAGTATGTCTACTAATACGACCAAACTGAGGATTAGTCCCTAATTTATTAAGGACTTTCGGAGCGGCACCTTGTGGCATGGTGGTTACTACTTCTTTATGGAAAAACTTATTTAAAGTTTCTACACAAGGAACTGAACCCTGAGCATTAGATAATGTACTAAATGCTACAGTTAGCAGAAAAGCACCGATAAGAATGAAAGGCTTCTTCATTTGAAAAATTGTTCTTATTTAGTTATGAGAGAGTAAAAATACAATAAAGAATCGTTAGAAATCAACAAACTCAACACTAAAATATTAAAGAAAAAAACGGTACGATTTTTTACAGTTAGCCTAATTATCTTGCAAAAGTGCTTTTTTGAAGAAATTTGGGGAATATCATATTTAATAGAATACTGCTATTTTTGCAGATAGAATATTAAAAACCAAACATCATACATGAGTTTATTAACAGTAGGGTCCGTAGCATTTGATAAAATAGAGACTCCTTTTGGCAAAACTGACAAAATAATTGGTGGGGCAGCCACTTTCATTTCATTAACCGCTTCTTATTTTACAAAGAAAAATAACTTAGTAGGTATTGTGGGTGGTGACTTCCCTTCAGAGATGATTTCTACTTTCCAAAAGCATGGCATAAACACCGACGGCCTAGAAGTAGACCCAAATGGAAAAACTTTCTTCTGGTCCGGAAAATATCATAATGATATGAACAGTAGAGACACGCTTGATACTCAGCTGAACGTCTTAGAGAATTATGAGCCTACCATCCCAGAAGGATACCAAGATTGTGAATTTCTAATGCTAGGAAATATGGTGCCCGCTGTTCAGCACGCCACTTTGAATAAATTCAAGAAAAGACCAAAGTTTGTGATGCTAGACACCATGAATTTATGGATGGATATTGCAATGGATGAACTAAAGGCCGTTATAGCGGATATAGATTGTCTTACCATAAACGATTCTGAGGCTCGTCAGCTATCTGGAGATTATTCTTTAAGAAAAGCGGCTAAAACCATTTTAACAATGGGTCCTAAAACTTTGGTGATAAAAAAAGGAGAACATGGTGCACTCTTATTTCAAGGAGAAAAGATATTCTTCTGCCCTGCTTTACCTTTAGAGGACGTGTTTGACCCGACGGGTGCTGGAGATTCTTTTGCTGGAGGTTTTATTGGCCACTTGGCAAAAACAGATGATTTATCTTTTGAAAACATGAAAAGAGCCATGATTTACGGTTCTGCAATGGCGTCTTTCTGTGTAGAAAAATTTGGAACCGAAAGACTATTAAATCTTACAAGCGAAGAAATTGCAGATAGGGTAAAAGAATTTATTAGCCTTTCTAGTTTTGAAATAGCTTAAACTTCTTAACTATTATAACAGCGGTAGGTTTAAATTAGAATCCTCCGCTGTTGTAATATTGCCTTCTCCTACTCACTTTTAGGTCTGACAGTAAAGACGAACGCACCCTTAGGTCAAAGCTATAATTAGAGGCTCTACTAGAATTCCCTGCAATCGGCGTCCAGTTAAAGCTCATATCCCAGCAGTGCAGCTCCCTCATCATTCCGATATTAGTCAGGGTCACCTCTTTATAAACAAAATCCCAACCTGTACTATAGGTTACTTTCCATTTTGGGGTTAAACTAAAATCTCCCTGAAACTGTAAGGCCTGAGTTACTCTGGCGTCTGCCAGACCTTGCTTATTATAACTTATGGTATAAGCAATACTTAGGCTCCAAGGAATAGAGAAATCAACATAGGCCATGGGATTAGCTTTAATAAAACGTTCCATAGCTTCTCTAGCAGGATCTACATTTGGATTTTTCTTTTCTGGTTGCTGCTTGGTCTTGTCGAAAGTTTTAGGACTCAGTTGCGTATTAACCGACACATTAAAATTACTCAGATAATTACCCACATCTATTCCAGAGTTTTCAGCATCCTTTACCCATTTATATTCTGTTATTCTTTGCCCAGCCAAGTTGCTTGATATTAAATCATCTTTTTCATACTTATAAGGATCGATAGTTCCTCCCACATTTAACCTTATTAAGTTCTTAAACAAGGTACTATTGGCACTCATGTTAATATTAGAAAGGGCAAACTCTCCGAGAGAACTCTTGGCAAGAAGGTTATAACTACTATTAATACTAAAATTATCCAACAAAGAAACCTTCTCAAATTCACTTTGTGCGGTATCCGATTTACTCCTAAACTTAGCCTCGAGTTGATTAGAAATACCAAAGCTAATATTGGCAGCCTGGGAGCCTATACCCGCAGAAGAATTCACAAATCTCGGCAAATACTTCTGAGTTTGTTGACCCGTGCTATCCTCACGAATAACGGTATTAAAAGCATATTGACCCTCCGTATCTGGCGTATAGCTTAAACTCACAGATGGTGAAACGGTATGTCTTATGGCCTGCATTCTTCCATTGCCATTAAACCTGTAAGTACCATAAACCCTCGTGTTCATACTTGCTCCAAAGGAATAGCTTTGCCCAAAAGACAGTCCATTAAGCGTGTCTATCACCACTACTCCACCACCATTGGCATCGGCCAAAACCGTTAAATTCTGATTTTCATCATAAGAGTAAGTTAAGGAATCCTGTCCTTCAGTAGACTTTACAGTTACTATTCTTCCATCGGTCAGTTGCACCACCTCTTCTCCTACTCCTGGACCTACATAAGTATATTTTAATTCCTTCGTATAAATGTCTCCTTTGTAGGACATACTCGGAGTCAAATTAATAAACTTAGCAATTTTGATATTAGGTAAGGCTATAGGCACCGTATAGGAGGTGTTAAAAACGCCGTTTTTCAATATATTATCAATACCTGTAATAACGGGACTATCCAAAGCCTCTAATTCCGCTTGATAAAGTGTTCTTAATTCATCAGATAAGTTTGAGGAATTAAGTAAAAGCTCTAACTCTTGTTTCCTTCTTTCTTCGATGGTAGAAATTGGTTCGTTAGAAATTCCTGCAATATTATAATCATTATAACTGGTAGACCTTGCATTGTTCTGGTTTGTTACCGAGTATCCTCCATTTAAGGTTAGTCCTACCCTAAAAGACTCGTACCAATTTCCCACTTGTTTTTTTTCTGGCACAAAGGGGTTGAACTGATTTACAGCTAAACTATAGGTTCCACCACCATTTAATACCTTCGTTGATACATTTTGATTTATTCTTAAAGCCGTACTGGTTCTTATTAACTTTCCAAAGTCTTTAGAATACTGAATAGAGGAACCAAAGGTATTGCTAGTATACTGGTCAACAGCATCTAGTCTTACGTTGTTCTGATTAAAGCCATTACTTACAATATTGACAGAGGCAGAAAAACTTCTATCTGTTCTTTTATTTTGAGGTGAATGTGACCAAGATATATTAAAATCCCTTGAGGTTGGTTGTAGAGAAAGTTCGTCTCCTGGTTTATTATTATTAAACTGAAGGTTCAAGTTTCCCGAATATTTATATTTTTTAATATACTGCGACTGCACTCCTAAACCCCAGCTACCTTTGGAGTAAATTTGGGCTAAAACTTTGGCTCCGATATACTCACTAAATGCGTGGTAATATCCAAAATCTCTAAAGTAGTAACCTCTACTATTAGGCTCTTCTCCATAGCTCCCCATAATAAATCCCGACGTACCTATTTCCTTTTTCTTTGGAACAGGAAAGAAACCAAACGGCAGCCCTATTGGCAAAGGAACACCCGCAAGAACCAAGTTAAACGGTCCAGAAATAATAGATTTCTTATTAACCAGCTTGATTTTCTTAGCGGCAATATGAAAATGAGGCTCTGCCAAATCGCAAGTAGAGTACTTGGCATCTACTAAATAAAGATTATCTGTCGGGTCTTTTTTTACCGTTTTGCCCTGAATTATACCTTCGCCTTCTTGTGTAACTATACCTTTAATTATGGCCTTTCTAGAAGTAAAGTTGTATCGAATCGTATCCGTATTATAGCTATCTGCCCCTTGAATAAAAATAGGTTTGCCTTTGACCTTCTCTCCTACCAATTTGGTAGAATCTGGCATACCGTGAGCAAAAACCTCGCTAATACCCCAGTTCATACGGATGTAATCTGCTTTTAATTTAATATCACCATACTCCACCACAGCATTACCATAAAGATATATGGTTTCACCATCCACATCCATTATGGTAGAATCTTCTGCCGTATAAACCACTGTGGTTTCCAAATTACCATCTGCACTTACCAAAGAATCTGCAATAACAGACTTAACGGTATCCTTTGGAGCGACCAAAGCGTCTGTTTGGGAAAAGCATGCTCCCGAAACACATAGGAATAATAAAACCAAAGGGCTCAAAAATGGTTTGAAAACATCTCTGAAATTTATGAAAAGCAGCAAGACAATATTTTTAAATTTTTCCTGTTTTATCAAAAAAGTTAAATTTGAGGTACAAAAGTAGTTTAAAAGTGCTTCCTTATAACGTAATTGAGCTACAAATATCGTGTTAAAATAACCTAAATGACACTTAATTATGCTTTCCAAAAAACCATTTATAATCGCTTTCCTATTAATTTCTACATTGTTTTTCTCCTTTTGCACGCTAAAACATTACCCTGGAAACTCCATCCAGAAAGTGGTGATTGATGCAGGGCATGGAGGAAAAGACCCCGGCACTGGAAACGGGAAAGAAAAGAGGTACGCCCTAGATATTGCCTTAAAACTGGGTGATAAAATAAAAAGAAATTTAAAAGATGTAGATGTGATTTACACCAGAGATTCTGATGTTTTTATACCTCTTAATACCCGTGCCGAAATTGCCAATAAAAACAAAGCAGATTTATTTATATCTATTCACTGCAATGCCTTTAGCAGCTCCCATGCCAGCGGCACTGAAACCTATGTGATGGGTCTTCATAAAACAGAAGCTAACCTAGACTTGGCTAAAAGAGAGAACAACGTTATTTTAATGGAGGACAACTACACCAAAACCTACAAAGGCTTTAATCCAAACTCTCCTCTGGCTCATATTATGCTAGCCAACTATCAAAGTGCATTTATGAATCAAAGCATGGATTTTGCTGCCAGAGTTGAACAGCAGTTTACTAAGCACGGAAACAAAAGCCGTGGTGTAAAACAAGCTGGTTTTTTAGTTATATGGGAAACCACCATGCCTAGTGTTTTAATAGAAACTGGTTATCTTTCTAATCCAAACGATGCCAAGATGTTAGGTACAGAAAATGGTCGAGACAATATTGCCCAAGCCATCTATACGGCCTTTAATTCCTACAAGACCGACGTGGAAAGGAATCAATAAGGCATTATATTTGTATCGTTAATGGTATTCACAGGCATAAACAGCAAAAAATGAAAATAACGAAGGAAGCGAAGGTAGGTTTGTTAGGTATTATTTCGCTGGTTGTACTATATCTTGGCTTCAATTACCTCAAAGGATTGGATTTATTCTCTACAGAAAACGAGTATAAAGTGGTTTTTAAAGATGTTGAAGGACTGAAGACGTCGAACATTGTAACCTATAAAGGCGTTAATGTGGGTCGTGTTATGAAGTTAGAAACAGACCAAAAGAATGACCAAATTAGAGTGACCCTCGCAGTTAGGAAACAAATAAAGATTACAGATAAGACTGTAGCCCTTTTAGTAGACGATGGCCTTATTGGTGGTAAACTGATTAAACTTCAAATAGCTCCTGGTGCCAGTTTACCAGAAGGTGGAGAAATTATTGGTGGCATAGAACTGGGGCTGGCTGATGCCGCTATTTCTAAAATAACACCTGCTCTCCAAAACGTGGACTCTTTAATTATCAACCTAAACCATGTTATCAAACAATTTGACCAGACAGGCTATGCTCTCAATGAATTATTAACCTCGGCTAATAAAACCACTGATGGTCTAAATTTGGTGGTAGCACAAAATACCAATGGTTTAGCCAAAGTCATTTCAAATGCAACCACTGTTACGGAAAATTTGGGCGTAGTAACTGGTAACTTAGATGCTCAAATAGCCCCTATCATGCAGCAGGCTGGAGAATTTACTCAAAAGCTAAGTACGCTAGAGTTGGAAAAAACCGTAGCAAACCTAAACACGGCTATTAGTGGTTTACAAGATATCTTGGCTAATGTAAACAACGGTCAAGGTACCTTAGGAAAACTTACTTCTGACGATTCACTTTATCTTAACTTAGACAATACCGCAGCTTCATTAGACGCTCTTCTTTCTGATTTAAAAAACAATCCGAGACGATATGTACATTTTTCTCTTTTTGGAGGAAAAGACAAGAAGAAAGATAAGGTAGAATAATATATTAAACCAACTTTATCCCTTCTGGTTCAATAACAATTAGCTTTTGTTTATAAAGGCTACCGATAGCTCTTTTGAAAGATTTTTTACTCATTTCTAATAAAGACTGAATCTCCATAGAATCAGATTTATCTGAAAGTGGAAGGAATCCTTCATGGTCCTTTAAGGTTTCCAAAATCTTCTTAGCGTTAGGCTCATTGATGTTTTCAAAGCCTTGTTTTTGAAGGGTAATATCAATTTTTCCGTCTTCACGAACCACTTTTACAAACCCTTTGGTGGTATCTCCCCAAGCTACTCTTTGGAATATCTCATTTTCATAAATCAGTCCACGATATTTATGATTTACAGCTACATTATAACCCAGGTCGGTTTTATCCAAAATAAGTAAGTCAACCTCCTCGCCCTCTTTCAGGTCAATGTCTTCAAACTCAAAGTGCCTATTTAGTCGACATGAACCTACTAACCTGTCCGTTTCGGTATCTAAATAAAGATAAACTACCGTATAGTCTCCTTCTTTTAGTTTTTGATTTTGCTCTCTAAAAGGAACAAAAAGGTCTTTTTCTAAACCCCAGTCAAGAAAAGCACCAATTTTGGTGGCGGCACTTACCTGTAAACAAGCGAACTGATTAAGCTTAATTAAGGGTTCTAGTGTAGTGGCAATAACCCTATCCTCAGAATCTCGATATAAAAAGACGTCTATATCGTCACCCACATTTAGATTCTCAGGGATATATTTATGAGGCAAAAGCACATCATTATTTTCGTCGTCACCTAGGTAAAAACCTACAGACGTTCCTCTTAAAACCTTTAATAAATTCTGTTGTCCCACTTTTAGCATGCTCAAAGCTAGGGAATGTTCATCGGACATTAATTAATATTTCATAATTTTGCGTTCTTTTTAAAGAAGAGAGCTTGAAATGACCTAATCATTTCATTATACAAAGATTAATACAGATGTTACTGAACGAGCAAGAAATCCTTAGAAGGCAAAAGAGAGAAGAATTAATGGGTATGGGTATCAATCCCTATCCACCAGAACTTTTTGAAATCAACGCAACTTCTGCCGAAATAAAGGCAGGCTTTGACGCAGAAAAAGGAAATTTCAATCAAATAAGCCTTGCGGGTAGATTGATGAGTGTACGTGGAAAAGGTAGTGCAGCTTTTGCCGAACTTCAAGATAGCTCTGGAAGAATCCAGGTCTATTTCAGAAGAGACGACATTTGCCCAGATGAAGACAAAACCATGTATAATATTGTCTTCAAAAAATTGCTTGACATTGGCGATATTCTTGGAATCACGGGATATGCTTTTATCACACAGGTAGGAGAAATTTCTATCCATGTAACATCTTTCAAAATACTTAACAAATCTCTCAAGCCTCTTCCAATCGTAAAGAGAGACAAAGACGGTCATGTTCATGACGGTTTCACAGACCCAGAACTAAGATTTCGTCAGCGTTATGTAGATCTTATCGTAAATCCTGAGGTTAAAGACACCTTTATTAAAAGAGCAAAGATTATCTCTACTATGAGAAACATTTTTGACGCCGAAGGCTGGCTAGAAGTAGAAACGCCCATCTTACAACCCATACATGGTGGTGCTGCCGCAAAACCATTCGGAACTCATCATAATACATTGGACATTCCTCTTTATATGAGAATTGCCAATGAGCTTTATTTGAAAAGGTTGATAGTTGGAGGATTTGACGGCGTATATGAGTTTGGTAAAATGTTCAGAAATGAAGGTATGGACCGTACCCATAACCCAGAATATACCGCTCTAGAATTCTACGTAGCTTATAAAGACTACGAATGGATGATGGACATGACCGAAACCATTCTTGAAAAAGTAGCCATAGCGGTGCATGGTAAAACAACTTTCCCTCTTGGTGAAAACGAAATCAACTTTGCAGGACCTTTTGAAAGATTAAGCATCCTGGGTTCTATTGAAAAGTATACAGGTGTGGACCTTACAGACCTTTCTGAAGAAGAGACACGTGATTATTGTAAGCAGTGGGGTATAGAGATTGACGATTCTATGGGTAAGGCCAAATTGATTGACGAAATTTTCGGAGAGAAAGTAGAGGCCCATTTGATACAGCCGACATTCATTATTGACTATCCTGTAGAAATGTCTCCTTTAACTAAAAAACATAGGTCTAAAGAGGGCTTAGTAGAGCGTTTTGAGCTCTTTGTTAATGGTAAAGAGCTAGCCAATGCTTATACCGAGCTTAATGATCCTATTGACCAAAAAGAGCGTTTTGAGGACCAACTAAAACTAGCTGCCAGAGGAGATGAAGAAGCCATGGCCATGGATGACGACTTCCTAAGGTCACTAGAATATGGAATGCCACCTACCTCAGGTATTGGTATAGGGATAGACAGACTCACGATGTTTTTGACGAACAATAGCAGTATTCAAGAAGTATTATTTTTCCCTCAAATGAGACCTGAGAAAAAATCACATGCCGCTACCACCGCAGAATATACTGCAGCTGGTGTGTCAGAAGAATGGATTCCTGCTCTTCAGAAAATGGGAATTTTGACTATAGAGGCTTTAAAAGAAGCCAATCCGAATAAAATATTTAATGACTTAGGCGGAATGCGTAAAAAACTAAAAATTGACGCTAAACTACCTTCTAAGGAAGATATTGAAAACTGGATTTCCTGAAAAAGCACTAATTTAAAGCATTTTAAGACTTATAACTTCAGCCCCCCTTGCTATTAGCAAAGGGGGTTTTTTTTGTTTCAAAGTACTAATAAGATATCTAAATCACACATTTTAAAGTATAAATGGCTTCCAATTAAAATTGATTCCACCTCAAATATATTTTTTTTAATATTGGAATAATACAACACGAAGAAAGATGGATCAACTCAACCCATATCTCCTACTTTCTGATCAAGTATTGTATTTATTTAATATTATGTTATAATCATCTATCTTTTTTATGGCATTTGTTCATTTTTGCCATATTTAATTTTTTTAAATACATTAAGAGCAGTACACTTGAACTGTATTTAGAAACAATACAGAATTTAGCAAGCGAAACTTCCCATCCCGACCGCAACAATGGCGAAAGTTTTACAACAGCTATGCTGGTAGCATGGCAATTGTGAACAATAGTGTCTAGTGTGGTAATAATTATTCTAAACTAATCTTAAGAAACTTGTTCACGAGCATTACAAATCGTGAATTCAAAAATAAAATGTTTTCTCCGCCTCAGGTCAATGTTAAGAACCGAGCGGTCGGGGAACTCCATTTTCCGGGCGGGGAAAACATTTAAAAACTTGAACAATAAATCTTAAGCTAAACTGAACCTAAATGAAAAAAGTTGTACTATTTAAAAGAGTGTTAGTTCTGCTGCTTTGTGCCTTCATGGCAAATGCTCAGACTATCTCGGGGGTAGTGTCTTCCGCAGAGGACGGTCCCTTACCAGGTGTATCCATTGCTATCAAAGGTACCACCACTGGTACTATATCAGATTTTGACGGTAAATTTACGTTAAAAGCTCCTTCTAAAGAATCTATCTTAGTTTTTAGTGCCATTGCATTTGCTACTCAAGAAATAGCAGTAGGAAACAAAACAACTTTTGATGTTTTACTAAAATCTGACAATAAACTTCTTAATGAAGTGGTAGTAACTGCATTAGGAATTAGTAGAGAAAAGAAATCTTTAGGTTTCTCTCAACAAGAAGTATCTGGCGAATCTTTAACAGAATCAAGATCTAATAACGTAGTTAATGGACTTTCTGGTAAGATAGCTGGTGTACGTATATCTAGTAACGGAGGTCCAGGTAGTGGCTCTAACATCCAGATAAGAGGTTCTTCTTCTGTTTCTGGAAATAACCAACCATTGATAGTTATTAATGGTGTGCCAATGCAGCAAACTACCAGCAACACGTATGGTGGTGGTATTTCTGAGGTAAACCCTGACAATATCAAAACGATGTCGGTTCTTAAAGGACCAAATGCAGCAGCACTTTACGGTTCTAGAGCGGCCAATGGTGTCATCTTAATTACCACTAAAGATGGTAGTTCAACAAAAGGAATTGGTGTTGAATACAATGCAAACTTCACTGTAGAAAGACCTTTTGTTAAGCCTGATTTTCAGAATACTTATGGCGGTGGAAACGGCTATAGAACATGGTACTCAGATGGATGGAGTGGTGTTATAAAGCCAGATGCATATGACCAATACCAAGCAGCATACGGAAATTTAGTACCAGGAGGTACTACAGGAACTGCCGGTACAGACGAAAGCTGGGGTGCTCCTTTAGACGGCAGATTGGTAAGACAATGGTGGACAGGTACTGATGTAGCTCCATTAACGCCTCAACCAAACAACTGGGAAGAGTTCTGGGAAACAGGAACTACACTTACAAACAGCCTGTCTCTTTCAGGAGGAAATGAAGAAGGTAATTTCAGATTAAGCTATAGCAAATTAAATCAAAAAGGTATTGCAGCCTATAATGATTATAACAGAGACAACTTTACTTTGTCGTCTGGATACAATTTAACAAAATGGTTAAAAGCTAACTTTAACGCTGATTACATCAAAACTGGTGGTAATAGAAACTATCAATCTGGTTCTCAGTTTATCTGGGCTCACCGTCATATCTCTTGGGATCAATTGGCCAACTGGTCTGATTATGTAGATACTCATATTCAAAAAGTAGGAGACACAGACCCACCAAACTGGCAACACACGTATTTCACAAACCCATATTACACGAACGAGCTTTTACCATCTACGAATGACAAAGACCGTTTATTGGGTAATATTTCTATTCAAGCAAAAATCACGGATAACCTTAACCTAATGCTTAGGTCTGGTACTGATGTTTGGACAGACACTAGAATTAATGTTTCAAGTTTTGAACGTACAAGAAACGGAAATACATCTCCAGGTAGATATTCTGAAACGGTGATGAGAGAGCAAGAAAATAATCATGATTTCCTTTTGTCTTACGACAAAATGTTCAGCAATGATTTCTCTTTTGTAGGCCAAGCAGGTGGAGCAGTAAGATCAAATTACTATAAGTATAACTATACTTACGTTGGTGAATTGGTTGTGGATGGTATTTATAACCTTTCAAATGGTAACCCAAGTCAAAACACGGCAGCAAGTACTATCAAAGAATCAGAGGTACAGAGTGTATATGGTTCTTTTCAAATGGGTTATTTAAACGCATTATTCTTAGACTTAACAGCTAGAAATGACTGGTCGAGTACTTTACCAAACGGTAACAATTCTTACTTCTACCCTTCTGCTTCGCTTAGTGCTGTAGTTACAGACTTATTAGACATCAATAGCCCGATACTATCTTTCGGTAAACTAAGAGCTAGCTGGGCACAAGTTGGAAACGATGCAAATCCTTATCAGTTAAGCCAAACTTTCAGTGCAGAAGGCTCTTGGGATGGTTCTGTTCCAGAATATTCTGAAAATACAGAAATCGCTAATGCCTTTTTAAAGCCAGAAATCACGACTGGAATAGAATTAGGAGCTGACTTGAGATTCTTCAAGAGTCGTTTAGGATTAGACATTACTTACTATGACCAAACCACTAAAAATCAAATCTTAGGTGTTGAAATTTCAAAAGCGAGTGGTTATAATTCTAGAGTTCTTAATGCAGGAAAAGTAAATAACAGCGGTATTGAAATTAGCCTTAGTGGAACAGCATTTGAATCTAATTCTGGTTTCAAATGGGATGTGTCTTTAAACTATGCTAAAAACAAAAACAAGGTATTAGAATTAGCAGAAGGTTTAGATACTTATACATTGGTATCCACTAGAGGTTTATCTTCGGTTGCTACCATTGGTCAGCCTTATGGTACTCTTTTTGGAATTGGTTTTGCCAAGAGCCCAGACGGACAGATAATTTATAAAGATGGCTTACCTCAAGTAGAAAGTACTCCTCAAATATTAGGAAACGTTCAGCCAGACTGGACAGGTGGATTCTCGAATACATTAAGTTATAAGAACATCTCTCTTTCTGCTCTTATAGATGCCAGATTTGGTGGAGACTTCTTTGACGAAGGTACCGCTACTGCAAGATGGACAGGACAATATGCTGAAACAGCTATTGGTCGTGAAGAAGGTGTGATAGGAAAGGGTGTTATGAACGTAGGAACTACCGAAAGCCCAGAATATGTACCAAATACGGTGATGGTTGCTGGAAATCAATTCTATGGTTATAACAACCCAAGAAGATATCATGAAGCGGCTATTTTTGACGGAACATATGTAAAACTTAGAGAACTTTCTCTAGGGTATACTTTCAGCTCTGCCTTATTACAAAAAGCCAAAATTCAAAACGCCAAACTTTCTTTAGTAGGTCGTAACGTGCTATTACTTTTCTCTAATGCACCTCACATTGACCCAGAAGTGGATTCATATGGTGGCAACTCTCAAGGATTTTCTTACGGACAGCTTCCTAACTCAAGAAGCATGGGCTTCAACCTGTCTCTAGGATTTTAATCACTAAAAAATTGACAAGAAAATGAAAATAAATAATAAAGTATTTCTATCTGCTCTTGCTGGAATCATGTTGACTTTGACGAATGCATGCACAGGTGATTTCGAAGAACTAAACACCGACCCTAATAATCCAACTGCGATTGGGTCACAGTATCTCCTACCTTACGCCATTGAGCAATCAGTGGATAGGTACTGGGGAGGAACCACACGTTTCGAAAGATTAAATCTTGATGGAGCTATGCTCTGGATTCAATACTTAGCAAGAAACATCTACTCGAACGAAGGTGACAGTTATGGTATAACTCCAGGGTTCTATAACAGCACTTGGGAGTCTCTATATAATGAAGGTCTTACTAACTTTCAAAGAATAGAAACCCTTACAGGTACAGATGGCTTAAACCCAAATACCAACTATGAAGGAATTGCTTTAGTGATGAAGTCTTGGGTATATTCTTTACTTACAGATATGTATGGTGCCGTACCTTATTCTCAAGCGGTATCAGGAACTGCAGCAGAGCCTATCTATACGCCAGAATATGACGCTATGGAAGTTGTATACGCTGGTTTGTTAGCCGATTTAAAATTGGCCAATGAAAAGCTTAAAGTTGGCGGCCCTACAGTAGCAGGTGACATCCTTTACAAAGGTGACATCCTAAAGTGGAAGAAATTTGCTAACTCTCTTCGTTTAAAATTAGCAAACAGACAAGCAGCTAAGAAGTCTGCTGAATCTAAAGCCATCATGGCGGAGATTTTAGGTTCTCCTTCTACCTATCCTATTTTCACTAGCAATGCTGACAATGCACAATTAGTGCATACGGCTACTAGACCAAGTAACAATAGCTGGAATGAAGTAATGGTACAAGGAGGTCGTACAGACTGGAGCATGAGTAAGACTTTCGTTGACTTAATGAATTCTACTTCTGACCCAAGGATAGCAGCTATTGCAACCTCTGTTAACGGTGGGTATAATGGAATACCAAACGGACTTCCAGATGCCATAGCCACCACATACTTAAGCTCCGCTTCTATTTTGCAAAGCAAATATAGTGCAGCAACAGCTCCAAGTATATTGATGACCTATAGTGAATTGAACTTCGTTTTAGCAGAAGCGGCCTTAGATGGTGACATCTCTGGAGACGCCAGTGCTTACTTCAAAACTGGCTTAGAAGCTTCATTTAGCTCTCACGGATTGGCTATGCCAAGTGGTTTTGATACTTCTCTAGGAGCATTGACAAAAAAGACCCTAATGACTCAAAAATGGGTGGCTCTTTTCGGACAAGGCGTAGAGGCATGGACAGAATATCGTAGAACTGGTTTCCCTGAGATTCCAGCTGCAGACCCTAGGGCAATATTCGAGAACGGCGGTATTATCCCTACGCGTCTTCCTTATCCTACTACTGAGTATTCTCTAAACAAAGTAAGGTTAGATGCAGGTGTTAGCCTAAACGGAGGCCCAGACAACATGCAAACTAAGCTTTGGTGGGCAGAGTAATTTTTTGAATCAAAAAAACTTAAGACAATGAAAAGAATATCAAATTTCATCATAGCATTCGCTCTAGCTGCCACTTTCCTGGCGTGTGAAAAGCAGGACCCATTTGTGGACCGCATAGTATCTCCAGTATTAATACAGGCGATAGGCACTAACGGTACACCTACCTCCGGACTATCAACAGACCCCACCATATCTGCCACTTACGGAGATATGGCGAAACTAAGCCTCAAAGTTATGGAGCTTGACAAAACGAACATCTTGGATTACACTAAAGGCATTGACTCCATTCCATTGGCATCAGTATCTCTATTAGTGAAATTTAGAGGTGGTGCTGAAGTAGGGACGTTTACTACTGGATCAGATGGTTTAGCTTCAATAGAAGTACCGTGGTCTTCACTAGGAATCACCTCTGCTGGCTCAACCGTTTCGTTAAGTGCTTCTGGTACTTACAAAGATGTGGCATTTACCAAATTATTTAAACTAGCCTCAAACTAACCTTTTGGAGCCCTTTTAGGAGGGCTCCGAATTTTTTTAAACTCTGAATTGATCAAATAAAAAACAGTAAAAATGAAAAAATCTCTTAATCGCAGAAACATGCTTAAGACAGGTTTAATGTCTCTTGGAGGCATGGCCTTGGCACCTCACATCGCAAAAGGAGCATTCTCAAATACCCCTTTTAAACTTGACTCTAGCAACAGACTTATCTATAGCCCATTAGCTAGAGAGTATTTTGTAGATGAGAATTTCGCACCAGAAATCGTAGCCAAACTTACATCAAACGAAAACCCTTATGGCCCACCAGCTAGTGCTAAGCAAGCGGTTATCGATTCTGTAAATGGTGGTAACCGTTACGCATGGAGTGAAATGGCTACGTTGATGGATATGATTGCTAAGAAAGAAGGTGTAACTACCAAGCACCTAATGATGGGACCTGGTTCTTCTGACCTTTTAGAAAAAGTAGCCTTAGTTCGTTTCATGAATGGTGGTGGAAACATTGTTTCTGCAGATCCTACTTATATGTCTTTGATTCGTGTTGCTGAAAGAGTTGGAGCTACTTGGAAAGCTATTCCATGTACTTCTGACTGGTCTCATGATTTAGATGCTATGGCTAAAGCTGTAGATTCAGAAACCAAATTGGTTTACATCTGCAACCCAAACAACCCTGTTGGAACCATGACTGCTGCTAAAGACTTAGAAGCATTCTGTAAAAAAGTATCTAAAACAGTTCCGATTTTCATTGACGAGGCATACATGGAATTAGCTTACGGTCCAGAAGCTGTTACACAGTCTCCATTGGTAAAAGACGGTTATAATGTTATCGTTTGTCGTACATTCTCTAAAATCATGGGAATGGCCGGTTTAAGAATTGGTTTCATGTTGGCTCAGCCAGAATTTATTGACGAAATCTCAAGTGTTACACGTGGTGGAATGGGTATTTCCCTAACATCTATCCATGCTGCTATAGCTGCTTATGGTGATGATGGTTTCCAAGAAATGACGAAAACAAAGAATGACGCGGCCAAGAAATATACAATGGCAGCGGTGAAAGAAATGGGTTACGATCCAATTCCTTCTTTTACAAACTTCATGATGTTCCAGATAAACATGGATGGTAAAGAATTCTTAGGCAAAATGCGTGACCATGGCGTAGGCTGTAGAGCATTCACCATTTTTGATAAAGACATGTGTCGTGTAAGTTTCGGTACCATGGACGAAATGAAAATGTTCGTAAGTGCTCTTAAAACTTTAAGTTGATCAATCCTTTCAAAGCAGGTTCAGTAGATTTCTACTGACCTGTTTTATTTAAATATTTAATCCAATGAACGAAGCTATCATAAAAACCATTACCCTTATATTATTGATCGGAGTTGGTTTTGTCATTAAAGCCAAATTCGGTTCAAAAGACAAAGTCAACGGTATAAAGGAAATTGTGCTCTCTGTGGCACTGCCAGCTACTATTTTTATTGCTATCATGAAGATTGATTTAGATGCCTCTCTTCTTTTCATTCCAGTAGTAGCTCTCCTATTTAACTTCATTTTATATTTAAGTACACCTGCTCTTCTTTCGCTATGTGGTATAGCTAAAGATTCTGCGAGTTCCAGAACCTTAACCCTTTTGATTCCTTCATTGGCTCCTGGCTTATCTTGCTTTCCTTTTATCATTGAATTTCTTGGAGAAGAGAGTCTAGCTATGGCCGCAATGGCCGATATCGGAAATAAGTTTTTTGTTCTCATCTTTCTCTACATTATAGCCATGAACATGTCGTTGAAAAACACAGGTTCAGAAAATTCGAATGTCAAGGAAAAAATAAAATCACTGCTATCAAGTTTAGCCCAAGAGCCTATTAATATCATCTTGGTGGCCGCTATCTTATTATTGAGTTTTGGCATCAATTATCAGACCCTCCCAGAAATTATATCTGGCGTTTTTGACAAGACCAGTGCCATCATGACGCCTTTGGTACTTATCTTCATCGGTTTAGCTGTAAATTTAAAAGAAGGTAAAAAGAAGTTGGTACTTTCTCTTTTAAGCATGAGAGCTGGCTTAAGCCTTATTGTAAGTGCCATATTTATTGCGGCAACAGGCATTTCGGCATATAACCATGTTTTACTAATCATCATTGTGCCGTTAAGCTGTGTTAGTTTCTGGCCATTTGCACATATTTCATTCTTTCAGGCTAAAGAGGAAAGCATGAACATTCCAGCAGAAAAAAGAACTTTTAATTCAGAGCTTGCCATTATGGTTTTAGCCATTTCTTTACCATTTTCTACTGCTCTAATTTTAACCATATTAACCGCAGGTGCCTATTTTACAGATATCTGGATGGTGACTATGTTAGGCGTAGGTCTCATGGTTTTAGGATTAGTTCCTGTGCTGGCCTCCAAACTACATTTTAAAACAGGAAAAACAAGCGTAAGCGAAAACCGAGCTTAAATTACTTTTACATCAATAACCTAAAAATCAGCATGACCCTCATTTACCAAAATGGGGGTCTTTTTTTTGAAATAAACCGCCAAAATCAATAAAACATTTATGTCAGAAACTTAGACTATTTTCCTACTAATGTCTTTATTTGAGAGCAGAAAAGAATATGCAATATCAGAATCGACATTAAACAGAATATTTTCCTATGAATCACATAGACCCTGTTGATTTAAAAATACTTAAGCTATTGGTCAAAGATGGCTTATGCACCAATAAAGAAATTGCAGCGGAACTTAACCTTACCACCACTCCTGTTCATGAACGAATTAAAAGACTGAGAAGGGATGGTATTATTGAGAAATACACCATAGAACTAAACAGAAAAAAACTTCACAAAAATCTCTTAGTGTTTTGTAACGTCAGTTTAAAAGAACATGCAGCGGAGTTTCTTTTAAAATTTGAGAAAGATATTCAAACCCTCCCTGAGGTGGTAGAGTGCTATTGTATTTCTGGAGGGGCAGATTTTCTGCTTAAAATCATAGTAGAAGACATGGACGAATATAAAGTCTTTATTCTGGATAAACTTTCCGCCTTGGCAAACATTGGAAACGCCCAAAGCTTATTTGTGGTGAAAGAAGTAAAACAAAGCGGTATCCTTTCTTAAACGTTTTTAAGAGATAAAAACTATCTTTAAGAATCTCATAAATCTCAGCATATTTTGGACTTTCTCTCAGACCATAGCCTACTAGAATGGGCTTTCGTATTTTTTGCATCTTTTATAGTGGGCTTTTCCAAGGCTGGATTAAGAGGAGTTGATGTCATGAACGTCACCATTATGGCCTTGGTTTTTGGTTCAAAGGCCTCCACTGGTATAGTACTACCCTTACTCTGTATGGCGGATGTAATGGCGGTTATCTATTACAACAGGCACGCCCAATGGCAGCATTTCAGAATACTCATGCCTTGGATGATAGCAGGTGTACTGTTCGGCTGGTATATTGGAAAAGACATTGACGAAACTACCTTTAAAAGAATAATGGCTGTCATTATTCTCTCTGCAGTAGGTCTATTAATCTGGTGGGAAAGAAGAAAGTCTGAAACGCTACCCAAAGGTATTTTGTTTTCCAGCACCATGGGCTTAGTCACAGGCTTTACCACTATGATAGGCAATCTGGCAGGCTCCTTTTCTAATATCTATTTTCTCATTTTAAAATTCCCTAAAAATGAATTTATAGGAACTGTGTCTTGGATGTTTCTCTTCATAAACCTCTTCAAAGTACCATTTCACATATTTTCCTGGGAAACCATTAGCCTCAACACATTTAAGATTGACCTTTTTCTTGCTCCCATAATGATTGCAGGTTTCTTCGTGGGTGTAAGGATAGTCAAGAAAATCAATAACGATTCCTACCGAAAGCTCATTTTAGGTTTAACCATTTTGGGTGCCTTGGTCATCTTCTTCAGATAACAGCTGTGTAACTAAACTCACAAATTCCGTAGAAAGTGTTCCATACTTTTGCTATCCAATTAAACACAAAAAACGATGTTTGAATTTATCAAAAATATGCTTGGCGGAAACACAGAAGAATTAAAGGAACTCGTAAACAATGGTGCCGTCATCATCGACGTAAGATCGGTTGGCGAATTTAAAGGAGGCCATGCACCAAAAGCCCTAAACTACCCTTTAGATGCTCTGGACTCCAATTTTTCAACAATTCAGAAGATCAAGAAGCCTATTATATTGTGCTGTGCTTCTGGGATGCGTTCTGCAAGGGCAAAAGCCATTTTAAAAAGCAAGGGTATGGAAAACCTTTATGACGCAGGAGCTTGGACTAATTTAAGATAGTCCCTTTCCTACTTCTTCATCATTCTTTTAAGAGGCAGATTTTTTTTACAATGTAGTTATTAAAATATTTTAATAACTTTGATAGGAAACCTATCAATAAAAAATGAAAAGAATCTTTAATCTCTTCCTATTAATTCTGACGACGGCTTCTGCCTTTGCCCAACATCAGATAATACCTGCTCCTGTAAGCTTTGAGCAGACAGATGTATTGTTTATGTTGGACAATCAGGTGAGCCTTGATTTAAAAACCGATAATGCGGAAGTAAAAAAATACGCCGAAAATTTTCAAAGCTTTCTGGCAAATTCTGGCACTAAAATAAATTTCAAAAATGTTTCAACACCTTCCAATACCGAGAAGGTGATTCGCATTTCTTTAAATTCTAATGCAGAATTAGCTAAAGAAGGATACACCTTGGAAGTAAAAGAGGATCAAATCTTGCTCAATGCCAATGAACCTGCTGGTATTTTTAACGCATTCCAAACTCTTCGCCAACTTTTGCCAAGAGAGTTTGAAATGACAGACGCTTATGGCATGGGTATGGGCATGATTTCTGGCTGTAAAATCACCGATTACCCAAGATTTGGGTGGAGGGGATTAATGCTGGATGTTAGCAGACATTTCTTTTCTGTAGAGGATGTGAAAGCCTACTTGGATAAAATGGCTCAATATAAATTGAATGTTTTCCACTGGCACTTAACAGATGACGAAGGCTGGAGAATAGAGATTAAGTCATTGCCAAAACTGACAGAAATTGGTGCTTGGAGAGTTCCAAGACACGGTCGTTTTGGTGTAGACAGACCTTTTCCTAAAGAAGGAGAAAAAGCAACTGAAGGTGGTTTCTATACCCAGGAGCAAATTAAAGACGTCATAAAATATGCCGCCGAAAGGAATATTACCATCGTTCCAGAAATTGACATTCCAGGTCACAGCATGGCAGTTTTGGCAGCATATCCCGAACTTTCCACCAAAAAAGAGCCTAAAGTGGTGAATCCCGGCGGCTATTTTGCAGATTGGACGGGACCACATTTCAAAATGCTGATAGAAAATACTCTGAATCCAGCAGACGAAAAGGTCTATGAATTTGTGGATAAAGTGATGACTGAAGTGGCTGCACTTTTCCCAAATCAATACATCCATATGGGTGGCGATGAGTGTTACCACGGCTACTGGGAAGAAAGTGCTGAAGTACAAAAATTCATGAAGAAAAACGGTATAAAAAACACCCATGAACTTCAAAGCTACTTTGTAACACGTGTGCAGAAAATCATTAACAGCAAAGGTAAAAAGATGATTGGATGGGACGAAATTTTAGAAGGTGGCCTTTCTGAAGGAGCAGCTGTTATGAGCTGGCAAGGTATGAAAGGTGGTATAGAAGCTGCTAAGCTTGGCCATAACGTAGTAATGACACCTACCACTTTCGCCTACTTAGATTATACCCAGGGTGACCCCTCTTTAGAAAATCCAATTTACGCCAGCTTGAGCTTAAAGAAAAGTTATTCTTTTGAGCCTGTTCCAGATGAAGTGGATGCCAAATACATTTTAGGAGGACAAGGAAACCTATGGACGGAAGTTATTCCCAATATCCAATATGCTTTTCATATGACCTATCCACGTGCTTTTGCATTAGCAGAAACTTTTTGGACTCCTAAAGAAAATAAGAATTACGACTTCTTTCTACAGCGAACTGAACATCATTTCGGAAGATTTGAGGCCTCTAAAACGAATATTTCCCAAGCCGTACTAGACCCAATTGTCACGGTCACAAAAGACGGAGATAAACTACTAGTAACCTTAGAAAATGATATCGCCAATACAGAAATTTTCTATACCATTGACAATACTTACCCCGTGCAGTTTGGAAAAAAATACGAAGGTACTTTTGAAGTTCCGGAAGGCGATTTAAGCTTAAGAACTCAAACTTTCAGAAACGGCACAGCCATTGGCCGTGACCTAAAAATATCAAGAGAAGAACTGGTAAAAAGGGCTAAATAAGCTACTTAAGCTCATTATACATCTCCTATTCGTTTATAAAATAAATTGATAGGAGATGTATTGTTTTCAAAATATTTAATTTTATTTTCGCAATCCAAAAATTAAATATCACATTATGAAACACTTCTTTTTCTTAGTATCCCTTGTTCTATGTTCTCATTTGGCTCATGCCCAAGATTTGGCCGGCAGAAAAATAGTTAATGGGAATTTGACTGCAGAAATTATCTCTGGAACAAACAACGATTTTACTGCATTAAACGCTTCCCTATTATTTGGGAAAATCAAGTCTGACAATACCTACTGGGCCTTTGGCGGAAAGTTTACCCTCCATCCCACTAATAATTTAAACAATTCCATTTCGATAGGACCATCTGTGGAACGTGGTAAATTCATTCCTTTAGTTGATAAATTATATCTTGCTCCATATATTGGAGGGTCTGCTTCAGCTATCCTTGGAGATACTTATGGTGTAAATATCAACCTTTATGCCACACCCATTAGGTTCATGTATCACTTTAAAGAAAATCTAATGTTTACTGCTGGTTTTGGTTTGGCTAATATTGATTATACCAATCATAACGCTATATCGATTTTATCCCTAAACGCATCTTTAAACAATAACAGTGGATTCGGAATTTTCTATACTTTTAAATAAATTCCAACAAACCCTATTTCAATGCGATTCTCCTTATGGTTTCTTTCTCTTTTCTCGTTCACTATTTTTTCTTGTCAAAAAGAGGAGATAAAGAAACCAAACATCCTTTTCATTTTAACAGATGACCAAGGATGGGGAGATATGAGTAGTCATGGAAATACGTTTATTGAAACACCTCATCTAGACCAACTCAGCCAAAATGGAGCGGAGTTTGACCGCTTTTATGTATCGCCACTTTGTGCACCTACCAGAGCCAGCTTATTGACGGGTAGATATCACTTAAAAACTGGAGCCACTTCTGTTTCTAACGGCCTAGAGATTATGGACTCAGAAGAAGAGACGATTGCCGAGGTTTTTAAAAATAATGGCTATAAGACGGGTATTTTTGGCAAATGGCATAATGGCTCGCATTACCCAAACCGCCCAACAGACCAAGGCTTTGATGAATTTATAGGCTTTTGTGCCGGACATTGGAGCAACTATTTTGACACTAAACTAGATAGTAATAATACCGAAATTCAGAGTACAGGATTCATCACAGATTATTTGACAGACAAAGCCATAGACTTTATAGATAGAAATAAGGACGAACCTTTCCTATGCTATGTTCCTTATAATGCCCCTCATAGCCCTTTTCAAGTGCCAGACCGCTATTTTGACAAGTATAAAGCGAAAGGCTTAGAAGATGAACTCTCCACCATTTATGGTATGGTAGATAACGTGGACTTCAATATTGGAAGATTACTAGAAAAACTGGAGAAGGAAGGATTATCAGAAAACACCATCATCGTTTTTATGTCTGACAATGGACCAAACGGTGTACGTTATAATGGCGAAATGAAAGGTGTAAAAGGCCATGTGGATGAAGGTGGCGTAAGAGTACCTGCCATGATCAACTGGCCAAATAAAATAGCGAAAGGAAGGAAAATTGAAGGGCTTGCCGCACACATTGACTGGTTACCAACACTCAAGGAGCTTTGTGGTATTGAGCAAGCTTCTAAAAAAGGTATGGACGGCATAAGTCTGGCAAACGTATTGTTAGACTCGGAAATAGAAATACCAGAAAGAGAAATATTTAGTCATGTGGCCTTTTTAGAGAAAGAATTAAAAGACAATCCAGGAGCTTTAAGAATAGGCGAAAACTTGATGGTTTATAAGGGCAAAAAGCCGGAACTTTATCAACTAAAAACAGACCCCTCACAGAAAATAGACCTTGCCAGTGCCAACAGTTCAATTACTGATGACCTATTTAATAAGTACCTCCATTGGTTTAAAGAGAGCTCAAAGAATTACCAATCTGTAAAACCTATATCAGTCAATACTGCATATATAGAACTCCCAGCTTATGAAGCTCAATTTTCTGGAAATTTAAAATATGAGGAAGGGCATGGCTGGGCACATGATTGGCTAAAAAACTGGACATCTACCAAAGACCAAATGAGCTGGTTAATCAGTTCCACAGAGGAAACCAAGCTTAATGCATACTTAATTTACAATTGCCCTGAGTCATCCATAAATTCTGAAATCAAATTAGAAATTGGCGACCAAAAGGTGAGCAGTTCTATCTCCAAAGCATTCGAGGCTCCTTTAATACATAGTCCAGGCAGGGTTAAAAGGAAAGAAGCCTATGAAAAGGAATGGGCAAAAATGAAAATTGGAAATATCAAGATTCCAAAAGGTACAAACGAAATTGTACTTTCAGCTCTTTCTATTCCCAATTCAGAAGTCGCAGAAGTAAAGGCTATTGTTCTTTCGAAATATTAGTTCGTATCAATTTTCACGAACTCAGCCAGTTTCTTGCGAAACAATTTTAATTAAAAACCTACGCTTGTATTTTCTGATCTTGGGTCTGATGCTCCTTCTAGCATACCATTAGGATGTAGCATAATACAGTCCATTCTGCCCAAAGAACCTCTTTGTACTTCTATGATGAAATCTTTATTCAAGAGCTCTTGTAAATCCTTTAAATCTATAGCATCTTTTTCAAAAAAGGTTTTATCTGGTAACCACTGATGGTGAAATTTCAAAGCATTCACCGCCTGCTGCATGCCCATACCATGCTCCACTACATTTAAGATGGTTTGGTAAACCGATGTGATAATAGTACTTCCTCCAGGTGTACCCACCACCATAAGCAACTTTCCATCTTTCTCCACAATGGTTGGTGTCATAGAAGAAAGCATTCTCTTACCGGGCTGAATTTCATTGGCCTTATTTCCAACCAAACCAAACATGTTTGGAACGCCAGCTTTTACGCTAAAGTCGTCCATTTCGTTATTCATTAAAAAGCCAGCTCCATCCACCACCACTTTACTTCCGTATCCGCCATTTAACGTTGTGGTCAGAGAAACCGCCATGCCGTCGCCATCTACGATAGAAAAGTGTGTGGTTTCGTCAGACTCATAATAGGGTACTGCTCCACCTGAGATATCGTCGCTCTTACTTGCTTTTCTCTCATCAAAAGACGCCCACCTTTCTTCCAAATAAGGATAAGACATTAACTCCGTCATGGGTACTTTCACAAAATCCGTATCGCCCATCCATTTGGCTCTATCGGCGTATACTCTTCTTTCTGCTTCTATCATGACCTGAACCGTTTTACTTGAATTCCAACCCCAATCTTTTAAAGGAAAAGGCTCTACCAATCTCATTAACTGCACCAAAGCCACTCCTCCACTAGATGAAGGCGGCATAGAAACGATATCATAATTTTTATATGATTTTTTTATGGCCTCTCTCCAAATGGCATCATAAGATTCTAAGTCCTCATGACTGATAATTCCACCGCCTTTTTCCATTTCTTTTACAAGTAAATTTGCTGTAATACCCTCATAAAAGCCCTTGGCTCCTCCCTTTTGAATTCTTTTAAGGCTTTCCGCCAAATCCTTTTGAACAAACAAATCCCCTTCTTCCCAACTTTCCTTGGAGGGATGAATAAAATAGGGCGTATCGTCACCATTAATTTCTTGAAAACGCTCTTTAGTACGATTCATTCCTGTAGCTCTACCTTCGGTTAGTATCACTCCTTGCTCTGCAAGATCAATAGCAGGTTGTAATAGCTTCTCCCAAGACATTTTTCCTAGCTTTTGATGAAGCTCTACCATTCCAGCTACTGCACCAGGTACACCAGAAGCTAAATGGCCTGAGGTACTTTTTCCTTTAATAACGTCGCCATTGGCATCCAAATACATATCTCTATGAGCCTTAAGAGGTGCTTTTTCTCTAAAATCCAAAGCGTGGTTAGTTCCATTTGCCTCACGGATTACCGCAAAGCCTCCGCCACCCAAATTTCCTGCGAAAGGATACGTAACTGCTAAAGCAAAAAATGTGGCCACCGAAGCGTCTGCGGCATTTCCACCCTTTCTTAAGATTTCTTTGCCTACTTCTGAGGCCATAACATCAGCAGAAGCCACCATGCCGTTTTTACCGAAAACGCCTTTTTTATCTGAATAGAATGTACTTCTATTCTCATCCTCCACAAAGAGTTCAAATAAACCTTCCCCGGTTTTAATGTCAGCTGCCTTTTGAGTGGTTTTACAAGAAAACAGAAATAATCCTAAGAGAAGGATAGTAAGATTTTTAGTCATTATTAATATTTTTATATAGCGGGATGTATACCCACCAACAACACACAATAGATAAATTTTATATTCACATGAAATACCTCACTAAAATATTACTTTTAAACATTTTACTTTCATCTAATTTCGCTTTCTCCCAAGATACTACCATATTCTTACCTAAATATGCAATAAAATTCCGACCATTTGCCATGGTCAACATTGACCCAACAATTCAGTTTCAGGCGGAGTATTTTCTAAATACAGAAAACAGCCTTCAATTTTCATACGGATTTGGTGCTCCTAAAATATTTACAGAAAATAGATATACTAAAGCCAACCTTTATAGGCTAGAATATAAAAGATATTACAAAATTATAGATATGGATAATCCTTGGGGGACTTATTTTGGAGGAGAGCTTTTTTACAAAAATGTCCTTTACCCCCAAACGGCCACCAAATCCGAAGAATTTCCCAGTGAAAACCCTCAAACAGACCAATATATTGTTAACATTAATGTTGCTGCATTTCATTTGAAATATGGCAAAACTTTTATTCAAAAAGGTGTCCCTGCTTTCGACTTTTTTGTTGGAGCTGGCGTGAGGTATTATTACAACTATGACCAAGACCTTCTGCCAGGATATAAGTTCTCACACCATACACAATACAACCGATTAGCCGGAAGGGGCTTTGCTCCTTCATTCACCATGGGTATTACTTTCGGTATGAATGGATGGGCACACCATCCATAAATCCGCTTTTTCATCCGTTCGTTTGCCTACGCACGGCCTCCCTCCCAAAAACATTGTTTATAGCACAGTATTTATATTCCTTTACATTTCCATAAATGGCAAAATGAATGAAATTTCTACGACTGGTATTTGAAAGTTTTAGGTTTGCGTGGCAAGCTCTGAAAGCCAATTTACTTAGAACGCTTCTCTCCTTACTTGGGGTTACGGTAGGGATTTTCTCGATCATTGGCGTATTAACCATGGTAGATTCCTTAGAAGCTAACATTAGAAACTCATTGAGCAGTATTGGAGAAAAAACTATTTACGTAGATAAATTTCCTTGGATGTTTGAAGGTGGAGCAGACTATCCATGGTGGAAATACTTTACCCGCCCCAGACCCAAATACTCGGAATATCAATATTTAAAAGAAAGCGTAAAGAATGCCAATGCCATTACTATAATGGACTATTCTGTAGCAAATGCAAAATACCAAAACAGTAGTTTTGACGCTTTATGCCACGGTATCACAGCAGATTTTAACCTCATTACGGATGTACCCATCATAGAAGGCAGATATTTTACGGAGCAGGAGGTAAATGCGGGTCAAAGTGTAGCCATTTTAGGTGGAGAGGTTTATGATACTTTTTTTCCAAAAGGAAATGGAATAGGCGAAAGTATAAAAATCAAAGGGCAAAAATTCACCGTAATAGGTACCCAAGAAAAGAAAGGGAAACAACTGGTGGATGTTGGAGGAAACCCTGACTATAAAATATATATTCCCTTTCTAAAGCACAAAAGAATGTTTTCTTCGGGAAACCTTTATGGCATGATACAGCTTCAGGCCTATCCTGATGACGAAAACATGGTGGCCTTAGAAGGAGAAATCACCGGATTAATGCGAACGGTAAGAGGTTTGAGACCTACGCAAGAAGATAATTTTGCACTTAACAGACCAGATGCTGCGGCAAATGCCCTCTCCGCAGTTTTTAGCTCGCTAAGAATAGGTGGTTATATTATTGGTGCCTTTGCCTTACTAATAGGTGGGTTTGGCATAGCCAACATTATGTTTGTTTCTGTAAAGGAACGAACCAATATCATAGGCATACAAAAGTCTTTAGGGGCCAAAAACTACTTCATTCTTTTCCAATTTCTATTTGAATCCGTGTTTCTTTGTGTTTTAGGAGGTAGCATTGGACTACTCTTGGTGTATCTCATCAGCTTTATAGACTTGGGCTCCCTTGATCTTATTCTGACTTCTGGAAATATGATTGTCGGTATTTTCATAGCCAGTTTCATTGGAATTTTATCTGGAATTATACCCGCTTCTCAGGCTGCCGCCATGAACCCAGTGATTGCTATTAGATCGAAATAAGTATCTTGACCTTACAAATAGGGATAATCTTGAAAAAAATCCTTTGATTTGTGTTACAAACTATAAAAAACCGCATTTTATGAAATTTAGAATATTTCTGCTCATAACACTCTTACTTCTTATTGGAGCATTTTGGTATATTAGTACAGGATATTTTAGCTCAGGTGAAAGGGCCGGAACACTTTCAAAACTTAGTGAAAGAGGCTATATTTTCAAAACTTACGAAGGCGTTTTAAACGAAGGAGGCTTCTCTGGCGAAACGGGTACATTACAGCCTCGTTACTGGGATTTCTCTACTGTGGCAGATTCTGTTATTTTAGATTTAAGAACAGCTCTAGCCAGTGGCGAAAGAGTGACCCTTATTTATCAAGAGAAATTTGTGCGATTTCCATGGAACGGAGACACCAAATATTTTATAACCAAAGTAGTTTTCAGACCTACTCCTGAAAGACCTGCATATCAGGACTATGAAACGCCTGAAAGTTTCCCAGGGCAAAGTTCAACTCCTCAACCACAACCAGTTAATCCTGTTAAAGTGGATACTTTAGTGGCCGAACCTGTTTAGTTTTTGATAAAAGATTTTACAAAGACTTTATTCGTAGCGTCTTTAAATTTAATAAAATACCTTCCAGCCGGAAGGTATTTTACGTTTAGGCCATTCCCATCCCACGCTCCTTCTGATAAATTTTGCCCTAAACTATTCAGTAATTCATACTGGAAGTCCTGATTTAGAACACCATTAAGATTCAATTTGTCAAAAGTAGGATTGGGATAAATCTTTAAATCATACAATTCATTTGTACTTAATACATTTGAAAAATCGACTTCAGAAACATCCTTTAGAATATGGTTATTAGGATCTAACTCGACCGACAATACGGCTTCTGTTAGATCATCAAACTCGAAAACAAGCTCATTGGCATCAACGAAAACCTTCTTTATTAAGCTATTGCCATTGGCATAAGAGATCTTGATTTCCATGGGCATTTTAAAAGTTTTCACGGTGTTAGACCCAGAGTGCATAACACTAATTTTTAAAGACTTATCAATACTTTGTTGCCATCCAAAATTATATTTGGGATATCCATCTCCAAAAAGCCATTGGTCAAAAAAGTAGGTCAAATCCAATCCGGAAACACTTTCGGCAACAGATTTAAAATCTTCTATAGATGCATTGCCATAAGCAAATTCTGTGTTCTGAAACTCTTTTAAAGTGGCAAAAAACACCTCATCTCCTAAAACACCTCTGAGCATGTGAACCACCATGGAGCCTTTCTGATAAGTCTTGGAAAAATTAAAAATTGCGTTCACGGAAGATGTATTCTCTATGGCCACGCTTCCTACCGCAAATTTGGCTCCTTCCATAGCGTCCTCTATCAGTCTCTTATACGTAGCGGATGTTCTAGTACTAGACTTCTCAAAAAAGTAAATAGACGCCCATTCCGCAAAACCTTCATTGATCCAAATATCTCGCCATGTTTTACAAGTCACATTATCTCCAAACCATTGGTGAGCCAGCTCATGCCCTATCAAACTTGCAGAAAACCCTCCCATGGAGCTAATGGTCTGATGCTCCATACCTCCTCCAAAACCAAACATGGCATGACCATACTTTTCTTTCACAAAAGGATACTCCCCAAAACTTTCCGAAAACACCGCTAGCATTTCTACGGTTTCGTCTAATAAGGGTTTAAGCCGTGTATCATTTGCTATTTCTGGATAAACATAATTTAAAACGGGCATCTCCTTATCTTCAGCGTTCACATAGGTGCTTTCCAATAAAACATAATTGGATGCGGCTATTGAAATTAAGTATTGGGAAATAGGATATCTGTGTTTCCATTTGGCCGTATTTGTACCGTCAGCATTAATTTTAAGTTCTTCCAATATGCCTTGAGAAACAGCGGTGTAGAAATTTGGAAGCGTAATCCAAACATCGCAAGAGTCTGCCTTGTCGGCCGGATTATCTACACATGGCCACCACAACGGTGCATCGTAAGGTTCACTTAACGTCCATATCACGGGCTGCCCTCCACCATGAGTGCTAAACTGAAGACTAAAATTATTTTCACTTACTGGCGGTGTACCGTGATAATAAACCATTAAAGAACTTACCTCAGAATTAGAGGCTGCCGTTTTTAATTCAACTTTAAGGGTAGAAGCCGCATGACTATAAGTAAGCTTCTGCTTCTTTGCTACAATTGAATCAACGGTATAAGCATTACTTAAATCTAGGGACACCTCTTTCAAAGAAGCCACCAAGGGAAGAAAGTCTATTCTAACCGCCCCACTTATGTTTTTCTTAGTACTTGGGTCAATCTTAAGATCAAGGAAATAATATTTTACATCGATGTTTCCCTCACCTGGGAAAGCCACCTTCGATTTTTTAAGGTTGCCATCAGACATTCTTGATTTGGCCTCGAAACAACTGATACCTTCCTCAAAATAATTCTGAGCTGAAAGTGCATTAGAAACAAGCACCGTAACCATTAATAATATTTTCTTCATATCTCAGAGAAACTTCTTAAGCTATTTACATAAAAACCAAACACTAAATAATGCTTTATCATTGTACGTAAAGCTATACCTAATAGATCTGAAAGCCACTTTTAATAAAAAAAGCCCTTAAAAAGGGCTAATTAATAAAATTAATGGTTCTTAAAGACATTAAACACTCATGATGTCTTTTTCTTTGTTGGCCAACATGTCGTCCACTTTTCCCATGTATTTATCTGTTAATTTCTGGACCCTCTCTTCACCTATCTTAATGGCATCCTCAGAAACACCATCGTTCTTAAGTTTTTTAATCTCGTCATTAGAATCCTGTCTTACTTTCCTCACGTTTACTCTGGCGGTTTCCATTTCAACTTTCACCTTTTTTACCAAGTCAAATCTTCTTTCTTCGGTCATCGGTGGCAAGTTAAGTCTAACGAATTCCCCATCATTGGTAGGAGCCAAACCTAGATTGGCGTTGATAATAGCTCTTTCAATAAGCGACAATAAACTTTTTTCGAATGGTCTTATAGATATCGTTCTAGCATCTGGAGTGGTAATAGAGGAGGCCTGACTGATAGGTGTAGGCACACCATAATAATCTACACTAATACCATCGAGCATATTTGGATTTGCTTTTCCTGCTCTAATTTTTTTCAATTCAGATGAGGTATAACGCAATGCCTTCTGCATGCTATCTTCCGCCATCTCTAAAATCATGTCTATTTCTTCCATCTTATAATTTATTTCAAATTCTTATAAAATTGATTTGTTCTAGAATCATTAATTCAATAACGACCTAAATTTATAATTTATTAAACGCTAATCTTTTACCAAAGTACCAATTTTCTCGCCTTGAACCACTCTAAGCAGATTTCCTGCCCCGTTCATATTAAAAACGATAATGGGTAAATCATTTTCTTGACACAATGTGAACGCCGTTCTATCCATAACTTTCAAGCCCTTATTGATGGCATCATCAAAAGTAATTTCGGTATACTTTACAGCATCATCATGTTTACGGGGGTCTTTATCATAAACGCCGTCCACGTTGGTTCCTTTTAATAGAACCTCTGCTTCAATCTCGTTAGCTCTTAAAGCTCCACCAGAATCTGTAGAAAAGTAAGGATTACCTGTACCTGCTCCAAAAATCACCACTCTTCCCTTCTCTAGGTGTCTAATAGCCCTTCTTCTAATAAAAGGCTCTGCTATTTGCTCCATTTTAATAGCAGAAAGTAATCTGGTTTGCAGGCCATGGTTTTCAAGGATCGACTGAACCGCCATTCCGTTAATTACAGTGGCAAGCATCCCCATATAATCTCCTTGAGATCTATCTATGCCAGAATCGGCAGAGGCACCTCTATATATATTACCGCCGCCAATGACAATGGCCACTTCGCAACCCGCTTCTACCACTTCTTTGACCTCTTTGGCAAACTGAGACAGTATTTCTGGATTGATTATCTGGCTTTTATCACCTCCGTTTAAGGCTTCGCCGCTTAATTTTAGTAGAATTCTTTTGTACTTGATTGACATTAATTAGGGAGTTTGTGCAAATATAATTGAATTGAAATTAAATTTTAAATTAACAAATTGGCTTTTCGGCTAAAAGCTATTCTAATGCTGCTACTTTGTCTTTCTTATTGATTAAATAAACACCTATTAAGATAATAGACATACCTGTATAGTGCCACACTGAAATTAACTCACCATCAAACAAACCGGCAACAGTAGCCACAATTGGAACAAGATAAGTGACCGAAGATGCAAAAACAGGAGAAGAAATTTGAACCATATAATTAAACAAAACCAAAGCTAGAGAGGTATTAACCCCCGCTAAACATAGCAGATAATATAGGGTAACCCTATTCTCTGGAGCCAAGATTTTAACGTAAAAGTCTGTAAAGGATAAAATTATCATGGCAACAATGCCGACAAAAAAGAAAGCTACAGCCGTTAAATGCACTGGTTTGAGCTCATTAAGAAACCGACTCACTATATTAACATTGAAACCATACATTACCGTAGCACTCATGGCCAAAAGAGCATAAGGGTTAGCAAAATTTAGCTCACCATCATTTCCGGTCAAAACCAAAATGATACTCCCAAGAAAAGCAATGGTGATACCGACTATTTGAAATTTCTTGATTTTCGAAGCAAAGAATAAGGCTCCTATAAGTAAAACAAAAATGGGCGTGGTGGAATTAAGTGTACCAGCTAAAGAGCTATTAAGCTTAGAACCTACCCAAGAAAAAATGAAAGCAGGAAAGAGATT
The DNA here is from genome assembly GCF_057914865.1 of Arcticibacterium sp. SM2516. Taxonomy (NCBI): domain Bacteria; kingdom Pseudomonadati; phylum Bacteroidota; class Cytophagia; order Cytophagales; family Leadbetterellaceae; genus Arcticibacterium; species Arcticibacterium sp. SM2516. Next base: position 5,178,805 of record NZ_CP195290.1, on the reverse strand, counting down.
TCCTAAAAGTCCAATGCCAAATAACCACTTAAACTTTTCTTTGGGTATTGTTTTCAAACCCCTTAAAACCCAAGGAATTAAAAATACAGCTGCCAGAAAAACCCTACCAGCTCCAAGCTCAATGGGTGTGAGAACCACAACAATTTTTTTAATAAAAAGAAAGGAAAGTCCCCAAATAACAGCTAGGAAAATTAAAATAGACCAGGCATACAGGTCACTAGAAGCTTTCTTAGTTTCAGACACACCAAATTTTTTTGAGGCATAATTCAAGTACAACGCCGCAAATGTAGACAAATACATTTATTAGGTAGAGCATAAGCAACGCTATTAAACAATCTTCCTCCTTTTATTCATGTATTTTTATGAAATATTTTCAACCTGAAATAATTTAACTAAACGTTTATTATGAACAAAACACTCTACTTAATGGGTGCATTAGCTTTTTCGGCATGCACCTCAACTCCTGAAGAGCATAAAGATGAAGTAGCAGAAGTGGCTATTATCGACAGTAAAACCGTTAAGACTTTAGAGATTGGGGCGGCCGCACCAGATTTTAAGTTAATGGGCGTAGACGAAAAAGAGTATTCGCTGAAAGACTTTAAAGACGCAGAACTACTAGCCGTACTTTTTACCTGTAATCATTGTCCAACGGCTCAAGCTTACGAAAGTCGCGTAAAAAAATATGTGGATGATTATAAAGCCAAAGGTGTTCAGTTAGTAGCTATAAGCCCCAATGCCGACAAGGCCGTATTATTTAATGAGCTTGGCTATACCGACGTGAACGATAGTTTTGAAGACATGCAGTATAGAGCCAAAGACCAGAATTTCAATTTCCCATATTTATATGATGGAGGTACGCAAGAAATTACGGCCAAGTATGGTCCCGTGGCGACCCCTCATGTTTTCCTTTTTGACAAAGACCGCAAACTGCAATATGTTGGAAGAATAGATGATGATGAGCATATTGGCAAAGAGAAAGTTCATGATTTAAGAATGGCTACCGATGCATTACTTGCTGGCAACACCCCAAATCCGGCCAGTACAAAAACTTTTGGCTGCTCTATAAAATGGATGGAAAAAGCTAAAAACAAAGAAAAAGAAATGGAAGATTGGGCTGCAGAAGAGGTAACTCTTGAAAAAGCCGACCTTGCTAAACTGAAGGAAGTGATGGCAAATAAGGGTACGGGTAACTATAGATTAGTTAACGTTTGGGCTACATGGTGTGGCCCTTGTGTGGCAGAGTTTACGGGTTTAACAGAATCTTACAAAATGTATAGAGACCGTGACTTTGAGTTTGTTACCGTATCAAACGATGAAGCTGATAACTATGACAAAACATTGAAATTTCTCGATAAAAAGAATGCCAGTAATACCAACTATATACTTGAAGCAGGCATAAATAAGTATGATATGATTGAGACCATTGACCCAGACTGGCAAGGTGCCCTACCCTATACTGTACTTATTTCTCCGGAGGGTAAAAAGGTCTATTCCCAGATGGGTGAGATAGATATTCTAGAACTTAGAAACGAAATAGCAGACCATATTGGTAGATATTTCGACTAATAAGGATAGTACTAATTCTTCTTAATTTGAGCCAACTTTAATAGGGTTGGCTCATTTTTTTTACCGTAAAATAAGTTTTTACAATTCCTCTATTTCAGAACACATTTATATCATGTCTTCCATATGAGAATTTTAGGATTCTAAAACAGATATTTTGCACCTTCAACTCAGCACTTTTGTCTTTTCAGAAATGCCACTCTTTTCCATATACGTACAGCTGTAAGGATTGCTAGAAAAAATTGTACAATCATAATATTAATTTACGTTTACGCCCTTAAATCAGACTACTGATTTTATTTAACATTCTTTAACTTTCAAAACCTTTCTAGTTAAAACAACTCTATTTTTATGAAAAAAAACAGACAAAGAAAATCTGGAATATCCTTCAAGTCGCGGTTCCTGCAGCCTTTTTGGGCTAAATGCAGTTTCCTACTTCTTTTATTTGGGATAAGCCTGCAATCGGTTGCACAAGTAACCGGAACTGTCAACGGAGACGATAACATGTCATTACCGGGTGTAAGTGTCGTAGTAAAGGGCTCCACCATTGGAACCACTACTGATGTGGACGGGAAATTTTCTATTAACGCTGGTGCAAAAGCAACCCTAACATTTTCATTTGTTGGCTATGAGGCACAAGAAATTGTTGTTGGCAGTCAAAGTATTATCAATGTTACATTAACCACTGACGCTGCTTCCTTAGACGAAATAGTAGTAGTAGGTTACGGTACTCAGAAAAAGAGCCAAACTACGGGAGCTATCTCACAAATTTCGTCTAAACAGATTAGTGAAATGCCTCTGACTAACGTAGGTCAAGCTTTACAAGGAAGAGTAGCCGGTGTGGACGTATCTCAATCAGGAAGTAAACCTGGTTCTACACCAAAAATCCTTATTAGAGGAAGAAGATCTTTCAGAGCTAATAACGACCCGCTTTATGTGGTTGACGGAATTCCTTTAGCTGGAGGATATGAAGACTTTAACCCTAATGACGTTCAATCTTTAGAAATACTAAAAGATGCTACCGCTACAGCCATTTATGGAGCTAGAGGAGCAAACGGCGTTGTACTTATTACCACCAAAAGAGGAGCCGTAAAAGGTAAAACTACGGTTTCTTATGACACCTATTTCGGTCAATCAGAAGCCTTAGATAAGATTGAACTATTTTCCGGTGAAGAATTCGCAGAATACGTAAGAGAAGCTTATAGATCTACAAAAATCTATACAGACGCTAATGGTAATGTAGTACCTACTGGTCAATCTTCTGTAGAAGCAGATAAGAAAATTGCTGTATTAGGAGGAGATCCAAACGTAGCAGCTGGAATAGCCGCTGGTAGAAACACGAACTACCAAGACATGATTTTAAAGAGCGGCTTTATCCAAAGTCATTCTATAGGTGTTCAGGGAGGTACAGACAAAACTCAATTTTACGTTTCTGGCTCTTTCTTTAAAGACAAAGGAATTTCTGAAGGTCTAGACTATACCAGATCTTCTTTAAGAGCTAACGTGGATCATAATATCAACAAATCTGTTAAGATTGGTTTATCATCTTATATGATGCTATCAGACAGAAATGGTGAAAACTTAAATCCTTATAGCTTTACGCTAAACCAAAACCCTTTAGGTTCTGCGTATGATGAAGCTGGAAATATCCTTTTTTCTCCTACCAATGATGCCCTTTTAACTAACCCACTTGCTGAGATAGTACCAGGTGCACAAATTGACAATACCAAGGCTTATCGTATTTTCAATAGTATGTTTGCCGAAGTGAAAATCATGGAAGGTCTAAAGTACAGAATGAACTTTGGCCCAGATATTGACATCTCTAGAAGTGGTCGTTTTATTGGTTCACAAACCAATGCAAGAAAAGGTGGAGACCCACAAGCAAGCAGCACCAATACTTTTTCTTTTAATTATACTTTAGAAAACATCTTGTCTTACACCAAGTCGTTCGATAAGCATAACCTATCTGCCACTGCTCTTCATTCTATTCAGAAAGACCGCTTTGAGTCCTTCGGAACGAACGTTCAAGGCATTCCTGCCGAATCTCAGGAGTATTTCAACTTTGGCAATGCAAGCTCTGTAACTGGTGTTTCTAGTAATTTAGTAGAGTGGACCATTAACTCTTATATGGGCCGTATAAACTACGATTATAATGACAAGTATCTTCTTACATTGACCTTGCGTCGTGACGGATCTAGTAGATTTGGAGAAAATACTAAATATGGTAATTTCCCTGGTGTAGCCGTAGGGTGGAATATCGGTAACGAGAATTTTGGAAAAGAAATTACTTGGTTAGACCTATTGAAACTAAGAGCAGGATGGGGTAAAGTTGGAAACCAAGCGGTTTCTCCTTATCAAACTCAAGGTTTATTAAGCAGAACTGCATATGCATGGGATAACACTGCTGCTTTTGGATACAGACCAAGCACTATTGGAAACCCAGATCTTAGATGGGAAAGCTCAGCAACTGCTAACGTAGGAATTGACTTCAGCATGTGGAGAGGTAGATTACAAGGATCTTTAGAACTATATCAAACCAATACCACGGCATTACTTTTAGCAGATCAGCTTCCAGGTTCTATTGGCTTTAGTCAGGTTACTAAAAACGTAGGAGAAACAAGAAACAGAGGTATAGAATTAGGTTTCACTACCGTTAACGTAAACTCTAATAATGGATTCAAATGGACTACGGACGTTCAATTTACCAAGAACAACGAAGCCATCATAGAGCTTTATAATGGTAAGATTGACGATCTTGGTAACAGATGGTTTATTGGTCAGCCACTTAACTCATTCTTTGATTATAAAAAGGCTGGTATATGGCAGCTAGGTCAAGAAGAAGAGGCTAAATCTTATGGTTCTGCTGTAGGTCAAATTCGTGTTCAGGATACCAATAATGATGGTGTAATTAACGCAGACGACCGCGTTCTGATTGGTTCTGATGTTCCTGATTTCTCTGCGGGTCTTACCAATAGATTTTCTTATAGAAATTTTGACTTGTCATTCTTCTTATTTGGAAGATTTGGAAATACTATAGTGAGTGGATTCCACCAGAGTCAAAACGCATTGGCTGGAAGATATCAGCAAATAAAAGTAGACTATTGGACGCCTCTTAACCCTACCAATGAATTCCCTCAGCCAAAAAGCACGCAGGAATTCCCAGTATACAATTCTACTTTGATTTACTTCGACGGTTCTTTCATCAAGTTGAGAAACATCAACTTTGGTTATACTTTAAACCAGTCCGTTGCTAATAAAATAGGTATGGAGTCTTTAAGATTATTCTCCTCCATTCAGCAGCCAGCCATATGGGCTAAGTTCAGATCTAAGTATAATGGTGTTGATCCAGAAGCTACTATTTCTTCTTCTGAAACCAACCCTATTACTGCTGTGAACAATAGTGTAACACCAGCCACTAGGGTGTTTACTTTCGGTATAAACGCCAAGTTCTAATTGTTACAAACTTTAAAAAAATTGAAGAAAATGAAATTGAATAATATAATAAAGCCTGTAAAATTATTAGCATTAGCGGCTTTACTTTTACCTGCTTTGTCTTGCGAAGATGTACTCGACGAAGTAGTGGTCTCTGGAATAGGCAATGACTACATCAACACCCCAAAGGGATTTGAAGATGCAGTTAATGCGGCATACTCCTCGTTAAGATACTATTATGGTACGCAGCAAGGACTTACAATGACTGAATATGGAACCGATATTTATGCTACAGGAGCTGATGGTGGTTATAAAGGTTTCCACTTTTATGACCCACAGTTAAACCCTTCTGTAAATTATTTGGCAAACGTTTGGGATGAGTTATACAGAGGTATCAATACCTGTAATGCTATCATAGACAGAGCCCCGGCATCAACGGTAGCTGCTGAAACTAAAAAAACAAGAGTAGCAGAAGCTAAATTCCTTAGAGCTCATTACTACTTTATTTTGTTTCAACAATATGGTGGTGTTGATTTAAGATTGTCTGAAACTTTGGCTCCTACTAAAGCAACATCTAGAGCTACAGATGCTGAAATGTACACCGCCATCATTGCCGACTTGAATGCTGCTATTGCTGATTTACCAGCTACGCAAAGCCAATACGGAAGAGCTACAAAACCTGCTGCAGAAATGGCCTTAGCTAAAGTTTATTTAGCGAAAGCTTATTCGTCTTCGAAAGCAAGTGATGATTTCAGTAAGGCTGCAACATTAAGTCAAAGTGTAGTTAAAAATTACGGATTCTCTTTACAAGATGATTTTGCAAGTGTTTTTGATGAAAATAATCAGAAGAACTCAGAGATTATTTTTGCGGTGCAATACACCTCAGATCCGCTTACCAACCTTACCAATACCGTGAATGCAGTTAATGGTGGAAACAACCTTCATTTGTTCTTTGGTATGCAGTATGATGTTCAGTCTGGAATGCAGCGTGATATTTTTTACGGTCGTCCGTTCAAAAGGTTAAGACCTACTACATATGCCTTAGAAACAGTTTTTGGAGAAAGAGTAAATGACTCTAGATACAAAAAGACTTTTAGAGATACATGGAAATCTAACAAACCAGGTACGTACAATTCTGCTTTTGATGATTCTAAAACAACTTTAAAATTCGCTTCTGGTGATACTACTATATTTATCCCAGGCTATGAAATGTCAAAAGCAGAAAGAGCGAAAAGACCATATCAAGTATTGAACCCTAGTAAGTACTCTGAGGCCTTATTCCCTACTTTGACAAAATTCTTTGATACTAAAAGACCAGATATGACCTATGAGTCTGGAAGCAGAGACTTCTTTGTATTTAGATTAGCGGATGCTTATTTAATGTTAGCTGAAGCTCAATTAGGAGCTGGAAATATTCAGGATGCTACTGATGCCATTAATGTGGTTAGAAGAAGAGCAGGATGGCCAGGAAAGAAAGACGCCATGGTAATTACACCAGCTCAAATGAACATGACTATGCTTATGGAAGAAAGAGCAAGAGAATTAGCAGGTGAGCAAATCAGATGGATGGATTTGAAACGTTGGGGTAACTTAGTGGAAAGAGTTAAATTATATAACCCACAAGCCAAAGATTTCGTTTCTGCAATACACCTTTTACGTCCAATTCCTCAGACTCAGATTGACAGGTCTGATGCGGGAGTTTTTAAACAAAACCCAGGATACTAACAGGACTATTATCATTTTTTAATTTCCTAAGACACCTCCGCTTTTGCGGGGGTGTTTTTTTTTGTGCCCTATGCTTTCAAAACCTTGATTTTTCACATGCAAAAACAGATTATTCATCTATATATAAAGCAATTAAACGATGTAAATCAAATGGCATAATTTGTAGACGAAAATCAAAATAGTATTAGAAAATAACATATATTATTATTTTCAAATGGTTAAATAAGCAGACATAAGTAATTTATTAGATTTTAAAAAGGCATTTTTTGACTACTCTTATGAAATTATTTATAGAAAATTTTGCAATTTTCTACTCCTCCTGCTACCTTACCGACCAACGATGTTGATAAAGCACCAATTTGACTTGAAAACATCACATTTTAAACCATTCCATTTTATTAATCTTAACTCTATTATTTATGAAAAGAACTAGACTCAGTAAAGCTGTGAGCTCCTTTGACATTAGGAAGTTTCAGCCAACATCTGCCAGACTAAGCATTTTACTTTTATTTTTACTGGCAGGATTGCAATCGGTTGCACAAGTGAGTATAACAGGTACAGTTGGAGGAGACGACGCTCCAGAACTGCCGGGCGTTAGTGTTGTGGTTAAAGGCACCACCATAGGTACTACGACAGACGTAAACGGAAAATACACCATCAAGGCTCCTGCCAATGCTACTTTAACATTTTCCTTCGTTGGTTATATTAGTCAAGAGCTGGCTGTAGGTAACCAATCTGTCCTTAACGTTACGCTTATCACCGATGCCGCTGCTTTAGAAGAAGTAGTAGTGGTGGGTTACGGTACAGTGAGAAAAAGTCAGCTTACGGGTGCTATTAGTACGGTAAAGGCAAAAGACATCACGGACTTACCTATTGAAAACACGCAGCAGGCTCTTCAAGGAAGAATAGCTGGTGTGGATGTAATGCAGGGTGGTAGTAAGCCAGGAACACAACCTCGAGTAGTAATTCGTGGCCGTCGTTCTTTCAATGCTTCTAACGACCCGCTTTATGTATTAGACGGTATTCCTTTAGCAACCGGAACAGGTGACATTAATCCTAATGACATAGAGTCTATGGAGGTTCTAAAAGATGCATCAGCTACTGCTATTTATGGTGCACGTGGTGCAAATGGCGTTGTTCTTATTACTTCTAAAAGAGGAACAAAAGGAAAACCAGTTGTTTACTATGACGCTTATTATGGCGTATCTAAAGCACATGACATCATTGACCTGATGGACGGTGACCAATTTGCAGCCACTAAAAGAGAAGCTTATAGACAAGCTGATGGCTCTATTCCTAGTGACGATCTAATATTCACTGCTGTAGAACTAGAAAGTATCGCTTTGGGCCGTTCTACGGATTACTTAGATGGTATGTTACGAACAGGAACAAAAATGAATCACCAAATAGGTTTTGCCGGTGGTAATGATCGTTCTCAATTCTACATGTCTTTAAACTATTATAAAGACAATGGAATTATCCCAAATCAAGATTATAATAGAAATGTTCTTAGAGTGAACTTAGATCATAATATTACCAAAAATTTAAGAATTGGTTTGTCAAGTTTCATGAACTACTCTATCAGGAATGGAGAGAGCTTTAATCCATTGGGTGGATCTTTTCGTGAGAACCCTCTAGGAAAGCCTTACAATGATGACGGAACTTTAAACTTTTTGCCTACAGAAGATGGTCTTCGTTCAAATCCATTCTCAGAATTAGTTGATGGAGCTATTGTTAATCAAAGAAAAAGCAATAGAATTTTTGCGGGTATTTATGCAGAATGGAACATCTTGAAAAACTTGAAATATAGATTCAATTTTGGTCCTGATATCAGAAACGAAAAATATGATAATTTTGCAGGAACCTATACCAATGCTGTTCGCTTAGGACCTCCAAGAGCTTCTACTCTGAATGCAGATGTATTTAATTATACCGTTGAAAACATCCTATCTTATGACAAAGACCTTTTTGGCAATCATAAATTAAATTTAACTGGTGTTCAATCCTTACAGAGAGATCACACAGAATTTAATTCAGTTGCTGTAGAAGGTATTCCTTCCGAAACACAGCAATACAACAGCGTAGGAACGGCTGCTACTATCCTTGGTGTTGAGTCTGGTCTTTCAGAGTGGACTATCCTTTCATACATGGGAAGAGTTAACTATGGAATAAACGACAAATACTTATTAACCGCTACAATGCGTGCAGATGGTGCTTCTCGTTTCGGTACAAATACCAAATGGGGCTATTTCCCTGGTGTAGCTGTGGCATGGAACATGTCGGAAGAAAGCTTTATTAAAAGTGTACCAGCTATTGACCTTATGAAACTTAGAGTTTCTTACGGTTCTATTGGTAACCAAGGTATTGCTCCATACCAAACTCAGGGTTTACTAACTCAAACAGCTTATAACTTCGGAAATAGTGCTGCATTTGGATATGCCCCAGGTACTATTGGAAACCCAGATTTGAAATGGGAAGCTTCTACTACTGCAAACGTTGGTTTAGACTTTAGCTTATTCAGTGGCCGTATCTATGGTTCATTTGAATACTATAATACAAACACCTCAGACCTTTTATTATCTAGAAATTTACCAACTTCTACTGGTTTTACAAATGTGACTACTAACGTTGGTAGAACAAGAAATAGTGGTTTTGAAGGTACGGTTAGTACAGTCAATGTGTCAAAAGATAATGGCTTCAGATGGAGTACAGATTTCACATTCTTTACCAATAAAGAGCAGATTGTAGAATTGGCTCAAGGAAAAGTTGATGATATCGGAAATGGATGGTTTATTGGACAACCTCTTTCTGTGATTTATGATTATGAGCAGCAAGGAATTTGGCAAACAAGCGAAGCTGACTTAGCTGCTAGTTATGGTGGCGTTCCTGGTGAAGTGAGAATTGTAGACCAAAATAACGATGGTGCTATTAACGCAGACGACAGAGTTATTCAAGGTTCTGGTGTTCCTAAATTCTCGGGTGGAATCACCAACAGAATTAAGTACAAAAACTGGGACTTTTCTGCTTTTGTATATGCTCGTTTAGGTCAAACGATCAGAAGTAATTTCCATACTAGTTATAATACACTATTCGGAAGATACAATAATATTGATGTAGACTACTGGACACCAACAAACCCGGTAAACACGTTCCCTAAACCAAATCAGAACCAAGAATTCCCAAAATGGAATTCATCTCTGAACATCTTTGACGGTTCTTTTGTGAAAGTAAGAAACATCAATTTAGGATATAACTTTGCTGAGGCAGCGGCTAAAAAACTAGGTATGCAGTCTTTAAGACTTTACACCAGCATTCAGCAGCCATTTATCTTCTCATCATTTATTTCGAAGTATTCAGGCTCTGACCCAGAAACTGATTTTGACGCATCACTTAGCGGTGATGTTACTCCTGCTACTTGGTCAGCAACCTTCGGTTTAAATGTTAAATTTTAAAAATAAGCAACAATGAAAAATATAAAACAAACACTATTCAGAAAGATGAAGAGTTTAAGAGTGGTAGCGTTGCTTTTAGTTACGCTTTTCACAGGGCAATCATGTGAAGACATCCTTACTGAAAATGTAATTTCAAACATTGGTAATGACTATATCAATTCGCCAGTTGGCTTTGAAGATGCCGTTAAAGCATCATACTCTTACTTAAGAGCATATTATGGTCAAGAGATGGGCATGACCATGATGCAAATGGGTACCGACACCTACACGCATGGTGCAGATGGTAGCTACAAGAGATGGGACAGGTATGAGTCCGATTTAGACGGAAGAGATAACTGGGTAAGAACGCTTTGGCGTGAGTACTACAAAGGTATCAACACCTGTAATGCGGTGATTGAGCGTGGGCCAAACATTGAAGGAATCAATGCCGCTACTTTGAAAACTAGAATAGCAGAAGCGAAAGCTCTTAGAGCACATTTTTACTTTGTATTGGTTCAGCACTATGGTGGCTTAGACTTAAGATTAACGGAATCTTCTGGTCCTATTACTGAGATCACTCGTTCTTCTGAAGAGGCTGTTTATACGCAAATATTAGCAGATTACGCTGCTGCTTTGCCTGACCTTCCTGCTACAAATAGCGAATGGGGAAGATATACGCAAATGGCGGTAGAAGCCATGCTGGTAAAAGTACATATGGCTCGTGCAACACGTACTTTTGGTGGTGGAGCTGCTGACTACGCTAAAGCAGAGCAGTATGGTAAAAATGTCATCAATAACTATGGAAGAAAGTTAGTAACTGACTATGCTGAGTTATTTGAACTGGGCAATGACGAGCACTCTGAATCGGTATTTTCTATTCAGTTTAGTTATGACTTGTTAACAGCTGGTGGTTACGGAAACAGATGGCACTTATATTACCTTATGGAATATGACACACAGCCAGGCTTGAGTCGTGTGGTAGAAGTAGGTCGTCCTTGGAAACGTTTAAGACCAACAAGCTATACATACAACATCGCTTTCGCTAATAGAACTGATGACGCTCGTTATGACAAGAGCTTCAAGAAAGTATTTTATGCTACACGTGCAGGAACTTTCACAACTTCTTTAGATGATTCTAAATCAGAATTTACTGTAGCCATTGGCGATACTGCTATCTTTATGCCTGGTTACGAAATGTCTAAAGCTGAAAGAGCCAAACGCCCTTATCAAGTATATAACCCTAGCGTGTATCAAGAAAAACAGTTTGGTGTTTTGTCTAAATTCTTAGACCCATTAAGAGCGAGTACAAATGAAGTACAAGGAGGTAGAGACTTTATGGTAACGCGTTTAGGAGACATTTACTTAAATGTAGCCGAATGCTTGATTCAGCAAGGTAAAAATGGGGAGGCCGTAAACTACATCAACCCTGTAAGAAGAAGAGCTGCTGTGGCTGGTCATGAGAGTGCTATGGAAATTACGGTAGACCAAGCGAACATGGCATTCATTATGGACGAAAGAGCAAGAGAGCTTTTAGGTGAAGGACATAGATGGACTGACCTTAAGCGTTGGGGCAAATTAGTAGAGAGAGTGAAAGCTTATAACCCTAATGGTTCTGTAAACATTCAAGAAAAGCACAATTACAGACCAATTCCTCAAGAGCAAATTGACCTTGTGGATGGTGGTAATGCCTCTTTCCCTCAAAACCCTGGTTACTAATAAGTATTGTTCGTAAATAAGAATAGGGCATCTCCTTTATGGGAGATGCCTTTATTTTTTTAAGCGTATTACTTGTGGACTCTTTTTAGGAATTCTCTCTACAATACCTCTCGCCTCCAAATCCAGTTTTACGGTGACAAAATACCACCCTACCTTCCCATCAAAACTTGGCTGTATGTCCTTTATAGCTTTCTCAAATAGTTCCGAGAAGCCTATATCGCCATGGTCTATAAGGGCAGACACAATATAATCTTTGAGGGTATTATACTTTTCTAAATCAATATTCACTCCGTTCTTCCCTTCTGGGTGTAGTGTTAGTATTTTCTCCGGTTTTACCATACGCTAAAACTTATTGAGCTTATTTTTGTCCAAATAAAGGATGAAGAAACTTTAGCCTTCTAATTACAAATTCATAAATAAGCCAAGTAAACCCAAACGTGCCTAACACTAAGGCGACCATTTTGAAACCATAATGCACATCGAGGTCTACCAAATAAAAGGCTATCAACATAAGGATAGTTTGGTGTAAAATATAAAAAGGATACACAGCCCTGTTTCTATAAGTCAAGGTTTTGCTAGGTTTATTAAGATACCTAGAAGCAAAACCAAAAATGGTCAATATCCAAGCCCAACAGTTTATCTGACGGGCAATAGGTATCCAAAAACTAGGGTCGAGATTATTCCAAAGCCAAACTAGGCATGGTAAGGCCATCATGCCTATCATTAGGGAAACAAAACGAAGTTTCTCCAAAGTTTTCCAAAAAACTTCATCCAATCTTACCAGCAGAAAACCGAATATGAATAGCGTAAAAAACCATGTTAAAGCATACCAATCTCCTACCAAAGCGTGTGTAATGGGGTAATCTCCTTCTAAAAACAGGTCGACCAATATTAAAGGAATAGCGAACAAGTATATCACTCCGTTTCTCTTACCAATGACACTTTTCAGAAACAAAACCATTCTGTTTCCCTCTTTTCTCATCCAAAGAAACAGCGGCAAAGCCGCCAAAGACATTAAAAATAAATAAGGCAAAAACCATAAGTGATGCCAACTGAAATTCCCATCAGGATATGCCCCAGTATTAAAAACAGAAGGGTAAAAATCGAAGAAATTTTTATAGTCTGTTCCATTATAAATACGCTCCAGATAGACCTGAGGTGGGACAATGAACAATATCCCCATGACCAAAGGAATAAAAAGCCGCTTAAACCTTTCTAGGGTAAACTGACCCACACTTCTTTGTGCCAATGCATAGCTCGTCCCAATTCCAGAAACTACAAAGAGTATAGGCAAACGCCATTGATTCACAAAAATCATGGGCCATTTAATCCAGTCTACAATGACATTATTTTTCAAATGGAAATCCCACGCTACAAAGAGCATTCCTACGTGATAAAAGATGAGGATATCGAAGACGATAACCCTTATTCTGTCAATGTCGTGTCGACGTGATTTTTCTTTCATTGCTCATGGATGTCGTTATCCACACATTGGTTGCTTAATGAATGTAAATGTCTAGCTATAGCTATCATACAGCGTTTTGGCTTAGGGATAGCAGTGGCATACTTTTTTGGGTGCGGCTGGAAAAGTATTGAAAAAAAAGATATAGCGGATAGCCCGACCCTTGGGGTAAGCCCCTAATTATCTATGGCCTGAAAAACCATTTGCCTGAACATATCCCCCGTATAATCTCCTCCTACACGCTGCGTCTGCTTCATGATAATACCGATGATCTTTTCTTTAGGGTCGGCAAAATACTGTGTGTTAAAGTAGCCTCCCCAACGAAAAGTGCCTTCGCTACCTTTGCCACCATCCGTTGCTCCTTTTTCGTTTAGAATTGAAAAACCTAAACCAAAACCAGCATCGCTACCAAACAAGTCTCCGACCTGATTTTGAAGCATAAATTCTACGGTTTTCCTCGAAAGTAAACGCATACCATTTAGTTCACCTCCGTTAAGATACATCTGTAAAAATGTGGCATAATCTAAAGCGGTACTAGAAAGACCTGCACCTCCAGAAAAGAAGGTTTTGGCTCCCGTCTTAGGATAATTTACATCATAAAAGGTATCGGTAAAAGGCACCCATTTTTCGGCCTTCTTAGTTTGAACCTCCACTAGCCTGCTTGCCTTATTGGTAGGCAAATAGAAGTAGGTATCGTTCATTTTTAAAGGTTTAAAAATATGGTTTGTGAAATATTGGTCTAACTTTTCACCCGAAATAATTTCAATCAAATAACCCAAAACATCTATTCCTTCGGAGTATACATACTTTTCTCCGGGCACGTGATGCAAGGGTAGTTTAGCTAATTTCTGAACACTTTCTTCAATAGTCACTGCATCTATGGTAAACAAATCTGTGACACCTGCCTTTTTATAAATGGCTTTGAATTGCTCATCGCCATCTATTATGCCATATCCTAAACCAGAAGTATGATTTATGAGCTGTCTTATAGTAATTTCTTTCCCTGCAGGCTTGGTCGTATAAGAGCTATCTGCCATGCTGAACCTGTCGATAAGTGTTGGGTTTTTAAACGCTGGAATAAACTTGGAAACGGGATCGTCTAAGAAAAAGTAACCTTGCTCCCAAAGCATCATCATGGCAGTGGTGGTGATGGCTTTGGACTGAGAGGCAATCCTGAAAATACTGTTGTTTTCAAAACTCTTTTTCTCTTTTACGTCCGACTGTCCAAAGGACTTGTGATAAACTATTTTTCCGTCCTTGGCAATGATGGCTACCGCTCCTGGAATAAGATTTTCTGAAATGGCTCTATTGATCATGGCATCTATCCGGTTCAACCGCTCAGAAGATAAACCTACCGACTCCGGTTTTGCAACCATAAGTGGTTCACTGTGCTGGATAGAGGCGGTTTGCCCAAAGGCAAATGAAGAAATGAATATTAATAATAGGAGTGTTTTTTTCATGAATATGGGTATTGAATATTACCAAAAATAAGAACTTTAAAAACACTATAACTAATTAAGCTTATACCATTTTAGTACTAAAAGGCATTTCTAAAAACTTAATACTACCTTTACCCACCCTAAGAGCCTTTTATGACGAATAGAATGAAAACCAAGGTAAAAAAAACAGTCCAATATGGATTGCTTTTTATGGCCTCAAAATGGACGATTACCGCCTTATTATATTATTCGGGGTTTTGGTCTTATTGGTTTCTACTGCTCTTTCCAGTTGCAGATACCATCGCAGCCACAATCGCCATTATCTACCTGACCAACAACTACAGAAGATACTTCAAGAAAGTACTGGAAGAGGCTTACCCTGATGAGTTTAAAGAAATTATAGAGAAAATAGAAAAGAGCAATAGCCTCATAGCAACCGACACCAAGTTTGCTCTAAAAGCCACAAATCCAATGGATAAAAGACTGCTTTTTTCGGGTTACTTCTTGGCCACCATAAAGGTCTTAGAAAAGAGAGGAGAGTCTTTTGAGCGAATCAGAGAATTATGCTTACAGATAGCCAAAGCTTATGTGAAACCTAAAAACAGGATTCATAAGTGGATAAAAATCATTCAACCTAAACTTATTGAGCTCCCCCTTTCTAGGCTTATTCTTGAAAGAATGAAAAGGAAAGTAAGTGTAGCTGCCGATAAAAATGGTTTTGTGGCGAACATAACTACAGACAAAAACGAAACCTTGGGCTTCGGATATGGTATTGATATTTTAGAGTGTGGAATTTGTAAATTATTCCAAAACCATCAAGCCTACCAATACGCCTCCATACTTTGCGAAGTAGACAAACTAACCTCTAGCCTTGCCGGTTTGGAACTGGTAAGAACTGGCACCATAGCTACAGGTGCCAGCAAATGCGATTTCAGGTTCAAGAAAGTTTAATAAGCCGGAAGACCAGGCTTGCTATATCCTTTGGATGCGTCGTCTATGACCATCACCCAATCATTCCCTTTTCCTGCAGATGGCGGTACCGCAGAGAAAGAACCATAGTTAACGGTATTCCCGAGCATAAAAGAAGCTCCGGTTCTTACATCGTACCACCAGATTCTCAAGTTTTGTCCTCTTAAATTCTTGGTATTGATATTTACCGTTTTTCCTGTAGGGGAATAAATAAAGGCATAAGTCCCCGACTCATCTCTGGTTCCTATCGCAAAGTTTTCATCATCCGGCTGCTCTCCTTCTATTAAATTTTGGTCTGGGATTCTATCAAAAAAGGGTCTCGATAACATCAAGTTTTTCAGATGTTTCATTTGATTAGCCATGGGCAAATCTAAAGCTTGTTTCCAAGGTCTGAGTGGACCATTAACGCCTAATCCTTTACTTTCGTCATACATTTGCCAAACGTCGTGACAACCATAAGTTTGTCCGAATGCTCCAGCAAAAACATTCCAATACATCATTTTCCTAATATCCTGTGGAAGACTATATCCCAACTTTTTAGCATTGAAACAATTTGGATGGTCTTCGTAAAGCGGCTCAGCATCTATGGTTGGCTTTATAGGTTCTAAGTTATAATCATGGCTTATTTTCTTATACGTAAGTTCATTTGGACAGTGTCCGGTTTGATGCATATTAAAACTCAACCAATCATCATTATGAAACCAATTTGAAGAGCCTCCCGGTTCTGCCGGTTGAGGGTGAAATGTAAAAATACCATCTACAAAAATCCCTAGCCCTTCTTTTATACCATTTGCCATGGCTCTCCAAACTTCTACATCTTTTGTGTTTGCTCTTGGCGTTCTATCGCCGCCTAATACCCAAACGATATTTGTTTTATCTCTCAAATGAAGGCCTAAAAGTTTTCCGTACTCAAAAGCGTTTTCTTTATTGAAAATCTCCGGACCTTTACCCCAGTTGTCTTTAAACAGCTTATCTCCCCAAGTAGGCAAAAGAGCCACATACATACCATTTTCTGCCGCTTTATCTAAAACCGTTCTTACATGATTGATATATGAAATGTTTAATTTAATAGGGTTCACAGCGTTCAAAGGCTTTTGACCCAATGCATTCGGTGTATCAATGCCATCTAATTCAGCTAGAAATACGGTTTGAACAATATTGAAGCCTTGCTCAGCTCTTGTTTTGAAGTAATAATCTACCTCCTCATAATTAAGCTTATGAAGTAACTCCCAGGCCGTATCACCCGTCCAGAAAAAAGGCTTACCGTCCTCTGTTTGAAGAAAACGATGATTTTCAGAAACTTTAAGTTTTGGTAACTGAGCAAATAATTGGGTAGAAATAAATAAACACGTAATTAGAAGGAATCGCATATAATTGTTGGGTTTCATCAAATGCTAAGATAATCCCAAGCGACATATTTAGAAGCCTTTACTTCGTAATTTTATTTGACGGACTTTGATATTCAATCACCATATCCGTGATCTTGTTCTTCTTCACAATCTTCATCAACTCACCGTTTTCGTAATAATACTGGTCGATATTATCTTGTAGTACGCCTTGATAGTAATCCTTGGAGGGTCTGGTGATATTTATAAAGTCGGCATAATATTCTGCATAAACTCTATCTCCATTTTTGGGTTCATTAAAATATATACTTGCAAAAGTGCTTGAAATTTCTTTGGCTATTTTCTTATTGACCTTTTTCTCGTGCTGAATAGATTTCACATGATAACCCTCGTTGGCCTTTTGAGTATCTGTTAAAAAATTGCCTTTATTAGAAGCCACTTTTACCACAGAGCTCTGTAGTTCCCCGTCTAACAAAACCGAAAGAACGTGATAATCCACTTTTAATTTATACACGAGGAAGTTGACATCCACTTTACTGGAAAGTTCATAGGTAAATTGGTCTGCCACTTTTTTTTGAGTGGCATATATAGTCCCCACCCTAATGCCTACTACTTTTACAGCATACTCTCTGGTTTGGGAGAAGCCATGTAAGGAGAAAAAAACGAAAAATGTAAGGAATAGTTTATTCACAAATAAAGCTACGTAAGAAAAAACATTTTAGATTAGTCCACACCTGCGTAATCCACTTTCTTGGCTTTGGTTTCCAAGAAGTATCCATCAAATTCTGTTAAGACATCATCCAAAATTGAAAACAATTCCTCTGGTTCCAGGCTTTGAACTAGCTTCATTCGGTGTTCTTTAAAATGAGGTAAGCCTTTGAAATAATTGGAATAATGACGTCTCATTTCTAAGATCCCCAAACGCTCATTTTTCCATTCTATAGAGAACTTCAAATGCTGTCTGCAGGCATCTACTCTTTGCTTCATGCTCGGTGCAGGTAAATTTTCACCCGTAGCGAAGTAATGTTTTATCTCATTAAATATCCATGGATACCCTATGGCCGCACGGCCAATCATGATACCATCAATACCATATCTATTTTTATACTCTAAAGCTTTTTCTGGCGAATCAATGTCTCCGTTTCCGAAAATAGGAATGTTAATTCTTGGGTTCTCCTTGATTTTGGCAATCAATCGCCAATCGGCTTCACCTTTATACATTTGAGCTCTTGTACGCCCATGAATGGTCAAAGCCTTAATTCCTACATCTTGAAGTCTTTCTGCAACCTCTTCAATGTTCTTTGTTTCATCATTCCAGCCTAATCTCGTTTTGACCGTTACGGGCAAGTCCGTAGCGTTCACTACGGCTTCTGTCATTTTGACCATCATCGGGATGTCTTGCAGCAGTGCCGCACCCGCTCCTTTACATGCTACCTTTTTAACAGGGCAACCGTAATTGATATCAATTAAATCTGGATTTACCGCCGCAGCAATTCTGGTACACTCTGCCATGGTCTCCACATCAGAGCCAAAAAGCTGAACACCAATCGGTCTTTCATAGGGAAAAATATCTAGCTTTTGACGGCTTTTGTAAGCGTCTCTAATAAGACCTTCTGAAGAAATAAACTCCGTGTACATCATATCCGCCCCATTTTCCTTACAGACTTGTCTGAAAGGTGGGTCGCTTACATCTTCCATGGGAGCCAGTAGCAATGGAAATTCACCGAGTTCTATGTTGCCTATTTTGACCAAACAGTTTAGGTATTTTGTGTATTAAGCCGCAAATTTACACCAAAATAACCTGAAAACATGCGATACAATTCCATCCTTGAGAAATTAAAGTCCGACAAACCAGCTCTTTCTAGCATTCTAATCATCATTGGAGTAGTGCTTTTAGCTATGGTTGTTGGCAATATTGCCGCAGCCGTTGTGATGATTGTGGTAGGTGGGATTGGCATGGATGATTTGAGTAATATTAATGGAGCACTCATGTCCTCTGATTCAGGGTGGTGGGCTCTTATGCTTGGGCAAGGTGTTGCGGCATTGATAACCTTTGTGGCTGCAGGTGTATTTTACTGGAGAGTGGTAGAGAAAAAACTACTTTCTGAACTCAGTTTCCAAAGTTTGCCAAAACCCGGAATCTTCGTTTTGGTCATTTTAATTCAGCTATGCTTTTTACCTTTTAATGGATGGCTACAAGAAGTCAATGAAGGCATGAAATTTCCTGAGAGTTTGGCAGGATTGGAAGCATTCTTTAAAAACATGGAGGACTCTTTAGCAGAAGTCACAAAGTACCTGACCACTTTCGACAGCTTCATTAAAATGTTGGTAGGTCTTATTGTCATTGCGGTGGTAGCCGGCGTGGGTGAAGAACTTATTTTTAGAGGATTAATTCAGCGTAAACTATATAAAGGGTTAAATAATCCGCATTTAGCTATTTGGGTGGCGGCATTTATTTTTTCTGCTATTCACATGCAGTTTTATGGCTTTTTACCACGATTAATGCTTGGTGCCCTATTTGGTTACTTCTATTTCTGGACAGGAAACATTTGGGTACCCATAGTCGCTCATATTTTCAATAATGGTTTTGCGGTGGTGATGTTTTACCTTTCGCACACAGGCGTCATCAGCACCGATTTAGAAGAATTAGAAACTTTCCCAATTCCTGCAGTGATCGCTTCTTTAGCATTGACTGGCGGGCTTATTTGGTTTTTCAGGAAGCAGCAGGATGAAAGTATTTCTTAGTATATTATTTATTCTAATTATTGGTAGCCAAAATTCCGCTTATAGTCAGTCTTTTGGAGTGGATAGCAGTTATCTTATTCCTAATAAACAAGGTTATTTTTCAGAGCGTATTTATAAACTCAACGATTCTTCTTTTTTCGTTGGGTATAATAATCTTGACAAAACATTCAAGAATTCACCCACTGCCATTGGATTTAGTCTTGGTCAATTTCAGGCTTTTGGTATTTATTCAATAGATAAAGAAGAACTGTATTTCCACGATTTCTTAATAAATGAAAATCAAGATCATGTCAATTACCTAGGTCTAATAAACGACAATTTGATTTTTAAAAGTGGGCACTCTTTAACGCCTTTCAATGTAAAATCACTCACTTTTCTTTCCTACAATCCTAAGCTCGATTCTTTACCAATACTCGGCATAAATCCATACACCACAGAGCTTTACTATCATGACACTTTAAACAATGCTATTCTTAGTAAGCATCTATTTAATGGAACATTGAAAAATGAATTCCGTTTAGACGCTAACACTGAGAGAGTTTCGATTGCTTTCACCAAAAAAACAATTTGTTTGGTGGTAACTGGAGAGCAGTTAAAAAGTACAAAAGCCCTATTTTTAGACTGTGCCCTGAAACCTATTTCTACAAGAGAACTATTTCTTAAGCTTGAGCTACCTCCTTATGGCCCTCTTCTTTTTAAAGTTATGCCTAAAAATACTTCAGAAAACTTCATACTTGAAGTTTCAAATTATGGCGAGGGTGGTTCTTATTTCAACTATTTTGAAATTGGTAAAGCAGAAACAACAAAGTTACATACTGGTATTAAATTCAGAAGTATGAAACAAATGGATAATGGACTTTCATTTTTCGGTCAACCTTGGAAATCCACGGATAATCAGGTACAAATAAGACATGATACATATGACTTTATTCAAATAGACACAAATTTCTATGCCTTGGATAAATCTGGCGTCCGTAAACTAAAGGATGGCTTAATCTATCTAGACTTATTCCAACCTGTGCAACGTTATGAATATTTATCAAAATTTCATGTCCTGGAATATGAAACAAATAGTTCAACACCTCCAAATTTCAAGATTGAAGGGCCTGGTTATATTTCAAACGACACGGTATTTTTTAACACTGCCGGAAGTATTAAAGTAATAGGAAACACTACGGAAAACCGTAGCCCCTCCCAAGAAGTAACAATTACTGTTAATAAGTCAAGCTCCAATTTTTATATTAGAAACTGTGACCATCCGATTTTTTGGAATTTACCGAGTGACCTTCCTTTGAACAAACAAATTGAAGTTCATAATCCTTATCATAATCAACTAGAAGCAAGCATTGAGGGTGGTGATGCCACCTATAAAGACGGAACTCTAATTATTAACGAGTTCATTAATAATGCCGTAACTTTGAATATACGGTCTATCGAGAATGAAAAATTTTATGCCTCCGAGTTTAGTGATTGTAGCTATTGGATTGCTATACCAGGTTTGGATGATGGCTCTGGTCTTGAAGTATATCCAAATCCTGTAAATGGCAATACTTTTAATATACGCTTAGTACGTTCTGAAAGAGACAAAACCCCAGTGTTAAAACTTTTTGATTTAAATGGGAAGGCTGTCAAGTTTAAAATGTTCGTAGCTGACCCATTTAATTATGAAATTTATATCCCAAAACCCTCTCAAGGTATCTACATTTTGAAAAACATGTCTTCCAATGCATCTCAGAAAGTTATATTTAATCAGTAAATCTTATTTACAATTAAATAAATATTAGGAAACATAGGACACTACACATAAGTAGTAAACGGATAAAAGACTATGAATACTTTCCTGAAAAGTGTTCAATGCAAATAACGATTTGTGTTAAGTAAATAAAACATGAATGCATATTTGAAAACCCATGAACACCTTCTTACTCATACAGATATATCATTTAAATTCCTTCTCCTTTATAAAAACATTACCGGTTCGGAAAAGCAAACCAACAAATAACATCGCTAAAAAAGAGTCATTAAGATAAATGAGTCATGCCTTAATACTTAACAGAAGCAGGATACCTCAAATAAATACTTTAAACTTTAAAGGCTATTACAAAACAGCAAGAACTCCCCTGAACTAAGCATATTCAAATTCGCCAAACTGACTTGAAATGGTCAATTTCTTCGTTTCCGACGCCTCTACTCTACCCACTATCTGTGCGTGAATATTGAAAGATTTTGAAATATCTATCACCTTCTGAGCATGTTCTTTAGGCAAGTAAACTTCCAAACGGTGACCCATATTGAACACCTTATACATCTCTTGCCAGCTGGTAGCACTTTCTTTTTGAATCAATTCAAAAAGTGGTGGAACAGGAAGCATATTGTCTTTGATGATATGAAGATTATCTATAAAATGAAGGATTTTGGTCTGTGCTCCACCAGAGCAATGTACCATTCCGTTAATTTTACCTTTCAATTCTTCCAACAACTTTTTAGCCACTGGAGCATACGTTCTGGTAGGTGAAAGAATCAGTTTCCCCACAGAGATTTGCTCTCCAGTTTCTACCGTAATTTTATCTGTAAGTTGTTTACTTCCTGAGTAAACTAAAGAACTATGGATACTAGGGTCAAAACTTTCTTTATACCTCTCTGCATAAATATTCTCTAAAACATCATGCCTAGCAGAAGTAAGCCCATTGCTTCCCATACCGCCGTTATATTCGGTTTCGTAAGTAGCCTGACCATTAGAAGCTAAGCCCACTATCACATCTCCAGCTTTGATATTATCGTTAGAAATAACATCAGAACGTTTCATTCTTCCTATTACTGTGGTGTTCACCGTAATGGTTCTCACCAAATCTCCTACATCCGCTGTTTCTCCACCTGTGCTGTATATTTCCACGCCATTATCACGTAGCATTTCTAATACTTCCTCGCCACCATTAATGAGTTCAGAGATAACTTCACCTGGGATTTTGCCTTTATTTCTGTCAATGGAAGACGACATCAGGATAGGTCCGGTAGCTCCAATACATAGTAAATCATCGGTATTCATGATGATACTATCCTGTGCAATACCCTTCCATACACTCAAATCACCGGTTTCTTTCCAATACAGATAAGCCAAAGAAGTCTTGGTTCCGGCCCCATCCGCATGCATGATATTGCAATATTCAGGGTCGCCCCCTAAAGTATCAGGCGATATTTTGCAAAATGCTTTTGGAAATAAGCCTTTGTCTAATTTCTCAATGGCTTTGTGTACGTCTTCTTTTGAAGCCGAAACGCCTCTTTGCATGTACCTATCGGTCATGGGTAAAGTAGTTTTTTGATTCTGCGGGTAAAGGTATAAAATAGATGGTAATTAGTTTTGAAATTCTATTATTTGAATCTGTTTTAATTGATTTAAATAATAGACAAAATTTTCTTTTTAAAAACCTATTGACGTGACAGTGACTTATTTATCATCATCTCGAACGTTCTCAATATGGTCCAATGCTAGAATCCGCTCTTTATATGCGGAAGGCAGAAGAATTAATTTGAGATATCTTTCCCATCGAAAGTATCTGAAAATTTTATAAAAAATAAGTGCCGGATGAATCATCTTTATGGCTTTAAAGCCTAGCATCCTATAAATTATATCTGGAACAAGGGCCTTTTGCGTCTCTAAAAGTAACGTATACCTCACTAGGCCTAAACTCCTTCTATATTGACCGTATAGGTCTATACTCAAATCACTTTTGACCAAGTTTCCTTCAAGATGCTCTTTTCTGCTTATGAGCCAATCGGAATATGTTTTGGGCAAAGTCTTTAATTTCATCCTTTGGCCAAGTCTATAGAAAACGTCAAAAACCTCTTGTTTCTCTTGAAGGCTTAATGCTCGATGCAGTAGCTCAAAAGCTGCAATAGAATAATAAATAAGCATGTACAAAACATCTCTAAAAGCCCAGTCAGGAATTTTCATACCTCTAGCATTTTCCACGTGCCCGTGAATTTCAACCATCTTATCGATGGTTTTCAGAGCATTTTCTTCGTCTGAGAAAAGAATATCTTGGGCATAACTGACCGTTGAAAATAATCTTCCAATGGGGTCTTTCGGGAGTTTTCCAGTAAAATAGAGCCAATCAACAGATTTATTGAGAGAAAACTCAGCCGCCGTACCAGCAAAAACAAAAAGGAGCGTATCTGAACTTCCCCAAATCTCTCTTACTATAGAATCTTTAGCTACGAAATTCATTTTGACGGATTTAGGTTTGAATAGTTTTCTATGAGCAACACGAAAACAATACCTAAAGAATAAGCCAAGATATCTTCCCAAGAGAAAGATGTTCCTAAGACAATTCTGAAAAACTTATGACTATGTAAACCGGACCATTCCAAGAAATTGAAATATTGAAGTACTTCTACCAAATAGGACAATAACAAACTGAAAACCGTGGCAAATTTAACAGACATTTTTAGTATGCTCTTCAGACCCAAATAAACTAAAATGGACGCCAAAAAATCTCCGAAAAATGGTCGAATAAAACTGTCATGGACATAAAGGGCAATAAACACCTCTATCAAAAAAATGGTGATAAAGAGCAGGAAATAGTTTAAGCGAAATATTATCATTTTAAATTTATATGTTTGAGGTAGCGAGGATAGGCTTAGCCAGGTGACTTATTTGTGACTCAGGAGCATTGAAAAGAGCATGAGTAATTTCATTAAACTTGTATTTGGCCTTACTTAGGTAAGTCTTAAAAGTATAGCCAGCTTTACCAAAAACTTTATGATGACCAATCCAAACAGCCATACTAATAGCATAAAAGAAGATATGATAGATAAGCCTTCTAGTCCATTTCTTCCAAACCGCATTTTGGTCTAGATAGGTGGCTAAACGTTCTGTTTGAAACTTGATATGAGCTGCCTCATCAATTAAAATATCCTTACAAATAGTTTTTAAAAGCGGACAGTGAATAGACTTACGAACTGCCTCATAATATAGCTGGGCATATGTTTCTACAATGAGCACGGTAATCGTCCAGATTTCCAAATTGGTATTGAACCCTCTCACTTTTCTGAAAAAATGATCACCCCAGTTGAAAGTTATGCGGCTTTCGCCAATCAGATCTAGATATCTTCCTAAATTATTTCCATGCTTCTGTTCTTCTTTAATAAAGAGCTTGATGGCATAGAGGTAATCATAATCTTGAATCCTATCCGCATAGATTTTAGTGGCATTAATGAGGTTGTGCCCATCTGAAGTTTCGCCCAATTGCCAAGCTTTAAGCGATTTGATAATTAGGTCTCTTTCTTCTCCCGTCACTTTGGCCTCAATTCGCCA
This sequence comes from Arcticibacterium sp. SM2516, assembly GCF_057914865.1. NCBI lineage: Bacteria > Pseudomonadati > Bacteroidota > Cytophagia > Cytophagales > Leadbetterellaceae > Arcticibacterium > Arcticibacterium sp. SM2516. The sequence goes on along the minus strand of NZ_CP195290.1, from coordinate 5,153,663 downwards.
ATCAATTCTTTTATGGGTAGCATTATCTTGGAAATATTCCACCCATTCTTTGGTTGTTTTTCTTTTCATTTTCATATTAAAAAGTACTTTGTATTTCAAAGTATATGTACAAAAAAAATTAAGTATTCCTTTTTATGAAGGCTTCTAGCACCGCTAAATGTTCTTCAAAAGCCGTTTTCCCACTTTTGGTAGCACTATATGTGGTGTTTGGTTTTCTATTCACAAACTCTTTGGTAACGGTAATAAACTTGACTTTTTCAAGAGCTTTAAGGTGGGTTGCCAAGTTTCCGTCGGTCATCTCCAATATTTCTTTGAGACCATTAAAATTGATGGCGTCATTAACCATCAGCACCGACATTATACCGAGCCTGGCCTTATTCTCAAAAGCTTTATTGAATTTGTCTAAATTCATATTAAAAAGTCGTCCTATCGTATTTATAATACATACTAATACCGTAGACAATATGCAGCACTCCGAAACCAATAGCCCAAAAAAGCAACGAATAACCAGAAACAAATAAGGCCATTAGCCCTAAGGTAATTTCAAATAAACCAAGGTAATAGACGTCTCTATAGGTATGCTGAGAAGTATTTATAAGAGCAAGACCATAAAAAATAAGTGTAGTGCCAGGCACCAATCTCACCAAACCATTCATCACTAAGGCTACTGCGAAAATACCTCCAACTAATAGCGGAAGAGCCAAACTTAAGGCAAGTTTGCGAGACAAAGGATTCCATAGCTTTTGACTAGACTTACTCGTTTTTCGCCATGTCCAAAACAGTCCACCAGATATGGCCAAAACCAGCGTTACAAGAGCTAAAAAAAACAAAAACTCCAAATAACCAGAATCCGAGTTTCTGTCAATGTAAAAACCATTTAGTTTATAAGACCCTGTGGAACTCACCTTTTTAAAGTATAAAATACCTGCAGAAAGCAGAGCCACTACACCGGCAAAAACTCCTGAAAGTCCGCTGAGAGAAATAAACTTGGAAGACTTCTCCATCAGGCTTCTTATTTCTTTAAGGTCATTTAAATGTTCTTGCATGATGTTAAAAATAAAGGGTTATCAATCTATTTCCTAAAATCAAAATGGCCACCAAAATGGCCAAGACGGCAATGATTAAAACTCCAGCTGCAGCTATATCTTTTACTTTGCCAATTTTCTCATGCCATTCTGGCGAAACCACATCGCAAAGGATTTCTAGAGCTGTATTAAAAGCTTCTGCAGAGAAAACCAGACCAATTTGAATAACCAAAATAACCCACTCTAGCCGAGACACTTGAAGCCAGAATCCACAAACAACCACCAAAACTGCTGCAAGAAAGTGAAACTGAAAATTATTTTCACTGCGAATTAAATGGCTAAACCCTTTTTGGGCATAGCCAAAGCTTTTTATCATTTTAATGATATTCATCTGTCTTGACATTTAAAATTCTAAAAGAAACATATAAGACAAACAAAACCAAGGTAAAAACCAAAGTTAGTTTGATCGCCAACGGATTATAAGCCTCTTGTATAGAGCTTTGTAAAAGAAAAACAGGGTTCGTGAATAAATCCCAAGAATTAAACCTAGAAAACCTTCCTAAATAGATGCCAAAGCCACTCAAGAAAATACTTCCAAATACCATTAACCAAGCTACAGCCACACCCCAGTACTTCTCAAAAAGATGATGAACAATGCTCAAGGAATATATTCCGAGAATGAGACCAGTCATGGCCGTTATAAAAATCCCTAAGGAATCAAACCACCATAAAGATGCCGTAAGGTGACTCAAATGGACAAAATCCGTAATTATATATGGAGCGTTTGGAAAAAATAAAAGCCAAAAACCAATACATATATGTGCCAAAATGTGGTTTTTATTTCTCACATATCTTCTAGCCACAAGGGCAAAAAACAATGGCACCCATGCTAAAAATAAATTCCAAATTAGTCCAAAACCCAGCATTTCAGAAGTATGAAAGAATCGTATTAAAAATAAAATGGAGCAAAGTCCCGATAACATCAGGAGACTTTTGGTAGGACGACTAATAGATCGTTTATTCATTTATTAAAAGTACTTTGAACCGCAAAGTACTATAAAGCACTTTTAAAAAGCAATCAAAACGGTCAAAATAAAATGAAGGGATTGAGGGAAAGTCAAAAGCCCCCTTGATTACTCAAGAAGGGCTATATCGGTCATCTAAAAGGGGTTTTAAAAAAGTTGACAACCATATTTCGTTAAATGACCTACGAAATTGATTTTATTGGATAAAGAGACAAAAACAACTATTTATGAGGATTTAGCGAACCATTAATATCTAATTTCTGCCCTTATTTGCTATTAAGACTAAGAGAATTTAAAAAGTCACAGGATTAATCCCGTTTTGTCTCCATAAACTTTAGCAGGTCTTTTAAAAACGGGTAGCTTTGCGACAGAAAATTAACAAGCGTATGCCAAAACCCAAGAAAGTCTCTGAATCCCTTGCTATCAATTCTCAAATGATCATGCCAAACGACACCAATACTTTAGGTAATTTGATGGGTGGGAACCTTATGAGAATGGTGGATATCGCAGGTGCCATATCTGCTCAGAGGCATTCTAACCGGATAGTAGTGACAGCTTCTATTGATAATGTATCTTTTGAAAGCAAAGTACCTTTAGGCGACGTGGTTACTTTAGAGGCGAAAGTCACTAGAGCATTTAATACTTCTATGGAGGTTATGGTTAAAGTGTACTCTGAAAACATACCTGCTGGCACCAGAATTCAAACCAACACCGCCTTTTTAACTTTCGTGGCCGTAGACCAATCTGGCAGACCTATAGAAATAGCAGAGGCCATTCCAGAAACTGAAGAAGAAAAGGAATCCTATGATGCGGCTTTAAGAAGAAGACAATTAAGACTGGTTTTAGGGGGAAGAATGAAACCCGCAGAAGCAAATGAATTAAAGGCTATTTTTGGACTTTAAAAACATTTAACTTTACGCAGATTATAAGGATAGCTCCGTAGTTCTCCCGATAGCTATCGGAAGATAGAAAGGGTTCACCACCCATTCGGTTTATGGTATACTTGGTGAAGGATTAAAAAAATAATAGCACCGTAGTTCTCCCGATAGCTATCGGGAGATAGAAAGGGTTCACCGCCCGTTCGGTATACGGTTTACTCGGTGAAGGATTTAAAATAAAATGGCTCCGTAGTTCAATGGATAGAATGAGGGTTTCCGGTACCCTTGATGAGCGTTCGATTCGCTCCGGAGCCACTACAAAATCAAGCATTATCAACTAGAACGCATTTGCAAACTCAATAATGGTGTCTCGATGAGTACACCAAATCTAATTAAAACCCATCTCTGCATGAAACCCATTGACTGGTTTCTTTATAATTAGGGCTTAGCATTGTCTTCTTTTTCTATTGAATAGCTATCATCAAATTATTGGCGAGCATTGCAATGATCAACCTTGCGTAAAACTCCACCCTTCTTAGAAAGGCCGTGTTTCATTTAGAATCCCTTTGAAACAAAATTTTCATCCATGTGAAGTACTATGCCAGAGAAAACAATGAAGTTCATTCAAATTTTACATTGTCGCGAAATCCATACAGAATAAGACATAATATGTCGTCATGTCACGACAACTCAGGCAAGACTCATCAAGATGATTTGTTCAGTATGCTCCATTAGGAGAGTAAAAATGGTTTATACCTATTAATTTTAATAAAGAAAACCTGTCTTCTTCACTGACCTTTGGGACGAAAGGAGCAAGCAAACGGATATAAAAACAGCTATTTATTACATACACGTGTACCATTCAACGCTTTGGTTTTTTGAAAATGCTACCCAAATCATCCAAGGACATATTGTCTTTAAAACCTTTCTTCTTCAACAAACCCGTTCATTCTTTTGAAAGATACAAGGGCATTTATTACGCAGGAATGATCACCTCTATGGCATCGGGAATTAACATTGCTTTAATTTCATTTACTTTTCCAATATATTCTCCATCGACTTGGAAATGCACTTTTTTGACTGACCGTATCCATAAATCATGCGTTTGGAAGACCTCTGTTTTTGAAGAATCAAACGCTCTATGGGTAAAAACCATTTTTAGTACTTCTAGAATCGAAACTTTTTTCACCACTATAACTTCAAACAACGCATCATCTAACTTCCCCACTGGGTTTATTATTGCACCACTACCATATTGCGTAGCATTGGCTATTACTATCATTTCGGCATGTAGTTTAATGGTCTTCTTATCAATTTCCATAACAACTTCCATCTTAGGGTTTTGGAATAAAACGTTTAAACTAACCATAAAATAACCCCACTTACCTCGTTTATTACGAAAATTGAATTTCTTCATGGCATAGGCATTTAGGCCAATATCACTTAGGTGAATACATATTTGATTATTGATATTGGTCAAGTGTATTTTACGGGTAATCCCTTGCAATATTACATCTAAATTCAATTTTGGGTTTTCTGAAATACCTAATTCACTTGCCATGCCATTGGCCGAACCAGCGGGAATAATCCCCAATGGTATGTTTGAATATATCAGACATTCTGCTACTAATTTTATTGTGCCATCTCCTCCTACAGCAATGATTCGCTGTGGCGAAAAAGTGTATATTAATTCTTTGATTGACGTTACTGTACAGTCTTTAGTGAGGTAATGTATTGCATAAAAATGAGGTGACTTTTTAAAATATGTCTTTATCTCCAATGACCAGTCGGTGTTCTTATTTCCTGAAAAAGGATTGACAATAAAAAGTAGTTTGAGAACCAGATTTTCATTCATATAATAAATTCTAATAAGCACTCAGAGTTTAGTAAATTGCTTAAATGGAATGGGAAAACGAAAATTTTACAGCCACAGTAAAAGTCTATCATGGCTATGGACATACCCATAATTTGATTGTTTATGGTCATATTTTAGCTGGAAAAGGTCTTAGCAAAAGTAAGTTTTCTAATAATGTATTTTCTAATATTTCCCATTTAGTGAAGTTGTTTCTTGTAAAGCCACTTCCTTATGTAAAAGTACAATTAGACTGGCAAAACGAACACTTTTTTAGCCTTACTGAAAATGATGGTTTTTTTAAATTTGAATGGCAATCCTCTAAAGAAGTAGCTGCAGGTTGGCATTTGATAAAAGTGCATTTATTAAATCCTCAAAACCAAATCATTGAAACGGGACAAGGTAAAATTTTCGTACCAAATTCTACCCAATACGGTTTCATTTCAGACATTGACGACACCGTTCTTGTATCACATTCGGCTACTACTGGCAAAAAGCTTAGTGTGATGTTTACCAAGAATCCACGTAGCCGAAAAACATTTGCCGATGTCGTGAAATTTTATCAATTGCTTTCATTGGCACACACTGAAGTCAAAAACCCCAATCCTTTTTTTTATGTTTCAAGCAGTGAATGGAATTTATATGATGATTTGAATGCGTTTTTCAAGCATAATGAACTCCCCAAAGGGGCATTTCTATTAAACAAAATCAAAAAATGGTATCAATTGTTCAAAACAGGAACTGGTAAACACCAGAGAAAACTGCTTCAGGTAACTCGAATATTAGATTCATTTCCAAAACAGAGATTTGTTCTTTTGGGCGATAATTCGCAAAGTGACCCAGAAATCTATTCGTCCATAGCAAACAAATATCCCAAACAGATTGCATGTATCTATTTTAGAAATATCAGCCTCAAAAAGGAACGCTCGACTTTAAACTTAATAGACTCAATAAAAGAAAAGTCCATTCATACATGCCTGTTTAAACATACCGACGAGGCTATATTACATGCAAAAGGAATTGGATTGATTACTTGATTATTTCTCCCAAAGACTCCTAAACTTACGTTTTAACTTCTTAACAAAACTTGTATCAGACACTTCGAATTCTAGCTCCCCTACCAAAAAACTATATGGTTTTAGTTGCTCAATGTGGTCGCCAACGATTTTGAAAATTGCTAAGAGCGGAATTGCCAATAAAATACCTGGAATACCCCAAACCAATTCACCTAAAACCAGAGCTATAATAGTAAATAAAGGATTTATTTTCACTTGACGTCCTAATATTAATGGCTCCAAAACCCAACCTTGAAATAACTGCACACTAGCGTAAATAATTACGATTCCACCCAAAGTTGATGGGCTAGCTCCGTGCAAAGCCGCTACCAAAAGTGTAAGTGCACTGCCTGTAAGGTTACCTACGTAGGGAATAATTTCTAATAATCCGCATAGAATTGCGAAGAAAATAGCATTTTTTATACCCAGAAAACTAAATCCAATGCCATACATGAACCACAAACAAACTATCATTTTTGAAAGGCCGAGCAAATATTGCTGTGAAACATTGGTGGCACTCGTAAGGATTTGTGCCATTTCAGCTTGTTGTGAAGGCAAAACCAGACGTATAAAAAATTGCTTGATGTGTTTTCGTGAATAGAGCAGAAACAAAAAATATGTAATTATCAATACAAAAAAGGAGATCATTGAGCTCAAAGAGCCGATTGTCAACTGCATGATACTAGCCAGCGAAGGCTGCTCTCCTTCGAGCATTTTTGACTGCTTTGCTAAAGAAATTCCTAAATTACTGAAAATGTATTGTTGTATACTGGTACCGACTTCAATGGCCTTGTGTTTGATAATACCAACGTCCTTGATTAGTCCCGAAATCTGCCAGCCAAGCAGTGAAACCAAAATGGCGACAATTAAAACAAGTAGCAAAAAAGCAAAAAAAGAAGAAACGCCTCTTGAAAACCCTCTCTTTTCTAACCAATTGCAAAAAGGCAAAAACACTGTTGCTAAAATACCTCCTATTAAGAGTGGCATCAAGAACGTTTTCGCATAGTATAAACCCGCCACAACCAAAAAGATAAGTACTATTTTTTTTATGGCGGAATTTGTCGTGACTATCATTGCTTTACTGTTTCTCCAAAAATTTCGTCAGCCAATTTTTCGTCCAAATCATAAATGTCTTTTCTGAAATTCAATGCTCCGGTGTTATCAACCCATGAAGTAAAATAGGCAATATAAACTGGCACAGTTGGGCTTACTTTTATACTCGTTTCGATATTGGTTTTGAGTATATTATCAACTTTTGATTCACTCCATTCTGTTTCATTTCTAAGCAAATAAAGGGCTAACTTATGAGGCTCTGCAACCCTAATACAACCATGGCTAAAAGCCCTGCTGGACTCATTAAATAAACTTTTAGAGGGTGTATCATGTAAATAAATGCTAAAGTTATTGGGAAACAAAAACTTGATTTTACCTAAGGCATTGTTCTCACCAGGCTTTTGACGAAAATTATACGGAACATTTCCACTGTATTTATTCCAATTAATATTGTTTGCATCTACCACTGTATTTCCTGATAAAACCTCCATATTATTCCTAACTAAATATCCAGCGTTCTTCTTAAGCTTTGGCAAAATTTCATTCCGAACAATGCTAGTAGGCACCCCCCAGTAAGGGTTTAATACAATTCGAGAAATGTTACCCTTGAAAATATTTGTTTTATGTATGTCCTTTCCAACGACCACATTCATTTGCCAAACTTGCTTTTGATTTTCAAAAATATGTAGCCTAAATTCTGGTATATTCACTAGCAAATATTCATTTTCCATTTCAACAGGTACCCATCGAAGTCGTTCCATATTGACCATTATTTGTTTTATTCGCTGTTCTATGGGTACGTTAAACTCAACTAAAGTTGCAGCATTTATTTTTCCGTTTTCCACTAAACCCATACGATGTTGAAATCGTTTCAGGGCGGTTTCCAATGAATCGGTGAAAATATTTGAGTTCTCATTTTCTGCTAAATCACCCGTCAAAAACAAGTGCTTTTTAGCACTAGATATACAAGCATTACTGTCGCCGATTGCCAATAATTTTGCGTCAGTTTCAACCATTGGCAAGCCCCCCTTTTTCTGAATTTCTCGGTAATTTATTAACTTAGCTTTGAGTAAAATATAATATTGATTGACAGGCTCTTGCACTTTCTCACCTCTAGTAAATGATACCAGTGAATCGAGTAAAGTTTGGTAGTTTTTCTTTTTGCTAGGAATAAACCATTCGAGGTCGAATGGGTCCGCTATCGTACCACTAAATGTTTTATAGGCATAGTTGAAAAATGTGGTCGTAAGCATCAATTCTAACTGATAAATATTTTTCTCTTGTGAGAGGAATAGTTTCTCGTCAGTTTGCGAAAGCATCATTAAGCTATCCAAAGTACCATTTACCAATACCTTATCTTCAAACTCTTGAATATGACTTAGTAGTTGGCTAAAAAAGTTAGGAGCTGCATTGGTCATCCCTTTTTCGTTGAACCATGCCAATTGATAGTTTCTGCGGTTATAAAACGCCCTTACTTCATTTTGAATGGAGTCGTTAGCAGAAAAATTCTTAAAGAATGAATCAATCTCCAAACTATCCGTTTTTAAATCAGTAAAATTTTGATCTGAATAGACACTTTGGTCAGCCAAAATTGCCTTCCTTTTCTTTTTAACAGATTTGACAATAAAAAAAGTAGCAATGAGGGCACAAATAACAAAGGCAAGGATGCCTAATTGAACCGGTCTTTTTTTAACTATGGATATAAAGTAAGCTTCCATTGGCAAGTACAGGTACTACCTGCGGAATAAGTTCTTGTGGCAAAGCTGGGCAGCCAAAACTGCGACCACAGCGTCCGTGTTGTTGAACAAAAGAGCTACTAACATAAGTAGCCCCGTGAATAATAATTTCTCGGCGACGGGCATTATCGTTAATGCCCTTTTCTAAGCCAAAGAGTAATAGGGCTGAACCGTGTTTTGGACTCTGTATTTCGTTACCCACCATGTAAAACCCTAAGCTACTTTGGTGAGATTCCATAATGTTAGAAAACGAATGAGCCATATTTTCGCCTGAATTTTTACCGTGAGCAACCAACGACGAAAAAAGTAATTTTTTCTCTTCAATATTGATTACAAAAAATCTTTCTACGCTTGAAGGCAGTGAAAAATCAACTATCGTTATGATTGATTTTGTTGGATGAAACTTTTCATAACCAAGCATTGCTTCTTTAAATGCATCATAATTAACAATGCCTGTGAGCTGACAATCCGCATAGATTGATTCTGATGTCTCAATAGCTACAACAGCTGGATTTTCTGTTGCTTTAAAAGAAGAAAAATTAAGAAGAAAATAAAGTAATTGAATGCCGATAAACATAATCTTAATGGAAGCGTTTTAATTGTAACAACAATAACCTAGTATACATTGCGGATAAGACTATTTATCTTTTGACGTGTGAAGCCCTAAAACTTATATCTCGATAAAGTCTTTTTCAAGATTTGATTACAGACCATTTAAAAAATGGCGAATTAACCAACGCCAGTATCTAAACGTTACGCTCTGATACCAACTAATAAACTTCCATTACCATATTCATTTACGTCTACGCCTCATCCTTTGTTGTACGAATCAAACTGATACCTGACAGGAAAAACAGAAAGCCAATTACGCCATAAATGATTGGTCCTTTTATAGCATTTACGCTGGACGAAGAGGAATTTACAAACAAAATTGAGGCATAGATAAGCCCAGCGATTCCCAAAACTGTAAGCAATGCTCCGAAGATTCTTTTAAGATTCATTTGTTTTTTTTATTTAATGTCTGCTTCAAATTTACTTAGAAGATGTGATACTTTTTCAAAAGCCTACTTAAGTTTAAATCGGCATTAATTAACCTCTATCGTCCTCTAAATCGTTATGGTTATCTCCGCCATTACTGTAATAATTATTTTCCTCATCTTTGCTCCCAATACGTTCCTGATCGTCATCCAACTCCGATCCTGGAAATTCCTGTTTCTCGATATTCTGAGGAGAGGTCGCAGCCTAATGTGATTTCGTATATTCCATTACTAATTCTTGTAAAAACTGATAGTGATTTTCAAGGTTTTCGATGTTAATTTCAACTTCTTTTGATCTGTTTTCTGGCATCTCCATAATGTACTTCAATAACTCCGGAAATTTCTGAAGAATAGTAGTGGTAATGTTTATGATATTTTGTTCTAATTCTAATTTAGCTGTCATTTATCATTTTTTTTAAACATTACATTTGGTATTCGCATCCGCTAAAATCCACGCTTTATCTAAGAAGCCCTTATTGCATACTAGCAACATCTTTACAAAAAAACGATAGGTCGTTAGTTGGACTTATAACCTTCAAAAATTCTCCATTATAAATGGATTCTGAGCGTCGGTGTATTATTTTCTGTTGATTTTGTCTTGTTACTACTTCATCGCGTGAAGGAATTTTGCTTCAGACAAAGCTCCGATATTAGTCATCAGAAGTATTACATATTTGAGTGTCAAAGTTATATAATTCACACGTTAGGTAAAACGGGTAATGTGTATCTATGATTCTTCCATATAGCGGTAGTTGGTGGCTAGGTATAAATCCAGCCGGTCATTCTTATTTCTAAAATCTCATTTGATTGAGGGTCAAAATCCAATTTAAGGCTCATAAAATGAGGCACTTGAAATCCCAGACTTTAAATCAAAAAACTTCGTTCAAATATATCAACAGGTTCGGTCTACTTTGAAGCTATAGCTAAATACAGAAGTGTAGTTTAGCACTACTCCAAAGCTTTTAAAAAAATATAATTAACAAAAAAGAGGTCGTCCATTTTATTATGGAGCGACCTCTTTTCTTTCAAATACTTCTATTTGGTTATTTTACTTGGTTTTTACTATTGAAATTGGAACACATAAAGAAACATTACAGCTGGAACAATTGTAAGGTGGTATTATGGAAATATCTGTTGCACATTTACTATTTTCATCCTTAATTGTGACACTAAATGAACCACTAGCAATACTAAAATATCCGACTGGACCACTAGGTTGACCCACATTTAATCCCGTAAAGCTTAAGCCATTTCCTATAATTGAATAGGAGTTCCCTAATTTCCCAGTAGGGTTTATGTTAAAGTTGAACGTATCATCTGCTCCATCATTTTCTGTCCCATTATTATCACAAAGCGTTACAATGCTATGTACTGCCAGACTTTGATTCACTACAACATTGAAAGTGTCAATTGCGGTACAACCGCTTTCAAAAGTTGCAACCAATATATAATTACCACTATTTAATGCAGTGGCTGAATTTATACTTACTGTACTGTTAGACAGTAATGAACCGTTTGGTAGCGTCCATAAATAACTCGTAATAGTTCCTGAACCAGAGGCTGTAAGGTTGATAGGACTTCCAGAACATAAGCTATCGGTTCCTGCAATGGTTACGTCTATAGCAATACCTCCAACTACAATAAAAGGACAACATAGGCCTGTAACACAGCCAGTTTCATTATCTATATCTACCGTATAGGAACCTTGAGTTGAAACGTTAAGCGTATTTGATGTAGCACCAACAATAGGAAGACCATTCAGATTCCATTGGTATGAAGTATATCCGGCTGCCACGCTTAAAGTTATAGCATCTCCCCCACATATATCAAATGGAACACTTGAACAAGCTAGCCCAAAATCATCTTCATTAAGCTTGTTGTTACCTGGTGTAGAATCTATATCTGTTTGGTCTGCAGCTATTACTTCTGCAGCATTAGAAATCACGCCAGAACCCACCACTTTTACGGATATACTTAAGGTTACCGTATCAATAGTTGCCATCACATTTCCAATATCCCAGATGCCACTTATCGGGTCAAAAGTGGTTCCTGCGTATCCTATATGACTAACGTATTGTGTTTCTAAAGGTAATTGGTCTAAAACCTGAACTCCTGTGGCCGCAACACCAAGGTTTTCATTCACTAAAATAAGCGAGTATATAAGGGTATCACCCATAGCGGCTATTGATTTATTTACTGTTTTTTTCAGATTCAGATCTATGCTACAAGCAACGGGGTCACATGGGTTGTTAGGGTCACTCTCTGTTGCATCTACCCGTCCATTAAAGTTTTTGTCTTCAGCACCATCAGTGTATCCATCGTTATCTGTATCAGCATTAAGGGGATCTGTAGTGGAAGTGGGGTCGCTATCTGGTATGAAAATAGCAATATTTGTATATTTATTCGGTAAGGTAATGCCTACCTCAGTACCGTCTTGGATACCATCATTGTCAGAATCAGCCAATAAAGGATTAGTGGCAGCAGACAAAGGAGAACTTGCAAAGATCTCTGCATAATCAGAAAGTCCGTCATCATCCGTGTCACCATCAAATGGATCGGTTAAATACACGGTGATTTCATCCGTATCTGGGATTAAGTCATTATCGTCATCTAAGTCGCAATCGTCTGGAATACCGTCTCCATCATTGTCTTGCAAATCATTTCCAGCACATTTATCTAAACAATCATAAACGCCATCTCCATCTGAGTCTAAAGCGGTGTAAGCATAATATACCTTCATAGTCGCCAATAAGCTAGCGGCAGCATTTACGGTAAGTCTAATTTCATCAAAGCTTTGTGCCGTTTTAAATGATACGGTTTGTATGGATGAATTGCTCAATACACTCGCAGTTACCAAAGCGTTGTTTGCAGTATACGACTGTTTTAAAACGCCTCCTAAATACGTTGTGATTTGAATACTTCCAAGAGCATTCAAGTCCAAAATCCCAGAAGATGGTGAAATGGCGAAACCGGCTTCGGTTCCAGCTGGTTTTGCAGCTCCAGTTTTAACAGATATAGAGCCACTAACACCTAAGCCAACCGTCTGATTAATAGTGGCAAAAAGTGTGGTATCATTATTTATGACATTAGATTGATTGTCGACAGAGCATAGCAGACAAATACCACTAATTCCTGTTCTACCACTAACAATACTCGCTCCAGATGATGCTTTTGCAGCCACAATACAGTTGCTTGGGCAGCTAACAGGTTCTTCATAGGCATAATAAACCCGGAGGTTAGTTAATAATGATAAAGTCCCATCCACCGTAATCTGAATCTCATCAAAATCAGAAGTAGCTATTATTCCAACTCTTTGAAGACCAGACGAACCACTTAACAAACCCAATGAAACTAATCCGCTGCCCGTGGTTCCCGTTTGAACCAGTACATTGTTTTTATAGAGTTTAATACTTAGTGCAGACAAAACATCAGCACTCAGGATTCCCCCAGTAGTTTGGATTACAAAACCAGCTTTATTTCCAGACGGGTAGAGATGAACAGAGTCTTTGATAGACAAAGCAGTGCCGCCACCTAATAATGCCACTCCCGTTTGCATTTCGGCATAATTACTCAAGTTCCCATCCACAGAATTATTTGCTGATGGCACCCCACCTAAGAGATTAATTCCGGCAGTTCTTGCTTGATTGATAAATACTCCAGCTCCTACTATTGGATCTGTACATATTCCATTGGTTTCAGATATCTGACCATAGACGGAAGCTGAAAGAAAAATTAAAAAAAGATAACCAAATTTGAGGTTTCTTATCATGGCATTTAAAGTTTTATTGTGAAGACAGGAATCACAATTCACATGCCTTTTAAGTGCCATACACTAAAAGAAGAACTACTGGAATATTTAAAAGAACAATAGGACAATTTAATTACCCTAATTAGGAAAAGACTGACCTACCTCAAGCTAATCTATTCATCGTAAACAAAATAGAAAACCTAAATCTTTCCCTTCAAATTACAAGAATGGTATATGCATGTACGTTTAGGTCATTATGTAACTTATAAGGTCTATTGAATCACAAATAATATTGACAATTTGCCTTTGTATATTGTCTTATTTTCACTTCATTAGACATTAGATATACGCCCTAGCTTTGTTTTAGCTAGAACCATGAAAACCATAATACGCCGTTTAAACTTACATGACACATTATAATATTAATGCGAAAGACCCTTCGACATTCTGGAAAGATATTTTGCAATACAATGAAGTCTCTTCAACTCCGAATGAATTTGAATTAGACGAAAAAACTGGATTAGGAAGTTATCGTTTTAAAAAAATAGACGCTAACATTCAATATTTACAGTTTGATATTAAGCTAAATAAAGCTATCAAGTTCAACTTCTATCAGACAGAACATGCCAAGAATTATAAATTATTATTATTCCAAAAAGGGTCATCAAATTCTGTTAGATTTCTAAACGCTAAAGAGCAGGAGAATTCTGTAAATGAATCTATGCTAAACCCTGGGGGTGAAAATGATAAAACCACGATTTCATGTCACCTACTATCACAGTTTAGTGACATACCTAATTTTATTATCCAAAAAGATGAACCCTGCATATTCCACTTATTATTTTTAAACCAAAATGTGCTAGACCAAATGCTACCTGACAATGCCAATCTTAACTTTCAGGAGCCTTTGTTTAATAAACGGAGACCATCTGAAATAATTGGCCTTAATAAGGTTGTATGCATTGATAAACTGTTTGAAACCCTTAATACTTTTCATGACCAATCCCACTGCAATAAATTTGACAAACTCGGAGACTTCCTAAAGATGCTTGGAGATTATTTCTTCGTGATTAAATACCTTAAAGAATCTCCTTGCCAAAAAGCTTCAACAATTCACGACAAAGACTTCAATAAATTAATACTTATAGAACGAAAGCTTAACCAAACTCTAAATTCAAGCTCCCCTTCTTTAAAAAACCTATCAGAAGAATTTGGAATATCTAAAACGAAAATGTGCTTGGAATTTAAAAATTTCTATGGAAAAGCTATCCTCTGTTATTACAATGATTTAAAGTTAAATTTAGCAAAAGAACTACTGACAACCACTAACCATAGCATGAAGGAAATATCCAATCAACTTTCCTTTTCAAGCCAAAGTAATTGCAATAAATGGTTCAAAAAATATACAGGAATACCCCCAAAACTTTTCAGAAAGGGTGATAAGCTATAATTAGTGAGATTTAGTACAGCCATTTAGAATAAACGGATTGGAGCTCTTGCACCATTTTCTGCCGTGAACGCTGCTTTATACATTTATGCCTATTAAAACAGGATGAATTCTTGATTTTATGGATTCTATAATGCGAAACAAAGCTTTAACTCAAAAAGACTTAAGAGTTCCATTATTCCATTTCGGTTAAAACAAAAAAACAGTAGAGTCTTAATAACTCTACTGTAATTCATATACCAACTATAACACAGCCGACTCCTTTAATTTAGGTATTTATAATACGAAATAAATAACATCAATTTCTTAGCCCAAGGCTTATCCATTTCTAGCTTTTAAATATAAAACTTACTGCTTTTTAGCAATTCTTGTTAATTGGTTCGGAACTTCCTTTACCGTGGCCACATGAACCTCCGCTATTTTCTTTAATCTATTTACAATATCTTGATTCTCTGATGCTATATCTATCTTCTCCGACGGGTCTGTAAGTACATTAAACAAAGTAGGTTTCTCCAATTCTTCTATTTTAGGCGGATATCCTACGGGATTATTTGATAAAAAGTAAAGTTTATGAGCCCCTTTCCTTACTGCAAAAAGTCGTGTTCCATGATAATAAAACATCTCATCACGTGGGGTTTTGTCTTCTCCACGTAGCACTGGAGAAAGATCATATCCATCTAAAATACGGTCTTTAGGCACTTCAATTCCGGCTAAACTGCATATTGTTGGCAATACATCTAAGGTGCTTCCCATTTTTGAGACTATTCCAGATTTCACATCTTTGCCCCAGATCACACAAGGTACTCTTTGGCCACCTTCATAACTCGTACCTTTTCCCCCATACAATAAACCTGCTGAACCACCATTTTCACCAAAAACGAGCCAAGGGCCGTTATCCGTCGTAAAAATAACATAGGTGTTGTCTTCAAGTCCTTCTGATTTTAAAGTTTCAAAAATCTGTCCTACGCTCCAATCAATTTCTTGAATCACATCGCCGTAAATTCCCCTTTCGCTTGTTCCTGCAAAATTAGCATTACTGAACAACGGTATATGCGGCATATTATGAGCCATATAAAGGAAAAATGGCTTCTTCTTATGCTCTTTAATAAACTTGATCGATTCTTCTGTGTAACGTTGAGTCAATGTACTTTGATTTGCAGGTCTTTCTATTTCTGTTTCATTTCTTAGAATCGGTACATTAAATCCACGGCTATCTCCGCTAGTTTTCTGGAATCTTTCATACTTAAATTCAGGGCTAGGATTTCTGTCCATATCATTGGAATAGGGAATACCAAAATAGGAGTCAAAACCATTTGATGTAGGTAAGTACTCTGGTAAATGCCCTAAATGCCATTTACCTACACACGCTGTACTATAGTTTTTCTTCTTCAGCATTTCTGCAATAGTTAGCTCATCGGCTGGTATACCACCTTCAGAATCTGGGAAAAGCACGCGTCTACTATCCGGACCTTCCATACCTGCTCTTACTGGCAAACGACCGCTCATAAGACCAAAACGTGAAGGTGTACAAACATTAGAAGCCACATAAAAGTTAGTCCATTTTTGTCCTTCATATGCCATTCTATCAATATTGGGTGTCTTAATAGTGGGATGTCCAAAGCTGCTCAAGTCTCCATAACCCTGATCGTCAGTAAATATGACAATAAAATTAGGCTGACTTTTTTTTTGAGCGTGGCTCTCTTGAGTACTCAAGCCTATTATAGCGAATAGTATCCATTTCAATTTATTCATTTTAATTGGGTTTTTGCCAAGGTGTTTGACCACCTTTTTGTATATAAGTCAATAATAATTTATTCAATTCCCCAAGCTTTTTAGGCTCTTCACTGGCCAAGTTTCTCTTCTCGTAAGGGTCCTGATTTATGTGATACAGTTCTAAAGGTGAATACGGCGTATTTTGTAAAATTTTCCAACCTTGATAAATCAAGGCATGGTAATCATTTCCTCCATACTTTATTCCGCCTTCACGCCTAACAAAGTATACGGGTCTTTCCGAAAACGGTGCGATAGTTTCCAATAAAACCTGCTTAAAACTTTCTCCGTCCCAATTCCCTTTGTTTGAACCATTCGCTAAATCAACTAGTGTTGGAAAGATATCCATGGTCAATAATTGCTCATTAGAAACGGTTTCGTTCTTAATTTTTGCAGGCCATGTGGCAAAGGCTGGCACCCTTAAACCACCTTCAAACATACTTTGTTTTCCATCTCGATAAGGTAAATTATTAGCTAAGTCATCCAGATTTCCGCCATTGTCACTTACAAAAAAGATAAGTGTATTTTCGTATTGCCCTGTTTCTTTCAAACTTTTCACAACGCGTCCAATCCCATCATCTAGGTGCTCAATTAAAGCCACTAACTTTCCTCTTTTAGGATCCATCGAAGGCTCCCTAGCCATCACCTTGTTATACCATTCCTTTGGAGGCTGTACCGGAAAATGTGGTGCATTATATGCCAAATACAAAAAGAAAGGTTTTTCCCTATTGGCCGCTTTTTCTATAATGTCTATAGACCAGTCCGTAAAAACATCGGTGGCGTGTCCCACAGGAGTAACCACTTTATCGTCCTCACGCATAAAATTAATTCCATGGCGTTTATGGTCGTAATAGTCTTCCATCATATCTTCTAGCCAGCCATGAAAATAATCAAAGCCTTTTTGATTCGGTAAATTTGGTGACTCTAACCCTAGATTCCATTTTCCAACCATAGCAGTAGCATATCCATTTTCTTTTAATGCAGCGGGTAGAAGCTGAACATCGGGTTTTAGGTAACCCCAGTTATCCGCTTTAGGATATCTAATTAGGCCGGGTACACCCACAGCATCAGGATATTTCCCCGTCATTAATGATGCTCTCGTAGGTGAGCATACTGGAGAGTTAGCATAGAAATTGTCAAACCTCATTCCTGCCTTACATAGTGCATCGAGATTTGGCGTTTTTACATCCTTATTACCGTAGTAAGACACATCGTTATAGCCTAAATCATCCACCAGAATCAAAAGCACATTCGGCTTTTCACTTTGAGCGAAAGTAAGTTGGCTAAAAAAGAGACCAATAATTAAAATGAGATTTGTTTTTTGCATGCTTAAAGTATGTTTTTACCAATTTGGGTTTTGTTCTAATCCTGGATTAAGAGAAATTTCACTAGCTGGAATAGGTAATAAATCATAATACTCTAAATACCCATTTGGGAATCTCGTTTCAATAACCCCTCCTAAATGATCTTTAATTACTAATGGATAAATTTCCTTAGCTAAATCCCATCTTTTGATGTCTGACCAGTAAAGCCCTTCAAGAGCAAACTCTATTCTACGCTCATGCCTTAATTTTTCTCTTGCTTCACTTTGTGAAAGACTGATTGAGATTCTAGTAATCTTCACGTCATCTCGCTCCGTCCTTACTTTATTAATTAATGCTAATGCTAGCGGAATATCCTTATTTAATTCAATGAGAGCTTCCGCTTTCGCCAAAAGCACATCAGCATAGCGTATCACTATATCATTAATTTCAGACTGTCCAGAGGTTGGTAAATTGGCCATATCGTTCTCTCTGTATTTTCTACAACTAAGGTGCTTCAACCTATTACCTGGATGATTATACGCTCCGCCGGGATAAGTGTAATTTGGGAATTGGTAACCAAGAATAAAAGAGCCTGGAACAACGACTGTAAATCCTAATCTTGGGTCCCTATTCTCATATGGTTTGGACGCATTTACAGGAGAACCATCTATCGTTTCATAAGCATTCACCAAATTATCCGTAGGTACATAACGAGTTCCTCTTGTAAAGCTTCCGGTACCCGTACCACAATATTGATCATGAAATGAGCCTTGAGAATTCTCACCTCTGATGTATTGAATATCGAAAATCACTTCTTCATTATTCTCATTCTCTCTTTTAAATAAGCCCTCGTAACTTGGGAAGAGTGAGTATTTATTTAGAGCTTCTATTTGTTCCGTTACTTCCAGCACTTTATCATATTTATTTTGATACAGATAGGCTCTCATTTTCATGGCTAATGCTGCTCCTTTATCAGCCCTTCCTGCTTCAGGTGCTTTAACCGCCAAGTTGGCAATGGCTACATCGTAATCAGAAACGACTTGATTCCATGTCTCAGATAAAGTTGCCCGCTTTAAATTTTTCGCACCATCTGCCGATATTACTGAGGTAATAAGAGGGACTCCACCATAAGAATCTGCTAAAAGAGAATAGGCCAAACCTCTTAAGAAATGAGCTTCTCCTTCGTAAGTTTTACGGGCTTCTGCTGAAAGTTCTACTTTATCCAAATCCTTTAACAAGCTGTTTGCTCGAAAAATTATAGCGTAACATCTTGTCCATCTAAATGTTAGAATTTCACCATCGGAAGAAGATAATTGGCCAGAACCAATTTTAGCAATTGCTGTATTTCCCCAATTATAAGCATTGGGTGTAGCCCCGTCTAAAACACCAAAACCAAACAAGCCTTCATTATAAATAGCGTTTTCTTTCAGCAAAGAGTAAACTCCATTTAAGTCAAATTTGATGTCCTTTTCATTTTCTGGAAAGTTTGCTGAAGTAATTTTATCTTCCGGAAAAACGTCTAAATAACTGTCACTACAACCTAGGCAAACGGTAAATAAAAGTATATATATAGTTTTAAGTCTCATTGTATTAAAAGTTTAAGTTTACGCCAAGTGAAAGTATTCTAGGCACAGGGTACAGGTTTGATGACGAACTGAAAGTGCTCTTTTCTGGATCGTAACCATCATAGGCTCTACTGGCGATAGTCCATATATTTTGTGCATTCAGATACAGATAAGCTTTCTCTAAGCCATATTTTGAAATGAAGCTTTCAGGAAGTGTGTATCCCAACTGAGCATTTTTTACTTTTAGAAAGCTTCCGTTTACTATCCAAAAATCAGAGTCAGAATTATCCCAAGAATTATCAAATCTAGCCATTGGAATATCCGTATCTGTATTTTCAGGCGTCCATGAATCCAACCAACTTTTAGCAATTACTCTATTCTCAAAAGACAAGTTTGTGAAATTATTACGATTGAAAAGCTTTACCCCTGCTACACCTTGAAGTAAAATATTCAGGTCAAAACCTTTATATTTAAAAGATGGCGATACTCCAAAAGTAACTTTCGGGATAGTGTTTCCTAAAGATTGCTTATCTTGATAATCTAGTCTTCCGTCATTATTTAGATCTTGAAATTTTAAATTACCTGCTTGTGGCACAAAACCATTGGCAAACATATGCGTTTTAGCCTCTTCGTTAGACTGATAAATCCCCTCTACTTTATAACCGTAAAGTTCATTAAATGAGAAACCTTGTCTTATCAAGAATAACTGATCTGGAGAGCGTTCCGTACCGAAGTCTGTCACCAAATTCTTGATATAAGTAGCATTTAAACCCACATTGAATTTCAATTTATTAGGGTCGTAAACCTGGCTATAGTAGTTTAAGATCAGCTCAACCCCTTCATTCAACATCGCCCCTTTGTTTTCGAAAGGTGAGGTGAGTCCACCAAGCGTTAAGGGAATCGGTAATTGTACTAAAATATCGGTGGTGTTCTTTCTAAAGTAATCCGCCTCTAGGGTAAACTTGTTTTTCAATATTCCTACTTCAAGTCCAATGTCTAAAGTGGAGGTTTGCTCCCAAGTAATATTCTCATCTACCAAGTTAGTCACCGCGGCACCTGGAGCAAAGCTGCCACCATAATTATAGCTCAAAGAGTTGCTTTGACTTATGATAGTCAGATAGGGCGAGTAGCTATTAATATTCTGGTTACCCAGCCTACCCCACGATGCCCTTAGTTTCATATTCGAAATAAGATCTGATTGTGCTAAAAAAGGTTCTTCAGACAATCTCCAGCCCGCTGAAAACCCTGGGAAATACCCCCATCTGCTTCCACTTTTAAAACGAGAAGAGCCATCTGCTCTAAAGTTGGCTTCAAAGAGGTATTTGTCCTCCAGAACATAGTTCAATCGTCCGAAATAGGAAAGAATTTTCAAACGATCCATATTTCCTGTCCCTTGAATACCCGAGGTACCCGCATCCACCTGCGTTAAACCCTCTTTTGGTGGGTTGTTTCTTCGAGCATATACCGACTGAATCTTATTATTCTCATTCTGGAAACCAGCCAAAACTTTAAAATCATGACGATTATTAAAGCTTTTGACATAGTTTAAAGTAGAATAAAGATTGGTTCTTACACCATACTCTACTCCTCGGTTCATTTCTAAACCCTCTCTGTTATAGTTCTTTGTAATGGTCTCTTGCCCTGAATCTGTATAACCAAACACGCTAGAATTGTATCTGTCTATAAGGTTCCAGGTTCCGTTTAGTGCGTATGTCGTTTTTAAAACCAGATCTTTGGCTAAAGTTAGTTCCGCTGTGGCATTGGCAGTAAGCAAGTTATTTTGCGTAGTAGTTCGACCATTGGCTGCATCAATTAGTGGGTTTCTATTATCATAAAGCAAAGCCCCATTTTGATTATAAACCTCTACAGAGCCATAATCTCCATCACGATTATACGGTGCAATAAAGGGTGCCGCACCAGAAAGCATATCAAAAACACGCCCTAATGAGCCATAAGTAATATCCGCATATGGTTCTTTTGAATTTCTATTAATGTAGCCTAATCGACCACCTAATTTAAACCAGTCGTTAATTCGTGATTCCACATTTGCTCGAATCCCGTAACGTTGAGACTCCGTATTGGGCACCAGACCTTTCTGATTAAGATGATTAAAGGACAAAAAGGTAGATGTTTGCTCCGAGCCACCTGTAATAGACACGTTATTTTGCTGAATCAAAGCATTGTCAAACAATTCCTTAAACCAGTCTGTGTTTGGGTATTTAAATTTATCCGTACCTGTGCGATATTGATTTATTAAATCTTGAGGATAAAGCTCACTAGAGCCGCCATTAACCAAGGCGGCATTGGTCAAATCCATGTTTTCAACACTATTATTAATGGTATTATAGTGCCTTCCTAAGGATTGCACGCCCACATAAGAGTTTACCGAGACCCTCATCTTCTCTCTATTCACTCCAATTTTAGTGGTTACCAATACCACACCATTTGCAGCCTTTGAACCATAAATGGCGGCACTCGCAGCATCTTTAAGTACTGAAATAGATTGGATATCCGATGGGTTTATCTGATCAAAAGAACCCTCCACACCATCAATTAGAATCAAAGGATTGGAATTATTCAAAGTTCCCCATCCACGAATTCTAATTTGGGCATCATCTCCGCCTGGTTTTCCAGAATTTTGACTCACCCAAACTCCAGAAGCCGTTCCACCCAAAGCTTGTGACGCATTGGTTATCGGTCTGTTTTCTAATTTTTCATCGAACTGTATGGTAGATATCGCCCCTGTCAAATTCTCCTTTTGGCTGCTACCATATCCTACCACCACGATTTCGCTTAAGTTGGTAGCATCTGGTCTTAGTTGTACCGTTATCTGCTGCTGATTTTTAGCTACGTTTATTTCACGGTGGATATAACCCACAAAAGAAATAACTAAAATCACGTCTTCATCAGGAATTTCAAGCTGAAAATTACCATCCCCGTCAGACTGTGTGGCCATTTGGGTGCCCTTTACAAGGACCGTTGCTCCAGGAACAACTTCATTATGTTCGTCTGTAATTTGTCCTTGAATTTTCCTATTGATAATTTCATCGACAACAGGCGTAGGCGTTGAAAATATCACCCGAGAACTCATATCATCGTTTATTTTCAACACAATTCTATCTTCAGCCACTATGTATTTTAATCGGACAGGTGTTAGAATTTCCTTCAGCAAAGCATCAACCCTTTTATTCTTGGCATTGACATTTATTCTTTGATTGATGTTGATACCGCTTGGGCTGTATATAAATTTAATATTGACCTGGTTTTCAATGTCCTTTAATACATTTTCCAGGGGTACATTGTTCTTTACCAGTGTAACACGTTGTTTTAAATCTACCTGACTATATCCTGGTAGAGCAAGTGACAGTGTACAAAAAGTGTAAGAAATTAAGAGATAAAATAAGGTTGTCCTCATAATAATCCTCAGCAAATGGGTTTTGCATTGGTATTTTTTCATATTTTCGCAAGGTTTGATGGTTGTCAGAATCGTTTAAACATCCCTTTTCAAAAGGGTAAAAATTAGTTGGAGATGTTACAGCATCTCTAACTTTTTTAAGTATTTTCAAATCATATTTTATATCTGTTTTAGGGTTAATTACACTCTTTTCCTTTTATAATTATCTTGGCACCTTTGGTTTCAAAATCAGAGCCAATTACACTACAGATTAGGTTTAGCTTTTGGTACAGTGTTAAACTTATCAAGTCTCCAGTGAACAATTGATTTTCGCAAGCTTCATTTAACAAAATGACTTCTACGCCATAGACCTCTCTGATGTCTTTTATTATCTGTGATATTTTCTGTCCCTCGTATTTAAATATACCTGCTCTATTCCTAGAATTCCCTTTAATTTCCGCGGGATTGTCCACAATAGTTTCGCGAATCAACTTGGTTTTCTTGTCAAAAACAGCCTTTAAATTTGGCGTAAGTATCAATTCCTCCTTTTTGGTTTTGACTAAGTTTTTTTCAAGATGAACAGAAACCTTTCCTGTAAACACCTCCACTTCCACCTCTCTATTATCTTTCTTAGCATTAATTTCAAAACTGGTGCCTAATACACTCGTTACCAATCCCCCAGATTTAATAATAAAAGGTTTATGCTCATTTCTGGCAATATCAAAAAAGGCTTTCCCTTCAAATTTGATTTCACGTAAATTCTCATTGAATTCCTCATGTATAAACAGCTCAGACTCTCCTTTTAAAGTGACCACACTTCCGTCTGGTAATTGAATTTTCTTTTCTGAATTTATAATTTCATTCTTAACAAAAAGACGATAATCACTAGCGACAGAATCATTTCCAACGAAAAATGGCAAGAAAGACAAAGCGACAAGAAATAAAGCCGCTGCTGCCCATAAGACTGGCTTTGATTTGAGTGTTTTTTTGACAGGAAACAACCAAAATAGAAATGGATTAATTGCCCTTCTCAGTGCCCGAATTCCCCGTTCCTCAGCCTCATTTTTATCCTTTTCATCTTGGAATATCCCCAAAGACCCATCGCCTGAAAGATTATGCTTTGCCAATTGTTTCAGAAAACTCTCTTCTTCTGAAGTACAAAGCCCTTTTTCATACCTATTTATTAAATTATCTATTTCTTTTTCTTTCATTTTTCCTTTCTTAATTCTCTGAAAAAGAGCCTTTAAAATTCTCTCTTATAATTTTCATCGATTTTGTAATGTGATATTCAATAGCCTTTTCTGAGAGGTCTAACTTATGAGCAATTTTCTTAACAGGCATTTCTTCCAACTTGCTCATTTTAAAAATCAAAGCTGTTTTTTCAGGCATCCTAGACAACACCGTTTCCAATTTAAGTTTTAATAGAGACTCGTCCATTTTTTCTTCAATATGGGTTATCTCACCCATCTGATGCATAATTTGAAATTCTCTATACTTACGAAGGTTAATTTCTCTTCTAATAAATTTATTAATCTGGTTTCTAGCAGCAATAAAAAGGTAAACGCCTAAGCTCTCAATGTTTGCCGAATTTCTGTTTTTCCAAAGAGCGAGCATTATTTCATGAAGCACCTCTTCAGTTTCTTCGTTTGAACCCAAATTCCGATAAATAAATCCATATAAATTCTCCCAGTATTTGTTGTAAATAGATTCAAAAGCCTTTTTACTCCCACTTTTTAAGAGAGCAACGAGTTCTATATCTTCCAATTCATTCTGAGTCATGGTTTGTAAGGGTTGAGATTCTTTTGCCTAATAGTACCACTAAGTCTAGAAACCCCTAAATAAAATCCATTTTTTTTGTCAAATTTCACAATTAAGTAATTGTAACAGAAATCTCTCTATAAAAGATTGCTGTAAATAAGCTGCCTGTGAGACCTAAGTCGGTCGTTTTTTCTGTCAAAAAAGGCTTAAAACAGCTCCATCATTCCTAATAAGCAAAGACAGCATAAGCTGAGAAGACAATGATTCATCAAGTCTAGATAACAATTCCATCTTTTTGAGCTGAGAGAAAAAAACTTGGAAGCATATACGCTAGCAGAGATACATTCTTTGGTTCTGCCTATATTAAGCCTACATAGAGTTATCAGTATTTAACTTTTTAAAACCGAGTATAGATGAACAACAAGATTCTTTTTATTTCATTATCCAAGATTGGCATTCTCCACCTAAAACCATAGCAGCTCTAGTAATACCTATCATGAAATGGTAAGAACTGTTTAGGCCAACGTGATTTATTGGCAACAGGGAGGGAGATCTAAAAAGTATTACCCTATGAAAACTCCGACCTTAAAACTTACAAGATGCCGCATCGTCTTTAACGTAATACGACTTGTAGTTCTTTGCTTTAGGGTTCATACACCCTTTTAAGTTTAGTAGCTCTACTTTTCTAAATTCAATTGGGTGACTTTCACTTTGTAAAGAAATAGAACCATGACTTAGACGGCTTCCGTCTGGTTTAAACTCTGGGTCAAAACCACTTACCACACCTCCGCCAAAAGCTGGTTTTGTATATTCCATGGCCACCTCACCATTTACCCAATGACGAATCAATGAATCTCCATATACCTCAACCTCCACTTTTACCCATTCGTTTAATGGGGCAGCCTGTATACTTGAGCTTATGCAGTGCCGCTCGTCAAATTTACCTTCATACCACACCGTTGTGCCTGGCGTACATAAATTACAATTTGTTCTCGGCTTTTTATCATCATAACCTCCTAAAAGCTGTACCTCTATAGATATCGGAAAATCTTGTTCCAGACCCATGCTTTCTGCTGGCTGACCGTGAACCATAATACCACTGTTTCTAAAAGCCCAACCCTCTCCTTCAGGAGCTTGATCGCCAATAAACCTATACTCCGTAGCTATTTTGTAATAACTAAAATCACCATTATAAAATAGGTGACCATACTGTTTGTTAAAATCGTCGTATGCATCATAATTAACCACAATGTTCCCATTCTTAACCTGGAATGTCTCGTTATAATTATCATTTAACTCGTACCCTCGGATTTTAATATCCCAGCCGACTAGGTTCTTACCATTAAATAATTGCAGCCAATTTTCTTTAGAAGAATTTGCTTTTTGAGCTACACAACTTATTTGAACAAGGCAAAAAAGGAAGACTACTAGTTTTTTCATTTCAAGGAAATATTAATGGATTCAACAAGAAACTGCATTCTGACGATTTAAACAAGTGGATTTTCCCAAGTGTGTTATAAAGCATCAGAATGCAGCATTATCCGTAGATGAAAATATTACTTATTCGCCTTTTTTATTAATACAACCCAATCTTGATCAGCATTATTAGGTGAGGTACCTAAACTTTGAAGTGAGCCACCTTTCACAGCCATTAAACTTCCTTCTAACAATCCTCCACCTTTTATTGGGTTATACCACTTTATACTAAAATCACCTTCTGCTTCCGTTAAGTCAATTTTGGCATCGCCCTTTTTAGGTAGATAAACAGCATAAACCTCATTTTTCTTGCGAAAACAATAACCATCTTCCTGATTTATCAAATGATGGTTTGGAGTCATATCCCAGTACGGAATATAGTTTTCGAAAAAGACTCTGGCGTGATTAGAAAGCTCCCATAGTTGGTCTCTTTTTCTCCAGTCTTCGGAGGTAAGGTCGTTTTGCGGATGCTTCGCTCCAAAATACCACTCCACTCCTGCCGCACCAGACATCAAAGAACCCCAAAGCACAAAATGACGAAGCGAATCATGACCTGGATTTTCTTCATCCATAACAGCTCCTGTGTGCCATTTCCCAATCTCATCCATGGTAATTAACCACTCATGATTCTTTTCCTTAGCTTTTGCTCGCCAATGTTCTATTACTTCACTTGTTTCTGTGCGTTCTGCCTGCTGAAGAGATAGTCCATCCAAATATTTATATCCCACTATATCTTCTAAAATATCAGATCTTAAAGGGTCTTCGGAGTGAGTATGCAATAAAACTGGATGATTATAAGGATCATTTTCTTTCAGATATTTCGCCATAGCTTTTCTCTGAGCATCATTTTGCCCCACAGGCGACCAACTGGCGGGACCATTTTCTTCTCCTAAATTCCAAACTAATCCTAAGTTATGACCAAATCTTGCTATGAGTTCATTGAAGTAAAGCTTCCTCATAGGGCCTGTGTCACCGCCATCAAGCATGGTTTCGTTTTCTGTCTCCTGAATAACCAAATGCAGAAGAAGTCCCTTGGACTGCATATGATCGAATAGAATTTGCCATTGATCCAGCTTGCTCACATCAAATCTCGTAAAATCACTTTCATTAATATAAGGCCACACATCTTTCCCATCTCCCAGAATATTCATGGTTAAGAAATATACCGTGTTCATCCCTTTGGAAGACAGGTAATTCATGGAACCAATGATAGACTTCCCCTTTCCATTTTGCCAAGTAGGATCTCCTAATTTCCAGTCTTTTTCATGATTTGCATATTTATGCAGCTCATCAGAAGCTGTAGCCTCTCCTTCGCTGGCTTCAGAAGAAATCCTAAATGTCCCGTCAAAATCGCCATATGCTAAAAGGTTCTCAGGGCTATTGGTCCCCATTTTTATCCAGTGCTTATCCGTATCCTGAAATTTGAAATAACCTTCACTAGCCACTAAACGGCCTTTGCCACGAAAGTCTGCCTCATCTTTATCAGAAGGAACTACTATAAAATGGCCTTTAGCATTGGTGATAGAAATAGCCTTTTCTGCACTAGCCTCATTATTTAGAGCAATGTTTTCTCCTTTTTGCAAGGTTGCCGCGTAGCTCCAATCACCCACTTTATCTGGTGAAAACCTAACATTCCAAATGGCTCCTGCAGCTGCACTGGTCTCTCCCGCATTTCCATCGGCAGCGTAAAAACCTCTAATGGTTTGATTACTTTCTTTATGCTTAAACTCCACTAAAAGCCTATAATTTAAAAATGGATTATCAGTAGCATTCTCAGAAGTTTCTGGTCCTTTGAAAGAAAGCGTAACTGTGTTAAACTTGGTATAAACCGGGGTCTTTATAACTCCTTTAGTTGACGCAAAAGAAGATTCCTTAGGCAAACGTAAACGCTCTACCGATTTAAGTTCTGGCTCTCCACCAGGTTTCCCACAACCTGAGGCGATATAGACATAATCTCCAACCACGGCAAAGCCAGTACCATGTCTTCCTGTATTAAAAGAAGGCCATTTCTCCCAAGTTTCTGTCGCGGTGTTAAAGGCTTCCGCTTCATTCTGAGCAAGGGCCATTCCTGCCTGTTCTCCTCCTCCTATTATCACCAAATTGTTATGGGCAAAAGCAAAACTTCCTGCCCTCTGGGTAGGTATGGCTAAATTATTAGTTACCGGCTGCCATTTCTGAGTTTTGAAATTATAAATATTTCCATGCTGAATAGTTCTAGACATGTCTTCTCCTGTTCTCCTAGAGCTATTTCGTCCACCAAATGCATATAACTTGTCGTTAACAGCTACTGCCTGAAAATGGTCTCTAGCACTAGGGGCATCTTCTAAAACTTCCCATTCTCCTGTTTTAGGATCGTAAACATCTAACCAAGACTTTGAGCCATCCATATGGCCATTTGTAATTCCTCCTACAATATAAATTTTATCGTTATAAACCACGGCTCCGGCACCTCCTCTCCTCCTATCTTTTGGAATAGAATGTCCAAATTCGTATCGGTCTTCATTTGGGTGATAAATAATCACTTTATCCACTGGCTGTTCGGTTGGCCACTTTCCGGTCATGGCACCTACTATATAAATGGCATCACCATAACTTACTGGCTGAAAATGATGTAATTCTATTGGTGTTTCAGACTTCGAAGCCCATGAGTTTGTTGATGGGTCAAATTGAGAAGTTTCATTTATTCTTCTGCCACCCAATAAATATATTTTTGAATCATGAGCCACTAAGCCTGCTTCATGACGAGCCACCGGTTCTCCCTCCACAGCTAATGTACTCCATTGCCAGTTTTCCGTTTTAGGTTTAATACAACCCACAAGAAAAAAAATACCTAAAATGTAAATAATACGACTGAATGGTTGAAATTCCCTCATTAAAAATTGTTCGTTATTTGTTGTTCGCTCCAGATTAGAATTTATAAAAATAAGAGACTTAAATAATGCATAAGTCGCTCATAGAATGATATTTAATAAAATTATAGATTCATAAATAGAACTAGAATTTTATCAATCCTAACAAATCTAGTGATTTTCTAATACTTTTGTATACAAAATACAGTATACATGATAAAGCATTCCGACTTAAGCAAGCTAGCCTACCATGAGCTAAAAACCAGAATCCTAAAAGGTCAACTGGAAAAGGGTCAAAAATTGGTTCAGGAAAAAATTGCAGTAGAATTGGGCATTAGTCGGATGCCCTTGCATAAAGCTTTTCAAATGCTAGAAAGTGAGTTCTTGATTGAATCTGTTCCTAGAAAAGGTTACATCGTGAAAGAACATCATATAAAAGACAAGATAGATGCTTTTGAATGCCGAGAAGTATTAGAAGGATTAGCGGCTAGGAAGCTAGCGAAAAACGTAAACCACGAAAAAATAGCAGAAAAGCTAGCCTCATACTTCAAACCTTACCTTAATGAAACCGATATTGATGACGAAAAATACCGCAAGGCTGACCAAGACTTTCATAATGCCATTTGCGAATTAAGCAATAATGCCGTCTTACAAAAAATGGACGCCTTAGCCAATTACTTACAAATGACTTTCACTTATGGTTTAGTAAGAACACCGCAAGAAACTTTACCTGAGCATATCAGTATTATAGAGGCCATCAGAGCTGGGAATGCGGAAAAAGCGGAGCTATTAATGCGTGAGCATGCCACTATAACGATAGATAAACTCGAAAAAGAACTAAGGGAACAAAACCATTAGCTTAAGCTTCTGCTGCTATTAAGGCATGTTCCTTAAAAACCATTGATTGACCTGTCAAGGTGGCTTTTAATAAAATATCATTCGCAACTAGCTCTGTCCTATGCTCTAATTTTAAAACCTTTATGGCTTTTTGATAAAGTATATTTAATCCTTCGGCTCCGCATAAAACAATGGGTCTCTCGTCTGACGGTTTTGCTATATTAGACAACTCTTCGCCTAGAAGAAGCCCACTTAAATAAAAAGCATTCGATTTTTTATCGAAAGTTTCGAAGAGTACATTGGTCCTGACTCTAAAGAGGTTTGTTAGCAAGTTGGTCTCCTTAGCATCTAACACACCTTTTTCAAATGCTGTAGCAGCCTCAGCATTCACTTCTAACACTTTTTCAGTGTGTACCGAATTACTTAAAATACTATGTTCCGACAAAATCTGAAAGAGCTCACCTGTTAAATAGGTTTGAAAATGGGTTAAGGCTCCATTCTCTATAAAACAATGTTTGGAATGCGTTCCTGGTAGTATGACAATAGAATCATCATTTTCCCCAAAATTCATTAATTCTGCTAATCCCAACAACTGAATTTCCTCGCCACGCATAACATCGTGCGTGTCTCTTAAACCAGAAACCAATATCACTGGATTAGACCATTTTGAGTTGGGAACAATGGATTTAGAAAAAAGACTTTTCGGTTTTCCTAAATGAAAAGGTAAACTACCATACTCTAATTCTTCCATTCCAATAGAAGAAGAAGCCATTCCTGATAAAACCAAAGTGAGATCGGAAATATCAAAGCTTACTTTCTGTTGAAGCAAGGCCATTTTCAGACCTAAAAAATTACTGAAAAAATCAAATCTACTTTCGCTATCTGTCAATTGACTATTGACAAAAGCAATCCCTTCTTTGCTTTCTACCTCTGCTAAAACAGAATTATACTCCGAATCAATAAGCCTTAATCTGAAAGAACTGGTACCCCAATCGCAGCCTATATAATTTCCTCTACCCTCCATCATCTTTAAAAAATCCTATGAAACAGTATCGTGATATTAACCTTTAGGTTCACTAAACCCAATGTCACGTACTGATTTTTTTATAAACTTAGTATATATGCAAATTACATCATTTCGATTTTGATGCCTGAATAAATCTTTGAAGTGGTAAAGTACTGGTCAAAAAATCATAAAAAAAGTAGGCTTTGTTGTATTTCTATCAACAAAGCCTACTAGAACCAGGTATTTATGAATATTCCTATTCCGTAATTTCCATTTCTATTTCACCTAAGCTGCTGAACTGAAGGTTCACTTTAGCAGAACCTGTTACTGTTGGGTTCACATACATGGATCCGGTAATAACCACATCTCCTTTTTTAATCATCAATCCATATTTAGGAAGCAGATTAGCCAAGGCATTGAGGGCATTTAAATGGCCGCCATATATTCTGCTAGAAACGCCAGAGGCTGCCACTTTTCCATCAACAAAGCATTCCACTGACTCGTCTGATACATTAAAATCTGCAAAGTCAATTTTCTTATTTCCTAGCATAAAACCACACTGTCCGGTATCAAAAGCCAGCACATGATTAGTCTTTACCGTCTCAGGGTTATTGTTGATTCCGATGGCGTTTGACTGAGCAAACTCTACCGCTGCTACTGCATAGTCAATACCATTTTTCAATTCTTCAATAGACTTTACGCCGTTAGGAAAATCTTGTTTGAAAACAAAACCAACTTCTCCTTCTATCATCACTTCGCTAGCGGGAAACTTTTTAATGGATATTTTATCTCCAGAAAAATTCTGATTGGCTTTAAGCATATAACCCATTATAGGGTCAAAGCTAGCACTATCACCAACGGTTCCTCCCATTTTCCATCCAGCCAACTGTCCGCCGCCAGATAGTTCTTTCTTTAGTGATGCTAGCTGAAGCTCCACAGCCTTTTCTCTTTCAAGGTCAGGAAATTTACGCGACAAAAAATCTGTCTTGATTTTATTGTTCCTAAAGTAGAGCAGTGAATCTACTATGGCATCTACCTCTTCTGCTTCCGTCATACTTTTATCTGTATTACTGTTTCCCTCGCCGCAGGCCATTATGACTCCGACAAGAGCGAAAATCCATACATTTTTTAACATTCTCTATTTATTATTTCAATTTGTTAAGATACTCATTTCTCACCAATCTACTACAGAGCCATCAAATGAATCATAAGTTTCTGGATTTTTCCAATCATGATCTAATTTATCAGAAATTTTATCTTCATCTAATTCTACGCCTAAGCCAGGGCCAGTTGGAATCATCACATGACCATCTTTTTCTAACTTAAATGGTGTTTTCAAATATCCCTCTCCTAAAGAAACTTGCTCTTGCACCAAGAAATTAGGAATACTAGCTGCTAACTGAAGACCTGTAGCTAAAGAGATAGGCCCCATAGGATTATGAGGAGCTATTTGGGCATAATAGGCTTCTGCCATACCTGCAATAATCTTAACCTCCGAAATTCCACCTGCATGGCACATATCTGGCTGAAGAATACTGGCAGCACCTTTTTCCAAAATCTCTCTAAAGCCCCATTTGGTAAATATTCTCTCACCTGTAGCTATCGGCAAATACGTACTCCTAGCAATGTCTGCCAATACATCTATGTTTTGTGGTTGACATGGCTCTTCAATGAACATAGGCTGATACTGCTCTAATTCCTTGATTAGTATTTTGGACGTTTGCGGAGGAATGCTACCATGAAAGTCAATCCCTATATCCATTCCATCACCTCCAGCCTCTCTTAAGGCAGCAAAGTTTTCGATGGCGTGTTTGATAAATGCAGGGTTCTCAACGGCTCTGGCAGGGCGATCTTTCGCTACGCCAGTTTTGATAATCGTATATCCTTCTGCCTTTCTTTGCTTCATTTGCTCCGGAGTACTTGCTCTTCCGTAAATACGTACTCTATCTCTCGTAGGTCCACCTAATAATTCATATACAGGAACATTCAAAAGTTTACCTTTTATATCCCATAAGGCATGGTCAATCCCACTCAAAGCACTGGTAAGAATAGGTCCGCCTTTATAAAAACTATGTCTATAAATAGCTTGCCAATGGTGTGTTACAGCTCTTGGGTCTTTTCCTATAAGGTAAGGCTCTATCTCTTTAATGGCTGCCTGAATAGTTTGGGCTCTGCCCTCTAATAAAGGCTCTCCTAAACCTACTACACCAGCATCTGTATGAATCTTTAAAAAGACCCATCTTGGCTTTATCAAAAAAGTCTCCAGCTTGGTTATTTTAACCATAGTTCTGTCTTCTTTGTAAACCTTAGGTTCTGGTCTGGCAAAGCTTGTTCCTGGAATAGC
Source organism: Arcticibacterium sp. SM2516 (assembly GCF_057914865.1). Taxonomy (NCBI): domain Bacteria; kingdom Pseudomonadati; phylum Bacteroidota; class Cytophagia; order Cytophagales; family Leadbetterellaceae; genus Arcticibacterium; species Arcticibacterium sp. SM2516. Next base: position 5,120,504 of record NZ_CP195290.1, on the reverse strand, counting down.
CATTGCTCCGGCCAATCCTAATGAAGACAAAACCTTTCTTCTTGACATTCCGTTTTTCTTTTCGTTCAAATCGTCGTTCGTCATTTTTGTAGGGTGTATTTATATATTAAAATTTAATTTCAACTCAATTCTTCCAAAGACACTTTGCGGCCCCTTTTGGTCAATAAATGGATGATTAACCATGCCACTAAGTAGGTAAATCCGCAGATAGTGAATAAAATATTATAGCCCGCTTCTATGTTGCCCAAAGCTTTATACTTATCTAAAAGTCCACCGATAAGCATGGGAAAAAGAATACCTCCGAATGCTCCAGCCATTCCACCAATACCCACAACGGAGCTTACGGCTTGCTTGGGAAACATGTCAGAAGGCAGTGTGAAAACATTGGTAGCCCATGCCTGATGAAGAGCTACTGCAAAACTGATTAAACCTACAGCCACCCATACATTTCCAGCAAACTGGATAAAGATGACGGAAAGCTCCAAAACGGCAAAGACAAACAATACTGTCTTACGAGCCTTTATGGTTTCCATCCCTCTTTTTATCAAATAAGAGGACAAGTAACCTCCACCAATACTTCCTACTGTGGTGGCCGTATAAATTATCATTAACTCAACACTAAACTTCTTAAGATCTAAATCAAAAGTGGATGCAAAATAAGAAGGCAACCAAAACAGAAAGAACCAGTATATGGGGTCAATTAATCCTTTACCCGTTATGTATGCCCATGTTTGCGGATAAGAAAACAGTTTAGACCATTTTACGGGGTTTTTACCTTCTTCAGTCTCCGTTTCTTCTTGCCCAGACACAATGTACTCATACTCTTCTGCGGTTAGTTTCTCTTGCTTTGACGGAACCTGATATAACCAGAGCCAAAAAATTAACCAGACAAAACCCAAGGCACCTGTAAACCAGAAAACCTCATGCCAGCCATAATTTGCTAGAATAGGTGGTACTAAAACCAAGGCTATCACTACTCCTACACTAGTACCAGCGTTAAATATCCCTGTAGCCAATGCTCTTTCTTTCTTAGGAAACCACTCTGCCACCGTTTTAGCTGCCGCAGGATAATTTCCTGCTTCTCCTAGACCCAGTCCCACACGTGCTACACCAAAACCAAATGCACTTCGAGCTACAGCATGTAACATCCCTGCTATACTCCAAAATACTACGGTAAAGGAATATCCCTTTCTAGTACCTACTTTGTCAATTAGCCACCCGAAAAACAACAAACCTATAGCATAGGCTGCCGTAAACGCCATCACTATCCGAGCAAAGTCTGTTTCTGTCCACTCAAACTCTAGCTCTAAAACGGGTTTTAATAAACCTATAATTTGTCGATCCAAATAGTTAATAGTGGTTGCAAAAAACAGCAATGCTACTATTATCCATCTATAATTTTTAATTTTCATTAGGGTATTAATTTTGAGTTTTCAGAATGTATTGTTCAATATGTTCTTGTAATCCTTTCCAGTTTTTATCGTCAATTAATTTTTTATTAAAAAGCTGACTTCCTATGCCATATCCTGCTGCACCTGCCGCCTTAAAATCTTGGATATTATCTAAACTCACTCCACCTGTAGGCAAAAGTTTGATTTGGTCTAAAGGGCCTTTCAAGTCTTTAATAAATGACGGCCCTAGAGCAGTGGCCGGAAAAACCTTGACGACTTTTGCTCCCCAAGTCCATGCGGTGTAAATTTCTGTGGGGGTGTAAGCTCCAGGAAAAATAGGCACGCCTAGTGACACACATTTTTCAATAACAGCCTTCGAGATTATTGGTGTCACAACAAACTGTGAACCTGCCTTCAGAGCTCTTTCTAGGTCTGACTCCGAACAGACCGTTCCGGCCCCAACATTCATTAGACCATCACTGTTTTCAAAAGCATAAGAAATCATTTCTTCTACCCTTGGTGTGTTCATAGTTATTTCTAGATTAGTAAGACCTACTTGCTTACAAACCTCAAAAACCTCTTTAAAGTCATCGAAAGCTATGTTTCTAAGAATGCCTACGATAGGTACTTTCTCAAATAATTCCCAAGAAAACGTTTTATTAGTCATGTAGAATTTTGTTATGAATTTTAAATACTTCGGACTGACCTGCAATCGTTGATTTTATAAGAATGTCATCCGCTACAAACTGCGTTCTTTTTTCTATTCCTAAGACTTCCACTGCTTTCTTATACAGCACATTCATGTTTTCTCCACCACAAAGAATAATAGGTCTGGTATCGGACGACCCACTGATATTACCAAGCTCCTCACCAATAAGCAAACCACTCAAATACAAGGCATTTTCCGACTTATCCATTTCTTTAAAAAGGAAGTTGGTTCTGACCTTAAATAAATTGACCAGCATATTGCTTTCTTTAGCATCCAATACCCCTTTTGAGAAAGCCTCCATTGCCTTTGGCGTCCACGCTTTAAGGGTCTCTTTCATAACTGAATTACTTAAAATGCTGTATTCCGAAAGTATTTCATATAGCTCCCCAGTGAGGTAAGTTTGAAAATGGTTTAATATACCGTTTTTGACAAAGCAGTGTTTAGAATGTGTTCCAGGAAGTATAATGATGGTTTCTTCCTCTTTATTGAATTCCATTAAATGAGCCAAACCCAAAAGCTGAACCTCCTCTCCACGCATGACATCATATTTATCTCGCAAGCCAGAAATTAAAATAAGCGGGTTTACAAAGGATGTATTTCCCTCAAATATTTCAACATCTAAACCAGAAGCGTCTTGTATAGCAAATGGCAAAGAGCCATAAGGAAGCTCTTTCATTCCTATAGATGATGACGCCATTCCTGACACCACAATACTCAGACTATCAATATCGAAAGCGACCTTACTTTTCAATAAAGCCAGATTCTCGGATACCACTTCGCAGAATAAGCCGAAACGAACAGACTCCTTCTCTATCATTCTATTGGTTTTAGCTATCCCATCTGCACTTGTTATCTCAGTCAAAACAGAGTTTGTAGAGCTGTCAATAAGCCTTAATCGGAAAAAACTCGTTCCCCAATCACAACCAATAATTAAATTTTTTATATGTTCCATTTTTATAATGTGCTCCTTTAGTGTTTTCCCAACCTTATTTTCAAGTCGTCTTACTCTATTGAAAAGGCCATAAATTTTGACCCTCCTTTTAATCCATATCTAGCTCCACCGGCGGCTATAACAACATATTGTTTACCATTAACCATATATGTAGCGGGAGTAGAATAGCCGCCAGCCGGTAGCTGATATTCCCAAACAGTCTTTCCTGTTTTAGTATCTATTGCTCTTAATTTCTCATCAAAAGTAGCTCCTATAAATAAGAGACCTCCTGCTGTCACTACAGGTCCCCCATGATTTTCAGTACCTGTTACAGGCAAACCTTTTTTCATCAATTCAGGAAACTCACCTAAAGGAACCTGCCATAAAAACTCACCTGAATTCATATCAATGGCATTCAAGTTACCCCAAAGTGGCTTGATTGCGGGATACCCATCCAAGTCTAGAAACTGATTATTACCATTATTCAAATAGGGCGGATTATATGGAAATACTTTACCCTCCTCTGTTTTTATACGCTCTACTTTATGTACATCAAAACTTGAGCTTTCTTTTGCCAATAGAAAATTCACGATGGCCTGTCTATCCTCCAGTTTTAAGTGCTGAAAAGATGGCATCCTACTCCTTCCAGATTCCAGTATGTTTAAAATTTCAGACTCCTTTAAACGTGCACCAATGTTATCCAGATTTGGAAATGCCTGACTAACAGATCCACTTTTATCCATTCCATGGCAGGCACTACAGTTTTGATTGAAAAGGTGCTCTCCTCTAGATCGCTTATTGGTATCTGATCCTTCAGACATTTTCCGCATTTGAATCCACCACAGCATGTTATTGCCATTGACATACATGACGCCTTTTGGGTCTGCCGCTGCACCACCCCATTCTGCTCCACCGCCTATATGATAGATTAAAGAACCTTTTTCACTTGGTGGTAAATACTTGTGGCCTGAAATACTATTTCTAAATCTATCGAGTACAAAAGCATGAGACTCCGGTGTCCTATCTGTGATATCTTCTTCTTTCAGAACCTGATTAACGAAAGGTTTTGGCTTGGTGGGAATAGGTTGTGTAGGCCAAGGTTTTTCTCCTGGCAATGCCGGGGACACAGGAACGTCTATTTCTTCAACATCAAAAAGTGGTTTACCTGTATCTCTATCAAAAATGAAAACAAACCCGTCTTTGGTAGCCTGAGCCACGGCTTCTATCTTCTTTCCTTGATGCTTAACGGTCATAAGCGTAGGTGGACATGGGATGTCTTTGTCCCATAAATCATGATGCACGGTTTGAAAATGCCATACGCGTTTTCCTGTTTTGGCATCAAGAGCAATCACACAGTTGGCAAAAAGATTTTGACCTGGTCTTTCTGCTCCATAAAAATCTACCGAAGGCGAACCCGTGCCCAAAAACACCATTCCTCTCTTTTCGTCTACCACCATTCCAGCCCAGCTGTTTGCCCCGCCAATTTTTTTGTACGATTCTTTGGCCCATGTTTCATAACCATATTCGCCTGGCAGTGGTATGGTATTGAAAACCCATGTCAATTTTCCTGTCTTGACATCAAAGGCTCTAATATTTCCTGGCAATGCACTGCCTCCTTCTGAAACCGTAGAACCTATGATGAAAGTATTCTTATAAATTACACCGGGAGAAGTAGAACGAATGCTATATTCATTCACATCAAAACCCCTTACAGACTCGTCTCCCAAACCTTGATGCAAATCCACCAGACCTTTTTCACCAAAACTTTCTACCAGCTCTCCTGTAGTAGCATTTACAGCCAACAAAAAAGGACCTACCGTGTAAAGTATTCGTTTGTCTTCCTTTTCTTCCCAATAAACCACTCCTCGAATGGCATGAAAACTCTTTTTGAATTCTGGTAAAGTATAAGGGTCAAATTTCCATAGCTCCTGACCCGTGGCAGCGTTAATTGCAAAAAGCTTTTGTTTTGAGGTAGTTCCGTACAGCACTCCTTTTACCACAATAGGTTGACATTGATTGGCCAAAGGCTTTTCTGAATCCACCTCTTCTCCCGTATCATACTCCCAAGCCACCTTTAATGACTTTACGCTTTCGGTGTTAATTTGAGTCAACTCAGAATACCGTGTTCCTCCACTATCTCCTCCGTAATATCTCCAGTCTACATTTTTAGATTCACCTGAAGAGCCACATGAAGCCAATAGAAACAATAAGCTCTGGCAATAAATGATTATTATAGTCTTCTTCATGGCTTATCAATTAAAAATTCATAATTAATAGTCCACGTGAAAGTCTCCCCTGGCAATACTTCTACTTTAGTATAAGGTTCTGGACAAGAGGTGGTTGCACATGCCCAAAACACCATATTATTTATAGGTCGGTCGCTCGTAATGCGTACGCCAGCTTTCGTTTTTAGATTTTCAATTTTTATATCGAAGTCCTTTGCTGTGTTTCCAAAACCTGTCATTTCATTGGAAAACACATTTTCTTTTGAAGAAATAGCACGATTAAAAACAATAGCATTATTCTCAATTTTGGCCGTAGTGCCAAAACCTCTCACCACCCCTTCTGGCTTAACATCAAAAACAAAAGAGGTCTTTATATTTTCGTTGGTAGGTTCATTGTCAATGATGAAAAAGTTATGATTGTAAACACTCGTTTCAATCTTTCTATCTCCTGTATTTTTCAAACTATGGCTTATAATCAAATTTGAACCTTTCAATTCCATTTTTTTAGCATACTTATAAGCATAACCATTCGCCATTTTAAGGTTTTGAGTAAACGTTATTTCACTCTCCTTTACTTTGGTTTTTCTTTTTCCTTGATTTTGGATTTGATACGTTTTAAACCTCAAATAAGCTGGCTCTTCTGGCTTGATTAACTCACCTATTCCAATTTTCAAAAACGTTTCGCCCTCTTGAGCTTCATCATACCCAATTACTGTAAACTCTTCAACAGGCCCCATAATGGCATCATGCAGTCCATCTTCAAATTTGGGATTCCAAACGCCAAAGAAACTATGACCACCATATTCTAATTCGGAAACCACTCCCGACCAATCAAACCTTGTCCCTTGATAATATCCTTTTCCTTCTTTAGGTAGGAGGATTTTAGCAGTGATAAGACCATTGGAGATTTCTGCATTTGGATACTTTTGACCAAAGCAATTCACGGCAACAAACATTATTGCGAAAAACATTCTCATTCTAAATTCCAAATAGGGTTTATCTATTAAATTAAAACTGTTTTAACTTACCAACCATGAATAGCTCCATCTGGGCTTTTCAAGTATGGGTGAGGAAATTTTGTTCTCTCAGAAATCTCCATCACAAAATCTGCCTTCTTAGGGTTAAACTTAACTCCTAAACCTGGTGCTGGATTTAGATAAAGCTTCCCTTTATTAAACAGGATATAGTCATCATTAAAGTAAGCTGGTCTATGTGGTTCTCCACCTCCCAGCTCCATCATACATCTAGAAGGGCTGCTGGAACCCAGCACATGAACTAAAGAAGCTGTAGATAGTGGTCCAGTACCATGGGGAATCAAACCAGTGTAATGCGTCTCAGACAATGCTGCTATTTTCTTTAATTCGGTAAGTCCACCTGTATTAGGTAGCGTTACTCTAGCATAATCTAGCAGTCTACCTTCTATTAATTCATTAATATCCCATTTGTCACCAAACTGTTCTCCTACGGCAATAGGAACATTAGTCATAGCTCTGACCTGATGGTATATATCTATGTTTTCGCTGCGGATGATATCCTCTACAAAGTAAGGCTGAAGTTTTTCTAAGGCCGTACAAACTTTCAATCCATCTATCAGATCATATTTAGTATGTAAGTCAATGGCCCAGTTTCCCTGTCCGCCTACTGCACTATCTAACCTTTTGCAGAGTTCGATGGTTTTTTGAGTATTTTGATAAAAATCATAAGGCACATTGAAATCACCTCCGCCTGTAGGACCTGTTCTAAAACAACGCAACCCTGCCTTAAGACAATCTTCTGCTCTCCCTTCTAAAGTAGTGGCATTGGACGCTTTGAAACCTGTAGCATAGCATTCAATATAGTCTCTGGTAGCTCCACCCATTAAATCATAAACAGGCACATCCAGTGCTTTTCCTTTAATATCCCAAAGTGCCATTTCTAGAGCACCCAGAGCATGAAGCTTTTCTCTTCCTGGGGGATAAAACATGGTGCGATACATATACTGCCAGAGATGTTCTATTCTGAATGGGTCTTCCCCAATGAGCATTTGAGCACACTGCTCAATCATGTCCTTACTACCTCCTTCTCCTATCCCTATAATACCTTCGTCTGTTTCTATTTCAACGATACCGCGAGCCTGATTAAACAAGGGTTTAGTATAATCAGGGGCTGCATAATACCTAATTTTCTTTATTTTAAGTGAGGAAGTGGCGGTATTAGCTAGACTAGATTTAAGCCCAAGCATTAGGGCACCACTTCCTAATGCCATGTTTCTTAAAAATTTTCTTCTTTCCATTTCAATAGGGTTGAATTGCCTCTTTCTAAAACGAATTACTTCTAATTACCAGCCATGAATAGCTCCATCTGGGCTTTTCAGATATGGGTGAGGGAATTTTGTTCTCTCAGAAATCTCCATCACAAAATCTGCCTTCTTAGGATTAAATTTAACTCCTAAACCGGGTGCCGGATTCAGATAAAGTTTACCGTCTTTGAAAAGGATGTAATCCTCATTAAAATAAGCTGGTCTTTCTGGGGCACCGCCACCCAACTCCATCATACATCTGGATGGACTACTAGAACCTAATACATGTACCAAAGAAGCGGTAGATAATGGCCCTGTAAAGTGGGGAATCATACCTGTATAATGTGTTTCGGAAAGTGCTGCTATCTTCTTTAGTTCTGTTAAACCTCCTGTATTTGGAAGTGTAACTCGAGCATAGTCCAACAACCTCCCTTCTATCAGTTCGTTAACATCCCATTTGTCGCCATACTGTTCGCCTACGGCAATTGGCACTTTAGTCATGGCCCTCACTTGCTTATAAACAGCTTGGTTTTCACTCCTAACAATATCTTCTACGAAATATGGCTGCAAATCTTCCAAGGCTGTGCAAACCTTTATGCCATCTATTAAGTCAAATCTAGTATGAAGGTCAATAGCCCAGTTTCCTTGACCGCCAACCGCATTATCAATGCTCTTACAGAAGTCAATGGTTTTTTGAACGTTCTGGTAAAAATCATAAGGCACATTAAAGTCACTTCCGCCAGTTGGCCCTATTCTGAAACAACGTAATCCAGCCTTCAAACAGTCTTCAGCTTGACCCTCTGGGGTAGTAGCTTTAGAAGCTCTAAATCCTGTGGCGTAACATTCTATATAATCTCTGGTGGCTCCACCCATGAGTTCATAAACTGGTACATTTAATGCCTTGCCTTTGATGTCCCAAAGTGCCATTTCTATGGCACCCAAAGCATGCAATTTCTCTCTTCCTGGTGGATAAAACATGGTTCTATACATGAACTGCCAAAGATGCTCAATTCTAAAAGGATCTTCACCTATGATCATTTGAGCACATTGCTCTATCATATCTTTACTTCCACCCTCTCCTATTCCTACTATCCCTCCATCGGTTTCTATCTCTACTATTCCTCTTGCTTGATTAAATAAAGGTTTGTTATAGCCGGGTGCCGAGTAGTATCTGATTTTAGTAATTTTAAGGGACGACGTGGCCGCAAAACCGCTGGTAAATTTCAAACCACCTAGCAGTACACCTGTTCCCAAAATTGTGTTTTTCAAAAATGATCTTCTTTCCATTTCTTTTAGGGTTGACTTTGTATCTTATATCTGTTTAACTTTCTTATTAGAAGACTCTTGCTGTATTAATTTAGCTTTCATTAAAACCTGAGTCAGTGGCATTTCTTTATCATTAATTTTCCCCATTAATACATCTACTGCCTTAACTCCCAAGTCTTCTAAAGGCTGTAATAAATAGGTTATGGGGCAGTAATACAGCTCAAAAATCTCTGCCTGTCCAAAACTCACAATCGCGAAATCATCTGGGACTTTTAATTTCAATTCATTGATGTATCTCAATCCGTTAATGGCTAAGCCATAGGTGGCAAACATCAAAGCTTCTGGTCTGTTTTCCATCTTTAAAAAACCGTCGATGGCACGTTTAACCTCATCTTCCAAGGTTTCAAACTCCACCTCAACCAACCATTCATCTTTCCTTTCAATATTATTCTCCATCAAGGCAGACTGATAACCTTTTATCCTTTCATGCATATGATGCATATCTAGTTTATAAGCTATCAAACCTATCTTGTCATAACCCATTTTTATCAAATGCTCACACCCATCGTAAGAAGCCGTATAGTTATCTGTAGCAACAAAATCTGTATTAAGCTCAGGAAAATGTCTGTCTAAGAGAACAAATGGAATCTTCTTTTCCCGCAAATGCCTTATTTGATCTTCTGAGTGTTCTGAAGCTACTATGATGAAGCCATCCACCTGCCTGTTCATTAATACTTTTATTAAATCCCAAGCCTTTTCTGCATTTTCATCACAGCTTCCTATGATTACCGTATAACCTTTTCGTCTTGCTTCATCTTCCACCACTCTAGCAATATTGGCAAAAAATGGATTGGAAATATCTGCTATCACCAAGCCTATTGTATATGTTTTTCCGCTCCTAAGACTTTTTGCAACTTGATTAGGTTGATAGTTAAGTTTCTTAGCTATCTCCCTAATCTTTATTGCAATCTCCTTTCCAACCCTTTTCTCTTTCTCATTTCCATTTATCACATAAGAAACTAAGGCTGTTGAAACCCCTGCTTCTTTTGCGATATCTTTCATTGAAACCTTTTTTCCACTCATGGAGTAAACTTAAAAATTGATCTTAAGTAAAAAAACTATAAATCACGAAAAGTTAATTTAATCGATTAAATACCCCACATTTAAGTCCAATTATGGCCTTAAGATAGTTCCGTCATCTTTACGAACCTGCCAGTTTGACTTCGTCCCAATAGGATATTTGGCGGCTTCTTTCTCATTGAGATCTACCCCTAGCCCTGGCACATCATTTACAGACATGTAGCCATTTTTCATGGTAGGACAACCAGTGAAAACATCTTGCATTTTGTCGCTAAACGATACCGCCTCCTGTATTCCAAAATTCCAAACGGCCATATCAATGTGTGCATGAGCAGAATGGCCAACCGGGGAAACATCCCCCGGTCCATGCCACGCTGTTCTTACATTAAACCATTCACCTAACCTTGCCACTTTCATGGCGGGTGTAATCCCACCAATCTGTGATACGTGAATCCTGATAAAATCAAACCATTGATTTACCATCGGTTCCACAAATTCATTGATATTATTAAAAAGCTCACCCATCGCTAGCGGTACAGACGTGCTTGCTCTAAGCTGCTTAAACCATTTCATGTTTTCTGGAGAAAAAGGATCTTCAATAAAGAAAGGTCTAAACTCCTCCAGCTTCTTTATCATGTTTATGGCATCCATAGGCTGCACACGCTCATGTATGTCATGCAGCAATTCTACTTCTTCGCCGCAGCCTTTCCTAACAGCCTCAAACATCTTAGGCACAGATTTTAAGTAATACTGGGTATTCATGTAATTATCTCCCTCACCACCAAAACCTGCCGCCTTAAAATCCGGTGTTTGCTGTATAGCACCTACTGCCCCATAACCACCTTGCTGAATTCTTATATGCTTAAAACCTTGTTCTTGATATTTTTTAACGCTTTCCACCATCTCCTCTGGAGTTCTTCCATTAGCATGGGTATAACAAGGAATCGCAAACCTAGATTTACCACCCAATAATTGATAAACTGGCATACCAGCCCTTTTACCCTTAATATCCCAAAGAGCTTGATCTAAACCACTCAAGGCATTATTTAAAACAGGGCCGTTTCTCCAGTAAGAACTAACATAGGCAGACTGCCACATGTCTTCTATATTATCTACGTCTTTGCCTCTACAGAAATCATCTAGATAGCTATCAATAGCTGCCACAACAGCCACTGCTCGCTGGGTAAACGTGGCACATCCTAAACCATAAAGACCAGGTTCAGATGTTTCCACTTTAACTACTATCAGGTTGGACCCTTGGGGTGCCGTGGCTATTGCCCTCACTTTGGTAATAGTCACTTTGCCCATTCCCTTTGCGTAGCTTGGTGTGGTTTCTCTAGCTTCGGCTCTTGAGGCTCCACCAAAGAGCCCCAAGATTCCTGCCGAACTCAACCCTAGTTTCTTTATCGTATCTCTTCTACTTTCATTTACATTCAAATCCTTCATTCGTCTTTTAGTTAATAGGTTACAAATCTTTATTGTTTAAGCACTTGGTCTTTCAATTTGATTAAAATCTATTTTTTATCCCACCAAATGCGAGTTTCAAGATTATTAGGTCCTTGGCGTGCTATGGCTTCATTCATGTTTGCAGAGTTTACCACAATTTCACCATCAGGATAAGGAAGTCTTCTGATAAAACCTTCAGTTTTTAACTCAGAACCCGGATAAGGATTACTTTTCAATGTTGGAAACCCACTTCTTTTGAAATTGGCTACACTCTCATTTCCATCTAGAAATGTGGCAACCCAATACTGATTATTTATTTGCTCATATCCTTTAGCAGGGTCAAAAGCTTGCGAATCGATATATGCTTTTATAGCTGCCTCAGGTATGGCGGCTTTAGTATCATATAAGGCCATCTGCTCCAGGTTAGCTCTAATTCCATTGTTATAATAGGTGCCTGCATCTCCAGAAACCCAGCCTCTCAATGCCGCTTCTGCCAACAGTAGTTGCGTTTGAGAATAGGTAACATGAAACTCTGGTGCATCCAGTTTGAGTACTGTTGTTAGGTTTGGCTGACTATAATCCCATAAACTTGCCACTCCTTTGGCAGCAAATGTGGACGAAATAGAAACATCATTATAGCCCATTGGCATGCCAATTTGAACTTCTGGGGAATAATTAGCCTTAGAAGCGTTTTGCTCTTGACCACCCTTGGCTCCTACATGCCTCACTGCAAAAATACCTAATCTTGGATCATTGTTCTTCTTTAAATAATCTACAAAAGGTTCGGCTAGGTAATAATTTGTTTTTTCACGTGCAGCCAAATGATTTGCAATATAATTGTTCCAATTAGAGGTATGTCTGATAATTGAGTTGTCAGCGTTAGACTCAATCAATCCACCCGCTACGGCTTTTTTTACATAAGCTTGAGCTGTGGCTGGATCTACTTTACTCAAACGCATAGCAGCTCGAAGCATTAATGAGTAACCCAACTTTTTCCATCTAGGTACATTCCCGCCATACAAAATATCGGTAATAACCGCTGGTTCACTAACTTTAAGGCCTGCCGTTGCTTCCTCTAATTCTTTGAGGATGTCCTTGTAAATCACTTGCTGAGCATCATATTTAGGAGCGACCACTTGGTCAATATATCCTTTCCCAGCTTCAAAATATGGAATATCTCCATAGTTATCGGTCAAAATCATAAAAGAGTATGCTTTCCAAATCCTTGCTGATTGGTAGGTATTTACTTCTAATGGTTTGTCCTTGGTTTGCTCTACAGCGGCCACCACTTGTTTCAAAACATTTTGATAGAAGTTATTCCATATGGCAGTAGCATTTCCATTATTTAGCTGATTATAGTTGGCACCAGATAATGAGCTACCGTAAGGCGTAATAATTTGCTGTACTATACCAAAATTATAGCTTAACATACCCAATGTACTACCGCCATCGAGGTAAGTAGTTGAAATTATAGCTTTATTTAATATAGCTGAAGAGGTAAGCGACGTTGGGTTTATTCTATTTGTATTTACCTCGTCGAAACCTTTGTCGCAGGATACTGCAGACATGGCTAGCAAGGTGCCTAAAATGTATTTAATGTATATTTTCATTGTAATAATATTTAGAATTTGAAATTTAAATTGAATCCAATGCTACGGGTAGGCGGCAATCCTGGCCAAAAATCAAGCCCTACAGCATTATCTGATGAAACTAAAGCTTCTTCAGGATCCATATTCTCTGTCCATTTTTTGATTACCAAAACATTGTTAGCAATGGCACTTAAACGTAAACCTTTCACAAAACCGCTTTCGCTGAAAAGTTTGGTGGCATCATAGCTTAAAGTAAGCTGACGAAGCTTCCAGAATCCGGCATTTGAAACCCAGTCCTCATTGATCCCAAGTGGGTTGATAGCCTCATAGTAAGGTTGTACAGCCACTTGCGTTTTATTTACTTCTCCATTTTGGTTTACACCCTCTCCTATCACATATCCTACATCACGACCAGGCAAGGTACGTTTTGAAAGACCATGCCTTTGGAAGTTTGTATTACGACCGGCAATCATAGTGTGACCTAATTTAAAGTCGACTAAGGTTGATAAGGAAACGTTTTTATACGAGAATGTATTGGTAATACCTCCTACGTATTTTGGTAAGGCACTTCCTACATTTTGCATCACATTATTACGAAGTGGAAGTCCACTTTTTGCATCGAAAACTTGGTTCCCTTGGTCATCACGGAGATACATAAACGTATACAACTGACCAATTGGTTTACCCACTACTTGAGCTAGGTTACGACCACCGCCAGAAGCCACCGTTATAATGGTATCCGAATCTGTTAAGCCTAGTTTTAACACTTTCGAGGTATTATAGGCCATATTCGCATTTATATCCCAACGGAAATCTCCCTTAGCTACCGGTGAGAAGGTAAAAGCCATCTCAATACCTTCATTTTTACTACGTCCAACATTTATAAGCTTACTATTATAAGATGTTGCATTAGAAATTTGAGCCGCCAGAATTTGGTCTTCCGTAATCTTGTGATAGTAGGCAAAATCTAAACCAACTTTATTGAAAATCTTTAATTCTAAGCCTACTTCAGCTTCCTTAATACGTAATGGTTGAAGATTAGTATTTGGAACCACACCTGTATTTATGCCCCCAACTGGTACAGATAGCCCTGAAGGATTTGGAAACGGATTGTTTTCAACAGCATAGAATAGGGCATTGGAATAAGGGTTTACGTTATCAGAACCCACTTGAGCATATGCAGCTCTGAATTTACCAAAATTTAACCAAGCAGGTATATTATCAAAGGCTTGAGAGAACACAAAACTACTGGTGGCAGAAGGATAAAGAATACTTCTATTTGCTGGTGCCAAAGTAGAAAACCAATCATTTCGTGCCGTTACATTTAGGTATAAAAACTCGTTATATGAAATGGTTGCTGCACCAAAAACTGAATTGATTTTTTTCTCTGAAAGATTATAAAGTGGGTCTTTTATACGCCCATTCATAACCGTGTAAAGACCAGGCAAAACAAAATCCTGTACTGCTACTGAATTATAATCATTTCTAGCATATCGCTGATTACCACCCAAAGTAAGATCAACACCAATTTTACCGAAGGTGCGATCGGCACCAATAATTAAATCGACGTTACGCTCTAAATTTTGGCGAATGTCTTGAGTATAAGAGCCATTTACAAATCCAACTGGAGCTTTGGCAATAGGTGCATATCCGTTTGGTATATTGTATTCCTGATTACGGACATAAAAGTCTTCTGCAATTCTACCCTGTACATAAAGCCAATCGGTGAAATTATATTTAAGAGCAATATTTCCAAATATCCTGTTCCTATTTACATTTTCATATTTATGAGACATGGAATAATAAGGATTATTACGCACCAAGAAACGGGCAAATACAAATTCATCCCCATTGGGAAGCGTCTGGTTATCACGAAGGGCATCAAAGGGCATTGAATTGGCCAAAGTACCAATGACAGTTGCCACAGCTACATCTTGCGTATTAACTTGAGGTGGATTGGTGTTCTTTTCTAATGAATAGTTCACATTTCCACTGGCTACCAGTTTACTGGTTATGTTTTGATTGAATCCTAAATTAATAACCTTACGATCAAATTTATTGTTAGGCATTATCCCTTTATTAGCTGCATTAGATAATGATAAGCTAAAACCACCAGTGGCACCACTATTTGACACCGTTACTGTATTGTTAAGATTAGTACCTACATCATAAAACTGACGGATACGATTGTAAACCGGCTCATATGGGTAGGTTTTATTATCAAAAAGAGTTTGAGTCATTCCTGGCTCGAATTTTTCACCAAAACTCCACACGCCAGAAGTAGGGTTAGCAGTTGTAGGTCTTTTACCTCCTTCACCTTGACCATATTCATATTGATAGTCCGTAAAATCAAGTGGAGTGTCTGTCGTAAAATTGATGTTATAATCTACACCAAAACCTTTATTTCTACCACCCGATTTCGTTGTGATCATCACTACACCATCTTTAGCACGTGAACCATATAAAGCCGCCGCCGTCGCTCCTTTTAATACGGTCATACTTTCTATATCGTCTGGGTTTATGCTCGAAAGACCATCACCTCCATCTGAACTATTAGAAGACCTAGAACCAAAGTCTCCGCCTAAAGAATAGTTAGAGTTGTCCATAGGAACGCCATTGACAATAATCAGAGGATTATTTTGACCACTAAAAGAAGACTGGCCACGAATCCTGATTTTTGCAGTTCCTCCAGGGCCTGTACCCATAGTTGTAATATTCACCCCTGCCATTTTACCCTGCAAGCCAGACATAACATTCGGCTGACGGTTGATGGATATTTGGTCTGAATTTAAAGTAGCCGTAGCATAACCAAGCGTCTTAGCTTCCCTTTTTATTCCCAACGCAGTTACTACCACTTCTGAAAGACTAGTTTGCTCTTCTTCCAGATTTACATTAATAATGGAGGTGTTATTAACTTTTACAGCCTGAGTTAAATAACCAATAAAGGAAAATTTCAAAGTTCCACTTGAGGGAACATTAATGGAATATTTCCCATTCACATCTGTCATGGTACCTTGGGTACTGCCTTCTAAAATGACACTTACTCCTGGCAGGGCACCTGTCTCTCCTGAGACGGTTCCAGATACCGCTATGTTTTGTGCCAAGGCTACTGAGCCTGTTAGCAGAAACATAATTGCTAAATTTAAAAATAGTTTTTTCTTCATAGGTTTGAAATTTTAGATAGTTTAACTAAACGGAACCAAACAGATATCCTTTACCAAAACCACATGCTTAATCGTTTAAGCACATGCTCAAAAAAATATCTTTTGATTAAATACTTCTTTTATAAAGGTGGGCGGATAAATAACTTCCCCTTATTCATCTTTCCATGACAATGATAAGGGAAGGCTATTTTTTAAGGACAATTCAAAACTATGCTTAATCGATTAAACTGGCAAAACATTTTTAACTTTTATTTATAAAAAACACAAGTATAGTACCATTTAGTATCTCAAAGTGGATTATCAGAAGACGAAATTTAAATTCGAATTATCTAATATTATCTCCATTTAGTGCCATAATGCTAAAGTACGTTGGACATAATTATTACTGTTCACCTTAGAAATTCATAAAATCAAATAGTGTCCCAGCACAAGATGTTTGTTAGAAACTCGAGCTTACTCCATACCCAACTAACTCAGCATTAGCCTAATGACTATGCTACAACAGAAAAGTTCTAAATTTAAACTCGGATTATGCGTTGGGGAATCGTTATGAGTTTTAAAGTACAATAAATCAGACAATTAAAGGAAATTAGCATAGCGTTTACCCTGAGCTAATATCGAAGGGCTATGGTGATTAAGTTTAAATGGGTTTACGACTGAACTGAGCCTGAGAAAGTGAACTGATTTGTGTTACCCTGAGCTTGCCGATGGGAAGCATTTAGCTACGGTCCCGATAACAATCGGGAGATTTTCTAATGAATAAAGCGAGTTAAAACGCTATCAAACTTTGAATTTGTTTATCGATAAAACTGCCATAGGTCAAATTGGTTAAGGATCTACCATCAAAATGCTTATGAATTTCTCCTAATTTCACTCTCAAACCCAACACATGAGCACCCATATAGCTGAGTATGTCACTTAAGTGACTAAGCCCCACTGCATTTCCTAACACGCCATTAGACAAGCCCACCAATGCAATTTTTTTATCCTCAAAGGAGTCAGGGTATCTTAAACCGTCAATAAAGGTTTTTAAAACTCCAGGAAAAGAACCATTATACTCCGGTACTAACAGAAACGCCTTATCTACTTCATCCAACTTCTTTTGAAAAATATTATAAGCATCACTCTTCCCTTTATTTTCATATAATGCCGAAAAAGCAAAATCCTGAGGTAAGTCTAGCAGATTAATCATCACAGTTTCTTGCCCTGCTTTCTCCAGTTTCTCCTTATAATAAAGTGCCATCTCATAAGACATAGCCCCTGTTCTATTTGTACCTACTATAATCCCAATTTTCTCAGACATCTAAACTACTTTTCGGTTATTCTACAAAAACAAAGTTAAAAAAGTTAGGTTCAAATCCTTGGAAGTAACAGAACAACTGCAATACTCCCAAAAGCCAAAATATGCTACTTTTCTATACATATAGATACAAAAAGCTTACTTTTGAATAACTTTCCCATTCAAAAAGTGGGCTTCTTTTTAAGTTTAAAGAAATTCTAAACATAATACAAAAATAAAAAATTCATGAGTCAATCATTGATTAAACCGGGTGTTGTAACTGGTGAAGCACTAAATCAATTACTTCGTCATGCAAACGAAAATAATTACGCTCTTCCAGCAGTAAACGTGGTAGGTACTAACTCTATCAATGCTGTTCTTGAAACCGCTGCGGCCTTAAACTCTCCAGTTATCATTCAGTT
Source organism: Arcticibacterium sp. SM2516 (assembly GCF_057914865.1). Classification (NCBI taxonomy): domain Bacteria; kingdom Pseudomonadati; phylum Bacteroidota; class Cytophagia; order Cytophagales; family Leadbetterellaceae; genus Arcticibacterium; species Arcticibacterium sp. SM2516. Next base: position 5,102,724 of record NZ_CP195290.1, on the reverse strand, counting down.
TTCTAATGGTGGTGGCGTATTTTATGCAGGAAAAAGCTTATCAAACGCCGACCAGAAAGCTGCTATAGCTGGTTCTATTTCTGGTGCTATGCATGTTCATCAAATGGCGGAATACTATGGTGTACCTGTAGTATTACATACGGACCATTGTGCTAAAAAATTATTACCTTGGATTGACGGTCTTTTAGATGCAGGTGAAAAACATTTTGCACAAACTGGCAAGCCATTATTTAGCTCTCACATGATAGACCTTTCTGAGGAGTCATTAGAAGAGAACATGGAAATCTGTTCTGAGTATCTTAAAAGGATGGCAAAAATAGATATGACTCTTGAGATTGAACTTGGAATTACTGGTGGAGAAGAAGACGGTGTAGATAATTCTGATGTAGATAGCTCTAAATTATATACTCAACCTTCTGAAGTGGCTTATGTTTATGAAACATTAAAAGCTATTTCTCCTAACTTCACAGTAGCAGCTGCTTTTGGAAATGTTCATGGGGTTTACAAGCCAGGTAACGTTTCTCTTCAGCCTAAAATCCTTAAGAACTCTCAAGACTTTATTCAAGAGAAATTTAAAACTGGCCCACTTCCAGTGAATTTTGTATTTCACGGTGGTTCAGGTTCTTCTAGAGCAGAAATTAGAGAAGCTATAGATTATGGTGCTGTAAAAATGAATATCGATACAGATATGCAATGGAGCACTTGGGAAGGAATTTTGAAATACTATCAAAAGAACGAAGCCTATCTTCAAACTCAATTAGGAAATCCTGATGGAGACGATGTGCCAAACAAGAAGTTCTATGACCCACGTGTATGGCTTCGTAAAGGTGAAGAAAGCATGGTAGCTCGTTTGAAAGTTGCTTTTGAAGATCTTAACTGTATCAACAGAATAGAAGGTTTAGTTTAATCTCAATTAAGCTTCACATAATATTAGCTCCGTAAGTAATACTTACGGAGCTTTTTTATACATAAAAACCAAATATCCAATTAACCATTAAGATGTAAAAGTAACAATTTGAACAATTTCAACACGACTTTGGACTAAGTAGAAGCATTATCCAAGCACTTTCTTTAAATCATTTAAAACCAGTATATTACTGAATTGTTAATAGTCATTGTACTTTATAAAGTACTTGTATCAAAATATACATAACCATGGTACTTTTTAAAGATTATGGTAGGATTGTGTTATGAATCTTTCATTGACCATACCTAGCCTATTGCATCGTAAAGGCACATTTACCTAAGTTTGTAATGTCAAAGAGGCACAAAGTATGAGCCACTTGACTTGGTAACAAAACAAGAATTCACAATTCTTACAACACAAAAAGGAAAAATATGAAAAAGCTAATTTTAACCGCGGTCATGTTAATGGGATTATCAACCACAACTATCGCAGAAGCAAACGATCACATTTACACTGCAAATTTCTTTGAAACAGAATTAAGTGTAAAAGCTCTTAAAGGTCTTAAATTTAAAGTGACGGCTTTAAATGTAGAACAGAAGTCAGTTCTTGAAATTAAAGACACAAATGGCATTATTCTATATAAAGCTGTTGTCAATGATGCCGATTATGTAAAAGTATTTGACTTATCTACTTTACCTGACGGAAACTACAGCCTAGAATTATCAAAAGGAGCAGTAAAAACTGTGAAGTCCTTTGAAATCAAAACAGAAACAACAAGATCTGTATCTAATATCTAAAAATATTATTTCGCGTATTAATACAATACGTCAATTATCTGGCCTCTGCTTACAACTAAGCAGAGGCTTTTTTGTACACCTAGTTTTAAACCCGGTTTATGCCTTGGAGAATCGTAATGAGTAGCTAAAGTGGAATAAATCAGACATTTAAACAAAATTAGCATAGCAGTTTACCCTGAGCTTTTTGTCGAAGGGTTCTGGTGATTGAGTTTAAATGAGTTTACGAACCGATTTGAAGCAATTTAGCTACGGTCCCGATAGCTATCAGGACATTTTCTAATGCATAAAGCGGGTTAAAGCTAAACTAGGAAAATTAGTCTTCAACAGAAAGCTAAGGAAGCCGAAACACCACCACACACCAAAGAAAGCTGAGGCTCTCGAAGTTTTACAACTCCACACCACAGGAAGCTGAGGCACTCGAAGCTTCCAATTCTACCTAAGAAAACTGCATGACCCAAATCTCGGAATAATTCAATTTTTGTATTATTTGATAAGACATTTGGACACTTCAGAACGAACATCCTACCATAATCATCAAATCATTAAACATCAATATGTTACGCAATTGTTAACAAGCATTGTACTTTATAAAGTACTTATTGCAACCAGAGCACAATCGTAGTACTATTCAAAGAATACCGTAGGATTGTGATATGAACTTTCAACTTGACCCTTCTATGCTATTGCATCATTGACAGTATGTTAGCTACATTTGTATTGTCAAAAAGAAACAATGTAACAGTTTCAACATAAAGACAAAAACAAGAAAAAGGAATTACAAAACATTAAATTTATAAAACTATGAAAAAGCTAATTTTAACTGCAGCAATGATCATTGGACTATCAGCTGTAACTCTTGCAGAAGCAAACGATCACATTTTCTCTACAAACGTATTTGAAACAGAGTTGAGCCTAAAGGCTTTAAAAGGACTTAAATTCCAAGTAACTGCATCTAATGTTCAAGAAAAGTCAATACTTGAAATTAAAGATGCTAAGGGTGTAATACTTTATAAGGCTGCTGTAAAAGATGCCGATTATGTAAAAGTATTTGACTTATCTACTTTACCTGACGGAAACTACAGCCTAGAATTATCAAAAGGAGCAGTAAAAACTGTGAAGTCTTTTGAAATCAAAACAGAAACAACAAGAACTGTATCTAATATCTAAAAGTATTATTTCGCGTATTAATACAATACTTCAATTATCTGGCCTCTGCTTACAACTAAGCAGAGGCTTTTTTGTACTCCTAGTTTCAAACCCGGTTTATGCATTGGAGAATCGTAATGAGTAGCTAAAGTGGAATAAATCAGACTTTTAAACGAAATTAGCATAGCAGTTTACCCTGAGCTTTTTGTCGAAGGGTTCTGGTGATTGAGTTTAAATGGGTTTACGAACTAATTTGAAGCAATTTAGCTACGGTCCCGATAACAATCGGGAGATTTTCTAATACATAAAGCGGGTTAAAGCTAAACTAGAAAAATTAGTTTTTAACAGAAAGCTTGGGCTCTCGAAGCTTCACCACGTCAAACCAAAGAAAGCTGAGGCACTCGAAGCTTAACCACAACACACCAAAGGAAGCTGAGGAACTCGAAGCTTAACCACTACACACCTAAAAAGCTGAGGCTCTCGAAGCTTCACCACAACACACCAAAGGAAGCTGAGGAACTCGAAGCTTATCCACTACACACCAAAGAAAGCTGAGGCTCTGGAAAAAGGAAGCTGAGGAACTCGAAGCTTCCAATTCTACTTAAGAAAACAGCAGGGCCTAAATCTCGGAATAATTCAATTTTGTATTATTTGATAAGACATTTGGACACTTCAGAACGAACATCCTACCATAATCATCAAATCATTAAATGTCAATACATTATGCAATTGTCAACAAGCATTGTACTTTATAAAGTACTTATTGCAACCAGAGTACAAACGTAGTACTTTTCAAAGATTACCGTAGGATTGTGATATGAACTTTTAGCCTAACTCTACTATGCTATTGCATCATTGACAGTTAGTTACCTATATTTGTATTGTCAAAACGAAACAACGTAACAGTTTCAACACAAAGACAAAAACAAGAAAAAGAAATTACAAAACATTAAATTTATAAAACTATGAAAAAGCTAATTTTAACTGCAGCAATGATAATTGGACTATCAGCTGCAACTGTTGTAGAAGCAAACGATCACATTTTCACTTCAAACGTGTTTGAAACCGATTTAACTGTTAAAGCATTAAAAGGACTTAAGTTTAAAGTGACAGCCTTTAACTTAACTGAACTAGCTACCGTAGAACTTAAAGACAATTCTGGTGCTACACTTTACAAGTCTGAAGTAATTAACGGAGAATATGTGAAGGTACTTGACCTATCTTCTTTACCAGATGGCGACTACAGCATTGTACTTTCTAAAGGAAAAGATAAAACGGTTAAACCTTTCGAAATCAAAACAGAAACGACAAGATTAGTATCAAGTCTTTAAGCTGTAACAATACAATTTCAGGGTAGTCATTGAAAGTCTAGCCTAACAAAGCCTCTGCTTATTATAAGCGGAGGCTTTTTTATTTCTTTAGTACAAGGCAATTTGTTAAATTTGCATTCATTTTTTGCCCAAAAGGCAATGAACAAGAAACAGCTATAAATAATGTTTGAAAGTTTACAAGATAAGTTATCCGGTGCCTTTAAGACCTTAAAGGGTAAAGGCAGAATTACTGACGTCAATATTGCAGCCACTGTAAAAGAAATCCGTAGGGCTTTAATAGACGCCGATGTAAACTATAAAGTAGCTAAAGAAGTTACAGACAGAGTAAAACAAGAAGCTCTGAACCGTAAAGTAATGACGGCTGTGGAGCCAGGACAACTCTTCACTAAGATTGTTCAGGATGAACTAACCCAATTAATGGGTGGAACCGCTCAGAAGGTCAACATTACAGGTTCTCCTGCTGTTATACTTATTGCAGGTCTTCAAGGTTCTGGTAAGACCACATTTTCTGGAAAATTTGCCAGTTACCTAAAAAAGCAAGGTAAACAGGTATTACTAACTGCTGCCGATGTCTATCGTCCTGCTGCCGTAATGCAGTTACAAGTTTTAGGAGAACAAATAGGAGTAGATGTATACGCGGAACCTGACAATAAAAACCCTGTTGACATTGCCAGAAACGCTGTAAAAGAAGCTAAAGCGAAAGGAAAAAATATTGTCATTATTGATACTGCAGGTCGATTGGCCGTGGATGAAATAATGATGAACGAGGTGGCTGAAATCAAAAAAGCCATCAGCCCTACAGAAATCCTATTTGTGGTGGATTCCATGACAGGTCAGGATGCTGTTAATACAGCCAAAGCGTTTAACGACAGACTAGATTTTGACGGCGTAGTCCTTACTAAACTAGATGGTGACTCAAGAGGTGGTGCTGCCCTATCTGTGAAAGCAGTGGTAGATAAGCCTATCAAATTCATGAGTACTGGGGAAAAAATGGAAGACCTTGACATCTTTCACCCAGACAGGATGGCCAATAGAATCTTGGGCATGGGAGATGTTATCTCCTTAGTAGAAAGAGCTCAGCAGGCCTATGATGAGGAAGACGCTAAGAGGTTAAATAAGAAGATGAGGGAGAACAAGTTCGACCTTAACGATTTCTTAAGCCAACTACAGCAAATCAAGAAAATGGGGAACGTGAAAGACCTCATGGGAATGATTCCTGGAATGGGTAACGCCGTAAAAGATTTAGACATAAGCAACGACTCCTTCAAGCCTATAGAGGCCGTAATATGCTCTATGACACCTAAAGAAAGAGAAAACCCTGACATCATCAATGGATCCCGTAGAAAGCGTATAGCTAATGGTAGCGGAACATCCATTCAACAGGTCAATAACCTTCTAAAGCAATTTGACCAAATGAGAAAAATGATGAAGAAAATGAATAAACTTCAGGGGGCTGGTAGACTAGGAAAAATGTTCGGATAATTAATAATTACTCCGTTAGCTTTCTTTGATAGTAATATAGGTTAATAAAAGGCGTATTATTCCTTTCAGATAAGGTATAGTATCCTGAATCCTTTATATCAAAACAAATAGCTTCTCCCTGAGTCTCTACGTAATAAGGTGCTCCTACATCTCTGGATCTCGAAAGAGCCTGGTAGATGCTTTCGTTATCTCTAAGCCTCCAGTAAAAAATAGAATTATAATCTTTAATTAAAAGCTGCTTACCGTCTGAAGACATATCTGCAGCAGTTATAATAGAATGAGGAATCGTACCTAATAATTCGGCTACATTCTGAGACTCTGTACTATAAGGGTAAGTGAGTCTATAAACCCTAACACTAAATAGCTGCCTTTTAGAGATTAAATAGATATCTTTAGTTTTAGGATCTACAAACATCGCCTCCACGTCTATTGACACGCCATCCTGATATTTAAAAGATATGGTTTTTAGATCCAAATCCTTGTCATTAAGTGACTTAGGCTCTTTTAATCTATAAATCATATAGTCCTTATGAACATCAGCATTATCCCCTGTCTCGCTGATATAAAGGTAATTTTGCCCGTCTATAGGCCCTGGACCACTAGAAAGGTCTTCCCAGTCTCGGTTAAAAAGTGGTAACCTAACATCTCCTTTATATTCTCCCGAAGTAGAAAGCAAATGAACACCTGGAACCTCTAAGCCATCTTCAATAACCCAAAGATGCCCTGGCATAGAGCGAGAAATAGCTATCCCAGAAGCCTCATCAATAATTTTTGGGGCAACGGGGAAGATTGATGGTGTAGACAAAAATTGTGGAAGCGGCTCATCTTCTACGAGTGGGTCAATAGGATCCCCTTGAAAGAGAAAACACGATTGACACATCAAAACAAAAACTAACGCTACTAATATTCTACTCATCAAAACTCCCAGATATTTTCAGATTACTAACGACAAAACTATGCCATTAATGCATCATTAGTGGTATGATTTACCAGTTTGTTAGAAAAGTAGGTATTAAATCTTAATACTCGCTTTTTCAAGCCAATATCAGTCAACGAAAAGCAAACAAACAGGCATCGAAACTTTAATCTCTTTTCCGGAAGGAGAGATTTTTCCCGTGGCCGCATCCCTGTCGTAAATAACGATATTATCAGATTCTTGGTTGGCAACTAACACATATTTTCCAGAAGGAGAAATGGCAAAATTTCGAGGCATTTGCCCCAGCGTTGAGTGATGACTCACGGCCGTTAACTTCCCAGACTTAGCATCAATAGAGAAAACCGCAATACTATCATGGAATCTATTAGAAGCGTATAAAAACTTGCCGTCTGGAGAGATATGAATATCTGCGGAAGAGTTTTTACCCTCAAAATCAATAGGTAATGTGCTCACCTCTTCAATAGTCTCTAAACCCTTATCCGAATAATTAAAAGCAGTGACTTTACCCGTTAATTCTTGAACCACATAAGCATACCTACCATTAGGATGGAAAGTAAGGTGCCTTGGACCTGAACCTGCAGATACAGCTACAGAATTACCTTCTGTTAGCATACCAGTGCTATCATTCAGCCTATATGCCATGACTTTATCTATGCCCAAATCAGGCACAAAAAGATCTTTATTATTAGGAGAGACATTCACAGAATGTACATGTGGCTCTTTTTGCCTCCCTTTGTCTGGACCACTTCCTTTATGCACTATACTCTGTATTGGCTCACCAAGCCCACCATTTTCTAAAACAGGCAATACAGATAAAGAACCACTACTATAATTACCCGCAAAAACCCATTTTCCACTGTGATCAATACTTACATGGCAAGGATGAATTCCAGCTGATGAGACCATGTTTATTTTTGTCAAAGTAGAGTCACCCAAAGCTAAAGCCACCACACTACCTTTATCCGCTTCGCTTACAGTGTAAACAAATTTCTTGTCTGGAGAAAGGGCTAAAAAGGAGGGGTTATCTAAATCTTTGGCAACATCCACCAGTCTACTTTCTCCTGTTTCGGGATTAAATTTATAGACGTAGATACCTTCACTATCTCTGGAGGTATATGTACCTACCAAAAGCGTTATTTCTTCTATAGGTGTAGATTCCATTTCGTTTTCTTCTGTTTTTGGCTGACAAGATAATACTACACACAGAGCGGCTAAAAAAACTATATACTTCATTGTTTGGGTTAATTGAATAATGAATGTTTAAAACTTTATGGGACTAAACTATTTTAAAACCTTATCTAATTCTTTTTTAATTTCTACGGCCCATATGTCGTAACCATCTTGGTTTTGATGGAGCTTATCCCCTAAAAAAAGTTCATCTCTAGGAGTTCCTTCGGCATTTAAGTATGCCTGAACAGAATCAATAAAATAAAGATTTTCATGTTTCTCACAATAAGTCTTCATGGCAGCATTTAACTTTTGTGTTTCCGACCATACTTTCCATCTACTACTAGTTGGTGTAATGGCTATTTGAAATATCGGTGTTTCAGGATACTTTACCCTTACCGTATTGACCACTTCCTTAAATAAAGTCATCACCTCCCTCACACTCCTGTCATCGTCTCCTCCAGTGATGTCATTGGCCACAAAAATACATAATGCTTGAAATCTATGAGGATAAACTAGCCTCTTAGTAAAATGAACCAGGTCTGAAAAATGTGCTCCCCCATATCCTCTTCTAATAGGCTCATAAGGAGCCATATCGGATTGAATATTTTTCCATATCCTAATACTAGAGCTGCCAATAAAAAGAACGGCATCGTCAGAATAAGTCTCGGCATCGTCTTTATACTCCAGCATGGTTATCTCCTCTTCCCATCCCGCTGCAGTATGTGCATATTTTTTATAGGGCGAGCAGCCGAAAATTACCAAAGGGATAAAAAGTAATACGATTTTATTCATTTTAGATAGGTCTTAATTAGTAAGCAAGATACAAATCTTATGCACATCCTTATTATCCAAATAGCCGAGTGTTGCAATTCGTCTAGGCTAACATCAGTTAGTGTAGATAAAAGACCCATTCTTGACTTTAAAAGGTTTGGCACAAAAGTCCCAAGTCTTTAGAAATGCAGTATTATAACAAATAATTAAGCTTTAACCTTTTCTAGATCAAAAAGGTCATTAAGAAGGTCTATCAGTGTTTCCGCTTCTCCTCTTTTACATGCAGCTTTTAGCTGCAATACTGGCAATTTAATAACCTTTTGCATCATGCTACTGGTTATTTTATCCATTTTAATAGCTTCTTCCTCAGAAAGAGATTTCAAATATTTTGACATCTCCTCTTTACGAATCTGCTCTAAAGCCCCTTTCAACTTTTGAATAGTCGGAGAAACAACCATCTGATTTGACCAATCACCAAAATCATTGACGGCCTCGCCAATAATAGACTTCACAGCAGGTACAGAAGCTATTCTTCCTTCTAAAGCTTTATTGGCTCTAATTTGAATTTCATCCAAATCATAAAGCACCATACCCGGCACTTTTTGAATTTCTGGAGAAATACTACGTGGGACAGAAAGATCCACAAAATACTTTACACTTTTATGACCCAAACCCTTAACAGTGTCAAAGTCTATAAAAGGCTCTTCTGTGCGTATAGAAGAGATAACTATATCAAAGTTTTTAAGCTCACTTTTTACATCATCAAACGATAAAACATCAAACTTTAAACTCGCTGGAAGTTCTTCTGTTTTTGCAAGCGTTCTATTAGCAACAGTAAAATTGGTATAACCTTTATCGTCTAAGGTTTTCACAACATCCTGCCCTATTTCTCCTAAACCTAAAACTAAAATTTTAGGCTCATTCAAAAGGTGCAAGAAGGTCTCAATAGTTTCTACCGTAGCATAAGATGTAGAAGCAGCACCGTCTCTAAAACCCGTCTCCTGTACCACTCTCTTATTAACAAAGAATACCGTATGCATCAAGCGATGAATAAACGGACCCGCCATTGCCATATCCGCAGACCATTGATAAGCATTTTTAATCTGATTAGGAATCTGAAGATCTCCTATTACTTGAGAATGCAAACCCGTGGCTACTTCAAAAACATATTCTAAGCCCTGCTCTTCTGTAAAGGTTTCAATGAAGGGCAAAATCAATGAAGAATCAATAGATTTCTGGGCAGAAAGTAGCTTTATAAGATCAATAGTATGATTCGATTCCGATACATAATAAATCTCCGTACGATTACAAGTAGACAACACTACAGCCTCACTAATCCCAAAAATGTCCTTTATTTTTAAAAGAAGTGCCTTGCTCTCGTCTTCATTTAATGCAATTCTCTCCCTTAACTCCAGAGATGAAGTTTTAAATGAAATTGATATTACTTTAAAATGACCTGTCATACTGTATGTAATTCGACCGCAAATTTACGTTTAGAAAGTATATCTTTGTTATGATTAAAATCACAAAAGTCAATTTAGAATCATTCTAAACTAATTTTTAGCTTTCTTGAAAAAGTCCAATTTGAAATAATTCTAAGCTGTTCTACGGTGATATCTAACGAAATAAATCAATGTTCCGTTCCTAAATTCTTAAAATGTCAAAAAACAGGTTCTTTTTTAACATGTACGATCAGCTCTCTGGCTGGCGACTTGGTCTTATCAGTATTTTACTTATAGTTGGTGCGGGTGTATTATATTATTTCAATCAGCTTGGGCAAGCTTTAGAGGATAGAGAAACTAAATATGCCACGCTCTATGCAGAAAGTGTAAGATTCTTTATTGAACAAGGTATCGATAGCTCATGCGACTACACTTTCGTGTCTGACGTTATTGAAGCAAACGAAACCATCCCTACCATATTAGTTTCTGACGGAGTGCCTATTGACTTTAGAAATATACCCGAGTTAGCAGATTCCACCAGTAATTTCACCCCTGAAGAAGTAACCGCTTTGCTGCAAAGAAAAGTAGAAGAGATGAAAACCGAGCGGGAGCCCATATCCATAGATCTCTTGGATAATGAAACGGCTTATATATATTACTCCAGTTCTAGCACCTTAAAAGAGTTAAAGTTTTTCCCCTATATTCTTTTAGCCACATTTCTAATCTTTGGAACACTGGCATTTATAGCGTATAGCTCTTCCAGAAGAGCAGAAGAGAACAGGGTGTGGGTAGGCTTGGCAAAAGAAACAGCTCACCAATTAGGAACGCCTATATCTGGACTACTAGGATGGGTAGCAGTATTAAGAGAATCTGATGGCTTTGACCAAAATATTGGTGACGAAATGGAGAAAGATGTTTATCGCCTAGAAACCATAACCACAAGATTCTCAAATATTGGTTCAGTGCCTACCATGAAAGAAGAGAATCTAGGTATAGTAGTAGAGCAAACTACAGAATATTTAAAAAGACGTATTTCTACAAAAATCGAATGGTTTATCACTAACTCTCTTCCTTCAGACGTCATGACCAAAATAAACCGTCATCTCTTTGAATGGGTGATAGAAAATCTTTGTAAAAACGCGGTAGACTCTATGACAGGCGTAGGAGAACTTCACGTTACCATTTATCAAAAACCTAATGGGAAAGTACAGATTGATATAAGAGATTCAGGAAAAGGTATTAGCAATGCCAATCAAAGAAAAATCTTTAAACCCGGATTTTCCACCAAAAAGAGAGGATGGGGTTTAGGACTAACACTTGCCAAAAGAATAATAGAAACTTACCATGGAGGTAAACTATTCATTAAACAGTCTGAGTTAGATAAAGGGACTACTTTCGGGATTATAGTTTAAATCTGGTTAAGAATAATCTCTTCCGACTCTGCAGTATTGCTCAGGTTGCCGGAGTTATCCAATATCTGAATCTCAAATTTAAGCGTATCTTTTTTCGGGGAAAAAGCATGGAAAAACTCTATACTGTAACTCAATGTTCCTTGTATAGGACCAGGCTTGGTTTCAAAATTCAAACTCGGGAAATAACCAGAATAGGGAATCAATGGCGTAAACTCCTTAAAAACGCCGTTCTTTCTCCTAAATGGCCTTATGATGTAATTATAATTATCTGTTTCTTGAGCATCATTCTTTTGAGACTCGTTATAACCTAAATCTCCGTCACCATCTTCAAACCTGACAGAAACCACTACAGAGTCCTTGGTAAGACCTGCAAATTGATCTAACCTTATCTGACTATTGATGGAATCAAAATAGATAACTGGTGTCAATGAAAAGTTTGGTTCTTTAAAACAAGAACTCATGGTCACCAATAAACATAAAAAAACAACTAATTTTCCCACTATTCTCAATTCGAAAAGTAATTTTGTAAAAGAACGAAAAACAATTACGTTCTGTTTAAAAACGATTAAAAAAATAATCCATTGCCCATTAGTGAACCTTAAAAAAGATCTCAAAGCTGCTGTTATTTCACTTTCAGAAAACGACCAAAATTTTGAGCCGTTGGCTTTAGAAATTTTTAAGTTTCAAGCGGAACAGAATCCAATTTACAAAGCATTCCTAAAAAACCTTGGTGTAAAACCTTCAAAAGTTTCTCATCTCGAAAAAATACCTTGTTTACCCATTTCATTTTTTAAGTCTCATCAAATTTCAACGGGTAAAGACAATGTCCAGCAAGTTTTTGAAAGCAGTGGCACAACGGGTTCTATAAACTCAAAACATTTCGTCTCTGACCTTCCATTATACGAATACCTTAGCTTGAAAACATTTGAGGCCGAGTATGGCCCAGTAACGGATTATCACATTTTAGCCCTTTTACCCAATTACCTTGAGCGGAACAATTCCTCTTTGGTGTATATGGTTCAAAGTTTTATATACAAATCCTTTTCAGCAGATTCAGGCTTTTACCTTCATAACCAAAAAGAACTCATTGCTAAATTAAAGTCACTTTTAAACGACCCCGATTCCAACAGAAAAATACTTCTCTTAGGTGTCACTTTTGCATTACTAGATTTATGTGAAGATAAAGATCTAATGCTGGATAACCCTGATAGACTAATCGTAATGGAGACGGGTGGCATGAAAGGAAAAAGAAAAGAAATGCTGAGAGAAGAGGTGCATGATGAATTGAAAAGCGTATTTCATATTTCTGACATTCATTCTGAATATGGAATGACTGAACTGCTCTCACAAGCTTACTCCAAAGGCAACGGTTGGTTTAAAACCTCCGCCACTATGAAGGTATTGCTAAGAGAAGTAAACGACCCACTTAGTTATTTACCAAGTTTCAAAATCGGTCAAACACCAGCACCGAAAAATAAATACCGAAAAACGGGTGGTATTAATGTGATAGACTTGGCTAATATAGATTCATGTAGCTTTATAGAAACCCAAGACCTTGGTAGTTTTTCTGAAGATTATGAGTATTTTAATGTTTTAGGGAGGTTTGACAACTCAGACATTAGGGGCTGTAACCTCATGAGCCTTACTAATTTGTAGAAATACCTATCTATTAATAAATTATGGTAAGCTATTTGATTATACTTTTGTAAATTCTATTTCATTGCACCGTCATTGAATGTTAAAACTGCTTATAACATATAAAAAAAGGCTTACTAACCTTACGTCAAAAAATCGCTCTCTATTACTATTAAGGCCTATTCTCCGTCAATTTATTGACCTCCGAGAACTTGACCTTATCAATAGTGGATCCATTTTGAATGATCTCATTGCCTCTAAAAAAAGAATTGAACTATGCCATAGCATAGATCCAAGAGACGGAAAAACGAATCTTATAAGTCAACACCTAAGGAAAATCTGGAAAACAGACAATCTATTAAAAGAAGAAAGAGGGGCAGAAGATTTATACGTTGGATATCTTTTCATTACCGGAAAGCTCGTAGATGGCACTTTGATTAGATGTCCCTTGCTATTTTTTCCAGTGAATCTAGAATTACATGATAACAAGTGGTTTTTAGAGAAAAAAGAAGCCACAGTATCGCTAAACAAAACCTTTCTTTTAGCATACAGCCAATTCAATAAGACATTTATTGACGAAGAATTTTTCAATTTTAGTTTTGAAGATTTCGGACATGAGCCCCTGGTTTTTCTTACCCAGCTTTACGAATTCCTAAAAGACAGTAAACTAGAAATAAATTTTAACTCTGAACTTTTCACACAAAGCTTAAAACCTTTTGAAACCCTGAAAAAGGAAGATTTAGAGTCTATTAAAATTGGAGAACTTAAACTCGAGCCTCAAGCTGTATTAGGCATATTCCCCCAAACGGGTTCATATATAGCCGCAGATTATGACCAGTTGATATCCGACGGGCTCGCCAAATTTCAAGGTCCTGTTGAAGATTATCTTTTCAAAGATGCTCCATTAAAAGAGAAAATACGAGAGCAGGACTTACACCTCCCTTTTCCTGTAGATGCCTCTCAAGAAGAAGCCATAAGACAAATTAAATCTGGCAAGTCCCTCGTGATTCAAGGCCCTCCTGGGACAGGAAAATCACAACTTATCTGTAACCTCATGGCCGATTATGCCGCAGATGGGAAAAAGGTACTGCTGATATGCCAAAAAAGAGCGGCAATAGATACTGTTTATAAGAGACTGGAAGAAATAGGTATGGATAAATTCTCTGCCCTAATTCATGATTTTCAATCTGACAGAAATCTTCTTTATAAAAAAATCAGTTCACAAGTTGACAATATACTCCCTTATAAACATCAAAACCAGAGCTTAAATGCCATTTTTCTCGAAAGGGAATTTGATGCTTCCTGTAAAAAAATTGATCATTTAGTAAAAGAACTCACAGCATATAAAACAGCTCTTTTCGATACTTCCGTTTATGGGAAATCGGTCAAGGAGTTATACTTAATGGCGGATCACCAAACCGCAAAAGAGTTAGATTTAAGTGATACTTTCTCTTTTTTCCACTTTGATAGTTTAGACGTTTTTACGCATAAACTAGCTACCTTAGAAAGGTACCATAAGCTTTTTTTAGAAGATACAGAAGCCTATTCTTTCTGGCAGCAAAGAAAACCATTTACCAATTTTGCCCTTAAAGATTTAGAAACTATTCATAAATCTCTTTCACAAATTGTTCATGCTAAGAAAGGTCTAAATGAGCTAGGAGAACCATTTTCTTTAGAAGTAGACTCCGAAAGTGAGCTCGTTAAATCTTTTTTCCAGAATTTCAATTCTGAAAAATCTTTTAAAATTTTACTCGCTGCCACGCAAAATGGAAACCTTAAGAAAAAGCTTAGCAGCTTAATAACGGAGGTTGAAGCACTTAATACCATTGCTTTGCCCGAGTCATACCATTCGTCCCAAAAGATTACGGAATTAAGAGCGTTTATTAGTGAGGTAAAATTGGCTAGTTCAAATGTTCTTTCTCGTTTTCTGTGGAATACATTCTCCAAAAACAAACAAGTGGCTTTTGGTTATTTAGAAGAATTTAATTTTGAGCCCAATCCAAGAAATTTCGGAGTCCTCCTTCAAAACCTAGATGAACTTATTCGCATCAATGAAATTGGGAAAGCAATAAACCTTGAAAGAGAATGCTTTGATGGGGTAGAATTAAAGCAGGAACTAGCATTTCAGCAGAGCTGTCATACTTTCCTAGAACAATTAAAATCCAAAGCCAAGAGAGATATCAAGCTCACGGATAAAAAAAGTCTAGAATCTGAAATGTCCAATTGGAGAAATCTAATTAAGGGTATTGAAACCAATAAGTCTATTTGGCAGAAATATCTTTCCTTAGAACAGATAGAAGACATTATACCTGCTAATCATAAGAAAAATGAAACTTATCTAGATACACATTTTGACAACATTTGTGGAAGAGACAAGGTTTTTGCAGAATTATCTGCTATAGAGAAAAAGTGCTATTTACTCTGCAAAGATCATTTTAGAGAAGATTATACCTTTCATTTCAGACAATGTCTATTTATACATTTCATTGAAGATTTGGAGCAAAAATCACCCATTCTTCGTAGTGTCAGCTCATTGCAAATGGAATTATGGGAGGAAGAGCTGCAAAGCCTAATTCTAAAAAAGCAAAAATATAGCAACGAGTACCTTCTCATTAAACTTAGAGAAAACACGTATAAAAACATTGAAAAAAATAGACTAGGCAACTACACCACCTACAGAGAACTTTATCACCAAACCACCAAAAAACGTCAAATATGGCCCGTGAGAAAGTTACTCTCTAATTTCAAAACCGAGCTTTTTGATTTGGTGCCATGCTGGATGGCTTCTCCTGAAACGGTGTCCGCTATATTTCCCTTATTTTCGAAAGAGCAGTTTGACTTAATCATTTTCGATGAAGCTTCTCAATGTTTTGCTGAAAAGGGGATTCCAGGAATGCTCAGGGGGAAACAAGTGGTGGTAGCAGGTGACAGCAAGCAGCTGCAACCTAACGACCTCTATAGAATAAAAATGGATGAAGAAACGGAAGATGACGCTCTCATGGAAGTAGAATCTTTATTGGACTTTTCAGCTCATTTCCTTCCGCAAACTATCCTTAGAGGACACTACAGAAGTAAGTCCTTAGATTTAATTGACTTTTCTAACAAACATTTCTATGACAGTAAACTCAAATTACTTCCCAATTTCTTAGAATTAAATGATGGTCATGCGGCTATTGACTTTATAAAAGTATCTGGCGTTTGGCAAAATAATCAGAATCTAATAGAAGCCAATAAAGTATTGGAATTGGTAGAAAGTATAAGAGAATACAGCCAAAAGAAGACCATTGGCGTGGTCACCTTCAACTTTCTTCAAGCGGATCTAATTCAGGATTTAACACAAAAAGTGAAAAATCTTACGGTCAAAAACATTGAAAACATACAAGGAGACGAATTTGACATTGTCATATTCTCCATTGGCTATGCCCCAAATCTAGACGGTAAGTTATTAATGAACTTTGGAAGTTTAAACCAGCAAGGTGGAGAAAACAGGTTGAATGTGGCCATTACCAGAGCCCGTGAGAAGATCAAAATAGTATGCAGTATTAATCCTGCAGAACTAAAAGTAGAAAATAGTGCTCATGAAGGCCCCAAACTGTTAAAAGCCTATCTGGAATATGCACAGCTAGTAGCTAATGGCTCTTTTAAAGCTAGCCTTCCAAGCTCTTCAAATGTTTCTTGGACAAGAATGCTTAAAAATGAAATCATAAATTCCAATAAGGATTTTGCGACTGAACTTCCATTTGCCGATCTAACCATGATTCAAGACGGCAAATATGAAAAACTCATTCTGACAGACGACGAGCAATTTTATGCTGCCGAATCTATCAAAGAATCTTTTGCCTACTTACCCATTATGCTGAAGCACAAAGGATGGTTTTTCCAAAAAATATGGAGCCGAAACTGGTGGGTTAGACCTTTACCTCAGCTTCATCTTTTGGAGGAAAAAGTAGAGAAGCCACAATACTGATAACTAAAATACCTACAATTACCAGTAAAGAATGTTGGTTACTAAAACCCCAATCTGTAAGCCAATGATGAATCAACATCTTCACGCCTATAAAGGTTAATAAAACCCCTAAGCCATATTTCAAATAGGAGAACATATCGATAATGTTAACTAAGAAAAAGAACATGGACCTAAGCCCCATAATGGCAAAAACGTTAGAAAAGAATACGATGTAAGGGTCTTTAGTGATTGAAAAAATAGCTGGTATAGAGTCCACTGCGAAGATAACATCCGTGAAAGCAATAACGATTATCACTACAAAAAGTGGTGTAAGAAAAATTCTATTCCCTTTATACTTATTTTTTATGAAGAATCTATCAGAAACAAACTTCTCGTAAACATTAAAATACTTAGAAGTCAATCTTACCGCAGGATGTTTTTTAGTGTCAATTTCTTCTTCTTCGTCTTTTGTGAAGAGTATGTTTATACCCGTATAAACCAAAAACGCACCAAATATATAAAGTATCCATTCAAACTGCTGAATAAGAGCCGCTCCCAAGAATATAAAGACAAACCTCAATACAATGGAGCCTAAAATACCCCATACCAACACTTTCTTATAATACTTAGGGCGAACACCGAAGGAATTGAAAATTAAAATAAAAACAAAAATATTATCCACTGAAAGTGAATACTCTACCAAATAGCCAGTAATATATTCTAAGGCCATATTGTTCTGGAACTTCTGGGTAGCTACCTCATAAGAGAAGGAGGATAGATCCAAGTTTTGATAAAAATGACCCACTACACCTTCCAAGTTTTCGGGTGTACTAATATCATGAATAAGATATCCGTAGTGACGTAAGAAAAAATAAAATCCAACTGCCAAAGCTACCCAAACCGCACTCCAGCTAGCCGCTTCTTTAAACTTAACTGTGTGGGATTCTCCTTTAGAAAAAGCTCCTAAATCTAAAAGCATCACAAAAATCACAAAAACAGCAAAACCACCAAAAAACAATATTTCGTTAGATAACTCCATTCTTAAAAATTAAATTTTTACCCGGATTACGGCTGCAAAAATGCATCTTTATCTTCAAAAATATACTACTTTGGCATGAAATATGGGTTTGTCACTATAACTCAAAGAGACCTTCCAAAATGTATAATGATAAAAAAGTAATAGTGG
The DNA here is from genome assembly GCF_057914865.1 of Arcticibacterium sp. SM2516. Classification (NCBI taxonomy): domain Bacteria; kingdom Pseudomonadati; phylum Bacteroidota; class Cytophagia; order Cytophagales; family Leadbetterellaceae; genus Arcticibacterium; species Arcticibacterium sp. SM2516. Next base: position 5,084,562 of record NZ_CP195290.1, on the reverse strand, counting down.
TCATGCCTGCCTATAAAGCTGCACAAACCATAGAAAAAACTTTTAATGAAATACCTATGGACGTGGTGGATGAAGTTATTTTGGTAGATGATGCCAGTCCAGACGAAACCGTGGCTGTTGCCAAAAAACTGGGTATAACGCACGTTATAAGCCACGAAAAAAACAAAGGATACGGCGGCAATCAGAAGACTTGCTATAAAAAAGCTTTAGAACTTGGCGGTGAAATCATCATCATGGTACACCCTGATTATCAATACACTCCAAAACTAATCAAGGCCATGACGTCTATCATTGGCGAAGATTTATATCCCGTTGTTTTTGGTTCAAGAATCTTAGGAAAAGGAGCGTTAAACGGGGGAATGCCCGTATACAAATATATCGCTAATAGATTCCTTACTTTTACGCAGAACTTGCTCTTAGGGCAGAAACTCTCTGAATATCATACAGGATACAGAGCATATTCTGCCAAGGTTTTAAGAAGCATTGATTTTGAAAAGTGTGATGACGACTTCATTTTCGACAATGAAATCATTGCTCAGATTTTCTGGAAAGGCCACGAGATTGCAGAGGTTACCTGCCCTACCAAATACTTCGACGAAGCTTCATCTATAAACTTTGCAAGAAGCTCAAAGTACGGCTTAGGCGTTTTAGGCGTTTCTGTTCGTTACTTTTTAGCCAAACTGGGCTTACTTAAATGGCATATAGTAAACTAGGCAACTGCAGCTTCTTGTTTTAAATACCTTTTGGTCCACTCCATTGCTCCAAAAGCTGCGATAATAACAAACACAAAGTATAGCAAAGAATATAACTTAACGTCTTTGATGTAATACATATAAGTAGCTATTACGTCAACCACTAGCCAAATCCACCAAGCTTCTACTTTCTTTTTAATCAGCATAAAAGTGGCTACAATGCTCATGACCGTTGTAAAAGAGTCCATATACGGAAAAGCACTAGGGATACTGAAAATTTGAGGTGCTATTTCATGAAGGTTACTAGAGAAAGACCCCATCAGCAATGTACCAAAAACGCCCAAACCACTAAGAATAGAGAAATTTCTGACACTTAGTTTCGTAATTTTTAACTGATTAATGGCATTGGCCTCACTAGCCTTAGGAAACTTCCATTGCCAGAATCCTATTATGTTGGTCACAAAGAAAAACACCTGCAAAAACATATCTGGATATAGCTGAATTTGGAAGAACATAAAAAAAGCCAATACCACGTTTATTAGACCAATTATCCAGCTCCAAACATTCTCTCTGGCAGAAAGCCAAACAGCTATTCCGCCCGAAATGGTAGCGATAAGCTCAATAAGGCTCATGTTGTAACCTAAAACCGTAAAAAGCGTATTGTCAACATTAAAAAAATCTCCCATGGCTCAAAGATGCATTTCATTTTAATAAATCTTAGAATTTCCCGCTAAATAAAATAATTTAAAAAAAATGATGCCCTTTTTGTATTTTCATTGAGAAATTAACTCTAAAACTCATGAAAACCTTACTCAAAACTTTAAAGTGGATTGTTATTACAATCATTGTTATTGCAGCAGCCGGCATTTCATATTTAAAATTTGGATTGCCAAACATAGATGTCCCCGATAAGTTAAGCGTTGAGATTACCCCAGAGCGGGTAGAACGTGGAAGATATCTAGCCAACCATGTTAATCTTTGCATGGATTGTCATTCAGAGAGAGATTTCTCCAAGTTTTCAGGCCCCATCACCCCTGGAACTTTTGCTGGAGGCGGTGAAGTCTTTGATGAAAAAATGGGGTTCCCTGGCACTTTTATTTCTCGAAATATCAGTCCACATGGCATTGGAGATTGGACAGATGGGGAAATATATCGGGCTATAACTTCGGGAGTAACAAAGTCAAACGACGTAATATTCCCGGTGATGCCTTGGCCAGCGTACAGCAAAATGGCTTCTGAAGATATTTATTCCATCATTGCATATGTAAGAAGTTTGAAACCTGTTAATGTAGAAAACAAGATATCCAGTGCAGTGTTTCCAGTTAGCCTCATAAAAAACACTTTCCCAAAACCAGCAGACCCTCAAACGATTCCTCCTAAGACTAATAGAATTTCATATGGGGCATATTTAACGAATGCCGCTGCCTGCGTGGAATGCCATAGCCAGAAAGATGACAAAGGGAATAACATCCCAGGAACCGAGTTTGGAGGAGGTATGCCTTTCCAGTTACCGAATATTGGAACTGTTTACTCTGCCAATCTTACACCCCACGCTACCACAGGTTTAAACATAGGAGAAGAAGCCTTTATTCAAAAATTCAAGGCCTACGCGGATAGTTCTTACGTACCTCATGATATTAAAAAAGGAGACCTCCAGACCGTAATGCCTTGGATGATGTATTCTGGTATGACAAAAGAAGACCTTGGTGCTATTTATACCTATTTACATTCATTAAAGCCGATTAACAATCAGGTCATTAAATTCAAGCCGGAGGAAATGGCTTTAAAATAAGCGAGAACCATCTTTGCAAAAATCCCGTTTGTTATTTTTAACAAACGGGATTTTTAATTAATAAAAATGAAACTGAAATATATACTTATAGTACTTACAGGCATTCTTTCTTCATGTGCAGACCAAGCCAAACAAACGATTTCAAAAGCTATCAATGCTCATGGTGGTCAGGCTTATAAAAATGTGCATGTTAGCTTTGACTTCAGAGGAATGCATTATGATTTAGAAAATAATACTGGCCTTTTCACCTATCAGCGAGTACAAAAGGATTCACTAAACAACGAAATCAGAGACATTCTCAGTAACGATGGCTTTAAAAGGCTGGTAAACAATACTGAAATTAGCCTTCCGGATTCTATAGCAGGTAAATATGAGCGTTCTGTGAACTCTGTGGCCTACTTCTTCTTTCTTCCATACGGATTAAATGACGAAGCGGTTAATATGGAATACCAAGGTCTTTTCAAAATCAAAGATCAAAACTACGCTCAAATTAAAGTATGGTTTAATGAAGACCATGGTGGAGAAGACCATCAAGATCTGTTTCTATATTGGATTAATACAGATAATAATCTTGTAGATTACCTCGCTTATTCATACGAAACCGATGGAGGAGGTGTCAGGTTTAGAGAAGCCATAAACCGTAGGAAAGTGGGAAACTTGTATTTCCAAGACTACAAGAACTACGGTTACGAAGACTTAAACATAAGTTTAGACCAACTTCCGATTGATTTTGAAAATGGTAGTCTACCTTTCCTTTCTAAAATTGAAAATGAAAGCATAACTTTAATACCCTAAACCAAATCAAACCAGATGAAATTAGTTACAACGCTAGGTCTTTCTCTACTGTTCTTCATGGCATCTTCTTTCCAGTCTAAACCCGTAAAAATTATATTTTTCGGCGACTCCATTACTCAAGCTGGTGTGAGAGAAGGCGGCTATATTACGCTAATGCAGCAAGACCTTAAAAGTAAAAACTTGACCGACAAATACGAACTGGAGGGAGCTGGAATTGGTGGCAACAAAATCTATGACCTATACCTTAGAATGGAAGATGACGTGCTGTCGAAAAACCCAGATGTGGTCGTACTCTTTGTTGGCGTAAACGATGTTTGGCATAAAGCAAGCCATGGTACAGGAACAGACGCCGATAAGTTTGAAAAGTTTTATCAAGCTGTCATTCAAAAGCTTCAAAAACAAAATATTAAAGTGCTACTATGTACCCCTGCGGCTATTGGAGAAAAAACAGACCATAGTAATCAGCAGGATGGAGACCTCAATGAATACTCGAAAATCATAAGAGAATTAGCAGAGAAGAACAACTGCCAAGTGATAGATTTAAGAAAAGATTTCTTGGCTTATAATTTAAAAAATAATGCCGAAAATAAAGACCGAGGCATCTTAACGACGGATAGAGTTCACTTAAATGCTTTAGGAAATAGATTTGTAGCAGATAAAATGTGGGCGGCAGTTATTAAATAACCCAAATAAAAACCTTTAAAAGATCAATAGCTTCAATGCTGTTGGTCTTTTTTTGTTTTTAAATATTTGTCGAACGTTCGTTTGGTATACAAAAATAAAGGCTAACTTTAAATATGCCCTTAGTAAAAACGAACAAAGAAGAAATCATTGCTACCGCTCTTCAAGTCTTTAGAAAGAACGGATATTACAACACTTCTATGAGTGATTTGGCGACCGCCTGTGATTTACAAAAGGGCAGCTTCTATCATTACTTCGCCTCTAAAGAAATTTTGATGGGAGAGGTTTTAAAAACGGTTCAAAGCTATCTTGATCACGCTGTTTTCTCCATGGCCACGGATACTAATTTATCACCAAGAGACAGAATGGAAAAGATGCTCTTAAAGCTCGGTAAGGCTTTACTCTCCCAAGAAGGAGGTTGCATTGTTGGAAACACAACACTTGAAGTCGCCGCTCAAACGGTAATTTTCAAAGACACATTAAAAGACATTTTTGATTCCTGGCGAAATGCCATGAAAACCATTTATATGGAAGAATACCCAGAAGGGACTTCTGAAAGGCTCGCTGAACAATCTGTTATGGAATTTGAAGGAGCTGTTATGTTTAGCCAGCTTTATCAAACCGACCAGTATCTCAAGGACGTCTTTGTGCGTACGCTATCAAAAATGAAATAAAAATTTAACCTTATAAATAACGAACGTTTGGTTTATATAGAAAAACAAAACATAAGCATTATCACTTCTGATGGCATTGAGCTTTCCGCTATTCTACTAGCTCCTGAGCATCCGAAAGCCATAATTCAGTTCAATTCCGCCACAGCGGTACCTAAAGAATTTTATAGGGCTTTGGCTACATACTTTGGAGAAAAGAACTATGCTTGCCTACTATATGATTACCGAGGGGTATGTGCCTCTCAGCCAAAAGAAGGTTTAAAAAATTGTAACTATGACATCCTAGATTGGGGTAGAAAAGACATGTCTGCTGGCATCATCTATCTAAAAAGCAAATACCCAAATTTACCTTTATTCTTCATCTCCCATAGCGTGGGTGGTCAACTAATCCCATTCGTTCCAAATATTGACGAGGTCGATGGCATGGTTTGTATAGCCACCTCCTCTGGATTTAGAGGTGAAATGCCCTTAAGGCAAAGATTAAGCTCCCATTTATTTTTTGACCTCATAGCACCCCTTGTTCATGTGCTTTATGGATTTTCAAAACTAAAGTTTCTGGGCGTCATGGAAGATATGCCGAAAAATGTCACTAACACTTGGAAACGCTGGTGTAAATACCCAGACTACTTCTATCATCCAGATAATGTTATGGATATTCCTGAGCTAAATAACCCTAAAGTCTTTGGTTTTCCTATTACAGTTATAACAGCCACCGATGATGAGATTTGCACACGTGAAAATGTGCAGAACCTATGGAGAAATGTAAAAACCAAAACGCCCGTTGATTTTAAATGGCTTAAACCGGAAGACTTTGGATTGAAAGGTATTGGACATTTCAATTTTTTCCGCAGAAGAAAACTAAACACGCTATGGCCCATAGCTTTTAATCAAATTGAAGATTATTATGACCAAAAAAGAAATTAAGCAGGCTCTTCAGGAAATTGTGAATTCCGTCATTGCAGACTTAGATAATTTAAGCAAAGAAGAATTCTATCTTCAGAAAAACAACAAATGGTCTGTAGCTCAAAACATGGCTCATTTGACGCTTGGTGCCAAAGTGTTCAGGAAAGCTTTGCGAGCTCCTAAACTCGTCCTACCTTTTAGATTTGGAATAAACCTAAAGGCTCAAAGAAACGGCGAGTGGATCGCTAAAACATATGGCACTTCTGAATTCCCAGCCGTAACAGGTTTTGAACCTAGAATGCATGAAAACAGCTCCCTTGAGTTTGAAAAAGAACAATTTCTAAAAGTACATGCTGAGTTAATACAGCTATTAGATAATTGGACAGAATGGCAATTAAATACATTGCGTTTGCCGCAGCTGATTCTTGGGAAATTATCGATTAGAGAAATGTGCTTGTTTTTTATTTTTCACATTCGCCATCACCAAAAGGCGGTCAGAAAAGCTATCAATAAAGGCTAAGCCACTTTGTATTTTCTTTTGTACCAAACCAAGAACGCCACCGCCAAAGCAGCCATAAACATACAAAGCTGGAAAGCATAGCCTATTTGCTCTGGTTTATTATCATATAAAAACATTGGCAATACTGCCCCTAGACCTATACCGGTTTCTAACGAAATATACATGGTGGCCACTGCCCTGCCACGCGTTTCTTCGGAACATAAATCGATGGTCCAGGCTTGATAAGAAGGAGAAATTAAACCCCAAGATGTACCAAACAAAATACCTCCTGCTATAAAGTAATAATAATGCGAGGTTATGGAAGTCACACCCATGGCTATCACCAAAACTACAGCTCCAAAAATCAACACGTTAACCCTACCTTTATTATCGGAAATCTTGCCACCCAAGATTCTTGTAAACAGGGATGCCAAGGTGAATATCAAAAAGAAAAGACCTTTATTATCAACACCCACAATTTTGCTTAAATCTGGTGTAAGAGTAATAATGGTTCCAAAAGCAAAGGATGTCAAAAACACCGTGATCGCCACTGGCCATAAGTCTGGATGAAATATATCAGTCCGCTTTATTTTAAATAGCTTAAATGAGAAAGGCTCTCTTTTCTCTTCAGGTAGTGTTTCTTTCATAGAAAAAAGAATGGCCACAGACATAAATGCAAAAACGGAAGAGGTATAAAAAAGGGTATTTAATGAAAACTCTGCAGCCACTATACTCCCCAAATAAGGACCGAAAGCCATGCCTGTGCTGGTAACAAAACCGTAAATACCCATGGCTTCACCTCTCCTTGTGGTAGGTACTATATCGGCAATAAAAGCGGCTGTTCCCGTAGGTTTGAAACCGGTAGAAAAACCATGAATTAATCTAAGTAATAAGAAAAAAAAGATAGTATTGGCCCAAGGGTATATAAAACCACAAATGACACAGACTGAAGCCCCAACCACCATAACGGGTATTCTACCCCATTTGTCAGTCAATTTACCGCTAAATGGCCTGGAAAGAGCCGCCGTGATAGTAAACACACCAATAATTAAACCTTTATAATCTTCGCCACCCATGCTGCTCAAATAATCTGGCAACTCTGGAATTAGCATATTAAAGCTGGCGAAAAACAGAAACGAGCTCAAGCAAAGCAATATGTATTGCGGCGTAAATATTTTAGTCTGTTCTGCTATCATTTCTTTTAAAAACAAACAGGGGGTAACTCGAAAGCTACCCCCTGATTTATCAAATCTTATTCTTCATTATCTATCTCGAGTAATTCGGAGCCTCTCTGGTCACTTGCACATCATGCGGATGACTCTCTGCCATTCCTGAGGAAGTAATTTTGACAAACTTCGCCTGCTGAAGAGCTTCAATATTTGCAGCACCCACATAACCCATTCCGGCTTTCAATCCTCCAGCCATTTGGTAAAGTACCTCTCCAGCTTTTCCTTTGTAAGCTACTCTTCCTACTATTCCTTCAGGTACCAATTTTTTAACATCCGCTTCCGCGTCTTGGAAATAACGGTCTTTAGACCCATCTTCCATAGCTTCTACAGAACCCATACCTCGGTATGTTTTGAATTTACGTCCCTCGAAGATAACCATTTCGCCAGGGGCTTCGTCAGTTCCTGCTAAAAGCGAACCTATCATCACAGAACTTGCTCCTCCGGCTAAAGCTTTTACCACATCTCCAGAGAACCTTATTCCTCCATCAGCAATGATTGGTACACCAGAGCCAGCAATGGCTTTAGCAGACTCATAAACGGCCGTTAGTTGCGGCATTCCTATTCCTGCAATAATTCTAGTGGTACAGATACTTCCTGGGCCTACACCTACCTTTATGGCATCCGCTCCTGCATCTACCAAAGCTTTTGCGGCCGCACCTGTAGCTATATTTCCACAAATAACATCTACTGAGGGGAAAGCCTTCTTAATTCTAGAAAGTGTATTAATAACCCCCACATGATGTCCATGAGCTGTATCAATACTCACACAGTCTACACCGGCTTTAACTAATGCAGCCACTCTATCTTCAATATCGGCTGTTACACCAACGGCAGCACCAACTAATAACCTTCCAAAACTATCTTTGGCAGCGTTAGGTCTGTCTTTTTTCTTTAGAATATCTTTATAAGTAATAAGTCCTACCAATTTGTAGTCTTTGTCTACAATAGGAAGTTTCTCAATCTTATACTCCATTAAGATTTGCTCTGCCTCTTCTAAAGAAGCACCTAAAGAAGCTGTGATAAGGTTATCCTTAGTCATCACAGATTCAATCGGCTTGTACATATCCGTCTGAAATCTTAAATCTCTGTTAGTCACAATCCCGTAAAGGGTATTGTCTTCGGTGATTACAGGAATGCCACCTACTTTAAAATCCTGCATTAGTTTAAGGGCATCTCCCAAAAGAGCTCCTTTCTTTACAGTAATTGGGTCTATAATCATCCCACTTTCTGAACGCTTCACTTTTCTTACTTGCTCAGCTTGGGCAGCTATGCTCATATTTTTGTGAATAATTCCCATTCCGCCTTCTTGAGCTACGGCCACTGCCATCTCAAATTCTGTAACCGTGTCCATGGCTGCAGAAAGCAAAGGAATATTGAGAGAAATGTTTCTTGAAAGTTTGGTTACAGTGCTGGTATCCCTTGGAAGAACCTCAGAATAAGCAGGAACAAGTAGTACGTCGTCGTAGGTAAGTGCTTCGAAAAGAAGCTTGGAGGAGTTCATCATCAGCAAATAATTAAATATCTCTTATTTGCCACGCAAAGCTATAGAGAAAAGTTGAAATAAAATACTTCGTGCAGAAACTTTATATTATTGCTTTAAATAATAATAGGAAGAACCATCTGCCAAATAAGTATCAACATAACTTTTTTCATATAAGACTAAATGATATTTCCCGTCCATTTCTTCAAAATGATACCAGTGGTACATATGCTCGTCTAATAAAATCAAAGCATCCAATTCTCCTTGCTTCCCCTTTTCCAATCTTGATTTTTCTTCAGGAGTGTCACTCCTTTTTCTAGTAAAAGTTTTTGCTACGGCATCAATAATAATGGTCTCCTCAAAGCCAATCTCATCGCCTTCTAACTCCAGCTGAGCAAACCCGTTGACTACCTTCATGAGCTTCCACTCGCCATGAAATTCTGATAAATCTGGCGGAAGAACACAACAATCTTCCTCCGTGCATGATGCAAAGAGAAAGATGGTACTTAATAGAATTAAAAGATTTTTCATTCTTCTATATCCAGTATTTTTCCGGCAAACTGAATGGTATTAGAACCCTTTTCATATATGAAAAACAAAAATGGTTTGTCGACCGTAAATGGCTGATAAAAGGGTGCTGAAGTGACCTCAATCCCAATGGTAGTCACTGCTGCGGCTTCAGTCCCTTCTTCATCAACTGCGACAAAAGAATTCTGTTTTACAAAACTGACTTGGATTTTCCCTGCAGGTCCAGAGATTTTAGATAAATCTGCAGATGGACCAAATAAGCTCGGCATTCCCATTTTCACCAAAATGGTGTTCAGCTTTTTCTCATACTCCATTTTGAATTTGGGTAGTTTTAAATCAATTTTCTGAACCTGTAGTTTGTGGTTTATCTCGCTCCAAGTTTCTTGGTTAAGGCTTTTGAGTAACACAGAGACTTCACCCTCTTTAGGTAAGAGCACCCTCATGCCGTACTTCCCACTTCCGTAAGGTAAATCTGCCACTTGGTAGGTACCCATGTCCGCAAAAGCAAAGGTGTCTAGATTAGACATCATATCTACTTTCACTATTCCATTTTTGCCATTGAAGTTTTCCTTATAAGTATTATCCTTATCAAATTGGCTCGCCCAATCTCCTTTGAAATAAAGGGCATTCATCAAGAACATTACTTGGTCTCCAGAAATATCATCTAAAACCTTTTTAATTTTAGCATTGGTATTATCGCTTGCCCATTGATTGATTTTTTTTAGCGTGGAAGCATCAAAAGCTTCCTCATAAAGCTGTGCCTTAAAATAATCTTTCAAAACAGTTTTAAAATCTTGCTCGACATTAAAACCCTGTCTTTGCCACATAGAATTCGCCAAGGTATTGGTCACCTTAGGATCTATAACGGGAAGTTTATCTATCAATTCTAAATAACTTGAATTGATAAGATTCATATCAAATCCTTCGAGTTTTAGTGTTTTTATTAATTCGTCTTTAGAGGTGCCATCCGCTCCGTTCAATAGCATCCCTAGGGCCATATGAAGACTTAAAGGAGAAACAAAAAAAGTTTCATTGACCTCCTCTTCTTCCAAAGTCTTTAGGAAATCGAAAGCAAAAACATTGGTTCTTTCTGAGAAAGCAGCATCCACTTCTATATTGGCTACTTTGGGAGCTGCCGATTTGCTCACTTCGCAGTTACACATAAAAAAACTAAGGCTAAGCAAAATGGCGATTGATGTAAGTTTCATAATCGTTATTATTTAAAATCAAGCGTTAATTAACATTAAACTAATGAACGAAAGCCTTAAAAGGTTGGCTAATTACTTTCTAAAGTGAAAACTAAATACTCTTTGAAGTCTTCTGAAGTATACAAAATTAAGTTTTGACCTGCTACTCTGTATTCATAGCTTCTAACAGAAAGCATTCTTTTAAAATAGTCCTTTTCGAATTTTTCTTTACTGTGTTCCCCATTAATTTTGGTACTAATCAGTTCCGTAAATTCAATTTTATTTAGCGAAGCACTTACCACTACCGTGGCAAAGTAAAAATTGAGACAACTCTTACCACTAATGGTATACTCCCTTATATCACTATTTTTAGTTCTTATCTCAAAATTAACCTCATAAGGCACAACCTGGCCAGTATGGTAATGCAATAAACGATACTTGCCTAAAGGGAAACTGGCAGAAGATGCAAAACTGGCTCCGTCTGAACTTCCTTTTAAAAAACTAAATGGACCAACTTCCTCCTCATTCTTTTTACATCCTACCATTAGAACGGTAAGCATAAAAGCTAACACAACATTTTTCACTGAATAAAACTATTTAACCCGACAAAGAAAAAAGGTTGAACGGAATTGCTGTGAAGCGTTCCCTCAACCTTTTTAACCCTAAAACCCTTTTCACTGATATAGACCTCTTTAGATATAAAAAGGTTGGAAAACGTAAAAAACTTTCGTTATTGTTAAATCCGTAAGGATGTATTAGAGCATCGTAATGAGACCCTAAATGACAGCAAATCAGTCAGTTACTTAAAGCATCCCCGAAAATCATTGACAGGTTTTCTAATACCTCGTTCGTGTTAAATCAAAATTCCCGCAATACATGCTGTAAGGTTAGAAGCAATGGCTCCGCCTATCATAGCCTTGGTTGCCAATTTGGCTATATCTTTCTTTCTTTCTGGGGCAATCCCACCAATACCACCCAACTGGATGCCAATAGATGCAAAATTGGCAAAACCACAAAGTGCATAACTCGCTATAATGGAAGAACGCTGAGAAAGCTGTCCATCTGCCATGATTGTTCTTAAGTCTGCATAGGCTATCAGCTCAGTCAAAACAATTTTTTCTCCTAAAAGCCCCCCCACCGTACTGGCTTCAGACCATGGCACACCCATAGTCCACGCTAAAGGCTTAAATGCAACTCCAAGAATTTCTGCCAATGAAGTATTGGCATAACCCAACATACCATCTAACATTGCTACAATAGCTACCACGGCAATCAGCATCGCACCTATGTTTGCAGCCAATTTAAGGCCATCTACAGCACCATCTCCTACCGCCTCTACCACATTACCGGCACTGGTCTCTACATTAATATCTAATGAGTTTTTTGTTTCCGACTCTTCCGTTTCTGGAAACATTATTTTTGCAACAATTAATGCCGCAGGAGCATTCATAATAGAAGCCGCCATTAAGTGGCCTGCTATACCCGGAATGTCTTCTAACATTTTTACATAAATGGCCATTACCCCTCCTGCAATAGTAGCAAAGCCTGCCACCATGATAGTCATCAGCTCCGACTTCGTCATACCTTTTATAAAGGGTTTTACCAAAAGAGGGGCTTCCGTTTGACCCACAAAAATACTTCCCGCCACACTTAAAGTCTCTGAACCACTAGTACCCATGGTTTTTTGTACCACCCAAGCAATAGCTTTCACTACTCTTTGCATAATACCTAAATGGTAAAAAAGAGACACTAGAGCCGAGAAAAAGATAACGGTTGGCAATACTCGAATGGCAAAATTTATATTTGGAGAATCTACAATACCACTGACAAAAGATTTAAACAAAAAATCACCGCCAGCGTCGGAATAAGAAAGAAGCTTCCCTATTAGTACATCGAAAAATTTAAAGAAAGGTAAACCTATAGGGGTCTTGAGTATTAAAAGAGCAAAGCTCAGCTGCAGACCTAAACCCCACAAAACCAGCTTAATATTAATTTTTCTCTTGTTATTACTCATTAAAAAAGCAATTCCAAGTAAGACAATTATACCTAAAAGGCCTGTGAAACGTTCCATTAAAAGGATTTTGGTTTGAAAATTGTTCCAAAATAAGGGAATTAAACCTATATAGTTTACTTTCGTTTCACTTTACGTGCTTAAAATAGCTTTCTAACCTTGAAAATTAATTCCAGGAAAATAATATTGTCAATTCTCATGACCTTGATGGTACAGGCTGCTTACTCGCAACTCATGTATCGCTCAAGGTATAAATCAGCTATTCTTTTTGAAGGGTTTGGCCTTAGCCCAATTATGTCCGTGAATTATGAAGTCGCTCCTTTAAGGTACCATAAAAGCTTTGCTACAGCCAGATTGGGCTTTGGATATTTACCAGCAGGTTTTGGCCAGGGAGCTGGATTTTCCATTCCGGCGGGGGCGTCTTATAACGTTTTGATAAATAATCTCAAGAAAGGAATTTCTTCTAGAGTAATGAATAAATGTAGAACAAAACCTCCAAAATTTGACCTAGAATATTTTGTAGAAATGGGTGGAGGCTACTCTAAAATCATTTATCCGACTTCTCAGAACCGTGACTATTTTAATGTGCTTCTGGCTCTTAGAACTCAATTGGTTATAGATACACCACCAAAACCCAAAGTTTTCTACCTAAAATTAAGCGTCAACCCGAGAATAAATAGATCAGGCTTGGTGTTTTACCAAGCTTCTTTAAACGGTGGGCAAAACTTTTTCGGAGGCTTTGCTTTAGGCGTCTCCATTTAAGACTAATTCTTCTGATTCTGCATTTGTATTAAACAAGTAGTTCAGATTAGCCTTTTCTATATCTTCGTCTTTAAGCTGATAAAACTCCTCGTGAATATTAAATGGATTTACTGAAAAATCTGTCTTTACATACTCCCCTGTCTCTAATAGGTTATAAGAATTCACCGTATCCATTAAATTATTCTTAAGCATTAGAATAAGCTTCTTTTTTATGCCTTCATCCACTATTTGGAACATGGATTCTATTCTTCTATCAAAGCTTCTAACCATGGCGTCTGCACTACTTCCAAACACTTTTGGTTCACCATTATTATGGAAATAAAATATTCTAGAATGCTCCAAATAATGCCCAATAATAGATTTAACATGGATATTTTCACTTAAACCTTGTCTACCAGGTTTAAGGCAGCATATCCCTCTTACTATTAGCTCTATTTTTACACCTGCCTGCGAAGCGGCATAAAACTCCTCAATAATCTCTTTGTCCTCCAAGGAGTTCATTTTAATGCAGATTCCTGCCGACAATCCCTTCCTTGCGTTTTCTGCCTCATTCCTAATCATCGCTATAAGGTTATTTCGCATATCTCCAGGCGAGGTGATTAAATTCTTATAGCTATTTGGCAAAGAATGCCCTGTTATAACATTGAAAAACTCAGCAATATCATGTGTATACTCTGGCTTTGAAGTCATAATACCAATATCCGTGTATAGCTTGGCCGTATCTTCATTATAATTACCGGAAGCCATATGAGCATATTGGACCACTTTGTCACCCTCTTTCCTCACAATAAGCATAAGTTTAGTATGGGTTTTCAAACCGCCAATTCCATAAATGACAAAACAGCCAGCCTTTTGAAGTTTAGCCGCCTCTTTAATGTTATTTTCTTCGTCAAATCGGGCTTTAATTTCAAACAAAACTGATACGTGCTTTCCATTTTCAGCCGCTTTTAATAAAGCTGCGGTAATTCTAGAATTTTTAGCCAGTCTATAAATGGTCAGTTTTATAGCCAAAACCTTCGGGTCTTTGGCTGCCTTTTCTACCAATTGTAGTACGGGCTCAAAGTTATTATAAGGGTGATGTAATAGAACATCCTGATCTTTAAGTGTATCAAAAATGCTGTGCATTTTATCTCTTCCAAAATTAAAGGCAGGAACTGCCGCCTTAGTTTCAGGAAGGTCATCTTTAAACTCCGGATGGCCTATCAATTCCCACAAACGGGTATAATCCATAAGCTCATTATTCTGAAAGATGTTAGTCTCATCTATCTCCCATTTCTTCATCAGAACATCCATCATCCATTTAGATGGCTCATTTTCTATGCATATACTTACTAATCTACCTACTTTTCTTTCTTTGATTTTCTGTTTTATCTCGTCTACAAAATCAGCTTCAATATCGTCACTCTCTTCTAAAGTGAAGTCTCCGTTTCTTAAAATTCTAAATAAATCCACCGACTCTATATTGACATTCCTATATAGCTTCTGGATTTGACTCATGATAATCCGTTCTAGCGGTAAAAAATGAACAATATCATTTTCTATAAAAGTGTAAAACTTAGGAAGGTTTCTTGGAATCTGAACAAAAGACAGCTTCCGTGGCTCATCATCGCTGTTCCTATAAAACTTTTTCTTGGTATTGGTTACAACGCCAAGGATGAGGTTTTTTGCCAAAAGCACAGGAAATGCATGTGTTTGATCAAAAACCATTGGCGTGAGCATGGGAAAGATGTTCTGGTCAAAAAAATCAACCGCTTCCTTTTGCTGCGTCGGACTTAAATCTTCAAAGCCAATCAGCTTAAAACCATTCTCCAAAAAATGAGGAGCCAAATCCTCCTTAAATATCCGATTTCTTTCCTGGTAGAAATCATTGGTTAAACCCAAAAGATGATCTTTAAATGGTCTTTCTCTTAAGCCTGAATAGTCAATTCTTGGTTTACCGTAGTCCAGATAATTATATAAACTACCCACCCTTACCGTGAAAAATTCATCTAGATTAGACTCGGTAATGGCTAAAAACTTCAGTTTCTCAAAAATGGACAACTCTTTCTTTCTAGCCTGATCAAGTACTCTATTATTGAAAGTCATCCAGCTTAAATCTCTACTCAAAAGCGGTGAATTACTAATACTCTCAGCACGCTTATCTAGCTTACTGCTAAATACTGGCTTCAGCGTTTCCTCCTCCCTGTTTGTCAATGGCTTAAAAACTGTCTTTAAATAATTTACAAAATCTTTCATAGCATACTTTTAGTGCCTGAGCAAATACAGAATTATTTCTTTAAAATCTTTTTTAATACTGTTATGGTTTTGTCAATCTCCTCAAGCGTATTGTGCTTACTCATAGAGAAACGCACATTAGCCCTGTCTTCTTGTATTTTCAGTGCCTCTAAAACATGTGACCCAATATCTGTTCCGCTACTACATGCCGAACCTCCCGAAACACAAACACCTTCAATATCCAAGCTAAAAAGCAGCATATCGTTATCTTTATGAGCTGGAAAACTTACGTTTAAAATATGATACATACTTTCTCCTAAGACTCCAGAGGTTCCATTAAACAAAATTCCTGGAAACTCATTAAGCAAACACTCTTTAAGATGCCTTTTCAAAGAACCTATATATTCCTTCCTGCTTTCCATACTAACAACCGCTATTTCCAGGGCCCTCGCCAGACCCACTACGCCTGCCACATTTTCCGTACCTCCACGCATATTCCTCTCCTGAGCTCCACCAATAACGTAAGGGTTAATCTTATTGTTGGCATTGATATATAAAAAACCTACCCCCTTTGGACCGTGAAATTTATGACCAGAACCCGAAACAAAATCAATGTCAATTTCCTGTAGGTTAACTGGCAACTTACCAATTGTCTGTACCATATCTGAATGGAACAAGGCCTTATGTGTCCTACATAGCGAAGAAACTCTTTTTAAATCTAAAACATTAGCTACCTCATTATTGCCATGCATTAAACTAACAAGGGCATTGGGAGACTCCTTAAGCAAACGTTCTAAATCTGCATAATCTACCAAGCCGTTTTGATCCAAACAAACCAACTTAAAGTCGACAAGTTCTTTACTTTTCAAATACTCCAAAGGGTGCAAAATGGCATGATGCTCAATAGAAGAAGAAATAATAGTCTTAACATTCAGCGATTCCACCGCTCCCCTGATAACTGTATTATTTGCCTCAGTACCACCAGAAGTAAAAAACAACTCTGAAGGAGAAGTATGTAACAACTCCGCCACTTTCTTTCTTGCATTTTCTATGGCAGACTTCGCTTTTCTGCCCATACCATGGATGGAAGAGCCATTGCCAAAAACATCTGTAAAATAGGGCATCATCGCTTCCAACACTTGCGGATCTAAAGAAGTAGTGGCGGCGTTATCTAAATATATTGTTTCTCTCATAAATTCTAAATTCTGCCTGCAATTTACGAAAATCGCTATCCAGAATGCATCTTCCGTTATAAGAAATGAATATCAAAAACAACAATTTTAATTAGGAAAGAAGTTTAATCCAAAATAGGAACTCCTCTTTTAAAAGCTGTACCAAAGTCAATCAAAGATTCGGTTTTTAGAACTCCAGGAATATGGTCAATTTCTCCATAAAGCACTTTTCTCATATGTTCGCTATTTCTAGCAACTAGTCTTATATAAAGCGTATACTGACCTGTTATATAGTAACACTCCGTAACCTCAGGAATAGCCTCTAGTGCTTTAATAATATCCTCAGAATCCGAGTCTTCTTTAAGAACAATCCCTGTAAAGGCACTCCATTCGTATCCCATTTTTCTATCATCCAGTACAATACCGATGCCTTTTAAGCAGCCATTTTTTTTCATTTTGGTTATTCTCTGATGCACCATGGTATTTGAAATACCAAGTGATTTCGCAATCTCGGCATACGGCTTACGGCCATCAATGCTGAGCTGTTTAAGAATGGACCTATCTGTACTATCCAACATAATTTCTAATTAACAATTTCAGACAAAAATAAGTCATATTTCACTTATTTGAACCATATATAATTGATTAGACTCATTTTGTATTAAATAAGCGTCAATACAGTACCTTTGCGATTATTAAAAAAACAGTCAATATGCAAAAGAGAAGCTCAGAAAATCTAATAGCCCTAGAAGACAAATACGGTGCTCACAACTATAACCCCTTACCAGTGGTTTTAGATAGAGGCGAAGGCGTTTTTGTATGGGATGTAGAGGGCAAAAGGTATTATGACTTTCTTTCTGCGTATTCTGCCGTGAATCAAGGACACTGCCACCCCGACATTATTAAAGCCTTAACAAGCCAAGCTCAGAAACTGACATTAACCTCCAGAGCATTTTATTCTTCTAAACTTGGGGAATTTGAAGAGTATATGAGTAAGCTTTTTGGATATCAAAAAGTTCTAATGATGAACTCTGGAGCCGAAGCCGTGGAAACAGCACTGAAATTATGCCGGAAATGGGCTTATGAAGTCAAAGGAATTCCCGAAGGCAAGGCTAAAATATTATTTGCTAGCGAAAACTTTCATGGAAGAACACTAGGTATTATCTCCGCGTCCACTGACCCTGTCAGTAAAAAGGGTTACGGACCTTATTTGCCAGGATTTGAAGTTATTCCTTATAATGATTCAAAATCGCTTGAAACTGCCATTTTAGAAGACCCTTTTGTAGCAGGATTTATAGTGGAGCCCATCCAAGGCGAGGCTGGCGTAATGGTGCCAGACGAGAACTATTTAAAAGAAGTAGCCCAAATATGTAAACGGACCAATGTACTCTTTATAGCAGATGAAATCCAAACAGGCATAGCTCGAACAGGGAAAATGCTATGTACCGATCATTCCGAGGTGAGGCCAGATATTGTAATTTTGGGAAAGGCTCTTTCTGGCGGTGTTCTACCTGTTTCTGCAGTGCTCGCAGATGATCATATTATGCTTACCATAAAACCAGGCGAGCATGGCTCTACCTACGGCGGAAACCCACTGGCATGTGCCGTGGCTATGGAGTCTTTAGAAGTGGTACTTAGAGAAAACTTAGCTGAAAAATCAGAAAAGCTAGGTCAACTATTCAGAAGCGAAATGAGTAAGCTAATAGATCAATCCGATTTAGTAAAACTGGTAAGAGGAAAGGGTCTTTTAAATGCCATAGAAATAAACACCGACGAAAACGCTCCGATAGCTTGGGATATTTGCATAAAACTGCGAGATAACGGCTTGCTTGCCAAACCCACCCATGGAAACAAAATCAGATTTGCTCCACCTTTGGTAATTACTGAAGAACAAATATTGGAAACTACAGCCATAATCAGTGAAACCATCTTAGCATTTGAAAAATAGCTTTTTGAGGTTCACTTTAAATTGAGTGTTAATATTTCTTTAGATTATTTTTTGCTGTAAATTACATACACTAACCTTAATATCTAATGAAAAAAATCACTATAGCTGCCTTATTAGGTGGCGTAATTCTACTGATATGGCAGACCTTATCATGGACCGCCTTTGACCTCCACCATGAAATGCAAACCTATTCTCCAAACCAAGATGCTATTTTAGAATACCTCGGAGAGAACTTGGAAGAGGGTTTTTATTACATGCCAAATGTTCCTCCAGGGAAATCTGCCAATCCAATAGAAGAATATATCGATAAGCCTTGGGCTCAAATTTATTATCACAACGCCTACTCTGCCAATATGGGTATGAACATGGCCCGAGGGCTTTTGGTAAATATCCTTGCGGTAGGTCTTTTAGCTTGGCTTTTGTTAAAAATGGGTAACCCCAGCTACATAACCATTGTTCTGTCTACGGTGGCTGTAGGTGTTATAGGTTATTTAACCACTACCTATACCTATTCCATATGGTTTGAAACTAAAACTATTGGAGACCTTATTGATGCTCTGGTGTCATGGGCTTTGGTAGGTCAATGGCTCGGCTGGTGGCTCAGGAAATAAGGTCGTCTTACTGATTAACTCCCTTTGCCAGATCCATAATTGCGGTATGCACCTTGAAGGTTTTCTTAAAATCTTCAAGGTTGTAGGCTACGTTTTCCAAGACGACTATAGTTCTGTCTGATTTGGGGTAATAATAACTGGCAGACACAAAAGCGGGGGCATAGCCCAAAGCTCCTATCTCCAAATTTTCTTCTCCGAGCTTGAACAGTAAACCGTAACCATATTCTACCTTTTCAAAAATAGGATGCTCTCTGGTGGCATATCTAGTTTTCATCAGTGCCAACGTTTCCTTCTTAACTAAACGACCAGAATGCAAAAGCATATTCCATTTTTGTAAATCAAAAACATTGGATATAAATGCTCCCGCAGGAACATAATTCTCCAAACTATTGACCTCATAAGTCAGTTTTCCATTAGCCTCCTCTATATAACCTTTCACCAGATTACTATACGTGGTATCCTCTGGATGAAAAGTATGGGTCAAACCTATTTCTTTAAAATAAGCCGTTGAAATATCTTTGAAAGATTTCCCTTCTATTTTTTCCAAAACATCAGCCAGCAACTGATAACCCAACTGTGAATATTTAAATGCTGTACCCACAGGATAGGCTAAAGGCTCATCTATAGCCGAAATGCCATGCGTATGGGTTAATAAATGATGAATGGTGACCTCTTTTGACCATTCTTGGTTTACCTCTGGCAAATATTTAGAAACCGGATCTTCTAATTTTAAGTCTCCATTTTCATAGGCTTTTAAAACCAGAACCGCTGCTATTTGCTTGCTGATAGAACCTATCACGAACAAATCTGAAACCTCTAGCTTTCTTTTGGTTTCAAGGTCTGCATACCCTTTAGCTTTAATATAAATGATGCTGTCCCTCTCGGAGACCAAAACTACGCCATTGAATTTCTCCGAATTGAGAAGAGCATCTATTTTGATAGAAAGAGGATGATGTGAAACCTCTGTTGATGATTCTGTATTACACCCAACAAAAATCATCCCCACTAATATAGTGATTACCCTAACCATAGAAAATTAAATTACACCCTTAAAAAGAGTTTTTGCCTGTAAAGAATATATAAAAAGACCCATTTTACTGCTAGCAAACAAATGACGGCCACAACTGCATCATAAGGCTGACCAACTAACTGCAACAACCACTCAAAGAACGCTTTTGTGGTGTATGACCAATCTAAAAAAGCTGAAGACAGGTAAATAAGAATGGAGTTCATTCCTATTACTTTAAAAAAGAAAGCCCACTTATGATAACCTAAAATATCTATCACATAATAAAAAGCAGCCATGAGGATCATACTTATACCGCCACACCAAAGCACGAAGGAACTGGACCAAATATTTTTATTTATTGGAAAAACTAAATTCCAAATTTGGGCAAGCACCAAAAGTGCAAAACCAATGATAAGTAAACGTAGTACCGTTGCCCTTTTCTGCTCTGGCAGGGTTCTTTTAAGAATATTTCCGGTATAAATGCCCAACAACGCTGTCCCAATAGCTGGCATAGTAGAAACCAAACCTTCTGGGTCGTGAACTCCTAAATAAAGTCTCCCAGGCATTAAAATGGTATCCAAATAAGAAGCAAAATTCCCTTCCATGGTCAAATCGCCCATAGGATACCCAGGAGCTGAATTAAACATTAACAAAAACCAATAACCAAAAAGCAAGCACACAAACCATATCATTTGTCCTCTTTCCTTTACGTATATGTAGATGATATTGGCAAACATATAAGCCAGACCTATTCTACCCAAAACACTACCAAACCTAATTTCGGAGAGTGGCTTTAACTCTAAGCCATTATTATAAACTATTCCAAGAAGCACTAAGACTATGCCCCTCCTTATCACCGTAAACAACAAACTTTTTTTACTGACACCTTTATCTAACTGTTTTCCTACGGAATAAGGCGTAGCCACGCCAGCCAAGAAAAGAAAAAGTGGGAAAATCAAATCGTAGGCTGCAAAACCATGCCAAACGGGATGATGAAACTGATGACTCAAAGCCTCCCACGATGACGAATGCGTTATATCCGCCATTCTATGGAAAATCCTATCTGCTCCCATGATCCAGAACATGTCAAAACCTCTGAGGGCATCGAGCGAATAGAGACGCTCGCTATTTATAATTTGCTTCATTCTTAAATGGCAATACCTTTCTTAATAGTGGTTAAATTTGATTTTTTGCATTAAATCGCCACTAATCTAATCTTTTTTATATTCAAATTTTATAAGATCCAAATCTTTATAAAAAGGATTAAGCCAAGCCACCAAAACGATTTCCCTAAACCATTTTTTATCTGCTTAAAATCAGGGAGTTCTTTGTACTGGCTGGGTCCATGCCATTTCATAAATTAAGTTTTCTATTGGATTCTTTTGACGTTTTGATGAGGTCACTTTACATCTCACAAAGAGCATATTTTCAGAAACTTCAATGGAAGCCTTAGGCCCATTCTGAGATTTTAAAACCTCTGAATTCTCCTTCCCCTTTCTAACGCCAATAAAATCAATTTTATAAGACACACCTCCTTCTTCTAAAACCTCTACCTCCAGAAGGTTCTTAGAAAACTTCATTTCTTTCAAACTTACTCCCGTAGAAGAATAAAAGTCACCCGCCTCCATCGCATGAATCAACGATCCGGCATGCAAAGAATCTGCTCGAACCATAACCCAGCCCCTACCCGCATTACTCCAAGTCTTCCCTTTTACATGATAATGATGTGTATCGTCTGTAGCCAAGCCATGCATAATGGGCTTTCTATTATTTATATATGATACATTGATTTTATCCCACATCTCTTCTGTAGAGATACGTAGAGAGTCGCCAGAATTGTGAACTGTTGGATGTCCATTATACACTTCAAAAAACCTTTCGCCCTTTAGGGCAATCATATCATTTAGATTAATCGCAAACCCAAAATTTGGGTGATTTACATGAGGCATAATTGGCACCCCTAGTTCCTTTCGCTGCTGGAGCACCGCATTAATATTATTCTGAAGCACCTCCACCACACTTTTTCCTCCCTGAGGCTCTATCTTTTTCTGAATATTAGTAGCGTTCATGTGTAAGGGTTTGCCCTCAAAACCATCTGATATTTCTTCGGAAGGGATAATTAAGAACTTCTCTTTCTCTTCAAAGAGCTCCTTATACTCCGTCAGCATTTTTAATTTCACAACGGTTCTTCCAGAATCATTTTTATAATTGACCCATTCCACACCATATTTCTCCAAGTATTTTTCAAATCCAGCCTGAAAAACCGAATCTTGAGGAATGGTTTTCCACTTCTCTCCCTCTACCAATGTATTGTGATCAGAAAGAGCCACGAAATGATAACCTTCATTTTTGTACCAATCCATCACCATTTCGGGAAATTCGTCACCGTCTGACCAGTAAGAGTGTGTATGAAGATTTCCTTTATACCATGTCTTTTCTTTCTCAGGGACAGTACAAGCAAAACAGGAAACAATAAAGGATATTAAAACAAAATGGGCTAAACGTTTCATGATTTTCATTCTGGGTTTTTATGCTCCGAAGCTAATCAATTTAGACAGACGCTCACAGAAGTCCCTTTTAAAATATTATTATGCTTGGTAACTGTTAAGCAGATTCCTCCCAAAGGGCCATAGATATTCTTATTTTCTCATAACCAATATCTCCACCAAGATGGTCAAACAAGGGCCTTACGGGGTCACTGGTCTTCATATTTAATTCTATAGCAGCTTTGATTATGGTATCATAAGACCAATCATCTACTAATCTTTTCAAATCAATATCCTCCCCTCCTTCTTTCAACTTTACCAAATGCACCGCTATGGTTCCAGTGGCCATATTCCTCATCTTTGCTATCTCTTCTATATCATGGCCGTCTTTAAATAACTCCAAAGTCTGTGTATAAGTCATCCCCTTCTTTAGCACTACCTTATTTTCATTCACATAAGATACAATCTCTTTAAGAAATACATCTCCATACTTCTTCATTTTCTCCTGACCCACACCACTTACTGCCAACATTTGACTTTTAATAATGGGTTTATCGGTTGCCATTTCTAGTAAAGAAGTGTCATGAAAAACCACATAAGGGGGTATCCCAGCCTTATCTGCAATTTTCTTTCTCAACAACCTCAACTTTTCAAAAAGATCATTCTTTATAAACTCACGTTTAGATTTTGCCGTAGGCACTTCCTCATCCTGCAGGGCTTTCCTTTCTTCAAAAGTCACAAACTCCGATAACTCTAAAGCCCGCTGCCCTTTTAAAATCTGCCAGCTCACCTCACTTAACTTATAAGTATGACCTTCGTCGTACGCTATCTCCATGGCTCCGGAGTTCAACATTTGCATGAGATAGTCTGCCCAAATCTCCCATTTCAAATCCCTTCCTACACCAAAAGTCGTTAGTTTGTCGTAGCCTAAACCCATTAAGTTTTGATTCCTACTGCCCCTTAAAATGTCAATTAGCATTCCCATTCCTATTTTTTCCCCGGTTCTTGCTATACCAGAAAGAGCCTTTTGCGTAAGCACAGTACCATCAAACCGTTTTCTTGGATTTTTACAAACATCACAGTTGCCACAGTCTTCTGCCAAATCTTCATTAAAGTAACTCAGCAAGATCCTTCTTCTACAAATATTAGCCTCGGCATAATGACGCATACGTTCTAGCTTTGCATCCATAAGAAGCTTTTGTTCATCCGGTAACTCCGAGTCGTCAATCATTCTTTTACGCTGAATAATATCAGCATAACTATAAAACAACACACTTTTTGCGGCTTCTCCATCTCTCCCGCCTCTACCTATCTCTTGATAAAAACTCTCAACATTCCCTGGTAAATTATAATGCATCACCCACCGAACATTTGACTTGTCAATGCCCATTCCAAATGCCACAGTAGCTACCATTATCTGAATATCATCATTGATAAAATCTTCTTGTCTTTGGCTTCTAACATCCGCTGGGCAGCCTGCATGGTAGAATGCAGCTTTAAAGCCCATATTTAGCAAACTCGTGGTCACAGTTTCTGTTCCCTTTCTGCTCAGACAATAAATAATACCTGCCTGACCTTTAGACTCCGTTAAAAAATCTTCGATTTGTTTTAACTTTTTCCTTCCGGGCAAAACCTTCAGTCCAATGTTTGGCCGATCAAAACTGCTGAAAAACTCATTTTTCTGGTTAATCCCCAATTGATTACAAATATCTTTCCTGGTTACCTTATCCGCTGTAGCGGTCAATGCCACCACAGGAACTTCAGGATACGAATCTTTCAGATGTTTTAACTTTCTATATTCCGGTCTAAAATCATGTCCCCAAGAAGAAATACAATGAGACTCGTCAATGGCAAAAAGACTAATGTTTAAGCTTTCCAGGAGATGAGAACTGTCTGCAGAAAATAATTTCTCAGGGGCTATATAAAGTAATTTGAGTACCCCATTTCTTGCTTTTTTTAGGACAATTTCTTGCTCCGTATAATCCAAAGTGGAATTTAAATACCCCGCCTCTACACCATTGGCTTTTAAAGCCTCTACCTGGTCTTTCATTAAAGCAATGAGCGGAGATATAACAATGGTAATTCCGGAATTAATTATGGCTGGAATCTGAAAGCATATGGATTTCCCACCACCGGTGGGCATCAAAACCAATGCGTCTTTTTTGTCCAAAACATGTTGAATAATTTCAGCTTGTAGTGGTCTAAAATTATCGTAGCCAAAATATTTTTTAAGTGCTTGCTGTGGGTTCATATAAAACGAGAAAAAGTATTCATATTTCTATAAAAGGTAGAAAATCTAGGCGAAATTACTCAGAATTAAAGCGATTGCCATTTTAAAATTGCGTTGAGTCATTAGAATAGTTACATTTGTAGCTTGGACTAACACTACGGGAGCGAGAAAACCTTTCCGAATAATACAGAATAATTTACCAAAATGGATAAGAGCAAACATATAGAAAAGACTATTGCTTGGGCAAAGAAAAATGGATTTGACAAAATCAAGGCTAACATGGATGGCTTTGAAATTCCTTTTTCTTACGAGAGAGCCGCTGATCAATTAAAATTCGTTCCGGACGTAACAGGTGTTAGTTACTCTAAAAGATGTTTTTTCGAAGTTACTCTAAAAGCTTTGGATGGTCAAGAGTCTATCTCTAAATTGACGCTATTCAATGAGTTGGCTAAAATGAAAAATAGCAGACTTTATTTAATGGCTCCTACGGGAAACTTGAAATATGCCAAAGAATTAGTAGAGTCGGCACATTTGACTCAAGCAGAGGTAGTTAGAATCTGATAGACCGCCTATCTGAGAATAGACAAATAAAACACATCCGTAGATATACGTAGTATTTAAAAGCATCTTAGACGAGTACAATAGCCTACTTTTGCACTCTCAAATCTAAGATGCTTTTTTTATGCCATTACCTTACCTGAAAATTTCAGTACTCTTCTTCTTGACTACAGCTCTCTGTTATTCGCAGAAACCGAATGCTCAGTTTCAATACGCGATTAAAAAGGCAACCTCTGAAATTAGGGTGGACGGCCTGGCTGATGAACAAGCTTGGAAAGATGCCAAAGTCGCTGGCGATTTTTATCAAGTGCTACCCATGGATACCAGTATGGCAGCCGTTAGAACAGATGTCAAGTTGACTTTCGATGATAAAAACATTTACATTCTTTTTATAAACCACGACACCCTAGATGGCTCTTACATGGTGGAGTCTATGAAAAGAGATTTTGCTTTTTCAAAAAACGATAACAACCTTCTATTTTTAGATACCTTCAATGACCTTACCACCGGCTACTCTTTTGGCTCAAATGCTAAAGGAGGTCAATGGGATGGGCTAATGTCTAACGGGAGCCAAATTGACGTCAGCTGGGACAACAAATGGCAGTCTGAAGCAAAATATTATGGCGACTATTGGATTTGGGAAGCCGCCATTCCTTTTAAAACCATTCGCTATAAAAAGAACGTTACTTCTTGGGGTATAAACTTTTCACGAAACGACTTAAAATCGACTGAAAAATCTTCATGGACGCCCATTCCGAGACAATTCCCTACGGCGTCTCTGGCTTATACTGGTGATTTAATATGGGAAAACCCGCCACCTTCACCAGGTCTTAACATCTCTCTCATTCCTTATATTAACGTCGGAGGAAGCGTTAATAAAGAAGCAAACACTTCAGCACAACTCAAAAAAAACGTTGGCTTTGATGCCAAAATTGGACTTACCTCCTCTTTAAACTTAGACTTAACAGTAAATCCAGACTTTTCTCAAGTAGATGTCGACAATCAAGTTACTAACCTTGACAGGTTTGAGCTACTTTTCCCAGAAAGGCGTCAATTCTTTCTAGAAAATGGAGACATCTTTAATAACTTCGGTTTTGAAAGCTTAAGACCTTTCTTCTCTCGGAGGATAGGCTTAAATGCTCCCATTTTTTTTGGCGGAAAATTAAGCGGGAAAATAAATAAAAAATGGCGTATAGGTGCCATGGGGATGCAAACCGGCAGAGACAACTCAGACGATGGTCCAGGTTCCTTTTTTAATGTAGTTTCGGTACAAAGACAGGTGCTAAAACGCTCGTACATTTCTGCTATTTTTGTAAATAGAGACCTCGTTGGTCATAATACGATAAACGCTGAATCTCCAATATCCGCTTTTAACAGAACGGCTGGCTTAGAATTCAACCTAGCCTCTCAGAATAACAAATGGAGTGGTAAAACCTTTTTTATTAAGACCTTTTCACCGAACAAATTAGAAGACAATGGTATCCTAGCAGGTAAGCTCACAAGAACTACCAAAAACTGGCAAATCGAAGTAGCCATGGAAAGCGTAGGAAAAGGAGTTGAAGCCAATGAAGTAGGATATGTAAAAAGAATAGATTATCTAAGAGCCAACCCACATGTGGCTTATTTGTTTTTCCCAAAAAAGGGGCCAATCCTTAGTCATGGACCAGATCTCATTTTGAGTCAATATTTCTCTAGAGAAACCCAGCAAACATTTGAATACCTCCACATGCTTAATTATGGTATTAACTTTAAAGATCGAAGCGTTCTAAGACTTTGGGGAGCCATTGATTACGTAAAACCTCAAAGAGATTTTGACCCTACTAATTATGCCAATGAAAGAATATTGGCAGGCACAGAGCACTATTGGAAAGCTTATGGAGCAGAGTTCGACTCTAAACCTCAAAGCGTCTTCACTTATGCCTTGAGCAGCAGATTTGGTGGTTATTATGCCAACGGCAGTAGAATAAGACTAGAAGCAGAGCTTGGATATAGATTTCAACCCTTTGTGGCTATTCTTATGAGAGCAAATTATAACCAAATAACTTTCCAAGATGATTATAGACTTCCGGAGGGTTTAAAAAACACCCAACATAAACTCTGGCTTTTTGGTCCCAAAGTAGACGTTACACTTTCCAATAAGCTATTCTTCACGAACTTCTTTCAATACAATCAACAAAACAATAACGTCAACCTTAACACAAGATTACAGTGGCGTTATAGCCCAGCTTCAGACTTATTTCTGGTGTACACAGATAATTATTTGGCAGAAAACTTTAACGTAAGAAACAGATCCATTGTTATGAAGTTCACATACTGGTGGAACTTATAAGCTTAAGACATTATTTCAAATAAGAAACCTCGGGGACAAAATTTTCGTCGTCATCGTCTTCTTTTTTCCCAACGCCCAAAGGCACTTTAGTCGGTTTTTTGTTAAAAAAAGAATTAAAGTTTCTTGAGAATAGAATGCTAGCTCCAGAAACCGTGACATTGCCTGTAGTAGCGTTTAGAAATGAATAATTTGAATTTGGTACACTTCTAGAGTGAACTTTAAGCCTCCATATACCATCTTCAGAAAGTAAATACTCCAACTCCCCTCCTACAGACAGCTGACCTTGCGTAGCCGCAAAAGTGGCTGCATTTTCTAAGCCATTAGAATAAGAACTCCTTCCACTTAACTTTACTCTATTGTTTAAAAACTTATAGCTAAAGTTAAGCTGCATGTTATTGAGCAAGTTTTGTCTAAAATCGCCCAATAATACACCAACTTGTAAATTTGGATCCAGTTTATTGGCCAAGTTGCCTATCTGATTTGAAAGCATACTATTGATATTGTCTATCAAAAACTGCTGGTCAAAAGCATCTCTAATATTGTTTTCTGGGAATAACTTATTGAATGCAATAACACTACTCACATTTCTACTTAGCAGCTGTTCATTATCTCTTAATCTTTGCTCAAATGCCAGCAAATCTGTTTGGTGTCTGCTTGGAATTTGATTTTTATCAAACGTTAATTCATAGCTTATTTCTGGAGCCTGAAGTTCGTCGGAAATAGTGACCGTTACATTTACAGGATATCTGGTATTATCCGTTTCTGAGTCCGTAGTTTCAGAAGTCCAGATACCACTCAAATCTATGCTGGACTGATAAGCCGCTTTAATTCCTACGAGGGCATTATATGGGTCTCCAGACCACGTTATTCTACTCCCTTCCAATATTTCAAATTTCCTAAGCGAGGCCAAATTCTGAAAACTAAAATCGTATTTTCCTGAAACCACCTCATACGGCCCACTCATGGTAAACTTCTCGTCTCGCGAATCGTAATCAAAACTTAATCGGGCATTTCCAAAAGCATTTATCTTGTCGTTATTGGTTCTGTCCATTATGATTTCCACCTCCGCGTCTGGGTTAAGTGTAAGATTTAAAGACAGCCTCAATCCATTTATATTAGACCTTATTATTCTGGCCTTTTTCTCTCCATCTGACTCATCCGAATCACCCTCCGGTTTGGAGGCAAAAGGAATGGCTTCCACTTCAGTATTTACACTTTCCGCTGCATCCAGAGGTACCGTAACTTTACTTTTGGGTTTACTTACCAAGTTTCC
Organism: Arcticibacterium sp. SM2516; assembly: GCF_057914865.1. NCBI lineage: Bacteria > Pseudomonadati > Bacteroidota > Cytophagia > Cytophagales > Leadbetterellaceae > Arcticibacterium > Arcticibacterium sp. SM2516. The sequence continues at coordinate 5,055,502 of NZ_CP195290.1, read as the reverse complement.
GGCTATCAAAACATCTGAAAAGTCACCGGTTAAATGAATATCACCTGCAGCATATGCCGTCCCGTAGAAATAATCATTCTCATCTTGCCTTGTATTAAGCAATTTAAAACCATCGGGATCTTTAATATAGGCATGAAGACCCATCATAAAGTTACCTCCACCTCCATTAAAAATTCCGCCTTCTAGATAAGCCTCATTCCCATTATTTTTGGCGTCGTAAACTTTAAAACCACCTTTCTTCGCCACAAAACCTTCCTCCGTAAACCTTATGACATCAGAAAAGTATAAATATCCGCCTGTGGCATTTATTCTCAACTGCCCCTCTTCTATCTGCACTTCTCCTCTTACTATCGGATCCCGTGGCTCACCAGTTATGGATAATTGACCATTGACATAGCCCCCTAAATTCGAGAAAATATTGTCTACAAAAGTCCCCAAAATCACCAGATTGGCATTGTCCAAATTTGCAGTAAGCTTCATACCTTTTTTTGAATTCGGGTCATAGGTACCAATCACATCCAGTATTTTTACGCCCTTCCTTTCAATTTTTGAATCTATCTTAACCTTTCCTAAGAACCTGTCCCAGTCAATTACAGCATTCACATCTCCCACCAGAATGTCTTTGTAAACAAGCTCATTCACTACCACGTTACTTAGTAAAATAGGGTTTCTGTAAAAGTTACTTACTGAGAGATCTCCGTCTGCAATACCTTCAATCCTTAAAGCCGCCAAAGGCTCCAATGCTCTTAAATCAAACTTATTAATGGCAGCAAAAAGCTGTTTCGTAGAATCTTCAGAGATAAACCCACTTAAAGCCAAGCTTTGGTTTCTATTAGAAACTCTGAAGTCTTCAAACTGCACTTCTGAACCGAATACACTTACTAAATTCTCAGGGTCAAATTCCCATTTGAAGTCTAAAAGGTCTATATAACTATTTTTGGGGTTGATACTAATAGCAAATCCATTTTGCAAAAAAGAAAGATCTCCAAAAAGCGAGGCTCGGTTTTTACTATTTTTTTGTTTTACACCGCCATCAAAACTTATTTTTCTGGTGCCTCCCCAAGAGCCATTCAGCTGTAAATTTTCTGTTTCTACTTCGCTTGATAGCTTCTGTTCTTTAGAAGATAGAATAAGTGAAGTTAAAACATCTGGCGAAAACGCATTCTTTGAAGAATAGAAATCCAACTCATTATTATAAAAGGTATTTCCTTTATACACCAAGGTATCTATAGTGGTATACAACGACACTTGGGAAGTGGATTGAATCCTAATATCACCTGTGACCTGCATCCCCTGAGATACGGAAATCTCCGGGTTAAAGAAAGCGAAAAAGTCATCCGTGTCTTTTACCTTGACTTCGTAATGAGCAGCATAATTATTCTTTAATGAATCTCGTTTCTTTTGGTCATAGTAATCTATCCTGTCCTTTTCTGTACCCGAAAAGAACAAACCATACTCATCTTTCAACTGTATAAGGTCTTCTATTAGTTCGCTAGGAACAAACTCCCCAGTAATATCCCCATCGAAATACTCCGTTCTTATTCCCATACTTCGGAGATTTTGCCTCTTTTTACTCACAAAACTCAGCTTATCTATAACCAAATTTCTGTTTTCTCTATTGACAAAAGTGTCTCTGAAATCGGCCTGGCCAATCCAATTGTCTAGTTTATTACCATCAAAATCAAAGTTGAAATTGGTAACCAACTGAATCGGTTCATCTGTAAAGCCCAAAGGCATCAAATTACCCTTGGTCACACTACCGTTTATTCTAAACTGATTTTGTTCTGGATTAAAATCAACTTTACCATTCACGGTCGCATTCAAGTTTGGATCATTGACCACTACTTTTCCATCAAATACCGATTGCCTATAAAGGCCTACGACGGTCAAGTTTTTAAAATTATAATTATTAAACCATACTTGCAGTACCTTACCATCTAGATCAAAAGAGGCATCCTTTAATGAAGAACCAGCTCCCATGAGCTTACCGTTAAAAGAGATATCTTTTACCTTATCACTTCCTGTGAGCTTGGTCAGAGAAATTTGACTATGCTTAATATCTGCGTTGTAAATGGGTAGCTTGGTTCCTTTTTCCTCTTTATAAAGCAACTTCCCTTTCACAGAACCAATGTTGGAAGATACAATATTAGCATCTGTGAAAAAATCATCAAATGTTCCTTTGAAAAGCCCTTCAAAGTTCACTTTTTGAAACTGCTTCACATAGGCTTCATAATTCTCTGCTCCTGCATATTGCTTTGCATCTGGAGCATTTACATAAGAAGGGGCCACCTCCATATGATAAAAAGTACTATTGACATTCGGCAAGCCTTTAAAGTGACCTCTCCCCGCAATAAAGCTCTCCGCTCCAAAACCCACTTTAGCATTTTGAAAATATAAATCCGAAACAAGGCCAGTGACATCCGCATCTACGCTATAACGCTCATTATATTCATACATGGCCGTCGCAAATCTCCCTAAATCCTGAGCATCAAAAACGGAATTTCTAAGGTTCGCCTTTAATCTTACATCTGTAAAAAACCTGTTTAAATCTGACGGCTTATTATAATACATTCCTAAGAAATCTTTGATGACAGAATTATTTATTCTGGCTTCCAAGTTCTTAAGCAATATTTGTTTTTTGGAGTAAAAAAAATCGGTATCAATTTTCTTTATGGTAAGGTTACTCCGTGGCTCTATACCTTTTATATTCGTTCCTTGAAAAGTTATGGTGTCTCTATGAACATAGAAATCCTTAACGTTTCCAGTTATTTTATTGATTTGAAAGTTTGAGTAGTCAAAAAGCTCTTCTGGGAAACGCTCCTTATCCTCGTCGATCAACTGGAAGGTTCCGTTCTGTATGACGGCCTCGTCTATCGTAAAAGGTTTGCTAACCCTCTTTTTCAAACTGTCTCTGGTAGCACCTAAAGAAACTGCTTTGCTAATCCAAGCATCAATATTTAAAGAGCCGTCTTTTTCTCTAATTAATTTTACATCTGGCTCTTTTAACATCACAAAGTCCAGATTATTATCAAAATTAACGATGTCTTCTCTCGTAAACTTGAAGTTAGTTTTACAATTCACGTACACCTCTCTAACGTAAATCATATCTCTGCCTTCCAAGTCTTTGATATTTACATCTTCGAGACGAATTTCATCAAACCATTTAATCTGAACATTGCCTACGGTAACCTTTGACCCTAGCTTTTCAGAAAGCCACACCGCAGCTTTCTGACTCAAATCAGTCTGAATTTCGGAATATTGTATGGCATAGAAAAACAACCCTACCACTCCTAGAAGCAGTAAAATGGAAAGCATTAGAGCCTTAAATCCTATTTTCAGACCTTTTATCAAATTCCTTTCGTTTGTTCTTGCTAATTTTGAACACTTAAAAATATCTTATGCCCGAAAACATTGCTCTTTTAGCCATCGAATCTTCCTGTGATGAAACATCGGCGTCGGTTATTATTAACGGTGTGGTTAAATCCAACATTGTTTCTACACAGATAATCCATGAAAAATATGGTGGAGTTGTTCCAGAACTTGCTTCTCGTGCTCATCAACAACACATTGTACCTGTAGTGGATGAAGCCTTAAATCAAGCAAAGGTAACAAAAAATGACATCAAAGCTGTTGGTTTTACACGTGGCCCAGGCCTTTTAGGTTCGCTTTTAGTCGGAGCCTCATTTGCAAAGGGATTTGCATTGGCAAATGACATTCCTTTAATAGAAGTCAATCACATGCAAGCTCATATTTTGGCCCATTTTATTGATGACCCAAAACCCACATTTCCGTTCATATGTTTGACCGTAAGTGGTGGTCATACACAACTTGTTTTAGTCAAAAGTCACTTGGAAATGGAAGTTATAGGTGAGACCCAAGACGACGCCGTAGGAGAAGCGTTTGATAAGGGAGCAAAAATGATGGGGCTTGACTATCCTGGTGGGCCGATGATTGATAAACATGCCGCCAAAGGAAATCCCCTTGCTTTTGAATTTCCTATTTCAGAAATGAAAGGATTAAATTTTTCATTTTCAGGAGTAAAAACAGCTTTACTCTACTTTTTGCAGAAAAAAGTAAAAGAAAACCCAGACTTTATTGATCAAAACATTGACGATATCTGTGCTAGCTATCAGCATGTTCTTATTAAAACGTTGATTCAAAAACTAAAAAAAGCAACTAGGCTTCATAAAGTAAATCAGGTGGCCATAGCTGGGGGCGTAGCCGCAAATTCAGGGCTTAGAAATTATATTCAAGAAGTGGCAAAAAAAGAGAAATGGGAAGTTTTTATTCCTCAATTTCAATACTGTACAGACAATGCCGCGATGATAAGTATTTCCACTTATTATAAATTTCTAGCGAAAGAATTCTCTGATCAATCTGTAAGTCCGCTTCCTAGATACAAACTCTGAAAACTTAATATTTATTCATCAATTTAAGAAACTGACCGCTAAATTAAATTCTACTGAGCTAAACCACTAGTTCTAATTTGTTTATAAAAATCAATTACAGTTTATCAAGCCTCTACAGCTCATTTTTTAGCACTAGAAACAGAAGTAAAAGGTTTTCGTTTGAAATTTGGAATAAAAGAATTCGTTCTTAGCCATAAACCATTAAATTTGATTTTCGATTAAACTCGTTTTCCTTATATGAAGATTCCCAAGGTCGGTTTTTTAGCCGCAGGCAAATTCAAAAAACTTATTAATCTCTTTTACCTGTCTTTCTTTGGGGCAGTAGGTTTATTTGTTTTTTACCTTCTAGCCGTTAATTTCAATCTATTCTGGCTTTTTGGAAAAATGGCAACAGTAGATGATCTAGATAACCCAAAAAGTGAAATAGCCACCGAGGTTATATCTTCTGATGGTAAAGTTTTGGGTAAATTTTTCTATGAAAATAGAAGCCCTGCAGACTTTGAAGAGCTTTCTCCACATATTATTGACGCTCTTATTTCTACAGAAGATGTGCGATTCACCAAACATGGCGGTATTGACGCCCGTGCTATGTTACGTGTAATTACTGGAGTACTCACCATGAACCACAAAGGTGGTGGAAGTACCATTACACAGCAGCTAGCTAAAAATCTCTTTAGATTAAGAATGGATGAATCTTACCAAGGTATACTTTATAACGTACCTGGCTTGCGTACCCTTATCATTAAAACAAAAGAATGGATTACCTGTGTAAAACTAGAAAGAAGATATACTAAAAAGGAAATCATGAAAATGTATCTTGACACCATCGAGTTTAGTAGTGGTGCTCATGGTATTAAGTCTGCAGCTAAAACATACTTTCAAAAACTTCCTTCTGAATTATCAGTGAATGAATCTGCCTTGCTCATAGGAATGATTCAGAATCCATCTCGATTCAACCCTAAGTTTAGGCCAGAATATGCTAAACCAAGAAGAAATACAGTTTTGGCACAGATGGTAAAATATGGCAAATTAGCCAAAGATGACTTTGACCAATTAAAAGAAGAAGAAATCGTTTTAAAATACTCTCCAGATTCTCATAATAACGGTCTGGCTCCTTATTTCCGCCAGTTCTTGAAGGATTGGGCGAAAAAAGAAATCCAGAAATACGGCTATAAACCAGAAGACCTATATACCAAAGGGTTTAAAATTTATACGACCATAGACTCCAGAATGCAGAAATATGCAGAGGAAGCCATGGAAGAGCATATGGAGAGTCAGCAGAAGCTATTTGACGACCACTGGAAAGGGAAAAATCCTTGGGTACAGCGTAGAAATGCGGAATCATCGGTAGGTTATGAGGAGATACCAGGTTTCATTGAAAGCGTGGCAAGAAGAACTCAGATATACCATGACCTTAAAAAGAAATATGGCAAAGACGAAGACAAGATCTTTGCAGATATGAATAAGAAAACGGAAATGACCCTTTTCACATGGCAAGGGGAAAAAGACACCACCATGTCTCACATGGACTCCATCCGTTATTATAAACGTTTTCTTAACATGGGACTTATGGCCATGGATCCAAGAAACGGAAATATCAAAGCTTGGGTTGGTGGTATTAATTTTAAACACTTCAAATACGATCACGTAGAGCAAAGTAAAAGACAACCTGGTTCAACCTTTAAACCCTTTGTTTATGTAACAGCCATAGATAATGGATTTTCCACTTGTGAAGAGGTGGTTGACGAACCGGTTACTTTCGGAGCAGAAGATGGCCTCGTAGGAACAACCTACACGCCTAAAAACTCTGATGGCAAATACTCTTACCGTTCTGTTACACTTAGAAGAGCTTTAGGGGAGTCTATAAACTCGGTTAGTGCAAGGTTAATTAAGCAGTTTAAACCTTCTAGTGTTATACAGATGGCACATCAGCTCGGGATAAAAAGCGAACTAGCTAACAGCCCTTCTCTATGCTTAGGCGTAAGTGAAGTAAGCTTATACGAAATGCTTAGCGGCTATGCCGTATTCGCCAATGGTGGTAAGTATACAGAGCCTTTATTTGTTACCAGAATTGAAGACAAACATGGTGAACTGATAAGAGAGTATTTACCTGACCAAAAGGAAGTCTTAAGTGCTGAATCAGCTTATAAAATGATTCACCTTATGAAAGGCTCCACCATGAGCGGAGGAACTTCTGCTGGATTAGGAAGATATGGTGTCTTAAATGATAACGAAGTGGCTGGTAAAACAGGTACCACATCAAATTACTCTGATGGTTGGTTTATGGGGCTTACATCTAATCTTATTGCTGGTGTTTGGTCTGGGGCTTCGGATAGGGCAATTCACTTTAGGTCTATCACCTATGGCCAGGGTGCTCGTATGGCACTTCCGGCTTGGGGTCTTTTTATGCAGAAAGTATATGCAGATAAAGACTTGGACTTCCAGAGGAGCAGTTTCAATATTCCACCGGGCGTAAGGATTTCTGGAGACTGTATTTTAAGTCCTGGAGAAACCTTCAGAAGATCTACGGATTCATCGGGCATTGCCACACCAGGAAGAGTAAAGGCAGATGATGATGAAGAAATGCTTTAATACCATTTACGGTACACGCTGATCCTCAGAAGTATCATCATTTTATGGGTAAATGAATTTGGTTTTAAAATAGAATTAAAAAAGCTTTAATTGGAACTCGAAATAATTTTCAGAAAATTTTGAAAATTCAATAAGGTTGACTTACTTTGAATCTCAGTATTACGTGCAACCTATAAGTTTTTCAGTTAAAGCCAATTTATGGAATTACAAGAAGCGAAGGATAAATTTATCCATACGTGGGGTACCCTAGCTACGCAATGGGGAATAAACCGAACCATGTCGCAGATTCACGCCCTTTTATTGCTTTCGCCCAAATCATTGAATGCAGACCAGATCATGGAAGAATTAAAAATCTCCAGAGGTAATGTAAATATGAACTTGCGTGATTTAATGAGTTGGGGATTGATAAACAAGCAACTTCTTCCTGGTGAAAGGAAAGAGTATTTTCTTGCGGAGAAAGATATCTGGAAAGTCGCTCGCCAAATTGCCAAAGAAAGAAAGCGAAGAGAGATAGAGCCTATCATTGAAACCATGGAAGAAATTCAGGCTCAATTAGAACCAGATACCGATGAAAAGAAAGAAGTTCTAAAAATAATTGACGATATAAACAAGGTTACTAACTTCACTAACAACACCGTACAATCCGTCCTTAAGGCTGAAGAATCCTGGTTGATAAATAATTTCTTAAAATTATTCAAGTAAAAGTTTCGTAGCCCCATTCCTTGCTGTAAATTGTCCTATCAATTTACAGTTTTTTTATGCTTCTTAGATTACTTATTATCCTATTGCCCTTACAGGGTATAGCTCAATCATCCTTAAATGTGATGACATTCAACATTAGGTATGCCACGCCGAATGATGGCGAAAACCAATGGGAAAACAGAAAAGAGCACGTAGCAGAAACCATTAGTTATTTCGAAGCCGATCTCCTTGGGCTTCAAGAAGCCACAGAACCACAGGTGTTATATTTAGCCAACAGTTTATCCAACCTTAAATGGGTAGGTGTAGGCAGAGACGATGGAAAATCTGCTGGAGAGTTTTCTCCTATATTCTATAACACAAATAAATTAGAACTTAAATCTTGGTATAATACATGGCTTTCTACCACCCCTACTGTGCCCTCTAAGGACTGGGATGCGGCACTGCCTAGAATAGCTACCGTAGCCGTTTTTAAAAGAAAAAAGGACAAAAAGGAGTTTGTGACCATTAATACCCATTATGATCATATGGGTAAAATAGCGAGGGTGGAGAGTTCAAAGCTCATCCTTGAAATAGTCAAGGGCTTTGAGAAAAAAGGATTGCCTGTTATTCTTATGGGTGACTTTAATGTAACCCCAACAGACGAGCCCATACTAACCATAACCAACGGCGGCATGTTTAACACGCATAACATCTCTAAAACGGGTCATTTTGGACCAACGGATAGCTTTACAGGCTTTGAATCATTAGAAAGAAAGAATAGTCAAATAGACCACATTTTTGTCAATAAAGGAATTCAAGTACTGAAGCATGCCACCATCTCTGAAAGTTGGAATGGCAGATATGCCTCTGACCATCACGCAATACTCGCAAAAGTCAAGTTCTAATTAAGGTTTAATCGCTCTTTCTATTTGTTTGTTCTTATTCCACGGGGCCGTGGTATGCCTTGCCATGTCTGCTAAAAGAAGCAAAATCAAAGCTAAAAAAGCCAAGAAGGCTATTTTGAAAATATTTTTCTTTTTCATCACTAAATCTCAATATTCTTAACGTCAACTCTTCTTATGAATTCGCCAGATTTGCTGGAAATCTCATTCCAGTTAAGGTTTTTAAACTCAAGTTCAACAATGGAGGCCTTTTTCATATTTCCGCCTACATCGTCTCTGGTTAAATATTCAGCAAAAAAAGTAATATCAGGATTATGACCAAAAATGGCTACTGAATTAAAGTGATTTGGAACATTATTTATGGAAGACAAATATCCTCTAGGTCCACCACCGTACAGATCGGCATCTGTGACAATCTTTTCTTCATCTAGCTTAAACTGCTCTAGAAGCACTTTAGCCGTTTGATAAGCCCTGTTTGCAGGGCTAGAAATAAAACGTTCTATTTCAACATTTTCCTTTAACAGAAGTCTTCCGAGACGAGCAGACTGCGAGATGCCCTTACCCGTCAAATTTCTTTCAAAATCCCTATGCATACCATCCTCTGCTTCTGCATGCCTCACAATATATAATCTCTTCGTCATCTAATTCCTTAGCCAGCTATAGAGCCCGATATATAATTTTCTAGAAAGTCTATATGATTTCTTTGTTCTAAAATCAAACCATTCACAATATCCCCAATACTTAAAACACCTACCACCTTACCATCTTCACCTAAAACCGGTAAATGTCTAAAATGGTGATTCGTCATTATCTCCATACACTCTCTAATACCCGCTGTGTGGCTTGCCGTAATTACATGTGCCGTCATCACTTCCGCCATAGAGGTACTTTTGGCTTTTCTTCCCATAATTATACCTTTTCTAGCATAATCACGTTCAGAGAATATACCTTTTAGCTCACCATCCTCCATGACCAAAACAGCTCCTATTTTATATTTTTCTAGAATAGATAATGCTTCAATAACAGTGGTGCTTGGTAAAACCGAAACTATCGTCTTTAGTTCCTTTCCTTCTAGAAGTGTTTTAACTTTAGTAATCATTTCAATGCAGGTTATTTAGATAATTAATTTTTCTTTCTAAATTTAGATAAAACCCTCAATAAGATCAAGCATAGTCTTAATCTTATTCTAGTTATAAATACTTAAATTTACTTTATGAAATTATTATTAGTCACTCTAGCTGCTGTACTATTCGCCTTTTTCCTTTTTAGTGTGAGAATACTTTTTATAAAGAATGGAAGATTTAAAGGGACATGTGCCAATAACAATCCTATGCTTCAAAAAGAAGGAGCTGTATGTGGCGTATGTGGAAAACTTCCTGACGAAGAATGTAAAAATGACTAGTTTTCTTGTATCACCAGCTTTTTAAAGCTCTTTGAGTATTCCGTTCTCATTTCTCCATTTTCATCAAAAATACACTGAATCGCAATGTCATTTTTATTGGCATAAGACAGTGCGGCCTCTTTACCCATGACCATAAACATGGTGGCATAAGCGTCTGCATCTATGGCTTCTGGCACCACCACTGCTACGCTCAGAAGACTGTGGGTTACAGGTTTTCCCGTTAAGCCATCCAACGTGTGGCTATATTTCTTACCATCTTTCTCAATAAACTTTCTATAACTTCCTGAAGTAACCAGCGAAGCGTCTGAAAGTCCCACTACCGTTTTAACGGCATTATTTTCACTAGTGGAATTGAAGTCTGGATTTTCTATCCCTACTTTCCATTTCTCTCCGGACTGATTGAGACCTTTAGCTTTTGTTTCTCCTCCTACCTCCACCAGATAGTTCGTAATTCCCTGTTCCTCCAAGTAATCTCCAAGCACATCTACGGTATATCCCTGAGCTATGGCGTTAAAGTTAATTTCGGAGTGCCTCAATTTCTTAGTCAATATATTGCCTTTCAAACTAAAGTTATTTAGGCCTACCAATGTCAACAAACTATCAATTTGAACTTGATTAGGTAATTCTTTTTCATGTTTTCGAGCAAAACCCCAAGCACTAATCAAAGGACCCAGTGTTGGATCAAACCTGCCTTCACTGATTTCATAAAAGAACATAGACCTTTTAAAAACATTAACAAAATGCTCATCTATCTCCACTGGATCATCTGACTCATTCACCCTCCTTATTAGTGATGTGCTATCCCAAAGCGACATACTTTTATCTATAACCAGTAGAATGCTATCTACCGCATTTATATAATCTTTGTCGGAAATTGGTTCATAAACAATCCTAAAGGTGCTGCCCTGTGCATATCCCTGAAAAACCGAATAGGGCTTATGCTCTGCTTGGCAGGACATAAACCCTATGGTGACTAATATTAAAAGAAGGCTACTTTTAGCCCCCGAAATCATCGAATGATACGTTTTCATCTGGTATTCCCCAATCGTCCGCCATTTTTAGAACAGACTGATTCATCATAGGTGGTCCACAAAAGTAAAGTTCTAAATCTTCTGGAGCTTCATGCTTGTTTAAAAATTCTTCGATCACCACATTATGAACAAAACCTTTAAATCCGTCTCCTTCTGGATCGTTAATGTCCTTTTTCAATACCCAATTATCTTCTGGTTGAGGATTATCCAAAGCGATACAAAACTTGAAATTCGGGAATTCCTTTTCAATTTGCCTGAACTCCTCAATATAAAACAGCTCACGCTTGGTTCTTCCTCCATAAAAGAAGGTGACCTTACGCTTGGTTTTAAGAGTATGAAAAAGATGGTATAAATGGGAACGCATTGGTGCCATACCAGCTCCTCCTCCTATATAAAGCATTTCTGCCACGGTATCTTTAATGAAGAACTCACCATAAGGTCCAGAAATCGTTACTTTATCGCCTGGCTTTCTTCCAAAAATATAAGACGAACAAAGTCCTGGATTTACATCCATCCATGTGTTTTTAGCTCTATCCCAAGGTGGCGTAGCAATCCTAATCGTTAAACTAACCATATTCCCTTCGGCAGGATGATTCGCCATAGAATACGCTCTAAATACCTCTTCGTCGTTGACCATTTTTAATGGCCAAAGATTAAACTTATCCCACTCCTCTTTAAACTTATCCGGCGTTTCATGATACTTTGGATGAGCCGTAATGTCAATATCTTTAAATTCAACGGTCGTTTTAGGTACGTCAATTTGAATATATCCTCCTGCTTCAAAATCCAAGTTTTCTCCTTCTGGTAATTTAACTTGAAACTCTTTTATAAATGAGGCTACATTATAGTTTGAGGTCACTTCACACTCCCATTTTTTAACACCAAAAACTTCATCAGGAATTCTGATATTCATATCCTCCTTCACTTTTACCTGACAGGCCAAACGAAGATTCTCTCCAACTTGACGTCTATTTAAGTGGTTAGTTTCTGTCGGTAGTACCTCTCCACCACCACTGTAAACATTACAAACGCACATGGCACAGGTTCCACCGCCACCACAAGCCGAAGCCAGAAAGAGATTATTAGCTCCTAAAACGTTTAAGAGCGTATCACCAGATTTGGTTATGATAGGGTTATCCTTATCTCCATTGATGGTAATTTTTACATCGTTTTGAGGTAGAAGCTTAGCTTTAGCCGTAAGTATTAAAAACACAAACAGCAGTACTACTAAGACAAAAACAACAATACTACTAAGTAGGATAGGTAGCATAAGAAAAAGGTTTACAATTTAATACCTGAAAAACTTAAAAAAGCAAGAGCCATAAGCCCTGTCACCATCATGGCTATTCCTAAGCCTTGAAGAGCTGCAGGAACCTTAGAATATTGCAAACGCTCTCTAATAGCCGCCAACAACACGATAGCCAAGAAAAAACCAATCCCCGTCCCCATGGAGAAAACAAAGGTCTCTGAAAAGTTGTACTCTCTTTCTTGCATAAAAAGAGAGGCACCAAGAATGGAACAGTTTACGGTAATAAGAGGTAAAAAGATACCCAGTGCACTATACAGAGCAGGAGCAAATTTCTCAATGGCCATCTCTACCAACTGAACTGCACCTGCAATGGTGGAAATGAATAATATGAATGACAAGAACGTTAAATCCACATCTGCCAAGGAAGGGTGAATCCAAGCGAGGGCTCCTTCACCAAGCATATATTTCAGGATAACATAATTTAAAGGAGTGGTTAAAACCATTACAAAAATAACAGCCAAACCTAATCCAAATGCCGTCTTCAATTTTTTTGAAACGGCCAAGAAAGAGCACATTCCCAAGAAAAATGCAAACACTGCATTTTCAACAAAAATGGCTTTAACAAAAAGACTTAAAAGATTTTCCATAATGCTAATTTCAGTTAGGAAACGTTAATTAATTTCTGGTTTCTACTACGCTGTATCCAGATATAAACTCCTATTAAGAATAATGCTGCAGGGGGCAGAACCATCAAGCCATTATTTACATAACCATGATCATAGGCCCAGTCTGGAATAATTTGAAAACCGAGAATACTTCCAGCTCCAAAAAGTTCTCTAAAAACACCAACTGCTATTAAGATAAGGCCATATCCTAAACCGTTGCCCACACCATCTAAAAAGGCCGGCCAAGGTTTCTGTCCTAAGGCAAAAGCCTCTAAACGACCCATAATGATACAGTTAGTAATAATTAAGCCTACAAATACGGCAAGCTTCTTACTAACATCAAACATGTAGGCTTTTAAAACCTGGTCAACAATCGTTACGAGTGTAGCCACTACAATAAGCTGAACGATAATACGAACCCTACCTGGAATACTTTTTCTGAGCATACTAATAATAAGGTTAGAAAAAGCACTTACAAAAAGTACTCCTAACGTCATAATTATAGCTGGTTTCACCTGAACAGTTACTGCCAAAGCAGAACATATCCCAAGTACCTGAACAGATACGGGGTTGGTGTCATCAAGGGGGTCTCTTAGAACCTGAAGATTCTTTTTTGAAAAAAATGGCTCTTTCTTTTCTTTTATTTCTGCTACTTCTGCCATATTAATTTGATTTTAGCTTGTTAAAATAAGTCAAATACGGGGCTACACAATTTTTAATCATTTCGTCAACGCCATTTGAGGTGATGGTTCCGCCAGAAATACCGTCCACTCTATTTTCTGGATCTAGTGAAGATTTCATGGTAGATTTTAAAACATTGACAGATGCGAACTCGCCATTTTCGTCCAATATTTTCTTTCCTTGAAATTGAACCTGAAAAGGTAATTCTGTAATCTCAGCCCCCAAACCAGGCGTTTCTCCTTTGTGGTCAAAAAACGCACCTTTGATGGTATTAAAATCGCCATCTATGGAAAGGTAACCCCAGATTGGTCCCCAAAGTCCTACACCTCTCATAGGTATTATGTATGCCTTTGATCCACTTTCGTCTGAATAAATGTAAAGGGGAAGCTTTCTTTCAGAAGGCTCTTTAGCAACCTCCCTCTTCATATCTACATCCTTTGCATTTACGCCTTCTATTATATTTCCGTCGCTATCAACAACAATCTCTACTACCGAACCGTCATAGGAACTTTCTATCAGTTTGTCGTCGTCCGATTGTACCAATACCGACTTCAAAACACTTCTTTTATTGTCCAGAGCCACATTGGCCTCTTGTAAAGGTTTGAGCTGCTGCGAAGTCAAAACTAAAATAATCGCCGTAAGCATGGATAGCCCAATAGCATATAAAAACGTGTATTTATTACTATGCATGTTTCAATCTTTTTTTAATGTGTGATTCTACAACCAGATGGTCAATCAAGGGTGCAAAAACATTGAACAATAAAATACTCAACATCATACCCTCTGGATAAGCCGGATTAAACACTCTCAAGAGTACTGTAAAAGCCCCGATTAACAGTCCGTAAATTATTTTTCCTTTAGCCGTATGAGCAGCAGTAACGGGGTCTGTTGCCATAAAAACAGCACCAAAAGCAAAACCTCCCACCAACAAATGATTAAGAGCTGGCATATGCATGGCATGATTAGCTGCCTCAGGAGCCAGAACATTCATTAAAAGCCCCATTAAAAAACCGCCAGCAAAAACCGACAACATGACCCTAAAACTCCCTACGCCCGTAATGACCAAAATGGCCGCTCCTATAAGACAGGCAATAACCGAAGTTTCCCCAATGGAACCCTGTTCAAAACCCATAAACATATCTGATGCAGACTGCATGGCAGAGAAGTCGGTATCAAAAGGAACCAGGTTAGTAGCACCAGAATAACCATCTAGAATTACTTTCCCTTCTTCTGCCGAAAGGTCTGTCCAAACTTCGCCAGACATAAAGGCTGGAAAGGCAAAAAACATAAATGCCCTAGCCAATAAAGCTGGATTCATAAAGTTAAAGCCTGTACCTCCAAAGATCTCTTTCCCTAAAAGTGTACAAAAAACGGCTCCTAAAGCTACCATCCAAAGCGGAACGGTAACAGGCAAGGTCAAAGGAATGAGCATTCCTGTTACCAAATACCCCTCGCTTACGGGATGCCCTACCACCACTGAAAAAACAAATTCTACGCCTAAACCAACAGAATAAGACACCGCTACAATAGGCAGTACTTTCCAAAATCCAAACATGAATTTAGTCAGTAAGTCCTCTTCCATTCCGAAGGCTAAATAATGCTGGTGACCTACATTCCACATACCAAAAAGTAGACAAGGTATCAAAGCAATTACCACGGTAATCATGGTACGCTTCATATCCATCGCATCTTTAATGTGCACGCCATTTTTAGTGGTAGTGGCAGGAACAAAAGCCAATGTTTCAAAGGCTTCGAAAGCTGGGTGCCATTTTTCCAACTTACCTCCCTTTTGAAAATTTGGCTTAATAGTCTCTAGAAAATCGTGTAATATCTTCACTAAATATGCTAGTTTAAATTTTATCCTTCCGCACGCATCAGGTCAAGACCTCTACGTACCAACTGTTGAACATCTATTTTGGAGGTACAGACGAACTCACATAGAGCTAAGTCTTCCTCAGACACTTCATAAATCCCAAGAGCTTCCATTTTCTCAATATCTCCAACCATGATGGCTTTCAATAATTGCACAGGCATAATATTCATAGGCAATACCTTTTCATACTCCCCACTCATTACAAAAGCCCTTTCTTCTCCATGGGTATTGGTATCTATTTCATATTTTTTACTAGGCATTAACCAAGAAAAATATGTTCTCGATAAACTGAGCTTTTTTGCCGAAGGCAATAACCAACCCAAAAACTCAGCCTTATTCCCTTCTGGGATTACCGTAAGCTGGGAGGTATAGAAAGAAAGGTAATCTTCCTTGTGGGAAGTTTCACCAGTCAGAACATTCCCCTGAATATACCTTACGTTATCGTTAGTGATATGGTCTGAAAATAGCTTTGACAGCGACTGCCCCACCTTTAATTTATAATAAGATGGTGTATCTACCTCAGAACCCGTAAAAGCCAAAATTCTGGTAGGGTCATACATTCCAGTCAGAAATAACTGCCCCAAAACTATAACATCCTGAACATCCATATACCAAACTTTCTCTCCCACTCTAATAGGGTTAGTATGGTGTATCTGAATGCCAACATTTCCTGAAGGGTGGGGACCGGAAAATTCGTTTTTATTTCCTGACAAAATAGATAAATCAGATGCGGGTGTTACACCAACCTCTAAATTACCATTTGAAAGCACTTCCAATACCTTTAGACCGGCATCGAAACCTGTTTTATTCTGTGCCACAATAAAGGATAAGTCAGGAGCTAAGGGAGCCGTATCAAATGTCGAGATAAAAATAGCTTTAGGCAGATCTTGAACATCTGGAATTATTGAAAAGGGTCTCTGCCTTAATAAAGACCATAGATTGGCGTTTAACAAAGTCTCCTTAACATTTTCAACTGTTAATTCCGAAGGGATATTTACAGTGGTATGTTTAGAAACCTTATCTGCTAGAATCCTTATCTCTAGAACCTTCCTTTTTGCTCCTCTAACTATTTCCACCACTTCACCACTTACTGGTGATGGGAAATTAATCTCAGGTCTCTGTTTGTCTTGAAATAAAGCTCCACCTTCTAAAACTTCGTCACCTACTTTTACAAGGAGCTTTGGAACAATAGCAAAATAGTCTGTGGGTTTTACTGCAAAAATTTCGGCTACAGGAACTTCTGAAATTTCCTTTAAGGCCTCTCCCAATAATTTAATGTCGTAGCCCCTTTTTAGGCTGATAGATTTTCCCATGAAATCTTAATATTTTCTTTGGGTTAAGTACAATTTTTTAGAGTACACCACAAAGTTAATTTTTTTGTGGAATTAGCAAAATCCTAAGCACATTGTTTCAAGAAACAGAAGATAAAACTTGTCATTCTGATGGAATAAATTTGAATTACAATATTTCAAAGCCTCCGTTATAAGGTCAAATCTATTGTCATTCAAACACTTAGCTGTAAATTCGAATAAAAAACCATTTGGAATGACATTCGTATGTTTTGACTTAGAATGTTCGTTATTAAATTGCAAGTCATTATCATAATAAAAAATAGCTACACTATGAGGAATAGCCTACTTAAACTCTCAATTCTTGGCATCGCTTTATTATTCGGATGTAAAGAAAAGACGGTTGATCCTGTAGAAGCAATAGATGAAGAAATCGTCGTAGACGAAAACCCCCTTCTAGCTAATTTGCAGGTAAACGACTGGATATATAATAAAATGAAGTCCTATTACCTCTGGGAAAGTGATATGCTTGCATTGGAAAAAACGGATCTTTCTTTGGAGCCTAACGACTTCTTTAATTCCTTGTTAGTTGGCAAAGGTGATATTGATAGGTTTTCCTGGATTGACGCCAGTACAACCAATCTTACCAATTCACTAAATGGAGTGGTGAGTCTTTATGGCTTTAAGTACAAAACTTTTTATGCAAACCCTGCAAGAACAAGAATGGCTTTTGCGATAACCTATACCTTAAAAAATAGTGCCGCGGAAAGGGCAGGAATAAAACGAGGCCATTTTATCATCAAAGTAAACGGCGAGGATTTAACACTAGATAACTACCAGACTGCTCTTAAAGACGAAAGTGCTACATTAACTATGGGTACCTACAATAATGGCACCATAGAGGACTCCAAAAATACCAAAGCTATCACCAAAGAGCTCACTCAAACCGAGGCCCTACAGCACTACGAAATACTAGAATTAGGAGGAAAAAAAATCGGCTACTTCGTTTACAATCAATTTTTGACGACTAGCGATAAGGCTGTTAATGATATGTTTGGCGAGTTTAAGAATGCGGCTATTGACGAATTGGTCGTAGATTTTAGATATAACCCAGGAGGGTACATCTCCTCTGCAGAAATGATTAGCTCGCTAATTGTAAAAGATTTAAGTGAGGATAAGTTAATGACAAAGCAAGTCTGGAATGCTGAGCAAATGGCCGCAAAGCCGAAAAGTAGCTTTGATGTTTACTTTTCAAAGACTAAAAAAAGTATTAATGCTACCTTAAATAACCCTGGAACAATTAATCGAGTTTATTTTTTAGTATCCAATAGTTCCGCATCCGCCAGCGAGTTAGTGATCAATAATCTTAAACCCTATATGGATGTAATTCTCGTGGGCGAACATACTACCGGAAAAAATGTGGGTTCACTGACGCTTTCTGACGATAAAAGCCCGAAGAGGTGGAATTGGGGTCTTCAGCCTATCGTTTTAAAATCTTTCAATGCCAAAAACCAATCAGACTATGGCTCAAAAGATGGCTTTGCTGTGGATATAGCTATCCAGGATAGAATTCTTCCATATAAGGAATTTGGCAACCCAGATGAGACCTTATTATATGCCGCACTCTCAGACATTTTAGGCTCAAATACCATGGCAAGAATAAGCAGTAAGTTAAAGAAGACGCCTACTGCAATCTTCCAAGAGGCTTCCCCAGAAGCCATCTATGGCAATCCAATTCTGGATAGAAAAGAGATGTGGGTTACGGAACTCCCTTGGGATAGAAAATAATTTCAGAACAATCCTTTAGGGGAAGTAAACATGGAAGACCATTGAAGCTTTTTTTCATTAATGTGACCGTTAAAACAGATTTTAGTTGTCTTGACAACTATTTTCAGCAAAACGCTTGATACTCTAATATATATTCTCAATAATTGTATCACAAAATCGAATCATTAGTTTTGTTTCAATGTTTGCATATTACATTTTATAACAATTTTCAATTATGGTAGAAGCAGCTCAAGCGTTCAAAGTAACGCAAGTACAGCAAAGTCGTGTTAATCAGTTAGATCCAGAAAACATTGTCTTTGGAACACTCTTTACTGACCACATGCTGGTCGCAGACTGTATTGATGGCGTCTGGCAGACACCTGAAATTCTACCTTACGGAAATATTGCTTATAATCCAGCCTTGGCATCTTTACATTATGGTCAGTCTATTTTTGAAGGCATGAAAGCTTTTAGGAATGTGGACAATGAAGTGGTTATGTTTAGACCTGAAGAAAATTTCAAGAGATTTAACATCTCTGCTGAAAGAATGTGCATGGCACAGGTTCCAGAGGATGTTTTCATGGGTGGCTTGAACGAGATATTGAAATTAGATGCAGCATGGGTTCCTAAAGGCGAGGACAATTCTCTTTACTTACGCCCTTTTATGTTTGCCTCTGATGTTTACTTAGGCGTAAGACCTTCTTTTAATTACAGATTCATGATAATCATGAGTCCTGCTGGAAAGTATTATTCTACTCCACCTAAGGTAAAAATAGAAACAGAATATATTAGAGCCGCAGCAGGTGGCGTAGGTTATGCTAAGTGTGCTGGAAACTATGCAGCATCTCTTTATCCAGCTAAACTAGCCCAAGAGCAAGGTTACACGCAGTTATTATGGACAGACGCTCAAACGCATACTAAGTTTGAGGAATCAGGAACCATGAACGTCTTTTTTGTTCAAGATGGCAAATTGTTGACGCCAAAAACAAGCACCACCATTCTTAAGGGAATTACCAGAGACTCTTTAATCACCATTGCCAGAGATGCCGGATATGAGGTTTCCGAGCAAGATGTTTACGTTAAAGACATTGTAGAAGGTATTCAAAATGGTTCTGTCACAGAAGTATTTGGTGCTGGAACGGCCGTGGTGGTTTCGCCGTTTTCTGGAATCGGTCATGAAGGAAATGATTTTGCTCTTCCTGAAATTAATGAGAAATCTATCTCTAGCATTCTTAAAGAAAAACTAGATGGAATAAGAAAAGGTAAACTTGAAGATACCCACGGATGGGTTTGGAAAGTTTAATGCTATAATAAGGAAATCCTTTTAAATGCTGGAGAGCCTCCAAACTACGTTTGGAGGCTCTCTTTATGTATAGCGTACCTTACTAAATAGCTATTCTCATAAACACGCTTTATGTATTAGGCAATCTCCCGATAGTTATCGGTACCGTAGCTAAATTGCTTCATATCAGTGCGTAAACTACTCATAACGATTCCCCAAACGCATAAACAGGGTTAAATGTAATTCCCTTAATACTCAATAACCGTTTTACCAATCGTCTTACCAGACTCCTGCATTTCGTGAGCCTTTTTAAGGTTTTCAACTGTGAACCCTTTCAAGGTGGTGGTTAAAGTAGTTTTTAAGGTTCCAGCATCCATCAAATCTGCTATATGATTAAGGACTTCATGCTGCCTGTCAATATCGTCGGTTGTAAACATAGAACGTGTATACATCAACTCCCAAGAAAAAGAGACACTTTTGGCCTTAAGCAGAGATAGGTTTAGTGGCTCGCTGCTACCAGTAATAGATACAATATGCCCCTGAGGTTTAATAACTTCAGCTATCGTTTCCCAGTAAGCGTTGATATCCACAAAGTCCAATATATAATCTACTTGGCCGTGCCCAATCTTTTCCAGCTCCTCTTTCAAGTTACGGTGATTAACCACAAAGTCTGCACCCATTTCATTACACCACTTTTCAGAATCAGGTCTTGATGCCGTAGCAATAACCGTAAGTCCCGCCACTTTTTTAGCTAACTGAATGGCGATCGAACCTACTCCACCCGCTCCTGCTAAAATCAACACGGTCTTTCCTTTATCCTTTTCTGGATTAACTTTAATACGGTCAAATAGGGACTCATAAGCGGTTAAACCTGTCAATGGCAAGGCGGCAGCTTCTGCAATACTCAAACTCTTCGGTTTGAAACCAACTATTCTTTCGTCAACCAATTGGTACTCGGCATTACTCCCGTTTCTTGTCAGATCTCCTGCATAATACACCTCATCTCCTACCTTAAACCTGGAAGCTTTATCACCTACAGATTCTACAACTCCTACCGCATCCCAGCCAATAACTTTGGGTGTATCCAGTACTTTATCCACTGCAGCACTTTCTCTAATCTTGAAGTCTACCGGGTTAACAGAAATGGCTGCTATTTTAACCAATAAGTCAAAACCTTTGGCGACTGGAATTTCTGTTTCAAATGCTATAAAACTCTCTTTTTCGATAATTGGTAACGACTGCTTAAATCCTATTGCTTTCATTTTTCTATATTTTGTTTCTAAATCTTAATACAAATGTAATGGCTTCCTTTTGACCAAAACGAGTATCAAAAAAGGGAATGCATGTACAAATAAAGGCTTTCCCATCTTCCGCTAGGAAAAACAATACCAAAACACATACTTTTACACTACAATAAAGCAAAAAATCTCATAAAATGCAGATTGAACAAACACTTAAGCCTTTTGAAATACATATCCAAGAACTAGAAAGCTGGGAGAAAAGGCCTCATCAGCATAACTTTTTTGAGCTTGTTTATATAGTCAAAGGTGAGGGCCTTCAATGTATAAACGACGTCCGATTTCCATATAACAGCGGAAACATTTTCCTTTTACCTCCATTAGACTGCCATTTCTTTCAAATTAAAGAGAAGACTACTTTCTACTTCATAAAATTTACAGACCTCTACTTTTCTAAAGAAGCTTTAAACGGAAACTACAGCGATTGGTTTAGAAAACTCTCCTATGTGCTTTCTAATTATAATAAAGTAGCTGGTGATATCATCATAACTCGCTCCTCAGCAGAAAAAGAACTTCTGGTGAGTTTAATCAAACAAATTCATCATGAATACTTATCAAAAGATGACTACTCTGACACTATCATTGAAAGTTTAATGGTGAGTATCTTAAATATTCTGGCAAGGAATATCGAAAAAGGCTATGTAGATGCCGGTCATACTAAAGACTATAAGTTTGGCGAGATTATCAGATATATTCAACAAAACCTGTACGACAAGGAAAAGATTACGCTGGAAAACCTCTCCAATGAGTTTAATGTTTCACCCACATATTTTAGTGAATACTTCAAAAAACACTCCGATTATTCTTTTCAGGAATATGTGATCAAGTCAAAATTAAAACTGGCCGAAAACTACTTCAAACATAGTCAATACTCCATCAAGGAAATTGCCTATAAACTTGGATTCACCGATTCCAGTCATTTGTCAAAGACCTTCAAGAAGAATTATAATATGACCATCCAAGATTTCAAAAAAGGCGATGTACAAGTATGTGCGAGTCTTTAGCCCACCAAAACAAAAAGCTTCCTAAAAAGCTTCTCCTATGGTAGCGTAAAAGTTACCATCTCCATAAGGAGAAAGGCCGTAGTCTAATCTTAAGTTCAAATGCTTTTTTGTAGCTATTCTTAAGCCTGCTCCATAGGTATACTTTGGCAAGTTTAATCTTAGTATACTGTCGTTATCTCCTAAAAAACCCATTGAGCCAAAACCTGCCAGCCCGATAAAATTCCATACCTCCCACCTTAATTCAGCTTGCAGTAGGGCAGTGTTTTTGTCTCTAAAAAAACCTTGATAGATACCTCTCATTCTTTTAGGCCCACCAAGCTGAGCCAACTCACTAAAAGGTACATCATCACCAAAAGTAAAAACACTATAATAATTAGTAGCCAACACTAACTTTTTTGACAGTGAATTATATATAGACAAATCTAATGTAGTCTGTGTAAATTCCTTATTCGCCCCAAAAACCTTGGTAGAGGGCAAGACACTAAATTCCCCAAACATCCCCTTTTTGGGGTAAAAAACGGCATCTCGGGTATCTCGCATTATAGCAGGTCCTAGGGCAGAAGTTCTACTATACTCACTCCCATTAATTTTTCCAGTTGCCAATTCTCCATTTTCTTCCGTGCCCGTTACGCTATATTCAACATAATTTATACGGGCTCCTAAATATAGATTAGGCTTAACCTGTTTGCCAAACAGTAGTTTAATCTTAGGAAATTTAACATCATACTTTTCTTGAGGTATTTGACGCTCTCCAATACCATAATAGAAGTAATTATATTTAAACCACCCTAAGTCGGCGTTGATGAAATAATTATTATTATCAAAAAATATTTGAAAAGGCAGGAATGCTAAAATTTGCTTATTCTGCGTATAAGTGAGCCCTAATGAAGCCTGAGAGGGCTTTGACCAAGAACTATCTCTAGCCCAAGACCAGCTGGCCGTACCTGCCACACCACCTCCCCAGCCAGTTTCTGGAAATCTAAAAACTACAGGCAACGCTAAAATAGATTTATCTCTAAGTATTGGTTTCTTTTCTTGAGCCCAAACAGAAGTACTAATAAGAATTAATAAAACACAGCTTATTCTTTTCATTGCACCAAATACGTAATTCAAATTAAAGTAGATGCAAAAAAAAATGAACGCCTCCACGACGTCCATTTTACTGTTTTCGACAAACTTAACAAATTACTTTAAGTTTCATGACCAACTAGTAATTCATAAATCCTCTAACGTAATAGAAACAGGATTTCGATTTCACAAAATATAAACATCCAAATTCTATGCCAAACTTTGGCTAATTTTACACAATGACTGAAAAAAGGTGGCACCTCATGCCCGACGGAAAAGAAGAAGAGATCATAGCAAATCTCATCAAAGACTTAGGAATTGAAAGACCCCTTGCCACAATGCTTTGGCAAAGGGGTATTAAAAACTTTGAAGAGGCCAAATACTTTTTTAGGCCCTCTTTAGACAATCTACACGACCCTTTCTTAATGAAAGACATGGACCTGGCAGTGGGCAGACTTCAGAAGGCCATCGACCAGAAAGAAAAGATAGTTATCTATGGAGATTACGATGTGGATGGCACCACTGCCGTAGCTTTGGTATACGGCTTTCTAAGCGAATTTTATGACAATTTGGAATACTACAACCCAGACCGATACAAAGAAGGATATGGTATTTCTTTCACAGCCATAGATTGGGCAGAATCCATAGGTGCCTCCTTAATAATAGCCTTAGATTGTGGTATTAAATCTAATGACAAAGTAGATTACGCAGCAGAAAAAAACATCGACTTTGTAATCTGTGACCATCATGAGACCGGAAACGAATTGCCGAAGGCCATAGCCGTATTAGATCCGAAAAGAACTGACTGCCCCTACCCCTTCAAAGAGTTGACAGGAAACGGTGTTGGGTTTAAATTACTTACCGCCTATTGCATCAACAATAAGATTGACCTTGAAAGACTTTATGCTTACTTAGACTTTGCTATGGTCAGCATAGCTTCCGATATAGTACCCATAGTAGGAGAAAATAGGATTTTAGCATTTTACGGGCTTAAGAAAATAAATGATGCCCCAAGAACAGGGCTCAAAGCCCTTAAAGAAGTGGCGGGTGTTAATGGAGAAATGAACATTGAAAATGTGGTGTTTACCATAGGCCCAAGAATTAATGCCGCTGGAAGAATAAAACACGCTAAAGCCGCGGTACAACTATTATTATCTTCTAACTATGAAGAAGCCGTGGAATTTGCTTACACCATTCAAGACCATAATCTAGAAAGAAGAACGCATGATGCTAAAATCACGGAAGAGGCTTTGGCAAAAATAAGAGAAGATGATTGGCTTCTGAATGAAGCCAAAAGCACGGTGTTATTTCAGGAAGATTGGCATAAGGGGGTTATTGGGATAGTGGCCTCGAGATGCATAGAGCATTATTACAGACCTACCGTTATTTTCACTAAAACCAAAGGCAATATGGCCGCGGGCTCAGCCAGATCTGTGGTTGGTTTTAATTTATATAACGCCATAGAGGCTTGTTCTCACCTTTTAGAACAGTTTGGTGGCCACATGCATGCTGCAGGAATGACCATTCCGATTAGTAACATTGACGAATTTAGACAGGCTTTTAACCAAGAGGTATCCAAAAACATAAGCGATGAACAGCTCGTTCCTCAGATAAACATTGATCTCAAAGTCAAATTAGAAGACCTCAACCAGAAGTTCTATAGGATTATGAAACAAATGGGTCCCTTCGGCCCCAAAAATATGCATCCCGTTTTTCAAACCAATGAGCTTGTTTTAGCCGCTCCACCAAGGATACTGAAAGAGAAACATTTGAAACTGGAACTGGTAGAAAAAGAAACTGGTACCACGATGACTGCCTTGGGTTTTGGAATGCGAGAAGCATTTTATGATAAATTAATGAATACCGATGGCTTTCACATCGTTTATACGCTGGAAGAAAATAACTTCAAAGGAGTGAGTACCCTACAGCTATTCCTGAAAGACATAAAGTTCTAAAGCTATATTCAAAAACCGCTTGCTCGCCGTTATATTTGTGGCAAATGATGAGAGGTATTTAAAAGCCCGAATATAATTTCAATCTAGCAAAAGTGTGCTATTTTGGTTTTTATGAAAAAATACTTAGCCTAAACCATGAAATACCTATATTACTAGAACCTGATACTAATAAATGATACTTCGTACAGAAAATCTTATTAAAAAATACGGTCAAAGACTGGTAAACAATCAAGTAAGCTACCAAGTAGAACAAGGGGAAATTGTGGGTCTTCTGGGTCCAAATGGAGCCGGAAAAACCACTTCCTTTTATATGGCTGTGGGTCTAGTGAAACCCAACTCTGGTAAAATTTGGCTTGACGACCTAGACATTACTCATTTACCGATGTATAAAAGAGCCAAACTTGGCTTGGGCTATTTGGCTCAGGAACCCTCTATATTTAGAGACCTTACGGTTTGGGAGAATATTTATGGTGTTTTGGAACTGGCCATGCCTAGTCTGAACAAAGTAGAGAAAAAGGAAAGAACCGAGCAACTACTAGAAGAGTTCTCCTTAGAACATGTTAAAAAAAGCAAGGGTATAGTGCTCTCTGGTGGAGAAAGAAGAAGAACCGAAATAGCTAGAGCATTAGCCGTAGACCCTAAATTCATTTTATTGGATGAGCCATTTGCAGGAGTTGATCCGATAGCCGTGGAAGAAATCCAGACCATTGTGGCCAAATTGAAACATAGGAACATCGGAATTTTAATAACCGACCATAATGTGAACGAAACGCTATCTATCACAGATCGGGCTTACCTTCTTTTTGAAGGAAAAATATTAAAACATGGCTCTGCGGAAGAACTAGCTGCCGACGAAATGGTAAGAAGAGTGTATCTTGGAAAACATTTTGAGCTAAAGCGGAAGGTTTAATTTAAAACGCCACTCTAAACTTTTCTAACCCAAACGAAACTGACAGCATCACCCTAATCCTATTATGACAGAAAATCAAAATAAATTCGGGACTGCCCCTGTCTTCTTTACTGCTATTTCCACTATTCTTGGAGCCATTCTTTTCTTAAGGTTTGGCTACTCCGTGGGTACTGTAGGCCTAGGAGGCACCCTTATTATTGTCTTAATTGGGCATGCCGTGACTATCCCTACGGCCATGGCTCTTTCGGAAATTGCCACAAACATAAAAGTTGAAGGTGGCGGTGCATATTATATTCTTTCTAGATCTTTCGGTCTTGTAATAGGCTCTACCATAGGTGTGGCATTATATTTATCTCAAGCCATCAGCGTGGCGTTTTATATTTTAGCATTTACCGAAGCTTTTTCACCTTTTTTCGACTGGCTTTTCAAACATTATATTTTCCTTCCGTGGGCAGATTGGCTACTGCATCAAAGTCAAACTTTAGCGATTCCTGCTCTTTTTGCACTTACAGCTATTGTTCTCACTAAAGGTGCGAAACTGGGGATACAAACTTTATATTGGGTTGTTGCTATTTTGACGGTAGCATTGATAGCATTTTTCATGGGAAAACCTATTGAATTAGACCCATTAGCCACCCCTCCTCCACCTATTCCAGAAGTTTCATTGTTTACCGTTTTTGCCATTATCTTTCCTGCATTTACGGGTATTATTTCTGGAGTTGGTTTGTCGGGAGACTTAAAAGACCCTGGAAAATCTATTCCACTTGGCACCATGGCCGCAACGTTTTTCGGCATGATTATCTATGTTTTGATAGCCTTAAAGCTTTATAATTCTGCCCCTCTTCCTCTTTTAGCGGACACTTCTCGTTTGGTAATGTCCGACATTGCCATTCAAGGCTGGTGGTTAATCCCATTGGGATTGGCGGCCGCAACCATTTCTTCTGCTATTGGCTCCATTTTAGTGGCTCCTAGAACACTTCAAGCCATGGCAAAAGACAAGGTATTTCCGGGCCCTGCCATAAATTCTTGGTTGGCTCAAGGAAAAGGGAAAGGAGACGATCCCTATAATGCCTCCATTATTACAGGAACAATTGCCCTCTTTTTTATTCTTCTAGGTAAACTGGATGCCGTAGCTGAAGTTATTTCAATGTTTTTTATGGTAACCTATGGTTCCTTGTGTTTGATCTCCTTTATGCAGCATTTTGCGGGCGACCCATCGTACCGACCAAGGTTTAAGTCAAAATGGTATATCAGTTTATTTGGAGCTGTAGCATGTTTTGGATTAATGTTCTTTATGAATTCGGGCTATGCTTTTATCTCTATCTTCTTTATGCTAGCTCTTTATTTCACATTAAATTATTTTACGACAGATAAGAAAAACATTGCTGTAATTTTTCAAGGAGTGATGTATCAGGTAAGTAGAAAAATTCATGTTTTCTTACAGAAATCGGATAAGGAGGATAATAAGAGCTGGCGACCATCTGCCGTCTTTTTAAGTCCCCATACCTTTCAAAGGCTCGATGCCTTTAACCTTATCAGGTGGATTTCTCATAAATACGGCTTCGGAACATATATCCATCACATTGACGGTTATCTGTCAAAACAAGCCAATCAAGATGCCAGATTGATGAAAAACAGGATAATAAAAATGGCTCAGGCCACCAATAGTGAAGTTTATATAGATACACTTATCAATCAAACCCTAGAGGGATCCATATCTCAGGTGGTGCAATTGCCTAGTATTTCTGGTACTGAAAATAATATGCTATTGTTTGACCATGCCAGAAACAACCCATCGGAAATTCAGACGATTGTTGACAATTTCAAGCTCATTCAAGCGTCAAATTTTGACATTGGTATCTTGTCAACTTCGGAAAGGCAGTTTGGACTCATGAATGAGATCCATGTTTGGATAACCAGCTCCGACTATGAAAACGCTAACCTCATGATTTTGATGGCCTATGTTATTTCTGCACACCCAGACTGGAAAAACGGAATAATAAAAGTTTTCTATGTTTTCCCAAAGGCATCTATTCAGCAAGAAAAGGAAAAAATAAACAATATGATTTCCCTAGGTCAATTACCTATCTCGGCTAAAAATATTGTTTTTATCGACCGCGACGAAGATGTCTCCCTCAATAGTATCATCAATAAAAACTCACCTGATGCTGATATGTTAATTCTAGGTTTCCTGAGTGAAGCTTTGAAACGATTTGGGACAGCTGTTTTTGAAGGATATGGAGACCTTTGTAATATTCTTTTTGTGAATACCGAAGAAGGGAAACAGATTAAGTAACTAAAGCGTTATCCCTAGTGTGGTATAAAAACCTCTTCCGTCGGATGGAATAATGCCCGGACCAGGATAAGCTTCGGCTCTTCTGGTGAAGTACATCTGGTTCAATAAGTTGTTGACAGACGCTTCTAGTTTTAGACACTTCCAGGTATATGCAGCCGAAAGATCTACCACTTGGTAAGAAGGAATAATTCCTTCTACTGCTGTAGCTGTCCTTATGGCGTTAGTAGCATCTGTAAAATGCTCTCCAACATAAGAAAACTGAACAGACGAACTGAATGATTTATCTCTATAGGTAATGCCAGTTCTCAGCATGACGGGTGGCACCATTTCCACTTTCTTACCTTTAATGCTGGTTTCCTCATTATGGATATACTTGGCGTCTACAATAGCCCCGTTGACATAAACAGATAGCGATTTTATACTTTTAGGTCTTAAGGCCTTTAAAATATCTAATTCTAAGAATGACTCTAAACCTATATTTCTGGCGTCGGCCACGTTCGTTCTAAGTCTGTAATCCAAATACAATGGCGGCTGATCTGCTTTTAATATCTGACCTATTCGGCCTTTATAAGCTATATAAAATAGACTTAAATCATAGGTGAGATAATTGCTAGCCTTACCTCTTAAACCTAAATCTGCCGTGTATCCTTTTTCATCTTTCAAGTCTGGATCTACCGCAAAATTTGGATTCACAATCCTTAAATCTGTGAAGTTGATGGCTCGGTAATTCTGCGACAGATTAGCGTAGACTTCCAAATCGTCATTTTTGCGATAAGAAGCTCCCAAACCTAAAATCACAAAG
Source organism: Arcticibacterium sp. SM2516 (assembly GCF_057914865.1). Taxonomy (NCBI): domain Bacteria; kingdom Pseudomonadati; phylum Bacteroidota; class Cytophagia; order Cytophagales; family Leadbetterellaceae; genus Arcticibacterium; species Arcticibacterium sp. SM2516. The sequence continues at coordinate 5,026,346 of NZ_CP195290.1, read as the reverse complement.
GAACGGTTTCTTGATAGATTGTCTTCAATCTTGGTATCAGCAACGATGTTGCCAGCAAAATCAAATACTCGCTGCCTGTAATAACCTTCAGATTGCGTATTGATATACTCGAATCTTACTCCCGGAGTAATGCTGAACTTTGACGAAAGGTTAAAGATATTTTCTACAAAAGCAGAAAAGTTAGTGTTTGGAAAACTAAAGCTTGAGTTTTCAGGATATTCGGGATGATTGAAACTCAAATTAGCATCTGAGCCATCCGACCCGTCTCCTTGAATGGAAGTGGTGACACCTCTGTAATATCTTGTGCCTATGACAAAAGCACCGTATTCTTTGCCCAAATCATAGCGGTTTAATAATCTCGTTTCGTTGCCTATATTGTCAAACTTGCCTTTTATCAGGGTTCTATCTCCTCCTAAGTCGGCCACGTTTATCCGCTCCAAATTCCCCAATGCGGCACGGCCTGCATCCAAAACAAATGTTCTGGAATTTATTCTAGTTTTCTCTGAAAGTTTCCAATCCAAAGTAAGTGCGGTCAAATTCCAATCAACATCAAACCAGTTTCTTTCTCTTAAAGACTGGCGTGGGTCTTGGTCAAAAAGGGCGTCTGTTAATCCACCTGGCTGCTGTGCGGTATAGCTACTATAGGTATGATTAAATTCTAAACTGAAGTTGTCTGTAAAATTATAAGTCAGATCCACATAAATATTATTTTGCTTAAAACCAGCATTTGGCCTCCAGCCATCTCCCTGCTTATGTTGATAAAAGGCATAATAATTCAATTTACCTACGGTCCCACCTATGCTATTAAACGAACCTAGAAAGTTCCAACTGCCTAAAGTTTGGCGACTCGTCAATGCTATCTTTTTATCCTTCGGACCTTTATTAAATACAAAGTTGAGCATTCCGCCAAACTGTGTGCCATATTGCAGAGACGAGGCACCTCTGATAATTTCAATTTTCCTTAAAGCTTCTGTAGGTGGTGTATAATAACTCTCTGGGTAACCTAAAGCATCTGCTGATATATCATAACCATTTTGACGGGTATTGAAATTGGCGGTTCTGTTTGGACTCAAACCTCTTCCTCCTATGCCTAATTGTAAACCTGCTCCATCACTTTCCCAGATATTAAGACCTGTAATTTTAGCATATACCTGACGAGCATTATTGGTAGATAAGTTCGCAGAAATATCTTTCAAAATCACTACTTCACTTTTCTTGCTTTCGTAAATAGACGTTCCTTGAATTGCTTTTAAATGCGTACGACCAAACGAATTGTCAGATTTTGCATTAACGGTTACAGCCTCTAAATCTAGAGAATTGTTCTCCAATTCCACTCTTAAATAAGGAGTACTAGTAGAATGGTTAATATGTAAGCTTAAAGGAGATTTACCAAGTAGCTTGAAGTATAAATCGTAGTCTCCAAAAGGTAAGTTTTCAAAAACAAAAGAACCATCCTTGGCTGTAAAAGCAACTTCTGACCTAGACGTTATACTGACTATCACATCTTGCAATGCAGACCGCGAACTCGTCTCTAGAACAATTCCTTTAAGGTCTCCATTTTGACCTATGGTCAAGACGGGAATTAGGAAGAAAAAAGTGATAAAGTACCTCATAAAAATTTCTGAGGCACAAAGATAGCTCTTTAGACCCAGTCTAAATAAATTTAAGCCATTAATTTAATTTGGATTTAAAGGAATAATCCAATGCTTTTGTTGCCAAGAGTCTTGAATGGTCATTAAATCTACGTTTGGTTCTATCATCAGCTGACTAGGACTTGCATTTAAAGTCACCCATGCTTCCGCCCTAACCTCTGGACTTTGTACGCCAAGCCTTTCATAATGTTCGCCTAAAAAATGGGCATATTGTAGTATCATATCTGGCTGAAAAGCCATTTGTTTTTCTTGATGTGTATTCAGAAACTCACTATTGTCTACAATGCCCACCCTTCCAGTCTCACCATCTTTCACATAAAATGTGGCTGTTCCTGCCTTTTCCATAAGCATTACTCGCCAACTAAATCGATACCCTTCCTCGGTCCAAAACATATTTCCTGAATAAAGTAAATACCTCAAAGGAAAAAATAGTTGAAAAACGAGATAACAAGTAATTAAACCAGCTACAACATCCTCCCTTACGCCTTTATACCATCCAAAACCTAAAGGTTTTGACGGCGTAATTCTTTCAAAAATCCTTCTGAAGAAAACACCTAACCTCGAATTCTTCAACGCCCAAATTCTATTTTGATGCCATTCGTTAGAAAAGAAAATAAGCGTAACCCCTATCATGGCCACCGGGAAAATCCCAATCTGAAACAAAACGCCTACCATTACATGAAAGATTATGACCAAAATATAAGCGTAAAACCGCGTAGGTTTGAACAGCAAAAAAAACACAATGAAGGTATCGTAAAACATGCCCATCCAGCTAAAAACATAAGGTGAAAAGCTATGGCTAAAAATGCTTCCTAAAACAGGCACAGTATCATGTGCTGGAAGCCAGATTTTCATCGGTAAGGCATTATAAAGCCAGTCACAATTTATTTTGGCAATTCCTGCAAAAAAGTACACCACAAAAATCTGAAATTTGATGATATTCACATGCCAAGCCTTCGTGGTTTTGGAGAATAATAGGGGCCAAATCTTAGCATCTATACTCCAATATTTATGAGCCGGAATAAACACTAAAAGCAGACAAACCAGACTTACAAAATAGTAGTGATTGAGATAATAGGTAAGGTCTATGAGGTCTGTATAAGTGAAAGAAACAAAAAGAAGAACAGCCGAAAGTCGGTATAAAAACCCCAGCATAAGACCAAGAGCGGCCAAAAGAATGATTATATGCAGGACATACATCCAAACAGGCTCCAATAAATTGACCCATTCAAATCCGAAATATTTAAACTGAAAATGGGTGTTGATGAAATGGTCCGTAATCCAACCGAGATACATAAACCTAGCGGTAGAAACAACCATCAATAAACCAAACACAACTCTAAAGGTTACCAAGGGGTAAATTGGCACTTTCTTAAAAAGAAATTTAGTCCATCGGCCGAACATGATTTATAAGCTTTCCAAAAATGTTAAAAGGCTTTTACGATCTTGTACTGGCAAATTAACAAATTTTTCTTTGGAACCTTTAGCTTCACCACCATGCCAAAGTATCGCCTCTTCTATATTTCTTGCCCTGCCGTCATGTAATAAAAAGGTATGATTATTTACGGTCTGAATCATTCCCAAGCCCCATAGTGCGGGAGTTCTCCATTCTTTTCCTGTTGCCAGATTATCTGGTCTGTTATCCGCCAGTTCGTCTCCCATGTCGTGCAACAATAAATCTGTATATGGCCTTATAGTCTGCTCTCTTAAAGCGGCAATCTTATGTTCAATGCCTGTTTTGAACTTTGGCGTATGACAAGAAGCACAGGCTATTTGATTAAAAATAAGCTTCCCCTTTAAAACATCAGCATCTTTTACATTTCTTCTGGCAGGCACACTGAGTGTCTGTAAGTAAAATACAACCTCATTAAGGTTTTTATCAGATATTTCTGGCTCTCCGCCGTTAGCCACATCTTTTAATTCCTGCTGAAGCTCCGTGGTATGATCTTTCCTGAAAACCGAGCTGGTGATACCAATATCGCCATTAAAAGCTCCGGCAGTCTGCTGCAACAAACTAGGCTGATTAGACTTCCATCCAAATCTACCCAAAACAGTACTTTGCGTTACTTCTTCAAAAACGTAATTGGCTCGTCCACTAATTCCGTCATTGTCTGCGTCGTTTTCATCCACCTTAGCTAAGATATCTGCTTTGCTTATAGCCTCTAAAAGACCTACTCCGCCAAGCTGATTACCAACTCTAGGAGAAAAAAGAAAACCACTTTCTATAGCTCCATATCCCCACTCCGAAAATTCATAACTTGGTTTTCTCAGACTGTAACTACGCCCGTCTGCATATTTTCCTGAAATTTCGGTATACTTAACACCTACTTTTGCTTCAGGTTTTTTTCCTAGAATGGCTTTATCTTGCAGCTGCTCGCCATAGGTCGGCTCTGGTAAACCATTGACCCCACTGAGTCTAAAAAGAAGACCACTTAAAGGTTCACCAAAAGTAAGAGGTGGAGCAGACCTACCATCTTTAGGATGGCATCCGCCACATGAACTTGCATTAAAAACAGGACCTAAACCATCCCTGGCAGATGCTGATGCCGGAGCCGTTGTCCAGTTTGACCTAAAAAAAGAATTACCGACAACAAAAGCGTTTTCTTCTTCATAACTCAAATTTGGAGCAGAGTGACCAAAAGCGTTTTCACTCAAGTCAAAAGTGGTTAAGTTACCTCCAGCATATTCTTCATTTTCCTCATATTGTCCTTCGGGGGAAAGAGCATCTTTATTCTCACAATTTAACAAAATTGTAGCGGCCAAAACTAACAGTAGACTATGCGAAAAGTTCTTCATCTTAAAAAAACAACATAAGCAGAGCCTTAAAAGCCTCTGCTTACCCTTGAAAGGTTATATTTATCTCTTAATCCAAATTGGCGTTCACCTGAATTCCTATCGCTAATGCAGCATCCACAATAGCATCGCTCAACTTTCTTAAAGAAATGATAGAGCTTTCTATTTTTCCATTTGGATCACCTGCTCTTAAAGCAGCGTCAAATGGAGACGGAATGCCATCAATGTTAGCACCAGATTCTACCAGTAAGTTTAATACGCTTGTGTTTTTAGCAGCATCTGCAGCTCCTAATAAATCAGAAAGTGACGTTCCGCTAGTAACTGTACCTTTTGAACTGGTATAAGAACATTTGTAAACATTCTCAATTCCTTTAAAATTCATAGCGATATCTGCCTTTGTATTATCGCTAAAACAAGAGTGCTCATCTTCCTGGTCGCCATTTTCTAAAGCCACTGTCATACGCTCTCCAGCCAACTCACCTTTACTTAAAGCACCTATTCCTCTTAAAATATTGGTAATAGAAGTTTTTCCTCCTGCCACAAAAGATATCGTGTACGCCGCTCCTGGTGCCCAAGCATCTCTTATTTCTGTTAAGTTCTCTATCAAAAGCCCTGTAACCACTTTTAAGTAGGTGGCTCTTCTGTCTGCATTTTCTGCTATAGTATAATCGGTGAAAGGTCTACTTCCAGGGCCATTGTCATTAAAGTCTTGTCCCCAAAGCAAAAATTCTATGGCGTGATATCCAGTACTTAAATTAGTCTCACTACCGTTTTCATTAGCATCCATTAAGGTTTGCTTATTCAAAGTTGGAAAGCTCACGCGATCGTTTATAATTCCGCTTTCTGCGTTTCCTACCACGTAATCGATATAACTCTCGTCTAATGGCCATCCGTTCAATAGACCCTCTGGTCCATCTTCACTGTCAATAGGGCCTCCATAAAACCTAAACGCCTCGGTTTGACCGTAAGGATTTCTTGCAGCAAGCCATGCATCCTTTGCTGTCTTTAAAGAAGCTTCCGAAGGAGAAGCTACGAATGCTTCTACAGCTGTTTGAAGTGCTAAAGCCGTTTGTAAAGCGTCATCGTAATTGGCATATACCAAACTGGCATATTGCAATAAAACCTCATTTTCTAAAGCTACACCTGGTGTAGGTTCTTCGTTTTGATCATCACAAGAAAACGCTGTAAATAATATGACACAGGAAAGAATAAGTCTTTTCATTTTTATTTTTATTGGGTGTTAAAATCAATCTCCATCACCACTGCTGAACGTTATTGCGATTCCCAGCAAGGATGACATTTCACTTTTAAAAAATCTTGTTAGCTTTTGAAGCTCAGTATGCAGTGCTATTAGCCTCTCATTCCCGTCTAAATTCTGTTCTAGGAAATCAGACTCAATTACATCCCCAAAGACCACTTCCACTTCATTTATTTGTAGTTCGGTGCTATTAACCAACGTTTCGCCTCCTTCTACGGAAAGTAAATAATCTCTAAAACCCTTTTGACTGTAGCCCATCCAAAAGGTCTTTAGAGCATTAAAATGCTGCTTTGCAAATGCTAAGGAATTTTCTGAATAATAAGCCTCCACGTTTTGAGGAACCGCAGTTGTCTGACCAGGTCTAAGACCCAATGGTAAACCTAATTTGAAATTTTTAAGACCCTCAAAGCTTTTCAAAAATTCGTTATACATCTGAGAAGTAGAGCTTCCGGCTGAAGTACCATTATTAGCAATAAACTCAGCTCTATAATTAGATTTCCATTCGGTCAAAACAACTTCTAATCTAGCACTTGTAGCATCTGCAATAGCCTTTAAATACGGGAAAGAGGCCACATCGGCATTCTCAAAAAGAATATATTCCATCGCCATAAAACCGCGTGTAGCTCTTTGAGAATCCGTCATCTTAAAATCTCCTGAATTAATCTTAGATTTTAATGAAGAAACATTTACCGGAAAGGTCGCTAGTTCTTCCACCAGAGATTTGGTCAAAACTTTTTCTTCCGCAGGCCCAAAGTTATACTGAGAAACATTGAGGTAGGATTGATAAGCATTCTTCCAAGCTATTTTAGATTCCTCTAAACTCCCCGTTCCATTATTTAGATGCTCAATAGCCACCCCTAAAGTCTTAGCTGAGGAGCTAGCTACCTCAAAACCTGAAATAATTAAATTATCGGCATAGCTTTCTAAGAACTGAGTTCTATCAAATTTAACCTCGCTGTTAGGCTCCTGTGTTTCACTGCAACCTAAAAGTCCTATAAGCCCCAAAAGAAATAAAATCTTGTACATTAAATATCTGTTTTACGTACTAGTCGTAAGTTTTCCTAGCGACATTCACAGGAAATACATGAGTCGCTATAGCTTAATTATATTTAGAATAATTAAAAACTAGGCACAAAAATACCTCTAGGGACTTATAGTATCAACCCTATTTAGAATTATTTTAAATAATTTTTCAGGAGAAAGTTATAGTTAAATCAAATAACGAAAAAGTACCAAAAAGCAATTACTTTCTGGATGAAGAACACTTAAATAGGCCTTCATTAAAGCTTAGGGCACTTTTTACAATGGCGACCCTTCTTTTTATACGCTTTACAACATTTCTTTAAAACGCAACATTCATTGTCAAAAGGAGATGTCAAAAATGGATTTTTATCTTTCTCCTGTGACTCTTCAAAAATGTATAATTCGTTACTTTCCATTTTCTTTAAATAATGTTGCGACAAAAGTAATGATTTTATTTATATTAAGTCTAAATAAGATTAAAAAAACAAGAACAAAAAAAAGCCACCCATTAGGTAGCTTGATTTTAGAATCTTAGTGGGTCTTAAACTGCTGGCTCCAGCACTCTTTTTAAAAGCTCATCATTTAATAAATATAATGCTGAAGAGTTATCACCTATCATCTCTAACTTTTTTAATAATGCCTTTACACTAGCTTCCTCTTCTACCTGCTCTGTAATGAACCATTGCAAAAAAGTATGCGTAGCAAAATCTCCTTCATCTAAAGCCTGTCTTACTAGGCCATAAATACTTTTGGTAACCAATTTCTCATGAGCCAATGTTTGCTCAAAACAATCTACAATGGATTCAAACTTATTCTCTGGGGCTTCAATAAGTCCTATCGTAATTTTCCCGTCAACCTCATGCACATAGTTAAATTGCTTTTCGGCGTGCTGCAACTCTTCTTTGGACTGAATTCTGAAGTAATTGGCAAAACCATCCAAATCTCTATCCAAAAAATAAGAACACATGGATAGATACATATTTGCTGAGTAGACCTCTTTGTTATATTGTTCATTGAGCATTTGCTCCATTTTTTCACTTATCATAATATTCTTATTGGTTACGTATTCCTAACAGAAAAGACCTCTTCCCTGTTCGCAAATACACAGATTTATAAATGGTCTAAATTAAATACAAATAAAGGGAATCAATTTATTCGGAGTCAGATTTTAGAATTCTCCAAAACGCTTTTCTCAAGCACAAAAAAACAGCCCTTTTAGTAAAGCTGCTCCTAAAATCGCATAAAAGTCTATTAATGTGTTAAACACAATGACCTTAAAACGCCAAAGTCATATCATTTGTTTCACGATTGATAAATAATAAAACTATTTTTCAATTTATTGTGCTAAATTCAATTTTTCATCCTATAATCTTCCATTCTACAGTGAAAACCTCAAAAATAATCCTTGTTGAAGTCAATTTTAGGCATGAGCTCATTTCCATAAAAGGCAGTCCATCTACCTTTGGCTACTATTCTAATCTTACACTAGCATATGAAGCTTTGAAGGAAACACTATTGCTTAATGAATGGGAGTTGGACGGTTTCAATTATACCGCAGTATATAGGGCTATAAAACAACGAGGAGTCTATGTGAAGGTTTTCAAAAGCAAAGGAACTGCTTTTTTTAAGGTCTCTATCAATCAGCAAACCCTTAACCCCAAATTGAACACTTTAGATATTGTAAAAAACCCGTTTTAGAAGAGTAGCTGCTGGTTTCCAATATTCCATCTTACGCCGAAATTGAAAAGAGAAGTTTTCACATCTTTCAATTCTTTGTAAAATTCCTTACGATTTTGAAAAGAGGCATCTAAGAACAAATTATGTCCTAACATGTAAGCGGCTTCCATACGCCATAGGTATAAATTCTGTTTGGTACCTTGACCAATGAAATTTCCAAAATCACTTGGTCTATTATCTCTATAACTTTTAAGAATATCGCCACCCCAATTTTCGGTATCTATATCTATTCCCTTCAGGGCTGTCATCCATGTTCCCTTCAAAGATAGCTTTGGGGTCGGTTGATACCTGGCCACAAAAAGAAATTCCTTAAAATTCGCTCCCAAAGGATGAGCCAAAGGGACATTATAATTTACGGTATTGGTAAAAGTACTGAAATGGCTATAGGTATAAGGTCTTGCAAAATTATACTCTGCTTGTAAATCCAGTTGCTTTATCCCTAAGAAATCGATGTACTTCAGACCTAACTGACCGGCATTTTTTTCTCCATACCATCCTTCTTTTTTGCTCTCTGCAGAGTTAAACTCATCTAAAACAAATTGTCCATAAAGAGAGAACGATTTCCCTAAAAGCAGTTTAAAATCCGCACCCACTATGGCATTGTCTCTGCTCCCTATTAATCCTTCTACAAAACGATAAAAAATGATGGGGTTTAAATAATTGAGATCAAAAGCCCTGTCTCCAAACATGACCGTTTCAAAAAGGCCAATGTTCAGTTTTTTAGAAAGGTTCACATTCAAATGATGAAAAGCCATATATTTAGCAGGAATAGGTTCCGTATTGGCAACACCCACATCTTCTTGGGTATTATTCATTCTTGCCAAAATATTATGGTATTCTAACCTCCCCATTTTCACATTGACCATTAGGTTTAAATAAGGAGCACTAAAATCACTCAAAATCATAGATCTTATTCCAGAACCGATAAAGTTAGTAGAATGCCCAAATCTTAGGTTTATACTTTTGGATGGTTTAAAAACAAAATAACCAATCGCCTGCATATAGTCTCTTCCTAGTTTGGAAGAATCTTCTTTGATAATTTTTGTAAAGCCAGAATAAGGAAAGCCTCCTGTTTGCCTTTGATAATCTCTTATATAATAAGGTGTGGAAGCTTGATTCTCGGTAAAAAAAGTGTAAAAGCCTAGTTTCTTATTCACAGTACCATAAACACTAATTCCTCTGGTGTTTACAAATTGTCCTTCTTTATGGCTATCCCTAAAGTTACTTCCTCCTCCAAACTGAAAAACAGGGTCAACATGAATGTCAAAATCTTCATTCTTTATCGCATAGAAATTGGCCCTTCTTTGAAAAAAATGTGTCCAAAAAGGCTTTCCTATACCTAACAAAGAATCTGAAACATAAGCCCAGTTATCAGATTTTAAATAATTCAAATTCCACGAATCCACAGACGACATCATCGAATCAGGAATCTCCAAGCCATCCAAAAAATTTGAAATAGCTATCCGCTCATAAGGTTTCACGTCATCGTGAAAGTCATTACTTAACTTCCCAGACTTAAGCTCTAGCCTTTCAATCTTGTGGTAATAGTCATCATCGAAAGAAACAAATGCACTTTGACCTTTTACAAAATGCGTAAGAATCAGAAGAAAGACCAATGGTCTGATAAAATTCAATTGCTCTTTAATTAGGTATTTAGGCTCAAATTTAAAGAGAATTTTATGAAAGTCTCCTTTTCAGAAATAGTACTTTTGTAATTCTAGTTCAAATGAACCTAAGTTCTTCTCGCAAACGTAACTAGACCTAATTATGAAGAAGTTTGACATCCCCGAAATTTACAAAAGCAATATCATTGGTTCTATTAAAGAACTTAGACGCTCCAAGGATAAATTAAAAAAAGACTTTTCTCCAAGTCATCTAGACTTTGGTCCTGTTGAAATTCTCATTGCTCGTCATTTTGGTTTTTGTTACGGCGTTGAAAACGCCGTAGAGATCGCCTACAAAACCTTGGAAAAACACCCAGACGAAAGAATATTTCTGTTGAGTGAAATGATACATAATCCTGATGTGAATCAAGATTTATTATCGAGAGGTGTAAAGTTTCTTATGAACACCCATGGAGAAATGCTAGTGGATTGGTCAGAATTAACCTCCGAAGATATTGTAGTAGTACCTGCTTTTGGAACCACGCTAGAGATTCAGGAGAAATTAAATAACCTAGGAATAGACCCTTACGCTTTTGACACCACTTGCCCATTTGTAGAGAAAGTTTGGAACAGAGCTAGCCAGATTGGAGAAAGGGGATATACCGTTATTGTTCATGGTAAACCAAAACACGAAGAGACCAGAGCTACATTTTCTCATAGTGTAGCTAAAACACCTACACTGGTGATCAAAGATATTAAAGAAGCCCAGAAACTGGCCAAATATATTACAGGTGAATCTGATTTTAAGAATTTTTATGACGATTTCGAACATCAATATTCCGAGGGTTTTGACCCTACTAAACACTTACAAAAGATTGGCGTAGTAAACCAGACTACTATGCTTGCCTCCGAAACACAGGAAATATCGGAATACCTAAAACAGACGCTGATTAGTCATTTAAATCTAACTCCAGCAAAGGAAGCCGAACATTTTGCAAACACGCGAGACACCTTGTGCTATGCCACCAATGACAACCAAGACGCCACCTATGCCTTAATAGAAGAGCAGGCAGACCTGGCTATTGTAGTGGGTGGATACAACAGCAGTAATACTTCTCACTTAGTGGAACTCTGCGAAAGCAAACACAAGACTTACTATATTCAATCTGCCAAAAGTCTCTTATCAAAAGAAAGTATAAGTCACTTCGAACTCCATACAAAGCAAATCGTTTCATCTGAATCTTATATACCTAAAAAAGACAAAGTCAAAATTCTTTTAACCTGTGGTGCTTCATGCCCAGATGCGGTCATGGAAGAAGTATTATTAAGAATAGTGTCCTATTTCGACAATACTTTAAATATCGAAAACGTTATTAAGCGGATAAGTTTCTAATACCTTTAAGCTCAAGATCAATTTGCTATTTCAGCTTAAATATTATATATTTATCGTACAGTTTATAAAAAGATATTGGAGTGTTAACCTAAAACCTTTAATCCTTATGTCCATGTTAGAATACATAAAAATGATATTGGAGAAGGTAAGTTTTGACCGTAAGTTATTTGAAAAAGAGTTAATTAAAGGAATGAAGCAATTGGTTCCTACAGAAATTAATCTCTTGAAGGAATGGTGCTATAATGAATATGGCACCGCATACAAAACTCTTCTTAATAGAATTTTTAGAAGACCCCAATTCGCGTAAAGAAAGCCCTTCGACGTGGTAGTGTACTACCAACATACGAAGGGCCTTTTTTTATCTATTAAACAATAACCTTTCTCCTTTCTTCTCTTCAAAAAACGCTCCTTGTGAATAGGCCAAATGACCTGATACGATGGTATGCGTTACACTAGATTTAAATGTATGCCCTTCAAAAGGCGACCATCCACATTTATAAAACAGTCCCTCCTTGGTAACTTTTGAAGACCGATCCAAATCTACAATTGCAATATCAGCCCAATACCCTTCGCGTAAATACCCCCTTTCCTTTATCTCAAAACAAATGGCTGGAGCGTGACTCATTTTCTCGACCACTCTTTCAATGCTAATCTTACCTTTAGCACTAAAGTCTAACATCGCCTGTAAACTATGCTGTACTAATGGAAGACCTGACGGTGCAGCCCAATAGCATTGCTGCTTTTCCTCCCATTGGTGTGGTGCATGATCAGTGGCAATAACATCAAACCTGTCATCCAAAAGAGCTTGAAATAGTTTGTCTCGGTGATCATGTTTTATCGCTGGATTACACTTTATCTTAGTACCCATTTCTTTGTAATCTTCAGCATCAAACCAAAGGTGATGAACACAAACCTCCGCCGTAATTTTTTTATCTGCTAATGGGATATCATTTCGGAAAAGCTCAATTTCCTCGGAAGATGAAATATGTAAAATATGAAGCCTAGTACCATGTTTTTTAGCCAAGTCCACCGCCATAGAAGAAGACTTATAACATCCTTCTTCATTTCTAATTAAGGCATGTATGTCATAAGGCACTTCCTTATTAAGATACATTTCCTTATAACGTTCAAAATTAGCCTTCACGGTAGCCTCATCTTCACAATGCGTAGCTATTAACGATGGAAAATTGGAAAACACCTTAGAAAGCGTGTTCTCGTTATCCACAAGCATATTTCCTGTAGAACTTCCCATAAAGATTTTCAAACCACAGATATTACTCATATCTGTTTTCATGACCTCCTCATAGTTATCATTAGAGGCACCCATATAAAATGAATAATTGGCCAACGAACCCTTTTCTGCAATGTCATACTTTTCTTGAAGGAGCTCTTGCGTTAGTGCATTGGGAACAGTATTAGGCATCTCCATAAAACTGGTCGTTCCACCTGCCACAGCCGCTCTAGCCTCCGTATAAATATTGGCCTTTTGTGTCAAACCAGGCTCCCTAAAATGAACCTGATCATCTATAACACCCGGAAGCACATATTGGCCCTTGGCATCAATTATCCTATCCACTCCTTCTGAAGAAATTTCCGCTGCTATTCTCTCAATTCTTCCTGCTTTAATCAACAAGTCGGCCTCTACGATGCTACCTTCATTGACCAGTTTACCGTTCTTAATTAATATCGTTTCCATAATTATACTTTTTTCAACCCTAAATAAGCCTTTCTCCTAACCTCAGTATACTCGGCTATTTCCAAACACTTTCTAAAATACGCTTTAGCTAAATCGTTTTGACCATTTGCAAGATAAATATTACCCAAGCCTAATAAGGCCATACTTTTCAAATCTGAAGTCTCTCTCCCGTCTTCCCGTATCTCCATTGCTTTTAAAAGCTTAGGCAAAGCTAACGCTCTCTTCTCTGACAATAAATCAATTTCTGCACTAAAAACCAAAGACGCTATCTGATAATCGGCTCCTTTGAATGTTTTTAAGGTCTTAATTTTCTCCGCTGCCACATTTGTCTCTCCGTTGGCAAGCAACGCTTCTGTATATTTTAGAAGAAAATCAGGGTTTTGAGGATACTTTAAGCTTAATTTCTTTGTTAGACTTTCTGCTTCTGATGCTCTATTTTCATATTTCAGACAAATACTTGCCAGAGTGAATGCTGCTTCTGTCTGTGTAAAAACAGCACCATTTACGGCCTTTCTTAAATCAGAGAGTCCTTGCGTTTTATTACCTTCAGCAAAAAAGTATATAATAGGTTTTATACTCGGATGAGTTTCTGGATACTGAACTCTATAATATTTGTAAAGGCCATTCGTAAAATAAAACTCGGCATTTTTCTGTGCCAACCCTAAACCCTCTTTTAGATATCCATATGCTTTTTTAGCCTCAAATCCTGCTTTAAGATAATCCTTTCTATCATGATAAGCTCGACTTATATAACCCTGCGATGCCAAAAGATAAAATGTAGCGTCTACCCTGTACTTTTTATCAACATACATTTCTTTAGCCAACCGCTCGCAAGACTCCAAATGACGTAAATATTCCGAAAACCTCACTTGATTACGCTCAATTGGTCCATATTCATATTGAAGCATTAATGCCTTCAATAAATAACCCACCGGGTGATTATCGTACTTTAGATAAACTGGTTTAAAAATAGCCTCCGCCTCTCTAAATTCTAAATTATATAGCTTATCTAAGCCCGCGATCGTTATCTCTTTACTTTTAGTATCTTCCGAGAATTGAGCATTAGCAATTCCCGAGAATAAAATACTTAAAAAAAATATTACTTTTTTCAAATTACTATATATAAAAATAGCCTTTCCAGTAAACTGAAAAGGCTATCAAAAAAGAGATGATATATTTTATAGTTGAGTAGGTAGTTGTACCGACTTACCAAGATAATTCATAACAGCGTTATAGTCTTCTAAAGAAACTCCAGCAGCTTTAAGAGCGATAGCTTCAGTTTCTTCTACAACCACAAACTTAACAGTTAATGCAAATTGAGGTTTGTAAGAAGTGCTACCACCAAAAAGAGCAGTTTGGCTCTTATAATATAAGTTTGCTTGACCAGTTTTGTAAGAGTATTCTAAAGACTCAACAGAACCATCTATTTCCTTAGAAAAAGAGATTGGTAATTTTATTTTCTCATCACCTGTTACAAGATATGCCAAAACAGATTTATCGGCAGTGATAGTAGCATTTGGAACAGCAGCTCCACCCCAAGTACTTGTAGTGTTAGTACCTATACCAGCACGTTCAACATTTCCCCAATCAGCAACGGCTACGGTTTTAACAAAGCTCTTAACATTTGCATTACCATTTGTACCATTTGTTCCATTTGTACCATTAGTACCATTTGTTCCAGCGGTTCCGTTGGTACCATTTGTTCCGTTTGTTCCAGCGGCTCCAGTAGGACCTGCAGGACCAATAGGGCCAGTGTCTCCAGTGTCTCCTTTACATGATACGAAAGCTACTGTGGAAGCTAAGGCTAGTACGCTAATAAGCCTAACTATTTTGTTCATAATTTTAAGTTTAAGATTTAATTGACTTCAAGTTTTCTTAGCAATATTACTCGATTTATAAGAACTTTGCAAACTACAAGACTCGATAATTTATTTTACGGCATCTTAATTAATCTTTTAAATAATGCAATCACCCAATTCCCTTTCTCAGGTCGCTGAATTTCATAAAACTTTCCAACATCCAATAGTTGAAAAACCGCAAATCCCATCTCAAAAAAGATGTGATTTAAGGGTTGAATTAATTTCAGAAGAGCTAAATGAATTAAAGGAAGCCATTGCTAATAACGATCTTGTGGAAGTGGCAGATGCACTTTGTGACATTCAATATGTTCTATCTGGAGCCATTTTAGAGTTCGGTCTTGGCGAGAAATTCAAGGCCTTATTTGACGAAGTCCAACGTTCCAATATGAGTAAGGCATGTGCCACAGAGGAAGAGGCTCTTGCTACCATTGCTCATTACAAGGAGAAGGGGACAGATAGCTATTTCAAAAAAGACGGAGATAAGTTTTTAGTGTTTCGTGAAGGAGACCATAAGACCCTTAAAAGTGTTAATTATTCTCCTGCCGACCTAAAAAGCATTCTGGGGTAATTATGAATACTATCCAATCCAACATTAAAGAAATTCAGGACAAAATAGGGCATTGCAAACTTATCGCCGTTTCTAAAAGACAGTCAGAAGAAAAAATATTAGAAGCTTACGAAGCGGGAATAAGAGACTTTGGAGAAAACTACGTTCATGAGTTGGTAGATAAATACCAAAATCTACCCAAAGACATCCAGTGGCACATGATAGGCCACTTGCAAACTAATAAAGTCAAATACATCGCTCCGTTTGTTAGCCTCATACATTCTGTAGACTCCATAAAACTGCTCAAGGAAATCAATAAGCAAGCTCAGAAAAGCGATAGAATCATAAACTGTCTTTTGCAAATTCATATCGCTCAAGAAGAGACTAAAACAGGTTTTGACGAAGAAGAAATTATGAGTGCCATTGAAGCGGATTTTAGCCAATATCAAAATGTGCGGATCATTGGCCTGATGGGCATGAGTACTTTTACAAGCGATAAAGAAGAAGTGGTGAAAGAGTTTAAAAACCTACAGCAGCTATTTGAAAGGATAAATCAAAAAGCACCAGCTCTCTCTTTGAAAGAATTGTCTATGGGGATGAGTGGAGATTGGCCAGAGGCCATAGATAATGGAAGTACAATGATTAGAGTGGGTAGTTCAATTTTCGGAAATAGATTATGAAAAAGTATTTTTTAATTTCTGGTAGTGCTTTCGGTGTTCTTGGGGTGGCACTTGGTGCCTTTGGAGCTCATGCTTTAAAGGAAATGTTGATTAATGCAGGTAATTTAGACACCTATGAAACTGCCGTGAAATACCAATTTTACCATGCTATAGCTCTATTAATGACAGGTATTTTAGCGAAAGATTTCCCGAACAAATGGAATAAATATGCCGGTAATACTTTCATTGCTGGAACCGTAATATTTTCGGGTTCTTTATACCTTATTTGCTTTACGGGTATTAAAACTTTTGGAGCGGTGGCTCCCATAGGCGGCACGCTACTGTTATTAGGCTGGGTCTTCCTTATACTTTCCTTTGTCAAAAAGACTTAGCCTTGTAAGGTTAAGTTCCAGAACGTCTGCCATGCTTTTACAAGCATTGAAATCCTTCGTTCTGTGATGCTCATTCAAGTCCGATTTTAGCCTTTCTAAATTTTGAGGTAAGTAATTATTATCTTCTCTCATCACCTCCATGAGGTTATTCAACCTCTCTTTTTCAGATTTTATTCTGTTACCTATCAGCGTTCTTTCCTCTTTCTGATACTGTTTAACAGACTCCGGTGTCATATATTTTATTCCTAACTCAATAATGGCATTATTCTCTTTGAAATATTGAGGCATATAAACCGACTTGTTTCCTTCATAAGATTGCTGGTCAAAATCTATTGCCCTTATTCGGTAATGAAAATCCTCAAAGTCGGGGGTGATAATAACCACAAAGTTAGCGGAATGCATATCACCCAAAAGCCTTGCGAAGCATCGTTCATTGAATTTAATAAACTCTTTTGCCAGTCTAATAGGATTTAGATTAAGATCATTTAAATGATACTCCATGAATATATCTCCTGGTATGCCTGCAATGTGCTCTTCCACCAAAGTATCTTTATTGGTAATGTAACTCAGTACATTTGGAGATAAAAGGTGCTCCAGTTCTAAACCATATACTCTTGAAGAATCTGCATTTTTAATATAGAAATAGTCGTAATTATCATTAACCTTATTAATTATTCTTACTCTAAAAGGTGAGGTGTTGGCATAGGTACAAGTGTCTACCCTATCTACCACTAAATGTTGAATGACGGCTTCATCGCCATCGGTTTTTAAATCGGCATAAATAACTTTAAGGTTTTCATAAATCTCCTTAAGATCTGACTGCGAATAAAATACCGTTTCCCACAGTGTATCATTATTGTTTTTATCCATCAACGGTATCCTATTGTCGATGCGTAGCAAATCACTGTACTTTAATGGAATTTCTCTCTCTCTTCCATATTTCTGTAAATATGACCTCAATGAGGCATTTATCTTATATGGAATTTTTTTCTTTGAAATAAGAGCCATAAATAGTCAGTTTTAGTTTTTCTTAAATTTTTCTTAAAATTTTGCAGCCTTATATAATAACTTTGACAAAGTACAGTTAATGTATTGAAATTGCACCTCCATGAGGCGTATTAAAGCGATTTGCAATGTTTAATATATGTATCATTCATCAATAACTAAGGCACTTAGCCCTAATAAGAGCGAATAAAAACGTATCTTTGCATTCCTTTTTCCCTAAAATATAAAATTGACTAAAACATTTCAAAATGGAACATTCAGAAAGAAACAACAATTCAGGCTTAAAAGCAGGTTTAATTATTGCCATAGCTTTAGCTGCGATCCTTGGTTATCTTTATTATCAGGAACGTCAAAAAGTAGATAACAAAACCGTAGAGGTTAGTCAGGTTAATAGGGATCTTATGTTAGCGAGTTCTAAACTTGACTCGATAGGCACTCAGCTGGATAGCAAAATTGCAGAAATCTCTGCACTTGGTGGTCAAGTAGAAGAGCTTCAGGTTCTTAAAGCTCAATTAGAAAAAGATAAAAAGAATCTTATTTATTCTAAGAATGTAAGTCTTAAAGACTATCAAACTAAAATCTCTAATTATGAGATGGTGCTTAGTCAAAAAGATAATGAAATAGCCAAACTTAGAGAGGCTAACATGATCTTAACTAATAAAAACGAAACTTTAATAAGCGAAAAAACAGAGCTTATTCAAACAAATACTGCTCTTGAAAACACAAAAGCCGCTCTTACGGATTCTGTTTACTCTGTAAGTGTTAAAAATTCGGAGCTTAGCGAGAAGGTTTCTCTAGCTTCTACCTTAAGACCAATGAATTATGCAGTTTCTGCTATCAACTCAAGAGGTAGAGAAAGAGATGGTGCAGAGTTTAAGTCTAAGCGTGTTGATAAAGTAAAAATTGCTTTCAAACTTGCTGAAAACCCACTTACTCGTAAAGAAAACAAAACCATACTGATTAGAATAATGGATCCTAAAGGTGCTGTAATTTCTGATATGGCAACAGGTTCTGGAACTTTCAGTTTCGCTGGTAAAGAAACGGTTTATACCGCTAAACAAACGGTAATGTTCACAAATGACGGTCAAACTGTTGACTTCATTTATGACAGAGGAGCTTCTTATGAGTCTGGAAAATATACGGTAGAATTATTTTCTGAAGGTTATAGAATCGGTCAAACAACTTTTGACATCAAATAATCTTCCGAACGGAATTAAATAAAAAGGGTTTCTCGTTTGAGAAACCCTTTTTTTATGCCTTCTATCATGCGTAACCTACTGCACAATGCCGTTTTCTTCATAAAGCATTTGGAGAACAGTTTCACCTACTGCTTCTAGCGTATTGACGTCAATCGCTTCTAAGTTATCACTGTGGGTATGCCAATGGTCAAAGAAAGTTTGATTGCCACCTATTTTTTGGTCAATGATATCAATCATAGGTATTTTTCGATGTTGTATCACGGGGATATGATCATCTAAAATGTCTCCGCCAATAGGGGAAAGAAAAAAGGAACTAAAACCTTTGGCACTGGCTATATTCCAAACTTTATTCACCACAGAAGGTGCCACCTGCATAGAAACCTTGTCTTTATAGAACGTAGCCCCTTTAGCCCCCACCATATCCAATAAGACGCCATAGAAAGCAGTGTAGTTTTCTTTATGAGGATTTTTAGCCCAATACTCCGAACCCATCAAATACCCTCCATAATCATTTAAAGCATTACCCGGAAATGAATCTGGCTTTCCGCCATCCTCCGCATCAAAAAATATAAAGTCAATACCAACATTTGGCTTTTCTATGGCCTGAGCTATACTTTCCGCTATTTGCATTAAAACCGCCACACCGCTGGCTCCGTCATTGGCTCCAAGTATTGGCTCTTCTTTTCTTGCCTCATCTTGGTCTGCCACTTCTCTGGTATCCCAATGTGCCGCTAAGAGAATTCTTTTTGTGGCTTCCGGATTATAAGAGGCTATAATATTTCTTGCAGAAAGGCTTTTACCCTTAAAGGAATAAGCTTGAAACTCCTGCTGCTCCACCAAAAGCCCATAACCTTCCATGGTTTCCACTATCCAGTCGCCACATTTTTTATGACCATCGGTATTTGGAAGTCGTACGCCAAACGACAGTTGTTTTTCTACTTTTTCATAAGCTCCTTTGGAATTAAAATCAGGAGCTAAAACGCTTGGCTTAGTCGCTTCAAATTCTTGATTACCGGACGATTCCGAGCTATCAGACCTACATCCTGATAAAAAAGAAACAGAGAGAATAAAACCTAAAATTTTGATTGTTGACTTCATCTATTTAACTTTGATAACAATATAAAGTCCTTTACGGACTAGCTTTTCTAATAAAACATGTACAAAATGAGAAAGACAATAGCCGCTTCTGTGGTCATATCATGCCTTTTCCTTCTAACTTCTTTCAATGACAAACCTAATGAAAAGTCAGCCATTAGATATGTCAATTATTCTATTTTTGGCAAAGATTATGCTAAAACACCCATTTACGATAACACATTAAAAGAACATGTTTACTATATCGTAAGCGGACATGGAGGGCCAGACCCAGGTGCCATGTTTCAAATGGGAAACGACTGGCTCTGCGAAGATGAATACGCCTATGACGTCAGTCTAAGGCTGGCAAGAAACTTAATAAGCAACGGTGCCAGAGTCTATATGATTACCCGTGACGAAAACGATGGCATCAGAGACGAAAAAATTCTTGCTCCAGATAAAGATGAAACGGTTTGGGGTGGTGCTAGTATGCCACTTAACCAAAAGGCCAGATTACGTCAGCGAACAGATATAATCAATCAGCTTTATGAACAAAACAAAGCCAAAGGTTTTAAAACACAACGTACCATCATTACGCATGTTGACTCAAGATACGAACACAAAAAAGTGGATGTTTTCTTCTACTACAATGAATTTAGTAGCTCAGGAAGATCATTAGCACACTCCATTTATAATACCGTTAAAGACAAATATGACGAACATCAAAATGGCCGTGGCTATGAAGGTGTGGTAAAATCTCGCGGTCTATGGATGCTAAATGAAACCAAACCTACTGCGGTCTACATTGAACTTGGAAATATCGCTAATGAGTTTGATCAAAGAAGATTGTTAATTCCTAATAACAGACAAGCCATAGCCAACTGGGTTTCTGAAGGTATTAAAAAGGAAGAGTAAATTACTCTTCCCAAGCCCAATCAATTCGATGCTTTAAGTCTTTAATCACCATGCCATTATCTTTAAAGTAGGCCCTAATTTGGTCTACTTTATCAAACTGTCTATTGGCTTTATATTCTTTATAGAGTTCTAACATGCCATTTAAAACAGAAGTATCAGTTCCATTCTCTTCTTCCGACAAACCAAGGATATCTTCAAAAAAGCGAATGTAATTTTCTTTTAGACTATTAAACGTTTCTTCTCCTAACTCTGCAGATGACAGCTGTTTCATATACATCATGTTGATATACTTCAACATGGTAAACAAGTGTGCTATGCCAACGGCTGTGTTCAAATCGTCTCCTAAGGCCGTGTAAAATCCTTCAATGGCCTCATCTACAATGCCTTTCTTTTTTAAATCAACCTCCACATCGGCAGTTTCATAACCTAAAGACTTCACTATTATAAGGCCATTCAATAACCTTCTAAATGCTTTCTGAGAGCCCTTTAAAGCATCGTTAGAGAAATCTAAAGTACTTCTGTACTGCGACTGCAACATGAAGAACCTCACTGTCATTGGACTGTAGGCTTGGTCTAATAATTCATGATCTCCCGTAAAAAGCTGAGCTGGCAAAAAGCTATTGCCTAAAGACTTTGACATCTTTTGACCATTGACCGTAAGCATATTGGTATGCATCCAGTATCGCACTGGCTCTTGACCTGTAAGGCTAGTTCCTTGAGCTATCTCACACTCATGATGTGGGAATTTCAAATCCATTCCACCTCCATGAATATCAAACTGATCCCCTAAATACTTGGCACTCATGCAGCTACACTCTAGGTGCCAACCTGGAAAGCCCATTCCCCAAGGACTAGGCCATTGCATAATATGCTCAGGAGAGGCATTCTTCCAGATAGCAAAATCTAATGGATTCCTTTTTTCAGACTGACCGTCCAAAACTCTGGTTTCATTTAGTAAATCTTCCAGAATTCTTCCAGAAAGCTTACCATAATTACCGCCCTGCTCATTATATTTATTGATATCGAAGTAAACAGAACCGTTTGACTCATAGGCCAAACCTTTTCCTATTAAATCTTTGACGGCTTCAATCTGCTCTATTAAATGCCCAGTTGCCGTAGGCTCCACACTTGGCGGAAGGAAATTAAACTGCTTTAATACGTCATGAAAATCGTTGGTATATCGCTGCACCACTTCCATAGGCTCTAGCTGCTCTAGCTTAGCCATTTTACCAATTTTGTCTTCGCCCTCGTCTCCATCTCCTACCAAATGTCCTACATCTGTGATGTTTCTGACGTACCTTACTTTGTAACCTATATTTTTGAGATACCTAAAAAGGACATCAAAAGTCAGAAAAGTACGGACATTGCCCAAGTGAGCATTGCTATAAACCGTGGGGCCGCAAACATACATTCCCACGTAACCTTCCGTTAAAGGCGTAAAAACTTCTTTTTTCCTATTCAGCGTATTGAAAATCTTCAGCTCTCTCATTAAGTCTTTTTAAATTCCGCACAAATCTAATTGATTTGGCATTAACGAACTCCCTCAAAAAGCAAACAATCCAAAATGGACTTCTTAAATTTGGGTTTACAAAAATTCCGTTAGGAGACATCTCCTTTACTAACAACATTGCATCAAATAATGTTTGACTTCAAAAAACTTAAGCCTTTAGTACATTCTAAGCTTGTGAAAAAGAAGGTGAAACCTGTTTTAACAAGAGCCGTTTTTAAAGAGGTCTTACAACCCAAAATACCCGCAGATGCTCTCGAATACTGCACCCAACTTTGGGAGGATAATCCTTTTTCTTTTTCTATTACCAAAACCCGTAGTACCTGTTTGGGAAATTATAAGTTTCAAAACGGACACCATACGATAACCGTAAATCATGATTTAAATCCATATAATTTCCTAATAACCTATATCCATGAAGTGGCTCACCAACATGTGGCCATTAAACATCAGAAAAATAAACCCGTACCTCATGGAAAAGAGTGGAAATTGAATTTTCAACACCTTATGATTCCCGTGTTAAATGAATCTGTTTTTCCTTTAGAAATACTGAAACCTCTGGCCAAACACATGATTAACCCACCAGCATCATCTACCAGAGATGTTATACTGATGAAAGCCCTAAAGTCTTTTAATGAAGGTGGGCAGGCCAATAGCTTATATTTAGAAAATATACCTGACGGTCAAACTTTTATTTTCAAAAAACGTAAGTTTCAAAAGATTGAAAAACGCAGAACTCGTATTCTGTGCCAAGATGTGATTACTAAAAGGAAATATACAATACCCATCATGGCAGAAATCGAACTGCTTTAGAATGATTTTTAAATCGATGCGTTATTAATAACAAGTCACCTCAGTGTCAATTTGAAAAAAGTATATCTACTATTCTTCATTTTTACGTTTTCTCTCCAAAATACCTTTGGACAAGCCAGCATTTTATCTGAAGGTTCTTGGTTTAAAATTCCTATTACAGCAAATGGTGTTTATAAAATTGACAAAAGCTTTTTAGAAAAAACGGGTATTAACCTTCAAAATTTAAACCCCCATAATATCCAAGTTTTTGGAAGTACAACAAAGCTTTTACCTCAGCCAAATAGCTCTACCAGAGCCAAAGATTTACAAGAAATCAGTGTTTTTGTGAATGATTCCGATGGGAAATTTGATAAAGAGGATTATATCCTTTTCTATGCCGAAAACCCAGATGACATTTATTTTGATAGCCTTAAATTAGGATTGGTGCATGAACAACATCCTTATTCCAATAAAAACTTTGTCTTTCTAAAAACGGATAGTAAAGCATCCAAAAAAATAAAAACGCATACACCTAAAAGCTTGAGTTTTGAGCCTATAACTTCTTTAACTCATTTTGAATTCTACGAACCCGAATATACCAACCTACTTAATTCTGGTAGAGAATGGCTTGGCGAATATTTCTTTTCGGAGTGGAAATACAAATTTGAAGTGGAAGGATATCTTAAATCAGAACCAGTTTCTTTAGGTTTCCAGTTTGTTGGTCAAACTTTTGAAGATACCGAGTTGGCCATAATAGTGGGCGGGGAAGCTAAGGTCAACGTAACATTACCGAAGATAAACTACAGATGGAACGATTACTTCAAAAGATATAACAGAGCGGGCGAAATAGCACAAGGCGTACTTCTTACACAGAATCAAGAGCTGTCGTACACATTCCAGCTCCCAAATGATCTTGATATTTCTTCTGGCGTTTACCTAGATTACTTCGACCTGTCATTAAAAAGGGAAATCAAGTTTTACCCCAAACAGCATCAGGCATACCTGATTCATAAAAACAGTGTAAGTTTTAATATTCCTCATAACTCGGCAAAGCAAATTGTATGGAATGTCAGCGACCTTTTTAATGCAGAAAAGCTAAACTCAAGCGATGCCACTAAGTTTCAATTTCAAAAATCAACAGAAACTGCCAAGCTTGCCTTTTTTAATTTAGACAATCTCATTACCCCCACTCAAATTGAATCCGTTCCAAATCAGAATTTAGCCCAACTAGAGGTACCTGACTTACTGATAGTGTATCCTAAGTATTTCGAAAAAGAAGTTAAAGAACTGGCAGATTTTAGAGTCTCAAATGATAAACTAAAGGTGGCATCCGTAGAAATTCAAACCATTTATAATGAGTTTTCAGGGGGGAAAACCGACCCAACGGCTATCAGGGATTTTGCTAGGTCATTATGGCTTAAAGACCCCAATAAATTGAAGTATCTTTTACTTTTTGGAGACACCAATTTTGATATGAAAGGCTCCAATAATCTAGACTATGTAAAACAGGACAGGCTTATTCCCACCTATGAAAGCAAAGAGTCTCTTGAGCCTATTTATAGCTATTCTTCAGACGATTATTTCGGATTCTTAGAAGACCATGAAGGTGACTGGCCAGAGGGCTACTCTTTAAATGGAAGATGGAAATCAACTTCAAACAGAGATCACAGTCTAGATATTTCTATTGGCAGGCTTCCTGTAAAAGAGCGTATAGAAGCCAAACTGTTAGTAGATAAAATCATTTACTATAACACCAACAAAGGAAGCTGGAAAAGAAAAATCAGTTTTGTGGCCGATGACGCCGACTTAAACATACATCAAAGAGATGCTGAGACTTTTTCTGAAATAGCACTTCAGAATAATGCGGCCATTAGACCAAACAAAATTTATTTAGATGCATTTCCCCAACTCAAAACAGAACTTGGAGAACGCTCTCCATTAGCTAAAAGCACCTTCGAAAAAGCCATAAGTGAAGGTTCTTTGATTATAAATTATAACGGACATGGCTCGGAAGATGGCTGGACGGATGAAAAACTACTTACGCTAGACCAAATTTTAAGATGGCGAAATAAAGACAAAATGCCTATCCTCTTTACCGCTACCTGTGCATTTGGAAGATATGATAACCCCGCCGCAGTTTCTGGTGCAGAGGCTGCCATTTTAAATCCAAATGGTGGAGCTATAGCCCTACTCACCACTACTAGGCCTGTTTTTTCCAGTACAAACTTTAAAATTAATCAGGCTTTTTATAATAGAATTTTCTCAAACACCGCCGAAACAACCAGACTCGGTGATATTTTTAAGGATACCAAAAATAATTCTATTGACGGGGAAGTCAATCGCAATTTCTCACTTCTAGGAGACCCATCAATGGCCGTAGTTTATCCTAAAATAAATATAGCATTAACTTCCATAAATGGAGAAAACCCTGAAGGCACTGTAATAAACGGCTTATCAAAAGTATCAATGAAAGGGCAGGTTGCGGATGATAATTTTAATGGAACCGTGGATATTACGCTTTATGACAAAGCCATTACCAAAAAAACAATTGGAGCAGATAACTACCCCTCTATGAACTTTAAGAGTATTGAGAGCAAACTCTTCGAAGGAAAAGCGAAGGTTATAAATGGTAAATTTGAAAGTACATTTTCCATTCCCAAAAGTGTAAATGAACAACTGGAAAAAGGACATTTTTACTTTTACGCCATTAGCTCAGACAGCACCAAAGAAGCTATGGGCGGATTTAATAACTTTCTAATTGGGGGTACTTCAGAAGATATTATAACCGACGCCAACCCTCCAGTATTTGAGATGAATTATTTCGATAAAGAGCAATTATTGATCATAAAAGCATCAGATGAAAGTGGTATTAACATTTCATATAATCAGCAAGGGAAAGCCATGGTTTTGGTATTAAACGACACGCTGGAAATACCACTTCATGATTATTATTCTGCCAGTGAAGACGCTAAAAATGGTGAGATTATTTATATGTTTTCTAAATTGCCTGCAGGTAAATACTCCATTAAGTTAAAATTGGCAGACGTCTATAATAACGCCAGAGAAGAGGCGTTAAACTTTACAATTAATGAAGAATCACTTACTTTGACCCATTATTTGCTTTATCCAAACCCTGCCAACGATATTGTTAGCCTGAAAGTTGAACACAATAAGATAGGGGAAGATTTGCGTTTCGAAATTTCTTTTTTAGATATTTCTGGTCGATTAATGGCAAAAGAGATTAGAGATTGTTATTCTTGTGAAGCATCAATAAGTTTTGGTATGAATCTTGAATCCTATTTCACAGTCACGGGTAGGTATTTTTATCAGGTGATTGCTACGCAGTTATCTAATAATGACAGGAGTTCCAAAGGTGGTAAGTTTTACTTTTGGAAATAAAAACAAAAAGGTGGTAAATTTGGGGCTTGCTTGAGCCTAATAATAAATATACATTTATATGAAAAATCGTTTCATTGCGATTGTTTTAGTCGGTTTTTTCCCTTCTGTTCTTTTCGGACAGTCTCTTACTAAAGATTACAATATAGTATCGTCTGCGGTTCCTTTTTTAACTATTTCACCAGATTCGAAGGCCGCTGCATTAGGTGATGCAGGAGTAGCTTCAACCCCAGATGTAAACTCAATTTATTGGAATACAGCCAAATTGGCGTTCATAGAAAAAAGTGCTGGTGTCAACTTCTCATATGCCCCATGGCTTAGAGATCTGGTTGGAGATATGGGTCTTTTAAATGCCTCTGGTTACAAAAACCTTGGTGATGGTAAAGCTATAACCGCAGGATTTACCTATTTCAATCAAGGTTTAATAGAATTCACCACCAATACTGGAGCAGATGCAGGAAGCTTCCAATCTCGTGAATTGGCTTTAGCTTTAGGTTATGCCATGAAACTGGGTCAGGATTTCTCTGCCGGCATTAACTTAAAGTATATCAACTCTAACCTGATTGGCACGCAAGCCATCAACAATCAATCGAGTAAACCAGCAAAATCTGCTGCTGCCGATTTAAGCTTTTACTATCACAAAGATAGACCAACGGATGAGTTGAAAAAGACAGATATAGCTTTCGGACTTAACATTAGCAATGTTGGAGGTAAAGTTAACTATGGTTACGACAAAGAGTATTTCTTACCTATGAACTTGAAATTGGGGACTTGTTTTACACTTAACGCAGACCCTCAAAACAAATTTAACTTCCTTTTAGATTTCAATAAATTACTAGTACCTACTCCTCAAGAAGATGGAACACTTCCAGAATATGGCACCATCGAAGCTTTATTTAAGTCTTTTGGAGATGCTCCTGGCGGATTCAAAGAGGAATCAAGAGAAATCACGACCTCTTTGGGTGCTGAATATATTTATCAAAACCTTTTAGCGGTAAGAGCGGGTTACTTTTTTGAACCAGAATCTAAAGGTGGAAGAAAATACGTAACCATGGGTGCAGGAATTAAGCTTAAAGAACAATACGGTTTAGATTTAGCTTACCTGATTCCAACTAAAGCTGGCAACCCATTGGCCAATACATGGAGAATAACTTTAAACGTAGATTTGCCGCAAAAGCAGATAGCTTCTACCGCTCTCAACAGTTTTTAATAAACCAAAGCATTAAATGAAAAAAGACGAGCAATTCACTCGTCTTTTTTTGTGCCCTAAAAAGGCATTAGTCATGATATACTTTCTCACCCTTATTAAGCCAAACTCCCCATCTCTTATTATAAGCGTGAACTTTTGAGGTTTTTTTACCTGACATATCATAAACGGGGTTCCCTTGGTTTACCCATTCAAAAATACTCCCATATAGATTGGAGACATTCTTAAAGCCTGCTGCTTGCAATTTCTCGCCTATCTTTTCGCTTCTTACGCCTATGGAGCAATAGATAACTATATTGGCGTTTTTATCCACATCAGAAACTCTAGTCATATTAAAATCGTCATAGCCAATCCATTTCGCATTTTTTAAATGGCTGACATTAAACTCCTCTCTTTCTCTGGCATCCAAGAACACCGTTTTAGCAGGCTTGCTTTTAGATAATTCTTCTACAGATATAGTAGGCACGGTCTCGTGGAGCATGGATTTCAATAGAAGATTAAAGGCTCCACTCTCTACCTGAGCTAAACAAGAAATATATGCCGTAAAAGTCAGTACAACGGTAAACAGAATCTTTTTCAAAGTAACTTTTATTTTATAAACGAGTATATGGAATTAAAAGATTCAAATATATTGTTTTTTAGTATTTTGCATTATCAACAGAACTAACCCTTAGAAATATTTATGAAAATCCTTAAGGCCATTTGGCCGACGTTACTTTTGGTAACATTACTCTATCTTCTAGGCAAATCCCACGCAACCGTACCAGCCATTGGTAAATTGTTTAGCCCCTTCACTGGTTTCTGGCAAAATGCTGAAACAAACTCAAAAAAACCAGAATCACTATCCCTAAGTGGTTTACAAGAGGAAGTCATTATTAAGTTTGATGAGAACCGTGTACCACACATTTTCGCTAAAAATGATCATGACCTTTATTACGCCCAAGGCTACACCATAGCTTCAGACAGGTTATGGCAAATGGAGTTTTACACCTTAGTTTCTTCAGGTCGTTTGACAGAAGTGGTAGGAGAAAGAGCTTTAGAATATGACCAATATAATAGGAGAAGCGGCATGAACAAGACCGCAGAAGAGATCATTAAACGTTTAGATGAGGTTCCAGAATTAAAAAAGACTTTAGAAGCATATGCTGATGGTGTAAACGCATACATTGCTACACTAAAAGAGAAAGATTTACCCATCGAATATAAAATCCTGGGTTATCAACCTGAGCCGTGGTCACCAAAGAAAACCATGCTTATGATGATGAACATGCGAAATCAGCTTAATGGTGGAAGTACGGATTTCAGACTCACTAAGCTTGCACAAAAATATGGCATGGATGTGGTCAATGAGCTTTTCCCTGACTACCCTAACATGGCTGAGCCTATTATTCCAGTGGGAAGCCCATTACTTTTTGAGCCATTAAAAGTACCCGAAACTCCAGACTTAATAGCCGCATTTCCAGAAGATAAAACGGTGGCAATGAGCCTTAAAAACCCGCGACCAGAAATTGGCAGCAATAACTGGGCAATAGCGGGCTCAAAATCTGCGACAGGTTTGCCTATTTTGGCTAACGACCCACATCTAGGCCTTTCATTTCCTTCTATATGGTATCAAATGCAGCTTACCTCGCCAAACGTAAACGTTTATGGCTCTTGCTTACCAGGTGCTCCAGGTGTCACTATAGGCTTTAATAAAGACGTAGCTTGGGGAGTTACCAATGTAGGCCCTGATGTTATGGATTTTTATAAAATCAAATTCAAAGACAACACTCATTCCGAATACTTCCATGATAACCAATGGAAAAAAACGATCAAAAGAGTTGAAACTTACGTTTTAAAAGATGGTAGAACAGTTTCAGACACGGTAGTTTCAACACATCATGGACCAGTGATTTATTTTGAAGATGATTCCAAAAACTTCAACAAATCTGTTCCTGCTGGCTATGCCATGAAATGGATAACTCATGATAGCTCGCCAAATGATTTAAGTTGTTTCTTAGGTCTTAATACTGCCAAAAACTATGAAGACTATATGGAGGCTTTGTCCTATTATGTGGCTCCTGCACAGAACTTCGTTTTTGCGAGCAATCAAAATGATATTGCCATTACGCCAAATGGAAAATTACCCTTAAAATGGCATGATCAAGGTAAATTCCTTTTAGATGGAACTAGGGCAGACCACGACTGGCAAGACTACATTCCTAGCAATCAAAATCCTCACGTTAAAAACCCACAACGTGGCTTCGTTAGTTCTGCCAATCAATCTGTTGTTAGCCCTAAAGATTACCCTTATTACATTGACTGGACTTTTGCACCTCCCTATAGAGGAAAGCAAATCAATAATAGACTAGAAGCCATGAAAGACGGAACTGCAGATAGTCTTAGAAGTGTCCAAAACGACAACTTCAACTTGGCTGCCAAATGGTTTTTACCTTCGCTTATCAGCATATTGGAAACCAGTAACACCTCCAACACGGAAGCTTTGAAGTTGTTAAAATCGTGGAATTATCAAAATGATGCTCACAATAAAGCCGCTTCCATTTTTGAAACATGGTTAAACGTCCTAATGACGAAAATCTGGGATGATGAATTTCCTGAAAATCAAAACTTGATGTACCCCTCTGAAGATAAAACACTGGATCTCATATTACATCACCCTGATTCAAAATGGTTTGATGATGTCAATACCAAAAATAAAGTAGAGACTTTATCCGACATTGTAAGTCAAAGTTTTAACGAAACAATAGACTCTTTAAATAAAACCTACGGACCACTTTCCGACAAATGGGAATGGTATAAAGTAAAGCAAACAGCTATCCGACATTTAATACCAGCCTTTGAAGCTTTTAGCACTTTAAATATTGAAGCTGGCGGAGGAAAAAGAATAGTAAATGCCACGACAGACAAATGGGGACCCTCTTGGAGAATGGTGGTGGAATTGGACAAAGAATGGCCAAGAGCATATGGTGTTTACCCTGGCGGGCAATCCGGAAACCCTGGTAGTAAATTTTACGATAATATGGTCAATTCTTGGGCGGCAGGAGAATTAAAAGAACTTCTGTTCCTAAAAAACGCTAGCCAAGAATCTGATAAAATAATTATAAGTCAAACCTTAAAACCATCAAAATGATATACCTAATAATTCTAATCGTTGGAGCTATAATGAGCTTTTTCGGACCTTGGTGGATTGTGGCTCCCATAGCTTTTATTGCATGCCGGTGGAAAGCCACCTCTTCCAAGCAGGCCTTTGCTCAATCATTTGCAGCACTTTTAAGTCTATGGATGACCTACATCATTTATATATTCCTTAAATCAGAAATCAATTTTGTAAACAAGATAATGGGAGTTTTAACCAGTACACCCGCTGGTTTTAGTACTGCTGCTAACCTTTCTATTGTTCTTCTCGCTACTGCCCTATTGGCTTCTATTGTGGGTGGAATAGCAGGTTTAGCTGGCTATAAACTTAAAAAAATATGAGTAAACAGCTGTTTGTTAGATTAATTCCCATTTAACCTAAGCGAGCTAAAAAATAAAACTATATTTGCACCTCATTTTTAAGAACCTAATTATTGATATTAATGAAACAAATTTTAAGTATCCTTTTTGCAGTGGCCCTATTAGCGTCTTGTAAACAAGGAGGACAAGAGGGTACATCTGGACAAGCTTCAGGTAGAATTGTCTATGTTAATACAGACACCTTACTGACCAACTATGAATACTACAAAGAAGTAGTTAGCGAATTCCAAAACAAGCAATTTGCACTGGAAAACGAACTGAAGAAAAAGTCAGAGTCATTCCAAAATGAGGTAGCTTTATTTCAAAGAAGAATTCAAGCAGGTGGTATGACTCAACAGCAAGGTGAAACTACACAGCAACAACTGCAACAAAAAGAGCAAGATATCTTATTATATAGAGATAATGCTGCGGGCGGTTTAGCTGCTGATCAAGCTGCCAAAACAGACGAGATTCTCTCAAACATTCAGGCATACCTTGAGAAATTTAATGAAGACGACCGTTATGATATGGTTATTGGATTCTCAAAAGGTGGTGGTGTATTATACGCTAAACCTAATTTAGAAATTACTAAAGAAGTTTTAGAAGGACTAAATAAAGAGTACGCAGATAAGAAAGGACAAAAAGGTTTTAGTGTTACAGATAGTACTTCTACTAAGTAATAAACTAGAAATCATCTCATTAAGAGGTCATTTATAAACTAAATGGCCTCTTTTTTTGTATCAAAACTGTACAGGAAAGGGGCCTTATGTGCACCTCCTGTAAATTGCTTTTCATGCCTTTCAAGAATATTTAAACTGAGCATCTTTCTTTGAAAAGTAGTTCTTCTCAATTTCTCCCCCAAAATGGCCTCATAAACATTTTGCAGCTCTTTCATGGTGAATTTGGCGGGCAATAAATTCACTCCTACAACCTTCCTATCCAAATTAAGCCTTAAAGTTTCAAGGGCTTTTGCCACTATCGCTTTATGATCCTGTATTAAACTCGGCAGCTCATCTACCTCATACCATTTACAGGAGTCGGACAGTTCATCTGGCATAGGCACCACATCGTCATAATTAATCAAAGCATAATAGGCCACAGAAACAATCCTTTGAAGCATCCAAGAGCCCTTTTCAAGATCGATGGAATTTGTTTCCAAAATCCTTTTCATTTCCGGGGTCTGATTCCTTTTTGTATTTCCAAATGTATAACACTGCTCCAGGAAAACATCTTTCAAACCGGTACGCTCAAAAAGTCCTCTCCTAACGGCATCATTTAAATCTTCTTCCATATGAACAAAACCTCCAGGAAGAGCAAAAAGACCTGTATTATGATATTCCATTATTAGAATTTTTAGTTTATCGCCAGAAAAACCAAAAACTACGGAATCGTATGCTAAGTTAGGAAGGCAAAAAACACCATTAAGTTCAGCCACAACAAATATTATTTTTTCGCAAATTAATAGGATTATTATAAAGCACCTATTATTATTGTCACAAATTGAGACAATAAAAGATTTCCAAAAATGAAAAAATATTACAGGCTCCTAAGCCTCCTATTAGTTACCCCTTTTCTATTGAAAGCTCAGAATGACAACAACTTTGCTGTTCAAACTACCATTGTCAATGGTGTAATAGAAGGTAATTATGATGTCAAATCGGGTGTACAAAAATATTTTGGAATCCCCTTTGCAAAGCCTCCTATAAAAGACTTACGGTGGAAAGCACCACAACCTTTAGAGAACTGGAGTGGCGTTAAAATCACAAAGGCATTTGGTCCAAGGCCAATGCAAGCCATTGTTTTTGGTGACATGAATTCCAGATCAAGCGGTATCAGTGAAGATTGCCTTTATCTAAACGTTTGGACAACCACAAACAGAAATACCAAAAACCTTCCTGTGTTAGTTTATTTCTACGGGGGAGGAAACGTTGCTGGAGATGCCTCTGAGCCTAGATACGATGGAGAAAACATGTCGAAAGAAGGAATAGTGGTAGTAACCTGCAATTATCGATTAAGCCTTTTTGGATATTTAGCTCATCCAGAACTATCGGCCGAAGCACCCTATAAAGCATCGGGAAACTATGGTGCCCTGGATCAATTAGCGGCTCTTAAGTGGGTACAGGAAAATATTAAGGCTTTTGGTGGCGATCCATCCAAAGTAACTATTGCTGGTGAATCTGCTGGTTCAATAGGAGTAAGCACGCAAATGGCCTCTCCACTGACCAAGGGACTTATAACTGGTGCCATAGGAGAAAGCGGAGCAGCCATCCCGCCTACCATGGCTCCGATAAGCCTTGCGGAAGCAGAGAAAAACGGAGCAGAATTTTTAGAGAAAGCCGGAATAAAAAACATTTCGGAGCTCCGATCCATGAGTACCAGGGACCTCTATGAAATCTACAACGACTCCAAAAGGTTTGGTTTTCCTTTGGTCATCGATGGTTACTTTCTTCCTAAGAGCCTTGTAGATATTTTCAATGCTGGTGAGCAGTCCCAAATACCACTCTTGGCTGGATGGAATTCCGCCGAAATTCCTGGAATGGCTTATATGCAAGGAATGCCTTACACTTCTGAGGCTTTTATCAGCAAAACCAAGCAAACTTATCCTAAGGAATATGAGCAAGTTTTAGCTCTTCACCCGCACAGTACACCCGCAGAAGTAGAACAGTCTGCCACAGACCTAGCCTCAGACAGATTTATAGCCTATAGCACATGGAAATGGATTGATTTACATAAGAATAACAGCGAAAAATCTGTTTACAGGTACCTTTACAGTAAACTCCGTCCAGCTCTGGTCGATAAATCGCTTTCTTCTGGATTAGCGGGAGGTACTGTAAAAGCAGAAAACGCACCTCCAGCCCCAAAATCTATGGGAGCACCTCATGCTAGCGAAATAGAATATGCTATGGGAAACCTTGACAAGGTTCATGAATATGCATGGACACCAGATGATTATAAAGTTTCCCAAACAATGTTTCAATACTTTGCCAATTTTATAAAAACAGGGACGCCAAACGGTGGAGATTTGCCTAAGTGGCCGGCCATTGACGCCAAAGATACCACCCCAGCCTATATGATTATCAACACGGAAAGCAAAGCAGCCGAATCTAAGGTAGAAGCTCGATATCATTTTCATGATAAAGCATTCGGAAACAACAAATAAACGCCTCTAAAATTTATCTTAAAGCATTTGAGCTCTGGCCTGGGTACTTTAACTACTAAAAAGGGCTGCCTCATCCATTTGAGACAGCCCTTTTACTTCAATATATTTCACTGTATTCAAGTATATTATAAGCTTGAATACGGAAGCATTTTTGCCAACTGTTGAGCCGTATCTCCTCCAAGCCTTTTAGGTGTATCCATCCTGTTTGTTGGTCGCTGTACCACTTCTCTTTGCCATATCAGAGCCCCTGTTCTTCCATCGTATAGATTGCCTATAGTGGTAGCACCGCCAGGCAAAGAAGTAAAACCAAAAGGAGGATTCACCACAATATTTGTTTCGCCCCAAACCACGGCATCCACATTCAGAACTCTACAAAGATCTCCTTTATCCAATTTAGGAATATCATATATCTTAACACCAGAACTTTCCAAAAGCTTATTTGTAGTCAAGAAGTCCTGAATTACTTTTTCAAACTTCCCTTTCTCTACTTGTCTTGCCACAGAAATAAAAAACTCTTTTTGCATATCAAGACCAGCTAACCTTTCTTGTTCCTGCCAATACTCCGGTCTACTACTCCCCCTTCCTCTTATCCCAGAACTACTTTTATATTCTTCATTAAATTCCACATCAAACGGAAGAACCGCTATTCTTTGATGACTAGAAAGCAGGGTCTTTACCTCTTCAGATAGATTTGATTTGGTAGAAACGCAGGAAACTTGAACGATTACTATACCTAAAAACAGAATGAGCTTTTTCATACCCTATACTACGTCCAAAGACCTTAAAATGTTGTGTAAACCATTCGAATTCAAACATTACTTATTCGAACAAAAAGAAAATTTTTTTTTAAGATAGCCTACCAAGATTTAACAGTGTCAATAAAACATTTCACCTTTTCTGGATCCATATCTGGGTACACCCCATGACCTAAATTAGCAATATATCTTTCTCTACCGAAGGCATTAAGCATCGCTTTCGTTTCTCTCTCAATATCTGCAAAAGAGCCATATAGAATACAAGGATCTAAATTTCCTTGAAGCGTTTTATTCGGCACCAGCCTTCTTGTCTCTTCTATACTCATGTTCCAATCCATACCCACCACATCACAGTTAAGCTGACCTATCTCTTCTCTGGCAAAATAGGCACCTTTTGCAAATACCGTAACGGGCACCTCATTAATGGCATCGCAGATTTGAGTAATATAGGGAACCGCAAATTCTGAATACTGTTTCGGAGAAAGTATTCCAGCCCAACTATCAAAAATCTGCACCAAATTAGCACCACACTGTACTTGAGCCTTTAAATATGTAACGGTTACCTCCGTGATTTTTTTCATAAGACTATGAGCTAACTCAGGCTGCGTATAAAGCATCTTTTTAGCTTCAGAGAAAGTTTTAGATCCTTTCCCTTCTATCATATAACAAAAAATAGTGAATGGAGCACCCGCAAACCCAATGAGTGGCACGCTATCATTCAATCCGCTTTTAACCAATTTTATAGCATCCAATACATAAGACAATCGGTCTTCTATGTCAGTCGTATTTAATACGTCAATATCCGCTTTACTTTTAACGGTTTTTCTGAATATAGGGCCGGTTTTTTCAACCATCTCATAAGGAAGATCCATAGCCTCTGGTACCACCAGGATATCAGAAAATATAATAGCGGCATCCACGCCTAAAATATCCACTGGTTGTAAAGTGACCTCTGCCGCCATTTCTGGATTTTTTGCCAAGTTGATAAAGCTTCCTGCTTTACTTCTTACTTGACGATATTCCTTTAAAATTCTCCCTGCCTGTCTCATTACCCAAACAGGCACTCTTTCGGTGCTTTCACCCTTTGCTGCTCTTAAGAGCAAATCGTTTCTTAAATTCATGTCGCAAAAATAACAGGAGTTTAAACTACATTTATTTTTTTCCAAAGAAAAAGCCGACCATTGGGTCGGCTTCAGTATTTATATTGAAAAGCAACGTTAGTTCATCACATATTGATCTTTTTTCATTTCACCATAAAGTTGGTGCTCTTGATTTAAATTCTCGAGTGTTTTTTGAAGGTAATTTGGCATATAAAAACCTTTTAATTGTGTTACCTCATTTCCTTTATAATCTCCTACAAGCAAAGTTGGGAAAGCCTTAACATCAAATCGTTCCACTATCTCCATCCCATTGAAAGAGTCTATATCCACCTTATAAACTAAAAAATTCTGATTTACATAACTAGCAAAATCCTTGTCGGCAAAAGTTTCCGTGTCCATCTTCTTGCATGGAGCACACCAACCAGCCCAAAAATCTATTAATATTGGCTTGTTTTGTTTTTTCGCTTCCCTCAAAAAGTTATCGTAAGTGCCTGTAAAAAATGCTACAGAAGTAGTTTTGGGATTATCTCTCCAAGAACTGAGCGTTAATAACGCAATGGCCAAAGCCAAGGTGGTAATTATCTTCATTTTGCACACGTATTAAATATATTAACTATAACGTCAACATTCATGCCAAAGATACACAATCTTATATTTCAAACAAATGAATTTATTGAAGCACTTATATTCAAGTATTTAAACCACCCGTATGTTTCCTATTTTAGAAGTAACTGCCTTTAAAATATTAACCCCTCTAAATTTTTTAGAGGGGTAATATGCTCACCTTTTAACCTAAATTCTACATTGAATTTTAAATTCTTTATAGGAACACATAAAAGATATTTATAAGAAACTAATACAATTCAAACACCTCTTATGCCCTCAAATGTTAAACTACGCATATTTAACGCTTAATAAGTGCTTTAGTAGCTATATCACTATATTCATTCGTTAAAACCATTTATTGGGTAGATTGGAGCTGAGGGCAATCAAACCTCTTACATATTTTCATTTAGTACGGACTTTCACAGTCCTACATTTCAGTTTCGTTCATGTTCTAGTCTGAAGTATTTTATTAATTTAGATGCAACCCTTCATATCTATTTATGCATCTTGATATTGAAATAGGCCATTTATGACAAAAATTTTATCCTTGTTCAGCTCGGAATATAATCTTGCCAAAGCTCTAAAGCAAGGAGACAGAAAAGCTCAAAATCTTTTGTATGAACGCTATTCAGGATTAATGCTGGGTATATGTATGCGTTACCTGGGAGATAAGATGACAGCTGAAGATGTCATGATTAAGGGCTTTATGAAAATATTTGAGAAAATTGAACAGTTCAATTTTCAAGGAAGCTTTGAAGGGTGGATAAAAAGAATAATGGTTAACGAAGCCCTTATGAAATTGAGATCCGTAAAAGCAACCGAAGTAGGAATAGATGATGTTTCCGTTTCAAACTTTCAAAGCAAAGCATCCTCAGACCTTGAAGCGGAAGACCTACTTACTTTGATTAATACTTTACCCACAGGGTATAGGACAGTTTTTAACCTATTCGCAATTGAAGGATATAGTCATTCTGAAATATCAGAAATACTAGGAATCTCAGAAGGCACTTCTAAATCCCAATTAAGCAGAGCTAGAGCATTGCTCCAAACCAAATTAGAGAATCAGGACAGCAACCTTAGACGAGAAAGACAATGAATTCAATAAATAAAAACATGAAGCATCCAGTAGATGAGCTTTTTCAACAAAAGCTCAATAACTATGAAATACAGGCTTCAAATGAAGCCAAAGAGAAATTTTTAATGGCAATTAACAAGCAGAAATCCTCTAGAAGGCCCCTTTTGTTTTTCTCAGCCGCAGCTTCCATATTACTGGTTGGAATCATTAGTTTGTTCCTATTTACAGACTTATTCTTTCATTCAGCTCCAGAACTAGCAAATATGGAACAAACCAAGACTCAGCTTGACACAAAACAACCAACTGAAGATTACGTACTAGAATCTCCAAAAGCGGAGAACAATGAGCGTCAAAGTACTCCAAGTCTTGACAATGCAGTTTCTGTGACTGCCACTAGAAACTCACCAGTGACCTTAAAAACAAGCAAACCAACAAATCTTAAAGAGGTTAATTCATCCGTTAAAAATGAAGAAAATAGAAGTTTGACGGGCGTATCAGAAATCGACGAACCCATTTTAGACAAGCTAACCATCGCATTGCTAGACTCTGAAAAGAAAAAGAACTTGGAACAAAAGACATCCCAAAATTTACAACCTAGTCACAAACTTTTTGAAAAAAGCATTGGTGAAACCATTATTATTGTCACTTCGGAATTACGAGAAGAAGAAATATATATTCCAGATGTAAATTCAGACTCTCCTATTACCATTGCGGAAGCCAAAGACTTGGGAGAATCTAAACTAGAAGACGAGCGTTCTTTTGTTGCTAAAGTATTTACCGAATTAAAGCATTTAAAACATGGTGAAAAGGTGAGTATTAATGCTATTTTAGCTTCTAATGACGACTCTTTCATCAATAACGAAGATGGCTTTATAGGATATGAAGCCATGCAGTTTAAACAAAGATTCAAAAGAATAAAAAATACAATTACCAAGGAGTAAACTTAAAGAAATCGCTATTAGATAGCTCAAAATGAAAAAACTTATAATCTTCGGAATATTCCTAATTTCTAGTTTATCCTTGAAGTCTATGGCTAATTCGGCCACGATACAGGATACTACCATCATTTCTTTTTCAGACAATAACCTTAATAAAAGAGTTACCGTTATTGCATCTGGAGAGAAAAGCTTTGACTTGCCGTTATCCTATAATTTAAATAGCCTACTCAAGGAATTGGGTCTTGATGATGAAGCCAGAAAAAAGGCATTAATAGAAATAGAAACAAGAACAGACCAAGATGATACTTTAAATGTGATTACTCCCGAAGGTCAGAAAATACAAATTATAACAAAAGGCCGCATGTTCTCAGAAAATCAAAGGCCGCATTCCGATAGCACTAATGTCTTCGGAGACGAAAACGATAAACAATCGTTTAAAGATATGATCATTGAGGAATCCAAAAAGGAAGCAAACCCTAATGCCCGCTTTTTCCCTAAAAGTGACTTTGGATTCTATCTTGGACTGAATAACTATTCAAACTCATCAAACGTATCCCCTTTCCAACTAAACGCTCTTAGGCCATGGCAATCACGGTTTGTCGCCTTCTCTTTAAGAAAGAATGCAACCTTAACTAATGGAGAGAATGTAGACTTAGCATTAAGCTATGGTCCAGAATTTGCCATTTACAATTTCATGTTTGAAAATAATAACTCCATATTTAAAACAGATTCGGATGGTCAAACCATATTCTCCGAATTGGACTTTCGTACCAAAAAATCTAAACTTACTGTACCCTATCTTACCTTCCCAATACTTCTAAACATGGGACTTAAAAAAGAAAAAATTCAAATTGGAGTAGGCGGTTACCTCGGATATAGGGTAGGAAGTCATACCAAAACGAAAGACCTTAATAGGAATAAAGAGAAAATCAAAGATGGTTATAACCTCAATAAATTCATGTATGGTCTGACGGGTGAGGTCGGTCGAAAAAGTGGGGTTACATTTTTCTTCAGATATGACTTGAATAAATTATTCAATTCTAACCAAATTTATGCAAAAGACCTTCAAGCTTTCAGTTTTGGACTAAGACTATAAAATAAGTAAAATACTCTTTTTAGCCATAAATGCCCGATTATCAGGCGATAGGTTCTACCTCAATTTTAAACATTAAAAAAAAGAGAGTTTTTTTTAATCAATATTTTGCCAAACCAAAAAATCGCTATACTTTTGCAACTCCTTTTTCAGGAACAGTTCTTTACAAAGAGAAAAACAACAATTTTTGGGGGTGTACCAGAGTGGCCAAATGGGGCAGACTGTAAATCTGCTAGCTTACGCTTACGGTGGTTCGAATCCATCCGCCCCCACTTTTTTTATACGAATATTTTTTTGCGGGTGTAGCTCAGTTGGTAGAGCGACAGCCTTCCAAGCTGTAGGTCGCGGGTTCGAGCCTCGTCACCCGCTCAAAAAAAGCCTTCGTAGCTCAGGGGTAGAGCACTTCCTTGGTAAGGAAGAGGTCGGCAGTTCAAATCTGCTCGAAGGCTCTGCTTGTTTTTTTAGCAGAAGGTCGGTTTCATTGACATGGAAGTTTTTCCATGTCGTTTTTTATTTGAATTTTTACATCGGATTTAATATAATTTAATTTAATAACAATATGGCAAAAGAGAATTTTGACCGTAGTAAGCCTCACGTAAATATTGGTACTATAGGTCACGTCGATCACGGAAAGACTACTTTGACTGCTGCGATTACAACCGTTTTAGCAGGTAAAGGCCTTTCAGTTCTTAGAGACTTTTCATCTATTGATAATGCTCCTGAAGAAAAAGAGCGTGGTATCACTATTAATACTTCACACGTAGAGTATTCTACAGCTAACCGTCACTATGCACACGTTGACTGTCCTGGTCACGCGGATTATGTGAAAAACATGGTTACTGGAGCGGCTCAAATGGACGGTGCCATACTTGTTGTTGCTGCAACTGATGGCCCTATGCCTCAAACTCGCGAGCACATACTTTTGGCTCGTCAGGTTGGTGTACCTGAGTTAGTAGTATTTATGAACAAAGTTGATATGGTGGATGATCCTGAACTACTTGAATTAGTAGAAATGGAGATTCGTGAACTATTGACATTCTATAAATTCGATGGTGATAACATTCCTGTAATTCAAGGTTCAGCACTTGGTGGCTTGAACGGTGAAGAGAAATGGGTTAAGACCATTGAAGAATTGATGGACGCTGTAGATAGCTTCATTCCACTTCCTCCAAGAGCTACTGATAAGCCATTCCTAATGCCTGTTGAGGACGTATTCTCAATCACTGGTCGTGGAACTGTTGCTACTGGTCGTATTGAAACTGGTATCATCAACTCTGGTGAAGCAGTTGATATCTTAGGTATGGGTGCTGAAGGTTTGAAATCAGTTGTTACTGGTGTTGAGATGTTCCGTAAAATACTTGATAGAGGTGAGGCTGGTGATAACACAGGTCTTCTTTTAAGAGGTGTTGAGAAATCTCAAATCAAACGTGGAATGGTAATCTGTAAGCCAGGTTCTGTTAAGCCACATACTAAATTTAAAGGTGAAGTTTACGTTCTTTCTAAAGAAGAAGGTGGTCGTCATACTCCATTCTTTAACAAGTATCGTCCTCAGTTCTACTTCAGAACAACTGACGTAACTGGTGAAATCATGCTTCCTGCAAACGTAGAAATGGTTATGCCAGGTGATAACGTTACAATCGAAGTAACT
Organism: Arcticibacterium sp. SM2516; assembly: GCF_057914865.1. Lineage (NCBI taxonomy): Bacteria > Pseudomonadati > Bacteroidota > Cytophagia > Cytophagales > Leadbetterellaceae > Arcticibacterium > Arcticibacterium sp. SM2516. Next base: position 4,984,768 of record NZ_CP195290.1, on the reverse strand, counting down.
TTGATTAACGCAATTGCAATGGATAAAGGTCTTCGTTTCGCGATACGTGAAGGTGGCCGTACTGTTGGTGCAGGTCAGGTAACTGAAATTTTAGAATAATCTCATTCTGATTATCATACAAAAAGCACTCCATAACTGGAGTGCTTTTTTTGGTATAAGGTTGTCCCTAAATGAGAAACAAAAAAGCTGGTATTCTATTCATTTTCATCACTGTACTCATTGATGTTATTGGAATTGGAATTGTAATCCCTATAATTCCTAGTTTGATACAAGAGTTAGTAGGTGGCAGCCTAAGTAACGCAAGTCATTACGCTATTGGACTCGTGCTCATCTATGCCGTTATGCAATTTATCTTCTCCCCTATTATTGGTGGTTTAAGCGACCAGTATGGAAGAAGAAAAATATTACTTTTCTCATTATTAGGATTTGGAATAGATTCCCTATTTCAAGCCGCCGCTCCTACCATTGGCTGGCTATTTATAGGCAGAACCATTGCAGGTATTACTGGAGCCAGTTTCACCACCGCCAATGCCTACATAGCAGATATAAGCACCCCAGAAAAGAGGGCACAAAACTTTGGACTGCTGGGAGCAGCTTTTGGTTTGGGTTTTATAATAGGTCCTACGCTAGGAGGCGTTTTGGGCTCTTATGGAGCCAGGTTGCCGTTTTATGTCTCTGCAGGTCTTTCATTTGTTAACTGGCTCTACGGCTACTTTGTATTGCCAGAATCACTTGCTTTAGAAGATCGAAGGAAATTTGACATTAAAAGAGCTAATCCCATCGGAAGTTTATTAAATCTTAGACGTTATCCCTTTATTCTTTCATTGATCGCTTCATTATTCTTAGTCTATGTGGCTGGTCATGCTCTGCAAACTACTTGGTCTTTTTACACCATAGAGAAATTCCACTGGACAGAAATGCAAGTAGGACTCTCTCTAGGCTTTGTGGGCCTTATGATAGCCATAGTTCAAGGTGGACTCATCCGCATCATTATACCCAAAATAGGACAAGAAAAAGCCCTTTTTACAGGCTTAACCATTAACATGCTCGGCTTACTAGCCTTTAGTTTCGCATCCGAAGGATGGATGATGTACGCCATTATGGTTCCATTTGCATTAAGTGGACTAGCCAACCCAGCCTTTCAAGGCATTATTTCTAGCCAAGTTAAAAAAAATGAACAAGGTGAACTACAAGGAGCTTTAACAAGCATTTTAAGTATCGCAGCTATTATTGGTCAACCTCTTATGTTGGGACTTTTCGGTACTTTCTCAAAAGCAGGAGCCCAACCCTATTTCCCTGGAGCCCCCTTTCTTTTAGGTGCCATATTCTGCTTTATTAGTATCATAATTACCAATAGAGTTTTAAACAAAGAAAAAGCTTCGTAGAATAATTTGGGAATCAGATTTTTTTATTTACATTTGCAGCCCCAAATACTCCCTCACACGGAGTACTTTTTTTTATACACGGGCATAGTTCAATGGTAGAATAGCGGTCTCCAAAACCGTTGATCAGGGTTCGAATCCTTGTGCCCGTGCTTTAATTTTATACAATGGAAAAATTACAAAGTTTTGTTAAGGAGTCATGGCACGAAATTACCAACGAGGTAACATGGCCTAAATTCAGCGAATTACAAGCAAGTGCAACATTAGTTCTTGTTGCCTCTATAATATTCGCATTAGTGGTAGGAGCTATTGATTTTGTTATTGACAATGGCCTTAAACTACTTTATCAATCGTTCTAAAAAAATATGGAAGAAATAAACTGGTACGTAGTAAGAGCTGTTTCTGGACAAGAGAAGAAGATCAAAATGTACATTGAGAATGAGGCTGAAAGAGCAAATCTTAAAGACTTTATTCCTCAGATTTTAATTCCATCCGAAAAAATAGTAGAAGTAAAAAACGGCAAAAAACGTGTCCGTGAAAAAAACTTCATGCCTGGTTATATGCTCATCCAAGCCGATTTAAATAACGGTGAAGTCATGCACATGATTAAAAGCTTACCTGGTGTAATTGGTTTCTTAAGAAAAGATGGTAACTCATCTATTGAACCAGAACCATTGAGAATGTCAGAAGTTAACAGATTCTTAGGTGTTCAAAATGAAGTAGAAGAACAGATCATTGACTCTGCTATTTCTTTTGTCGTAGGAGAAGCCGTTAAAGTTATTGATGGTCCATTCTCAACTTTTGAGGGTAACGTAGAAGAAATCTACGAAGAAAAGAAAAAGTTAAGTGTAAGTGTAAAAATATTTGGAAGAAGTACACCTGTAGAGCTAAGCTACATTCAAGTAGAAAAGCTTTCATAGGAAAACATTCTTACGTTTTTAATAGAAAAAGCCAGCCTGAAGAGCTGGCTTTTTCTATTCTTCCCCAGTATTAAAATATTTAGCTTCAGAGGTATTGTTTAAAACTAAAATAATATTACCTTTGCAGTCCGTTTCTGCAATCGTATTGATTTCAGGTCGGTGTAAGGTCAATTGATTTCTTGTCAGGTGTTAATTTTTAGTACCTGCTAGGCTTCCCCTGAGAATATTTTGATCTTATGGAGAAACGAATGAGCATTATGAGCGGAAATAGCTAATTGTGACTAGGTTATTGAAATTCTTTTGTGGTTCGTCATTTCGTATTTCTCAACATTAAACAAGTAAAAAAGATGGCGAAAGAAATCGCAGGATACTTAAAATTACAGGCAAAGGGTGGTCAAGCCAACCCAGCACCTCCAATTGGTCCTGCCTTAGGTTCTAAGGGTATTAATATCATGGAGTTCTGTAAGCAATTCAATGCTAGAACTCAAGATAAAATGGGTCAGGTGGTTCCTGTGTTAGTAACATACTACACAGACAAATCATTTGAATTCGTTATTAAAACCGCACCTACGGCCGTATTACTTTTAGATGCAGCGAAAGTTAAGAAAGGTTCTGACCAGCCAAATCGTGCTAAGGTAGGAACTATAACTTGGGATCAGGTTAGGACTATTGCCGAAACCAAAATGCCAGATCTTAATTGTTTCACTGTAGAGTCTGCCATGAAAATGGTAGCGGGTAGTGCAGCTAATATGGGACTTAGAATTAAAGGTGCAGCACCGTTTTAATTAAAAATTATTAATGGGAGCCACTCTCACAAGTGGCGTTAATTACCAAAAAAAACAAATGGCAAGATTAAGTAAAAAAAGAAAAGACGCTCTGTCGAAGTATGATCCTACCCAGGAGTATGCTATAAAAGATGCAGCTGGTGTATTGAAAGAAATTTCTTACACTAAATTTGATGCTTCTGTAGATTTAGACATCCGTTTAGGTGTAGACCCACGTAAAGCAGACCAAATGGTTCGTGGTGTGGTAGCTCTTCCTCATGGTACAGGTAAACAAGTAAAGGTTTTAGTTCTTTGTACGCCCGATAAGGAGCAAGAAGCAAAGGATGCTGGAGCAGACTTCGTTGGCCTTGATGAATATATCGACAAGATATCAAAAGGTTGGACCGATATTGATGTAATTATCACTATGCCAGCAGTTATGGCTAAATTGGGTCGTTTAGGTAAAGTTTTAGGACCTAGAGGTCTTATGCCAAACCCTAAAGCCGGAACAGTTACTCCTAACGTTGGACAAGCAGTTATAGATGTTAAAGCTGGTAAAATCGACTTTAAAGTTGACAAAACAGGTATCATCCACGCTGGTGTTGGTAAAATATCTTTCGAAATAGAGCAGTTAGAGGCTAATATTAACGAGTTGATTCAAACAATCGTTAAGTTGAAACCTTCTTCTGCAAAAGGAACATATGTAAAAGGCATCACTTTGTCTAGTACTATGAGTCCTGGAGTTAAAATTGATCTTACCGGTATAAAGGGACTGTAATCATGAATAGAGAAAACAAAGGAGCGATAATCCAAGAATTATCTGAGAAGTTTGCAAACAACCCATTCTTTTATATCACTGACGCTAGTGGAATGTCTGTAGCTAAAACAAATAAGCTAAGAAGACTTTGCTATGACAGAGGTATAGAGTACAAAGTTGTTAAAAACACTCTAATCGAGAAAGCTCTAGAGACACTAGACACAGATTACACGCCATTCAAGACATCTGTATTGAAAGGTTTTTCAGGTATCATGTTTCACCCAGAATCTGGGAAAGATGCCGCAAAACTTATCAAGGACTTCTTGAAAGACAACAAGGATTCGATTAAATTAAAAGGTGCATCTATTGATTCTGATCTATTCATAGGTCATGACCAGTTAGATATGCTTTCTAACTTGAAATCTAAAGCCGAATTAATTGGCGACGTAATCATGTTACTTCAATCACCTGCTAAAACCGTTATTGGTGGATTGCAAAGTGGTGGTAACAAACTGGCAGGTATTCTTAAAACTCTTTCAGAGAAAGAAGCCGCCTAATTTTAATCAAAATAAAAACTATTTAAATTTTAGAAATAATGGCAGATTTAAAAGCCTTCGCAGAACAATTAGTTAACCTTACAGTTAAAGAAGTAAATGAGTTAGCTGACATTCTTAAAGATGAGTACGGTATTGAGCCAGCAGCAGCTGGAGCTGTAATGGTAGCAGGACCTGCTGGTGGAGACGCTGCAGCAGTTGTTGAAGAAAAATCAACTTTTGATGTAATTCTTAAGTCTGCTGGTGGAAGCAAACTTCAAGTAGTGAAATTAGTTAAGGATCTTGCAGGCTTAGGCTTGAAAGAAGCTAAAGATCTAGTTGATTCTGCTCCTAAAGCAATCAAAGAAGGTATCGCAAAAGACGAAGCAGAAGCTTTGAAAAAGCAGCTTGAAGAAGCTGGTGCTGAAGTAGAATTAGCATAAGCTATACTTCAAACACTCATCAGACTCGGTCCGATTTTCTATGAAAATCGGTCGAGTCTTTTGCTGTAAATAACAGCCGCATTCTAAATAAACACAATAAAAGAGATTCAAGACGTTAATGTCTTGGTTATTAATAAGATTTCTGCCCGATACACTGCTGTTTTTCGTAGGACAGTTGCAAAGGGGCTTAAATTGGCTTCACTGCGAGTTCTTTGGCTTAGTTAAAGACAAATACCGTCGAAACTAGCGTGCCAACAAGTTATAATTTTTTTTAAAATTTAAACAATTAAAGCTTTGAATTTGACAGCAACCGGAAGGAAGAGTTTTGCCAATGTTCACCCTGCTTTAGATTATCCAGATTTCTTGGATATTCAACTTCAATCTTTTCAGGAATTTTTCCAAATAGATACACCTGCAGAAAGCCGCCGTGCGGAAGGTTTGTATAAAGTATTTATGGATAATTTCCCGATTGCAGATTCCAGGGAAAACTTTGTGCTTGAGTTCGTTGATTACACAGTAGATCCACCTAAATACTCCATCGATGAGTGTATTGATAGAGGATTAACTTATTCAGTTCCATTAAAAGCAAAATTAAGATTGCTTTGTAATGATGATGATAACGAAGATTTCGAGACGATCGAACAAGAAGTGTTTCTAGGAAACATTCCTTACATGACCAACCGTGGTTCGTTTGTGATCAATGGAGCAGAAAGAGTTATCGTTTCTCAGCTTCACCGTTCTCCTGGTGTGTTTTTCTCTATGAGTAAGCATACTAACGGAACAAAACTTTACTCAGCTAGAGTAATCCCAATGAAGGGTTCGTGGATTGAATTTTCTACCGATGTAAACAACGTCATGTATGCCTACATCGATCGTAAGAAAAAATTCCCAGTAACTACTTTATTACGTTCTATTGGTTTTGGTTCTGATAAAGATATTCTTAATCTTTTTGAATTATCTGAAGAAGTAACCGCTACCAAGAAAGACCTTAAAGCTGCTATAGGAAGAAAGCTTGCCGCTAGAGTATTAAAAACATGGACAGAAGATTTCGTGGATGAAGATACTGGTGAGGTGGTTTCTATTGATAGAAATGAGGTTATATTAGAAAGAGATTCTATTATAGTTGAAGAAGATATTCAGTTAATCCTGGATACAGACCAAAAATCTATCATTCTTCACCGTGAAGATGCTAACATAGCAGACTATAATATTATTTATAATACGCTTCAAAAGGATAGCTCAAACTCTGAGAAAGAAGCCGTAGAACAAATATACCGTCAACTTAGAAATACCGAAGCTCCTGATGAAGCCACAGCACGTGAAATCATCCAAGGTCTGTTTTTCTCTGAAAAACGTTATGACCTAGGTGAAGTAGGAAGATACCGAGTTAATACTAAACTTGAAATGGATACGGAATTATCCAAAAGAGTATTGACCACAGAAGATATCATTAAGATTGTTAAGTATTTAATTACATTGATTAATGCTAAAACAGTTGTTGATGATATTGACCACCTTTCTAATCGTCGTGTTAGAACTGTAGGTGAGCAGCTTTCTAGTCAGTTTGGTGTTGGTCTTGCTCGTATGGCAAGAACTATTAAAGAAAGAATGAACGTTCGTGATAACGAAGACTTCAAACCAGTTGATTTGATTAACGCTAGAACGTTATCATCTGTAATCAACTCTTTCTTTGGTACCAACCAACTTTCTCAGTTCATGGATCAAACCAATCCATTGGCTGAAATTACGCATAAGCGAAGAATGTCGGCACTTGGACCAGGTGGTCTTTCTAGAGAAAGAGCAGGTTTCGAGGTTCGAGATGTTCACTATACGCACTATGGTCGTCTTTGTACTATTGAAACTCCTGAGGGTCCAAACATTGGTTTGATCTCTTCTCTATGTACTTATGCTAAGGTAAACTCTATGGGTTTCATAGAAACTCCTTACATGAAAATAGCTAATGGAAAAGTTTCTGGTGATGTTCAATACCTTACTGCTGAAGAAGAGGATGGTAAGAACATAGCCATGGCAACTCCAGATACTAATGGTAATGGTACTTTTAGCACGGATACTTTAAAATGTCGTTTTGAAGGTGATTTCCCATTGAAAGATCCTAGCGAAATTGACTACATGGATATTGCTCCAAATCAAATTGTTTCGGTGGCTGCTTCTATCATTCCATTCTTGGAGCATGATGATGCCAACCGTGCTTTGATGGGTTCTAACATGCAGCGTCAAGCCGTACCTTTATTAAGACCTGAGGCTCCAATCGTAGGAACTGGACTTGAAAGTAGAATTGCTCGTGATTCTCGTACTATGGTTGTGGCTGAAGGCCCAGGAACTATAGAATACGTAGACGCTAATAGAATTGTAGTTAATTACGATTGGAACGAAGATGACATCATGGTCAACTTTAACTCTAGTGAAAAAACTTACGATCTTATCAAATTCAGAAGAACCAACCAGGACACTTGTATTAACCTAAGACCTATCGTTGCCATTAAGGATAGAGTTGCAAAAGGCCAAGTATTAGTAGAAGGTTATGCCACACAAGGTGGAGAATTAGCTCTTGGTAGAAACATGATGGTGGCTTTCATGCCATGGCAAGGTTATAACTTTGAGGATGCTATTGTAATTTCTGAAAGAGTCGTAAGAGACGATATCTTTACTTCACTTCATATTGAAGAATTTGACTTAGAAGTTAGAGATACAAAAAGAGGTCAAGAAGAATTAACCGCGGAGATTCCAAACGTTTCTGAGGAAACTGTTAAAAATCTTGATGAAAATGGAATCGTAAGAGTAGGAACACATATTAAAGAAGGTGATATTCTAATTGGTAAAATCACTCCAAAAGGAGAGTCTGACCCAACACCAGAAGAAAAACTTCTTAGAGCCATTTTCGGTGATAAAGCTGGAGATGTTAAAGATGCGTCTAAAAAAGCTTCACCATCTCTTAGAGGTGTCGTTATCGATACTAAACTTTTCTCAAGACCTTCAAAAGAAGAAAGAGTTAAGCACAAAGAAGAGCTTAAAGTTTTATTAAAAACACATAGTAAAAATCTTGCAGAGATTAAAACTATAATGATAGATAAAATGGTGGCCGTTCTTTCTGGTAAAACGACCAACGGTGTTAAGCATAAATTTGGTGATGAATTAATATCTAAAGGTGTTAAGTTCAATAAGTCAAATATTACCAACAACCTTTTCCCTGAGAAAAACCCATACGTAGACGAAAGTACCTATAGTGTACCTGAAGAGTCTAACCTATTAGGTGATATCATGTTGGAAGGCTGGACTAAAACTGAAGAATCAAACGTACTTTTAGTAAGATTAGTTAAAAACTATCTTTCAAAGAGAAGTGAGATAATAGGTGAGTTCAAAAGAGAGCGTTTCGTTCTTGAGGTTGGTGATGAATTACCAGCAGGTATTGTTAAGTTGGCAAAAGTCTATATCGCTAAAAAGCGTAAGTTGAAAGTTGGTGATAAGATGGCTGGTCGTCACGGTAACAAAGGGGTTGTAGCTAGAATAGTACGTCAAGAAGACATGCCATTCCTAGAGGACGGTAGCCCAGTTGATATCGTATTGAACCCATTGGGTGTACCTTCTCGTATGAACATTGGTCAGCTTTATGAAACAGCATTAGGATGGGCTGGAAGAAAGCTCGACAGACGTTATGCTACGCCTATTTTTGACGGTGCTACTGCCGCTGAAGTAGATGCAGAACTAAAAGAAGCCGGTTTACCAGACTTTGGTAGAACAGATCTTTTCAACGGTCTTACCGGTGAGAAATTTGACCAAAAAGTAACTGTAGGTATAATCTACATGCTTAAACTGGGTCACTTAGTTGATGATAAAATGCACGCGAGGTCTATCGGACCATACTCATTAATTACGCAGCAGCCTCTTGGTGGTAAAGCACAATTTGGTGGTCAGCGTTTTGGAGAAATGGAAGTTTGGGCATTAGAGGCCTTCGGAGCTTCTCATGTTCTTCGTGAGATTTTGACATTGAAATCTGATGATGTGGTTGGACGTGCCAAAGCCTACGAGGCTATCGTGAAAGGGGAAAATCTTCCAAAGTCAGGAATTCCAGAATCATTCAATGTACTTGTACATGAATTGAGAGGATTGGCTCTTGAGATTACCTTGAAATAATTTATCATTTTCATTTAAAAAAGAAAGAAAATGTCTTTTAAGAAAAACAAAAAGTTAAGCAGCGACTTTAACAGCATAACCATTAGTTTGGCTTCTCCAGAATCAATTCTGGAAAGCTCTTTTGGTGAAGTTACGCAACCAGAAACTATCAACTACAGAACTTACAAACCAGAAATGGGAGGTTTGTTTTGTGAGCGTACTTTTGGTCCAGTAAAAGACTGGGAATGTCATTGTGGAAAATATAAGCGTATTCGTTATAAAGGTATCATCTGCGACCGTTGCGGTGTAGAAGTTACCGAAAAGAAAGTACGTAGAGAGCGTATGGGTCACATTGAACTAGTAGTTCCTGTAGCTCATATTTGGTACTTTAAAAGTCTTCCAAATAAAATAGGTTACCTATTAGGTCTATCTTCTAAGAAACTTGACCAAATTATTTACTACGAGCGATACGTTGTAATTCAAGCTGGTGCAAAAGAAGAAGATGGTATCCAGTACATGGACTACCTTACGGAGGAAGAGTACCTTGATATCGTAGATAAATTACCAAGAGAGAACCAACTGCTACCTAACGACGACCCTCAAAAGTTCATCGCCAGAATGGGAGCAGAAGCTTTAGAGATGCTATTGAGCAGATTGAAGCTTGACGAACTTTCTTACGAACTACGTCATCAAGCTGCAACTGATACTTCTCAACAAAGGAAGGCAGAAGCTTTAAAAAGATTGAGAATTGTAGAAGCTCTTCGTGATGCCAACACAAGGATAGAAAACCGTCCAGAATGGATGATTATCAAGATGGTTCCTGTAATTCCACCAGAATTACGACCTCTTGTTCCTTTAGATGGTGGACGTTTTGCGACATCAGATTTAAATGATCTTTACCGTCGTGTTATTATTCGTAATAATCGTCTTAAAAGGTTATTAGAAATTAAAGCCCCAGAAGTAATCTTACGTAACGAAAAACGTATGCTTCAAGAGGCCGTAGATTCTCTTTTCGATAACTCAAGAAAAGTAAATGCGGTACGTTCTGATGGAAACCGTGCGTTGAAATCACTTTCAGATATGCTGAAAGGAAAGCAAGGTCGATTCCGTCAAAACTTATTGGGTAAGCGTGTTGATTACTCTGGTCGTTCTGTAATTGTTGTAGGTCCAGAATTGAAATTGCACGAATGTGGTCTTCCCAAAGGAATGGCTGCCGAGCTTTTCAAACCATTCATTATCCGTAAGCTTATTGAGCGTGGTATCGTGAAAACGGTTAAATCTGCAAAGAAAATAGTAGATAGAAAAGACGCTGTAGTTTGGGATATTCTTGAAAACGTGTTGAAAGGACATCCGGTTATGCTTAACCGTGCTCCTACGCTTCACAGATTGGGTATTCAAGCTTTCCAACCAAAATTAGTGGAAGGAAAAGCCATACAATTACACCCGTTAGTATGTACAGCATTTAACGCCGATTTCGATGGTGACCAGATGGCCGTTCACGTTCCTTTGGGACAAGAAGCTATTTTGGAAGCCTCAGTATTAATGCTTTCTTCTCATAACATCTTGAACCCTGCCAACGGAGCACCTATTACGGTACCTTCTCAAGACATGGTTTTAGGACTTTACTATGTAACTAAAGGTAAACGTTCTACAGAAGATGAGAAAATAGCTGGTGAGGGAATGACATTCTATTCTCCAGAAGAAGTTATTATTGCAATGAACGAAGGCAGTGTTTCAAAACATGCTTATATCAATTGCAAACTGACCGTTAAAAATGAGAAAGGTGAATTAGAGAAAAAGATTATTGAGACCGTTGCTGGTAGAATACTCTTCAATCAATTTGTTCCTGAGCAAGTAGGATATATCAACGAACTTCTAACTAAAAAGAAACTTCAAACCATTATTGGTCAGGTTTTCAAAGAAGTAAGTTTTGCTAGAACAGCGGATTTCCTTGATGATATTAAAACGCTTGGATTCCAAACGGCCTTTACTGGTGGACTTTCCATCGGTTTAGGAGATATCATGATTCCGGAAGAAAAGCAGGATCTGATTGAAAATGCTCGTGTAGAAGTAGAAGAGGTTCAAAGTAACTATATGTTCGGTATTATTACGGAGCGTGAGCGTTATAACCAAATCATTGATATCTGGACTCGTGTAAATACGAGATTAAGAGAAACACTTCTACAACAATTAGAAGATAAAGATCAAGGCTTTAACTCTGTTTATATGATGATGCACTCTGGAGCCCGTGGTTCTAAAGAGCAAATTCGTCAATTGGGAGGTATGAGAGGTTTGATGGCCAAGCCACAAAAGAACATTCAAGGTTCTGTAGGTGAAATCATTGAAAACCCAATTCTTTCTAACTTTAAAGAGGGTCTAGATGTATTAGAGTACTTTATCTCTACCCATGGTGCTCGTAAAGGTTTGGCTGATACAGCCCTTAAAACTGCCGATGCGGGTTACTTAACAAGACGTCTTCATGATGTTGCTCAGGATGTTGTCGTAAACGAACAGGATTGTGAAACCCTTAGAGGTATTACAGTTTCTGCGTTGAAAGAAAACGAAGATGTGATTGAGCCATTATCTGAAAGGATTCTTGGAAGAACAGCTGTAGACGACGTGATAGATCCTGTCACTAAAATGCTATTAGCTAGGGCTGGTGAAGAAATCACAGAAGAAATTGCAGATCTTATTGAAGAGTCTGCAGTAGATTCAGTGGAAATTCGTTCTGCTTTGACTTGTGAGACAAGACGTGGAATTTGTGGTAAATGCTACGGTAGAAACCTTTCAACCAACAGGATGGTGGAAGTAGGAGAAGCTGTTGGAGTAATTGCCTCTCAGTCTATTGGAGAGCCTGGTACACAGTTAACGCTTCGTACATTCCACACAGGGGGTACGGCGATGAACGTTTCTGTAGATGCTAGTATCAAAGCGAAATTCCCAGGTATAGCCAATTTCGATCAAGTACGAACAGTTGAGAGTATAGATAAAGAAGGAAATCCTACTAAAATAGTTTTAGGAAGACGTGGAGAGTTGAGAATTGTAGATCCTGAAACAAATCAGATCTTAATTACCAACAACATTCCTTACGGTTCTACTTTACAGATAGAAGATGGTCAAAAACTAGAAAAAGGTGATGATGTATGTCACTGGGATCAGTTTAACGCCGTTATTATTTCTGAAAGAGATGGTAGCATTGAATATGATGCTATTGAAGAAGGTATTACTTTCCGTGAAGAAGCCGATGAGCAAACTGGTTTTAAGGATAAAGTAATTACAGACTCTAAAGACCGTACTAAGAACCCGGCCATCATTATCAAAGGAAAGAAAGACGACGAAAAATCGTATAACCTTCCAGTTGGTGCCCGTGTAATGGTAGAGGATAAAGCTAAGGTAAAAGCAGGACAGATTCTGGCGAAAATACCAAGAGCTATAAACATGAACGCCGATATTACTGGTGGTCTACCTCGTGTAACGGAGCTTTTTGAAGCACGTAACCCTTCTAACCCAGCTGTAGTTTCAGAAATTGACGGTGTTGTATCTTATGGTGGTATTAAAAGAGGTAACCGTGAAGTATTCGTGGAAGCCAAAGATGGTACTAAAATGAAATATATGGTTTCTCTTTCTAAGCTAATCTTGGTTCAAGAAGGAGATTACACTAGAGCTGGTGAACCACTTTCTGATGGTGCCATTACTCCTGCTGATATTCTAAGAATTAAAGGACCTACTGCGGTTCAAGAATATTTAGTAGAAGAAACTCAGGCGGTATACCGTCAGCAAGGTGTAAAACTTTCTGATAAGCATATTGAAGTGATTGTACGTCAAATGATGCAGAAAGTAGATATCCTAGACGCTGGTGATACTATTTTCTTAGAGATGCAAGCCATTGATAAATGGAAGTTCCGTGTTGAGAATGACAGAATCCTAGACATGAAAGTTGTTGAAGATGCTGGAGGTTCAGACCAATATAAGCCGGGACAAATGCTTACTAATCGTGATTTCAGAGATGAAAACAGTAGATTAAAGCGTGAAGATTTGAAGATAATGAAAGTGAGAGAAGCAAAACCTGCTGTATCACAGACTATTCTTCAAGGTATCACCACTGCTTCACTAGGAACAGAATCTGTATTTTCTGCAGCATCTTTCCAGGAAACTACTAAAGTCCTTTCTCATGCCTCTGTTCAGGGTAAAGAAGATACCTTGGAAGGTTTGAAAGAGAACGTGATTGTAGGTCATCTTATCCCTGCCGGTACAGGTAAGAGAGATTATCAAAATCTAATTGTAGGTTCTAAAATTGAACTTGAAGCTGCTCAGGAGCGAATGCTGATTGAGAACAGAAAAAGAGAATATGTAGATTAATAGTTAAATCCCGTCAGCTGAAATGTTGCCGGGATTTTTTTGTTTTATGACACTATTTTAACCAATTCTTTCACAATAATAGGTAACTCATTCATTTTGATAGCTTTGTGACTGTATTCAATTCACTTTGGAGTTGAAGGTATTTCATTTGAAGTGAAACTTTATAGGTTAAAGTATTTTCGTATTAGAAAGACACCCCGGAATCCTGGGTGTCTTTTTTAGTTTTATACAATACTTTTTATTTTAGCAATGCTCGCATTAACTTCTAATTCCATATTATTCAACGTATTTTTGCCATCCATATTCATTAATCATAAGAGATACCGTGACCTTAATTAAATCTATATCAGGCATTAGAGGAACTATTGGAGGTAAAACAGGAGAGAGCCTTAGTCCTTTAGATGTTGTTAAATTTACCGCAGCATTTGGAACATTCTTACTTCAAAGAAATCCTGATCTTAAGAAAATAATCATTGGACGCGATGCAAGACTCTCAGGTGCAATGATATCTGGTTTAGTGAGCAATACGCTCATAAGTCTAGGTTTTGATGTTGTGGACTTAGGACTTTCCACAACACCCACAGTTGAGATGGCAGTGGTGTTTGAAAAGGCTTCTGGAGGAATCATCCTAACCGCCAGTCATAATCCTATACAATGGAACGCCCTAAAGCTACTTAATGAAAAAGGTGAGTTTATTTCTGCTTTGGATGGTGAAGAATTACTGGCCATTGCAGATGCTGAAAACTTCAACTTTTCTGAAGTAAAAAAACTAGGCACTTACAGCACGGATGATACTATGTTACAGAAACATGTAGATGCCATTCTAAAGCTACCTCTGGTAGACGTAGAAGCTATTAAAAAGGCCCATTTCTCTGTTGTGATCGATGCCATCAACTCTTCCGGAGGAATAGCAGTTCCTTTGCTTCTAAATGCACTTGGTGTTAAAAACATTAAATGTATTAACTGTGAACCCACCGGTCATTTTGCACATAATCCAGAACCACTTCCAAAGCATCTGACAGAGATATCCCATGAATTGGAAAAAGGAGACTATAATCTTGGTATCGTAGTAGATCCTGATGTGGACAGGTTGGCATTTATTTGCGAAAATGGAGAGCCTTTTGGTGAAGAGTATACACTGGTGGCCATTGCTGATTATATTCTTTCTAAAACTCCTCAAAAAGGCCTAAAAACAGTCTCGAATCTATCTTCTAGCATGGCTTTGAAGGTAGTCACCGAAAAACATGGTGGGGAATATCAAGCTTCGGCTGTAGGTGAGGTAAATGTAGTGACCAAAATGAAAGAAATCGGTGCCATTATTGGTGGAGAAGGAAATGGTGGAATCATTTATCCTGAACTACATTATGGAAGAGATTCATTAGTCGGTATAGCCCTATTCCTTTCCCAACTGGCTCATTTCAACAAGCCCGTAGGTTTCCTTAGGAAAACATTCCCTAACTACTTTATTGCAAAGAAAAAGGTAGAATTAGACGCCTCTATGGATGTAGATGCCATCATAGCTTCCATTGAAACCAAATATAAGAAATACACTATTGATAAGCAGGACGGATTAAAAATCACTTTCGACAACGAATGGGTACACCTTAGAAAATCTAATACAGAACCAATCGTTAGAATCTATGCAGAATCGGAGTTCGAAACCACAGCCGATAACCTTGCGGATAAAATTATTGCTGATATAAAAGAACTTATGAAATAGATAATATTCTATTTATAGATATTCTTTAAGCGGGTAGACAAAGAGAGCTTTTCTGAGAGCTCTCTTTTGCTAGCTCGAAACCAAAAAAAAGCAACTCCAGCTACCAAAATATAAGGCATTAGCAATAGATATAATATGCCGAAATTTAAACCTGTCCCTATAACACCTCTACCCTCGCTAAGATTACTGCCTACAGTGGCTCTACACATGGCACACTGAGCCATGCTCACATTAGAAGCTACCATTACCAAAAGTAATATTAAAACAATTTTAGTTATCGAATTCTTTTTAAGCATAATACGGTGAAATCATTAAGTAAGCTATAACCCCTGTTATAGAAACGTACAACCAAATAGGATATGCAAATTTAACCAACTTTTTATGTCTTTGAAAATCACCTACCAAAGCAAAATAAAATGCTCTAAGCACCAATGGCAGCACTACAAGGGATAGGATTATATGACTCAATAGGATAAAATAATAAAAATATTTCACACTTCCTTCACCACCAAAAGAAGTAGATGGATTCGTTAAATGGTATAGCACATAACAAACCAAAAACAATCCACCTAGACAAAAAGCTAAAGTCATAGACACTCTATGAGCAATCTGATTTCTACGTTTTATAAAAATCAAACCTAAAACCAACAGTACGCTGGTCATGATATTTATTCCTGCAATGATATGCGGTAACATCTTTGACCATTCGCCTAAATATGGCTTCGACCGTATTCCTAGTAGTACCGCCACCACTAAAGGAACCACCACAGATATTACATTTATCGTTTTAAGAGAATAATCCTTTTTCATTTCTGCTTATTCATTATATCCTTAAGCACCTTAATTTCCAGTTTAAGCCTTTCTATTTCCTCTAAATCCGTTCCATCATAAATTCCCCTTACGAGGTTATGATTATCCACCAGAACCACCTTATCGGAATGAATGAAAGCCATGTCAATGTCGTCAATAACTTCAGCTTCATTATCAGAAGACGCATCCATTACGGGAAGCTTAAACTGCTTAATAGCTAAATTATAAATGTATAGTTTATCACCAGTTAAAAACTGCCAGGTACTTTTTCCTTGAACAAAATCTTTTGAATAAGCATTTAGAACCGAAGAACTATCATGTTCGGGATCTACTGTTATACTTAAAAAACGAACATGCTCATCCTCTTTAAAAGTATCTTGAACTCGACTTAAATTCTGGTTAATGACAGGACAAATGGTCCCACATCTAGAGAAGAAGAAACTTACCACTTTAATATCCTTCTGATAATCAGAAAAGGTCATTGTTTCCTCTAACTGATCTTCTAAAGTGAAATCCTCTATTGCATGAAATAGCGTATCCCCTTCTATGACTTGAATGTGACCTCTTTCATCCAATTCTGGAAAGTAAGTTGGTAATTCAAAGTTATTAGCTCCGCAAGACTTAAGAAAAATAAAAAATAAAGCCGGAATCACTAATAAAAATATTAGCATCCCGGCTTTTAAAAAACCTTTATTCATGATTATCTCAAAGAACCAATGTATCCTCCTTCAAAATAAACTAAAGCTGCAATAAACCAGAATACAAAGACAACTGGTAATATTACTGTCCATATTAAAGCCTTCACTTCATTTTTAAGGTGCATAAAGGTGCCTACGATGTAGAAAGACTTTACAAAGGTTAAAATGATAAATAATGATATTTTAAGCCATTTACCTAAGCTACTGTCAGAGCTAATTGTGAAAGCAATTATAAACTCGACTGCCGTTATGATTAACAAAATCCAGAATACCTTCCACAATTCCTTTGTTTGTGGTTTCTGTTTTTCTGCTTGAATATTTTCTATGTGTTCTGTCATCTTATATAATACTTTTGAAAATAATTAAACTAGGTAAAAGAAAGTAAATACAAACACCCACACTAAATCTACAAAGTGCCAGTACAAACCAACCTTCTCCACCATTTCATAATGCCCTCTTTTCTGATAAACGCCATTTGAGGCGTTATAAAAAATAAGGATATTTAATATAACTCCAGAGAGTACGTGAGTTCCGTGAAATCCAGTAATAAAGAAGAAGAAGTCTGCAAATGCTGCAGGGCCGTATTCATTATGAACTAAATTAGCTCCACCTGCTCCTGTTCCATGAATAAAGTGAGACCATTCCCAAGCTTGAGAACCCAAAAAAGTAATCCCTCCAAGTATAGTCCATAACATCCACTTCTCTACATCAGCTTTATCCATTCTATGTCCAGCTTCAACAGCCAGAACCATAGTAACAGAGCTAAAAATCAAAATGAAGGTCATGATACCAACGAAAACAAGAGGTAAACTTAGACCATGTAAA
This sequence comes from Arcticibacterium sp. SM2516, assembly GCF_057914865.1. NCBI lineage: Bacteria > Pseudomonadati > Bacteroidota > Cytophagia > Cytophagales > Leadbetterellaceae > Arcticibacterium > Arcticibacterium sp. SM2516. The sequence continues at coordinate 4,967,426 of NZ_CP195290.1, read as the reverse complement.
AAAGGCACCGCCTCAAACACCATTTCTGGCGTAGGCCACCATTCTTGAGAAAACGTGAAATCCTTAATTGACTGACCTGGATTTAGATCCTTGAAAGTAGGAAAACTAAACCTTACCAATCCATAAGAAATCAATAAAGCGGAAAATGTAAACGTATCAGATAGTAGAAATATCCACATCATCAATTTACCATATCCAACTCTCATTGGTTGCACCCCACCCTTCCATAAAAGATTATCGGGTGTTGAAGAAGCATGACTTGACATAAAACGTTCTTAATTTTTAACTATAAAACCGAGGCAAATTTAATCATCTTTTGCAAAAATGCCTTGGGAATAGCGTATTGGTTAAAAAATTATCTAAAATACAATAAAAACACAAAAAGGTAAATCCATAAAATATCTAAAAAATGCCAGTAAGTAGCACAAACCTCAATTTGAACCATCTTTTTACCATGAATACTCATTCTAAAAGCTGCAACTAACGAAAACAATAGAACCACTAAGCCACTTAATAAGTGGAAAGCGTGCAGCCCTGTTAAGATATATAAAAAAGAACCCGAAGGATTTCCCTTCAAATATACGCCTGCTGATTGCAACTCCTGCCATCCAATATACTGCATCACTAAAAATATCAGACCAAAAATGGTCGTAATACTTATGAAAATCCTTAGTTTTTTAAACTCATCTTGCCTAGCCGCTTTTAATCCCAAATGCATAAAAAGACTACTTATGAGTAAAACCAACGTACTCCAGTAAAATATAGCTGGAAGTGTAAACTCCACCCAGTTACCCTCAGCCCTACGTACTAAATAGGCCGATGTTTGCGATGCGAAAAGCATCAAAATAGTAATAATAAAAAGCCATGTCATAAACTTCCATTTATTGACACTTAAAACCGGCTTAGGTTCTTTTTCTGATATTGCCATCATAATTTATCGAGTAAATATGCGATTTGCACCACAGGTAAATAAATAAAAGAGCCAAACATTAACTGAAGTGCAGCCTTTTTGTCCATCTTCCGCATCAGATGAAATGTTTGAATCAAGAATAACACGCCAAAAAGCATGGCTATCATAGCCGAGTGAATTCCTGTCATTCCTAAGTAAAATGGTACCCAACACAAAGGTAAAAGCACCACTGTATACATCATAATTTGTATAGCAGAATTGATATTTCTACCACCAGATGATGGTAATAACTTAAAGCCTGCTTTTGTATAATCTTCATCCAACACCCAAGCGATAGCCCAAAAGTGAGGGAATTGCCAAAAAAACTGAATTCCAAATAATATTCCTGGCTCTAAACCAAATTGATTAGTAGCCGCTAGCCATCCAATCATCGGAGGGAAAGCCCCTGGTAAAGCTCCCACAGCTACCGCTACTGGCCCCTTCCTTTTTAATGGTGTATAAACAAATCCATAAAGCACAAAAGACAAAAAAGAAATACCCGCTGCTTTAAAATTAAAATAATAAGACAGTATAAATAAAGCTATACAAAGGCAAATAGCACTAAATATTGCAGATTCTTTAATTGATAAACGACCAGATGGAATAGGTCTATCCATCGTTCTAGTCATTAATTTATCCAAATCCTTCTCCCAAATCTGATTCACCACATTGGCAGCAGCAGTGGTTAAAAAAGCAGCTAAAGCAAATAGTGAAAGACTACCATAATTTACATTGTGGCTTCCCAACATATAACCAATAGCACTGGAAAACACCACGGTAGAAGATAACCTAAACTTTGTTAACTCAAAGTATGCCTTAAATTTCAAAACAAAATTATTTAGAACAAGACTCTCTTCCATTTCAATTTCCTTTTATAGCTGACTGATTACCAAAAATCAAATAAAGACTAAACTGCAATCCGATAATAAGCGTTGCAAAGGTAAGATGAATTGGCTGTGCAAACGCTGGAATTTCAAAAAGACCTAAAATTCCTCCTACAACAAATTCTAACACCACCAACAAAACTAAGTATCTCACAAATTTTAACCCTAATCCACCCTTCTCCGATTTCTTTACCGCTTTCAATAAAAGCCCATGGGAAATCAAAAGAATAATACCCAGAATAATATGTATATAAAACCTTCCTCCAAGTAATAAACTAACCCATTGCTCCCTTGGCTCACTTCCAAAAGATAAATGGTCCACAGCCTCCCTTATTTGTGTGCCCAAGATCAATTGACCAAAACTTAAAATCAACAATATGAGCACTCCAAATCTATAAGAAGTATTTTGTTCTGTGTCATACACTTTATCATACCTGTAGGCCAAAAACAAGGCATATATCAATAGCATAACAACAAAGATTGCCAAAACCATATGAACAGTCACTAATCCCGGATGTAACTCGTAAGAAACCACTTTCGAACCCAAAAATCCTTCCACACCTACCAAAACAAAAGCTAAGAAGGAATAAAGAATAACGCCTGATTTAGTGTTTTTATATTCTTTATATGAAAAAACAAGTGTGATAAAAATAAATAAACCAATAAGAACACCTACCAATCTATTCACATATTCCACCCAAGTCTTAAATGCATGGAATTCCACCTCACCCTTTAGTTTTTCACCGAATATCTCCTGATAATTCTCGGGAAGCTGACTTACATGTGTAGGAGGAATCCAAGTTCCAAAACATTTTGGCCAGTCTGGACAGCCCATACCAGAACCGGTAGCTCTCACTACTCCTCCTACGAGAATTAGAAAGTAAACTGCAGCAATGGTAATAATGGCAAATTTTTTATACATCTTAAAACAAAAAGAACGAAGTACTTGGCATTAACTTCCAGTACTTCGCACTTGGTTTTATAAATAATACCGAGATATCAATCTGGAATATTCTTATCAAATTCTATAGACTCCACTATTTTCTCTTCTTCTATCAACTCATTCTCCTCTGGGAAGTTAGATTCAGGAGTGGCAGAAAAAGGTATGTGTTGTGGAATAAAATCCTCTTTAGCACCAGGCTTACTATAATCGTAAGGCCATCTGTAGACTGTTGGTATTTCACCAGGCCAGTTACCGTGACCAGGAATAATTGGTGTCGTCCACTCCAAAGTATTAGAATTCCATGGATTTGCAGGTGCCTTCTTACCCCAGAAAATAGAATATATAAAGTTAAATATGAATATTAATTGAGCTGCAAACGTAACAATGGCAGCCACTGTCATGAATGTATTCAAATCTGCGTAAATATTGAAAGCGTCAAAACCAGACCATGCATAGTATCTTCTTGGGAAACCAGCAATACCAATATAGTGCATAGGGAAGAAAACCGCATAAACACCGGCAAATGTTATCCAAAAGTGAACGTAACCCAAAGACTTGTTCATCATTCTACCAAACATCTTTGGGAACCAGTGATAAACTCCTCCAACCATACCAAATATAGCCGCAGAACCCATTACTAGGTGAAAGTGAGCCACAACAAAATAGGTATCATGAAGCTGAATATCTAGAGCAGAGTTACCTAATATAATACCTGTCAATCCACCTGAAACAAAGAAGGAAACCAATCCAATAGCAAATAACATTGCTGGAGTAAAAATAATATTTCCTCTCCAAAGTGTCGTAATGTAGTTAAACGCCTTTACCGCTGAAGGAACTGCAATAATCAAAGTCAATAACATAAACACTGAACCCAAGAAAGGGTTCATTCCTGTCATAAACATATGGTGAGCCCAAACAATAAAAGCTAAGAACATAATTCCAGCCATTGATAAAATCATGGCTTTATACCCAAAGATTGGCTTACGGGAATTGGTAGCAATAATTTCAGAACTTAAACCTAAAGCAGGTAAAATAACAATGTAAACTTCAGGGTGTCCTAAGAACCAAAACAAGTGTTGGAAAAGAATAGGACTTCCTCCTTGATTTGATAAAGCTTGTCCATTGATATATATATCTGAAAGGTAAAAGCTAGTACCAAAACTTCTATCAAAAATCAATAATAATGCTGCTGATAATAAAACTGGGAAAGAAAGTATTCCCAAGATAGCTGTAAAAGTAAATGCCCAGATAGTCAATGGTAACTTGTCAAAGGTCATACCCTTTGTTCTTAAGTTGATGACGGTACTCACATAGTTTACTCCACCTAACAACTGTGAAATTATGAATAGAGCCATGGCTACTAACCATAATGTCATTCCCGAACCAGAACCTGGATTAGCATCTGCTAAAGCACTTAGTGGTGGATATATTACCCAACCACCACCAGCAGGACCAGTCTCGATGAAAAGAGACCAGAACATTATCACACTGGATAGGAAAAAGAACCAAAACGATAACATGTTCATAAACCCTGATGCCATGTCACGGGCACCAATTTGAAGTGGAATCAAAAAGTTAGAGAAAGTACCACTCAAACCTGCCGTAAGCACAAAGAAAACCATGATGGTACCATGCATGGTAACCAAAGCCAAATAAAAGTTAGGATCCAATTTTCCTTGACCATCTATCCATTGACCTAAGAAAGGCTTTAGGAAAGACATGTCCAAATCTGGAAACCCTAACTGTAATCGGAAAACTAGAGACATTAAACCCCCAATCACAGCCCAAATAATTCCAGAAATTAAATACTGCTTCGCAATTATTTTATGATCTTCCGAAAAAATATAAGTTCTAATAAAACCAAGCTCATGATGTTCCTCATGACCGTGATCGTGTGATCCTGTATGTGATAAATCTGTTGACATATATCTTAAGACTTTAAATCAAATTTAAAATTATTCTCCTGCTACCTCTATTACTTCTACAACTTCCACCACTTCAGGTGTTTCGTTAGAACCAATGTATTTAAGAGCTCTGGCTTTTAAATTATCTGGTACTAATTCTATAAAACCTGGGTTCATAGTCAAGAACGGTGTTTGTTCCCTTTTCCAAGCCTCATAATCTTCTAATTCATCCACAATCAGTATAAGTCTCATACTAAAGTGACCTCTTCCGCATATTTCAGTACAAGCGATTTCATAATTAAAATCAGGGTTACCCAATTCCTTCCTCATGTCCTCCGTTGACTTATCTGTTTCAAACCAGAATTTAGTTGGCATTCCAGGAACAGCATCCATTTTAACTCTCATATGAGGGATAAAAACTGAGTGCAATACATCCCTTGCTCTAATTTTTAAAAGTACCGGTTTTCCTTTAGGGATATGTATCTCTGTGGCACTTGTGAAATCATCAAAAGAATTCGGATCTGTAAAATCAATACCAAAAGAATTTGATTTGGTATCATCTATCAAACGATAATCATAGTCACCCAATTTGTTATCATCTACGCCTGGGTAACGAACTGCCCATGCAAACTGACGACCCATAATTTCAATAACCTCAGCATCTTCAGGGGCATCATCCATTATCTTATTCCATACTCTCAAACCAGAGAATACCAACCCAGCCATCACCACAGCAGGAATAACTGTCCATATTACCTCTAATTTATTATTATGAGGATAAAATGAAGCTCTATGGCCTTTTCTGTATTTATACTTAATAGGGAAATAAAACAACAATGAATTCACTATAAAGAATGCAACCATAATTACACTCATAGAAACCCAAAACCAAAAATCTGTCTCACGCCCATGAATAGAAGAAGCTTCTGGCAAGAAGTCCTTTCTAGCATCTAGAAACGACCATACCAAACCTACTACACATAGTATCCAAAAAATAAACAGACCAATGGCATTCCAGTCATTTGAACTGTCTAAATGGGTGTCCTCTACTTCAGCGGTTTTCCCCTGAACACCCTTTAATAAATCCTGTGTTTTACCTACAACGATAATCGTTAAGGCTACAAACAAAAGGGCTAAAATTCCTATAATAATTGTCATATAATTAACTATTCAATCTCTTTTTAAGATATATATATTCAATTAAACCTTTAATGATTAAATATCGTGATGTAAACTCTCCTCTAAGAACGGATGGTTCTTAGCATACATATTAGCCTTACTCAATTGTGAATACACAACATAAATAAATGCACTCGCAAAAACTGTTGTAACACCAACTTCAATCAACCCAATACCACCTTGGTTTTTCGCTATACCTGGCATCAGCATTTGATAAAAATCAAACCAATGACCAATCAAAATCGCCCAACAAGCCAACTTTAAAAATGTATAATTTCTTTTAGAACCTCTTGCCATTAAAATTAACAGAGGGAAAAGAAAGTTAAGGATAAGACTTATATAAAATGGTGCATTATATCTTCCATCAAAACCTGTTAATCTCTCTCTGAAATAAATCGTTTCTTCAGGTAAATGAGCATAGAATATCAAGAAAAACTGACTAAACCATACATATGTCCAGAAAATAGAAAATCCGAACATTAATTTACCCAAATCCTGAATAGCTGAATCATTTACCGCTTTCAAATACCCCTTTCCTTTTAAAGTAACTATCATTAACATAATAGCTGCCAAACCTGCTACGTGCCAGCTAGACAAATGATACCAGCCAAACATCGTAGAGAACCAGTGAGCATCTACTGCCATTGATAAATCCCATGCCGCTGTAGAACTTGTTACCGCAAAGAAAATTAAAAACATTTTTGCGTACTTTCTACTTGATGCGTAATCATCCAAACTTCCAGAAGCATCCTCCAATAAAGAATACTTTCTAATTTGCTTCCATAAATACCACCAGATAACAAAGTAAGCTACCAATCTAAACATATAGAAAGGCATGTTTAACCACCAACTTTTACCCGCTATAATCGCATCGTAATTGCTACTTGTAGGATCCATTATGCCATCATGTGTCCAGTGCATAATAATATGTCTTGAACCAGGGATAGTCATAAGAATTAATATTATAACTGCCGGAATAACAATAAACGCTGGAAACGCCTCGGGTATTCTTTTAAACGAAGTATACCATCCAGCTTTCGCTACATAATTATAAGAAATGAAGAATACACCTATCACCGATATTCCTAAGAAATAAATTGAATTCATCCAGAGATTTCCTACAATTCTATTCATTAATGTTGCTTCATGATGCCCTTCTGCTGCATGAGCATCTACTGCTCCATGTGCATCGGCAGCTCCATGAGCTACTTCGTGAGCACCACCAGCAAAGCCGTCTGGACCCCACCAACCGATGTTTATCAAAAATACTCCAATAGCTACTAGAGCTAAGCCAATAACACCGCTGATGAGCAGTTTACGTTTTAGCTCTGGGGAGAAATCATAAGATTCTTCTACTGAAGGAGTTTCGTGCTTATGAGCCATGTCTAATTCTTATTATTATTCCTTTTTAAAGGGAAAAACTTGTTAAATTCCTAAATTAAATTCCTAATTGTAAACGCTGTACATAATGTACAATCTTCCATCTCTCTTCAGGAGTAACCTGAGAAGCATGAGGCCACATTCTTCCTTTACCATATGTAATAACATGGTAAATATGACCACCACTTACTGAACTTAAAGCATCAGAAGCGTAATTTGGAACACCTTTATAAACAGCACCTACCTTACCATCACCAGCACCTTTGCTACCGTGGCAATGCATACAATTTCTTTCATACAACACTTTACCTTGATCCTCTGCTGTTTCAGACCAAGGGATAGGATTTACAAGATTTTTAGATGCCCAATCAAGGCTATCTTTATCCATATCATACATCATCAAGTCGGTTACCACCGTACCATCATCCTGAAGTATCTCTGTATTATAATTAGCTCTAGCAACGGTACCTTCTACTGGTAATCTCATGTTCATCCCATGTGGGTTCACATTATTAGGTCTAAACTGAGTTTGCGACTCATAAGCTCTTGAATTATACATATTAGGAGCATACTCCCAACCTGTACTTTCATTATCGCTACAAGAGACCATAGTAACAGCCACCATAACACAGGCTAAAACTGAAATCGAAAGTTTGTTTTTCAAAATATTCATTTCTTCAATTATATCTCTTTAACGTTAACCTCAGAAGCACCCGAATTTTTCAATGCTTCTTTAACTTCTTCTTCCGAAGCACCACTTTTTTCCAAATCAATGGCCATTACAAATTTATCATCTGTAATTCTGTCATCAAAGATAACCGGCTTTGCAAATGGATTTAAACCTTCCATTCCAAAAAACACAAATGACATACCATAAGAAGCCAACAAAACTGTTAACTCAAATACGATAGGAATATTTGTAGGGAACGGAATGAAATTCTTTCCACCAACTATCATTGGCCAATCAAAACCCATCGTCCAAAAAGTTAATAAAAAAGCCAATGAAGTACCCGTAATTCCAAAAACGAATGCAGGAACACCCATTCTAGCTCTTGGATAACCTAAGGCAGCATCCAAGCCATGAATAGCGAATGGTGAATAGACCTCATGAATTTTTATTCCTTTTCCACGAACACTGGACACCGCATTCATCACGACTTCATCGTCTTCGTAAACACCTATTATATATTTTTTATTTGCCATTATTGACTTATAAATTATGCTACAGTCTGATTTATTTAGATTTCTTTTCTGAAGATGACTTTAGTACACCTTTTACCTCTGCCATGTTAATGACCGGAAGGAATTTGGCAAACAATAAGAAACACACAAAGAAGAATCCGAACGTAAATAAGTAATCTCCAATATCACCCATTCTTGGGGTAAAGTAAGTCCAACTAGAAGGAAGGTAATCTCTGTGTAGAGATGTAACAATAATTACAAATCTCTCAAACCACATTCCTATATTAACTACTACTGCTATTACAAAAGATACTACGATACTTTCTCTCATTTTCTTGAACCAGAATATTTGAGGAGAAAGAACATTACAAGTCATCATGGCCAGATACGACCACCATAAAGGTCCAGTAGCTCTATTTATAAAAGCATAACTTTCATATTGCACTCCTGAGTAAGCGGCAATAAAGAACTCTGTAATATATGCCACACCCACTATCGAACCCGTAACCGTAATGATTTTATTCATTAAAGAAATATGCTCTATGGTAATGTAATCTTCCAATTTGTAAACTACTCTAACAATTAACATCAAGTTTTGCACCATTGCGAAACCCGAGAAAATTGCTCCTGCCACGAAATATGGAGGGAAGATAGTTGTATGCCATCCAGGTATTACTGATGTGGCAAAGTCCATGGATACAATAGTATGTACCGATAGTACTAATGGTGTTGATAAACCTGCAAGAATCAAGGATACATCTTCATATCTAGCCCAAGCTCTCGCTCCACCTGTCCAACCCATAGAAAGGGCACCGTAAATGGTTTTTCTAAGACCCGTAGCTCTATCTCTAATAGTAGCTAAATCAGGTATTAAACCAATATACCAGAAAAGTAATGAAACTGATAAGTAAGTGGAGATGGCAAAAACGTCCCAAACTAAAGGGGAGTTAAAGTTAATCCAAAGCGAACCGAAAGTGTTAGGAAGTGGCAGTGCCCAATATGCCAACCATGGTCTACCCATGTGAAAGAATATAAAAGTACCTGCACATAATACCGCAAAAATGGTCATTGCTTCAGCAGCTCTATTAATGGATGTTCTCCATTTCTGACGGAACAATAACAAAATGGCTGAGATAAGGGTACCAGCGTGACCAATCCCAACCCACCATACAAAGTTTGTGATATCCCAAGCCCAACCAACGGTTTTATTTAAACCCCAGTTGCCTAGTCCATGAAACCATGTTTGATAAGCCCAGTATCCACCATAAGCCAAAACAGCTAATGATATACCGAAAACCACTTTCCATTCTTTGGTTGGTTCTCCTTCTACATGTCTGCTTATGTCTTCAGTAATATCATGAAGGGTCTTACCTCCCGTTACTAAATGTTCTCTAATTGGCGAAACTACTTGCATAATTGCTACCCTTTAATAAAAGAGTTCCTATTATTTTCGTTTAAAAAATTCTTTATTAACCGTGAGCCTCAACTTCAGTATGAGTCTCTTTTTGATGAGCTGAAGCCTTGGCATCAGCTAAATCTTTATTTCTGATCTTAGTCAAGTAACTAACTTGAGGCTGAACATTAATCTCTTCCAAAACATGGAATGCTCTACCTTCCTTCTCAACCGCTAAGGTCTTAGATATTCTAGAATTTGGGTCCAACATGTCACCAAACGTGATAGCTCCAGTTGGACAAGATTGAGAACAAGCTGTTTCTATCTCTCCATCCTCTGGTCTACGCTTCTCTTTCTTTGCAACCAATTTACCTGATTGGATTCTTTGAACACACATAGAACATTTCTCAATCACACCACGAGATCTTACTGTAACCTCAGGATTAAGAACCATTCTACCCAATTCATTATTCATGTGGAAATCGAAATCCTCGTTTTCATAATATTTCCACCAGTTAAATCGACGAACTTTATAAGGACAGTTATTAGCACAATATCTTGTACCCACACATCTGTTATAAGTCATTTGATTTAAACCCTCAGAACTGTGCGTTGTCGCTAATACTGGACAAACCGTCTCACAAGGAGCATTGCTACAATGCTGACACATCATTGGTTGGAACACCACTTCTGGATTTTCAGAAGCATCTTCCATTTTTCTAATGTATGCTGGGTCTATTTTATATGTCGTATCTGCGTCTGTGCTGTAATAACGATCCAGACGAATCCAATGCATTTCACGAGCTCTAGCCACCTCTTTCTTTCCAACAACAGAAACGTTGTTTTCTGCCTGACATGAAACCAAACAAGCAGAACATCCTGTACAAGTGTTAAGGTCAATGACCATTCCCCAGCTATGATTCCTTTTCTCATGACCATCCCATAGGCTAATGCTGTATGGATTTACTGGGCCTTCAGATGTCTCTATCTTTGGCTCAAATCTACCTGCTTTCTTGTTATTAACATACTCACTCAATACAGACTCCTGAACAACGGCCTTACGACCCATTACTGTTTCGTGCGTTTGAGTTTGTGCTAAAGTATATCCTGATTTTGTTTTTTCAATTGTTGCATTAGCAGTCCAATTGACACCATTAGTAAATGGCATGGCGTTCGCTCCTACATTACCACATTTTCCTGCGGCTGTACGACCGTAACCCTTAGCTACACTAACAACATTATGAGCTTGGCCAGGTTGAATTAACACAGGTAATTCTATGCTATAATCACCCACAGTCAATTTAGCCCAATCACCTTTTTCTAAGCCTTGCTCGTTGGCGGTTTTTTGAGACACGTTTAACGTATTCTCCCAAGTAACTTTAGTAATTGGATCTGGCATCTCTTGAAGCCATGGATTGTTGGCTTGAGAACCATCACCCATAGGCACTGATTCAAAAACACTAATCTCTAATCCGCCACCTTTAGTTGCTGCTACCTTAGAAGCCGCAGCTCCTAAATCACCCGAGAAAGAAACACCTTCGGCTGAAAGTAACTCTCCTGTTTCAAGAACTCCATCATGAAGAGCAGAAACCCAAGACTTACCACCTAATACATTACTTTTCCAGTTGGCTTTTAAATATTTATGATAATCACCATCAAGACCAGCCCATAATAATAAACTAGACTCCGCTTGACGCGTATTAAATATCAAAGAAATAGTAGGTTGCTGAAGTGAATAAGAACCTGTTTTAGGAGAAGCATCTCCCCAAGACTCTAAGAAATGAGGTGCAGGTGCTACATACTTACAAGCAGCGGCAGTTTCATCTACACGATCAGCAAAAGAAACAGATGTTTTAACCTTTGCAATTAAAGTCGCAAGTTCAGAACCATTCGCTTGGTTAAAAACTGGATTGGCATCCAAGAAAATAACAGCGTCTACGCTCCCTGATTTCAACTCATTAACGAAATTTGCTAAAGCAGCATCACTACCCTGACGAGTATTGTTTGCTCGAGCTAAACTAATTGTACTTCCATAACTTCCTAAGAAGCTATTGATTCCGTTAACGATTGTTTGTATGGCCGTATCATTAGAACCAGAAACCACCAAAGCCTGTCCGTTAGCGGCTTTAAGATCTATTGCACATTTATTGACTAGTTCAGAAGAAACAGATGAATTACCAATAACATTACCTGTTAACTTATTATACAAAGCAATCAACAAAGCCCCTTCCTCAGATGGCTTTATCATATCTCTGTAATCAGCAGAAGCACCCGTGATAGTCATTCCAGTTTCAAACTGATAATGACGAGACATGTCATGCTTTCCATCTTTACCGCTATTCAACCTACGGCCTTCCGCCCATTGAGACGAATATTCTATAGGAGAAATCCAGTTTCCTAGAAAATCACAATTAATACCTACAATTACCTTGGCTTTAGAAAAATCATAAGAAGGAACAATTGCTTTACCAAAAGAAGCCTGATTTGCAGCAATTAAACCAGATACAGAATTAGCATCATAAGATACATGAACTGCTGAAGGATAATTTGCAGTAAAATCAGCTATTACCTTATTGGCTGTTGGTGAAACAACCGTTGAAGAAACAATTCTGATATTTGATGCAGACTTTAATCCTGCAATAACCTCTTTATCTAGATCTTCCCAAGAAATTTCAGACTCACCTTTTCTTGGACCTTGAAGTTTTTCGTTGTCATATAGAGAAAGAACCGATGCATGAACACGACCGCTCATACCACCTTTAGTCACTTTAGAAAGTTTGTTACCTTCTATTTTGATAGGCCTACCCTCTACTGTTTTAACTAAAATACTTGCATAATCACCACCTTGAAAGTAAGTAGATGCAAAATAGTTAGGAATACCTGGCTCTACAGATTCCGGTTTCTTTAAATATGGAATAGTTTTTCTTACTGGAGCATCACAGGCAGCTAAAGAAACCGCAGCAACACCAAAACCGAGCATTTTCAAGAAGTCTCTTCTGTGAGTTCCTCCTTCGATATCGTCTAAGTTAAATTCACGATCCGCGTTTTTAACCACCTCAATATCATTTCGATACTCTTCTATCCCCTTCCAATACCTTTTAGTAGTATTTTCCATTAGTATTTATATTTCCCCACAAAGGGTTTTTCTAAAAATCTCTTACGATTAATATTTTAATAATGACATCTGGCACATTCCAGACCACCAATATCCTCCACTTTCATTCCTCCAATTGAAGTCGCTTCATGAGCTTCCACAAGCTTATCGTAATACGCATTACCTTTAGCGTTAACGTCTGTTTGTCTGTGACAATCAATACACCAACCCATGGTTAAAGTATGACGCTGCTGAACCACTTCCATTTTATTAATTTCACCATGGCAATTCTCACAATCCAAACCAGCCACATTCGTATGCTGAGAGTGATTAAAGTAAGCCAAATCTGGTAAATTATGAACCCTTACCCATTCAATAGGTTGGTCAGTCTCCAGTGCAGTATAAATTTTTTGAATTTCTGGCGAACCTTGCTTAATGCTATTATGACAGTTCATACATATACTAGCTGAAGGTATACCTGCTTGCTTGCCTTTATAAACCCCAGTATGGCAATATGCACAATCAATGTCCATATCTCCTGCATGAAGCTTATGAGAAAACGGTATTGGCTGGGTTGGAGCATAACCTTGATGTACCCCTATTCCATAAAGACCATCAAATGTTGCTTTCGCACCAAACAAAAGGAATAACACGATAATAGCATTTCTAACAGTTGGGTTTTGAAAAACAACTTTCGCTGAATCTCTAAGCTGCTCGCCTACACCTCTATTATCAATGGTTTCACCTTCTCCTTTCGTTAATTTTGAGAGTACGTTTAAGACAGCAATAAGTGCTACTAAAACTAGACCCATTAAAACTAATAGTGTTACCAAAATGATATTAAAGAAGTCTCCTTCTTTAGAACCTCCATTATCAGCAGCGTTTGCAGCTCCAGGAACAGCAGCCGTTGCCGGTGCAGCCTCGTTAGCAGCTTTAACGTATGCCAAGATTCCCTTAATTTCGTCATCTCCGAAACCAGCGAATGCGGTCATCTGCGTTTTGTTGTACTCTTCGTACAAGTCAACAGCGTATTGATCTCCACTTGCGATTACGGCGGCGGGATTGATAATCCAAGCTTTCAACCAATCATAATCTCTTCTTTCTTCGATATCTTTTAGACCAGGACCTACTACGATATCAGCCCCTGAGGAGTGACATGCAGCACAGTTATTCTTAAATATTTTCTCACCCAAGGCAGCATCGCCATCTTGCCCAAAAGTAAGGGTAACGGTTGTTAAAGAAATAAATAATAGAAGAAGCGGTCTTATATGCGTTTTGAACATATTCTATTATTGACGGTGTATTTGTTTTGAGAGTGCAAATCTAGCCATGGAAAGAGTTCCATCAAAAAAGAATTTTGATTTTTTCTGTGGTTGACTATAATTTAGAATTGTTATAAATAATTGCATAACTTACTGAACAGCAATGTCTTAAATACAAAATACCATCCTAAATCCTCAAATATTGAGTCCTTAAGAATGGTATTTTTAAAAGATGCTGTAACAAAGACAATTTGTATACAACTGAGCTTGAGAGGTCTCGAGCGGATTCGAACCGCTGTACATGGTTTTGCAGACCACTGCCTAGCCACTCGGCCACGAGACCCTATTTTTAATCCTTGGCTGCAAAACTACAATTGACATGCCAAACTGCCAAAGGGCTTAATCTTATTTTTTTGAAATAGGGACTAGAAAAACTAGTCCCTATTCAAATTAAGCTTTTTGAGAATACTACTCTCCCTTCTTAGCCTTAGCTTTCTTAGGAGCTTCCATCTCTTCCTTCAAAGCAGCCAAAGCTGATAAGTCACCTAAAGTAGACTTCTCTGAAGTTTGATTTGTCGAAGTTTTAGCTTTGCTAGCAGCAGCTTTCTTAGTGCTCTTTGCAGCTACCTCTTCAGCAGAACCATCCCAAATTTTGGTATGAGAAAGAATAATTTTCTTCTCCTCTTTATTGAATTCTGTAACTATGAAAGAAAGTTTGTCGCCTATTTCGCCAACAGAACCATCTTCTTTCGCTAAACTTTTCAATGCAGCTGCACCTTCGATTCCGTAAGGAAGCTCTAATGCTGCCAATTTATCAGACTTAGAGATGATAGTACAGTCATGCTTAGTTCCAACATCAAAAGTACCTTCGAATGCATCCCATGGATTCTCTTCTAAGTGCTTATGAGAAAGAGCCAATCTTCTGTTTTCTCCGTCTAACTCTAATACAATTACTTCTAGTTCATCACCAATCTTAACAAAGTCAGATGGATGTTTGATTTTCTTAGTCCAAGAAAGATCTGATACGTGAACTAAACCATCAATTCCTTCTTCTAATTCTAAGAAAAGACCGAAGTTAGTTAAGTTTCTTACAGTTCCTTTATGCGTAGTTCCAACCGCATACTTGCTAAGAAGATCTTGTTTTGTCCAAGGATCTGCAGCAAGCTGCTTAATTCCAAGAGACATTTTTCTCTCATCTTTATCCAATGTCAATACGACTGCGTCTATTTCGTCACCGATTTGCAAGAAATCAGATGGGTTACGTAAATGCTGAGACCAAGACATTTCAGATACGTGAATCAATCCTTCTACACCTGGGTGTATTTCAAGGAATGCACCATAATCTGCAAGATTAACAATTTTACCTTTAACAGGGGAACCAACTTCCAAGTTAGACTCAAGGGCATCCCATGGATGACTTTGAAGTTGTTTCATACCTAATGAAATACGCTTCTTGTCTTCATCAAAGTCAAGAACAACAACATTAAGTTTTTCGTCAAGGTTAAGAACCTCGTTAGGGTGATTAACACGACCCCATGAAATATCTGTGATATGCAGTAAGCCATCCACTCCACCAAGGTCAATAAATACACCGAAGTTTGTGATATTCTTAACAACACCTTCAAGTACTTGACCCTTTTCAAGGTTAGTAAGAATTTGCTGACGTTGTTTTTCAAGGTCTTTCTCAATAAGTACTTTATGAGAAACAACCACGTTATCGTTGGTGTGATTAATCTTAACAACCTTAACTTCCATTTGTTTGTTAACAAATACATCAAAGTCTCTGATAGGCTTCACATCAATTTGAGAACCTGGCAAGAATGCCTCAATTCCGTGAATATCAACAATAAGACCACCTTTAGTACGTCTCTTAACAAGAGCGTCCATAATTTCGTCAGTCTCAAATGCTTTCTCAATATTACTCCAAGCAGTAAGAATTCTAGCTTTCTTACGAGAAATAACAAGCTGCCCAAGGCTATCTTCTTGCTTCTCAATGAAAACCTGAACAGTGTCTCCTACTTTTAAATTTGGCAAATCTCTAAATTCTGATCTAGAAACAATTCCGTCAGATTTAAAACCAATATTTAATAAAACCTCACGTGCTGTAACGCCTACTACTGTGGCTGTTACTACATCCTTCTCCTCTATCGTCGTTAAAGTCTCTTCGTAGATTTTAGAAAGCTCTTCTTTCTCTGCACTAGAATACCCTCCACCAATACCTTTCTTTGAAACTCTGTCCCAATCAAATTCTGGAAATTCTTGATTATCCATATATCTTATTATCAGCCCTTTGATACATCTACGTTACGAGCCTAATACCGCAGAAATTAATTATTAATCGAACATTCCTCTTAAAAGGACTGCAAAAGTAATCAATTGCGATATATAATCAAATAAGAATTGCTTAAATAGCTAAATTAATACTAAGCCATTTTATTGGCTCCTAAGAACGGAGCCCAATTTTCTCCTACTTTGCCAGAGAAATTCCGAAGAAACATAACAAATGTAGGTTTAAAGGGTTTTTTGCTCAGTGGCATCCCTGCTTCTTCAGGTGTATTGTCACCTTTTCTACCATTGCAAGATTTGCATGCTGCCACTAGGTTAACCCAATTGGTTTTACCTCCTCGAGATTTAGGAATAACATGATCCAGAGTCAAATCTCTATTTCTTCCACAATAGACACATTCATTTCCATCTCTTTTGAAAATGTTTTGTCTATTCAAAACCACACCTTTATAGGGTACTTTGACGTAATTATTAAGTTTTATAACGGATGGGAGGGGATATGAAACCGATACGGTTCTTAGACGAGCCTTATTGTCATCTTTCAAGAGTTCTGCCTTGTTTAAATAAACGAGCAAAAAGGCTTTAGGTACAGTGCAAACTGTGATGGCACTAAAATCGGCATTTAGAACTAAAACTTTCCGGCCCATTTGCTTGTAACTGATTGAAAATGATTCCCGAAGATAATAGTTTTACCGAAAAATCAAGCACTTACAGCCAAGTCTTTACTTAAACATAATATTAATACTAAAACAGCACCTAAAACTTTCTACTTTCTTGCCTTTCAGTATCTCTAGATTTTATACTCTCTCTTTTATCGAACAATTTTTTACCTTTTGCTAAAGCAATATTTAATTTAGCCAACCCATTCTCGCTTATAAATAATCTTGTTGGAATTATGGTTAGACCAACATCTTTGAGCTTCCCTTCTATTTTCCTCAATTCCTTTTTCTGCAACAACAATTTACGCTCTCTAAGCGGTTCATGGTTATAGTGCGTACCGAATTCGTAAGGTGAAATATGAAGATTCTTCACAAAAAGCTCACCATTGGTAATATAACAGTGGGCATCGGAGATATTTGCTTTACCCATCCTGATGGACTTCATCTCGGTTCCACGTAGCACTATACCAGCCGTATAAGTATCTATAAACTGGTACTCGTAAGAAGCCTTTCGGTTCTTAATCTCTACTTTACTTGAAATTTTACTTGACATATTACTTAAGGGAAAAGATTGCAAAGCTATAAAAATAAAATCCCTGCCTCAATTTTAGTGACAGGGATTCCGACTTACGTGCTTTCCTAATAATCCATGTGTATCACGTAAACGTGAAACAAAGCGGATTAAGCCTTTATGAGTTCAACACTCAAATATTTTTATAGTCTGTGGCATCTAGATAACAAATGTATGCACTCCAATTCTATTTTCCAACAGATTTAAGTTTTTCCGTTTAAACACCTGATAATTAATAGTAACTGAAATTAGTTGCAGATTTAATCAGATTCGAATAGTCTAGTTACGAATACTGTGCCAGTTTGTATTATCAGTGCAATCTCCAAAAATCAAAAAAACATTATAAAATTTTCACATATATTTTCACCTCTTTATCAATCGGTTACAAATATATCTATGAATTTTTATTTCTTATAACTAACTTTGGCACGTCAATTTAGACGAATTAAAAACAAATTACAAGTTTGCAGAATAGCCCTTTATTTTCTACTTCTAAGGAAAAAGAAAAATGTGTGTTGGTAGGTGTGATAAATAAAGACCAAGATGCAGAAAAAACTAAAGAATACTTGGATGAACTGGCTTTCCTGGCCAGTACTGCTGGAGTAACCTGTGAAAAAGTATTTACACAAAGACTCCCAAAGCCTGATAATAAGACGTTTGTAGGGAAAGGAAAACTTGAGGAAATACAAACTTATCTATTAGCCAATCCAGTGGATTCTATTATTTTTGATGACGACCTATCTCCATCTCAGGTAAGAAACCTTGAGGCCAAATTTGAGGACACAAAAATCTTGGATAGAAGTCTCCTTATTCTTAATATTTTTTCTCAAAGAGCCAAATCAGACCAAGCCAAAAGGCAGGTTGAGCTGGCTCAGCATCAATATCTATATCCTAGACTAACCCGAATGTGGACTCACCTTAGTAAACAAAAAGGTGGTGTAGGTATGAGAGGGCCTGGAGAAAAGGAGCTAGAAACCGATAAGCGAATAGTAAAAGACAGAATCTCCTTCTTAAAAAAGAAGCTTGAAAAAATAGACGTTCAATCTTTAACAAGAAGAAAAGAAAGAGACCGATTGGTACGTGTGGCCTTGGTAGGTTATACCAACGTAGGAAAATCTACATTAATGAGAGTTTTGGCTAAAACAGATGTTTTTGCAGAAAATAAACTTTTCGCCACTATAGACTCTACCGTCAGGAAGATTGTTTTGGGAAACATTCCTTTCCTTCTTACAGACACCGTTGGTTTCATTAGAAAACTCCCAACCACCCTAGTGGCGTCTTTTAAATCGACACTAGACGAAATAAGAGAAGCAGATATACTCATTCATGTGGTAGACATCTCTCATAGGTCATTCGAAGAGCAAATAGATGTTGTTAACGGTACACTAGCAGATATTGGTGCTGCGGACAAGCCTACCATTCTGGTTTTTAATAAATTAGATTTATTTAAGCCCGAATCCGAAGAAGGTCTTGATGCTCACTTAGCCACCGATGAAGATTTAGAGAAAAACCTATCTCGACTAAAAACCAGTTATTTGGCCAAAAACATGGACAATGTGGTTTTCATATCCGCTGAAAATAAAGAGAACCTTAGTGAGTTAAGATCCGTTCTTATGGAGCATCTCACTACCAGGCATTTTGCGATATACCCCAATTGGGATCCAACGCAAAATCCGCTTTATGACTGGCAAGGCCATCAAGATTCTGGCACAGAAGATGAGAATTAAACTTATTAAAAGGTAAAAGCTTACCATTTAGTAGTCTTTCTCATGGCCCCGTAGTTCAATGGATAGAATAGAAGTTTCCTAAACTTTAGATCTAGGTTCGATTCCTAGCGGGGCCACTATTCGGCACGCTAACGTGCTGTTAATCAGTAAGTTAACGCACTATATCAGTGCTAGGTAACAGCAAGTGTAACAGTGAACTTAATTACAATAATAAAGTAGATTGAACACCCATACTGTAATTAGTGAAATATAACTGCTTAATTTCATTATGTGCACCTTGAATTATAGACTTCAAGAGAAATTTATAAATTCTACTAAGTCTTAGAAGTCATTGATTCTACTTTTTAATACTACCCCTTAAACAATAAAGTCCAATTCACAAAAGCCACATGCGGACTCTCTTGAATTGGACTTATAATTTCGTTTGTAATGCAAACGAAAACTTAAAGCTAACGAATGGACTAAACTATCGGTGTTGTCACTTCTTGATTATCCAGTGGTTTCTCTTCTAACAAAATGGCTCTAATTGATAGATAGAATCTCATCACTTTATCCCAATGCAATATCACAAACGCAGCAGACATTACTGCTATAATCAATCTGAGCATTATTATAGTCTCATTTTTCGTTTTGTAGCTATGCTCCATTCTTTCGAAAGGGACATGTCTCACTACTTTTGTATACCTCGGTAAATCCCATGAGTTCCAAGTCTCAAAATCTATCTTATTTAATCTGGCTTTCATTATCTTAATCTTTTGTGGATATAAAATGTGTTTAATTCTTTCCTTCTTATTTCGTACTCCCCCACTAAAGTTTGACCACTTGAGTTAAATCCTGTGATGCATCCATAGTTCAGCTCAGTTTTAGCCAAAATTGAAACGGGCAGAGTATTGCTACCAAAGACCTCATAAAGCATTCTCAGAATCTCTCTATTCCTTTTGATTTCTTTGACGGTTTCATGAAAATGCAAATTCGCTTTTCTATACTTTTCGTTATTAAAGGCTATTTTACATTGATTCGTACAGAATAACTTATTCCTCCTACCCGAAAATACGGCATTACATTTTTTACAAATCAGCTCTTCCATAATTAGATTTCCTTTCGGCTGTTAACATAGCTATCCAGGTCTCCTTTTGAAAACATAACCCTGTTTTCCGAAACTTTATAACAAGATATTTTACCTTCCTTTCTCAACTTGGAAAAGGTAGGCTTGGACAGACCAAGGTATTTTGCTGAGGCTTCAAAGTTCAGGTACTCTGTAGTGCTTGTGGTGTAACTTGACTTTCCCCCTGATGATTTTTGAGAGGCCAGCACATCATTCAAGATGGCTTTTTGCAAGTCTAAAAATTCGCTTACCGTTAGTGTGAAAAGTGGATTGCTCCGGTTTTCTTCTTTCATTTGTTTGTTTTTTTTTGTGTGGAAATATTAAATACAATGCAAATATACAGGGTCTTAAACACTTAAAGGGTTTAAATTCATCGCTCTGAACAACGTTTCGCAATTTCCTGCAACCTTTCTCAATTTCCAGCGATCTTTCTTAATTTTCAATTTTTCTAAAAATTGAAAAAAATCGCATTCCTATACGTGTCACTTATTCTGAAAAAAACTCATCCAAACGAATTAAATATCCTTTTATCCGAATTCATACAGATTGAAATGATATACAACTGCCTCTAGACGAATCATTTCAATTGATACAGGACATTAATTTATTTATTGATACCTTTTAATCAGTTTGCTTTAAAATGACATATTAATACTCTAATTTTATTCAGCAACTTAAAAAGCCTTATATAAAACTGAATGAACTTCCAACCACACGGAGTTAACGTAAAAAAGCGAATACTCGAAATTCTAAGAATCCTAATTGAAAACCCAGGATACTATACACGAAAAAAGCTAGCTGAAATATATGGCGTTAGTGGAGATACCATTTTAAGGGACTTGGAAGATATCCGAAACGCTGGATTTGATTTAGCATCAGACCAAAATCATCGTTACTATCTAACTGCGGAAAAGACTACAGAGCAAATCAAAGATCTTCTAATATTAACTGATCATGAGAAAAACCTAGTTAATCAGGCCTTAACTCATAACGCCAATGAAATAGAGCATAGGCGAATCATTAATAAGCTGGAAACTCTGACCAATCTACCTAGAATTGGTAATATCATTTTCACAAAACCATACTTAGCCAAAACCAGCATTCTTTTCAAAGCCAAACGGGAGAAACAAAAGGTAGTATTATATAATTACAGGTCTACCAATAGCAACACACATAACGATAGGACCATTGAGCCTTTTCATATATCTGTAGAAGAAGACATTCTACATGCCTTTGATTTAGAAAGAAATGAAATACGGCACTATAGAATTAGCCGCATAGAGCGAGTAAGGCAGCTAGATGATGATTGGGAGAACGAAGGGAAGCATAACATTATAGCTACGGACATATTCAAGATAGCAGATAAAAATCAAGTGCCCATACATGTACGTTTAAAGATAGGCGGTTATAACGAGCTCATAGAACGCTACCCTTTATCCAAGTCAGCTCTCACTCCTGCTCCTGACAAAGAAGATGAATACGATTTAATATGTAAAGTGAATCACCGGTTTTATGGCCTACAAAACTTCCTTCTTGGCTATGCACATTACGTCGTAGAAATAGTAGAAAATGAGACTTTGAAAATACACATGGCAGAAAAAATCAAACAAATTAAGTTCTAGAGGGTGGGTGCGGCATCTGCTGCGTAACTCACTTGCTAGTTTTGACCAACGATAAAGACAGAAATGAGATTTAGATTAACATTACATAATCCTACTTCGGCTACGGCCATTACATGGAATTACAATTACCTGCTGATGGCGTGGATTTATGAGCGTTTAAAATTGGCAGATGAGTCATATGCCAATTTTCTACACCAAGAAGGCTATACCTCAGAACACAACCGAAAACGATTTAAGTATTTCACCTTCTCACCTTTTCATTTTAATCCAGGACGAAACGAGTATAGTTTTAATAGAGATGGCATGCTGATAAAGGGAGAAAGCTTTTTCCTAGACCTCTCTTTTTACATGGACAAAGCAGCTGAGAAATTTATAGTAGGTGTTTTTAGAGACCAAAAATTAAAAATGGAGAACCATAGATTTAGAGCGAATTTCCAAATTGGTCAAATCGCCACGCTGCCTGAACCCGAATTTTCGCCAAGTATGACATTTAAAGCTTGGGCTCCAATGAACGTTGCCCAAACGCTGGAAGGAGAATACGACAAATATCTAAAACCAGAAGAGCCAGAATTTGCAGAGTTATTAAGCCTGAATTTGGCAGACAAATACCATAATGCAACTGGAGAAGCCCTTTCGCCAAAGGAAATCAAATACAAGCTTTTAACAGACCCTAAAAAAATAAGCTCTCGAAAATTTAGCATCAAAGAACAAAGTAAAGCCGAAACCCAAATAAAAGGATACCACAATTTTGAGTTCAAACTATCAGCCCCCATAGAAGTAATACGATGTGGGTATTACAGTGGGTTTGGGAGATTTAATGGACAAGGGATGGGGATGGTTAAATAAAAAATTTATGATACACGAAATAATCAATTTTGTAGATACTCTTCCTAAAGAGGTATTCACAAACAATCTACAACCTAAAGATGGGCTTTATATTCTTTTAGATATTGATGAACAGGGAAATTTGATAAATGTTGATGAGGGTGGTAAAATTAAAGAAGAATACATAGGATTTTATTCTCAGAATGACAATTTTCTCTCAGAGCATTTGAAGAAGTGCAATAGCTTTTTTCAAAATTCTCAAGTTATGGGAGGTGGTACAAATAAAAGCTTTAATTCTTCTTCTGGTTTATTTTCAACTATTGCAACGCCTTTTGGAATTGGGTTTTCAAAGAAAAACTATACTAATCCCGAAAGAGATAGAAGTAAGACTTTTATTAACAGCCAAATTGAAGCTTATTTCAAAGCAGCTTCAGTTTATATATTAGATGATATGAAGCACAAAGAAAGTATCAGAAGACTACAACTTTTTTGTGAAAAACATTTAATAGATTACTTAGAAAAATTTGAGATTCTATCTGATTTAAAGAATACAGAATGTATTTGTTTGTTCTTAAAGGGATTGAATGATGAAGATTTTTTAACAGTTAGCCAAAGATATTTGGCTCAAAGATATTTCAATATCGAACAATTGCATAAAACGGAAAGAATTGGTGTTTATGCAGGTTTACATAATGTAAATGCTGATAAGCCCTTTTTAAGTCATGTTACAGGAGTTAATCAAAACAACTTTTGGATTAATGAAGCTGCTGCTGCGAAAATAGAACAGTTCTATTCTATCCAAAAGTATTTACCTAAACCATTCCCATTGTTTATTTACAAAGGGGAAATTGAAAGTGCTGTTAAAATTCTAAAACAAGATGGCAAGATTAGATATGACGAAATGATAAAAAAAATGTTGGGTGATGCCAAAGATGAATTGCACAACTATTATCTTATATTTTTTGCAGGTGCTGATTATAGTAGAGTTGTGGATATTGATTTCGTTTCAACTTTTAATTATTCATTAGATATTCAAATTAAAAAAATCTTCCCTTTAAGTAAAAATGACTTTAATGCTTTGAAGCTTGAAAATGTCTTTGATTTTGAACAACACATTGCTAAACCAATACTGAATATTCGTGATGATTTTTATATAAGCTATTTTGGAGAAGAGAAATTTGACACTAAATACACAACACATAGTTATTTCAATCAATTCTTAAAATATAGAAAAGCCTTTTATGACTTTATCTATAAATCAAAAACTGAAGCCGTTTCTCAACTAATGTTTGACGATATTTTACTTAAAGGAATATTGGAGGATATTAAAACAGATGAATATGATACTCAAAAAGACCAACATTCAAAAAGGTTTCAAATTTTAAATAAGCTCAATATTTGGTTCAGCTTATATAATTATTTCCATTCGTCAAATTATAAAAAATCAATTGATATGATTTCAAAAATTGAAAAGCATCGAAATAAAGTAGATGAAATTATTACTCAAAACGCTTTAATAAATAGCGTAGATGAATTCGCCTATTTAGCTGGGCAGTGTATTCGATATCTTTTTTCTAAGAGCGAGACAAACGATAAAAGTTATAATCGTTTAGAAACATTCTTACAAAAAACGGATTGCAGGCTATTGCAAAAAGCTATGGCAAATTTCTTTGCAATGTATAAGCACAAAGAGGTTACTAGTAAATTTGGGAAAGTTTTTGCTCAAGTTATGGATTATGAAACTACGGATAATGTAAAAGATTATTTGCCAGAATTTTTAGCAGGCTTCTTTGATAACAATCAACTGTTCTCCGAACAAAAAGAAGAAAATATTAACTAATAATAATTCAATCACTTTATAAATTCTAAAATAATGTCATATAAAAATAGAGTATTCGGCTGTGTAATTGTAAAATCAATCAATTCAAATTATAATGCTGATTTTAGTAGCCAGCCAAGAACTTTGCCTGACGGAACTGTTTATGCTACTGATAAAGCCTTCAAGTATACTGTTCGAAATTATTGGGATAAAATGTACCCAAGAGAGAAAGTATTTTATTTTACTCGTAGCGATGAAAATGGCAATCCTAAAACTTTAGATGGATTATTTCTTCATCACTTTCAAGCTTTTCCTACAAAAATAATCACTAAAGGAGAAGGTAAAAAAGCTAAAGAGCATGAGATTGTAGATAAGTTAAAATTAAAATCACACTTACTTGATTGCCTTGATATTCGATGTTTTGGAGCGACATATGCTGGTCATTCAAATGTATCTATTCATGGAGCGGTACAAATCAATCACGGAATTAATATTTGGAAGGAAAACAACATTTTTAGTGAGCAAATCAAATCACCAGTTGCAACAGACGAAGGCGATGGCATGACGACAATCGGGCGTTCAACAAAACTTCAAGAGGGTCATTATATTCATCACTTTTCAATAAATCCGATTAATAGTGATTTCAAACTTACAGATTCTGATATTGAAAAGCTAAAAGATGCAATGTGTAAAGGTGTTACCTATTACGATAGTACATCAAAAGCAGGAACAGATAATGAATTATTATTTTGGGTAAAACTTAAAGAAGACTCAAAACTCGTACTTCCAAATTTTAACTCATTAATCACAAAAGAGGAAGTTTCAAAAACAAATGGAAAAATCACATTTGATTTTTCCAGAATAAAATCATTATTAGAAAAATATCCTAATGACTTAGAAGCAATTGAAATTTATTATCAATCAGAGAATACGATAATTTTAAATGCACCAGCCTTGGCAAAGACTTTTGATTTAAACTAAAAACTGTTAAAATGAAAGAAATTATATCATTTGATATTAAGGCAGATTTTGGTTTCCTAAAAAAGCCCGACACTAATTCACCTGTTTATCTTACTTATAATATGATGCACAAACCATGTATTTTAGGGGTTTTGGGTGCAATTATGGGATATAGTGGCTTTAAGGGTAATAAAAAAAAGCCTGAATATTTAGAAAAGTTTTGCAATGAGAATCCTATTAGGATTGGTATTCAACCAATTAATCATGAGAAAGGAAATTTTCAAAAGACCACGATAAAATATAATAACTCAACAGGTATTGCGAACCTATCTACGTTAAAAAACATAGGCGGTAAAGATGTTTCCACTTTTGGAGCGACAATTAATGTAATTGAACAAATATTAATAAAACCATCTTACCGTATTTATCTTTTAACCGACAATCTGGAACTAACTCAAAGAATCCAAAATCATGAAGCTGAATTCCTTCCTTATTTAGGTAAAAATGATTTCTCACTTTGGTGGGAAAATGTTCAAACGTATAAGTATGAAAAGTTTGAACCGAAACATAGTTATCAAGTCAATTCTCTATTTATCAAAAAAATGATACTTAAGGATGGTAAAATGGTCGATGACGATGTTCCAGCCTGGGATATTGATTTTACAAAAAACGACTTTGCCTACTTTGAAAGGTTGCCCACTGGTTATGATGAAGAATTGTTCCAATATGAATATCAACCTTTTGTTTTGACTTCTTTCAAATTAAAAAAAGATTATGAAATAGAGAATCTCTACTTACTCAACAACAATGACGTTATTCAAGTCTTTTAAAGATTTAATTCTAGAGGAAACCAAAATTGAGCATGTTTTAAGTGATTTTGAAAAGTATCATGCTCATACCCATAATGTTCGTGAATTTGAAAAACTACATGAGCATGTCCATTTAGTAATGAACTACGCATCAAGTTTGGTCATTGCTCATGGACAAGATAACGTAATGGATAGCTTGATACATGATTTAATAAGGATAAATTCAAAAATTGAAGAAATAGAATTTGTTGGTAATTTTGTAAAACGCCTTTTTGTAAATGCTTTAATATATCACGATTATGGAAAAGTAAATGAGAATTTCCAAATCGAAAAAATGCAGGATAAAGGCTTTTTTAAGCCAAATAAGAACAATAAAATAGGCTCACAACATTCTATTTTAAGTGCCTTTATTTTTTTAAATGTCCATTTAAAGGAAATTACAGAAAAGCAAAATCTATCAAATTCGGAGTTAAATTTCTTAATCTTTGTTACTTATTTATTTGCCAATCCTATTTTAAAACATCATTCAAGTTTTTTTGAACATCACATAGAATTTGACGAGGAAAGGCTTGCAGGATTAGAGTCATACTTGAAATTATTTGACAACGCTTTAACCAAACCAACTAAGCATTTAATTCTAAACATTCCTGGAGTAATTGATAACGAACTGAAGAAACATGACAAAGAAGGAAGTTATTATTTCTCATTCTACGCTTTACTAAAACTTAACTTTTCTCTTTTAACCGCTTCTGATTATTATGCCACAAACGACTTTATGGGCGATTTGCCTATAAAAGATTTTGGATTAATTGATAAAGGCTTCAAAAACGAACTTTTACAGAATTTCATAAATAATAAAGGGGCTCAATACAATGGCGAACTTTACAAAAAAATTGAGTATTTCAATCAACTGAACTTTTCTGAACTACAAGAACGCAGTAATAAAAATCTAAATCAATTACGCCAAAAGATGGCGGCAGAAGCGATTACTGCACTTCGCCAAAAGATTGACAAGAGACTATTTTATTTAGAAGCCCCAACGGGTAGTGGGAAAACGAATATTTCATTTGCTTGTGCATTGGAATTGCTAAAATCAGATGAACGATTGAATAAAGTCTTTTACGTATTCCCTTTTACAACCTTGATAACACAAACTTTTAAGAGCATTAAGGAAACTTTGCAGATAGAGAATGATAAGGTTATTCAACTACATTCAAAAGGTGGATTTCATACCAGCGAAAAAGAAGATAACGAAGACGGCCTTTTCGGAGATAAAAAATTAAATTATATCAATAATCTATTTATCAATTACCCATTTACATTACTTTCTCATGTAAAATTTTTTAACATCCTGAAAGGCAATGGAAAAGATGACAATTATATTTTGCATCGAATGAGCAACTCCGTTGTTATTATTGACGAATTACAAACCTATACCCCAAAGCATTGGGATAAAATAGTCTTCTTTCTACATCATTATTCTAAGCATTTTAATATCAGATTTGTTTTAATGTCCGCCACTTTGCCAAAGATTGATAAGTTAAGTAGAGAAGCAAAAGGGAAGGTTCAGGCTTTAATCACAAATAAAAATGAATACTTTACTAACCCCAATTTTAAAGACCGAGTTACTTTTGATTTTTCATTGCTCGGAGAAACAGGAAATCAAACCATTAAATTAGAAAACTTAGCAGATGTAGTTTATTTAGAATTAGAAAAGTATGCCATTAACAATGAGAACACCTCCAACGGTTTAGTTGAATTTATCATTAAAAAATCAGCATCCGCATTCTATCGATTGATTGAAAAGGATGGTAGATTCCATGATTATGAAAAGTATTTGATTTCTGGGACTATACTTGAACCTCGACGCCAAGAAATCATTCACGCCATTAAAGAAAAAATCTTTCAAAAAACTCTGGTAATTACTACTCAGGTGATTGAAGCAGGTGTAGATATAGATATGGACATTGGTTTTAAAGACCGCTCTCTAGTTGATAGTGATGAACAATTAGCTGGTAGAGTTAATCGAAATGCGAGCAAAAGCGGCTCTAAAGTTTTCATTTTCAACTATGATCGTGAAGCCAAAATTTATGGAACAGACAAGCGATATCAGCAGCGACTAACTTTTCCTATTTATAAAAATATACTTGAAAGTAAGAATTTTGATTTGTTATATGATAGTGTTAATAACAGTATCAATAAGTTAAATCAAAGCGAAGTCTTTGAAAATATCCAAGACTACCTTGATAACTTTAAAAGGTTTCATTTTCGAAAAGTAAGTGATGAGTTCAAACTAATTGACACACAAACAACCTCCGTCTTTGTACCGTTGAAAATTGACAGAAAATGGTTTACGAAAGCCGAACTAGCATTTTATGACAATTTTAATTCAAATGACTTCTCACAAGTTAGTGGTGAAATTGTTTTTGACATATATAAAAATATCGTTTTTGGCGAGTCTGATTTCATAAGAAAAATGATAAACAAGAAACAGATTGGAGGAATAATGTCCAAGTTTATGTTTTCCATCTTCACTGACTCAAAACTAAACAAGGAACTATTGTCATATTGTGACCATGAAGATGAGGTCTTTGAGAAGTTTGGTTTAATCTATTTATCGCATTGGGAAAAAGTTTATTCATTAGAAGGTGGGATTGATGATAGCCAATTTGAAACGGACTTATTTATTTAACCCATTTATGGTCTCCTACACTCACAATGAAATCGAACTAGTTCTTAAAAATAATCGTACTTTTGTCGTGAAAAACATACAATAACATGGAAGAATTGTGGTCATATCACGACAATTTAATAAAAAATACGCAAACGGAGCGATTTAGATACCTCTATGAGGAGATAGATTGGTCTGTGCGAATGATGGGCATTAAGGGGCCTCGTGGTACGGGTAAAACCACCATGATGTTACAATACATCAAAGGGAATTTTGAAACGGGTTCTCCATTAGCTTTATATGCCACACTGGAGCACCCTTATTTTTTCACCAACTCTCTTTATGATTTTGCAAAGGAATTCTACATAAACGGCGGCAGGCATTTGTTTATAGATGAGGTTCATAAATATGAGCGTTGGTCTAGAGAGTTAAAAGTTATTTATGATGGTTTTCCGGAGCTTAAAATAGTTTTCTCGGCCTCCTCTGCTCTTGATATTTTTAGGGGAGAGTCTGATTTAAGCAGAAGGGCTTCCGTCTATCAGCTTCATGGCCTTTCTTTCAGAGAGTATATTAATTTTTCGCTCAACCAGAAATTTGAAAAGATTGAAATAGAAAACATTTTCACCGATGTTAGAAGACTATCTGCACAAATTGCGGAGCAAATACAAGTCATACCGCTGCTCAAAGCCTATTTAAGAAATGGGTACTACCCTTTTCATTTAGAAATTCAGGAATCGGATTATTTACAGCGATTGGTACAGGTCATTAATACCGTGATTGACACAGACCTGAATTACATAGAAGGCTACAGTGCCGAGGCTAATAAAAAGGTAAAGAAGCTGCTTAGAGTGGTAGCCGAATCTGTGCCATTTAAGCCAAATGTATCTGAGATTAGTAGGAAAACGGGTGTAAGTAGAGACCTGATTTACCTTTATTTGGGGCATTTGGAATCGGCTCATTTGATTAGTCAACTTCACCAAACGGGCAAGGGTGTTTCTACTTTACAAAAGCCCGACAAGTTATATCTAGATAATAGTAATCTTTCTTATGCTTTGTTCTCGAATCCTGAAATAGGCAATATGCGGGAAACCTTTATTATTAATCAGCTCAGAAACGCAGGATTAGAAGTTTCTCTTCCAAAGAAAGGTGATTTCTATTTAGACCAATCAGGAATTACCATAGAAGTAGGTGGAAAAAACAAAGATGGGAAGCAGGTTGCGGGAATTGAAAATGCGTTTTTAGCCAAAGACGAGATAGAAACGGGCATCGGAAATACCATTCCGCTTTGGCTCTTTGGATTTTTGTATTGACATGAAATTATGGGCAAAAGAATTCTCAACAAATGGTTGTCATTAAATCCATAATCGTATAATTTCAGATAAAACATTCTTTATCCATGATTTACCAATTAAAAATACAACTAAAAAATATCAGCAAACCACCTGTGTGGCGAAAAGTAAAGGTACCAGGTAATATCAGCTTACATACACTCCATGAGATTATCCAAATGACTTTTGGCTGGGACAACTATCACTTGTATCAGTTTTCGCCAAAGGGCTGGGGTTCTAAACCTGATTATGCACCTTATAATGAGGAAGATGACATTTTTGAATCAGATGAAGATAGTATGGAGAACGATGTGGAAGATGTCTTTACTCGGAAAGGACAAACAATGGTTTATATCTATGATTTCGGAGACGACTGGATGCATCTAATCACTGTTGAGGCTATTGAAGAAGGTAACTTACTTCGGCCTATAATTTTGGCAGGAAAAGGAGCCTGTCCACCTGAAGACTGCGGTGGAGTTTGGGGCTACGCAGAAATGAAAGATAATGAAGAAGTAGACCCTGATGATTTCGACATTGAAGATGCTCGTGTTTTCTTAAATGACCTATGGGATGAACAGTCTTAATATATATTGACATGAATATCATAGCCACACATATAAACTACCTCCACATTTGCCATAGAAAGCTTTGGCTCTTTGCCAACGGCATTAATATGGAACATACGTCGGAGCTGGTATGTGAGGGCAAAATGATAGGTGAAAAAACTTACCCGCAGCGTGCCGAAAAGTATCGTGAACTAGAAATAGATGGTGTCAAAATAGATTTCTACGATGCCAAAAATAAGGTGGTACATGAGATAAAGAAATCGTCTTCTTATAGTGAAGCACATTTGGCTCAGGTGAAGTATTACCTGTATATTCTTAAAAGAAATGGCGTGGACGGTGCAACGGGAATACTAGAATACCCAAAACTACATAAACGAGAGACAGTAACATTAGCGGATGGAGATGATGAACGTATAGCCCATTGGGTGAAAGAGGCAACAGCCATAATTGGTCAGGAAGACGCTCCGCCTAAAATCCAAAAAAGCAAATGTAAGAAATGCAGCTATTATGATTTTTGTTGGATAACAGAAAGCCCTGAAGAATGAAAAAAACCTACTATTTATTTAATCCTGGGAGGTTATCGAGAAAAGACAATACCTTAAAGTTTACACCCGTAGATGAGGACGGCGTGGTAGGCCAGTCTAGGTATTTGCCTGTTGAAACCATTAACGATTTGTACGTTTTCGGCAGTTTAGATGCTAACTCTGCTCTTTATACTTTTTTGGGCAAAAACCATATAGCCGTACATTTTTTCGACTATTACGAGCATTACGCAGGCTCATTCATGCCAAAAGAGTACTTGCTGGCCGGTAAAATGCAGATTCAGCAAACCAAGCATTACATGTCTGCTAAGAAAAGGATAGTAATAGCCAGGGGGTTTGTGGATGGAGCTGCCGCCAATATCTTAAAAAACTTACAGTATTATAAAAGACGTGGCAAAGAGCTTACTGGTGCTATAGAACAAATAGAAGCTTACAGAAAAGATATAGTTGACACAGATAACATTCCACAGCTGATGGGTTTGGAAGGAAATATCCGTCAGGTGTATTACAAGGCTTTTGATGAAATATTGAATGATTTCAATATGGGAAACAGAACCAAACAGCCTCCTGAAAACGAAGTCAATACGCTTATTTCTTTTGGTAATATGATGTGCTATACCACTTGCCTTGGTCAAATTTATCATACGCAGCTTAACCCCACCATTAGTTTCCTGCATGAGCCTGGTTATAGACGATTTTCGCTGGCTTTAGATGTCGCAGAGATTTTCAAGCCACTACTAATTGACAGAACCATTTTTAGCTTGCTCAATAAGAAGCAAATTAAAGCGAGTGATTTTAGAAGTGAAGTGAGTAGATGTGTGCTAAAAGATAGTGGCCGAAAGACCTTTATAAGGGTATATGAAGAAAAGCTTAAAGAAACAATACAGCACAGAAGCCTAAATAAGCATGTGAGTTATAAGCATCTGATAAAACTGGAATGCTACAAACTGAGTAAACACATGCTAGGAATGGAGGAATATGTGCCTTTTAGGGCTTGGTGGTAGCATGAATTTGATATCACTTAGTTTGCATTTCAATTGTAAAATATAAATCCAGACCTATGTACGTAATATTGGTGTATGACATGAATACAAAGCGAGTGGCGAAAATGCTGAAACATTGCAGGAAATACTTAAATTGGATTCAGAACTCGACTTTTGAAGGTGAAATAAGTAAGGTCAAATTGACAGAAATGCTAGACCGAGCTTATGAAATCATGGATGATGAAGAAGACAGTATTATAGTTTTCAAAAGCCGCTCAAAAGACTGGCTCGATAAGGAAATTCTCGGTTTCGAGCGGCAAAGTACGGGTCAAATTTTATAAGGACTGTTGTCGATGTGGTGACATAATGTTTTATAGAAGTTCATTGACATATTGAATTTATTAAAATCCTATTGACAGGGCTTGAAAAGGCGTTGTCGAACTCAGGGTAAAATCGTATTATTGTAGGTCGACACGATTCTAATGTATTTTGGATGTTAAAACATTGGATTCGTGTCTTTTTTGCCTGTTTTATAAACGGGTCTTAATCGCATCACATAGAAATTGAAACGAAATCATCATCTACGCTTAGCGTGATTCCGTCTAGTCTTAATCGCATCACATAGAAATTGAAACCGTTTTCGGGGTAAACAGATTTGAAAACAACTTAAAGTCTTAATCGCATCACATAGAAATTGAAACTGGCAGATCCACCTGCGTTCGTGGTTCCTGACGTGGTCTTAATCGCATCACATAGAAATTGAAACAGATTAAACCCTTCGAGGGCATTTCTGGAAAGTACAAGTCTTAATCGCATCACATAGAAATTGAAACTGAAAGATTAAAAACGGCGATTGCTCCACGTTCCGGTCTTAATCGCATCACATAGAAATTGAAACTTTCGTCTAAGAGGAGGTTAAGAAAGTCGGCTGAACGTCTTAATCGCATCACATAGAAATTGAAACATTTCAAACTTGGTGCAACGGTGAACAACATAGACAGTCTTAATCGCATCACATAGAAATTGAAACTTCGACTTTTGTGATGAGTTCGGATGACCTGTACAAGTCTTAATCGCATCACATAGAAATTGAAACTCCGAACATCCTTACAGAAGCACGTGCTATCAGAAAGTCTTAATCGCATCACATAGAAATTGAAACTTTTCATCTATAAATAGCACTTCACCCTCTTCACTAGTCTTAATCGCATCACATAGAAATTGAAACCTTCACAGTAGCTAAACAGTTGACAGAATACTATAAAGTCTTAATCGCATCACATAGAAATTGAAACTTCCGAGCGTATTATAAATGTCTCTTTGCTCATAAGTCTTAATCGCATCACATAGAAATTGAAACAGACCTAACTATTGAACCATTCATAGAGCAAATAGAAGTCTTAATCGCATCACATAGAAATTGAAACAGGCAGGTAGTAGTGAAGCTCAGAAAATGATAGAAAAGTCTTAATCGCATCACATAGAAATTGAAACCGGCAACCATGCCGGACGACCTTTAAGAAAACCGATCGTCTTAATCGCATCACATAGAAATTGAAACTATTCTTTAAGAATAACACAGATGTCATCTATCTTGTCTTAATCGCATCACATAGAAATTGAAACAGGCTCAGAGGTGCAACTAGGGTTTATTCTCCAAGGTCTTAATCGCATCACATAGAAATTGAAACAGTATCAATGCTCGTAGTGTAGGCTGCCCCTGTAACGTCTTAATCGCATCACATAGAAATTGAAACTAATATTAATCAAATGAGTTACGAAATAATAAGAGGGTCTTAATCGCATCACATAGAAATTGAAACACAGGTACGGCATTTGTAGGTACGCAGGCGGCATACGTCTTAATCGCATCACATAGAAATTGAAACTGCACCACATAAGGGATGCCAAACGTGGTCAGCTTTGTCTTAATCGCATCACATAGAAATTGAAACGAACAAATCCGCCGTTTGATAAGGCTCCAGTTTCAGTCTTAATCGCATCACATAGAAATTGAAACTAAGTCGGTAATCCTGTTATCTGCCAGCAGTGCCGGTCTTAATCGCATCACATAGAAATTGAAACCTTCCTTCCTGTCACTGCTGTGCAGTAGCTTTTTCAGTCTTAATCGCATCACATAGAAATTGAAACGAAGTTCCGGCAGTGTTATAAGTGCGTATCTTTTTAGTCTTAATCGCATCACATAGAAATTGAAACCTCTTTACGGTTTTGCCTTGATACTGAACTGGATTTAGTCTTAATCGCATCACATAGAAATTGAAACCACCTGTCTGCCTTGCGAATGCTGTAGCTTGTGCCGTCTTAATCGCATCACATAGAAATTGAAACTTTACTAAGCCTTCAATTTCGGACTTTTTAGATTTTGTCTTAATCGCATCACATAGAAATTGAAACGGCGATTAATGACTTTTACGTCAACTTCGTCAGGCAGTCTTA
Organism: Arcticibacterium sp. SM2516; assembly: GCF_057914865.1. Taxonomy (NCBI): domain Bacteria; kingdom Pseudomonadati; phylum Bacteroidota; class Cytophagia; order Cytophagales; family Leadbetterellaceae; genus Arcticibacterium; species Arcticibacterium sp. SM2516. Next base: position 4,932,326 of record NZ_CP195290.1, on the reverse strand, counting down.
ATCGCATCACATAGAAATTGAAACTTACCGCAATGGGTGGAACGTGGGGCTTTGAAACTTGTCTTAATCGCATCACATAGAAATTGAAACATGTAATTGGCAGCGGAGCTGTAGGAGCGATGGCTGTCTTAATCGCATCACATAGAAATTGAAACAAAAATAAAACACTTATTATTAGGCAATTCAAAATAGTCTTAATCGCATCACATAGAAATTGAAACCGGAACCAATCTTACGTCTGGTGCTACAGCTGCCGAGTCTTAATCGCATCACATAGAAATTGAAACTTTGATACGTATAATAATACTGTAAGAGATATAACGTCTTAATCGCATCACATAGAAATTGAAACTAATTCAGATAGTAATTCATATAGTAATTCGGAAAAGTCTTAATCGCATCACATAGAAATTGAAACTTGAAATTAATCAATGGCTTTTTGTGGTGGGTGTTTGTCTTAATCGCATCACATAGAAATTGAAACTGGAATAGTTTCAGTTCCTAACATGCTTATGAGTACGTCTTAATCGCATCACATAGAAATTGAAACTACATTTATGTACTTTGTCACCTACATCTTCAGTTAGTCTTAATCGCATCACATAGAAATTGAAACCAATTTTAGACATATCTAAGCCCATCACTTTAAACGTCTTAATCGCATCACATAGAAATTGAAACGAGCCTTCTATTTTCCAAGCGTTCACGTTTGTGTAGTCTTAATCGCATCACATAGAAATTGAAACTAAAGACAAATGGTTCTACAATTTCCTTTATGACTGTCTTAATCGCATCACATAGAAATTGAAACGGATCATGTCTCCTTCAGAACCCGTAAAGTCTATTGTCTTAATCGCATCACATAGAAATTGAAACTGATTAAGGCCGCCCCCAGGTTAGGCGAACTAATACGTCTTAATCGCATCACATAGAAATTGAAACTACGTTAGCAACAATACTAATCAAGGTCGTTTAACTGTCTTAATCGCATCACATAGAAATTGAAACTCGGAAGGGTAACCCCTGCTAAAATTGCGGTTAATGTCTTAATCGCATCACATAGAAATTGAAACTAACCATACCGCCCCAAATTATCAAGGCAAAAGGCAGTCTTAATCGCATCACATAGAAATTGAAACTCTATGAAAAGGGATACCATCTTGCACGTATTCCCGTCTTAATCGCATCACATAGAAATTGAAACATAACTATATAGGCTATGCAGGGGAAAACGATGGCAGTCTTAATCGCATCACATAGAAATTGAAACCCAGACCCAGCAGGTCCTACCATAATAGCCTGAAGAGTCTTAATCGCATCACATAGAAATTGAAACAGGAATCTTTATTGGTAATGGTGCAAAATCCAAACGTCTTAATCGCATCACATAGAAATTGAAACCACGTGCAGGCTTCACATAGCTCTCCACGCCCTCCTGTCTTAATCGAATCACATAGAAATTGAAACGTACTTTTCCTTCCTGAACCTCCTTTTGCCCGTAAGGTCTTAATCGCATCACATAGAAATTGAAACCAATTATATGCAGATTTTAAGATTCAAAAAGATGGAAGTCTTAATCGCATCACATAGAAATTGAAACTCAATGGACTTGATTTGGTAAGGGTCGGATGATAAGTCTTAATCGCATCACATAGAAATTGAAACGTAAGTTTTCCACCGCTTCCAGGCCTTTCTTCAGAGTCTTAATCGCATCACATAGAAATTGAAACTAAAATGTCTGATGATTTTATTGAAGAAAACACTGTTGTCTTAATCGCATCACATAGAAATTGAAACTCACTCACCCAAAACTCCCAAAAAACTTCGATGCATGTCTTAATCGCATCACATAGAAATTGAAACTCCATTAATACATCATAGCCATTTATCCAGACATCGGTCTTAATCGCATCACATAGAAATTGAAACTTACGGATGAAACGGTGTATGCCGGAACTATCTAGTCTTAATCGCATCACATAGAAATTGAAACTGAAACATTCACCGCCACCCTAAATCCCTCTATATTGTCTTAATCGCATCACATAGCAATTGAAACTAGTCTATTACAAAGGTGTATGCTTTTGACTGGGCAGTCTTAATCGCATCACATAGAAATTGAAACTGGTTAACATCATTTGCCCTTGTTCCGTGCCTGAAAGTCTTAATCGCATCACATAGAAATTGAAACGTTTCTTTAGCCTGTGGAGAAAGCTTTCTCATTCGTCTTAATCGCATCACATAGAAATTGAAACTGAGATTTCCACAGGACCTAAGCTCTTGTAGTGTAAGTCTTAATCGCATCACATAGAAATTGAAACAGGTCTGCGGATACTTTCGTAGATACGGCGGTGAATGTCTTAATCGCATCACATAGAAATTGAAACCCAGTAAACCAGCACGACCCAAACGCAGCTTGCGAGTCTTAATCGCATCACATAGAAATTGAAACCGTGATCATGATAAATTTTAACCTTGAAAGTGGCTGTCTTAATCGCATCTGTTTCAGCCCCTTTATATATCAAACGTGATTACGAAATAATTTTTGTAATTATGAGTATGGGAAAGAAGTATAGCAAAGCCGAAAAACTGGCTATTGTAAAAGAAGCCTCAGAGAAAGGCGTAAAAATCACGTTGGATAAGTATGCACTTTATCCAGCTACCTTTTATTACCTGTCTGCCGACAGGCAGGCTGGAAGAAAAAGGTAGAAGAGATGGGTGAGGTTGGCCTGACTCATGGCCTTACTAAGGAACGCCTTGCTATCATCAAGAAACTGGAAAAAGAGAACAAAGCTCTGAAGGAAATCATAGCTGAGAAAGAGTTGGAGAGTAAGCTAAAAGATGAGTTGCTAAAAAAGAAGTACCCCCATCTGAGAAACAAGCTTTAGTCAGAAAGTACGTCGGATGGGGGATGAAATTAGAACTTACTTTAAAGCTCTGTAAACTCACTAAATATGAGTACTACAAGAAGTTAGGCAAACGTAAAAAAGCAGGTAGGAAACCTACTTGTATCACTAATCAAATAAATGGGCATGGCGACTTGGTGGAAGTAGCCGAAGAGCTTGTCATTGGTGTAATTATTAACACCCTGCTGTTGCCAGAGACCAGTTATGGATATAGAGTTATGACCGCGGCCTTACAGCACGAAGGTTTTTTGATTAATCACAAAAAGGTATATCGCCTAATGTATAAATATCAACTGCTTGGTGACCGACATAAAAGAGCGGCTAGGAATTATGTAAAATATAGGCGGGTTAATCTTAAAAGGCCTTTAGAGGTCTTAGAGATGGATAGAAAGTTCCAGTGGGTTATAGAACATCAATGCTATGCATTCATTCTTACAGTAATAGATTGTTTTACAAGAAAGGTACTTTATTGGACGGTGGCTTACTCCATTAAACAAGCCCAAATTAAAGCTGCTTGGGAGCAAATTATCCTTCAAGAATTACAACCAGCAGGTCTGCTGGAGCAAGAACTAACCCTAGAGCTTCGTAACGATAATGACACAAGATTTGCTGCCAAAACAGTCCAAGAATACTTTGCTAAAAATCACATCAAGCAGGTATTTACACATCCCTATACGCCCCAAGAAAATGGTCATGTAGAAAGCTTTCATGCCATACTTGGTCGCTCACTAGAACTCCAGGAATACAAGACCATAACTGACTTAGAGAAACAGCTAGAACACTTCTATTATACTTATAATAACGTGAGGTTACATGGAAGTCTAAAGCACCTAAACCCCAACGCATTTATTAAACTTTGGGAACAGGAAATGATATTGGTAGAACCGCATAAAAAGATTAACCACAAGTACAATATTCAATTACGAATACCTCATTATAAAATCAAACCAAATGGAGAATTCAGAATTATATCAGAAGAAACTAAAGCTCTGCTGGCACAAAGAAACCAGAGAACAAGCACCTTAAACAGCTAAAATCGTAGTATAAGAAAAACAATTTTATACATTTAATAAACCTTCGGCAAGTGTCTGCCTATTAGGGGGCTAAACCACTGAAATGTAGCTGTATACTTTGGGTTTTCACCGATTAAAAGACTGTATATTTTAAGCATCTTATTTTTTAAGTTAAATGTTTTTGATAGAATTTAATAAAGTTTCGCCAGTGATATAATCATTCAAGCCTTGGATGAAGCCTTTTCTGTAACTATGAATACAGTTCATTACCCATCCTTCATTTTCTATGGAAAGCTCCTTCTGTTTTTCTAGCAGATTTAGGGAGGAATAAATTTCTTCAAGGGTATTCTCTAGTTTTCTAGATGAATCGCTTGAAATCCAATTGGTACAAGCCGTGCCAGAATTAAAATTGAACAATGCCACCATGCGAAAACGTTGGGATTGGGAGGGACTGCAAGTGCGTGATTTTAAATTGAGCTTTGAGAGCCTGGCGTTGCAACAATATCAACAAACGGGTGGTTTTTTTATAAATGAAGGGAAAAACATTTTTATCACATTTTTAGCAGCAAACGCGGTAGTGAACGGGCAAATGACGCTCGGGGCAATGATGGCATTACAATACATAATTGGCCAGCTAAATAGTCCGATTGAGCAGATGATTGGCTTTATTCAACATTTACAAGATGCTAATTTAAGTATAGAACGCTTGAATGAAGTTCACAAAATGCCAGACGAGGAGGCATACAGTGACCACTTAATGAGCTTCTTGCCTGAGAAACGAGATATTCATGTCAGCAATTTAACTTTCACATACCCTGGTGCGGGCAACGAGCCTGTGTTGGAAGATGTTAGTTTTACCATTCCCGAAGGTAGAATTACTGCGATTGCAGGTAGTAGCGGGAGTGGTAAAACGACGATTTTAAAATTATTTTTAAAGTTTATTGAACCCCAAAAGGGAGATATAAAAGTAGGGACGGGCAACTTAAAGAATATTAGACATCAGTTTTGGCGGAACCATTGTGGTACAGTCATGCAGGATGGTTTCATCTTTTCCGACACTATAGCTAATAACATAGCTATTTCAGAAGAGTATCCCGACCCCAAAAAGTTACTTCATTCTGTTAAGGTAGCCAATATCCAAGATTTTATAGAATCTCTACCTCTCAGTTACAATACTAAGATCGGATCGGAAGGCAATGGTATTTCACAAGGTCAAAAACAACGGTTATTGATTGCCAGAGCGGTTTATAAGAACCCTGATTTCCTTTTCTTTGACGAAGCTACTAATTCTCTAGATGCGGATAACGAACGAGTTATCATGGATAACCTTAACGAATTTTTTCTTGGAAAAACAGTTGTGGTAGTAGCCCACCGTCTAAGTACGGTTAAAAGTGCTGATCAAATTATCGTGTTGGAAAAAGGCAAAGTTGTACAGACTGGAACACATTATGTGTTAATTAGGCAAGGGGGAAGATACTTTGACCTTGTTAAAAATCAATTGGAATTAGGAACGTAGCAACCTTTATTTTAAGCATTATTAGTGTTTTGTCGATTGAAATAGTACCCTAACAGGGTACTAAATGTAACAAAAGTTGTACTTATATGGGAGACAAAAAGTATATATCATCCTCGGAACAGTTACTACACACTGACTTTAAAGAGTTATTGGGTGGTAAGACTACGCTTTCCAGCGATCGCGTAGTAACTGATATACCACCACCATTAAAACCGCCTCTCACTCTTGACAATGGTGGAAGAAATAATGAAAAACTTCCGGAACTCCGGAGTGAAGCTGTAAACGATATTATGACGACCCCACCAAGTTGGTTGGTACGCTGGGGAACTACACTGTTTTTTGTTTTAATATTAGTACTAGTGACTATTGCCAATATGGTCAAATACCCAGATTTAGTAAAAGGTAATTTAATAATAATGGCAGTAAATTATCCCAAATCAGTTGTGGCGAAAGTAGATGGGAAACTTGAACGTCTATATATCCACAATGGTCAAAGGGTTGTATCCAATGAGATACTTGGGCTCATTGAAAATACGGCTAATTATCAGGAAGTAGTTACGCTGGAAAACAAAATAGATAGCTTCCTTGCGGTTGCTGAAGTCGGCGAAATTGGGAAAATTTGGAATGCAAAAGTACCATTCCTTTTTCGACTTGGTGAACTACAGAAATCATATCAAGAATTCCACGGCAATTTCATACGTACTAAAGGCTATACGAATGAGGGAGCTTTTCTAACAAAGAAAACCATGCTCTCTAGTGATTTAGGAACGATAAAGAATATCAACAACAACCTGAATACGCAATTATCTTTACTTAATAATGAAATGAAGTTGGCACAACAAGAACTTGAGAGGCAAAAACTTCTGTCTGATAAAGGTTATGTTGCAAAAAAAGATGTTCAAACAGCTACACTATTTTTTTTATCAAAAAAAAAGGAGTATGAACTAGCAAAGAACTCTATTGAGAATAATCAGTTGGTTTTTAGCCAGAAAGCCCACGAGATTGTAGATATCAAGAGGCAAGTTATAGAACAAAAAATAGCTTGATTCAGAGTATCACGACTCTTAAAAGTGAAATTGAGCAATGGAAACAGCGTTACCTGCTCAAAGCTTCTACCTCTGGTAGAATTTCTTTTATTAATCCAATTCAAGAAAATATTGGACCAAGAACAAAAGTTGGGGGATAGCTGTTAAATTCTGAATTTTGGAGAAATTTAACATCTATAAAATTGGAAGAACTAGTAAAGCTATTGTTGCCCGAATTGTTAGTCGATAATTTCAATCTGATAAAGGTCGATAAGGATAAAAAGACTGAAATTCTGCGAATTTACTTAGAAGAGAAGTTGGATATTCCACAGGAATTATCAGAACTAAAACTTCATTCAAAAGGCTTCTATGATGAAATAACCATCCAAGACTTTCCGATTCGTAATTACAAAGTGTTCCTTCATGTCAAACGTCGTAAATGGAAGGATTTGGAAACAGGAAAGAACGTAACAAGGAATTGGGAAATAGTAGCTCAGGGAACTCGAATGACAACAGAGTTTGCTGCTTTTTTAAAAGAATTCAATAGATACACAGGCTATTGATGTCGAAACGGTTGGCAAGTTCTTCGGATTGAATGGGAAGAAACTACAGCGGCAGTATAAGAATCATTTAAGCGACTTCAAAAACTGGAAGCAAAAGCCAAGAGCCAAAGAATGGCTAATCTACCCACAAAATATGGGAGAATATCTGTCAATAGATGAAACTAGCCTTTCGGATGGAGAACTCTATACTATTCTGACCAATAAAGAAGCGAAAGGAAAAAAAGGGAGCATTGTTGCCATCATAGCAGGCACTAAGGCGACTGATATTATAAAAGCCCTACGTAAAATACCAGATCCTAAACGTAAGAAAGTCAAAGAAGTAACCCTTGACATGGCTCCTAATATGGAGTTGGCTATCAAAAAATCATTTCCTTGGGCCAAACGAGTTACCGATAGGTTTCACGTACAAAAATTAGCCTGGGATGCGGTGCAAGAAATGCGAATCAAGCATCGTTGGGAGGCTATAGACCAAGAAAGTGATGCCATCGAACTTGCAAAAGTAAAGGGAACTCCTTATAAACCTGAGATACTAAATAATGGCGATACACTCAAGCAGCTTTTAGCTAGAGGTAGATATGTACTTTATAAACGACCAGCAAACTGGTCTAAGTCGCAAGCCGAAAGAGCTGCTCTATTATTTGAACGCTATCCAGATATTGAAAAAGCCTTCGGACTGGGTATTAAACTAGCCGAGATTTATGACAAAACCACTGACCAAACTTATGGTTTAGCTCGACTAGCCAAATGGCATGAAGAAGTAAGACAAGCAGGCTTTAAATCCTTTAATTCAATTGCCCGAACATTTGAGCATCATTACAGAACTATTCTTAATTATTTTGATAACAGAAGTACCAATGCTTCAGCAGAATCTTTCAATGCGAAAATCAAAGCTTTTAGATCTAGGTTTAGAGGTGTCAGGAGTATTGAATTCTTCCTTTTTAGACTATGTCAAATTTATGCTTAAAGAACTCATCCCCCAGATTTTGCTCTTGACCCAAAATATTCATCTTAAAACTGGGCAAGAACTATTTTTCATACAGCCAGATGATGAAAAGTTTTACGGAGAGATGCTACTCGGACAGTATAATTTGGGAAAAGTCAGCGTAGGTCAGTCAGTTTTAATCAAAATTAATAGCCATCCCTACCAACAATATGGAATAGTAAGAGCAAAGATTAGTCAAATAGCTGAATTGCCGAAAGACTCGACTTACGCTGTCAAAGTTATTTTCCCCAACCTTTTGAATACCGATACGAATATACAAATTCCTTTCAAAAATGGTATGACGGCATCTGCCGAAATTGTAACGGAAGAATTATCTTTGCTAGATCGTTTCTTTTATGAAATTAGGCACGTTGTTAAATGAATATTCCTTTCAAGAAAACAATATTGATAAGTTTCACAACTGTTCTCTGCAATGGTCAGGATTTATATTTACAAGATTGTATTGAGTACGCTATAAAGAACCATCCGATCATTAGAAATTAATGTTTCTATTGAGCAAGAACAGTTCGAAGTTTTCAGAAAAAATGCGTTACCAAGCATCGATGTTAGTTTTTCACAAGGAGGTAGTTTAGGGAGGAATATTGACCCATTTAGTAACACAATTGTTACTACTGGTATCGGTTTTAATTTACAATGGTTTTCGGCAACGCTATGAAAAAGAATTACAGCAACTGAAAGTGAAAGATAGCTGGCAGGAAGTTGAGAGCATAACCCATAAAATATCGTAAGTCTACAGTTTCTGTTAAAAAAATTGTCTTGTTTTGAATAGACTTTAAGTTTCTTTAGCTTTTAAGCATCACAATAAGTCGGTTATTTAGCGGCATGAAAACATTCTTAGTTTGTTTTATGTGTTTCTTTGTAATAAGTTGCCATAGAAGTGATGATGAACAAGGTAAAGAGGCATACAATCAAGGCTCGAAAGTTGTCTTTGGCTCATTGACAAAAAATGATGTTAAAGACCTTGTATTGCTCGGCAAGGTTTGGGGCTTCCTGAAATATCACCATCCCGCCGTTACGTCCGGCAAGTACAACTGGGATCACGAACTTTTTAGAATTTTGCCTGGATATTTGGAAGCTCGTAATACATCGGAAAGAAATGAATTATTAACAAATTGGATTCATAGTTTTGGGAAGGTTCAGCCTTGTCGTTCGTGTGGCAGTGGTTCTAAAAAAACGTCCTTTATACTCCCTGACCATTGTTGGTTTGATGCAGAAGCCGTATCTGAGGAATTGAGCAAAAAACTTCATTTAATCTATGAAAATCGTAATCAACATGAGCAGCACTATGTAAAGCAAGACCTTATAGTTGGTCATCCCGAGTTTTTAAATGAAGATGACTATTCAGATTTCTCCTACCCCGATGCAGGTTATAGATTACTTGCCCTTTACAGATATTGGAATATAATCGAATACTTTTTCCCGAGTAAATATCTTATTGAAGGTAATTGGGATGATGTTTTAGAAAAACACATCCGTGAATTTATTTATGCAGTAGACGAGTTTCAGTATGAATTAAAATTGGTACACTTGATCGGAGAAATACATGATTCCCACGGTCAGCTATTTGGTGATGCAGATAAGTTGGACGAATACATAGGTTCTAACTTTGCCCCAATAACATTGAAATACATAGAAGATCAAATTGTAGTTTTTGAATTAGCGGAGGGTTTTGATCATTCACTTTCCTTAGGAGATGTTATTACTCGTATAAACGGAAGGCCGATTAGCGAAATTATAAAGGAGAAAGTGGGTCTTCTTCCGGCATCAAATGAAGCTGTTAAAATGCGTGACGTCTGTAGAATTTTAGCGAGGTCTGATGAGAAAGAAGTTAGTTTCACCTTGAGAGATAGCACCACCAAAAAGGTAGCGCTATTTGATCGAACGAGCTACTATAAAAAAAGATTAGAGAGCAAAGAGAAGTCATTCAAAATGCTGAAAGGAAACATTGGCTATATCACCCTTGCCACCATAACGGCAGAAGATGTAATTAGCATCAAAGAAAAATTCAAAAACACCAAAGGAATTATTATTGACATCAGGAATTATCCCGCTACCCCTGTATATTATTCACTGGCTTCTTTCTTTATTGACAAAACCTCAATCTTTGCAAGATACACCGCTTTTATACCGACTCATCCCGGACAGTTTAATTTTTTTAACCAGGATGTTATTACTTATGATACAGAGCCGTTCAAAGGTAAATTGGTAGTATTGGTAAATGAACAAACACAAAGTCAAGCGGAGTATACTGCCATGGCTTTTAGGGCTGGTCAGAATACTACAATTTTAGGAAGCACAACGGCTGGTTCAGATGGTAATGTCTCCACGATTCCGCTTCCCGGAGGTCTTTCAACTTGGATTTCGGGAATTGGCGTTTACTATCCAGATAGCGCCCGGACTCAAAGAATCGGTATTGTCCCAGATGTTTACGTTGAACCTACAATAGAAGGAATAAAGCAAGGCCGAGATGAACTTTTGGAATGTGCGATAACCATTTTTAATAATTAGTCGTTCCTTACGAACTCAGTTTTAAGTTAACTATTAGCAAGGACTTTAACAGGTTGATTGAGAATTTAACGATGAATTGCAAAGGCCAAATAATAGATTCTTTGATGATTGCCATTCTTTTCTTCAAATTCCATCCTGATGCAGCTAAAAGTGCATTTAATTTAGGTGATTCAGTGCCCCATAGATAGTTTTTACCCATCCTAAAATGTTCTTTCAGGTGGCTTATGACTGGCTCTATGGCTGCTCGTCTTCTAAACTTCTTTCTTTTTTGGCGTTTGGTGTATTCCTTATCCTTTTTAAGTGGTTTGGATGGGGTAAGTATCTCGGTGTTATAGATTTTCTTTCTACCCTTTCCTCCTCTGTCATAAACAATTTCTTTGGGTTGATAATCGAAATTTTGCTTTGCTTGTCGCAGTAGAGGAGCTATCGTTCTGCTATCGTGTGGATTTCCACTGAAAGTATCTATGGCCTGGATTACCAGGTTTTTTGAATTTATCATTAGCCCAGTTTTATTTCCAAATTCATATTTCTTATGAGCTTTGCCTTTGGCAATACATGACGTAAATGGCTTGTAGAGGCTATAAACTTTGTTCTTAGTGTCTCTTTTTTGATTGATAATTTTCCACATTAATGTAAGCTCCTTTTGGTATTGTTCTTTTTGAGTTACATCCATATTCCTTTCCAATTCCCTTAACAATCTGGCCGAGACTGTCTTTAACTTTTTTGAGGCACTTCTTGCTTTCTTTGCTCTTTTAGGGTGAGATGAATTAAAAGTATCCCTGACCAATTGTTTACTAACTCGAGTGTAAGTTTTTCTTTGAGCTATACGCTCTCCTTTAGCTATTCCATTACAACGGTCAATTACTTTTTTAGCCAATTTTGCATCAGTCGGAAATGTGGTATTGTTTTCTTGAACAGTAGTATCAGAAAGGCTAGTTTTACTAAAAGCATCTCTACCATGGACTTTAACAGATAAAGCAAATATGGATTCAATTCCCTTGACACCAATGCGTTTTCGAAAATGAACAAAGTCACTAGGGTCGCAAGGAAAGGAATGCTGAAAATATCCCTCTCCAGTAAAAAACTGCATGTAGGGATTAGTTACCCAAGCATCTGTGGTTTAGCCCCTTAATTGGCAGACACTTTCTCGGTTTAGTTTAAAGTTATATAAAATATTTTTCAGGCTCTACGTTTTTAGTTGTTTAGGGTCGTTTGAGTTCGCTTTTTCCCTTTATTCTGAGTTTAGTTTCCTCTGACAATTTCCTGATTTCTCCATTTGGTTTTAATTTGTAATGTGGTACAAGTAACCTGATCTCATACTTATGTTTCAGTTTTTTATGTGGTGCTACTTGGATACAATTTTGCTTCCATAGCTTTATAAATGCCGAGGGGTTTAGATGTTTTAAGCTCCCATGAAGTCTTACATTATTATATACATGATAGAAGTGATTTAGGTGCAGAGTTAAATCATTTAATGTTCGGTATTCTTTCATAGCCAAAGACCTACCCAAAATTGCATGAAAGCTTTCTACATGTCCATTTTCTTGCGGTGTATAGGGATGCGTAAATACTTGATTTATATGATTATTTGCAAAATATTTTTGCACGTCTTTGGCGGCAAACCGTGTATCATTATCATTTCTTAGTTCAAGTCTTAATCGCATCACATAGAAATTGAAACTTAACTAGCCTTTCTGCTGCTTGTAACTTGGCGTTAGTCTTAATCGCATCACATAGAAATTGAAACCAATCATGACAAGCGATAGCAATTGAACCACTTCCGTCTTAATCGCATCACATAGAAATTGAAACAATACAAACAAAGAAAAGGCATTAAGAGGATTTCTCGTCTTAATCGCATCACATAGAAATTGAAACGAATACAAAGAACGTATCCACCCGAGCAAGTACATCTTGAAATCCGTTAGCTAGTCATAGACCTTTGTAATCAAAAAGGTTTATGAAGATGGATTGGCAAGAGGTATTGAATGAATTTTCAGGGAGTGGTATTACTGCTATGCAGTTCTGCAAAGAACGATCAATAAATAAGGCTACCTTCTATTACCTGTCTGCCGACAGGCAGGCTGGAAGAAGAAGTTGTCGGCAAACAAAGAACACCCAAAAGGCTTTCTAGAAATAGATGTAATTGCCCCAATTAAAGCTGGTATTGAGATTGAATATCCCAATGGGGTCAAGCTTCGAGTCTTGAGTTCTCTTTCTAAAACTGAGCTTCGCAGGCTAATCTATGTTTAGCCTCAGTGGAAACCAGCGTTATTACCTTTATCATTGCCCTTGTGACATGCGTAAAGGATTCGATGGTTTGTTTGGATTAGTTACTTCGGAGCTAAACCAACGCGTTGTCAATGGTAGCGTGTTTGTGTTTATTAACAAGAAGCGAACTCACATCAAGTTACTTCATTGGGAAGATGGTGGACTGGTGATTTATCACAAGCGATTGGAGCAAGGCCGGTTCGAAATACCAAAACTGGAAGCAAATAAAAGCCAACTCAGCTGGCCAGAACTGGTGATGCTAATTGAAGGCATTAAGATTTTAAGTGTAAAACGAAAGCCTCGTTTCCAGCTTCAAGATGAGTAAAAAATACTTGCATTTTTACCTAAAACTCTGCTGCTGTTTTCGTACTATTGGGTATACAAAAACAGTCTCAAAATGCTATCTGAAAAGGAAATTGCTTCTATTTTAGCTGAAAATAATAAGCTCAAAAAGCTTGTAATACAGCAAGAGGAATCAATTTTTAAGAAGGAGAAAGTAATCTCGGAGAAGGATGCGAAAATCTCCGAAAAAGAAGGCATTATTGCGGAGACAAAGGCTCTCATAGCTCGTCTTCAGCGAATGCTTTTTGGTCAAAAGCGAGAACGTTTTGAGTCGCCGACCAATCAACTTGATATTTTCCAAGAAATTTCTTCTGAAAAGCAAGAGAGACTTGAGCAGCAAGCTGCTGAAAAGATTGAGGTCACTTATCAAAGAGAAAAGAAAGCTCATCCTGGTAGAACCAAGCTGCCCGATAATCTTGAAGTTGTGGAAACAGTACTAGAGCCTGAGGGCGATTTGAGTGAAATGAGTTGCATTGGTCAAGAAATAACAGAGGAACTAGGCTACCAGCCAGAGAAATTCTTTCTGCACCGCATCGTTCGTAAGAAGTATGCTCCAAAATCGGCAGAAGGTAGTTTTATAATAGCTCCATTGCCACTTAGAGTGATTGATAAAGGTATCCCATCGGTAGAATTGCTGACTCAGCTTTTGGTCGATAAATATATTGACCACCTGCCTTTGTATCGTATTGGCCAGCGATTCGCCCGAAATGGTATCAAAATACCTGATTCAAGCATAGATGGTTGGGTGAAAACCTGTCTAAATCGGCTAGCCATTCTTTATGAATATGTGCAAGAACAAACCAAGCTACAAGACTACCTTCAAGTGGATGAGACCACGTTGAAAGTTCAAGACCCAAAACTTAAAGGCAAAACACATCTGGGCTATTACTGGGTCTATCATGCCCCAGTAGATGGACAAATATTCTTTGAATACCAGCCCAGCAGGGCAGGCAAACACGTATGGGAAACCCTGAAAAACTTTAAAGGTTACCTGCAAACCGATGGTTATGCTGGCTATAATGCCATTGCAATGCGTGAAGATGTTATACATATAGCGTGTATGGCACATATCAGACGCAAGTTTGATGAAGCACTCAACAACGACAAAGCCAGAGCCGAGAAAGCTCTAAGCTATATTCAATCACTTTATAGTATTGAAAGACAAGCTAAAGAACAGACACTCTCTGCTCAGGACACTAAAATCTTAAGAATAGAACAAGCCTTACCTATCATCAATGAAATGGGAAGGTGGATTGCAGATGAAAATGCCAAAGTATTACCTAAAAGTGCTATAGGGAAAGCCTTCAGATACACCATAGAAAGATGGGATGAGATGAGCAATTACCTCTATAATGGAAACATTCAAATAGACAATAATCTCATAGAAAATGCTATCAGACCCATTGCCTTAGGTCGTAAGAACTATCTCTTCGCTGGTAGCCATGAAGCCGCTCAGCGTGCTGCCATGATATACACCTTCTTTGCTCAGTGCAAAATAGAAAAAGTAAACCCTAGCAAATGGCTAGCTCATACCTTGCTACACATCATGGACACCAAAGTAAACCAGATAGAATCATTACTCCCTAAAAACTTCCACATAACTTCCTAGATGCACTTGCTCGGGGGGATACAAAGAACTTACTGATGCCATAGGAGAGGCTCACTTTAACCCGGAATAGGTGGCCCATTTTGACCCGGAATATCCAGAAATGATTTAAGCATGGGCTTTAATATAGAATTTGTTTCCCATACATATTCCAAAACTCATGCCACCGCTTAATAACTTTATTGCTAAAAGCTGATTTTAGATGTCTTCCATTGGGCTGAAAATTAACTTTAACTCCACAAAAATAATCCCCGCTCACATGTCGTAAACGAGGATTATAATTGACTTTTACTTCTTGGGTTTTACTGACCTTGACCTACGTAATTGTAGTTATATGATTTTACAACTTTTCCGTTGTTGTCTTTGATGAGTTTTAAGCGTTGGAACTCATCGTACTCATAATTATTACTTATGCCGTTAGGAGCGGTTTCTTTGAAAACACCGATCATAGGTAAATAATCAAAAGAATTGGTCAAAGTGACATTAGACCCATTTACAGTTTTTGATTTAATAAAATTACTTTTAGCAGCGTCGTAAGAATCCCAATAATCAATATCGGTAGTTAACCCATTGAGTTCCGTAAAGCTAGTAGGTTGGCCTTTATTAGTGTAAGAGTTAAAAACTATTTGAGTAACTAATTCATCGCTAGAGCCTAGTTGGTTTTGAATACTAATTGGGGCGTAAAAAGCCGAATTCCAAAAAGCAAAATTAGTTTTTAACAAACCAACTTGGAGGTTATTCAAGAAGCTACTTTTTTCAATTATGGGAGATATTTTATTCTGCGAAATCATTCCTATGTAAACTGGATCATTTGATTCATTTGCAATCTCAAAAGGATATTTATAAACTTCTCTTTTTAGTTTATTTTGACTGTCAAATGTTTCTTTGGCAGTCACTTGAAGATGTTGATTACTACCGTATTCGATATTTGAAGTAGTTGAAATAAAGGAATTATTTGAAACGTCGTCAATGTTGTAAATACGTTCTTCTGAAGAAGGAGAGTAGTAAAAACCAGCTGGAATATCATATTCGACCTTTGTAACGACCCTACTAACTTGATTTGGCAGAAAACCAATGGTATACCTCATTCCTTTGTATGTAGCTTCAACATTAGGTTTAGAAATAGGAGTTTGATTAATTACTTCTTTAACCAATCTACCATTTACATCTAAATACCTTTCTCTTAACAAGTTACCATTATTTACATCTGACGCAGTTGGTAAGTCTGCATAAAGTGTGGATGTTACAGGATCAGGATTATTTACATAATTATAAATTATACTTCCATTATTTAGACCCGTTTCGTCGATGTTCATCACCTTAACTTGCGAATAGCCAACATGACTTCCGCTTGCGGCAGTACCTAAAGGAGCTAAACTTGAAGACTGCATTTTCACAGCCCAAAAGTTTTTGTTACAGCTGGCGGCAATACTATTTCCAGCTAACTCCCAAATCCGAAGTATTTCCGGGTAACCATAACAATATCGAATTGGATCTCTCATCTGTTTTCCAGACCCATTACCATCATCGTTTTTGTATTCAAACACTTTGGTGGATGCTATTGATTCTCCATCATGCGTTACTATTTTGGAAACTCTAAGACCTGCAGTTTTTTGAATTTCAAAATTAGATCCTGTGATAAATTTGTAAGTCCTAACCGACATAAAAGGATTTGGAGCCGAAGCTCCCAAAACACTAGGTCGCTGAACTTCCAGTCTATATATCCCTGGACTCAATTTGACTTGAGTTTTGTAAGTAACCTCACATCTTTCAGAACTTGAATTTATTCTCGTGCATACTTTTGAGGAACTTGCCCAGTCCGAATAGTTTTTAACTATAAAGTCTGTGCCATTAAATAGTTTAGCAAACCATTCATTAGCACCAGGTGAATTTGGGGTAGCTGGGTTTTCACATCCTATTGGAGATGATTGTCCGTTTTCTGGATTAAATCTATCACAAGAAAGCATCATGGTTACGTCCGCAAATGTTTCATTGTCAGTGATCAAGAAGGAAGGAACTACACGATTGCCATAAGTCTCATAATAATTACTTGTCACTTCTCCTTTTCCTGCTAAACCTTCATTTGATCCATAGTAGAAGTTCCCACTACCGCCTGTAGGATAAATAATCTTATTTAGTGTGCCATATTTTTTGAACTCATCATCTACACTTCTTTCAATTCCTTTTTCATAGGTATCTCCAAAACCAACAACTTTAAATTGATAATCTCCCCCAATTTTGAATGCCGACATTTTGGGAAAAGCCTGATTAGGGATAGACGTGGCAAATGAAGAGGAATTATTATTAATTTCTCCATTGTAATATCCCCAAAAATCTTTGGCTAAAGACACTTTGCTTGGTAACCTGACAGCAGTCAATAACTCATCGTCATCTGAATTTAAAATATCACCATAATAAAAGAACTTATATGGTGAAAGCGAATTTGAAAGGTCACCGCTAATTTCTTTGAATCCATCAAGTCTTAATCTCAGTTTGTTATACTTATTCATGTTATAACTATAAGATTCTGAAGTTGGATTAAGATTTACATCCTGAGTATTAAAATAAGAGTGTTCTAGCTCCCATCTTTTTATTCTATTATTATTTAAGTCAAAAAGTTCAATTTGACTTAATTTTAATGGTTTAAGAATGTTTTGACTCTCTAAGCCTAAACTAGTGTTATCATTAATTGCTGCTTCTTGTAAAAAACCAGAAAACGGACTATTCGCATTACTAGTAGGATAGTAAGGTTGCAAATCTTCTCTATCAGTCATTACAAAGCTTAATTTTCCTGTACTACATACAATTTCTTTTAAATAGGTATTTCTCGTTACGTTAATTGACAAGTTTTGCGAAGGCTGGAGGTCCGATTGGTTTAAAGTGATCGGAGTCGAACAATTTGGTTGATTTTCTTCTAAAATTTCTCCGCTATTTGTAAAATTCTCATTAAATGAAATGCGACTTGTAGAATAAAACTTGCCAGCTCTATTATAATTGAAAAGGATCGTTCTATCAGTATTGGGAGAGTAAATAGAGCTAATATACCATGCACTTATATTGTGTGACCGGTCAATATTATAGGATAAGTCGGGTGTAAGACTAGAATTATTATTAACAATTTGAGGAGTAAAACCAGAGGCGGATAAGCTTGTACTAATTTCTTGTTCTGAAAATATGTATTCTATACCATTGGTATCTGTAAGTCGCCATGTATATTGATATTGGTCTCTACTATTACCTGTTCTGCTAACACATTCAATTTTAATATCCGACCGATCTAATAGTAATCCCTTGATGGGAAAAGTATTGTTAGGTTTTGCTTCCAAAATAAACTTACCACTAAGCCCATTAATATTAAAATAGAACATATCAGGCTCAGTATCCAAATCAGGATTTGCGGCACTTAACGTTTTTTCCGAAAAGATTGAATTATCTAATGGGTCTGGAAGATAATCCTGAACAGGTGGGTTAAAAGCGGCACCATTAATAGGGTGAAAATCGTCTTTACCCCTGATTGTCCTTGTAATTGCTCCTCCAGCATTAATAGTCCAACCCAAACCCACCCACGACGCATCTTCTTCCACTCTAACTCCTCCATGGTGATAAGAAAGGCTAACAGGAACTGAAATATCTCCATCTGAAATCGTGTAAATAGGTATTGATGTGTTTACCAAACCAGTGTAATAACTTACAGGAATATCACCAAATTTCCCCAATGCAGCGGCATTAGGTGATGGAGGCACAGCATTTGGAGCGAAACTTTCCTGCTCATTTGCTTGACTAAACTGAAGCAAAGTTCGCTGTGCTGCTGGAACTAGCTTTACAGTATCCATTTCTATTTTTTGGGCCTGAATATCCGAAAATAAAAGTGTTAAAATTACTGATGCTCCTAGTCGTGCAATTTTCATACTTATCCTACATTCATTTAAAATTGGAATCCTATCAAAGCTTAGATACTTAGTGTTTTTTGAACTCATTTTTTGCGTCAAGTTGATTTTGAACCTTGGAACTAGAAAGTGAAATAAATATCTTGTCATAGTATTGGGTTAATTCTTTTTATGTGGTTTTATATCTTATTTGTCTCTATTTCTTAGCATTCTAAGAGTTCCCAAACAGAGACTCCGAGAGGACTTTTTATACGCTACCAGAAACCCGACTGTGCGGTGAGCATGCCCGGTAACACTAACAGCATAAGTATTTTTACTATTTTATTCATTATGTGTTTTTTAGTAATCCTATGTTTCTATCTCTTTTTATAAATTATTTCATTTTTCATATTAAAGTTCTCCTCTCCGCTGAATACCGCAGAGTCCCTAACGGAGACTCTGCTTTGGGAAGAGTGGAAATCGAAATTGAACTAAAACCATGATTTTTTTTAAGAGCTGTCGTATTAATTCGCTTTTCAAGTCTTAGAATAATTTCATTATAAAAACGATCCTCAATTCTTTTCAATTCAGGCTTGTCGTCATTAAAATCTTCAACAATCCTCCATCTTCCTAATCCATTATGAATTGCCCTAACCGAGATATCTGTAGTTGGGAATCCTTCTTTAATTGTGTGTTTTTCATCCAATTGATAATAGGTTATAAAAAACAATTCTTCAGGTTTCTCTTTAAAATAAAATATTTTTCCTTTTAACGACCCAAAACCTCTTTCACTCCAATTGTCAAATTGTTCCCATTTTTCAGGAATAATAAATTGTGGAATATCCGAATATAACTTTTGAATTTGTACATCCATTTCATTTTCAGATACTTCAAAGTAATATGATTGAAATGAACCTAAACTTCCAGCTCCAATATATGAACACGAATATGTTGTTAATAAAATCGCAACAGCTATTATTATTATTTTCATTTTTTTAATGTTGAATTTTTGAAGCAGTCTGAAGACCGAAAAACTTATTCCGCAAAGTCAAAAAGACTTGGCGGAGCGGTGTTTACTATTTGATAATTACTCAGGTTTTCATGTTCAGGAATTCTTTGGCCCTCTTGAACAAGAGGCTGAGGAATCATGTTTTGTGGTAGTGGATTTAAATCACTGAAATACCTATTGTCTTCAAAATCATCTTGCCCCATGACAGTGCGTGAAACCACTCCCCCTGCATTTAGAGCCCAGCCTAGCCCTACCTGACTAGCCTCTTCTGCCACCTTAATGCCAGACGGATGGTAATTCAAACTAATGGGAACTTGAATTTTGCCTTCTGAAACGGTGTATAGTGGGGAGTTAACCTGAACCGTGCCGGTGTAATAAGAAATAGGAATATTACCAAATTTACCTATACTAGCCGCATTTGGCGATGGTGGCACCACCTCGGGTGTGAAACCTTGGTTGGTTTCTTGTGCCAGAACGCTTATTTGGATAAATATAAGTGCTGTAAATAGGAGCTTGTTTATCTTCATGTTGTTTAGGGATTCTTTCATGTTGGGTCTATGATATTCTCTAATAAAATGTGTTACTCGTTTCTTTTAGTTTTTTAGAAAGTGTTGTTGTGGTTTAAGCTCTTCTTTAACATTATGTCTCTCTTTTTTTTAAAAACACTTACTTACTTTAATGCCGCAGAGTCCCTAACGCCTGCCTGTCGACAGACAGGGAGATTCTAATAAGGAAAAAAATCACTTCCTACCCTTCACCTCGGTCTGAAGACCGAAAAACTTATTCCGCAAAGTCAAAAAGACTTTGCAGAGCGGGAGACTCTGCTAGGGAAAACTTCTAATCAGGTTTATGATTTCTAAAACTTCATTCTCCCTGAAATTTAAAATGAAAATTTTTATGTTATTATTGAGTATTAAACCCTTTGAAAACTTTCCATTTATCTTAGACTGATCAATTTCAATTGATTCTTCATGTATGAATTTAATTGGGTCTAGCTGTTTATTTGATGAATTCGACTTGATATAAATAATTTTATTTTTTTTATAGAAAAAAATAAAATCGGTTAATCCAACTACTTTATAGTTAATTATCCCCTTTGGTAAGGCTATAGTAAATGATTTAAATAATTGGATTTGATTATCTGACAATCCAGTTGTTATTGGCTTTACTTTTAGTATGTTTTTCTTTACACCAAAGACTAGCTCAAAATCTTTTCCAAAATTGCCTTTACTGATTGTATTGTCAATTTTTCTAGAGCAACTAAACAGGCAGATTATTAAACATACTATTATATTACATGTTTTCATTTTCTGTTAATTTTAGAAATTGTGTTTTTAAAGTCAGAAAATAAAATAGTTTTAGAATTAATTTGAGAAACATTGGCTTTATAAAAACCAATAGCCCTTTTGAAACTTGTCGTATATGAACCTCCAATTGTCCCTGAAGGTGGTGGAGTATTTACTTGAGTATACCCTAAGACGATATTTGGTTGAGTAGTTATAGTGTTATTCGCAGGATCTGTATCTTTTTCTAAACCAGAAGATCCCTGAGGTTGACCAATACTTATAACATTTCCATTACTATCTTTGTGAAGAGGATGGGTGTGAACATCAGAAGCAGGTAAATCTCCTTTGTCTGTTAAATCCTTATGAGCTTCCCTCATACTAGCACTCGACATTTTACCAGCATTGCCTTCCACTATTTTGGAATTTGTTCCGTTTTCCCCTATATAAAATGCATGCTCATTTCCTGTATCCTCTGTTCTACTATATGCTTCATCCATACTTTCAATAGTTTCATTTGTAGGCACGTTTATTAGGTTACCCGCGGCAATAAAGCTTTCAATCTCATCAGACTTTTTACTATGTGTTAATACTAATTTTTTATCTGTTTTATTATCATTTATCTGTTTTACAAGTTTGCCGGCAAGATTATATATATCAGTTTCTGGCCCCCTTCCGTCTGGGTCAATAAACCTTAAAGGGTTATTAAAAACGTAGTTATAAGGTGACCATTTCCGCATTTTGTCGGCTAGGGGATCCACATTACTCCATCTTGCGATAGTGGCGTCATAATGCCTCGCCCCATAATCATATAACTCAATACCTAAGTCTTGGACTCTTTCTTTGGAATTGTATTGGAAGCGGTCGGTTAGCTTTGAGCTTTGTGCATTGAGCTCTGAACTTGCTTGTCCAAAGTCCAGCCCCCAAGCATCATAATCGTTTTGTTGTACTATTCTTATAGGCTCTCTATTTGAAGCGTTTGGTCTTATTTTTCCTGTATTATCATTTCTTAATGGGTCACCACATCTACAGGCTACTCTTAGGTTACCCAAGTGGTCTTTGAGTTGATATTCATACCTAAACTTATTGCTTTCTTCATCTATATAATTTGGTAAACTAACAGAGCCATCTGGGTTTTTATGTAAGGCGTCTAGGGTCAGCACTCGGCCTTCTCCTGTTCCAATAAATTCTATTTCACCAGCTTTAAGTACCATACTACTCAAATACACTCGGGTTCTTTCTCCATCTATGGCAGCACCATTTGTTACGGTTGTGGCTACTTCTGTCATCAGCTTTTGACCAGCGGCAGAGTAGTAGTATTTCATGCGGCCATTGTTTTCTGGCTTGTTGGTATTGTCGCGTACTATCTGTAAAGGCAGGTTAGCATGGTTATACTGTATTTCTGTTATGCCTTTGTTTTTATCTGCCACCATATTTCCCATGGCATCATAGGTATAATCATCTGTGGTGGTGTTCAGCTCATTAAAATAGCGAGTATCCACATCAGTAGCAGCGTCTGTTACGGCATCTAGGCGGTTGTTGTTTTGGTAGGTGTAGCTCATTTGGTCTACGGTGCTGCCGTTCACATTTCTAAGCATGTTTAGTATGTTCCCATTAAGGTCGTAGGCTTTGTTTGCTGAGCCTGCGGCAAACATCCTAGTGCTAATACCATTAAGAGCTAAAGCTGCATCAGAGCTGTTATAGTCTGCCGTGAGTAGTCGGTTAAGGTGGTCATAACTGTATGCATAATTCTGCTTTTCGGCTATGCTTACTTGGTTTATGTTTTTCTGCACCTTATCCATGGTACGCCAGCTTTGGGAGGTAATATTACCAGTATAGTCGCCTGCATGAGAAAGGCTCATAGAGAAAAGGTCTTTACTGTTTTTATAGGCCTCGCCTGTTTTTTCTACATCGTTAATTTTAGTCAGCCAGCCTCTTATATTATACTCATAATCTACATTTTGTATGTCGCAGCCCAGCGTTTTGGTCACTAATTCACCCATTGGGGTATAGGTGTTTCTAGCTATCGGCTCCCATCGGTCTTCATTTATTTTCTGAGAGATGGAGGCCACTCTTCCGCCTTGCTCGTAGGTGGTTTTGGTATAAATGTTTAATGCTTGTAGGCCTTCAGTGCCTTCATAGTTTACAGTACTATGGCTTTCAATGGCTCTGCCAGCAAAATCTAATTTAGTAGAGCTTACTTCTACCAAGCCCTGTACATTATCTGTTTGGGTTTGAATGGCTCTACCTAAATTGTCATAATAGCTTACCGTGTTAAGATATTGATCAGAACCATTTAATTGTCTTAAATCATTGTTTTCGTCCATTACAGCCACGCGGCTTACGGTAGGCATTCCAGTGGTGTTTGTTAGATTTGCTACTCCAAAAGCGTGTGAAACATCAAAGGTTTTACTATTGGCGTTAGCATAGTTATCATAAAAGTTTTCAGAGATTATTTTTTCATCGTCTGAATCACCATTCCTTAAATAAGTGCGAGTTGGTCGGTTAAGACCATCATATTCCATTCGAGTAGTTTTTCCATTGGCATCGGTAGTTTTAGTTAATCTATCTCGAAAGTCGTAAGACATATTCACAAATGCGTCCATACCTGGTACTCTCTTTTTTGTCATGCGGCCTCTTGCATCATATTCATAAAAGAAAATGAAATGCGTATATGGCGTAGTATAAAGGTTAAGAGAGGTTCCTATGCTTAAATTATCCAGTACTTTAGAAGCCATAGGTTGTAAGACATACTGTAATTGACCAAAGTCATTATAGATGTAATTAGTTTCAATGATTTCATCTGCTGAGAAAGCCCCGTCTAATGTAATCTCATTATAAACCCTTTTTGCTACCACATTGCCTGACTTATCTGTAAAAGAGGCACTTAGGTGTCCATTGGCATCCTCAGTAAGAGCGGCCATTAGTTCATGGGCAACATAGTACCTTGTTTCTACGGTTTGTGTAGTGATGTCGCCAGTTTGATCATTGAAGTAAAACAGTTTCACATTATCAAGCAAATATGCTTTTATGGCTTCTTTGTTTCCATTTGGTAAAGGCAAACCAAGCGTGGTGTTTGAGCTATAGGTCATTTTGGTAGTGTGACCATTTTCCAAGGAAAAGTCTTCGCCTGGTGCACTTTGCTCTAGTACTCTGTTTAATGGGGAGTTTTCAAACACTACTTCAGCAAAGGCTTTATTGGCATCTGTAGCTTTTCCTGGTTGCGAGCTGTAGTAGTTTTGCTGTATAGCCAGCATAGCTGTAGGTTCTATAAAGTCTCCCCCATTATTTGACAGGCTAAACGGCAGAAACTTTTGTGTTTCTCTTCCAAAAGCGTCGTACTTCATGAAGCTTACAATGTCTTGCTGCAATTGGTTCCTATATGGTCCACCCGCGGCATTTACATTCATAGATTGTATTGGTCTTCCTAAGCCATCAAAATAAGATACTGTTTGTACGGCCTCCACATCTGTGGAGGGAATTTCAGAGAATGGCTGTAAATAGGTATTCTCTACCACATAGTTATAATTACCAAAGGCCTTAGAGGGGTTATTTATGGGGTTAATGGTTAGAGCTTTGTCAGTAGCGTCACAGCCGCAGTCTTCGTCTATTACGGTAATATCTACGCTCGCCGTGGCAGTACAGCTACCTCCATTTGAGGTGGTTAGGGTATAAATACCGGCATTGTCTGTGCTTGCAGGCTCAATCGTAAAGTTTTTTTCCTCACTGGTATAATTATTTGGTCCAGTCCAACTATATTCTTTCGTTTTACTACCATTTCCTTGTATAGATATCTTATCACCTACGGTTACTGGAGAATTATGTCTTATTATAGCTTCGGCGATTTCATTAACTTTAACTTCTGCAGCTGTTTCTGAGTTTGGACTCTTACATGCTCCAATAACACATTTTACACGATATCTAGTAGTACCCTTGACTTCAGCAAGTAATGATGGGTTTAGTTCAGTTTGATTTAGTTCATCATTTTCTTTATTCCACTGTAAGTAACCATTTGTGCAAGCAGTAGTTACATTTAATTCAAATGTAGAACCAACACATACTTCCTGAAAAGCTGGACTTAACACTGGCTGTGTAGGTTTGATGACCAAAATATTAATAACCTCAGAAACCAAAGTTTCACAATCGCTGGTACAGGTTACATAATATGGAAACTCTTGACCTATGGCTCTTTTGTTTTCGTTGCTTATGATGCTTCTTCCCACTTCACCATTTGACCACGTAAGAGTCCCCGTTTCACAGCCAGAGGCAGTAAGAATAATTTCAGTTTCTTTACAAACCGCTGTAATTCCGGTATTGGTGGTGATAATAGGTTTTGTGTTACTTTCTTTTACCAAAATATCAATAGATGCAGAAGGCGAACTACAGATGAGGTCTGTACAAATGGCCGTGTATGTTGTGCTAACCGAAGGTTGAACGGTAATCTCCGAACCAAATTCTTCAAATCCATTTGCCGTAGTCCACTTAACATCTGCGTCACAATTAGTGGCCGTTAAAGTTGCTGTAGTTCCAAGGCAAATGTCACTCATAGAAGAGCTTAAAACCGGGGCTTCGAAGTTATTGACAATAATTTCTACAGATTCCGAAGTTTTGGTATCGCAGAAAGAAGTACATGTAACATTATAGCTGGTAGTTTCAGTTGGGCTCAAACTTCTAACGGTTTCTGTGGAGCCATCATTCCATACAATGCTGCCATTGCAGTACCCTGCATACAGAGTAAGCTGTTCACCCAAACATATACTAGTGGTGGTGTAGGAGACAAAAGGTACTACAGCTTCTGGCTTCGTTGGTATTACCAAAGATGAAGCAGTAGAAATAAGAGAACAATTAGGTGTGGCACAAGAGATACTATAAATATCACCATTTGCGGCAGGTTTTGTTATAGAACTAGGATTTCCATTTGTTGTATTTGTGATATCACCTGTATTCCACAAAACATCTCCATCGCAACCAGAGGCTATAATAGGAATTAAGTCTCCTGGGCATAAATCATTTGTATCTACCGCTATGCTTAGCAATACTATTTCATTAACACCAATTGTTATTTCGGCAGTAGGAGAAACGCAAAGGCCCGAAGGGTTGGTACAGTAAACGCTATAAGTGGTTTCTTGCGTCGGTGATATTATTCTATTGCTTTGGTTTTCAGAAATATCAGACCAAGTAAGTATACCATTACAGTTTGTAACACTTAAATCTATAGTTTCTCCTACACAAATGTCATTCTTTAAAGCCTGTAAATCAGGTAAGATAGGTTGTTCTTCCACGGTAATAGTAACACTGTTTGAAACAGTTTCGCAATCGTTAGTACATGAAACCGTATAGGTGGTGGTGGTGTTTGGGCTAACATTGATGGTTGAGGTGCTAGCACCATTTGACCAAGCAAGTGTACCTAAGCATGAACTACTATTAAGCTCTACGGAAGTGCCTGCACAAACTAAACTACTCGTGCTTGAGATAACAGGATTTGTTAGTAAAGGAATGGTGTTAACAGTTACGGTATTAGATGTCAACCTTAAAGAACAATCTTCTGTAAAGCAGCTTAGTTTATAAATAGCATTTCCCGAAGGAGAACGGGTTATGCTTGATGTATTTTCAGTTAAAAGAATATCATTTTCAAACCATTCTATTTCACTTGAACAATCCGAGGTAGAGATTGTCACCTCAGCACCAAGACATACTAAATTTTGGTCAGCTGCAATAATCGGATTAACCGGTTGTGAAACTAAGATCGTAATAGAGGCCTCTTCAGAAACACAGCCTCCAAGTATAGATTTACATATAGCTTTATAAGTACTCGTTTGTGTTGGATTTACTGTTCGTGAGGATTGTGTAAATACATTACTTCCATCTGTCCATATAAGTTCCCCAGTGCAGTTTGGAGCTGAAAGGATGGTTGACTCTCCTTGGCAAATACTTTGATTTTCAGCTTCTAGTAAAGGACTTAAAGGAATTGGCTCTATAGTTAAAGTAAAATCTGACGATGCCGTCCCACAATCATTTGTACAGGTTGCTGTATAAGTAGTTGTACTGCTTGGCAGCACATTTATTTGTGTAGTATTTTCTCCTGTTGACCACAGAATGTCTCCATTACAGGCCGCTGCTTCCAAGGTCACATCTTCAATTCTATCACTACAAATAGCGGAACCCTCTATTTCCAAGGCCGAAAGTACCGGTGGCAATGGAGGTGTAAGTACAGTAACTTGAATGGCATTGGAATTTGGAGAAACGCATGAGCCAATAGTACATGTAGCCGTATAAATATCGGTTTCTACTAATACTAGTGAGAAACTACTCCCCGTATTTCCATTACTCCAGTTAATGGTACCAGACTCACAGCCTGTGGCGGTAAATACTGTTGGAGTTCTATCTTCAGAATTAGAACAAACCAAGTACGTGGAAGCCGAAATTGTTGGAGGTGTAGGATCTTGTACTTGGAGTGTTATTGACTCTGAACTTATGTTTTGGTTACAACGAGTACAAATGGCAGTATAGGTAGTGGTAATATTAGGAGATACTGTTATCTCATTCTCATTTAAAACAGACGTTTGGTTATTTATATCCGTAGAATTCCAACTGATAATGCCCGAGCAGTTTGTAGCACTAAGGGTCACATTATCTTGACTACATATTGTAATGCCTGAATAATCTATTATTTCTTGAGATTCGTTTTTACTAACAATAACAGGCAAAGTGACTTCGGTGACAACCTCATTGCTTATTCCTAAACCTAAGCCACACTCATTTGAACACTGAGCCTTATAGGTGTATGGCACTTCTGCTTTTGTTATTTGAAGGGTTCCCGTAGTACTTGTATTTCCTTCTTGACTATCCGAACTAGTCCATGTCCAGTAAACATCGGCTGTACAGCCTGTAGCCGTTAGAAGGTCAAAACATGGGTCACTTGTTGAAGTTAGTGTGATTGCTGGAGTTTCTTGAGGTATTGTTTTTTCTGTAATAGTCAGGGAATTGCTTAGTGAACTTACGCAGCCTTCACTACTTGTACATGTAGCGGTGTAAACACCAGTTTCAGAAATAATAATTGAATTTCCAGAGCTCCCATTTGACCAATCAACCGTTCCATTTAAGCAATTTGAGGCAATAAGTGTTAAGCTTCCGTCAGAACACATCTCTGTTCCTCCATTGGAACTTTGTATGCTAGGAGTGCTTGGGATAGGATTTACCATTATCTCAATGCTGTTGCTAATAGGGCTGTTACAATCTTGTCCATCACCACATGTCGCAGTGTAACTTCCCGCCGATGAGACTATTAAGGTGTTTCCTGTCGCGTTGGTATTCCATGTAACTATACCAGCACAACCTGTAGCCTGAAGTTCAATAGTCTCGTTTTCGCAAATAGAAGTATTACCCTGTGCTGAAATATCAGGTGCTATGTCATAATTATTGCAGTCATTAATAGTAACAACCGTAGTAGCTGTAGCCGAACATTTATTATTGTTTACGGTTACGGTGTACGTTCCATTGTTAAGAGATGTTACGTTTGAAATAAGGGCTCGATTATTAGAAGAATTAGAATAGAAACCGTTAGGACCTGTCCATGTGTACCTAGTAGTGCTACTACCTTCAACATTAGTGGCTATTGCTGTAAGAGTTATGGATTGTGTGGCATTCTTAGGGCCATTATTTGTAGCTGTAATATTGCCTACGGGAGGATAAAGGATGACATAATCGGTATTTGTCAGATAGTTATTTGATCCTTGACAACCAGTGACGCATGTAGCAAAATATACAGCATGTATGGAGTGGTCTATATTAGTACTAGGTCCACTACCTACATCATAGAATATAGAGGTTGTATTATGAGGCCTGTATGACCAGTTTACGGTGCCATTACAATTCGATGCGGTATAAGAGAAAGAAGCATTACTGCAATTTGTCATTTCTGTGCCAACGGGACCGAAAGAAGTAGAAATTATTGGTTTTGTGGGGGCGGGAATGTCCTCAACATATACAGTGGCTGTCACACTTGGACTTGGGCAAGAGGAAGCGGAGGTACACCTTACGATGTAGCTTGTAGTAACAGTAGGACTGACGGTAATTTTGTTTAATGTAGAACCATCAGACCATAGATATGAAGTGCAGCCAGATGCCGTAAATGTATTTGTTACTGTAGAGCCCTGACAAACCGTTCTTTCATAAACATTGAGGGTTGGAGTCAAGAGTTCAATACCTTCAATAATAGAAAGTTCATTGCTTTCTAAACTTTCACAAACTCCATCTACTGAACATTTAGCTGAATAGGTACCCGCAATGGAAACCTCAATATTATTTCCAACTTGTCCATTTGACCATAAAATATCTTGTGTACATCCACTGGCAGATAGAACTACCGGTAAATCTGTGCATAAATAGTTTTGATTGCTAGTGACTACTGGTGGAGCAATGGACTGGTAGGCGTTTATTGGATCTAAATTTATTGGAATCTCAATGTTGCCGCTTGAGATTTCGTTTAGATAAGGTGTTATACACTTACCAACAAAGGTGATAGTTTGATTAGAAGAGAGTCCTTGATTTATATAAGAGTAGGTTGTTCCCGTTCCAAGCAGGCCTTGAACAATGTTATTTGTCCATTCTACAGTACCATTGGTACAACCTAATAGCTCTAAGTTAACGCTTTCATTATTACAAAGATCAGTTGTAGTCTGATTAGAGTTTAAGTAATAGAGAGTTACACTCGCGGGTTCTGAGATACAATTGACATCAGACCCAACGCACTGAACACTAAAGGTTTCTGTTTCATTAACCGTTTGTAGCGTAATTGTTCTAATAGGGTCGGTTGACCTTATCCCGTCCCACCATATATATTCAAGACTACAGGAGCTGGCTGTTAATACTACTGAGGTTTCATTTGGGTTCTTTTGAATAGCCTTTAGATTGATATTCCCTGCGTATTCGAAGGATAAAGAAGGTGAAGGGATTTGATTAATACCAGCCGGTAAGGATATCCTTCCGGAGAGGCTACAGCCTTGGTATTCACAGATGTAGTCAAATGTTTGTATTTGGTCGGTAAATGTGACATCAAAGGCGTTGTCAATAATGCCGCTGTCCCACGAAATGGTTCCCTCGCAGCCAGAGGTACTCATTTCAATGGTTTGACCTATGCAAAACACATTACTTAAGTCATTAAGCGATGTCTGTTCATTAGACTTTATCCCAGCTGAAATGAAATTGATGTTAATTCTCCCTATAATCGGATTAATTTTTGAAACAGTATATGTCTGAGATTCTACAGTGGAACATTCTCCATCTTTTTCGCAATTGGCGGTTATGAGATATGAGCCACCGTTTTTTCCAGTTGTTTGATTCAATGTGGAACCTTCACTTTCAAAGGAAGTCAAGCCATTCGTTCCTTTAAACTTATAAGTATAATCTGTAGGGCAACCAGAGGCGGTGAGTACAAAACTGTTTTCTGGACAAACTTGATTGTCACCTGAAATGGTCAGAAGATGATTTGGGGCTTGTGTACCAGAAACGGTTATAGTAAGGTCATTCGAGTTTGAGACTTGCCCGTTGACCGTACATGTGGCGTTATACACGGTGGTATTCGAGGGAGATACAATTATGTTTTCTGTGGTAAGGCCGTTAGACCACATTATATTTCCATCCAAACACCCATCACTAAAAAGAAGTGTAGATTCTCCGTTACAAATTGTTTTGTTTGAACAATTTGCATTAGGGCAATCGCTTTCGTCTAAATATGCTGTGATTCCGAATACTTCCATGGTACTATTTGCTACAGTCCTAAGAGAAGAACTGGACAAAACTTCATCTTGGTTTATACCATAAAGATTGTCTCCAGAGAGATAAGAGCCCACACTTTTAGAAGAGAAGCATAACGTCCTTTTTTTGACAAAAATTGTCTCTTCATTTGACACTTGGGGGCCTTTCAGAAGTAGAAAGCAAGCATCTGGGTTTTCTTCCGTAAATATTCCTTCTATGAAGATTTCTTGACTTGGGTTTCTATCATTTAAATTAATGGGCATGAAATCTTTATAATTTCCACCTAGCATTTTAAACCCTTTTGGGAAAACCACCTTTAAACTAAATTCACTACAACCTTCTTCTCTCCAAGAGGGGTGAAGTTGATCTTCAAAATCTAAGCGGAGATTTATTCTAACTTTGGTGTCTCTTAAGAATTCAGTACTTTTTCCACCAATTCTGTCAACATTCTTTGTGGCGTAAAATGAATACCTAATACAATCTACTCCTCCGTCATCGTTAATCCATTGTATTTCCTTTTCTTCTAAATTTAAAGGTGTTACCCTGACGTTGCTTAGAGAATCATAAATACTTTCTTTCGCTTCAAGATTAAGATTTGAAAGGAAAAAATGAAATAGTAATATACAAGTTGTAAACAACTTTTTACTAGAAGCAGAGATGTGTGTCATGTAGAGTCTTTCTTATATGGAAGTAGTTCGAGCCCTGAAATATACATATGTATTTATATGATTTAAAAGAAAAAATGAAAATTTAAATAGATGTTTGTCAAATGATTAGAGGAAAAAGAATTTTCAAACTAATATTGGGTGTGAGTTTTTTGCTTTTATTTAAATCTGCAATGTGAAAGTTTGGTTGACCTTAATGTTTAGTTTGTGCTATGGAACTGCTTTCTGTCAAAATGTGGGGGGAGAGCTATTTCTTAGGAAGATTGATAAGCCAGGTCTTAATTATGAAATAGGAATTACGAATTACTGGGATCGAAATATTATCCCTTTCAATTATGATGAATATTATCTTAGAATTTACAGGAAGCGTGACAACCATTTAATGTTGCGAATTAGAAATCCAAAAATTAGTGATAGAGAATTGGCAAATCCAAACAAGCCATGTTCAGATAGTTTGGGAGTTGACTTTTATGGAGTTGATTACAGAAGAGAAACTTTTCTAGATCCTGATGAATATGATGATCCACAAGGTTATTTTATAAAAATGGATGAATGTTGTAAATATAAATTTCTTAACAACATTGAAAACCCGAGATATACAGGTTTTGTTTATTATGCCGAGTTTCCAAGCCTAAAAGAATATCCGGAATTTAGTTCACCCTCCTTTGGCTTGTCAGACATGCAAGTTTATTGTGTAGATGAAACTTTTAACTCCAACTTTGGTGCTATTCCTGCATCAGGTTTACATCATAAATACAAACTGGATAATCCTATCACTGGTTATTCTACCTATAACTCTCCAACATTACCGACGAGTACGTCTTTAACATATCCTCCAATAGTTTGGGCTAATGGATATAATAAAGACAGGGTTTTTATGGGTAGTCCAACCTTAACTATTGATGAAAAGACTGGGGTAATATCAGGCCATCCAGTTGAGTCCGGAAGTTTCTTGTTTGGCATGCGGTGTGAGGTTTATAAAGAGGATGAATTACTTGGATATTTTAGGAGGGATTTTGTTATAGTTGTGGTTGATTGCAAAAACGAGCCTCCAAGTACTCCTCATATTTATAGTAATGGCAATTTAATAACAGAGGAAGCTCTTCTTTGTCAGGGAGAGAACTTGACATTGGAGGCGGAGTATCATCCAAATTATAATTATACATGGTTTAAGAATGATGCCGCGATTGGGGTGGGTTTTGAGATAGAGGTTTCTACAGATGGGAATTACAGTGTAGTCAAATCAGCAAAGAATAGTTGTACTAAGGTTTCTTCTTCGGATTCTATTAGGGTAGTTAATCTTGAAACATCCAGTTTACCAAAAATTGAAATAGATGAGCCTTTTCCTTGTGAGGGAGATACCGTAGAGTTAAGGGCTTCAGATAACATAGGTAGTATAGTTTGGAAAAAGGAGGGAACTCAGATTTCCGAAATGGAAGCTATCAAAGTAACTTTGGGAGGGACTTATTCTTTAGAAATTAAAGAGGCTCAAGGCTGCCCAAGCCTCTCTCCACCAATTCCATTAAGCTTAAACTTTAAAAGTGCACCCACAATAATTACCCCCCAAGGTCCATTTTCGTATTGTTCTGGTGAAAATCTTTTACTTACCAACAGTGATAATTCTTCATGGACTTACCGTTGGCTAAAGGAAGGTTTAGAACTACCAGGAGAAAGCCTCTCATCTTTATCTGTATCGGAAATTGGGAAATATCAAGTTGAAGTGTCACAAAATAATTGTAGCAGTCTGTCCGACAACTATGAGGTCGTCCCTGGACCCAATTGCGGAGGAGACGGTACTGATGTCGTTTTTATGCCAACAGCATTTAGCCCTAATTCGGACATCTATAATCAAAGCTGGAAAATTTTCAATTTAGAAGCACAATCCTCTTCTGAATATATATTAACAATATTTAATAGATGGGGAGATGTCGTTTTTCAGTCCAAAGATATTTCTGAGTCGTGGGACGGCAATTACAAGAGGAAACCCCTGCCGGCGGGAGCGTATTTGTATCAACTTCGATTAGATACTTTTCGAAAAACCGGTCAAATACAACTTTTACGGTAGAAGCCCACAAAAGCTTGGGAGTACTAGGTAAGTAAAGGAGAATAGGTAATACCGAAGTCAAACATTTTTTATTAAACTTAGGATTAGTCTGAAAACCAAAGGAACCTTCTGAGCATATAAATTTTGGTATAATCTTTAAAATGTAGTCACCCTTAAGGCTTTTTAACTGTATGTTACGACCATACCTAAATAGCCATTATAGAGGATTATAATACACTGCAACTACATTGAATAAGATTACTAATTATTTTTTTGACTACAGAATTTACACGGTCAGATATCAAGATTTTATGGGCTAACACCATAAAACTTATACCGGAAATAACCAAAGAAAAAAACCTTCGTTAGATTAGTCTTCTTGAAGGGTTAGATAGCTTGACTGGATTTTCGTACAATCGCGATTGCAAATTCACATTCTTACCACCTTGCCATTGCCGCCCTTTTATCGCTCTCTCCAATTTTAATATACTTTTGAAAAGAGGCCAGGTCTTTATGACCAGTCATAGATTGGATAACGGGAATGGGAACTCCCTTGATATTTTCAGATAGTGTAAAACTAATTTATATCCAAACCCATTCGTATCTTTGTCGTGAATAACATACAATAACATGGAAGAATTGTGGTCTTATCACGACAATTTAATAAAAAATACGCAAACGGAGCGATTTAGATACCTCTATGAAGAGATAGATTGGTCCGTGCGAATGATGGGCATTAAGGGGCCTCGTGGTACGGGTAAAACCACCATGATGCTACAGTACATCAAAGGGAATTTTGAAACGGGTTCTCCATGGGCCTTATATGCCACACTGGAGCACCCCTATTTCTTCACCAACTCCCTTTATGATTTTGCGAAAGAATTCTACCAAAACGGCGGCAGACATTTGTTTATAGATGAGGTTCATAAATACGAAAGATGGTCTAGGGAGCTAAAGGTTATTTATGATGGTTTCCCGGAGCTTAAAATAGTTTTTTCGGCCTCCTCTGCTCTTGATATTTTTAGGGGAGAGTCTGATTTAAGTAGAAGGGCTTCCGTCTATCAGCTTCATGGCCTTTCCTTCAGAGAGTACATTAATTTTTCGCTCGACCAAAAATTTGATAAGATAGAAATAGAAAACATTTTCACCGATGTTAGAAGACTATCTGCACAAATTGCGGAGCAAATACAAGTCATACCGCTGCTCAAAGCCTATCTAAAAAATGGGTACTACCCTTTTCATTTGGAAATTCAGGAGTCGGATTATTTACTGCGATTGGTTCAGGTAATTAATACCGTGATAGACACTGACCTGAATTACATAGAAGGCTACAGTGCCGAGGCTAATAAAAAGGTAAAGAAGCTGCTTAGAGTGGTAGCTGAATCTGTGCCATTTAAGCCAAATGTATCTGAGATTAGTAGAAAAACGGGTGTAAGTAGAGACCTAATTTACCTTTATTTAGGGCATTTAGAATCAGCTCATTTGATAAGTCAACTTCACCAAACGGGCAAGGGTGTTTCTACTTTACAAAAGCCCGACAAGTTATATCTAGATAATAGTAATCTTTCTTATGCTTTGTTCTCGAACCCTGAAATAGGCAATATGCGGGAAACCTTTATTATTAATCAGCTCAGAAATGCTGGACTAGAAGTTTCTCTTCCAAAGAAAGGTGATTTCTATTTAGACCAATCAGGAATTACCATAGAAGTAGGTGGAAAAAACAAAGATGGGAAGCAAGTTGCAGGAATTGAAAATGCCTATTTAGCAAAGGACGAGATAGAAACGGGCATCGGAAATACTATTCCGCTTTGGCTCTTTGGATTTTTGTATTGACATGAAATTATGGACAAAAGGTATCCACCCGAGCAAGAGCACCTATAGTTTTTTCCCAAAGTTAGCTGGGAGCATGTTGTGGAACTGGCTTGGCTTAGTGAGAAGAATGTTTTGTAAGGCGTAGCTAATCCATTGGCTAGGATTGATATCGGCGATTTTGCATAGGGCAAAGAAGAATTTACATAAAGCATAAACTTAACTTTCAAATTATTGCTATTATCAAGAAATATAACTTCATCAGAAAACTCATATCAAATTAATTCAGCAGATGCTCTGCTTTTCAAAATAAATGAAACAGAAGATCCTGCCATCTGAAGGGTAAATATATCACTTCAGTATCTCTGAATAGGGCTTCCTTATTCATATTGGCCTCATCAAACTCATAAAGGCGGCCTTTCACCACATTGTCATCCGAGGCAGTGATTTTGAGATCAAGGCTTTCATAAACCTCATCTGGTTTACTTCTAACCTCTCTAGATATTCTACCACCAGCATTTAAATGCCAATTTAGGCCCACTCTAGAAGAGACATGGTTTTCCTTTACACCCGAGCTATCATAATTAATGGAAACAGGAACAGAGACTTTGCCCTCTTGCAAAGTGTATATTGGTAAATTTACCATGTTTGCCCCAGTAGAACTTGGCTGAGCCATGGCACTATGACCTAAAAAGAAAAAAGAATATTTTAGTAAGTTTTTTAAGCATTATTTTGTGTGATTTATAAACTAACAACCAACTTTAATTCATTAGAGCTAAACCTAAGCTTTAAATAAGAAACATCAGATGAGCCATTAAAAAGGGCTACAGCAGACTTTAAGTGCTTTTTAGATTTGACTTGAAAAGGAACCGAGGCAATACCCAAACCTAAGCCAATAAGAGCAAACCTATTAGCTGCACTTTTAGTACCTCCAAGTAAGTTCACTACCGCTAAAACACCGCTGGCTCCAGCCCCAATACCTATAATGTCGCCTATTTTACCGGTCTTTTTAGCCTTATTGAACTCATTTAAACTTTCAAAATTGGTCTCGAAAATAGGTGTTGCAAACTTAAGCTTGTACTCTTGCTGCTTGTATAGTATGGTGCTGGGTGAGGTAATTACGATATCTTGGGCGAAGACCGAACCTGCAAAAAACATACTAAAAAACAGCAAAATGGTATTTGTATATATTTTCATTTTAAGAATTGTTATTGTGCCTTGAACTTTTATTAATACCTGAAAAATAAGTTATTATAAAAAAATAAATACTGCGAACAAACGTAAAGGCATTTTGGAATAATAAAGTGATTTTCATTTTAGAAAGATTTACTTGAAGCATTCTTTAAAAACTATAAAAAGGCTATCAGAAAAAAAAACTCTATTATAATTCATCTCCCATTACTTTATCAAAGCAGCTTATTCTTTGGCTCACCGCAGAGTCATCAAGCAAAAATGGGTTAAAGAGAGAAGCTTTATAACTTTCAGAAGACATTGCCATGGAAAATTAAATAGTTAGACAAGTGAGAGTAAGATTTTAAAACTTTATTCCTTAATCTTTTTGATTAGAAAATCCAGGAAATTCTCTGCGTACAAACTTCCATCAACATCTTTATAAACTGGGCTTTCTCCATCCGCATCAACTTCTTCTAAATTAAAATAATAGGACTCACCTTGGTCATTTTCTTGTATAGTTAATTGCAGATCAGTGGCAGTGCCATTTTTTCGATTTAATTCATTTATATACACAATATCACCTCCAACTACTGTATCAAAATCTATTGCATAAATACTAAAAATTTCTTCCCCATTAATCTCACCACCGCTATAATTCTTGAGCCACCATTTATAGGAAGGTGGGAAATTTACCCCCAATCGATTTTGTGCATTTTCAATCCAAGAATCCGAAACACCCTGACCAAATTCACCAAATGTTATAATGCCCGAGTTTTCTTCAACAATTTTTTTTATTTTTTCAAAATTCATAATCATTCTAATTAAAAGTTACTAGCTCTATTTATCCAATAATTACTACGCCATACATCAAATTGACTTCTATTGATACCTGAAGGAATAGTGTTAGGATTAATATGAATTATACGATGATTCACTTTATGAAATGTTTGAGTCATTTCAGCCATACCAGAAGAATTTGTTTGGATCATATGATGTATGTTTACTGACTTCCCATCAACCCCTATTGGAGCCCTACCAGAAGCCATTCTTTCAATATTAGTTCCTGTTACAGTTTTTCCATTAACTTTCCATGAGCTTACTCTATTTGGGTTGAAAATATCATTCCTTTGGAAAACTCTGACTCCATCGAATGTAATTGGTTTATTCCAGTATTTGCCTCCATTAACGGAATAACGTAAATTTGCACTTATTTGTTTAGATAATGGCCCGGTCATGAGAGAATATAATCCAAACAATCTAGTACCTACTTTATCATCATAATTTTCAAAACCCTCTCCCGAGATATGATTATTAAACAAAAGAGAATAAACCCCATCCAAGGCACCGTGCGTCACACGATAGGCTAAAACCCAAGTATTAACGCCATCTGAACTAAAAACAGGCTGTTGTGATTTATTCTGGAGGTCGGTAAAAAGGTTGGCACTAGGGTTTGTTTGCCTAACTGTTGCTTGAGCACCTTGACCTGGATTACCCTTAATCATAGATATTTGTGCCGGCGGTGTTAACCAAGCTAAACCGTTTATTGCACTATTAGTAAAACTCGTGGCTATCTGATTAAACCCTGTGGCAGTCAAGCCCGGGCTTTTAACTCCTTTTACTACTATCTCATCCAAGGGAATAGGATTTAATGAGCCCCCATCTTTGAAAATATTTTGAAGAAAAGCTGGCCAAGGGAAAAGTCCACTTGGGTCATTAAAATTCACTGGATTATTAAAGCTGTACTGGTAGCCGTTAATTCCTGTTAAAGACGTATACATTAAATCTACTTGCCTAAAGCTACCTATTTGTGGGTCATAACCTCTGAAACTAGTTTCATACATATAGGAGCCGTCGGGTAAATACCCTTTCTCCGTCATTCCGTTAAACTGCCACCAGTCTTTAGGCTGCCCGGCTTGAAACTCTATGCCTGCCAAATTTAAGCCCCAAGGGTCATAGTGGCTTTCTTGTACCAGCGTTCTAGGGTCTTCGCCTAAATCTGCAGGAATAAGCGTGCCATTGGAAAATTTCTCTCCACAGCGGCATGCCGTACGCAGGTTTCCTTGGTAATCTTTTTGCTGATATTCATATCTAAAATAGTTGGTCAGCAGGCTGGTAGCGTTAAAAGTCTCTGAGATGTCAAGCGGTGGTAGAGCACGCCCTTCTGCCGTATGTATAAACTCCAGTTTCTCGCTCACATACACCATGCCCGCCATATAGTCTATTTTGCCAGCTGGAAAAGACTCGCTTGCTCCGTCAGATACGGGCAGCGGGGCATTCTGTTTTTGTATTTTCTCTCCTCGGCTAGTGGCCCACTTTGAACCGGAATGGGTGGCTCACTTTCATCGGAATATACAGAAAATGGAACAATTGAGATAGTATTTATTTGACAGCTACTTTTGTACTCGATATTAAACAAAATCAATCCTGTTCCACGAAAACAAAAAAAGTCAAGTAATTAGTACGTTTGTATTTGAATTAGAATGCTTTCACTAAATGAATTATCAAATCTTATGAAAGAGTTTTACAGGACATAACCTATTTAAGGGACTTTACTTCATTAAAATTCTAGGTCTTTTATCAATTGTAAAACTTTTCTCAGAAGGCAAATCGTTCATCTTAAGTTTGGAATGAAACAGCATTCAATTAATTTGGAACTTCCTATATATTCCTATAATTCCTATTTTCCAAACAATACTCGACTTTCGAATGGTTTGTAAGAAGAAAAGCTTAACTGGGTTTTCGTACATGCAGGATTGCAAATTCACATTCTTACCACCTTTCCATTGCCGCCCTTTTATCGCTCTCTCCAATTTTTATATACTTTTGAAAAGAGGCAAGGTCTTTATGACCAGTCATAGATTGGATAACGGGAATGGGAACTCCCTTGAGTATATTTATTGTAACAAAACTCCTTCGCCCGACATGTGAAACTAATAATTCATAACGCGGCATGGTAACTTCTGTTCTCTTTCCACCTTGAAAGGAAACAACTACCTCTTCATCATCTAGTCCTGCCAGTTTACCTACCTCTTTAAGATAATCATTTAGCTTTTGTTGAGAGATTTTAGGTAATTTATATTCATACTTCTCGAGAATGCATTGAGAGAATTTATTCAAAGGAATTTCAAGTTCTGTACTCGTTTTAATGGAGTTAATATAAATATTTCCATTTCTCACGTTCGCTTTCTTCAAATTCTGTACGTCAGATTCCCTTAAGCCTGTAGCACAAGCAAAGACAAATAAATCTCTGACCCTTTCCAATCTAATTTTATCTGAGAAATCATACTCCCATAGCTTTACCAATTCACTCTCTCTTAAGGCAATTCGAGTGGTTGGTTTACTTTCAAGCATTTTAAATTTCGATAACATTGAAATATCAAAAAGGTCATAGTTGCCACAGTATCTTAAAAAAGTTTTTAACGTTTTCAACCTTTTGTTAACGGTATCATTTTTATGCCCTTTTTCTTTCAGTAACCATTTTTTAAAGCCTTCATAAAAACTAAAATCCAGATCTTTTACAAGTATGTCTTTCCCTTTCCTGAATTCCATTACTTGGTTAAATAGCACTTTATAACCTTTTGTTGTTCCAACGCCATATTCCTGAGACTTTGAATCTAAGAAATGATGAAATAAACCAATAAAAGTAGTGGGCACTTGTTCCGATGGAATAAGTTCACAAGATATTGTCTCGAAATTAACTCGCTCCCCGTTTACTGTTTTCTGAAAAATAACATCTTTAATCTCTTGATGTCTTTTTTCAAGAACCAAATTAAATTGAGTATGATCGTTACTTCCGGGGATACGCTTGATTTTCTGATTTCTCACATCCCAGTAAGCCGACTCAATGCTTAGCCCAGTTGGGTAAAGTTTAACTTTACTATTAATACAGACTTGAATATAAAGGCCTAGCTTACCTCCTCTATTCTTCCGATCTGGCCTTAGCCTTATTTTCGTCGTTGCCTTATTACTCATACTTTAATTTTTCATAAGTAAATATACAAATGGTAACAGTAGGTGTAACAGTAAAATGGATAAAAATAGAAGTTATAGCAAATAGACTAAATTTACAACTACTTGATAACTAGTGTTTTTAAGTAAAATATGTACAAATAAATACCAATAAGTTCGATTCCTAGCGGGGCCACAACCTTAGACGTTAAATTCGTTTAATTCAGTTATTTATATAATTCAATTCAGCCATATCCCCACCAGGGCTATATATTGAATTTGCAACCGACTACTGCCTACCGCATAAATCGAATCACAGAAATTCCTATGATTCTCTGTTTTAAACAAACTCATTACCAAGACCTGCTTATATAAATCTTTTATCGGTTATGATACTCTTAGTTTCAGGGTTCATAGATCATTAATTCATCTATAACCTCTTCAATTTTTTCATACGGATATTTATGAGCCAAGAAGAAGTGTTGCTTCCCCCCTTCTGGGATCCACTCATTGGTGCCATCTTTGAATACCTTAAACGTCCCTGGACCAAGAACATAAAAATAATCTTCAGGGTCTCTTATCGCAACAAGGACTGCCGTCTGATCAAAGGACACTTTTGGGAAACCTTTCTGACCCTTATAGGTTCTTGAATTATATTCATACGCCCAAGCGACTGGATTTTTTTTAGGATCAAGCTCTTTCAATGGCCCGCCAGTCAGTATTGGGAGTCCTATTTCAAAACCACTAAAAAGAATGGGGGTTGGCCAATCCCGATAAACAGAATACGAGGCGTCCGGAACTCTTCTTACATTAAACTCATTTCCTTCAGGAAACCTCCCAGCCATAGTCACCCAACGAAGTACCTTTTTACGAACAAGTTCTAACCCGGATAACTCTGAATATTCATCAGGATTTGTTTCTAAAAGTGCCGCCAGATTTGATGCAAATCCTACAGTAATAATGACCACACTTGCATCTGGCTGATTCGCCAGTATTTTCCTATAAAGACCAACTGCAGGTTCGTAAGCATTTTTGGATAATTCAAAATGATTAAACAACGAATCATTCCAGTTATTGGGAGAAAGAATACCCGGAGCATCGGTTACCGCTAAGCCAATCGGGATATCTGGCCGCTTAAAGTACTGATTATAAAGGTCAATTGTGGGAGCAACCAATTCATGTGAATCACTAGCCATGCAGGCTAAAATTTCACATTCTCCCCTTGCATCAAGAGCATGTAGCATGGCAATGGCTCCTACATCATCGTAATCTGGTCCCATGTCGGTGTCAAAAATCACCTTTACTGGTTGAGGCTTCTGCCCAAACACCATTAACACTTGAAACATACATAAGCAAACCAAAATACCTTTTTTCATACTATAAAATTCTAGCTCAATATTATTAATATATAGCAGGTCTAAACTAAGGGTATTTACTGTAAAAGGCTATTTAGAGGTCATTGTTTTTCAAAAACCCATATTCTTCTCGAATGAGATTGCATTAAGCCATCCAAAGAATAACATCAGTACCTGCAAAAACCACTGACCTTGCTTTAGCATTTTTCATTGCTTTTGCTGATAAGAATCCACCCTCTGATAAGCTTCTTATTAGTTGAACAAAACGTAAAACGTCCAAAAAAACGAGTATTTATCAAGTAAGTAGTCGACCTTAAAAAAGAGTGCTACCCCTCTTTTTTTGTGCAAAATAAAAGTAGCACTTGAACTATTACTCTAATTGGGAAAAGGCTCTAACAAAAAAAACAGCATTTCGATAGCATACCTTAAGCTATTCTTTTCCTTAAAATTATGACGACAATCAGATGAAAACATGACACTTAAGTACTGGACAATATTGTCCAGATTCTGCTTCTAAGTAACTTTGTAGTGTTCATTTAAAATAAGTTTTGTGATGGGTAACAAATATATCGAAGCGATGCTTCCAGCTAGTTGGCTACAGGAACTAGACCTTTCCGAAATCTATAGCATTAGACATGAAATTTTAGCTCTGTCCGCCTCTAGCACCTTTAATCATATTGGAGGTCGCTTACCAAATGCCAACCATTTTAAGAAACTTATATCCCGAATTTACAAAACAGTAATAGTGTATTAATAAAATAATTAAACCAATGAAAAACACCTCTATTTTAACCTTTATGTTATTCTTAAGCCTGTTAATTGCAAGCTGCGGAAGTAGCGAATCTAAAACAGAAAATGAAAACGAAGTAGCGGTCGCTACCGCTGAAGTGGATGCTGCTCCCACTGCGAAAAACAAAGGTGTTGGCCCTATTACCTCGGTGACACTTGCGGCAGAAATAGACACAGAACTAGCCAAAAAAGGGGAAGAAATATTCAAAGCAAAGTGTACCGCATGCCACAGCTTAGATAAAAAGTTTATAGGACCTTCTCCTATGGGTGTCTTGGAAAGAAGAACTCCAGAGTGGATTATGAATATGATATTAAATCCAGAAGTCATGGTGGTAGAAGACCCAGATGCCAAAGCCCTCATGATTGAATTTAACGGTGCTCCAATGGCCAATCAAAACCTGACTAAAGATGAGGCGAGAGCGGTCCTAGAATATTTCAGAACCATATAAATAAGATGAAAATGAAACACTTAAACCTAGTTATTATACTTGCTTTTTCATACACCATAATGTCGTGTACAAGTAGCTCTACAGAATCCAGTTTATCTGACGATTCACAAAACTTGGAACGAACAGGTCAGGCGTTTATCGAAGATGAAAATTCAACCCCAAATTGCTTACAGATTGCCATTGGCTCTCCTGATCACACCACTCTAGTTGCTGCCGTTCAAGCAGCTCAGGTAGAAAACGCCCTTGTAAATGTGGGGCCATTGACTGTTTTCGCCCCTACAAATGCGGCATTTGACGCGTTACCTGAAGGCACCGTTGAAAGTTTATTGAAACCAGAAAACAAAGCCGCTTTAGCTAACATTCTGAAATATCACGTAACTCCAGGAAACTTAAAAGCAGACTTCTTGACGAAGTTCAAAAAGCTTGGACAAGCCAATAATCAAAACGTGGAAATAACAGTAGTAGATGGCAAAGCCAAAATTGGCGGTGCAAATATCATTGCAAGCGTACCTGCTGGTAACGGGATAGTTCATGTTATAGATGCGGTACTTCTTCCACCTACCATAGAATAGTTTTAAATCTTAATAAACAGATGATGTATAAAATCATGAAAAATATTTTCAAAAAATCACTTTTGCTTCTGTTGCCTCTAGGCATCTTAACGGCCTGTAGCTCGAAGAACAGCAAGTCAAACTCTGCCTTAG
Organism: Arcticibacterium sp. SM2516; assembly: GCF_057914865.1. Classification (NCBI taxonomy): domain Bacteria; kingdom Pseudomonadati; phylum Bacteroidota; class Cytophagia; order Cytophagales; family Leadbetterellaceae; genus Arcticibacterium; species Arcticibacterium sp. SM2516. The sequence goes on along the minus strand of NZ_CP195290.1, from coordinate 4,888,723 downwards.
CAGAAGGAGCAGCAGAAAAAGTTTACGTAAAACCAGGTGACCACGATGAGTTTTATGCGTTCGTTTCTGGAGGCTTCAGTGGACAGTTGGCTGTTTATGGTCTGCCATCTGGAAGGTTATTTAAAGTAATCCCTGTTTTTTCTCAAGATCCAGAAAAAGCTTATGGTTATAACGAAGAAACCAAACCAATGCTTAACACGTCACATGGTTTTATACCTTGGGATGATGCTCACCACCCAGACATTTCACAAACAGCGGGTGAATTAGACGGCAGGTTTCTCTTTATCAATGGTAATAATACACCAAGAATTGCAAAAATTGACCTTACTACTTTTGAGACTACCGAAATAATTGAAATCCCAAATAGTGCTGGTAATCACTCTTCTTCTTTTGTGACAGAAAACACGGAGTATGTAGTGGCAGGAACGCGTTTCTCGGTACCTGTTCCACAAAGAGATATGCCAATCAAAGACTATAAAGGAAACTTTAAAGGTGCGTTATCTTTCATTTCTGTAGACCCTAAAGATGGTGCTATGGATATTAAATTCCAGATTATAATGCCTGGTTTTAACTATGATTTATCTCACCCTGGTCGTGGAGATTCGCATGGTTGGTTTTTCTTTACTACCTATAATACAGAAGAAGCAAACTCACTTTTAGAAGTAAACGCTTCCCAAAACGACAAAGACTTTATTGCAGCCATTAACTGGAAGAAAGTAGAAGCGTATGTTAATGGTGGTGGAGGTAAAAAAATGCCTGCAAACTATGCTCATAATGTATATAGTGATGAGACTCACTCGGCTACTTCTACTATGAAAAAAGAAGTATTGGTGGTAGATCCTAGAGAAATCCCTGGTGCTATTTATTTGTTGCCTACACCTAAATCTCCACATGGCTGCGATGTTGACCCTAGCGGAGAGTTTATCGTTGGTAGTGGTAAATTATCATCCAACCTTACCATTCATTCATTTAGTAAAATGATAAAAGCGATTAACGCCAAAAACTTTGATGGTGATGCTTATGGTATTCCAATTTTGAATTTTGAAGCCATAAATGCTGGTACTGTACAACAAGCCGGTCTAGGTCCATTGCATACAGAATTTGATGGCAAAGGAAATGCTTATACTACTTTCTTTATCTCTTCTGAAGTGGTAAAATGGAAACTAGGTACTTGGGAGGTCATTGACAGAAAACCAACTTATTACTCTGTGGGTCACTTAATGATACCAGGTGGTAACTCTAGAAAACCATTCGGTAAATATGTATTGGCCATGAACAAAATCACTAAAGACAGATACTTACCAACAGGTCCTGAGGTAACTCAATCAGCCCAGTTGTATGATATAAGTGGTGATAAAATGGAGCTATTATTAGACTTCCCCACTATTGGTGAACCGCACTATGCTGCAGGTATTCCTGCAAGCTTAATTGCTCCGAAATCTAAGAAATTTTACGCCTTAGCAGATAATAAGCACCCATATGCGGTCAAAAGCGAAGCCGATACTAAAGTAGTAAGAAAAGGCAGAGAAGTGCATGTCTATATGACCATGATTAGAAGTCACTTTGCTCCTGATAATATTGAAGGCGTTAAAGTAGGTGATAAGGTATACTTCCATGTAACCAACCTAGAGCAAGATTACGATGTGCCTCATGGTGTAGCTATGATTGGTGCTAATACTTCTGAACTCCTAATTATGCCTGGTCAAACAGAGACCTTTACTTGGGAACCAAAACAAGTGGGTGTATGGCCATTCTACTGTACAGACTTCTGTTCTGCACTTCATCAAGAAATGCAGGGCTATGTTAGAGTGTCTCAAAACAACTCTATTTTACCATTGTCTTGGTCACTCGGTGAAGACTAGAAATATATAACTCTATTGGAGGGGAGTATTTATTTATTTCCCTCCATATTTTGAATAAAAGAACAAATAAATGAAAAAGTCAAAGATTTTGATGTTAGTAGGTGTACTACTACTTGGTGGTCTTTTTGTGCTACCACTTTGGAATATTTCCTTAGAAGCTCCACAATATCCAGAGGCCATCGGTATGAATATTCATATCAACAAAATAGCCGACATGAATCCAAGTGACATCAAGAATATCAATATCATGAACCATTATGTGGGTATGAAAGATATTCCAGAGGTATTGCCCGAATTTAAAATTTTCCCTTACGTAATCATAGCAATGATGGTGCTAGGGCTAATTATTGCCTTCAAACTTAATTACAAATGGTATTTGGCTTGGTTTATCATAATGTGTTTGCTAGGTACAGCCGGCATGTACGATTTCTACCTTTGGGAATACGACTACGGCCATACACTTAGAGAAAACGCGGCCATTAAATTTCAGAATCCAGATGGGACTCCGCTAGCCTACCAACCTCCATTACTAGGAACCAAAATTATTCTAAATTTTGTGGCATATTCTTACCCCCGATCTGGAGCATATATGTTATTCACAGGAATGCTTCTTTCGTTCATCGCATTTTTTGTAGGTAAAAAAGAGTCATGAGAAATCTAGTAACCATTATGATTGCAATTTTTCTTTGGTCTTGTGCCATTGAACCTAAAGAGATCTACTACGGCAAGGATGCTTGTCACTCCTGCAAGATGAACATAATAGATCAGCGGCATGCGGCTGAAGTAGTGAGCAAAAAAGGAAAAGTATATAAATACGATTCTATAGAATGCATGATTCGTGACAACAAAGAAAAAAAACCAGAAGATATAGCGATGTATTTGGTCATGGACTTTAATGAACCCAACACTTTCCTAACAGCAACAAAAGCCACATTTATAATAAGTAAAAACTTACCCAGCCCGATGGGTGGCTTTCTCTCTGCTTTGAGTTCTGATGCAGAAGCAGAAAAGCTCCAGAATCAACATGAAGGTTCGCTCTATAATTGGGAAGATGTACAAAAACAGTTTTAATCTAATTCTCATGAAAGCGATCAAACTACTCTTCTTCTTCCTTCTATCAATTAGTGTTTTCGGCCAAAAACAGTCGGCTTGTTCTTTGTGTAAAATGGACATTTCTAACGTCAAGTTTATGGCATACGCTGAAGTAAAAAATACTAAAATATCTTTTGACGCAGCAGAATGCTTGGTCAATTATATCAAACTCAACCCAGAAGCAAAAAAACTGCAAGTAACAGACTACCAAAGCGGTAAACTGCTCGATGCTACTTATGCCTTTTATTTAAAAAGTGCTACGATTCCAAGTCCAATGGGTGCCAACATCTCAGCATACAGCACCGAAAAAGCAGCACAGTCTGTTCAAGATGGCGAAGTGATGAATTGGACTACGCTTCTTAAGCGTTTTGAGAGTTCAAAATTTGGAAGTAAATCAGCGTCTCATCACCATCATTCATCTAGACCTGACATGTACGGGCCAACTGGAATAACGGGAGACCACCTTCACCCAAAAGGCGGAAAAATGCTATCCGTTAAATACATGACCATGCCTATGGACGGTAACAGGTCTGCTAGCAAATTAATCGATAATGAAATGGTTTTTGCCAACTATATGGTAAGTCCTCGGAAAATGAATATGCAAATGTTTATGATTAGTGCTATGTATGCCGTTTCAGACAAATTGACACTAATGGCCATGCAAAACTACAGGCTTAACACCATGAACCTTACCCATAAAATGGAGATGGAAGGCATGCCTATGCTCCATACTTTTGACACCAAAGCTTCCGGTTTTGGCGACCTTAATCTGAGTGCATTAATTGGCCTTATTGCAAAAGAAAATCACTCATTTCATTTGAACACTGGAATTAGCATACCTATTGGAAGTATCTCCAAAAGAGATAAAACACCCTTAAACGAAAGTGCCAAACTCCCTTATGCTATGCAGCTAGGTTCTGGTACTTATGATGCTACTTTGGGTGGTACTTTACGAGGCTCAAGAAAGAAATCCTCATGGGGTGTTCAGCACCTGAGCACTTTCAGAATGGGTAAGAATGAGTACGACTACAACTTAGGAGCCTTACACCAAACCAACCTTTGGACAAGCTTTGCACTAACTCGTAGGCTTAGCACCTCGCTAAGAATAAATGCTACCATTAACGACCCCATAGATGGCAAAGATGGAGAACTTATGCCTATGATGGTACCTACAGCAAATGGTTCAAACTATAATCGACAAACCATAAGAGCTTTTGCTGGTGTTAACTCACTTACACTTACCAAAGGTATCTTAGCCACGGGCGAAATTGGCTTACCCATATTTCAACATAACTCGGGCATCTTTATGAACGAGACTTTCGCATTAAATACCGGACTAAGATTTATTTTATAAGTTATGTCTAGAATCCTTTTCCTAATTTCATTAGTTCTATTTACTCAGAAAAGCCTGCATGCAGAAACTATCAAAATCTGCCATGAATGTTCTGTAAAGTCGATCCAAAAAGGGATTAATATGGCTAGAGATGGAGATATACTTGAAATTCAAGATGGCAAATATTTTGAGCACGATATCCTGATTGACAAAGCCATTTCGCTTATAGGAATAGGAAATCCTCAGATTGACGTAGAATCCAAAGGTTATGGCATTTTGATAAAATCAAATAAGGTAAAAATCAAAAACTTAAGGCTTACTCATATTGGAAAGAGCTTCACAAAGGATTTTGCGGCCATCTATATCTCAAAGTCTAAGAATTTTTTGATTGAGAACGTTACGCTTGAGAACGTCTTCTTTGGAATATTGATAGAAAAATCTAACAACGGAATCATTAGAAACAATCACATTTCTAGCAGTGCCATCTTAGAGGCGGCTTCTGGCAATGGCATTCACGCATGGTATTGCGACAGCCTCACCATTGACAAAAACGAACTTCATAATTTAAGAGATGGAATTTACTTTGAATTTGTAACTCATAGTAAAGTAACTCATAATAAGTCCTATGATAACCTGCGTTACGGGCTACATTTCATGTTTTCAAACAATGATGAATACCATTACAATACATTCTCTAAAAACGGTGCTGGTGTAGCCGTTATGTTTTCAAAGTTCATCAAAATGACCCATAATCGGTTTCACGAAAACTGGGGTTCGGCTTCGTATGGTTTACTGTTGAAAGAAATTTACGATGCAGAAATTGAAGACAATATTATTGAGAAAAACACAGTGGGTATAAATGCTGAAGGTTGTACCAGAATCAATTACAAAAACAACAGTTTTATAAGCAATGGCTGGGCCATCAAAATATCTGGAGCATGCTACGCCAATGTTTTCCAAAGAAACAATTTTCTTAATAATTCATTTGATGTGTCTTATAACAGTAAAATGAACGACAACACTTTTGATGGCAACTATTGGAGCTCTTACACCGGTTACGATTTAGATAAAGATGGCGTAGGCGACGTGCCTTTCAGGCCTGTTAAACTCTTTTCATACATCGTAAATAGAACCCCAGAAACCATCTTATTACTGAGAAGCCTTTTCATGGAGATTCTAAATTTCTCAGAAAAAGTGTCGCCAGTTTTCACTCCAGACAACTTGATGGATTTTAAACCCTTAATGAAGAAAATAGGATGATAAAAATAGCAGGGTTAAGCAAAAACTTTGGGAAAGTCCAAGTGCTAGATGATCTAGATTTAGAGATAAAAACGGGAGGGATATTTGCCGTACTTGGACCAAATGGATCGGGCAAAACCACACTTATAAAAAGTATGCTGGGAATGGTTATTCCTGATAAAGGAATTATTGAAATAGACGGAACTAACGTGCTGAAGCAATATGCCTACCGTAAAAATATTAACTATCTTCCTCAAATCGCTAATTTCCCAACAAATCTTACTGTTGCGGAGTTAATCAAGATGATTAGTGACCTTAGGGGAAAGGCGGTCTCGCATGAAGGTCTTATATCAAAATTTGCATTAGAAAGCCACCTTGACAAAAAACTTGGTCACCTCTCTGGGGGTACCCGGCAAAAAGTAAATATTCTGCTAACTTTTATGTTTGACAGTGACTTGATAATTCTGGACGAACCCACATCTGGCCTTGACCCCTATTCGCTCATTCAGCTGAAAGACATTATCAAAAAAGAGAAGGATAAAGGGAAAACCATCCTTATCACTTCCCATATTATCAGTTTTGTGGAAGAAGTGGCTGACAAAATTGTCTTCATTTTAGATGGTAAAATCTACTTCAAAGGCACTATTGAAGAACTTAGAAAAAAGACAGGGCAAACCAATCTGGAACATGCCATTGCAAAAATCTTAACTCCAAAAAATGTTTAAAATCTTCAAATATATCTTTTCCGATTTGATACGTAGCAGGTGGAGCTATGTGTATTTTCTGTTCTATTTGGCATTGGGATTCGTGATGCTTTTCCTGAACAATGATGTCTCAAAGGCCATTATTACACTGATGAATATTATTGTAGTACTTACGCCCTTGGTCGGTACTGTTTTTGGTGTGATGCACTATTACGATTCCAAAGAATTTACAGAACTTCTGCTAGCTCAACCCATCAAACGCTCTACACTTTTTTTAGGGCAATACATAGGTTTATCACTCTCCCTTACACTGAGTTTAATGTTGGGTCTAGGTATACCTTTCTTAGCATACGGCGTATTAGAATCTACTGCCATCTGGAATTTTAGCTCGCTACTCCTCATAGGAGCATTTCTAACTTTTATTTTTGTGGCCCTGGCTTATCTTATTGCACTTTCTAACGAAAACAAGATTAAAGGCTTTGGTTATGCCATCCTTCTTTGGTTGTTTTTGGCTGTAATTTATGATGGCATTTTTCTTATTACGCTTTTGGTTTTTGACGACTACCCTATTGATAAGTTTGCCTTAGTGGCTACGGTCTTTAACCCCATCGACCTTTCCAGAATTCTTATCTTACTAAAACTGGATATTTCCGCCTTATTTGGATACACGGGAGCAACTTTCAAAATGTTTTTAGGAACAAATTTAGGAATGCTGGCTTCCACTTTTATTCTAAGTTTATGGGTGGTTATTCCAGCTTGGTTTATTGTCCTAAAAGCAAAAAAGAAGGATTTTTAGTTAAAACATTCTGAGTCCATATTCTTCTATTTTTTAATCACCTGAAATGGAATAATTAAAATATTGACATTTATATTACCTTTAGTTTAGTTATACTAAATGAAGGCAATCATCAACATACTCTTTCAAAAAGCCCCTTATCTGGATTCTACCAGAAACAAGCTTTTCCATATTGGTTTTCTAACCGTATTTACTTCCATTTTTTTAAGCGTCTACTCCCCTTTTAACATGAGTGAATGGGGCGGTAATATATTTGGATATGTAATAATTGGCACTTTCGTATCATTCACCTCCCAATTCCTGTTAAGATACCTTCTTGGATTAAAACACTTAAGGCTGCACCAAATGATACTTTTGGCAGGTTTAGAATTTATTTCAATAACCATTTTACTCTACTTCATATATGGTGTAGAATACACAACTCTCGACCAAAAAATAGGAGAATTCTTAGTAACGCTAAAGTTCGTTTTTCTAATTTTGGCGGGACCTTATCTTTTGTCTGTCTGGTTCTTGGCCGGAAGGCAAAATACATTTTTATCCTATGAGCCTTCACTAAGCAATTATATAGATAAGAGCCCTGCTTTGTTGAGTATAAAGTCAGACACAAACAAAGTACTTTTGGCCATACGATATGACCAAATAATCCTCCTCAAATCGTCTGGAAACTATGTGGACATTTATTATTTAAAAGGTGAAAAAGCCACGAAAGAATTAGTAAGAATTAGCTTAAAAGAATTGGAATCCATTATCAAAAACTCCAATATTCTCAGAATTCACAGATCCTATCTAGTGAACATACACATGATTTCTTCTTTCAAAAAAACAAGGAAAGGATATGAGCTCATCGTAAAACATATTTCCGATGAAACTGTACCTGTTTCCCTAGGCTATAAGGAAAGTTTTGAAGAAGCATTGGCATTAAAGCTGTCCCATTAGTCACAGTATAGCACCGTTTTGTAACAAAATCCTCAAAAAATTTAATCTTCGCTAATGTTACCGTTTAATTAGTGTTTCGAAAAGAAACGATGATTATTCAAATGAACAAGCGAAACATCCTATTAAAAGCAGGTATCGTGGGGCAATTATTGGCCTTTACCTTGTATTTTTTATGGCCGAATGATTCAACTGTTTTAGGTGAAATCCTTTCCGAAAATCCTGAGGCTGGTTTTAAATTAAATGAGAATTGTCCTCCAGGATTTAAGCTCAACGAGCAAAACCAATGTATTTCACAAAATTTATACCTTCAATATGATTCTCCCAACAATAAAGGAGTGGGAGGGCTTCAAACCGGATTACCAGAATTAAGAGAAGGTTTTTCTCCGCAGGAAATAGATTTAGGTCGATTATTGTTTTTTGACCCCGTTCTTTCTGGCAATGGTACCATGTCCTGTGCCTCTTGTCATCAGCCTAGCAAAGGCTTTAGTGATGGAATGGCTACGGGTATCGGTAATGAAAATCAAAAGCTACAAAGGGCTACGCCATCTCTTTGGAATGTAGGCTATTTAAGAACCCTGTTTTGGGATGGTCGTTCAAGTTCCTTAGAGGATCAAATAGAGGGTCCGCTATTTGCAAAAGATGAAATGAATAATACACCTGAAAATCTTTTGAAAACCATCAATGAGATCGAAAGCTACAAGATATTATTTGCTGATACTTTCCCACAAAAGGAAGGTGCGAAAATTGGGTTAAAAGAGATTTATACCGCGATAACGGCTTTTCAAAGTTCGTTGATTTCTTTAAATAGCAAATATGACCGATATGCACACGGCTATCACGATGCCCTAAGTAGTAATGAAAAAGAAGGCATGAACATTTTTAGGTCTTTTGTGGCTAGATGTGCAGAGTGCCATACGCCTCCTCTTTTCACCAATCAGGAGTTTGCCGTAATCGGCAGCCCAGAACCTAATGGTTTGGCACTAGATCCTGGTGCCCAAATACCTAAAAATGACAGTACATTAAGAGGTGCTTTTAAAGTCCCTAGCTTAAGGAATATTGAAAAAACAGCTCCATATATGCATTCAGGCAACTTTTCCACTTTGAGAGAAACCGTATCGTTTTATACACAAGGTCGTGGCCATGCCGTTCCCGAAGGCGAAAACCTCCTCATTCATTGGCATATTTGGGAACCTAATTTAAGCGATTACGAACTAGACCGACTTGTAGATTTTCTAAAAACTTTAACCGACGAATCTTTTTTACCAAAAATTCCAGTAAAGGTACCTTCTGGCCTAAAACCTTCTATTTAACATAAACTAATACAAAATGAAATCAACCTTATTCAAAATTATGGGCGGATTGGCCCTTTTAATACTTGGTGTATTTTTAGGTAAATCCTTCTTTTCTTATAGCGGCGAATCTGTTCCTGTGCCTATGGGCATGCAATACAGAAATGTCGGTCTTTCTGGAGAAGGGATAGAATTAACTCAAAACAAAACTTTTACCGGCAATATTATAGAAGTAAAAAAAGGAGGTTCTATTCAAAAAGCAGTGGAAAGAGCCATACCAGGAGATTTGATTAGAGTTTTTCCAGGAACTTATTCCGAGAATGTTTTTATTGACAAAGATGATATCAGCATGCAAGGCGTGGTAATTAATGGAGAATGGCCAACTTTGGATGGTAAGAAGAAAATAAATGATGCGTTTCTGTATTCCGGAAACGGTATTTTGATAGAAAATTTCAAAATCATCAATTACAAGGGAAATGGCATTATGGGGCAGGCAGGAAATAATTTTGTTATTAGAAATAACTGGATTATTGACACTGGGGTCTATGGCATTTTCCCTCAATATGGCAAGAATGGTCTTATTGAGCACAACGTCGTTAGCAAGATAGCGGATGCCGCCATTTACGTAGGTATGTGCGATAATGTAGACGTCCTGCATAATGAGGTTTTTGACAATGTCGCTGGCATTGAGATTGAAAATTCTAGGCATTGTTTAGTAGAAAACAATTATGCCCATAATAATACCGGTGGTATATTGGCTTTTGTAACACCTGGATTACCTATCAAGACCACTTTTGACGTGATCCTTAGAAACAATTTTGTGGTCAATAATAATCATGAGAATTTTGGAGCTCCAGGCTCTACGGTATCTGGAATTCCTAAGGGAACAGGTATTTTAATTATGGCCGCGGATGATGTTATCGTAGAAAACAACATTATTACTGGCAATAATAACACGGGAATTACGATTGTGGATTTAGCCACTGGTGCCCCTAAAGCAAATGACCCGAACTCAGAAGGCAACCCAGACCGTGTGGTAATTTTGGACAATATAATGTATGACAACGGTAACGACCCAATTGGAGAAATAAAAGCCGTTATGCTGACTAAAATGGACAGTAAAGGACCGGATATTTTCGCTTTTGGTGGTGGGGTTGGCAGTACTATAAGAGACAAAAACAAGTTCCGAACTTTCGGTATCACTAGCTACGGCATAGCCCAAATAACAGACACAAAGAACATACCGACCATGAGAACACCTGCTCCAGTGGCACCTCGTTCTGTATCAAAAGAAGAGTTAGGTGAGTTAACTTATTATGGCGTATGTGCTGGCTGCCATGCAGTGGGAACTAGATTGATTGGAGTACCAACGGAGTACATTCAAATGATTCATAAAGGAAACCCTCAAGGTATAGTAGACTACATTAATAAACCTTTAAACCTTAGAGAAGATTATCCTGAAATGCCTCCACAAGATTACCTTTCTGAGGAAGCCAAAATGGCCGTTGCAGAATTTATCTTGGCCATTAAAATTGATGAAGGCTTTAAGAAAGAAGTTAAATAGTTGCACCTTTTGAGGTTCAAGTGCTAGGCTCTTTTTGAGCTAATTTATAAAATCCAGTTGACAAGCGTTGACTGGATTTTCTTTATAAATTCACCTAACACCATTTCAGAGCGGGACAATTTGCTGCATAAAAAAAACGACCGTCAAAATTGACAGTCGTTTTAAACCCTCTAGCTATACACTTTTTACAAACCTAAGTTTCCTCCAAGTACGCCAGTTAATTTAAGTGATAGAGAAAGGCTAGTTTCTGCACCAGCATTTACACCTATATTACTTAAATCCATGCTGCTATTAATATCCAAAAGCGTGCTTAAACCTAAGCCAGAATCACTTTGTTCAGGCTTATCACATTGAATCTCATAGTTACCTTCTGGCAAAAATGATAATTTAAAAGTGCCATCGGCCTTTACAATTGCACTGGTTACGGCATTGGCGTATTTAATATTGCTGCTTCCTTGACCTTTAGTTTCGGTATTGGCATTAAACGATCCTTTCTTATAAACATACACTACCACATCACCCTTAGCTGCAGCTGCATTTTCAATCTTACCTTTGATTGCACCCGTCATCGCTTTGTTTTCTGCTCGTACTGCAGCGTTCAATTCATTATTAGACACAAATGAATAATCTCCTCCAGAAGATTTAACAGACTTTCTTAAATCAAAATCCATTATTATTTCTGTGTTGGCCTTTTCCGAAATTTTGAAATTGCTCGGTTTCATAGTAATTGAAGTCGCACTTTTGGATGCCAACTCCAGCTTCTCTTTAGTACCATCTGTTTTTAAAACATAACAGCCAGGGCCAGTACCTGCTGCATCTTTTTCTGCATCAATAACCATTTCCAAGGTTGTATAAGAACCCGCTGCCACGTTACCTTCCCCTAAAGCTAAAGAGTTACCGTTTTGAAGCTCTAAAACGTTTACCGTCTTAGGCCCTTTAAAACCGCTAAAGGTTTTTCCATCCACCTTAATCTCCGTTACCGTTACAAAAGCAGCAGATACATCAGCCTGATCAATAGGTGCATCCGTAATACTAAAACTTAAGCTGCCTTGTGGTTCGTTTGGATCGTTGATGTCTCCTTTTGGTGATGACCCGTTGTCTTCACACGAAAACGCCAAAACAGACAACGTCAGAACACTTACTGCTACAATTTTACTTTGCTTTTTCATTTAATTTACTTTTAGTTTAACAATTTTTAGCGGAGTATCGTACATACTCTTCCGTTACATAGAAGAGACAGAAATAACTATTCCTTCATGAAAATCTTTAAACAACAGTATCAAATGGGAAAACCTTCCCCGTCTTGGGGAAAACTTATGCAGAATAAAGGGGTATTAAATCCTTACCGAAAGACTTGTTCTTATTGAAATAGGTGCACCTGGCGTGAAATGTATTTCGTCAACGGTGTTAGACTCACTCCTCAATCTTGATGTAGTAGCAAATTGAGTTTCATTCCAGGATTTATTAAAGAGATTTTGAATATTGAAACCCAACTTCCATTTTCTAAAACTATAATTCACGTTTGCATCTGTAATCCAATATCCATCTGCCGTAATGGAGTAATCCTCGTTTGCTGGCCTCTTACCTAAAATTCTCGTTTTTATTCCACCAGAGAAACCTTTCCAAGCTGTGAAAGCAAACCCTCCAGTATAGGTAAGGGCTGGTGCCAAAGGAATATAGTTTTCTCCCGATGGTTCATCCTTACTTCTGGCGTAAGAATATGTAATATCTGAATCAAAAAACACACTAGGCGTAAGTTGAGCCCTGAAACCAAAATCGGCTCCTAATCTATTCGTTTTGCCACTGGGCTCCACTATTCCCTCATCTCCTACATAAACAAACTCCTGTTCTAAATTAAGAGCCCATAATGTGACATTCAGAATGATTTTGCTATTGGGTTTTAAAACAGTTCCCAAATCTGCACCGTAAGACCTTGGTAAAACTTGATGATTATCCTTAAAAATGACAGCCCTACTATCATTGGAGTGGTAACCCGTTCCGGTTTTTAAGAAAAATTGGGTGCTTTCATTCGGCTGAATTATAAAACTCAATTTTGGGCTTAATAAAAAGCTTTGTTGGGAATTCCCCATGCCATCGTCTGTAAGTTTATCATTATAGTTAAAATAGAAGTGATCCACTCTCAAACCTGGAATAACGCTTAACTTACCATAATTAAACACCGTATTCAGATTTAAATAAGAATTGGTTTCGTCTATATTTCCATAGTACACATAATCTAAAATAGTGGTTTTATTCTCGGTTCTTGTAAGCTGATTATCTCTAATGAAATCTGATCTTATACCTCCATTGGCGTTTAATATAAATCCTTTAAATTCTTTATTATAGGACGTCTCAAAACCGAATAAATTTCTATTCTCCGCCTGCTTTATTTGGTCTCCGTTAACTGGATTGTTGGCAAAAAATGTAAAATTAGAGAAGAGCATAAAGTCATAATTGGTATAAAAAACTCGCGACATCAAAGACGCTTTATTTCTCAAAGACTGATGATAGGTCACGGAGGCGTTTGCCCTGGATGTGTTTCCTCCCTCTGTATCGTCAATAGCACCAAATCTGGTTATAAGACCCGAATCTACCGCTCTTTGAGGAATCTGTCCAGATGCATCCCATTTGCTGGTAAAATAAGACCCAGTCACTTCTAATTTTGCAGAGTTTGATATTTGATTATTCCATTTTCCCATCACATTAAACCTGTTAAAGTTTTGTGGAGACACAAATGGCCCGTCGCTATAAATATATTCAGACGCAATGTAGGCTTGACTTTTAGACGACTTATCTGCCACTAAATTAAACAATCCTAAAGCTCTCTTATGGTTAAAACTTCCATATTCCAAACTGACAGAGCTGTTATCAATCCTTTCTTTGGTTTTATAAGCTACGCTACCAGCAGTTGCAAAGTTACCTTGGTCTGCCTTATAGCTTCCTTTTGAAAACGCTATGCCCTCGATAGTCTCTGGAATAACAAAATGTAAGTCTGAATAACCTTGTCCGTGAGCATGGGAGACCATATTTACGGGCATGCCATCTACAGAAATATTAAGGTCAGTACCATGGTCAATATCAAAACCCCTTAGAAAAATTTGTTCTGCCTTACCTCCTCCTGCATGCTGACCAGTAAATAAACCAGGTACCATTCTTAATAAATCTTGAGAAGAATTGACTGGGTTAACTTGAAGGTTTACATCTGCAAAAATTTGCATCGCATCCATTTCTGGCTTTACCTCTACTCCAGCTAACGAAATGGCAGACGTTTTAAGCGTAATGTTTCTGACTGACGCCCCATTATAAGCTATAATGTTGGGGGTGAACCCTATAATACTGAATGATATACTATCTCCTAAAGTAATCTTATCAATAGCATATTTTCCATTAAAATCTGTTTTAAAATATTTGTTTTGACCTAATATTCTTATAGAAACCTCTGGAATGGCGAAACCATCTTCGTCTGTTACTTTACCTTCAAATTGCTGAGAAAAAATGGATGTACTGATAAAAAATAATACTAATGTTAATGTTTTTTTCATGGCTTTTTTTCTTACAACTTTCTAATAAGCTCGGCCATGTTTGGCCCTACTTCAAAATAACTTCCTTCCAATTCTGTTTTTAAAGCGGCCACATTTCCTTTGTCTCCCATGGCCTTATACACCTGTGCCAAATGGAATAAGCTTTTTGGCTCAAAGGTTTTATCCTTAACTTTTGAATTGGCAATAAGCAGTGCTTCAGACTTATTACCGTTTTGATAATATGCGGAAGAAAGCAACTGGTAAGATTGAGGTGTTGGTCTATTTTTCACCTCTTTAATGGCTAACGCTAAGGCCCTTTCTGGCTTGTTTTCTAACATTGTCACTAAATATGCATTATACATGTCTCCATATTCTGGAGCAGAAACCTGGGCTACAAAATTAGCATTTAAGGCGGCTTCTCTTTCCGAATCTCCCCTGTATTTTGCGATTTCAGACATTAACAAATTGTAATCAGGTGCAACATGTTTCTTCTGAATGAAAGTTATAATTCGTTCTGCTTCTTCTAGATTTTTTTCATGAGAAAACGCAATCCAGGCAATACCTTTAAGTGCATAAACATAATGATTATCAATCTCTAAAGCCTTTAAATAATTATTGTACGATTTTTCAATGGCTCCCACATGACCGTAAAAGTCTGCCATATTAGAATAAATCCAAAGTTTTAATTCTTTACTGTTTATTTCCTCTGCTTTAATACTGGCGAGCATTAACTGGTCAATAGCTCCTTTGGTGTCTCCCTTATGATCATACCATTTTGCCAACCTTATAAGGTAATCAAAATCCTCTTTCTCGCTCATCATTTTTAGAGCCTGCTCTGCTTTTTCATATTGACCTAATTCCATAGCCACATCAAAAAACATTTTTTGGGTAGCGTCCTTATTTTCACCTAAAGAATCTGCCAAGAATAGGCATTGATTTGCCTCTTGAAATCTATGTTGTGTTATTCTGGTTTTAGCCAGCGACCTTAAAACAGAGGCACTTGAAGTGGATCTCATTTCATTTACCTGGGCTAGCTGATCTGCTGCGGTGTTTAAGTAGTTTATCTCACCCGTTAAAGCGAATAATTGATTGTTCGCACCTGCCATTTTACTTAAAAAAGTGTTTTGGTTAGGAGCTTGGTCAAACTTATCTGACCAAAACTTTAATTCTCCTTTCTGAAAATCTAGTTCTTCGTTCTCTAAATTTTCGATAAGGTATCGATTGTAGTCTTCTGAGTTCGTGACGGTGTTTTTATGAGCGTTACAAGCCAACGCAATAACACCAAGTAAGATTATATATAGCCGGTTCATAATCGTATGTGTTTGAGAGTTAAAAAATAGGGCAAGCACTTATGCTTGCCCATTAAAATTATCTTACCAAGGAGTGGCTAGATAAGGAAAAGAAGCACTAAAAGCTTTATCGTTAGCATCCACGTTGTCATTTGATAATGATGGATTCTCAGAGAAGTCTTCTCCTCCAAATATCAAAAGCAATTCAACTGTAATAACGTCGTCAGAAAGGTTTCTTCCTGTAAGTACGTTAGTACCATCATAAAAAGTAGTAGGTTTTGTAGTAGATACACTTAAAACATCCGTAGCTAAAACACTACCAAAAGTCGTTGCATCTAAACCCAATGCATTTTTATCTCCCGCGTTTGCATAAGCTGGGCTTAATCCTTTAAGACCTGCTGCAAAAGCTGAAGCATATTTGGCTCCCTGCTGAGAAGGTGGCGTTACGTTGAAATCATCTTTCATACTCGCCGGTACAAATACCGTGTTAATTGCTGGTCGTCCCATTTGGTCAGAAGTCTTATATGTACCGCTGAATTCTGGTCCTGTTGGATTCACCGTTCCCATGTCGTCGTCTTTATCGCAACTCGTTAGAGCGAAAGCTCCTAACAGAGCCATTCCCAATATATTTCTCACTAATTTTTTCATCTTAATCTAATGTTATTGTAATTGAATAATTATTTTCTTTTTGCTTCAACCCATGTGTTGATCGTACCAGTACCTCCTAAAACAGATTTTGGAAGTTCTACCACAAGAGAAAGCACGTTTGTACCTGCAAAAGTGTCGGTACCTTTAGCACTAAACCCTGTTGCAGTTCCGCCAATGATTTCAGTATACTTTCCGAAATCAAAGAAGAAAGGGTCGTCACGAGGACCGGCAAAAACAGTCATACCACTGGCTGTAGCAGTTTTAGCTGCAGTTCCATAAGGCGTAATGTCTACAGAAGCCATTGGTGCCGCTGTCATCACTGTACTCGTGGCTCCTGGAGCACTTGGTGCCACTGGACCGAAGAAATACATTTTTCCATCTCTTGGAATTGCCTGAATAACTAAGTCTTCCACATTGTCTCCGTTGTTGTCAATGTTAATCTCTACCAGCACATTCTCGTCGAAGGCGGCTGCAGAAGTAGCTGATGGACTTAATAAACCTTGAAGGTTAGCTACGAATACCATGTTAGCGGTGTTTTGCCCTTGGAATGCGTAGAAATCTGTAATGTCTGCAGTAGTTCCTTTTACTCCTGGAGCATCAATGTGGTCAGCAGCTACGATGCCGATTCCTACGGCAAGAAGAGCAACTACACCCCATATTTTTTTTGACTTTTTCATAATTCGTTTTTGTTTAAATTTTAAATTCCCCTTACGTACGTGTCGAGTTGAAAGTTTAGATCGATTATTTATTACATATTTTTAATCTGTTAATATACAGCTAGTTACACAATACAATCATTTACAAAACGCGATGATACTATTCCAATGGAGAAGAAAGATCAATGCAAATCCATTAAGATAGCACGGAGTATTCGAAAAAATACAGGTAAAAATGCGTGTGATAGAAGGAATATTTTAGCAGCTCCAGAGGAGCAAAACGTATGTGGCGAGGATGGAATAATTTTATCTGCAAATGCAGATTTATCTTTTTTCCTTATATCTAAAGTTAATTCGTTGAGTTGATTCGTATACCCTTTCAAAATCTCAATAATATCCCGTCTTTGATAGACTCTTCGTTTTACAGAAACAAGCGAAAATCTTTTTGAATGCGTTGAAAAAAAATAGCCTTAAGAATTTCTCCTTAGGGCTATCTCCAATGACTTTTCCTGATCTCGTACAAATACTTCGGAACCATTAAGGCCTATTTATAGGGAAGTTATTTAGGATAACGTAGGAAAAAATATTCTCGCTTGTTCTCTCTGCGTCCTCATAGAAATTTAAACCGAACATTTTTTGGACTAGAAACACCAAAAGCCCCGAAGGGCTATTTTGATGTTGGATAAACGATATCCGGCTACATTCTTTATACGTTTCCTATGACGTAAAGTTCTTCTAATGTTGGGCTTGGCACGCCACCCTCTTTTTCCAATGTAATGGCAAAGGCAGATGGTTTTCCACTGACAGACTTCATCGATAATAATTTACCCTGGAAATCTTTGTCAAGCATTCCCATATCTTCTGGACCATTTTCTCCTATTATCCAAAGCTGATATTGCTTACCGGCTTCTGGCACAGGGAGATTATTGACCATGAGTTCTACAGAGTTATCTTTCTGATTCCACATCACAGTTACTGCTGCGTCTGGTTTCCCTTCCGTACCGGCTAATTTAACAATCTTATTTTCTGGATTATTAAACTCTGCGAGAAGTAAGCTGCTGTTATTAAAAGACCCTTCAAGGGCTTCCACTCTTTGGCTCATTTCTGAAGATTCAAGTTTTAGCTGGTTATTTTGAGATAGCACCCACGCCGTGGTAGCTGCTAACAATACAGACGCTGCTAAAGCCATTTTACTCCATAATGGAATTATTTTTACTGTAGCTTCTTGCTCTTCTTGTACCGGAAGTAATTCTTCATCCTCTTCCGCAAAAGTCATCTGAGCGAAAATCTGATCCTTGAGAAAGGCAGGGGGCTGCTTCTCGTAGACCGCCATGTATTTTCCTAGTGAATGATTTAACACTTCTATTTCTTGTTTAATTTCGGGATAGGTCTGGGCTAGGCATTCTATACCTGCAGCCTCCTTTTCTGGAAGGTGTCCTAAAACGTACTCCTCCAGCATCCCTGATGATTCTATAAATTCTTTAATGTTCATGCTGCATAGTAGAGTTTAAGGTCCTGTAAAGCTGTCCTAATTCTAGATTTAGCTGTACCCAATGGTATGTCTAGTTTCTCGGCGGCCTCTTGCTGAGTATAACCCTGCAAGTAAACCAAATCTAACAAAATCTTACGCTCTGGTTTAAGTTTGTCAACGATGCTACGCAAATCCAGTGTATTCACTGAAATTTCCTCTTGATTACTTTTATCAATTACGCCCACTTCTCCGTCAATATCCACATGATATTTGTTCTTCTCTTTTCTATAAAGATCTATTGACGCATTACGTGCGATGTTCATCATCCAGGTGTATAACTTGGCCTTTGACGGCTCGTAGTCACCTATTTTTTTCCATATTTTCAGAAAAACGTCTTGTAATAAATCTGCCGCTTTGTCTTCGTCCGGAATTATCCTTGAGATCACCCCAAACAGGGCAGAGGAATAATTGTCGTACAGGTAGTCAAATGCCTGTCGCTGATTCTTTTTAAGTGAAATCACAAGCTCATCCTCTGAATATCTGATTGTTTTTGTAGCCAAAATATATTCAGTTAAGAGTTTTAAGTATTATATAAATGTAATTAATTAACTCCCAGCTTATCGTATCACTGGGAGTTTTCCTGTCAAATTTAGCTAGGCATTAATACCTTATCTATAGAGTGAATCACGCCATTGCTCTGATAAACATCATAAACATTGATATTGGCCGCCCCACCTTTTTCGTCCAGAATCATGATATTATGCATACCATTCATTTTAAACGTTAGCATACCACCAGAAAGCGTTTTGAGTGTCGCTACTCCTTTACCCTTCTTAATCATTTTCATAAGTTCGTCGGCATCAATTTTACCTGACACTACATGATAGGTTAAAACAGAAGTCAGCATATCCTTACTTTCTGGTTTAAGAAGGGTGGCAACCGTACCTTTTGGTAAAGCATCAAATGCCGAGTTAACAGGAGCAAAAACTGTCAAAGGACCATCGCCCATTAAGGCGTCTACCAGACCAGCAGCCTTAACTGCCGCCACTAGTGTAGTATGGTCATTAGAATTTACAGCGTTCTCAACAATGTTCTTTTTCGGATACATAGCCTCTCCTCCAACCATCACGGTCTGAGCATTTACCATTGTACTTGCGGCCATTCCAGCTAAAATAAGTGCTAAAGTTTTAATTTGCTTTTTCATAATTTGTGTTATTTCATAATTTGTATGCTGCATGTACGCCATTAGATTTCTTTTGGATGGATTAGTTCAAAAAAATCTTTTTCTGATGTGTATACCCCCGATGAACATATTAAACCCGATTTATACATTGGAGAATCGTAATGAGCAGTTAAAGTGGAATAAATCAGACATTTAAGCGAGATTAGCATAGCGTTTACCCTGAGCTTTTTGTCGAAGGGTTCTGGTGAATGAGTTTAAATGGGTTTACGAACTGATTTGAAGCAATTTAGCTACAGCCCCGATAAAATAGGGAGATTTTCTAATGCATAAAGCGGGTTAAAAAACCCATATTGCTAAGGCTAGACGCCCATTTAGCGAAAGCGTCTTTTGTTTGTGATTTTAAATCAATTCTTGATGTAATTGAAAAACTGAAGTATCGGTAGGAATTAAAAAGCAAACCCTAGGCAGATCAGATAGAGCCAATATATGAAGTGGGCAGCCTAATTGGGAGGACTAGACCGAACGGTCAAATAAATGAAAGAATCCAGCAACAATCAAATGGAATTTAATTATAACAGGATTCGATTCATGACGTGGCTTTCAAGCTTGACATTCAAATAGCGTTAAGTCAATAGTTTTTGAACAAGCACTTATTGAATAATACGCAAATCAGTATTTATGAATATGCAAAATACTTGGTTACCAATATTTCGTTTATTTCTATAATTCTGGACTGTACATCATCTAGGTATTCTGATTCCTTTCCTTCGATATCGTCCATATGATAATAGAAGAGCTCATTTCTGAGGTTTCGTGCGATAAGCTTGACAGAATTTGCTTTTCCTTTTTGATCTAAAGACAAATCGCTGATGCGTTCTTTAAATTCAAAAAGACAAAACGCCAACGAACGAGGAAACTTCTCATTAAAAATCAGGAATTCTAAGGCTCTTCTTTTCTTTACGGGCTTTTTATAATACTTCCTGTTCATGTCAAAAGCTTCTAAGCTTTTAAGAAGATTACCAAACTCATTGTCAATCATCCTAGAGTCTTGACCTTCTAAGGCCTTTTCATCCGCTAATTTAAGTTGGCTAATTCTAGTTATTTGAAAGCTCCTTTCTAAAAGAATTCCGATTTTCAAAATAGACCAACCTTGGTCATGAATAAGCGTACTGTCTACTCTTGCTTTACACAATTGCACCAAATCAAGAACCTTGAGCATAAAATCACTCATGCTGGTTTTAAGGTAGGTTTCCTGGTCAAATGTCCTGACAAAATGATATAGGTTATTCACCGCCTCCCAAAGCTCAGAGCTTATAAAATCTTGTGTTCCTCTACAGTTTTCTCTGAGCAGATTAGCACATGAAATGATAGACGATGGATTTTCTAAATCAAAGGCCACGTTTGACAGCACTGCGTCAACATCCAGATCTTCTTCTGTTATCAGGTTTCCTGCCATAGAATTTATATTTCTAAGCACAAACTGTGAACCGGTTTCTAAAGGTCCGTCCAGACTGGCAAAATAATTTACCGGTACAAAACGAGCAATATGCTCCATTCTTTCTAGGTTTCTTCCAGCCCAGTATAAATTGTTCGCTATTCTTGAAAGCATATAAGTTTAATTAACTACCCAGGTATCTTTAGCACCACCACCCTGAGAAGAGTTTACAATAAGGTTTCCTTTTTTTAAAGCTACTCGCGTTAGCCCACCAGGTAAAACGTAAGTTTGGCTAGCTCCCTGCAAGCAAAAAGTCCGCAGATCCAAATACCTAGGTTCAAAGGTTTTGGTGTCTTCCATAAAAGTAGGAGCCATAGAAAGACTCATAATGGGCTGGGCAATATACTTTCTTCTATTTCCTGTAATGGTTTTCCTTACCTCCTCTATTTCCGCCTCGGTCAAAGTGTTTCCTATGGAAATTCCATATCCACCAGACTCATCTACAGGCTTAATCACAAGGTTATGAATATTTTCACATACAAATTTAAAGTCTTCTTCTATTTCGCACCTGTAGGTGGGTACATTATTAAGTTTTGCTTCTTCTCCTAAATAAAACTTGATAATTTCAGGCATGTAAATATAAACGGCCTTATCGTCGGCGACTCCCGTCCCCGGTGCATTCACAAGATTTACATTACCCGCTTTATAGGCACGCATTATACCTGGAATACCCAAAGCAGAATCTTTCCTAAAAACTTCTGGATCCAAAAAGGCATCATCTATTCTTCTATAGATCACATGTACTTTAGCCGCTCCATTAATTGTTCTAGTATAAACACAGTTATTTTCTACATACAAGTCTCTTCCTTCTACCAACTCTATACCCATAGACTGTGCCAGCCATGCGTGTTCGTAATATGCAGAATTATAAACACCGGGTGTTAAAACTACGCAACGGGGCTCACAATCTATATTTTCCGGAGCAACAGACTGAAGCATATCCAAAAGATTAGAAGGATAGTCGTTTATCTGTCTCGTTTTATTTGCAATAAATAACTGTGGGAAAGTTTCTTTTAATGTGGTTCTGTTGGCATAAACATAACTTACCCCAGATGGACACCGAACATTATCTTCAAGAACATAATACTCCCCATCTTTATGTCTAATAACATCACTGCCACTGATATGGTTATAGATTCCTCCAGGTGGCACAAAACCTTTCATCACATCAAGAAAATTCTCAGAACTCTCAATCAGATCCCTAGGCACAATATTCTCTTTAAAAATCTCTTGCCCGTTATATATATCCTTTAAAAATAAGTTTATTGCCTTATTTCTCTGAACAATTCCCGCTTCCAGCTTGTCCCACTTAGACGCCGTAATTAATCTAGGAATCAGATCAAAAGGAAAAATCCTTTCGGTGGACTGCATTGTTTCAGAGTAAACGGCAAAAGTAATTCCCTTATTAAAGAAGATGTCTCTTGCTTCCTTGGCCAATTTCTCAAAACTGGCAGTGTCATAATTATCAAAATGTTTTGATAATATTTCATAATGTTTTCTAACCGTCCCATCGGCATCAAACATCTCATCGTACACGTCTCCGTTAGGTATGTAAGAGTTAATCATATCTTTAAGCTTCAATTTATTCCGTTATCTTGTACTCCAACGGGCATTTATATATAATATATGTACATAAATGAATTATAGATTTTGTAATTTAGCAAAAATGCCAACGATTATTTCGAATCTTAGGAAATAAAAACAAACAAAGTGCAAGAAATTCAGAAAGTAGTCCATTTTCTTACAATTACATTAAAAAAACAAAGCTAAATGACGCAGCAAGCTCTCTGATTCTCCAATTTACAATCTAAGAATATCACCAAAGCTATTGTGATGCCGAATTTTAAACAATCTTTGTATAGTTCTATCATTTTCTTGTGTTTATAGCACTTTTTATTTTAAACAATGCTCGTTAAAGCAAATAAAATATCATATTCATAAATCAATAAAGTACAATATATGTCCATAAGAGTAGCAATTCGCCATCAGATGCATTATGATTATGATAAATTCATCAATGTTTCACCTCAGGTCATAAGATTGAAACCTGCGGTACATTCTAGAACACCCATTCACTCCTATTCCTTAAAGATATCTCCAGAAAATCATTTTATCAATTGGCAACAAGATCCTTTTGGAAATTTTCAAGCTAGGGTTGTCTTTCCAGAAAAAATCAAAAATCTATATGTCGATGTAGAAGTTATTGCGGATTTAATAGTTCTGAATCCTTTCGATTTCTTTGTAGACGAATATGCGGAGAAATTCCCTTTTAAATACGACGATCAAATAAAAAAAGAGTTAAGTCCTTACTTTGAAATTAGTGAAGAAGGTGAACTTTTAAAAGATTTCTTACAAACTCAAGTCCCTAAAGAGGACATGCAGATTGTAGACTTCTTAGTTGCTATAAATCAAGCCCTATTTAGAAAGGTAAACTATACCATTAGATTAGAGCCAGGTATTCAATCCTGCGAACAGACCCTCGGTATGGCTTTAGGCTCTTGCCGAGACAGTGCATGGGTCTTAGTTCAAATTTTCCGCCATTTAGGCTTGGCTGCAAGATTTGTTTCGGGCTATCTCGTTCAGCTAACCGCTGACGAAAAGTCGCTAGATGGTCCTTCAGGACCTGAGGCCGACTTTACAGACCTTCATGCTTGGGCAGAGGTTTTTATTCCTGGAGCGGGCTGGATTGGCCTAGATGCAACTTCTGGACTATTTGCAGGAGAAGGACATATTCCGCTATCATGTACGCCATCTCCTGGAAGTGCCGCACCTATCACTGGTTTATTAGATGCTTGTGAAACAACCTTTAATTTCAAGAATGAGGTCATAAGAATTCATGAAGAACCTAGGGTAACTAAGCCTTATACCGATAATCAATGGCAAGACATCCTAAATCTGGGGGATAAAGTAGACCAAGATTTAGAAGCCATGGACGTGAGACTCACCATGGGTGGAGAACCCACTTTTGTATCTATTGATGATATGGAAGCGGCCGAATGGAATATTTCAGCAGATGGTTCTCATAAAAGAAAATTAGCACAAGAACTCACAAAACGTATCAGAGGAAGTTTTGCTCCAAATGGAATGCTTCATTATGGTCAGGGGAAACTATACCCAGGAGAATCTTTGCCAAGATGGCAATATGGATGCTTTTGGAGAAAAGACGGCTTACCTATCTGGGGCAATTCAGAATTAATAGCATCACCCAATAAAGAAGGAAAAAATACCACCGCGGATGCCTTAAGTTTTTTTCAAAAATTGAGCACTTTATTAAAGCTAGAAGAAAATGCCATTCTACCAGCTTATGAAGACGCCTTTTACTTTGCTTGGGAGGAAGATAAACTTCCGCTCGATAAAGACCCTTTTAAGTTAAACTTAAAAGATAGCGTTGAAAGAAGAACCTTAACCGAGAACCTTAATAAAGGCTTAGGAAATACCACTGGATACGTATTACCTCTTAGATTTAACAGAAAAGAATCTTCTTGGGAAAGTTGCAAATGGCCTTTCAGAAAGAAAAACCTCTTTTTAGTTCCTGGAAATTCTGCTCTCGGTTTCAGATTACCGCTAAACTCTCTTCCTGAAGCCATTATGGAAGATGAAACTTTTCCTCGCGACCCATTTGCTCCGCTACCGCATTTAGAAGATTACGAAGCCAAGCTAAAGTCTAATACTGCCAGTGCCAAAAAGACCCGTGAAGATATTTGTTTTAAAACGGCCTTATGTATTGAGGTAAGAGAAGGGCGTATTCATATCTTCTTACCACCTCAGGATCTTCTTGAGCATTATTTGGAATTGGTAGCGGCCATACACTTAGTGGCTAATGAACTTAATACTCCCGTTATTTTAGAAGGCTACGAGCCCTCCAGCGAAGGCAAACTCCATAAATTAATGGTTACGCCAGACCCAGGAGTTATTGAAGTGAATACACACCCATCTTCTTCTTGGAGAGAGCTAGTAAACACTACGCTTAACCTTTATGAGCAAGCTAAGCTTTCGCGATTAGGTACAGAGAAGTTCATGATTGATGGAAGACACACCGGAACAGGTGGCGGAAACCATATTACAATAGGTGGCATTACGCCAAAAGATAGCCCATTACTTAGAAGACCTAAATTGCTTCAAAGTTTAATTACCTACTGGCAGCATCATCCCTCTTTATCTTATCTTTTTAGCGGACCCTTTATTGGACCTACTTCTCAAGCTCCAAGAGTAGATGAAGGGAGAGACGATGTACTCTACGAACTAGAAATTGCTTTTAGTCAGGTACCTAAAGAAGAGAACCCTCCTCTTTGGATAGCAGACAGGCTATTTAGAAATTTATTGATAGATGTAACAGGAAACACCCACAGGGCAGAATTCTGTATTGACAAGCTTTACTCTCCATATGGCACTGCCGGCAGACAAGGTATTTTAGAGTTTAGAGGGTTTGATATGCCTCCTCACGCACAAATGAGTTTGGCACAAAATCTACTTATAAGAACACTCATAGCACGTTTTTGGAAGAAACCTTACGAAAAAAGATTAGTAAGATGGGGAACAGAACTGCATGATAAATTTATGTTGGAGCATTATGTAAGGCAAGACCTTTATGATGTGGTTTCCGAAATCCAAGAAGCAGGTTATAATTTTGACCGCTCTTGGTTTGACGCCTTCATCGAATTCAGGTTTCCGGTATTAGGCAAGGCTCAATACGGTGATATTTCTCTAGAACTAAGATGGGCCATAGAGCCATGGAATGTGCTTGGTGAAGAAGTGACCTCTCAGGGGACAGCAAGATACGTGGATTCATCTGTGGAGCGTGTACAAATAAAAGTAAACGGCTGGAATTCTGACAGATACATACTGGCGTGCAATGACACCAAAATACCACTTAGAGCCACTAATCTTAAAGGTCAGTTTGTAGCTGGTGTTCGTTATAAAGCTTGGGCTCCACCATCTGCTTTGCATCCTACCATTGGTGTGGACACGCCTCTTACGTTTGACATTGTGGATACTTGGAATAATAAATCTATTGGTGGCTTTACGTACCATGTGGCTCATCCTGGTGGACGAAACTATGATACTTTACCGGTAAACAGTATGGAAGCGGAGGCTAGAAGACATACCAGGTTCTACAGCGAAGGCCATACGCAGGGTTCTGTAAAAACCGTTCAGGAATATACCGCTGTAGGTAGATTCTTTGAAGAGAAACACGATACAAGAACCGTTAATATACCAATAGAAGAAAGTATTGGTAACCTTTCTACTACCTTGGATTTGAGGAAAAGGGGTTGATTAAATCAACCCTTATCAAATAAAGGAGATTTATCAAGAATTTTGTCAATCAGGTTATCTGGAATCTGGTTGACAGAGTTCTTCAACCTTTCGGCCCAAAAATCTGTAATCTCTTGTAAATCTCTTTCCTCTAGCCTGTGCTCTTCCAATTCAAAAGTTTCTCTATTGAATATTAAGATATCAATTGGGAAACCCACATCACTAGCACAAACTCTGGTAGAGTCAAAAGACAAGAAACCCGTTTTTAGAGCAAACTCTAAACTGGAATCATAAGTAATGGTACGCTGCAAAACAGGCTTTCCATAACCGGAATTTCCAATGATCATAAAAGGCGTACCTTCACCTACTTCTATCCAATTGCCTTCAGGATACAGCAAATACAGTTTAGGCTCTTCGTCCTTTGGCATTTGCCCACCCACAATGGTAAAAATATTGAAGCTTATTCCACTTTTGGCTAAAATGTCACGGTCTTCTGCCGCCACACGTTTAATCTGCTTACCTAAGGCATTAACAGCCTGATACATCTTATCAAAACCTTCTGTCTCCTCCAAAAGCTCTTCAAAATAACAGAGTACCTTATCTCTTACAGACCTCAATCCTGAGGTCATGATGAAAATAGGATATTTACCATATTTATGAACAAAAACCTTTTTTGCAGTCGTGGTTTCTGAGCCTGAAGTAATTCTAGTGTCTGCCAGAGCCACTAGCCCTTTTCGTAATTTTATTCCTAAACAGTAAGTCACTCTTTGAACGGTTTAATAATGATCGCCACAAAGGTATTGTAGAACAATAATTTTGCTAATATTCGGAGAAATAGTTTTTATTTTTTTGTCAATCTGCCATTCTAAGTAGACAAATCTTAGATTTTATAGACCCCAGCCTTCTTATTCATCTCCATTACCGCATCTTCTATACCTTTTGGAGTCATGGGATACATTTCTATGATCTGCTTAATTATTTGTAGTGACATGGTATGTGCCCAGTATTTTACGGGCTCTGGATTTATCCAAGCTATCTTCTTGAATTTCTTCTTGAGGCTTTCATAGCTATTTAGGCTTTGTTGGTTAATTTCATAGGTTCCCATACTGGCATCACCAATGATGAAAATCCTGTAACTCGGGTCCTTATTTAAGAGCTCTTTAATTTTAACGATTTTAGTCCGATGCACGTCTGCAAAAACCTCACCATAAATGGTATTATGAAAATAGTAGGTTTCCAAATCGTGGGCAAAGCGGGTTTTCATTTTCTTAAAAAGCTCTCTTACCACCTTTACATAGGAAAGCATAGAATAGCCCCCATTATCTATCAGTAAAATAACCCTAAGCTTACTTTCCATTACATTTTTAAGCTCAGGAATGAAAAGACCTCCTCGCTTTATGCCTAAGTTAATGGTATTCTCAATGTCTATTTCGTCGTGAGCAGATGCTTCCACTATCCCTTTTAGTGCTGCCAATGCGGCATCAATATTATTGTCATTCACCAAACTATTGACCTCCACCGGAAAATAGTTTTTATCGTCCAAAACAGCTCTTGCCATCTTTCCACCTCCCGTTCCTCCTACCCTTATTCCTCCTCTGGCAGCACCGCCATGCCCATAAGGAGAAATACCGCCCGTACCTATCCAATGACTACCACCAGAGTGCTTGGTTTTCTGGTTTTCCTGAATGGTTTTCATTCTCTCTAGCAACTGTTCTAATGACAGACCTGAATAATCAGCCATTTTCTCTAAACGCCTTTCCTGACTTTCGCCCTCTTGCTGCAAAGATGAATCCTGCTGATAAGGATTATCCTTATCCCATAGCTCTTTCCCGTTTATTACCTCTTGAATGTCATAAGTTGTGAGATGAACCTCATCTAAGAACTTGTTGACCAATTGCTCTTCATCCAGAGACAGGTATTCTTGATATTGTTTTACTTTCCATTTTTTAAAAGTCGCAGAGCGAAGGATTGCATCGTTTAGGCGTTCGCCATTATCAATATCTATCTCTAAGAAGTACGCATAAAAGGCTATGGTATAAGGCCCAATCAAGGCTTTGTCTTTAACAATGATGGCCTTCAACACGTTATAAATATCTCCAAGGGTTCTTATCAAACCCATTTCCATAGATTTTTGAAGCAAAAGCAAAGCCCTTACGTCGGTAGGTATACCATGTTCTCTAAAATGCTGTGGAAGGGTTTCGAACATACTTACTAAGAATATTTAAATTCAATTATAAAACCCTTGTTTTCTAGGCTCCGGCTGGCCTGAAAGTGAACGCTTGATTTTCTCCATATCCGCTTGGGTTTTGACCAATACTCCTAAACCGTCCAAACCTTTAATTTTTTCTATGGCACCCTCGCTAGAAAATGCCTGAACATATTTGAGCCAGTTTAGTAATTCTCTTGTGGTAGGGGCTCTTTCTAAACCTAGATTGCGAAGCTGATAAAAAGCATCCAATGCTACCTCAATTACCCTATCATGAATTTTAGGGTGATGCTTTAGAACTATTTCACGCATTAAAGTAGCGTCAGGGAAATTGATATAATGGTAAATACAGCGACCCTTAAAAGCCGTTGGCAACTCCTGCTCTCTGTTGGATGTAATCACTATGGCTGGCATATTCTCTTCTGAAACGGCTATCACCTCACCAGACTCTGGCATGATAAATTTTCTATGACTCAAAGCATAGAGTAAATCGTTAGGAAACTCTCTTGGAGCCTTGTCTATCTCGTCTATTAGCAGCACCGAATGCGGACTAGAGAAGGCCAAAGCTGCTGGGCCTTTAGCAACATAATCTGCCAAGTTTTCAGAATTTCTTCCACCTGTAGAAAGATTGGTTTCTAGGCCCTTCTCGTTTCGCTGGGCATTTAAAATTTCTATTTGAGAGTCACGCAAATACTTGACATGGTCAAACCTTGCTACAAAATGCTCTACATTACTTTTTGAACCCGTAGGATAGGTGAAAATGGGCAAACCCGTAGAATCGGCATACTGAATAGGGAGCTCTGTTTTACCCGTTCCAGGCTCTCCTTCTATCAATAATGGCATTCCTAAAACCCTTGCCATATGAAATGCTTGTGCCAAACTCGCGTCACAAATGTATTTATCGG
Organism: Arcticibacterium sp. SM2516; assembly: GCF_057914865.1. Taxonomy (NCBI): domain Bacteria; kingdom Pseudomonadati; phylum Bacteroidota; class Cytophagia; order Cytophagales; family Leadbetterellaceae; genus Arcticibacterium; species Arcticibacterium sp. SM2516. Next base: position 4,859,281 of record NZ_CP195290.1, on the reverse strand, counting down.
AGCCTGTCCAAAACTCAGTCAATGCCATTACTTTTTTGTTGATGTTTAGTGCAATTTAACACATTTTTCCAAACGAGCGTTCTAGTCCCGCTCTTCAAATGGCACCATCAAAGTCAAAAGCAACTGCTTAAAGTAGCATTACCTATTGCGTTTATGAAAGACTTAAGCGTTCTTATTTTACTATCAAATCCATGGATTCACCTATTTGATGTCCATTTTCAAATTTCTCTCCTAAGAGCTTAGCTACGGTAGCGGCTATTTGATTTTGATACACTTGATGCTCCACCTTCATTTCTCCTAAAGCAGGGGTGTCTGGACCAATAGCGGCTAACCATATGGAGCGGCAGCCTTTCACGTCTTCGCCATGGCTTCTCCATTGGTCTTTTATTTCCTGTCCACGTCCGTGGTCTGAAGTAATAATTATGGTAGTTTTATCCTTGTACTTCGGATTTGACTGGCAATATTCCCAAATCTTTGAAATGTATTTATCAATGGAATTTGCAGCATAAAGATACTCTCTGTATTTGCCCTCATGAGCAAACTCGTCTGTCTCATCAAAACCAATAAACAATAGCTTAGGCTGTTTCTTTTCAAGGTATTCTTGAGCCATATAGTAGGTAACAAAGTCAAATCTTTGGCTAGCCAAACTTGGAACCATAGCTTGTATTTCGTTTAGCAAAGCCTCTGTTTTAGACTCCGTCACTTCCATAGATTTCCCTGCGGCATTCACGTAAACGCCACTTCTTTTATCGTTTATGATATACGGGAAGACATTCCATGTGGCAAAAGCCGCCACCTGATCTTTGTACTTTTTCTTCTTATTAATAAACTCTAAGACAGTCATATTCTTGTTATAAATTTTATCATTAGAATCTACGCTATCATCAGGGTAACCTGTTAAAATCTCGTTATACCCAGGATAAGAAAACCCATAAGGATTCTTAATATCCATCTTACTACCTAATGTTTTGTTCCCGATTATTACACCCTTCTCTTTTACGGTACTCCATAAAAAAGGCATCAAAATCTCTCTTCTCAAGTCTCCCGCTTCCATCCAAAACTTGCCGGCTGTATTTTTAATCGATTCGGTGTAGCCCTCGTCAAATAATAGAGCAGAATCTGCACCAGTAAAAACCTCTTGCCATCGAAGTCCATCTAAGGTAATAAGAATTACATTTTCCGTTTTCTGGGCGGTAGCCGCAAAACTAAAGGCCAAAAGAATAAGAATTTTTTTCATGAGGTTGAATTAAAGTTGAAACACAAATATATAGTTATTTGGTAATGTTGGCTTCGTAGAGCAACTTCCCTTTATAGTCTATAAAACTTAAGTGGGCAGCATTTTTCTTTAAAGTGATGTAAGCAAATCCCTGTCTGGACTCCGCAAAAATAGTATGCTCTAGTTTACCAGTAGGTCTAACCTCAGAACCCGCACCGGAAACAATATGGTGTGTTTTACCCTCTGGTTTTATATACTGCAAATCGTGCTCATGACCTGCTAAATAAAAATCTACATCAAACTCTTTCAAAACTGGAAGTATATGATTTCTCACATCATTTGGATCCTCAATTCTTTTTCCTCCGGTGTATAAAGGATGATGGCCTGTCACTATCTTCCAATCTGCATCAGAATCTCCCAGAGTTTTCCTTAACCACTTCATCTGAGCAGTAGTGTCTTGTGCTGCTACTTTTGCGGCGTATTTTTCTTCTCCGTAATACGCGTCATTCAGGGGATTAGAGTCAATAAAGACAAATAGACCTTTGCTCCCATCTTCTAGTTCTTGCTCAAAAGAATAATATTTTTCAGGCATATTCCATCTTCTGCTGATGTTCGTATAATCAATCTCAGCCTGCATATTTCCTCTGTAATCATGATTACCTAAAACCACAAACCAATTAATATTTAAAGCATGGTCTGAATAGACATCTTCAAAAGACGCCTTCCACTGTGGATCTGAAACACTAGCCACACCATTTGGATAAAAATTATCTCCTGTAGAAATGATAAACTCAGGTTCTAATTTTCTGGCAGCCGCACCCATTGCATTGGCCAGTTCCTTTTGCTTAAATTCTCCCCCTCTTCCCCAATCCCCAAAAACAAAGATACCGGTGGCATCATCATCATAAAATATTTTCTTATCCAGCTTTACCCCTTTCTGCCCGAAAGAAAAGCTGAAAACTAAACTGCATAACACTACTAACTTTATATTTCTCATTTCTTTTATTTAAAACAAATAGATGCCCAAATAATGGGCATCTAATTCAGTCTTTCAACCTACTAATTTTGGGCTAAAAACCTATTTCTTTTTATTCAAGTCAAACTTTAATCCTAAGTTATATCTCGAGTTATAAAACTCCTTCTGCATGGTTCTAGAAGAAATGCCTTGATAATATCTTAAGGGCTTATTAGTAAGGTTATTTCCTTCCAGGTAAATCCTTAATGCTGGTGTTATAGAATATGCTGCATTCACATCTAAGAACGTCTGTTTGTCATAATATCTATCTTCAAAAGCTGAGCCACCCAATTCGTCAATGTAATCGCTAGAATAATTCACTGAAGCTCTGGCTACAAACTTTTTATTTTCGAAAGATAGCGAAGCATTAAACATATTGTTTGCCGTTCCTGGAAGAGCCAAATTCTCATCTTCACGCTCTTCTATCCCAGTAGTTGAAGATTTTGTGTAGGTGTAGTTCAGATAGATTCCAAAACCCTTCCATATCTGACGCTGAAGAGCAACTTCTAAACCGTAAACATCTGCCGTACCGCCGTTTTTAGGTAAACTATATTCTAAGTCATCACCAAATACTGGATCTGAATAGTTTTGTATGGTTTGAGAATAAATAAAATTGCTGATGTCTTTATAGAAAAAGCCCCCAGAAACAATACCCACGTTTTCGAAATAGTTTTCTGCCATTAAATCAATATTAGAAGCAGTAGTCGCTTTCAAATCTGGATTTCCTCTTTCCAATTCGGCATCTTGAGCACTATAATTTGCAAATGGCACTAGGTCATAGTAGTTCGGCCTAGCCATGGTGTTTGTCCAAGCAAATCTTATAATGGCATTTTCCTTAATATCATACTTCACATGCACACCTGGCAAAAAATTTCCGTAAGAATTCGTTCTTGAATCTTTAGAAACCGTCTCGTCGTCTATGTTATATACGTTTCCGGTATAGTCAATGTTTGTATGCTCATATCTCAAACCAACAATTGCAGAAAGCTTAGGCGTAATCTGCTGGTCTACCATGGCATAAACAGCCTGAATGCCTTCATTTGCAGCATAAATACCAGAAATGTATTCTTCTGGAACGTCCTTCTTTTCAAAAAGAGCCGTATTATTCAAATCAAGATTTCCAAGAAATTCTGGGTTGGCAAATTGACCTACTTGATATGTTGAACCAGGTAAAAAGCCAGCATCAGAATAATCTGAATGCGGAACGCTGGCCAGGTCGGTTATCGTTTCATTGATCTGCTCATATTCAAAGTAGTTCAAGTCTCTGTTTTTTTCTTTGTTCCTTGATCTACCACCAAACTTCAACACACCATTATTCGAATATGGTAGCTGAAAATCTAATTTCGCATTAAGATCTTTATCAAAAGTATATTGATACTGCTCAGAAATGGCGTCAAGGCCTATAGACAGATTATCTGCTCTGTTTGCCAAATAAGTAAAAGGAGACATGGTGTCTCTTACATCAATAGTAACCGTTTGGCTTTTGTCTCTAAAACTGATATAACGCTCGTTTGGTCTTTCTTCAGAAGCCTTAGCCAATGTCACATTCCATGTGGCCAGTAACCTATTGAAAAGATGAGTTCCGTTTAGGGTATAATTATAAACACGTTGGTCTTCTAACCTTTTAGCCTTATTTCTGTCTGTGTTTAACCCTCCTTTGGTCTGGTATTCTACTCTCCCTGCAGATGAGGTAAATGTCCCGTCAGAATTTAAAGTGAAATCGCCGTCATCAAAAGCGTCTTCCAGTTGACTCACTCTCATTCTAAATCTATTTTCCCAGTCGTCTCTCCAGTTATACATGGCTGAGAAACCAATAGAATGATTGGTACTTAATTCATAATCAAGATTGGCAGAAAAACTTCTTCTAACACGCTGAACCTGATAAGCTCTAATATCCAATTCGTCAATAACCGCACCTTGTTCTGAATCTACCCAAACTGCTTCCACGTTATCCGAGCCAAAATTATGGTCATTATAAGAGCCTGAAAGTACAAAACCCAGCTTCTGATTAAAGATTCTGTTTCCTATCACGAAAGCACCATTATAAATGGGTTTCTTGGACAGCATGTTTATACCAGAGCCCAACGTTCCAGAAATTCTTAAATCGTTAGGAGCCTTTCTAGTGACCAAATTGACAGAACCGCCAATGGCATCCGCATCCATATTCGGTAAAACAGCTTTGTTAACCTGAATGGTCTGAATCATATCAGAAGGAATTAAATCCATCTGCACCATTCTATTGTCACCTTCAGCGGAAGGTATCCTTTCGCCATTTAAAGTAACCGAGTTTAGCTGAGGAGCCATACCTCTAATTACAATATTCCTGGCTTCCCCTTGGTCGTTCTGCATCGTAATTCCGGGAATCCTCTTCAAGGCATCTCCTATGTTTGAATCTGGAAACCTTCCTATTTGATCAGAAGAAACCACATTGGTAATATTGGCATTGGTTTTTTGTTGATTCAAAGCCTTCGCCTGGCCTTTTAGTCTATCTCCTAAAATTATCACTTCTTTTTTAAGGGTAATTCCAGAGATCAACTCAAAGGTAAATTTGTTTGGACCAGCTGCTAGGTTTATGATTTTCTCGAAAGTATTATATCCGATATAAGAGATTTTAACATTCCTAGAACCTGAGCTAAGGTTAGTTAAATAAAAGCTTCCGTTCATATCCGAGATAGCCGTTTTACCATCTACTTTTACGCTTGCTCCCGGCAGCACCAATCCGTTATCGTCGTAAACATGACCAGAAATGCTCGCCTCTTGTGCTATTGATATTATTGAAATAAAAAGAAAGGTTATTAAAGTAAAGACTCTCTGCATATTTTAGGTATTTTGTTAAAGTTCCGCAAAGGTATTTTTCTAATATTATCGAATTGTTACGCTAAAGTTTCGAATTTGTTTAATATCAAATCTTAGATTTAAAAGCACTTTACTCAGAATAAAACATTCATTTACACCCGATTAAAAAAGACTAGAAAAAAGGCTCCGCCGTAAAAACTCATCAGAGGATGTCCATTCCAAATCTTTTTCAATCTCAAAACACACGCCTTCCGTACATAGATTTTATACCACTTGATATGATAAGCATAATTATCCCTACCTATAACGAGACTGAGCAAATTAAACCTTGTTTGGATCAGATACGGAATAATATCCCGCAAAGCACGGCTTATGAAATCATTCTAGCCGATTCTCCACTTTCAAATGACAACCTTGAAAAAGTAGCCCACAACTTAGACGTTGAACTCTATAAAGCCCAAAAAGGGGGACGGAACCATCAGATGAATGAGGCTGCAAAAAAAGCAAAAGGTGACATTCTATATTTTGTTCATGCGGATGTCATGGTTCATCAAGATTTCATCAAGGATATATATGATGCGGTAAAAAATGGAGCGGATATGGGTTCTTACCGAAGTTGGTACGACGACTACCCAAACCCATTACTTTATATCAATGCTTTTTTCACCAGGTTTCCTATGATATGGTGCCGCGGTGGCGACCAAACCTTATTTATAAAAAGCGAAGTTTTTGAGAAGCTCAATGGCTTCAGTGAAAAACACTGTATTATGGAGGATTATGACATCATAGTAAGAGGTAAAGACAAATTTAAGTTTAAAATAATCCCAAAAAATGTTTTAATTTCTTCACGGAAATATACGATAAATGGCTATTGGACAATACAGAAAGCCAACTATTTAGTCATGAAAAAATGGATTAAAAACCAAGCTAGCCCACAAGAACTTCATCAAACCTACAAAAGCCTTCTGAAGCATTAAGAAAACAACCTCTTTGAAAATCTTATAATGATACCTCATAAATAAAAAAGGTGTTTATCGCGTATCCTAACGAAATGTTAAAACGCTTTAAATGCTAAACAAAAAGCAACATTTTTCACAGCTTTATGCCACCATAGCATATAAAGACAGATGCAACCTGCTTTTAGCTAACATTCAACCAAAACTCTAACATCTAAAATTCATCATTTGTCTGCGAGATAGCCAAATCTGTAGCTATATTTGACAAAAGTGCATTTGAAATAAAACAAATCGTGAGTCTTTGCTGCAATGATAGAAAGATGCAACCGTTTTAATGTTACAAACATTTATTCAATACATAAGCAGACACTTAACGATCCCCAAAAGATTGGGTGCCATTCATGAAATCATTTTTTAAAGAGATTTTCGAATATAACCATCACTTCAACCAAAAGTTAATCGAAGAGTTGGTTAAGCATAAAGATGTTCTTCCAGAAAGAACACATCCGCTTTTTTGTCATATGCTAAATGCTCACCAAATCTGGAATGCCAGATTAATGTATACTACGCCATTTGGTGTTAACCAGATATATTCTTGTGAGAAAGCACATCAAATTGACTCCATAAACCTAGACAACTCTTTAAAAATCATTAAAGACCTGGATATGGATACAAAAATCACTTATACAAATCCCAAAGGAGAAACATTTGTGAACACCGTTCAAGACATCCTCTTCCATACCGTAAATCATCATACCCACCACCGTGGTCAAATAATTTCGGACTTTAGGCAGGCAGGTATAGAACCCTTAATAACTGATTATATTTTTCTTAAAAGAGGGGGTTTCTGCAAATCTTAAACCCGCTTTATGCATCAGGCAATCTCCCGATTTTATCGGGACCGTAGCTAAATTGTTTCAAATCAGTATGTAAACTCAATCACCATAGCCCTTCGACATTAGGTCAGGGTAAACACTATTCCAATTTCCTTTAATTGTCTGGTTTATTGCACTTTAACTTCTTATAACGTCTCCCCAACGCATAATCCGGGTTAAACCAAGATATTCATTTCCCCTATTGGTTCTATAGGTTCTGGCAAATCCGTTTCATCTAGCATCTGACGGATATCTCTTTCTATCCCCACCACCATACTACTGATGGGGACGTCATTATATGTACCTTCAAAAGGATTTTCACTATAATCGCCTATCATTTCCATAGTCCAGAAAACCCAAGAACCTAGCACAGAAAAAACAGCAGAAAACCAAATGGAATGGCTTGAACCCAAACCTACAAACACATCAAGCATACCGAAAGGTAAAAGAATCACAAATAAGAGAACGAAATAATAATTTACAGTGGCATATTGACGTGGAAAAGGGAAGTTTTTAATTCGTTCAGACTTCCCCTGCAGTGCATAAAATTCCGTGATTAAGGCATGCATTTCTAAATGCCTGAAACGGTCTAACTTCCCCATTTTTTTAAGGGAAATTATATCTTTAGACTGGAGACTTAATAAATGAGAAGACCTATTTCCCTTTCCCATCACATAGTCGTATTCCGATGGACTTATATAATCTTTAAGTTTTTCAAATTTACTTTCTGAATAATCGGTATCAAACGCCTTTCTGAAAGCTCGTTCCGTGCTCCCATTATGCTCCCACTTTTTTAATTTCCTCAGCTCAAAACTAAGGGCGTAGAGCCAAGCTATATGTCTATAAACTAATCGTTTACTAATCTCCGTTTCTTCTACTTCTGGCCTTGTCTTAGTAAAAACAAAGTCTCTGGACATGACCGTAAATGAACGAGAGGCATTTACTATTCCACCCCATATTTTTCTGGCTTCCCAAAGCCGCTCATAAGAGGAATTATTTTTAAAGCCAAGGTAAAAAGCTACCGCAATACCAATCAATGATATGGGTTGCCAAGGAATATGCAGCCACTCCCAACCAAAAAAGTGATATAACACCACGGGAATAGCATCTATAACAAGAAATGCAAATAGGAATTTCATTTCCCATCTTAGTAATTGAAACAAACTATATCTTCTTCCTGCTTGCATGCCAATTTCACTTGATTTAAAACAAATTTAGCCTTTTTCTCCAATTCGTATGGACAAATAGTCTTCCTCTATTCAATGGGAAAGGCTACATTTGAAATATCAAAAATTATAGACAGGAATGCCTCTTTTCCCCAAAACAGTCCCTCCGCAATTAAATGGCCTAGTCAGGAGCATTCCAGAGGAAACGGCTAACATGCTTTCTCATGCCATTGGACTGCTCATTTTCCTTGTTCTAACGCCTATATTGCTGATTAAAGCTTCATCTATCCAGGGGGATTGGTATTTCTGGGGATGCCTGGTTTTCGTGATATCGCTGCTTATGGTATACACCTCTTCCACCTTATATCACGGAACTTTTAAGCTAGAACTTAGAAAAAGGCTAAGGGTAGTAGATCACATTTGTATTTACTTTTTAATAGCGGGGAGTTTTTCTCCATTTATTCTGGCTCATCTTCAAACCAAAATTGGTCTGCTCATCTTCGTTATATTATGGCTTATTGTTCTTGTGGGGAGCGTTTTTAAATATTTCTTCACCCATAGATTTAATCTAGTGGCTACTTTAGCTTACGTAGGTATGGGTTGTATGGCATTTTTTATCATCGAACCGCTATTTAAGGTCATTCCAGAAACCAGTGCTTATTGGCTTACCATTGGCGGAGCCTCATATCTTATTGGTGTGTTTTTCTACCTTTGGAAGAGTCTAAAATATGGTCATTTCATTTGGCATCTTTTTGTCTTAGGTGGTAGCCTTTCTCATTATTTAGCCGCTTGGTATTTATATTAAAACTCTAGCCTAAAAGCCGTTCCCTGTCCCAATTCCGATCTCACCGTAAGATCTCCCCTATGCATCTGAAGAATCTGTTTTGAAAGGCTCAAACCGATTCCCTGTCCTGTTTTCTTAGTGGTATAAAAAGGTATGAATATTTTCTCCAATGCTTCTTGGACAATACCCAAACCATTGTCTTTTACTTCGATGGCATTTCTTTTTGACAGCTGCATTGCTTTTACCAAAACCAAACCTTTTTCCTTTTCTGAAATAGCCTCAAAGGCATTTTTGACCAGATTTATCAATACCATTTCTATTTGGTCAATGTCACACCAGACCGTAAAATCAGACTCCACAGAAAAAGAAATATCTAATGTTTTGGCCTTGGCATCTGCCAATACCAAAGTTTCTATTCTATTTAAAATTTCGGAGACCGCCACTTCTTTAAAAACCGGTTTTGGTAAGGTGGTAAAATCTCTATAGGCATTCACAAAACTCATGACCCCTTTTCCTCTAGATTCTATCGTTTTCAAAGCTTCGCTTAAATCTTCAATGGCCTCATTATTCTCAACCTTATTCATCAAATCTTCTTGAACGATGTCTCTCATGGTACCTACCAGAGAAACAATAGGTGCAATGGAATTCATAATTTCATGCCTTAATACCTTCGTCAAATTTTGCCATGCATCCAGCTCCTTTTCTTGTAACTCGGATCTAATGTTTTGAAGTGAAATAATCTTAACGGCACGCCCTCTCAAATTCACCTTTGTGGCATTTACAGCCAGCTGGATTCCGTTTTTCCCATTATACATATACCTACCCCCTGAGGTCAGCTTTCGCATTTCATGATAAAGTGTAGCGTGTTCTGTTTTAAGTAAATCGCTCAAATTCCTCAACCTATAAACATCCAAAAGGCGGATTGCAGCATTATTAAGAACCTCTATCTGCCCATGGGCATCATAGCAAATAATACCCACATCTATATGCTGAACCATGGTATTCAGAAAGTGAATGTTTGCTTCCTTTTCTGCTCTGGCAGACTTAAAAGCTTCTATCACCTGATTCATTTCCAAGTTGAGATCTTGAAAACTCTTGCCCAGCTTATTATCCGAACTAAACTTTACGGTGAAATCGGAATATTGAATGGACTCAAAAAAACGAGTCAACTTAATATTAACCCCAGAAGCATAATTATAAAGAGAAACCCCAGAAATAACCGCTGCAATTAAAAATATCACCGCTACTGGTTTATTTCCCGAGTACCACACAAAAGGTATAGGACAAAGAAAAATGGTCAAGAAAACTATCCTAAAGACTATCTGAATTGAAAATCTTTTCATTTAGATACCATATTTTTCAATTCTCCTATAAAGAGCCGCTCTAGAAAGTCCTAATTCTTTAGACGCCTCTGTAATATTTCCATTGAATTTTTTTAAAGCCTTTACTATCATATGTTGCTCCATATTCTCCAGATCATAGCTTTTAGTGGTTTCATGGGAAGCCTTAAACTGATGCTGCTCGCCAAAAACATCTTCAATTGCCAAGGTGTTTTTCTGGCACATTATAACCGCTCTTTCTATAGCATGTTGAAGCTCTCTCACGTTTCCAGGCCAGTTATACCTGTTCATTTCTTTAACCAGTGCCGAGCTTAGTCCCGTAATTTTCCTATTATACTTTTTCTTATATATCTCCAGAAAATGATTCCCCAAAAGTTCTATATCACCCGTTCTTTCACGTAGCGGCGGCAGTTCAATGGTAATGGTGTTAATCCTGTACAATAAATCTTGCCTAAACTCACCCTTTGCCACCATCTCCTGAATAGGGCTATTGGTGGCACACACCAACCTTATATCCACATTCTGAGGTTTATTATTTCCCAACTTCACTATGGTTCGCGACTGAAAAACATTTAGGAGTTTACTCTGAACAGGGAGCGATAAGTTACCTATTTCATCCAAAAAGAGCGTACCCTTATTAGCCTCCTCAAACTTGCCCACTCTATTTTCTTTGGCGTCTGTAAAGGCTCCTTTTACATGACCAAAAAGCTCACTTTCCACAAGTGTTTCTGGCATAGCAGCCAAGTCTACCCTTACAAAACTCTGCTTTTTACGCTGGGAAAGCTTATGTAGGGCACTCGCCACTAAATCTTTACCGGTACCGTTTTCGCCCAAAAGAAGCACGTTGGCGTCTGTGTCTGCCACCCTATCTACGGTACTAAAAACCTTTTTCATAGCTTCTGAACTCCCTATAATGTCATCATCAGAAGAAGGTTTCTTGTCTGGAGGAGCCTCGCCTAAGGCAGATTGTATGGTAGAAAGCAGTTTATCATTTTCCCATGGCTTTATCACAAAATCCTTTGCTCCAAGTTTTATAGATTTTACTGCCATTTCCACGTCACCATAGGCTGTAAACAGCACTACTTTAACCTCCGGTTTCAAATCCAGTATCTTGTCTAACCACAAGAAACCCTCTCTACCCGTATTTACGTCTTGGGTAAAATTCATATCCAACAGTATGAGGTCAAACTCATAATTGTTTAAGAGAAATGGTATTTTCTCAGGATTTTTCTCAATCGTAACTTCATCAAAATGCCTTTTCAAAAAAAGTTTGGCTGCACTTAAAATGTCGACATCGTCATCTATGACTAATATTTTTGACATGGTTATCTTTTTAATAGTTTCGTCTTTCCCTTTGGGCAAATTCAAAGATGTATCGTTTTTAAAATTAACATAATAATTCGTGAGATACATCTGTATAAATATTGAATTCTAATACATAATAAAAGACCTTGTCAAGTAGTGTTCGGAAACGGACATTCATGTACGCTGCCGAACGAATAAAAAACGGACACTTTATCATAAAATACTCATAAACAAACACATAGTCTATTTGGCACAGGTTTAGAATATCAATTGGCACACGCCTTTTGACCAAATCAATAAACGGGGGCTGGAAAAGAAATGGATAGAAAAATAGAAAAGAAGTTTTGGACAGTAAAACGCATAGGTTTGATAGCTCTTGGAGTTGTGGTGATTTCACTGCTTGGATACAATTTTATCTTCGCAGACCACAGGTCAAAACTTAATGTAGAAACCGATAAAATTTCAGTGTCAGAAGTGTCAGAAGGTATTTTTGACGAGTTCATCATCGTTCAGGGTGTGGTACAACCTTTAAAAACCATTCAGCTAGATGCTATTGTAGGTGGATATGTCACCAACAAGCTAGTGGAAGGTGGAAATATGGTGAGTCAAGGCCAGATCATTTTAAGATTGGAAAATCAGCAACTAAAATTAAATTTTCTGCAATCTGAAACAGAGGCCAGCCGCCTGGTAAACGATTTACAGAACACGCGTCAACGTCTAAAAGTTGAACGCTTTACGCTACAAAAAACATTAAGTGATTTGGACTTTCAAATTGCTCAAGCCAAAGACGCCTTTGACAGGAATCAACAATTGAAAAAGGATAATGTGGTCTCCGACATGGAATACATGCGTACCAAAAGAGATTATGAAAAGTTGGTAAAACAAAGAGAGATTGAGATAGAATCTCAAAAATATCAGGAAGAAAACGCTGCACTTCAAATAAAGCAATTAGAAGGCACTTTAGAAAGAACACAGAAAAACGTAGACTTGTGGAGACAAACATTAGAAAATCTAGTGGTGAAAGCTCCGGTGGCAGGTTTGCTATCATCTATAGACGTGGAGATAGGCTCCAACATAAATCAAGGTCAAAATATAGGTCAGATAGACGATATGAACGGCTTTAAAATGCGTGTTGAGATTGATGAGCACTATATTTCAAGAATTTTTGCCGGCTTACAAGCCAACTTTGACTTCAATGGTAGTACCCATAAAATGGAAATCATCAAAGTATATCCAGAGGTTTTAAACGGCCGTTTTGCAGTGGATATGGTATTTAGCAAGTCCGCTCCTGATGGAATCAGAAGGGGTCAATCTTCTCCAATTAGATTAGAGCTGGGGAAATCTGAGAAGGCCACTTTACTTCCAGTAGGTGGTTTCTTCTCAGACACCGGAGGAAACTGGGTGTATGTGGTAGAAGAAGGAGGAGCCAAAGCCACAAAGAGAAACATTACACTAGGCAGAAAAAACCCAAGACACTATGAAGTATTAGATGGTCTTAAACCTGGAGAAAAAGTGGTGACGAGTTCTTATGGAAACTTTGGGGATAAGGAGGTTTTGGAGTTGAAATAGAGTAAGGGTTAATAGTTCGAAAGTTAAATGTTAAAAGCTCTTTCGAAAACTACCTGCCCAACTTGTTATTAACACTATTTATTAAAGTTTGAATTTGTTTTGATACGGAAATGATGCGAGAATTGAAATTATCTGCGACAGTCTCTTCTAAAAGCCCCACAGCTTTGGCTATGACTAATTGTGTTCTAATTTCTCCAGCAGAGCCTTTTGAAAACTTAAGAAAACGAACAAACTCTTTGTCATTGTTTCTTTCAAATCCTTCGGCGATATTGGAAGGGACTGATACGCCCGCTCTTAAAATCTGGTCTTTAAAACCAAAATCTCGACAGTTCGAAAATTTTTTATATAGGTCAATAGATATTTTGATTGAATCTTGCCAAATCCTTAAATCTTCTATTGATGAAATCTTAGACATAATTAACTTGAAGTATGGTAATAGGCTAAAGTTAAAACCTTTAACTCTTAACCTGTAACTTGTAACCAAATAAAAAATGATAAAAACAACCAACTTACAAAAGATGTTTACCACCGACGAAGTGGAGACTACGGCCTTAAATGGCTTGGATTTTGAAATTAAGGATGGCGAGTTTGTGGCCATTATGGGGCCTTCAGGCTGCGGCAAATCTACCTTACTTAATATCTTAGGACTATTAGACAATCCTACGGAAGGAAGCTATGATTTCTATGGCACCGAAGTGGGCGGAATGAGCGAGCGTCAGCGTGCTCAGTTAAGAAAAGGAAACATTGGTTTTGTGTTTCAAAGCTTTAACTTGATTGATGAGTTAACTGTTTTTGAAAACGTGGAGCTACCCCTTCTTTATCTTAAAATACCTTCTGCAGAACGTAAAGAAAAAGTAGAAGCGGCATTGGAAAGAATGAATATGATGCACAGAAGGAATCATTTCCCTCAGCAGCTTTCTGGTGGTCAGCAGCAGCGTGTTGCCATTGCCCGTGCCGTAGTAGCCAAACCTAAATTAATTCTGGCAGATGAACCTACTGGTAATTTGGACTCTGCGAACGGTGAAGATGTAATGAAACTCTTGCAGGAACTAAATCAAGAAGGTACCACCATAGCCATGGTGACTCACTCTCCATATGATGCTGGTTTTGCTCACAGAACCGTCAACTTATTTGATGGTCGAATTGTAACGGAGAATTTTCACGTTTAATCTACCTCTAGATTAAAACAAGACTATAATGATTTTAAGCGAAGGTGAGTTTTAAACAGCTCGGCTTCGCTCAATTTGAACTTACAACATACATGACAATCTCTTAAAACCATTACTAAAACACAGTGAAACCCTAAAACCTAACGGTCATGCTTCAAAACTATATCAAAATAGCCCTGAGAAATTTAATCAAAAACGGGCTTTTTTCGTCGCTGAACCTTTTTGGTTTGTCGTTTGGGATCGTCATATTCTTGTACCTTTTTCTATTTACAAAACAGGAACTCTCTTTTGATAAATATCATACAAATGCGGATCACATTTACCGTGTCGGTCAAACTGTCAGTTTTCAAGGAAAAGAAGACTGGGGATCTGTACCTAATATAGTAGGTCCCAAAATGACTGAGGAGATTCCTGAAATTAAATCTTACACTCGCTTTTTGCATCACTCATTCGGGAATATTGCTTTCGTAAACACCGACCAAAACAAATTTTCCGAAAAAAAACTCTATTGGACCGACCCTGGACTATTCGATATTTTCAATGTTCAATTAATTTCCGGAAACCCAAAAACCGCACTAGATGCTCCAAACAAAATCATTATCAGTAAGACAAGTGCCGAAAAGTATTTTGGCAATGAAAACCCTTTGGGTAAGTCTTTAAAAGTTGACAATGATTATGAAATGACCGTAAGTGGTGTCTATGAAGATTTCCCAAACAATTCTACGATTGATGCCGATCTTATTGGCTCCTTTTCAACAGTAAAGTGGGCTAGCGATAACTTACATTGGAGTAACGCTAGTTATGAGACCTACTTTTTGATGGAACCCCAAGCCAATCTTAAAAAAGTAGTAACTAAAATCAATGCCATTCTGGATGAAAATATTGCCAAGGAGAATCAATGGTTCACATTTTGGTTACAACCACTTACCGATATCCATTTGTATTCTACCCATATTGTTAATACCAATATGACAAAAGGTAGCGATATAAAGCAGGTAAATATATTGATAGCTTTGGCATTGGGGATTTTAATCATCGCGTGTATTAATTATATGAATTTGGCTACGGCTCAATCACAAAAACGTATAAAAGAAGTAGGGATTAGTAAGGCTATGGGTGCCAGTCAGTCAAGCCTTATAAAAAGGTTTTATACCGAAGCACTTATTATGGTGTCTCTCGCCGTCTTTCTTGGATTTATGCTATTAATCATAGGGCTACCTTTCTTAAATAGTATCGCTGGGGAAAAAATATCTTTGAATTCAGTGATTGATATTCCTTTAATAATTGGCATTGTCATAACCACTATCGCATTAGCAATTGTTGCTGGCTCCTACCCTGCACTTTTACTTTCTTCTTTTTCTCCACTTTCTCTTTTTGGAAGAAAAGACGATTACGTCTTTGCCGCTTCAACGGTTAGGAAAGGCTTAGTCATCGTCCAGTTTTCAGCCTCGATTATTTTAATGATTGGCACATTCGTTTTTTACAGTCAGATGAAATTTATTCAGGACCGACAACTCGGCTATGACACAAAACACGTGGTTGCCATTAACATGCAAGGTGCCGAAAATAAAACCCAAATAGATGACCTCCTGGCTTCTTATAAGAATATGACTTATGTGGGTTCGGTTTCACGATCACAAACTTACCCTGGTGCTAGTGGAAGTGGCCGTACTATTGTGCGTTACGAAGAGCCTGATAAAGTATTGGCAATCCAAACTAACTATACTGACCCCGAAATATTAGAAACGCTTAATATTAAACTATTAGCGGGTCAAATGTTTACCAACAAAACCGCTCTCCAAGACTCAACTGTACAGGTGGTAGTCAACAAAACAACCATTGATTTTCTAGGCTTTTCACCCGATGAGGCCATAGGACAAATTGCTTATAATCTTTTCAATTGGAATAAAGCCGTTATTGTGGGCGTTATGGAAGATTTTCATTTCCAAGACTTCCATAAACCCATAGGTGCCTATGCTTTTCATAACAGTCCGTCTGAAGAAAAGAACAACTTATTGGTACAGTTTAGCGGTGGAAATTTGGCAGATAACCTATCGGTTTTAGAGGCTGGTTTTCACAAATCAGTCCCTTCTTCTGCCTTTGAATATCAGTTTTTGGATGATGTGGTAGCTAGGCTATATGCTACAGAAGAGCAATTGGGACGAATTGTTCTGTTCTTTTCAATTACCGCAATTTTTATTGCCTGCTTGGGGCTTTTCGGACTTTCTGCTTTTACTGCTGAGCAGCGAACTAAAGAACTCGGTGTTAGAAAAGTATTAGGTGCAAACTTTGCCAATTTAGTGCGTTTACTTTCCTCGGACTTCCTGAAACTCGTATTAATCGCTCTTTTCATATCGGCACCCATAGCTTGGTATATGCTCAATGGCTGGCTAGAAACATATGCCTTTCATATCAGCATGCCTTGGTGGATTTTTGGAGCATCAGGTATCCTCACTATTTTGATAGCATTCTTAACGGTGAGTTACCAATCTATCAAAGCAGCATTAATTAATCCGGTAGAGAGTTTGAAGAACGAGTAAAAGCTTTTCACTACCGAACAGTGTGTCCGATTTTGGACAAATTGCCATTGCTTCGAATCCGTTAAAAAGCTCATTATAAGCACTATAGTCTTACTGGCACAGTTTGGGTTATTCATTAAGTGTCAATCGCACTTTCATAGAATATTTAGAATTATGATTAAGAATTACATCAAAATCGCCTGGAGAAACCTAAAACACGACCTTAGTTTTTCTGCCTTGAACATATTGAGTTTAACCATCGGTTTAACTTTTAGTCTCTTGTTATTTTACTATGTCAAAGATGAATTAAGTTTTGATACTTATCATGAAAAAGGCGAACGTGTTTATCGTATAAACTCCGAATTAATAGAGCCAGAAAAAACCGACAATATTGCCATCTCTCCGATGATAATGGGACCTGCTCTTAAAACTGACTACGACGAAGTAGAGCATTCGGTAAGGTATATACCAGGAAACCAAAAGACACTTTTAAAGAATAATGGCCAAGAAGCCTACATAGAAAAAGTCTTTTATGCCGACAGTAATAACTTTGCCGTTTTTACGCATCCTTTTATCGTTGGAGACCCTAAAACCGCCTTAATTGAGCCTAATAGCATTGTTATTAGCAGGTCTACTTCTTTAAAGTTTTTCAAGAAACCCGAAGATGCTCTTGGCAAAGCTTTGGAAGGTGAAGGCACCAACGTTTATAAAGTAACGGGCGTGATGGAAGATGTTCCGGAGAATTCTCATATCCTTTTTAACTCGCTAATTTCAATCTCCACACTTTCCTACCTAAACGATCAAGGTCAAAACTGGGGTAATTTTGGAGCATTGACCTATGTCCTTCTTAAACCAGGGGCAAGCGTTAGCTCTTTTGAAGATAAACTTTCCTCTATCTACCCAACTTATCAAAAGTCGATTTTTGAGCAATTTGGTGTAACCATGAAATATGCCGCGATGCCGATTACGGATATCCATCTAAAAAGCACATTGAAATACGAACCAGAGCCTTTAGGGAACATAAACTATGTCTATACTTTTTCTACCATTGCTGTTTTACTTCTATTAATAGCTTGTATAAACTACATGAACTTGACCACCGCTCGTTCTGCCAGAAGGGCTAAAGAAATAGGAATTCGTAAGGTTTCTGGTTCTGTTCAGGGGCAGTTGGTTGCTCAGTTTTTAACTGAATCAATGCTGCTTTCTTTCATTTCTTTTGCTCTCAGTATGATTTTGATAGCAATTCTGCTGCCTTCGTTTAACGACATTTCAGGTAAAGCATTCTCCTTCTACTACATTCTGCAGCCACTCACATTACTTTATACTTTGGGTATCGTATTGTTTGCGGGTTTTATTGGCGGTAGTTACCCCGCTTTTTTCCTATCAAAATTTAACCCTTTAGTGGTCTTGAAAGGGAAATTATCAAAAGCATCTTCAAATGCGGGTCTTCGAAAGACCCTAGTGGTCATTCAGTTTACGGTTGCCATTGTCATGTTAATTTCTACATGGATAATCTACAATCAGCTTAATTATTTACAAAACAGAGATTTGGGTTACGATAAAGAGAACATCCTGGTGCTTTCTCTTCCCTTTGTAGAGCGTCGCAATACCAGCACGCTAGATTACATTAAAAATGAAGCTCTTCAAAATCCCAAAATAAAAGCAGTTTCTACCTCGTATTATACTCCGGGAACCACCGGTCAAAATTATAATTTATTTGAAATAGAAACTGCCGATGGGTTTACTTCACAAGGCATCGACAATTTTGGGATTGACGAAAATTATTTGGAAAACTTTGGGATAGCATTGGCCGAAGGCAGACAATTCAGATTAACAGACAGACCAGATTCTTGTATCAACGTGTTAGTTAATCAGGCCTTTGTTAAAAAGATGCATTGGGGAACGGGTGCTTTGGGTAAAAGAATCAAAAACCAAGGCAATGAGGCCGAACCATTTTTTTATGTTATTGGTGTGATAAAGGACTTCCACATGCGTTCTATCTATAATCCTATAGAGCCTCTTATGCTAACTTATACGCATAATAACGCCTCTATGCAATTTAAAGTGAAGGAAGAAGACATGGCTAGCTCCATTACTTACATTGAAAATATTTATAAAAAGTCTTTCCCAAAAGAGCCAATGGAATACTCTTTTGCTTCTGAAGATTTTAAGACGCAGTTTAAATCAGACCAAAAGCGTGGCCAGCTCTTTTCTACTTTCTCAGGGCTGACTATTATCCTTGCTTTTTTAGGGCTTTTAGGCTTGATAGCTTATACCACGCAGCAGCGTAAAAAAGAAATAGCAGTAAGGAAAGTAATGGGGGCTGAGAGCTACCAGATTGTGTTTTTATTGGCCAAAAACTTCATGATTCTAGTTGGGGTATCTTGCCTAATCGCATTTCCATTGTCTTACTATTTCCTAGACCAATGGTTAGATTCTTTCACCTTCAGAACGGCTATAAACCCAATTGTTTTTGCATATTCTGCTTTGATAATTCTTACGTTAACCATGCTTGCCGTGGCATATCATTCAATAAGAGCGGCTTTAGGAAATCAAGTGAATGCTATGCGGATTGAGTAAGACAGGGTGGCGTTTAGTTGAAATAATAAAACCCAACGTCCGACCCGTCCATTATCGGACATTCGGCAGGAGTAAACAATTCCACAAACACCTAACAAATAAGCATCTAACACTTCTGGCACAGTTTAGGAACTAAAGCTTAACATATAAAAGTCAATAGCATAAATGATTAAGAATTACATCAAAATCGCCTGGAGAAACCTCCTTAATTTAAAGTCTTTCGGACTTATAAATCTACTTGGTCTTACGGTGGGAACAGTCTGCTGTATGTCTATCTTGATTTATGTGCAGTCTCAGTTCGGTTATGAAAAACATTTCAAAGACTACGAAAGAATATATAAAGTAACCACCACCATTGACAATCCAGACACGCCAGATTTTGTAGCCATTACGTCTTCTCCAGGTATGGGTACAGCTCTGCTTCAAAACTTTGAAGAAGTGGAGATACAAACGCGAGTAGTGAGCATGGACAACGAGTTTCTTATGAAACCCGAAGGCTCTTCCAAATCATTTTTCGAGAAAGACGGCATTTTGGCTGATTCTACATTTTTTGACGTTTTTAGTTTTACCGGGATTGCGGGAAATTTAAAATCTGCTTTGGATAATCCAAACAGTATTGTCCTTTCTTCGGAAATAGCTAAAAAGCTATTTGGCAACTCCAATGCAGCGATGGGCAAGGCCTTACAAATTTCAAATTCGGGTGAAGCATTCACTGCCCAAGTAACGGCTATTTTTGACGAAAAAGTGGGCAAATCTCATTTAAGACCAAATTTTGTGCTCAGTATAGGAAGTACAGGAATGGGAAGGTTTGTCCAAAATTCCACTGAACTAGCTACTAATAATTTTGTTCACACTTATTTAAAGGTCAATCCCAATACTAAACTACCAGTCCTTGCCTCTAAACTTCCTAATTTCTTGGAAAAGAATGCGAAAGAGATGCTGCTTTCTAGAAATATGGATAAAACATTGGGCTTAATAAAAATAGAAGATATAAACCTTAAATCCAGCCAATATGCCTTTCCCATTGGCAAAGTCTCTGATATAAATTATCTGTATCTACTGCTTGGAATAGCCATTTTCATTCAACTCATGGCCTGTGTTAATTATATAAACTTAACCACTGCACAAGCCACTAGGAGAGCTAAAGAAATAGGCGTAAGAAAAGTCAACGGGGCTGCCAGCAAAGCCCTGGTTTATCAGTTTATTACCGAATCACTCTTATTCTCTCTCCTGGCCGTAATTTTGGCCATCCCCATTGTGATTCTAGCACTCCCATATATCAATGACCTTCTGAACGCTGAACTAAATATTCGTAATATTTTATCGCTACAAACACTATATATTATTTTAGGAATTAGCATATTAACAGGTGTATTAGCAGGCTCCTACCCTGCCTTCTACCTCTCCTTAATGAATCCTATCAAAATTCTAAAAAAGAGCTTTAAAACAGGGAAAAAAGCCTTTGTCCTTAGAAACGGACTTGTTGTTTTTCAGTTTGTCATGGTGTTTTTGCTTATATATGCTGTTTCCGTTATTACGCAGCAATTAAATCACCTCAGCAATACTGATATAGGTTTTTCACAAAACCAAAAGCTGGTAATTCCATTAAAAACACAAGGTGCTGTGGCAAATTATGAGGTGTTAAAAAATGAGTTGAAGTCTATTCCACAAGTAGCGGAAGTTACTGCTACCCAATTCATTCCGTCAGAAAACATCTGGTACGACCAAAAACTTTTTCTCAAAGGAAAGACTGTGGATGAGGGTCAAATAGTACACTTAAATTTAGCACGAGAGAACTTCTTTAAAACTATGGAAATCACGCTGTTGAAAGGGAGAGTATTCCCGGAGGCAGATGGCACCCAAATGGTAGTAAACGAAACCTTTTTAAAAACTTATGGTATAAACCTAGATAAGGCCATAGGTATGCAGTTCCTAAATCAGGAGATGGATGCCGGCGACACACCCTATGAAATAGTGGGCGTTATTAAAGATTACAATTTCCTTTCTTTAAAAACCGTGGTAGTCCCTGTAGCCACATTTTACGATAGTAATCTAAACAATATGATTGTCAAATTTGATGCACAGAACACCTCACAATTGCTGTCTGCTATGGAAGAAAAATGGTTGACAAAAAATCCAGATGTTCCTTTTCAATATAGTTTCCTAGACGAGCGGATGGCCACTGTTTATGCAACTGAATTACGCCTTAAAAAAGTCTCACACACCTTCGCCTTTTTGGCCATTTTTATCAGTTTGCTGGGCATATGGGGATTGGTTTCCTTCACTACCCAGCAACGTACCAAAGAGATTGGTGTTAGGAAAGTTTTGGGAGCGTCTGTAAGCGAGATTACCAGACTACTTTCAAAAGAATTTGTGATATTGGTAGGTATCTCTGTGATTATAGGAGCACCCTTAGGCATGTATGCCATGGGCTCATGGTTAGACGGATATGCTTATAAAATTAATAACACGTCTGTTTTAATGATTTTTGCAGCTCTTACTACATTGATCGTTTGTCTTATTACTGTGATATACAAAACATTGAATGCCGCGAAAGCAAATCCTGTGGACAGCATTAAAAGCGAATAGTTTAAAGCACCAAAATTAAAGACAAAACTATGTTAAAGAATTACATCAAAATAGCTTGGAGAAATCTGATAAGAAATAAAGCCTTCAGTGCTATAAATATTGTAGGCTTAGCCATAGGACTTACTTCATTTGTCTTTATTCTAGAATACATAGGCTTAGAAAAAGGAGTCAATAAGTTTCATGAAAATTCTGACCGTATATACCGTGTCATGAATTTTAGTTTAGAAGGAGAAAGTTGGCCAGAGATAGCCCCTGGCTGGGCAAAAATTATAGCTAATGAAATTCCAGCAGTTCAGTCCTATTGTCGTTTTGAACAAGGCGTAGGAGCGGGTATAGTACAAAATGAAGCCTCCAATATCTCTTTCAGAGAAAACAGCATTGGTTACGCAGAAGGTAACTTTTTCGATTTCTTTAGTTTTCCTCTTTTAAAGGGGAATAAAGTAGATTTTGAGGCTCCAAATACCACTTTTATTTCTGAAACAACTGCTAAGAAATACTTTGGCAATGCAGATGCTATTGGCCAACAATTAGTACTCAATAACCAATTCAAAGCCATCAGCTATACCGTAAAAGGCGTTTTTAAAGACATGGATCATCACTCCAGTTTTCAATATGACATGTTGTTTTCTTTAGAAACGCTTAGAAATCCCTCAAATTTAGGGGGAAACGACTGGGCAAACCTTGACAATAAAGATTCTCAATACATCCAAACGATGCTATTGCTTAATGAAGGAAGCGATTTCAAACAGACTGAGTCAAAACTTAATGCACTATATCAATCTTTAAATGGCGAGGATGATGGTACTGCTCTCAGGATGCAGTCTTTAAATAATCTACATATTGCCGCCTCACTTGATGAGGACTTAGCTACCACTGGCAACCTGAAATACATTTACATTCTTTCGGGTGTTGCACTTTTAATTCTGCTGATTGCTTGGTTTAACTATATCAACCTTTCTACAGCTGCTTCTCTAAAAAGAGCAGCCGAAATAGGTATTAGAAAGGCCATAGGTGCTACCAAACCACAGGTTCTTAGCCAATTTTTAACTGAAACGGCTCTTTTAAATTTGCTAAGTATTGGTTTAGCCCTGCTTTTGATTTTTTCATTACAGCCATATTTCAATGAACTCATTGGAAAACAAGCAAATCTCAATGATTTGGGCGATGCATCCGTATGGATCAGTGGCGGTTTTGTTCTTCTTTCCATTTGCATTGCATCAGGACTTTATGCTGCTTTCATTATGTCTGGTTTCAATCCTGTTGATACTTTAAAGGGGGAAATTGGCGGCAGCAGAAAAGGGCAATGGATTAGGAAAGGTTTGGTTATTACTCAATTTGGTATCTCTGCTTCCATGATTTTAGCGACTGTTGTTATTTATTCGCAGTTGAACTTTATGAAAAGCGAAAGCTTAGGAATAAACGCCAAGCAAACTTTAATCCTGAATGGTCCACAAGTTGGACAAAATGATTCTTATACTAATAGGGTTGGGGCATTTGATGATTACTTAAGCCAGCAAAGCTTTGTGCTTAATCACTCAGAATCAGGTTCTGTTCCCAGTAAGTTTTACAATTTTAAAACTTCAGGTTTTACACAGCCAGGATCTAAACCAGACGACAAGTTTACAGCCTACTCATTTGTCATCATTGATGATTCTTATTTCCCCACTTACGAAGTTTCTCTTGTTGCAGGAAGAAATTTCTCTGCCGCCGAATGCGATGTGGAATGGAATGAAAACAGCAAAATCATCATAAATGAAAAGGCCGTAGAAGCTCTTGGTTTTGAATCAAATCAAGACGCTATTCTTGAAGGCATTCAATGGGACGAACGTCATTTAGATATCATTGGAATTAGCAAAGATTACCATCATACCAGCTTACATTCAGAAATTGAACCTATGCTGTTTTACCCCCAAAACAACAACAACTATTATTCTATAAAACTTACCCAAGAAGACCTCCCAAAGAAAATAGCCGCTATTGAAGCTTCTTTCAAATCCACCTTTCCTGGAAATCCTTTCGATTATACTTTTGTGGATCAAGCGTTTGCAGAAACCTATACACAGGAGCAGCAATACGGCCGCGTTTTTAGCACAGCCTCTGGCTTATCCATATTCATCGCTTGTCTAGGACTCTTTGGCTTGGCCATGTTTACAGTGGAATCTAGAACCAAAGAGATTGGTGTTAGAAAAGTGTTGGGAGCAAGTGTGGCCTCCGTGGTCGGTTTATTAAGTAAAGACTTTTTGAAATTGGTGGTGGTGGCTCTATTCATAGCCATACCTATTTCAACCTATTTTATGAATATGTGGTTGGCAGATTTCCCATTCAGAATAGACATAGAATGGTGGATGATTGGCATTGTCGCTATAGTATCTATACTTATTGCCATAATAACCGTCAGTTTTCAAAGCATAAAAGGGGCCATCAGCAATCCTGTAGAATCCCTTAAAACAGAATAGTCTCAAGTGTATAAAAAATTATGATAAAGAATTACATCAAAATCGCTTGGAGAAACATTCTTAAAAGCAAGGCTTTTTCTGCTATAAATATTACAGGGCTCGCCCTTGGTATGGCGTGTAGCCTGCTCATATTTCTGTGGGTACAAAATGAAAAATCTATCGATAAATATCACGAGAATAGTACACGAGTTTTCCAAGTTTTGAGCAACCAATTCTATGAAGAGCAGCCAAGCACAAACTTTGCTGCTCCTGGAATTTTGGCAGAAAATATCAAGAAAGATATTCCTGAAATAGAAGCTGCTAGTCAAATACTTTGGGAAGAAGAAACACTGTTTACTGTCGGAAATATCTACGAAAAAGAGCATGGTAGATACGTTCAAAATGACTTTTTAAACATGTTTTCTTTCCCATTAGTAATGGGAGACTCAAGTTCCGCACTTAAAAACCCAAACTCTGTCGTTATTTCTAAAAAAATAGCCACCAAGTATTTTGGAACAGCGAATCCGCTGGGAAAAAGCATAATAATTAACGACCAAGACCTTGTGACCGTAACGGGAGTTTTGGCGGAAGTTCCGCAAAATTCTTCGTTAAAGTTTGAGTATTTAATGAGTTATGACAATTGGCTAAAAGACAACGAATGGGCCAAAGAATGGACTAATGGAGGGCCGAGGTGCTATGTAATGCTCAACAAAAACGCCGATGTAGCAAAAGTAAATGCTAAAATAAAAGACTACGTTTTACAAAAAAATCCAGATGCGAATAGGGAAATTTTCTTAGCAAACTTTGGAGACCTATACCTCCATGGCAACTATGAGGCAGGCGTACTGACAGGAGGGCGAATAGACTACGTCAACATTTTCTCTATCGTGGCTATTTTCATTTTGATCATTGCCTGCATAAACTTTATGAACTTGGCCACGGCTCGCTCAGTAACACGGGCAAAAGAAATAGGCATACGAAAAGTAGGAGGTGCCCCTCGCTGGGTTTTAATAAGTCAGTTTATGGGCGAGTCCATTTTAATTGCCTTTTTTGCCATGTTATTATCTCTGCTGGTCGTGGTCCTCGTTTTACCTGAGTTTAATTCACTCACAGAAAAGACCTTGTCACTAGATGTTACAAATCCTGAGTTTTGGCTTAGTGTAACTGCAATAACAATTTTTACTGGTATTGCTTCGGGTTCATATCCAGCTTTGTTTATGGCGTCACTTAATCCCGTTGTCGTCTTAAAAGGGGCACTGAAGTTTAAACCTAGTGCAACGATTTTCAGAAAAGGGCTCGTAGTTTTTCAGTTTGGTTTATCCATTATGCTCATATTGGGTATGATTGTGGTTTTTAAACAAATAGACTTTATCCAGAGCAAAAACCTAGGATTTAATCGCCAAAACCTACTTTATGTACCCATAGAGGGGGCGGTAAAGGATAAATTTCTCACTATAAAGCAAGAGCTTGAAAACTCAGCCGGTATAGCGTCAGTATCCGCCAGTCAGGCTACTCCACTGGAAGTTGGAAGCAGCACCCAAGGCGTTAGTTGGCCAGGAAAAGACACAACTCAAATCATTGTTTTTTCACAGAACCCAGTATCTTTTGACTTCCTAAAAACCATGGATATCACGCTCTTAGATGGAAGAGAATTTGATGCTAGTTACGGAAACGATTCATTGAGTTATTTAGTAAATGAAGCCGCTGCTAAAAAGATAGGATACAAAGACCCTATTGGAAAAGAATTGACATTTTGGGACCAGAAAGGGCAAATTGTAGGCGTTATGAAAGACTTTCATCACGAAACCATCAAAGAAACCATTGAGCCACTCATCATTAGATTAATGCCCAAATCAGAGCATTGGGGCTACGCTATCATAAGAACCGAACCCGGAAAAACCAAGTTGGCGATAAGCAGTATTGAACAAATATTTAAACGATACAACCCAAGCTATCCGGTAAACTATCAGTTTACCGATTTAGAATTCAAAAAACTATACACCACCGAAACCACCATCAGCAGCCTGGCCAGCGTTTTCGCTATTTTGGCCATATTTATCTCATGCTTAGGATTGTTTGGACTTGCTACTTTTACAGCTGAGCAGCGAACCAAAGAAATAGGCATAAGAAAAACCCTTGGGGCAAGTGTTGAAAGTCTAATCGGGATGCTTTCCAAAGAATTTATAGTTTTGATTCTTATCTCAACACTTTTAGCCTTTCCGGTTGCTTGGTTTTACCTCCAAAACTGGTTAGAAAAATACGCTTATCGTATAGAGATGGAATGGTGGTATTTTCTGTTGGCTGTGGCTTCGGCAGTAATAGTAGCTCTTATAACTGTGAGTTATCAGGCCGTAAAAGCGGCTGTAGTAAACCCTGTAAAATCATTAAAATCGGAATAACCACCGCCAAAATTTTAAAAGCTATGATACGTAATTACATCAAAATCGCTTGGAGAAATATTCTCAAAAGCAAGGGAACCTTCGCCATAAACATCATAGGGCTTTCTACGGGTTTGGCTTGTTTTATTCTCATTGGCTTATGGGTTAAGGATGAAATGAGTTTTGATAAATTTCACGAAAATGATAAACAGCTTTATCAAGTCATGGAAGTTATGAAGGCTAACGGCGACATTTCTGTCAATCCTGACACACAGGGTTTACTGGCCGAAACCATGGCAAAAGACCTCCCAGAGGTTGAAAAGGCGACAACTTTTTTCTCACTTGTAAATGAAGGCTATGAATTTAACTTAAAAACACCTAATAATAAGATCGTAAAGGCTGGGGCCATTTTTGCGGATAAAGCTTTCTTTGAAATATTTACGTTTCCTCTTATTCAAGGAAACACCTCGCAGGTTTTTAATCAGAAAGAATCTGTAGTTATATCAGAGAGTTTGGCTCAAAAGATTTTTGGCTCTTCAGATGTTTTGGGCGAAACCATCGATTGTACATTTTTTGGTATGAGTGTACTCGCCAAAGTAACTGGCGTGATGCACGATGTACCAGAAAATAGCACCATGCAGTTTGATTTTGTATTGACCAAAGGAACACTCTTTGACATGGTACCCAACTTTAAAGAATGGAGTAATGAAGGTACTAACACATTCATAACTTTAAAAGAAGGCACAAACATAGAAGCCTTCAATGCCAAGATTAAAAACTTTGTGCACGCTTACAGCAACGACACGCGTTTCCAGTCATTTGTAAGACCTTACTCAGACGCCTATTTATATGGCACTTACGAAAACGGTGTTCAGTCGGGCGGGCGAATAAACTATGTCAAACTTTTCTCCATCATCGGCCTGTTCATCCTAATAATCGCCTGTATTAATTTCATGAATTTGAGTACGGCTACCGCTTCAAAAAGAGAAAAAGAAATTGGAATAAAGAAGGCTGTAGGTTCGTCCAGAGGTAGTTTGATACTTCAGTTTTTGTCAGAATCGGTTATGACCGTATTATTTGCCCTTGCTGTAGCTGTCGTTTTAGTGATAGTTTTATTACCCAATTTTAATGACATCACGGGCAAATCTATTTCCTTAAATATTGATGTGTTAACCGTTATTTATCTTCTTTTAGGAGCTATTGTCACGGGTGTCATTTCAGGATACTACCCTGCATTTTACCTTTCTAGCATTACTACCATCGGTATTTTAAAAGGCAAGGTCAAGACCTCTTTTAGTGAAATTTTAGCTCGAAAAGGGCTTGTCGTCTTTCAGTTTTCCATATCACTTTTTCTTATTGTGGCGGTATTGGCTGTTTATAATCAAGTCCAGTTTATTCAAAACATGAACTTGGGTTACGATAGAGAAAATGTGATTTATATAGAGCGTGACGGCCCTTTAATGGAAAAATCTGACGCTTTCTTATCTAGGGCTAAAGAAATACCAGAAATCACAAATGCCTCTTCTATACAGGGAGCCATTGCCCAGTCTGGCGATAACTCAAACACTTCCGGACTTGACTGGCAAGGAAGAGACCCAGAAGCAAGTTTAGTATTCTCTATAAAAACGGTGGATTACGATTTAATAGAAACCTTGGACATTGAAATGGCCGAAGGTCGTAGTTTCTCAAGAGATTTTGGTACTGAAAACGAAAGTTTGATATTCAACGAAACCGCCATTAAAGCTATGGGAATTGAAAACCCGATAGGTAAAAAGATAAACATGTGGGGTGAAGAAAAAATCATAGTGGGTGTAACAAAAGATTTTTTTTCAAGCTCCATTCATGAGACCATTCAGCCTGTTTTATTTAGATATTCGCCTCAGCGTACTTCGCAATTCGTCTTTAGAGTTGCCAAAGGTCAAGAAGCAACAGCCATAGCGAGTCTGAATGATTTATATGCAGAATTTAATCCTGGTTATCCTTTTAATTACTCCTTTATGGATGATAGTTATCAAACCCTCTATGCCTCAGAAAAAAGAGTAGCAACCCTCTCCAAATACTTTGCGGGCTTAGCCATTCTAATTTCGTGCTTGGGATTATTTGGACTGGCCATGTTTAACGCCAAACAGAGAGCAAAAGAAATAGGCGTCCGAAAAGTACTCGGAGCCTCGGTAGGCAGAGTGGTCTTATTACTTTCGAGTGACTTTGTCAAACTAACTTTAGTGGCGGTCTTATTCGCTTTTCCATTAAGCTGGTATGCCATAAATAAATGGCTGGATGGCTATGCCTATAAAGCAGAACTTGATTACGCCATTTTTATTTATTCCTTCATCGGGATTGTTTTAATAACTATAATTACCGTGAGTTATCAGGCTATTAAAGCGGCTTTGGTAAATCCTGTGGAAAGCTTAAAGAGCGAGTAAAAAAACTAAGCATTTATAACATTTTTAGGAAAGAGTAGTGTCTACAAAGATTCTACTCTTTTTCTTTATTGAGCTATCACTTTCCACTACAACCTTCATAAACCTATACCTAACAAGTACTTACGGCATTTTCAACATCAAACCACTAACCAATTAGTAGATAAATACTAATTCATTAGGAATACTACTAATCAATTAGTAGTATTGTGTATCAATAATTCAAATTATGGTACAATTAGCAAAGAGAGAAGACCAAATAATGCAGATAGTTTGGCAACAAGGAAACGTATTCATCAGAGATATTATAGAGGAGCTACCAGAGCCAAAACCACATTATAATTCTGTGGCCACTATTGTAAAAATTCTTGTAAAAAAAGGATTTCTGAACTCTGAAAAAATAGGCAACACACACCAATATTCAGCAGCTGTTCCTTTTGAAGATTACAGAACAGAGCATTTAGGTGAAATGAACATCAAGAAGAAATTCTTCGGTGGCTCGTTTTCCAGAATGGTTGCACATTTTGCCAAAGGCGAAAACCTTTCGGAAGAAGAGATTAAGGAATTGGTTTCGGTTATCAACAAAAATAAAGACGCCTAAGCCATGCTAGTAATACTTCTAAAAGCCTCCTTTATACTCGCCGTTTTACTGGTGTTTTATAAACTATTTTTAGAAAAAGAAAGCTTCTTTTCTACCAATAGAGTTTATCTACTCATAAGTTTGGTCTTGGCCTTTACCCTGCCCTATATTGTTTTGCCAAAGATGGTAAATCAACAAGGTTTCGTTTCTGAATTCATAGAAAAGGTTGACACAAAACCATCAGCCGTAGCACCAATTGAAAAGATTGAAGCATCGCCAAACACTGAGAGTGCTTCAAGAATAGAAAGTGTCGTTCAAACTGAACGAACCTTGGTAGACTGGTTAATCCTAATCTATTATTTCGGGGTAGCTATTTTCTTCTTAAACTTTATTTCTCAGGTTATCTCTATTCTCCTAAAAGTTTGGAAAAGCCATGACAAAATAGAAGACGAACATGCCATTATTATCAATACCCCTCTTGTCCAAGAGCCCTGCTCTTTCTTCCATTATATCTTTATCAACCCTGAGAGTTATGATTTTGAGACCTACGAGCAAATTCTAAAACATGAAAAAATCCATGTAAGTAAGCGTCATTCCTTTGATTTACTTTTTTCTGAATTGGCAGTGATGGTTCTCTGGTTTAACCCCTTGGTTTGGCTTTGGAGAAAAGAGGTAGAAAAAAACATAGAATACCAAACAGACGATTTATTACTAGAAAGAAAGGCTGTAAAACGAGATTCATATCAAATGAACCTCCTCAAAGTAGCTACCTACACCAGCCCACTCACCATAACTACTAACTATAATCAGTCATTATTAAAACAACGAATTATGAAAATGAATACAAAAAAATCGAACAATCAGAGTTACTGGAAATATGCTTTTATAGCACCATTGTTATTTGTTACAATATTATTGACCAATAATCCTGTTGAAACTTTTGCTCAAGAAAATCTTAGCCAAAATAACGCAGAGCCTATTAAGGAATCGACCTCAGCAATCAATAGAGCAGACGCTGAGCCTGAAAGCATCAGAGATTTCGTTTTTAGCACAAAAGGTTGCAGAAACCTCTTAAATGCGGTAAAAAAAGAAAACATTCAAGACGTAAGAGAGTTCTTAAAAAATCAAGACCCCGACTGTGCGTATACGGGCGACGGTGAGCCACGTTCACCATTGGTAGCAGCTGCCCGCCAAGGCAATTACGAAATTGGTAAAATGATTTTAGAAGCAGGAGGAGATACAGAATATCACTTTTCAAGAGATGAAAGTCCGCTAATGGCTGTTTCTCGAAGCGGAAATATAGAACTTACTCATTTACTCTTAGAATATGGTGCAGATGTTAATAAAGAGAGCCGCGGAGATGGTACAGCACTAATTTATGCCGTAAGGAATAACCGCTATGAAATAGCAGAATTATTACTGGAAGCCGGTGCAGACCCTTATCAAAATGTCCCTGGCGATGAATACGCTATGTTTCACGCCCGCTCTTCTGGCAATACGAAGATGATTAATCTGCTCCAGAAATACGAATAGAATTAGCGAAAAAATATACTAGTAGTAAACAAAAAGCCTAGAAAGGGCTTCTAGCCACTGCTTTGTCGAAACTGTCAAACGGAAGACAATGTCAGTTTGAACGAATACAATGTCACATCGAGCGAAGAGGTTGTCAGTTCGAGCGATTACTGTCACATCGAGCGAAGTCCCTGCCTGTAGGCAGACAGGGAGATGCTCCTTTAACGACTGTTCTCGTCTTCGCTCGAACTGACAACATTCTAGAGTGCAAATTGACAAAAAAAACAGCAAACACTCGAAACCCCTCATCCAACACCAGACACCAAAACCCATGTTCCAAAACAATCTAAGAACAGCCTTCAGATACCTCAAGAATCACAAGCAATTCACTTTGATAAACATCATCGGACTTACTTTTGGTTTCTATTGTTTCTTTTTACTAAATGCTTACGTGCTCCGTGAAAGCTCTTTTGATACGGAACAAGAAAACGTGTATCGACTGCTAGAAATAGCCACTGAAGAAAACGGAAATGTTAGAGAGTCGGCTCAGTTAGCTCCTGCCATAGCTAGAAAAGCCGCTAACCTTTTTGATGAAATAGAAACCCAAACGCAAATTTTACCCATAGGAAGAACCGATGTTGGAAACGACCCTGAAACGGTTTCTCACGAACCAATTGTCATCTTATGCCATAATTTTCCGGCTGTTTTTGACTTCCCCTTTGCCGAAGGTAGCCTTACGAATGAATCAAACGGCATAGTACTTACCCAGGCTATCAAAGAGAAATATTTTGGTAAAGAGCCTGCTCTAGGGAAGGTTTTGAAAACTGGGTATGGTGAGCATCCTATTGTAGCTGTTTATCAAGACTTTCCAGAAAACTCACATCTAATGAATGGGATTTTCTTAACTGAAACTGTAGCAAAAGGAATATTTGATGAATGGGAACAAGCTATTTCTGGTGATTTTGAAAACAGAAACTTCATTTCCTATTTCAAACTTAATCCACAAACAGATTTGAATGCTTTAAGTGCTAAGATTCAAAACCTTACAAAAGAGAATTATCCTAAAGAAAAACCATTCAACAGCACATTTAAGCTACAACCTGTACAAGACATTCATTTATACCAAAACGAGGTAGAAGGCGAAATAAATAAGGCCAAAGGCAATGGTCTTTATGTAAAACTCTTCTTTTGGATAGGTTTAATAATTCTATTAGTGGCTTGTTTTAATTATGCTGGCTTACTGAATATCGCCTTTATGGACAGAGCTAAAGAGATTAATCTCAGACAAATGATGGGTTCAGGTAAACTACAATTGCTGCGTCAATTCCTTGCCGAATCCATGTTACTCACTAGCATTTCCATGTTACTCGCTTTTCTGATTTTACTTGTCAGTAAAGCCACTGTTCAGAACCTTTTTAACACTACCCTAAACCTTTCTGGGATACCTCTCAAGGGAATTCTTTTTACGCTAGCGGCAGGACTTTTCATTACCTTTTTGGCGGTCGCTTATCCTTTCTCCCTCATCATCAAAAATGATTCTTATCGTAGTAAATTCTCCGCTTCCAAATTACCATTTAGACGTGTGATGTTAGTATTTCAGTTTGTGGCCGTCATTTCATTTTTGATGGCTTCTATTGTTTTTAATAAGCAATTAGATTTCCTAAAGAACCGAGAAATTGGTTTTAAGAAAGATGGCTTAGCTATGATTGATGTCAACAGTCGTGTTTACCGACAAAAGTTTGAAACCCTAAAGGCAGAATTTTTAAAAATCCCTGAAGTAGAATCTGTAAGTGTTACCTCCCGCGTGCCAGGTGAGTGGAAAAATATCCCTGTAGTGAAAACATTAAAAACTGGACAGAACAGAGAAACAGCCCAAGATGCCCTTTTCATAGGTGCAGATAAAGACTTTTTGAAAACTTTTCAGGTAGAACTTCTCAAAGGTGAAAACTTTAGAGGGCTACCGGCAGATAGCACAAAAGTGCTTATCAATGAGGCCGCCGTTAAGGCACTTGGCCTTTCACAGCCTATCGGTCAAAATATTGACATACCTGCTGTTAATTATGGTGGCAGTTTAAATGAGCTTGACAAAACCTTCCACGTCAGCATAGCGGGCGTAGTAAAAGATTTTCAAATGGAAGACTTCAGGACTACGGTAAAGCCTTTAATCATTAGCCACTGGAATAACCCTATTCACAGCATTGATTACTATACATTGAAAATCAATTCGGCTGATTGGCAAAAAACAAGAATGGCCATTGAAGAGGTAAACGATGCTTTTGCTCCAGAAAGCCCTGTAGAATTTAATGTTTTGGATGCCCAGTTTGACCGTTTTTTAGCTACCGATTTATCAAGGTTTAAGCTCCTAAACTTCTTTTCCGTAATCATTGTACTTCTTGCTTTTATGGGTCTTTTCGCCATGAGTGCCTTTGTTGCCAAAAGCCGAACCAAGGAGATTGGCATCAGAAAAGTACTGGGTTCTAGTGTTTCTGAGATAGTCACCTTATTGTCGGCAGACTTTGTCAAACTAGTTTTTGTCGGATTATTAATAGCTACGCCAATAACCTGGTATTTGTTAGATCAGTGGCTGACAGATTTTGCTTATCAAATAGAAATTAAATGGTGGATGGCAGCTATCGCTGCTATAGGCTGTTTGACATTGACACTCGGAACTGTAAGTTTTCAAGCTATAAAAGGAGCATTGGCAAATCCCGTGAAATCTTTGAAGAGCGAGTAAAGACCTCTAAAATAAAATATTAAACCTGTCCGAAAGCAAACCAAAATGTTCGCTTTCGGACATTTTAGTTTAAATCAAAAGAACACAAAACACTATCTATAAGAAAACTAACACTACTGGCATGGTGTATGAATTTAAATGTAGCAGCAGGGAGCTCTTATAAACTCAAACTAAATTATGCTTAGAAACTATCTTAAAATCGCTTGGAGAAACCTCCTCAAAAACAAAGGATTCTCTGCCATAAATATTGGAGGTCTTGCCTTAGGAATGACTGTGGCTATTTTGATAGGTTTATGGGTCTACGACGAAATTTCATTTGATAACACCCATCAGAAGAAAGACAGAATAGTACAGGTGATGCAGCACATCCAACGTAATGGAGATAAGAAAACTCAGGCTTGGAATCCATACCCAATGGCAAGCGAAATAAGAAAACTATATGGCTCCGATTTTGAATACCTTTCTCAGTCTAATGGTAGTTACGAGGTATTAAAAATAGGGGACAAAAAAGCTTCTCATGAAGGCAAATTCTTTGAAGAAGAAATTACAGACATCCTAACTTTTGATTTTATTGAAGGTACAAAGTCTGCATTAAACGACCCCTACTCTATCATGCTCTCTGAGCGTGTGGCTAAATCGCTTTTTGGCGAAGCCAAAGCTATAGATAAAGTCATTAGCATTGACGACAAATATGACGTCAAAGTAACTGCAGTTTATAAAGATTTTCCTGAAAACTCCACCTTCAAAAGCATTGCCTACGTGATGCCATGGAAGCTCTTTGAAATCAGGGAGGCAGAATGGTTAAATAACATGGAAGACCCATGGCGACCAAACTTCGCTTTTACCTATGGTCTTTTAGCCAAAAACGCAGATTTAGAAACAGTTTCTGCCAAAATAAAAGACACGCGATTAAGAAACTTGAATGAAAGATTAGCTCTCCAAAAACCCGAAGTGTTTTTATTTCCAATGGCCAAGTGGCACTTATACGAAGAGTTTGAGAATGGTATAAATTCAGGTGGAAGAATAGAATATGTTTGGTTATTTGGTATAGTAGGTTTGTTCGTTTTGTTTTTGGCCTGTATAAACTTCATAAATTTGAGCACTGCTCAGTCAGAGAAAAAAGCGAAAGAAGTAGGCATCAGAAAGGCCATAGGTTCTAAAAAAAATCAACTCGTTTTTCAATATCTGAGTGAGTCGGTTTTGACTACCACTTTGGCATTAATCATCTCGGTAGCACTAGCATTTTTACTGCTTCCAAGTTTTAATGAGATTGCTGGCAAGAAAATACAAATAGACTGGCTCAGCCCTCTTTTCTGGTCCATTTTAGTTGTTTTCACCCTGATTGTAGGCTTGCTTTCTGGTAGTTATCCTGCCCTCTATTTATCATCTTTCAAACCTGTAAAAGTTTTAAAAGGCACTTTCAAAGCAGGGAAAATGGCAAGTCTTCCAAGAAAAGCTCTTGTAGTAGTTCAGTTCACAGTGAGCATAGCTTTGATTATTGGTACGCTGGTGGTTTTCCAACAAATAAACTTCGCTAAAGACAGACCTCTAGGTTACAATCAAAACAATCTCATTTTTACAAGAATTTCAGATAAAGCTCATCAGAGTTTTGAGGCCATTAAAAATGAGTTAAAGTCAAAAGGATTAGTAGAAGAAATGTCTCAATCTTCTGATCCACCAATCGGAATGGGC
This sequence comes from Arcticibacterium sp. SM2516, assembly GCF_057914865.1. Taxonomy (NCBI): domain Bacteria; kingdom Pseudomonadati; phylum Bacteroidota; class Cytophagia; order Cytophagales; family Leadbetterellaceae; genus Arcticibacterium; species Arcticibacterium sp. SM2516. The sequence goes on along the minus strand of NZ_CP195290.1, from coordinate 4,823,651 downwards.
AGTACCACCACCGGAATAGACTGGGATGGAAGGGATAAATCACAAAGTCTGGAATTACCATTTTTTGGTGTTTCAAAAGATTACGGCAAAACCATAAACTGGAAAGTGATTGATGGGCGTGATTTTTCAGATGATTTTGACGATATGGGTAAAGCCTTCATCATTAATGAAGCTGCTGCCGAACTTTTTGAAAAAGGGGCCATTGGAACCATGACCAGATGGGATGTAGACCCATTTAAAGTAATTGGCGTGGTAGACAACATGATAGTAGGCTCTCCCTACGACCAAGCTCAGCCAATGTTTTATTACCTTGACAATAGTCAAAAAAGCTTTATCAACATAAAACTTTCTGGGACAAAAAATATAACAGAATCATTGGCTGCCATTAAGACTGTTTTCGCAAAATTTGACCCAGAAAATGCCTTTGATTATGAATTTGCAGACGAAGCTTATTCCGCTAAATTTAGTAGCTTAGAAAGACTAAGCAAACTCATCAATATTTTTGCAACCTTAGCTATTCTCATCAGCTGTTTGGGTTTATTTGGCCTTGCTAGTTTCATGGCTATGCAGCGTTCTAAAGAAATTGGCGTTAGAAAAGTACTTGGAGCTACGGTTACCAATCTTTGGGTCATGCTCTCAAAAGACTTCATCATCCTTATTATTATATCCATGCTCATTGCTGCTCCTTTGGCTGCTTATTTCATGAACAATTGGCTTGATGGCTTTGATTATAAAACCAACATTGCTTGGTGGACATTTGCTGTTACAGGTTTTGGAGCCTTGCTTATAACAATAAGCACAGTGAGCTACCAAAGCATTAAAGCGGCTGTAGTTAACCCTGTAGAAAGTTTAAAAAGCGAATAGTTTCCCCAACCTGACCACGGACAGGGATTTCGTTCAAATTGACAACTATTCGTGAAACAAATAATAATTATGAAAAACTTAACAAAATCTATCGCCTTTAGCCTAATCGTTCTTTTTGTGGCTACCGCTTCAAAAGCACAAAAAATCCGTGTCAATCATTTTGATAAAGTAGTGGTTAATCCTGACATCGAAGTTGTATTTATTCATGGCTCAGAAGAAAGTGTAAGTATTAAAAAAGCTTTTATTGATGAAGATAAGATTGATATAAAAGTGGAAAACAACAGCCTAAAACTCTCCATTGAAGGCTGGAACTTAGACAAGAAATATAAGCATAACGGCACTAAAGCTTCTCTAGTGGTGACCTATAGAGATATAAAAGAAGTTGTTTTAAAAGGAGACCAGGATATTCTTTTTGAAAATAAACTTACCGCACAGGACTTTGAAATTAATATCTATGGCGACTCAGAAGTTACCATGAATGATGTAGACATTGATTATATGGAAACTAACAGCTACGGTGACCATACGCTGAAAATAAAATCAGGTAGAATTAACAATCACGATTATACGGTTTTCGGAGATTGTGATGTAAATACTCAGAACGTAGATAATTATACCACAAAATTGATGGTTCTAGGAGATGCTAGTTTTAACATTCATGTGAGTGAATCTTTAAAAATAAATACTTTGGGCGATGCCGATATTACCTACTCTGGAAACCCAAAAATTAGCAAAGGGCTTTCATTAGGTGATTCAAGTATTCAGAAAGCTAGATAAACTAAAAATGAGTCAGTCACGCTGTTTTTCTTAGCACAATCAACAAAACACTATGCTTAAAAATTATATCAAAATAGCCTGGAGAAACTTGGTAAACCACCCTACCTACTCTCTTATTAATGTACTTGGTTTGGCCCTTGGCATGGCGGTTACCATCATGATTAGCCTTTGGGTATATGGTGAATTGACTTATGACAGTCACTTTAAAAACAAAGACCAAATAGGGCAGTTTTGGCAAAGCCAAACTTTTAATGGCTCCATCAGTACAGGAAGAGCTATTCCACGTCCATTGGAGTTTGAACTTCATAATAACTACAACCAATATTTCAAGCATACCGTCATGAGTACTTGGACACAGTCGAGGTACCTGAGTACAGCAAATAATACGATCAATAAAACTGGGAATTATATGTCACAAGCAGGCCCTGAAATGTTTGATGTGGAAGTGATAACCGGCCAAAGGGATGGATTAAAAGACATAAAATCAATCATGCTTTCTCAGTCTACCGCAAATGCACTTTTTGGAGATAGTGAAGCCTTAGGGCAAATAGTAAAGGTCAATAACAGAACCGACATGAAAGTTACGGCTGTTTATAAAGACTTCCCTTTCAATACCAGCTTAAACGAAACACAATACATCATGCCGTGGGACCAATACGTGGCAGAAAACGAATGGGTTCAAAACTCGGTAGACAGTTGGGGAAATAACTCTTTCCAAATGTTTGCTCAGGTCAGTGACAACCAAACGGTAAAGAGTGTTTCGGATGCCATAGCAAAAGTAAAATATAAGGCCGCCGGTGAAGACTTTCAGGCTTATGACCCAACATTGTTTCTCATGCCCATGAAAGACTGGTATTTGCGTTCTCTTTTTAAAAATGGGGTACAAAATGGCGGCAGAATTCAGCTGGTCTGGCTTTTTGGTATTATTGGCGTTTTCGTATTGTTTTTAGCATGTATCAATTTCATGAATTTGAGTACCGCCCGTTCAGAGAAACGAGCCAAAGAAGTGGGTATTAGAAAGTCCATTGGTTCTTTGAGAACTCAACTAGTCAAACAGTTTTTGAGTGAATCTTTCATGGTGGTAATTCTTGCATTCGTGATTGCCATAGCATTGGTTTTAATATTTCTACAGCCATTTAATCAATTGGCCGATAAGCAAATTGAATTCCCCTGGTCAAATAGTATATTTTGGCTAATTAGTCTAGCTTTCATCACGCTTACCGCCTTAATCTCTGGCAGTTACCCTGCACTTTATTTATCGTCATTTCAGCCCGTCAAAGTCCTTAAAGGGACTTTTAAAACAGGTAAATACGCCGCAATTCCAAGAAAGGTGCTGGTGGTGCTTCAGTTCACAGTGTCTATTGCTTTAATCATTGGTACTTCCATGATTATGCGTCAAATAAACCATTCCAAAAACCGGCCGATAGGTTATGACAAAAAAGGAATGATTCAGCTCCCTGTGATGTCAAATGAGTTTTTAGGCAAATCTGATTTTATACGAACACAGTTTCTCAACAGTGGAGCTGTTCAAGAATTCTCCACGTCTAGCAGTCCTACCACCGAGGTTTACTCAAACCGTTCTGGCTTTCTTTGGGAAGGAAAACAAGAAGGTTTTCAGGAAGATTTCGCTTGGACGGAGGTTTCTCCAGAATATGCCAAATCTCTTGGCATGAAAGTAATAGCGGGAAGAGACCTTTCTCGTGATATGTCCACCGACTCAAACGCGGTTTTGGTCAATAAAACTTTTGTGAAATACATAGGCAAAACAGATGTAATAGGACTTCAATTAAGAGACGACTCTGATGAACCCGGCCCAGCGTTGACTATTGTGGGCGTGGTGGATGATATCATAACGCAGTCGCCCTACGAACCAGTGAAACAAGCTGTTTATGCTTTTGACCAATATGGCAATGTTAGCTATTATAATTTGCGTTTAAACCCAAGCAAATCTGCTAAAGAAAACCTGGTTGTGGTTGAAAGTGTGTTTAAAGAGCATTTTCCAAACCTGCCTTTTGAATACCAATTCATTGATGATGAATACGGTAGAAAGTTTGAGATGGAAGAGCGAATAAGCTCTTTGGCAGGAGTTTTTACCGCATTGGCCATTTTGATAAGTTGCCTTGGGCTTTTCGGTTTAGCTTCTTTTGTTGCGGAGCAACGAACCAAAGAAATAGGTGTAAGAAAGGTATTAGGAGCATCTGTCACAAACCTATGGGCCATGCTCTCAAAAGACTTCATTTGGTTAGTTTGTATTTCAATGCTGATTGCGGCACCCTTGGCATACTTTGGTATGGATGCCTTCTTAAGTAGATATACGTATCGTACAAATTTAGCATGGTGGGTATTCTTACTTGCTGGACTTGGGGCAGTTATCATAACCCTTCTCACCGTCAGCTTTCAGGCCATTAAAGCCGCGATGAGTGACCCTGTCAAGAGTTTGAAAAGTGAGTAAGGTCTTTTATCAAAAGCCAAAACCCATTATAAACTCTATACTTCATACTTGTCCGAAAGCGATTTCAAATGTTCGCTTTCGGACATTTTCCATTTCAGCACTTACCACAAACAATTGACTACAAGACAAATAAAAGTAATGGCACGGTGTATGAAATTAAACATGTAATTGTACAGCACATATTTAAACGCAGACCAAACATGTTAAAGAACAATATAAAAATAGCATGGAGAAGCCTTAAAAAGTCTCCCTTTTTCACCTTCCTAAATACTTTCGGGCTAGCCATTGGTATGGCGGGTGGGCTACTCATTGGTTTATACATTTATGATGAGCTAAGTTTTGACGACATGTTTGCCGATGCCGACAGAATTCATCGTTTAAATGTTGACATTAAATTTGGCGGACAAGCACAAGAGTTTGCTGTGGCAGTTCCTCCTATGGCTGCAGCCTTAAAAAAGAATTTTTCTCAGGTAGAAGAAACCACCAGATTTAGAACTTGGGGTAGTATGCTGGTGAGAAGACCCGAAACCACAGAAAACCAAAAAGAAGAACAAAGTACCTATGCTGATGCCAACTTCTTAAGTTTCTTTGGCTTGAATTTATTAGAAGGCGATGCGGCTACTGCTCTTTCCCAGCCAAACACTACCGTTATTAGTGAAACCGCTGCAAAGAAATACTTTGGAAATACCTCCGCTATTGGCAAAAGTATCCTTATCAATAACGAAGAAACCTTTAAAGTAACTGGCGTAATTCCAGATTTACCTAAAAACTCTTTTTTAAGAAACTATAGTGTTTTTATGGCCATGGAAGGTTATGAAGAGTCTAAAAGCCAAGAGTGGGGAAGTAATAACTTTAATACGTTCATCAAATTAATTCCCTCTGTAAATGCCGCAGATTTACAGCAGCCTCTTCAGATTATTTTTGAAAAGTACATGGTACCTTGGGCTGCCGCCTTTATGCCTGGCTTAGACCGTGAACAATTTGAAGCCGAGGGAAATTACATCAGATACAGCACAGTGGCTTTAACTGATCTCCACTTAGCCTCTAACAGAGTGGCAGAGATGAGTACCAATTCCGACAAACAAAACATCTATATTCTTTCTTTCATAGCCTTGTTTCTGATGACATTGGCTTGTGTAAATTTCATGAATTTATCTACCGCCCAGTCTTTAAAAAGAGCTAAAGAAGTAGGCGTTAGAAAGACCCTTGGTTCTGGTAAATTTGGCTTAGTTAGACAGTTTTTGACAGAGTCAGGACTTATCTCATTTCTATCTTTATTGTTGGCCTTAGTTGTGGCTATTATAGCCCTACCATACTTTAACGATTTGGCTGGAAAAGAAATGACCATCCCTTTTGCCAATCCATTATTCTGGCTCACCATAATTTTAACAACCCTCTTTCTTGGCCTTTTCTCTGGTAGCTATCCAGCTTTCTTTTTATCAAGATTTGTACCTGTGAAAGTATTAAAAGGCGGAGGACAAACGAACATAGGAGGCGGAAATATCAGGAACTCCTTGGTAGTATTCCAATTTGCTATTTCTGTCTTTTTAATCATAAGTACTTTGGTCGTATTTCAACAGTTGAAATATATTCAAAACAAAGATTTAGGCTTCCAAAAAGACCAGATGCTCATCATTGACGATGTTTATGCTGCGGGTACTTCTGTAGAGTCTTTTAAAGAACAAGTTGCCAACTTAGGTTTAGTAGAATCTGCCACGTTAAGTAGCTTTTTACCTACTCCATCAAACAGAAGTGATAATGGATTTGAACTAGAAGGCTCTGGAGAAGAAAACAATTCCGTTCAGATGCAAAGCTGGGCAATAGACCACGATTATGCCAAAACATTAAACTTAGAGATGGTGGCAGGACGCTTTTTTGACAAGTCTTTTAGTACGGACACTAGCGGAATAGTTATCAATGAAACGGCTTTATCTATTTTGGGCCTAAGTCCCGAAGAAGCCATTGGAAAAAGATTGACCACTGGGGTCGGTGTTGAAAATCCAGAATATTCTACCATTATAGGTGTGGTAAAAAACTTCCACTACTCATCATTCAAAGACGACATTGCTGCACTAAGCATGCATATCGGAGGCTACGCAAACAAACTAACCGTAAGACTGAAACCTGGTGATTTTAAAAGCACCATAGTCGAAATTGAAGAAAAATGGCAGGCAGTGGCTCCCGGGCAGCCTTTTAATCATTATTTCATGGATGATTCTTTCAATAACACTTATGAATCAGAGCAGCGTTTGGGAAGTATCTTTTTCACTTTCACCATTTTGTCTCTATTAATTGCTTGCCTTGGCTTATTTGGTTTAGCTGCTTTTAATGCGGAAAAACGTACCAAAGAAATAGGTATAAGAAAAGTAATGGGGGCCAGCGTAGGTCAAATTAGCTACCGACTTACCATCGACTTTTTAAAGCTAGTGGGTGTAGCCATTTTGATAGCATTGCCTTTAGGCTGGTTTGTCATGAACAAATGGCTAGAAGACTTTTCATATAGAATTGACATTCCTGTTTGGATATACATTTTAGCAGCAGTTTCTGCCGTTCTAATTTCTATTTTGACCGTGAGTTATCAAAGTATAAAGGCCGCTGTAGTCAACCCTGTAGAATCTTTAAAGAGTGAATAGCCCATTTATCCATAGAAAGGAAGGCACATCAATCGAAATAACATCAATTAGAAAAGCATTAAACCATGATAAAAAATAACATTAAAATAGCTTGGCGTAGCCTAAAAAGTTCTCCCTTCTTCACCTTCCTAAATACGTTTGGACTGGCTATTGGTATGGCAGGTGGGCTACTTATAGGGTTATATATATATGACGAACTAAGCTTTGACGACATGTTTGCTGATGCCGACAGAATCCATCGAGTGAATGTCGATTTGAAGTTTGGCGATTACGAAAAAAGCTTTGCCAGTGCTCCTGCAGTTCTTGGCCCAACATTGAAACACGATTTTGACGAAGTAGAGTTAACAACGCGATTTAGAAGTACAGGTAGTTTATTGGCAAAACGGCCAAATGTAGAAGAGAATTTAAAAGTAGAATCTACAACATTTGTTGACCCTTCTTTTCTAAAAATGTTCGGTTTCAAACTGCTTCAGGGAAATCCTGAAATCTGTTTAACTGAACCAAACACGCTCCTAATTACCGAAAGTATAGCCAAGGCTATTTTCGGCAGTGCAAATGCTTTGGACGAAAGTATCATGCTGGATAACCAAGAGACATACAGAATAACCGGTATAGTGCAGGATATGCCTCAAAAATCTTTTTTGCGTAACTACGGTCTCTTCATTTCTATGTCTTCGTTTGAGGCTGCCGAAAACCCTGAATGGAGCAACTACAACTTCCCAACATTTATTAAATTAAACGAGAAAGTTTCTAAAACAGATTTCGCTCCCAAACTGCAGACAGCTATTGATAATTACTATCTTCCTATTACTCAAAATGATACTCCAAAACCAACCGAACGTGATTTGGAAGAAACGGGTAACCATGTTAACTATTCACTCCTAGCCATAAATGATTTGCATTTGTCGTCCAATAGGCTATCTGAATTAAGCCCAAATGGTGATATGCAGAGCATTTATATTCTTGGATCCATAGCCCTTTTTCTAATCCTACTGGCTTGTGTTAATTTCATGAACCTTTCTACGGCTCAATCGCTAAAGAGAGCCAAAGAAGTAGGTGTCCGCAAAACACTTGGTTCTGATAAACTAGGTTTGATAAGCCAATTTCTTACAGAGTCTGGTTTAATTACTTTTCTATCATTATGCCTAGCATTAATTGTGGCCATTATAGCCCTGCCATACTTTAATCAGCTGGCCGACAAAAACATGTCACTGCCTCTTTTGAGTCCAGTTTTCTGGTGCGTTCTTTTAGTCGTTACTTTTATTCTAGGCTTGTTTTCAGGAAGTTATCCAGCTTTCTTCTTATCAGGTTTTACACCTGTAAAAGTATTAAAAGGTGGCAACCAAAACCTTGGTGGCGGTAAAATCAGAAATTCATTAGTTGTTTTTCAATTTGCCATTTCCGTCTTTTTAATCATTAGTACTTTAGTAGTTTTTCAGCAATTAGATTATATCCAAAACAAAGATTTAGGTTTTCAAAAAGAGCAAATTCTTATCATAGACGACGTTTATGCTGCCGGTACTTCTGTAGAATCTTTCAAAGAGCAGGTAACTAATTTGAATCTAGTGGAATCCTCTACTTTAAGCAGCTTTCTTCCAACGCCTTCAAACAGAAGTGATAGTGGATTTGAATTAAAGGGGGCAAATGAAGAGAATAAAATCATTCAAATGCAAAGATGGCGAGTGGATTATGATTATGCCAAAACGCTCAACTTAGAGATGGTAACTGGACGGTTTTTTGATAAATCTTTTAGCACAGACACCAGCGGAATAATCCTTAATGAAACAGCACTTGACATTTTAGGTCTAAGCCCAGAAGAGGCTATTGGTAAAAGATTGGCAAAGAATGTTGGTGATGAAAATTATACTATTATTGGTGTTGTTAAAAACTTCCATTACGAATCCCTTAAAGATGACATTGGAGCACTTAGCATGTATATTGGTGGACATGCTGGCAAACTAACCCTAAAACTTAGCCCAGGTTATTTTAAAAGTACCCTAGCCGAAATAGAAGAAAAATGGCAGGCAGTGGCTCCCGGGCAGCCTTTTAATCATTATTTCATGGATGATTCTTTCAATAACACTTATGAATCAGAGCAGCGTTTGGGAAGTATATTCTTCACTTTCACCATTTTGTCTCTATTAATTGCTTGCCTTGGCTTATTTGGTTTAGCTGCTTTTAATGCGGAAAAACGTACCAAAGAAATAGGTATAAGAAAAGTAATGGGGGCCAGCGTAGGTCAAATTAGCTACCGACTTACCATCGACTTTTTAAAGCTAGTGGGTGTAGCCATTTTGATAGCATTGCCTTTAGGCTGGTTTGTCATGAACAAATGGCTAGAAGACTTTTCATATAGAATTGACATTCCTGTTTGGATATACATTTTAGCAGCAGTTTCTGCCGTTCTAATTTCTATTTTGACCGTGAGTTATCAAAGTATAAAGGCCGCTGTAGTCAACCCTGTAGAATCTTTAAAGAGTGAGTAGTTTTATTGGCTAAATTTCTTTTATCCGAGTATAGAAAAATATATAAACAATGGATTCCTTATATCGCCATGTACTGTTTGAACATTGTCGAAATTCTAACATCAAAAGCTAAATGATGAATGAATGAATAAGAATTTCGACTGTGTGAGTTTACATGGTGTTGTTTTTTTTGCTTCGTTTTTTTTCTAAAAAAAATGACGTCCCCACTGGAAAGTGAGCGAGTAATAAGATTTGGTTGAAGAACATACTTTCTCTTTAGCGGTCATTTTCCAGAGTATTCATCAAAATAAGCAACACAAAAGCATTAATTATGTTGAAAAATTATTTCAAAATAGCTTGGAGAAATATCAAAAACGACAAACTGTTTTTTGGCATCAATATGCTAGGCTTAACTGTGGCTTTTCTTGTGGCCCTTGTGCTTTTCTTGTCGGCTCATTTTGAGTTTTCTTATGACAACTTTCAGGCAAACAAAGAGCAACTGTACAAGGTCTTTTACAAAGTAAACAGACCTGAGAAATCAGAATTTGGGACGGCTATGCCTTTCCCAAAACAACCTGCTATCAAAGCAGAGTTTCCTAATGAAATAAAATACGCCAGCAGAATTTTAGATGGAGGAATGTACCTTCAAAAAGGGGACAAATCCTTTGACTTAGATGTCAATTTTGTGGACGAAGATTACTTTGAAATGTTTTCTTTTGAATTGTTAAAAGGCAATAAAAAATCCGCTTTAAGTCAACTTAATAATATTGTAATAAGCCAAAAAACCGCTGAAAGCATTTTTGGCAAAGCTAATCCTATCGGTGAAACCGTTATGGTTAATTTTGGAGCAGGCACCGTGCCCTTTACCGTCAATGCTGTCACACAAAATGCCCCAGAAAACTCCTCCATTGAAAATCAGAATCTGGTTAGAATAGAAGCTTTTCCAGACTACTTAAAACAGAAAGACAACTGGAACTCAAAAAATCATGACTTATATATACAATTGGCCGAAGGAGTCAATTACCTAGACTTTGAAAAAAACCTTAAGCCTTTCACAGAAAAGTATTACCATGAAGACATCAATTTTGCCAAAGAATCGGGTTACGCAGGTGACGAACGTGGTGAAATAATCAGCACCAGGTTATTACCTTTTACTAAAATACATTTTGACCAAGAAGTTGGAAATAATGCCACCGACCCCTATTACCCATATATTTTATTGGCTATTGGTTTATTAGTTCTTCTCATTTCATCCATAAACTTTATCAATCTCTCCATTGCCAAAGCCTTCAAACGCTCTAAAGAAGTAGGTATGCGAAAAGCATTAGGTGCTTCCAGAAAACAGCTCATTTGGCAGTTTTGGAGCGAAGCTTTTATCACATATTTCCTTGCTTTCGTTTTGGCTATGACTTCAGCTCTATTTATAATTCCTGAAGTGAATGCATTATTAAATGGACATCTAAATTTCAAGCAGCTCTTTCAAGTAAATGTTTTGCTAAGCATCTTCATAACCTTTACCATCATTACTGCTTTGGCAGGTGGATATCCCGCATTGATGGTCTCGAGATTTCAGACCGTGGCGGTTTTAAAAGGTAAAGTAAAAACGAGTTTGGTAAAAGGCGGAATCAGGAATACGCTCATTGTGGTTCAGTTTACTATTTCTATTGGTTTAATAGCGGCCACTTTTGTTATCTGGAATCAGATAAACCTGCTGCAAAACAAACCATTGGGTTTTGATAAAGAACATGTGATTAGTATTCCTGTGGGTAACAGCATTGATGGCTATTCACTTTTAAGCTATTACAGAAATGCTTTAGCCGGCGAAAGTCAAATTCAAAGTATTACGGGCTCTGATGGCAACCTAGGTATTGGCAATGACCACAGCAGTATGTCATCCGTTTTCGGGTTCAACCAAGAGAACAAGAACATTCAAACCAACGGTCTTAATGTAGATTTTGACTATGTAGAAACCGTGGGTTTACAACTTATAGCCGGTAGAAGTTTTAATAAGAAATACGCCACAGACAGCACGGAAGCCTGTATCATCAATGAAGCCATGGCCAGAGAGCTTGGAAGTATAGAAGATTTAATAGGTACCAGAATCAATTTGGACGAAGGAAAAACAATTATCGGGATTGTAAAAGATTATCATTTCCAGTCACTGCACAAAACGGTAGAGCCTTTGACATTAATGTTTAACAAGCCATTTGGTATTTCCTATATTCTTGTCAAAATCAATGGCTTAAATCCAGGACAAACCATGAAACTCTTAGAGGACAAATATCTGGCTTATGCTCCGCAGGCTGATTTTCAAGGATCTTTCCTAAATGAAAACACAAACAACCAGTACAAAAAGGAGCAGAAGTTTGCGAAAATCTTTGTAACCGCCGCCAGCATTGCCATTCTTCTTTCTTGTATCGGGCTTTTTGCGGTAGCACTTATGGTGATTAAAAACCGAACAAAGGAGATAGGTGTAAGGAAAGTTTTAGGAGCTGACACACATAGGCTGGTAGTACTCATGAGCAAAGACTTTCTTTTATTGGTTTTAGCATCTATCCTAATAGCATCGCCCATGGTCTATTATATCATGAATTCTTGGCTAGAAAAATTCCCATACAGAGTGGGTGTAGACTGGAAAGTATTGGCTTCTTCAGGAGCTTTAGCTTTGCTAATAGCATTTATCACGGTGGCTTACCACGCTATTAAAGCAGCTCAAATGAATCCCGTCAATTCATTAAAATCTGAATGAGTTAGGAACCTCTCTATCCTGTTTATCGTAAATTAGATGAAGTATTCTTTGAGACAGATTTTCATGAGACATCTCTAGTTTAATTCATTCAATTTCGATAACAACCTCCTAGGAGGACAAGTATAAAACAGGTAATATGAAAAGTATAAATCCGGCAACAGACCAACTCTTAAATAACTATCAAGAACTCACAGATGAGGAAATTATTTCCAAATTAGACAAAGCAAAGGGTGCTTTTGAAAGCTGGAGAAAAGTACCATTACTGGACAGATGCAAATTACTCACAAGGGCAGGCGAAGTCCTTAGAGAAAACATCGAAGAATACGCCAAAACCATAACGGAGGAAATGGGGAAACCTATTTCCGAATCTCGCTCAGAAATAGAAAAATGTGCTTGGGCATGTGATTTCTACGCAGAAAATGCAGAAGAGTTTCTAAAAAATGAATTCATAGAAACCGACGCTCAGAAGAGTTTTGTCGCACATCATCCAATAGGCACTGTCTTCGCGGTAATGCCTTGGAATTTCCCTTTTTGGCAGGTTATTAGATTTGCAGCACCTACGCTAACTTCAGGAAACACTGGCGTTTTAAAACATGCATCCAATGTTTTTGGATGTGCGTTATGCATAGAAGACGTTTTCAAAAAAGCGGGCTACCCAGAATTTGTTTTCCAGAGCTTTTTAGTAAGCTCAAGCAAAACGGAAATTATTATTTCTCATGAAGCCATAAAAGCCGTAACTCTAACGGGAAGCGAAGCCGCCGGTAAGTCTGTTGCGGCATTGGCCGGAAAATACCTCAAAAAGTCACTATTAGAACTCGGTGGAAATAATGCGTTTATAGTACTTGAAGACGCGGATTTAGAAGAGGTAGCTGAGCTAGCCGTAAAAGCTAGAATGTTGAACGCTGGGCAGAGCTGCATAGCCGCTAAAAGGTTTATCATCGCAGAAAGTATTTATGACGAATTTGTTGAGAAATTCATCGCCATCACTAAGAAGCTAAGAACAGGTAACCCGCTAAAAATTGAAACGACCATTGGCCCTTTGGCTCGAAAGGAATTAGCTACTGATCTTCAGAAACAAATAAGCGTCTCCGTTAGCCAAGGAGCCGAGATCCTTTTGGGAGGAGGTAGAAACGGAGCCTTCCATGAGCCTACCGTTTTAGGAAATGTATTACCTGGAATGCCGGCTTTCGACGAAGAAACCTTTGGACCCTTAGCTGCCATGATAAAAGCCAAAAACACAGAAGAAGCCTATCAATTAGCGGCAAATTCGAGTTTTGGACTTGGTGTGACCGTTTGTACTACCAATATTGAGTTGGCACTTTCTATGGCCCCAGAGATTCCAGATGGAGCATACTTTATCAATGAACTGGTGAAGTCTGACCCAAGGCTACCCTTTGGCGGAACTAAAAACTCTGGATACGGCAGAGAACTCGGTAAAGACGGTATGATGGAGTTTGTCAATAGACAAACCGTTTATTTGAAATAAATGAATTCGACGCTGAACTGTCCAAAAACGGAAAAACTGTCCGAAACTGAACAAAATTAACATCCCAGAGTTGAAATAGAACACTCATTATGAGACACTTGTACATAATGGCATAATGTGTGACAATTTTTAAATATAGAAACGCTTAAGCAAAACACTATGTTTAGAAACTATTTCAAAATCGCTTGGAGAAATCTTATTAGAAATAAAGTATTTAGTTCTATTAATATTTTGGGCTTGTCGCTAGGCTTAGCCGTGGTAATGCTTATTACGCTGTATGTTAAAGACGAGCTAAGCTACGACCGTTTCCATGCTCAAGAACAACAAATTTTCAGGGTTGTTAATAATTGGTACAAGCCAGACGGCAGCAAAGGCGGGACGGATAGTAACACTGGAAATCCACATGGACCGATGTTTCATGCTAACGTACCAGGCATCAAAGATTATGTAAGGGTAAAGGGAGAATACAAGGATGTCAGACAGAAAAACCAAGTCGATGGCTTTGAAATGCTCAGTGCCGATTCTTCTTTCTTCTCTATTTTTAGTTTCCCTCTGGTGTATGGCGATTCCAAAACGGCACTGAAAGAACCTCATTCTATTGTTCTATCTGAAGAAAAAGCAGTACAGTTTTTTGGTAAAAAGAACGCCCTCTACGAAACTATAGAAATAAAAGATGGAGACGATTTTAAATACTTCACCGTCACCGGAATCACCAAAAAATCACCTCAAAACTCCAGTATAAAGTTTGATATGCTGATACCTTACATTGTCTCCTCTGAAGCTGACAATGAACAGTGGTTTAATCATTTCTTAAACACTTTTGTGGTGTTAGATGAAAAAGCTAACAAGAAGGAAGTAGAAGCCCAAATAGCCTCTTATTATAAGAAAGAAACGGCATTGGCACTAAAAGAAATGCAGGAAACCTATGGAGACGTAGGTAGCTCAACATATGTTTTACAATCTTTAAAAGATATGCATTTGAGTACCGACTATGTGGCTCAAAACGGCCTAAAAGACAGCAGTAACCCCATGCTATCTTATTTATTATCAGGAATAGCTATTTTTCTATTGATCATTGCTTGTATCAATTTTATCAATCTAACCATTTCCCAGTCGCTTAAAAGAGCCAAAGAAATTGGCCTAAGAAAAGTGGTCGGCGGAGATAAAAAACAGCTGATTTATCAATTTCTTGGAGAGTCCTACTTAATTGGTCTTTTGGCTTTCATTTTCGCCATCTTGCTGGTTAATTTATTCCTCCCAACATTTAATGAACTGGCCAACAAAGCTCTATCCTTTAGCTATCTGCTAGACGCTAAGCTTATTGGATTTTATATAATGACCTTCATACTCACCTCCACCTTGGCAGGCTTTTATCCAGCATTGGTTTTAAGTGGTCTTAGTCCTGTGTCTTCGCTTTACAACCGAACTAAACTATTAGGTAAAAACTACCTTCAAAAATCTCTGGTGGTGGTTCAGTTTGCTTTAGCAGGTTTCTTAATAGTCCTTTCTTTAACGGTTTACAATCAGTTCAAATTCTTAATAAACAAAGACCTTGGCTATGACGATAAGGATATTATAGAAGTGTATTTTGGACAGAATATAGATAAAGAAAAAGCAACCCTTTTTAGAGAGCTACTTCTTAAAAATGCGAACATTCAGGGTCTTGCGGCAAAAAATAGTGGCGGATGGGGTACATCAGCCAAAGTAAACGGGAAAGACGAACTAAATTTCGCCTATGAGACTATTGACGAGGCCTATATTCCTATGCTAAAACTGACGCTCAAAGCAGGAAGAAATTTCTCAACAGAGTTTCCTGCAGATGCTTCTACAGGAGTTTTGGTAAATGAGGCTTTCGCAAAAAAAGCAGGCTGGAAAGTGCCCTTAGGTCAAACTGTAGACTTTTGGTATAAAGACAATGAAAAATACACCGTCGTGGGGGTAGTAAAAGATTATCATTTTTTAAACTTAAGTCAGGAAATTCGCCCACAACTTTTCACCATGAAACCAAACGGTTTTGGTATGGCAAATATTAAAATTGCTCCTAAATCCGAGTCGGAGAGTTTAGCACATATAGAAACTACCTTTAAAAGTATATTCCCTAGAAATTCTTACTCTTATAATTTCAAGAACTTAGAAAATATAAAGGACTATGAAAAAGAAGCCAAATGGCAACAGATAACATTTATAAGCACACTGTTGACCATCTTCATTTCATGTATTGGACTTTTTGGCCTGGCCCTTTTATCTGCCGAAAACAGAAGTAAGGAAGTAGGAATTAGAAAAGCCATCGGTGCCTCTGTAGTGAGTATTGTCAAACTCTTAACCAAAGACTTTCTAATACTCACACTTATTTCGTTGGTCATTTCTTTGCCATTGGCATATTTCGCTGGACAAGAGTTCTTGCAAAATTATCCTTACCACGAAGAAATGCAGCCGTGGATATTCGTAATTTCAGCCATTTCTGCACTATCCGTTGCCCTACTAACGGTTTCCTATCAAGCCGTGAAAGTAGCTCTTATAAATCCTGTTGAAACTTTAAGACGAGAATAGCTTCGACAGGATTAGATAACTTTTTGAGAAACTCAGTTATCTAAATTTGAAAATTACTTTATGCTAAAAAACAACTTCATACTCGCTTGGCGAAACCTTTCTAAAAACAAGCTATACACCTATATTAATATTGGTGGCTTGGGATTGGGTATGGCTACCGCCGTTATGCTTATACTCTGGATTTATAACGAATTTACTTTTGATGATTTTCATAAAAAATCAAAAGCAATCTACCGAGTTACTTCACATATAAAAATCAATGAAAACGAAACTTGGCATTGGGGCTTAACACCTATGCTCTTACCTCAAGAGCTCAAAAACAACTTCCCCGAAATAATTGAAACGACATACCTTTATACCCCATGGAATGACGCAGATGTAAGGATTGACAATAAGTTAATATCTGTCAAGAAACTTTTGTATGTCGATAGTAATTGGTTTGACATATTTGATTACGAAGTAATTAATGGGAGTTTGGTTAGTCTCAAAAACAACAAAAATGCCATTGCCATTACCAGGTCGAAGGCAAAAGAATTATTTGGAGAAAACGACCCATTAGATAAATTGATACAGCTGGACTCTCTAAATTTGGTAATCAAAGTAGTTTTAGCTGATTACCCACCAAACACCACTTTTAAGTACGATGTGTACATTCAAAATGCAGCCAGATTAACAAATTCAGAAGCATTAAAAAACGACCAAAATTGGAATAGTTTCAATTACCAAACCTTTGTGGTATGTAACGAAAAAGCTGAACTAGCAGGGCTTTCAAAAAAAATGACAACCATGTTCAGAAAGCTTAGGGACGATAAAAATGGAAGCAACAAACTCGAACTTCAAGCTTTATCCGCTATACACTTCGACGATTCTATCACACAAGGGGAATTAATTGCACCAATCGACAAACAGGTACTCTATATTTTTTCAGGAATTGCGTTTTTAATTCTCTTGACAGCATGCATAAATTACATAAACCTTACTACGGCCAATCTTAGTCTCCGAAACAAAGAAGTTAGTATTAAAAAATTTATGGGTGCCTCGAAAAAAGGTTTGTTTTACCAATTTTTCACCGAATCTGCCCTTACAAGTTTTTTGGCGATGCTGCTTGCCATTGCTCTTATATATATTGGACTTCCAAGATTAGAGACATTGGTCGAATATAAATTTAATATAAGTAAAAACATTCTCGTTTGGCAAATACTGGGAGGCATTACGTTAGTTACAATTTTGTTTAATGGTATTTACCCTTCTGTACTTTTAGCAAACCTTAAACCCTTAGAATTAATCCGTGGTAAATCACTACTTGGTACCCGAAAAGCGACTTTTCGCAAAGTTTTAGTTGTATTTCAATTTGCATTTACCATTACCCTTTTGATATGTACAACATTGATATTTAATCAATTAAACTTCATTCAGAATAAAGACTTAGGATACAATAAAGAGCAAGTTTTTTCTATCTCCATTCCCTGGTATGCCGATCAATCTGGCGACAAAACTGCCTTGATCTACAATCAATTACAAAACGAAAGTCAGCTGATTAATATCACCCGTAGCAGCGGAAACATTGTGGATTTCAGTAATAATCATAGCGGAAGCCTAGATTGGGATGGAAGAGAAAAAGACTGGAATCCTACAGTTTCGCCAATGTCTGTCTCTGATAATTATCAAGCATTTTTTGGATTAAACATTAAAAGTGGAAGATGGTTTGAGCCCAAAAACTCAAGCGATGACAATCATATCATCTTAAACGAAACGGCCGTAAAGGAATTTCAACTGAAAGAACCTATTTTAGGTCGAAAATTCACCTATCAGGGTCGTACAGGACAAATTATTGCTATCGTAAAAGACTTTCATTTCAAAAGTCCAAAAGAAAAAATTTCGCCTTTGCTTCTTTACAGAAATAACAACCGACAGAGCACCATAAGCATAAAAGCAAATGCCCACAATATTTCAGGAGCTATTGCTTCAGTGGAGAAAATTTGGCAAGCTAATTTACCAAATATGGCTTTCAAATATGACTTTCTGAGTGATACATACGCTAAACTTCACGAGTCGGAAACTAAACAATTGACCATGTTTTATTCCTTTGCAGGTATTGTTTTACTTATATCTTGCATTGGGCTTTTTGGTTTGGCGACATTTGCGGCAGGTGCAAGAATCAAAGAAATAGGCATACGCAAAGTGTTAGGAGCTAGCGTAATAGAGATTATTAATTTGCTTTCAAAAGAGTACCTAAAATTAATAGCAATGGCCACACTTATGGCCTCACCTCTGGCGTATTGGATCATGGAAAAGTGGCTGCAAAATTTCGCAAACCGGATACATATAACTTGGTGGTCATTCTCTATTCCTGGCCTTTTAGTTGCTTTTGTAGCCTTGTTGACCGTTAGTTACCAATCTGTTAAAGCAGCTTTATTAAACCCTGTGGAGAGTTTGAAGCGTGAGTAACTTTAAGGAGATTTCACAAATACACTTAACCTAGGCTGATATAAAGAAAAGTAAGCTACCACGAGAAAAATAGATGAGAAAGTAGGGCTTCCGAAGAAATCAATGGTGGACTGGGTATATAGAAACAAATTTCTTTATATTGTATCTTGATATTATTCAAACCCTCGAACCCATAAAATCATGAAGAAAACACTACTACTCCTTATTCTATTTACGACCAATTTAGCCTTTGCTCAAAAGGGCTGGACTTCGCTTTTTGATGGAAAAACATTTGATGGCTGGCATATCAATGAAGACGACCCAAGCTGTTTCTCGATTGAAGATGGCACTATTAAAGTAGCAGGTAAAAGGGCTCACGTTTTTTATGATGGAACTGTAGGAAATCATGACTTTAAGAATTTTGAGCTTAAAATAAAAGCCATGACCATGCCTGGGTCTAACTCTGGAATTTTTATCCATACCGCCTACCAGGCTACTGGCTGGCCATCAAAAGGATATGAAATACAAGTAAATCAAACGCATACCGATTGGCGAAAAACGGGAAGTCTTTATAGTGTTGAAGATGTAAAGGAGAATTTTGCCGAAGACAACAAATGGTACCAGTATCATATCATTGTAAATGGTAAAAGAATTATTATTAAAATAGACGGAAAAGTAGCCGTAGATTATACCGAGCCTGATGTACTTCCAGAAAGTCGTGGGACTAAAAGACTGAGCTCTGGAACTTTCGCACTTCAAGGCCATGACCCCAAAAGTATTGCCTATTTTAAGGATATTAAAGTGAAGATTTTAAATTAGGGATAAATTCCTTTTGAAGAAAATATTATGGCAAAGCTCGGTGGGCTTTGCCATTTTTATAAGACCACCATTACTTTATGCTACAATATTACCAAAGCCACTTTGAACACTTCTGTTTTGAGCTTGAAGAGTAAGAAACTATTAAGTCCTAACTCTAAATCACTCCATAAAATCTTTTGACGAAGAACATTTACTAGGAGATATATAACACTTCTATTTATTCCTTAAAAAAAGTGTTTAAATTTTATCCATATACGTCCGTACTTGTTTTATCTAAAAAACATTATACCTATCATTGTGCAAAGCTTTGAAACCATTAAAGTCAGAATGAATAAAAACTATCGAATAGCTACGTCGGGAATTGCGTTTGAACAATTCAGTGATGAGTTCGTTATTGTAAACCTCCCAGAGGGACATTATTATAGCTTAAGAGGTACCGCCTTTTTCATGTTTCAATTTCTCACTAAAGGCTCTAACGCCTCAAATATTTCTGAGGAACTTATTAAACATTACGATTTAAACGACCAAGAAGCACTGAAAGAAAGTGAACAATTTATTGATACACTTATTTCACATAAATTACTTTCTGAAACGGAAGAAAGTGTTGAATTAAATATGAAGACATCCGAAAGTAAAAGTGTTTTCACAAAACCAGAAATTGAAACTTTTGACGACATGAAAGAACTACTCATACTAGACCCTGTTCATGATGTAGACCCTCAAGAAGGATGGCCTCTAAAAAAATAAGTACGCCAAAAATCTCAGTAATAATACCTCTTTTTAATGGTGAAAAATATTTAGAAGAGGCTATCAATAGTGTGATTAGACAGTCTTTCCAAGACTTCGAATTGATTATTGTAGATAATGGCTCTACTGATAGCTCTAGATTAATTTCTGACAAATTTGAGGATAAAACAAGACTTTTTTTTGAGTCGAAAAAAGGGGTAGCTGCGGCAAGAAACACAGGAATTAGGCATTCAAAAGGGAAATATATTGCCTTTTTGGACCAAGATGACTACTTCTTGCCAACAGCTCTTGAACAACTGTATAATGTTATAAATCGAACTGAATCCCAAGGTGTCATGGGTAAAACTCATTACTTGTTCGAAACTCAAGCTTCAAGAAAGCGATGGCCGCAAATAAATGAAGAAGGAATTCTATTTTCAACACTACTAGGTGCTTGTGTTTTCAAAAAGGAGCTTTTCGAAAAACTCGGGTACTTATTAGAAAATCCTGAAGTTTCAGATGATGTAGAATGGTTTTATAGACTTGACCAAAAAGGAATAGAAATTCAAAAAGTCGACACTGTTACCCTAACGTATAGGCAGCACGATAACAACACTACAAGCAGTCAATCATATACTCAGGGAGTGATTCTCAAATTATTAAAACACACACTAGACCAACGCAGAAAAACAAATGCTTCTTAGTATAATCATACCCGTATACAACTCAGCGTTCTTCATTGAAGATGCTCTGCGGAGTGTTGTGAACATTGTTCCTCCACAATCCGAAATACTGGTTATAGATGATGGATCCACAGACCAAACTGCTGAAATCATAAAAGGTATAGGGCATAAAATCAGTTATTTCTATAAGGAAAACGGTGGTCCTTCCTCAGCAAGAAATTTAGGACTGAAATATTCCAAAGGAAAATACATTGGCTTTTTAGATGCCGACGATATGTGGCCAGATGATAAAATAATAAGGCAATTAGGCTATTTAGAAAGTAACCATAACATTGACTTAGTTTGGGGGCATACTTTACCTTTTGGCATAAACACTCAGCAACATAAAGCCCTATTTAGTGCATATTTGGGAGCTGCATTATTCAGAAAGTCAGCCTTTAATAAGACAGGATACTTCGATGAGCAGTTACTGTTTGGTGAAGATATAGATTGGTACTTAAGAGCTAAAGAAGCAGGTTTAGAAATTAATATTGAAAACGAAACCGCCCTTCATTATAGGCTTCATACCCACAATTCTACAAATAACGTAGCCTTAAGAAACGCTTATACTGTTAAATTTTTAAAAAAGAAACTAGACCGACAGAATGCTTCCAATTAGTGTCATAATGGCTGTTTACAATGGAGAAAAATACTTGCGTCAAGCATTGGATTCAATAATGAATCAAACGCAGGCCATGTCTGAAATAATCGTAATAAACGATGGCTCCACAGATAGCACGTCTGAAATTTTAAACGATTATAAATCCAGTATTAAAGTAATCACCCGAGAAAATAAAGGTCCTGCCTGCTCTGTTAACGAAGGGATTTTCATATCAAAAAATGACTGGCTTTGTTTTCTAGATGCAGATGATTTATGGACAAATAATAAACTAGAAAAGCAATATGAATTTGCACAAGCTAACCCCAAAGTAAAAGTATTTTTAGGGCTTAGTGAACAATTTTTTAGCGATGAACTTACAGAAGATCAAAAAAGTAAAATTACACTAATATCAAATCCACAAAAAGGTATATTGAGGTCAACCATGCTGGTTCACCGCTCTATATTCGAGAAGACCTCGTTATTTGACACTACATTAGTCTTTGGTGAATTTATAGACTGGTTTACAAAATTAAAAGAACTTAATATACCTTATTTAGTACAAGACGAATTGTTTCATAAAAGACGACTCCATCCAAATAGCTTAACCAGTAAAAAAGAGCACTTTAAAGATTTTGCGATGCTGATAAAAAACAAACTTGATCGTGAGAGAAAAAGTAAAAATATATAAGTGGTCACTTGGAGTAATGGTAACTGTACTAATACTCCTACTAACATATAAAAAAAAATATTTCCTTGATAGGCAATTAACTATTAGTATTCAAAAAATACACAAAGGAATAGCAGATCTAATTGAAACTCCTGAGTCTATTGTAGCATTTCAAACAATCTTCTCTAATATTAAATTTGATCAACCAACTTGTTTGAAAATTATAAATAAAGAAGATGACGAGATATTATATGTTTCTGAAAAAGCAGGAAGACTCTTCTCTATTAGCCTTAAAAGTAAAAAACCAGTTAAGAAACTAATAATAGATATTTCAAGTCATATAAATAACAATATGAACAATGGCTTAATTGGCTTTGAAATTGATAACGCAAATGACAGAATATACCTCCATTACAACTCTGACAAAGAGACTATTCAAATTTCCACCTTTGAAAAGAAGAATGCATTTAAAAAGGAAAACCAAATCTTAACAGTAAACCCTGTATACCACAGTGGTGGCACTTTAAAATTAGACAGTACTGGAAACCTATTAATTTCAATAGGAGATTCTAAAAGGTTTGATAGTGAAAAATCCAGTCAAGATTTAAGAATGCTCCAAGGAAAGCTCCTCCGAATTAAACCAGATTTAAATAACCCTTCTAAATATAGCATTCCAAATGATAATCCTTACACTGCTAACCAGTTTGGTTACAAAGAAGAAATCTATGCCTATGGCTTCAGAAATCCTTATCGATATACATTAGACCCCTTAACTGGAAAGATGTATCTCGGTGATGTAGGTGAGGATAATTTTGAAGAAATAAATTTAATTACAAAGGGTGGCAACTATGGATGGAATATAAAAGAAGGAAATCACGTATATAGAGAAGACTCGAGCTCTTCTTCAATCAAAACAATTCCACCAATTTTTGAGTATAAACATGGACTTTCCGGCTTTTCTATAACCTGCGGTCCAGTTTACAGGGGTGAAGAAATACCAAGTTTACAGGGTCTTTTGTTATATGCCGACTATGTAAGAGGTGCTATATGGGCATTATCAACCAATAATCTTACAAAAAAATTAATTGCCGAAAATTCTGGAAACATCTCATGCTTTGCTACTAACGGGAAAGGCGAAATTTATTTTTCGGATCTAAGTTCTGGATACATAAAAAAACTAGTCAATATTAATCTAACAAATGAAGATAACAGCTAAAAAATTTGAATATTTCGCTGTCTTCCTAGTGGGAGTTATTTTTTTACTTTTAACCATTTTTAAAAGCCACTGGTTTTTTCAAGACAGTGGATGGCTAAAACTCGCATATCCATTCTGCCTTTTTTTAGGCATGCTACTTGTTTTTTTTTACGGATTTAAAATAATCAACCTCCAGGGCACTTACGGCCTAGTTACACTTTTCTTTATAGAATTAATTTTATACACCAACCTACATTTTTCAGCCAAAAATCAAGATGCCCTAATTTCCTCCTTGCCTTTACAGAATATGTTTTATAATGAATTGGCAAGTATTATGCAGTACGAACCTACAATTAGTGAGTTTGATAGTAACATTGGATACATGTTTAAGCCCTCATCCACTGCTATATTCAGTAATCTAGAGTTTAAAACAAAAATTTCCACTAATAGTTTAGGGACTAGAGATGATGAAGCTTCGTTTAAAAATCCTGAAATTATAGTGTTAGGAGATTCCTATACTGCTGGCTGGGGAGTAGAAGGCTCTGAAAGATTTACTGAAATACTCGAAAGGAAAAGCAAATTGAAAGTGCTGAATGCTGGAGTTTCCTCTTTCGGTACTGCTAGAGAAACATTACTGTTAAATAGGATAGATTTAGACTCTTGTAAAATGATAATTATCCAATACTGTATGAATGACTATCTTGAAAACCATACATGGCTTGATAGAATTTCAAAAGGAGAAACATTCAAACCTTCTTTTAACAAAGCTCAGTATTTATTACGTGTAAATGGTAATGAAATACTAAGTCACTACACACCTTTAAGGTACTTGCATGCATACCTTTTAACCATTGGTAAAAGACTTTTCTCTAAAAACTTCTCTCTACCTAAAGTGGCGACAAATGACATGCCTGAACATGCAGATTTATTTCTTAAGGGTTTACAAATAATTCAAAAACAATTTAAAAATAGAATTCTAGTTATTAGTCTTTCAAATAGCTACGAAAGGCTAGACCCAGCTTTTGAAAATGTCCTTCACGAAAAAATTATTAGTTCTGGATTATCCAATATTGATATTCTAAGAACAAGCCATCTTTTAAAGAAAGAAGACCATTTTTTTTTAGACAGTCATATAAATATTAAAGGCCACGCCAAAGTTGGAGATGCACTATATGATTATTTAAAAGATAATCCGTTAAAATAGATTTTCGGCTAGGAAAACGACTACGTGAGCAGTCGGTATTAATAGAAATACGCCTAAGCCTGTCCCTGCCACTCTAGCAACCATAACCCATTTCAAATACCTCTTGAAATAGTTTTTATCCATTCCATCAAACGCTACTTTATCTGCAAGTATTCCGATATGAGGCTCTGTAATTAATATTGATAAAACTGTAGCAAAACCTACGATAAATCCATTTAAGGAAATGCATGTTCCTCGGAGTGATGGATTTAAATAGCCCGCGTATAAACAGGAAAGCACACTTACCGTCAAAATAGCCTGAATGGCAAGGTTAGCTCCAATCATACTAATTGGCATACCTCTGAGATTATAACCTTTATTGAGATCCAAAACCTTTTCAGAAACCAACGAAGAACTAAAAAGTGACTTTATCCTTTTAAGATTTATTTCTTTAAATAGTCTAGTGATTGAATTTTGATGATGAGCTTTTTGGACCACCCTTGAAATACTATTAATTGTAAAATTAATAGCAAAAAGACCCGCAAATGCCCCAATAAAAGAAAGAGCAATTAGAAAAATAAACAAAAAATCGTTTGGGGATTTTTGCTCAATAATTTCTAACTCCACAGTTTTAGATAATAGAGGAGCCTGAAGTGTATTTGCAAAACGAGTGAAAAGAAAAATAATATTATAAACAGAATAAGTGGCAGCCATTTTCTTGGTTTCAATGCCTACCATTTTTACTGAAAGGCTCAAAGTGCTCAAGAAATGAATGGATATTGTTAAAAATCCTATAACAAATAGACTACTATCTACCACTTAAACTATTCTTTTTTGTTCTCTTTTCCATCTCGTCAGATACCAATTGAATAAATATACCCATACATTAGGCCACCTTTCTTTTAAAAACATTCGGTAATAAATAAACCTACGTTTAGTTCCAAAGTAAATCATCGCCAATGTGCCCTTTTCTCTAATATTAGACGATATTGATTCATAATAAGACATTTCATCCCGTGTGGGTGTCAGCCCTTCCAATTCAGTTAAAACTGCTTGAGGAATTTGAGCGTCAAAGCGTTCATATAGATATGGGATAGCTTTTTTTATGAATGGTAAATAACAAAACGTCTTACTTAATCTTATAAATTCACTCCAATCAACAGCATCTACATCTTTTCTTAAGATCATAAAACAATCAGCCACCCACCTTATAGGAGGTACCGGGTCAAAATCCCTACCATGAACTAAGGCAACAAAAAACTCATGGGTTGTATTTAACTTTTTTGTCTTTATTTCATCCCAATCAAATTCGGATGATTTCTCCCATATAAAATCACAAGACTTACTTACTTGTGAATATTCGCTAAATACATGCCAATGAAGATCTATATCCATTCTCCCTTTGCCTTCTAAATGAGTGGCGTGTACAAAGTCCAGTATTTGCATATCAGCTTCATTAAAATCAACACCCAACTTAGAGTTCCCTATAAGTTCAAGAACCTTATCTTTATCCTTCATAGGAATCAGTAAGTCTCCATCGTTCATTGGCCTATGCTCAATACGACCATAATATTGGGTCGCTAGGCTTATACCTTTAAAAACAATGTGTTCTATATCATATTCATTTAATGCCTTTATCAACTCTTTTACAGATAAAAATATCCTCTGATTTCTAACCCATACATTCTTTTGGTGCCCTTTTAGCTTTTTAAGATATGCATGATTTTCAATACCCAAATTATCAACCAATAAAGGAAGTAATCGATGGCATGCAGGATCAAGAGGGTCTAAGAATCGAGAGAGAAAATCTGGCTCTTCGGGATTTAAAGCAGCTAAATTTTCCGTGACTAACCATTTCTGAAAAAAAACCAGAGCTTCATCCCTTGGGAAAAGGGCGGCTTTTAAAAGATACTCATGCGACTTGGTAGGGAAGTGTCCTCCTTTATGAAAAATAGAATAATCCGTACTAATCATTCAAAATCTTAATAATCATGTCTATACTCTCTGGAATTTGCTTCAAGTCTTTTCCTGTATTTAATTCAAACACTTTTACGTCATTTAACATCTTCGATAGTTTATTCAAATAGGAAACATCTGTTTTAAGGAGCCCAATGCTGCTTGGTGCAAGTGCCATCAATGCTCGAGCTGCATTACTTTCTTTGTATTCTGTATTTTCGGTTCCTAAATACTTGGGTAGTACCACACCCAAAAAAGGCATTTTACAAATTAACTTTTCAGGACAAAAATCATTTAAGAAAACTTGAGCTTTTTCCAATGGAAGGGCTTCCGAATTGAAAATATGTGCCTCCAATTCTGGGAAAGTATTTATATGACTCTCTTCAAGTTTCGCCACATTATAGAGACTATAAATAAACTGTTTATTAAAATCTACAAGCACTAAATCATCTCCTGCATAAAGTAAATCTGATTTTAAGCAAGATAATGCAGCTGTAGACTTGCCTGACCCTCCTCTGCCTGGCATTAGAACACCACCAAATGAGTTTCCCACGGCTGCAGCATGCACCACAGCAAAATGTCCATAGGAGTTAAAGATATAATGAAAAATATCTCGGAAAGGAAAACTTCGCTCCCATTCAGGCATTTCCTTGTAGTTTTTAATCCAGAAAAAAGCTCTTTTTTTATCTAAATCGACAAGGTAGAAACAGTTTTGCCATGACATAAACCTAGCCATGAATCTACTAATATCTTCTGAAGGGATAAAACCATTTTGATCTAAGCTTTCCCAATTCCATCGGGGTTTAGGCAAATGCAATTCCCCATTTTCCATATCTGATACGTAAATGGAAAATTCAGATACCACCTCATTTGAAACTAAATGACCAATGGCTTTACTGAAATTATCTTGTTCCCTAAAACCACAGTAATTAACCGTAAAGATAATTCCCCCTACGCTATAATTTTTAGAATCACTTACTCCTACATTAAGAAACCTTTCTAAGGTTTCATCTACAAATGGTTGCCCCAACATCCTATCAAAAACTCCTCTTATTATTTAAACATTTTATCACAAGCACTTTAGATAAAATACTATTCTTTAAGCAAGAATGAGTTTTCTAGTTAACGAGAAATCTCATATCATTCAAGGTAATTGAGTTTTTTATGTATCTTAACAAATCACTTCTCAAACAATGCCTTAAAACACTTGGCATCACTATCTTCTTGACTATCGCCATAAAACCTGTCTAAAAAGCTGCCTGCTGAACTCCAAACCGTTTGAACCATGCCTGTAAAACGCTCTTTCATTTCTGGAGTAGCGTTGGCTCTTAAGTCTAGCATCATTTCCTTTTGCTTTAAAGCCAATTCTGTATTTCGCCATGGCGAAATAGCCACATCAAATCCTTTCATGGCAAACATAACAGCCGTAGGATCTACACGCTCATAATGCCAGTCGCAAATCATGACATCTTTAGGAATCATATCAATGGCTCTGTGCGTATTATTATAACTCGCCTCCCATAGCCCTATTCCAGTAGTTTTTCCATCTATTAATCTATCTCCCCAAATCCATAAACGTTTGCCGTTTTGGGCCAAATGATTACGGATTTTAGTTACCTCTCCTGCAAATAACTCTGCCTTATCTCTTCCCTGACATCTTGGGCAGTCTTCATGTCCGATATAAAAGACTTCATCCATACCCGCATGAAAAGCATCCGCCTTAAAAGCAGCAATTATCTCATCTACTATTTCAAAAACTACCTTATGCACTCCTGGATGAAGCGGACAGTAACTTTTGCAGTACAGTCCATCACTATTAGGCCATTCATACTTCTTCGGCATCTTCACTCCGGGTGTTTCATCAAATTCTGGATAGGCCTTCAAGAGCATCTCCTCCTCCTCTGCCCAAGACTGATGTCCTAATAAATTGACCTGCGGAATTACAGCAATTTTATTTTTTTGACATGCAGCCACTATTTTGTCCACCTCAGATTGAGATAGCCCATCTTTTCTGGCCAATTCTGGATGAGATTTATATTGAAAATTATAATCCACCCTTAAGATTAAAGTGTTGATGTGGCGAGGAGCTAACTCCTCATTGATAAATTTCACAAAACGGTCTACATTCTTTTTATCCGGGGCGGCTATCGCAAGCCCTCTTACCGGCAACGTTTCTTGAGCCAGTGCTATTCCTGAGATAAGCAACGAAAGCGTAAATACGATGATTTTTTTCATTCAAAAGGGTTGTTAAAGTTTAAAAAAAGCGAAATTACAATTTTAATCTGACGCCAATTTTGGAAAGAATTGCAGCGAAACCTATCATGGCAAAAGCCCACACTAAAGAACCCAAAACCGCCAACCACTGTGTTTCATCTTGTTTATAAAATAATACTTGAAAAGGCATCGACCAGATTAAATAATAGACAATATCTGGGGCTAAGTAAGTTGTTAACGAATTTTCACCCGCTGGCTTAAATGGTCTGAAAACACCCGTTATACTTTTCACATCAAGCACATAATATAATACCGCAAAAAGCAACATACTTATGCCACTACAAAGCATCGCCCAACTAGGCGTAGCCTGAATTTTAGAGAAAATAAACCAGTTGTGAAGTACAAACGCTAGTATTAAGCTTCCCAAGCTTATTGGAATTATCTGTTTCAAAAACTTGATATGTTCATTTCTGAATTGCTTTAAAAGAACGCCTATAAGCAGTCCAGAAAGCACGATAAAAGGCACATTGCCATTTAGAATAACTCCAAAAATAGATTTAAGAGGATTTAGAAAGGCTGTCAATCCCAAGACGGAGAGCATGTTTAAGCTTAGAAAAACCAAACAAGCCAATGCTGTCTTCCAGACACTGTCTCTCAGAAAAAAATAGGTAAAAGCAGCGGTAAAATACCCCCAACCAATTAAGCCTAAAATGCCCCACCAACTTTTTTCTATAAACGTTGGATTTTCTGCTGTGCCCCCTCTGAAAATAAACGCTAGGAAAAGCAACAGTACTATACCTACATATTTTAGATAAGCAACTTTACTTCCTTTAGGATATTTATTCCAAACCAAAAACACGGAGATATAACCTAAAACCACCCAGAGCGTTCTACTTATTCCGGTAAGCTCCTCGTTAAAGCTTTCTGAGGCATTGACCATGAAAACCCCAATAATTAATAAACTAAAGGTCCTGCTCAAAATATGCAATACCAGCTGAAAAGAGCTTTCCTTACTTTTAGCACGAGCAGCAAATGCAAAAGGAATAGACAAACCCACCATAAATAAAAAGCCTGGAAAAACCCAATCTGCCAGACCTAACCCATCTTCCGTTGCACTTGTATGACCCAGCCACTGTGGAACCCCCGGAATAAAAAGGTCATTCACAAAAAGCATCAAGAAAAGCGTAAGCCCTCTCATGATGTCTATGGATAGAATACGTTTAGTTAATTCCATTTCTACTTTTGAAGCTTGTTCATTTTAAAAATAGGGCTGTCGAGCTAAGATTATTTTAAATACCAAATGACTCATAAGCAAACTTAATTTATTAAGAATTTTTAATATATTCACTTCATGTAGACAAATATTTAAAGAACGGAGACGAGTTCATTTCTCCGTCCTAACTCCATCGAATAAATGAAAAAACTTTTACTTAATTGCCACCTTTTACTTATTATAAGCTAGTTGCACTAAAACCACTGAGCTAAAAACAGTAATCTGCCAATGGCAAGACGATAAATGGTCTGCTATCTCTTTCATTTATGATGATGGCGTCCATTGACCACACATTATGGTAGGCATTCATTTGAAGACCTACGAGTGTTTTAGCATGCAATTTCATAATCTACAATCAATCTGTCACTATGGTTTTCCTCACTCCATGGTCTTCTAGATTTTAAAAATATAGAAACATTATTTCCGTCTCGAATGTAATCTCTACCAAGCGTAATTGGCAGTACGACTTTTGAAGAAACTATAGATTCCGCATTCGCTAAAAACCTTACGATAAAGAGAACTAATATTACATAATTCCCTAAATTGTTATTCTATTCAACCCTATATAACAATGAAAAAGATAAATCGCAGAGCCCTGCTCAAAACTGTGGTGCCAGCTACCGTGGCGGCTTACACCATTCCAACGTTAATTCCTTACAGTGCTTTTGGTGCCAACGACAGGTTACGAGTGGCCGTTTTAGGTGTCAATGGCCGAGGAAAAAGTCATATAGCAGGATTTATGGAGCAAGACAATGTAGAAGTGGCTACGCTCTGCGACCCAGACATGAACATCAGTGGACAAAGAGCCAAAGAGTTTGAAGCAAAATATGGCAAAAAGGTAAGCATAGAACAAGACCTTCGAAAAGTCTACGAAGACAAAAGCATAGATGCGGTGAGTATAGCTACACCAAATCACTGGCATGCATTGGCTGCCATCTGGGCATGTCAAGCAGGTAAAGATGTGTATGTAGAAAAACCAGCTTGCCATACCATTTGGGAAGGACAACAATTAGTAGCAGCAGCAAAAAAATACAAACGTATAGTGCAGCACGGTGTGCAATTGCGAAGCTCAAAATCTATTCAAGAGGCTATTCAACATTTAAGAGATGGGCTTATTGGTAAAGTATACATGGCCCGTGGAACGGTTTATAAATGGCGTCCAAGTATTGGAGATAAAGGAAACTCAAAAGTACCCGCAGGACTTGATTGGAATCTTTGGCAGGGGCCTGCCAAAGAGAAAGAATTCTCAGAAAATTATGTGCATTATAATTGGCACTGGTTCTGGGATTATGGCAATGGCGATATAGGTAACCAAGGCATACATGAAACCGATTTGGCCATGTGGGGACTAGACGTTGGCTTGCCAGAAGAAATAACTTCAGCAGGTGGTAAATACCTTTGGAACGACTGCAAGGAAACTCCAGAACTTCTCACCTCTACATATAACTACCCGAAAGAAGGAAAAATTATAGAATTTGAGGTAAGACCTTGGATGACCAATCAGGAAGATGGCGTAAACGTTGGTAACATTTTCTATGGAGACAAAGGCTATATGGTCATAAACGGCTACGCTGATTACAAAACATTTTTGGGAAGAGAAAAAGAGCCTGGCCCTTCTGGAAAAGAAGGAGGCGACCATTATAAAAACTTTGTGGAGTCTGTGCGTGCACAAGATTACAGTCATTTGAATGGCCCTATAGAAACAGGATACAAGTCTTCTGCTTTGGCACATTTAGGAAACATAGCTTACCGATTAAAAAGGCAATTAAATTTTGACCCAAGTACCGAGAAGTTTATTGGCGATGAGCAAGCAAACGCCATGTTAAAAGGGCATTATAGAGCTCCTTTTATGGTGCCTAAGATTGTTTGACATTAAAAATACCGCTCGCTCAAAAAGCACCAATTGGTTTGGTCACAAAACCTTTTGGTGTTATTATTACGCATAGACAGGTGCTTTTTATACTTAGTTTTGATTGGCAAAGCTGTAAATCGTACAGTTCATTTGTATAATTATTAGCTTCAAAAATTCATCAGATTAATGAGCCAACATTATTCCATTTTTAAGTTTTTCTTATTCTTTCTCCTCTTTTTAGGGCTAATAAGTACCGCTAACGCCCAAGAACCCTGTGGCACAACGGAATTGCTCAAAGAGCAACTGAAGAACGACCCTGACATGCAAAAAAGAATAGATAAAATGGATGAGCAAGTGAAAATATATATGGCTAATCCACAACTACTTAATGATGACTTGGTCACTATTCCTGTGGTGGTTCATGTTATATATCATACCGAGGTAGAAAATATTTCTGATGCACAAATTTATAGTCAGTTAGAAGTGCTTAATGAAGACTTTAGAAGATTGAATGCAGACACCATAAACACTCCTGCCATTTTTAAAGATAGAGCTGCTAACATTAACCTTAAGTTCGTATTTGCCAAAAGGGACCCAGATGGCAATGCTTCATGCGGTGTAACCCGGACTTACACGGATAGTACAAAATTCAATTACTACACTACTATGAAATATAATAGTTCTGGCGGCCATGATCCATGGCCAATGAAGGATTATTTAAACATTTGGGTTTGTACATTAAAAACTGGTCTCTATGGTTTTGGTACTGCTCCTGGTGGCTATGACCCCGTAGATGGAATAGTAGTAGTTCCTAGAGCTTTTGGAAGAGGTAATGAATTTGATCTTTTTCCACATTTAAGCCAGGGTAGATTAGCTACGCACGAAGTTGGGCACTGGCTTAGATTAAAACATATTTGGGGAGATGGAAATTGTAATATTGATGACGAAATTTCTGATACCCCAGTTGCAGATGGCTCTAGTTCCTTTTATAATACATGTACTTTCCCAGATCGAAATTCATGTAATTATATTGAATATGATGGAATTGACCAGCCAGATATGATTCAAAACTATATGGACTATTCTTTCGCATGCATGAACCTATTCACTGAAGATCAGAAAACCTTGATGAGGGTTGCTTTTGGTCCCCTCGGTGCACGTAGTACCTTACGTAGCTCACTTGGAGCGACTTCAACTCTGGGCAACATTTTAACGCTAAGTATACAATTTGACGGAAACGCGGAGGAGGTTTCATGGGACATTGTAAATAAATCTACTAATGATACAGTATCCTCTTCTAATGGAGTAGCTGGCGAGCAAACTCATGAATCCAATTTAAATTTACCAGATGGGGACTATACTTTCAATATATATGATGGATATGAAGATGGAATTTGCTGTGGTTCTGGCTATGGAAATTACTTATTGAAATCAAAATTTGATACGTTACATATTTCCAATGGCATGTTTGGGGCAGGAGAAAGCTTTGACTTTAATCTTAATAATCAGCATTTTCGATTTGTAGGCCCAGGTACTGATTGGTATGAAGCGGCAAATTGGAATCATGCAGTACCATTAACGTTGGGCTGTCAAGAGTACAAAATAATAATTGAGTCTAATTGTATTAAAACAGATGGCCTTGAAATAAAACCACCCAATGGACTTCTTATAAAACATGGTGTAACGTTTTCTGCTACGGTTAGTCCTTAAAACTCAAATTTTAAAATTCAATAGGTTTTAACAATGAATCATTCATTGTCAAAAAAAGCATTTAGAAAGCTATAAAAACAAGAATGGTAGATACCCTTTGAGCTTCAGTATTCTGATGCCCAGTTTTTGACTAAATTTGATAAAACCCTATAAATTAATCATGAAAAAAATTATTTTACTTCTTTTTCTTACTTCTCTATATTTCCAAACTCAAGCCCAAGAAATCGGTATTATTATGGGTACCGCCCGTGACTATATGCGAGACGGAAATGTAGAAGAAGGTCTTATTAAGCTCAAAAACATGGGCATCAAGTACCTAGAAGGCACAGGGGCTCGAGGAATGGCCAATGAAGATTATAAGGCTCTTCTGGATAAGTACGGTTTTCAAGTCATAGCTGGAGGGACGTCGTTTGATAAACTTGAAAACAAGGTAGAAGTGGATGCCTATATCAAGACTTTGAAATTCTTTGGTGCCAAATACGCTGTTTGCTACTGGATACCTCATAACGGAGACAACTTCACTTTTGAAGACATGCAAAAAGGAGTAGCTGTTTTCAACAAAGCGGGTAAGCAGTTTGCAGAAGCGGGAATATCATTTCTTTACCACGCACATGGCTATGAATTTAGACCTTATAATGGAGAAGGCACCATGTATGACTATATGATGGCAAATACAGACCCACGATACGTCAATGTGGAAATGGATGTTTTTTGGATGAAAAATCCAGGTCAAAATCCTGCTGCACTGCTTAGAAAATATCCAAATAGATTTCCAGTAACCCACCTTAAAGATAGAATGAAAGGCTCGGTGGATAATCTTAACGGACGCCAAGATCCTAACAGGAATGTGGTCTTGGGTTCTGGCGATGTCAACATCGCTGAGGTTATGAAAGCCGCCAAAGAAGTGGGCGTTAAATACCATTTTATTGAAGACGAATCTTCCAGAGCAGATGTGCAGCTTCCTATGCATTTAGCCTACCTAAAAACTTTAGATTACGAGAATCAAGCCGTGGAATTATCCTTAACGAAGTTTCACAAAGCCTTGGAAAATGCCGATTCACTGGCCTTAAACAATCTTACCTGTGATGAGCTTACCTATGGTCACTCTAACGGAAAAATAGAAAACAGAGCCACATTTATAAATAGCCTTCTAAGCGGCGAGTCAGACTTTGTTAAAATCAATTTTAGTAAGCCCGATATTACCATAAAAGGCGATGTGGCCTGGGTAAGGGCAGTCATGAACGCCGACATAGTGGATGGAGGAAAGCCCAACACGATTGCCTTAAAAATTCTTTATGTCTGGACAAAAGAAGACGGTTTTTGGAAGTTGCTCGCTAGACAGGCCGTCAAGTAACGAAACACCAAGTTCAGTGAGAAGAAGCCTTTGCGTGGTTTCTTCTCATTGATTAATTAAAACGTAATAGATATTCCTCCAAATCGTCTTCCGTATTTAGATCCAATTTCTTTCTGAGCCTATATCTGGCTTTCTTCACTCCGTCTGTAGATATACTTAAAATTTCACTAATATCTTTAGACGATAAATTCATTTTCAATAAAGAAACAAGGCGAATTTCGCTTTGACTTAAAACCCCATGCTTTTCCATCAAATTTTCCATGTAACCAGAATGCAAGCTATTAAACTCTGTGGAAAATTGCTCCCATAGGTTTTCTCCCGAAACATCTCGTCTTATGAGTCTACCTATTCTTCTTGAGATTTTATCCACCGTAATGTCAACCTCTTTCTTCAATCTCTCAACCTCCTTTTCCAAGGTGCCTAAAAACTCATTTTTACGTGCCAGCTGTAGAGCCTTACTTGCCAATTCCTTCTTTTTAAAATCTAAGGATTGCTCTGCAATGATGACTTTATCTTGTGCTATTTCTAATTTTTGTTGGTAGATCATCTGTTCTCTTTTACGCTTTTGATACAAAGCATAGAAAAGGCCTAAACCAATAACCGCTAGTAAGAATAGCCCTAGAGCTAATCCATATTTTTTCAGTTTATCTAACTCGGCATTTTTGTTAAGTAAACTTATCTCTGCATCCTTCTTCTCGGTCTCATATTTGGTCTGAATTTCATTAATTTGTTTGGATTTATTCAGGTTAAATAAGCTATCGCTCAAAACTTGAAACAATTCCATTTCTTTGATAGCTCTATCTAAATTACCCTTTTTGACATAAATTTCTTTCGCTATTTTATGAGCATCCTTCTCTAGGTCAATGCTTCCTGCTTTTTTAGAGAGTTTAATTCCAGAACTTATTTCTTTTTCAGCCAAGCCTATTTTACCTTGTTTAAAATAGGTGTTCGCCAAGTTTATTTTTAAGTCTGCTTCGACATTTATGTACTCATTTCTTTCTTCTAAAACCAAACCCCGCTTAAGCACCTTTTCTGCCTCTCCATACTTCCCTAATAAATTATAGACGTTACCAAGGTTGTCTAAAACTATCATCTCAGCGAATTCGTCTTTTTGTTCAAGACAAATTTCTAGAGCTTCTTTATAGTAAGCGACAGCATCCTTAAAAAGCCCTTTTTTCTTGTAAACAATACCAAGGTTTTGAACAGAACTTAGAATGTCATAAGACTCCCCCTCCTCTTTATAAATTTTAAGAGCACTCTTAGTTACTTCAATAGACTTATCCAAATTGCCTATTTTACTATGAACAATACCCATGGAGTTTAGTGCGTGAGCGGCATTCAAATTATCCTTCATTTTGAGAGCCAATCTATAAGAATCATTTGCCGTTTTCATCCCTTCATCAAGTCTATCTATATCGATATTAAGAATGGTCATTTTATGATATACTTCCATTAAAGCCGTGGAATCATGCTTGGCTAACAGTATATTTTTGGCCATTTCATAAAGCCCATAAGCTGCTGTACTATTCCCTGTAAACGCCTCTATTCTAGCCTTAAAAAGATAATTTTTTGCCAGTAGCTTTTCCTTGCCATCTTTCTTATTAAAACCAATGGCTCTATCAATATAGAAATTTGCTGAATCTATTTTATCTAAGAAAAAATAAGCTTGGCTCACCCTCCAAGTCATCTCAGAAAGCTTGTCTGATTTAAGTACAGCGGCCATTTCATGGGCTTGTTTAGCATAATTCAGATTTGCTTTTGGGTCGTCGTAAAGCGTTGCTAAATTTTTGTTAATGAGCTTGTCAAGCTCCTCGGGAGATTGCGAAAAAGACAACTGAGATATAAAACTTAGAATGAGGAGATATCTGAGCATTAATTAAAGGGGCTTAAGTGAATGCTTTAAATATAGGCAATAATCACTTTTAACCATCAATTGGAGCCCTTTGGTACATATAATAAATTATTATGACCCTTTATCAACTGAGGTAAGACCCAAATTCAGTTAAGTTACTTTCATGGTCATTTTCAAAGTTCATCTAGGCAGCCCTAGTACCTAAATGAACTTCTAGATTTTTTTTTCATGGCTATAAAGGGCTTTTCTATTTTTTAGGCTAAAACACGCTGAAACAAATTTGGATGCTGCCTAGAAAGCATTGATTTTCTTCTCCTAGGAATCGCCAACGTTTCATTATTTAACAAATGAATTATAGAACCATTTGAAATTCCCTTTATAAATGCTTTGTTGACCAAGTTTGCTCTATCAACCCGAATAAAAGAATACTCTTGCAATAGCACTTCAAAATATTTAAGGTTATAAGCCGACAATAACTCCTTCCCATCGGTAGTATGAAGAATGGTGTAGTTATCTGAAGCTTGTAGATAAAAAACATTTCTGAATGAAATTCCTTTCAAAATTTTTGGTAGTAATATCATTCTCAAAAAATTAAATTGGTCTGAACAAATAGAATATGTGAAGATACCGTGGGCTGCAAGAAATCACCAAAAATACTAGGTAGACAAAGGGTAGACAAAGCCCAAAATGGCTCTACAGAGAGCAGCAAGCCCTATTATGAAAAATGAAAACTGTTGATGTCGCACCAAGATATCCATGCCTATACTAAGTATATGCCTAAAACCCTCCTCGGTTAAGGTTAAAAACCACAATTATTATTTCTTTTCCGAAATCAAATCAATTTCAAATTTTAACGTAATCCGGATTTTCGAATGTTTCTGCAGTATGTCCAGGAGCCACATAAAATGCCATGCCTTTACCTACTTTCATTTTCCAAATGTTTGGATGGAATTCTCCCATACCCCATTTTTTGTCTTTCATCCAAAGTAAGTTTCCATTGGGAATAATCTTGTTGCCGTCCATCGCATAAAGCACCTCTGCTCCTTTTTCTCTAGGTTCAGAATTGAAAACATACCATTCTTCCTTAAGTTCTAAACTAATAGGGAGTTTCGTTCGGCTCAAACTATCCACAGACTTTTCAAGATAAATGGTAGCATTCTGTAGTTGCGGATTTAAAGGGTGATGAGAAAATGTAGTTCCTAAAAATATGATCATAATACCACTGCCAATGGTGAGAGAAATCCCCTGCTGCATGAATACCCAAAATACTTCCACCATTTTCAAGATAGCTTTGAAAAGCAACTCGCTGCTCTTCTGTTAAAACTTGGCCAGAAACATTATTCCAAATCACGACATCAAACTTGGCCAGTTGTGCTGCATTAAAAATACCGGCTTTGTCGGTTTCGTAAATAAACCAACCGTTTTTTTCTGCCATTTCATGAAACACTTTTTTGCCCGCGACAATGGCATCGCGATGAACAAAACCGTTCGTTTTCGAAAAAAGCAGAATGGACTTTTTGTCATTCATAAAAGTTATTTCTGGTATCTCAGTTTCATAAAAAGGCATGCCTTTAGTCACTCTATACATAAAGTAGCTCACAAAAAGAGCACCCCCTAAAAACAAAACGCCAATGCCTATTCCAATTCTTTTAAGCCATTTTTTCATATTCTAATAGGGGTCGTACATATTATCTTTTATAAATGAATTACGCTTTGAAACCGATTTGATTATTTCTCACTTAAACACTCAAAATATAATAAGCTAATACATAGTTTTGTGAGCCTATGTTAATGATTGCTTATTCACCCATTTATAAATATGAACTACCAGAAGGACATCGGTTCCCGATGGAAAAGTATGAGCTCATTCCCGAGCAATTGCTCCATGAAGGTACAGTAAATCAAGAAAATTTCTTTCATCCACCTGCACTTTCGGACGAGGAAATATTACTAACTCATACTTCTGAATACCTATATAAATTAAATACCCAAACACTTTCACGAAAGGAAATACGAGCTATCGGCTTTCCAATGTCTGAAAAGTTGATACAGAGAGGCCGCCATATCTCTTATGGTACTTTAATGTGTGCTCGATTTGCTATGGTACATGGCGTCTCGATGAATATTGCTGGTGGTACGCACCATAGCTTTGCCGATCATGGTGAAGGATTTTGTATTTATAATGATATAGCCATTTCAGCCAACATCCTTCTTCAAGAGGGTATTTTTAATAAAATATTGGTGGTAGACCTTGATGTACATCAAGGAAACGGCACAGCCAAAATCTTTGAAGCAGACCCCAGAGTTTTCACTTTCAGTATGCACGGTGCTAAAAACTACCCTGGCAGAAAAGAAATAAGCGATTTAGATATTGGCCTGCCAGATGGCACTGAAGATGAGCTTTACTTAAAAACTTTAAAAGAAACACTCCCAAGGCTTATAGAAAATGTGCAACCGCAGATCGTTTTTTATTTATCTGGTGTAGATATCCTAAATTCTGATAAATTAGGAAGACTATCTGTTTCTATGGCAGGTTGCAAAGAACGGGACCGTTATGTTTTACAAACTTTCAAAGACCATAATATCCCAATTTGCATCAGTATGGGTGGCGGATATTCTCCTCATATAAAAGACATCATAGAGGCACATTCAAATACTTTTAGAGTCGCTTCTGAGATATTCTTCTGATTATGACTATTCAAATAACAATAGATAGAATTTTTAAGATTGTTGTCTTTTCCATATGAAAGCATCTCTCAATAGAAGTAATTTCAAATCAAATTCCCAATGCTCATCTAGCTTTATAAAATCAGCCATGCTTAAATACATTTTTCCTTTAATCGTTCTTCTAGCCTCTTGTAAAGCCTCCACTGAAGAAGAAGCAGAAAGTAAAAAGCAAGATGATAGCATCCAAGCTCTCTTAGACTCGGCCAAGGTTCAAGGCTCCATCCTAATTTTTGACACCAATGAAAATCTTTACCTTTCCAATGATTTCAAATGGGCCGAAACTGGCTTTATTCCAGCTTCTACCTTCAAAATAGCCAACTCTATTAATGCTCTAGAAAATGGGATTGTGGAAGATACCAGCAGCATGTTCCAATGGGATGGAGAACCTAAATTCCTTAAATCTTGGGAGGAAGACATGAATTTCCGCCAAGCTTACCAACGCTCTTGCGTCCCTTGTTACCAGGAAATAGCTCGAAAAACGGGTGTTGACACAATGAAAATCACATTAAGCAAAATTGGTTATCCAGGAATGCTTTTCGACAGCACAAGCATTGATAATTTCTGGCTAGAAGGAAACTCAAAAATATCGCAGTTCCAGCAGATTGATTTCCTAAAACGCCTTTATAAAAAAGAGCTATCCGTTTCTGAAAAGACCTATGATGTCATGAAACAAATCATGCTTTTAAGCGATAGCCCAGAATATAAACTATATGGAAAAACAGGTTGGGCTACACAAAAAGAATTAAACGTTGGCTGGTTTGTGGGCTACGCCATAACCGCCAACAATGTCTATTTCATCGCTACCAACATTCAACCAGCAGAAGGTTTTGACATGGATAATTTTGGCAAAATCAGAATGGGAATTAGCTTAGAAGCTTTGGATAAAACAATAAAAAGATAACTCAGCCACCATTGCTGGCTTTTACAGCTTGTAAGTCCTTTCCAAGGAAATAAGACATGTAGTGCTTTAATACCCATTTTTTACATAAAAACATGCTTTATAGGTAACCGGATAAGAAAATTGTATCTTTCAATTGAACCTCGATTTAAAAATTGCAATTATGAAACAGACTTATAAAATAGAAAACCTGCAAAATCAATCCTCAAAAGAATTACCAATCGCATGGCACTCGTCGGATTACATAAACATCCTTGATAAGCTAGGATTTTCGGAGTCTGAGAGTCTAAAAGAATCTGAATTGGAGGAGATGACTTTAATGGCTATTGCGGACTTAGAACCAACTGAGGCTGCCATTGAATTATTAACACTTTCCTTTCCAGACCATTTGAACGAAGGTCAGATAGATCAGATTGCGAATGATATGCAAGGTGATAAGATTTTTGAAGAGTACCCAGAAATCGCACTTCATCATCGCTTATTCGCTGTGAATCAACTCTTAAGAAAAGCTTATAATGGAAAATTTCCATCTGGAGAAATCGTTAAAATTCAATTTACAATAGTTGATCACAAGAACAATTTTGACGCTGCGGAGTCAATTTCAAAAGAAATTCTATTGAAAATTCTTGCTCCGGCTATGCCGGATAACTCATTAATTAAAAGACTCTTCCGTGATGAATTAGCGGGCGAAAAAGAATTTACAGATGCAGATGCCATCGTTTGGCGTTCAGAAATCTCCAAATCAGAAAATAAATTTAACGTAGAGCTTATTAGCTCCGACTACTGGTTAGGCGACCTACGTCAGATTAGCGAAAGCTATGATGTTACCGTCGAGATGGCAGAAGAAGAATAACCTCCTGAGGATTAGAGACCCTTCACAGGAAATTCCATTATTGATAAAATATACGTCGTTGAAAACACCCACTCCTAATATCATTGCTTTTACTAACGACCTTTATCAGATCATTTAAAAAGTCTATGGAAACTATGTGATTACTTTTAAGAGTTAAAACACTTTTCCCCGCCCATCTTTCCTTCGTTTAAATGCCTACTAATCGGCTTTGGGCTTAGCCCGTTTACGCTTTACTATCTAAACTCCAATTATTATTTAAATAAAAGACCTTCGGTGAATCACCAAAGGCCTATATTCTTTGTCTTAATTAAATAGTGAACCGTTATAATACGATATGACATTGCTGAATTTCCCTTCTTTGTTGACATTATGCTGATAGTGAATTGGCAATTCAATCGCCTTTTTATCAGACTTTCTGGTCAGGTGCAATTTCCACCAGGAATACAATACCCCTGAGTCACCCATTTCATAATGCATATAATCAGGATAACCCACTTGCTCAAAACCCACAAGGTCATAATTTTCTAAAAAAGCCGCTTTTTGAGCCTTATCTTCTGCTAAAGAAATAGATTTAAAGCCTTCTGCATTCATATCTCTAAAAGAGGCGTTATCTGCGAAAAAACTATAATATTTCTCATAAGCCCCGTTCTCTGCTGCCGCTAACATCAATCGCAGTTTGTTGATGTTTTCGTGTTGGCTGTAAATGGTTCCATTCTTTCTTTCTGAATATGCTCTGCCAATTTCACTTCCAATTTCGGGGTTATTGTAGTTCATCACACGTCTAATTTTATTGTCTTTGGTTAGCGTAAATGACCTATGTAAATATTGATCAATTTTTACACCCGTTTTTTTATGAACGCCTTTTCTTATGTCCCAAGATTCTACTGTGACGGCATTATTGTCGCTTGGGTCTTTGGCATATTCAAAAGCATCTTTATATGATCCCCCCATAGTTTCAATTGAGAAATAATCTATATTTTCATGAATCCATGCAGTTGTTTTCAGAAAAGAAGATTTATCATTCCCTTTGCTAAACTGGGTAGAACCTACCGGACTAAAAGCTCTAAAATCATCGGTCATCATTGTTGACATTGCCGTTGTGTCACCTTTTACGATGGCTTTCGTAAAAGCCTCCACCACATTTATAGCAGGGTGCTCAATGTAGATTTTACCGTTTTCCTTTTTTTGGCCAAAGCCGATGAAAGGTAACATCATCAATAAAACTATAATTATTTTTTTCATAGTAGTTATATCCGTTTTTAAGGTGCTGATACCGCACAGTTTTAGGTTAAATAGTAATACAGTAAACGCTTTGTTATGCTGTATAGTAAGGACGAAGTATAGTGTGTTAAACTTCTTTTTAAGACCTATTCTTTATCATTTAGAGCCCTTAAATTGAGGCTTGTGGTGATATCTGTTTAAATTTATTCATAGGTGAACAGCTAATTCATCAACTTCGCTTTCAGTTCTTCAAGTTGAGTCCTCAAGTCATTCGTTTCCTGAAGTTCAGCTTTGAGAGCTTCAATCTGCTCCTGTTGTTCTTGAATTGCATTTACCAGCGGCATCACAAAATCAGAATAGGCTAGCGAAAGCATCCCGTCGTCAGACTTTTTTAAACCACTAAAAGGAACACCTAAGGCTGTTATTAATTTTTCAATATCCTGAGCTATGAAACCGTCGTATCGAACTTTGTTTTTATCTGCGATGTAGTTGTAAGAAACTGTTTTCAGACCATTTATAAAATCTAAACCTAAGCGACTGGTGTAAAGAATACCTTCCTTTAAACGTCTGTCAGACGGGTTACTCCAAGCCACTTGGCCTTCGATAACGGAGATATTGGCATTACCAATCCTTACTTTATTGGTGGCATCCACTATCGCATTTTCTCCTACAGCCGTAGCGTTTGAAATGATTTCGGAACTCGCATCAGCTCCGAAACCCAAAAAAGTATTATAACCACCTGTAGTGGTTTTTCTCCCAGCATTTACACCAATGGCTGTATTATAAACGCCAGACGTGACCTCTTTAAGGGCAAATACTCCTACTGCGGTATTGCCTTCTGCATTAGCATTAATAAGTGCCCAATTACCAATGGCTGTGCTATAACTATTGGTGTCATTTTTAAATAGTGCAGAATTCCCTATCGCCGTATTTCGTATTCCAGTGGTATTATAGTAAAGTGCTAAATTCCCTATACCTGTATTGTGCGAACCTGTTGTATTCGTCGTCAAAGCGTAAGCTCCCACGGCTGTATTTGCTGGTGCTGTAGTATTGTTCTTAAGTGTCAAAACTCCAAAAGCAGTGTTTACAAAACCCGTGGTATTGGAAAACATGGAAGAATCACCAATGGCAGTGTTATTATCAGCGGTATTATTTTTAAGAGCGTTGGAGCCAACCGCTACCGATTGTTGACCAATTGTTGAATTGGATTTTCCTTCTACGCCATTAGGAGTAATGGTAATGGAGCCGTCTTCTGTGCCTTGTACCGCAATTTGTCCGTTTATAAGGAGGGAACTAAAAAGAAAAAAAAGAAAGTAGGATTTATTCATAATCATTTAATATTCAACTAGTTTATGGCAAAAACATTAAGCATTAAGATAGGCCTTAAAAGCAGCCACCCGCCTGCGAGAAAGAAAAATATCTTCTGCATTTTTTCTCCTAGTATTTGGTATGTTCCTAGAAGTATAATGAACTGTGAAGAAGTCCAGATAGTCGAGATTAATGAGCGTGGAACGGCTGGTTCTAAAAAAATGAAAAGGTTTTAATCGCTTTTCTAAGGTTCCTATGTTGGTAGACGATAAAAGCTCGGTACCGTCTGTAAAATGAATTACGGTATAGTTATCTTGAGCTTCTAACTTTGAGATATAGCTTGGGCTCACGCTTCGGCGTGCACCTAAATGGACTATTTTTTTCATGATATTTACTAAGCTTTTTTGTATTCTTTAAAGTTAGAACATGACTTTCCAAGGCACTTATTACATTGTGCCAGAAACTTAGCTTATTGTGTCATGGTTTATGCCCAAATAAGGACCTCTGTCCTTTCAATCCATAAAAGAGAGCTAGATTTATACGTTTTTTCTATATGGTTTCGCCTTAGTTTTAGGGTAGGCGTTATGAAATCATTTTCAGCGGTCCATTTATCTTCTAACACCACTATTTTCTTTATTCTCTCGTAAGGCTTTAATGCAGAATTCACTATGTCTAAGTGTTTTAGTAAATCTTGCTTGTCATGTTCATTGAGATTTTCTTCATTTAGCGTGACAAGGGCAATAGGCTGAGGTAGCCCTTCGCCTATCACACAGATATGCTCTAGATAAGTCTTTATGGCAAACAAGTTTTCTATCCTGCTTGGTACTACATATTCACCTTTGCTGGTTTTGAATATTTCCTTTACCCTACCCGTAATTTTCAGGAACCCATCTTTAT
The DNA here is from genome assembly GCF_057914865.1 of Arcticibacterium sp. SM2516. Lineage (NCBI taxonomy): Bacteria > Pseudomonadati > Bacteroidota > Cytophagia > Cytophagales > Leadbetterellaceae > Arcticibacterium > Arcticibacterium sp. SM2516. Next base: position 4,779,220 of record NZ_CP195290.1, on the reverse strand, counting down.
CCAGTTCTCCCATATCTCCGGTATGAAGCCAGCCATCAACATCAATAGCATCCATCGTCAATTCTGGTTCTTTAAAATAGCCTACCATATTCCAAGGGGAACGACTTATTATCTCACCCGTGTCGGGCAGAATTTTCATTTCTACGCCATCCCAAGGTTTACCCACGGTATCATCTTTGGTCAGCTCTTCGGGCATGATACTGCTTACACCCAAATTCTCGGTCATGCCGTAAATTTGCGTAAGGTCAATGTCTATTTTCCTAAACCACTCCACCAAGCTAATTGGAACACTTGACGCTCCAACAAGACTTATGACAGCATCCTGCAATCCCAGACCTCGTTTTATTTTTCTTTTAATGAAACCGTTCATCATCGGTATTTTCAAAAACAGGTCTAACTTCTTTTGAGAAATAGCATCTAATATCCCAGCCTGAAAGGCACTCCAAATACGGGGTACAGCTAAGAAGTGGGTAGGGCTAGCATCGGCCAAATTTCTTTTAAACGTTTCTAGTGACTCAACAAAATAGATGACTCCGCCCGCCACTATAGCGGCTCCGCCCACTGCACAGCGTTCACCCGCATGAGCCATAGGCAAATAAGAAAAGAAACGAGCATTTGGGGTATCCCACTTTAGTCTTTCATGCACAACGGGTAATACGGCTGAAGTCATCCTGTGATTAACCATCACCCCTTTGGGATTACCTGTGGTTCCAGATGTATATATGATGGTATAAATTTGATTTATTTCTGCTAGAATATCTTCTTGTAGCGGCTTATTATTGGACATGATAGACGCCCACTGTATATGTAAAGGGTCTGGATTATACCTTGGAAAAGAGATGCGTTTTATATCCTTGGAAATCTCTTTTTGAATACTTGATATATCATCCAATTTACCGAGGAAAAGCACTTGGCAATGGCTGTGTTCTAAAAGCTCTACTAACTGCGAGCTATTTAAGCTTGGATAAAAGGGAACGACAACATGCCCCGCCATGATGATAGCCAAGTCGGTAATTATCCATTCTGCACAGTTTTTAGATAATAAACCAATATTACTTTGAGGAGGTAAATTCAGTGAGATAAGATATGCGGCTAATTTTCTGATAGATTGACCAGCTTCTGCCCAGGTAAAATCTATATATACTCCATTAAAAGGCTGTTTAAGGAAAATCTCATTTGCTTTTTCCTGCTCCCATTTATAGAAATGCCGCATGACACCCTTATTTTCCTCTTTCATTCCCATTCTTAATAATCCAATAAAAAAGTATGCATTTCCATCCCATTGGAGTAACTCACTTTCCCTACATGATGGATTCTTGCAATTGTTCGATAGTGTCAAAAAAACGCTTGAATTCTGGACTTGTCTTAAAATAACGAGCCCTTCTAAAGGCCTGATGAATCATCAGCATACGCCCTTCATGCTGTTCTTCTGCCTTTTCAAAACATTTATAAGCTTTCATAAACTCTCCAGTGGCCACATATAATTGAGCCAAATCGTAATTACATGTTAATCCAGAATTGACTCTTTCCTCTACTTCTTTAATAAGTTTTTGTGCATCTTTTTGTTCTCTTAAAAAAACATAAACGAGGGCTAAAAGTCCTTTAGAATTAGCACTGGGATACATTTTACTAGCATTCAAAGCATAAGGTAAAGCCTCTTTGTACTTCTGTTGCTCTAGTAATACCAAACCCTTCATAAAGTAGCCCGTCCAGTGGTCTGTGTTTTTAGAAATAGTTTTGCCTGCCAACTTTAGACTTTCCTGTAAGTCGCCCTCCATCCACTTCATTAGACTCCAATTAGAATAATAGAGGCTATTAAATGGGTCTAACTGAATGGCCTGAGAAAAGAACTGATCGCATTTATCATGCAGACCAATAAATCCGTAAAACATGCCATATTGCATGTGAATTTCAGGTGAATTTGGGTTTAATGCATAAGCCTTTTCAAAGGCCGTTTTAGCGGCTTCAAAATCCCAGTTATACCAAAACTTCATTTCGCCATCGGCATTATGACTATCGGCATTTTGAGGCTCTAATTCCAAAGCCCTTTTAACAGCATTTTTGGCTAAAAGAATACTTTCGGCAGGAGGTAATTCCGAGAAAAACCAAAGATGAATATAGCAGTGGGCTATCCCAGCGTAAGCATTTGCATAGCCTGGTTCTAGCTTAATAGCCGCTTTATAAAAATCGATAGCTTTGAAAAAATTGTCGTTATTATTGAATTTATAATGAAAGAAACGACCTTGAAGGTATAATTGATAGGCTGCCGTGTTATTGGTTGAGCGTTTCAGCATACTTTCCTTTTGCTCCCCCAAGAGTTTTATTTTTATCTGTTCTAATATGGCCACTGAGATTTCGTCTTGTATATCAAAGACATCTATCAATTGCCTATCATAAGTTTCAGACCAGAGATGAAACCCATCTTCTACCTTTATTAACTGAGCTGTTATCCTAAGTTTATCTTTTGATCGCCTTACACTACCCTCTAAGATATAATTGACGTTCAACAATTTTCCTAGCTGTCGCAAATCAGGCGTTTTCCCTTTAAACCTAAAAGAAGAAGTGCGTCCCGCTACTTTAATTTGAGGCACTTTGGCTAGCACGTTTATGACTTCTTCTGTTATACCGTCACTAAAGTATTCTTCCTCTTGTTCGCTCATATTTACAAAAGGAAGTACCGCAACGGAGTTATCACATTGATTCTCAAATGTATGAGAAAACGACTCCCTTCTAAATTCTGAAGGATTAATAGAAAACGCTTTAGTGAAATACTTGCTAAAGTTCTGTGGAATGTCAATCCCCACTTGATAGGCTACTTCTGAGATACGTAAATCCGTAGTTTCTAATAGGTATTTAGCCTTAATAAGTCTTCTTTGACGAACGTATAAACTGGTAGATTGAAAAGTATTTTCCTTCACAAGCCTGTGCAATTGCGAACGACTAAGACCTAGGTTTTGAGAAAGTAAATCAATGGTAAAAGAGGAATCTGTTAAGTTTTCGTCAATTACCTTGTTCAATTTTTCAAGTAATCTATTTTCTGAGTTTACCATTAGCTATGGCTCATTATTTCTTTCTTCAGCTATGATGTACGCCCTAAGTTAAGGTTTTCCAGCTTATTACCCTCTTTTAATGGATATCAATTGAATGATTTTTAGGCTTTTAAGACCTTTAGAATAAAGCTTAAAAAAAAGGCCACTTTTGTAAAAAAAGTGACCTCCCCAAAAAACTAGATGATATTAAGTAAAATTATCGTTTTATAAGTCGCTTATACACTACCCCTGTTTCTGCTTTTATCATTAAGAAATGTAAACCCGCAGGAAGATTTTCTAAATTCATTTTGGCAAGTCCATTGGTCACAATCGTTACATTTGGTCTAAGAACCACTCTGCCTGTTAAATCTACAATCTCCACACTTTCTTCCTTTAAAACGGCACCAGGAAACCTTAAGTTGACCCTAGTACTGAATGGGTTTGGATAGATATGATAAGCGTCTTTAGCATCGAACTCTATCACCGAAAGTGTGCCTTCTTCCACCGTAGTTACTTTTAATGCTGTCGATTTCTCAGAGGCATTTCCTGCCGCATCTTTGGCCACAACTTGAATGCTATATGCCGTTAATTTGGTAAGGTTGCTCACTATAAAACTCGTTTCTGAAGAACTACCAACTAATGTTCCATCAACATATATGTCATATTGGGTAATTCCCACATTATCTGTAGATGCCGTCCAAGACAATAAAACACCCGTGTCCGTCACCTCATTGGCTACTACATTTGATGGGGCACTTGGGGCTTGAACATCCACTACCGCTCCTGTAGATGTGGTAACCTTTAGGGCTGTAGAGGCCGTTGATGTATTTCCAGCGGCATCTGTGGCTGTTACATAAATAGAATAGGCTGTACCTGCCGTTAGTCCAGAAAGAGAGAAAGTGGTACCCGTGACGGTGGCTGTTAAACTTCCATCTACGTAAACTTTATACTCTTTCACGCCTACATTATCTGTAGCTGCGGCCCATGAGATATCTATACCTGTGGTTCTTATCTCTGTGGCTGTTAGGCCTGTTGGAGATGAAGGAGCTTGAGCATCCGAGGCGGTTTTTGTGGTTACACTCACACTCGTAGACGCACTTGACTTATTCCCTGCAGCATCTAAGGCTACAATGGTTACGGCATAAGTTTTAGAACCCGCCAATCCGGTAATAGTGAAACTAGTTTCTGATGTTTTTCCTTTTGATTCACCATCAACAAATACCTCATATTCTGCAACGCCTACATTATCACTAGCAGCGGTCCAAGAAACTTCCGCAGTAGTCTCAGTAATAGTTCCTGCTGTAGGAGAGGTAGGTGCTGTAGGTGCTTTGACGTCGGCTACACCCGTTAATGAAATAGAAAATGCTCCGTTATCACCATCAAACCCGTCCACCATGATATAGTAAGTCTCACCGGCTGTTAAGCCTGTAACCGGTAAATAACTGTCAAAAAAAGTAGAGCAATCTTCAGGTCCTGCATCATTGGCTGCTTTTAGACTAAATGTACTAAAGTCTGAAACGCTCGTTGCGGTATACAGTGCCAGTTGTGTATCAAAATCAGCTAAATCACAGGTACTGATATTGACTTTACCGTCTGCAGGGGCTATAAACTTAAACCAGACAGAATTGTCCACTTGTTTATCACACCAGCCGGTGGTACAGTCCTGATTATTGGCAGGAACGGGTCTAATATCTTGTTCCTTATCTCTTACTGTAGCAAACGAATTTGAATAACCAGATTTCACTTCTCCATCTACGGGCAGTTCTATGGCATTGACCACATCATCATTGGCAGGGCCAGGAGTGATGCTATTTCTAACTATAATACCAAAACTTCCTCTATTCCCTCCGTAGCCATCTACCACAATATAATACTTTTTCCCTGTGGTAAGGTTTTTCAAAGGAAGATAGCTGTCTCCATTAGTAGCACAACTTTTAGGTCCATCTTCGTTGGCTGCAACAAGCACAAAGTTTGTATCAACCTTACAATCCTCCACTTCAAACACGGCAATCTGGGTATCAAAATTCGCCAAGTCGCAAAGTGAAATTTCAGCCTCCCCACTTTCCGAGGCTACAAATGTAAACCAGACTGTTCCGCCTATACTTTTATCAAGCCATTCTGCAGGAAGGATTTTCCTTTCTGTGCTTGACACCGTGGCTGCAAAATTGTTAAATCCCTTTTGAACATTACCGTCTGTTTTTAGAGCAATCGCATCACACGCCTCGTCATTGGCCGGTATTTCGGTGATTTTCTGAGTTATTAAATCAATCGAAAATTGCCCAAATGAATTAAGAGAGCCATCCACTACCAAATAATAGGTTTCTCCTCCTTCAAGACCCGTTACATCCAAGATGCTTCCACGAACACTTGTTCCATTTGGGTATTGACTGCTAGGAGGAAGGCGGCATAGATGACCACCGTCATCCGCACCAAGATACTCATAGGTGCTAAAATCTTCTAGGTCTCCTACCTTATAAAGAGCTAATTGAACAAAAAAGCTCGCTTGATTACATGTACTGATCTGCACTGCCCCTTCGTTCGGTGCTACAAATTTAAACCAGACAGAACGTTCAATTTGCCTGGCTCGGTTATCGCCTGGCTTGTCTGACCAACCATTTGGCTTGTTCAGCTCAGAAACAGGTGGAGCTATTACCTGCTCTTCATCGGATGCCGTGGCACCACCATTATTAAAGACCCCTTGCCCAACGGCATCTAATTCTAAGGTAATGGCATTTTCAATCAAATCATTATCTGGCAACGCCAATTTAACTTGTAAATCGAAAGTTCCCATTGCTCCTTGGTATCCATCTACCAGAATATAATAATAAATACGGTTTTGAGTGGTTTCGTAAGGCAATCCTTTTAGTATTAACTTGCTACCAAATCCGCCATCCAGACCCACATCATCGTTCGCTTTGTATAATTCAAACTTGTCGAAATTTTCACCTCCACAATAGGTTCTTAAACCATAAACAGCGAGCTGTGTATCAAAAGTGGCATTCAACACTTCGATGGAAACTGCCCCCTCTTTAGGTGCACTAAATCTGAACCAAACCGAATGCTGAATTTCATCCTCTTTCCACCCAAACACCGGATTGGTAGCTTGTGGAATTAACATACTTTCGTTTATTTCTGCAGTGGAGTTATAATTTGATAAACCAGTTATGATAGTTCCATTCCTAATATAGCTGTTTAAATCCAAGTTAATCGCTTCGCAATTCTCATCGTTTTTCGGCGGTAAACTTTCAATGGTTATTCCAAAGTCACTTTGAGCACCTTTAAAACCATCTACCAAAACGTAGAGTGTATCTCCTAAAGTGAGGTTTTCCATTTGCACCCCAGCAGATTCATTTGTTTTATTTCCTGTGCGGCAGAGTCCCCTATCATTAGAATTAAGTATGTTATAGGTGCTCATATCATTAATGTCACCCACCTTATAAACCGCAATTTGTGAATCAAAACCATCATTTATTGGATCGCAGAGCCTGACTTCAGTTGTGGGGCTACTCACCACAAATTTGAACCAAACCGAATTGGTTATTTCTGGGCCAGAATCATTTTCTTTATTCCAGTTGACGGGTACTATAGCTACCTCTTCTTCTGCTGAATTGGCATTGATATTGGTAAATTTGGCTTCCTTACTAAACTTATTGATATAGGTGGTCTGCAAACTTCCGTCTGTGGTAAGCAAAAGTGCATTCGTAGACAAATTATTGTCAGGTGCCCTGTTTTCATCACTATCTCCATAGAAGGCAGAGATTAATACGGTGTCCGCCACGGAGTTATCAAATTCGGAACTACATTTTGAGCCAAAAATCACTTGAATGTCTTCGTAAGCTACATCTGTTTTCTTACCCGATCTGTCAACGTCTATTATGAGTAGAACAGAATCATTAGGTGCCATTAGAAAATCCTTATCAGCCGGGTCGAAACTTAGGCTAGCTCTGTTATAGTTTCTTTGTAAATACGCTATAGCATAGGTTCTTTCAAACTTGCTATTGTTCTTAAGCACTATTTCAAAAGAAGCCGTTTCTTCCGGTCCTAAATCAGAAATCTTTGCCTTTTTGGCTTTCTTGCCGGTAACAGGATCTATGACCACAATACCGGGGTCGTCTACTTTTACACCTCCTTCATACGGGCAGCTCGTTTCACTTACCGGTAATAATTCAAATATTGGTGTACCAAAAACCGGATCTGTATGTACCTTATACTCAATTCTATCTCCATCATTATCGTCAATATGATAAGATACAGCAGTGGCATCTTCATCCACATTGGTGTTCCCGTTGGCAGCCGACGTAGTGACGCTAATGGTGTTTTTCTTTGAGTAAGACCCTCCAGCACTAATTGGCCCTGCTTTAATCCCAACAGACCCTTTTATTTCCAACGAGGTCGTAGAATTGAAAGATACCTCCTGACTAAAAGATGAGGCACGAGATTGGGTAGTGGCAAACCTTTTATCAAAATTCAACGAGTTATAAACCTCCTCATTCCTAAAGGCAGCGTTTTTTATTCTGGCATTGAAACGCATCGCTTCTTCCCAAAAATCAGCTTCTTCTTGTTTACCTCTTTGTCTTAATTTGATAATTTCACCATCATCTCCTTGAAGCTGTTGTTCGGTATATTCTCTAGTCCAATTGTATTTTGTGGGATATAAGATAACATCTGTATTGGACTGAAAATCAACACGATCATTGCTAGGACTCGTAGTGGCAATTACCCACGTTTGTAGAATAAAGTCGACATAAGGCTGTCTGGCAACAATCTTATCACTTTTAGACGTATTGGTATACGTAGTCTCTAGATCATATCTAATGGAATTTGCTCCACCTTGGGATTTGGCTTTGGTATATTCTTTTGAGCTTGTGGACGTAACTTCTCCACCTGCCGAAATAGGCCCCAGTTCCAGCCCAACGCTTGCCGTAGCCGACTCCTCCACGGTCTTGCTATTTACTTTTGAGGAAGACCAATTGAATTCTTTTGAATAACTTTTTCCTTGTGTTAAAGAAATCGAACTCTTATCACCTGGAGGTGCTCTTAAGATGGTAATAATATCTACCGGTCCATTACCCTCTCCAATTTTTTCATAATTGTTCCCTATAACTCCAATGGGTAGAATGACCGTTTTGACATGGGTACTACCAGTATAAAGTCTATAAATCAACAATTTAGTATGGTCGTATTGACTATTCATCACAACATGCCGTCTGTCAAAATTGAATGTAAAACCCTCTGAAATGGGTATGTTTGTAAATCTCGTTCCTAGCCACAGAAAATCTGGGATAGTGATATATCTTACCGTTCTTGCAACAACTAGAGGCCTTGTTTCATTACCAAGTTCACCATACGACACGCTTACTTTGTCAAAAATCTTATCTCTTGAAAAAAGGGGATTTAAGACTCCAAAATTTAAATCAAAAGCAATAGGAGAAGTATTTCTATACGTCGTAAAGAAATGTCCTCTATCTGGCCCATTGTATATCTTTTCTTCTATTTGTGCCGTAGTAGGTTCTCCATCAAAGACATAAATCTGTCCCCTCTTGGTCACATCCGCATCCTTAGCTGATATACTGATATAAATTTGAGAATCGAAAGGCAGGCCAGAACTGTTGTTGTACACTACAGCACTTTCAAACCGTTCTGCTTGTGCATTAACTTCAAGACTAGAAATAAGCCCTAAAAACAGCAGTGGCAGTATTTGTATAATTCTTTTCATGATTAAACTGTTTTAATATGTTTATTGGTTTGTCATTTCATACTCTGTTTTAGAGGCTCCAGTTTTTTTATCCACGGAGTTTCTAGTCAACTTCAAGCTTGTATCGGTGAGGTTATCAATGGTATAAGCTATGGTACCGCCTGTTCCAGTAGGTTCTGGACTAAGACCTAAAAGCGTTAAAGTTTTCCCATCTGCAGAAATAGACCAGGTACCAGTAAAAGTATGGCCATCTACAGCCGTAAACTTAGCAGAAGAAAGGCTACTTAGGTTTAGTTTAAAGTCCGCATAACCCAGACGCAAGCTTGAGGTATTTCCTTTTGTATACACCACAGCAGCATCTTCTTTGACGGAGCTTACAGACCATGTTTTATTCATTCGTTCTGTTATCGTCGGCGTTGATGGGGTGCTAGGGTTTGAGGGCGTAGGTGCAGTGGTTGAACCACAGCCTGTAGAAATCAGAATCGCAATCAGAATACATCCTATTGCAACTCTATTTATGGTTGGTTTTAATTGTTTTTTTTTCATGTGTAATAGGTTTAGATAAAAGGAATGATTTTAATCATTTCACAGCTATTGCGTTGTCCAGCAGTTGGCTTAACTAATTTAGCTCTACACGTTTACCTATTTTTAAATGGTGGGGTGGACAAAAAGTAGACAAAAAACAAAAAGCCCATTTCAAGGCTTTAAATGGACAATTATTTATTATCCTTAACTGGAAACAAGCAGCTTACACCTATTGATGCTCAACTATTTAGAGACAAATACGTTAAAATATTGAACCTTGAAATTGGAAAGAAACCTTGAAGTTCTTCCTTTGCTCATATCTCATTTTCTTTCTGAGCGTGAATCTGACCTTATTAATTCCATCCATGGAATTTTGAACTTATCTAAATTTGTTAAGATTAGGATTTAACTCAGGACGGAATAAAATCAAAAAAAAGAAGCCCTCTCATGTTATAAATGAGAAGACCTTCTTTCTATTTTCTAAAGTTTACTCTTATTAGAATTATTAAGTTGAAGTGTCCACAATAACTATTTTGTGTATGTAACTAAGCAGGTCTCCATTGATGGTTAAATAATAGGTTCCAGAGGCCAGATTGTTGGTAGTAATACTCGTTAAGTTTTCACCAATCTTGAAAAATTCTTCAGTCGTATAATCTTGAATTACATTGGCATATCCATCTATGAGTTGGATGTTTAACTGCTGTTCTAAAGGATTACTGAATTTTATACTTACAAAGCCATCTTCTTCTAATAATTCGCTATAAATTTTATTTTCATAAACTTGAGGATTGGCTTTCTGACTCTCTTTGGATGAAGAATTAGAATTTTGTATAAAAACAGAAGAAGTTTCAGACGGACAGTCTTCTAAAATTGCTATAAAAACTGCTCCATTTTCTACACTAAAGCCCGGTTTAAGTAAAACAGAGCGTTCACCTTTAAAAACCACTGTGGTAGGAGAATCCACGTCACCATCAGATTCTAAAAGTAATTTATGGTATGTATCTGGCGTAATAGCCCCACTGCCATTATTGGCCAGATTAAAGGCATTTCCATTGTTCTCACAATCATTAAATGCGGCATCATCATTCAAAATTTGGAGCTCTATTTGGTTGTTTCCTCCTATGTTATAGTCGCCACCGTTGATTATGCTCAGCAGTATGTTTTCATCTAATTCTGGTTCTAAGTCGCTTATTGGGTCAAAGTACAGTTTCTTAGAAGTACTGCCAGTTAAAATCTTAACCACACCAGCGTTTCCGTCAAATGTATGATAACCAGATACCGTATAGTCTTCTCCAGAAATGGCTTTTCCTGCTAATAGAAAATTGATGGTAACATCATTGGTATCCGCCTGTGAGAGCGTAAAGTTTATGCTCAGCTTACCATTGGCATCTTCATTTATTTCAGTGTTTACACTAGTGATGGTATTGCCATCTTTCTCTTCTGACTTCTCCTCTTCTGCTCCCGAAATACTGATTGGGCTAGAGGCCACATTGGCCAAAAAGGCACCAGTGTTTAAAACAGGAGTGCCTATTCTGAAATCCCAATCAAAACTTTGACTAGCCGTATTGCCAGCAGCATCTTTTATGTTTATCAAAGAAACGGCTACGCTATCGCCTATCCAGCCGCTTACATCGACAGTTGGTGTCAGAATGATTTTGTTTTGATAACAACCTAAAATAGCAGGAATAGCTGAGTTATTTGAAAGTCTGGTTAATGTGAAATTTGAATTATTGAGAGCCGTACAAGCAAGGTTCTCATTGAAAGTTTGAGATATTTCATCACCCAAGGCATAGTTAAAGTCATTTGGAAGCGGAGCTCCAAAGGCGATAGGACCTTTGCGGTCAACGGTCCCTCTAATAATATCGGAGTATCTTACTTTAGAGCCTTTTTTTAGTTTTAGCCTAAATTTGTATGCACCATCTGCCAGTGAATTTGGCCAAAAGGAATCCATACTGTTAGCCGCCAAATTTACTTTTTGAATGGTTTTAGCAGTTACCCAACTATTGCCTGAGGCAGATGCATATTCAAAAGATATTTCAGACAAATTAGCCAAGTCATAACCACTCATGGAGTAATTAATATTTGGGCCGTCGGTAGCGTTTACTGCAAAGTTATTTTCAGGAGCAGAAAGTATAATGGGGCTTATACCATCTTCAAACTGAGCCTTTACTATGATGTTGTCTTTGAAATTAGCACCTGATGGGTTTCCTGCATTACATTCATCAAAAACCTCAAAGAACATTTCAAAGTTGGTGATGTTAGGGTCAAACTGGCCTACACTGGCAGTGAAATCATGTGTTGCATTATTTGCCAATTGCGTGTCAAATGGACCTGCTCCTAAACCTTCAATAGATACTTGAGCTCCAGAAGTACTTTGACCGGGAACATACCTAAGGTAATAGGTTCGCTCTTCAGAGCTTTCACTTTCGTTGGCAAGGTTCAATTGAAACAATTGAGAAGATCCTGCGGGAATACCAGTCATATTATAGTTGCTGGTCGATAAAACTACCTTGTCTCTTTTTTGTGTATTCACTTCATTTGGGCAGCTACTGGCACCCGCTATCAAGTCAAAAACTGGGGTATTGTAAACAGGGTCTGTTTTTACATCCACAGTGAAATAATCGCCATCGTTTCCATCATCAATGGTAAACCCTGTGGTAGTTTCTTTAGTGGTAGTTAGAACTTCTGAGTTACCAGTTTGCATTCTTAGTGAAATGGTACCACCTTCTGAAAGGCCACTTCCGCCTAATTCCATGCCTATCTCTACAGCTAGTGTGCTGTCCGTTTCCATTTGGAACTCAATGGTAGACACCTTTGTAGCACTCGAAGTTACACTGGAAGTTCTAGGGCCATTTATGCCGTCAAAAGAAATATTATGATGATGCTTAGCTTCTCTTTTTAGCCTTTTGTTTTCAGATAAAATTTGTTGCCAAACACTAATCTGATTTTCCTTTTTACGTTTTTCGTTTGCCGTGGTGGCAGGAGCATCTCTTATGGCAATTAAATTAGGGATGACTACATTTTTGATATGATACTCAGAGTAGGCATAGTCGGTAGCGAAACCATCTGGAGCCAATATAAAATCACGGGTACTGTTAAACGTACAACTCGATGCATCAAAACTTATTTCATCTACAGGAGCATAAAGAAAGTTGACCGCTCCACCAAAATAGATATCTCCTTCCTCTCCAGGAACGGCATCATCTGCCGTGGAATACTCTTCAGAATTAGTCATGGTGATTATTTGCTCCGTAGAAGAAGTGTTTTCTGTGGTCATGGCAAATGAACCTTTAAGATTTGCCCAAAATGCTGACTCATAAGAAACTCCTAAGCCGGCTTCGAATTTTACACCTAATTTGGCATCGACCCAAACGTCTTTGGAATTGGTACGTTTGGTAGAAAAACTAGTAGCAGTGCTGCTACTTGTTTGAGCTGTTCTGAAACTGAAACTTTTATCGCCAGGAGGGTCACGAAGTATCAAGAATGGTATTTCTGGAGAAACCGTGGTAAAGGTTCCTACACCTGCTTTTATTCCGGTTACTATGGGCTTTATGTCGTTTTTACTGGCATCACCACCTTGTCTATCATATTTATCAGTAAAACCTAACTGTAATGTTTTTTCATAGTTGCCGCTTATCGTAGGTTCGCCAGGAGTTACAGTTAAGGTATCTATTCCGTTTACGGTAACATGAATTAACTCTACCGCGGCAGTTCCAGATGCTATGTTGGTGAAAATGGTAAGCGTATCGTCTTCAATAGGGCAACCCAAAACGGTCTGACTATTATATGTTACGTACTTATTTGGGTCACCTTGGAATACGCCAATAGTTATTTTTTTAGTTTTTCCTTGTTCTAAAATAGGATTAAGGGGTTTGGTACACGGACCCGCCAAATCAAATACCTTTATTTGTGGTTTTTCATGAAAAACTAGATTGAAGACGGTGTCTTTGGTAGTGACATCCATTCGCATAGCTGATGAAGGAAAAAAGTCTGTGTTTTCAAAGAAAGCTACCATTTCATCTTTATTGTATTTGGGAACGCTGTTGCCATCTACCGGAATATCTATAAAATCTGTTACGCTCACTAAATAATGGCCTGCTGGTACTCGCTTTGAATATATCCCAGATACATTAGCGGTATCTTTTAAGATAAATTCTGCTGCATTAAATACGGCGGTGTTACCCACTTGCTTCATTTGAGTAAATTGTACTACAGCTCTTCCTATTTCTTGGTCACAGTCTGCTTTTATAGTACCTGAAATAACATTGGTACTTGTATCTATAAAATTGACATTCGCCACTTCTATGGCTGTTCCAAAAGTAATTACGGAGTCTTTTTTGACAAAAACATGGTTTTTGAAGCGTGGTGAAATTTTATAATCATTGTCTTCTTCAAAAGTAATGGCATAAGAGCCATCCACGCCCGTTTTAAAGTTTGCACTGGGTATAGTGTCAGTTGGGTCTGTAGGTACAGGGAAATCTGTCAATCTGAAAGTGACGTCTTTAATAGGTGAGGAAACAGGAAGACTTTGACCACTTAGAACCACACAATCATAACAAAGCTGATTAATGTTTCCGGTAACGCTAAAAACGGTTTCGTCTATAAAATCAATGTTGTTTTGAGTAAAGGATACTTGCGTAAGTGCGGCATCATAAAATGATTCGCTAGGATTACTACCTTCTAGTGTAAAAACATGGTCTGGTTTAGAAGGTGATACTTTAAAAACAGCCGAAGCTCCAGAGCCCGAAGTTTGGAGTCCGTAGTAAAGACCTTGCAAAGAAAAAGAACCATTAGAGGTGGTAATCGCACTATCAATTTTATTAGCCAGTCCGTTTGGTGGTGAACCAGATATACGCTGAGCTGTCACGGTAATGCCAGCTACTCCAGCACCAGATGGACTTTTTACTTTCCCGTTAATTACACCATTAGGGTCAATCACGGTAATGGTTATAGGAGCTGTATATAGCGTCGGTTGAACCGATGAGCCGCAATGGTGTATAGCCTTTCTTCTAAACTGGGTAGTTTCCGTTAGACTGCTAGGCGTATGGGTAAGAGAATTATAAATGGCCGAAGTGGCAGGTTCCCAATTCCCTGTAGTTTTTTGTTCCCAATCTATGCTATAATAGGAGCCCGAATTGACTGTGGGACTGCTTATATTCCCAATTGCTGAAAGCGGTATCTCTTGAGGACTTGGTACTGCTGTAGTTCCTGATATACTACCTGAAGTTAAGGATAATGTTAATGGAGTTACCGTGACAATATTGCTATAAGCAGTATTTCCACATGCGGTTACAGCTCGCCTAAAGCGTACCGTGGAGTAACCCTCCATTCGCCCGTTATAAGATTGGCTACCAGCTTCATTATCATCTCCAGTGTCAAACCATGCACCTCCGTCATTGCTTCTTTTCCATACATAGCTTAAAGAGCAGCCCAATGATGAAGAGGCATCTGTCAATGAAGGAATATATTGAATATCATATGCATAAGGGTCGCTTCCCGGGCATTCTTCTCTGGTAGTTTGTAACTGGTCATAGGGAGATTGCTCATATAATGTAATTACGCCAGGGTCGGGAAGAACAGTCTCCGTAGTTATTTTTATTTCAAAGTCTCCTTCATTAGTATTATAGCCCTCTACTATGGCTTGGTAGGTACCAGGGGCTAAATCCATTACAATCTGAGAAGTTCTGTAAACAGCACCCCCATCATCATTACCCGCTAAGTAATTATAATTAGCTCTGTTATTTGTTAAATTGATTAGGTGAAGATAAGTATCAAAATTAGTAGAAGCTGAAGAAGTAGTAATAGTGACCTTTTTTGCTTTTTCCAAAACAAATTCATAAAAAACATCTTTTGAATCCTGAAATTCATCAAAGCCACTCCAACCGTTAACGTAACCAAAAGACCCTCCTAAAATAGAAGGTTCAGGATTTCCTCTATTCCCGTTTTTATGACTTATGGTGGCATCAGCATTTAGTACGCCAAACTGAATGGGATCGTTAACATGATCTCCATGAGAGGGCCTAACGAAGTATTTAAGATAGACATTACTGTCGTATTCACCGTTTATTTGCCCATCCCCAGAATTGTCCATAGCGAAATCTATATAATTAGGCAAGCCAACTTGCCCAGCTCGGTAGTCATATATTTCATTTTTTATAGCTCTTTGAGCATCACTTGTACTCCATGTAATATTATCGTTGCAACACTCATCCCAGCTCATTGCAGAGATTTCAAATTTGCCATTACCAGTAACATAAAAGTCATATATATGAGCCCAATCTATGCCGAAAAGAGGTTTTGTGGGATCAGTATATTTGGTAGAATAATACCATTCAGCAGGGACATTATGATTATTATTCATAGATAAAAAAGGAATACCATCCGCTGAATTGTCGTATCCAGAAGTCGTATTTACTAATTGGTCGGCAATCCCATTTTGGTCAAGACTTATTTCTAAATACATACGATTGTCGGCAAGGCCATTCCCTCCATCGTTATTAGTAAGCGAGGCTTTCCAGTCTCTTAGATAAACGCCCAAGTGATACTCATTCAAATTGCTCGATTGAGCAAGAAGCCCATAGGATGAGCATAAAAACAAGATTAAAAAAAGTAGTAGTTTTTTCATGGCTATATAGTGGTTTGATTTGTAATAAAAAGGTTAGGGTATTTTTCTTGTAGCATGACTTTTCTTCTTCGCGGAATCAGAATCTCTTCTTTGTTTTTAAGCTGTATATAAATACCGTGGTCGCTTAAAAAAGTCCGTTTTATGAATGAGCTATTAACGAGGTTGGCTCTGTCTATTCTTATGAAATCTTCGTCGGAAAATAGAATTTCAAATGTCTTTAGATGATAAGCAGACATCAGCTTCTTTCCATTTTTCAAGGTTAAGACAGTATAATTAGAACTAGCCTGT
The DNA here is from genome assembly GCF_057914865.1 of Arcticibacterium sp. SM2516. Classification (NCBI taxonomy): domain Bacteria; kingdom Pseudomonadati; phylum Bacteroidota; class Cytophagia; order Cytophagales; family Leadbetterellaceae; genus Arcticibacterium; species Arcticibacterium sp. SM2516. Next base: position 4,763,058 of record NZ_CP195290.1, on the reverse strand, counting down.
AGATGCGATATCATACTTGGCTCTGTTTCATTTAAGAACTTAGGGTGGTGTAAAGGGCTCATACTCAGAATAAATCTGTTGATATTCCTAATATAGTCCTACATACAAACCTTTACCTTATTCAAAGGGTGGACAAAAAGTAGACAAAACACAAAATACGTGTTCTATGGCCTGAAATGGACAATTACTTGTCCGACCTAACTGAAAACAATTAAGGATAAGGTCTAAATAGTGTTAAACCTTGAAGCCATAAACCTATAAAAAGTAGCCTTTAAAACTGATAGGATATCAAAAAACCTTGGATATCTTCATCTGAACTCACCTTAAGTTTTTTCCTTAGTCTGTATCTAGCCTTCTTTATGCCATCTGGGGAAATATTTAGGGTATCTGCTATATCTTTAGAAGAAAGGTTCATTTTCATAAGCGAAATGAGCCTTATTTCACTTTTGCTAAAGGAGCCATATTTAGCCACAAGACTATCTAAAAAACCTTGATGAAGGCTGCTAAATTCGGAGGAGAACTGTTCCCACTGTACGTCATCTGCGGCATCACGTTTTAGTAACTTGGAGATTTTTGTTGACGCCTTATTTACAGTACCGTCCACATTAGTTTTTAGTGTTTCTACTTCTTGTTCTAGTTTATTTAGAAACTCATTTTTTCTAGCCAACTGAAGCACTTTTGAGGTGAGCTCCTTTTGTTTAAATTCTAGCTCTATCTCTTTATTTTTAAGTTTCTCTTTCTGAATAGCGACGACCTGTTCTGAAATCAGCTTCTCTTTCTTTCTTTTCTGAACAAAAGACCAAAATACAATAAAGCCGATTATCAAAATCAACAATATAGAAGCAATTAAGACCCATTTCTGAAGCCTGTTTAGTTCCGCTTCCTTATTCAAGATTCCTATTTCTGCATCCTTTTTTACGGTTTCAAACTTGGCATTCATCTCCGCTATAATTCCCGTTTTCTCTATAGAAAGAAGGCTGTCTTTGACATGAACCGCCCTTTCTAAAGTTTCTACAGACTCTTTATATAAGCCGGCCCCTTTTTGTGCTACCCATAGAGAAGATAAAGCGTCTTTTAGTCGATGTGGATCTTTTACTTCCAAGGCTATTTCTACTGCTTTATTTGAATAATGTATGGCCGTGGCATATTCCTTTTTTGCCGAATAATTATATGATAGATTTCTATAAGCGTGCTCTTGACTGGTCCTGATACCATTTTTCTCATAAATGACAAGAGCCTTTTGGAGAAGGCCTATAGCTTTATCGTGCTCTTTATAGTAATCGAGATATATCTGAGAGAGATTGGCATATAAAATCCCTACGCTGTATGTTTCTATTCCTTGTTCTTTCGCGATTTTCAATCCTGTCAGATACGATTCTTCCGCTAATTTATACTCTTCTAAGTCTCTATGAATAATACCTATATTGGAGTAAACCCTCAAAAAGCCATCTTGGTCGTCCGCCAGTTTATAATATTCCAGTGCTTTTTTTTCGTATGCTAAAGCTTTTCTAGAAAAGGGAACGACCTGTTTTTTATCACCGCTATTTTTTTTATATGTTATACCCAAAGTATTATACGCACTGGCCAATCCTTGATTGTCATTCAGTTCTTCGTAAATTTTTATGGCTTCTTCATTTGCTACAATGCTCCTTTCAAAGTATGTAAGGTTTTGAAGGTGGTTTGCGGTAGCAAGAAGGACACTAGCTTTTAGCTTTTTATCTTTTGACTGCTCTGCAAAGGCAGTGGCTAATGTTAAATAGACCTGTGTAGAGTCAGGATTAACTTGACTATAAAACTTGACTAGTTCTAGGGCTGTGGAAGCCTTGAGTTTTACTTCGGAAACTTTATTTAATACTAATTTTAAAGAGTCACTATTCGTAATCTTTTGGGCATAGCCCAAGGAGGTGAACAGCATCAAAACAAATGTTATTTGCTTCATGGAATCAAATAGTGGTTACTTAAATCTAGCTTTATTTTGTTGAATCTCTTGACTTAACTAGGTCTAATGTTTTTTTAAAGAGCAGGTCAATTTCCTTTTTTAGCGAATCCAGCTCTTCCTCGACCTCAACAATATGTTGTTGCCTACGTTTGATTTCCTCTACTTTTTCTTTTAATGTCCTCCCATCCATCCCATGTAGAGTTTTATTGATTCTATTTATTCGAAGGTAGCAATGGAAATTCTTTGCACAGAATTTTAGAGGTAGACAAAAAGTGGACAAATCACAACTTCTGTCTTTAGAGACCCTTGCAAAGGGTCGACATTATGATTTTTACATTAAGCAAGAAATCAGAATATCTAACCCACTTAAACTAGAACTATGCATTAGATAACCTATTATGATGCTCCTCTGCATAATTTGGGTTAAAACACTGAACCCTCATCATAAGATTCAAGCCAAATCATGGGCATGTAAGTGTCTCTATTTTAGCCTGAAAAATGGCTCCGACATCCACTTTAAAACCAGGATTTAGTTCTATACTGTGTGCCGCCTGATATAAAGTGTTCTTTGTATTTAAAATAACTTTATTAGCCGCCAGCACTTGATTAGAGTAAAACAAAGCGGGACTTCCTACTCCAGAGCTTAAGTCTACGCCATTCAAATCAAGCGTTGCATTAGCGTAAATTCCTTGAAACTCATACACGCCCATATCCACCGTCTGATTGGCAAATCTTCTAGCGTTATGGGCTAAATCAAAACTGGTAATCCCAGTATTATTACCTTGATTAATAACCGGTGAGCATATGGAAACATGGTAATCTCCATTAATCGTAGGAGCGGCATTAAAAGAAGGCATAGAAACAAAAATAGGATTAACCGTATTGCCGTCAAGATTACCGGTGCCAGAAGTTAGCCCCTGAACCAAGCTGTAACTTATGTTCTGAGCAATAGTCCCGTTGCTCGTGTTATCCACAACTATTCCCTGCGAATTCCCATAAATTATGGTATTCTTTAAAATAAGGTTAGTGCTTGCACTTTGCTTCACGGCAAAAAGATAAACTGCATCTCCATTATTGCTGGATATGATACAATTTTCAAGTGTCAAATTGGCCGTAGCGTTTTCAAAAGAACCCATGTCAATTATGGCCGCATTTGAAGCACTAGTGTTATTATTACCTGAAATCAGACAATTGGTAAACTTAACCGAAAGGTTATTAGTACCTGAATAAATTCGAATAGCTCCACCATCGGAGGAACTCTGGTTGCCCCGAAAAATACATTTGTCAATGAGAGGATTACTATTTCCATATATGGACAAACCAGTTCCTTTATACCCCTTATTATTTTGAAAAATACAATTTGAAATTAAAGGGTTTGAATCTGATATTTCTATTGGGCTACCTGAGTCAGAGTCATCGACGTTAGTGAATAGAAAGCCATCAATTACAGTTTGATTATTACAATCTCTCATATCAAAAATATCCTGGCTGTTAAAACCCTCAAAATCAAGTCCGCCGAAATCGTCATGTCCTATGTCTCCGCTAAGTGTGCTTAGGTTAGTGGTATGGATTAGTGCCATATTCCTCTGAGAAAGTGCTGTTTCCGCCCCAGAAAAACCGCCATAAATCTTAGTGCCAGATTTAATTGCAAACCTCGTAAATAAGTCTATTTGACTTGAGGTATATTCCCCTTTAGCAACCCAAGTTTCATCTAAATTAGGACATTGGAAAACGGTAGACTGAACCCAATAGAGGTCTTTTGATGCATTAGCCCAACTTAAACCATTTCGATTTCCCGACCCACTTTCTGTGACATATAATCTTGTGGCACTCCCAAGATTTCCTTGGTATTCAAAATGACCGATATCCGTAAAACCACCAAAAGTTCGTGGCTGTCCCGCAAAATCGATGGCATAAACACCGCTACTTGTTCCAGCATTAATTAGCGGCGAACATCCCACTATTCTATATCCTTCTTTAATGGCGTCTTCAGTATGAAAATCTTTGGCAAATTTTGGCTCTGTGCTACCAGCAAGATTATTATTTACTCCAGCCATAGTTATATACTCCACTAGACTGTAACTTATTGAACTCGCAGTAATTACATCGTACTGGTAAATACTACTTGATGCCGTTCCATATTCGTAAATGGTGTTGCCCTTAATCACCGTATTTTTTATAATTAGAACAGCATCACCTGCCGTCTTTATACCTCCGCCATTAGAATTTTCGGCAGTAGTTCTATTGTCAGCTATTGTGCAGTTTATAAATTCTATCTGAACTGTTGAATTATCACATTCTATTGAGACCCCTCCTCCTCCAAATACAGATTTGTTACGAGCAATTAGGCAATTATAAAATTGAGAAGGACTAGTACTCGTCTTAAAGCGTTGATATACGCCAGCCCCAACCGAAGCACTATTATCTATAAACTTACAATTTATCAGTGTGGGATTTAGACTAGAACTTCCATCTATATTTAAATTGGCAAAGCCCCCTCCAGCACTCATGGCAGCATTATTATAAAAAAAGCAATTGACAATAAAAGGGCTCCCATTCTCATTAAGCCATCCTGCTCCAAATCCAAATACAGTCATATTTCCATCTGAAATTCTAAAACCATCTACCCTAGTGTTTACACCTACATGAGTTGTTTTTACGACATGATATGAATTACCACTTAACAGACCATCTTGATCTATATCCCCACTTAATATGGTCGTGTTTTTCTCGATATCTCTGAGGTCCAAATCATAGCTACTGTCTTCATTTCCAGCAAACCCCCCATACATTTTTACTTGATCAGGAATTTCAAAGGAAATGTTGAAATCAGCAGTGGATGTAGGATAATATGTTCCCTTGGCCACCCAAATAGTAGAACAATTGTTTGTGGCACTTAAGGCATCTTGCAAATCATTGTATGCATTTTCCCAAGAAGTGCCATCATTAAGACCCACCGCATTGTTTTTGACATAAACCTTTGGAGCATCTGATGTAGTAACCCCTAATTCAAAATTACCATTGCTTGTATTATAACCCTCTACAACAATACCATATTTACCAGGACAAAGGATTTCGGAAAGTTGAGATTTTGTGCCATAAGCATCATCATTACCCGAAACATAAGAAAGAAAACTGCCGTCGGGATTTAATCTAACCAGATGTATATAAGTATCATAATTTGTAAAATTGCTGATGGTACTCATGATGACTTTTTTATTATTCGTTAATTCAAAAGAATAAGTAACATCAGGAGCGTTAGTAAAAGCCGCATTATCTGCATCGTCCCAATCATTATGATAACCTAAAATGCTTGTATTTGAGGCCCCAGAAGGAGCGTAGCGGTTTGAATTCTTACTGGTTTTTAAACCATTTGAAGTTAAGTCACCAAAGTTTAGCGGGGAACTGTCCCTACCATTTTCATATCGCCAAGTGTATTTTATTCTGGCCTTTGAAGGATTAGGGATGTTGGGAATAGCTATTGTGTCTGTCCTCCATTCACAAGCATTTACACTGTCGGTAGTACTTATTAATAATACCCGAAAACCTGGGCTATCATCGGTGGTGGTGTATTGGCATTCACCCACTACCACATCTTCTTCCCAACTAAATATATCAAAATCGAATTTACCGGCCGGTCCACCACCTATTAATGCCAGATTGGCATCTACTTCTGGACCCCATATATCCGTGGTAACCGCCATATTATAGCAATAACTCCCTGAATTGTTCCCTCCTGAACTATGATCTAATAAGGTATCTGCCACATTATTATAGTCATTAGAAACCGTCATCTGAAAAGTTTGTTCAGGATCATTTCCTGGAGCATCTTCACTAATAAACCCATAGCCTTGAAGAAAATGTACCTCGTAAATTATATTAGAATTTAGAACTTGAGCGTTTATGGGTTGGGCTAATACTGAGGCCAAAACACCTAAAATTACTTTTAAAAATCGTAGTTCTTTTCTCATAATATTCATAGTTAATTAGCGTTTCTCTTTCCTTAAATGAAATTTTGAAAATGCTTGAAACTCCGGTTTACTTTTTAACTTTTACCGTTAGAAATAAATAGTGTTATGACTTTTATTGTCTTTAAGATAACACTTTTAATTTTAAGTTTTACTGACTAATGGCTGACAATAAGACCTCTATCTTCTCTTTTTTTCGCCGTGGCACCTTAATAATCGTGTTATCTTTTAGAATAATACTGGTACCTTGACTACCATGGTATAGAGATTTAATAAAGGTTCTGTTCACTAAATTTGACCTATCAATTCTGATGAAATCTTGACTTTGAAAAAGGTTTTGAAAAACCTTTAAGCTATATGCGGATAAAACCTTAGTACCATCACTTGAGATGAGGTAGGTATAGTTAGCATCCGCCTTTAAATGCGTGATTTTTTTGGCATTAAACTTTAACAAAATTCGAGGCTCAGTTATGCTATCGCTTTTATGTTTTAGTGATTGTTTCATCATGTAAAGTACCCTTATTATCAAGTACTTGTCAATCACCCCATAGGGTGATTTTTGCATCAAACAGTCACCCTATAGGGTATTCTTTTGATTTAAAGGTTAAATTAGCCTTGCATTAAGGTTTGAACTGAGCTCTTGAATACTTACAGAAGTAAAATATGATTAAAACAGTCTCCATTGTAGATGACGACAAAATAGTAACTGATAGTGTCGGTGCTTTTATTAGTATCCAAGCAGAAATGGAAGTGCTTAAAGTTTATCATTCTGCCGAAGACTTCTTACGAGATATACTGGATACCGCCTTCCAAGCACCCAGTATTCTGCTGCTCGATATAGGTCTTCCAGGTATGTCTGGCACAGAAGCTATCATTCCTATTTTAGAAGCTCTACCAGACTTAGATATTATAGTGCTGACCACCTACGAAGAAGAGGACGTTATCTTAAAAGCCATAAAAAATGGAGCTTGTTCATATATCTCCAAACGAAGTGGCTTAAAGGCCATATTGGATGCTATAAATATTGTGAGCATGGGTGGGTCTTATATGTCGCCATCTATAGCCAGAGAAATAGTAAACCACCTTTCTTCTCAAAAACATAACAAAGAAGAGCAATACCTACCCAAAAGACAATTAGAGGTATTAAATCATCTGGTTGAAGGAAAAACTTATGGTGAAATAGCGGATGATATGCATATCTCTATTGAAACCGTACGTTCGCAAATAAAAAAAATGTATAAAACCATGAGCGTCAAAAACAAAGCGGAGGCCATTACCAAATTTTTGAGAAACTAGTGACCACAAGTGCTTTTGGGCATATAAAATCACAAACCACTTCCAGAGCATTTTTTATCACCACCGTATTCTTTTAAATTTAAATCTGTGAGTTAAAACCCTATTAAAACCAAAAATTGATATTGAAACTCATTTCAAAATATCGCCACTTAACCTTTAGACTTCTTCTTTCTCTATTTTGTATTTGCTATTTTATTGCTTGCCAAAAATCCCAACCCGAAGAAGTATTCCTTATTCAAGAAAAGGATGCTGAATTTTATGAGATAGCATTGGATTCCATGCCGGTACCTTTGACTTTTGCGATGAAGGCTGGGAGCATCAAAAAGGTAAGACCACCAGAAGTTTTAACATTTATAGATAATGGACTAAAGGTTTCTGCAAAAAACACTTCTGCCGCCAAAACACAAGCAATTACCCCAGGACAAGATGGTGTGCCCCCTGCATTTAAAACAAAACTAATACCACATAAAATTAAAGGTGCTCGGCCTCAGATAAATATAGCTAAGCCACCAACCTTCCCCGATTATAATCCCTATAATTTCAATATTTACGATTTAACTTCTGGACTTATTGACAGTAAAATTCATGACATACACCAAGACCGAAAGGGTAATATTTGGTTTTCTTCTTACATCGGTGTTTCTAAATATAATGGCAGAACGTTTGAAAATTATAGTTCAAATCAAGGGCTAGAAGATGGATATATTGAAGACATCTCCGAAGACAAAGCAGGTAATATTTGGCTTGGTCACAGAACAGGATTGAGCTATTTTGACGGCGAATACATGACTTCTTTTAAAACAGAAGAAGATCTTTTTGACCATGGCGTCAATCAAATTTTAGAAGACCGAAAAGGTAACTTATGGTTCTCAACCTATTCTTCTGGCATCTGTAAAAAAGAAAAAAATGATGATTTTATATCCCAATATGCCACAGAACAAAAATTATCAAATACTATCTATGGAGTTTTAGAAAGCAAGGATGGCACACTCTGGTTTGCCACGGATGATATGGGCCTGATAAAATACGATGGCAAAACTTTCCGTACTGTCTCTCTCTCTGCTGGTCTGGAAATAACCAAGGTAACCTGCCTTACCGAAGCCCGCGATGGCTCCATTTGGTTTGGAAGCGATGGAGCGATTGGACGATTCGACGGCACCACCTTCAGTACTTACAATGTTGGTAACTCCACCGTGAGGTATCTTTTAGAGGATCCGTCTGGTACCATTTGGGCAAGCACCATGTATGATGGCGTTTTCACCCTAAAGGACCATCAATTAAAGCGGATTAATGAGCAAAACGGATTACCCGTCAATGAAGCTAGTTCTTTACTTTTAGACCGCTCTGGAAATATTTGGATCGGTACTTATGAAGGTGCGGTAAAATATAACCCGATGTTTGCGAGTATTTATGCCCAAGATGGCCTCACCAGTAAATCTGCCAGAAGTCTATTAGAAGATAGAAAAGGGAATATCTGGGTCGGTTGCGAGCTTGGAGGCGTTTCTTATATTGACCATCAGAAAAATACGATCTCCAACTATACCGAAAAAAACGGCTTAAGTGGTCAGAATATCAATTCCATATCTGAAGATCGTGAAGGCAATATTTGGTTCGGCTTCTGGGATAGCGATATCTGCAAACTCTCCCCAGACCATAAAACCATTACCCAATATAAAGATATGGGTCATAAAACGGTCTCTTTTTATACCGACAATCGTGGAGACATTTGGTACAGCTCAAGAATCAAGGGTGGTGTTATTAAAATTGACAAAAACAAGAACAACACAACCCATTTTACGGTTAAACAAGGATTGGTGGATAATGAAATTATCCAAATAAATCAAGACCAAGACTCCAATTACGTTTTCACCACTTTTTCAGGTATTTCCATTCTGAATAAAGCACAAACCCATATTACGAATTATCCTCAAACTAAAAATCAAAGCTTAAGCATCATAGAAAGCTGCTTTCAAGACCACACTGGAGCATATTGGTTAAACTCGCTCGGAGGAGATGGCCTTTTTAGATTGAACCGGAAAACCAATAAAATAAGGCAATTCACCATTCAAGATGGCCTACCGAGCAATATTCTGCTATCTGCCATTCAAGATGATGATAAAAACATGTGGCTAAGCTCCCGAAATGGGCTTATTAAAATAGATAAAGAAACTTTAGAAAGCCTTGATATAACATCCATCAAAAACAAAGAAAACCTTTTCATTACCTATGGAGCTGAAAACAATTTTCCTGGAAGCGGAGACGGAAGACACCATATATTAAAGGACATGACCAACAAGATTTGGGTTCTTTTATTAGAAAGAATATCTTTAGTGGACTTAAACAAAACCCAAAACATCGATAAGGAAATTCAAGTAGAATTACTCAATGTCAAACTCTTTAATGAAGACATTGACTGGACCACAGACAGTACCTACGCCTTAAAAAATGGCCTAAAAGTGGGTAAGTTTAAGTTTGATGCACTTATTAAAAACACAGGTATTCCAGATCAACCCGCCCTTCCTTATAATAATAATTTCATCAGTTTTGAATTTATAGGAATTGATGTTAACAAACCACAATCTGTAAAATATCAACACAGACTAGAAGGTTTAGAAAACAATTGGAGCTCTATCACCACCAACCCAGAAGCTACCTATGGCAATCTAGCATCGGGAAAATATGTATTTAAGGTTAAAGCGATGAATGAGGCTGGCCTCTGGAGCAATGAGAGTCTATATGAATTTAGCATTACTCCTCCTTGGTGGAAAACCTGGTGGGCATATTTTATCTATGGCTTACTGGCTTTACTCCTCATTTATGCTTGGACCAGATATAACGTTTATCTAACCTTAGAAAAATATAAGGCTACAGAGGCTATGAGGGTAAAAATATCTTCTGATCTACATGATGACGTTGGAAGTATACTGTCTGGCTTATCAATGAAATCGGAACTGATGTCTTACTCGGCAGAAAAAAATCAACAATTGGATTTAAACGCTATCAGCGAAATGAGCCGAGATGCCATGGAACGTATGAGAGATACCGTGTGGGCCATGGATTCTAGAAAAGATAAATACGAAAACCTGATAGACAGAATGAAGGCATTTGCCGAGACCAACTTATCAATGAAAGAAATTACGTATGATTTTAAAGTAGAAAAGCTAAAAACCAACGAGTTCATTAGCCCTGAAATACGTCAAAACCTGTACTTCATTTTTAAAGAGGCCATTACCAATATTTTAAAACACTCAAATGCCAGTCATGTGACCGTTAGTTTTAACAAAAGACGAAATAATCTAGCGTTAAGTATTCATGACAATGGTACGCAAAAAAAAGCAAAGATTGGAGATGGTCTTGGAATGAGTAATATCAAAAATAGAACGGATAAAATGAGGGGCATTTACAGCATCTCTTACACAAATGGCTTTTTAGTTGAGGTTACTGTACCCATTCATTAACTGAACCCCCATTTGGAAGTTACTAGTTTAACCTTAGCCAGTACCGTTAAACCCAACCCCAAACATGTCATTAACCTCTAATTATCAATTACTTACAACTACATGCCTTGATCGTAAATTCAAAATCCCCATCTAAATACTTTTCATACTTATAAAGAATATGTATTGAACAGCTGTTCATAAGTATTATTTAGCATAACTTGGATAAGCAGTTTTTTACTCATCCCCAAGATCTAACCAAATAAAATGTCTCGAAAATTAGCTGCAATAGTACTCCTATACTGCTGTGTTGTAAACGTGTCTTTCGCTCAGCATTACAATCCAGATAGTCTACGACTTATTTTGGAGTCCGATGCTTTGCATAAAATGACATTCGACGAACATATAAAGATTCAACGCGAACTTCCAAATATTGATAAAGACTTAACCATGGCCTTCGGAAGTGCTCTAGAAAAAAGAGAAGACTTTATGGCAGTAGATAGCCTTAAGGCAAAGGCTTATTTTGAACTAGGATACAATTATAGAAACTGGGGAGATAACTCAAAGGCCATTTTTTACATCAAGGAAAGTTTACGCCTTTACAAGAAAATAAAAGACGTACCTCATCAAGTGGACCTCACAAATCTCATGGCTGTTTATTACGCCAATATAGACGAAGACAGCACCGCCATCCAGCTTTACACTGAAACCATTAGACTTGCACAGACTATTGGCGATACCCTGAGATGGATAAGCCCTTACAAAGGATTATCAAGCCTTTTTGCCAAACTTGAATTAAACGACAAGTGCATTGCTTATTGCGAAGAAGGATTGGCTTTAGCTAAAAAAATCAATCATGAAATGTCTATAGCGGCATTATATAATAACATGGCCATTGGCTATTACCAGAAAGAGGAGTTCGATAAGTGCATCGCTTACCTTATGGATGCTTTAGCTATTAATAAAAAATCAAAAAACCATGAGGCCACCATTAGAAACCTATCGAATATTGGCTCTGTTTATCTGGAACAAGGGAATATTACTGCGGCCGTAAAGTATATGGAAGAAGCCGAAAGTCTACTTGTAAATATCAGTGTTCCCAGAACAAGTATTTACACTTTTATAGAATTGGCTAAGCTAGCAAATCTTCAGAAAAACTACCCAAAGGCAATAATGTACTCGAAAAAGGCCATTCGTTTAGGTGAAGAATCTGAAATAGAAAGCATTTCAGCTGGAGCCTATATGACTTTGACAGATGCATACAAAAAACTTGGACAGCCCAACAAAGCATTGAAAGCTCTAGAGAAATATTGGGAAATTCAGCAGATATTTTTAGAAACAGAAAGAAACAAAGCCATAACAGGTGTTGAGCAAGAATTCCAACAATATAAAAAGGAAGCAGAAATATCGCTTCAAAAATCTGAAATAGAACTTTTAAAAAAGAACCAAACCCTAAATAGAACGCAAAGAAACGGGGCGATTGCCTTGGCTTTTCTTTTAGGAACGGTGGCCCTTCTTTATTTCAATAGATTCAGGCTTAAAAAGAAAGCAGCGTCACTTCTAAATAGGAAGAATGAGGAAATAGAAAAACAGAGCATGGTTATTCAAAGCTCCCTAACCGAAAAGGAAACACTCTTAAGAGAAATTCATCACCGTGTAAAAAACAACCTCCAGATCATCTCAAGTTTACTCAACATTCAATCCAGCACCATTGACGACCCTTCTGTACTTTCGTCTATTCAAGAGGGTCAGAGCAGGGTTCAGGTCATGAGTTTGATTCATCAAAACCTTTACCAGTCGGAGCATATTAATGACGTGGACATTGAAAATTATTTAAAGGAACTGGTTCACTACCTTTCCGACATGTTCACAGGAGGTGATAATAACATAAAGGTTGATGTTAAGGCAGCAAACATCAAATTTGATATTGACACCGCTATACCACTAGGTTTAATTGTAAAAGAACTTGTTTCCAATGCCTATAAATATGCTTTTGAACAAAGTCAAAAGGGCAAAATTAAGATTGGCATTAAGGCCATCAATAGTGAAGACTATGAGCTTCATGTAAATGATGATGGAGCAGGTCTACCAGATGATTTTGATCCTGAAAAAAGCAAGTCCTTAGGGCTGAAATTGGTGAAAATATTAAGTAAACAGTTAAGGGGAAATTTTTCATCTCGCTCAGATAATGGTGCTAATTTTACGGTTCTCTTCAAAGATATTAGGGCTTATCAAAACAATATCTAATGAAAGTTATTTACCTATTTATTGGCTTTTATTTAATGGCAATTGGTCTCTTTGGCCAGAAACCTGCCTATTCAGAAAAAGATACGGCTGTGGTACTTCAGATACTAGCTGATGTCAGACAGGTAAGAAATGATAAAGACGCTGCCGATATACTCGTTAGTAAAGCATTAAGCCTTTCTGAAGAGATAAAATATGAAAAGGGGATAGCCTTAGCAAAGGCTCAAAAAGTGAATATCTATTTGGGAGAAGGAGACTATCCAAACGCCGTCCTATTTAGTTTAGAAGCCATAAGCGGATTTGAGAAATTAGGAATGATGGAAGAGGCTATTCTACACGAAATAGCCCTTTCTACCATTTATAAAAATTTGGGTGCCGAGCGAGGTACGGTAGATTATCTTCTTAAAGGACTGAATTTAGCACGAGAAGCGGAAATAAAATCTAGAGAACTAAATTTTGAAGGGGTATTAATCAATAGTTTGAATAATCAAGGAATCATTCTTAGAGACCTAAGATATGTACAGCAGAACCCCTCACTGATGGATTCTGCACATATAAAGTTTCTAGAGGCCATTGAGTTGCTCGAAAGAACAGCTGGAAACGACGTCCTATTACAAAGGCTCTATAATAATATCAGCCAAGTTTATATTGAGCATTTTAAAGACTTTGATAAGGCTTTTGAAGTACTGAATAAGGCCATTGCCATTAATACACGAATAAGTAGTTCTTATAATCTTTCTTATAACTACGCCAATTTATCTAACCTTTATAAAGAAAAAAAAGACTATAAGAAGGCCAAGGAATATGCCTTCAAAATGTTAGCCATTGGCGACGGCCTGAACATGCCCCATAGGGTAATGAATGCCTATGGACATTTGAGAACCATCAATAAACTGACTCATCAATATGACTCTGCCCTCTATTATTACGAGAAGCGTGTTCAACTTAATGATTCGCTCACCAATCTGACCAAAACACAGCAAGTGGCAGATTTTCAAACAAAGTATGAAACCGTAAAAAAGGAGCTAGAGATAAACACGCTGAATCAGGAAAATGAACTGAGGTCCAAACAGACTTTTTGGGCATCCATGCTGGGAATCATTCTTTTAATTGGACTGGGGTTAAGTATACGTAACTACAGAATACTACAAAAGAAAAAGCAAGTAATAGAGAAACAAAGCGATATCATACAAACTTCATTAACAGAAAAAGAAACACTCTTAAGAGAAATTCATCACCGTGTAAAAAACAACCTCCAGATCATCTCTAGTTTACTCAACATCCAATCCAGCACCATTGACGACCCTTCTGTACTTTCGTCTATTCAAGAGGGTCAGAGCAGGGTTCAGGCCATGAGTTTGATTCATCAAAACCTTTACCAGTCGGAGCATATTAATGACGTGGACATTGAAAATTATTTAAAGGAACTGGTTCACTACCTTTCCGACATGTTCACAGGAAGTGATAAAAACATAAAGGTTGATGTTAAGGCAGCAAACATCAAATTTGATATTGACACCGCTATCCCGTTAGGTTTAATAGTAAACGAACTCGTTTCTAATGCCTATAAATATGCTTTTGCTAATAAAGAAACCGGAACCATCAATATTTCCATCAAAGCCATCAATGAGGTGGACTACGAACTATACGTAAATGACGACGGCGAAGGATTACCAGACAATTTCGACCCTGCAAAAAGTAAATCGTTAGGCCTGAAGTTGGTTAAAATATTAAGCAAGCAGCTTAGAGGTAAGTTTACTTCCAAAACGGAAGGTGGTGCTAATTTTACAGTTTATTTTAAAGATATTAGAGCATATCAAAGTCAGACAGCATAATTATATGATTAAAATTTTACTTGTAGAAGACGAGGGAATCATTGCGGCAGATATGGAGAACATGCTGGAAGCAATGGGCTATGATCTCATGGAAACAGCCATGGATTACGAAGAGGCCTTAGAGCGATTAGAAGAGGAAACACCCGACCTAATCCTTTTAGATGTAAATCTGGGTGGTAAAAAAGATGGCATTGACCTAGCCGAAGTCATTAACGAACGATTCAATGTTCCGTTTATATTCACAACCTCCTACTCCGACGGCCCCACCATTCAAAGAGCCAATGCTGTAAACCCAACAAATTACCTTGTTAAACCCTTTAAGAAAGAACAACTTTTTACAGCCATAGAGCTGGCTTTATTAAAAATAGCAGGAGAGAAAACCGAAAAGTCAGAAACGGAGGGACTGGTCATAAAAGATGCCCTCTTTATCAAAGAAAAGTATCGTTATACGAAGCTTTCAATTAGTGATATCCTTTGGCTCAAAGCAGAAGGGAATTATATAGAAATTCATTTAGCAGAAAAAAAAGAACTTATAAGAATGAGCCTCAGCCATTTTCTGGAAAAAATAAATAGACCCAACTTCTTCCGAACGCATAAATCGTATGCCGTTAACCTAGATTATATGACCAAGTTTGAGCCCACTTTAGTCACCATCTTAGAATCTGAAATACCGATTACAAAAACATATGCAGAAGAATTGGTCAAAAGAATAGAGGTGATGTAGTCTAATTCTATAGGCTCTTTTTGTCTACGCCTTTTTTTCTCATCACCAGCCCAACCCGTTTCACACCAAGTGCAGGGCGTTTCAGCCCAAAAAGTTGGCTTAACCAACTATAACGCCTTCCTTACAGTATCATATTTTTTAACTGGCTAAGAATAATCAGTTAAAAAACTTGTAAGAGCACTTACAGGTTTTTACATCCCTGTTCTCAATCGCAGAAGGGATTAGAGGTATTGATCAATTAAAATATAATTTTAATATGAAATCATATCCAAAGATACCATTTGCAAAGTTTCTAAATTTTCAAATAAGCCTAAGCCTGCTTGCTTCATTTTGCGTTTTGCTTTCTCTGATACCTTCAAGCTCCTACGCTGAAAATTTTACTTTCAGAAATGTTTACGTAATTCCAGGCACTTTGATTCCAAACCCAGGAGACTTCAAGGTATGGTCCAATCCGGTTAATTGGCTACCGTATTACCCAGGCACTGTTATTGATGCTGACGATGAAGTAACAATTATTGGCCACTGTGAGATTGATTTAAATATTACAAACAACGGAATCATAACATTTGGAGCTTTCCCTGGAACAATATATAACTCATATTTAAACGCTCAAAATAAAATAGAAAATAATGGTACGCTAACCCAGGACAATCATAATTTCACAAATTTTGGAGTGGTAAACAATGCAGGTGTTTATACGCTTAGTTCCGTCTTTGGAGCTCCTTATTTTATTAATTCGAGTGGTGGTATTTTTGACAATAAGCTATCTGGAAGTTTAGCTTTAGAGTCTGGAAGTGTTTTTCATAATAATTCAAGTTTTTACAACTACGGAGGGGTAACAAACAACGGTACTATTGCCAATAATAATTGGTTTCTGGATCCTGGAACCATGAATAATACGGGGGTATTTAACCTTAATAACGGCGGAAGTTATGAATTAAGAAAAACGGCCACCAGTCTTATCAATGGTACGCTTAATTGGTATTCAGGCGGTACCGTAATTATTGGTACTGGTGGCAATGTAACGCTAGACAACCTTACAATAGCTGCCGGACAAACATTGGCCATCACGGGTAGACTCATGATGAATAATCCATTGGTCAATAATGGAACCGTTACACTGAATGGAAAATTAGTATTAAACTATCCCAATATTACATTTCCCATTTTTACAGGATTTGTTTGGAATGCATATAGTCAATTAACTATAGGTCCTGCAGGAAATATGTCTTTAAACACGCCACTTACTGTACCCTTGAATGCCGTATTGAATATTGAAGGAGTTTTAACTGCAAACCCCGGATCAACACTCCTTGACCACGATGGATGGATTGACATATCCAATGGAGGGAATTTAATAGTCAATACCGTTGATACCGTTGATTTTAATCTTACTATATATGAAGGGGGGGGAGTAACCATTGGTAGCTCAGGGAGTCTTGTTGTGGCTGTTATTTTAGAAGTTCCTATAAATGGCTTCTTCGTAAATAACGGTACTCTTATAGTAAATACAAATCTCTTTGTAAATGAAGGAACTGTAACCAACAATAATTTTATCCAATGTAATAATACCATTGTAAACACAGGAACAATTAATAATTCAGTAGGGGCTACAATTTTCACATTATGGGATATTAAAAGTGTTGGTACCATAAATAATAGTGGGCTTATAGAATTGAATGGTTCAAATGCTGAACTAATTAATGAAATAACAAATACGGAAGGCACCTTCACAGGCATCTTCAATATAAATACAAATGGGAACCTTTTTTATAACAAAAACAGTACGTTCACGCTAGGATTGCCAGAGGGTACAGTTAATTGGAATGGAGGTAAAGTGACCCTAGGGGCTTCATCTTATTTACGCACGCAATCTCCTTTTACCATTGGTGCAAGCGGAGTTTTTGAGAACAATGGTAAAATTCTAGTTCAGTCTACTTTTACCAATAATGGCACATTTAATAATAATGCTGAATTTAAATCTTTAGTAGCAGAATTTCATAATACGGGTACTGTGGTTAATGCGGATACCATGACGATAGGCTGGCCTATGACGAATTCCGGCACTTTAACCAATAATAAATCTGTTATTATCGGTTCAGGGGCTTCTTTGACCAATTCTGGAACAATTGATGGCACAGGAAAAATAGACCTGCTTTCAAATGGAGAATTAATTTTAAATTCACCCAACACAATCATTCCATACAATAATTTCATATGGAATCCTTTTGCAACAGTCTCCATTGGTTCATTGGGCAGCATGACTTTAAATAGCACATTGACTTTGGATAATAATAAAAAGTTTGAAAACCATGGTTCGCTGGATATCATAAACGCTGGTGAGATTCAGGCCGTTACAGGTACAACAATTAAGAATTATGGCAATATATCAATATCAGGAAATGGCATATTGAATTCCTTAGGAAGTTTTGACCAATACGCTGGTAATTATGAATTGAACAATTCTTCAGCCTCTACATTAACTGGGTTTGGTCTATGGGGAGGAAATTTGACAATTGGTGCTTTGGCAGATTTAACAATTCCGAGCGGTTTTACTGTCCCAATATCAAGTAATTTGATTGTAACGGGCATTTTACGAGTAGGTACTATTGGCTTTTCAGGTGGTATTAGCAATAATGGGACTTTTGTATTAAACGCTACAGGTAGCATTTATTTTAATTCTGGGTCAGACCTAGGCCAAATGACTTGGAATAGCGGCGGGAAAATAATAGTTAATTCTGGTGTTAATTTTTCTGTCAACAATCCATTAACCATTCCTAGTGGAGGAATATTTGAAAGCTACGGAAAAGTTCAAATAAGTAGTGGATCTAGCCTAAACTTGGAGCTAGGCTCCACATTTAATATTTACAATGGCAGCAAATTAGACATATCCTCCACTCTTACGAATAACGGAACTATCAACTTGAAATCTGGTGGTGAGTATAGTTTAAGGTATAATACCACACTTCCAGCCCCTTCTGCAAATTTCAATTGGGAAACAGGCGGGATTTTATCCTCGGGAGGAGGAGCTTATTTGTCATTAGCCAGCCCTTACACCGTTCCTATAGGGAGAATTCTAAAAATGGATGGCGGTATTTTTTCCGTAAATAAAAAACTAACCAATGAAGGCACTATCAATTTATGGAGTCCATTAAGTATTACAGATACTTTAGTCCAAAACAAAGACTTCAACCTTGGCTCAGGTAGAATTAGTCTTCAATCTAATGGAGTATTTATATTAAATGACACCCTCACCTACTCGGTAAATGATACCATAAAAAACGATGGCTTGGTTAAAATAAATCAAGGCGGTGCCTTAATAGGCGATGGAGTAGTAAAACTAACCGCTTTTCCCAATAGCCGATTATGTCTCAACCAAACACAGGCCAATTTTGACCTTAATAAGATTGTTTGGAATGATGGTAGCAGCATTATCATTGGCGAAAACAGCAGCTATGAGGCACCCGATGGTTTTTCAATTCCTGCAAATAAGAAATTTCAAGCTGATGGTGTTTTGGATATAAATGCAGCCCGTACCTTCAATAATAATGGATTTTTGACGGTCAATGGTATTTTAAATGATAACGGAACTATAAACAATAACTCTGGAGCAACTTTTACCAATAATGGCATAAGTAATATCAATGGCATTTTTCTTAATAATGGCATTATAGCTAATACCAATACTTTAAACCTAAATACGGCGGGTAGTTTGACGCTAAATAATGGAAATATTACATTGGACGGCACTTTCAATTGGCTAGCAGGTGGAGATTTAACTATCGGTCAAAATGCCAAGATGTATCTTGCAAATACGCTGACCATTCCCTCTGCTTCTACTTTAAATGTGGATGGTTTGCTTCAAATTAATGCCAATGGGAACATTGCCAATAACGGTATCCTTTCTTTAAATTCTACAGGTAGTTTTGTCATAAAAGATACTACCGACTTTATAACCAGTGCAAATTTTATATGGAATAGTGGGGCTGATGTATCTATAAAAGAAGATGGTTTAGTGGCCCTCTCTCAGCCTTTTACAATTCCTGCCTTAAGTAGCTTTATTATAGATAGAGGAACTTTAGAGCTAAACCCTGGGGCTATAGTGACAAATAATGGCACAATAGATTTAAATGCTTACGGCAATATCATATTAAACGAGAGCCCGGACTTTCTGGTCAACGGAAATTTCAACTGGAATACACAGGGTATAGTTACTTTAGGAAGTGGGATAACATTTAATGTTACTGCTCCCCTCGCTGTAGCATATTCAGGTGTTTTGGTGAATAATGGTAAAATTGTGATTCCGAGTGGCAGCAGTATAAATAACGGAGGAACCATCACCAATAATGATTCTTTAATTAATAATGGCACACTGGTGAATACCCAAAGTAATAACAGCTTCATTTATAATAATGGCGTTTTAGTAAATAATAGTGTGCTTACTAACGATAAATGGTTTTATAATTCAGGGGATTTAATACTCAATACATCAGGAAATACTATATCTTCATTACACTTATCTTCTAATAATTCTGGAAATCTAATTATAGGTCAAAATGGAGTCCTCGATATATCAGAAAGCGTAAATTCACTTTCTGTTCAAAATTTAATCGTTGAAGGTGTACTTAATGTAAATTCTGGAGCTTCGTATTGGCAAGGTTTAGAATTGAAAGATGGCGGTAGAATTAAATTAAATACATTTGCTTCATACCGTAAAGGGGATGGGTTTTATCCCGTTGAGTTTGGAAGTTCTTTTCCTTTAATCAATGACTTTAATTGGAATACAGTTTCTACGCTCGAGGTTTCGTCATTGGGAGAACTTGCCCTTTCTGATACTTTAAAAATCCCTGCTAATGGTAAATTAGTTATCAATGGTGCAGTAAATATCAATGGTAGCGGCAATTTTAACAATCAAGCCTCACTGCTGGAGAATGATGGTACTATTGAATTAAATAGTGGTGGGAATTTAAATTTCAAAAACCCACTAGCTATTTTTCCTACTGGCGACTTTAATTGGAATGGTGGTGATATGACTGTTTTTTCAAATACATCTCTCATACTTACAAGTCCATTTTCTATTCCTACTGGAAGAACATTAAACAATAACGGTACCCTAAACATTAGTGCCAATGGGGCTCTAACTCAACACGGCACCTTAACGAATTCAGGCGACCTAAATGTGGATGCGAATGGAACGCTAACTGAAATTGGTACACTAACAAATTCAGGGACTTTCAATCTGAATACCGACGGCGAATACCGAATCAAAAAGGCAGTTGCCGTTTTACCGTCAGGCACTTTTAATTGGAATGCAGGAAGATTAGCAATAGATACTGCCAGCGTTTTTGATTTGACTAATTCATTATTGATTCCTACAGGAGGGACTTTAGGCATAGAAAAAAATGCAGCCTTTAATATTAACTCTGGAGGTGTTTTAACTGAACAAGGAACTTTAGAAATCAACGAAGGTGCTTTAAACCTTAATACTACCGGGCAACTGGTTTTGGATAAAGCAAGTGCCACCGTTCCGGGAGCTGGATTTGCATGGAATGCAGGAACCCTAAAAATAGGAACCATTGGCACGATGGGTTTAGCAAACGCCTTAACTATTCCAGCCACGGGTATCTTCGATATAGATGGGTTATTAGAAATAGATAATGGCGGTTCTGTAAATAATCTGGGGATTTTCAATTTGAATAATACGGGCCAGTTAGTTTATAAAACAACATCTGCCCTACTGCCAAATGGAACCTTCAATTGGGTTTCCGGAGGTGATATTTCAATTAATTCTGGCAGTACACTTTCTTTAACAGATTCATTAGGGATTCCTGTCAATAGTACATTGGCTAATAATGGAATACTGAACATCAATAATCTAGGAATTCTAGCTAATGGTGGCACCTATAATGGCACTGGAATAACCAATTTAAATAATGGAGGTAAGTACCTGATAACTGATGCTACCACTGGTGTTCCTAATACAAATTTTAATTGGAATACGGGTGGCATTTTTGAGATTACCAGTACAGGAGCTCTGACACTTACTGACTCACTTACCATACCTTTCGAAAGAACCTTGACCAATAAAGGGCAACTTACTGTTAATCAAAATGGAATTTTGACACAAATGGGAAGTTTGGACAATCAAGGTACTTTTGACCTCAATGATGCAGCTTATCTAGTCCTTAAAACTTCACCATTAGAAACCAGCCCGGGAACAGTAGCCTTCCCAAATGGAAGCTTTAACTGGAATTTAGGTGGCGTCATTAAAATTGATTCATTTACAGTTTTTGATAATGCTACACCTTTCATGGTAGTGGCAAATAGAGAACTCGTTATTTGTGGTACTTTTAATAATACCAGCACACTCGATATTAACGGAAAAGTCTCTTTGGCTGGTAATCTAAGCAATACAGACGCCATCAACTTGAAATTTGGAGGGGAACTGAATTTCTTAACACCAACGGTTACTTTTCCATCTGGTAACTTTGATTGGCAAGAAGGTGGAGATTTAAACATTAGCCCACAAAGTACTTTGACGCTTGCTAGCTCTCTTACCATTCCTCAATTTAGCAACATTAACAATGAAGGTATTTTAACCATTAACACAAATGGTGTTTTGGTAAGCAATGGTGGGCTTGTTGGAAATGGCCTATTAAACTTGAATAATGGGGGTAAATACCTCATCAATTCAACAGTATTTCCATCACTTACTTCAATGAACTGGAACACAGGCGGAGAAATAGAAATTGGGTCTACTGGTACAATGGAAATTACAGAGCCATTTGAAATTCCCTACGGTCGTATATTCACGAATAAAGGCACTGTAAACATTGGTGATGGAGCTATCTTCAGCACGGCTAAATTAACGCAATCGGGTACATTTGATAATTCCCTTGGCAACCTGGTTTTGAAGCCATACGGAACACTTGAATATAAGACTTCACCATCAGACCCAGGACCAAGCTCATTTACTTATCCTTCTGGAAATTTCGATTGGCAAGTTAAAGGGATTGTGAAAGTTGCGGAAAATACCATATTTGATAATCAAAGCCCATTTGATGTCGTTTCTGGAAGAGAACTCATGGTGGATGGCACTTTTGAAAACAATAATATACTAGCTATCAATGGAACGCTAACCGCAAATGGTAATTTAACAAATGAAACAACAGGAGTTTTAAACTTAAATGACGGAGGCAACCTAGTTTTAAATAAAGTAGGAGTTCAAAAACCTGCCAATGTATTCAATTGGGCAAGTGGTGGAACATTGACGATTGGCGAATTAGGAGGTATGGAAGTTTCAACAGCATTTGATATTCCTTCTGGGGCAATTCTGGCAATTGAAGGGAGTTTAAAACAGCTGGGTACTAGCATATTAAACAACTTGGGTTCAATAGACCTAAATGCTGGCGGTAACTTGATTTTGGATTACGATAATGCCCCACTGCCAACTGGAACCTTCAATTGGCAAGGAAATGTAATTTTTGCTGAAAATCGCACATTTAATATTGCTGGAAATTATATGGTTACAGAAAACGGCACCTTGATTAATAAGGGTATTGTTGGGGTAAACGCAAACAGCAATTTAACCATCGAAGGTAGCTTCATAAATGATAGCCTTTTTACAAACAACGGAATAGTAAATGTGGGAGACTTTGGATACCTCGCTAACAATAAAAGCTTTGTGAATAACGACACATTACATAATGATAATACCATTGAGAATTTAGGGAAATTTACCAATTCAGCCACTGGAAACATTTTTAACCACTGGGATTTTTATAATTACGACACGCTTTACAATCATGGTATTATTAGTGGAGACAATGGTTATTTATATACTGAATTTGGCTTGCTTTTTGAAAATTCGGCAACTGCCCAAATAGCACCTGGTGATGGTCAAAGTGTCGGATATATTTTAGTTGAAGGCGACTTTGATTTAGGTCAAGGTAAAGTAAAAATACAGCTCGATGGAGCCGCTGCTGAAGACCTTTTAGAAGTAAGAGATTTGGCTGTTTTAAGTAATGCTGTTTTAGATATTTCTTTCCTGGCCAATCCTGCAAGTACTCAAAAAGATACGTTGATGCTTTATGGAAGCAAAACAGGTGAGTTTGCACAAGTCAATCTACCAACAATCTCTGGCTATCAATTTACAGTAACTTATACGGCACATTCTGTTATTCTTGAAACAACCAAAGACTGTAATGCTACCGAGCATATAACAACATCAATATCAGAAAACAAGATTATTTCCGCAGGCCAAACCATAACAGGAAGTGCCATTATACAAATAAACGCTAGTGTCACTTTCTCTGCAGGAGCATCCATTATTTTAGAACCAGGCTTCCAAACTGAAAGTGGATCTGTCTTTCTGGCAGATATTGGGGGCTGCGTTGAGTGATGAGTGCCGTTTAAATAGTAGGGTTTAAAGTCCTTCCTTTTTTGCTATAAGTCTCGGCTTTACATGGAGTTTGTTGTGAGTATCATTTCCTATGCCTTTCGAAAAGAAACCAACTAATAATACTTTGATCACCAGCCCAGCCCGTTTCATCACAAGTGAGTGACCTTACAGCCCTATTATAAATTTAATGCTTTAGAAAAACCTACCTTTAAATATCTCCTTTTTTACTGGTTTAAGAATATTCCAGTAAATGAGCTTGTAAGTTCACTTGCAGCTATTTTTAACAACCCTATTCTTAATCGCACAGGGGCTTAAAGGTATTGACCAGATCAGACTTAAGCGTTAAAATACCTCCTGAATGAAAAACTACTTACAAGAAAAGACTGTCCAAACGCATTTATTTATAAAATGGATTATTTCACTTTGTGCATTTTTCATATCTATAGCCTATGTAAATGCTCATGAATCGGATCATAGAATCATTGGAAATGTACCGCCAGTAGAAGATACATTATTTATCACTCGTTGGGACTTATCCAAAGAAGTTATAGACAACCGTATAAATTTCAACATTAGAAAAAGTGGTCCCGTAAATTACACTTGGCAAGAAGTAACATCGGGTACAGGACTTTCCGGTTCTGGAACCGTTTCTGATAACATTTCTGCAGTCTCTATTAGAGACTTACCAGCTGGAGCCATCATAGATGTCAGTATCCATCCTGCTAATTTAAAACAATTTGATGTCCTTAATTTAGGTTACGACCGATTCAAAATAATAGACGTAAAGCAATGGGGTACAGCTGTTTGGACATCTATGAATTCTTCTTTTTATGGTTGTTCTAACCTTAACATAAGTGCCACTGATGTGCCTGACTTATCTGGTGTTACTGATATGAGCAGGATGTTCGCAGGCTGCTCTTCTTTGAATTCTCCTACAAATATTGGATTATGGAATGTAGCTAATGTAACCGACATGAGTGTGCTGTTTAGCAGTGCTAGTGTTTTTAATCAAAACATTGGCACATGGAATGTGGGCAATGTAACCGATATGAGTAATATGTTTAGCTCTGATACTACGTTCAACCAAAATATCGGCTCATGGAATGTGGCAAAGGTTACCGATATGAGGAGGATGTTTGATGAAGCGAGTGCCTTTAATCAAAACATCAGTTCATGGATTGTAACGAACGTAAACGATATGAATTCAATGTTTTACAAAGCCAATGCATTTAATCAGAATATTGGTTCTTGGAATGTGGGCAACGTAACCGAAATGAGTTATATGTTTTACCAAGCCAGTGCATTCAATCAAAACATTGGTTCTTGGAATGTTGCCAATGTAACTAATATGCGTTCAATGTTTTTCCTAGCCAGTGCTTTCAATCAAAACATTGGTTCTTGGAATGTTGCCAATGTAACCGATATGTATAATATGTTTAGTCAAGCCAACCTTTTCAATCAAAGTTTGACAAGCTGGGCTCCAAAGTTTAATGTGGCAGTAAACTTGGAAGGTTTTTTAAGCAATTGTGGAATGAATATAGCCAATTACGAAGAAACTCTTCTTGGCTTCAAAACATTTGCCCCTCCAAATAGAACAATGGGTGTCTATGGTTTGAAGTATTGTGTTGCCTTCGCTGAAAGAGACACGCTTGTGATGCCAATAGCTGAAGGGGGCAGAGGATGGACCATCACAGGTGATAAAAAACACTGCCCCACCTCCACCAGTCTATCCTCAGATCTTAATCCATCATTCTATTCCGACAGTGTAACTTTTTCGGCTACCGTTACTCCAAATATTGCAACGGGTTCCGTTGCTTTTTTAGACGGAACCACTAATATTATTGGTTGGGGTACTATTAGCAATGGAGTCGCTACGTATTCTATAGACATATTGACTGTTGACACCCATTCCATTACAGCCGTTTACCACGGCGATGCTATCTATACTGCCAGTACGAGTGCTCCGGTTTCACAGGTGGTAAATAAAATTAATACGACCACCGTTGTTAGCTCAGATGATAACCCTTCATTAGTGGGCAATAGTGTGACTTTTACCGCTACTATCTCCCCCGATAATATTATGTATGAGGGTTTAGCTTCTTTTACAATTGATGATGTAATTGTTCATGAAGGGATGTTGGGCTACGGGACTTATCGATATACAACCTCCACCTTATCGGCTGGACCACATACTATTTCAGCAAAATATTTAGGTAACGATTATTATGTTTCCAGTACCTCAAGTGAGATTATTCAGGTAGTAAATAAAGTAACCACTACCACTACTCTAAGCTCAAACCTAAACCCTTCTTTGATAGAAGATGATGTAACTTTTACAGCCAGCATTTCTCCAAATAACGCTACAGGAACAGTTACTTTTAAAGATGGCTCTGTAATACTTGGTACAAGAAACGTGAGTGCTGGTAAAGCGACTTTCCTAACCTACTCATTATCCGGCACTACGCACTCCATTACAGCAAGCTATAATGGAGATAATAAAAATGCCACAAGTTCCAGTTCCCCTATACAACAGGTCGTAAATAAGTATGAAACCACCACTTATGTTAGTTCCAATCTAAACCCCTCCATAGTAGGCGACAACGTAACTTTTACTGCAACCGTTTCTCCCTATATTGCCACAGGGGCAGTGACGTTTAAAAATGGCACAGAGATACTCGGTGCCGGAACACTAAACGGGAGCGGAATAGCAACGTTCTCTACCTCCACATTGACAGTTGCAACACATTCCATAACCGCCGTTTATGATGGCGATGCCTCTACTTTAGGAAGTACAAGTACGCAAGTTTCACAGGTAGTCAATAACATTAATACCAGATTCATCACTCGCTGGAATTTGGCAGAAGCTGGATCTGGTGCAACTCAATTGAACTTTGAAGTTAGTTCTTATGGGGAGGTAAAATATTCCTGGGAATCAGTTCCTGCAGGAACAAGTGGTTCAGGGACATTTACTGGTTTCAACAGTTATACCGTTACAATTAGTGATTTACCAGCGGGAGCAACTATAGACCTAAAAATTGACCCTACAAATTTTAATAAAATTGTTCTCAAAAATCGGATTGATAAAAATAGATTAATAGACATCAAGCACTGGGGTACCACACACTGGATATCAATGTCTGATGCTTTTGAAGGTTGTGAAAACTTAAATATATCTGCCACCGATGTACCTGATTTATCAGCAGTTGGTTCTATGTCACGTATGTTTAAAAATTGTACAACTTTAAACTCTCCTTTAAATATAGGAACATGGAATGTGGAGAACGTTAGCAACTTTAGTTTTATGTTTTATGAAGCCAGTGCATTCAACCAAAATATTGGTGGCTGGAATGTGGCAAAGGCAACAAGTATGAGCGTAATGTTTTACGGAGCCAGTGTGTTCGATCAAGACATAAGCTTATGGAATGTGGAAAAAGTTTCCATTATGAATTTTATGTTTTTGGGAGCCAGTGCATTTAATCAAAATTTGGCAAATTGGGGTTCCAAATTTAATTCAAGCGTCTCTTTAAATGGTTTTTTAGATAATTCCGGTATGGATATAGCCAACTATGATGCTACGCTTATTGGCTTCAATACAGACGGACCTACTGGATTAACAATGGGGGCTACCAGTTTAAAGTATTGTGCAGCGACATCAGACAGAGCAAATTTAGTATTAGGCACATCAAGCGGAGGTAAAGGATGGACCATCTCTGGAGATACTCAATTTTGTAGTACTACCACCAATCTCGCATCAAGTATTAATCCTTCAGAAGCAGGTGAATTGGTCACTTTCGCTGCTACAGTTTTGCCCAATACTGCAACCGGAACCGTTACTTTTAAAAACGGTACAGAAATTTTGGGAACTGGTATATTAAACGCAGGCGAAACGACGTTTTCAACCATAGAATTATCTGTAGCAACTCATCAAGTAACAGCTTTCTATAATGGCGACGGCAATTTCACAAGCAGCACATCAAGTATAGTTTTGCAGGAAGTCAATAAAGTAGTTACTACCACTGTTATCTCTTCGAATTTAAACGCTTCAAAGGAAGGAGATAACGTAACTTTCACCGCTACAGTTTCGCCCAATACCGCCACAGGAACAGTTACATTTAAAGATGGAACAGAAATACTTGGTGCCCAAACAATGAGTACTGGCGAAGCCACGTATTCCACCACAACATTGTCTTTAGGGACTCACGCAATCACAGCAACTTATGCTGGTGATGGTGCCAATGAACCGAGTACAAGTACTGCAGTTTCACAGTTCGTTTATGATATTGATGCCCAATTCATAACCCGTTGGGATTTATCAAAATCAGGCTCAGCAGATATTACGGGAGAGGCACAATTAAGCATGGGTGTTCTTACCTCAGGCATAGTTAACTATACATGGGTATCCGTGCCAGCAGGTACAAGTGGCTCAGGTGTATTTTCTGGAACTACCGCTACTATTACAGGTTTACCATCTGAGGCAACTATAGATCTAAGCATTAACCCTACTAACTTTCAACGCATTAACATGAATTATGGATTAGATAGAAGCAGGTTGATTGACGTAAAACAATGGGGTACAACTGCCTGGACTTCCATGGCAACTGCTTTTAACGGATGCTACAATCTAAATATAACTGCCAACGACTCCCCTACCTTGACAAGCGTTTTTGATATGACAAGCATGTTTTCATCTTGCACAAACTTAAATGGTCCAAGCAACATAGGTTCATGGGATGTGTCAAAAGTAACTTCTATGAAAGCCATGTTTCAAGCAGCTACGGCCTTTAATCAGGTCACTAGCCTTTGGAATGTATCAAACGTGACCGACATGAGCTATATGTTTCAAGAAGCAAGTTCTTTTGACCAAGACTTAAGCCTTTGGGATGTATCGAACGTGACCGATATGAGTTATATGTTCAATTTTGAAAGTGTACTGTTTTTTCCTTACCCTATTGCATTTAATCAAAGCTTGGGGGCATGGGGAACAAAACTAAATGCCAATGTAAACCTAGAAAGCTTCTTGAATTATTGTGCAATGAGTTCTGAAAACTATGATGCCACCCTCAGAGGTTTCAATGCAGGTTCAGCCATAGGAAGAACATTAGGTGCAACTGACCTTAAATATTGTTCATCAACGGCCGAAAGAGACCATTTAATAAACAATAAAAACTGGACAATTTCGGGAGATATATACTCAGCTTCATGTTTTAGAATTATTAGTCCTACCATATCTACCATTTGTCCAGGAGCATCCATATCACTCACCGCATCAGGCTGTACCGGTATTTACACTTGGTCTGGAGGTACTACATCCCAAACAGGAAGTACAGCCAATTTCACACCTATAACCTCTACCATCTATACTGTTCAATGTTCCACAGGTGGAAGTGCAACAGTGGAAATTAATGTAGCAACTTCAGACCTAACTGTTGCAAATGATTTTAAAGTTGGCGTTCATAAGAAAAAGACGACCAACAGCATACTATCCAATAGAAAAATTGGCGATCCAACAAGTATTACAGCAACCGATGTGATTTTTGAATCAGGTGGTTCTGTCCTGTTGAACCCTGGATTTGAGACCTTTTCTAATAGTATTTTTAAGGCGACAATTGTGCAATGTCCCAATCTTGATTAAGCTTTCTGCATTTCATTTTTTAAAAGTAAATGAAAGAGAATCAATAGATTTAACTCATTTATACCTTGTCATAATTCCTTCACTAATTTTTATTTCATCACAAGCCCCGCTTGTTTCATCACAACTCCACGGCGTTTCAGCCCTTTTTTTTTAGTCTATGCAATATCTGGATTAAGTTACTTATCAAATAGAAACTTTATAGCCATGAATGCACCTAAAATTTTAGAACAGATTGCTAATGAAGGTTCCATCCTTTTCATAAAAGCCGACCAAAATTATTCCGTATTCCATCTTGAAAACGGAATAAAACACACCTCTGGGTATACACTAAAATTTTATGCAGATTTTTTGGACTTGTCACAGTATCTGAGACCCAATCGCTCCATACTCATTCATAAAAGATTTGTAAAAGAAATCAAAGAAAAGCCGAATGCTAGTTATATCAAACTACGAAACGGTAAGCATATACTTATCAGTAGAAGAAGACTAAAAGCTATTCAAGAACAATTTGAAAACTCAGTCGCATGAAAAATCTTAACCATAATAAAAATGCAGGAAAACTGGTTTTACTTATTTTCCTATTCACAATCAGTTATTCATCGTTTGCCACCATCAGGTATGTAGCTTCAGATGGTACAGGAATAGGCACCTCTTGGGCAGATGCCTCAGGCGATTTGCAGGCTATGATAGATGCTTCCGCTGCGGGAGATAGTGTGTGGGTGAAAGGCGGAATTTATAAGCCAAATGCCTATCCCACAGGAAGTAGTGGTGGGACTACGGACCGTGACTTTACTTTCACCATGAAAAATCAGGTAAAAGTATTTGGCAGTTTTGCCGGAACAGAACTCAGCCTAAAACAGAGAGCAAAGAATGTAATGCAGCTCAATCAATCTGTACTGAGTGGAGATATTGGTACACCTGATGATATGAGTGATAATGTCTATCATGTAATTATTTCCGTATCGGACGATGCCAATACATGGTTAGATGGATTTATTATTACAAAAGGGCAAAACTTCTATGGCCATAGCATAAACCTTGAAGGAGAGTCAATTAACAGTTATGATGGGCCTGCATTAAACAGCACAAAATCAAGTTTACAAATTAAAAATTGCAGTATTATTTCAAATAATTCCGCTAAACAGGGATATGGAGGAGTTTTTATAGGTTATGGTTATCCACAAATAGACCATTGCATATTCTCAAATAATAAAGGGGGGAATGGAGCTGGTGTCTCTGTTAAATACAATTCTGGTTTTGTTATTTCAAATTGCGTTTTTTTCCAGAATGATGGTGGAAATGGTGGAGCAATTTGGAGTGTAAACTCTTCAAACGGCACAATTTATAATTCAGTGTTTACAGAAAACAACGCTAGTACTGGTAGCGTTTATGGCAGCCAGTATGGAAGTTGTAGTCTGACGAATTGTACCATTTATAATAATACAACTAGTTCTGGTGGACCCTTTTATGCGTATGGTGGTTCAACCAGCATAGCTAATTCTATACTGTGGTCTAACCCTGGAGGAATAAATGCCACTGCCACGTATTCAATGATTGAAGGAGGTTTTGCTGGTACAGGAAACTCAGGTTCCAATCCTTTATTTGTAGATTCCGCTAATGCGATAGGATCAGACGGCATTTGGGCTACATCAGACGATGGTTTGGCTGTTAGCCTATGTAGTCCGGCGGTAGACAGTGCAAACAGCAACTTAAATACACAACTTACTGATATTATAGGCTTCAACAGAACATTCAATAGTCTCACAGACATGGGTGCTTATGAGATTGGGGTTGGCTCTAATGCTCCTTTAACAAATTTAGAAACGCTGGAGTTGTATAGTTCCCAAGGCCTGAGTAATTCATGGACGGGCCCAAATAGTTTCACAGCAAGTATTCAAAATCCGACAATTAGTAATCTCTCAACCGCTAATTCGGGTACCTATACTGTAACTATCACAGGGAGTACATGTAGCACAACAGCTTCCATTGAAGTAACTATAGTTGACCCACCCGCAAACCCTACTATAACAAGCCCTACAACACATATCGCCTGTGCACCAGATTCAATAGCTGTATATGGGAGTTGTGGTCTAGGTCAAATTATCTGGTATGATAACACAAGATTAGACAGCGTAATTATAATGAACGCAGGTGTTCATCAAGTTTTTGCAGTTTGTCAAATTGGCGATTATTTTTCAATCCCGAGTGATACTGTCGAAGTAACAATTCATCAAATCGTTTATGCAAACATTACAACTATTCCCGAGGAACTCGTAGTCTGCCAGCCTGCCTCTCTTGTCTTAAAGGCAAATTGTTCAACAGGAAACACCATTTGGTCTGATAATTCTAATTTGGATAGCCTAGTTTTCAGTTCTGTAGGCACCTATGACGTGTACGCCTCCTGTATGGCAAATGGCTGTACTTCAGACACCTCTTCTCATGTCTCATTACAAATTAAAGCACTACCATCAAAGCCTCTAATTCTAGCCTCCACCAGTACGTACGCCTGTGCCCCGGATTCCGTAGTTTTGAGTACTTCCTGCTTATCCGGTGATATACATTGGTCTGATCTATCAACCACAGATTCTATAATTCTCAAAAATATAGATGTCTATACTTTTTCTACCAAATGCGACTTGAATGGATGTATCAATGAATCCGATGAATTTACTTTTGAAATAAAAGAAAGTCCACAGGCTCCGGTTATAGGTAATCATTCAACCCAAAGTGTATGTACTCCAGATACCCTATTTTTTAGCTCGGCTTGCTTTGGCGGCGGAAATGTATTGTGGTTTAATTATGAAGCAGTAGACACATTGGTTTTAAAAACACCTGGTACTTATATCCCCACTGCTGTATGCGATAATGGTTTTTGTAACTCAGACACCATATCATGGGCTTATCTATATAGCATAACCCAAACACCGGTAAGCCCTACCTTAGAAGTTAGCAATACCACCATCTGTGACCCAGATTCCATCATTATTAAAGCAAGTTGCCCTATTGGGAACCCCCTTTGGTCTGACAACACGCTTAGAGATTCGATTGTAGTCAAAGGTTTTGGCACCTACTCCTACAGTGTAGTTTGTAAATCAAGTGATTGTTATTCAGACACCACTTTTGTACCGTTGCTCGAAATAAAAAGCAAGCCACAAATTACTATTACCAGCAATTCTCCGATATGCGAAGGACAAACATTAAACCTGACTGCAAGTTCTGCTCTAGCTGAGTTTTATTCTTGGACCGGACCGGTCAGTAGTTTAGACTCTTTTTTAGTTGTTCAGAATGCCGTTTTAGCCAATTCAGGCAAATATTTTATCAATGTGCAAGGTACAAATGGCTGTAATAGTACCGACAGTACAGAACTAGCAGTAAACCCGAATGTAAGAATATACGTCAACTCCAGTGCCACTGGAAATAATGATGGAAGCAGCTGGGCAGATGCTTATACCAGTTTACAATCAGCCCTTGACTATCCATGCTTTTCTGAAACCTGGGTAGCCGGCGGCACCTATTATCCTAGTAAGACGGTGAACGGCTACACAAGCGGAAACCCAAGAGCCTTTACGTTTAAACTGCGGAACGGCAAAAAAATCTACGGAGGCTTTGCCGGAACGGAAACAGATTTAAGTCAAAGAACAAAGGCTGTTATTAGGGCCAATCCTAGTATTTTGAGTGGAGATTTAGGACTTAAAAATGATATTTCTGATAATGCTTTTAATGTGGTCCTTATTAGCAATGGTACTTCAGAAGACCTTCTAGATGGCTTTACAATCTCAGGAGGAAATGGTGATGTTTTTGGTTCTCACTATGTCAATGGAAGGCCTCTGTATTATAATAACGGTAGCGGAATAAATATAGATTCGTCATCCACTACCATTGCCAATTGCATCATCAAAGATAATACCTCTTCTAATAATGGTGGAGGTGTTTATATCACCAATCACTCAGATATTAAATTTATAGACTGCGTGATAGACTCCAATGCTTCCCAGACATATGGTGGAGGCATTTTGGCAATAGTTGGTTCAAAAATCACAATGGATCGGTCTGTCATTTCTAATAATACATCTCAGTTTGCAGGTGGTATAATGAGTAGCGAAGGTGCCGTCATTCTGCGAAATAGCATTATTTATAAAAATACAGCCTCCTGGTATTCGGGCGGACTTCGAATTACATCAGGTATTACAAACGAATCGCTTATTGAAAACTGTTCTTTTGTGAAAAACATATCGTCATACGGAGGAAGTGGAATGGAAATCCAGCAATCAGATTCTGTGCGAATAGTAAATACCATCTTTGAGCAAAATATTAAATCTGCCAATAATAATAGCTTTGCAGAAGATATACTATTTGACAATAGTGGGTATCGCTTATTCATAGAAAACTCCTTACTTCAGCATGAAATTTCAGAAGGTAAGTATCCCGAAAATGGGACAATCTCCGGCTTTCAGTTTACAGATACCTTCTTTAAACAAAATCCACTTTTCAATAATATTGATAGCCCCGCTGGTATTGACGGAATTCTAGGCTCTGTTGATGATGGTTTGATTCCTAAAAATTGTAGCCCAGCCGTTAATACGGGCACAAACACCATATCAACAAATATTGATTTTAAAAATGAAAACCGCACTGAGCAGAGCCAGACAGACATGGGTGCGTATGAAACCAATCATACTCCACTGCCCATTAGTGTGAGCCTCACTTCTAATTACAGCGGGCCTATTTGTAATGGCACTGAATTAACCTTTAAGGCTGTAGGCCAAAATATAAGCGAAGGCGTAAATTATGCTTTCCTTATCAATGGTGTAGGCGTTCAATATGGTTCCGTTGACTTAGTAATAGACCAACTAAATGATACAGACTCTATACGCGTTTACATGACTTATGGTATATGTGAAGCTATGTCAAACCAAATAAAAGTAACCGTCAATCCTGTTCCTGTAAATTATGCCTCAAATGAAGTTAATATTTGCCAGGGACAAACCTTGATTTTTTCGGCAAATGGAGGTGATTCTTATGTATGGACAGGTCCCAACAGTTTCGCAGCAAACTACGCAGGCGATAGTACTTTCACAATTAACAATGCTGGACCAGAGCTTTCTGGAACCTACTATGTTTCCATTTCAAATGCCCACTGTACCATCAATGATTCTGTAGTGGTGACGATACTCAATCCTACAGTAACTTTAAGTTCTGATGCTGTAGGTCAAATTTGCCCTGGCACTGCGGTGACTTTTCAGGCATCCATATCTGGCAATTTATATCCATCTCCAAATACGATTTTCACTGTAAATGGCGTAGCAAAGCAAAGTGGCCTTAACCAGACTTTCAGCACAAGCACACTCAATGATGGCGACGTAGTAAGCGTGACTGTAAGCGACGCCTGCGTCATCTACTCCAACCAAATAACCATGGATGTGGCAGATTTTTCAGGAGTTACTTTTACGCCATTAGTATCTTTTTGCGGCGGAGACACCCTGAGATTGTCATCTTCCGGTGGAGACTCCTATGCGTGGTCAGGTCCGCAGAGTTTTAGTTCCTTAGAACAAAATCCTAAAATTGCCAATGCCACGGCGGCGGCGTCCGGGTCTTATTCGGTAACAATCAGCATAGGCGAATGTACCATAGAAAGAATTACGGTGGTTTCAGTTTCAGCATTCCCCTATAAAAGCAAAATATATGTAGACGCTAGTGCCACTGGAAACAACGACGGCAGCAGCTGGACAAATGCCTTCCACGATTTTCAATCTGCCTTAGATTATGGCTGTTTCGATACTATTTGGGTAGCCGGGGGTACTTATTTACCCAGCAAAGACCCATCAGGAAATGCTAGTCCAACAGATAATCGAGATAAAAGCTTTTTCTTGCCTTCCAATAAAGTGATTATAGGAAGTTTTGCCGGAACTGAGACGGCATTGACCCAAAGAGACTCCACCACCAGAGCCCATAACCCAACAATATTAAGTGGCGATTTGGGTGTTTTAAACAATGTTTCTGATAATACTTACCATGTCGCCATGGTGGCTATTGAGAGCAATCAGTCCGTTTTCGATGGTTTTACTATTCAGGATGGAAACGCAAATGGTACAGGACAATTGACATTGGGCTCAATTCAAGCCAAAAGAAGTTATGGAGGTGGGCTTATGTCTGCAGTAACAGCGACCCAGATGAGAAATATTACATTTAGAAATAATAAAGCCAAGTATGGTGCGGGAATGTATAATCAAAACGGATTTCAAACGATTATAGATTGCATTTTTACAAACAATATTGCCGATAGTACTGGTGGTGGTTTGTTTAATGTTGGTTCAAACCCAATGATTAAAAATGCTGAATTCATTCAAAATTCCGCAGCAGCTTTTGGTGGAGGTGGAATGGCCAATGCCAGTTCTTCGCCTTCCCTAGATAAGTGCTTATTTAAACTTAATTCTGGAAAGCAAGGTGGAGGTATTGGAAATTCTATAGGATCCAGTCCAATTGTCAAAAACAGTTTTTTTATTCAAAACGCAGCTTCCTATGCTGGTGGCGGCTTTGGTACCGATGGGACATCTGGAGGAGCAGCTCCTCTTCCTAAAGTTATCAATTGCGTCTTTGCAAATAATACGGCTCAACTAGGTGCTGGTATTGCAAATAATTATGCCTTCCCTACAATTACCAATACCACTTTTTATGGCAATGCCGCTTCCCAGTTTGGTGGAGGAGTATTTAATGCCACTAGTTCTAATTCAACAATTCTAAATAGTGTTTTCTATGGCAATTCCGCTAATTTCGGCGGTGCTGATAATATGAATTACGGGGGCTCGGCAAATATTACTTATACTTCTACGCAAGCTTCTATATCAGGAACAGGAAATATTTCAGGTCAAAACCCAACCTTTGTTAATGCAGCCCTTCCCCAAGGAGCAGATGGAATATACTGGACGGCAGATGATGGATTTGGGCTTCTATCAGGTTCGCCTGTTATTAATATAGGCACTTCTACGGGTGCTCAAAACACAGACATATTAGGTCAAGTAAGGCCTGCTTCTGGAACCTCGGTAGATTTGGGAGCGTATGAATTTGGCTCAATAAGCTTGCCTACCGATGTTAGTGCCAGTGTCACCGTTTTATGTGAAGGTCAATCATTAATTTTAACTGCCGACTGTAGTACAGGAGCAGTCAATTGGTATGATGTGAGCACGGATGGTACTTCCATTGGAAGTGGCTCCAGTTTAAACTTAAACCCGGTAAGCACAAAAACATACTATGCCACATGTTATTTAGGTGGCCTTGAAAGTCCAAGAGTTGCCACTCAGGAAGTAGTGGTGAACCCAATTCCATCACCGCCATCAATAAGTGCGAATCCAATGAATATCAACAATGGTGAAAATACTACTTTAACAGCTACCGGATGTTCAGGAACAATAACATGGTCACCAGGTGATTTGACAGGCATTTCTGTAACTATTGCTTTGAGCAATACCACTTCTTTCACTGCTACCTGTACAGAGGCAAATTGTTCAAGTAACATTTCTAATTCGGTGGAAGTTACTGTAACAAGTTTGCCATGCTTATCTCTGTTAGATTTAATTAGCTCTGATGATGATTTCTCCACGGGTACCAAAAATAAAACAGCCTCAAGTTTATCTGGAAGAATAAATGCAAGCAATAAAATTACTGGAGTGGGAAAAGCGACTTATGGAGCCAAAACCATTGTGCTTTTACCAGGATTTCTTGCAGATAAGGAAACCGTATTTTTAGCCGAAATAGGCGGATGTAACTAATTCTACAATGCCACAAAAAGTCTTCTAGAAGGCATTTTGTGGCATAATAACTCCGCTCTTTTCATTAATAAGAGCGGAAACTTACCTTACAAAAACCAATTCCTCTTTTGAAGAGGCGTTTACATCAAACTCGTAATTGCCATAGTTAAACGTTTTAAGGTCTTCGGCTTTCTCAATATTCTTATCTAGTACATAACGCACCATCATGCCTCTTGCTTTCTTAGCATGAAAGCTCACTACCTTGAGGTTGCCTTTGATATAGTCTTTAAAAACAGGTGTAATTACTGGCGACTTAAGTAGTTCGGGCTTAACCGCACCAAAATATTCATTACTCGCCAAATTTATAAATGGCTCTCCATCCTCCAATTCTTCATTGATAGAATCTGTTATTTTCTTATCCCAAAACTTATACAAGGACGGCTTACTGCCCACCTTTAGTTTGGTGCCCATTTCTAATCGGTAAGGCTGGATTAAATCCAAAGGCTTTAAAAGTCCGTAAAGACCAGAAAGAATTCTAAGCTTATCTTCCATCTGATCTATCTGCTCTTCATTTAAGGTATAGGCATCTAAACCCAAATAAACATCTCCTTTGAAAGCAAAAACAGCCTGACGAGCATTCTCTAAGGTATAGTATTCTGTTCTTGTTAAATTCCTTTCTCTATTGAGCTCTGCCAAAGCCTTTGAAATATCCATAAGGTCAGAGAGCTTTTTAGCCGATTTTGTTCTTAAGGCCGCATTCAACTTTTCGGTTTCTTTTAGAAACCTAGGAGTGCCAAATTTTTCTGTTGGCAATGGGCTTTCATAATCTAATGTCTTGGCAGGAGAAATAACTAACTTCATTTTTACTTTTCTTAATTACTTATCAAAACGCTAATCTACTTGAATCAGTTTCTCATCGGAAGAGAATGCTCAAATTTTCAGCACTTTGACCGCCCTATTACTAAAACATTGTCCGAAATCGGACACAAAAGCAAGAATACATACACCAGAAAATACTGGTTAGCAATTATTTAAAAAAATTGGCATAACCTTGGCTTTAAAGCAAGTGTAAGACTTAGAGTGCTTTCTACCGTATGGAAAACCCTGTTTAAAACTTAAAATTTGATTCAAAATGGCACATATCGCAATTCCCATTCCTCCGGGCAATGGAAAACAAGAAGTTGAAATTGAGGTGACTATCAATGGTCAAAAACAAGAATTACACTACCGAGTAGAGCTCTTTTATTGGGAAGATTGTTCTGTACCTACTGTTCACAGGGCTGAGTGTATTAGTGAACTCTTAAAAGGCTATGACCAAGAATGGGCCCTCTATTTTATTGGCTCGCCTACGGAAGAATTTGTGCCCATTACTTTTGTTAAAAGAGAAGATTTAGCAAAACAAAAAGCCTTACTGCAACCTATTTGACCTAAACCTCATCTCACAGCAAATAAAGAAGTTCTTATGAACGCCATCTATTCAAAACTATTATCAATAAAAATTATGAAAAAGCTTATCGCATTATGTTTGACAGCACTTATCAGCATGAGCACTTTTGCTCAAAAAGACCCTTTTCTAGCAAAAACCTTTAGCGGTACTGACCTAAAAAAAATAGAAGTTAATACCTCTGGAGGGAATATAGAAGTTACAGGCACCAATGCTGGAAGAACTGTAGTAGAAGTATACATTAAAGGGAATAACGGCTTCAATAGTCTCACCAATTCGGAGATTGAGGAAAGACTGAAAGATTATATTCTGGATGTCCGTAAAGAGGGTAATACCTTAATTTGTCAAGCCAAATCAACCAAACCAAATAATTGGAAGCAGGGCTTAAGTATCAGTTTCAAAATACAAACTCCCGAGCACATTGACACAGATTTACTTACCAGTGGCGGAAGCATTACGCTATCAGATCTTCATGGAAACCTTAATTTTAAAACAAGTGGAGGAAGTTTAAACCTTGCAAATTTGAGCGGTGAAATTCATGGTCGTACTTCTGGCGGAAGTATCACAGGAATTAATATGGAAGACTTAGTAGAACTTAGCACAAGCGGAGGAAGCATTACTGTAAAAAATGCAGAAGGAGACATTAAATTAAGAACCTCTGGCGGTGGCATCACGCTGGCAGACTTAAGCGGATTAATAGATGCACATACCAGTGGTGGAAGTATTAAGGCTAGCGATATAGACGGCGAGTTCATTACAGGAACTTCTGGAGGCTCTATCAGAATGGAAAGAATGACGGCCAGTATTAAGGCAAGCACCAGTGGTGGAAGCATTACGGCTGATATTTTAGAAGTAGGTGAATTCTTGGTTCTGCATACCAGTGCTGGTGGTATTAATGTAAATATGCCTATGGACAAAGGAATGAACTTGGACATAAAAGGCGGAAGGGTAACCATGGCCTACAAAAATTTTGATGGAAAATTTGATAAAAATCATGTACATGGAACCATTAATGGTGGCGGTGCAAATGTGGAAATCTCTGCCAATGCTGGGCATGTAAATATCAACTAAGACTCTATATTTTGAGATTAATAAACCCGGTTTATGCATTGGAGTATCGTAATGATTAGTTAAAGTGGAATAAATCAGACATTTAAACGAGATTAGCATAGCGGTTTACCATAAGCTAATGTCGATGAGTTCTGGTGTTTGAGTTTAAATGGGTTTACGAACTGATTTTAAGCAATTTAGCTACGCACTAGATTTCCTAATGAATAAGGCGGGATAAAAAGTGTCCGAGGCTGAACAAACGTTCGGTTTCGGACATTTTTTATTCAACAAACTCAATTTTAAATACTGATTATGAACCAGTTAACACAAATGGCATTACTTTAGCAAGGGTACTTATGAAAAGAATTGGTAATCTAATAAAATCTGAAATCATGCTAAGAAGCTATATCAAAATTGCCATAAGAACGCTAAAGCGAAACAAAGCCTACGGTTTGATTAATGTTATAGGC
Organism: Arcticibacterium sp. SM2516; assembly: GCF_057914865.1. Classification (NCBI taxonomy): domain Bacteria; kingdom Pseudomonadati; phylum Bacteroidota; class Cytophagia; order Cytophagales; family Leadbetterellaceae; genus Arcticibacterium; species Arcticibacterium sp. SM2516. The sequence goes on along the minus strand of NZ_CP195290.1, from coordinate 4,722,873 downwards.
CTTACGCTTAGTATTACTTCTTGTATTCTCCTCTTCTCATTTATCGTTTATCATCTAGACTTTGATGGATTTCATAAAGACTCCAGTCAGATTTACAGAATAGTAACCGAACAGCAGCGAGACACTAAAACGTACCAACCTGCGGTTCCAAGTCCCTTGGGAGAAGTGGTTAGAAACCAATTTGATTTTGAAGAAGAAATTGCCCGAATAGCCACTTTCGACAAATTGCAAGTCAGTGTAAATCATGATATAAAATTTATCGAAAATGAGGGTGTGGCCTTCGCCGAACCTTCTTACTTCCGCATTTTTAATTTCCCAATGTTTAATGGGAACATAACCAAAGAGTTTGAGGAGCCCAATAAAGCTCTTATCACAGAGCGAATAGCCAAAAAGTACTTTGGAAATACGGATGTTATAGGGAAATCCATGAAAATGGATAACACCATAAACTTTACTGTGATGGGTATTTTAAAAGACTTACCTACCAACACTTTTCAAAAAACAGAGATATACCTATCCTATATTACTTTAAAAGAATACAATGATTGGTTTATAAATCCAGACTCCTGGGGAGGTATAACTTCCAGTATGCAGGCTTTTATTAAACTTAAAAATGGTGTAAACCCAACTCAGGTAGAAGCGGCCATGGCTCCTTTTCCTGCGAAGTACAGACCTTTCAGCTCAAACGTCCATACTTATAAATTGCAGCCTTTATCGGATATGCATTTCAATGCCAACTATAACGGCCCCATGCCCAAAAAGACGCTCTGGACTTTGGGAATCATAGGTCTGTTTTTGATGCTGTCGGCTTGCTTAAATTTCGTAAATTTAGCTACAGCTCAGGTGGCCAATAGACTAAAAGAAGTAGGGGTAAGAAAATCATTGGGCAGTAAAAAGCGGCAACTTTTCTGGCAATTTATGTCAGAAACCGCCATCATAGCGTTCACTTCTACTATTCTAGGCATAGTGCTGGCCTTTTTACTTCTTCCTTCTCTTAATGCTCTTTTTAATTCCACAATCAGCACTGCCATCTTTTTAGATATCAAAATAATATCCTTCATCCTTGGAGTATTTTTAATAACAACCTTGATTTCTGGTTCATATCCAGGTTTGATTCTCTCTAATTTCAAACCCATAACTGCTCTGAAAGGAAAGCTGGCTCAGGTAAGTATTGGTGGTTTTAACCTCCGCCGCTCGCTTATTGTAGTACAGTTTGTCATTTCTCAGGTTCTTATAATAGGGATGCTGGTTATTATTAAACAAATGCAGTTTAGCCAAAATGCAGACTTAGGCTTTGACAAAGAAGCACAGATTATGATACCCGTAGCTCCTGGAATGAAACCTTCAGACTTTAAAGTTTTTAAAGAAAAACTAGCAGCTATACCTTCAGTTGATGGTTCTACGGTCTGTATTGCAGCACCAAGTTCCAATAACCTTTGGGGAACCAGCATTACTTTTAAAGGAAAAGCAGAACAGGAGGCTTTCTCTATGAATGTTAAGGCAGGAGATGAAGATTATGTCAAAACTTTTGGTCTTCAAATATTGGCAGGTAGGAATATCAGTGCATCAGATACGGCCAATGAGATTTTAGTGAATGAGACTTTTATTAAAAAAATGAATTATGCCACTTCTGAAGAAATACTCGGTAAAAGAGTTTCCGTGTCTGGAATAGAAAATATTGAGATTGTGGGCGTGGTTAAGGATTTTCATGACCAATCCATGCATGGAGATATCTCCGCCTTGGGAATTGGTTCTTTCAATGATGTATTTTGGAATTTTGCGGTAAAAGTCAAGCCCTATAATATGGCTCAAACACTAAAAGAAATAGAAGCAGTGTGGACTTCTTTAAATCCAGAAGCCGTATTTACCTATGAATTTGTAGATGATTCATTAAAGAACTTTTATAAAACCGAACAAACCATTTTAAGCCTCATTCAGATTTTTACATTGATAGCCATTTTTATTGGAGCCATGGGGCTATATGGCTTGATAAGCTTTTTGGTAGAAAGAAAAACCAAAGAAATAGGGGTAAGAAAGGTACTTGGAAGTACAAGTGCAGGCATACTTTGGATGTTTGGCAAAGAATTCTCCGTTCTCCTCATCATTTCCTTCTTATTAGCCTCTCCCTTAGCGTGGTGGCTGACAAATAAGTGGCTAGAAGATTTTCAGTTCCAAATAAACATTAGCCCAGGTTTATTTCTAATAGCTCTAGGGATCTCTTCTTTGATTGCCGTTATTTCCATTAGCTTTAAATCTCTTAGGGCGGCATGGACAAATCCAGTAGAAAGCCTAAGAAGTGAATAACCGTAAAATCAGTTTTTAAATAATTCAATATTGTAATACAACTTCTTGGCACCTTTAAACATTATAGAGCTATATAAACTAATTTATTCAAACACATGAAAAAGGTATTATTGGTATTAGGTATTTTAAGTTTTATGGCTTGTAAAAACGACAATGTGGAAGCGGAGGACGCTGGCAATGTGGAATTTATTACAGCAGAACCTTTGGAGGATTTTGAATGCGTGGGCCAGCAAGTGGAAGACAACCTGCCTACCATAGAAAACGCTAGAACTATCATAGTGGGAAAATGGCAGTTGAAAGGAATGATCACCATGATACCTACCGTAGAGGTTCCAAATATCCAGATTGAGTTTAAAGAAGACGGTGGTGTATTTGTAACGCAGGCTGGGAAAAATATTTTCACAAATGCATATAGCATCAATGATAATGTTTCAGATGATGGCTACCGTTCCATCGTAATCACCACAGACGATTTTGGTACCGATCTTAATGAGAACAACTTCATCAGAGGAAACATCAGAATTTGTGAAAACGAATTGATGATTGACAACGGTATCGCGTTTGATGCCCCGGGTTATTTGCTTCGTAGAATTGAAGAGTAAAAAAAGCGATGTTTTAAAAAGCCGCTGGGAGAGAAATTCTTCCAGCGGCTTTTTTTAGTAAAAGTCAGCTGGTTCTTTCCCTTAACCTTACATCCAAGATTCCGTTTTGAGTCCACTTATTTTAGAGACAGAAATCCCCTTTCTAAAGTCTCTTCGGCTGAATTTATCAAGCGTTTGGAAATAGTGTGAAAACATTTTATTTCAGACCCCGTTCGTTTCATAATAAGCCCATTGCGTTTCAGCTTTTTTAGTGGATGCATTTGTATTCATCAGAAGCACAGCAAGGAAAAACATTCCTTATTAAATACTTGGCGTAAAAGTATTTGTCTGCTTGCCGTATGCTAGTGGCACAAAGTATAATCAGCTACAAACTTGTAAGAATCATGCCCACTTTCTGAAGCTGCAGAAATCCGACACCCGTTTCTGAGGAAACTGAAAACTATTAGCTCATTTATAGTTATTCTTGAACAGCATGTTTTTAACTAATTCATTATATTTATTAAGCGTAAAAAATATAAACCATTCCGGTTACTTTATCTTTTCATTATGAAAGCATTTGCTACATTTCTTTGGGTTTTCTTTTTTTCAATTTCTTCATTTTCCCAAGGTCCCAAAGTTCTAATTGTTACCGCTCACCCAGACGACGAAACGATGTTTCCAGCTACTATTTTTAAAATAACAAGAGAACTTAAGGGCACTGTAGACTTAGCTCTTATTACTGATGCTTCTGGAGGATATAATGGGTTAGTGGCTTCGACGTATTATAATAAAAACCTTACGGATTCGGCTACAGGTAGGGCCGAACTGCCTTTGTTACGCAAGAAAGAATTGTTGTGTGCAGGTGAGGTTATGGGCATTAGAAATTTTTTCTTTTTTGACCAGCTGGATGATTTTTATCAAATAGATCCCAAACCCTTTTTTGAAGGAAAGCGTTGGGATATGGCTTTTTGCGAGGAGAAATTAAATAAAATATTAGAAGAAGGCCAATACGATTTTGTTTTTTGTTTAGTACCTAGTGCCGAGCAACATGCACATCATAAAACGGCAAGTATTTTGGCAATTAGAGGAGTTGGAAACTTAAAATCACCTAAAAAACCTATCGTCTTGGGAGGAAGGGCATTAAATAAAAACTACACCTATAAATATGATGTGTTAGCGGGTTTTCCTGAGACTAAAATTTCAGAAAAAGCACCTGTTTTTTACTTCGACAGATCATTTGGCTTTGGAGAAAATAACAGTCACAGCTACATGATTGTGGCCGACTGGGTAAAGTCATGCCATAAGTCCCAAAGTGGCGATATGAATAGTTCCATGCATCGTGGAGAGTTGGAAACGTTTTGGTATTTCGATATCAATTCTGAAGCTGGAATAGTACCCACAGCCCAGCTTTTCGAAAGTTTGAGAAACGCCGGTTTTCGAACAAAATAACATCCAAAAGCTGGATCAAAGGTTATTTATTAAATTATAGAAGTGAACCGATATCATTTTACATCAAGCCTAGGGCATTTCAGCCACTCTATTTCAATCTACTTTTCAAAAGCTTCACCAACCTTGCATTATCTGCCTCAAGCATTACATTAACAGCAGGCCTTCCACGCCATGGCTCTGAAGCTGGTCTGGCTAAAGCTTCTTCATCGCCAATAAATGCCCAAGTTTTCCCTAAACTAAGCCCGTCTTGAGTCTCTACCCTCACAGGATACTTTTCCCCCGAAAAAATGGAGGGATCTATCAAATAAGCTATCACAGAAGGGTCATGCAGAAACGAGCCGTCAATTTTATTATTGGTGGTATTAAACTTCTCATAAAAAACATAGGCATCACACACCATCTTGTTCAACACCGAATCGGAAGCCACTCGTATCTCCCGAGCATCCTTACTTGTTAATAAAGTAGACTCCGTTACATCCAAACCAATCATGGTGACTGGCCAGCTGGCACCAAAAACTAAGTCTGCGGCTTCTGGGTCATTTAAAATATTGGCCTCCCCTGATGGTGAAGCGTTTCCTGGAGCAAAAGCATTTCCTCCCATAACCACCACTTCTTTTACCAGTTCTACTATTTCAGGAGCTTTTTTCAATGCCAAAGCAATATTGGTTAAAGGCCCCAAAGGAACCAATATGATTTCATTTGGGTATTTTTTAACCTGTTCAATAATAAAATCTTCCGCCGAAAGGCTTATAGGTTTCAAACTACTTTCTAGGCGAAAAATATTACCCAAACCATCATCTCCATGAACAAAAGCCACTCCGCCCCCAAAAGGTCTATTTAATGGTTTGGCAGCACCCTTAGCTACAGGAATATTACCTCTGCCTGCCGCCTCTAAAAGTTTTAATGCATTTCCAGTAGTCAACTCCAAATTCACGTTTCCATAAACGGTGGTCAGCCCAATCACGTCTAACTCAGGTGAGTTTAGTGCAAACTGTATGGCCATGGCGTCGTCTACTCCTGGATCCGTATCGATGATTATTTTTTGCGGCATTTTAATTCGTTTGTGATGATTCTCCTTTAGAGATTCGAATTTACTTGGTTTTTCTATATTTCGCTGTTCGTCACCGAACGAGAGCGTTCGCTTTCGGACACATTTTTTACTCCAAAACAGCGTAATACTCTATTAACGTGTTAATTATAATTATTGGCATTATTTAAGAACATTAAATGGCAGAAGAGAAAAACTTTGCGGTCATTCTCCAACACAAATTATGAAAAAGTATAACACTTGTTTTTATTTAAGAGAGTTCTGAACTTATAACACTGTCAGTCCGAGCGACAGACAAGGACTTGTTATAGATTCGATGGGTTAATTTAGAATAGGTAAGACTATTCTCCCCGTCTGCCGATTTATCCGCCGTTAGGAGGACAGGCAGGGACTTCGCTAGAACTGACAGGGCAGATTTTACTCGAACTGACAGGGTTAAATAAATTTAAGGACATTTCGAGTTCGCTCGATGTAACAATAGAAAACAATATCAAGCTCATGGCTCAAAGCAAATAAATGATAAAACTAAATAACATATCAAAATACTATCCAGCTGGTTTTGGAAAGACCTACGTGCTCCGAAACATCAATGTTGAAGTAAAAGAAGGTGAATTCGTTTCCATCATGGGACCATCAGGTTCTGGAAAATCTACACTGCTGCATATTCTAGGGCTCTTAGAAGAAGCCTCTGAAGGAGAATATCTTTTTATGGATACACCCGTTCAGAAATTAAAAGAAAAACAAAGAACAGAACTCCATAGAAACGCCATCGGCTTCGTTTTTCAAGCCTACCATTTGATTGACGAACTAACCGTTTATGAGAACATTGAAACGCCATTGCTGTATAAAGGAATCTCTGGTTCTGAGCGTAAAAGCAAAGTGGCCGACATTCTAGACCGTTTTAACATTGTTGCTAAAAAAGACCTTTTCCCGAGTCAGCTGTCGGGTGGCCAGCAGCAGTTAGTGGGTGTTGCCAGAGCTTTGGTAACAGAGCCAAAAGTCATTTTTGCAGATGAGCCTACAGGAAACCTTCACTCCGAACAAGCGGACGACATTATGAAAGTTTTTAAAGAATTAAACGAAAAAGACGGTGTCACCATCATTCAGGTAACGCACTCCGAAAAAAACGCCGAATACGGCAATAGAGTTATAAGACTTAAAGACGGCTGGGTAGATTAATAAAACAGTTCACAGATTAGAAATATGAAATTTTATATAACCCTCTTTTTCAGCCTTGCCATCGGCATAGCTAGTGCCCAAAGCATTTCCTTAAAAGAGTGCATAGCATTAGGTTTAAAAAACCATCCAGATTATCAAACAGGCGTTTTAACGGCAGAAGCTGCCAATGCCAGTTTATCCGAAGCCAAAAGTTTAAGATTCCCTACTATGGGTGTGGATGTTTACCAAAGTACCAATACCGGTAGAAGTATTGATAGGTTCACAAACAATTATATCAATGACCTATATAACAGTACATATGCCCAAGCAAGGCTAACTCAACCTCTTTTCCAAGGTTTTAGAATCCAAAGCACTATTCGTCAAAACGAACTGTTGGTAGAATCAGAAAAACTTAACTTAGCGTCTACCCAAAACCAATTGACTATCAGAATTATTCAGGCATATTTGAATGTTTTGGCAAGTCAGGAACTCTTTGCCATTGCTCAAAATCAAGTACTAACTTCTCAAACCCAGCTGGACCAAATAAGCATAAGAGTTAGTGCGGGTGTCTTAGGAAAAACAGAAGAATTACAAATCAAAACACAAGTAGCCAATGACCAATTTTCAGAAATCACAGCCTCTGGGAATTTAAGAGCCGCACGTTTAGATTTGTTTCAATTAATGAATGCCAATCTCGCTTCAAACACACAATTTGAAACGCTGAATGCAGAGATTGTTGCTAAAAAATATGGTAATGAACTAGCGGAGAACGCTCTTTCAAATCTACCAGAAGTTAAAGCGGCAGACTTTGAGATAAGAAGCTTCGATAGCCGAATTAAAGCAATAAAAGGCAGTAAACTTCCAAGTCTAAGCTTTTTGGCAGACTGGAATACCTTTTACGCATCTTCAAATCCTGAACAAGAATTTTTTGAGCAAATAAACGGCTCTCGGAATGCTTCTTTTTCATTAGGTTTAAGTATCCCGATTTTAGGAAGACTACAAACTAACCCAAGGATTCAATCTGCCTCTATTCAAAAAAGAATAGCACAGAACAATTTGGCCGCTACCAAACTTCAGGTAAATCAGGCCGTGCAAACCGCCATTCAAAATTATGAGCTAGCCTTTGAAAGATACGTCAACGCACTTTCTCAGGTGGCCATAAATCAAGAAAATATAGACGCTATTCAGGCTCAAATAAATGCCGGAACTTTGAATTCCATAGAGTTTATTTTGGCTAAGACCAATTTCGACCGAGCAAATTCGAATTTAGTTCAAGCCAAATATGCTTTCTTGCTTCAAGAGAAAATTTTGAAGTTTTATGAGAATGGAGCCTGGGATTTATAAAAAACGGCCATAAGAAAAGTTAAAAACGTTAAAAGTCAAGGGTATCTACTCTTGGCTTTTTACTTTTATTTATGCTCCAAAACTACTTCAAAACAGCCTGGCGAAATCTAATTAGAAAACGCTATTTTTCATTCATGATGCTTACAAGTCTTTCGATAGGCTTAGCGTTTTCATTCATTATTGGCAGTTATGTTTGGTCTGAGTTACAAGTCAATCAAAACCTTAGCAACATAGACCGCCAGTTCCTACTAAAAAGCGAATGGAAACAAGAAGGAAGGTCTCCAGACTTTGTGAGTCCTGCTCCTTTGGCGGAAGCCTTAAAAAACCAATACCCCCATTTGGTGGCAAATGCCTATACCTATGATGGCGTAGGTGTTACTTTTCAGCATGAAGATATTGTCCATACGGAGTCCGTACAGCTTGGCGATAATATTTTAGAAATGTATGGTTTAGGGCTAAGTCAAGGAAATCCAAAAACAGCATTGAAAGACCCTTACAGCATGGTCATTTCTGAGAAAATGGCTTTAAAGTACTTTGGAAAAACCGATGTACTAAACCAAACCCTGGAGGTAGAATCTTTCAGCGGAGAAAGAAGACCATTTAGAATTTCAGGCGTTTTAGCAAAAGCACCCTTTAACTCCGTTTTACAATTAATAAATGAAGAGCTTCCTGTTTTAATGTCAAAAGAATGCTTGCGTTACTTTGGCAGATTTGAAAGCATAAATCAATGGCAAAATCTGTTTGCTGTCAATAACATCGAACTGGCCGAAGGTGTTTCTCCCGCACAATTAGAAAGGCCAATTAAAGACTTATTGCAAGCAAACACATCAGCAGATATATCGGAGAATTTAAGCATAAAACTAGCCGATTATAAAACCCTGTATTTGACAGATAAAAACGGTTTTGTACAAAAAAACGTCAACACCTTATTGGCAATAGCTTTGGTCATGTTACTCATTGGCATTATAAACTTTGTCAACATTTCGCTGGGTGCTTCTTCCAATAGATTAAAAGAAATTGGCATTAGAAAAACACTGGGTAGCAACAAAAAACAACTCGTCTTTCAGCTGATTTTAGAAAGCTGCCTACTTTCCTTTATCGCTTTTGTAATCGGACTTATCATTTACCAATCTGGCAGAAATTACTACTCAGAAATATTGGGTAAACCACTAGTTTCTTTGTTCCAAATCAATATCGCGTTCTTTGGTTTTGCATTCTTATTTAGTTTACTCATTGGCATTTTAGCCACACTTTTCCCTGCCTTAATTGTGTCCAAACTACATGTGGTTTTAGCTGTCAAAAACCGTTTCCAAAGCATTTCTGGGCAAACCAATTTGAGACGATTTCTAATTGGCGTTCAGTTTGCCATGGCTTTGTTTGTAGGTTTTGGAGCCTTGGTGGTAGACCAACAAAACAATTACTTCTTTGAAAAAGACTTGGGTTTTAGCCAGCAACAGATGGTCTATTTGACAATGCCTAGAGACTGGTCGCCAATAGGCATCTCTAAAATGAAAACCATTCGGACAGAATTTGAAAGTCTTCCAGAAGTAGAAAAAGGAAGCATCTCTTTCGAAATTCCTGATGGAAAATCAGGCATGAGAACTGGAATAAAAAATGGAGAGTCTCCGCAAGTGTTTGCTGAAATTTTACAAACAGACGAAGCCTATTCCGACGCCTATAACTTAAAACTATTGGCTGGGAGGTATCATAATGCAGGAAGTGAACCAAACAACCATATTGTCATTAATCAAACCACCGCTAAAAGCTTAGGTTTTGACACTCCTGAGAGTGCACTAAACCAAACAATTTATTTAGAAACCTTTCAAGGTGATTTTGAAATCATAGGCGTTCTTTCTGACTTTCACTTCGCCAGTTTCCATCAAAAAATTGGCCCACTCGTTTTCACGAATATCAATAATTCCAACATCTACCGATACCTTTCTTTACGTCTAGGTGCTTCAGATTTTGGCGAAGCTAAAAAAGCCATCGAAACCAAATGGCAAAGCATTTTCCCTAATTCTCCTTTCATTTACCAAAGCCAAGAAGCTAATCTAACTAACCTCTACAGCTCCGAAATTCGCCTAAAAAAAGCGTCTCGCTTGGCCACCATTTTAGCTCTTATCTTAGTTAGTCTTGGTGTGCTTGGTACACTTTCTTTAAATGTGTCTAAAAGGTTAAAAGAGCTTAGCCTGAGAAGAGTACTTGGAGCAAATTTCGTTTCTGTAAATTGGCTGCTCATAAAAGAATTCGTGTTCATTCTTCTGGTGGCATTATCCTTAACCATTCCATTCACTTATTATTTATTGGGCGATTGGCTTCAAAACTATGCTTTCCGCATTTCCATGCCTGAGCAGAGTTTTGTGCTTGTGGTCATTTGCTTTTTGAGCATCATTATAAGCTTGGCTGTTTTTCAAATCAACAAAGCATTAAGACTAAACCCTGTGGAGCATTTGAAAGAATAAATCAGGGAATCAGATTCAATATTCTTTTGGCTTTATAATGTTCCTTTTTTACGGGTCTTATAATTAACTCGTCGTTTACCTTGGCATATTTAAATATCTCAGAAATTTCGACCACATAAAACTGCTTGTCAAACAACGGAACAGAAGAGGGATAAATAATTACGCCGTCTCTTCTTAAACTCACCTTAAACAGAATTTCTGTTCTATCACCTGATTCTGGATTACCTCTAACCACCGTTAATTTTCCATGCGAACGCAAATTGAAGTCATTATAATCTAGCGGCTTTTCGTTTATAAGAATGGGATTGGTATAAAAGGGCTCGTCTTTGCCCAATTCATTTCTTTCCATTTCGTTATCTCTTTGAATAAGCCATTTCTTATCTCCTTTGATTATGGAATCCCAATCTTGAGCATTTGAAACAAAAGAAACCGACAGAAAAACCAACACCACAGCTCCTACTTTCATAATTTTATTCATTCGCTTTTTTGATAAAAGTACCGGTGTGAAGAAGTGTAGAGGCAATTTATACTGTAAAAATATATGTAAAAAAGTGTAAAATAGGCTTTTACAAAATGTTACTCGCCAAGCAAAGCTTTACCTTTAGGCAAATGAAACTTTTCAAAAACATTCTTCTTATTCTAAGCCTTTTCGCTACGCCTTCTTTTGGCCAACAAGCCTCTTTTGACGATGCCAAAACAGAGGTAGTCATGAGAATGATAGGCTATCAGGTATTACTTCAAAACGCTGACACCACCACACGTGTTTTACCCATCATAAAGTTAGCTGACGCTCAATATCAAATTCATTTCAATGGCCCTATCCGTCTGAATCCTGACTCCTTGGTCAATATTGTAAAAAGGCAAATGGACGCCAACAGCATAGAAATATCTTATATAGTAAGCGTAAAGGAATGTTTAATTCAAGAGACTTTATTTTCCTATGCCATTCTGCAAAAAGGACAGGAAGAAATAGTCCCTTGTAAAGACAGGCCCCTGGCTCCAGACTGCTACTTTATAGAAATCAGTTTTGACAAAGAATCCAAAGCAGATTGGACAATTGTTTCTGTCCTATTATTCATAATTGCTTCTTTAACGCTCTATTTCACTTTTAGAAAAAGGAGCACTAGCCCCTCTGATAACTTATTAAAAATAGGCAAATATGAATTTGACACGGCCAATCGATGCTTGCAAATAGGAGAGCAAAAAATCAAATTGACCTATAAAGAAACCCAAATTCTGAGCATTTTGGCAGACAGCCCTAATCAACTGATTGAAAGAAATCGTATTCAAAAAGAAGTATGGGAAGACGAGGGTGTAATAGTAGGCCGCAGCCTTGATATGTACATTTCAAAACTCCGTAAAAAGCTCGCAAAAGACCCAAATATTTCTATTTCTAATAAGCACAGTATAGGTTACGAACTTGCGGTTAAAACGGCGTAGTCCTTGCACCGTACCCATCTATGATGTAACTATGCTATACAATTGACAATAATCCTGTAGGAAATCTTGAAAGTATCTCTTTTTATACCCTGTTATATTGACCAGTTATATCCTCAAACTGGCGTAGCGACCCTAAATCTTCTAGAAAAATTTGGCTGCGAGGTGGTTTTTCACCAAAGTCAAACTTGCTGCGGACAGCCTATGGCAAACTCTGGTTTTCAGCATTTGACCACAAAACTAGATGGATTGAATCAAAACCTCTTTGGAGATTCTGAATATGTCGTCTGTCCTTCGGGAAGCTGCACTTTGCATCTGAAAGAACATGTTTTAGGTACACAAACAAAGATTTACGAGCTCTGCGAGTTTCTTACAGACGTACTAAAAGTGGAAAGTTTAACATCTAGTTTTCCTTTCAAAGTTGGCTTACACCAAAGTTGTCACGGACTTCGTGGATTGCATTTGGCCAAAAGCTCTGAACTGGTAGCAGAGCCATTTTCAAAACTAGAACCCCTACTGAAGATGGTAGATGGCTTAGAACTCTCCTACCCCGAAAAAGTAGATGAGTGCTGCGGTTTTGGAGGAACGTTTTGCGTAAGTGAAGAAGCCGTTTCTGCTAAAATGGGTCAAGATAAAGCAGCAGAATTTGAAGCCGACGAAGTGGATTATATTACCAGTGCAGATATGTCTTGCTTGATGCACATTGATGGCATATTGAAAAGAAAGAAATCAAATATTAAGGTGATTCACATTGCTGAAATTTTAAACGGTTTAGCATCATGAGTGAAGGAAAGCACGCCAGTTTAGCAGAAAAACTAACCAACGACACAGACAGAACCGATTGGCATAATAAGTCTATTTGGGGCGTTAGAAAAAAAAGAGATGTAGCCGCTTTCGGTATTCCTGATTGGGAATTACTGAGAGAAACAGCATCTAATATCAAAGACTATGTTCTTGACAACCTCCACGATTTACTGATAGCGTTTGAGCAAAATGCCACCAAAAATGGCATTCAAGTCCACTGGGCTGCCGATGCCGAAGAGCATAATGCCATAGTTCATGGAATCTTGGCAAAACACAATGTTAAGAAAATAGTAAAGAGCAAGTCCATGCTCACAGAAGAGTGCGGACTGAACCCCCATTTAGAGAAAAACGGCATTACGGTTATTGATACCGACCTGGGCGAAAGAATAATTCAACTTCGAAATGAGCATCCCAGTCATATTGTGATGCCAGCCATTCACCTGAAAAGAGAAGAAATTAGCGATACTTTTCATGAGTCGTGGGGTACAGAAAAAGGAAACTTTGACCCCAAATATTTAGCCGGAGCAGCAAGAGAAAGCCTACGCCAAGACTTTTTAACGGCGGATGCCGCTCTTACAGGAGTAAATTTTGCGATAGCCGAAACAGGCGAATACGTGGTATGTACCAATGAAGGGAACGCCGACATGGGAGCACATTTAGCACCTGTTCAGATTTCCTGCATGGGTTTAGAAAAGATAATTCCTAAAAGAGAACATCTAAGTGTAATGCTTCGTTTGTTAGCAAGAAGTAGCACTGGGCAACCGATAACGGCTTATTCGAGTCATTTCAAAAAGCCAAGAGAAGGTCAAGAAGTGCATTTGGTTTTGGTAGATAATGGGAGAAGTAGGCACATCCAATTGCCTAAATTTAAAGCTGGCTTAAAGTGTATTAGATGTGCGGCATGTATGAATACCTGTCCGGTTTACAGAAGAAGCGGCGGACACTCTTACCATGTGACCGTTCCTGGGCCTATTGGTTCTATTTTGGCTCCTAATACAGATTTGAAAGAATATTCTGACTTGCCGTTTGCCTCTACCTTGTGTGGGGCTTGCAGCAATGTATGTCCTGTAAAAATCAACATCCATGAGCAGCTCTATGAATGGCGACAAGTCATTGGAAAAGCTGGGCATGTAGAAACTTCCAAGAAGATAGGATTGAAAGTGATGAACTTCGTTTTATCTAATCCGAAGGTGTATGATATGGGTGGAAAAATAGGAAAGAAAGTGGTGTCTCTTATACCCTATGCAGTCAATAATCCGCTGAACCCATGGTATAAAAGCAGAGAAATGCCGGACATGAACACCGAAAGTTTTAAAGATTGGTATAAGAAAAATAGATGAGCAGTAGAGACCAAATATTAGAAAGACTTAAAAGCCAAACTTCAAATCAGGAGCACGTGAGTTTGCCAGATTTTGATGTAGCATACATTGGCGACCCCGTATCAAAATTCAAAACTATCTTAGGCGAACTTTATACCGATGTCATTGAAGTAAACGCTTTAGCAGAAGTGGCTAGTTTCATTTCAGAAAGGTTTGAAGGGAAAAGAATAATCTCCAATGTTAAAATTGACGGTTTTCCTTACAGCCAAGATTGGCAAAACGAGGACCCACATACACTGGAAAATGTAGAATTTGCATTGTTTGAAGGTACGCTTGGCGTAGCAGAAAACGGAGCAATCTGGATAGCGGATGAGCAGATGGGGCAGCGAGTAGGACCTTTTATATGTCAAAGGCTAGGCATTATTGTCAAAAAAGAAAACATTGTGCCTTTAATGCAGCAAGCCTATCAAAAACTGGATAGCGGTGATTCTAGCTTCGGTACTTTTATTTCCGGACCTTCCAAAACTGCAGATATTGAACAATCCTTGGTGGTAGGAGCCCATGGCTCTAGAGAGCTTTTTGTTTTTCTAACCTAAGAAAACAGCTTATTCTTTCATTACTCTTTTATTCAAAAGGCTACGTTTCCGTTTTAAGTTTTATCTTTAAGCTTAGAATAAACAACCATTTTGAATGACCGCTAAATACACCATCGGAATAGATTTTGGCTCGGACTCTGTAAGAGCCTTGGTCGTCAATACCGCTAATGGCGAAAGCCACGGCACCTCTGTTTCCTATTATCCAAGATGGAAAGCAGGAAAATACTGTGACCCAGCCGCTTCGCAGTTTAGACAGCACCCCTTAGATTATATTGAGAGTTTAGAAACGGCTGTAAAAGGAGCATTGGCAGAAGCTGGCTCGGAGATAGCTAAAAACGTTGTCGGTATTTCTGTGGACACTACCGGCTCCACACCAGTAGCGGTTGATAGAAATGGAACACCCTTAGCTCTTTTGCCTGAATTTTCTGAAAACCCAAATGGGATGTTCATTCTCTGGAAAGACCATACGGGCAATGCTGAAGCAGAAGAAATAAATAATTTGGCTCATAACTGGACTGTAGATTACACGAAATATGTGGGAGGGATTTATTCTTCAGAATGGTTTTGGGCTAAAATTTTAAGAACCCTAAGAGTCGATGAGCAGGTAAGAGAAAAAGCCTTCTCTTGGGTAGAGCATTGCGACTGGATTTCGGCAGAGCTTACTGGAAACACAAACCCCTTAACACTAAAAAGAAGCCGATGTGCCGCAGGCCATAAAGCCATGTGGCATGATGAATTTGCTGGGCTTCCCTCAGAAAAGTTTCTTTGCACGCTAGACCCTTTATTGTCAGGACTCAGAGATAGACTTTTCTCAGAAACTTTCACTTCCGACGAATCCATGGGATTCATTTCGGCTCCATGGGCAAAAAAACTGGGTGTGCCGGAAAACGTAGTGATAGGCGTGGGTGCTTTTGATGCTCACATGGGTGGTGTGGGTGCTGAAATTGAACCTTACTCGCTGGTAAAAGTGATGGGAACTTCCACTTGTGACATGCTAGTGGCACCTACAGAAGAGGTAGGACATTTGTTAATCAAAGGAATTTGTGGACAAGTAGATGGCTCTGTATTACCCGGAATGCTTGGGATGGAAGCCGGTCAATCTGCTTTTGGTGACGTTTACGCTTGGTTTCAACGATTAATTATTGAACCTGTAAATGAGCTTATCACGGATGAAGCCATCAAAAACAAAATGGCGAATGAGCTCATACCTTATTTGGCAGAAAAAGCATCACAAATAGCCCTCACAGAGAATGACGCCATAGCACTAGATTGGTTCAATGGAAGACGAACGCCGGATGCTAATCACACCTTAAAAGGTGCTTTTACTGGCTTAAATTTAGGAAGTGATGCGGCCACCGTATTTAAGGCTTTGGTAGAAGCCACAGCCTTTGGCTCAAAAGCCATTGTTGACCGATTTATTTCCGAAGGTGTACCTATCAAACAAGTGATTGCGATTGGTGGAGTAGCCAATAAATCTTCTTTTGTGATGCAGACTTTAGCAGATGTGCTAAACATGCCGATCAAAGTGGCAGCCTCAGACCAAGCATGTGCCTTAGGTGCTGGGATGTTTGCCGCCACGGCGGCTGGTATTTACGAAAATGTAGAGGCCGCACAAAAAGCAATGGGTTCAGGATTCGATAAAGAATATCTCCCAAACCCATCAAAAACGGCTATTTATAATACCCTTTACGATAAATACCAAGTCTTAGGTCAATTTGTAGAAGGCTAGTTTAACGCCACAAAAATATCAACCTCGGCATCGAATCGATTTTGTGATTTTGCACCATAGACTTCAAAGTCTGTGGTGTATCTTCTATCTACGTCGGTTTTCCATATTTCCATCCATGCGTCTCCAACAACCCCTTGTTCCAAATTGCCTTTTGCCGTAAACTTAGTGTAAGCTCCTCCTCCTATTTCTAAACCTTTCATTCCTTCAGGAATTTCATCCAAACTACTTACTTCACAGGCCAAAACGGTCGTATAAGGTTTTGTAAAATCACCTTCATATTCTGTGTAAATAGCATAAATTTCGGTTCCTATTAAATTGGGGATTTTCGACATGATTTCTTCCGACATAAACCTGCCCCAAAGGGTCCGGATATCCGTTAAGGCTTGCTGCTCATGATTGCTTGTTCTTACCCAAATTCCCATTACTTTTTTAGATGCTAATTCTTGTTTTTGCATATGCTCTTTTCTTTTGATTCAAAGTAAAATGATAGTGGTGACATCCGTTTGTCAGTAGGTTTGGAAAAATACTTTTTTGATTGCCATAAAATATTTTAGTCTATTTAGCTTATAGATTAAATAGAGTATAGTTTATTTGTTAAAGTTTTAGACACCAAGGTATCTGAAAATCATATTATAAGTATTTCTTTTTGATTCCCTTATGCATTCAAAAACGCAAAAAAGTCAAGTCTCCGACGCTAATAAACTCTGGTATTTTATCCCAGTATTTTTGCTTACCGGGCTTGCCATTTTCCTATTTCTGAATTATTCTGAGACCTTTTCTTTAGAAAAGATTAAAAATGGTTTCAGTGAAGATTTTCTCATATTCTTGATGATTGGCATATTTGCCCAACTTGTTGACGGCACCTTAGGTATGGGTTACGGTGCCACCTCAACTACTTTTTTACTTTCATTTGGTGTTCATCCTGCCACGAGCAGCATGGCGGTTCATGTGGCAGAAATGTTTACTACAGGAGCGTCGGCCATATCGCATTATAAGTTCAAGAATATCAACAAAAAGCTAGTTCTTAACTTAATTGTTCCGGGTACGGCAGGAGCCATAATTGGTGCCTATTTATTGGCAGATGTTATTGACGGCGACACCATAAAGCCCTTCATAGCCGTTTACATGATTATTCTTGCAGCCACAATTATCATTAAGGGTTTAAAGAAAAATATAAAAAAGAAGAAAAGTAAAAACCTGGGTTTATTGGCTGGCTTCGGTGGTTTTATGGATTCCATTGGCGGTGGTGGCTGGGGACCTATCGTCACCTCCACACTCATGGGTAGAGGAAGAGACCCACGATATACCATTGGCTCTGTCAACACAGCAGAGTTTGCCATTTCCTTTGCCAGCGGTATCACCTTT
Organism: Arcticibacterium sp. SM2516; assembly: GCF_057914865.1. NCBI lineage: Bacteria > Pseudomonadati > Bacteroidota > Cytophagia > Cytophagales > Leadbetterellaceae > Arcticibacterium > Arcticibacterium sp. SM2516. Next base: position 4,705,277 of record NZ_CP195290.1, on the reverse strand, counting down.
GTACTCTTTGAAGGTATCAGCGGATGGCGTGTGATAGCAGGATTGGTTATCGGTGGTATTATTGCCGCACCGGTTGGAGCATATTTTTTAAATAAAATTCCACGAAAACCAGCTACCGTTTTAGTCGGTTTACTGCTGATTGTTTTAAGTGCAAGAACACTTATTAAACTTCTTTAAACCTTCACAAAGATTTTCTTCTTATAAAAAACGGCTAACACGGCAAACCAGAACAAAAGGTAAAGAATTGCCCAAGAAAGAGACGCATACTTTGGGTCTGTAAACATGGGTACCAAGCCATGCTTATAAACATATGGCTGAAAGCCCACACCCTCTATCTGTACGGTAGAAAGCACCCTCGGAATAATGCCTGAGAAAAAGAAAACGAGCATTGGGTTTACACCAAATATCACAAAAGGTTTTATCCAAAACTTATAACCACGTTCTTCAACCACAAAATAAACCAAGGCCATTAACAAGGATGCCAGACCTGCAGTGTAAACCACATAAGAAGATGTCCATAAAGCCTTGTTTATTGGAAAAACCATGTTCCAAAAGTACCCTAAGGCAGTTAGGCCAAGGCCTGCATAAATAAGATAATTCACCCTTTCTTCTTCATACTTTTCTTTGACCAAAAGTGTTCCTATAAATACGCCAATCAAACCTGTAGCAATAGCGGGTATGGTACTAAAAAGCCCTTCTGGATCCCATGTTTTGGAGGAAACCCACATGTGACCTTCCAAAAACATTCTATCAAAAACTGCTGCCACGTTTACATCTTTGTCGTAAACACCACTTACACCATCTATTGGAATCAATGCCATGGCTGCCCAATATCCCAAAAGAAGCACCACACAAATACCCGCCAACATTTTTAATGAGAGACTGTTATAGAGCATGGCCACCACAAAATAGACTAAAGCAATACGCTGTAATACACCAGGGATTCTAACGTTTTCGTATCCAGAAACAGGCAAGTACGCCAAAGTAAATAGTACGGCAAGCAAGCCCACTACCGCATATAATTGCTTCCTTAAGTCGTATTTGGTTAATAAGAGATAATAGACCAATGCCACAAAAACTAATCTAACCAGTAGCAATGGATAACCTTCTAGTCCAAAGAGATCGATTTTGGAAAAGAAATTCAGAAAGAGACCTAAAGCGAAAATCCTTAATGCCCTAACTGTAATTTTCAAAAAAGTGGTCTTGTCCAAAAAGGGTTCAGGGGAAGCCAAAACCGTGGTAATGCCCACCACAAAAAGAAAGAATGGAAAAACCAGGTCTGTAGGTGTACTTCCATGCCATGGGGCATGAAGAAAAGGCTTTATCACATTTCCCCAATCTCCTGGGTTATTGACCAAAGTCATTAGCATTATGGTAATTCCTCTGAATACATCTACTGAGATTAATCTATTTTTCATTTAATAGTCGTTTTGAAGTTTTGAAATTTCTTCAAATTCAGATTCCAATTTATGGGTCAATCTCTCAAAAAGTGCGTAATACTTAGAATAAATCTTGTTTTTCTTTCTATTAGGGTTTCTAACGATCCTTTCCGGAGCAATTTTCAAGGAATCTTCTAGATTTTCATAAACACCCATAGACGTAAGGCCTACCATAGCCGCTCCTATATTAGGGCCATGTTTATAGGTACTCACAGATGCCGGCATGCCATACATGTCGCAGATTATCCCAGACCATAATGGGTGCATGGCGTTATATCCATTTAAGTGTATAGATTCAAAATCTCTATGACGCTTAATAGACCTTCCAATGCTATATGTTTCGTACAAAATGCCCTCTAGCGTGGCTCTAATAATGTGCTTTGCTTCATGCGTTATATTCAAACCAAAATAAACCCCTCTTGCGTTTGAGTTCCATATAGGAGCTCTCTCTCCTTGAAGATATGGCAAAAATAGAAGACCTTCAGAACCTTCTTTCACCTTGGCAGCCTCATTATATAATTTTACCAATAGCTCCTCAATTGGCAAATTTTGATAGTTATGACCAAAATTTCTAGCAGCCCACTCAAAAGCCACTCCGCCATTATTAGTAGGTCCTCCACTTATATACTTCCCCTTTTCTAAGATATAATTGAAAAAGCTTCCTTTACCATCTACTAAACATTCTTCTCCAAAAACCCTTACAGCACCAGAACTAGTCACCGATACAACAGCCTGATTATTGCTCATTGAGCCTGCACTTAAAGAAGCCAAACAACCATCAGAACTCCCTAATATCAGTTTCGTTTCTTTATGCAGTTTTAAAGAGTTTAGAATCGGAGCTTTAATCTCTAAATCGGCGTAAAATATATCTACTGGTCTAGAAAAATATGACGCATCCAGATGGGCAAACTTCATGGCATCCTTATCCCAATCTAGTTGTTGTAAATTAAAAAAACCAGTGGCTGACGCTATGCTATAATCTACACAAAACGCACCAGTAAGCTGATAAATCACATATTCTTTTATGGAGACAAACCTGCTAATCTTTTCAAACTTTTCAGGCTCATTCTCTCTTATCCAGGTTATTTTAGAAAGCGGAGACATCGCATGGATTGGAGTACCTGTATTTTTATAGATTTTGTTTCCAAGCTCTGTTCCTTTCAAAGAAGTCGCTATATCACAAGCACGATTATCAGACCATATAATGGCATTCCCGAGGGTGTTACCGTTTTTATCCAAGGGTAAAACACTGTGCATTGAAGAACTCAAAACAATACTTTGCACATGATGCTTATCGTAAAAGGAAACATCATTCAAGATTCCTTTGAGCAAAAACATGATAGTAATAAATACTTGCTCTGGGTCTTGTTCACTCCAGTCGGGACGTGGATGAAACGTTGGGTATGAGCCCTTTCTATTTACAACTTCCTTCCCTAAATAATCAAACCCAATTATTTTTGTGGCGGATGTACCAATATTTATGGTGAGTATACAGGCCTTTTTAGAATCCATTTTTTCTGTAGCTTTTAGGAGAGAAACCCGTTAATTTTTTAAAGGTAGAGGAGAAATGTTGAGAACTATAAAATCCGAGTTCCAAGGCAATCCTCGTCATAGAGTGATCCGAATTTTTAATCATACGCATGGCCTCCGCCACCCGCAAGTTTATCAAATATTGTAAAGGTGCAAACCCCGTATAAAATTTTATTTTTTCTGTAAAGGCCGTTGTCGCCAATCCCACCATGCTTCCCATTTCATTTACCGTCCACGGATGTGACAGGTTTTCTCTCAACATTTTATCTAGTTTAAGAAACACTTTTGGGAAGTCGTGACTCTGATTGTTTTCAATACTCAATGCTCTAGAAACTTTAATGAAAAGCTCATCAATAAGACTGTTTACTCTGGTCATATAGGCTATTTCACATTCGGTTAATTCTCTCATTAGCCTCTGAAATATCCCTAAAGCATCTTTCACATCTTGAATAACCAACGGGAAACGCTGTTCCAATAATTGTTTTATCAGCAATCCGTCTGGTACACTTATTCCACTCCAGCTTTTATGAAATAAAACCTCGTCAATCTCCTGGATGGAAAATTCTACATAAGTACCCATTTCCAAAATACCTCCACCCAAACTTAAACAATCCTTCGGTCGTAGAATTAATAAATCATTAGGAAGCAAAACACAAGAGACGCCGTTGACATACCATTCGAATTTACCCTCATGAATGAAAAAAAATGTCAAAACTTCCACCTCCCATAACGAAGCGTGCTCCGCCTTTTGTAGCACACTCTTATGTACCACAAACTTCCCAATCTGTTTAAATGGCGTTAATAGGTCTGTTTGGCCTTGCAATAAAACTTTAGGAGTCATGAATAAGGTTAAATGTCATACTAAATCTGCAGATTATACCATTTTGCAAAATTAGCCGCCGAAACAATTTGAAAGTTTGTTATAAATAAAAGAAGAACTTTTGACACTTATTCAATCTTCCAAACCTTAATTATAAACTATGAAGAACAATTATCTCATTCTATTGAGCTTGACACTTCTTTCTTTCAGCACTCTGGCCCAACAAATTAGCGGGACCGTGAGATCGGCTGCAGACAATTCCACCTTACCCGGTGTTTCGGTTATAGTAAAAGGTACAACTACTGGAACAACGGCAGATGCGAATGGTACCTATCAAATTAACGCAGGAACCAACGCCACACTAGTATTTAGCTTTGTGGGTTTTAACCCTCAGGAAGTTTTGGTGGGAAACAAAACCACTATCAATATAAACCTGACCGAAGATTCTCAAAGCTTAAATGAAGTGGTGGTTACCGCACTTGGTATCAAGAAGGATGCAAAAAAACTCGGTTATGCCACTTCTACCGTACAGAAAGAAGCACTGACAGAAAACAGACAGCCTAACTTTATGAATGCCCTCCAAGGTAAAGTGTCTGGTGTTAATATTTCTGCCATGGGAACAGGCCCAGGAGGAACCTCGAAAATCAGAATCCGTGGTCAATCTTCTATTTCTGGTCAAAATTCACCACTTATTGTAGTGAACGGTGTACCAATCGACAACACCAATTTCGGAACCAACCAAAACAACGCTGGTTCAGACAATTCTATAGGCGTAAGGGGTGGTGGTGGAATTTACTCTGATGGTGGTGATGGTCTTTCATCTATCAACCCGGATGACATTGAAAGCATGACCGTACTTAAAGGAGCTACTGCTGCTGCTCTTTATGGCTCTCGTGCCAAAGACGGTGTAATCATGATTACAACTAAAACGCATGGTGACGGAAAAGGAATAGGTGTAACCTATAATACCAACTTCACCACAGAAAAAGCCCTTGATTTTACAGATTATCAGTATGAATATGGACAGGGAGAAAACGGTGTAAGACCCACTTCACCTAACCCAACTGACGGTCAATGGTCTTTCGGAGAAAAGTTTGCCCCTGGTATGACCCAAGTTCTTTTTGATGGTGTGACCGTACCTTACGAACCTATCAAAAATAGATATGATATCTTTTATAGAAATGGTCAAAATTTCACGAATACCATCTCACTTTCAGGTGGTGATGCTTCTGGTGGATTTAACATCTCCTTCTCAAACCTTGATAGTAAAGGCATTGTACCTAACAACTCATTTAATAGAAAAACTGTTAATCTAGGATTGTCCTATGAGCTATCTAAGAAACTTAGTATTGCCAGTAATATTAATTACTCCAACGAGAACAATACGAACCCTCCCAATATTGCCAATCAAGATAACTCCATTCCTACTTCAGTAGCAATCATGTCTAATTCCATGCCTTGGGATTTATTAGAAGAGAAAAAACATGACGCAGATGGAAACGAATACGTTTACTCTAGGTTCAAAAACAGAACCAATCCTTATTTTACACTGTCAGACCAATTTCATAACATCCAAAGAGATAGGATTTTTGGAAATATGTCTTTAAAGTATGAACTGGCAGATTGGTTATTTGTACAAGGAAGGGTAGGCCAGGATTACTGGTCAAGAGACGAAGATTATAATAACTTCCCTACAGGTCATGCTTCTAGAGGTCCTGCACCAGCTGGTTTTGTTAATGGTGTTTATACCCAAGAAGCCAGAAGATTTAGAGAAATCAATAAAGACATTCTTATTTCTGGAACGAAAGAGTTTGGAAACATTGGTCTTGACGTAAATCTTGGAGGTAACCAAATGACCCGTCGTTCTGATTTAAATAGTACACAGGTAACTGACTTTGTTGTAAGAGACCTCTATACCGTTATGAACGGTAGGGTAAAAGACCCTATTTACGGCTTGTCTGAAAGAGCGGTAAACTCAGTTTATGGTTCTGCCGAAATATCTTATAACGACGTTCTTTTTATAAATGGTACAGCCAGAAACGACTGGTTCTCTACCCTTTCTAAAGAAAACAGAAGCATTTTCTACCCATCTGTTTCTGGTAGTTTCGTATTTTCTCAAGCCATGGCCTCCGCTCCAACTTGGCTGTCTTTTGGTAAACTAAGAGCGGCTTACGCAGAAGTAGGTTCTGATACAGATGTATCGCCTTATTCTAATTCCTTGTTTTATGGAATAAATGCCAACTTATTTACAGGACAGCCAGTTGGAAGCTCACAAGGAAGCACCGTTCCTAATGCTGGCTTACGCCCAATGCGTACTTCAGAAGCAGAGGTGGGTTTTGAATTAAAGCTTTTCAATAATAGAGTAAGCTTAGATATGGCTGCTTATGAGAAAATCACAAGAGACCAAATCGTATCTGCCCAAATATCTGATGCGTCGGGTTTTGTTAGCACACTTATCAATAGCGGTAAAAGCAGAAACCGAGGCGTAGAATGGTTATTAGGTATTACACCTTTAAAAACCAACGACTTTAGATGGGACTTCACTTTCAACGGTTCTTATAATAAAACAAAAGTGTTGAGCTTATTAACAGATACCCCTGGTGAAAAAATAACTACAGGTACCCATGTATTTAATGGTGAATTAAGACAAGTAGTAGGCGAAGAGCTAGGTCAGCTTTACGGTTTTGGCTTCAAAAGAGACGACCAAGGAAGAAAAATATTTGGCTCAAACGGAATTCCGATTAGAACACCAGATTTAATTTCTTTTGGTAGTGCATTGCCAAACTGGGTGGGTGGTTTCACTAACGCATTCAACTATAAAGGAGTTAGCCTTTCTTTCCTAATAGATTTCAAACTTGGAGCCAATATGATGTCAGGTACCAACTTCAACTTAACCAGACATGGCTTGCATAAGCAAACGCTAGAAGGAAGAGATACTGGAGTAATAGGAGTGGGTGTAAATCAGTCTGGTGAGCCTAATACGGTAGCTGCCAAGTCTCAGCCATACTGGGAAGTCATTCGTTCTCAAGCACTTATCGAGCCTATCATTTATAATGCAGGCTTTTGGAAATTACGTCAGATTAATGCTGGATACGATTTCACTAAATTCTTACCAGCCAACTTCCCTGTGAAGTCTGCAAAACTAAGTATTGTGGCAAACAACGTACTCATGCTTAAGAAATGGGTGCCAAACATAGACCCTGATTCTTTCGGATATACTTCTGACAACATTGTGGGCTTAGAGTCTACTGGTGTGCCTACTACAAGAGGTCTTGGCTTCAATCTTAATGTTAAATTCTAAAATCAATTCTGATGAAAAAGATAACAAAATATATATTTCTTTCCTTCCTAGCCTTAACCTTCTCTGCCTGTGATAAAGGTTTTGACGAACTTAACATCAATACTACCGCAGCTACGGCTATTGACCCTGCTTTTATTTTAAACAATGCTATTCTTAATACCGCTTTCCCTAATTCTACTGCGATTTACGAAATGGGCGTTGTTCAGCAGTTAGTTTCGCCAAACTCAGGAGTATTAACTGGTGCTAATTATAATCAGGATAACAGAGCTCTTTTAAGCCCCATGTGGCCTCAGTATTATAGAAATGTCATAAGAAGTACCACTGATGTAATAGCTCAAGCAAAAGAAAGAGGAGATAGAAATAACCTCATTCAAATGGCCAGAATATGGCAAGCCTACACATTTATGGTTTTGACAGACACTTATGGTGATGTTCCATATTTTCAGGCTGGAAAAGGCTTTTCAGATCAAGTAGTTTTACCAGCTTATGATTCTCAGGAGGCTATTTATACGGATATCATAAAGGAGCTAACAGAAGCTTCTGCAGCCCTAAATGCTTCAGGAAAAGTGGAAGGTGCAGAAGTAATGTATCGCGGAGACATAGCGAAATGGAAAAAAATGGGGTATTCTCTGCTACTTAGAGCAGGGATGAGACTTAGCAAAGTTGATGCCGCCAAAGCGAAATCCACAGTGACCGCTGCTGTAGCTGGTGGTTTAATGCAGAGCAACTCAGACAACTGTGTAATCAAGCATGACGCTAACTACCAGAACCCTAACGGTTCAATGTTGAACTCCACAGAATCAAGTAACTTCTTTATTCCTGCTGCATTTATTAATCAACTGAAAAGTACTTCTGACCCAAGACTAAAGAGTATTGCGGTTCGCTATGTCGGTGCAGATTCTGGTTCTGGTCAAACAGCAAATAAAGCGAATAGAGATCCTGCAGTTCAGATGGGTATTCCTATGGGATATGATAACTCGAGTATCAAAGCCGTAGCCACAGCAGCTGGCTTGGTTAGTTTCTATGAATATTCTCAGATAGATAGAACTAGAATGGTGAAAAACACCGCTCCATCATTCTTAGTTACTTATGCCCAAACTCAATTATTATTGGCAGAAGCCGCAGTTAATGGATGGGTAAGCGGCTCCGCATCTATTTATTATAAAAATGGAATAGAGGCTCATATGATGCAATTAGGGGATTACGATGTCAATAGTGCCGTAGCTCCTGAAGATATAGCCACTTTTGTTTCAGCAAATCCTTTAGGAGCAAACGCTTTGAAAGAGATTGGCACCCAATACTGGATAGCATCTTTTTTAAATGGTCCTGAGGCATTCGCCAATTTCAGAAGAACAGGGTTTCCTACTTTAACTCCAAACCCTTTCCCAAGAAAAGATATCAAAGGCGATTTTATTAATAGACTAACTTATCCAAACTCTGAAATATCTGTTAACGGAACCAACATTCAAGCTGCTATTTCAAGACAAGGAGCTGATAATCTAGATACCAAAGTTTGGTGGAACAAATAATATTAGCATGATTTTGAACGCCATTTAGTTAATCTTAACTGAGTGGCGTTTATGCTTCTGATAACTGCACTTCACTAAAAAATATGACCAAAATTCTATTTACCGCCACTTGGTCGATCAAATCCATTTAATGGACTTATTCTGTGTTTAATTTGAATTATTCTTACGTAATTATGGCAATAATACCCTAAATAATAAATATGAAGCAAATTAACTTATGCCTTACCTTCTTCTGTGCTTTGATAGTTTTCTCAGCCAGTGCCCAACAAATAGAATGGACTCCTGAACAAATAAAAACCTTCACCAGTGACTACAGTGGCCCTCGTTCTGCAGATGGTCGTCCGCATGTTTCTGATGCCCTTATTAAAAGATTGGCCAATGTTTCTACCGAAGAGGCTTGGGGCTTTTTAAGAAATAAAGGATACCATAATCAGTTTGAGGCTGGTTGGGTTATCATTGGAAACAAACCCTTGGTGGGCCGTGTTGTAACCACCCAATACATGCCTTCTCGTCCAGACATGGACGACAAAATAAAAGCAAAAGGTAAAGCAGAAAACAGGGTGGGCTCTCCTAACTCATGGCCTATTGATGTGCTACAAAATGGCGATGTATATGTAGCTGATGGATTCGGAAAAATTATTGATGGAACGCTCATTGGCGATAACCTAGCCAATGCCATCTATGCCAAATCTGGCAATGGCGTTGTATTTGATGCTGGTGCAAGAGATGTAGAAGGCATTAGCAAAATAGAAGGTTTTGTTGGTTTTGTAAGAGGCCTTGACCCTTCGTATATACAAGGTGTAATGATGACCTGTATCAACTGCCCGATCAGAATTGGAAGAGCCACTGTTTTGCCTGGTGACTTGGTCTTAGGAAAACAGGAAGGCGTGGTTTTTATTCCAGCTCAATTTGCAGAAGACTTGATTCTAAATTCTGAATTCACAGCACTTAGAGATGAATTCGGGGTTTTAAGGCTTAAAGAAGGTAAATATACGCCAGGTGAAATTGACATGAAATGGTCTGAAAAAATCAAAAATGACTTTCTTGGCTGGATTAAAGCTAACCCTAAAAAACTTCAAATGACGCCTAAGGAATTTGATGATTATATGAAAGAAAGAAACTGGTAGCATCGACAAGCTCAGCTTAGTTCTTCGACAGGCTCAATTATATGAACTCATTTAATGGATTCAAAGAGCTTTTTTCAGTGGCTTTTCTTGGATAAATGATAACCCAATAAGATTAAAAATAAAAATTCAACGCTGACCCTCAGGTCAATCATTCTTATAAAATTGAAATAACATGAAAAAGAATTTATTAGACAGATTTAAATTTAATGGTCAAATTCCAGATGGCCCTGCCCTTCATTCCTCAGACGAAACTGCTCATAAAATAGCCTCTGAAGATAGCACAGAAAAACCATCAGGAGGAGATAATAGACGAGATTTCATCAGAAAATCGGCATTGGGAGGACTCTCTCTAGGGATGATGTTTAATGGTCACCCCGATAAAGAAATAGAATTCCTTACCCAAAAAGTCAAACGCTCCAGTAGCCCTTCAGACTTGAGAATAACAGATTTAAGAATTGCTGTTATTAATAAAGCCCCTATGACCTGCCCTATCATAAGGATAGACACCAATCAAGGTATTTCAGGTTATGGCGAAATTAGAGATGGGGCCAGTGCCAAATACGGTCTCTTTCTAAAAAGCAGGCTTCTTGGTAAAAACCCTTGTACACCAGAAATGCTTTTCAAAGAAATCAAACAGTTTGGTGGTCATGGCCGTGCTGCTGGTGGCGTATGTGGTGTGGAAATGGCATTGATGGATTTAGCCGGAAAAGCATATGGCGTACCTGCATACCAAATGCTTGGAGGAAAATATAGAGACTACATTCGTATTTATGGAGACACCCCTACCGTGCCCGATCCAGTGGTGTTTGCCCAAAAAATGAAGGAAAGAAAAGACTTAGGACTGACTTTTCTGAAAATGGACTTTGGTGTTGATCTTTTGAAAAACCACCCTGGAACAATTATAGGTGGATTAAATACAGATTATTCTAAGCAATGGGGTAACCCTCCTGCCACTAAAGGAAACGCAAGAGGCTATGCCAATACCAAACACCCTTTTACAGGCATTCAAATTACCGATGAAGGTCTGGACATTATGGCCAATTATGTAGAAGAGGTTCGCAAAGCGGTAGGCTATGACATTCCTTTAGCGGCAGATCACTTTGGACATTTTGGTGTAAACACCGCTATACGCTTGGCCAAAAAAGTGGAGAAGTATCAGCTAGCATGGCTTGAAGATATGATTCCTTGGTTTTATACAGACCAGTGGAAACAAATCTCTGATGCCGTGGACACGCCTACCTTAACCGGGGAAGATATTTTCTTAAAAGAGGAGTTTATTAAACTGATTGATGCTAGAGCGGTAGACATGGTTCAACCAGACTTAGCCAGCTCGGGAGGTTTGATTGAGACTAAAAAAATCGGCGACTATGCAGAAGACCATGGTATACCAATGGCCATGCACTTTGCGGGTTCTCCCGTTTGTTTCATGGCAAATATCCATTGTGCAGCAGCCACTGAAAACTTTGTAGCTCTAGAACATCACAGCTTTGACATTCCTTGGTGGGAAGATCTTGTAGGCGGTATAGACAAACCTATTTATAAAGATGGTTTTGTGAAAGTGCCAGAAAAACCAGGTTTAGGCATTGAATTAAACGAAGCAGTGGTTAAAGAGCATCTAAAAAGTGGCACCATGTATTTTGCTCCTACAAAAGAGTGGGATGAGCTAGACAGCCACGACAGAACTTGGAGCTAATACAATTGGAAAAATAAATTATTTCTCTTTTAGAATGGAAGTTAGAGGCTTAACTAAATAATTTTGTTAGACTCTAACTTCCAACTTATATAACCTATTGAATGAAAAATTACATTTACACTATTGTTATTATTGTTCTTGTCATTATTGCCTATAATTTCCCAGAGTATTTGATTTCTGTTGGAGGTGTGGAATTAACCCTTTTAATCATTCCGGTACTTCAGATTATTATGTTTGGTATGGGAACCACCATTACCATTGACGATTTTCTAGAAATTTTGAAAACTCCTAAGCTCGTTTTGATTGGTATATTTCTACAGTTTATGATTATGCCGCTTTGGGGTTACGGATTAACACAAATTTTTAATTTTCCAGCCGAAATAGCCGCAGGAATGATACTGATTGGAAGCAGCCCTAGCGGTTTAGCGTCAAACGTCATGTCTTTAATAGCAAAGGCTAACATTGCACTCTCTATAACGCTTACCATTTTTGCTACCATGCTGGCTCCCATACTCACCCCTACGCTTATGCAGTGGCTAGGTGGAGAGTTTATTGACATCGATTTCTTAGGTATGATGTGGAGCATGTGTAAAATTGTGATTCTACCGGTCGCGGTTGGGTTTCTTTTAAATAAATTTATTCCGAATCAGATGCAAGCCATAAAGAAAATATTGCCTTTGTTTTCGATGGCGGGAATTGCTTATGTCATTACGGTAGTAACCGCTGCTGGTCAAGCATCCCTAGCCGCTGTAGGAGCATTGCTTTTTGTGGCTGTGGTGTTGCATAACTTAGGAGGCTATGCTTTTGGCTATGGTGCTGCCAAACTGTTTGGTCTAAATAAAAGAGACGCCAGAACCATATCTTTAGAAGTGGGTATGCAAAACGGCGGACTGGCATCTGCCTTGGCAGTGGAAATGGGAAAAGTAGCTACTGTAGGATTAGCCGCCACTATCTTTGGCCCATTAATGAATGTTACGGGCTCTATGTTGGCCAGTTGGTGGGGAAAAGATGCAAATTCTCCTGACAAATAAAAAACTTAGATTGTAAATTTTAACCCTGTAAATCACAAAACCCCGTTTGGCTTAATCACCAAATCGGGGTTTTAATGTATATACTGCCTAGAGCTATCTCAACTATCCATGGCATCCATTTCCTTCTGAATGGTCTTAGTTATCATTTTCTTTATTTCTGATTTCTGATAATAAAAGAATACCATAGTAACTATCAATAAGCCCAAAACAACCACATAGCCATAAGGCTCGCCAAGCCAAATATTCAAACCATAAGCGGCAAGAATAAGTGTGAAAACCAACACCATTGAACCCAAAACAAATAATAGCAAGACAAATATCAACTCTGCCACTCCCTTTTCGGCCTTTTCCTGAATTTCTATTTTTTTCAGTTCAAACTTGGCTTCAAAAAGACTAATAACACTATCCTTTATTTCACCTATTTTGAATAAATCACCTATTGAATTTCTTAGTCCCATATCGTTTCTTATTATACCCTAAGCAGCAAAACCTTTCGGCTTTAAACCACGTCTACAGTTACCACAAACCTAACACTTTTAAATTCCTTTTGTGTATTCAATTCTGTAATCTGTTCTCTTATAAATAGCTTAGTGGCAGGCATATTCAGCTTGTTTTTTTCAAGCTTCATCCAAACTTCAAAAATATACTGATTCCTAATCCTTTCTATCATGGCCTTCTCTGGTCCCAATACCCTTTGAGCACCCAGCTTTTCTCTTAGCATATCAGCCAAAAGACCCGCTGCTTTATGAGAAACACTCCTATCAATGTGTTTCGTACTTATGCTGATAATCCTAGAAAATGGTGGGTATCTAAAGGCCTCTCTCTCTTTTATCTCCGTTTGATAAAAGCCCTTATAATCCCCTTCTAAAACAAATTTCAAAACTTGATGTTCTGGGTCACCCGTCTGTATCATCACCTTTCCTGGCTTCTCCTTTCTGCCTGCCCTACCACTTACTTGCGTCAGCATTTGGTATGCTCTTTCTGCGGCTCTAAAATCTGGAAAATGTATCATTTTGTCGGCATCAAAAACACCTACCAAACTCACATTGTCAAAATCTAAACCCTTAGATATCATCTGGGTACCTACTAAAATATCTACCTCGCCTTCACCAAATTCATTGATGATGTTTTGATATGCGTTTTTAGCTCTAGTGGTATCAAAATCCATTCTCAAAATACTGGCATCTCTAAAGATCTCTTGTAGATCTTCCTCTATTTTCTGCGTACCAACACCCTTTGATTTTAGTTTTAAAGAATTACAAACAGGACAAGATTTTGGTAATGTTTCTGTGTAACCACAATAATGGCATACCAAAGTATTTTCATACAGATGATGGGTAAGACTTACCGCACATTGATGGCATTTGCCAATCCAGTTACACTCCTCACAGTTTAAATAAGGAGAATATCCTCTCCTATTCTGAAAAATGATAGACTGTTCTTTTTTCTTGATGTTAGCTTCAATACCAGCGAGTAAGATGTCAGAAAAATCATGCCTTATGGTACTATTTTTACGAGCCTCCTTCATATCAATGAGTTCCATAGAAGGCAATTGGGCATCTCCAAATCTCTTATTCAACTCCACCAAACCATAGTTTTCATTCAGAGCCTGCATATAAGATTCAAAAGATGGCGTAGCCGAACCTAAAAGCACCTTGGCATTTTGTTTATAGGCCAGCATAACGGCCACATCTCGAGCATGATACCTAGGAGCGGGGTCAAACTGCTTGTAGGAAATCTCATGCTCTTCATCTACTATAATAAGACCTAGATTCTGAAAAGGAAGAAAAATAGAAGAACGTACCCCTACCACAAACTGATATCTGCCAGAAAGCACACCCATATAAACCTCCACACGCTCATTATCAGAAAACTTGGAGTGGTAAACTCCCATTTTATCTCCAAAAACTTTCTGAAGCCTACTTACTATTTGGGTGGTTAATGCTATTTCTGGCAAAAGCATTAGTATCTGAGAACCGTTTTCCAGAACCTTTTGTATGAGGTCAATGTATATTTCCGTTTTTCCACTTCCCGTAATTCCATGAAAAAGCACCACTTGCTTTTCGGCAAAACCATCCATAATGGCTTCTGAGGCCTTTGACTGATGCTCTGTCAGTTTTATTTCTTTCAAACTGTCCGAATCTATGCTGTCAAACCTAGAAACAGTTATTTCAAATTGCTCTAAAATTCCTTTATCTATTAATGTCTTTAAAGATGAAGCGGAATTCTCAGCTTCTTTAAAAAACACTTTATCAATGCCGTGAAGGTTTTTCTCTTCCAGAAAATCAATATTGATATGACTTAAATAGGTCAATATCACCTCTTGCTGCTTTTGCGACTTCCCCAGTTTATCTATTAAACCTAAAACCCCAGACTTTGTAGCTAACGAGGCTTTAAGTCTAATCTTTTTAATCTTTTTTGGTGTGTAACGCTCCTTTACTTCCTCATAAACGATGATGGCATGTTTGGCAATTAGCGTTTTCACCAGCTTAGTCACGTCTATTTCATTGATAAACTTCGATAAATCGGCATAGGAAATAGAGTCATTCTCTTCAATAATTCTCAGAATTTCCTTTTCTATAGGTTCTAATGTGCCCTCCTCCTCAAAATCTGGATTAATCTGAATTCTAGACTCGCTATTTACCTTTAGTCCTGAAGGCAAACCCATATTCATCACTTCACCAGCATGGCACATATAATAATCTGCCACCCATTGAAAAAGCCACAGTTGACTGGCTGTTACCACAGGCTCTTCATCCATCAGCTCCGAAATGTATTTGGCCTTGTATTTTTCTGGTGGGGTACCATGAATAGCAGAAATAATGCCCGTAAGGACTCTATTTCTTCCGAAGGGAACAATAACCCTACTTCCGTTTTTTACATATTCCATTAGATGCCTCGGAACTCTATAAGTAAAGGCTTGCGGAATAGGTACCGGAAGTAAAATATCTACAAAAAGTGTTTCAGACGGAAATAATTCAGACATATGAAACAAAGATAAAATATCAGGTAGCCTTTTTAGACTGATAGGAAATAATTATCCCAGAAATTATAACGAAGGCTATTCCAAGAAATGCTAAAGTCGTGGGCCTTGGATCTCCCAAAAATATTCCAAATATGACCGAGAAGACAATATTACTGAAACCCACGGCGGAGATAGTCCCTGCTTTACCATAACTAAAAGCTTTCGTAAGATAAATTTGACCTATCATAGCGGCTACGCCCAAAATCACTATCCAAAACCAGTCTGAGCCATGCGGCTGGACATAGGATGCCACCAGAAAGTCTAAGGAAGGCAATTCGTAAAACTGTCCAATGCCCATGGAAATAATAGGCAGTAAAATACCCGAAAGCATAAAAGATAAGACGATACTTCTGGCGTCATAGTAGGCACTTAAACCTCTTATGCTCATATAGGCAAAAGCCGTAAGTACGGCATTGGTGATACCAATAATATGACTGCGAGCATTGACAAGCCCAGAGGACATTTGTGGCACAAAAATGAAACATATTCCACCAAAACCTAAAAGTACCGCCAGCCACTCATTTCTTCTAAGACCTTCGCCCGCAATGAAAACAGAAAAAATAGCGATGAATAGAGGATAAGTTTGCTGATAAGTGATGGCTTCTGCCAGCCCTATTTGAGTAATACTATAAAAGAAGGTATATAAAGCTATGGTGCCAATCACCCCCCTAAATATTAAAAGGCCTGGTTTTCCACCAATTTGAACCAATGGTCGCCTCAAGACAGAATATGCTATAAAACAAACCCCAATAAGGTTTCTGAAGAATACTATTTCTACCGAACTGATAGAATCTCTAAGAATACGTGTACAAGCACCCACTAATGCAAAGCAGAAGGAAGCAATAAGCATAAAAATAATGCCTTGTTTAAGATCTTGTTGGTTCATGTGTCCGTAAAAGTAAACGACTTAAGAACCTTAGAATCAATTTAAGAAGATATATATGCTAAAATGGCCTACATCTTTTATTTTTGTACAGCTTATTATGAAAAAATACACATTTCTCTTCCTTGGTCTATTGAGTTTCTTATCTGTAAAAGGGCAAATCTCATTGACTTTCCCCGTTGAAAGGCAAATTTTTCAACGGAATAACTCCAATCAAGCCTATATTCAAATCAGTGGAAACTTTACAGCTGAATACGACAGTATTATAGCCAAAGTTTTTCCTAGGGTTGTGGGACAAGGAACTGCTAGTGCTTGGCAGAAAGTAGATGAAAGAGATGGAAAACCTTACTTCTATGGTAAAATTTTGGCTCAAGGCGGCTGGTATAAATTAGCAGTGAAGGCTTATAAAAATGGGATTCAAATAGATTCCGTAGGAAGAAATCGAGTAGGCATAGGCGAAGTTTTTGTGATAGCTGGACAATCGAATGCCTCAGGAACAACTTCAAACACTTATTTAAATACCGGAATCGATTCCAAAGATGACCGTTCCAATGTAATGCGGTTCTCAAATAGCTATAATGAATTTAATACATTGCCCATTGGTTTTTCTTCCATGAATAGAGATAGCGTTGCATCAGATTCTGTTTATGTAGGACCATTTCAAATATCTCCTTGGTGTTGGGGTCCTTTGTCCAAAAAGCTGGTTGATAGTTTAAATGTTCCCATTTTAATCTATGGAGCAGCATTTGGAGGAACAAGTGTTAGGTGGTGGAAACAATCTGCATATGGGGAACCCCTAACTGATGGTGCTCCAGAGTACGTCAAACCAGAATACCAACATCCCTATGGAGCTCTAGCCTCTGTATTGAAGATGTATGCCAGTCTTACAGGTCTTCGGGCGGTATTATGGCATCAGGGAGAAGGAGACCCTTGGATGGACGCCAACACCTATCAGAACTTATTAACACCCACAATTGCAAAATCAAGAGAGCAAATAGAAAGTCCAACTTTCGCTTGGATGGTTGCACGAGCTTCGTATACTCACGGTGCTCATGCAAATGTAATTTTGGGTCAACAACAAACAATTGATGCCGATCCTAATATATTTAACGGACCACAAACTGATGAATTAGGAGCAAGCTTTCGTTCTGATAATATTCATTTAGATAAGGAAGAGGGTCTTTTAGGGCATGGTAACGGTTGGTTCAATTATATTAATAATGGGTTCTTAAGCTTATCTACTCCTGTTTTAGCTTCTGACTTAGTTGAATTAAATTTTACTTGTAACACAGCAAATGGATCTACTCCTATTAATTTAAGTACCGTAGGTAGTTATAATAAATACGCTTGGTCAAATAGAGACAACAGCAACTCGGAAGCAAGAGGATATACCGGCGACTACTGCTGCAGTTACACCAACCTCCCCCCTACAGGCTATAAACGCTTAAACTGGCAATACGACAGTACCAGTAGTATTACCGTAGGTCCTGGAAAATATGCCCTTAATGTAAGTAAGGCCACTTCTGGCAAGATACTTTTTAGCCCTATTGTAGACCTTAACACTTTTACACTTCCTACTAATCCTAGTTTTGTGGCTTCCGCAACTCAAATTCGGTCTGGTGACACCCTTACATTAACGGGTAGCAACTGCAATGGCATCTATACTTGGAATACAGGCGGAAAAGTAAATCCACTTAAGTTATACCCTACCAGCACGGCCAACTACACCCTAGCGTGTAAAACTTTACACTGCTTAAGTACCTCTACTGCTCCCAAAAACGTTGTGGTGTCTTCTTGCTTTGCCAGTCCGTTAAGTTTAACGGGAAGTGTTATAAACGCCCAAAATCCTTATCAAACGCAGCAAACCCTTCAAAGTGTTCAGAAGCTATCAGCCGTAGGTAAGATCAACTATACTGCAAATCAAACCGTTTTACTAAACCCTGGCTTTGAAGCCAAAGCGGGTGCCGTCTTTAAAGCTACTATTGAAAATTGTCCTTAAACCCGGTTTATGCAATGGAGAATTGTAATGAGTAGCTAAAGTGTAATAAATCAGAGATTTAAACGAGATTAGCATAGCACCGCTCTGGTGAGTGAGTTTAAATGGGTTTACGAGCTGATTTGTGTTACCCTGAGCTTGCCGATGGGAAGCAATTTAGTTATGGTCCAGATAAAATCGGGAGATTTTCTAATGCATAAAGCGGGTTAAAATAAGACAAGAATTTATTTCCCTTTTTTTCTAATAGTATGCTTGCATACTATTAAATTATTGTTTTATATTTGCAATGGTATGCAAGCATACTATTATTTGTATTTAACAACAATATTTCAACTCTATAGTTCCTATGACAACACTATCAGCAAAAGCATCTTTAAAGGGTGGCGAATTCTTAATCAAAGAAACCGCTGCACAAGACGTATTTATCCCAGAAGAGTTCAATGAAGAGCAGCGAATGATAGCTGAGACTTGTAGTGATTTTCTAAAAACTGAAATACATCCCATTTTAGATGAAATAGACAAAGCAGAATCTCCAGAGCTTATGTCTTCTCTTATGGATAAAGCCGGTGAGCTAGGTTTGTTAGGAACAGCTGTACCAGAAGAATATGATGGTTTCGGCATGGATTTCAATACCTCCATGTTAGTAGCAGAAGTTTTGGGTTGTGGTCATTCTTTCTCTGTGGCACAGTCTGCTCATACAGGTATTGGTACCCTACCTATCTTATATTACGGAGACGAAGAGCAAAAGAAAAAATATCTTCCAAACTTGGCAACAGGTGTATGGAAAGCTGCTTATTGTTTAACTGAACCAGATTCTGGTTCTGATGCCAACTCCGCCAAAACGAAAGCTACATTAACCGCAGATGGTAAACATTATAAAATAAATGGACAGAAAATGTGGATCACCAATGGTGGTTTTGCAGATGTGTTTATTGTGTTTGCTAAAATAGAAGACGACAAAAATCTAACGGCGTTCATTATAGAGAAAACCTTCGGTGGCATCACCATGAACGAGCCAGAGAAAAAACTAGGTATTAAAGGTTCTGATACGCGTCAGGTCTTTTTTAACGACTGCATGGTTCCCGTAGAAAACCTTCTTTCTAGCAGACAAAACGGTTTTAAGATTGCGGTTAATATTCTAAATATTGGCAGAATAAAATTAGGAATAGCCGCTGTAGGTGGCTCCAAAGGAGTCATTAATCATGCTATTAACTACGCTAACGAGCGTAAGCAATTCGGTATCGCAATCGGCCGTTTCGGTGCCATCAAGCATAAGCTCGGAGAAATGGCCACTCGAATCTGGGTTTCAGAAACGGCTTGTTACAGAGCTGGTCAAAACATAGACGACCTAATAATCACCTTTAAGGAAAGTGGCAAAACAGATGCAGAAGCAAAGCTAAGTGCACTAGAGCAGTTTGCTATTGAGTGTGCCATTTTGAAAGTACATGGTTCAGAGGTTTTAGACTATGTAGCAGATGAAGGTGTACAAATTTACGGAGGTATGGGCTATTCTGCAGATGCTCCTGTAGAAAGAGCATACAGAGATGCCAGAATCAACAGGATTTTTGAAGGCACAAACGAAATTAACAGACTACTTACAGTGGACATGCTTTTAAAGCGTGCCATGAAAGGTGAAATGGACTTAATGGGTCCAGCACAAGAAGTAGCTAAAGAAATCATGTCTATCCCATCTTTTGGTGGAGAAGAAGACGGCATATTCTCAGCAGAGAAAAAAGTAGTCGCAAATCTTAAGAAAGCTGTTTTAATGATTGCGGGAGCGGCTGTTCAGAAATTTATGATGAAACTTTCTCATGAGCAGGAAATCTTAATGAATGTAGCAGATATGATTATAGAAGTTTATGCTGCAGAATCTGCCTTATTAAGAGTAGAAAAAATGATTGGCATTAAAGGCGAAGAAGCCGTAAGCCTAGAAAAAGATATGATGATGCTTAACCTCCACAAGGCCGTAAACAACTCAAATGCCGCCGGTAAAGATGCCATTCAGTCTTTTGCAGAAGGAGACGAACTAAGGGTAATGCTAATGGGTTTAAAGAGATTCACTAAGATTGAACCTTTTAATACCAAAGACGCTAGAAGACGTATTGCTGATGTAATGTTAACGGAGAACAAATACACCTTCTAAAAATATAACACCCCTTTTATAAAATTTACAATACTTCAACAAACACGAAAACCAGAAACCGTCCCGCCATTTGGCAGGGCGGTTTTTCCATTTAGGTGCATTTGATCTTTTTTACGGAAAGCCATGTCATAAAATGTAGTAATTTCGTTTTCTCAAAAATAGATTACATGTCAATATCAATAAACGCTCTAACAAAAAATTACGGCTCTCAAAAAGCCATTGACAGTATTAGCTTTGATATAAAAAAAGGAGAAATAGTGGGCTTTTTGGGACCAAACGGTGCCGGAAAAAGTACAACCATGAAAATCTTAACAGGCTATTTGGAGGCTACAGCTGGAGAAGCTATTGTCAATGGTTACAATATTGCTTCACAAACCAAAGAAGCTCAAAAATGTATTGGTTATTTACCAGAGCACAATCCGCTCTATCAAGACATGTATATAAGAGAGTTTTTAGCGTTCACAGGCTCTCTTTTCGACATGAAAGGAAATGCACTTAAAAACAGAGTAGAAGACCTCATTGATATGGTGGGTCTAGATAGAGAAAAACATAAAAAAATTGGGCAACTGTCTAAAGGTTATAGACAGCGAGTAGGTTTGGCACAAGCTCTCATTCATGAACCTGAAATACTTATTTTAGACGAACCCACTACGGGCTTAGACCCTAACCAACTCAGTGAAATAAGGGCATTGATAAAAGAGGTAGGGAAAGATAAAACAGTCATTTTTAGCACGCATATCATGCAAGAGGTAGAATCCATCTGCGAACGTGTAATCGTTCTTAATCGTGGTCAAATAGTAGCAGACGATAGTTTATTGGCACTAAAGGCTTCTGGTGAAACAATGGAGGAAATTTTTCATAAACTTACTCACTCTTAAGGCACAATTTATTCCATTTACACCATGCTAGATATCAGGACCGTCCATATTGACCGATACGTAACGCCACTTCGTGAGGGAGGTTCGCTGCCCGCTATTGTAGATGCTGACGACGGATTTTCCTATGTTTTAAAGTTTAGAGGTGCAGGTCAAGGTTGCAAAGCTCTCATAGCCGACTTCATAGGCGGAGAGCTTGCTAGAGCGGCCGGATTAAAAATCCCTGAAATGGTTTTCGGTAATTTACCAGAAGGTTATGGCAGAACAGAAGCTGATGAAGAAATTCAAGACCTTTTAAAATGGAGCGTTGGCCTAAATTTAGGCATTCATTACCTCCAAGGCTCTATTACTTTTGACGCGGTAGTGAACGATGTAGAGCCTTATCTAGCCTCTAAAATTGTTTGGTTAGATGCCTTTTTGATGAATATTGACCGCACACCAAGAAACACCAATATGCTTATGTGGCATAAAGAACTTTGGCTCATTGACCATGGTGCCTCCTTATACTTTCATCATCAACCAGAAATGTGGGAAGAGCAAAGCAAAAAACCTTTTGTTCAAATCAAAGACCATGTACTTATTAAAAAAGCCAGCAAATTAGCGGAAATTCATGAGGAGATGTTGGAAAAACTAAATCCGCTGGTAATAGAAGAAATAGTCAATGCCATTCCAGAAGATTGGTTAGAATCCGACGTAAACCTCAGCAAAAAGCTTTATAAAGATTTTTTATTAAACAGAAGAGTTTATGCCAATATCATCTTAAAAGAAGCTATCCATGCTAGATAAACACCTATACGAATACGCCACCCTTAGGCTTGTGCCTTGTGTAGACCGTGGAGAATTTATAAACGTAGGAATAGCTTTATACTGTAAGTCACCACGATTCCTCGGTTTTAAATTTAAGCTAGATGAATCTCGTTTAAAGGCATTTGCATCCCATCTAGACTTCCAAGAGATCAAAGAACACTTAGTGTCCTTTCAGAAAATATGTGAAGCCTCTAAAGATGCGGGTCTCATAGGAGAACAAGACATGCCATCTCGATTTAGATGGTTAACCGCTCGAAGAAGCACCATTTTACAGGCATCAGAAGTCCACCCAGGATACTGTAATAGCCCAGAAGAAACGCTAGATACTTTATTTCAAAAAATGGTCAACTAACTTAGTAAATGCTGGTAAGCTTACGAGGTTTTTCACCTGCCGCAAAAAGCGGATATTGATCAAAAATGGTTCTGACCACACTTCTGTAATAGTTGACGGGCTTTTTAATGTTTTTATTAAAAACACCAGAAGCGTATCCTCTCCAAATTAGCCTGCTACTCTCCGCATCTAATAAAGAAACCAGAATCATACCTCCACCAAAATTGAAGTTTTGCGTTTTATAGGTGTCGTCATAGTCATATTTATTAACCCATCTGTCTAAAGTAGGCTGAAAATATCCTTTGTACTCTACCCGCTCTTTTATGATACTATAACTCACCAATAAACCTGGGCCATCTTCTGTTAAGTTATATCCTCTAGCTCTCATTTGCCTTCTAATAGCATCCTGAATTTCTGTACAGATAAAAGAGGTGTCTATCTCGCAGGCTAAGAAATTATAATTTTTATACGTTGTAAAGTCGGTATCATAACTATAATCGTTATCCACCATTAGTTTCATGGTGTTGCATCCTGCAATACCAAATGCTAAAAGAGCAAGAAAAGGTAAGAGTTTTTTCATTGGAAACTGTTTTAAAGGTTTTAGGCATGTACGCACCCACTTAAGAAAAAGATGCGAACACTAATAAAAATAAACCCGAAAACGGTTAAAACCAAAGAATTAGCTCAAAATGACCTAACCCACATAATATAATAATGCCTTTTTCATTTCTTGTTTTCCTGCAACTATATCATAAGTACAGCTCCCACGACCATCCAATAGAGAAAACCTGACTTTAGCGTCTCTGTTTTTCTTATCTTGTAAAGTGTGCTTTAATATCGCTGGTAAATATTCTTCCTTCAATTTTACTTTTCCATAGACAGAGAAAATAAAAGCTTCAATTTCCTCAAAAAGCCTTTGATCTATTAAGCCTCTCTCTAAAGACATATAGGCTTCGCAGATCATACCTACCGCAACAGCCTCTCCATGAAGTAATCTTTTCTTAGGGTTCTTCTCTAAAAAATAAGTTTCGACAGCGTGCCCAAGCGTATGTCCAAAATTCAAGATTTTCCTTAAACCTTTCTCTGTAGGATCTTCTGCTACCACTTTCTTTTTAATCTCAATAGAATGCTCTATTAAGTTATCAAAATCTTGCTCTTCAAAATCTTTGACGTTGATTTCACCCCATTTAGCTCCATCCTGAATGAGACAGTGCTTCACAATTTCCGCAAAACCAGAGCGAAGCTCTGCCACAGGAAGTGTCTTCAAGAAAACAGAATCTATAAGTACCGTTTCTGGCAGTTGGAAAACACCTATATGATTTTTAAAGCCGTTAAAATCAATTCCTAGCTTACCTCCAACACTGGCGTCTACCTGTGCCAACAAGGTGGTAGGAATTTGAATAAATTCTATCCCTCTTTTGTAAGTAGCCGCACAAAAACCACCCATGTCTCCTATTACGCCACCACCTAAATTTATCATTAAAGCATGCCTATCCATATTGGCATCCGTCATCACTTGCCAAATCTCCTGACAGGTATCTAGTGTTTTATACGTCTCTCCACTTTTGATTTTGACCAAAGTGTGTTTTGGCAACAAATCTTTAATCAATGGATAACAACTTTTTTTGGTGTTTTTGTCCACCAAAACAATCACTTGAGAATATTTCTTATCTGCTAAGTAAGCTGGCAATGTTTGACCAATAGGTCCTATGTGTACTGACATTCTTAAAAATATTTTACTAAAAAGATAAGGTTAAAAGACTTGTTTTAAGACCAAAAACAAAAGAAGTAAGTATAGCGGGTAGGA
This sequence comes from Arcticibacterium sp. SM2516, assembly GCF_057914865.1. Classification (NCBI taxonomy): domain Bacteria; kingdom Pseudomonadati; phylum Bacteroidota; class Cytophagia; order Cytophagales; family Leadbetterellaceae; genus Arcticibacterium; species Arcticibacterium sp. SM2516. The sequence goes on along the minus strand of NZ_CP195290.1, from coordinate 4,680,940 downwards.
AAGATAAAGCAATCCAAACCATATAGAATCCGAAAATATGGTCCTACCAAACTTCTTTTTAACGAAGGCATCGATAGCCAAATACAAAGGAAAATTAATTAGCCAGCCAAAGTAGAAAAAAGCATTTCGCAGGAATCCGACAGGCTTAAAAACGTGAGAAAATAAGGGTTTCATCCGCTCCGAAAGCTCTACCGTAAAGCTCTTAGAAAAACTTATTTCCTCTGATAAGTCAAATTCCGACTTCTGGAGCGGCTTCCCGATATTCAAATTAATTCTCTTACCAAACTTCTTAAAGGAATCGTAAGTAAGCACCACGGGCACTACTTGCACATCTATGTCTTCATTCCAAGCCTTAAAGGCCATGGCAGCTGTTCCTCTTTTTTTAAGAGGCAATAAGGACGTTTGATTCTTGCATACCCCTTCTGGATAAATCAAAACCTGCTTGTTTTGCTTAAACAATTCATTGCATTTATTAAATGTCTTGGCATTCCTTGACATGTTTTGTCTGCCTTCTGTTATTCTCCAAACTGGAAGCATGTGAATATAGCTCAATATTTTAGCCACAATCGGTTTTTCAAAAGCATCACCTCTAGCCAAAGCATACACATATCTTTTAAAAACGAGATGAAGCACGATGGCATCATAAAAAGAGTTGGCGTGGGTAGACGCAAAAAGAATGGGTTTGTCTTTGGCTACATTTTCAAGACCGGTAACGTCCATTCTTTTGACAAAAAACAGATTGACTAAAAATGCCTCAAAACGAAGGAAGAAATATATGAAGGGAATCAAAGCTTAACTTTTGTTTGTAATAGCCTTTTGGGGCTTTAGAATTCTAAATCTTTAAATTTGGCTCAAAATTAACTATTTGGATGAAAGAAACCGCTGAAATCTTAAAGGATGTTGTCATTAATATAGGGCCAATTCTGAAGCAAATAGAAGACGCAGCAGCTTCAAAAAAGCCAATGCCAAACAAATGGAGTGCTAAGGAGATTATGGGTCACTTGATTGACTCAGCTAATAATAATCAAATGCGGATTGTGAACTCTACGAGCACTGCTAAAATTGATGTGGTGGCCTATCAGCAAGAAGAATGGGTAGAAAACCAGAAATACAATGATGCAGATTGGCACGGATTAATAGATTTCTGGAGTCAGTTTAATCTTCATATTGCTCATATTATGGAGAACACTCCAACAAATGCCCTCAAAAACGAAATAAAAGTAAATGGCGAAGGGCCTTTTACATTGGCATTTATGATGAAAGATTATGTCATCCATCTCAAACATCATTTGACTCAGATACTTCCAGAGCGTGTTTTGGATACCGCATTTAAACCTACTCCTAAAGAATGGATGCTAAGCTCAGAAAAATAATCCATATAGACATGGACGCATTTTTTGCGTCGGTAGAGCAGCGTGATAATCCTGAACTGAAAGGGAAACCTGTGGCCGTGGGCGGTAGTGCAGAAAGAGGTGTGGTGGCGGCCGCTAGTTATGAGGCTCGGCAGTTCGGTGTTAAATCTGCCATGCCTTCTAAAACAGCCAAGAGGCTCTGCCCAAACCTTATCTTTGTGAAACCAAGGTTTGACCAATACAAATTGGTTTCAAATCAAATAAGAGAGGTGTTTTTTGAATACACAGATTTGGTAGAGCCCCTATCGCTAGACGAGGCCTATCTGGATGTTACGGAGAATTTCAAAAACATTCCGCTGGCTACTGAAATTGCGAAGCAAATACGACAAAAAATAAAAGAAAGAACCTCTTTAACCGCTTCAGCAGGCATTTCATTTAATAAGTTTCTAGCGAAAACAGCTTCGGATGTCAATAAACCCGATGGCATGTTTGTAATAAAACCTCATCAAGCAGAAGCCTATGTGGAAACCCTTCCAATAAAAAGATTTTACGGTATTGGAAAAGTGACGGCAGAAAAAATGACGAAAATGGGGATTGCCACCGGAAAAGATTTAAAAGGTAAAAGCTTAGCGTTTTTGGTCAATAACTTTGGCAAAGTTGGCCGATATTACTTTGATATATGTAGAGGAAAAGACCACAGAAAGGTAAACCCCGACAGAATAAGAAAATCTATTGGTGTGGAAAACACCTTCAGTAACGACCTCAATTCTTCTGACGAACTCTACGCGGAATTGGATGTCATCTTAGAACAATTATGGAAAAGGATAAATAAAGCAAAGGCGTTTGGCAAGACCCTCACTTTAAAGATAAAATTTGCCGACTTCGAGATTATAACCCGAAGCAGAACTTCTCAGCTATTATTACTGGAAGAGGAATTTATCTCTAAAAATGCTTACGATATGCTAAACGCCTTGCTACCCTCCGAAAAGGGGATAAGACTGATGGGGCTGACGATCTCTAATCTGGAATTTGATGCAGATACAGAAGGTCGTCAGCTCATCATCGGATTTTAATATTTGAATGGCACACCACCCGCTAAAACTTCCTGACTTTTCTCGTCAAAAGTAACTTTAAGACCTGTTCTATAAGCCGCATTTGACATCATAGTGGCAATAGAATGTTGATAACCTGCTTCAATAGGTGCATTAGGTGTCTTTCTGCTTCTTACGCACTCCATCCAGTTTCTCACATGGTTATTCGTAAGAGAATCTCCACCTGTATTGGCAGCTGTTTCTACTTTTTGTCCTTCTATTTTAGCTGTCTTTAATAAGTTAGCTTTCATGCCCATGGCAGACGCATGTCTAAGATCTAAACCTCCTTCATCAGAAATTTCATTCGTATCCAAGTTTATCATTCCACCATTAGAATAATAAAGCTCTTTAGTTCCACCGGCTGAGTTAGAAAAACGGCTGGTAAACTGAACTTGGAAACCTTTAGATAAATCGTCTAGAGGGCCATAATCAAATACTACTGTCAATGTATCTGCGTTACTTCTGCCATCTTTCCACTGATAAATTCCACCATTGGCAACAACGCTTCTTGGGTGAGGCAAACCACTAAACCAGTGAACGGTGTCAATTTGATGACTCATCCACTGACCTGGGATTCCTGAAGAATAAGGCCAGAAAAGTCTGTATTCTAAATATTTACGAGCATCAAAGGCCTCATAAGGTCTATTTAGTAGAAACCTTTTCCAATCTACATCAGACTCTTTCAAGTTAGCCACTAAATCTGGTCTTCTCCATCTGCCTGGCTGATTTACGTTCCACATCAGCTCCACCATGACGATATCACCGAATTTGCCCGATTTAATATAATCTGCTGCAGCATGATAGTTAGAGCCACTTCTTCTTTGGGAACCTATCTGTACTATTTTCTTAGAATCTTTTACTGCTTTAAGCACCGCACGGTTATCTTCCATGGTTTCGGCCAAAGGCTTCTCTGCGTATACATCACATCCGGCCTTTACCGCCTCAATGGTATGTAATGCATGCTGAAAATCTGCCGTACTGATCATCACAGCGTCTACACTATTAGATGCATATAGATCATCATTATTATTATAAGCGGTCACTTTACTTCCTAATTGGCTTTGAAGATATGCTTGTCCTTCTGCTCTTCTTTTGTTCCAGATATCCGAAACAGCCACCATTTCAAAGTTCATTTCTTTTTGTATGTCTTTGAAAGCAGACACATGGGAAGAACGGTGTCTGTCAGAAAAACCTACACAACCCACTCTTACACGATCATTAGACCCAATAATTTTAGCATAACTGCTTGCTGAAAAACTGGTGGCCACTCCTGCCATCAATGACTTTTTTATGAATTCTCTTCTATTAGTACTCATTCTTGTTTTTATTATTTTAATAGGTATTGATTTCTTATTACAGCTTTCTGATCTTCAGGTTTTTAAACCTTACTTCATCTCCATGATCTTGTAGCAATATTGGTCCCTCATCAGCTGTACCAAAATTCTCATATTTCTCGTATTTACTTCTAGCTACTAGGGCTTTGTAAATGTTACTTTTCCTTTCATACTCCACCACTTTATAACCATTTAGCCAGTGCTGCACCGTGTTATTTGGCATGACTACCAAACGACCTTGGTTCCACTCTCCAATCTTTCTTTGAAAACGCTTATCAACTTTGATTGATGGTATCAAATCATATAGAGAAGCCAATGTTCTATTTCCAACGGCTCCCATCTTAGCATCTGGATGAAGCACATCATCTAGTACTTGATACTCAAGACCAATACCAGATTTTCCACCGGCATCAAAGTCCTCATTCACAAAATACTTTACGCCAGAGTTTGCACCAGGAGTCAATTTGAAATCAAATACTAACTCAAAAGCACCATAGTTTTCTGTGGTTACAATGTCGTTTCCTGTTTCAGAACCGTCAGATTTGCTAATCATAATGTTGCCATCATTGATAGACCATCTTTTACCAGTCATGTCTTTTCTGTTAACACCTCTCCATCCGTCAAAACTTTTACCATCAAAAAGTAATTTATACCCTTGAGCCGTTTCTTGTGCAGAAAGGTTATTATCAATTAAGTTGACTACAGGAACTTCATCATATGGGCTAGGCACGATATTGTCCGTCTTTATTCTGATGTTACGCCATTTTATCTGCTTTCCTGCTCTGTCGCTTGAGCCTATACCATGTACCTGAAGAGCAATAAAACCAACAGCTGTTTCTTCGTCAATAAGGTGAGAAACTGGCACACCATTAACCCATGTTCTAATCACAGAGCCAATAGCTTCTATTCTGTAAGTGTTCCAATCATTATGCTTGAAAGCTTTTTTTGCGGGCTCATTCATATTAGGAATATAAAGCCATCCTCTTCTAGCTTCGTCATATATTCCACCAGACCATGCTCTGTCAGATGGATCTACCTCCATTTGATAGCCATGTACTCTGCCTTTATTATAATCTTCCGAAGACAAACTTCTGAATTGAACACCTGAATTCATTTCTTCTGCAACTTTAAGATCAACCTCAAAAATGAAATCCCCATAAGTTTTGTTGGTACATAAAAATGAATTTGGAGTATTGGCTACGGTAGTACCCACAATCTCTCCATTTAAGACCTCATATTTAGCTTCGCCATTTTTTTGATTCCAGCCATCTAGGTTTTTTCCATTGAATAAGGTCACCCAACCATCTTTAGAGGCTTTTTGAGCAAAAGAGTTAAAGCTAAGACCACTTAGAAGCACGTATAACATGCATGTACTTAATGCTTTCATTGAACTATTTTTTGATTATATATGAAATTATCCAACAAAAGTAACAGAAATCTAATACTATTATTACTATTATATATTATTTTTGAGCAAAATATAGTTAAAAGTGAAACCACAATTACTCAAAATATCTACGCCTTCTGATTATTCCTTCAGTCTTTTTGATCAGGAAGCTCCTTATTTTCCTACGCCATGGCACTACCACCCTGAGGTGGAAATCGTCTTTATGCAAAAAAGTACGGGCGAAAAGTACATAGGAAGTAGCATTACTGACTTTGAACCTGGAGACTTAGCGATGATAGGCTCATACCTTCCTCATTACTATAGAAGTGCTCCAGAATACCATAGAGAAAACTCCGGTCTAAGAGCCAAATCATTAGTGATACATTTTAGTGAAGACTTTTTAGGGCAAGGTTTTATGGATGCTCCAGAAAATCATTTGATTAAACAACTCTTAGACCATAGCAAACGAGGACTTCAGTTCGGGAAAAAATTTGCAGAAGGTTTAGAAGATGAAATAGCCGCTCTTTCTCAGAAAGAGAATATGGATAGGCTAATCGCCCTTCTTTCTATTTTAAATAAAATGAGTAAAACGGAAGATTTCAAATTCCTAACCTCAGACCCGATATACCTAAACAATAATGTAGACTCTGACCGTATAAAAAAGGTTTTTGAGTATGTTATGCAGAATTTCCGTCAAGACATTAAATTAAATGATATTGCAGGCTTGGCCAGTATGAGCGAATCTGCTTTTAGCAGATATTTTAAAAAGAGAACAAGAAAAACATTTAGTACTTTTCTAACGGAGATACGGATTGAGCACGCGTGCAAATTATTGCAAAAAGATAAACATAGCGTTTCAGAAGTTTCCTTTGAGAGCGGATTCAATAATCTTTCAAACTTTAATAGACAATTTAAGAGTGTGAAAAGTACCACGCCTTTAAACTATAGATCAAGGTTTCTCTCTTAAAAAGAAAGAGCAAAATAGACTGGCTACTCTGCTCTTTACCCTACGCGACAATCAGCACTAAATATGCTATTTAGATAATTTCACTACCTTATCAGGAGTAGGTTGAGAAATGTTCACCGGATAAACAAGCTCCGTGGAACCATTACTTATCTTAATGCTATATGTACCAATAGGCAAAGTATTAATATCAAAATTTACTCTGCCAGACTGCGATTTCCTTTTCAAAAAGGACTGCGATAATTCATTGCCATCCTCGTTTACAAAAGTTATAAACAGCAGATCCCCTATTTCCTTCTCAATAAATGTTTTAACAGTTCCGCTGTTAGAATCATAATACATGCCTACTTCAAAAGACTTTTTCTTATCTGGATGTGTAACATTTGCTAATGCAGCGAAAGAAAGAGTTGTTGTCAATAAGGCTAGAACGATAGTTTTAAATTGCTTTTTCATAATAAGTTTTTTTGTTTTTTTTAAAGTAAATAGTTTTTCATTGGACGCTTAATTGCGTTTCGATAGCTCAAAGGTGAGTAATAAACCAGCTACTATGCAATACATATTAGTATGTATGGTAAATTAAAAGTTTAAATGGTGAACTTCCCATCTAAGAGTTCCTGCCTTCTTAGATACCAATCTGATATTCTAGGTTGCATGTCCATTTTACCGTATAACTAAGATTAAGATCTCTTAACATCGAAACTCTCAAGAACACTTATTGACCAATAAATTCTGTCATTAGAAGACCTCCATTTTATACTCTGGCTCTACCTTCTCCATTTTAATAACCTTAGATATGACTTCTCCATTATGAGCGGCCTTGACCGTATATATCCCATTCTCTAAACCACTAAGGTCAAAATTCACTCTAGCACTGTATCTTTTCTTGCTAATGTGAATGCCATTTAACACTCTTCCTTTCTCGTCAGAGATAGTGATGTCAAGGTCAGAACCCTGTGCTTTTTCATAAAAGGTTTTAACCACTCCAGTGGTCTTGTTAAAATACATAGCCATTTTAAAGGCATTTCCTTTTTCTGGATTTGGAAGCTCATCGTTAGCGAAAGCAAAAGATGAAATGAACAATAAACCCGCCATAATTTTTAATAACTTTTTCATAATATGTTTTATTTAAAATTTCGGATGTCAACAAGGTTTATGAAACCGCTCATAACCACTGCACCCTCAATGCCAATTATTCCAAAGGCATACCATAAAACATAAACCACTTATTACAAGGATATTGACAATGTCTTTCTATTTTTTTGCGTCCGCTAGCGAACAACTGAACGGCAAATCGGACGATTAATTGAAGTTAGAAAGGGCTGATATTCTCTTTTATTGACAAGAAGAAATGGGTAAGCCTTATAAAAAAATAGCCCATCGCTTTTTTAAAAGCAATAGGCCAATTATTAATACGTATAAATAGAGAGTAGGGTCAGTCAAAAATTAAGAAACCGTACCACCATTCCAAACAGCTTTGTCTGGCTGAATAAGGGCTAAGCCGCCATCATTATTTTCCGCCATAAGAATCATTCCTTGAGATTCTATTCCCATCATTTTTCTTGGGGCTAAATTGGCTACAAAAGTCACTTGCTTGCCAATCATCTCTTCCGGATTATAATGCTCTGCTATTCCGCTTAAAATGGTACGTTTCTCAAAACCATCATCTATTAAGAATTTCAGAAGCTTCTTGCTTTTCTTCATAGGTTCTGCCTCTAGGATGGTACCTATTCTGATATCCAACTTCATGAAGTCATCAAAAACTATTTCTTCCTTTATTTCAGGAACTGCTTTACTCTCCAATTCATTCATTTTCTTAGTATCCAATAATTTTTGTACCTGAGCTTCCACCGTGCTGTCTTCTATTTTCTCAAAAAGCAATGATGCTTCTTTTAGTTGATGACCGTCTGCCACCGCGTCTGCTTTTCCTGCAAATAACCATTCACGTTTCTCAACATTAAGCATAGCATTAATTTTGGTCGCAGTAAACGGCAAAAACGGCTCACAGGCAACTCCTAACGAAGCGGTAATTTGCACCGCTATATTCATAATAGTTTTGACACGCTCAGGGTCTGTCTTTATTAATTTCCAAGGCTCCGTATCCGCCAAATACTTGTTCCCAAGTCTGGCTATCTCCATCATGCTAGACAAGCCATCTCTAAATTTGAAATTCTTTAATGCGTCTGAAACATCACAAGGAAGCTTTGTCAATTTCTCTAAGGTCTCTTTATCAAAATCTGTCAATTCACCTTTCGCTGGAACTATACCCTCATAATACTTATTGGTAAGCACCATGGTACGGTTAACAAAATTCCCTAAAATGGCCACCAACTCCGAGTTGTTTTTGGTTTGCCAGTCTTTCCATGTAAACTCAGAATCTTTTGACTCAGGAGCATTTGATGTTAATGCATAACGCAGCACATCTTCTTTGCCAGGAAAGCCCTCTAAATACTCATGAAGCCAGACAGCCCAGTTTCTAGAAGTGCTGATTTTATCACCCTCTAGATTCATAAATTCATTTGCAGGAACGTTATCTGCCAAAGTATAATCTCCGTGAGCCATCAGCATGGCAGGAAAAATAATACAATGGAAAACGATATTGTCTTTGCCAATAAAATGTACCAGCTTGGTATCTTCTGATTGCCAGTAATCCTTCCAATCCTTGCCATTGGCTGCCGCCCATTCTTGCGTAAAAGTGATGTAGCCTATAGGTGCATCAAACCACACGTAAAGCACTTTTCCATCCGCTCCTTCTACGGGCACCTTAATGCCCCAGTCTAAGTCTCTGGTCATGGCACGTGGTCTAAGGCCGTCTTGAAGCCATGATTTACACTGTCCAGCCACATTATTCTTCCATTCTGGATGGCTATTGACATATTCCTCAATTTGGGGCTGCATTCTATCCAAAGGCAAATACCAGTTTTTGGTCACCTTTTTAATGGGTTCAGCACCAGAAAGTGTCGATTTCGGGTTTTTTAATTCCAATGGAGAAAGAGCTGTTCCACAACTTTCGCATTGGTCGCCATAGGCTTTATCATTCCCACATTTTGGGCAAGTGCCAATCACATATCTATCGGCCAAAAATTGACCCGCGGCTTCATCATAAAGCTGCTCCGTTTCTTCTTCTACAAAATCTCCTTGGTCATACAACTTCCTAAAAAAGTCTTGAGATACCTCATGATGGATAGGCTTGGAGGTTTGAGAGTAAATATCAAAATTTATCCCAAAATCAATAAAACTCTGCTTGATTTGCTTGTGATATCTATCCACCAATTCCTGTGGCGTAATCCCTTCTTTTTTTGCTTTGATGGTAATGGGCACGCCGTGCTCATCTGTCCCCGAAATAAACGCCACGTCTTTTCCCTTTGCTCTTAAGTAACGCACATATATGTCGGATGGCAGATAACAACCTGCCAAATGACCAATATGAATAGGCCCATTGGCATAAATTAAAGCAGCAGTTACGGTGTATCTTTTCGGAGTTTTAATCATCAATCTTCTTGTATTTGAAATCAGACTGCAAATTTAGTCAGAAAAGGCTTGAAAAGTAATCATGGCCCAGTAGAATCTAGGAAGACCGCTGTTTTATATCACTTGTTATGCCCTAATTTTCTATGGAAATTTGAAACTGTCAAAAATCAGCCCTAACATTGACCTTGAACCCAATCATTAATAATGAAAAAAGTACTATTTGCTCTACTTTTCACTTCCTCTGCCATAGCCCAGCAAGCCCCTATGAAACTATGGTACGATAAACCAGCTGAACATTTTGAAGAAAGTTTAGTATTGGGAAACGGCAAAATTGGAGCTACGGTTTTTGGCGGAGTTTCCTCCGACAAGATATACCTCAACGACATTACACTTTGGTCTGGTGAACCCACCGACCCAAATATGAATCCTGATGCTCGTACCTATATGCCGCTGGTAAGAGCAGCCCTCAAAAACAATAACTACAAACTGGCCGACTCGCTCATCAGAAACATTCAAGGCAAATTTTCAGAGTCTTTTGCTCCACTAGGAACATTGACCATGAATTTTGACAATCTAAAAGGTCAAAACTATTACCGTGAATTAAGCCTCGATGAAGCCACCGTCAAGGTTCGCTTTGACAATGATGATAATGAGATTGTGAAAGAATATTTCACTTCACATCCTGATAAGGTTTTTGTTATCAAACTAAAAGCGAAGCACAAAAACAGCTTAAATTTCAACTTGGCGTTTAGCAGCTTACTAAAATATAAAGTAACTACGAGCCCGAATTTACTTAACGCCCATGGCTATGCTCCTACGGAGTCAAAACCTAGTTATTTGGGCAATGTGGAAAATGCGGTGCAATTCAGCGAAGGAAGAAGCACCAAGTTTTCTAGCCTAATAAAAGTAACTAAGACCGATGGCGAGATAACACAAACAGATAGCACCATACATGTTTCTAATGCCAGCGAAGCCATCATTTTGGTGAGTATTGCCACTAGTTTTAATGGTTTTGATAAAAACCCAGCCACTGAAGGCCTGGACGACCAGGCCATTGCTAAAGCACAACTAGAAAAAGCCGCAACCAAAACTTATGCCGAACTAAAAAACAGTCATATAGCGGATTACCAAAAATATTACGATAGGGTGAAATTAAACTTGGGTCAATATGAAGGAAAAGATATTCCGACAGACCAAAGGCTTAGAAACTATGCCACAGGAGCTAAAGACCCCTATTTAGAAGCTCTCTATTTTCAATACGGACGTTATCTTTTAATTAGCAGTTCAAGAACGTCTGGGGTTCCTGCCAACTTACAAGGGCTTTGGAACCCTTACATAAGACCGCCATGGAGCAGTAATTACACCATGAATATTAATGCGGAAGAAAACTATTGGGCAGCAGAAACCACTAATCTTAGCGAGTTTCACGAACCATTTTTAAGTTTCTTAGCCAACCTTCAAAAAACGGGCGAAGTAACCGCAAAAACTTTTTATGGTGCCAGAGGCTGGACAGGCTCACACAATTCTGATATATGGGCTATGACAAATCCAGTTGGAGACTTTGGAAAAGGTGCACCTGTATGGGCAAACTGGGCCATGGGCGGCACTTGGGCTAGCACGCATTTATACGAACACTTCCAGTTTACACAAGACAAGGAATGGCTTAAAATTTATGCCTACCCTATCATGAAAGGAGCCGCCGAGTTCTGTCTAGATATGCTCGTAGAAGGCCCTGATGGTACATTAATTACTTCGCCGTCTACATCTCCTGAAAATGTTTATATCACAGATAAAGGTTATAAAGGAGCAACCCTTTACGGTGCTACGGCAGATTTAGCCATGATTAAAGAGCTTTTTAATGAGATTATTAGCTCTGCCAAAACCCTAAATACAGATGCAGAATTTGTAGCTGAATTAGAAGCTACACTTTCAAAACTTCAACCTTATCAAATTGGCAAAAAAGGGAATTTGCAAGAATGGTATCACGACTGGGAAGACACAGATCCTCAGCATAGGCATCAAACCCATCTTTTTGGTTTACATCCAGGACATCATATTACCGTGGCCAAAACGCCAGACTTAGCAAACGCCGCAAAGAAAACCTTAAAAATAAAAGGCGATGAAACCACGGGCTGGTCAAAAGGCTGGAGAATTAACCTTTGGGCTAGATTACTAGACGGAAACCATGCTTATAAAATGTATCGAGAGCTTTTAAGTTATGTAGAACCTGATGCCATCAGACCAAAAGGCAATAATAAAGGAGGCACGTACCCAAACCTTTTTGACGCTCACCCTCCTTTTCAAATCGATGGAAACTTTGGAGGTACGGCGGCTATAGCGGAAATGCTGGTGCAGTCTGACAATGATAACATTTACCTGCTTCCTGCCCTGCCAGATGCTTGGCAAACGGGTGCTGTAAAGGGCTTACGAGCTAGAGGTGGTTTTGAAATTGACTTGGCTTGGAAAAAGGGAAAGCTGAAATCAGTAACAGTTTATGCCAAAGGCGGCTCGAAAACTAATGTGGTTTATCAGGGAAAATCTAAATTGATAGAGCTTGCCAAAGGGGAAAGCTTAACTTTGGAGAAGATTTAAAACAGAAAAGGTGGTAGATTCATTCTATCACCTTTTTAATACTCCCTATAAAGTTATTTTTCTTATCGAACATTTGAATAAAGAGAATTCCAGAAAAGTCATTTGACATCGTTATTTCCATATCATTTCCCATTTTTCTACTTTTAAATAACTGTTTACGCCCAAGACCGTCAACGGCATTTATTGAAAAAATCGGTTCCTTTGAAGATATGATAAAAGCCCTCCCATTTGTAACTGGATTAGGATAGCTAGAAATATCACGATTAAACGACTCATTCACACCCAAAGCAGTCTCTCTCGAAATCTCAAAACGAGTAGCCTGCACCCTTTTAGCATAATCCTCATTGCCTTCCCAAGAGTAATAAATAGTACAACCTTCGTTGCTATAAGAAGTTGCCATAATTGTTTTATAGGAGTTAGTACAACTTCCTGAAACCGAATCCATGTAGACGTTCGACTGAACCGTTTCAAATTCAATAGGCACATTTATATAAAATGGCCCTTGTGTAATTACTTCAATCTCTGCATCTGTTTTCCTAACCTTAAACTCCCTGCTTTCATAAGCGGCACTTCCTGTGAATGAATATGCTAAGACTTTAAAGTCGCCCTCCCTTCCCGTAAAAACAAGACGTTTCTCTACCAAGTAAGCAGCCTCTGTATCTTCTGGTTGTAGAAAAACATAGGAATCCGAACTGTCAGAAGTAGCCACCTCCAAATCAATCTCTTTGCCTCTAACATCAATCACCTCTTTATTGAAAAAATCACTCGAAGCTTCATTAAGGTTAACAATTTCTGTAGTAATATCTAAATTAGTTTTAGTCGTATATCTCTTTAGGTCATTACCTGACTTAACCAGAATAGAGCTATCAGGAAAAACACCCCGAATAGATTTTCCATGCAAATCAATTACAACTGACCTATCAATATCAAAAATGTGATTAAGCGAATCATATTTCATGAATCTGTTACCATTTTTCAAAGTAACACCATAGTTATCAATAAAATCGAAGCCTATATATTCATTTTCTACCTTCTTTAAATAAGCTAATTCTACTCTTTCGTCATTTTCAGTAAGGGCATGATTGTCTGCCGTATAACAGCCCTCTCCGCACTGTAAAGAGCCCCATAACACAAAATCATCCTTCTCATATAGTGGATAAAAAATATTATAATCACCCCAACTACTTGATGAATAATTCCTTTTCTTATTAATCAAGCCTTCCCAAATAATTTTACCATCATGATCTAGTTTATATGTTGTTCGATTGAAATTATAAGAAAGACCATATTTGTCATTACCTAAAAATACATTGCCATGCTTATCAACTACAACAGTTCCAATTCCCGATAGAGGAACTTCACAATTAAAAGTATAGTCACGTGAAAAGTCCACATTATATCTTCTTAATGAGTCTCCTATAGCATAATATTGATTTTTATGTTTGTCATAATACAAAAACCTACCACCATCAAAGACCTCTCCTTCATCCAAAATACTTTCGACATTCTCAGAATCAATTACTAAAAATTTCCTTCTATAAGAATAGAGGGTATTTGTGTCTGCTACTGAATAAGTCGACATTTGAACCCAAATAGAATTATCCGGAAAAATCAGCGGTCTCTCATTATAATTCAAATAAATGGTTTGTTCCGACCTATATACCTCTTCAGTCCCTTCATACTTTACAAGGACACCAGTTTCTCCAACATAATTAACCCAGTAAGTCCCATCTGAAAGTGTAAAGGTATTCCTTATTTCAGTTGGCTTTTCGCCAATAAATATAGGTTTAAAATTGAAATCTGAATCTTCAAAGTAAATTGTTTGCTGACCATCTACCTTTTGAAAGAGAAGTAGGGTAAGGGTAAAAATAAAACTGAGCCTGTAAATCATTTTCATTGCGTGTTTAATGCAATGAAATTAATAAAGATTATCATAAAATTATCAAAGATTATCCACCGCCTCATTTATGACTTCATGGATTCTTTTGCGAACATCCAAGTCCATAAGTTTACTATTATTGGCCCTTGGGTACACTCTATTGGCTAGCATGATAAAAATCAGCTGACGGTCTGGATCTACCCACACCACCGTTCCTGTAAAGCCGGTATGCCCATATGTATTGGGCGAAGCCGTAGAAGCAATGGTAGATAAATCCTGATTTTGAACAGGCTTATTCCAGCCTATTCCTCTATGACTTCTATTAGAAAGATGCGTAGAAAAATGATTGACCGTCTCAGGAAACAAATATCTCCTTCCACCATAAGAACCATTTTGAAGGTTCATTTGATACAATTTAGCCAAATCCCAAGCATTGCTAAATAATCCAGCATGACCCGCTACCCCACCTAAAAGTGCCGCATTAGGGTCGTGAACGGTACCCCAAATCTGCCTTTCTCTGAAAATCAGATCGTTTTCTGTAGGGGCTATCTGGCTTTTTGGAAATTTATTCAAGGGATTGAACAGCGTATGGTTCATTCCCAAGGGCTCATATAAATTCTGGTCTAAAAATTCATCCAAGGGTTGGCTAGTAACCTCCTCCACAATTCTTTGAATCATAATTAAACCCAAATCACTGTATAGATATCTAAACTCTCCGCCACTCTTCTTTCTCGTGGTAAAATCTGTATCAATAAGCCAGTTCCAAACAGAATCTCTAATACTCGGTTTTATAAATAAACCGTCTGCTACCTGAAGGTTTCCTTCTTGATTAGGCTGATAATATTCCTTTTTAAAAGCTCCCGAGGACGTTTTTGTAGGAGCCCAAAACGCTTGAAAAGACTTTAAACCTGCCTGATGAAAAAGAATATCTCCCACTAGCATATCTTCCTTATTAGTTCCCTTTAGCTCCGGCAAATAATCGGAAGCCTTCAAGTTCAAATTTAAAAGCCCCCTTTCATTAAGCATCATAACGGCCTGCAATGTGGCACTCACTTTGGTAAGTGAAGCCAAGTCATAAAGCGTATTGGTTGTCACTTTTTCGGTATCTCCATATCGAAAAGTCCCAAAAGCCTTATGATAAACCACTTTACCTCTTCTGGCCACCAAAACTTGAGCCCCTGGAAAAGCATTTTTACTGATGGCGTCATTTACAATCCCGTCAATTTCGTTGAGCTTAGCTTCGCTCATGCCTACATGTTCTGGTAAGTCTTCTGTAAGTCTACCCACATTTAAAGAACTTTGACCAAAATTAAATCTAGCCAATGGCGAAGCTGTAACCGGCAAATGGCCGTTCGCAGAACCCGCACCAAAAAGTATTTCAGACACTGCCTTATAAGCGTGAGGGTCGTCTTCAAAACCACAAATCACATTAGGAAAGTCATCAAAAAGCTTCAATCCATAAGGGTTGCCAAAGGCTACCACCACCACTTTGGTTTTCTTAGACAAGGCTCTAATCATGTCAATGGTGGAAGGCGAAACGCCGAAGTTTTGAGAAGAGCGACTGTTCATATCATGCACACTTACCACCATAGCGTCATATGTAAATGCCTGATCCACTATATAACTCCAATCTTTTGAAGAACCGGGCTTTATAGGCATTTCGTAATTTACTACATTCCCAAACCCACTCATCTGTGATTGAAATGCATTACCTACAGCCGCACTCACTGCCACTGTTCCAATAGACAATGTGTCTAACTGAACAAAAGGGAAAACCGCTCTATCGGCTCTTAAAACAGTAACAGCATTTTTAAAAAGAATATCTTTAATTTCCTCGCTTCGGGTGTTGTTCAAATCTTTCATTAAACCTTCCACCTTCACATGCTTTGGCTTATTTAAGCCCGCCCAATATTTAGCCCTAAGTATTTTATGAACACGCAAGTTTAAATCGGCTTCCTCCAAATCTCCATCTCTAAAAGCCTTCAAAATTTTATTATAACCCGCATCTAGATTTGCGGTCTGGAGTAACACATCATTGCCAGCCTCATAAGCAGCCAAATCTGCTCCCCCCACAGAAAACTGATTCGTAATGCCTCTCATATTCAAGGCATCTGTAAAAGTTAAGCCTCTAAAGCCAAGTTGCTCATGAAGCAACCCTTTTATTATCTTATCTGATATAGTCGCGGCTCTGTTTGGTCTGCTATCCAGAGCTGGCACATACAAATGCCCTGTCATTACCCCAGCGATACTATCGTTTATCAATTTCCTAAATGGCACGAGCTCTTGTTCAGAAAGCCTTGTTTTACTATGATTTACCACCGGCATAGAAACATGAGAATCGGCATCTGTATCTCCATGACCCGGAAAATGTTTTGCCACCGCCATTACACCTGCTTTTTTTAAGCCTTTGGCGTAAGCCATAGCTTTAGCTGCCACTAAACTTTCAGACTCCCCAAAAGACCGGTAGTTAATCACAGGGTTATTTGGATTTGTGTTTATATCTGCCACAGGGGCAAAATTTATATGTACGCCTAACCGCTTTAGCTGAGAACCTATCTCAAAGCCCATTTCCTGAATAATGAGATTATCTTCAATGGCTCCTAAGGTGATTTGCTTCGGAAAAGAAACGGTGTTTTCCAATCTCATCCCTAAACCCCATTCCGCATCCATACCTATCATTAAAGGTATCTTGCTTATTGCTTGGTACTCGTTGGTAAGTTTGGCTTGAATTGGAGCGGTACCTTGAAAGAAAATAAGACCACCAAGGTGATAATCTTCTATTTTTTCTCTAACGCCCTGATAATACGCTTCATTCCTATTAGAATAAGTGGCAATCATAAAGAGTTGCCCTATTTTTTCTTCGAGACTCATCCCCGCCAATATACTATCTGCCCATGCATACTGTGCTGAAACGAAATCCTTTATCCCAATTATATTATCCTTGACAATACTATTCTCAAGCCTTGGCTTATCCTTTTTAGCGAAATTGGGCTTTTCTAAAAGCGTTGGACTTTTTGACGACGCCAGCTGGAGGTCACTGCCAATGAAGCTCAAAGTAAAGACTCCGATGAACAAAATAACGATTAATAATTTGGGTTTGACCCTTTGATTCATAAAGCAAGTTGATTCTTAAAAAGCACAAAACTAAGGCTTAAAGATTGAATATGAAACCTATGAGGCAATCCAAAGTCAATTGACAATATTGAATTTCAATTCATATTTCTTTCTAAAATACCTAGATACAAAGGCAAAAACTACCGCAGGCCCCACCCATGTCAATAATAAAACGAAAATACTGGTATCTTCAGGTAAGAATCTAGGAACTATATTCACACAAAAGGCCGTAACGGCTGCAGAATAGGCTCCAATCATTTTGGCGGCATGCCCAAAAAACCAATGCATTTTCCCTAAAGACCTCCTTCCCGAGTAGGTATAAATATCCACCACACCCAAAAGCATACTAAATAGCCCAAAAATAAAGAACAAAGTTGTGTATGCCGCAATACCCTTTATCACCAGTACTGTTCCATAAATAAGCATCACAATCCCTGAAATTAAAATACCAAAAGCACCCAACCAGTCAAACCATTTAACGTTCAGTCCCTTTTTCATGCTCAACACCCTTTTACCAGCAAATGTTGGGTAAAAACTAACCATACTTATGGTCAAGAAAAAATGATACTTAAGCTTAGCGGGGTAAAGAACAACAAAGAGAATAGCCGTAAGAAAAATAAAAGTCATGGACCAATAAAATATTAAACCTGAGATATTATGGACTTTCCCACCCTTCTTCCTCACCAGCATGGCTACCAGACCAAAGACTAGAGATAAAACTCCTGCCATCACATGTAGAAAAAGCGACGTATTGAATATTGTTTCTCTCATGATCTTAAAAGGAATAAAGTTGAATAGTTATATCCTGGTTGTCATCCAATTTGAAAGAACAATTCTCCCAAATGGGAGGCCCCATCATTACATAATTTGAGAAACCGCAAGGCTCCCCAGGCATACTGCCATTCATATCTATTTTACCATCATCATTTAAATCTTGGAAGAGCACTACCGCATAATCTGCTCCGCCCAATACACCTTCAAACGTAAAACTCATTTTCCCCTCTTCTACTTTCATGACCTTATTTGCAACTGGGTTTTGAGCACGAGGAAAACTATTGGCGTCGTTTGTTAAGGACGCGTAAACAGTCCCTTTCACGTTCGTTATTTGATTGATATTTACAGTAACCGTAAACCTGTCTTGTGCTTTTAAAGAAGCGAAGCTTAAGAAGAAAAGACATAGAAGAATGAATAAATTTTTCATTTGCTTTTTGTTTATGTGAGATAACAAAAGCAAATTTATACGGCCAAAAAGTAGCCAGAAAATCAAAGGGTTGCTTGACAAGCTTTTGGGACAAAAAGCAAGGATAAGGGTCTTTCAGTGTACTTATGGGATGTTTAACAAGCCCAAAACCCACAAACTCACATTAAGCTTATTTCAAAAAAAGTCTTAATCTACTTCTCAATTCTACCAATTCCTCTTCCTTTTTATTTAGCTTTTCCAGTAAATGCAGAATGGCATCTATGCCAGCAGGATTAATTTCAAGTTCTTTATATAAACGGATTATCTTCTCTAAAGTGGCTATATCATTTGGGAGAAGACATTTTGTGTTTTCTTTAACCACCATAGTGATTAATTCATATGATTCTATCTCTTCTATAAAAGACAAACTCACCTCATGAACTTCACAAAAGTGTTCTATGCGAATGTATTTCTCAGTTGCCATGACTTCTAAGTTTTGATAGTTTCTGAAATAATTCTTTCTCTTCCTCTGTCAGATTTTTAGGCATTTCTATCTGAAAAGTGATAATTAAATCGCCGAAGGTGTCCTTCTTCTTATAAACTGGCATCCCCTTACCAGTGAGTTTGATTTTAGAATCGTTACTACTTTCAGCAGGCACTTTTAGTTTGACCTTACCTGTAAGTGTTTCTACAATAATTTCTCCTCCTAAAACAGCTTTGAACAAATCAATTTTTTGAGTCAAATAAAGATTCGCTCCCACGCTCTGAAATATGGTGTCGTTTTCAATAGAAAAAGTGATGAGCAAGTCGCCCTTGGGGCCACCATTCATGCCATCACCTCCGTACCCTGTAATTTTAATCGTTTGCCCATCCGTTATACCCGCAGGAATAGTCAGCCTTATATTTTTGCCGTTTACGGTCAACACCTGCTTTCTTTCTTCTAGAACCTCTGTCAACTTTAAACTCAGCTGTGCATTAAAATCTTGCCCCCTAAATTTTCCTGCAGATCTTCTTCCACCACCACCTTGACCACCAAACATGGACTCAAAGAAGTCAGAAAAGTCATTTCCACCACCACTACCACCACCGTAGGCTCTTTGTTGGCTTCTTCGCTGGTTCTGAGCTTTCTCAAACTCCTCTCCATGTTTCCAATCCTTCCCATACTTATCGTACTTCTTTCTCTTCTCCACGTCAGAAAGTACTTCATGGGCCTCATTTAATTCCTGAAATTTAATCTTTGCTTCTGGATTATCTGGATTCAAATCTGGATGAGATTTACGAGCAAGCTTCCTATAAGCCTTTTTTATATCATCAGCGGTTGCCGATTTATCAAGACCGAGTATTTTATAATAATCTTTGAATTGCATTTCTTAAATATTACCGTTTAGCCAAGCACGAAAAAAAAATCAACCAGAAAAATGACGAATGTCATATTAAGACATCCTAAAAGTCATCATTTATATAAAAAAATAGTGTGATATTTAACTAATAATTTTCTATTTCTAAGACAAAATCAAAAATGGACATCAAAGCTTATAGCAAAATACTATTCCCTCTGGCTTGCCTATTGCTCATTATCTTCAGCTTTAGCTTTAATTCATTTGAAAATAACTTTACCATGGCCACCTTGGCCACTTGTTTCTTTTTGCTTCTCATAGAAGCTCTAATTTTGATTTTCAAAAGCCATGTAAGTTGGTGGAATAGGGTAAAATGGATTATTCTAGCCATCGTTTTACTCCTAACGCTAATAGGCTAATGCCTATTTCAGTCCTTCCACAATACTACTATATTTCCTAGCCACCGGAACAATGTCATCAATATCTTTTAAATGCAACTTATAACCTTGTGCATTACCCGTTACTTTTAGGGCCTTATTGAGATTAACAATGTAAGACCTATGGCAGCGTACAATACTTTCGTCCAAAATTTGACTTTCCATTCGGGAAAGACTCCCTCTTAAAAGCTGCTGCTTAAGTTCGCCCTCCAATAAGTAAACTACTTTTGAATAGTTATCTGCAGATTCTAAATAAAACAACTGACCCGATTCTAAGTCCAGTACATCTTTACCATTTTCTGCCTTCAAAATTATTTTTGAGTCTTGCTTGTTTTGGGAGCCTCTAATCGCTACTTCTTCAGAATATTTATTTAAGCCTTGTTTAAACTTTAAAAATACATTGAAGAAGATAGGGAAAAAGCCTAAGGCCAATACCGCTGAAAAGTTCCAAAAAAACACCGCCCATTTCCATGGGAAAATCTCAATACTCCCGGCATATATGAAGTTGCCTGAGGTGATTAAAATCAAAACAAAAAAATTAATGAGAACCTCTCTACCTACTGTCCATTTTTCTTCTCTAAAATAGTTAGAAAAGGCTTTCATTACTCCGAATTTCATAAATATCAGAATGCCGAAAGTCACCCCGCCAAATGCCAATAAATGCAAAATCTTTTTATCCGACTCCCACCGATTTATTCCAAAAGGCTCGAAAACAATCAAAAAAACAGCCACAAAAAGTCCCACCGCAAACGAATGAAGCAGATTTTGTGTGTCTGACCTCTCTAGGTCAACACAAGGATATGGCTGTTTTAATGTTTCTAAAATTTTCAAAACGATGAGGTAATCTGCTCAACAAACCTTGGCAAAGTGGCGGGCTCTGTTAATCCTATAAACAATACGCCCCAAATAGCCCCCCATAGGTGAGCCATATGGTTCACGTTATCCATTTGACGTTTTTCCATAAAAATAGAATAGGCCACGTAAACTAATGCGAAAATATAGCCTGGCATTGGGATTGGGATTGGGAAAATAATCAGCTCCATTAAAGGATTTAAAACAACTGAACAAAAAACAATTGCTGATACGCCACCCGAAGCTCCAAGGGAATTAAACCCAATATTGTCTTTATACTTTACAAAATCAGGCAAGTTTGCCACCACTATACCTATTAAATAAAGTCCTAAAAATGCCAAAATAGCCTTTCCTCCAAAAAAGTAAGCAAAATACTGCTCCACAACACCCCCAAAGAGATAAAATGCGTACATATTAAAAAACAAATGCATGTAATCTGCATGAATAAAACCACTGGTCAATAATCGGTAATACTCTTTGTTTTTGTTGGCACTATAGGCGTTATGAATCCATTTATCCCTGAACGTACTATCTCGCCATGCGTAGATACTTGTCAATACAGTGACTATTATTAAAATGACGGTTACGGACATGCAATTTTATTGTTTAATTTGAAGCATGAAGAATATTCGGAAAATTAATAAATCGGGGCTTGACAAACCAATAAAGTACATTTTCATGTGCATTATATATTTGACCGTGCATAACGCTTTAGGGCAGAATAGCTACCAAGAAGAGATGCTACAGCACAGAGAAAACTACAAAAAAGACTTCGTCACGAATCCAAATTCTCCTTTAAAAGCAGATGATTTACATGATTTAGACTTTTACAATCCTGATGAAACTTTTAATGTTGTTTGTGAATTTAAAATAGGCGGAAAAAGTGAACCTTTTGAAATACCAACTAGCAGTGGAAAAACTAAAACCTATACGCGGTTTGGTCAATTGACATTTAAGATAAAAGGCAAAAAGCAGACATTGACCGTATATAGAAGTATGGATTTAATAAAACACCCTCTTTATAAGGATTATCTTTTTATTCCTTTCAGAGACGCTTCAAACGGTGACAGCACTTATGGTGGAGGGAGATACTTGGACTTGAGGATGTCAGAATTATCAGAGGATATTATCACACTTGATTTTAATAAAGCTTATAATCCGTATTGTGCCTTTTCTTCAGGTTATAGCTGCCCTATTCCACCAGAAGAAAACCATTTAAAGGTAAAAATAGAGGCGGGAGAAAAGAATTATAAAGGTGCTATAAAAGAATAACAAGCCTGCAGTTCTAAATTGCAGCATCAATCTGAAGAAATATGGAAAAACTAGATAGAATTATAGACGCCAGAATGAAGTTGAAAGCTCGTTTTGAGAAAAAAATGGCGGATTCTCCTTCAATAGCGGACGACAAACCTTTAGGCTCTGGCCCAATCAACAGACATGGCATGCCACAGTTACCCGCCGGTCAAACGGAAACCATAAAATGGCCTGTGCTAGACTTAGGTTATCATCCTGAAATCAGTTTAGAAAACTGGAGACTGACCCTTAATGGCGAAGTAGAAAAACCTCTGATATTGAAATGGCAAGATTTCATGGATTTGCCTCAAACGGAAGACACATCAGATTTTCACTGTGTCACCACTTGGAGTAAAATGGACATGCCATGGAAAGGTGTAAGACTAATAGATTTAGCGGCACTGGTCATGCCTAAAGAAACGGTAACCCATATCTTATGCTATGGTTACGACACCTATACCACAAACGTACAAATAGAAGAAGCCTTAAAGCCAGATGTGCTGCTTGCTCATACCGTTTACGACGCTCCGCTTGAACTAGAGCACGGTGGCCCATGCAGAATGATAACACCGCAGCTTTACGCCTGGAAAGGCTCCAAATGGATCAAGAGAATAGAATTCATAAACGCCAACAAAAAAGGCTTTTGGGAAGAAAGAGGATATTCTAACACCGCATATCCATGGAGAAATGATAGGTATTCTTGAGCAAGAATAACATTAGTAGGTTACCCTTTAAAGAACATTTCGATTTTATACTTGTCTTTACTTTAGTAAATTTTGACATTCATATATGAAATGGAAAATCCCGATTTTAATACCAATTGCTTTTACGCTGCAGTCGTGCTTCTGCTTTTGCGGACCATCAAAGTTAATTGATGCTAATTTTGCTTTCTCTCTCTTCTAAACTCAGCAGTTGGGACTATAGGACAGAACCTGCGTTAAACGAAATTTTGTTTACTATTCATTTGGAAGACAGCTTGTCTAAGCAAATCAGAATACTCTATGAAGCACTAAAAATTCAAACAGGTGGAGCCATGCAACTCTGCGAATGCTTCTCAGAAATGGCTCCTGACTGGCATGTCACAAACATAGAAGCCTCAACAGTCTATAACTTTAACAAAAACTATCCAGCAGGATCGATAATAACTGACCTTATAATTGGCAGACTAAAAAGCCCATTTGTTGAAGGAAGTAATTTGACGGGCACAAATTTAGAAAACCTTCCTTTGTTAACGCATAACCTATTATATGGAACCTCTAGCGACTCTGAACCTCCATACCTAATCTTCGATTTTCTTCTTAAAGAAATACCTCAAAATTGTTCACAACAAATAGCACTAAAATTCACTTTTAGAAACGGTAAGGTAATTAATGCCTTATCTCCCGAATACAATATTGAGTCATAAAAAAACTCCCAATCTTTTAAGAAAGGGAGTTTCATATATTTTTTCAGAGAGTCTTAAGCTGGAAACGCCTTAGCAATATCCGTAAATCCTCTAGAGTCTAGAGAAGCTCCACCTACTAAACCACCGTCAATATCTGGCTGAGAGAAAAGCTCTCCTGCATTACCAGGCTTCACACTTCCACCATAAAGGATAGAAATATTTGCCGCCACATCAGCACCATATTTTGATGCCAAATGGTCCCTTAATGCTTTATGCATTTCTTGAGCTTGGTCGCTTGATGCCGTCACACCTGTACCAATTGCCCAGATTGGCTCATAAGCTATAACCACTTTCTGAAGCTCTTCAGCCGAAAGTTGGAACAAGCCGTTTGTCAATTGACCTTTTACAAAGTCAAAATGAATACCAGCCTCACGCTGTTCTAAAGTCTCTCCACAGCAGAAGATTGGTGTTAAACCACCTGCTAAAATTGCATTTACTTTAGCTGCGATAAATTCGTCAGACTCATTGAAGTATTCTCTTCTTTCTGAGTGACCTATGATAATATGATCTACACCTGCTGATGCCAACATTCCTACAGACATTTCGCCAGTGAATGCTCCTGATGCTTCAGGATGACAGTTTTGAGCTGCAATGCTCACTTTGTCCGTATTGATAAGTTTGCTAAATGAACTTAAATAAGGAGCAGGTACTCCCATTACTACTTTTACGTTCGGATTTACAACTTCATCCTTAACCATATTAGTTACTTCAGAAAAAAGGATTTGACCTTCTTCAAAAGTTAAATTCATTTTCCAGTTTCCTGCTGCGTACTTTGTTCTCATTAGATTTCTGTTTTGATAAACTTTTGCCAAAGATATTAAACCTTTGATAAAGCTCTACGTCTAAAGGTCTGTAATTAATTTAAACAAACATATTATGAAAAAGTTAATGATTTTAGCGGCATTGTTTTTTACTGCTAGTGGAGCTTCCTTTGCCCAAAAAATGGAAAAAGAAAAACCCTCTCCAAAAGAACGTGCTGAGAAAATGACACAAAAAATGAAAAGTGAGTTGGTTTTATCTGACGAACAGTATACTAAAGTATTAGCCCTCAACACCGAAAAAGCAACGGAAACAGAGGCCATGCATAAAGCCAAACAAGAAGAGATGAAAATAAAACAAGAAGCCATGAAGGCCGGAAAAGAGGCTTATAATGCTCAGCTCAAAGAAGTTTTAACAAAAGACCAGTATATCAAATACTTAGAATTAAAAACGGAAGGAAAGCAAGATGGTAGAAGAAAACATGCTCCAAGAAAACGCATGAACAAACAAAATTAGTCTTTAAAATAAAGGGAGAGTCTTATGGCTCTCCTTTTTTATAAACTGAACCAATAATTAAATTTCAAGACTATGGCTCTATTTTTATTCGTGAAAGAATCACTGTGGTAGTTATCAGTGTAAACCAAATATATGTCAGACATAGGGCTAAATCTGTACTGAATTCGACTGTTGATATTGAAATTATCCTCCTGAGTGTTAAACTGCAAAAAGGTGGTCCAAAAAAGCTTATTGGTTATGGTGGCCTCCACTTTAGGACCAACAAGCCACAAATGTGTTCTACCGTAATCTTCCGGAAAAAGAAGATCATTATACTGAGCACTTAAAGTCATACTAAAATACGGCTGCTTTCTCAAAAGCATGCTCATGTTATACTGCCTTATTTCTGCATTATAATATTTCCCGAACAGCAGCCCCCCGTTTAAAACAAAGTTCTTTCGGGCGTCTCCTTTATAGTTTAACGAAAAATTACTGTAGTTATAATTTCCTGGAGCAAGTGGCATGTTCGAAGGCAGAGGGAAATAAAACCTTATGTTATCTTCATGCATTTTATACTCTAGATTTACACTTGAGGCGTTTTTGAAATAAAGGCCTGAAGAAAGCGTATGATACCTATCGCTCAGCTCTCCATCTTCAAAGTAATTGACATGGTTGGTTTGCCCAAAAGAGAGCTCTACCAATCTTTTATGTTTAGGACGGAAAGTAAGATGATTTTCATTATTAATAAACTTGAATCCTGCTCTAACCGTAGTATCAGCATCTAAATAACTATCTCCAATTTTTGCAAAAGTCTCTATTCTATTCACAAAGCCCATATCGGAATAGTAATCCTTTTTTAAATTTCCGAAATCCACAAAGCCCGTGTATAGCTTACCAAAATGACCAAAACCAAATTGATAAAAATCTCTATTTTCTTCAATGCCCTCTTTCATGGAAAGATGATAGCCCGCCCATGCTCTGTTAACGCCCTTATGGTCAATTAGATTTAACTCCAAACCTGCATTTCTGCCAAATTTATCCATTGACGCTACATTTTCTTCATTTTCTAGCCCCAAGGCTTCTCTATTCAGAAAGTAGCCTTTCACCAATGACCTCTTTCCTATCCTTTGATGCAATGCCGTGGCTGTATAATTCTGAGCCGCATAATCTCCACTTTTTAAAGTTTGAAGATTCATTAGCCCTATTCTCGTTTTTGCCATCAAATTCCCGCTTAACCTCATTCCATAAAGTGTAGGAATGGGGTTCGCATTTTTATCGAGTCCTATTCTTCTGGAAAAGAATGGCTTGATATCTGAGTTTCCAAAACCAGAAAAAATGTCACTATTTTCTAAGAAGAAAGATCGTCTTTCTGGGTAGAGGATTGAATAACGGGTTAGATTGGTCACTTGCTGATCAACCTCCACTTGAGAAAAGTCTGAGTTGACCGTTAGATCTAGATTAAGTGCCTCACCAACCCCAACCTTTGCATCAAAACCAACATTCCCATAATAATTTGCATTCCCAGCATTTTCTTTAAAGGGAATAAAGCCCTTCCAAGTAGTCGTGGTATTGGTTTGGGAATCATTATAAACACCACCCATTAAATATGGATTTAAGGAGATATTATTTTTTTGTTTTCCTAGATTATCTTCAAACTGTAGGGTTCCTAAAAAAGCAAGGTCTAATGCCGAAAACTGTCGCGGTATATTGGTCCAAGAAGAAAATTGATTTTTCTTTCTATCGCTCCTAAAAAAGTTTACACCCCATGTGGTATTCTCTGCTTTATATCTTAAGGTTTTAAAAGGTATTGCCATCTCTATGACATATTTGTCATCATAAATTTTGGCTTCAGAAAACCACTTATTATCCCATGCATAGGTAAAAGAAGCATCATCTGTACCATACTGATACTCCGACTGTACATTATAAGGGGTACAAGTAAAGCCAAATCCGTTCGATTTTTTATTTATGGGATCCAGGATTACCCCTACACCGTCATTTGCAGCTAAGCTGACATCCCTCTTTAGCGATGGTGCCACGAAAGTGCCCGAACTATCATATGCTTCTATTAAAAAATAAATGAAGTCATCGTCATAAGCCGCTCTGACAGAAGTTTTAGTTTTACTCTGTATGCCTGATTTAGGAAAAAGCTCCCAGAAATTTCCCACAGCCTCTGCACTTTGCCATACCATTTCATTTGCCTCACCATCAATAGTTATCTGGCTGGAAGTTCTAAAAACTTTCAGAAAATAATCCGCAGGATCGTGCTCCACCGTTTGGCAGATTGCCATTAAAGGTATTTGCAACAGAGCAAGTAAAAAGAATCGCAATTTTAGTTGGTATGGGTTACAAAAAAAACAGAAAGATTAAACATATCACAAGCCTTATAACAAAGATACAGTAGTATGTAATAACATATAATGAAGCAATTTAGACATTAAATATCTATATCATAAGAACTTAAGCCTCTAAAATCATCCATCAATCAAGGAATTAAGTCAAACTGACGCTTTCTTTATATGAAATTAACTATTCGCCATATATGCATGTTTCTTGCTCTGCAATCTTTAGGTCTTAACAAAAAAAAAAGCGTTCTCAAAATGGAAGAACGCCCTTATCAAGATTATAGGACTGGAGTTTTTACTCTAGAACCATGTTATGATAAACATTTTGAACATCGTCATCTTCATCTAATTTCTCTAATAATTTATCAATTTCCATGCCTTGTTCTTCAGACAGGACTTTTGTGTCTGTAGGAATTCTCTCAAAACCTGAACTCACTACCTCAAAATCATTCTCCTCTAAATATTTCTGAATGTCGCCATAGGAGGCAAACTCTCCGTAGATGTTAACTTCAGCTGTTTCATCATCCAAGAAAACGTCGTCAACGCTAAAATCAATAAGCTCTAACTCTAATTCTTCTAAATTTAAGCCTTCTTTATTTTCAATTTTAAAAACGCATTTTCTATCAAAAATAAAATCAAGCATGCCATTTGTTCCCAAACTACCCCCTGTTTTAGAAAAGTAACTTCGAACATTTGCTACGGTACGTTTATTATTATCCGTGGTGCACTCCACCAAAACAGCAACCCCATGTAAGCCGTAACCCTCAAGCACCACCTCTTTATAGTCTTCCTGATCTTTTGAAGATGCTCGCTTTATTGCGTTCTCTACATTGGTTTTCGGCATATTTGCAGCCTTGGAGTTTTGTATAACAGCCCTAAGCCTGCTATTAGAAGTGGGGTCTGGCCCACCTTCCTTTACCGCCATTACTATATCCTTACCAATTCTCGTGAAGGTTTTAGCCATGGAACTCCATCGCTTCATCTTTCTCGCCTTCCTAAATTCAAATGCTCTTCCCATATTTTAAAATAATGTGCCTGCAAATTTAAAGGATTTGAATAAAAATGTGGAGAATGAGACAAAATGATTAAATCTTAACCCTTAAATCCTAACTTTAATCCCCACAGGTTCATCCGTTATCAAAATGCCCAAATATAACTTTCTTCCAGATTTAGTCCTCCGGACTCCCATTCACTCGTTTAAGCCAATAATCACGGAAAAAGAGGTAAGGAATCTGCTTCAAGATGACCTCCTGTTAGAAAGCATATATCTTTCCTCTCCATCGCTTTTTGAAGCTATTCTAGAATTAAATAAAGGCTCCCTGTCAGAAAAAGATGAAGAAAAAGTAATTATCAGTGTCACCAAGTACATTCTTCGGAGTTTTTCAAGACCAACACCATTTGGATTATTTGCCGGAAACTCCGTGACTAAATGGGGCCCTAAAACCCACATAAAACAACAAGAAGGCTTTCTGAGAAAGACTGAACTTGACTTTTCGGTGCTAACACAAATTTATGACGCCATCAAAAGCGAACCTCAAGCTAAGATTAATGCCAAATTTTATCCAAACTCAAGCTATTACATTCTTCATGATCAAATAAGGTATACAGAAAAAATATGGGTGGAAGAGCATCTTGATTTTCAGATATCAGCAATCACCAAAAATGAATATATCTTAGCCGCACTTTCATTGGCAGAAAATGGTGCCACCTTGAATGAAATTGCTACATTATTTGTAGGTGAAGAAGTTACCCAAGAAGAGGCACTTGCCTTCGCCAGTGACTTGGTAGACACTCAAATTCTAGTCAGTGAACTGGAACCGGATTTGTGTAGCTCCGATAAAATAGCTGAACTTTTAGATCTGCTGCATCAAAATTCATTTCCTGAAGAGTGGGCAAAAAAAATTAATACTGTCAAAACACGCCTCAAAGAACTTGATTTAAATCAAATTAATAAAATAGCCCGTTATACGGCCATAGAGCAGCTATTTAATGCCGGAGGACAAAGGGCATTCCATGTCGAAAGTTTTTTCAACTTAGTAGAAGGGCACGCTGTAGACACAAAACTTCAGCCACAGCTTTTAAACGCCATTTATGTCTTAAATACCTTAAAATCCGAGTCTCAAAATACGGATTTAGAGACCTTTAAAATAAGATTTGATAGAAGGTTTGGCAAACATGAAGTGCCATTATTAATAGCCTTAGACACAGAAAAGGGCATAGGATATGGAGACAGGTTTGACACCAGCTTTGCTCCCCTCATCACAGAAATTGATTTGGATTCGGCTGAGAAAGAAGTGACGCTGTCGCCAATTGAATTTTATTTAGAACAAATCTTGGACAAAGCACAAGAGAATGGGCATTATGAAATAAAACTTGAAAATGAAGCACTCCCAGAAATCAACAAAGACCTCAATTTATCTACTACCAGCCCTGTAATTTTCAAATTGGTGGCTCATGACCAAGTAGTTTTAGAAGCAGTAGGTGGTAGCAGTGCTATAAATTTAATTTGTCGTTTTGGAAATGCCTTCAAAGAAATTGGTGATTGTATAGATAAAATTGCCCACGAAGAAATCACAGCAAACCCGAATATTATATTCACGGAAATACTCCATGTTCCAAATCCTAAACTCGGTAATGTCTTGAGCAGAAAGCAGGCTCTGGATTATGAAATGAACTTTCTTTCTAAAAACTCAAATGCTTCTAAAGTTAGCCTGAGAGACATACACATATGTCTAGAGAACAATACCCTATACCTTAAGCATACCAAAACGGGTCAATATATTATACCTAGACTTAGTAATACACATAACGTAGACCAAAATTCACTGCCCGTTTATAAGTTTCTTTTCGACTTCCAGTACCAAGCCAAAGACAGAAGCTTAAAGTTCCAATGGCCAGAGACTATCAAAGAGCACTCTTTTTTCCCTCGTGTTTCCTATAATGGCGTTATTTTAAGTTTAGCAACATGGAAACTTGATTCTCATGATTTAAAAACACTTTCCAAGGTTATATCTGAAGTTGATTTCTTCGGTTGGAAACAAGCCATTAAACTGCCAGATTTATTTGTGATTTCAGAAGGGGATAACGACTTATACATTAACACCAACAGTTCCTTTCTTATGAAGCTGTTCTTAGACACAGTTAAAAACAAAAAGGACATTATCCTTAAAGAATTTCTTTTTGATGAGAGTATTCCGGTAAAGTCTGCCGAAAACCTACCAAAAGTAAACCAATTTGTGGCTAGTATTATTAAGCGAAGACCCAACTTCAAAACACCAAACGACCGTAACTTTTCTACAGAAAACGCTTTCGTATTTTTCCCGGAAATAAAGCATCCCGAAGGTAAGAAGTGGTTATATATTAAACTCTATTGTCCTCCAAGCTCTGTTGATGACATTTTTGAACCACACCTTTCCGCTTTAATAGAAAAAGGGCTCGATGAAGGATTAATTGATAAATGGTTTTTTATTAGGTATCGGGATCCTGACTTCCATTTAAGACTTAGGTTTCATTTAACGGAAGACCATATTTCATTTATAAAACTACTCCAAGACGCTATTAATGCTTTACAGCAACTTGGACACGTTTGGAAATTAGAGAATGACCATTATATAGCTGAAATAGAAAGGTACTCTACACTCGGCATAAAAGTGGCAGAAGACCTCTTCTTCCGAGACAGCATGGCTTACTTAATGTTTATAAAAAATATTGAGCCCGAAATAAAAGAAAACACAAGATGGCTTTATGCCTTAAGAGCCGTAGACGACTTATTGGAAATTTTCAATTTTTCGTTAAAAGAGAAACTTAATCTCATTACCTCTTTTAGAGAAGGCTTTTTTATAGAATATGGTATAAACCCATCAAAGAAAAGGCAGATTGATAAACTGTACCGTGAAAATAGAGAAGAGATTAATGCTTACCTTTCAAAAAAATCTGTCCTAACAGAGCATATCTTGGAAGTTAGAAAAAATGGACTTTCAAGTTTTAAAATAGACCCAATCACAGATGAAGAATTCGTCTTTGGACTGACACATATGTCCGTTAACAGAACCATAACTATTCAGCCTCGTTTGCACGAGTTCCTGATTTACGATTTTTTATTCCGAGAATATCAATCGCAAATAGCACGCTTAAAAAAAAGTAATTGATTGATTATTGTAGCATCTTGCTCTCTAACATCTCAAAAAATGTATCTCTATACGTAATACCCAAAGGGATTTTGTCATTATCCGTTTGAAGCACTATTTCTCCACCATCTACATACTTTAAATGATTAAGAGAAACGATGAAAGATTTATGAGTTCTTATGAAATGCTCTTTTGGCAGCTTTTCTGCAAGCTCCTTCATGGTAAGAAGGGTAATTATCTGTTCTTTTTGTAAGGTGTAAATGGCCACATAATTTTTCAAAGACTCTATATATAGAATATTCTCAAACTTTACTTTGACGTATTTCCCTTTGTGCTCCGTCTTTACCATGATGTAATCATTTAAAGACTCTGTCTTTTGACTTACAGAACTGGAGGCCAAAAATCTATTCTGAACACGCTGTACCGCTCTCAGGAAATCATCAAAAGGAATTGGTTTAGTTAAATAATCCACCACATCATACTTATATCCATCTATGGCGTACTCCGAATATGCTGTAGTCAAAACAATCTTTGTGTCTTTCTTTAGCATGTCCATAAAACTAAAGCCCGTCAAGTGAGGCATGTTTATGTCAAGGAAAACCATATCCACATTATTCTCATTGACAAAAGACAATGCTTCTACTGGATTTTGGAAAGAAGCGATGTTTTCAATAAAGGAAAGCCTCTTAATATAATTTTCTAAAATTTTTA
Source organism: Arcticibacterium sp. SM2516 (assembly GCF_057914865.1). NCBI lineage: Bacteria > Pseudomonadati > Bacteroidota > Cytophagia > Cytophagales > Leadbetterellaceae > Arcticibacterium > Arcticibacterium sp. SM2516. Next base: position 4,648,779 of record NZ_CP195290.1, on the reverse strand, counting down.
TCGCCGCAGATTCGTCATCTACTATTACACTTGTTATCATTTTCCTGTTATTAGTATATAGAAAGCTTGTTGTCAATTAGTTTACAAGTCTAACTAGATAATTTATAAATTCCTATGTCAACTTTATTTCTTCCAAAGAATATTCAAAACTACTTCGTAATTGGTCTCCGTTTCATTCACTAGTAGTTCGTAATCATCTCCATAAGTCAACTCTAATCTCCTTTGTATATTTATTATCCCTACCGAAGTGGTCTCCCGATCCTTAAAATCAAGTCTCTTCACATTGTTACATACAAATTTCAGACCATTTTTGTCTACATCGAGATCTATTTTTATTGGCGTGTCAGGATCATCAATAATTCCGTACTTAAAAGCATTCTCTACCAGACTTAATAAGACCAATGGAGGAATAACAAAAAGCATAAATAATCCAGACTTTTTAAAATCAACATAAACCATACCCCCAAAACGTAAGTTTTGAAGAACCAGATACTCCGTTACAGCCTCTACTTCTTTCCGTAAACTACTGTTCTCATTCTTAGTACTTTCCACAGAATACCGCAGTAGTTTTGTTAATGATAATATCGCTTTTCCCGCTTCTTCACTTTTTTCTGCCACGTCTCCGTAGACAAAGTTAAGTGTATTAAATAGAAAATGTGGGTTAATTTGAGCCCTCAAGAAAGCTATTTCGGCACTATGAAGTTGCTTCTCCGCTTCTCTTCTAAGTTTCTGGTCCTTTATTCTTTGTAAATATATCCAATAGGCGAAAGCATATAAAGCAGATGTAGAAAAACGCCAAGTTTCGAAGAGATACAAGTACCATGGGTTTTCTGAAAACCGCTCAACCGATCTGCCGTATTCGATTATAAAAACATCCCAAAGTAAATTCATCCAAGAAAAGAAGAACACAGACAGAACACTAAAAAAGATACCTTTCAATATTTGATCGGGAAGTAGCCTTTTATATACCTCTACAATAAAATAGAAACAAGAGGTATAAATAAAAATAGTGCTAAAATATACCACCACTACACTATAAGTAAGCTCCTGAGTAAAACCTATAACAAAAATAAAGTCTATCAAATAATAGATACTCCACCCTAAAACATGCAGTAATATTTCTGCTTTATTCTTCGTTAGGTGGTCAATAAAAGCTACTAAATAGGTCTCCTTCATATTGGTTTTATGCTTAAAAAAGTCTTTGGTATAGTTAATCGTGTTATGTACACTAGTTGTTTCTAATTTTACTAGTAGCACGCGACATTTGTATAGTAAATTTTAATCAATCAAATAATCAATTTTAATCATGAGAAAAATCAATCTTCAAATCACAAAAACAACAGTAGCGAAATTCAACAGTTCTTCAAAGAATTCTATTAAATCTTGGTCTACAATTCCTGTACCAAGTAAGTAAGAAGAATATTTTCGCTGAAAATATTATTATGCATACACTACCCAAAGTTCTACTAGTTCATAGAAGTACCTTAATTTGTGAAGTCCTTCGCGAGTCACTGGAACAGCGGGAGTATGATGTTGTAAAATACGCCACTTCTGGAATAGATGCAATAGAAAAAATTCTAAAGCATGAACCAGAAGTGGTTATTTTAAGCAACTCATTGCCAGACATATCTGGAATAGAAGTTGCTATAGAATTAAAAAAAGAAGCTTTCAAAGGCTCCTTCATATTCCTTTCTCAAAGTGCTAAAGACGCAAGACTCGTTCATCAAAGACTTGACATTTCAGGGCACATTCATGCTTTCGACGGCATGAGTGAGCTTTTTTTTGCATTACAAGAAATTAGATCCGGGAGATACTATATTTCCCAAAGTGTTAAAAAAGAAATTGACAAAGATCAAAAAGAAGAAATAAAGTCTTCGGATGTAGACCTTTCAATCCTTAAAACACTAACCCCTCGAGAGTTACAAATAATGCAAGCTTTGGCTGAGTCTAACACTACGCCACAAATAGCGAAGCAATTTTTAATAAGCCCCGCTACTGTGAATAATCATAGAGCAAACATCATGAATAAGCTAAACCTAAAAGGTCGTAATCAGCTTATAGGCATTGCCATTTCCATGAAACCCTTCTACCTTCCTAATTCTGGCTTATAATTCATATATAGTTTTGTGCCATTCGTACATTTTTTTTGAATAAAAAGTCCTTATAAGAAACCTTTACAATAGGTTTATAACACTCAATCAGATATTTAATATTAATTCCACACAATTAGGCACTAAATAAAGCCTCTATAGAAACGTTTCTATGGAGGCTTACTATTTTTGCACTTATTAAAGCCGCATATACATATTCTATTGAAATTAAACGATAAGGTTTTGATGAAATTTATGGAGCCTAAACGTCCCTAAAAGAAACGGTCAAAAGACATCATTCAGTCCTCCAGAAGACACTTCTAATTTTCAGGAGATTGGCACCAGAACGTCTCAGAATTATGTTATATTGAAATAATATGTTTGAAACTAGCTTTTTCTTCATATTTATTTAAAATACTTTAAAATTCCGTTTCAAAAAGCAATATAAGAACCTACTTTTGCACCCGATTTTTACGGTAAATAAAACTTAATAAAATGTCTGCAGCACATCAAGTATCTGACCGCATCCTAAATCTGGAATCATCAGCTACGCTAGCCATGTCTCAAAAATCTCGTGAACTGCGTGACGAGGGACATGATGTAATTAATCTTTCAATAGGCGAGCCTGACTTCAAGACGCCTAATCATATCTGTGAAGAGGCAAAAAAAGCCATTGACGCGGGTTTCCATTCCTATACTCCGGTTCCTGGAATTCCTGAGCTTAGAAAGGCTATTGCAGACAAATTTAAACGTGATAATAATATTGACTGGGCTCCAGCAAATATTGTTGTCTCTACTGGTGCTAAGCACTCTTTGGCAAACGCCCTCCAAGTCATGGTTAACCCAGGAGAAGAGGTTATTATTTTTGCTCCATACTGGGTAAGTTACTCGGAAATGGTAAAATTAGCTGAAGGTGTTCCTGTTATCGTTAGCGGCTCATTTGAAAACGACTTTAAAGTTACTGCAGAGCAGCTAGAAGCAGCTATTACAGACAAGACGAAGCTTATCATGTTTTCTTCTCCTGCAAACCCTACAGGTGCTGTATTTAGCAAAGCCGAACTTACGGCTATTGCTAAAGTGGTCGAGAAACACGAAAACGTCTTTGTTCTAGCGGACGAAATCTATGAGTACATCAACTTCATGGAAGAAGGTCATTTCAGCATTGGTTCTATTCCTGCCATAAAAGACCGTGTTATTACAGTAAACGGTATGGCTAAAGGCTTTGCTATGACAGGCTGGAGAATTGGATATATTGGTGCAGCCGAGTGGATTACTAAAGGTATCACAAAGCTTCAAGGTCAGGTTACTTCCGGCACAAACCATATTGCTCAAAGAGCATCCGTGGTAGCATGGGACGACATGACAGCTGCAGAGACCATGAAAAGGGCTTATTTAATACGTAGAAAGTTAGTAGTAGATGGTTTGAAAGCAATACCTGGCTTTAAAGTAAATGTTCCAGATGGTGCATTTTACGCATTCCCAGACATCAGCGAATTCTTTGGTAAGTCTGATGGAGAAACAACTATCAATACCAGTGACGAGTTCTGTATGTATTTATTACAAAAGGCTTATGTAGCTACGGTTGGTGGTGATAGTTTTGGTGCACCAAACTGTATCAGGATTTCAACAGCCGCTTCGGACGAGTCTCTTTTAGAAGCTATTGAAAGAATTAAGAAAGCATGTTCTGAGTTGAAATAAACTCACTTCTTATAACACTGAAGAAAACCTCTCTGGCTTATTGTTCGGAGAGGTTTTTTCCTTCTAAAACCTTCATAGCAGCGTTTCTTCCTGGAATCCCGCTAACAGCACCTCCTCTTTTGGCTCCTGACCCACAAATAAAGATATTTGGGAATACCGTTTCCACTCCCCAAGCTCCTTCTTCACTTTCTTTTTCCGCAAAAAACCAGCTTAGATCATTGTGAAAAATATTGCCCTTTGGCAAACCCAAATCGTTTTCTAAGTCCAGTGCACTTTTACATTCATAACATAAGTTTCCCTTTGCATCCTTTGAGATACAGTCTTCGAAAGGCTCGCCCAAGTAGCTATTAATTCCCTTCAAGAATTTATTCCAAACTAACTCTTTTACTCCTTCATTATCCTCCAAGAAAAGATGATAGGGCATATCTAATCCAAATACGGTTATGGTATGAAAGCCTTTATCTCTCAATTCTTCTGACATAATGGAAGTATCCGTCAAAGTGTGACAATACATCTCGCATGGAAACTCACTCGCGATTTTATTATCCATCGCTTCTTCGTAAGAAATGGCTTGCTGTTTATAGGTTTGATTGATGTGAAATGTTCCAGCAAAAGCATCTTCAACCGTCACGCTTTTGTCTTTAAGCTTTGGCAATCGTTCCAATAGGATGTTTATCTTAAATGCCGTTCCGTCTAAGCCTTTGTACTGGTCTTCTGAAAAGCTATACTTACTTTTCAGCTCATCAGGCACTAGTTTTTCCAATAATTGTGGGGCTGCATTAAGCAATATGTAGCTGGCATCTATTCTTTCCCCATTTACTAATACCGACTGGTTTTCTATGCTGTCTACTTCCGCATTTATTTTAAACTCAACTCCTAAATCGACGGCCTTTTGATGTAACTGATTTACCAAACTACCCATTCCACCTTTTGGCACACGCCACTCACCAGTTTTGTTTCCAATGATGTGATAGATGAACGTTTTATTTTGCACTAAGGTCTCGTCAAAAGCATGTGTATACGCTCCTATTTTCCCGTCGGTCAATAATACGCCTCGAAGTACATCAGATTTGACATAATTTTCTATTAACTCCCCAATGGGTCTTTCAACAAAGGTTTCCCATAACGTTAACTTCCCTTTTGCTTCAAAAGTAAATTTCCAGTCACTCTTTGACCTTAAAGGTTCCAAAAGTGAATCCCATACTAAATCTGCAAATTCTCCTTGTAATTGAAGTAACTTTTGATAGCCCTCCCATTCTTCGTCACCATAACCTAAAGCTAAAACAGATGCCTTTGAAATAATAATATTTTCATTGCTCAGCAACAAACCATGATTCTCTTCATAGGGTGTATACGAAGCGGTTTTTCTTGTCAATAATGCTAGCTCAAGTCCCAAATCTTCCATTATCTGTCTTGGGAAAAGGCTTATTAAATAGGAGTACCTAGACAAATAAGCATCAAATTCAGGAAAGGTTTTTTGCGAAGTGGTGGCTCCTCCGATGTAATTATTCTTCTCCAAAATCAACACTTTTCTGCCCGCCTTTGCCAAATAGCAAGCGGCCACCAAACCGTTATGCCCACTACCTATAATTACAACATCGTAGTTGTTTTTATCCATTTTCTAATGATTAATAATCGAAGAGCAATATCGTAAATTGAATGCAGCAAACCCCATACTCATAGGCTGGGAACTAATAATTACCTGAAATGTTATGAAGACATGAAAAAGAAAATCAACATAGACATAGTTTCGGACATCGCTTGTCCGTGGTGTTATGTAGGAAAAAAACGACTAGAAGAAGCCATCACTTCATTAGACGAATACGAGCTTAATATTAATTGGCATCCATTCCAATTAGACCCAAACATTCCACAAGAAGGAGCTAATAAGGAAGAATATATGGCCAATAAGTTTGGTAGTGTTGAACGCTACGAAATGTTGGCAGAAAATTTAATAAGTGCCGGAGATGGTGTTGGTATTAACTTTGACTTCAAGTCAGCTAAGACCATCCCAAACACCATGAAAATGCACCAGCTGCTTCATGTCGCTAGCAAAGAGGGTTTTGCGGACCGCTTAAAAGAAAGACTTTTCAAGGCAAACTTTGAAGAGGTCTTAGATTTGACGCAAGACGCCACTTTGGTAAATATCATGAAGGAATTTGACTGGACAGCAGAGTACACACTTTCTGTCATCAATGACCAAGAGATAGCTTACTGGGTAACACAAGAGATTAGAAATTACCAACAAATGGGTGTTACGGGTGTTCCATTCTTTATTTTCAATAATAAATACGCCTTTAGCGGTGCTCAACCTCCACAGGTTTTTATTGATACCATTAAAGACGTAAGTGAAAAAATGGAAGTGGCCAAAGCGGAATCATGCGACATTGACGATCCGAATTGCTAAATTGAGCGACAGTTTCTGCCATCTATGAAAAACACCCTTATTTCGCTTTTCTTAATAGCCTTTTTAGGGGCATGTCAGGTTCAAAAAATATCTAAGAGGATAACACGCCCAAATGACGACAAACATCATTTGGGCTATCTTTTTATTGACACCGCAACGGGTGACACCCTTTTCCAACAAAACGCGAATCGATATTTTAGCCCTGCCAGTACCACTAAACTATTTACTTGGTATAGCAGCATTAGTTTATTGGGAAAAAATATTCCAGCTTTAAAGTATTATGAAACCGCAGACTCCCTCATTTTTTGGGGCACTGGTGACCCCACTTTTTTACGAGCTGATTTTCCCGAAAACAATACGCTAGCTTTCTTAAGGAGTAAAGCCAATAAGAAACTCATTTTCTCTGACGCTAACTTTCAGGGTAAATACTACGGACAAGGTTGGATGTGGGATGATTACTTAGAGGACTATCAAGCCGAGATTTCGTCACTTCCTATTTATGGAAACCTCGTCACTTTTAATAAGTCCAATACACAGCCAAAATACTTTGAGACATTCTCTAAAAAAGTAGCTAATCAAAAAACAAAACTAGTTAGAGAAGAAAGTGAAAATATCTTTAGCATAGCCGAACATGCACCCTTAAATGCTGTAAAAGTACCCTTCAAAACCGATGGTGCTACTATAGCAGCCTTACTTTCTGATACATTAAAAGCACCCGTGGCATACGACCGAAAGCAAGTAAACAACTATGCATACGCCACACTTTTTTCTGAACCAAGAGACAGCCTCATAATACCCATGCTAGAGCATAGTGATAACATGCTAGCGGAACAGCTCATGCTTATGGCAAGTGGTCAAATTTCAGACTCCCTTTCTGTCACAAAGGCTATCAATTATATGCTTGAAAATAAGCTGTCCGATTTACCGCAAAAACCAAGATGGGTAGATGGCTCTGGGCTTTCAAGGTATAATATGTTTACCCCAAATGACTTGGTATACCTCCTTCAAAAAATTAAAAGCGAAATAGGCCTAACCCAAGCATTTTACATTCTCCCTAAAATAGGTCAAAATGATGTCACTTACATTTGGGCCAAATCGGGTTCTATGAGTGGGGTTTATAACTTGGCAGGTTTTATGAAAACTAAAAAAGGCAGAACACTAACCTTTGCCCTTATGAATAATAACTTTACCAAACCCGTCAGTGCTGTAAGAAAAGAAATCGCTAGCTTTTTGGAGGGGATTTGGCTGGCATACTAAATTATTCTTAAATGTATTGTCCTTAAAGGACATCCTATTCGAAAATTAAAATCTACAAAAGTTCTCACTACAGCACATTTACACCACAGCAACCGCCACTGCTATTCGGAGGCTTTACGTACACATGGTTTACCCTATAAGACATTTATACGAAAAATAATTCTATCGGCTGCTGATATTTTACCTCTGAGGGGTTTCAAAGAAAATCTGCCTTTTAATTTTTTGTAGACTTGAGCACTGGGAAACTTGCTGTATTGTTAAATTCTCTGAGACAAAGCATGATTTGATAGGTTAAATCATAATCACTGGCATTTAAAATGAACTCATCACCGAGCTTACAATATCCCATAAACTGTTCTAGGTCTGGATCTTTTAAGTTGGTAATCGCCCCTACTTTTCCTTTGTTATATCTTAACTCTATATAGAATCTCCTCAAATCTTGGTATTCTAACTCAGCGGCTCTTCTGTTCGCTTTGCCTTCTTTACTCCATAAGTCATAGAGGGCATCAATGGAAAGCCCTGCCCCGCCTCCAAGACCGCCTGCAGCCGAAGTTCTCACCAGGTTGCCCACAATATCTCGTTTCATGCTTTGAGCATTTCTTGGGTTTTCTAAAAAGGCTTTAATTTCTCTTTCTATGGTTTCTGAGCGTTTGTCTCTCACCACCACCTCATCTAAAGCTATGGCTTTTTGATCTAAGCCTATGGTAGGATTACCCACAGACTTATCCCAATAAAAGGCCGTTTCTCCAAAACCTATGCCTTTAATTATCAAAGAATCTCCTTCTGCGGCTCGGATAAAAAAGTCTCCTGAGTCATTGGTTACTACCACGTGCTCGGTCCGTTGATTGGTAATGGTCAGTGAAGACAAAGGTCTTTTAGTCTGGCTATTTAAAACTTTACCATATACAGACCAAAGCTTCTGCCCTTGGCTATTTAAAGCAAAGAATAAAAGAACAAACAGGATTCTAAATTTATTCGCCAATATTATTTGGTACGGCTGATAAGGCTCCGTTTAAGATGATATAACACAGTTTCCCTTCCTGCGTTAATGCGAAATTAGCTTTTTTATCAAACTCTAAACGCCCTAAATCCTCTTTATTCAGTTTATCAAATGTTAATATTTCTGAAAAAGCATCTAATGGCTCCACAGAAAGCCCACTCCCATCCAATTCTTCAATGCCCCAAAAGGTAGAAAGGTCGCCCATATCTTCCACCACACTCTGAAATTCAAAGTCTGTCGCATTATTAGTATTGACCTCATCTTTATTGATACCAATATCCATTTGAACGCCCTCTACATTCACGTTCCTTATCAGGAGGTCAAATAGATATTTTGCGTTAGTAGGGATAGCATTATACTCCTCTAGCTTTCTTACTTTATAGGACTCTTTCGTAATTGCAAATAACGCTTTGAGAATAATCACAAAATTTAACTTTCGCAGATACATCTTCTCATGGTCATTTCCATAACCTCCAGATTCGATTAAAATAAGGCTGCTTCCCCATTTCTGGATGTTATCGCCAAAGGCTCTTGGCTCAAACTCGTCAGAAAACCGACCTACTTTATGCGGTATTATATCCTGCAGCATTTCATTCATTTCACAGATTAGCTGCATGGCCTTGGTTCTGTTTTCGTTCCAGTCGGTTTCTTCATTATAGGCCGTTGCCAAGAAAGAAATAGCCGCTTGGTTTTGCGTAGCTCCAGCAGAATATCTGACGTTTTGGTCGTGTAAATTGAAAGAAAAAGCAGGCTTTAAGTCCATTTGAAGTTCTTTCAAAAGCCTGCTTTCTGGACATACTAAAGCCAAAGCGTCTCTGTTCATATCTATCTGCTGAGCCGTTCTTCTAATAAATCGCTCCCCTCCATCTGGATTTAACATAGGCACAAAGTGCAATGTTAACCGACTTAAAATATCTTCCGTAAACTGGTTAGAGGTTTGCTCAAAAAACCTGAAAATATCGAAAAGAGCCATTGTCGCCGTAGCCTCATTACCATGCATTTGAGACCACAGTAAAATATTGATATTTCCTCTACCAATCTTAACCTTGAAGATATCTCTGCCTTCAAAAGACTGCCCCACCACTTCTTTTTCAAAATCAGTTTTCTCTAGTAGCTTCAGAACATCGGCATGTTTAAACCTCCTTTTTGTAAAAAAGGGTTCTTTACTTCTTTCAAATACCGCTAAGAGCTCTTTATCCGTCATTTATCAATTCAAAATCAAACTCACCACACTATTGCTTATCAGCGAGTAATCCGCAACTTTCCCAAAACCACTATGTTTAACCACAAAACCTTTATTTTCTAATAATGGTAAAGCATCTTTTAGGGTCATGCCAGAAACGTCAGGCACTCCATTTGTATCTTTTATAGCTCGCCAGTATAAAGAATCATTTTGTGACACAGCCAACTTTACCAAACCGTCTGCTCGACTCGGTTCAATCTTTATGGAAAGCTCATCCGCTATTTCTTGAAAGTCGTCCGCCATACCCGTTTTCTGCTGTTTGGCTATGAGTTTTAGCTGTTTAGAATTGACAGACGCAGGGTGTATTTGGACATCATAAGCGAAAATCTTATCTGCAATATCTCTAAATACCGGAGCACATACTTGCGAAGCATAAACCTGATCTCCTCTTGGCTCATCTATCACCACGGCAGCTGCATACTTTGGATTATCTGCTGGGAAAAACCCAATAAAAGAAGTAAAATACCTGCCTTTATTATACCCTTGGGCATTTAGTTTCTGTGCCGTTCCTGTTTTACCAGCTACTTTGCAAAACCCCTGGCTTATGCCCTTGGCTGTACCAGACTCCACGACGCCCCTCATCATTTTTTGAGCCATTTCTATCACATCTCCAGAGGCTATACGTTTGGATAGTTTGACATTTTCATATCGCTCTATTTGTGTATTTCCCTCTCTTATTTCTCTCACAATAAAAGGCTCCACCCAATATCCATCATTGGCCACAGCATTATAAAAAGCCAACATCTGAATCGGTGAAATCTGACTTTCATATCCTATGCTCATCCAAGGAAGTGTAAACTTACTATATGTCTTGTCCTTTGCATTTTTGAAATATGGTGCTTTCTCACCTTTAAGCTGGAAGCCTATGGGTTGATCTAGCCTGTACTTCGATATATAAGTTAGATAATTGTCAATGCCGTTTGCACCAAAAACTCTTTCAATCAGTTTATAAACACCAATATTACAAGACATCTCAAAAACCTCTCCTACCGTAATGTCACCATGTTGATGGTCACAGGTAAACCGCTTTCCTCTGTGTATGATTGTACCAGTACAGTTGGCTGCCCAATCCGATAGTTTTAAGCCCCCTTTTTCTAAAATAGCCATCATAGATGCTAGCTTAAAAGTGGATCCTGGGTCTGTAGAGGCCAATACTGCATAATTCATGTCCTCTATGTAATTGGTTTCCCCATTTCTAGTTCTCCTGCTTAAGTTAGCCAGTGCTTTTATCTCCCCAGTAGCTATTTCCATTACTATAGCTGTGCCATAATTGGCATTGGTATGTACTACTTTCTGCCTTAACGCACTCTCCACGATGTCTTGAAAATTTACATCTATGGTGGTAATGACATCTTGGCCTGGAATGGCCTCCTCGTTTATTTCGGAATCCAATGGCTGATTCACCCCTCCTGCCAATCTCTTAAAAAGTGACTTTCCGTTTTTACCCGCCAAATAATTATTATAGCTAAACTCAATTCCAAAAAGACCTTTGGTTTTAGTACTTCTATCTAGGCTACCAATGGTTCTTTTGGCCATGTCGTTAAATGGTAAAGATCGGGTAGAAATTTTCTCAAAAACGCCACCTCCTTTATAGGGACCTTCCTTAAAAAGAGGAAACTGAGAAATATCCATTTTCTCCTGATGCGAGATTCTTCTTTTTGATAGTCTTAGATATCGGCTATTCTTGGATTTACGCTTTTGAACTATAAGGGATTTATACTCTCGCCACGATTTATCCTTGAAATGGTTTGAAAGTTTTTTGCACAGTTCGTCCACGTTTTCATTAAACATGGATTCTCTGGCTTGCTTCACGTCCAAACCCACATAGTAATAAGGTACAGATGTGGCAAGGAGACTCGTTCCGTCTGAGCCATAAATATTGCCACGCATAGCGGGAATCTCCTTTTCGTAAATAAGGTTTCTTTCCACCTGAGAATTATCATATTTCTCATTATTCTGAACGCTTAAGATACCATAAACAATAATTATGGCAATTAAACCCATGAACCCAAACGTCCATAGCGACCTACTTTGTATCTGACCTTTTATACTGCTCATTTTCTGTAGGTTAATTATTCCGCAACTATCTTAACGGGTGGCTGTATGTTTTTAAGCAGTCCTCTGTTCTCCAGGGCCTTTGAAACCTGGGAGTGTTTGCTTTCATACATATATGATGATTTATGCGAGATATACTCCGCCCTTTTTTCCTTAATTATTCCTTCAGCCTTATCCAGACCCCTAATTAAAGACTCAAAATTATGCTGAAAATAGATGTAGCCTAGCACAAGAACAAAAGCAAAACCAACCTTTTTTAACATGGAAGTAGGCAGCTCTTCAGTGATATGAAGCTTCTCGGTAACCCAATCAATAAGATTGAATTGTGATGCCAATCTGGTCATAAATGGCACCTTCCGCTGGCCTTTTGGGACATTGGTAGACATGATTATTAGGAATTTTTATTTTAAAGCACTTAATCAAAGTTAAGTATTCCTTTCTCAAAAAACCAAAAGCATTTTTAAGATAAAATCCACCGTTTTAAAAATCAAAAAGAGAATAGGTGTTTAGTTGCCTATTCCTCTGGTTTTTCAGCTATACGCAATTTTGCACTTCGTGATCTAGGATTTATTTGAAGTTCTTCGCTTGAGGCCATTACGGGTTTACGTGTAATGCTATCTAATGGCTTTAAAACATTGCCAAAAAAGTCCTTTTCAAGGTGCCCATCTAGGAAACCACTTTTAATATAATTCTTCACCATTCTATCCTCCAAAGAGTGGTATGACATCACCACTAATCTGCCTTCCGGATTCAGTAAATCGGGAACTTGAAACAAGAACTCTTCTAAGGCCTTCATTTCTTCATTAACCTCTATTCTTAAGGCCTGAAAAACCTGAGCGTAATACTTGAACTCCTTAAACTTGGGAGCTACGCCATCTAATACCTGCTTAAACTCCTCAATGGTATCTATAGACTTTCCAGATCTAGCCATGTCAATAGCCTGAGCAGCAGTTTTGGCGTTTTTAATTTCGCCATACATTCCTAGAATTTTATGCAGTTCTCTTACTTCATAGTTGTTGATAACGTCTTTGGCTGTAGGGCCTGCTCGCCTGTTCATCCTCATGTCTAAGTCTCCATCAAAACGGGTAGAAAACCCTCTTTCTGGAGTATCTATTTGATAAGAAGACACCCCTAAATCCGCCAAAATACCATCTACTTTTTTGACACCATGAACCCTTAGAAATTTGGCAATATGACGAAAGTTGGCTTGGATAAATGTAAACTTACTTTTATCAAAGTCTTCTGCGTTTTTCTTGGCGTCTTCGTCTTGGTCAAAACTATACAACTTACCCGTTTCTAACTTATCGACAATGGCTCTTGAGTGTCCGCCACCACCAAAAGTAATGTCAACATAAATACCATCTGGTTTTATATTAAGGCCCTCTAGGCATTCATTTAGCATCACCGGAACGTGATAATCAGTATTTGACATTGAACTTTAAAGCTTAGTTTTTGATTTACAAAAGTAGTTAATTGTCCTTTGAGAAGCGATTTTGGCTCCACTCTTTAAGACAATACCAAAAAAGATATCATACCACCTAAATGAGAATAATCCTTTTTCTACCCTTAGCCATTATTTTATGGCAATGCCAAAGTGAAAATAAACCAAATATAGATGGTGTTTGGCGAGCTGAGGTTCCTACGGTTATTGGTGCCATTCCTTTCAATCTGGAATTGGAAACTAAGAATGACACTATAAAGGTTTACGCTATTAATGGTAATGAAAGATTGGCTTTAGATAATGCCTATTTCAAGAATGATTCGCTTCATATTACGATGGAGGTTTTTGATGCCGAAATAGTAGCTCATGTTTCAGGGAAAACCATGAATGGTTCTTATACCAAAAGGTTAGACGACAACAGCAGGAGAATAGGAGCCTTTTCTGCTCGACTAGGCGATCCCTATAGATTTGTACCTGATTCAGAAACAGCCGAACATGATGTTTCTGGAAAATGGCAAGTTTCGTTTACAGAACCTGAAGGAAAAATTTATCCGTCGGTTGGCATATTTTCTCAAAAAGGAAATAAGGTTAAAGGCACTTTTTTGACCAGCACAGGTGATTATCGCTTTCTGGATGGAAATGTGGATGGCGACAGCCTCAAACTATCTTGTTTTGACGGAACTCATATCTTTTTATTCAAAGCCAAAATCAACGAAAACAAACTAGAAGGCGGGCGATTTTCATCTAGCCTACTTTATAAAGAAACCTGGGAAGGTGTAAAAGACGATAATGCTAAACTTCCCGACCCAGACAGCCTGACATTTATCAAAGAAGGCTATGACAAATTTGACTTTTCTTTCAAAAACACAAAAGGCGAAACCATTTCTCTTTCAGACGAAAAATATAAAGACAAGGTGGTGCTGGTGCAAATACTGGGAAGCTGGTGCCCGAACTGCATGGATGAAAGTAAATTCTATGTTAAATGGCTGAAAGAAAATCCAGAAAAAGACGTGGAAATAATTGGTTTGGCATTTGAAAAAAGTACTAAACCCGACATAGCCTACCCGAAAATAGACAAAATGAAAAAGCGTTTCCGGATGGAATATGAAGTACTCTTGGCAGGAACAATTGATAAAGAAGAGGCCAACAAATCGCTTCCGATGCTTAACCATATCATGAGTTACCCAACTACGGTGTATCTTGACAAAAAACATCATGTAAGAAAAATACACACTGGCTTTTCTGGACCAGGAACAGGTGAGTACTATGCACAATTCAAGGAAGATTTTGAACGTTTTATGGAACTTCTTACGGCGGAATAAATAATTCTTAAAATTGTATTTATTCAATAAAAAAGAAACCAAAGGCCTTGTTTTGTTGTACTTATAGCTTATAACCTTTTTTAATGAGCTCGAAAGAAAGACTTCTTCTCATAATTTTAGCCTGTGTCAACTTTACCCATATAATGGATTTTATGATACTGATGCCGCTTGGCCCTCAGTTGATTGACATTTTTGACATCAATACGCAGCAGTTTGGTTTTTTAGTAGCTACTTACGGAGTAGCAGCGGCTATTTCGGGTTTTACTTTAGCGTTTTTTGCAGATAGATTTGACCGAAAAAAGGTGCTACTTTTCGCATATATTGGCTTTGTGGTAGGAACATTTGCTTGTGCTATTTCTCCTACTTTTACCATTCTAATTTCTGCCAGAACCATTACAGGGCTGTTTGGTGGCATGATAGGTTCGCAGGTTTTATCTATAGTGGCGGATGCTTTCCCTTATGAGCGAAGAGCCTCAGCCATGGGAATTATCATGATGGCATTTTCTTTGGCTTCGGTTATTGGGGTTCCTGGAGGGCTCTATCTAGCCACTAAATTCGGCTGGCACGCTCCATTTTTTACAGTTGGCGGTTTGGGAATTATAGTCATGGTTTTAATTTGGCTTTTTGTACCAAATGTTACTGCCCACTTAGAAGAAAAGGGTGCCAAACAGAAAAAATTAGAAGTGCTCACCAATATTCTTAAAACACCAAATCAGCTTAGGGCCTTAGCTTTATCTACCATCATTATGTTGGGGCATTTCAGTATCATTCCTTACATAGCTCCTTCTTTGGTTTCAAATATTGGTTATAAAGAAGACCAGATATTCTTGATTTACTTGGTAGGTGGTTTGCTCACTATTTTCTCAGCTCCTTTGGTAGGGAAATTGGCAGACCGAAAAGGTAAGTTTCCAATTTTTGTAACCTTTGCGATACTTTCTTGCATTCCTATATTCTTAATTACCAACTTAATACCAGTGCCGCTTTATATAGTTCTAGCTATCTCTGGGCTGTTCTTTATATTTTCAAATGGCAGACTAATACCAACTCAAGCCATGGTTTCTGGCGTGGTAAGTCCAAAACAAAGGGGCGGCTTTATGGCCATAAACTCGAGTGTTCAGCTTATGGCTCAGGCCATAGCCAGTAGCATAGGCGGACTGATACTTGTACAAAGAGAAGATGGCTATTTAGACCATTACGACTGGGTGGGTTATTTTGCCATTACCATGATTCTGCTAAGCATTTTTGTGGCTAAGAAAGTCAAAAACATTAATTAACAACCCTGCCCATAATAAGCATCTTTCCCGTGCTTACGTTGATAGTGCTTTTGCCTCAGTGTCTCTTTTAATCTTGGGGTGTTTGGATTAATGGACACCGTCAATTGAGCCATTCTGGCTATTTCTTCTAAGACCGCCGCGTTATAAACAGACTTTGCAGCATTTTTCCCCCAGGTAAAAGGTCCGTGGTTTTGAAGTAAGACCATTTCCATTTCTAAGTGCGACAAGTTTTTTTCCTTGAAAATATTTATTATCTGATTTCCAGTTTCAAACTCATAATCACCCTGAATCATTTCATCAGAAAGTACAGGTGCACAGGGGATATCTTGATGCGTATGGTCAGCATGTGTGGTTCCAAAAATTGGAATGTCTTTTCCTGCCTGAGCCCATGCCACCGCATAGGTGCTATGGGTGTGGGTTATTCCTCCTATATCGCCCCAAGTTTTATAGAGTAAAGCATGTGTTTTTGTGTCTGACGATGGCCTCATTTTCCCTTCAACTATTTGTGCATTATAATCCATAATCACCATATCCTCTACCTTCAATTTTTCATAAGGAACACCGCTGGGTTTTATAGCAAAAACACCTTCTTTTCTGTCTACAGCACTCACATTTCCAAAAGTAAAAAGGACTAATCCTAGTTTAGGAAGCTCAAGGTTAGCTTCGTAACATTCCTCTTTTAGGGTTTTATATTTTTTCAAATTTTTAGTTTTAGGATTATGTAGTGCTTTCATAGTCATTAAAATCTTTCTGCGAATTAGTGAAATACATTAACAAAAACCATAATGACATTATTAATCTACAATACCAAAGACACTCGACTAAGCAGGAGACTTTATAGAAAGAAACCACAAAACTACCTAATCACGACCAATTCCAAATCAAACATTTTAGCAAAGTCTTCCATGTATTCTAAAGACAAGTTTTGACTATAAACCGTATGATGAGCACCACCAGCTTCTAGCCATTGTTTCAAGCCTTCTTTCATGCTTGACTCTGGTCGCCACATCACTCTAGCAGTCGGTAGTTTTGGGAACTTCTCGGTTACCTCTAAACCCTGAACTAAGTTTACAATTAAACGGAAGCCATCTCCCATATCTACTAAAGACACATTCATAGCAGGCCCTGCATCTCCGTTAAACACCAATCTTACGGGATCTTCTTTTCCGCCAATACCTAATGGATGGATTTCGCATGCTACTTCGCCAGTGCTAATACTTGGGCAAATTTCTAACATATGAGAACCCAAAACCATCGGGTTTTCAGGATTGAAATGATAAGTATAATCTTCCATGAAAGAGTTTCCCCCTTTCATACCAACGGCCATCGTTTTTAAAATTCTCACCATGGCAGAGGTTTTCCAATCTCCTTCACCGCCATAACCGTAACCTGCCGCCATCATTCTTTGTGAACCAATGCCAGGCAGCTGACGCATGCCGTGTAAGTCTTCAAAAGTATTGGTGTATGCTCCAAAACAACCTTCATCCAAAAAGGTTTTCATTCCTAATTCTATTCTGGCAGCTTCTACCAAAGATTCATATTTCTCTTCACCTTCTGCTAAAGAAGGCATCATTTTATAAACAGATTTATATTCCTCAATAAGCGTCTTGATTTCGGCATCCGTTACTTTATTAATGTACGCCACTAAATCTCCGACTGGGTGCGTATTGACAGAAAAACCAAATTTCATTTGAGCAGCTACCTTGTCGCCATCCGTCACTGCCACCTCTCTCATATTGTCGCCAAACCTAGCCACTTTCAACGTCTTCATTTCATGAGCGGCTACCGCCACTCTAGTCCAAACATTGATGCTTTCTAAAACCTCAGGGTCTTGCCAGTGACCAACCACTGTTTTTCTGTTGATTTTCATTTTGGTCAGTATATGACCAAACTCCCTATCGCCATGTGCGGACTGATTAAGATTCATGAAATCCATATCAATGTTAGCAAAAGGAATATCTCTATTGAACTGCGTATGAAGATGCAATAAAGGCTTCTGTAAAGCATTTAAGCCATTTATCCACATTTTGGCTGGCGAGAAAGTATGCATCCATGCGACAATGCCTACGCAGTTTTCTTGAGCATTAGCGGCACTGAGCATTGCAAGGATTTCTTCTGGTGACTTTACGACGGGCTTAAAAATCACGTTGACCGTTATTTTTTCAGAAGTTTGAAAAAAGGCGACTATCTCTTGAGAATGCTCATCTACTTGGCGAAGTGTTTCTTCTCCATATAAATGCTGGCTTCCCGTAATAAACCAAACTTCAAAGTCTTCTAATTTAATCATGGGTTGATTATTTATCCACCAATGGTGGTCATACTTTCTGTTACAATAGACTTTCTGTTGGCTTCTGCTTCAAATCCATCTTTATGCCTGTTGGTAAATACCTTTGTGAGTATTTCTTTTATTTCCACATCGTCGGTATTACTCCTTAATAAATCTCTAATATTCAAAACGCCGTCGTCATAAAGACAGGTTTTTAGCGTACCCGTTGGCGTTACTCTAATTCTATTACAAGTTCCGCAAAATGTTCTGCTATAAGCGGCAATTACGCCCACGTTTCCAAGATGATTTGCGATGCTGTAATTATACGAAGTAGAGCTGGCTTCATCTTTTAATTTGGCTAATGAAGGATGTGCCTCTTTTATGATGTCAAGGATTTTATGATAGCTCATAAAGGCAGCTTCGTTTAACCCACTACCATTGAAAGGCATTTCTTCTATAAACCTTACCGAAACGGGCATTTCTTCACTCAAACCAACCAATGGTAAAATGTCTTGGTCATTTTTACCAGCCATCACCACGGCATTAATTTTAGTATCTATTTCATGATCGAGCAAAGCGTCTAGTGTTCTTAAAACATTTGGCAGCTCATCTCTGCGAGTCATTTCTTTAAACCTTTCTCTGTCCAGGGTATCTAAGCTTAGATTGATAGAACTTATTCCTATAGCTTTTAACTCAGGAACTAATTGTTCTGTCAAAACGCCATTGGTGGTAATGTTAACTTTTTCAATGCCCGGAATCGCTACCAAAGCTCTCAAAAAACTCATCAGCTCTTTTCTTACAAAAGGCTCCCCACCTGTTATCCTCACTTTTTTAATACCTAGCTCGGCCATCATTCTGACCATTCTCAGCATTTCCTCAAAAGTGAGTAAATGTGGTTTTGGTAAAAAGGTAATCCCCTCCTCTGGCATACAATAGAAACACCGAAGATTACAGCGGTCTGTAACTGCCAATCTTAAATATGTGATGGGTCTTCCGTGATTATCTATTAGCATAATTTTTAACTATTTCTATCACATGGTTCTTCGTGTTTTCCATGTCTTCTTTTGTGGTAAATCTACCCAAACTAAAACGAAGTGAACTAAATGCATCTTGTTCTGAAAGCCCCATTGCTTTTAAGACATAAGATGGCTCCGTGGATGCCGAATTACATGCCGAGCCGTTTGAAACTGCTATTTTATTCAGTTTCATCATTAACGCTTCTCCGTCTAAACCTTTAAAACACAGGTTTGAAATATTCCCTACTCTACCATTTTGACTTCCATTGACACTTATAAAAGGAAGAGCTTTGGTAAGGTCATTTTCAAACTTGCTTTTAAGCAAAGCTATAGCATGGTTTTCTTCAATATTACACTTTGATACCGCCTCTGCTACACCAACAATACCTGGAACATTTAACGTTCCGCTTCTACGGTTTCTTTGATGACGACCGCCATGAATTTGAGCGGAAAGCTTTATTTCTTTTTTTACCAAAAGTACACCTACGCCTTTTGGTCCATATATTTTATGCCCAGAGAAACTTATCAAATCTACGTCTTTTGGCAATGCTATCTTACCCAAAGATTGCGAAGCATCCATATGCACCAAGACTCCTTTTTTATGAGCCAAAGCTATGACCTCCGAAACCGAAATTATCACACCTGTTTCATTATTGACATGCATGATAGAAATCAATTTGGTCTCTGGCTGAATAGCTTTTTCTAATTCGGCTAAATCAATTTCTCCATTTCTCGAAACGCCAATTCTAGAAACCTTAACTCCTCTACTTTCTAAATAATCAGCAGTATCTAAGGTCGCTTTATGTTCGGTCTCAAAAGTTATCAAATGCCCTTTAAAGTCCTCAAAAATACCTTTTAAAGCTAAATTAATTGATTCCGTGGCTCCACTGGTAAAAACTATTTCATCTGAACGCCAATTAAGACTCTTTGCTATTTTTGCTTTAGCTAAATCAACAGCCTCCTCCGCCTCCCAACCATAGGCATGAAACCTACTGGCGGCATTGCCAAAATGCTCGCTAAAATAAGGCAGCATAGTTTCTAAAACCTTTTTATCTACCGGTGTGGTGGCTGCATAGTCTAGGTAAATGGGGTAGTTCATAAGCCCAAATTAAAGTCCCTCTGTACTGGCTATTCTTACCAACTCCGCTGTATTATTGAGGTTGGTTTTTTTTAGCATATTGGCCCTGTGGTTACTCACCGTTCTTATGCTTAGTCCTAATTTCTCTGCGATGTCCTTACTGCTTTTTCCGTCCGCAATAAACTTCAATACTTCTATTTCCTTTTTAGACAAAACACCTAAAACCTTCTGATTAGAATTCATAGGTTTTATTCCAGCATGGCTCTGCATGGCAGAAACCAAAATGGCAGAAACCTCCGCAGGGAAATATTTTTCGCCATTATGAACCACATACATCGCTTTCACAATCTCCTCTTTATCTGCATCCTTCAGAATATAGCCATCCACTTTACTCTCAATACTTTTCAGAATATAATCGGGGTCGTTATGCATGGAAAAAATAAGAATTTTAACCTTCGGAAATTTCTTATTAATCAGTTTAGCAGCCTCTATACCGTTCATTTCAGGCATATTTATATCTAGCAAAATCAAATTTGGCTGTAAAACTGGGATTTTCTCTAAGGCTTCTCTTCCTCCACTGGCTTCTCCCACTATTTCTAAACTTGGCTCATCTTCAAGAAGAAAACTCATGCCTTTACGCACCACCTCGTGGTCGTCTACTAATAAAACCTTAATATCAGCCATTATTATTCAATAGATTCAAACGGCAATTTAATGAAAATATCAGTTCCTTCTCCCTCTAATGTGGTTAGTCTAAAGGTGCCACTCAAAAGCGTTACTCTCATTTTTATATTTTCTAGTCCATTATGAATAAGCGACTGACGCTCGGCCTTCAATTTTTCTGGATTAAAACCCTTGCCATTATCTGTAATACTTAATTCCAAAAGACCATTATTCTCCTCTAATTTCACTTTTGCCATTTTGGCTTTGGAGTGCTTAATGATATTATTGATGGCTTCTTGTACAATTCTATAAATATTTATTTCAATGTTTTGAGCGTATCGTTTTTCTGGCTGGGCAACCTCAATAGAAAACTCCAATTCTTGTCCGTTCTGTGCTTGGTGAGCAAAAATCTTTAATGCAGATGCTATCCCAAAATCATTCAGAGCGGTGGGCATAAGATTAAAAGAAATGCCCCTTGTGGCTTCTATGGTTTCATTGGTAAGCTGCTTCATATGATCATAAGCCTTTCTAAGCTTAGGATCCATGTCAGGGGAGTTTAACCTGCCAAGACTCAATTTAATCCCTGTAAGCATTTGACCCAAACCATCATGTATTTCGCGAGACATCCGTTTCCGCTCTTCTTCCTGACCTTCCAGCAAGTAGGCCGATCTTATCTGATCTTGTTTTCGCTTATTCTCATATTTCTCTTGCGTGGCTTTGTTGAGGTCTTCTTGCGTTTTTAAGAGCATTTTATTGGACACCGAAAGCTGATTATTGGCAGCCAAAAGATTTTGCTCTGAGCTGGTGAGCTCCCCAATAACCCCCTCCACATAAGTTGCCAGAGGATTAAATATGAAAATAAACTCTACAAACAAGGTAAGTAAAGTAAGAAACAGAATCAGGAATTCGAAAGCCCTTAAAATGGCAACCCTTTGCGTAGCTTCATGATCGTATTGGTAAACGATGTTATCCATTGTTTTCAAAAAGTCTTTCTCGCTCTGCAGTAAGTCCAAAACCTCTGATGGCTGAAGTGAGCGGCCCTCCATAACCTCATCAAATAGCCTCTCCATGTTTTTATAGAAGGGTTCAATCTCCTTAAACATGATATTTATTTTCTTTGAGTTATTTACCTCATACCTTTTCTCATCAGTGAGTTTATTATCTCTAAGCCCGATATGTGTTTTCTTCCAGTCTGAAAAGCTTTGCTCAAAAGACCCTTGAGACTCCTCATCCCATGCTTGATTAGCATGTGTTTTAAGAAGAAATGATTTTGTGAGTCGCTGAGAAAGCATTCTTTGCCGACCCGCCAAATTCACCACATGGCTGTTGTCAGAAACATTTAAAAGGGTAAATTGTATTAAAGTATGCCCACAAATGGTCAATATGGCCACAATGGACAATGCCACAATATATTGACCGGTTAACCTTTTTGCTACGGTTTTGTCTATTGGAATCATCTATAAATCAGAGATATTCTTCATAAGCAAAACTAAGCATATAAAGATTTAAAGCCCTATAAATACCTCTCCACCTTCCACTTTAACCTCATATGTCTGTAGCTGGTAATCCTCCTCGCCCATACATGTTCCCGTTTTTAATGAAAAATTCTTTTTATGAAAAGGACAGGCTACTTTGGGCTCCCCTTCTAAAGCTCCTATCATGCCTCTTGAAAGCACCATTTGTTGCTTATGGGGACAAAGGTTTTGAGTGGCATACCACTCTCCCCTTCGCTCAAAATTATAAATAGCAATCTGTTCTCCGTTAATAAGCACACAGCCACCGCCGTTAGCTGGAATATCTTCTGTTTTGCAGGCTTTTACCCACGTTATTGTTTCAAATAATGCTTCCATTTTCAATCTCTTTTATTTTTTTCAATTCCAGTCTTTTGCTTTTACTTGCTCTCTAAAAGGAACCAGCTCTACGGTTGGGTCTTTTTCTTCTGGAGCATTTACAAAGTGCGTAAACTGCTTACGTATTTCAGGATTGGTAACGGCCTCTGTCCATTCGCATTTATACCCGTCGACCAATTTTTGCATGTCTGCATCCAACTCTTTGCAAATGCCCAAAACGTCATCCATAATCACGGTTTTCAAGTAGGCCAAGCCTCCTTCCATTTTGTCCATCCATGCGGACGTTCTTTGTAATGGTTCGGCCGTTTGAATGTAAAACATCAGGAATCTATCAATAAGCTGTTTACATCTTTCGTCGCTTAGATCTGTGGCTAAAAGCTCTGCATGACGCGGAGTAGCTCCGCCATTACCGCCCACATAAAGGTTCCAACCTATTTCAGTGGCTATAATCCCAAAATCTTTCCCTCTGGCTTCAGCACACTCTCTTACACATCCAGACACGCCACCTTTCAATTTATGTGGCGAACGTAATCCCTTGTATCTGTTTTCTACTTCTATGGCGAAACTCACCGCATCTTGAACACCGAATCTACACCAAGTAGTCCCTACACAACTTTTTACCGTTCTTAAAGATTTACCATAGGCTTGACCCGTTTCAAAACCTGCGGCAATCAACTCTTCCCAGATGTTTGGCAAATCGCCCACATGAGCTCCAAACATATCTATTCGCTGCCCACCGGTAATTTTGGTATACAATCCATATTTCTTAGCCACCTCTCCTATCACTATCAATTTTTCAGGTGTAATTTCTCCTGCAGGGATTCTTGGTACCACAGAGTATGTTCCTCCACGCTGAATGTTGGCCAAAAATCTATCGTTGGAATCTTGAGCAGTAACCCTTCCTTTTTCTAGTACGTTTTCTCCCCAAAGGCTAGCTAAAATCGAGGCCACAGCAGGTTTGCAGGTTTCACAGCCATCTCCATTGCCTATTGCATCTAGTACTTCGTCATAAGTTTTAAGACCTTTAAGCTTGGTTAAGCTCAATATCTCTTGACGGGTATGGTCAAAATGCTCGCAAATCACATTTCTTACCAAAACACCTTGAGCCGCCAGTGCCGCATTTAGTAGATCTTTCACCATTGGCGTGCAACCTCCACAGCCCGTACAAGCCTTTGTGGATTTCTTAAGACCTCCTAAAGTCGAGCACCCTTTTTCTACTTGCTCCAGAATATCACCTTTGGTAACCGCTTCGCAAGAACAAATCAAAGCATAATCTGAAATAGCCATGATGCCAGAACCGGCTTCTTCTCCACCTCTAGAGCCCAAAATAAGTTCCTCGGCGTTTTCGGGAATAGGCATTTTACTATTCACGGTTTGCAATAGCATATTATATTGCTCGGCATCACCTATCAATATCCCTCCCAAAAGCTGTTTCCCGTCATTGGAAACATTTACGCGTTTATAAATCCCTTTTGC
The DNA here is from genome assembly GCF_057914865.1 of Arcticibacterium sp. SM2516. NCBI lineage: Bacteria > Pseudomonadati > Bacteroidota > Cytophagia > Cytophagales > Leadbetterellaceae > Arcticibacterium > Arcticibacterium sp. SM2516. Next base: position 4,624,643 of record NZ_CP195290.1, on the reverse strand, counting down.
TCTATCTTCGAAAGTGATGGTTTTACAGTCTGGGGCTTCCACAAAAGCATTCCCAAAACTGGCCACATCAACCCCTATAAGCTTCAGCTTGGTTGACATGTCAAAACCGGTAAAGGCTGATCGCTTGGAAACGACATCATTCGTTATTTTCTTGGCTATACTATTTAATGCCACCTCGGCCATTTCATAGCCAGGAGCCACCAAACCATATATCATATGATTATAAAGGGCACATTCGCCAATGGCATAAATGTCTTCCTCAGAAGTCTCCATGACTTCATTGACTGCAATTCCGCCTCTCAGCCCAGTTTCTAAACCTGCCGCTTTCGCCAGCTCATCTCTTGGTTTAATTCCAGCAGAAATAACGACCATTTCGGCATTCAAGATTTCGCCATCATAAAACTTTAAACCCGTTACGGTATTCTCTCCAATGAAGTTTTCTGTATTCTTATTCGCATGTACTTTAATGCCTAGCTCTGCCAATTTACTTTCTAACACACCAGAACCGGCAGCATCAATCTGCCTTGGCATTAATCTAGGTGCAAATTCCACCACGTGAGCATCAGAAACGCCTAAGTCAAGTAATGCTTTGGCAGCTTCTAAACCCAACAAGCCTCCTCCTATCACTACACCCGTTTTAGCCTTTTTAGCGTGAGATTTCATCATATCCAAGTCCTCTATGGTTCTATAAACAAAAACCCCATCCAACTCAACACCTTTTATAGGCGGTACAAATGCCCCTGACCCCGTGGCAAAAACCAGGTAATCATACGATTCAACCACACCTCTATGAGAAGTCACTTGCTTATTCACTTTATCCAATTCTAAAACTGGATCTCCTAAATGAATTTTAATATTATTTCTCTCGTACCATGACAGAGGAGCCATGGTTAACTCATCAAGCGTCTTTTCACCAAAATACGAACTAAGATGAACCCTATCATAGGCTGGTCTTGGCTCCTCACCAAAAACTACAATCTCTAAATGAGTATTTAGTGAAGACCCTATAGCCTTTTCACAAAATTTATACCCCACCATTCCATTACCTATGACTACAATTTTGGACTTTCCCATTATACTTTGAAATTATTCTGTGCAATAACTAACTAAATTGTACTATATAAATATTTAGTTATACCTAAGTATTTATCGTTAGTTCAAATGTATGGCATTTTTTCAATTTTAAAAACTTTTATTCTTTAATTTTGCACATATTCAATATTTAAGACGTTTAATTTGCATTACACACTAGATATACATTCTTTTGTATGACAATATGAAGCAATGCAAAATAAGTATTAATACTCATCGATATGAAATTATCACTAATAGGAGCGGGACCAGGAGACAAAGATCTAATCACTTTAAAAGCCGTCAAGGCACTTGCAGTGGCTGACGTTATCCTATATGATGCCCTAGCCAACCCTTCATTATTAGAACACGCTTCTCCTAAAGCAGAAATAATTTTTGTAGGCAAGCGATTTGGAAAACATAGTGTTTCACAAGATGAGATCAATAGAATCATTATTCAGAATGCTCTAAGCGGAAAAAAGGTAGCTCGATTAAAAGGTGGAGACCCTGTGATTTTCGGAAGAGGATTTGAAGAATTAGAATACGCTGCCTCCTTTGGAATTGAGACAGAAATCATCCCAGGCATCTCTAGCTCCGTAGCCGTACCCACCCTTAATCATATACCCGTCACCAAAAGAGGTGTGGCAGACAGCTTTTGGGTTCTCACGGGTCACACCAAAGAAAACACACTACCGAAAGACATGACCCTGGCAGCTCAGTCTTCCGCAACAATCATCATATTGATGGGCACCAGCAAGCTTGAAGAGATAATGCATATTTTTTCCAATGAAGGAAAAGATGCAACACCAGTGGCCATCATACAAAACGGCACAAAACCCGAAGAGAAAATGGTGCTCGGGGAAGTGCAGAACATTGTTGAAAAAGCAAAAAAAGAGAACATTGGCAATCCGGCAGTTATCATCATAGGAGAAACCGTAAGAAGCTGCCCACAATACGTAAAGAGCTATTTGGAAACAAACAGCCTCATAAATATCTAGGAATATGGCTCAAAAATATAAATCTACTTGCAGTTACTGTGGCGTAGGATGCGGAATAGAGATCTCAAAGTCTCCCGATGGCAAAATAATGGTAGAAGGAGACAAAGATCACCCTGTAAACCGTGGAATGCTGTGCTCCAAAGGCATGAATCTTCACCATACCGTGAACGACACCACCGATCGACTTCTATTTCCAGAAATGAGAATGCATCGAAGCATGCCCCTGCAAAAGGTAAGTTGGGACTCGGCTATTGAAAGGACTGCTGCCGTTTTCAAAAGCATCATCAAAAAACATGGCCCCGAATCAGTTGGCTTTTATGTATCTGGTCAATGCCTTACAGAAGAATACTACCTTTGGAATAAACTTATGAAGGGCTTTATTGGCTCCAACAATATTGACACCAACTCTAGACTATGCATGAGCTCCGCCGTGGTAGGTTACAAAAAAACATTAGGCGAAGACAGCGTACCGGTTTGCTATGATGATATAGAATTAAGTGATGTTATTTTAGTAGAAGGAGCAAATCCTGCTTGGTGTCACCCTATACTCTGGAGAAGAGTAGAAGCACACAAAGCCGCCAACCCAAACGTCAAGATCATTTGTGTGGATCCTAGAAAAACACAAACGGCCAACAGCTCTGACCTCTTCGTTCCACTTATACCTGGCACGGATGTTTATTTTAATAATGCCATAGGAAGGGTACTCATAGAACTTGGATTTACAGATTCCAAATTCATTAAAAACCATTCAGACGGCTTTGACAAATACAAAGAAAAAGTCTTTGAAAAAACCACAGAAGAATACGCTTGTATATGCGGGATTGACTCCGAAAAAATAACTCAAACTGCTCAATGGATTGGTGAAGCCAAAGGCTTTCTATCTATGTGGACAATGGGTTTAAATCAAAGCGTAATAGGCGTCAACAAAAACCTTTCGCTGATAAACCTATCACTAATCACGGGCAAAATAGGCAAACCAGGAAATGGACCATTCTCCTTAACCGGACAGCCAAATGCCATGGGCGGCAGAGAGGTAGGCGGACTCTCCAATATGCTCGCCTCTCATAGAGAGTTGAACAACCCTACCCATATTGCAGAAATGGAAGACTTTTGGGGTGTAGCGGGCATCTCACAAAAGCCTGGACTATCGGCCACAGAAATGTTTTCGGCCCTAGATAGCGGTAAACTTAAAGCCATTTGGATCATCTGCACCAATCCTCTTGTCAGTATGCCAGACGCCAATAAGGTAGAGGCCGCCCTTAAGAAAGCGAAATTTGTAGTGGTACAAGATATCTCAAAAAATGCAGACACCGTAGACTTTGCGGACGTCATACTTCCTGCCGCTGGATGGGCAGAAAAAGAAGGCACCATGACCAATGCAGAAAGAAGGGTTTCCTATTTGGAAAAAGCCATTGACGCCCCAGGCGAATGCTTACCAGATGCAGAAATTATCTGCAAATTTGCTTCACAAATGGGCTGGGGAAGTCATTTTAAGTACAACTCCAGTTCAGACATTTATGACGAATACGCCAAAAGCACCATCGGCACAAATATAGACTGCTCGGGAATTAATTACGAACTACTTAAAAAACAAACAATCCAATGGCCGTACCCTGCAGACAAAACATTCTCAAAAGACAGCAGCCGCCTATTTGAAGACAACATATTTTACACCCCAAACCAAAAAGCACAAATTAATGCAGTGGATGGAAAAAATCCATCCGAACAAGTGTCTGAAGAATTCCCGTTGGTTTTACTCACGGGTCGCATAAGAGATCAATGGCACACCAGAACGAAAACTGGAAAAGTAAGCAAACTCAATCAACATATAGACACGCCATTTCTAGAAATACACCCCGAAGATGCTTCAGAAAGAAACATCAAGGAAGATCAGGTGGTAACCGTCAATGGAAAAAGAGGACAGGTAAAAGTAAAAGCCAAAGTGACCGACTCCGTAAGAAAAGGCACCTGCTTTTTACCTATGCATTGGGGCAAAATAGTAAACAATAACTTTGGCAGAGCCAATAACCTCACAAGTGATTTGGTAGACCCAATATCAAAAGAACCCGACTTTAAGTATGCGGCCGTTGAGGTGAAACCTTATAGAAAACCTAAAGAAAAAATTATCGTGATTGGAGCTGGCTCTGCAGGTCTTGGCTTCATTTCCGCTTATCGCCAACTAAACCAAACTGACGACATCGAGGTGTTTTCTAAGGAAATATATCCTTTTTATAATCGTGTTATGCTGCCAGACTATATCAGCGGAACGCAAAACTGGAATCAGCTCGTAAAACTACGAGAAGACCAGTTTTTAGAAAACAGAATCAAGGTCAACAAAGGAACGGGCATCGAGAGCATTGACAGAAAAAACAAAGTAGTTATAGACGACAAGGGAGAAGAGCACGCCTACGATAAACTTTTCCTAGGAATGGGTAGCCGTGCGTTTATGCCAAGAAATTTCCCCAAAATCCCGGGTATTTTTAATATGAGAAGCCGTATCGACGCCGACTCTATTAAGCCCTTTCTAGCCAAAAACGGCAAGGCCATCATTGTGGGTGGAGGACTTTTAGGACTAGAACTGGCTGCATCTTTGAGGGAAATAAATGTGCCTGTGACTGTGGTTCAACGTATCGGAAGATTCATGGACCGGCAACTAGACCCAACAGGAAGTGCTATTCTTCATGAAGAAATTGAAGCTCTTGGTGTTGAAACATTTTACAATGATGAAGTTGAACAATTTTACGGCACAGAAGCTATAGAAGGGGTAAGGTTGAAGTCTGGAAGAAAACTCGACTGCAGCCTTATGGTGGTAGCCGCGGGAACCAGCCCTGCAATAGAAATAGCAAGAGACGCAGGCTTGGTATGTAACAGAGGCATAGAAGTCAATGAATATATGCAAACATCGGATCCAGACATTTTCGCCTGTGGCGAAATAGCCCAATGGCAAGGCGAAATGTGGGGAATTACTGCCGCCGCAGAACAGCAAGCGGAAGTGGTTGCGAAATACTTATCTGGCGACTTGGCAGCCTACTACAAAGGCTCATTGTCCATGAATATTCTAAAAATGGCAGGCGTAGAGCTTTGCTCTTTGGGTGAAATAGAAATACCACAAGGTGCTACTGCCAAAGACTACGAAGAAGTCATTTTTATAGATAAAGCAAAACGCTACTATAAAAAATGCTTGGTAAAAAACGACCGACTAGTAGGTGCCATTTTAATTGGAGACAAATCGGAATTTTTAGAATACAGAGATCTTATCTCCAAAGGCATTGAACTCTCCGAAAAGAGACTCCAACTGCTCAGGTCCGGACAAAAAGCGGAACCCGTAAAAGGTAAACTTATTTGCTCTTGCAATAATGTAGGAGAGGGCAACCTCAAAGAGAGAATAAACGGAGGATGTACCAAATTTCAGGACTTATGCGACACCAGTGGAGCAGGAACAGGCTGCGGCTCCTGCAGACCAGAAGTAAGGGGCATACTGGAAGCTACATTAAGAGAAAAGGAGATCTTGGTTTTGGAATAAATGACGCAAGGACAATAAAGGACTGAGCTAAATTTCATTAAAATAAAATTAGACATGACAGGATATTTTACCATCAGAACAAACTTTATAGGAGGCAACGCCTCCCCTGGCGAGTTGCAAAAAATTCTTAGCATTGCGTCGGAATGCGAAATTACGCAAGTGAGGTTTGGACTTCGCCAACAAATGATCATGTATCTTTCCTATACCCATGAAAAAAGCTTTGTCTCGAAAATGAACTCTGCGAGCATTGATTTTTATATGGACGAAAACCCACATCCAAATGTGGTAACATCCTACGTTTCTGAAGAGGTTTTCCAAAGAGGAAACTGGTTAAGAGAAGGAATTTACAAAGACATTATTGACGCTTTTGACTATAATCCAAGAGCCAAAATTAACATCTCCGACAGCCAACAAAGCTTTACGCCTTTCTTTTCTGGTCATATAAATTTCATCTCATCTGATCAACCTAACTTCTGGTACTTATATATTCGCAAGCCCAAATCAAACGACCTCATAGCTTATGACAAATTAATATTCAGCAATGAAATAGCTAAAATCTCCAAAATACTGGACGAAAGAATATTAACTGGAAATATCTCTTTTGAGGATTTACCAAATATGATTACTGTACAGGCAGAAGAAAAATTAGTACTACCAAAATTCACCCTTCCATACTATGAAGGTTTCAACAGATACGGAAAAAAATCCTGGCTAGGCATTTACCGTAGAAGTGAAACATTCCAAATAGACTTTCTTCAAGACCTATGCAGACTTTGCCGTAAAACCAAAATAGGAGAGATTTGCCTAACGCCTTGGAAGTCCATTATAATCAAAAACATTAAGGAAGATGACAGAAATGATTGGAGTGGACTACTCGCCAAACACGACATCAACGTAAGACATGCCGCCAATGAACTCAACTGGCAAATAGAAGACGCTTCACCAGATGCCATCAAACTCAAGAACAAACTGGTAAGCCATTTTAACAAGAACGATCTACGAACTTTTGGCATATGCCTAGGCATCAAAACGTTTCCAAAAACTGAGGTTTTCGCTTCGATATTGGTGAAACAAAAAAAACTAAAAGTCCTCCCTTTTATTAACCTCTACGACATCACCTACACCACCGACTATGATCCAAACGGAAGAAAAATAGCCTATTTTGCGAAAAATATCTTTGCATTTTCACTACCTGAAAAACTTAGAAAATCCATTTTAGAATTCAACGAGCATATCGCATACGAAATCCGCTTTGAAAACTCTACCAAAGCACCCGAAATTCAAAAAAAGACCTCTAGAAGCCTTCATCAATGCCCGTCTTGCCTCACCATTTACGACCCAACCTTTGGAGACGAAATGAATGGAATTCTTCCTGGGGTAAAATTTGAAGAATTACCCAACACATACCTTTGCTCCGTTTGCGAAGCACCCAAATCTAGCTTCCAACTAAGCGAGCAAGAAGACCTCACTTTAGCATAAACCTTAAAAGACTAAATACTCATATCCACTTATGAGTATTTAGCACACCCCTTGGCCCAAGCTAAACAATATAGGAAACCAGCTCCCACACAAAGATCAAAGCCTCCACAGATTCATCTAAACAATAGAGGAAACTCAATATTTAATACTGCACTTTGCTATATACGCCATCTTTTAGACCGCTCATCTTCACTTGTAAGAGATATTATTGTATTATTTCAATAAATTATAAATAATTATTCTTTATCACTTCATACCTAACAAACGCATAAATACATTTGAGTATACAATAAGTATTTATACTTAGTTGTTGTTTTCGTTTTTCAATAATAAAAACAATAGTGTTTATGAAAAGATATTTCCAAATACCGTTTAGGTTGTTTACTATTTTGAGCTTGCTCACCATAGCCTTTCAGAGCTATGGGCAGTTTAAGTTATCTGCAGAAATAAGACCGCGAGCAGAATTTAGAAATGGATTCAAAACACCTTCATCTACAGGTTTTGAACCCGCTTTTTTTGTGGAGCAAAGAAGTAGGGTATATTTTGACTACGAACAGCCTAAATACAAAATGAAACTTGCTCTTCAAGATGTCAGATACTGGGGCGAAATTCCTCAAGTATTTAAATCTGACGTTGGCAACTCATTTTTAAGCGAAGCTTGGGGAGAGTTGATGTTCACAGAAAAAGTATCTATAAAACTAGGACGTCAAATTATCTCTTACGACAATGAAAGATTCTTAGGGGGGCTAGAATGGGCTCAACAAGGCAGGAGACACGATGCTTTGCTCCTTAAAGTTGAAGATGAAGTTGCCAAATCAAAACTTCATTTGGGTTTTGCTTTCAATACCGATAACGACATTGCGGAGCCAGTCTTATTACAACAAAATAACGTCAATTTTTACTCGCTTGGTGCTGGCCAATACAAAACGCTGCAATACGCTTGGTACCATAAAGAGCTAGATGGTGCAGCGGTTTCCTTATTGGCCCTAAATGCCGGCACTCAAAATCCAGATTCCACACTGTCTAATAAACAAACATTCGGTTTTATTGGCTCTAAGAATGTGGGCAAAGTCAAACTAGCTGCAGATGTGTATTACCAAAGTGGGAAAATAGGCACTACTAATGTAAACGCACTTTTAGCTGGCGTTAACGCCACTTTAAAGACCAAAGTAACCCCAATTACCATTGGTTATGAATATGTTTCTGGTAAAGACAATAATGGTAAGACAACTGCCTTCAGCCCAGATTATGGGACCAACCATGCTCATAACGGATTTATGGACTATTTCTATGTAGGCCCAGCAAATGGCTCCGTGGGTGTTCAAGATATTTATATTAAAACCTCCTTTAAGCTGGGCAAAGGCAACCTTCTAGCCCAAGCTCATGAATTTTTAACAGGTGCAGAGCAAAGTTCCGAAAGCGGCGAAACGCTTTCAGCCGCGATGGGTACCGAAATAGATCTGGTTTATGCACAGAAAATAGGCAGTGATATTACCGTGAACTTAGGATTTTCGCAATTATTCGGCACAGATACCATGCTAGCTCTTAGGTCAGGAAACCTAAAATCTAACAACTGGGCATGGGCCATGATCACCTTCAAGCCTACCCTCTTCACATCCGACAAATAAAATCTATTAACGAATTCCAAATTTTAAACTTTACTATCATGAATACACTTAGTACAGGGGAGAAAGCCATCAAAATAGACATCTTCAGTCTTGGCACTATCCAGATGAGAACATTTCATTTAACTTGGTTTGCCTTCTTTTTATGCTTTTTTGGATGGTTTGCTCATGCTCCATTAATGAATGCCTCCATTCAGCCAGACCTTTCATTGTCTAAAGCACAGGAAGCTATCGCGTTTATTGCCTCTGTTGGTATTACCATTATTGCCCGTTTACTTATTGGCCCTCTTTGCGACAAAATTGGTCCTAGAAAAGCTTACGTTTATCTTTTGATTTTTGGTTCTTTCGCTGTCGCCGGTTCTGCATTTGCATTTGATTGGACCTCTTACCTCATTTCTCGACTAGCCATTGGCGTTATAGGAGCATCTTTTGTTATTACACAGTATCATACTTCTGTGATGTTTTCTCCTAAAATTGTAGGTTTGGCAAACGCCACTACTGCAGGTTGGGGAAACTTAGGAGGAGGCGTTACACAAGCCATTATGCCATTACTGGCTTCTGGAATGGCAGCATGGGGTTTCTCTAACTCTGAATGGGCACAGTGGCGTTCTGCGATGTTTGTACCCGCTATTATCATGTTGGGTGTAGCATACCTTTACTGGAAATACACCACAGACTGCCCAAAAGGAAACTATGAAGACCTTCCTGAAGACAGACCACAAGTAAAAGAAGGAGAAAAAGGCTTATTTGCCGATGCCGCTAGCGACTATAGAGTTTGGGTACTATTCCTGATGTATGCAGGCTGTTTCGGGATGGAATTATTTGTAAACGGTAAGGCTGCTACTTATTACCAAAACAGATTTGAGCTGAATGAAACCTCCGCAGGTTTAATCGCCTCGCTTTTTGGACTTATGAACATTTTTGCGAGGTCCACAGGTGGATGGCTCGGAGACAAATTCTCTGTAAAATCTGGACTGACAGGTCGTGTAAGATGGCTGGTCGTGGTGATGGTGATAGAAGGCTTATTATTGATGGTCTTCTCTAGAATGAGTGTATTGCCAATGGCCGTAGGAATGATGATATTCTTCAGTCTCTTTGTCCAAATGGCCGAGGGAGCCACCTACTCCGTAGTACCTTTTATCAACAAAAGAAGCTTAGGAGCAGTATCTGGAATAGTAGGTGCTGGTGGAAATGTAGGAGCCGTTTTTTACGCACAATATATGCTGAGAACAGGCACACCTTTAGAAGATTGTTTCTTGATTTTTGGAGCCATCGTTTCCGTCATTGGACTAGTTGGTTTTAGTATCCAATTTTCTGAGGTGGATGAAAGAAAAGCCGTAGAAGAGCAATTAAGATTAGAAGCGATACCGATTTAGTTTATTTTAAGATAACGAAAAGCTCCTTGATTTTGTCGAGGAGCTTTTTTCGTTTAAAGCGATTGTTTTTTATAGCATCATAGAGTTAGCATTGGAGAATCGTAATGAGTTTTAAATTGGAATAAATCAGGCATTTAAACGAGATTAGCCTAGCGGTTTACCCTGAGCGAATCTCGAAGGGTTCTGGCAAGTGATTTAAGTGTGTTTATGAACTCATTTGAATCAATATAGCTACGGTCCCGATAGCTATAGGGAGATTTTCTAGTGCATAAAGCGGGTTTAATAACAATCTGTCAGGATTCTTTCTTTCTCTATCAAATGCTGCACACAGGGTAGTTCAAACACTCTAAATATTTCGTTTAATTTCTCATAAACACCTTCTCGCATTTTAAGCGAACCACATATCATTATTTGACCTCCGCCTTTAATAATATTTACTACTTGTATTTTATTTTTCACCACTATGTCTTGCACATACATTTGAGGTGATTCTCTAGAAAAAGCCAAATGATTCGCTTTTAAAACACCAAAATCTTTCAGTAATGGCTCATACAAAACAAAAGATGATTGCGTTTGTCCTCCCCAAAACAATGAGATTTCAGCATGCTTATTATTCTCCATAAAACCTAAAAATGGAGCAATACCTGTACCATTTCCAATAAGTAAAACTTGATCAGTATGGGTGTCTGGATAAAAAGAAGGGTTCTTTTTCACAAATGCTTTTATCTCATGTCCTTTGTTTAAAGCACCTAAATAATTAGAACACAAACCTGTCCTTTTTATGCTTAGCAATATGTTTCCTGTCTTTTCAATATAGGCTATCGAATAATACCTTTCAATGTTACTTTCTGGCAGATAAACCCCTAAAAGGTCTCCTGAATGAATCTTATCGGTGGATTCCGAACCATCTATTTCCAATAGGAAAGTGTCGTCCAATGGGTTTTTACTTTCCTGTCGGTTAATAATTTTGAAATTACAGGTTTTAGGATTTCTAGAAATCTTCAGTTCTTCCAGGTTTAGCTCTAGAGCACTTCCAGTCTGTTTTCTCCAAGCATTTAGCCAATCCAAAAACTCCGAAATAGAAAGGTCGCTGACCGTTTTAACGGGCAAGGTAGGTGATGAAAAAGGAAGTCCTTTTAAAACATCAGCAGCATCAAAAGCAAATTGACAATAATGCTTATAGCTCTTTGATCCAAATCCTAAAACAGAATAATCAAACTTCTGATCCTTTAACAGCTCTATCTTATCCATAAACCTATTTGCATTTTCTGGTGCATCGCCATCTCCATAAGTAGATGTAAAAACCAGCAGCTGTTTTAGTTGGGGAGCCTCCTTAATGTCATTCATGGAACACATAAAGGCCATCTCGCCAGACTGAAGCAAAGCTTGAAGAATGGTTTCTGCAAACCTGTAGATGTGTCCCGTTTCTGAACCCACCAAGACGACATGGCTGGCATTTTCAAGTGAAACAGTATTTTTAGCACTTTTTCTTAGTTTACCACGACTCATCTGTACACCCGAATACAGGAAAAATAAAGTGGCGAAAGAGCTCAACAACATTAATATGGCATAAATCACCCCCAAACCCTCTCCTGTATGCCACTGAAAGCTAATATCATGCAAGACACTGGCAATGGGATGGTTCATCAAAGACACCAAGACTCCACTTTCCTGGTTTAATAATAGCGTTTGGGTATGAGTTTTTAGTTCGTAAAACTCTGCTGGATCTCCCGAAACAGGAAAGAGTAGCTCCTTTATATCACCAAGCTTCACTTTTTCAAAATGATTACCTTCAGTAACCTCTACCAAGTTCAGACGTTCACTGTTCAACGCTTTGGCTGGCATAAATCTATTCCAAAAAAGCATACTGCCAGAAAGTGAAATAACCAAGACGGGAACTAGAAACCAGCGACCTAGGCGAGCATGGTTATCTCTACTAAAATCTAGGACGACTATTTTTGACAGAAATTGTTTCCAGTCTCCTACCCTTTTTAAAAGAAGGAAAATACCACTTACAGACAGAAAAAGCATCGCAACCGATGCCACACCTAAAAAGAAACGTCCGGTTTGTTTTAAGAAAAGAGAACGGTGCAAATCCCTACAAAAGTCAAAAACAGGATGCTCACCGGCTATGTTTTTCAGTTCAGAGCCATCAAAAGGATTAATATAAAATGTTCCGTCCGAGACCTCACCTATGGCTTCAATCTTGATGTTCCCATAGTTATCTCTGGCCACACTAAACACCTCCAGATAGGTAGCATTTAAGGTGGCCAAAAGGTCGCTCAACAAAATGTCATCAGCTCCATTTAAAGCCTTACTGTGAAGCATGGGCTCAAAAGAAAGGACGACACCTGTACTCGCAGCTATCAATAAAAAGATTCCTGAAATGGCTGCGAGCACAAAATGGAGACCTCTCCAGTTAAAAATAGGACGATATTTTATCAACTTAAACCTTTATTAGTTTTACGTACCTGATATAACCCGTACCGTTTTTGCTAACGCCAATATTGGCTGTACTTAAATCCATTTGAAGATCTTTTTCTACATATTTCTGATTTTCTACAGAAGACTCAAACCTTAGCTTATAGCCCTTATTAATTTCTGATTCATCAAAAGTGAACGAAACCACTTTTCTACTTCCAGCGGTTATAGATGCCCCAGAAATACCATCTAAATTTTCTTTGGTGGCACTGTAAAACTTCCACCAACTAGGGATATCATCATACCAGCGTTCTTCTTTTCCAAAAACCTGTAGTGTTCTTTTATAGGCTCCTTTCTCGTCTAAAAGAGAAACGACCACATAAGCACCCTCTCCCGTATAATTGGTGAGTTGAACCAAGCATTTATATTGCGTTGCCTTTGAGGAATATCCCGAAGAAAAAATCAGGGCACAAAATATCGTTATATAAGTCAAAAAATATTTTCTTTTTTTCATCTGTTAAAATTTTATCTGCTTCCTTTCAAAAAGCTTAAGTCTACATGCTCTAAGGCTTCATTTTCTAAGGCTAAGTCGTGAACTGATTCTTCAAATTCCGTTTTCATTAAAGTGTCAGCACCTTTGTCCACTAAAAACTTAAGCATACCTGTGTCTTTAGCGTTCATGGCAGCATAATGAAGCGGTGTGTAACCATCAAGATTAGACTTGTTTATATTGACTCCTTCTTCTAAAAGAAACTTTAGAAGTTCAAACTCACCCTTTTCTACAGCTATATGTAAAAGGGCTTCATCCGCGGGATTGACACCTTTACTTTTCAGGTAGTCTAATTTAGCCAGATAATCGCCTATTTTTCCATTGAAAGAAATGGTTAAAGCATAAGCAAGGTTTCTACCTTTTTCATCTTTCCATTTAAAATCAGCTCCATTATTGGCTAAATGCTGAAGCACTTTAAGGCTATTATTCCCTTCAATGGCTAAGGCGACAGGCGTTTGACCTTTCTTATTCCTCAAATTAATATCTTGAGATTTCTCAACCCAATACTTCACTATTTCTTCTTTACCATTTCTAGCAGCCAATAAAAGCGGCGTGTCACCATCTTTATTAGGCGTATTTGAATTTAGGCCCTCCTTTAAGAAATAGTCGAAAACACGGACGTCTCCAGCTCTTCCTGCTAAGTTATGCAAAGCAGATTGACCTTCTTTGGTAACATTGGCAGGGTTTAAACCCAAATCTTTTAAATACGCCAAAAGCTCCACACTCACCACAGGCGTTCTGCCCACACCCACAAAATTGAAGGCGTTTTCTCCCGTTTGAGCATTAGGCTCATATCCAATCCCCTTGGACACTAAAAACTTCAAAGTCTCCAAATTGCCGCTTGAAACAGCAGCATGAAACAAACCATTACCTTCCGCATCTTTGCTTTCTAAACGCACGCCTTTCTCAACAAAATAATCCAGAAAAGACAAGTCTTCCAGTTTCCCGATAGCTACTAGAGCTACATTCTTGCCATGTTCTTCTTTATCGTTCACCATGTCGGCTCCATGAGCCAAGCAGAACTCATAAAGGGCTTTATCTGCCTTTCCGCTGAGGGCTACATGCATGAGTAAAGATTGACCGTGGCTATTGATAAGGTCTGTTCGAGAGCCTTTTTCTACCAATAACTCCATGACAGGCAAATTTCCCTTCATCGCCGTCCACATCAAATAATTATTAGAATGATGCGTCATTTGGTTGACATCTGGGCCTTTGTCAAGAAGATGCTTTACCGTTTTATAGGGAGCATCTGCCATAATCGCCAATAGTGTACCGTCCCATCCATTAGGACCCATCTCCATGATGTCGTTCCCTTCAGAAATCTTAGCTTCAATGTTTTCAATACTCGGCTTTTTAGCCCAAAAACCTCGGTCATGAAAAATGTTTTTGCTTTGAGCATATACACTACCCGTTAATAGCAAGATCGTGAGCAGCGTTAAGCCAAGTTTTAGTCCGTTTTTTATTATCATTACAAATGCTGTTTAAGTCAGCAAAACCCAAAGAGGAAATGCTATTTGATATGTTTAATTTAATTCCGCTTAGTATACACCAATGTAGTATGCGTCGGCTCCCGTTTTGAGAGCAGCCCCTTTCACAAAACCATCTGGAGAAGTAGAAGCTATATCAAAAATGTAGATGTTGCCCTCCTGTCCTAGAGGAGCCAAAGCCATGTAAAATTTGCCATCTTTTACCACGCTATTTTGATATTGCTGTAACCATAACTTTGATGGCAAGTTTAATTTGATGGCCGTATTATTCTTAATGTCGATCCTGGCTACAGACCAAACGGCGTCTGCTGTTCCTCCTAAATCTGTATTGGCATAGGGAACGTAACCAATGCCATTTCCTGCATAAAACCAACCGTTTGAAGTCACATTCTCACCCAACATGTCTGATAAATTAAAGCTAAAAGAGTTGTCATACGCTCCACCCTTTATTTTCAAAATATAGGTATCATAAGAGCTGTTTGGAACAGAAATCAACTGGTACACATCACCACTTTCATCCACATGACAAACTGGGGTTCGGTATCCATTAGTGGCACCTTTTGCTCCATCCACACCAGACTTTATAATCTTTGGGTTGGTCAGCGAAGGATAATCTACCACTAATGTTTCTACACTGTTATATGTAGCATTTTTTCTGGCATCAGTAGCTGCATCATAGCTGCTCTTACCCATTCCATAATACGCCTTACCTCCAGCTACAATAGGTGCATCTATTCTGAAAACGTAATCACCAAGAGCCTCGTCTTCCGCACTAACAGGAATCTCAAACTCTTCAATTTTACCTATCTCAAGATTTCCTAAGTTCACCGACATGATTCTAGCCTTAGGCTGCGTTCTGATGAAAGCACCAGAAGTGGCATCATAAACTCTTTCTGTAACCACATTATGCAGCATGGCATAATCGTCGTCTATTCTCGTCCACCTTGGATTTGTAGTACCAATGGCATATTCTACGTTTGTTTCAGAAAGCTGGGTATAGTTCTGACCGCCCTTTACGCCAAATTTGTAGATTCTACCCCCGCCGTAATCTAAATCATAAAGCGACTTCCCGTCTGCCGAAGTAAAAATTCTGGCTGTTCTAGAAGAAGGTACTTCAAAACCAAATCCGTCAAAGCTTATTGTTCCAGAACTTAAGTCTATCAGGTTTTGAACATAGGTGGTAGACACACTTCCCGAGCCTACAGCCATTGCCACAGAAAACGCCCTTTCTCCTCCCTCTTCTCCTATTACTGGATCTATCGTGCCTGTATCGCAGCTTGCTGTTGCAAAAAATAAACCTGTTAGAGCCGCTATGGTTTTAATGTTATTAAAGTTGATTTTCATTATTTATTTTTTAAAAAATATTATAGTTCAGTTTAGTATAAAAAGCTCTTCCAGCCTTTTGCAAAGCATAGTTGTCAAAAACCTGTTCATTGAAAATATTCTTTGCGTCAATGCTGAGTATTATCTTATTATTGGGAAGTGTAAATGCTAAGCCCACATCGTTGACCAATTGTATTGGAATAATATCCTTTCCTGCACTCCCTAGACTTTCCCAATCTCTAAAAAACTCATGGACATAACCAAGGTTATGATAGACAGAAATGCGGTTTCCCTTTAGGTTAAAATTATATCTGGTATTATTATTTAAGGTAAAGTAGGGCTCGTTTCTCAAACGGTCGCCGAAATAAATATACTGCGATCCATTGGCGTCAAACTGCTTATTAAAACGAGCATTAAAGACAGAAACTCCTAGCTTCAAAAACAGCTTTTCTGAGTAAGCATAGTTCAATTCTGAATCAACACCTTTACTAATAACGGCATCTTGATTTTCGAAAGAAAAAGTCTCGTCTTGCTGATTAGCAATGGCCTGACGAATCATCCCTTTAGTATCTCTAAAGAAGAAATTACTCGTTAACTTCACCATATGCCCATTGGCTCTAAACGGTCCGAGATTAAGACCTAAATTTAAATTTTGACTGCTCTCAGGATTAAGCCCATAAGAAGGATTGATGTTTTCGGCAGTATTTCCAAAAACCTCTTGGTCCGTTGGAAGTCTGATGGCGTTTTCAAATGAGGTCATCAGCTGAACTTTCTTTAACACTTGATAAGAAATGGCTAAACCCCCTCCATTCCTTTGGGTGTCTTTATCATACTCAAAAGAACTAACCGCCCCACCTCTAGATGCCCTTACGGCATCTTTAAGCCGTACATTTTGCTGATAATATTTAAAGAATAGAGACGATTTTAATTTATCATTGAAAAGAGAGTTTTCTAGGGCCAATCCGTATACATCTTTATTAAGAAATCTTGTATCTATGAGTTCTCTTTCTGCCAAAGGCCTAAGCGGGTCATCTGGCTTTCTTTGAAAACCTGTTTTAAGAAAATTAAAGACTAACCTATTCCCCTCATTAAAATTGTAAATACCATTGGCCTTTATCGTAAATGTGTTTTCTACATCTAGATTTAAAGTAGGTTCTCCTGCCTCTGCCCCAGAAGACCACTCTTCCCATTTGCCATCTTCATTAAAGTCTGATAACTCCCCATACCAGTTGGTAATATAGGCTACGGTGTCCACAACGTTTCGCTTTAGGTTAGATTGAGAGCCAAAAAGAGACAGGTCTAGATTTTTAAACAGAAACCCATCTTTTTTATAAGTAGCATTAAACATTCTAGTATTTTGATATGCTCTTCTGTAAGCGTAAACGGTTTCCATGGTAGCACCGTGCTGCACATCTTTATCTAGCTCAGAAAGTACCATACCTACATAAGCCTTATCTGCCCATTTTTTATCAGACACACCCAGGTCAATCTTAGCACCGTACGATTGGTAAGCGTCGTGAAACCTCTTGGCCGTGACATAGTCAATCTTCCCCAACTTGTTCGTGATATAAATCTGATTTCCCCAGACATCGTAGTTATTGTCGGAGTAGTTATAAAATCCAGAAGCATTCAGGGTAAGACCCGTCTTCTTATTCCTTAAGGTGGTGTTTATGTTCGCATTATGTGTATTAAACGAACCCATAGAATAGGCCACGTTCATCGTGTTTTTTGCCGCTTCGGTCAGTATAATATTGATGGCTCCACCCAATGCATCCGTGGCCAACTCTGCTGGAACTACGCCTTTATAAACCTCTATTCTTTCAATCAAATTTGTAGGGATGCTACTTAATGAAAAAGAGGGTCCATAATTCTCAACAGGTACGCCGTCAATGAATATCCTAATAGAACTACCAGACAAACCATTGATATTATAAACCACTCTAGAACCTTGCCCACCAGATTGTTTTATACGGACACCCGCACTTTGGTCTAATAAATCCATGGCCTGCACAGATTGAAACTTAATGTCTTTGGTTTCTATGGCGTTAACCGCAAAACCCTTCGTCTCTATTTTTGTCTTGGTTGATTTCGCTGTAACCAAGATTTCGTCCAATTCACCGATATCTTCTTTTAATGCAATTTCATAGTTCTCCACAGATGTATTTAAATTCATTTTCAAGGCCTTTTTAGAGTAACCCAATGAACTTACCAAGACGTCATAATGGCCTTCTTTAATTCCCAATATTTCGAAGCGACCGTTTTCGTCTGTTTGCGTTCCTTTTGACGTTTTTTCCAAAATTACATGAGCAAAAGGAACTGGTTCTACTTTGTCTGCATCCATCACCTGTCCCGTAAAGACCACCTGTGCAAAGCCCGGAAAAGACAAAGCCGTAAAACCACAAAACAAAAGATTTCTTAAATTTCTCAAGCCTCTTCTTATTTAGACTAATTATAAATTGAGCCGCAAAGAAATAAAGCAAAGTGTTAATAAGCAAGCCTTATTTAGAAAAAATCTAAATAAGGCTTTTGGCTAAATAATCTACATAAAAAAACCGACTCTAGTTTCCAGAGTCGGCCCTTAAAAAATAATGTTTAATTTACAAAAAGATTACTTTGAGAATTTAAAGTCTATTGAAATAGCGTCGCCATCGCCTTCTATCGTGCTTTCTTGGTCAAACGAAAGGAAGAAGAAAGAAAATAACCAGAAATCTTCTTCATCCGTTGTCTCTTCGTTATTAACATCAATAGTTGGAGAGCTTAGCACTAAACTAGAACCGTCAACCTGAACCAGGTAAGTGATTTTTTCACCATCTTCGTCCATTATCGCCTTATTTGCAGCGGCGTCAAAGGTATAGTTGCCACTAAACGTTTCTCCTTCAAAATCAGTGAAAATATAAGTTCCGTCCGACTTAAACTCATAAGTCGCATTCTTATAATAATTGTCCTCTAAAGCTTGAGCCGTAACTGGATAAGTTTTAGCGTCAACAATTAAGTCAATGCCGGTATTCGACCATTTCCCTTCGATACCAGATGGTGAAACATCATCATCCTTAGAGCATGAAGATAAAATAACCGTGAATAAAAATAGAACTGAAGTAAACTTGCGTAACATAAGTTAAGTTTTTATGGAATTAATAATTCTTTTAATTAACCTATCATAAGCAAGTATTGAGCCCAGAATCGACCTGTTTCAAACTTCTTAGATTTTTACAGTCAGCGTAACTTTAAATACCATTAATATTTCATCAGAAAACCGACACTCGAAACTTAATAGACAACCCTCTTTTAAGCCGCTGAAGAACGGCACCCTGCTAGACGAGAAAATTTTCTATAGACTTAGGCCAAGGCAGTATGAAAAATGCCTATATTTTTATAAAGAAGTCATAAGCAAAAAAACTATCCTTGGTAAAGTAAGACCCTCCCCCTAAAACTTTCACACCTTTCAGTTGGTCGGATGCTCCATATCCTACTAAATTGAATCAATCTTATTGAATGTTAAAATAATAAATAATGAATATATATCTTAATACCCTGATATGTAGCAGTGTTGTGTTGATTATGACCAGTTGCTCTTCACAACCGGAGGTTCTAAAAGGCAGCTTTGGCTTTGATTTAAATTTTCTAAAAAAACACCAAAACGTAATTACACTAGAAGACAATAATGGCAAGAGTCAACTTATTCTATTGCCTGAATTACAAGGAAGGGTGGCTACCAGTACGGCCAACGGTTTAGCAGGAAACAGCTACGGCTGGTTGAACTATGATCTGATTGCCTCTGGGAAATTTGAAGAGCACTTTAATCCCTTCGGAGGTGAAGAGCGATTTTGGATGGGCCCTGAAGGCGGTCAATATGCCATATTCTTTAAAAAAGGAAGTGAATTTACTTTCGACAACTGGTATACACCTAAAGAAATAGATACAGAGGCGTATGAAGTCATTTCACAATCCAATAGAGAAGTACTTTTTCAGAAAAAAATGTCCTTCCTCAATTACCAAGATTTCAAATTTGACATCCAAGTAAATAGAAAAGTGTCTATCTTAAATGAAGGCCAAATTGAAGAGGAATTGGGATTAGCAATACCTGCTGACATCAACTTTGTAGCATATCAATCTGACAACGAGATAGTCAATGTAGGTGAACAAGCTTGGTCCAAGAATTCAGGCCTATTATCCATCTGGATTTTGGGCATGTACATGCCTTCTGAGAACACAAAGGTGATTCTCCCTTATAAAGGCTCGTTGGCTTTAAACACATCCTACTTTGGCACTATTCCTCCCGATAGACTACAGATAACAGAAAAACACGTAATGTTTAATGGTGATGGCACCGCTCGGTTCAAACTAGGAATACCTCCGCAAAACGTGCACCCTTATGCAGGTAGTTATGACGCCGACAAACAAACACTTACTATCGTAAATTATACGTTTAAAGGGGATACCACTTATGTTAACTCTGTCTGGAGAGAGCAAGACAACCCTTATGAAGGCGATGTTATAAACGCATACAATGATGGTCCCTTAGATAATGGTGGACAATTAGGACCTTTTTATGAACTGGAATCTTCCTCGAGTTCTAAGGAATTGAAACCTGGTGAGTCCATTAAACACACCCATAAAACTTACCACTTCGAGGGCAATTTTGACGAACTAAATAAAATCTCCAAAAAGTTGTTGAACAAAGATTTGAACGAGCTAAAATGAAACTGAAATTTATACTTTTACTATCCCCATCTTTTCTCTTTTTACAATGCAATTCTGAAGGGTCTGAAAATGCAGAAACAAAGGTCGACACTCCTGAAATATTAGTTCCTAAACAAGCCAATCAGTTTGAGTGGGTTTATAAACCTGATGGCGATTATTTCTTTGGTCCTGATAGCGATAATTTAAAAGAGGGAAAATGGTATGACAACTGGGTACCAAACGATCATACTTTTGTAAGAGATAAAGATGGCAAGTGGCACATATTCGGCATTACACATCCTGAGGTTAAAACAGTTCCATTAAATAAAGGTATCCATGAAGGCGAAAATGGCTCCTTTCATGCCGTATCGTCTGCCATTAATTTCAAAGAAACCCTAGCAGAAAATCATTATTCTGACCTTCCTAAGGTGCTGACACCAAAAGACCGTCCTGGAGAAGTATTGGCTAACCATGCCCCTTACATTGTAAAAAAAGATGATTTATATCAGATGGTTTATGGTCACAGCCCTATTCGTTTGGCAGTATCATCAGATTTAATGAACTGGGATGTAAAAGGCGAATTGTTTTCTGAAGTTGATGGAGCACGTGACCCAAATTTGTTACTTCATAATGGTACTTATTATATGGTCTACTGCTCTTTAAAAAGTGTCCTTTTAAGAGAATCCAAAGACTTAATAAGGTGGAGTAAGCCCAAGACAATTTTCACTTCTGAATCCTTCGATCCAGAATCTCCTTCGCTCATATTTCACAATAATACATACTATCTATTTTTATGTTCGTGGGATGGAATTTGGGACCAAAAAGATATACAAGGTGCTTATCAGTATAAAACCTATGTTTTACATTCGAAAGACATGTTTGACTTCGGACTTGACCTTCAGAAACATATTACAACACTGAACGCTCATGCTCCAGAAGTCTTCCAGGACGAGGATGGCGATTGGTATATTTCTAGTGTAGAATGGCCTAATAGGGGCGTAAGTGTTGACAAACTAATTTGGCAATAAACTACCCTGTTCCTAAACAATCCTTAAAATAGGTTCAAAGGAAATAGTATCTCCATATGAACATTTTTTCATTTCCAAAGTAGTTTTTTGGCCAAGGAAGTGAACTAGATGAATGACATATTCCTTCTATGTCGTCCTATAACTCAAATATAGTCTCAAAATAAAACCACGTTAAAATTTAAGACACAATAACCTTTAGAGAAACAAAATACATGATTCACGAGTCTATTGTAATGTGCCAATATTTATAATTTTCAATCCAACTCTAATGGACAGAATCACTATAAACCTCCATTAACAACTCTTCGTCAAAGCAGCTTACCCTAGCTCCGCAATAACCGTCTCTCCACCCACAGGCTTGTCGTCTAGTTTACAAAGGATTTTAGCATCAAGCGGTAAGAAAATATCTACTCTTGAACCAAATTTAATGAAGCCAAATTCAGAGCCTTGTGTCGCTACATGACCTACTTCAGCATACGTTACTATCCGTCTTGCCATGGCTCCGGCTATTTGTCTAAAAAGTACTTCTGTGCCGTTTTCATGTTTTACCACTACTGTGCTACGCTCATTTTCTGTACTTGATTTTGGGTGCCATGCTACCAAATATTTCCCTGCATGGTATTTACAATAACTTACCACACCTGAAAGTGGGAAGAAATTTATATGCACATTAATAGGTGACATAAAAATAGAAACTTGCCTTCTAGGTCCCTTAAAATATTCTGTTTCTACTACCTCTTCTATCACCACTACTTTACCATCTGCTGGTGCAATAATATGATTTGGATTCAAAATCGTGGTTCTTTTCGGTTTTCTAAAGAACTGCAAAACAGTCACCATTATAAACAAACTAAAGGCCAACCATAGCAGCTGCAGCCAGTCACTTTCTGGAAGTAAAAATCTTATTATAAGATAAATAGATAGCGTCCCGAAAAGGGAAATAAGTATCGTGGCCTTGCCTTCTTTATGAAGCGTCATCTTTATATTGGTAATTTTTATACGACAAATATAATAGGGCTATTTCGATTTATACGTTCCAACAATATTTTGGCGTTATTTGCACAGCAAACACAATCCGATTTTTAATGATTTCAAAAGTGCAGTTTTGGCGTTTATGGCCAAATTCTCTAAAAATAGCTCTGGCTATATTTTCTGTAATTTCTTTGGTTTTAGCTGGTATTTCTGCCTTCTGGTTTTTCAATGATCTCCACAATGTTCTACACTGGGATATTGCCTCTGAGCTTCATAAAAAATTTATTGCCTCAGAAGCCTTCGTAGAAAAAGGTTTAAGGTTTACTAATAACGAACTCATCTACTACATAAAAGAATGGTATCTCCCCGCCAATGAGGTTGTCAATATAAAAGCATCTTGGATTCTTTTTGGATCACTTATTCTTGGTATAAGTTTAATTAGCACTGCCTTATCTTTCCAAAACAACTTTTGGTTTTTAGGCTCACTCCTTATCTTGGCTTCATTTCTTATGCTTTCAAGAACAGAAATTATCTTTCAAAGCACCAACAATCTTCCATTTATGGTGGCTTTTGTTGCATTAGGGTTGCTACTCTTCTTTTTCAATTCCTTTTTGAAAAAAGCCAGCTTCTGGTTAAGGTTTTCTTTGATACTCGCCCTATTCCTGGGCTTTACTATTATATCTCTTAATTTTTCTAAGGTCAAATTCCCTCTTGTGGCTTTAACAAATTACGGCTTGTTATTTTCCATCCTTTGCTTTGCCATTTTTGTTTTCTTCATAGCCCACGAAATAGTGGTAGCCCTTATTTACACCGTTATTAATTCATCCGAAAAAAGCAAAAACTCTTTCAAAACTTATCTAGGAATTGGCATCATTTACTTACTAAACTGTCTACTCATTTATCTGGAAAACATAAAATTGATAGAGGATAGTTTTATGGTGATTAGTCCTGTATTGCTCTTTGCCATTTCCAGTATCCTAGGCATCTGGGGCTTTAAAAAACAGTGTGAAGATACTGGCGTTTTTAGCTTTCAAAGAACTGGAGCATGGCTCTATATGGGCTTTCTAATTATTTCCATAAGCGTACTGGGTTTCGTATATGCCACCGCAAACGACCCACTCATTGAGCTACTGAACGACTATATCGCCATAGCACACTTGGCACTCGGTTTGGTCTTTTTTGCACACGTTATTTTAAACTTTATTGGCGTTTTTCAGAATGGCTTGAATGCATATTTAGTCCTTTACAAACCTAAGTTTAACAGCATCATTTTAGCTAAAATATTAGGTGTTTTTATCATGGGCTTTTTCTTAATCCAGAAAGACATCTATGCTTACAATCAGTTAAAGGCGGGACTAAATAATGCTATTGCAGACTTCTATCTGGCAGAAGGAGAAAATACAGCCGCAGAAACCTATTATAAAGAGTCGGTTAAATCCGACTTTTTTAATCATAAAGCCAACTATGCACTCGCCGGTATGGCCAAAAACGTGGGCGACCGGATAACGGCAGCCTACTTTTACCGCCAAGCCATACAGAAAAACCCAAGTGAGTTTGCCTACGTGGGCTTAAGTCAAAACCTTGAGAGTGAAGACCTGTTTTTTGACGCTCTTTTTACTTTGAGAGAGGGGTCCGCCAAGTTTCCAGACAGTAAGGTTTTGGCTACCAACTCCAGCCATCTTTTAGAGAAAGCAAATGTCCGAGACAGTGTCTATTTGTATTTAGATAAGGCCATGCAGAACTGTGGAAAATGCGATGTAGAACGTGTTAACCTTCAAGCTTTTTGGATAGAAAATGCCTTAGCTTCTAAGTTAGATTCGGTAGCCGCTTCTTTTGCCGACGAGAAATATCCTTCAAACTTGGCCAATCAACTCGCTATTAGCAGAATGACGGGAAAGGTTAAAAGCCAACTAAAAGAGCTTCCAAAAAACACCGCTCTTAACACCGCCGCCTTCGGAGGAATTTATAACCAGATAGCCCTACCCGAAAATAGCCTCACGGCTCCAGACAGCGTTTGGGATGACTACATTAATAATATGGCAAATCAGCGTGTTTCTGAAGATTTGAGATATTTAAAGGCTCTTCAACTTTACCAAAAAGACGAAAAAATACTGGCCTTAAAGCAATTAACTTACCTAGCCCAAGACCATTCAGAAGCGGCATTGATGTATCGTAGAAAACTAGGGCTTTGGTATCTGAATGAAGGCATTTTTGATAGGGCCGTAGCTTTCATGACCGCCGCAGGCGATAATCAATCTACTCAAGTATTGATCGATAATAATTTCAAAAGCCATTTAACCTTAAAACAGTTACAACAGGCAGATGAAATACTACAGTTAGAAATAAACGAAGAGAACTACAAAGACATTTATAAAAAAGCTCCTTTCAATCCTTATATCCTTACCGATATCGCAGATTTCTTATCCTCAAAAGGAAAAGAAACGGAAGCTTATAACATGGTTTTTAACGCATTGGAGTTTAATGAATCTTCTGCAGAACTATGGAAAAAGTACAGCATTTTGGCTTTACAAAATGGCGTACCAGATTATGCTGAAAATGGAACACTTAAATTACAGAAACTACTTTCGGCTGAAGATTTCAAGCTCTTCATGACAAGTTTTAACCAAGAAAAAGAACGCATTCAAAAGCAACAAAATGAGTTTTAAACGCCACACGGCCTTAGGCTCAAAGACCGCCTAAGGCACCATCCTGACCATCTATCCTGAAGCAGTAACATTGGTATAAAAACTTCATAGTGATTCCGCTTTAAAACTACCTTTGCATAGATTCAAAATGATTTTTGTGAAGCAATGAAAATAATAGAGACCGAAAATATTTCTAAGAGGTATATCATGGGTACGGAAATCGTAGATGCCCTTAAATCGATATCTATTTCTATCAATAAAGGAGAGTACGTAGCATTTATGGGGCCTTCCGGCTCTGGGAAGTCTACGCTGATGAATATCATTGGTTGCCTAGATTCACCGACAAACGGCACCTATACTTTAAACGGAAAGGACGTTTCTGATATGACAGAAAATGAACTCGCTGAAATCAGAAATAAGGAAATCGGTTTTGTATTCCAAACCTTCAATCTGCTTCCGCGTCAGTCTTCTTTAGAAAACGTGGCCTTACCCTTAATTTATGCGGGGTACGGTAAATCTGCCAGAACAGAAAGAGCCCAAAAGGTTTTGGAAAGTGTGGGCTTAGGAGACCGCTCACACCACAAGCCAAACGAACTCTCTGGAGGGCAAAGACAGCGTGTGGCGGTGGCAAGAGCTTTGGTAAACAATCCTTCCATATTACTGGCCGATGAGCCTACTGGTAACCTCGACACCAAGACTTCCTACGAAATAATGGAGCTTTTTGAGGAGATTCATACCCAAGGAAATACCATTATTATGGTGACGCATGAAGAGGACATTGCTCAATACGCACATCGGATTATACGCCTTAGAGATGGGCTTGTTGAAACTGACATTCGCAACGAAAACCCTACAAATCCGCGTGAAATGGCCGCTAAACTTGCAGCGGTAAAAGAATAACTGTGTCTTATTAATCTTAGAGGGAAAAATCCAAAAACTGCCTTGCTACGTTTATTCAGCATGACAACGCATATAAGGCTCTTTTGAGGAATAGTTTTTTATTCGAGCTCTATTTTAACCAACGTTTTCTAAACAATTCAAATTTATTAAAATGAAAAAATTAATGTTTTTAGCTGCCGCCTTATTATTTGTCGGCACTTCGAATTCTTTTGCACAAAAAAGCCCGAAGCAAACCACTTCTGATGGAAACGTTTCTGTAACCTACAGTGCTCCATCTAAAAATGATCGTAAGATTTTTGGTGGACTAGTACCTTATAACGAAGTATGGCGTACCGGAGCAAATAACGCCACAGAAATAACATTCGCAAAAGATGGCAGCATTGGTGGAAAATCAGTTAAAGCAGGGACATACTCTCTTTTTACAATACCTACAGAAGGTGATTGGACAGTGATATTAAATCCAACATTAAAACAATGGGGTTCTTTTAAATACAATGAGATTAAAGACGCCGATCTTCCGCATGTCATGGCAAAATCCTCTAAAACAGCTAGCCCTGTAGAGCAAATGAACATTACGGTAAAAGGTGGTAAATTGGTTATTTCTTGGGATGATACTAAAGCTACGGTAGCGGTTAAATAAACCTCTTAAAGCTTATTTGAAAACCTCACCATTTGGTGGGGTTTTTCTGTTTTTACGTAGGTGAAAACCACATTAAAGTATTGTTCGCTAAATTTGACCATCAGAAATTCTACAGAATGAAGCATAAAACGAAAGTAGGGCTACCTCCAGGCACTATAAAATATACAGGAAAAAAAGGAGGTACGCCACTAACACTAAACTATATAGAGTATAATTTAGAGTCTTTTCATTCAGAGACTTTTGAAGAAGTTCGTAAGGCTATTATCCATAAAGCCAAAGATAATTTAACGCAATGGTACGACATCAGAGGACTGCATGACGAAGCCTTTATTCAGCAGATTGGTGATGTTTTTGAAATACATTCCCTGGCATTAGAAGACATCGCAGATGTCTATAAAAGACCAGAATACGCTGAGTTTTTAAATGGTCATTTTATCTCACTAAAATACTTGCAGTACCAAGACGGTGAAATTCACATTCAGAACATTTCCATCTATTTTGACCAAGGATTTGTATTGACCTTTCAAGAGCATGAAGACGATATATTCAAACCGCTAAGACAAAGAATTCAGAAAGCTCAGGGTAGGATTAGAGCAAAAAAAGCCGACTATCTGGCTTACGCCATCATTGACTTTATAGTGGACAACTATTTTAGCGTTTTGGACGAAATAGAAATTAAAACCGAAAAGCTTGAAGAGGCCTTAATGACGGATGTTGAAGCCTTTGAACGCTCAAAAGTTTTCCCATTAAAGAAAGACTTGCTAAGGGTAAGGAAGGTAGTGGCTCCACTGAGAGAGGCACTCAATATGTTTTCAAAATCTGATTCAGATGACATAGAAGAGAAAACCAAAATATATGTGAGAGACGTGTACGACCACACCATTTCTGTAGTTGACACCCTAGACACGCTAAGAGATATTCTTTCTGGTGTACAGGAAATTCACATTTCTGAGATGAGCATGAAAATGAATAAGGTGATGCAGTTTTTAACCATTATCACGGCCATTTTTGTGCCCATCACCTTTTTGGCGGGTATCTACGGTATGAACTTTCAGCACATTCCAGAACTTCAATACAAGAATGGCTACTTTATTTTATTAGGTGTAATGGCCGTACTTTCTGGTGGAATGCTGCTGTATTTTAGACGGAAGAAGTGGCTGTAGAAAGAATCCTTATGTAAAGCTTTTTCGGTTTTCTTTACATATGCTAGTCTATCTGTAAAGATATTTACGTTTTCTTTATATAGGGATTTTTACCTTTTCTTATTTTTACAAGAGATTCACACATCCCAAATGAGAAAATTACTAATTTTTCTTTTTCTTTTTTCTGCTAAGTCCTATGGGCAAATACAAATATCAAATTTTCAATACCCCTTAGACAGTCAAACGTTAGCATATAGGTATTATCCTAGACCCGAAAACGCGGTTTTAATATCTAGCCATTCTGGTGTTTCTTATTTAGACTTAGAGACTAAAGAGACCACTGCATTGAAGCTTTTTGATTCCGTCTCCGTGGCTTCTGTTATTTCTATAAAGGAAAACTTAGGAATATTTGCCGATTCTGCTGGTTCAAAGTACATCTGTTCTATAGAAAAAGAAGAGTTAAAAATACTCCATACTGTTTATCAGCCCTATTTAACCTCAAGAGGCTTAAACTTTTCACAAGTCGGAAATTCATTGTTCTTTTTTGATGACAAAATACTTTATAAAATTTCGGATAATACCATCTTAGCTGTTGACACCTCTCGTTCCGATTCTTTCTATCGCGATCTTCTAATTTCAGACGGACAAAACTGGGCTTTCTTAGAGAACCAAACTGTCCATTTCAATGGCTACAGTAGCAATATTCAAAACTTAATTAGTCCAAACTTTGCCACCGAACTATTCTTTGTTAACTCAAGACTTCTGATTTATCCTGGAAAAGGGGAAATTTATGAAGGAGTAATCAATGGTACAACCCTAAGTTTCAACCTATTAAGTGATGATTTCCGACCAAGTGCCCTAAGTGTTTTAAATGACACCTTATTGGCATGGTCTGGATTGGCAGAATATGCTTATTCACTCGAAGACTCTAGTTTTAATCTTATTGAAGAAGATTCTAGATTAAACATAATTAAGTACAAAGATGAATCTCTATCCTTATATATCCTTCGCAATTACCAAGACAATGCACAAGGAATAATATACAATTCAGATAGCACTAAAAGTTTTTCCATTGGTTTGAGAAATCAATCCAAAGGTGGAGGGCATTGGTCTCAAAAAAATCAACTTTTAGACATTAATAAATTTCAGGATAGATATCTTTTCAAATTAAGTCTGTTCGAAAAGGAAATTTTTCTACTAATAAATACGGAACTTGAACATGGTCTATTTTTTGAACCTATAAAACCACTGCCTAATGGTCATTTATTATGTCTCTCCAACTTTAGTTATGATAACAATTCCAATGCTTTGTATGAACTAGACACAAACGGCTTAAGCTTTCACCCATTTTATTCACTTCCAAAAACAAAACATTTTCTAGCCCAAGCAGGTTGGTTAAATGGACTTTACATTGGTGATAAAAACATTGCAATAGGCTCTAATTCTAACAAAATACTAATAAACAAAGTACCTGAAAATAGTGTTGAGCCAATTGACATTGACCCTCAACCTGACCTAAGTTTTAGATCATACTTTCTTCAGGATGGATTGGTCAAAATACCTTATGATAGTCTTTCTTCCAACTTACCACTATTCCAAGATCTAAGTAATTCGATAAGGTTACTTGGCTTTGACGACAAGTTTAACATTCGACTTTACTCGTCTGAAACAAATCGGTACTTAAGCATTCCTTTTTCCAAGTTTTATGATCCTGCAAACTTCTATATTCAGCAAGTATTAACTTTTGATGAAGAAAGCATTTTTATCATAAATGACAACAAAGTTTACTATTGGGATGGCCAAATTATCAAAATGGTTTATGAAGATGGTGACGTATTAGATCAAAGAATGCAACTCTTTTATGAACCCTATAATCGTGGTCTTTATGCGATTTCAATAAGTAAGAATAGAGCCGAAATCCGAATAGCTATTGTTGACAAAGAAGATCAAACCTTTAAAGATGCTTATAGAGGCAAGCTAAACCCTTCTTATGGTGTTACGTACGAGAGCATTGGGAATGGCACTCTTTCAGTAGGTAATAGCCTGGAATTCAGCAAGATTATTCTTTTAAACAAAAAAATAATTACTGAGGTTGAGCCATTCTGGGAAGGTTGGCCCTTATCATTTGGCATTGATCAGAATAATAATTTATACGCCTCATGTAGTATATCTTCCGAAAGCAGTTTTCGATTATATAGTAACTCCAATCCCAAAACGCCTTTAGTAAAATTTGAAAAGGTTAGTATGCATTTAGCGGCTTATCCATATTTGATAGTTCAGAATAAACAGATTTTCTTCCTGTCAAATCAAAATAACAAGGATGAGCTTTATAAATATAACTTTGAAAGTAGAACATTCAGTAAAGCTATTCTAAAGATTAAAGCTAATAGACAGTCCATAAATGATCATTCCGCCCTTTTACTTGAAGTTATTGATAAAAACAACTCTCCATTTTTCCTATTGTTTAACAAACAAGGCTCTTTTCAATTAAATCAAACCCCTATTAATTCTATCAATTATGCAGTGGACGAGAATGAACTTTATGTTCTTGGAAACTTAAAAGGAGGAACAACACAAGTATTCCGTTTGCCTTTTGATGGGGCGGAAGAAGCAAATATTGAATGGACTTTCTTAGAGAAAAATGAACTTCCATTGGGTGTTTTTGAGGAGAAAAGAAATGTCACCATTTTCCCAAACCCTTATGAAACAGAAGTTCACTTAGATTTGTCAAACATCGGACATGTGGATGAGGTTATCATCCTTGACTTGTTAGGAAGAAGTAAAAACATTCGATTCCCAAATTCTTCCATAAAAGCAAACCACACCAAGATTAAGGACTGGCTCAGAGAAACTAGCTCTACACTTTCTTCTGGAAATTACTTTGTGGTAATTCTTACTGAGAATGAAAAAATTATCAAAAAAATTATCAAGCATTAACCACATTAACAGCCTCCCCTGCTTGCCAGGCCTTAATATTGTCTGTCACTATTTTGAATAGTTTCTTTCTAGCTTCTAAAGTAGCCCATGCTACGTGCGGACTTACAATTAGATTCTTTGCACCAAAAAGTGGATTGCCGGCTGTTGGTGGCTCTTGAGAGACTACATCAATGGCAGCACCTGCTATTACACCTGAATCTAAAGCTTTTCTTAGGTCTGCATCATTAACCAAAGGGCCTCTTCCTGTATTGACTAGAATGGCCGATTTCTTCATTTTGGCTAGATTCTCCTCATTGATAAAACCGGCGTTTTCTTCTGTCAATGGACAGTGAAGACTCACAAAATCGGATAGACCCAGTAATTCATCCAACTCAACCGTTTTGTATTTAGCGTGAGCTTTATTTGATTTACGATTAACCAAAACATTCATTTCAAAGGCTTCGGCTACTTTAGCTACTTTTTCTCCAATATCCCCAATTCCTACAAGTCCCAGGGTCTTTCCTGCCAACTCGGTCAAAGTAAAATCATAATAACAGAAATCTGGCGAAGCCACCCATTTGTCTGGATTGTTGTGCTCGGCTATTCTATTGGTAAAGCTTAAAAGCATGGCAAAAACATGCTGAGCCACAGACATGGAACTGTAGTTTTTAGCATTGGTGACAGGTATTCCACGTTTTGCGGCAGCTTCTAAATCCACCACATTATAACCCGTTGCGGTAACGCCTATATATCTCAGATTTGGGAGTTGACTGATAATGTTTTCATCCAAAATCGCCTTATTTGTTAATAAAACATCCGCGTCTTTCGCTCGTTCTATTGTTTGAGCATAAGGTGTTCTGTCATACATTTTGAAAGAACCCAACTGCTCTAATTCGCTTAAGTCTAACTCTTCTGGATGACTCGTAAATGCATCTAAAAAAACGATATTCATGCTTTATGATTTGTCTTAGGTAAATTGCATCGAAATACTACAATGCTCAATGCCAAATATAATTAAAAATACCTCTTTAAAGCCCTTTAATACCTTTGGAATAGACACCAATGCAAAGCTTTTTGTGGAAATAAATTCTACAAATGAATTATTGTATTTGCTTCAATCCGATGATTACCTATCGAATGAAATTCTAATATTAGGAGGTGGCAGTAATATTCTTTTAACAAGGGATTTTGATGGCTTGGTGATAAAAAACAACATCAAGGGTGTAGAAAAGATAGAGGAAACGGAAAACGAGGTTATCATAAGGGTGGGTTCTGGTGAGGTATGGCATTCCTTTGTCTCTTATTGTGTTGATCAAGATTTTGGAGGTATCGAGAATCTATCTTTAATTCCAGGGACTGTAGGTGCAGCACCCATGCAAAACATCGGGGCCTATGGTGTAGAAATTAAAGATGTTTTTATTGAGCTTGAAGCCATCGACCGTAAAACACTGGAAATAAAAAAGTTTGACAACAAAGCCTGTGCTTTTGGCTATAGAGAAAGTGTTTTTAAGAACATTTATAAAGACCAATATTTCATTACACATGTCACTTTTAAACTACAAAAGAACTCGGCTTTAAATCTGGAATACGGTGCAATAAAAGAAACGCTGCAAGAACAGGGAATTAATAGCCCAACAATAAGTGATGTAAGTCTGGCAGTTATAAAAATAAGGCAGTCTAAACTTCCAGACCCCGCACTGATAGGAAATTCTGGAAGTTTTTTCAAAAACCCTATCATAACAAAAGAGGCTTTTAGTGTTTTAAAGGAACAAAATCCAACCATTCCGTCTTACGCTGCCGATGAAGACATGGTAAAAGTACCGGCTGGATGGCTAATAGAACAAGCTGGATGGAAAGGAAAAACCTTTGGCGAAATAGGGGTTCATAAAAATCAGGCCTTAGTTTTAGTAAATTATGGACACGGAAAAGGAGCCGACATAGCGGAACTTTCAGGCAAAATCCAAAACTCTATTCTAGAAAAATTTGGCATTACGCTTCATGCCGAAGTAAATATTATATAATTTGGTTTAGCCAAAACCTCTAAAAGTAAAACCATGGAAATTTCGCATGTCATATCAGACGCCATACTTTGCCTAGTTGGTCTTTTCGTTTTCTTCAGGTATTTAATGAAACTCGATCTTATAGAAACGCTACTTTGGGAATCTTTTATTCTATCTGTAGCTGTAGCCGCGTTTTTCGGAACTTTAAATTTTGCGGGAATAAGTGACGCCTCCGGCCTATCTGGTTATTTTCAAGTACTAGCTGCTACCGTGGGAGCTCTAGGCATTGCGGTGGCCGCTTGGTTTGCTGCCTTAGGCAAAAAACCTTCTAACGCTCTTACCTATGGCATAATCCTAGTGGGCTTCTTACTCTTTACTCTGGAGCAAATGCTGAACATGACGTGGGTTTCTAGCTATATTCCTTTAGTAACCATACCCCTTGTTTTTGTTGCTGGGATAGTGGCTATAAGCAAACGCAGAAAAAAACTAGGTTCCTGGTTAATTGCAGGAGTGGTTTTTGCAGCATTAGCCACCTTTAGAGATAGTTTTGTGAACAGTCCAGAAAACGGAATTGATGTATATCATTACTTACTAGCCCTTTGCCTTCTATGCTTTGGAATGGCAGCGTCTAAAAGCAATAAAAAGAGAGAAATACCGGCCTAAGAAACCATTTTCTTCAAAACATCTCTGGCCCTTCCGCTCACCAAAGACTCTTTGGCTTCTGCCATTCCCTGCTCTAGGGTAATGTTTTGGGCTACGCCAAGACCTATTGCGGCATTTGCCAATACCACAGAAGTTTGAGCCTCGGTGCCTTTGTTTTCAAGAATATCAACCAGCATTTTTGCGGAATCTTCTAAACCGCCGCCGCCATAAAGCTGCTCTGCTTTAAAATTTTTCAAGCCAAAAGCCGACGGGCTAAAAAGCTCGCCTTCGTCGGCAGATGGATAATGAGAAGAAAACATAAAGTCTCCGGTCAAAGAAATTTCGTCATAAACTGCCAAGTCGAAGATGATACCGAACTGCTTGTCGGTTTGACGAAAAACTTGCTCATATAATTCAAAAACGCAGAGGTCGTAAACGCCTGTCAATTGCTTTTTGACTTCGCCCGGATTAAGCAATGGCCCAAGCATATTGAAAAAGGTTTTCATGCCTAATTCCTTTCTAACAGGGCCCACATAACGCATGGCAGGATGAAAAAGAGGAGCATGCAAATAGCACATTCCTGCTGTTTCTAGTTTCTCTTTAAGATAATCTGCTTCGTTGGTAAACTTGATGCCCAAATGCTCTAAAACGGTACTGCTACCTACCGCACTGCTGACACCATGGTTTCCGTGCTTGGCTACTTTTTGTCCTGCACCTGCAATCACAAAAGCGGCTGTGGTAGAAATGTTAAAAGTATCTTTACCATCGCCGCCTGTTCCGCAAACATCCATGGCGTCAAAATCTGACAAATCTATTTTATTAGCAACCGCCAACATGGCATCTCTAAAGCCTGTCAACTCCTCTGCCGTAATGCCTTTCTGCTGAATTCCCATCAAAAAAGCAGCCGTTTGCGAAGTATTCACCTCGCCCGCAGCTATTTTAGAAAGGGCCTCAAAAGCTTCCTCTTTTGAAAGTGATAGATGCTGGATTAATTGGTTTAGGTAGGTTTTCATTTGGCTTTCTTTGTTCGGTATGGTCTGTTCACTAAAACTTTAAAATCTTGCTCCGTAATTCCCTTTTCCTGTATCACTTTATCTACATTATCCAAAAGCTTCTCAGAAAGGTACTTTGAAATAATATCGTTTATCTCTAACAAATATTTATCAGGAATACCCCGACTTATTGACCGTAAAATCTGCTCTTGCAACTCATTAATTGGCTCGTGTTTTCTGTAAAAGGTTTCATTATAAATAGCCATAATCACCCCTTCATCCAATTCTCCACCATCTTCACACCATGCTGTGTCAGATAGGCTTCTGGGTGAAACTGAACACCACGCACATCATACTTCTCATGTGCTTCTGCCATGACATAGCCGTTGTCGTCTTTTGCCGTAATTTTTAATTCATTAGGCATAGAATCTGGCAAAACAGTCCAGCTGTGATATCTACATACATCGAAGCGTTTCGGAATGCCTTTGAAAAGTAATTCATTTTCGTCTATCACTTCGCATGGTGTGGTAACGCCATGAAGCACCTCTCCCATGTTTTCCAGTTTGCTACCAAAAGCTTCTCCGATGGCTTGATGCCCTAAACAAACACCAAAAATGCTTTTTGTGGTTTTATATTCTGCCAACAAATCCATCATGATACCCGCTTCTTCAGGAATTCCTGGGCCAGGAGAAAGCATGATTTTATCGTATTTCTTAACATCTTCTACAGAGATTTTGTCATTCCGAAATACATCTACATCGCCACCTAATTCTTTTAAAATGTATACCAAATTGTATACAAAAGAATCATAATTATCTAGTACTAATATTTTCATTTCTTTGCTTTCTTTTTACCCTCTTCAGACATAATCCAGTTGGGGTTTCTTGTTATTGTCTTTATATGTTTGGCCTTCCTAAATCTCAGTGCCGACCAGTCTTCGTCTATCGCTACCATTCTTACGGGTTCAAAACCCAAATCTCCTAAAACTTGCCAACCGTTATCTCTATTAAACTCACAGCTATATTTCTTTGAGCTTCTCTTAGGATAAGCAAACCAGAACAAGGCATCTTCAGTTAAGTTCTCAGCCACTTTTGGCCCTAAAGTCTCAATTTCAGCCAGCTTGGTACAGAATATTAAACTAAACGGAATCTCAGACGAATCTAAATCCGTTTTCACGCCTAAAAATTGACTAAATGCCTTCATCATCTTCTGAAACTCATCTGGAGCATTCAGAATCAATATTGACTCTTGCGTCTTAAAATTTAGTTTTTTCAGTAATAAATTCATTGTCAATTTTGCACTGTTATCAAAAGCTGGCCAGTCGCATGCCCGTCCGAAGGCGAGGAGCGTAGTCGAGGACTATATCCCCTCCGCCATTTCCATGGCATCTCTTAATGCTCCTAACTTATTTCCAACTTCTGCCATTTCCAGAGCCACATCAGATTTGGCTACCACGCCCATTCCCGCTTGATAAAAAAGTCTGTTGCCTTTGCTCAAAAATGTACGAATGGCAATAGCGTGGTTAAAATTACCTTTGAAATCCATAAAACCAATGGCTCCACCGTAGATACCTCGGTTGGTATTTTCCAGTTTGTTAATTATGGTCATGGCCATATGTTTCGGCGAACCCGAAAGTGTTCCTGCCGGAAAAGTATCTGCCACCAACTGAAGCGGATTGGTTCCTTTCATCATCTTACCTGTCACTTTTGAAACCAAGTGAAGCACATGCGAATAATATTGAACCTCTTTAAAAACCTCCACTTTAACCTGTTCTGAGCTTCGGCTCAAATCATTTCTAGCCAAATCTACCAGCATCACATGCTCTGCAGATTCCTTAGGGTCGGCGTCTAATTGCTTAGCTAATTCAGCATCCTTTACATCATCACCGGTTCTTTTAAAAGTACCTGCTATGGGATGAATTTCAGCTCGCTCGCCATCAATATGAATTTGCTTCTCAGGCGATGAACCAAAAATACTGTAATCTCCTCCATCAAAATAAAACAAATAAGGGGAAGGGTTAATGCTACGCAATGCTCTGTAAACATTGAAATCGTCTCCCTCAAACTGCTTAGAATACCTTCTCGATGGCACTATTTGAAATACATCTCCTCTTAAACAATGTTTGATACATGTGTTGATGGTAGCTTTCATTTGCTCGTCCGTCACATTGCTTTCTTCCTCACTCGTGATTTTAAATTTTTTGCTGCTAGACTTCGGATTGTTCACAAAAAGCTCAATCGTTTCCAAGCCATTTTCTACAGGATTAGCTTCCCCACCATAAGTATGTTCAAAAATGTTCAACTCATTTTTAAAATGATTTATGGCTATCACGTACCTGTAAACCCTATAAATCAGCGATGGGACCTTATTCTCTTCGTTTTTTTCTTGAATTTCTATGTCTTCAAAATACTGAACCGCATCATAAGCCATGTGCCCAAAAAGACCATTGCTTATGGAGCCGCTCTTACTTTCAGGAGCTTCAAATCGCTCTGCAAAGTTTTTCAAAACGCCTACGGCATCTTTTCTGTTTTCTAGTTTAAAGTCTTCTCTAGTTCCATCAGGAAAAACCTGCTTCACCTCGTCGTTATCTATTATGATACTCGCCACTGGGTCGCAGCCGATGTAGCTGAAACTGTTTTGCATGGCATGGTAATCTGCACTTTCTAGCATGACAGAGTACTTGTACTGGTCACGAAGACGCATAAAAATACCAACTGGAGTTAAAGTATCTGCCAGTTGTTTTTTAGAACGGGTGGTAATGTTAAAAATCTTATTCATCGTAATTTTTCTAATGTTTTAAATTGGTCAATGGCTACGCTTTGACACAAAAAAAGCGGCCTTCTGTCAAACAGAAAGCCGCGTATATATTTTTTAAGCATAGCAAACTCTGTTCAACTCGTTCGAGAAGAAAGCCACCACCAAGAATTTGTTCTGCTTTGATTGTTCATGCCGTAAAACTAGAAAGGATTTTTTATAATGCAATGTTACTTTAAAAAAAAGCTATGGGAATAACTTGTAGATATCGTTTCTTTTAAGAAATCTAGCCATTTCAACAGAATCCCCTTCAATAAAAAGCCCTAAGCGATAAGTACCAATTCTAAGGCGGTAGACATTGTCATAGTTTTTCAATTTAACTAAGCCAAGGATGTCGTTCAAACTCTCACAAGACTTTATTGAAGAAATCACCTTTTCAAGATTCTCTTTTAATTTCCTGTCCTTTAAGCTTCTTACATCTTTCAGAAATGGCCTTAAATAGATTACATTCATGAGCGAAGGGCTGCCATAACTTCTTCTTCAGAAACTACGTCTGTTCTGTCAACCTGCTGCATTAATAATAGTAATCCCAAATCCTCCTTCTCTTCATCTGTAAGAGAATCAAGCCTTTCCTTTTCCTTAGATTCCACAAAAAAACGAACAGCATGCTCCATGAGAGCCTTAACGCTCATGTTTTCAAAGGCTGACAATATTTTGAGCTTAGTCAATGTAGTATTATCTATATCAATATTTTTCCTCATAGCATCTGTACTTAAGCCCTAATTTACAAAATGTATATAATATACACAATGTACTGAATGGGTTTGAAACAAAAAAAGCCCGACCGAAGGCCGAGCTTTTCATATATCATAAGTTAATTTCTTATCCTTTTGCAGCTGCGTAACGAGCTTCTACTGCGTTCCAGTTTACTACTGACCAGAAAGCGTCAATGTAATCAGGACGCTTGTTTTGATACTTTAAGTAATATGCATGCTCCCAAACATCAAGACCCAAAACAGGAGTACATGGGCACTCCGCTACATCCATTAAAGGATTATCTTGGTTTGGAGATGAACATACACAAAGAGACCCGTCCGCTTTAACACCTAACCAAGCCCATCCAGAACCAAAACGTGTTCCAGCAGCTGCTTTAAATTTAGCTTTGAATTCGTCCACAGAACCA
The DNA here is from genome assembly GCF_057914865.1 of Arcticibacterium sp. SM2516. Classification (NCBI taxonomy): domain Bacteria; kingdom Pseudomonadati; phylum Bacteroidota; class Cytophagia; order Cytophagales; family Leadbetterellaceae; genus Arcticibacterium; species Arcticibacterium sp. SM2516. The sequence continues at coordinate 4,586,296 of NZ_CP195290.1, read as the reverse complement.
AACTGAGCAATGATAGCCTCTTTTAATGGACCAGAAAGGTTTCCACCAACTCCTTGAGGAGCTAAAATTGACCAGAATAAAGAGTGGTTATAATGACCTCCACCGTTGTTTCTAACCGCAGCTCCACTAGCACCAGCTACAGCCAAGATTTCTTCGATAGTCTTCCCTTCTAAATCTGTACCTGCAATGGCGTTATTAAGATTAGTCACGTATCCGTTATGATGACGGTCGTGGTGTATTTCCATAGTCATTGCATCAAAATGAGGTTCTAATGCGTCGTTCGCAAATGGTAATGCTGGAAGTTCAAAAGCCATAATATTATTGTTTAATAAGTTTTCAAATTTATTGTCTTGATATGGTAACGGATTCAATGCTGATTATGTTCGCAATTGTTCAAAAAATTGCTTTATCAGCTGCTCTGACTCCGTAGCTAGCACCCCAGAGGTGATTTCCTTTCTGGCATGAATAATATCCTTAGAATATTTGGTATAGCCCCTTTTCACATCATGAGCCCCATAAATAACGTGATCGACTTGACTCCAAGCCAAAGCACCTGCACACATTACACAGGGCTCCAGCGTTACATAAAGCCTACATTCTCTTAAATACTTAGCGTCCAAATTATTTGCCGCCGCCGTAATGGCAATCACCTCTGCATGAGCAGTGACGTCTTTGAGCCGCTCAGTTTGATTGTACCCTTTACCAATAATCTGATTTTGGTCGGTTACCACAATTGCCCCTACGGGAATCTCACCCTCTTCAAAAGCCTGATGGGCTAAGTCCATAGCTTTTGACATAAAATACTCGTGCGAAAAAAGAGGATAGGATTGTTTCATGGCTCAAAAGTATTTTAAGTCCTTTAACAGACAAAGGCTTTATGTCTTTTTCACAAATCTGTAATTGACAGAAATGGTTCTTTAGCATTTTTTTTTCAATTTGCGGAGCAATAAGAAATACACAATGGAAATCAAACCAGAAGAAGTAAGAGCATTTATTCAGGCAGCATTAAGAGAAGACGTAGGTGATGGCGACCACACGTCACTTTCTACCGTTCCCGCAAGTGCACAGGGCAAAGCCAAATTATTGGTAAAAGACGATGGCATTCTAGCAGGCATAGAACTGGCTAAAGCTATCTTTAATGAGGTAGACCCTGAATTAGAAATAGAAATTTTACTTCATGACGGTGATGAAATCAAATACGGAGACATTGCATTCTATGTCTCTGGAAAAGACCAATCCATTCTTACTGCAGAGCGATTGGTACTTAACTGCATGCAGCGTATGAGTGGCATTGCCACCACAACCAGAGCCATTGTCAAGAAACTAGAAGGCACTAAGTGTAAAGTGCTAGACACCAGAAAAACAACACCAAACTTCCGTTTGCCCGAAAAATGGGCGGTAAAAATAGGTGGGGGCGTAAATCATAGAACGGGGCTTTACGACATGATTCTGATCAAAGACAATCATGTGGATTATGCCGGCGGCATCAAAAACGCCATGCTTTCTGCTCAAAAATATCTACAAGAAACAGGAAGACACCTACCTATAGAAGTTGAAGTGAGAGACTTTGAAGAACTAAACGAAGTTTTAGAAATAGGTGGTGTGGTAAGAATCATGCTTGACAACTTTAACTACGAAGACACCAGAAAAGCCATTGCCATTATAGATGGGCGATTCCCTGTAGAATCTTCTGGCGGAATTACGCCCGAAACCATTCGCTCTTATGCGGAATGTGGGATAGATTTTGCCTCCATGGGATACCTTACCCACAGCATTAAAAGCTTGGACCTAAGCCTAAAAGCCGTAAAATAAAACCCTTTTAATTTTCTTGGAGAAGGTCAACATTTCACAATACATTTGACTTCAAATTAAGTCAAACGAAATGAAAGCGAAACTAATCTCACTCCTTATCTTTTCTGCTTTAACCATCAGTATATCTGGATGTAAGAAGAAAGGAGGTCCATTATCCTGTGCGGCAGATTCTGTAAGATATTCTGAAGATATTAGTGCATTTATTGGCAATCAGACCAAAGGAAACTGTGAAGCCGTGAAGAAGTCTATAGATAAGCTATATAAAAGCTGTACCGCCCTGGCTGTTGCAGACAGAGAAGCCTACGAGGAGTTTCAGAATGACTTTGATTGTAACGATTATAACTAAGACCAATCTTGCTATGAAAATCAACTATTTACACCTTCTCATTTTTTCACTTTTGATTTTTTCGGTAGGCTGCAAAAAAGCCTCAGTATTAAACCCATTAGGGTCTTCTCAAAAGTGTGAAAGCGATGCAGAGAAATACAGTAATGCTATTTCTGTTTTTGCTAACCAACAGACCAATGCTAACTGCCTCTCTGTAAAATCAACGCTACAGGCAGCTGTAAAAAGCTGTGCTATTGGCCTTTACGCAAACGGCGATGCCTACAAGGATTTAGATTGTTCTCAGTTCTAGATATCCGCTCTTTCTAGCCATTTATGGCTGTTATGTGGTACGTAAGATTCCATTAGCTGAAAAACCCCTTCAATCGAATCAGAGATCTGAACAATCTCTCGGTTCGATTGTTTCAAAAAGCCTTCTCTCACCATTAGATCCATCTGAGCTATCAATGGCTTATAAAAACCATTGACATTCAAAAGAGCAACCGGCTTTTTGTGGAGTCCTAATTGAGACCAAGAAAGGATTTCAAAAAGCTCGTCCATACTCCCAAAGCCACCAGGAAGTGTAATAATAGCATCACACATTTTTTCCATCAAAGCCTTACGCTCATGCATGCTTTCTACCACATGAATTTCTGTTAAAGCGGGATGACCAACCTCCATTTTATCTAAAAATGAAGGAATGATACCTACCACTTGCCCACCGTTATCCATAACGGTGTCTGCTATGGTGCCCATTAAGCCTAAGCTACCTCCGCCATAAATCAAACGAATGCCTCTTTTTACCAATTCCTTCCCTAAGGCTACCGCCGTTTCTTTATAAACTGGATTTACACCAGAGTTTGCTCCACAATACACCAAGACCGATTTCATGAAATGTTCTTTTATTTAATCATCACTTGCCCAAAAATAGGGGATTATTTTCACTAATTTGGGACAGAATTTAACCAAAACAAACCCTTTCGAAATGAGTATTGAAGAAAACAGACGTTCGTTTATTAAAAAAATGGGTGGTAGTGCCATAGCACTTCCCTTCATCTCAAAAAAAGGACTTCCAAAACCAGAACAAGCCTATGAAGGCAAAAAACTAGGTATCGCACTCGTAGGTCTTGGGTATTACGCGGTTCAAAAAATACTACCCGCCATTGATGAGTCTCCTTATTGGGAACTGACTGGTATCGTTACAGGTACGCCATCAAAAATCCCAAAACTGAAAGAAAAATACAAGCTCAAGGATGAGAACATATTGAACTATGACAACTACGCTAATCTGGCAAATTGTCCTGATATTGACGTAGTATATGTATGTCTTCCAAATGGCTTACATGCCGAATATTCCATTAAGGCTGCCAATGCAGGAAAGCACGTCATCACTGAAAAGCCAATGGCCAATACCGTGAAAGAATGTGAAGACATGATGAAGGCCTGCGAAAAAAACAAAGTGAAACTAGCCGTGGGCTACAGATGCCACTTTGAGCCTTTTAATCTAGAGCTTATGCGTTATGGAAGAGAAAACACATTTGGTAAGATAAACTACATTCAAAGCATGTTTGGCTGGACTGCTAGCGACCCAAAAATGTGGCGTTTAAATAAAAAACTAGGAGGCGGAGGCCCTCTAATGGATGTGGGTATTTATAGCATCAATGCCGCTAGATACACCAAAGGAATGGAGCCACGTTCGGTTATCGCAAACTTTGGACCCGTTACAGACAAAACCAGATTTAGCGAAGTAGAAGAATCCGTTTCTTGGCATATGGAATTCCCTGACAACACCGTTTTTACTGGCTTTACTTCTTACAATACCAATGTAGAGAAATTTCAGGCTTACGGAGACAAAGGCTGGGTGGAAATGGGGCCTGCTTTTAGTTATGGGCCCATTGTAGGAAACACATCCAAAGGTAAAATGGACATGGAAGTGGTCTATCACCAAACCTACCAAATGAACGGAATGGGTGCTATGTTTTTAAGCCCCGACCCTGTTCCAGACCATTGCTCTGGTGTAGAAGGCTTAAAAGACATCAAAATCATGATGGCCATCTACGAGTCTGCCAAAGCTGGCGGGAAGAAAATCATGCTTTAAAACGCTTTCAAAAAACTTACGGTAGAGGTCAATTTGGCCTTTACCGTAATATAAAAACCTTCGGATTGATTTGATAATAAGGCTCCTACCTACATAACTTGACTAAAAAAATTAGATATGAAGTCAAGTCTCCGTATTCTTACCTTTATACTTTTAGTAAATCCTATTCACGCTCAAATTGTTATTGAACCTAAAGACGGCGGAAATCAATCGTTCTTTGGAAGTACTAATGAGGTACCAACGGTACTCGGAGTAAATAAACAACCAGTCATCACTATTAGCCCAGATTTTGGCAATATTGGAGTAAGCACGAATTTCTATACAGGTAACACCTTGCGGTTCCCAACACACGCCAAAGTACATATTAGAACCAACTCTAACTCCAGTAATGATGGGGTGGGTCAAGGTCCTCAGCTTTTATTAGATGAAAACGATTCTGATGATTATGCTCGCCTTCGGTTTAGGCAGTCAAAAATTGTCACGACAATTGGTCCAAAAGGAGACCTTACCACATCGCTTACTCCAAAAGGAAGATACTGGGATATCGCTGGTTTTGGAAATGCCGACGAAGTGAAAGACGATAAATTAAACTTTTTTCATAGTGGATATGGGAATGTTATGACCGCAACTGGTCAAGGCCGAGTTGGCATTAAGACGACTAGCCCTGATGCCGATTTGGATGTAAATGGGTATACTAAACTTGGGGAAAACTCAGGCGTTTTTAAAAACAAGTTTGTTACAGGAACGAGCTCGAGCAATTGTAGCAACAATCAAACCACCAGTATAGCACTCGGAATAAATGCTAGCAGAATAATGGCAGTAAGTGTCTTGGTAAACGCTGGCAGTGAATGGTATGGGCCAGGCGATAGGTATAACAACAGAGAATATTCTTATCGAATAAATGGAAGTAATTTAGAATTTACTTTTGCCGCAGTTTCTGGATGCGATTTTATTATAAGAAACTACCGCATCAATGTAACCTATAGCGACACCGTTATTCCTTCAATTTAAGTGTCTTAATATCAGCAATCAACTGATTAACAGAAGTCTTATTTAAGCCATTATAGATTCCTCTTATGTGTTTATTTTGATCAACAAGTACAAAGTTTTCTGTATGCAGGAAATCGTCAACTGTTTTTTCAATGCCCATATTTTCTTCTATGAAATATGCATTTCTTCCTAAAGCATAGATTTGAGCCCGGTCTCCCGTAAGCAAATTCCACTTTTTACTTTTTATGCCTCTTTTTTTTGCGTAACCCGCCAATTTCTCCACAGAATCTCTATCTGGAGTAACAGAATGAGAAATAAGCATAACCTCATCGTCATCCATAAACTCGTCTTGGAGTATGCCCATATTATCGCTCATTTGCGGACAAATACCAGGGCAAGTGGTAAAGAAAAAGTTAGCTACATAAATCTTCCCTTCCAGAGAACTTTGTGTAACAGAATCTCCATCCTGATTTATTAAAGAAAATTCCGGAATAATATGAAACCCATTAAGTGAATCACTTTCCACACTTATCCATTGGGGCGTAAATGAAGCCTCATCAAAATATGGCAACTCCTCTACCCTGCTCTCATTTTGCTCCTCATTGTTTTCACAAGAACTTAAAGACCATAAGCCCAAAAACGTGAGTATAATATATTTACTTCTGAACAATCTCATTTTGTAATTCATAACATAAAGCAGAGCGTTTCAGCCCAAAAATCCTTCCGTTTTTAGCTTCATAATTCACATAAAGCTTCCCATTTTCCCACCACGTTTGCTGCATGCCTTCCTCTTTTCCATTAACAATATTCATCTTTTTAAAAATTTTACCACTTGGGTACCATTTCCTTTGAACACCGTGTACCACACCCTTAACGAAATTAGACTCGGAAACTAAAACCCCTTCTGCAGACCATGTTTTTGACACTCCTTCCCTTTTGTTTGAACTGAATTTAGCCTCATATCTCAGTGTGCCTGCCCCATCCCACTTTTGTGCCAAGCCTTCCTTTTTCCCTTTGTAAAATGATTTGCTCTCTCTAACAGTACCGTCTGGAAAGTACTTAACAGCAAAACCACTAAAGGCTTTGCTGTCTAATAACCATTGACCAGTATTGGCGTTCAGCACCAACTTACTCTCATCAATTTCAATGTTTGGAATTGAAATACTGGAAGATAAACTTTGGCATCCCAAAAGCACCCACAATGAAAATATTGAATACATAATTATCTTATTGAACTTGGTGTTCCCTGATAAGCTCCTGGGAAAATGATGTAATACTTGTTGATATAAAGCTCGTTTTCGATATGGTAATGATAAACAGCCTCTGTAGAATGCTGCGTAGTGCTTGTATGACCACCCGATGCATCTAAATCTGTTGGGTAAGTGCCTGTAGAATTACACTTTCTTCCGTATATAAAGAAACCGTCAGCAATAATCCCTACAAGTTTTTCGTCGTCTTTCGTCCAGGCTTCTGGCTCTGTATGGTAGTGATATTCCGCTGGCCCAATATGAGCACCAGAATAATCCAAACTTACAGCTGCCTGACTTAAAGCCCCATTTCCTTCTTGGTCGTTAAAAATAGCCGCTCCACTTATCGCAATTCCGATAGCTCCTAAGCTAGTTGCGGTTGTTTTTGAAGCTTTAGTTGGATTGGCAGAAACAGTGAGTGTCGCATAGCCATCATATCCTGTAAGCAAACTTGGGGTAGCCACAAAACCATCTTGCGGAGCTACATATAAAGCATTTCCTACTCCCCAATAAGGCGATGTATGATTTGGCAAGCCATTGGTTTCAATAACCACCTTAGAGCCATCTAAATAAATGTCGGTATTGTCTTCATCAAATTCGGCAAAAGCAGCACTAAGTGAGCTCGTTACGTCTGCAATAGGATCTTCAGAGCTATCGTTATCACAGCCTGAAAAAATAAACAAACCCGAAAGGGCAACAGCAGTGGTTATTACAAAATTTCTCATTTCTCTTTATTAATTTTTTATTCTCTTCTTACTTAGAGACTTTTCCTTAAAAAAACTTGTGGTAGATTCTTGCGAAAGAATAAAACCCAGAAGAATAAAGATTATAAGCAACTGATGTTCAGACAACAACACACCTTTGCCTTTCTAATATTTCTTTCATAAAATATTCTGGAATGATATAAGGAGTCTCTAAAAGGTGTTTGTATTTAGCAGTTTAGCCAGGGTGGTTTAATGAATCAAAGCCATGTTTTACCAAAATGTAGTTAGAATATTTTCGACTAAATGGTTTGCCTCCAAACCACTATTGCGGTCTTTTCGCTTTGAGCTTGATTCAATTTTGAGCTTACATCATGACAACTACATATTTAATAAAACCATCGTTGGCTAAATTTTTGCTTACCTAAATTCAGGTATCCTATATTTGACCAACCCTAAATTCAAAGTCATTGCCAAAGTTTTCATTGTTTTTAATTCTTCTATTATTCGGCTGTGCTGAAGAAGATGGTATAACTGCTCAACAGGCCAAAATAATGTTTGACGACTTCAACTACGAAAGCAGTTCAGACATAGCTCTTAAAAACTTTGGCTGGGAGGTTAGATCAGGAAATGGTGGCCCAGGAGAACCAGGAAGGTCATGGTTGAAAGAAAATGTAAGTTTTATCATTGACCCAACCCTTTCTACCAATAAATTAATGAAGCTTACCGCTTCCACAAATGGAAAAGGAAAGGGAACTTACCAGTCCGAAATCTCTCATAAAATCGCCTATTGGGAGGGCACCTATGCGGCAAAAATTTACTTTTCGGATTCACCAGCCTCAGGCGATATAGAAGGAGACAGAATAAACCAAACGTTTTTTGCAATCTCAGGACTAGACTCCGCCTTAGCACCAAATTATAGCGAACTAGATTTTGCGGAATACCTCCCAAATGGTGGTTGGGGTACAGAAGGTGCTACTTTCTGGATGACCTCATGGGAAACCTACCAAGAGTCGCCTTGGATTCAAGACTCACAATCTGATGAAATCAACGAAAGTTTTGAAGGATGGCACATTATAAGTGCAACCGTGACTAATAATGAAATCAAGTATTACATTGACGGCAAATTAAAAGCCACCCACACCGAAAGGTTTTATCCAGAACAGGAAATGAGAATTAGTTTCAATATATGGTTTTTAGGAGGAGGCTTAATAGAGAGTCCTTCTGTAAGAAGCTACGAGCAACTGGTGGACTGGGTATATTACACCAAAGACCACCTCATAAACCATGAAAAGTTGCCAGACCTAATTCAAGACCTCCGCCAGAGAGGTGTTCTAAGACTTGATGAAATTTAGCCTTTCTATCTTCATCAAGCTACTCACACTATATCCTATTTTATCCACTTTATACACTCATAAGACGACATTGCTCGCCATGCTATCAAAACCAATGGTTTTCTTACTAAATTTGGATAGCTAACTGATGCGTTTTTTGAAAACATAAAAAAGCTGCAGACCTTTCATCATTACAACCCTCTAATGAAAAAACTACTCGTACTCATCGCTCTATTATGTCCTATTCTCCTTTCCGCTCAAACCGGAAAAGTGATGGACAATATGAAAATGGACAGCAAAATCCTGAAAATGGAACGTAACTATGCCGTCTATTTACCCCCAGGATATGAAACTTCTGAACGTTCTTACCCTGTACTTTATTTACTTCATGGTGCCACAGATAACCATACAGGCTGGGTACAGTTTGGTGAAGTTTTACATATCACAGACAAAGCCATAAAAGAAGGGAAAGCCACACCTATGATTATCATCATGCCAGATGCCGACACTAAGGTGATGGGTTATTTTAATGTACCTGATTATAATTATGAGGATTTTTTCATCAATGAACTCATCCCTCACGTTGAGGAGAAGTACAGAATAAAGTCACAGAAACGTTTCCGTGCCGTGGCTGGGCTTTCTATGGGAGGTGGTGGCACATTTATGTATGCCCTGCGTCATCCAGAATTGTTTTCTTCGGCCTGCCCATTGAGTGCCTATGTTGGCCCTATGACCAAAGAACAAAACAACGAAAGGTTTAAAAGACAATTTCCAAATGCCACCGCCGCCCAAGCAGACAGCTACTTTGAAAATTATAATGCCCTAAACTTATTGGCGAAAGCAGATGTAGAAAAAGTAAAAAGTGTAAAATGGTATATCGACTGTGGTGATGACGATTTCCTTTACGAAGGAAACGCCCTTATGCATATAGAAATGAGAAAGAAAGAAATCCCGCATGAATACAGAGTGAGAGATGGTGGCCACAGATGGTCCTATTGGCGTTCTGCATTACCAGAAGTTTTGGGCTTTATTTCAGATACCTTTCATCAGAACTAACCTCACCCTCCGCCCTCTCCCGTGTGAAAGGGGACTTAATATATAAAATATGAAAAGAAGAGATTTATTAAAGAACCTAACCCTCGGTACAGCAGCAATGGTTGCCATACCCGCATGGGCAAAAAATTGGTCTAAAAGTGACCTGCCTATAGGTAGAGTATTAGCCCCTTCAGATGAGGCCCTGCTTACCAATATTATTGATACTTTAATTCCTAAAACAGATACTCCAGGTGCTATAGAACTCGGTGTTGAAAAATTTGTCAAAGCCATGGTAGATACCATGCATACCGAAGAAGACCAAAAAGCATTTTATGCTCAGATTCCAGCGGTTGATGCTTTTGCAAAAAGGAAATACGGTTCAGCATTCTCTAGCCTTTCGGCCAATCAAAAAACAGAATGTTTAGGTATGATAGAGGTCAATGAGAACAAAGAGTTGAGCAGCTTTTTCAAAACATTGAAAAACTACAGCATACAAGGCTATACCGGCTCTGAGTGGTATATGACAGAAAAAGCTGGATATGAATACGCCCCTGGATATGGTTTTGGATGTGTGGATGTTGAACAATAATTAGAGACAAACAATGACGAATAAAGATAAATCATCAAAGAAAAGAAAGTATGACGCCATTGTCATAGGCTCTGGAATTAGTGGCGGCTGGGCGGCAAAAGAACTTGCAGAAAAAGGCTTAAAAACCTTGATATTAGAGCGTGGACCAGACGTAAAACATATTATAGATTATCCCACCACCATGATGATGCCGTGGGATTTTGAGCACGGACTTAAGCTCCCGCTCAAGGAAAGAGAGGAAAACCCAATCGCTTCTAAATGTTACATTTTCAATGAAGATGCGAAACATTTTGTCGTGAAAGACAAAGAACATCCATACGTTCAAGACAAGCCTTTCGACTGGATTCGTGGCTATCAAGTTGGTGGTAAGTCATTACTTTGGGCTCGTGAAACTCAGCGATGGAGTCACCTTGACTTTGAGGGACCTGCTAGAGACGGTTTTGCGGTAGAATGGCCAGTAACCTATGATGAACTAGCACCTTGGTATAGCTATGTTGAAAAATTTGCAGGTATTACTGGAAATAGAGACGGCCTAGAAAGTTTGCCTGATGGTGAATTTATGAAGCCATTTGAGCAAAGCTGTGTGGAAGAATATTTTGATAAGTTTCTTCAAAAAAACTACGAAAACCGTAGAGCTATCATAGCCCGCAAGGCACACATCACAGACCCACAAGACATTCATACGCAGCAAGGCAGAGCCAAGTGCATGCACCGTAACCTTTGTCAGAGAGGTTGCCCTTACGGTGGGTATTTCAGCAGTAATGCTTCTACCATTCCTTGGGCCTTAAATACAGGCAACTGTACTTTAAGAGCCGACTCTGTGGTACAGTCTATCATCTATGATGAGAAAAAAGGCAAAGCTGTTGGCGTGAAAGTCATTGACAGAATTAGCAAAGAAGAAATTGATTTCTTCGCTGACATCATTTTTGTGAATGCCGCTGCCATGAATACCACGGCATTACTGCTCAACAGTACTTCTAGCAGATTCCCAAATGGTTTAGGAAACGATAATGAACTCATGGGAACACACATTGCATTTCATAATTATAGAGCTCGTGTAAGTGGTTCGTATGAAGGTTTCGCGGATAAAACAACCTCCGGAAGAAGAGTAGGTGGCAGTTATATGCCAAGATGGAGAAACCTTTACGAGCAAGAAACGGACTTTATCCGTGGTTATGCTGCTGGATTCTCAACAGGAAGAGGCGAAGGTTTTGGAAGAGATGGCGTAGGAGCCGACTTAAAGGATAATTTAATGAATCGCCAAACTGGGCCATGGCACGTAGGCTCACATATGATGGGCGAAACCATTCCGAAAGCGTCTAGTAAACTTACCCTTGATAAGTCTAAAACGGATGATTGGGGTATCCCATTAATACATTTTGACCTAGATTATGACGACAATGACGAGAAAATGGTAAAAGACTATTTGGAAAACACGGTAGACATGTTTGAAAAAGCCGGTTTCACTAATATTCGTACCTCAGACTCTAAACAAGCTCCTGGACTTGATATTCATGAAATGGGTGGTGTAAGAATGGGTAAAGACCCTAAAACATCATTGTTAAACAAATACAATCAACTGCATGAATGTAAAAACGTATTTGTAACGGATGGTGCTATGATGACTTCTACTTCTACCCAGAATCCATCATTGAGTTATATGGCCTTTACGGCTCGTGCGGTAGATTACGCAGTGAAAGAAATGAAGAAGGGGAATTTGTAAAACGAAAACCGCTCTTGTTAAATCTAAGCCCAAGTCTTAATTGACTTGGGCTTTTTTAGTGGCTATCAAACCGCTTCGCAAACAAAAAGGCCTCGAAAACTCGAGGCCATTTGCTAAACTATATATAACTTTTTAAACGTCAATTTGTCTCTCACTAATTCAATTAGTGACCTTTCCTTTTACCAGGACCATGTTTTTGTCCGCCTTTGTTTTTCATGCTAAACTCCGCTAGAAAAACACCATCAGCATCAAATCCGACTGCTTGGTAAGTTTCGTCTACCAAAATCAGCAACACACCATAGTTTCCATCTGAATTTAAAATGGCCTTATGAACCGTAGCTCCATCATAGTTAGCTGCGATATAATCTGTAATAGCTGCTGGCAAATCTGCCGCATCCACACTTGTTCCTTTAGAACCATGCGTTCTCTCTTCCACAAAATTGCCATCGGCGTCAAAAACCAAGCCTGCATGCGAACCATCACTTAGCGTAATTTTCACATAGGTTTGGGCATTTTCATCCCTTGTACCTGCTCTGTTAATAGTAGCACCTGCGTAGTTTGCGGTGATGTAATCAGTAATGGTAGCAGAAAGGTCTTCTACAGCTACTTCTGTTACATTACATTTTCCTTTGTGGCCAATAACGGCTCCTGTTGAGTCTTCGGCTGTGGCTAAAAACATCATATCCATCACAGAAGAGACGCCGTCAATGTCAGAAGATGCGTCCACTTCATTTTTATCACAAGATGTCAAAACAGACATTATAGCAATAACAAATACCCAAGCAAATTTTAAATTTCTCATCTTTTTTTAAATTTTAATGTTTGAAAATAGATTAATGGCAAGCACCGCTTACATGTAAATATCAATTCATATCTATCTCTTTTATAGGTTAGTACGACCAGGTCTTTTAGGAAAAAAGTTTAGAATATCCCGTTCGTGTTTACATAATATCATACGACAAGAGTTTGTTGAACCGTTGCCTTAAAATGAAATATTTTTACGAGGCAACGGTTTTAATGCCGTTCTTCGTAATTACAAGTAGGAAAAAAAGTTTAGTTTACTCACTCAAAGCCTTTTTCGTGTTTCAGAGAAAGAAGAAAAATATAAGCTTGGATGAAATTTTGGATGGATGCCTTAGAAATAGGCCTTCTGCCCAGAAGCAGCTCTACGAGCGATTCTATGGATTTGCTAAGAGCATTGCTTTGCGTTATGCTTCAGCTAGTGATGAAGTTCAAGAAATGATGAATGATGGTTTCTTGAAAATTTTCTCAAAACTGGATTTATACGACAGAGAACAGTCTTTTGAAGCATGGTTTAAAACCGTAATGGTTAGAACGTGCATTGACTATTATAGAAAAAACCATTCAAAAGTTGGCCTAGTTGACATCGACGAGCTCCATTACTTATCTTATGAAGATCATCTATTAGAAAGGTTAAATGCAGAAGAGATTCTTGATTTGATGAAACATCTTCCGCCATCGTACAAAGCCGTTTTCTCCCTATTTATAGTGGAGGGCTACAGCCATGGAGAAATCGCCAAGATGTTAAATATAAATGAAGGCACCTCTAGATCCAATCTTTCTAAAGCACGTGTAAAAATGCAAGAGTTGGTTAAAAAATACACTTCAGACATAAACCATTACAAAAATGTCTAACGAAAACTTTGATAAAAAAATACGAGAAAAGCTCGTTAACCATATACCCAAATATGACTCAGGAGCGTGGCAAAACTTCAGCAAGTTGCTGCCCGCCCCGTGGTACACCAAACTATTTACGAATAACTTGGGATGGGTAATTGGCGGCTTGAGCACTTCCGCTTTACTTTTTACGATATATCTAACTAACACAAAAAACGAGTTACTGAATGACGAGATTTCTACGCTAAAAAATCAGATTGAGATTAAAAACGAGATACTTCCAGCCGATGCTAACGCTCTGGCACAAACGGATACCGTTTATATCACTCAAGAGGTTAATAAATACATAAGAGTAGCCATTCCAGAAGAAAAATCTTTCCAAGCCGGAATAGAAAAAGGATATGCCGATGCATCTAAAGACATCGCATATCTTCAATCTGAGATTGATGTGTTAAGAAAAGAACAATTAGCTCAAAAGACTAGCGAGCTTTTACATGGAAATGCGTCTTTAAGCGAAAGCCAAAAAGCGTTTTTAGCAGTAGCAGATAATAAGAGCTCTGATACGCCTTCTGAACCATCATTCGATAAGTCTTCAGATGATGGTATACTTCAGCAAAACATAGGTTCACTGCCAGAAAACCAAACGGAAGTTTCCGAAGAGGTTACTTTAGCTAAAGATGTCGTCGATGAATCGATGAAGTCCATTGTAGAAGATGAAACAGAAATAGTTGCACAAATAGAGAGAACTACACCAGAAAAGCTTAAAAAGAAAGTCAATTGGCCCAAAATGCGTTTTGGTATCAATACAGATTACTTAGGACTAAAGGTTTTATCCACAGGCCCTGCTGCGGAAGTTTTTATTACGGATAAGTTTAGCTTTAATGCCTCTGCTATTTTCTCTGGGCAGGTTGAAACCACCCACCCTTTTGCTAAAGATTTTAATAAAATGACAGGAAAAGACTTTGATAATGAGTACAAACCCTTTGTGGACGAAAGGACGGAGCATATTGAAGATATCTCTATCAAAACATCTTTTGTCAAACTCCCCCTTTATTTTAATTATTATATCAATACTTGGAGTAGGTTTAATTTCCTTATCTCCGCAGGAACAAAACTAGACCTCTCTGTATACCAAGACGTTGGATATTTTAGTGGTCCCTTAGGATTTCAAACCAGAAACAGATTTGAAGCCAAAGCAAAACCTAAAACTTTTAATAACTTATTTTACGGAATGGGCTTACAATATCAATACAAAGGTTTTGTAGGTCAGGTAACGCCATATTTTGATTTTGCTTTTAGACGGGCCGACTATTTTGTGCCTTCCAAGAACTTTGGCGTTAATGCATCTTTAAAGTTTGAATTTGGCAAATAACATCATTCCTTTCACTAAAATACCCCTCTTTTTTCAAGCATTCTGAAGGGTGTTTTAGTTGTTATAAATGAAAAACAAAAGCACCTTTTGTCTGTGCGTTAAGGAAAATTAACCAAGACAACCCACTGGAACCTTTGTCCTGAGATACCCTTTCCGTATTTTTGCCCCTCTTTAGACAAAACGGGTTGTCCGTTTCGTTATAGAAATAAAAAAGAATGAAATATAAATTACTTTTTATAAGCCTGTTAATTTCTCAAATGGCCTTCTCTCAGATGAAGACCAGTGCTTTTGTTTTTGGCCCTAAAATAGGGGTTCAGGCCAATAACTTGAAAATATATAACAATAAAACCGATATCAGCAATAAGCTTTCGTTGCAATATCACGCTGGCCTTTTTGCTAGACTTAACATGGGAAAATTCAGTCTACAGCCAGAAGCTATTTTCCAAATCAAAGGTTCTTCTTTAAGCTCACCAGACGAAAAACACACCTACAGATACCTTAGTACGCCAATACTACTGGGAATCCAGCCACTAAAAGGTCTGACTTTTGAGATAGGACCAGAATTTAGCTGGGCTCTGAATCAAGGGTGGAAAAAAGACGGCGTGCAGCAGTTTGGCCCAGACACCAAGACAGACAAAGCTCTTGTTTTAGGGACAAGAATAGACCTTTTAGACATGTTTTCTATGTTTAGTGTGAATATCAGATACGTACATGGTCTAGATGACGTCACTTCTAGTGGAACAGATTTGAACAGCAGCACATCTTTCAGAAATAGAACCGTACAGTTAGGTATTACCTACAACTTTTCTGAGTACTACAAATGGTGGAAAAAATACGGCGATAAGAAGAAGAAATAATTTGCCCCCCTGGGCAAGCTCATAGCTATTTACAATCATGAATTTTATAGAAGAATTAAAGTGGAGAGGCATGTTAAATCAAACCATGCCAGGTACAGAAGAGCAACTTCAAAAAGAAATGACCTCCGCTTATATAGGTTTTGACCCTACCGCAAAATCACTTCATATAGGAAACCTTGCCACCGTGATGCTTTTAGTACACCTTCAGAGAGCTGGGCATAAGCCTTACGCTTTGGTAGGAGGTGCCACAGGTATGGTTGGCGACCCATCAGGAAAAGCTGCCGAAAGACAGTTTTTAGATGAAAACGTACTCAAAGAAAACCAGGCTGGTGTTAAAGCTCAATTAGAAAGATTTTTAGATTTTGATTGCGGCGAAAACGCTGCAGAAATGGTCAATAATTACGATTGGTTTAAAGAGTTTGGTTTCCTCGACTTCCTGAGAGAAGTAGGAAAATACGTCTCTGTGAACTACATGATGAGTAAAGACTCTGTTAAAACAAGATTGACAACGGGTATTTCTTATACCGAGTTTACTTATCAATTATTACAAGGGTACGATTTCTACCATTTGTACAAAAACAAGAACATTCGCCTTCAGATGGGCGGTTCAGACCAGTGGGGAAACATCACTACGGGTACAGAACTAATCAGAAGAAAAGAAAATGCAGACGCTGATGCAGAGTCTGCTGATTATACTGCTTTTGCATTAACCACGCCCTTAGTAACTAAGGCGGATGGCACCAAGTTTGGTAAATCTGAAGCAGGAAACGTGTGGTTAGATGCTGATTTGACTTCCCCATACCAGTTTTACCAATTCTGGATTAACCAGGCCGATGAAGACTGTAAGAAACTTATTCGTGTTTTCACGCTTCTTTCTCAAGAGGCAATAGAAAAACTAGAAGCAGAACAAGCAGAAGCTCCTCACTTAAGAGTGGTGCAGCATGCTATAGCAAAAGATGTAACCGTAAGAGTACACGGCCAAGAGCAATATGACTTAGCCGTAAAAGCCTCTCAAGTGCTTTACGGAAAAGCTACGCTAGAAATGCTGCAAGAACTAGACGAAAAGACATTCACCAGTATTTTTGACGGCGTGCCGCAAACCAACATCTCAAAAGCTGATTACGATGCCTGTGAGTCTCTTTTAGACTTGATTTCTGTGACCACCAATGGCGACATTTACGCCTCAAAAGGCGAAGCCAGAAGAGCTCTAAAAGGAAACGCTGTAAGCGTCAATAAAACAAAACTGCAAGACGAAAAACTGGCAGTTTCGGAATTGGCTTTACTGAATGACAAATACCTTTTGATAGGTAAAGGCAAGAAGAATCATATTGTTAGGGTGGGGTGATTAAAACTTACCTCTGAATAATACGCCATGAATCACCTTTTTTGAAAGAGATTTTTTTGCCGTCAAAAACCATTGAGCCAACACTTAGACCTACCCCTATACTAATTAAAGAATAGCCCAGACCCTTTGCGGCATACTTAGGGACATTGTCATTCTTAATTGCTGAAATTACTCCAAAAGACCCCAACCCTATTAAGCCCGAGAAAAAAAGAAATCTCCCAAATTTGTCAACCGGCTCCAATTTGGGGTATGGAATCCTAACATAATCAATCTTATTAAGTGGTACAGACATCCTTATCATATTGTCTTCCCCATTACGGTAGATAAGATATTGCTCTAATACTTTCTCGCCCTCATAAATTCTGACATGAGAATGAGTAAGATCAAGGGATATTGAAATTTCCGTCTTATTAAGAATTACACCCTCTACTGAAGTTTTATTTAACAAATCTGGGTTCTTATTTTCCCCAAAAAATTCTACTGTTAATTTCTTCCCTGTTAAATTATATTCCTTTTTCCCATTATCAGATTTTAGATAAAATTCGGGAGTTACTAATTGTGCTGAAACGTTGAGACTATAAATAAAAGAAAAAAATAGGAGGTTTTTAAGGGTATTGAAAGTCATGTTTGATAGTATCATAGTTAGTATACGTGCCTAAAAATCGATAGAATAATTGTAATATGAAAGACTAAAGCCTATGAGTTTCCATCCTTTCAATCCCCCCTCGTTCTAAAAAAAACATTATCCATTTTAACTTCAAAATCAGCTTGGACAATGTCATTTTTGCGGTCTGGTATTCATTTGGCCCTAAATCACACTTAACCCATCAAAAGACGAAAAGATAACAGTTTCGGAATTGGCTCTACTAAACGACAAATACCTTTTAATAGGTAAAGGCAAGAAGAATCATATTGTTAGGGTGGGGTGATCACTCCCCCTCCAAAAAAGACTCTAGCTTCTTCACCATATTCATACTTCCTGTGAAGAAAGGTACTCTTTGATGTAGTTCGGTAGGTTTTATGTCTAATACAGACTGCTTTCCGTCGCTTTCTCCGCCACCAGCCTGTTTGGCCAAAAAGGCAATGGGGTTGCACTCGTAAAGCAATCTTAATTTACCTTTTCTATCCATGGCAGAGCATGGATACATATAAATGCCTCCTTTGATCAAGTTTCTGTGAAAATCCGCCACCAATGAACCCACATATCTGGCTTTATAAGGTTCTTTATCGTCATTTCCTGCCTGACAGTAACGAATATATTTTTTCATACCATCGGAAAAGAAGTCTCTGTTTCCATCATTAACGGAATAGATACTTCCGTCTTCTGGCTGTTGTATATTTGGATGCGAGAGGTAAAAGGTACCAATGGCAGGGTTTAAAGTAAAACCATTAACACCATGTCCTGTAGAGAAAACCAACATAGTAGAGCTGCCATAAATCACATAACCTGCCGCCACCTGCTCACTACCCTTTTGCAGAAAATCTTCAAGCTGCACAGGAGAGCCCTCTGGCGTAACTCTTTTGTAAATAGAAAAAATAGTACCTACAGAAACGTTGACATCAATATTACTTGAACCATCCAGTGGGTCTATCAACAACACATACTTGTTTTTATTTTGAAAGTCTAGGCTATTTATGCTGATAAAGCTCTCCTCTTCTTCAGAAGCAATTCCACAAACAATCTCCCTTTTAGTAAGGGTATCTATAAACATGTCATTAGCTACTAAATCGAGTTTTTGCTGTGCTTCCCCTTGTACATTAATATCTCCCACACCACCAAGAATGTCTACCAAGCCTGCTTTATTAATTTCATGGTTTACCAGTTTTGTGGCTAGGCCTATGCCATTTAATAACTTTGAAAATTCTCCTGTGGAATTGTGAAAGGCTGTTTGGTTTTCAATGACGAATTCGCCTAAGGTCTGGTGCTTTAGATTCATGGTCTGCTTTAAATTGGTTTTGTTATTTAGGTATTATTTCTCAAAGCTATCCTCTAAATAGCCCCTCACCATCCTGCACTATCCTCCTATACTCACCTAATAAACAGACAAATACGGTTCCCTAACAAACTATATTTGTTTATAACAAGCAATTCTTGAAATGCTTATACGTGAACATCTTGAATTGTAGTTTTATTTTTAAATACGGTTAACATATTAGTGTGTATGATATCTAACTGAAAATTAAAAATTGGTACTTCATGGGTTAACATTCCATGACTAAGCCTTAAATAAATCCTCTAAAACTACCTCATTCTGCACACGGCTCAGTTTATACTCATTTTCCTTAACACCAAATGCAGTAAGCATAGTTATAAAAATTGACTTCTTAGTTTTAGTTCTCTCTTTGAACACTTGTGATTTCCGTTGTAATTCAGCTGCATACTTTTTATCAATTGTAAATTCTCCATCATAGAATTTCATTTCGCATAGGTTTATACAATGGTCGGCTCTATCTATCAATAAGTCTATTTGTGCTTCGTTTTTTGCTCGCCAAGCAGATACCTCTGTATGAATCATGGCAATACCCAGAGCTGTCTTAATTTGATTAATGTGTTTATGACAAAGGGCTTCAAAAGCAAACCCGCTCCATGATTTCCACGAAGCTCCTGAACTAAACTTTATCCATGAGCCTGCTCCTGATGCCCTGCTTTTTTCAACAAACTTGAAGTAAAACACCGTAAACTCATCTGCAAGTTTATAAACTACTTCCTTTTTGTTTTTGTCAAAAGGCACATACCCCATTATAAAGCCAGATTCTTCTAATTCCTGTAGTACCAATGTGGTGGTTCCTCCAGACGAAAGTTTACTCTTTTCAATGATTTCGGAACGACTTAGCCCTTCCCTTTTAGCACTAAGTGCCTTCACTACCGCTAAATGACTTTCAAACTTATGAAAGAGTGAACCATACAGTTCCGTAAACTCGTCTCTTAATAAACCATCTTTAGAAAAACATAATCTATCCACCGTTTGCTCAAAGCTCTCTCCTGGCTTTATTTCTTTTAAATAATGAGGAATACCTCCCATCACCATATAAATTTTAGCTATTTGGTATTGCTCAAGTTTTACTTTCCTATATTTTAAATATTGTTCGGTTTCGTTTAAGGTAAATGGCAACAACCTTATTTTTCGGGTAACTCTGTTATGTAAGCCCCCTCTATTTCTGATTACTTTTCGTATCATCCAAGAGGCTGCTGAGCCGCAGATTATTACTTTAAGGTTTTTTTGCTGTGACGCCCAATCATTCCAGAAGTAATCAAATGCCGATAGAAAACCAGATTTATGAGAGTCTATCCATGGAAATTCATCAAAAAACAAAACTGTCTTTTTCTTCTTAACCAATGGACTTAAGTACTCTTTTAAACGCACAAATGCTTCTTGCCAAGTGCTTGGAGGAACTAAAGCATAATGCAGCTTTAACCGCTCTCTTAGCTTTTGATTAAAATTTGCTAGCTGGTCTTCCGCAGCACCATTAATTTGCCCAGAAAAGTCAAACGCTATTTCCTTTTTGTAAAACTGTCGGATAAGATACGTTTTTCCCACCCTTCGTCTACCATAAACTGCAACAAGCTCAGCTTCAGGAGATTTTAAAATTTCCTTTAACAAATTTTGCTCTATCTTTCTTCCTACTATTTCCGTGTTTTCCATTTATTCGCAGCCAAAACTATGACAATTATACCACTTTTGGCTGGCAATAAAAAACTATCCGCAGCCAAAACTATACTTTTCACACCACTTTTGGCTGACAATAATCACTTCCAAGCTTTGGAAATTGCCCTCTTCTTTTGAACCTCCACTTAAATCAGCTAATTTCATATTCCAAACCTATTGAAATTAGAAAATGCTTAAGAAAACCCTGCTCTGGTTTACAACAGGAATGCTGTGCTTTATCATGTACTGGGTTACTTCATGCAAAACACAGGAAACTGTTGATTACAGTACGCAGATAAAACCCATTCTTAACAAAAAGTGCATTGCCTGCCATGGTGGTGTCAAAAAACAAGGTGGTTTTTCCTTGCTTTTTGAGGAAGAGGCTAAAGCCAAACTAAAGTCAGGAAAATATGCGATTGTCCCTGGCGATGTAAAAGCCAGCGAAATGATTCGCCGACTGAGCCTCGGCGACCCAGAAGAGCGAATGCCTTTTGAGCATGAGGCTTTGCCAGCAGAAGAAATTGAATTATTGACTCAATGGATAAAAGAAGGTGCCAAATGGGGAGAACATTGGGCCTACCAAAAAGTAGAAAAAACGACAGTACCATCCTTTAATTCTGATTGGGCACAAAACGACATTGACCGTTTTATACTTCAAAAAGCGACTGAAAATAGCCTAGAAATGTCGCCAGTTGCCAAACCAGAAATCTTGGCAAGAAGACTTTCTTTAGATGTGATAGGTTTTCAAAAGGCTTCTCCTACCCAAACAGCCTATCTCAATAATCCAACGAATGCGAATTATGAAAAACTGGTAGACGAGCTACTAGACTCACCCCACTATGGAGAAAAATGGACTTCTATGTGGTTAGATTTAGCCAGATACGCCGACACTAAAGGCTACGAAAGAGATAGCCCTAGAAATATCTGGCGATACAGAGATTGGCTCATCAATGCCTTCAATGCGGACATGCCTTACGACCGGTTTTTGACCGAGCAGCTCGCAGGTGATTTACTCCCAAACCCTACGGAGGATCAGTACATTGCCACGGCTTTTCATAGAAACACCATGACCAACGACGAGGGCGGAACCGACAATGAAGAGTTTAGAGTAGCGGCTGTTATGGATAGGGTAAACACCACTTGGGAAACCCTCATGGGCACCACCTTTGCCTGTGTGCAGTGCCATAGCCACCCATATGATGGCTTTAAACATGAAGAGTATTATCAGTTTATGGGTTTCTTTAATAATACTCGTGACGTAGATTCCTATGAAGAATATCCGTGGATACGTCATTTTAACGACAGCCAAAAGGCTGAATTAAACGAGCTGGCCAATCGGTTAAAACAAAAAACAAGTGAGGCGGAGACTCAGAAAATAATCCGGTTCATTAAAACACTGCAGCCCTCTATTGCTTCTTTGGAGTCTGACAATTTTGTGAATGCTGAATTAAGCGATACCAAGTGGCTGGCGATGCGGAATAATTCCGCTGCAAGAATCCCAAATGTGCCATGGACGGGTGTCAATAATTTGGTAATGAGTTACGCTTCAAAACAGCCTGGAGGGAAACTTCTCTTCCATCAAGGCAGCCCAAAAGGACCTGTTATTGGCCAAATGGTTTTGAATCATAAATCAAAAGGTTGGGAATTTGCAGAAGTGAGCCTAGAGCCCATCAATGAGACCGAGGACTTGTATATTACTTATTCGAATCCAAACCTTAAAGACAATTTAACAACAGGTGTAACATTCAACTTCTTTCATTTTACAAACACTTTCCCTGACAATAGCAGTAAAAAGACCTTCTGGAATTTACTGACTGCCAATACAGAAAGTACGCCTGTCATGGTAGATAATACCGTTTCTATGAGTCGTGAAACGCGTGTTTTTGAAAGGGGCAGCTGGCTTTCCTTGGGTGAAAAAGTAAACCCAGGTACGCCGAAACTACTCAATAACTTCTCGGACGAATATCCCAAAAACAGACTTGGCTTGGCCAAATGGATGACCGCAAAAGAAAACCCATTGACGGCCAGAACCATCGTAAATCGACTTTGGGAACAGGTTTGGGGCATCGGCATTGTAGAAACACTGGAAGATCTGGGAACGCAAGGCGAAACACCATCTAATCAGGCTCTTTTAGATCATTTGAGTTGGAAGCTCATGCATGAATATGATTGGAAATTAAAACCGCTGTTAAAAGAAATGCTTATGAGTGCCGCTTATCAACAGGACTCTAAAATGACTCCAGAAAAAATGGAACGCGACCCAAATAACAGATGGATGGCCAGAGGCCCAAGAATAAGATTGAGTGCAGAGCAAATTCGTGACCAAGCCCTTGCCGCCACCAAAATTTTAAATCCAAGGATGTTTGGCCCACCTGTAATGCCGCCACAGCCAGAAGGCATTTGGTTTTCACCATATAGTGGTGCCAAATGGATAGAAAGTGAGGGCACAGAAAAATACAGACGAGCGGTTTACACCTACTGGAAAAGAACAAGTGCTTATCCTTCTATGCTCACCTTTGACGCCGTAGGCCGTGAAGTGTGCTCCTCAAGAAGGATAAGAACCAACACACCCTTACAGGCTCTTACCACCCTAAACGACAAAGCTTACATAGACATAGCCATACAAATGGCCGAGCAAATAGGCTTTGAAAGACCGAATGAAAATATTGCCGTGGCCTATCAAAACCTGACAGGAAGAACCATAAACGCCGAAAGAACAAAAACACTTCAAGACTTATACGAAACCGCCTTTAAAAGCTATCAAGAAAGCAAGTCAAGCTTACCTCAAAAAGATGCCATGATTCTGGTATTTAACGCCGTTTTAAACCTAGACGAAGTCCTAACCAAAAGCTAATGAACCATAATAACGAAAGAATATTTAGAGAGGCGGTTCAAAAGAAACTGTTAAACCATACGAGAAGGAATTTTCTTAAAGAATCCTTTATGGGATTAGGTGGTTTGGCCATGGGATCTATGCTAGGCTCATGCGGCAGTTCTTTGGAAACAAAGTCCGTCAATCTTTTTGACCCCGCCAATCCTTTAGCGGCTAAAGCTCCGCATTTTGCTACCAAAGCAAAGTCGGTTATTTACCTCCACATGGCAGGAGCACCTTCTCAGTTAGAGCTTTTCGACTTTAAACCTGAGCTTCAAAAAATGGACGGTCAAGACTGCCCGCCTTCTTTTTTAGAAGGTAAGAAGTTTGCTTTTATACGTGGTGTACCTAAAATGCTAGGCCCTCAGGCCATTTTCAATAGATATGGCGAATCTGGCAATTATGTGAGTAATTATTTGCCACATTTTCAGTCGGTGGTGGATGAGGTTAGCTTCCTAAAAGCCGTAACTACTGACCAGTTTAATCATGCCCCTGCACAACTATTGATGCAAACCGGAAGTGCCCGATTAGGTAGACCAAGCATGGGCTCCTGGGTAACGTATGGCTTAGGAACAGAAAATTCCGATTTACCCGCCTTTGTGGTCTTAACATCTGGTGGAAGCAACCCCGACGCAGGAAAAAGTATATGGGGAAGTGGTTTTCTCCCTTCCGTGTATCAAGGTGTGCAATGCCGCTCAGTCGGTGACCCTATTTTGTTTCTAGACAACCCTGAAAATATAAGTAGTGACCTTAGAAAAGCGTCGATAGATGCCATCAATAAGATAAACCAAACCGAGTTTGATGAATACGGTGACCCAGAAACGCTCAGCCGAATAAGCCAATACGAAATGGCCTTTAGAATGCAAACCTCTGTACCAGAAGTGATGAACATCAACGATGAACCTGCCTACATTCATGAAATGTATGGTACCCAACCGGGTCAAGCAGCTTTTGCTAATAATGCTCTCTTAGCTAGAAAATTGGTTGAAAAAGGCGTTCGTTTTGTTCAATTATTTGATTGGGGATGGGATACTCACGGCACCAGCGAGGGAGGCTCTATAGACGTGGGTTTGGTGAATAAATGCCGTGAAACCGACAAAGCTGTTACCGCACTTTTATTAGACTTAAAACAGCGAGGTCTTTTAGAAGAAACCTTGGTGGTATGGGGTGGCGAATTTGGCAGAACACCTATGGCAGAAAACAGAGAAGGAAAACCAAATGCTTTTAAAGGTCGCGACCATCATGCAGATGCCTTCACGATGTGGATGGCTGGCGGTGGCATAAAAAAAGGAGCGAGTTATGGAGAAACCGACGAAATCGGCTATGGTGCCTTAAGTGGTAAAGTGAGCCCTTTCGACATACAGGCCACCATTCTAAACCAACTCGGTTTTGACCACGAAAAATTAACCTACGATTTTCAAGGCAGGCCTTTCCGACTGACGGATGTGGAAGGTCATGTTATTAAAGATATAATAGCTTGATAAGACTATTACCCAAAAAGCTAATTCTTTGGATTACTTGCCAGCAAGACCGTCATTTTTTTTCAAAAAAAAACGAAGCAAAAAAACACATCAAAATAAACTTGTACTGTCAAATTTATTTTGACTGACTACTTGTAAATGTTTTATGTAATTCAAATTTGACTGTATTTCAGACAGTATTTTGATTCAAAGGAACTTAAATTTAATAGAGGTAGCCATTTCATATGAAGAAAAATATAAATTATAGCGAAAAGGGATTCTTAGAAAACGATACTAAAAATACTCTTTCCACAGAATATAAATTAATGATAAATGACCTACTTGAAAAGCATAGAAAAGGCAATTTAGAATATTTTAGTGAAGAGATGTTTCGCATAAAAACAACCCGTAAAACAACATTTTTAAAATCTTAATGAGTCAGTTTTTTGGTCAATTTCACCCGCTCATTCTCCATTTGCCTATCGGAATATGGACTATTGCGTATTTATTTAAATGGCTTTCTCTGAAAAAAGAGGAATCCGTTTATGAGAAAGCTTTACCTGTTTTACTTCTTGTCATTTTTGTCAGTTCTTTTTTCACGTCGCTTAGTGGCTATCTTTTGTCGCTCTCTGGAGCTTATGAAGAGGAACTTGTTAATAATCATAAACTAGCAGGAATAGCCCTTACTGTTATTTCGGGCATGCTTTTCTGGCTTATTAAAAAGGATTTCTCTCTAAAGTTTCAGCATGGACTTTGGATAGCCTCTGCTCCTATACTTTTTATAACGGGACATTGGGGCGGCAGCCTTACCCACGGTGAAGACTACCTTAGTTTTAGCAATAAAATCTATGAAAAACCTATCATAGAAAACGTGGACGAGGCTTTGGTTTATACGGATATCATAGAACCCATTTTTGCAGAAAAATGCTGGGCCTGCCATGCTGCAAAAAAACAAAAAGGCGAGCTTAGGCTTGATGGCGAAAAATGGATAATGGAAGGTGGCGAATCTGGCGACTTATTTATCCCCCATAAAAGTGCAGAAAGTGACCTTTTCCAAAGACTGGTCATGGATACAAATGACGACGACCACATGCCGCCTTCTAGAAAACCTCAACTCAGCGAAGACCAAATTAAGCTGGTGGCTTGGTGGATAGATGCTGGTCTTGATTTTAATAAAAAAGTAAAAGAACTAGACCAAAGTCCGGAAATCAAATCCATCTTAAAACGTCTGGAACATCAGGAAGAAAAAAAGATGGTGTCTGATATGCCCACTGAGAAAATAGAGGCCGCTAATGTTGAGGTCATTGAAAGGTTAAAGGCAAGCCGAATCACAATAGTGCCCGTGGCACAGAACTCAAATTACTTTACAATCAATTTACTAGGAAAGACTTTAGAAGATAGTGTTTGGCAAAGCTTAGAAAGTATTTCTGAAAACATAGTTTCTTTAAAAGCAGATAGAACCAATTTTAATCCAGCCAAGTGGAAGATCTTAGTCAGTTTTAAAAACCTGAGAATCTTAGACATAAGCAGCTCTAATGTAGACAATGATGCTCTGCAAAACATAGCTCACCTATCAGAACTTCGGGTTCTCAACTTAACCAATAATAAAATTTCGACCACTGGTCTAGACCATCTTAAGGTCTTGCAAAAGCTTAGAAGTCTGTACCTATTCCGCACCGAAATTGACCATGATAAATGGGACAGCATAAAGACCTTGTTTCCCAATACGGTTTTGGATTCAGGGAATTATCTAGTCCCTACGTTAAGGTCGGATTCCACTATTTTTCGTTTGGAAGATTTGGTAAAACAATAGAAAAGAAGAAAGGCCAACCGATTATCAGTTGACCTTTCTTTCCTACTCTTAAAAGCGTTTAGTAGTTGTCGTTTTGAACTACCTCTTTATCTTTTACATTATCTAAATACTCCTGAGGAATTGGGAAATACTCGTTTTTCCCTTGAATGAAGTTCGCATTGGTTAAATGGGTTCTTCTAGTTTTCTCTACTGCTAAATAGTCATTAATAACCTTATCTGCCACACCCCAACGAACCAAGTTAAAGAATCGGTGGCCTTCCATGGCTAACTCTAATCTACTTTCTGTTCTTACTGCTTCTCTAGCCGAAGCTGCACTCGTCCAGGCGGCCTCATAAGTAGCAATGGCATACTTTCCAGCATCTTGCGTACCATCTAAAGTTTTAACATAAGTAGAGTTTTTAGCTCTTGTACGAATCTGGTTTACCAAAGTTCTTGCTTCTTCTAATTTACCTAATTCTACCGCTGCCTCTGCTTTCCATAAAATCACTTCCGCATATCTGATGACGTAGTAATTCATGGCGTTTACATATGGCCAAGTTAATGTATGAAAAGGCGATTTGGCAGAGACAATTCTCTTCTTAGGAGCAAATGGCCCATAAGTTGACAGGTCGCGAGCCCAGCTCTCTTCGTAAATAACACCCAAATCTTTGTACGGAATACCTGGACGACCTACGGTAACATCCAATCTTGGATCTACCACATCTGCGTTCGTTAGGTTGGTATTACTTTCCATTGGAAGACCCGTTGCACTTACTTTAAAGGCATTCACAAGGTTCTGAGATGGTCTATGGAAACCATATTGCGAATAAAAAGGACCTCCTGGAGCTGTTAAACGGTCACCAATACTGCCGTTATAGTTACTTGGCTGGCCATCTAAAACAGAATATTGTACCGCAAAAATAACCTCTTCGCTGTTGTCGTTTTCAGGAAGAAACACACTTTGAAAGTCTGGTAATAAAGCATGGTTACCCGCCATTACTTCCGTACTCAAATCATACACCTGCTGCCACTTGTTTTGAAACAAAGCCGTTTTAGCCAAATATGCTCTTGCCGCCGTTTTTGTTGGTCTTCCACGGTCTACTTGTGTTTCTGGCAATCCACTAATGGCCAACTCAAAATCCTTCTCAATCTTACCCCAAAGCTCTTCTGAAGTAAATTCTACATTAGACTTAGCGTAGTCTTCTGCTGTTTCTGCGGTCTCGTCTATATAAGGAATTTTGTTATATATTTTCTTAAGTTCAAAGTAAAAGTGGCCGCGTAAAAAATGTAACTCTGCTTCACGTTTAGCTTTTAAAGTGGCGTCAAAATCTTCTGCGTTTTTAAGCAACTTCATGGCCTCATTGGTACGCTTTACGCCTTCATATAAAGCCATCCATTTACGCTTGATGTCAATGGTGGTAGCGGCAGTATTAAAGATTTCCATCTGGTGAATGTTGTTTTGGTCACCAGTACCTCCGCCACCTTTGTAGCTGTCGTCAGACACCACATCTCCAAAGCTCCAGTTAGAAGCAGGAGAGTTATAAGCATTACTTGACCCATCTATCTGGCCGTTAAGAACACTATAAGCAGAAATGATGGCACGCTCTATGTTCTCAGGTTTTGTAATTTCTGATGGAGAAACTTCTCCGTAAGGCACTTCTGT
Source organism: Arcticibacterium sp. SM2516 (assembly GCF_057914865.1). Lineage (NCBI taxonomy): Bacteria > Pseudomonadati > Bacteroidota > Cytophagia > Cytophagales > Leadbetterellaceae > Arcticibacterium > Arcticibacterium sp. SM2516. Next base: position 4,557,799 of record NZ_CP195290.1, on the reverse strand, counting down.
CAAGAAATCTTCGCTACATGAAATACTCATGACAGCCAAAGAAAAAAGACCTGCGGTTTTTATTACGTTCTTTATTTTAAAATTCATTTTTTCTGTTTATTAGAAGTTCAAATTAACACCTAGCATGATGGTTCTTGATGGAGGATAAAGACCTCTGTCTACACCGATATCCAAGTTTCTATTGCTAGAAGAATAACTCTGAAGACCAATCTGAGGATTAAGTCCTGAGTATTTTGTAATGGTAAACACATTACTCACTTGGGTATAAACCCTAAGGCTTGTGCCTTTTTGTTTCAATGCCGAAATTGTGTATCCTAGTTGAAGATTATTAAGTTTTAGATAAGAACCGTCTTCCAGGAAATAAGAAGAAGGTCTGATGTTATTATTGGCATCATCCAAAGAAAGTCTTGGAATAGTAGCATCCATATTACTTTCTGTCCATGCATTCAAAACACTTACATCTTTGTTATAAGCTGCTTGGTTAAAAAACTCGCTGTTAAACTTCGTCAAATTATAGATGTCGTTGCCCAAGCTTGCGTTGAAGAAAAGCCCTAAGTCAAAATCCTTGTAATTGAAGTTTAGGTTTAAACCCATTAGCAGAGAAGGATGAGGCGAGCCAATGTAAGTTCTGTCATTATCATCTAAAACGCCATCATTGTTGACGTCTTTGAAACGGATATCACCAGGAACGGCATTGGGCTGAATACCATGGCTTTCTACCTCACCCACATTTCTAAAAAGGCCATCTGCTTCATAACCAAAGAACGAACCAATAGGCTGACCTACGGTACTTCTTGTAACCTCTTGGTCAAAGTTTACAGCGTGTAGGGCCGAACTAGGAATGCCTAGATAAGTAACATTTTTAAGCTCTGTCAATTCATTTTTCAAGCCTGTTAGGTTAAAACCAACACGATAGCCTAAGTCATTGATTTGGTCGGCATAGCTCAAATCTATTTCCACACCATGGTTTCTCATTTTACCATCGTTAATCCACTGGCCGTCGTTGGTTCCACCATAAGTCAAAGGCACAGAGTTATAAACCAAAATGTCTTTGGTTACTTTATCGAAGTAATCTGCCGTGATACTCAACTTGTCATTAAAGAAACCCAAGTCAACACCGATAGAAAGTTGATTCGTCGTTTCCCATTTTAAATTAGGGTTTGGAACTCTGGACTGCGTCAAACCTGGATAAACCGAGCCTTGAGAACCGTCAATAGCGTAATTTGAATTGGCGTTATTATTTGTATAACTATCTACCGTAGCATAAGAGGAAATACTCTGGTTACCTGTTTGTCCCCAGCTACCTCTTAATAAGAACGAAGTTAACGTGTTTCCAAAGTCAAAAAAGGCTTCTCTATCCAATCTCCAACCCGCAGAAAAAGCAGGGAAAGTGCCATACTTATTATTGGCCAATCTTGAAGTACCGTCTCTTCTTACCGTAGCACTAAAAAGATACTTCAAATCATAGTTATAATTAACCCTTCCGAAATAAGAATTAAGAGCCCAGCCATTGGCAGAACCTGAGTTCAACTGATTTTCAGAACCAAAAGAAAGATACTTGAAACTATCATCTTCATAAGCGAAAGTACTTCTAGAGGCAGAAAAGCTTTCTCCATAATATTTAATGGCCTCTTGACCTAATAAGACGTCAAAGTTATGCTTTCCGGAACTATTATTATATGTCAAGGTATTTGAGAACGTCGACTGATAATTAAAGCTATTTGAGGTACTTAAAGAGTTGGTGGCGTTGCTTGCCAAAATCTCATCATAAATCGGAGAGAAACTTCTGATATTATAATTCTGAAAATCAAGACCAATGACAGATTTGAACACAAAGTTGTCAACGTTTACACTGGCAAAAGCACTACCAAGAGCCTGAATTCTTTTTTGATTGTTTCCTTTCCCTCTGTCCAAAGAACCTAATGGGTTTCCAATATCGTTCAATGGGTTTCCAGCAAATTCACCGTTGGTATTCCTAACAGGAACGATAGAAGGAAATTTGTAAGCATTGTAAATAATGCTACCCAAAGCAGAATTTGTGTTTACAGAAACTTGGTCTCTATAAGATAAACCTAAGTTCTCTCCAATAGTTAAGAAGTTTGTCAGCTTGTAAGTTGAGTTGAATCTTGCCGAGTAACGCTCAAAACCAGTATTCCTAATAATACCTTCTTGGTTAAAGTATCCAAGACTCAAAGAGTTTTGAACTTTCTTCCCACCTTTTGAAAGCGTAAGGTTATAAGAATTAATTGGAGCCGTTTGCATTATTTCTTTCACCCAGTCCGTATCTGCACTAGGGATAGTTTGTGCCGCATCTAAGAAAGCCGGTATCGTCGGATGGTTTGGGTCATTGCCATAAATATCGCTGGCAGGAACTTGACCGTCATTTTTAGTCGCTTGCCATAAAGCGTCACCATATTCCTGTGCGTTCAGCATTCTTGGCTGGTTAAATGGTGCCTGTACACCAGAATAGGCATCTAAGCTCACATTGAATACGTCTTTTGTTCCGCCAGTTTTAGTGGTAATTATCACCACACCATTTGCCGCTCTAGAGCCATAAACAGATGCAGAAGCCGCATCCTTTAATACTTGCATGGTAGCGATATCCGTTGGATTAATGCTATTCATGCCATTAGATACAGGAAGTCCATCCACTATCACCAATGGGTCGTTATCATTAATGGTACTGAAACCCCTTACTCTTAAAGATGTTCCGCCACCAGGAATGTTATCACTCATCACCTGCACTCCAGGAAGTCTACCATCCAACATTTCTACAACATTAGATTTTGGCAAAGACTTGATATCGTCGGGGTCAATAGAAGCTACGGCCGCCGTAATGTTTCTTCTACGCTCCGTTCCATAACCAATCACCACCATTTCTTCTAGGGCCGTAGTGTTAGGCACTAATTGTACTTTGATGTCCGATTGGTTCCCTACCAGTACCTCCTGGTTAAAATAACCTACAAAAGAGAAAACCAAAACGGCATTCTCGTTTTGAACATTTAAGGAAAATGCACCGTCTCCATCAGAAATAGTTCCGATAGCAGAACCCTTTATCACAATAGATACTCCTGGAAGAGGTGAACCCGTTTCGTCGTTTACTGTTCCCATAACTTGGCGAACATTCTCATTAATCGATGTGCTTGCAAATGAGTTTTGTTGAATAAACAAAGAACTCAAAAACAAAAAACCAACGATGTATTTCAATTTCAAATAATAGTTTTTTAGCATAAGTTTAAATGTAGTATAAGTGATCGGTTTGAAGCCGCAAAAGAACGAATCTCATGTTACGTCTTTGTTGACTCTAGGTTAAGCAATGGTTAAGTTTTGCCCGAAAACTGCTGCATTCTAAGAATGCTCCTATCCTATCATTTTATAGTAACAAATGCCCCTTTTTTGCCTCAAAAGTACTTTTGGTGATTTTGGCCGAGCTCTTTCTTACCCTGCCAAATTAGAAATATACGACATAAATGCACTTCGATATCATCACGTCCTCAATGGTTTAAAACAGAAAATACATGCTTCTTAAATCCATTTAACAGGGCTCAAAATATGCTTAAATAGTATCAGTTTTCTAAAAGCACAAAAAGTCCTAATTTTGATTTTCATATCCATATATACACATGTTAAGAGATTTCATCAAGGACTGTTTTCATTTACTTCCAGAGCATATTCAACATGCCTTCAGAAAAAGGCAGTTCGATAGTTGGGCCAGAAATAGTCAGCCAATACCGCCACCGCAAGTGGTAAAGCTTTTCAAAATTCATGAGCTCCAGAAAGCATACCATTGCGATACTTTCATAGAGACAGGGACTTATAAAGGAGATATGGTTTTTGCCCTAAAGAGTTATTTCAAAAACCTCATTAGCGTGGAGCTGTCTCCCCTATATTATAAAAAGGCGGTTAATAAATTTAAAAACGAAACAAACGTCCACTTGCATTTTGGTGATAGTGGAGAACTGATGCCAGAGATAATTGCCAAACTGAAAGGTGTAGCTCTTTTTTGGCTGGATGGACATTTTTCTTCTGGAGAAACTGCCCAAGGAGAAAAAGATTGTCCCATTTTTGGAGAACTTAGAGCCATTTTCCGCTCACCGTTTAATCATGTATTATTAATAGATGACGCAAGATATTTTAATGGCACAAACGACTACCCAACTGTTCCAGAATTAAGCGATTTCATTGAAAAACATAAGCCCGGAAGTTTCTTTGAAAACAAGCATGATTTAATTACGGTCATTATCAAATAGTTAAGTCACTTGGCTTATTTAAATTGTTCTATTTCAAGGCTAAATTGAATTAGATTCACAGGAAAAATATAAGGCTTCACTTTGCCATCAAAAAACCTTACCTTTGCAGCCGATTTCAGCAGAATAATAATACAGTTATGTTAACAGTTTCTAATATTTCTCTTCAGTTTGGTAAAAGGGTACTTTTTGACAATGTCAATCTTAAGTTTGTCCCTGGTAACGTATATGGCCTAATAGGTGCTAATGGAGCAGGTAAGTCTACTTTCGTAAAGATTCTTTCCGGCGAAATTGATGCTACCTCAGGTTCATTTAGCTTAGACCCGGGAGAAAGGATGTCGGTTTTGAGTCAGAATCAAAATGCTTTTGATGAGTATCCTGTTTTAGAAACTGTCATGCGTGGCAACGAACGTCTTATAGAGGTGATGCATGAGAAAGATGCCATCTATATGAAGGAAGATTTCACAGAAGATGACGGAAACCGTGCAGCCGACTTAGAGGCAGAATTCGCTGAAATGAATGGTTGGGAAGCCGAATCAGACGCCGCTTCTTTACTTTCAGGTCTTGGTGTAAAAGAGCAGTATCACCATACATTGATGGCCGATTTGAATTTATCTGAAAAGGTGAAAGTTCTTTTGGCTCAAGCACTTTTTGGTAATCCTGATGTTCTCTTATTAGATGAGCCTACCAACAACTTGGACATTGAGTCTATCTTATGGCTTGAGAACTTCTTGATGAACTTCAAGAACACCGTAATAGTGGTTTCTCACGATAGACACTTTTTAGATAACGTTTGTACTTACATCGCCGATTTAGATTTCAAGAAAATCAATCTTTACGGTGGTAACTATACCTTCTGGTATGAGTCTAGCCAATTAGCTGCACGTCAGCGTACCGACCAGAACAAAAAAGCAGAAGAGAAAAAGAAAGAGTTGGAAGACTTTATTCGTCGTTTCTCTGCCAACGTAGCCAAGTCAAAGCAGGCCACGGCTCGTCAGAAAATGATTGACAAACTAGACATCACGGCCATTCAGCCATCTTCTAGAAGATACCCTTATATTGGTTTTAAACCAGAAAGAGAAGTGGGAGATCAGATGCTAATGGTGGAAGACTTAAGCTTCAAAAACGACGAAGGCGAGTATCTTTTCAAAGACCTTTCTTTCCAAGTAATGAAAAAAGACAAGATTGCTTTCTTAAGCAAAGACGGTCTAGCTGTTTCTGCCTTTTTTGACATCTTGATGGGTAAGAAACAACCGACTTCTGGTTCATTCAAATGGGGTGTAACCATTACGAAAGACTACCTGCCTAACGACAATACCGAGTATTTCTCAGATCCAGACTTGAACTTGGTAGACTGGCTTCGTCAGTACTCTGAAGATAAAGACGAGACTTTTGTAAGAAGTTTCTTAGGAAGAATGCTTTTTGCAGGGGAAGAAGCCTTGAAAAAATGTACGGTTCTTTCTGGAGGAGAAAAGCAGCGTTGTATGTTCTCAAAAATGATGCTTTCTAACTCGAACGTTTTATTATTTGACGAACCTACCAACCACCTTGACTTGGAGTCTATTCAGGCTTTGAACAAAGGAATGGAAGAGTATGATAGCAATATCCTTTTCACTTGCCATGATCATCAATTAACACACTCGGTAGCCAATAGGGTTATAGAGTTGACGCCAAGTGGCTGTTTAGATAAATTAATGAGCTTTGACGAATATCTTACAGATGCCACAGTTAAGAAACAAAGAGCTGAGCTTTACGCTTAGAAATTACAACAATTCCAATATGAATCAAAAAGCCCTGCCTTCGGTGGGGCTTTTTATGTGGTTTGATAAATCTGTAAATGTTATTAGAACGCGTCCTGATTTAATAAATCCCTACCTATCCCTAGCCAATAAATACTCCCCAAACTCCCTAAGGGTAGTCTTTCTTTCTTCTGCTACAGGGAAACCATCTATGCCGTCAAAGCCCTTTTTGAAATAGGCATTCATTTCTGCTTCTGCCAATTCTTGTATGCCTAGCTTATCATATATGGCGGTAACGGCAGCTACCTTCTTCTCTGATTTAAAAACTTTCTTCGTCAGCCAATCCTTTAGTTCTGCTTCCTCTGGCTTGCCAATACTTTTTTCTATGGCCTTTAGCATGAGCCACGTTTTCTTATTCTCAATAATATCTCCTCCTACTTGCTTGCCAAACTTCTCGGGGTCGCCATACACGTCTAGCATATCGTCTTTGAGCTGAAAGCCTAATCCAAAATTCTCTCCAATTTCAAATAGTTGGTTGGTAATTACGACATCTTGATTTGCCGCCAAACCTCCCAACTCTAATGCAAAACCTAACAAAACTGAGGTTTTCAAACGAATCATCTCTATGTATTCTTCTTCGGTCACATCGTCACGAGTCGCAAAATTCATATCATACTGCTGACCTTCACAAACCTCGGCTGCAGTTCTATTAAACCTTTTTAAAACCGTTTTCAGTCGAGCATCTGGCACCTCTGATAATAGCTCATACGCTGCCACCAACATCACATCTCCCGAAAGAATAGCCACATCTCTATTCCATTTTTCATGAACCGTAGGCTGGCCTCTCCTAATAGGAGCCTCATCCATAATATCGTCATGCATGAGCGTGAAATTATGAAAAACCTCTACCGCCAGTGCTGGCTTAGTGGCTATTTGCCAGTCTTCCTTGAAAAGGTTATACGCCATCAGCGTTAAGGCCGGACGAAGTCTTTTTCCTCCCAAATTCATCAAGTAAGAAATGGGTTCGTAAAGCTCTTTAGGCTTTTCGCCGTAGGATAAAAGAGCAACTTCGGATTGAATATGAGCAAGGAATTTATTTAACATTTAAGACTTGTTCTTAACTTTTATAAAACGATAAACAGGGTAAGTTAACGCCAAAACAATGACCGCGTATAGGCTATTTTGACTGTCGCTATATACAGCTCCCACCAAAAAAGCGATAGATAAAATAAGCATTAACCAGGGCAAGAAAGGATATAACGGCACTTTATAAGGTCTAGGTAAATTGGGTTCTTTTTTGCGAAGCATCAATAAAGAGGCAAAACCCATAGCATAGGCAAAAACAAAATAAAATGTAGCTATATCTAATAATCTACTTGAGGTTTCTTTGCCAATAAAAATCAACATGACAGAAAGTGAGCAAGTCAATAACAGAGCAAATGCCGGAGAACCACCTTTATTTACGATTTGGGCACCTTTGAAAAAGAGTCCATCTCTAGACATGGAGTATAACGTTCTAGGCGTCATCATCACTTGAGTATTCATAATTCCCATGATAGACACCAAAAGGAAGATCGTAATAACCTTACCCGACTTTTCTCCAAAAATATGAGCCATGGCATCTGCTGCGGCTAATTTAGAAACCTGCAACTCCTCCATAGGTAAAACATACAAAATGGCCAGATTTACCAACAGATAAATCACAATAATACTTATCACTCCAGAAATCATGGCCTTGGGCAAATTCTTGGAAGCATCGGTATTTTCCTCGGTAAAATATGCAGCGGTGTGCCAGCCATCAAAAGTATAGAATATACCCTGCAATGCCGCAATAATCCCTATGAGTAGCGAACCTTCAGTCAACCTTCTGATTCCGCCTGAACTTAACTGCCCCGAATTTTCGCTTCCGTATGAAAAACAAACGAGCACAAAAGCAAGAAGACCTAGCCCCTTAATAACCGACATTATTTCTTGAGAACGACCACCAACGGCTGTACCAACCAAGTGAAAACCAGTAAGAATTACTAAAAAAACAATAGCGATGACAACAACATATGATTCAAGGAAAGGAAAAATAAGAGTCAGATATTCTGAGATAGTATAAGCACCAAATCCCAAAGAAGCAACCGTACCAAGCCAGCTGGTAATGCCCGTTAGAAAACCTAAATAATCTCCAAATGCACGCTGAGCGTACACATACCAAGAACCGGCTTTGGGAACAGAAACACCTAGCTCAATAGCACATAAGACGCCCAAGAAGGCATACAAGCTGACCGCTATCCATACCCCCATAATCAAAACAGGGTCTCCTAATTCGGCAGCTATCGTTCCTGGAGTTCGTAAAATACCTGTGCCGATGGTCCCACCTACGGTCACAGCAATACCAAAACCCACGCCGAGGATTTTTAGCAGTTCGTTTTGTTTAGAGCCTTTGTTTGTCAAAATTTGGAATGGTGTATCTTTGATGACAAATATCGTATAAAAACATTGGCGAAAACACTCCTTTATATCTTTTTGGGCGGAGGCTTTGGAAGCATCGCTCGATATCTCATTGGCAAATTCAGTATAAACACTTTCGGAACGAACTTTCCATACGGCACCATTTTAGCCAATATTTTAGCCAGTCTCATTTTAGGATACTTGGCCGCCAAGTCTTTTCAGTCGGAACACATCTGGAAACCCATGCTGGCCATAGGCTTTTGCGGCGGCTTTAGCACCTTTTCTACTTTTAGCTTTGAGACATTTAAAATGCTTCAAAACGCCGAATATGGCAGTGCCATGATGAATGTAGGGCTTAATATGGTGGTTTGTCTGGTAGCTATTTGGGCAGGAATGATGCTTTCAAACTAAAAAAAGGCATGTAGTTTAAATCTACACGCCTTCTTAAATGAAAATATGATATACCTTTCTCTTAGAACCTCACCTTCAAAGCCGCCAAGAAATTAGTTCCGGCCTGTGGATAAACAAAGTTTTCTGTTATTAAGCCATAATATAAATAGCTGTAAGTATAACCGTTAGATGAATACGCCGTATTGAACAAGTTATTGACCAGCAAACTCACTGTCAAATTCTTCAAACCCTTTGGCTTTAAGCTGTAATTAATTCTTAAATCATTAACGAAAAAGGCGTCCAAAGACCTTTCCTCGTTAGCGGTGTTATCCAAATATTGTTTCCCTACATATTTTGGCAATAATGCCAACTCTAATCCATCTAGAGGGGTAAAGCTCAAGCTACCTCCGGCAATCATATTTGGAGAAAAAGCAATGTCTGTGTCTTTAAACTCATTAAGAGCATCTGGCGTTTCGCCGTCGTAGCTAGGAATAAACTCTGTAAAAGACTTCACCTTATTACTACTTACTGTGGCATTGGCACTTAACAAAAACTTACTTCCCAATTGCTGTGCTACTTGTAGTTCCAAACCTGCTCTATAGCTATCTGGCACATTAATTCTTATGGCTTCACCTACATTATTGATAGCACCCGTTAGCACCAATTGGTCTTTATAAGACATGAAATAACCGTTGGCTTGAAACTGGGTATTTTTCGCCAAAAATCTATAGCCCAGCTCTATGTCTTGAAGGTTTTCAGCATTTGGCTTCGCTCTAGAAGAAAAGGTGGCATCCACGATATCTTGCCTGCTTGGCTCTTTATTACCCACCGCATAAGAAACGTACGCAGAGTTTGCTTTATCTATAGCTAGATTAAAACCCAATTTTGGATTAAAGAAACTATAATTATCGTCTGTTTTTAAACTTTGAAGAATTTCTGTGGTTCCGTCAATTTCAACACCGACATTTCTGTATTGTACATCTAAATAAGCATTAAAGCTTTCGGTGAACTGATAAAAACCCTTTCCATAAATATTGAAATCGGTCTTGATACCTGTGTTGTCATACCACCGTTGTCTGATATTTCCATTAGATGCGTATTGAGCCCAAACAACCTCCCCATAGTGGTCTCCGTCATATTTGTTCAGTCCACCGCCAAAAGAACCTGTCAATTTACCAGCACCTTCATAGTCTAAAGACCATACGCCTCCATAAAAATGATTGTTCAACCACTTCCTTTGAATCAAATCAGTTTCTTCTATCACTTCTGCTCCTACTGTTACGTTTTCTAGACCATAATCTGCAAAGGCCCTACCATCTTTATATTGCTCATAATAACCTCTTCCATACGTATAATGCAAGGTCGGGTTGAAACGCCAGTTATTGCCCAATTTAAATGATGTCACCAATTGATAATGGTCTTGCTGATAATTATCTACTTCGTTTTCGTACTGATACCAGTTGTATCTTCTACCTCCAGCCAATAGTTCGTTTTTAAAAGCGTCGTCGTAGTAATTTCTATCAATAAAGTCTTGAAACCCTTTCTCGTCACCCTCTGCTAAGCTTTGTGGAATACCATACCACGACTGGTAGGTCTTTTCCTTTCCAGAAAAAACATTGAATCTGATGAAATTCTGTTTGTCGTAAAATCCGCCAGAGACATAGAAAGACTTTAGGTCTGAAGAAGCCCTATCTACAAAGCCATCTGACGCTATTCTAGAAAGACGTGCATCCAACACAAAATGATTATTCATCATACCTGTGGATGCCATGACGTTCGTTTTTACGGTATTAAAAGAACCTAAAGAGGTGTTTATTTCAGCAAAAGGCTCCTGAGAATATTTTAAAGTACTCACATTAATACTAGCTCCAAAAGCTCCTGCACCGTTTGTGGAAGTACCCACGCCTCTTTGTAGCTGTATACTGCTTACAGATGAGCCGAAATCTGGCATATTTACCCAAAACACGCCTTGAGATTCAGAATCATTATAAGGAATGCCGTTTATGGTAACGTTCACTCTGGTGGCATCAGAGCCTCTTACTCTAATACCCGTATAACCTACCCCTGCCCCTGCGTCTGAAGTAACTACAACGGAAGGCATTTGATTGAGTAAAAAAGGAATATCCTGTCCTAGGTTTTGCTTCGCAATCGCAGCTTCACCAAGCGTGCTGTAAGCCATCCCTGTCTTTTGGCTGGCCCTTGTCGCCTTTACTACCACTTCACTTAAATCAAGCGTATCTGACTGAGCAAAAGCTAATTGTAAGGAGCAAAAAAGAAAAATTAATACGGAAGTTTGGACTACTTTTTTCAAGTTTCTACTTATTTGTACAGAGGCAAATAAGGGGTAAAAATCACCTATGATTGGTTCATTTAAATGTCCATAGACAGAGAACTTTCGGCTGAACAGCAGAAAGCTGGGCTCAAATCCCTTCGTCGGTACTAGCCGCATCAGGTTCTATGGGTATAATCTCAGCCTTTTCAAATAAAAAGGCACCCCTTTTGATAATTATCTCATAAAGGTAAACGGATTCCGAATCGTTTACGTTAATTTGTTAGTAAATTAATAGTAATTGGCACGCAAATTGTACAATTCTTTTAATTCGTTTAATTTAAACAAGAACCTATGGCTCAGTTCATGGTAGAGTTTGACCTTCCAATTCCGTTTCCACCTAGTTTCGTGGCTAAAATACCTATGCAAAAAATAATGGTAGACGAGCTCATGGAAGACGGCAGAATAGCTTCGTATGCTCTTTCTATAGACAGGGGAAGATTTTGGGCAATCATTAATGCAGAAAGTGACTTTGGTGTTTTAGATGTTATTAATGAATTTCCGTTGATTGAACAGATGCCTTACGTTATTACAGAACTTATGTTTAACCATGCTGGGGCTATCCACGTGCCCGGCTTCTCCTTAAATTAGGGATGCTTCGTTCATTTATTTTCATAACCCTATTTTCCTTTAGCTTTTTATCCTGTAGGTTTACAGACAATCAAAAAGAAACGGTTCCTAAGGCTGCTTATGAAACTTGGGATTATATCCAAAAAAACGATAAAGCTCCAAAGGGATATGTAGGCGGCAGACGTTTTGGCAATTATGAACAACTATTACCCAAAAAGACCGCAGACCAAAAAACATTAAGATACCGTGAGTGGGATATTTACCCTAAAAAGAAGGGGCAAAATAGAGGAGCCGAAAGACTAGTGACCAGTTCTGACGGAAATGCCTACTATACTGCGGATCACTATGTTAGTTTTACTAAATTAGAGCCTTAATTTTCTTATTTTTATAAACAATCTAAACATGAAATCTCTTTTGTTTCACTAATGAACAACCTTTTTATCACTGAAAGTCCCGAGGAATTGACTGACTATTCCTTAATAACTGTAGATGCTAAATTATGTAAGTCAATGGCTCAGTTTTATGAGACCCTAGGCGAAAAGCTACACTTCCCCGATTATTTTGAAGCCAACATGGACTCTCTAGATGAGGTCCTAAATGACCTCTCATGGATAGAAGATGAGCGTATTGTAATTTACTTCAAAAACTCCTCTGAGTTTTTAATCAATGAACGTAACGAAAAAAATGTCAAATCACTTTTAGACCTTTTTGATGTTACTTGTGAAGACTGGAAATATATGGACGTCGAAGCAGAAGAAGAAGGCTTGGTAGCTGACTCTGAAGAGGAAGAAGACTATTTTATTCCTAAAAAAGAACTTTTAATTGGATTTTCTAAGAGTGAGAGAATGGAGGATTATTTAGCAGAAATTAATTAATACCCATAAAAAAGACCTCATCTCTAAACTAGAAATGAGGTCTTTCTTTTTCCGTGAAACTTTTAGTCTATCGGTACTTCTATCAAAGTTTTATCCCAATTAATGCTCATCACAACGCCAGCAGAATCTACATCTGCAAAGCTAATCTTTAGTAATTCCGTAGTCTCTGTGGTTTGAATTGCGGGCACTTCTACTTTTAATACATCGCCTTCTTCATCATAACTCGTTCCCCACTGACCGGTCTGTGAGTTAAAAATCACACTCCAATCTCCCTCTCTAGGAATAGTCCACAATGAATATTCTCCTGCAGCCAAAGACTTTCCAGCTATTTTAACGTCTTTATTAAATTTAATTATGGTGGCTTCATTAGCTCCCGTTCTCCAAACCTTGTCAAATGGAACGAGCTCTCCAAAAATAACCCTCCCTTTTACAGCAGGCTGGCAATAGGTTACCGAAACCGTCAATTCTCCAGAAGTCATCTCGGCCGTATCTGTTGGGCTATGGCTCTTAGTCCAATTCTTAAACACAACATACAATACTGCCAAAACAACAAATACGAGTAGGGTAATTTTTATAAATTTCTTCATAAGCTAAAGTTTTAGGTATATTTTAGTGAACACCTTATCAACATCTTTATTGTTGAAAAAATTCAAACTCCATTCAATCGGATTTGCATAATGGAATAGTCACCTTTGTAGGGCACATTATTCTACTTTCTATGGACATTATACATCTTCTATCTGACGCCATCGCAAATCAAATTGCCGCTGGTGAAGTGGTACAAAGACCCGCTTCAGCAGTAAAGGAGCTCATGGAAAACGCCATAGATGCTAGAGCTACAGAGATTAAGCTTATTATCAAAGATTCTGGAAAGACATTAGTTCAAGTAGTTGATAATGGCAAAGGCATGTCTGTCACAGACTGTAGAATGAGCTTTGAACGGCACGCCACCTCTAAAATAAGCAAATCGGAAGACCTTTTTGCCATCAGAACAATGGGTTTTAGAGGAGAGGCACTGGCGTCGATAGCAGCAGTGGCCCAAGTAGAGGTAAAAACCAAACGAGAGGAAGACGAGCTGGGCACACACCTCATTATAGAAGGGTCGGAAGTAAAAAGCCAAGAACCTATTTCTACGCCAACTGGAACAAGTTTCATTGTTAAAAACCTTTTCTATAACATTCCTGCTAGACGCAAATTCTTAAAGTCTAACCCAGTGGAAATGAAACATATTCTGGATGAATTTCAAAGAATCTCTTTGGCAAACCCAGAGGTTGGATTTGAACTCTATCATAATGACATCGAAGTTTATAAACTACCTTCTGCCAAACTTTCTAAAAGAATTGTTGACCTTTTTGGGAAAAGCTATCGCGAACAGCTGGCTGCATGTGAAGAAAACACACCATATGTAAATATACAAGGCTATGTTGGTAAACCAGAATCGGCAAAAAAATCGAGGGGAGACCAATACTTCTTTATCAATAATAGATTTATCAAAAGCCCCTATTTACACCATGCCGTCACCATGGCCTTTGAGGGTACTATTCCAGAAAAGCATTATCCTTTCTATGTGCTTAACATCTCTATAGACCCATCTAACGTAGATATTAACATTCATCCTCAGAAAACTGAAATTAAATTTGACGATGAAAAAGCCGTCTATAGTATTCTGCGTTCGGCCGTAAGGCAAGCCATAGGTGTTTACAATTTAACGCCAACCATTGACTTTGAATCGGATATTAATTTTGGCAACCTTACCAATCATCAAATGCCAGAAAAGCCACCTTCCGCATTTGAAAGGGCCGGCTCTTCTATTTCGAACTTTGAACAATCCAGAAGGTCATTTGACGGCCAAAAACCTGAAAATAAAGATTGGCGTAAGCTATATGAGGGTTTAGAAAGTGCCGCCAATTTTTCTACCTCAGAAGAGGTGGTATCTATGGGCTCCAAAGTAAACGCTGGATTAGAAAGTAAATTAAAACCTGATTTAGATGAAGTAGACGCCATTCAAATTCACTTGAAGTACATCGCTTTACAAGTCAAAAGCGGTATGCTGCTCATCGACCAAAAAGCGGCGTGGGAGCGTATTTTGTTCGAGAAATTTGAGAAAAATTTGGCGAACAAATCTGGGGCTTCGCAGCAGCTGCTATTTCAAAAAACGCTGAACCTTAGACCAGAGGAATTTGAGCTGGCCCTCACGCTTAAAAGCGAAATACATGCCCTGGGTTTTGGCTTTGAGGTCTTTGGTACCAGCAGTCTTATTCTCAACGGAATTCCGATGGAAACGACCGACGATGAAGGCTCTGCTCTTTTACAAGATTTACTCAAGGAATCTATAGAACATGACACGGAACTTAAGCTTGATAAAACTAAAAATCTAGCCAAAACACTGGCCAAAAGAACCGCTGGCAGGAACCTAAAAAAAATGGACAAAAAAGAAATAAATGTGCTTATAAATCGTCTTTTTGAAACATCTATGCCATCTTACACCCCAGATGGGCAAAAAATAATGAATGTCATTACACTAGAGCGACTAAGCGAACTCATTTCTAGCTCTGATGGTTTTTAAAAAAAGAAAAATATATGTTTGATAGAATTACACCGATAGTAAAACAGCTACTCATAATTAACATAGTTGTATTTATTATATCAAATCTGGCGGAGCAGTTTTTTTACTCCAACTTCGCTTTTTTTAACCCCATACTTCCAAACAACGAACAGCTTTTCAATCCAAACTTCAAACCTTGGCAGGTATTGACCTATATGTTTATGCATGGTGGTCTTGGTCACCTGTTCAGTAACATGTTTGGTCTTTTTATTTTTGGGTCTACACTTGAAACATTCATGGGCTCCAAGAAATTTTTAATCTACTACCTCATTACAGGAATAGGAGCGGCGGTTTTAAATTCCATGCTAAACACATACGAAATGTCTCAATTATTGGCTAACTCAGAGCCCTACTGGAGACAAGCCGTAACACCGATGGTTGGGGCCTCTGGTGCCATATTCGGAATCCTTGTGGCCTTCGGCGTACTCTTCCCAAATGTGGAATTAATGCTTTTATTTTTCCCAGTGCCTATTAAAGCAAAATATTTTGTAATTTTATATGGTCTCTACGAACTATATGCCGGTACTGCCGGACTTCAGCAGGGAGTGGCTCACTTTGCCCATATCGGTGGATTGATTACAGGTTTAGTCCTGTTGAAACTTTTCGGATTCGATGAAAAGGAAGGGCAAAATTTTCGTAGGTGGTAATAAAGCGATTTATGACAAGAAATGGGAAGCATCAAGGATGATATAAGACAAGCTTTTGGCAAAGGAAACAGCTCCAGTGTACAGCTTATACTGATAAATCTGTTCGTGTTTGTGGCTTACTTCGCAGTAAAGCTTATCCTGTCTATGTCCGATGAAACCAGTGGTATTGTCGCTACTATTGACCAAAACATTTACTTAAATGCCAATCTCCCTGAGTTAGTTCTTCACCCTTGGAGTCTTTTTACATTTGGTTTTGTAAACGGTTCGTTTTTCAGTTTCTTATTTAATTGTATTGCACTTTATTGGTTTGGCTTTTTAATTCAAGACTTTCTGGGAAATAGAAAGCTTATCAATATCTATTTGTTAGGCTATATTTTTGCTGGAATTTCATACATAAGCATTTTTAACCTCGTAGGCATGACAAAGGCTTCCGTAAACATGGCTCCATTAGCCTCAGGTGCCACCGCCGCCGTTTACGCCGTAATGTTTGCCACCATCACACTCATCCCCGACTATGAACTGTTCTTGTTCCGAAGGCTCAGTATTAAAATAAAATATCTGGCGGTTATCTTCTTAATTTTCTCTTTTATAAACCCCGCCAATGGCTTCATGAATTTAGGAGGAGCTTTTTTGGGCTACCTTTATATTAAACTACTAAGAACAGGTATAGACTTAGGCTCTCCGTTTGAGGCGGTTCAAGACTGGTTTAATAGACTTTCAAAACCAAAACCACAAAAGCCATTTACGGCAAAAAAATTCAGCCATTCTACTGTAGGCACTTTTCTGTCTTACGAAAACGAAGAGAGAGATTTCAGCACAGAACAAGAAGAGGTAGACGCTCTACTAGATAAAATTGGCATCTCTGGCTACAAAAGCTTAACCTTAGAAGAGAAAGAAAGGCTTTACAAAGCGTCACAAAGCGACAAGCTTTAGCCTTTTTTATTCTATGACATCCAAATACTAGGGTTTCTTCGTACATTTGGCACAACTAAAATGTAGCCATAAAAACGGTTACAAGGTTTAAGACCCCTTATGTTTATTAAACCCGGCAAATTACTATCTACCGTAAATAGCCCTGAGGAACTCAGGAAGCTAAGCAAAGACCAGTTACCACAATTTTGTGATGAACTTCGTCAATACATTATTGATACGGTCTCTATAAACGGAGGACACTTTGGTGCGAGTCTGGGCGTGGTAGAACTTACCGCAGCCTTACACTATGTATTCAATACCCCTGACGACAAACTCGTTTGGGACGTTGGTCACCAGGCTTATGGCCACAAAATCATTACAGAAAGAAGAGATAAATTTTATTCCAACCGTGTGTATGGAGGCTTATCTGGTTTTCCTAAAATCTCAGAAAGTAGATACGACGCTTTCGGCGTAGGCCACTCTTCTACCTCTATTTCTGCTGCCTTAGGTATGGCTGTAGGATCTAATCTCAATGGCGATAAAAATGCTCAGCACATTGCGGTAATTGGAGATGGAGCCCTAACTGCGGGTTTGGCTTTTGAAGGCATGAACCATGCTGGCTCTTTAAAAGATGCCAACATACTCATTATCCTAAATGATAATTGCATGTCAATTGACCCCAACGTGGGTGCTCTTAGGGAGTATTTGACAGACATTACCACCTCTAAGTCTTATAACAAAGTCAAAGAAGAGGTCTGGAATCTATTAGGTAAAATGAGCCACTTTGGTAAGAGTGCCAGAGAAATCGTAAAGAAAATAGAAAATGCCATGAAAGGAGCTGTTCTAGGCAACAGCAACTTTTTTGAAGCATTAAATTTAAGATATTTTGGGCCAATAGATGGTCATGACATTGACCACATGGTGCATGTTCTGGAAGACCTAAAAAACATTCCAGGTCCTAAAATTTTACATTGTATCACCAAAAAAGGCAAAGGCTACGAGCCAGCGGAGAAAGACCAAACAAAATGGCACGCTCCAGGTCTTTTTGATAAGCTGACAGGTGAAATAAAACAAGTAAATTCACCTACACCTCAACCACCGAAATATCAAGTGGTTTTTGGTAAAACAATAGTGGAACTAGCCGAAAAGAACAGTAAAATTGTAGGTGTTACACCTGCTATGCCATCGGGTTCTTCCCTGAACATCATGATGGACGCCATGCCTGATAGGGCTTTTGATGTCGCCATAGCAGAACAGCACGCCGTTACTTTTTCTGCCGGAATGGCCACAAAAGGACTGACGGTCTTCTGCAATATATATTCTACATTCATGCAGCGTGCCTATGACCAAGTCATTCACGATGTATGCTTACAAGGCTTACCCGTTATTTTCTGTTTAGATAGAGCTGGATTTGCGGGTGCAGATGGCCCTACACACCATGGAGCTTATGATTTGGCTTTCATGCGTTGTATACCAAACATGATAGTATCTGCTCCTATGAACGAAGAAGAGCTGAGAAACCTAATGTTTACGGCTCAGTCTGACAAGATTCAGTCTGGTAAAGAGGCCTTCACCATCAGATATCCAAGAGGTAAAGGAGTGATGGTAGACTGGAAACTTCCAATGCAAGAAATAGCAGTGGGAAAAGGTAGAAAAGTAAAAGATGGTGAAGATATCGCTGTTTTAAGTATAGGTCATATTGGTAATGAAGCTTTAGCTGCTGCCAATGAATTGGAAAAAGAAGGACTGTCTGTCGCTCATTACGACTTACGTTTTGTTAAACCGCTTGACGAAGCCCTTTTACACGAAGTGTTCAGTAGGTTCTCAAAAGTGATCACTGTAGAAGATGGCTGCTTACAAGGAGGCATGGGCTCTGCGGTACTGGAGTTTATGATAGACCATGGTTATACTGCTCAGGTAAAAAGACTAGGTATTCCTGATAGACTGGTGGAGCATGGAGAGCAAGAAGAACTTCAAGCCGAATGTGGTTTTGACCAAGACGGGATCAAAAGAGCTTGCCTTGAAATGGAAACTGTAAAAACGGCAGTCTAGATTAAAATGCCACACTTACAGTCTGTAAGTTTAAGAAACCTCCCAGAAGAAGAAGAATTTCCTTTTACACTCCCACTTATCAAAGATTTGGAGCCTATAATATTCAACAAAAACATCACGTTTTTTGTCGGAGAAAATGGTGCTGGAAAATCTACCATACTAGAGGCCATAGCCTATAAACTTAATGTGCCCGTTGCAGGTACGGCGAGCGTGGAACTAGACCCCATGCTGGAAAATGCCAGAAAACTGGGTAAATACCTTAGCATAAGACAAACTACAAAATCATCCCGAGGATTCTTTCTTAGGGCCGAAGACTTCATAGGCTTTGTTAAAAATATACAGCGACAAATAGCCGAACTTACTTCCGAAATAACAGAAATAGAAGATACTTGGACCGTCGGGGACATCTACTTAGCAACCAAATACATCAAAGAAGAACGCCAAGAACTTATAGACCGCTACGGTGAAAACTTAGATGCCATGAGCCATGGCGAAGGTTTCCTTAAATTTTTCCTTTCTAGAATAACCGGAACCGGTGTTTATCTCATAGATGAACCAGAAGCAGCCCTCTCTCCTACGCGATTACTATCTTTAATTTCACTTATCCGTCAAAAAGTAAATGATGTGGATGCTCAATTTATAATAGCCACACATTCCCCCATTATCATGGCCATCCCAGAAGCCGAAATACTACATTTTAAAGATGGGAAAATAGCTCCTATTGCTTATGAGGAGACAGAGCATTATCAGTTAACTAAAAGTTTTTTGGATAATCCTGAGGTGTATTTGAGGGAGTTGTGAAGCCGCATTGATTTAATTTTTTAAGCCTTAATCATTCATATTCACTAGTTTAACATCAGAAATTAGGTTTACTGACATCTTTTCAGTATATTGATATAGTACAAAAGTTTTAGAATTTAATTCTAACGCTTCACTTTTGAGCCCCAAATATTAACCTGTAAATAAGGTATTCTTCTACGTTTGGGAATCTTCCAGTTTTACCCGATTCAGGGCTATTTGTATCTCAATTTAAGCGATGGCTTATGATAGGTCATTAGTGTCCTTATGTCTTATACTTATATTAATTTATGTCAAAAACAATTACTGATCAATTATTCGATCGTCGTGAAAAAGTCGTATCTAACGGTGTAGGAATTTTCGTCAAATCCTCCGTCAAATCAGCTCTAAACAGTACCATTCAAAACTATGATGGAGATTCATACATCGATTTTGGTGGAGGAATAGGCGTCTTAAATGCTGGACATTGCCCTCCTCCAGTAGTAGAGGCTATAAAAGCACAAGCTGAAAAACTCATTCATTCCTGTTTTCATATTTCAATTTATGAACCCTATATAGCCTTATGCGAAAAGCTAATTGACTTACTTCCTCATGGAAAGGAAACCAAAGCCATGCTTACCAATACAGGAGCAGAATCTGTAGAAAATGCCATCAAAATAGCTCGACAAGCCACAAAAAGAGAGGCCGTCATTTGTTTTACCGATGCTTTTCATGGACGCTCAATGATGGGTATGACACTTACCTCAAAGATCGATTATAAGATTGATTGTGGCCCCTTTGCTCCTGAAGTATATAGGCTACCCTTTCCCAACTTTTATAGATATGGTGATGGAATGACAGAAGATGAGTTTTCTGACCATGAGCTAAAAAGACTTCATGAGTCTACGAAAAACTTAGTTGACCCAAATAATGTAGCCGCCATAATTCTGGAGCTTGTTCAAGGAGAAGGCGGATTTAATCCAGCACCTAAAAAATACATCAAAGGACTCCGTAAATTCTGCGATGAGCATGGTATTGTATTAATTTTCGACGAAGTGCAATCTGGCTTTTGCCGCACAGGCAAATGGGCTTCTTACGAACATTATAATGTCTTGCCAGACCTCTCCACTTGGGCCAAGTCTATGGGCTCAGGAATGCCCATAGGAGCTGTTATTGGAAAAAAAGAGATTATGGATGCTGCAAAGCCCGGAACTATTGGCGGCACCTACTTAGGTAATCCGGTTTGTTGTGCGGCCTCTTTGGCTACCATAAAATATATGGAAGACATGAACCTTAACGCCAAAGCTGATAAAATAGCCCATATCGTTCACGAGCGATTTACTGCTCTGCAGAATAAGTGTCCTAGCATAGGTGATGTACGCGGACTTGGTGCCATGCAAGCCATAGAATTCGTTAAAGATAGGAATCCGCAAATTCCTGATAGTGAAATATGTAAAGATTTAATGGCGGCTTGTTTATTAAGAGGTTTAATAATTCTCAGTGCAGGTACGCATAAAAATGTAATCAGAGTTTTAAGTCCGCTTACGATAAGTGAAGAAACCCTCTATCAAGGACTGGATATCATTGAGGAAGAATTAGTGAAAATAACCAATCGAAAACCTTCCTTTTGAATATTCTACTTTCTTCATTATTAGCTCAATCCTAGATTAATATTTAAAAACATATGAGTAATACTTTTGCCATTGGTGGCATACAAATGCACGTTTCAGCAATTCATAGCAATGTGGCTGTAATGAAACAAAAAGTGGACATCATGATGTCCGTATATCCATGGGTTCAAATGATTGTTTTCAGTGAGCTTTGTGCCTTCGGACCACTTTCCCGAAATCAAATGCCTATTCCAAACATTATTGAGGAAGAATTTAAGCAATTAGCAAAAAAACATGGTATATGGTTGGTTCCAGGAACCTTGTTTACGAACAAACAAGATAAAATTTATAATACGGCCATTGTCATAAATCCTCATGGTAAACTGATTGGAAGATATGATAAAATGTTTCCATTTTACCCTTACGAAGAAGGCGTCACAGCAGGAAGCGAATTTATGATTTTTGATGTGCCAGAGGTTGGGAAGTTTGGCCTTTCCATTTGCTACGATATGTGGTTTCCTGAAACTTCTAGAACCTTAGCTGTTAAAGGCGTAGAAGTCATCATTCACCCCACTTTAACCGGTACTATTGATAGGGATATCGAGCTTGTGAACGTGCAAGCTACGGCAGCCATTCAACAATGCTTTGTAGTTGATATTAATGGATTAGGAGATGGCGGTAATGGACGCTCAATTATTTGTGGTCCCGATGGAAGAATAATTTATCAAGCAGGTACGTCTGAAGAAATGATTCCCATTGAAATTGATATTGAACGAGTAAGAAGAAGCCGAGAATTAGGAGTACTTAGGCTGGGACAACCTTTAAAAAGCTTTAGGGATAATAAAGTATTGTTTGAGATATACCAAAAAGACACAGCCCTGCCCTATTTAAACACACTGAGTGAACTAAAAAAACATTCGAAAAATGCACTTAAGCCTGACAAATGAGGCCAAAAGATCAAATCTATCTCTTAATAGAAAAGCCTATTCAAGCTTAGCTTAAAAATAACCCCAATATCATGTCTATTTCTATAACACATAATAAAGATTGTTTCAATATTTCCCAATTGCGACTTAACACTTGGAATCACCTCAAAAACAGTACTCAAAAATTGGTTAAATCCAAAGTTGAACGCTTAGCAATTAAAAACGATGTTATAGCTGATCTTAAAAACCTTGAACTCATAGAATCCTATTGGTCCTTTCCAGGCAAAGATAACATGCAGTTGCTTAAACAAATGCTTGAAAGAAAAGAATATACCGCCCTTACAAATAGTGTAAGCGATAACATAAGAATGCTGGTTAGTGAATCTTACAGAGACGGAGATTTAGATAAGAAATCAAAAAACACAAAAAAGAAAACTCAAGAGCCCGCAAATGAATTTAATGAAAATTACTTTGAGGTGTTAATGGTAGATAACCTCAACGAAAGGGATGAAGAAAGAATAAAAGATAAGTTCCATCAAATGAGGGGGAGTAATGACAAGTTGGTTTATGATTTACTTTCAGTTACAACTTTTCAGGATGCATTGATTGCTATTTTATTCAATTACAATATCCAATCCTGTATAATAAGATATGGCGTTCCTTTCAAGTCCAAAAACAAATTAGATTTCATAAATCCCTTTATTTCGAAATTATACGAACATAAATTCCAGACGGAGACTGAAACAAACTTGGGAATAATTCTGGCAAACCTCATCAAAGAGTTACGTCCTGAACTTGACATATATTACGTTACCGATACAGCCGTAAGTGAAATAGACGACACTTCGTTAAACAATTTTAGGAGAATCTTTTACCGGAAGGAAGATGTTCAAGAGCTTCATCTTAGTATAATAAGGGGTATAAAAGAAAGGTATAAAACACCATTTTACACCGCTTTAAGAGAGTACAGTCAGAAGCCAACTTCTGTCTTTCATGCCATGCCAATATCTAGAGGAAACTCTGTCTTTAGGTCGGGATGGATCAAAGACTTTGGAGAGTTCTATGGCAGAAACTTATTTTTGGCGGAAACTTCGGCTACCACGGGAGGGTTAGATTCGCTCTTACAGCCTACGGGTCCGCTGAAAGAGGCCCAAGAGTTAGCTTCTAAAGCCTTTGGCTCGGAACATACCTACTTCGTAACCAATGGCACCTCGGCATCCAACAAAATAGTAGTTCAAGCCCTCATTGAACCAGAAGACTTAGTTCTTGTTGATCGCGATTGCCATAAGTCGCACCATTACGGCATGGTGCTCGCGGGGGCGTATCCAGTCTATTTAGATTCCTATTCTTTGGAAGAATATTCCATGTATGGGGCTGTTTCTACCAAAACCATCATCGACAAACTTCAGCAATTGAAAGCCGCTGGCATGCTGCATAAAGTCAAAATGCTTTTACTTACCAATTGTACATTCGATGGCTTGGTATATAATGTAGAAAAAGTCATGGAGGCTGTATTGGCTATTAAACCTGATATTGTTTTTCTGTGGGATGAGGCTTGGTTTGGCTTTGCTGGCTTTACTTATAATTATAAGCAACGGACAGCAATGTATAATGCCCAAAAGCTTCGAAAAAAATATCATAGCGAAGCATACAAGTCTAAATATGCAGAATTAAAAGCAAAAAAAGACCCCGTTTTGGCCACAATGCCAGACCCTGATCAGGTTAAAGTCCGTGTATATTCTACCCAATCAACACATAAAACGCTTTCATCATTTAGGCAGGGCTCTATGATTCATATTCATGATGAAGAGTTTAAACGAAAAGCTGAAGATGCCTTTCATGAGGCTTATATGACACACATTTCTACCTCCCCCAATTATCAAATTTTGGCTTCGCTGGATGCTGGGCGTAGGCAGGTACAATTTGAAGGATTTGAACTTGTAGAAAAAAGCCTTGAAATGGCTATGATTCTAAGGGTTAAAATAAACGAACATCCAAGTCTCAAAAAGTACTTCGACATTCTTACCGTAAAAGATATAATTCCTGAGCAATACAGGACATCGGGCATAGACCATTATTTCGAGGCCGAAACAGGAAATAGTAATATGGAAAAAGCTTGGGCAAATGACGAGTTTGTTCTTGACCCCACCAAAATCAATTTATATATAGGTAAAACAGGTATGGACGGCGATACCTTTAAAAACCGCTACTTGATGGATCAGTTTGGTATTCAAATCAATAAAACATCAAGAAATACCGTTTTGTTTATGACAAATATTGGTACCACAAGGGGATCTATTACCTACTTAATTGGAGCACTACTCAAAATTGCAAAGCAGCTTGATGAAGATACCTTAGCCCTGAATAACCAAGAAGCTAAAATAGCCCAAGCACAAATCGTTTCCCTTACTAAGGACGTGCCACCACTTCCTCATTTTAGTAGTTTTCATTCTTCTTTTCAAGCCGTAACAGGGGTACCGGGCGGTGATATTAGAGCGGCATATTTTCTAGCCTATAAAGAAGACCAATATACTTATATCAAGCTATCGGACACTTTAGCGGCTTTAGACGCCGGTCAAGAACTTGTTTCTGCCTCTTTTGTGATTCCATACCCTCCAGGCTTTCCCATTTTAGTACCTGGGCAGGTGGTAAGTAAAGGAATATTAGAGTTCTTTATAAAGCTAGATGTAAGTGAAATTCATGGCTATAGGCCAGAGTTAGGGCTTAAAGTTTTCAACCAAAAGGCATTGGATAGAAATAATCCAAAGCCAACAAAAAACAATGCAAGAGCCACTACAAAAACTAATAAATAGATTTCGAAATTTCAATACAATAAGAATGTCAAAAAATAACGCCTCAACATCTGTGAAAACACTTAAAAATATATCTGATATACGTAGTTTTTTTCATAAAAATGAAACGCCAATCTATTTCATAAGTGCCACAAACTTTAATTTATTAGGAGCCGACGAATGGATTAAAGGCTTCAAGTTTATATGCTATATAGAGTGTTTTGACGGTAAACATCCCAACGTTTTCTCGCCTATAGAAGAAACTCCACATGACGAGTTTCAAAGCATAGAAGATATTAACAACTACATGCTAGAACATAAAGAGGTAGTAGATTATATCAACTCTAGAAAAGTAAATGGAAAAGTTGGAAAAGCTTTGTTTTTGATGTTCGATGAAAAAACCGAAAAACTAGCAGAAAAGCTTGGACTAGAGATTTGCTTTCCCTCAGCAAAGCTTCGAAGCTCCTTAGATAATAAAGTAAACACCAATAGGATTGCAGAAAAAGCAAATGTGGCTTGCGTGCCATATGTTCTTTCTAAAGTAGAAAACTATACCCAAATGAGGGAAGTGTCTAGGGAGCTTGGGGAAAAGTTAGTGATTCAGCTCCCTTTTGGAGATTCGGGTCACACCACGTACTTTATCAATAATGAGGAAGATTATAACAAGAATGCTAAAGAAATAGAAGGTGAAGACGAAGTGAAAATCATGAAGTGCATCCGTTGCAGAGGGGCCGCCATAGAGGCTTGTGTTACTCAGCATGGTACCATTGTGGCTCCACTTATGACAGAGCTTGTAGGTTTTAAAGAACTTACCCCATACAAAGGCGGCTGGTGTGGAAATGAAATATCAGGTAACATTTTCCCTGACAGTGTTCAAGAAAAGGCCAGAAAGTATACGAAACGTTTTGGTGACCAACTCATTAAGGAAGGATATAAAGGGTATTTTGAGCTTGACTTTTTAATAGATCAAGACAATCAAGAAATCTACTTAGGAGAGTTAAACCCGAGAGTTACAGGGGCCAGTTCTATTACCAACCATGCACTTTTTGCCTTGGCTGATGCCCCATTGTTTATGTTTCATACGCTCGAATACATGAATCAGCCCTATGAACTTGATGTAGATGAAATAAATACTAGATGGTCAGATAAAGATAATATAGATGACTGGAGTCAGTTGGTAATTAAGCATGTAGAAGACAATGTAGAATTAGTAACAAGTGCTCCTGAATCTGGAATATGGAAAATGACCGCAGATAAGAAAATTTCCTATGACAGAATGGATACTCACCGTAGGGCTGTAGAAAGCGAAGACGAAGCATTCTATCTGAGAATTAGCAAAAAAGGAGATTATCTATACGAAGGTGCTGATATGGGTATTTTAGTTATGAGAGGTAGATTTATGACCCAAGATTTTCAGTTAAATGAAAAAGCGAAAGCTTGGATAGCGGCCATTAAAGCAGCATATAAATCAGTTCCTACAATTGATACCCCAGAAATACACAATAAGGTGGCCGAAATTGCTGGCTTTAAGCTCATGTAAATATGCTGATCTCACTAAATTGTATTGATGAAGAAAAACCAGGGGCTAAATGGCAGCAAGTTTTTCACAAATCTTGGCCCTTTTATAGAGATTGGTTCCTGATGGAGGGAGCGTCTGCTCGGCCTGGATACTTGACCAGTTCTATAGAGTTAGAAAAATTTATGCCTGAGCTTATGCCCATTTACAGGCAACTGTGCCAATTAGCCGGAGGCGATGACCTGTCCGCTAGGTATTTAAGTATGTATTGTCCGCCTCCCTATTTGGCGGCATGTAGTCAAATGGTATGGGTAGAAAAAGAGCCCGTTTTGATACGAAACTATGACTACAATCCCGCTCTCTTTGAAGGTGCTATGCTCCGTACCAACTGGTTGCAGCCAATCGTTGGAATGTCGGACTGCAACTGGGGTCTTTTGGATGGAATTAATGCTAGTGGCTTGGCCATTTCGCTGGCTTTTGGTGGTAAAAAGGCAAGGGGAGTAGGGTTCGGTATTCCAATAGTTATTAGGTATTTGTTAGAAACGTGCCGTTCAGTAGAAGAGGCTCGCCAAAAACTATCTTATTTACCCGTACATATGGCCTATAACATTACCATGATAGACAAACACGCAGACTATAGTACTGTTTATGTAGGCCCTAATCAGATTCCATTAATTACAGGAGATAAGGCGGCTACCAACCATCAGCAAGTGGTAGAGTGGGAAAACTATGCATTGATGACCTCTTCTCAAGAAAGAATTGATACGCTTATAGCGAACATGAATGTGCCCAACCAAACGGAAACAAACTTATTGAATGCATTTGCCGTGCCCCCATTATTTGTTTATAAACCAGAAAACTCCTTTGTCACATTATATACCTCCGTTTATCGACCGTGGAGTTTATCCATGAAGCTTTTTTGGGAAGGACATATCTTAGATCAAAGCACGCATAGTTTTACAGAAAAAATTTATACCAAGAAATTCAACAAACCCAATTATTAAACGCCTTGGAATCCATAATTACAAGCAGTTTAACGAAAAATAATTTTAGAAACATGAAATTCCAGTCTGTCAATCCATACAATAATCAAGTTTTAGCTACCTACATCGAGCACTCAGAAGTAGAAGTAAAAAACATTATTAATAACAGTCAAACCAGCTTTGAAGATTGGCGTGACTGGACATTTACTCAACGAGCTGTTATTCTACAAAATGCAGCTCAAATTCTTAAGAAAAATTTAGAAATCTATGCCCAGACCATTAGTTTAGAAATGGGAAAGCCGATTTCTGAGTCGCGAAGCGAAGTAAACAAATGTGCTTGGGTCTGTGAATATTATGCAGTGCATAGTGAATCTTTTTTAGCCACAAAACATATTTCTACCGATGCCCAAGAAAGCTTCGTTTCACACGAGCCTATGGGTTGTATTCTGGCCATTATGCCATGGAATTTCCCTTTTTGGCAAGTGTTTCGTTTTGCCGCTCCTACACTTATGGCAGGTAATGTGGGCTTATTAAAACATGCAGCCAATGTCTTTGGCTCTGCCACACATATTGAAGAAATCTTTAAAGAGGCAGGCTTGCCTAAAGGTGTCTTTCAAAATCTAATTGTCCATCACGATAAGGTCACAGCTATATTAGCAAATCCTATAATCAAGGCCGTTACACTTACTGGAAGTGAACGGGCTGGAGCTGCAGTAGCCGCTGTTGCAGGTAAGAATATTAAAAAATCTTTACTGGAATTGGGCGGAAGTAATGCCTTTATCGTTTTGGCTGATGCAGATATTGATAAATCAACCGACATCGCTGTTAATGCACGTTTTATGAATGCAGGACAAAGCTGTATTGCGGCCAAAAGGTTTATTATACTAGA
Source organism: Arcticibacterium sp. SM2516 (assembly GCF_057914865.1). NCBI lineage: Bacteria > Pseudomonadati > Bacteroidota > Cytophagia > Cytophagales > Leadbetterellaceae > Arcticibacterium > Arcticibacterium sp. SM2516. Next base: position 4,529,501 of record NZ_CP195290.1, on the reverse strand, counting down.
AGATGTTTATGACGAATTCGTAGAAAAATTTATTGCAAAAGTATCCCTATTAAAATCTGGTGATCCATTGGCAGAAGACACAAAGATTGGAACACTTTCAAGAGCCGATTTTGCGGATTCACTTAAAATTCAAATGGAATCTTCCTTAAAAATGGGAGCCAATTTAGCTTTAGGCGGCGAAATTAAGGGAGCTTATTTTCAACCGACAATTCTAACGGATGTAACTTGCAATATGCCTGTTTTTCAAGAAGAAACTTTTGGCCCAATCGCTCCTATTTGTAAAGTTAAAACCACGGAGGAAGCCTTTGAAATAGCTAAAAACACATCATTTGGACTAGGAGTCAGTGTATTCACCAGAGACTTAGTTAAAGTAAAAGAGTATATTAAATTGATTCCCGACGGAGCATTTTTTGTCAATGATATGGTGAAGTCAGACCCAAGGCTACCTTTTGGAGGTACAGGAAAATCTGGTTTTGGGCGTGAACTTTCTAAAGAAGGAATTTTGGAGTTTGTTAATATTAAGACCGTTTATATAAAGTGAGAGGAAAAAGAGCACTTTCAGTTAACTAAATCTTTTTTAGATAATCCCGAAGTGTTTTTAAGGGTGTTGTAACCTAAGACTGCTCCTTCGTTCGTTTTTCCGCTAGACGGTTAATACCAAACATTAAAGCTCCTGAGGCTATCATGGAAGCTATCACTACACCGCCCAATAAAGGATAATTTTCTACAAAACCATCAGTACGCTGAACCACTATCATACCTGCTATGGCGGAAGCTATTCCTCCAGAAATTTGAGAAACGGATGAGTTAATACTCATAAATGCTCCCCTATCTTTTAAATCAGGAATGGCGGTTATAAGTGAGGAAGAGGATATCATTCGGGCGTTTATGCCTAAAAACAAAATGATATTTAGCACCAAAATGACCCAGAAAGGTGTCACACCTAAGTTGGTGTAAATTCCCACCAAGATAATTCCTAAAACCGTCCCAAATATAAAGACTTTGAGTCTTCCGTACTTGTCTGACATTTTGCCTAGAATTGGGCCAAAAACTATGGTAAAAACGCCTGTTATTCCGTAAAGCAAAGGCAGCTCTTCCAAAGTGATTCCGAGATTATTAATTCCGTAAGTAGAGCCGAAAGGCATGAGCATAAAGCCACCTGTGGCTAGCAAAGTAGTAGCCAAAAAGACTTTGATATAATCTGGGTTTGAAATGGTACTGAATAAATGCTTAATTGGGTTTTGACCTTTATTGGCTTCTAAGTGTGTGTTTATTGGTCTAATTTTCCAAACCATGACTATGCCTACCAAAATTCCCACTATAACAATCATCCAAAAGCTAGAATGCCAGCCATAATTGTTTGCTAAATATAGCCCTATGGGTAAGCCTAGAATTTGCGAAGCTGCAAAAGCCATTTGGGTAAAACCCATTACTCTTCCACGTACTTTAAGCTCGAATATATCGGTGATAATAGCAAAACCTATAGAACCAATTACGCCTCCAAAAACACCCGTGAAAATTCGAGCGGCAAGAAGCATGAGATAGGTATTTGCAGAGGCACATAAAGCTGTTCCAATCAAAAAGCCGACATAAAAGAAAAGCAACAACCTTTTACGATCAAACTTATCCGCAAAACCTGCGGCCAAAATACCTGACACACCCGCACTAAAAGCATAACCAGATACCACCCAACCAAACTGAGCAGTAGTAATATTCATTTCTGGTATAAGAATGGCACCCAAAGGCGACAATACCATAAAATCTAAAATGACAGTAAATTGAATAAAGGCCAAAATAGCAATCATGAATACCTGATAGCGAGTGAAAACACTTTCTTTCTCCATTAGTAATTTTAAAAGCTTGACTTGGTATTAAGAACCCTTAATGACTGGATAATGCCGCTTCAAGAATACGGTGTAACAATTATTATAATTGAGGTAGATATTCATGTTGTATGCAAAAAAACACTTCTATATCTTCCTAAAAAGGCGAAGGTAAGTTTTAATTGTTTAGTCCGCTATGATGAAATTTATTTAGTGCTAGACCAAATACGTTTTAGTGCTCTAGGGTTTCTTAAAGCATAGGCATTTAAGAAAACGTGAAACTGTGTCATTCTTTCTACATATCCCTACTTTTTAAGGCGGGAACAAACATTTAGAGAGTCTTTTCAAACTAAAATAAAACAAATTATGAAAACGCTATTTTCAATGGCTGCCGTCCTGCTAACGCTAATTTCTTTACCAAAATACGCTGTTGCACAAGACACCTCTTGGGGGCCAATGATAGGTATTAATGGATCTAGTATTCCCAACTTTCCGCTTAGCTCATTCAAAACAGGAGCCAACCTAGGGGTGTTTTTGAATCATTCTAAACACGAGCACTTAGGACTTAAAGTGGAGGCATTTTATTCACAAATGGGATCAAACTTTGAAAACAAAGTAGATCAAATAGAGATGCATTACTTCCAAGTTCCTGTTTATGGTGTTTGGTATCTAAATGATAAAGGAAACGACTTCCGACCTAAAATTATGGTTGGGCCATATTTAGGCTTTCTAGCTGGAGCTTCTGGCTCAAACACCAGTGGAAACAACTTCTCTAAAGAAAACTTTAAGAGTGTAGATATTGGAGGTAAAGCCGCTGCAGGTTTTAACTGGAAGCTTAATCCTAAAATGTGGTTAAATACAGAATTCTATTTCGGCGGTAGTTTTGCAAACATCTACAAAACGGATATTATCAATATTAAAAACCAAAACCTTGGTTTGAACCTTGGGCTTAGTTTCCCAGTCAACTAATTTTAATATACTGATTCACAGGCACATGGTGCTTGTGGATCAGTTTTATTTAGTCAAGAAAACATAACCAGCGAGGTTTCTTTACCTAAACTTAATACCACTAGCACATTTCTACTTCGATTTTAAGGACAGAAAGCTGTAAATTGGGCTCATATATACAAGACCCAAAACCTTCATGAAGACAAAAAGCTTTTTAATACTCCTTCTACTTATTCCCTTTTTAGGGATATCCCAAACAAACAATCCTAGTTTTCTGGTAAAACCTTATTTACAGGATGCAGAGCCCATCTCCATAAAAATAATGTGGGAAACGTCTTCGGGCGAAGAAAGCATCGTAGAATATGGGATCACTCCTAAACTGGGCAGCAAAGCCACAGGAATAGCCTTCGATGTGAATTTTGGTGAATCCAGAATACATGAAGTCAAGTTAAAAGAACTCAAGCGTTTTACCACCTATTATTACCGAGTGAAAACGGGAAAACTGGTATCGGATATTTACCAGTTCAAAACACCCCCATTCCCCTCTGACAATGAGTCCTTCAATATCATTGCCATGAGCGATATGCAAAAAGACAACCAGAACCCAGACAAGTTTTTAGAAGTGGTTAACGATGGTATCCTTCAATATCTCAACAAAGAATTTGATGGCAGCCTTCCAAATAACTTGGCCATGGTTTTAATACCTGGAGATCTGGTGGATAGGGGAACAGTCTACGAGCAATGGAAAAATGATTTCTTTAACCCCGCGGAAAAGCTTTTTTCAGAAGTTCCGGTATATCCAGTCCTAGGAAATCATGAAAGAAACGCAACATTCTACTTCAAATATTTTAGTCTTCCGGAAAACGGCACCCCTGGATATTCAGAACACTGGTGGTTTAAAGATTATGGTAACACAAGAATAATAGGGTTAAACTCCAACGACGGCTACAGAGATAGTAAAGAGCAATATGAATGGCTGCAAAAACTATTAGAAGAAACCGCCAAAAACGAGGCTATTGACTTTGTTTTCGCCCAGCTGCACCATCCGTTCAAATCTGAACTTTGGATTCCTGGTGAAGAAGATTTTAGTGGCAAAGTGGTTAAAATGCTAGAAAACTTTTCAACCAAAACGGGTAAGCCAAGTATTCACTTTTTTGGGCATACGCATGGTTATTCTAGAGGGCAATCTAAAGATCACAAACACCTTTGGATAAACGTAGCATCCGCCGGCGGTGCCATTGACAATTGGGGTGAATTTGAAGGTAGAGATTATGATGAATTTACCGTCACTCAAGACGAATACGGCTTTGTAATGGTGGAAGTAGACGGAGATAAAGAAAATCCAAAATTCACCATTAAAAGAATTAGTAGAGGAAACGAAGATCTGCTAAGAGACAATGAGAAAACAGATCAAATAACGATCTACAAGAAAGAAAGAAAACCTTCAGCACCTATGGCCTTATCTCCAAATAATGAGACCGTAGCCATTACAGGAACATTGCTAAAAGCAGGCCCTTTTAAAAGTACTTTTGAAACCGCCACACATGCCGCTTCCAATTGGCAAATAGCCGACAACGAAAACTTCGAAAACCCAATTTTTGACAGCTGGAAACAATCTGAGAACTGGTATTATTTAGAGAATCGTCAGAAAAATGATGATTTAACAGATGAAAAAACCAAAAGACTTAGTCCTAATAAAAAGTATTTTTGGCGAGTAAGATACAGAGACCAAAGCCTTAACTGGAGCGACTGGTCTGAAACCAAATCGTTCCATACTGCCGAATAAGTCAGAACTCAACAAAACACAAAAGACTCCTTTCCGGCATGGAAGGGAGTCTTTTATTTATAGGCTTTTCTAAGCTTTCCTTACAAACTCTGATTTCAGTCCCATAGCACCAAAACCATCTATCTTACAAGCAATGTTATGGTCGCCATCTGTAAGACGAATATTTTTAACCTTAGTGCCCGCCTTTACAGGCTTTGGAGCACCTTTTACTGGCAAATCTTTGATTACCACCACGCTATCTCCATTTTGAAGGACATTCCCATTGGAATCAAGAATCTGACTCGCCAACTCTTCCTCCGACAGCTCTGAGGGATTCCACTCATGAAAACACTCTGGACAGACTAATAAACTGTCCATAGGATACGTATACTCGCATTTACATTTAGGACATGGTGGAAACTCGCTCATAGGGATTTTTTATTTTCGTTGAGCTACAAAGATACCTTTTTAGAAAGTGTGCTCATAAGGTTTTGCTCCAATAAAAAAGCGACCTGCATTGATAATATCAACACAGGCCGCCTAATATCAAATACGAATTCTTCTTATTTCTTACCAACTACAGCTACTTCCGCAGCTTTAAGTCCCGCATCTTTTTCTCTTAAAAGCTGTCTTTGCATCGCATCAACTACGATAGGAGCAGCAATATATAGTGAAGAATATGTTCCTACAATTACGCCTAAGAACATGGCGAAGATAAATCCACGGATAGTTTCTCCACCAAAAATCAAAAGAATAAGCAATACTAACAAAGTAGCAATACCCGTTACGGCCGTTCTACTCAAAGTGCTATTCAAGGCGTTATTGATAACTTTAACAATATCCTCTTTGGCTTTGCTCTTATCATTTAGGTACTCACGAACACGGTCAAAAACAACGACCGTATCATTCATTGAATAACCCATAAGTGTTAATACCGCACCCACAAAAGCCTGATCAACATCTAAAGAGAAAGGAAGGATACCATTGAAGATAGAGAAGATACCAAGTATTACCAAAACGTCATGGAATACCGCAACAACGGCTCCAAAACTAAAGGCCACACTTCGGAATCTTAAATAGATATATATAAAGGTCAATATCAATGAGTACAGAATGGCTTTTAAAGAGTTCCAGATGGTATCGTTAGCAATAGTAGGCCCAACTTTAGAAGAGCTTACTACTTCACCTTTATTACCGTCAATATCCGCAACTATTGAAGCTATTTGCTCCTGAATTTGAAGCTCCACATTTGGGTCTGTATTGTCAATCTCGTAAGCTGTAGTAACCTTAACTTGATCAAAGCCTCCAAAAGTTTTCACTTCTGCGTTAAAGCCTGCATTTTCCATCGCCTGTCTTACGTCTTCTGTTTTTACAGAATTTTCAAACTTGGCTACGTATGTTCTACCTCCTTTAAAATCTACTCCTAAACCAAAACCTCTAATTCCGATAGAGATAGCACCGGCTATAATAATACCACCAGAAATCATGTAGAAGATTTTACGCTTGTTCACGAAATCAATGTTAGTGTCTTTAAACATCTTTTCTGTCCAAGAAGTAAAGAAGCTAATGGTTTTACCTTTCTTGATATAATGCTCAAACACCAATCTAGAGATGAAAATGGCACAGAAAAGAGAAGTAAAAATACCTATCAACAAGGTTGTAGCGAAACCTAAAACCAAACCAGTACCGAAGATAAATAAGATAACACCGGTAATTAAAGTGGTAACGTTTGAGTCAATAATAGATGGCATCGCAAATTTGAAACCGTTTCTTACCGCAGTAGCAAATGGCTTTCCTTCGTCCAGTTCCTCTTTTATTCGCTCATATATAAGTACGTTGGCATCCACGGCCATACCCACAGAAAGTACGATACCGGCAATACCCGGTAAGGTTAACGTCGCACCAAAAGAGGCCATCACACCTAATAATAAAATAAGGTTAATGATCAATGCAAGGTTAGCAATCCAGCCAGCTTTGTTGTAATAAATCATTACAAAAACCAAAACTGCCAACAAACCTACCAAAGAAGAAATAACACCAGCATTTACGGCACTCTCTCCAACAGAAGCTCCTACAATAGCTTCTTCAATGATATGTGTAGGTGCAGGAAGCTTACCGGCTTTCAAAACGTTGGCCAAGTCACTTGCTTCTTCTAGCGTGAAGTTTCCAGAAATACTTGAGTTTCCACCCGTAATTTCCTGATTCACATTTGGTGCAGAATATACATAGTTATCTAAAATAATGGCTACTCGCTGACCCACATTTGCTGCGGTCAAATCTCTCCATTTTCTAGATCCCGTAGCGTTCATTTGCATGCTTACATCTGGCTGACCTGTAGTAGGATCATAATCCTGACGAGCATTTGAAATCACATCTCCTTCTAAAGGTGCATTACCTAAGTCTTTCACCATATAAAGGCTTACCAACTCCTCGTTAGTGCCCTCATTCATAAATGGCTTCACATCATATAAGAAACTTAAATCCGCAGGAAATAACTGACGAACCACCGGTCTGTGCAAAATCTCATTAACTCTTGTGGTATCTTTAGTTCTAATCATTAAGCCTCCTTGACCTCCAATAAACAAGTTACTGAATGTACTATTTGCCAATAAAGAGTCTGAAGGCAATCCTGTGCTATCTGCACTTCCCGATAACTGAGAAGCTAGATCATTTCCACTTGTAGTGTCTGTGCTAGCAGCCTTGGCAGATTTTTTATTTACGAACTCAGAAAGTTTGCTTGTTTGTGCTTCTAAGTCTAATTGAGATAAGTAAGAAGAGAATGCCTCAAAAGAAGATCCAATTTCTTGTGGCTCGTAAACTTCGCAAAACTCTAATTTAGCAGCACCAGATAATAATTTTCTTACACGTTGCGGATTATCAATACCAGGAAGCTCTACTTGAATTCTGTTTGTTCCTGGAAGTCTCTGAAGATTTGGGTTAGCTACACCAAACTTATCTACACGCGTTTGAATAATATTAAATGCTCTGTCAAAAGCACCGTCCACCTCATCTCTAATGTATCTGATAACTTCCCCGTCTGAAGAGTTAAGGCCAAGTTCGCCTCTATTAGAAGAATTTGAAAATACTCTCGCTAAAGAAACATTAGGTGCTAAAGCTTTAAACTCACTAGCAAAAATATTTACAAAGTGATCTGAACTTGTCACTGCCTTCACCGTGGCATTTTCAATAGCCTGAGCCACTCGCGGGTCTCTTGAACCACTAGCCAATGACTTCACGATATCATTAGGAGAAACTTCAAGAATAACGTGCATTCCACCTTGAAGGTCAAGACCTAAACCTAATTCCTGCTTTGTAAGATCCTCTAAAGTAGTTCCAAAAAATACTGGCTGCTTCCAAAGAGAATCCAAATATCTTTGTTTCTCTTGTCTGTTTACATTACCGTCCGCGTCCATTGCATACGCCTCTGCGTCGTTTCTTATGCTGTTGGCCTTGTAGGTCCTCACCAAATAATAGATACTAACCGCCATGAATATGGCCACCAGCGTCAATACTCCACCTTTATTTCTCATATTGTTAAATTGTCTCGCCCCATTTGAAAGACTTTTTTTTGTTTAGGAAACCACGGGGCATTCGGATTCCTGGAATGAATGTTTTTTAATAAAATCTGGATTGAAAACGAATTGTTAGAATAAACAATCGTTTAATAAGCACTATCAGGGTGCATTAATGGCTATGTGTAGTTCGAAAAGCTTATCGAAATAGGAATGCCTAAAAACAGGCTGAATGAAACTATTAGCCCATTCTGCCAAAGGCAAAATTTTAATTTCCGGGCTTACCAGAAATAGAATGTCATTTGTAAAACTAAAAGCATGCGAAGGAATAACTACTTGAGACGAAAACTCACTTAAGTAAGTTTGCTTATCTCCAGAATCATCATCTCCTTGCCCTGTTTGAACAGTAGATTCCGTCACAACCTGATGTTTTATCAGGTCTTTAGATAGCACGGCACTGAGCATAAAAATGCTCATGATAACGCCAAACGCTCTAATAATAAGACGGTTTTGTTTCATATATAAGCGGCAAATCTACAATCTTTTATCAAAAAAAATCAATAAATATGCCATATTTCGTTGTCGACAACTTTTAGATGACCAAAAATGAGTTTAAAAAGCTCTAATAATATCGCCTTTTTTGAAACTTACTTTACCTAAACTCCCATTCTCCTTTTCAGAAGAGAGTTGGCAATTAGCACTGTTTAAAGGAAAATAAAACGCATATAGTGTATCCGAGAGTTTTTGATAGGTGGAAGGAAAAGTACCCCCGTTCTCCATAGCATAATTGAGAGCCTCCAAAATTTCCTTTTCTTTTTCTATGTCAGAGCTATAGGTCATCATATCTAAAGACTCCAAGCTAAAGCTTGTTATGGCCTTTAAAGAATCCAATCCCTCGGTCATCCTCTTGCAATCTTTTATCGATAGCATCTTTTCTATTTCAGAACCTTTCTTATTAACCGACAAAGTAATATCCGACTCAGAAATTTTCTTTATTTTTCTGTTTTCCATTTCCTCTTTTAAGCTAGAGGTATCTAGACGCTCAATATTTCCATTGCAAGAAACCAGTGACCATGCAGAAAAAACCAGGAGGAATTTGACTAATTGATGTACCATGAATATTAAATCTGTAACGATTCTATTTCTTTTAATCTGCTCTTTTTCTTTAAAAGGTCAAAAGACCCACGCTTCCTTTAAGAGAGCCCTTTTTAAGAATGATAAACTAAGGCCTTTATTAAAGGATGCTCAAAATTACAGGATACAGATAATATACACTCCCATAAATGGAAATAAGATAGGTAAAACAAAATACTTCCATTATTCGCCCCATCATTACTTCTACCCTGCAAGTACCGTGAAACTGCCTGCCGTACTGCTAAGTCTCGAAAAATTAAATGAATTAAAAATTGACAGGAAAGCAACTTACACCAGTTTCTCAAACATTGAGAATTACCCTTCTGTAGAAACTTCAGCCAAGGAAAGTATATCTACTTACATCAAAAAAATACTCTTGGTAAGTGACAACGATGCCTTCAATAGACTTTATGATTTTTTAGGAACGAATGATTTCAATGACAAATTGGCTAAAAAGGGCTACTTAAATACCCGAATTAATCACAGACTTTCGGTCAGTCTAAGTCAAGAAGAAAACCAAGCTACCCCTAAAGTAGGCTTAGGTCAGCATTATTATCAAGAACCTAAAATATCCACTCATTCCTATCAGAGCTCCAAAAAAATACCTCTTGGAAAAATGTACATCAAAGGGGACGAAACCATTCATGAACCCATGGACTTTGCTGCTAAAAATCAGTTTGACTTACTGGACCAGCACCGAATGCTCCTCTCCATATTTTTCCCGGAATCTATTGAAGCAAAAGCCCACTTTGATCTCACAGAACCCCAACTTAGCTTCGTGAAAGACTATATGAGCAGAATGCCACGAAATGCTGGTTATAACGAAACCAACTTTCCAGATAACTTCGGTAAGTTTTTTGTTTTTGGAGACCAGAATGGAAGGATTCCAGATAATATTAAAATCTATAATAAAATAGGTGGGGCATATGGTTTTTTGATGGATAACGCACTTATAGAGGATAAAAATTCAGGCAAAGCCATGATACTATCTGCAGTGATATATGTCAATAAAAACGAAACCCTAAACGACGACACTTATGAGTACGACAGTTTAGGGCTTCCTTTCCTTGGAGAGCTGGGAAGATATTTATTAGAATATACTCCTAAATAAACTCCTCTCCCACGTTTTTAGCATCCGACACAAACTGCTTCACTTTTTGCTCGTCTTCCAATTTGCAAATCATCAAAACATTGTCAAACTCGGAAACGATAAACCCTTTCAGTCCATTTATCACCACTAATTTATTTTTTGGCGTTTTAACAACACACCCTTCCGTATCATATATAAGGACGTTTCCGTCAATAGAATTGGACTCTTCATCTAAGTTAGAGTTATCGTAAACCGAACGCCACGTCCCTAGATCTGACCAGCCAATGTCACTTTTAACCACGAAGACGTTGTCGGCTTTTTCCATAATGGCGTTATCTATGGAAATACTTCTACATCTAGAATAGGCTCCCTCTAAAGATGTTTTCTCCTTGGTGGTGTAAAAATCCTTTTGGGCCGCATTAAAGGCGTCCGCCATTTCTGGCAAATACTTAGCAAAAGCCAAGGTTATAGAGGCCGCAGACCATACAAAAATCCCTGCATTCCAAGTATAATCACCGCTTTCAATAAACATGGTTGCCAATTCTAAATTTGGCTTTTCCGTAAAGGCCTTGACTTTTTTTACCTCTTCCTCTGCATCATTAAATTGTATGTAACCGTAACCTGTATTCGGATGCGTCGGTTTTATGCCTAGCGTTACCAGAGCATCGTTATTTTTAGCGTAATCTATGGCTACGTTTATTTTCTTCTTAAACTCTTCTTCTTTTAGAATAATATGGTCGGCAGGTGCCACTACGATGTTGGCGTGAGGATTCATCTTTTGAATCTTATAACAGGCATATCCTATACATGGTGCTGTATTCCTTCTGCCAGGCTCGCATAATATTTGGTCTTCCGACAAAAATGGCAACTGCTCTAAAGTTAATTCTTTGTACTCATGCCCCGTAACGACGTATATGTGTTCTTTTGGACAAACGCCTTCAAATCTGTCCGCTGTCTGTTGTATAAGTGTGCGTCCTGTTCCGAGAACATCATGAAATTGTTTAGGGAAAGTCTGGCGGCTGAAAGGCCAAAATCTTGTTCCAACCCCGCCTGCCATTATAACCAAATAATTATCTTTCATTCGTTCTGTTTTTATGTATGTAACTAGCTATACGCAAATCTACATTTTCTCGGATATTCATCCAATATAAATTTATATCCGCCCTATGCCATATTTTGGACTTGATCAAGCCACTTCCTAAAATATTCGGCTTCCCGATCCAAAGCAGTCCGTCATTAACCTGAGCATCCACTGGGCTTTTTACAAATTTAAATTTCAAACCCACACCTCCACTATTCAATTTATAGTCGGCATAAGAGTCGTCTGTTTTCCATGTGAGCGGATTGGTACATATGGCTTTATTCAAACCATCCTCATAATAAGAAGGATAATAACCGGTAGAAAAAGTGTTCCATGTCACAAAACCTCCAAAAGACGCTGCACTAGAACTGGCTTCAATCCCCTCAAACACATCTGGCTTCAATGGCATACCTATTAAATAGGCCTCTACCAATTTTTCTTGAAGCGGTTTCCCATCAAAATAGTCTTTTAAAAGCCTAACGGCATGAATTGTACCCTGAGAATGAGATGCGATTACTATTGGTCTGTCTTTATTATAATGCTCTAAATAATATTCAAAGGCTCTTTTTACATCTTCATAAGCCAAATCAAGAGCCTTTTCCGTGGAAAATTCATCGGATGACGTAAAAGCCGAATAATGTGCTTGCCTATAACGAGGAACATAAATTTTACAAGAGCCATTGAATGCCGTACACTGATTCAAAACTGGCAATTGATCAATTTTTAAATTCAATTCTTCATCTTCTACAGAGGCATTCCATTTATATTCATTTGATGGCTCATAGGTATAAATGGTAGGATAAATAAAAAAAACATCCGCCTTGGCATCTGCTTGACCATCCTTTAAACCAGACCGTTTTGGAACCTTATCTGCCATGTCTTTTAAAGTCGGCAATGCGGACCAATGAGCATCTAAGGAATAGTCTGGTTCAGGTGGAATTGGTGACTGATCGAAGCCAATTTCAAGACTAAAAAATTTCTGGGCAGCGGTACTTTTTGTAAATAGAACTGAAAAAAGAAATAATAAGACAGAAAGTTGTCGCAAATGAATATTTATCATAATTTATAGTTTGAATTGAATAATAATAACATTTGATTTGCACATAATTATAACCGCAAGAAACTTTATCAATAATTAACAAACCAAAACGATGTATAAACTAAACATAAGAAAGTTTTTGCCAGTAACCCTTTTACTATTTCTGGCAGTCTTTATTTCTAATGCTCAAACGAAGATAACTGGAACCATTTCAGATTCTGACACAAAAGAACCTTTAATCGGTGTAAGTATCCAAGTAAAGGGCAAAATTATAGGAACAGTAACGGATGTCAAGGGGGAGTTCGAGCTGAACACCTCAACACCTACACCTTTTCAGATTTCCATAACTTATATTGGTTACCAAGGTCAAGAAATTGACATAACCAGCAACAACACAAACCTTCAAATTTCTTTAGACGAGCAGGCTATTTTAGGACAAGAAATTGTGGTGGCCGCCTCAAGGGTTGAAGAAAGTGTGATGAAATCTCCGGTAACGGTAGAAAAAATGGACATCAGAGCCATTCAACAAAACGCATCTGCTAGCTTTTACGAAGGCCTAGCCAACATGAAAGGAATTGATGTGACCACCCAAGGTCTTCTTTTCCGCTCCTTAAACATGAGAGGCTTTGGTGCTACTGGAAACCCAAGAACCGTTCAGATGATTGACGGAATGGACAACTCCGCTCCAGGTCTTAATTTCCCTATGGATAACATCGTGGGAATTCCAGAGCTAGACCTAGAAAGTGTTGAGGTGCTACCAGGAGCAGCTTCTGCTCTTTATGGCCCAAACGCCATAAACGGCCTTATTTTAATGAATTCAAAAAGTCCGTTTTTGTATCAAGGTCTTAGTGCCAATGTAAAAACAGGGGTTATGGTAGCAGATAATAGAGACAAGGTTACAACGCCTTTTTATGATGCTACCATTAGGTATGCAAAGGCATTTAATAACAAATTCGCCTTTAAAGTCAACTTATCTTACTTGGCGGCAGACGACTGGCAGGCCACGGATTACACCAACCTAAATGCAGCCTCTGGCAATCCATACGAAACAGATGGCACAAACATCTACGGAGACGAAGTACAGGCTAACTTAACCACAGTGGCCAATGGTCTTTTGGCTAGCCCTGCCGTTCCAGATGCTTTAAAAGGTCAGCTAAAAGGAGCGTTAGATGCTGGTTTAGTGCCAAATTCCAATGTTAGTAGAACAGGGTTTATTGAGAGAGACTTAGTGGACTATAACACAAAAAGTTTTAAAACCAACGTCGCTTTACACTACAGACTTAATGATAGAATGGAAGCTATTGGCCAGTTCAATTACGGATATGGTACAACTGTTTATACAGGAACTGGTAGATACTCTTTAAGAAACTTCAATTTGGCTCAGTATAAATTAGAACTAAGAGGAGACAATTTTAGCTTGAGAGGATATACTACGCAAGAGCGTTCTGGTCAATCTTATACTGCAGGTCTTGCCGCTGTAGCCATGCTTAATAGCGTAAGCCCACATGCCAACTGGTTTGGAGAATACCTTCAAGGGTTTTTAGGCGGTAAACTTGCTGGAGCACCTGATGCAACTGCACATGCAACCGCAAGATCTTATGCGGATAGAAATCTGCCTACACCTGGTACTGCAGAATTTTCAACATTACTTGATGCCAATAGAGATAAAGACATTGTTAACGGCGGTGGAGCCTTTTTAGAGAAAACCAACATGTACCATGGAGAAGGCGTTTTTAACTTCAAGAACCAGATTACATTTATGGATCTTTTAGTGGGTGCCAATGTTCGTCAATACCAACTTCGTTCAAACGGAACGCTGTTTGCAGATACTAAAGACGGCAGAACTGGTTCGATTCCGATTAACGAGTGGGGTGGTTTTGCTCAAGCGGCCAAAGAAGTATTTGATGGTCATTTAAAATTGACTGCTTCCATGCGTTATGACAAAAACGAGAATTTTGAAGGTCAATTTAGCCCGAGAGCTTCTGCTGTAACTTCATTTGGAAACTCAAACATTCGTCTTTCTGTACAGCAAGGATTTAGAATCCCAACTACACAGAATCAGTACATTGATTTAAGAACTCCAGCAGGAACACTTATTGGTGGTTTACCAGAATTTGAAGGTAGATACAATCTTACTAACGGAATTTCTTTAGTAACACTAAATGAATTTGCGTCTAAAGGACTTGCTTACTTCTCGCCAGCAGAACAAGGTTCTATTATTCAAAACGCTACTAATTATGCCATTGCTGCTCTTACTCCTATTATTACGCCATTAGTTATTCAAGGAGTTCAACAGCAAGTGACAGCAGGTGTTACCGCCCAAGTTCAGCAGGCCGTACAGGCTGGTCAGATAAAACCAGAAGATGCTCAAGCTGCCATAACCGCAGGAGTAACAGCCCAAATGTCAAGTCCGCAAATTCAAGCAACGATAGCAAGTCAAGTGGCCTCCGCAGTGGGAGAAAGAGCCCCAGCAGTGGTAGCACAAGTTGCTCCAGCCTATGCCACTGCAGCCCTTCCAAAATACCAGCCAAAAAAACTACAACCAGAAAAAATACTTTCATACGAAGTTGGATATAAAGGAGTTATTGGCAAAAAATTAATTCTAGACACTTACTACTACTTCAGTAAGTATACTAACTTCATTGGTGGTGTATCTGTAGTTGTTCCTACTGCTGCTGCAGGCCCAGGTCTTCCAATTGAATCTGGCGTTGCCAGTGCTAGTACAAGATTAGGGTATTCTAGACCCGCAAATACCAACCAAGACATCACGGTGCAAGGTTGGGCTGCTCAATTAGACTATTCGTTGCCAAACAGATTTACTGTTGGCGGTAATATTGCCTTTAACCAATTAAAAGGATTTACGCCGTCTCCTGAATTACAATACGCTGGTTTTAACACACCAGAATATCGTTATAATTTAAGCTTCGGAAGAAGAATTGCTCCAGGAAACGATTTTGGATTTAATGTGAATTTCAGACATCAAGACGCATTCTTGTGGCAATCTAGTTTTGTGGTTCCTACCAATGCCAACTTAAGTCCATACCAAAACACTACTGTTCCTAAGGTGAACAACATAGATGCACAAGTGAGCTACAAGCTTTCTTCTATTAAGTCTATTGTTAAACTAGGTGGTTCTAACATTGGTGGTAAGCCATACATCCAAGCCTTCGGAAGTCCATCAGTAGGTTCTATGTATTATGTGTCTATAACCTTTGATGAATTACTGAATTGATAAGATACTAATTGACAATTTTTTCAGATGGTAATAAATAAAGAGTTCTTGGTTTCCAAGAACTCTTTTTGGATCTAGATTGAACCAAAATTTCTTACCTTTGCAGCTCTTTGAAAAAAGAAATAGATTCTATTATTTTATATGGCCAGAACCCATAACAGATTTTAAAACTAACAATTCATGTCAAAAATAATTTATACCATTACGGACGAAGCTCCGGCATTAGCTACTTATTCTCTACTTCCTATCATCAAAGCTTTTACTTCAAAGGCTGGAGTGGATGTAGAAACCAGAGATATTTCTTTAGCAGCTAGAATTCTTTCTGTTTTTCCTGAATACCTATCTGATGACCAAAAGCAAAGTGATGATTTGGCTGAATTGGGCGAATTAGCAAAATCTCCAGAAGCCAATATTATAAAACTTCCAAACATCTCTGCTTCTGTACCTCAGTTAGAAGCAGCCATTAAAGAATTACAATCTCACGGATTTGCTATCCCTGATTATCCAGAAGATCCTCAGACAGATAAAGAAAAGGCAACACTAGCCAAATACAATAAGATTAAAGGCAGTGCAGTAAACCCTGTTTTACGTGAAGGAAACTCTGACCGTAGAGCACCTAAAGCTGTAAAAAACTACGCTAAAAATAATCCTCATAGCATGGGAGCATGGTCTAAAGACTCTGCTACGCACGTATCTACGATGAGTTCTGGCGATTTCTGTTCTAATGAAAAGTCAGTAACCGCTTCTGCCGCTACGGATATAAAAATAGAGCACGTAGCTACTGACGGAACCGTGACGGTCCTAAAAGACAAGTTTGCATTATTAGAAGGTGAGATTATTGATGGTACAGTCTTGAGCAAAAAAGCTCTTATCACTTTCTTAGAAGAGCAAATTGCCGATGCAAAAAGCAAAAACGTTCTTTTTTCCCTTCATATGAAAGCCACTATGATGAAGGTTTCTGACCCTATCATCTTTGGTTTTGCGGTTAAAGTATTCTTCAAACCAGTTTTTGAAAAGTATGCAAGCACCATTTCTAAATTAGGTATAGATGTTAATAATGGTTTCGGAGATCTTCTTAATAAAATAGAAACGCTACCAGAAAACGAAAAAGCAGCCATAAAAGCAGATATTCAAGCTTGCTACGAGAACGGGCCAGCCTTAGCCATGGTAAATTCTGACAAAGGAATTACTAACCTTAATGTGCCTAGTGATGTCATTATCGATGCCTCTATGCCTGCCATGATCAGAACTTCTGGCCAGATGTGGAATGCCGCTGGGCAGCAACAAGACACTAAAGCCGTAATTCCGGATAGCAGCTACGCCTCTGTTTACGAAGAAACCATCAACTTCTGTAAAGAGCACGGTGCTTTTGACCCAACCACAATGGGAAGTGTTTCTAACGTAGGTCTTATGGCTCAAAAAGCAGAAGAGTACGGCTCTCACGACAAAACTTTTCAAATAGCTAGCGACGGAATTGTTCGCGTGGTAGATGCTAACGGAACTGTTTTAATACAACATAATGTAGAAGCGGGAGATATTTGGAGAGCTTGTCAAGCAAAAGACGCTCCAATTCAAGACTGGGTTAAACTAGCCGTTAATAGAGCTAAGGCTACTGGAACTCCAACCGTTTTCTGGCTAGATAAAAATAGAGCACACGATGCTCAGATAATTGAAAAAGTAAACAAATACTTACTAGACTACGACACCAAAGGTTTAGAGATATCTATAATGTCTCCTAAAGATGCGACTCGTTTTTCTCTTGAAAGATTAAAAAAAGGGGAAGATACCATTTCTGTAACCGGTAATGTTTTAAGAGATTATTTAACCGATTTATTCCCAATTTTAGAAGTAGGTACTTCTGCCAAAATGCTTTCTATTGTTCCTTTAATGAACGGTGGCGGTCTTTTTGAAACTGGTGCTGGAGGTTCTGCCCCTAAGCATGTAGAACAATTTACAAGTGAAAATCACTTACGTTGGGACTCTCTTGGAGAGTTTTTAGCCATTGGTGTTTCTTTAGAACACCTAGGAGAAAAAGATCATAACGCAAAAGCTAGAATCTTAGGCGAAACCTTAGATGCGGCTACAGAGACGCTTCTTTTAAACAGAAAATCTCCTTCTAGAAAAGTGAATGAATTGGATAACAGAGGAAGCCACTTCTACGTAGCCATGTACTGGGCTCAAGAATTGGCAAAGCAAACGGAAGACAAAGATCTTCAAGCGTTGTTTACCGACATTTCTGCCAAGCTTACTAAGAATGAAGACCAGATAGTTAATGAACTTAATAAGGTACAAGGCAAGCCTGTAGATATGGGTGGATACTTCCAACCATCTGACGAAAAAACGTCTGCTGCTATGAGACCATCTGCGACCTTAAATGGTATTATAGCTGCTCTTTAAGCTATATTTTCAGCTTAAAACCAAGCCCTGATTGCTCGTCAATCAGGGCTTTTTTTGTAGGCATGGATTTTGTATACCTCAAGATATATGACCTTTCCTATGAATTTATATAAGCTTCTTTTCGCTTTATTGTCTATATCCATAAGCACTAAAGCACTTTCCCAAACCTATAGTATAGCGGGGCAATATTCCTTTGGTGGTGATGAAGATGATGGTGCATATGATCTCATCAAAACTGCCGACAATGGCATTATCATGGTGGGCTCAACCAACTCTAAAAACAGTTTCGATGTCGGGGAATCCCAGGCTTTCAGAGGAAATGGCGGTAGTGATTTTTGGGTTATAAAAATCAATAAAGATGGAAAAGTGATGTGGTCCAAAACCTTTGGAGGTTCTGAAAATGACGAGGCCACCAGTATCGCCAAAGCTTCAAACGGCGAATATATTATTGTGGGCTCCACAAACTCTACAGATGGAGATGCCAACTATAATGGCACAAACGGCGGTATCCTTATGATTAGAATCAAAGAGGATGGCACTGTGGTTTCTAAAAGAATTATCCCCGGTGGACGCAGATTTACTCAAGACACTTATCATTACGCCGACTCATTTTCTAAACCAACCGTAAAAGTATCTAACGACGGCTTTATTTTTATTGGAGGCACACATGAAATAGGTTCATCTCCTTATAAAGCAAAACAGTTTTATCTTACAAAATTGACACCCACAGGTGATACGCTTTGGCAGAAATATTTCGGTAGCGACTTCGATGAACAAATGTCGAATCTAGAAATTGCCTCAAATGGAGACATTATTATGGTTGGAAGTACCACTTCTTCCGCCGCACAAATTCCTGGAGCCGGAAACGGGAACTTAGATTTTTTAGCAATGAGGGTAGACAACAACGGAATCATGATATGGCAAAAAGCCTACGGCGGAAATAACATAGACGCCTTACATGGCATTATTGAAAATCATCAAAAAAATGGTTTCATTTTAGTAGGAGAAACGAGTTCAGCTCAAGGAAACATATCAACGACCGCAGGAGGTAAAGATGCTTATATCCTTGAAATTGATACCAGTGGCAACATAAAATGGAAAAAACCTTATGGTGGAGATAGTAACGACAACCTTTATAATATCGTTTATAACGGAAGTTCCAGGTATTTGGCATTTGGAACCAGTGACTCTAGACTCACTGGCGTAACTTCTAAGGGCCCCTTAACTGATGTTTTAACGCTAACCATCACCAGTACTGGTGTCATTGAAAATGCTGGCCAATACGGCGGAGAAGATTTAGATGTAGGTCGCGGAGGTATCATTTTAACAGATACGACCTGGGCCATTGCAGGGGTTAGCAGATCTTCCTCTACCGACTTAAATAAAAACAATGGTGAAAATGACTTTTGGCTTTTAAAGCTTGGCAACCCCACTCCTATTGACATAACCGACTTTAGAGGTTTTAAAAATAACGCAAACGAAGGAGATATAAGCTGGAAAACCAATTATGAAAACGGGGCTAAATCAATCATACTAGAAAAAAGTGCAGATAATGTAAATTTTGTAAGTCTTAAAACTTTTAGCATTTCAGGAAACAGTACTTCCAAAAAGTCTTATACCTACGTAGACCCTCAGCTACGCTATGGCACTAATTATTACAGACTAAAATATACTGGCACCGATGGAAAAGCCTATTCAGGGCCTAGTCTGCTCATTGACTTTTCTCCTCTGGCAGTCACTCCTGAGCTCAAAAGCTTAGAACTTTCTGTATATCCAAACCCAACGAACGATAGACTTTTTGTTTCGGTATTTGACCCACTCGCACAGGTTTCCCTATTTGACATAAGAGGGGTGAAAATTAATTTAGCACCTACTTATTCAGAAAACTCGGGGTGGGTTTTCAATATGAAACAGTTAAAATCAGGATCTTATATCCTGAAAATGGTTTCAAAAGAGCAAACTCAATCTAAACGCATTATTAAAAACTGATAATTAATTGACCCTTTTCTTATAAATTAGAAGCTCAAAGTAAAAATTATGAGCAAAACCATCCATTGGGGTATTATTGGAATAGGGCGAATAGCCGAAAAATTCGCAACAGATTTAGCCACTGTTAAAAACGCAAAACTGGTAGCCGTGGCTTCTCGGTCCGAAGAACGAGCAAAAGATTTTGCAGATAGATATGGGGCACCTCACGCCTTTAGTGCTTATGACGAAATCTTCAGTGTTTCGGATTTAGACGCCATATACATAGCCACTCCGCATACTAGCCATGCCGTATCTACTAAATTATGCTTAAACAAAGGCATAGCTGTTCTTTGTGAAAAGCCATTTGCGATGAATGAGTTAGAGGTGAAAGAAATGATAGATCTTGCGAGGTCTAAAGATACTTTTTTGATGGAGGCTCTTTGGACAAGATTCCTTCCTAGCATCAAAAAGGTTTTAGAAATAATAGCTTCTGGAGGCATAGGTGATATTAAAAGTTTACAAGCAGACTTTGGCTTTATCCCGCCATTTAAACCAGAAAGAAGGGTTTTAAATGCCGACTTCGGTGGTGGTGCATTCCTGGATATTGGGATATATCCCGCATTCCTCTCCTTACTTTTATTAGATTATCCCTCATCTATTCTAGCCGCCAGCACTATGGGACCTACGGGTGTTGATGAAACCACAGCGTTTATCTACCAATACGAAAATAAAGCTATGGCCAACCTGAGCTGCACTTTTGGAGCCCAAACCAATACCGAAGCCTTTATTTATGGCACCAAAGGAAAAATAGTCATAAAGAGCATGTTTCATCAAAGCAAAGAAATTGTCTTTACTCCAGAGGATGGAGAAGCACAAACATTTAAGTTTCCAAGAGAGACTTGGGGATATAATTACGAAATAGAGGAAGTGAACGAGTGCCTAAGGAATGGCAAAAAGGAGTCTGATTTATGGCCGCTATCGCAGAGCCTTAAACTGATACAACTCCTAGATGAAACCAGAATGAACGCTGGGATAAGATATAAAACAGATGGTTCTCTTTAAAGAGAACTATCTTTCAAACTTCTTAAACCAACTCCATATTTTCATAATCACGACACCAAATACCGCTTCTTTAAAGATGCCAGAAGACATCTTTGATACCCCTTTTGTGCGGTCTGTAAAAATAATTGGCACCTCTTCTACTTTGAACTTGTAGAGGTAGGCATTGAATTTCATTTCTATCTGAAAAGCATATCCTACAAAAGTGATCTTATCTAACGGAATGGTTTCTAAGACTTTTCTGGAGTAACAAACAAAGCCTCCTGTTGGATCCATAAAAGGCATACGAGTAAGCATTCTAACATAAACACCTGCAAAATAAGACATCAATACCCTACCAATGGGCCAGTTCACGACATTAACCCCTGAGATATATCTGGAACCTATCGACATGTCATTTCCTCCATTCTTGCAAGAATCATAGAGCCTTACCAAATCGTCTGGGTTATGAGAAAAATCTGCATCCATTTCAAAAACAAACTGATAAGCTCTTTTTAAAGCCCATCTAAAACCATGAATGTAGGCGGTTCCCAACCCCAGCTTTCCAAGTCTTTCTTCTATATGTAACCGTCCTTCAAATTCGCCCTGCAATGCTTTTACAATATGAGCCGTTCCATCTGGAGAGCCGTCATCTACTATAAGAACATGAAAAACAACAGGAAGACTCATCACCTTTCTAATGATAGCTTCAATATTCTCTTTCTCGTTATAGGTGGGTATAATTACCAGGTTCTCTTCCGCCATTTCCTTCTTTATTCTCTAGTTATTGGTTCTGCCATTTCTATTTCCTTTGCATCTGCTTCCTCCTTTTCCAACTTCGCCTCTACCTTGTCATATATTTCTGTAAACAACTTGGGGTATTTGGCATAATACTCGTAACTGTCATTATACTGTGTGCTGTCCACCCCATATTTTTCCCAAAGTTCTTTTTGGAGATACTCAAAAGCCACCGTTGCAGAATCATAACTGTTTAAGTTCAATCTGCCCACCCGAGACTCTATCAGATGACTTTCACTCACCAACTCCACCATCACATCTTCAGAGATAAGGTTATGAGGAGCATCACTATTACCACATGCACCTAAAAATGATGCCATAACAAAAACAGAAAATATTTTCAAAAACGTCGAAACCATAATATTTTAATAATCAGGTTCAAAAAAACTTTCGACTGATAAGCTGAACCTAAAATAGGCTCTGGAAATTATTATCAGAGAAACAAACTAACTTTGCCAAACAAAAGTAATCATTGCCCACGTTCTTCATTGTACCGCAGTTTATAAAAAAGCTTAACGCATTGTGAAAAAAATATTTTCCAGACTGGATAAATTTGAAATTAGAATTAGAAAAGCCGTCAACTCTCAGATGCACGGCAACTTCAGCTCTATATTCAAAGGTACTGGACTGGAATTTGCTGATTTAAGAACCTACCAATACGGGGATGATGTAAGGACCATAGATTGGATAACCACCGCAAAAGGTCACGGAGCCTATGTCAAAATCTTTAAAGAAGAAAAAGAGCAGACCGTTTTCTTTCTTTTAGATGTGAGTGCTTCGCAAAAGATAGGAGAAATGGGTCGAGCAAAAATAGACCGAGCAAAAGAAATTTGTGGCGTTTTGGCTCTTTCTGCCATTAAAGAATCCAGTCAAGTGGGCTTGTATGCCTTTTCTGATCAAAAGGAGCTTTACCTGAAGCCCAACACTGGAATGAAATATGCCTACAAGTTTATTTTAAAGCTATTTCAAAACATTCCTGTTTCAAACAAAACGAATATTGCCGAAGCAATAGGCTTCACCCTAAATATTCTTAGAAAGAAAAGTGTGATCATCATGATTTCTGATTTCCAAGATGAAAATTATCAGGATAATCTAAGGGCATTAGCCAAAAAGCACGATTTAGTAGTTCTTCATTTATTTGACCAAAGAGAAGTAAACCTTCCTCAGCTGGGACTAATTCCAATCAGAGACGCTGAAAATGATACCTTTCAATGGATAAATACCTCCTCTAAGAGCTTTAGAAAAGGGATGAAAGATACTTTTGAAGACAACAAAAAGAGTCTTGAAAAAGTCTGCAAACAGTACAAAGCCTTTTATCTTTCCATCTCCTCTACAGAAGACTTTGTACCACGTCTTATTGAGCTTTTCAGAATAAGAAAATGATAGTACTGACTCAAAAATATCGCCCCATATTAATCTTGGTTCTCCTTGGGTATTTATTTCCAATGGCCTCTTATGCACAAAACCCCCGCTTGAGCTTTCTTACTAAAAGAGCAACTGTGGGGCAAGACATTAAGATCTCTTTGGTATATGAACATGCCTCAAACAAAGATGTCTTCTTTCCAAATACCTCCAACTCCTTTAGGCCTTTTGAGTTAATAAAGTCCGATTTTTTTCCTACGTACACAAAAGACACCGTTAGCACAGATAGCCTCGTTTACACCTTAAGAACCTTTCAAGTAGAGAAAAACCAAACCCTTTCCTTACCCGTTTGGACCATTTCTGGCTCAGATAGTACGGTGTTCTGGTCAAATGTGGACACCCTATCATTTTCAGAACTTGTTCCAGATAGCCTTTTACAAAATATGGAAGTCGTTTCGGGTATTAAGTTTATAGAAAAAGAGAAAGATGTCAATGTCTCTGTGGCTAATACCATTATTCTAGCTTCGCTTTTAGCACTTGGACTCTTGACTTTAATTTTTCAAGATAAGATAAAAAAACAGGTGCTACTTTACAGATTTAAGGAAAAGCAGAAGCTCTTTAATAAAAAGTTTCTACACTTAATGAAATCTGAACAGAGCCCAGAAAACCTTCAAAAGGTGATGTCGCTGTGGAGAAATCAAATGACATGGGTGGAAGACAAACCCTTTGACACGCTTTCTTCGGTAGAAATAGAAAAGGCCTCTGGTGAAACCGTAGGTCAAGCCGTAAGAGAAATAGAAACCAGCCTGTTTGGCGGGCAAAACTCCGAAAGAATCCCAGTAGCTTTACAAATCCTTTTCTCACACAGCAAAGACCGCTACAGAGGAAGGGTACTTATTTATAAAAACCAGCTTAAAAAATCATAACAGTTAGCAATATGGAAAATCCAGTAATTATTTTCGGTGCAGGAACTTTAGGTAAAATAGCCTTAGATATTTTCAATGAAAATAATGTACTTATATATGGCATTTTGGACGACAAAGTCGAAATTCACAACACCGAAGTAGGAAATGTGATGGTGATGGGATCTACAGAAGACGAAAATATTATTAAAATAATTGGTAAAAAGACAGAGGCGTTTTTAGCGGTAAAAAACCAAAAGGACAGAAAGCGATTAACAGAAATGCTTGCCACAAAGAGCAAGACCATGCCTATAAATGCCATTCATAAAGGCAGTATTATCTCCGAGGAAGCGGTCATCGGACATGGAAACCTGATAGCTGCAAACGCTGTGGTGGGCCCCTTTGCTACCATAGGTAATTTAAACATTTTAGGGTCATCCGTTACCATTGATGCCGAAGCCATTGTTGAAAATTATGTGGAAATAGGAAGTGGATCTGTCATAAATAGCGAAGCTAAAATAGAAGAGGGTGCTTTTATTGGCTCAAATGTAACTGTGGTATCCGGTGTCATCGTAGGCAAAAACGCCAGGGTAGGTGCGGGCTCGGTGGTTATTGAAAATGTACCTGAAAACGCAACCGTTTTTGGCAACCCCGCTAAGGTTCTTGGATAGATTAAACTAATTTTCACCAAAATTGAATTATTTAAAGATTTCTTTTAGATTATAGACACAAAAATTGATAGAATTAGTAGCTACTGCTAACTTCGTTAGTTTTTATAATGTTAATTCCTATAATTAACGTCAATATATTTCGATTTTACCCCATCCTCTTAGATGAAAGATTACGTACAACCAATAAAGAGATTATTAATTGCTAACCGAGGAGAGATTGCCATTCGTATCATGCGGGCGGCCTCAGAGTTAGGTATAACCACTGTTGCACTATATACTTATGAAGATAGGTATTCTTTGCACCGTTATAAAGCGGATGAAGCGTATCAAATAGGTGCAAACGAAGAGGCTTTGCAACCTTATTTAGATATTGATGGTATTATTCAACTGGCCAAGTTGAAAAAAATCGATGCCATTCATCCAGGTTATGGCTTTTTGTCGGAAAACGTGGAATTGGTAAGAAAATGCCAAGCTGAGGGTATCATCTTTGTAGGCCCAGAACCAGAAGCTATGGATGCTTTAGGTGACAAGGTTGCTGCAAAAAACATGGCGGTAAAAGCAGGAGTTCCTTTGATTCCTGACTATAGAGGAGACATTCCTTCCCCAGAGTTTGCTTTAGAAAAAGCAAAAGAAATAGGCTTCCCTATGATGGTCAAAGCCGTGGCTGGTGGAGGAGGAAGAGGAATGCGTGTAGTACACAGCGAAGAAGAATTCCCAAAAGCCTACTCAGAAGCAAAAAACGAAGCCAAGACGGCTTTCGGAAACGACGTAGTATTCCTTGAGAAATTTGTCATAGACCCTAAACACCTTGAAGTACAGCTTTTAGGTGATAAACACGGGAACCTCATACACCTTTATGAAAGGGACTGCTCTGTTCAGCGTAGGTTCCAAAAGGTTATTGAAATAGCTCCCTCTATAGGGCTAAAGAAAGAAACGCGTGAAAAACTTTACGAATACGCCATTAAAATGGGTAAGGCCGTAAACTATTCTAATGCGGGTACAGTAGAATTTCTAGTAGATAAAGAGGAAAACGTATATTTCATTGAAGTTAATCCTCGTATTCAGGTAGAGCATACCATTACAGAAGAAATTACAGGCGTTGATATCGTAAGAACTCAGTTGTTGATAGCCATGGGCTACAAACTTTCTGATAACGGCATATACATACACAACCAGGATGAAGTTCCTCTTAAAGGGTACGCCATCCAGTGTAGAATTACCACAGAAGACCCTGCTAACGGGTTCAAACCAGACTTTGGTACTATCATAGCCTACAGAAATGCAGCTGGTTTTGGAATAAGACTGGACGAAGGAAGTGCCTACCCTGGCATGAAAATTTCTCCTTACTTTGACTCTATGATTGTGAAAGTGACCGCTAGAGGAAGAACCCTTAAAGGTGCGGCTCAAAGACTTTCAAGGGCTTTAGTTGAATTCAGAATCAGGGGTGTTAAAACCAATATTCCTTTCCTGAGCAATGTTATCAACGACTTAGAATTCCAAAAAGGAAATGCAAGGGTAACTTTTATAGCGAATCGCCCAGATTTATTAGAATTTCGTAAACCTAAAGATCGTTCAACAAGAGCTATGAGCCTATTGGCAGATGTGATTGTGAACGGAAATCCAACTTTAGGGAAAGTTGAAAAAAGAGACTTTGAACTTCCTAAGGTTCCTTTAATTGATCCTTTTGAGCCCTATCCAAACGGTAATAAGCAAAGGCTAGAAAGCATGGGTGCAGATAAATTTGCACAATGGGTAAAAGAGCAGAAGTCTATTTTATATACAGATACCACTTTTAGAGATGGGCATCAGTCCTTACTAGCTACAAGAGTTAGAACTACAGATATGATGGCCGTGGCAGAAGGTTTTGCAAAAAACTTCCCTCAGCTATTTTCTATGGAAGTTTGGGGTGGAGCCACTTTTGATGTCGCCATGCGTTTTCTTTACGAAAGTCCATGGAGACGTCTTCAGGAGTTTAGAGAGGCCATGCCAAACATGCTTCTTCAAATGCTTTTAAGAGGTTCTAATGCCGTAGGATATACCGCATATCCAGACAATTTGGTAGAAAGCTTTATTGAGAAATCTGCTGAAAACGGCATTGACGTTTTCAGAATTTTTGATTCGCTGAACTGGATTGAATCCATGAAGTTGAGTATCAGAACGGTAAGAGAAAGAACCAACTCTCTGGCAGAAGCAGCGATTTGCTACACGGGTGAAATGCTGGATCCAAACCAGAAAAAATATACCCTTCAATATTATCTAGACATGGCTCGCCAGCTAGAAGATGAAGGAGCTCATATTATTGCCATTAAAGATATGGCTGGGCTTTTAAAACCTTATACCGCAGAGGTTCTGGTTAGAGAAATGAAAAAGGCCGTGAATTTGCCAATACATTTGCATACGCACGATACCGCTTCTATTCAGCCTGCTACTTATTTAAAAGCTACCGAATCAGGCGTAGATATTATTGACTGTGCTCTTGGTGGTCTTTCTGGACTTACTTCTCAGCCAAACTTTAACTCTGTTGTGGCCATGTTAAAAGGCAGCGAGCGTGAGTGTGAGATAGATCTTGCAAAGCTAAATCAGTACTCTAATTACTGGGAAGATGTAAGAGAAATGTACTATCCGTTTGAATCTGGTTTAAAGTCTGGAAGTGCGGAGGTTTATACCCATCAAATGCCAGGAGGTCAGTATTCAAATTTAAAATCACAATCTATCTCATTGGGTTTAGGAGACAAGTTTGACTTATTGAAACAAAATTATAGCACTGTAAATGACCTTCTAGGAGATATCGTTAAAGTAACGCCTTCTTCTAAAGTTGTGGGTGATATGGCCTTGTTTATGACTTCTAATAGCATAGACGCAGACGACATCTTCAAAAAAGGTGATACCATGTCTTTCCCAGAATCTGTCAAAGGATTTTTCAAAGGAGATCTAGGTCAGCCCTATGGTGGCTTCCCAGAAAAACTACAAAAAATTATCCTTAAGGATGTAAAACCTTACACAGAGAGACCAAACGCTCATTTGGAGCCTTTAGACTTAGAAGGGGAGTTCAAACAATTTCAGATAGATTTCCCAAACAGTGACGGATACTTAGACTTCTTATCTTACAAACTTTATGATAAGGTATACGAAGACTTTCACGAAAACAGAGAGAAGTTTGGTGACGTTAGTCTAATTCCTTCTCATGCATTCTGGTATGGCTTGCATCAGAATCAGGAGATCATGGTGAAAATAGAGGAGGGTAAAACTATTCTAGTAAGATACCTTTATACCTCTGAACCAGATGAAGAAGGTAAAAGAAATGTAAGTTTTGACCTTAACGGACAAGCAAGAAAAATCCGAGTGAGAGACAGAGCTCTTAAAGTTACAAAACCTACCAATAAGAAAATCGGTAAAGAAGGTGATATTGGAGCTCCGCTTCAAGGTCGAATCTCTAGAATACTGGTTAAAAAAGGTGATGAGGTCGCTAAAAATACGCCGCTATTTGTTATCGAAGCCATGAAAATGGAGTCTATTGTAGCTTCTCCTTTTGAAGGAGTGATAGCTTCTGTACAGCTAGAACAAGGTTCTGTGGTGGAGCAAGACGACTGGGTAGTAGAGATAGAAAAAGCGTAATAGCAGGAAAAAAGTATAAGCTTGGCAGTTTTCATTTTGCAGCTTTTCGTCCGTCAGGGTGCGAAGTTGTGAAATGGAAACTGCCAATTTTAATTATAGATTCTTAATAGAAAATAACAAACCATAATAAATGAGTCAAGTATTTGCTCTTTTCGACCTGAAACAGAAGGTTGATTATAAAAACGAAATATTATCGGGACTAACGGTAGCCTTGGCCTTAATTCCCGAAGCTATTGCTTTTGCCTTAATTGCAGGGTTACATCCTCTTACAGGACTTTACGCCGCATTTACCATAGGAATAATAACCTCAGTATTTGGTGGAAGACCTGGAATGATTTCTGGGGCTACAGGGGCGATAGCGGTGGTCATTGTGGGCTTAGCCAAAATGCACGGCGTAGAATATATTTTTGCTACGGTAATCCTTGCGGGTATTATTCAAATGGCAGCCGGTCTCTTTAAGCTAGGAAAATTTATCCGATTAGTACCACATCCTGTGATGTTCGGTTTTGTAAACGGTCTGGCTATTGTCATTTTTATGGCTCAACTGAGCTCTTTTAAGGTTCCAGCATTAGATGGCACATTAGAATGGATGCAAGGGGTTCAGCTGTATCAAATGGTGGGTTTAGTACTCTTAACGATGTTGATTATTTGGGGACTTCCTAAACTAACTAAAGTAGTCCCTTCAGGCCTTACGGCTATTTTGGTCATAACAGCCATTGTGATTGGTTTTGGATTACAGACGAAAACCGTGGGAGACATCAGTTCTATAAGCGGAGGCTTCCCTCCTTTCCATATTCCAGAAGTACCTTATAACCTAGAAACGCTTAGCATCATATTCCCTTTCGCTCTGATAGTGGCAGGTGTTGGTCTTATTGAAAGTTTGTTGACGTTAAATCTAATTGATGAAATTACAGAGACAAGAGGACGAAGTAACAAAGAGGCTATTGCTCAGGGATTGGCAAATACGGTCACTGGCTTTTTCTCTGGAATGGGTGGCTGTGCTATGATTGGACAAAGTCTTATCAACATTTCTTCAGGAGCCAGGGCTAGGCTTTCCGGAATTGTGGCATCTGTAATGCTATTGGTGTTTGTAATGTTTGGAGCAGAATATATTGAGCAAATGCCTATGGCAGCTCTAGTTGGTCTTATGTTTATGGTGGCCATAGGTACATTTGAATGGGCCAGCTTTAAAGTGATAGGTAAAATGCCAAATCATGACATTCTGGTAGGAATGCTGGTAGCAGCGATTACCGTTCTTTTACACAATCTAGCCTTGGCAGTTCTTATAGGTGTGGTTATCTCTGCTTTGGTATTCTCTTGGGAAAATGCAAAAAGAATTAGAGCTAGAAAATATACCGATAATGATGGCGTAAAACATTACGAAATTTATGGCCCGCTTTTCTTTGCATCCACCCAGGCCTTCACCGATAAATTTGAGGTTCACTCCGACCCGGACCAAGTGATTATAGACTTTAAAGAAAGCCGTGTAAACGACATGTCTGGCATTGAAGCTTTAAATAAACTAACAGAACGCTATCAAAAAGCAGGAAAAGAAGTTCATTTAAAACATTTGAGCCCTGACTGTAGAAAGCTTTTAGCCAATGCTGAGGACATCATCGATGTAAACATTATTGAAGATCCTACTTATAAAGTGGCTGTGGAGCTTTAAACCCGAATTATGCTGGGTTATCGTTATGAGTTTTAAAGTACAATAAATCAGATAATTAAAGGAAATTAGCATAGCACCGCTATGGTGATTGAGTTTAAATAGGTTTACGTACTGATTTGAACCAATTTAGCTACGGTCCCGATAAAATCGGGAGATTGCCTAATGCATAAAGCGAGTTAAAGCGAACCAGTTTTCATAAAAGAATCCCCTTCCTAAATAAATTAGAAAGGGGATTCTTTAGTTTTATAGCTATAAAAAAAATCAAACGTTCTACAAATCCTCCAAAATCTTCTTCAAGGCAGCTTGAACAGACCAAACCCTGTTTCCAGCCTGCTGAATGACCACAGAGTTTACGGAATCAATAACGGCATCTTCCACTATCAGACCTCTACGCACTGGTAAACAATGCATAAATTTGGCATTATCTGTCAATGCCATCTTCTCCTCAGAGATAATCCAATCCTCATTTCCTGGCAGTACTTTACCATAGTCTGTAAATGAAGACCAGTTTTTTGCATAGATAAAATCTGCTCCTTCAAAAGCCTCTGCCTGATTATGGGTTACTCTGGCGTTTCCAACAAACTCGGGAGCCAGGTCATAACCCTCTGGATTAGCAATCACAAAATCGTATTCTGTCTGGTTAAGCCACTCGGCAAACGAGTTTCCTACCGCCTGTGGCAAAGGCTTAATATGTGGAGCCCACGTCAACACCACCTTAGGTCTTGTCTTACTTTTTAACTCTTCTATTGTAATTAAATCTGCCAATGACTGGCATGGGTGTCTGGTGGCAGATTCCAAGTTCACAATAGGCACTCCTGACAACGCTCGAAAGCTTTCCAAAACCAACTCTTTATAGTCCTCCTCGGCGTCTGTAAGACCCGCAAATGCCCTCACCCCTATAATGTCTGCATATTGACCAATAACCGCAGCAGCCTCTTTAATATGCTCTGCTTTGTTACCGTTCATTCTTACGCCATCTTCAAACTCTAATTGCCAACTGTCTGAACCCACGTTCATCACAATGACATTCATGCCCAAATTAATTCCAGCCTTTTGCGTACTGAGACGTGTTCTCAAACTCGAGTTAAAAAATAAAAGAACCAATGTCTTATCCTTACCCAAAGTTCGATTTGCTAAAGGATTTGCCTTCTGGGCTATTCCTTCATTTACTAAATCTTGGATACTTGGAACATCTGAAGGCTTTATAAAGTGTTTCATCTTATGCGTTTTTGAATAAAGAGAGACAAAGTTAGCAGAATGCCATTTACGGAACACTTTCTCCTTAAACAAATAAGACAAAGTGGTCAAATCTACCAATAAGCCGTTGGTAAGACCACTACAAAAACGCCGCAACTCTAAAGAGATGCGGCGAATAATTTTATTTAAGGAGAAAGTGTTTTTCTACTAACGACTCGTTTCAAAAATGAAATGAGCTAGCTTCTTATAGTCTTCGTCTTCTTTTAGCCTATTTTTCGAATTCTTGAAATAGTGTTTTCCATCAATCCCTAAAGAGCTCACTAAAGCCATTGCTTCCTTTTTAGAATCAATAGGCACTAACGTTTTAGACTTGCCATCCCAAAAGTGAAAATGTTCTTTTTGGGTAATAATAGGATCTTTGCTACCAATATCCAGAGCGGCGTTATAATCACCTCTTTGCACAGTGATTTCCTTAGACTTAAGAAACGCAATATCATCTTTTGCACCTAAAAGCTCGAAAAAGCCTTTCACATTCTTGCTCTCAAACTCTTTGGGATTAATAAATTGAGATACCTCATCATCGTCATTCAAGCTAAGTATATTAGAAACCTTGCTGGTTTCAATAATTTTAATTTCTTCACCGAACTTGAACTCCACATTGTTATTCCAGAGGTCAAACCTCATTTCCACTCCAAGCAAGCTATCAAGCTCAACCGTTTCTCCACCCGGAACGCTATATTGTTGCTGGTAAAAATAAACAGCACCCTTTTGGAATTCTTCTTCCCAAAAGTACTTAGAATTGACATCTGACCCACCACTGGTCAAACCATACATTGCCGTTCTTCCTCCTACACTAATGTCTACATCTGAATGTCTAGATTGCGTCAACCAATTCTGAGATAAGATGTTTTGTGCGGATAGATTAAGGCTTAAAAAAGAGATAAAAGAGAGTGTTATTATTGTTTTCATATATCATTAAATGTTGCTCAAATATCGTTATAATGCTGTTTTAATGAAAGTTCTCTAAATAGTTTGTATCTTCGGGTTTTCAAATAATATTTTTAGATTTATCTAAATTAATGGACAAGTTATCCTTCCTTCTAGATTATAACCCCGTTCTTCTGGCACTCATCGCCACACTTTTCACTTGGGCTCTTACTGCCCTTGGTGCGAGTCTCGTTTTTTTCTTTAAAAAAATTGATCAAAGAGCCTTAAATCTGATGCTTGGGTTTGCCGCAGGCGTCATGATAGCGGCCAGTTTCTGGTCATTATTGGCTCCAGCTATTGAAATGGCAGAAGAAAACGGAACCGATGGGTGGATACCTGCAGTGGTGGGATTCTTACTAGGAGGAGCATTTCTTTATGGCATAGACAAAACACTTCCTCACCTTCATCTTAACCGTTCCATGGATAAGGCAGAAGGCATAAAAACATCATGGCAAAGGAGTGTTCTATTGGTGTTAGCCATTACACTTCATAACATTCCCGAAGGCTTGGCGGTGGGCGTTGCTTTTGGTGCATTAGCCCTTAACCCAGACATGGGTCTTCTCACTGGTGCTATAGCCTTAACCATAGGCATTGGTATACAAAACTTCCCTGAGGGAGCTGCCGTTTCTGTTCCATTAAGAAGAGAAGGTTTTTCTAGACTAAAAGCATTCAACTATGGTCAGATGTCGGGCATGGTAGAACCCATTGCTGGCGTTTTAGGAGCTTTACTAGTGCTTCATGTTACACCAATACTTCCATATGCTCTAGCTTTTGCTGCCGGTGCCATGATATTCGTTGTGGTAGAAGAACTTGTTCCTACTTCCCAAACAGGAGATCAAACAGACCTTTCTACCATAGGAGCTATGATAGGTTTTGCCGTCATGATGTTTTTAGATGTAGCTCTTGGGTAATTTACTCAACGTTTCTTTCTATATAACGTATAATAGATTTTGCAATATCCTTACCTGTAGCTCTTTCAATGCCCTCTAAGCCCGGAGAAGAATTAACCTCCATAATCTTAGGACCACTGTTTGATCTTAACATATCTACTCCAGCGACTCCAAGCCCTAAAACCCTAGCGGCCTTTAAAGCTGTATTCTCTTCTTCATCGGTAAGTTCCACGACTTCTGCCGTACCTCCTCTGTGAAGGTTAGATCTAAACTCACCTTCTTTTCCTTGGCGTTTCATTGCTCCAACTATTACGCCATCAACCACAAAAGCCCTAATGTCTGAGCCATTGGCCTCCTTAATAAACTCTTGGACAATAACCCTGGCCTGTAAACCTTGAAAAGCGTCCAAAACAGAAGTAGCAGCACTTTTGGTTTCCGCCAAAACCACGCCTACACCCTGGGTACCTTCCAATAACTTAATAATACACGGAGCTCCTCCTACTTTATCAATAATCCGCTCAGTGTCTTTAGAGTAATTCGTAAAAACAGTTTTAGGCAAGCCCAATCCCGCTCTTGCCAATACTTGAAGGCTTCGTAGTTTATCTCTACTTCTTACCAAGGCCTGAGACTCAATGGTAGTAAAGACTTTCATCATTTCAAACTGCCTTACAACTGCTGTACCATAAAAAGTAACCGAAGCCCCAATTCTAGGAATAATAGCATCCACATCGCTTATAAAAGCCCCATTATAAAAAACTTGAGGTTTCTTTTTTTCTATAACTAGATCGCACTTTAGCGGACTAATAATCAAGACCTCATGACCCCGTTGTTCGCCCGCCTCTTTTAATCTCTTGGTAGAATATAAATTCGCATTTCTAGAAAGAATTACAATCTTCATTTATTTAAAATATTTTTATGAGATACGTCAACTATGTACTTTTTTCTCAAAAATTTCCTTCCGAGCAAAAGTGGCGATCTCATATCTTTTCTGTTTGTTAAAGTGAGTTTAATTTTTGAAGTTTCAGAGCCAATAGTTATTTCTGTCGAAACCAAATATCTTTCTTCCTCTATACCATTTGAACTTTTAACTCTTTTTTTACTAAACTCAGTAAAAATGATGTTTTGAATTCCATTTTCAGGATTATCTGGATTAAGAAATTGACAAGAAATACTGTTCTCCTTTTCTTCTATATTTTCGCAGTGCATGCTAGAGGTATATGCCCCTGTATCTATTTTAGCTTTTACATGAAATAGACCTAATTCTGGTAAGTCTATCCATTCATTTCTTCCTATGGTTTTCAATCCTTCTTTCGTTTCAGATCGAAAAGTAGTTCACTTTTATCAATTCGTCTGCCTCTGTCTCTTTTTTCTTATAAATATTTTTTCCTCTCCCGTTTCAATTTTGAAATTAGGCGTAATAGACAGTATCTTTAAATAAGTGTATCTCAATTGAAACAAAAAAAAACATGAATTCAAGTCGTCGCTCATTCGTAAGGAATACAATCATTGCAGCATCTGCCACCGCCTTTTCTCCCAATGTACTTCTAGCCGCCACCAGACCTAAAAAGGAAAAGCTCGGTGTAGCTTTAGTGGGTCTAGGATACTACAGTAAAGATCTGATCGCCCCTGGCTTGTTAAACACTAAACATTGTGAACTAAAGGGAATAGTAACAGGAACCCCCTCCAAGATACCCGAATGGCAACAAAAATATGGTATCGTTGATAAAAACATCTACAGTTACGACAACTATGACCAAATAGCCAACAACCCAGACATTGACATTATTTATGTGGTTCTTCCACCTTCCATGCATAGAGAATATACCGTAAGAGGTGCCGAAACAGGCAAACACATGTGGTGTGAAAAACCAATGGCTCCTTCTGAAAAAGATTGTCAAGCCATGATAGACGCATGTAACAAAAACAAGGTGGGTTTATCCATAGGTTATAGATGCCAGCACGATCCTAATATTCAGGCTTACCAAAAAGTAATGAGGGAAGGAAAGTTTGGTAAAGTAAGAATGATTAACTCGGCCGCTGGATATTTTGAGGGAAGAACAGACCATTGGAAACAGAAAAAAGCCATGGGTGGTGGTGTTATGGGTGACATGGGCGTTTATGCCATCCAAGGAGCCAGACTCGCTTCTGGTGAAGAGCCTATTTCTGTTAAGGCACATATCATGACCACCAGACCAGACATTTATCACGAAGTTGAAGAAACAGCCGTTTATGTATTAGAGTTTCCAAGCGGGGCTATGGCTACTTGTCATTCTAGCTTTGGTGTCAGCATGAATTACCTACAAGTTAATTACGAGAAAGGCTGGCTTAAAATGGAACCACAGTCTGGCTATGGCGGAAACAAAGGAAGCATGTCTGACGGTACTCAAATCTATACGCCTATAGATCGCCAGCAACCCTTGCAAATGGATGACGACGCTCTAGCCATCATAAATAAAACTGACTACTTATGCCCCGGAGAGGAAGGTTTGGCAGACATCAGGGTGGTGGAAGCCGTTTTGAAATCTGGAGCTAATGGCGGCTGTGAAGTAAAACTCTAATCAACCGTTCATCAAAATCTTGTCCATAATTTAAAGAACAGCTGTTAATATTGACTTATAATTATAAAGCTATGATATTAATTGCTGTTCTTTTGCCTTGGCTCTCCTTCTTCTTAAGAGGTAAAATTCTCAGAGGTATACTGTGTTTATTTCTTCAACTCACCCTAATAGGGTGGCTTCCAGCGGCACTTTGGGCCGTAGCTTCTAGGGTAGATGGTAAAAATGAAACAAGGTATAGGCGTATGAATCGAAGAATGAGGGCCTAAGGCTCTACAATTAAATAAGTAAAACTAGGATAATCCACAACGCCTCTGCTTAGCATCGGTATAACCTCGTTTTCGAAATACCCTAAAAACTGCTGTTTGTTCAATCCATCTTTCTTTTCACTAGAAACGCCTCTTTTAGTATAACTTAAAAGTTTATTCAAGGTCAATTCTGAAGTAATGCTATCTTTCTCTTGGATGGTAGCATTGAAAACAAGAACAAATTCACCATCATATCTTATCCTAAATTCATTATGGTCTAATGGATTAACATCGAGTGTATCGATGCCTTGATATCTCATTTCTTTTGTCAACAGTTCTTCTTTTGAAAAAGGTAGCGTATAGATCGTATTAAATTCCCAATTGGGTTCCACATATATTTGGGGTTGGGAAGTTGCGAAAAATGCAAAAACGGACAAGAAAGAAAAGGCATATTTCATGAAATTGCCTAAACCACCAACACTTTTTTGAGAAATGATATAACACTTATACGAAATAGGTAAAACCAACAAAGCAAACAAATCTGTCCAATCTAAAACCCTACCCAAACCTAGACCGAAGAGCTGATTAATAGCATAAATAAGGGCAGATGAGTGCTCCAACTTCCAAAAAACAAATAATAAGGCGGTGCCGATGTATATCCATTTTTCATACTTTCTAAAGAGCAAACTCCAAAACCAAGGAAATATTAGAAGTCCCACAAAGTCTGATAGCTTCCCGGTAAAAGTGTTATGGAAAATCGGCTTAAAATAAAAGTCGTTCAATAACAACAACAGGAGCGAAAGGGTAAATACACCAAATATAAAAGAAGGTTTAGTGTTGTTCATAGCTATGGATGGTCTTTTAAGATAAACGACACACTGTTAGCGGTATTGGTATATTAGGTACAATCCAATTCTACGAGAATCACCTATTTCCTGTAACAGGAAATAATTGGATTTTAACCTAAGGTCTTGGCTTCCTCCCAATAAACGTCCATTTCTGCTAAAGTCATATCAGATAATTCTTTGTTAGACCCCTTGGCTTTAGATTCTAAATATTGAAAACGCTTTATAAACTTCTTATTGGTTCTTTCTAAAGCCGTTTCAGGGTTTATTTCTATAAATCGAGCATAATTTACCAATGAAAAAAGCACATCTCCAAATTCGGCTTCCGCCTCCTCTACATTTATTTTCTCTGACTTTTCGGTGTCAAACTGCTCTTTAAACTCTTGAAGCTCTTCTTCTACCTTAGCCCAAACTTGAGCTTTTTCTTCCCAGTCGAAACCTATACCTCTAGCCTTTTCTTGAATTCTCATGGCCTTGACTAAGGCAGGCAAAGAAGTAGGAACCCCACCTAAAACAGACTTATTGCCCTTTTCTTTTAGTTTCAGTTTCTCCCAATTTTGTTTTACCTCCTCCTCATTTGCTACTTTTACATCACCATAAATATGGGGATGCCTTGAAACAAGTTTTTCGCAAATTCCGTGAAGCACATCTGAAATATCAAACGCATTTTTCTCAGAGCCAATTTTGGCATAAAACACCATATGGAGCATAATGTCTCCCAATTCCTTTTTCACTTCTTCCAAATCACCCTCCAAAATAGCATCGGAAAGCTCATAGGTTTCTTCAATGGTTAAGTGGCGAAGACTCTCCAACGTTTGTTTCTTATCCCAAGGACACTGCTCCCTTAGCTCGTCCATGATAGTTAACAGCCTATCAAAAGCCACTAGCTGGTTCATTCTTTCTGGCGAAAATAACTTTGGAGAAGACGGAATTGACATATTACTCTTTTTTTGATTCAAATCTAATAAAAAAGGGTCGCCCGTATGGACAACCCTCTTTCAAATCACATATTTTACTAAGATTACAAATTATTTCTCCAGCTCATGGCACAGCCAATAGGACGGGTATTTTGTGTAACCACAGGCTTGTTAACAAGTATGTTATCCACGGCTTGCTCCACATATTTATTCCCTACCAAACCTTCATTTTTCGGACTGTCGTCAATAGCTCCAATGTATCTCACAATATACTTTCCAGCACTTTTCTGTAAAACATACGCATGTGGATTTCTCTGAACGCCATATTTTTGACCCACACCCTTGTCATCTACCAGATAAGGAAAGGCATATCCCCTTTCAGTAGCTCTCTTTTTCATGTTTTCATAATTGTCTTCTTCATAAGCCTCTGGGTCGTTAGGATTGATGGCAATAAGCTGAAAACCCAAGGGTGTATACTTTGAGTTTAAAGCCACCAACCTTTCCTCATAAGCCTTTGAAAAAGGACAATGATTACACGTAAAAACAAGAATAAAGCCTTTTGCAGAGCTAAAATCACTTAAAGACACCATTCTACCATCCACATTTTTCAATTTAAAATCGATGGCTTCATCTCCAACAGCATAGCCAGACTGCTGCGGACCTAGCAAACCTAAAGCCTCAAGTTTTACTTCTTTGGCCTTAGCCTGTTTAAAAAAGTAGGTCCCGAAAGCACCTATCAACAGTGCAAAACATGCTATAAATATATTCTTCTTCATTTTCTATTCCATTGGTTTAACAAGCGGAAAGCTATATTAAAAGTAACATCTAACTTTCAATTAAAAATTCAATACCTCAAAATTGTGTTTAAACAATTAGGGTTCTCTGCTATATGTACTGCCAAAAAGCCCAAAATATATAACATCCCGAAATTATAAACGATTCTTAACATTTTATTATTTACAAAAACCTCTCCTTTTTTGAATTCTTTGAAGATTTTGTTCAATTTTTCGTATCTAGAACTCACTTTTATCAAAAACCCCTGAATAATATGAAAGCCATTTTATGCGAGAAACATGGTAAGCCTGACTCCTTAACCTTTACAGAGACTGAAGCACCCACGGCTAAAGCCAACGAAATACTTGTTACCGTTAAGGCCTGTAGTGCCAATTTCCCAGACACGCTTATTATTCAAAACCTTTATCAGTTTAAGCCAGAATTACCATTTTCTCCAGGAGCAGAGGTTTCTGGAATTGTAAAAGAAGTAGGCCATGATGTAAAAGGTTTCAAAAAGGGAGATAAAGTACTTTCCCTATGTGGCTGGGGTGGTTTTGCAGAAGAAGTGGCAGTAGATTTTAAAAGAGTCTTTCCAATGCCTAAAGGTATGGACTACGTAACGGCGTCTTCTCTCATGTATAATTATGGTACTTCTTACCATGCCCTAAAAGACAGAGCCAAACTCCAAGAGGGAGAAACGCTTTTGGTTTTGGGAGCCGCTGGTGGCGTGGGACTGGCAGCGGTGGAGTTAGGAAAAGTAATGGGGGCAAGAGTAATAGCCGCGGCTTCCACTGCAGAAAAACTTCAAGTATGTAAAGAAAAAGGAGCCGACGAACTTATAAATTACACAGAAGAAGACCTAAAAGATCGTGTAAAGGAGCTAACCAACGGAAAAGGGGCGGATGTTGTTTACGACCCTGTTGGTGATAAATGGACCGAAACCGCAGTAAGATCCACCTCTTGGAACGGTCGTTACCTTGTCGTTGGATTTGCCGGAGGCGATATCCCTAAAATTCCGCTAAACCTTCCTCTACTTAAAGGATGCTCTATTATGGGGGTTTTCTGGGGCAGATTCACCTCAGAGCAACCCGCTCTTTCTATAAAAAACATTCAGGAGTTGGGCGTATTCTACATGAAAGGAAAAATCAAACCGCATATCTACAAACTTTACCCTCTTGAAAACGGAATAGACGCCCTTAATGACCTAATGAACCGAAAGGTGACGGGCAAGGCGGTAGTAATTACCTGCTCGCCAAAAGAAGCTACCGAAAGCGAAAGCATTATACCTCAGCAGTCTAAATCACAAGAAAAAACTGAAATACTAGCATTCCAAAGTCCGCAATCGGTTCTGGCTTGGGTAGGCAATCCACTTGGGAAAAGCCCATGGTTAAAAGTGACTCAAAGCATGATAAATGAATTTGCGGAAGCCACATTAGATAAACAATGGATTCACATCGATGAAGACAGAGCTCAATCTTCTGTTTTTGGCAGCACGATTGCCCATGGCTACTTAACGCTATCCCTTATTCCTAAATTAATGGCCGGAATATACAGTGCTCCATTTTCCAAGATGGGTATAAATTATGGCACAGAAAAGGTGAGATTCCTTCATCCTGTTCCCGCCAATAGTTACATAAGGCTTTCTGGACAGCTAAAATATGCCTCCATTTCTAAAAACGGCGGTTTAAAAATGATAGTAGAAGCCACCATAGAAATTCAAGGAATTGAAAAACCCGCGTGTTATGCAGAGGTAATTAGCGTTTTAAATTAAAGTGCTTTTGTATTTTTGCGGCTATGAAAAGAACCATTGATGTTTGCCTTACGCCTGAGTTAATTAACCAACACGACTTAACGGGAAAAATAGCCGTTGTGGTGGATGTATTTCGAGCCACATCTTGTATGGTGGCAGGACTCGCCAATGGTGTAGCGTGCATTAGACCAGTTCTAGAAGTAGCGGAATGTCTGGAATATCAAAAAAATGGCTACTTGGCAGGTGGTGAAAGACATGCTCAAAAGATAGCAGGATTTGACCTTGACAACTCTCCTTTTAGCTATATGACCGAAGATGCTAAAGGTAAAAAAATAGCGATGACCACTACCAATGGGACATTAGCCATTAACAGGGCAAAACCCACTGCCGCCGAGGTTTTAGTCGCTTCGTTTTCTAATTTAAGCCCCACCTCTGATTATCTAAAAAGTCAGGATAAAGATGTTTTAGTTATATGTGCAGGCTGGAAAGGAAGACCTGGTTTAGAGGATATTCTTTTTGCGGGAGCACTAGTGAAATCTTTGGCAGACAGTCACCAAAACGAAGAGGACTCTACCTATTTGGCTTTAGATTCTTATAAAGCAGCAGAAAACGATTTGTTAGAATACCTCCAAAGAGCCAGCCATTTGAAAAGACTGAAGAGCCTAGGCGGAGAAGATATTCCTTTTTGCTTGGAAAAAGACCAATTTAAGGTGGTGGTTCATTTGGTTGGAGACGAACTTTATCTGAAAAGTTAATATTTGGAGGGCGTTTTTCCGTACGTCTCTTTAAAGACTTTTATAAAATGAGAGATGCTCTCAAAACCCACCTCCTCGGCTATTTCAGAAACATTTTTGTCGCTATTTTTTAGTAAAAACGCGGCTCTGCTTAATCTTTTATTTCGAATCCAAGAAGCTGGAGACATATGAAATTGCTCTTGAAAATCTCTTTTAAACCCTGAAAGACTTCTGCCAGATAGTTTTGACAACTCGCCTATGGTAAAAGGTTTCAAATAGTAATTCTGCATTAAATACCCCAAATCCTCTTTTTCTCCTCTATAAATAAGCTTCAACAAACCTCTTAGTCTATTGCTGTTATCAAACTCCAAAAGGTGAAGCAAAAGCTCATGTAGCTTAAGCTTCAGAAACTGATTCAGGTATTTCGTTTTCGATTTAAAATAAGGTAAAACAGACTCCGCAAACTTCCCGAATTTTTCGTCTGAATGAAGTACTAATAAGGCGGAATTGTCAAAATGAGTTTTGCCATCTTCTGGAAAAAGCTCAATGTTTTGATCCACAAAGTCTTTGATAAGCTTATCTTCAATAAAGAAAACTAAGCTTTTGTACGACTCATCTATAGATTCTGACATGAGGTAATAACCTCTCCTAATAAAAAATACATCACCTTTTCTTACGGTGACGTCCGATTCGGAATTGGCAAACTTCTTTACGCCTTCCAATACATATATTACCGCGTTTTCCTCAAAAAAAACTTCATTTTTAGAAGGGTATACGTCACTTCTATAAGCCACAAAAGTCAACTCCTGAATTTTCAGGGACTCAAACTGGTTTGCCGCTATTTCTGACGGTACTCTTAGCATTTACAACATTTTATTAAAAAACGATGTTACTTTTTCTCAAGGATTTCATCAATCACAAAAAATGGCCTTCTTTTTACTTCAATGTAAATTCTGCCAATATACTCTCCAAGGATTCCAAGAATAATCAAAGTAACCCCTCCTAAAAAGTACATTCCTACGGTCAAAGTAGTGGTTCCTGGAATTTCTGCAGGCGTATGTCCCAATACTTTAAAGCCTATCATTCTGTGAAGCACAAAGAAAAAACCTACTATAAACGATGGTATGGCGATTATGAAACCAAAGTATGTCGCCAGTCTTAGCGGCACATTTGAGAAACCAAAAAGACCATCCAAGGCTAATTCTAGTAGCTTTTTGAAAGTATATTTCACTTCTCCTGCAGCTCTTTCGGCTCTTTCGTATTTAACGCCAATCTGTTTAAAACCTGCGTAGGCACGCAAACCTCTAACAAAACGGAT
The DNA here is from genome assembly GCF_057914865.1 of Arcticibacterium sp. SM2516. Lineage (NCBI taxonomy): Bacteria > Pseudomonadati > Bacteroidota > Cytophagia > Cytophagales > Leadbetterellaceae > Arcticibacterium > Arcticibacterium sp. SM2516. The sequence continues at coordinate 4,487,242 of NZ_CP195290.1, read as the reverse complement.
TTGCTCCGGCATTTCTTTGACAATCGCATTGACGACTTTTCTATCCATCACACAGAAATCACCTGAATCAAGTGGAATGTCAATGTCTGAAATAGCAGCCAACATTCTATAAAAAGCCGCGTAAGCCAGTCTTTTGAAAAAGCCCTCTTTCCTTTTGGTTCTTATGGCATAAACCACGTGATAGCCTTCACGCCATTTATTCAAAAACCTATAAAGCTCTTCTGGCGGGTCTTGTAAATCGCCATCCATAATAACCACGGCGTCGCCTTTGGCCTCCTGAATACCTGCCGAAATAGCCGGCTGATGTCCAAAATTTCTAGACAGCTTGATTAAACGCACACGGGCATCTTTCTCTATCAGGTCAATTATGATTTCTAGCGAACCATCAGATGAACCATCATCCACCAACACAATCTCATAATCTTCCTTCCAGGAAGGTGCTGCGGCGGTTAGTCGTGCATAGAGGTTAGGGATGTTTTCCTCCTCATTAAAAATCGGAATTACGATAGAAATCATTATATGCTATTAAAGATGCTTTGCAAAAATAGAGAAATTAAGAATGTGGTTTAATTTTTAACAGAATGCTTTAACCCAGTTTATGTATTCTGTTCATCATATTCTGAATGCAATTAATGATGTTCTAACAAAACCAAAGTAAATAAGCCTAGTTTTCTTTTGAAATTGTACTTTTGCCCCACAATTATGATCATGGAGAAACTTAAGGAACGTTGGGGCTTAACATCAAACTGGCAGGTATTGGCCATTATAGTCGTATTTTCTATTAACGGCTCTTTTGCCACTTGGGTAGCCAAACCTGTTACCGCATTTTTTGGCCTAAGTCCAGAAACTACGGAGCCATACATTCTTTATTTGTTCTTTAGAATCCTCTTAATCTTCCCAATTTATCAACTAACCTTACCGCTTGTAGGATGGGTATTTGGTCAATTTAAATTCTTTTGGGCTTTTGAAAAGAAGATGCTTCGCAGAATTGGCTTTAAGAAGTTTTTTCCGGAGGACTGATTAGGCGTCGCAAACGCCACATATGAATCTCCCGACTTGTCGCTCTTTCCTCCTCAGCAGATTCAAAAAAACTACTCTTTATTTTAATCAAGAAGCCAATAAGGTTTCTGCAGGAATACCGAAGTTTTTATAAAGTGATTTTATCATTTTTAGCGTCAATGGTTTCTTCCTATTTAAAACCTCTGAAACCCTTGATTTTGTACCGAAATATTTCACTAAATCTTTCTGGGTCAAGTTGTTTTCTTCCATCTTGTACTTGATCGCCTCTATTGGATCCAGCTGTGGCATTGGATAGTGTTCCGCTTCATATTTTTCAATCACTAATACAAGTAACTCAAAAACATCACCCTCTTTGGTATTAGGTTTTGCGTCCCAAACTTTTTCAAGTGCCTTTAAAGTTGCTTTATACTCAACTTCGTTTTTTATTGGCTTTATTTTAAAGTCTTCCATATTAGTAACGTTCTATCGTTTTTGCATCTATTTTGTCGTACTCCTTATGTGTGCCTACGAACTTTACCCAACACGCTCTAAACTCATAATTGAAGGCAACAATTAGCCTAAATTTGTTCTTGGCGATGTTAAAAACTATTCTTTCATTTCCTACATAATCAGCACCTTTAAAATCAGCAATCACCTCCTGTGGCGTATTGTAGTTAAAAGAACTCATTTTTTCGTACCAAGAAAGTAAACCAGTTTTTGAATCAGGATGCGTTTCCCAACAGTTCTTTAAAGTACTCTTTGCGATTATTCTCATAAACATACAAAGCTAACAAAAGTTCCAATATTTGGAACAGGCTTTAGGGGTTTTTGTTAGTTTTAGAATACTATCAATATTTGTTTATCCAAAACAAAACTTTAAGACTGAAAGGACAATCAATCCGGCAAAGCAAACGCCACATAAGAATCTCCACTTTTATCTCCTTTTCCTCCTCCACAGGCAATCACCACGTATTGCTTGCCTTTCCATTCGTAAACAGCTGGCGTGGCATGACCGCCCGCAGGTAATTTTGTTTCCCAAAGCACCTTTCCTGTTTTTTTGTCAAAGGCCCTAAACATTTCGTCTTCTGTAGCTCCTATAAAAATTAAACCTCCTTTAGTGACCACTGGCCCACCATAGTTTTCTCTTCCTGTAATAGGAATTCCTTTGGCGGTTAGCTCTGGAAATTCGCCTAAAGGCGTTTTCCAGAGAATCTTACCTGAGTTTAAATCAATGGCGTTTAAAGTACCCCATGGCGGGTTTATTCCTGGGTAACCGTCTTTGGTCAAAAACCTCTTATAGCCGTTCATCAGATAAGGCGTTATCAACTTTTCTTTCCCTCCACTCATTTCCTTTTTGACGCCTTTCTCCTCTTTGTCCAATAAAAAATTCACAATGGCGTCTCTTTCTTGCTGCGGCAAATGTCTAAACGCTGGCATGCCACCCTTTCCACTTTTTAAGATCTTATGAATTCCCTCTTCCGAATATTTCCCCGAAATACCAATAAGCTTAGGAAAAGCGGGAACATTTCCGCTTCTATCGGCTCCATGACAGTTTGCACAGTTGTTTGCATAAATGCTACTTCCGTTAATCTCCCCTTTTTTAAGTTTTGCCGCCTCATTAGGAATAATTTCTATGAGCCATGGCATTTCATTGGCATTGACATACATAATGCCACTTTCTGGGTCAACGGCAGCCCCCCCCCATTCTCCGCCGCCATCAAAACCCGGGAAAAGCAAAAAGGGCCTTTGCTGGCTTGGTGCCAACCACATATTGCCATACTCAACTCCCTTAATCATTTCTTTGGTTTCGGCAGCTAGCTCTGGCGTAAGACTAAGCAAATCGGATTTCTCTAAACGTTGACGCATAAAAGCCATTGGCAACGTAGGAATAGGTTGCGTTTGCGAAGGGAACTCTCCATCCATTGTATTTGCTACTATTTTCTTTTCTTGAATCGGAAAAACAGGCTCTCCAGTTGCTCTATCAAAAACGAAAACAAAACCGTGTTTTGTGATTTGTGCTATGGCATCAATCTTTTTACCATCCTTATTTATGGTAACCAAATTAGGGTTTGAAGGAATATCTCTGTCCCAAACATCATGATGAACAATTTGATAATGCCAAACTCGCTCTCCCGTAGTAGCATTTAAAGCTATTAAACTATTGGCAAAAAGGTTATCTCCTTTTCTGAATCCACCCCAAAAATCATAGGTGGCCGAACCCGTGGGCACATACACAATGCCTCGCTCCTCATCCAGTGTCAAACCCGCCCAGTTGTTTGCTCCACCTATTTTATCCACAAACTTCTCGTCCCAAGTGTCAAAACCTAGCTCTCCTTTCCGAGGAATGGTATGAAAAATCCATTCTTGCTTACCCGTTTTTACATTATATGCTCTAATGTGCCCAGGTGCTGCATCCAGACCTTCAGAAAGACGCATTCCCATAATGATCTTATCTCCATAAATAATTCCTGGTGTGTTAGAGACCACCAAAAATTGCTCTTCTGGGTCATCAGATAAACCTATTTGCAAGTCTACTTTTCCTTTGTCTCCAAAACTCAAATCAGGCTTACCCGTTAAAGCATCTACGGACATCAAAAAACTTCCTGCACTAAAAAGAATTCGTTGTGTAACGCCTTCCTTAAAATAAGTGACACCTCGGTTGGTGCCTGCCCAAGAGTTTTCTCCGCCCAAAACCTCAAAAGGGTCAAAACGCCAAATCTCTTTTCCTGTTGATACATGAAGAGCTACTAAGCTTAGTTTTGGTGTGGTGGCATATAAAATGCTATCGACAATGATGGGTTGACATTGAATCTGCGACTTTTCTGTGGCATCGCCTGTGTGATATTCCCATGCTACATCTAAATTTTTAACATTTTCTATATTAATCTCTTCCAATGAAGAATATCGGGATGCATCCTTGGTCCCTCCATAATTTTCCCACTTAGCGTAATCTGTATTTTCACAAGAACCGAAAAGTAAAAGAGCTGAAGTAAAAAGAAGAAACTGTTTCATTAGGGTTGTTTTTGAATAATATTGGCTCGATAGCACTGCTCTGAATTGATAAATAAAATCAATTTCATAGCTTTGGATAAATATAACTGATTTCTCAACAAGTGATGTTGGTTTTATTTAACGAAAGAATGGCACGATATGAGCTATAAACATGAAATGGCTTAATACAGCCCGACAACAATAATTTTCCTAATGAAAAAAAAGTTTGATTTTCGCTCCTCTCTCCCGTACGCTTTAGCTATCCTTTTTTTCCTAATCCTAACAATGAGCTACTTTAGCCCATTGCTAAACGGGAAAACACTTTCTATGCACGACACCAATATGGCCGGCGGAGCAGCAAAGGAACTGAACGATTATCATGAACTAACAGGCGAATGGGCATGGTGGACCAACTCCATGTTTGGTGGTATGCCAGGTTTTATGATAGCAGGTGCCTACCCTAACAGCCTATCTTCAAAAATTGGTAGTTTCTTTTATCAATTATTGCCTTTACCTGCCAGTCCTATTTTCTTGATGATGGTGGGCTTTTTCATTTTTATGATAAGTCTTAAAAGAAACATCTGGGTATCGGTGATTGCTTCTGTAGCTTATGCCTTTGGCACATACAATATGCTTTTTTTGGAAGCAGGACATGTTTCTAAAATTTTAGCATTGGCTTATGGCCCAGCACTGATGGCTGGTTTTATCTATGTTTTCAGAGGAAAATACATATTAGGAACATTTTTAACGGCTTTGTTTCTGAGTTTAGAACTATACGCCAATCACCTTCAGATTACTTATTACTTCATGCTCATCTTGGTAGCTTATGCTATCTATGAAGTTATAAAGCTTATTCAAGAAAAGAAGATTAATGTTCTCCCAAAAATTATCCTGAGCTTCGCTGTTGCCTTATTTGTGGGTGTGGGTATGAACTCCATGAGGCTTTGGAATAACCTTACGTATTCGGCGGAAACCACCAGAGGTAAAACAGAACTTCAGACTTCAACCGCCGGAAACGATGGTCTGGATAGAAGCTACGCATTTGGCTGGAGTTACGGTATTGATGAAACATTTAACTTAATTGTACCCAACTTAATGGGTGGTGGCTCAGCAGGGGCTCTTACAGAAAGCTCTGAAGTTTTCAAAACCTTAAATTCTGGAGGTGTAGATGTGAATGCCGCCAAGCAATTTATACAGCAATTACCGCTATACCATGGCGACCAATCTGTTACCAGCGGCCCTTCGTATTCTGGTATTATCGTCTTTTTCCTATTCTTATTAGGACTTTTCATCTCAAAAGGAAAACAGAAATGGCTTATCGCTGGCTTAACTGGCCTGTTTATTATTTTATCTTGGGGTAGTAATTTCCCCGTTTTTAATAATCTATTTTTTGACACCTTCCCAGGTTATAATAAATTTAGGGCGGTGACCATGATTCTTACCCTTGTTCACTTTCTTTTAGTTTGGGGAGCGGCTAACACCCTGTCTGATTTACTAAAAATAGAATTCACTTGGGAAAATCTAAAAAAGCCTATTTACACCACATTTGGGGTAATTGTGGGCTTGATGTTTTTGGGTTATTTCATGGTTGATTTCAATTCTCCAAGAGACCAAAACTTTGTTGCCGGGCTGTCGCAATCTCTAGGAAATGATTTTGCTCAAAGGCTATTAAATGCTTTAAGGGAAGACCGTAGTTCGATGGCCTTAAATGACATTTACAGAGGCATCATTCTTTTAATTTTAACTATTGGAGCCGTATTTTTACGGAAGAAAAACAAAATCAATGGTTTGATTTTTGGAATTATTGCCGTGGTACTTGTGATGTTTGATTTCATTTCTGTCGACAAACGCTATTTCAATAATGCTGATTTTGAGACGAAAAGGTTTAACACACAAATATTTCAACCTACACCCGCTGATCAACAAATTTTAGCCGACAAAGACCCGAATTTCCGTGTTATAAACTTAACTACAGGCTTCTGGTCTGACGCTCGCGACTCTTATTTTCATAAGTCAATTGGTGGATATCATGGAGCAAAACTTAAGAAAATACAAGAGCTCTATGAGTATCAAATGATTAAGGATGGTAGATTAAACATGCCTGTCTTAAACATGCTGAACACAAAATATTTCATTAATAATGGACCAGAAAATTCGCCAATAGCTCAGCAAAACCCTGACGCTTTAGGTAATGCTTGGCTTGTAGATACCTTAAAAGTAGTTCCAAATGCAGACGAAGAGCTTGCCGCTTTAGGAGAAGGCTTTAAGCCTGGCCAAGAAGCCGTAACACAAGAGCATTACATGCCAGAAACTAAGACTTATCAAAGAGATTCTAGCAGCTCTATAACATTGACTTCCTATGCTCCAAATAAATTGGTTTACGCTTCCAATTCTAGTAGTGAGGCTTTTGCTGTGTTTTCTGAAATCTTCTACCGAGGCAATAAAGACTGGTTTTCTTATATAGATGGTAAGCCCGTAGAACATTTAAAAGTAGATTATGTTTTAAGAGGTTTGGAAATTCCTGCAGGAAAACATGAAATCACTTTTGAGTTCAAGCCTAAGTCTGTGGAATCTGGAAAGATGATTGACCTTGTGGCCTCTGTCGGTTTGGTCTTATTGTTTGGAGCGTGTCTATTTGCCACTTTCAAAAAAGAATAATTTATCTGCTGGGTTTAATTTATGAAACCTCTGAAAGTTTTAATGATAAACACAAGCGACTCCCAAGGAGGTGCTGCCATAGCTTGTCGTAGGTTAATTGAAGCTTTTGAAGAATACCAAAATGAAGTAGAAATTAACCTTCTGGTACTTCATAAAATGAAGGAAAATAAACCCAACGTTTTTAAAACAGGTCGTTATTTGAACTTCCTACTAGAAAAAGCACATTTCTTGTTTTATGAGAAATCGAAAAAAGAGCGATTTGCTTTTTCCACCGCTAAATTTGGAACGGACATTTCAAATCACCCGCTTGTTTTAGAGGCTGATATCATTCACTTGCACTGGATAAATCAAGGGTTTCTCTCTTTAAGAAGCATCGAGAATTTACTCTCACAGGGGAAAAGGGTTTTCTGGACTTTTCATGACATGTGGCCCATGACTGGCGGCTGCCATCATTCTTATGAATGCCAAAACTATATGAACTCTTGCGGAAACTGTGACACTTTCTTAAGAAAACCTGCTGCAAATGACTTGTCAAATGCTATACTTACCAAGAAACTAAACTGGCAAAACAGAGACAAAATCAACGTTATTTCTCCCAGTTTCTGGATGGAACAAAGAATTAAAAAGAGCTCTCTTTTCAAAGAAAACCCTTATTTCCAAATACCAAATACCGTAAATGATCAAGTTTTCAAACCTGAAAAGATTGAAAAAGAATCGGGTACATTAAGAATACTCTTTGCTGCCGTGAGCATTGAGAACTATTTCAAGGGGTTTCCTCTTTTTATGGAGGTCGTATCTCAGCTAAAGCATCCGAACAAAGAAATTATAGTTATGATAGCAGGAAAAGTTTCGGAAGAAAACCTAAGGTCCCTTCCTTTTAAATATGAGCTACTGGGCGTCATAAATTCCGAAATTGAAATGGCCGCAGCATATAATAAAGCCGACGTGTTTGTTTCGGCCTCCAAAAGCGAGTCTTTCTCCTACACCTGTCTTGAAGCGGCCTTTTGTGGCACACCAGTGATTGCTTATAAAACTGGTGAAATCCCTGTTTTCATAAAGCATAAGCTTAATGGGTTTCTAGTAAACCATTATTCCATAAATGGATTTCAGGAGGCTTTTCAGTGGTTTTTTGAGAACGAAGAATCTCTTGAAACCGATAAGGTTAATCTCGACAATTACAATTACAATTCGGTTTCTACAGAAACTTTAAAAGCTTATAAAAATGCTGTCTGAAACTATAATGAAACTTCTCTCCTTTAGCTTTGGCAAAAAAAAATACCAAGGTTTATATAAAAAACTTTATAGTCTAAGTTTACGTGGTTTAAACTATGGTATTGTTGACAGTGGAGAAGAGAATGTTTTGCGAAAACTATCCCTGGAAATGTCCAATTCAAGAGAGCCCTTAGTTCTTTTTGACATAGGTGCCAATGTAGGAAAATATGCCTTAACGCTCTTGAAAAAATTTCCTGAAAATGCCAGAATATTCAGTTTTGAACCCTCGCCAAAAACCTTCCTAGCACTCAAAAAGAACGTTAATTCCAAAAGAGTGAGCCTATTTAACGTTGGATTAGGAGACAAAAACGAAAAGATTAACTTGTATTCTGTTGGTGACAATACAACATTAGCGTCCGCTTATCAAAGAGAAACTGATCAAAACAAAACCGTTAATATTGAAAAAATAGAAATCATTACACTAGACGACTTTTGTAAAGACAACAGCATAGGTAAAATAGACTTTATGAAAGTGGATGTAGAGGGCTATGAAATGAATGTTTTTAAAGGTGCCTCTGAAACTATTAAAAACAGAAAAATTAAAACAATACAATTTGAATTCGGCGGAACACAAATCCAGCCTAGAATTTTTATAAAAGATTTTCATGCTTTACTCTCTCCTAATTATAATTTGTTCCGAATTTTAAAAGACGGCCTAGAGCCAATTGGAGAATATAATGAGCGTTTAGAGAATTTCAACTACTCCAACTACCTCGCCATTTTAAAAAATGAAATCTAAAAAAATTGATGTTGTGCCTTTTGGTGGCTTGGGCAATAGAATGCGAGTCTTAAATTCTGTAGGAAGTCTACAGAAGAAAACAGCATGTCAGATTGAACTCATCTGGCTGGTTAAAGCAGAGCTTAACGCACCGTTTTTTAGTTTGTTTAAGAGTGCCGGCTTTCCATTTACTCTTGCCAGTGGTATCAAGTATCAACTCTTTTTAAAATTTGTAAAGCATATTTTTATAGAAAGATATACGCCCCTTTACAGGTCTATCCTTGGTCTGTTTTACGACTTGGTTTTATTTGATGAAGACCTTTTAAACATTTCCGAGACAGAGTTACTAAGCCTAGTGGAAAATAAGAGACGAATTCTGATTGGCACTTGCTTTCCGTTTTTCACTTTTCCTTCTTTCGATAATTTTGTTCCTTCAGAAAATGTCCTTCAGAAACTCAATTCATTAAGTCTGCCCAAAAATCTTATTGGAATTCATATAAGAAGAACAGACCACGTAGAAATCATTAAGAGCTCTTCCCTGGATGCCTATGCTAAAGCAATAGAAATGGAGACTTTAAAAAATAACGATAGCTTCTTTTACTTGGCAACAGACGACTACGAAGTAAAAGGTTATTTTAAAAATAAACTCAAAAATAAGCTCATCACGCAAGACTTTGAACTATCCAGAAGTTCGGAAACTGGAATAGAAAATGCCTTAATAGATATTTTGGCATTGTCGAAATGCACCACACTAATCTGCAATTCAAAAAGTAGTTTTGTGGTGACCGCACAGCGAATTGGCGACACCAAAGAAATAATAGAAGTATGAAAAGAATAATAAAACTTACCAAATTCGCTTTAGCCTACTTAGGATTCTATCCCGATCAACTCTTCGAAAATATAAAACAATTTCCCTCTTTTATAAAAGACTTAGGCGATTTTAAAAAAAGTTTCAAAGGCAAATACACCGATTGGAAATTTAGCTACTACCCTATTCTTATAGACAAAAAAGACCAAAGCGGTAAAGCCAGAGGCCAGTACTTCTACCAAGATTTATTTGTAGCAAGCTTAATTTATAAGGCTGAGCCCAAAAGACACATTGATATTGGTTCTAGAATAGATGGTTTCATTGCACATCTTGCATGTTTTAGACACGTAGACGTCATGGATATAAGGCCGCTGAACTCCAATATTCAAAATGTTGATTTTATACAGGCCGACTTAATGAAACCTGCTGCCGACTTAAAAGACAGCACAGATTCTCTTTCTTGTTTACATACCATAGAACATTTTGGGCTTGGAAGGTATGGAGACGACATTGACCCTGATGGTCATTTGAAAGGACTTGAAAGTATGTATCAAATCTTACAAAAGGGTGGTACGTTTTACTTTTCTACTCAAATTGGCCCGTCTATGGTGGCCTTTAATGCTCATCGCGTTTTCAGCGTATCATATCTCTTATCTCTATTTGAGACAAAATATGAGCTTCTCAGCTTTTCATACATTGATGATAATGACGTCTTGCATCAGAAAGTAGAATTGACTGAACAAGGTTTGGCCAATAGTTTCAACTGTAAATTAGGCTGTGGTATTTTTGAGCTTAAAAAGTTATGATACTTTCTTTAGTAACTTATCCACTATACTGTTTAGATCTGGTGAAAAGTTCATCTTATAGATCAGTAAGATATAGGCTCCACCCAATATCACAGAGCTATAAACTAGGGTTAAAAACTTTTCAAAGACATTGCCAGTAAAAACTGGCAAAAAGTAACCTATAAGCGTCAAACAAGTACCAATTAACACGATATAAAGCAATCGTAAATTATAAGGGTGAACCTTGAAAAAACGCCAAATAAGGTAGTTCCTGGCCGAGTTATAGTAAACGATGGACAAAAAAGCAGCAACTGCAGCTCCATTAAGTCCATATTTAGGTATCAAGACGTGGTTAAGTAGGAATAGCAATCCTACAAAAGTTAAAACCAACAAAGAATCCAATTTGTAATGCTTGGAATATGCCAGTATTAAAGAATTTATTCCAGAAGCTAAATCGTAAAGTTTAGCGAGTCCAATAATTAATAGTACATATTTTCCTGCCGCATACTCTGGCTTGATAAAAGAGAATAAGAGATCCACATTTACCCAAACCAGCATCAAAAGCCCGGTTCCAAAAATAAGCTGGGTCATACTACTTTTTGTAAATATCTGTTGGATTTTATTGAAATCGTTTGCTTTCATGGCATCCAAAACAATGGCGGTAGATGCTTTCATGCTCACGTTATAAGAAATGGTCATCACGCTTCCGAAAAGCAAACAGGTGTTATAGATTCCTGTTTGACCTAGACCCAAATAATCATAAACCATCAGAGTGTCTAACTTTGTAATGACGATAGAAGACAAACCCGTAACCACACTAAAGCCTGCGAAACGAAAAAACTCCGCTTTAAAATCAGACTTTAAGAAATGCTTATCAGGCTTCAAAGAGAAGCCATCCAAATTGGTTATGTGAACAAACATCAGCACTGTAGGCAATGAAATACCAATAACCCATAAAAGAACAAAACGATCGAAGTCAACCCATTCAAAAATAAATATGATAACGGCCAACAGAATTAGAAATCGCTGCAGAAACTGGCTTAGAACATTCCCCCGAACAGTATCATAAAGGCCCTTGGCGTAATTGTCAAAAAGATTAAACAAAGCCACAAAAGCGGTAATAGGAATAATATAATAGAAGTACTTCTTAAAAAGGGTGTTATCTCCTACAGAAGACTTTACGATTTGCTCTTTAAAAAGATACAAAATCAAAGAACACAGTAGCATTCCTATAAAAAAAACGACCAATCCATTGAACAAATACCCATGATGTTTTCTTTCAGCATTTCTGAAAAACCCAAAATATTTGATACCAGAACTATTGTAACCCAAACTGGCGACAAACACTAGAATGAACATCCAGCTCATTAACATGGCCAAAAGGCCATTTTGCTCAACGGTTAAAAAGTTAGGAATTAGAAAGGCTTGAGTTAGTGTACCAACCAACACCCCAACATAGGAATAAATGGTGCCTAGAATAGTTTGTCTTTTAATAATTGTCATTCGAATTGAACCAAATAAATAACATTTGCAGCTGAACTGTAAAGAGATAACAGAAAAGATCCCTAAATAAACCTTAAAATCCTTTTCTTTGTCATTTCATAAAGGACGTAAACATTTTCTAATTTCTAAATCACTTGAATACTTTTCATACTCCCATTTTGATTATTACTTTCAATCGTATGGACTGTGTTGTTGAATTGATTCAACGTTTAAAGTCCCTCCGACCGCCCAAAGTTTATGTATTTTCTGATGGAGCCCGTATTAAAAACGAGAATGAAAAGAAGTTAATCCATGAAATAAGAGAATTTATCACCTCTTCAATTGATTGGGATTGCGAAGTTGTTACAAAGTTCAATAAAGTAAACGAAGGTTGTAAATATGGTGTCAGTAACGCCATCAGTTGGTTTTTTTCTCATGAAGAATCGGGGATAATTCTTGAAGACGATTGTATTCCTAATCATAGTTTCTTTCATTTCTGCGAAGACCTTCTTTCAAAATATAAATCTGATGAGACAATTATGCACATAGGGGGCACAAACCCACTTAAGCAAATCGAAATTGACACGGATTATTACTTTTCTTATTTCAACAGAATTTGGGGATGGGCCTCTTGGAGTAGGGCCTGGTCTCACTTTGACCCAGAGATTAAAGATTGGCCGATGTTAAAACAAGAAGGAGTCCTTCTAGATTTTTTTGACAAAAAGACTGCAAATCATTATACTGAAATTCTTGATGATGTTTACGAAAACAAAATAGATACTTGGGATTATCAATGGTTCCTATGTAGACTAATAAAGGGCTTAGCCATCATTCCCAAAAACAACTTAGTTTCCAATATTGGTTTTAATAAAAATGCCACCCATACTAAAGACTCTAATTCCATATATGCTTCATTGAATACGATAGAAATAAACTTCCCATTAATTCATCCGCCTACCTCAAAGAGGCATGAAGAATTGGATAAGGAGTGGGAGAAGGAGCTTACAAAATCAAGCTTAATAAAAGAAATTAAAAAAATCATTAAAAAGGTGCTAAAATGAAAATTGGTATTTTAACATTCCATGAGGGGCTTAATCATGGAGGCTTCTTTCAGGTTTATTCTACGTATACTTTTTTAAAAGAAAAGGGACATGATGTGGAGGTCATTAATTACAAGAATAGGACTCATTTAATAAGAGAATTTATCACTCAATTTGCCAGAAAAAATCCAAGAATCCTATGGTCAAATATCGGTAAATTCCGAAGTTTCAGATCTGACCTAAAGACGATAAAGCTGTCTCCCTTTTCTACTAATATAAATAAAATCAATACTGGCGAATACGATGTCATTGTTGTAGGAAGTGATATAGTGTGGAATTATCAGTGGAGTTTTCTCGGCAAAGATCCAGTCTATTTTGCAAACGGTTTTCCATATAAAAAAATCATTTCATTCGCTCCAAGTTGTGGTGGTGTGGACTTAAGTCTTCCAGTCCCTGAATTTGTGGATGGCCTTAAGAATTTTGACAAAATTTCAGTAAGGGATAACAAAACAGCAAAGCTAGTTGCTCAAACAACTGGCACAGAACCCTTAATTGTTCTTGACCCCACATTTATCATTGATTTTGAAGGTCATGAAAAGAAAATCGACATAAAAGGCGATTATATTCTTGTTTATGCTTTCCGTTTAAACACGGGAGAAAAAGAGGAGATTATTAAATTTTCAAAATCCCGGAACTTAAAGTTAATTGCTGTAGGCTATTACCAAAGCTGGTGTGACATAAACCTTACTTCTATTGGGCCTTTTGAATGGTTATCCTATTTTAAACATGCCACATTTATTATTTCAGGAACTTTCCATGGTAGCCTTTTTTCCATAAAGTACAATAAGAACTTCGCTATCAGTAATAACCCAGGAATAGAAAGCAAACTTGAAACAATCTTAAAAAAAATAGATCTTACTGATAGAGTTATTTCCTCGACTAGACCTTTAAACACAATTCTGGAAAAGGAAATAAACTATATTTCAGTAAACGAAAAGCTAAATCCACTAATAGCTGAAACCTGTAAATATTTAGAGAATGGCATCGAAGATTAAGAAATACCTCCCTAAAGGAGCCTATACATTACTCCGAAAGATTTTTCTTATCAAAACGCTTTCTGGGGAATACTTTAAGGACTTCAAAAGATATTTACGCCACTCCAGTATACTATCTGTAAACACTAATGATAAGTTTCTTGGACGTGTATTGGCAACCTATCATGTCGTTGAAAAGGGCTTATCAATGCCAGAAAAAAGAATGGGATTTGGTCGTGAAAATATCATTTCTCTTTGTGAATTAATTAAAGAAGGTCAAGAAAATAATTTAGGCCATACTCTTGAGATTAAAGCAGCTGTGGCCAGTATCAAACAGTATTATGATGAACATGAAAAAGACCACTTTGGGTTAGAAGAATCCGTTCAAACTGCTCTTAATTCTATCAAAAGGTATTTCTCCGAGGACTCTGCTGACTATGGGGGAAGTAAATCTATTACTTCTAAAGAGCTTCTTAAAAGCTGGCAAATCGATTTCCCAAATTTTATCAAAACCAGACATTCCATTAGAAACTACGCCAATAAAGAAGTGGACATAGCCCTTATTAAAGAAGCAATTGAATTAGCAAACTATTCCCCCTCTGTTTGTAACAGACAATCGTCAAGGGTAATAGTTATTAGGGATAAGGAAAAGATAGAGCAAGCACTTCGGTTTCAAAATGGGAATAGAGGTTTTGGACACCTTTGTCAGGTTTTATTAGTTGTCACCTCCGACCTCTCCTCCTTTCATGAGTATCAAGAGAGAAATCAATGCTTTATTGATTCCGGCCTATTTTCAATGTCATTGTTATACAGCCTCCAATCCTTTGGCCTTGGTGCTTGTCCTTTAAATTGGTGTTGTACAACTACCAACGATATGGATTTTAAAAAAGCTTTTAGTATTCCTTCTAGATATGTTGTTTCCATGATGATAAGCGTAGGTCACCTTCCAGAACAAATTGAAGTGGCTGCTTCAAAAAGAAAAAGATCAGAATCCATTATTCTTTAACTTTTCCCAAAAACCTTTATTTTAGCACTATTAAAAAAACAACATGAAAACCACACTCCATTTCTTCATTTTCCTTACTCTCTCTATATTTTGTAAAGCACAAACATCCCAATTATTAACTCCAGGAAATACCCTTTATAGCTTTAATAACGACAGTATATATATACAAAACGGCTATGTAGGTATTGGAGCGTATCAACCAATAAGAGGTAAACTTGTGGTAAGAAACGTGCCCTTGAGTACCTATGGACTTAGTCTTGCTGGTAGTGCTGGAGGGGATGCATCTAGTAGAGTAATGGAGCTTGTTACTCCTGACTTTAATTATTTAGGCAAAACTGGCTCTGCTCTTAACTTTTTCTTTGATGACAACGCAGGAAATACTACTATGAGAATTGAGGCTTGGTCAAATGGAAAACACACTCCAGCTAACTTATCTATACAAAGCACTCCAGGTTTTTTAGGTGTTGGAACCGTATATCCAAAAGCCAAGTTACACGTCAATCAAGGGGACATCTATATAGAGAACGTTAACAGCGGATTAATTATGAAATCCCCAAATGGAAATTGTTGGAGAGTGAAGGTTGACAATAATGGAGGCTTCTCTAGCTCTTACATTTCCTGCCCTAACTAAAAACAATTCTTATTTAGCTATTCGTCAAGATTAATCACACGTCTTTTTTACTTACTTTTGCGGAACATTTCGAACGATTAAAAAGCATAAAATTCTATGGCACAATATGACGTGGTGATTTTGGGTTCTGGCCCTGGTGGATATGTAACAGCTATTAGAGCGTCTCAATTAGGGATGAAAGTGGCTGTAATTGAAAAAGAAAACCTTGGCGGAATTTGCTTAAACTGGGGATGTATCCCTACTAAAGCCCTTTTGAAGTCTGCTCAAGTTTTTAACTATATACAACATGCAGAAGACTACGGTATTAAAGTTACTAAGGCCGAGGCCGACTTTAATGCGGTTATTGACAGGTCTAGAGGTGTAGCAGACGGCATGAGCAAGGGCGTTCAGTTCTTGATGAAAAAGAATAAAATTGATGTTATTGATGGCTACGGGAAAGTTCAAACTGGTAAAAAAGTTGAAGTTACTGCTGCCGATGGCACGGTTTCTACTGTTGAAGGAAAAAGCATTATCATAGCTACAGGTGCTAGAGCACGTGAGCTTCCTAATGTACCTATCGATGGCGAGAAAGTTATAGAATATAGAAAGGCGATGAGTCTTAAAAAGCAACCTAAATCAATGCTTGTGATTGGTTCTGGTGCTATTGGTGTTGAGTTTGCATACGTTTACGCAAGCATGGGCACTAAAGTGACTATCGTAGAATTTATGCCAAGAATTGTTCCTGTAGAAGATGCTGATATTTCTAAGGAATTGGCGAAACAATACAAGAAAATGGGTATCGATATCTTAACCAACTCTTCTGTAGAGAAGGTAGATATTTCTGGAAAAGGTTGTAAGTCTACCATCAAAACCAAAGATGGTGAAGTGGTGATAGAATCTGATGTGGTTCTTTCTGCTGCCGGTATCGCTGCCAATATTGAGAATATCGGTCTTGAAGAAGTAGGCATTGCTACGGATAAAGGCAAGATTTTAGTAAACGAGTTTTACGAAACTAACATGCCTGGGTATTTCGCCATTGGTGATGTTACTCCTGGTCAAGCATTGGCTCACGTGGCTTCTGCAGAAGGTATCATTTGCGTTGAGCAATTGGCAGGTCACCATCCGCAGCCTTTAGATTACGGTAATATTCCTGGATGTACGTATTGCTCTCCAGAAATTGCTTCTGTAGGTTATACCGAAGAGCAAGCCAAAGAAGCTGGATACGAAATCAAAGTTGGTAAATTCCCTTTCTCTGCTTCTGGAAAAGCAAAAGCAGGTGGCGTGCCTGAAGGTTTTGTAAAAGTTATTTTCGATGCAAAATACGGCGAGTGGTTAGGTTGTCATATGATTGGCTCTAACGTTACCGAAATGATTGCCGAGGCAGTTGTAGCTAGAAAACTTGAAACTACAGGAATGGAGATTGTGAAGTCTGTTCATCCTCACCCTACTATGTCTGAGGCCATTATGGAAGCTGCAGCGATGGCTTATGGCGAGGTCATCCATTTATAAATTACTTTGAGCTAAGGCTCTTTTATCATATTAAACCCTGACAATGCCTATTTTTGTCAGGGTTTATTTCTTTTACAAAGACGGTATCCATGAGTACAAAGGCTAAACAAAATCTATTCTATCTTATTTTCGGCTTACTATTTTTTTCCACGACGGAGCCTTTTGTATACGCCAGCATTGATATTGACCCCTCTTGGACGGAGTCTTTGGTAATGGCCATTAATCAGAACTTTACTTTCGGTAAAGACTTTATATTCAATTATGGGCCTTTAGGCTTTTTGAATACCGCCCTTTTACCAGAAAAAGTAAGCCCTTGGTTGCTCTTTCTTTTTCACGCCTTTTTACTGCTTAACTATTTCATGATAATTAAGCTTTCGTTTCTTAAAATGGCAGAAAAATGGTGGCACGCGGCAGTCGTGGCCGTGCTCATTCTATTACCTTGGGGGTTTTTCGCAGACGTTACCTTTACCCTGTTCTATCTAATGCTCTTTTGGCTGCTGTATGTTCAGCAAACAAGAAGCACTTTAGGATTAATATTGGCCGTAGTACTCGCCATTTTGATTTTCTATATTAAGGTAAATCTGAGTCTAATTGCCTATTCGGTGCTCTTACTATCCGTCCTATATTTCTGGCTCTCAAAAATAATTTCATGGCAGGTCGCTTTATTGACTCTTGTTTCTTTGATACTACTAACGGCTAGCTTTTCATTACTGCTTAATGTCTCCATTCCTGATTATTTAGCGGCCAGCCTAAAAATTATAGATGCCTACCAAGACGGACAAGCCGTTAATATTTTAAAAATTAAAGAACTGGGCTTACTTCTCATTCTAGAATTTATCATTCTGGGTGTGGTCTTCGTTTACATCTTTAAAAACCTCGCCCATTTTGTTGACAATTTATACCTCTACATTCTAAGTGCCTTAGCCTGGTTTCTATGTTTCAAACAAGCCCATACCGCCACTGGGCACTATAATGTTTTTGGTTTTTTCCTATTCTTGCCTGTTCTTGCTGTTTTGATTTTCCTTTTTGCGAAGCACTTCAAAAACGGAGCAAGAATGGTATTTGTGGTACTCCTGCTTCAAATAGTTTCTACCCAGTTTATTCGATTGGCCATAGGGCAATACAACCTAAAAGAATACGCCCTTTTTTACTTTCCAAACCGTGTCGTTTCTGAAGTTAAGCAAGGTCAAAATGTATTTGCCTTGGCCAATACCCTAAAGTATAAAAGCCCTTACAATTACTTTTCAAAGTTTCTAAACTACGATTATCAAAAGAACTTTCAACAGGAAGAACTGAACAAAATAAGAATACTACCACAAGACATTCTTGATAAAATGGGTGGTGCTTCTGTAGATATTATGCCTTGGGAAATCTCTTATATTTTCTTTAATCAATTGAATTATAACCCAAGACCAATTATTCAAACTTACCAAGCAAACAGCGATTGGCTTGCCTATAATAACGAAGAAAAATACAACGGTAAATCGGCTCCAGATTTTGTGCTCGCCAACCTACACGACTATAGAGAACAACATCCTTTATGGATGGACAAAGGAGCTTATCTTGCTCTTAAAAGGAACTATTCTCTTCAAGATACCATTAACATGCCACAGGAGAATTTATTTCTTTTTAAACGTGATTCGGATATCTCATTGCCAGAGTATCAGGAAATTAAAAAAGAAGAGAGCCACCTATCCACTGAAATAAAGATTCCAAGTACCCGTGAAGGAGCCCTTTATCTTAATGCGGACGTACATTACAGTATTTTAGGGAAAATTGCTCGCTTATTCTTCCAACCTCCTTATTTAAGATGCACAGTCGTATATGAAGATAATACAGAAGATAATTTTAGAATTCCTCCTCCTATTTTAAAGGGTGGGATTCTGGTCAGTCAAAAGGTGACTACCGAAGAGGACTTCCTGAGGTTTGTAACCAATGGAAGCAATAAAAAAATTAAAAGCCTTACTTTTTGGAGTAAGTATACTTGGGGTTTTAAGTCAACTTTTGACTACTCCTTAGAACAAATAAAATAAAATGTCTACCTCATTCTCAGATTTCGCACTCAATAAACAGTTGCTAACGGCAATTGAAGAACTGGGATATAAAGAGCCCACTCCTATTCAAGAACAGGCCATACCGACCCTTTTATATGGTCATGACGTGTTGGGTATCGCTCAAACGGGTACAGGGAAAACGGCTGCGTACTTACTTCCCATATTAATGAAGATTAAGTATGCTCAAGGAAACCATATTAGATGCGTCATTTTAGCTCCCACTAGAGAGCTGGCCATACAAATAAATGATGCCATAGCGGATTTTGGAAAGTATACCGACATTAGACATGCTGCTGTTTACGGTGGCCTTGGTCCTAAGACTCAGATTGAAACAATACAGGCTGGTCTGGATATCATAGTTGCCACGCCCGGAAGGTTCATGGATTTATATCTTAGAGGCGTTATTGTCACCAAAGAAATTAAGTACATGGTGTTAGACGAGGCAGACAAAATGATGGACATGGGTTTTATGCCTCAAATCAGAAAAATCCTCGAAATCATTCCTCGTAAAAGGAAGAACTTACTTTTCTCGGCTACATTTCCAGAGAAAGTTGAAAAGTTTTCTCAGGAATTTTTAGAAGCTCCAGTGCGTATAGAAGTAACACCTCAAGCCACTGCAGCCAAAACCATAGATCAGCGGGTGTATGCTGCTCCTAACTTTCAAACCAAGTTAAACCTGCTGGGCTATCTTTTCAGAGACCATGAAGATATAAAAAGAGCCTTGGTTTTTTGCAGAACAAAAACGGTCGCCGACTTAGTTTTCAAGTTTCTGGATAGGAGAATTATTGGTAAAGAAAACGTAAAAGTTATCCATGCCAATAAAGGTCAAAATACAAGGATTAACTCTATCAATGCTTTCAAAGGCGGTGAACTAAGAGTGCTGGTAGCTACGGACGTTGCAGCCAGAGGGATTGACGTACAGGCGGTTAGTCATGTCATAAACTTTGACGTGCCGGTTATTTATGAAGATTACGTACATAGAATAGGCCGTACCGGTAGAGCCAACCTTGAAGGTGTGGCTATTACGTTTATGACGCCTAATGAGGAATATCACTTAGAAAAGATAGAGGAAATCATCAGAGCAAAAATACCGGTTTTAAGTATTCCGAAGGAAGTAGAATTGGTAGAAACGCCTTTTGAGGAGCAGCAAGTCATACTAAAAGAGATTGACGACCAAAAGAAAAAAGAAGACCCAACCTTCCAAGGAGCATTCCACGAAAAGAAGAAAAAAAACCTTCCTAGAGAGAAAAAACCAAAAAGATCCTTTAAAAGAAGGAAGCGTTAACAACTTTATTAACGTATCAAATAATATGACGTATAACCCGTTATATTAGGGCAATATTTGAGGTGCTTACGCTATGATATTAAGAAGTCTAATAATAGGAGTTTTAGTAATGAATTACTGTCCAACCACTGGCCAGCATGTAATTCTTAAATCCGAATCTACGAATTCAAGCTCTATAGGACTAACAGGTTCTACGCTTAATGAAGAGAACAAAGAAAAACCTAAAAGGTCTTTTGAACCCACCATGTTTAAGAGTTTAGACAATAGCATCATTCAGATGGATCACGAAGTAGTGATAGTCGGAAAAATGGCTCCTGCCGATCTAAACATTTATGAGATTGCTCTTTTTGGTGGATACCAAAAAAACCTTCAACAAATAGAAGAGGACAAATCCTTTTTAGAAAACTGCGACAAAAACTTTGAAAGCAGAGAAGCCGCGAGTCGTTTCTTTTCTGATATGGGCTGGCAATATCTCTCTGAAGGAAGCAAAGAAATGGCTACCTACAGATATAATTTGGCCTACCTGCTTGACCCACAAAACATTGATGTTTTCTGGGGACTTGGTGTAATAGAATACCAAAAAGGCGAACATAAGGAGGCTATTAAGCTCATGTCCATGGGTTTAGAATCAGATGATAATAACGCCCCTCTTTTAACCGACCTAGCTACAGTTTATATTCACTGCTACGACACAAATCGTCATAAAGTTGATTTGCCAAAGGCCTACCAACTTTTAGATAAAGCCCTTCAAATAGAGCCTACTTATGTAAATGCCTACATGCAGTTAGCCCATGCCAATCTTGTAGACGGAAAAATAGATGATGCTTGGATCAACTTCCATAAGGGTTATGAACTAAACCATACCGGTATTAATTTCGATTTACTCTCTGAGCTTCTTCTGAAAAAGCCAGACCCTATGGGACTTTTTAAGTAAATTTTAGACCTTCATTAATCCCATCAAGGCCAAATGCTGCAAAAGCATGATGGTTTTGCCATCTTTTATTTCACCTGTCTTGATCATTTCCATGGCTTTAGTAAAGGGTATCTCTAATACTTCTATATTCTCATGCTCGGCTTCATGACCTCCGCCATCGCTTACTTTCATCTTAGGCTCATATTCCGCTATGAAGAAATATAATATCTCGGTGACAGAACCAGGCGACATATAAGATTCAAATATTTTCTCCACCTTATTTATCCTAAAACCCGTCTCTTCTTCCGTTTCTCTTTTGATACACTCTTCTGGGCTTTGATTGTCTAATAGTCCCGCACAGGCTTCTATAAGCATGCCATCTTGGTTTCCATTGAGATAAGTAGGCATTCTGAATTGACGTGTAAGTATTACTGTTTCCTTTTCCAAGTTATAGAGCAAAATCACTGCTCCGTTTCCTCTATCATAACACTCTCTGGATTGTCGCTGAACTTCCCCTTTATCTGTTGTATAATCAAAGGTTAGCTTTCTAAGCGTGTACCAATTATCTGATAGAAGTTTATTTTCAATAATATTAATTGCAGCCATTTTGAACGTATTTGATTGTTTTTGTTTATTTTTGACCAAATGTAATTCAAAGAATGGGATTTGAAAAAAGAAAGAAAGAAATTTTAAGTCTGTTGGCTGAAAAAGAATTTATCACGGCCGCCAATCTTGTGGAACTTCTTGCCGTGTCTGATATCACTATACGTAGGGACCTGGCACAGTTAGAAACACAACATCTACTCAAGCGAACACATGGCGGAGCTACCAGAATAGACGAAAGCCCGATGATCAGTTTTGACATCAAATCCCCTCAAAATGAGAAGGAGAAACGGAAGATTGGCGAAACCGCAGCCCAACACATTCAAGACGGTGATGTGATTTTCATAGATTGCGGTAGCACTACTTTGCATATTTGTTCACACATTAAAAACTTGAATATTAAAGTTATTACCAATTCACTTCCCGTAGTGAGTGCTTTACAAAATACGCATGTCAAAGTCAACCTCATAGGCGGAGAACTAGACACTAAACGCCAAGCTGTGCATGGAAAGATGGCGGTAAACCATATCCAGCAATATCATGCAGATAAAGCCTTCATAGGTGCGGATGCCATAGACCTTGAAGACAATTTATGGGCAAACTCTGAAACCGAAGCCGAAATAAGCAGAGCGATGATAAATGCCTCTGACAAGGTTTACGTTTGTGCAGACTCCTCTAAAAGAGGCAGGAAAGGATATTTGAAGTTTGCGGAAAATAGCGACACCTTATCCATCATCTCATAAAAAACCCACCTCACTTTCGTAAAATGGGTAAAGGGGGTCCATAACCCCTATCTATCTGTTGATGTTTTCTCTTCTGGTTAATTAAAATTCTAAAAAATAAAGAACTCGTCGTGGACCATAAAGCTAGCCCACCACGAGAACCTCTTGCTTCTATTATTTTCGTTGCAAAAATTCAGAATTAGCATTTTCTTTATGCTCTTCCATTTGGTTACTTCTTATTTCATCTCCACCCTGATTTTCTGACCTAACGTACCGGTTTTTAGCGTTAGCACCTGTACCTCTCTTTATTCCGGTTTGTACATAACCGGTAATTTTCTCGTCGTTCTCTGAGCTTAACGTTCTATTTTTGGCATTAGCACCTGCTTCATATTTATCTGAAGGTTGTGCATACAGACTTACTTGACTTGGTTCTAGTTTCTCACTTTTCACCACCATATAATTCTTTGCTTTCGGCCCTTTTTTATACAAAGGATGTTGTGCAAAAGCCACACTAGATGAAAGTATTAGGATCAATATTGAAATGCTTTTCATAGTTGCTCTATTTTGTTGTTGAAAACTTATCTTCATTACAAAAATCAGCAATCTACTATGTATTAACAATCTAAGAATACATGTGATTTTTTAGAGTTTTTATCGCTATGATTACCATCCGTATAAATACGGATGGTCAGATCATTTTCAGCTCAGATGCTCTTTTAATAAGCTCCGCAGAATTTTTAACATTCAGTTTTTTAAGCATATTCACACGGTGCGTTTCCACCGTTCTAGTGCTTATAAAAAGCTTTTCTGCTATTTCCTTCGTCGTCAAACCTTCGGCTATATATTCCAAAATTTCGTTTTCTCGCGGTGATAGTTTCTTAACCACATCCCCTTCAATAGACATATTGTTTAGTAATAGCTCGGTGGTTTCCTGATTGAAATATTTCTTACCTAAATACACGGTTTCAATGGCCAATGACAATTCTTCTTCATCCGTGTTTTTAAGCAAATAGCCCATGGCTCCATTCCTAACACTCTGTACAATATAGTTGCCATCGTTATGCATAGAAAGCATAATTGATTTCACTTTAGGCTTTATCTTTCTAAGAATCTCAAGCACCTCTAAGCCTCCTATTTTAGGCATGGTAATATCTAGCAAAACCACATCTAGTTCGCCGCCATTTTTAAGAAACGCTATAAATTCCTCACCATCACCAAAAATACCAATCACATCCATGTTCTCCTTCTTAGAAAACATGGCTGAGAGTCCATTGCTAAACAAATGATGATCATCTACAATCGCTATTTTTATCATACTTAAAACGGTAAAGTTACTTCAATGGTAGTGCCCTCATCGGCACTGCTTATTACAAAACTACCCCCTAAAACATCTACTCTAGCTTTCATATTACTTAATCCAGAGCCACCAGAAACGGTATTAGGGTCAAAACCTTTGCCATCGTCAGAATAGTAAAGATTGACACGGTCTCCTTCATCTGTTAATACCAGAACAATATTATCTGCCTGCGAATGCTTAATGCCATTGTTAAGACATTCTTGGCTTATCCTAAACAAACAAATGTTTATCTCATCTCCAAAATTGCCGTCCTTTTCTCCACGGTGATAAATAAATTCAATTCCTGAAGACGTCAACGGCTTTAGCATCATCACCAAATTTTGCACAGATTTAGCCACTCCAAAATCCATTAACGACTGCGGCATGAGGTTAAACGTCATCCTTCTTACTTCGCTCACAGTATCGTCAATAATCTCTTTAAATTCTATCTTTTTCTCCGCTGCCAAATCTTGACTTTGAATCAGAAGTCTTAAATGAGTAAGCATGGGACCTAGACCATCATGCAATTCTTTAGAAAGCCTTAGCCTCTCCTTTTCCTGACCAGAAATGATCGCCATTCTAAGCTCTCTTTGTCTTATCGCTTCCGATTCATTAATTTTTCTTAGCTGCTCCCGCATTGAAAGCAAAGACTTTCCCAGTGTATCATTTTCACCAATTAGCCGATAATCAGCTTCTAGGTTCATTCCTCCTATTTCTTTTGAAAAATCTATGGTAGACTTAAACTTAACCACCATCTCTGCCAAAGACTCATACATTAATCTCATTTCATGACCAATGGGTCTGCCATTGACATCAAAATCATAGTCGCCCTGAGACATCCTGTCCAAATAATACTTCATTCTCAGGAGAGGACGCGTCAATGCCCCAGCTAAAAACAGGGACAAAATAAATGTAATTAAGATGGAGAGTAAAATAATAAAAATGAGGTTTCGCTTCAGTAAAATGAGCGGCTCCAATGCCTCATCGGTATCTATTTCGGACAAAATAGACCATTTAAGATTTTTAAAATGCAGATATTGAAATGCTCCATAAACCTCCACTCCTCTGTAATCCTTATAAATTCCCTTACCCTGCTTACCTTCAAAAGACTCTAAAACACCCAGTGTTCTACACTCAAAATCATACGGTGGCTTGTCTGGAAAAAAACGTGACCTGGAACGTAACCTAAAGTCTTCGCCCACTAAATAGGATTCCCCACTCTTGCCCATACCCGTTCTTTCCAGCAATATTTTCTTTATTTCTTCTCCGTCTTCAAACCGAACGCTATAGTTTCCATCTTCTACTTGCTTCACAAAAATTAAACTCAACTGACCTTGGCTCGCCACACCTGTCAGATCATAAACACCATTTAGCTTTTGATTTTTAAAAGATTCGCCAAAAATCTCCCTCAACTGCCTATTAGAAAGTATTTCGGTTTGGGCCTCAGTGTCATTAAAAGCCTTCCACTCTCTTTTTAAAAAGTCTTCAATCTGAACCCTCTTTAAACCTTTTATAGAAGTTAGCTGTAACAAAACACGCTCGTCAATAGAAGCCTTGAACTGTTGGTAAAAGAAAAGCGATACCACCAAAATAGTAGGTATAAATAGAAGATTGACTAAAAAGACAATCCAGAATTTTATGCTTACGAATTTGCTCAAAGCTTTTAAATGATTTTAGCTGAATTATTAGAACTAGTTCAAACCTTTTAAATTGCTCAATTCTGCTCTAACAAAATCCATCAACTCAGATATAGTGGATTTTGAAAAGTCAAACTTAATATCCATGGCTTCATAAATTTCGCCAATGGTACCCGTATAACCCATTTTCAACCCTCTCAAATAAGCTTCCAAGCCCTTCTTGGGATCATTTTTATAATTTCTCCAAACAGAAATAGCTCCTAGCTGTGCCATTCCATATTCAATATAATAAAATGGCAGTTCAAAAATATGTAGTTGCCCGTGCCAGCTCGCTTCCTTAAATTTCTCAAGTCCAGACCAGTCCGTTTGCGTATCAGAAAACTCCTCAAAAACCCTTATCCACTCCGCTTGTCTTTCTTCTACAGTATGATCTGGATTCTCATAAATCCAATGTTGGAATTTATCTACTGTGGCTATCCAAGGTAATACGGTTAAGATATCTTCCAAATGCTCAATCTTAGCCCTATTTAGCTCTTCTGGAGTTTCAAAAAATGTATCCCAATGTTCCATTGAAATTAACTCCATAGCCATAGAAGCTACTTCTGCCACTTCTGAAGTTGTGTTCTTAAACATACTTAAAGGCAAGTCTCTCACCTCAAAAGAATGAATGGCGTGCCCACCCTCATGCACCATGGTCACGACATCTCTAAGTGTACTTGTGGCATTCATAAAAATAAAAGGAACACCAATTTCCATCAAAGGATAATTATACCCTCCTGGGGCCTTTCCTACCCGAGACTCTACGTCAAAATGCCCCATTTTACGCATAATGCGAATGTAATCACCTAGCGTTTTATCAATTTTATCAAAGCAAGCCTCCGTTTTGTCCAACAAATCCTCTCCATTTGTAAATGGTTTCAAACCCTCTTTACCTTCTACATCTACCTTTTTATCCCATGGTCTGTAAGCCTCCAATTCTAATTTAGCCTTCCTTTCTTTCTCTGCCAGATTTAGCAATGGCACCACCGTTTCCGCTACCGATTCATGAAAATCAAAACAGTCTTGAGGGGTATAGTCAAACCTTCCTAAGGAAGCGAAGGCATAATCTCTGTAGTTTTTGAAGTCGGCATTCTCAGCCACTTTTTGTCTTAAGCCTTTTAAATCATCAAAAAGCTTATCCAGTTTAGTTCGGTCCTTTTCTCTTCTTTCGCTTATTTTTAACCACGCTTCTTCTCTTTTGGCTCGGTCTGTTCCCATCATTAATGAACCCGCTTTTTGAAGCGTCATTTCCTCATCGTCAATAATAACGGTCATCGCACCTGTGGTGGCCTGATATTCCGTAGACTTCGTCTGAATTTCTGTTACTAAAGGGATATTTGATTCTCTAAATATCTCCACGGACTTTTTCATTCCTCTCAGAGCTATGGAATAACCACTGCCTTTTAAATCCTTTAAGAAAGGACTTTCTAAGGCCTTTTTATTCAGCTTGTCGTCATAAACAGCCAGGTGGGGCTGAACTTCTGTAACAAAATATTGGTATTTTTTTTGAGCTTCTTCGTTCTTGGTGTCGCAAGTCATCTTGATATAACGCCATGCCATGTCCTCCGACAAGTATGACTCCAATTCGTCTCTATCTTTAAACCATTGTTCTAGCTCGTTTCCAGAATTTATTTCTCTACTCACTAGGTCTTCATAAAAGCCTTTTAGACTCTCCCAGCCGTTTAGCTCAAAGTCTTCTCCTAAAAATATTCTTGGCTTACGTGTTGGTATAGCTATTTGTTTCAATGTATTATGTTTTGGTCAAAAATAGTAAACGTTGTACATAGCTGGAAAGTTTGGGTCAGCTTGGGAATTGAGCCCATCCATTGCATTTTGTTAAATTTTCGGGATTAAATCGAATTTCTGACAATTTTTGCCAAGATTACGGTATCAATTTGGCGATTTGAGCAGATTAAAGACAATCAACCAGAGAGCTTGAATAGTAACGAAGAGCTTGTTAATACAAGCATAAAGGTCGTCAATTCAAACAAGAGCATATCATTCGAGTGAAAGCGAGAACAGTCCTACATTTTCAAAAGAAACCCTTTGTAAATAACGAACCTTGTTTCGCTCGGACTAAAAGTAAACGGTGCTATATTTAAGCCCAGCCTTTCTTCTTCTTTTTAAAAGTCCTTTTTTTCTTTGGTGTAGATGCCTCCGGAGTCACAACCTTCTCTTTTTTGAGCTTAGAAGATTTCGTTTTTGAAAACTCTTTATGCTCTGCTTTAACAGGTTGCTCTATCAATTGTTTGGCTAAGTCTGGCCTACCCAACTTGGTCAACCTACTCTTTATCCAACCTTTCATATCGTTTTTCCACCAGAAGAAATACTTGTTTTGAGTAAGCTTTTCTTCTCTTGTTTTTACCGTATTTATAGGCTGCAAGGTATATGGATGTACCCCAGAATAGTAAATAACCGTAGCCACAGTCATAGGCGTAGGTGTAAAGTCTTGTACTTGTTCTAGCTTAAAACCCATGTCTTTGGTTTCTGCGGCTAGGTTTGCCATGTCCGTTTCTTCACAGCCAGGATGAGAGCTAATGAAATATGGAATAAGCGGCTGTTTCAAGCCATGTTTTTCCTGAATGGCATCATACTTCTCTTTAAACATTCTGAAGTATTTAAAAGAAGGCTTACGCATTACCTTCAGGGTATTGTCTGCGGTATGCTCAGGAGCCACCTTTAATCTGCCAGACACATGGCGTGTCACCAGCTGCTCCATGTATTCATCATGGTTGCCGTCTTGGTTGTTTTTATTAAAATTATCTACCAACAAATCGTAACGAATACCAGAACCCACAAAGGCCTTTTTCACATCTGGGTGTTCGTCTACTTTTCTATAGATTTCAGTTAATGGATTATGCGAAGTGTCAAGGTTAGAGCAAATCACGGGGTGAATACAACTAGGGGCTTGACATCTTCCACAAATGGCTTCATCCTTACCTTTCATTCGGTACATATTAGCCGAAGGCCCTCCTAAATCAGAAATGTATCCCTTAAAGTCTGGGTGTTTCACCAGTTCGTCAACCTCCTTCATAATAGACTCCTGAGAACGGGACGCAATAAACTTACCTTGATGTGCAGAAATAGTACAAAAACTACAACCACCAAAACAACCTCGGTGCATATTAATCGAAAACTTGATCATTTCATATGCCGGAATTGGTCCTCTTTTGTTGTATTTCGGATGAGGTAATCGAGTATATGGCAAATCAAAAGACTGGTCCATTTCCTGCTCATTCATGGTTACAAACGGTGGGTTGATAACCAAGGTTTTTTCACCAATTTTTTGGGTTAATCTATTCGCCTGCCATTTGTTAGATTCCACCTCCACTAATTTGAAATTAGAGGCATACTTGATTTTATCCTTTAAGCAGTCTTCGTGGCTTGAAAGCTCAACAGTGTTCCAACCCTTATAAGATTTAACCTCCTCGGCTGTATTTTCCAAATAGGATATTTGATTGACATCCTTAATGCTTCCAAGAGGCACTCCCTTCTGCACCAACTTTAATATTTCTCTTAAGGGCTGCTCTCCCATGCCGTAAACTAACATGTCGGCACCAGAGTCCTCCAGAATACTTGGAAAAAGTCTATCGGCCCAATAGTCATAATGGGTAACCCTACGCAGTGAAGCCTCTATCCCACCTATTAAAACAGGAACGTCTGGATAGAGCTCTTTCAATATTTTCGTATAAACCGTAGTGGCATAATCTGGTCTGAAACCAGCTTCTCCACCTGGCGTATAACTGTCATCAGAACGTCTACGCTTATTGGCCGTATAGTGATTCACCATGGAATCCATACAGCCTGCGGTTACACCAAAAAAGTATTTTGGCTTACCAAATTTCTTAAAATCACGAAGGTCGTCTCGCCAGTTAGGTTGAGGTATAACAGCCACCCTAAAACCTTCACTTTCTATAATACGACCAATAACAGCTGTACCAAAAGATGGATGATCCACATAGGCATCACCAGACACCAGCACCACATCCACTTCATCCCATCCACGCATCTCCACTTCTTTCATGGTGATAGGTAGCCAATGTGTCACAGGTCTTTCTCTTACAGTTATCATAATCCTCGAATTTTTTACAAAGTACTTGAATAATTGGCACAAATCTCTGAATTGGTGCAGTTTGTTCAATAAGTCCTATTTATACTTAACAATAGTAAAAGGCTTATAAACTGCATTCTATCTTCCAATTCCGCAATATAATAACCACAACAACTTCTGAACTTATAGGTTCATCTAGCTAAAAATAACTTATTTAATAAAAAGCCAAAAGCGGTTTACTTTCGTTTATATTAAGCAGAATGAAGAAAAGACTAACACAGTCAAAGTAAATAAGGAACAGATTTTCAAATAGATACCGTAAATTTTCAGTTAAATCATTAAATACAATTAGATAAGCCATACTATGAAAACAATATTCGTTTTAATCTCTTGCTTTCTATATTTTGCTCCTTCATGTTCAGATTCCAAACCAAAAACCATTGATGCGGAATCGAATGACGAGCTTAAAATGGTCGTAGCCTTTAGCAATCTTGAATTTCAAAGACCCGTTGACTTTCAATCACCTAAAGATGGTACCAATCGGATATTTGTAGTGGAACAAGAAGGCCTCATTTCTGTATTTGATAATAACGCCAAGGTTCGTGAAAAATCTATTTTCCTTGATATCAAATCAAAAGTTGACGACAATGACAACGAAGAAGGCTTATTAGGATTAGCCTTTCATCCAAATTATAAAAGTAATGGCTTCTTCTATGTCAATTACACCGTAGGAACCAGCGAGACCTATATCTCTAGATTCTCTGTAGACCCATCTAATCCTAACAAGGCCAAGCCTGAAAGCGAATTAGTCATTCTTAAATATGACCAACCTTATGGAAACCATAATGGCGGACAAGTCGCTTTTGGACCTGATGGATTCTTATATATTTCAGTAGGTGATGGTGGTTCTGGTGGCGACCCAAAAGGGAATGGACAAAATGCCGGAACACTACTTGGTTCTATTTTGAGAATTGATGTTGATAAAACCGAAAACGGAAAAAGCTATGGCATTCCCTTAGACAACCCATTTGTAAATAGTGCCACCAAAAGAAAAGAGATTTTTGCTTACGGCTTAAGAAATCCATGGCGTATGAGTTTTGATGCTAAAAATGGACGACTATGGTGTGCTGATGTAGGACAAAACGCCTACGAAGAGGTAGACATTATTACAAAAGGCGGAAACTATGGCTGGAATGAAATGGAAGGCTTGCACACGTACAAATCGGGCAGCAACTCTTCTGATTATATCGCTCCAGTATTAGAAATAGCACAAAGCACGGGTGACAAATCTATCACTGGAGGCTTTGTTTACAGAGGCACACTCCTTCCAACTTTAGTGGGTAAATACATTTTTGCTGATTATGTTTCTGGCAGAATTTACGCATTATCAGAAAATGCCGATGGTTCTTTCAGCAATGAAATTTTGATTGACCAGTATCAAAATATTTCCGCTTTTGGCGTTGATAAGGATAACGAACTTTTCATCTGTGCCTTCGATGGCAAGATTTATAAACTTCAAGAATGAGCCTTTAAATCTTTTTAAGAACTTGTTACGATAAAATGCCCTTATTTTGTGGTTCAATAAACTCATTTAAATGAGGGCATTTTTATTCTTTCTATTATTCCTTACTGTATTTGGCCTGCGGGCTCAAACCTTTTTTAAGCTTAGAGGTTACATTTATTCCGAAGAGAACCTGCCCTTACCAGGAGCCAATATCCGTGTTTATAATTCTCAAACCGGAACACAAACAAACGACGAAGGTCAATTTGAAGTTAATCTAGAGCAAGGCTTAAACCGACTTGGTATCACCTATATTGGTTACACCAGCCAATTCTTGGAATTGGTCGTTGATGGTGATCTAGTTAAAAACATCTTTTTACAGCCAGATACCGCCATGCTTTCTGAGGTGGTAGTGAACGTAAAAAAGAAGGACTTTAGTTATGAGGTTATCAGAAAAGTTATTGAACATAAAGATAGCTTTCTAAATCAATACCAAAACTACAGGTGTAAGACCTACATTAAAGCTCTAGAAAATATAGAATACCTAAATCCTCAAAAGCAAAGAAAAGATACAGACGACCCTTTCTCTAGCCTAGATAGCCTCCCAAAACAAAGTTATTTTGAAGCGAATGTTGAAAAGTTTGTGGCTTTACCCAATAAACTCAAAGAAGAAAGAACTGCCGTTAAAAAAATAGGCGAACAGGAAACCATATTTTTCACTTCTACGTCGGATGGCGAGTTTGACCTCTATCAAAATCTACAACAAATAAAGAAACTAAGTGAAAACGCCTTTGTATCGCCTATTAGCCCCTTGGGTTTTGCGAGTTACAAATATCGGATGGTAGATTCGTATTATGAAAATGGTCAACTGGTTTATAAAATCTCCATTAAACCCAAACAAACTGGTAATGCTCTTTATGAAGGGGAAATAGAAGTTTACGACCGTTTATGGTGCCTTAAAAGTGTCGACTTAAAACTTTCCAAAAAATCGCTCATTATCTATGACGACTTTTCTTTTAAACAGACCTATGAAAAAGTTCAAGATAAATGGATAATAAGTAACCAAAGTTTTACGTGGAACCTTAAAGAAGCAGGGAAAATCAAGACCGGAAACACCTTGGTGAGTCAGTCAGACTTTGTTTTTGACAGTACCTATTCCAAAAACTTTTTTGGCCCCGAAATAGCCAAAACTACCGAACTGGCTTATAAAAGAGATTCTACATTCTGGGACAGTATAAGGCCTGAGCCCCTCTCCAAAAAGGAACATGAAATAGTTAGAAAGCAGGAGGCTCTCGAAATAAAACTTAACTCTAAAGAATATCTCGATTCAATTGACGCCGTATATAATAAAATTACCTTTCTAAAGATTGCTTGGAATGGTTTTGGACACATTAATAGAGCCAAAAAAACCAATTGGGAATACGGTTCCATTCCTTCATTAATAAATCCCTTAGCCATAGGCGGCTGGAGGATACAGTATAACCTAAACTATTATAAGAAGTTTGAAAATAGACAAAGGCTAACCATAACACCTTACCTTAATTATGGTTTTCTGAACCAAGATCTTAGAGGTCAGATTTCTGTGGACTACTTATATAATCCCGTTAAACAATCCAGCATTTTTATAAGTGTAGGTCAAGGCTTTGATGTTATAAACGGAAACGCCACAATTTCTGACATCATCAAAAGAAACAATTTTTACATCAAAACGGGTCTCAACCTGCGGCACCGAACCGAATTATTTAATGGGTTTTATCTCCAAACAAATTTAGAATTTAATAAAAGGGAGGACTTCGGTGATTTTATGTTTTCCAAGCTCGGTGATGAGCTCTTTAATAATAACACTCCTGCGGTGTTCCCTAATAGTAAAATACTTAAAACGAATATTAGAATAGACTACACCCCAAAACAGCTCTACATCTCTGAACCTAACGAAAAAATAGTTCTTGGCTCCAAGTTTCCAACCTTTAGCTTTAGATATAATAGGGCTTTTCAGCTCGACAACCAGCTAAAGCAAGCCTTTACCAATATAGAATTTAATATTTCTCAATATTTCAATGTTGGCATTTTAGGCACGTCAGAATACCGAATAGGCATTGGTAGGTTTTTAGACACCACCAAAGTGGCTCCCATGGACTATCAATACCAAAGAGGTGGAGATCCTATCTGGTTTTCACCGAGTATGTATAGCTATCAGTTAATTCCGAATACCTTCTCCACATTTAAATGGTTCTTTGAATCTCATTATGAACACCAATTCAATGGCTTTCTGATGAGCAAAATCCCTTTACTAAATAAATCGGGAATAAATACGCTGGCGGGTGCAGGACTCCTATATGTGCCAGACCAAAACTACCAATATAGCGAATTCTATGCTGGCCTAAACAGGGTTTTTAAATTAGGCCGATCCAGATTTAGACTCGGTGCTTATTATGTTACCTCACAATCAAATCAGTTTGGCTTTAGAAGTGGGTTCAAATTCTCCTTAGAGCCCTATAACAGAGAAAAGAACACTTGGAGTTTCTGATAAAAACACTCAAAAAGCAAGTCTTACGTTTAATCCCTATTTTTTTTAGACCTTTGCGGTCAAATCCTTTTGCATGCAAAAAAGAAATATTGCTATTCTTGGTTCTACGGGTTCTATCGGCACTCAGGCTCTTGAGGTTATAGAAGCTCATTCCGATCTATTTCAGGTTGAAGTACTCACCGCCCAAAATAACGCCGAATTACTCATTCAGCAAGCTGTCAAATTCAAACCCAATGTGGTAGTTATCGGCAATGAAATGCTCTATGATAAAGTATCTGCTGCCCTAGACCCATTAGATATTAAAGTATATGCGGGCGACAACGCCTTAGGAGCTGTCGTGGAGTCTGACGAAGTACATATGGTACTTACTGCCTTAGTGGGTTATGCTGGACTTCTTCCAACGATAAGGGCCATAAAAGCTAAAAAGCATATTGCTCTTGCAAATAAAGAAACCCTTGTGGTGGCTGGGGAGCTGATCACCAAATTAGCTATTGAAAATCGTGTAGAGATATTGCCCGTAGACTCTGAGCATTCTGCCATTTTTCAATGCCTTGTTGGAGAAAACTTAAACCCCATTGAAAAAATAGTACTAACTGCTTCTGGTGGACCTTTTAGAGGAAAAGACCGAGCTTTTTTAGAAACTGTTACAAAAGAGCAAGCCCTCAAACACCCCAACTGGGAAATGGGAGCCAAAATCACGATTGACTCGGCTTCCTTAATGAATAAGGGTTTAGAAGTTATTGAAGCCAAATGGCTTTTTGATTTAAAACCTGAACAGATAGAAGTCATAGTACATCCGCAAAGTATTATTCACTCCTTGGTGCAGTTTGAAGACGGAAGTATGAAAGCTCAATTGGGCCTACCAGACATGAAACTCCCTATTCAATATGCCATTGGTTTTCCACAGCGATTAAAATCTGATTTTCCAAGGTTTAATTTTATAGACTATCCCAACCTTACCTTTGAAAAACCTGACTTAGAAACATTTAGGAATCTTGGATTTGCGTTTTCGGCATTAAATAAAGGCGGCAATATGGCGTGTATAGTGAACGCAGCCAACGAAATTGCTGTTGATGCTTTTCTAAAAGATAAGATTGGTTTTCTCCAAATGTCTGATTTGATTGAAAACTGTATGCAAAATGTTGATTTTGTGAAGCTTCCAACTTTGGAAGACTATATTGAAACAGATAAGCAGACCAGAATTAAGGCTTTGGAACTATTGTAAATACAAAATACACCTTCGTTAAACCGACGGTGCACAGATATGAAAAAACCATTTAGAGTAATATACGAAGACAATCACCTGATAATAGTCAATAAAAGAGCTGGCGTGATTGTCCATGGGGATAAAACTGGTGACAAGACGCTTGAAGAGTACGTCAAAGAATATATCAAAGAGACATATAATAAGCCTGGTGCCGTTTATTTAGGCACGGTGCACAGGTTAGATAGACCCGTGAGTGGTTTAATTATTTTCGCAAGAACCTCTAAGGCACTGGAAAGGATGAACGAACTTTTCCGTAAAAGACATATTCAGAAAACATACTGGGCCATTACTAGAAATAAACCACGCATTCCAAAAGGCAAACTGATTCACTGGCTGGTAAAAGATCAAGACAGAAACATCGTTACAGCCCATGATGAGGAGGTGCCCAATAGTAAAAAAGCCGAACTAAACTACAGGTATGTAGGTACGCTTAATAAACATCATTTGATTGAGGTAGAGCCTATCACTGGTAGGTCACATCAGATTCGTGTACAGCTAGCCAGCATGGGCTGTCCAATACGCGGCGACTTGAAATACGGTTATCCAAAACCAAACCTAGACGCTTCAATTAACCTTCACTCCAGAAGGGTTTATTTCATTCATCCAACGAAAAAAGAGCCTGTTCTTTGTAAAGCTCCGCTTCCAGAAAACGCTTTTTGGGAAGAGTTTCTTGAATTAGAAACTGAGGAAATAAAAGACGAAACAATGAAATTCCTTCATTAAGGAAGAACTACCTGAACTTCATAAATACTTCTTGACGATTAAGAGGTATTTATACTTCAGTAAGGTTAGCCTGCTTTTCAAAAATATCGGCATTGGCTTGATTAAAGGTTTTTTTCATGCCTTCATAAGCTCCGGCTAAAATGCCCATCGGTAAGAGTAATGGCATAAAAATTAGCCATTGCACAACCATAAACAGATTGATGTTTCTTTTTTTCATATCGGTTATTGCACGTTAGTACTTTAGGTGGTCGGGTTAGACATATACTTAACGCAAAAATTCTTAGGTTTATTATAAAAAAATGCCTTTAAGTACAATTTTTTACTAACCTAAGAATTTTATTTTACGGCAACAATTAAATGCTCAAATTATTTAGAAATGATACCGCACAAAAGCTTCCATGGCTTCATACTCTGCTAAGCCAAGAGCATTATAAAGTTTTGCTGTACCTTGGTTTCTCTCCTCTGCTCTTTGCCAAAATTCTCTAGAATCTGAACCTTGAAAAACCACACCATCCTTTTGAGACTGGTGCTTAAAAATACCCATACGTTTCTGCATAACCTGATGCGGGCTCATTGGAACGGCCATTTCAATTTCATGAATATCCCACTCAGCCCAAGCTCCTCTATATAGCCAAACCCAGCAGTCTTTCATGTAATTTTTATGCCTCAGCTCTTTTAAAGACTCAAAAATGGCGTCTAGGCACACCTTATGAGTACCATGCGGATCTGCCAAGTCTCCTGCGGCATAAATCTGATGCGGTTTAATTTCTTCAATGACCGTTGAAACGACTTTAATATCTGCCTTGCCCAATGGATTTTTCTGAACTCTTCCTGTTTCGTAAAATGGCATATCCAAGAAATGTATATTCTCGGGAGGGATTCCTACAAACCTACAAGTAGCCTTAGCTTCTCCTTTTCTAATTATACCTTTTACTAATCTTACAGTATCACTATCAAGCTCACTGTCCTTTTTGTTGTTAAGGAAGTCTAGGGCTTCTTTGTACACGTTTAAAGTTTGTTCATTTTCTACTTTAAAGTTTTCGTTATAGTCCACCACAAACTCGATAAAGCGAAGTGCCTCTTCATCGGAAACAGCAATATTCCCAGAGGTTTGATAAGCCACATGTACATCATGCCCTTGGTCTACCAACCTGTGAAAGGTTCCTCCCATAGATATGATATCATCATCTGGGTGCGGACTAAAGATCAAACATCTTTTTCTCTCTGGCTGAGCCCTTTCTGGTCTATGCGTATCATCTGCTTTCGGTTTTCCACCTGGCCAACCCGTAATGGTTCTTTGCAGCTGATTAAAAATATCTATGTTTATGTCGTAGGCATTACCTGCTGATGCCAATAAGTCACTTAAGCCATTATCGTTATAATCCTCATTGGTCAGCTTAAGAACAGACTTGTTTAAGCTTATAGAAAGACTTGTTACAGCTTTTTTAGTCATGCTGTTGGTCCATTCTACATCTTCTACCATCCAAGGTGTTTTCATTCTCTTAAGACCAGATGCCGCCGCTTCGTCTATCACAAAAAGGGCGTTCGGGTGCTTTTGAAGATAAGAGGAAGGATTTTGGGCAGAAACGGTACCCTCAACAGCGTTACAGATCATAGGGGCTTTTCTTTCTCCCCAGGCTAGTAAAACGATTCTTTTGGCTTGAAGTATTTTGGCCACACCTAGCGTTATGGCTTTCTTAGGCACCTTTGTTAGTTCTCCACCAAAATCTGATTTTGCAGCCGCTCTGGTCGACTGGTCTAACATCATTAACCTGGTTTTGGTATTCTCTAAAGAGCCTGGCTCATTAAAACCAATGTGTCCATTTCCCCCAATTCCCAAAAGTTGAAAATCTAGACCACCGGCCTCTTTAATTTTCTTTTCGTATTCCTGACAATGAGCTGCCAAAAGGCTTGGTGGTACTGTTCCATCCGGAATGTGAAAGTTACCTTCCTGAATATCCACATGGTCAAACAACTGCTCTTTCATAAACCTCCAATAGCTCTGAACAGCATCAGGATGCATTGGATAGTATTCGTCAAGGTTAAAACTGATGACATTTTTGAAGCTAAGCCCTTCCTCTTTATGCATTCTAATTAATTCTGCATAAACAGTTTTAGGAGAAGATCCTGTAGCCAAACCTAAAACAGCCATGTTACCAGCCTTGGTTTTAGATTTAATTATGTCGGCTATTTCATTTGCAACAGCTTTTGAGGCCTCCTCAGAACTTTGGAAAATCCTAGTTGGCACCTTCTCGTAGGCTATTGGCTCACGTATAATTTGGGTTTCTTGCATTTTTTTATTGGGTGTAAACTAGACAAATATAATATTAAATAAATTGCCTATTAAAATATTATATATTAAATTATTTTAATTAATGGGATTCCTCAACCGTTTATAATACAAAATAGCCTTATTAAAAACTCTTTATGCCAATAAGCACTAAAACCATAACAAACCATCCTATAGACCCTTATCTTTGCGTGACATTGAAAAAAATACGGCATCAACATAAAATGAAGATAAACAATTACTCGATTCTTATCCTTTTATTGTTTCCCTTTTTCTCTTTTTCTCAAGAGAGCAGTAGCCTTAGCGGATATATAAGAGATGGCGAAAACGGCGAAGGAATGATAGGCCTTTCGGTATACGCTAACGAATTAAAAACAGGCACTCAAACAAATGCATATGGTTTTTACTCCCTAACACTTCCTAAAGGAAACTACACCTTAACATTGACCTATATAGGTTATGAAACCTTAGTTAAAAGAATCAACCTCTCCGAAAACCAGAAACTTAATCTAGAAATAAACCCTACAAGTTCTTCCTTAGAAGAAGTGGTGGTTAAAGGTCAAAGAGAAGACGAAAACGTCACCAGCATTGAAATGTCTGTCAATAAGGTGGAAATGAAAACCATTAAAAAGATGCCGGCTTTTCTAGGCGAAGTAGACATTATAAGAAGCATTCAGTTTCTACCTGGCGTAAGTACTGTAGGCGAAGGTGCTTCTGGTTTTAATGTAAGAGGTGGCGGGATTGACCAAAACTTGGTGCTACTAGACGAAGCCCCAGTTTATAACTCTTCTCACCTATTTGGATTTTTCTCTGTTTTCAATCCCGACGCTGTAAAAGATGTGAAACTGATAAAGGGCGGAATTCCTGCCAATTATGGAGGACGAATATCATCTATTCTCGACGTAAGAATGAAGGAGGGAAATTCTAAAAAACCGGAATTTAACGGCGGCATTGGCACTATCTTTTCAAGATTTGCCTATGAAAGTCCTTTTCTCAAAGAAAAGGGTTCCTTTATCGTGGCTTTGAGAAGATCCTATATTGACGTTCTGGCAAAACCCTTTCTTAATAAGGACCTCAGAGACTCCAAGTTCTATTTCTATGACTTCACCGCTAAAGGTAATTATAAAATTAACGACAAAAACACGGTCTTCCTAAGTGGATATTTAGGACGAGATGTGTTCGGAGCCGACTTTGGTTTTAACTGGGGAAACACCACCACCTCATTGCGATGGAATCATATATTTAACGAAAAACTATTTCTAAACACGACCGTTTTCTATAGCAATTACAACTACTTGCTGGATACCGACTTGAGCAACAAAGACGACCAAGATTCTTTCAGATGGGACTCTAACGTAGAAAATTATAGTATTAAACCCGACTTTCAATATTTCTTAAACCCTAATAATACCCTTTCTTTTGGAGGACAAAGCATCTACTACAGATTTAACCCTGGTCAGGCCGAGGCGGTTTCTGGTGGAGAAAGCATCAGCATCGGTTTACCAGATAAGTACGCCGTAGAGTCTGCCCTATATCTGGCGAATGAGCAAAGGATTACCAATCGATTATCTGTACAATACGGTATTAGATATTCTGATTATCGCTATATAGGTAAAGGCAATAAGGTCATTCTAAATGACGTAGGTGTAGCACCTGGTGAGCGTAAAAACGTAGAGGCTATTGTCACTGTGCCAAAAGGTGAGGTCATTCAGCAGTACGGCAATTGGGAGCCAAGAATCTCTGCTAACATCGGCTTAGGCTCCAAAAACTCTATTAAAGTAAGCTATAATCACATGGCTCAATATGTTCACCTCTTGTCCAACACCACGGCTTCTTCTCCTTTAGATGTTTGGACGCCGAGTAGCAATAACATAAAGCCGCAAATTGCCGACCAAGTAGCCTTGGGATATTTCCAAAACTTTAATAATAATATCTTTGAAGCGTCTGTTGAGGTATACTATAAAAAACTTCAGAATCAGGTTGATTACGTTAGAAATG
Organism: Arcticibacterium sp. SM2516; assembly: GCF_057914865.1. Lineage (NCBI taxonomy): Bacteria > Pseudomonadati > Bacteroidota > Cytophagia > Cytophagales > Leadbetterellaceae > Arcticibacterium > Arcticibacterium sp. SM2516. The sequence continues at coordinate 4,447,384 of NZ_CP195290.1, read as the reverse complement.
CCGATTTGTTCTTAAACCCTGCCGTTGAAGCCGACCTTCTTAACGGAAAAGGGAGAGCTTACGGTGCCGAATTTTTCCTTAAGAAGAATAAAGGGATTTTTAATGGCTGGATCAGTTATACCTTGGCAAGGACAGAAAGACTTGTAGAAGGTCTAAATAACGACAATTGGTTTCCTGCAAGAATAGACAAAACGCATAACCTTTCTCTTGTTGGAATCTACGACAAAGGCAATAAATGGACCTTCTCTACAACTTTCAATTTTTCTTCAGGCACACCCGCATCTTTCCCTACCAATAAATACGTTTGGCAAGGAATAGCTCTACCACATAACCCTTACGACACCAGAAACTCTTACCGCATACCCGCTTCTCACAGGTTAGATCTTGCTGCTACAAAAAAGAACAAACATGCTTTCTTTAAAAAGGGAGAAAGCGAATGGGTATTCTCCATATATAACGTTTATAACCGCAGAAATCCTTTTTCTGTATATGTGAGACAAAACGAAGATAACCTTCAAATGACAGAGGCTGTCAAATATTCCGTTTTTGCCTCTATCCTACCTGCGGTAACCTACAACTTCAAATTTTAGTCCTATGAAAAAGATAACAATATTTGGCTTTCTACTCACCATTTCTTCTGTTGCCATATTCTCTTGCGAAGACGTGGTAAACATAGACATTCAGGAAGGCGTAGACCAACTGGTAGTGGATGGTTGGTTAACTAATAAAGATGAAGACCAACGCATCAAACTAAGCCTCTCTCAAGGTTATTTTGACAACGCTCCTGTGAGGGGCGTAACGGGTGCTGAAGTCATTATTTGGGAAGAAGACAGCACCGCACACCCTTTTACAGAATTAGAAAATGGAGAGTACATTCTCCTGAAAGAAAATGCCAAGTTTCTGAAAGAAGATGGCCAGTATGCTTTATACATAAAATATGAGAACGAAGAATATGCTGCACTTTCTAAACTAAAACGTGTGCCCGCTATAGACTCTATCGCCTATGAATCTTTCTCCTTCCCTATTGAACCTACGGATGGCTCTAAAAAAGACGGTTATCTTGCTCAATTTTATGCCAAAGACCTTATTGGGCCAGATGACACCTATTGGATAAGAACAATCAAAAACGATGTGTTATTAAACAAACCCTCTCAAATATCATTGGCTTATGACGCTGGTTTTTCTCCCGGCTCTAAATCTGACGGTATTCTTTTTATTTTGCCTTTGAGATCTTCTATAAACGATGGTCTTTATCAACATAACGACAAAATAAAAGTGGAACTTTGGAGTATAACCCCTGACGCCTACTTATACCTTCAGCAGGTAAGGCAAGAGTCTGGCAACGGTGGTATTTTTGCTACACCTCCAGCAAATATCCCAACTAACGTTTTTAATCTAAATGCCAATTCCAATAAAAAGGCTCTCGGCTTCTTTGGTATATCCGCTGTGAGCGAACTTTCTACCATTTTGGATAGCACTTTAGCTCGTCCAGCACAATAATAATATTAAATTTAAGCTCAAAAAACAGGAACATTATGCCAAGCCCACAGTGGACTATCGCCAAAGAATATGAAGACATCACCTATAAAAAGGCTAATGGAGTAGCACGAATAGCCTTCAATAGACCAGAGGTGCGTAACGCATTTAGACCTAAAACCGTTTTTGAACTTATAGATGCCTTTGAAGACGCCAGAAACGATGGAAATATTGGTGTGGTTTTGCTATCTGGCGAAGGTCCATCATCCAAAGACGGAGGCTGGGCATTCTGTAGTGGTGGGGACCAAAACGCAAGAGGAAAAGACGGTTATAAAGATGAGGTAGGCGTAGGAAGGTTAAACATATTAGATGTTCAGAGACAAATACGTTTCATGAGCAAACCTGTTATCTGTGTGGTTCCTGGTTGGGCTGTTGGTGGAGGGCATAGCCTTCACGTAGTTTGTGATCTTTCTCTCGCCAGTAAGGAGCATGCCATTTTCAAACAAACAGACGCCAATGTTGCTTCCTATGACGCCGGCTTTGGTTCTGCTTATTTAGCCAGACAGGTAGGACAAAAAAGAGCACGAGAGATATTCTTTTTAGGGAGAAACTACGCTGCCCAAGAAGCTTTTGATATGGGTATGGTTAATGCTGTAATTCCTCATGAAGAGCTGGAGGATACGGCCTTTCAGTGGGCACAAGAAATTTTAGAGAAGAGTCCAATGGCCATCAGAATGCTTAAGTACTCTTTTAATATGATTGACGATGGACTGATAGGTCAGCAAATTTTTGCTGGAGAAGCCACCCGTCTAGGATATATGACAGATGAAGCCAGAGAAGGCAGAGATGCGTTTTTAGAAAAAAGGAAACCCGATTTTGACCAATTTCCAAAGTACTCTTAATTGTATATATTAAATTCGGCTTCCAATACGTTAATATTAACTTACTATCTCATTGAGTAAAGGTTTTTTTAGAATACCTTTGTGCATTCCGCTTCTTTTTTGTATAATATTGGTGTGCAGCTAGAGGTTGTATTTATTGTTTAATTTAAATTAGAATATGGGTAGGTCGCAAGAAACATTCAGTAAAAAAGAAGTACGAAACAAAAAAGAGAAAAGAAAGAAAGACAAGGCGGAAAAACGACTTGCTAGGAAGGATATTGACAAATCTGGAAAGTTAGAAGACATGATTGCCTATGTGGATGAGTTTGGAAACATTACCAACACTCCGCCAGATCCTACTAGAGTAAAAGAGGAAATAGACGCAGACGATATAGAAATTGGAATACCAAAGAGAGAGGATGGACCACCTGAAGATATAGAGAGAAAAGGTACAGTAAGCTTCTATAACGACTCTAAAGGTTACGGTTTTATTAAAGATGTGGTAAGCCAAGACAGTATTTTCGTTCACGTGAATAATACACTTGATGAAATTAGCGAAGGAGACAAAGTTATCTTTGAAATAGAAATGGGCCCCAAAGGACCTACAGCCGTAAGGGTGAAAGTTGTTTAATAAGGATTTACCTCCCGTTTTAATAAGAAAGCTTTGTCAAATTGACGAAGCTTTTTTTATGCTTTAGGGTATACATACTCCCCGAAAAAATATCCCTGACATCTAACGCTCTTGTATTACTTATTCTAAATTCTACCTGGCATAATACTATAAACGCCATAGAAATTTGTGTACTTGCCTTCCCTGAATTCAACCCGTTTTATGCTTTGGAGAATCGTAATAAGTTTTAAAGTGGAATAAATCAGACATTTAAACGAGATTAGCATAGCAGTTTACCCTGAGCGTTTTGTCGAAGGGTTCTGGTGATCGAGTTTAAATGGGTTTGCGAACTGATTTGGGTTACCCTGAGCTTGCCGATGGGAAGCAATTTAGCTTCAGTCCCGATAAAATCGGGAGATTTCCTAATGAATAAAGCGGTCTCAATTAATATCTTCTAAAAACGCAAAAAGCCCGACTTTCGCCAGGCTCTTTTTTCATAGAAAACGGGTAAGTATCTATTATGAGTACGAATTAAGCATTACTGGCATTACCAATAATAGCATATCTTCATTCTCTTCTTTATCTTCAGGAACTATCAGCCCAGCTCTGTTTGGCTGAGACATTTCTAGCGTTAAATTATCTGTATTTAAATTGCTTAACATTTCTACCAGAAATTTTGCGTTAAAGCCAATTTCCATATCTTCTCCAGTATACTCACAAACGAGCTTCTCGGTGGCCTCGTTAGAATAATCTAAGTCCTCGGCAGAAATCTCAAGCTCGTTTCCTGTCACTTTAAGCCTTATCTGGTGCGTTGTTTTATTAGAATAGATAGATATCCTCTTCAAAGTACTTAGCAACTCCGCTCTGCCAATCTTCATGTGATTAGGATTGTTTTGCGGAATTACATTCTCATAGTCTGGATAACGCTCGTCTATTAAACGACAAATCATTTTTATGTTTCCAAAGCTAAAAAATGCATTAGAGTTACTAAACTCTGCCTTCACAGGAACAACGCCACTTGGTAAACTTGACTTTAAAAGTGTTAAAGCCTTACGCGGCAAAATCATGGAAGTCGTATTTTCAGACTTCACATCTTCTCTTCTATATCTTATAAGTCTATGACCATCTGTAGCTACAAATGTAGTATGTTCTGAACCCACCTGAATAAAAACACCCGTCATGGCAGGTCTTAAATCATCCGTGCTTGTCGCAAAAATAGTATTTGAAATAGCAGCACCCAAAACATTAGAATCTAACTCTATGCTGAAATTTCTGTTTACTTCTGGAGCACGAGGAAAATCCATTGGATTCTCTCCAGCCAGTTTAAACCTACCATTTGAGGTAACTAGCTCTATACCAAAACTATCTTGATCCACATTTACAGTAACTGGCTGCTCAGGCAAACTACGCAGTGTTTCCATCAACAACTTTGCTGGAACTGCAATAGAACCTTTATCAGAAGATTCTACCTGTGCTTCAGTCATCATAACTGTTTGCATATCAGAAGCTGTAATGGTAAGGTTACCTTCATCTAGCTCTAATAGGAAATTTTCTAAAATCGGAACTATTGGGTTACTGGCAATAACACCACTTATAGTCGCCAAGTGCTTCAATAATTCAGAAGAAGAAACAACAAACTTCATATTTGAATCTCTGTTTTATATGGGTTTTAAAATTAGGCAAAGTTACTCAAATTGAAAGAAACTTGGCCTTTCTTATTACTTTTTAATGACTTAGAAATTAACGTGCATATTTCCACTTCCAGAAGAGCCCTCTTAGTAAGCCGAAGATAATTATCAAAACCGAAGGTATAAGAAGATTAACTAACTGTATTTCTGATCTATTATCCCTGGTTTTAATAGCATCCAGTGGCCTTAATTTTACCTCCTTGCCCCGAGCATTTATTACACCATTTTCGTCTACCAAATAATCAATAGCGTTCATTAGAAAATCCTTATTACCAAAAGTATGTTTACTAAGCTTATCATAACCTAAAGGAAATGGTTCACCAGAACGTCTTTCAATTTCATTTACAACTAGATCTCCATCCGAACAAACAATCATCTTGGTGGGCTCACTGACGCTTTTAAAGCTTTCACTCCTTTCGTCGGACTCCAAAATCCTGTTTTCATAAAGAGATGTAAAGGTGCCTTCTAATAAATAGGCAATAGATTTCTCTCCACTATTATACTCTTGTTGATCTGTATCTGTTCGAGCGTCATTATAAGTAATAAGGGCTGGAGCGTTTAAAATTTTGGTATATGCCGATGTTTTTAACAATGATGTTTTGACTATTCCTGAACTACGAACCGTGTCAATAGAAGATGCAAATTTGGTCACCACTAAATCTAGATTTTTGGTAATAAGACTTTTCCCAAAGTTATTGATCAATGGAAAAAAACGATATGGAATAGGCTGGATGTTAGGTTTGTTGCCCATATTTCCTACTACCAATGGAACCATAGCGGCACTGCCTCCATCTTTTATCATGTCATAGTTTAACCTAAGGCCATATTTGAAAAACAAATCCTGAAGGTTACTTTCAAAAGGTTGAGCAAAACTCCCTTCCAAACCCACCGAATCTACTTTCAAACCATCCACAAAGAAAAGTGTCTTTCCACCATACATCACATATTGATCAATCTTGTATTTTGTAGAATCATTTATAGGTCTGTCTGGTTTTGGTAAAATCAAGGCATCCAAACCTAAGAAAGACTCCGAAGTGGCTGCATCCACAAAATACAAATCGTAATACTCTTGAAGACTACTTATTAAACCGGCAAAATTCATAGGAGCCAAACTCGTAAACTCAGTTAACAAACCTATCTTCTTTTTTTCTTTCAATGTTAGTTTCCTAAAAGCCGATGCAAAGGAGTATTCTAGGTTTTCATAAGACTGGTTTAGCTTTTGTTCTGCTGATAAGGCCTGATTTCCCTGTAAAAGAAGAACTGCCTGCTGATTTCCCTGGTAAGAAACAAGAGCATAAGGAAAGACCATGGTCTCTGTTTTTCTACCTCCCTTAGTATCAAAAACATTGGTAGGTTGAACTCCTTTGCTATAAAGCGAGTCAATCAAAGCATTTTTCTGAGCAGGATCTGCAATAGAATTGGGGTCAAAAAAACTAAAAGAAACATTTGCTCCGCCATAGTTTTTAAACTCATCAAGCGTTTCCTCTACGGCTTGTTTTAATCTTTCAAAACCACCGGGTAAGTCACTCCCTTCCAAAAGTACCTGTATCTCAATAGGCTCATCAAGGTTGCGGACTATATTCTTACTGGCCTCAGAAATACTGTACCTTTTCTCCTCCGTTAAATCCTTTCTAAAAAAGAAAAAGACAGAAATGAGATTGACCAAAACTAGAAGAACAGGAAAAATAAAAGACCTAAAGGTTTTATTCATGAAAGCAATTGCGAGAAATTTGACACAAAAATTACATTATTTTTGAACAAAAACGAATAAATGTTAAACGCAGCATACTGGATTAGAAAATTAGATCTCATTTCTCACCCAGAAGGTGGTTTTTACAAGGAAACTTACAGATCTGATGAAGATGCTGTTTTTGAAATGGCGGGCACTAAAAAGAAAAGAAACTATTCCACTGCCATATATTTTTTAATGGAAAAGGGAAACTTCTCTGCCTTTCATAAAATCCAATCTGATGAACTCTGGCATTTTTATGCTGGCGACCCTTTAGAAATTTTTTATATAGATTTTGACGGAAACCTCATTAAAACAGTTTTAGGGTCTAATCCTGAAAAAGGAGAAGTGTTCCAAGCATGCATCCCTGCTCATGTCTGGTTTGTCTCCAGAACACAGCATGGTTCAGAATATGCATTGGTGGGCTGTACAGTCTCACCCGGATTTGATTTTAATGACTTCCAAATGGCCATAAGAGCCGAATTAGCACAAGAATTTCCATATCATAAACAAATTATTGAAGAGCTTACAAGAGAATAAATATCTTTGCAAAAAATTTTGACTTTTATGCTTCAAAGAATTCAATCTGTTTTACTTCTCCTTTCTGCCGCAGGCCTTGGCATCTTTTTGTCTAACAACATTTGGTCAAGCCAAACAGCTTCTGGAGAAATTATAGTAAACGCTTATCATATTTTAGCCACTAAGGGGAGCTTGGCTTCTTACACTAAGGATATTTTCTATGTAGCCGTAATGGCTGGAATCGCCATAGTTTTGGCCATTTTCACCATATTCCAGTTTAGAAACAGAGTGAGGCAGATGCTTTTTGTAGCGTTAAACTCGCTTCTAATTGGGGCTGCAGTAGCTGTTAGTATTTACCACGTAAAAAATGACGCCATGACCTTAGAAGGTGCTGGCGAAGGTACTTTTGAGATTGGTCTTTATGCTGGTTTTGCTTCTTTAGCCTTAAACTGGCTGGCGAATAGATTCATCAAAAAAGATGATAAGCTCGTAAAAAGTGCGGATAGAATGAGGTAGTCTATTTCAGATATTTCTGAAGAATAAGCTACTACCCTTTCATTTTTATGAATCCAATAAGTTTCTGAATGGCTCTGCCTCTATGACTTATTGGATTTTTTTGTTCCATTGTCATTTCTGCAAAAGTGGTTTCATAGCCATTTGGAATAAAAATTGGGTCATAGCCAAAGCCCTGAGATCCTCTTTTTTGTGCTATAATTTGACCTTCCACCGTACCGTCAAACATTTCCACCACTCCATCTAAAATAAGCGTGATAACCGTTCTAAACCTCGCCGTTCTATCGCTTTTTCCTCTTAGGTTTTCCAGCAATTTGTCCATGTTTTTCTCATGGTTACCATGCTCTCCGGCATATCTTGCAGAATAAACACCTGGCTCTCCGTTAAGGGCATCTACCTCCAGGCCGGAGTCGTCTGCCACACAGTTTAAACCATAGGTATTAAAAACGTACTGTGCTTTTATCAAGGAATTTCCAGCCATAGAATTGGCGGTCTCTTCTATTTCCTCAAAACACCCTATTTCTTTAAGTGTTTTAACTTCAAAAGTATCTCCTAAAAGGCTCTTTAGCTCGTCTATTTTGTGTGCGTTATTGCTCGCTAAGCAAATTACTGTTTTCATAATTTTTATCCTTACTGAACCCCTTCTTGCATTCTTTCGGCGTTCTCTGCTATTCTAAGCTGCTCCATAAACTCTCCTACTTCTCCATCCATTACAGCAGGTAAATTATACACTGTAAAACCTATTCTGTGATCTGTGACACGGCTTTGAGGATAATTATATGTCCTAATCTTATCCGATCTGTCTCCACTACCCACCAACGACTTTCTCTCAGAACTAACGGCATCATTGTGCTTTTTTAGCTCAGCCTCATAAAGCCTAGACCTAAGAACCGTAAGGGCTTTTGCATAGTTAGCATGCTGCGACCTACCATCTTGACATTCCACCACCGTATTGGTCGGTAAATGCGTAAGCCTTACAGCAGATTCCGTTTTATTCACGTGCTGCCCTCCTGCTCCAGATGCTCGATAAGTATCTTTTTTGATGTCTGTCTTATTTAAAACAAAATCAACTTCATCTGCCTCTGGCAAAACGGCTACCGAAGCTGCAGAAGTGTGAACACGCCCTTGAGATTCTGTAGCTGGTACCCGCTGTACCCTGTGAACACCAGATTCAAACTTCATCCTACCATAAACATCCTCTCCCTCTATCTCGGAAATGATTTCCTTAAAACCACCAGACGTTCCATGGTTCACATCCATGATAGTCATTTTCCAGCCACTTTGGTTTTCCACAAAACGCTCATACATTCTGAAAAGATCTCCCGCAAAAATAGAGGCTTCGTCACCTCCTGCTCCTGCCCTAATTTCCAAAATCACATTTTTAGCATCATTAGGGTCTCTTGGAATAAGCATTTCTTTCAAAATAACCTCCATTTCCTCCTTACTTGGCTCTAACTCGTCAAGCTCCTCCTTCGCCATTTCTCTTAGCTCCTCATCCTTCTCGTTATTCAGGATTTCTTTAGCTCCTGAGATATTTGCCAAAACCTCTTTATAGGCATTAAACTGATTAACAATTTTTTCAAGATCCTTATATTCCTTACTAATCTTCTTAAACTTGGCCATATCGGATACCACCTCAGGCATCCCTATTTGCTGAGAAACTTCATGAAAACGTTCCTTTATAGCCTCTAACTGTTCTAACATATTTTTCTATTCAGATCGCAAATTTACGACGATTTTTCAGTACCAAGCTATTACCTCCGCTTCTTGCTTTTTAAGAATATCTGGCACTTTGGCTCCTTTCTTCGGAAAACCCACCGGTAAAAGCAAAAAAGGACGTTCATTTTCTGGCCTTTTAAGAATGTTTGATAAAAAACTCATTGGGCTGGGGGTATGGCTCAAAGTAACCAAACCCGCTTGATGAATGGCAGAAATCAAAAAACCACATGCTATTCCCACGCTTTCATTGACGTAGTAATGCTGAATTTTGTGGCCAGAGTCACCTAAACCATAAGATTGCTTAAATACCACAATGAGCCAAGGTGCGTCTTCTAGAAATGGCTTCTGCCAATCTGTGCCCAAAGGCCTTAAATCTTCAAGCCATGTTTCACTCATTCTACCATGATAACTTTCATACTCTTCTTTTTCTGCGGCCTTTCTTATTTCAGCTTTTATACTTGGACTCTGAATGGCACAAAAAGTCCATGGTTGTTTATTTGCTCCACTAGGTGCGGAAGCGGCTGCCATAATAATATTTTCAATGACCTCCTTTGAAACCGGCTCGCCAGAAAAGTCTCTAATAGACCTCCGCTTGATAATTTCTGACCTATTTCCATGACTTTTCTTAAGAACTTCTTCTTCTGGAATTGCCCTAAACTCGAATAACATGTGCTTTTCAGTATTCATTTTATCTTTTTCTTCCGTAAAATAAAATTCTAGTATAAATTTGAATATTAGATGGGATACAAATTACCATTTTTACGGTACTTTGTAATAAGTTTTCGAAACGCAACTAACGTTTTTGAAGTGATACAGTCGCTAAATAAATTGTAATAATTTAAAACATTTCCATTAATGAAAAAATCAGTAGTTTTAACTCTAGCAGTCATTCTAATTGCCTCCTTTTCTAGTTTCTCACAGGGCTTTGATAAGGGTGTAAGTAATGTAAACCTAGGTCTTAACCTTGGCTGGGGAATTGGTGTTCAAGGTAGTTATGATGTTGGAATTACAGAACGCATTAGCATTGGAGCTGGTGCATCTTTTAATACAGGTTATTGGGGATACAATTCCTTTGCTATTGGCGGAAGAGGAGCTTATCACTTTGGTGCTCACTTCAACGATTGGTTTAACTTTGACGATTCTAAATCTGACCCATATGTTGGTGCTACTTTAGGTTTCAGAGGAATTAATGGCAACGGAACTCGTGTCTTAAGCAATGGTGCATTTTTCGGAGGAATGGTAGGTTATAGATATGGCCTGTCTGACAAATTCGGCGTTTATGCAGAAGCAGGTTCTCCTTACTCTTCTGTAGGTATTACTTTTAAACTTTAAGTTTTCGGGCTAAAGCCCACATATTTTTACAAATGGCTTTCTCAATATTTTTGAGATAGCCATTTTTGTTTAATAGCCCTCCAGAACAATATTTCAAATAGCTGTCTCTATCTTTGAAGCATGAGCACTGAAAATTTCACGCATATAGATCCCCATGGCAACCCTTCTATGGTGGATGTAGGGGATAAGCCCGTTACCAAAAGAATTGCCAAAGCCAGAAGCATTGTGGTTTTGGATAAGGAAATAATGGACAAACTCAATAATGAGGAAATTCATACCAAGAAAGGTCCCGTTTTTCAAACGGCTATCATTGCCGGCGTAATGGCGGCAAAAAAAACGGGTGAGCTTATACCGCTTTGTCATCCGCTTGGTTTGGAAAACTGTCAGGTAGAAATTAGCGTTAACACAAATAACGAAGTAGAGATTATTTGCACCGCTTCGTTAACAGGGAAAACGGGCATAGAGATGGAAGCTTTGACAGGTGCCAGCGTAGCCGCCCTCACTATATATGATATGTGTAAGGCCTTTTCTCATCATATTATCATCAAAGAAACTCGCCTTATTGCTAAAAGTGGTGGGAAAAGAGATTTTGATTTGACCACCGCTAAATAGATATGAAAAAACATCAAAAACATGCCAAGCTGATTAAACCAGAAATAGGAAATTTCGGGAGAAATGAATTTGCTCTCGTAGGTGCTCCATGTGGATTAATTCAAGAAACGGCTCAGAAAATATTAGCAAACTTTCCAGAAAATAATTGTACCTATTTAGATGCCGATCATGCTTTTGGCGATAGTGAAATTCCTAACTTAAAGTCGAATGAGCTTATAGACAAAATCAAATTCTTTAGACTAGACAAAGTCTCAATGAATGATTTTGACAAAAAAGTAGCCCTAAACAACCAAGACTTAATTTTAGTCAACGGAAATCATTTTGAAGCCCAAAAGCAAATCATTTTCATTCACTCAAAAAAGGAAGAATCGCTTAAAAAACGCCTCCCACAACTTTCAAACGTAGTTGCCTACGTCCTTTGCGGAGATATATCAAAACCCTTTAATTGGCTTTTAGAAGCCTTGGGTGAGAAACCGACATTTTCTGTTGAAAACATAGTCGAAATATCACAAAAAATAAAAGCATCTATCTCATCCCCTCTCGTAAAGGGACTGATCCTAGCTGGTGGAAAAAGCCTGAGAATGGGAAGTGATAAAGGACAAATAAACTATCACGGTGTGAGCCAGATTGATTTCCTTATAGCCGAATTCAAAAGTTTAAATGTAAATCCCTTTGTTTCTTGCAGACCTGATCAATACGAAGAGCATCACAGAATTACCGATAAATTTGATGGACTAGGACCTTATGGAGCTATACTCTCCGCTTTTCAGACCGATCCAAATGCGGCTTGGTTGGTTTCTGCCTGTGATTTGCCTTTGGTAAACGCTGCGGTTTTTGAAACACTCCTAAAAGAACGAGACCCTTCCAAGTTGGCTACCTGTTTTTACAATCCAGAAACTGGCTTCCCAGATCCACTCATTACACTTTGGGAGCCCAAAGCCTATATGAGGATGTTAGAATTTCTAGCTCTTGGCTACTCTTGCCCAAGAAAAGTTTTGATAAATAGTGATGTGAAAGTGATTCAAGCAGAACATCCTGAAATTCTTAAAAACGTAAATACGCCGGAAGAAAGAGCTGAATACCTTTCAGGAAAAAGGTAGATGTTTAATGGCATTTTAATCTGCTTTATGCATTAGTCAATTTTTTACGTAGCTAAATTGCTTCCCATCGGCAAGCTCAGGGTAAACGCTATACTAATTTCCATTAATTGTCTGATTTATTGCACTTTAAAACTCATAGCGATTCCCCAACGCAAAATCCGAGTTAAATCAGGGTGTAGCACTTACCCAAACTTCACCATCTTCAAAATATTCCTTTTTCCAAATTGGAACCGTTTCTTTGAGGGTGTCTATTGCAAATTGACAAGCTTCAAAAGCCGCTTTTCTATGAGCAGAAGATACTGAAATAATAACGGGTATCTCCCCTATTTTCAAGATGCCAATCCTATGATGAATAGCAATCTTTTCTAATCCAAATTTCTCCAACGCGATCTCCGCTATTTTTCGCATTTCAGAAATAGCCATAGGCCCGTAGGCTTCAAAATCCAGACGATGTACCGTCTTTCCTTTCGTATGATTTCTTACTGTACCAACAAAGTGGGCTATTCCCCCAACCTTAGCTTCAGACACAAAAGTTTGACAAGCGTCTAGCGAAAGCAGCTCATCTGTTAAAGCAATATCAATATTTGACGTATTATCATTCATTTCTTAAATCAACCTCCACTCACTGGTGGAATTAAAACCACTTCGTCTTTTTCTGTAAGTACTAAATTGCCATCACCATACTCTTCGTTCACCGCTATTCTTAAGGAAATCAGTTTTGAAAAACTTGGATAATCTTTTATCAATTTTGCTTTAAGTATATCCACGGTGCTTCCATCGGCTAGTTCCACTTCTTTTTCAAAGTCCCCTAGAATTTCCTTGGTGATTCCAAAACACAATATCTTTATTTTCATACCTAAGCTTTCGTATAAAACCATTGAACCACTACAAAAGTGCAACATATATTCAAAATAGCATTACTCTTTTGAGTTATCGAAGCCTACATTTGTTAAAATTCATTGCCTATTTTTGATTTGATGAAAGAGATAAGAAGCATTCTAAAAACCTATGCCGAAAAAGAACCTGAGGAGAAGGTGGCACTCGCCACAGTGGTGCGGGTAGAAGGATCATCTTACAGAAGAATGGGAGCCAGAATGTTGGTTTCAGAAAATGGAACTTGGATAGGAGGAATTAGTGGTGGCTGCTTAGAAGGTGATGCCCTAAAGCGAGCGAGAATGGCCATTTTAAAAGATCGTGCCTCCGTAATTACTTATGACACCTCCACCGACGACCACCACCAAATAGGCGTTGGCCTAGGCTGCAATGGCATCATTGATGTACTCTTTACCCCGATTGACGAGCAAGACCCTTCGAACGCTATTTCGGTACTCCAAGCCACAAACCAGACACCCAGAAAAATCCGTAAATTAATTTCTGTCACCTCCACCGAAGACAAAAAGCTCCTTGGAAAACTCTTGGAGTTTACGGGACTGGAGCGTTTGACAAGTTTGGAGGATTACGCCAATATTGAGAAACTGGATAGCCTTATAGAAAACCTAGATAAGTCAAAAAATATAGTGCTCAATGAGCAACTTACACTGTTTGTTGAGGTGGTTCCACCCGCTTTACAAATTCTACTTTTCGGACATCAGTATGATTTATATCCCCTTATCAAACAGATAAAAGAACTAGGCTGGGATTATACGGTCATTGCACCACCTGCTAAGGTCAGAGATGAAAACGTATTGGCTCCTGAAAATATGAATGAACTGGTTTTTGATGAATTCACCGCAGCCATTTTAATGTCACACTCCTTAAGTACCGACAAAGAAAACCTCCTTAAGTTATCAAAGCGAAAACTTAAATATATAGGGATGCTAGGCCCAAAAGTACGTTCTGAACGAATTTTAAAAGAATTGGCAGAGGAAGGAAATCAAGTATCTGAAGAACTTTTGAAACAAATTTACGCCCCGACAGGTCTAGACATCGGAGCTACCAATCCTGAGGAAATAGCCCTTTCTATATTAGCAGAAATAAAAACGGTCTTTTCTGAAAGAACGGGACTACATTTAAGAGAAAGACAAAGTCCTATTCACATGCGTGATCAACCTATGAATTTCAACTAATGGATTTTATTACCGTAGAAAAAGCCAGTCAAATTGTTTTAGAACATACTTCCAATTTTGGAGTTGAAAGTATCCATTTTACGGCCTCAAAAGGAAGAATATTGGCAGAAGAAATAACAGCAGATAGAGACTTCCCTCCTTTTGACAGGGTAACCATGGATGGTATTGCTATTCAAGGAAAATCCTACGAAAATGGCCAAAGGGCATTTAATATAGAAGGCATTCAATATGCCGGAGAGGCACAGAAGACATTGGAGAACTCAAATTCTTGTTTAGAAATAATGACTGGGGCTTCCTTGCCAAAAAACACAGACTCTGTCATCAGGTATGAAGATGTGAACATAAAAAATGGGATAGCCACCTTAATTGATGACCTAGCCGTGTTTAAAAACGTGCATAAAAAAGGGCATGACAGAAAAAGAGACGAAGTTTTACTACCTAAAGGACATCATCTAAAGATTGCCGATCTGGCTGTTTTAGCCACTACAGGAAAGCAGCATGTCAAAGTAAACAGGCTACCGAAGATTGCCATCATTACCTCAGGGGATGAGCTCGTGGAAGTCAATGAAGTTCCCGAAAGCCATCAAATTAGAAAATCAAATACCTACGCTATTTCCTCTTTAATAGGGCCTTTTACTTCGGAAATTAACCAGTTTCACCTCAAAGATGAACTTCAGGAAAGCATTGATATGCTACTTGAAATCTGTGATAAGTATGACGCCATCATATTGTCTGGAGGAGTTTCCGCGGGAAAAAAAGACTTTTTCCCGCAAGCCTTGGAAGCTATAGGGGCAGAAAAACTATTTCATAAAATTCAACAAAGACCGGGTAAGCCCATGTGGTTCGGCAAAAAGGGAAAAACTATAGTTTTTGCACTTCCTGGAAATCCTGTTTCTTCGTTTATGTGTGCCGTAAGATATGTTTTGCCTTGGCTTCAGAAATCAATCGGTATCAAAATAGAAAACGAAATGGCCTTTTTGGCTCAAAAAGTAAACTTCAAACCAAGCTTAGGCTATTTTTTACAAGTAAAACTTAAAAACGAAAAAGGAATACTGAAAGCCATTCCAATAGAAGGTGGCGGCTCCGGAGACTTGGCTAATTTAAGTTTAAGCGATGCTTTTTTAGAAATCCCAAACCAAGAAACCACGTCTTTTGATAAGGCAAGCATCTTCACTGTTTGGCGGTTTTAATTTAACCTTGGGTCTGTAGGATAGTTACTCATAACCTTATAAGAACCACCCATATTTCTAAGCACTTTTCTCCAAAATTCATCTGGCGATGCATCAAAAAGAAGGTTCGTGTCTGTTTCAGAGATTATCCATGAATTCTTTTTCATTTCTGCCTCCAACTGACCATCGCCCCAACCTGAATAGCCTATAAAAAATCGAATATCTTTCTCTTGAACTTTACCAAGATTTAGCAAGCCCTTTAA
Organism: Arcticibacterium sp. SM2516; assembly: GCF_057914865.1. Classification (NCBI taxonomy): domain Bacteria; kingdom Pseudomonadati; phylum Bacteroidota; class Cytophagia; order Cytophagales; family Leadbetterellaceae; genus Arcticibacterium; species Arcticibacterium sp. SM2516. The sequence continues at coordinate 4,431,707 of NZ_CP195290.1, read as the reverse complement.
GATTTCAAAGTCTCCAGACCAAAACAAGCCATTACCTAAGGGAACACTTTCTGGCACCAATTCTCCAAGCCTATGAATATAATGAAGCGTGCTATGTTCTACAGGTCCTCCCACATATAAAGGAAGATCAGAATAGCAATCTTCCACGGCTTCGTGTAAGGTAATATTAGAACGCTGGTTCAAGACCAAGCCAAAGGACCCATGAACGTTATGCTCGCATAAAAGAATAACGCTACGCTCAAAGTTAGGATCCCCTAGAAAAGGTTCTGCAACAAGTAAACAACCGGAAGTGGGCTCTAATAAGGATTCTGACATATAGCAAACATAAGCTTTAGAGCTTAATATACTTCACCTCTGCCCTAACATTTTCTAAAATCCTTTTTGTTCTTTCTGGTCTGGCATCGGTGATAAAAACCTGACCAAAAGTATCATTGTCAATCTTTTCAATCAGTTTTTGAATTCTGCGGTCATCCAATTTATCGAAGATATCGTCTAACAAAAGAAGCGGTTTTACCTTTTTTTGTATTTCCAATAAATCAAACTGAGCTAGCCTTACCGAAAGTATAAAAGACTTTTTTTGACCTTGAGAACCAAATTTTTTGGCCGGCAAGCCATCCAGTTGAAAAAGATATTCATCTTTATGGACACCCATGGTGGTTCTTTGAGCCAACCTATCTCTCTGTTCGTTTTTTTTGAATTTTGCGGTGAAGCCTTCTAAAACCTCTGTTTGGTAAGAAATACTGATTCTTTCTTTACCTCCACTAATTTCTTGATAGTGTTTGATTATTTCTGGCTCAAATGTTTCTAAAAATTGGGCTCTTTTTTGGGCAATCTCAACAGCCAAAGACACCAATGGCTGTGAATAACTATCCAACATTTGCTGATCAAAATATTCCCTTTCACCAAATTGCTTCAATAAACTGTTTCGCTGATCCATCAGTCTATTGTATTTCTGGTAGGACTTTAGATATTCCACATCAAACTGTGATATAATTCCGTCAAACAGCTTCCGACGAGTATCACTGGCGTCACGAATCATGTCTGTATCATCTGGAGCAATAAGCACCACAGGATATTTGCCAATATGCTCCGTGAGTCTATCATAAGGTACTTTATCTGCCAGAAGCGATTTCTTTTGACCTTTCTGAACAGACAAAGTTATATTTTCTGTGCCTTTCTCCGTTACAAAATTACCATCAATAACCATCATAAGCTCATCATGTGTTACGCTTAGTTGGTCTTGTTTTTGGATGGAGCTTTTGGTCAAAGCCAAAAAGTAAACGGCATCAATAAGATTCGTTTTACCTTCCCCATTTTCTCCCACAATACAATTTACCCTTTCCGAAAATTGGAATTGAGCGTCGGTATGGTTTCTAAAATTGAAGAGTCTTATTGACTTTAAATACATTTTCTTTGTGCTAATAGGGGCAAATTTGACCAAACAAATGACAATAGCCAAACCATATTTGACTTTGAAAGTCCTATAGAATCAATTTGCTAAGTACAAATTCTCCATTTTCTTAATTCTCTTGGAGAGATTTAAAGGATATTTTTCTTCTATAAACCTTTAATAACTATTTTTGCTCTCCTTTAAAAAAGGATATCTATTTCGATAGGGATATTTGATTTTGATTTTTTAGAGCTAAGAAAAGTAATAAATATATGGCAGCTACAAAGAAAAAAGAAGCAGCGAAAACTAAATACTCCAAAGAGCAATACCTGTATTGGTATGAATCAATGATGCTTCAGCGTAAGTTTGAAGAAAAAGCAGGTCAATTGTACGGTCAGCAAAAAATTCGTGGATTCTGTCACCTTTATATAGGTCAAGAAGCTTGTTCTTCTGGTGCAGTTTCTGCTCTTGAAAAAGGCGATAAATACATCACTTCTTATAGAGATCATGGACAGCCACTGGCATTGGGTACAAGCCCTAATGCTATCATGGCAGAGCTTTTTGGTAAAGTTACAGGTACCACGAAAGGTAAAGGAGGCTCAATGCACATTTTTGATAAAGAAGTGGGTTTTGTGGGTGGTCACGGTATTGTGGGTGCTCAGATTCCTGTAGGTGCTGGAATTGGTTTTGCAGAAAAATATAAAGGAACTAAAAACCTTTGTATCTGCTATATGGGTGATGGTGCTGTACGTCAAGGAGCTTTTCACGAAGCCTTTAACCTAGCCATGACTTGGAAAATCCCTGTGATTTTTGTAGTGGAAAACAACGGATACGCTATGGGTACTTCTGTAGAAAGAAGCTCAAACGTAAAAGACCTTTACACTTTGGCAGAAGCCTATGACATGCCTGCAGAGCCTGTAGACGCCATGGATGTGGAAGCCGTTCACGAATCAGTAAGCAGAGCAGCAGAAAGAGCAAGAAAAGGAGATGGCCCAACTTACTTAGAGTTTAAAACTTATCGTTTCAGAGGTCACTCTATGTCTGACCCTCAGAAATACAGAACGAAGGAAGAAGTAGCAGAATGGAAGTCTCGTGACCCAATCGAGATGACTAAAGAGCGTATTCTTTCTGGTAAAATTGCTACCGAAGAAGAATTAGCCGCTATCGATAGTAAAATAAAAGGTCAGGTGGCGGAATCTGTGAAATTTGCAGAAGAATCTCCTTACCCAGATGCTTCAGATGCCTTTAAAGACATATATGTACAAGAAGATTATCCATTTTTAATGGAATAATTTATTCTAAAATCTATTGGAAAAGGCACTTAGGTGCCTTTTCTTTTGATATTCAGCGTAGTTATAAAAAGCATTTAATACATTTTGAGCAAAGGAATGATTGAAATAGAAATCATTTAACTAAATTTGCACCTCGAAAATTTAAGCGAAAGCATCAGATGGCAAAAAAGAAAGACGACAAGTCAGGTATTGAGATTCTAGAAAGTGCAGAGGCCCTTCAGAAAGAATTTAGCAAAGCTGAAAGCTTCTTTGAAAAAAATAAGAACCTGTTCGGAATTATTGGTGGAGTAGTGATAGTTATTGCTCTAGCGATAGTTGGCTATAACTATTGGATGAAACAACAGACTGCGGAAACACAGACTGCTATGTTTGATTCTGTTTATTATTTTGAAGCAGATTCTTTAGATCTTGCTCTTCAAGGAACAGGAGGTAACGCGGGTCTTTTAGAAATAACAGAAAAGTATGGCTCTACTCCAGCAGGCAACTTGGCTAAATATTATGTAGGCGTGACTTACATGAAACAAGGTAAATTTGATGATGCTATATCTTATCTAAAAGATTTTAGTGCTAGTGATTTAGTGATTCAAGGAAAAACATACGCCTTGATTGGTGATGCATACCTTGAAAAAGGAGATACTGATGAAGCCATTTCTTACTATCAAAAAGCGGCTGACTATAAAGTTAATAAAGAGATTACCCCAGGATACCTTATGAAGTTGGCTACAGCCTACGAGGTGGCTGGTGATAAAAAGGGTGCAATGAAGGCTTACTCGGAGATTATGGAAAAATATCCAATGTCTACTAACGTTTTAGCTGCTACCAAGTATAAGACGAAATTAGAAACTGAGGCTGGTAACTAACCCAAGCATAATAATATTTATAAGGGGTAAGCCAGCAGGTTTATCCCTTTTTTTATAAATCAATTTTTAGAAAAATGAGCTCAGCACATAAAAACCTTTCTGTTTATAACACCGATGGTATTATAGATATTTCTAATAAGAAGTTTGCGGTAGTCGTGGCAGAATGGAATGAAGAAATTACTGGTGCTTTATACCAAGGCGTTTTTGACACCCTACTTAAACATGGTGCCCAGAAGAAGAATATCATTAAAGTGGATGTTCCTGGTAGTTATGAACTAAGCTATGGTGCTCAGGTTTTTGCCGCGAAAGAAAACATTGACGCCGTAATAGCCATAGGATGTGTTATTCAGGGAGAAACAAAACATAACGATTATATCAATAACGCCGTAGCTCAAGGGCTTACCACCGTTAGTTTGAAATATAACAAGCCTGTGATTTTTGGGGTTTTAACACCAAACACGCATCAGCAAGCGGTAGATAGGGCAGGAGGAATTCATGGCAACAAAGGAGACGAAGCCGCGATTACGGCAGTGAAGATGTTGAGTTTGAAATGAGATAAAAGTGATTTTGGATTGCGGATTTAAATAATTATTTATGAATCAAAATGTTCTAAAAGACCGGTTTAAAAAATGGGCTATTAGCACGATTCATTTTCTTAGAAAACTACCAAGTAATCCTGAATTCAAAGTGGTACGATATCAATTAATAAAAAGTTCTAGTTCTTCTGCGGCTAATTATCGAGCAGCTTGTAGAGGAAAATCAACGGCTGATTTTTTCAACAAATTAAAGATCGTTGAAGAGGAGTTAGATGAAAGTTTATTTTGGTTTGAATTTATTGAAGGTATTTCTAATGATTTAATTTAGAAATTCAGCCACTGTATAAAGAAGGTGATGAGCTTCTTTCTATAATTGTGGCTTCAATAAAAACTATCAATTCAAAAAATCAGAAATCTTAAATCCCAAATCAGAAATTATTCAATACAGTTATCATAAAAGGAAAATTATTATAAAATGCAAGTTTGGAAATTTGGAGGCACTTCCGTTGGAAAGCCAGAACGTATGAAATCAATTAGGGACTTAGTTACGGCTAACGATACCCGAAAAATTGTGGTTTTATCTGCCTTATCTGGCTCTACAAATGCCCTTTTGAGCATTGGAGAAGCTTTATCTGGAGGTGATAGAAAATCTGCTTTTAGTAAAATTGATGAGCTATTTGCTCACTATGAAACATTTATAGAGGAGCTATTTGTTACCGAAGAAGGCCTTGTAGAAGGGAAAAAAATTATTGAAAAAGAGTTTAGCTTTATCAGCTCTCTGGCCAATGTCAACATATACACCCCAAAGCAAGACAAAAAGATGGTGGCCGAAGGTGAAATTTTGAGCACACAGCTATTTGCGGCATATATGAAGGAGCAAGGAGAATCTGTGGTGCTACTTCCTGCCCTAGAATTTATGAGTATTGATACGGATGGCGAACCTGAGTTCAAGAAAATAGGAGAAAAGCTAGGAGTCATACTTCAAAACCAAGCCGAACAAATATTGGTAACGCAAGGATTTATCTGTAGAAACCCAAGAGGCGAAGTTGATAACCTTAAAAGAGGGGGTTCTGACTATACGGCTTCTCTTATTGGTGGAGCCATAAAAGCAGAAGAAATTCAAATCTGGACCGATATTGACGGCATGCATAATAACGACCCGAGGATAGTTAAAAGAACTTTCCCTGTGCGTGAATTGCTTTTTGAAGAAGCGGCCGAATTAGCCTACTTTGGAGCTAAAATATTGCATCCAAGCACCATTACGCCTGCAAAAATGGGAGGCGTACCGGTAAGGTTAAAAAACACCATGGCTCCAGAAGCAGCCGGCACTTTGATTACTTCTAAGATTAGTGATGGAGCAGAAATAAAGGCCATTGCCGCAAAAGACAATATCACGGCCATTTATGTGCACTCTACCAGAATGCTGAATGCCTATGGTTTCTTGAGAAAGGTTTTTGATGTTTTTGAAAAATACAAAACACCTGTAGACATGATTACCACCTCAGAAGTTTCTGTGGCAGTGACCATTGACAACTCTGAAAGATTGGAGGAAATTAGTGCCGAACTAAGACTCTTTGCCGACCTAGAAGAAAACGACAGAAATCAGAGTATTATCTGTGTTGTTGGAAATTTCTTGGCCGACAAATCTGGTATTGCCATCAAAATTTTGGAAGCCGTGAAACACATTCCAATCAGAATGATTTCTTACGGTGCTTCTGAACATAACATCTCTCTTTTAGTAGATTCTGTTCACAAAAATGACGCATTGGAGGCTTTAAACGAGGGTCTCTTTAAATTTGAAAACTAATGGAAGCCTTAATCTCTGTTTTTACCAAAGATCTTAAAAAGCTCAAAGAAGAAGTTTTGAGCTATGACTCAGAAGACGATTTGTTTTCTGTTGCTCCAGGAATCACTAATTCTGGTGGAAATTTAGCCATGCATTTAAATGGGAATTTGAAACATTTCATTGGTGACATCTTGGGCAAATCTGGTTATGTCAGAAACAGAGACGAGGAATTTTCAGGAAGGTTTTCTATTGAGAAAATTGTGGCAGATATAGAAGAGACTATCACCGTGGTGTCTGAAACCATCGGTGCTTTGAGTGCTTCGGACTTATCACGGCCTTACCCTGAAAACATATTTGGTGGCGAAATGAAAACAGACTTTTTCCTTTACCACCTTTTAGGTCATTTGAATTATCACTTAGGCCAAATAAACTACCATAGACGACTAATAAATAAGTAATTATGCTTCAAATAGCCTATATTAAAGATAATAAAGAGACGGTTTTAGCTGGACTGCAAAAGAGAAATTTTAAAGATGCCGAAAGCATTATTGACAATGCTTTGGAGCTGGATCTAAAAAGAAGAAACACGCAGCAAGAACTGGACGAAGTTTTATCAAAGTCAAATAGCATTGCCAAAGAGATTGGTATGCTGATGAAGTCTGGTAAAAAAGAAGAAGCGGAAGCTGCCAAAGCAGAAACTGGTGATTTAAAAGCGAAATCAAAGGAACTGGATGAACAATTAAAAGAACTTGCTGCCGAGCTGCAAGATCTCATGTACACCATTCCCAATCTTCCGCATGCGTCTGTTCCTGCTGGAAGAACTCCAGAAGATAACGAAGAAATTTACAAGCACGGTGGTGTTCCTGTTTTGCATGAGGGAGCCAAGCCTCACTGGGAGCTAATTTCGGATTATGATATCATAGACTTCGAATTAGGAAATAAAGTAACTGGTGCGGGTTTTCCTTTTTACAAAGGCAAAGGGGCCAAAATTCAGCGTGCACTTATCAATTTCTTCTTAAATGAAGCGGAAGCAGCGGGTTATGAGGAAATTCAGCCGCCTATCATGATTAACGAAGCCTCTGGCTACGGAACAGGACAGCTGCCAGACAAAGAAGGCCAAATGTACGAAGCCACAGCAGACAAACTGTTTTTGATACCTACGGCAGAAGTACCTCTAACTAATATGTACAGAGACGAGATTATCAAAGAAGAAGCTCTTCCTATAAAACATGCTGGTTACACCCCGTGTTTTAGAAGAGAAGCCGGAAGCTGGGGTGCTCACGTAAGAGGATTGAATAGGTTACACCAGTTTGATAAAATTGAAATCATTCAAATAAGAAAGCCTGAAGAGTCTTATGCTGCATTAGAAGAAATGGTGGAGCACATAAAAGGCTTACTAGAAAAACTAGAACTGCCTTACAGAATTCTAAGGCTATGCGGCGGAGATATGGGTTTTACATCTGCCCTTACCTACGATTTTGAGGTGTATTCTGCAGCACAAGAGAGGTGGTTGGAAGTGAGCTCGGTGTCAAACTTTGAAAACTATCAGTCTAACAGACTCAAATTACGCTATAAAGTAGACGGCAAAACGCAGCTGCTGCATACCTTAAATGGTTCTGCACTGGCTTTGCCTCGAATTTTGGCTTCTATTCTGGAAAACAATCAAACTCCAGATGGTATTATTATCCCTAAGTTTTTACAGCCGCTTTGTGGTTTTGATAAAATAAATTAGGTCATGAAAAAGTCGGTCTTGCGTAAAGCATACCTTGAAAAGCGATTCCAGCTAAGCCCTGTAGATGTTTCTAAAAAGAGCTTAGCCATAAAGGAATTGCTTTTCAGCAGACTTATGATGCACCGCTACGACAAGGTGCATTGTTTTTTGCCTGTAAAAGACCGAAACGAGGTAGATACCACCATTATCATCAATACACTTCACAAAGACTTCCCCACAAGTGTATATGTGCCTAAAATAAGAGAAAACGGTGTGCTAACGCACCATCTCTTTGAATCTAGCACAGAGACCGCCGAAAACAAATGGGGCGTACCTGAACCCACTACAGAAGGAATATCTTCTGAGGAGTTTTTTGATACCGATGACGACATACTGATTCTAGTTCCGCTACTAGCCTTCGACAAAAAAGGCCAACGGGTAGGCTACGGAAAAGGTTTTTACGACCGTTTTCTAGAACTAGCCACCGAAAACACAACCATAGTAGGCTTATCGTTTTTTGAAGCCGAAGACGAAATAGAAGATGTGGAGGAGACGGATGTGCCGCTGCACCATGTGATTACTGGGGTAAGAGTTTATAGTTTTTAGGGAAATTTCATAAATAATTGAAATGAAACAAGTAAGTATAGTATTGTTTTTAAGTATTCTTTCAGTGTTAAACGTAAGAGCTCAATGTCTCCATAAAATATCTTTGGGGCCAAATTATAACATTTCCATAAGAACCGATGGTACATTATGGGCTTGGGGTAAAAACAATTATGGTCAGTTGGGTGATGGCACTAAGATAAATAGAATAGACCAAACTCAAATTGGGACTGATTCTGATTGGGAAATAGTTTCAGTTGGGATAAATAATGCTTTCGCCATAAAAAATGATGGTACATTATGGGCATGGGGATATAACTATCCTGGAAAATTAGGTGATAGCACTTTTATTGAACATTTAACACCAAAAAAAATCGGTGTAGATAATAATTGGATTTCAATAAGTGCCGGTTATGATCATTCTGTTGGAATAAAAAACGATGGTACATTATGGGCATGGGGAGGGCACTCATATGGGCAACTTGGGATTGGAAATATCGAAAGTGGTGATAAATACATTAAATACCCTGTTCAAGTAGCTTCCGAAAGCAGATGGGTAAAGGCAATAGCTGGTGCTCTTCATACCATCGCCATAAAAGAAGATGGGTCATTATGGGCGTGGGGTAATAACCAACTTGGTCAGCTTGGAGATGGAACAAATGTGCATAAAAACACTCCTCAATTAATAAGCGAAGATAACAACTGGTCTAAGATTAGTACTAAAGGAAGCTTAAATTTAGCGATAAAAAAGGATGGCTCATTGTGGTCGTGGGGGGATAATAGAAAAGGTCAGTTAGGAGATGGCTCTATAAATTCCTCAAACTTTCCAAAACAAATTGGCGTAGAACAGAATTGGTGGCACATTTCAGCCGAAGCAGACTATTCATTAGCTATCAAAAAAGATCGCACATTGTGGGGTTGGGGAAGTAATAGTTTTGGACAACAGGGAAGCTCTAACAACAATAGCAGCAATATCCCTATCCAAATTGGCAATGATAATAATTGGGCTATTCCAATTACAGGATATTACCACAGTGTCGTTATTGATAGGATGAATGAAGCTTGGAGCTCAGGAAACAATTACTACGGAGAATTGGGAAATAAACGAAGTCCCCTATACCCAACTAAAATTGTAGAAAATGGTTTTTGGAAAGATATAAGCGGTGGAAGCATTCATGGACTTGCTATAAAAAGTGACGGGACTTTACATGTCTGGGGTAAAGGAACAGGACTAATTGGTGACGGTTCAGGAGTTGAAATTAGTACAATTGTACAATCAGGCACCGACAATGACTGGAAAACAGTCTCTGCCGCCCACCTGTATTCCGTGGCAATAAAAAACGACGGCTCTATGTGGGCTTGGGGTAATGCTAGCCAAAGTATATTAGGCACAAATTCACAATCAAATAATAAAATCATTAGCCAGGTTGGGGCTGACCTAGATTGGGATGCCGTCTCTGTGGGTAAAATACATAATGTTGCGATTAAGACAAATAAAACTATCTGGTCTTGGGGTGCAAACTACGATGGTCAATTAGGCCATGGTAATAATATTCAATCAAATGTGCCAAAACAAATTGGAACTGATGCAAATTGGAAGTCAATTGGAGTCGGGTACAAGCATAATGTAAGTATCAAAACCGATGGAACATTATGGGCATGGGGTGATAATTCTTATGGGCAACTTGGAGATGGCACTTATGTTAATAAAACCGCCCCTATTCAAATCGGAACAGGTTCTGATTGGGACTACGCTGTTTCTGGAGATTATTTTAATATCGCCAAGAAAAAGAATGGAACTATTTGGGCATGGGGTTATAATGGTTATGGGCAATTGGGTGACGGCTCCTCTTACAAAAAAAATGTACCTACGCAGATAGGTCTAGAGTCTGACTGGTTAAAAATAAGTGCTGGGCAATCCCATTCGATAGCCCTTAAATCTGATGGGAGCCTATGGGTTTGGGGAGACAATTACGATCATTTATTGGATACTCGGACAAGATCCAGTTATATTAGAGAACCAACGAGAATAGGAACCAATTATGACTGGGAGTCCATTAGTGGTGGAGGCCAATTCACATTATTATTAAATAAAGATGGTAGCCTTTGGGCTTGGGGAGCGAACTCTTTTCTGCAATTAGGCTATAAGACTTCTTTGAATACTCCAATCCCAATAAACTGCGACTTCTGGATCGAACCTGATTGTCCCAATTATCTCTCAATATTTAACCCCAATCAAAATATGTTAGAAGGAACATACCAAAAACTGGCAAAGAGAAATCATGGTGAAATAAAAGCTGACAACTTAATTGGTAACAGTGCCAGAGTTGACTACAAAGCCGGAAACATTGTCTTAAACCCTGGTTTTAGTGTAAGCTCAGGGGCATATTTTAAAGCAGAGACGGGAGGATGTGATTGAGTTAAACCATGTGCCCTATTTACTCATAGGATACAGTTTGAAGAGTAGAACTTGGTTCAAGTAATTTAGAAAAAGCAATGTTTATAATTAATTGTCTCTTTTACTTACTTTTGCAGCCCAAACAGTTTAACCAGCTTAATTGTTGGTCATTATAAAAGGAAACAAAGAAAACAGACCTATCCCTTTATTACATATAAAATGCTCATTACTTCTAATATCAAAATGAGCCTTATAAGTAAACCCCTTTTACCCAGACACCTAAAGTCAAGTTTATACTAAAAAAAGAAGCCGCCTCAAATGATTTGATACAGCCCCCTTTTGACTCACACTTCAACCTATTTACTTCACAAATTCGAACGAATACCCTCCTGTTTTTTCTTTCCCTTCTGAGTGTGTTATATTAAGAATGCATTCATCTGTTTCACGCAAGTTTTTAATGTATAATCTCATGCTTCCTAACACCTCCTTTTCTGTTGGACTTAACGTCAAACCTGCCTCAATGGAGCTTACCGCAAAGGTTGTCTCATTTACTTTCTTAATACCATCCTTTTCTTGAACAAGCTTTGCTGAAGCTTTATCAAATTCAACGTAAAGCAGGTTTTTCTTAAAAAAGTCGTATGCCTCAGTTCTTCCACGATTTGTTGAAGAAAAAGACAACACAGAAGTAGCTTTTGTGTTTAAAAACTTCACTTCACCCAATATCCAGCCCAAAGTAGGGTCATGAGGCGGAAGCTGAACAAGATTGACAATCGTCAAATTCTTCCAAGTAATATTGTTATTATAAATTGTATTTAAATGAATATTAAATCCTTCTCCTGATTGCATTGGGTCGGCAGCACTTACCCACCTAACATATAAACATTGATGCGGTGAAACTCCCGGAATATTAGAATTTGGGATGAGGTTTTGTGGCCAAACAATTTCAGCTACTTCTGTATCATGGGCTGGTATACTTATAGTGGATGTCCCTATCAAAGAAAAAAACGGCCCGCCTCCAGGATACCATGATAAATTTGTATTGGCATCTGCAACATATACCTCCACAGTACCTGTTATAGGCACATTACCATTTCTTACCTTCACATATATATAATTATCCTGACCGTATTCTGGGTCTTGATGTATGTGCTCGTTTGCACTTCCATCTTGACTATTTCTTATCCATACGTCCACAGAATTATATATCACATCTGAGGGAGCCAAAAGAGTTGGAGTGGAGCCATCATCTAGCCAAGAGTCCTTAATTATGGCATCTGGGAAGCTATTATTTTCGCAGGCATAATTAGCTATTCTATTTAAAAAACCATTCAGAGCTTGTGCTGCATCTGCTTCACACAATGTTCCACCGCTGGTTCCAACCGCCGTCCCTCCATAAGAAATTTGAGGGTTAGAAAAATATGGAATCCTTGTTGTTGCACAGTTTGAACTTCCCATAACTGTTCTAAAACTAGAAGAGCAGTACCCATGAGAATAGTTTTGGATGGTATTCATGCTTGTGTTTCCGCAATCATGGTCTAAAGAGAAAATATGACCTAATTCATGTTGAAACGTAAAATTGGCGGTTGCATGAATTCTACTAGACACTCCCACTGATGCGTATGAATTAAAATATGAATCTAAATTAGCTGCACTGCTTTCAGCACTCCGGCCCCATGCCATTCCCACTACGTCACCAATTTCTCTACTTATCAAAAGCATTCCAACATCAAAGTGGTACGTTAATTTATCAGCTGCAACTACCGAATTTACAGATTCTGATGAACTGAGCGTATTGGGCTTATTAGTAGCTTCTAAAACAGAGAGCATATCGGCAGCAGTGTCTATCACTCCTAGTTCTTTTATCAATACGAGATTCAGAAAAGCATTAATACTGGAGTTAACAAACACGACATTAGTGGTAGAAACGGCATGGTAAGCTTCCGCTTCAATATAAGGCGTACCCCCCGCTGCTATTTTGGCTTCGTTGGTGTAGTAAACCGCAATGTCAATGTCATTATCGCTTTTGTCGCAACTACTCTTCGCACTACCTCCTTTCATTTCTTTCACAACAGCATTCCCGTCTTCTTTTAGCGTCGCTAGAAAAATTTCATCCAGTTTTCTAAGTTCAAAAGCTTCATTCCCCAAGTCCTTAATCTGAAACCTACCTTTCGAATAGGCAAAATCCACATTGACTTTTCCGTTGTATTTAGTTAAAATAAAATAGCTTTCCCCTTCACCATCTATTTTACCTGTCCAGACCATCCCATTGTTTTCTTCCTTTTGCTCTATTACTTCAAAAGTGGCCTGATGGTCAAAAATCTTCGCTTCTAACTTCACGCCAGCCAGCAACATTTCCGACTTTAGAAATACCGTCTCTTTTCTCTCAACTTCCTTCCCATGCTGATTAACGATCTCTCCTTTTTGAGTGCTTTCGCCAATAAATATATATTTGACCACCCCAACCTCTTGTGGTTCGCAAGAGAAAACAATGATAAGAAAGGATAAAATAGCTGCGGTAAAATTCAAATAGCTTTTCATGTTACGATGTTTAATTATTAATGTATTTACTCTGTTAATTCAAACGGAATAAGCATTTGTAACATCTTTATGCCCTTTTCTCTTAAACGGTAAGGTTTATAAAATCAGTCTTTATAAAAATTCAAGGTGATTAATTGTTCTTATTTTGTATAAACAAATGAATTCTCTTGTTAGAAGTTCATGATTGATATTTGTTAGATATTTCACTTTTAGCACTACTTTTGCACCCCATAACAGTTTAAAATGACCTTTTTAAGGTTCACTTAAAATTAACAAAGAGAACAGACCTATCTCTTTATTAAAAACAAAATGCTCTGCCATGGGTCGGGGGGCATGATAATTAACATGAAAGTAGCAGTAGTAGGTGCCACTGGTCTTGTAGGTGGCGAAATCTTAAAAGTATTAGCGGAGAGAAACTTTCCGGTAACAGAAATCATCCCTGTAGCCTCTGAGAGGTCTATCGGAAACAAGGTTTCTTATAAGGGTACAGAATACACGGTCGTGGGTTTTGAAGACGCCATAAAGATGAAACCAAACGTTGCCATTTTTTCTGCAGGTGGCGACACCTCTTTAAATGTAGCTCCCAAGTTTGCAGAAGCAGGCATTACGGTGATTGACAACTCGTCTGCTTGGAGAATGGATCCAACAAAGAAATTGGTTGTACCTGAGGTTAACGCTAGTTCTTTAACCGCAGAAGACAAAATCATTGCCAATCCAAACTGCTCTACCATTCAAATGGTCGTAGTTTTGAAGCCGCTTCATGATAAGTATAAAGTTAAGAGGGTGGTGGTTAGCACCTACCAATCTGTGACGGGTTCTGGTAAAAAAGCCGTAGATCAGTTATTTGACGAACGTGCAGGAAAGGCGGTAACCAATCCTGCTTACCCTCATAAAATAGATTTAAACGTCATTCCTCATATTGATGTATTCCAAGAAAACGGATATACCAAAGAGGAAATGAAAATGATAAAAGAGACCAACAAAATCATGGAAGACGATAGTATCCGCGTTACGGCTACTACGGTTCGTATTCCTACGGTTGGTGGGCACTCTGAATCTCTTAACATTGAGTTTGAGAATGATTTCGACTTAGACGAAGTGAAATCACTTTTGGCAAACATGGAAGGCGTGGTTGTTCAAGATGACCCTGCCAATAATGTTTATCCTATGCCGCTTAATGCTCACGGAAAAAACGAGACTTTTGTTGGAAGAATTAGAAGAGACGAGTCTCAAGCAAATACACTAAACCTATGGTGTGTTGCGGATAATCTTCGTAAGGGAGCTGCTACCAATGCAGTTCAAATTGCGGAATATTTGAATGGAAAGGGAATGATTTAATTCCTTAATTAAATGAATTAAAATCCTGCCCTCGGGCGGGATTTTTTGGTTAAAACCTATCTCAAATGCTTATCTATTTTGCCGATTAAAGTCCTATAAACATCCATATTCGTTCAAAGAGGCCATAGAACCAGAAAAAGCATGCACTTTTGATTGATATTCCAGTAAAACATGACGCAAACTCAAAAAGGAATTTTGTTCGTAGCTCTAGGAGCCATCTGCTTTTCGGCTAAGGCCATTTTTATTAAACTGGCTTATCAAACCTACGATGTTGACGATATCACCCTTCTTACACTCCGTTTTGGTTATGCCTTGCCTGTGTTCCTAATCATTGCTTTATGGCGATTTAAACAAGGACAATTACAAAGCGTAAGTAAAAGAGATTGGGGCTTTATAGCGATTCTGGCCATGCTCGGCTATTATTGGGCCAGCTGGTTTGATTTTAAAGGTCTGGTTTACATTTCCGCTGGTTTAGAAAGAATTATCCTTTTTATATACCCTACGCTGGTGGTTCTTTTCTCTCGAATATTTTTAAATAAACGTATCAGCAGAAATGCCATCATCGCTTTAATCATTACTTATATCGGTGTTTTAATTATTGCGGCGGAGCCTCGCATTTTTGAATCACAAAACTTCTTGAAAGGTGGCACTTTTATTATAATCAGTGCCATTACTTATTCTTTATATCTGGTTTTTGGTGGGGAGTTGATAAACAAATACGGCTCTATCAATTTCAACAGTATCTCTATGGTACTTTCTTCTTTATATGTTTTGTTACACTTCAATCTATTCTCCGATATTAAATTTGAGAGCATTGAAATGGGCGTTCATATTTACGGTATTCTACTGGCCATAGTCAGCACTATTATCCCAACATTCTTAGTGATGGAGGGCATAAAACTTTTAGGAGCAAACAAAGCATCCATTGTGGCCAGCATTGGGCCTGTTTCTACCATATTACTGGCCTATATTTTCTTAAATGAAGTTTTGAGCATTCAGGAAATCATGGGTTCTTCTTTGGTTTTGGCGGGTGTGCTAATGATTGGGAAAAGCTAAAAGGAAACTTACCCGTAAATCCTATTGTTTACTTAGTAGGCTTAAAACCCTGTTTCGCATTAGAAACAGATAGTTTCATATATGCGAAATGCATTTTATTGCGTTTTAAGAAAAGCGAAAGGATCTAAGAAATTGTAACCACTTTATTTAAAGAAGGTTGTGATTTGCTTCAATAGAATAGTCTAAAAGTATCTTTAATTATTTCATTTATTAACAACTCATTTACAACCTCCACCCTTTTTCCTGCATCTAAGAAGTATACATCCTAAATATTAAGACAATGAAAAAGCTAATAACAATAATTTTCCTGGGCCTTTTCGGACTAACCGCCGCCGCTCAGACCACCTATGAAAGGTACGACGACAGATACTACTACGACGAGGAGTTTGACTGGCACTGGGACGTGCGTGTGCGTATTTCAGATGGTATTAAAACCGGACAAATAACAAATTGGGAGTCTAAAAGACTTTATAATAAGTTAGAAAAAATAGAAGAGAAAGAGTACGACTACATGGCAGATGGCAACTACGACGAGTGGGAGCAAGATGATGTGTGGCAAGACGTAACTTGGTTAAACAGGAAAGTAGGTCTAGAATTGAACGACTACGACAGAAGCTACTATGGTTTCAACAGAATCTATATCGGTTTTAACACTTATCCATTCTGGTATAATAGATACTACGGGAATGGCTGGAATTTCTACAGATTTGACAACCTAGGTTGGGGAAGTTATAGATATGGCTATGCTCCCAGATATTACTATCCAAGAACTAACGTATACGTTTATAATAACGAACGTTATATCTACAAAAACGGTAGAAGATACGAGAACCACAATGTGTATTCGAAAGGAAATAGTAGAAACTCTGCCATAGATAATAGAGCAAACTCAAATGCGGTTAGAAGAGATAGAACAAGTCCTAGCAACAGAGTTGGTACTTCTAGCAGAACCTCTAACGCTGCATCTGGAAGAACCTACGGAAACGCTGGAAGAACTTCAAGCGGCACCAGACCTAGCAGCTCTGCAAGTGGCAGAACTTACAGCCCTAGTTCTTCATCTAGCAGAAGTAACGGAAACAGCTCTGTAAGACCTTCGAGCTCTAGCAGAAGTAGTAGCGACAGCTCTGTCAGACCTTCGAGCTCTAGCAGAAGTAGCAGCAACAGCTCTGTCAGACCTTCGAGCTCTAGCAGAAGTAGCAGCAATAGTTCTGTAAGACCTTCGAGCTCTAGCAGAAGTAGCAGCAATAGCTCTGTGAGACCTTCGAGCTCTAGCAGAAGTAGCAGCTCTGTGAGAACTTCGAGCTCTAGTAGACCAAGTTCAACAGCAAAATCTAGCAGAAGCTCCTCATCTAGAAGTTCAGGAACAAGTTCTTCTTCGAGAGGCTCATCCTCAAGAAGTTCTAGAGACTAGAAAAAACTATTTTAGGATGGAAAAAAAAGAAACCCAAATGGCAAATGCCATTTGGGTTTCTTTTTTGTCTTGAAACTTGAATAAGGATGAACCTTACTTCTCAATTCCTTTACCCGTGGCTGCCCAGTAAATGCCGCCATAAAGGTGATCAAGGAAAGTTTGATCTGAATATATGGCTCCTATATGACCTAAGCCCGTATAGAAAGCTCTTCCACCATCATAGTTATGATACCAAGCGATTGGGTGAAAGTCGCCCATTCCTTTTCCTTCGTTATCTCCCCATTTGGCGTAAGGCTTGTAAGTCTTTTCGTCTACAGAAACTAAATACTTAAGGTCTTTTGATAAAGCTGGCTTTTGGTACTCATACCACTCATCTGTCCATAATAATTTTTTAGGAAAACGCTCCATTCCTGGAAAATTACTATCTTCTACTTTCAAGTAAGCCGTTTGCTGAGCTGGGTGAATTTTAAACATCATACCCACCATTTTTGTGTACCACTCCCAGTCATACTCTGTATCTGCGGCTGCATGTACCCCTACAAAACCTCCACCATTTTTTATGTACTTTTCAAAAGCTGCTTGCTGCTCCGCATTTAAAATATCTCCTGTGGTGCTTAGAAAAATTACCACATCATACTTCTTAAGGTTATCGTCATTAAAGACACTAGCAGACTCCTGCCAATCTACTTGAAAAGAATGTCTAGCCGCCAAACTTCTTACACCTGCCACACCCTCATGAATAGATTCATGGTGAAAACCTGCTGTTTTTGTAAACAAAAGAGCTTTTAAGCCTCCGTTTTGAGCATTGGCTGTAAATGCTATCGTAAGTAAACACAGCAATGCTACTATCTTATTTCTCATACTTCAATTAGGTTTATGATTTAAAAAACTTGAAGTACTCTAATAAAAGTGTTATTGCCAAATCAAAGTAGATAAACAGCTCCAGTCCGCCCCTCATTAACGCATACTTGGGTTGACTTTTAATACCGCTTCAGTCAACCCACTTGCTAGCTTTTCTAAATCAATATTCAGTTCCTCTTTAGATACTTTCATGACCATTTGCGTCAGAGAAGAAGTCAAGGCATCAAAGCCATGAAACGTCCCTAAAATCCCACCAGCTAAGGCCGCCGTGGTATCATTATCTCTACCGTAGTTGACCAAAAACTGCAATGTTTCTTCAAACTTATACTCACTGTAAAGCATGGCTACCAGCACCTGAAGATATATTTCTCCTGCATGAAAAGCCATGTCTTGTTGGTGAGCATCCAGTAATTCAAAGACTGTTTCTAAGGATTTACCTTTAGACTGCTCCGCTATTTCTAGAGCATTCTCCAGTATTTTTATTGATGTACGACCCACCAGTCTACTCTCCGAATATTGATAGGGATCAATCTCTTTCAATAGATTAATAACGCTTTCCTTTGAAGGGTTTTCGGCCATGGCCGCCGCAGTGATGACGGCAGATAAACTGCTCAAATCCCTTGCATAACCAATATCAAAAATGCTCAACTTGTACATTTCATTGTACGCTTTGAGCGGTTCTTCTGGGAAAAAAGCACCAATGGCCGTAGCATACAATAAACCGGCACAAACCATTTCGCCACCATAAAAAGAGCTCAAGCCATCTGCAAAACCTACTAAGTCATTCTCTTTATAGGGACGAGCCACTTTCACCCATTCCTTTAGCCAATCTGTCTTTAAAACTTTTACTTCTGGGCTATCATTTCCTGCTGATGCATCTTCATAAAAAGTTAAGATTTCAGTCGCAAAATCCTTGGGGTCTAAATCTGTAGATTTTTGTTTCGCCAGATACTTAAATACCAGCTCCTTCCATCTGGTGTCATCTGTGGTGCCACCAGATGGAAGATTATGTTTCCAAGGCCCTTCTGCTGAAGCCTCCCTATTTAGAGGATAGAGTTTGTCCACAAAACCATAAGTGGTTTTGATTTCATATCTATTCCACATTTCGATAGGAGCACCCATGGCATCCCCAACGGCAGAGCCTACAATATTTCCCAAAATTTTATTGTAAAGACGCTCTTGTTTTGTGTTTGCCATAGCTTGTATTATTTTATGATAGCATTTCGGTGGCTTCGTCCATCAAACTTTTTTTCTGTTCCAAAGACAATTTTAATGGTAACTGAGCCAAACCAATAAGTCTTCTTAAAATTTCAGCAGCCACATATTTATGCAGTAATTTCTCGTCGATGCTTCTTTCTTTTTCGTACTGGCTTTTGGTAAATGCTATGAAGTCTTCCGACAATCCCGCAAGTTTAAAATGTGCCAGCATCACGCCCAAATCAAACTCCGGGTCTCCTATAAAAGCAAACTCAGGATCAATCACCTTGAGACTGTCTCCGACCTTTAGCCAACTTCCTGGATAGAAATCTCCATGGAGTAATGTCTTTCCTTCAGCTAAATATCGGTCTCCAACACGCTTAATTTCATGCTTTAATCCTTCATTTTCTTTTAATGGTTTTGCCATGTTTTGGAGTCCCTCTTGCACAGCATTTAGATTAAAACCATTATCGTCCAAATAAGGATAGTTGAAAATATGCTCATGGTTAAGAGCTTTCATTTCAGAATTGTCTGGAAAAATATTGGGTTTCAAACCATGTAAGGTGGTCATGTATTTTATCAATACAACAATCTCCTGTTTCGTGATTTCAATGTTTCCAGCATAAAGTCCAAGAAAGTCTGTTCCCTCTCCCAAGTCTTCCATGACCAAGACATGATTTTCTTCGTCAAAGTCCAAAATCTCTGGCGAAAACGAACTAATAAATTCCGACGGTGAAGTCGCTTCATAAAAGGCATGCTCTACCGTTATTCGTTCAATTGGAGCTGGAACTTGCTTATATTTTTCTACATATGCTCTAGATTGTTTAACAATAAAGCTAAATTTTTTGGTTTTTACACGAGCCACAAAATTCATATTTCCTTCGCCTGCTTTAGTGTATTCCAGTAGTTCGTCCTCCGCTTTCAACCAACCCTTTCTCCTAAAATAGGCTTCCGTTTCCTTACTTAGCTTTTCCGTTAAAATCATTTAAAACCATTTTTGTTCAATAACACCTACGTATTTGTTCGCTAAAATGCCTTCTCCAAGATAAATATTGATGTTTGGGTATAAATTATAGTTCTGAATATGCTCCACATCTAGCCAGCATACCTCTAAAGCTGAGGTTTCCTCAGGGTTTAATATGGGTTGACCACTAGAAATACGACACTCAAATATCTGATGCAGTGTTCGCTGCTTTTCTCTTACCACCTCGGCAGTAAGAAACGCTTCCCCCACTTTAATGTCAATTTGTATTTCTTCAAAAAACTCTCTTTTAAGAGCTTCTTTCATGTCTTCTCCAAATTCCAGATTACCACCAGGAAGAGCAAAAACGTCTACTCCTCCGTAATTATAACGCATGGTTAAAACCTTATTTCCTTCTTTTATAATTCCTGCTACTCTTACTTTCAAATTTCCTTCATTTAGTGTTGCCAATTTGGCCTCTTTTTAGAAGAAATCAATAGAAATTTTAAAAGAAATAAATGACCACATACCAACGCTCCCGTTTTGTTAATAAAATTTCAACCGATTGCATAAAATTTTTCTTTATTTGCTTATCTTTAAATTTCTTCTTGAAATAATTCAACTCCTATGAACAAAAACATATTGCTAATAGCAATATCCTTTTTAGCCTTTAAGGCAAAATCACAAAGCATTGCAAGCTTTAAGGTAAGCCCTAAAGCCTACAATGCCCATAACCTGTCGTTTAATGCCCAAGTAGTACTTGACAATCTTACCTTTTTAAATGAAAATCAGCTTTCTCTCATAGAAGTAAGAGAAGGCGTAAAACACGAGGTGCCTTTTCAAATAGAGCAAGGGAAAAGTAGAATTTTGCATTGGAAAATAAACGAAGAAAGCACTTCTGGTACTCTTAGATACGAGCTCATAAAAAGGAAGCCCAATGTTCTGACTTCTAAATTAGAACTTAAAAGAGAAAATGGTTTATTGAAGATAAACCATCAAAACTCAACCTTACTGGGATATCAATATGAATTTATGCCAGCACCTGCGGGCAAAGACCCTGCTTACGGCCGTAGCGGATTTATTCACCCACTAAACACGCCTAAAGGAGATACGCTAACTTGGATTCAGCCAGCAGATCATTACCATCACTATGGCCTATGGAATCCATGGACGCATGTTCTTTTTGAAGGGGATACCTTAGATTTTTGGAACTTGAACAAGAAACAAGGTACCGTACGCTTCGCTCAGTTTCTGAGCCAAGAAGAAGGTTCCATCTTCGCATCCTATGCTACCCTTCATGAGCATGTAGTTTTCAAAAATGGTAAAGAGACTGTTGCACTTAATGAAGTGCAAAATGTACGCGTTTATCAGCCAGAAAAGGACGTTTACGTTTTAGATTTTTCTATTGATATGAGCCCCGCAGGAGATGCTCCTTTTCATATACTAGAATACAGGTATGGCGGTTTTGGCTGGAGAGCCACGGAGCAATGGAATGATAAAAATAGTATCGTAATCACTTCTGAAGGAAAATCTAGAAAAGATTCTGACGGCAGTACGGCAAGGTGGTGCATTGTAAAAGGCGAGTTAGGCAAAAACTATGGCGGTGCGGTTTTGATGTCTCATCCGACCAACTTCAACCATCCAGAACCTTTAAGAATTTGGCCTGAAGGCTCCAATGGCGACGGCGACCTATTTGTGAACTTTGCACCTACCAAAAACATGGATTGGATTTTGGAACCCAACAAAACCTATAATCTGAAATACAGGATTTTAGTATTTAATGGCGATATGACTACAGAAAAGGCCGAGGCAGCATGGCAGTCATATGTCAACCCTATAAAAATTGAAACAACCATTTTAAAATGAATAAAATAAAAGTAAGCTCCCTGAACAGAAGAAGCTTTATCAAAAAAACCGCTGTGGCAGTGGCTTTACCGTACATTGTACCATCCACGGTTTTTGGTAAAAGTGCTCCTAGTAACAAAATAAATATTGGTCAGATTGGCTGTGGAAGAATAGCCCGTGGTCATGACCTTCCAGGTACATGGCAGCATGATATCGCAAGAATTATGGCCGTTTGCGACTTGGACAGAAACAGAACCGAAGATGGCAAAAGACTGGTTGAAGGTTATTATGCCAAAAAGGGCCAAACCGTAGATGTAAAAATGTACGACGACTACCGAGAAATGCTTTTAAACAAGGATATTGACGCGGTTATCGTTAGTACACCAGATCATTGGCATTCGCAACCGGCTATTGAGGCAGCCTTGGCAAAAAAACATGTTTACCTTCAAAAACCAACCTCTCTAACGATTGCCGAAGGCCGTCAACTAAGTGATATTGTTCACCGTCAAGGCATTACTTTACAGGTAGGAACACAGCAGCGTTCTTCTCCCCAATTTAGATATGCCGCAGAACTGGTAAGAAACGGACGCATAGGTAAAATACATACTGTGAAAGTAGGGCTTCCTGGCGATCCTGCTGGACCATTGGCACAAAATGGTCCAATCCCAAAAGGTTTCAATTATGACATGTGGCTAGGCTCTACGCCTGAAATGCCGTATTCTGAGATGCTGGTTCACCCACAAAAGGGATACGACAGACCGGGTTGGTTACGCATGGATCAGTTTGGTGCAGGTATGATAACGGGATGGGGACAGCACCACTATGATTCCGCCGCTTGGGGAATGAATACCGAATATACAGGTCCAATTTCGGTAGAAGCGGTGGCTGAATTTCCAAAATTTGGAAGCTGGAATGTTCATGGCGACTTTATGGTCAAAGCCGAATACGAAAACGGAATAACCGTACTTACCAGTGGTGGTTTTCCAAACGGTATAAGATATGAAGGAACAGATGGGTGGATTTTTGTAACGCGAGGTGCATACAGAGCTACGGCCTCCGATCCGATTCCTGAAAATAATGGTGTTAAATCTCTTGACGCCAGCGACCCAAAAATCCTTACCTCGGTTATTGGTAAAGATGAAGTGCATCTATACAAAAGTGACGAACAGCATGGAAACTGGTTAGACTGTATAAAATCTGGAAAAGAGCCAATTTCTCCCGTTGAGATTGGCCATAGAGCATGTTCGGTTTGCTTGGTGAGTCATATTGCTATGAAACTGCCTCGCAAACTAGAATGGAATCCTACGACAGAGCGTTTTGTCAACGACGACGTGGCCAATTCCATGCTGAGCAGACCACAGCGATATCCTTACGGAACTAACTATATTAAAATGTAATTTTGTTAGGGTCAAGTGTTCGCTTGACCCAACATTTTCTTAAAACTCTTTGTTTAAATAAATCTATTTGATTGACCATGTTAAAACCTAAACATATTCTGGGCCTTTTGGCTCCATTTGTCATCATGTCTTGTGCCACCACTGAAACCACCGAATCTGCTTCAAAAATCAGACTAATTACTTTAGACCCCGGTCATTTTCATTCGGCTTTGGTTCAAAAATCTATGTATGATTCTGTAGACAGTACGGTTCATATTTATGCTCCAGACAGCCCGGATGTAGGTTTACATTTAGACAAGATCAACAGCTATAACAATAGGGCAGAAGAGCCCACTTCTTGGAATTCGGTTGTGTACAAAGGCACCGACTTTTTTGAAAAAATGCTTTCAGAAAAAGCTGGAAACGTAGTGATGCTGGCAGGAAACAATAAGAAGAAAACCGAGTACATTAATTCTTCCATTGAAAATGGTTTTAATGTCTTTGCCGACAAACCAATGGTTATCAACTCTGTAGGCTTTGCTTTATTAAAGAAGGCATTTAAAACAGCAGAAGAAAAGGATTTATTGCTTTACGATATTATGACGGAGCGTTTTGAGATTTCAACCATGCTTCAAAAGGAGCTTTCTCAAATTCCATCACTTTTTGGTGAATTAGAAAAAGGAACCAAAGAAAACCCAGCGGTGACTAAAGAATCTGTGCATCACTTTTTTAAGTTTGTTTCTGGTTCTGCTTTAACAAGACCATCTTGGTTTTTTGATGTGAAACAAGAGGGAGAGGGCATTGTAGATGTTACCACGCATTTAGTGGATTTAGTGCAGTGGGAGTGTTTTCCAGAACAAGTCATTGACACCAATAATGTTAGTATTTTGGAAGCCAAAAGATGGCCTACGGTATTGACGAAAGATGATTTTGAGAAAGTAACCAAAAACCCTCAGTTCCCTAATTACCTTTCGCCATACATTAAAGATGATAAGCTAGAGGTATATTCTAATGGTGAAATCAACTATACCATCAACGATGTTCATGCCAAGGTTTCTGTTATCTGGAATTATCAAGCACCAGAAGGAGCAGGAGACACCCATTATTCTATCATGAGAGGAACTAAGGCAAACCTTATCATTCGCCAAGGAGAGGCCCAAAACTTTAAGCCTACGCTATATATAGAGCCATTAGCTGCGGATAATGAAAGTTCCATTCAGGCCGCTATGGACGGTTTAAGCAAGGCATATCCTGGTGTGGGTTTTGAAAAAGAGGGCAAAGAATATGTGGTGACTATTCCAGAGCATTATAAAGAAGGGCATGAGGCTCATTTTGCAAGAGTTACCCAGAAGTATTTGGAATATCTACAAAACAAGAACATGCCTAAATGGGAGGTTCCAAATATGATTACCAAATATTATACAACGACAAAGGCTCTTGAAATGGCTCTAAAGGCAAATTAAAATTTATTTTAATCCTTACCCTTATGTGTAAAAAATTGGCTTTGTCGTTTTTATTGATAGCAAGCATTGCTTTCCAATCCATTGCCCAAGTAGCGTCAAAGGTGTATTCTTTTGAAAATACTCCCGCAGTAGCTTCTGGCAATCTTTTAGTAAAGACTTTTTTTGATGGCTCTACTTTAGATTTTTCTCAGATGAGCATGAAGGCCATAATTGCTCCTAAAAAACTTAATTACACTATTTCTAGCGAAGCTTTAGAGACGCTTGTAATCGTTAAAACAGGAGAAATAGCCTTTAGTTTAAATGGAGAAACAAAGACCATGGGAGCAGGAAGCGTGGCTTTGCTTTTGCCAAAAGAGAAATTGTTATTACAGGCCAAAAAAGAGGCGTCTTTCTATGTAATGGCTTACAAAGCTAAGAAAGAGCATAACGAAAATAGTGGCGGCAATCTATTAGAAGACTGGGAGGCGGTGGCTTACAACACCCATGACAAAGGTGGAATTAGAAAGTTTTATGACAGACCTACGGCACACTGTAAACGCATGGAAATGCACGTCACCAATTTAAACCCAGGTATTAAAAGCCATGAGCCACATACACATAGAGCGGCAGAAATTATACTGCTGACTACTGGTCAATCAGAAATGGAACTAGGCAACGACATTGTGAAAGCACAAACCGGAGATTTCTATTTTATAGAATCTGAGGTGCCACACGGAATTAAGAATATTGATTCAAAACAAATTCAATATTTCGCATATCAGTTTGAATAAAACCTTTTGGATCTAGAGAATTTAAATAACCCAAAAAGTAAAAGGCTTGGCAGTTAATTCTGCCAAGCCTTTTAATATGTATCACACTGTGTGCTTACAAACCCAAGACCACAACGCCTTGTTTAAAAACAATATCTCTAGGAATTCCGGCATTACCAACCCGATCTAAATCCTTTTGAAGTTCTGCTCCTACTATGCCCATCTCGTCAAACAACTTGCCTACACCCTCATAATCTCCATTTCCCTGAAGCATTAGTATTTTCTCGGATAAAGTATTCATTGCCATTTTAAACTCCTTAAAATTGACTTTATAGGTTCCTTTTTCTGGGTTATAGGTAAATGCATTTTGTTCCTTAAAATAATTGAACCTAATCATGTTTGCTTTCCCATGAGCACTAGATGCTCCAAACCTCACAGAACGAAAAATTCCAGCTAAGAAGGTGGTATAATAATCCATCAGCTCACCGTCTATTTCGCCCTTTTTATGAAGCTGCGTAACCATGTATAGTCCTAAAATATCTGCCTTACCTTCTTCTAATGCAGAGCTATGCTCTTTTAAAGCCTCTCTTACTGTTCCTTTGCCGTTAATGGTATTCTTAACACCCAAACCATGAGCTACTTCATGAAACATGGTATTGGCAAAAAATGCATCAAAAGTGACATTCTTCTGTTGTTCCTTGTCAATCAAAAGTTGGTTTATAGGAATCAAAATCTTATCAAATTTGGCCCTCATGGCATTCTTAAGCTGAATTCTCCGTGTCCCTTTTGCTAACTGCACTCGCTCATCATTTGGTAAATTAATCGCTATGGTTTTCCCTCCTGAATTACAGTCACCCGCATAATAGATAACATCGTAAGCATTCAAGTCTGAATCGGTACCTGGTTTCTCTTTTTTATAAGCTTCTTCTACTGGCAAATTAGCTTGCAGCTCAGGTAGAAAAGACGCAAACTTCGCCAATCGCTCACTCCATTTCATGTCTTTTATTAAAACATAAGCCTCGTGAGCTGCCTTATAATTAAATAGTTGGTCCTCATAGTTTTCAATAGGTCCCACCACAAAATCAATCATATTTGATTTCATATTCATCCATGCCATGTCACTGGTGAAATAGTCGTCTGTAAGTAATGCCTCGGCCCTTAATTGAAGATAGTTTTTAAACCCTGGATCATCTGCCAATGCAGCAGCCTCTTTCAGTAAGTCTGCGGCCTTTCTAGTTTCTTTCTCAAAGGCCTCATGATAGGGTACGGCATATAATTCCCCTTTATCGTTTCGCTTTATCATGGTATAAAGGCTGGTTTTATCTTTATGGTCAAAAGCCTCAAACTCTTCCTTTGACATATCAGAAGGGTAATATTGTGCACCTGCTGGCTTAACGCCTGCTCCTTCTAAAAATGGTTCGTTTCCTCCAAGCCTATCCCAAGGACCGTAATTATAGCGTACAAAAGTTTTTGTTGCTTCGTCATTTATGCTATTTAGCAATGCCTCTTTATCTCCATAGGCTTCTTTCCAAAAAATGTCGTCCATGATTTTTGCGACTTCTATCAAAATTGGAATCATTTTTTTCTGATTCTCAGATAAGTGGCTTAGGTCAGCATTAAGTGTAAACTCCGCATATTCATTTACTTTTTGCTGCATTTCCGATATTCCTTTTTCTCCATTTGGAGTACAAGCAAAAAGTATACTCGCTAAAAGAATGGAGGCTATTGATTTTTTCATAGGTTATTGATTTTGAGTGGATACAAAAAACGTGAAAGAACGGCCTTTGTCAAAATAGAAATTAGAATATTGATTACGCGGCTATAGAAATAAATGCCGTTTTCTTCCGAAGCAATGGAATTGTTGATTTAAGAGTTCTGGAAGAGCTGAACGATGTTCTAAATATAAGCTTTCATGAAAACGAATCGGAACATAATAATCAAAAGCTCTATAAACAAAAAAAGCTACTTCTTTCGAGATGGTCTTTCTGTGGTGATGGACGGTCCCGATAGCTATCGGGAGAACCGCCTACTTTAAATAGTTAACAACTTCTCTATCAGCTCTGGATATAACTTTAGGTTTTTAATATACTTCGTTGATTTCATAGACTTTGTCTTCCTTTCAACTCTTAACGCCTGTTCGCGTCCTTAACATTCTATAGTTAAAAATATCTCCCAATCAGAGCTCTGTTTTGTAAAAGAATCGACATACTTCCCTTCGTTATGCTCTTCTAATCGCTCATTGGGATAAGCCGTCTCTCCTACATAAAACTTATTCAGTTTTAATGAAAATATAATGTAAACGTAGTGTGGCATAATCAAAAGCTCTATAAACAAAAAAAGACCACCTCTTTCGAGATGGTCTTTCTGTGGTGATGGACGGTCCCGATAGCTATCGGGAGAACCGCCTACTTTAAATAGTTAACAACTTCTCTATCAGCTCTGGATATAACTTTTGGTTTTTAATATACTTCGTTGATTTCATAGACTTTATCTTCCGCTCTACTTTCAACGAGTTCTCACGTCCTTCACATTCTATTGTTAAAAATATCTCCCAATCAGAGCTCTGTTTTGTAAAAGAACCGACATACTTCCCTTTATTATGCTCTTCTAATCGCTCATTAGGATAAGCCGTCTCTCCTACATAAAACTTATTCAGTTTTAATGAAAATATAATGTAAACGTAGTGTGGCATAATCAAAAGCTCTATAAACAAAAAAAGACCACCTCTTTCGAGATGGTCTTTCTGTGGTGATGGACGGTCCCGATAGCTATCGGGAGAACCGCCTACTTTAAATAGTTAACAACTTCTCTATCAGCTCTGGATATAACTTTTGGTTTTTAATATACTTCGTTGATTTCATAGACTTTATCTTCCGCTCTACTTTCAACGAGTTCTCACGTCCTTCACATTCTATTGTTAAAAATATCTCCCAATCAGAGCTCTGTTTTGTAAAAGAACCGACATACTTCCCTTTATTATGCTCTTCTAATCGCTCATTAGGATAAGCCGTCTCTCCTACATAAAACTTATTCAGTTTTAATGAAAATATAATGTAAACGTAGTGTGGCATAATCAAAAGCTCTATAAACAAAAAAAGACCACCTCTTTCGAGATGGTCTTTCTGTGGTGATGGACGGTCCCGATAGCTATCGGGAGAACCGCCTACTTTAAATAGTTAACAACTTCTCTATCAGCTCTGGATATAACTTTAGGTTTTTAATATACTTCGTTGATTTCATAGACTTTGTCTTCCTTTCAACTCTTAACGCCTGTTCGCGTCCTTAACATTCTATAGTTAAAAATATCTCCCAATCAGAGCTCTGTTTTGTAAAAGAATCGACATACTTCCCTTCGTTATGCTCTTCTAATCGCTCATTGGGATAAGCCGTCTCTCCTACATAAAACTTATTCAGTTTTAATGAAAATATAATGTAAACGTAGTGTGGCATAATCAAAAGCTCTATAAACAAAAAAAGACCACCTCTTTCGAGATGGTCTTTCTGTGGTGATGGACGGTCCCGATAGCTATCGGGAGAACCGCCTACTTTAAATAGTTAACAACTTCTCTATCAGCTCTGGATATAACTTTAGGTTTTTAATATACTTCGTTGATTTCATAGACTTTGTCTTCCTTTCAACTCTTAACGCCTGTTCGCGTCCTTAACATTCTATAGTTAAAAATATCTCCCAATCAGAGCTCTGTTTTGTAAAAGAATCGACATACTTCCCTTCGTTATGCTCTTCTAATCGCTCATTGGGATAAGCCGTCTCTCCTACATAAAACTTATTCAGTTTTAATGAAAATATAATGTAAACGTAGTGTGGCATAATCAAAAGCTCTATAAACAAAAAAAGACCACCTCTTTCGAGATGGTCTTTCTGTGGTGATGGACGGTCCCGATAGCTATCGGGAGAACCGCCTACTTTAAATAGTTAACAACTTCTCTATCAGCTCTGGATATAACTTTTGGTTTTTAATATACTTCGTTGATTTCATAGACTTTATCTTCCTTTCAACTCTTAACGCCTGTTCGCGTCCTTCACATTCTATTGTTAAAAATATCTCCCAATCAGAGCTCTGTTTTGTAAAAGAACCGACATACTTCCCTTCGTTATGCTCTTCTAATCGCTCATTAGGATAAGCCGTCTCTCCTACATAAAACTTATTCAGTTTTAATGAAAATATAATGTAAACGTAGTGTGGCATAATCAAAAGCTCTATAAACAAAAAAAGACCACCTCTTTCGAGATGGTCTTTCTGTGGTGATGGACGGTCCCGATAGCTATCGGGAGAACCGCCTACTTTAAATAGTTAACAACTTCTCTATCAGCTCTGGATATAACTTTAGGTTTTTAATATACTTCGTTGATTTCATAGACTTTATCTTCCTTTCAACTCTTAACGCCTGTTCGCGTCCTTCACATTCTATTGTTAAAAATATCTCCCAATCAGAGCTCTGTTTTGTAAAAGAACCGACATACTTCCCTTCGTTATGCTCTTCTAATCGCTCATTGGGATAAGCCGTCTCTCCTACATAAAACTTATTCAGTTTTAATGAAAATATAATGTAAACGTAGTGTGGCATAATCAAAAGCTCTATAAACAAAAAAAGACCACCTCTTTCGAGATGGTCTTTCTGTGGTGATGGACGGTCCCGATAGCTATCGGGAGAACCGCCTACTTTAAATAGTTAACAACTTCTCTATCAGCTCTGGATATAACTTTTGGTTTTTAATATACTTCGTTGATTTCATAGACTTTATCTTCCGCTCTACTTTCAACGAGTTCTCACGTCCTTCACATTCTATTGTTAAAAATATCTCCCAATCAGAGCTCTGTTTTGTAAAAGAACCGACATACTTCCCTTTATTATGCTCTTCTAATCGCTCATTAGGATAAGCCGTCTCTCCTACATAAAACTTATTCAGTTTTAATGAAAATATAATGTAAACGTAGTGTGGCATAATCAAAAGCTCTATAAACAAAAAAAGACCACCTCTTTCGAGATGGTCTTTCTGTGGTGATGGACGGTCCCGATAGCTATCGGGAGAACCGCCTACTTTAAATAGTTAACAACTTCTCTATCAGCTCTGGATATAACTTTAGGTTTTTAATATACTTCGTTGATTTCATAGACTTTATCTTCCGCTCTACTTTCAACGAGTTCTCACGTCCTTCACATTCTATTGTTAAAAATATCTCCCAATCAGAGCTCTGTTTTGTAAAAGAACCGACATACTTCCCTTTATTATGCTCTTCTAATCGCTCATTAGGATAAGCCGTCTCTCCTACATAAAACTTATTCAGTTTTAATGAAAATATAATGTAAACGTAGTGTGGCATAATCAAAAGCTCTATAAACAAAAAAAGACCACCTCTTTCGAGATGGTCTTTCTGTGGTGATGGACGGTCCCGATAGCTATCGGGAGAACCGCCTACTTTAAATAGTTAACAACTTCTCTATCAGCTCTGGATATAACTTTAGGTTTTTAATATACTTCGTTGATTTCATAGACTTTATCTTCCGCTCTACTTTCAACGCGTGATCACGTCCTTCACATTCTATTGTTAGAAACATCTCCCAATCAGAGCTCTGTTTTGTAAAAGAACCCACATACTTCCCTTCGTTATGCTCTTCTAATCGCTCATTAGGATAAGCAGTCTCTCCTACATAAAACTTATTCAGTTTTAACGAAAATATAATGTAAACGTAGTGTGGCATAATCAAAAGCTCTATAAACAAAAAAAGACCACCTCTTTCGAGATGGTCTTTCTGTGGTGATGGACGGAATCGAACCGCCGACACAAGGATTTTCAGTCCTTTGCTCTACCGACTGAGCTACATCACCGACCTGCCCTTGTTTCTAAGGGAATGCAAAAGTAAATAAAAAGTTATATCGAACAAACATTTTCTCAAATTCTGATAAAAATTTTCTTCTTTTTTATTTCATGCATTTTTTAGACCTTTGTTTAGTATGCAAGCATACTATTTTTTACGTTTACATTCATCACCTATTAGTACCTTAAAATACCATGGCCTATATCTCTCAAATACTGTTTGTAATTGCTTTAGGCATTGCAGCCTATTTTATTCTAAGAAGAGTCATACTTATAAAGAAGTCTATTCAGCTTGGAAAGGCGGAAGATCGTTACGACCAACCCGCTAGAAGACTGAAAAACATGATGCTCATAGCTTTCGGACAGAAAAAAATGTTTGAAAGACCCATAGTGGGCCTGCTTCACTTTTTAGTATATGCCGGCTTTATCTTAATAAATATAGAGGTTCTTGAGATTGTCATTGACGGGATATTTGGTACACATCGTGTTTTTGCAGAGCCTTTAGGCAGCTTTTATCCGGTAATTATAAACTTCTTTGAAGTCTTAGCACTAGGGGTTATTGTGGCCTGTGTGGTGTTTCTAGTAAGAAGAAATATTCTAAAAGTAAACAGGCTACATCCAAGCACTTCGAAAGAAATGAATGGCTGGCCAGCCATGGACGCTAACATTATATTGGTTTTTGAAATTGTACTTATGGCTGCGTTTCTAAAAATGAATGCAGCAGATGCTGTTTTACAAAGCCGGGGAGTAGGGCAATTTGCCGAAGTCAACACCGGTAGTTTTCTCATTAGCCAGTCGCTTATTCCTATCTTTCAAAACTTCTCTAGCGATTTTCTGATTTTTACAGAAAGAGCCGCTTGGTGGTTTCATATTTTAGGAATAATGACTTTTGCATTATTTGTCACTTATTCCAAGCATTTGCATATCGCATTAGCTTTCCCAAACACCTATTTTGCGAACCTGGCTTCTAAGGGAGAAATGAAGAATATGCCTGCAGTGACCAAAGAGGTCAAGATAATGATGGAGTTAGAGCAGCCCGGCGACGAAACCGAAGTGGTGGCTCGTTTTGGTGCCAAAGACGTGGAAGATTTAAGTTGGAAAAGCCTGATGGACGCTTATAGCTGCACAGAATGCGGAAGATGTACTTCACAATGCCCTGCAAATCTAACGGGTAAAGCTTTGTCTCCTCGAAAAATCATGATGGACACGCGTGACCGTTTGGAAGACATCCAGAAAGGTTGGCTTAAAAATGGTTATGATTTTAAGGATGAAAAATCACTCAACGGTGATTACATAAAAGAAGAAGAGCTACTGGCCTGCACCACCTGTAACGCTTGTGTAGAAGCCTGCCCTATTCAAATCAGCC
The DNA here is from genome assembly GCF_057914865.1 of Arcticibacterium sp. SM2516. NCBI lineage: Bacteria > Pseudomonadati > Bacteroidota > Cytophagia > Cytophagales > Leadbetterellaceae > Arcticibacterium > Arcticibacterium sp. SM2516. The sequence goes on along the minus strand of NZ_CP195290.1, from coordinate 4,399,130 downwards.
CATTAGACATCATCATTGAGCTTCGGAGATATAATGTGATGGAAGAGTCACAGGCACCTCAATCTTGGAATATGATGTTTCAAAACTTAGAAACCAGCATGTCGCCGTGGAAGTTTTCTCCAGACGATCGTTTCAAATGGGCCGAAGATATGAAATCCTAATCCCTAAATTTCTGACATTTTTTAACTCCTGAAAAGCATATAGTCTAAACGGTTAAGTAAGTTTACAATATGAATTCAGAAATTGAAAAGTTATATCAGATAAGTAAAAAACCGGAACGGTTGATCATTGGTCTCATGTCTGGCACATCCATGGATGGTCTAGATGTGGCATTATGTAGGTTTCATGGCTCAGGAGAGCATACTATGGTTGAAGTATTGGAATTCGAAACCGTTCCTTTTGAAGAGTCCGTAAAAACGGAGATCCGTAAAGTTTTTGCGAAAGAAACCATTGACTTCCAATTGCTTTGTATGCTTAATCCTTGGATTGGAAACCTACATGGAGAACTGGTCAATCAATGTCTGGCGAAATGGTCCATTTCTAAGGATGACATAGACCTCATTGCCAGCCATGGTCAAACCGTCATGCACCAACCCAAAAGGCTTCATAAAAACGAGAAATATCCAAATAGCACGCTTCAGATAGGAGATGGAGACCATTTAGCTGTAAAAACGGGTATTTTAACCATTTCAGATTTCCGACAAAAACATTGTGCTGTGGGCGGAGAGGGTGCTCCTTTAGCACTCTACGGCGACTATCTTTTATTCAGCTCTTTAGTTGAAAACCGCATACTGATAAACATCGGAGGCATAGCTAATTTTACCTTTCTTCCTTCAGATGGAAATTTTGAAAAAGTCTTTGCCACAGATTCCGGACCAGGAAATACCATTATTGATGCTTATGTTCAGAAATACTTTAATATTCCTTTTGACGCAAACGCAGAACTGGCCCTACAGGGAACTGTTAATTTAGAGCTATTAGAAAAACTAAAAAGCCATATTTATTTTAAAGAAAGTATTCCTAAAACCACTGGTCCAGAGCTATTCAATCTATCATATCTGTCGGCATTGGAAAGTAAGGCGAGTCATTTAGACATACTCACAACGCTCTGTCATTTTACGGCAGAAACCCTCTGCGAATGCATTATTAATAATACAGATATCAGCGAAAAAACTGGCATTTATCTAAGCGGTGGTGGTATGCATAACCCGCTAATTGTAGACCTCATAAAACAACGCCTTCCTTCGCTCGTTATTAAAAACATGGATGAATTAGGAATGTCAGGGGACGCCAAAGAAGCTGTTCTTTTTGCTGCATTGGCCAATGAAACCATTGCGAGTAGGTCTGGCTTTAAAAAACCAAATAAAAGTCCAGACTCCTTTTTTATGGGCAAAATCTCACTTTCAAAATAAAATCCTCCATGCAAATATGTACCTTAGTACTTTAATTTCAGTAAAAATTAATGGCAAGCGTAAGTAGTAGACGAGCTTTTTTTGAAAACCTTCTCAATGGTTCTAACGCCCTCGCCGTTACGAGTCTTGACGAACATACTCAGCCTTTGGATATTGCAGATGTGTATCATTTGCTAAGACGTTGTTGTTTTTCTGTGGACGAAACTTTCGCCAATTCCCTTGTTGGGAAAAAAGCATCTGAGGCCGTGCAGCTATTGTTAAATAATGCTCCTGGTTTACAAAAGACCACACCCGCATTTGATATAAAGCAAGGATTCAAAAATCCTAACCTACTCGGGGTAGGAAGCACGGCATATCAAAACCAAAGAAATGACAACCTGAATGCTCATTTTGCCCAGAACGCTATTTTGAAAGATTGGTGGGTGGACTTAATGAAAAAAGACACCAAAAGTCTTTCTGAAAAAATGACTTTCTTTTGGCATAGCCATTTTACGACGGAATTTGTAGGAAATGAGCCTATTGCTGCTCAATGGATCTACATACAAAATGAACTTTTCAGAACATTATTCTTACCAAAGTTTAAGGAATTTCTTGAAAAAATAACGGTAGATGGAGCCATGTTACTTTACCTTAATGGTAATGAAAATGTAAGAGAAGCACCCAACGAAAACTACGCAAGAGAACTTTTTGAATTGTTCTCAATAGGCATAGACGATGGAAATTATTCCGAAGATGACATCAGACAAGCCGCCAAAGTATTAACCGGATGGAAGGCAAGCCACTTTATAGAAGATCAGAACTTATATAAGCCTTATTTCAATATTGGAAATTACAGCATCGAAGAAAAAGAAGTTTTTGGCGTGAAATTCACTGTAAATTATGAAGTCACAAAAGATAATGCCTACGTTCACTCCATCCAGAAATTAGCATCTACTATTCTTGAACAAAAGGGAAAGGCTGTATCTACTTTTATGGCCATTAAGTTTTATAGATATTTTGTTTATAGTAAGCCTATTAATAAATCAAACGCCCTTATAGATGAACTAGCCCTAACTTTTAAAAACTCGGGTTATGATTTTAAAGTTATGCTTGTCAAGCTTTTGACGAGTAAGCATTTCTTTGACAAAAATAATAGGGGAGTGCAGATTAAATCCCATTTAGAAAACCTGATTTCTTTCTCTCGTCATTTTGAAATCCCTACGCCTTTAATGAACACTTGGTTGAAAGAATTTGGGCTAGAGCCACTTAACCCTCCCAATGTAAGCGGATGGAAAGGATATAGAAACTGGATTACCACAAAAACACTTCCAGCCTATATTTATGAATATGGGAAAATTGTAACGAACCTTTCCAACCTGGAAGTGGGCAATTGGGCTGCTAAAAATGGTGGTTTTGCCGATTCTCGTAAATTAGTAGAAGAAATTGCATTCAAACTACTTGCGAAACTACCTAATCCAGATAGAATAGAGAAATTAGAAAAAACACTTTTAGGAGGTGCTCCCTACTATGAATGGCCGCAAATAGCTCAAAATAAAGAGAATGCGGGCTTAAGAGTTAAGGCTCTATTAAAAGATATTTTTAAAATGCCAGACTTTTATTTGACTTAATATGGACAGAAGAAAATTCATAAAAAACACTTCTGCTGGTCTGGGAGCAGTGGGCAGCCTGAAAGTAGGTGAAATAAACCTGTCTGCTTTCAATTCATTGTACCAAGTAGGCGAGGAAAACGACAATATTTTAGTCGTTGTGCAGCTTTTTGGTGGCAATGACGCTATAAACACCATCGTCCCTTTTGAATGGCCGGATTATTACAACAGGTTTAGACCTAGAATAAGTATTCCTAACAAAGTATGTATACCTTTTGCCGACCCTAAAGATGGTTCTGCCATGCACCCAGCTTTAGCAAGTGGAGTGAAAGGAGGAATGCACGGACTCTTTAAGGCCGGAAAACTATCCGTCATTCAAGGCGTAGGATATAGCAAACCCAATCTTTCGCATTTCAGATCGACAGATATATGGTTTTCTGGAATAGTGCCTCAATCTGAAGGTCAAGTGCTTTCTACTGGATGGCTAGGAAGATATTTTGACCAATATAAAAATAAAGAACTTCCGGAAAGCCCATACTGCATTCACGTGGGAGACAGCCCACTTTTAATGTTTCAAGGCTCCGAAGAAGAAAATGCCATTCTTTTAGAAGACCCTGAGGAGCTCTTTGAAAGAGGAAAGTCTGTAGAAACAGATATTATAGACGTCAAGGAACAAAACATTTTCTCTGAAGAATTTGACTATATCAATGACGTCGGCGTAAAAATTAATCATTTCTCAAAATCGGTTAAAGCGGCTTTTGACAAAGGAAAAAACACTGAAACTTATCAAAGCGATGAGCTTTCCAACCAAATGAAATTGGTGGCGAGACTGATAGATGGTGGTTTAAAAACTAAAGTTTATTCAGTAAGCTTAAATGGTTTTGACACACACTCTGGACAAGGGGGCTTAGAAGGTGTTCATAGCAGTTTGCTAAACAAAATGAGTGTCGCTATATCTTCTTTTCAGTCTGATCTAGAGTCTTTAGGACATTCTGGAAAAGTAGTGGGTCTAACGGTATCAGAATTTGGAAGAAGACCCTATGAAAATGGTAGCCAAGGAACAGACCACGGTACTTCTAGTGTCATGTTTGCCTTTGGAGATGGCGTGAAAGGGCAAACTTTTGGTGGAAATGTGGCATTTTTACCTTTTTACGACCACGAAAACCTCGCTTACCGTTACGATTTTCAAAGTATTTACCAAGAAGTGCTTAGAACCTGGTTTGGTGCCTCTTCCTTTTTTACAGAGGAAGTTATGGGTGGTAAATTTGCCTTAATTGATAAAATCGGCTTTTTAAAGGATACGAAACTGGATGCAAGTTTACCATCTCAGCCCGTTATACCAGAAATAAATGTGGATCCGCGTTCGCCACAAAACCCTTATAGTCCTTATAATGTCACAGAACAAGACGTTTTCAAGGTTTTTCCTAATCCTACCCCAGATGGAAAAATTGCTTTAAGCATGGTGCTATATGTGGGTTCTAAAATTGAAATTTCTCAATTTGATCTCAACGGAAGACCTTTTGGTATTCTCTTAAAAAGTAAAGAGTATAGACAGGGGAACTACATCGTTAATCTAGAGCTAAAAGGAGGGCATGGCTTTTATTTATTGCACATTAGTGCCAATAATAGAAACCATTACCTCAAAGTAATTAGGTTGTAAGTCCTATTTTAGACTGTTTGCAAACGCTTTTTTAAATTTTTCTACCTTTGGTTTCACCACCATGGCACAGTAAGGGTTGTGCCCATTTTCATTGAAATAATTCTGGTGATAATCCTCCGCTGGATAGAATACAGTTACCGCTTCAAGTGTCGTTTCAATCGGAGCATCGAAAGCTCCTTCGGCCTTAAGCTTTGAAATAACACTTTCAGCAATCAATTTTTGCTCCATGTCATGGAAAAAAACCGCCGAGCGATATTGCGTTCCCACATCATTTCCTTGTCTGTTAAGCGTGGTTGGATTATGAGTTTTAAAAAAAACTTCTAACAGACCCTCAAAGGATATAATAGACTTATCATAAGTTATTTGAAGCACTTCTGCATGACCAGTTTCTCCTGTACACACCTGTTTATAAGTAGGATTATCCACATGTCCGCCCATATAACCAGAGACCGCCGTCTCTACCCCGTTTAATTCTTGAAAGACCGCTTCAACGCACCAGAAACACCCTGCTGCCAAAGTAGCCAGCCCTATATTTTTATTCTTAGATTCCATATCGATTTTGTAGATTGCTTATGTAATGAAAACATAAGATTAGGTAAATTTAGTTCTAGAAAACACATCTAGGGTTTCTATTATACCCGGTTTATGCATTGGAGAATTGTAATGAGTAGCTAAAGTATAATAAATCAGACATTTAAGAACTGATTTGAAGCAATTTAGTTACGGTCCCTATAGCTATCGGGAGATTTTCTAATGCATAAAGCGGGTTAAAAAGATTAAAACTTCAATTAAAGCATATATGTCAAAAATAAAGGGAGAGCATTACGCCATTAATGGCCATAAGTCATTCAAAATAAAAGAAGTAAAAACCAAAGAAAAGGACTTTTACGATGACAAATCTGACTACAACAAACAACTTGAGGAATTGCAATGTGAGATTGACGCTCTTCAAAACGTGATGTATGCCCATGACAAATACGGTATGTTGGTCATTTTTCAGGCTATGGACGCTGCAGGCAAAGACGGCACCATAAAAAGTGTTTTTGCCAATGTCCATCCTATGGGTACAGGCTTTTACTCTTTTAAAAGGCCTAGTTCAAAAGAATTAGATCATGATTTTATGTGGCGATGTTTCAAAGAACTACCGGAGAGAGGAAAAATCAAGGTGTTTAATCGCTCTTATTATGAAGAGGTTTTAGTGGTGAAAGTGCATCCCGAAATACTGACAGACTACCAGAAAATACCTGGGGAGATTTCCAGTAAAAAAGATGTCTGGGAAAAACGATATAAAGACATCAAAAACTTTGAAGAATACTTGACCAATAATGGTATAGTAGTGGTAAAGTTCTTCCTTAATGTTTCGAAAAAAGAACAAGGTGAAAGATTAATTGCGAGGATAAATGAGCAGGACAAAAACTGGAAGTTTGAAGAAGGAGATATCAAAGAACGTGGCTATTGGAATGACTACCAACAAGCCTTCGAAGATCTAATAAACAAAACAGCTACAGAAAATAGCCCTTGGCACGTGGTTCCTGCTGACGATAAAAAGAATATGAGGCTCATCGTGGCTACGGTCATACAAGAAAAACTTAAAACTTTGGATATGAAATACCCTGAATCTAGTGAGGAGAGACAAACCGAACTATTATCGTTTATAGATGTTATCAATAAGCAAAATGAGGAGTAAAGGATTTTGTGCTTAAATTTGTGTCGAAAAAGTGAGGCCGTGGCTTCGGATCTTACTTTTCAAATTGATTATAAAAGACTTACGTGGTAACAGCAGAATTCCTAAAAATATTTCAAGAAGACGGTTTTGTTCAAAATATTCATGAACAACTCAAAGGAAGCAAAAGAAGCCAAATTGAGGGACTACACGGTAGTCTGGATGCTGTTTTAGCCTCCAGTTTTTATAATATAAAACCCTATTCTGGACTTTTTATTCTTCCTGAAAAGGAGGAAGCTGCCTATTTTTATAATGACCTCAGAAATCTTCTTGAAGAAGATAATGTATTCTATTTTCCTGCTTCATACAAACGCCTTTTTGAATATCAGGAAGTAGAAAATGCCAATGTACTTCTAAGGGCCGAGCTTATTACCAAGTTAAATCAAGGTATTGAGAATCCTTTAATAGTGACCTATTCCGAGGCCCTGACAGAAAAGGTTATCAACAAAAAAAGCTTAGTTGCCAACACCTTAAAACTTAGATCTGGCGAAACGCTAGACCTGACTTTTATAACGGAACTTTTGGTTTCATATGACTTTGAAAAGACGGATTTCGTCTATGAGCCCGGTCAGTTTTCTATTAGAGGAGGAATTGTTGATATCTTTTCATTTGCTTCGGATAAACCCGTAAGGTTAGAATTATGGGGTGATGAAATAGACACAATGAGATTTTTTGACCCCGAAACGCAGCTTTCCATTAAGGTGTTGGAAGAGGTCACTATCATTCCTGATGTGGAACATAAGTTGAAAACTGAAGATAGAGAATCCTTTTTTGAGTTTCTTTCCGACGATACCCAAATCTGGATTAGAGATATAAACTTCAGTCTAGAAAGAGCCAAGGAAAACTTTGAAAGAGCAGTCCAATCTGTTGATTCTATTGTGGCTAAAAGTGGTGACATTCAAGTTGTTTTTAACCCAGAAGTGTCTCTTTTAGATGACAAATCTCTCATAAACGAGATTGAAAAATTCACCATTATTGAGATTGGTAGACAATACTTCTATAATAAATCATTACGATTAAACTATCCTTCTAAATCTCAACCCTCTTTTAACAAAGAGTTCAATCTACTTATTCAGGATTTATCTGAAAGGCAGCTATCAGGATTTACCACACTGATCTGCTCCGACCAGAGTAAACAGCTAGAAAGGTTAAGAAGGATTTTTGAAGAGTTAGACCCCGAGAATAAATTTCTGCCTGGAAACTTTTCGCTTAGAGAGGGTTTTGTAGACCAGCAAACTAAAATGGTTTGTTACACAGACCATCAAATCTTTGAAAGATACCATAGGTTCAATATCAAAGAGAAATTCTCCAAATCTAAAGCCCTTACCATTAAAGAGCTGAAATCACTAAAACCTGGAGATTTTGTCACTCATATCGATTACGGCATTGGTAGGTTTGCGGGTATGGAGTTTATCGATGTGAAGGGTAGGAGGCAGGAAGCCATCAGGTTAATATACAAAGATAATGATTTGCTTTTTGTCAATATTCACTCTCTTCATAAAATAGCCAAATATTCAGGAAAGGAAGGCATTCCTCCTCCTATGAGTAAACTAGGGACTGGCGATTGGGAAACGAAAAAATCTAAAGTTAAAAAGCAGGTTAAGGATATTGCCAAAGAGCTCATTGCCCTATATGCCAAACGAAGATCGGCACCAGGTTTTGCTTTCAGTGCAGATACGTATATGCAGATAGAACTGGAGTCTTCCTTTTTATATGACGATACACCAGATCAAGCTAAAGCCACTGCGGATGTAAAGGAAGACATGGAAAAACCGAACCCCATGGACAGGCTAGTCTGTGGCGATGTAGGTTTTGGTAAAACTGAAGTCGCGATTAGAGCAGCATTTAAGGCCGTTACAGATGGGAAACAAGCCGCTATTTTAGTTCCTACCACGATATTGGCCATGCAGCACGCCAAAACTTTCAGAGAAAGGCTAGAAAAAATGCCCGTAACCGTAGATTTTATCAACCGTTTTAAATCGGCTACGGCTTCCACTAAAACGTTGAAAGAACTTAAAGAGGGTAAGATTGATATTATTATTGGGACACATAGACTGCTGAATAAGAAAATTGAATTCAAGGATTTAGGGCTTTTGGTGATTGATGAAGAGCAGAAGTTTGGCGTGAAAGCAAAAGACAGAATTAAAGAAATAAAGCATAATGTAGATGTACTCACACTTACGGCTACTCCTATTCCTCGAACGCTTCATTTCTCATTAATGGGGGCTAGAGACTTATCGATTATTGCTACGCCACCACCTAATAGACAGCCTGTTACCACAGAAGTAAAAGTTTTTCAAGAAGAGGTTTTAAGAGATGCTCTTTCTCACGAGCTAAGAAGAGGTGGTCAAGCGTTTTTTGTTCATAATCGTATTAAAGATATTGATTCCATTGCTAATATCATCATGAGACTTGTTCCTGATGCCAAAATAGGCGTGGCTCATGGGCAAATGGAAGGTGACAAGTTGGAAAAAATAATGATGTCCTTTATTGAGGGAGACATTGATATTTTAATTTCTACAAATATCATAGAATCCGGATTGGATATTCCCAATGCCAACACCATCATTATTAATCATGCCCACATGTTTGGAATGTCTGATTTACATCAAATGAGAGGTAGGGTAGGGCGTTCTAATAAAAAAGCATTCTGTTATCTGTTAACACCACCGCTTTCAGGTCTTACCAGAGAATCCAGAAAAAGGCTTCAGACACTGGAAGAATTCTCCGATTTAGGAGATGGATTCAAAGTGGCTATGAGAGATTTGGATATTAGAGGTGCCGGAAACCTGTTGGGTGCCGAGCAAAGTGGTTTTGTAAATGACCTGGGTTATGAGCTTTACCATAAAATTTTGGATGATGCAGTTTCAGAATTAAAAGAGAATGAATTCAAGTCTCTTTTTGAAAAAGAATTGTCAGAAAAAGTGTTCAAAGTTGAAGACTGTCAGATTGAAACTGACCAACAAATCTTAATTCCAGATAGTTACATTACTAATATTTCGGAGAGATTATCCGTTTATAATTCAATAGATGGACTTAAAACGCAGGAAGAATTAGATAATTTCAGAGATTCAGTGATTGACCGATTTGGAAAACTTCCTACAGAGGTTGAAGATTTGTTTGAAATTGTAAAGATTCGCTGGAAAGCGGAAGAGCTCGGTTTTGAAAAACTAACATGGAAAAATAATATCCTGAAAGGCTATTTCGTTTCCTCAAAGCATGTTGAATATTATCAAGCAGATAAATTTGGCAGAATTCTTGATTATGTTAAAGTGCATCCTAAACGATGTACTTTAAAACAGATTAAAGAAAAATTGGTTTTAAGCGTTCAAAATGCTGATTCCATACTTAAAATCGAAAACTTCTTGGATTCCGTTTTAGAACATATTAATAATAGAAAATTACCTTAGGGTCAAACTTTAATTACATTTGCGATTGCTTTCGCACGAAATAAATAAATAATAAAACTCATGAAGAGACTATTTTTAGGTGCTTCACTCTTAGCTACTTCGCTTTTTCTTTTCACTGGCTGCAAAGATAACAAAAGGAGCAGTTTAAACCCTGGTAAAACCAATGGTGCCACTGGGATAGCCTATGGGGATAAAAAAACTGATGGTTATAAGGCTGCCAGTTTTCAAGGACAACCTGCTGGTCCTAATTTGGTTTTCATTGAAGGAGGTAGATTCACAATGGGTACCGTAGAAGAGGATATTACTTTTACAAGAGATAACTTGGAGAGAACAGTAACGGTAGCATCATTTTACATGGATGAAACCGAAGTCTCAAATATTGACTGGTTATTCTACCTATACAGCATTCAACAAGATTCTACGCAAGAGTTTGTGCAATCTGCATTGCCAGATACTACCGTTTGGGCTAATTCAATGTCTTTCAACGATCAATACGTAGACCATTATTTAAGATATCCTGGATTTAGAATGTACCCCGTAGTTGGTGTTTCTTGGATTCAGGCTACTGATTTTGCTGCATGGAGATCTAGAGCAGTAAATTCGGCTCTGGAAGGAGATGCTTCTGGCTCTAAAAAGAAACTTTTTTCTTTCGGAAAAAAGAAAAAAGGTGCAGAAGGCTTAGCGGAATCTGCTCCTGTAGCATCTGAAAGCGGTAGAGTGGCTATTGAAACCGGTAGAGTATTACCAAATTATAGGCTCCCTACGGAAGCCGAGTGGGAATATGCTGCAAAAGCGATGATTGGAACACAGTATAACGACGAGAATCAATCGAATCAAAGAATTTATCCTTGGGATGGTTCTTCTTTAAGAGAAGACAGCGGAAGACATAAAGGAAGCATGATGGCTAACTTTAAGCGTGGTCGTGGTGACTATGCAGGTATAGCAGGTCGTCAGAATGACGAAAACATTATTACTGCAGAGGTTTATTCATTTGCTCCTAATGATTTCGGTCTTTATAACATGGCTGGAAACGTAAACGAATGGGTTTATGACCTTTATCGTCCTGGGTCTTACCAAGACTTTAACGATTTAAATCCTATTAGAAGAAACGATTTTCAAGATGAAGCCAAAATGTATGACAGTAAGAACTATAACTCACTGATTGACAACAATCAAAGGGTTTACAAAGGTGGTTCTTGGGCAGATGTAGCATACTGGTTATCTCCTGGAACTAGAAGATATATTGATCAAGATTCTTCTACAGCCACTATTGGTTTCAGATGTGCGATGATTTCTGTAGGAGCTCCTGCGAGATAGAAAATGTAATTTGTCCTATAAATTTTTAGTAAAAAACCCTGGTAGAAATACTAGGGTTTTTTTATAGGGCTGCAGCAATGGTCAGAATAGATAATTCTTTGCAGCCAGAATTTAATACCTCTTTTCCTGCTATTTCTAAGGTCGCACCAGTGGTTAAAACATCATCTACCAAAGCCACTCTCTTTCCTGCAATATTTTCTGGCTTTAAGACCTTGAAAACACCTACTATATTTTCAAACCTCTTATATCTTGATTTATTGGTTTGCGTTTCCGTGTATTTAATACGGGTTATCGTTTCCGAATCAAAAGGCACGTTTAAAATTTCTGCTATTCCTTTTCCTATGTAATCTGCCTGGTTATAACCTCTTCTTTTAAGCTTTATAGGATGCAGCGGAACGGCCAAAATCAGGTCTATTTGTTTGTCGAATCCTATGGAAAGCAACTGGTTACCATACCATTTACCCATAAAATGGGCTAATTCAGGTTTGTTCTTATACTTTAAGTTATGTAGAACATTTTGAACAAGACCGTTTTTGGTAAATTGTAAAAATGAATAAGTATTTTTGATGTTAAGCTTACCCCAGAACTTCTTATCTAGCTTTTTTTGTTCAGACTCTTGAAGGCTGATTTTAGGAAGATCTAAGTGGCATTTGATACATATATGCGTTTCGTAAGCCTCTAAGGTTTTTAGACATGCCGAACAAAGTCTAGGAAAAATAAGATCTTTTGCAAATTGTAAGGGATTCATTGATTGAAATTATGATAAAAAATACTGATAACCAAAGTATTGAGGAGCAGTGGAAGCAAATTTTAGCTTTTTTTAAACAGAGTATTGGGAAAAAACCGTCCGATTTAAAAGGTGTTCTTTTCCTAATTGGCATACAAGAATTGGGGAAAGGACCTGAACACTTTACGAAAGAACAAAAACAAGATCTTATTCATATTGCCACTTGCAAAGTTTTAAGCAAAGGCGGCTTTTATTCCCTCATAGGCGTAGATGAAGAGGGATGGCCCCATTGGGAGCTGGTTAAGAAACTGCCTCCTTTTGACTTGTTTTCGCAAGAAAACCTTCTTAAGCATTATGTTATCGAATATTTCAAGGACGAGATTGGTCTTCACATATAAACAAGCTTCATGAAAATTTTCACTTTTAATGTAAACGGAATTCGAGCGGCCATTAAAAAAGGTCTATTGGAATGGTTGGAAACGGTTCAACCTGACATTCTTTGTTTACAAGAAATTAAGCTCTCCGAAACGGAGTTAGTTGAAGCATCTTTTATTGAATTAGGTTTTAACTGCTACTGGTATCCTGCCCAAAAAAGAGGTTACAGTGGTGTAGCCATTTTAACCAAAATAGTGCCCGAAAGTGTCACGTACGGTATAGGCGTGGAACAGTTTGACAGTGAGGGACGAGTTTTAACTGCCCGTTTTAAGGATTTTAGCCTAGTATGTGCCTATTTCCCTTCTGGCACTACTGGGGGCTTAAGACAAGACCTTAAAATGATATTCCTTAACGACATTCATGTCTATTTAAATGAACTAAGGAGTAAAACAGAAAAGATTGTTCTCTGTGGAGATGTAAATATCTGTCATAATGAGATTGACATTCATAATCCGAAAGGAAATAAAAATAGCTCTGGGTTTCTTCCAGAAGAAAGGGCATGGGTAGGGGAGTTCTTAGAAGCTGGATATATTGACACATTCAGGCTTTTCAACAAGGATCCACATCATTACACTTGGTGGAGTTATAGAGCAGGGTCACGTGGTAAAAATTTAGGTTGGCGAATTGATTATCTTTTCGTAACTGCCGAAATGCAACCATTTCTATTGAATGCTCAAATTCATCCGGAGATCAATATGTCGGACCACTGTCCTGTTTCGTTAGATTTACAGTTATAAACACTTAGTCATGAGCAATTCTTTAGCAACACTGAACCAAAAAATAGAGGAATATAAAGATAAGTTCTACAAAAATCAATTACTCCGTGGAGCATTGATTTGCATAGGACTACTGGTATCTCTGTATATTTTTGTCAATTTCATTGAATATTTCGGCAGGTTTGGAAGTGTTTTTAGAGGCATTTTACTTTTTACCTTTGTTACAGTGGCTTTATACACCATTGTTTTCTTATTGGTAATACCGCTTCTTCATTTTCTTAAAATAAGAAAACGCGTTAGTCATAATGATGCCGCATCCGAAATTGGCAAATTCTTTCCTGAAATAGGGGATAAGCTTCTCAATACTTTACAACTCTCAAATGGAAATGCCTCCAGTGATGCCCTTCTTCTAGCCAGTATAGAACAGAAAAGTAAGTCCTTGAAAGTTTTTCAATTTAGTGATGCCATAAACCTTAAAGAGAATAAAAAGTACCTAAAATACAGTCTTCCACCTCTTGTTATATTACTTTTCATTTCTGCTATTTCTCCTAAATTCTTCAGTAGTAGTGAGCGAATCATCAAGTTTAGAAAGGAATTCGTAGAAGAAGCCCCATTTCAGTTTGAACTCATCAATAAAGACCTTAACGCCTTTAGAAATGAAGATTTTGAACTGCAGCTTCAATTACAAGGAGACGCTATTCCGGAAGAAGTTTTTTTAGTTTATAATGATAGGAGATTCAAAATGACTCCAGCATCAGATAATTCTTTCACCTATACCTTCAATAAATTACAACAAGATGTAAATTTTAATTTTCTAGCCTCTGGATTTCAATCTGAGCATCATGAAATAAGTCTTTTAAATAGGCCAGAACTACTTTCTTTTGACATAGTGGCCGAATACCCGAGTTATACAGGGAAAAGGCCTGAGCGACTAGAAAACGTAGGAAATTTGATTGTTCCTGAGGGAACTAACATACGATGGTTATTCAATACACAATACGCAGATTCTCTTTCCGTCGTGTTCAGTCCTAATCAAAATTCTCAAGTTGAAATAATTGTTCCAACAACTAAAAATCATACTAATGAGTTTACGCTAACAAAAAGAATGCGTGAATCCACAGATTACCGCTTGGTGATTAAAAACAACCAAGCCTTGGATAATGAACATATCGTTTATTATTTAAACGTCATACCAGATTTATTTCCAAAAATTAAACTAGAGCAAATTCAAGATACCACGCTTTATAACTACATCGCTCTTGGAGGTCAGATTGCTGATGATTATGGACTATCAAAATTTAAACTGAAATATAAGAGAAAGGGGGAGGAGCCTTTCAAAGAAAAAGATATAGCCTTTAATAAAGACCAATTATCTCAATCCTTCTTTTACCAATTTAATTTATCATCCCTTGGATTAAATAAAGATGACGAGATAGATTACTATCTAGAGGTATGGGATAATGACGGCGTGAATGGTGCAAAAAGCACAAAGACAAGTCTTATGACATTTAGCTTACCATCTTCAAAAGAGTACGACCAAGAAGTCGAGAAACAAATAGAAGAGACCGAAAACAAAATGGATGATCTCTTAAAGAAATCGAATGAGCTTAAAAAGAGCCTTGAGAAAATTGACCAAGATCTAAAAAGCAAAAAGAAACTTGATTTCAACGATAAAAAACGATTAGAAGAACTGGTGAAGAAAAGGGAAGAAATGCTCAAAGATTTAAAGGATCTTCAAAAGCAATTTGACCAGATGCAGGATAAACAAAACCGTTTTGAAAAACAGAATCCTCAGACCCAGGAAAAAATGGAGCAACTTCAAAAGCTCCTCAACGAACTCATGCAAGATGAGCAAAATAAACTCTTTAATGATTTAGAAGAGATGCTCAAAAAGAATGAAGATGATAAAATTCAAGATCAGATTCAAAAAATGAAAGAGCAAGACCGCAATCTTAACAAAGATATAGATAGGGCATTGAAACTATTTAAGAATATGCAGCTCAAACAGAAGGTGGAGCAGGTAACTAAGGAGCTTGAAAAACTGGCCGAAAAGCAAGAGAAACTGGCTGAGAAAACAGAAGAAAGTAAATCTCCTGCGGACAACAAAGAACTAAAAAAAGAGCAGGAAGAAATTACAAAGGAATTTGAAAATAAGAAAGAGAAACTGGATGATATTAAAAAGCTGAGCAAAGAGCTTCGCAAAGACATGGATACTCAAAAAGATAAACAGGAAGAAGTATCCAAAGAACAAGAAAAGGCCGAAGATCAACTCGATAAGCAAGATAAATCAAATGCTAGTAAGTCTCAGAAAAAGGCTGCTAAAGGAATGAAATCAATGGCGGCAAAAATGGCCTCTGAAATGCAATCGGCTGAAATGAAACAACTGGACATTGATCTGGAAGCCCTTCGTGCTATTCTTGAAAACTTGGTCAAACTTTCTTTTGATCAAGAACAGGTGATGAAAGATTTAAAAGGTTTATCTAAGTCAGACCCAAGGTTTATAGATTTATCTCAAGTCCAACTTAAATTAACCGACGACGCTAAAGTGATAGAAGATAGCCTATATGCCTTAGCCCAACGGGTCATGCAAATTGAAGCTTTGGTTACAAAAGAGGTTACGGCTATGAAAAACTACATGGACCAATCTATCCAACTTTTAAAAGATAGAGATTTACCAAAGGCGGCCGCTAAACAACAATTTTCCATGACCTCTATAAACAACTTAGCTCTTATGCTGAGTGATACTTTTAATCAGTTACAAGAGATGATGGCGATGTCTATGCCAGGTGGGGGCAAAGGTGGCAAAAAGGGGACAATGCCTATGCCAGGAATAGGTGAGCAGCAACAAAAACTCAATGAAAAAATGCAGGGCTTAGGACAAAGCGGAATGAGCGGTTCTCAGATGTCTAAGGAATTAGCGAAATTAGCCAATGAACAAGCCAAAATACGGAAACAGTTAGAGAAAATGCAGGAATCTTTAAATGGCACAGAGACCGGTAAAAAAATAGGTAACGAATTAAAAGAGCTTCAAAAACAAATGGATGATTCCGAAAATGAAATTATCAATAAAAGGATTAATCCAGAATTAATCAAGCGTCAGTTAAAAATGGAAACCAGATTGTTGGAAGTAGAAAAAGCAGTCAAAGAACAAGAAATGGATACCAAGAGAAAATCAAAATCTGCCATTGAAATAAATAGAGACTCTCCACCATCTCTGGAGAACTTTATGAAAGAGAAAGAAAAACAAGTGGAACTCATAAGAACCACACCCCCTAGTTTTACGCCGTTTTATAAACGTGAAACCGATAGTTATTTCAGGCGAATTAACTAATACGATGAAATCTTTAGGGTCAATAATTAGTTAGTAGTAGTAAATAATATTTATCAAAACCTTAATGTTTCACGTGGAACCATAACTCAGCAAATAGCGAATGTTTCACGTGGAACGCTTTTAATATGTTTCCAGAATACGATGTAATAGTAGTAGGGGCAGGACACGCAGGCTGTGAAGCCGCTCATGCCGCAGCTACCATGGGTTCTAAAGTTCTTTTAGTAACCATGAATCTTCAAACCATAGCCCAAATGTCTTGTAATCCTGCTATGGGAGGTGTAGCAAAAGGGCAAATTGTAAGAGAAATAGATGCTCTTGGTGGGATGTCAGGTATCATATCCGATGAAACCATGATACAATTCCGCATGTTAAATCGTTCTAAAGGACCTGCCATGTGGAGTCCGCGATGCCAAAGTGACCGACAAAAATTTGCTGAACTTTGGAGATACAAACTTGAACAAAATCACAATGTAGATTTCTGGCAAGAAATGGTTACTGGTTTACTAACTTCCGGAAATCAAGTTACTGGAATTAAAACTTCATTGGGTCTAGAAATAAAAGCAAAGGCCGTAGTACTCACTAACGGTACTTTCCTAAACGGTTTAATTCATATTGGAGAGAAACAATTTGGTGGCGGTAGGGCAGGAGAAAGAGCGTCAGTCGGTATCACCGAAGATCTTATTAAACTTGGTTTTGACTACGGAAGAATGAAAACCGGCACACCCCCAAGAGTAGACCAACGTTCTATAAACTTCCAGAAAATGGAAGAACAATTAGGTGATGAGATTCCAGATAAATTTTCCTTCTCCGACACTAAAATTATTACCGATCAGAAAAGCTGTTGGATTACTTGGACAAACCAAGAAGTACATGATGAACTAAAAAAAGGCTTTGATAAATCACCCATGTTTAATGGTAGAATTCAGGGCTTAGGCCCTAGATACTGTCCGTCTGTGGAAGATAAAATAAACAGGTTCGCAGATAAAGACAGTCATCAGATCTTCCTAGAACCAGAAGGAAGAGATACCGTAGAGATGTATGTTAATGGTTTCTCCACTTCCCTGCCAGAAGATATTCAATACTCCGCCTTAAAAAAGATCCCTGGCTTCGAAAATGTTAAAATGTTTAGACCTGGTTATGCCATAGAATACGATTATTTCCCACCAACACAACTTAATTCAACCCTAGAAACTCAATTAATACATAACCTATATTTCGCCGGGCAAATCAATGGAACCACCGGTTATGAAGAAGCAGCATCCCAAGGATTGATGGCTGGTATCAACGCACACCTTAAAGTTAAAGAACAGTCCCCTTTTGTACTAAAAAGAAATGAAGCCTACATCGGTGTATTAATTGACGACCTTATCAATAAAGGCACAGATGAACCCTATAGAATGTTTACATCTAGGGCAGAATTCAGAACATTACTCAGACAAGATAATGCCGATATAAGACTTACAAAAAAATCTCATGACATAGGATTAGCTTCAGATTTAAGATTAGATAATGTAAACATCAAGATAGATTCCTCCAATAATCTAATAAAACAACTAGGTCAAATAAAAATTGAACCCAAGAATGTTAACAAATATTTATCCTCCGTTAACTCCTCTCCATTAAGAGAGAAAACCGTTTTAACGAATCTTCTTAAAAGACCCGAACTAAACCTAGAAGATTTAAAAGTAATGTCTCCAGAATTAGAACTACTTATGGAAGAACTTACACCTGAAATTTCTCAACAAGCCGAAATAAATATAAAGTATGAGCGATATATAGAAAAGGAAGTATCAATGGCGGAAAAGATGAATAAACTTGAAAATCTCTCCATAAATCCAGACTTTGATTACGACTCTTTAACTTCTCTTTCATATGAAGCCAGGCATAAACTAAAGCAAGTTAAACCAGAAACCTTAGGACAAGCTTCTCGTATAAGTGGCGTTTCTCCTGCTGATATTTCTGTCCTTATGATATTCCTTGGAAGATAAAAATGAAAATATATCCAGTTATAATTTCTGCTCTACTAAGCAGCTGTGCCCAGTTTGTTCCACCCACCGGTGGACCCAAAGACGAAACACCGCCCTCATTAATCCAATCTTATCCTGAGAACAAAACCTTATCTTATAAAGGAAATACCATTGTTCTCGAATTTGATGAACTAATAGATGCCACAAGCATAAGACAAGAACTAGTGATTACGCCGACACCTAAAGGAATATACTCACTAAAAAAGAAACCGTATGGTATTGAGATTAAATTTGACGAGAGTTTTAAAGATAGTACCACTTATACTTTTAACTTCAGAAATGGTATAAAAGACTTGAATGAAAAAAATCCTGCAATTAATCTTAAACTTGTTTTCAGTACTGGCACAGAAATCGATTCTCTTGGCCTCAATGGTAAAGTAACAGATCTTTGGACTCATCTACCAGCAAAAGAAGTTCTCGTAGGTTTATATGCTTTAAATAGCAGCGACACTATTCCATTGATAAATCGAAAACCAGATTACTTTACCCAGACCGATACTTCGGGAAACTATCTCTTCGAGAATCTAAGATCATCCAATTACAGACTACTATCATTCACGGATAAAAATCTTAATCTGACCTATGACAGCAAAGCAGAAATGTTCGGCTTTCTTCCCGACACCATTAAATTGGATAGTATTATTAAAAATATAGATCTAAGCATTTATCCAAATAATAATAATCCTCCAAAAGTTAAAAGAAGCTTGTCAAGACAATTAAACTATTCCGTTACTTTTGACAAGCCCATTAAAGATATAAATGTTACATTTCCTAATAAAGACTCATTAACTTATCAAATTAGGGACGCCGAACTACTTTTTTTTAACCATCCATTTACTAGTGATACAACTTTAACTAAAATAATAGTTTCAGATTCCTCAGAAAACATTCTTGAAAAAGATATCAAAGTAGTATTTAATACTAATATCAAAACGGAACCGAAACCCGAACTTCTAAGTATTTCTTCCAAAATAATAAAGGCCAATGCTACAGTTAAAAAACCTGAAGAATATATTTTAAATTTTGAATATCCAATTATTGAACTTGATACAACCAAAATATCAATAACATCAGATACCACTAGTTTAGAAAAGTTCACAACATTATGGTTGGATAAATCACAGACTGAATTAGCAATACGCTTTCAAGCTTCTGCAAAAAGAGAATTAAAACTGTTAATACTTTCTGGTGCCCTAACAAACTATAAGCTAGACACCAACACCACTTATCAACTTATCAACAAACTTTATCAACAGGATTCCTATGGAAGTATGAAAGGTTCTTACCCTAATTTCACTGGGCAAAAGATTATTGAAATAATTCATCCAACAAGTTTCCAAAAAATTGAGAGTCAAATATTTAGGGATACATACCACTTTCCAGAGGTACTTCCAGGTACTTACAAAATCCGTATCATAGAAGATAGTAATAACAACGGACAATGGGATACAGGCTCCTTTGAAGAGAATAAATTACCTGAAAGAATAGTTATTTCTAAAGGGATAATAAAATTGAAAGCCAATTTTGAATTAAACGATATACAAATAGATTGATGTTGGTAAGTGTGTAGACAACCCAATTTAAACAGTTAATAACATGCTTAAACATTGGGGAAAAGTTTGAGCTAAATCAAAGAGCTTAAAAATTTAGTTGACTACTCACAGAAAAACAACTTTATACCCAAGTTCTAAAAGATATATTCACCGATACTTTACTATGAATTTGATATAAAGTAAAGCAAAATTGAATTATCATAACTTAAGTGGGTAACATTATAAACAGCTCTAAACGTGAAGAATAATTGTGGACTAACTTTTGTTTTGTTAACAACTATAGAATCCTTAAAAACAATTATAAAAAACAATAGATCAGCCATAAAAAGATAAACACATATCCACAGCCCTAATAGTTAATAATAATAAATAAATACATATTCTTATTTTAATATATATGAACAAGGTTAAAGCACTAATAATAATTTTAATGATTGGGCTGAACGCTGCGGGCCAGTCTGTGGAATTAGCCAATGAATATTATACTAAAGGGGAATATGAAAAGGCCGTGGAAATTTTTGATAAACTCAGTAAGAGAAAAGAAAACGCCAGAAACATCCATGATAACTATCTGAATTCCTTGATGAGGTTAAAGGATTATGATAAGGCTAAAGATTTTCTCAAAGGTCAGATTAAGGATTATCCTGATATGGTTTTATATGAGGCCGACTTGGCGTATCTTCTGGAGGTTTCAAATGATTTGCCTGCGGCAAACAAGGCTTATGCGGATTTGATTGAGAAGGCTTCCCAAAAGGATGCTTACGTGTATCAATTGCAGAATTTCTTTTATAGAACCAATAAGATTGATTTACTGATAGACATGTTAATGAAATCTAGAGAAAGGTCAAAAAGTGTCGACAAGCATAATATTCATTTGGCTAGAGCCTTTTTGTTTGCGGGTAAAAAAGAAGAAATGCTTAAAGAAGTTTTCTCTTATGGAATTGAGCATAAAAACTCCGATTACGTAGAAAGAACTATTCAAGATAATATCAAAGAGGAAGATGAAGTGGCAATGATGGTTAGGCTCTTGTATACTCGGATTCAGGAAAAACCAGACGAAGTCTATTATAATGAATTGCTAATTTGGCACTTTGTTCAGGAAAAGGAGTTTGCAAAAGCATTCACACAAGCTAGAGCTCTAGATAGGAGGTTGAATCTTGGAGGAAGGAAGATATTTGAGTTGGCAGGATTAGCTTATCAGAATAGGGAATTCAAGGATGCTTCAAGAATGTACCAGTACATCATGAATGAATATCCAACCGGAGATTTCTACCCGTATGCCAGAAGATGGAATATCCAATGTAGGGAGCAAGTAGTTAAGAATACTTTTCCTATTGATGAAACAGAAATTAAAGAACTGATTGGTCAATACGAGATTTTGATTAAGGATATAGGTTTAAGCCCCCAAACAATAGACGCACTGCGTAATATGGCCTTGTTGTACGCCTTCTATCTTAATGACCAAGAACGTGCGGTACAAGTCCTAGAAATGGCTATTGCCCAATCGGGGTCAAATCAGAAGTTTAAAGATCAATGCAAGTTAGATTTAGGAGACATTTATATTCTGAAAGAAGAGCCATGGGAATCCACATTGCTGTATATGCAGGTGGAAAAGTCTCAAAAGGAGGATTTCCTAGGAGAAAACGCCAAGTTGAAGAATGCCAGACTTCATTATTACATTGGGGAGTTTGAATTGGCCAAAGACATTTTAGATATACTTAAGAAAGCTACAACCAGAGAGATAGCAAATGATGCTATGAAATTGAGTTTATTGATACAAGATAATCTTGGCTTAGACACCACTGATGCTGCTTTGAAAGCTTATTCTGCCGTGGATTTATTGTTATTTCAGAATAGAAATACCTTAGCTATTGCTAATTTAGACTCCTTATTCGAAGTATATAAAACGCATAGTTTAGCGGATGAAATTTTATGGCTGAGGGCCAATACCAATTATAAATTGGACCATGTAGAAGCCACCATCAAGGATTTAAATAATCTTTATGAAAACCATAAATATGATATTTTAGCGGACGACGCCTTGTACATGTTGGCTAAAATTTATGAAGAAAAATTGGACGACAAACCGAAAGCTATGGTTCTTTATAAACAGCTTTTAACCGAATTTCCAGGAAGTATTTTTGGTGCTGACGCACGAAAAAAGTTTAGAGAGCTTAGAGGAGATTTTGTTTATTAGGCTAGCATTAACGACAGGTTTTATATCGCAAAAAGAAACTTTGTTTAATTTTTCGAGATAAAAAAAACAAAATAAAAAAAGACGTAGGGGCGTTGGTATAATGCAATAACTAAAATTTCTCAAGATGTCTAATCCGAAATTTACTTTTATCTTCTGCTATTTTCTGCTATTTCAAATTCCTCTTTTTGCTCAGGAGGATTCTGGCGAAACCACAACATTCGTTTGTAGTTATACAGTGAGTGCCGGTATAATAAACGAAAAATCTATTTGTGGAATGTTGGGTTTTAAAACCAGACCGGAGGCTCAAAAGGCTGTGGAGAGAATTGTGAGTAGGTCAGGTTTAAAGCAAAATTTTTATGTGATGGAATGCCCTAATATTGACAATTGCTTTGCTGCAACAAAAAATGGGGAGCGATTGATAGTTTACGATGCGAGCTTTATGAGAAGGGTAAACAGCATTACGCAAACAGACTGGGGTGCTATGAGTATTTTGGCTCATGAAATAGGACATCATCTACAAGGGCATACGCTGAAAGAAGGGGGCTCAGATCCAAATAGAGAATTGGAGGCAGATGAATTTTCTGGTTTTGTAATGTATCAAATGGGGGCGAGTTTAAAGGACGCCCAATCTGCCATCTGGAAATTCACGACAGACTATGACACGGGAAGCCACCCGCCAAGGAGAAGGAGAATGGCTTCTATAAAAAAAGGCTATAATGCAGCGGAAGAAATGTACCCACAACTTAGCATAAATATGAATACTTCCGACGATACGGAAGAAGAGCCCGAGGTTGAAATAGTAAGAACTACAAACAGACTACCAGAAATAAAAAGAGAAATACCAGAA
This sequence comes from Arcticibacterium sp. SM2516, assembly GCF_057914865.1. NCBI lineage: Bacteria > Pseudomonadati > Bacteroidota > Cytophagia > Cytophagales > Leadbetterellaceae > Arcticibacterium > Arcticibacterium sp. SM2516. Next base: position 4,376,189 of record NZ_CP195290.1, on the reverse strand, counting down.
ACCATTAAAACGGGATGTTTAGAAGGTGACTGTAGGGAAGGATTCGGAGTTGCGGTGAATAGAAGAACTTATGAAAAGTATGCGGGTAATTGGAAAAGTGGTGACAGAGCTGGATATGGTATAGAGTATTATGCAGATGGTAGAAAAAAGTTTGAAGGCGACTTTTCAGGAGGTAGATTTCACGGATATGGCACATTCTACTTTAAAGACGGAACCAAGTATGTTGGTAAATTTAGACAGGGTGTCATGAATGACGACAAAGGAACCTTCTATTATCAAAATGGAGACCGTCTATTTGTTCGCTATGTGAATGGAAAAAGGGAAGGAAAAGCAAAAGTAATTTACTACGGCGGCGTAGAAGGAACTGTTTATTTTGAAAACGACATTGAAATTTAAGTTGGTTAATTCCGACTTACGTGCTGTTTGATATTCAATGCCGTAAAGGGTATTTCTAAGAATCTCGTCTATAGATACAGTTTCTTAGCAGTACCCTTTATATATTTGCCTTTCAATTAACATTTGAATTATGTCTTGGTTTCAACGTACGGGTAAAGGAATAAATACACCAACGGAGTTAAAGAGAGAAGCTCCGGATGGTCTTTGGTATCAATGTCCTGAATGTAAACAGGCTACGCATACAAGAGAGCATAAGAATAATGCGTTTACCTGTATTCACTGCAATTATCACGAAAAAATTGGCTCAGAGGCCTATTTCAATCTTTTATTTGATGAGGGTAAATATGTGGAATTGGATGCTAATATGCGATCTGGCGACCCGCTAGAATTTGTAGACACAAAGGCCTATCCAGATAGATTATTACAAACGGAAAAGAAATCTGGTTTGGTGGATGCTTGTAGAACAGCGGAAGGTAAAATACATGGAAAGGGTATTACTATCTCCTGTATGGATTTTGGTTTTATTGGTGGTTCTATGGGTTCGGTAGTAGGGGAGAAGATAGCCAGAGGAATAGATAATTCTATAAAGAAGAAAATTCCTTTTTTGATGATCTCAAAGTCTGGCGGAGCCAGGATGATGGAAGCTGGTTTCTCTTTAATGCAGATGGCCAAAACATCGGGGAAATTGGCACTTTTAGATAGAGCAGGCATTCCCTACATATCTTTACTGACTGACCCAACTACAGGTGGTGTTACAGCGTCATTTGCTATGCTAGGAGATTTTAACATTGCTGAGCCAGGTTCACTTATTGGCTTTGCGGGTCCAAGAATTATTAGAGAGACCATAGGTAAGGATTTGCCAAAAGGTTTTCAAACTGCTGAATTTTTACTAGAACACGGTTTCTTAGACTTTATAGTAGATAGAAAAGACCTAAAAGATAAAATGGCTAGCCTGTTGGGCATGATTTATAAGTAAGAATCTTAATTCTCCATAAAATTGAAAAGCCGAAATCATTAAGATTTCGGCTTTTTTATGTTTTTAATCCTGAAAGAAATATGCGTGTAAAAGAAGCTCCATCGGAGTGATACATAGGTAAAAAAACTAAACTCAGAGATTTAATTCATTTGGCGAGATTTTGAACCAAAATCATGACAAACGTATTTTTTAATAATAATCACGGTAAAGATTACATGTCTAAGTTTATTTTGGTAATGGTTTTTGCTTCGGTCCGACGTTTCGGTTTTTTGCCGAAAAAAGTAATGCTGTCTGCAAGACAACGGGAGTAAAGGTGAACGTAAATTAACTTATTGCTACTGTTATAAAGTTAATGCGTTCAACTCAAAAAAATAAGTTTTATTAGAAGAAAGCGACCCTATAATAATGACCAATAAACTATTCCAAATTCTATCAATTTTAATATTGGCTACCGCTTGTCAAACTAAGAAATCAAGCCCAAGAACAATCTTAGCGGTAGTTGCTCACCCTGACGATGAAACAACAATAAGTCCTGTTCTGGCTAAATATGCCGTTACAGATTCTGTTTACCTAATCATTGCGACAGATGGTCAATTTGGAGTAACTGATCACGCAGGAATACCTGCAGGTGACTCATTAGTGGCTATTAGAAACGAAGAAGCGAAATGTTCCTGTGCAAAAATGGGAATTCACGAACCAATACGACTAGGTATTCAAGACGGAATGGGACTAAATGGACATGGTGATTTCTATGAACAAGAACCTATGCTAAAAGAAAGGCTGCTGAAAGAGATATTAAGAATCAATCCTGATGTAATAATCACATTTGGACCTGATGGCGATACTGGACATCCTGACCACCGTATGGTTGGTTTGGTGTCTACCGAACTCTTACTTAGAGAGAATTTGACTGATAAAATGGACCTTTATTACTTAGGCTGGACAGAAGAACAAACAGAGAAATACAAAGCCTGGAACCTGAATTATTCAGCCGAAGAAAGCTTTAATACGGTAATATCATTTTCGGATGAAGATGAAGCAAAGTCTAATGAAGCAATACGCTGTCATCAAAGTCAATTCACAAAAGAGGAAATGGATAAGTGGATTGCGACCGAGTTAGCAGACGAATCAAACGTATTATACTTCCGAAAGTTTGCGATGGATAAGGAGATTAGAAATGACTTTTGAGTCTTTATTTCCGGATCACTTATAAAAAAAATAACAATCTATTCGATCACCATCGGAAATGGATTCATTTTGAGTGCTTCAAAATAGGCCAGTCTGTTAGGAATGGCAGCCAAAACCTTGTTTTTATTTTCATCGGATATTCTACTAGGTGCAACTTTAGCCCCTAAATAGAGTAAGAATGTTTCGGCGACATCTTCTCTTATAGGATTATCTCTAGCATAAGTGGAGATAAAAACGGGGTCGTTTTTTTGTGCTTCTAGCCAGCCATCACTGTCGCTGTGTATTCCATCTAAAGAAGTATGGGATGCTTCATGCACTAATGTTTCTTCTAAAATTCCATCTCTTTCATATTCCAAAGCTTGACCCACGTGAATTAAAATAATATCGCCACCACCTGCAAATGGATTAACTCCGTCATGAATCCAAATGAATCTTACGTTATCAAGTAAGAATAAGGGTATTCTGCCTGCTTCTTCGGCGTACTTGGTGGCGTGAGCCAAAGCTTCTTCTTCGCTAAATTCAGGGTTTACTTGTACTTCAATTAGCTTGTCTTCCCCATAGCTCACATCAAACAAATAGGAATTTACTTCTGGTGAGTCATTGGTACGCCTATCAAACATAGCCCTTATGCCCCTGCCACGTGGTATTATGCCAGTATAGGTAGTAGGGTCATTTTGTGTTATGATGTTTGGCTCAATAAATATAGTTCCTGAATAAGGAGGTTCTGTTAAGCGAGCTACGGTAATATACTCCTCTTATAAAGATTCGTTAGAATTTATGGAATTCGAGGTCTTTAGTTCTACTTTGTATTTGCCAGGTTTTAGGTAGGCAATATTTGGGTTTCTTTCATTCGATACAGCAGGACTTCCAGACTCAAATTTCCATTCCCATTTTATAGGATTTCCAATAGATTGGTCAGAAAAGCTAATTGTTTTTCCTGCTATTGGAAAGACATTGCTCGCAGAAAAGTCAGTGATGAATTCTTCAGGAATGTTTGGAATGTTAGGAATGCTTTTTTTTTCTTTACAACTGAATGTGATTGCTAACAATACAATTAGAGTAAAGCCTTTAGTTTTTTATTTCATGCTAATCGAAAAAAAAGTTTTAGAGGCCAGAAGATGCTTTTTATTTTATTCAAAATACCAGTCCCTATGGATGTAGTAGTATTACGTTTTTTTCAAGATAGTAAAAACCTTTTACTAAAAAGCAAAAACCCCAATCTCTCGATTAGGGCTTTTCTAGTTTATAGGTTAGGATAATGTTTTTAAAGTACCAGTTCTAATAAATTTAGTTGTGTAGTGGTTTCGAGTCCTTCAGCCACCAACACCTATTCTGTAGACTGAGGCACTCGAAGTCTACTTAATTTGAGCAGCTAACCAGTCACCTACTTCAGATGTACCGTAGGCCTTATCTTTTCCAGCGATATCTTCGGTTACTATTCCTTCTGCCAAAGACTTATTCACCACATCTTTAATTTCCTGGGCTTCGTCCATAAGTTTGAAAGCGTATTCAAACATCATAGCAGCCGATAAAACGGTTCCAATTGGGTTTGCTATGTTTAGACCCGTCGCTTGTGGATAAGACCCGTGTATCGGCTCAAAAACGGACGTATGAAGGCCAATTGATGCTGATGGCATTAATCCCATAGAACCAGAGATTACAGACGCCTCATCGGTCAATATATCACCAAACATATTTTCAGTCACCATCACGTCAAAACCTTCTGGCCATTGGATAATACGCATAGCGGCGGCATCTACTAAAAGATACTCCGTTTTAACCTCTGGATACTCTTTTTCTAAAGATTGACCCACTTCTCTCCAAAGCCTAGATGTTTCTAAGACGTTAGCTTTATCCACAATCGTCAACTTCTTCTTTCTGGCCATGGCATAGGTATAAGCCAAACGAATAATTCTTTCTACCTCAGGTTTTGTGTATTCACAAACATCCCAAGCTCTATCTCTAGCTTCGTTTCTTCCTTTGTCACCAAAGTAAATTCCACCCGTTAACTCACGAATGCATACGAAATCGGCGTTTTCTATCAATTCAGGTCTCAATGGAGACTTATGAAGAAGCGATGGAAAAACCAAAGTAGGACGAATATTAGCGTAAAGACCTAATTTCTTACGCATGGCCAAAAGACCCTGCTCTGGCCTAACTGGATTAGAAGGGTCATTATCAAACCTTGGAAGACCAATGGCACCAAATAAAACAGCATCAGAATTCATGCAAATCTCATGTGTGGAGTCTGGATATGGCTCGCCTACGGCGTCAATGGCCGCAGCACCTGTTATGGCTGGCGTCCAATTGATGGTATGACCATATTTTTTTGCTATCGCATCAGACACTTTCTGTGCTTGTGCTACCACCTCTGGTCCAATGCCGTCACCGGCTAATACTGCTATGTTTAAGTTCATTTGTTTTGAGCTGTTAGCTATTGGCTTTGGGCCTATAGCGTTTTTTTGAAATTGTAAGTTTTTGTTGCGGAATATTTTTGAGCTAATAGCTAACCGCAAATGGCTAAAAGCTAATTTATATCAAATTCAACATCTTAACGGTTGCCTCAATCGCTGATACGGTTTGGTCAGAATCAAGACCCCTTGTTTTCATTTCTTTATTTCCAACCTTCCAAGTAATAATGGTTTCGCAAAGTGCGTCCGTATTTCCTCCCGGCGGAATTCGCACGGCGTAATCTGCTAAAATTGGAAAGTCCATTTCCTTTTGTTTGAATATCTTTTTCAATGCATTCATAAAGGCATCGTACTGTCCATCGCCTTGAGCGTTTTCCTCATAAACCTCACATTCAATTTTGATTTGAAGTGTGGCAGAAGGTCTAAGGTTTCTAGAGTGAGTGAGCACATAGTTAATTAACTCTACCTTTTTTTCTTCAGGCTCACGGTCTAAAACATCAGCAATAATGAATGGAAGATCTTCACGGGTTACGGATTGCTTTTTGTCGCCCAGTTCAATGATTCTCTTGGTGACTTTCTTTAAATCTTCATCAGGTAAGGAGATACCTAACATTTGAAGGTTTTTCTCAATGTTTGCCTTCCCAGAAGACTTTCCTAAAGCGTAAAGTGTTCTTCTTCCAAACCTTCCAGGCTCTAAATCGCTAACGTAAAGGTTGTTTTTCTTATCACCATCGGCATGAATACCGGCCGTTTGCGTGAAAACGCTGTCACCCACAATCGGTTGGTTAGCCGGAATTCTCATTCCAGAGAAGCCTTCCACCAAACCACTAATTCTATAGAGCGATTTGTCGTCTACATTGATGCTTACTTCTGGAACAAAATCTCTTAAAACAGCTACTGTACTGGCTAAAGGGGCATTTCCGGCTCTTTCTCCAAGGCCATTTACGGTCACATGTAAGCCGTGAGCACCACCTCTTAAGCCTTCCATCACATTGGCCACGCTAAGATCGTAGTCGTTATGAGCATGAAAATCGAAATGTTGACCAGGATATCTGTCTACCAGAGCTTTTACAAAAACATAAGACTCGTTTGGTGTTAAAATACCTAGGGTATCCGGCAGCAAAATTCGTTTAATTGGGAGCTTGATAAGGTTTTCTACATGTTGGAAAACATATTCTTTCGAATGACGCATTCCGTTGCTCCAATCTTCCAAATAAACGTTGACACTGATGCCATTGGCGACAGCTTTGTTTACAAGAATTTCAATTTCACGGAAGTGCTGTTCAGGCGTTTTTTTAAGCTGATGCGTAAGATGATTTAAAGAACCTTTGGTAAGAAGGTTCATAACCTTGGCTCCAGCCTGTTGCATCCAATCTAAAGAAGCATCACCATCCACAAAGGTTAGTACCTCAATCTTATCCAGAAAACCTTTTTCGGCAGCCCAGGTTGTAATTTTTTTTACTGCTGTAAGCTCACCTTCCGAAACACGTGCTGAAGCCACTTCAATTCTATCCACTTTTACTTCTTCAAGTAAAAGTTGTGCCATTGTTAGTTTTTCAGATGCCGAAAAAGATACTCCGCTGGTTTGTTCACCATCCCGAAGGGTGGTATCCATTATTTCAATATGGCGTTTCATACATATTCCTCCTCCAAAAAATGTATTTAAGGAGGAGGATTTAGGGGTTTATTTTAATTAGAAAGGGCGAGCGATTTCAAAATCAGCAATTTCTGATTTCATAGACTGAAGATAGTCAATGTCATCAAATCCGTTGACCATATTATTTTTCTTATAGCCATTGATTTCGAAACGCTCACTTTCGCCTGTAGAAACTATCGTTACCGTTTGGCTAGGAAGGTTAACTTCAACTTTGGCATTTGGATCTTTCTCAATGCCTTTGAATATTTTATCCAAAAATTCTGGACTAACGGTCACGGGAAGAATACCAATGTTCAATGAGTTTCCTTTGAAAATATCAGCAAAGAAACTAGAGATAACACATCTGAAACCATAATCATAAATGGCCCAAGCCGCGTGCTCTCTACTAGAACCAGAACCAAAGTTTCTACCCGCAACCAGTATTTTTCCGTCGTAAGTAGGATTGTTTAATACGAAATCTGCCTTAGGCGTATCGTCATTATTATATCTCCAATCTCTAAAAAGATTGTCTCCAAAAGCCTCTCTTTTAGTTGCTTTTAAGAAACGGGCTGGAATAATTTGGTCGGTATCCACATTCTCTAATGGAAGCGGTACACAAGTGCTATTTAATACTGTAAATTTATCGTATGCCATAATTGACTTTAGCCTTTAGCCCTTTGCTATCAGCTTATTTGTTTAAAGTTTTTATTAAATTATAAGAGCTGCCTTTTAACAGGAATAAGTTTTTTAGAAACTATTTGAATCTCGTCCAAATATCCCAAATCTTTGGATAAAGAAAGGAACACTTCTAATTCTGATGAAGAACCAAAAGCTATTTGACGAAATTGACCGAAGTCCTTTTCTCTTAATTTAGAAGCACCTTCCGCAATATTTGCAGGTATTGAAGAAGCCGCTCGTCTCATTTGTGAGACAATCTCGTACAATTCTTCCTTCGGAAAGTTTTTTGTAAGCTCATAAACTTTCAAAGTTAGTTTGTAGGAGTTTTCCCAGAAATCAAGTTTTTTATAGTCTCTCATTATTTCAAGCTTACAGCCAATTGCTAAAAGCAAAAGACCAAAAGCAATAAAAATCTTAATCCATAAACCCACGAGGGTCACTCACTTTACCAGTAACCGCTGCTGCTGCTGCCACTAATGGAGAAGCTAATAGTGTTCTAGAGTTTGGTCCTTGACGGCCTTCGAAGTTTCTGTTTGATGTAGAAACCGCAAGTTTACCTGCAGGAACTTTATCGTCATTCATTGCTAAACAAGCAGAACATCCAGGCTGACGTAATACAAAACCCGCCTCAGTGAAAATGTCTAAAAGACCTTCTTCTTTAATTTGAGCCTCTACGATATGAGAACCAGGAACTAGCCATGCTGTTACATTATCAGCTTTCTTTCTTCCTTTAACGATAGAAGCAAAAGCTCTAAAGTCTTCAATTCGGCCATTGGTACAGCTGCCAATAAATACGTAATCTACCTCTTTGCCTATCATGCTTTCGCCTTCAGCAAATCCCATATAGTTCAACGACTTTTTATAACTCGCTTCGCCGTCAATGACTTCGCTAGATTTAGGAATAGTACTAGAAATTCCAGTTCCTAAACCAGGGTTAGTACCGTAAGTAATTTGTGGCTCAATTTCTTCTGCTGTATAAGTTAACTCTTTATCAAAAACGGCGTCATCATCCGTTTTCAACGTAGCCCAATACTTCAATAGTTTTTCCCAATCTTCTCCTTTAGGAGACATTTCTCTGCCTTTCAAATAAGCAAAAGTAGTTTCGTCTGGAGCTATCATTCCTCCACGGGCACCCATTTCAATGGTCATGTTACAAACCGTCATACGACCTTCCATGCTCATGTTTTCAAATACATCACCCGCATATTCTACAAAATATCCTGTTGCACCTGCAGCTGAGATTTGAGCGATAATATAAAGGACAACATCTTTAGGTGTTACAGCTTTACCTAATTTACCGTTAACGGTAATTTTCATTTTCTTAGGTTTAGGCTGCATGATACATTGAGAGGAAAGTACCATTTCTACTTCTGAAGTTCCAATACCAAAAGCGATGGCACCGAAAGCACCATGTGTAGAAGTATGAGAATCTCCACAAACGATGGTCATCCCTGGTAGCGTGATGCCGTTTTCTGGACCTACTACGTGAACAATACCATTTTTTTGATGACCAAGACCCCAGTGAGAAATACCATATTTGGCAGAGTTTCCTTCTAATGCTCTTAACTGATTAGCAGAGAGCGGATCTTCAACAGGCAGATGCTGATTAATTGTAGGTGTGTTATGATCTGCCGTAGCAAATGTTCTTTCAGGGAAAATTACGCCAACTCCTCTGCTTTCTAATCCTAGAAAGGCAACAGGACTGGTAACTTCATGGATAAAATGACGATCAATGAAAAATACATCTGGGCCATCTTCAATGCTTCTTACTACGTGAGCATCCCACACCTTGTCAAATAATGTTTTAGACATCTTAAATTATTTTTATTATGGTTTTGTTGTCAATTCCTAAACAGTGCTTATCGATCATTCTGATCTAAATCACCAACCAACATCACAAAGGTGGCAGTTTTTAAAGGCACTTTACTAACGTATGGCGTTCAAAGCATGTCGTTTTTGGTTCACGAGACCCTTTTGAGCCATTTGGGCTTTTATATGGTTTTTAAGTTAATTTCAAGTTTCACAAGTGCCTTTTGTTACCAATTAGCAGAATTATATTCGGTATCTTTGTGCTCAATTTAAATACTAAAATAGCCATGGGAAATTTGAAAGGGGCAGTTTTTCTAAAATGTCCTAGATGTGAGAAAGGAAATTTATATGAAGCTCAGAATCCCTATGAAAAAGGGAAAATGATGGTGATGCACAAAAACTGTTCTAATTGTGGGCTGCGTTATGAGAAGGAAGCTGGCTTCTTTTATGGAGCCATGTATGTGAGTTATATGCTAAATATTGGCTTTTTTATTATTGCTACTGTTTTGTGGTATACCGTTTTTGAAGATAAATTGGACTGGAGAATTTATATCGGTAGTTATGTTTTGATAACGGTAATGTTGGTTCCTATTTTATTCAGATATTCTAGATCTATCTGGTTAATGATGATGATAAAATTTGAACCAGAAAAAAGAGGAGAACGTTAATATATCAAAGAGTTTATAGTCACAATCATCAACATAAAAGAACGCGTATTATGACAGGTACATTTGAAGAATTAATAAAAAGTGAAACACCAGTATTGATAGATTTCTTCGCTACATGGTGTGGTCCATGTAAAGCCATGTCTCCGGCTCTACAGCAGTTGGCAGATGAGATGGGAGATAAAGTAAGAATTGTTAAAATTGATATCGATAAAAATACGGCACTCCAGAGAAAGTATAAGATAACAGGGGTTCCTACGATTATGGTTTTTAAAAATAGTAAACAGCTTTTTAGAAAGTCGGGAGCTATGATGCTGCCAGAACTAAAAAAAGCTGTTAATCCACATTTATAGGGTGTAACAACAAAATTTTAAATCCCTTTTTGCTTAACGGTGAAAAGGGATTTTTTATTTTTGGTAAAACCTTATTGATATGAAAACATTATTCATCATTCTGCTTTTACCTTTTGGGGTATTTAGCCAGTCTTGGCCTGTATCTTTTAAGGAACTACCTGAGCAGCATAAGGTAGAAGTATATGTAGGTGAAAGTCTTTTTACCGCATATTTCTATCCCGACCAAAGTCAATTAAAAAAGCCGGTTTTGTATCCGGTTTTTTCTCCAGAAGGAAATGCCATTACAAGAGGCTGGCCATTTGATCCAAGTGAAGGAGAAAGGCAAGACCATCCTCATCACGTAGGCATTTGGCTGAATAACGGAGATGTAAACGGAAATGATTTTTGGAATAATTCCAATGAAAGAATAGGGAGTAAAAATAAATACGGAACGATAGTTCATAAGGAAATTGAAAAACTCAAGAACGGGAAAAAGACGGGAGAGCTAATTATATCAGCCGATTGGAATGACTTTGAAGGAAAGCACCTTTTAGAAGAGACTAGTAAATTTGTTTTTTCTGGAAATAACGAGCTTAGAATTATGGACAGAACCATAACCCTAAAAGCGGTAGTTCCGGTAACAATTGCAGATAATAAGGAAGGAATGTTTGCCATAAGAATGGCAAAGGAATTAGAAGAGCCAGATCCTAAAATGTCTTACGTGGCTACAGGAGAGTATCATAATGACATGGGCTTAAAAGGTGAGAAAAATGTTTGGGGAAAACGTTCGGCATGGATGAACCTTACAGGCGAAATCAATAAGGAGGAAATCTCCGTCGCCATTTTTGATCATCCTAAAAATTCTAATTTTCCGGCTCACTGGCATTCAAGAGCTTATGGTTTGTTTGCAGTGAATAATATTGGGTCAAAGGTTTTCACAAAAGGACGTGATAACTCGGACATAATATTGGAAGTTGGCCAAAAAATTACTTTCAAATACAGAGTAGTCATTGCGTCAAAGCACTTGACGGAAGAAGAAATGAAATATTTGGCTCAGGAATTTTCTAAATAGTATTATCTTACATCGCAAAAAAAAAGAAAGACATATAATTTAAATTAATGGAACAACTACTGACCACCGCTGCTCTTACTAGCGTTCTTACACTAACACTTTTAGAAATGGTTTTAGGAGTAGATAATATAATTTTCATCTCCATAATTTCTGGAAAACTGCCACAGAAAGATCAGAAAAAGGCAAGAAACATAGGTCTGGTTTCTGCGATGGTTATCAGAGTAGGTTTACTTTTTGTTCTTGGATGGATTTTAGGGTTAGAAAAAGACCTTTTTAACCTCGAAGATTTGGGATTACCTTTTGATATTGGCATGAGCGGTAAAGGGTTGATTTTGTTAGGTGGCGGCTTATTCTTGCTTTATAAAGCCACCTCCGAAATACACCATAAATTGGAAGGAGAGGAAGATGATTTTGGTAAAAAGGCCATCGCTTCGTCATTGACTAGAGCTATTTTAGATATAACTGTTGTCAATATTATTTTCTCTGTAGATTCTATTATTACTGCGGTCGGAATGACGGATATCATACCAGTAATGGCTGTGGCAATCATTCTTTCTACGATTGGTATGTTACTATTCGCTAAACCTGTTGGTGATTTTGTAGAGGCTCACCCTAGCATCAAGATGCTAGCTTTGTCTTTCTTGGTCATGATTGGTACCTTGTTAATTGCAGAGGCATTCCATTTTACGGTTCCTAAAGGCTATGTTTATTTTGCTATGGCGTTCTCATTTTTGGTAGAAATGTTAAATATCAAAATGAGAAAATCAGCTGTAAAACCTGTAGAACTGATTAAGCACATAACAGAGAACAAAGCTTAATTCATGTAAATGAAAAAGCTTTTTAGTGTTTTATATACTTTCTGGTGTGTATTGGTATTTGTTATACCATTCATCTTACTGTATCCATTTATTTTTATATGTATTCAGCGTAATAAATGGCATAGGTTTGGTCATAGAATGATTCGATTTTGGTCACAGATTTTCTTTTTTCTTACTGGTTTGTGGATTAAAAAAGAATGGAAATTTAGGCCAGACAAGAAGAAGGCATATGTCTTTGTGGCTAACCATTTTGCCTACCTAGATGTGGCGGCAGGAATGAATATTGTATATAATTATTTCGCATATGTAGGTAAGAGCTCGGTCGCTAAAGTTCCCCTGTTCGGCTATATGTTCGATAAACTTCACATTGCGGTAAATAGAAGCGACAAAAACAGTAGAACTAAAACAATGCGTAGGGGTATTAATGCACTTAAAAATGGAAGAAGTGTCTTTATTATGCCGGAGGGAGGAATATTGTCTAGCGAAATTCCAAAAATGAAACAACCATTTAAGGATGGACCTTTTATTATGGCCATAGAAAACCAAGTTCCGATAGTGCCCATTACCTATCTAAATAATTATGAGATAAATTCAGCAAACCTTTTTAAATGGGGTTTGCCTAAAGTAATTATTAACGAACCCATATACACAATTAGCCTCACGGCAAAAGATAGAGAAGGCCTAAAAAAAAGGGTTTATGATGTAATTCAAGGTGACTTGGATAATTATTATGGATTGGAAAAAACAGAATATATAGCGGGTTAAAAGTACTATTTGCCCTTAAAATGCCTTATCATTTCTGGATATCCCATACGATTTGAAAGACCAAAAATACAGTTAGAGATCCTTTTACTTTTTGTTTCAATGGTTTTTGCCGACTCTATCCATTTAGAAAAATAACGTTGATGACCAGGGGTCAATGTCTTAAAATGTTCCATGGCATTAGGTGCATCTTCTAAACAAGCCAAAAAGTCGGCGGAAAACTCAAACTCACTTGTGTCTTCCTCTAAGCTCATTAGAACGGTACGACCTAGTTTTTTTTTCAACCCTTTTTTGAGTACAGCATTAATGGGTAAAATAAAGTTGCCATCACCAATCGGAATTAATGCGAGCTGTTTGATGGGCATTTTATCAAGCAGGCCTTTAATTCTGAAAGATTTCTTAGTATTAGGTTTTATTATATGTGCCATAGACGCAGGTACTGTCAAAAAAGTCCAACCAGTTTTTTCTCCATTTACATCATATTTATCCAAAACTTGTTCTAGTACTACCATCCGTTATAATTCTTTACATCTGAGTTTTAAAGATAGATCTTTAAGTTTTAACTTGAAAATATTACACTTTCAACCCCTTCTACCTAAAAAAAATGAGACAAAATCAAACCTTGTTGTTGGCATTACTTATAGCAATTAATGCGAGTGCATTTGGCCAATTAATGGATAAAAATGCTACAAGAGAAACGATTAATCTCTTTAAGGCAATGAAGAAAATTCAGAAAAAGCATACGATTTTCGGGCATCAGCACGCGACTGAATATGGAAGAGGGTGGCGGAATGAAGAAAACCGTTCCGATGTTAAATCTGTTGTTGGTACTCATCCTGGTATGATTGGCGTAGACTTTAGTGGCTTTACTGGACCAAATTCAGAGGAGTATAAAGCACAACTTAAAAAAGTAGTGGAAGATGCCTATAACCGTGGCGGTGTCATTACCGTAGCCTGGCATTTTTATAATCCAATGGGAAAAGGAGGGTTTTACTGGGCAGGTTCAGATTCTATTGAAGTGGTGCCAAGGATTATCCCTGGTGGAGATGGTCATGAAAAATACAAAGAGATTTTAAATGACGTGGCTGAATGGGCTAATGCGTGCAGAGGAGCTAATGGCGAATTGGTTCCTATGATTTTTCGACCTTATCATGAGTTTGATGGTGGCTGGTTTTGGTGGGGAGCACCATACTGTACCTTAGAGGAATACATGACACTTTGGAAGTTTACGGCTTCATACTTGAGAGATGAAAAAGATGTCCATAATTTTATTTGGGCCTTTTCTCCTGACAATAATTTTAATACAGAAGCAGAGTTTCTTGAAAGGTATCCAGGAGACGAATGGGTGGATTTGGTAGGAATGGACAATTATGCCGACGTGGGAAGAAACCGTTATGATTTGGAGGCCGCAACCCACAAACTAAGAATTGTTTCTGATTATGCCAGAAAACACAAGAAGTTATCTGCTTTTACAGAGACTGGTTTGGAGTCTATTCCTAATAAAACATGGTGGACAGAGACATTGTTGAAAGTGATGAAATCAAAAAAAATGCGTCTGTCTTATGTTCTAGTTTGGCGTAATGATACGAGAAGTGAAACGCATTATTATGCCCCAGTGCCAGGACATGTAAGTGCACCAGATTTTATAAAATTTTATAACGATAAGTACACTTTGTTTGAGTGTGATTTGGCAAAGAGGAACGTTTATAAGAAAAAGGGTAAATATTGAGCCAAAGTGTCTTTCTTGTATGTTTTGGTCTCTATACCCTGACTTTTTATCTAGTATAAAGTTGGGATATAATATTATGGAATATTAAGTATTAAATTGATTTTTTAAATTAGATATTAAATATTATGCAAAGACGTGAACTATTAAAAAAAATGGCTTTAGGTGCCGGTGCGGCTGTTGCTTTACCATATTGGGCGAATGCTTGGAATAGTTCCACTATTTCTGCCACATTTTTTTTTACAAAAGCCCAATCTTCCATGCTTTCTAGTATAGCGGCCACGTTTATACCTGAGGGAAAATCTGAACCGGGAGCATTAGGCTTAGGCGTAGATAAATTTTTAGAGAAACTATTAGCAGATTGCTATGATGAAGACCAGCAAGCCAAAGTAAAAGCAGGTTTGGGCTTACTGTCGTCAACAGCAAAAAGTATTTATAAAAAGGACTTTTCAGAGTGTACTCAAGAACAGAGAGAAAGCCTTCTGATTGGGTTTTCTGCACCTAGCGATGAAGAGAAAGAATGGTTTTATGATACTTTGAAAAGTGAAACAATTAGAGGATATACCACCTCGGAATATGTGATGGTAAATCATTATGGCTATGAAATGGCTCCAGGGCATTTTGATGGATGTGTGGATGTTTCGGAATCTTAATCATTTCAATAAAGAAAAATATTCTTACAAGGAAATACGTATATGGCAAACTTAAATTTAGAAGTAAAGAAAAAACATAAGTATGACGCTATCGTGATTGGCTCGGGAGCTAGTGGTGGCTGGGCGGTGAAAGAGCTGTGTGATAGAGGATTGAAAACTTTAGTTTTGGAAAGAGGAAGAGGTGTAAAACATATTGAAGATTATCCTACTGCTTCTAAAGCTCCCTGGGATTTTGAATATAGAGGTAGTGTTACTCAGGAAGAAAAAAAAGGTTTTGAAATGGCTAAATACATGCGTGCTGAAACATTGCATTGGGCATTGCCAGACAACGAACAGCCTATTGTTCAAGAAAAACCGTTCCGTTGGTTTAGGGGATATCATGAAGGGGGTAAGTCTTTACTATGGGCTCGCCAAACCCAAAGATGGTCTGACTTTGACTTTGAAGGCCCTGCTAGGGACGATTTTGCGGTAGATTGGCCCATTAGATATAAAGACTTATTGCCATGGTATGAGCATGTGGAGAAGTTTGCCGGAATAGCAGGTTTTAATGATAACATAGATGCTTTACCAAATAGCATTGTGCAGCCGGGTTGGGACCTAAACTGTGTGGAGCAGCACTTCAAGGAAACCATAGAAAAAGTTTATAATGACAGATTCTTAGTTTTTGGAAGATGTGCACATTTGACAGACCCACAGCAGATTCATTACGACCAAGGCCGTGGAAAATGCATGAGTCAGAGAATGTGTAACAGAGGATGTAACTATGGTGGATATTTTAGTAGCAATTCCAGTACACTTCCATGGGCGGCAAAAACGGGTAAAATGACACTGAGACCTCATTCTGTAGTGCATTCTATTATCTATGACGATAAAAAAGAGAAAGCCACTGGCGTAAGAGTGATAGACGCTACCAGCAATGAAATGGTAGAATTTTACGCTAACGTTATTTTTGTCAATGGCTCCGCCATTAACACCAATGCTATATTATTAAATTCTACTTCAAATCGTTTCGAAAATGGTTTAGGAAACGACAGTGGAGTGCTTGGAAAATACATTGCATGGCATAATTACCGAGGAAACATCTCTGCTAAATATGCTGGATTTAAAGACAAAAAAACGAGTGGAGCACATCCTAGCCATTCTTATATTCCTAGGTTCAGAAATCTTCGTAAACACGAAGAAAATTTCCTGAGAGGCTATGCAACGGGTATTGGTGGAGGAAGAGGTTCTTATACTTCTAAAGACGGAATTGGTGATGAGTTAAGAGATAACCTGCTGAGCCAAGAGCTTGGTGGCTGGGGTTTATCTGGTTGGATGATGGGTGAAACAGTTCCAGTAGAAGAAAACCATATTAGACTGCATGAAACTTTAAAAGATAAATATGGTATTCCGCAAATTGTTTTCTCTTGTGAATGGCAAGAAAATGACGATAAAATGGTAGCAGACTTTCAAACCACCATGGCTGAAATGTTTGAAAAGGCAGGTTTTGAAGATATTCAAGTTAAAGATACGTACGCAGCTCCAGGTTCGGATATACACGAAATGGGTGGCGTAAGAATGGGGAAAGATGCCAAAACGTCTATGCTAAATAAGAATCATCAATTGCATGGCTGTAAGAATGTTTTTGTGACGGATGGTGCTTGTATGACATCCACCAGTACACAAAATCCTACTTTAACATATATGACCTTTGCAGCAAGAGCCGCCAATTTTGCTGCGGATGAATTGACCAAGAAAAATTTGTAAAAACAATATCAAGTATTAAATCAAAAACCCTGTTACATGAAAAAATCTGTTTTGTATTTATGTATGATTGGCCTGTCGGCCGTAATTTTTGCCTGCTCTTCTGGGAATAGTACCACAGAAACAGAAGAAGGAGTCCCTCTTTTTAAGGGCGAGTTTGGTGTTCAAGGGTATACTTTTAGAAATCAATTTAAGGACACTACAAGAACATTGGAGCAAAACCTTGATTTGATAGCGGAATTAGGATTTACAGAACTAGAAGGCGGTGCTCCTAACGGTGTTTCTCCAGAAGACTTTAAGGCTATGTGCGAAGAAAGAGGGATTTCTATCCCGTCCGCTGGTTCAGGTTTTGAAGAGTTACAAGAAAACCCTCAAGCAGTTGCAGACAGAGCAAAAGCACTGGGAGCTAAATTTGTAATGTGTGCTTGGATTCCTCATGATGGGAGTAATTTTTCTTTCGAAGACGCTAAAAAAGCGGTGGAGGTTTTTAATACTGCAGGAAAAGTTTTAAGTGAGAATGGATTGACGTTCTGTTACCATGACCACGGTTACGAGTTTAAACCAAACCCTGAAGGTGAAGGAACAATGATGGATTATATCATTCAAAACACGAATCCAGATTACGTTTCTTTTGAAATGGATGTGCTTTGGACAATACATGGAGGGGGCTCTGAGGCTCCTCAGCAGCTACTAGAAAAATACGGAAACCGCTGGAAGCTAATGCATGTTAAAGACTTGAAGAAAGGGATAGTAGGAGATGGTTCTGGAGGAACGCCTGCAGAGAACGATGTAGTCCTTGGAACTGGTCAGGCAGACTGGCCAGCAATATTAAAGTTGGCAAACGAGGTAGGCATAAAGCATTATTTTATTGAAGACGAAAGCGAGAAAGAAATAGAAAATATTCCTTTAAGTATATCTTATTTGAAAAGCTTGAAGGAATAGTAAGAACATGTTTTTCTATTAAAAGCCCGCAATCAAATCGATTTCGGGCTTTTGTTTTTTATGAACTGTGGTCACTAATAATGAGCCATTCTCCTTTTATCTTCTCCATTATTACGGAAAAGTAGCCCTGACGGAGTTTTTGCTCTCCTTCATATTCAAGGTTATACCGTCCCACCACGTAATAGTATTTCGAGCTCAACTTTTTCATGCTTAAGTCATCAAAATACAGTCGCCCCATGGTTTCGTCCGTATAACTATTTTCATAATTCTTAAGGATGTTATCTGCACCTATCGTTCTTCCTCGGTTAGATATCATTTCTGCAGTATTCTCATATGCTTTAACAAATGCTGCTAAATCATGGCCTGACCAGTTACGTTCTTGTTCTGAAAAGTTGGCTTTTATCTCCCGTTCGGCTTTAGGTATTTTCTGAGCAAGTAATGGACTGTAAGTGATTAAAAGACAGACAATGAGGATGTTTTTCATATGATTTCAATTAATGGATAGCATAAAACTAAAGACTTTGAGTGAAAATATTGAAAGGTAAATTCTACTTATTTTATTTAGAAAGACGGATTGATTTTGAGATAGTAATCCTATTATGAAATAATAAGGGCGGAATGCCTGCAATTCCTCATCAAGATTATTTAAATATTAATTACCTTTGGCAAAACGTTGAATTAACAATTTCTAAAGAAGAAATGAAGCTTTACTTTGATAACAATAAGTTAGCGGCTCTTGCCGAAAAGTATACAGAGCAGTATAAGCTGAACAGCCCATTCCCTCATGTGGTGATTGATAATTTTATGGATCCAGAGGCTCTGGATAAAATTTTGGAAGAGTTTCCTAAAGCAGAACAGAAAGTATGGCATGATTACAAAAGTGATTATGAGAAAAAACAAGAACTTAACGGAGAAGGTCGTTTAGGTGACTTTACCCAGCATATTCTATATCAATTTAACTCAGCTCCTTTTTTGGTTTTTCTAGAGAAATTAACAGGAATTGACAATTTAATACCTGACCCTTATTTCTATGGTGGTGGGCTTCATCAACTCAACGGTAAGGGTAAATTAGGTATCCATGCAGACTATAGTAAGCACATACGTTGGCCTTTAGACAGAAGAGTAAATGCCATTTTGTACCTCAATAAAGACTGGAAAGAAGCGTATAACGGAGGCTTAGAGCTTTGGGATACGGCAATGACAAAATGTGAACAAAGAGTAGCTCCTTTGTTTAATAGATTAGTGGTATTTAATGTTACTGATTTTAATATGCACGGTGTGCCAGATGAGGTGAAGTGTCCTGAGGGCATGAGCCGAAAGTCTTTGGCCTTCTTTTATTTTACAAATGGTCGTCCGTTAGAGGAGGTAGACCCAAATAAAAAGCTTCACGTGAAGTTTACTCAAAGGCCAGGTGATCAGGAAATCGCATTCCAGGAAAAGAAAAATATAATTGGTTACGAAGCCAATCCAATAAAAAGATTCATTAAACAGGTTACCCCACCGTTTATCTATGACGCTTTTAAAAAATTAATGAATTAAACTTTATGGATCATAAAAAACTGCGTGCTTTAGCAGTCATCTTACCTCAATTTCATCCTTTTCCAGAAAATGATAATTGGTGGGGCAAGGGTTTTACAGAATGGACAAATACGACCAAAGCAACGCCAAGATTTAAAGGGCACTATCAGCCTCATTTACCTACGGATTTAGGCTTTTATGATCTAAGGTTAGAGCAAAGCAGAGAAGAGCAGGCGAAAATTGCCATGGAACATGATATTTTTGGGTTTTGCATCCATCATTATTGGTTTAATGGACATCAGCTTATGGAAAGTCCAGTTAATGAAATGCTAAGACTGGGCAAGCCAGACTTTCCTTTTATGCTTTGCTGGGCAAATGAGAACTGGACAAGACGTTGGGATGGTTTGGATCAAGAAGTTTTAATCAGACAAGACTATTCTCCTGAAGACCACAGAGCTCATGCAAAACACTTGTGTGAAACAGCATTTAAAGATGAGCGATATATCACGGTAGACGGGAAACCATTCTTTTTGTTTTTTAATACACCTATTATTCCTGACTTGAAGGAGAGTATAGCTATTTGGAGAGATGAGGTTAAAAAACACGGTTTTCCTGATATCTATTTAGGAGGTGTTAAGACATTTGAAGGGGCTATTGCGAACCCAGAAGAGCTAGGCTTTGATGTAGTGATAGAGTGGCAGCCAGATTGGAACAATTTGGATACGCAGCCAAATTTAATCCAGAGAGTCAAAAAGAAACTAGGTTTTGAAAACTCATATTTTAAGGACGACTACGCAGCAATAATTAAAAGGATGCTGGCAAAGAAATTGCCTGACACAAAGCATTATCAATGCATTTTTCCAAGTTGGGATAATTGTGCACGTAAAAGAGTAAACGCCGTGGTGGTTGATAATGCTTCGCCAGACCTCTATGAATATTGGTTAGAAGAGATATGTCAGCGTTTTGAGCCTCCTACACCTGAGGAAAACTTTGTCTTTATTAACGCCATGAATGAGTGGGCAGAAGGAAACCATTTGGAACCAGACAGAAAATGGGGTAGGGCTTATTTAGAGGCAACTAAAAATGTTCTCTCAAAATACCTTTAAACCCTTTTTACAGCCCTATTAATTACCCAAACAAGCCCAACAAGCGAAACTAAGATCAAGCCTATTAGTAGTATTTGTTGGAAATTACCATTATTGGGCTCCTTTAGTAATCTTTGAATTTCCTTGGCCTGTGTACCAGTCCATAAGGAAACGAGTGTTCTAGGAATCATTCCTAGGAAGCCGCCCAATAATATATTTTTGAGCTTGGCACCGGATAAGGTGAAAACGACATTGGTGAATGTAAATGGAAGAACAGGCGAAAGCTTGGTCAACGTGATAATCTTCAGTTCATCCGTTCTAATGCTTTCCATCAATTTTTTTGCCTTTGGACTAGCTTCAATAAAACTTGAAAATCGGTGCTTATCTAACTTCCTGACGATTTGATTGATTAGAAAAATTGAAAGTAGGTTGATGAAAAACAATATTGGAAGTGTTTTCCAACCCCAAAAGTATCCAAGTACAAGTGCACAAAAAGTAGGAGGTGTAATGGCAATAGCCTGACTAAAAACACCCAAAAGAGCAAAAGCAATCCATTGGGCAGTACTCATGCTGGAGAAGTATTGCTCATTTTTAATAAAATATAAACTTAGGAATGAAGTAGCAACCAGTGGTACTATGATAAGTACCACTGATGTGAGCATAGGAATGCTTAGATATTTTTTAAATGCTTTCTTCAATGAGTTACATTTTTCTTACAAAATTATTTTTAAAGTCTTCGTAAACCATTTCAATACCATCCTTTAGTTCGATATTGTGTTTCCACCCAATATTATGAAGTTTAGATACGTCCATCAATTTTCTAGGCGTGCCATCTGGTTTATCAGTATTCCAATTTACTTTTCCCTCAAAGCCAACGGTCTTTTGAATGGTTTCAGCCAATTCTTTAATAGTCACATCTACGCCTGTACCAATATTAACCAAAGTTTCCCCATCATAATTCTCCATAAGAAAAACGCAAGCCTCTGCGAGGTCATTGGCATGAAGAAATTCTCTCATTGGATTTCCCGTACCCCATAGCTCTACGCTTTCTGCTCCGTTTACTTTGGCCTCATGAAACTTACGAATCATGGCAGGTAAAACATGCGAATTTTGAAGATCGTAGTTGTCGTTTGGACCATACAGGTTGGTCGGCATAACAGAGATAAAGTTACAGCCATATTGTGCTCTGTAAGCTTCACACATCTTGATTCCAGCAATTTTAGCTATAGCGTAAGGCTCGTTGGTCGGTTCTAGAACGCCAGTTAAAAGATAATCTTCTTTTAACGGCTGAGGAGCCAATTTAGGATATATACATGAAGAACCTAAAAACATCAATTTCTTAACGCCTATTTGGTAGGCACCGTGAATGAGGTTGTTTTGGATTTGTAGGTTTTCGTATAGGAAATCTGCTCTGTAGGTATTGTTTGCAACAATTCCACCTACTTTAGCGGCTGCTAGGAAGATGTAATCAGGTTTTTCGCTTTCTAAAAAAGCAATGGTTTCTACTTGATTTCTTAAATCTAGTTCTTTCGATGTCCTGACTAAAATATTGTCAAATCCATCTTCTTTTAGTTTTCTTACTATAGCAGACCCGACCATACCACGATGTCCGGCTACATAGATTTTGGCTGATTTTTCCAATTTTTCTTTACTTTTGACGTTTCTGGAATACTAATTGAACATTAGCTTGGCACGAAAGTACGATGCTTGATTCATAAATGAAATTGGCTCAAAAAAATATGCAACTAATAAGCCCTAAAACCTTATTTCTTAATATTCTTTTAATATCTGGCTCTAGTGTTATAGCCCAAGATATTATCCCAAAGGCTAAAACCAAGGCGGAAAGAAAGGCAGAGAGAAAAGGCATGACCTTAGAGGAAAGGATAGAAGACGCTTTGCCCGTGGATGTTACCTTACCCTCGGCTTCTGCCACTTTACCGGGAGGAAATAAAATAAGTACCGTAGAAGAGGCAAAGAAATATGTAACAGAAACGGTTCCTGGTTATGCTAAAGGAGCAAGAGAAAAAGCAAAAAAAACCAAAAAAGCCATAGCTGCGGCCAAAGAGAAGGTTTTTGATGGCAAGCAGTATGAGGGGATTGCGGTAGATAAACAAATTTATAGAAGAGGTTCGGGTAGTAGAATGAAATATATTGAGTTTTACACCCTCAAAGAATTTCAACAGCCAGACGTTTATGCTAAATCAGTCTTTTGGTATGACGAGAGAACAAAGAGGGTGGTAGAAGCCATATCTCGTGACAGAAAAACCAACCATTTAATGCACGGTCCTTACAGAGAATATGTAGGAGAAAACCTCATTAAAGAAGGGTTTTATTATTTGGGAACACTGGATGGAAGATGGGAGACTTACGATAAGGACTATATACTTCTAGATAAAGTTTATTATTATAGAGGATTTTATAAAGACTCTGAGATAACCTATTTTGACGATGCTCAGAAAAAGATAAAAGAAGTTAGCCCTTTACTTTACGGAAAGAAAACTGGGCAATATTACCGTTTTCACGAAAATGGAACTATCGCGGAAGAAGGTGAATTTGATGATGGCGTTAAAGTAGGAAGATGGGTGGAATACTATGAATCGGGCAATCGCCGAAAAATGGAAACGCAATACCCAAAAGACTGCTATGATAAAACAGAGGCTATAGTGATTCGTGAATATTCAGAAACAGGAAAAATGACTTTTGAGCACGATAGCGTGAAGAGGCTTTAGTTATTTTAAAACGCGACATATTCTATCGTTCGGCCTGTGAATTAGTACAACAGCCAACCCTAGCAGATAGTATTTGCAATCTTTGTTCCCGTAAGATAAAGGGAACATTTTTCGTTCCAATCAATTAACGAATTGATTGGTGACCTTTCGTTTCTATAATCAAACTGTCAAAAATAGACTTTACGACTATTTTTGACAGAAAGTGAAAAATATTAAAAATGGCAACTGCTATGGCGGGTACTATTTTATCTTTCATTGACAGGTTAGACTTTTTGATGCCGAAAAAGAAGCAGAATTAGCGTTTCTTTCTTCTGTTTTTTTTATTCGGTGGTACCACTTTTCTGCTTTTAGGACCCTTTCCACTTCTTGATGACCTTCCTTTTGAGAAGCTTCTTTCTCCTCCTGTATTAAGAAATGATTTTCCTCCCGCTTCAATGAGGTCGAGATCCATACTTCTTTTTTCTAGGTCAGTGGCCTTGATGCCAACTTTTACAGCGTCGCCAAAACCAATTATTCTTCCATTTCTTTGTCCCGTTATTCTGTAGTTATCGGGGTCAAAGTCGTAATAGTCGTCGTTTAAATCGGCAAGTCTTACCATGCCTTCGCAACCCGTTTCTGCCACTTCCACAAAAATGCCAAAGTCAGTAACCCCAGTCACCACGCCGTCATATACCACGCTTCGGTCTTGAAGGCTCATATATTCTACTTGCTTATATTTAATAGAGGCTCTTTCCGCCTCAGCAGCTAGTTTTTCTTGATTGGAGGAGTGTTTACATTTTTCTTCAAAATCTTCTTTGCTCAGGCTCTCTCCC
The DNA here is from genome assembly GCF_057914865.1 of Arcticibacterium sp. SM2516. Taxonomy (NCBI): domain Bacteria; kingdom Pseudomonadati; phylum Bacteroidota; class Cytophagia; order Cytophagales; family Leadbetterellaceae; genus Arcticibacterium; species Arcticibacterium sp. SM2516. Next base: position 4,352,238 of record NZ_CP195290.1, on the reverse strand, counting down.
TTGTCTAGATAATGCTGGAGCATTCTGTGTGCCATGACGTCTGGATACCTTCTAATAGGAGAGGTGAAATGACTGTAATGCTCAAAGGCCAATCCAAAGTGCCCCTGAGGAGAAGTGGAGTATTTGGCTTTAGACATAGTTCTTACCGCCAGAGATTCCAACACATTTTGCATGGGCGTTCCCTCTATCTCTGCCATCAAGTTATTCAAAGAGTTGGAAAGAGCATCTTGAGAAGAGGCATTTACCTTAAAACCAAATTTACCGACAAACGCAGCAAAGGTGTTTACCTTGTCTGGGTTTGGTGGTTCATGCACACGATAAACCATGGTAGGTGTTTTCTCCTCGTTTTTCTTAACAAGAGCTCTGACTTTCTCGGAAAACTTGCCCCAATAAACAAACTCCGCTACACGCTTATTGGCCAAAAGCATAAACTCTTCAATAAGCTTATGAGCATCTTTTCTTACTTTATGGTATACGCCAAGCGGCTTGCCATCTTCGTCTAATTGGAATTTTACTTCGTTAGTTTCAAAATTGAAAGCCCCTTTCTTAAAACGTTCTTTCCTGAGATTTTTAGCGGTTTTATTTAAGAGAATAAGGCATTCCTTAAGCTCTTGCGTATTTCCCTCTGGAAGAATTCCATCCTCTGCCTCTAAGACATCCTGTGCCTGTTCGTAGGCATAGCGTTTGTCGGAATGAATAATACATCTACCAAACCATTCCTTTTGGACATTTCCGTTTAAGTCCATTTCGAAAACAGCTGAAAAGACCAATTTGTCCTCATGGGGTCTTAAAGAGCAAAGGTTATTTGAAAGCTTTTCTGGAAGCATGGGAATAGTCCTGTCTACCAGATAAACAGAAGTAGCTCTTTTAAAGGCTTCTTCTTCTAGTACACTTCCGGGCCTTACATAATGAGAAACGTCTGCAATGTGTATACCGACTTCAAATGTGGTTTCACTGAGTTTTTTATAGCTTATTGCATCGTCAAAATCTTTGGCATCATGAGGATCTATGGTAAAAGTAAGGGTGTCTCTCATATCCCTTCTTTTTTTAATTTCTTCTTCCTCTATCTCTATTGGAATAGCTGCTGCTAAAGTTTCAACTTCTTCTGGAAATTGAATTGGCAAACCAAATTCAGCCATGATGGCGTGCATTTCTGCATCATTATCTCCCGATTGGCCTAAAACTTCAAGTACTTGTCCAGTAGCTTGTTGAGAACTTGAGGGGTATTCTATGATTTTTACAATCACCAGATCGTTCGTGGTGGCATGAAAAATATTGGTTTTAGCTATAAAGATATCTTCATGGAAGTTTTTATTGTCGGGTTTTACAATAGCGTAGTTAGCATAAACCTTTATTTTACCTACTAAATTAATTTTCCCTCTTTTAATTACCTGAAGTACTTTTCCTTCAGGGTTTCCTCCTCTTCTGCTGCCTTTACCCGTTAAAGTGACTGAAACGGTATCGCCATGTATGGCACCATTAAGGTAATCAGCATCTATATAAATGTCTTTTTCACCATCGTCATATCTCACGAAACCAAATTTCGGATTGACATGGTCTAGCACGCCTATGATTTCTTCTTCATGTTTTGGTTTACCGCTGGATATAACAAATTTTCCTCTTCCTATCTGGCTAATTTTTCCTTCGTCCATGAGTTCTTCAACGAACAATTTTAAAAAGGTTCTGTCTTGATCGTCATAGACGTCAAAATGATTAAATATATCTGTATATGTGGCAGGTCTATCTCCTAGCTGATGCATTAATCCTAAAATGGCATCTTTTTGCTTTGTAATTTCTGACTTTTTCTTTCTTGCCATTTGGCTTAGTGTTTATGGAAAAGCGTAAGTTAATTCAATTGTTTCAATACATGGAAGAATTGTTAAATTCTTAATTATTGATGGTTTACCAAATCATTACCTTCTCTCTCTTGTTTTGAAAATGAGAATCGTATTTTTGCCAAATTCTCTGATTAAAATTGAAAATGAAAACATACTTTCTACAGGTTAAGAACATCGTAAAGGAGACATTTGATTCCATCACCATTGAATTTTGGCATCCTCTTGCGGAGCAAGTGAAATATAAGGCGGGGCAATTTATAACGGTTATTGTTCCAGCAGATGATGGAAAAAAAGTAAGGAGGAGTTATTCTATGTCTTCTTCTCCTCATGCAGATACGGCCGTGGCCGTTACCGTTAAAAGGGTCGAAGGCGGTTTGGTTTCCAACTATTTATGCAATAATGTTAAGGTTGGAGACTTTATTGAGGTCATGGAGCCTATGGGTCACTTTGTGGTTGAGCCTTCGGCGGAGAATGAAAGACATATTGTTTTAATTGGTTCTGGAAGCGGTATAACACCGCTTATATCTATTGCCAAATCTGTGTTGATGATAGAACCAAAGTCAAGGGTTTCTCTTGTTTATGGAAGTAGATCGTCGGACAATATCATTTTTAGAAAGGTCATTATGGATCTTGAAATAAAATATCAAGATCGGTTTCAAACCACATTGATACTAAGCCAAGCGGACGATACTTGGGTAGGTCAGCGGGGTAGAATCTCTAGACCTAATATTGTGATGATGTTAAAAGCTATGGATATTCATTTTAAAGAAGAATCCTTCTTTTTATGTGGTCCATTAGAGATGATGGACGAGGTCATCAGCTCACTGAAGATGTTTGATGTGCCAGATGAGCGAATTTATAAAGAAAACTTTCATGCTCCAATGCTAGAAGAATCTACGGAAGTAGCGAGCAAAGATGAGTTAATGAAAAGAGAGATAACGGTAAAATATGATGGCGTGGAGCATACTTTTATAGTAGAGCCTCATCAGTCAATATTAGAGGCAGCGTTAGAATTGGACATTGATTTGCCTTATTCATGTCAAGCTGGAATGTGTACGGCCTGTCTAGGGAAGTGTACTTCTGGAAAAGTGAAAATGGATGAGGATGACGGCTTAACAGATTCAGAAATTAAGGAGGGATTTGTATTGACCTGCGTCTCACATCCTATGTCCGATGGGGTGGTTGTTGAAATCGAATAGCATTTTAATCCCCAATTGATTTTGTCAATTGGGGATTAATTCAAACTTAGAGTCTTATTCCCACACTCATCACATTGGCATTGATCGGATTATTGTCGTTAAACAATGGGAGCATGTCGTATTTAGCGAAAACCCTGAAATCTCCTCTGCCAGCCTCTGCCATTAATCCATAGTTAAATTTCCTTAAGTTGTATTCACCTTTTTCACGGTATTTGGTGTCATCAAACTCCTTGAACTTTTGGTAGCTATTAATTCGTACACCGCCGTACGCACCTATACCAAAACGAAAGTTACTTTCCTTAAACCCGAACTGTAGCATTACGGGAATATTTAGATTGTTAACCACAAGTTTCGATTTTTCAACAGAATAGTCCAATAGTTCAAAATCGGAAATTTCTCCATTTTCGTAGTACTGTTCGTCGTTTTGCATCATGAAATTATTCCAAGCTATCTCTATGCCTGTTCCTAGTGCCACGTCTACTTGTCTTCCAGTAATTAGCTTTGTGTTTCTTCTCCACTGAAGAGCGATGTATCTAGATTGCCATGTGTTTAAATCGGGCATATCCTTGGCTGCATCAAAACTGTTTATGGCTAGTATCACCCCGAAATCTTTCTTATTAAAAATATTGGGAGATCGGTTTTTTTTGTCGGAATCATAATGATGCTTACCATAATGATCTCTTTGAGAATTTCTGCTGTCATAATGCTCATAATTATCCTGCGACAAGGCAGGAAAAGAGAGCGAAATAAATGTTAAAATTTTAAATAGCTTTTTCATATCTGTATAAATAGTGTTTGGTGGCTAGATGTGAGATATGAATTTAGAGTTGCACCTAAGTATGAAATATTTGATTTATTCCCTCTTGCAGTATAAAATTTGTGGATAGGGGATAAAAGCCAATAATCTTCCTATTGTTAAAATAAATATTTGAAAAGTTAAATAAAGGGTGTGATAATTGCGAAATTTGTAGTTCAACGCCTTAGAAATGAATACAATAAAAATACTCGCTTTCCTGACAGTAATCGTCATATTTTCTTCTTGTTCCAAACGAGATTATACGCTTTTTGGGAATAAAAGTGTACCTAAATCCGAGAGCTTAAAGAGTTTCGCATTTGTATCAGATGGACTTACTAATCTCGAAAGTTCGGAGTGGTCTGCTACGGAGGATGCCATTTATAAAGAGATGAGAAGGAGGAACTATTTCTACGATAATGAAAAGCCAGAAATTTTAGTTTTTGTATCAGACTTTCCTGAGGGCGTAAAGTTTTTGACTGGAAATATGTATACCAATGCTTTAGGAGAGAAATATTTGGAGACAGGAAAAGTGAAAACGAAAGACAAAACGCTTTTCATCCAGATGATTGAAACACAAAAGTATCAGACGTTTTGGAGAGGTTTTTCCTACGCGAATGCGGGAAAAGTGCTTCCCCTAACTACAGGGAAGCCTTTATTATCTAGAGCTCTTTTAAATCAATAATTCTTATTAAAAACAAAGACTAGCAGCACCTAAAAGGCCAGCATCATTGGCAAGCGTCGCTCGCTTAATGGTTAAGCCTTTCTTATAATATGGTGACAGCCAAAAGTCAATTTGTTTATTGACCGCAGGTAAAATATAATCGAAAGAAGCAGATAAGCCACCGCCTATTAGAATGGTGTTGATGTCTAAAATCCTGACCATAGACACGAGACCATCTCCTAAAAGAGTGCCAACTTCTTCAAAGATTTTAAGAGCTAGTTTATCTCCGTCATTGGCGGCCGATACCAAGCCAGTAGTAGATATAGTGCCATCATCAACCAAAGAGGTCTTATCCGTCCAGTCGGCTCTCATTTTCGTGGCTAAGTTTAATAACTCTACCTTGCCAATGTTTCTTTCTAGAACTTTATTTCCTTTTGAAGGCATATGTCCGGGTTCCATGGCGTTTCCCCCCCCACCTTTAAACACTTGCTTATCAATGATAGCGGCTCCGCCAACACCCGTACCAAGAGTGACGAAGATATAGTCTTCTGGAAGCTTTTCTTCTCCGAAGTAATATTCTCCTAAGGCTGCTGCATTCGCATCATTTTCTAGAAAGAAGTCTTTACCAGGAAACCTTTCTTTAAGGTCAGGGATAACAGAAATCCCATCTATTTCTGGAATAGCAGTTATTTCAATAAGACTTTGACGATCTCTGGTGATTAGGCCAGGAACACCAATGCCACATTTGTTAACTTCAGGGTTTTCTTTTAATTGTACCGAAATGGCATCACCTAGACTTTTGACGAAATGCCCAGATTTTCTCCAGCTCCCCGTGTCGTGACTATAAAAGTTAGTTATGCTACCAGTTTTGGCTTCTACTATGCCCATTTTGACGTTAGTTCCGCCGATATCAATTCCAAGATACTCTGTTGCCATTAATTTCTTAAGTTATAATTTGAAGAGGATGTCAAATATAAACCAAAATTACTTTTGGTCAGCTCAAAGATAATACCTAGTCAATAGATTTTAATATAAGAGCCCACCTTTTTAAGAAATTTTACTAATTAGATGCGTTTATTTCATCAATTAACTGAAGAATTTCTAATCGACCTAAACTTTTTTCAGAAGATGTGATATAGTGTTCTGGTAGAATAGACCATCTTTCCGCTAAGGCCATTTTAAAATCACTGACATTTTTTTGACCTTTTAAAGGTTTTACTTTATCCCATTTAGTGAAAATAAGCTTTAATGGAATGCCCTTTTCCCCTAATCTATGAACGAATTCCAAATCGATTTTCTGAGGAGGAATTCTGGAATCAATGAGTACAAAAACATAAAGTAGGTTTTCTCTTTGTTCAAGATAATCCCAAGTCATTTTTTCCCATTTCGCTTTTTCTTTAATAGGCACTTTAGCAAAACCATATCCAGGAAGATCCACCAAATACCATCTGTCTTCAATTAGAAAGTGATTAATAAGTTGAGTTTTGCCGGGTGTTGAAGACGTTTTAGCCAGTTTCTTTTGACCTGTCAACATATTTATCAACGAAGACTTTCCGACATTGGATCGTCCTATGAAAGCGTACTCCGGGAAGTTTGGACTTGGACAGCCCGTTACCACAGGTGTACTTTTAACAAATTCTGCTTTTATCGGGTGCATTAGTTTTTACAGTTTGGACAGCTCCCTTCTATCAGGAGGTTTATTTCTTCTCTTTTATAGCCTATTGGCAGCGTAATACTTGGAATATTTGTACTTTCTAGACAAGTAGTATCGCCACATTTCCGGCATTTGAAATGCACGTGATCATGCTGATGCGTCTCAGAGGTACAGTCGGTTTTACAAAGTGCATATTTAGTGCCGCCTTCCGCATCTAGGATTTTATGAATGATACCTTTTTCTAAAAATGTTTTTAATGTTCTGTATATGGTTACACGATCATATTTGTCTTCTACTGCCATTTCTAAGTCGCTATGTGATAAGGCCGCAAAGCTTTCAGCAAAAGTTCTAAGAACCTCTTCTCTGCACTCTGTGTGTCTTAAATTAAACGACTTTAATGATATAGTGTCTGCCATAGAAAAGATTGATGTTTTAAACTTCTAATGCGTTATTCTCCATTTGAAGCTTAACCAAATTTGAGTAAATTCCATCAGGATTCAAAATGAGCTCTTCGTGCTTGCCTTGTTCTGCAACAGCACCCTGATGAATGACGTAAATCTGATCCACGTTTTTGATGGTACCTAACCTATGAGCAATAATGATGGTGGTTCTGTTTTGCATAAGGGTAGCCAATGCATCCTGAACCAAACTTTCCGACTCGGAGTCCAATGCACTTGTGGCTTCGTCCAGCAAGAGTATTGCAGGATCTTTTAAAATAGCTCTTGCTATGGCTATTCGCTGACGCTGACCACCAGAAAGTTTTATGCCTCTCTCTCCAACAATGGTTTTTAAACCTTCAGGAAATCGATCTATAAATTCCATGGCATTGGCCTTTTGAGCGGCAGCCAGTAGTTCATCGTCGCTGGCATCTAGTTTTCCGTATCGGATGTTTTCCTCAATTGTTCCTCCAAACAAGATAACTTCTTGTGGAACAATGGCCATGTTTTGTCTTAGTTGAGTGACATCAATATTAGAAATATTTGTACCGTCAATGGTGATTTGACCGTTTTCTAAATCATAAAACCTTAGAAGCAGCTGGACAATCGTGGATTTTCCAGCACCACTTTGACCTACCAAAGCTATTTTTTCTCCTGGATTAATATGGAGTGAGAAATTTTCTAAAACAGGGAGGTCTTTACGAGTAGGGTAGGAGAAGTCGATATTCTGATAAGAAATTTGACCTTTGACTTTGTCAGTTTTTTTGATCTGATTTAAATCTACCTCCGAGTCTTCTTCTAAAATTTCTAGAATCCTTTCTGATGCCCCCACACTTCTTTGAATTTGGGCATATATATCACCAAGGCCATTCATGGAAGCCCCAATAAATGCGGTATAGAAAAGGAAAGACATTAAATCTGCCAATTGTATTTCTCCTTTTTGTACCAGACCCCCGCCATACCAAACGACCAACATAATACCTCCAAATAATCCAACGATGAAGAATGTTATAAAGCCACCCCTGAGCGTGGCTGCTTTTAAAGCCAAATTGACCACATCCGTCATAGCATTGCTATATCTAGATGATTCTAACTTTTCGTTGGTAAATCCTTTTACTACCGTTATGGATTGTAACGTCTCCTCTACCACCGTATTGGCTTCCGCCAATTTCTCTTGAACTTGCTTGGATAAAACCCTAATGTATTTTCCAAAAAAGAAAGCTGCAATAACCACGATAGGAAAAGTAAGGAGCATAAATAGTGTTAACTCCCAAGAAATGTAAAGGATAATACCAATACCAACAATGAGTGTTACCACTTGTCTGAAAAACTCTGCAAGTGTAAGTGATAGCACATTTTGAAAAGCGGAGACATCTGAAGTTAGTCTACTCACTAAATCTCCAACGCGGTTTTTTTCAAAGAAGTTGATCGGGAGTGTAATAAACTTATTGAAAACTGTCGTTCTCACATCAGCGGAAACTTTTTCACTAACAATGGCGAAGAAATAAACGCGAAAAAAGGAAAATACACCTTGGAGAATAAGTATAACTCCGAAGAACAAAACAATTTGGTTTAAAGTATAGTCGGAGTTTCCTTCTATAACCCTTGTCACCTCACCTATTAGACTGGGAAATGTTAAGGTAGTGGATGTGGACAGGACTAGGAATATTAAACCAAGGGCAAAAGTCCACTTATAGGGTAATATAAACCGAAATAGTTTTATAGCTTTTTTGAAAGCATCCTTACTTATTTTTTTCTTCTTTTCTGAAGGCTCCGTAGCGTCTACCTCTTCTATTTTCTTTGCCATTTTTTACTCTTCTACCGCTCCTCGATACTTAGATTTTCGAAGTATATCCTGAACATCAGTATTGTTCATTAATTCTGTAAACGAAACATTTGGGTTTTCCGTTCTAAACTTGTCAATGATTCTCCAACCAAGCCATTGGGCTATTCTGCCTGGGCAGCTAGAACCTATTTCTGGAACTATTGGTCTCTCGCTCAAATACTTTTGTTTTACCTTTTGGTTTTGCTCATGAAGCAGCCCTTTGTCTATAAAGTGGGCCCAAATGATATCCTGAGCATACCAGTTGCCGGCTAAAGAGCTGTCTGGCATACCTATAATTAGGGAATCCGGCAGTACTGGTAACATGGTTTTGGTGAATTCAAAAGATTTCCCAAAAAAGATCATGTCATTAAGCATATCTCCTTCTGACGTAGATTTAATAAAAGATTGAGACAATAAACGAACTATGGAAGGGGCGATATAAGGTTTTTGAAATCTGTTAAGAATATAAGCCGGCTGGTCTGGTCTATACATCGCTTTAGGCCCAACGAACGCTTCAAGGGATATTATTACGATAGAATCTGAAACAAAAATGTCATTTTCTAAACCTGTAAAAGTCGCATATACTTTGGGTGCGACAAACGATGGATAGCTTGCTTTTATATTGTTGAAAGCAACAGATAACTCTCCTTTAAGATCCGTTAATTCACCGAAAGTGCTGTCTACTTCATTAAAAAATTGACGCGTTCCTGGATGCGAAATGATGTAATATAAATGACTGACAAAAGCGGTATCATCTGGAAAAACGCGATAAAGGTTTTTAGAATACCAAGGGTTTTTATTGAGAAAGTCTTGAAGCTCTTCTTTAGAATCCATAGACATAAGTTCTCTATCAAATCGCTCAATTTCTAACGAGCTCAAGTCTTTTTCTTCTGTAGACTGACAAGAACTCAATAAGGAAATAACACAAATCAAATATATCCAAACTGCTGTTTTCATAAATTTTATCTCTTATAAAAGGCAAAGCTAGGAAATTAATGACGCCCGCTTAAGTCTCCTTGTTAAAAAGACGCTTTCGTAATAAAAATAGAATTCTCTTTGAAATATTGAACAGTGTTCATTTTATTTGTAGTGTTAATAATAAGTACATTGTTTAATGAGTATTTCAGATAGAAAGGAAAGGGATAAGGAGGAAATGAAGCTTAAGATTCTAGAAGCGGCTAAAAAGCTTTTTCTAGAGAAGGGCTTTGAGAAGACAAGCATTCGGAATATTGCAGATTTAATAGAATACAGCCCAGGAACTATCTACTTATATTTTAAAGACAAAAATGACCTTCTTTTTAACCTGCACCAAATGGCTTTCAAAGGTTTAATGGAAGCCCTTATGGATCCTAATCCAAAGGAGGATGCTATGGAAAGACTTTATGATATGGGTAAGCGATATATAAAGTTTGCTTATGAAAACCCCGAAATGTATGATCTTATGTTTGTGATGGATGCTCCAATGGAGAGCTTGGAATGTAGTGACGACGTTTGGGATGATGGAATGAAAGCTTTTGAGCTCTTAAAGTATTTGGTTTCTGATTGTCAATCCGGAGGTTATTTAAACCAATACGATCTAGAAGATGCATCCCTTATGATTTGGAGTTTTGTACATGGTTTAGTGACGCTTAAGGGTAGAAAGAGGTTACAAATGTTTGGAGATAATGAAGAGGCATCATTGCAGAGGATGATGAGATCTTTGGAAGTATTTTTAGAAACATTAAAGTTGTCAAAAAAGTAAGTCGCAGATAGTAGGATATGAAAGAGCTTTTGAGGTTAGAAGAAATGGGTCAGTTGGCTTTGGGTATTTTCTTGTTTAACAAGCTGGATTATGCCTGGTGGTATTTTTTGGTCTTCATACTGGTGCCCGATTTAAGCATGATTGGTTATGTGGTAAATCATAAAATAGGGGCATGGACTTATAACTTTTTTCACCATAAAGCCCTAGGCGTTTTGGTGCTTATCATAGGCTTTCTCTTCCATATTAACTGGATTTGTTTGGCAGGTGTTATTCTTTTTTCACACGCTGTCATGGACAGGATTTTTGGTTATGGATTAAAATACGAATCGGGTTTCAAATACACTCATCTAGGAGTCATCGGTAAATAAGGTTTATAATGAAAAATGTAAATGTTTTTGAAGGATTAATTGGCCAAGAGGCCAAAGACACAAGTCCATCTCCCTACGGAAGATGGTTAAATGGAAAATTATTGGAAGGAAAGGAGGGCTTTCTAAAAGCTTCCTTTAAAGTGAGAGAGGAGTTTACAAATCCCGCAGGTATAATGCATGGCGGGGTATTGGCCGGAATTATGGATGAGCTTATGGGAATGGCAACTCATTCGCTTGGTCAGGATGGTTTTTACGTTGCAGCAAACCTTAATGTTGATTTTTTAAGACCGGCTAATGTTGACGAAGTTTTAATCGCCACGGCTGAAGTGATAAGATCTGGTAGAACAATGGCTCACTTGGAATGTAGAATCACATCAGAAAGTACCGGGAAGCTGATTGCAAAATCTACTTCTAATTTGATCAAAACCGTCTTAAAGCAATGAAGATAAGGCTTATTACCCTATTGACCATTATATCTTTCAAGCTACAAGCTCAAAGCCCCATTTTGAAAGCTTACGTAGAGGAGGGTTTGGAATCAAACTTTGCCTTAAAGCAGCAAAACCTTGAAATTGAAAAATCGATCAAGGCTATTGACATTGCCAGATCAAATATTTTCCCTAAGATTACTTTTAATCCAACCTATACGGTAGCCACGGGAGGTAGAAGTATTGAGTTTCCTATTGGTGATTTACTAAATCCCGTTTATGGCACTTTAAATCAACTAACGCAAGGAGAAAATTTTCCAACCTTAGAAAATCAGACGATTCTTTTCGCTCCAAATAATTTTCATGAGACAAAGTTTACGTTTGAATTACCGCTGTTCAATACCGACATAAAATACAATATCCTCTTGCAAAAGGACTTGGTTCAAACGCAAGAAGCTAAGAAAAGGGCTTTGAGTTATGAATTGAAATATAATATTGAGGCGGCGTATTTTCAATACCTGCAAAGTTTAGAAGCATTGAAGGTTTATAGGCAATCAGGACAGTTTTTGAATGAATTCCTTGAATTTAATGAGCGTCTAGTTGCTAATGGCTTAGCCCTTAAAGATGTTTTGTTTTCGGCAAAGTATGAAATTAGCAAGTTAAATGGACAAAAGGCAGAGGCAGAAAAGAACGTTAAAAAGGCGAAAGCCTATTTTAATTTTCTGCTGAATAAAGGTCATAATGAGCTGGTGGAGAAAGACACCGCCAACTTTTCTTCGGAACCCATAGTGCAAGAATTATCTCAGCTAGTGGCTTCAGCCATAAACAGCAGACCAGAATTTGATCAGTTGAGAACAGGTCTAAATGCAAATAACACGCTGCTTCTACTACAAGAAAAGAATGCTCTATTGCCAAGCGTCTATTTTGGCGGTAGCACGGGTTTTCAGGGTTATGGTTATTCATTTAACAAGCAGGCATTTGCCATTGGACAGCTCGGATTAAAATGGGACTTATACCATGGTAAGGAGAAAAAATATAAGATTCAGCAAACAGAAATTCAGAGCAAGATTTTAGATTCAAAAATAGAAGAAGCGAAGCAACAGATTGAAATGCAGGTGGTCCAAGCCTACTTTGATTATGAAGCATCCTTAAAGATCTTAGAATCTTCAAGGCTTGGTGAGCAAAACACAAGCTTACTTTTAGACATGGTGCAGAAAAGGTATAAAAACAATGACGCCCTGTATATAGAGGTTATAAAGGCTCAAAACGACAAAATGATGGCGGAACTTCAAGGCTCTTTGGCACAATTTAATATTTGGCTTCAAAAATCGCACTTAGACAAAGTGAGTGCACAATAGTTTGATAAAGATTTATAGATATAAAAATGAATAAAATTGTCTACTTATTAAGCCTAGGAGCCATTTTATGGTCTTGCGGTGGCAAAGAAGATTCTTCTAAAACGGTTGTAAAAGAAGAATTAGAATCTGTCAGCACCGTACTTCCTTTTCAAAAGACATTTCAACAGGAGATTTTGGCTAGTGGTGTTTTATCCTCAAAAGCAGAATTGAAGTTAGCTTTTAAGACAGGGGGTATGATAAAGAAAATGTATGTCAAAGAAGGGCAATACGTTAAAGCAGGGCAATTGCTGGCGGAGTTAGATATGTCGGAAATAGACGCCTCTGTTAACCAAGCCAAACTTGGACTTCAAAAAGCGGAAAGGGATGTGTCAAGGGTGAAGAAAATGCTAGAGGATGAGGTAGCCACGACGAATAACTTAGAAGATGCCACCACAGCTTATAAATTGGCACAGGAAACAATGCAGTCTGCCAATTTCAATCAAAAGTTATCGAAAATTTATGCACCCCAAGCAGGGAATATCTTAATGAAAATTGCTGATCAAGGGGAGTTGATTACACCTTTTGCTCCTGCTTTGATTTTAGGAACGGGAGGTTCTTCATTTAACGTAAAAGTAGGTTTATCGGACAGGGATATCGTGAAAGTTAGAATAGGAGATGCCGCGGAGGTTAGGTTGGATGCTTATGTTGGAGAAGTTTTTAAAGCTAAAGTTTCAGAGATTGCCCAAATTGTAAACCCTGCAACTGGAACCTACGAAGTGGAGTTGTCTCTTAATTCTAACGGTAAAAAATTGATTTCTGGATTCGTGGCAAAAGCGAGTGTTTTTCCTAGAGGAGAAAAAAGTGCCCTTTTAATTCCAGCTATATGTCTTTTGGAAGCCGAGGGAGAAAACGCTTCTGTTTTTATATATAATGGAGCGGGAGTAGAAAAACGTAAAATAAAGATAGGCTCCATATTTCCAGACGCAGTGGAGGTTTTAAGTGGCCTCACTGTTACAGACGAAGTGGTCAGTCTTGGTGCCAATTTCTTAAGCCCTGGTCAAAAAGTTAATGTCAAAAACCTTTAAGCCAGATAAATGAAAATAGCAGAATTTTCGGTTAAAAACTATCAGTTTACTATCATCATTTTTGTGATGATAGTGGCTTTAGGTATTAGTTCTTTATTGACCATGCCCAAAGCCGAGGACCCCGTTCTTAAGGCTACATTTAACACAGTGGTGGTCATTTACCCCGGAACGAGTCCTAAAGACATGGAAAAACTGATAGTGGATCCAATAGAAGAACGTCTTAACGGATTAGATGATATTAAGAACATATTTTCAGTGGCTGGAGATGGTGTGGCAAATATCACGGTAGAGTTTATGCATCATGTAGATGGTGACGAAAAGTACGGGGAAACACTTAGAGAACTCAATGCCATAAGAAGTAAGCTCCCAGAAGATATCTATAGTCTTGATGTGTTTAAGTATACGCCAGAATCGGTGAATATTATTCAATGTGCCGTCATGTCTGAAACGGCTCCGTTCTCAGATATGAAAGGGAAGGCGGAAGAACTTAAGGAGGCTTTAGAAAAGATTAAAGATATTAAAGGGGCGGAAGTGCATGGATTCCCAAATAGGGAGGTAAATGTTTCCCTTAATACGGACAGAATGGCTCAATACCAAATACCCATAAATAGGGTTATGGGATTAATTCAGGCGGAAAATAAAGATATACCAGCAGGATCTATTGAGATTGGGAACAGAAGGTTAAATGTGAAAACCTCTGGTTCTTACCAGTCTCTTGCAGAAATTGAAAATACAGTGGTAAGTACCTCTGGAACGCAAGTAACCTATTTAAAGAACATTGCAGAAGTATCATTTGGGTATGAAGAGCAAACCTATAACACCAGATTAAATGGGAAAAGGGCGGTTTTTGTAACCGCAACTCAAAAGAGCAACACTAATATTTTTGATGTCAAGAAAGAAATGACACCGATTATTAAACAGTTTGAGGCGAGCCTTCCTTCCAATTATACTTTTGAAAAAAGCTTCGACCAAGCAGATTCTGTTTCAAAACGCTTATTGGGTTTGGCTCGTGATTTTGGAATCGCTATTTTATTGGTTTTAATCACGCTAATTCCATTAGGTTTTAGGGCGGCATTAATCGTAATGGTTTCCATTCCTTTATCCTTAGCCATTGGTTTGGCTGGATTAGATGTGATGGGTTACGGAATAAACCAATTATCCGTCGTAGGCCTAGTGATCGCTTTGGGTTTAGTGGTAGACGATTCCATAGTGGTTGTTGAAAACATTGCACGTTTTTTAAGGGAAGGTCATAGTAGGCGTGACGCCGCCATTTTAGCGACTAAGCAGATTGGTCTGGCCGTGGTCGGTTGCACGGCCACTCTTCTGTTTGCCTTTTTACCGCTGGTGTTTTTGCCAGAATCTTCGGGTGAGTTTATAAGAAGTTTACCCATGGCTGTTATTGCCACTGTATTGGCATCGCTTTTTGTTTCTATCACGATAGTGCCGTTTTTAGCGAGTATGCTGATGCCCAAAAATAGCAGTGAAGAAGGAAACATTGTGTTGCAGTATATGAAGAAGGGTATTGAAGGTTCTTACCGAAAAATTTTGCATTGGTCACTCGGAAATCCGCTTATCACCCTTTTAATAGCAGTTTTAATTTTTGCCGGAAGCCTAGCTCTTATACCCGTTATAGGTATCAGTGTTTTTCCAAAATCTGAAAAGCCCCAATTGTTGATTGATATCAACACACCTTCCGGTACTAACCTTGCCACCACAGACGAGGTCGTAAGATTTGTAGAAAAAACGCTAGCAGAAGAACCATTAGTGAGAAACTATGCAGCTAACATTGGAAAAGACAATCCAAGAATTTATTATAATCTGCTTCCTAGAGGTGGTGCAAGCTCTGAATTTGCCCAGCTTTTCGTTCAACTTCAAGAAGAAACAGAAGTGCCAGAACGTACGGTTTTGGTGAATGAATTAAGGGGAAAGTTCATCGATTATCCAGGAGCTAAAATTGTTGTGAAGGAATTCGAGCAAGGTCCGCCAATTGCTGCTCCTTTGGCTATTAGAATTTTTGGCGAAAACATAGATTCCTTGAGGAACATCTCTTTAAAAGTAGAGAAGGCTTATCAAGAAACTCAGGGTACTATTTATATCAACAATCCGTCTACTGTGGTCAATACGGATTTAAGGGTTAAGATTAATAAGGACAAAGCGGGGATGTTAGGTATTCCTACTTCAGAGATAGATAAATCAATCAGAATGGCCATAGCAGGTTTGAATATCGGACAATATAGAGATGAAGCAGGGGAGGAATATGCTATTACTGTTGGTTTGGAAAATAAAGAGAAACCAGGCTTAGAGGTTTTTGATAAAATATATGTCGCTGCCGCAAATGGAGCACAAGTTCCACTTAAAGCCTTGGCAACGCTACAGTTTGAAAGCTCTCCTAATAATATCAATCACTACGACAAAGAGCGTTATGTTTTAGTTTCTTCTTTTGTGGCAGACGGTTATTTGACACCATCTGTAAATGAGGCCTTTTTGGAGCGATTAGAAAAGATTAAAATGCCAGAGGGCTATCATTATAAAATCTCAGGAGAGGTCGAACGTCAAAATGAAACTTTTGGCGGTCTTGGCAACATAATTATCATTACGATTTTTGGAATATTGGCTATTCTGATTTTGGAGTTCAAAACATTTAAAAGCTCTTTTATTGTACTTTCCGTAATTCCGTTGGGTATCATCGGAGCGGTAGGTATTCTGTTTATAACCGGCAATTCGCTTTCATTTACCGCCACTATTGGTATCATTGCTTTGGCAGGAATTGAGATAAAAAACTCCATTTTATTGGTAGACTATACCAATTATCTACGTTCTGACGAGGGCTTGAGTATAGACGAGGCGATTGAAAAAGCCGGAGAAACAAGATTTATTCCTATTGTTTTGACTACTTTAACAGCCATTGGAGGGCTTACTCCTCTAGTTTTGGAGCATTCTCCCCTGTATTCGCCACTGGCCTTGGTGATTATTGGTGGTCTTATTTCCTCGCTTATTTTAACAAGGATTGTGACGCCAGTGATGTACAAATTACTTCCGCCAAGGGTTTAGCCTTGGTGAAGGTTTCATAATTCTGGTGCCAGCCACTCTTTAAGCTTTTCATGGTAAAGCTCAAAACGGTATAAGCCTTTATGACCTCCCGGAAGTGATAGTAATATGGAATCTGAGGAAATGCCTATTTTCTCTGCCAATTTTAGACTCGATTTATATGGAATGAGTTGGTCTTCTGTGCCGTGAATAAGAAACGTCGGGCACTTTACTTTGGCTATTCTCAGGTCTGTTCTAAAAGGGTGTTTGATTAACAGATCGTAAGGGAAAAATGGAAAATGAAGTTTGCCAACATCCGCCATATTGTAATAGGGACTTTCTAGAATGAGCATTTTGGGCGAATGCTCGGCGGCTAGTTTTGTGGCCACACCCGTTCCTAACGATCTGCCATATATGACAATGCTATCTTCGCTGTATTTTAATAACATTTGTTCGTAAAGAAATTCCGAATCGTCAAATAGATTTTGTTCCGTTGGTGTACCTTTAGTTTTACCAAAACCTCTGTAGTCATATAAAAATACATCGTAACCAAGACTGGTGAACTGCTTCGCAGACCAACCCCATCTTGATAAATTTCTCTGGTTTCCGTGGTTATTGAAGACTAAACCTTTACTCGTTCCTTCCGCTGGAAAGAATAAAGTATTGATTTTGATACCATCAGGACTGGTATAAAATTTTTCAGTGAAGGGTTCATCAAATTGAAATTTGTAATCCGCTGGTAAGGAGTTTGCTCTAAATATGACCCAGTCTTGAACGAGATAAAGTATGATTAGTAGGATAGCATAAGTTAAAGCGAACCATTTGAAAAACTTCATGAATGCATAGGTTTTAAGTGTTAAATCCAATATCTCCTAAAATTTGTTTGTCAAACTCATCAAATTGTTCCAATAGTATATCTCTAAGAACACGATGATATTCTGGAAATGAAGGGAGGTTATTATGTCTGCCACCATAAATGGGAGCCAGATGAGTATTAAGAGGTACTACTTTAGAGAGTCTAACACTACTACTAAAAGGAATTAGTAGGTCTTTGGTGCCATGAATAATATAAATAGGACATCTGCAGTATTTGAGCCATTCGTCTGTTCTTATTTTGAAGCGGAGGATGATACTTAGTGGCAGAAATGGAAGAAAACGATTGGTTAGATTTGAAAAGCTATAATAAGGTGCGTCAAGAATCAACATTTTGGGCTTATTGCTCGAGGCTAGTTTAGCTGCGAATCCTGATCCTAAAGAGCGTCCATAAATGACTATATCACTTTCTGGAACATCATAGTCGTATTTCAAACGGTTGTAAACATGTTGGGCATCTTCTTTCATGGCTTTTTCCGATCTTTTTCCTCGGCTTTTCCCAAACCCACGGTAGTCTATCATCAAAACATCGTAGCCATGCACTGTAAAGTCTCTGGAATATTTGGCCCAACCCTTTATACTCCTAGAATTGCCATGGAAGTATAGAACAATACCTTTTCTGTCTTTTTCTTCTGTAAAAAAACGGAGACCATTGATTTTTACTTTGTCTGAAACCGTAAAATTTAATTCTTCAAAAGGATAATCATATTTGAATTCGAAGTCGTCGGAAAGCGTTTCCGGTTTGAAAATAAAGAAATCTTGAATAAAGTAGGCCAAGACACTAAGTGTGATATAGGAGCCTAGAAGCCAATAAAAAATATTCCAAGACATAAATGAGCTGTTCTTTTCTGAAATCTAATAAAAAGACGTCAGACTAAAAATAAAGCTTAATCTGGTTTATGTTACTTTTTAGTTTTAGTCAGGAATATCTAGGGCTTAAAATAGGATTGTTCTAGTTCTGAATTCTATTTTTGTCGAATGATAAGATTTGAAAACGTTTTTATAAAGAAAGGAGAGAATGTTGTATTAAACGAGGTCTCTGTTGAATTACAGGAAGGCGTTAATTACGGCATTGTAGGAGCAAATGGGAGTGGTAAAAGCACGTTTTTGGATGCTATTTCTGGAAAAACATTTCCATGGAAGGGAAAGTTAGTTAAGCCACACTTTTCTGAGATTGAGCTTGTCCCTCGCGATTATGGATTTCATCGTTTGGTAGGTGCTGCTTATCAATATTATCAGCAAAGATACCATGCTCACGATTCCGAAATAGGGCCTTCAGTTTGGGAAGTTATACAAAATCAAATCTTACCGGTGGGAACGGTAGACAGTAATTCGGTCGATTTGCCGGATTTAAGATATTCAGAAGAGAAGGTTAAGGATGTAGCTATCAAAATGAATATTTTTCACCTTTTGGAAAGAAAAGTTACCTCCCTTTCTAATGGCGAAACTCGTCGTACACTTATTGCTTTGTCTTTGCTTAATAGTCCTAAAGTACTTTTGCTAGACAATCCATTTGTTGGACTGGATGTCAAAAGCAAAGAAAGTCTTAAAGAGCTTTTGAATGTACTGGATGTTCAATTGATTATGGTCGCAGGTATAAAGGATATGCCCGCTTGTATAACAAAAGTCATAGATTTCAATTCAGGTTGTATTTCAGGACAATTTAATAGGCCATTTCCTGAGATGAAAAGGGAAGTTGCAAAAATTGAATTTAAAGAAGAATTGTTGACCTATTTCAAAACCAATAATGACGCTAGTAAAGGTTCCGTAATTAAGTTGGTCAACGGGAGGGTTGTTTATAGCGGGACGGCGGTTTTAGAGGGCATAGATTGGGAAGTAAAAACTGGAGAAAGATGGGCTCTTTCAGGCCCAAATGGCTCAGGTAAGAGTACGCTTTTAAGTCTTTTGATAGGAGATAATCCACAGGCCTATCAAAATGAGCTTTACCTTTTTGGTAAAAGAAGAGGAACAGGGGAGAGTATCTGGGATATAAAAAAGAGAATAGGCTACTTGTCTCCTGAAATGCACATTTTCTTCCCTAAGAATATGGAAGTGTGGAAAGTAATTGCTTCTGGACTTTTTGATACGATTGGCTTGTTTAAAAAGCTCCATGATATAGAAAAGAAGGACTTGAAGAAAATTATTGAACTTTTAGACCTAAATACTATTGAAAACAGGTTGTTAAGCGAGCTTTCGACCGGTGAACAAAGGATTGTGCTTTTGGCAAGGGCGTTAATCAAGAATCCAGAACTTTTACTGCTAGATGAGGCCTGTCAAAATTTGGATTATAACCATATGGTTTATATTAGAGACTTGATAAACGAACTGGTACAAAAGTTAAATAAAACCTTGGTTTATGTCACACATAATATGGAGGAGATTCCTGCCATAGTGGATAAAAAAATTCTTTTAGAAAACGGGAAGAGGCTTAAATAAAGACCCGAATCAAATTCTGTAACTTTACATCAAACTTAAAACAAACGATATGTCGGAAATCAAGGATATTCCATTGCATGCTTTACATGTGGAGCTGGGAGGTAAAATAGTGCCATTTGCTGGATTTAATATGCCCGTTCGCTATTCATCAGATATAGAAGAGCACATGGCGGTTAGAGAGGCAGTAGGTGTATTTGATGTAAGCCATATGGGGGAGTTTTATTTAAAGGGAGCTGGAGCTTTGGAGTTAATTCAAAAGGTTTCTGCCAATGACGCTTCTTTACTTTTTAATGGAAAAGCCCAATACAGTTATTTGCCGAATGAAACGGGAGGGGTGGTAGATGATCTATTGGTTTATAGAATTGATGAAGATGAATACATGTTGGTGGTCAACGCTTCAAACATAGAAAAAGATTGGAACCACATTCAGAAGTTTAAGAATGATAATGTAGAGATGGTCAACTGGTCAGAGGACCTATGTCTTTTTGCGGTTCAAGGACCAAAAGCGATAGATACTTTACAGAAGTTAACACATATTCCTTTGAAAGACATTGAGTATTATAGTTTTACTAGAGGCACTTTTGGAGATGTAAAGGATGTCATTCTTTCGGCTACGGGTTATACTGGGGCAGGAGGGTTTGAACTTTATGTGCCTAAAGAAAACGCCTTGGAACTATGGAACAAGATTTTTGTGGCCGGAAAGGAATTTGATATTAAGCCTATAGGTTTGGGTGCAAGAGATACCTTGAGGTTAGAAATGGGTTATTGCCTTTACGGAAATGATTTATCGGATGACATTTCACCATTGGAAGGTGGATTGGGTTGGGTAACTAAGTTTTCAAAGGATTTTGTGAATTCTGAAAACCTATTGAAGGAGAAGGAAGCAGGTTTGAAGCGGAAGTTAGTAGGAATTGAGTTGACGGAGAAAGGTATTCCAAGAGCTCATTATGAAATCTGTAACGCAGAGAATGAGGTTGTAGGAGAAATCACTTCAGGGACCTTGTCGCCTTTGCTTAAAAAGGGTATTGCACTGGGTTATGTTGATAAAGCCTATGCTAAAAAAGATACGGAGCTTTTTATTAAAGTAAGAAACAAAATGCTCCATGCCAAAGTGGTTAGACCACCATTTGTTAAACCAGGGGTAAATTGATATGATGAGATTAGAAGACAAAGTGGCTATTATTACTGGCGGAGCCAGAGGAATAGGGAAGGCTACCGTAGAACTTTTTATTAAGGAAGGAGCTAAGGTAGTTATTTGGGATATTTTGGAGGAAGGGAAGCAAACAGCCGATTTGATGGATACATCAGGGGATATATGTTTCTTTCAAAAAGTAAATGTAAAAAACATAGAGGAGTGTCATTTGGCAGCTAAAAGTGTCTTTGAAAAATATGGTCGAATTGATATCCTTGTTAATAATGCGGGCATTCTAAGAGACAAAAGTTTCTTAAAGATGAGTACGGAGGAATGGCAATCTGTCATTGACATTAACCTTACCGGGGTTTTTAACTGTACCAAGGCCGTAATTCCTTTGATGATTGAAAACCGATATGGAAGGGTTATTTGTACGTCTTCTGTGGTAGGAATAACAGGTGGTTTTGGTCAAACTAACTATGTGGCCTCTAAAGCCGCGATTATTGGTATGGTAAAAACATGGGCCAAGGAGTTTGGTAAGTATAACATTACTGCAAATGCGGTGGCTCCAGGGTTTATAAAAACGGAAATGACCGATAGCATCCCCGAGGAAATCAGAAATGGTTTTATTGCTGATATTCCTGTAAAAAGGCTTGGGGAGCCAGAAGATATAGCCAATGCTTATTTGTTTTTGGCCACGGAAGAAGCTTCTTATATAAATGGACATACACTTTCTGTAAACGGAGGAGTAGCGTAATAGACTGCGAGTTATTTATTGGTTTGAAAATAATAGTATGCTTGCATACCATTATTTAAGATCTTAAATTTGGTTCTAACTTCAAACACAGAAACCAATGCAAGGAATAAATTTCGATTTATCAGAAGAACAATTAGCGGTTAAAGAGGCTGCACGTGATTTTGCTGAGAAAGAATTACTTCATGATGCCATAGAAAGAGATACCCACTCAAAATTTCCTGTGAAGCAGGTCAAAATGATGGGAGAACTGGGTTTTCTGGGTATGATGGTAGATCCAGAGTATGGTGGAGGTGGAATGGACAGCATTAGCTATGTCTTGGCAATGGAAGAAATCGCTAAAGTGGATGCTTCTGCTGCCGTAGTTATGTCGGTAAACAATTCTTTGGTTTGCTGGGGTTTAGAAAAATACGGTACCAAAGAACAAAAGGAGAAATATTTGACGGCATTGGCCACAGGAGAGAAGCTAGGTTGTTTTTGCCTTTCGGAGCCGGAAGCTGGTTCTGATGCCACATCTCAAAGAACCACGGCCGTAGATGCTGGTGATCATTATGTGGTCAACGGAACGAAAAATTGGATAACCAATGGAGGTACATCTGATATTGCCCTTGTGATTGCTCAAACCGATGTTGAAAAAGGTCATAGAGGTATAAACGCTTTAATTATAGAGAAAGGTACAGAGGGTTTTGTGGTTGGTAAAAAAGAAGATAAAATGGGCATTCGTTCTTCAGATACACACTCACTCATGTTTTCTGATGTCAAGGTGCCTAAAGAAAATCGAATAGGAGAGGATGGGCACGGGTTCAAGTTCGCAATGGGAACACTGGATGGTGGAAGAATTGGAATTGCAGCACAAGCTTTAGGAATTGCTGGAGGTGCTTATGAAAGGGCTTTGAAATATTCACAAGAAAGAAAGGCTTTTGGTAAGGAGATTTCTAAACACCAAGCCATTCAATTTAAGCTGGCAGATATGCACACCAGAATAGAAGCAGCAAGGCTTTTAATTTATAAAGCTGCTTGGGAGAAGGACCATGGGAGAAATTATTCGGAGTCTGCGGCAATGGCAAAAGTATATGCCTCTGAGGTAGCTATGTGGGTTACTACTCAAGCGGTTCAGGTTCATGGTGGATATGGTTATGTAAAGGAGTATCATGTGGAAAGAATGATGCGAGATGCCAAGATTACAGAAATTTACGAGGGTACTTCTGAGATTCAAAGACTGGTAATTGCGAGATCGATATTGCAGTAAATTAACATACTATTGTACTTTAAAGGGCTTCTTTGAAGCTCTTTTTTTATGCTCTTTTGAAAAACTTCTATGTTTTTTACCAATTTTTATTAAACGAAAAAACGGCTTCAGATGCTATAAAATTATACTTTTTCGTGAAATGACTCGGTTTTCTGTGCCATTTGTATAAATAATTAAACATTAGAATTTTACAAGACTTTTGACTCTTAAGAATAAATTATTAGTTTTGTACAACATTATTATTCCTGAAGAGGAACGAATACACTGGTAATTTGTTAAGAAAGAAGAAATACTAATTATGGAAGATTATAATAAAATCATTGAATCACTCGGCGTAAAATTTGCCAAAGCCAGGCATATTAATGTGCTGCAGCCAATAGTTATTAAGAATTTTTATGATGTGGAAAACACATTATTAATTCTTTACGATGGCAATGTTAAATTAGAAGGTATTGAAGAGAAGATAGAGCCAGGGGATATGCTTTTTATCCCTGGAGGCAAGTCTTCAAACATTAACTTCGGTACTGGAGAGCCAAAAAATATCAGTTATGAAGAGTTCATGACTAGAAGAGAGCACTACTGGGATGCCATGACTATTCCTCATGAAATAGGTAAGGTGCGTAACTCTTTTGGCTTAATTGCTTTTGAAGCTAAAGTTTTTGACTCTGTTAACTTTTTCACCTCTTTAGATATTCCTCCCTTCTTCATCAAGAATGATAGCAAGTTGGCAGGATTGATAAAGGATATTTTGGTAGAAGACTTTACAGACGAAGCGGGGAGAGGTCGTGTGATAATGAATAAAACCGAGGAGGTTGTTATTGAAATCATTCGCTTTATCCTAAGAAATAAAATGTTTGTGGAACAGCTAGCCACAAACAGTACGTATTTCAAAGATCCTCGTTTGATTGACATTTTTGCTTATATCAAGGAAAACTTGGAAGGCGATTTGTCAAACAAGCAGTTAGCCAATGTTGCTAACGTTTCAGAAGATTATGTAGGTCAATACTTCAAAATGTTGACAGGTATTAATCCTCAAGATTACATAGAATATCAAAGAATGGAGGCTGCGGTAACCCTTCTAAGAACTTCTAAGAAAAGTATTCGTGCCATTGGTGCTGAGGTTGGTTATAAAGATACAGCATATTTTTGCCGTAGATTTAAAATGATGTTCGGAATACCAGCGGGTAAAATGAGACGTAGAGAGAGTTTAATGATAGGTTAATACGCTGTCACTATATATTATTTTGAAGG
Source organism: Arcticibacterium sp. SM2516 (assembly GCF_057914865.1). NCBI lineage: Bacteria > Pseudomonadati > Bacteroidota > Cytophagia > Cytophagales > Leadbetterellaceae > Arcticibacterium > Arcticibacterium sp. SM2516. The sequence continues at coordinate 4,328,150 of NZ_CP195290.1, read as the reverse complement.
GCAAGCAGTTTTCTGTTTGCCCTTTTTATTTGGCAATAACTTTTTCTTTTCATCAAGATTGTTTTGGTGATAACTTAGTGGTAGGCTTAATTTCATTTAAAAGTTGAATAAATAGCGGCCTATCTTTTTTATGAATATCTTTTGAATCAATTTTGGTACTACCTTTTTTAGTAATTATTTGAACGTCAGAATTACTCCATTTAATTTCTATGATTTGAGAGTTCAATATCTTCTTTTTGTAAAAGATATTTTTTCTAAATTCAATACATTCGTTTCGAAAAAGCACTCTCGGTTTAATTATCTTAAAAGCAATATCAAGGAAGAAATATAAAATGGTTAAGAGGTATAAAAAGACAAATAGATGATCTCTATCTTCCGTGACTCTTTTATATATTGGGAAAATAAATAATAGTATCCCTATAATAGAGCCGAGTAAGCTGGCAAAACTGTTTCTAAATTTATGTTCTTTCACTAGTAATATGTTTTGTAGAGCTATTCCCTTTATCTACACGGGCTTAAGTTTAGCGATTAAAGTGTTAAACAACATTAATAAATGAAAAAAACACTAGTTATTATTGTTATTGGTGTATCCTTTCTCATTTACGGCTATCAAAGGATTAAGAAAGATGTCTATGCTCATGCTAATGAAGTATCGAAGGAAGAAAAAGCATTAATTGGCTGCTTAAAAGCAAACGTTAAATTAATAGAACGTAGACTTCAAAGCGAGAATGATAGTATTTTGCCATATAAAATGTCTAGTAATATTGAATTTATAAAAAACTATCAGGACAATATCAAAGACTTCGCACTTTGTGATAAAGTTTTTGAAATCGATTCAATGCTTACTACGGCTAAAGAATTTGATTCCAAAACAAAGAATCTCTTGATTGTTAATCATTGTAAAAAGGAGATTTCCACGTATAATAATTCCTTAAAAAGTTTTTTCAACTCAAGCATATGGATTCGAAATAGATTAATACGAAAAGGAGAGATTGAAGATAGAGAATACTTTGAATATTTAGAATTTAAATTGGATGCTGACAAACCGAGTAAAAAAAGAGAGAAATTAAATGCGGAATTAGACTCCTTACTGCTTGAGGGTTTAAAGAAGTAAAAAATGATTCCGTTTACCTTTTCATTCAGGCGAATAAACCCGATCAGCACTTTTCAATACCTCAGCCTTATCCAAAGTCATCTTCTTGGTCTTTTGATTTACGAACATTTCCATTTGGTCGGCATAGTGTGGATTTTTTGGATGGCTAGAAGCACCATAATTAATGACAGATTCTATTTTCGGCAATTCACCTTTTTTGAATCGAACAAGCTGTATATAAGATTCTCCTGCCACTCCCTTTCTCATTCCATTTTTATGTGGAGCCGTGTACATGGCCGCCAAAACATCTGGGAGGCCTGGTAGATTTATTTCGTTGGGCCCACGTACAAGCTTTTGAACTTGGCCTAAAGGTACATCCGTCTTTCCAAAGCCTTGAATCAATTCATTCTTGGTCTCTTCTATAAGGAGAACAGCTTCCTTTTCCGTAAGAATAGCGTCCGTTTTATACTTGGTATAATAATCATTTATCTTATATATCAGTATAGCAAAAAATCCGGCTCCTGTATTTTCAATATTTGATTTCCTATTCCATTGTTGTAGCAGCTCTATTTCTTTCGCAATTTGTGTGTAATTAGATGATTTAAGATTCCTGATGATATTGATGTCAATGGGGAAATGAAAAGTAGTAGGGTACTGACCATCATATTTAATGGTTTTGAAATCTTCATAACTCGCTTTGGGATACTGCCCTATTAATTCTTCAAACCTTTTGCTCCTATTATTGTCTTTGAGTGGATATCCCATGGTCTGGTCAAGATCATCAGCATTTATATTGTCTTCCTTGCCAGTTGCATGAATTACGGTATTGTTGGTATTGTACAAATAGCCAGACTTCGGATTGAGATACTGTGGTAAAGACTCGAAGGGATGAAAATCTGTCCATAGTGTTTCTGAAGTATTTCCTGGAAGTACGCCAGACCAATTATACTTAGGGTTCCTTATCGGAATTTTACCATTTGACACATAAAAAATTTGGTCTTCTGAATCTGCATATACGGTATTGAAGCCTGGTATGGCTACCATTTCCATGGCTTTATAAAAGTCTTCGAAGTTTTTGGCCTTGTTCATTTTATACCATTGCTCTACGCCTCTGATGTCTTGGTTGGCACCCAAACGGATGGAATAAGAGCCTTCTTTAGTTTTGACAGTGGCACCATATACGCTCCAATATGCTTTTTTGCCAATAGGTATCGTAATGAAGCCTAGTTTAACTTTTAACCTGACTTTCTGTTTTTCCAATTTGAGCCATTGACCATCAAAGAGATATTTATTAGACCTTTTGCCCTTCATTTGAAGGCGATAAACATCTATTTTGTCTTGATGATTTACCGTATGAGCCCAACCAAGATTTTCATTGGTGCCTAGAAATACCACACAGCCGGCTGGAAATAAACCACCAAGGATATTCCAACCGTCTTCGCTCTGAAGATGGGCTTCGTACCATGCTACTGGACCTTCAAGAGGTTGATGAGAATTTATATTTAGGAAGGTTTCGCCAGTAGTAGTTTTAGAAGAAGCAAAAGCAAAGGCATTGGAGCCCTTTATTGCTATGCTTTTGTTGATCTTTCCACTATAAATATCCTTTAAGACTGCATCGACACCAGACAGGACCGATAAAGAAAGTATTTGGGAGGAGACATAGTCTGTCATACTAAGAGGAAACAATTTTTTCACGAGAATCTCTTCCGGATGTAGCAGGGCATAGTGATTAATTCCAGCCAAATACCCCTTTGCCAAATCTGTAAATTCTGGTGAAAGTGTATGCATGTTTTCTTCCGCAATTTGCTTGGTTCTTAATAAACCTACCACGTAATCAACAGCCGCACCTTCTTTTCCATTGAGCTTTCCAAGCATACCTTTTCCAGCCAATAGCGTCAACTGTATCGTTTTAAAGTCATCTTCGCTATGTGCCCATGCTAAGCCATAGGCTACTTCAGGGTCGGTGGGGGCAAAAATATGTGGAACGCCCCATTGGTCACGGGCAATTTTAATATTTTCAGTGTTGATTTGAGCATTGGCAGAGGTCACAGCCAAAATAAATAGTAGTAGTATTTGTTTCATAAAGGGATGAAGAGTTATACCAATATACGCCAAAAATCAAACTTCTATATAAAAAGAGAAGTGAAGTACCTTCGACAGAACTCCACTTCTAATTTACAGGCAGTATTTGATTTTTTCTTAAGCGTTCTTTTTTTGAAAGTATTTGCTAAATAGTAAGAAAAGCACACCACAGGAAATCCAAGCAGGAAGTGTAAGGAAAGAAAGGAAAATTCCATTTGTCTTAGCGTAGAAATAGAATCCACAAACACTTACAGCCCATGCCAAAAGCACCGCCCAGTTTAGGTTTAACTTTTTCTTTTCAGCGTAGTCCGATGTAATGTCTAATTTAGAAGAGAAGAATTGGTCAAAGACAATAATAGCTCCTACCGGAGCTAAAATAAACCCGTAAACCGCTACGAAATCTAATAATTGCATAGCGAATGCAGGAAATATGCCTGCAGCAGTAGCCAAAGTACCCGCTATGATGGTGGCACCACTGGATTTCATTTTAGGGAATAGCGTTTGAAAGGCTAAACCTGCCCTGTAAATGGTTGGGTTTGCGGTGGTCCAACCGGCAAGAATAACCACCAAAACACCAAATGCACCAATGGCATTATATGCCAGAGGACCTGGAGCCACAGATGGGGCTTCTCCATTTGCTAAGAAATTTAAGGCTTCTGGTGATTTTAAATAAACGGCATAAAGCAACGCAGCAGCTATCCATGCCATGTAATGACCTACATACATTCCTGCGGCTGTAGTCCATCCTGATTTAGCGGATTTAGCATATCTGAAAACAGAAAGGTCAGACATACCTACGTGCATAGCAGCGTTTGCAAACCATGACCAAATAGCAACATGCCAAAAGGTGTATTTGATTTGTCCAGGAAAAGGCTCTCTACCTTCTCCCCAAATATTCCAGAAATCGCTAAAGCTCTTTATTTCCAACTGGTTTAATGCCACAATTCCGGCTGCAAGAAAACCGATGATAATAATAGGTGACATCCAATTGGCGGCTTTAGATACCATGCTGTAACCTTTGGCGGCTACATAGGTGGTAATGGCTCCAAGCATAACCACAATAATAATCCAAGTAGATCCATTTGGCATGACGTCTGTAAGCTTAGGCATATCCATATTAAAAGGGATGCCTACAGCTGTAGCAGAAACGGTTAACATAGAGCCTGCCAAAAAGCAAAAAAGAACGCCGTTGGCAATATTATAAAACTTTACGAGGCTTTTTCCGCATATCTTTTCCAGTTGGAAATAAAGTGTAAACCTGTTTTTGACAGCAATTTCGGCGGTTAGATATCTCCAAGACAATACGGCCATCAGATTACCAACCAGAAGACCCATTAATAAGTCAAATGCACTGACACCAGTGGTAAGGAAAAGGGGACCAATAACAAACTCTGTACCTGCCGCATGTTCTCCAGCATACATGCCCAAAAAGCTTTTCCATCCTTTGAGTTCTTTTTTGGGAATAGGTTCTCTTTCGTATTCCTCAACAACGACAACTTCTTTGCTCATTTTTTATTTTGGTAGGGTTTAGTGGAGCAAATTAGTATAATAGCTTGATATACCGATAGGTTGTATTCCCCCGAATGGTTTACTAAAAATTTAAAAAGCCTATTGGGGCATATGATTCTATGTTAGTTTGAAGCATTATTTGTGATAAAGCATATCTTGATAAATCACTTGTATATAATAAGTTATAGGCAACTCGGGTATCCGAACTTTATATGAAATAATGTGTTTCACCGTAAAATGCTTAACAAAAAATGAAGTGCTATGGTATAGACAGTATAGGATTGTGAGTTGCACCGATTCATAGATTCTCTGCTTGGAAATATTTGTTATTAAGAGTGACTTTCATAGAATATTTCAAAATTATAAGCTCCTAAAAATGGCTATGCAGTGTTTGTTATTTCATTATAGTGATCTTTTGTACGTCCTTTTTCTTTGAAACGAGAGCTATGCATAGAACAAAATAGTTACCTACTTTAAAATTCGCCTAAATCAATTGATGTAGTGTTTCTTATATCTGCGACTATTTCGCCCAAACTATTATATATTTTAATATCAAAACTTACACCTTGTTCTTAACTTAAATAAAGGTATCTAGAAGTTCGGTTAGGGTATAATATTAGAGATGTGTTGTTTTCTTCTGATGATAGTAAGACCATGCTTATTCGTCACAGTTGTCATCAATGTTTTATTTGGGATTCCTTCATCAGTAGCTATCCCCCAACTTTTGTTCTGAGTTCGAATGCTGTTGCATTGCCTTCGTCTGAGCTCTGTAGCCTTATAAGAAAAAAGCACCTAATCTTTCGACTAAGTGCTTTGTTTTCGTGGGAGTTGAGGGATTCGAACCCCCGACCCTCTGCTTGTAAGGCAACATTAATGCTGGTTTCATATGTATTCATATGTGCCAAAAATGCTGATAAAGAGCCATTTACTTGTTTAAGCCATTTCACATTAATTCATAAAATACCTATATTTGTTGGAGAATTGTTGGAGAATTTTCAATTCATCAAAACAAACAGGGTTATGAGCTTAACTTCAAAAATATTCGTTGATGGCCGATATACTAAGAAAGATGGTTCGCAAGCTATCAAAATCAGACTCACAATTGATCGCGAAACATTAGAAATTCCTACTGGGTATACCGTCAATCCCATTTATTGGAATGAGCGTAAAATGGAAATAAAGCCAGGGTGTCCCAGCATCAAGAATGTAACACGGCTGAATAATATGCTTAAAAAGCAGAGAATTGAATTTGAAGATAAGATCATAGAGCTTCAGAATTCAGGTGCCCTGCCCTCCATGAGCATGAAGACCTTAAAATCATCTTTAATTGGCAAAGCAAGCAATGACGGTATTTTGGCATTTTCACAAAGGATTATTTGTGAAATGGAACAAGCCAAAAGATTTGGAAATGCTAGAGTTTATAAAACGCTCTACCGAAGTATTAAGAATTTTCAAAATGGTAAAGAATGCCCTATAAAATCTATTAATTTTCAATGGCTAAAGGCTTATGAAGCGTGGTATTTGAGCAAAGGAAATTCATTGAACGGACTTAGCGTACATATGAGAACCTTAAGGGCTTTGTTAAATCGATCTATTTCAGAAGGTTTAATTAGTAAAGAGGCGTACCCTTTCGAGAAATACACAATTAGGAGCGAAAAGACGAAGAAAAGAGCTATTACAGAAGAAGGTATTCAAAAAATCAAAGCCTATTCTCCCGATACGCCCCAAAAAGAGAGGGCAAAGGACTTTTTTCTAATAAGTTTTTATCTCATGGGAGCTTCTTTTGTGGATTTGGCTTATATGAAGATGGCTCAGGTTCAAAATGGCCGAATAGAATATAAAAGAAAGAAGACCGGCCAGCTTTACAATATTAAAATAACCCCTCCTCTAAAGGAAATTCTTGATAAATATACTTCGAATAAAAAACCAGTAGATTTTGTCCTTAATGTTATAACGGCTAACGAAGAGGCAAAGCAGTATCAGCAGGTACGGGATGAGTTGAGGCGGTACAATAAACGCATAAAGGATATTGGTGTAGAATGCGGCGTTTCTGGCTCTCTTACAAGCTATGTGGCAAGACACAGCTTTGCTACGATTGCTAAATTAAAAGGTGTTCCCGTTCCTGTTATTTCTCAAGCATTAGGGCACGAGGATTCTAAAACAACAGAGATTTATTTGGTACAGTTTGATCATGAAACCATGGACGCTTTTAATGAGCAGATTCTTCTTTCGTAATTAGATATTAGAAAATTGCACTATGCTAAACAAATAATTCCCATTCTTTTTAACTTAGGAAATGAGATAATTGGAAGTGGCAAAGAATCTTGTGCTAAATACGTTGTGGGAATATCTTCGGATGTCATAATTAAGGAAATAATAGAATATTCACTTGGATTATCGACCAGAGAATCTAATGAATCAGTATTATCCTTCAGCCACTTGTCTCTTTCAGAATGTTTGTGTACCCAAGAACTATCCTCATTTCTTCCTAAATACTTATCCATTTCCGTTTTCATTTCATGAATAACTCTAGCACTGACTGTATTTTTACATTCGATAGAGAAAATTATTTTTTTTGCTTTATCAATTGCCAATACATCAATATCTCCATATTTTTCATCATTTTGATTTCCACTTAACTTACTTGGTTTTACTTCGTATGGTATAACTTCCATTGTTCCTTCTTCTTTAAGCCATTCAAAAACGTGGTCTCTAAACATTTTACCCTTTTCATCATTTATCTTTTTTAGGTAATTATTCAACGAACTTCCTTTTTTCGCTTTCAGTCTTCCGTTAAATAAGAGTACTTGGAGGTTTTCTGAAGAATCTAACACATGTCGGAAACTCCAATAGTAAAGAACTGAACCCTCTTTTCTTTTGACTTTAATTAAAGGCTTTCTTAGGTAGGATAGACTTCTATTGTATTTCCAAGGGTAAATGTCTCCCTTTTCATATCCGTTAGGAGATTTAATTATTGAACTTCTTTCAGACAGAGTTATTAAATCTAGTCCAATTTTTATTAAATCTTTTTGAAAGCCTGAAAGTTTTTTTGACAACATTTCAAGTAATAGTTCTTCTTTAATTTCTATAACGGATTGTTCTTGTTCAAAGGCGATTTCTACCAATGTTCTCTTAAGCTTGATGATTTTTGTCAAGCCTATCCCCAAATCACTTTCAAAAGCTTTATCTATTTCTATTATTTCTTCAGGCGGAGTGGAACCATTTGTTTCTTCATGTTGGATTGTCCTGAACTTATCGGTAAAATTTTCTTGATATGTATATACAGCAGTTTCTGCCTTAGCTTTTGAAAAAGGATAAATATATGTATTCACAAAACTTTTATCCGTTCCAATTCTACCAGAAGGAAGCAACCCCATTTCAGGATTATCCATCTCTAAGTCGATAGAATCAGAAAGGATTCCCCAACTGATAATTTGATTCATTAATGCAACAATTCTATCGTAATCGTCAATATTTGGCCATCGGGTTCCAAACGTAGGTTTGGCTGCAATAAATTCAATTATACATCTAATAGAGAGTGCTGTGGCTGCTAAATCATGGTTTCCTTTTTCAAGCTTTTGAACTTCCCTTGGAAAATCACTAAAACACGATATTTTCGCAGGAATATGCAATTCCTTAAACTCCCTACTGTGAATACATTTTTCATGCAATTTCATTAACCATTTTAATAACTCACAGGCATTGAATGCTTCAAGTTCAGAAATCAGTTTTGCGACTAAGGAGGAAACAACTTTATTACAGAGCGAATTCTTTTCTTCCATTGATTCTATCTTCTCAGGAATTGGTTCTTGTAAATCCAAATAGCCTACTAGTTGATCAAGTATAAATGATATTTCGCTTTCCTGAACGGATCTATAAGGAACAAGTCCTCTATTATCCAACCGTAATTCATTAGTTGTATCAAAGTATAAAATCATCTTTGCACTATATGGTTGCATATATGTTTCAATCAATTCTGTAATTGCATTTTCTTCCAAATGATTGGAACCATTTGCTTTTAATAATTGATTTAATCCTGATAAGACGGCACTTATTAGTTTTTTTTCTCCAAGATTATCTGGTCTAAAGAAAAAGCTTAAAATTTCCTTAGGAATTCCGATTGCAATAGTGTTTTTACTTTGTTCTATTTTGGTCTCGAAATCCAATTCAATATCTTCAGTTGTTTGAGGAGAAATATCAGATGGAGCGATTAACTCTTTTGCTAATCTCAGATCAAATTCAATCGGAGTGGTACTTTTAAATTGAGCAAATAATTTTTGCAAGTCACCTCTCATTTTATACAACCAGAAAATCACGGCTTCATTATAATGATTAATTGTTTCTTTTTCTTGCCGTGAATTTGCCTGATTATTTTTAACCCAAACGGGACATTTAAAGCATTCAATCAGAAGATTATGCTCTCTGGAATATTGCCGTTCTTTATATATGGGAGCAAAATCTCTCATTCGCCTTACTGGAACAGGTAATAAACCATGTTTTCTCGTCTGCTGAAGAGCAGAGTGTTCATCTATTTTTTTTACAGCAATTCTCTCAAAATCGTTTGAATTACCAATGGAGAAAGTCATAAAATCCGGAATTGCCGTATCTGATGGTAACAAGGATTCATTGTTTGATTGATATGAAACAAAGGCATCCAATATGCCTCCCATCGAAAGTATTCGGGATTGAGAACTCGCTTTACTATAGACTTTGGCAAACTTCCATAAACTTAATTCATCAAGTGTATCAGAGAAAACCAATTTTTCCAGCTCACAATATTTTATAGTAAGTGCTTCGTTAGAACTTGCAGCCTTCCCATACTTGAATAAGAAATCCTGACCGTCTTCTCCGATAACATTTAATGTGAAATATTTATATATGTGAGAACCATTAAGATCTTCAAGAAAGTCGATAACTTCTGTATTCCTTAATTCGAGTGGTAGTACCTCTTTTGACTTTGATAACTCTTCAGTTTGGGCAGAATCATTAATGGCACTAGTTGGGATAAAACAGACATAAGCTAATTTATCATTATCAAACCTAAATATCGATTCTTTCAAATTCAATTCTGTTTCTGGCAGTTGAATGTCTGTTTCTTCCCACCCCGTTTCTTGCAATAGTTTTTTAATTTCACTCCATTGATGATTGTCAAAAAAGTTCATTAATTCTGATAAACAGCCATCCTCAATTGCTTGTTTTCTTATAAAATGAGTTAAACAGTTTACTGATGCAGTTGGAAGAGCAAATAAAAACTCACTTTTCCCATTTTTAATAATAGGTTGTAGTAGCAAAGGATTTTTATCAGGATCATCATTCTGAAAATTGAGATCCTCAGGATCAGCAACAAAATGATTTAACACATTAATGTTCACACCATAGTGTTCTGCAATTTCTGATAAATGTTCTTTATCAAAAGCAACTGATTCCTTTAAATGATTTAACAAACCTTTTTCAGGCAGTTGAATTTTAGAATCTGTAAATTCTTCATATTCATATCTATTTAATCCAGCGGACATAGCAATGTATTGGCTCATTGCAAGAATCATTGTAACACCATCGCTTACCTCTGTCTTGAAATTTTCAGGAAGATTATTTTCTTGAGTAAAAATTGTTTCCAGAAAGAAGTTTAATATCCTTGTCCCATTGAGATTTAGACCGGGGAAAACTATAAAATCTCCAGAAAACCAAATTACATTTTCGGTAAAAAAAGTGCTAATAGGATCTTCTAGATAATGGCTGGTTAAATTATTTTTATAAAATTTGACCAATAATGAATTCGGAATATTAGGCTTGTTCTCTTCTGAATGGACAATGACGTTTCTTGCAAAAATCTCAAATCTAATATTTTTGCCGTGATTTACAGGAAGAAGTTGTAGGGCCGCATTTGTTTTAAGAAGATCAGCTTTATCAAATGATTTGATAAACTCCTCTACTTTTTGAGGGCTATGTCTTTTTGAATATGGAATGCTTGATGGCATATTAAGACAACATTTTTTGAATTTAAGTCCACTTCCACACGGACATGGATTGTTTCTACCAGTTCTATGCAGATTTTTCATTTTATATCTTCTGATAATCTAAGGATTTATTTTTTTTCAATTGTTAAAGTTATTACATTTTATTGCCTTTAAGTATTTGAGGTCATTGGAATTGAACAATCAAATACTCGCTTAAACACTAGGCAATTAGAACTCTTATTATATCAAATCATTGCTCCTGAATTTGCCTAGACAACGAGGGAGAGGTTTTGTGAAAACATTAGAATATTAATTGATATAATTGTGGTAAATACGTGAAATATGTTGTATAATTACTCTTATAATGATATTTATAACACCAAGCGAAACCCTTCAGAAATTCCCTGCCCTACTCCGTGTGAGCAGAGTAAAGGAGGGCTTAACGCAAGCTGAGCTTGCCCAAAAAGCTAATGTCAGTATTTCAGTTCTAAGAAAATTCGAACAAACAGGCCAAATTTCCCTTGAGTCCTTTACCAAGATAGCCTTCGTTTTAAACCTGACAGAAGCCATTGTGAAGGCCATTGAAAATACGCAAACGGTTCCTAGAACTATCGATGAAGTCCTAAAAGAGCAAAACTCGACCAAAGTTTCTAAAACGATTAAGAAAAGAGCAAGGAACAAATGAAAACTACCATCAATCCAATAAAGGTTCTCAATGTATCATTAAACATTGGAGAGACCCCTCCTCTGCCTGTTGGCAGATTGGCACATGATAACGGCAAAGTTCTTTTTGAATATTCCCCTGAATTTATTCAAAGTGGTTTGGAAATTTCTCCATACAAACTCCCTTTGAAATCAGGAACACAAAGTTTTCAAACGCATTTATTCGAAGGTTTGCCAGGGGTATTTAATGATAGCCTCCCTGATGGTTGGGGCAGGCTTTTACTAGATCGGTCTTTACGAGCCAAAGGGATATTGCCCGATACATTTACAGTTCTAGACCGATTGGCACATGTTGGGCATACCGGCATGGGAGCGTTAATCTACGCACCTGATTATAGCTCCTCTCCTCAAGGCGGAACTGTCAATCTGGATGAACTGAGCGAGCAATCCCTTGAAGTACTCTCTGGAAATAGTGAAGACGTATTTGAACAATTGTTGAAACTTAACGGGTCTTCGGCCGGTGCAAGGCCAAAAGCAATGATTGGTGTAAGCATGGACAAGAGTTCCATCATTCAAGGTATAGATAACTTGCCAGAGGATTACGAACATTGGATTGTCAAATTTGGAAATGCACTGGATGGGCATGATTCAGGAGCAATTGAATTTGTTTATAATCAAATGGCGACAAAGGCCGGTATTTTAACCCCAGAGACGCACCTGTTCGAAGGAAGGGGTAATGCTGGCTATTTTGCGGCAAAACGCTTCGACAGGCTTGCAGGTGGGAAAAGAATGCATGTGCTTACAGCATGTGGCCTCCTACATTCTGATTTTAGAACCCCTGCCCTTGATTATGAGGATTTGATAAAAGCGACGCTTTGGCTCACGAAGGATATTCGTGAGGCTCAGAAAATGTTCCGTTATGCGGTGTTTAATGTACTGGCTCATAATCGTGACGATCATTCCAAGAATTTTTCCTTCCTCATGGATGAAAAAGGAGAATGGATAGTTTCTCCTACCTATGACCTTACCTTCTCATCAGGACCAGCCGGACATCAAAGTATGATGGTAGCAGGAGAAGGCCAAAATCCAAGCGTGAAAGATTTAATGAAACTGGCTGGTCATGCTGATTTATCTCCATTGGAAGCTAAAGAGATTATAGGACAGGTTCAAGAAGCTTTATCTGAATGGAAAATGCTTGCTAAGAATTATGGCGTTTTGGCTCAAAATATTGCTTTAATCTCGGGAAAACTTAATTAGGTTTCTTATAACTTCATAGTTTTAAATAATACCGTGTATGTCTCAACTTCCCCTCTTTCCTTAATGCACCTATCTCAACTAGCTCCTGAAGATCGCGTGTGGCCGTTGCTCTTGATGTTTGGGATATCCTTAGGTAGTTCTCCGCACTCAAACCTCCTTTAAACCCATCTAATCCTTCACGAAATATTCTTAAAATGACTTTTTTCTGCCGTTGGTTTAATTGGTTGTCAAATTCTTGGAAGAATTTGGCCTTACTAAGGATAAAACCAATTAAGTCCTGCACATGCTTTTGTGATTCTAGAATCTTTCCGGAGAAATAGAGCAACCATTTTGTAATCTCCAAAGAGCCATTCGCTTGCTCTAAGGCTTCGTAATACGCCTTCTTGTCACTTTCTATCACTTTAGACAAAGAGGTAATCAATGCTTGCCTAGCCCCCATAGCCAAAGATTTTTCCGCAATTGCTCGCCCAATTCTACCATTTCCATCCTCGAAGGGGTGGATTAGCTCAAAATACAAATGGGCGATACCAGCATGAAGGATAGACGATAAGCCCTCCTCCCTTGACGTATTATACCAGTGTATGAAGACTTTCATTTCTTCCCTTACACGGGAGGATGGAGGTGCTTCATAAAATATCTTGGGCCTATCCAAGCGTCCTGAGACAATTTGCATGGGGTCTTCATGGGTTCGATAGTTCCCCACTACTTCTAAATCTGTTCTTCCATTCATGGTCATGGCGTGCCAAGAAAATAAGGTATTCTCACTCAACGATTCATCATATTTTCTAAATAAATCAACGAGCATTTGTGATATACCCGCCTCCTGTGGTTTTGACTTTCTCCCATCGGTTTGCAAACCCAAGTTTTTACGAATTGAAGATTGAACAGAGTCGCGATCTAGAATTTCACCTTCAATTTTAGAAGTATCCAATGCTTCTTCACTCAATATGGCTACCCTTAGTTCTTCAACTTCTTCAGATGAGACACTCGCCAAAGAGCCTATGATTAGGCCAGCATTTCTGTGGAATTCATTTTCAAATTTGTCAAATTGGCTTGCGTCAAATCTAAATGCTGGCCAATTCTGATGTTCCCAAATCCATTTCATGAGGTATAGATCCCGTTTCTATGCCTCAATATTAGCACAAAAAATGAGCTATAGAAAGAAGTTCTATAACTCATTGCAAACTTTCTTCTTTTATTGGTTTTTCAGACTTTGAAAAATTGTTAAGCCATATTTTAAATTAGGGCAATCCCCTATCAGGTCGGGCTTTACGCTTTTACGCTTCTCACGTAAAACGTGTTGCAGGGTAACCACTTCAATCCCTATTGCAGTATGCCGAACATTTAGGCCCCCTACTCTCTTCCGCACCATATCATCAGCTCACAGCGAAATCCTTTGGATATTCACAAGTTCACCATGCTGAAAAGGTGCTTTCCTAAGGTGATACATTTCGGGTAGTCAGCGGTAACCAGAATATTGCTCGATTGCATCAGAACAATACCCTCGTTTTTAAATCTATAATTCTGGTTTAGGAAAAGGGTTTGCTTCCTTTAACTGTTTACGCAGTAGCACAAAGTCCTCTAAAGCTACTTTTTTGTCCCGGTTTGTAAACTTTTCGAACTGGGCGGAAAGTGTTGTTAATTGGTTGAGCTCTTCAAAACTGGCTTCTGTATCAATGAGGAAGCTGAATAACCCGCATCGTTTGGAAGGTTGTTTTTCGAGAAAATCAAAATCCTTGAACCTAGTATTGCAAATTAACTCCCGTGCCTTTGGATGAAGTTGATTCGTGAAAGTTGGATCATTGTGCCAAGCAATCAAGGTATCCTTTAGATTCCAATCATACTGCTCTAACCATGATCTATAATAATTATAGCCATCCAGGCAATCAAACCCGACATATTCAATGGAATAGCCCTTTGTTGAAAAATGACCAACAACATTATTATAGCAAGCCAAAGCACATCTGGATAAATTAACGACCTGTACCACTTCTTCCAATGGAGCAGTATCAGGATACGGGATTTCAAATATGATGGGGCTATTTATTTTTTCTAATGGGGTCATTCTTATCACTGAAATTCTGTTCGTGTGGTGTTCTATTGTTTAAATCTAGCTAGTCCTGCTATCCAAACAATTTAGAAAAGAAGCCCCTACTCTGCTCGATTTCCAAAGCTTTAAGTTTTTCCTCCCGTCTTCGCTTAATAGTCTCTTGACGCTCTTTCTGTCGTGCCTTCTCTACATTTAGAAGCTCTTGTACCTGTTTGGCCAAATCATCATTTGCTTTTTTCAGATGCTCGATTTCAGAACCATTCTTTTTACCGGAATGGTCTTCCAATAGACGCACATAGGTTTCTTTGTCCTTACGACCTTCTTCTACCGTTTTAGTCAGAAGCTCAATTTGCTGTTGCAGGGCTTCCCGCTCTTTTTCACGAGAATCAGCTATCTCATGACGGATCGCTTCAAGCTGTTTTTCCCAATCTGACGGCTTTACTGTAACCTTACTGTCAGATTTTACACTATCTGACTGTTTCTTCACGGCATCAGGTTTATTGATTATTGAAAAAACACGCTCCAATTCTGACACGTCAATGACTTTGTGCCCTCTTGCGTTCTTTTCAAAACTTAACGTGCCATCCTTGGTAGCATCATTGATGGTCTGTCTGCTTTTATCGGTCAGTTCTGCGGCTTCACGTACTGTAACTTTACTCATGGAATGCTCCTTATGCTTTACTGTAAAAAAAGCCTACCGTATATTTGTGCCACATTCAAGACTTTACAAGTCCCCTGCCCCGACTTTACACAGTATTTTACAGCCTTACTGTAATTTACTGTCAGATTGGACAGGTCTTTACAGTCAGATTTTACTGTCAACTTTACTGCTTCTTACTGTAAGAATATGTCAGATTTTACTGTAACCTTACTGTCATCTCTTTACTGGGATTTTGTAACTAATTGATTTTACTTGATTTTATGCTTTACAGCTTTATTACAGTTGAAGCAATATGACAGGTATGTTACTGTAAAGTGCGGTTTTAAAGAATCGCCCTGCCCTTCTCTCCTTTCAATGAAGAGAAGATCCTATCTAACCAAACCTTAAAGGAGGCTCCCTTTAGCTCTATTTGAAGATGACAAAAACAGAAAAGCCCCAGTCTGCAAACTAGGGCTTTTATTGGATACAAATCTGTACCCCTTTATTCGTATTTAAAGCCTACAGGTTTGGTTAATCAAATGCAAGCAATTCTTTTGTTTGCAGCAGGTTTTTCTGTGTCTTTTTTAGGGCAGGGGTGTACACACACATGTACTTACCTAAATTGACATCACGAAAAAGATTAGAATCCTCAGGAGGATTTTCTCAAATTGGAGCAGTGGCTCTTATTAAAAGCTTTGACCCCTATCTGGATAAACCTGAAATCACAAATAATCAGCCCAAAAGAAAGGGCTTATCATGTCCAGAGGATAACGGCACATTCGTAAAGCCCTTAAAACAGAGCTTTATACGCAACCCACGACTAATGCCTATGACCAGAATGATGTTATCACTCCTAGCCGGATGGAACGGTAAAGGGCAGGGGGCTATCAAAACCACCACGGGGATTTTGGCTAAACATTTAAGCAGGTCAAACAGGATGGTCTTCAATTACCTTCAAGATGCTATGGAGGAGGGGTATCTGACCTATTCACGAATTAAGGATAAGATGGGCTACTATATTGGTATTAAGATAACCTTGAATTTCGGGGCTATTAGGAAGATTTATAAGCCAAAACATCCACAAGAGACGCAAAAAAACCAAGAAACACGGGATCGGAAATTTACTTCCGAGATAAAACCCAATTTAATTAATACTAAAGCTTTAGATGAGCAAATAATGGTGACTTTGGCACGTTTTGCCCTAAAAGCAGGGTATTTGGATGATTCAGTGCCCAAAATATCACCAAGTTGATGTAAATTAGGATGCTCACTGAAAGAATAAAAAGGCAGGGTGAGGATAAAAACCTCCCTGATATAAATCAATGAACTGTAAACAAGCCAACGATTCAATTGCCCTGATAGACCTCATGGAAAAACTAGGCTATGAGGTTAAAAAGAAAGAGCGGGGCGGTAGTGAATGGCGATTTCTAAGTCCTTTTCGCTCAGAAGCCGAACCTAGCTTTTATATCAATGTTAGGGATAATTGTTGGTATGATCATGGAGAGGCCGAAGGTTCTCGCTCTGTGGTAGATTTTGCCATGAAATATCTGCAAACCAATGGCAAAAGCTCAAGCGTATCAAATGCCCTTTCTTTTTTGGAGGATCTGGGCTTTGGCGGGAATCCCTCCCAATCTTTATTTCCTTCAGCCAGTACATTCGAGCAAATTCAAGAAGAGCTTCCCCGTGATCTGGAATTCATTAGGGCAAAACCAGTTCAACATCCGGCCATATTCCAATATCTGAAGGGTAGGGGTATACCGGAGCATCTGGTTAGTCATTACCTGTGCGAGGTTCAATACCGGAACCTGAAAAAAGACAAAGTCTTCTTTGCCTTCGGTATAAAAAACAGGGCAGGGGGCTATGAAATACGTTCGGCTTCCGATACGCCCGTATTTAAATCTGCCCTAATCAAAAGAGATATTACCATCATTAAAGGAAACAAGACTGGCAGTTCAATTAATTTATTTGAAGGCACGGTAGATTACCTTTCTCTTCTAGTGCTTTATAATGGCACTAAATTAAACGGCGATACAATTATAATGCACTCTCTGTCTTCGTTTCAGGATACTTTAGAATATATCCAAAACGGCTCGTATCAGAATATAAATCTATGGCTGGACAATGATAACAGCGGAAAGAAGATGGTTGGCAGATTT
This sequence comes from Arcticibacterium sp. SM2516, assembly GCF_057914865.1. Classification (NCBI taxonomy): domain Bacteria; kingdom Pseudomonadati; phylum Bacteroidota; class Cytophagia; order Cytophagales; family Leadbetterellaceae; genus Arcticibacterium; species Arcticibacterium sp. SM2516. The sequence goes on along the minus strand of NZ_CP195290.1, from coordinate 4,310,743 downwards.
GTGGAGGAGGGGGTTGAGAACATTCAGGACAAATATGATTTGTATGGCGATTCCAAGGACTTGAACGATTTGTTGAAGGTGAAGCTAAATTCCGAGAAAGGTATTCATAAAGTAAGCAATCCAAACCTTAATCAAGCCTAATCATATTTCATGATTACAAAAGATTAATTGGTATATAGATAATAAAACAAAATCTGGTCATTTTGTTCTAAACAGGAATTAATGGTCTGATAATTAACCAGTTAAAAGCTAGGCGACCAAATAGGCGATTTGGTCTTTTTTCTTCGAACCATCTTTGATTTCGAACTATATTCGTCCATGTTTATTCTTCAATTATTTTAAGAAAAACATTACTAGTTCACAAACAACAACAACAACTATGACACTACTTTTGACGCCCTAAATTTTAATAGGTTATGAGACAAAAAAACGAATGATTCTCAACCCAAAACCTGCCACCTTTTAATTTCACTTGTAATGCTAAAGAATCTTTAGACTTAAATTTTCACGTTCTTTTTTTCTTCACAATTAACTTTTCTTAAATATGAAAAAACACATTAGAGCTTTAATTCTTAGTATTCCGTTGGCTCTTTTAACCTTTACGGTATTTTCTCAGGAAACTAAAGTTTTGAACTTGGGTTTTCCTAAAATAGGCCAAGAGAGTTTGAACTATTTATCTTTAGGGACTTCACTTTCGGCTGGGGTTAGAAATGGAGGGGTTTATGCTGAAGCACAAAATGGCTCTTTCCCTAGTTTATTAGCTAGACAAATGGGTTTGGTTAATTGGAGAGTACCAACTCTTCCAAAATCTGGAACGGGACGTGACCATGCCGTTATATTATCGAATGGATTGCTAGATATATATCATGAAAAAGGGAAGTTCGATGACACTACGCAGGATTCCGTATTCCCCAAGATTGAAGGAGTAGTGGATAATTATGCTATACCCTATCAAAAGGTTCTGGATATTTTAAAATCTAATCAAAACGATGTTAATCAAAACTACGATAACCGTTCTTTTAAATATTTAGAGAGGTTTTCTGAAGAGAACCATTCTCTGTTCTATTTTGTAAAGGAGCGACTTGATAATGTTGATTTTTTTACGTTCGAATTTGGCTTTCACGACTTTATTCAGTTTGCCCAATCTGGTGGTTATCAAACGGATATTAGCTTTATCTGTGACCGAGAGATAATAGGGGAAAAGATTCTATTGGATTTGCTTACTGAGAAAACGCCTTATGGCGTAGTTTTAAATGTTCCAAATTATTTGAACTTTCCAATTTACAAAATGTATTCCTCAGGTTTAATTGATGAAAATGAAATATTCATAGAACATTGGCAAAAATCGGATGTGAGAGCAATCGATCTCAATGACATTATGCTGCCTAAGGGTTCAGTTTTAGAATATTTCAGTGGTGGATATGGTATTGGAAGTTTTGAAAACCCTCTCAAAGATGAAGACATACTTGATGTTGAGGAACAACGCTTTGCAAGTGTTACCTGTTATAACAATTTATTAAAGAAATTTGCCAACGACAAAGGGCTTGTATAAGTCGATTTAGAATCATTATTTGACGAAATTATTGACGGCACCTACTCAACAAAAGAGCTAGGTCTGGTTATCAACCCTGATTATCCTAACGGAAACTTCTTTTCTTCTGATGGGCTAACACCCACAGCCTTAGGTCAGGCAATAATAACAAATCGTATTATTAAATCGATAAATACAGCCTACAAATCAAACATTCCACTTTTAGACCTGCATAAATTCTAAACTCAATTACAACAATGAAAATTTTATACAAAATTCTGCCTTTCATTTTTCTTTTTTCAGATTTTGCTTATTCACAGGTGAATGGTGGTAATATTACTTGGCCGCCAAACAGGGCTGTATTTCAACGAAATACCAGTAATCAGGCGAATGTTCCTATATCTGGAAATATCCTTGTTGACACTGGTTATTCTGTTCAATATAAATTAGAGAGTCTTTATAAAGATGGCACCTACAAAAGCACTATTACAAATTGGACTACATTAAGCTCCACCCCATCAAATTTTTTAATTAATAAAACTTTGTCCACGGGATGGTACAAATTTAGTCTTAGGTGGATGAGTGGAGGTAGTCAGTATGGGAGTGATGTAAAATCTCTCTTTGGTGTTGGAGAAGTATTAGTTATTGCTGGTCAATCCAATGCTCTTGGGGAAGGTAGTGTAAATTATAGTGATGCATCTAATATTGGAGCCGATTTAGACTGTATATCAATATCGAATCAAACATATGCAAACAAGTGTTCTGGAAAGCTTCCGGTATTTCCTACAATCACTAAATTATACAAGAACTCAAGCTATATCGGCCCAAACGGTATTGAACCCTGGGCCTATAATATGCTTGGAACAAAAATTGTAGATAGTGAAACAAATACTGTTGTACCAGTCATGTTTTTTAATGCTGCTATGTCTGGCTCTAGTTCAGAAGATTGGGCTTTGACGGCACAAAGCACAACAACGAATCGAAGCAACAATAATGGTTTTAATCGGTGTTCTCAAGCTGGAGGCCAAAATTTTGGTCAGGGAGAGCCATACAGAAGTCTTCGAAACTCCCTGAATTACTATGGTTCACTTTTTGGGGTTCGTGCAGTCCTCTGGCACCAAGGAGAAGCGGACAACACTAACAATGTTACTCAAGCAATTTATAAAACCAATTTAAATACCGTAATAGATGCTACTCGCAGTCATTTTAATAGTAATTTGGCATGGGCTATCTCAAAAGTTTCTTGGGATGGTAGCACAACAGACGTAAACATTACAAATGGTCAAGATGACAGTAGAACCGCAAGGTCAGCAGCAAATGGAAGCATAAATTCTGATACTTTTACCTCCATATCTTACAGGCAAGATGCCGAAGACTATAACTTAAAAGTTCATTTTAATATGGCGGGGTTGAAAGAACTTGCCACAAATTCAACGGGTAGCTATTATGCCAATTGGAGTAATATTAAGGCGAAGAGTCCGGTCGTTGCTAATAAGTTAATTCCCATTACACTGAGCGGATCAGGTAGTTCAAAAACAGCCACACTTAACTTTGGGGCTGTGGATTTGAACGCCACCGATTTTAATTGTTTCCATTGGACAAACGAGGGCACCTATGATGCAATATCGTACCCGAGTTACACGTGTAATAATGGAGGGGCGGGTACTTCTAAGTTATTAACCCAAACTGGTATTTGGAGATGCTTCATGCGAGATTCTCAAGGCAATGTATATGTTAGTCAATCGGTTCAACGTGATTCTTGGGGTACGTTTAGGGTAGCTAAAAGTCCGATCAGTTCTAAAGCATATCCTAATCCTACCTATTCTGATTTTGCAAACACGATTGCTTTTACGTTAGAGAAAGAAGCACATGTGAAAGTTGAAATACTTGACCATGATGGTTCCCTCATTCAGATATTAACTGATGGAGAGCATAATGCTGGGGAGTTTGAATATCCGTATAAAATTTCAAAGAAAATGAGCAATCGACATAATATATTGTTCTATCGCATTACTATTAATGGAGAAGTTTTGACGAAAAGGCTAGTCTACAAGAGTACAAACTAATTTAATTTGAAATGATTGGAAAACGTATTTCATTGCTCCTTTTGGTAGTTTCTATCATGGCGTGCCGTGAAAAAGAAGTATCTGTTGAATTAACACCTTGTGAAAATTATTTCAGCTATCAGTTACTTGATAGTGGGTTGGTTCAATTCAACAATACATACCCTTCAGGTGCAAATTTCAAATGGATTGTCGAAAGTACTGCTAATAGTAACACTTATTATTCTTTATCACCTGACCCCTTCTTTAAATTTGAGTCCAATGATTTATTTCAAATTGGGGTTTCTTTATTTTCAGAATTAGACAGTTCAGAGATAAAATGTGCTTTTGAAGTTGAGGTAAATAGTGCTTTCCAATCTGATGATACAACAAGAATTTATGGTCATTTGGGAGAGAGAAGTTTAAATAATTACATAGAGCCTTTGGGTGATAGGCATTTTTTTCCTTATGTCGCATCGGAAAATATTTACATGCCTGTTGGAGCCCCTGGAGGGTATTGGAGAGGTACAGACTTACTAATTATAATGTCAGACTTTAATGAAAAACCTAGCGGAACGCCTTCACAGTTTATTCAAAATATTAAACCAGGGATTCAATCCATTGCTAAATTTAGAAATAACACTCTTGATAAAAATAATTTAATTGAAAAGGGGTGGTATTTTGGTGCTATTGTAGGGGTTAATGGGGGGGCAGAACCGTTTTATATGTTCGGAGGAAATGACGCCAATGAAGACCAAATTGAGATTTTGGAAATAGTATCAAAGAAACGAGCCCGGCTATTCCCAGAGATGGATGATGATACCGTTTGGATAACATGGCACCTGTTTAATGGGGAATCAGCCGAGATTCCAATTGATGTAATCATACACTCAGAATATATTTTTCTGGAAAAGCAGAATTATTAATAAAACTATTTTTAGTTGTTGGGTGCATTTTCGGTTGATTCGCCAAAAGGAAAACACAGCTACCTTGAAAAAAGTAATACAACCAGTGTTAATTTGGAGTGACATGGAATTTTACCAAATCTTCAAGGCCAATAATGTAATACGGGATTAAAGGGATTTATCGTCTTTTTAAAAAAAAACTGCCCCATTAAAAATGAGACAGTCTCTCGCTAGCTTTTTAATGACTTTGAAAGTCCTTCAATTGCTTTGAACAGTAGTGTAATTGCTATAAGCAATGTCACTACGGAATTTAGAATTCCTAATTTTTTCATTGTATGGATATTTTTTAAAGGAACAGGACTTTCCTGCCCATTCAATAGCAAAGATAGAAAGAAACCCTCACATCCCAATTTTTCGTATTTGGTCTTACTTTTGCTTAAATAAAGATTTGAGAGACATTTGTAACTTAGGAAGTTATTATAGCCATGGATATTTTAAATTTCGCTCAAAACTTGTATGAATTTATTAACGGAAAGTCTGAATCTTATAGAGTCATATTTTTTTCAAATTGCAAAATAGCCTGTGCTTGTTTTTAACCAAATTTGTCTTTGAAGAAATCATTATGAGATAACCAACTCAGTCCTCTTCATCCCACATTCTTTCTGCCCATTCACGCTCTTCTAAGCCGCTTACCTGCAAATATATTCCAGTGGTCTCCACAGAGGAATGTCCCATCCAGATCTGAATCTGGGTTAAAGGCACTTTTGTGACACCATGCACAGCAAAGCCGTGCCTAAGACCCTTTGCTGAGGCACAAATGCCATATACTTTGGCCTGATTCATTGCTGTTTTTACAATTCTTGAGGCCGTCCTTACAGAAAATGGCCATATTTTTTGATTGCCAAGCTCATACTGTCCTAGTTCTTTTCGGCTAATGTCTAGAAATGGAAGTAACCGGCCTAAAAGATGTTCTGGCAAAGGAATCTGTCTGTAGACATCATCCTTTCTTTGTTTCAGCGTACGCAGAATGACCGTCTTGTCAGTAAAATCAATCTGTGGAACACGTAGCTCTGATATCTCGCTGATGCGGGCTCCAGTGTAATACAACATTTGACAGAAAAGGGGACCAAGAACAAAAGTTGGGGGATAGCTGTTAAATTCTGAATTTTGGAGAAATTTAACAGCTATAAAATTGGAAGAACTAGTAAAGCTATTGTTGCCCGAATTGTTAGTCGATAATTTCAATCTGATAAAGGTCGATAAGGATAAAAAGACTGAAATTCTGCGAATTTATTTAGAAGAGAAGTTGGATATTCCACAGGAATTATCAGAACTAAAACTTCATTCAAAAGGCTTCTATGATGAAATAACCATCCAAGACTTTCCGATTCGTAATTACAAAGTGTTCCTTCATGTCAAACGTCGTAAATGGAAGGATTTGGAAACAGGAAAGAACGTAACAAGGAATTGGGAAATAGTAGCTCAGGGAACTCGAATGACAACAGAGTTTGCTGCTTTTTTAAAAGAATTCAATAGATACACAGGCCATTGATGTCGAAACGGTTGGCAAGTTCTTCGGATTGAATGGGAAGAAACTACAACGGCAGTATAAGAATCATTTAAGCGACTTCAAAAACTGGAAGCAAAAGCCAAGAGCCAAAGAATGGCTAATCTACCCACAAAATATGGGAGAATATCTGTCAATAGATGAAACTAGCCTTTCGGATGGAGAACTCTATACTATTCTGACCAATAAAGAAGCGAAAGGAAAAAAAGGGAGCATTGTTGCCATCATAGCAGGCACTAAGGCGGCTGATATTATAAAAGCCCTACGTAAAATACCAGAGCCTAAACGTAAGAAAGTCAAAGAAGTAACCCTTGACATGGCTCCTAATATGGAGTTGGCAATCAAAAAATCATTTCCATGGGCCAAACGAGTTACCGATAGGTTTCACGTACAAAAATTAGCCTGGGATGCGGTGCAAGAAATGCGAATCAAGCATCGTTGGGAGGCTATAGACCAAGAAAGTGATGCCATCGAACTTGCAAAAGTAAAGGGAACTCCTTATAAACCTGAGATACTAAGTAATGGCGATACACTCAAGCAGCTTTTAGCTAGAGGTAGATATGTACTTTATAAACGACCAGCAAACTGGTCTAAGTCGCAAGCCGAAAGAGCTGCTCTATTATTTGAACGCTATCCAGATATTGAAAAAGCCTTCGGACTGGGTATTAAACTAGCCGAGATTTATGACAAAACCACTGACCAAACTTATGGTTTAGCTCGACTAGCCAAATGGCATGAAGAAGTAAGACAAGCAGGCTTTAAATCCTTTAATTCAATTGCCCGAACATTTGAGCATCATTACAGAACTATTCTTAATTATTTTGATAACAGAAGTACCAATGCTTCAGCAGAATCTTTCAATGCGAAAATCAAAGCTTTTAGATCTAGGTTTAGAGGTGTCAGGAGTATTGAATTCTTCCTTTTTAGACTATGTCAAATTTATGCTTAAAGAACTCATCCCCCAGATTTTGCTCTTGACCCACATTATTCTTGTATTGTGCTCCTTCACTCGTAGGTTCTTCAATAATCTCATAAATTTTTTTAACCACGGAATCAAAAATCAATTTACCGTTGCCAATAATAAATGGGTTAGAAATCTTTAAATTATAAATTCCTAAAAAAGGCTTTAAGTCCAGATTCTGTCCCTTAATGAAGAATCTTCTTGGGTTAAATCCTGATACATCATTATACAGTAAGCTGCCCGAAATCACTTGAAAAGTATGATTCCACCCTCCATTTTGATTACCTCCAATATCATCAAACAATTTTTGCGTAAACTTATAACTACCTATCAAAGTTATAAAGGCAAGGTCATAGCCCCCAAGCAGCATATATTTTTTGGGTTTGTAATAACCAGTTGGTTCCCCAGTCAACTCTTCTTCGGTATACTCCAAAACTTGATTTCCATTTCTTTCAAAATGGGCATCAACTCCTGAAACGTAATCTTGGATTGATTTATCCGGCGGGGTAGTGGTTAAGGCGATATGCAGAGTTGAGTGAAAATATCTTATTTCGGACATGAAGGGTGTTTAGATTATTCGATTAGACGACGCAATTTAGTCTTAACATATTTAATTTCAAAACCATGCAAATCAGTCACAATTCATTGATTTTCAATATTGATAACGCTATCAAGAACTAAATAGAAAATAGGTTATTCAAATGACCAATTGTAGGAAATTTCTTTTTCCTGCTTTATTACGTTTTGGGATTGTTTGATTCCTTCTCTGAAATATTTTATCGCTTCCTAAGAGCTTTCATTTATTCCCAATGCCAACTTTTGGGCTAAGTCAGGATAAAGGTTGACCCAGAGATAGCCTTCGTTGATTTTTTGGATGTTTTCAGTATCAGAAATAGTATAAATTTTTTTGAGGCGTGATCTTCCAGGAATTCATTTATAGATTCCCGCTCGTATAAAATAAGTTTATGAAAAGGCTCCTTCTTCTATGCAGATTACATTCATAACCAAATATAAATAAACAAGATGAATTCACGTCGCTTTGATTAAAACTGCTGGCAGACGTGGAAATTGGTTTTAGTGACAAAGTATCAATTGTTGGAGAATTGTTGGAAAAATAAAAAAGCGTCAGAAAGAATAAACTTCCTAACGCCTTTATTTTCAGTGTGGGAGTTGAGGGATTCGAACCCCCGACCCTCTGCTTGTAAGGCAGATGCTCTGAACCAACTGAGCTAAACTCCCCTTTCGTTTGGGATTGCAAAGATGTAGGATTGATTTATAATTTCCAAATACTTTTAGAAAAAAACTTGATTTATTTTCAAGCCTATTTTAAGGCTTGAGAAAACATTAAAATTGTATTAATTCTTTATTAATTTGCACTATCTGGTCATGAAAGTATTAGAAGTTGTCAATATTGTACAGGCTGATATGCATATTCAGACCTATGTTTGCCAAACATTTATTCAACCATTCCTTTTTAAAAGAAAGTGTTGGTGGCGTACTAAAGGGAATATCTCTTTTTTTCGTTGCCAGCACTTTTTCCTTTTAAATTCCTTATGAATTTATAGCAGAATATGGATTGACTTCATTAAAGCCCTCAAATGATTGTCTATAAATTAGCTTACGAGATATTTTAAATTTCCGAGTGTCTTGCAAATAAAAAAGTGCCTCCGGTCTTTTACGACTAGAGGCACTTCAAATAAAAAGGAAACAATACCTAATTAAGCATATACATTTAAAGCGGAGACTACTCCCTTAACGCCAATCATGGTCATATTGGATAGGTGAGTAGCTACAGCATCTTCGAATCCATTAAGAGTTGTTAAGTCCATTCCCCAAAATTCAGAATTGCTTAGAGCCTTTTTCGTTAACTCCCTTGGATCATTATTCTTCCAAGCTTCATGATACCAGGCGGCTTGGTCGTCGTTGATTGGATAAAATGTCCCATTTAATTCTCCAAAGTATTTTTGGTCTTCTACTTTTACAGATTTCATGAATAGCATGTAGGCCGCAATACCTCTAGCGAAATAATGAGGGGCTGTTCCAAAAACTTCATAGTATCTTAGAAGAAGAGGAATGGTCCTCATCTTTATTTTCATGGTGTATTGGAAAGTGATGCTGATCCACTTATGATCTAAGTATGGATTTCTAAATCTGTCAATAATTTCTCTACCATAACGTTGAACTACTTTTGGGTCAATTTTGGCTGGAAGAGAAGGTGCAAGTTCAGAAAGCATTAAGTTAGAAATGAATTTCTCCATAATGTCATTTTCTAAGGCCTCTTTTACCGTTTCAAAACCGGCTAGAAAACATAAGGCACACATGAGCGTATGCGGAGCATTAAGCATTCTTAATTTTAGCTCACGATATTGTGTAATGTTGGGTTCCACCACTACTCTATCATCTGCTTTTTCAAAAGAAAGTCTCTTTTTAACGTCTTCATTTCCTTCAATGGCCCATAACGAATAAACTTCTGCTTTGGTTAATAGATCGTCTTGATAGCCGATAGTTTCGCATAGTTCTTTATGTTCTTCTTTAGAGGGCATGCCAGGGACAATTCTATCTACAAGAGAATTGCAGAAGTGGTTTTGATTTAAAGCCCATTCTTTAAAATCCTTGCCCAAGTTTTGATCATCAATTTGCTTTAGTACCAGATCTTTTAAGATAGAACCATTATCCACAACCAATTCCGTTGGAATGATGATGACACCCGGTAACCCAGCTTCGAATCTTCTTACTAGCCATGCCGTCAATTTTCCTGGAAAGGAGTTTGGTGTGCCTTCTCCATCTTCTTTATGATACTGAAGGCCAACCTCAGTGGTGTTACTTATAATAACGTCGATGTTTTTGTCTTCCGCCGTTTTGAGGATTTCTTCCCATTGGGTGCTGGCCGCCAATACCCTGCTGATGGGTTCGCAAATAACGTTTTCCGAAATGTTTTTGTTGTCTTTTATACCTCTAACACAGACCGTATAAAGGTTGTCTTGCTTATTGAAAATATCGATGCCGCCAGGCATAGATTTTACGACCACAATGCTTCCATTGAAAATGTCCTCTTTATTGGCTTTGTCAATAAGGAAATCACAAAGGCCTCGGAGTAATACTCCTGTACCAAATTGTAGAATTCTCTCTGGATGTGTTGTTTGTCTTGGGTGAGATTCTTCTGAAAGATTCATTGCCTTTATGGGTTGTTTCTGATTAAAAGAAACAAATAAGGCAAATTTGGTTATTAGAACCAATTAATTTTAGCTTAATCAAGCATTAATTGGAGGCTTTTTCTCTAAAACATCAGCAAACTCTCTTGTTATGAAGAGGCTAGAGCGATACATTGAAACAGAATTTGAGGTTAATAAAACCCCTGAAAGCGGGTTAAAAATTGTTAAAACAGGTAATGAAGAAGTTGTAAACCGTAGTTTTGTTAGAATTTAAGGTAATTAGGAAACGCTCTGAATGAATAATTTTAGATACATTATAGTTTTAATGCTGTTGGCATTGGTTGGTCTTGTGGGCTTCCAGTGGTATTGGATTGAAAATGCATTAGCCGTAAAGCGGGAACAGTTTGACCGTAAAGTGGTGGAGTCTATGAATCAAGCCGTGAATAGGGTGGAGAAGCAGGAAGTTCTTTTTCTGGCTAGTAGAAAGATGAAAGAACAAGAGCAGCTTACTTTAGCAAGTCTTTCAGAAACTAAGAAACCACAAAAAAAACTGAAAAGGGTTTTGAAACGGAAGACAGTGAAACCTGTTGAGACTAAACAAGCAGTGCCTGTTTCAGTTAAAAAGGACTTAGCTCATTCGAGCACTAAACAAAATGCCAATGGCTTATTAAGGTCGCCAAATTCTAAAAAACAAAACTTCCCAATGGATTCTGTTTTTCTAGGGTTTGAGCAATCCTCTGAGATTCCTAGTATTGAAGAGTTTACTATTAATATTCAGCTATCGGATGTAAATTTTGACGAAAGAAATCTTCTACCCGAAAACAGGTTGGCTTTTGTGAAAAAGGTGATGAGAGAGCAGAACCTTTTGATGCAACAGCTTGAACAGAGAGCAGGAGACTTCTCAAATAGAAACAGAGGGATAAATCAGATTTTTAATATTATTGATCAGGAATTTAACCAGTTAATAATGGCCAACGAGGCTTTGGTTGCAAATAGAAACCAAGCAGGTATCGGTCATCCTCCGATGCCACAGAATTATCGATATGCATTCGAAAACAATCCTAGTTCGTCAATTTCTCACGATAGTTTGAAAGTTTCTGGGATTAAAAAAGGTAACCCTTCTGGAAATTTAAAGCCTAAAAAAGTGCTTTCTTCAAATGCAATTGCGACAAAAAAGAATACGGAGCCGGAATATGAATGGATAGAGGTAGAAGAAGAACCGAAAGTTTTGGAGAAATCTATCAACAAGGCAAACTTGGTTAAGGATGTCTTCGCAGATTTTATGCAAGGCAAAAAGGATATTTACGACAGGGTAAACCAAGAAATGCTGGATACGCTATTGAGACAGGAATTGAAAAATCACGGTATCGATATTCCCTTTGAATATGGTGTTAAGGATAGTGGAAATATGATGTTTGCCTCCTATGCTCTTGATAACAAACCAGAGCTGGCAGATCTAGCTTATAATGTGAGACTCTTTCCAAATGATGCCATACCGCAGCAGCAGTTTTTGTATGTTTATTTTCCTGAAAAGGATAATTTTATCATGGGAAATATGTGGTCAGTTTTTGGGAGTTCCTTGATCTTGATTTTAATGATTGGTGGTATCTTTTTTACATCCATCAATACGATGTTGAAGCAGAAGAACCTGTCTATGATAAAGAACGACTTCATAAACAATATGACCCATGAGTTCAAAACACCAATTTCTACCATTTCTCTGGCGGTGGAGGTGATGAAAGATACTAGCATGAAGTCTAATCCAGAAAAGTATCTTAACATTATTAAAGATGAAAATAGCAGGTTAGGAAGCCAAGTGGAAAAAGTGTTGCAAATGGCTTTAATGGACAAAGGGGAAGTTAAGTTGTTAACGACCGAAGTAGATCTCCATGATTTAATAGAGCAAGTGTGTCAAAACTTGAGCGTGCAGATTGAAAGTAAAAACGGAAGTATCGTTTTGGATCTAGAGGCCGCAGATGCCGTGATTATTGCAGATGAGGTTCACATGACCAATATTATATATAATCTGATAGATAATGCAAACAAGTATTCGCCGGAGAACCCAAGGATAATGGTCGCTACCAGGGATGTGGATGGCGGTCTGGCCTTAATTGTAAGTGACGAGGGTATCGGAATGAAAAAAGAACAGCTAGGGAAAATATTTGAAAAGTTTTATAGAGTTTCCACGGGAAACATTCACAATGTTAAAGGATTTGGTTTAGGTCTGAGCTACGTGAAAAAGATGATGGACCTTCACCAAGGAGATATAAAAGTGATGAGTGAAGTGAATAAAGGAAGTACTTTTGAATTAACGTTTTATAAGGATTTAACGGCTTAAACCTGTGAAGGATAAAAATATGGAAATCAAATTAAAAATACTCTTGGCCGAAGACGATCCGAATCTAGGAATGCTCCTTCAGGAGTATCTTTCTTCAAAGGGATATGAAGTGGAGCTGGCAAGAGACGGCAATCAAGGCTTAGATCTTTTTTTAAAGAATGAGGGTTTTGATATGTGTTTGCTGGATGTAATGATGCCGAAGAAGGATGGGTTTTCTTTGGCAAAGGAAATTAGACTCAACAATGCCGAAGTCCCTATTATTTTTCTTACTGCTAAGTCTATGAAGGAAGACACCATTCAGGGTTTTAAAAGCGGAGCGGATGATTACATTACTAAGCCGTTTAGTATGGAGGAGCTTCTAATGAGGATGGCGGCCATTTTTAGAAGAGTTAGTAAGCAAGGGCCAGAGGTAAATCAAGAAGAGTTTTCTATAGGGCCTTATACTTTTAACACCATAGATCTTAAGCTGTCGTTGAATGGAGAATCAAAAAAGCTAACCACAAAGGAATCTGAACTCCTTAAGCTCTTTTGTCAAAACCCAAACAAGCCAGTAAGTAGGAGTTATGCTTTGAAGATGATTTGGGGAGACGACTCCTATTTTAATGCCAGGTCAATGGATGTTTATATCACTAAACTTAGAAAACATTTAAAGGCAGACGAGAACATTAAGATATTAAACCTCCATGGAGAAGGCTTTAAGTTAATAACGGGCTGATGTATAGCGGGGTATATAATTAAAAGCATAGGATAGTGCAGTACAGGTTTTCAGTAATAAAAATCTTTATCCAAAGAAAATTTTGCAAAGAATAATCGTTAATTTTGCAGGAATTATTTCCATATTTTTCAAGACTTAACACTTCGGATGGCAGGATTATTTAGCTTTCTTACTAGCGACATTGCAATTGACTTAGGTACCGCAAATACCTTAATTATACATAAAGACAAGATTGTCGTTGACGAACCTTCAATAATTGCCTTAGATAAAGTAAGTGGCAAAGTGCTTGCTATTGGTCATAAGGCCATGCAAATGCATGAAAAAACCAATGAAAACATTAAGACCATAAGACCGTTAAAAGACGGTGTTATAGCGGACTTTACGGCCGCCGAGTTAATGATTCGTGGTATGATTAAGATGATTGACTCTGGTAAGAGTTGGTTTTTCTCTCCTTCTCACAGAATGGTGGTTTGTATTCCTTCAGGTATTACGGAGGTGGAAAAACGTGCTGTAAAGGATTCTTGTGAGCATGCAGGTGCTAAGGAAGTATATATGGTTCATGAGCCCATTGCGGCAGCAGTAGGTATTGGTATTGACATAGAGCAGCCTAATGGTTCCATGATTGTGGATATTGGAGGGGGTACTACCGAAATAGCGGTCATTGCTCTTTCGGGTATTGTTTGCGAAGCATCTGTGAGAATTGCAGGAGACTTATTTACAAGAGACATTGTGGATTACATGCGTAGAGAGCATAACCTTTTAATAGGGGAGCGTTCTGCGGAATCTATAAAAATACAAGTAGGTGCTGCTCTGCCAGATTTGGATGATGCACCAGCGGACATAGAAATTCGTGGTAGAGACCTTATGACGGGTATACCTAAAGAGATTAAGGTAACTTACAGTGAAATAGCCTATGCATTGGATAAATCAATATCCAAAATAGAAGAAGCTATCATGAGAGCTTTAGAAATGTCTCCGCCAGAGTTATCTGCAGATATTTTTGAAAACGGAATTTTCTTGACTGGCGGAGGTGCATTGCTTCACGGTTTGGATAAGCGTCTGGAACTTAAGACAAAACTGCCAATTCATGTGGCAGAAGATCCACTTAAGGCTGTGGTGAGAGGTACCGGTGAAATTCTTAAAAATATTGAGAAATTTCAGGCAGTATTAGTTCATTAGTATTTTTCATTTGAGCATTTAAGTTTTTATGTCTCAATTATTCGGGCTCTTAAACAGAGCCAAATATTTTTTCCTATTCCTAGTTTTGGAGATTATTTCCTTTGCATTGATTCGTAAGAATAATTTGCAATGGGATGTTAATGTCTTTAATTCAACCAATGCGGCGGCGGCAAGCACCATGGCAGCTACGTATAAGGCGAAGGAATATCTCTACTTAAAGGAAGAGAATGAAAGTCTGGCGAATGAAAACAGTGCTTTAAGAGAGGAGTTGACAGAGCTTCAGCAAAAAAGTGAAAGAGGAGATGCCTTTTATAAAGTAGACTCTATATATGCGGATAGATTTGAATTCCAGGTAGCCAAAGTTATCAATAGCACTTCAGCAAGGTCAAAGAATTACATTACCATTGACAAAGGAACTTTGGACGGTATAGAACCTGGCATGGGGGTAATTGGTCCCAGAGGTGTAGTAGGTCAGGTGATGTCTTGTAGCCAACATTTTTCCAGAATTTATTCCATTTTACATGAGGAATTTAGAGTTTCTTCCGAAGTTAAGAATAAAGCACTGCGTATTTCTGATCAAACAGCCCTTGGCCTAGCACTTTGGAATGGTGTTTCGCATGACATCGTTAAGCTAGGAACGATAGATAAATTCAAAAAAATAGCCGTAGGTGATAGTGTAGTAACCTCTGCACAAAACTTAATTTTCCCTCCAGATGTACTTATTGGTAAAATAGGATACGTATCCACACCCGACAATGGGGCTTTTCATGATATTGATGTGAAATTGGCAACTGACTTTGGTGGGCTTACTTATGTATATATCGTAAGGAATAAGTTAGTAGACGAGCAGATAAACTTAGAAAGGGAGGAAGAAAATGAATAGTCAGAATCTCATTAAATCGGGTTTGGTTATTATACTCTATGTGGCACTACAAGTGCTATTAGTGAGGAATTTAGTGCTTTTTGATGTGGCTTTCTGCTTTATATACATTATAGCGATATTATGGCTACCGGGTGATATGGATAGTATTTGGGTTATTTTACTCAGCTTTCTAATTGGATTGACGGTAGATGTATTTTATAATACTGCTGGGGTGCATGCGGCAGCATGTACTTTAATAGGTTTTCTAAGAAGAGGAATTTTACTATACTTTTTTCCGGCAAAGGGGGTTGAAAATGATTTAAGCGTCACACTGCCAGAGTTGGGTCATCAGCGTTATTTGGTATACATCACTGTAATTGTTTTTGTTCATCATTTAGCTTTGTTTTTTATTGAAGCTGGTGGTACACATTTGTTTCTTCACACAGTCTTGAAGATTTTTTCAAGCACTGTTTTCACGGTACTGGTTATTTATCTAGGCAGTATTTTCACTTCTAATCTGTCTTTTCAAAGATAATGCTCATCAGACTTTTAGTTCTTTTTTTTTTCTGTTTAAATGTTTTTTCTTGTAGGAGTAAGGCAGATAATACCGGTTTACAAGATCAGGAAGATTTAGGACTACAAGAAAGACTCGATTCTATTCGGGTAGCCATTTCTGCCGATAAAAAGATAGCACTGTTAAAGGGTTTTGTGGATGCCAAAGTCAAAAAGGGTTTTAATGGGAGTATCTTAATAGCCCAAAGCGGGATAGTACTATGTGACACGCTTATTGGGCTGGCAAACTTTGAGGATTCGATACCTATAAGTAGAAATACTCCGTTTCAGTTGGCATCTTTATCTAAAACATTTACCTCAGTAGCTGTAATGCAATTGGTAGAAACGGGTCAATTGAGTTTAGATCTTACCGTTAAAGATTACTATCCTAACTTTCCATATCAAGGTGTTACACTTAGAAGTCTGTTAAGCCACAGATCTGGATTACCTTATTACGAATATACTTTTGATAAAAAATCTAGGGAAGGGAAGTTTTTTCCTGATAATCAAGAGTTGATGAAATGGTTTGAAGAAGTAAATCCTACACCAAAGGCTTTCAATCTACCAGACCATTATTTCTCTTATAACAATACAAATTTTGCTATTTTAGCAGCAATTGTAGAAAAAGTTTCAGGTCTTACGTTTGCGGAATACTTGAAAAATAGAATATTTCTGCCATTATGGATGAAAAAATCGAAGTTTGTAACGGAGTTAAAAGATGGTCAGCCAAGGACTTTTGGCTATCAAAATCGAAGAAGAATTCCCTTTGACGCTTATGATAATATAGCTGGAGATAAGGGTGTTTTTTCTACTTCTCAGGATTTATTGAAATGGTATGGGGCTTTGAAATCCGAAAAAATACTGAAGAAAGAGTCTTTGAGGGAAATTTATACACCCAGAAGTTTTGAACATCCGGGGTTGAGAAATTATGGTTATGGTTTTAGGCTATGGCTGAATGATAAACAACAAACAGATTATGTTTATCATACGGGTTGGTGGAAGGGCTATAATACGATTATGTTCTTAGACCTCAGAGAAGATTTTGTTATTATTATATTAAGCAATAGATACAATAAGGATGTTTATCATGTCAAAGATGTTGTCGATATTCTTCATGGTGGAGAAAGAACCACAACGGTGGAAGAGAACATTTTAGATGAGTAGTAAAGAAATTTAACCTTTTACGATATATGAAAAAATTATTAATACTGGCGACATTATGCATTGCACTGCTGTCTTGTGAGCGGAAGTCGGCAGAAGAGTATGGTGTTATAACCAATAAGCCAGAGTATTATCATAACGCACTAGATAAGCTGACAGAAGTTATTATTCATGACATTTTTTCACCACCAGTAGCGAGTAGAATTTATTCTTATGCTACGCTAGCCGGTTATGAGGCTCTAGTGAATTCTGATGAGAGCTATCGAAGTATGGATGGCCAGCTTAAGGGTTTTGTGAATGTGCCAAAACCGGATGCTGCGGAAGAGTACTGCTATCCTTTGGCGAGTATAAAGGCGTTGCTCCTGGTAGCCAGAAGTCAAA
This sequence comes from Arcticibacterium sp. SM2516, assembly GCF_057914865.1. Classification (NCBI taxonomy): domain Bacteria; kingdom Pseudomonadati; phylum Bacteroidota; class Cytophagia; order Cytophagales; family Leadbetterellaceae; genus Arcticibacterium; species Arcticibacterium sp. SM2516. Next base: position 4,293,397 of record NZ_CP195290.1, on the reverse strand, counting down.
CATTTACGGTTGATAAATATGATGAGTTTGAGAATGGTCTCTATGCCGACTTCAAGAAGGCAGGTGTTCCTTCTGATGTTTACGAGAGATCTATAAAGTATGGTGAGGCTATTGCGGCTCATGTTATAGACTATGCCAAAAAAGATAATTATGCCCAGACGAGGGGTTTAAGATATACGGTGAAGAATGAGGCCGGATTATGGGTGCCTACTCCTCCGCAGTATGGAGATGCTATGGAGCCATATTGGATGACTATCAGATTAATGGTTTTAGATTCAGCTAATCAATTCACACCACCACCACCACCACGATATAACCTGGATAAGAATAGTTTGTTTTGGAAGGAGCTTATGGAGGTTTATGATATATCTAAGAATAAAACGGAGGAGCAGGAGAGTATGGCGTGGTTCTGGGATGATAACGCTTTCGTAATGAATGTTCAAGGGCACGTAATGTTCGCTAATAAGAAAATGACACCTGGTGGTCATTGGTTGGCGATAGCAAAAACAGGTTTAAAGGGACAAAAGAAATCTATTATGGAATCTGCAGAAGCGTATCTTATGGTATCAGTTGCTTTGCATGAAGCTTTTATCTGTAGTTGGGAGGAGAAATATAGAAGTGAGAAAATAAGACCAGAAACGGTTATCAATGCCGAGTTTGATCCAGATTGGGTGCCTTATTTACAAACACCGCCATTTCCGGAATATACAAGTGGGCATAGTACCATTTCGGCGGCTTCTGCGGAGGTGATGACGGGGCTTATGGGAGATAATTATTCCTTTACTGATTCTACGGAGTTTCCGTATGGTCACGGGGTAAAGACTTTTCCTTCTTTTAGGGAATCTGCTACTGCTTGTTCATATAGTAGGATGTATGGTGGAATACATTACAGGTCTGGTTGCGAAGAAGGGCAGGCCATGGGAATAAAAATTGGTTCTTATGTTTTTGAGAAGCTGAAAACAAGGAAGTAGTTAAATAAATCCTTCATGAAGTATTTAAAGTCCTGACATAAATGTCATGGACTTTTTTTGTTTTTGGAAGATGAGTGACAATGTGGCATACTTTGCTCACATTGAGAACCAGAAAGAAGACACAATGGCTGAATTATAAGATTGGAATGAGAGTTGATGAGGAATGATTAGAAATTAAATTTTTAATTAAAATAAATAATCATCATGAATACTTTAGTAAAATCTTTTAGACCTGTAAGTAACTACCCTTTCTTATTTAATAATGTTTTTGGGGAGAATGACTCGTTTGGAGATATAAAGAAGAACGAAGCAATACCCGCTGCGAATATTTTAGAAGGGGTGGATAATTTTAAAATTGAATTGGCGGTACCTGGAGCACAAAAGGAGGATTTCAAAATTAACGTGGACGGCAAGCATTTGTCTATCGCTAGAACTTTGACAGAATCTAATGAGCGTACGGAGGCCAATTATACGAGAAAGGAATTTAGTCAATCTTCTTTTGAAAGAAAGTTCTATCTGCCTAAATCTGTAGATGTCGAGAAAATTGATGCAAGTTATGTTAATGGTATATTGATGCTTAATTTGCCTAAGAAAGAAGAAGAGAAAGAAAAGGAGCCTAAGCTGATTACGGTTTCGTAATGCTAATGAGGGTGTAAAAAAAGCGGCTTAGAAATAGCTCTAAGTCGCTTTTTTCTTGTTAAATTATGTTAAGTGTTAAGGTCGGGGTTGAATTTTAATGCTTCGACGTACGTTTCTATATTACAAAAAAATATTTTTGTGTTTATTGTTCTAAATGTAAAACAGATGAAGGATATATGAAAAATAATTTAAAAGTAGCATTAATAGCAGTGGCAAGTAGTGTGGTCACCATAGTAGGCTATAAAGTGTCAGGCTTAGAAAAGACTGATGTTATAATGAACGAGGCGAATGCTAGAGAAGATACAGGGAATTCTAAGCTAGTGAACTTTTCGAATATGCCTGCTTCTGGGTTGACAGACTTTACTTATGCAGCCGGAGTTTCTGCTCCTGCGGTAGTGCATATAAAGGCTAAGTCCATGCGGGCGGTAAGACAGCAGCGAATGCCGTCTATCTTTGATGATTTTTTTGGTTTTGATCAACAACAAGCTCGTCCGCAGGAACAACAATCTTCTGGTTCTGGTGTAATTATCTCTAAGGATGGATATATCGCTACAAACAATCACGTAGTGGAAGGTGCAAGCGAACTTGAGGTAGTGACTTATAATAAGAAAATTTATACGGCAGAAGTTATTGGTGTAGACCCGTCTACGGATATTGCGGTAATAAAAATTAAGGAGAAAGATTTACCTAGTTTAATCTTTGCCGATTCCGATGAGGTTAAAGTGGGAGAATGGGTATTGGCGGTAGGAAATCCTTTCAATTTGGAGTCTACAGTTACGGCTGGTATCATAAGTGCAATTGGTAGAGATATAAGTATTTTGGCTAGAAGTTATCAGCAGAGGTACCAGAAAAGTGGCGTGGAGGGCGATACGCCGATTGAATCTTTTATTCAAACAGATGCTGCGGTTAATCCAGGAAATAGTGGCGGGGCTTTGGTGAATTTACAAGGTGAGCTTATCGGAATTAATACCGCTATAGCGTCTCCAAATGGGGCTTATGCCGGTTATGCTTTTGCAGTTCCTTCAGCAATAGTCAAAAAAGTAACAACAGACCTTATTAAATTTGGTAACGTTCAAAGAGGATATCTAGGGGTTGTTCCGGTGGAACTAGACAATAAGAATTCTCAAGAATTTAAGGTAAAGGTTACTCAAGGAATTTATGTTAGAGAAACTACAGAGGATGGTGCTGCTAATGTTGCGGGAATTCAGCCAGGTGATGTAATTTTAAAAATTGATGGGATGGTAATAAAGTCTGAGCCGAAATTTAGAGAGTTAATTGGACTTAAAAGACCGGGTGAGAAAATTAAAGTGACCGTGGATAGAGATGGTAAAGAGAAAGATTTCACGGTAACATTAAGAAATAGAGATGGAGGTAGTTCTATCATTAAAAAGGAAGTGGCAAAGAGTTCTATTTCTAATTTAGGAGTTAAACTAGAGGAGCTTTCATCTGGAGAGAAAAGCGAGATGGGAGTGAGAAACGGTGTTAGGGTTTCAAAGGTTTTTGAGGCGGGTACTTTTGCTAGAGACACAGATATAAAAGACGGTTTTATTATTACGCGTGTTGGGAATGTTAAAGTTGATTCAGAGAAGGATTTCAATGATGCCATTCAGCAAGCAGTCAATAATAAGGAAGATGGTGTGTTGATCTGTGGTGTTTATAAAAGCGTTTCACGTAATTTCTGTTATGGTTTAACGCTTTAAAGAGCGTAATAGGGTAATATGCAAAAAGACCGCTTTCCGTGAAGGAAAGCGGTCTTTTTATGCCTAATAATGCAAGAATAACTATCCAATCACCGTGTGAGTGAAAGAAGTTATTTTCAATCCTTTTTGAGTGTTCTCAAGAAGTTTTGCAATGTTAATAGATGGGTCTTTAACAAAGTCTTGATTTAAGAGTGTATTCTCTTTGTAGAACTTATTAAGTTTACCAAGTGCAATTTTCTCAAGCATTGCTTCAGGCTTTCCTTCTTGACGAGCTTGCTCTTTTCCTATTTCAATCTCTTTTTCCACGATTGTAGGATCTACATTATCTTTATCTAAACCTACAGGCTTCATGGCTACAATTTGCATTGCAACATCTCTACCTAAAGATACTACATCCGCTCCTTGAACATTCTCAAAAGATACCAAAGCAGAGGCTTTGTTATTTGAGTGAATATAAGCCACAACAGCTTCTCCTTCAACATGGTCAAAAGAAGATATAACTACCTTCTCACCAATTTTACCTATTAATTCTGTGATGGCCTCACTAATTATTCTGCCATCTTCAAGTTTTGTTTCAAGTAAAGTAGCCGTGTCTTTTACATCATTTTTAACACCAGCTTGTAAAATAGCTTTTGCCAATGAAGTAAAGTCTTCAACATTTGAAACAGGCTCTGTTTCGCAAGCTAAGGCCAATACTTTACCACTTTTACCACCATCACTTACATCTACAAGAATAACGCCCTCAGAAGTAGTATTGTCTGCTCTTTTGGCAGCTACTTTCTGACCCGCTTTTCTTAAAAATTCTACTGCTTTTTCAAAATCGCCATCAGCTTCTACTAAGGCTTTTTTGCAATCCATCATACCAGCACCTGTGGCTTGACGAAGTTTGTTTACATCTGCAGCTGTTATGTTCATTTTTGCTTTGATATTTAATTATAAATCCTATAATGTGAATAGCCCGAAAGGTTCCTCCGGGCTATTCGAAAACTTATTTTTTCCTAGAACTAAGCTTTCTCCTCTGTAGAAGTAGCATCAGATTCAGTAGCTGGAGTTTCCTCGTCAGCACCTTCTTCCTTTGTTGTTCTTGTTCTCTTTCTTTTTGGAGATTCTTCAGTTTCCGCTTCTTCAACTGGAGCTGCAGCTGCTGCGGTAGCGGCTGCCTTTTCTGCTGCTTTTTCGGCTGCGGCTTCTTTTTTAGCATCTGAAGCTTTTTTAGCTTCTTCAGCTTCTTTTAACTCAGAAGCTTCTTTATCTTGTTTTCTTTCAAGAATACCTTCTTCTATGGCTTTACCAATAGCAAGGGTAATCAAAGAAACAGATTTGTAAGCATCATCATTAGCTGGGATGGCGAAGTCAATTAACTCTGGGTTAGAGTTAGTATCAACCATAGCGACTACGGGAATACCTAATCTTTTTGCTTCAGAAATAGCAAGGTGCTCACGTTTGATATCCACTACAAATAAAGCAGCTGGAAGTCTAGACATGTCAGTAACACCACCAAGCAATCTTTCTAACTTGATTCTGTCTCTGTCTAACATTAATCTTTCACGCTTGGCAAGATTGCTAGAAGTTTCTTCGTCAGAAAGCATTTTCTCAATGTTCTGCATTTTTTTCAATGACTTACGAATCGTTGGGAAGTTGGTAAGCATACCGCCTAACCATCTTTCTGTAACGAAAGGCATTTTCAATCTTTTCGCTTCTTCAGAAACAATCTCTTGAGCTTGTTTCTTAGTAGCTACAAACATTATTTTTCTACCAGAGCGAGAAATACCTCTTACGAAGGCTTGAGCTTGCTCTAATGAAGTTAATGATTTGTTAAGATCAATAATATGGATACCATTCTTCTCCATGAAGATGTATGGAGCCATACGTGGATCCCATTTACGGGTAAGGTGACCGAAGTGAACACCTGCATCTAAAAGTTCTTTGTAAGTTAACTGTGCCATTTGTCTTTGTTTAAAGGATGATTTAAGCAGCCCAACACATCGGACACGATAAGTGCTGACTGTACTATTTTAAGAAAAACACAAAGTCTGAAATAGAAAACCATGACAGACTTTGTATTCATATTGGTATTAACGTTTAGAGAACTGGAACTTCTTACGAGCCTTTCTACGTCCGTATTTCTTACGCTCAACCATTCTTGAGTCACGAGTAAGGAATCCTTCTTTTTTCAAAGCTGGTCTGTTTTCTCCATCTGCCTCTACTAAAGCACGAGAGATAGCCATTCTAATAGCTTCCGCTTGTCCTGCTATTCCACCACCTTTAACATTCACTTTTAAGTCATACTTTCCGTCTGAATCAACTAAATGAAAAGGTTGGTTTAATATAATTTGTAATACTTCCGTTGGGAAATATGTTTGCAAATCGCGACCGTTAACCGTAACATCACCCTTACCAGGTTGCATGTATATTCTTGCAACAGCCGTCTTTCTTCTACCTATGGTATTGATTACTTGCATATTTTTAATGTTTTAATTTAGAATTAAAGTTCGATTAACTTCGCTTGTTGTGCTGCGTGAGGATGCTCACTTCCAACATAAACAAACAGGTTTGTAAATTGCTTACGACCTAGACGAGTTTTTGGAAGCATACCTCTAACGGCCATTTCCACAACTCTTCTTCCGTCTTTCTCCATTAATTCACGAGGTGTAGCAAAACGTTGTCCACCTGGATGACCCGTATGACGGATATATTGCTTATCTGTCATCTTCTTTCCAGTCAATTTCACTTTCTCAGCATTGATAACAATAACATTGTCACCGCAATCTACGTGAGGCGTGTAATTCGTTTTGGTTTTACCTTTCAAAATGCTGGCAATCTGGCTACATATACGACCTAAAACTTTGTCTTTTGCATCCACAATTATCCATTCCTTGTTGACCGTCGCTTTATTAGCCGAAATGGTCTTATAACTTAATGTATCCACTGTTTATTTTTTTTAAACGTTTATAAAAAAACATTCGCCATTTGATTTTTAAACCTATCCCAAATTCAGTGTTAAAAACCTCAAGCCTAAAGAAAAGTTGTAAGATGCTAGAAACCAGCACATAAAACGGATCGGAACTTCCATTTACACCAACTTAATTTTCCCTTCGAAGCACGGGCGGCTTCATGAAGGCAGTCTTTGGGGCTGCAAAGGTATAAATAAGTGGTTTTAAATACAATAGCTTATTGAAAATAAATATTCAACTAAGCATTTAGCTTTATGACTTACTAAAATTACCTCTTAGAAGTTGGTATTTCCAAGAGGTAAATGGGTTTAGGTTTATCTAAGGTTAATATTGCTCGCTAGTTCACAATCAAATAATGATAGGTAACAGTATCATGGGAGTTCTCATAAAGATAACCAGAAACCTCCAATCTTAAATTGTAGCGGTCATTTGAATCTCTGATAAAACGACGAGTTTCCCCATTTTTATAAGTAACATTAATCCTTTTCATTGATGTCTTAACGCAATCATCAGGGCCTTCTGCGGTTGCCCAATACCTACGGCTTGAGGTTTCTCCGTTTTCGGTTACTTCGTCATACGATATACTATTTCCAGAAACATCCTCCGTATCTATAGTTAAAAAGTAAAGACTGTCTTTATAGCTTATGGTACTGTTTGGAATTACTATTTTTTCTTGTTTGAATTTTCCTCGAATTTGACTTCTGGCAGGAATACAACTACAGCTGTAGATAAACCAGCAACTGGTTGTCAAGAGAACAATGACTAACGTTGTTGAGAGTTTTTTCATAAGTGGAATTTATTTATAACATAGCTGCAATATAAATATTGTGTATTCTTCTCGGGATTGACACTTTTTTAAAAGCGGTGATACAGCTTATCTAAGCTTCAGCGTTACAAGACAGATTACAGCTAGAATAATTCCGATAATCCAGAATCTGGCCACAATTTTCGCTTCATGCAGACCCTTTTTCTGAAAATGATGATGCAATGGTGACATCAAAAGAAGGCGGTTGGCTTGTGCATGTTCCAGTCCATGTTTTCTTTTTTGGTATTTAAAATAAGCCACCTGAGCCATAACCGAAACCAGTTCTATTAGAAATATACCACATAACACAGGAATTAATAGCTCTTTTCTTAAGGCTAATGCCATGGTAGCAATTATTCCACCGAGCATTAAACTTCCTGTATCTCCCATAAAAACTTGAGCAGGATAAGCATTATACCAAAGAAAGCCAATACAAGAACCAAGGAAGGCCGCACAGAAAATCACAATCTCTCCAGAGTTAGGAATAAGCATTATGTTAAGGTATTCTGCGAAAATTTTATTTCCAGACAAGTAAGCAAAAATGGCAATAGCCAACCCAATGATAGCGGAGGTTCCTGCGGCAAGGCCATCGATACCATCCGTAATGTTGGCTCCATTTGAGACAGCGGTTATTATAAATGTGCAAATGAATACATAAGGTAACCAAGATAAAAAATCAGGCAAGAAGCCCCCAAGAATACCGTAATCGATCTCATTACCTTTCATAAAAGGGACAGTGGTGGTTAGCTTAGCCATATCTACATATTGGCCGGCATTTCCCACATATTCTCTTACCACAACATTGTCATTATAATAAAGTGTAAGGCCTACAATTAGCCCAAGCCCAATTTGACCAATGACCTTAAACTTTCCTTTAAGACCTTCTTTGTCTTTCTTGAAGACCTTTATATAGTCATCAGCAAAGCCAATCATACAGGTCCAAATAGTCGCTATTATTAAAAGTATGATGTATATATTATCTAGCCTAGCAAATAACAGTACTGGAATTAATAAGGACGCCAGTATAATAAAGCCGCCCATGGTGGGTGTGCCTTTTTTTTCCATTTGCCCTTTAAGGCCTAGATCCCTAATGGATTCTCCAATTTGAAGATTTCTTAAAAGGTTAATAATTCTTCTACCAAAAATGGCAGCAATTAAAAGAGATACGATGGTTGCTGCAGAAGCTCTGAACGAAATGTATCTAAAGACTCCTGCCCCTGGTAAATCAAGGATACGATGTAGGTAATCGAAAAGGTAATAAAGCATAAATTAGAAAAGGTATGACCAAAGATAGGGATAAAATTATTGTTGATCTCAATCTTCGTTTATGGAGTAGTCAAAAGAAATTTAATGCGAAAGTCGTTGTTCGCCCCAAGAGGAGTTCAATTAATAAAAGGCATCTTCAAAATGTACAATTTCAAATGGCGAAAGTACGATGGAAATTAAATCAAAACGGACTTTACCTTCCCATTCAGAATCATTCAAATATATGTCGGCGGCTTTGATAAGAAAATTCTGTTTCGACTTACCCACATTGTCTTCCGGTAGACCATGGTCTGCATCCCCTCTTAATTTTACTTCTACAAAGATAAGCCAGTCGTTTTGTTTAGCGATGATATCAATTTCTAAATGACTAACCTGATAATTTCTTTCTATAATCTGGTAACCTTTATTGACTAAGAAATCTACCGCCCATTGTTCTCCTTTTTCACCAACCTTTCTTTTGTTCTTCATCACCGTTATTGAAAATAGCCTTAAGTTTTATTTTTGTTTAGTGTACTGTAACCATAAAAGCAAATTAATTTTGCCGCCATAGTGTTATAGTCAGAACCTGAAAGATATGGATTAAAGATATGCAAAATAAGGAAGTAAAGGTTGAAAATTTGGGTTTGATAGACTATCAAGCGGCATGGGATTACCAAGAAAGTGTTTTTGCTAAAACAGTAGAAGTCAAGCTCCACAATAGGAATAATAATACAGACACCCGAACGCCAAATCATTTGTTGATTTGTCAGCATCCGCATGTTTACACGCTTGGAAAAAGTGGTAAGGAAGAAAACTTGCTTTTAGACCAAAGAGGTTTGGAAGAAAAGAGTGCTAATTTCTATAAGATAAATAGGGGCGGAGACATTACTTATCATGGGCCAGGTCAATTAGTGGTTTACCCCATTTTAGATCTTGAAAACTTCTTTACGGATATACATAAATATTTAAGGTATTTGGAGGAAGCGGTTATGCTTACTTTGGCAGATTATGGTATTTCAGGTCTAAGGGTAGATGGTTTTACGGGTGTATGGCTAGAAAGAAACCCTTTAAAAATGTTAGGAGAACGAAAGATATGTGCTATGGGTGTAAAAGCCAGTAGGTGGGTGACTATGCATGGTTTGGCGTTAAATGTGAATACCGATTTGTCCTATTTTGGAAATATTGTGCCTTGTGGTATTGAAGACAAAGCAGTTACTTCAATGCAGTACGAGCTCGGTAGAGAACTAGATATCAATGATGTTTCAAAAAAAATGATTGAGCATTTGAAGGTATTGTTTAATATGGAAATTATATGAAGTTAAGACTGTTGCCATTTAGTTTAGAAAACAAGAACCCATTCAGGATTTCTTATGGTGTAAGAACGCATACAGATACCCTGTTTGTGGAAGTTAGTAGCGGGGGCTTTGTGGGATTGGGCGAGGCCGCTCATGTTCCATACTATGGCATTAATGTATCAGAATCTATCGCCATTTTAGAAAAAAATTGGAGTAGCATATCAGACTTCTGGGGTACACCTCATGATATTTTTTGGCATCGTATGAATAATATATTAGGAGAGAATCATTTTGCGAAATGTGCTGTGGATATTGCCCATTATGATTGGTGTGCTAAAAGAGAGAGAAAGACTTTGTCAGATTATTTGGGGCTTAGCTTAGGTAACTTGCCAAATTCCTGTTTTACCATTGGAATGGATGAACCTGAGAGAATGGCCGAAGCAATTTCTTCATCTAACTGGCCTAGTTTAAAGATAAAATTAGGAGGAGATGATGATTTAAACACACTAAAGTTCTTAGAAAAGGGCATTCATAAACCCTTCAAAATTGACGTAAATGCAGGTTGGAGTTTAGAAAAGGCTTTTGAGTATTTGCCTGAGTTGGAGAAAATGAACCTTCAGTTTATAGAACAGCCTTTGGCTAAAAGCAGGATGGATGAAAATGGACTTCTAAAGGAAAGATCATCCATTCCTATTTTTGCGGATGAGAGCTGTTTTTACAAGGAGGATGTGGCAAAGTGTGCTAAAAAGTTTGACGGTATTAATATAAAGCTGAGCAAATGTGGAGGCGTTTTCCCGGCACTTGAAATGATAAAAGAGGCTAGATCTCTTAACTTGAAAGTTATGATGGGTTGTATGACAGAAAGTAGTGTTGGTATTTCCACCATTGCACATTTAAGTTCTTTGTTAGATTATGTAGATATGGATGGAGCGGCCTTGCTAAAGTACGACCCTGCATCTGGTGTTAATGTAGTAGATGGGGTAGCGGTTTTTAACGGTCTTCATGGGCACGGTGCCATTTTAAAATAATTTTAGAAATGTTAGAACAGGACGAGCTTAAGCGATTTAGTAGACAGGTTCTAATTCCAGAATTTGGAATAGAGGGACAGGAAAAGTTGAAGCAAAGTTCCGTTTTAGTGATTGGCTGTGGAGGATTGGGTAGCCCAGTCCTTTTGTACCTAGCATCAGCTGGAGTGGGAAGGATTGGACTCGTGGAAAACGACGTCGTGGAGACTTCAAACCTGCAGCGACAGATTCTATATTCAGAGGATTCTGTGGGGAAATTGAAAATCGAGGAAACGGAAAGTCGACTTAAGTCCATTAACAAAAGACTTAAAATCACGAAGCATTCTACCCGAATAGTGTCAAACAATGCATTAGAGATTATTGAAGATTATGACTTGGTGATAGATGGTTCTGATAATTTCCCTACGAGATACCTTGTAAACGATGCCTGTGTTTTAAGTGAAAAGCCACTAGTTTATGGGGCAATATACAGGTTTGAAGGCCAAGTTTCTGTCTTTAATTATAAAGGAGGGGTGAATTATAGGGATCTTTTTCCAAGTCCACCTTCAGAAGAAATGGCACCAAACTGTGCGATTGCTGGAGTTTTGGGCGTTATGGCCGGAATAATTGGTTCCTTGCAGGCCATGGAGGCCATCAAAATATTAACGGGTATAGGAAAGGTATTGAGCGGAAAACTGCTTATTGTTGAGACTTTAAGTATGAGCTTTAGGAAACTGACAATTTTTAAAAACACAGACGCTGAGCCAATTACTAGTTTGATAGATTATGACAGGTTTTGCGGTATTATGGTTGAGGACAGGGACTGTATTGATTATGATAACTTCAAAGTTTCAAATATCGCTCAACTGATAGATGTGCGAGAATTTCATGAGCATGAAATGGGAAATCTTGGAGGAGAGCTCATGCCTTTGGCAGCCTTAGAGGATTTTATTCCTGAAATTAAAAATACAGGACTCGTGGTGGTTTACTGTCAAAGCGGTATCAGAAGTGCTAAGGCAGTCAAAGTTTTAAAAGAGACTTATGGATTCAATAATGTGGTGAGTCTAAAAGGAGGAATTAATGCCTGCGACTCATAAAATCTTGTAGGATTATAGTCGCAGATATTTTATCAATGTTACCCTTTACTCTCCTGTCTTTCTTCTTTGTTCCGCTGGAAATCATGACTTGCACGGCCATTTTGGAGGTAAACCTTTCATCAATCATATGTACGGCTTTATTTGGAAAAGCTTTGGAGAGAGAGAGTCGAAAGTTTTTCACCATTTCTGTGGCATCCGTTGCTGAACCATCTAGGTTTTTAGGATCACCCAAAACAAAGCATTCCACATCTTCCTTTGCGGTATATTCTTTTAAATAAGATAGGAGGGTGTTGGTAGGCACTGTTTCCAATGCAGTGGCTATAATTTGTAGTGGATCCGTTACCGCTAAGCCTGTTCTTTTCCCTCCAAAATCAATTGCCATTATTCTTGCCATGGTGTTCTTAGAATTTTTCTATGTCGGAAAAGAAAAAGGAAGATTCAATCAAGGCGTTCTCATCTGAATCGGAACCGTGGATAGCATTTTCACCTAAAGATTTTGCAAAAATCTTTCTTATAGTTCCATCTGCTGCATCCTTTGGATTTGTAGAACCAATGAGGGTGCGGAAGTCGGAAACTGCATTCTCTTTTTCAAGGATTAACGGTATGATGGGTCCAGATGACATGGTTTCACAAAGTTCTGCGTAAAATGGCCTCTCCTTATGAACAGCATAGAACTTGCCTGCGTTTTCGGCTGTTAGTTTGGTTTTTTTCATGGCCACTATTTTGAAACCAGCCTTTTCTATCATTTGGATTATCGCTCCAATATTATTTTCTGCCACTGCATGCGGCTTAATCATTGAGAATGTTCTGTTGGTCATATTAATTGATATTTCAGATTCGATAGGAGACAAATTTAATGTATTTAGAGATACTACGCTGAATTATTAATATAGCTTTCCAAATATGCTTTGTACCTTTGCCCCCCAATTATAGAGAATGCATCAATATTTCACTGACAGTCAGGACAAAAGGAAAGAATTTTTAAGTTTGATGGCTAAGCCACAACAAATAATTCTTACCGCACATCAAAACCCAGATGGAGACGCTTTTGGCTCTTCGTTAGGGCTTTATGCTTTTTTTAAACAGCAAGGACATGAAGTCACGGTAATCAGTCCTACAGGTTATGCCGACTATTTGGCTTGGATGCCTGGCGTAAATCATGTGGTAGATTTCCAGAGTGAACCTGCTAAGGCAGCAGAACTTATTGCTAAAGCTACCCTTATTTTTTGCTTAGATTTTTCTGCATTAAGTCGCATTGGTGAAATGGGAGAAATGTTTGAAAAATCTTCCAGTTTTAAGGTCTTGATTGACCATCATCAAGAGCCAGAGAGCTTTGCTGACTTTGTTTTTTGGAATGATAAGGCAGCAGCAACTTGCGAGTTGATTTATACCCTAATAGAGCAGTTGGGTCTTTTGGAGTTTATTAACGAAGAAGTGGCGACTTGTCTGTATACAGGAATTTTAACAGATACTGGTTCTTTCAAATTTGATAGCACTTCGAAGGAAGTGCATCGAATAGCCGGTGAACTTATTGATAAAGGAATAAATCCCAATGCAATAAATCGAAAGCTTTTCGATCAAAACGAAATTGATAGGCTCCGGTTTTTAGGATACGCTCTTAAAGAGAAACTTACTTATTTAGAAGAATATAGAGTTGCATATTTCTTTTTTTCAAAGGAAGAATTGGAAATGTTTAACTCTAAAAAAGGAGATACAGAAGGGCTTGTAAATTATGGATTGTCTATTTCTGGGGCAGTAATGTCTGCTATTTTTATTGAAAGAGATGGGATGATAAAAATCTCTTTCAGATCAGTTGATGATTTTTCTGTATCCGAGTTTTCAAGAAACCACTATAGTGGCGGTGGGCATAAAAATGCCGCTGGTGGAAAGTCGGATTTGTCATTGGAAAGTACGGTTGAAAAGTTTTTGAACCTTCTTCCAACTTATAAACAACAATTAACCTCACAGCCAGTATAAAAATGGAGTGTGATTCAAACAAAGCAAAAAATGAACTTTAAAGCGAGTGTGTTAGTGGCAGCTGTATCTGGTTGCTTATTGGCGTGTGGCCAATTTAAAATCTCTGAAACTGAAAATGGAAGTAGGCTTCAGATGCATAGAGAGAGCTCTGAAACCAAAATTAAGGAAGGTGATATGTTAACCTTGGATATGAGAATATCTACCGAGTTGGATACCGTTTTTAGAGATACTTGGGCTGAAGGCCAATCTATTCAAGTACCTGCAAGAAAAGGAGAGTTTAGAGGATCTTTTGAGAATGCTCTTTTTGAATTAGGAGAAGGAGACAGTGCAACGGTTTATGTTAAGGTGGATTCTTTATTTGGTAAAATGGGACAGCCGCTTCCTCCAGGAGTGCCTGAGCATTCAGAATTAAAGTTTTTAGTAAGTGTTAAGTCTGTTCAAACAATGGAGCAGTTTCAGGAGTCTTTGAAACTTAAGAGAGAAGGCGAGGCACAAACTATTGCGGTTTATGTGAAAGAAAAGTATCCAAAAGCCGTTAAAATGGAGAATGGAATTTATTATGTTAAAGAAAAAGATGGTGTTGGAGCAACGGTAGCTGCTGGAGATACCGTAAGTGTTAGTTATGTAGGTAAGTTTTTCGATGGAAAGGTTTTTGACCAAAATAGTCCCTTCAAATTTCCTGTAGGTTTAGGATATGTAATTAAAGGTTGGGATGAAGCCTTAATGACAATGAATAAGGGTCAAAAAGGTACTTTTATTATTCCTTCAGATCTTGCCTATGGCGAAAGAGGTGCAGGGGCAACAATTCCTCCTTTTACGCCATTAGTATTTGATATAGAACTTTTTGAAATAGGTAGAAAATGAAAAATGTAGTTATTGCTTTATTAGTAGCGGTGGGCCTTTCCTCTTGTGGAAAGAATTTTATTGAGAATGAGGACCAAAAGTATTTAGATCTTAACGTAGAAGAAATAAAGGCTTTTAATGAAGCAAATAATTTAGGTCTTACAGAACATTCAACGGGTATTTTTTGGAAAAAACTAGTCGAGGTAGAGAGTCCTGTTTATCCAACTGCTGACATTTCTCTTCATGTAGCGTTTAGAATGAGCACATTGAAGGGTGGTGAGTTATTAAATGTTACTGCGGCAGACTCTAGCTTTTTTTCCGCAAGTGCGGCATCTAGTGTTTTTCAAGGGTTTTTAATTGCACTAAGTGCTTTAGGAGAAGGAGAAAAGGGCGTGTTTTATTTGCCTTCTACATTGGTTTATGGTGCTAACCCACCAGAGAACTTAGCCATTCAGCCCTGGCAAGTTGTAGTTTTGGAAATGGAGATTATTAAGCAGTATTCTGAAGAGGATTTTATCGATCTTTATATAGAAAGAAATAGTTTGGCAACTCCAGAACTTACAGATCTAGGTGTTAGAATTATTAGAAGTGCTAATAGACCGGCGGAAGGAGATTTGGTTGCTGGGAATGTGGTTAAGGTAAAATACAAAGGTTACTTTTTAAATAAGAGCACTTTTGATGAAGGTGAGTTTGAATTTAGATTGGGTGCAGGTTCTGTTATCACTGGTTTTGATGATGGTGTTTCGCATATGCGAGTAGGAGAGAAAGCCACTTTAATTATTCCTTGGAGTTTGGGTTATGGAGAGTTTGGTACAGGAACTATTCCTGCAAAAACCACATTGGCTTTTGACATTGAGGTTGTATCAAAGACGGAATAATTTCCCTATTGATGGTGTAATAAAACACTAATAAGGATTCTTGACTTGAAAAAGTGACATTATTCCAAATGATAGCCATATTTTTTAAAAGCAAATATTGTTTGGCTTAAAAGCTTATAAAGCAAAATATTAGTTTAGTTATGTTAAATAATTGTAACTATTAGGCCACTTAAAAGGAGTCTCATCCAAATTTGGATGAGACTTTCTTTTTTAAAAAGATCTAACATCGCATTGATTTAAGGATCTTTAAAACATATCTTTGCGGCGATATCAGCAAAATGTTAATGCTGAACAAAGTAAACGCAATGAAGATATGTCAGCTACTGTAGAGAAAACGCATTACACAGAAAGTGAGTTAGCAGAGTTTGAAGTTATAATTCAAAAGAAGCTCGCGGCAACAATTAATGAAATTAACTTTATAAGCACCACACTGAGTAGAAAAGACGATAACGGTACCGATAGTACTGCTGTTGGAAGTAAAACGCTGGAAGATGGTGCTGATATGAGGGAAAAGGAGAGACTTAACCAATCTTCAGGAAGGCTGAAAAAATTTGCTTCTCAATTGGAAGGAGCCCTGATTAGAATTAAGAATGGTACTTACGGATTATGTAAAGATACTGGTAAGCTTATTCCGGCAGAAAGATTAAGAGCGGTACCGCATACGCAGCAGACTATAGAAGCCAAGTTGGCGAGAAATTAATTGAACAATACCTATTTAACCCTAAATTACCGTCATTTTTAATGACGGTTTTTTTATGCGACATGTTTTACAAATAGCATCTGCAATAGTCTACTTGCTTTTGGTTTTATTTCACAAAGAGAGACAGGATTTTTGGCTTTATTTTGGTGGGGTGTCACTTCTTTTCGCTTTTTATGTTTATGTTGTAGTCAAGACGAAGTTTGTTTTTTTTGAGATTTTATTTTGGGCAGTGCTGTTCAGATTTCTTTTTATTTTTTATTTACCGGTACTTTCAGATGACGTATATCGGTTTATTTGGGATGGCTATTTGGGCATAACAGATCAAAACCCATATTTATTTTTACCTTCAGATTATCATGGTCTAATGCCTGAAGGGCTTTTTGAAAAATTAAATTCTCCTAACTACTACAGCCTTTACCCTCCGTTAAATCAGCTCCTCTTTCAACTAGGCGTAACGTTGGGTAAGACTTCTGTTTTTAGTAGTATTGTGGGTATTCGTTTTATTCTTTTTGCGGCAGGAATTGGAAATGTTTTTTTAATTAAATCAATAGGTGAAAAATTAAAATTTTCAAAAAATAGGGCCGTTACAATTGCTGCTATTTATGCTCTAAACCCTTTTATTATCATTGAAACGGTAGGAAACCTTCATTTTGAAGGCGTTATGCTATTCTTTTTATTTTTAGCCAGTTATGTTTATTTGAGATTTTCTCATACCATATGGTCGGCCATTCCTTTTGCTTTAGCGGTATCTATAAAATTACTTCCGCTTATATTTCTTCCTTTGATTTGGAAAAGGCTGGGTTTAAAAAAGGGAGCTTATTTCATTCTGTTGACTTTTTGCATAAATGTAATTTTATTTCTACCCTTTTTTGATGCTCATTTGTTGACTAATATTTTCAATTCTCTAGATTTATATTTTCACAAGTTTGAGTTCAATGCGAGCTTCTATTATTTACTTAGAGCAATAGGATTTAAAGCTTTGGGCTTTAACACTATTAGCATAATAGGGCCGTTTTTGGCGACTGTTAGTTTATCTCTCATACTAAAACTGTCTTTTTCCAGGCTTGAGTTTGCCAAGACTTCGCTTTTGATTCTACTTATATACGTAATGTGCAGTACCACCGTGCATCCATGGTACATTATTACGCTTTTCGGGGTTTCTTTGTTTACGGATTTCAGATTTCCAATTGTTTGGACTTTTGCAGTTTCTCTTTCATATTTCGCCTACACATCACAGCCAGTTCAAGAGAACCTCTATTTGGTAACTTTGGAATATATGGTAGTTTTCTTCGCAATTTATTGGGAATGGAAGAATAAAAAACCGCTGTTCTAATTTAAGATTCCTTTAATCTTCCTATTATTTAGGCAATAATGGTAGGATTCTCTTCAAAAAATGCAAAACAATGTGTAAGAAGTTTGTTTTCTCCTTCGGAGTTTTTAATTTTGCAGTCCAAATCTCAAAATAGACGAATAAAATATATCTTGATATGGCTAATATCGGTAAAATTTCACAAATTATTGGACCTGTAGTTGATGTAAGCTTTGAGGGCAAAAACTCAGAGATTCCTGAAATTCTAGACGCTTTGTCTGTGGTAAAACCAAATGGACAAAAAGTAATTTTGGAATGTCAACAGCACCTTGGAGAAGACAGAATCAGAGCTATTGCGATGGATTCTACAGATGGTCTTCAAAGAGGAATGGAAGTAACTCACTTGGGTTCTCCTATCATGATGCCAACAGGTGAAGAAATCAAGGGTCGTCTTTTCAACGTTGTTGGAGAAGCCATTGACGGTTTAGGAGAAGTTACCACAAAAGGTATTTCTATTCACCGTTCTGCTCCTAAGTTTGAAGATTTGGCAACGTCCACTGAAGTACTTTTTACAGGTATTAAAGTAATTGACTTGCTTGCCCCTTATGTAAAAGGTGGTAAAATTGGTTTATTTGGTGGTGCAGGTGTTGGTAAAACAGTACTTATCCAAGAGCTGATTAATAACATTGCCAAAGCTTATGCTGGTTTATCCGTATTTGCTGGAGTAGGTGAGCGTACGCGTGAAGGAAATGATTTACTTCGTGAGATGATCGAGTCTGGTATCGTGAAATATGGCGATGCATTTAAGGAGTCCATGGAGCAAGGAGGATGGGATTTGAGCAAAGTAGATAAAGAAGCTTTGAAAGATTCTCAAGCAACATTTATTTTCGGTCAGATGAACGAACCTCCAGGAGCACGTGCTAGAGTAGCACTTTCTGGTCTTACTGTAGCAGAACATTTCCGTGATGGTGATGGCGAAGGAAAAGGTCGTGATATTCTTTTCTTTATAGATAATATTTTCCGTTTTACACAAGCGGGTTCAGAGGTTTCGGCTCTTTTAGGTCGTATGCCTTCTGCCGTGGGTTACCAACCTACATTGGCTACGGAAATGGGTGTAATGCAGGAGCGTATTGCTTCTACAAAAAGAGGTTCTATTACATCTGTTCAGGCCGTTTACGTACCTGCTGATGATTTAACTGACCCAGCCCCAGCAACTACTTTTGCTCACTTGGATGCCACAACGGTATTGAATCGTAAGATTTCTGAGCTTGGTATTTACCCTGCGGTGGATCCTTTAGATTCTTCTTCAAGAATTCTTTCTGCAGAAGTTTTGGGAGATGCCCATTACGACTGTGCACAAAGAGTGAAGAATACACTTCAGAGATATAAAGAATTACAAGATATTATTGCTATTCTTGGTTTAGAAGAACTTTCTGAAGAAGATAAATTAATCGTAACAAGAGCTCGTAGAGTTCAGCGTTTCCTTTCTCAACCATTCTTTGTGGCGGAGCAATTCACAGGTCTTCAAGGCGTTTTGGTTGACATTAATGATACTATCAAAGGTTTCAATCAAATCATGGATGGTCTTTATGATCACCTTCCAGAAGCAGCTTTTAACTTGGTAGGTACGATTGAGGATGCCGTGGTTAAAGGAGAGAAACTGTTGGCAGAAGCAAACAAATAAATTCCACTGAAATTAGAGTTTGAATTATGATTCTAGAAATAATTACACCAGACAAGAATGTTTTTGAAGGCGAAGTTTCTATAGTGACTTTACCTGGTAAAAACGGAGAGTTTCAGATTTTGAATGATCACGCTCCATTAGTGAGTACACTTGCAAAAGGTAACTTAACTTATGAGCAAGGTGGTTCTAAAACCTCAATGATAGTAGATGGTGGTGTGATAGAAGTGGTAAACAATAAAGTTCTAGTTCTTGCTGAGGCTGTTTTAAAAGCCTAGTTTGAACAAACTAGTATATTAAATCCCATGATTCATTTCATGGGATTTTTTTGTTTTTAAGTTTAAATGAAAACACTCATTTCGATTTCTATTGTAGTTTTGTAATAATGGGAATAAAATCTACTCTAAGTAAGCCTTTAGCCGCTATTACGGCAAGGAATCAACATGGCTGGATGCGAAATGCCGTAGAGGTTCAAGAGAAATGGCGTAAAAGCATTATAGAAACAGCTTCAAATACCGTTTTTGGGAAAGATCATCGTTTTTCAGATATTCAATCTTATGGTGATTTTAAACAAGCGGTTCCTGTAAATGACTACGAAGGCTTAAAGCCCTATGTAGAGAAAATTATAGCAGGAGAAAGTGACGTACTCTGGAAAGGAAAACCGCTATATTTTGCTAAGACTTCAGGGACTACCTCTGGAGTCAAATACATTCCAATAACAAATGACTCCATTCATAACCACATAGATTCGGCCAAAAACGCTTTGTTGAATTATATTTTTGAAACAGGAAATGCTAAGTTTTTGGATAACAAGCTCATTTTTCTTTCTGGGAGTCCAGTAATGACCAAAACGGCAGGTATTCATACTGGGAGACTTTCTGGAATATCAAATCACCATGTACCAACTTATCTCAAAACAAATCAGCTGCCTTCTTATGAGACAAACTGTATAGAAGATTGGGAGCAAAAACTGGAAAGAATAATAGACGAGACCATTGATAAACCTATGAGTCTTATTTCTGGTATTCCGCCATGGGTGCAGATGTATTTTGATAGGATTCAAGAGCGAACTGGAAAACAGATTAAAGATGTTTTTCCAGAATTCGATCTTTTTGTTTACGGCGGTGTAAACTTTGAACCCTACAAAGCAAAACTGTTTGAATCTATAGGCAAGGAAGTAGCCTCTATTGAGCTATATCCGGCTTCCGAAGGATTTATAGCTTACCAAGACAAATTTGAGTCTGAGGGGCTTCTTATGCTCTTAGATAGTGGTATTTTTTATGAGTTTATTCCTGCGGAAGAATATTTTGACGAAAACCCTACTCGTTTAACCATTGGTGAAGTAGAACTGAATAAGAATTATGCCTTAGTTATTAATAGCAATGCCGGTCTTTGGGGTTATTCTATTGGAGATACTGTAAAATTTGTTTCATTAGATCCCTATAGAATTATTGTATCTGGACGGATTAAGCATTTCATTTCAGCTTTTGGAGAGCATGTGATAGGGGAAGAGGTAGAAAAGGCTATGAAATACGCCTGTGAAAGACATCCTGAAGTAGAAATAGTGGAGTTTACAGTAGCTCCTATGGTGATACCAAAAGAAGGTCTGCCATATCATGAGTGGCTTGTGGAGTATGCCAGAGAGCCAATTGATGAAAAAGCATTCGCAAAAGATTTAGACTCCCAGTTGGTGTCGCTTAATACTTATTATAAAGATCTCATCGTCGGAAATATTCTAAGGCCTTTGGTGGTTACTTCACTTAAAAGAAATGCCTTTATAGGTTATATGAAATCAATAGGTAAATTAGGAGGACAAAACAAAGTACCTAGACTTTCCAATGATAGAGTTATAGCAGATGGATTGACCAAGGGTCAAAACTTAATTTAAAGTGAACTTGTCGGCATCCAGATGAACAGGAAAGGCATTTCTAAAAGAGCTTAATTCGTCTTTTGATAGTTCAGAAATAATAATCTGAGACTTACTGCTAATTTCGTTTAAAACAACACCTTTCGCATTGATAGCCTGTGAATGCCCAGAATAGGAAAGATTGTTTCCGTCGGTGCCTATTCTATTGGTTCCTAGAACGTAACACTGATTTTCAAGACTTCTTGCCTTAAGTAAAGTATCCCAAACATCTGTTCTTGACGCAGGCCAAGAGGCGGTGTAAATTAATACATCATAGGCTAAACCTAGGTTTCTACTAAATACTGGAAAGCGGAGATCGTAGCAAATTAAAGGGCAAAATTTCCAACCCTCATAATCTATAATCAGGCAATTATCACCGCTAGAAAATGTCTCTTTTTCTCCTCCAAAACCAAAAAGATGTTTTTTGTCGTAGAAGGAAGTGTTTCCATTGGGTTCCACAAAAAGCAAGCGATTGAAGAAATTTTCACCTTCTTTAATAACCAAGCTTCCACATATAGCGGCATCATACCTTTTCGCCATTTGCTTCATCCATCGGTGTGTGGTGAAGTTCATAGGCTCTGCCAAATGTTTTGCATTTGTTGAGAAGCCCGTGGTGAACATTTCGGGAAGCACTATCAAATCAAAAGGAATATCAATAGAAGATATTTTTTCTTCTATTTCAGACCTATTAGCTTCAGGGTTTTCCCAGTAAATATCTGATTGAACAAGAGCTACTTTTAGTGTTGGCTTCATATATAATGTGTTTTACTTTTTGTAAAAACGCATTTTATAGTCTGCTTTTATCATGCCTTTAGAAATATTAGTCAATCTTTTTTTTAGCATTTGCTTCTTAAGCGGACTTAAATGATCTGTAAATAATATTCCGTCAATGTGATCGTACTCATGCTGTATAATTCGTGCCGCCATATCATCATACTCTTCTGTATGTTCGTTCCAGTCCGTATCAAAATATCTAATGGTAACAGTCTCGGGTCTTAAAACTTCTGCTCTTATGTCTGGAATACTTAAACAACCTTCTTCATAAGCCCACTCTTCCCCTGTTTCTTCCAAGATTTCGGCATTAATAAAAACTTTTTTGAAGCCCTCTAAAGACGGATTAACCTCTTCATCCTCCTCTAAGTTTTCATTTATTTGATGCCCATCTACTACAAACATGCGTATGTCTTTCCCAATTTGAGGAGCCGCTAAACCAACCCCAGAGGCAGAGTACATGGTTTCAAACATATCTTCTGCTAGTTTTTTTACATCTATTTCCCCTTTTTCTATATCACGGCATTCTTTTCTTAAAACAGGATCGCCGTAAGCTACTATAGGATATTTCATCTAGAATTCTCTTTTGTTTTTTGCAAAAATAAGGATATGTTTTTTCACCTATGCATTTCAGTGTAAGTACTAAGAGAATTTGTCTGTAATAAATTCCCGTTATCAGGGCACTATTTCAAAATTTAGACAGGAAAACCCGCTGAAAGAGAAGTAAAATGTTTTGTTTTTAAAGATTCCAAAAGCAACCTTATTTTTTTTAGTTACGTTGATATAATAGGGTTTTGAAATTTACTTAAAGGGAAAAGTCAAGATCATTTATGTCTTTAATGCGGATTGAAAACGGAATTTTTGAATAAAAAACGTTAAATCTCGTTTTCTAAAAGCAATTTTACTTTAAATTACGTAAATCAGGCCAGCCTGAGTCTGGTTCAGTTTTTGAGCCTACTTTCTTTGTTAAAATATGTTTCGCTTAAATAGGAAAAATATAATAAATCTGTTCTTCATGACGCTGTCACTTTTTGTGAACAGTAGTGCTTGGGCACAGTTTTATGTAAGCGAAAAAACTTGTGTTGTAGATATTCAGAGTGGTGCAGAAGGTTCATTAGAAGGATGCCCAAATGCCACTTATTTTTTCGACACCGATACGAGTTCCGCTATCTGGGAATGGAATTTTGGAGATGTAGCCGATGTGACTCCTGGGCTAATAAGAAACCCACAACACTTCTATGGCTCCCCAGGGGATTATGTCGTTCAATTGACTAAGACGTCTAAGCAAGGTGTGCGATCCATTGAGACTAAAACTATCTCCGTTGGAGGTTTGCCACAGCAGCCTAAGTTTAATGAGGCCATTTCGGCAGATACTACGGTTTGCGGTAGTAATCCTTTAACCCTTAATCCTTTCAAAATAGGAATAGGAACTGGAGATTATACTTACTTATGGTACCCAGGGGGAGATACCACTCGAACCATTGATGTAGATTCTTCTGGATGTTATTCTGTAGAAGTTTTTAGTGCAAGTGGTTGTTCTAGAACCGCCAAGATAAATGTTAAATTCTGTTTTGAAGAGTCTGGTGGTGGTGGTGGAAATGAAGAATGGTTTTTTGGGACAGGAGCAACGCTAGAATTTCAAAATGATGGTGGCGTAGAAATCCCTAGAGATTCCTTAAATCCCGAAGGTGATTTTTTTGCAGACGTAGAAAAAGATAGCATCACCATTTCTCCAGTGGCAGGACGTTCAAATTTATTAGACTCTGATGTTTCCACAGGTATGGTTTATGGGCCTTCTGGAAGTCTGGCTTTCTATTCCGACGGAAAAAATGTCTATAATGCAAACGACGAACCTGTTTTAGACATAAATGGTGTTGGTTTATTAAATGGAAATAATACAGCATCTCAGGGTTTGATTATTATACCTAAATCTGGATGTACAGAATGTCCTCATCATCAGTATTATGTTTTTGCCAAAGATGTAGACACGGGCTTACTTTCTTATAGTGTGATTGATCTCAGATATAATGGAGGAATGGGCATGATAACCGAAAGGGATGTTCCAGTAGCTGTAGGAATTACAGACAAGATTACCATTCTTCCTAAATCAGACGAAACAGGATTTGAAATTTTCACACATCAATCTGGAAACAATATTATTGAAGTAATTAGAATTGACTCTGTTGGGATTCAAAGCACACAACAATCCATTGGCTTGCCACAGGATAATCCTTTAACAGAAAGTGGATATACGGTATTTGACCAGAATGGTGCTCAAATGGCTCAAGGTGGAATTCAGAATGGAAACAATGTCGTTGAAGTTTTTAGCTACGATGGGGCGACAGGAACATTTTCAAATCCTATTGTGATAGATCTGGGTATTGCAGCTCCGCCAAGCGTTTACGGATTGTCATTTAGCCCAGATGGAAGGCTTTTATACGCTACTATTTCTGGTGATCCAACTAAGGGGGAAACGTCTACCTTACTACAAATTCCAATATTTTTTCAAGATCCAAGTTTAATACAAAGCAATATCTCTACCATTGCTACATCTAAAACGGAGCAATTTGGAGCCCTACAGTTAGGACCCATAAATCCTAATGCCCCCGGAGATAAGTATTTATATATGGCTGTCAATAACAGCAAAAAAGTAGCTTACATTCAAGCTCCCGATATTCCTGGAAATGCTGCCGTAACTGGATATATAGAGGCCAGTAAAGGAATTGATGTGAACGGTGAGATGGGCTTAGGTCTTCCTATCGTAATTTATGCCAAACAAGTGCAGGATGGAGGCGGTGCTTCTGCTAATTATTTTGGGAATTGTTTTAACGCTGCCACGGCTTTGGAATCTCAGGGCATTTGTGACCCTATGAGGAATGAAATCACGTGGGAATTTGAGGACGGCACCACATTAAAGGGCACCAATGTCAATTATACCTTCCCAAAATTGGGTTGGAATAAGATCAAGGTTATTATAAAAGTCTTTAATAAATCACCATTGAGTGGTGTAATAAGCTCTCAGGTTATAGATAAATTATTAGAACTTACAGAAACGGAATGTACAGAAGTCATTTTAGAAGATTCCATTTATATCAAACCTTCGCCCGTTTCTAATTTGCCAGATGTAGGCTATGTATGTACCAGAGAAGTCCCCGTGAAAAGAGCAACTCTTTATGCTAATGTTACCGGTGGAGATGAATTCTTTTATAGCTGGGGCACCGCTTCTGGAGTACCGCTTGGCGGAAACTCAACCGACTCAACGGTGAGTGTTATAGCACCTTCCGTTTATACGCTAGAAGTGGAAAACAACTTTGGGTGTAAAACCAATGACGAAATAGAAGTAGTTGAAGGATGTGAACCAAGGGTATTTTTTCCTGAAGCTTTTACGCCAGTGGGTATGAACCCAAAATTTAAAATTCAATACGCTTATTTGGATGAAGTGAATTTGAAAGTCTTTAATAGGTGGGGCGAGCTGGTATTTGAGACTGATAATCTGGATAATCTATGGGATGGTCGGATTAAGGGCAAATTACAGGCACCTACCGTATATTCATACGTCTTAACTTATAAGGCTCTTGACTTTCCTGATAGGGGAGTTTTAAGGGAAGTAGGCTCAGTGTGGGTATTAAAATAAAAATTCCAAGAATTATTTGAACCAATAATTAGCAGCATAACCCACAATTTGTATTTTTACCAAATTTAATTCTGTTTTGAATTTATGCGGGAAGATTACTTAAATACTGATAGCGATATGCTTAGCCCTACGGAGAAGGATATTGAAAGGGCGTTAAGACCTGTCAATTTTGACGATTTTGCTGGTCAAGCTAAAATTCTCGAAAATCTTAAAATTTTTGTTCAAGCTGCTAATCAAAGAAAGGAAGCCCTAGACCATGTTTTACTTCATGGACCTCCAGGTTTAGGTAAAACCACACTTTCTTTAATCATAGCCAATGAACTAGGCTCTTCCATAAAAATTACCTCTGGACCAGTTTTGGACAAACCGAGTGATTTAGCAGGTTTATTGACTAACTTGGAAGAGAATGATGTGCTTTTTATTGACGAAATTCACAGACTTAATCCTATCGTAGAAGAGTATTTATACTCTGCCATGGAGGATTATAAGATTGATATCATGTTAGATTCTGGTCCAAACGCCAGAAGTGTTCAGATTTCGCTTAATCCGTTTACGCTAATAGGAGCAACCACTAGAGCGGGTTTATTAACATCTCCTTTGAGAGCAAGGTTTGGCATTAATTTAAGATTAGAATATTATGATGCTAAGCTATTAAGCCAAATTGTAGGAAGGTCCGCTCATATTTTGGAGACACCAATAAGTGAAGAAGGGGCTTTTGAGATAGCCAGAAGAAGTAGGGGTACTCCAAGAATTGCCAATAATTTATTAAGAAGAACTCGAGATTTTGCTCAGGTGAAAGGGTCTGGAAAAATAGATATCAAGATTGCCAAAATGGCTTTAGGAGCTTTGGATGTTGACGAACATGGACTAGATGATATGGATAATAGGATTTTACATACTATTATTGATAAATTTAAAGGTGGACCAGTGGGGCTTTCAACTATTTCTACGGCTTGCGGAGAAGAAGCAGAGACCATAGAAGAGGTATATGAGCCTTTTTTAATTCAAGAAGGATTTTTGAAAAGAACCTCGAGAGGCAGAGAGGCCACAGAAAAAGCCTACATTCATTTAAATATAGTACCAAAAAATAGAACAGGAGAATTGTTTTGAAATGGGAGTAAAAAGAATCGGAAGGGAATCAGAGGAGACATTCAAGGTAGAGCCAAGACCACAATCAAAAGAGGTCTTGTTTGAACTCGCTTGGGAAGTTTGTAATCAGGTAGGTGGAATCTATACCGTAATTCGCTCCAAAGTACCAGCAATGGTAGAAAAGTGGGGAGAGGATTATTGTTTGATTGGACCTTATATAGAACAGACAGCCTCCATAGAATTTGAAGAGTACACAGACGACTCCCCATTTTGTAAAGCGGCAGAGGCTCTCCGTTCAAAGGGCATGGATGTATACTATGGTCACTGGCTAGTTACGGGTAGACCAAGGATGATCCTTGTGGATTTTGAGAAAACCTTAGAAAAAGTGGATAGCCTAAAGTTCGACTTATGGGAAAACCATAAAATAAGCACTATCAATGCCGAGCCTCTTGTAAATCAGGTGATCGCTTTTGGACACTGCATTGAAACGTTTTTGACTGAATTTTTACAAAACCATGCTAAAAAATTAAGTGTAATTGCTCATTTCCATGAGTGGATGTCGGCTATTCCTATTTTAGGGCTAACCAGAAAACGGATGGATTTGGCTACGGTATTTACTACGCATGCTACCATGCTAGGAAGATACATAGCAGGAAATGTGGAAGACTTTTATGAACACCTGCCAAGTTATGATTGGGAAGTAGAAGCAAAAAACTACGCCATAGAAGCTCAGGCAGGGATAGAGTATCATGCGGCTCAAAACTGCCATGTTTTAACCACAGTTAGTGACATTACCGCTAAGGAATGTGAGGTTTTCTTTAGAAGAAAATGTGATCTCATTTTACCTAATGGGCTTAATATTACAAGATATGCGGCTACCCACGAGTTTCAAAACTTACACATTAAATTCAAACAGAAGATTAATCAATTTGTGATGGGTCACTTTTTCCAGAGCTATAGCTGGGATCTAGACAACACCCTGTACTTTTTTACTTCTGGAAGGTATGAGTTTAAAAACAAGGGTTACGATTTAACTTTAGAAGCCTTAAAGCGTTTAAACTTCAAATTGGTCAAAAATAATATTGACACCACCGTGGTGATGTTCATTATTACAAGGAACCCCGTTTATTCTATAGATCCTGCAGTATTGCAGTCTAGAGCTGTTATGGAGGAAATAAAGCTTACCTGCGAATCTATTGAAGAGCAGATAGGAGAGCAATTATTTTTCGCGTCAGCGGCAAATGACGACACAACGCTTCCTGACTTAAATGCTTTTGTAGAGGATTATTGGAGGCTGAGATTACGCCGGACTATTCAAACTTGGAAAACCCATACACTTCCAGGAACCACGACGCATTTGCTCAAAGGACCTGATCAAATAACCGAGTTTTTTGATCAGTCTAACATGAAAAACTATAAGGAGGATAGAGTGAAATTTGTCTATCATCCAGACTTTATCTCACCGACCAATCCGCTATTTGGATTAGAATACGGTCAATTTGTGAGGGGCTGCCACTTAGGGGTGTTTCCAAGCTACTATGAGCCATGGGGTTATACACCATTAGAATGTGTTATTCGTGGTATTCCTACGGTCACTTCTGATTTATCTGGTTTTGGTGACTTTATGATTCAAATCATGAAGGACTACGAAAATGTGGGGGTATATGTGGTTAACAGAAAGAAAAGAGATTTTGATCAAGCTGCTGATCAGCTTGCGGAGCAACTTTTCAATTTCGTGACCATGAATAGAAGAGACAGAATAATGCAGCGAAATAGGGTAGAGAATTTTTCTGATATTTTTGACTGGGCTAATCTTCGTTCTTACTATGATACTGCTCACGATTTGGCGATCAAGAAAAAAGGTGTAAAATTAAAATAAGTAAATTTTTGATGTCGGAAAGGTGCAGTTACTATATTGATAATAAGAAACTTGTCGATTATTATATTTAAGAGCATCTTTAAATGATACAATTTATTTATTTTTGCATTTCAAAAAATCTACCTTATTAAATGCTATCAGTGGCTGGCTTTATTTTTCTGGCATATTTACTTGGATCTATACCTACGGCAGTGGTTTATGGAAAGATATTCCATAAAGTTGATGTAAGAGAATTTGGCTCTGGTAATGCAGGTGCCACTAATTCACTTCGTGTTTTAGGCAAGAAGGCTGGTTTGGCTGTCTTGGTGATTGATATGCTAAAGGGATTTTTAGCCATTAAGATTGCCCAGTATTTCTTGGGAGATCTTGATTCCATGCTTATTATCATAGGCTTTGCCTCAGTTATAGGTCACATTCTTCCGGTTTTCGCTGGCTTTAAGGGAGGGAAAGGTATTGCAACATCCTTTGGCGTTATCTTGGCCCTTAATCCTTTAGGTGCTCTTGTTTGCTTAATCGTTTTTGTAATCGTATTGAGCCTGTCTAAATATGTATCTTTAGCGTCATTAATGGGCTCACTTTCTTTTATTCCCTTTAATTTTTGGCTCAACCCAGAAAATTACTTTTTCCAGTTAATGGCGTTTGCCTTATTTCTTCTTCTATTGTTTACCCACCGAGAGAACGTTAAAAGACTTCTGGCGGGAAATGAAAACAAGTACCCTCCGAAATAGATTAATCTAAAATTTACGAGCGTTTAAAAGCTTTTGTCTGACCTTCGTTAAGCGAATTGTTTACTATCGCTATCTTTGCTTTAAATTAAAGTAAGCAATAGGAATGAAATCTTTCATTGACAAAAACAAACAACGATTTTTAGACGAACTTTTTGAGTTTCTAAGAATACCTTCCGTAAGTGCAGATCCTAAATTTAATGCTGATATGCAAACGGCATCTGAGTGGATTAAGAACAAGCTTTTAGACGCTGGAATGGATTCCGCAGAAATTTGCCCAACGGCTGGACATCCCATCGTTTTTTCTGAAAAAATAATTGATAAAGCCTTACCCACTATTTTGGTTTATGGACATTACGATGTGCAACCAGCAGATCCTTATGAACTTTGGGATTCACCTCCTTTTGAACCCGTCATAAAGAAAACTAAAGTACATCCTGATGGTGCCATATTCGCAAGAGGTGCATGTGACGATAAAGGTCAAATTTACATGCACGTCAAGGCCATTGAAGGTATGTTGGAAAACAACGCTTTGGTGTGTAATGTTAAAGTAATGTTTGAAGGAGAGGAAGAAGTAGGCTCAGAAAACCTAGAAACTTTTATCAGAGCGAATAAGGAGAAATTATCAGCAGATATTATTCTTATTTCCGATACTTCTATCATATCAAATGACATACCATCTGTAGAGACTGGCTTAAGAGGATTGGCTTATATGGAAGTAGAAGTTACTGGCCCAAACAGAGATTTGCACTCAGGGGTGTATGGTGGAGCTGTAGCAAATCCAGCAAATGTCTTGGCAAAAATGATAGCCTCTCTTCATGACGAGGATGGCAAAATTTTAGTAGAAGGTTTCTACGATAAAGTCTTAGAGCTAAATGCTGAGGAAAGAGATGCTTTAGAATCGGCACCATTTAATGAGGAAGAATATAAAGAAGATTTGGGTATCGCAGAAGTTAGCGGAGAAAAGGGCTATAGTACTAGAGAGCGGGCTGCCATCAGACCAACATTGGATGTAAATGGTATTTGGAGTGGATATACCGGAGAGGGCTCCAAGACAGTTCTTCCGTCAAAGGCTAATGCTAAAATCTCTATGAGATTAGTGCCAGACCAAGATTGGATAGAAATTTCGAGCTTATTTGAAAAACACTTTAAATCTATAGCTCCTGATACCGTAAAAGTAAAAGTTTCAAGACATCATGGAGGTCAGCCTTATGTAACGCCAACAGATTCGATAGGGTATCAGGCGGCATTTAATGCCATGCAAGAGTCTTTCGGAAAAATACCAGTTCCTACAAGAGGAGGGGGAAGCATTCCGATTGTGGCTCTGTTTGAAGAGGTGTTGGGTCTTAAGTCTATTTTGTTCGGTTTTGGTTTAGACTCCGATGCATTACATTCTCCAAATGAAAATTACGGTGTATTTAACTTCTTTAAAGGCATTGAAGCTATTCCTCTTTTTTATAAACACTTTGCAAAACTCAACAAATAATATTAATGGAAGATTTGCTTCAATTGTCAACAGAATCGAGTTCCAATCATCAAGATTTGGAAAAGAAGTCTGTAATGGAACTTTTGGTAGGAATAAATGAGGAGGATCAATCGGTACCTTTATCGGTCAAAAAAGTATTGCCGCAGATAGAAGTCCTGATTTCTGAGATCGTGAAAAGAATGAAAGAGGGTGGTAGGTTGTTTTATATTGGAGCAGGTACCAGCGGTAGATTGGGCGTTGTAGATGCTTCTGAATGCCCTCCTACTTTTGGAGTGTCGCATGAAATGGTAGTGGGAATCATTGCAGGAGGAGATTCCGCCATAAGAAAGGCAGTGGAGTTTGCAGAAGATGATGAAAATCAGGCATGGAAAGATTTGAAAGCCTATAATATTAACAGTCAAGATAGCTTGGTAGGCATAGCCGCTAGTGGAAGGACTCCATATGTCATTGGAGGATTAAAAAACGCTAATGAAGCAGGTGTTTTAACAGGATGTATTGTTTGTAATAGTGGAAGTGCGGTGGCAAAGGAAGCCACATTTCCAGTGGAGGTGGTGGTAGGTCCAGAGTATATTACTGGAAGTACAAGGTTGAAATCAGGCACTGCCCAAAAGCTTGTACTCAACATGATTTCCACAGCGGTCATGATACAACTAGGAAAGGTGAAAGGAAATAAAATGGTGGATATGCAGCTCTCTAATGATAAGCTGGTGGAAAGAGGAACCAGAATGGTAATGAATGAGTTGGAAATTGATCATGAAACGGCATTGGGTTTATTAATGAAATTTGGTAGCGTTAGAAAGGCCGTGGAAAATTATAGTAAATAATTATTCACTATGCCAGATTGGATATCCACAGATTGGTTTTTGCTTTCTACTTTACGAGATTTCGTTTGGGCAAATCCCTTTTATTTATATCTAATCCTTGGTGTACCTTTTGTCTTTGTTTTACGATGGTTTTTCGCGAGTAACAAAGGGCAAAATTTAAGTTTGTCTTTAAACCAAAGCAATGGAAGATATGCTTGGTTGACCTCATTAAGATTTGTTAATCCCTTACTATTTTTGCTAGGTTTGGTCTTGTTGCTTATTGCTTTGGCTCGCCCGCAAAGAGCCCTGAGATCGGAAGACGCCATAGGCGAAGGAATAAGTATTATCCTAGCTATTGATGTGTCTGAATCCATGAAAAGCACGGATTTGGTGCCTAATAGATTGGAAGCGGCGAAACAGGTGGCAAGCGACTTTCTTAGGAAAAGGTCGAATGATAAAGTTGGTTTGGTGGTTTTTGCTGGTGAATCCGTAACGGTATGTCCTTTAACATCCGATTATGGTTTACTAAACGATTATTTAAATAAGGTTTCGTGGGACATGATAAACAGCTCTGGAACTGCCATAGGTAATGCCATAGCCACTTCTGTGAATCGACTGAGGGATTCTCCCGGGAAAAGTAAAGCCATTATATTGTTGAGCGATGGTGATAACACAGCAGGGAATCTTTCCCCTTATTCCGCCTCTGATTTAGCGAAATCTTTCGGAATAAGAATTTATACTATCGCAGTCGGTAAAAGCAATGCTACAGAAATAGTAAATACAAAAATATTAAATGATGTAGCGGCTAATAGTAACGGGGAATTTTACTCAGCTATATCTAGGGAGTCGCTGATGGATATTTTTAGAAATATTGACGAAATTGAAAAGACCAGATTTAATGAGATAATTTTTAATGAAGTCACGGATTACTATTATGTTTATCTGAATTGGGCCTTATTAATTTTTTTAATTGTTTTTATGCTAAAAAATACCTTTTTGAGCAATGCCTTGGAAGATTAATTCCAATTTGAAAAAACAATACAAATGAAAACATGTCTTCTAGTTGACCATAATATTTTAATTACTAATTAAATGTTCTAGATTCAATAATGTTAAAGCTTTAGATTTGGAGGAAGAACCTTTTAGTGACGAGGGTATAGAGATATTTAGATTTGCCGAATTTAGACGGTAATATGGGAGTAACTGTTGCGGTAAATTATAAAGAATTTAAATTGTCAGGTTACTAAAGATACTCATTATTAAGGCTAGAGTAGCTCAATTAAATTTCCGAATAATAAGAAAATAGTTTGAAATTGTGCGAGGCTAATTAATTTCCTTTTATTTGTGAAAAAATCCAAAAGACCTCTAAATGAAGAAACGACATAACGTTTATTTTTTACTCTTCATATTTCTTTCGCTTTCCATTGAAACTTTCTCACAAAGTCCTGGTAATGTTGACGAGGTGACCGATGCTCAGGTGGAACAATTCATGAAGGAAATGCAACAGCGTGGATTGTCCGACATGGAGATAGAAGCAGCCGCTTTAGCAAACGGTTATACGCAGGAGGATGTTGCAAAACTCAGGGAAAGGATTAATAGACTTAAGACGGGAACGAATAAGGTGTCTCAGTCTGACAACAAGTCTACGCGTGATCAAATGGGGGAGCTGGCTGAAAGAACCCCGATTCAGGTGAATGAAAAAACTGAAGTCACCAAGAAAAAAGAAGTATTTGGAAGAGAAATTTTCAATAACAAAAATCTTTCTTTCGAGCCGAATTTAAGATTACCAACGCCTAAGGACTATATCTTGGGAACAGACGATCAGTTGAAAATTGATATTTCTGGTTACGCTTTTCAGCATTATGATGTAACTGTTTCACCAGAGGGAACTATCAAACTGGAAAGCCTCTCTCCAATTTATGTCAATGGCCTGACCATTGATGCGGCAAAAACTAAAATTATAGAACGTCTAAAGTTATTATTTGGTGGCTTAAGAAATGGCACATTAAATGCGGATGTAACATTGGGGAATGTAAGAAGTATTAAAGTTACCTTGGTGGGGGAAGTTGAAAACCCCGGAACTTATACTATTTCGGCGTTTGCTTCAGTCTTCAACGCACTTTATTTGGCCGGTGGTCCGAGTGCAAAAGGCTCCTTTAGAAGTATCAAACTTCTGAGAGGCAATAAAGAAAAGTCTCAAATAGATTTATATCCATTTCTAACAAAGGGCGAATTTGTAGGTAATGAAAGACTTCTAGATCAAGATGTAATCTTTGTTCCAATGGCGGAATCAAAGGTGGAATTAGAAGGTAAAGTAAAAAGAGAAGGGGTTTATGAATTAAAAGTAAATGAGACCTTAGAAGATGCTTTGTTTTTTGCTGGCGGGCCTTCTGATCAAGCATATTTGGAGAGTATAAACATCACTAGAAACACAAAAAAGGAAAGAAAGCTTTTGACTGTAGATGGTGATAAGTTGGGTATGTATGCCCTTCAGAATGGCGATAAGATTTATATAGGAGCGATTTTAGATAGGTATGAGAATAAAGTAGAAGTTTCTGGGGCTGTTTTTAGACCAGGGGAATATTCTTTAAGTGAATCTTTAAGTACAGTTAAAGAACTTATAAAGGCTTCAGAGGGGTTAAGAGA
Organism: Arcticibacterium sp. SM2516; assembly: GCF_057914865.1. Classification (NCBI taxonomy): domain Bacteria; kingdom Pseudomonadati; phylum Bacteroidota; class Cytophagia; order Cytophagales; family Leadbetterellaceae; genus Arcticibacterium; species Arcticibacterium sp. SM2516. The sequence continues at coordinate 4,259,360 of NZ_CP195290.1, read as the reverse complement.
AGATGCGTTTTTGGAGCGAGTATTAATTATTAGGGAGCGAGAAAACTTGGATCCTGAAATTATCTCCATCAATCTAAAGGAAATACTGAATGGTACGGTAGGTGATTTGAAATTAAAAAAGAATGACCAATTAATCGTAAAGTCAGTTACGGAATTGAGAGAATTAAGAAGAGTAGAAATTAAAGGTTCGGTTAATCAACCTGGGCAATTTGATTTTGCAGAGGGTATGTCCGTGGAGGATTTGATTCTGCTGGCAGGAGGCTTTAAAGAGGGGGCATCAGAGAAGAGGATAGAAGTTGCTAAAAGGTTATATAATGACGAAAGCTCTAATGAGACCGTGGAGATTGTGGTAGTACAAAGCGACGACCTTTTTGTGAAAGAAAGGAAAGTGCTTTTAAGTCCATTTGATAAGGTTTTTGTGAGAGATCTTCCAAATTATGAAGAACAGAAACTGGTTAATATTTCTGGAGAGGTGAATTACCCAGGCTTATATACGATACTAAAAAGAGAGGAAAGAATTTCTGATTTGATAGAAAGAGCCGGTGGCTTGAGAATCGAAGCTTATTCAGAGGGAGCAAGGTTTTTTAGAAATGGTAGCTTAGTGGCATTAGATTTAAAAAGAGCTTTAGGAAATAATCAAGATTTGGGCAATTTGATTTTGTCGAAAGGTGACAGTTTGATGATTCCTAAAATTCAGGAGGTCGTCAAATTGAGCGGACAAGTCTTGAACCCGACTACAGTCGCTTATCAACCCGAATTGAGATTTTCTGATTATATTGCTCAAGCTGGTGGAGTAACAGACTCTGCTTTTGTAAGAAAAGCTTATGTTAGGTATGCCAATGGCCTAACAGACAGAACAAGATCATTTATGGGAATTAAAAACTATCCGGAAGTACAAAGAGGTATGGAGGTGATCATACCAACAAGAAATAAGTATAGATGGACACCTGCTGAAAGAATAGCAGTGAGTTCGGCATTTGTCTCTATTGCGACAATTTTAGTGACGATTATAAGGATATTATAATGGAAAACAGTTATCAAGATAATGAAGCAGTGACCATTGATTTCTTTGCTTTATTCAAAGTCCTTTGGAGCGGGAAATGGCTGATTATAGGAATAACCGCCTTGTTTATTCTTGGTGGATTGTGGTATGCCTTTACTTCAAGAGAGGAGTTTGTTTCGGAAGGTAAGATAATGCCTGAAATAAGTGGAAGTGGAGGAAACTCTTTGGGCGGTTTAGCTAATTTGGTAGGTATTGGAGGATTTGAGTTGGGCTTAAAAAACAATACGGATGCTATAAGACCAGATTTATATCCAGATGTACTCAGTAGTACGCCTTTTTTCCTAAATCTTTTTCAAGAAAGTTTTATTAATAAAAATGGTGATAGTTTGCGTTTTGAAGACTTTTATCATTTTGAAATTGAAGATAATAAAATTTTTAAGGAGGAGTATTTAAGTACTTTTAAAGGAAAACCAAAAGGTGTCCTTGTACTAAATAGATTGACTGAGGAAAGGATAAAGGATCTAAAGCAAAGAATTAATGGTTCTATAGATAAGAAAACTGGAGTTATTAGCATTTCTGTAAAAATGCCTGACCCTGTGGTTGCTGCAGGAATTGCGGCTTTTGCGATGAAGTATTTAACTATTTATGTTAGCGATTATAGAACCGAAAAAATTAAACAGGACGTGGATTTTTTGGGTAGAAAGGTTGCGGCCGCTAAAGGAGAGTTTTATCGGGATCAATATAAGAAGGCTTCATATGCTGATCGATTTGCCGCTCCAACAATTCGTTTGCAATCCGCAGATGTTCAAAGAGAACGATTGGAGTCTGAATATAAACTATCATCAACGGTTTATAATGAGCTTTTAAAAAAATATGAAGAAGCAAAGATTAAATTGCAGCAAGAAACACCAATTTTTCAGGTTTTGGAACCACCAGTAGTGCCAACATTAAAAAGTGAGCCGAAGAGGGCAATTATAATAATTCTCTCTTTCATTTTAGGTCTTCTAGTGGCTATTAGCTGTATATTGGTTATACGAAAGAACTATAAAGTTATATTTCATTGAAAGAAAAAGAAATCATAGTGATTGGTCTTGGGTATGTTGGATTACCTCTAGCAATAGAATTTGGTAAAAAGTACTCAACGATTGGTTTTGACATTAATTCTGGTCGTATCTCAGAGTTAAAGAATTATATTGATACTACTAAGGAAGTAAGTCCAGATGATTTTAAAAGTGCCAATCTGTTAACTTTTACTTCTGATTCTACTCAATTAAATTCTGAACGGCAGACAATATTTATTATTACAGTTCCAACTCCTATAGATAAATTCAAAAAACCAGATCTTAAACCGCTGATTTCTGCTAGTAAAACAGTAGGAAAAATAATAAAGAAGGGTGATGTGGTTATTTATGAATCAACGGTCTATCCGGGTTGTACCGAGGAAGATTGTGTACCTGTCTTGGAAAGAGAAAGTGGTTTAATATTTAATCAAGATTTTTTCTGTGGGTATTCACCTGAAAGGATAAATCCAGGGGACAAGGTGCATACTGTTACTAAAATTCGTAAAGTTACCTCTGGAAGTACACCTGAAATCGCAGAATTTGTGGACAATTTATATGCATCTATTATTGAAGCTGGCACATTTAAGGCAGCTTCAATTAAAATTGCAGAGGCTGCTAAGGTTATTGAGAATTGCCAGAGAGATATAAACATTGCTTTTGTAAATGAATTATCTCTTCTTTTTAATAAGATGAATATTGATACACAATCAGTATTGGAAGCTGCTCGAACTAAATGGAATTTTTTAGACTTTAGGCCTGGATTGGTTGGGGGGCACTGTATAGGGGTTGACCCTTATTATTTAACTTATAAAGCGGAATCTTTGGGCTATCACCCGGAAGTAATATTGGCAGGAAGAAGAATTAATGATTCTATGGGAAAACATGTTGCCTCGGAAACTATTAAGCTATTAATAAAGGATAATTATAATTTGAATGAATGCAGGATTTTGGTGTTAGGGATAACATTCAAGGAGAATTGTCCAGATATCAGAAACTCTAAAGTCATTGACATTATACGTGAGATTAAGGAATACAATATAGAGGTGGATATATTCGACCCTTGGGCGTCCTCTGTTGAGGTGAAAGAAGAGTACGATATTGACTTATGTAGGGAACTAAAGATAAAATTATATTCAGGAATTGTGATTGCTGTTAATCACCAAGAGTTTTACAATCTTGATTTAGAAAGTTTTGAGGGGGTGGTTTTTGATGTAAAAGGTCAATTTGCCAAGCAAAATAATAATAAAAGGTTATAATGTACGAAACGACGTATCATCTAATAGATTTATCAAAATCTGCAGTTTTACTTACGGGTGGAGCGGGCTTTATTGGCTCAAATTTAGTAGAGTATTTGGTGAAGTATAATGTAAAAAAGTTAAGAATTCTTGATAACTTATCTACAGGGAATCTCGATAATATTGAGGATTTTATTAAGCTTCCAAATGTAGAGTTTATTAAAGGTGATATTAGGGATATTGAAACTTGTCAAGCCGCCTGTAAAGGAATGGATTATATACTTCATCAAGCAGCCTTGGGTTCTGTTCCTCGTTCTATTAATGACCCTGTAACTACTAATGCTGTAAATATTTCAGGTTTTTTAAATATCCTAGTAGCGGCGAAAGATAATGGAATAAAAAAAATGGTTTATGCCGCATCTTCCTCGACTTATGGAGATAGTAAAGAGTTGCCGAAAGTGGAAGGGCGAATAGGAAAGCCTCTTTCGCCTTATGCTGTAACTAAATATGTAAATGAGTTATATGCGGATGTCTTTTTTACTACTTATGGGTTGGAAACGGTAGGGCTGAGATATTTTAATGTTTTTGGTCCAAAGCAAAACCCTAATGGGGCATATGCTGCGGTTATTCCGAAGTTTATGGATGCTGCATTAAATGGTGTAGGTCCAACTATAAATGGTGATGGTGAAACTAGCCGAGATTTTACTTTTGTTGATAATGTAGTTCAGTGTAATCTTAAGGCTTTATCTTCTTCGCACGGTGCTTCGGTAATGAACGTAGCTTGTGGTTCTAGTATAACATTAAATGAATTATGGGATTTAATAAAAAACCTAGCGAAAACGGATGCTGAAGCTTCATATTCAAAAGAGAGAGTTGGGGATATAAAACACAGTTTAGCTGATATTTCTAAGGCAGTAGAAGTTTTGGGTTATAATCCTAATTATTTAATTGAAGATGGTCTTAAGTTAAGCTTTGAATGGTTAAAAAGACGATGAGGGAGTACCTAATTGTTCTTGATTCAATGGATTTTTTTTTCCCTTATTTTAGAAACAAGGGAATTGATGTTTTTCGAACCTATAGAAATGGGGTTGGAATAAGAATTATAACGAAGTTTATGAGACGACTTGGAATTCCGCACAAGTTTCTTTACGCTAAATGGAAGTACTTACTATGTGATAAAACTCATGTTATATTATTTGCAAATAATAATACACATTTAGTGAAATATATCAGTAAAAAATTCCCTGAAATAAAAATCATTTATTGGTACTGGAATCCTTTCAAGCGGGTAAATAATGATTGGCTGGTAATCAAAAGACAAACGACTGTTTGGTCTTTTGATAGATTGGACTGTGTTAGATTTGGGATGAAGTATAATAGTACTTTTTATTTTAGAGAAATTGAATTACCAGTGCCAAAGAATGGCAATATGTATGATATGTTTTTTTTAGGTCTAGATAAAGGAAGAAAGAATGCGTTAAATATTTTCGAAAAAAAAACTCGCGAAATGGGATTGAAACCACTCATTTTAATTCCTAATAAAAGAGATGGCATAAAAGAGCTTAAGTATAGTGAGTATTTAGAATTTCTTTCGAAATCAAAATGTATCTTAGACTATTTGCAGGAGGGGCAAACGGGATTAACATTAAGAGTAATGGAATCAATTTTTTTTTCGAAGAAGTTAATTACGAATGATACGAATATTGTTAACGAGTCCTTTTACTGTGAGCAAAATATTTTTATTCTTGGTTCGAGACCAATGGAAGAAATGATCACTTTTCTCAATACTGCGTATGCAGAATTATCAATTGAACAAATAGGATTTTACGAGGTAGAATCTTGGATAAATAGGTTTTTAGATCCTTTAACATGTAAAGGAATTGAAAATTAGGTCTTTACTTGTTTCTTTTTTTGCTTTTGGTTTTGCAATCTCTATAGAGAAGGCCATAACTTTCTTATTGATACCTTATTTCTCTCAAATTTTTACTCCTTTTGAATTTGGGATAATGGAGACCATTAATACTTGTATTCTCTTTGTTGGAGCCTTTACCACACTACAATTAGAAACATCTTTGCAAAGATACTTTTATGATTTAAGAGAATCGGAAAGGTGGAATTTTGTATCATCGATATTATCGCTAGTGTTAATTATTTCATTATTGATTGCTATAATAGTTATAGTCTTTTCCTTTAAATTGTCAGTTTTACTTTTTAATGAAACAAAGTATGCCGAATTATTAATTTGGGGGCTTATTCAAATCCCGTTAATTAACTTTTCAATGATACTTTTAATTGTTTTAAGGTATAATAAAGAAAATGCCAAATTTAGTTTAGTGATAATCTTTAAGCTATTAATAATGCTTCTTGGAATTTTTTATTTTGTTCATTTAAAAGGAATGGGCTTAAGGGGAATATTTATTTCTGGGTTTTTGACTCAATTGATGACTAGTTTTGCTTTGGCAATTTTTTTCAGGAGACGCTTAAAATATGGTTTAAACTTTCCTATTCTAATGCAGGCGTTAGCCTATGGCCTACCTCAGTTCCCAGCTAGAGTTGGAAGTATTTTTCTCTCATACACAAATAGATTTTTTATTATTACAATCTTGTCCGTGGGTACTTTAGGTATTTTTTCGGCGTCTTTAAAGTTGGCGGCATTTATACAATTGATTTATGTTATATTTTCAATGGCTTGGTCCCAATTTATGTTTAGTGAACTTAAAAAAGATGGTCATAAAGTTCTTTTTGCAAATGTGTTGAGGCTAATAGTTCCATTGATAATGTATATCGTATGGATAGTAAATATTTTTTCTAAAAATATTGTCTCATCTATATTGGAACCTTCATTTGAAGAAGCAAGTATTTATTTAGGCTGTTTAGCCATGTCTTTTAGTGTTTTGATATTCAAGGAAGTGGTAGATGTTGGCCCGAAAGTCACAGGAAAAACTAAATATTTGTCGTATAATTTTCTTATTACACTCTTGGTCAATCTTATACTATTATATTTTTTGACGAAAAGGATGGAATTAAGGGGTGTGTGTATTGCCATGCTTATTTCAAACCTTACACTGATGTTTATTAGCATGTTTAATTCTAATAGGTTGTACTATATCCCGTTTAATCTAAAAAGTTTAATTTCACATATTACTATTGGCGGTTGCGGTGCTATTTTGTTAATGTTCATACAATTAAGTGGAGATCAACGCATGCTCCTTTTTGCATTAGTGACTCTTTGTTACGTGGCTATTTTTTACAATTTAAGTCTTATTTTATTTAATAAAACACAGGGTTAATGCCATATCTTGCCTTACTTGTTTTGCTACTTCTTTTGGCTTTGAGATATGATGTTCTTTGCTTAAGAACTAAAAAACGCCTCTTTAAGAATATTCTTTTATTATGTTTTATTTTATTAGCTGGATTAAGATATAAGGTTGGTGGTGATACTCATACCTATTTTAACCTTTTCGAAGACATTCCGACGCTAAAGGATCTTGTGTGGATTGAGTTTCAAACAGCGTCTTATGACCCCTTATGGATTGTCTTATCTTCTGTTTCAAAGTCGATAATAGGAGATTTCGTTTTTTTTCAATTAATCCATGCGACCCTTATTAATTTTATAATTTTTAAAGTTGCAAAAAAATATACGCCTTATTTTTTTGCATTTGCTTTAATTTATTTTATTTTTTTTTACACTCTGTTCAATATGGAGGTTTTAAGGGAGTCTCTAGCAGTTTGCTGCTTTTTAATAGGTTTTAAATATTATCATAGTAAAAAATGGTTTTTCTACTACCTTGTTGCGATAACAGGTTTTTTGTTCCATTCCTCAGCAATAATTTTGTTTATTTTACCCTTTTTTAGAAACTTCCGTATTACTGCAGTTTATATAATATTTTTATTTACTATTATAATAATTTCATTTGTTCATTCAGACTTGTCTCAGGTTTTAAATCTTTTTAGTTTCTTTTTTTTTAATGAAAGAATTGCAAATAGGTTTGTGGTTTATTCAGAGTTAAGACCGAGTTTAAATGGAACAATATTCTATGCTATGATTTATATTGTTTTTCCGTTATACATAATTTTTGAATCGAAAAGGCACAAGATTCAAGAAAATCGAGGACTTGAAAGTTTATTGGTGCCTTATCTATTTTTTGCGATGGTAACCGTATGTATTTCGGGATTCCATCGTTTTTTAAATTATTTTACACCGTTCATGGCGATTTATTTTACGAATGTTTTAATGTTTTACTTTCGAAGCGATTTTTTAACAACCAAAAGAGTGTTATTTCCAATTTTGTTGTTAATGATAGCTCTAATTCATCCATTTAGATATTATTATAGGGATACAGGAAGTATTGTAACTGGAACAAGAAAGTATAATGTATATATACCATATTATTCGGTTTTCACTAAAAAAGAGCTTGAATATAGGGAGAGTCTATATATAGGAACGTTATTTGAAAACTAGTTTTAAATAGAAATTCACATGAAAATTTTAATTGATGGAACTAATATAGTTAGGGGTGGTGGAGTATCGCATTTGGTGGAAATTTTGAATGCAACAACCTATGAGATGATGAAGGAACTTAAAGTATCTGAAGTTTTAATCGTAGGTATTCCAGAGGTTTTAAACAAAATTTCAGAAAAGGGGTATCTTTCAAAGATTTGTATTTCTAATAATAAATCGAATTTACTTTCACGTCAAATGTGGAAGGCGTTAAACTTTGCGAGAGTGATTAAAGTTTTTTCTCCAGATATTATTTTTAACCCAGGAGGTAACTATTTTGGGGGTAGAACTCCTTATGTAACAATGTGCAGGAATATGCTCGTTTTTGAAAAGGAAGAGGCAGACAGGTACGGCTTTAGTTTTTTCAGGTTAAGGTTTCTTATTTTAAAATATCTTCAAACAATCTCTATTAATGGAGCTAAGGGTGTTATATTTATTTCGCAATATGCACATTCTTATTTGGAGAAATTAACCGAGATAAATCTTCCAAAGTCAGCAGTAATTAATCACGGTTCCTCCCCTAGGTTTAAGGGGAAAGTAAAGAATCAACTGGACATTTCTCACTACACAAATGACGAACCGTTTAAACTGCTGTATATTTCTACAATTGATGTTTATAAGCATCACGATATGGTTGCATTGGGTGTCATTGAACTTAAGCGTCTTGGATACCCCGTGGAACTTACTATTGTAGGACACAAAGCAAAGGGTTATCGGTCTTTTGAAAGAATTTACCTAAAGAATAAAGAAATTATAAAATATTTGGGGGATGTGTCATATCTTGAAATAGATAGAATTTACCACAATGCTGACATGTTTGTTTTTGCTTCAACTTGTGAGAACATGCCTAATATCCTTATTGAAGCAATGTCTTCTGGCTTGCCAATTGTATCCAGTAGAAAACAGCCAATGCCAGAATTTCTTAAGGATTCAGGGGAATTCTTCAATCCATTGGACGTATCTTCAATTACCTCTACACTAAAAAAGATGATTGATTCTCCAACCTTAAGAACCACTTTAGCATTAAAATCACAAAAATACTCCTCCGACTATACTTGGGAGAAATGTGCTTTTGAAACGTTTAAATTTTTATCAAAAAAATATTAATATAAAATGAAGGATAAAATACTTCTGATAACTGGCGGAACAGGGTCTTTTGGAACTGCGGTTCTTGATCGTTTCTTAGATACTGAGTATTTCAAAGAAATTCGTGTTTTTTCAAGAGATGAGAAAAAACAGGATGATATGCGAAATACATATAAGAATGATAAAATCAAGTATTATATTGGTGATGTTAGGGAATATGCAAGTATAGAACCAGCAACAAGAGAAGTTGATTATATATTTCATTCTGCTGCTCTAAAACAGGTTCCTTCTTGCGAGTTTTTTCCAATACAAGCGGTTCAAACTAATGTTATAGGTACTCAAAATGTTATAGACGCAGCGGCTCATAATAAGGTTAAGAAAGTTATTTGTTTAAGCACGGACAAAGCAGCATACCCAATCAACGCCATGGGGATCTCAAAAGCAATGATGGAAAAAGTTGTTATTGCTGCTTCTAGAAATCTTCAGGAAACGTTAGTATGCCTTACTAGATATGGGAATGTTATGGCATCAAGAGGTTCTGTTATTCCATTGTTTGTTAATCAGATTAAAAATGGCCAAAACCTCACTATAACGGACCCCAAAATGACTAGATTTCTTATGACATTGGAGGAGGCGGTTGATTTGGTATTATTTGCGTTTGAAAATGGTTGCCAAGGTGACTTGTTTGTACATAAAGCTCCTTCAGGTACTGTAGGGGACTTGGCACAAGCTGTGCTGGAGTTGTACAATGTCAAAAATAAAATTAGAATTATAGGTACAAGGCATGGTGAAAAACTTTATGAAACGCTTTGTACAAGAGAAGAAATGTTGAAAGCCGAAGACCTAGGGGATTTTTATAGAATTCCTGCAGATAACAGAGACCTTAATTATTCAAAGTATTTTTCTGAAGGTAAGGATAATATTGATCAAGTTGAAGATTATAATTCTCATAATAGCGAACAAAAAAATGTTGAAGGAATTAAAGAGCTTTTATTAAAACTTCCGCAAATTAGGAAAGACGTTTTTGGCGAAATCTTTTGACTTTTTTTATATAGAACATTCAATTAACCTTCTACCAATGACAAAATTAAAAGTAGCTACTATTGTAGGGACTCGACCTGAAATAATTCGACTCTCGGAATGTATAAAAAAATGTGATATTTTTTTTAATCATATTTTAATACACACTGGTCAAAACTATGATTACGAGCTCAACGAAATCTTCTTTGATGACTTGGAAATAAGAAAGCCTAATTATTTTTTAAATGTTGCGGGAAAGCATTTAGGGGAAACTATTGGTAACATTATTTCCAAATCTTTTGAAGTTTTATTAGAAGAGGCCCCTGATGCAATTTTAGTTTTAGGAGACACGAATTCCGTATTATGTACTATTGCTGCAAAAAGATTAAAAATACCTATTTTTCATATGGAAGCAGGAAATAGATGTTTTGATCAAAATGTTCCTGAAGAAATAAATCGTAAAATATCTGATCATATTTCAGATGTCAACCTATCTTATACAGAAAATAGCAGAAGGTATTTATTAAGCGAAGGCTTTAGGAAAGATCATGTTTTTGTTACAGGATCTCCAATGAATGAGATTCTTATTAAATATGCTAGAAAAGTAGAAAACTCAACAATTCTAGCCAAATTTGGTTTAAAAAAGGATAATTATATTGTTGTAAGTGCACACAGAGAAGAAAATATAGATATTAAAAATAACTTTGAAATTCTGGTTGATTCTCTTAATAAAGTCGCAGAGGAGTACCAAATGCCAATTATTTTTTCGACTCACCCCCGCACAAAAAATAGGATAGAGACTAAAAAAATAAAATTTCATAAGCTAATTAGTAATGTTCCTCCAATGGGTTTTTATGATTATATAAATTTACAAAAGAATGCCTATGTGGTACTTTCGGATAGTGGTACAATTAGTGAAGAAGCGGCTATTTTGGGGTTTCCGGCGGTCAGCATTCGGACGAGTACAGAACGTCCCGAGGCCGTCGATTGGGGTACAATTGTTCTAGGGGGAATTTCTGAAAAAAGTATGCTCCATTCAATTAAAATAATTAAAGAGCTCAATGATAGTAATGGAAAAGAAATACCCTTGGAATACAAAATAGAAAATACCTCAGCACGAGTAATTAAAGTTATACAAAGTTATACTCCAATTATTAACAAAGTCATCTGGGACAAATGAAAAGAATATTAATATTAGGTATTAAGGGAATGGCAGGTCACGTACTGTTGCATGAACTAAAAAAAAATACAGAATTCGAAGTTTATGGGTTGGCTAGAAATGTTTTTGAAGATGAATTTGTATTTAATGTAGATGTCAATGATGTACATGAATTCCAAAAAATATACAACAATCACAAGTTTGATTATATTATTAACTGCATTGGGATTTTAAATAAAGATGCAGAGAATAACCCTGCAAAGGGAATTTGGCTTAACTCTTATTTTCCTCATTATCTGGAAGAAATCACTAAAATGGAGGATACCCAAGTGATACATATTAGCACTGATTGTGTATTCGATGGTAGAATAGGAGGTTATACAGAGTCATCAAAAAAAAATGGGATTGGTTATTACTCTGAATCGAAGGCTCTAGGTGAAATTATTAATAATAAAGACCTTACAATTAGGACCTCCATAATTGGCCCTGAAATTAACAAGAATGGAATTGGACTCTTTCACTGGTTTATGACACAATCACTTGATTCAAAGATAAATGGTTTTACAAATGCGTATTGGTCAGGAATTACGACTCTTGAATTGAGCAATATTATACAATATGTTATCGAAAACCCACTTTCTGGGCTAATTAATGTAGCACCTGTTGAAAAAATAGCGAAATACGAACTTTTATGTTTATTCAATGAGATTTTTAGGAGAAATAAAATGGAGATTGTTAAATTTGATGACTACTTCGTGGACAAAAGTTTAGAGAGTGTGAGATTTGATTTTGGATACCAAATTCCTAATTATCGAAGGATGCTTATTGATTTAAATGCTTGGATAGAAAAGAGGAAACTTTACAATTATTCATGAAAATACTAATTATTTCACAGTATTTTTATCCTGAGAGTTTTAAGATCAATGATATAGCTATTGGGCTAAAAGAAAAGGGTCTAGATGTTTCTGTACTAACTGGAATTCCTAATTATCCATTTGGTGTATTCTACGATGGGTATTCGTTTAAATCACACAAAGAAAATTGGAATGGGATTGAAATATATAGGTCTAAGTTACTCCCAAGAGCAAGTGGGGGTATTAGATTATTTCTTAATTATATTTCCTTTGCTTTATTCGCAAGTTTGAAAATTTTGAAAATTAATGATAATTTCGACCGTATTTTGGTTTATCAACCATCACCCATTACAGTTGGAATTCCTGCGTTGGTTGCAAAAATAAAGTTCAAAGCACCATATTATTTTTGGGTACAAGATTTATGGCCCGAAAGTTTGAAAGCCGCGGGAGGAATTAATAATAGAATTGTTCTCACCTTTTTTAATGTTTTAACGAAAGTTATTTATAGACATTCCCAAAAGATATTAGTACAGTCTCAAAGTTTTACGGAATACATAGTTAAACAAGGTGTTCGTAAAGATAAAATAGTTTTTTACCCAAATTCTTCAGAGCCTGAATTTAAAAGAAAGAATAGGAAGCAAGTAATAGGAAAATTGTTACCAAGTGGTTTTAGAATAATCTTTGCTGGCAATTTAGGAGAAGCACAAAGTTTAGAAACAATAGTTGAGGCAGCTTCAATTATAAAAGATTGCAACAAAAATAACAAAAAGGTTTCATGGATATTTTTAGGAGAAGGACGTCAAAGGGGAAAATTAGAAAAGTTGGTTTATGAAAGAAAGTTAGAAGATTGTATTTGGTTTTTAGGTCAATACCCGTCTGAATTAATGCCGGATTTTTTTGCATATGCAGATGTTTTAATTGCATCCTTAAAAAAAGACCCAATTTTTTCAGCTACTATCCCTTCGAAAATTCAATCTTATATGGCATGTGCAAAACCAATTTTAGCATCAATGGATGGGGAGGGTGCAAGAATAATAGAGGAAGCCGAATGTGGCTACTCTTCCCCAGCTGAAAATGCATCAGCTTTAGCCGGAAATGTTCTTAGAATAATGAATCATTCTGAGAGGGAGTGTCTGAAAATGGCTAACAATTCCGAGAAATACTTTAAAGAAAATTTCGAAATAAACATGCTTCTTGATAGACTTATATATATTCTGAGATAATCAAAATTAGACTAAGATAATTCATTTAATCCTAAATGTATATAAGCGATTACGGTTTCAAGGGGGTTAATTATCTTGCATTATTTATGGTCTGCTGAAAAACCCCCACTTGATTGATATTTAGGGATTAAGGGTTATTTTTATTCTATTATAATGCTAATAATATGCCCAAGGCTCTCAAATTTCGAGCATCGAAGGTTTCCTATGTTAGTCAGAATCAGCTTTCTATAGATGGATTTGACACTCATTTTCTACTAAACTCGATGCTAATAACAGATGGATTATTCTTGCCAATAAGATTCCATGGGATAAACTGGTGAGTATTTACAACGGTTCTTTAAAGAATTCTAAGTTTGGTGCCGATTCGATTAACCCTAGGGTGGCCATAGGTTCCATCATTATCAAACATATTTGTGATTTGAGTGACAGAGAGACGGTTCAACAAATCCGGGAGAATATGTACATGCAATACTTCATTGGATATACAGGCTTTACGCATGAAGAACCATTTGACCCATCTCTTTTTGTTGGATTCAGAAAGCGACTATCAATTGATAGAATTAAGGAGATCAATGAAATGATCCTTTCCTATTCTCAATCCGACATTATACCACTGGAATCATTAGAGTCGATTACACATAAAGGGAAATTGATAATTGATGCCACGGCTTGCCCTCAAGACATTGCCTATCCCACAGATTTAGATTTACTCAATGATGCTAGGCAGAAAACAGATGAACTGATTGGAAAGCTCTATTCGAAATCATTACATAAAATGATACCTAGAAGGGATTCTAAAAAGGCTCGAAAACACTATCTGAATGTTGCTCAGATGAAATCAAAGCCAAAAGGGAAATTAAAAAACGGGATAAAGTCACTGTTAACTAGCCTGAAAAGGAACCTTAAAGGGATAGATAGGCTTCTGGACGAATATCCAAAATTTCCTTTAGATAAAACAGACTTCAAATACATGTTGGTTTGTAGGGAATTGTTTCAGCAACAACATCAAATGTATAGCAATCAAACCCACAGTGTGGCTGATCGAATTGTAAGTATTCCTCAACCACATGTCAGGCCAATTGTGAGAGGGAAGGCAAGTGCCAAAGTAGAATTTGGAGCTAAAATACAAGTATCACTAATGAACGGATACGCTTTTTTAGACAAGTTTTCTTGGGATGCATTTAACGAAGGAGGATACTTAATCAGCAGTGTTGAAGACTTTAAGCAACGATTTAAACACTACCCAGAAAAGGTTTTAGTAGATAAAATATATTGTACCCGCAGTAATAGGAAGACGCTAAAAGAACTGGGCATACTACTTGCAGCCAAGCCACTTGGAAGACCAAAGGCGGGAGTTAAGAGCTCTGTAAGTCCAGGAGAAAGGAATCCGATTGAGGGTAAATTTGGTCAAGCTAAAAAAGCTTATGGATTAGGGAGAATAAATGCCCGAACCTCAAACACAAGTCAATCATGGATTGCTTCCATCCTAATGGTGCTCAACCTCGTCAAAATGATAGGGGATGCACCCCTATGCATTTTTATAATTGTTCAGAAGCAAATCCATTTATTCCGAAACCAATTGAGATTCTCCATAAATTTCCAATACTCCCAGTTATTGACTTAATCAGCAGACCCTAAATATTATGACTCCTTACATCGGTCTCATTTGAAGAATTATTATAATGGAGATAACTTGATACAAGGAACACCTAACCTCTATGTACAGTTTTTGGATAAAATTCAGTATTAGTAAAGAAATCCGTTTCAGTCGAAAATATCTTCTCTTGTATGAAAAAGCACTTTTTTAGTCAAAAGCTTAAAACCATTTAATAAAAATACATATCCAACCTTTTAAATGATAAAAATTGAGCATAGCTTTATATCTAAGAAATTTAAATTAATTAATGATATGAAACAACATTACAAAATACTGCTACTAATTGGTGCCGCATTGTGGATTAGTCCAGCAAAAGCACAAAATAATATTGGAATTGGAACTACAAGTCCTGATAATTCCGCTGTTTTGGATATTCAATCGGCTGAGAAGGGATTGTTAATACCTAGAATGACTTTAACTGAACGTAATTCAATTAATAATCCAGCAAATGGTTTGTTAATCTATCAAACAAATGAAATTAAAGGTTTTCACTTCTTTAATGGAGAGCAGTGGTCGCAACTTTCTCCGACCGAGGCTAAATCAGTGGCCACAGCTGATATTAATGGTTGGTCTCTTGATGGTAATACAACAGGGTCAGGGACAAAAGCGGCTGCAACTTCAAATAGTTATATTGGAACCCCTGCTGGTGTGCCAATTAATTTCAAGATATCAACTGAAAAATCTGGTTCAATTAGTCCAGACAATACTTTTTTGGGTTACTCTTCGGGAAAGTCTACCACAACGGGTTTAAATAATGTAGCCTATGGAAGACAATCCCTTGAGTTAAATACATCTGGTAGTAATAATTTTGCAATCGGTACTAGGGCTCTGAGGTATAATACAACTGGTCAGGTTAATGTTGGTTTAGGTATTCATGCTCTATATAGATTAACAAATGGAAGTTATAATATAGGTATAGGCGTAAATACGCTTCATGAAAATGTCACAGGATCGTCAAATCTTGCTATAGGTTATAATGCAGGTTATAATAACTCTTCAGGTTCGGGAAATACTTTTATTGGTTATAATGCGGCATATAATGAAACGGGATCTGATAAACTTTATATTGCGAACTCAAATACACCAACTCCACTTATCTATGGTGATTTTAATGCCAAGTATGTTACTATTGGAGATGTTCCGGTAGCAAAAAGATCTGCTGCGGGAGTTGCTGGAGGAGGATATAATTTATTAGTGAAAGGAGGAATATTAACAGAAAAGGTTAAAGTTGCCTTGGCATCTTCAGGAGATTGGGCCGATTATGTATTCGAACCTGCTTATGATTTAATGTCATTGGAAGAGGTTGAAACGTTTACATTAGAAAATAAGCATCTTCCGAATGTTCCTTCAGCTGAAGAAATGGCTGATCGTGGGTTGGATGTTGCCCAAACTTCTAAAATGTTTATGGAAAAAATAGAGGAATTGACGCTTTATATGATTGAATTGAATAAAGATGTTAAGGCTCTTAAAGCAGAGAATGAAACGCTAAAAGCACAATTGAAATAATTATTGCTGCTAGAAGTAAATTATTAGTAATATTTTTAATACAAAAAGCCCTTTGAAATTAGGGCTTTTTGTATTTGTCATGTTTTTTTTGGTAAATGAGTGTTTTAATAACAGGGGCTTCTGGATTTGTAGGACAAAACCTATTGGCTTTTTGCAAATCAAAGAATATTACGACTGAATCCGTTTCTTTAAGGAATAAGAAGTTAATTACCACATCAGATGATATTAAAGTATTCGTTCATCTGACGGGTAAGGCACATGACTTAAAGAAGACCAGCAATGAGTCCGAATATTATGAAGTTAATACGGAACTGACCAAATGGATTTATAAGGCGTTTTGTGAATCTAACGCAGATACCTTCATTTATATGAGTTCGGTGAAAGCAGTAGCAGATAAACCCTTAAGAGTTGTAGATGAAAAAACCATTCCTTTTCCAATAACGGCATATGGTAAATCGAAACTTGCTGCCGAAGAATATCTTATTCAAAACCAAAAGGCTGGAACAAGACTCTATATTTTGCGACCCTGTATGATCCATGGTCCAAAGAATAAGGGAAACCTAAACCTACTTTACGGTCTTGTAAAACTAGGGATTCCTTATCCACTTGGTAGTTTTTCAAACAAACGTTCTTTCCTTAGTGTTGGAAACTTAAGTTTTGTGATTAATGAATTAATCCAAAATGATAGAATTGAGTCTGGCATATATACACTGGCAGATAATGAGACTCTTTCTACTACAGAGGTAATAAAATTAATGGGAGAATCTTTAGGGAAAAATGCCAGAATACTCTCGGTTCCGACGAGTATAATCTGGTTTATTGCAAAAGTTGGTGATAAGTTAAAACTGCCGCTTACAACGGAAAGGTTACAAAAGCTAACCGAAAGCTATATGGTCTCTAATGAAAAGATAGTGAAAGCCATTGGCCAAGAATTGCCAATAAATTCGAAGGAAGGGCTTCTCTCTACATTTAACTCCTTTAATTAAGAAATGGATATTTTGTCAATGATCTTGTTGTTAGTTCTCTTTTTTGTCGTTGAATTGTTGTATTTTCAACTAGCTAGAAAATATAGTATTCTCGATATTCCCAATCATAGAAGTGCACATAATGACCATACGATTAAGGGTATTGGGTTTATATTTGGTTTTGCAGTGCTATTATATTTTGGAATGCACAGTTTTGAGTATCTCTATTTTACCATTGGGTTATTTATGGTTGGGGTGATAAGTTTCATTGATGATATAGAACCTTTACCTAATCTCTATCGCGTTGTTATCCAGTTTTTAGGTATCGGTCTATTAGGAATGGAATTGTATCAGAACGGTCTTAATATTTCTTTTTTGTGGGTACCCCTGTGCCTAATATTTTCTATTGGAATTCTTAATGCCTATAATTTCATGGACGGGATTAATGGTATTACTGGAGCTTACAGTTTATTGACTTTATTAACTTTTTATTTCGTCCTTAAAACAACCAGTAGTTTCATAAATGACGAGTTCTTAATTACTGTAGGCTTAAGTGTCGTTGTTTTTCTTTTCTTTAATTTCAGAAAAAGGGCTATTGGATTTTGTGGTGATGTAGGTAGTGTGAGTATGGCATATATTATAGTTTTTTGTTTAGCTCTTCTAATCATTGAAAGCGGCGAATGGAAGTATGTATTTTTTTTGGCTGTTTATGGAATAGATACTATTTATACTTTAGTCTATAGACTTCTAAAGGGGAAAAATATATTTGAAGCACATAAAGAGCATTTTTTCCAAATCTTAGTTCATGAGTATAAATGGACCCATTTGCAAGTCAGTTCCCTTTTTGTTACCGTTCAATTATGGATGAATATTTTTATCATAAATTTTGAGTTTGGGAATATTTTATTTTATCTGCCGCTGTTGATTTCTCTATTTGCAATGCATTATTTTAGAAAAAAAAGGATGGCTGGTATTTTTTGATTTTTAATGTTTAGTAGAATTGTTATACCGAATAATAAATTTCACTGATATTGGAACTGCTGTATTCAAATATTAGGTAAATTTAGATTCTTTAATATGCACATGAACAAATACTTACAATCGGTATCCGAAAAATTCGTTTCCAAATGGCTCATATTGCTGATGGACATTATTATTGTCTGTTGCTCTTTTGTATTGGCCTCTTTTATAGAATTTAATTTTGATTTTCGATACTTTGATGCCTCGGTTTTTAAGTACCAATTAATAATTGTAGTTGTTCTAAGAACAGCGGCATTTATTTATTTTAAGACTTATACTGGAATCATTAGGCATACAAGTATAGAAGATGCTGTTAATATTTTTAAAGCCACCTCTTTATCTAGTCTTGTATTAATTGTTCTCAATTATATAGATTTTGAGATCTTGTCTCCCTATTTTCATGTTCCAATTTCCATCATTATCATTGGTTTTTTTATCGTTTCAATGGGGCTGATTTTTAGCCGAATAATGGTAAAAAGTACTTATGAAAGATTATTGAATTCATTCAAAGTGGAAAAAAAGGTCTTTATATATGGAGCAGGTTATTTAGGCAGAATTAGTAAGAATACACTTCAACAAGATAAACGATTGAGATATGAGGTTTTGGCATTTATTGACGATAATCCTCAATTGATAGGTAAAACTATTGAAGGGGTTAGGGTAATAAGCAGAAAAGTTGCAATAACTTCCTATCTAAAAGGAGATATTAAAATGCTTAAATCCATAGAAGTAGTATTTGCTATACAAGGTATAAGCTCAACTAGGAAAAATGAAATCATTGATGAATTGTTAGAAACAGGAATAACCATTAAAATTATTCCACCGGTAAAACAGTGGATGAATGGGGAATTGAGTTCTAGTCAAATTAAAAGTATTAGAATTGAAGACCTTCTTGAACGTGATCCCATTACTTTAAATAATAGACTTGTAAGTTCTTTTTTAAGGGGTAAGGTGATTCTTGTAACGGGAGCAGCAGGCAGCATAGGAAGTGAAATTGTTAAACAAGTCATACGTTTTGAACCTAAAAAGGTTCTTATGTTAGATCAGGCAGAATCGGCATTATACGACTTAGAAACTGAGCTGAAAAGATTAGGAAAACAAACGAGTATTGAATGTATTTCCCTTGTAGGAAGTGTTTTGGACAAAGTGCAGTTAACGAATGTTTTTGAGAAGGAGCAACCAAATGTTGTCTTTCATGCAGCGGCATATAAACATGTACCCTTGATGGAAGCTTATCCTAATAAATCAATAGAAGTCAATGTTTTAGGTACTAGAAATATTGCAGACCTTTCTTTGAAACATAAAGTAGATAGATTTGTGTTTATTTCAACGGATAAGGCGGTAAATCCAACCAATGTGATGGGTGCAACTAAGAGATTAGCCGAAATGTATGTTCAAAGTCTCAATGTAAATCAAAATAAAACAAGGTTTATAACAACAAGGTTTGGTAATGTACTCGGCTCTAATGGTTCAGTCATCCCTTTGTTTAAAAGGCAGATTGAAGATGGAGGACCAATTACAGTTACTGATAAACGAATTATAAGATATTTTATGACTATACCTGAAGCATGCCAGCTTGTTTTGGAAGCAGGTACGATGGGTAAAGGCGGAGAGATTTTTGTTTTTGAAATGGGGGAGCCGGTTAGGATATATGATTTAGCCAAGAGGATGATAAAACTCTCCGGCCTTCAAATTGGTCAGGATATTGAGATAAAGATAACTGGGTTAAGGCCTGGAGAAAAGTTGTTTGAAGAGTTATTAAATGATGCAGAAGCAACTTTGCCTACCCATCATCCGAAAATAATGATATCGAAAGTCAAGTCATGCAATACCGAAGAACTAAGTACTGCAATAGAACGTTTAAGTAAAAGCTTAAATGAGGAAAAGATATCTTTGGTGTCTCAGTTGAAAACCTTGGTGCCAGAATATATAAGTCAAAATTCGGAGTATCAATCCCTTGATATTATTGATTTGAGTTCCAAGTTAGACCAAGGTTTATAGCTGTTCGGTTACCTAAAAAATCGCCCCAGTCACTTGCCACGGCAACATTTAACACATAGCTTTTAATTCTTGTATTCCAACCCAAAAATAAGGAATGTTGAACTAGTTCATTGAACGCAAACCCATAATTACCATAATTTTTACTTTCTGCATATTTTGCAACGAAGTTTTGATTATTATAGGATACCATACTGCTAAAGTTTAAAGCTAAAATTCGGTTGTTAAAAACCTGATAATCAATAGTTTTAGATGAGTAGGGTATTAAAAAAGAGTATTCGCTAATGGGTAGAAAAAAAGAGTTGGCCAAAGTTATCGATTGATATGTCCATCCGTCTTCATATAGAGAGTTGTTAAAGTAATTATCCCGTCCCCTTAGTTCTGGGATTATATTTCCACTTCCTCCTTTACCTCCTTGATTTCTAGAGTCTAAGTATTCAAAGTTAATTTTTCTAAGTTTGACTTTGGAGTTTGTTTTTAAAGAAGGACTTAAAGTTATACCTAATAAACCATCGCTAATATTACTTAAGTAAAACAAACTGCCATCTTCATAGATACTTTGACGATATATAAAAAGCTTTCCAATAAGCGTTTCGAATGCTAAGGCTACATCAATTGTTCCAAGGTGGTTACCCGCTCTATTAAATGCTTCGTTATAGGGAACGCCATCTTTGTCCAGTCCAGCGTCCAATTTTCTGTTTAGGCTTAAGCCAGAAACGACGTTGATATATGTCTTTAAATCAGAAGGGTATTTTGTTATAATTTGTTCTGTTTTACTATCATACCACGGAACGGTCGGTTGTCCTCCCCACTGTACTTGATGATTAAATCCTCCATAAAACTTAATCTTCCAAGTAGGTCTCCCAATTCGGGTGTAGAAAGTTTTTTGATGTAGGTAGTAGTTTTTTACCGAGTCTGTACTGCCAAACCAACCATGTGCATAGGAACCTTTGATTGAGACTAGACCGTTGTCAATGATAGGTACATAATTGGGTGTAGCGATTTGAACCTTTGGGATAGGCAAGGCATTGCCTGACCAAACAAATGAGCCACTAGTAAGTGTTGAGTCTACTAGGCCTAAAATCTCTTTTCTTCTTCCTGAGTATAGTTCGAAAGAGCGATAGCGGATTTTCATGTAAACTTCAGAAAAAGTAGCACGGTTAACTTTTCCAGCATTTAAAAAACCAGTAATTCCATACCCATAGCTGAACTTATTTAGGTCTTTATTTTTCGTGTAAAGGCTATCATATTCATGATGAGCGGAGGCTTTTAGTTGTACGAATTGCGATTCGTAAGGGACTTCTCCATATTGATTAGTTTGCAACCAAAAGGGCAGCTTCTCGGAGTTGGAGATGAACAATGAAGAGCTAAGTGCATATTTATTGTTCTTGATTAACTTCTGACCACTTAGAGGAATGGATAGGAATTGTACGGAAATTAATAATAGTAATATTTTAAACGTCATTAAATCAAAATATGTTAATCGCTCCACCAAGATTAGTGGTCTCTCCTTTTTTGCTTGTGTAACTTAATGTATATGGATAAACTCCCCGGCTTACAGTCTGTCCTTTAAATGTACCATCCCACTTAAAAGCAGGGGATGTACTATTGAAAACTAATACTCCCCATTTGTTGTAAATATTGATATTGAAAGATTGAAGAGTTCCAAAGTTACCAAATAGTCTGAAATCTTTAGTTTTTTCAAAGTTTCCATTAGGTGAGAAAGCATTTGGTATGAAAAGTTCGGTTTTGATAGGTATACTTACTGTGTTTGAAAAGGATTGCTGTCCAATGCTATTTGTAACTTTTATTAAAAACTTTGCTTCGTTTTCTACACCAACCAGATTGGGATTATAGCTGTTAGTGGTTAATTCAGTATCGTAAAAAACAGGTGTTTTAATTCCCGTAAATTCATCGATCTGATATATTTCGAAATTGTTTGTGATGTATGAAGAAAATGGATTCGCAGACTCCCAAAATAACTGTTCGGAAAAATCTGTTTCTAAGTAAATGGAGCAGACTTCTGGTGAAAGCAAGGATTGGAAACCACATACATCTTTAAAGCTGACTTTATAGCAATTGGAAGAGTTCTCATTAAAAAGATAGTCTGAAAAGTTAAGATTTATAGTGCTATCTATCAATTTATAGTTATCCCCATTTTCTCTATATAAATAGTAGGAATTACGTTCAAGTTTCCAGTTGCTATCATCTTCAAAATAAATATCTACTTTATTCTCTGTTTGAGAAACAGATGTATATAATTCGGTGATTTTTTCAGGGATGAAACTGCTGTCGTTGAAGCAAACTACATTTGATAAAATGATAGTCTCAAAATTCTTATTAGCAAAGAAGCCTTTGCTTGTGGTTTTTAGTTGATAACAGATGCTTTTTTCGCACTGGAATGGATGGGTTATTTGCCCTTTTGATGAATTTATTGTGGAGTCATTTTTGTTGCTAAGATCATCCCAATAAATTAGTTCTAGTTTGTTTTCTCTTTTCCCTAAGGAAGGATTGAGACTTATTATATCATAGAATTCATTTTTATGTGGGATAAATTCTAAATGATTGGTTATACCGTCAGTCTCTAAAGAAATAATAGGGGTTGTGCAAAAATCGGGGGATCTTTCGGTTCCTCCGCATTCTTCACTTCTTGAAAGAGTGATACAAAAGCTCTTAGATTCGTCTGGAAGACTAATTTGTACCTTTCCAGGTTGGAGTTTACTGAGGTGTGGTTTGTCTAAATTTACTAGACCTGAATTTTCGTTTAAAAAAAGAAAATATCCTGAGCTTGAATATGAACCATTAAATGAAAGTTCTACGGTTTTAGAATCCACTAATTCTAATTTGTCAATAGATAAGTAAGATTCTTTTTGTCCTGAATTTGAGCCAAGTTGAAATGAGGATTTAGATGAGCAAGAGCTTGGGTTTTCGTCATTAAATCCTTCCACAGAGAAAGTTTGACTTTCATCAACGGTTTTACTTTTAGTAAAAGGTAAGTCAGCTTTATTTACAGTTTGAATATTTGCGTTTCCCCAGTCGATTTCGTAGAAATCAAAATTATTTGTGGAATCTAAAGGAATACTAATTTCTAGGACATTGATATTACAAGTGCTGAAGCTGAACTTTGCTTTAGCGTTTGGGTAGATTTTAACATTTTTGCAGGAGTAAAAGTCTTTCCCCGAGTTATCTTGACCAAATTGAAGAATCGTATAATTGGAGGTTTTTTCGGGTTCAAAATAGGTGTTTTGTGAATTATTAATAGGTAAACTTGAATCAGCAGAAGTTAAGCGTTTTCCTTGGTAGTAATAGTTATATTTAATATTTGAACCTCCAGTTTTGTCCTTTAGTTTTACGGTATATTGTCCGCAGCCTACGTCTGGAGTTAATAGTTCAAATCCATCTGGAATCAACTTTAAGTTATTATTGCCATCGCATAGGTCTTGAGAAAATGATAACAGAGGCACCCATAGCAAAAGGTATATACCAAATGCAACGAAGTTAATTTTAGTAATATTTAACTTTGCCATTCCGTTTCATATTAAGGGACTATAAAGGTAATTAGAATACGGCAGTTTTGTCAACAAATATTATTTAATGGTTTGATAGAGCATGTTCGCCTTGAATAATAAAAAATTATTTAAATATATACCTCAATGAGCTTCTAGAGCCAAAAGAGGAAGAGTATAACGTGCCTTCATCTAAAGAAAATATTTGTTGTAAAAACCATCTGGGGCTTAATGTCTTTTGAAGAAGTATATTTGATGAATGTTGTTTTTTTAGCAATTCTTTGCCGTAAGTTCCATAATTAAGAGAATAGGCATGCCTAATTTCATACTTGGCAAATTTCAAATCCCCCTTAAATATGATAGAAAAGTACTTAACTCTATTGTTGTACCTAAGTGCCCCGTTTTCAGATTCATAAATGATAAAAGGGTTTCCAATTATTCTTTTCTTAAAGGACCAGCTTTGATAAACGCCATGGAAAAAATAGTTGTCGACCTCGCCGTAGTTGCTTTCATTTAGTTTTCCAAACCTTGTCCTTCCCTGACTTTTTGAATAGAAAAAATCAAAAGTAAGTTTATTTAGACTGTAATATGGTAAGGTGAAACTGGCTGTATAAAGTCCATCTTCTATATTATTCAAGTTTTTAACTGAGCGACCGAAATCATAAGGTTGCTGTTTGCCAACGTAAAGTTTCCAATTATTAATTCTTATTTCTGTGCCAATATCAATAGATCCTAATTGATTCCCGATGGCAAGACCTCCGTCATATCCTGTTACTTTTTGGGGATTAGGAGGTACAATTTTTTGTAAAAAAGGAAGGAGTAGGTACTGGTAAGAGTATAATGGATAAGGAGCCAAGTCTCCGTTTATGGTCGGTGGGATTGGTCCCCCAACGTCTTTCAAGATTTCAGAATATCCTCCCCACATAGCCTGATGATTGATGCCGGTGTAAAACTTAACCTTTGCGTTTTCTTTGCCGAGTTTTAGATACAGCCATTTTTGATGTAAAAAATGACCTGAAACGACACTGTCTTTGCCAAACCATCCATGTGATATTCCGGCTTTAATAGAGACCCTGCCTTTTTTTTCAATCGGAACATACCCTGGCGTATGCAATTGTACTTTAGGTATGGGTAGGGCGTTTCCAGACCAGATGTAAGAACCTGAGGTACTCAATGTATCGGTCAATCCGAAGATTTCCTTTCTTCGCCCAATATAAAGTTCTAATGATTTCCAGCGTGCTTTTAAAAAGGCTTCAGAAAGCAGAAATTCAGTGTTCTTATTGAAATTACTTAATGCTGTAATGCCATATGCCCAATCAACTGACTTTAATTTACCCACCGTATTTCTGGTGCTGTCATATTGGTTTTGAAGTGAGAATTTGAGCTGTAAAGAAGGTAAGGTTTTAGGTGTTTCTCCATAATTATTGGCATGAAGCCAAAATGGAGCCTTGTTTTCATTGGCCAAGAATAAACTTGACTCCAACCAAATCGATGTTTTCTTTGAAGATTGAGCATTCAATTCGAGCCCTCTTACCAAAAACATAATAAGGAAAAGTTGAATTATTCGTTTGAAAGATATCAAGGTCTAATGGCTTTAAGTTATTTATAATCAAGTTACGGAATAGAATTTAATTTTGGAGACATTGAAGCCTTTCGAACGCTTAAATTTATTATTAGGTAGGTCATTTTTACTGGTTTCCATAAAATGTTCAATATTTCATATAATTTTGTAAATTCAAAAGGCATGGATTTTAGATTTTAATTTCGTTTTCATGAAGTATATCATATACCTGATTCTTTCTTTTACAATACTGGTTTCCTGTGCAAGGAACATTACTTCTAATAAGTCGGAGGGCTCTTCTGAGGTTTCGAATTATGAAGAGTCTCTTGCAGGGGTTAGACCAAAGATGAAAATGATGAAAGAACCCGTGAACAATAAAGCGGAAGAAAAAGAGCTTGATAGAAATGCTTATGTGCCGGTGTCTTTAAAAAGCGATAATGAAAAAATTGATAAAGTTCTAGATGACATTTCAAAACATAATGCCTCTATTACAGAGCTTCCAGGTTATCGTTTGCAGATTTTTTCTGGTAATAGTAGAGAAGGTTTTGAGATAGCGAAATCGTATATCTTACAACATTATCCTGAGTTAGAAATTTATGAGTCGTACAGTCAACCAACTTACAGAGTTAAGGTTGGAGATTTTTTAAAGAAGATGGATGCAGACAAGTATTATGCATCAATAGTAGGGAGGTTTTCTTCTTCCAAAGTGGTAATGGACAATGTAGATGTCCAAAAAGGTTTAAAAATAAATTAATCGATTTTGAAAAAAGCACTTATTACTGGCGTAACAGGTCAGGACGGAGCCTATTTGGCTGAGTTTTTACTTGAGAAGGGATATGAAGTTCACGGAATTAAAAGAAGAGCTTCATTATTCAACACAGATAGAATAGATCATATTTATAAAGACCTTCATGAGGCAGATGTGAGGTTTGTGTTACATTATGGCGATCTAAGTGATTCTACAAACATCATTAGAATCATTCAAGATGTTCAGCCGGATGAAATTTATAACCTTGGAGCCATGTCTCATGTTCAGGTTAGTTTTGACTCACCTGAGTATACCGCGAACGTCGATGGCATAGGTACACTTAGAATTTTAGAAGCGGTTAGGATTTTAGGTTTGACAAAAAAAACAAGGATATATCAGGCTTCAACTTCTGAATTGTACGGCCTTGTTCAAGAGGTTCCTCAAAAAGAGACCACACCATTTTATCCACGTTCTCCTTATGCGGTGGCGAAAATGTATGCGTATTGGATTACAGTGAATTATAGGGAAGCTTATGATATGTTTGCTTGTAATGGTATTTTGTTTAACCACGAATCTCCGCTAAGAGGTGAAACGTTCGTTACAAGAAAGATTACAAGGGCAGTAGCACAGATAGCATTAGGCAAGAAGAATTGTCTTTATCTTGGAAACATGGATGCCAGAAGAGACTGGGGCCATGCTAAGGACTATATTGAAGCCATGTGGTTGATTTTACAACAAGAAAAGCCGGAGGACTTTGTAATTGCTACGGGTGTTACCACCACCGTTAGAGATTTTGTAAAGATGGCTTTCAAAGAAGTTGGGATTACCCTAGAATTTAAAGGCTCTGAAGAAAAGGAAGTTGCTGTAGTAGTAGCTTGTTCTAATCCAGAATTTCAAGTGGCCATAGGTGAAACTGTAGTGGCTGTTGACCCGAAATACTATAGACCAACGGAGGTAGAATTATTAATTGGAGATCCTACAAAATCCAAAACTCAACTTGGTTGGGAGCCTAAATATGACCTGCCAATGATGGTGAAAGAAATGGTGGCGGCCGATGTAAATCTGTTTCAGAATCAATCAGGCTTAAACAAAGCAGGTAAAGCCTTGTAATTTATTTTTCGTTAATGCGTTCTTTATAAGTCTTCTGATTAGTGAAGGTTAATTTTATCAAATTTTAGATAAACTTCACTGCTCAAGAGGCTTTATGTTTGAGATTCATGGGGAGCTTCATATAATTGGAATGAAAATTGTATATTAGACCTAATGTATCTTTAAATACAGAATGTGATTAAATGAAAAAAAGCATTTACATCTTATTGTTTTTGGTATCTGGGCTAGAAGCATTTCCTCAAGACCCTCAGTTTTCTCAGTTTTATGCTGCTCCCATGTATCATAATCCTGCCTTTACGGGTGGAGGCTATGCACCAAGGCTGATTTTCAATTATAGAAATCAATGGCCCTCATTAGCTGCTAATTATACTACTTCTGCCGTTTCTGTAGACCACTATATAGACAAATTCAATAGTGGCGTAGGTTTAATGGTCGTAAACGACCAGCAAGGATCTTCTAGATTAAAGAATACAGAGATATCGGGCTTTTATTCATATCAGTTAAATTTAATAGATGACCATTATTTAAGAATGGGTGTACAAGCTACCAGCTCAAACAGAACCTTCGACTCTAACGGTTTAACATTCCCAGATCAGTTTGATAATAATGGATATACTGGTGGAGTTTCTTCAGATCCTTTAGCTAATTCAGGGAGTACCGTTAAGTTTGTGGACTTTAGTGGAGGTATTTTGTATTATAATCCGTCGGCATATTTGGGGGTTTCGGTGCATCACCTTACACAACCGGATATGGCTTTTACTTCAACAGGTGACAATCTTCCCAGGAAAATAATGGTAAATGGAGGTTTGAATATTCCATTGGCAGACTTATCCACTACGGGAAACAAAGAATTTGTTTTAATACCAACCTTCCTATATAAACAACAAGGAAAATTTAACCAGTTGGATTTGGGAGCCTACGTTACATATAGCCCTTTGACTTTTGGTCTTTGGTATAGAGGAATCCCCATTAAGAAAAACGATACGAATGCATTGAATCATGATGCTTTAGTGGCTTTAGTTGGTTTTAGATTCGATAACTTTTCTTTCGGATATAGTTATGATTTGACCATTAGTGGATTAGGAGCATCATCAGGAGGTTCTCATGAAATATCAATAGCTTATCAATTTGACCCATTTGAGACTTCTAAAAGCCAAAGCCCGCGAAGGAGAAAAAAGTCATTGTCGTGCCCCAAGTTTTAGGAGGTGCGACGTGGAGGTAATAGTACTTATTTAGAGGTTTGTCTTTCAAACCTCTTTTTTTCGTTTATATTGCGGTAATCAACGACCTAACTACAAAGAAATATTTCTGATGGCATCAAATTTATGGGCTAAAAAGTCAATTGATAAGCTGGTACAGTCTGCTTCTGG
The DNA here is from genome assembly GCF_057914865.1 of Arcticibacterium sp. SM2516. Classification (NCBI taxonomy): domain Bacteria; kingdom Pseudomonadati; phylum Bacteroidota; class Cytophagia; order Cytophagales; family Leadbetterellaceae; genus Arcticibacterium; species Arcticibacterium sp. SM2516. Next base: position 4,230,777 of record NZ_CP195290.1, on the reverse strand, counting down.
AGAAAAGAATGAATTAAAGCGGACACTTAGTTCCACCAGTCTAGTAGCATTGGGAGTTGGGGCAATCATAGGAGCGGGACTATTTTCCTTAACCGGTATTGCTGCCGCGAATCATGCAGGCCCAGCAGTCACCATTTCATTTATACTTGCAGCAGTAGGTTGTGCATTTGCCGGACTATGTTACGCAGAGTTTGCTTCTATGATTCCAGTTGCAGGGAGTGCTTATACTTATTCTTATGCCACAATGGGAGAATTTGTAGCTTGGATTATTGGTTGGGATCTAGTTTTAGAATACGCATTAGGTGCTGCCACGGTGGCCGTTTCTTGGTCGAGATACTTGTTAGAACTTTTGAGCTCTTGGGGTATTCACTTACCCGTAAATTTTGTTTGTTCCCCTTATGAAGTGCTGGAGTTAGCAGATGGAACTATCGTCAATGGTGGTTACATTAACCTTCCCGCAGTGGTTATTGTGGTTTTATTATCCCTATTATTAATTAGAGGAACGCACGAATCGGCTAGAATGAATAATATTCTAGTAGTTTTAAAAATTGCGGTAGTCATTCTTTTTATAACACTTGGCTGGGGTCACATTGACCCACAAAACTATGTGCCTTATATTCCAGAAAATACAGGAGTAAGGAGTCAATTTGGTTGGACGGGAATTGCCACGGCAGCTGCCGTAGTATTTTTTGCATTTATTGGTTTTGATGCGGTATCCACCGCAGCTCAGGAAGCCAAAAATCCTCAAAAGGGTATGCCAATCGGGATATTGGGCTCCTTAATCATTTGTACCATACTTTATGTTTTATTCTCACATGTAATGACAGGCCTTGTCCATTATACAGAATTTGCCAATGACGCCAAACCTGCAGCTACGGCCTTTGCTAAGACTGGATATGGCTTCCTTCAAAATGGTTTAATCATTGCAATATTGGCGGGTTACACATCGGTTATGCTTGTGATGTTATTAGGACAAAGTCGGGTGTTTTATTCCATGAGCACAGATGGTCTATTACCAAAGTTCTTTGGAGCAGTCCATAAAAAGTTTCACTCGCCTTGGAAAACCAATTTGTTCTTTATGGTTTTTGTTTCACTTTTTGCCGGATTTGTACCCGTTAGTGATCTGGGGCATATGGTGAGTATAGGTACTCTGTTTGCCTTTAGTCTTGTTTGTGCTGGAGTATGGATTTTAAGGGTCAAAAGCCCAGAAATACCTAGGGCTTTTAAAACGCCACTGGTTCCATTAGTCCCAATTTTGGGTATCATTGTTTGTGTTTATCTTATGACCTCATTGCCAATAGAGGCATGGTATAGGCTTGGTATTTGGCTAGCTTTGGGCTTGGTGATATATTTTGTGTATGGGCAAAAAAACAGTAAAATAAATAAGGAAGAAGACGAAAATATGTAATTAGATATCGAAAATGCATTAATAGTGATACTATTTCGTTTATCTTGCGAGCCACTTTTGAATAAATAACCTATAACCCAAATAAAAGAATGATGCTTTTGAACCTCTTGGCTTTCCTAGACCCAGAAAAAGGAATTGACGAAATTATTAATGAATGGTTTACACCTATTGCAGACGCTTGGGGTAATATTGTTCTTTTTAAAGTTTTTGGAGTTCCATTCATTTTAGTTCTTTTGGTAGGTGGGGCTTTGATGTTTACCATCTATTTTACTTTAATAAACATTAGAAGATTTCCTTTGGCTATCAATATAGTAAGAGGGAAGTATGATCATATAGAACAAGGCGAAGATCCTGTAACGACCCAAAATTTAAATGTAGTAGACGGTGATATAGTAGATACCATCAGGATAGAAGGAAAGGATGGAGAGGTTAGTCATTTTCAAGCCTTAGCCACAGCGGTGTCAGGTACAGTAGGATTAGGGAATATAGCTGGAGTTGCTTTAGCTGTAGGTCTTGGAGGTCCAGGAGCAACTTTCTGGATGATTGTTTGTGGGGTACTTGGTATGTCAACGAAGTTTGTAGAGTGTACTTTAGGCGTAAAGTATAGAGACATAGGTAAAGATGGAACAGTATACGGAGGACCAATGTACTATTTGAAGAAAGGTTTCGCTGAAATAGGTCTTTCTGGAATCGGAAAAGTTCTGGCTGTTATTTTTGCCATATTATGTGTTGGTGCTTCTTTCGGTGGAGGTAATGCAGCACAGTCTAACCAAGCAGCTTCGCAATTGGCCTCTTTAATGGGATTGACGGGAGGAAGCTCTGGTACCATAATTGGTCTTTTTATTGCGGTTCTAGTGGGCATAGTGATTATTGGAGGGATTAAAAGAATTGCTTCAGTAACTGAAAAAATTGTTCCTTTTATGGCAGCCATTTATGTAATAGCTTGTCTTTTTATAATCTTATCTAATTACGATTTAATTGGTTATGCCTTTGGTGAAATATTTTCTCAGGCTTTTACAATGAAAGCAGGTTGGGGTGGATTTTTTGGTGTGATGATGGTAGGTTTTCAACGTGCTGCTTTTTCTAATGAAGCAGGAGCGGGTTCGGCATCTATTGCTCACTCGGCTGTGAAAACAATTTATCCCGCGTCGGAAGGCTTGGTGGCTTTATTAGAGCCGTTTATAGACACGGTTGTTATTTGTACCATGACCGCTTTAGTAATTATTATATATAACAGCACAGGTATTTTTGAGTATGGTGGTGCAACCGTTTTAATTAATGGACAAGAAGTGGAGGGTGCTGTTTTAACATCCATGGCATTTGAGTCCGAAATCTCATGGTTTCCGTATATTCTTACTATCGCTATTGTTCTGTTTGCTATTTCCACGATGATCTCTTGGTCTTACTATGGACTTCAAGCTTGGATGTATCTTTTTGGAAAAAGTAAGCTAGCAGACTTATCTTATAAGGTAATGTTTCTTATTTTTATAGTGATTGGTGCTGCTGCAAATATGTCGGCGGTTTGGGGATTTTCAGATGCCATGATTCTAGCTCTGGTTTTCCCAAATATGATAGGTCTTTTCTTCTTGTTTCCTAAGGTGAAGCAAGAATTGAATAGATATTTGGATGCTATTAATGTTAAAAAGTTCTTTAAATAAATGAAATAAAATATCTTGGTTTAGATGACCTTTATTTCGAATTAACCACAGCTATTTTGGATTGTAACTTAAAACTGCGAGTTTTGCATTTTAGATAAGTCTACAACCTTTAGCCTGAAATAAATAATAAACACATGAAAGGTGCTACTTTAGAAAATGAATACGCTTACATCAAAGACAGTAAGGTATTTTTAAAAGGGTTTTTAGAATTACCCGACAGACAAATTGGAGAAGTAAAAAGAACAGAAGAAGAAGCTTTTCAATACTTTATAAATCGCTATGATATTGCGGTTAAAAAAGTAGAACAGCTTGAGAAAGAAATTGATGGAGCCGCTAATAAAGGCTCATATCTTACTAAACTGCTTCAGCTTAGAAAGAGATTAGAAACCTTTGATGGAATTGGAAATTTTACACCACTTCTTACTAGGTTAGATCTTAAAGAGGCCTATCTGAATGGTCTCATTGAGCTTAATCAAAAGAATAATTTAAAGGTAAAGGAAGAATTGCTTTCTGAAACAAAAGCAATTGCAGACAGTGAAGACTGGGGGCCAGTTTCTGATACGCTACAAGATATTAGAACGAGATGGATAAGAACTGGACCAGTAGAGAAAAAGCTTAATGATGAAAAGGAGGAAGAGTTTAAAACACTTTTAGACTCCTTTTATCAAAGGAGGAAAATCTTCTTTGATGAGCAGAATAGGATTATAGACGAGCGTAAAGCCAAGTATGAGGCTTTGATAGAGACTTCTTATGATCTTCACAGAAGAAAAGACTGGGAAGAGGCGTTTGAAGACATGAAGAAAATGCAGCGGGAATGGAAAGATGTAGGTGAGCTGCCAGCAAAAATGATGAAGTTTCTTTATAGGAACTTCAAAAAGTCCAATACGGGCTTTTATGAAAAATACTGTAGGGTTAAAGGTATTCAGGTTCAGAGAAGAGTGGATCCTAGGGTGGATGCTCAAATGAGAATGATGAAGGAGGCGGAAAGGTTAGCTTCTGCTGAAAATGATGCTATTTTTGATTCAACAGTGAAGGCCAAAGTTCTTCTTAATGAGTGGAAAAACGTGAGGGTTCCTTCTCACGTGGCCGATAGAGGTGTGGCTGAAAGATTTAGAGCTGCATGTGATAAGATTTTTGAATTAAGTTATCTTATGAAAGTTGTTGGAAGAAAGAATCCAACGTTTAACTTTTTAGATGATGATCAAAAAAATCATACGAAATATCGTGAAATGGAGAGCATAGTTAGAAGAGCTCGCCATGATTTGCAAGAGTTAGAGCAAACCACAAAACAGGGTATGGGAGACAGTGGAGACATGGATAGTATGATGTTTAACAACCTAAAAACTCAAAAGAGAAAGCTTCTAATGAAGGAAATTATATTAGAAGAACTTAGACGAAGAGTAGATTCTTAATTGTAATAAATGGTTTTAATGAGTTTCGTGCTTTTCGCACTATTCTTTTTTTTGTTGCATAAGAGCAGCATATCCTTAGCTCAGGGTTTAGGTTCTTACCTTATTATTTTGTTTTTGGGTTTTGTAGCAGGAACCATACCCGCGGGTTATATATTGTCGTTTTTTGATGGTATTGGCTCTCCTTTTTTGTGGGCAATTACTACTTCTGTTTTAGCAGGACTTTTCTTTCTTGGTGTTTATCTTTTCGGTAGCCCGAAGGCAAAAAGGTTAGAAGAATTAATTGCTATTTCTATTAGGAATGGTAAATCGATGTGGGCTGGATGCTCCAAATGGGAAAAACTTACTTTTGGGATTTTGGGCTTAGGTCTTGTTATCTGTACCAGTATTAATTTACTTGTTTTGTTTATGAGTTATCCCAATGAATGGGATAGCATGACAGGACATTTGGTTAAATGTGCCTATTATATTCAAAATGGAAATATGGACAGGTTGGGAGGAACCACATGGTCCATTGATTTTTATCCTAATTCACTTCCCACACTCCAAATATTAGGATTTCATATTTTTGGAGAAAAGGGCTTTAAGCTTATTCATTTCTTATCTTATTGGGCTTTCGTTCTGACTTCTTATGAAATAACCAAAGAGATTTTTACCTCTAAAAAAGGTGCTGTCTTTGTAGGGTTAATGGCCGCTTTGCTGCCTACAGCCTTAATTCAGGCCGTTACTACTGAAACGGATATTGTACAATCAGCCTATTTGGGATTGGTTGTTTATTTTCTTTTAAAGGTGTACAGAAATGCTTCTTGGCAAAATATAATACTATTTGTATTGTCTACTTCTGTTTGGGTTTCTCATAAAGTGACATTTTTACTAATAGGTCCTGCTGTTGCCGTTTTAGTCCTATATATGTTTTGGAAAAGTGAAGCCATCAGGAAAAAGAGTATTGCTACCATTCTTTTAATGCTTGTCGGTTTCTCAATCTATGTTATACCTAATGGATACATTGCAAATGTTAAAGAGGTAGGGAAGTTTAGCTTAGGAGCTCTTTCTGCACCAGCAGAGGTCATGAAATGGCATGGTATTGAAGGTTATTCTACTGGAGAAAAACTAAAGAATTTTCAATTCAATGTTTTAAGGTATTCGTCAGATTTTCTTCAGTTGGACGGCATTAGAAATACAGACTTGGGTGCTGAAATTAATAATTCCTTTAGGTTTATTCCTAATAAAGTTTTTGACAAATTTGGTTTAGAGCGAGGCCTGTTTTGGGTGGTTTATCCCTTTGAAATGATGGGAGATAAACAAATGCATTTTTATAAGGAAAGACCATATTGGGGCATTATTAGCTTTATGATGGTTTTACCTGCTATATTTTTTGTATTCTTGTTTAGGAAAAGAAAAACCAACTCCGAAGAAGTTAACATGTCATTGATTTTTATAATCGCAGGTCTGTTACATTTTTTAAGTTTATGTTTTTCTGCCCCCTATGACCCTATTAAGGCTAGATATTTCATGAATATGTGTGTGTGGTTTTTACCACTTTTAGCCTGGTTTTTTCATTTGACCAAAGGGAGAATGTATTTAGCTTTTTGTTCTATTGTTATCGTCATTACTGGAATTTTAACATTAACGCATAGAGGTTTATATCCATTAGTGGGAGAAAATAATATTTTTGAACTTGACCGGATTGCTCAGCTTAATGTTACGAGGCCAGAAGGAACGGAGGCTTATCAGAAATTTGATGAGTTGGTACCTAAAGATGCAATAGTAGCTTTAGCTGCCCAGCAAGAACATGAAGATTATGTTTACCCACTCTGGGGAAAGGATTTTGAAAGGAAATTGATACCCATTCACCCATTTAGGGCAGCTTTAAAACCCATCCCTAAAGATGCCGAATACCTGTTTTATTCCGAAGGTGTGGTAGAATACCAAGAAGGGGATATACAGCTTAATGAAGGAGACATTCTTAAAGATTCTCCTGTGCCCGATAGTAAATTCTTCTTAAGAAAGCTTTAAGCTCTTTCATTTAGTATAAGAACTACCCAGTTTTTCATTAAATTTGTATGCTTAATTTAATTTAGATTTTAAGGAACATTTCAAATGGATATAGAAGAATTTATTCAACTTTTTGCAGAGCAATTTGACGAAACTGACGAGGGGGAATTTACACCAGAAACAGAATTTCGAAAATTGGACGAGTGGGATTCAATGGTGGCATTAATGGTTATTGCCATGGTTGATGAAGAATTTAATGTTAAAGTAAGCGGCGATGACATCAGAAACTCTACAACTATTCAAGATTTAATGGATGTAGTGGAATCAAAAAAATAAACGGTTATGTCTCATTTAAATATTCCGAATGTAAGCATAAGAGGTTTGGCAGCCACTGTTCCGGCTATGATGAAGGATAATTTGACGGATCCTTTGGTTCATGATGCCGAGAAGGTATTGAAAAACACGGGTATTCAAATAAGGCACCTTGCACCTAGTCATATATGTGCTTCCGATTTGTGTGAAGATGCGGCTAAAAGGTTAATAAGCGAATTGGGCTGGCATGCGGAGGAAATAGACTGCCTTATCTTTGTGAGACAAACGCCCGACTATATTCTACCAGCTTCGGCTACATTACTACAAGAAAAACTTGGTTTATCAGAAGGGTGCTATGCCTTAGATATTGCGATGGGATGTAGTGGTTTTGTTTTTGGCTTAAGTAATATAGCGGCCTTAATGCAAGGAGGCCTTTTCAAAAAAGGTTTGCTTTTAGTGGGAGATACCATTTCAAGAACGTGTTCAGTAAACGATAGAAGCACTTATCCATTATTTGGAGATGCGGGTACAGCTACGGCTTTAGAATTTGATAAGGATGCCGCTGAAATGAAGTTTTCTTTTGGCACCGATGGTTCGGGAAAAGATGCTATAATAATCAGAGACGGCGGCTTTAGGCATCCTTTTTCTGAGGAATCTTTAGTTCAAAAGGAAAAAGGAGAAGGTATATTTAGATCTGATTCGGATCTAGAACTAGAGGGGATGGATGTTTTCTCTTTTGGAATTAGCAAAGGCCCTAGCAGTGTAAGAGATTTAGTTGATTTTTTCGATCTTGATTTTGATGGGGTAGATAACTTCGTTTTTCATCAGGCTAATCTTTTTATGAACGAAAAGATTAGGAAAAAACTAAAAATTGAAGAATCTAAGGTACCTTATTCCTTGGGGAAATTTGGTAATACCAGTTCTGCCACCATTCCTTTAACGCTCGTTAGTGAAAGGAAGGAGGTTTTAGAGAACTCTTTACAAAAGCACATTGCTTGTGGTTTTGGTGTAGGTTTATCTTGGGGTTCAGTATATTTTGAAACCGAGAACATTGTAGTTCCTGAGATTGGATACTTGAATTGATATATTATGTCAGCATTTTTAAAGGCCATTTCTTATTATTTACCAGAAAGAATTTTGACCAACGATGAGTTGGTAGCGGAGTTCCCAGAATGGACTGTAGAGAAGGTAGCTAAGAAGGTTGGTATTAACAATAGGCACATAGCAGCAGAAGATGAGTTTGTGTCTGATATGGCAATAAAGGCTTCTGAAAAACTATTTAAGGAATATAAAATTGACCCTTCAGAAATAGATTTTATACTTCTGTGCACCCAGAGTCCAGATTATTTTTTGCCAGCAACGGCATGTATCGTTCAGGACAGATTAGGGATACCTCAGCATGCTGGAGCTTTAGACTTTAATCAAGGGTGTTCTGGTTATGTTTATGGTTTGGCTCTAGCAAAGGGCTTAATAAGTGCCAATATTGCTAAGAATGTTTTATTGATAACTTCAGAGGTTTATTCCAAGCATATTCAAAATTCTGATAAAGGAAATAGGACCATTTTTGGTGACGCAGCTTCGGCCAGTGTTATTAGTACGGAAGGTTTTGCAGAAATTGGGGAATTTGTGGTGGGTACAGACGGAAGCGGTTTTGACGATTTAATCGTGAAAAACGGTGGAATGAAATCTCCGAAGCAAGGGGATGGAAACGCAGAAGACTATCTCTATATGAACGGTTCTGGCGTTTTTAACTTTACCATTGCTGCAGTTCCAGGCTTAATTAAAGAAACACTTAAAAAGAACGGTTTAGAAGAAGTTTCAGAGGCCAACTGGTATGTGTTTCATCAAGCAAATTCATTTATGTTAAACCATTTAAGAAAGAAGGTTAACATTGAAAATGAACAATTTTTAATGCACATGGAGGATTGTGGAAACACAGTTTCTTCTACCTTGCCAATTGTATTAAAAGAGCATTTAGATCGTTTTAAAAGTGGTCATAAAATTATTTTAGCGGGCTTTGGCGTAGGTTACTCTTGGGGTGGAACCATGCTTACTGCAGTATAAAAGTTATTTGATATGAAGAATCTAATTATTATTGGGGCTAGGGGTTTTGGGCGAGAAGTCTATGATTTGGCCAAGAATACACAGGCTTTTAAAGATTCAGAGTATGAAATAAAGGGTTTTTTGGATGATAAAGCCGACGCGTTAGATGGCTATAAAAATTATCCGCCTATTTTAGGAGGCGTGGAGAGTTACGAAATTCAATCAAATGATGTGTTTGTTTGTGCTTTAGGCACCGTACAACCTAAGAAACATTATGCAGAGCTTATTTTAAGTAAAGGAGGCTCGTTTATAAATTTGGTGGATTTACAAGCCAATGTTAGATCCGATATCAGTCATTTAAAAGGTGTTCTTATTTTCTCTTTTGTCTTTGTTTCGGTAGATGTTACACTGTCTGACTTTGTATCTCTTCAGCATTTTTCATGCTTAGGTCATGATGCCAAAGTGGGAGCGTGGTCACATATGAGCTCTTATAGCACCATTACGGGTTATACTATTTTAGAAGATGAAGTAATGCTTCAAACTGCAGCAAAGGTGGTTCCGAAGAAAACGGTTGGTAAGGGGGCCATGGTAGGTGCCAACTCTTTGGTTGTTAAAAATGTTAAACCCGGAGATTCCGTTTTTGGTAGCCCTGCCAGAAAAATGTAAGAAAATATGGTTGTGAATCCTTTGGTAAGTGTCGTGATGATTACTTACAATCATGAGTTATTCATTGAAGAATCTCTCTTTTCTATTTTAAATCAAGAAACCAGTTTTGAATACGAGGTCATTGTCGGAAACGACCATTCTACGGATAGGACAGACGAGATAATAAGAAATATTATTGAGACGCATCCTAAAGGTTATAGGATTAGATACTATAATAATAATCCGAACTTGGGTGTTACCACCAACTCCAAGAAGGCTTTGGATATGGTAAGGGGTAAATATATGGCCCTTTGTGAAGGCGATGATTTCTGGATTGATAACAAGAAACTTCAAAAACAGGCTGATTTTTTAGAACGTAATGAAGACTACGTTCTTTGTTTTCATAACACCAGGATAGATTACTTTGACAATCAAGGAGAGTCTTATCTTCTCAATGACGGTATTCAAAAGAATATTTTTACCCTAGATGATATGATAGGGGAAGATGAAATTTGGTTTATGGCAACAGCCAGTTTGTTTATTAGAACTTCGGCCTACGGCAAAACACCCGATTGGTTCCTGAAGTCTAAAAGTGGGGATATACCTATTATTATCCTTACAGCTAGATTTGGTAAGATGAGATATTTGCCTGACGTGATGGCGGTTTATAGAAAGAACTTAGCCAGTTATAGTCATACCGACAGCCATGAGGATAAATACTTCCTTTGGAATCGAATATTCATGTATAATAAGCTGAACGAAGAAACTGCGTTTAAATATAATGATCGTTTTAAAAGGAATATTGCTAGATATTACTTCATGCTTTTAAATTCTAAGCAGTATAAAGACAGGTATGTCAAAAATTTTGGAATAGTTTTTAAATACATTCAGCTTACCTTTCCAAGGATTCCAAATTTGAAATTGATTTTAAGGGATCATTTAATGCCGCCATTCGTAATGGATATTATAAGGAAAGTAAAGAGGGCGTTAGGGCTTATACCGCCTCAATAATTTTTTATTTAGTCACAAAAGAATAATTCTTGATGTCTCAATTTCTTTCAGCTGTAATTCCGAATCAAAAGTATTTCGATAAAGATGCTTTTAAGGAGGAGAATATTAAGGTATTTCAAAATTGTTGGTATTACATAGGCTTAAGTTCAAGTTTAAATGCACACAATGATTTTTTAACAACTGATATTGGGGGTAAATCTGTAGTGATTCAAAACATTAAAGGAGTAATTAAGGCTTTTCATAATGTTTGTACACATAGGTTTAATAAGCTTAAAGCAGAAAGAGCGGGTAATGGGTCTTTGACCTGCCCTTATCATGGTTGGTCTTATAATCAAGATGGCATTCCTTTCGGTATTCCATTGAAAAAGGAGTTTCAGGGACTTGACAAAGCGTCTTTACAAACCCTCTGTTTACCAGAATTCAATGTTGATGTTTGTGGCAAATTTGTATTTGTTAATGTTTCTAATTCAGGTATTTCACTGGAAGAATTTCTCGGCGAAAGTGCTGAAAAGCTTAAGGAAATTAGCAAAATGATAGGCAGGAAGGTGGAATACCATGAAATACCAAACAAGGCCAATTGGAAGATAGTAGTAGAAAATACCTTAGAAGGTTACCATATCAGTAACGTTCATCCTACTACGTTTTTTAAGCAAGGTTTTAATCTAAAATCAGAGGTTGAGTTTGAGGTTCAAGGATATCACACCAATATGATGCTACACTTAGCAGATAGCCATAAGGACGATAAAAGGAGAGCTAAATTTCACAAACTATTAGGCAATAGACCTTTTCAACCAGAGGGCTTTTTTCATCAATTGATTTTTCCAAACCTTTCCATAGGCTCTTTATTTGGCATCACGGTATATATAGGAAGTATACAATCTGTTTCGCCAGATGAGTCTGTTTTTGCTTATGAGCTTTATGAAACAAACTTGGGAGAAGGAGAGTTGTTGTCGGACGCGATATCTGAAGTGGTCAAATTTTCTTCTATAGAGTTTACTAGAACCACGCTGGAAGAGGATAAAGAAATTTGTGAAAATGTACAGAAGGGGATGGAGCAGTCTAATTCGGTTAAGGGAGTTCTTAATTCTTCAGAAATCAGAATTTGGGAGTTTCAAAAATCATATATGAATCTAATTAATAACTAAAAGTGGCAGACAAACTAACGATTATAGGTGGAGGAATGACTGGCCTTACGGCAGCTTATTTGGCGGCAAAAAAGGGTCAGAAGGTTCAGATACTAGAAGGAAGCGATAAAATAGGTGGTTTGCTAAATACTTTTGAAATAGGAGGAAACCAATTAGAACACTATTACCACCATTTCTTTACCCAAGATGCTGAGCTTCATTGGTTATTGAAGGAACTTAATATCTCTGACCAAACCGGTTACTATAATACCTCTATGGGGGTTTTTAGAAATGGGAAACTCTATGGTTTTAATGGTATTCTTGATTTGCTAAAGTTTAAACCAGCCAATCTTTTTGATAAGTTTAGATGGGGTTTAACCACGCTTTACTTAGGAAAGGTAGCAAACCCTACTAAAAGCGAAAATGTATCAACATTAGAGTGGTTTTATAAGTGGGCGGGCAAAGGTATGACCAATGCTCTATGGAAACCGATGCTGGACATTAAGTTTGGTCCATATGCAGACAAAGTGCCGCTTACATGGATGATTGGCAGACTGGCTCAAAGACTTAATTCTAGAAAAGGTGGAGACGAGCGACTGGCTTACATTAAAGGAAGCTGGAAAACGCTTTTAGATACCATGAAGGCCGAATTGGAAAAGTTGGGCGTAGAAATTATTACGAATGAACCAGTTCAAGAGATTGTGGTAGAGCATAATCGGATCAAAGGTATTAAAACCAAATCGCTAGAAATTAATGATGGTAAATACTTGGTGACCATTCCATCCATTTTCTTTGATAAAGTAAAAGGGTTGCCTGTAGATTTTGGAGGTAAGAATATTGAGTATTTTGGGGCAGTTTGCACCATTTTAGAGCTTAAAAAATCTTTAAGTAATATTTACTGGATGAATGTAGCCGATGATGGTTTCCCTTTTGGTGGAATTATAGAGCACACTAACATGATTCCAAAAGAAGAATATAATGGCTCGCATATAGTTTATTTATCTAGATACTTTGCGATGAGCGAAGACCTAGCAAGTATGAACGAAGAGGAGATTAAGAAAGTGATGATACCACCATTGAAGAAAATTAACCCTGAGTTTTCAGAAGATTGGATTAAAAATGTTTTTGTTTTCAAAACGAATACAGCAGCTACCGTTTGCGACTTAAACTTTTCAGACAAAGTACCTTCTTGTAAAACGGATATTGAAGGATTATATGTGGCCAATATGACCCATATTTATCCAGACGAAAGAAGTACGAATAATTCTATTCGTGTGGCTGCAGAAGCTTGTAAAGTGATGGGTATTGATACCTCAGACGTTCCTTATGGAGCTTCACTATCTGGTAAAATTGGCTTTACCGAAAAGTAATTCGTTTTACTGTATTGAACAAAAAAAATAGGTCTATTTCCTTTCGGGAGATAGACCTATTTTAGTTTTATGAGTTACGTATAAGAAATGTTGCTCAACTTCTTTTTGGCGTTTTGATTTGCCGTATAGAGTAGAAATATTCCAAATAGTACCATTGGAATACTGAGTATTTGACCCATGTTTAAGGACATGCCTTCTTCAAAAGCTTCTTGGTTTTCCTTAAGATATTCGTAGAAGAATCGTAGTACAAAAATCCAAACGAAGAAAATCCCTGAAAGTAGGCCATCTGGCAAATCGGCTTTGTACTTATTCCAAAGGCTGTACATAATCACAAATAATATTAGACAAGATATTGCTTCATATAATTGAGACGGATGTCTAGGTACCTGAGCAAACTCAAAGTTTCTTAAAAAGTTAAAAGCCCAAGGTACATCTGTTGGTTTACCTACTATTTCAGAATTCATTAGGTTTCCAAATCGTATGAAAAATCCAACGAGTGCTACGGTAACCGCCACTCTATCTACAATCCAAAGAAAAGATTGGTCAGCTCTTTTTCTGGAATAAAGCCATAAGGCGAGAACAATTCCAAAGCCCGCACCATGGCTAGCAAGACCGGCGTATGGTGGGATAAGCATATCTTTCATGAACTTGATGGGATTTTCACCAAAATGTTGCCATTCATAGAATACATAATGACCTATTCTGGCACCCAGAACGGTAGCCAAAATCATGGTGAGTAAAAGGGCGTCCAAATCTTTTTCTGGCTTACCTTCTTCTTTGAAAATTTTGGTAATAACCTGATAACCTAAAAGGAAGCCTCCGGCAAACATAAGACCGTACCATCGAAGCTCAAATTCTCCGATTTTAACAATAGTTGGGTTGATATCCCAGATGATTTCAGCTAGTAACATATTGAAGTTTTGATTGATGTAAAATTAGCCCTTTATTAACAAATTGAACAAAATTCTTGTGAATCTTGACTGCTTTATGGAATTTTGGATCATAATGACAGCTAAAAGTCAATTACATATCGCATCAGCTACAAATTACGTTTTTATACGACGTACATACCGTGTCTAATTTAAAGGATACGGCAATTTTCATTTTTTTTGAACTTAAATTATTCTAATGCAAGCCATCAAAGTAGGTATCATTGGTGGGGCAGGTTATACTGGAGGAGAACTTTTAAGAATCCTTCTAAACCACCCAAACGTAAAAATCGTTTTTAGTAATTCCGAAAGCCAATCTGGTAAGTTGGTTTCAGAAACGCATAAAGATCTTTTTGGAGAAACAGATTTACGCTTCTCTAACGAGAAGAATTTTGAAAATGTAGATGTGATTTTCTTATGTTCTGGTCATGGCCAGTCTGCAAAATTCTTAGAGGCGAATGATGTGCCCATTGATGTAAGAATAATAGACTTGAGTACGGACTTTCGTGATGAAAGTAATGGCTTTACTTACGGACTTCCTGAGTTACAGAAAGAGAAAATAGAAGCAAGTCATAAGATTGCCAATCCAGGCTGTTTTGCTACTTCTATTCAGTTGGCCATATTGCCTTTGGCAAAAGAAGGCTTGTTGAAAGATGAGGTTCATGTGAGTGCGGTGACGGGTTCTACAGGTGCTGGTCAATCTCCAAGTGCTACAGGTCATTTTAGCTGGAGAGATAGTAACATTTCGGTTTACAAAGCTTTTACACATCAGCATTTGCAGGAAATAACCCAGAGTTTGAAGTCGCTTCAAAACGATTTTGAATCTGAAATAAGCTTTATTCCGTATCGAGGAAATTTTACTAGAGGAATAATGGCTAATGTTTATACCACATTTGATGGCTCCTTAGAAGAGGCGGTTAGTCTTTACAAGGGATTTTATAAGGACGCTCCATTTGTGCATATATCAGAAGGTACTATTGATCTTAAAATGGTAGTCAATACCAATAAGTGCGTTTTACAGTTGCAAAAGCACGGTTCCAAACTGCTGATAACAAGTATTATCGACAATCTTGTTAAAGGAGCTTCTGGTCAGGCTGTTCAAAACATGAACATCACTTTTGGTTTAGAGGAGACAACAGGTTTAAACCTGAAGCCATCAGGTTTTTAGATAAAGAGTAAGAAAATCACTTATAAGTAAGAATTTAACAATGAATACATTTAATGTATACCCAGTATATGACATAACTCCTGTAAAAGCAGAAGGGTCTAAGCTTTGGGATGATAAGGGAATAGAGTATTTGGATCTATATGGAGGTCATGCGGTTATTTCTATTGGGCATTCGCATCCACATTATGTAAAGTCAATTCAAGATCAGGTAGCTAGATTGGGGTTTTACTCTAATTCCGTAAAAATGCCTCTTCAAGACGAGCTGGCAAGCAAACTTGGTGAGCTGTCTGGGTTAACGGATTATAGTTTGTTTTTAGCAAATTCAGGTGCAGAGGCCAACGAGAATGCTTTAAAATTGGCTTCTTTTCATAACGGCAGAAAAAAGATTATCGCCTTTTCTAAAGGTTTTCATGGGAGAACGTCGGCAGCGGTAGCCGTTACAGATAATCCTGGCATTCAAGCGGCCATAAATTTTGCAGAGCATGTGGTTATTTTACCTTTCAATGATGCGGAAGCCGTTAGAGCTGCAGTTGACAATGAAACGTGTGCGGTAATTATGGAGGGAATTCAAGGTGTAGGAGGCGTTAATGTTGCCACAGCAGAGTTTCAAAAAGCGATTAGGGAGGCTTGTGATAAAACCGGAGCTATTTATATTCATGACAGTGTCCAATGTGGTTATGGTAGGTCAGGTCATTTTTTTAGTTTTCAAGATACAGATATTAAGCCAGACATTATTTCTATGGCTAAAGGAATGGGTAATGGCTTTCCGGTAGGGGGAATTCTAATTTCGCCAAAATTTGAAGCTAAATTTGGAATGCTAGGAACGACATTTGGTGGAAACCATTTGGCATGTGCTGCGGCTATTGCGGTATTGGATGTATTAAAGTCCGAGAATTTGATTTCAAAAGCACAGGAGCTTGGAGAATACGTGGTAAATGCACTGAAACCCTTGGTAGAAAGTGGTAAAATAAAAGAAGTAAGAGGAAAGGGGCTGATGATAGGTATAGAACTAGATGGTCCAATAAAGTCGATAAGAGAAAAGCTGATTTTTGAAGACAAGATATTTGTAGGAGCTTCGGGAGCAAATATACTTAGGTTACTACCTAGTCTAAATGTAAAGAAAAGTGAATTAGATAGGTTTTTAGTAGCTTTGGAGGGATATTTAGGATAATTCTGAGTTGTTCAAAATACTTACTATAATCTTGATGTTTGGTCAATTTAATTTCTTTTCTCATCGACTACCATTAATAAATGTCTCTCCACTTACACGTTTGGTCTTAATTTTAGGCAAAATTCAACGGTGTAGGGGTATGGATTTATTAGGTTTTTGTAGATTTCGTTCACTTTACAATATATAATGAAATCTAACAGACGTATATTTTTTAAACAGGCGGCCGGTGGAGCAGCAGGGTTGGGAGTTGCGGTTTCTAGCTTTTCGTTGGCATCTTGTGATAATAATAAGCACAACGCGGCATGTGAGGCTGCCACCAGTGAAGAACCCATTTTGAAAATAGGGGATGGTATTGCTATTGTAAATACCGAATATGGTGATGTTCAGGGTTTTAAATTAAGAGGAATAAACACTTTTTTAGGAATACCTTATGGGGCAGACACTTCTGGAGCAAATCGCTTTATGCCTCCTAAACCTCCAGAAAAATGGACTGATATAAAACCGGTATGGTGGTGGGGAAACTCAGCTCCACAACAAATGGCAGGTAGATATAGTAACCCAGGTTCCACCTTTGTGGATCATTGGAATTATGATGATGTTAGTGAAGATTGCTTAAAACTTAATATTTGGACTTCTGCCATAAATGATAAGGTGAAAAGACCTGTTATTGTTTGGCTTCATGGCGGTGGTTTTAAAAATGGAAACGGCATTGAGCAAGACGGTTATAATGGAGAGAATATTAGCCGGAAAGGAGATATTGTATTTTGTTCGCTAAATCACAGGCTAGGAGCTTTAGGTTTTACAAACTTGGCTGCGGTAGGAGGAAAGGATTTTGAATCCTCTGGAAATGTGGGGATGTTGGATATTGTTTTGGCATTGAAATGGGTGAAAAACAACATTGAAAACTTTGGTGGAGATCCGGATAATGTCACTATTATGGGACAGTCTGGTGGTGGTGCTAAGGTTTGTACCTTAATGGCGATGCCTTCTGCTAAAGGTCTTTTTCATAAAGCCATTCCATTAAGTGGTTCAAGGATAAATGCCCAAGAAAAGGCGGATTCTGAAAAATTAGGCTCCAACGTATTGAATGCGTCTGGATTAAGCATAAAAGAACTTCAAGCGTTGCCTTGGCAAGAGTTCATTGATATTGCCAATTCGGTAGAAGCTAAATTTAAAGAGACGAGACTAGAAAGTGATGGTAGAAGAATTGGTTTTGTGCCAGTAGAGAACGCTATTGACATTCCAATAGGGGATTTTTTCTCTGACCCTGAAGGCCTTTCTTCGGATATACCTATGATGTTATGTACTACGTTTCATGAGTGGTCGCCTAGTAAAAGTAATCCAAGTTTAGAAAGAATTGGCTTTAATGATGTTATAGCTGAAATGAAAGAGAGTTTTGGAGATAATGCCGTTAAGGTGATGCAATCTTTCAGAAGCAATTTTCCAGAGGCAAGTCCTATTGAGATTTACGCTTTAATAGTAAGTTCACGACAAGACGTTATTAAAACGGCGAATACAAAATTAAATCAAACAGCACCTGTTTACTTAGCATGGTTTGGATGGGAGCCGCCCCACTTTGACGGGAGGTTAAGAGCATTTCATTGTTTAGATATATGCTTTTGGTTTTTTAATACGGATTTGATGTATACCCATACCGGCGGAGGATCGAGGCCTCGAGAATTGGCCGAGAAAATGTCGGATGCCTTATTGTATTTTATTAGAACCGGAAATCCTAATGGTTCTAGGTTGCCGATTTGGCCGAAGTATTCATTAAAAAACGGTGAAACAATGATTTTAAAGGATATTCCAGAAATGAAAAATAATCCAGATAAAGAGGCAAGAGCTTCTTTGGTATCTTAGCTAATATGAATATGAAAAGGATTGTTTTCGCGTTTTGTTTTTTTGCCGCTTCTCTTGGAAGCTGGGCTCAGACAGATGTTTTACCAGCTGAAGTGTCAGATGTAAAAATGACACCAATTTTCCATGCTTCTGTGGTTTTGGAATGGAATGGTAAGACTATATATGTTGACCCTTATAATGGAGCGGAAGGGTTTAAGGGTTTTGCAAATGCTGATGTTATTGTTATTACACATGCTCATGGAGATCATATGAGTTTGGAAACGCTCGGTGGTTTTAATCTGGCGAATACAATCGTTTTGGCTCCTGAATCTGTCGCGTCTAAACTTGGGGGATTACCTTTTAAAGAAATAATTTCCATTAAAAATGGCCAAATAGATGCTAGAAATGGAATAGGGGTTGAGGCTGTCCCAATGTACAATTTACCGGATGATGAATCTTCCAGACATAAAAAAGGATGGGGGAATGGCTATATCATAACGCTTGGCGGTCAGCGATTCTATTTTTCTGGAGATACCGAGGACATTGCAGAGATGAGAAACCTTCAAAACATTGACTATGCATTTGTTTGCATGAACTTACCCTATACCATGACGGTTGAGGCTGCGGCTTCAGCAGTTCTTGATTTTAGACCTAAGCATGTTTACCCATTTCACTATCGCGGTGGTGACGGTGAGTTTTCTGATATCGAGAAATTTAGGGATATCGTGAATAAGACAAACCCAAATATTGACGTAAGGCTCAGAGAGTGGTATAATTAAAAACTTCCCTTTTTCTTTCTCCCAACGGTCATAAATACAATGCCCACCAGAATAATCAAACTGGCGATAATAGAATTATTGCTCAGGGTTTCATTGGCTATATAATATCCAAGAATCATAGCTACTACAGGGTTAACAAACGCGTAGGATGATGTTAAAATAGGCGGGGCATTATTAATGAGCCAAACATAAGCGGTATAGCCAATATAAGAACCAATAAATATTAGGTATGCTAAAGCACTAAAGCTTTCGAGCGATATGTTTGCAATAGAGCTTACTTGATTTTTTTCCAGAATAAATGAGGCCAATAAAGCGATTAGACCCCCAGAGAGCATTTGGATACTCACACCTTGTGAACCCTTTGATTGCTTGGTTTTCAAGCTTATTAAAGAACCATATGCCCAAGCTATTGAACCAAGAAAAACTATTGAAATGGGAAATATCTGAGCAATGCCTATTTCTCCTTTTAGGCTAAAGGGGTTAAAGATGAAAAGTACCCCAATAACGCCGAGAATCATTCCAATGCCCGAAATCTTAGAAGGACTGGTTTTACTAATGAAGAAATAATCTATGGCGAAAACCCAAATGGGTAGTAAGGCTACCAAAAGTGCTACCAAACCAGAAGGTATATGCAGGATGCCAAAGGAAACGGAACTGGTGCCTATTCCAGTCAAAAGAATACCAATAGTAGCACTTCCCTTCACTTCTTTTTTGGATTTTGGAAGTCCGTGCCTTATTACTGAAAATATAAAAAGTAAAAATCCGCCAAGGGTAAACCTGATTCCCGTTAGTAATAAAGGAGGTAAATCTCTTATCCCAATTTTGACACCCAAGTAAGTGCTTCCCCAGATAATGTATACCAGTAAAAGGTTGAGGAATAATTTGCTTTTGTAACTTTCTAAAAAGAGCATTTAACCATGTTTAATATGGCATATAACCTTTGCAAATGTAGTCTGAATATTAATATTTCATGTTTTGTATTAATGAATTATTTCTTAAGTGCGGTTGATTTGCCATACTAATTTTAGAAAATAGGATGATTCCGTCTTAAATTGCTAAACTTCAAAGAACAAACTAAATCTAGTCCTATGAAAAATCACGAGGTAAAAGTATACCCCTCAAAATATAACCTTAGAAAAGAAGACCAGTTAGCTTGGAAGCTAGCGGCCATGGTGACAGATAATGTAACTATCTCTAAAGAGGTAGAAGACATGGTAATCAATAGAATTATTGATAACGCCTCGGTGGCGGTAGCCTCATTAAACAGAGAACCCATTATAAATGCCAGAGCTCAGGCATTAGCTCATGTTAGATTAGAAAACGGTGCTTCCGTATTTGGTTTGCCTAACAATATTAAAGTACATGCCGAGTGGGCTGCATGGGCAAACTGCGTGGCGGTAAGAGAGCTAGATTATCATGATACTTTTCTTGCCGCAGATTATTCGCACCCTGGTGATAGTATTCCGGCAGTTTTGGCGGTAGCACAGCAGCTTGGATTAGGCGGGGAAGCTTTATTGAGGGGGATAGTGGCGTCTTATGAAGTTCACGTAAACCTTGTAAAGGGAATCTGTTTGCATGAGCATAAAATTGACCACGTAGCTCATCTTTGTCCTGCTCAGGCAGCAGGTGTTTGTGCCCTTCTAGGTTTAGATACCGAAACCACTTATCAGGCTATTCAGCAAGCATTACATGTGAGTATTAGCACGCGTCAGTCTCGTAAAGGAGAAATCTCTAGTTGGAAAGCCTATGTACCTGCCCATGGAGCAAAACTGGCGATAGAAGCGGTGGATAGAGCCATGAGAGGGGAAGGAAGCCCTTCGCCGATTTATGAGGGAGAAGATTCTGTTATCGCTTGGATTTTAGATGGTCCAGACGCTAATTATACCGTTCCCTTGCCTGAAAAAGGGGAAGAGAAAAGGGCAATATTAGAAACATATACCAAAGAGCATTCTGCCGAGTATCAATCGCAGGCTTTGATAGATTTGGCTTTTAAGATGCGAAAAAGCATCAAAGACTTCTCTGAAATAAAGAGTATCTTGATAGAAACATCGCATCATACACATTATGTGATAGGAACAGGGGCAAACGACCCTCAGAAAATGGATCCTAATAGTTCTAGAGAGACATTAGACCACAGTATTATGTACATTTTTACGGTAGCTCTAGAAGATGGTTTTTGGCATCATGAAAAATCATATAACAAAGAAAGAGCTAACAAGCCAGAAACGGTTAAACTTTGGCATAAGGTAGAAACCTTTGAAAAGGAAAGATGGACAAAACTTTACCACCATAAAGACCCAGACAAAAAGGCTTTTGGCGGTAGTGTAATTATCACGATGAATAATGGCGAAGTCATTTCGGATGAGCTGGAAAGAGCGAATGCTCACCCTGCAGGTGCCATTCCTTTTGTGAGAGAAAATTATATCAAGAAATTTGATATGCTAACGGAAAACATCATTACCAAAGAAGAGCGTGATAGGTTTATTGGTTTAGCCGAAGAGCTGTCCAAACTGACTTCAGAAGAGGTTATGCAATTGAATGTCCTAGCTCCTGAAGGCTATGTAGTTGAATCAAAAATTAAAGGAATTTTCGGATGATAACGAATCAATTAAGTCCTTATACCAAAAGAGAGAATTTTGTTGCCGCTCTTAAATCGGGCAAATTATTACGTTTCCCGGGGGCTTATAATCCCATGGTGGGCATGCTGATTGAGCAAAAGGGTTTTGAAGGGGTTTATGTTTCCGGTGCGGTCATGGCAAATTCCATGGGTTTGCCAGATATTGGCTTTACTACAATGACAGAAGTGTGTCTTTTTGCTTCGCAAATTGCCAGAATTACGGCTTTGCCAACCTTGATGGACATTGACACGGGATTTGGTGAGAGCATGAACGTGGCACGCTGTATTCATGAAATTGAACATGCCGGACTGAGTGCCTGCCATATGGAAGATCAGGTGAACCCTAAAAGGTGTGGTCATTTAGATAATAAGATTATAGTTCCTGTCAATGAAATGGTGCAGAAGATTCAAACGGCAGTTAGAGCCAAGTCAGACCCTAATTTTATGGTTATGGCAAGGACAGACGCCAGAGCTTCGGAAGGTTTGGAAAAAACAATAGAGAGAATTAAAGCCTACGTAGATGCTGGTGCAGATATGATTTTTCCTGAAGCGATGTATTCTGAGGCAGATTTTGAAGCAGTCAGAAAAGCCGTTTCAGTACCTATATTGGCCAATATGACGGAATTTGGTAAGTCAAAACTTCTGAATGCGACACAACTTAGCAATTTGGGCGTCAATGTAGTCATTTACCCTGTTACCATGCAAAGACTTGCTATGAAGGCTGTGGAAGATGGTTTAGATATCATAAAAGAGCAGGGCACTCAAGAACCGATTTTAGATAAAATGCAAACGAGGAAAAGGCTGTACGAGGTATTGAAGTATGAAGATTATAATGCCTTTGACAGTGATATTTATAATTTTAAACTGGACTGATTGATGCTACCATTTTTATGGCATCAATTCGTTTTAACATCAATAAACCCTAGAATAATGAACGAAGAACCTATAATTTATAAAGGTTTAGCCGGCGTAACTGTGGATTATACAAGTATTTCCAAAGTCATGCCTGAGACCAATTCTTTGACCTACCGGGGTTATGCGGTGGAAGAGCTTTGCGAGAAAAAGAGTTTTGAAGATGTAGCTTATTTGTTGGTAAATAATGATTTACCCAATTCCGAGGAAAGAGCAGTCTTCACTGACAAAGAAAAATGTCAAAGAACGCTGTCAAAAGAGCTCTTGAATATTCTTGAGAATTTACCAAAAACATCACATCCAATGGATAGCTTACGAACAGGTGTAAGTGTTTTAGGCTGTGAAGATACCCGAATTTGGGATAGTTCTAGAGAAACCAATATGGATAAATACATTTCTCTATTGGCTAAGATTCCAGCAATAATTGCTGCGTCTTATAGGCACAAAATCGGTCAGGATTTTATTCCTGCTGATAATAAGCTAAGCTTTTCGGAAAACTTCTTTTATATGTGTTTTGGTAAAGTACCAGCACCAGAGGTTATCAAAGCTTTTGATGTTTCTTTGATTTTGTATGCAGAACATAGTTTTAATGCTTCCACATTTACAGCCAGAGTCATTACAAGTACTACTTCCGATATTTATTCGGCGGTTACGGGTGCCATTGGAGCATTAAAAGGACCATTACACGGAGGTGCCAATGAACAAGTTATGCACATGCTAAAGGAAGTCGGAGCTAAAGAAAATGCGGAGGCTTGGATGCTGGACGCCTTGTTGAACAAAAAGAAAATCATGGGTTTTGGGCACCGAGTTTACCGGAATGGAGACAGCCGTGTACCGACCATGAAAAAATATGCGTTAAAAACAGCAGAATTCACAAACAATCTAGCTTTGATGGAAACATCCGAGAAGCTTGAAGAAGTCATGGTGAGCAAAAAGGGGATTTACCCAAATCTTGACTTTCCTGCAGGGCCGGCTTATTATATGATGGGTTTTGAAATAGAAATGTTTACGCCAATATTCGTTATGAGTCGTATAGCAGGTTGGTCGGCTCACATCATGGAGCAAAACGCCAGCAATAAATTAATAAGACCATTAAGTGCTTATGATGGCGTGCCTCAGAGGACTATTAAGTGAAGGAAATTTAATTTCCTGAATTTTTTTAGACAGAAAATTAACAAATCTCCTGCTTTTTTATCTCCTGTTTATTAATTATTAATAAAGCATTAACTCTATACGTTGATATTTGCGAGCGAAATTTATCGTAGTTAATTTTTGTCAGGGAGTGTTTATATAAGGTGATTTTGATGTCTGTACTGTTTTAGTACAGGCTCAAAATTCCGTTTATCTCATTACTTAAGAATATCGCTGTCCCACCGATGAATTATCTTCTAAAATTTGGCTGGATTAAAAGATAGGTATGCTTTTTCATTGGCGTTCAAATTTAAGTTTTAGTCCTTCTAGGTTTATTCCATAGTCTTAAACAAAAGTTGATACGGAGATTGGGGTGAATATATAATTTGACCATAAAGCATAATGACCACTTCAAGAGATGATGCATTTTTTATTTTCAGGCTAACTAAAGCATGAGGTAAAGTCAATTAAATAAGAGATGGAAGTGTAATGAACGCTGATGTGTCAATTGTTGTCTTCTTGCTCTATATTTCGACATGCAAGCTGATATTCCAGAAATTGCGAAATCGATGCGGGCGTTCTTGTACAACAAGGCATTGAAACAATTACTTTGTTTTGTAATCAATTTCAATAGGAAGTGTGTCCTGAACAAATCTGACCGAATGAAAGAAATAAGGGAAAACTTGTGTTGCTATTTAAGGGCTAAAATTTCATTATAAAATCTGTAAGGTTATCATCTCTTTCTAAGCCTAGTTTTCTTCTAAGCCGGTATCTCGAGGTATGTACACTCTCAATAGAGATTCCTAGTAATTTCGACATGTCTTTGCTATTGAAATTAAGTTTTATCAAGGCACATAGTTTGTCGTCTCCAGCGGTAAGTTCTGGGAATTGAGCATGAAGGTTGTCGTAAAACTGACTGTTAATAGCTACGAAACGAGTTTCAAACTCTTCCCAGTTTTGGTTATGATTTACTTCTAATGATTTTACGGCTCTTTTAAGTTTATTGGGTTCTATCTGCCAGTCCATTTTCTCTAGACTGGATTTGAACTCATCAATAATTTCCTCCTTTTCTATAAGTTTCAAAGCCGAAACTGCCATTTCACGATTTTTTAATTCTAGTAGTTCCTTCGTTTTCTGAGCTTCCAACTCCTGATTTTTCTTTGCAATTCTTTTTTCAGCTTCGTATTTGTTTCTGAGATATTTAAAGGATAAAAGAGCTAGTGCAATAAGTGAAACTAAGGCAATTATAAGAATGGTTCTTTGTAGGAAAAGTATTTCTTCTGCCGATTCAAGTTCGTTTAATTTTTGTTTTTGAATAAGGGCGTCGGCTTTTTCTTGTTCTACTCTAAATTGGTCTTGAATCTCTAATAGCCCTCTGTTGTTTTCGCTTCGGCTATCAAAAAAAAGCATATCCAATTCTTTAACCTTTTTGAGTTCTTCATAAGCTAAAGGTAAATTTCCTTTCATAAAGTATACCTTAGAAAGGTATTCATGAATAAGGTTCGCGAAATCTCTGTGGCTGTCGTAGGTCTCTGAAAGCTCCAATGCTTTTCTATAATTTTTTTCTGCTTCGTCTAATTGGCCATTGGATTGGTAGGCTAAACCCTGATGTGTTAGGACCAAGACATTATAAGAGCGATTATGTATTCTAAACCATTCTCTTACTTCTTCAAATAGTTTTATGGCTTGATTAACTTTATTGGTATTCGCTAGAATTACGGCTTCTTCAAATTGAAGTTCGGCTAAAGGAATAGCCGAGGTTTCGTCGAAGTAAAGAAAACAGCTGTCTAAATATATTTTGGCTTTATCGAAATCTTGAAACTCTCTGTTTAAAGCACACATGGCGGAGTAGCTTTCGACAAGAATTACGGGTGACGCTTTTTCTTTGCTTATTAGCCCCTTTTTTATTTCAATAGATTTATTGACAAAATTGAACGCCTCTTTTTCTCTTTTGTAGAATCCATAATAACGGCCGATGTCCACATATAAGGAGCCAATTAGTTTTTCATTTTTAGATGCTGATGCTAAAGAAAGAGCTTTCCATAAGTAGTCGTAAGAAATTTTATATTTCGCGTGATGCCCATTTATGAAAGCTATTCGTCTAAGAACTTTGATCGCATTTATTGTATCATTTGAGGCCATGTAATCTTTGTAGCTTTCGTCCAGAATTTTTAAACTGCTTTTATAATCCGTAAATCTCAATTCATTTGCCTCCTTAAATTTTTTATCTGCTATAGGAGTGTTTTGAGCATGAGTTTGTACTGAACAGAAAACTAATGCTGTCAATACCAAAAAGAAAGGTAGCTGTCTATTGAAATTCATATATCTTGGATCAAAACAATGATTTAAGTCTATCAATTTAGCCAGAATTTCGTGCTTTGGCCTCTAATTATCTAGAGAAATGAGTATTTGTTCAGTTTTGGTCTAGTTTTCTTCGCATTTTACTAAACGGACTTTTACCACTATGATGAGTTAAAATTTTTTGTAAAAAGGAGTTTCAAGTTCTGCTAATAACTTGATTTTAGCTTTAGAAAATGTAATTCTTAAAGCATTTTATGACGCTTTTTGATGAATTTACTTTTTCAATGAATAAGTATTATTAAAGGAGTGTGAGAAAGAATAAGTTAAGATACCCCATTGCTTTTTTGAGTAGGTAAAAATGACTGGAACTTCAATTTCAGTCTTTTTAGAAATTGGATTCTGGTCAACTAATTTTCGTTTGTTCAGTTTTTGAATAGTTCGTTTCTATGGCGTATAGTTAATTATGTATTTGTTTTGGTAATGTGATAATCAAAACAATAATTAGCACTTTATCTTGAGTGCGTTTTGGGTTTCACAAGTTTTATTTCATCCCAATACATTAGTTTAATCATAAAATGAACTACTCAACCCAGCATTTAGTAAAAAGAGCCACAAACCCTTTTTTTACACTCCTGCTTTTCTTTTTAGTCTCATGTAAAGACACCAAGCCTGCTATTTCTCAGGCCCAAATTGATAAGCTAGGTATTACAGACGTCTCTCATATAAGTGCGGCGTCAAAAAGAGCACTTGACTGGCCTGCAGACCTAGGGAACGAATGGTTTTTGGAATTTGGAGGTCTAGAACCACTTAAAGGCGATTTGGCCTATGAGGAAGGTGTTGTTCGAAGAGACCCAAGTGCCGTTCTGAAAATTGAAGATACTTATTATGTTTGGTATACTAGAAGCACTGGGCCCACGCAAGGTTTTGCGGGAGATATAGAAAATGAAAAAGTTTTCCCGTGGGATAGAAGTGAGATTTGGTATGCAACGTCTAAGGATGGTTGGAAATGGAAAGAAGAAGGTATTGCAATAGCTAGAGGAGAAAAAGGTAGTTACGATGACCGCTCAGTTTTTACATCGGAAATTATGGTTTACGACGGCAAATATTATTTGTGTTATCAAACCGTAAAATCTCCTTATGTGGTTAGGGTAATTGAAGAAGTAGGAATAGCTTGGGCTGATTCTCCAAACGGACCTTGGCATAAAAGTTCTGGACCAATAGTGAGCCCATCTACTAATGGTGTTTGGAAAGGAACGGAAGATAATCGTTTTGCAGTAGAGAAAAAAGGTGATTTTGATAGCCACAAAACACATGACCCTTGCATTCTTCCTTATAAAGGAAAGTTTTACCTGTATTATAAAGGGGAGCAAATGGGCGAAGAGATTACTTGGGGAGGAAGACAAATTCGTCATGGGGTTGCCATTGCCGATAATCCATTGGGACCTTACGTAAAATCACCTTACAATCCAATTAGTAACAGTGGCCATGAAATCTGTGTGTGGCCATATAAAGATGGAATTGCATCATTAATAACTACAGATGGTCCAGAGAAAAACACAATTCAATGGGCTCCAGATGGCGTTAACTTTAGTATCATGGCTTCCATTAAAGGGGCTCCTCATGCTATCGGATTAAATAGAGAATTGACTTCTGATGAAGACCCTGTTCAAATTATGGGTTGGGGTTTATCTCATATATATAATTCAGGAAATTATCAAAGCATCATGCGTTTTGAGTCTCGCAAAGTAAGAGAACATAAAGCGGTTGGAGAAAAAGGAAATTTGAAATAGTTTAACAATAGCATTATTATGATTGTAACAAAATACGAAGGAAATAAAACCTTCAAGGTTTCTGAAGGAGAAAAGACACCCCCTCTGGCTGGAGAGGTACAGATTAAAGTAGCATACTGCGGAATTTGTGGAACGGATGTTCATATTTATCATGGCATGATGGATAAGAGAGTGGCGATGCCTCAAACCATCGGCCACGAAATGTCAGGAGAAATTTCTGCTTTAGGAGAAGGGGTTGTCGGTTTTGAAATTGGAGATAAGGTGGTTGTAAGACCGCTAGATAACAGAGCAGAGAAACCTTCAGATAAAGGTATAAGTCATATTTGTAGAGACCTGAAATTCATTGGTATTGATAGCCCTGGAGCGATGCAGCAATACTGGAATATTTTCGATTTTACAGTCCATAAGCTGAAAGCAGATACAGATTTGAAACTGGCTGCCCTTATTGAACCATTGGCCGTAGCTTGTCATGACGTACGCCTTTCTGGTCTTAAAGAAGGAGAAACAGCCGTAGTTTTAGGAGGAGGTCCAATTGGAATGTTGGTCGCTTTTGTGGCCAAAAGCCAAGGTGCCCAGGTTATCATTTCTGAGGTTAATCCAGTAAGAATAGCCATGGCGAAAAGTTGGGGTTTTGATGTCGTAAGTCCTCTAGAAACCGATCTGAAAGTTTACGTAGAAAGTAAAACTGAAAATAGATTAGCGGATGTCGTATTTGAAGTAGCGGGTGTTCAGCCCGCTCTTGATATTATGACGGAAATCGCTGGATTAAGAGGAAGAATTGTAATGGTGGCTATCCATGGCCAGCCTAAAAATGTCAACCTGTTTAACTTTTTCTGGAAAGAACTAAAGCTAATAGGAGCGAGAGTTTATGAACCTGAAGATTACGAAAAAGCCATTGAGTTGGTGACCATTAATGAACTGCCATTCGAGGAATTGATAACGGATGTGCAGCCTCTGAGCAACATTCAAAAAGCATTTGAAGAAAACGATTTAAACCCTAACGGTATGAAAGTGTTATTGGACTGTCAAGCATAATCAAACCAAGAAAAAATAGATATGAGTATTTTAGATAAATTCAAATTAGATGGAAAGGTAGCCTTAGTTACAGGTTGTAAAAGAGGTATTGGTAAAGCCATGGCTGTAGCTCTGGCAGAAGCAGGTGCCGACATTATTGGAGTAAGTGCTACACTGGAAAAAAACGGTAGTGCTGTCCAGAAAGCAGTGGAAGCCACTGGTAGATCTTTTAAAGCATACATGTGCGACTTTTCAGATAGAAGTTCATTATACGCTTTTATTAAGGAAGCAAAAGCAGATAATCCAGTCATTGATATTTTGATAAATAATGCAGGCACAATTTTGAGGACACCTGCTGCAGAGCATCCAGATGAAATGTGTGATAAAGTGGTAGAAGTAAACCAAAATGCTCAATTTATTCTGACAAGAGAAATAGGTAAAGAAATGGTTAGCCGTGGTTATGGTAAAATTGTTTTTACAGCGTCACTTTTAACTTTTCAGGGCGGTATTACAGTTCCTGGTTATGCGGCATCTAAAGGAGCTATTGGTCAATTAACCATGGCCTTTGCTAACGAGTGGGCATCAAAGGGAGTCAATGTAAATGCGATTGCCCCTGGTTATATCAGTACGGATAATACGGAAGCTCTACGTAAAGATGCCGACCGTTCTACGTCTATTTTAAGTAGAATTCCAGCAGGTAGATGGGGACAACCAGAAGACTTTGCGGGGCCAACAGTATTTCTTTGCTCAGAGGCAGCCTCATATATGAGCGGTTCCATTATGCTAGTCGACGGAGGTTGGATGGGCAGGTAATTAAAATAACTAAATATGAGAGTCCTAAAATTAGTCTTCTTAGTCATTTTCTTTAATTCCACTGTTTTTGCTCAGCCAGGATTAGAGAAGTCTTTGGAAAACAATAGTCAACACACGAGGGACTTGGGTGGCTATAAGTGGAAAATGAAAATGATGCTGCCAGGAGAAGGTATGAAAGCAGGCTTGCATCAGCTTCCTCCTACAGATTTGGAAACCAATTTTTGGAATGCTGCCAAGGTACCTGGTGATGTCTATACGGATTTATGGAAAGTTGGAGTCCTAGAAGATCCATATTTTGGAAGAAACAGTGTAAAAGCACAGTGGGTGCAGCAGTATGAGTGGTGGTATGCCTATCAATTTAATATGTCGGATGCTATAGAAGATAGGATGGTTCGTCTTGATTTTGAGGGCGTAGATTTTGCATGTGATGTTTGGCTAAATGGTACTTTCTTAGGACATCACGAAGGAGCATTTTCCCCTTTCTCTTTTGATATTAATGAGGCCGTTAGAGTAGCGAAAGATAGGTTGGGTAGTTCCAATTTATTAATGATACGCCTCGCTCCACCGCCAGCAGTCAATTCTTTGGTGGCCGGCAGGAAGACCCCTTGGTTTGGAGATTATTGGCGTGATTTGACACCTTTCGGAATTACAGGAAATGTTAGTTTGGTCTATACAGGTAAAAGTAGATTGAAAGATGTCTACTTAAGACCTCTTGTGAAAAATGAGAATAAAGCTTCTGTTTCTCTAGAAATTGAGATAGAGAATATAAGTAATATAGATAAAAACATCTCGATTAGTTCTATTATTGAAGGCAAGAATTTTAAAAGTGAGCCTGTTCAGAATACTTTCGACGTTATATTAAAACCTGGCATAAATAAGATTATAAGAGATATTCCTATTCCCAATCCGCAGCTGTGGTGGACTTGGGATATGGGTAAACCAAACCTATATTTGTCGAAGGTAAGCCTTAAAGAAGGAGAGAAAACGCTAGATATTAAGGAAACTGTGTTTGGCTTAAGGAAGATAGAAATGGAATGGAATCCAGGGTTTACCAAAGATGAAGTAAGTTTTCCAAGAACGACCGTTTTAAACGGTAAGCCCATTTTTATTAGATCTGCCTGTTGGGGTGGTCCCCCAGATATTTTTGTTGGTCGCACTACTGACGAAAAGTATAGAAAGCTAATAGCTTTGGCGAAGGAAGCTAATATGAATAATATTAGGATATTTGGTTGGCATCCGCCTGAAATACCACTTTTTTATGAGTTATGTAATGAGGCAGGCATTTCTGTTTGGCAGGATATCGTTCCCTTGGGAACAGGTAACTTTCCGCAAGAAGATGCTTTTGTAGATAGAATCATTAATGAAGCAGTGGATGTTATTAAAGTAAGAAGGAACAATCCATCGCTTATAATGATGGAAGGTGGTGAAGAGATGATGTTGAGAGCAACAGACCCAAAGGCAACAAGAATAATGCTTGAAAAGTTGGGTGCCAAACTTCAAGAGCATGTAGACCTACCGTTTATTCCAGATTCTCCATTGACAGATGAGCCTTCACTAGAGGCTGGTTTCAAACCAAAAGAAGCTGTTCATGCTTTGGCTTATTTCTATGGTATGGGAAGATGGCTTATGGAGGATTGGATAAAGTCTATGGACTATCCCATTGTACCTGAATTGGCGGTTACTTCTGTGCCAAATGTAGAGAGTTTGAAGAAGTTTATTCCAGAAAATGAAATGTGGCCACCGGGATTGAGTTGGGGACATCACTGGGCAGATCTTGATCACCTTAGAATGCAGAACTTCGACACATTTGGCGATGAGCGAACGGGTTCTTTACAAGAATTTGTGGATGCTACGCAAGATGCTCAGGGAACTGTATTTCAATTAACCATTGAGCACTTCAGGAGAAATAAGCCGAAAACTAGTGGGATAGCCATTTGCCATTTTATGACGTATTGGCCCGATATGAAATGGGGGATTATAGACAATTATCAAACACCCAAAAGGTCTTTCAATTTTGTAAAGACCGCTTATCAACCCGTTCTGATTAATCTAAATTTTGAGAAAAGAAGATGGACCAATACAGAGCCCTTTAAGGCCAGTGTTTGGGTGGTGAATGACTATTATAAGGACTTTGAAAATTTGAAAGCTTCTTATGAGATTTTAAATGAAAACGGAGACCTTTTGATTAGTAAAACTGTAAAAATTGATAAAGTTATGCCCAATAGTTCTAAGATGTTTTTTGAAATAAGTCAGGATGTTTTGAGCCAAGTGAAGAACTCTTTTGACGTTAAGCTTCAACTATCAGATCTTAGCGGAAATGAAATTTCAGCGAATAAGTATCATTTCTTAATTGGAGACCAATCCTTAGCGTCTTTAAAAATGAAGGAAATGGGCGAAGAACGCAAAAAGAGAAATGATCAATATACCTATGGAAATTACTTTATGTTTTTTCCAGAATATAATGGAGAGGGTAAACAAATAGAAAGCGAGACAGATAACATTTCAACGGTTGGTTTTCCAAAGAAATAGATAATACATAAATATTTGAAAAATGAATAAATCATTAAAGTTTAAACTATTTATTGATGGTAAATGGGAGGAATCAATCTCGAATGTAACGGAAGATATTCTTAACCCTTCTGACGAATCGGTGGTGGGTACAATAAATATAGCGGTTATAGAAGATGCCGAAAAGGCTCTTCAAGCGGCTACAGTGGCACAGAAGTTATGGGGAAAGTGGCCCGCTAGGAAAAGGGCGGAGTTGATGCGTAAGTTTGCACAAGAGATCAGGGATAACAAGGATTTCTTAGCTCATCTTTTGGTTAAGGAGCAAGGCAAATTAATCTCATGGGCCTATGGGGAGGTAGAGGCTACTTCAACTTTTATAGAGTATGCTTGTGATTGGGCACGACAGATTGAAGGCGACATTTTGCCGTCCGATAATGCAGATGAGCAGATTTGGATAAAGAAGGTTCCTAGAGGTGTGGTGGTAGCCATTACAGCTTGGAATTTCCCATTGGCTTTAGCAGCAAGGAAAATAGGGCCCGCTTTAGTCGCAGGTAATGCTGTGGTGCTAAAACCTACCCCTGATGCTCCATTAGCTACATTGGCACTTTGCGATATCGCTAATAAAGTAGGGATTCCTGCTGGTGTGTTAAACATGGTAACTGGCGGTGTGGAAGTAGGTAAATATCTAGTAGAAAGCCCAAAAACTAAAATGATAACCATGACAGGTAGTACGCCTACCGGCCAGGCTATTTTTCGTTCTGCCGCCAATAATTTGGCCCATGTTCAGCTCGAGTTAGGAGGGAAGGCTCCATGTATTGTTTTTGAAGATGCGGATTTGGAAAAAGCGGCTATTGGTGCATTGCATTCCAGATTCGATAATTGTGGTCAGATATGTACATGTAACGAACGAATGTATGTCCATGAAGACGTATACGATGAGTTTATGGAAATATTCATGGCTAAGGTTAGAGAGCTAAAGCTCGGTGACCCTATGCTAGACGCTACCGATATTGGGCCTAAAATGAATGCGGCAGGTGTAAAGCAGTTGGAGGCTATCGTGGAAGAGAGTATAAAGGATGGTGCTCTCCTATTATATGGCGGTAAGAAGCCAGAAGGAAAGGGATTTGAAAAGGGCTATTGGTTTGAGCCCACCATTTTGGCGAATGTTAGGCAGGATATGAAAATTGTTCATGAAGAAACCTTTGGGCCAGTTTTGCCAATCATAAAGTTTAAGGATTTTGATGAGGTGGTAGGTTACGCCAATGACAGTGAATTTGGTTTAGCTGCCATGGTTTTCACCAATGACTTAAAAAAGATAATGCAGTTGCAGGATGAACTGGAATTTGGTGAAATATATATCAATCGTGGTCACGGAGAGCAGCACCAAGGCTTCCATAATGGACTCAAAATGAGTGGTACAGGCGGGGAAGATGGCAAGTATGGATTTGAGCAGTATTTAGAAAAGAAAACTTTTTACGTAAAATATTAATTGATAGTGGCTTCTTTAATTAAAAACATCGAGACTCGCTTATTTGAGGTACCTCTTCCAGAAGTGCTTTCAGATGCCAAACATGGAGATCATTTTCATTTCGAATTAGTTACTTGTACCATTACGTTAGAAGATGGAAGCGAAGGGACTGGTTATACGTATACAGGAGGAAAAGGCGGACATGCTATTAAAGCCATGATTGAGCATGATTTTGAAATGGCTCTTATAGGTAGGGACGGTGATGATATTGCGGGTATTTATGATTTTCTAGAATGGCACATACATTATGTGGGTCGTGGAGGTATTGCTTCATTTGCGATTTCTGCTGTTGATATTGCTTTATGGGATATTCGTTGTAAAAAAGCAGGGCAACCGCTCTGGAAAATGGCTGGAGGAGCTGGCAATACCTGTAAGGCATATTGCGGCGGTATAGACCTCATGTTTCCTTTAGAAAAATTATTGAATAATATAAAAGGCTACTTGGCCGCAGGCTTTAGTGCGGTTAAGATTAAGATTGGTCGTGAAAACTTAGAAGAAGACATTGAGCGTATCAAAGCCGTGAGAGAATTGATTGGTCCAGAGGTTATATTTATGGTGGATGCCAATTATTCTATGTCTGTGGAAAAGGCCATTGAAGCGGCTAATGCCTTCAGGAAATATGATATTCTATGGTTTGAAGAGCCTACTATTCCAGATAATTATAAAGGTTATACTGAAATAAGCAAAGCGACGGGAATACCATTGGCTATGGGAGAGAATCTCCATACCATTCACGAGTTTGAGTATGCTTTTGAGCAATCCAACCTTTCTTTTATTCAACCAGATGCATCTAACTGTGGTGGCATAAGTGGTTGGCTAGCGGTTGCTGAACTTTCAAGGGCCTACAAAATTCCAGTGTGTTCACACGGTATGCAAGAACTACATGTTAGCCTGATTTCTGCACAATCTAACAGCGGATGGTTGGAAGTTCACAGTTTTCCAATAGATCAATATACGCATCGTCCACTTGTGGTAGAGAATCAAAGAGCTGTGGCACCAGATGCTGCAGGTATTGGTGTAGCCTTCGATTGGGAGAAACTAAAGCCTTTTGAGAAATGATAAAAACATAAAGCCCTAAGCCATGAAAAAACTAATTGTACTCATCTTTTTATTTCAATCTTTTTTAATTTCTGGTCAATCTTCCATTCAACAATGGGAAGTGAAAGACGTTCCTGTTGAAATTGATTTCCCAAAAGGAAGTAATCCTTTTGATTTAAATATTGAAGCTTATGTAAAGGGCGAAAATAGCAGTCAAACGATCCCCTTATTTTATAACGGTGGTAAGGAGTGGATTCTTCGGTTTTCATCAGCCCAAACAGGAAATTATACTTATCAGGTTTTAGGGGATTGGAAAGTAAAATCCAATGCTAAAGGTGAAATAAAGGTAAATGAAAATAAAAAGGAAGATCGGCATGGAGCAGTGGTGCTGAATCCCACCAACAAAAAACGTTTCTTTTATGAAGATGGAACTCATTACTTCAATTTAGCTTTTGAGTGTGATTGGTTATTTGCTTTAGATTATAATCAAAAGGAGCTTAAAAAAACGGAGCAGCTATTAAACACCATTAAAGAAAATGGTCTAAACCAAGTGGTGATGAATGTGTATGCTCACGATGTCGTTTGGGAAAAAGACGCATTGTTAGAAAAACACCCGGAACATGAATATGGTGGCAAAATGGATATGTTTCCATTTTTAGGGAACAATGAAGAACCCAACTTTGAGCGGTTGAATACTACATTCTTTAAACATCTTGATAAGGTTATTGCTTCTTTGCACGATAAGGAAATTACGAGTCATTTGATGATTTATGTTTGGAACAAAGCCGTGAATTGGCCTGATATGAATACCGCGGCCGACAATCGTTATTTCGATTATGTGGTAAAACGTTACCAAGCATACCCTAACATGGTTTGGGATATCTCTAAGGAAGCACTTTTTTATGGAAGGGCGTCTGAAGAATATATTTTGGAGCGGATAGAAAGGCTTAGGAAGCTAGATAAATACGGTAGGATTCTTTCGGTACATGATTATGGTTTTTGTTCTAGAAACCCAGAAAAGGTAGATTTTATTTCTAGTCAAAACTGGACAGGGACGCTGTACCATTCGATGTCAAATATGAATGAGAAATTCGCTAACAAGCCTGTTTTTAACATTGAACATGGTGGTTATGAAGAGTCGCCTTATGTCGTTTTTACAGGAGCCTATATTAATCCAGAAGTTTGTTTAAGAAGGAACTATTTGTGCCTTTTTGCTGGGGTATATTCTACGTACTATTGGCAAGGAACCTCCTGGAATGTTGTTATTCATAATCCATTTGAACAACCTTCAGACTTTATAAAACCTAAGTTTGAATATTATAAGCACTTAAAAGGTTTCTTTGAAAAGTATAACTTTAAGGACTTCTCGCCATACCCTAATGCTAATTCTAGTGGCTATTGTCTAAGAAGGGAGGATGAAAAAACGTTACTCTATTATTTCCCAAAAGAAAACTATCACATCAAGCTTTG
The DNA here is from genome assembly GCF_057914865.1 of Arcticibacterium sp. SM2516. Taxonomy (NCBI): domain Bacteria; kingdom Pseudomonadati; phylum Bacteroidota; class Cytophagia; order Cytophagales; family Leadbetterellaceae; genus Arcticibacterium; species Arcticibacterium sp. SM2516. Next base: position 4,194,794 of record NZ_CP195290.1, on the reverse strand, counting down.
GCCTGTTCTGAAAAATCTAAAAGGAACATTCACTTACCAGTTTTTCAATACCATTACTGGCGAGTATACCGAAGAGGATACCTATGAGAAAAAACAAGGAGATGGAATAAAGTCACCTTGGTATGAAAAAGAGGATGCCATATTAATCCTGAATATTAAATGATAGGACGGGTTTGGAAAGAATACTACGGGCTTTGTCTCCCCTTTGACTGAATACCTTAGATAAGAGAAATCAATGATACAGAATTCTATTTTTGGCAATTATAATGATCAGGAAGTACGTCTGTATAGCTTGATAAACGCAAACGGTATGGAAGTCAAAATATCTAATTATGGAGCTACCATTACTTCTATAACAATCCCGACTGATAACGGAATAGATGAACTGGTGGCTGGTTTTGATTCTTTAGAAGGCTATTTTGGTGAAGCTTATAAGGAGAATTCTCCCTACTTTGGGAGCACGGTTGGCAGAGTGGCTTCTGTAATTAAGGATTCAAGTTTTATTCTCCATGGTAAAAAGTATGCGTTGAAGGCAAATGCAGGTTCTGACCAATTACATGGAGGTCCAGACGCTTTTGATAAAAAAATATGGAATGTCAAGGTACATGACAATAGCCTTGAAATGAACATATTTAGCCCTCATAGCGAAAATGGATTTCCTGGAAACTTAGACATCAGCGTTACGTTCAGTTTAGATGATAGTAATGCTCTTTCTATAAAATATGAAGGTCGCACAGACCAAGACACGCCTATTTCGCTTACAAATCACACCTATTTTAATTTAAACGGTTTTAAAGAAACCATTCATGGCCATAAGGCTCAAGTTAGTGCTTCTAGAGCTTTAGAAACGGATGCAGATTTTGCACCTATTGGGCGGGTTTTTAATGTGACCAATACACCTAGTGATTTTCAGGAGACGACTTCCTTTTCTGAGGTTTTTGAAAAGGTAGAGACGGGCATACTTCAATATTACATTTTTGATGACCCGAGTAATAGCTTAAGGTCTGTGGCAAGTTTTGAAGAGGAAGTATCTGGTCGAAAACTGGAAGTTTTAACGACAGAACCTGGGATGCTTTTATACACGGGGTATTTCGCCTCTAATGAGCTGAAAAGAGAAAATGGTATTGAGTATGGTAGTTTAAGAGCTTTTTGCTGTGAAACCAGTCGCTGTCCCAATGGTGTGAATGATGATAAACTGCCAGGAACTATAACTCGAGCAGGAGAAAAGTATCAAAGTGAAACGGTCTATAAGTTCACTTTTTGAAAAGAAAAATCAACCCTAATCTTATAAAAATATGTTAACTGGAATCTTATTTGCTCTATTCGCGGGTCTTACATTAGGACTCTATGCTCTTCCCGAAAAGTTTACTAAGGACTTTGAATTTGAGAATACTTGGGGGCTTTTCTTTGCCATAAATATGTTAATAGTGCCACCACTGGCTGCATTTATGTTTGTGGATGGTCTAAATGATATTATTTCTTCATTGCCTATAAATGTTCTTTGGGGCATGGCTCTGGGTGGAATTCTCTGGGGTGTCGGTGTAATGATGTGGGGTAAGGCCATTAACTATGTTGGGCTTTCTTTGGGTTTTTCCATTTTCATAGGAACGGTGATACTAGTAGGTTCACTAATACCTTTTGCGGTGAATGGTTTACCAGAAAATAATGTATTTCTGACTATTATGGCAGGTATTATGGTTGTTTTGTTTGGTGTTATTTTCAATGGAAAGGCAGGCATGTTACGGGAGAAAGAAGGGCTTTCTGGGAAGAAAAACATGTTTGCGGGTATTGTAATTGCTATTATTGGAGGCTTATTGGCAACGGGTTTTAGTTATGCCAATGCCGTAGGAGGTGAAGTAATAAGTCAAGCCAGTGAGGCTCAGGGAAACGCCTCTTGGGTAGCATCTGTGGTAATTATGCTTATCATTTATCTTTCAGGAGCTCTTTTTGTAATTCCTTACTTCATTATTCAGTTAAGTAAAAAGAACCTTTGGGGTAAATTTAGTACAGCAGCTTTAGGAAAAAATATTGGGCTGGCGTCTATTATGGCGGTTTTGAATTTTGTGGCCGGAGTAGCTTTTGCTTATTCTGCTTATTTGCTGGGTAAGATAGGTGGAACGGTAGGTTACGCCATTTATAACGCCGTGAGTGTGGGCGTGGCCATGTTTAGTGGACTAGTTACCGGCGAATGGCAATCTGCCAGTGGAGTAGCAAAGCGATTTTTATACATGGGATTGGCTGCCATGATAACGGGTGTAGTATTGATTGCTTTGGGGAATAGCTTTTAATCCGTTGAAAGAAAAAAGCGAAGCACTTATATTTTGCATAAATGCTTCGCTAATAAATCTAAAAATGGCTCTTACCAGTTGGTGTAAGAGCCGTCTCTTTTCTTCAATCTCGGTATATCCATCATGACAAATTCTGAGCTTAAGGCTAGTTCTTCGTTGAATTCTACACCTAAGCCAGGGGAAGTTGGAATAGCGTATCTGGAACCTTCTAAAACAGGCTGTACAGGATAAAAATTAGGGTCATCAAAGCCAGGATTCGCTACCGGCGTATGAATTTCTTCTAAAAAAGCAAAGTTTGGGCAAGCCGCTGCCAAATGAATAGTAGCTGCAGTGCAGATGGGGCCAAGTGGATTATGGGGCATTAGGTCTATATAATGCGTCTCAGCCATAGCGGCAACTTTCATAGACTCGGTTAAACCTCCCACGTTACAAACGTCAATTCTAGCGTATTGTGTAATTCCTCTTTCTATAAAAGGTTGAAATTGCCATTTGCTAGCAAACTCCTCGCCGATGGCAAATGGAATATCTATCATTTTGCGTAAGCTTTCATAAGCCTCCGGCGATTCATCGCGAATAGGCTCTTCTATAAAATCAAGTGTACCTTTCGGCATTCTGTTCATAAAAGAAACGGTTTCTACAGGTGAAAGACGATGATGATAATCTATTCCTAGTGTTACAGATGTGCCAATCTCCTTTCTTAATGCTATCATCCATTCTGCCATTTTACTGATAGATTCTCTTGGTTCAAAAATGGAGCCGTCGCCTTCAGCTTCAAACTCTGCAGGAGCTAGTCTTAATACATTCCAGCCTTCTTTGACCAAGGTTTTGCCCATAGTCATCAATTCTTCCTTGTTGGTAAACCTTAAGGAAGCAAAGCAGTCTACATAGTCTCGTTGTTTTCCTCCTAAAAGCTCATAGACAGGAACGCCAAGGGCTTTTCCTTTGATGTCGTAAAGAGCGATATCGATAGCAGAAATAGCTGCTGTAAGTACACGGCCTCCTTCAAAATACTGTCCGCGATATAGGTCTTGCCAAATGGCTCCAATTTGGAATGGGTCTTTGCCAATAATAGCGGCTTCAAAGTGTTTAATGGCACCCATGACCGCAAACTCTCTTCCTGTTAAGCCAGAAGTTCCCCATCCGTAAATACCAGAATCTGTGAGTACTTTGATAATGAGTGAGCTTCTACCGCCAATGTTGGTAGGGAAGCATACAACTTTAGTGATTTTCATTGAATTAAATAAAGGTTTAAATTTCTATTCTTTGAACTTTACCTACTATAAAAAGTAAAGATATAAAGCCCAAAATACATAGTCCCGAAATGAGTGCCAAGGCAGGTGCAAAGTCTCCGCCATCTACAAAATATCCTATGGCAATGGGTATGACCACAGCTGATAAGCCACCAATAAGATTAAACACACCTCCCACTAAGCCAATCAGATGTTTCGGTGCAATGAGTGAAACAAAAATCCAGCTTATAGATGAAAGGCCGTTACCGAAAAAGGCTATCGTAAGAAAAAGGATAATTAAAGGCGTACTGTCTGTATAGTTTGCTCCTATAATACACATGGATAATAAAAGGCCAACAAGCACAGGTGTTTTTCTGGCTAGTTCATTGGATAAGCCTTTCTTGATAAGTAAATCTGAGGTAAAGCCAGAAAGCAGTATACCGCAAAATGCCGCTAGAAAAGGAATGGATGCCAAAAAGCCTGATTTGATAAAGTTTAAACCTCTAAACTCTACCAAATAGGTAGGAAACCATGTCAAAAAGAAAATAGTGACTGAACCCATGCAAAATTGAGTGATATATAATCCCCAAAGTTTTTTATGCTGAAAGGCCTTGGCCAAATCTGACCAGTTCCATGGTTCGCTTTTGTTTTCTCTATGAATTCCTCCTCCTTCTTTAATTAAAGCCAATTCTTCTGGGGTAATACTTTTGTGTTTGTCAGGGTCGCGGTATAAAACATACCAAACTATGGCCCAAATGATGCCTATGATTCCTGAAATGACAAATAGTCCTCGCCATCCAAAATAAGCTTGTACGGTAGCTAGCACAGGGTATAAAAAAGCAAGGCCGATGTATTGGCCAGAAGTATAAATGGCAATGGCAGACGCTCGTTCACTTTCTGGAAACCAGCTACTCACGATGGAGTTATTACATGGGTAGGAAGGAGCTTCAAAAACTCCAATAGCCGCTCTTAGCCCTATAAGTGCGGCAAAGGAGCTTACTAAAGATTGTAAAACGGTGACAATAGACCATAAGAGTAACATTATGCTATATAATAACCTTGGACGTACTTTATCCACTAAAATTCCTCCCGGAATCTGAAGCGTGACATAGGTCCAGCCGAATGCTGAAAAAATGAGCCCCATCTGGACTTTGCTTAATTCTAGGGAATCTGTCATGGCAGATGCTGCCACAGAAATATTAGTCCTGTCTAGGTAATTAATAACCACCGTACCAAAAATCAAAGCCAATATTTGAAATCTCTTTTTTGAAATCATACTTTTTGTTAAAGGCAAAAAAAAGAGAGGGTAGTCCCTCCCGTTTTAACATTTATTCAATCTATTCTTTTAATACTTAATATTGTTCTTAAAGCTCATTCTTATCTTAAAAGCATGAATTAAACTGTTCTAGGAAATTTAAATATTCATGTATTTTAACGTTTCCATTTTCTCAGAAGGGATGATTCATGTATTTTGAAATCACGGTCACTGTGAGGTCAAATAAATAATCGTTGCTAGCTCGGTTTTCTTTAATGACACTTCATAAGAATAGAACATCTCAAAAATCATATAAAATAGGGGTAAAGTGAAGTATTTTAACTGATTAAAAACTGAACATGGGCTAAGGTTTTGACCGAAGGGTTATTAAAAGGGTTATATATAAGTTGCTGTCTATGCCTTTAACATAGTAGGTGGTAGAAAGCAAGATCATAAATAGAGGGGATGGTACTGCGTAAATTAAGGTAATCAATTATGTTGAGAGACTTTTGGAGTAAGATTTATGACCCAATTATAAGTGGCAGCATTGAATAACATATTGTAAGAATTTTCAAACGTTCAATTCAGCCTTTCTCCTTTTGATATCAAGTTTTGTGACAACGACTACTGCTTGCCTAAAAAATGCTGTTAGGTCTACAATTAAGAAAAGTAAGTTTTATAAAAGGTGTCCTAAGCACTAATTGTATAATTTCAATAATTTATTATCTCTCTCGATTTTATTAAGATGCTACTTATGAGCCCATTATCGACTTTGACTGCTGTTATTTAAAATAATTCTAAATAGTTTTGAAAGTTTAACGTCTCTGCTCTACATTTGTGCCTTATTTGTAATTGATCTAAATAAAACCAATGAAAAATATAGGATTCTACTTTTTACTCTTAAGTACATTAATTTTTGCTTCTGCAAAAGCACAAGAAATTCCCACTGAGATAGTATCTAGTATCGACACTTCAATTATTGACTTAAATGAAGTGGTCATTTCAGCGAATATGTTTTTTGGAAGTAAAGCAAATACAATAAACAGAACAGGTTCGGCTTATTTCTTATCTTCCCAAGAAATAGCCAAACAAGGTCACACAGATATAGCAAGAATGCTTGCAAAGGTTCCAGGAGTTAATTCTTATGACGAAGATGGGTTCGGGTTGAGGCCGAACATTAGTCTTAGAGGAGTTTCAGCAGAAAGAAGTGCAAAAATAACAATCATGGAAGATGGTGTATTAATTGCCCCCGCTCCATATAGTGCCCCAGCAGCTTATTATTTTCCTATGGCTCAGCGAATGAATGCAGTAGAGGTTCTTAAAGGGTCTAGTCAAATAGAATTCGGGCCTTTTACAACCGGAGGGGCAATTAATATGGTTTCAGCTCCTATTCCAAACAGTAAATCTGCTGGAAAGGTAAAAGCTAACTACGGAAGTTTTGGAAATAGGAATTTGAGTTTGAGATTCGGCCAGAAATTTGGGCAGTTTTCTTATGTATTGGAAGGTTATAATCAAGGATCAAATGGTTTCAAAGAACTTCCTGTTGGCGAAAGAAATACAGGTTTTAATAAGAGTGATATTCTAACAAAAATTAGATTCAACACAAAGGAGCATAAGACTAATTCACAATCGATTGAGCTTAAAGCCCAATATTCTAATGAACTTTCAGATGAAACTTATCTTGGTTTAACCACAAAAGATTTTGAGCTTAATCCATTCATTCGTTATGCGGCATCAGCTAATGATGAGATGAAAGCGGAACATTTTCAGTTGATGGCTACCCATACCATCGATTTGGGCAATTCTTTTAGAATTACCACAGTGGCCTATAGAAATACGTTTTCTAGAAATTGGTATAAACTCAATGATGTTGTTGTGAATGGTGCCAAAACTGGAATTGCCTCAATCTTAAACAATACAGCGTCAAATGAAATTGCTTTTGGGTATTTAAGAGGAGCAGACTCTCCTGTAAATACTCTATTGCTTAAAAACAACAATAGGAAATATGTTGCTCAAGGGGTTCAGACTAAGTTGGATAAACATTGGAGCACAAATAAGATCAGCCATGATTTAGAAATTGGAGCACGGGTACATTACGACGAAGAAGATAGGTTTCAATGGGTAGATGGCTATCAAATGAATGAGGGTAATCTTAGTTTGACAAATCCGGGTGTCCAAGGTACAGATGCCAATCGCATTAGTTTTGCCAATGCTGCTTCAAGTCATATTTTATACAGATTTACCTTATCAAAAAAACTCACTATTGCTCCTGGAGTGAGATATGAAAACATCAAACTTGGTCTCGAGGACTTTGGCAAGTCGGATGTAGAAAGAAATGGGCAAGATTTAAAAACGAAAGAAAACAATGTTGACCAGTTTATTCCTGGGATAGGCGTAAACTTCAAACCTAATGAAGCGATCGCAGTGTTTTCAGGAGTACATAAAGGTTTTTCCCCTCCAGGGGTTGATGAGGGCAGTTTACCTGAGTCCAGTATCAACACAGAGTTGGGAATTAGAGTTTCCAAAAATGGCTTCTACGGTGAATTGGTAGGCTTTAATAATAATTACAGCAACCTTCTTGGGAGTGATTTAGCAGCAAGTGGAGGTACTGGATCGCTAACGCTTTTTAATGCAGGAGCTGTCAGGGTTAATGGTATTGAAGCCATGGTAAATTATAGTTTGAAAGTTGGCCAAAATAAAGACGTCATTATTCCTTTGGAATTCAGCTATACCCAAACAAACTCTAAGTTCCTTAGTGATTTTTCGAGTTCTGAGGAGATTTGGGGAAAAGTTACATATGGTGACCAACTTCCTTATATTCCGGTTCATCAGTTTTTTACGACTATTGGTATTGAGATTAACCAATTTACAGCTCAACTGACGGGTCGATACAACGGAGCTATTCGTACTATCGCTGGATCGGGTGAAATACCAATAGAGAGCTTGGTAAAAGCTTACTTTGTCTCGGACTTTGCTACCAAGTATCAATTGAATGACAAATTGCAGCTTAGCGTGAACATCAACAATGTGTTTAATAATCACTATCTAGTTTCACGTGTTCCTTCTGGTTTAAGGCCTGGTTTACCTTTTAGTCTGATGGGCGGATTTGAGTTTAGCTTTTAAATTAAAGGGAAGACATTCTTGATTCCAAACAATACAAGAGTATGACAAGTAGGTGGAAATAAGTTTAACCTTGTTTGTTTTAGGCAACACAATCAGGGTAAATGACATCTTTTTGATTTTTCAAAAACTTATTTAATGGCATATTATTGGGTCAAGAGCAAAATCTGGGGGATGAGTTCTTTATGCATAAATTTGACATAGTCTAAATAGGAAGAATTCAATACTCCTGACACCTCTAAACCTAGATCTAAAAGCTTTGATTTTCGCATTGAAAGATTCTGCTGAAGCATTGGTACTTCTATTATCAAAATAATTAAGAATAGTTCTGTAATGATGCTCAAATGTTCGGGCAATTGAATTAAAGGATTTAAAGCCTGCTTGTCTTACTTCTTCATGCCATTTGGCTAGTCGAGCTAAACCATAAGTTTGGTCAGTGGTTTTGTCATAAATCTCGGCTAGTTTAATACCCAGTCCGAAGGCTTTTTCAATATCTGGATAGCGTTCAAATAATAGAGCAGCTCTTTCGGCTTGCGACTTAGACCAGTTTGCTGGTCGTTTATAAAGTACATATCTACCTCTAGCTAAAAGCTGCTTGAGTGTATCGCCATTACTTAGTATCTCAGGTTTATAAGGAGTTCCCTTTACTTTTGCAAGTTCGATGGCATCACTTTCTTGGTCTATAGCCTCCCAACGATGTTTAATTCTCATTTCTTGCACCGCATCCCAGGCTAATTTTTGTACGTGAAACCTATCGGTAACTCGTTTTGCACAAGGAAATGATTTCTTGATTGCCAACTCCATATTAGGAGCCATGTCAAGGGTTACTTCTTTGACTTTCTTACGTTTAGGCTCTGGTATTTTACGTAAGGCTTTTATGATATCAGCCGCCTTAGTGCCTGCTATGATGGCAACAATGCTCCCTTTTTTTCCTTTCGCTTCTTTATTGGTCAGAATAGTATAGAGTTCTCCATCCGAAAGGCTAGTTTCATCTATTGACAGATATTCTCCCATATTTTGTGGGTAGATTAGCCATTCTTTGGCTCTTGGCTTTTGCTTCCAGTTTTTGAAGTCGCTTAAATGATTCTTATACTGCCGCTGTAGTTTCTTCCCATTCAATCCGAAGAACTTGCCAACCGTTTCGACATCAATAGCCTGTGTATCTATTGAATTCTTTTAAAAAAGCAGCAAACTCTGTTGTCATTCGAGTTCCCTGAGCTACTATTTCCCAATTCCTTGTTACGTTCTTTCCTGTTTCCAAATCCTTCCATTTACGACGTTTGACATGAAGGAACACTTTGTAATTACGAATCGGAAAGTCTTGGATGGTTATTTCATCATAGAAGCCTTTTGAATGAAGTTTTAGTTCTGATAATTCCTGTGGAATATCCAACTTCTCTTCTAAGTAAATTCGCAGAATTTCAGTCTTTTTATCCTTATCGACCTTTATCAGATTGAAATTATCGACTAACAATTCGGGCAACAATAGCTTTACTAGTTCTTCCAATTTTATAGCTGTTAAATTTGGGTCAAGAGCAAAATCTGGGGGATGAGTTCTTTATGCATAAATTTGACATAGTCTAAATAGGAAGAATTCAATACTCCTGACACCTCTAAACCTAGATCTAAAAGCTTTGATTTTCGCATTGAAAGATTCTGCTGAAGCATTGGTACTTCTATTATCAAAATAATTAAGAATAGTTCTGTAATGATGCTCAAATGTTCGGGCAATTGAATTAAAGGATTTAAAGCCTGCTTGTCTTACTTCTTCATGCCATTTGGCTAGTCGAGCTAAACCATAAGTTTGGTCAGTGGTTTTGTCATAAATCTCGGCTAGTTTAATACCCAGTCCGAAGGCTTTTTCAATATCTGGATAGCGTTCAAATAATAGAGCAGCTCTTTCGGCTTGCGACTTAGACCAGTTTGCTGGTCGTTTATAAAGTACATATCTACCTCTAGCTAAAAGCTGCTTGAGTGTATCGCCATTACTTAGTATCTCAGGTTTATAAGGAGTTCCCTTTACTTTTGCAAGTTCGATGGCATCACTTTCTTGGTCTATAGCCTCCCAACGATGCTTGATTCGCATTTCTTGCACCGCATCCCAGGCTAATTTTTGTACGTGAAACCTATCGGTAACTCGTTTGGCCCAAGGAAATGATTTTTTGATAGCCAACTCCATATTAGGAGCCATGTCAAGGGTTACTTCTTTGACTTTCTTACGTTTAGGCTCTGGTATTTTACGTAGGGCTTTTATAATATCAGCCGCCTTAGTGCCTGCTATGATGGCAACAATGCTCCCTTTTTTTCCTTTCGCTTCTTTATTGGTCAGAATAGTATAGAGTTCTCCATCCGAAAGGCTAGTTTCATCTATTGACAGATATTCTCCCATATTTTGTGGGTAGATTAGCCATTCTTTGGCTCTTGGCTTTTGCTTCCAGTTTTTGAAGTCGCTTAAATGATTCTTATACTGCCGCTGTAGTTTCTTCCCATTCAATCCGAAGAACTTGCCAACCGTTTCGACATCAATAGCCTGTGTATCTATTGAATTCTTTTAAAAAAGCAGCAAACTCTGTTGTCATTCGAGACTGGGCGTATTCTAAGACCTGAATCTATCCAAAATTTTAAGCAACTTTATTTGAATTGCCCATGCTATTTGAGTAGTTATCCACATATTTCGTTTGATTTCTAATAACTGCAAACATCCTTGTAATTAGCTTGAATCGTACTGCATTAATTATTGAACCATAATGTTTACCTTCATCTATTTTCTTAACATAATAAGCTGCTATTTGGCTATCATGTATCAATGTGCTTCTAGCAGCTTGAGTTAGATAGGCCTTGAGGTTCTTATGTGCATAAAAACAAACATGAGTCTTACCTCTAAGTGAAGTACCTGATGTGTTTTCAAAAGGAGCAACTCCGCAATATGAAGCATATTTTCGTGGGTCAGAGAATTTCGTAAAATTATCGGTATATATAAGCGTAGCTACAGCATTTACAAAGCCAATTCCTGGAATACTAGTCAGTAATGTATAATTCAAAAACAGCTCTGGGTTGGCTTTAATCAATTCTAACATTTTAACCTCCAGCTTTTCAATTTCCTTTTGAGCAAGATTAAACATTCTCTTGTAACCCTTTAAAAATGGATCATTTTCTATAAGGTCTAGTTTATGAGACCATTCTGAAATATGAACCTGAAAAGTCTTTCTAGTGTCAATAAGTGTATTTCGAAGGCTAAAGAGCTTTTTGAGCTCGAAAACTACCAGAGAACCTTGATTTTCAGGCTTTAAAGTCTCTCGCTTTTCGTTTGCATATTTTGCAATTCGGCGAGCATCTACTTTGTCACTTTTTCCGTGAACTAAACCCATTGATTTCTTCACCTCAAGGCCCGAAATTCTCGTGAATCGAATCTTCTTTGCAGTACAAAACTGAACAAGCCGATACTCATAAAAGCCAACATATTCAAATGTAAGCCAGCATTGCTTTATGTCAATTGAATTAGTTTTTAACCAAGCACAAAACGACTTAAACCCAACCGCATCATTTGACGTAGAAAAGTAAAGTTTAGTGCCGTGAACATGCCCATCAAAAGTGAGTTTGGAAATATCAATTCCCACAAAAATATTATTACTTTGCATTTGAAAATTATGTTTAATGGTTTTCAAAAAATGATGCCGATGGTCTAAGACCTTTGATTATTTCCTACGAAAAAAATATTCTAAATAGACATTTCAGCATCTTATGAAAGGAATGGAGTCTAGTACGCCCATTAGGTAACAATACCTAAGTCCCCGTTTAGTTTACTCCATTCTTTTTTCTTTCACAATTTAAGAGTTACCCACAACTTAATTCCCCCTAGAACCCCCTATTACAAAAGAAGTAGTTTTAACTAAGTTTTGATATCTCGGAGTCCAAAGGTCCCCGTCCACTGAGCTACTATTTCCCAATTCCTTGTTACGTTCTTTCCTGTTTCCAAATCCTTCCATTTACGACGTTTGACATGAAGGAACACTTTGTAATTACGAATCGGAAAGTCTTGGATGGTTATTTCATCATAGAAGCCTTTTGAATGAAGTTTTAGTTCTGATAATTCCTGTGGAATATCCAACTTCTCTTCTAAGTAAATTCGCAGAATTTCAGTCTTTTTATCCTTATCGACCTTTATCAGATTGAAATTATCGACTAACAATTCGGGCAACAATAGCTTTACTAGTTCTTCCAATTTTATAGCTGTTAAATTTCTCCAAAATTCAGAATTTAACAGCTATCCCCCAACTTTTGTTCTTGGTCCATATTATTTACTGAGGATCGGGAGTCGGGTTTGATTACGAAGATCTCATTCGTAAACTTTAGCTAGAAGATGTTGGTGTTAACACATAAAGTCATTAAGTAAAACTTGAGTGCTTTTGGTACCGTGTACGTGTCAGGAAGGCCTGCCCATCACCCCCGTGCGTTCGTTTCGTTTCAAAGATTTTAGGGTTAACATAAAAAAAGCCGCAAAACTTAAGTTTTGCGGCTTTGTACCGGGGACGGGGGTCGAACCCGTACGAGCGTTTCGGCTCACAGGATTTTAAGTCCTGCGTGTCTACCAATTCCACCACCCCGGCGGACGAAGTCCTGTTTGAAAAAAAAACCCCCATACTATGGGAGCTTTATTTTCGAGCAAAAGACGGGTCTCGAACCCGCGACCTTAACCTTGGCAAGGTTACGCTCTACCAACTGAGCTACTTTTGCTTGTAATTGAGCTGCAAAGATAAGTGAAGGTTTTTATTTGTCAAGACATTTTTTAAATATTTTTCTTCTTTTCTCTTTTAGCAAACGTACTTTTGTGGCTCAAAGATAATGATATGACAAGAAAACCCGATTTCTCTAAAAGTCCAGATAGCCTGTTACCCGTTGTGGTTCAGGATGTTCATACGCTAAAGGTCCTCATGTTAGGCTATATGAATGAAGAAGCCTATGAAAAAACATTGGCTGAAAAAATCGTAACATTTTTTAGTAGAAGCAAAAAAAGATTGTGGACAAAGGGGGAAACCTCTAAAAACTTTCTCCATTTGAAATCTATAGCTATAGATTGTGATGAAGATACTATCCTTATAAAAGCTTTGCCAGACGGTCCTACTTGTCATACAGGAGACGATACTTGCTGGCAAGAGTCCAACACAGGGAAAGTAGGTTTCTTAGACCATCTAAAAAGAACGCTTCATGATAGAAAATTAAATCCGTCCGAGAAATCTTACACCAGTAGCCTTTTTGCCAAAGGCATTAATAAGGTGGCACAGAAAGTAGGAGAGGAAGCAGTGGAATTGGTGATTGAAGCCAAGGACGATAATAAGGATTTATTTTTAGGAGAAGCTGCAGATTTAATGTATCATTATCTTGTACTTTTAGAAGCCAAAGACATTGAGCTGGATGAGGTTATCGATGTCTTGATTAGCAGACATAAATAATACAAATATGATTAATTACGTAATAAGATTAATACTAGTGGGTTTAGTGGTATTTCAGATACCAAACCTCCTTCCAGACATCTCTGTTGACTCACTAACGACCGCCATTATAGTGGCATTGGTAATGAGTATCCTTAATACTTTTGTCAAGCCGATATTGACGATCCTCTCTTTGCCAATTACTATTCTTACGCTGGGTTTGTTTTATTTTGTAGTTACCGTATTTATAGTTTATATCTGTGATGCCCTCATTGGAGGCTTTGGTGTGACTGGTTTCATTCAGCCATTGATTTTTAGTTTTATCTTAAGTATTGTAAATAGCCTTGTGGGTTCTTTTCAGAAATGAAGTATTTGTCATTTTTTGCCATTCTTGGCTTCTTGGCTTCTTGCAGGTCAAAACCAGTAGATTTAGGCACGTCTTTTAGTTCGGAGGAGTTTAGGTCTGACAGGAATGCTTGTGAAGGAAAAAGAGCGTCTCTTAAAGATGCTCTCATAGCGAATAAGGATTCACTTCTGGGTCATTCAGAAAATGATATGTTTTCTACCTTAGGAAGATACGACCTGCAAATGCTAGATGCTAGAAACCAAAAGGTCTTTATCTACTTTTTAGAAAAGGGGCCGCAATGCGAAAGCGTTTCAAAGCCTTCTAATTCTTATTCTATGGCTGTTTACTTCAATGCCACTAAACTGGTGAAGGAAATTACTTTTCAGGAAGGTATTTTGTAGCTATGCTTCAAACAGGGAATGTTTGACCGTATAAAACGCAATAACTGCATATCCCAAGAAAACCATAAAATGGAAGGGCATCATGCCGTATAATTGTTTTTGGAAATCTAGGTAGAGCATAAATAGGAAGGTTAAGGATATAAGCCCTTCTAGCCATGTTATAAAGGATATTTTCTTGATAGAATATATATTCCCTTTCCAAGAATCTGTTTTGTTGACTACGTTAAACTTTGGGGTTCTTACGAAAGGCGTTTTCTTGCCCATCAAACCTTCTACCACAGCTATGGTATTATGTAACGATAGTCCCATCATAAAGACCAAAAAGAGAAAGAATCTTTTAGCAAAAGCAAAAAACGAATTGTTTTTACGCTTAAAGGCTAGCCAATAAAAGGAACCTAGTATAAGCCAATTGACCTGAAAAAGGGTGGTCAAGTTCACTATTCTATGGTATTTGGAGAAAATATGAGTGTTTAAAACCAAAGGAATACTAAAGAAGGCTAGGGCCATCACGCTTATAAATATGGAGCTGTTTAATAAGTGGTAGAAGCCATGGAGTTTAGTGCCAAATCCCATGTTTTTGGCACGAGTTATCTTGCCGGCATTTTTCATGAAACACTCTGCACCGCCTTTCATCCATCTGTATTGCTGTGATTTTACAGCAGGTAATGTTACCGGAAGTTCCGCAGGAGATTCCAATTCGCGGAGGTATTCAAATTTCCATCCTTTTAGTTGTGCTCTATAACTCAGGTCTAAATCTTCTGTGAGCGTGTCAGGAGACCAGCCACCAGCGTCTTCAATGGTTTCCTTTCTCCATACCCCTGCGGTGCCATTAAAGTTAATGAAATGATTGGCTGCAGAACGCCCTGGTTGTTCTATAAAGAAATGGGCGTCTAAGCCAAAGGCTTGCAATTTCGTGAGTAGAGAATAATCTTCGTTGATATGTTCCCAGCGGGTTTGTACTACACCTACTTTTGGGTCTTGAAAGAGTGGGACAGTTTTAAGCAGAAAGTCTTCTGAAGGAATAAAGTCGGCATCAAAAATGGCAATAAATTCGCCTTTGGCTGTTTCTAATCCATATTTCAAGGCTCCAGCCTTAAAACCAACCCTATCGGGTCTTCTAATTAAAGTAATGTCAAAACCGAGAGCTTGGTATTCTTTTACCTTAGCTTCCAGTAATTCCGTGGTGATGTCATTGGAGTCGTCGAGAAGCTGTATTTCCAGTTTTGAAATAGGGTACTGTATTTTGAGGACAGCATCTACCAGTCTATTGACCACATATTTTTCATTATAAACAGGAAGCTGTATAGTGACTATTGGTAGCTCCTTTTGCTCTAAGGAAGATTCGGCTGGTTTATACTTAAAATGTGAGATGATTAAGCTGAATTGCATCAAGCAATACAGAAAAATAATAGTGAGAGGAATTAAATATGCTATAAGAAAAATTATATCCATTATTTAAGAGCGTATTTAAAAATCCAAGATAAGATTTTGTATCCGGCCATGATGGTTCCTTTAATCGTCCCAGATACCTTAGATTTTCCTATCCGTTTTCTGTATCTAACAGGAACCTCTGTTGTTTTTAATCCTTTTTTTGCGGCCTTTAACTGCATTTCTACCGTCCACCCGTAAGTAGTGTCTACCATAGCGAGTTCTGTTAAGGCAGTGTATTTTATGGCTCTAAAAGGACCTAGGTCTGTATAAGAAACATTAAAGAAAAGTTTTATCAATTTAGTGGCAAGCCAGTTACCAAAAACTTGCTGTGGCGTCATTGAGCCTGGTTCTCTTTGTCCTAAATTTCTGCTTCCAATAACCATATCCATACCATCATTAAGGATGGGAGCTATAATTAGAGTGAGTTCTTCAGGATAATCTGAATAATCGGCATCCAAAAAGACAACGACTTCTGGTGACTTTGTTTTTAAGTATTCCAAACCTTTCAGGCAGGCATAGCCATAGCCTTGTTTGGGCTCATCTATTACCGTGGCACCTGCTTTTCGGGCAGATTCCGCAGTATGATCACTAGAGTTGTTATTAACCACCACCACTTCTTCCACGAAATGGGGTATTTCGGCTATTACTTTATCAATTGATAGTGCCTCGTTAAAGGCTGGAATAACGACGTAAATTCCTTTAGGAGTCAAGCGACTAAATTTTTATTGGCAAAATAGAGATTATTGACCCATATCTACGGTATAACTTACTCCTTGGTTTCTGGCGTATGGTTTTGGCAGTATTTATCATAGAGACCCTCTGCTCTTTTTTGTCCCAAATTTTTTAGTTGAAGGTAATCTTCACAAGCACTATCTACTTTTTGTGTAAAGATGTTTGAGGCTGCTCTTAGATAATAAGAACTTAAAGAATAAGGGTCGTTCTCAATCGCTTTGGTGAGGTAGTAAATGGCCGAACGATAGTTTTTTGCCGCGAAGTAATATTTGCCGTTTTCTTCGTATTCAGCTGCAACAGCTTTTTTCTCCTCCTCTGCACTAGGTTCGTAGGCTGTTTTGGAGTAGCCCAAATCAAAATTATATTCTACTTCACAATTGACGTTTTTGCCTAGATATTTTGCAGGAAGCCATTTGCCTTTGGTTTTGTTAACGGCATTAATCAGTTTTTGGTCAAACTTCTGGTTTGAACTTGCAATAATTCTTTGACCTTCAATTTTACCGGTTTTAGTGACAATAAATCTTACCACAAAACCACCTTTTTTAAATTCAGGGTATTTGAAGTTTGAATTGATGAAATCTATGGCAGAGCTTCTAGAATCTATGAATTTAGGTTCAACGAGCCCTGGTTTATTGATATAAACAGACTCGCCGTTTTTTGCTAAATAGGAGTCTAGGCTTATACCCAGATCATAAACGGGCTTGTAGTACATTTCTATTTTTATAGGCTCCACTTCGTCTGTATCTACCACCTGAGAGATGACTAAAACAGGATTGTCCAGTCTAATGATTTTAAAATGATTTCCTCTATAGCTGATGGTACTATCTTTTACCGTATAGGTGCTTATAGAGTTTATACCGTCAATGGAAACGATAAGGCTATCACCAGAAAATTCCAGCCCGAAGCTGGAATTTAAAATGCTCTGATTGTATATAGGACTTCCGTCCTCTAAAGTGATTTTGTTTTTAACCCATTCTCCTTGAAGGCTTTTTCTAACCGCAGTTTGCGATATTCCTTGCTGAATAAAGGAAAAAAGTAAAATTAAAAGGACGGAAGTGTTTTTTAAATATTTAGACATTTATTTGCTTTTGCTCAAGTACTCTGAAGCATACTTAACCCAGTCTGCTTCTTTCTTTGGTATTTTAACGTCTGGCGTAATTCCCTTATTATCTATTCTTGTATCTCTTGCACTTTTGGCCAAGCCAAAAGCTAATCTCCAACCAAAAGCGGGTAAACCCCAATCTCTTACTTCTATGTAATCTGCCAGACCTTTTGTTTTAGTACCAATGATTACGGTCTTATCGCTTTGTTTGGCTTCTAAAGTAACACTTTCTGCCGTACTTGCGGTATTTTCGTTCACAAGAATTGCGACTTTTTTTGGATACGGCGTAGCTCTCAGGTATTGAAATACTTTGTCTGGGCCTTGAATGTCTTCTCCCATGTTATTTTTCATAGAAGCTATTACCGCCTGAAGTTTTGGAGCTAAAATTCTTTTATACTTTGGGAAAGCCTGTATAGACTCTAGCTCATGAGAAAGTAATATGAGGTTTTCTTCAGACGCTCTAAACATGCCCCCTTTTCTTACAATTGGCTTGTCAGCAATAAATGGATATAGAGCAGAAAAAGCGTTTTCATCTCCTCCTGGATTATTTCTTAGGTCGATAATCAGGTTCTCTGTATTGGTTATTACTCCTTTGTTTTTATTGACCATTTCTAGAATATAGTCGGCGGCATCAATAATAGTAAAAGGAGGAAGTGTAATTAAAGCGGTCTTATTATCAATTTTTTCAACCCTCCATTCTGGGATTCTTGTTAAGATATCTTCATTGTTGATTTCCTCTTTAGGTGCTGGGTAAATCTTTTGGAATTTATAAACATCATCAATCACCAAGTAATTTTTTACCAGTCTGCTTAGCTTGACTTCAGAAGTGAAGTCAGCGTAATAATAATCGGTGTCGAATTTGTCCTTAGAGATCTCTTTTAGTTCAAATTTAACTTTGCCAGCCGTCCAGTGTTCGTCTCTTTTGCTTAGTAAAAAGGCTTCATATCTGTCTTTTTTCTTGCCAGAAGCAATTCCTACTCGGTAGTTTTTGTCGTCCGTTTCCCAAATGCCCACTACATCTGGAAGGTTCTTGTTTTTTTCTAAGTACTTTTTGAAGGCATCTTCTCCTTTAAACGCCACCGTTCCCACTTTAGACGCACGCTTGGCTAGGGCATTGGAAGCTTCTGGTTTAACATAAGGGTTCGGGATATTAATAAATAGATGCCCGTCCTCGAAAAACGAAAGCCAATCATTTATAACATGATAACAAGCCTCTGCTTCGTTTATTTTAGAAACCCTTTGCTTGGTTTCTTCGGTGACTTTGTCAAATTTTCTCTTATTTCTAGAGGTTACTTTTTCGCTCCACCCGGCGTAGTTATCTTCCACTTTTTGGTAAATGGCGTCAAAGTTCCTAGAGCATAAGCTTTGTTTTTCCGGCTCTTGAGCTTGGGAAGATAGCCCAAAAAGCACCAGAGAAGCGGAGAGTAAGGTTATTTTTTTCATTAGTCAACACGTTTTTTAAATTTACATTAGTTTCGTGAATCCAAAACAATGCCAAACTTTCAAAGAACTCCTACTTTGTCTGATTGTTTTTATGAATGGCTTAATTGTGGGGATGAAATACGGAAACTCGTTCATTGATCTTCTTCGTTTTCGTCAGGCAATTCCAAATATTTTATAGAAGATATGGCGTTTCCTGCAATACCTTTTATGCTTCCATACATGTCTATGGTATTTCCTATAACCTTTTCAATTTGAACCTCACGCTCTTTCCATATACGTTGCATGGCTCTTTTCTCTCTATCCAATTCACTTTTTAAATTAGAGAAGCCTTCCACTATGGCTTCCATTTGTTGTTTGAACTGGCTGCTGGTTAGAAAGCTGTAAAGTAAACTCATTTTGTCTGCCTTGTTTTCATTCACAGATTTTGCTTGCTGAGTTCTTATTAAGATTTGGCGGAGGACAAATACTAAGCCTTTGATTTCATGATATCCACAAACCCAAACGCCATCACGCTCACCAAATCTTTCCATGTCTTTGGGCATGGTTTGGGTCACTAAAACGGCTATCTCTGCACCTGTTTCTCTCTGATCTGTCTTTAACTTTTCTATCCAGTCTCCACCCCAGTTTTGAGTTCTTTTACTCTCGTAGATTATTTTTCCACAAGCCTGCCCAAACTCGTTCATCACGGTCTGAATAGCATCTGCACCACGAATTCCTTTTTTTACTTCTTCTATTTCATCATAAGGAAATGTTCTGCCAAGGATAGATTCTATTTCTAATTCTTGAATTTCACCCTGAAGTTGCATAGACCCTTGTTCGGCCTTTCGCTGCATTTCCTTCACCAGGTTCATTTGGTTCTCGAGCTTCTTTTCGTATTCCTTTTTGACCAGTTCAAACTCCTCGTCTTTCTGCTTTTTGGCTTTCTCTTCTATTCCTCTGCTTCTCTCTAATAATTCTTTTTCTAACTTTAGTTGAAGTTGTTCCGACTTAAACTTTAATTCGTTTTCCTTTTTCATCAGTTCAAGCTCCTTCTTTTGTCCATCTAGAATAAGCTGCTGCTTCAATTTATTATCTTCTTGGAGAGCTTTAAGTTCTACCGCATTTTTTTCGTCCGCTCGTTTTTTTGCTTCCGCTTGAGCTATTGCCCACATTTTCTTTTTTTCCTCTTGCTCAAATTTTGCTTTCTCTTCCTGAAGCTGTTTTTTGTAAAACTCTAGTTTCTCAGAACTTAACTTTTCTTGCTCTGCAATGCGTTTTTTAAGCTCAATATCCATGTGTTTTTGAAGTGCCTCACCGGCATCAAAAACATTTCCACAGTTAGGGCAGGTCGTTTGGTTTGGGGTCATTTTGTCAAAAGAATAATAAGAGTGGATTGCAAAGGTAATTATTATAGGCACATGCCCTCATGTAATATCGAAGCCATGGATGGCCTTGTTGTGGTTTAAATTGCCTTTTAAATGAAAGGGTTAAAACAAAGAAAGCCTGCCATTATATTGGGCAAACTTTCTCATGATACCATTTGGAGCTTATTTTGAATAAGCCACAGCCGTTTGGTTTTGAACACCAAGACCTTCAATACCTAATTCGATTTTATCTCCTGCTTTAAGGTATTTGGCAGGTTTAAAGCCAAGTCCTACGCCAGCCGGGGTACCGGTAGAAATTACATCGCCAGGAAGTAAAGTCATGTAATTACTCAAATAGCTTATGATTTCATCAATGTAAAAAATCATGTCGTCTGTATTGGAGTCTTGGATTTTTTCGTCATTGAGTTTTAGCCAAAGGTTTAATTTCTGAGGGTCAGTAATTTCATCCTTAGTGGCCATAAATGGTCCAAGAGGAGCAAAGGTGTCGTTTGATTTTCCTTTAACCCATTGACCGCCATGCTCGAGCTGAAAAGCCCTTTCGCTGTAATCATTATGAAGGCAATAGCCAGCGACATAATTCATAGCGTCTGCTTTGTCTACATAAGATGCTTTCTTGCCAATAACAACAGCCAATTCTACTTCCCAGTCTGTTTTTTCAGAGTTTCTTGGAATAACTACATCGTCATTTGGTCCGCAAAGAGCAGATGTAGCTTTGAAAAAAACAACAGGCTGTTCAGGGTTTGCCATACCAGACTCTGCCGCGTGTTTGGCATAGTTTAATCCGATACAAATTATTTTTGAGGGCCTTGCCACACAAGATCCTAGTCTAGTTCCGTCAGTCACTGTTGGGCAAGATTCTTGATTAGAGGCCAGCCATGTTTCCAGTCGACTTATTCCGTCTGTTTCAAAAAAAGCTTCATTGAAGTCTTCCCCGAAGGCAGAAACGTCTAGTTGGATATTATTTTGAGAGATGATGCCTGGTTTTTCTTTACCAGGCTCGCCATGTCTTATTAACTTCATTATTATTTATATTGAATTTTATGGTGTATTAAGTGTTATGAAGCCTCCGTCTACGGGATAGTCTGTTCCGGTGCTAAAGGCGGCTTCGTCAGAAGCCAAGTAAACAGCAAGTGCGGCTACTTCGGAGGGTTTCCCCATTCTTCCAATAGGCTGTGTTTGAGACAGCTCTTCAAATACCTCTTCTTGCCTGTCAGGGAATTTGTTTTTAATGAAGCCATCCACAAAAGGCGTATGAATTCTTGCAGGCGAAATTGAATTACATCTTATATGATGTTTCACATAGTCTTTTGCTACCTGTATGGTCATGGTTTTTATGGCACCTTTTGAAATGGAATAGGCAAATCGCTCGGCTATTCCAACAGTAGCAGCTACAGAACACATGTTTATAATAACGCCACCGCCATTTTCTTTAAAATGGGGTATCAAGGCATGAATACAATTATAAACACCTTTTATATTAACGGCGTAGATTTTATCTAAATCTGCTTCTGTGGTACTTTCTACGGTTCCTATATGTGCAATCCCCGCATTGTTTACTAAAATATTAATGGGTGAGACCAGTTTTATTTTATCTATCTTTTTTTGAACGTCCGCATGATTTGCTACATCTACTTTGTGACAATATGCGGTTCCTCCAGAAGCTATAATGAGATCGGCTTCACGCTCGGCCAGATCCATATTTAGCTCGAAAATGTGCACTATCGCACCTTGTTTAGCAAAACTTCTTGAAATTTCACGTCCTATGCCACTTGCTCCTCCTGTTACTATGGCTACTTTCTTGTCTAATCTGAACATCTTGGGTTATTTTGATGCGTATGCAATTTAGGGATCCTTTGATTAAATAATAATGATCATTTGCAAAGTTTAAATTCTTTGAAAAATAACAAAAATAACTGTTGCAGAATTTAAGGATTCAATTTACCTTTGCACTCCGTTAGAAAATGGAGGTTGTAGCTCAGTTGGTTAGAGTATCGGCTTGTGGTGCCGAGGGTCGTGGGTTCGAACCCCATCTGCCTCCCTTTCGAAAGCAGGTCTTTTTAGACCTGCTTTTTTTATGCCTTCTGGTGAAGTAAGTTTTTAAAGTCTCGATTCATTTGATCAGATTTCTGCCAATGGAACGCACAATATTGGGTCTTGATTAAGAAAGAGCATTCGGAAACTCGTTTAAAATAAGCTAGATTTAAGTTTGTTTCAGACGAAGCTTTACAATGAACTTAATAAAGGCTTTTCTTTTTTCATTTGTCTTTTTGTTAGGCTTTAAGGTGTCTAGCCAAAACCTCTTTTATAATTTCCCAAAGGATTTTCAATTTTACGAGCGAGATAGCAATGGCTTTGCCAAGGTTAGTATTTCTGGTGCCGTTAGTCATCCAGATTATGAATCCATAAAGCTCGTTATTCTTCAAAATGGGCATCGTTATTATGATAAAAAGGTTTCTTTAAGGGAATCAAAGTCATTTTCTTGGCAGACAGAGCTTTTAGCTGGATTGTTTGAATATGTTTTTGAAATTAAGGTTTACACCAAAACCGATTCGTCTTCCATTGTCAAAGCAGGAAAAGTATTATGTGGAGATACTTATTTGATCTATGGGCAATCAAACGCTTTAGCGGGGTGCTGTTATCAGGATATTAGGCGTCAATTAGATCACACCTTTATCCGGAATTATGTTTATGACCATTTTCAACCAAGTTCTTCTAATAATGGATGGCATGACCTTAATGTAGAGTTTAATTGGCCAGGAGTAGTGGGCACTTATTTGGCCAAAAGCATCATTGAGAATCATAAAATACCTGTTCAAGTTATTAATGGTGCGGTAGGTGGCGAGTCTTTGGAAAGTCTTTCTTTCAGAGATTCCGTCAATCATGAAAACCCCGAAACGTATTATGGTAGGTTCTTAAAAAGAATAAAGGGAAGTAAAACCGAGAAATCGAAAGGTTTTATTTTTTGCCAAGGAGAATGGGAATCAGATACGGGCGAGCCTTCTGCTCTCAATGCGTATAGAAATCGCTTTAATACGCTCATGAAAAATTTAAAAGAGGATGGACTTATAAGCGAAAACCGATATTTAATTCAGACCAACATTTTAGCTACGGCCAGCAGGAAAGAAGTACCTGGTGAGTTAAGGGATGTTCAGCGGAAATTAAAGGAAGACTTCCCAGAAATGCGGATGTATGCATCTGTAGGGACGGAAGTGAGCGGTGACGGACTTCATTACTCACGTTCAGGCTTTGAGTCTATTGCGAGAGACATTTATTTAGGAATAGAGAATGATTTTTACAAAAAGACCTCTACCAGTTCTGTAACAGGACCTCTTATTCAAAAGGCAGTGCATGACGGTTTGAATAAGCGAATAAGGCTGGTTTTTGATAAAAATCAAGAACTAGTGGTTCAAAACATCAAGGACTACGGAAGTTACCAGAGAAGGTTTAAGGATTACATTTATAATCAAAATGGAGAAGCATTTATAGATTCCGCGAGTGCTTCAAATAACGAGGTTACTTTGTATTATTCTGGTAGCTTTAAAAATACCCTAAGCTATTTGCCATCCATTTTTACGGATAATTATAGTTTGAATTATAACGGTCCCTTGATAGAAAATATAAATGGGTTGTCCGCTTTGAGCTTTGACAAATTTAAAACGTGTGAGCAATTAGTGTCTCCAGTTATAAAAGACTACGAACTGGTGAAGGGTGTTTTGGTTTTAAGAATAAAAGATAAAAAAGAATGTTCAGATTGTACTTACAAAGTATATGGAAAGCAGACTAAAGATAAGAACTATACTTTTTTGAGTTCATCCGCCTATGCTTCAGATTCTCTTATCGTGGATTTTGTATGGTCCAAAGAAGCAAAAAGTATAGCATTGCAGGTGAAAATTGAATCGAAAACTTGTGAGTCTGGCTATACCCATTTAGTTTTTAATAAATGCTCTCCTATCGCGTTTACGGGGCGGTTCCCGTTTTCGTCCCAAAATGTAAAGAATGGCGAGAATTTGGACTTTTACCCTAAAGGAAATGTCGAACTTATCTTAAGCCCTTCGGAGTTTACAAAACCACTTAACGGTATTTATGCTCAGGAGGCGGCTACCTTTTCAAATAAAATAGGCAGCTGTTTGAATAACTGATATTTGCTCTAAAGTGCTACTTTTGTACAAACAATTATTTTGAATATGTCTTACGGTTTACTAAAAGGTAAAGTTGGAATTATTTCAGGAGCTTTGGATGAAAATTCAATTGCTTGGAAAACAGCATTAAAAGCTCATGAAGAAGGGGCAAAAATAGTATTGACAAATGCCCCAATTGCCATGAGGATGGGGAAGATAAATGAATTGGCGGAACAAATAGGTGCAGAGATTGTACCTGCAGATGCTACTTCAGTGGAGGACATAGAAAACCTTTACGCAAAATCAATGGAAGTGCTAGGTGGTAAAATGGATTTCGTTTTACACTCTATAGGGATGTCTCCTAATATTAGAAAGGGTAGGGCATATGGTGACTTGAATTACGATTGGTTCTTAAAGAGCTTAGATATATCGGCACTCTCTTTTCATAAATTTATGCAAGTAGGAGATAAAGTAGATGCTCTTAATGATTGGGGTTCTGTTGTGGGTTTATCGTACATCGCCGCTCAGAAAACCTTCCCTTTTTATACAGATATGGCGGATGCTAAAGCTGTATTAGAGTCTATTGCGAGAAGTTTTGGTTATAGATTAGGCAAATCGAAAAAGATAAGAGTTAATACTATTTCTCAGTCTCCTACCATGACTACTGCTGGTGCAGGAATTGGTGGATTCGATTCTTTCTTTGATTTTGCCGATAAGATGTCTCCACTTGGAAATGCTACGGCCGAAGACTGTGCAAACTACATTGTGATGATGTTCTCTGACTTAACCAAAATGGTTACTATGCAGAATTTATTTCATGACGGAGGCTATTCTTCTACGGGTATTTCTGAAGAAATTATTGAAATGATGCAGAAGTAAGCTCTTTCATTTTCTATATATTAAAGAATGGCGTTCCCTTTTGGTGACGCC
The DNA here is from genome assembly GCF_057914865.1 of Arcticibacterium sp. SM2516. Classification (NCBI taxonomy): domain Bacteria; kingdom Pseudomonadati; phylum Bacteroidota; class Cytophagia; order Cytophagales; family Leadbetterellaceae; genus Arcticibacterium; species Arcticibacterium sp. SM2516. The sequence continues at coordinate 4,169,606 of NZ_CP195290.1, read as the reverse complement.
ATTCTTTTTTTTATTTAGTTCAGTGCTGCGTAATCTAAAGTTGCTTGCCAAACTCGGAAAAGGTTTCCAGAGCATATTTTTTCAATGTCGCCTTCCGAATAACCTTTTGCCAGAAGTAGTCGAATGATGTTTGGGTAATCCGAAACATCTTTCAAGCCGGTTGGTAAGGAATCTCCTACACCATCAAAATCTGAACCTAATCCCACATGGTCAATCCCCGCAATCTTTACGGCCCTCTCGATATGGTCTACAACTTTTTCAACATCAGAGAAAGCTGAAGGGCGTGATTTTATAAATTCCTCAATGATAGGTTTGGCTGCTTCATCTCTTCTTGAGAGTCCTTTTTCCTCCAAAAGCTTTGCTAGAAGTTCGCCGTTTTCATTTCTGATTTTTTGTATTTCTCCGTCAATAAACGTTGAGCCAAAGTTTATCATCACTACTCCGCCGTTTTCTTTAAGTTTGAGGAGCATTTCATCCGTCATGTTTCTTTCAAAACCTTCTGTGAAAAACCTAAGTGATGAATGCGAGGCAATAACAGGCACTGGGCTAATTTCTATGGTATCATAAAAGGTGCTGTCTGAAACATGAGAGATGTCTATCATAACGCCTTGTTTGGCTAGCTCCATTACCACTTCTTCTCCATAAGGGCTGAGTCCCTGCCATAGTCTTTCTGGATCATATGAAGAATCGCAAATTTGATTGGCTTTGGAGTGTGTTAAGGTTACATAGCTAATGCCTCTTTTTTTGAAATAGGCCACATCGGATAACTCTTTAATGGGAGAGCCATTTTCCATACCCATTGGTAATGCTACTTTACCTGCTTTAAAAATTCTTTGAACGTCTTTTGGGCTATAAGCGACTTCAAAATAGTCACTATTTTCTGAGCTGATATAGTTTACCATGTCTATGAGTGTGTCGGCAAGAAATTTTCCCTCTTCTGGGCTAAACTTTGCAGGGATGTAAATAGACATAAAAGGAGCATCAAGTCCACCTTTTTTTGCTCTTTCAAAATCGAAGTCGCCATCGTTAGAGGAAATGGGGATGCCGGTAAACTCCTTGGTGAGCTGAAAGTTTTTGACTTTCAGTCGGTAGGGGAGGTCGACATGACCATCCGTAATGATGAATTTATGAGCTAGTTCGTCAGCTTTATCTTGACCAAAACTTAGTAGTGGTAACAAGAGGATTAGAGGTAGTAATTTTTTCATGCAAAAAGTTACCCCAAAAAATGCACTCAAAGGAAGTAAGATTGAAAAGTTAATAGATTTAATTAGTAAAATGATAATGATTACTTAACGAATAGGAAATATCTGAGAAAAATGTTGCAAAATATTATTGAACTCCTTTATTTGCCGAACGATTTTAATAATTAGCGAAAATTCGCAACTAGCGAAACTTGATATAATGTCTGAAAATCTTAATAAATACAGCAAAACACTTACTCAGGAAGTAAGTAATCCAGCCGCCCAAGCAATGCTTTATGCCATTGGCATGACAGAAGAGGATATGAAAAAACCTCAAATAGGTATTGCCAGTACTGGATATGAAGGAAACCCATGTAATATTCATTTGAATGGTCTCTCTGTCCATGTCAAAAAGGGTATTCAAGCCAATGACATGGTGGGTTTAATTTTTCACACCATTGGTGTTTCTGATGGAATGACTAATGGAAACGATGGCATGAGCTATTCGCTTCCAAGTAGAGACATTATTGCAGATTCTATAGAAAATGTGGTAGCGGCTCAGTGGTATGACGGTGTAATAGCTGTAGTGGGTTGTGATAAAAATATGCCAGGTGCTATTATGGCCATGGCAAGATTGAATCGTCCTGCTATTATGATGTATGGTGGTACAGTAAGAACAGGAAACTGGAAAGGAAAGAAATTAGATATCGTTTCTGCTTTTGAGGCTTACGGCCAAAAAGTGGCAGGTACCATTTCTGAAGAAGATTATAAAGGTGTTATTCAAAACGCAATCCCAGGACAAGGAGCTTGTGGAGGTATGTATACGGCCAACACCATGGCTTCGTCTATTGAGGCATTAGGTTTAAGTATGCCAGATAACGCATGTTATCCGGCCACTCACGAAGGCAAAACACAGGAGTGTATTGACTTAGGAGCTGCTATGAAAAACCTTTTGGAAAAGCAGATTTTGCCAAAAGACATTTTGAGTAAAAAGTCGCTCGAAAATGCTTTGACTATAGTAATGGCACTAGGAGGTTCTACTAACGCTGTTTTGCATTATTTAGCGATTGCTCATTCAGCAGGAATTCCCTTAACATTGGATGATATTCAGGCGGTATCAGATAGAACTCCTTTTATAGCGGATTTAAAGCCATCTGGAAAGTACTTCATGGAGGATATTTTGGAGCTAGGTGGTGTGCCAGCCATTATGAAATATCTTTATAAGAAAGGATTGATTCATGGTGAGTGTTTGACGGTGACAGGCAAAACAGTTGCGGAGAATTTAGAAACAGCACCAGATTTGGATTTTGATGCTCAATCAATCATTAGACCTTTAGAAAACCCTATCAAAGCTTCTGGTCATATTCAAATCATGTATGGTAACCTTGCTGAAAATGGCGGTGTTGCTAAAATTACAGGAAAGGAAGGAATGAAGTTTGAAGGTCCTGCTAAAGTTTGTGATAAAGAAGAAGATATGCTAGAGGCATTTGCCAAAGGCGAGATAAAAGAAGGACAGGTAGTGGTTATCAGGTATGAAGGCCCAAGAGGAGGTCCAGGAATGCCAGAAATGCTTAAGCCTACAGCTGCAGTAATGGGAGCCGGTTTAGGAGATAAAGTAGCTATGATAACAGATGGTCGTTTCTCAGGAGGAACGCACGGTTTTGTGGTTGGTCATATTTCTCCAGAGGCTTATGAGGGTGGAACCTTAGCTCTAGTAGAAGATGGAGATTTAATAACCATTGACGCAGATAGCAGAGAGTTGAAATTGCACGTTTCTGACGAAATTTTGGCCGAAAGGCGTAAAAATTGGAAACCGTTGACACCTCCTTTTATAGAGCAAGGTGTATTGAGAAAGTACTTTAAGAATGTTTCGCCAGCACACGAAGGCTGCGTTACAGATAAATAATTCATTAAAAACAAACTACCATGGACATTGCAACAGACATCATGGAAGAGAAAAAAATAGCAGATAAGCCAACGTTTCTTTCTGGAGGACAAGCATTAATGGAATGCTTTATTCAGGAAGGAGTGGATACTATTTTTGGTTATCCGGGAGGTGCTATCATGCCAATTTATGACGCTCTTTACGACTATACAGATAGAATAGAGCATATTCTTGTTCGTCACGAACAAGGTGCTTCACATGCTGCTGAAGGCTATGCTAGAAGTAGCGGTAAAGTGGGTGTATGCATGGCCACTTCTGGTCCTGGAGCCACAAACTTAGTTACTGGAATAGCGGATGCCATCATTGACTGCACCCCTATGGTAGCCATCACAGGACAGGTAGCTTCTAACCTTTTGGGAACAGATGCCTTCCAAGAAACAGACGTTATTGGAATTACAGCACCGGTTTGTAAATGGAATTATCAAATTGTTGACCCTAATGAAATCCCTTTAATCTTAGCGAAGGCTTTTTATATAGCCAGAGCAGGAAAGCCAGGTCCTGTACTAATTGACATCACAAAAGATGCTCAAGTATCTATGATGACTAAGCCTTTCGAATATAAAAAGGTGGAGGGTTTACCAGGTTACCATCCAAGGAAGGTTCCTAAAATGGAACAAGTAGAAAAAGCAGCTGAACTCATCAATAATGCCAAGAAGCCATATATTTTGGTAGGCCATGGTGTGTTGATTTCGGAGGCAATGGAAGAGTTTAGGGAATTGGTAGAGCAAGGCGATATTCCTGTGGGAAGTACACTTCTTGGTTTATCGGCTCTGTCTATTGAACACCCCAACTATATGGGTTGGCTGGGAATGCATGGCATGTATGCTCCTAATGTAATGACAGACGAATGCGACGTTTTGATTGCTATCGGAATGCGTTTTGACGACCGAGTAACAGGTGATGCCAATCTTTTTGCGAAGCAAGCTAAGATTGTTCATATCGAAGTGGATCCCGCAGAAATTGATAAAATCAAAAGAGCCGATGCCCCTGTTGTGGGTGATGCTAAAGAAGCATTGAAACTCTTAAATCCTTTAATTGAGAAAAAGGAGCGTGCTGCTTGGAAACAGGAATTCCGTGATTTAGAGCAGGCAGAATATGATGCGGTAACTGCAAGAGACTTAAAAGGCGAGGGTAAAATAAAAATGGCTGAAGTTGTCAGAATGGTTTCTGACAAAACGAAAGGCGAGGCTTGTGTGGTAGTAGACGTAGGGCAGCACCAAATGGTGACAGCCAGATATTATGACTTTAAAAAGCCACATTCTTATATAGCTTCTGGTGGATTAGGTACAATGGGATTTGCACTTCCGGCAGCTTTTGGTGCTAAAATGGGTGCTCCTGATAGAGAAGTAATTGCTTTCATAGGGGATGGTTGTTTCCAAATGACTATTCAAGAATTAGGAACAATTGCTCAGAAAGGTCTTCCTGTAAAGATAATTATTTTGAATAATAACTTCTTAGGAATGGTACGTCAGTGGCAGCAACTGTTTTTTGATAGGAGATATTCATTTGTTGAATTGCAGAATCCCGATTTTATCATGATTGGTAAAGGTTTTGGAATTGATGGCCATAAATGTGAAGAAAGAGGAGATTTGGAATCTTCTATAGATAAACTTTTAAATTCAGAAGGCTCTTATTTATTGGAAGTTGTTTGTGAAAAAGAAGAAAACGTTTTTCCAATGGTGCCAGCAGGAACAAGTGTTTCGGAAATACGTTTGAAGTAGATTTTTTGATATTCGACGTTCGATAGTTGATAATGGACTATTAGATATTAGTTAGTTATGAAGTCGTATTTGGATCTAGATGTTTGGAAGAAGTCAAGAGAGTTGGTTGGTCTTGTTTATGAAGTGACTGAGCTATTTCCTGATTCTGAGAAATTTGGTTTAGTGTCCCAAATGCGGAGGTGTTCTGTTTCTGTTCCATCGAACATTGCAGAAGGACATGGAAGGAAGTATAACAAAGAGAAAGTTAGATTTATTTTAATTGGGAGAGGGTCATTATTTGAGCTTGAAACACAATTATACCTTTCTTTTGATTTGAAATTTATTGATAAAAAACAATTAACTGAGTTTTTGGACAGAATCTCAGAGGTAAAAAGAATGATAAGTGGTTTGATTAATTTTTTAGAGAAATAAACTAATATCTAATCACAAACATCCAATATCGAAAAGAAGATAATGAAGACATATACCATATGCGTATTCACGGAAAATAGCATCGGCTTGTTAAACAAGATTACGATTATTTTCACACGCAGAAGATTGAATATCGAGAGCTTGACCGTTTCTGAAACAGAAAGAAAGGGCGTCTCTCGTTTTACCATTGTTATTAAGCATGACCAGCGTGAAGCTGTGGAGAAACTGGTAAGACAGATTAGGAAAGTAGTGGAGGTTTTAGCTGTTTTTGGTTACCTAAATGAAGATATCGTTTATAACGAAATAGCGATGTTTAAAATACCAACACCTTTAGACTCTAAGCCTTTGGATATGGAAACCATAAACCGTGTTCACAAAGCTTATTTGGTTTATTGGGGACTAGATTATATGGTACTTCAAAAGACAGGAACGGAAGAGGAAATTTTTGATTTCTTTAAATACATCAAACCTTTCGGAATTTTAGAATTTATTCGTTCGGGAAGAATTGCGGTAGGTAAAACACCAAAAGGATTGGTGGAATATCTGCCTGAAGATACCGAGTGGGAGTATTTGGTATAAGTTAATTAGCAATTAGTAATAAGGTTTTTTTCAGTAGTTTTGCTGCTTGAAATATAGAACCGACGTTTATATATTATCATAACAAGTAAGTATTCATAAATTTAGATTTAAATAATGGCAAAGTTAAATTTTGGTGGTGTTGAAGAGGAAGTTGTAACAAGAGAAGAATTTCCTTTAGAAAAAGCAAGAGAAATCCTTAGTGGCGAAACTATCGCTGTAATTGGTTACGGTGTACAAGGCCCAGGTCAGGCAATGAATATGCGTGACAATGGTTTACCTGTTATCGTAGGCCAGCGTAAGGGTAAAACTTATGATAAAGCAGTAGCTGACGGATGGGTTCCTGGCGAAACTTTATTTGAAATTGAAGAAGCTCTTGCAAAAGGTACTATCATCTGTTATTTACTTTCAGATGCGGCTCAAATTGAACTTTGGCCTACCGTTAAGAAGCACCTTACTCCTGGTAAGTCGCTTTATTTCTCTCATGGTTTTGGTATTACTTACAAAGAGAAAACGGGTATCATTCCTCCTGCAGATGTTGATGTATTCTTAACAGCCCCTAAAGGTTCTGGAACATCTCTTCGTCGTTTATTTGTAGCGGGTAAAGGTTTGAACTCTTCTTTCGCAGTTTACCAAGATGCTACAGGAAAAGCTCGTGAGAAATGTATCGCAATGGGTATTGGTGTTGGTTCTGGATATTTATTCGAAACTAACTTTTACAACGAAGTAACATCTGACCTTACGGGTGAGCGTGGAACTTTGATGGGTTGCATCCAAGGTGTATTCGCTGCTCAGTATGAAGTATTGAGAGAGAATGGTCATTCTCCATCTGAAGCTTTCAACGAAACAGTAGAAGAGCTTACGCAGTCTCTTATGCCTTTAGTTGCTGAAAACGGAATGGATTGGATGTATGCTAACTGTTCTACTACAGCTCAGCGTGGTGCACTAGACTGGTGGAAGCCTTTCCGTGATGCTACTAAGCCAGTTTTCGAGAAACTTTACGAATCTGTAAAGAGTCAAAATGAAGCTGAAATTTCTATCACTCGTAACTCTCAGCCAGATTACCGTGAGAAATTAGAAGTAGAATTGGCTGAACTTCGTGACTCTGAAATGTGGAGAGCTGGTAAAACAGTAAGAAGTCTTCGTCCAGAAAATACTTAAGAAGTAATTCTTGAAATTATATTTAACCAGAAAGGGCTTCGCTCTTTCTGGTTTTTTTATGACTATATATGAATCATAAAAAAAGCCCGCTTGTCAATTTGACGAGCGGGCTTTCGAATTTATGATTGAATCTTATTCCGCCACATTCCACCATAATGGCGTTGTTAGTCTTACTGCAGGTACATTAGAAGGCATGTTTTCATAGTTTCTGTCTTCCTCGTTATACTCGTAAACCATTCCTTGAATCCAGTCATTTTCATTAGGGAAAATTGCCAAGTTCACATTGGTAGGCCTAGACAAGTTCTTATAGATTTCAGAGCTGTAATCCATTCTTCTCATATCTACCCAAGTTTCTGGGTCAAAAACCAAAGAAATATACTTCTGCGTCATAATCTGTGATAAGGTTAAATTAGCGGAACCCATCTCTTCTAGCTTAGCAATGTATGGAGCAGCATCTGCTGCTGCCACGCCGGCCTTTGTCATATCTGCAACAACCCCAGCTTTTAAAGCCGTAAAAGCACCTGCCTTGTCTCCTTTTCTAAACTTAGCTTCAGCTTCAATAAATTTCACTTCGCTAAAGGTCATCAGATAAGTAGGAGAGGTAGCACTGGTATACGAACCTCCGTTACCTATACTGTATTTATCTCTTCCATTGACAGGGCCAGCACCTATTTTCACACCTATGTATTCGCCGGTGGCAGTAGCAGGAACAATAGTTCTTAGTCTAGGATCCTCAAATGGTATGGCTAAGTTTAGAGAATTTTTTAAGGTTTCTACAAAGAACTCAGACCAATAATCCACTCTTGAGCTACCGTAACCTTTAGAGCTGTAAGGCTGATTGTCATTTTCTGTCAGACCGCCTCCGTAAGTTCTCATGGCATTGTCGCTGTTTGACGCTAAAGCTTTTGAGCAAGCTTCAATAATGGCGTCTGCATTATAAGCCATGTCTCCAGAACTCTTTTTAGAAAGATGGTTCAAGTATCTGGCTTTAAGTGCATAAGCTAATTTCATCCACTTTGCCTTATCGCCTTGATAGAAAACATCGCCATTGGCTGTGTTTAGCTCTATATCACTGGCCTGGTTTATTTCTACAATAGCCTCATCAAGCATTTTGATAATATTGGTATAGGCTATTTTCTGAGTTACAAACTTTGGCGTGATGTTCATCGTTGATTGACCATCGTAAGTGTCTTCAAAAACGATATCACCGTATTGGTCCGTCGTACATCCAAAATTATAAGCTCTCAAAATTTTACCCACCGCCACAAAGTTTGGGCTATTATGCGTTTTACCAAGAGCTATTAAGTCTGCCGAATTTGGCAGTGAGTACACATAGGCATTTTGCCAAAGGAAATATCGACCCGTCGTAAACTCATTATTCCAAACTTCAGAATAGTAGTTTGCCACGTTCTGTGATCCATATTGCATGACACCTAGCACCTCTCTACTTCCACGATAAAGCGTAGCCGCAAACGTGTTTTCTATAGCTCCTTGAATTCTAAATTGGGGAGCTAATGAAGCAGTTGTAGGAGCCGTTACAGAGCTGTTTACATCAAAAAAGTCGTCACTACAGGCCGTCAATGCCAATAGCGAGAACATATATAGAGCTTTAGATAATATTTTCATGAGTGATTTTCAATTAAAAAGTTACTTTCATTCCTACATCAAATCCTTTAACGTTTGGTGTGCTTAGGTTGTCAATACCCACAGAACCAGCACCCAATACGCCAGCACCAAATGCGTTTATTTCAGGATCGACCCCGCTGTAGTTTGTTATGGTTAAAAGATTTCTAGCCGTAACGTAGAATTCGATGTTTTGAGCAGGGAGTTTTTTACAAACTGATTTATCGATGTTATAAGATAGGTTGACATATCTCAATCTACCATAAGAGCCATTTTCAGTGAAGTTATCTGCCAGTCTGCTGTAGTAGTTCTGGTAGTAGTTTTGGTCTTTAGTTACCGCAACGGTATTTGGAGAGCCATCTGCTGTTACTCCTTCAATGATAGTCGTGGTTCCTCTGTCGCCAGTTATTGCACCGACGCCGTAATAAGCCATGGCAGATTTGGTAGCGTTATAAACGGTATTACCGGAAGAGATGTCAAACAAGAACGATAAAGCAGCATTTTTGTACTTGAAACTGTTTGTGATACCCAGTGTAAAGGTTGGTTGTCTGTCAATATCGGTAAAGGTTTGGTCCGTTAATGTTGGGTAACCTTTGGCATTTATAATAACCTGCCCTGCATCATTAGTAACTGCTCTTTTACCTCTAAGTCCAAACAGTGAACCATTTAAAATACCCGCACCCGCGGCAGAATTTAAGAAAGTCCATGAGTCTGAAAGGTAAACTTCCTTAATTGCACCAGGAAGCGTTTTTACTTTAGACTCATTTCTAGCGAAGTTGAAAATAGCATTCCAGTTCAGGCCGGAAGTGTTCTGAAGTATTTTATAGCTTAATAAAGCTTCAAAACCTTTGTTTTCAATAGAACCACCGTTTAAGGTTGCATAAAATGTTCCGGTCGTTGGAGGTACGCGGATATCTGTTAAAATCTGATTGTCAGATACGGTATTGTAATAGGTTAAATCTAAGGTTAATCTATTTTGAAGTAGTCTTGCTTCCGCACCTATTTCAAAGCTGTTTGTAAATTCTGGCTCAAGACTTGGGTTTCCAACGTCTACCCCGTTCCAAGTGTATGCAGAACTTGCCAGACCGTTGATGTTTGTACTCAAATAACTCTCTAACTGACCAATAGGAGCATCTTTACCAACTTGAGAAAAGGTAGCTCTCAATTTCAAGTAATTTAAAGCCTCAAATGAACTTAGATCTGTTAGTTCAGTCACCACAGCCGCTAAACCTACAGAAGGGTAGAAGAAAGAACGTTTGTCTACTGGTAAGGTAGACGACCAGTCGTTTCTTCCCGTAACATTAAGATAAAGGGCGTCTTTATAACCTACTCTAGCCTCTCCAAAAACGGCCATTCCTCTTCTTCTAGAGATTATCTCGGTAATCGATTGGTTTTCTTTAGCAATGTTGCTGATATTAAATATCCCAGGAGCTAGAAAGCCGATACCGCTTAAGTAGTCCGTTTTTTGATTATAGTCCTCTACGGTATTTCCAGCCAATAAACTTAAGCTAAAATCATCCGACAATTTGGTGTCGTAAGTGGCTATTAAATTGGACGTATATTTCTTATGAAGTCTTTCATATTGAGCAATAGAGCCTGATGTTCTAGACTCAATAAAAGAGCCTGTGGTAAGAGAGCTGTTATGTTGGTCATAAACGTCAACCCCAAACTTATAAGCCAAGTTTAACCCTTTCAAAATATTATAATCAAGGCTTAAAATACCCATAAAACGATTCAGCTCATTTGAAATAGGATTCTTATCCATACTCCAATATGGGTTATCAAACATCTGGTCTACATAGTATGGTTTCTGTGTGCCATTGGTGTTTAGGTAATCATGAATGTCAATATTGGCAGGATAAGATAAGATACTGGTATAGCTGCCGCCGGTTGCATTTCCGTCTCTTGTACTTGAAATATTGGTTTTAACATAATTCGCTGTAGCACCTACGGTCAACTTGTTGTTCAGTTTGGTGTTATTGGATAACCTGAAACTCGTTTTGTCGTAAGAAGTAGTAGGAATAACGCCGTTGTTATCTAACCTCCCAAGAGACATGTAGGTACGACTTTTATCAGATCCTCCAGAAAGGCTGATGTTATTATTATAAGAAACGGCCGCTTGGTAAAAATCTTCTATGTGGTTATAAACCTTTGTTCCTGAACCTAACTGCTCTCCCCAAGAAAGAGGACTTTCCAAGTTATAGGTATAAGTTCCATTAGAACCTAGTATTTGTTCCCCTTGACCGTAAGCCGTTTGTATTCCTGGTGTTCCAATTATAGAGCTGGTGCTTATGGTTCCGTTATAACTCACTTTCACGCTTCCTGCTTTTCCTTTTTTTGTGGTATAAACCACGGCTCCAGAAGCGGCTTGGATACCATAAAGGGCTGCAGCGGCTGGACCTTTAAGTACGGTTACACTTTCTATATCCTGAGGGTTTAAGTCAGAAGCTCTGTTAATGCTTGATACTTCTGAGCCGCCATCGGTAGAGTTGTCAATAGGAATACCATCTACGATAATAAGTGGTTGATTACTTCCTGTAATAGAAGTACCACCTCTAATCATAATCACAGATGAGGCTCCTGGGGCTCCGCCAGAATTGGTTACTGTTACCCCAGCAATTCTACCTTGAAGGGTATTGATGACGTTGTTCTGATTACCTTCTGTCAACTCTTTGCTTTCCAAGGACTGGATAGAGTAGGCTAAAGATTTCTTCTCTTTGGTAACACCAAAAGCTGTGACTACCACTTCTCCCAAAAGTTTGGTATCCTCCTTTAGACTTACGTCAATTACGCTTTGGTTACCTACAGTAATGGTCTCAGTTATTAAACCAATGAAAGAGTATGTTAGCACATCTCCTGATTTTGCACTGATTTTGTATTTACCGTTTGCGTCGGTAGTTGTTCCTGTGGTGGTTCCACTGATACTCACACTTGCTCCCGGAATAGGTTCATTGTCCGTTCCAGTAACCTTTCCTGTTATTTGTGCATTAGCAATGGCACAAATGAAGCTCAGGAGAATAATAAGTTTTGTTTTGATCATAAAAGAAAATTTGGCTTGTTTAACGATTAGTGTAATTAAAGTATGGGATTGCATTCAATGAACTTGGGAAAATTCTCTTGTGTTAATTGAAGGGGTACAATTATATTTGAATATGGGCGATAAACAAATTATTCTAGACCAATTCGATGGAAGTGAAGAGCCCTTCTTCCTTTTATACAATAAGAGGTCGTTTTTTTACAAAACACAGGGCTTTTGACGTCATATATTTAGACTTACCGAGATTCTAAGTTAATGGACGTAATACGGATTATATTGAAAGGTATTGTCTATTTGAGGGCTTGATGGTTGATAATTGTGCTTTTGATTGCCTTTTGTTTTAAAGCTCTTTTAATTTACAGCCTACTTAAATTTAAGAAATGCAATTGCCTAAAATCGAAAATATTTATTCGGCTGCAGAGCTACTGACAGGGATAGTGACGCATACGCCGCTGCAACATAATCTGAACCTTTCTGAAAGGTTTGGAGCTAACATTTATTTAAAAAGGGAGGATTTGCAGTTGGTTCGTTCTTATAAATTAAGAGGAGCATATAATAAGATGGCCTCTTTAAGTCAAGAGGTTTTGGATAGAGGGGTTATTTGTGCATCTGCAGGAAATCATGCCCAAGGTCTGGCATGGGCTTGTCATAAGTTGGGTGTGAAAGGCACGGTCTTTATGCCAACGACCACACCTGCTCAGAAAATAAAACAGGTTCGGTTTTTCGGTGGAACATGGGTAGAGATTAAGTTGGTTGGAGACTCTTTTGATGAAGCTTCTGTGGAAGCAAAGAAATATACTATCGAGTCAGGAGGTACGTTTATTCACCCTTTTGATGATTTACAAGTCATAGAAGGTCAAGGAACTGTCGGGCTTGAGATTTTTAAGGACGCTGATTTTAAAATTGATTATGTTTTGTTAGCAATAGGAGGCGGAGGTTTAGCTTCTGGTATCTCTACGGTTTTCAGTCAGCTTAGTCCACAGACCAAACTCATAGGGGTGGAGCCATCTGGTGCTGCTGCCATGAAGGCGTCTATAGATGCTGATAAACTTATTGTTTTGAACGAAATGGACAAGTTTGTGGATGGTGCCGCAGTGGCAAAAGTAGGGGAGATAACCTTTGAAGTTTGTAAGAAAGGTCTTTCAAAAGTAATTCTTGTGCCGGAGGGCAAAGTCTGTTCTGTGATTTTAGATTTATACAGCGAAGAGGCCATTGTAGCAGAGCCAGCTGGAGCATTGAGTATTGCGGCACTTCCTGATATGCAGGATGAAATAAAAGGGAAGAATGTAGTTTGTATTATAGGTGGAGGAAACAACGATATCCTTCGGATGGAGGAAATAAGGGAGCGTTCGCTAATATATGAGGGACTAAAGCACTATTTCATTATTCGCTTTGCTCAAAGAGCAGGAGCCATGAAGGAGTTTTTGGACGATGTTTTGAGTCCAACGGATGATATTGTGTTTTTCGAATATTCAAAAAAGACCGCTCGTGAAAGAGGGCCAGCCTTGGTCGGTATTGAAATCAAGAAGAAAGAGAACTTTAAGGGCTTAATCGAAAGGATGAACAAGCTCGGTATTAAGTTTACTTACATCAATGACAAACCTGAGTTGTTTGAATTTTTGGTTTAGTATTTTTTAATAGTTAGAAAGACATTGAAGCCCTTCAGGCTTCTCAACTTCACGGGAAAGTGTTTTCTATTCAAATTCAAGCCCTTCAGGCTTGTGGTTATATGCGAGGTATCAATTGAATTCACGACTTTTTCCCAGTAATTTTATGTTATTTGGAAAGTAGAAGCCCAGAGGGCTTCAATATGAATAGAAAATGAATCAAAGAGTAATTGCAACCCTGAATGGGTTGAATTTATCTGATGAAAAATGTTTGTCTAAATCGATGACGACCTAGAATTGTTTGAGCTTTTTGGTTTTGGACAGTTTTGGCCTAATTCAAAGTAAAATAGGGGGTTATTTTACTTGATAATTGTAAACAATAATTCTTAGGAATCGGGTATATAGGCAAGATCAAATCTTTCAATGAGTCCTTTTATTTCAATAAAAGCAGATTTGGTTAAGTCTACAATTACGATATCCTTAATTTCAGGTCCATCATTTAATGTACATTAGAGACTAAACCATAAGCCATGTTCAATATTTTCATCACCAACGGTCATTATGGTATGTTGTGGTAGATAGTGCTCTTCAAAATCAACTTGGCGGAAAACAATTTCCTCATCTGCTAGGTTGTGTACAAGGTTATGATACTGATCTATTGCACAAATATAGCCCACATTAAGGTCAATACTTTTTCTTATAATTTCATCATAGTATCTTCTTTCATCATTATTGGTAATAAGTTCAAGACACCAGTTTTGATGTGGAAAACCTAGTATCCAGTTCTTTGATGTGTCATATTCTACATAATTGATGTTTTTTTCAATTGTATTTGTTTTTATCTGAATCATAAGTTTATTCCAGTTGATGTTAGAGCCAATTTATGACAGAAAAACCAACTCATATTTGATGACTCAAACCCCTCATTTTCAAATATAGCTGAGCCAAAACAGCCACATCCCTTCCACAGTACTCCTTAATCTTTTCTAAATCATTTTCTTCATGATAAACCCGATTGACATCCGCACCGGAAATGTCTGATTTACTACTTGGAATGTCAAAAACAGCTGCCAGTAAGTCTAAGGAAGTGAATTTCTTATAATCGCCAAATTTCCATAATTCCATAGTATCAATATGGTTGATTTCCCAAGGCTTTTTGCCTCCAAGGTCTAAGGCATCAGGTAGTTTTAGACCATTTATAAGCATTCTGCGAGAAAGGTATGGGAAGTCAAACTCTTTACCATTATGAGCACAGAGCTGTAAGGAGTTTTTTGCCTTATGTTTGTCTAAAATGGCTGAAAAGTCTTCTAGTAGTTCCTTTTCTGAATTGGCAGAAAGCACTTTAGTTTTAAGTTTCAAAGTCTTATTTTCCTCCAGATATAGACCTCCAATGCCTATGCAAATCACCTGTCCAAATTCGGCATAGATGGCCGCCCTATCCTTATACATTTCTGCTGCAGAATGTTCGGCGTCATTTTTTAGATAAGCGGCTTTTTTATCCCAAAGAGGTTTTAATCGATCAGGGAGTTCGTTGTAATTGTTTTTTTGTGCCGCAGTTTCTATGTCCAGAAACAGTATGTTAAAGAGAAGTGGATCCATCTTGATGTGAAATTGTTCTACCAAAGTAAGAAATTTTTAGGACTTTAGAATTTTAGGAGTTCTGGTCTCCTCGGAGTTTTTTATATCATTTATGTCTTCCAGTAGCTTTTTTTAAGGCAATAAGATGTTTCAAGCAGCTTTCTTATTCAAGTTCTTTTTTCTCGAAGGCGACAGATTGCTCATGAGTATCTGTAAAGTTCAAGCCTTTCAATATGGGTGTAGATGTAAAGAAACGGGTGAACCTACCAAATTGGCTAAGAGCAATGGTCTAAAAGCTAGAGGTTTCCGATGTAGATTCAGCCGAAGACCCAATCAACAGTGGTTCTGTAGAAGCAATGAACAACACGGAATAACCACAATGAAGATATTCTTTACTTTGGCATTGCCTAATGCAAATAGATAATCATATAAAAATATGAATCAAATATTCTATTCGGATAAAGTTCGATTTGAAAAAAGGGATTCATTCATCTTGGGAGGATTTTCTACATCATATCCCCAAGCCTGTGCATTGAGAAATGCGGCAGCTTGCAATCTTTCTTGAATGCTTATGGGGTGCGAAAGATCAAATGTAGGTTTTTCACTTTCTTCATTTGTTCTTCACCTAATGGCCGTTTTATTTGACTTAAACTCATTCATATTCAAAAATAAGCATTAATTTTTTTTTAAAATAGCATTCACAATCTGCTCAGCATGTATTCTAGAATTTTCAATGAAAAGACTGTGGGTGTTCATTCCACCACATACCACTCCGGCCAAATAAATATTGGGGAGGTTGGTTTCCATACTTTCTTCGTTGTATTGAGGTTTTAAGATTTGGTCTTCAGAAAGGTTTATGCCCACTTTTTTAAGAAAAGGAAGGTTCGGTTGATAGCCTGTCATGGCTATTACCCAATCATTTGGAATTGTTTTTTCACCTTCTGGGGTTTTGATAGTCACTTGTCGTTCTTCAATACTCGTGATGGAAGAATCGAAATAGGCTTTTATGGAACCCTCTTTTATTCTGTTTTCCACATCGGGTTTAACCCAATACTTGACGCGGTCGCCAATTTCTTTTTGACGAATCACCATGGTTACTTCCGCTCCTTTTCTCCATGTTTCCATGGCGGCGTCTACAGCAGAATTATTGGAGCCAACTACCAATACTTTTTGAAAGGTATAGAAACTGGGGTCTTTATAATAATGGGTCACTTTTGGTAAACCTTCACCTGGTATCCCCATTAAATTTGGAATGTCATAAAAACCCGTACATATAATGACACTTTTGGCCATGTATTCTTCTTTACTGGTCTTTATGGTGTATAAATCCTGTTTCGGGCTTACTTTTTCTACCTCTTCAAAGAGTTTGACATTCAGGTTCCATTGGTTAGTAACTCTTCGGTAATACTCTAAGGCTTCTGTACGTGTGGGTTTAGAATTGATAGACATAAAGGGAACATTGCCAATTTCAAGTCGCTCAGAAGTACTAAAAAAAGTCATGTTTAGTGGATAATGATATAGCGAATTTACGAGAGTTCCTTTTTCTAGGATAACATAACTTAGTCCGGCTTTTTGTGCTTCTATACCACAAGCCAGACCTATAGGTCCTGCTCCAATGATGGCAATATCGAATTTATTCATAATGATTTGGCGTCTGTAAATGCTTAAAAAGTAGTTGTCAAAATTTAAGATACTTCAAAAGCTTGTATGTAAGAAATGCGATTGAAACTTTAAAATAACTTGGCTTTGGAAATACAACAGACTTGAAATATTAAATGGTTCTGAACGAGCGTTAAATTATTTGTGTTTCATTTTTGACTCGTTTAAAGCTAATTGTGGCTAAAGGATTGTTTTGTCGCTCAGAAAAGGCGACTTTTGCACCCCGTAAACCATTAAGAGTTTGCACGATAGAAATTTCAAGAGCATATAATATACTTCATCACCCAGGAAGTAAAGTAACAGACTAAAAAGATGCCTGTTTGGGTACAGGAAATAAGATATGGAAGGATTTATAATGGCCGGACAGCTTTTGCTAGGCTTGACTGTTTTAGTTGGATTACACGAATGGGGGCATTTTATTGCCGCTAGAATGTTCGGAATCCGTGTAAATAAATTTTACATCTTTTTTGACTTTTTATTTCCACTGCCAAATGTGCTGAACTTTGCCCTTTGGAAGAAGAAAAAGGGAGATACTGAATATGGTATCGGCTGGTTTCCAATGGGAGGCTATGTGGATATTGAAGGTATGATAGATGAAACCAAAGATGCTTCAAAGTTAGCTTCGGAACCAAAGCCTTATGAATTTAGAGCCAAGCCGGCATGGCAAAGGTTGATCGTAATGTTAGGCGGCGTTATAGTTAATATCGTTTTAGGTGTCCTTATATTTTGGGGAATGACTTATAAAGCGGGTGACAACTTCTTAACAATGGAAGAGGTCAATAAGTTAGGAATTGTGGCTCATCCAGTAGCGGAAGAGATAGGTCTTAAAACGGGAGATAAAATATTAGGCGTAGGTGGAAAAGAGGTGAAAACCTTTTCGGAAGCCATGGGATCTGACGTACTTCTTGGAGAAAACGTTTACTATACGGTCTTAAGAGATGGTGAAACCATTGAGATTCCTATTCCAAACGATTTGTATGAGAAACTTTCAGATGAAAATAGTGAAGGTTTTATCGATGCGGTGCAAACTTTTTCTGTTGGTGAAGTAATGCCCGACATGCCTGCTTCTGAAGCTGGACTGAAAGAAGGTGACAAGATAGTTTCTCTTAATGGAGAGAACATTATGTACTATCATCAGTTCACAAACTTGGCCGGGAAAAATTCTGGTAAAGAGGTGGAGTTAATGGTTAAAAGAGGAGATGACACCGTTGCCATAAAACCAACATTTACCGAAGATGGGAAATTAGGTTTTCAGTCTATTCCTGATTTAAAATATGAGCATGTTGACTTAGGGATCGGTCAGGCGTTTGTGATGGGTTCTGGTAGAGCATTTTCTGTTATAACAGATAATATTAAGGGCTTCAAGAAGATTTTTACGGGTCAAGTTTCTGCAGGAAAGGCTATGGCGGGTCCAGTAGGAATAGCAAGAAAGTTTTACGGTGGTGTATGGGATTGGACACGTTTCTGGATGATTACAGGAATGCTATCTATGGCATTAGCCTTTATGAATTTACTGCCGATACCTGCTTTAGACGGAGGACATGCCGTTTTACTCGTGTACGAGATGATATCTGGCCGTCAGCCGTCGGTTAAGTTTATGGAAAGAACTCAGCAAGTGGGTATGGTTATATTACTTAGTTTGTTGGCTTGGATTATGTTCAATGACACCATGCAAGCTTTATTTTAAAATGAGCCAAAGTTTGAAATACGTGGTATTCCTTTGCTCCTTATTAAGTTTGGGTATCGGAAGACACGATTTTCATACGTCCCTGACGGAAATGCGACTTAACGAAGCTTCTAATTCATACGAAATTACGTTAAGGGTATTTACCGATGATTTCCAAAAGTCTGTGGAGGTAAGCAATCCAGGAGTCAAAATTGACATTTTTTCTGACAGTTCTGAACCTTTTGTGAAACAGTATATTAAAAAACATTTTGCCTTTGTCAAAGGTAAGGAGGTTAGGTTTGCCAACTATCTGGGTATGGAGGCAGAAGCAGACGCGACCTGGATATATCTAGAACTTAATAAGACTAGCGAGCTTAAAGGGTATAGTATTTTGAACAGTATTTTTATGGAAGTATTTGATGATCAAAGCAATCTTCTTAATGTTTTGAATGCTAAAGAGCGTCATACTTTGATTTTTTCTTCTGATAATAAACTGCAAAAATTTCCAATTTAAGTCATAGAACTTCTTTAAATGGTATGCTTGCATAATAATATTTCTGATCTAACTTTGTGATGTTAGTAACTTACTCTGAATCATGAAGAAAGAAGAAACAATAGATTTCCATATCAAATGGACATGGCATGCTATTTCTAGAATGTACAATGTTTATGCTGCTCAGAATGACATGACTATGTCTATTGGCTATGTTCTTCTAAACATCGACATGGATAATGGTACCCCAGCCACTAAAATAGGTCCTTCTATAGGAATGGAACCTAGAAGCCTTACCAGAATGCTTAAATCATTAGAGGAGAAGGGTTGGATCTATAGAGAGACGGATGTCAAAGATAAACGATTTGTCAATGTTTTTCTGACCAAAGAAGGCAAGGCCAAGAGGTCTTTTGCAAGAGAAGGAGTGATTGCTTTTAATAAAGCGATAGGGGATGTCATATCAGAAGATGAGTTAACCATATTTATTCAAGTATTGGACAAAATCAAGGCGACGGTAGAAAATCAAACTTCAGATCCCAAAGCAGGTCTAATGGCTTTAGAAATGATTTAATTTCTATACTTTTGAGCCATTATATTTTTCTATGCTAAAAAAAGGTGTTCTTCTTTTGTCCGTTATTTTGGCTTGTGGCTATACGGCTAATTCGCAAAGCGTGGCTTATTATCCATTTAGCTCCATTTTATCGGTATCTACCAACCCTGAGTCTAGGTTGTGGTTGGATTTAAGATTCCAAACAAACTCATTTTTCTCTTCATTGGGAACAGAGGTGGCACCAGCGATAAATTTAAATAGAAACGCTAAAGGAAGGTTTTACTTAGGTGGAGGAATGAGGTTCAATTATCTGGCTACTTTCCAAAATTCTGGAAATATATATGAAGGGTTCTTTTTTAATGCTGGCGTAAGATCAGCACCTTTTGAAAAATACCCACAGGTTCAGGTGGCGTTTGAGTTATCTCCTTATGTGGCTAGCGACTACGAGTCTGGCCTTTTAAGAACCAGACTCGGTATCGCTTATAATTTCTCCAGGAAATAAGATTTTATCTTCCTAGGTTTCGTGCTTCTTCAAAATGACCCATGGCAGCTTTTAACATTTCATCGTCTTTGCCGATGACCCTGTAAAAGGAATTACTTAAACCATTTTGGTCTTTCCATATACTCCTTGCTATAAGAGCTTTAACTTGATTTTGTACAAATCCTTTAGATTTTTTGAAATCGCTGTCTACATATTTAATGCCTATAGCTTCGCCTTTCTTTACAATTTCTTTTAACATGGCCTCAGAAACATTGAAAGACTTGATGTAAGCATCTAAAGACATCTTATTCAAGGCTTCCACATGGTCATTTGCATAGATGAGAGCATATTCCCTAACCACGTTAGTGCCATACAATTCCATTAAGTATTTACTGATATGTGTAGTATCTCTGCTTACAAACACATCTGGGGTTATTCCGCCACCACCATAAACGGTACGGCCTCCTTTAGTCTTGTATAAGTTCTTAGGATCATTTCTAATACTATCGGCATTGAAAAATTCACCGTGCTGGGCTCTTTCACCTAATTCTCCATAATAATCATTCAGATCCCCTGAAGTGTACGGTTTCTGAATACTTCTACCAGAAGGAATGTAATATCGTGAAATGGTTAATCTTAGCTCAGAACCATCCGAAAGAGAAATAGGGGCTTGAACCAAACCTTTTCCAAAAGTCCTCCTTCCTATAATTAAAGCTCTGTCGTAATCTTGAAGTGCTCCAGATACAATTTCCGAGGCAGAGGCACTGCCTTCGTCCACCAATACTACCAATGCACCCTTTTCAAAGATTCCAGCCTTTCTAGCGTACATTTTGCGGTCGTTTCGGTCATCTTTCCCATCTGTATATACCAAAACGTCATTTCCGGAAATAAACTCATCTGCTATGGCTGTGGCTCTTTCTAGATACCCTCCAGGGTTACCTCTTAAATCTAGGATAAGCTGTGTCATCCCTTGTTTCTTTAAACCCTTAAGGCCGTCCAAAAACTCGTCGTAAGTGGTTTCTGAAAATCTATTTATTTTGATATAGCCAGTTTTCTTATCATCCATGAGATAAGAGGCGTCTACAGAATAGGTAGGGATCTTGTTTCTAATAACTGTAAATTCCAAAGGCTCCTTAAAGCCTTTTCTTTTTATTTTCATCTTGACCTTGGTGCCTCTTTCGCCACGAAGTGTA
The DNA here is from genome assembly GCF_057914865.1 of Arcticibacterium sp. SM2516. Taxonomy (NCBI): domain Bacteria; kingdom Pseudomonadati; phylum Bacteroidota; class Cytophagia; order Cytophagales; family Leadbetterellaceae; genus Arcticibacterium; species Arcticibacterium sp. SM2516. The sequence goes on along the minus strand of NZ_CP195290.1, from coordinate 4,148,724 downwards.
TTGAAAATAAGACGTGTACTGAGTTCTTCTCCGGTTAATTTGGTGCCGTTAGCCTCTAAAATAGCATCGCCACTTAAGATGCCAACTTCTTCCGAAGGGCCACCAGACAAAGGAGTAACTACGTAAACGGTGTCATTGAAAATATTGAATTCTACACCTATTCCGTCAAAACCATTTTGAAGTTCAGACATGGCCAACTCAGCTTCTTTAGCTGGAAGGTAAGCAGTATGGGGGTCTAGCTTCTCTAGCATTTTGGTAATACCATATTCCGCAAGAGAATCCGTATCTACAGGATCAACATAGCTTCTATCTATATAAGTCAGGATCTCCTTAAACTTACTAGAGGATTTAATAACATCGCCGACCATGTTTTGGTCGCTGAAGAATTTTGCTCCGATCTGTATACCCGCTGCTAAAGTAACTGCTACAATAATGGGGATTCTTATGGCGAATTTGCTATTCTTTATTTTTTTCTTCTCTTCCATTCTCTTTTCTTTTAAGCTCTATTAATAACTTCTAATGGATGTAATTTAGTTTCTCAAAGGAAAGCAATTTTTAGCTCTTTTGGTGTTTGTGCATCCTTAATATGTAAATTAGAACTATAAATACCAAAAGGCTTATGTAAAACCATAAACTGTGCATGGCTTGAAAGTCTTCCGATGATGTTTTTTTGCAAAGCAATAATGCAAGGCCTCCAATCCATAATTGAATCATGGATATAAGCTCAATGACGATAGCATGGGAATTAGCCATAGAGCCTTTTTCCTTTGGTAAGGGTGAGTTAAAAATAGAGGGGTCTGCTTTTTTTACCAGATGAAGGACAAATAAAACGAAAGCAGAAATAGATAGAAATATCAAGGGTCTGGCTTTTGCGTCATTCGTAGTATCATAAAAAAGCATTTGAGCATTTCCAGAATTCACCTCTTGATGCTGTAAATGATAATACAAAGCACTCATTAATAGGAACCAAGCCGCCCATGAAGCAATATTGCTAATCATTCATTAAAGACCGTGCTTTTCCGAAATTTCTAACATTCTGTCTATTGGAGCTCTAGCTTTTTCGAGAATTTCATCAGAAAGTAAAATCTCTGGACTTTCGTCTAATAGGCATCTGTAAAGTTTCTCCATTGTATTTAGTTTCATGTGTGGGCAGTCTGCACAAGCCACACAGGGGTGCCCGTTTTTGACTGTTGGAGCCACATGGAATATTTTATCGGGAGAGGCTTTCTTCATTTGATGAATAATACCAGATTCCGTAGCTACTATGAACTCCTTTGAAGGGCTGTTAATGGTATATTTCAATAAGCCTGTGGTAGAGCCAATGTATTCCGCGTTATCTAAAACAGGTTTTTCGCTTTCTGGGTGGGCTATAATGGTAGCCTGAGGGTGTTTCGCTTTAAGGTCGGCAATCATCTCTGCAGAGAAGGCTTCGTGAACCATGCATGCTCCATCCCAAAGAATCATGTTTCTTCCTGTTTTACGATTTAGAAAGTCCCCAAGGTTTTTATCCGGAGCGAAAATTATTTGTTTGTCCTTTGGTACGCTTTCTACTATTTTAATAGCATTGGTACTGGTACAAACAATATCCGTAAGTGTTTTGAGCTCCGCAGAGCAGTTAACGTAGGAAATTACGACAGCTTCTGGGTGTTTGGCTTTAAAAGCTGTGAATTTATCTGCGGGAGCAGATTCTTCTAAAGAGCAACCAGCGTTAATATCTGGTAGGACTACTTTCTTACTTGGAGATAATATTTTGGCAGTTTCTGCCATAAACCTCACACCTGCAAAAACAATAATATCCGCTTCTGTTTTGGCCGCTTGTTGAGAGAGACCTAGGCTGTCACCAATATAATCTGCAATATCTTGTATGTCTGAGGTTTGATAGTAATGGGCCAGAATGACAGCATTCTTTTCCTTTTTTAATCTGGCAATTTCAGCCACATAGTCAATCTTCTCTTCTACTATTGCTTCCATATCAATTAGGACAGGTGAATTCCTGAATTTTAGTTCTTAAAAGTTCGTTGTTTTTATCAAAGCGTTTTTCTTCAATCAGGTTGCCATTTGCGTCATAAGTGTTTTTTACAACGCTTAGAAGGTTGGCATTATATATAAAACGCTCTTCCGAAATTTTTCCTCGTGCATTATTGCTATAATCAATAACGTATTCCAAAATGTTATTTCTACCATACCGAGATTTTTTGGTCAAATAGCCATTGGTATAGGTATATAGCGTTTTAGCAATCAAATTATTGTTTAGAAAAGTGCTGTCTTTTCCTATCTTTCCTTCGTTATTGTAATCAGAAAAGGTCACTTCAATCATTCCACCAACTACGTCATTTCTTTTGTAGTATGTTTCTTTTGAAGAGCTGTTGTATTTATATTCTTTAGAGAGGTTTACTTCTCCCTTGGCATTATGCATTTCATATTTAACCACATCCCCCTTGTCGTTTTTTTCGGTAACTTCTTTTCCACTGATACCGTTATTAGCATCAAAGTATAGTTTAACTTCCGTGCCGTTTGAGGAGGTGAGCTTATTGATGATATTATTTAGTCCGTTAGGCTCTTTGCCTTCTGTTTCAGAAATTAGATTACCGAGCCTGTCGTAGGTTCTAAGGATTGAGGTTTTGAATTCGTCATTCACAAATTCAGAGATTTTACTTAAATACCCCTTTTCGTTATATTCAAATACCTTTTTGGTAGTATAGGAACCACCACCTTGAGAGTTGGGGATTGTTCTGGTTTCCTCAATGAGACTCCTGTTGAGGTTATATTTGTTAATGAGCTCAGATTCTTGACCCTTGGCGGTAATTGTAGCACTTCTTGTCAGTAAACAGTCGGATTGTGCCTGCACAAATTGAGCTGCCAGAAATAAAATAAACAAAATAAGAAGACGTCTCATTGGGTAGATTTTGTCGTTATGAGGTTACCAAATTACAAAGTTTTGGATTCTATTCATAAGTTGTGGTAGTCAATAAGTCCCATAATTTATTTTACATGGGTCTTATTGACTTATTAAGGATTAAAAGCAAGTGCTGCTATTACTCCTCTTCTTCGCTTTTTGCTTCCCACAACTCAGGCATTGCAGTTGAAAGAAGGTTATACCACTGAATTATTTTTTTAATATCTGAAGAGTAAACTCTGTCTTTATCGAAATCGGGCATGACTACTGCAAAAAACTTGAAAAAGTCTTCCGGTGTTGAGTTTTTTACATCAAAATCAATTTTTGCTCCGTTTTGCTCACGAATGGTTGTGAATATTTCAGACAGCGGGGTTGATTTCTCAAACTCTTCACAGTAAATAGAAATATCTTTTAAAACAGATACTTTAGCATTTACATTAACAATCTCCCTTTTTTTATTACCGTCCATGCTCTCCACTATTACACCGGAGCGTCCTGGTTTAATAATCTTAAATAATCCTGGTCTTCCAGAAATATGTGCTACATCTTGTAAAGCCTCCATTTTATTGTTTTTCTAAATTTGACTGCAAAAGTAAGAATTTTAAACTTTCGCAATTATCATGTATTCCTAAGATTTTTAAAAAGCGTCCTACTAAAGATCTCCTTCCGTCGGTCTAATGATGATTTCTTCAACGACCGCAGACGGTGAAAGATTGTAGGCAGACCATATAGATTCCGCTATATCGGTAGCTGCTATAAACCTTGATTCAGGCATATCTGAACCTTCCCAACTGCTGGTATAGGTGGCTCCAGGCATCACTGCAGTTACCTTTATCTTTTCAGGGATAAGTTCAGCCCGTAATGACTTGGTGAAGCCCAGAAGGGCAAACTTAGAAATGGTATAAGAACCAGAGCCTGGATAGGCTTGAAGGCTGGCTATAGAGCAAATATTGAAAATATGGGCGTTTTCGGTTTTTCGAATGGTGTCTATCAATCCCCTAGTGGTATGGTAGGCAGAATAGAGGTTGGTGTTTATTTGACTTTCCAAAGAACCTTCTTCTTCATCCATTAGCGTACCTTGGATAAATACGCCGGCATTATTTACGAGTATATGAATTGGTAAACCCAAGCCTTTAACATATTCCACGAAGGATGTTACCCCTTTTTTCTCACTTAAGTCGGCAGAAAAAGGGTGAACAGAAATATTATTTTCCGATTCCAACTTAATTTTGATTACTTCCAAATCCTCTTTATTTCTGGATGTGATAATAAGGTCAATGCCTTGTGAAGCGAATTTTTCAGCAATGGCTCTTCCAATTCCTTTAGAAGCACCAGTAATTACAGCAACTTTGTTCATGGTTCGGTTTTTGCACAAAACTAGTTGATATTGCATACCCAATCAATTTATTAAATTTGCGTAAGCTTAAAACATCCGCTAAATGCTTTCTATAGTTGGAAATTTTTTCCTTTTCCTCGGTAGTCTATTTATTAGACGGGAAACTTTTAAAGTTTACTGGGAGAGGTTTATTGACGAGTGTGTCAAAATTGGTATAAATTCTGTTTTTATTGTTTCTATTGTGGCCTTTTTTATAGGGGCGGTAACCTGTGTTCAGATTTATGCCAACCTTGTAAGCCCCTTTATTCCTAATTACATTGTGAGTAATGTGGTTAGAGATATGATGCTTTTAGAACTATCCTCCACCTTTATGTGTGTAGTTTTGGCAGGGAAGGTAGGATCTAATATTGCTGGTGAGCTAGGAACCATGAGGATTACTGAGCAGATAGACGCCCTTGAAGTGATGGGTATTAATGCTTCCTCTTATCTGGTACTGCCCAAAGTTTTAGCGGCTATGATTACTTTCCCTTTATTGGCCATTCTGTCGGATTTCCTTGGAATTTACGGCGGCTATTTGGCTGGTACCATGACAGGGATTTTGACACCTGAAGAATACATTTATGGTATTAGAACGTCATTTGTTCCCTATAATATTATCATTGCTTTAGTGAAATCCTTCGTTTTTGGATTTCTCATTACCACCATTTCTGCTTATAAAGGCTACCATACCAAAGGCGGTGCTTTAGAGGTGGGGCAAGCCAGCACCACCGCTGTTACAAATAGCTGTATAGCCATCTTGGTGGCAGATTATTTATTAGCAGAACTTTTAACCTGATAATTAGCCGTGATAGAAATAAAAAACATCTCTAAATCTTTTAATGGTCGTCAGATCCTTTACGGCGTAAGTGGAATCTTTGAAAAAGGAAAAACGAGTTTGGTTATAGGTGCTAGCGGAACAGGTAAAAGCGTTCTTCTTAAGTGTATGCTAGATTTAGTTAAACCGGAGGAAGGGCAAGTGCTGTATGACGGAAGAAGATTTTTGCTACAAGAAGAGGAGGATAAGAAGGATATTAGAAGAGATATGGGTGTTCTTTTTCAAGGAGGAGCCTTGTTTGACTCAAAAACCGTTTATCAGAATGTAGAATTTCCCTTAAAGATGTTAACTACAATGTCTGAGTCGGAAAAGAGGGATAGGGTAGAGTTTTGTTTGCAAAGAGTAGGATTGGAAGGTACTGGTAAATTAATGCCTTCTGAAGTTTCGGGGGGAATGAAAAAGAGGGTTGGTATAGCTAGAGCTATAGTTATGAATCCTAAATATCTTTTCTGCGATGAGCCCAATTCTGGTTTAGACCCGCTAACGGCCATAAAAATAGATGAGCTTATTAAGGAAATTACCGACGAGTATGAGATTACCACTGTGGTTATTACTCATGACATGAATTCGGTTCTTTCCATTGGTGATTATATCATGTTTCTTCACAAAGGCAAAAAACTTTGGGAAGGAAATAGCCAATCCATATTAACCACCCACATTCAAGAATTGGATGAATTTGTGTTCTCTAATCATGCTTTGAGGCAATTGAGAGGTTGATTGAGCTTAAATTTGAAAAGCTTCTTTGTGGTGAGGGATTTCAATATTCTTGAAACCTACATTTTCGAGCCTTGTTTTAAAGGCCGTTTGCTTTTCTATTTCACCATGAACAAGAAAAACCTTTTTAACTTTTGATGCATCTTGGCAGCCTAGGTAGCTTATCATTTCTTGGTAATCTGCATGAGCAGAAAATGAATCCATAACTTCCACATTGGCGTTTAGTTTAAAGGTATCGCCAAATATTCTTATCTCAGAAGCTTTAATTTTTATTTGATAGCCCAATGAGCTCGGAGAACAATATCCTACGATTAGAATGGTGTTATTAGGGTTCTCACAGTTGTTTTTGATGTGATGTTTTATCCTCCCTGCCTCTGCCATTCCAGAAGACGATATGATAATACAAGGCTCTTTAGAATTATTGATGGCGATGGAGTCTTCTACTTTGGTGATATAGTTAAGGTTTTCAAATCCAAATGCGTCTCCGTCTCTTTTTATATAATCCAAGATTTCGGGATTGAACTCCTCTTCGTGCTTACGCATTACTAGCGTAGCTTTCACAGAAAGTGGACTATCTATATAAACAGGTATTCTAGGGAGTTTCCCCTCGTTTTCTAATACATCCAATGCGTAAATCAATTCCTGTGTTCTATCTACCGAGAAAGCAGGAATAATTAGCCTCCCTTTGTTCACTACACAAGTTTCTTTCACAACCCTTAAAAGGTGAGCTCTCATGTCAGGCTCGGGTTCGTGCAATTTATCACCATAAGTAGATTCAGAGATGATGTAGTCTGCCTGGGGAAAGGCCTCTGGTTCTCTTAAGATTTTATCGTTAGGCCTTCCTATATCTCCAGTGAAGAATAAGGACTTCATACGATTATCCTCAAGGAATTCTATATATATGCCAGCACTGCCAAGGATGTGACCAGATTCATAAAAGCTAAATGTTACACCAGGTTCTATTTCAAATTTAGTATGGTAGCCCTTAGTTTCCATTAGGTCAATAGCGTCTTGGGCATCCTTTTCACTATAAAGGGATTCTAGCAGTTCGTCACCTCTTTTTCTCCGTCTTTTATTAATTCTTCTTATATCTGTTTCTTGAATTCTTGCAGAATCCATGAGCATGATTTCGCAAAGGCTTTTGGTGGCATGCGTACAATATACCGTGCCTTTAAAACCATCTTTAATTAATTTTGGTAGTAAACCCGTATGGTCAATATGTGCATGAGAAAGAATAACGAAATCTAGTTCTTCGGGATTAAATCCGAAAGAAGAGTTTAATTCTGTTGTTCCAATACCCTGAAACAGTCCACAATCTAAAAGTATCTTAGTACCTGATATTGTGGTTAAAAGGTGCTTGCTTCCCGTAACTCGTCTTGCGGCTCCAAAGAATTGAACTTTCATATTGATTAGGTTTTTTGAAGTGGAGTGTAATTATAAACTTGTAGGCAGGTAGATTTATGCTGCCCACAAGTTAGAATATAATTATCAATGCAAGAAATGTCTGACGCCAGTCATTACCATGGCTACACCGTTTTCGTTACAATAGTCTATAGACAACTGGTCGCGAATAGAGCCGCCAGGCTGAACCACTGCCGTAATTCCCGCTTTATGTCCAATTTCTACGCAGTCTGGAAAAGGGAAGAACGCTTCAGAAGCCATCACCGCTCCATTCAAGTCAAAACCAAATTGTTTCGCTTTATCAATGGCCTGATTAAGAGCGTCTACTCTAGAAGTTTGTCCTACACCACATGATAGCAATTGACCTTCTTTTGCGAGAACGACATTATTAGACTTTAAATGTTTGCAAATTTTCAATGCAAATTCTAAGGCCTTAATTTCAGCATCACTTGGTTTCTTTTCTGTAGCGGCATTGAAGTCTTTTGCCGACTCCATGGTCATGTCTTTGTCTTGCTCTAAAACACCGTTGAGTAAAGTTCTGAATTGCTTTTTAGCATTTTTAACTTCTTTTCTGATTAAAAGTCTTCTGTCTTTTTTCTTCGTCAGAATAGCTAGTGCGTCCTCATCAAATGAAGGAGCTACTAAAATCTCAAAAAACAATGGGTGCATGGATTCTGCCGTTGCTTTATCCACCGGAGCATTGGTAATGATGACACCTCCAAAAGCTGATACAGGGTCACAAGACAATGCATTCTCATAGGCTTGAAGAGCCGTAGGAGCTGTTGCCACACCACAAGCATTGTTATGCTTCATGATTACAAAGGTTAAATCTTCGAACTCGTCAATCAATCTAACCGCTGCGTCCGTATCTACTAAATTATTATACGATAATTCCTTTCCATGAATCTGGTCAAACATGGCATCTAAGTCACCATAAAAAGTAGAAGATTGGTGAGGATTTTCTCCGTATCTTAAAGTTTTGGCCTCGCCAGCTCTAAAGTTTCCTGCATCTTCCGCTCCGAAGAAATAGCCGTGGATAGCTGAGTCATAATGAGAACTAACACCAAATGCTTTCATGGCGTAAGCCTTTCTGTCTTCTAAATCTGTTCCACAACCTTTATTAGAAAGAGTATTAAAAACATCATCATATTGATTTCTGGAAGAAACGATGAGTACGTCTTGATAGTTTTTGGCTGCACCTCTTATGAGGGCAATTCCTCCAATGTCAATTTTCTCAATAATATCATCTTCTGAAGCACCAGAAGCTACCGTTTCTTCAAAAGGGTATAAATCAACTATGACTAAGTCAATGGCTGGGATTTCCATCTCTGCCGCTGTTTTTACATCGTCTTGGTTTTCTCTTCTATGAAGAATGCCGCCAAATACTTTTGGGTGTAAGGTTTTTACTCTGCCTCCAAAAATGGAAGGGTAAGAAGTAAGGTCTTCTACTGCGGTTACAGGAATTCCTAAATCTTCTATAAAACTTTGTGTTCCTCCTGTAGAGTAGATAGTGACATCGTTTTCATGCAAGAGTTTTGCAATCTTATCTAAACCGTCTTTGTAAAAAACAGAGATTAATGCCGATTGGATTTTCTTTGCCATTCTTTTAAGTAGTAAATTCTATGGGAAAATGAATTGCAAAAATAAAGGAAAAAGATAGACTATCATGTGGGTTTCTAAGAAGTTCAAGTTTTCTGACCTCAGGAAATTTTAAAATTTCAGTAATCTTACCTAAATTCCTTTTTAAATTTCCTTAAATATCTAATCAATGAAAAGAAGAAATTTTATTAAGTCTGGTGCCGCTGGTCTAACAGTAGGTGGTTTGCTGGCTTGTGAGACAGAAAAGACTGTGGTTCATAACTCGAATTCTAAGTCAGGGGTGCCCGTTTCAATTGCCACATGGGGGCCAAATGTAGACGCTGTAAATGCTGCAATGACGGCGATGGAAAATGGTGGAAGTTCATTGGATGGTGTAGAAAAAGGAGGAAATGTGCCAGAAGGAGATCCTAATGACATGAGTGTGGGATATGGTGGAAGGCCAGATAGAGACGGTAGGGTAACATTAGATGCATGTATCATGGATTACGAAATGAATGCCGGTTCGGTGGCTTTTCTTCAAGGAATAAAGCATCCGCTATCAGTTGCAAGACGTGTGATGGAAAAAACACCTCATGTGATGCTCGTTGGAGAAGGGGCTTTGAAGTTTGCGAAAGAAGAAGGCTTTGCAGAAGAAGATATTTTGACAGATGAGGCCGAGAAACAATATAAGGAATGGTTGGAGACTGCGGATTACAAACCCGTGGCTAATATTGAAAGACATGACACTATTGGCATAATGGCTTTAGATAGCAACGCCAAAATAGCGGGAGCTTGTACGACCAGTGGGATGGCTTATAAATTACATGGTAGGGTTGGAGACTCTCCAATTATAGGTGCTGGTATGTACGTGGATGATGAGATAGGCGGAGCGGTAGCCACTGGGGTAGGTGAGCTTGTGATGAAAACTTGTGGTTCCTTTTTGATTGTGGAACTCATGCGTCAGGGAAGAACTCCTCAAGAAGCCTGCGAAGAGGGCGTAAAGAGAATAGCGAATAAATTGAAAGACTTTGAACAATTCCAAGTGGGTTTTTTAGCCATAGACAAGGCAGGTCATCACGGAGCTTATGCCATTCAGAAGGGTTTTAATTATGCGATTAATCAAGGCGGAGAAACGAAGGTTTACGAAAGTGATTTTTTGGTTAAATCAGAGAATAGTTAATGTGGCTGAATTTTTGTTTAGCTTTGTTAAATCATCGTGCTTTAAAACACTAGAAATTTGACATTTAGAGAATTAGGATTAGACGAGAAACTACTGGAAGGGCTGGAAGCCATTGGCTTTGAAAATGCAACACCTATCCAAGAATTTGCCATTCCAAAAGTAATTGAGGGAAAGGATTTAATAGCTTGTGCCCAAACTGGTACAGGTAAAACAGCTGCGTTCATATTACCGGTTTTGCATAAGATAGCTCAATTGCCCGACGAGGAAAGGCATTTGAATACCTTGGTGATTACTCCTACTAGAGAATTGGCTATTCAAATAGATCAACAAGTAGAAGGTCTTTCTTATTTTACAGGAGTAAGTTCTATTCCAGTATATGGGGGAGGAGATGGAGATACATTCATTACCCAAAAGAGAGCTTTAGAGGCTGGAGCGGATTTGGTTATTGCAACACCAGGAAGGTTAATAGCCTTAATGAATTCCGACAAGGTTGATTTTGGAAAACTGCAACATTTGATTTTGGATGAGGCAGATCGTATGTTGGATATGGGTTTTTTAGGAGATATTCTTCGAATAAGTTCTCAACTACCTACGACTAGACAAACTTTGTTGTTTTCTGCAACAATGCCACCAGAGATTAGGAATTTAGCCAATAAGATTCTGAAAAAACCAGAGCAGATAAATATTGCTATCTCTAAACCTGCAAAAGGAATTAAGCAATTGGCTTATGTGGTTTACGATACTCAAAAATTGCCTTTGTTGACCCATCTTTTAAAAGATGAATCTTTCAAAAGTATTATTGTTTTCTCTTCTTCGAAAGACAATGTCAAGAATATTGAAAGGGAGTTGAATAAATTCAAGTTAGGAGCAAAAGGCTTTAGTTCTGATTTAGATCAGGCCGCTAGAGAGGATTTGATGAATCAGTTTAAAGCTGGTAAAGTCCGAGTTTTGGTGGGTACAGATATTATTTCAAGAGGTATAGATGTAACCGGAATAGATTTAGTAGTTAATTTTGATTGCCCACCAGACCCTGAGGATTATATCCATAGAATTGGTAGAACAGCAAGGGCAGGTTCGGCAGGAACAGCTGTTACTTTAATAAATCAAAAAGATCAGCGTAAGTTTTTTAGGATTGAGAGTCTTATTGGAGATGATATACCAAAGCAAGCTATCCCTGAAGAATTAGGAGCAGGTCCTGCATATGAGCCAGGGAAAAAGTCAAATGACGGTGGTTTTAAGAAAAAGAAACCTTTTAAAAAGAATTTTAAAGGGAAGTCAAATTTTAAAGATCGTGGCCCTAAAAGGGAGGGAGATTCAAAACCTCAGTCTTAGTATTCTATTCAGAACCTCTATTTTAAAGTAGAGGTTTTTTTATGCCCAATTTGTAATTTTTTGATGCGTTGAACTTTTATTCTTCTGATAAAGTTATATGCATGTAACAACATACAATGTAAAGACAATTAATTATGAATACTTGGAATATTGATAACATGCACTCAGAAGTGCAATTCAAGGTAAGGCACCTTATGATTTCTACCGTTACTGGAGATTTTAAAGATTTTAGTGCAGAAGTGAAAACGGAAGGAGATACTTTTGAGAATGCAGAGATTGGCTTTTCTGCAAAAATAGATACTATTACTACAGGAAACGAAGACAGAGATAATCACTTGAAATCTGGAGATTTTTTTGATTCAGAGCGTTTTCCGGAACTAAAATTTGCTTCTAAGTCTTTTATTAAGACAAATTCCGAAGATTCGTTTAAACTACTAGGAGATTTGACCATTAAAGACGTGACTAAATCTGTGGAGTTGGATGTGGCATATGGTGGTAAAATGTTAGATTTTTATAATATTGAAAAAGCAGGTTTTGACATTTCAGGGAAGATTAGTCGTAAAGACTTTGGCTTGAGTTGGAATGGCGTAACTGAAGCCGGTGGAGTAGTGGTAGGAGACGAAATTAAGCTCCTATTAAATATCCAGCTGGTAAAAGGATAATTAGGTTTAAATTAAATGACAAAAATCCGCTCAGACTCACAGTAGTCTGGCGGATTTCTTGGTTCTTGGGTATTGCTTTTTTAAAAGCCTTTGCTATTTCCGCCATCTACAGGTAAAGAAACGGATGTAATGTATGCACTAGCATCCGAGGCAAAGAAAACGGCAGCGTTTCCAATGTCTTCAATTTGCCCCCAACGGTTCAAATGAATTTTATCAAAAGCTTTGTCTTTTCTGGCAGGGTCTGAGTTCATGGCGGTCAGCATCATATTGGTTTCTATGAAACCTGGAGCTATGGCATTTACTCTTACATTGTCTTTCCCGAATTCCGATGAGAAAGCCATAACTAGACCCTCTACGCCGCTCTTGGAGGCGGTATATGATACCACTCGGTCTATTCCGTAATAGGCAGACATGCTCGAGATCATAATGATGGAGCCAGATTTTCTAGAAATCATTTTTTTTCCAACTTCACGTGTTAACACAAATACACCGTAAAGGTTCGTTTGTATGATACGGTCAAACTCCTCGTTCGTGACTTCTACAGCGGGTTTCTTTTGATTTACGCCTGCGTTATTGACTAAAATATCTAATGAGCCAATATTGGACTCTATGTTTTCTACTAATGTTGGCAAACTGTCTAAATCTGTGATGTCGTTGACGATGTACTTTACACTGTCTCCAAGTTTATCTGCTGTTTCTATTAGGACATCTTCTCTGCGGCCCGTTATAACCACGCGTGCACCAGCTTTTATAAAGCACTCCGTAATGGCTAAGCCTATTCCTGTACCCCCGCCCGTAACTAAAGCTAACTTTCCTTTTAATGAAAATTTATTCATGTTTTTCTCTCCTATCTTAAATGGTATACTCCTTCGATGTCTTTTACGTCTTCTAATGTTCTGTTTGGCTCTTCTAAACCCGCCGGTAATGGCTGTTGCGAAAACTGTTTGAAATACAAATAGCAGGAATCTCTCCACCAATAAGCTTCTCTCTGCTGTATGGCTAATCTACTTTTAACGTTTTCAAAAACTTCTTTATCTATCTCGTTGCTTAAGCTTTCCCATTTACGCATAAGCACTTTAACTTCTTCTGGTCCTTGGTAATACCTTAGCATTAATTCTTCCCAAACCGTATTTCCAGTACTTAATTTATAATTCCATTCTAGGTGATGAAACCACATTAAATAATTCAAATCGCAGGTTTCTGGGCTTTTCCATTTTTTCTGAACACCCTGCTGATACAGGCTTAAGGCATTACTCATTTTGCCAGTCCTGTCAAAACCAATCCCTTGTTTATCTGCTCTATGATAATAGGTAGAAGTCCAGTCTGGTCTGCCACTTTTATCTAGCCAGGGTTGGGGGCCGTAATGATGCCCTTCTCCCATCATATGGTGTAGGCCTAAGGGGTAAGTATAAGTTATGTAGATAGGTAGGGATTCCATCATGATTCCTTCTACCTCATGAATAACTTTAGGATTATTGCTTAGTGTCATGGAAGCCCATTCTTTCGCAATTTGTTCTGAGCTGAGTTCGTGGTTCCAGGCCAGTCGCCCGAATGCATACCAGTTGGCTTGATTAAAAGGATGACCCGTGAAATTGGCATCCGAGCCTGTATTGGCCACACCAGCCATAAGGGTTATTGGATGCTTATAAAGGCTTCCGTCTACTACTTTTGCTACCGTAGAACCTTCGCCTTGGGCGTAAGTATCGGAACATAGGGTCTCCTTAAACATCGGAGCCAGATAGGTTAAATGCGTAGATTGACCTAAATACTCCTGCGTAATCTGAAATTCCATAGCCAAAGGGGTCTTCGGAAAAGCACCAAACATTGGATGGAACGGCTCTCGGGGCATAAAGTCAATCGGGCCGTTTTTCACCTGAACTATGACTTTTTCGTCGAACAGTCCATCCAAAGGCTTAAACTGTTTGAAAGCTTCTTCAAATCTATCTCCGTTAATGTCGGCATTATAAACGAACGCTCTCCATATCACAATTCCGTCTCTATTTTCCAGGGCTTTGGCCAGCATATTGGCTCCATCAGCATGTGTTCGTCCGTAATCTTGTGGTCCAGGTTCTCCTTCAGAATTCGCCTTAACTAAATAGCCTCCAAAATCTGGGATATAAGAATGAATTTCATCTGTTTTCTCTTGCCACCATTCCTGAACTTTCGGGTCCAAAGGGTCTGATGTTTCTAGTCCGCCAAGTGTTTTTGGAGAACGGAAGTTTACAGAAATAAAGACTTTGATACCATAAGGACGTAAAACGTCCGCCACTCCTTTTGCTTTACGTAAATATTCTGGGGTGAGAAACTTGGAACTCGCGTTAACATTATTAATAGCGGCGGCATTTATCCCGATTGATGCGTTTGCTCGTGCATACTGAATTATTCTTGGGTCTATAACCTCTGGAAGCTCTGTCCATTTCCAAATGGAAGAGCCGGCGTAGCCTCTTTCTACGGTTCCATTGGCATTGTCCCAATGGTTAAGCATTCTAATGTTAATCTTAGGCTTTTCGGTCAAATCGAAAGTCAAAGATTCTAAAGTTTGAATTCTCCTTATTACAGCAAAGGTACCATAGAGGGCACCGAGGTCATTCTGTGCTTCCACTTTAATTCCTGAATTGTTTCCAGAAATATGAAAACCGTCTCCTAAATCTAAATTTCTATCAATAGATATGGTAATGGCGTTTTTCGAAGATTCATTTTTCCCATTAGCAATGGGTGTATCAGCTCCTAGGAGTCCTTTTAAAGCAAACTGTAATTCCTTTGCAGCCAGTTGTGTTCTTTCTGTGTCCTGGTGTAAAACTATTTTTTTATACTTTTTGAGGTAGGCTTTTCTCGCTGATGCGTCTTGAATTAAGTCGTACTTTAGCCAGAGGCGAGAGCCGTCATCGGCAAAGGAAATGTAGGAGATTAAGCAGAGTAACAGAATGAATTTTTTCATAATATGTAGGAAATGGAGCTGAATTATGATGAGATAAAGAGGCTGTTTCGGGTGTAAAATCAACCTTTATGCAGTTTTATAGGCATAGTTTATCAATTACTACCCGAGGGTAGTAATTGATGACTTTTATCTTATTTAGAAGATCGTTTTGTCTACTTTACTTTAAGTAAAGTCTATGCTTTATCGAGTTGCCTGTTAATGGCAAGCTCCATTCCTCTTAGTTCAGCGAGTCCTTTTAGCCTGCCCATATAAGAGTAACCAGGGTAGTATTTTCTATCTGAATCACTCCAAAAGTGATGTCCATGATCTGGTCGCATCGGAATTTCTGTTACTTTTTCATCCGCAGATTTTCGTCTTCTTTCCTCTTTAAGAATGGCCTCAATAACTTCATAAAAGTCAACATCACCATTTAAATGTTGTGCTTCATGAAAGTTTTTAGAACCTGCTTCTCTTTGCGTAGTTCTTAAATGAAGGAAGTGAATTCTATTACCAAATTGTTCTATGATACTCACTAGATCATTGTCTGCTCTTACGCCCAAAGAACCCGTACAGAAAGTAAGTCCATTGGCAGGATGATCATAAGCAGCCATTAACTGCTCAATATCTTTTTGACAAGAAAGAACTCGAGGTAAACCAATTAAAGGTTTTGGTGGGTCATCTGGATGAATGCATAAATTGACACCAACTTGCTCGGCAATTGGACCTACTTGCTGCATGAAATAATAAAGGTTTTCTCGTAATTCTTTATCACCAATATGCTTGTATTCGTCTAAAAGTTTTTGGAAAGACTCTACCGTAAAGGCGTCATCAGAGCCAGGAAGTCCTTGAAGAATGGCTTCTTTTAAAGTTTTGATATCCTCTGCTGACATGGCGTCAAATCTTTCTTTCGCCTGAAGCCTTGTTTCTTCGTCATAGTCTTGCTCAGCTCCTTTTCTCTTTAAAATGAAGAGATCGAATGCTGCAAAATCTACATGAACAAAACGTAAAGCATAAGAACCATCTGGCATTTGATAGGCTAACTGCGTTCTAGACCAATCTAAAACGGGCATAAAATTATAGCAAACCGTGGTAATACCGCAACTAGCCAAATTTTTAAGCGAAGCCTTATAGTTTTCTATATATTTTTCTCTGCCAGGGATAC
This sequence comes from Arcticibacterium sp. SM2516, assembly GCF_057914865.1. Classification (NCBI taxonomy): domain Bacteria; kingdom Pseudomonadati; phylum Bacteroidota; class Cytophagia; order Cytophagales; family Leadbetterellaceae; genus Arcticibacterium; species Arcticibacterium sp. SM2516. The sequence goes on along the minus strand of NZ_CP195290.1, from coordinate 4,132,672 downwards.
CCTTTTTGATGTCTTCATGAACAGGAAGACTTTCTACGACATCCCAAGTTAGCTTTGAAAACTTGTCATTGTCTTTCTGAATAATATCAATGCGTTCTTGGATATCTTTCTTCGTCCAAATTTCGCCTACGGCTATTTGATGTAATGAATTGACAACTCCAGTACAGCCAGCCTGTCTTAGATCCATTAAAGTGACCCCGTCGTTTGGGCCGTACCATCTCATGGTATGTTTCATTGTATTATTTTCAATTTAAATTTAGTCCCTTATATCCCTCTGCCAATCTTTCAAATGGTTTGAAAACCATTCTTCAATTATTTAAGGCTAAGAAAAAGCAAATTTATTTTAAAGGATTGAATATTTCAGCTTGAAATATACGGAATTTTATTAAATTTCAACCGATTGCATTTTCTAAATTTCCACTTTTGGGAAATATATTATCACTATTTTTGAATCTATAACAAGCATTAATATATGCAAAAAGAAGTTACTATCTACGACATCGCTGATCAATTGAACATTTCTGCTTCTACGGTGAGTAGAGCCCTGAACGATCATCCCGCTATTAACGAAAGAACCAAAAGCAAAATAAACTTAGCGGCAAAAGAAATGGGTTACAGGTCTAACCTTTTTGCTAAAAACCTGAGGGCTAAATCTACGATGACTTTAGGGGTCATGGTGCCCAAGCTAGATTCATATTTTCTGGCAACAGTACTGGCAGGAATGGAGAAGGCAGCTAATCATTCTGGATATAATTTACTGATTACACAATCGCTAGAGAACCAGCAAAAGGAGATAGCCAATGCTAAAACGATGTTTGATTCTAGGGTAGATGGTCTGCTGGTATCAACGCTACTCGGAATAGATAATATTGCTCATTTTGAGCCATTCCTAAAAAAAGGTATTCCCACTTTGTTTTTTGACCGGGTGCTGGATATAAAGAATGTACCCAAAATTGTCATTGATAATTTTCAGGCAGGATATGAAGCAACTATGCACTTAATAGAGCAAGGATGCACAAGAATCAGTCACATTACGGGAGATTTGGATTGGAACGTTTACCAGGATAGATATAAAGGTTACCTAAAGGCATTAGTGGATTCTAACTTGTCTTTTTCTGAAAAAATGCTCTTTGTAACAGATCTTAGCCTAGATGCCAGTTATGAAGTGAGTCAACATATTGCAGAATTAGATGAAAAACCAGACGGGATTTTTGTGACTAACGACACCTGTGCGGCTTCCCTTATGGTATCTTTGAAAAAGGAGGGAATAAGAGTTCCTGGAGAAATTGCTATTATAGGTTTTAATGACGACCCTATAAGTAGAATCGTAGAGCCCAAATTATCAACTATTCATTACCCTGGAGAGGAAATGGGTGAGTTGGCGGCCAACAGTTTAATAGCACATCTTAATGGTAATATGGACGTTCAGATGACCAACACTATAGTGTTAAGACATGAGCTTATAAAGCGTGGCTCCACTATGAGAGAAGCAAACTAGAGTCTCCATAGCTGAGGAATCTAAAGTCATTTTGTAAGGCAAATTCGTATATTTCTTTCCATTCTTCTCCTATAAGTGCCGAAATAAGTAGTAAGAGCGTTGATTTAGGTTGATGGAAATTCGTAATAATTCCTTTACAAATCTTAAAATGATAACCCGGAAAGATGTAAATCTCAGTATCGCCTACTAAAGTTTTAAGGTTATTGCTTTCCATATAGCTTATAATAGCCTGAATGGAAACTAGGCTTGAAGGTAATTCTTCAGGTAAGTTCTGATATGGATATAACTTTTCAATAAAGAATGGGACTTCCCCTGCTGGATTTTTATAAACTTTTACGCCGTACCAATATAGGCTCTCCAAAGAACGCATAGATGTGGTGCCCACAGGAATAACAGGACCTTCTGTTTTTAAGAGGCATTCCAAGAATGTCTTTGTGAAGACAATTTGCTCGGAGTGCATGTGATGTTCTAGTGCATTTTCAGTTTTTACAGGCTGGAAAGTTCCTGCACCCACATGAAGTGTGATAAAAGAGGTTTGTATTTCTTTTACCTTTAATTTTTCGAATATGCTTTCCGTAAAATGAAGGCCAGCTGTAGGGGCTGCCACTGCTCCGTCCCATTCAGAGTACACAGTTTGATAAGTTTCTTTATCTATCTCTTCTGTTGCTCTATTGAGGTAAGGAGGAAGGGGGATTTGACCAAAAATCTTTACCAACTCCGCAAAACTTATATTGCTCGTCCAGTCAAAAGCAACTGTGTTTTCTTCCTTATTGAATAGAGTGGCTTTGACAATAACTTGTAAAGAATCTGAAACAGGGATAGATAATTCTAAAATCTCATCTTTCCATTTCTTTTTATTGCCAATCATACATTTCCAGGTCGCTGAATCTGTTGATTCCATGACCTGAGAAATAACTCTGCTGGGTTGAACGGGTTCTAATAGAAAAATTTCAATGAGTGCTCCAGTTTTTTTTCTAAAAAATAACCGTGCAGGAATCACCTTGGTGTTATTAAACACCAGGTGTGCCTTATGTGGAAGTTCGTTTGGAAGAGACTTAAACCCTTCATCCTTCACTTTCCCTTCTTTGAAAACCAATAACTTGGATGAGTCCCGCGGACTCAAAGGATATTTCGCTATCCTATCGTCAGGAAGTGGGTAGTTATAGTCTTCTATTTTTATTTCGGACGGTACTTTCAATTTTGAACAGGCTTCGAAAAAAGGATTTTTATGGGCACAGAAAAAAGAATACCCATAAGTATAACAGCTCCAATAACTAGGAACCAGCTGTAATCTCTGTTGAGATTTTGCGAAGGATCTCTATTGATTTGCATAAGACCCATTAATACAAAAACTAAATAGGTGTTTACAAAGGCAAGAATGGCATTAAACCATGCAGAGATAAGAGTTTTTAATTCCGTCTCTTGGGCTGACCAGCTACTGTTAGGTATGATTTTTTGCAAATTTATTTTTTCAAAAGATGACTTTACAACCCCAAAAAGAAGGTTCAAGCCAACAATCAAGGCAACTGAAATATAAAAGAAACTTTGTTTATCTATAAAGCCGATAGGTCGGCCTATGTCATTATGCTTAAAAGCAATAGACTCTGGAAGGCCAACATAGCAGTAAAGTAAAAGACCTAGCAAAAAGATAAAAGCAGCTCTTTTCCAATAATTAAATATAACGTTATACATAATTTATCACCTAAATTTCTTGTGGTACCATTAATTTGAGTGCAAATTTAGTCTTGCATTACGTTTAAAAATAATTATGTCAAAGATTTATACCAAAACAGGGGATAAAGGAACCACAGGGTTAATAGGAGGGAAGAGAATTAGCAAAGGAGAATTGAAAATTGAGGCCTATGGTACGGTAGATGAGCTAAACTCTTGGATAGGATTATTACGAGATGTTTCCGAAGACACAGCAAAGAGAGAAATTTTGAAGGAAGTGCAAGACAGACTTTTTACAATTGGAGCAGAGCTGGCTTCGGAGTCTGGCGGTGGCGGAGTAAAGAAGCTTCCAGATTTAAAAGAAGAGGATATAAATCTTCTTGAAAATCAGATGGATGAAATGAACCTAGAACTACCAGACTTGAAACATTTTGTTTTACCAGGTGGAAGCATTAACGTCTCCTATGCTCATTTGGCTAGGACGGTGTGTAGAAGAGCAGAAAGGTGTGCGATAAGACTTCACGACGAGGAAGAACTCAACTTTATGATCATAAAATATTTGAACAGACTTTCAGATTATCTTTTCGTGCTGTCGAGGAAGATGGGCCAGGATGAAAAAGCCGAGGAGGTTAAATGGTTTCCAAGGGTTTAGTATTTATAAGTTAAACCTCCAGTTTCGTATAACGAGACCAATTTTATGTTCAATGAGTCCGCTTGTTTTTTGAGCGTAGCAATTCTGTATTTGGAATTGGTGTCGTCTAAAATGATTTCTTCGGGATAGGTGTCAAACTGCTTTTCAATATTGTAAACAGCGTTATTAGAAACGAGAACTCTCGAAAATGAATCTTTCACTTTGGTACGGAAAAATTGTTGTATCCATAAATGATTGGATTCGCCCAACTCGAAAGTGAAGTTCTGTTTGCCATTTTCAGGGCTGATGATTTTATAGTTTTTTACACCAAGATGGTCGTAATAGTTTTTCAAATGAAAATTATAAGCTCGAGGGTTCTTAGCTGTGACGGAGTCTGTGATAAATAAAGCAGACTTAGCATCTATGAGGCTAAAACCGGAGGAACGTGGGATAAAATGAAAAGTAAGTTCCTTTTGTCTACGCTGAATGAAATCTTCATGAAAATTCCAAGCGGAAATTATCAGGAATAAGACTAAACCAGTGAATAGATACTTAGATTCTCTTTTTAAGAAAAATAGAATAATCAGGAAAAGAAAAACATATATGGCAAAAACCTCTAGCTGAGAAATGGAAAACCCGTGAAGCTTAGATTCAGGTAGGGCAGAAACATAGAAAATGGATTTATTAAGAACAAGCAGGGTCCACTTTAAAAGCCATGCTAAAACATCCGAAAGGAAGGGTACCCAATAGAATAATAGTGAAGGGATGCCCAAAAAAAGAACCGTACTGCTCAGTACCGTAACCAAAGGATTCGTCAGTAGAAAATAACTGGGAAACTGATGGAAATAGTAAATACTTAAAGGAAATGTGAATAGTTGGGCAGAAATAGAAAGAACACTTATTTGCCAGAGTTTGGTCAACAGCCAGTTTTTAGGTTGATATAATTCGTTTAAATAAGGATAGAGGTACAATATCCCAAAAATAGCCAAGTAAGAAAGCTGAAAACCAACTTCAAACAACCAGAATGGATTGATGAGTAACAGCAAAAACGCTGATGCCGCTAATACATTAATACTGTTTTTATCTCTTTGGATTAAAGTACCTATTTGAATAATGCTAAACATGAGTGTGGCTCTAGCCACACTCGGAGAAAAACCTGTAAAAAGGGCATAGGCCCACAAGCAAGAGACAATAATAAGACCGTATAGCCATTTTGTCTTTTTGTTACGGTTTAATGGGCCAAATATAAAATTTAGCATAAGCATTAGGATTCCCACATGAAGCCCTGAAACAGCCAGAATATGAATGGCACCTGCCGTGGCGTAGGCGTCGCGTACGTCTGCGTCAAGTTCGTCTTTAGTGCCTATTAGCATGGCTTCAGCCACACCTATATTGGCTTTGTCTACCAATATTTCGTGTAGTCTTTCGCTGGAAGCCGTATTAAGAGCATAGGACAATTGGAATACGGGATTTTTAGGTTTGTAACCGACTTTCGTATAATCATCCTTTCTAAGAAAGTGATGCATTTTAATTCCCCGTCTGGCTTGAAAGAGTTTATAATCAAATTCGAGGGGGTTTTTGGGACCTTCAATTTCTCTGGGAGTAGCAGCTATCAAGTAAATGTCTCCATATTTCGGTTTTAAGGTATCTTGTGAAAAGTAAAGAAGAATATCCCCTTTTGATTCTTGCCAGACACTGTCTTTTCTAACTTTATAAATTTCACCAATGGCCTTATAGGATTTTGGTTTGGTTTCTATGGCAGAATTAACTCTTATGAGATAAGCTTCAAAATCGTTTCTTTGGTTTTGAGAATTTCTATCATGAAAACTTGAAAATAGCCAGCCTATGGTTATCAAGCAGCTATAAATAGCAATGCTAAAAACCGCATTTTTCTTAAGATATAAACCTAAAAGAAGAACTATAAGGGAAACCCCAAATACTATAAATACTTGGGAAAGGGAGAGATTGAAAAATTCAAATACCAGAATGCCTAGGATAAGAAAGAGCACCAAACGAATAATAGGATAGGCTCTTAATTCCATGCTTAAGTAGATTTAGTTTAAAAGTATTGCGACCAAATGCTAGCCATAGCTTTCCTTCTCATTCGGGAAGTCTCCAGATTTTACATCCTTAATATAACCTGTGAAGGCATTGGTCATTTCGGTATGTAGGTCGGCGTAGCGTCTTAAAAAACGAGGGCTAAAATCCTTGTTTATTCCTAACATGTCGTGAATGACCAAAATTTGTCCATCACAGCCATTTCCAGCACCAATACCCACCGTAGGGATATCAATGGAAGCGGTGACCTCTGCGGCTAATTCCTGAGGTATCTTCTCTAAAACTACACCAAAACATCCTAAATCGTTAAGAAGTTGGGCATTAGATTTAAGTAAATCTGCCTCATCTTCACTTTTTGCTCTAACCGAATATGTTCCAAATTTATAGATAGACTGCGGCGTTAAACCTAGATGACCCATTACAGGAATACCGGCACTTAAAACCCTAGAAATGGATTCTTCTATTTCTTCTCCACCTTCCATTTTTACCGCATGAGCACCTGATTCTTTCATGATCCTGATGGCCGACTTTAAAGCTTGGGTGGAGTTTCCTTGATAACTTCCAAAGGGCAAATCTACTACCACCAGAGCCCTCTTTACTCCTCTAATAACCCCTTGGGCATGATAAATCATTTGATCCAAGGTGATAGGCAAAGTGGTCTCATGACCCGCCATAACATTTGAAGCCGAATCGCCAACTAAAATTAGCTCTATACCAGCAGCATCTACAAGGGTAGCCATAGAATAGTCATAGGCGGTAAGACAAGCTATCTTGTCGCCTTGCTGTTTCATATTGCGTAAAATGTTGGTAGTAATTCGTTTTACATCAGAATGTACAGACATAATTTACTTTAAGTTTTGTTGAAGATTGACGATTTTTTGTTCGATTGCAAATTTAATTTTGCCAAGGCTATTCCGAGAAGTTTATTTTCTAGCTAACCAAATTTCAGGATCCATCTTGGTGAACTGATGCCAGACTTGAAAGTTTATTTCATACTCACCACCTTTTTCTCCGGCTATACCAATCAATTGACCGGCAATGACTTTATCCTGTAGTTTTATATTGACGGATTTCAAATTGGCGTAAACGGTGAAATATTCGCCATGCTGAATAGCTACCACATTATTCAGACCGGGAATTTGAGAAATATCAAGTACAATTCCATCAAAGACGGAACTTACACGTGCATTTGGAGAGGTTTGGATATCTATTCCGTTGTTGTCAACTTTTAGATTTGTTAAAATTGGGTGGTTTTTAACGCCAAACTTATCTGAGATAAAACCGTTTTGAACAGGCCAAGGAAGTTTTCTTTTATTGTTTTGAAAGGATGCCGACAAGGCGGTATTGACGACGGCCTCATTCGGCGTGGCATTGCTTACTTTTTCGGCAGATTTGCGAATAATGGAAGAAATAAGGTTATCGAGTCTTCTTATAGCTTGTTTTGAGCTTTCTATCTCTTTCCTGATATTTCTCTCCTCTTTGGATAATTGAGCTACCGTTTGGGATTGTTCTCTTTGAAGTACCGAAAGTTTCTGAGTTTCTCCTTGTTTTTGAGTTAGCACATTCTGTTTCTCATTTTTCTTTTGAGAAAGCTCTTGTTGTCTGCTCGCTAGCGTTTGAGAAACTTTATTTATTTGTCCAACCTGTATTTTCCTATTATCCGTGTATTGTTCTAAATATTTATACCTCATTACGAGGTCATTGAAGGAACGAGCAGAAAAAAGAAAACTCAATTTATTGAGCTTCCCACTAGACTTGGAGGCTATGTAAAGCATCTCTGCATATTCTTTCTTTAAAGCAGCTAACTTTTTTTGAAGTTCTTGGTTGGCCACTTCCAGCTCTCCTATTTCAGTATCTATTAAATTGATATCTTGGGAGAAGAGATCTATTTGCTTTTGTTGATTGAATATCTGCGTGTTGAGAGCTTTAACTTTTCCAATGGACGCCTTTTTTTGAGAACTGGTTTGATTGAGTACTCGCTCAGCTCTTTTAATATTTTCTAGATTTTCTTTTTTTTCCTTTTCTAATTGTTCTCGGGACTTCTGGCCACACACAGCCATACTCGCACATAAAATCGCGATTAAAAGGAAAGCTTTTTTGAAAGTGAAAACCATACCCAAAATTAAGTCAAATTTTTAAAGAAAGTGTTTTCCGCTAGAAGGCAATTACTCCTTTCTCATAACTTTTAGGAATGGCATAGGGGAATCTAAGCTGGTTATCTTGTAACTCAAACTTAGTATGTTTAAAATCAAGCGTAGAGGTTTTGATCTGGTCTCCTCTGAAGACATCAATTTTTGCAAAAATGGCGTGAGGGACAACGACCCCATTGATAACTTGAATAAAGTCCGAATAAGAGATACCAAGTTTGCTTTTTCCACCCAGGTCTTCTGCAAGAATGGTGGTTAATTTATGATTTACATTGTCAATTTGGTTCTCTATTTTAATGTTTTGAGTACGCTGAAACAAACTGGTATATAAACTATTTAATTGAACTAAATCATCGTCCTTTTTTTCAAAAGGAAGGTTACCAATAAGCAAAGACTGTAAAAGTTTAAAGTCAAAATCGAAGTTAAACTGGTTATTAAGATCAGAAATGCTTAGTCCGTAATATTTTCTGTTAATTCTATCCATAATTAAAATGGAATCCTGTGTGATGAGGCACCTGGCGGCTTCTATGCCTACAGAAACAGAGATCCAGATGACGCTGTCTTTCTTAATATGAACATTGGCAGGGAAAGATTGAGATAGGTTTTCGGACTGAAAGTCTATTTTACTTTTAAGTTTAAGATAATCAAAGTCAGATTCGCTTATCGTTAATGTTGCTGGCTTTCCTTGAATAGCCGTTGAGTCCATATTAGAAATATCGGATTTTGGAAGCTCAGCAATAGATTTTTGGATCTTACCTCTTTTACAGGAAAATTGAAAAATAAGAAGTGTAAGTGCAAATAAAAGACGGGTTGATTTTGATATCATGAAGGCGGTTACTCGATGTATTGCTGTTTTAATATTTTTTCGTCAATGTTTTTGCTGTTCTCTCCCAGTTCTTTTGCTTTTTTCCATTGCTCAATGGCTTGTGTAACATCACCTAGCTTAAAAAGTATGTCGCCATAATGTTCTAATACCGTTCCGTTCACATTTTTGGAATACAACACGGCACTTTCAATAACCTCTTTGGCGTGTTGATAGTTTTCATTCTTAAATAATACCCAAGCCCTAGTGTCCAAATAGTCTACGTTCCCTGGTGCTAAACTCACCAGTTTTTCGGTCATGGATGCTGCTTTATCAAGATTTCTACCTCTTAAGGCTAAATAATAACTGTAATTATTAAGAACGGGCAAGTAGCCTGCATCCATCTTCAAAACCTCTTCAAAGGCCTTCTCAGACGCAGTGTATTGCTTAGTAGCATTATAGGAGTCTCCTAAAAGCGACAAAATATGTTTTAGAAGTTCAGTATTGTCAAAAGATAAATTTCTAGCTTCTTCTAGGGCATAAATGGCGTCATCATAATTTTTGGCTAAAACATTTCCGTAGCCATTGTGATACCAAAAGAATGCCTGATTAGGAAAATATTCTGCGGCTAAACCTGCATCTCTAATCAAAGCTGGCGTATCATTTAACTTCGTATCAAGCTCCACTATGGCTAACCAAACTTCAAATACTGATTTATCAAATTCTATGGACTTTAAGTAGCTTTCACGGGCTTCTTCAAGTCTGCCTTTTTTCATCCTAAGGTCACCCATGATAACATATGATCCTGCTAGTTTAGGATCTATGTCAATAAGTTTTTGAGTCAGAGAAATGGCGTTATTGATATTCTCTGTGTCGGGCTTGGTTTCTACGAGTTTGACGAAGGAGCTTAAAACCTTAAGCTTAATATTAGATTCTAAAGACGGATTTTGAAATGCAAGCTGTAATTCCGTATTACAGGCACCTATGTCACCTTGTCGTCTGTAAATGTCAGCCAATAAAACATGGCCCTCGGCTAGGTTTGGGTCTTTTTGTAAATAATCTTTTAGTAACTTTTCTGCGTCCTCTAGTTTTTGATTACCCATCATTATTTGAGCCTGATTTAGAACATAATCAGGATCTAAAGGTTGGTTTTCAATAAGCCTGGTTCCTTCTTTTATGGCGGCTTCTACTTTATTCTGCCTAAGAAAAAGTATTTGTTTTCTATGGGAGATTTCTTCATCTGCACCAATATTTTTCTCAACTTGATTGTACAGTTTAATGGCTTGGTCATACTCCTCTTGGCTAATATAAATGTCACTAAGTAGAATATAAGATGAAATATCTAATGGGTTCTTTTTGATGACCTTCTTATAAAGGTCTATAGCGGCAGTATAATCTAATTGACGTGTAAGTATGTTGGCATAAAACTTTTGATAGTAGGTGTTTTCTTTGTCCAGTTCTAAAGTGCTTTTTGCTGCGGTAGATGCCGCGTTAAGGTTGTTTAATTGTTCATATGCCTTACTGAGCATGTGGTACATGCCAGCCGTGGGTTTAAATTTCTTAATAACAGCTTGAAACATTTCGGCAGATTTGGCATAATTCTCGGCAGTATATTCTTTCATGGCATCGATAAATAGCGACTCAGAGTTTATCTCTTGTTCATCTTTTACGCCATTGGTAGAGGCACCTTGAGCCATAGAAAATAATGGCAAAAGAAATGCAAGAAGTAAGAAATATGCTTTAGCCATTAATGGTTTTGTTTTTATCAATTTAAGAGAAGTCTATTGATAGGATACAATAGTTCTGCCAAATCAGAACGCAAAGTAGCTTATTTTGTTACAATTCGCCAAAATATCATTTAATAGACCGTTGAGGAGGAGAAATGTCGCTTTTTTATACAAATTTGTAGAAAGAAAGATTTGTTAACGACTTAAGACGAAAATGGCCAAAAGCAAACACAAAAAGACCCCTATTAAAAATCAACCTAGTCAAAAAGCAGTTCCACCATTAGACACATTTGAAATAGACAAGAAATGGGTGCTATTGATAATGTTAGCGGGTGTTTTCTTGGCTTACGCCCAAATTTGGGGCAATGGCCTTGTCTGGGACGATGACCCCTACATTACCCTTAATGATGCCGTTAAAAACTTTGATTTAAACGCTCTTTTAACGGGATTCCATGTGGGTAATTTTCACCCAATGACCATGCTTACTTTAGCCGTAGAATATGCCATAGTGGGCGAAAGCCCTTGGTTGTATCATTTTAATAACCTTGTACTGCATAGTTTAAATAGCTATTTGGTATATCTCTTAATAAGCCGATTAAATAAAAACTTTTGGGTGGCCATCTTAACCGCCGGTTTTTTCGCTCTCCATCCGTTACATGTGGAGTCTGTGGCATGGGCTGCAGAAAGAAAGGATGTACTCTACACCCTGTTTCTTTTATTGTCTTTCTTGACTTATTTAAACTATCAGACTTCCAAAAATAAAGTTCAGTATGGTCTCTCGATACTGTTTTTTATACTTTCTTGTTTTTCAAAAGGTATGGCTGTGGTGTTGCCTGCTCTATTAATAATTACTGATTGGTGGTTTTTGGATAAGAAACTGAGTGTTAAAAACCTTTTAGATAAGATTCCTTTTTTCGTGGTGACTTTGACATTTGCATACATTGCCACCACAGCCCAAAAAGATGCTGGGGCAGACGCTACTTCGGTTATTTCTGCGGCTTATACGGTATCTGAAAGAGCCAGGATTGCTTGTTACTCCTTTTTATTTTATTGGGTCAAAACCATTTTTCCAAGTACGCTACTGCCTTTTTACCCTTATCCTGGAAAACCCAATGGTGCCATTCCTGGGATATTTAATCTTGCTGCTTTTGTGTTGCCTATCTTTTTAGGAGTGGTCTATTTTTTAGGAAGGAAGAATAAGAAAATATGGTGGGCTGTCGCTTTTTTCACTATTGCCATTTCGACGGTATTACAGATTTTACCGGTGGGAAGTGCTATCGTAGCTGATAGGTATTACTACTTATCCTCTATAGGACCTTTATTTTTAATAAGTCTTTTCTTAGCCAAAGGAATACAGAAATCGCCTTCTTGGAAGTTTTTCAGTTTTGCTCTTTTGGCGGTATGTGCTTTTTTAAGTTTTGTGCAAGTGCCACATTGGAAAAATGGATATACACTCTTTAAACCTGCGGAGAAAGTATACCCACAAGATGCGATGGTTTTAAGCAATATTGGCTGGTATCATTTGAGAGAAAAGGAGTTTCCTATGGCTAAAGAATATCTTACCCGTGCCGACAATAATGGATTTAAAAATGCCGATGTATGCCGTACTATTGCTTCCATGTATATTGACGAAGAGCAGTTTGATTTAGCCATCCCTTATATTGAAAGGGCATATAATTATATGCCTATAAATAACAGGACAGACTGGCTTATGGCCTTAGCTCTAAGTAAAACAGAAAGAAATGAAGAAGCTTACCAATATGCTAAATTGGCAGCGGAAGCCGAGCCTGAAAATTTTGAATATGTCAATACCTATGGTTCAGTTTTGTCTGCGATTGGTCGTGGAAATGAGGCAAGGGCTATTTATGATAAATTGCTAAAAGAAAACCCTGACAACTTGGATTTAATTTTAAATCGTTCTTTTAGCTATAGACAAGAAGGTAATTTGGCAAAGGAAATCGAAGGCTTAAAGGCCCTAATTACTAAGGACCCTACTTATCTGGTGGCTTATAAAAATATTGGATTGAGTCTAGCGGAGTCTGGAAAGAATGACGAGGCTATTGATTATTGGGAAAAGGCCGCGGAACTAGATCCTAGTGGAGATTATGAATATAATATTGGTATAAACCACGCCAACAGAGGCTTAATTCTCGATGCTATAGCATGGTATAAAAAAGCGGCAAAAAAAGGAAAAATAGAAGCCGTTGATATTCTAAACCAAAATGGTGTGGCATTCTAGAATAACAGTATAGATAAGACCGTTAACAGTCTTATCTATACTGTTCTATTATCCTAAAAAGAGCTTTTTGTGTTTTAAGGTTTGGGAAAAATGGATAAATCTGCTCGTGGGCGTCAAAGTCTAGATTTAAACCATCTTGAAGATACTTGTAGGCCTCGTTATACGTGCCATCATAAACCAAATAAACGGTAGCTCTATAATATAAATCAGCGTCTCCCGGCACTTCTTCAATGGCATTAAAGATGATCTCAAAGGCTTTTTGATACTCTTTTTGTTCAAAATATAGTAAAGACCAATTTAGCCAAACATCTATATTCTCTGAATCCAAATTTGCGGCATGGTTATAGGCTTCTATACTAGACATCATGTTTCCTAGACGGGCTTCTATATCTGCTTGTAATAACCAATAATCACTGTTGGTTTCATTCAGCTTTGTAGCTTTTTTAGCGAAATGAATGGCCTCAATCCACTTTTTTTGTTCGTAAAGTACGGCTCCCATTCCGTACCATGCTTCGTCCCATTTTTCATCTATTTCGGTAGCTTTTTTGTAATTATTAAAAGCCGCCAAGAAATCGCCCAGTTTTTCATGACTAGACGCCAAGTAGGTCAAAACTTCAGCGGAAGGCTTTTCAAGCTCAAGGGTCTTCTGATAAGCTTCTTGAGCTTTTTCATAGTTTTCCTCGTTCATATAGTTATGACCAAGGTTAAACCAGCCGCTCGCAAAATCGTCTTTTATGACCACAGCAAAATCAAAGGCTCTTATAGCGTCAGGATATTGTTTTAGTCGGCTTTGAGCTAAACCTAAACAATACCATGCATAGTGAGAGTAAGGGTTTGTGTCTGTCAATCCCTTGAAGTAGGCAATGTTTTCTTCTAGTTTATTGAGGTATTCAAGATTATAAATAAGCTCCAAATAGGCTATTTCATTGTCGTACCCCAGAGCTATTGCTTCTTTATAGTTCACTACTGCAGTTTCAAAATCCCCAAGATTTTGGAAGGTTTGAGCCAGTTGGAAATATATGTCGTCTTTCTGGTCAGAAAGCATTAGCGTTCTTTCTAAAATCTCTAAAGCAGAATGATGCTCGCCCATAAGATTATAGATGACGCCTTTCATGTATAGAATTTCGGTGTCTGCTGGGAAAAAAGTAGCAGCCTTTTCTAGCAATTCTAAACCTTCTTCATACTCAAATTCATTCACATGAAGCTGAGTCCTATTTAATAGGAGTTCCAGAGAATAAGGATATTGGTCCAAACCCAATTGACATGCTTTTTTAGCTAAAACCCAATCTGATTTTTCAAGATAAAACTCAGATAAGGACTCATATATGTCTTCGTTCAGGTAATGCGATTCATTGTTTAGAACCATTTCCTCAAACTTCTTGGCGGTTTGGCTTATGCCTTTATCCTCGATGTCGTCAAAATTGTCGTTAAACTCAATATTCATTTAAAATGGTCTGCTGTTTTGAGAATATTACCTCGTCATGAAATTAAAATTAATTATTTTATGATGAGATTTCAACACTTAGAAACTAATTTATTTAAAGGATTTCCAGTTCGAAGTGGTCATTTCCAGCCCTTTTAAGCTTGAAAGTTCAAAATAAAGACGTTTTAATTTGCGAATAGCTACCTCAATCTATTTGTTTCGCATAATTATTAGGCCTTAGAGCTAAAAAAAGCAATGACCAAGAATATACTTTTAATGGAAGGGCCAGACTCAAAGGGCCTTGTTTATCATGTTACCAAAGTACTTTATAAAAACGAGTGTAACATTATTAATCAGGATGAATATGTTAGCCCGGCGGGTCAATTTTTCATGAGGACGGAGTTTGAAAGTGATAAAAACTTTGATGCTGAGATTGTCATTTCCGATCTTAGAAAAAGGGTTCCCGATGAGGAAATCAAATTTAGATTAAACCCTAAAAAGAAAAAGGACATTGTGATTTTGTGTACCAAAGAACATCACTGTCTTTCTGATTTACTTACCAGATATCATTTTGGAGAACTGGATGCTAATATTTTGGCGGTCATTAGCAACTATGATACTTTGGAGCCATACGTCAACAAATTTGATATACCCTTTCATTACCTTAGTTGTGAAGGCCACAGTAGGGAAAGTCATGAATTGGAGATTTTGAAAGTCGTCAATCAGTATCAACCAGAGTTTTTGGTTTTAGCCAAATACATGAGGATTTTGACCCCCTATTTTGTAGCCAAGTTTTCAAACAAAATTGTCAATATTCACCACTCCTTTTTGCCCGCATTTATTGGTGCCAATCCATATAAACAGGCTTTCGATAGGGGTGTGAAAATTATTGGTGCAACGGCACATTTTGTAAATAATAATTTGGACGAAGGGCCAATAATTGCTCAAGACGTCAAAAAAGTTGACCACAGATTCACTTCTAAAGATATGTCAAGAGAAGGGAAGGATGTAGAGAAAACGGTGCTTACCAAAGCCTTAAAACTAGTCTTCAACGACCGCGTTTTTATTTTTGGCAACAAGACCATTATTCTTTAAAAGAAAAAGCCTAACCTTAAAACAAAGGGAGAATCTCCGCCACCGAGGCCTTGGGGTGACACAAAACCCTTTCCGTAGGATTGACCTATATTATACATTACAGAAATAAAACTTCCGTATTGTTCTCTCGTGCGACCTTGGTACATGCCAAGTCCAATGAGTGGAGAGCCTTCCCATTTTTTTGGAATTTCTCCTGTAATAACTTGATCTCTATCAAAAGAATAAAATTGGGTAATAGGAGCATTTATGATTTCATATTCTGCATGAGCAAAAAAGCTTCTCCAGATCGGTTGACGAATGAAAACTCTTGGGCCAAACATGGCTACGCCTTTGCCCTGACTATAATTTCCCTGATATATAAACGTTCCGCCTAATCCAGCTACCGTACCGCTTTCGTTAAGCTCATACCCAGCCATAGGAGAAAGGTCTGCGTAAAATGCTCCGAAAAAACCTAACCAGACATTTCCTCCAAAATGAAGATTTTCTTTAAAATTAGATTTAGGTTGTTCAAAGTAAATCGGCTTTTCTTCCTCTGGCTGAGGCATTTCTTGAGAAAAAGCTTGGAAGCCTAAAAGGAAGATGAATAAGGTGATAAGTGATCTTAGCATTAATAATGGTTATAATTGATGCTAATAACGCAAAATCTAAGCGAGTTATTGATTTATTTGAGGTAGAATCTATTTGAGCTTATGACAAGATGAAGCCCAAAATAACCTATTGCTGCAAGAGCCAGTGTTATTTTGGGCTTTTCCTAATGACGTAGACCTTAAAAAATTAAGGCTACTGGAAGTTACTTTTTAAGCATATGTGGTATAGGCTCTTCGTCCGTAAAAAACCACTACTATGAAACATACCAATGGAACTATAAATGATAAGTTTACGGAAGCGTTATCAATGATAGAAGCCTGAACCAGTGGTAATAATGCCCCACCACCAATAGCGGCAACTAGTCCAGCTGCTCCTAGCTTAGCGTCGTCTCCCACTCCTTTTAATGCAATACCATAGATGGTAGGAAACATTAAAGACATACATCCAGAAACGCCAACAATGAAGTACATACCCATTTCTCCCCCTATAAATATGACTGGAAGTAAGAATAGAATGGCCAAAGTGGCTAAAACCATTAATAGAAAGCCAGGTTTCATAAATTTCATTAGGAAGGTGAAAATAAACCTACTGACCGCAAAAAGTACCAAGGCATAGATTTGCATCCCGCTGGCTTTTTCTGCCGCCTCAGCCTCTATCATGCCTGAATTCATATATACTTCTGTACCGTATTGAACAATAAATGTCCACATGGCTATTTGAGCACCTACATAAAAAGCTTGTGCTATTACACCTTCTTTATATCTGCCGTTTTTCATTAATCGCTGAAAAGTGCCTTTGATGTCCAAGCCTTTAGAGCTGTCGACTTCTTTGTATTCGGGCATTTTATAAATTAGAAACAGTACAAACATGATTATCAAGACTAAACCGATGATAACATATGGACCTTTGACAATTTCTAAATCTGCCATTTTTATCACATTAAAGTCTGTAGTAGAAAGTTCAGCACGTTCCAGCGTGCCCATTTTGTTCATTTTGCCTAAAATGAAATTTGTGGCAATGTATGCCCCAGTAATAGAGCCAATAGGATTAAAAGCTTGAGCTAGATTTAATCGTTGTGTACTGGTTTCTTCTTCTCCCATAGCCAATATATAAGGGTTTGCACTGGTTTCTAAGAAGCTTAAGCCGCAAGTCATGATAAAATAGGCGACTAAGAAAACTTGGAAAATTCCTAACTGAGCTGCAGGAATGAAAGCCAAACATCCCAGTCCATAAAGTGCCAGGCCAATCAATAGGCCCTTTTTATAAGTGTATTTTTTAATGAAAATAGCTGCGGGAATAGCCATTAAGCAGTATCCACCATAAAAAGCAACCTGCACAAAAGTGCTGATGGTTTGGCTTTGATTAAAAATGGTACCAAAGGCTTTTACCAGAGGATTGGTAATGTCATTGGCAAAACCCCACAAAGCGAAAAGGCTTGTGGTCAGAATGAAAGGGATAATAGGAGTTTTCTTTAGCATTTTAATTAGGGTTATTCATGCTAAAATAGAAATTCTATTTGAATGGAAAGCTGTTCTCTTATGAATCTGCTCAATTTGCATCAGGAAATGCAAAAGGAGTAATAGACGAAGCTAAATCTTGAAATAAATTTTTATCTCAAGATTTAGTATCTATTTAACTCAATGGCGGTTTAAACTCCAGTAAAAGTAAAAGGCGTAATAGCCTTTAGTTCGTATTTTACTTTGTCAGAAATGTCTAAAGACTCTATAAATTCTTTGATTGACTTTTCTGTAATCTTTTCGTTTTTACGCGTTAAGTCTTTCAATGCTTCGTAAGGTTTTGGGAAGCCTTCTCTTCTTAATACCGTTTGAATGGCTTCAGCCACTACTGCCCAATTGTTTTCTAAATCTCGGTCTATGGCTTCTTTGTTCAACTGTAATTTGCCAATTCCTTTTTCCAAAGATTTAAGAGCAATTATGGCATGACCTATCGGGACACCTACGTTTCTAAGAACAGTAGAGTCTGTCAAATCTCTTTGTAGTCTAGATATAGGTAGCTTGGCAGAAAAGTGTTCTAATAAGGCATTGGCTACACCTAAGTTTCCTTCTGCATTTTCAAAATCAATTGGGTTTACCTTATGAGGCATGGCAGATGAACCTATTTCACCTGCTTTGATTTTTTGCTTGAAATATTCCATCATTACATATGTCCAGATGTCTCTTGAGAAATCTATCAATATGTTGTTGATGCGTTTTAAGGCGTCAGAATATGCCGCGAAATTATCGTAATGCTCTATTTGTGTTGTTTTCTGGCTTCTGCTAATACCAAGAATGTTGTTCACAAAGTTATTTCCAAATTCAACCCAGTCGTGCTCAGGGTAGGCCACATGATGGGCGTTGAAATTTCCAGTGGCTCCGCCAAACTTTGCAGAAAAAGGAATAGCTTTTAACTGGTCAAATTGTACACATAAACGTTCTACGAAAACAGCCATTTCTTTTCCTAATCTAGTAGGGGAGGCTGGCTGGCCGTGTGTCTTTGCTAACATAGATATGTCTGCCCATTCGGTTGAAAGAGCAGAAAGGTTTTCAACAATTCCTTCAATAGCTGGGAAGAGCACTTTTTCAGAGGCGTCTTTAAGCGATAAAGGGATAGAAGTATTATTGATGTCTTGTGACGTAAGTCCAAAGTGAATAAATTCAGAAAAGGAAGCAATATCCATTTTCTCAAACCTCGCTTTAATAAAATATTCTACCGCTTTTACATCGTGGTTCGTCACCTGTTCGGTCTCCTTTATTTCTAAAGCATCGGCCTCACTAAAGTTTTCATAGATAGCTCTAAGGGCAGGGAAAAGGGCTTTGTTAAAGTCAGTTAACTGCGGTAAAGGCTTTTCGCAAAGGGCTATGAAATACTCAATCTCAACTTTGACACGATAATGAATCAGGCCAAATTCAGAAAAGAAAGGAGCAAGGCTCTCCGTATGGCGTCTATATCGACCGTCTACAGGAGAAATGGCCGTAAGGGAATTTAAATGCATGCTATTATTATTAAGTTGCGAAATTACTAAATTGCCAAGAATAACAACCCTAAACTTAAAATTGAAATGGAGACAACAAACTTTATCGGCGAGATTGTCGGGACATTTATGCTGATACTTTTTGGCGGAGGTGTAAACGCTAATACTTCTTTAGCAAAAACTTATGGAAATAATTCTGGCTGGATAGTCACCGCCACAGGTTGGGGCTTTGCCGTTGCTTTGGGTGTTTTTGTCGCACAAAAATTTGGGAGCCAAGGTGCTCACTTAAATCCTGCCGTTACGATTGGCTTGGCGGTACACAGCGGAGACTATGCTAATGTTGCATCATTTATTCTTGCTCAGTTTATTGGTGCTTTTTTAGGAGCCACTATGGTTTGGTTGATGTATTTGCCACATTGGAAAGAAACAAATGATCAAGGAACAAAACTTGGGATCTTTTGTACTGGCCCGGCGGTACCACATACCTTAGGGAATATTCTCAGTGAGGTTATTGGAACTTTTGTTTTAATTATAGGTGTGATGTCTATTTATGCGGAGGCAGATTCTGGATTGAAGCCACTTTTGGTTGGGATTTTGGTTTGGGGTATAGGTCTTTCTTTAGGAGGGACTACGGGTTATGCTATAAATCCTGCTAGAGATTTAGGACCGAGAATAGCTCATGCCGTATTGCCAATTGCAGGAAAAGGTGGTAATAACTGGTCTTACGCATGGATTCCGGTAGTTGGTCCTATTATAGGCTGTATTATTGCCGCATACTTTTTGATAGCTTTTGGCTTATAATTTGGCTGATATTTTTAGGAATAAATTATTAATTGTATATTTGACACTTATTATTGAAAATTAACTTAAGATAAATTATAAATGAGTCATTTAAATTTAACCCTTGGAGACAAAGAGTTCTTCCCTTTTGTGAAAGAACCAATAAAATTTGAAGGTAAAGAGTCGGACAACCCGATGGCCTTTAAGTTTTATGATGAAAACAGAATAGTGGCAGGTAAAACCATGCGTGACCACTTGAAGTTTGCAGTTGCTTACTGGCATACTTTCTGTGGAACTGGTGGAGACCCTTTCGGTCCTGGAACAAAGGCTTTTCCATGGGACAGCAATGCCAACGTCATGACAGCTGCTCATGAGAAAATGGATGCAGCGTTTGAGTTTTTTACAAAGCTAGGTGCGGGATGGTGGTGTTTTCACGATGTGGATATGTCTCCAGAAGGGAACTCTTTGAAAGAATATGAGAGCAACATGGCTACCATAGTAGCCTATGCAAAGCAGAAACAAGCAGCTTCTGGTGTGAAGTTACTTTGGGGTACAGCCAACCTTTTCTCTAACCCAAGATACATGAATGGTGCTTCTACTAACCCTAATTTTGAGGTTGTGGCTCATTCTGGATTGCAAGTAAAAACTTGTATTGATGCTACAATCGAACTTGGTGGTACTGGATATACTTTCTGGGGAGGTAGAGAAGGTTATATGTCACTTTTGAATACCAACACTAAAAGAGAATTGGATCACTTAGGTCAGTTTTTAAGAACGGCTTCTGAATACGGAAGAAAGCAAGGGTTTACGGGTAAGTATTATATCGAGCCTAAACCAGCAGAGCCATCTAAGCATCAGTATGATTTTGATGCTCAAACGGTAATTGGCTTTTTGAAAGCTCAAGGTCTAGATAAAGATTTTGCTATCAACGCAGAGGTTAATCACGCGACATTAGCGGGTCACACTTTCGCTCACGAATTACAAATGTCTGTGGATGCTGGCATGTTAGGTTCTATTGATGCTAACCGTGGGGATTACCAAAACGGATGGGATACAGACCAATTCCCAGTAGACCTTTATGAGGTTACGGAGTCTATGTTGGTTATCTTAGAAAATGGAGGATTTACTACTGGCGGAATAAACTTTGATGCTAAGACTAGAAGAAACTCGACAGATCTTGAGGATATCTTCATTGCTCATATTGGCGGAATGGATGTTTTTGCTCGTGCTCTTTTGATTGCGAACGATATATTGACCAAATCTCCTTACAAGAAGATGAGAACAGACAGATATGCTTCTTTTGATGCGGGTAATGGTGCCAAATTTGAAAATGGCGAGTTGAGCCTTGAAGATTTAGCTAAGATTGCTCATGAAGTAGGTGAGCCAGCTCAGATTAGCGGCAAACAAGAATTGTTTGAGATGATTATCAACCAGTATATTTAAGGTTAGATAAACTTGATTTATATGTAAAATCCCGACTTGAATTTCAAGTCGGGATTTTCTTTTTAAAAGCTTTTATTACCAAATGTTCTTTAAATCGTCGGGCTGATATTGATAATTTCTATCTTCAAAAGTGGTGTTTAATGGCTTTTTAAGTTTCAGCTCATCCGATTTTTTAAAGAGTTTCATCAGAAGTGCCACTGGAGTCAATATCACAAAAAAGATAATGGACAGTAAAATGGTGCCATTGATTTTGCCCATAAACTCGGCGAGTTTTAGCCAGAATTTTATTATCAAATCTGCAAAAAAGCCTGATAATAATCCTAAGATACCAACGGCACTAGCGGTATATAATAACCACTGGACTTTGAAGATGAAAAATAGGACTAAAAACCCTACAACTATGGACAGTATGATTTCTGATTTATTTTGTTTTTCCATTCTAGAATAATGTGTAGATGAACGGTGCTAAGGAAGAGCCACCACCAATGACAAGCAATACGCCAATCAGAAGCAGAACAATAATAACGGGGGCGAGCCACCATTTTTTTCTTTCGGAAAGAAAATGCCATAAGTCTTTAATGAATTCCATGCTATGTGTTTTGGTCTCCTTTCCCCAAAAAAGAAGCGTATTTGTTTGACCATTCGGGGTGGTTTTTATTTCAATCAAGGGCAAACTCCTCTTGCCATTTATCTTTTTCTAGCCATTCTGGCTGTTGTGTTTTATCAAAAATATAGTTACCTATCACAAGATAGTCCATTTCTGTTCTCATAAGGCACTTATAAGCATCCTGCGGAGTGCAAACAATGGGCTCGCCTCTTACATTGAAACTGGTATTAACGACAACGCCTATGCCTGTTTCTTTTTTAAAATCCGAGATAAGCTGATAATACCTTGGGTTCGTCTCTTCATGCACTGTTTGTAT
Organism: Arcticibacterium sp. SM2516; assembly: GCF_057914865.1. NCBI lineage: Bacteria > Pseudomonadati > Bacteroidota > Cytophagia > Cytophagales > Leadbetterellaceae > Arcticibacterium > Arcticibacterium sp. SM2516. Next base: position 4,110,676 of record NZ_CP195290.1, on the reverse strand, counting down.
TCTTGCGGAGTAATCGATATGCGTTATAGAAGGTAAATCGGAACGCAGAAAATATAGCTTGTCCATTAAAGGCAAATCTGCATAATTTTCTGGGGTATTATTTCTTCTACTTTCCTGAACACCATGAACTAAAAGCATATACGGAGATATGGTTTTGCATTGAAAATACTCTTCTACATCTTCTGCCAAAACAGAAGGGGCAAATGGTCTGAATCCTTCTCGATATTTAATTTTAAGATTAAGCTTTTTCTGCATTTCAGGGTTTCTAGGGTCTCCTAAAATACTTCTTGCACCTAAAGCACGAGGACCAAATTCCATTCTTCCCTGAAACCAACCAATAACGTTGCCTACAGAAATTAATTTTGCAGTCTTTTCTGATAATTCATCAAAACTTTCAAAGAACGAATATGGTGCATCATATTTTTTTGCCATTAGTTTGATATCCAAGCCTGAGAACTCAGGCCCAAGATAAGAACCCTGCATAGCATCAATTTTAGTTTTATCTATAATTCTATCTTGGTTAAAATAGATATGATGTGCTGCTAATGCAGCACCTAATGCACCTCCAGCATCTCCAGCAGCGGGTTGAATATAAACGTTTTTAAAAATACCGGCATCTTGCAGTTTCCCGTTAGCTACACAATTTAAAGCTACACCTCCTGCCAAAACTAGGTTGTCACTTTTAGTTAATCTTTGTGCTTCTTTTGCCATCAGAATAACTATTTCTTCGGTTATTTCCTGAATGGCGAGACCAAGGTCACAGTGGTGTTGTTCCAGTTGTGCTTCAGACTCTCTTTTAGGAAAACCAAAAAGCCCTTCCCATTTGTCATCATAAACCATTTTTAAGCCAGTGGCATATCTGAAGTGTTTTTGGTTGAGCCAAATAGAACCATCCTCAAATACTTCAACGATTTCGCTCTTAATAATGGATTTGTATTTCTCAACTTCCTGTGATTTTGAGCGACCGTAGGGAGCAAGTCCCATAAGTTTGTATTCCCCAGAGTTCACTTTAAAGCCTAAGAAATAGGTGAAAGCAGAATATAAAAGCCCAATAGAATGAGGGAATTTTAACTCCTTCAAGATACTGATGTCTTTCCCTTTTCCATATCCAATAGATGCCGTGGCCCATTCGCCTACGCCGTCCAGCGTCATAATGGCTGCTTCTTCGTAAGGAGAGGGATAAAATGCACTAGCGGCATGTGAGAGATGATGTTCAGGAAAAAGCTCCTTTACTTTTTTTCTGTCATATTCACCAATATTAGAAAAACCCATTTTTAGGGTTTTCTTAAGGAACATTTTTTCCTTTAACCAAACAGGCATAGCCAGCAAAAAGGATTTTAAACCGGAAGGAGAAAAAGCGTAGTATGTTTCTAGAAGGCGTTCCATTTTAAGCAATGGTTTGTCATAAAACACGATGGCGTCTAGATCTGAAAGTTCAAGCCCTCCGTACTCCAAACAGTGTTTGATGGCCTCAGTAGGAAATCCAGCGTCTTGTTTTTTTCTGCTGAATCGCTCTTCTTGGGCAGCGGCTATTATTTTGCCGTCTTCTATTAAAGCTGCTGCGGAATCATGGTAGTACGCGGATATTCCTAAAATTTTCAACATTGGCTAAAATTAATTAGTCAGTTTAATGGGATATAAAAAAACGAAATCTGAAGCGTAGTATTAAGAAAAGTGTGAAAATATGTTACCCTAATTAACGCTTTATTAGCTAAGATAATGGATTTTAGCTAATTCTACTCCAATTTAATCTGGGAGTCTTTTTCTTATCGATGAAAGCCTTAATCATAGCATATTGTATTTTCCCGAGGTATGGATCGTCATCTAGGATTTCTAGTGCAGATTCTCTAGCAAATTTCAGAATAGCCCCGTCAGTGGCTAAATTAGCTATTTTTAGATCCATGAGACCACTTTGCTGGGTTCCAGACATATCTCCGGGTCCTCGAAGCTCTAAGTCCACCTCTGATATTTGGAAGCCGTCGTTCGTTTCTACCATAGTCTCAATTCTTTTTCTGGACTCCCTAGAGAGTTTAAAGTCGGTCATTAAGATACAGTAAGACTGTTCTGCACCACGGCCCACTCTTCCTCTTAACTGATGGAGCTGAGCTAAACCAAAACGCTCCGAATTTTCAATAACCATTAAACTGGCGTTGGGGACATTTACACCTACTTCAATCACTGTAGTGGCTACCATGATATCTGTTTCCCCTTTGACGAAACGCTGCATTTCGTATTCTTTATCCTTGGGCTTCATTTTACCATGAACGATACTTAAAGCATTTTGTGGAAAAGCTCTTGCAATGCTCTCATAGCCGTCCATCAGGTTTTTGAAATCCATCGTTTCTGATTCTTCTATAAGTGGATAAACAATATAAACCTGTCTTCCTTTTAATATTTCTTCTCTAATAAACTGAAATACTTCCAGCCTTTTAGAGTCGTATCTATGAACCGTTTTGATGGGTTTTCTGCCGGCAGGAAGTTCGTCAATAACAGAGACGTCTAAATCCCCATAAAGCGTCATGGCTAACGTTCTGGGTATGGGTGTAGCAGTCATGACTAAAATGTGCGGATGAATTTCTTTGTTTTTATTCCAAAGTTTAGCTCGTTGGGCTACACCAAAACGGTGCTGCTCATCTATAACACATAGCCCTAAATTCTGAAATTGGACTTTATCTTCTATTAAAGCATGTGTGCCAATAATGATATTCAGACTGCCATTTAGTAATTCTTCATGAATTAGAGTTCTCTCTTTTTTCTTTGTGGAGCCTGTAAGCAATGCGATTTTCAAACCTATTTTTTCGGCAAATTCGCTCAAGCCATGAAAGTGCTGGGTGGCAAGAATCTCCGTAGGTGCCATTAAACAGCACTGAGCCCCACCATCAATAGCCATAAGCATACAAATAAAGCTAACGATGGTTTTTCCGGAACCCACATCACCTTGAAGCAAACGGTTCATTTGCATTTGAGATTTGAAATCAAAGAATATCTCCTTAATAACCTTCTTTTGAGCATTGGTTAATTCAAAAGGCAAATGTTCGTTATAAAACGTGGTCAGTAATTCTGTTTTTGTGAAGAGATGACCTTCAAACTCATTTTTACGAAGTAACTTTTGATTGATCAGCGAAAGCTGATTGTAAAATAACTCTTCAAATTTAAGTCTCCTTCGGGCATGCTTGACATGATTATAGTCTTTGGGATGGTGGATTAATTGATAAGCCTGCCAACGTGGGATCATCTTGAATTTCACCAATAAACTTTCAGGCAAGTTTTCTGGAACATTATTTCCAATATCTCTTAATGCATTTTGTGTTATTTGACCAAGAACTTTACTATCGATAAATTTTTTGCGAAGTTTTTCGGTAAGGGAATATACGGGTTTTAATCCCGTTGCCTTTTCAGTTGCAGGAGTTAGGGCGTTTATTTCTGGATGACTGAAATTAAATGCGTGGCCAAAAATAGTGGGTTTGCCATAAACAATGTATTCTGCTCCTACCACTAATTTTTTTTCCACCCATCTGATACCTTGAAACCAAATGAGCTCTACGGTGCCGGTGCCGTCTGAAAAATTGACAACGAGTCTTTCTTTTCTTCCAGTGCCGGCTTTATGAATATTGGTAATCTTTCCTTTTAGTTGGGCACTGTCCAGGTCTTCTGAAAGAGCGGAAATATGATGGAATTTGCTCCTGTCTTCATATCTGAAAGGATAATACTCTAATAAATCTGCATAAGTGAAGATACCCAACTCCGTATTTAGGAGGCTGGCTCTGGAAGTGCCGACCCCTGGGAGGAAATCAATTTTTTTTTCTAAAACGGAGTACATAAGACAAAAATAGAAAGGCTTTGGTAATTTCACGCAGAATCATAATACCAGCATGACAAAATACTACAAAGAACGAATTGAAAAGGAGAAGATAAACCTTTCGGAGTTAAACGTTAAAAATAATAATACTTCTAATATAAGGCTAGCGGCTATTATTTTAGGCTGCATATTACTTTATTTCTTATTTAAGACGTCCGCTTTGATTGCCTTTTCTGCCATTTTATTGATTTTGGCTGGATTTTACTTTTTGGTCAGATATCATGAGAAGATACAAGAGGAGGTTTTGTTAAAGGAGGTTTTGATTTCCGTTTTAGAAAATGAATTAGAAGTTAGCTCTGGCGGAAAGAATAAATATGGGAATGGTATAGCGTTTAGTGATGAACGCCACGATTACAGTGCAGACTTAGATGTATTTGGTGGTTTTTCTCTATTTCATTTAACCAACAGGGCTAGAACGCAATGGGGTAAAGAGGTATTGGCAAAGTCTTTTCTTGAAGTGCCCACCTTAGAGACGATTTTAAAAAGGCAAGAAGCCGCGAAGGAGCTTGCAGAAAAGGCCATCTGGCGTCAAAATTTTCAGGCCTCACTTTTTGAACTATCCGACGCTCCTGTGGGGGAATTAGAAAACTTGGTAGAGCCGCCTAAAATAAAACTTGAAGGACTTATTAAGTACTATGCTTTCTTGAAATGGATTTTTGTGGCGGGCGTTATATTAACCTTTTATCGATATGGGGTCAATAATGGAATGCTAGCCTTAGTGGCACTCTTAGGACTTAATTTTTCCTTGGTAGGTCTAAATAAAAAAGTGACAGAGCCTTATTTCAGGATAATCAAGGGACTAAGCAGGGATATGGCAAAGTACAAAACTGGGACTCAAATGGTTTTGCAGGAAACTTGGCAGAGTGAGATATTAAAAAAAGCTCATGATTTACTCCCAATTGATGGTAAAAACCCGATAGAAGAGTTTCAGTTAATTTCTACTAAAATTGACATGAAGAATAATCAGTTTGCAGCCTTCTTTCTTTATGCTTTCTCCCCTTTTGATCTGGTTCAGTTGGTAAGGCTTAGAAAATGGGTAAAAGACAATCCGAACTTTTTTGAAAGAATATTTAGTTGTTTGGCCACTTTTGAGGAAGCATCAAGCTTAGGAACGCTGGCTTTTAATAATCCAAAATGGGTGTTTCCAGAATTGTATGAGCAGGATGGTGTGAAAGTGGAGGCCCTAAAATTAGGTCATCCCTTAATGATTGACTCCGTTGCTAACGATTTTACGTTGGACTCCAATAACAGATTAAGCCTTATTACGGGTTCTAATATGTCTGGGAAAAGCACCTTTTTAAGAACACTGGGATCCAATGTATTGCTCGCTTATGCAGGAGCTCCTGTCTTTGCGGAGCGTTTCAAGCTAAATATTGAAATCACACTTTTCGCCTACATGCGAATTAAAGATTCTTTGGAGCAAAACTCTTCCACATTTAAAGCCGAAATAGATAGGATAAAAATTCTTTTGGAAGCTATGAATAAGGAACCGAAGGCGTTGTTATTGGTGGATGAAATGCTAAGAGGAACCAATTCGGAAGATAAACTTAAAGGTTCTATGGCTTTTCTAGAAAGAGTCATAAAATCTGATTCTTACGCTTTGGTAGCTACCCATGATTTGAGAATGACAGAAATGGCGGATAAATATCCTGATAGTAGCAAGAACTACTTTTTTGAGTATGATGCTAAAGATGGGGAGTTGACGTTTGATTACAAATTAAAGCCAGGAGTCTGTCATAGTTTCAATGCTTCTGAGTTACTTAGAAGCGTTGGTTTGGATGTTTAATCTGAATTTTTAAAGTGCAAAAACTCATAAACCAAATATATCGATTCGATTTCTTGAAGGGAGCAGTTTTAACCATTGCTTTGGTGATTCCGCTATACCTCGGAATTACGTTTGACCACTTGACTTACGGGCTTGCTTTTGCTTTAGGGGTATTTTATACTTTCTTACCTAATATTGACGGAGGAACCAGACACAGGATAATTGGAATTTTAACTGCTTTGTTTCTCAGTTTAATTATAACGGCAGGCTGTTATATTACCCGGGCGGTTTCTGAACCTTTGTTTTTCGTATTTTTTGCTTTAAGCCTGTTTTGGGTAAGTATGCTTTCGGTCTATGGCTTTAGAGCTTCCATGGTTGTTTTTTCGTGTCACTTTGCCATGGTCATGAGTTTTTCCTTGTTAAAAACGAATTTGCCTTTAGGCGTACAACTGCTTTTGATTTTCTGCGGAGGTATATGGTATTTGGTTTTAGCCAGTTTGTCGCATTGGGCATTTCAGAATAAAAGTACAGCACAAAGTTTGGCGGAATGTGTGGAAACCACGGCCGATTTTTTGAAAGTTAAATACCAACTTCTCTGGAACAAAGCCGATAACCGACTTCTGCTGGAGCAAAAATTGCTCAAACTACAGATTAGCTTGAATGAGCAGCACGAGCTTTTGCGAGTGCTTTTGTATACTAAAAGACAAAACGAGGGACAGTCCAACGAAACCAGTAGGCAGCTTCTTATTTTTCTTGAAATGCTGGATGTTTATGAGTTGGGATTAGCAAAAGACACCGACTCTGCAAGCTTAGAAGATACATTAGGAGAGCAGTTTAGTAAAACGGAAACTTTTAAGTCTTTTTCGGCGAGTACCATTGTTCATTTATATGCTTTAGCAGAAGCTATACGTTCCAATAAGCCTTTGCAGCTAGACACCCATCTTAGTCCAAATAAAGGTTTTTGCGAAGAAAGTATTCATAATTATGTGACTGAAATAGGACTACCGAAAGCTCGGCAAGGGGCATTGGTTTTGAGAAATCTATTGGATTATGAAGTTCGTCAAGAAGAGAAGGTCTTTTCTGCTAAACGTGTTTATGCCAATATTCTGGAAGGCTCAGAAAGTCTGCTGAAGAGAAGCGATAGAAAGCTTTTTATTTCAACACAAGACTATAACATAAAGACGCTGAGAGCCAATTTGAATATTAAATCATCGGTTTTTAAACATGCTCTTCGGCTTACGGTGGCCATGTTTGCTGGTTTATTAATAGGAAAAACGCTTCAGCATCAGAATGCGTATTGGGTTTTATTGACTATCTCGGTTATTTTGAGGCCAAACTTTGGACTTACTAAAGCAAGGGCTCTGAATAGAATTTTTGGAACACTGATAGGTGCTTCGGTAGGTGTAGTGGTTCTTTTATTGTTTGATTCTAAGACGGTTTATGGCACACTAGCTATTCCTTCGCTTTTTGTTGGTTTTGTTTTTCTTCAAAAAAACTATAAAGTGGCAGCCACCTTCATTACCACGGCTGTTATACTTTTATACGCAATTTTGGTGGATAATGCTTTTAGTATTGTGCAGTATAGGGTTTTAGATACTTTGATTGGTGCTGGAATCTCGTTCTTAGCCATATATCTCCTTTGGCCATCTTGGGAACAGGGAGGCATAAAAATAGCTATTCAGAAAGCGATAGAAGCATCCATGTCTTATATGGAGAATATTGATAGACTTTATCATTCTAAAGAAACGCCTGATACCATTTATAGGCTTTCTAGAAAAAAGGCTTTTCTGGAAAGTGGAAATTTAATGGCGGCATTTCAGCGTCAAACCGAGGAACCTAAGTCTAGGCAAGGTCATCAAGCCCAGCTTTATGCGGTTGTGGTTTTAAATCAAACTTTTTTGACGGCTTTGGCTGCTTTAGGTATTTATATTCAAAACCATGAAACTACGCAGGCCTCTAAAGAATATGAAACCGTGATAAGGCATATTCTAGAGAATTTGAAAGCTGCTTTGGGAACGCTGGTAGGAGAGCAGGTGGAGGTTTTGGAAGATGAGTCAGAACTTACAGAAGCCACTGAGGTTTTAGACAAAAGATTTCTGCAATTGTCCGAAGAACGAGATAAGGAACTAGAAAAGGGCTTTACGCCCATGAGTTCAGACATGAGAAGTAAACTACAAGAAGGTAAGCTTGTTACAGACCACCTCAAATGGCTGCATAGCATTTCGGAAAGTATGAGGCAGACGGTAAAAGGCTTAGACTAGTTCATAAAAGCTCTAATTATTTCTTCTTTGTCGTCGAAATGGCTTTTTACCCCTTTTATGTCTTGGTAGCTTTCGTGGCCTTTGCCTGCCACCAAAATAATGTCACCTTCATTGGAGAGCATCACGGCTGTTTTTATGGCTTCTCTTCTGTCTAAGATAGATAAAACCTTTTTCCTTTTTGTAACACTTACACCTTCCTGCATATCTTTCAAGATATCTTCAGGTTCCTCGTTTCTTGGATTGTCAGATGTTAAAATGACTTTGTCGCTTAGCTCACAGGCAATTTTGGCCATTTGAGGTCTTTTACCTTTATCTCTATTACCGCCGCAGCCTATCACACAAATTACCTGCTGATTGCCATCTTTAAGGTCATTGATGGTTTCCAAAACATTCTTTAAGGCGTCTGGTGTATGAGCGTAGTCTATTATTCCCACTCTTTGATGCGTAGAGTGTACCTGTTCAAATCTTCCTGGAGGAGGTTGTAACTGAGACAACTCCGTTAAAATGGCTTCAGATTCTTCTTCTAATAGAATGGCTGTGCCATAGACCGCAAGAAGATTGTAAGCATTAAATCTACCAATAAGTTTAAACCAAACTTCACGCTCATTGATGGTCATGTTGAGCCCAAATAATCCGCAGTCTAATACTTTACCTTTATAGGTGCCAATACCTTTTAATGCATAAGAATATTTTTGAGCAATACTGTTTTGCAGCATAACCTTCCCATTTTTATCATCAGAGTTGGTTAAAGCAAAGGCTGTTTTAGTTAACCTGTCAAAGAAACCTTTTTTGGCGTCAATGTAATTTTTAAAGGTCTCGTGAAAGTCCAGATGGTCTTGGGTAATGTTAGTGAAAACCCCTCCCGTAAAAGTCAATCCTGCTATTCTTTCTAAAACTACTGCATGCGAACTCACCTCCATAAAAACGTGGGTGCAGCCTTTTTTAACCATTAATGCCAACAGTTCATTTATTTTGACAGCGTCTGGTGTAGTATGTGTAGAAGGAATAACCTCATCTTCTATTTGATTCTGTACCGTAGAAAGCAATCCGCACGTATAACCCAGTTTTCTAAATAAATCAAAAAGTAAGGTGGCTACGGAGGTTTTGCCATTGGTACCAGTGATGCCTACTAATTTAATCTTTGAAGAGGGGTTGTCATAAAAGTTAGAAGCTGCTAATCCCATGGACATCGCAGAGTTTTCTACTTTTATGAACGTAATGCCTTCCGTAAGATTCTCAGGTAACTCTTCGCACAAAACGGCTTTTGCTCCCAATTCTATGGCATCTGAAATAAATTCGTGCCCGTTTACTTGCAATCCGGGAACAGCAATAAATAAGGAACCCTCGTTTATTTTACGGCTATCAAATTCAATATTAGAAATTTCAATATCCGTTTTACCGGATACCGTCAATAGGGAAATTTTGTATAAAATGTCGCTTAAAAGCATAGTCGTTTGTATATGAAGTGTACTAGTTCATCCTTAGTTCGGAAAAGCCTTTTTTCTCTAATTTGTAAATTAGAGCTAAAAAGGCGAGACACAAAATTAAATGAACAAGGACAGAATACTGCAATCCAACATATTGAATTTGCGAGTCTATTATAATTATAAGGGCCGCAATGCCCAGATAAAATAGAATTTTGAGTAAATCGTAAGGAACAGTATAGTGTTTTTGCCCATAATAGTAACAGGCAATAACCATTAGAAGAGAACTGATGGCAAAGGTAACGGCACAGCCCATATAACCATATATCGGTATCAAAATGATATTTAACACAATGGTTAGAACCATTCCCCCAAGGGTAATCCAGGTTCCGTAATAGGTTTTATCTGTGAGTTTGTACCAAATTGAAATATTTCCGTATATGCCAATAAATAGATTTGCTAAAAGTAAAATTGGGACAACAATAAGGCCGGAACGATAGGTTTTTCCTATTAATAATCCAATCCAGTCTAAGTTTAAGGAGACCACAATCCATATTACAATACTGGCAATGGTAAACCACTTGGTACTCAATGCAATCATTCGAGGCGAGTTTTTATCACCCATTTTAGAAAAGAAAAAAGGGTCTGCAGCGTAGCGATAAGCCTGAACCACTAAGGTCATGAAAATGGATAATTTATAGACGTTGGCATAAATACTAAAGGCGTCTTCTGTACTGAAACCAGGATAGAAACCTTCTGGAATAAGATCTCTAAACATAAGCCTATCGGCCACTAGGTTGATGGCTCCGGCTAAACCTAAAATTAAAAGAGGATAAGCATAGTTTAAAACCGTCTTAAGCTTTTCCCAATTCAAGACGAACTTGAAACCAACAAACTCTTTCCATAAAAGTAACAGCGTTAGTAAACTGGCCACATAGTTAGCCCAAATAATATAATCAGGACCAATGGCTGGATTATAAAAATAGGCTGCAAAGCCTTTTAATTCTGGAAGGAATAGTCCTTGAAGAATATAATTGCAAAACATCAGATAGAAGAAGTTGAGCCCAATGTTTATGGCAATGCCTATTAGCTTAATTTTAACGAATCGTCTGGCTTTATTTTGTGCTCTAAGTTTTACAAAAGCGATAGCACATATAGCATCCACAGCGATAATTATGGCAAGCCAAATCACGAGTCTTTCTTTACCTGGATATCCTAAGGAATCTATGATGGGCGTGGCTCCGAGGATAAAAAGAGTAGAAAGCGTACCGCCTAAAAGAATAATGAAGCTTAGGATAATATTGAAGTATTCAGACTCATTTTCCTTTTTACTGGCGAATCTGAAAAATGCAGTTTCCATGCCGAATGTGTAAAGCACATTAAGGCCAACTACATAGGTGTATAATTGAGCATTGTCGGATAAAATTCTGGGTTGTTCAAAAATACGGGTATGCACCACCACCAAAAGCCAGTTGAGTAACCTTCCTACGATACTGCTTAGACCATAAAGTACAGAATCACCAGCTAATTTTTTAAGGAAAGACATTCTTAAGGTATTGCCACTGCTGGCTTTGAAAATTTTGAAACTGAGGCGGCTATATTACTTGGTTCGTCTCAGAAATAATATGCAATGTTAACATTTATCTTTCATTCTTTTTAAGTCGTATTCTGAGAATGAATGAATTGTTTCAAGTAATTACTCGAATGAATAAGCGAATGAATTAAAAATAATAGGTTTTATGAGGAGAATTAGCGTCCAGTTCTTTCGGTTTTTTCCAAACTATTAATCCATTTATCGTTTTGCTCGATGCTTCCTTGTCAGAACTATTAAGCATACCATGAATTATAATAATACAGGCTTCTTGATTCAGTTGTCTCACTTCAGCCCAACCTTCGTTGAGAATAAATGTTTCTTTTTCATTCCCTCTTTTTTTTAGGATGGAGAAAGAACCAGTATTTGCTTCTGAAACAGGAATGTTTTCTTTGAAAGTTACATTCTTAATAGGCTGTTTATACCAGCCTTCTCCATCTAGTCGAAGGCTTATTTTTTCACCATTAGAATTTTCAAATGCCAGATGACAGGAGTTTTCGCTAAGTTGGAAACTCGGTTTAAAATTTTCCCTTTTATCGAAAACTTGTTGACCATCAAATTGAATATCAGCTGCTATTTGGTTCGCTTGAAGTTTTTGAAGGTTTTCAAATATTTCCGTGTCCCAGTTTTTTTCGGCGTTATTGGAACAGGAAATTAAGAACGTAGCTATAAAAAGCAGGAGTAAATTTTTCATGAACTGACTTTAGATTTTTTAATGATTCGGATGGCGGCATTATTAGCGATTACCAGATAGTGACTTTCTCCATTAATCTCCATTGGAAGGATTTGCCTTATTTGTTCCCTCAAGGTAATTCCTGGAATGGGATTATAGGTACCATTTTTGTCTAGAATCCCGCCAATACCGGCATCGTATCTACCTAGCTGGATGTTGGAATCAAAGAAGTTTCCGGCAATTAGATACGATGAACTCCCTTGTATTTTTGCAACGGCTGATATTGGTGCCACTTGTGCTTTCCAAGGCAGGTTGTCTAATCTATACGAACCATTACCCATATTTAGAAGAATGGCACTTTTGAAGTAATTGGCTTCAAAGACCTTAGCATCCTTTATTTTATCTGGTCCGAAAACATCTCTGAAATCCGCTTTTGCAAAGTCCTTGGCTAGGTTATATTTTTTTCTAATAAAAGGCATTTGTTTTTCAAGCTCTTTTTTATCTGCGAAGATGACTTCCTCCTCCTCTAAGTAATAAGTCAGAATTTGATCTAATCGACCATTTTCGTCTAGATCATTCACATACATTCTTACAGGTTTATTTTCAGTAGCCTTTAACCTACTGTTCTCGCCTAGGTTACCGAGAATGAAATCGGTTTTACCGTCATTATTGATATCAGTAGGATAAATGATATTCCACCAACCCTTTTTATCCGTCATTGATTTTTTTATAAATTCGCCATTATTGTTCTCCAGACAAAAAACACCATCCCACTCTATAGCCACAATTAAATCTGGATCATTATCCTGGTCAATATCCATCCATAAGGCATCTTTTACCATCCCTAAATTCTCAAGTACAGGCATATTCTTTATGGTAAAATGGCCTTTACTGTCATTAAGCAATAAATAGGAAGGGGGTATTTTTCCATAGGCCCAGGGATAGGTTCTGCTTCCAATAAAAACATCTAGATCACCGTCGTTGTCAAAATCAGCAGCTTTTATACACTGAGCTGTTGTAAAGAGCAGAGGAAAGGCTTGCTGAGATTTCTTAAAAACATTTTGGCCATGATTTAAATAGAGTCGAGGTGAATTGAATTCCGATTTATTCAAGTATTCATTTCCACCAGAAAGGACGATGATATCGTTTAATCCGTCATTATTGGCATCTAATATAATAGCGTCAACATCTTCATAAAGGCTATCATTTGAAATATCTGGGAAGTCAAACTCTTTTAAGATTCCAGTGGAGGTTTGAAACAAAACTTTACTTTTTTCTTTTCTTGAGCCTCCAAAATATAGGTCATCCAAACCGTCTCCATTCAAATCTCCAACAGCTACGGCTGGTCCCTGAGTGCTCATTTTACTAGGGATTAAGGCTTCACGGTCGAATTCATTGAAAGTATTTTCTTGATGAAAAAGTGCCTTGTAAAGCATTTGGTCTGTGACGTCTATGAAAGTTTCTTCTTCTGGTATTTTTAGCCTTAGATAATCAAATTGTGGAAGTCCGGTTTGATATTGTATGGTGATAGATTTCTCCGTTGTCTTTTTTAAAGATTGAAATGAATTGTCGGGCCAGATAACCCAAATAGAGTCTATTGCAGCCTTAGTGGCAAATATTAATGGAGCTTCGGAAGAAGACTGGAAGCCCCTAACAGGAAATTTTTCTTTATAGTATTTTTGGTTGTTGGCATATGCTATAATCTTGGTTCCAATGCCATTTTTATTCTTATCGCTTCCCTTTAATTGAATTTTCAAAGGTTCGTTAGTGGCCGTGCTGCTTATCGTTTTATTTTCATATATAAAGGCTTGGGCATTGATATTGTTGGTAATGATATCCAAGTCACCGTCGTTATCAAGATCTACAGATATTGCACCATTAGAGAAGGAGTCTTTGTTATTGACTATTTGGCGTTTAGCGTCTTGGAAAGAAAGGTCGCCTTTGTTTAAATATAGTTTATTTGGGATTTTAATTTCTGGAATAAGATCTGTTAAAGCTTCGTCAGATTCATCGAATGTTTTCTCTTGAATTCTCTTTTGGATTTCGTCGTTTGAAACAATATTGATATAATCTGTATCATTCATTCTTTTTGCAATACCATTGCTGATGAACAGGTCGGTTTCTCCATCATTATCAAAATCATCAAAAAGACTACTCCAGGACCAGTCTGTTGCCGAGATGTTGCTGGACATACCTATCTCACTAAAAACGCCATTTCCGTTATTGTACTGAAGATTATTTCTAGCAAACTGATAATCGTATCCTTGTTTTAGTTTGAATTCGAAATTATAAAAGGTGTCTTCGCCTTCCGATCTTTTAAGAATTTCATGATTAAAGGGAAGCATGTCTAACGTAACTATTTCGGGAAATATGTCGTGATTGAGGTCTGCAATATCTATACCCATGCTGAAACGACTGGTATGGCTAATCCTCTGGCTTAGTTCATCTATGAAACGTCCGTTTTTTTGATTGATATAGAGGTAGTCGTTCTCATGAAAATCATTGCCTACATATATATCGGGATATCCGTCTAGGTTAACATCAGAAACAGCCAATCCGAGGCCATAACCGAGAGCATTTTGATTAATACCACTTTGGTCGCTTTTTTCAAGATATTTGCCATTAATGTTTTCAAAGAATCGGTCTCCTGCTAATGGATGCTTGGTGTTAAGGAAATTTTCTCTTTTCCCAAATGTGCCGTTCTGGTGAACGGAGTGGTTCACTTGGAAGAAATCTAAATCGCCGTCAAGGTCATAATCAAAAAAGACGGCCTGAGTGCCGAATCCAACCAAGTCAAGACCGTATTCTTTAGCTTTTTCTGAGAATATAGGGATACCATTTTGGTCTATTTTCTCACAAATGAATAATAGATTATGACCTTTTAAGACTTCAAAATCTCCAACTTGGCTCACATAGATATCCAATAAACCGTCTTGGTTAATGTCTACAACAGACACTCCCGTGCTCCAACCACCATTATTACTGATCCCCGCTTTATCCGAGATGTTTGCGAATTTAAGGTTGCCTTTATTAAGATACAGTTCATTTTCACCTTGATTGGAGGAGAAAAAGACGTCAATTAGTCCATCGTTATTAAAATCTCCGGCACCTACTCCCGCACCATTGTAGAAATACATATACCTAAATATGTTGAGGTCATTCGTTGGTACAATTTGATTGTTAAAAGTGATGCCTGTTTTTTCACTTTCTAGGAGCTCAAAAAGCACAGGCTCTTTTTTGGAATTGCAGCCAAATAAGAGAAAAGAAAGAGAAGCTAATTTAAACCACTTATTCATTCCATAAATAAAATATAGGTTTCTTATTATTCTCAACGGCAACCAAGAAATTATTCTTACCGACAGTAACAAAATTGAGGTCTTTCGCTTCTCCCGTAATATTTAGACCAGAATTAGCCACTACGGAGAAATGATTTTTACCATCATTAAATAATAAAGTGCCTCTATTAGCATCCAAAGTGTTGAACTGAGGTATCATATTCCTTGAGTTTCCTGCCATGATGATATCATCAAAGTTATCACCGTTAATATCTTTGATGCTGATGGCTTTAATGCATGAAAACTGTATCTCAGGGGGTAGTTCAAGCGTATTAAATGTTCCGTCACCATTATTAATAGCTACAATAGACTTTAGATAATTAACTTTTAAGACTTTTGAGTTCTTAAGGGCTTTATTTCCAAAGAGATCTTCAAGAGACCTAGTGGCATAATCTACATGTTTTAGATTGTTACTTTTTAAAGCAGGGAATTGATCCATCATTTCTCTTTTAAGAAAGACGGGGACATCTCTTCCATTAATGGTTTTTGTCATGACTTTATCGGTGGTTCCATTTCCATCAAAGTCATTGACAAACATTTTAATTGGCTTTTCAGGATTTACTTTTAGCGAGAAGTTTTGACCAATATTTCCTATTACCAAGTCTATATCGCCGTCATTATCAAGATCCGAACTGGTTATAGCCCCCCAGAATCCATATAACTTTTCAAGTCCATTTTCTATGCGAAAGAATTTCCCGTTTTGATAGCGATAAGTTCTGGGTTCCATCCAATCTCCTACAACGGTTAACTCATTGGCTTTGTCTCCGTTAATATCTGTCCAAGTGGCGGAGGTCACCATACCCAATGTTTGAAAATCAAGGCTTAATGATTTGGAGACATCGGTGAATTTCCCATTCCCGTTATTTTGATAGACAAAAGATGGTGGAACAGTGCCGTATTGCTTCGGAAAAGACCTACTTCCTATAAATAGATCTAAATCTCCATCTTGGTCATAATCAAAGGGTAGCACCGTAGATGTATTATAAGTGTTACCGGGAATTGCTTTTAAGTCATATTTAAAGTTTCCATTGCCGTCATTAATATAAAGACGGTCTTTTAAGTCTAGAGCATTGATTTCGACCTCATTGCCGCCAGTTCCAAAATAAATGTCGGGATGTCCATCTCCATTAGCGTCAAAAATGGCAACAGAAATGTCTTCAAAAGGTGCAAAAATGGCTAGATCTTTTTGTTCTGTCTTTCGAAAACCTTTTTCGTTTTGTAGGTAAATTTGGCTTGCCTGATTTTTGCTTCCGCAAATAACGATATCCTCTAATTGGTCTCCATTGAGATCGGCAATGGCCATTTTAGGCCCTTCTGCTGACAGTTTAAAAGGAATGTTTTTTTCGTAATAATAATCTTCATATTGGTTTTCCAAATGAGACTCTATTTCAAACGGTATAGGGGTGAAAACATTTCTGCTGGCCTTAGTCTTAGGTTTGCTTTTTGCTGTTTTTGCCGAACCGTAGTCTATCAGATAAAGGCTGTCTGATTTTACTTGATAGAAATTGCTGACGGTGTTGTTTGGCCATATTATTTCAGTGGAATCTATTGCTGTCCAGTCTCCTAAGCCAAATGTTAAGGGGTATTCTGTGCTCGATTGAAACCCTCTACTTGGCATTAATTGTTTGGTAAGTATTTCACCATTATGGTATAGATTAATTACTGCTCCAATGGCAAAGGTATTTTGACCAAATCCTTTAAGTTTATAGGTAATGTAATGATTCTGAGTAGACGAATTGTTCTGAAATATAAATGCGGGCTGATTGACATTATTGACGACTAAATCTAGATCGCCATCATTATCTAGATCGGCGTAAGCTGCACCATTTGAAAAGGAGGGTAAATCGGCTGTCCAATTCTTCTCTTCTTTAAAAACGAGATTGCCTTCATTCTTAAAGAATAGGTTATTGATAGGTTTTTGTGGCATGTGAGCCAAAATATTCTTTATGCTTTCTTTTTTGCCTGAGCTAGCCATGCTTTGAGAAACTTCGTCTGCAAAGAAATCAATAAAGTCTTGGTCAATCACGTCATGTTGAATACCATTAGAAACATAAATGTCGGGGTTGCGGTCGTTATCTGCATCAAATATAAGAGCTCCCCAGCTCCAATCACTTGCTTCTAAATTGGTATAATTGGCTATTTCGGAAAACGCCCCCTTTCCATTATTTAGTTGCAGCGTGTTTTGCATGTACTGATGGTAGAAGCCTCTTTGTAACCTAAGGCTATAGGTATAGTGAGAATCAAAGGCTGTTGTGGTTTTTAACCTTTGCTCTTCTTTTGGCAGCATGTCTGTTACAAAAATTTCGGGATAACCATCATTGTTTATGTCTGCCATGTCGGCACCCATTGAAGCAAAAGAAGTATGTCCCATTCTGTTTTCAATGTCCTCTTTAAAGGTACCATTTTTCTGGTTTATGTAGAGGTAGTCTTTTTCGTAAAAATCATTAGAAACATAGATATCCGGGTATTGATCGTTATTTATATCGCCAACGGTTACGCCTAAGCCAAATCCAATGAGGCTACCAAAAATCCCAGCTTCTTCGCTCACATCAACAAACGAAGGTATTAAGACTTGCTCATCATTAAAATGACTGTCGTTTCGTAGCAGTTTATCTCCTCCTCCTTTTAAAAAGTCTTTCACGGGCCAGTTTTCTGCACGGAGGTCTCTGTTGTTGGCATTATTTAGCGTATTAACGGGTATGAAACTGTTGTTTAAGAGATAGACATCAAGATCGCCATCGAGGTCATAATCAAAAAATGCAGCATGGGTAGTATAACCAGAATCGGCAAGTCCAAATTCGGAAGCTTTTTCGGTAAAAGTGAGGTCACCATTATTGATGAAAAGGGCATTTTCCTGACCTACTGTTTTTTGGTAACCAGCGTTACAAACATAAATATCTAAAAGGCCATCAGCGTTTATATCTACCATGACCACGCCGGTGCTCCATTGTTTTTCTAAACTCGTCCCTGAGCTCTCTGTGATATCTTGAAATTGAAAATTACCTTGATTAATGTATAATTTATTACTGCCCTGATTTGCTGTAAAATAGATATCAGCTAGACCGTCGTTGTTAATATCACCAATGGCCACACCTCCACCATTGTAGAAGTTGCGATAGTTGAATATATTTTGGTCTTCTGTGTTTATTACATGATTAATAAATGAAATCCCTATCTCATCATTGTTCTTAAGTTCAAATAACGTGTTTTGTTTCTCACTTTTACAGGAGGATAATGCAAGCAGAATGAGGATCGTGGAAAGTGCTTTCAATTTTTTATAAGTCGCTAATGTCTAGATCATTTAGATCTATACGGGGTTGATTGAAGTATATTTTACCTTCAAAGGGTATTTCATTTTGAGGTATTCTAGCGTCTTGTGGCCGAACGAAATAGCCATCTAATTTTAAAATGGCTCTTTCTGTATTAAGCAGCAGCCATTCAAAATTTCCGCGAGACAATATATAACCTTTAAAACTACTACTGTCTCTTTTACCAATAAGCATGTTCCCATAATTGGGATACTCCGCACCGTTATTCGGACTTACATTGAATGTTTTCTTTTCACTTTTAAGCCAATTATTTTTAGCCATTTGTAATTGAATATTTCCACCAAACTGGTCAATAATATTGATATCGCTAAAACCGGTACCTAGATTGATATTCCCCTGAAACTTACTTTCGTGGGAGTAGAATAACTCATCTTTAATCTTGATTGTCACATGAGCTTCTTTAGGTTTTAGTTCTTTATATATCTGATCGGTTACTTGTGCTTCATTTGATGCACAAGAATATAGAATAACCATTGAAGAGAAGAAAATGATAAGCCTTTTCATATAAAAAAAAGGAAGGCTCGATTGCTCGAGCATTCCTTTTAAAATTAGTTAATTCTTAATTAGTATCCTTCGTTTTGCGTCAAGTTTGTATTTGAAGCAATGGCGATGGATGGAATTGGATACAGAACAGTATAAGATTCAATATTCGTCACCGCTTGATATTGTCTATTGAACTTACCAAAACGAATTTCGTCTGTTCTGGCAATTGCCTCCCAATATAGTTCACGACCTCTTTCACCAAACATTGTATCTGCAGTTAAAGAAGATAGCTTAGATGCCTTACGTATGGTTCTTAGGTCATTTATCATTTTTAATGCTGCTGCATTGTCACCGCTTCTCATTAGGGCTTCTGCTTTCATGAGATATACATCAGAATAGCGAAGCAATATATACACACCCTTGTCTGTTGGATGGTATTTAATAACACGTATACCTTTTTCGGTGGCGGCACCAGCTAAAGGAACATCTCTAGAGAATTTAAGAGGTTTAAGAGAACGAGAATCAACTATTTCAGTACCATCTTCTCTGTACTGCTGACCAATCAAAAATCCTTTGTTTAATCCACCGTATCCTTTGTTAGAACCCACGTCTTTAAATTTTCTAAGATCACCATCTTCGAATGTGTCATAGAAATCTGCTAAGGTTGTGAAACCATTCCATGGACCATCACGCTCAGCAGGAAAACCCCCTTGATCATAATGCATGGTCATCATCCAGCGATTTCTTGGAACCCCGTTTGCTTCGGTTGTAAAAATTCTTTCTGGAGACGCTTGGTCTGTGAAAGGATTAAAGAATTCTGAATCTAAGCTAAACCCAGCTGCTGTAACGGCATCTGCATGGGTAATCACCTTCGCCATATCTGCATTGTCAAAGGTGTATGGGCCTGCAGCGTTTGCAGACTTGTACACGGCCTTATTCAAATATAGTCTGGCTAATAAAGCATGAGCAGCAGGCTGCGTCATTTTAGAATTTATGGTAGCAGGAGCACTAGGTTGTAAAGCAGGAAGAGCTTCTTCTAAATTGCCAACTATGAAATCAAATGCTTCAGAGCGTGACATTACATTTGGAAGATCATCAATTCCTTGGTCTACAGTTCTTCTTGGAACTTGACCCCATAGGTCCATAATTTGAGACATGAAGAATGATCTTAATGCTTTTGCCTGAGCAGCTTGGCTTGGAGATGGGTTAGAGGCCAAAATTTGCTCACAAGTGTAAGACCGTCCGTTAAGTTCATTCCATGAGTTCAAAATTTGTGGATGCGTAGCATCCCATGTATGACTGTGTAGCGTACGCCATACACCATTATCTCCCCAGTCCACACCTCTAGTAGGAGGGATCATCTCTGCAGATGTAT
Organism: Arcticibacterium sp. SM2516; assembly: GCF_057914865.1. NCBI lineage: Bacteria > Pseudomonadati > Bacteroidota > Cytophagia > Cytophagales > Leadbetterellaceae > Arcticibacterium > Arcticibacterium sp. SM2516. The sequence goes on along the minus strand of NZ_CP195290.1, from coordinate 4,090,581 downwards.
GTTGGTTTAGAGAGTAAGTGTTTCCTTGGTCGGTATAGGAAGATAGACCGTTGTATATACCCTCTAAAAGAGCTCCAGCATCTCCTGCTACAAAACTACCACCTGAACTCTCAACTACCAGAGAATCCTTTTCTTCTACCATTAGATCCGTACATGACGAAACTAGTGCCGAAACCACAAAACACGAGAGTGCTAAAGTGGATATTCTTTTTAAGTTTTTCATTGATTAAAGATTTTTTAAATTAAAATGAAATATTAGCACCCAAAGTCCATGTTCTAGCTCTTGGATATGCTGTATAGTCAATACCGAAACTAGGAATACCGTTAATCTGCTTGTTGGTATTAACCTCAGGATCTTGACCTGAATAATTTGTAAATAATGCTAAGTTTTGTCCAGTAAGGAAAAATCTAAGGCTACTTATAGCACTGTTTTTACCCGTATTTACGGTATAACCTAAATTAACATTGGCAAGACGTACGAAGTCTCCTTTCTCTAAGAATCGGGTAGATACGTCAGGAGCATTTAATGGCCCTTCTTCACTATTTACTACATCCTTAGTTACGTTACGACCATTGGCAAAAGATCCTTTAGTAAAGAACGCGTTTGCGGTGTTACTATAAATATAGTTTCCGAACACACCGTTGAAAAACGCACTTAGGCTAAAGTTTTTATACTTGAAGTTAGTGGTCAAACCACCCGTTACGGTCGGGTTTGGGCTAGCTCCATCTAAAAACTGTTGGAAGTCACCATTAGGGTAAAGCGAATTTCCTTCTACATCATAGCCTCCAAACTCTCTTAAGAAGTATGCAAATAATGGCTGCCCACTAGCAATACGCTGAGCAAATGCTCCTGTTAGACCTTGACCATTAATAGCACCAGTGTCATAAACACCTAATAAGTTTTCTACCACGTTTTTGTTAAATGCAGCATTTGCATTGATTTCGAATTCGAAATCGTTAGCATCAACAACGATAGCGTTTAAGGCAATTTCTAGACCTTTGTTGATTACGTCTGCATCAAGGTTACGCCACACGAATGGTGATGGAGCAGGCTGTGCAGAGAATACTTGGAATAAAAGGTCATTGGTGTTTTTGTAGTAATAATCTAGGGAACCAGAAAGTCTACCTGCCGCAAAACCGAAGTCAAGTCCAGCATTGAATTGTTTCGTTGATTCCCATTTCAAACCTGGGTTTGCGAAAGCAACAGTACTGAAGGCACCGTTATTAATAGAACTACTATTATTTATTCCTGCACTACCATAACGTCTTCTTTCCTGATAAAGGTTGTGAGGTAATTCCTGATTACCCGTGATACCATATCCTAATCTAAGACCTAAATCGGAGAATACATTTTTAGGAACAAAATCCTCTTCAATTAAACGCCATTTACCCGCAAAAGATGGGAAAACACCATACTTGTTACCAGAACCAAATTTGGTAGAACCATCAGCACGTACCGTAGCAGTTATCAAGTATTTGCTTTTGAAACCCAAGTTAACTCTACCAAAATAAGATTGAAGTTCATCAACATTGGAATTTGAACCGTTAATGATACTACCGAATCCTTTTGAATTATCAGCTGAGGAAACGTTGTTTACCATTAAATCTAAATCATCAACTCTAAAGTTGGTTGCGTTCGAGTTTTTGGAGAAATACTCAAAACGTTGATAGGAATAACCCGCTAAACCATTGAAAGTAAAGTCTCCCATTTCTTTATCATAAGTAAAGTAGTTTTCCCATAAAGAATTGTTGGTTTCAATGTCTGTAAAGTAAACTTGACCAACATTTTCAATTTGAGCCGCTTTTAATAAGGGAGAGAAAGCCGCTTTTCTAGAAGAAAGAGAACGGTCAAATCCAACAACTGTTTTGAACTTTAAACCATCCATAATTTGGACTTCAGCATTTAAGTTTCCTAATGCTCTAATAGTATTGGTTTTGTCATTACTATAAGCAATAATTGCTGCTGGATTAGGCTCTACTGTTGAAACCTGTTTAAATGTTCCATCAGGGTTTCTAACATTATTTGTCGGATTTGATTTTAACATTGCCGCCAATAAGTCACCTGAGAAACCAGAGTCGGTTGTTACTGGAACACCAGAATCTACGGTATTGGCTATGTTTAGCTGAGTACCAATGTTTAACCTGTCGTTAATGACTTTCTTGTTTCCGTTAAAAGACGCAGAGTAACGCTTTATGCCAGAATTATTGATGATACCGTCTTGGTCTAACAGCCCTGCAGAAAAACGATAAGAGTCTCCGTTAGATCCGCCGCCGAAAGAAAGATTATGCTGTGTCGTGATGGCAGTACGAAGTACTTCGTCCTGCCAGTCAGTGCTACCACCATTATCTGGTCCACCAGCTGCAACAAATTCATCTGCACTTAATAAGTCGAATTTCTTTGTGATTTTACTCGTTCCCACAGATACGGAATAATCCATAGTACCTTTTCCTTGCGTTCCTTTTTTAGTCGTGATTAACACAACACCGTTTGCTCCACGAGAACCATAAATGGCAGTTGCAGATGCATCCTTAAGGATATCAATACTTGCAATGTCGTTTGGGTTAAGAAAGTTTAACGGGTTACGAGCCGAAGAGCTACCTAATCCACCAGCACTTCCACTACCTGTAATATCACCACCACTAAGAGGAACACCATCAACTACGAATAATGGGCCGTTACCAGCTCTTACAGAAGATGTACCACGAATTCTAACGTTAATTCCACCACCTGGCTCACCACTACTTTGAGTGATGGCTACACCAGCTACGCGGCCTTGCATTAATTGCTCAGAAGATGTAATGATACCTTTGTTGAAATCCTTTTCTCCAATAGCGGCAACTGCACCTGTGGCATCTTTCTTTTTCACGGTACCGTATCCTACGACCACCACTTCATCAAGAAGCTTTTGATCATTGGCTAATGTTACGTTGATTTTTGAGCGACCTTGAATGGATATTTCTTGGCTTAGCATTCCTACGAAACTGAAAACTAAAGTGCCTTGAGAGGGTACATTGCTAATGCTGTATGTTCCACTGATATCTGTAGAGGCACCTGTAGTAGTACCTTTTACTTGTACACTTACACCCGGCATTCCTTCACCTGTTTCGTCAATTACTTTTCCAGAAACAGTGATGTTTTGAGAAAAAGCAGAGAATGAAATCATGAAAAGACTAAAAGCTGTTACCACCATTGTGGACATTAACTTTTTGCCCTTTTGGAGCTGGCTCAAGCTTGATTGGTAGAGCTGGTTCATCATAAGTTAAATTAAGTTTAAAATGTGTTATAGATTGAGACAAGTCAACATCGACTAAGGTTAATTAATGCGTTGAATTGCTTAACAAACCTACAAAAAGAACTGCTCAGGCGGTAAAATTAGCCTTGTTAAAATCATATTATTTCTGTAAAAAGTCTTTGCAAACGGTTGCAATTTTCCGCAAACGATTGCGAAAATTGAATATTTTCAAGTATTTTCTTTAGAATTTTGAGAATTGGCATTTACCAATGATGTAGAATAGTGGGCGGTTTTTAAAAAAAACGAAAAGGGATTGCCGAAATCAGGGGAGCATCTTCCTTTAGAATAGAAAGGATTACTTATTTCCAATTATGATGGAATTATTTCTTACATTCTAACTCCAAGGATTTATCTTCGGAAAAAGTGAAAGATAAAAGTGAAGTCGCTCAAGATGGACCGTGGTCTAGTTGAGTTTAAATAGGCAAAGAATTTAAAATAAATCTTTAGGTATTGCCATAGATTATTTAGTGTCTAGTTTTTTAGCAATACATTTGCTTTAGGAAATATAACGGACACTTATTACATGGACTTCAGCCCAATCACGGATAACTTCAAAGGCGAATTTTTAGACGATAACATTACCAAGACTTTATATGCTACAGACGCCTCTGCATATAGAGAAGTTCCACTGGCAGTTGCCTTCCCTAAAGACGAAGAGGATATCAAAATTTTGATAAAATTCGCCAATAAAAAGAAAGTAACACTCATTCCTAGAACGGCTGGAACGTCATTGGCGGGTCAGGTTGTGGGTAAAGGTATAGTGGTTGATGTTTCTAGAACTTTCACTAAAATCCTTGAAGTTAATAAAGAAGAATCTTGGGTGAGGCTACAGCCAGGTGTGGTTAGGGATGAATTAAACGTTCATTTAAAAGACTTTGAATTATATTTTGGCCCAGAAACCAGTACCGCAAACAGAGCCATGATTGGCGGTATGGTGGGTAATAATTCTTGCGGATCTAACTCTATTATCTATGGTAGCACTAGAGATCATCTACTTTCTGTAAAGGGCTTTTTAAGCGATGGCTCTTTTGTAGAGTTTAAAAAATTAAGCGTAGAGGAGTTTGAGGCGATAATTGAAAGTAAAAGGGTAATTCCTACGGCAAAGCAATCACTTGAAGACAAAATCTATCTTCAAGCTTTTGAAATGCTGTCTAATCAGGAGATTGCACAGGAAATAAGAGAGCAGTTTCCTAAAAGAAGTATATCTAGAAGAAATACAGGCTATGCCATTGATGAGCTTTTAGAAACGAATGTTTTCACGCCTTCTTCAAATAATGATTTCAATTTTTGTAAGCTAATATCAGGTTCAGAAGGGACATTGATTTTTATCACCGAGATAAAAATTCATGTCAATGATCTGCCACCCAAACATAAAGGAGTAGTCGCTGGACATTTTAAGACCATTGACGATTCTTTAAGAGCCAATTTAATAGCACTAAAATATAACCCATCTGCCGTGGAGCTTATGGATAATTATATTTTAGAATGTACCAAGGCCAATAAAGAGCAAATGGCCAATCGATTTTTTGTGGAGGGAGACCCTGCGGCACTATTATGTATTGAGCTTTTTGGTCAAACGATTGAAATTGTAAAGGAAAAGGCGGCACAAATGGAAGCAGAAATGAGAGCCGCTGGATATGGTTATCATTTTCCTGTTTTGTTTGGAGATGATATTTCCAAAGTGTGGACATTAAGAAAAGCAGGGCTTGGTTTATTGTCAAATTTACCTGGCGATGAAAAGGCAGTTCCGGTCATTGAAGATACGGCGGTAGATGTAAATGATTTGCCAGAATATATAGCTGAGTTTGATGCTTTGATGGCCTCTAAGGGATTCAATATGGTGCATTATGCTCATGCCGGAAGTGGTGAGCTTCATTTGCGACCTATTCTTAATTTGAAAACACAAAAGGGAAAAGAGCAATTCAGAGAAATAGCTCAGGACATTTCAGATTTAGTTAAGAAATATAAAGGCTCTCTTTCTGGCGAGCATGGTGACGGTAGACTGAGAGCAGAATTTATTCCTCAACAAATAGGGGAGAAGAACTATCAGCTGCTTCGCAAAGTCAAATATACCTGGGATCCAAAGGGCGTTTTCAATGCCAATAAAATAGTGGATTCGCCCGCTATGAACGAGATGCTTCGTTATGAGGCAGGACAAATTACACCGAAATTTGAAACCATTTTCAGGTTTAAAGACCAAGATATTTTACAGCATGCAGAGCAATGTAACGGTTCTGGGGACTGCCGGAAAACTGAAATAAGCGGAGGCACCATGTGCCCGAGTTACATGGCTACTAAAAATGAGAAAGATACCACAAGAGCTAGAGCAAATATCCTTCGGGAAGCATTGACCAGAGAAGACGGAAAAGTTTCTTTTGATGCCATTGCTGGAAACGGAGAAGACAGGTTTGATAGCAAAGAAGTAAAAGAAGTACTAGACTTATGTTTGCTGTGCAAAGGATGTAAATCTGAATGTCCAAGTAATGTGGATATGGCGAAACTCAAAATGGAGTTTATGTACCATTATCAGAAGAAAAATGGGGTGCCTGTAAGGTCAAAAATGATAGCCAATTTTGCTAAAATGAGCAAGTTGGGTGCTCTCATGCCAAGTGCCTATAACTTCTTTTTTAAGAATGAGCCTATCAGAAGGTTAGCCAATAGGGTTGTCGGTTTTCACCCAGACCGTACTATGCCGCTACTTCATGAAACAACCTTGAAAAAATGGTATGATAAAAATGCTTCGCAATTTCAAAGTGGTGACAAAGGCAAAGTTTACCTATTCTGTGATGAGTTCTCCAATTATAATGATGTGACTATTGGTCAAACAGCGATTAAGCTTTTGTCAAAATTGGGTTACGCTGTTATAATTCCTGACCATGTGGACTCTGGAAGACCATACCTTTCAAAAGGAATGCTAGACGAAGGAAAAGAAAGAGCAAACCTAAACGTGGAAATGCTGCACGAGCTTATTTCTGAAGAGACGCCTTTAATAGGGATAGAGCCATCTTGTATTTTGGCCTTTAGAGATGATTACCCTGAATTAGTGAATATAGATCTTGCTGAAAAAGCGGAGAAGTTAGCGAAGAATGCTCTTATGATAGACGAGTTTATTGCCAGAGAAATCGATAAAAAGAAATTGGATAAGTCCATATTTACAGACGAAGAAAGGCTTATAAAATTGCACGGCCATTGCCAGCAGAAGGCGGTGAGTTCTATGGTACCGACAAAGAAAATGTTGTCGTTGCCGCCAAACTATTCTGTTCAGTTGATTCCATCTGGATGCTGTGGTATGTCCGGTTCTTTCGGATACGAAAAAGAGCATTATGATATCTCTATGAAAATAGGGGAGTTGGTGTTGTTTCCAACGGTACGTCAGCAGCCAGAAGAAGTAATCATAGCCGCACCAGGAACCAGCTGCCGTCACCAAATTCATGATGGAACAGGTAGGAAGGCTTTGCATCCTGTGGAGGTACTTTGGGGGGCTTTGAGGTGAGAGGTTATATAAAGCATAATATTAATGGAACATGTGAATTTTGAGTCAAATAGTATATTACCCGAACCTGTTGCTATATGGTATAAGCAGTTGTTGTCGAGAGTTATAGATCTTATGTTATCGGTTGGGTTAATAATCCTGCTTGTACAGGTATTTGTCAGTTCGGAGGTCGAGAAGTGGTCGAGTACTCTTGCTGTGGGGCTTGCATATCAAGTATGTGGGTTCACTGATTTTTTTTACTTTTTTTGACGGAGATAAAAGCAATGATTCCAGTGTTTATAATGGTATTTTAGGGTTCTTGATATTGTCATTGTTTGTTTCGATAATAGATTTTTTTACAAATGGAAGAAGTTTAGGGAACTACATATTTGGGCTTAAGGTAACCCAGCTAAAAAAAACATCTCGTCTTAGTTTTTTTGTCTCCTTCTTTAGAAACCGTCTTAGAATTATCCCTTTATCCCTTTTCTCGTATTTAGGAGCTAGACCTCGTGGGTTTCATAATTTAATTTGCCAAACTAAAGTGGTAGACCTCACATATTATGAAGAAGGACAGAGCTCATTTTTTGGGAAAGAGATAAGCTCATTTTTTAGACATTTGATATTTTTAACCAAGAGGTTCTTTAGTCGTTCAAAAATCACAAACAGTGATTTAAAGAAACTGAATGAAATATTTGATTTAAAAGAAAAAGGGGCATTGAGTCAAGAGGAATATGAAAAGTTTAAAGATGAAATCTTGAAGAAATAGAGGCTAACTTTTTTGGTATTTGAATCTACGGGGTAAAACTAAGATCAATATATCGTCAGTTTAAATTAGAGGGTAAATTGAAATCGAAAATCCATTCTATTATGAAGCACTCTTACTAAATAAATAATGGAGTCCTCTATTCTATAAATGAAAATATGTTCGCCAATTGGCCAAGCTAAATATTCGTTTGGGATATCTGGTCTGCCATGACCAATTGTTGGATTTGAACTAATCAACATTAATGCTTCATTAAGAAGGGATTGATACTTTATCAATTGGTTTTCTCCAAAGGTTTCAACGGTATATTGTTGGATATCAGTTAAATCATCGTAGGCATCTTGGGATATATTTAAAACATAAATGTTATCTGACATCCCCTTTTACCTTTTTGCCAGAAAGTGAATTCTGTCTTGCTTTGTCAGAAATCTCTTTCATAAGGTTTTCGGAAAATTGAATTACGTTACCGCTTTTTATAGAAGCTTCGCCTTTCGCTATTGCAGCATAGATAGAGGCTATTCTTAGTTTTTCGTCCTCCATCATTTGTTTGCGTATTGCGTCTTCAGCTGCCGCAGTTATGGAACGGTACAATCCAGAATCTACCTGTTTTTTGAGGTATAATTCATAAGGTTCACTTAAATCTATTCTTGCCATTTGTTTGAATTTGTGTTCTAAATATAACGAATTACTGCAGTAACACTACAGTTGGCGGTGCTTTTTCTGTTAGAACAACTCTTTGTTATTGATTTCAAACCACTTACTCTTTCCTATACTCAAGCACCTTAAAGTTAGTTACCTCCCACTTTGAGCCTTCCTTTTTGCATTGAATTATTCCGCTCATGAAGTAGTTTATTTCTGTGTTATAGTCTTCTAAATCGAAGTCGATTTTTGCTTCCCAATAGGTTTCATCTTGCTTTTCATCTACGATTCTCATCTCAAGAAATTCAGAAAGGTCTACGAATGTCCATTTAGTCTGCTCTTCATCTCTTGGCGTGTAATACACGGTTTTGTCAAGTAAACCTTTTTTGATTTCACTTTCAGAAGGTTTATCATTTTCTATAGCGTTTTCCTGAATTGACTCTTCTTCTTTTCCCTCATTGTTTTGGCAAGCTGAAAAGCCGATTAGTATAGCTAGAGCACAAAGAGAAAGTATTTTTTTAAGCATTGGAGTTGGTTCGTTTAGATTCGAATATAATTAATAAAAAGCAGGGGATTATTATTTGTTTTTCCTGCAATCTGAAACTTTAACTTTCAGATTGCAAGATTTCAATAGGTAAAACCTGCAAATTGAAAGTCAAAACTGTCTAAATTTGGAATCCAATTCCAGAAAAAGACAAAAAATGAAAATAAAGACCATCACTCAACTCGAATCTGCCAATACGATAATCATCCCATTTATTAAAGATGATAAATTGGAGGAGCAATTAATCAAGAGAGCGAAACTCATTGGTTATGAAATGGAGGAGCTTGGAAATAGCTTTTCGGCAGGTACTAAAGAAACCTTGATAGTGTCTACGCCACGCAAAAAATACAGTAAAGTTATTTTCTTCGGTCTTGGGAAAAACCCAACAAGTAAAGAGGTTATCAATGCATTCAGGTCGTTGTTTAAAAACAATAAGAAGAAACTTAGTGGCGAAATTGTCGTTGACTTAAAAGGAAATGCGGAACTAGCCGAGTTGATTGCTAATGGAATTAGCCTTGCTTCTTATGAAATAGGCATGTTGAAAACACGTGAAAAGGAAGAGACCAATGTTTTCAATAACGGAACAAAGTTCAGCTTTTGGGTAACAGCAAACCAAGAAGAGAAAATCAGTAAGCGTATCGCTCGAGGTTTGGCGACGGCCGAAACCCAGATGAATATCATGGGACTGGTGGATGCCCCATCAAACTATAAAACACCGCAAATGATGGCGGACTATATAGAGAAGTCGGGTAAGAAAAACGGCTTCAAAGTGACCGTTTACGACGAAAAAGCCTGTGAAAAAATGGGATTCCATGCCTTATTAGCCGTAGGAAGAGGAAGTGCAGACAGGCCAGCCAAAATGGTGGTGATGGAGTATAAGTCTTCTAAAGATGCAAAGAAAGTAGGTTTGGTTGGAAAAGGTGTCACTTTTGATACCGGTGGCGTTTCTTTAAAACCAGGAAACGGCATGGAGGACATGAAAATGGACATGGGTGGTTCTGCTGCGGTTATTGGTGCGGTGGAGTTAGCTGCTAAATTAAAACTGGATGTTAACCTCGTAGGTATAGTAGCCATCACAGAAAACTGTGTGGATGCTTTAGCTATCAAACCGGGTGATGTCATTAATTCTTATGCAGGAAAAACCATAGAAATAATCAATACAGATGCTGAAGGAAGGTTAATATTAGCAGATGCTGTTCATTATATGGCTACGGAATTTGAGCCAGAAGTAATGATAGATTTGGCTACGCTTACCGGAAGCTGTATCAGAACTTTAGGTCATGTGGCATCTGGTTTAATGACTAATAACGATAAACTGGCGGCACAATTAGAAAAAGCGGCTGAGGCTACAGGGGAAAAAGTATGGCGACTACCGCTTTGGGATGATTTCAAGTCCGAATTAGATTCTGATGTAGCGGATATCAAAAACTTGGGTGGTCCATATGCAGGAGCCACAACGGCAGGTAAGTTTATTGAATATTTTACCAATCAACATCCAAATTGGGCACATTTAGACATTGCTGGTACAGCATTTCATAAAGGAGAATTCTCAAAAGGTGGCTCGGCAACAGCTTATGGTGTGCGATTATTAACCGAGTTTATGGAGAAGTATCCAGCTAGTTAATCACGAATTTTCTAGTAGCTACATGGTCGGAGAACTTAAAGCGAACATGATAGATTCCAGAGGAATAGCCTTCTAGTTTGATTCTTGTTCTTGGACTAACTGATTGCATTAGTACTCCGTTTGAGTTTATAATATCCAAACCATTTAACTGTAAATTCTGAGGTGTTTTTATATCCAGATAATTATGGGCAGGGTTTGGATATATTCTTATGGAGAATTTTTCGTTTTCTGTGGCTAAGACATTATTGGGATCGTAGACTATTACGTTGGCAGATACCGTGTCGGAGAGGCAATAGCCAAAAGATCCGAAATAGTGATGGTCACCGTATGATTCCCAAAAAACAGCATCTATTCGAGCGAAATCTTTTGCACATTTAATGGAATAAGTTGTGTCATTTGTGGGCGTTTCGAATTTGAAATTGTTTGGATATGGAAATGGTCCAGGATAACCTCCAGAAAAATACGAATTTTCGCAGCTTCCAGAAATTTTCACAGTGTCGCCAATAAAGATCACTTCTGGGTTGGTAGTGATACTTGGCTGCATTATTTCATTATTATCAGCATAGCTAAAGAATACCTCATCGCTCATTAAGGCACAGTTACCTTGTTTAACCTCTACCTTATAAGTTGAGTTTGGCACCAAATCTATAAAATAGCTTGTGGTGTCTTTTCCATAACTGCTGGTTATTTTAAATTGGCTAGAATCAACAATGCCATCTTTATACCAAATAAAATCTATATCTAAACCATGATATGATTGTATAAGTGAGCTAGAGCCAAGAGTACTATACCATGAGATTGCTGGAAGATTACCTTCCATCTTGGCAACGGCTTGGTGATAACCCGTCGACTCCTCCGCCGAGCAAAGTGTTTCAGGGACAGAATTGATGGCTTGATATCTACATCGTGCATCATCATTTTCAAACTGGGCGAGCACATCATATAAGTCATGATCCAAAAGCATAGAAAAAGAGTCATCAGCATTTATGAAAATAGACGCTTTGTTTCTGTCCACAAATTTCTTATCCCAAATCACATCACCTTGAGCGTTGAGTTTTATTAAACCAGATGGGCTATTCAATAATAGGTCTCCTGAATTGAATTTTGAAAGACTTGGAGTAAATGGATTATTTGAATACAAAATGGCGTCTTCAGAATAGATTTGCTCTCCTTGGGAGTTTAGAAGCTTAAATTTTTTATCATTATTTAAAGGCGTGGAAGAAGAATAAGATAAAAGAAAAATATCATGATGGAGTTCAATGGAAGGTTTGTTAAAACCAGACTCTTGAGGAATGAGGAAGTTATATTCCTCCGAATTGTTTTCATCGTATTTGCCTATGGAGCTTTCAGAGACCAGGAAGTAACCATTGCTGCTCCAAAAAGCTTGAGTTGGGGCACCTCCTAAATCTATTAGCTCAAGAGAATTGGTATTAAGTAGCCATGAGTTCGCCTCAGGGTTTAATCCCAAAATCATTTCTTCTTTTTGAATCCAAGAACTTGCTTGCAATGAAACCTCCTTTAATTCAAGTTCGTTTGAAATAATCCTTATTGAGTTGTTTTTTACAGCAATTAAATTGCTTTCAGTTGCAAATACTTGACTGGTTCGTCCGGATAAATCGAAGCTTTGTAAAAATTCAAAGTTAGTAGTGTATACGCTAACCACAGTTTTATCAATTTCGCGGTCATTTGTGACCGTGAAAATCTTATCACCGACTATTTTGGCATCAAGAAGACCAATGGTATTAAGCTTTACTTTACTTTTTAGTTGAAGGTTTTCATCTAAAACTAGGCAGCTATCAGTTTCACTTATGGCATCAAAAAGAAATAGGAAATCGTTTTTCGTTTTCAGAAAAACAGATTTGGTATAATTTCCAAGCCGAGGCCTTCTGAATAAATATCCTTGCTTGTGCGTTTTGTCATTAACCGAAATGAAGCTTGAATACATAAAAACGTCCCGAGAACCAGAATTAGGGTCAGTTTCAATTCGGAAATCATTTTTTAATAGCACCTTATCTGTCTCATCATTTTTTAGAACAGTGTAAGTGGCTCTAAGGGTATAATTTAACTGTCTAGACCAGCGGCCTAAATAGTCTAATTTGGTAATAGTTGGCGGTTCCATTTGAGGAACTGAGTCATTTTGTGCTACAGAATCCAACACAAGACAAGTAATAAAAAAGGAAAGTAAAAGGAATTTAAATTTCATAATTGTGGAGCTTTTTAAGCGGTAGCAAAAATAGGTGTGGAATTCAGAATTTCAAAACAATTCCAAAACGCCATTTGCCAATCTGTTCTCATGGTCAAGAAGCCATTTCTTTCTATGTAGACCACCGGCGTAGCCAGTCAGGCTTCCATTTTTTCCAATTACTCGATGGCAGGGTATAATGATGGAGATTGGGTTTTTACCATTTGCTGATGCTGCAGCCCTAATGACTTTTGGGTCGCCAAGCTTATTGGCCATATCTAAATAGGAAGCATTTTTGCCAAAAGAAATATTTGTCAATTCTTTCCAGACGCGTTTTTGGAAGTCGGTGCCTTGTGGGTCTAGTTTTAAATTAAATTCTAAAAGAGAACCTTCAAAATAGGTTCTTAACTGTTTGGCTAATTCTTTCGCTATTTCTGGTAAGTCGGTATCGGTGTTTTCAGGATGCTCCACAAACGTTACTGCCAATACAGCATCTTCACTGGTTTTTAGTTCCAAGGATCCGATAGGGCTTTCAAAATACGAAGTGAAGGTTTTGGACATTTATTAAAAGTATTGAATCTTCAAATTAGAAAAATTAAGCGAACTTTGGGGCAAAGATTAGCAGCAATCATTTTATGAGCATAGAAGAAATATATCAGCGATTTAAAAACTCCAACAAGGTTTGTACAGACACTCGGAAAATTGAGCAGTACGACCTCTTTTTTGCTCTAAAAGGAGATAATTTTAATGGTAACGAATATGCTGAAAGGGCCATTGCCGCTGGTGCCAATTATGCTATAATTGATGAAGAGGCCTATAACACTTCCGACCAATGTATTTTGGTGGATGATGTATTGGCGACTTTGCAATTGTTAGCAAATCATCATAGAAAAACGTTTGACATTCCTGTAATAGGTTTGACGGGTTCTAATGGCAAAACCACCAATAAGGAATTGCTAAAAGCAGCTCTCTCTTCTAAATATAAGGTTCATGCCACTTTGGGTAACTTGAACAATCATATTGGTGTGCCACTAACCTTACTTTCTCTGCCCGCGGATACCGAGATTGCCATTATAGAAATGGGGGCAAATCACCAGAAGGAAATTGGAGCACTATCTAAGATAGCGGAACCGAGCCATGGTTTAATTACCAATATTGGTTTGGCACATTTAGAAGGTTTTGGCGGAATAGCAGGTGTGAGGAAAGGTAAAGGGGAGCTTCTTGACTACTTGAAAGAATCAAACGGTTATGCTTTTATAAACGAAAACGACCCTACACTGTGTAGTATGGTGAAAGAAAGAGCCATGACGCAGGTTATCTATCATGGCAAAACGAATCATTTGCTAGAAATGAAGTCGGAAAGCCCTGTGGTTTCTTGGTCTTGTGCTGAAACAGAAAAAACATACGAGGCTAAAATCTCTGGAAAATACAATTTTCATAACATTCAAGCAGCTTATGCTATTGCAAGGTTTTTCAACGTCGAAGCTGATGTTGCTTGCCAAGCATTAGCAGATTACGCACCAGACAATAACCGCTCTCAGATGATGGAAAAGGGCAGTAATGTTGTTTATTTAGATGCCTATAATGCTAATCCATCTAGTATGGAAGCCTCTTTAAGGAACTTTATGAACTTAGAAACAGCTAATGGGAAGGTGGTTTTCTTAGGTGATATGTTTGAATTAGGAGAGTACTCGCAGGAAGAACATGAGGCATTAGGAAAATTAGTGGCCGAAGGAAATTTTGAAACGGTTGTGCTTTTTGGAGAGCATATGAAGTTTGCTTTAAAGCATTTACCTATGGCATTTTATTTCACAGATAAGTTTTCTATACATAATTGGGTGAACGATAAGAAATTTGAAAATAAAGCCATCTTGATTAAAGGTAGTAGGGGAGTGAAGCTGGAAACGCTCCTTGACTTTATCTAATTAGGCTAATTCTACCATTTTTGTTTTTGAGTATAGTTCCGCCCTCACTATCAAATCTGGCGTTTATGAAATATTGGTAAACCCCAATGGGTGCAGGAGCTTTTTGATATTGGCCATCCCATAAAATTAACTTTGTGCCTTGGAAGGTTTGATTTTTTTCGGTCACCATCACTCGGCCTCTTCTGTCTATTATTTGATAATCAAAACTAAATAGACCGTTGGCAAAGAGTTCTAAGTTTTCATTTATGCCATCGCCATTGGGTGTGAATGCCGTTGGTATAAAAACCCTAAAACAGCCATCTAGTACCTGAATGGTGTCTGAGGAAGAGCAGGCTCCCTCACCAATTTGAGCAATGTACGTTCCGTAAGACTTTGCCTCCAGCGTTGTTGTGTTTGCTATCAGTGTATTATTGAAAAACCAATTTATACTTGATTTTGGTTGCTCTTTAAGTGGAAGGCCTACAATATATCCATCTTCTAAACAAGGGCTTAGACTTTCGTTGACAAAGGAAATGGTCTCTTTTTCCGTAATGTTTAAGTCAATTTTTGCGGCAACTCCTTCACAGCCAGAAGTTGTTTCCGTGACATAAAAGGATTTGACTCCTGTCACATTAGCATTTATGCTCGGACTAAATAGCGGTTCTGTACTGATAACATTTGAAAGTGACAATTCATCATACCATTTAAGATTTTTCCCCTTTGCTTCTAAAGGGCTAATTTCTGCACCTTGGCAGTACGTAAATACAGCGTCGTTAGCGGGTGGAGGTACTTCTATTTCAATTTTTATAGCTTTACTGTCGCTCCAAACTACTTGACAGTCAGCCGTAATTTGTACCTCATAATTTCCTGTTTGTGTAATTTTTATTGATTCGGAGTTTGCTCCATCAATGCCTGTACCGTCTTTCGTCCACTGATAAATAAAAATAGTATTGGCAGCGTTACTTACTTCAACTTTCAAGGTTGGGTTACAAGCTAGACTGTCGGACTGAAAAATCAATTTACCATTTGGTACCTTAAAACTTGGAGATACGGTATATGGCAGCTGGGCCTTTCCGGTTTTTCCGTTCAAACTAAAGTTTCTATAAGTAAAATTGGAGCCCGTCCCTTCATTGTTTGGGTTGTTAATAACGGATAAGAATTTGTCGTCTATATGTGCCAAATAAATCTTACCATTGGGACCAAGCTTAAGGTTCCCAAAAGACCCAGGGCCCACTAAAAACTCTCCCAAACCTTGTTGACTTTGACCTGTAAAAGATTTTTCGGCAAGGACCTTTTTATAGGCAGGAGCATAGGATGTTCTGAACTGGAGTAATTCATAATCGTTTACGAACCCATTAACAGCACTTCTCTGATTGACATAGAGGGAAGCATAAATGAAAGCTCCATTAGGAGAGAAAGCCGCTCCTTTTATTTTTTTCAAAGAATTATAGGTGGTTATACTTCTTATAACTTTTCCGGTCAAATTATCAAAACTGAAAATTTCTATAAAACCATCTTCTGGATTAGCGGGTTTTGTTATGGCTATTTTTTTGCCATCTTCAGAAGCTATTATTTCTTGCTGAAGTCCCAATGAGGAGCCAGCAAAGGGAATTCCTAGTTTACTTTCTATAGGTTCATCTGTTTGAATACCATCCTTTGAAATCAAATAGGTGAAAAAAGTGTTGCCTTCTCCACTGTGTAGTATCAGCCAATAGTCAATATTATTGCAATGTTTCACAGTGGTTAAACCATATGAAGATTGATCTAGAAGTAATTTGGTTTCGCCAATCTTTTGGCCTTCTCCTGCATTT
The DNA here is from genome assembly GCF_057914865.1 of Arcticibacterium sp. SM2516. Lineage (NCBI taxonomy): Bacteria > Pseudomonadati > Bacteroidota > Cytophagia > Cytophagales > Leadbetterellaceae > Arcticibacterium > Arcticibacterium sp. SM2516. Next base: position 4,074,349 of record NZ_CP195290.1, on the reverse strand, counting down.
GCCTTTAAGTCAATGAGCGAATAGAAAATGGGAAAGACTACGGTGCCGGGATTATTATTACCGGTGAAGTCATCGACCGAGAAAACATAAAATTCTTCCTCCCTTTCTGGAATGGGTACGATTAGGCCTGGGTAAGAGGGGTCAAAAGCCCGTACCAAGTTTTCAGCTCCAGGTATCACGTTGCCGTTGGCATTCCATACACGACTTCCGTTTGAATACAAGCGTAGATTTCCTTCTGCATCCGCATAGGTCATACTTGCCTTTTCGGTGTTCATGTTATTTAAAGTAGAGTTGCCCGGGTTTTCTGTCATAGGAAAATTCATACTGACGGAGCTTCCAAAAAGCCAATGGTTCGCATGCATGTCTTCCCGCTGAGCATGGGCAAAACCACAGCAAAATATGCAAACTAAAATGGAAGCAATTACTTTCAATTGGAGCTTTGTAAGGTTTGTTTACTGTAAATCTAAGCTTTCAAAACAGATGCACCTGTATACCTGAAGGGCTTTATGCATCCTATATATACGACAAAGCAGGCATTTTAGCTGGAAAGTACCCTTGTGCAAAATAGAGAATTATAACATAAAAGTTTGATTTTATAGGTAATAAAACGTAAATTTGCCATCGTTTTAGAGAATTTGTTTAGTGATTACTAATTTTTGTAGATAAAATAACTTTTATATGTCTGTAGCATCAAAAACTTATGTTCCTTACAAGGTCAAAGACATTTCTTTGGCAGATTGGGGTAGAAAAGAAATCACATTAGCCGAAGCAGAAATGCCAGGTCTAATGGAAATTAGAAAAGAATATGGTCCTTCTAAGCCTTTAGCGGGTTCTAGAATAGCTGGATGTCTTCACATGACTATCCAAACTGCCGTTTTGATTGAGACGCTTGTAGAATTAGGAGCAGATGTTACTTGGTCTTCTTGTAATATATTCTCTACGCAAGATCACGCTGCTGCTGCAATAGCCGCTGCGGGTATTCCTGTGTATGCTTGGAAAGGCATGAATGAGGAAGAGTTTAACTGGTGTATTGAGCAAACCATTTTCTTTGGTGAAGAACAAAAACCATTGAATTTGATTCTTGATGATGGTGGAGATTTGACTAACATGGTATTGGACGAATTCCCAGAATTAGCGGCAGGTATCAAAGGTTTATCTGAAGAAACCACTACAGGAGTTCACAGATTGATTGAAAGAGAAAGAAAAGGTACTTTGGTAATGCCAGCTATCAATGTTAACGATTCTGTTACGAAGTCTAAATTTGACAACAAATATGGCTGTAGAGAATCTTTAGTAGATGCTATCAGAAGAGCAACGGACCTAATGTTAGCAGGTAAAGTGGCTGTAGTAGCAGGTTTTGGTGATGTAGGAAAAGGTTCTGCTGAGTCTTTAAGAAATGCTGGATGTAGAGTATTGGTTACAGAAGTTGACCCAATATGTGCACTTCAAGCTGCTATGGAAGGCTTTGAAGTAGTTACTATGGAAGAGGCCGTTACGCGTGCTTCTATCTTTGTGACGGCTACTGGTAACTATAATATTATCCAGCCTAAGCATTTTGAAGCAATGAAAGACAAGTCCATTGTTTGTAACATTGGTCATTTCGACAATGAGATTGACATGGCCTGGTTGAATAAAACACACGGAAATACTAAAGTGGAAATTAAACCACAAGTAGACCTTTATAATGTTAACGGAAACGATATCATTATTTTGGCAGAAGGACGTTTAGTGAATCTTGGATGTGCCACAGGACACCCATCATTTGTAATGTCTTGTTCTTTTTCTAACCAAGTGTTGGCTCAATTAGAGCTTTGGAATAATACAGATGCTTATGAAAACAAAGTATATGTATTGCCTAAGCATTTAGATGAGAAAGTTGCGGCGTTCCATTTAGCTCACGTAGGTGCAAATCTTACGAAGTTATCTGCAGAGCAAGCTGAATATATCGGAGTAACAGTAGATGGCCCATTTAAGCCTGATGCTTATAGGTATTAATATTCGTCAATTTTTGACATTTAAAAACGCTAGCCTAAAATTTAGGCTAGCGTTTTTTTTATGCTATTAAAGCTTGCTTATTCTCAAACGGTCTCAAATAATACCAAATTCCTTCCCCACTTTTGTAAAAGCAGCTATGGCCCGTTCCAAATGCTCTATTTCATGAGCCGCAGAAATTTGTACTCTTATCCTCGCTTTGCCTTTAGGCACTACAGGGAAAAAGAAACCAATAACGTAAATACCTTCTTCTAATAATTTTGCAGCAAAAGTTTGAGCTAGTTTTGCGTCATAAAGCATTATCGGGATAATAGGATGCTCGCCAGGAAGCAAATCGAATCCTGCTTTTGTCATTTCATTTCTAAAAAACAGTGCATTAGATTCTAAATTATCTCTAAGTGCAGTAGAAGATTGTAACATATCTAATACTTTAATGCTTGCTCCTACAATACTCGGAGCCAGCGTATTAGAAAAAAGGTAAGGCCTTGATTTTTGCCTTAGAAGTTCTACGATTTCTTTTCGTGCTGCCGTAAAGCCACCCGAAGCTCCGCCTAGAGCCTTTCCATAAGTGCCTGTGATAATATCAACTCGACCCATCACATTTTTTAATTCGATAGTTCCGCGTCCTGTTTTTCCTACAAAGCCGGTGGCATGACATTCATCCACCATGACCATGGCTCCATATTGATCCGCTAGATCACAGATTTTATCAAGCTGTGCAATGGAACCAGCCATTGAGAAGACACCGTCGGTAACAATTAACACTTTCTTACAATGACTAGAAGCTTTTAGTTGTGCCTCTAGGTCTTCCATGTTATTATTTTTATACCGATATCTTTCGGCCTTGCATAATCTTACGCCATCAATGATAGAGGCATGATTTAGTTCATCTGAAATAATGGCATCTTCTGATCCTAGTAAAGGCTCAAAAACACCACCATTTGCATCAAATGCAGCGGCATAAAGTATACAGTCTTCTGTTCCCAGAAAATCTGCGGTCTTTTGTTCAAGTTCTTTATGAATATCTTGAGTTCCACAAATAAAACGTACGGATGACATACCAAATCCATGTGTATTGGTGGCTTCTATGGCTGCATTAATGACTTCAGGATTAGATGAAAGACCTAAATAATTGTTCGCACAGAAATTAAGTACGTTCTGATTCCCCGTGGTAATGTTGGCCGACTGGGGAGTACTAATTATTCGTTCGGTTTTGTATAAACCATCTTCTTTTATTTGCTCAATTTCTTCGGCGTAGAATTTTTTGTATTTATTAAACATCTATCAAATGGGTTTTAATTTTTGACTTAATTTGGATATCATTGTTTCGGTCAATGATTGTAAAGTGTAAGAGGGCTTCCAGCCCCAATCCTTCCTTGCTTCTTTATCATTTATCTCTCTAGGCCAAGATTCGGCAATTTTTTGCCTAAAATCAGGTTCAAAAACAATCTTAAAATCGGGAATGTGCTTCATTATTTCTTTAGACAGGTCCTTTGGACTGAAACTAAGCCCCGCCAGATTATATGAAGTTCGGATATTTATTTGAGATTTTGGAACACTCATGAGTTGCAAAGTTGCCTTAATGGCGTCTTCCATAAAGATCATAGGAAGCCGAGTGTCTGACTCTAAAAAGCAATGATAAGTTCCTGTGCTTACTGCTTTGTGAAAGATATCTATGGCATAATCTGTAGTGCCACCTCCTGGCATAGACTGGTAACCTACCACGCCAGGATATCGCAAAGACCTTACATCTAGTCCATAACGTTTAAAATAATACTGACACCAATTTTCGCCAGCGGCTTTGCTCATACCATAAACTGTGGTAGGATTTAGATAGCTATCCTGAGAAGTGAATTCCTTATTAACTGCAGGACCAAAAACAGCAATAGAACTTGGATAAAACACTCGGTCCAAATGGTGTACTCTGGCTACTTCAAGTACGTTTAGCAGTGCTTTCATATTAACATCCCATGTATGAAGAGGGTTATTCTCTCCATTGGCAGATAATATAGCTGCTAAATGATAAATCTGAGTAATTCTATGATTAACGATAACCTGCTGAAGCTGTTCATAGTTGGTCGCATCCAAAATCTCAAACGTTCCTTGATGTTGAGCTTTGTTTACGAGATCTGAGCTGATGATATTTGCCACGCCAAATTTTTGTTGTAAGGCTTCAGTCATCACTGTTCCTAATTGGCCATTGGCACCGACTAACAAAATTTTGGTTTTCTTCATACTGTGTTTGCCAATAGGGTTATTGACTCCGTTCTAATTACTTACAAAAGTACTATATGAAGGTATATCATGACAAATATGTTAATATATCCATTTAATTAGCTGCTATATTTGTAATAGACAGTAGTAATTACTTTTGTACAGTGGAAAATAATTAATTAGCAATAAAATTTGTGCTTAAATGGATCAGCTAGACGAAACGGATAAGATAATTCTTCGAACTTTACAGACGGATGCAAAAAAGACAGCAAAGGAAATAGCAGCTTCTTTAAAGCTTACTACCTCTCCTGTATATGACAGGATAAGAAGATTGGAAAGGCTCGGTTTTATTAAAAAATATGTCGCTATTCTTGATAAAACACTCATTAATAGATCTGTTACGTCTATTTGTCAGGTTTCTATGAGATACCATAATGAAACCTTTATAGAGCATTTTGAGCAAGAGATAAAAAAGTTGCCGGAGGTACAGCGATGTTATCACTTGGCAGGTCAGGTTGACTTTGTCTTAGAAATTCATGTGAAAAGTCTAGAGGAATACCATGATTTTGTGAAATATAAGTTGTCAAAAATCGAGAACATTGGGTCTCTTAATAGCACTTTCGTTCTGAAAGAAATAAAACAGAGTTCAGCGTTTTATATCTAGCATTGATAATTTGAGCATATTCTTCAACTACTCTTTTTAGTGGTATGTGTTAGAGGTACTTTTTGAGATATTCTTTCATTAGGTTTTGGAATAATACAGATGCTTTTAAAAATCGATTTTAAAACCTCTCTTTACAGATATTAAATAAGGAGGAAGAGGTTTTTTAGTAAGTAAGTGTAGGTTAAATTTGTAGTTGAGTTCTCTTAATATAAAGTTCAACCCATCATAAAATGAAATTCAAACTAATTGTTTTATCACTTTTCGCCTTTACAAGTCAATCCTTCGGTCAATATTCAGGAATTGAAAAAGACATAAATGCAAACCGTAAAGGCCAATTAATCATCAAAGCAAAACCAGGGGCAAAGGTTACAGTTGAGCAACTAAGCCATGAATTTTGGTTTGGAGGAGCTATTAGCAACGGTCTTGCTGGAAATAATTGGTCTTCTGAAGACAAAAAGGAATATAAAGAAAAATTTCTAATGAATTTCAATTCTGCTGTTACAGAAAATGCTGTGAAATGGGGGAGTATGGAGCGTGAGAAAGGCAAGGTAAACTATGAGACAGTAGATGGTATCTTAGAATGGGCGGATGAAAATGAGATTAGAATTCGCGGTCATAATATTTTTTGGGGCATAGAAAAGTTTGTGCAGCCTTGGCTCAAAGAAATGGATGATAAGGAGCTTGAAGCTACTTTGAAAAATAGAGCTTATGATGTAGCGGAAAGATATAAGGGTCGTTTTGTGGAATATGACCTAAACAATGAAATGGTGCATGGAAACTTCTATGAAGACAGATTAGGAGATGGCATCACCAAGAAAATGGCAGATTGGTTTCATGAAAAAGACCCTGATGCGAAGTTATGGTTAAACGATTATGATATTTTGACTGGAAAACGATTAGATGATTACATGGCACAAATCAGAAAGTTTTTGAGTCAAGGAGTACCAATAGCTGGAATAGGTGTTCAAGGGCATTTACATGCAGAAACTTTTGACAGAGCTGAATTGAAAAGGTCATTAGATTCATTGGCAATTTTTGGTTTGCCAATTAAGATTACGGAGTTTAATGTGCCAGGGCAACGCTCTAAATGGGTGGATAACAAAACGGATAAAATGACTCCAGAGCAAGAATTAGTAAAAGCACAAGAGCTGGTAGATTATTATAAAATCTGTTTTGCTCAGCCATTGGTTACAGGAATCTTACAATGGGGTTTCTGGGAAGGTTCAAACTGGATCCCAGCATCTTCTATATACCGAAAAGATTGGTCGCCAACACCTGCAGCGGATGCTTATCAAAACTTAATTTTTAAACAATGGTGGACTAAAACCTCTGGAGTGATGGCTAGCGATGGTCAATCTAAGATTCCTGCGTTTTATGGGAAATATAAGATTATGGTAGATGGGGTAGAAAAGGAAGTGACTTTGCGTAAAGGACAGGGTAGTATAGAATTGAAATTTTAGCATAAGAATCATTGAAATAAAACCGCTAGGGGCAGTCTGTCGCTTGGATAAAAGTTTTGTAAGATAGAATCTGACTTAACTTATTCAATCGAAGCATATTCAGAGTTAAATGAATAATTTATTTTAGTAAGCATTTGTAAGAATCAAGATATGTAATAAGCTGCAACTGTAGCGATAGATGAGTTTAGAGGGGTTTGACCCCTCTAAACAAGTAACTTAAATGGGCTTTTGTATGTTTTGACTCAGTTAGGAAACCATCATGAGCTTGATTTACTTGAACATAAGTGACTTAAGGATTTCTTTAAATCTAATTCACAATAAATTTAGTTGACGCTTTTTTTTAAGTCTGTATTAGTCCCAACTTATAATCTTCTTTTATAGGAGCATGATTGGCGGCATCAATTCCTATTGAAATAATTTTTCTAGTTTCTAGTGGATCTATAACGCCATCTGTCCAAAGGCGGGCGGCGGCATAGTATGGGCTTAATTGTTCTTCGTAATTTCTTTTGATGCTTTCCATATCGCGTCCCTCCTTATTTTTGTTAGCCTGTTCTATTTGAAACAAAGTTTCTGTGGCAGCAGCACCACTCATAACAGCCATTTGAGAACCAGGCCAAGAATATATTAGTCGAGGATCATAGGCTTTTCCACACATGGCATAATTTCCTGCACCATAGCTGTTTCCCACTATAAATGTGAATTTAGGCACCACCGAATTTGACATAGCCGTGACTAGTTTAGCTCCATCTTTAATAATGCCACCATGCTCGCTACGACTCCCAACCATAAAACCCGTAACATCTTGTAAAAATACAAGTGGGATACGTTGCTGGTTGCAGTTCATAATAAAACGAGCTGCTTTATCCGCCGAATCGCTATAGATCACGCCACCTATTTGCATTTCTTTTGCATTTCCAGGTTTATTGGCTTTGACAATCATTCGCTGATTTGCCACTATTCCTACAGACCAACCGTCAATTCTAGCCCAACCACAAAGAATAGATTTGCCGTATTCTTCTTTATATTGTTCAAAATCAGAATTGTCCACTAACCGCTCAATAACCTCAAGCATGTCGTATGGTTTAGTTTTGGTTGTGGGTAAAATGGTATAGATCTCCTTTTCGTCTTTTTGGGGTTTCACTGGTTCTTTTCTATTGAAACCAGCCTTTTCATAATGACCCATTTTATCCATAACTCTTTTAATGGCATCCAGACAGGCACTGTCATCATCGTACATATTATCTGTTACGCCAGAAATGGCGGATTGCGTAAAAGCTCCTCCTAAAGTTTCAGAATCTACTTCTTCGCCAATGGATGATTTCACCAAATAGGGCCCTGCTAAAAAAACAGATCCTGTTCCTTTGACTATTAGGGTGTAATCAGACATAATAGGGAGATAGGCTCCTCCAGCCACACAACTACCCATAATGGCAGAAATTTGAGGAACACCCATCGCCGATAGCTTGGCGTTATTTCTAAAAACTCTTCCAAAATGCTCTTTATCAGCAAAAATATCTGATTGCAATGGAAGGTAAATGCCTGCCGAGTCTACAAGGTAAATAATGGGTAATCGGTTTTCCATTGCAATTTCCTGTGCCCTGATGCACTTTTTGCCAGTAATAGGAAACCAAGCCCCAGCTTTTACGGTGGCATCATTACTTAAAATTACACATAGCCTACCTGAAACATAGCCCATCACACAAACGACGCCTCCATTAGGACAGCCGCCTTCTTCTTGATACATCCCGTCGCCTGCAAAAATTCCGATTTCTATATAGTCCTTATCCTTGTCTAATAGATGCTCTATTCTTTCAAAAGCGGTCATTTTACCTTTGGCTTTATGCTTCGCAATTTTTTTCAAGCCACCACCCAGTCTTATACTCGCATTTTTCTCTTTTAATTCATCCAGTAAAGAGGCCATTGTTATCATAGTTATTTCAATTTAGGCTGTTTAGTAAGTATTTACGTTTATTAGAATGAAGGCGATCCCTCATCTGGAATAAAATGAAGGTATTGATAATGAGGGAATAAATGTCTACATTTTAAACATCAACAAACACTACAATTTAAGCTATGAATATTTTAGAGACAAGTATGTCAGACTTTAACATGATAAAGGAAAGTGCTGTGGATTTTGCAAGACGTGAAATAGACCCTCACAAAATGAGATGGGACGAAGCTCAGGAGTTTCCAATAGAAGTTTTTAAGAAAATGGGTGCTTTGGGCTTTATGGGGATTTTAGTACCTGAAAGTTACGGCGGATCTGGTTTAGGTTATCAGGAATATATCACCATCATAGATGAGATATCTCAGGTCTGTGGAGGTATTGGTCTTTCTTTGGCAGCTCATAATTCTTTATGTACGAATCATATTTTGAGTTTCGCTAACGAAGAACAAAAATTACGTTACCTGCCAAAGTTAGCTTCTGGCGAATGGATAGGGGCTTGGGGTCTAACAGAAACTGGCTCGGGCTCGGATGCTGGCGGGATGGAAACCACCGCGGTAAAACAAGGAGATTATTATATCATAAATGGTTCGAAAAACTTTATCACACATGCTATTTCTGGCGATGTAACGGTGCTAATGTTAAAAACGGGTAATGCAGGAAGTAGCCATGACATGAGTGCATTTATCATAGAAAAAGGAACACCTGGTTTTACTTCTGGCAAAAAAGAGGATAAACTCGGTATGCGTGCTTCTGAAACCGCTGGTTTATTTTTGGAAAATTGTAAGGTACATAAATCACAAATGATAGGAGAGGAAGGAGAAGGCTTTATTCAAGCTCTTAAGCTTTTGGAGGGAGGCCGCATATCTATTGGAGCACTATCTTTAGGCATTGCGAAAGGGGCATTCAAAAGTGCTTTGGCTTATACTCAAGAGCGAAAACAGTTTAATAAACGCATTTCCGATTTTCAAGCGGTAAGGTTTGATTTGGCTGAAATGGCTACTGAAATTGAAGCATCGGAGCTGTTGATTAGAAATGCGGCAAAGCTTAAAATGGAGGGGAAAAACACTTCAAAAAAATCTGCTATGGCTAAACTTTATGCCTCAGAAACTGCGGTAAAGGTTTGCACCAAAGCCTTGCAGCTTTTTGGAGGTTATGGTTATTCCAAAGAATATCCGGTCGAAAAGTACTATAGAGATGCCATGCTATGTACCATAGGTGAGGGGACGTCTAATATTCAAAAAATAGTCATTGCTAAAGAGTTGTTAGGTTAAAATGAAAAGCGAAATACAAATAACAGATTGTCCGAGAGATGCTATTCAGGGTATTAAACGCATGATTCCCGCCGAAGTCAAAGCGGAATATATCCAAGAAGCCCTAGATTCTGGGCTTTTTCATTCGGTAGACTTTGGGAGTTTTGTTTCGCATAAAGCGGTGCCACAAATGGCAGATACCGAGGAAGTGCTTAAAAGGCTTCAAAAGCCTAATGGTAAAACGCAATTGCTAGCGATTATTGCAAACGAACGCGGTGCTGAACAGGCATCTCAATTTGAAAAGATAGATATATTAGGTTTTCCTTTTTCGGTATCGGAAGAATTTCAGCTTCGCAACACAGGTGCAAGCAGAGAGGAGGCTGTGCAAAGAATCTCTGCCATTCAGGAGATTGCCAAAAAAGGGGGACAGAAAGTAAGAGTGTATATGTCAATGGCTTTTGGTAATCCTTATAAAGAAATTTGGAATGTGGAAGAGGTTGTTTTTTGGGCAAACCAATTGACAAAGCTGGGCATTGATTCCATGGCACTATCGGATACTGTAGGTGTGGCAGAAGTAGAGTCTATAAGCGAATTATACCTACAACTAAATTCTAAATTCCCTAAAACGGAATGGTCGGCTCATTTTCATGCAGCCCCTGGTAAGTGGAAAGAGAAGGTTTTCGCAGCACATAAAGCAGGATGCGAGCATTTTGATGGAGCCTTTTTAGGGTATGGGGGCTGTCCGATGGCCAAAGACGAATTGGTGGGCAATATCCCTACAGAAGAATTACTTCTATGGAAGGGGGAAGAGTATGATAAGATTGCTAAATTGAAAACAGCTTTTCAAAAAATGATCGCTCATGCCTGATTACTTTCAAAACACAGATGATTATAAAATTGTAGGCTACACTCACCTTCTGGTTAAAAAGAAAGGTACAAGGCTCTTTGTTACGCTAAATAGACCCGAAAAAAGGAATGCTTTTACGCCCTTGCTGATTAATGAATTGGCTTATGTCATGCAAGGAGTTAACCATGATGAAAATATAAATTCGGTTATTATTAAAGCAAATGGTCCTGTTTTCTGTGCGGGAATGGATTTGAAAATCTTCCATGGCGATAGCCAAGAATTAATACCAGAAAAATTTCAAGCCAATGGACTCACTTTGGCCATGGCTCTTAGACAACTTAACAAACCTTTGCTTGGGGTGGTAGAAGGGCCGGTAATTGCGGGTGGTTTTTTAATCATCAATGAATGTACAATGGTTATAGCAGCGGAAAATGTTTGGTTTCGTCTGCCGGAAATAGAAATTGGTCTTTTCCCATTTCAAGTAATGGAAAGACTTTCTGAAATTGTGGGAGAAAGAACAGCGTTGGAATGGGCTTTGACTGGGCAAAAGATTTCTGCTCAAGAGGCTCTAAGGACGGGATTGGTCAACAGAATTTTTAAGGAGAGAGATGCACAAACTACAATGGATGGGTTGCTTGGGTTAATAGATAAAGCCAATATAAACTTATTATATTCGGCAGTAAGCACGCTGAAAAAAATAAAATCTACCAAAGAAGAAGATAAATCAAAGTTATTGAAATCTGTTTTGGAGCAATTTTCAAAAAAGAAATGAGGGAATTTATACCTAATAGTTAAATCAGGGTGAACAAAAGAATGCATCAGGTAATCATAACAAAAGCTAAATCTGACGAAGAATTAAATGGAATACTGGCACTTCAATCGGCCAACTTACGTAAAAATCTGAGCCATGAGGAAATGCAAACACAGGGTTTTGTGACCTTGGAGTATGATTTCGACTTCTTAAAAATCATGCCAGCAGGTCACCATCACATCATAGCTAAAGATGGACATAAGGTTGTCGGTTATGTTTTATTGATGGATAGGTCTACCAATCATTTAATGAAAGAGGGAGCTGGCATTTTTCCGATTTTTCATGAAATTATGCATAAAGGATATCGATTAGGTGACGCCAATTACGTTTCCGTTGGTCAAGTTTGTGTTGATAAAGACTATGCAGGGCAGGGTTTAATGCGTAGGCTTTATAATTATTATAGAGATGCCTACCGTGGTGTCTACGATTTAGCCATGACAGATGTTTCTAGCCGGAACGCTCGATCTTTAAATGCTCACTTAAAAACAGGCTTTGAGATAGTCAAAACCTTCGACGAACCGGATGCGGGCGAGCCATGGGAGATAATAATTTGGGACTGGCGGGACGAAAAACTAAAAAATAGCTCCCTCTCTTCCGGAGATGGCGTGGGGGGTGAGGTCAGATAGCAATCACATTAAACTGATAATCCAGCGGGTCAAAACTCGCTATTAATTTTCCTATGAGGTCGTTTCCTTCTTCGTAGAAGTTCAGCATGTTGTCCTTCCTTTCCTGTAAGCCACCCGCTGGGCAGAGATGCTCTCTTAATTTCTCAATTTTAGAAAGTGCTTCGCTATAATTTCTTTTCTCGGCTCTAAGTAACTTTTTCTCAAGTCTTTCTAGTAAGTCGACACTCTTGGTCTCAAAAGCTTCAGTGGTCCTGGCAAGGGTAATATCAATTTTGTTTGCCTTTTGTAGTATTTCCGAATATAGGTTTTGCAGACTTTCTAACTCATTTTTCAGGTCTAGTTCCTTTTCGGAGACACTTTTTACGTACTGAGCTTTAAGCGTATCGGTAGCTTTGAAGATATCTTCTAAGGCAAAATTAAGTTTTACTAGGGTATCATTACTTTTTTGATCCAGTAGTAGTCCAAAGTTTCTTGGAATTAAAGCAGGGAATGCTTCTTTGTAAAATTCAAAGACAGGCATTAATTGTAACCAATATGGAACTTCAGAAGGACCTCCGATATAAGCAAGGTTCGGCAGAATCCATTCTTCATATAACGGGCGGAGCACTACATTAGGGCTCAATTTTTCAGGCTCATTCGCTATTAGAAATAGCATCTGTTCTTCCGTAAAATTGATTTCAGTATTCAATACCTCATAACCAGCATCTGTTTTGACTATTCTTTCTCTTAAACCATCTTCTAAATAAAAGAAATTAATTTCTCTTGGGCTTATTTGAGTTTTATAACCAAGTGCTTCAATGTCAGCAGTTCTCTCATTCACTAGTTCAAAGGCAGAGTGATAAAGAATGTCATCCTTCATGACAGAAGCAAACTCAGATTTTAACACGCGTGAGTCTGCGTCCAAAGTGATTAAATCATATTCCCCGAATAGATGATGCATGTATTGACGTACCGCATCGCCTAAATTTGGACTGTTTTGATAAGCTTCTTTGAAGAATGCTGCACCTTTTCCTAATTGACCGGCAAGTTCAGGAAGACCATCGGTGGTCATTCTACCCACCGCACCCGTTTGTGAGGTTGTCCATTTTCTTTTTTCTCCAAAGGCTCTGCAAACCTGAATTTCTTCTAAATCATGGTCTTCTGTAGCCATCCAATAAAGGGGAACAAAATTGCAATCAGGGTATGCCTCTTTCAGTTTTTTAGCCAAGTTAATGACCGTAACTATCTTAAATATAATGTATAATGGTCCTGTAAATATGTTGAGCTGATGGCCTGTGGTGACGGTATAGGTGTTTGGTTCTAATAGGACATCAATATTCGGCTTGCTTTGAATATTAGTGTATTGTTTATGGAGCTCAGAAACTAAATTCTGTCTTTTTTGGCTATCAAAACTTTTGTTTGCAATTAATTCCTTGAAATTGTCAATCTCGGGATATTGATTGTAAAAAGGTTTTAAAGCTTCTTTTTTATTGATATAGTCTAGAAATAGTTGCGAAAATGCTCCTATTTTCTCCAAAGGTAATTTTTGACAGCCTGGTTCCACGTAATAGCTTTTGATTGGATTGTAAACGATTCAATTTAGCTAAGGGTTCGCAGAAATCCTTGCTTGTTGCATAAGGTTTGTAATTTTGCACATTAAATACCAATAAATGATTAAGCTAACGGCAGACGGAACTACCACAATATACAGTGAATGTTTCAATCAATATTATCATTCGCTTTTTGGGGCGAGGCTAGAGTCTGAAAAAGTGTTTATTGAATTGGGTTTAGAGTATGCTCTAGAGAAGTTCGAGGAGATCAACATCCTTGAGATGGGATTTGGAACAGGTTTCAATGCTTTATTAACTGCTGAGAAAGCAGAAGAGTTTGAGAGAATTGTCAGTTATACGGCCTTGGAGGCTTATCCTGTTAAAGAAGAACTGCTCAAAGACTTGAATTTTGACGTACAAAATCTTCATAGGATGGCTTGGGAGATACCCTCAAAGGTCAATGTATTTTTTAATTTTATAAAGCATAAGATTGAATTGGAGAATTTTGTAACAAACTCAAAGTTTAATTTAGTTTATTATGATGCTTTTGCTCCATCTTCACAACCAGAACTTTGGACTCAAGAAATATTTCATGGGGTAGCAGATATGATGGTCAAGGATGGTGTTTTGGTTACCTATTGTTCTAAAAGTTATGTTCAACGAAACCTTCGAGCCGCGGGCTTTATGGTAGAAAAGCACCAAGGGCCACCAAGAAAACGTGAGGTGCTTCGTGCGATTCTAAAATAAGACTTGCATTTGTTATGCAAGCATACTAATTTTGAGTACAAGCTAATCTATTAAAATAATGACAGAAGAACTGACTTTTAATGTGCCGACTATGGCGGAACTATCAGCGGCTGGTAAAGAACCTGAGATATTGTTTTGGGTCGGCTGTGCTGGTTCTTTTGATGATAGATATAAGAAGGTGACCGTGGCTTTTGCAAAAATTTTGAATAAGATTGGCGTTGATTTTGCCGTTTTAGGAACGGAGGAGGCTTGTACAGGCGATCCGGCTAGAAGGGCAGGGAATGAATTTAGTTTTCAGATGCTTGCCATGCAGAATATTGAAGTTCTAAACGGCTATGGTATTAAGAAGATTGTTACCGCTTGTCCCCACTGTTTTAATACACTTAAAAATGAATACCCAGAGTTGGGTGGAAACTATGATGTTATTCATCATACACAATTTCTGCAGCAACTATTAGACGATGGTAGATTGGTAGTGAAGGGGGGAGCCTTTAAAGGGGAAAAAATAACTTTTCATGACAGTTGTTATCTAGGTAGAGCAAATGATGTTTATGTGGCTCCAAGAGAATTGATTAAGGCATTAGATGCTGAGTTGGTAGAAATGAAACGTTGCCGCTCAAAGGGTTTATGCTGTGGAGCTGGTGGAGGTCAAATGTTTAAAGAACCAGAAGCCGGAAAGAAGGATGTCAATATAGAGCGAATTGAAGAAGCTCTGGAAACGGGTGCAAAAACCATTGCGGTTGGTTGTCCTTTTTGTATGACCATGATGTCTGACGGCGTAAAGAATAAAGAAAGGGAGCATGAGGTTAAAGTTTTTGATTTGGCAGAACTGCTATTGACGCAGATGTCGTAATGGTGATGTGAAATCGGTGGTTTCCCATATAATTAATTTGAGATTGGGATGGATAAACTTGATCTTATCCACATACTCCAACTAATTACTAAAATATAGCTTCCTTAAAGAATGAAAATGCAAATTGTTGCGTTTATCTGTCACTAAGCTAAACTGTAGAATTTATGTATCAAGATTTTGATAAGATGCCTGCACAATCCAGAATATGGATTTATCAGGCAGACAGGAAATTAAGTGCGAAAGAGGAAAATATTTCAGCCTATTTTGTGAAAAATGCGATTGAGGAGTGGGCAGCACACGGTGCATCTTTGCTAGCTTCTGTCGCGGTTTTACATGCAAGATTTGTTGTAATAGCTTTGGACGAAACGCAAAATGCGGCGAGTGGTTGTTCTATAGACACAACAACCAGATGGCTAAAACAATTGGGAGAAGAACTAAGTATAGATTTTTTCGATAGGTCTATTGCTTTTGAAGATGGAAAGGAAATAAAAGCCTTCCCTGTCTTTAAAGCGAAGTCTACCATAGAAGCCGGGGTAATATCTTCAGATACTATCGTCTTTAATAATAGTATTCTTAGCCTTCAGGAATTAAAATCCAATTGGAAAATTGAGGCTATTAAATATCCTTTTTTAAATAAATTCTTTAAGGAAGTAGTCGCGTAAATATTCATTAAACTCCCTTTAGTGAAATGTTTTGCTAAAGGGAGTTTTCTTTTAGTCCATCATTAAGTAGGACTTTATAAAGCCGTCTAATCCACCATCCATTACACTCTGTATATCTGATGTTTCGTGACCAGTTCTAGCGTCTTTAACTAGCTTATAGGGGTGAAATACATAATTCCTGATTTGAGAACCCCATTCTATGTTTTTCTTAGAAGCTTCAATATCGGCTCGGGCGGCATTTCGCTTTTCCAATTCAAGCTGATACAATCTTGACCTAAGCATATTCATGGCATGTTCTTTATTGGCCAATTGACTTCGCTCAATTTGGCAAACTATAACAATACCAGAAGGTTTATGCGTCAGTTGCACTTTGGTTTCTACCTTATTTACATTTTGTCCACCTGCTCCGCCAGATCTGGAAGTTTGAATTTCTATATCGGCAGGTTTTATTTCCACTTGTATGGTATCATCCACCAATGGATAGGCGTATACAGAAGCAAAAGAAGTATGTCTTCTGGCGTTACTATCAAAAGGGGAAATCCTTACTAATCGGTGAACGCCATTTTCAGATTTAAGATATCCATATGCCTGTGGACCATCAATCTGCATAGAAGCAGATTTAATACCAGCCCCGTCTCCATCAGTCCAGTCTATCTGTGTTACCTTGTAGCCGTTCTTTTGAGCCCACATGAGATACATTCTGTATAGCATACTGGCCCAATCTTGGCTTTCGGTTCCACCAGCACCAGAGTTTATCTCTATAATGGCAGAAAACTGATCTTCTTCACTGGAAAGCATTTTCTTGAGTTCTAATTCCTCAATGATGTCTGCCGTTTTTAGGGCTTCCGAATCAATCTCGTCTTCTTCAATTTCGCCCATTTCATGAAATTCATAAAGTGTCTCTAAATCGCTGATGCTGGTCTCCATTTTTTCGTAGGATTCCGTCCAGTTCTTTAACGTTTGAATTTCTTTCATAACAGCTTGAGCATGCTCAGAATCATTCCAGAATTCTGGTTGTGCTTGCTGATTTTCTAAATCTCCTAGTTTAACTACCCTATTATCGTAGTCAAAGATACCCCCTCAAAGCCGTCACCCTGGCTCTCAAACCTTTCAACGCGTCTGTTGTCATGATTTCCTTTTGGTTAATAAATAATTTAAAGTTTACAAAGGTACTTCTAGTGACCCTTGTCTAAAAACTAAAAACCATGGCTAAGCCACGGTTTTAGTTTAAATATTAATATAGTAGTTTGCTTAACTATCCTTTAGAGCTTCTGCTCCACCTACGATCTCTAAAATTTCTTTCGTAATGGCAGCTTGTCTCGTTCTGTTATAAACTACTTTCAAGTCTTTTAGAAGGTCACCACCATTTTCAGTGGCCTTATCCATAGAAGACATTCTAGCACCATGCTCAGAAGCATTTGAATCTAATACAGCCTTATAAAGTTGCATCTTGATGGCTTTTGGCATTAACTCCAGAATGATTTCTTCTTCAGAAGGCTCAAAAATGTAATCAACATTACTTGCAGCACTTTGTTCTACTTCGTTTACCAACGGTAGCATTTGTTCTGTTCTGATAATCTGAGTGGCTACGTTCTTAAATTCGTTAAAGATCAATATAACTTCATCATAAACACCAGCTTCAAAACCTTCCATCGCCTCTTCTGCCGCTGCCCTTGCTTCTGTAAAGCTAAGTTTAGTAAAGATATCGGAGTGATTTGAGTTTACATTAAAACCTAGCCTTTTAAAAGAATCTAGAGCTTTCTTTCCCAGAGCCTTAATGGTAACGTTTCCTGCAGCATGTTGAGCAGAATACTTATCCTTTATCAGAGCATTTGTGGCTTTGATAATATTGGTATTAAAAGCACCACAAAGTCCTCTGTCTGAAGTTACAGGAATTAGCAAAACCTTTTCTACCTGTCTTACTTTGGTATATGGGCTCTGGTTACCTGCTTCAGTATTGGAAGATACCGTTGCTATGAGCTGATTAAGCTTATTAGCATAAGGACGCATTTGTATAATAGCATCCTGAGCTCTACGAAGCTTTGCTGCCGCCACCATTTTCATGGCTTTGGTGATCTGCATAGTAGAGTTTACCGACGTAATCCTATTTCTTACTTCTTTTAATGAAGCCATTTTTTAATAATTCAAAATTGTTCCCTCCTTAGCAAAAGGAGGGATAAACTAAATTAAGCAAATTTCTGAGCTAAGCCTTTCCCCTCAGTAATAATCCACTCTGCAATTTCATTTTCTAATTTACCGGCAGCAAGTGTTGCTAAATACTCCGGCTTGCTAGCTCTCATTAAGGAAAGAAATTGTCCTTCAAATTCCTTAACTCTTTCTACAGGAACTTTATCCATCATTCCATTAATGGAACCATAGATCATCGCAATCTGCTCACCTACTGGAGATGGTTGAAACTGTCCTTGCTTAAGGATTTCTTGGTTTCTTCTACCTCTGTCAATAACCAATTTGGTTGCAGCATCTAAGTCAGATCCAAATTTAGCAAATGCTTCAAGTTCACGGAACTGAGCTTGGTCGAGCTTAAGTGTACCAGAAACTTTCTTCATTGATTTAACCTGAGCATTACCACCTACACGAGATACTGAGATACCTACGTTAATGGCTGGTCTAATTCCCGCGTTAAATAAGTTAGACTCCAAGAATATCTGACCATCGGTAATAGAAATTACGTTGGTTGGGATATACGCAGAAACGTCACCAGCTTGAGTTTCAATAATAGGAAGAGCAGTTAATGAACCACCGCCTTTTACTTTTCCTTGCAATGAAGGAGGAAGGTCATTCATTTGTTGAGCTATCTCATCCGAAGAGTTGATTTTTGCAGCTCTTTCCAATAATCTTGAGTGAAGATAGAATACATCACCAGGATATGCTTCACGTCCTGGAGGACGACGAAGTAAAAGAGAAACCTCACGATAAGCAACTGCTTGCTTAGAAAGGTCATCATATACTACCAATGCAGGTCTTCCTGTATCTCTAAAATATTCTCCTATGGCTGCACCTGTAAATGGAGCAAAATATTGCATTGCAGAAGGGTCAGAAGCACTTGCTGCTACAATTACAGTGTAATCCATAGCACCGTATCTTCTCAAAGTTTGCTCTACAGCTTTAACAGTAGATGCTTTTTGACCACAGGCTACATATATACAGAATACAGGCTCACCCTTATCGTAAAATTCTTTTTGATTGATAATTGTATCAATACAAACGGCAGTTTTACCCGTTTGTCTATCACCAATAACAAGCTCTCTTTGACCACGACCAATCGGAATCATTGCGTCAATAGCTTTAATGCCAGTTTGAAGAGGCTCAGTTACAGGCTCTCTATAAATAACACCAGGAGCTTTACGCTCTAATGGCATCTCAAAAGTTTCGCCTTGAATAGGGCCATTGCCGTCTATAGGCTCGGCTAGTGTATTAACTACACGACCAATGATGCCTTCTCCTACTTTAATAGAGGCAATTTCACCAGTACGTTTAACAGTAGCACCTTCTTTAATACCAGCGGCATCACCAAGTAGTACTGTTCCTACATTGTCTTCCTCTAGGTTAAGAGCTAAAGCTTTTAAGCCGTTTTCAAATGCAAGTAATTCACCTGCTTGAACGTTTGATAAACCGTAAATACGAGCTACACCGTCACCGATTTGTAATACCGTACCTACTTCTTCCAATTCTGCTTCGGTTTTTGCCCCTGCAAGTTGCTCACGCAAAATGGCCGAAACTTCGTCTGGTCTAACTGATGCCATGTTTATTTAAAATATGTTTTTTGCCTTTGATAAAACCTGAAAAGTACGCTGAGGACTCCGTATATTGATAGATTATCGGCGTTTTTCAGGCTGCGAAATAACTAAGAAAATTTCATAATTCCCATATAAATGCAAAAAAAGGATACCATTTCTTGCATTATTCGGAGAAAATGGGCTGAAATTGCCAAGGAATATCTTTCATTTTCAATAATAGTTTTAGCTTCATATATAGGAGGTATTATTCCTTTTGAGATAAATAATCGGTCACACGCCTTATGGAGTCATCCAAGGGTTGAAATTCCATATTTAGTGCTTTCTTGATCTTTAAATTGCTATAATATAGATTGCTTCTTGCTGAAAGGGCGGTTTCTTGAGTGATAAGTGGTTTTGAACCGAATAGAAAAGATCGTATTCGCTCTGCTCTCCATAGTACAGCGATCATGCCTTTCTCTAATTTGATATTTGGGACGGGTTTTTTCATTTGAATAGCTATTTTTTCAAAAAAGGTCTTGTAGCTTACCTTACCTCCATTAAGTATGTATCGTTGCCCAGACAGTTCGCTCTTCATTAATGCAATTAAGGCGTACGCGACATCTTGTACATCTACATAATTAATAAAGCCATTAGAATAGAATTTGTTTTTCTTACGCACATAGTTGAAAAGTTGCGTGCTACTCTGTGACCATTCGCCTTCACCAAGTATAACAGAGGGATTAATAATGACGGTATGTAGGCCTTCTGCTTGAGCACGCCAAACCTCGAGTTCTCCTAGGTATTTACTTTGTGCATATATAGAGTTGAGAGGGGAGTCTTGCCATTTATGAGATTCATCAATACTTACCTCTTCAATAGCATCAATGACTTTCTCTGGTTTTCCTAAGGAGGCCACTGAGCTGACATGTATTAATTTGCTTACGGAAGAATCAAGACAACTATTAACAATGTTAGCAGTTCCTTCAATATTGGTTTGAAATAGTTTCCCCTTGTCTTTTTTATGAAAGGACACCAAGGCGGCTGAATGAATGACAATGTCAATATTTGCAAGAGCCCTATTAATGGAGGGTACATCTAGTATGTCCCCTTCTATTTGTTCTATACGATCTGGGAGTTCACTGCTTATTTTTCTAACGAGACATCTTATGGTATATTCCTTTTGAAAAGAAAGCTGTCTGCAAATCTCTTTACCTAACAATCCTGTTCCACCTGTTATTAAAATATTCATTATACTTATTATATATAGCGAGCATGTTTATGGTAACAAAACTACTACCAAATTTGATATGTATGTAATTTGGTAGTAGTTAAAGGATATGCTGGTATGACTATATAAAGAACAATTATACCTATTTTATTGGCCTGTTTTGTAATAGGTTGATAAAGAGGTTTTTCTTTTTTAGGCTTATATTTAGTTGAAAGTTTTTCTTGCGAGTCCGGAAAATATAGTTGTATCTTTGCAATCCCAAAACGGAGAATCGTTACGGGTTTAGTTCTAAGCGAAGATGGTGATTGAGGGAGGGAAAAAGAAAAGTAAAAAAAATATCAAATTTATTTTGGTGTTTAAAATTTAATCCTTCATCTTTGCACCCCGTTACGAAAGGAACGGAAAAAAATAAAGAAAAGGAAGGGCGTTAAGAAGCTCATCTAGCTTACAAAAACGGAGACGTTAAGTAGGATAAAGTTCATTAACTTATTGATATATATATAGACGGACCTTGAGTCAAGGAACTTTTTAAAATAGTAATTTACTATGGAGAGTTTGATCCTGGCTCAGGATGAACGCTAGCGGCAGGCTTAATACATGCAAGTCGAGGGGTAGGGAAGTACTTGTATTTCCTGAGACCGGCGAACGGGTGCGTAACGCGTATGCAACCTACCTTTATCAGGGGAATAGCCCAGAGAAATTTGGATTAATACCGCATAATAATTGAGATGGCATCATTTTAATTTGAAAGATTTATTGGATAGAGATGGGCATGCGTAAGATTAGCTAGTAGGCGAGGTAACGGCTCACCTAGGCTACGATCTTTAGGGGCTCTGAGAGGAGTAACCCCCACACTGGTACTGAGATACGGACCAGACTCCTACGGGAGGCAGCAGTAGGGAATATTGGTCAATGGACGAGAGTCTGAACCAGCCATGCCGCGTGCAGGAAGACTGCCCTCTGGGTTGTAAACTGCTTTTATATGGGAAGAAAAGGGCCTTGCGAGGCACATTGACGGTACCATAGGAATAAGCCACGGCTAACTACGTGCCAGCAGCCGCGGTAATACGTAGGTGGCGAGCGTTATCCGGATTTATTGGGTTTAAAGGGTGCGTAGGCGGCTTTTTAAGTTGGTGGTTAAAGGTAGCAGCTCAACTGTTTTACATGCCATCAAAACTGAAGAGCTTGAGTTATCAGGAGGCAGGCGGAATTTCTGGTGTAGCGGTGAAATGCATAGATACCAGAAGGAACACCTATTGCGAAGGCAGCTTGCTGTAGATACACTGACGCTGATGCACGAAAGCGTGGGGAGCGAACAGGATTAGATACCCTGGTAGTCCACGCCGTAAACGATGATTACTAGTTGTTGGAGATATACATTCAGTGACCAAGGGAAACCGATAAGTAATCCACCTGGGGAGTACGCCGGCAACGGTGAAACTCAAAGGAATTGACGGGGGTCCGCACAAGCGGTGGAGCATGTGGTTTAATTCGATGATACGCGAGGAACCTTACCTAGGCTAGAATGTGAGCGAATGTTCTAGAGATAGATCAGTCAGCAATGACGCGAAACAAGGTGCTGCATGGCCGTCGTCAGTTCGTGCCGTGAGGTGTTGGGTTAAGTCCCGCAACGAACGCAACCCCTATTAACTGTTGCCAGCATTTCGGATGGGGACTCAGTTAAGACTGCCTACGCAAGTAGAGAGGAAGGAGGGGACGACGTCAGGTCATCATGGCCCTTACGCCTAGGGCGACACACGTGCTACAATGGTTGGTACAGAGTGCAGCGAGCTAGCAATAGTCAGCCAATCACAAAAAGCCAATCACAGTTCGGATTGGGGTCTGCAACTCGACCCTATGAAGCTGGAATCGCTAGTAATCGCATATCAGCCATGATGCGGTGAATACGTTCCCGGACCTTGTACACACCGCCCGTCAAGCCATGGAAGTTGGGTATACCTGAAGCGGAAGGTTAAAGACTTCGTTAGGGTAGAATCAGTAACTAGGGCTAAGTCGTAACAAGGTAGCCGTACCGGAAGGTGTGGCTGGAACACCTCCTTTTTAGAGATATTCTGTTTTAATTTATTAGAACGGAAGAAATAAACAAGAGAAAGTTCAACGACAAAGTATTGTTAGCAATAACAATGCGACTACTTGTAGAAATACGAGTAACTATCGCGAGATAGAAAGAGGTTTCGTCTATATATATATTCAATAGGTTGACATTAAAGAGAGAATTGAGTGAGCGACCTTTAGGTAGCGACTCAAAGCAACGGGCCTGTAGCTCAGGTGGTTAGAGCGTTACACTGATAATGTAAAGGTCCGTGGTTCGAGTCCACGCAGGCCCACTTTAGTAAGCGAGGATATGATTATCTAAGCGAAAAGAGGGGGATTAGCTCAGCTGGCTAGAGCACCTGCTTTGCAAGCAGGGGGTCATCGGTTCGACTCCGATATTCTCCACGAGGCATAATTGCCTATAAAAAATTAAGGTATAGCGTTAAGTAGCTATACTTCAGATTTAACGAAGTATTACAATCACTTCCAATAAGGGTTGTAATCGATAAGTAGTTAGATAAGAGTTCATTGACATGATGAGAAAGACTGAGAAGAAAGAATTATTTAAGAGAACTATGTAAGAGCGTATGGAGGATGTCTAGGGTCTCAGAGGCGAAGAAGGACGTGATAAGCTGCGATAAGCTACGGGGAACAGCACATTTGTATTGATCCGTAGATTTCCGAATGGGGCAACCCTCTCTAATGAAGTTAGAGAATTCTATCTAATAGAAAGCGAACGTGGGGAACTGAAACATCTAAGTACCCATAGGAGAAGAAAACAAGAGTGATTCCGCAAGTAGTGGCGAGCGAACGCGGAGAAGCCCAAACCGAGATTGTTACGGCAATGTCGGGGTTATAGGACTGCATTTAGGAAGATTTTTCAATTTGAATCACTTGGGAAAGTGAGCCGTAGAGCGTGAGAGCCGCGTAAAAGTAAATGAAATCGGACGAGCAGTATCCTGAGTAGGTGGGGGCCGGTGAAACCCCCTCTGAATTCAGCTGCACCATCAGCTAAGGCTAAATACTCCTGAGACACCGATAGTGAACTAGTACTGTGAAGGAAAGATGAAAAGCACGGGGAATACCCGGGTGAAATAGAACCTGAAACCGTACGCTTACAAGCGGTCGGAGCTCTTTTATAGAGTGACGGCGTGCCTTTTGCATAATGATCCTACGAGTTACGGTATGTGGCAAGGTTAAGGTATGAAGTACCGAAGCCGAAGCGAAAGCGAGTATTAACAGTGCGTTTAGTCGCATGCTGTAGACGCGAAACCTAGTGATCTACCCATGGTCAGGTTGAAGTTCCGGTAACACGGAATGGAGGACCGAACCAGTATACGTTGAAAAGTGTTTGGATGAACTGTGGGTAGGGGTGAAAGGCTAATCAAACTAGGAAATAGCTCGTACTCCCCGAAATGTTTTTAGGAACAGCGTCGGTGTTGAGTCTTGTCGAGGTAGAGCTACCAATTGGATGCGGGGGAGTCACATCCTACCAAATTCAGATGAACTCCGAATGCGACAAGATATAACCGGCAGTGAGGGCTTGGGTGCTAAGGTCCAAGTCCAAGAGGGAAAGAACCCAGATCTACAGCTAAGGTCTCTAAATCTATACTAAGTTGAACTAAGGAAGTCTGACTGCAGAGACAGCCAGGATGTTTGCTTGGAAGCAGCAATCATTTAAAGAGTGCGTAACAGCTCACTGGTCGAGCGGGGCGGGCATCGATAATAAACGGGCATAAAGTATAGTACCGAAGCTTAGAATTTGTAATTTATTACAAGTGGTAGGGGAGCATTCTGTATGCAGTGAATGTGTCTGGTAATGGATGCTGGAGCGTACAGAAAAGCAAATGTAGGAATAAGTAGCGATAATGCATGTGAGAAACATGCACACCGAAAGACTAAGGTTTCCTCCGCTATGCTAATCAACGGAGGGTTAGTCGGATCCTAAGGATAATGCGAGAGCAGAAGCCGATGGGAATCAGTTTAATATTACTGAACCTGTTATAAATGCGACACGGGGACGGATTTTGAAGCTTTGTACGTACTGACGGAATAGTGCGTTGAGGGGAGGTTTAGGCCAAACCGAACAGGGGGACAAGGTTCCAAGAAAAGCCGTTAAGCTCTAGTTTATAACAGACCGTACCGCAAACCGACACAGGTAGTCGAGGCGAGAAGCCTAAGGTGCTCGAGTGATTCACGGCTAAGGAATTAGGCAAATTAACCCTGTAACTTCGGGATAAGGGGAGCCTCCATAATAAAATGGAGGCCGCAGAGAAATGGCCCAGGCGACTGTTTAGCAAAAACACATGGCTATGCGAAGATTAATGTCGACGTATATGGCCTGACACCTGCCCGGTGCTGGAAGGTTAAAAGGGGGGCTTAGCAGCAATGCGAAGGTCTGAATTGAAGCCCCAGTAAACGGCGGCCGTAACTATAACGGTCCTAAGGTAGCGAAATTCCTTGTCGGGTAAGTTCCGACCTGCACGAATGGTGTAACGATCTGGGCACTGTCTCAGCCGTGAGCTCGGCGAAATTGTAGTGACGGTGAAGATGCCGTCTACCCGCCACGGGACGGAA
Source organism: Arcticibacterium sp. SM2516 (assembly GCF_057914865.1). NCBI lineage: Bacteria > Pseudomonadati > Bacteroidota > Cytophagia > Cytophagales > Leadbetterellaceae > Arcticibacterium > Arcticibacterium sp. SM2516. The sequence continues at coordinate 4,049,149 of NZ_CP195290.1, read as the reverse complement.
AGACCCCGTGAACCTTTACTATAGCTTAGCATTGGGACTGGGTAAATAATGTGTAGGATAGGTGGGAGGCTGTGATCCGGCGTCGCTAGGCGTCGGTTAGCCGTTGTTGAAATACCACCCTTTATTTATCTGTTTCCTAACTCCCAGCGGGAGGACATTGCTTGGTGGGTAGTTTGACTGGGGTGGTCGCCTCCAAAAGAGTAACGGAGGCTTTCAAAGGTTCCCTCAGTACGGTTGGTAACCGTGCGTTGAGTGCAATAGCAAAAGGGAGCTTGACAGAGAGACCAACAAGTCGATCTGGGTCGAAAGACGGATATAGTGATCCGGTGGTTCTGTATGGAAGGGCCATCGCTCAAAGGATAAAAGGTACTCCGGGGATAACAGGCTGATCTCCCCCAAGAGCTCATATCGACGGGGAGGTTTGGCACCTCGATGTCGGCTCGTCACATCCTGGGGCTGGAGAAGGTCCCAAGGGTTGGGCTGTTCGCCCATTAAAGTGGCACGCGAGCTGGGTTCAGAACGTCGTGAGACAGTTCGGTCCCTATCTGTGGTGGGCGTAGGAAGTTTGAGAGGCTCTGATTTTAGTACGAGAGGACCGAATTGGACATACCGCTGGTGTATCTGTTGTCTTGCCAAGGGCACGGCAGAGTAGCTACGTATGGACGGGATAAACACTGAAAGCATCTAAGTGTGAAACCCACCTCAAGATGAGACTTCCATAGAGGAACGTTGGAGATTACGACGTAGATAGGCTATAGGTGTAAGTGCAGCAATGTATGTAGCCGAGTAGTACTAATGAACCGATAAGCTCTCTTTTTTATAATAATTTATTCTACTCAGTCTTTCATCATCACAATGGAATTTAGTTTTTGAGGCTTAAGGTATCAAAGATGAAATTCATTAATGTCAAATTGTTGATTTAGATATAAACTAAATTCATCAAAAGAAATTAAGGCTAATTGCCCAAAGCAGATTGCTGAAGGCTAGTCTTTGAAGATTTGATGGTGTTTATAGGACGGGTGTCCACCTCTTCCCATTTCGAACAGAGAAGTTAAGCCCCGAACCGCCGATGGTACTTGGATCAAACCTGGGAGAGTAGGTAGACGCCGCATTTTTATTAAAAAGTCGTTAGAGCAATCTAGCGACTTTTTTGCGTTTAAGGAATGCTCGAATAGATAGGGGAACTATGGGGTAATGCACATTATTTTAATCCTCAATACTTCTCATAGGCCTGAATCTGGACCAAGAACAAAAGTTGGGGGATAGCTGTTAAATTCTGAATTTTGGAGAAATTTAACATCTATAAAATTGGAAGAACTAGTAAAGCTATTGTTGCCCGAATTGTTAGTCGATAATTTCAATCTGATAAAGGTCGATAAGGATAAAAAGACTGAAATTCTGCGAATTTACTTAGAAGAGAAGTTGGATATTCCACAGGAATTATCAGAACTAAAACTTCATTCAAAAGGCTTCTATGATGAAATAACCATCCAAGACTTTCCGATTCGTAATTACAAAGTGTTCCTTCATGTCAAACGTCGTAAATGGAAGGATTTGGAAACAGGAAAGAACGTAACAAGGAATTGGGAAATAGTAGCTCAGGGAACTCGAATGACAACAGAGTTTGCTGCTTTTTTAAAAGAATTCAATAGATACACAGGCCATTGATGTCGAAACGGTTGGCAAGTTCTTCGGATTGAATGGGAAGAAACTACAGCGGCAGTATAAGAATCATTTAAGCGACTTCAAGAACTGGAAGCAGAAGCCAAGAGCCAAAGAATGGCTAGTTTATCCGCAAAATATGGGAGAATATCTGTCAATAGATGAAACTAGCCTTTCGGATGGAGAACTCTATACTATTCTGACCAATAAAGAAGCGAAAGGAAAAAAAGGGAGCATTGTTGCCATCATAGCAGGCACTAAGGCGGCTGATATTATAAAAGCCCTACGTAAAATACCAGAGCCTAAACGTAAGAAAGTCAAAGAAGTAACCCTTGACATGGCTCCTAATATGGAGTTGGCAATCAAGAAATCATTTCCTTGTGCAAAACGAGTTACCGATAGGTTTCACGTACAAAAATTAGCCTGGGATGCGGTGCAAGAAATGCGAATCAAGCATCGTTGGGAGGCTATAGACCAAGAAAGTGATGCCATCGAACTTGCAAAAGTAAAGGGAACTCCTTATAAACCTGAGATACTAAATAATGGCGATACACTCAAGCAGCTTTTAGCTAGAGGTAGATATGTACTTTATAAACGACCAGCAAACTGGTCTAAGTCGCAAGCCGAAAGAGCTGCTCTATTATTTGAACGCTATCCAGATATTGAAAAAGCCTTCGGACTGGGTATTAAACTAGCCGAGATTTATGACAAAACCACTGACCAAACTTATGGTTTAGCTCGACTAGCCAAATGGCATGAAGAAGTAAGACAAGCAGGCTTTAAATCCTTTAATTCAATTGCCCGAACATTTGAGCATCATTACAGAACTATTCTTAATTATTTTGATAACAGAAGTACCAATGCTTCAGCAGAATCTTTCAATGCGAAAATCAAAGCTTTTAGATCTAGGTTTAGAGGTGTCAGGAGTATTGAATTCTTCCTTTTTAGACTATGTCAAATTTATGCTTAAAGAACTCATCCCCCAGATTTTGCTCTTGACCCCTGAATCTATTTCTAAAAAATTTGATTTCGGCAGGGTTTGACAACTTGCTTGAAGCATTCTGCTCAGGCATTTATCTTATAGAAATGGGGAATAAATGCTGTAACGATTATTAATGAAAACATGGAATCATGTATTTCTTTTGAAGTCATTAACGGAATGCTTAAAAGTTTTTCTAATGGACTGAAAAAACGCTTCTTATCCAATTAGAATCAAGTGTGAGAAGTGTTTGATTAGTTGAACCCGTTTATGCATTGGAGAATCGTAATGAGTTTTAAAGTGGAATAAAACAGACATTTAAACGAGATTAGCATAGCGGTTTACCCTGAGCTTTTTGTCGAAGGGTTCTGGTGATTAAGTTAAATGTGTTTACGAACTAATTGAAGTAATTTAGCTACGTTCCCGATAGCTATCGGGAGATTTTTTAATGAATAAAGCGGCTTAAAGCTACAAGTAAAAAAACCATTAAGAATAGAGCCTTGATCAGAATAAAATATTTTTGATTAATCGTAGATTTAGAATTTAGTATAGTCGGTTAATATTTATCATTCTATTGGTTTAAAAGTGAGATAGCTAAATTGATCCGTATTAAGCGTTTCTTCAGACAGCTGTTGTAAGTCTGTAGAAGAAATGGCATTTATGGTTGAGAATATCTCTTCTAGGGTATTTACTCTGTCCAAATCCAAAATACTTTTGGCCATCATTAACATGAAACTTTGGTTACTTTCATCTGCCATAGCCAATTGACCCATGAGTTGTTCTTTTAAACTCTTAAGTTGAATGCCTCCTAAAGGTTTTTTCTTTAGGGCGGCTATTTCTTTTAGAATAAGAGCGTTTGCTCTTTTTAGATTTTTATAATCTGTGGCATAGTAAATGGCAGTGTATCCACTATCTGTAAATGCTGTGTAGCTGGCGTCAATTCCATAAACCAAGCCATTTTTCTCTCTTAAGCTATTATTTAACCTAGAATTCATTCCGGGTCCTCCAAGAAGGTTAATTAAAGTAAAATAAGAAAACCTGTTTTTGTCATGTAATGAAAAGGAGGGTAAGCCTATAGCTACATGGGCTTGACTTATGGCTTTGTCTGTGGTCACTATTTGAGGTATATATCCTTTTGGTTGGGCCCTATCCAACTTGGGTAAAAAGGCAGGAATGTCTGAAAGATATTTCTCCGTGAGATTTATAGCTTTTTTAAGGGATATATTTCCTACAATAGATACGACGATTCTTTCCGTATTTAAATTTTCAGAGATAAACGCTGTAAGGTCCTCTCGTTTAAATCTTTGTACGGTTTCTTTTGTACCTAAAATATTGTCTCCTAAGGGATGATCTGAGAATATGATGTTATCAAAATCATCTTGAAGAGCGTCTTCGGGAGAATCTTGATACATGGACATTTCTTCCAATATAACACCACGTTCTTTTTCAACCTGTTTGTCAGGGAAAACAGAATGAAACGTAATGTCGCTTAATATATCCATCGCCTTATCAAAGTGTAGGTCTAGCACTGAAGCATAAAAACAGATTTTTTCTTTCGTAGTATAAGCGTTTAACTCGCCGCCTACAGATTCCAATCGATTAATGATGTGGTAGGAGTTTCTTTTTTTCGTACCCTTAAAAGCCATGTGTTCCCAAAAATGAGCTAAACCAGTTTGATGTGGTTTTTCATCTCTGCTTCCAATGTCTAGCATGATTCCACAATGGACTATTTTGGTATGAGAAACCTGTCTATGGGCTAATCTTATCCCGTTTGAAAGCCTATGTTCGTTGTATTCGTTCATTTATAATACTTGATCCAAATATAATCGACAAAAATACGGATAATTGTACTGGAATCAGGTTGTAGAAAATGAAGCTTATAGCAGATAGTGGGTCTAGCAAAACTAATTGGGTTTTGTGTAACGAAATTTCAAGAAGTTTTTTAAAAACGGAAGGGATAAATCCTCATTTTATGAATGAGATGGGATTAGCAGGTGTTCATCAGAAGGTAAAGGATGAATTCAAGGCGGAAATAACGGAAATACATTTCTATGGCTCTGGGGTATCGTCTGAAAAAAAATCAAAGATGATTGAGGATGCCTTAAGGAAAAGTTTCGGAGGAGATGTGGAGATTAATATTTATTCCGATTTTTTAGGGGCTTGTAGGGCTCTTTTTGGGAATAATGAAGGATATGGGTGCATACTTGGTACAGGTGCTTGCACAGGAATTTATGATGGGGCACGCATCATAAATGGAGTGCCTTCAATGGGTTTTTGGTTGGGTGATGAAGGCAGTGGTGCAGATTTGGGAAAAAGAGTGGTTAAGGCGTATTTAAGAAAAGAAATGCCTCAGGACCTCATTGTCTTATTTGAAAATGAATTCGGTTCTTTTGAAAGAGAAGTGATTTTTAAACGTATCGGGGAAGAAAGACCAAATGCTTTTTTTGCATCTTTTACTCCTTTTTTAAGTAGTAATGTAAAACATGCTTGGGTTTCAACGTTATTAAAAGACGCTTTCGAGGATTTTTTGATACATCATCTTTTACCCTATGATATTGTTGATGGTCGTAAAATTGGTTTTGTAGGTTCGGTGGGTTATTATTTTCAAGAGCAAATTAGGGAGGTGATTTGTCAATATTTTGACAACGAATTAGTGTTTTTAAAAGATCCCATTGAGAACCTCATTGATTTTCATGTGACAAATGTTCAATAGAAAGTGCTTAAAACTTCATAGCATTGTAACATTAAAAAATTAAATAAATGGTATTATTAGAGATGTTAAAAATGCCTTGGAGTTTGTTCCGAATATTGAGGCTTCTTTTTGGAAGTTATATATTTGGAGTTAGTCTAGTTGATGGTAATTACATTTTTTCAGTGGTAGGAATTTTCTTTATTTACCAATCCATTTTTAATGTGGGTTGCGGAGCTTGTCAGACAAAGGATATAGAAAGTAAAAAGTTGGAAAAGAACAATAAAATAAAGGTTGAATATGAAGAATTATAGTCGTTTTTTTTACCTGTTGGTGTTGGTAGCTTTTATGTCGTGCACAGATATGTCGGCACAAGTTAAGAGTTTACCCTTAAAAGAATTTGTGGCATCTTATAAGAGCAATTCAGAAGCACAATTATTAGATGTCAGAACCCCTCAAGAATGGGCGGATGGTCAACTGGGCTCATCTATACTGATCAATTATAATGACTCGGAGTTTGAAAAAAACTTAGTTAAATTAGATAAGGATAAACCAGTTTATGTTTTCTGTGCAGCTGGCGGTAGGAGTGCTAAGGCTTCCGAGGTTTTGTCTAAAAAAGGGTATAAAGTTTTTAATTTGTCACAGGCGGGTTATGGGGACTTGAAGAAAAGTGGTTTGTAATTATGAAATTACCTAAATGGGTTTTTCCATTGATTGTTTCTTTGAGTCTGGGTTTAGCTCCGTTTTTTCCTGAACCTCACATTTTTGGTAAACTTAAATGGCTTTTTGGAGGAGGAGAAGGAATGCTAGCCAAAGATTTTTTTGATTTGGTATTACACGGCTTCCCTTGGATATGGTTGATTTATGTTATTATTGGGGAAATAAGAAAAAAGAAATAGAATATGTCGGTAGTGTTTTGGAATAGGAGAGGTTTTCTTAAAAAGTCTGCTCTTACCGCTTTAACCACCATGGTGGGTACAGAAATAGTTTTTGGAAAGAATCTTAAAAGAGAAAATTTTCAGTTGACATCTAGGGCTAAGGGGGCCGAGGAAATACTGCCAGGAAAACATCCTGATTTGGTTGTTCTTAATGATAAACCTTGGAATTTGGAAACGCCTCCGCATCTTCTGGATGATAAGGTAACTCCTGCGGATAAAGCTTTTGTGAGAAATAATGGCTTACCACCAGAGGATGTTGATATAGAAAATTGGACTTTAACAATTGACGGTGAATCTGCAGCTACTTCGAAAACGTATAGCATTAAGGATCTAAAAGAGAAATTTAAGCATTACTCTTATCAACTCACATTGGAATGTGGCGGAAATGGAAGAGTAGGTTTTAATCCTCCAGCTTCGGGAAATCAATGGGCAGAAGGAGCGGTATATTGTTCCAAATGGACGGGTGTGAGATTGAAAGATATCTTAAATGATGTTGGTGTAAAAAATGATGCGGTATACATCGGTTATTATGGAAAGGATACCCACTTAAGTGGAAGTCTTGATGAGAAGCCGATTTCTAGAGGGGTACCTATAGCCAAGGCGATGGAAGACGAGGCTTTAGTGGCATGGGCTTTTAACGACGAAGAAATTCCTTTTATGAATGGTTTTCCTTTAAGGTTGGTTATTGGTGGTTGGCCTGCTTCCACTTCAGGGAAGTGGTTGGAGAGAATAAGTATTAGAAATATAGTTCATGATGGTCCTAAAATGACTGGCACAAGTTATAAGGTTCCAAAATACCCTGTTGCTCCGGGGCAAGAAGTGCCAGAAGAAGACTATAAGATTATTGAAAGTATGCCCGTAAAATCTCTGGTGACTTATCCCAAAACTGGAGCTATCATAAAAATGGGAAGTAAGTTGAAGTTGAGAGGACATGCTTGGGCAGGTGACTTGAAGGTGGATAAAATGGAGGTCTCCATTGACTTTGGTGCTACTTGGCATGCAGCTACGCTAACGTCTCCCGTGAACCGATTGGCATGGCAACATTGGTCTTCGGTCGTCGAATTTCCACAAGTTGGATATTATGAAATCTGGGCTAAAGCTACAGATTCGGATGGTATCTCTCAGCCAATGGTTATTCCTGGATGGAACCCTAAGGGTTATTTGAACAACGCTTGTCATAGAATTGCGGTAAAAATAGAAAGTTGATTTTATGAAGAAGTTATTATTATTTCTATTGTTTGGTTTTTCACTTGTTTTCATAAAATGCAGGAACAGTCAGCTTAATGTAAATAACGAACCTGTCGAGGTTTCATATGAGGGAATAGATGCAGAAAGCGGTTTGCATTTAGATAAGAACATGATGCTTGTTAAAGGGCAATGCACGGCATGTCATTCCGCTAAATTGATTACCATGAATAGATTTACAAGGGCAGGTTGGCAGGATAGAATTAGATGGATGCAAAAGACACAAAATCTATGGGATTTAGGGGAGTCGGAACCGGCTGTCTTAGACTATTTGGAGAAATATTATGCACCTGAAGGAAAAGTAACAAGAAGAAGTAACCTTGAAAATATTGAGTGGTACAAGCTAGAAGGGAAATAAGAAAGATAGTAATACCGCTATTTAAAAAATAACGAAGTTTTCAATGACGCCATATAGGGTTATTGAAAACTTCTTTTGTTTTAAGGGGGATACCTTATTTCTTAATTAATGATCTATCCAAGTGTACGTAACCACCATCAACATGCATAATTTGACCTGTGGTATGGCTAGAACGTTTAGATAAAAGAAAAACAACCATATTGGCAATTTCCTCTACTGTGGTCATCCTATTTCCTAACGGAATTCTATTATTGATTTCTTTTAATTGCTCTTCTCCATCTGGCAATGAACTTATCCATCTTTCGTACATTGGCGTATAACTCTCAGCCACAACAACAGCATTTACTCTAATGCCATATTTTAGAAGTTCTACCGCCCATTCACGCGTAAGTGCATTCCTGCCACCGTTTGCTGCCGCGTAGCCAGATGTGCCACCTTGTCCTGTTTCTGCTACTTTGGAAGTTATGTTCACGATACTACCTTTCGACTCTTTTAAAGCAGGAAGTGCATGATGAGCTAACAAGTAGTAATGCACTAAATTATTATGAATGGATTGCATAAAGCCTTCATAGTTTCCACTTTCAAGACTTATACCGTCGTTTAAACCAGCGTTATTAACAAGACCATGAATTTTTCCAAAACGATTTATGATGTCTTTAATGGCTTTTTCGCACTCTTCTGGTTTTGAAAGTTCGGCTTTAACGGTATATCCAAAACCACCTGCAGCGTTAATTTTGTCTAGGCAGGCTTGATTGTCTTCTTCGTTTCTTCCGATTATGACAGGGAACGCTCCTTCTAGGGCAAGTTGTGAGCAGATGGCTTCACCAATTCCCTTGGCACCGCCAGAAACAATTACTACTTTTTCGTTTAGATGAAGGTTCATATTTTATTTCGTCATTTCTCCGTTTACCAATCTCCAAATACCTAGTGGATTGCTACTTTTGAGCTCATCTGGAAGTAGGGCATCTGGCATGTCTTGAAAGCAAACGGGGCGTGTATAACGGGTAATTGCTCCTGTGCCTACTGAAGTGCTTCTACTATTTGTAGTGCTCGGAAATGGCCCACCATGTACCATGGCATGAGACACTTCTACACCCGTTGGGAATCCGTTTATAATTAACCTGCCAACTTTTTGTTCAAGTATTTCTAGTAACTCAGCGTATGCTATCAATTCTTCTTCAGAACCATGAACAGTAGCGGTTAAATGTCCGCCTAAATTTCTGGCAATTTCAAGATACTCTTCTTTTGAGTTTCCTTCTACCACTAAACTGGTTGGTCCAAAGATTTCCTCATCAAGTTGCGGATTGTCTTTAAAGGTTTGATAATCGGCATGTAAGATGGTAGGCTCCACTCCTGTAAGACCTTGACTTTTTTTACCTATGGCAATTACTTTAGTGTATTTTTTAGCGTTTTCTACTCCACCAATGTATGCATCCTTAATACCAGGTGTTAGCATATTTCCTCCGGTAGCTTCCTTTGCTTTCTGCTCTAGGATGTCTATGAAAGATTGATTTTTTTGAATAAGTAATATTCCTGGATTGGTGCAAAATTGTCCCACGCCCATATTGACAGAATTTACATAATTTTCGGCGAGTGCTTCCTTTTTATCTTCCAAGAAATTTGGAAGTATAAAAACAGGATTAGTACTACCCATTTCAGAATAAACAGGAATAGGCTCTGTTCTAGCGTTTGCTATATCAAATAGCAGCTTACCGACCTTATAAGAACCCGTAAAACCGACCGCTTTAATGCTAGGATGTTTTACTAAGCTTTGGCTTAGTTCAGGGTCTCCATGAAGCATTGAGAACACACCGTTCGGCATTCCAGATGCTTGTGCGGCTTTTTGTATCGCTTTTCCGACCAACTCGGACGTACCTAAATGAGCAGGATGTGCTTTAAAAATTACTGGACAGCCAGCGGCTAATGCAGAAGCGGTATCTCCACCAGCTACTGAAAATGCTAAAGGGAAATTGCTGGCACCAAATACGGCCACTGGACCTAAGGGCCTTTCCATAGATCTTAAATCTACTCTAGGTAATGGTTGTCTGTCTGGTATGGCTAGGTCAATTTTGGCATTCAACCAAGAGCCCTCTTCCAATAATGATGCAAACAAACGTAGTTGTCCACAGGTTCTTCCTCGCTCTCCTTGTGCTCTTCCAGTGGGAAGTGCCGTTTCGGCAGTATATCTATCTGTTAATTCATCTCCTAAGGCCTCTATTTCGTTTGCTATTTTTTTTAGGAATGCTGCTTTTTCTTTTCCACTTTTCTTTCTATAAACCGCAAAAGCTTCTTGAGCTAAATCTGCAGCGGTGTCTAGTTCTTCAAAAGTGGCATTATAAAAAAGAGGGCCTAAATTCTCTCCAGAAGCTGGATTAACAGCCTGAAGGGCTACTGTCCCATCAGAAGAAGTGCCGAAGCCAATAATGTTCTGTCCTTGAATACTCATGTTATTTAGTTTCTACGGTGTTGGATAATGTACCTATGTTTTCAATGCTTATCTCCACTTTATCGTTCACTCGAAGAGAAAATTCATCCTCTGGGATTATTCCAGTACCGGTCATTAAGAAGCACCCATTCATGAAAGTGCATTCAGTGTAAAGGTATTTTACCAAATCAGAATGAGTTCTTTTCATTTGATTTATTTCAATACTTTGGCTAAAAACAATTTTCCCGTCTCTAAAAATCTCTAGTTTGATTTCTGTACTAGGATCAATAGGGCTTGATGGGACGTAAATACATGGTCCAATGGCAGCACTTTTGTCATAAGATTTTGCTTGAGGCAAATAGAGTGGGTTTTCTCCTTCAATATCCCTGCTACTAACATCATTCCCAACGGTGTATCCAGAAATTTGACCAACGGAGTTAATAAAAAGCGTTAGCTCTGGTTCTGGAACATTCCATTTGGAATCTCTTCTTATTCTAATGTTTTCGCCATTGCCTACTACTCTACCAGCAGTGGCTTTAAAAAACAATTCTGGTCGGTCTGCGTCATAAACTCTATCATAGAAGTCGCCACCTCCAGAATCTTTTGATTCATCCATTCTGGCTTTTTTACTTCTCATGTAGGTAACACCGGAAGCCCAAATTTCTTGATTTTGGATAGGGGCTAAATTGTCGTTCTGAGCGGTTATTTTTAGTTCTGAAGATGGTTTTAGGGATTTTATATCTTCATTTAAAACATCAAAAAGATTTTCTCTATTTATAAAGGCGTCCCAATCTTTATGATTTGATAAATAATATTGACCTTCGTTTTCTATAATAAAACCGGTTTTGGTTTTGTAAAGCTTCATGTGATAGGGTTGAGTTTATTTTGAAGTTGAAATTTAAGAAATTTGAGATTAAATATCGTATATGGTACAAAGAGCTTTTAGTAGCAGTTGAAAAATAATATGATTAATATAACCTTAGTTAACGATAACGACGAGATTATTGGGTATGATGAGAAGATGAAAGTGCATAGAGAAGGTAAGCTTCACAGAGCTTTTTCTATTCTTGTTTTTAATTCGGAAGGTAAAATGCTTATTCATCAAAGGGCTTTTGGTAAATATCATTCTCCAGGTTTATGGACAAATGCCTGCTGCGGTCACCCCAATAAAGGAGAGGAAACAGAAAATGCAGCCAGTAGAAGATTAAATGAGGAGATGGGTTTTACCTGCCCATTGGATTATAAATTTACTTTTAGATATCACGCCGCTTTTGACAATGGATTGATAGAACATGAGATTGACCATGTTTTTTATGGCGAATTCAATGGAACCTTTGTGGCAAATCCCGAGGAAGTGGCTAATTATAAGTGGTTAACCATAGATGAGATTAAGGCAGATTTACTTGAAAATGAAAGGAACTATACGGTTTGGTTCAAGGAAATAATAGGTCGTATTTGAGATCAAAAAAGGTTGAGTTTAAAATTTACACTCAACCTTTTTCATTTTATCTAAGAGAAGAATGATAAGATTATTCGGCAGTCGTTAAACTGGCAGATAAATACTCTCTATTCATTCTTGCTATGTTTTCTAAAGAAATTCCTTTAGGACATTCTACTTCGCATGCTCCAGTGTTGGTACAGTTACCAAATCCTTCTAGGTCCATTTGGCTTACCATGTTTTTGGCTCTTTCTGCTGCTTCCACTTTACCTTGAGGTAAAAGAGCAAACTGAGAAATTTTAGCAGAAACAAATAGCATGGCAGAAGCATTTTTACAAGAGGCAACACAAGCCCCACAGCCAATACAAGTGGCAGCGTCGAAGGCTTTGTCGGCATCTGCTTTTGGAATAGGAATAGCGTTGGCGTCTTGCGTATTACCAGAAGTATTTACAGAGATGTAAGCACCTGCGTGTTGAATTCTATCAAAAGCAGATCTATCTACCATTAAATCCTTAATGACAGGAAATGCTTTAGCTCTAAAAGGTTCAATATAAATCTCATCGCCGTCTTTGAATCTTCTCATGTGAAGCTGACAAGTGGTGGTGCCAGTATCTGGTCCATGAGGTTCGCCATTGATATGCAATGAACATGAGCCACAAATACCTTCTCTACAGTCGTGGTCAAATGCCACTGGTTCCTCATCCTGGCTAACAAGCTTTTCGTTAAGGACATCCATCATTTCCAAGAAAGACATGTGCCCAGAGATATCGGTTACATTGTAATCTACAATACCACCTTTATCTTCGGCATTTTTTTGTCTCCAAATTTTCAGTGTTAAATCCATGCTGAGTATTATTTGTACGAGCGTGTTTTTAGCTCGATGTCTTTAAATTCTAATTCTTCTTTGTGTAATACGGCCTCAGAAGGCTCTCCTTTGTATTCCCATGCTGCTACATAAGCATAGTTTACATCATCTCTCAATGCTTCACCATCCTCTGTTTGATAGTCTTCACGGAAGTGACCACCACAGGATTCATTTCTTTCTAATGCATCTTTTGCGAACAATTCTCCAAGCTCTAAGAAATCGGCTACTCTGTTGGCCTTTTCTAGTTCAGGGTTCATGTCGTTTGCCATACCAGGTACACTAACATTTTTCCAGAAGTCTTCTCTAATGGCTTTTATTTCTGATATAGCTTCCAATAAACCTTCTCTATTTCTGGCCATACCTACTTTATCCCACATTACTTTTCCAAGTTTTTTATGGAAGTGGTCTACAGAGTGAGTTCCTTTATTGTTTACGAAAAAGTCAAGCTTCTCTTTGACAGCGTTTTCTGCTTCTTCAAACTCAGGTGAGTCCGTAGAGATAGGACCTGTTCTAATATCATTAGATAGGTAATGGCCTATGGTATACGGCAGAACGAAGTATCCGTCTGCCAAACCTTGCATTAATGCGGAGGCTCCAAGTCTGTTAGCTCCGTGGTCAGAGAAGTTAGCTTCGCCAATACAGTAACATCCAGGGATAGTCGTCATCAGATTATAATCTACCCAAACGCCTCCCATAGTATAATGGGTCGCAGGATAAATCATCATTGGTGTTACATATGGATTTTCATCTACAATCTTCTCATACATTTGGAAAAGATTACCATATTTAGATCTGATTACCTCCGTACCTAAATCTATGATTTTTTCTGCGGAAGCATCTTTAAGACCATGAATCATGGCTTGTTCTTTACCATATCTTTCTATGGCAGATTTGAAGTCTAAGTAAACGGCTTCTCCCGTTTCGTTTACACCGTATCCAGCGTCACATCTTTCTTTCGCAGCTCTAGAAGCTACATCTCTTGGAACTAAGTTTCCGAATGCAGGATATCTTCTTTCTAAGTAGTAATCTCTGTTTTCTTCTGCAATTTCGGTTGGTTTCAAACGTCCTTCTCTAATAGCAAGCACATCATCCATGTTTTTAGGAACCCAGATTCTACCATCGTTTCTTAAGGACTCAGACATCAGTGTCAGTTTAGACTGATAGTCTCCAGACCTAGGAATACAAGTAGGGTGAATTTGAGTATAACAAGGGTTTGCGAAGAATGCTCCTTTCTTATGTATTTTCCAACCGGCCGTTACGTTAGACCCCATGGCGTTTGTAGAAAGGAAATAAACGTTTCCGTATCCACCACTGGCAATAACAACCGCATGAGCTGAATGTCTTTCTATTTCTCCAGTAACAAGGTTTCTGGCTATAATTCCTCTTGCTTTACCATCTACGATTACTAAATCTAGCATTTCGTGACGGTTATACATTTGAATTTTACCACGAGCTATCTGGCGGTTCATGGCAGAATAAGCACCTAAAAGAAGCTGCTGACCTGTTTGACCTTTGGCGTAAAATGTTCTTGAAACCAAAACACCACCGAAAGAACGATTATCTAAAAGTCCACCGTAATCTCTAGCAAAAGGAACACCTTGAGCCACACATTGGTCAATAATGTTACCAGAGACCTCAGCCAAACGATAAACGTTAGCTTCTCTTGAACGGTAATCTCCTCCTTTTACGGTATCGTAAAATAATCTATAGTTTGAGTCACCGTCACCTTGATAATTTTTGGCTGCGTTAATTCCACCTTGAGCGGCAATAGAGTGAGCTCTTCTAGGAGAATCTTGGTAACAAAATGCTTTTACGTTATATCCAAGTTCTGCTAATGTAGCAGCAGCAGAACCACCTGCTAATCCAGTCCCCACCACAATAACGTCAATAGAACGCTTGTTGGCTGGGTTTACAAGATTGATTTTATCTTTATAAGATGTCCATTTGTCGGCCACTGGGCCTTCAGGAATTTTGGCATCTAATTTAAAATTTGCCATGATTTCTATCTTTTTTAAATTATTTGATTAGAAAATAAACTGGTATGGCCGCAAATGCCAATGGAATGAGAATGGCAAAAATCCATGTTCCCAATTTTTTCACTAATGGGGTATATTTAGGATGGTTAAGTCCTAAGGTTTGGAAGCCACTTTGAAAACCGTGTAATAAATGAAAGCCTAAGGCAGCCATAGATAACACATAGAAAAGCACAAGAAGCGGGTTTGAAAAGGACTCTTCAGCCTCGGCGTATAAATCTTTTACTACCGTAGTTTTTGTACCCTCAGCCTCGTTAAAAGTTTCTAACATTTTTACATGTTGTGTGTAATCCGAAGAAAGCGACTCAATTGAAGTCATTTCTCCAGAAGCTAGGTTTTCAGTGTAACCCACATAAGGAAGGTGACCAAATTTGTATTCATACCAAAAATCTCCCATATGAACAGCTAAATAAACTAGAACGATTGTTCCTAGTATGGCCATTTTTTTACTAGCGAAAGACCCTTGGTTTTTTGACATGGCATAACCCGTTGGTCTTGCTTTTCTATTTTGAAATTCCAGATATAGACCCCAGAACGCATGAAATAAAATAGATGTATATAACAGGTAAGAAACGGTTTTGATTAGCGGATTGCTAGTCATAAAAACGGTGTAAGTGTTGAAGGCGTATCCGCCGTCATCTTTAAATAGTTGGAGGTTACCTACCAAATGAATGATAAGGAAAGTACAAAGAAAAAGCCCAGTCAGAGCCATAAGTACTTTTTTTCCGATTGAGCTATTTAATGTTTTGGTAAGCCAAGACATAAAGTGATTATTTATTTTGGTCAATTATAGAAACCTCTCATACTTAGAATAGTACAAGAATCGAGCTCAAAAGTAAGTACCAAACAGTTTAGAACCAATAAAAAGTGTAATATCAAAAGGCAAATTTTTGATTTTTTTTCTTTCAATATGCAATCGGTTCCATAAGGCTGTAAAATGTATTTGTTTTGATATATTTGAAAAAAACTGTCCATATATTCTTTTGTATGTGAATATTGAAGCGGTAGATGCGTTATTTACAGTATATATATATGATTCTTACAAACTGCATGAATAGATATTTATCCTTTTTCCTCCTCCTGGTTCTGATTATTTGCACTAATCAAGCTCAAGCTACACACTTAAGGGCAGGAGAAATAACCGCCGAAAGAATTTCAAATACATCTTTAACGTATAGAATTACACTCACCACCTATACCGATGAAGTAGGTGGAAAAAGTGCCAATGAGGCTCAAGAGGACGTAGACTTCTATCCAGGTTTTTTAAATAATGGTGTAGTTAGTTATAAAGTACCAAGAAGAGAGAAGGTGCTAATAAGCCCTACAACGGTAAGAAATACGTACGTCACTACCGTGACATTTCCTGGCCCTGGTATATATAAGGTCAGTTGTGGTATACCAAATAGAAATGAGAACACAATAAACCTACCTCAGCCTTCAGACGATATTACGTTTTTTGTGCAGACTACCTTATTTATAAACTCTGCGTTTGGACTTAATAGCACGCCTGTGCTTTTGAATATACCGATTGACTCTGCAGCCGTGGGTGTTAAATTTATTCATAACCCAGGAGCTTTCGACATAGATGGTGATAGTCTTGCTTATAAATTATCTATTCCGATGGAGGACAGACAAGAAGGTAATGGTATTGGCGGAGCTATTAAGGGTTATTTAGATCCAAGCACAGTGGGCACTGCTCCAATAAGAAATGAGGCTGGAACAGGGCCCGCAACTTTTAAGATAGACGCTAGAACGGGAGACTTGACCTGGGATGCTCCTCAGAAAATAGGTCAATATAATGTGGCCTTTATTATTGAAGAATGGCGAAAAGCTCCAGATGGTACTTATGCTAGGATAGGGGTAATAGTACGTGATATGCAGATTATTGTCGTAGAAACTAACAATAAACGACCGGAACTAGAAGTACCAAGTGATTTTTGTGTAGAAGCGGGTGATTTAATAGAATTTGAGGTTATAGCCACGGATAAAAATGCAGATCAAGGTTTAAGGTTAACGACAAACGGCGGTGTTTATAACCTAGATAATAATGGGACTTTTAAGAGATTTATAGCAGACGAGGCCGCTAGTTTTTCTAGCCCTTCTGGTAGCAATAATGTTTCGCCTATTTCAGGCAAGTTTACTTGGCAAACAAACTGTGCACACGTAAGAGAACAGTCTTATGATGTGCTATTCAAAGTAGAAGATTTGCCTGGAAGATTTGTAACACAGCTGGTGGATATTAAAACCATAAAAATAAATATTAACCCTCAAAGGCCAAGAGGATTGACTGGTAAGGAAATAGAGGAGGGCGTGTCTTTAAGTTGGCAGTTATACCCCAAGTGTACCAGAGGAGGGAAAATTCTGGTTTATAGAAAATCTGGCTGTAGTGGTTTAAATCCGGGGGTTTGTGCTCAAGGAATGCCAGACTCTTGGAATTATGTTAAGATTGGTGAAGTAGATCTTGGTGATACCACTTTTGTAGATAAAAATGCTGAAAATGGCCAAATTTATAGTTATAGATTGGTTTCTGAAATAGGTGTTTCGGAGTTCAATACCATGAAGAGCTCACCTTCCACGGAGTTTTGTATCGGTAGTGAGTTGCCCAAAAGAGTTCCTGTAATTACGCATGTGGATGTTCATGAAACAGCTCTCCAGCAAGGAGAAATACTGGTGAAGTGGTCAAGACCAATTGGCTTGGATACGGTAGACTTTAAAGGCCCTTATTCTTACAAGCTTCTTAGAACCCAAGGTTTAGGGGGAGATAAATTCGTTGAGATTGCCTCGATTAATACAACTTTGGGAACCCAGCCGGATACCATTTTTAATGATACGGGTTTAAATACGCAAGAGTTGGTTTATAAATATAAGTTAGCCTTTTATTATGAAGGAGGTAAACTTATGGGTGAGGCACCAGCGGCAACTTCTGTCAGATTAAAAGGGACACCAGACGACAAACAAATTCAACTTTCATGGGAGGCAAATACCCCTTGGTCAAATGATAATCAAACGCATTTGGTTTATAGAGAAGATAAAAATAATCCGGGTGTATTTAATGCGATAGGGGCTGTAGATGTTAAGGGGCCAAATACTTATTCTTATACAGATAAAGGAGAGGATAAATATTTAGCAGATGGCGACCAGTCTATAGTATTGGAAAACAATATTGAATACTGCTATAAAGTAATGACTGTGGGCATATATGGAAATGAGGCGGCCTCTTTTGGGCTTCTAGAGAACAATTCTCAAGAGTTTTGTATGTCTGCTGCTGATAGAACGCCACCATGTCCTTTAGTGATAAATATGGATCAAGTGGATTGCGAAAATCTTTCTCAAGAAGCTTTCTGCGGATCCAACGCTTTTACAAATAAAATTAATTGGAGTACTCCTGAAAATGTAGGTGGAGTAAATTGTAGAAAGGATTTAATAAGATATAATGTTTATTATTCACGTTTTGCAGACGGTAATTTTGAGCAAATTGGCATTACAGAAGGAACGGCCAGACGTTATGAACATATCAAAAATGCTGTAGATGGCTTTGCGGGTTGTTATTATGTCACAGCTGTAAGTATTCTGGGTGTAGAGAGTGAGCCAAGTAATATGGTTTGTGCAGATAACTGCAATAAGATATCATTTCCAAACGTCTTTTCGCCAAATGGTGATGGTAGAAATGATACTTTTCAGCCCATGAATTGTCCTGCTTTTATTAAGTCTATCAGTTATGAAATTTATAATAGACAAGGACTTTTAGTAGCGGAAGGAACGGGACAAAGTTTAAGCTGGGACGGCGTAGGAAGTAATGGTAATGAGCTATCAGTAGGCACTTATTACTACCTTATAAAGGTTCAGTTTAACAGGTTAGAAGAGAACCAAGAAGTCTTTAGCTACAAAGGATACTTAGAGTTGGTAAGATAGAAAGCCAGTTTATTCGTTAGAAATACCATAAAAAAGCCTGAGACATTGTCTCAGGCTAGTGGATTTGTAGGAATCAATCAATCTTACTTTAATAGTTCATAAATACCAGCTACTCCTTGTCCACCTCCTACACAAGCTGTTACAAGACCATATTTTTGATTTCTTCTTCTCATTTCATTCAATATTTGAACGGTAAGTCTACCTCCTGTAGAACCTAAGGCATGTCCAAGTGCAATGGCACCCCCATTTGGATTTAGTATAGCTGGGTCAATGCCCAATTCTTGAACTACTGCTAGAGCTTGAGAAGCAAAAGCTTCGTTCAGTTCTACTTGGTCAATATCTTTTAAGCTTAAGTTAGCTTGCTTGAGTGCTTTGGGTACAGCGTAAACCGGTCCTATTCCCATTATTCTTGGGTCACAACCTGCTACGGCATAAGCGAGCATTTGAGCTACAGGCTCTAGGTTTAATTCCTTTACCATTCTTTCAGACATTACGATGACAAAAGCCGCACCGTCGGAAGTTTGCGAAGAGTTTCCTGCGGTTACACTACCATTGGCAGCAAATACCGGTCTTAGATTCGCTAGTGCTTCCACACTTGTTCCCGGTCTTGGTCCTTCATCTTTTTTAATGATACTTTCTTTGGTTTTCTTTTTACCTGAATTGGCGTCAAAGTAAGTTTCAGTAACGGTGATAGGAACTATCTCTTCATCAAATTTACCCTCAGCTTGAGCCTTTAAAGCTTTCATATGCGATTGATAAGCAAACTCATCTTGGGCTTCGCGAGAAATTTTATAATCCTGAGCTACCTGCTCGGCAGTCAAACCCATGCCTAGATAATAGTCTGGGTTGTCTTTTGCGATTTCATAATTAAGAGCTGTTTTCCATCCCATGGTGGGAACCATAGACATAGATTCTGTTCCTCCTGCTATGATACAGTCAGCCATACCTGCGTTAATCTTACCGGCAGCCATGGCAATGGCTTCAATTCCTGAACCACAATACCTATTAATAGTAACACCGGGAACAGCTACTCCCATTGACAATAGAGAAATATATCTAGCCATCTGCATTCCTTGTTCGGCTTCTGGTACGGCATTTCCAACTATTAAATCATCTACTCTTGAGGGATCTAATTCAGGAACTTGGGCTAATAAGTATTTAATATTTTCTGCCGCTAAGTCATCTGGTCTGGTAAATCTAAATCCACCTCGACCAGCCTTTCCTACGGCTGTTCTATATCCTTTAACAATATATGCTTTCATTTTTTCTTTGTTTAAGTCTAGATTCTGTTAGTGTTTAATTACGCGGTGGCTTACCTGTGGTTAATAAACCTTGCATTCTTTCCATGGTTTTTCTTTCACCTACTAAGCTTAAGAATGCCTCACGTTCTAGATCCAATAAGTAATCTTCAGTTACATTCTGTGCGTAACTTAAATCACCACCAGAGATTACATAAGCGAGCTTGTCCGCGATTAAAGCATCATGGTCTGATATGTAATTGGATAATCTCATGGATCTAATTCCGGCCTTAAATAAAGCTATACCCGCTTTCCCTTGAACTTTGATATCCGTTCTTTTTGAAGGCATCGTGTATCCGTTTTCTGCCAGTTCCACTGCTGCCTGTTTGGCTTCCGCTATTAACCTAGATCTGTTAAGTACGATTTGATCGCGACCTTCTTTGATATAATTCATGGCCATGGCTTCATGAGCAGAGCCAGAAACTTTAGCTTGAGCTATATTCATAAAAGCGGCTTGCAATACATTTAATTCAGAGTCTCCAGGCTTATACATATCTGAGCATCTAAGGGCCATTTCTTTGGTTCCTCCACCACCTGGAATGACACCTACACCTACTTCTACTAATCCCATATAGGTTTCGGCAGCTGCCACTACTTTATCTGCGTGAAGGTTGAGTTCACATCCACCGCCAAGTACCAATGAATGAGCGGCAGTAACTACTGGAATGCTAGAATATCTAGCTCTCATCATGGTTTGTTGGAACTGAGCAATCATCATATTGATTTCATCAAACTCTTGCTCAACGGCATACATAAATAACATGGCTAAGTTTGCCCCAGCAGAAAATGCTTCGTGGCTATCGTTACCTACTACAAGACCTTGGTAGTCTTTTTCTGCCATGTCATAGGCTTTGGTAAGTCCTTCTATAACCTCTGCTCCAAAGGTGTTCATTTTAGAGTGGAATTCTACGCCTAAAATTCCATCACCAAGATCAAAGATAGAAGAGCCTGCATTTTTCCATACAACATTTGTTTTTCTGATGTTGTCTAGGATAATGAAAGATTCTGTTCCAGGAATTACTTTATAAGATTTTGAAGGGATATCAAAATAGAGTCTCTTACCGTCTTCAATCTTATAGAAAGAATCATTTCCGGCTGCTAGCATATCATATACCCAAGCTGCTGGTTTGTTGCCTTCTGTTTCGGCTATTTCTACAAATTTCTTAACCCCTACGGCATCTGCTGTTTCAAAAAGACCCATTTGCCATCCGAATCCAGCTTTGACAGCGTCATCTACTCTAAATAACTCGTCTGCAATTTCTGGGATTCTTAAAGTGGCATATTTGAAACTATCTGTAAGCGTTTTTCTATAGAATGATCCAGCGATATCTTTTCCTGCTAAGAGTACACTAAATCTATCTCCAAGTCTGTCGATACTTTTGGTAGCGTCTAAAGTGGCAAACTTAACTTTTTCGGTAGGTCTATAATCTAATGTGTTGAAGTCTAGAGCTAAAATTTCAGTTCTGCCTTTTTCATCTTTCGTTTTCTTGTAAAAGCCCTGACCGGTTTTATCTCCAAGCCATTTTTTTTCCATGAGGCTGGCCATAATAGGAGGAAGCTCAAACGCGGAAGACGACTCGTCATTGGTAAGTGTTGCTTTTAAGTTATTACAAACATTTACGGTGGTGTCTAATCCAACTACATCCGATAATCTGAATGAACCAGATTTAGGACGACCCACCACTGGGCCTGTTAATTTATCTACTTGTTCTACCGTAAGACCCATCTCTTCGGCAGTTCTTATGGTCTGAACCATGGCATAGATACCCAGACGGTTGGCTATGAAAGCAGGGGTGTCTTTACATAATACCGTTTGCTTTCCTAAGTATAGGTCTCCATAGTGCATTAGGAAATCTATGATTGCTTGGTCTGTTTTTGGGCCAGGAATTATTTCCAATAGCCTTAAATACCTAGGTGGATTGAAAAAGTGGGTGCCACAGAAATGTTTCTGAAAGTCTTCGCTTCTGCCTTCAGACATCAGGTGAATTGGAATCCCTGAAGTATTAGAACTCACCAGCGTTCCAGGTTTTCTATGAGCTTCTACTTTTTCGTATATGATTTTTTTGATGTCCAATCTTTCTACAACAACTTCTATGATCCAGTCAACATCTTTTATTTTAACCATGTCGTCATCAAAGTTTCCTAGAGAAACTCTTTTAAAAACATCATTATCGTAAGTAGAATTTGGTTTTCCTTTTACCGCAGCAGTAAAAAGGTCTGTTACAATTCTGTTTCTAACATATGGGGAATTGGTGTCTAGTCCTTTAGCTTTCTCGGCATCATTAGGTTCTCTTGGAACCATATCAAGCAATAAAACCTGACAGCCAATATTGGCAAAATGAAGAGCTATTCTGCTTCCCATTATACCTGCACCCAATACGGCTACTTTGTTTATTTTTCTATTCATTGTGATATTTAATTATCTATTTATTTCTTAGGAATCCAAGCCCAGTTCATGGTGGCTTGAATCACTTCTAGTCCTGTTTCATCTGTAACTCTTAAAGGAACGCTGAGATTTCCTTTTTCGTCATTTCGTATTTGTTCAATTTGCTCATGAGTTAACTCAGCCACTGCTTTTTGAGCTCCTTGACTTCTCTTTATAAAGTTAACACTTAAGTCCTTTATTAAAGGAAGCTTGTCGTCTGGGATATTCATACCAACCACCATACCCGTAGCAGTTTCTGCTAAAAGTGTGGTGGCGGCAGCGTGTATTTGTCCAACATGATTCTGGACTTTTTTATTGTTATGAAGTATAACTACGACCTTTTGACATGTCATCTCTTCAAAATGTATTCCAGCAGTGCCGACAAACTTGACCACATTGCCAATGGCTCTATCCAACATCCATGGTATGAAAACCTTTGGAAGTTTGCTTACTTTAGAAATATTGCGATTGAGTCGATTGTTATATTCCATTTTGAAAAGGTATGCTAGCATACTGTTGTAAAATTATCAACTTTCAAATTGTTATGCAAGCATACTATTGAATAAAAAGATTTTTCTTTGTAGCACTTGGATTATTAAAAGAATGCGTTTCTTTTTGCAATATTGTTGCATTTAGTATTACTTTTGCATCGCTGTTGCATTTATGAATTAGGAAATGAAAAAATTTATTCAGAAACATTCGCACATATTGCATAAAGTAGGCTTGAGCCTTTCCTTTGTATGTGCAATTCATTGTTTGGCTATGCCCTTTCTTTTGATCGCTATTCCTCTTTTGGGGACTAGCTTTTTTAATGAAAAGGTGGAGATGGTTTTGATAGGCCTAAGTTTGGTTATAGGCTTTTTTGTGCTTTTAAAAGATTATAAGCACCACGATAATGTATGGCCGCTTGCTTTTCTTGGATTCTCCTTTTTGATAACTGTTTTATTTAGTCTTTTTATTCACAATCACCTTTTACTTTCTTTAAGCTCCGTAAGTATGGCTGCGGCCTATTTTTATAATTGGAGATTGCACAGGAATATGTGTTCACATCCTTAATATGGAAATCCTAAAGGGTTTGGGTATAGGAAATTATAATTAAGAAGCGTTTCAAGTTTTTCTCCGTTAATAATTTTGTAAGCTTCTTCTTTTTCTGATTCAATAAATTCAGGCTCTTCCAATTCTTGAGTTTGGCAGCAGGCAGCCATAACTTCTTTTCGGGAAGGGTGCTTTGGAGCAGTGACGTTCAATGTTTGGTTCCAGATGTTTTTCGCAATGATTTCTTCAATAATACCAATGACATCATCCCTAAAAATATAATTAACTGGCGTACTGCCATTTGTTAAACCTTTTTTACCTGCGTAATATTTACATGGTATTCTTCCATATCCCATTAATCCACTGAGTCTAAGAATGGTCAATCTATCGGAGAATTGACTTCTTAATATTTCTTCGGCTTTATATAAGGGGTTTTTTACGTTGACATCCTTTTCTTTCATTGCTCTATTTTCTGAATTATAGACAGAAGAACTGCTGGTGAATAGGATTTTGGTTTCTTTATTCCTTTTTAAAATTTGAGCCAGGGTTTCTAGCTGAGCCCAATATTGTTCTTCACCCTGGGATCTTAATCTTGGAGGGAAGCAAACGACTAGGATATTAGAATCAAAGAATCTGGGGTCTAACTCTTTGGTATCCAAATTAATAAGGAAAGGAGAACTACCATTTTCTGAAATCTCAATTAGTCGCTCTGGAGAGGTTGTGCTCCCACAAACCGTATATCCTTTGGATGATAATTGTTTGCCTAAAGGCAAACCCAACCAGCCAGATCCTAAAATTGAGATTGAAATTTCTTTTAGATTGTTTTCTTGAATATTTTGCATAGAATAAAACCGACCGCTCTTTATTTAAATAACAAATTAAGTATGAAAAAATTAGTGATCGTGTTTTATTTCTTCATAAGTCAGCTTTCGGCTCAAGAAAACTTTGCACTTGTGATTCATGGTGGAGCAGGAACTATCACCAGAGAAAACCTAAGTCCAGAAATGGAAAAGGCTTATCAAGTGACACTAGATGAAGCTTTGACAGCAGGTTATAAAGAGCTTGAAAATGGGAAATCGGCCTTGGATGCGGTTGTAAAAGCTATTCAAGTGATGGAAAGTTCTCCCTTATTTAATGCCGCCAAAGGGGCGGTATTTACGCACGAAGGGAAAAATGAACTAGACGCTTCCATTATGGATGGAAAAGATCTTAGTGCTGGGGCGGTAGCTGGAGTTGGAAACATTAAGAGTCCAATTTTAGCAGCTAGAGCTGTTATGGAAAGATCTGAACATGTGCTGTTGGCAGGAAGGGGTGCAGAAGAGTTTGCCAAAGAGCAAGGTTTAGAAATAGTCGATAGCTCTTACTTCTTTACCGAAAGACGATGGAATTCCCTTCAAAATGCGATAAAGAAAGATGCCATCGAATTAGACCACTCTGAGGAGAAACCTAAGAAGTCTTCTTTTAACTATAGTGTACCTGAAGATTACAAATTTGGAACGGTAGGCTGTGTGGCATTGGATAAACAGGGCAACTTGGCCGCAGGAACATCTACGGGAGGAATGACAAATAAAAGATGGAATAGAGTAGGGGATAGTCCGATTATAGGTGCAGGAACTTATGCGAATAACCAAACCTGTGCGGTGTCTGCTACAGGACATGGAGAGTACTTTATCAGATCTGTGGTGGCCTATGACATTTCTGCTTTAATGGAGTATAAAAATTTAAGTCTTGAACAAGCAGCGGATGAAGTAGTTATGAATAAGCTGGTGAAGCGTGGAGGGACAGGTGGTATTATTGCTATTGATAAAAACGGGAACATTGCCATGCCTTTTAATACGAAAGGTATGTATAGAGGATTTATGAAATCAACAGGAGAAAAGAACATTTCTATCTATAAAGAAGGTCTTTAAAAGGCATTAACCATTGGGATTTATTAGTTTTGCGGCTGGATTAGAGATAATTACGAAATGAGCACTGTGATATCATTTCACAGTGTATCTTCATTAACATAAAAACTTCTGGGAAATTAGATTTAAAATGGCTGAAATTCAATCTAGTGTTCAACGCAAAAAACCTTTTGTAATTGGTATAACTGGGGGTAGTGCCTCTGGAAAAACTTTTTTTCTTAAAAGTTTATTGAAAGATTTTACAGAAGATGAGGTGTGTCTTATTTCTCAAGATAATTATTATCGCATTAATAAGGAGATTCCTCGTGACACCAATGACATTGAAAATTACGACTTACCCGAATGTATAAACTTTGAACTTTATGCGGAGCATATTAAAAGTTTAATAAAAGGAGAAACCGTAGAGCATGTAGAATATACATTTAATAACCCTACTGTTGTTCCAGAAACGCTCGTGCACAAAACAGCTCCTATTATTGTGGTGGAAGGTTTGTTTGTTTTTTACGAGCCAACGTTATCGGAACTTTTAGACCTTAAGGTTTTTATTGATGCCAGAGAAAAAGTGAAAATCAAGCGTAGGATTAAACGCGATAATGAGGTTAGAGGTTACGATATGGAAGATGTGCTTTATAGATGGGAAAACCATGTAAGGCCAACATACAACAAGTTTATCAAACCTACCAAAAAGACCGCTGATGTGGTCATTAATAATAATGACCACTTCGAGAACGGACTTTGGATGCTAACCACCTTTGTAAGATCCTTGCTTAATAGCTAATACTTTTACATATCCGAAGACGGGATAAACTGCGTAGATAAATTTGGCGTTTCCATGTTCTTATCTAATGGGAACATAGGTCTTTTTATCCTTTTGTAATCTAGTTTTTCCAAATCTTGGTTAACACCACCAGGAGTTAAAGCCATAATCCAATCGGCTCTCACATCATAAAGCTCGGGTACTAGGTATCCTATTTTTACGATTACGATGTCTGCTTCTTTTGGGTTCAAACCTAGGTTTGTGAAGTCTTTCACGTAGTGGTAAGGCTTTCTTTTCTTGGTTACAATAACTCTGACAGAACCTACTTTCACGACCACCGCTACTTCCGCTGTTTTGTCTTGGTCGTCAATGGCTTCAACGGTTCCAACAAGCCTTACAGGTGGGGCAAATCTGTGGTCTACTTGTGCACCAACTAGTGCATCTACTTTTCCACCTACGCCCGCTTTTATAGCGGCTTCGATTAATTCAGGACCAGGAATGGATGCATAAATCAAGATGGGTCCATTCTCCGTTTTGAATTCGGGTCTATCCAATATTTCTTTTAAAGTCCATGTGACATCACCCGCACCACCTGCAGTAGGGTTGTCGCCTGAGTCGCTGATTAAAAAAGGTTGGTTGGTGCTTTTAACTGCTAGATCGAGGCTTTCTTTTAAAGAGCCTACTGGAGAAACAAAGTCAAATTCGTTTCTAGCATCCCAAAAGCTTTTTGCCAATGATTCGGCAGATTCACTTACCGCTTGCTCATCATCTCCGGTTACCATCACGACAGCATGATTTCTAGGCTCGTCGGCCCAAGCATAACCTACCCATATAGCGGCGTCAATAATTCCTTCTTTTTTGGTTATAGGATCTATAGCGGCATAAATTGATTTAGCGGGCTCTACTCTAGTACTTGTTTTTTCTCCTGGAAGAAGAATCGGCACAGGTATCCACGCTTTAAACTTTGGTTTACCTTTCCCGCTTTTTAATCTGTCAACAAGGTTGGCTACGGCTCTTCTTTTCGTGTCCATGGCATCTTCGTGTGGTGCCATACGGTAGCATGTTATAAGGTCTGTGTTTTGTGCCAATCGTTCTGATACATTACCATGCAAATCCATAGAAGTAGAAATGATTGGTTCTTTGCCAATAACTTCTCTAATTCGGACGATGAAATCTCCTTCAGGATCGTCGAGTCCTACGACACTCATGGCACCATGAATGTCAAAAAAAACGGCATCGTAAGGCAAACCTTTTTTTAGTAACTCTAATGTTTGCGTGACCAAAGATTCATAGGCCTCGTTTGTTACGGCTCCTCCGGGTATGGCTCTTCCTATAAGAGTAGGTATCCACTCTGCCTCATTTCTTAAAATGGAATCCTTGGCAAAAAATGGATAAATGTCGAAGATTTCGCTATCGTATTTAGCTCTAAAAGAAGCTTCATCAGAAAGAGCAGGAGAAAATGTGCTGGATTCTATGGCCAACCCTGCAATGGCTATTCTAGGGAGTTTGTCTGATTTGCTTTCCTCAGAGCCACAAGAGAACAGCAGAATGGGTAGGAGGGCTAAGAAATATCGTTTCATTTTATGGGTTTGTTAGAACGGTTGAATATTCAATTTAAGAATTTGTTCTATAAAAAATGTGAATTGAAGTAAACTCCTTAGACTTGCAATACTTTTACTTAGAAAATGAAAAAGCCTTGACTCCGGAGAATCAAGGCTTTCATGTAATTCTTAAATAAGAAAAGAATTACCTCACAACGCTAAGTCTAACCGTATTTGTACGGTTGTCGGCCAATAAAGGCACGCTAAGCGTATTAATAAACTTATCTCCTTTCTCTAGTTTGCCTTCTTCTATAAGGAAGTTCATAGCCGCATCTACCAGATTGTTCTCGTGGTTGTTGGGCATTCTTTCAGAGGAGAAAACTTCTACACCGGAGTAAAGGCTTAGTTGCGTAAGCAATTTAGGATTAGATGTGAAAATATAAATGTTTGCTTTTGGTCTATGATGAGATAACCTTACAGCAGTGTATCCAGAGGTAGTATAACCAATAATGGCTTTAACATCTAAATCTCTGGCAAGTCTACAACCCATCATAATCACGTTATCGTTATCCTTGTCTTCAGACTGGTAATCAGCACGGGTAACGCGGGTATGGTGTTTAAAGTATAGATCTTCTTTTTGAGCATTCAGCTCAACTTGCTCGATGGTTTTAGCCATGGTCTCTACAGCCAATAAAGGGTATTTACCCGCAGCAGATTCACCACTAAGCATAACGGCATCTGCACCGTCCCAAACGGCGTTAGCTACATCACCAATCTCCGCTCTTGTGGCACGAGGATTGTCAATCATACTTTCTAGCATTTGCGTAGCTACAATAACAGGCTTGGCGGCTAGGTTACATTTTCTTACCAATTCCTTTTGGATGATTGGCACCTCTTCACCAGGCATTTCAACACCCAAATCTCCACGAGCTACCATGATGGCATCAACAGCCTCAATGATAGAGTCCATATTCTCTATAGCCTCTGGTTTCTCTATTTTGGCGATTACCTTAGCAGAGCTTCCTTTGCTTTTGATATATTCTTTTATATCAATAATTTCTTTAGCAGTTCTAACGAAAGAAAGAGCTATCCAATCTACATCGTGCTTAAGACCGAATTCTAAATCTTCCCAGTCTTTTTCTGTTACAGAAGGCTGAGAAATATTAGTGTTCGGTAGGTTAACTCCTTTCTTTTGCTTTAAAAGACCTCCGTATACTACTTCCGTAATTACTTCTTGCTTTTCTTTATCAATGGCAACAACCTTTACTTCTAACTTACCGTCGTCCATAAGAATACGCTCACCTATCTTCACATCTTGGTACATGCCTTTGTAAGGTGTACTCACTCTATCAGCGTTTCCTACTACCGTGTCATTGGTGAAGATAAACTGATTGCCCTCTATAAGTTCTACTCCAGCGTTTCCGCCTTCCATTTCACCAACTCTAATTTTTGGACCTTGTAAATCTTGAAGAATGGCACACTTTAGATTATGCTCTTTATTGATCTTTCTAATTCTTTCTAATCTAGTTAAATGCTCTTGGTGATCACCATGAGAGAAGTTTAATCTAAATACATTTACTCCGGCATTTGCCAGTTTAAGCAACATCTCTTCACTTTCTGAGGCGGGGCCTACGGTTGCTACAATTTTGGTTTTTTTGTACATAAACTGTTATGTTATTGTCTTTGGCGTAAATTTCGACGTAAAAGTAGGAATATTAAGGGATATGGCTAGAATAATATTTCAGTATCTGAAGTCAGATTTAGCATATTATTCCTATTTGTCCTTGAATGAGGCGTAAAATTATAAATGACCTTTGGTATCTCCTATTTTTGTATAGTCCTTTAAATGAAATTAGTTCAGAAAGTTTATTATAATGAGCAAGCAGATATACATTTTTGATACCACATTGCGTGATGGAGAGCAGGTTCCTGGCTGTCAATTGAATATTGATGAGAAGGTAATGATTGCCAAAAGGCTAGATGATTTAGGTGTGGATATCATTGAAGCCGGGTTTCCTGTTTCCAGTCCAGGAGACTTTAAATCTGTCGTAGCGGTTTCGAAGGTGGTGGAGAATGCCACGGTTTGTGGACTCACAAGAGCGGTAAAAAATGATATAGAGGTGGCTGCCGAGGCACTTAAACATGCCAGAAGGCCAAGAATCCATACGGGTATAGGTTCTTCAGACATTCATATTAGACACAAGTTTAGTAGCAATCGGGATGAAATTCTAGAAAGAGGAGTAGAAGCAGTAAAATATGCTAAAACCTTTGTGGAAGATGTGGAGTTTTATGCTGAAGATGCTGGACGAGCAGATTTAGAATTTTTAGCGAGACTTACAGAGGCGGTTATTAAGGCAGGTGCCACCGTAGTTAACTTACCAGATACTACAGGATATTTATTGCCATCGGTTATGTATGATAGAGTTCATTATTTAATGAATAATGTGCCAAATATAGATAAGGCTATATTGTCAATGCATTGTCATAATGACTTAGGTATGGCTACCGCTAATACTATAGCTGGAGTTCAAGCTGGAGTCAGGCAAGTAGAGGTTACGATAAATGGAATAGGAGAAAGGGCTGGAAATACTTCTTTGGAAGAAGTGGCCATGATACTTAAAGTGCATAAGGAACTAGACTGTTATACTAATATCAAAAGCGAAATGCTATACCCGCTTAGTAAATTGGTGGAAGATACTATGCGTATGCCTGTTCAGTCGAATAAAGCTATTGTAGGAAGAAATGCTTTTGCTCACTCTTCTGGGATACACCAAGATGGTTTCTTAAAGCATGCCGAAAATTATGAGATAATGACACCTCAGTCTGTTGGGGTTGATAAATCAGATATTGTTTTAACAGCAAGAAGTGGAAGGCATGCTCTAAGACATAGATTGGCGATATTAGGTTTTGATATTGCTAAATCAGAGGCAGACGAGATTTATAAGGAGTTTTTAGATCTTGCAGATAGAATCAAAGTGGTGAATGACAAAGATCTTGTTTCTTTAATGAAAGGACTTTCTCTACCCGCTTAGCAATAGGCTTAATAAATATTTAGGCTTTCCCATAGGCAGGGAAGGCCTTTTTTTTGCCCAAATCGTCTTGTTAACAGCTAATTTATTGACGGTTGTTTGCGTAAAAATAGCGATGCGAGTTGTCAGTTCATCTAGCTAAGTACCAATTGACTATTAGTAAAAACGACACCATAAATTAATAAACTTAAGTATAACCTTTACCGCAGGGGGCTCTACAATTTGCCGGTTTAGTCTATTGAAAATACCCTTTTGATATTTGTTTTTCCCAAGCCAGAGCCTTCCTTATAGGTGATTTTTTCTTGGGAACTCGTTTAGTGATTTTTCTTTCTTTAAGCTTCTGATAGTTAGTGTTTAATGTCAATTATTTTTTGATTTACCTCCAAGAGTAGATGCTGATAATTTTGGAATTTTCTACAGTGAACGTGCCTTCGGTCTCATTTGCTACCTAACTATATGGTATAGTTTTTGTCAACTATCATATTGACTATAAAAACTAACTGTTTTTATGTATGAAAGCTGCTTTATTCCAATTAGTTACCATTGTTTTTTTTGAAGGAAACAAAAAAGAAAACTAACAAATCAGAGATGAAGCTTTTCGTAAAACACTTAGAATGGCATATTTAATCAACTGGATGGAAAATATTTACGCAAAGGGATTAGTAAAGAAGTTGTCGATAAAACAAAGGTTTATTGGCTTCCTGATTTTGCTTTCAACATTTTTTAATGTTCTCGGGCTTTCCGCTCAGATTATTGGAGGTCCTGTGAAATCAGACTCCTTAAAAAACACGTCTGCTGTTTCTATTTCTTATGCCAATGCAGGCGGAACCGACCAACTAATGCTGGTAGGAGTTTCAGGAGCTTCCATAACGGAATCAATTAGTACAATCACTTACAATGGGGCTTCTTTCACAAAGCTGGGTTTATATGCACATAGCACTAGCGGGAGAGTGGAATTATGGTATTTGACAAACCCTAACGTTGGCTCTTTTAATGTTGAGGTGACTTCAACAGGTAACGATTATGCTGCAATAGGCGTTTCAACTTTTATCGGTGTTAACCTTTCTTCTCCATTTAGTAATTTAAGCTTTGTTGATGGAAATTCAAATACGGCTGGTACCACCATAAATTCTACTACCAATGACTTGGTATTAAGTCTAGTTTCTTTTGCTAATAGCGATAATAACCTAACACTGGGCTCAGGACAATCTGGGCTTTGGAATTTTGGTGTTAATGGTGTAGTGGTGGGAGCATTAAGTTCAAAGTTAGGGAACACTTCCGTTGGCGTATCAAGTACTAGCACCCAAGTAAGTGATTGGGCGATGATGGCGGTTTCATTAAATCAAAATTGTACAGGTACAGTACTAGCCCCAGTTTTTTCATTAGGCGGAAGTTCTTCTCGATGTCAAGGAGCAGGTGATGTGACGTATACAGCCACTGCCACTAATTCCTCTTCTATAAAGTATTATTTAGATGCCACGAGTATTTCGGGTAGCAATAGCATTGATTCACTTACTGGAACAGTAACATATGATGCCAACTGGACGGGCACATCCACTATTACAGCAAAAGCAACAGGTTGCGGTGGACCATTGAGTTCTACACATACTGTCACTACTAATGCACCCGTATCTACACCCGTTTTTTCTTCTGGAGCCACTTCGTCTAGATGTCAAGCTGCAGAAAATATAACCTATACTGCTACTGCGAATAACTCCACAGGAATTACGTACACTTTGGATGCATCTAGTTCATTAGCAGGAAATTCAATCAATTCTGTCTCAGGAGAAGTTACTTTTATTGCAGGTTTTTCAGGAACTTCGGTTGTCACTGTCGCTGCATCGGGCTGCCCGAGTTCTACAAGTGCAACCCACACCATTACCACTAATGCACCTGTAACCACACCCGTATTTGTTTCAGGAGCTACTTCCACTAGATGTCAAGGAGCTGGAAATGTTACCTATACAGCTACGGCAAATAATGCTTCTGGAATTTCTTATGCATTGGATGCAAGTAGTTCAATAGCAGGGAATTCAATTAATCCTGCTAATGGCGTAGTAACTTTCTTAGCGGGTTATTCTGGAAATTCTGTAATCACAGTTACAGTTACTGGTTGTGATGGGCCCAAAAGTGCAACACATACGGTTACCACCACAGCATCGGTGACAACACCTGTATTTGCATCTGGGGCTACATCCACTAGATGTCAGGGAGTTGGAAGTGTCAGCTTTTCAGCCACTGCTAATAACGCCACAGGAATTACATATTCTTTAGATGGAACAAGTACATCAGCAGGAAATTCAATTAATACATCCAATGGTGTGGTTTCTTTCTTTTCAGGCTGGAGTGGTACTTCTACCATAACGGCTACTGCCACAGGATGTAATGGTCCTTTATCGGCCACACATACAGTCACTGTAACACCTTCCGTTGCTACACCTATATTTGCATCGGGCTTAAGCTCTACTAGATGTCAAGGTGCCGGAAGTATAACTTACACTGCTACAGCAGCTAATTCTACTGGCATTAGTTATGGCTTAGATGCAGCTAGTATAACCGCAGGTAATACCATCAATACCACCTCTGGAGCAGTTACTTTTATTGCTGGATATACCGGTTTATCTACTATTACTGCCACAGCCACGGGCTGTAATGGCCCTCAAAGTGCAACTCATAGTGTATCTACCACAGCATCTGTAACAACACCTGTATTTGCATCTGGGGCTACATCCACTAGATGCCAGGGAGCTGGAAGTGTCACCTATTCAGCCACTGCTAGTAACGCCACGGGAATTACATATGCTTTAGATGGAACAAGTACATCAGCAGGAAATTCAATCAATACATCCAATGGTGCGGTTTCTTTCATTTCAGGCTGGAGTGGAACTTCTACTATAACAGCTACTGCCACAGGATGTAATGGTCCTTTATCGGCCACACATACAGTCACTATAACACCTTCCGTTGCGACACCTATATTTGCATCGGGCTTAAGCTCTACTAGATGTCAAGGTGCCGGAAGTATAACTTACACTGCTACAGCAGCTAATTCAACTGGCATTAGTTATGGCTTAGATGCAGCTAGTATAACTGCAGGTAATACCATCAATACCTCCTTTGGAGCAGTTACTTTCACAGCTGGATTTACTGGAAGTTCTGTCATAACCGCAACGGCCACAGGATGTAATGGGCCTGTCACTGCTACACATACAGTTACATCTAATGGAACTGTGGAGGCTCCAATATTTGCATTAGGTATAAGTTCTACCAGATGTCAAGGAAGTGGGAGCGTTTCTTACTCAGCCACGGCAGTTAATTCTACGGGAATTAGCTATTCTTTAGATGCTACCAGTTTATCTTCAGGTAACTCAATTAATACTTCAACAGGTTCTGTTTCGTACGCTGCAGGATGGACGGGAATTTCTACAATAACCGCCACTGCATCAGGATGTAATGGGCCAGTAAGCTCGCAACATGAAGTCACCATTTCGGCATCTGTGACTACCCCTGTCTTCGGTTCAGGAAGTTCTTCATCTAGGTGTCAAGGCTCACAATTAATAACTTATTCGGCAACAGCTTCAAATGCCACAAGTATACAATATTTCTTAGATGCCAGTAGTACTAGTGCAGGTAATTCAATTAATATTTCTACAGGTGAAGTTACGTTCGCTGCGGGTTATTCTGGGAGTTCTGTGATTACAGCTACTGCTTCAGGATGTAATGGGCCTAAAAGTTCAACACATACCGTAACTACCATTGCTTCTGTTCAAGCTCCCGTTTTTTCTTCTGGAGTAAGTTCTGTTAGATGTCAAGGTAATGGGAATGTGAACTATACAGCAAGTGCTGCAAATTCCACTAGTTTGACTTATTCATTAGATAATATAAGCCTGTTAGCTGGAAATACGATAAATTCTGGAACTGGTAGAGTTAATTATACCTCAACATGGAGTGGCGATGCTATAATTACGGCAACTGCAGAGGGTTGCAATGGGCCAGTTACTACTACACATACAGCCACTTCTTCTCCTCCAGTTACTACACCTGTTTTTTTATCGGGTACTTCATCTACTAGATGTCAAGGAGCAGCTACTATTTCATATCCAGCAACATCCGCAAATGCTACTGGCATGTCATATTCACTTAATTTCACAAGCATTTTAGCGGGTAATACAATCAACTCAAGTACCGGGGATGTTACGTTTACAAATGGGTGGTCTGGTACTACCATCATTACAGCAAGTGCTTCTGGCTGTGATGGACCCAAAACATCAACACATACGGTAACAGTTGGTCCAACGGTAGGAACACCCGTTTTTAGCTCTGGATCAAGTTCAAGCCGATGTCAAAGTGCTGGAACAGTTTCTTATTCTGCCACAGCCAGTAATTCTACATCATTAACTTTCGAATTAGATGCAGTTAGTTTGGGTGCTGGAAATACCATTAATGCAACTAACGGAAGTGTAACATTCATTTCGGGATGGAATGGCGTTTCAACTATTACTGCCACAGCCACGGGATGTAATGGGCCTAAAGAATCCACTCATACAGTTACTACTAATAAACTGGTGGAAACCCCAATTTATGCAGCTGGTGGAAGTTCTACCAGATGTCAGGGAAGTGGAAACGTTTCCTATTCAGCTACTGCAGAAAATGCTACGAGCATATCTTATAGTATAGATGCTGCGAGCTCCTCGGCAGGAAATTCAATAAATTCAAGTTCAGGTAATTTAAGTTATGCTGCTGGCTGGAGTGGCACTACAATAATTACTGCTACAGCACAAGGTTGCTCAGGCCCTTTAACTGCAACACATACCGTTACTGTACAGCCTACTGTTACCTCACCAGTTTTTACATTGGGAGCAAGTAGCTCTAGATGTGAAGCGGCTGGTTCTGTTACATACACTGCTACTGCTTCAAATCACACTAGTTTTATCTATAGTTTAGATGCCACAAGTTTAGGTGCCGGGAATTCAATTAATTCATCCACAGGTGAGGTGACGTACCTTGCGTCATGGAGCGGGTCGTCCGTTATTACGGCAACAGTTACAGGATGTAGCGGCCCTAAAAGCACAAACCATACAGCCACCACGGCTAAAACATTAGAAACACCAATATTTGCTTTAGGAGGAAGTTCAACAAGATGTCAAGGAGCGAATTCGGTCAATTATAGTGCAACAGCAAACTATTCTACATCAATTGTTTATGGCATTGATGGAACTAGCTTTGCAGCAGGTAATACTATCAATTCTTCAACAGGTAACCTTACATATGTGGCTAACTGGGTAGGTAATACAACAGTGACCGCAACTGCATATGGTTGCTATGGTCCAAAAACGGCCAGCCATACTATATCTAGTACGGCATCAGTTACAAAACCAGTCTTTGCTCTAGGCAGTGCTTCTACTAGGTGTCAAGGTGCAGGAAGTGTAAGTTATGGAGCTACGTCTAATAACGCGACATCTTTAACTTATTCATTGGATGGTCTTAGTTTAGTAGCAGGAAATACAATTAACTCAGCTACTGGTTTAGTTTCTTATGTGACAGGATGGAGCGGCACTTCTACGATTGTTGTGGTAGCTCAAGGCTGTAATGGCCCTCAATCTTCTTCACATACTGTAACTGTTACGCCTACTGTAGGATTACCTATATTTGCTTTAGGAAATTCGTCAGTTAGATGTCAGTCCTCTGGGAGCTTCATTTATACAGCCACTTCCACTAATTCAACGGGGATGACCTATGACTTGGATGCGGTAAGTAAAGCATTTGGAAATACCATCAATACCGCTACAGGAGAAATTACATTTTTAGCCAATTGGATAGGCCAGTCTACTATTACTGCCACTGCTACAGGTTGTAACGGGCCAAGATCAAATGGACATACAATAAATACTATCTTTATTCAAGCCAATGATGATACAGGGTCGGGAACACAAGGCTCTCCAATAATTATTGCTGTGTTAGCCAATGATTTAGGAGATGTAGATCCACTTAAAGTAAGTATAGTAGTTCAGCCGAGTAATGGTTTTTTACAAGTGGGTACAAATGGAGAAATAACATACCTTCCTAATGGTAGTTTTCATGGTACAGATGCTTTCACTTATAGCGTTTGCTCTTCGGGTTCTACATTATGTTGTTCACAAGCAACTGTAACAGTTACTATTGCTGAAGGAGTAAATGACCCATGTGCTGAAGCTACGGACAGTAAATTGTTCTATTTACCTTTCCCAGAGAGTAAAAATGAATTAAGAGAAGCCTTATGGAGTGCAGGTAATGTGAGTAATTTAAGTAATAGGGTAAGGACAGTGCTTAGTATAAAAGTACCGTATCCTGGGAATATAATTACTTATGACCATTGGGAAGATGGTTATGAGACAGATATAACAATTCCAAGCCAAAGCACTACAGAAGTATGGGGCGATGGAAACGTAAATAATGGATGGGCACCGGGCTATCCTACAGATGTTATTCCAGCGGGTGGATATATTCTTATTGACAATCAATTTGACTATAACCCTAGAATCGCAAGTGAAATATTCTATGATGGTAAGGATAAAATATTAAGTTCTAGTGATGTAGCCATCTCTAAAATATCAGGTGATGCTGGAGTTGCCTCTGGCAGCAATAATTTTGACGTTCAAAGTGTTAAAACCAATGTAGTAGATGTTACCAGGTTTGGTAAGTTCTTTGTTATTCCATTTGGGGAGGATAATACTTTAGGAAGTACAGTGGCCTTTAAATATACTGGTGTTTTTGCTCGAGCTTCCGAGGACGGTACAATAATTAGTTTAGACTACGATGGCGACGGAAATGTAGATGTTACATCTTCTGTTTTGAATGAAGGACAAGTTTGGTTTTATGACGGAACAGCTTCTACTCCAGGTGTAAATGGAGATGTGAACAACGCAAATGATATAAAGTCAGGTGCCATTTTGACCTCAACTAAGGACTTTGGTGTCGACGTTATTTTTGGAGATATATCATCTTATGGTACCCGAAACCTTGCCTTATTTCCAGGTAATTTTTATGGGGATGTATATTATTCTCCCGCACATACTACGTTAAGTACGGCTCCTGTATATGCCTTTTTTACGAACAACTTGTCAGCCGCTATTACTATTGATTGGAATGCAGGGACAGGTACATCAGGTAATTTCGTAATTCCTGGCAAAGGGGAAGCTTATCTAAGTTTGAGCCAAGCTGCTGGGTATAAATTTAAAAGTAGAAATGGAGAAGCCTTTACGGCTGTAGCTGTTTTTGACGCCGACAATGACGGTTCATCTTATGACTGGTCTTTTAACATGATACCGGATGCAAGATTGTCTTCATTTGCAAGTATTGCATGGGCACCTGGAAGTAGTGATTTGTCTGGAAACTATAATCCGGTTTGGGTTACTGCTCCTACGGCTACCACGCTATATGTGAAGTACGACGGAAATTTAACATCCAAAACAGCCTCTATAAGCCCTTGCGGGATGCCTTTTGATATAGCAGTTCCTATTGCTGCACTACAATCATATAAGATTTTAGACCCAGACAATGATCAATCAGGATTGGCGGTGTTTACCTGTGACGGAACTAAAATAGCTGCTATCTGGGGACAAAATCCTAATGGAGCACCTACTGCTACACCAGGTATGGACGTTGGTTATGTAATGGAACCTAGATGTCTTCAGCAATTAATTGTGGCCAATGATGATCAAAAAGATACAGAGCCTGATACGCCAGTAATTATTGACATTCAAAAGAATGATTACGGCTTTCTTTGTACACCAAATCCTAATTCTATAGTTACTTTAGGATTATTACCTCCATCACATGGTTCTATAGTGATAAACCCAGATGGTAGTATTACGTATACGCCAAACACAGGATATCAGGGTCAAGATGAATTTGAATATAGAATTTGTTCTATTGAATATCCAGGAATATGCGATGTTGCTTTGGTTAAAATTAGAATCTCAGATTGTTTAGCATTGCCAACAGAAAATCTTATAACGGGTAAAGTTTTCATGGAAACCTTACCTGATGACATGGCCTATAGTAACGAAGCTGGAGTATCTGCCATTAAGGTTGATCTTTATATAGACAATAATTGTAATGGCGTGATAGATAGTGGAGAAGGGATAACAGAAAGTGTTTATTCCGACTTAAATGGTAAATATACTTTTAGTACCAAAAACGGAAACAATGCCAAAGACGACTTTGATCCAACTGCGAGCTTCACAGGCAACGATGGCGGTATTGCATGGAGTAGCTCTTGGACAGAGGTAGGTGACGATGGAGTTATTAATGCGGGAGACGTAAGAATAATGAAAGATGTTTCTTATGGAGGATTAGGAAATGCAATTCGCTTATCTGGTGCCAGTAATGGAATTAACAGATCCCTAGCTTTTTCAGATGCTTTGGGTGCTCAGTTGAAATTTTCATATAGAAGACAAGCTCTTAACAGACAAAGTGAGACGGTAGTTATAACACTGAATGGTACCACTATTTTCACCTTAAATGATGGAGGTAGTGTAGGAACAGACTTAAATTATCATAACATTACACTTCCTTTATATGCTTATAATGCCAATGGAATTAACACTTTACAGTTCATTACCAATGGTTCTACAGCCACAGATGATTTTTTCTGGATTGATAATTTAGAATTAACCTACTGGAAAAATCCACCAATTTGTTACGTAACAAAAATAGATGCCTCTACTTTTAATGGAGCTTATTCTCTTTCATCTCTTACTACACAAACAGCTAGTTTTAATGTTTTAGGAATTTGCGAAAAAGACAATAATTTAGGGGTTTTAGCTCATTTAATAGCAAGCGATGATAGTAAAAACACAAGTGTTGATACTCCCGTTATCATTAGTGTTCTAAATAATGATATCGTTGGAAAACCAAAAGCAAATACGGTAACAACGGCAGGGCCTTTACTACAGCCAACCAATGGGACTACTTTAGCAAATGCTAATGGAACGGTTACCTATACCCCAAATCCAGGGTTTATAGGTACAAATACTTTTGAATACAAAGTATGCAGTGCAGAAGACCCTCTAGTATGCGATATTGGCTTGGTAACAGTAAACATTACTTGTGCTTCTACACCATATAAAAATGTAGTTAACGGTACTGTGTTCTTAGACAAAAACAGCAATGGAGTCTTTAATAATGGAGAAACAGGTTTTCCAAATGTAAGTGTTAACCTTTACCAAGATAATAATAAAAACGGTACAATTGATGTTGGAGAACCTTTGATCGAAACTAAAAATACAGCATCAAACGGTTTGTATCAATTTGTAATTAGCCCACCAACGACTACATGGAGCTATCTTGATCAGTTTAATTCGAATACGACTGCGAATCAAAGTAATGGCTCTTCAAATTGGACTACGTCTTGGACAAAAATTGGCGACGTTGGAGATTTTAGTCAAAACAATGTGACTATCACTAATACAAACGGTTTAAAAATAAGTTCAAATGCTAATTTAGTAAGTGGTGCTTATCGTTCAGCCAATTTAATCAATGCAGTATCTGCAAGTCTTTCAATTAAATATACTGAGCAAGGACTAGATCTTGATGTGAATGATTATGTAGATATTCAGATAGCCAATACTTCCGCTCCTTCTAGCTGGACTTTATTGAAGAGGTTAACAGGAGCAGACGGAAACCAAACAGGTACAGAAACGTTTGACATTTCGGCACATATGTCTTCGGTTACTACAGTTAGATTGGTTTCATCGGGTTCATCAGGTATGGACAATGCCGATATTGTCTATTTTGATAATGTTAGTATTACATACAAAAACCCTGTTGCAACAAATTATCTTGTGAGATTGGCACAGCCAATCCCATCTGGATATAGTTTAACTACGCCTTTGCCTTCTCCTACAGGAACACGATCAGCAGCCTTTACAGGCTCTGGTGGAGGAAGTTGTGCCAATAATTTTGGTTTAGCTGTTGCCGATCTAGCAGTAATTAAAACGGTTAATAATACTACCCCTTATGTAGGTGATACAGTTACTTTTACCATTAAAGCGATAAATAATGGACCAGGTAGTGCTACAGGCGTGGAGGTTTCAGATAACATACCAGCAGGCTATAGCTTGATTTCAGTGTCCTTAAGTTCTGGTACTTGGATTGCCCCTACATGGTCTATTGGTAACATGGCAAATGCTCAAACGGAAACCATGAATTTTGTGGCTAGGGTAAATACAACTGGTTCATACGTCAATACAGCAATTATTGCCGGTAGCCAACCAGATCCAAATCCTGACGATAACGACTCAACGGCTATTACTTATCCTATTCCAGTGGCAGATTTGGCCATTGTTAAAACCGTGAATAAACCTACACCACATGTAGGAGATACTATTACGTTTAAATTGGTAGCTAAAAATTTAGGGCCTAGTCCTGGGACAGGCGTGGCAGTGGTAGATTCTATTCCATCAGGATATACTTTTGTTAGTTCATCTAGTTCAAAAGGCTCATACACGTATCCAAACTGGACTATTGGAAACTTAGCCATTGGCGATAGTGCAACTTTAAATCTTATACTAAAAGTAAAGGAGACAGGTGTGTATCTCAATAAAGGAAAAATTTCCGGAAATCAATTAGACCGAAACTTATCCAATAATACTTCGAGTAGCACTCCTATAATTTTGCGTCCTTCTCTTACAATTGATAAAACTCAGATAAGCGGTCAAAATCCGATAACAAGTCCTGGGGTATTGAATTATAGAATTGTAGTAGAAAATACAGGGAATGAAGCATTGTCTAGTGTTAGCCTTGTGGATACTTTATCAAACGGATCTTCTGGTACATTAACTTCATTTGTAGAAAGTATTTCCACGAATAGCATTTTGGAAATAGGTGAAACATTCACTTACTTATTTAACTATAATGTTACCCAAGCCGATATTGATTCTGGAAAAACAATAATTAATTATGGTATAGTAACCACGACGGAATTGCCGGAGCCAGAAATTGATAGCGTGTTTACGCCTATTAGTAAATTGCCAGGTTTGACTATTCGAAAGTCACAAATTAGTGGGCAATCTCCATTGACTTCACCAAGCCAAATAGGTTATGAAATTGTCATTACAAATACTGGAAATCAAAGACTTACCAATGTAGTGGTTAGCGATACACTTCCAAATAGAAATATTGGAGTACTTAGTGCTGTGACAGAGAGTTTAAGTCCGAGTAATTCAATACTAGATATCGGTGAAACATTTACATATACCATTAGTTACAATGTATCTCAAGCAGAGATTGATTCTGGTTATGCCATAATAAATAAAGGAGTAGTGACTACGAAGGAATTGCCTATTCCTAAGTCAGATACGGCTAAAACGAATATAAGTCAACTACCGAGTTTATCAATTGTAAAGACACAAATTGGTGGACAAAACCCAATAGTTACACCTAGTCAAATTGATTATTCAATCGTCATTTCTAATACCGGAAATATCCGTTTGACAAATGTAACTGTAAGAGATACACTACCAACAGGGGCTTCAGGGGTTTTGCCAGTACCAACGGAGAGCGTAATAACTAATGGAATATTAGATGTCGGGGAAACCTTCACATATTTAATAAGTCATAATGTCCTTGCGGCGGATATGTTAAGTGGGAATGATTTAATCAATACGGCCTATGTTAAGACCAGTGAAACGCCACCTTATAAATCAGATACGGCTTCTACCAAAGTTAGTACTGCCGATTTAAGTTTGACAAAAACAGTAAGCAATAACACACCAAATGTAGGCGACATTGTAACGTTTACTATAACAGTGAACAATGCAGGTCCAAGTATAGCCACCAATGTGAAACTAGCCGATTATCTACCGATAGGCTATAGCACCATAGGCAATATCACAGGCGGCGGAGTTTATCTGAATGATACCATCAAATGGAACATCGCGACGTTAGCGGTAGGAAAGGATTCAAGCTTGACCTTCACAGCAAAAGTCAACGCCCCAACAGGAACAGCGAATGAGTATAAGAATACAACACAAGTCACAAAAGTTGACCAATATGATGGTGACAGTACACCAGACAATGACGATGGCGACCAAAGCGAAGACGATGAAGCAAGTGCAAATATCAATCAGCAAGTAGCCGATTTAAGCCTAACAAAAACGGTCAATAATAATACACCAAATGTGGGCGAGCAGGTAACGTTCACGATACAAGTGAGCAATGCAGGACCAGACGCAGCGACCAATGTAGAATTAGAAGATTACCTACCGATAGGTTATAGCGGCATAGCCAACATCACCGGAGGCGGAACCTACCAAAACGACAGCATCACGTGGAGCATCGATACCTTAAAAGCAGGAGCCGACAGCACGCTGACATTCACCGCAATAGTGAAGAGTCCAACGGGAACAGCGAATGAGTATAAGAATACAACACAAGTCACAAAAGTTGACCAATATGATGGTGACAGTACACCAGACAATGACGATGGCGACCAAAGCGAAGACGATGAAGCAAGTGCAAATATCAATCAGCAAGTAGCCGATTTAAGCCTAACAAAAACGGTCAATAATAATACACCAAATGTGGGCGAGCAGGTAACGTTCACGATACAAGTGAGCAATGCAGGACCAGACGCAGCGACCAATGTAGAATTAGAAGATTACCTACCGATAGGTTATAGCGGCATAGCCAACATCACCGGAGGCGGAACCTACCAAAACGACAGCATCACGTGGAGCATCGATACCTTAAAAGCAGGAGCCGACAGCACGCTGACATTCACCGCAATAGTGAAGAGTCCAACGGGA
This sequence comes from Arcticibacterium sp. SM2516, assembly GCF_057914865.1. Classification (NCBI taxonomy): domain Bacteria; kingdom Pseudomonadati; phylum Bacteroidota; class Cytophagia; order Cytophagales; family Leadbetterellaceae; genus Arcticibacterium; species Arcticibacterium sp. SM2516. The sequence continues at coordinate 4,005,825 of NZ_CP195290.1, read as the reverse complement.
ACAGCAAATGAGTATAAGAATACAACACAAGTCACAAAAGTTGACCAATATGATGGTGACAGTACACCAGACAATGACGATGGCGACCAAAGCGAAGACGATGAAGCAAGTGCAAATATCAATCAGCAAGTAGCCGATTTAAGCCTAACAAAAACGGTCAATAATAATACACCAAATGTGGGCGAGCAGGTAACGTTCACGATACAAGTGAGCAATGCAGGACCAGACGCAGCGACCAATGTAGAATTAGAAGATTACCTACCGATAGGTTATAGCGGCATAGCCAACATCACCGGAGGCGGAACCTACCAAAACGACAGCATCACGTGGAGCATCGATACCTTAAAAGCAGGAGCCGACAGCACGCTGACATTCACCGCAATAGTGAAGAGTCCAACGGGAACAGCAAATGAGTATAAGAATACAACACAAGTCACAAAAGTTGACCAATATGATGGTGACAGTACACCAGACAATGACGATGGCGACCAAAGCGAAGACGATGAAGCAAGTGCAAATATCAATCAGCAAGTAGCCGATTTAAGCCTAACAAAAACGGTCAATAATAATACACCAAATGTGGGCGAGCAGGTAACGTTCACGATACAAGTGAGCAATGCAGGACCAGACGCAGCGACCAATGTAGAATTAGAAGATTACCTACCGATAGGTTATAGCGGCATAGCCAACATCACCGGAGGCGGAACCTACCAAAACGACAGCATCACGTGGAGCATCGATACCTTAAAAGCAGGAGCCGACAGCACGCTGACATTCACCGCAATAGTGAAGAGTCCAACGGGAACAGCAAATGAGTATAAGAATACAACACAAGTCACAAAAGTTGACCAATATGATGGTGACAGTACACCAGACAATGACGATGGCGACCAAAGCGAAGACGATGAAGCAAGTGCAAATATCAATCAGCAAGTAGCCGATTTAAGCCTAACAAAAACGGTCAATAATAATACACCAAATGTGGGCGAGCAGGTAACGTTCACGATACAAGTGAGCAATGCAGGACCAGACGCAGCGACCAATGTAGAATTAGAAGATTACCTACCGATAGGTTATAGCGGCATAGCCAACATCACCGGAGGCGGAACCTACCAAAACGACAGCATCACGTGGAGCATCGATACCTTAAAAGCAGGAGCCGACAGCACGCTGACATTCACCGCAATAGTGAAGAGTCCAACGGGAACAGCAAATGAGTATAAGAATACAACACAAGTCACAAAAGTTGACCAATATGATGGTGACAGTACACCAGACAATGACGATGGCGACCAAAGCGAAGACGATGAAGCAAGTGCAAATATCAATCAGCAAGTAGCCGATTTAAGCCTAACAAAAACGGTCAATAATAATACACCAAATGTGGGCGAGCAGGTAACGTTCACGATACAAGTGAGCAATGCAGGACCAGACGCAGCGACCAATGTAGAATTAGAAGATTACCTACCGATAGGTTATAGCGGCATAGCCAACATCACCGGAGGCGGAACCTACCAAAACGACAGCATCACGTGGAGCATCGATACCTTAAAAGCAGGAGCCGACAGCACGCTGACATTCACCGCAATAGTGAAGAGTCCAACAGGAACAGCAAATGAGTATAAGAATACAACGCAGGTAACGAAAGTAGACCAGTTTGATTCAGATAGTACACCAGACAATGACGATGGCGACCAAAGCGAAGACGATGAAGCAAGTGCAAATATCAATCAGCAAGTAGCCGATTTAAGCCTAACAAAAACGGTCAATAATAATACACCAAATGTGGGCGAGCAGGTAACGTTCACGATACAAGTGAGCAATGCAGGACCAGACGCAGCGACCAATGTAGAATTAGAAGATTACCTACCGATAGGTTATAGCGGCATAGCCAACATCACCGGAGGCGGAACCTACCAAAACGACAGCATCACGTGGAGCATCGATACCTTAAAAGCAGGAGCCGACAGCACGCTGACATTCACCGCAATAGTGAAGAGTCCAACGGGAACAGCGAATGAGTATAAGAATACAACACAAGTCACAAAAGTTGACCAATATGATGGTGACAGTACACCAGACAATGACGATGGCGACCAAAGCGAAGACGATGAAGCAAGTGCAAATATCAATCAGCAAGTAGCCGATTTAAGCCTAACAAAAACGGTCAATAATAATACACCAAATGTGGGCGACCAGGTAACGTTCACGATACAAGTGAGCAATGCAGGACCAGACGCAGCGACCAATGTAGAATTAGAAGATTACCTACCGATAGGTTATAGCGGCATAGCCAACATCACCGGAGGCGGAACCTACCAAAACGACAGCATCACGTGGAGCATCGATACCTTAAAAGCAGGAGCCGACAGCACGCTGACATTCACCGCAATAGTGAAGAGTCCAACGGGAACAGCGAATGAGTATAAGAATACAACACAAGTCACAAAAGTTGACCAATATGATGGTGACAGTACACCAGACAATGACGATGGCGACCAAAGCGAAGACGATGAAGCAAGTGCAAATATCAATCAGCAAGTAGCCGATTTAAGCCTAACAAAAACGGTCAATAATAATACACCAAATGTGGGCGAGCAGGTAACGTTCACGATACAAGTGAGCAATGCAGGACCAGACGCAGCGACCAATGTAGAATTAGAAGATTACCTACCGATAGGTTATAGCGGCATAGCCAACATCACCGGAGGCGGAACCTACCAAAACGACAGCATCACGTGGAGCATCGATACCTTAAAAGCAGGAGCCGACAGCACGCTGACATTCACCGCAATAGTGAAGAGTCCAACGGGAACAGCAAATGAGTATAAGAATACAACACAAGTCACAAAAGTTGACCAATATGATGGTGACAGTACACCAGACAATGACGATGGCGACCAAAGCGAAGACGATGAAGCAAGTGCAAATATCAATCAGCAAGTAGCCGATTTAAGCCTAACAAAAACGGTCAATAATAATACACCAAATGTGGGCGACCAGGTAACGTTCACGATACAAGTGAGCAATGCAGGACCAGACGCAGCGACCAATGTAGAATTAGAAGATTACCTACCGATAGGTTATAGCGGCATAGCCAACATCACCGGAGGCGGAACCTACCAAAACGACAGCATCACGTGGAGCATCGATACCTTAAAAGCAGGAGCCGACAGCACGCTGACATTCACCGCAATAGTGAAGAGTCCAACGGGAACAGCAAATGAGTATAAGAATACAACACAAGTCACAAAAGTTGACCAATATGATGGTGACAGTACACCAGACAATGACGATGGCGACCAAAGCGAAGACGATGAAGCAAGTGCAAATATCAATCAGCAAGTAGCCGATTTAAGCCTAACAAAAACGGTCAATAATAATACACCAAATGTGGGCGAGCAGGTAACGTTCACGATACAAGTGAGCAATGCAGGACCAGACGCAGCGACCAATGTAGAATTAGAAGATTACCTACCGATAGGTTATAGCGGCATAGCCAACATCACCGGAGGCGGAACCTACCAAAACGACAGCATCACGTGGAGCATCGATACCTTAAAAGCAGGAGCCGACAGCACGCTGACATTCACCGCAATAGTGAAGAGTCCAACAGGAACAGCAAATGAGTATAAGAATACAACGCAGGTAACGAAAGTAGACCAGTTTGATTCAGATAGTACACCAGACAATGACGATGGCGACCAAAGCGAAGACGATGAAGCAAGTGCAAATATCAATCAGCAAGTAGCCGATTTAAGCCTAACAAAAACGGTCAATAATAATACACCAAATGTGGGCGAGCAGGTAACGTTCACGATACAAGTGAGCAATGCAGGACCAGACGCAGCGACCAATGTAGAATTAGAAGATTACCTACCGATAGGTTATAGCGGCATAGCCAACATCACCGGAGGCGGAACCTACCAAAACGACAGCATCACGTGGAGCATCGATACCTTAAAAGCAGGAGCCGACAGCACGCTGACATTCACCGCAATAGTGAAGAGTCCAACAGGAACAGCAAATGAGTATAAGAATACAACGCAGGTAACGAAAGTAGACCAGTTTGATTCAGATAGTACACCAGACAATGACGATGGCGACCAAAGCGAAGACGATGAAGCAAGTGCAAATATCAATCAGCAAGTAGCCGATTTAAGCCTAACAAAAACGGTCAATAATAATACACCAAATGTGGGCGACCAGGTAACGTTCACGATACAAGTGAGCAATGCAGGACCAGACGCAGCGACCAATGTAGAATTAGAAGATTACCTACCGATAGGTTATAGCGGCATAGCCAACATCACCGGAGGCGGAACCTACCAAAACGACAGCATCACGTGGAGCATCGATACCTTAAAAGCAGGAGCCGACAGCACGCTGACATTCACCGCAATAGTGAAGAGTCCAACGGGAACAGCGAATGAGTATAAGAATACAACACAAGTCACAAAAGTTGACCAATATGATGGTGACAGTACACCAGACAATGACGATGGCGACCAAAGCGAAGACGATGAAGCAAGTGCAAATATCAATCAGCAAGTAGCCGATTTAAGCCTAACAAAAACGGTCAATAATAATACACCAAATGTGGGCGACCAGGTAACGTTCACGATACAAGTGAGCAATGCAGGACCAGACGCAGCGACCAATGTAGAATTAGAAGATTACCTACCGATAGGTTATAGCGGCATAGCCAACATCACCGGAGGCGGAACCTACCAAAACGACAGCATCACGTGGAGCATCGATACCTTAAAAGCAGGAGCCGACAGCACGCTGACATTCACCGCAATAGTGAAGAGTCCAACGGGAACAGCGAATGAGTATAAGAATACAACACAAGTCACAAAAGTTGACCAATATGATGGTGACAGTACACCAGACAATGACGATGGCGACCAAAGCGAAGACGATGAAGCAAGTGCAAATATCAATCAGCAAGTAGCCGATTTAAGCCTAACAAAAACGGTCAATAATAATACACCAAATGTGGGCGACCAGGTAACGTTCACGATACAAGTGAGCAATGCAGGACCAGACGCAGCGACCAATGTAGAATTAGAAGATTACCTACCGATAGGTTATAGCGGCATAGCCAACATCACCGGAGGCGGAACCTACCAAAACGACAGCATCACGTGGAGCATCGATACCTTAAAAGCAGGAGCCGACAGCACGCTGACATTCACCGCAATAGTGAAGAGTCCAACGGGAACAGCAAATGAGTATAAGAATACAACACAAGTCACAAAAGTTGACCAATATGATGGTGACAGTACACCAGACAATGACGATGGCGACCAAAGCGAAGACGATGAAGCAAGTGCAAATATCAATCAGCAAGTAGCCGATTTAAGCCTAACAAAAACGGTCAATAATAATACACCAAATGTGGGCGACCAGGTAACGTTCACGATACAAGTGAGCAATGCAGGACCAGACGCAGCGACCAATGTAGAATTAGAAGATTACCTACCGATAGGTTATAGCGGCATAGCCAACATCACCGGAGGCGGAACCTACCAAAACGACAGCATCACGTGGAGCATCGATACCTTAAAAGCAGGAGCCGACAGCACATTCACATTCACAGCCATCGTTAGAATTCCGACCGGTGCGGCAAAAGAGTTTATTAACGTAGCTGAGATAACGACTAGTGACCAGTTTGACCCAGATTCAGAACCAGGCAATGGTGTAGTAACAGAAGATGATTATGATTCAGCTTGTTTGAGTCCAGTTTTGAAACTTTGCAGTGAAAAAACAGTGAACTACGTCTTGAATGTACCAACTGGATATGCCACTTACCAATGGCAAAGGAATGGCGAAAACATTATAGGAGCTGAGTCTAGTACATATAATGCTCTAGAAGCAGGGGTCTATACGGTGTTGATTAATGGAGAAGCCTGTCTGGATGGAAACTGTTGTCCGTTTATCATTGCAGAAGACTGCGACTGCCAAAGTGTTAGCAATGTTTGTGTACCTGTGATATTTAAGAAAACTAAATCAAGAACTACACCCTAGCAAATTCATTTTTTAAAAGCATTAGAAATTAAACCTTCTAATGCTTTTAAAGATACTTCCATTCTGATACGTCCAAAATCATCCATGTTGAAAGCTTCGGTTGGAGCTACATTAGTTGCTAAGAAATAGGTATTGTCTTTTGTTTGGGCAAATCCCACAAACCAACCAATATTGTTTTCGTTTTGCACAGCCCAACCCGTTTTTCCATAAAGTTTATAGGCCCCAGTTTCTTTTAGTAACATGATTTTGTCCATAATCGTATAACTATGCTCGGAAATTGGTAGTTCTTTATTGGCAAGCCTCCTTAGAAAGTCAATGTATTCAAATTGTGATATTTTGGACTCTCCTTCTAGCCAGAAATTGTCAACATTTGTACTATCAAAAACCATCCCTGAGTAACCGATTTTATCCAAGGTAGTATGCATTTTTTCGGCACCAGTTTTTCTGGCAATTTCTTGGTAACAAGGTACACAAGACCGTTGATAAGCATGATAGAAATTCATGTCTTGCTCCCAAGATTTTAAAAACTTAGGTTCGCCATCCCAATAAAACATAGAGCTTTCATTTTTGACAATTCCATTTTCCAAGGCATTGATAGAATTAGCTATTTTAAAAGTAGAGGCAGGAATGAAACCAGTCTTAGCCCATTTAAAATCGTTTGAGTGGTAAGTGCTTTTAATAGCGTCATATATTAAGACGGAGCCATTAATAAGCGAGGAATCAATGATTGACTGAAAGTCTGCATTAACTACTTCTTTTTCTTCAGTTGATTCTTTTGTAGATGTACTGCAAGCAGTAATAAGGCCAGCGATAGCCAGTAGTATAGCGATGTTTTTCATTGTAAGAGTTTTATTAGGAATTATAAGTTATTAAATGATTCTTTTTCTATTCTTAAGAGCCTTGAGATTAGACTTAAAATGTCTCGTATTGTACTATTGTTTTCCTTAAAAAGTTCTAATTTGAAACTTTATAATCTAATCCCGTTGAAATGAAAAAGTGGCTGAAAAGAATCGGAATTGTTGTTGGTGGTTTGCTACTCTTGGGAGTTCTATTTATTGGTTATTTTATGTTCCGAGTTACCAAAGGAATGCCGTTTTTCGAAACAGAGATACCAAATTTAGAATTTGCTGAAGGCAAAAGGTCAATTTTGCTTTTTTCCAAAACCAATGGTTTCGTTCATGGTGATGCCATTGAGGCGGGTAAGAAGGTTTTTCATAAAATGGCGAAAGATAATGATTGGTTTATCTACGAAACTGATGAAGCGGGAGTATTCAATAAAGAGCACTTGGCTCACTTTGATGCTGTAATTTGGAATAATGTTTCGGGTCAAGTTTTGACAGAAGAGCAGCGAGCAGATTTTTCTAATTATTTAGAAACTGGGGGTGGACTCCTAGGAATTCATGCGGCAGGTGATTTTTCTCACCATTGGCAGTGGTATTATGATAATGTTTTAGGTACCACTTTTTCACATCATCCACTTAAACCCCAGCTTCAAGATGCTACTATTCATTTAGAAGCCACCGCAGATAGTTTGACTAAAGCATCTTTGCCAGCTAATATTGGCTTAAAAGAGGAATGGTATATCTTTAATAAAGACCCAAGAGAAATGGGAGCGAACGTGCTTTACGCCATGGATGGCGACAAGATTATACCGAATGGAAACCTGCTTTGGATAAAAGACAAAGACTGGGGTATGGGAGCGTTTCACCCAAATGTTTGGTCAAAGGATATAGTGAAAGGTAAAGCATTCTATGTAGGCCCTGGTCATACAGCGGCTACATTTGAAAATGCTGATTATATTAAAGTTTTGAAATATGGTCTAGACCTAGTTTCAAAAACTAACTAATTATTTCACCGCCTGCCTAGCTAGTAGCTTCCAGTAGCCTTGCTCTTTGGTCCATATGTAAAGTATTTTAAGGGCAATGCTATTGGCCTTGCCGCCATCCTTAACGTCGGCTTTCATAAGACTTCTTACCCAAGCCACATCACCTTTTACGGTAATGTCAGGGGTTCTAAAATCTATGGTGACAAAATCAGACTCACCGCTCACCAAACTATTAATAAAAGATTTTCGCCCTTCTATTTTACCGCTAGAGTGTCCATAAGTAAGCTCCTCGCAAGTTAGGTAAGCCAAATTAGCAGAGTCTGCACTCATCATGGCTTTATGAAGTTTTATCACAGACTGGTCAATAGCTTTCACTGCAAGGTCTTGTGTTCTTAAAAAGGCAAGGTGCATAGGCAGCTGCACGTCTGCTCTTGAAGACTCATCTTCTATAAAGTGGTACTTTACACCAATTTCTTTAGCCGCTTTCATCACTTCCGCTATGTTAACATCGCCAGAGCCCAGCACTACATTTTTTTGTTTGTCTTGACGACCGTTTAAATTATCCACAGAGCCTACCATTCTGTCTTTAAGATGGGTTACTGGAATTCTGTTAGGGTATTTTCTCATAAGAGCAGCTGGATCTTGACCAGGGTTACGCATCCAGAAAACGTCCATTTCTACGTTAACATACCTCGGGTCAGTATTGGCCATCATATAATCATACATGGTGCCCTCTCCATCATAAGGCCTAAATTCGTAGCCATGAGCGTGATATAGGAAAGAGAGACCGGCCTCGGCAAATTGTTTACCAGCTTTGTTAAAAACCGCAACCCCTTTCTTCATGTCTTCAAAAGTGAAGTCGTCACCATTATGAGGAATCCAATAGCAAACCGCATTTTCGGCACCAAAAAACTTTAAGTTGGCTATGATGTCTTTAATCTTCCCAGGGTCTTGCAGTTGCTCAAAAGAAGTTCCTCCGGCTATAACCTGAAAGCCATGTTTGTCTAAGAGTTTTTTGTATTCATCATTAGGCATGCTGCGATTTCCAGCACCTTCTAAGTATTTAATGCCTATGTTTTTTAACCTGATAAGGCCATCTTCCACTTCTTCTTTGACTAGGTCACGGGCGGTTCCCATGACAATTCCTACTTCTTGAGCATGGATTTAGAAACTAAGGGCAAATAGAAAGGCTAGAGCGATGATTTTTTTCATTTTTAAATTTGATAGGGTATTATGAAATTTAAACAAAAAAGTTTCGCATCAAGTGAGATGTAGACTATTTGGCTTCAAGAAACTGACCAAAAGGAGATGTTCGTATTCTGTAAGCGTTTCTCTAAACAGGAAAAGCCACTGCTCGCTGAACAATGGCTTTTAAAAAGAAAACTAACGTTTATCTAATATTCATCTTCATTAAAGAAGAAGTCATCTTTCGTTGGGTAGTCAGGCCATATTTCTTCGATATTTTCGAAAGGCTGACCATCATCTTCTAATTCAGATAGGTTTTCCATCACCTCATTAGGTGCTCCAGAGCGAATTGAAAAGTCAATCAACTCATCTTTTGAAGCTGGCCAAGGGGCGTCTTCTAAATAAGAAACTAATTCTAAAGTCCAGTACATGTTTTCACTATGTTTAAATGTGTATTTCCTGAATTTGGCTGCAAAAGTATCAAAAACTTTTATTGAAAAACGTATTTTTGTAAAAAAAGTGCCTTTAGTATTAAATATTTTAGCATTACACTGAAAATCAGAAACTTAAACGGGTTATAAAATGACAACAGAAACGGAAATTTGCTGCTTCTCTCTAGAATCTGCCTTGGTGGCTCATCAGCTCTCTGTTACAAGAGTGGAGCTCTGTGGCGGTTTTCTAGAAGGTGGCACTACACCATCTCAGGGCTTGATAGAACTGGTCTTGGAAAATATTACTCCTAAAACGTTTGTCATGATCAGGCCGCGGGGTGGCGATTTTTGCTATTCCGATTCTGAAGTGCTTACCATAATTAATGAAATAAAAGCAATAAAAAAACTAAAACCTTCAGGATTTGTTTTTGGAGCATTAACTGCGGACGGAAAGGTTGATTTAGATCTCTGTTCTAATGTTATTTCCTGGGCTGCACCATTCCCAGTTACTTTTCATAGGGCGTTTGACCAGTGCCAAGATCCAATCATTGCTCTTCAGCAAATTATAGATTTGGGTTTTGAAAGAATATTAACCTCAGGACAAGAAAATGCGGCTATTGATGGTTTGCCATTATTGAAAAAGTTAAAGGAAATAGGGAAGGGTAAAATTCAAATAATGGCTGGGGCAGGCGTGAGTGCTAATAATGTATTGGCTTTTACCGAAGCGGGTATAGAAGCTGTACACTTCACAGGAAAAGATTGGGTAAAAAGTCCCATGAAGGCAACCGATGTCTCTATGCAGTCTGGTGTGCTTCCAGATGATCTTGGACGATATGAGACTTCCTTGGAAAAAGCCAAAGAGCTCATGAGTTTAATTAAAGGTAAAGGGTAGTTTCCGCTATTCGAAGAAAATATAGAAAGTGACTGCATGACTGTTTAACCTATCCAGTGCGGCTAAAGGAGAAACGTTGTTGCTGCCTATAGCGGGGTCTACAAGGTTTTTTATGCCATGTGAGAAGTGAATTTCAGGGGAGAGTTTAAAGAACTGTCTGAAGAGCTCAAGTCCAGCTCCATATTCCACACTTAAATCAGAAGTTTTTATGCCCGCTGTCTTTCCTATTTTGGTCTTGCGAGCTAAGTTTACAGCATTGGTTTCAAAACCTAATCGCATTCCGGCAAATACGTTCATACGCATGTTGTCACGGCGTAAAGACTTGTACCGCACCAGAAATGGCAGTTCAAACCAAGCTTGCTCTCTAGAAGGAAGTGCTTCTGGATCTTGGTTTACAAGTAATTTTTTAGCGTAAATGGCCACGGTAGGCATAATTCTAAAATCAAAGTTGTCGCTGGTGTTAAAATTCATCAAGCCTCCCATTTTAATGCCATAATCTACAGGCGATGTCAATGAAATTATTTCATTGTTGGCATTTGATAAAAAGAGCTGATTATACTTTACACGGTAATTACTCATGGTGACCCCAAGAAAGTATCCAAACCTAATAGGCTTGGCATCATAATCTGCCTGATGAATAATCTTCGAGTTCTGAGAGAAGGAGGGTAGAGAGATTAAAAAAGTGAAGGCTGCAATCATCCAAAATCTTACGATAAGGGCTAATGAGCCTTTTTTTGATATTAGGACAGAACGTAGGGCGAGCCTATTATGCATTTTGAATAATCTATTTTTTACCAACATAGACAGAACAGATACCGAAAGTAAGCGTTTTGCAAAAAGCATGCTTAAATCCGGCTTTTTCGAAAATTTCTAAGAAATCATTTCCGTCGGGAAATGCCTTTACAGATTCTGGCAGGTAAGTGTAAGCGGCGTTATCTTTTGAAACTAATTTTCCTATAATCGGAAGGATTTTGGTAGAATAAAAACCATAGAGCTGTTTCATTGGAAAGCTCTTCGGAGTGGAAAGTTCTATAACAACGCATGTTCCGCCAGGTTTGGTGACACGGCACATGTCTTCTAATCCTTTAGCTAAATTCTCAAAATTCCTTACGCCAAATGAAACGATAACTGCGTCAAATGTATTGTCGTCAAAGAGTAGTTTCTCAGAATCACCCATTCTGAGCTCTATTTTATCTGAAAGGCCAAGCTTCTCCATTTTTGACCTGCCATATTTCAGCATACCTTCAGATATATCAACGCCAATAATCTTTTCTGGCTTTAATTGCTTGTTGGCTTCTATGGCTAAATCGCCTGTGCCAGTAGCGATATCCAGGATAAGTTTTGGCTGCTCTTTTTTAAGAAGAGACATGGCTTTTCTTCGCCAATAAATATCTATTCCGCCACTTAAGACGCGGTTGAGAAGATCGTAATTGCCAGAAATATTGTCAAACATTTCTGATACCTGCTCTTTTTTACTGCTTGCTTTATCTTTATATGGTAGTACTGCCATTTATTTATTTTTTATGATGCCTTCGCAAATGTCTTTTATTAACTGTGGTCCTTCATAAATAAATCCAGAATAGATCTGAATTAATGAGGCCCCAGCATTTAGTTTTTCTAAAGCGTCTTCCGCAGAGTATATTCCTCCCACTCCAATAATTGGGAAAGCACCTTTTGATTTTTTGTGTAAATAGGCAATTACAGCGGTGGACTTATTTTTAACAGGTTTTCCACTCAAACCTCCAGCACCTATTTCATTAATTAAAGCATCCGAACTTTTAAGACCGCTTCGGTCAATGGTGGTATTGGTGGCAATAAGGCCATCAATGCCGGTGCTGAGCGTAATATCCACAATATCGTCTAGTTGACTTTCTGTTAAATCGGGAGCTATTTTTAAAAGAATAGGTCTTTTGATTTCTTTCTTGGAATTTAAGTCCATGAGAGAATTCAAAATTCTACTTAAAGGTTCTTTGTCTTGTAGCTCTCTTAATCCGGGCGTATTTGGAGAACTCACGTTGACCACAAAATAGTCTACATAAAGGTGTAAATCTTCAAATGCCAAAAGGTAATCTGACAGAGCATCTTCGTTTGGTGTGACTTTGTTTTTGCCAATATTTCCTCCAATGATGAGTTCCGATTTTCTTAATTTTAATAATTGAGCGGCATTGAAAGAGCCTTCGTTATTAAAGCCCATTCTGTTAATAATGGCTTCGTCTTCTACTAATCTGAATAATCTGGGTTTCGGGTTTCCACTTTGAGCTTTTGGCGTGACGGTGCCAATCTCGATAAAACCAAAGCCTAAGCAAGACAATTCATCCACCCAAAGTGCATTTTTATCAAAACCTGCCGCTAGTCCTACTGGGTTTTTGAAGGTAAGTCCAAAAACTTTTCGCTCTAAAGTTTTATCCGATACCTCGTATAACGCTTTGAGCATGCTTTGTCCGAAGGGCAGTCTGTAAACTAATTTTAATAAATCCGTTACAGTATGATGTATGTTTTCTGGGTCAAATTTCTTTAAAAGAGGGAAAACTAAATTTTTATAGAGGTTCATTTCGGTAATTTAAGAAGAGCCCATGGTTAAGTCTTGGGAATCCGCAAATCTAGGCTTTAGTGGCCTTATTTCAAACGTATTGAATACATTCTTCTTTTTCTTTTGAAGTTTATAAATTCATTTGATGTTGAAATAATCCAAAAATAACTTTGTGGTGTTTTAAAATGTGATTTTAGGGATTTTATTCCTTTATCTGGATTATGTTTTAGTTAATTCACTGTTTATAAGATGTATTTTGAATCGAAAGCCCATTGCCGTTGGTGTCGTTGTTTTAACCTTTGGTATTGAATAATAGCCATCCGCAAATATTAATATTAAAATAATGCAAGGAAACTTTGAACCTTTAGAAAGTTTCCTGAGTTTTGTGCCCGTGGAGATAAAAGAACGCATTATACAAAAGGGAGAAGAATTGTTTTTTAGGCATGGTGTGAAATCTGTGACCATGGATGACATAGCGAAGTCTTTGGGTGTGTCCAAAAAGACAATCTATCAGAATTTTAAAGACAAAAAGATGTTTGTCAATGCCGTAACGCAATGTGCCATGTCTAGAGAACTTTGCAAGGACATGGAGCACCAAAAGTTGGCAAATAATCCCGTTGAAGAAATCATTCTGGCTACAAGACAAATGAGACGCCTTTTTGAAAATATTAATTCGGCTGTTTTACATGATCTTGAGAGGTATTATCCTACGGCATATAAGAATTATGTAGAGCACAAGGATGGCTTTAAGGCAACTATTATCAGAAATATGGAAGAGGGCATAAAGGGCGGGTATTATAGAGAAGATATTGACGTTCAAGCCTTGGCCATTTTAAGAATAGAATCTGTCGATATGGCTTTTAATAATGCTCTTTTCCCACCAAGAGACTTCCGACTACTAGATGTTCAGATGACTTTCATTGACCATTTTTTACGAGGAATAGTGACAGAAAAAGGCTTAAAGGTCTATGAAGCAATAAAATAAATTAAATGAAAAAACTATTATTTGGAATTTTAGGGTTTAGTACACTTTTCCAAGCTTACGGGCAGCAGTCCTTCTCGTTGAAGGAGGCTGTAGATTATGCGGTGATTCATCATGCGGATGTAAAAAATGCCTTAGTTAAAAGGCAAGATTCGGAGATGGAAATCAAAGAGATTAAAGTGGCTGGTTTACCGCAAATAAACGGCCAGTTTCAGTACACCTATAATGCTATTGTACCGACACAGCTTTTAGATGCTAAGAACTTTGACCCTACAGCAGCAGAAGGTGAAGTGGTGAAATTTAAGTTTGGGGTGCCTTGGAGCGGACAAGCAGGTTTAAGTATAAACCAATTAATTTTTGATGCCACTTGGTTAGTTGGCCTTAGGGCTGCTGAAACCTATAGAAAACTGGCAGACCAAGGTATTGTTCAGTCTAAAGTAACAGTAGCTGAGAATGTAACAAAGGCATATTATTCTGCCCTAGTGGCCGAAGAAAGGGCCAAATTACTCACGCTAAACATTAGACAGATTGACACTTTAAAGTATAATACGAACGAGATGTTTAAACAGGGCTTTGTAGAAAAGCTTGATGTTGACAGGCTTTCTGTTCAAAAGAACAATCTTCAAGCCGAGCTCACTAAAGTAAACAATCTTATAAACCTTACGTATCAACTGTTAAAATTCCAGATGGGTTATGATGTTAATGAGCCCATCATGTTGAAAGACAAACTAGAAGATCAAGAATTGAGAGCCCTTAGTTCGGTGGCCTATACCGATGTGAATCCAGAAGATAGGATAGAATACAGAACAATCAAAACCAATAGAGAACTTTTAGATTTGAATGTAGAAAGGTATCAGAAGGGGGCACTTCCTAACGTCTTTTTCTCAGGAAGCTTAGGTGCTGGGCATAGTAACACTGTTTTTAATCCTTTTCAGAAATGGTTTGGTTCTTCTGCTCTTAGTTTGGGTGTGAACATTCCAATTTATGACAGTGGTTTAAGAAAAATTAAAGTCGAACGTCAGCGTCTTAATATTATTCAGTTAGATAATACTGCTGAGATGCTTCGCAATTCATTTAAGCTTGAGAATGATCAAGCAAGAGTAAACCTTACAAACGGTCTAGAAACCTTAGAAGTGCAAAGAAGAAATATGGAATTGGCGGAAGAGATTCTAAGAGTGACCAAAATCAAATATCAACAAGGTGTAGGCTCAAATTTAGAAGTAGTGAATGCGGAAAGCGATAATCGTCAAGCCCAAACAAATTATTTCGCTTCACTTTATGACGTACTAGTTGCAAAAGTGGATTTGGACAAAGCACACGGAAAATTAATTAAAGAATAATCATTTTTTTAAAATATATAAATGAAAAAGTACGCGTATTTACTCATCACTATTACCACACTTAGCTTTATCTCTATCTCTTGTGGTCAAAAAGAAGATAGTAGCATTGACGGTAAAAAGGCTCAATTGGTGGCTTTACAGTCTGACGCTGCAGAAATTAATGCTAAGATTGAAGCCATAAAGGCGGAGATTGGCATTTTGGAACCAGAGGCGGAAGTAAAAGTTTCCCAGGTTAAGGCCATGCCTCTTAGTGCTCAAGATTTTTCTCACTATGTGGAAGCAAACGGTAGATTAGACGCTGTTAACAATGTTTTTGTAAGTCCTAAAATGGGTGGAGCATTAACACATGTTTATGTTAAAGAAGGTGATTATGTTCAAAAGGGACAAAAAATCGCTTCCATAGATAACAGCATTTTAAGAAACAGCATCAACGAGATTCTGATTCAGTTGGAGACTGCCAAAACCCTTTTTGGACGTCAGGAGGCTCTTTGGAATCAGAAAATTGGAACTGAGGTTCAGTATATTCAAGCGAAGGCTCAGGTAGAGACTTTGGAGAAAAGATTACTTACCATGAAGTCTCAGGATGCTCAAAACACGGTAGTATCTCCTATTGCTGGGTATGTGGATGAGGTAAAAATGAAAGCCGGAGAAATGGCGTCGCCAGGTCTTGGAATCGTCAGAATAGTCAACCTAAACGATCTTAAAGTGGTCGCTAATATTCCTGACACCTATGCAGGAACTATTAAAAAAGGAGATCTAGTGAAAGTGAAATTTCCTGACTTAGGAAAAGAGATTACCGCAAAACTTAGTTTTGTAAGCCAAACGGTCAATCAAGTTTCAAGAACTTTTACGGCAGAAGCAAAGGTGCCTTTTGACAAACAACTAAAGCCCAACTTAAATGCGGTAGTTGAGATTCGTGATCAATCTAGAAGTTCAGCTCTGGTTATCCCAAGAAACTTAATTCAAAGAACAGAATTAGGAGATATTGTTTATGTGGCAGAAAGCGAAGGAGACAAACAAATTGCTAGAGGGCGTGTGGTCACTACCGGTCTGAGTTATAATGGAGAAATAGAAATATTGACAGGTCTTAACGCGGGAGATATTTTGATTATAGACGGGTATCAGGAAATTGTAGATGGTGAGGTGGTTGCTTTTTAAGAATAACCCTTGAACCATTTAAAAATTACAAAAAATGACAGATTCAAAAGAAAATATAGAGCCAGAAGCACAACCTAAAGGGAAAGGACTCATCTATAATATGATAGGTGCCTTGGCAAATAATAAGACGACGGTTTACCTGGTTACTTTTTTGCTGACCATAGCTGGTTACGCCATTTATGATAACCTACCTAAGGAGCAATTTCCAGAAATAGTTGTTCCTCAGATTTATGTCAATACCGTGTATGCTGGAACGGCACCTGCGGATATTGAAAACTTAATTAATAAGCCGCTGGAAAAGCAAATTAAAGCGGAGGTGGGTATTAAGAAAATTAAGTCTAATGCATTGCAAGACGTTTCTGTGATTATGGTAGAGTTTAACACAGATGTAGACGTAGAAACGGCAAAGGATCGTGTGAAAAGTGCTATTGACAAGGCTAGGAGAGATTTGCCAACAGATTTGACGCAAGATCCTATAGCTTTGGAGATGAACTTTTCTGAATTTCCTATCATGAATATTAACCTTTCAGGTGATTTTCCTTTAGAGAAAATCAAAGCCTATGGGGAGCAGATTCAAGATGAAATAGAGTCTTTGCAGCAAATTTCTAGAGTAGATATTGTTGGTGCTCTTGAAAGAGAAATTCAAATAAACCTAGACTTGCAAAAACTGCAATCGTACGGTTTAGCATTTAGCGACATACAGATGGCTGTTCAGAACGAAAACGTGAACATCTCTGGTGGTGAGTTAAACGTAGGAGATATAAGAAGAACACTTCGTGTAAAAGGTGAATTTAATTCTGTAGAGGAGTTAGGAGATGTAATTATCAGATCTGGTTCTGGAGCTACAGCGAGACTTTCTGAAATAGCAGAAGTGGTAGATTCTCATGAAGAAAGACAAGACTTTGCAAGGTTAAATAATGCTCCTGTAATTACACTGAACGTTATTAAACGTGGAGGTGAAAACCTGATTGTTGCAGCAGATGCCATTGAAGAAATTCTAGCTGAATTTAAACAAACGGCACCTCCAGGCTTAAATATTACCATTACGGCCGACCAGTCGGAAAGAACAGAAGCAGATTTGAATGACCTTATCAATACCGTGGTCATGGGTTTCATTTTCGTGGTATTGGTTTTGATGTTCTTTATGGGAGTTAGAGATGCTATTTTCGTTGGACTTTCAGTTCCACTTTCAGCACTTCTAGCACTTTATCCTTTAATGTTGATGGGTTTTACATTGAATACCATCGTGCTGTTTGCCTTCCTGCTGGGTTTAGGTTTGGTGGTGGATGATGCCATTGTGGTGATTGAAAACTCCCATAGGATTTTCAATAAACATAAAGACTTGAGTATTAAGGAAGCCGTTAAACTGGCAGCATCAGAGGTATTTATTCCTGTTTTTGCAGGGACATTGACCACGATAGCCCCATTCTTTCCTTTGATATTTTGGCCAGGAATTGTTGGTGAGTTTATGAAATACCTGCCCTTCACTTTGATATTCACACTGTTTGCTTCTTTGGTGGTTTCTTACGTGATGAACCCTGTCTTTGCCATTACTTTCATGAAAAGAGAAGATGATGATAAGGGTAAAGATTTAGGCTTTAAGTCTCTTATTAAACCATTGGCTATATTAGTTGGCTTGGCAGTGCTGTTTTATATCATTTATGCTATTTCTTCAAACAATGCATTCTTTGGAACAGGTAACGTATTAATGTTGATTGCTATTCTTTATGTATTCAATCATTATATCTTAACTCCAAAAATGATCATTCCTTTCCAGGAAAGGCTGTTGCCGAAATTGAAAGGTGGTTATGGAAAAATGATCAGCTGGGTTATCACTGGTTGGAGACCAGTATGGGCTATTCTTGCTTCTTTTGTATTACTGATAGGGACTTTAGTCCTTATGGGAATAGTTAAGCCTTCGGTGATATTTTTCCCTTCTGGCGAGCCAGATTATATCTATGTTTATAACGTAATGCCTGTAGGCACAGACGCTAGAAAAACCGATGAGATTACAAAGCAAATAGAAGGAACGGTCTTCCGTATTTTGGAAGAAAACGATGCATTGTCCGTAGTGAATTCGGTGATCTCTAACGTGGGTAAAAATGCGGGTGACCCAATGAACCCTGACCGTGCTGATACACCGCATAAGTCAAAAGTGACGATAGCTTTTGTAGGTAAAGAAAAGCGAGGAAATATTTCTTCTCAGTTTCTGCTTTCAGAAGTAAGAGAAGCCCTTCAAGGTATCCCAGGAACAGAGATTTCTGTAGAAAGAGAAAGTAATGGGCCGCCTACAGGTAAAGCCATTACCATTGAGATAACAGGGGAAGATTTCACTGTTTTAGGAGAAATTCAGAAACAAGCGATAAGTAAAATTGAAGCATCGGGTATTCAAGGTATTGATGAGTTGAAGACAGATTTAGTAACCAACAAACCTGAAATTGTTATAGATGTAGATAGAGAAAAGGCTTCCAGAGAGGGCATAAGTACGGCACAAGTGGCCATGGCACTTAGAACCGCTTTGTTTGGTCTTGAGGTTTCTAAATTTAGAGATAACGACGACGAGTATCCTATACAGCTTCGTCTGAAACAAGACGATAGAGATCAGATTGAAAAGCTTTTGAGTATGAATCTCACCTTTAGAGATATGAATATGGGAGGCGTGCTAAGAAGTGTGCCGTTGGCTACGGTGGCAGACCTGTCGTACTCGACTACATTTAGTCAGATTAACAGGACAGATGCCGAACGTACCATTACCTTAAGTTCTGATGTGACGCCAGCATTTAAGGATGAGGCCACGGTTATTAACCAGGAGATTTTTGCGGAACTAGCAGACCTAGAGCTGCCTTCCGGTTATTCTATTAGCCAAGGTGGAGAGCAGAAAGAACAAGCAGAGGCTATGGCGTTTTTAAGTAGTGCATTTTTGATTGCCATCGCCATGATTTATTTGATTCTAGCGGCTCAGTTTAATTCAATCGTTAAGCCTTTAATTATCTTTTTTACCATCATTTTGAGTTTAATAGGGGTGCTGTTAGGTTTTATGGCTTTTGGTAAAACATTCTCTGTTATTATGTCTGGTGTGGGAATTATAGCTTTAGCAGGTATTGTGGTGAAAAACGGTATTCTCTTGATAGAGTTTATTGACGAGCTAAGAAAAAGAGGGATGGGTCTTAGAGAAGCCATTATTGAGGGAGGTTCCACGCGTCTAACACCGGTATTGCTAACGGCATCTTCTACAGTATTGGGAATGATTCCATTGGCCATAGGCTTGGCTTTCGATTTTGGTGCCTTATTTGTAGATCTGGAATGGGCGGTTAACATTGGTGGTGATAGTGCCGTTTTCTGGAATATTTTGGCTTGGACCATTATTTTCGGACTTATTTTCTCTACCATTCTTACGCTAGTCATAGTACCATGTATGTACTATCTTTCAGAGAGGCTTAAGATTAAATTTTTAGGAGAAGAGGCTGTTAATAGGGAATATAGAAAAGAAGAAGAGCTAAGCTTGGTTTAGTCTTCTGTAGTCTTATAGTAAGTAAACCTCACGAATTATTTCGTGAGGTTTTTTTTTGCGTCATTTCTTTGACAAAACTATTTGCCTAATTTCAATCTTTCAAAACAACCCATCAATGAAATACATAGCATCAATAGACCAAGGAACCACCAGCACCCGATGTATCATTTTTAATAAAAAAGGAGAGATTGTCTCTGTAGGACAGAAAGAACACGAACAAATCTTTCCTCAAGCGGGCTGGGTAGAGCACAATCCAGAAGAAATAAGACAGAATACCCTAGAGGTAATAGCAAATGCTCGTATAAAACAAAATATTGGAATTCCTGATATTTTAGCCTGCGGAATCACCAATCAGCGAGAGACTGCCATGGTCTGGAATCGTAAAACAGGCAAGCCCTATTACAATGCGATAGTATGGCAAGATACACGAGTAGGTAAAAAGGTCGACGAGTTAGAAAAAAGCATAGGCTCAGCTTGGTTTAAAGAAAAAACGGGTCTTCCGTTAGCCACTTATTTTAGTGGATTGAAAATTCAATGGATTTTAGAAAATGTAGACGGTGTTAGAGAAGCAGCGGAAAAAGGCGAAGCTATTTTTGGCAACATGGATACCTATACCGTTTGGCATTTAACAGGCGGTATTGACGGTGGTTTGCACCTGACAGATGTTACAAACGCGTCAAGAACGCAGCTGATGAACATCAATACCATGGAGTGGGAAGATGAGATTTTAGAGAAACTAAATATCCCAAAAGCCATGCTACCGAGGATAGAACCAAGTAGTAAGGTTTATGGTAAAATCAAGTCTGAGCCATTAAGAGGTATTCCTTTAGCAGGAATTTTGGGAGACCAGCAAGCGGCTTTGGTAGGACAAACATGTTTTGCTCCCGGCGAAGCAAAGAATACCTACGGAACAGGTTGTTTTATGTTAATGAATACAGGTACAGAGGCCATTCCGTCTAAGTTTGGTTTACTGACTACCGTGGCTTATCAGTTTGATGGACAGCCCGTACATTATGCTCTAGAAGGTTCAGTGGCCATAGCAGGTGCTTTGGTGCAGTGGCTAAGAGATAATCTTGGTATCATTAAGAACAGTGAAGATGTTCAAAAGCTTGCAGAATCTGTAGACGATAATGGCGGAGCGTATTTTGTGCCAGCATTTTCGGGTTTATATGCTCCACACTGGAATAATAACGCCAGAGGAATTATTGCAGGTTTAACAAGGTATGTGAACAAAGGCCATATAGCTAGAGCGGTTTTAGAAGCCACAGCCTATCAAACAAGAGATGTGCTAGAAGCCATGGAAAAAGATAGCGGAATTGAAATCAAATCTTTACGTGTAGATGGTGGAATGACGGTCAATGAATTGCTAATGCAATTTCAGTCAGACATTATGGATGTGGAGGTTATTCGTCCTAAAATGATAGAAACTACAGCTTTGGGTGCTGCTTATGCCGCAGGAATGGCGGTAGGTTTTTGGAAGAACTTTGATGATTTGACACAAAACTGGGGCATTGATAAAACCTGGGAGTCAAAAATGCCTTCAGAGAAAAGAGATAAGTTCTTCAAGGGCTGGCAAAAAGCCATTGAGCGTAGCTTAGATTGGGAAGATTAAGCCCACACGGAATTACGATTGACAATATTTTGTTCTCTAAATACACAAGGTTTTAACATATAGAATTTGGAACTCCATTAGTAGCGAGTAGTAGCGAAACATCGGTAGAAAAAGGTTTTTAAACAGGAGCGATATAAAAGCTCCAGCGGAGCGAAATGTTAATAGCTCGGAAAGAAGAAGGAATAATTTGTTTGTCATGTTTTTGGCCTTAAAAAGCCAAAATCATGACAAACGTTTCATTAAAGCTTTTACCAGAGTAGCGTGTTTTATCAACCAAAAAAAAAAAGAGATGGAAATATTGTCAATCAATCATCCGAATATAGAATTAAAACTGTCAAATGGTGAAGTCATGACGCTTGACTTTGCAGACTTTCTTAACAAAACAGTACCTGAGGCAAGTAATCCATACCGTGCTATTTTAGAGACGGAGAAGTTCAAAAATGCCTATGTCAAAGACGATAAACTAGTTTGGGATGGCGTTTTGGAGCTTCAAATGTGCGGCGGTGATACCATGTGGATGCCAGCAGAGTTTACGGAGAGGGAGCTATTAAAAGATGTAAGAGTTTTCTAAGAAAAGGAATAAACAGAATGAAATCTGCTTTGTTAAAATACTGTTTAAAGCAAAGTCAAAATATTCTGGCTTACTTTTAATACTTGGACTCGCCTAAAATATTTTGATTTTGTGAGTTTATTTTGACACATGGTTTTTCCTTAGTTTTTGCCTAAACAAAAGTAAGACCCGCCCGGTAGGGCAATGAGCGAATAGGCGTTTATTAATTCGGGGTTTGCTAAATGATAGTAATCTACATTTTTAACAACTCTTCTTTAGAATGTAACGCTGGGAATTCAACAACCTTTTCGGTTTTTTTGGTTTCAAATTCTGTAGTACTCCCCACTTGGAAACAATTTCAAATTAACCACAAGAACTGTTTCTAACTTTGTTCGTCCTCGGACTGTAATCCATCAATAAAATCGTTAAATGACAATGCCACAAATTCAAAGGCATGAGCTTTTTCATTTACACTTAATTCCATTTGATAAAGTAATACCTCTCCAATATTACCCTCATCAAATGAAATACAAAATGGCCAGCCGCCAGGGTCTACGGCGAAAGCGAGCTTTTTCCCAAAGTCATTATCCATTATTTCCTTAAAGAAATCATGTATCATTCTATTAGAACAGAAACTTGCAAGCTGGAATTTTTTACCTTGTTTACTAATAAAAATATCTTCTATTACAGATGTCTCCGCATATTTTTGTAGGAATTCCTTAACATCATCAGGAATTAACACGCCCATTTTTTTTCCAAAAAGCTAATCTGAAAATCATTAAGTTTCTTCTTGATTGTTAAATCTTTCATATACGATATTTATCGGCTTCTAAAGTTGGGAAACCTCGTTTTTATAATGCTTCTCTACCCTATCCAAGTTCTTTTCGACCCATTTACGAATTAATAGGTCTTCGGTCTTGATTAGGAAATTTTTTCCGCTATGGCACTCCTAGCGTCCAAGTGCTATTTTTAATTCAAAAAAAACCTTTCAAAAACTCATCAGGCGTCATAACCGGAATCTGAGATTCCTTGAAATCTTTGCCATTTCTTGTAATTATCATTTCACAATTTGCCCGCAATGCACTGAAGTATTGTAAGGCATCTTCAAAGTCTGAAAAGTCAGAACTGAGGCCTTTTTCAATAATTGTTTCATCGAGTGGGCAGATTTCGGATATAACCTTAAACCTTGTAAGCTGGGTTTTAGCTCTTTTGCCCCCTACATCTTTAGAAAGGAAGTAGTTTACGGTGGAAAATGATAAGGCGGAGACATATAAAGTTACTTTTTGTGCGTCTGCAAGGCTGGCTATTTGGGCAGCGGCTTCTGAGAAAGGAGCTCTTTTCGCCAATAAGTCTAGCATTACATTGGTATCAATAAATATTTTCATCTTGCTGTGTTTGCTTCTGAATTATTTATATTTCTCCACTAAGTACTCTTGATATTCTTTCTTGTAATCTAAATCTGAAGGAATTTTGCTGTCAGAAATCATACTCTTCACAAAAGGCGAAGTTTCTATGCCAGAGGCCGTTTGTTCGGTGCGGCTTACAGCTTTGAGATAGTCTTCTATGATTCTAGAAAGGCTTCTTTTCTGTGTTTTGGCATATTCTTTAGCTTGGGCTATTACTTCTTCGTCTAGTTTTAATGTTAGCTTGGCATCCATGCGATTTCTTTTTATACGTACAAATATAATAAATTTGCACGTAAATTGAAGTGGCCAAAACTAACTCATCATTTTGCTCTCAAAATCACAGATTAAGAATGGAGTAAAGTGGCCTGTGCCCAAGCTATTTATAATTTAAAAGATTTAGCGGTTATGGAAATATCTGGAAGAAAAGGAATAATGAGTATAAAATCCGTTGAACCAAAATACTGTCTGAAGCACACACAAAATTTTAGGGTTTATTTTTCTTAGGGGGTAAGGTTGTGAAATTTTGAGTGTGCAAGTTTATTTTGGTAGTGGTTTTGGACGGTTCGCCGCTGCGATTAGTTTTTGCCTAAACAAAAAGTAAGGGCCGCCTAGCAAGGCAGCGAAGAAAAGGCATTTATAAATTTAGGGTTTTATTAAAGTTTAATTTAAAACAATCCCAACTGCCCATTCCGCATAAAGGCATCATAATCATAGTCAGGAAAACTCCTTCCTGCTAAATACTTCATACGGCTTATTTTGTGGAGTTGTTTGATATGCTCTGCATATTTTCCTTCCCCTCGCATTCTTCTGCCGTACTGGCTGTCGTTCAAATTTCCGCCATGACATTCCTTTATTTGGTTAAGCACTTTTTCTGCTTTGTTTGGGAAGGCTTTGTAAATCCAGTCGGTGAAAATTTCGGCTATCGAGCCATTAAGTCGCACCATGGTATAACCCGCCCAGCAAGCTCCATTCTCCGAAGCTTGTTTGATAAGTTCTGGTATTTCATGGTCGTTAAGTCCTGGGATTATGGGAGCGGTATTAACGCCCACAGGAATGCCAGCATCAGACAGTCTCTTAATGACGGTAAGCCTCTTTTCTCCAGATATGGTTCGTGGTTCTAAACTTCTTCTAAGTTCCTCATTTAATGAGGTGAAAGAGATTATGACATGAAGTAGGTTTAGGTTGGTCAGTTTTTTCAGAATTTCAATATCTCTTAAAATCAATCCATTTTTAGTTATTATGGCTACGGGCGTTCTGTATTTAAGACATATTTCTAGCATTTTTTTTGTAAGCTCAAACTTCTTTTCAGCCGGCTGGTAGCAGTCGGTATTTCCAGAAAAGAGTATTGGAACAGGTTTCCAAGACTTTTTATTCAGTTCCTTTTCTAATAAATCTGGAGCATTCTTTTTGACCAAAATCTTTTGTTCAAAATCCAGACCCGCAGAATACCCATAATATTCGTGGGTGTTTCTGGCGTAGCAATAAATGCAGCCATGCTCACAGCCTTGGTATGGATTAACAGATTTTCCGTTGGGTACATCTGGGCTGTCCATAGTGTTGACTACTTTCTTAGGGTTTTCTGTGATATACTTGGTTTTTTGACTTCTAAAATTGTCTTCTTCTCCGTATGAAAATTCATCGTCGTAGACTATAGTGTTTGCTAAAAAGCGGTTTTCACTGTTGAGTTGAGCCCCGCGACCCTTTATTTTTGGAATTTCTGTCATTTATTTCAATTGAAAACACATTTGAGGGTATAAAACTAAAGTCATTTAAGCATCCCCAAACGAAAACCTTTACCTTTGCTACAACTATTGGCAGACCAAAATATGACCCATTCATTAAAGCTTAAAAAACCCCTTGCGGTTTTTGATTTAGAAACTACTGGCACTAACATTTCTCAAGACAGAATAGTGGAGATTTCCATAGCCAGGGCCATGCCCGACGGCTCTGTTGATATAAAAACAAAACGGATAAATCCTGAAATGCCAATACCGATAGAATCGAGTTTGATTCATGGTATTTATGACGAAGATGTAAAGGATGAGCCTACTTTTAGACAGTTGGCTAAATCTATGGCTCAGTTTCTTCAAGGATGCGATTTGGCGGGCTTTAACAGCAATAGGTTTGATATTCCGATGTTGGTAGAGGAGTTTTTAAGGGTGGATTCTGACATATTTGATGTAAAGAATAGAAAGTTTGTGGATGCTCAACGTATTTTTCATCAAATGGAGCCAAGGACTTTGGGTGCAGGGTATAAGTTTTACTGTGGCAAAGATTTAGAAAACGCTCACAGTGCAGAGGCAGATACTTTGGCCACCTTAGAAGTTTTGTGTGCTCAGATAGAAAAATATGAGGGCGTTAAAATTTTGGATAGAAAGGGGGAGGAGATTGAGCCCGTGAAAAATGATGTTCAGGCCCTTCATGATTTTACCTCTGGAAAAATTGTAGATTTTGCAGGAAGAATGGCTTATGACGACAACGATAACATTGTTTTTAACTTTGGAAAACATAAAGGAAGGAAGGTAACTGATGTTTTTACGAAAGAAAAAGGATATTATGATTGGATGATGAATAATGATTTCCCTTTGGATACGAAGAGAAAACTAACTGAAGTAAAGCTCAGTATGGCCGGTTCGCTTTTTGGATCATAAGGAGAAAAAACATTAAAAGATTAATGTGACGTAATTCTTACTCATTTAGCCTTTAGACAAAAGAATTAATTGGCTAGTTTTGCCGAGATTTTGTTTGAAAAAAATATTTAATGGAAACCCAATTACCATCTATACCGGACGTAATAGCCCAAGTACCACTGACAAACTATGTGTTGTTGGCTAGTATTTTATTTGTAATAGGTATTGTAGGCGTGCTGATAAGAAGAAACGCTTTGATAATATTTATGTCTATTGAGCTTATGCTTAATGCGGTAAACTTATTGTTAGTGTCATTTTCTTCGTATAACTCTGACCCTAACGGTCAGATTTTTGTCTTTTTTATTATTGCAGTAGCTGCGGCCGAGGTGGCTGTAGGTCTTGCTATCATTGTCATGATTTATCGAAACATACGATCCATTGATATCGGTCTGTTAGATAAATTGAGAGGTTAATTTAAATTTCTGAACAGTAAATATGTCGCTGATTGCTTTAATCCCTCTTTTCCCTTTAATCGGATTCCTTATAAACGGTTTAGGTTTTAAGAAAATACCAAACAGTCTAGTTGGTCCGATAGGAACAGGTGCTTCACTATTGTCATTCATTACTACTGTTTTAGTTTACCTACAGTTTAGTGAAACCAATGAGCCCATTATTGAAACGTTTTTTGATTGGATAACAGTTGGGAATCTCAACGTCGCTTTCTCCTTTCAAATAGACCAGTTGAGCATTTTAATGCTTTTCATTATTACAGGTGTAGGTACATTGATTCATTTGTACTCTGCCGGTTATATGAAGCACGATGCTGGTATAGGGAAGTTTTTCGCCTATTTAAATCTTTTCCTTTTCTCAATGCTGATACTGGTAATGGGTGCAAACTACCTCATTATGTTTATTGGTTGGGAGGGCGTAGGTCTATGTTCTTATCTATTAATTGGCTTTTGGAACAAACGCTCAGATTTTGGAGACGCTGCCAGAAAGGCATTCATAATGAACCGTGTAGGGGATTTAGGGTTTCTGATTGGTGTATTTTTAATTTTTCACTATTTCGGAACATTAGAATACTTAGAGGTATTCGAAAAAGCAAAAGGTATGCCTTCGGGCTCGTTGCCATTGATGTTCATTAGCTTCTGTTTGTTTATCGGAGCTATGGGTAAATCGGCTCAGGTGCCACTTTTTACTTGGTTACCAGATGCCATGGCGGGTCCTACACCCGTTTCTGCATTGATCCATGCAGCTACCATGGTTACCGCAGGTATCTACATGATCGTTAGAAGCAATGTTCTTTACACACTTTCGCCAGATACTTTGGAGTTTGTGGCTTGGATAGGAACGCTGACCGCTTTAATTGCGGCATCTATCGCTCTTTTTCAAAACGACATTAAGAAAGTTTTGGCTTACTCTACCGTGAGTCAGTTGGGTTATATGTTTATTGGTTTAGGGGTAATGGCTTTTACCTCTGGTTTTTTCCATGTCATTACTCATGCCTTCTTTAAAGCATTGCTTTTTTTAGGAGCAGGTAGTGTGATTCACGCGATGGGCGATGAGCAGGACATCCGCAAAATGGGTGGTCTTTGGTCAAAAACTAAAATCACTGCCATTACCTTTTTGATAGGTACAATCGCTATATCTGGTATTCCTCCGTTTGCTGGTTTCTTTTCTAAAGATGAAATCTTGGCTCATGTGTTTGAGCATAATAAGGGTATGTGGGCTCTGGCCATGGTGGGTTCTTTCATGACGTCATTTTATATGTTCAGGCTGTTCTTCTTAACCTTTACAGGAACGTTTAGAGGGACCAAGGAACAAGAAGACCATTTACATGAATCGCCAAGCTCAATGACGTTGCCATTAATTGTACTGGCGGCATTATCTATTGTAGGAGGTTTTATTGGCTTTCCAGAGATATTCCATCTGCCTCATTTCTTAGCAAATTTCCTAAGTCCTATCTATGATAATTCGAGAGAAGCTTTGGAAGGCTTTGGTGTTGTTCATTTATCTCATTCTACGGAGTGGCTATTGATGGGTTTCTCGGTATTATTAGCTTTGTCAGCCTTAGGTTTGGCATATGTCATTTATGTGAAAAGAGGTTTTGTTCCTAAAGAAGATGGGGAAATTACGGGTATTCAGAAATTCATTTATAACAAATTTTATTTAGACGAAAACTACGATAAGGTATTTGTTAACCCTACGGAAAAGGCTTCTACGTTCTTTGGGAATGTTATTGACCCGAAAGGAATTGATGGTTTGATAAACCTTATAACGAAAGGAATCAGCTCTTTGAGCAAATTTGGAACCAAGATTCAAACAGGAACCACAGGGTTCTATTTATTAATAATGGGTTTTTCAATTGGTTTTATTCTTGTCCTTAATCTTGGGCAAGAAGTAGTGTCACACTTCATGGAAATTTTTAAAGCGATAACGAGCAAATAGATGTTGATATTAGCACTCATATTGATTCCCGTACTTGGAGCACTTTTGGTATTTGCTTTAGGAGGAGAAAATCAATCAAGAAGTAAACAACTGGCATTGGCAATAGCCGTTATAGAACTTTTAGTTTTTGGCGTTGCTTTTAATGAATTTCATAACCAAGGGGTACTGGGTTTCCAAAAAGAGTGGTTGCCAGATTTTGGCATTTCCTTTAAGTTCACCACAGATGGAATTAGTATCCTTCTTATGGGACTATCATCTCTTCTTCTTCCTTTAATTGTTCTTAGTACTTTTAAAGTGGACTATGAAAAGCCTAACCTACTTTATGCCTTAATTTTAATAACCCAAGCAAGCTTAATAGGCGTTTTTAGTGCTGGAGATTTATTCTTGTTTTACTTCTTCTTTGAAGCAGCACTTATCCCGGTATATTTTTTAGGTCTTATTTGGGGAGGTTCTGGTGCTTCTAAAGCCACTTTTAAGATGCTGGCTTATACTATTTTTGGTAGTTTATTTATGTTGGTAGGACTCATTTACCTTTATGTAAAAGGTCAAACCGCTGATATGGCTGCTCTGAGTGCAACCATTACTTTTATTCCTGCGGGCGTACAACATATTTTATTTTGGTTCTTTTTACTAGCTTTTGCTATAAAAATGCCACTCTTTCCCATGCATACATGGCAAGCCGATGCTTATTCTGAGTCTTCTACACCTGCTACCATGTTACTTTCGGGATTGTTGTCGAAAATGGGCGTATACGGTTTAATTAGAATAGCACTACCATTAAGTCCAGTAGGCTCTAAGGAATTTGCTTATTATGTGATGCTTTTTGGGGTGATAGGTTTAATTTATGGTTCTATTGTCGCCATAAAGCAGGATAACCTTAAAAGATTGGTCGCTTATTCTTCTTTTGCTCACATTGGGCTTATAGCTGCAGCTATTTTCAGTGGTACATTGGAAGGCACTCAGGGTGCTGTTTTCCAAATGATGGCACACGGTATTAATGCGGTAGGGTTGTTTTTTGTGATTAAGATAATTTATGAAAGAACAGGCGGCAGAACACTTTCTGCTTTAGGAGGTCTTTCGCAAGATGCTCCGCTACTGAGTGTTTGTTTTATGATTCTTCTATTAGGTAGTGTGGCTTTACCACTTACCAATGGTTTTGTGGGAGAGTTTTTAATGCTCAAAGGTGTTTTTGACACGAATAAATTACTGGGCATTTTAGCCGGTATAAGTATAATTCTCGGTGCTGTATATCTCTTAAGACTTTTTCAAAAAACGATGTTTGGCGAAAAGCAAAACGACGCTACTGTGATAGCAGACATTTCAGGTTCTGAAGCAGTAGTTTTAGTTGTTATGTCGGGTTTGGTAATTCTGATGGGTATTTTCCCAAATGTAATTCTCAAAATATCTGAACCTGCGTCTCAGCAACTTTTAGATTTTATGGCTCAATTTTAAAGATTTACCAGAACATGTATCCAATTATTGCACTTTCTGTTTCAGGCCTCTTGACTTTGTTCTTGGGATTCTTAGATAACAAAAAGCTCGTTTTTCCGCTGTCCATTTTGTTTTTACTAGTTGCATTGGGTGTGTCTTTTGTAGACTGGAATGCTCCTGGCTTATATTTTAGCGGAATGATGGAAGTCAATAATGAGAGTATCGTTTTTGGCTCAATCATTTTAGTGTCTGCCATTCTTATTTTATGCCTATCGGAGGGATTCGATGATTTTGAATTTTCCCAACCAGCAGAATATTATGCTTTGGTACAGTTGTCTTTAATAGGAGCATTGATGATGGTTTCTTTTGAAAACTTGCTTATGCTGTTTTTAGGGATTGAAATTCTATCTATTGGTCTTTATATTTTAACCGGAGCAGATAAAAGAAACTTGAGAGGAAATGAGGCGGCCATTAAGTATTTCTTGATGGGAGCTTTTGCTACGGGTATTTTACTTTTTGGAATAGCGATGTTTTATGGTGCCGTTGGTAGTTTTGACATACATACTGCTTTTTCAAGCGGCACCCAAATGCCGTTTTTATATATCGGTTGTACACTGATTTTAATTGGACTTACATTTAAAGTTTCAGCAGCTCCTTTTCACTTTTGGTCTCCAGACGTTTATGAAGGAGCACCTACCATATTTACGGCGTACATGGCTACTGTCGTGAAAACAGCTGGATTCGTGGCTATTTATAGAGTATTGTCCTCTGTATTTGGTGAGATTTCGGAATTTTGGGTGCCAATGCTTCTCATAATGGTTGTCATTTCATTAGTGCTAGGGAATATTTTTGCAGTCACTCAAGATAGCTTTAAGCGTCTTATGGCTTACTCTAGTATTTCGCATGCAGGTTTCATGTTATTGGCTTTAGTTGGAGGATCTGAGGATGCTATAGGAACTATCATGTTTTATTCTGTAGCCTATTCATTGGCCACTATCACTGCTTTTGGTGTTTTAATGAAAGTTTCAAAATACCGTATAGAGAAAGGAAGACCTTACGAAAACATTGACTTATTCTCTGGATTAGCGAAGGAGAACGGGTTTTTAGCAACAGTTTTAACTATTGCGATGCTTTCGCTGGCGGGAATACCACTTACTGCTGGTTTTTGGGGTAAGTTTTTCGTGTTTAGGGATGCCGCCTCATTTAATGGCGGTATTCTGGTTATTATCTTAGCGGTAGTAATGTCTGCAGTAGCGGTTTACTATTATTTTAAACCTATTGTTTTGAGCTTTAAAAGGGAAGTTGGGGTAGAGCAGGTAACTTTGACTCCGTTGGTAAAGCTAATTTTTGTTATAACTACCATTGGAACGCTGCTTTTGGGAATATTTCCGAACATTTTACGTTTCTTATTCTAAAGAATCATTTTTTTGATAAAGCTACTTAAGAATATAGATTTAAAGAAACATAAAAGTTTCTTCAACTTTTTTTTGACAGGTGTTTTCGGTGCAACCGTTAATTTCCTTTCACAAATTCCGCTTAAAGTTTGGTTTTTAGACTTGGGACTCAATCACGACGCCGCATTAGTGTGGAGTGTGTTTTGGGCTTATATGATATCTACGGCAGCTACTTTTATTCCAGCTAAGGTATTTGCATTTTCTGCTAAAGAATCTGGAAATTCCAAAAGGGAGTGGGTTAAGTTTTTCATTATTGCTTCTTTGGCATTAGTAGTGCAAGAGATTGTTACTTTTGGAAGCTTTAAGTTGGTTATTGGCCCTTATTATGAAGATTTTAGTTTGCTATGGAGAGAGAAAGCGTCTCACTTGGTAGGGATGGCCTTTAGTTTCATGGCTAACTTTTTTGGTCATAAGTTTTTCACTTTTAGAACTACAGGAATCTATGAGTTACTAAAACCTGAAAGAAATTAAACTTTTCCAAGTTTTAATTGAAGTGATTTTTGATTTTAAGTTTATTTTAAAGATTTTCTTAAAGAAAATGATTGATAACTTAAAATATTCTTAAATTTGTACTTCATTTAATTACTTTAAAAAATCAAATACCGATGAAAAAATTAATCGCTGTAATGTTGTTCGCTGGAATGGTTTCTTTCACTTCTTGTTCTTCTTCTTCTGAGTCTGCTTCAGATTCTATGGAAGCTGCTACTGAAGCTGTTGATGAGGCTGCTGATGCTACTATGGATGCTGCTGAGGCAACTGTTGATTCTGTAGGTGCTGCTATGGATGCTGCTGCTGACGCTGTTGAAGAGACTGTAGCTCACTAATTTTAGCTATATATTATTTTAAAAGCCTGTCCATTTAAAATGGACAGGCTTTTTCTTGTTTAAGAGTTTATATTTGCAAAAAAGAATTTGAAATGTTGAACAGAACTGACATCCCCGCCTTTAATCCTATTCAAGCAAGTAAATTGCCAAAAGTGGATGCAAAGGTTTTCCAAAACCAAATCCCTTTGTACAGCATGGGATTCGCTAGCCAGGATGTTATAAAGCTAGAATTGGTTTTTAACGCCGGCTCAGGATTTGAAAAGAAAAATGGTGTTTCATCATTATTCACAAAAATGATTTTGGGGGGTACCACTACTAAATCAAGCTCTGATATCATGGAGGGATTTGACCAGTATGGCGGTTTTATAGACGTAAGTTCTAGGGTAGAGCACTTACATATTACTTTGCACGGCCTTAGAAAATTTCTTGACAAGTACCTTTTACTTCTTAAAGATGTCCTTGAGAATGCTGTTTTTCCGGAGGATGAGCTAGAATTGCAAAGGAAAATAGCCTTGCAAAGTTTGAAGTTGAACATGGAAAAGTCTTCTTTTTTGGCTAGTAGAAGTGTGAAGAGGCTTATTTTTGGAGAAAATAGCCTATATGGAAGAATTCAAGAGAAAGAGGCTATCGAATCTGTAAGTAAGGATGACATTTTGTCTTTTTATGAGGATTGGGTAAAAGGAAAGGCGTTTACCATTTTTGCTTCAGGAAATATAAAGAAAGAGGAGATAGACTTATTGGAACATAACTTTGGGAAAGAGAATTATACCGTAATCGACGAGTTAAAAGTGGCTATAGAGGACTTTGTACCCAGAAATGAAATAATTCGATTGGAAGATAAAATGCAATCAACCATTAGATTAGGAAAACCTATTTTTAAGAGAACGCACCCAGATTATTTCCCATTAGCGGTGACCAATACACTTTTCGGTGGATATTTTGGCAGTAGACTTATGAAGAACATCAGGGAAGATAAAGGTTTTACTTACGGAATATCTTCTTCTGTGCACCCAATGAAAGAATTTGGCTATATGCTTATAGGTGCCGACGTAGTGAAAGAAAATACGATTGAGACGCTTACCGAAATAGAGAAGGAAATGAATGTTCTAAGGAACGAAAAGGTTGGCGAAGGCGAGTTAGAAACAGTTAAGAATTACATGTGTGGTAGTTTTTCGGGTTCCATTACTACGGCATTCGAACTTATGGATAAGCATAAAAGTATGATCTTGGCAGATCTGCCTTCAGACTATTATGACAGTTTCATTGATCATATAAGGTCTGTAGATACCAATCAGGTTTTAGAGATGGCCCAAAAATATTTGGAATATAGCTCTATGAGTGAAATAGTGGTCGGAGAAAGGATCTAGAAACTGATAAAGTAATAATCTTCCTCTTCGCGGGCCTCATATTTTAAAACATTGGTAAGGACCATGAGCACGAGTGTTCGAGACGCTTGTTTTAGGGGAACTTGAGATATTTCAGAGAACTTTTTGAGCGTTATGTGTTTATGTTCTTCTAGATAGGACATAAGAATACGTTCTTTGTCACCGTAATTAAAACGCAAGTCTCTGTTTTTTTTCTGTCCTTTTAGTATTTCCCTAACTTCTCTGCTGGCTTGAATGGTATGGTCTAAATGACGTACATACACCTTCTCGGAGGCTTTATGTGGCTTATGCTCGCTTTCTGGAATATGAAAAATTAAAACTTCCCTTTCATTTCCAATGCGAATCCTTTCAATGCTGTATTTTAAAGTGGGAGTAATAGACCTTTCAATTTCTCTTACCAATACATATTCTTCTTCGTCTGCAAACTTTACGCCTGCCACGTCTCCATAGTCGTCTATGCCAATAAGCAGCAAACCGCCACCTGTATTGGCGAAGGCCACCATTTCCCTTACTATTTTATCTGGAAACTTGGCTTTATACTTAAATTCTAGATATTGACCTTCTCCAGACTTCGTTAGTCTTTTTAAGTCTGTCAGACTTCTTCCTTTTATTCTTTCGCTGTTGTATTCAAGTTTCATGATGAAGACTAATTTTAGAAATCGCTAAAATTACATCGTGTGTTAATTAAAACAAAATGTAGGATGTTAGCCATGGTTTTCTATTTTTGAGTAAGAAACCTGTTCTTAAAATCCTATGGAAATAATTAAAACCTTAGCAATAGTTATGATAAGCTCTATTCAAATTAACGCTCAACAAAAAAGCATCAGCAAATTAGTGGCGGAAGATGCTAAATTTTATGATTTGGTGTCAGAAAATGCCACAGTAGAAATATTGGCAGAAGGCTTTAATTGGTCGGAAGGACCTGTATGGGTAAAAGATGGCAACTTTTTGCTGTTTTCTGATGTGCCTGAAAACGTAATTTATAAGTTCTCTAAAACAAATGGTCTGACTACTTTTCTTAAACCTTCTGGTTATACGGGTATTTTACCTTATAGTTTAGAGCCTGGAAGCAATGGGCTTATCATTAATAAGGATGGTGAGCTGGTAGCGTGTGAGCATGGTGATAGGAGAGTCTCTAGAATGCCTTTAGGTGGCGGTGGTGGAAAATATCCCGTTGCAGACAATTGGAACGGCAAACGCTTTAATAGTCCCAATGATCTGGTACAAGCGAGTAATGGTACCTATTATTTTACAGATCCGCCTTATGGATTGCCAGACAGAGAAAATGCCACAACGAGAGAAATTGATCTCTTTGGCGTTTACATGGTAGGGGAGTCGGGAAAAGCTGCGTTGGTTATAGACCATCTGTCAAGACCCAATGGTGTTGCTTTATCTCCAGATGAAAAAACACTTTACGTGGCACAATCAGATCCTGATGCGGCGTATATTTTGTCCTATCCTATTCTTGATGACGGCACGCTAGGAAAGGAGCATTTGCTTTTTGATGCTACTCCAATGGTGAAAAAAGGTTATAAAGGATTACCTGATGGTCTTAAAACCGATAAGGAAGGAAATATATTTAGTACGGGGCCTGGTGGGATATTGGTGTTAAACTCAAAAGGGAAATTATTAGGTAGAATAGAAATAGATGAGGCTACTTCCAACTGTGCTTGGGGCGAAGATGGCTCTGTACTATATCTAACGTGTGATATGTATCTATGTAAAATTCAAACTAAGACCATCGGAAAAGGCTTTTGATCGGCTTTGAGGCAACAATTTGGTGTTAATATTGAAAAAGTATTAAAAATATCTGTTCGCAAGGGCATATGAAAATTAGATTTCTTTGATAATCGTTTGGAATCTAACTATTTTTGCGGCTCGTTTTTTAGCACAGCTATGCGAACGAACAAAATTTTATATAAAAATTTAGAATGGCATTAATCAGTAGAATTAGAGAAAACTCAGTCCTTACTATTGGGATTTTGACTTTAGCATTGTTCGCTTTCATCATTGGCGATTATTTTTCTAGCAATTCTTTTGGCGGCGGTGGCCAAGAGAACGTAGGTGAAATAAATGGGGTTGACGTAGATTATCAACAGTTTGTGAAGCTTGTAGATGCACAGCGTCAGCAGCAGGAACTTTCTACAGGCAGAGCCGCTAGCGAAGCTGATTTAAGAAATATTAGAGAACAAGTTTGGGAGCAGTTGGTTCAAGAAAACGCTTTCCAACCAGAATATGAAAAACTGGGCATAGATGTTACTATGGATGAGTTAAAAGAAATGATTCAAGGAACTAAAAACTTGCATCCTTTCATTCGTCAGCAATTTACAGACCCAAACACTGGCGTCTTTAATGAGGCTCAGCACAGAGAGTTTATTAATGCAGCGGCAAACAAAACTTTGCCAGCGGAACAACAATACATTTGGGATTCTTTCAAGTCTAACTTGATTCAAATCCGTAAGAGTGAGAAATATCAAAACTTGGTAAGAGCGGGTGATTATATCACTACTGCAGAAGCTAAGAAAGAGTATACTTCTCAGAATAATTTGATTTCTGCGGATTATTTATTTGTGCCATTTTACAGTGTTAATGATACCACAGTAAAAGTGTCTGACAGTGAAATTGAGAAATACTATGGTTCTCACAAAAAAGAGTACGCTGGTTTTGACAGCCGCTCTTTTGATTATGTAGTTTATCAGGTTTTACCTTCTTCAGAAGATTCATCAGCTTTGCTTTTAGAAATTAATGGCTTAGCAAAAGGTTTGGCTGCAGCTCAAAACCCAGCGGCATTTGCTTCTGCAAATTCTGATGTACGTACACCTGCATTATGGAGTGCCAACGAGGTTTCTCCAGAACTTAAAGAGGCTATTTCAAATACCATAGTAGGTGGTTTGATTGGTCCTATTAAAGAGGGTCAAAACTATAGCATTTATAAATATGAAGGAACGGAATTAGATACCGTGAGTACACTTCGTGCTTCTCATATCTTAATCCGTGCTGAAGGTACTGATGATGCAGCTAAGGCCGCAGCAAAAACTAAAGCTCAGGATTTATTGACTCAAATAAAAGGTGGGGCTAGTTTTGAAACCATGGCTCGTATTAACGGAACAGATGGTACTGCCCAGCAAGGTGGAGATTTAGGTTTCTTTAGCAATAATGGCTCTATGGTTCCTGCTTTTGAGAAAGCAGTGTTCGGTCATAATGGTGCTGGATTATTACCAAACTTGGTTGAAACTGATTTTGGATATCATATTGTTAAGGTAACAGAGCCTAAATCGAATGTGAAATATAAACTGTCTGCTATTACAAAGATTCTTGAGGCTTCTGAAGTTTCATTGAACGATAGTTATCAAATGGCGGAAAGCTTAAGGGCTGATATCAGTTCTGCAAAAGAGATGAAAGAAAAGGCAGCAGAAGACCCTAATTTGGTTCTTTTGACAGCTCAGAGAGTTTTACCTGGAGCTACAGGATTCAATACCGTTCAAGATGCTAGAGAAGTAGTGCTTTGGGCTTATGGTAATGATGTTTCAGTAGGAGATGTAGCGGATAGAGTTTTTGTGGTAGGTGATAGTTATATCATCGCGGCTTTGACAGATGCTACAGACAAGGATAGCCCTAAGGCAATGGATTTCAAAGCTCAGATAGAATCTAAGGTGAAGAATCAATTGAAAGGAGAAAAGATTTTAGCCAAATTGGGTGATGTCTCTGGTGATTTTGAATCTGCTGCTAATAAATATGGTGCAGGTGCTTTAGTGGAAAGTGTTACAGACATCAATATCACAACGGGTATGTTGAACAGTGCTGGTATTGATGGTATTGCTATTGGTAAGGCTTTCGGTTTAAAATTAAACCAAGCTAGTAAGCCTTTCATGGGTCAAAATGGTGTTTTTGTAATGAAGAAAACTGCGGAGACCATTGCTCCAGAAATAGCAGATTATAACAGATACAAAGAAGACATTAAGCAGAAAGTAGGTGCTTATGCCTCTGCTTCGGCTGCAGATCAAGCGGTAAGAGAAGCTGCTGAAATTACAGATAGAAGAGCAAGAATGTTTTAAGACATTTTCTTTAGATAAGGAGAAAAGGGATACCAATGGTGTCCCTTTTTTTATGAACTTTATATTTATGAATAATTTATTTCCGATTTTCTTAAAATTAGAGCAGATGAACCTGCTTATTGTTGGTGGCGGTTATGTGGGCATTGAAAAATTAGAGGCAGTTCTAAAAAATTCGCCGGAAACAAAAATCACCATTGTTGCCCCGGAAATTTCCGACGAGATAAAAGTTTTGGCGGCATCTCATCACATTGAAATGTTTCTTGAACCGTATAAAGAAGAACACCTCAAAGGTAAAAATCTGGTGATAGTAGGCACTGGAATAATGGCCGTAAGCGAACAAGTGCAGAAAGACTGTAGGAATTATAACATTCTTGTGAATGTGGCCGACAAGCCTGCTTTATGTGACTTTTACTTGGGTTCCGTGGTGAAAAAGGGAGATTTAAAGGTGGCTATTTCTACCAATGGTAAATCACCGACCTTTGCGAAGAGGTTTAGAGAAATATTAGAGCAAGTATTGCCAGATTCTCTTCAAGAAACGCTGGACAACTTACAGTTGCTCAGAGATAGATTAAAGGGTGATTTTGAGTATAAAGTGGAGAAGTTGAACGAGATCACGAATGTGATGAAGAAAAACGATTAGGACTCAATTTTGAGATGCTCGCATGCTTTTCTTGCGGCGTCTTGTTCGGCTTTTTTCTTGTTCCAGCCGCGTCCTTCACTGATAACCTCTTCATCCACTTTTATTTGTGCTACAAATTCCTTGCTGTGGTGCTTTCCGTTTTCTTTGATAATCTCAAATTCCACGTTTTTACCCAAAGATTGAGACCAAGTTAAAAGGATACTTTTATAATTGGCATTGTTCTTTATAACCTCGTCGAGGTCAAAGTAATTGGCTAAAAGCGTCTTGACGATGAAGCTTTTGGTGAAGCGAAATCCTTTATCCAGATAAATAGCTCCAATAAGGGCCTCCATAGCGTCTCCAT
Organism: Arcticibacterium sp. SM2516; assembly: GCF_057914865.1. Classification (NCBI taxonomy): domain Bacteria; kingdom Pseudomonadati; phylum Bacteroidota; class Cytophagia; order Cytophagales; family Leadbetterellaceae; genus Arcticibacterium; species Arcticibacterium sp. SM2516. The sequence goes on along the minus strand of NZ_CP195290.1, from coordinate 3,967,160 downwards.
ACATAGATGTACGCGTATGTGTAACTCTGTTGCCGTCAAAGGTAATGAGGTCGTCTAAGCCTATTTTACGGGCCACTTGATTTAAAGATTCTCTATTAACTATTCTGGACCTTATTTCGGTTAAGAAACCTTCGTCTTTAAATGGATATTTTTTGAAGAGATATTCCGCTATAATCATCCCAAGGACAGAATCTCCCAAAAACTCCAATCTTTCATTGGATTCTTTGAAGCCCTGAATGGAGGAGTTTTTCGATGCTGATGTATGCCTAAAGGCCAATTGGTACAGAGAATCGTTTTTTGGTTTTTCACCAATAATACGTTCAACAGCCTTTCTGAACTCTTTGACTTTAACGTCCGTCTTAAAATAATCTAATATTGTCTCTGTTACTGCCATTAAGTTGAAAAGCCCTATTGGTTATCTATAGAGCTGATTGCGTCGCAATTTAACCATTATATTTTTTAAATATAAGCGTTGCGTTATGTCCACCAAAACCAAAGCAGTTTGATAGTACGGTGTCAATTTTTCTCGCTTTAGCTACGTTTGGCGTTAAGTCTATACGAGAATCAATTTTTTCGTCTACGTTGTTCAGGTTAATGGTAGGAGGTACCATTTGATGTTTGATAGCTAAAATAGCTGCCACCGATTCTACCGCACCTGCACCACCCAATAAATGACCAGTCATAGACTTCGTTGAACTTATGCTCACTTTATAAGCATGGTCTTTAAATAAGTTTTCAATGGCCGTAATTTCTTGTGGATCACCTAGACCTGTAGATGTACCATGGGTATTGATATAATCAATGTCTTCCGGAACCATGTTGGCGTCATTCAGAGCGTCTTCCATAGAAAGAAATGCTCCTAAGCCTTCTGGATGCGGTGCTGTAATGTGATAAGCGTCTGACGACATTCCACCACCTACTAGTTCACAGTAAATATTTGCACCTCTGGCTTTAGCATGCTCATATTCTTCTAATATTATGCTGGCAGCACCTTCACCTAATACAAAACCATCTCGGTCTGCATCGTAAGGTCTGGATGCTGTCTTGTAATCGTCGTTTCTTGTAGATAGTGCTCTTAAGGCGTTAAATCCACCTATTCCCGCTCTTGTTACAGCAGCTTCAGAACCACCCGTTACACAGGCTATCATTCTTCCAAGTCTGATATAATTAAAAGCGTCAATGATGGCGTTATTGGTAGATGCACAGGCCGAAACGGTAACGAAGTTTGGCCCTCTGAATCCAAATTTCATGGAGATCTGCCCTGAAGCAGAATCAGCAATCATCTTTGGAATGAAGAAAGGATTAAACTTCGGTTCCATATTATTTTCAGCAAGATTCAAAACTTCCTCTTCAAAAGTCTTTAATCCTCCAATACCAGAACCCCAGATTACACCTATTTTATTTTTGTTGACTTTGTCTAAGTCAAAATTTGCATCTTTTACAGCTTGTTCTGCAGCTACTACCCCAAATTGGGTAAACAAGTCCATTTTACGAGCCTCTTGTCTAGGGATGAAGTCGGTGACTTCAAAACCCTTTAATTCACAGGCAAAAGTTGTTTTGTAGTTGGTGGCGTCAAATCTTGTGATGGGATTAGCCCCGCTAACACCATTTTTCAATCCTTCCCAGAAGGATTCTACGTCATTTCCGATAGGCGTTAAAGCCCCTAAACCTGTTACTACTACTCGTTTAAATTCCATATGGGTCTTGTTATAAATGGAAAAGTTCAATATCCAATTTAGGATAAACTGGATATTGAACCTCTAAAATGTATAAAGAAAATTACTTAGTGTTATCTTCTAAATAAGAAATAGCCTGACCTACTGTTTGGATATTTTCTGCTTGATCGTCTGGAATAGATACGTTGAATTCTTTCTCAAACTCCATGATTAGCTCAACTGTATCCAGTGAATCTGCTCCTAAATCGTTTGTGAAAGAGGCTTCGGTCGTCACTTCTGACTCTTCAACACCCAGCTTTTCAACAATAATTTTCGTTACTTTCGATGCGATATCTGACATTATGAAAATGTTTTTGGTTTAAATCACTGCAAAGAAAATTTATTTTTCTGAAACCAACAAAATACCTATTGGTTTTTTGATTCCCTTAACAATGATGACATTTGTAATCTTCAACTAAAATAGGGTATAAAAACAAGATGAAAAGCTTTTTTGCAAAAAAATATAACTCAGACAATTTCTTTTTATTGGCAGGGCCATGTGCCATTGAAGGTAGAGACTTGGCTCTTTCGATAGCAGAAAAGATTGTTAAAATTACAGACAAATTGGACATACCTCTCATATTTAAAGGGAGTTATAGAAAGGCAAATAGAACTAAAGCGGATTCCTTTACTGGAATCGGGGATGAGAAGGCTTTGAAAGTTTTAGAAGAAATTGGTAAAACTTTTAATGTTCCTACGGTCACAGATATTCATGAAACGCATGAGGCAGAATTAGCTGCGGCTTATGTAGATGTTTTACAAATTCCTGCATTTTTATGTAGACAAACTGAACTTTTGGCCGCCGCGGCCAAGACTGGGAAGGCTGTAAACATAAAAAAAGGTCAATTTATGTCTGGTGGATCCATGGGTTTTGCGGTAGAAAAAGTTTTACAAGAAAATCCTGATGCCAATGTGATGCTTACCGAACGAGGAAATTCTTTTGGTTACTCAGACTTGGTGGTCGACTATAGAAATATTGTCGATATGAAAAAGTTTGATGTTCCCGTAATAATGGATTGTACGCATTCGCTCCAAAGACCAAATCAAACATCTGGTGTTACAGGAGGAAATCCAGAATTGATAGGCACCATTGCCAAGGCTGCCATTGCAGTAGGAGCAGACGGACTCTTTATAGAAACCCACCCAGACCCAGCTAACGCAAAGTCAGATGGGGCAAACATGTTGCACCTTGATAATTTAGAAGCTTTGTTGGACCAACTGGTTAGGATTAGGCAGGTGGTGAAGGGTTAGGGTAGTTTGGCTCTTGACAAAATGATTTTTTTATTGAAAATAATTGTTTTCCAATGAGGGTTTTTCTTATCAATACTACCATCAAAGGGAAAACCTATAAGTAAGAGGGAATAACCAAACGAGATTGCCATTGCTTTCTTGAGCCCCAAGCCGCATTGATAAAACAGACTTTTTACTTAATGCTAAGCCTAATTCAATTTGGGCGGAATAACCAAAACTGGTTTTGTGCAGTTTCTCAGTATAATCAATCATATAAATTGAAATTGGGTAGGGGCTTAAATTGGGTATTGGGAAGTCAACTCTATACGTTTCGGGTGAAAGACTTGTTTCTTGAACCAAAGTCCCTCCAAATAGTACGGCCACCTTTATTTTCTTGTTAACCAAGTACAGTTTAGGTAAAACTTCTAACTGCAAAGAATTTAAACCAATGTGGAAAGGGGCTTTAGCATAAACCCCAGAACTAAAATCAGTTTCATATTCATTGTCATACTCTTTGCTTGTGGATATACTTCTAAGCGAAAACTCTATTGCGATATGCTTTTTTAGACTTTTTTCAAAACCAAAGCCCAAGTTATATCCTTTGGCTCCTCCACTTGTGTTGACTGCATATCCTGTTTGGATGTTAAATGCATTTTGGGCAAAAATTGGTTGAATGAAAAGGAGTAAGTAGGGTTGTTTTTTTTAGCATGGGGTAGTTGTTTGAAATAAGTATGTGACGGATTTTGGAAGATTAACCTTCACCGTCTGGAGTAATCGATTCGATACTAACTAGTATTAGTTGTTTCATTTTTTCGGATTTATAATATTCAAAGGTAGAAGTTTAAGTATTACATTTTAAGCCGAGTATGAAATATATTGAAGCCGATTTATCATTAATTGCTTTTACAATACGAATTTCGACTTGTTACCCCTTAATCATCTTTTGTGAGCAAAAAGCTCAATGGCTTTCTCTTGATTCTTTATACTTCATCCGAGCATTTTTTATTAGCTTTGTTTATTAATTGCTTTTCTAAAAAAATATAATGGCTAAAACGTTCCGAAAGAAAAAATCGGCCCCAAGTAATAGGGAAAGAAAACCGGTTACTAATGAGAGTAACTCCATAGGGCTTACTTCTGCTCAGATAGAATTAATCTTCGGAGTGTTATTTCTGGTTATCACTCTTTTAATGCTTATTTCCTTTGTATCTTATCTATTCACAGGTGAGGCAGATCAAGATCTTGTCCAAAAGAATTTTAGAGCTGCTATAGAAAATAGTAATAAGAAGGCAGAGAACTCGCTCGGCGTTGTTGGAGCTTTTGTCTCGCACTATTTTATTTTTAAGTGGTTCGGGCTTGCGGCATTTGGTTTAATACCCATCGTATTCTTATCTGCTTTTAGGCTAATATTTCAACAAGATTTATTTAACGTTAACATTAATAGATTTGCCAAAGGCAGTGTCTTTTATGTTTTATTCTGTTCTATTTTTCTGGGGTATTTTGTTTTCCAGTTTGGTTTAGAAGGTGGAAAAGTTAGTGGGGGCATAGGATATCAGTTAAATGAATCTCTTAATCATGTTTTAGGCTGGGGGAGCATTCTTTTAATCATTCTAGTTTTGTTTTTATGGTTGGTTTTCTTCCATGGTCTTACACAAATAGATGACTACTTCTATAAAAGTGAGCCTAGGGAAGAGAAGAATGAAAATGAAGGTGTAAAACCTTCAGTACAGCCTCAGGTAGAAGTACCCACTGAGGTGATAAGTCCCGTTGAATCTGTAACCATAGCTGAAAAACCTTTTGATGGCGGAATAGCGTTTAGTGTTGAAAACTTTCAAAAAGAGGAGGAGCCAGAAGTAAAAAAGAAGGATGAAGACCTGGCTCTTGAAGTTGCCGTGGCAGACACGAGTTTTTTACTGGAAGACGACGATAGTAATAAGGATTTGGAAGCATTTGGGCCATATGACCCTAAGCTAGATTTGTCTTCTTATATGTATCCACCTATTAATCTACTGGCAGACCACAGTGGCATGAATGGCGGAAAGGTTTCTCAAGAAGAGCTGGAAGCCAATAAGATCAACATTGTGGAGACCATGAAGAATTTCTCCATCGGAATATCTTCTATAAAAGCCACCATTGGTCCTACGGTAACGCTTTATGAAATTGTTCCCGAAGCGGGTGTAAGAATTTCTAAGATTAAGAACCTTGAAGATGACATTGCCTTAAACTTAGCTGCTTTAGGAATTAGAATTATAGCCCCTATGCCAGGGAAAGGTACTATTGGTATAGAAGTGCCAAACAAGAACCGAGAGATGGTTTCTGTCAAGTCTGTTTTTGGTGGTGAGAAGTTTCAAAACTGTAAATATGAGTTGCCTATAGTTTTAGGTAAGACCATTGCCAATGAGATTTTCATTTCAGATTTGGCAAAAATGCCTCACCTTATGATGGCAGGAGCCACAGGTCAGGGTAAGTCTGTAGGTATCAATGTTATTTTGGCTTCCTTATTATACAAGAAACATCCGTCAGAAGTGAAGTTTGTGATGGTAGATCCTAAAAAAGTGGAGCTTTCTCTTTTCAATAAAATTGAAAGGCATTTTTTGGCTACACTTCCAAATACAGAAGATGCCATTATTACAGACACCAAAAAAGTGATTTATACCCTGAATTCTCTATGTATAGAGATGGATAACAGATATAATCTCTTAAAGGATGCTGGGGTAAGAAACATTAGAGAGTATAACGCCAAGTTTACCAAAAGGAAATTGAACCCAGAAAAGGGTAACAGGTATTTGCCATACATCGTATTGGTGATAGATGAGTTGGCCGATTTGATGATGACGGCGGGTAAAGAAGTAGAGCAGCCTATCGCTCGTTTGGCCCAGTTGGCTCGAGCCATTGGTATCCATTTAATTGTGGCTACTCAGCGGCCTTCGGTCAATGTGATTACAGGTTTGATAAAAGCCAACTTTCCAGCTAGAATTTCGTTTAAAGTTACGGCTAAGGTAGATTCACGTACTATTTTAGATACTGGAGGTGCGGAACAACTGGTAGGTAACGGGGATATGCTATTATCCATGGGCTCAGATATGGTAAGATTGCAGTGTCCTTTTGTAGATACAGCGGAAGTGGAGGCGATATGTGATTATATAGGTGAGCAGCGAGGCTACGAATCTGCGTATCTTTTGCCAGAGTACTATGGTGATGATGAACCGGATATTCTAGACTTCGATCCTACCCAGCTAGATATCATGTTTGATGATGCAGCCAGAGTTTTGGTGACCTTTCAGCAAGGAAGTACTTCTTTAATTCAAAGAAAGATGAAATTGGGCTATAACAGAGCCGGTAGAATTATAGACCAATTGGAAGGGGCTGGTATAGTGGGGCCATTTGAAGGTAGCAAGGCTCGTGAAGTGTTAATAAAGGATATGACGCATTTAGAAGAAGTATTGAAGGGTCTTAAGAGAGAGAAGTGACATTAAGACCTTGTTAACAAATGGGTCTTAAACTTTTCTGTTAATTTTGCGTCCAATTTTACAAGAGCTAAATAAGGAATGGATGAATGATCCATTTTATAAAGAATATAGAATGAAAAAAATACAATTATTATTGATTTGTCTTGCTTTGATGTCTTTTGGAGCTAATGCTCAAGACGCTAAAGCTGGGGCAATTTTAGACGCTATGAGTACCAAGTATAAGGCTTTGAAGACCTTTACGGCAGACTTTACTTTTGGCGTGGTAAGCTCCAGTGGAAAGAAAGGGAAGGTTAGGAGTGGGAGTATCGCTGTTAAAGGTGTGAAATTTAAACTCAATATGGCAGGTCAGGAAATTTATAATAATGGTTCTGAGATTTATTCTTTTGTAAAAGAAACCAACGAGGTTAATGTAACCGAGTTTGATGCTAGTGAAGATTCGCAATTCTCTCCAGCCAATATTTATTCCATTTATAAAAAGGGATATAAGTATACATATAAAGGTTTGAAAACGATAGGAGGGGTTTCTTGTGAAGTGGTGGAGTTGGTTCCTTTAAAAGCTGGTGGTAACGTAAAGAAGGTGGAGATAGCGGTAAGTAAGTCTAATAAGGAAATAAGAAACTGGAAACTTACAGATGGTTCTGGAAAAGAAACTGTTTTCGATATTGCTAATTTCAAACCTAATGTGGCTTTGGCAGATAGTTATTTCACTTTTAATACTGCCAAGTATCCTGGAGTAGAGGTAGTGGATTTGAGGTAAGCATATTTTAATGTTATTTTGAATGCTCAGGTTGAAAAACTTGGGCATTTTTCTTTGTTTTAAGTCAAGATTTGTAAAGCCTTATATATCCCATTAATTTCTGTCCATGTCGTCACATCACATCGTAAAAGATAAACAAGAACCAGCTCTTCTAATAGCTAATGGAGCATCTTGTAAATTTGAACTCTTAGAGGAGCTTTTAGAGTGGTCTCCATTTGTGGTAGTGCTGGATGGTGCTATTGATAGGGTGATAGAATTAGGGATTAAAATTGACGTGTTATTAGGGGACTTTGACAGAGGAGCCATTGCGATAGAACAAATAAAACAAGACCAGTTTCCTATCGAGGTTATTCATACGCCAGATCAAGAAAAAACAGATTTGGAGAAAGGGATAGAGTTTTTAATAGAACGGGGTTTTCCGGCGGTTAATATTGTTTGGGCCACGGGAAGAAGAATGGATCATACGGCAGCCAACCTTTTTAACCTTATAAAATATAAGGAAGCTATTAAAATAGTTATGCTGGATGATTACTCTAAAATATTTCCTCTTATGCCTAAACCGGCCAAATTTGAGAAATGGTATAAGGCTGGAACAACCATTTCTCTTATTCCACTACATAAAGCCGAGAAGATCGAAACTTTAAATTTACGGTATCCGTTAAAGGGAGAGAATTTAGAAATTGGTTTTCGTCTGGGTAACAGTAATGAAGCTGAAAAAGACGGTTTGGTGAGTGTGAAATTTGAAAAAGGCAACCTTTTCCTTATGGAATGCAACGATTGATATTTATCCACATAATATTTAGATGGTTTTCTAAATGTTTTTCAGAAATTCTTGAAAGTTCTAAAAAAATATCTTTAGTTTTAGAGTGTAAAGGACAGAAAACGTGTTATTTAGACAATTGGCCTATATAATAGGTTTGAGTCTGAGTGACTGAATTTTCAAGAAAAAAAATGTGGATAACTTTAGAATAGTACTATTCTAATTTGCTTCAGTTTTTAAAAGCTTGATAATAAAGGCCTACATAAAATCAGGCTAGGAGAATTTGACAATTGGAAAAAAAACAAACAAAATGGAGACTTTTTTTTACATCTTATTCTCGCTTATTTTGTAATCCAGATAATGATAGGTTAACAGTTTCTTAACGAATTCTTAACTTCATTATCTTTCTTAATACCCCTAAAATTATTTTTGTAATATGTATGTTATCAAAAGAGACGGCCGTCGCGAATCGGTAAAATTTGACAAAGTAACAGCACGTATCGAAAGATTGTGTTACGGTTTAGACCCCAACTTTGTTCAACCTGTTGAAGTTGCGATGAAGGTTGTTTCAGGTATCTATGATGGCGTATCTACCTCACAACTGGATAGCCTAGCAGCCGAGACGGCGGCATCAATGACGACAAAGCACCCTGATTATGCTCAACTAGCAGCAAGGATTGCTATTTCAAATCTTCATAAAAATACTCTGAAATCTTTTTCAGGAACCATGAAGATGTTATATCAATACTTGGATCCTAAAACGGGAGAAAACGCTTCACTGATAGCGAAGGATACTTGGAAGGTCATTCAAAAGAATGCCGCATTATTAGACTCTACGATTATTTATGACCGTGATTATGGTTATGATTATTTCGGTTATAAAACTTTAGAGAAATCATATTTACTGAAGTTAAACGGGAAAATAGTGGAGCGTCCTCAGCACATGCTGATGAGGGTGGCTGTAGGTATTCACGGAGAGCAGATTGAAAAGGTTTTAGAAACCTACGAGTTGCTTTCTGATAGATGGTTTACCCATGCTACACCAACACTATTTAATGCAGGAACACCAAAACCTCAGTTGTCTTCATGTTTCTTGTTAACCATGAAAGATGATAGTATTGATGGAATTTATGACACCTTAAAGCAATGTGCCAAAATTTCTCAGTCGGCAGGGGGCATTGGACTTTCTATCCATAATGTTAGAGCGAAGGGTACTTATATTAAAGGAACAAATGGAACGTCAAATGGCGTGATTCCTATGTTACGTGTTTATAACGACACGGCAAGATATGTGGACCAAGGGGGTGGAAAACGTAAGGGGTCATTTGCCATTTATATGGAACCATGGCATGCAGATATAGAAGATTTTCTGGATTTGAGAAAGAATCACGGTAAGGAAGAAATGAGAGCGAGAGACTTATTCTACGCCATGTGGATTTCTGACTTATTTATGAAGCGAGTAGAGGCGGATGCAGAGTGGTCTCTATTCTGTCCACATGAGTGCCCAGGCTTGGCAGATACTTATGGAGAGGAGTTTGAGAAATTGTATGAAAAGTATGAGTCTGAAGGGAAAGGGAGAAGAAAGGTAAAAGCTCAACAGCTTTGGTTTAAGATTCTTGAATCTCAGATTGAAACAGGTACGCCTTATATTCTGTATAAGGATGCTTGTAATAAAAAATCAAATCAGAAAAATCTTGGTACTATTAAGTCTTCTAACTTATGTACTGAAATTATAGAATATACATCTCCAGACGAGGTGGCGGTTTGTAACTTGGCGTCTATTGCATTACCAAAGTATGTGGAAATGGACGACTTTGGAAATGGTGTAAAGTTTGACCATCAAAAACTTTATGAAATAACTAAAGTAGTTACGCGTAACCTTAATAAGATTATAGATGTAAACTATTATCCAGTTATAGAGGCGGAAAATAGTAATAAAAGACATAGACCTATTGGTATCGGTGTTCAAGGTTTGGCAGATACTTTTATTCAATTAAGAATGCCTTTTGATTCTGCAGAAGCTCAGCTATTGAATAAAGAGATATTTGAAACGATCTACTTTGCTTCAATGGAAACTTCAATGGAATTGGCATTAGAAGAAGGTACTTATCAAACATGGGAGGGTTCTCCTATTTCTCAAGGAATATTCCAGTTTGACATGTGGGGTGTTAAGCCAGAGTCTAACAGATGGGACTGGGAAGATCTTAGAGAGAAGGTAGTGAAGAATGGTGTTAGGAACTCCCTTTTATTAGCTCCTATGCCAACGGCCTCTACGAGTCAAATATTAGGTAATAATGAGTGTTTTGAGCCTTATACCTCTAACATTTATTCAAGAAGGGTACTTTCTGGTGAGTTTGCAATTGTAAACAAACACTTGCTAAGAGACCTTGTTAAGATTAACTTATGGAATGAGGGAATGAAAAATAAGCTTATTGCAGCCAATGGTTCAGTACAGCATATTGAAGAAATTCCTCAAGCACTTAAAGAACTATATAAAACTTCGTGGGAGATTAAGCAGAAGGTTATTATTGACATGGCAGCAGACAGAGGAGCATATATCTGTCAAAGTCAATCGATGAATATATTCATGCAAGATCCTAATTTTGGTAAACTGACTTCTATGCACTTTTATGCATGGAAGGCCGGTCTTAAAACAGGAATGTATTATCTACGTACTAAATCAGCGGTTGATGCCGTTAAGTTTACAATAGATAAGCAGGCTATGGAGCAAACCAAAGCTAGTACGGAGAAAATAGAAGAGAAACCTTTGGATTATAAAGGGTATGCAGTTCAAAATGAAGAGTTAGCTAAAGCAGCGAATTCTTTTGTTGAAATGTCTGCCGAAGAACAAAAGTATGCCGCAATGCAATGTTCTTTAGATGATCCGGAAGGCTGTGAGATGTGCGGTTCTTAATTTCTGATTCCGACTTTCGTGTGTATATAAAGAGCCTCGTCAATTTTGACGGGGCTCTCCTTTTTTTTGGTAGAATCTGAGACAAAAAAAAGAGGTGGCAAAACCACCTCACTTTTCTTTCGATCCTTAAATAAACTGTTATTAAAAGTCTTCGTCTAATGAGAAAGATTGGGAATCTTTGTCAGATGTTACACCTGCTTTTTGATACTCCCCAACGCGTTTCTCAAAGAAGTTTGTTTTTCCTTGTAATGATATTAACTCCATAAAATCGAATGGATTGGTGGCGTTATAAACCTTTTTTAGGTTTAGTTGCTCTAATAAGTGATCTGCCACAAATTCAATGTATTGACACATTAAAACAGAATTCATACCTATAAGCGATACTGGAAGAGCATCACTTACAAATTCTTTTTCTATTTCTACGGCGTCCTTAATAATAGAATATATATCTTCCTCAGGAAGTTTGTTCTTGATATGATCTGTATAAAGCAAGCAAGCAAAATCTCTGTGCATGCCTTCATCTCTTGATATCAGCTCATTAGAGAATGATAAACCTGGCATAAGACCTCTTTTCTTTAACCAAAATATAGAGCAAAAGGAGCCCGAAAAGAAAATACCTTCCACTACGGCAAATGCGATAAGTCTTTCCACAAAGTTTCCATTGTCTATCCAACGCATAGCCCAATCTGCCTTCTTTTTTACGCAAGGAATATGTTCTAGGGCATTAAGAAGTTTGTCTTTCTGAATATCGTCTTTAATGTAGGTGTCAATTAAAAGAGAGTAGACCTCGGCATGAATATTTTCAATGGCAATTTGAAATCCATAGAAGCATTTGGCTTCGGCATATTGAACGGAAGAGATGAAATCAACAGCAAGGTTTTCATTTACAATTCCATCAGAAGCGGCAAAGAACGCTAAGACATGGGAAATGAAATGTCTTTCGCCATCCTTTAGGTTTTCCCAGTCTGTTAAATCTTGAGATAAGTCTAGCTCTTCTGCTGTCCAAAATGAAGCTTCAGCATTTTTGTAAAATTGCCAAATATCATTATGCTTAATAGGGAAAATGACAAATCTTGAGGGATCATCAATTAACAAAGGTTCAGAAAGTTTTAATTCTTTATCCGTCATTTTTCGTAAAAGATTCTTTTATATTTAGTAACAAATTTCGCTTATCAAATGTAAAGAAATTATGAGTTGGCTCAAAGTATTATTGCCTTACAGTATTTAATTAATTTGATCTGTGTGCTATATTCCCAGCTTGAAATGGAAATGCGATATTTTCGTCTTTTCTGTATTAGCATCTTTTTATAGATTTACATAGGATTTGGCTTATTATAAGGTCGGTAATCAATAAATATTAGTATCATGAGAGGTTCTTCGGGTTTGAAAATGAGACTCATTTTGGGTTTTGTAATGGCGGTTATTGCATTGATAAGTTATTACGGTAAGACGCAAGAAAATCCATTAACAGGTGAAAGTCAGCAGGTAGGAATGAGTCCGGAGCAGGAAGTTTCGATGGGCTTGCAGTCTGCCCCGCAAATGGCTCAAGAGTACGGTGGCTTATATCCGGATCATAAAATTCAACAACAAATTAAGAACGTTGGGAATAAGCTTGTTGAAAATTTCAACAACACTTTAAAAGAGAGAGGAATACAAAACCCTTATCGTTTTGATTTTCATGTTCTGAGAGACGAGCAGACAGTTAATGCTTTTGCTCTACCTGGGGGACAAGTTTTTATTACCGCTGGGCTCTTAAGTAGACTGTCGTCAGAAGACCAATTGGCTGGAGTTCTAGGACATGAAATTGGTCATGTAGTTCATCGTCATTCTGCTCAGCAAATGGCACAAAGTTCGTTTTTTCAGGGTTTGGCAGGAGCGGCAACAGCTGCAAGTGGTAATTATGGTACTTCGGAAATAGCGAATTATGTGGCTCAAGTTAAAATGATGAAGTTTGGAAGAGACGACGAGCTGGAGTCTGACGAATTTGGCGTCCATTACATGATACAAAGTGGTTATGATGCTAATTCTATGGTGGAGGTCATGGAGATTTTAGCAGAAGCGGGTGGTGGTGAAATGGATAGAGATGAGTTTATGAGTTCTCACCCAAGCCCTGCAAATAGAATTCAAAAAATTAAGGAACACATAGCCACCTACGAAGGTTCTTCTTCTCAAGACTAAGAAATAACCTTATCAGGATTTTTTAAAATATTGATGAATCTTATCGTAAGAAAAACGGCAGCAAAACTTAATCCTGCTAATAAGGCGTACCAGATGCCTTTGGCTCCAAGGCTATAGTGAAATGCTAGGAAGTATCCCAATGGGAGAGAGATGACCCAATAGGCTATGAATGTGATATAGGCAGGGATATTGACATCTGAGATACCTCTTAAATTGCCTAATGCAACAGCTTGTATGCCATCAGACAACTGAAAAATAGCAGCAATGACTAAAAGCGGTTTGGCGAGTGCTAAAATCTCCAAGTCACTAATGTATATCTGGATGATAGGCTCTCTAAAAATAAGTATTAAGATCATGGTGGTAGTCATGAAAATTAATACTAAAAAATAAGAAGCTTTCGCTGCAATTTTAACTTGATTGATGTCTTTCTTTCCTACGGCTGACCCTACGCGTATTCCTCCAGCAAAAGCAATACCAGTAGCGGTCATATACGTGGTAGAGGCAATGTTCATAGCGATTTGATGGGCGGCTAAAGCGTTTTCTCCTATCCATCCCATCATCACTACTGCTATGGAAAATGCACCTATTTCAAAGAGCATTTGGAATCCACCTGGAATGCTAAGTTTTAGAATTTTTAAGGTCTGTTTGGTGATAAAGAAGGGGTGAATTTTCTTTGGGAGTAAGGTTCTGATAGCATTTTTCTTATAGATATATAGAGCAAGTGCTAAAAGCATGAATAACCTTACAATAAGTGTGGAATATGCTGCTCCATTTAATCCTAATTTGGGGAAGAAGCTAAATCCGCTTATGAGAGAATAATTCAGGATGATATTGGCAGCAAGACCAATGAAGGTTATATTCATGGCTACTTTCGGTAAGGAAAGACCATCGACAGTTTGTTTTAAAGCCAGAAAGAAAAATAGCGGTATGTTGGATAAGGTTATGATTAAAAGAAAAGGTTTGGACAGGGTAGTGATTTGTGGTGTTTGAGCCAGTAATTCAAAATAATAAACAAGAAAAGCACCGATAAGTGTAAGAACGATACTGTATAATATAGCTATTGTTATCGAGGCATTAAAAGTTCTATGTAGTTCTTTGGTGGCATGGGCAGCATAGTTCCGGGAAATAATTGTGGCTACTATGGGGAAGCCACCTATAGCTAAGGAAGAAATTAAAAGTGCTATGGAATTGGATATACCTGCGGCAGCAAGAGCTTGTGTTCCTAGAAGTCTTCCAATAATTATATTATCAGAAACGCTCATAAGAATAACCCCTAATTGGGCCACCATTATGGGGAAGGCGAGACGAAGACTGTGTTTCATCTCTGTGAGTAGGGAAGTACTTATTCGTAGCAATTGTTAAATGTAATCTAAGCTTTTCTCAATTCGAATACTGTGATTTCTGGAAGAATGCCCAATCTGCCCGGATAGCCAATATAGCCATAGCCTCTGTTTACATAAAGCTGTTGATTATTTTCTTGATATAAACCAGCCCATTCTTTATACCTTAAACTTGCTGGACTCCATTTGAAGCTTCCGATTTCTACACCGTATTGCATTCCGTGTGTATGTCCTGCAAATGCGGCGTCGATGTTTGTATGGGCTAAAACTTGTTTACGCCAGTGCGAGGGATCGTGCGAGAGTAGTAATTTCGTGGAAAATTTATCGTCTGAGTATTGCAGTGCTTTGGAAAGATCTCCATGCTGTGCAAAACCTTCTCCCCAGTTTTGGATTCCTAAAATTCCTATGGAATCGTTATCTACAGTAAGGGTACGGTTTTCGTCCATTAATATATCCCATCCCATTAACTTATGAGCATGAATGAGATCTTTGAGATTTTGATTTTTTGAGTTCAGACTATCCCATTTCACGTAGTCGCCATAGTCGTGATTTCCGAGTGTAGAATACACTCCTAATGGAGCTTGAATACGTTTGAAAATATTGAAATAGTCTTTCAGTTCTTCAGCTTTATTATTCACGATATCTCCAGTAAAGAAGACCATATCTGGTTTTTCGGCCAATAACATATCCACGCCTCCTTCCACAGCGGTTTTATTGAAAAAACTACCCGAATGTATATCCGATATTTGAATGAGTTTTAAGCCATGAAATTGTTTCGGAAGGTTGGGGAGTATAAGTGGAACACGTCTTATTCTATAATCGTGAGCTCCAGAAATAATTCCCCATGTCATAGCTCCAATATGCGTGGCTCCAACAGCTAAAGCGGCCTTGGTGATAAATTGAGAGCGACTTATGACATTTTCAAGAGGAGCATTATTAATTTCGGAAGAATCTTTTGTGCCAGGGCTGACCCAGTGGTATGCACGTTTAAATAGATTTACAATATCTCCGAGAAATAAAATAGTGACTGTAAGGATTTTGGAGAGATAGATGATTAAAATGAAGGTACCTAAAAAAGTTTTGGTTTGATGGCTAAGTTTATCCGAGAAAATATAGAAACCAAGTAGGATGGCTATAAGACTGACGAAGGGAATGCTCCAGTAAAATAAAGTTACTAGTTTTTGGTTTGAGATGGACCAAGAACGTATGAGCTGTTTAATCCCTGAAAATATATACCAGTCAATACCCAATAGAAGGAGTAGGAATAAAACTAGGATTGTGATTCTTTGCATTTTGTCGCTTTAGTTCTAAGTAGAACTGTGTTAGGTCTCTTGAAGTTCGACCATTTGAGTTTTGTTTGTAACTATTTAAGTGGAGTAGACCTTGCGACTCAGTTGTTTGTAGGAATAGGTGTATAAAAAAAGGATGCCTAACGGGTAGGCATCCTTTTAAAAACTGAAGGTCAATTAAATTACACGCTAACTTGCTTAAGCGTTACAACAAACTCATATCCAAAACTCCAAGAAGTTTCGAAAACAATCGTTTTAGTAGCTGCATCAACTTTGAAAGACTTAAGAAAAAGTTCTCCACCAAAATCACCAACTCCGATAACTTGATCAGAAGTGAATCCAGTAGCTGTCTTAGTCAGTTTAAGACCTGTAGCAGCATAATGAGAACCATATCCACTACCGAAGTCATACCAACCACCGATAGCATCTGAAAGTAAATAGGTACCGTCTGCCGCTTTCTTAATGTAAACATATTCGAAAGTTGGACGTGCTGTACCGTTTCTCTTAACCGTAGTGGTATAAACACCTGAGATGTCTCCAGCAGCTAAATCTCCATTACATGGGTAATAGTTTATGTTACGGAATGCTGAACCAGGGATGTTATCCTTGTTGATAGCACTATAAGCTACAGAATAGATATCTGGACCATCAATTGATGTTCCTCCAAAGTAAAGTCCTTCTACAGCGGTAGATAGCTCTATTTCACTTCCACCTTCAAAAGCTTTAGCACTATAATCCGCAGGATTGTATGTGTCACCACAGCCTAAGTTAACCGTTGCATCACCTTTTAATTCAATGAATGGAAGGTAAGTGATCTCCGAAGGAGTTATGTCAAACTCTTGAGTACAAGCAGCAAAAAGGAATATGCTTAATGCTGATATTATTGATATTTTTTTCATTTTTTTCATTTTTAATTGTCCCAGAAAGTTTTTTCAGTGATAACTCTTTGTGCTGGGGCATTTGGATTTAAACTTCTTTCAGTTTCTGGGTATAACCAGATAGAAGGGTAAACTCCTGCAGATAGCACAGACAATGGAGGGCTTTGGAAAATACCTTTAGTAAATAATCTGCTAGCAGGTCTGTCAAATCTTCTGGTTTCTATCCAACCTTCATCTTCTTGAGTACCGTTTAATGAAATCCATTTTTGAATGGCGATAGCATCAATTTTAGCATCCAAGCTTGTTAGAGCAGTATACTTTAAAGAAGTGATATAATCTGCTGCACCTGCTACTCCTAAGAAATTGAAGTTAGCAGTGATTGCATTAGAAAATGAAGTTGCAGCATTATCTGCTGTGCCATAT
Organism: Arcticibacterium sp. SM2516; assembly: GCF_057914865.1. Taxonomy (NCBI): domain Bacteria; kingdom Pseudomonadati; phylum Bacteroidota; class Cytophagia; order Cytophagales; family Leadbetterellaceae; genus Arcticibacterium; species Arcticibacterium sp. SM2516. The sequence continues at coordinate 3,950,209 of NZ_CP195290.1, read as the reverse complement.
CTAGCTGCAGCTTCAGCTCTTAAGAACCATACTTCCCACTCACTCATTAAGTAAACAGCGTTTGCGTTTCCGTAAGCAGCTGCAGAAGAACCACTATAGTTAGAGGCAGGAGCAGTAAATGGCTCATTATCTATGGTACCTTGATTTATACCTGCAACTCTACCTGCATTACCACCAGTAGTAGCAGGAGAATAGAATGAATTTATTCTTGGGTCATTTAGACTCTCAAGAACGTTAGTGGTAGCCTTACTTGCGAAATAGAAGTCACCAACACCAAATTCAAACCTTGCATACATCGGATTTTCGTCACCAGTAGTACCAAGGAAATTAATTTTTGCAGCATCAGCAGCCCCTTCAATGAAGTCTCCGCTAGAAATTAATGCAGAAACGGCTGAAGCATTTGGCTTTGTTTCAGAAGTTCTCATTAGAATTCTCAATTTAAGAGAATTTGCGAACTTCGTCCATTTCTTAAGATCTCCACCGTATACTAAGTCATCAGCACCAATGCTATTAGGAGCAATAGAAAGTTCTTCAATGGCTTCATCAAGCTTAACAACAAGGTCAGCATAGATAGTTGCCGCATCATCATAAGTAGGAGCTAAAATAGAACCATCTTCAATTTCACCTAATAATGCTTGAGAGTAAGGTATATTACCAAAGTGATCTACAAGACCTTGAAATATGTATACTTGAAGAATTTTACCTACACCATTGTATGCTTTGTCTTCGCTTTTAGTAAGGTACCTAAGGTCGGTTAATGCATTTGCATAAGCTCTGTTCCAATAACCATTATTATCATCAGGTTGAGATACATATCTCTCAGAATTACCTATTGAAACACCAATACCCCATGTGTAGTATTGACCCCAAAGGAAAGAGAAAGAATTTAAATCTACATCATTGATGTAACTAAGGTAACCTTGTGCACTGGTTAAAACCTGTGCATCGTTTGCAGTTGGAGATCTATCAGGATCAATGTTTAGTTCTGATAATTCCGTACATGATTCAGCGAGAATCATGAAAGGGATCAAGAATAATATTTTATATATTGATTTCATTTCTAAGTTACTATTTAAAATGTAAGTCCTAATTTAACACCAAGGCTTTGAGCTGGAGGTACACCAGTGGTTTCGATACCTACGGCATTTCCAGTTAACGAAGGGCCATTTACTTCTGGATCTCCGAAAGTGTTTTCTGCAGGAACCCAGAACTTAACGTTATTTGCGTACACTCCAAGATTTAGAGAGTTGATTTTAGCCTTCTTAAGAAGAGAAGATGGGAATCTATAGTTTAATCCTATTTCTCTCAATTTCACAAAGCTAGCATCAATCAAATAACTAGAAGCTGCAGGGTCATAGTTTGTGAAGTAATCTTGCTCTGTAATTTCAGTCTCATTAGGAACATAAGCTCCATCTACCAATACCACACTGTTCGGGTAGATATATGGTTCTCTGTTATAGGTAGCAGTATTTAAAGCTGTACCGTTAAACTCCGTAGAGAATTTAGTTAAAGAGAAGAAAGTTCCTCCTTGTTTAGCATCCAAAAGAGCGTTCAATGTAAAACCTTTGTAACCAATAGAAGTGGCTACACTAGCTGTGTATTTCGGTTGGTAAGAACCTAAAAGTTGCTCTTCTTCAGAGTATTCTGGCATACCCGTGGCACCTACTACAGTTTGACCTGCATCATTCACTAAAGGAACTAAGGCTTTGAATGTACCGAATGGAGAACCTTCACTTGCTACAATAGAAACACCTCTAAATGGTCCAAAAATAGTAAGTTCATCAATTTCATCTGTGATTTTGACAACCTTATTCTTATTAGTCGAATAGATGAAGTTCAAATCCCAAGTCAAGTCTTTAACTAAACCTTGAATAGGCTTAAAGTTAACAGATAACTCGTGACCTTTATTCTGCATTTCACCAATGTTTGATGTAGTGCTGGTAAAACCAGAAGAAGCAGGAAGATTAACGGTTACTATCTGATCCGAGTGAATAGAGTGATAGTAGGTATAATCAATGTTAATTCTGTTGCTTAGAAGAGAAACGTCAGCACCAAACTCATAAGTTGTTGTTAACTCAGGTCTTAAATTTGGATTACCGATTTGGTTACTCACTGTAAAACCAGACTGTCCATTAAGAGGGAAAGTAAGGGTGTAATCACCTAAACTAGCCAAGGTTGGATTCCCGATAAACGTAGAGTTTAATAAATATAAACCTGCATCTTTACCTGTTGTTCCAACACTTCCTCTTAGTTTGATATGGTTAAGATATGGATTGCTCTTAACTCCAAGAAGGTCAGAAACAATAATAGATGTTCCTAATGCTTGATAGAAGAAAGTATTATTAGCAACAGGAAGCGTAGAAGACCAGTCATTTCTAGCAGAATACTCTAAGAAGACCATGTCTTTGTATCCAACACTTGCGTTAGCTAAAACTCCAAAAAGTCTATACTTTGAAGAAGATTGGCTTGATTGAGAGTTTTGTACACTGTTACTTAAGTTATACCATTCTGGTACAACCAATCCACCGTTTGTAAAACCAGTTAAGCTACTACTTCTTCTGTCAAATAGGTTATAACCACCTGTTACATTAAGAGAGAAGTCGTCAGTAATTTTTGTGCTATAGTTAGCCAAAAGAGACGCATCCCAGTTCGTTCTCAAATTTTGAGAATTTGAATAGCTACCCAATGACTCATGCTTAGTATTTCTTGTACTTAAAGCTAAATCGTCACCCCATACCAATTGCTGATCTGGTGTAAATGTTGGCACATATTGATTAATACCAACGCTGACAAGGTTGGAACCTACTCTAGCAATAATATCCAAGTTTTTAATTGGCGTATATGTCAAAGACATTTTGGTGAATAGGTTGTGAATTTTACCTTGGTTACCATAGTCATTTAAGATATAGTAAGGGTTTACAGAAGAGTAAGAACCCCAGTAACCGTTTACATCATGGAATGGGCTATTATAATCTCTCAATTCGTTAATTGGAATATTTACTGGAGATTGAACCACCATGGCATAAGCATTTAAACCTTCAAATGCTCTAGAACCCTCTGTAGCAGTATTTTGATCGATGAGTGAGTAATTCACTTTAAAATCAGTTTTTAACTTGCTGTTCAACTTTGCACTTGCGTTTAAGTTGATAGAGTTTCTGTCATAGTTGGTATTTTGCATGATACCTTTTTGACTTGTATTACCATAAGAGAAATAGTACGTGAAATCTCCTTTAGCACCTGATAAATTAACACTGTTATTCAATGTGTTTCCTAAATCAAAAAAGCTTTGTAATTGGTCTTTAACAGCACTATATGGTCTTGTTAAAGCCTCTAGAGAACCATCACCATCAGAATCGATAGGAGAAGTCCATGGTCTAACTATACCGTCAAAAGCGGGGCCCCAAGACCAGTTTTCACCAGTATCTAAATGAAGATTGTCATATCCTTGACCGAATTGGTCTTGACGTTTTTGAAGCACGTATGCTTTTTCAACAGAATAAGAAGATTTTATTCCAATCTCCATTTTTCCGTTAACACCGCCACCACCTTTTTTGGTTGTAATAAGAAGTACACCAGATGCACCTCTAGAACCGTAAAGAGATGTCGCTGAAGGTCCTTTAAGAACCGTTACAGAAGCAATGTCTTCTGGGTTAATATCATTAAATCTGTTACCGAAATCGGAATACCCGTTTTCTGGAGAACCGTCACCTCCACTGCTTACACCGTTATCGATAGGAATACCATCTACTACGATTAAAGCATTGTTATTACCTGTAAGAGAACCCTCACCACGTAATACAATTCTTGTTGAAGCACCAACAGCACCAGAGTTAGTGCTTAATTTAACACCAGATACTTTACCTCTTAAGGCTTCTAGTGCGTTTTTGTTAGGTGTAGATTGTAAGTCTTCAGACTTAACAGTTTGGTTAGCATAAACCACATCTCTTGAGTTACGGCTAATACCAGTTGAAGTAACTACGATTTCTGAAAGTAGTCCAGCATCCGAAGTTAAAGCAACGTTAATTAAGCTTTGATTTCCAACAGCAATTGATGTGCTGTTCATTCCAACGAAAGAGTATACTAATGTAACTCCTTTATCAACGGCAATTTTGTAAACTCCGTCAACATCAGTTGTGGTACCACGACTTGTACCCTGAACAGTGACGGAAACACCAGGAAGTCCTATTCCGTCATCAGCCGAGGTCACCTTTCCAGAAACTTCCATGGATTGTGCATAAGTGAAAACACTTAAGCCAACCAAACACATGGTTAATAAAAATTTCTTCATACAGTTTGTTATTAAGGTTTTTAATTGTTCATAAAGTACCAAATTAAAAAATGTTAAATAAATTATGACTTGAATATTAATAAAATTCAATTTATATGGAAATAGTACAATGTTATGTTAGAAAAGTATAATAGTATGCGTGCATACTATTGAAGGAGGGGAAGTTATTTAGGAGCTTGTTTTACAACGATTTTACTTAGGATTTTAGGGAAAAAACGTTTCAAATACACTCCTAAAATCTCCTTAAGTCCACCTATGTAAATTTCGTTCTTATTGCTAGATATAGCTTTTACAATTTGTTTGGCACAATCTGATGCCGACAAACCATTTAATTGATTATTATCCATTTTCCCATATTTACTGCCATCGGCGGAAAGGGAGTTTTTCGATATATCAGTGTTGATATATCCGGGACAAACAACGGTAACCCCTATACCATTCTTGTGAATTTCGGCCCTAAGGGAGTCGTAGAATCCACGGACAGCGAACTTTGCAGCAGCATATCCAGATCTGCCTGGAGTAGCTACCAAACCCGCTATACTGGAAGTGGCGGCTATATGACCCGAGTTGCGTTCAACCATATATGGAAGAACAGACTTTGTAAGTGCAATAACACTTATAAGATCTATATCTATCAGTTTTCTGTAAACAGAAATGTCTGTTTCAAGCACGAAACTTCTTTGTGAAATTCCTGCGTTATTGAATAAAATATCTATTTGACCGAATGTGGAAATGACTTTTTTAGTCAAATCATCAAATTTTTCTATTTCTAGAACATCCATCGGTAAAACCAGAACATCTTCATCTGGAAGCCCAAGGTTATCCTTAACTCTAAGGAGTTCGTTTTCTCTTCTGGCAGAAAGTACAAGTTTACAATTCTTTTTTGCAAATTCATAAGCTGTGGCTTCTCCTATTCCGGAAGAAGCTCCTGTAATCCATACAACTTTCTGATTGAAGTCCATTTGCTTAAAAGAATATCTTTAGTCTCTTATTAATCTATTATTATATTAATCTATTATTACGGCGTTTCCTGCTATTACTTCTTCTTCTACAAACTTATACTTCACGTCTCTTTTAATAGAGCCGTCTCTAAACTGCACACTTACTTTGTCGTTTCTGTTGGCTACCTTTTGAGATTTAGCAGGAGTTACTGGTGCCGAAGAACCGCCATCTTGGTTCCCCTCTGCTCTGTTGGTAGATAGTTTTGGTGTATCTTGCTTTGGAGGAGCTATTTGTTGAAAACGCATTTCTACAATGTTCGCCTTCATTAAAAATGAAATCATTTCCGCATTAACTTTCTGCAAGAAGTTTTGGAACAACTCCACCGCCTCAAATTTGTAAATTAGTAGTGGGTCTTTTTGTTCGTAAGAAGCATTTTGTACAGATTGCTTCAGGTCGTCCATGTCTCTTAAATGCTCTTTCCACTCTTGGTCAATAACACTAAGAGAAATGGCTTTTTCCATTTCTTTGATAAGCTCTTTTCCATTAGAGTCGACCGTTTTTTGCATATCGCAGAAAACTGCAATATTTCTCGTTCCATCCCCCACCACGGCCATGAAAGGTTCATTTTTAACAGCGTTTCTGTCTTCTAAAACCCTTTTAAGAACGGGTATGGTTTTTTCGGCAATGGCTTGATTTTTAGCATTATAATGTTTGTCGGCTAGCTCATAGAAGTCATTTTCCAGACTAGACTTAGAACTGTCAAACTCTTGTCTTGTAATTGCAGGTTTGAAGCCTAGATTTTGTAGTGTTCTTAGTTCAAACTCGTCGTAATTCTTATTTGCATTGTTCAGAATAGCATGACATGTGTCGTAAAGAACATTTGCTATATCAAGAGATAATCTATCTCCAAAAAGAGCATTTTTACGCCTTTTATAGATGGTATCTCTTTGGATATTCATGATATCATCATACTCAATAAGACGCTTACGAATACCGAAGTTATTTTCTTCAACCTTCTGTTGAGCTCTTTCAATGGAGTTGGTTATCATGGAATGTTGGATGACTTCACCTTCTTCCATACCGAGTTTGTCCATCATTTTTGCGGTTCTGTCTGAGAAGAACAGTCTCATAAGACTATCTTCTAAACTGACGAAGAACTGAGAAGAGCCTGGGTCTCCTTGACGTCCTGCTCTACCTCTAAGCTGTCTGTCTACACGTCTAGATTCATGACGTTCTGTGCCCACAATGGCCAAACCTCCAGAAGCCTTACTGTCTGGGGTTAGCTTAATATCTGTACCACGACCAGCCATGTTCGTTGCAATGGTAACGGTACCTGGCTTTCCAGCTTCGGCCACGATGTCTGCCTCTCGGGAGTGTTGCTTGGCGTTAAGTACTTGATGTTTAATCTTTCTGATACTTAGCATTTTACTAAGTATTTCTGAGTTTTCTACAGAAGTGGTACCTAAAAGAACTGGTCTGCCTTTATCCACAAGCTCAACAATCTCATCTGCTACGGCGTTGTATTTTTCCCTTACGGTTTTAAAGACTTTGTCTTGCATGTCATCTCTTACAATCGGTCTGTTGGTAGGGATAGTCATGACATCTAACTTATAGATTTTCCATAACTCGCCAGCTTCTGTTTCCGCAGTACCTGTCATCCCAGCTAGTTTATGGTACATTCTAAAGTAATTTTGAAGCGTTACTGTGGCGTAAGTCTGGGTAGAGTCTTCAACTTTTACGTTTTCCTTTGCTTCTACCGCTTGGTGTAGTCCGTCGGACCATCTTCTACCATCCATTACACGGCCAGTTTGCTCATCCACAATTTTGACCTTGGAATCCATTAGAACATAATCCACATCTTTTTCAAAAAGACAATAAGATTTTAGGAGTTGGTTTACAGCGTGAATTCGTTCTGCTTTAGTAGAATAATCTCTTATTAGCTCATCCTTTTTAAGAATCTTGTCTTGCTCAGAGTCTGGGCTTTTATCGATTTCATCAATCTTTATCGACAAATCTGGCATGATAAAGAATTCTGGGTCTTCATCATGACCGGTGAGGTAGTCAATACCTTTATCGGTAAGTTCTATACCTTTATTTTTTTCATCAATGGTGAAATAAAGAGGTTCATCGGCTTGAGGCATTAATTTGTTATTCTCAGCGATATGAATGGCCTCGGTATCTAAAAGTATTTTTTTAATACCACTCTCAGAAAGGTATTTAATCAGCGGCTTGCTTTTTGGGAGTCCTCTGTAAGCTCTAAATAAAGAAAGACCACCTTCTTTAACTTCTCCATTTTTAATTAATTTTTTGGCTTCATTAAGATAGTTATTGACAATGGCTTTTTGAACTTCAACAATTTGAGAAATTCTTGGCTTTAAGGAGTTGTAAAGAGCTTCATCTCCTTTTTTTGCCATAGGTCCACTAATTATCAAAGGTGTTCTGGCGTCATCAATCAACACAGAATCAACCTCATCAATCATAGCGAAATGGTGCCTTTTTTGAACCAATTCCTTTGGGTTACTTACCATGTTATCTCTAAGGTAATCAAAACCAAACTCGTTATTAGTTCCGTAAGAAATTCCCGAAGCGTAAGCTTCTCTTCTGGCATTACTATTAGCAGGATACTTGTCAATACAGTCGCAAGTAATACCATGAAATTCAAAAATAGGAGCCATCCACTCCGAGTCACGTCGTGCTAGGTAATCATTGACTGTTACTATATGTACGCCTTTACCAGCTAAGGCATTTAGAAAGGCAGGGAAGGTAGCGACCAAGGTTTTACCTTCACCAGTTTGCATTTCGGCTACTTTACCTTTATGGAGTGCTGCTCCACCAATAATCTGAACGTCATAATGAAGCATGTTCCATCTTAAAAGATTTCCTGCTGCTTCCCATTCACTATTCCAGATGGCAGTATCGCCCTCAATGGTGATATGTTTTTTTCTCATCGCCAAAGTTCTATCAAGATGAGAGGCCTTTACCGCAATGCTGTCATTGTCTTTAAACCTTCGAGCGGTTTCTTTGACTATGGCAAAAGCCTTTGGTAATATTTCTAATAAAACATTTTCTAGCTCTTCGTTTTCTTGTTCCTTAAGTTTATCAATCTGATCGAAAGAGGCTTCTTTATCTGCAATGGAGAGCTCGTCGTTCTCGTCGATATTCTTTTGAATATTTTCTATTTGAGTATGAATAGAAGAAAGAGCATCTTTGATGTATTGCTTCAGGTCTTCGCTTTTTGCTCTAAAGTCATCATTACTAAGTTCCCTTAGCTTTTCAAATTCTTCGTTCGTAGAAATGACATAAGGCATTAATTCTTTTACATCTTTTTCAGATTTTGTTCCGAATATTTTTGAAATGCCCTTGGTTAAAAAATTTAACATTATATATAATTAAAATCGTGATGTCTCAAATAAAAAATAGAATACAAAATTACTTAATTCAAATTGTAACGTAACAAGAATGATGCGTGAAATGAATAGATGCCAAATTGACAACTTTTTTTCTTAGGGAATGGCATTTATGTCATGAAAGCAGAAACCAGTAAGTTTTTTTCTCCTAAAAATGCAAGTATTAAAAGGCTTGTCATCACATTTAAATGGCCACAACAGGTTTGCCTGAGATTTTTTCCAATAAGGGAATTAGGAACTTATTGGCATTTTCGGAGGTGGTTTTTAGTAGATCCGAAGCTTCAGCAGTTTCTAATATTTTTCTTTCTGCAGACTTATAGGCTTCTTCGAAGAGTAAATCCTCATTCATAAAGGCATACTCAGAATGATATATTTTTGATTTGGAATGGTCTACTTTGAAATGGCAAATGTATGGTTCCGGTAAATGAATATAAGTGGTGTCCGTTTCTATTCTTATATCTTTGTCCATGATTTTAGTTAAATCAATGCACCCAGAAGCACTTCCATAGACTATCAGAAGTGCTTTAGGGTCTGGTAGGAAGTCCCTTGAAAGCCTTTGCTCAACGATGTCATTAAAGAAATATGAGGCCAGTTCAAGGTTTCCCATAGTTCTAATTTCCTTCAGGATTAGGGAGTGGCTTGATTCAACTTTCTTAATTTTGAAAGGATTTGGTATAGAAGGAATTAGGAACTTCCACGCCAAAATAAGCATGCAAGCCACGAGAAAAACACCGACAATATTTTTTATGAGTTTTGTCATTACTGAATGAAAGGAAATAATATTAATTTTGTTGTGAAATACAAACGAATTTTATGGGCGGTGGTATAAGTATAAATGTACCGTGCGTTAATTATCATTATAAGCAAAACGAAACTAATTTAGATTTAGTTTTATGAATTTACAACCGATAGAAAGAAGAAGTAATTTATCTAGAGAGGAGTTTATAGAAAATTACTTGAAACCTAAAAAGCCAGTTATTTTTACTGATTTAGTGAAAGATTGGCCTGCTACTGAGAAATGGACATTTGAGTGGTTGAAAAAAAACCATGGAAACCTTGAAGTTCCATTGATTGATAAAAATTATCATGACCCTAAAAAGTATTTTCAGATAGCGAAAAGAATGAAATTTGGAGATTATTTAGATCTTATTGAGGAAGGACCTGTGGATCTGAGGATTTTCCTATTTGATATTTTCAAGAAAATACCCGAATTGACGAATGATATCCGCTATCCAAATATTATGGATGGGTTTATTAAAAGTTATAAGTTTATGTTTTTTGGTGGACAGGATTCTGTCACCAGCTTACATTATGACATGGATTGCTCTAATGTTTTTTTAACGCAATTCCAGACGCGTAAAAAGATTATTCTTTTTGGTCCCGATCAAAGTAAAAAGCTCTATAAGCATCCGTATACGGTAATGAGTCATTTTGATCCTGAAAATCCGGATTATGATAAATATCCTGCGGCTCAAAATTTAGAAGGTTTTGAAGGTGTTTTTGCACATGGAGAAACTGCTTTTATTCCTTCGCTTTGGTGGCATCATATTAGGTATGTAGAAGGTGGGTATAGTATAGCTCTTAGGGCTAACGATTCCGTCTTTACTACACTTAAAGGAGGCCTTTATTTGGCTAGACATTCCGTGGTAGACAGAGGGATGACTAAGCTTATAGGAAGTAAATGGAAGGATTGGAAAGAAGCTAAGGCCGCGGAAAATGCCCTTCAATTTGTTTAAGAATTTAGATTAGGTGTGTCTTAACTTTAAGAGAGGTTTTGCTTTTGCAAAACCTCTCTTTTTTTGTCCAGGCGAAGGTTTTTTTTAAACCCGCTATATGCATAAAAAGTCTCCCGATTTTATAGGGGCCGTAGCTAAATTGCTTCATATCAGTCCGTAACTCATTTAAACTCAATCACCAGAACGGTGCTATGCTAATTTCGTTTAAATGCCTGATTTAATACACATTAAAACTCATTTCGGTTCTCCAATGCATAAACCGGGTTAATGGTAGTTCATGTCTTTTGAGTGACAGGTCTATGTATAGATTCCTAGGATAGTGGTAAAGCTATCTTTTGGGCAATTTCTCTTATAGAATTATGTAATTTGCATGGATGCAATCAAATTTAATCTCAATTATATTTTAAAGCTTTGGAAAGTCTAAAATCTAACATTCAATACATTACCTTAACCCGTTTGCTAAAAACAGATTTTGGACAGTTTGACAATGCTTCTTTAGCTTTTGGCTTCATTTTGAAAGAGTTAAATAATGCTATCCATGTAAATCGAATAGGTGTTTGGGAGCTTCAAGATGATAAAATTATTTCAGAGAGTATCCTTCAAGATGGTGAGCTTAGCGAGCTGCAGGAAGTCTTATTGGAGAAAAACTACCCGGAATATTTCAAATGTGTAAGAAAGGGATTGCCTTTGGTTTCTAAGAACGCCCTAAGTGATAAAGAGCTTACAGAACTGGTGCATGATTACTTGAAACCTTTAAAAATAGCTTCCGTATTAAATTTTCCAATTTATGAGCGAGGGATAATTATTGGTCTTTTGTCTTTTGAGCAAATTGCTACACCTAGAGAATGGACAGAGAACGAGATTGATTTTGGCAATTCGATTACCGGATTAATGTCTTTAGTGAGGAGCCTTTTTATGGCAAGGGAGTCGGAAAGCAAGTTGTTTGATGAAAAGGATTTGCTTAGGACCGTAGTGGATCGTTTGCCATTAGGTGTTTTTGTGAAGGATAAAGAGCATAAGTTGACTTTATTAAATTATGAGGGCCTAAAGTATATTGGGGTAAAGTCTGAAGAAGAGGTTATTGGGAAAAGAAATATAGATCTTTTTCCAGAACAAGTTTCTCAGTTTTCCTTAGATCAAGATAAGGAAATTCATAGAACAGGAAAGTCAATTTTAAAACAGGAATCATTTCAAGTGAGGCCTAGTGATTTAAGTTTTAGGAGATTTGTGATTTCCAAAATCCCAATTGAGGATGAAAATAAGAAAGTAAAAGGTTTAATTGGCATTGTTCAAGACATTACAGAACCGTCGGCTAGAGAGGCAGAGCTCATGGAGCGGGAGGAGAAGTATAGGTTTATTGCCGAGAATACGACAGACGGTTTTTTAGTGTCTGAAGGAGATTACGTAACCTATGTGTCACCTTCTTGTGAGAAAATATTGGGTTATAGTATTGAAGAAACCATGAACATGCAGGGGGAAGAATTATTTAATTTAATTCATCCGGAAGATATGGTCGAGATTAAATCAATTTTAGAAAAGGCCATTGCAGAAAGGCGAAGTAATGTTATCGTAAAACATAGGGCTAGGCAGAAATCAGGCAAATATATTTGGCGTGAAAACGCGGTAAACTACTTCTATAACTCGGAAGGAACCGTATGGAGAGCTATAGTTTTAATGCGGGATATTACAGAATTTGTCTTATCTGATATAAAGTTAAAAGAGAGCGAAAGGCTTTTGGGAGATATACTTCATTCTCTTGACGAGGCGGTCTGGGCGGTAGACTTTTACAGTGGTACGCCTATTTTTATGAGTAAGTCTTTTGAGTATCTGTTTGGCTTTACTTTAGAAGACTGGAAGGCAAATCCAGACAAATGGAAAGAAGTTATTCATGAGGAAGACAAGTATATTGTAGACCGAATTTTTGAAGACGTTAAGGATAGGAAATTTGGTCCTTACACCGTTCGTGTTTTTAATAAAAGCGGGGAAGTTAAGTGGGCTGAAAATCGGGGGAAGGTTCTTTTGGATGAAGAAGGGAAACCCAAAATCCTATTGGGCATGGCTGGGGATATCACGGAGAAGGTATTGGCTTTGAAAGAGTTGGAACGTAGTGAAAAACAGCTCTCTTTAATTATGAACTCTTTGGATGAGGTTGTTTGGGCTGTAAAGCTACCTGCTAGAGAACCTCTATTTGTGAGTAATTCTTTCGAAAAAGTGTTTGGAATACCTATCGATAATTGGTACGAGGATTACGCCGTTTGGTCAAATTACGTGACGGAGGAGTTTCGAGAGAAGGAGAAAATAATGCTACAGAAGCTTTTTAGCGAAGGCTTTACCCAAGGAGTGATTCAAATAAAAGACGCTGATGGTCATTTGAAATGGTTGGAGTGCACGGGTAAGTATGTTTATAACGACAGTAATGAACTAGAGATGATGCTCGGTATCAGTGTTGATATCACCGAACAGATTAATGCCGAAGAGAGACTAAAAAGTAGTGAAAGGAATTTAAGTGACATATTAAACGCTCTGGATGAGGCAGTTTGGGCTGCTAGTATTCCAAAATATGAGCCACTATTTGTAAGTAAATCTTTTGTGGATTTTTATGGCTTTGGGCTAGAAGAATGGAAAAAAGATTGGAAGCTCTGGGAAAGGGCGGTTCATCTAGATGATGCCTATATGATAAAAGGTTTTAAGGATAACATCAGGGCCTATGAATCCATCAGCTGCGACTGTCGCATTGTGAATCTAAAGGGTGAAATTAGATGGGTGGAAAACATTGCGAAAACAATTTTTGATGATAACGGAAAACCCTATATGGTTTTAGGGATAGCGATTGATATTACCAATAGAAAACGAGGGGAACAAAAACTTAATGAAGTAAAAGAGCAGGCTCTGAAATCTGAAATGGCCAGAGCAGAGTTGGAGTTGAAAACACTTCAAATGCAAATGAATCCTCATTTCATTTTCAATTCATTAAACTCTATTCAGAGTTTTATTCTTAAAAATGACGTGGTTTCTACCAACGACTATCTGAGTAAGTTTGCTCGACTAATTCGCTCTTTTCTAGACAGTTCTAGAAGTGTAGGGATTCGGTTAGGAGATGAAATAAACCTTTTGAAGCTTTACGTAGAAATGGAACAAATGCGTTTTGAGGACAAGTTTGTTTTTAAATTGGAGATAGTGAAAGAGGTCGACAAGATGATTGAAATACCAACCATGATGTTGCAGCCTTTTGTGGAAAACGCTATAAACCATGGAATCAGATATAAAAAAGGCAAGGGTTTACTGTCTGTTTCTTTTCAAAAAGAGGGGGAATATATTTTGTGTAAAATAGAAGATGACGGCGTAGGTAGGGTTAGGTCAAAAGAAATTCTAGATAAGACCAATAAAGGATACATTTCTCAAGGGCTTAAAATAACCGCAGAGCGATTTGAGACCTATAATGCCATTAATAAAACGAACATCAACTACGAAATTTCAGACCTAAATGATAATGAACCAGATGTGGGAACTTCTGTGAAGGTTTATTTCCCAATATCTACTTTGCTAATGGACTGAGATGAGCTTACTTTTTGAATAGTTTTTTGACTCAAACTTTAAAATGTACGGCGTGTGTTTAGGCAACTCAATATGATTTATTTCAATCCTTTTATTTAAATCTTTTGTTAAGATTACTTCTTTTTCGTAAAAAAGAATTCCTGAAAGATTGAAAAGTTTAAGGTTATAATTTCCCGAAGAAGGAGCTTGAAAGTCTATTATAAACTTATTGTCAGAAGGGTTGGGATAAACCAAAAGTGTTTCGGCCTCACGCTCCTTTGAAGAAAGTATTGGGTTTATGATAATCTCAACGGCCGTCTGGCTTAAACACGAGTTGTATTCTGCTTTTAAAACATACACGCCTGCATTTTCTAATCTTGCGTTTTTTATATTGGGATTGGCTTCATTGCTGGTGAATCCGTTAGGGCCACTCCAGTTTAAGGTTCCTTTTCCTTGAAAGTTTGCCCTTAATTCTAAATCGCTGGTTTCTAAGATAGGGGAATTAGAAGTGGCCGTTATTTCTGGGAATGGGTTTACATTTATTTTGAAAGTATCTGTCAGACACTTTTTAATATCCGTTGCAAAAATCAGGGTGTCTTTTGATAAATTTGGAATTATGATTTCTGATTTATTGTCGAATAATATCTGAGGCCAGCTGCTCTTTAAATGAAGGCTTTCACCGCAATCTACCGTATACTCTTTGGATAGATTTACGTCTTTTAGAACTGTGAAATGGTCAAGTCGAATGCCCTTTGAAGAAATATATTTGACCACCATTTCATTGTTTTCAAATTCTAAAATTACGGCTCCGGTTTCGTCGGAATTTGAATAATACATGACGTCATGTGGGTATCCTTCAGACTTTCCGCCTACCCATCCAGCCGTTCCCGCTACCAAATAGATGGTTCCTTCCTCTTTATTAACATAAGGACAGGAGTTTTGTTCGCCATTATACCTGCCAGAAGACGTGCTGGTGGTATGATTGTTTATTGAAAAATCAGACTCTTTTCCAGAAAAGCCTTTTAAAGGGTAGGAGCGTTCATAATTATGCGAATGCCCGGTTAATACTAAGTCTACATGGTGCTTTTCAAATATGGGAACAAGGTTAACTCTAATGTCTATAAGTTCCGGTTCTTTATCAGAATCGTGAGAACCTTTTGAGAAAGGGGGATGATGAAAGAAAACCACTGTCCATGGTAATGTATTAGCCGATAAATCTTCTTGCAGCCATTTGGCTTGCTTACTTAACAAATCAGACATCCTTTTGTTCTCTTCCTGACCGTAAGAGTCTAAAGAGATAAAGTGCACATTTCCTGCATCAAAAGAATAATAAGCCTCTGTACCAGATGGAACTCCGCCTGATTCTCCTCGGATAGGTAATGCGAATATATTGAAGTAGTCTGGTCGTTGGCCGAAATCATTGGGCCAAGTTTTGCCAGCATAGTCGTGGTTTCCTGGCGTAGGCCAGAGTACGGTGTTCTTCAGTAAACCTTCTTGATATATGGGAAAAAAATTGGTTTGATATTCACGGTCGAAACCATAGTTGTAGGCGTTGTCTCCTAGGAGCAATAGCCCATCAATCATCTTAGTTCCGAAATACTGTTTTACTTGATTTAGCACTTCCTTTTGTGCTGGTGTTCCGGTACCGCAGTCTCCTAAAGCCACAAATTGAAGGCGTTCCTTTGAATCTTTATTAGGAAGTGTTTTGAATGAACCTTTGTACGTTTTATTATTAGTGTTTTTTATAGCATAAAAGTAAACCCTGCCTGATTGTAGATTTTCTAAATGAGCTTCAAAGTCTATAAAGCCAGTGACTTCCAAAGACTGGTCGAGGTTGTTTTCATTTAAGCCATATTTCAGCTGAAATGTTTGAACCGCGTTTGACCGCCATTTGATAAGCATACCCGTTTGGGTGGCAGATTGTAAAAAAGGCCCCCTAACTATTTCTTGTCCTGTAGAGGCAAAGAAAGAAAGGAGGCCAAAGATTAAGAAGCTCAACTTCATTGTCTTAAAGCTATCTTATTTTTGAAAAAGGCAGCGGAGACATCATCACTGAAACTACTTTTTCTACTATTTTGCCATCTTCTTCAGACGCCTTTTGAGCAGCCTTCCAGATAGGGTCTATTCTAAAAGTATCCCAAGATTTTTTCGCTTCTGCTTCGCTTTCATGAGCTATGATATAAACCAAGTGCGGCTGTGTATTGTCTTTTTCAATAGTTCCCCAATAGGCAATATTTTCCATGTTATGGTTTTTGAAGATTTTACGGGTATGGTCTCTGAAACGAGCAACAATGTTTGGGTATTTTCCAGGAAGGCAATAGTAAGAACGCAGTTCGAAAATACGCTCTGGCGATGCTGCTTTTAGTTTTAGTTTTTTAGTCAATTCTGGTTCTAACTTAAGGAATTTGGAATCTACGGAAGCTACTATTTTACCGTCTTTTTCTGAGTCGCCTGCCACTTTCTTCCATTCTGGGTCGGTAGAAAATGTCTTCCATGATGCCTGTCTCGCCTCCATAGAAGGATAAGAAAGGATGTAGATTAAATCATTTTTCATATCTGGAGATGTCGGTAGCCAGTACCCTACATTTTCCATACCGTGCTTTTCGAAGATCCTGGTGGTATGGTTTTGGAAACGGGCGATTAAAGCATCTCTTCTTCCATCATGACAGTGGTAAACTCTTAATTCATAAACTTTAGAATCCGGCTTTGAAACTTCTGCTTTAAGTCCTACGCTCATTAGTGTCATTAAAATTATCAATAGGTTTTTCATAAATGATTATTACAGGTTTTCTGTAAATTTACATGAAAACATTCCAAAAACGAGAAGGTTTTTCTTATTCCATATCTAAAGGAATCCAAAGTGCTTTTTTGGGAGCCATGACATACTTTACGAACCGATGCTAAACCATTTAATTTCTTGACCATCCTATCATTATGAATAGAAGAATATTTTTAGGAGTAGCTTTTTCTGCTGTTCCATTATTGTCTTTCAAAAAGAGACGTAAACTTTGTTTTTCAACGCTTGGTTGCCCAGAGTGGGAGTGGCATAAGATTATGGAGAAAGCAGAGGAGTATGGTTTTGCAGGCATAGAAATTAGGGGTATTAAAAATGATTTAGACATTTTGTCAAGTCCGGTATTTTCTAAATCTCATTTGAAATCTTCATTAAAGCTGGCAGAGGATGCGGGTGTTAAGATTGTCAATTTAAATCCTTCTTCTAACCTCCATGAAAGCGATCCTGAAAAGAGGAAGAAGAATATGGACGAAGTAAAAAGGTATGTAGATTTGGCAGTAGAGCTTAACACTCCTTTTGTAAGGGTTTTTCCGGATAAGTTTGCTTATAAAGAGGATAAACAAAAATCTCTGAATTTAATAAGTGATGGCCTGAGTGAACTTGGCGAATTTACGAAAGGAAGCGGCGTTAAAGTGTTGTTGGATTGCCATGGTGACTTGGTGAGGTCGGAAGATATAAAACAAGTGATGGAAGCTCAACCGGCAAAAAGTTCTGGAATTATATGGGACTACTTCAATATGCATTATCAGACGCAGGAGTCTGTTTCTACAATGGTAGACACCTTAAAGTCATTTATAGAATTTGTTCAAATAAAAGATGGAAGCTTTAGTAATAGAGAAACGCATGAATATTTCTTGCCAGGTGAGGGCGATGTGCCTATTCCAGCAATTTTGAAAGAAATAGACCGAATCAAATATAACGGCTACATAAGTCTAGAATGGGAGAAAAGGTGGCATCCAGAACTTCAAGATTTAGAACAAGTTTTGCCAGTTTTTAAGAAGGCTATGAATGGATAATCTATAACTATCATTACTTTTAAAAGAGATAGCGAAATTCAAAACGTATAAACTTGTTCAAGAGTCTCACTTTAGTTTTTCTTATAACACTTGGTTCCTTTGCTCAATGCTTAGCACAGGTTGAAAATTCCCGTTTCAGTATTATTCCGCATATAAGTTTGGGGATGCTGCTTCCTGGTTCTCAGAAAAAGATGGAGGGAGATCAGCGGATGAACTATAAGTGGCGATTTTATAATATTGGTTACACCGTAAATAATGAAGGAAAGCGGGAGTTTAATTTGAAAACAACCAATAAGATAGGCGTTAACTTAGGTTACAAACTTACTGAAAACATCCATTTAAGTCTTGGAGGCTCAAGAGCAAACTTAATTACCTCCTATAAATCATCTTTAAAATATGAATTTCAAGGTCAGGCGGTAAACGGTTTTTATGATGATTATAATTATTTGAGTTTAAACTTCGGGATAAAGTACAGAGCTTATAATCTGTACTATTTGGTTCAAGGAAATTATATTCCAAATGCGAATGGTTTTTATGAGAGAAGAGCCAAAAAGCAGTCTTCATCCTCGGCTATTCCGGGTAAGTATATCAATGACGCCGGGACAGGATTGGTTTTTAACACGATAGTTTCCAATGATTTAAAGTATGGTTTGTATTTGGGGGTTGGTCAGGAAATGCTAAATGGAGGAAGTACGGAGTTGGAGTTCGGGTTCAGTTTTGCTTTACAACCCCTGTATGTAGAACAAGTTGATTTCTATCAAAATACTGGAGTGATTGGTAGAAATAGAAGTAACCATTTAATAAACACGGTATTTGTAGGCTTAAGGCAGCCTTTTGATTTTAAAAAGAGGGAAAAGGTGCCAAAACCAGTCAAAGAAAGGATAAAAAAGAGAGCTCCTGAATCGGAAAAGGTCGAAGTTGGGGAGTTTAAAGTTTTTATTGGAGAAGGCTTAGTTTTAGGCGATATTCAGTTCGACCAGTCCTCGTCGGAGTTAAATTATTATAGTCAGCAAGGATTAAATACGGTTTATAACTTTATGCTGAAATACCCCAAAGCGACCATTGAAATTAGTGGGCACACATCTTCGGAAGGAGATAGAGGTGCCAATATTGAACTTTCAGAGGAGCGAGCGGAAGCCTGTAAAACTTATTTAGTTCAGAAGGGTATTGGATCTAGAAGAATAAGAACGCTGGGTTTTGGGCCTGATAGACCTATTTCTAATAAAGAGCAGGAGTTAAACAGAAGGGTGGAGTTGAAGGTTTTGAGTATAGATTGATACAAAAAAAACGAAGCACCTTTCGATACTTCGTTTTTTATTAATGGAGCTTTAAAGCTTATCAAACATCACAAATCTTAACGCATCTTTCTAGCGAAGCTAACATGCCAGCTTTGTCTTTAGCCTTTGGAATAAACTCTTGACCTAAATATCCTTTATAACCAGAGTCAATTAATGCTTTAACGACCGCAGGATAATAGATTTCTTGCGTTTCGTCAATCTCGTTACGGCCGGGCATTCCACCAGTGTGGTAATGGTTTATGTATTTTCCGAAACGTCTGATATTTCTGATATGATCACCGTGCATACTTTGCATATGGAAGATGTCATAAAGTAATTTGAAGTATTCCGAATCTACCATTTCACATAATGACACACCCCAGTCTATATGGTCGCACATATAATCTCTGTGACTGTCTCTAGAGCTTAATAATTCCATAGAAAGCACTACGTCATATTTTTCACACGTCGGAATTAGCTTTCTAATCACTGTGGCACAATTTATCATGCCTTCATAATCATTCATGCCATTTCTGTTTCCAGAAAAACAGATAACAGTTTTGATGCCGTTTTCAGAAGCTTGTTTCAGCAAGTCTTCATAAAAAGGAATGAGAACTTCGTGGTTTTTAGTATTGGCAAAAAAGTTAGTAAGTCCAGTTCCTTTAGGCCATGTACCCCAGCCCATGCCTGCTGTAAGTCCGTATTTTTTCAATATAGGCCATTCTTCAGGACCTGTAAGTTCTATGGATGCCATTCCAATAGCTTTTACACCTTGGCATAATTCTTCAAAATCGATAGAGCTATAGCACCATCTGCATACAGAGTGCTTGATATTATTTTTAAGTTCCACTTCTGGTTGGGTTAAAGTTTCGCTAGCAATTGCCCCTCCAGTAAATGAGGTGGCCGCTACTGTTCCTAATGTTTTGATGACATTTCGTCTAGATGTATTCATTATATTTTGATAGGGGATAATAATTTAAAATTAGGGAAAGTATTTCGTATACCGTTATTCTTTAAGGTTCTTAGACATGGAATACACGATTTGTGCAATCGTTTGACTGCTAAAAAGTTCATGAAAATGCTTGATATCCATGGCTTTGACCTAAAATAAAAAAGTCGGGTATCTCACAAGATACCCGACTTTAAGATAGAAAGAGGTATTAATTCAAGCCATTGATATAGCTTGCTATTTTCAATACGTCGGCTTTAGGAACATGTGTCATTGGAGCCATTGGCGTAGCATAGTCCGGCCAGTTTTTAGGCTGAGGGGTATAAATTAATTCCATCATTTTTTGGTCAGAATATTTACGTTTCGCAATTTCCTTGAACGATGGACCAACCACTCTTTTGTCCTGAGAGTGACAAGCCAAACAAGTATGCTTTTGTAATAATGGCTTTATTTCATCAAAAGTAGGAGGGGTGGTTGCTGTTGCGGCCGTTGGTTTACCAATTCCGTCAGGAGAAACTACTTTTTTTGCAGTTTTAGAGGCAGATGCTGGTTTAGCTTTTCCAGAATCTGTGGTCTTTAAAGTGGCCGTAGAAACTTTATCTCCAGCAGGAATATTATTCAACGTATAATAAACCGTAGGGTGAATCAAAGAATAATAAGTGCCTGCAGCTCTAATGCCATCAAGGTTTAACTCATGAACATAATACTTTCTTAGTCCGTCTAAAACGATTCTAAGTGTTTTACCGTCTGCAGAAAGTTTCACCCCTTTAATGTTTAAGTCTTCTCTGTTAATTGGCGGAGAACCATAAACAGGGTGGTGTTTGTAAATAAAGCTTGAGGCAGAGATAGAAGCCAAGTCTTCGGCAGATTTTCTGTCTACAGGAAGTGTGAATTCTACTTCGAAACCATCAGGCATAGCTTTAACTGTTAGCATCTCAAAAGGCATTTTACCATTCCAAACCAGTCTTTGAAGACCTTGGTTGGCATCACCTGCCGAACCCCAACCACGGTTGGTTTCTCCTACAAATAAAGAACCGTCTTTAGCCCAGTCCATTCTCATTACACCAGATTGGAAACCACTTCTGAAGTCCCAAGCAGCACCTTGGTATTCTCCATTTACTTTTTCCATAAACACTCGCATAATTTTAGATTGACCTTGGTCACCTATGAAAACTTGGTTAGTAAAAGGACCAAAAGCTCCTTTGCTGTCGTCTGTAATTATTTCTGAGTTAGAAATACCTAAAATACCGTGAGGTAACCATACTACTGGAGTTTGTACCTGTGGGTATTTTTCTTTCAGTTGCCAAAGCATGTCTGGCGTTTCGTTAACCACATTTTCTGGTTTTATATATGCTCCAGCTGCATTTTTTACTTTTCTATTATCTCTTTCTGCAAAGAATTGCTCCTCCGTAAGTTTGGTAGGAGACTTATCGTTAGTCCAAGCCAAGCTGGCAGGGTGACCTGTAAATGCCCCTTTTTTCAAATGCCATATTCCACCAGAACCCATCCAATCTCCTTGGTTATCAGAATAAAAAAGTTCGCCGTCAATCATTCCTAGACCTGCTGGAGAACGCATACCCGTAGCCCATTCTTCTCTGTGACCGTCTGGGAATACTTTGAATACAGAACCTCTAGTAGGTACTCTGGCTTCTCCACGCCACCACTCTTCGTTTCCAAAGGCTACGTTTCCGCTAACAAAAAAGCTACCATCGGGAGCAAATTTAGGACCGAAAGAGTACTCATGATAATGACCAGAAACAGGCCAAGCACTTACCGTTTCATAACGGTCTGCTTTTCCATCTCCGTTTTCGTCGGTTAGTTTTGTTAGCTCACCTCTCTGTACACAGTAAAAGGAGCCATCGCGGTATTCTAAACCTAATATTTCATGTAAGCCAGATGCAAATAACCTAAAATGAGGTTGTCTACTCAATGGATTGTCCAAGATCCATACGTCACCTCTTCTGGTAGAAATACCCAAAGAGCCGTTTGGTAAAGTTACCAAACCACCCACTTCTAAAAGTATACCTTCTGGTACTGGCGGAGTAACTATTCTATAAAAGTCTTCTTCTTTTGGAGATTCTTGTGCCATCACCGAAAAGCAAAACAAGCTCAAAAATAATATTTGTATTTTTTTCATTCGTCTAAGTGTTTTAATATCAGAATAATAGCTCGTAAGTTAATTTATCTATCACCAGTACCTCGAGCTGCTGTTTACCCGCTGAGTCTATCAGACGAATATCTGCTTTTGGGTCTATTTTGATATACCAACTGTTGTTGTCGATAGCATAAAGGCCATCCATTACCTTGTCAATTTTAGTGGCACTGGTAAGTTTAGCAGCCAATGGGTTTTTAGCACCGTTTAGGGTAATCGTTCTTTCAAAGTATTTGCCATCTTTTACGCTGATTTGGTCGCTAACTTTAGCTCCAAATATTTCATAAAGGAATGTCGGCATGTTGTCTGCATCTATGGTATATCCTTTAGGCTTATAACCTGTTCCGCTTGTGTCTTTTGGCCAGTTGGTCAATGAAGAATTTAGTGTTAAATCGTTATTTAGCAAAGTCACTGGACCTCTAGGTCTTGAAGAACCGTCTCCTCTGCTGTCCCACATTGGTGTAGCGTTAAGGAAATCACCTCTCCAAAATTGCAATAAAGCACCTTTGTCTAAATCATAAGTGAAATGAATATTTGCAGGAGTACCTACGCTTATGGCATGCACAATCCTCGTATTGGTTATCCCATTATTGAAGTCCATGAAACTTCTCAGATTGGTATTGGTTTTGGCGTCAATAAGAATAGGGTCTGTGGCTTTGTTGCCAAACATAGAACTTGCAGCATGTAAAGCTATCTTTCTAAAACCAGGTCCTGTTACAAAAAGACCAAGAGTTGGGTTCATCCAACCATCGTATTTGGCATTGTAAATTTCCAAGGTGTGCTTACCCGCCTTTAGCTCAATTTCACCCGTTCTCTCATCATTTGGCCCCGTATATTTATTGCTTAATATCTCTGTATTGTCAACTGTCAATGTGTTATTAGAAGAAGAGAATTGATTAAAAGTATATTTTCCATCTGCAGCAGCAATGAAATCTCCTTTGATAGTATACGAATATTCGTTAGGCTGCTTCATAAATTCCCACGAAAGCTCTTTCAGATCGCCAGAGTCGTCAATCTTAAGATTTTTAGGGTCTGCCGCGGGGTCATATGCTGCGTAAGAAACGACATATTTCAGATTTTGTAGAGAAGCACTTGGCTTGTCAAAATTGCTTATTACAATGTTTCTGAAAGCTAAAGAACCGTGGTCTCCTTGAAATCTCAATGGCCCTTTTGCAATATCTTTTGGCGTCATAGCACCCCTGGTTACACCAGAAAGCTCTACGTTTTCATGAATCAGCATCCCATTAAGTTTTATGGAAAGCATTTTAGCATTTTCAATTTTATTTCCCTTGGCATCAAATTTTGGAGCTTGAAAAGAGATGTCCATGTGCTGCCATAAACCTGGGGCTTTTGTTGCATTTATTCTTGGGGCATAGCCTTCATAGCCCTTTTTCCCATCGGGCTTGCTCTCGTCCCATCGGTGGTAAATGCCACCACAGTCACCATAAATAGGGTTTTTCTTTCCCCAGCTATCAAAAAGCTGTATTTCATAATTGCCTTGTAGGTAAATGCCAGAGTTAGAACCTTTGGCCATCATGAAATCAAAAGAAATGTCCAGATCGCCATGTTGGAAATCGGAGACTAATTCATACGAACTGCCATATTTGCCATGTTCGTGGATGTTGACCAACACGCCTGTTCCTGGGGTAGTTTGAATATCATTATCCTTAAATGGATTGGCTTTTGCTGTTCCTGCAATTTGCCAGTTTTTGGAGGCATTTGTAAAGCCAGATAAGTTTTCGGTTAGAATCTTATCTTGGGCAGAGAGCAAATTAACGCTTCCAAAAAGGAGTAGCCCGAGAGCGATTTTTTTCATTTGGTTAAATTTTTTCTGATTGAGAACATCAAATATAAGATTAGAATTAAGAAGTGGAAAGGCATTTTAGTATCATTCCTAGGTACTTACGTATTATGAAGCATGGAAATTGTACTATGGAATCTTTACATTATATTATTAAAAGAATTTAATATGTGCCAGTCGTCTTTTGATATGTTTAAGTAAGTGTTAGGGGTTGGTTAAAATTATTAAATATAGTAAGTGTCAACTAGGGATTAGCGTTGCGGGATAGTCTTAATCAAAGTCAATAAATTAATATTTCTCGTAGTCTGAATAAGAAATAGTTGCTTATCCAGACTAGCCGCCTTTATTCTCCTTTTATAAGTGCTAAAATATCCGACATTTGTTTTGGAGAAATGGCACTTTCCAGACCGTTTGGCATAGCAGATTGTTTTGCTATTTGACGAGATTTTATGGAAGTCGTCGCAATGTTTTCTGTTTGCCCACCCAATGTTTTTAGACTCAGCGAATTTTCGTTTTCAGAAACAATAATGCCTGATAAGTGATTGCCATCTTTTGTTTCAATTTCCCAGTTGCCATACTTATCGGCAATAGAATTGTTCGGGTTTATGATTTCTGTGATGATGGAATGCTTATTTCTACTTTTTAAGGTGGCTAAATCAGGGCCAAAGGCGGTGCCATTTTTGCCGTCTATTTGATGGCAAATGGCACAATTTTGTTCAAACAGTTTCTTGCCATTTTCGGCATTACCTGCTATATCTGCGGCTGGTAGATAATTTTGCAATACTGCTTTACGGTCTTCATTGATGGCGAATACGGCTCTTGCGTAGTTTCTAATATTCGTATCATAATAATTCATCAATTCCACAATCTGCGGCCATTCGATATCCGATTTGGCAATATTGCCCAATTCTACCTGCCTAATTAATTCGGATACATTGTTTTCGTTATTCAATAAGTAGGCTACCCATGCCTTTTTTGAAGAGCTTTTTAACTCGATGTATTTCTTATTGATACTTGCTAGCTCGGGTTTGCTTAAAAGACTTGGAAGAGCTTTAATGCTTGCTAATTGTAATTGCTCATTTTTTCCAGTAAGAATATTTGAAAGGATTTCATCTTTGATTTTGGGTTCGCCTAGCGACGAAAGCAAGCTCATTCCATCTATTTGAAAGTCGATGTTATTCTCTTCTTTCATTTTGGCATAGACTGAATTTGTATTCAAGGTGTTGGAAAATTTACTTACCTTAAAAGTGCCAATAATACTTTTTCGAAGTTCTGGACTTGGACTCGTTAAGAACCTATTTAATAGTAGTTCTTGTTCTAATTTAGTCAGTGGCTTTGGGGTACCATAGGCTTGCATGGAAGAAATGCCAGAAAGCATGGAGGCTTGCCACCAACTGTTATTTTCTTCCTTGTTTTCAAGGATTTTGTCTATAAGACCCAAATCTCCTTTTTTAAATATAGTGGCAGCCAGATGAGCGAAAAACTCACTTTTATTTGTTGATGGTTCGGTTCCAAAATCCCTTACAGCATTTTTAAATAGTGCTTCTTCTGAACCCGCAGAAGAGGATATGGCCGCAATGCCCACCCATTTGTCTTCCACATCGTTCTTTAGAATGGTCGACTTTAATTCTTTTATCTCGGGAAAATTAAAAAAGGCTGCGGAACAAAGCCATTGAAACCTAACTCTTTCGCTTGGGTCGTTTGCGGTTTTTAACAAGGCCGCTTTGAGTTCTTCTGTTTGAAAATCTGGATTGGACCATACTTTATCAATCAATTGCAAGGCGTTTTCTCTAACACCAGGTTCCTTGGCCGCTAAAGCAAGGGTCAAATCATCACTTGTTAATTCTTGCCAATCATGAAGAAGCCATAAAGCTGGAATTTTAGCTTCCTCTTTGTCTTCATTCAATATCTTATGCAGAGCAGTAGCGGCTGAATGATCGTCTCTTTGAAAAAGGAGTCGTTGAGCGGTTCTTCTATACCATCCATTTTTATGTGTGAGAAGTTTGGCCAGTTCTTCCGTGGAATTCTTAGATAAATTCAAAGCACCCATCCAGTCCATTTTTAGACCACTTTTTGGTGTTATTCGGTAGATTCTACCTTTATTAGTTCCTTCATACAGTGCTCCACTTTCATTGACTTCATCGCTCATCCATTCTGGGTGTTCCACTATTTGACGGTAATAATCCACCACATATAAAGCTCCGTCTGGCCCTACATAAAAGAATACAGGCCGGAACCAAGGGTCTTTGGAAGCCAGAAATTCTTTGTTTTCCAACACTCTTTTTCCAGAGAAAGTAGCTCCTTTGCTTTCTATGTGGTCTATGTGAACAAGATTATGGACAGGCTCGCCAATAAGTGTAGTGTTTTCAAATTCTTTACCGAAGGCTCCGCCATCATACCATGTTATGCCGCAACTTGAAGTTATTTGACCTACATCGGTTAGTAATTGGTGATTTGGATTTTGAGTAATTGGAAAAACTTTGGCGGCATTGCCATGGTCAGAAAATTTCTCCATGGCTTCTTCAATGGCTAAGTTTGGATTGGCTTTCACATAGCGAGCATCCATCACTTCATGGAAGAGGTGATTAGCATTATCCGTATAAAACCGATGTCCCCATGGGTCGGTTGTGTGACCATATTGCGACTCGCCAGATAAGGTTTCCAGTTCTAAGGTTTTAGGCTTAAATCGAACATTCCTTCCATCAGCATTTCTGGCTAGTTTTGGCGACTTTGGTTCATTGGGAAATTTTATTTCTGAGCCTTTATCGTGGAAGATGTGTTCATAGGCAAATGAGGTTATGGCACCAGAATGTGCCACATATATCCAATTGTCGATCCCAAACTTAGGCGTATTCATATTATGCTGCGGATTGGAAAGCGAAAACCCGGTTATCATGGCTTTTTTGATATCTGCTTTGCCATCACTGTTTTTATCTGCTAGAAAAGTTACGTCTGGTGCATCTGCGACTAACAGTCCATCTTCCCATTTCATCAAGCCCATTGGCAATGTGAGACTATCTGCAAAAACTTCGCTTTTATCGGGTAAACCGTCTCCGTCGGTATCTATTAGCTTTTTAATTTTTCCTGTTTTAGATAAATCCAATGGATATCCTGGCATCTCGGCTACGTACCAATCTCCATTTTCATCGATTTCCATGGCTACAGGGTCCGAAATAAGTGGTTC
This sequence comes from Arcticibacterium sp. SM2516, assembly GCF_057914865.1. NCBI lineage: Bacteria > Pseudomonadati > Bacteroidota > Cytophagia > Cytophagales > Leadbetterellaceae > Arcticibacterium > Arcticibacterium sp. SM2516. The sequence goes on along the minus strand of NZ_CP195290.1, from coordinate 3,923,129 downwards.
GGCGGCCACTATCTCGATGTTGAATCCATCCATGATTTCAAAATCAGCCAAAGCTTTTTGAAGTTCTGGATTTTGGTCGAAATAAGAGGCGTTTGGTTTTTCGCAGGATGCTAAAACGATTAGGGTAAAAAGGCAGAAGTATTTCATGGGGCATTGGTTATTTACCGTAATTTAAAACTAACATATGACATACATTCTTTTATGACCTGACTTTCGTAAGCGGTTTCATCATATTTATTTTTTAGCCTTTTAAAAAAGCTTTGGAATGTCGGCTTCACGCTCGTTTCCATTTTAATATTATAGTAGTCTAGCTCTTCCTGATTATAAGTTTTAGGTTGACCTGTGGTATAGGCGATGAAATATTGATTTCGTTCACATAAAGCTCCCATATAGCAAATTTTAGCTCCTAGTTCTTCCTCAGGCTTTGCGGCTAAGGCTTTCTCAAAACATTCTTTTGCGAAGCTATTGGTGAAGTAATCTTCATCGGTAGGTTTCCCATATTCTATTTCCATGGCACCCCATTCTCTGTCAGAAAAAAGCCAGCCATTTCCCCAATAGCTCATATTATAGGCGGCAAGTCCTAGTTCGTACCAAGCTCTAGCATTGCTGGGGTTCTTATTTATTTCTTTTTGGTTTTTAACCGTGTTCTCTAAAAAATATAGCGGAGAAAGAAGTGCCTCATCTATCCGTTCGCCTAGAATAAACTGTTTTGGGATAGGAGAAAAGTATTGATTAAAAGACCCCTCTGTAAAATGAGATTCCTCACATTGTTTAAAAATAGCCAATGCTTTTTCGTACTGCTGACTTCTTATTAGTTTTCTGCCATAAGCCATCATTAGCTCTCCTTTGTCTAGACTGGCTAAGGTTATGAGTTTTTCATCAGAAGAGCTAAGGCTGCTGCTGTTTAAGAAGTCAATGGTCTCTTTTAAGAGCTCTATTTCTGCGTTTTTTAATAAGATAGGTTCAGAATATCCATTCATGTAGCCATAGCTATCTGTGGAAGGTGTGGCTATATGCTCCGCTAGAAATGCTTTTATATGATTTTCTGGAATACTTTCCTTTTTGGAGTTAAAACAGGAACTCAGCCAGCCTTCTTTTTTTGTGGAAGAGATGTCATTTGCTGCGAGGTATTTATCTCGAAGCTTGTCTGCTAAAAGCACTAAAACATTATTATCTCTAAAGGAGTCTACGGTCTTAAATTCAGCAATTTTATCAAGCATTTCGTCTTCTTCAATATCTAGGGCTTGTGTATCTAGAAAATGAATGGCTTTGAAAAGGTTAATTTGTTTTTGAAGTTCTTTGCTCTCCGTTTTTGTTTCATCTAGCAAAGATTTCATCTCATCATAATCACCCTCTATATAGTTGAGATAGGCCGCTGTTGTTTGCCAGAAGGCTTTATCTTTTAATTGGTTATTTTTCAGGAGAGACTCGTTAAAGCTCAGCAGATCTAAAAAGTAGCTTTGTCCCTTGGCTTTTATGATTTGAATTTTGGCGGAGTCTAGTTTATAATCTTCATCAAAGGCATCTAAATTGTGCGAATAAAGACCTGCATTCTTTTCTGCATAAAAGTTAACCTCGTTTTTGTTTATTTCTCTAGCCATGACCAGTTCTAGTATTGGGTGGTTTGGGTTGAGGGCTACCATTTTTTTCATTAAGTCTATGCCGTCTTGGAAAGGCTGTATGGCTTGTAGAGCATACACCATTAATTTCTCGTCTTCCGTTTTCGCTAGTTTGGCGGCATGGCTATAATGAGGATTGCTCAATCTTCTTACGCTTAAATCAGCCTGATTTCGTCTGGTAGGCGATTTTTCAAAAACCTTTGCAAACTCTAAAACGGCTTGTGCCGTATCCCCTTTATGCAATAGAGCCCCAGCATATCTACTCTGCGACCATTCAGAGATATAGGTTTTGCTTTTAACTTCCTTTTGAAACTTTTCGTAGTCTTTAAGTAGCGATTTCCAATCATTCACTTTTGCATCGATTTTCATGAGTTGAAAACCGTATCGCTCTTTTATAAAATCACTTTTTGATTTTTCAGCGTTTATCAGCACCATATCTCTGTAATCTGCCAGTTGCTGTTCGTTTACAGGTTCAGAGGGCTCCCAGTAGGTTCCAAATTTTTCAGTTTCTTTATCTATGTCCTGAGCTAAAATGACATAGTCTGCCGCCTCCTGTTTTCCAACTTTTCTTAGCTTGTTGGCAAGGATTTCTCCAGAAACATTTGCATATAATCCTTCTTTTAGCTCCTTTTTGCTCAGTTTTTCATTTGTGTAGGTATACCAGCTTTCCATATTCAGGGAATCGGCCAGATAGGCAGATGAAATCATGGAATATTGCTGATTTAGAAAATCGTTGGTGTAGAAATAAGATTGTGTAGCTACCGGATTTTCTGCAGACTCGGGATAAAAAATGCTGAAATATTCCGTGAAGTCTAGTGGCCCAGGACCACAGGCGAAAGAGAATAAGATGAAATAAGAAAGAAGCTTTTTGAAAGAGGTTTTTTTCATGGGGTCAAAAGGGTGCTTTGTTGATTATAAAATTAACGCTGCAAAAGACTTTGGTATTGATCTATGGTGAAATTATTCATACTCTTTTCATCTAGATGGAAAAGTAATATCTGGACATCCTTGTTAGGTACTCTTTGTAAAATGGCTTTTTTGACCTTGTTTAAGGTTTCGAAGCTGGCTTTTTCATGTCTGAAAATATCACCTTTTCGGAAAGACTGATTTTCAAATTCACAGTTTTCTTGACAAATCAGAAGTTTGCCATTTATACCAGGTAGGGTATTGAAATGTTTCTGTAAGTCTATCTTTGAAACATTTTTAAAGTAGGTATGGAATTTATTATTTCTGAAAACGATGGCCTGCTGATAAATAGGTAGGGCAATATCCACGGGCAATGGATACTCCGGAAGCCTGTAAATGTATTGGTCGATGATACTAGGATCAAAAAGCGAGTTTTTAGTATTAACATTGGTCCAGTCGCCCACATTATAGAGCATGAGTGCTACTCTGGCCACTGGCGGAACACCAGTTTGTTCTTTAAACTTTACCTGATGAAGTCTTAAAGTAGCAGTCAGCATGATTTCTTCACCCAGTTCTGGTTTTATTTTTTCTAAAAACAAGAAGTATTTTTCTCTCGTCTTCTTAGTCCAGTCGCAATCCAGCTGCACTTCTTTAAAAGTCAGAGCGTCTTGAGAAGCGATGGATTTTATTTTAGCAGCCGTTTTTGTTGCCAATTCTTCTATTTGAATCTCATTCAGAGCGGTAAACGTTCTGTTGGTGATATAAATAACTGGAACTATATCCCCCTGAGGCTTGTCTTTAAATTTAACCATTCCTTTAGGAATTGCCTCTTTGGCATCTGAGCTAAAATCAATATCAAAAAAACGAATATATTGTTTCCCGATATTTAATTTTTCAATGTCATTAAGGATTTTTTGAGAGGGCTGGTAAATAGATTTCCAGTGGTAAACTGCCGACGAGACATTCTTTTCTTCTGTATTTTTGGTACAGGATAAAAGAGAGAGACAGAACCATAATAATAAGAAACAACGACTCATAGATTCAAAGTAAATGCTTTTCCGCAACTTTGCGAATCAAAACAGAATAACTGAGACACAAAAGGGTGACTTAGGGATTTTATTTTTATCAGGAACGGCCAAATGGCTTAATTAATATGAAAACTTATTTCAAACTACTTTCTTTCGCTGGTAATTTAAGAAAGTTTGTAGTGCCTTTTTTGTTCACATCGCTTATCGCTGCGGTTTTTGGAGTATTGAATTTAGTGCTCTTAAAACCTATTTTAGATGTACTTTTTGGGCAGGCAGATCCAGAAATTATTCAAGGCTTTCTTCAAAAACCAGACGGCTTTAATCCTTTAAATTGGTTCAATTATTATTTGGCTAGTATGATGGAGGCCAATGGTAAACTTGGAGCTCTCCAGTTTGTTTGTGTGGCTCTTATATTGGGTATTCTTATAGGGAATGTTTTTAGGTATATCAGCTTACGTTTGTTGGAAGGTTTTAAGGTGAATATGGTTTCAAATCTCCGTCAAGCCATTTTTGACAAGGCTTTGCTATTGCCTATTGGCTTTTTCAATAATCAAAGAAAGGGAGACATCATCTCTCGGATAGTAACAGATGTGCAGGAAGTAGAAAACAGTATTGCCAATACCACTTCGGCGGGAATAAAGGAGCTTTTTCTTTTGGTGGGCTATTTGGTGGCTCTTTTTTATATGTCGGTTAAGCTGACCTTTTTTGCTCTTATTGTCATTCCTATTACGGGTACTTTTTTAGGCTTGATGCTCAAAAAATTAAGACATGATGCCGGTCAAGGGCAAAGCAGACTGAGTAATATTCTGAGTCTGATGGATGAGACCTTTGGTGGAATGCGTGTGGTAAAGGGTTTTGTGGCAGAGCGTTTTATAAGTGATAAATTTGAAACAGAAAATGAAGGGTATAAGAAATCTATATTTTCTTATGCGGTGAGAAGAGAATTGGCTAATCCGTTTTCAGAGGTTGTAGGTGTTACCATGGTGGCTTCGCTTTTATTATATGGAGGGAGCTTGATTTTATCAGAGCAGAGCAATCTGGATGCATCCACTTTTATGGCATATTTGGCGGTTTTTTCTCAGGTGGTACGTCCGGCTAAGACTATAGCTCAGGCTTTTAGTGCTTCACAAAGGGGAATGGCTTCTGGAAATAGAATTTTGGAAGTCTTAAATATGGATCCTGAAATTGCTGATTCGCCTGATGCGGTGGCGGTCAAATCTTTCGACCATACCATTTCTTTTGAAAATGTTTCTTTTGCGTATGAAGAAGGACAGCAGATATTGAACAGCATTGATTTTGTGCTAGAAAAAGGGAAAACCGTGGCTTTAGTGGGGCAGTCGGGTGGAGGTAAATCCACCTTGGCAGATTTGCTTCCAAGGTTTTATGAACCCACCGAAGGACAGATTAAACTAGACGGTATAAATATCAACGACATCTCTCAGGCATCGCTTAGAAGCTTAATGGGTATTGTTACTCAAGACCCCGTTTTGTTTAACGATAGTATTTATAATAACATTACTTTCGGCAAGGATGTAAGTCGTGAGGATGTATTAGCTGCAGCCAAAATTGCGAATGCTCATGAGTTTATAGAAGAACAGTCGGAAGGCTATGAAACCGTGATAGGCGACCGTGGCGTGAAGCTTTCGGGTGGACAACGACAAAGAATATCTATTGCCAGAGCCATTTTACAGAATCCACCGATATTGATTTTAGATGAGGCCACCTCTGCACTAGATACTGAATCAGAAAAATTAGTACAAGATGCCATCATGCATCTGATGAAAGATAGAACGTCGTTGGTGATTGCTCACCGCCTGAGTACCATTCAGCATGCAGATGAGATTTTGGTGATAGATAAAGGTCAAATAGCAGAAAGAGGAACGCATCAAGAATTATACTCCAGGGCAGACGGTATTTACCATAAATTGGTGGAGTTGCAGGAGATTTGATAAATATTTCTAAATTGATTCTCCATGAAAAACGAAAGCTAGTCTTTTGATTTTCATGGTAAATTGGCTTGTATTAGTCTCAATCGGGAGGCAAGAATTCAATCTTATCATTTATATATTTTCTCTTCCAAGTATACCTTTCTTTGTCGTAATAGTGTTTTTTTGTTTTTGCGTCCAGTACATTGGATTCTTCTTCGGTGATTCTTCGAATAAAAAAATGGGTGTTGCTCTTCTTTAAATAATCCGTTAGTTCTATAAAAGCAGTGTTATTAATTGTATCGGAATCTGATACAATGGCATAACCTTTAGAAAAGCTATTTAAAGTTTCAATGTTCTCTTCATAATTAAGTTCAATGAATTCGATTAAATGTTCTTTGGGAACGGATAGTAAATTATCGGGTTGGAGGTCTAGGAAGTGAACGTCTTCATATTCAATGCCTGTACCACACGAAGAAACCAATACTCTATTTAAATGAATGTAAATTTTATCTCCATAGAATATTATATTTTGTGGAGCGTAGGTGGTTCCGAATCCATCCACTACTTCATCTTTGATATATTCAAGAATGTTAGTTTTATAATGTTTTTCTAGTAATGAATCTTTTTTTGATATCACATACGGGATATTATAAAAGTCATCGCTCAGAGGGTTATCAGATGTTTCTTTTCCACAAGAAGAAAAAATACAGGATGCACCAATTAGTAGGATGTAGTTAAAATTTAGCCCCATGGGTGTAGTGTGAAATAATCTTTAAAACTTCGGAAGTTGATACTCAGAAAAAACATCCATCACTACCAAAACAAAATCACTTCCCCAGCCATTTGACCAAGGTGTAAAAACGGGGTTTTCTGTTGTTTTGAAAGTGCCAGCACTTTTGGATTTTCCACTTCTAGGGTTGTACCAATATGCTTTTAAATCATTTCCAGTCTTTATTTTTGATAAATCTAGTTGAAACGACTTTCCTGTGGGTGTATAAGCAATAATAAAATCCTTATTTTGACCAATGGATGCTAAAACATAAGACGCATCTTCTAGATTCGTAGAGCGTATCAAACTTTGGTCTCGGCTCATTTGCTGCCATGGAAAACTTTCAAAAAGAGCCTTTAAATACTTCATTTGATTAGCCCCAGGGAGTTGTAAAGCGGCTTCCCATCCTGTTCGTGCTTTAATCTGTGGTTCTTTATCAATCGCATACATTTGCCATACGTCATTGCAACCATAGGTATAACCTGCCGTACCTGATAAGATACTCCAGTACCCACTTATTCTAGCATCGGCATCATCTAACCAGCCCGTTTGTTCTTTGTCCCAAAAACGGTCACCTATATTCTCATATCTGGCCTCTCCATTGATAATGGGCCTGCTTTCAGAAACTTTATGTACATATTCATATTCTTTAGAGACCCTGCTATGTCCACTTTGGAACATATCTATGTCTAGCCATTTTTCGTCAAAATAATTACTCGCTATACTTGAACCTGAAGGATGGTAACTTATCAAATGCTTTTGGTCTACGCTTTTTATTCCTTTTGCCATAGACCTAACGATATCAAAATGAATACTTTCTTCAGGTATTCTATCGCCACCTAAAACCCAAATGATATTATCATACTTCAGATATTTTTTTGCCAATAATTGACCAAATACTTCAGCGTTTTCCGGATTGAAAATCACAGGCCCCTTACCCCATTTAAGATTGAACTTATCTCCCCAAGTGGGCAGTAAAGCTACTTGTAAGCCTAGCTTTTTGGCTTTTTTGATAACATAATCTACGTGCTCAAAATAGGCCTCGTTTAGTAGCTTGGGGTCATTGTTTACGAGTGGTTTTTGACCGTAGGCATTTGCCGTGTTTAGTCCATCAAGCTCGGCTAAAATTACCGTTTGAATTACATTAAAGCCCTGAGCAGACCTAGTTGTAAGGTAGTGATCCACTTCCGCTCTGTCTAAGCGATGAATTAATTCCCAAGCCGTATCTCCCATCCAGAAAAAGGGTTCCCCCTTTTCTGTGGATAGAAATTTTCCATTCTCGCTAATTTTAAGCTTTTGGCTATAGCTATTAAAGGAGAGAAGAACTAAGATTAAAAGACTAAGAAAAGCTTTCATTTGTATGTTTTTAGTCCAGACTTATTATCGTCCCGTTTTGCCGAAAGTTACACCTTCCCAAGTATCTGTTCTGAATGGCGTCATTGGCAGTCCATCACGGTTATACATGTTGCAAACAGGGTTATTTGCCCAAGCATATCTTACAGAAACAGGGTTTGAAATACTTTCGCTTGATATTTCCATTTGATTATTAGAGATGATTTTACCCTTCGCCCAAACGAATTTTTTATCTGCTCCGGCAATAGCAAAACCTACGGGCTCATTGGTGTCAAAGGCATAAAGTCCCTGACCAACGTTATCAAACGTCAGTAGAATTTTATCTCCTTTTACCTCCATTGATTTATAGCTTGGACCTTCGTAAATGATGTCTTTATGATAGTCTCTTGCCAGTGCAATTCTTGCCAAACGGTCGGCTACGGTTTGTTTGTTTCTTGGATGAATATCCCTGCCTTCTCCCAAGTCGATGATAACGGCTTCTCCAACATTTGAAAGTTTGCTTTTGGTCATCGTCTGAGCCTCACGAAGCTCTGCCCATCCACTTTCTTCTGGTTGTTCAGATTCTGCCATGAAATCTGCTAGTTGCACATAATAGAAAGGAAAATCGCCTTGCTTCCATTCGTTACGCCAGTTTTGAATCATGAAAGGAAACAAGTCGCGATATTGGTAAGAACGACTAGCATTTGATTCGCCTTGATACCAAATGACGCCTTTGATTCCGTAACCAATAGTTGGGTGAAGCACACCATTATAAATGTTTGCTGGTCGGTGGTTTCCTGTTAATAAGTCTGTTGGCTTTCTCGGCACATCTTCGTCCTTTTTCAGCTCCTCCAAAGATTTTTGCCATTTCTTTACTTCCTCATCATAAATATAAGTTTGTTCTATTTTTTTCCATGAAGACATCAGCTCCGTATAATTCTTATCGGATTCTAAAACACTCCTGTTTACCCACGCTTCAGCTGCTGAACCTCCCCATGCATTATCGATAAGTCCAATAGGGACATCCAAGGCATGATGTAAACGCTGTCCGAAGAAATAACCAATAGCAGAAAAATTAGCAGCGTTTTCTGGTGTAGTGGCCTCCCAAGAACCCTCAAAGTCGTTCTTGATTTTATCGGTGCCAACTTGCGGAACAGAGATTAGTCTTATATTGGGGTATTTTGCGGTAGCAATAGCCAATTCAGCACTGTTAGTTCTATTCAAAGGCCAGGCCATATTAGATTGCCCAGAGCATATCCAAACTTCTCCGACCAATATATCTTCAAAAAAGAATTTAGAGGTTTTTCCCTCAATATCCATTTTATAAGGGCCACCAGCTGGAATTGGCTTTAAAATAATACGCCATTGACCTTTGGCATCGGCAGTGGCGGAGTGACTTTGACCGTTTATGGCAACGGTGATTTTTTCGTTTGGCTCTGCCCAACCCCAAACTGGATTGTTCTGTTTTTGTTGTAAAACCATGTGGTCTCCAAAAATAGCTGGCAGTTTGATTTGTGCCTTTGCCTGAAAGCCCAAAAGGAGGGCAAGAAATAGGGGGATAAGTCTCATCGTAATACTTTTTATATAGGGTTAATTAAAGCAAAAGTTCAGTTTTTACTTTGGTTTACCAATATACTATATAAAATGGATGCCCATGATAAGGAATAGCTTAAAACAGGAAATTGACCTACAGTTTAGGTCAAAAAAAGGATTAATTTAAATTTCAGAAGCAAACTGTATTTTGAAAGAATTCTTATCAAAGAGCTTCAAATTCCTTTCGCTTATTGTCAAACCATTGTTTCATGGCATCTGGAGATTGCATCAATTTTTGCATTTCCGCCATGGCTTGCATATGAGCGGGGTCGTTTTTTTGATACATATCCATGCCGTGTTTTTTGCTCATTTCCGTCATTTCTTCAAAAGTTTCCGCCTTAAATTCTAGGTCACAGGCTCCTCCTAGTTGTTTGCAGGTCATTGTTTTCATCGTAGATTGGGATTAAAATATTTCAAACGGTTTTTAAAGATAAGGTTTTGATATTAATCTAGAGAAACAAGAATGCTCAAAGCAAAGCATCCAATTCTTTTCTTAAATTTAGAATTCAAATCTATAGAAATAATTAATGGCGAATTTTAATATTGACGCAAAGAAGGATATGACCTATGACGCTATTGTCATTGGGTCTGGAATTAGTGGCGGATGGGCTGCGAAAGAACTTTGCGAAAGCGGACTTAAAACTTTAGTCCTTGAAAGGGGAAGACTGGTGGAACACGTGATAGATTATCCCACCATGAATAATGACCCTTGGGACTTAGAACTAAAGGGTGCCGCTACAGCAGATGAATTAGACGTGCGTAAAATAGTGGCTCGTTCTGGTTTTGTAGGTGAAAACAATATGCACTTTTATGCTAAAGACGATGAGAATCCCTACAGAGAGGAAAAGCCTTTTATGTGGATTCGTGCCAACCAAATGGGAGGACGTTCTTTACTTTGGGGTAAACAATGTTACCGTTGGTCTGATTTAGATTTTGAGGCAAATGCTAAAGATGGTTATGGGGTAGACTGGCCTATCAGATATAAGGATATAGCTCCTTGGTACACGCATGTGGAGAAATTCGCAGGTATTTCTGGGGAAGCTTTAGGTTTGCCGCAGCTCCCAGATAGCCATTTCTTGCCTCCTATGGAGCTGAATTGTGTAGAAAAAGACGTTAAGAAAAGAATAGAAAAAGAGTTTCCTGGCAGAAACATGATTATCGGTCGTGTAGCTCATTTGACGGAGCCATTAAACGGTCGTGGCCAGTGCCAGTCTAGAAACCGATGTGACCGTGGTTGTCCTTATGGAGCTTATTTTAGCAGTAATGCGGTGACTTTACCTGCGGCAAATGCTACAGGAAATTTGACAATAAGACCATTTTCTTTGGCAGATTCTATCATTTATGATGAAGAAAAAGGGAAGGCCGTTGGTGTGAGAGTGATTGACTCTGAAACCAAAGAGACCATAGAGTATTATGCTAGAATTATATTTAGTAATGCGTCTACCATTGGTACCACGCAGCTATTGTTGAATTCTACTTCTAACCGTTTTGAAAATGGTTTAGGAAATGATAGCGGTGAGTTAGGTCATAACCTTATGGACCATACGTACAGAGTAGGGGCTATGGGTAAGTTTGATGGCCATGAAGATGAGTATTACAAAGGAAGAAGACCAAACGGGATTTATATTCCGAGGTATAGAAATATTGACGAAAAATCGACTACAGATAAATTCTTAAGAGGTTACGGCTATCAAGGTGGAGCGGGAAGAGCTAACTGGGGTGCTGGAGCAAACCAAGAAGCTTTTGGCGGTGAATTTAAAGATGCTCTAATGAAACCAGGAGACTGGGAGTTTTTCATTACGGGTTTTGCGGAATGTCTGCCGTACCATGAAAACCAAGTGAGCTTGGATAGAGATAAATTAGACAAGTGGGGTAGGCCAACTTTGGTGATTGATGCGGAGTTTAAAGAAAACGAATTGGCTATCAATAAGCAGATTCAGATAGACGCGGTAGAAATGTTAGAGAAAGCAGGATTGAAAGATATTGTGGGTTTTGATAACGAACATGGCATGGGTTACGGAATTCATGAAATGGGTACCGCAAGAATGGGTAAAGACCCTAAAACATCGGTACTTAATGCTACCAATCAGGTGCATGCTGTCAAAAACGTTTTTGTAACAGATGGAGCATGTATGACATCTTCGTCTTGTGTCAATCCTTCATTGACCTACATGGCTCTTACGGCTAGAGCTGCTAATCACGCTGTTTCTGAACTTAAAAAGAAAAACCTTTAATACTATGCAAAGAAGAGAAGCATTAAAACAAACCGCTCTATTTGGCGTAGCTACAGCCTTATTTCCATCGCTATTGCAGTCGTGCAAAGAAACGTCTAGGCTAAACTGGCAGCCACAGTTTTTGAGTGTAAAACACGCCGAACTTATTTCTAGCTTGGTAGATACTTTACTGCCAAAAACAGAAACGCCAGGGGCATTAGAAATGAAAGTTGTTATGTTTATTGACCTAGTTTATGGCAAACTTAACGGTGAGGCGGGTCAAGAAACTATGGACAAAGGCATGGATGACTTTGACGCCAGAAGTAAAGAGAAATTTGGTGACAGGTTTGCAGACTTAAGTCCAGAAAATAAAGTAGAATTTCTAAAGATGGAAGAAGCAAATTCTCCCAAATTTAATGGGTCTATCTGGGGAACTGCTGCAGGAAAACAAGAGCCTGTAGGCTTTTATAGAAACTTGAAATCAACCGCTCTTTGGGGCTATTTTTCTTCAGAAGAAATAGGTTTGAATGTGTTGACTTATGATCCAGTCCCTGGGCCGTATCAGGGTTGTATTCCGCTAGCGGAGGTTGGGAATACGTATAGTTTGTAGGAGTTTTAAAATAACAAATGCTCAGGAAATTCAAGTTTCTGAGCATTTGTTGTTAAGTCAAGTTTATAAAGTAGTTAGGTAATAACTGAAAGGGTAAATTTTCAATCTGCATAAAAGAAATTTACAAAATACATAGAATAAGAGATCTTCTTTTAAGAATCAATCACTAACAATAATCTTGGCTTTTTTCAACGAGGTTCCTGATTCTAGTCAGAGATAAAGTTAGCTTTATTGGGCTATGAGAATCACCTCCCATCCTCCAAGATATCCGTAGATCTTTTAATGACTTTAAGAATTAGATAAACGACCGCTGAAATTACAAAAGCCCAAAACCATTGATTTTTAGGTAAAGACCAAGAGCTTTCAGTAAGTCCTATTTTTATAACATCGAAAAGCCAAAATAAACCGAAAAGGGCAGCAATGCCATTCTTTTCCTTTTTGAGTACTTTTTTAAGACTGAAAGGGTATTTTGGTTTTGTAGGAAGTTTTAATTTTGGAACAAAAGCTGGTTTGTCTTTGGCCCATTCCAAGTATTTACTATCAAATTTATTTCTAAGAAAGGCTTCTTCTGCAAACATGATTCGTTCGTAGTAAATCCAGTATAGAAAGGTAAAAGAGACTATAAACCAGATATTTCCTGTTAGCATGGCTACCGCTAGCCACATCAAAAAGTTTCCAACATATAAAGGATGGCGTACCAAAGAATAAATTCCAGTCTCATTTAATTCATCTGCTACTTGCCCTTGGGTGGTGTTTCTTCCCGAAGTATTGGCAGGGGTAAACCCTACCGTGAAAATCCTAACAAACAAACCAAAGATTCCTACCCCCAAAGAGATATACCAGTAATCTTCAGAAAATAGGTATTCGTTTTCTGCAAGAACCTCAAAGTAAAAAACGGCTCCAGTTATCACCAGGAATAGTAGTGGAAAATAACTTCTGTATTTGAAAAGAAAATTTCCTTGTTCTTCAAATTCCTCTATCAGTGCCATTCTTCTTGTTTTTTTTGGACACAAAGATATAGGAATTAATGATTGTAACGCAAAAGGCGGAAAAAACACTAATTCCTTTTGAAAACCGCATTAAACAAAACTACTTTTTCTGGATATCCATCTTTATCTGCGTATTATAGTCCATGTAATGCGAATACCTATCGTTGAGCATCCATAAAATTTGAATTTTTGCATTATTTCCCGCTCCTCTGATGGCATATGGTCGTACATTATCTTTCTCAGAGTTTGAGGTTATTGCGGTTTCTGTCCATGTTTTTCCTGCATCTGAAGATTCAGATTTGAAGATTTCAAAAACATCACCAACAGGTCTTGAATAATAAACTACATTGGTGTTTTCATGGTCTAGGTATATTCCACCAGAATAATGCGGTTCTGGCTCACGCAGTTCTTTTGTCTTATTATATCTTGGAAACCATGAACCGGCCTCAGAGATTTTAGAATTCACCCATTTTTTTCCGTCCCATTTGGCATAATAATATTGGTGTTTGGATTCTTCTGGTAACCTAGAATAAACCATTACTGGATAACCTTTCTCATCTTCTGCAATATCCCAAATCCACGCTCTGCTACCGTTATGGCTTTGTTTAAATTCTTCAGGAGAATCATATACCACATCGCATGCTTCATGTTTTATAGGTAAAGATTCCATGGTACCCACTAGAGTTCCGTCTGCTTTATAAAACTTTCCAGCTTTATATTTTAAATAGTAGATACTGTTTAATGGCTCATTTCTAGGGTGTCCGTCTGTAAACGCAAAATTAATTTCGTCCTTGCCGTTGCTTGAAACTTTGACATACGGTCTTATACCGCTGTCAAAATCTGATTTTACCAGAGCAAAAACTTCAGACCAAGTTTGTCCAAAATCGTCTGTGTAGGCAAAAGTAGGTTTATAATCTCCTCCTCTCCAGAAAAGGTATATCCTATTATTCTCTTCTGAGAGCATCACTGGGTTTGAGTAACAAAACTTCATAGGGCCTTCGGAATTTTTAGTGAGCCTTTTTTGTGGCTCCCAAGAGCTAATGTCCTCAGGGTTTGTCGTGGTCGCGTAAGTGATAGCAGGCTCCTTTTCTCCTTTACCCAGTCTAGAGTGAGCGGAGAAAAATACCATTAACCTTTTGTCGGGAAGCACTAGAAAAGAAGGATTGGCGTGGTCGTCTTTATCAAATTGAGGAGAAATATTTACTTCTTTGGTTTGGCCAGTGGTTTGATTATGACTGGCCACCATAATGCTGCCATCTGCTGCTACCCAGCCAGCATAAATTTTATCGTTTAACTGTATCGCTCTAGGGTCAGAAAACCAGCACCAAGCTCCGTCTTTGGTCATGGTGTCAAAAGAGCTGGAATTTTGAGCCGAAAGGCATAAAGAGAAAAGGAAGAATCCTAAAATAGAAACAGAGAAGACTTTCATTTATTACTTATGGTTGAATTGAAGCCCTTAATCTACCAATATGTTTTAGCAAAATTAAATGAACAACCATTTTTAGAACATAAAAAAAACGCAGAGCCGTTAGGCTCCGCGTTCATTTATAAATTGAGTTTGCTCAAAAACGAATTAAAGCGTTTTAAGTAATGCTTCGTTAAGTCTTACATAATCCATGTTACCCGCTTTTTGAGCAAGTTCCAACGATGCTTTAGCGGCGACAGTTGCGGCAGCTTTATTTCCTGCTTTGGCGTTTGCCTTAGCTAAAAGATGTCTTACCCAGTAAGCATCAGGTTGAGCGTCTGCAGCTTTTTTAGCCCACTCTACTGTTTTAGTGATGTCTTTACCATTATCGAAGTAATAACTTGCAGCAGCATAATACGGCTTGTTATCTTTATTCATGACGTTGTCAATTTGACTCATGATATTAGAATCGATATCTGCTGTTACTGAAATAGTAGCCATTTTGTTGGCCCAAAGAATATCAATATTGGCAGAGTTGTTAGTCACATTGCTCACCATGATGGTAAATGTTTCAACATCAAAAGGAAGAGAGATAGCACTGGCCGTGAAGCTAGCTACCACACTTTCGTCTGTGAAGGTTGGAAGGCTAGTACCTTCTTTGCAAAGCATTACTTCCCATGAAGATTTTCCAGGAACCGTAATAACAGAATATTTGCCAGCTTTAACGGCTTTTCCACCAACAGTTACGTCTTGGCCAAAAGAGAATGTCGTAGCACCATTTGCTCCTGTTCTCCATTTTTCGCCGTAAGGCACTAAACCACCAAAAATAGTACGGCCTTTCATGGACGGACGAGAGTAGTTAATTTCGATGCTTGATAAAGCAAATTCTTGTGTGATAGTCTGACCTGTACTTGGGGCAGGAGTTTTAAGATTTTGAGCTGTGACAGATAGAGAGAAAAGCACAGCAAAACCTAGTAGTAAGTTTTTCATTGGTTTTGAATTTATATTATTTTTTAAATCAATTCAAAGGTAGTAAAATGAAGTGTGAGGTTGCATGACAATGGACATTAAATGATTTTAAAGATTTGCGATTATCAAATCAATTCTTTTTAAGATTGTTTCTTAAAGTTTTGGCTCGTTTATCTTCTCCATCATGGCTCCAACCCGGTGCCATAAATAGGTATCTTAACTTATCAGAAAATTTATCGGCTCTTTTAATGTCTTGGCAGATAGCGGCATACTCGTGACCAGCGACCTTTAATGGGTGATGCGTTTCTATATTTACGGTAAGACCATAAACGGGTTTTTCATGCTCCAGCTCTTCTGAGAAAGTGCCAAATAACCTATCCCAGATAATTAAAACACCGGCATGGTTGCGATCCAAATACCGGATATTGGAAGCGTGATGCACCCTGTGATGTGAAGGTGTATTAAAAATGGCTTCGTACCATTTAGGTAATTTTTGAACCAACTCGGTATGTACAAAAAACTGGTATAGGAGACTAAGCGAAATCATGGTGAAAATCATCAATGGGTCAAAACCCAGCAGTGGCAGCCAAAGCCAAAAGAAAAATTTATGGACTCTTTCGCCCACGCCTTGCCTCAGAGCCGTTCCAAAATTCATGTAAACAGAGGAATGATGAGGCACATGACCAGCCCAGAAAAACCTAACTTCATGGTTTAGCCTATGAAACCAATAATAACTAAAATCGTCTAAAAGAAAAAGAAGTATCCACGCCCACCACTGACGCTGAACAATATCTTTTAAAGGGCTTATTTCGTGAAGTAAAAGGAATACCATAAAGGCAAATAGTTTCGGTAAAAACTCCACAATACTACTAAAAATACCCATGGAAATAGAAACCCAGAAGTCCTTTCTATGGTAAAGGTTTGGGAGTTTTTCTTTCGCAAAAAGATATTCCACGGCTGCGGAAACTAAGAAAAGGGGAATGGCAAATAGTAGTAATTTGTCGTTTTGGAGTTCAAGAAGAGCGGCTTGAAAATTCATTTTTGATAGGGTCTTTATCAAAAATAGCGTTTTAGGAAGAAACTATACTTCCTAAAACGCTAAAACATTATGGCTTGACCTCTCTAAGAAGTATCTAATGCACAGAATCTTACAATTTTAATTTCGGGGGTAAAACATATATTCTATTTCTTCTCAAAAATCAGATAATAGCCGCCATCTCTAGGGTGACTGTTTTCATCTCTGAAGTTTCCAATTCTTAGTTCGCCATTATCAGAGAAGGCAAAATCTGTAGCGGTGTCTAGTTGCGTTAAAAAACGCGTTTCGCAATTCATCAAATTTTCTGGACCTGCCATTTTAGTACTTCCAATGGCACCGGTTTTTATTTTACCTGTTCTGTTTTTGTCGTCAAAAGAAATGACCTCTAAAGACCCAAAATAGGTATTAATTACAGAGTTGCCTCCAAAAGAATACTTGCCGCCATCCTTGCTTATTTTTAGTGTGAGTGGCTCATGTTTTTCTACCTCCCAGCCACATGGTGTATCTATGGCATCGCTTAAGAAAACGTTCTTTAAAACCCATTCTCCAGCCAAATCTTCCTTTATAGCCACGTCAACTTTTTCGCAAGAATCTAGTTGTGTCATAAGTAAACCGATGATAAGAAAAGCAACTTTATTTAACATGATATTTTATTTTTATTCTTAGACGCTTATCCACTCCAAAAGGTTGTATGGACAATTTTACTGATACCCCGCAGCCTGTAGATTGAAGAGTTCTGCATAGAGAGTATCATTAGCCATAAGCTCTTCATGCGTGCCTATTTCTAGAGAAAACTGTTGATAAAGTCTCAGAGAGCATTTAAAAATGTTATACATTGTATTACTATTAATAACACCACTTCTATAAAATGAGGAAAAGATTTATTCTTCTTTTACAATTTACATTATTCAGCATTTCCACAGCGGCTTATTCGCAGAAAAGCAATCAAGATGTTTCTGAAATTAGTATTCGGGCAACGAATTTTAATCTTTGCAACAATGAGGTTTCTAATTTAAGTGTTTCTAGTTCAAAAGATTACAGTAGATATGACTGGTACAGGAATGGCTTATTTATCGAAAGTTCTTTGGCTCCAATAATTCAAATAAGTAGAGGAGGTGATTATCTCGTAAAGGTTAAGTTCCAAGAGACTTTCATGACATCTAATGAAATAAGGATTGAAGACTGTGCTATTGAAGTTAAAAAAGAGGCGTCAGAGCGTTTTTTGAAAACGAATAACACTAGTTCGGAAAGGTCAATTTTAACAAATAATTATACGACATGTGCAGGTAGAGATTCAGTAGATTTATGGGTTTCGCCTATTTCTCTTGGCGAAACTTATCAGTGGTATATGACAAATTCCACTGGAGGCTTTTCTCCCATGGCCGGAGAAACAGATTCACTTCTTAGAACTAACCAATCTGCGGGTTATAGGGTCTTGATTTCAAATGGCTCAGGGGCTAATTATTCTGAGCTATTCTGGCTTTATTCTAGGGCACATATTAGATTTTTGGACGATATGGGCGAACTATATACTACTAAAAATGTAAATCCGAATGATTCAGTAAACCTGTTTGTGGAGGTTTATGGACCTCAACTTCCATTTCCCTTTATTGTAGAGCAATTAAGTGATTATAGTTATGAATATACGGCTACTACGTCCCCATTTGAATTAAAGTTATCAAGCCCTTTCAATGCATCATTTTATGCGAGAGGGTTAAATGCTAGTAATGAATGCGGTGGCACCGATACTTTTGGTGGGCATAGTTTAATTGTAGATTCTGATACAAAAATTGTGAAGGACAGTGTTGCATCTACAAATGTGTGTGCAGGGGAAATGATAGATTTTTGGTATGAATTGGAGGGTACTTTAAGGGATGTTAATAATGAAATCTTGGTACTTATATCCAGTAATATTAATGGAGGGACTAATGCTGATTTCTTTGAAAGTCCTGGACAGATACAAATACCCTCGAATGCACAATTAAATGAAGAATACTCCATTAGGTTATCTGGTAGAACGCCATATATACCTCACAGAATTTCTGAACATAAGTTAAAAGTCACCCAATTAGGTTGTTTTCCAGAGGCCGTAATAAGAGCCTCATCAGGCCCTTATATATGTGATGGAAATTATTTACATGTCAGTTATATTAATCAACCAGGACTTTCTTATCAATGGTTTAAAGATGGTAGTATTATAGAAGGGGCAACTTATAGTCACTATCAGCCAACCTTGAGTGGTTCCTATCATGTTCATGTTTTTAATAGCTCTGGATATGATTCAAACTCTAGACCATTTTCTATTTCTAAGATAGAACTTGAAAGTAAACTCGATGTATCTCAATACAAGAATTCTGACAATTCTATTAATACTGTTCTTAATGCAACTCCAAAAGGAAACAGTTACGCCTATACTTGGTATTTTGATGACGACTCTAGGAGTAGTTATGATAAAATGATTGGCCATACTGCAGACTCACTTAATGCTTTCTTTCAAGGTTATTACCAGGTGGGTATAAAAAGGGACTTTTGCAGTAAAAGGTCTAGGGTATTTAAATATAACAAACAGGAGAATGTTACTTTTTTCGACTCAAATGGTGATATTTCGACGACCATTGTTCCTGGAGATTCTGTGGAATTTGAAATAAAATTTGGCTCAAATATTGGACCGTTTGAGGCGGTGGTTAGTAGTAAGGAAGGAGAGATTAATTTATTTTCTATGAAAAACCCTATAAGGTTTAAAGCCGCTCCCAGATTTAGCACTAGCTTTCAACTTGAATTGGCGAAGTCTGGATTGGGAGAGATAGAATCTCTTTTATATAATTTTGTAAATATCAATGTTGAAAGGGTAACGCCTGATTTTACTTTTGTTACACCGACGTCATTAGATGTTTGCCAAGGAGAAAATGTTGAAGTTTTTATTAACCAAACGGGTAATTGGCCTGATGATTATTTTTTAGGTGTTTATAGAAAGATTGGTATCGGGGGAAGCAGCAAGGCGTATGATTGGCCAGAAGGAAATTCAGTAAGATTTGAAATTCCTGCCTACTCAAGTGTTGGTCAACAGGTTAGCATAGGGTTAAAGCCTGATTTCGGCTCTTATGCTCTGAAAACATCTAACTTTAAGTTTAATGTAATTTCTGAAGGTTGTTTTTCTTCTGATGCTGTTCTGATTAATTTGACTGAAAAGGATAGCTGCAATATAGAGAACAAGCTTTCCGCTTTTCCTAAGTCAGGGGATTCTTACCAGTGGTTTAAGGATGGTCTTTTAGTTGAAACTTCGAATTCTTCCTATTTGGATGTTCATAGTTCAGGAGAATACTTGGTGAAGGTTATTAAAGGTTCCATTATTCTAACCAGTAATACTCTAAATTATGCCTCTAAATATGGTAATAATCTTTCGGCTTCAATAACCTACTCTGCAGGTGGTGATTTCTGCTCTAATTCAGGAAGTGCAATATTAGATTTAAATTCAGATTACCTTTTTCCTAACACTACCTTTTCTTGGTTGGGTTCTGTAAATGGTAATAAATCACTTTCACCTTTAGCTGCGAATAACCCACAATGGATCGTAACCAAACCTGGAGTCTATGGTTTGTTAATTGAGAATGGAGGGTGTACTTATTTTAAAGAATTTCAGACATGCGATATTCTAATAGACTTTGACTCTGTTTCGCTTTGTAAAAACGAAAATTTTGCTGTGAAACTTAAAGTAAGTGATAACCTCCCTTATAAAACGGATACTTTGACACTACAGATATTTAATGCTCAATCAGGGGTTTTACTTGATGAAAAGTTGAAAAGAATTATTAGGAAGCCATATTACCCTAATGTTGATTTTTATACTTGGGATTTTAAAATATTGGAATCATGGCCTTCTGGAAATTATCGATTTCGTATAAAAAATAATGGAGCTAACGGATCAGAAAGCTCTGGAGTCTTAACAATTAAAGCTGAAACGGTAAGTGAGGTTAAAATTCAATCAAGTTCCGATTATACCCTTGATGGTGACCCAATCAGTATCGAGGTATTAGGGTGTCAATCAAGTAAGATAAAATGGAATAATGGAGGCGATGGAAGTGAGATTATTGTTTACCCTATATCGCCAACCCGTTATGAGGTGTTATGCGAAAGTGATATTTGTAGCAATCAAATCCTTAGAAAAACTATACACGAAGATTGCGATCCCTTTGAAGCTAACAATACTTATAAGGAGGCTATTAAAATAAGTCAATCAGATTATATTAGTGGCATCCTTTGTTTAGATCATATAGATGACGAAGATTGGTTTATCTGGTTTTATAATGGGAAACCATATTATTTTAGAATTCGGCTTGACGATACATTTGGTTCATACCCTGTGAATACTTATTTCGTTAAATTAAAAGTAGTTTCAGGTGTTTTAGAGTTTGAAACTGTTGGAACTCAAGCTGGTCAATACCTTTATAGCCCAATAGAGCTTTACGACTCCGATATGAAAACGATGTTGGCACATGCTCGATTTAATAAAGGTTATGGTTTCTCAAAAGTCACATATATCCTGCCGCAACTTAATTGTGTTGATTTTATTCACACTCACTCTAGTGTTTTTGATGTGAAAGCAGGTGAGAATATATCACATAAAGCAGAAAAAATAATTGGGAGTAATAAGATAAGTGATAATTCGGAGAGCTCACTTCTTGGTATCAAATCGATAACGCTAAACCCTGGTTTTGAAACCGAGATTATCAATATGGGCAGCTTTGAGGCTTCCATAGAAGGTTGTCCAGAATAGTTTACTGATACCCCGCAGCCTGTAGATTGAAGAGTTCTGCATAGAGAGTATCATTAGCCATAAGCTCTTCATGCGTGCCTATTTCTAGCACTTTGCCATCTTTTAAAACCATGATACGGTCTGCCATTCTTACGGTGCTAAATCTGTGGGAGATGATGACGGCGGTTTTTCCTTTGGTCAAACCTATGAATCGCTGAAAGGCTTCAAATTCCGCTCTGGCATCTAGGGCTGAGGTAGGCTCATCTAGAATTAAGACTTTGGCATCTTTCATATAGGCCCTCGCCAAAGCTATTTTTTGCCACTGTCCGCCAGAAAGGTCTTTCCCGTTTTTGAAACGTCTTCCTAACTGCTGGTCTAAGCCAGAAGGCATTTCGTCAATCACCTGATTTGCCAAACTTTTTTCAGCGGCGTTTTCTAATTGATTTACGTTTTCTATTTGGTCAATTTTCCCAACCGCCACATTTTCTCTAATGGTCAGTTCATATTTAACAAAGTCCTGAAAAATCACACCAAAATATTGCTGATAAGCGGCTCTGTCGTATTTTTTGATGTCAATTCCTTCTAGTAAGATTTGACCCTCCGTAGGGTCGTAAAACCTTAAAAGAAGTTTTATTAAAGTCGTTTTTCCTGCTCCATTTTCTCCTACAAAAGCCAGTTTCTCATTAGCCAATAGGTTGAAGTTGATACCTCTCACCACCCATCTTTCTGAGTTGGGATAATGAAACCCTACATTTTTAAATTCGAAACCAGTTTTGATTTCGTTAGGTAAGGGCAAATGTTCATCATGGCCAGTCTCTTCATTTTTAATGTCTAAAAACTCGAAGTAGTCTTTTAAGTAAAGAGAGCTTTCTGTGATTTGGGTGAAACGCGTAAAGAAGCCTTGTAACTTGTTCCGAAGACTACTGAATGAACCTGATAAGAAGGTTAAATCTCCAATGGTTAGTACACCAGCCACGGTTCTCATAAGAATCAAAACATATGCTCCATAATAGGCTCCAGTGCCCAAGACATTAAAAACTGAACCCCAAGAGGCTCGCTGAATAGATAGTTTTTTATTTGCTTCGTAATATTTGTCAGACAAGATTTTAAATCTATTTGCCAGATAATCTGCCAGTCCAAAAAGTTTCACTTCTTTGGCGGTTACGTCCGATGCACCCGCATAGCGGAGGTAATCAAGCTCACGGCGTTCAGAAGTCCAGCTACGCGATAAGGAATAACTAGTTCCACTAAATTTGATTTCGTTGATAACCGTCGGGATAATGGAAACCACTAGGAGCACAATTAGCCAAGGCTCAAAAACCACCAAACCTGTTAGCAATGAAACAATGACAATGACATCCTGCGTTTGCGTCAAAATATTCGACATCAAACCCACTCTGTTAGTGGTTTGGCGTCTAGCTCTTTCTAGTTTGTCGTAAAATTCAGCGTCTTCTAGTTGTTCTAAATTTAGCTCAGCGGTTTTCTGTATGAGTTCTACAGATGATGCATTGGAATATTGGTCACCTAAAAGAGCGTCTGTAAGGTTAACGCCTCGTTTTAAAAGGTCCGATAAGACAGCAAGGCCTAATTCTACGCCTACTAAAATCCAAAGTTGTTTGAGGTCTTTTTCAGGTAGGCTTACTTGTAGAATAACTTCGTCAATTATCATTTTACCTACCCAAAGCATCAAAACGGGTGTAACGGCGTCAATGAGTCGTGAAAAGATATTGAAGAAAAAGAGTAGTGGACTTACTTCTTTTACTTTCTTGAAAAACCTTGGAACGTATCTTAAAGCTTCAAAGCTTTCTTTGAAGTTGAATGATTTCGGTTTTAATGTTTTTATTGATGGAGGGGCCATAGGTTTTAAAACCACTTTTTGGACTTTATAATTCCTATAAAAATGGAAGTGCTAGGTGACTATTAATATTAGCTATATCCACCTAAGCGAATACATGAAAAATAGCCTCTTTTTTTGGGCATAACAGTTTAAAAAGAGCTTTTGAAGTGAATCTTATAAGTCACTGGTAGCGAGAAGGTTAGTTAAAATATTGATAGGGTTATTTATTTTTCAATTGTCTACTTTTTGTCCACCCCCAAACTCTTTATTTTTTAAATTTATTGGTTTAATTTACTTCTGTAAATGTAAAATCAACCTTTCAAAGGGCTACTAAAATATGCAGCCTGAGAAATAAACAATACAACTCGGACTTTATGAAACGAGCCATGAAAACGAATTGCAATCGTTTTAAAACTTTTGCATTCAACAAAATTTTCGTACTAGTTTTTCTACTAGTATGTCAAAGTGCAATTTTAAAGGCCACCGTATGGCATGTTAAAACCTTCGCCTCTGGTACCGCTTCGGGTGATAGCTGGACTAATGCTTCAGGAAGTTTGCAAGGAATGATCAATGGAGCCACCGCTGGTGATACCATTTGGGTGGCGGCAGGAACGTATTTGCCCACATTGGCACCAAATGGGGTGAGTACAAACACGCGTGACAAATCGTTTTACCTTTCAAAAGACCTCAAAATATTTGGTGGTTTTACAGGTGCTATTAGTGAAACCGATTTAGGCGATCGTGATTGGGCAGCGAATGTAACCACCCTAAGCGGTGATTTGGGAACGCTTAATAATAATACCGATAATTCTTATCATGTTTTTATCACAGCTAATTTGACCTATGCTGCTATCATTGATGGCTTTACCATTAAAGGCGGTAATGCCAATGGAAGTTCTGCTGGTCTTACGTTTGCCACTTACAGCTATAGAAGAGATGTCTGTGGTGGAATAGACAATGTATTATCTTCCCCAACCATTAGAAACCTTATTATCACAGCTAATTACGGCACCTATGCCGGTGGTATGTATAATCTCAATGCTTCGCCAAAAATCATTAATACAGTATTTTGGGCAAACTCCTCCACAGAAGGTGCTGGAATGTATAACAATACCTCTAATACTACCGTCACAAATTGCACTTTTTATGGGAATACTTCCTCAGGTAATTATGGCGGAATATTTAGTGGTAGCTCAAATATATCCATCATCAACTCTATTTTTCAGGGAAACTCTCAGGCAGGGTCAATCAGTGTGGCTGGGGCAGATATTGGAGGTAGCTCACATACGGTTACTTATTCTAAGACCCAACAAAATAGTTCTTACAGCAGCGGTACAGGAATCATTAATAACCAAGACCCGCTTTTTGAAGATACGGCTAATGGCAATTTTGCTTTAAGTGCAGGTTCACCGGCTATTGATATAGGAAATAATACAGCATGGACTAATACTGGTTTAAATACAGATATATTGGGCAATGTACGTCCGCAAAACGGTACTGTAGATATAGGAGCATTTGAATTTAATGTGGCAGTTACTCCAATTCTATATGTAGACAAAGATGCAACAGGTGGAGCTAATAATGGAACCTCATGGGCAAATGCCTACACAAATCTGCAAGATGCTATAGATGCTACTGCAATTGGAAATCAAGTTTGGGTAGCGGAAGGGACCTATTATCCCACTGCTTCTCCAGACGGTATTCCTACAAACACCAAAGACCAGGCGTTTCATTTCGATAAGGACATTGAAATTTATGGGGGATTTGCAGGCACTGAAACTCAGCTTTCACAACGAATTTGGAATTTACATAAAACTATACTTAGTGGAGATTTTAAAGGTGATGATGAAGTATCTGCCAGTGGAGCAACACTTTCTATAAGTAATAATACGGAGAATGCTTACCATGTGATGATTACTGCTAATTTAACAAATGCGGCAATTATCGATGGCTTTACCATAACAGGTGGAAGTGCAAATGGTTCTACATTTGGGTATATCACCTACGCTTTAAAAAACTTTTATTTTGACGGTGGCGGGGGCATGGTCAATATTTCTTCTTCTCCAAACATTGCCAATTTAACCTTCATTGGAAATGCTGCAGATGATGGTGGTGGTATTTTTAATTATGACTCGTCATCTCCTATAATTACAAATTCGAATTTTTCTCATAATTTGGCAGACGATGATGGCGGCGGAGGGTTATTTAATTCGAATTCTTCTCCCATTATTATAAATTCGATTTTCTCAGGAAATTCTGCGGATAATTCTGATGGTGGTGGGATTTATAATGAAGATTCATCCTCGCCGATTATTACAAATACTACTTTTTCTGGAAATTCTGCAGACAATGGCGGGGGAATTTATAATTCTTCTTCTTCTCCTGCTATCGTCAATTCTATTTTTTGGGATAACTCCCAAAATGGAAGCAATATTGTGGCAGGGGCAGACATTTACAATTTTGGTTCTAACCCTTCAGTAACTTATTCCCTAACCCAAAAAAATAGTGTTCACAGCACCGGTACAGGTATCATCAATGATCAAAACCCACTTTTTATAGATGCTTTCAATGGTGATTTTCGCCTATTAAACGGCTCCCCCGCTTTAGACGTTGGAGATAATAGTGCTTGGACTGCAACTGGCCTTAGCACTGATATAGCTGGCAGTGTTCGTCCTCAAAATGAAATAGTAGATATTGGAGCTTATGAGGGTGCAGTTCTGGTAGAAAGAGTATTTGTGGATAAAGACGCCACAAATGGCAATAAAGATGGTTTATCATGGGCAAATGCATATCTCAATCTACAAGATGCCATTGATAATCCTTTTCATTCCACTGAAATTTGGGTAGCAGAAGGCACTTATTATCCCACCATTACAACTGATACCGTATATACCGGTTCAACAAGTTCTCTAGACCCTCGAGACAAAGCTTTTCTAATATCAAGTAATATTCATATTTATGGTGGCTTTGTTGGTAACGAAACAGAATTATCACAAAGAGACTGGGAAGCACATGAAACCATTCTTAGTGGCGATTTTAATAATAACGATTTCATTAGTGGGAATGGTTCAAGCCTTAGTATTGCTAATAATACAGATAACGCTTATCATGTAATTCTAGTAACTACGGCTACTTCGTCTATTTTAGATGGATTTACCGTTAAAGGCGGGAACGCCAATGGACCTAGTAGAACATACCTGGATAACATGCAGTTTTTAAGAGGTCAGGGAGGAGGGATTTACGTTAATATTGGCCAAATTCAATTATTGAATCTAATCATAAAGGGTAATTATGCTACGGATGGTGGAGGGGGCGTACTCATTAATTCGAATTCAGGCAGTACTGTTCTTACCAATGTAAAAGTGTTGAAAAACGAGAATGATGGCGTTCGAACCGAATCGGCACTTACCATTAGTAGTTCCTCGTTTTCAGGAAATAAGGGAAGAGGAATTTACCTCGATGGTGCCATCAATTCTATTATTCGGAATTCCATATTTTCGGAGAATTCTAGTACCGGAGTTTACTGTAATCTTTCGACTACCACATTTACTAATAATACCTTTTACGGCAATTCGGGCTCCTCTGGAGGAGGAATTCATACCAAAAATAAGGCAAGTGTCATCAAAAACTGTATTTTCTGGAATAATACAGTAGGTGGTTCAAATAGCAGTTCAGGTTCTGACATATTCTATGAATATACTTTTTCAGACCAAATTCCTACGGTAGCATATTGCCTCACACAAGCAGGAAGTGAATTTAGCTCTGGAACGGGGATTATCAATAACCAAGACCCGCGTTTTATGGACCAGGATGGAGGTGATTTTAGAATTTTGGTAGGCTCGCCAGTCATAGATGTAGGAGATAATGCCGCCATCAGTGGGGTAAGTACAGATTTTGCTGGCAATGCCAGGATACAAAACTCCATTGTAGACTTGGGTGCCTATGAAGGAGCTATAGTTCTTGAAGTGATGTATGTAAATAAAAACGTAAGCGGTGGTGCAAACAATGGAAGATCATGGGCTAACGCCTATGTAGATTTACAAGATGCTATTGACAATCCTAATGGAACCACTGAAATTTGGGTAGCGGCAGGTACGTATTTGCCTACAGATGCACCAGACGGAACAACTTCTACTGGAGTTTCAGATAGAAATAACGCCTTTCACCTGGCCAGCGATATGAAAATATATGGTGGTTTTAACGGTACTGAAACTATGCTATCTGAACGGGATTGGCTAGTTCATAAAACCATACTTAGTGGCGATTTTAAAGATGATGATGTAGTTTCTGGTAGTGGATCAACACTTTCTATTCCCAATAATTCGGAAAATGCTTACCATGTGATGATTACTGGTAATTTAACAAATGCGACAATTATCAATGGCTTTACCATAAAAGGTGGAAATGCAGATGGTTCTGGAAACATCAGCTTTGCATCAAAAACCTTTAGTAGGTTCATAGGCGGGGGGATGTATAACGAAGCTTCAAGTCCTAGCATCAATCAGGTTACTTTTTTAAGGAATTATGGTCAATATGGCGGTGGTTTGTATAATTCGGGAACAGCAGAGATAATGAATGCCAATTTTATCGAAAATCTAGCAGAACAAGGAGGTGGCTTATTTAATAAAATCTTAGATTCAAAAATTAGCAATTGTATTTTCTATGCTAATTCTGCAAGTAATTGGGGCGGCGGAATGGTGATTTGGAGTTCTTCGCCAATGATTGTTAACAATACATTTGTGGCTAATTCGGGTGGTTCATCTGGTGGTGCGATACTTAACTACAATACGTCCGCTCCAAAAATCATCAGTAGTATTTTTTGGGATAATGTAAAAAATGGAGCTCAAAATTCCCAAGGAGCAGATATTGCCAATAGTAATGAAACCCCCGTGCCTATTGTAACTTATTGCCTCACCCAACAAAATAGCCTGTATAGCTCTGGTACTGGTATCATCAACAATCAAAACCCACTTTTTGTAAATGCGGCGAATGGAGACTTTAGGTTGACGGGTTGCTCTCCAGCAATAAATGCCGGAGATAATGCAGCATGGACGACCACAGGTCTTACTACGGATGCGGCAGGAAATACAAGGCCTTTTGGGATAAGTGTAGTGGATATGGGGGCTTATGAATACCAAGGAAATAATCCGTTTACCAATGCCATTTATGTAAAACACGATGCTACAGGAGATAATGACGGAAGTACGTGGGCCAATGCCTATACGGACCTGCAAGATGCCATAGATAATCAGTGTGGAGATTTGGCTATTTGGGTAGCGGCAGGTACCTATTTGCCAAAAGACGCACCAGATGGTACCACCTCCACAGGCTCTTTGGATAGAAATAATGCTTTCCACTTGGCAGCCGACATGCAGCTTTATGGCGGATTCATAGGCACAGAAACCATGCTTTCAGAGCGGGATTGGAAAATAAATGAAACCATTCTAAGTGGCGACATTGATAATGCTACTGAACCAGATGATGTATCTGGAAGTGGGAGTACACTCTCCATTACAGGAAATTCAGGAAATGCTTTCCATGTGCTGATAACGGTTAATTTAACAGCGGCAGCCGTTATTGATGGATTTACAATAAAAGGTGGAAATGCGTATGGAAGTGGTTTTTTTACCTATCAATCTAAACGATTTTATCGCAATGTTGGAGGCGGAATGTATAACTCCTACTCTTTACCAACGATTATCAATGCTACCTTTACGAATAATAATGCAAACAATAATGGCGGCGGAATGGAGAACGACTACTCTTTACCAACGATTACCAATGCTACCTTTACGAATAATAATGCAAACTATATTGGCGGCGGAATGGATAACTACTACTCTTCGCCAACGCTTACCAATGCTACTTTTACGAATAATAATGCACGTTATGGCGGCGGAATGGATAACGACAACTCCTCGCCAACGATTACCAATGCTACCTTTACGAATAATAATGCAAACGATGATGGCGGCGGAATGTATAACTACAACTCCTCCTCGCCAACGATTACCAATGCTACCTTTACGACTAATAATGCAGGTTTTGGCGGCGGAATGTATAACTCCCGCTCCTCCTCGCCAACGATTACCAATGCTACCTTTACGACTAATAATGCAAACTATAATGGCGGCGGAATACGTAACCACTCCTCCTCCCCAACAATTACGAACAGCATCATTTGGGATAATGGAAGTACTGAAGTAACTAATAATTATAGTAGTACGCCAATCTTTAAAAATTCCATTATAAAAGGCAGTGGCGGTAGTGGAGCATGGATTTCAAGTTTTGGTACAGATAATGGCGGTAATTTAGATATAGACCCCCAATTCCTAAATGCCGCCAATGGCTTTCTACAATTAAAATGCAACTCCCCCGCCATTAATACAGGTACCGCCACAGGAGCACCCACGGATGACATCACCGGTTTTAGCAGAGTAGGGCTGCCAGACATGGGAGCATATGAGTATGGGCAGGCGGTGGTAGATATTCAAATACCCAATGGAACCAATCCAAGCCTAAACGGAATGCCCATTTTAAAAGCCAACAGCCAAATCCTAAACACCAATAATGTGCTCTACCAAGGCAGCAATAATGTGCAGCTTTTACCGGGCTTTTCTGTCGCTCCTGCATCTGGGCAGGCTACTGTTTTTAGGGCGGAGATTGGGGGTGGGTGTCCTTAACCTTAAGGGCTTTATTTCAATGACGTATAATATTTTCAGACAAGGTGTTTTATTGAGCTTTTGAAGCTCATTTCGGGTTAATATTTTTTTTTAGAATGCTTAGCCTACCACTCCATAAAAAAAAGGATTTTAATTATTAGTTCCTTTCTGAAGAAATTAGTTTAGAGTTTTGAATTGATACACTGTAATCGTAAACAGTTTATTAAAAAATTGCAAACTACTTGTACCATGAATTTTGCCTTGAAAACAAAGAAAAGTTTATTAAATCCTATCGCTTTCAAAAACCTAATAGCCTTGGTTTTTTTAATTCTATGTCACAGTTCAATTGCTATGGCAACGGTTCGGTATGTAGACATTGACGCCACCGGTGGAGCTAATAATGGCACATCTTGGGCCGATGCCTACACCGACTTACAAGACGCCATAGATGCCGCGGCTGTAAATGACGAAATTTGGGTAGCTGCCGGCATCTATATTCCCTCAGATGCTCCTGATGGCACTATTTCCACTGGCCCAACAGATAGAAACAACGCTTTTCATCTTAATAAAAACATCAAAATCTATGGTGGTTTTAAAGGAGTTTTGGCGGAAACCCAACTCTCTGACCGTGATTGGACAAGCAACGTTACCATTCTTAGCGGAAAATTGAATGCAACTGATTCTTCCTATCATGTACTCGTTACCGCTAATCTTAACAATACCGCGGTTATAGATGGCTTTACCATTACTGCAGGAAATGCCAATGGAAGTTTAATTATTGGTTACAGCGGTTGGAGCTTTGAAAGGCTTACGGGGGGTGGTATGATTAATAGAAATTCTTCCCCAATCGTTAGAAATATTACCTTCACCGGAAATTCAGCTGAAATTGGCGGAGCGATGTATAACTTTGATTCTTCACCATATCTTATCAATTCTTTGTTCTATGGTAACATAGCTTCTAATTCAGCCGGAGCGGTATATAATCGTACTTTGCATGAAAGCTCGTCCATTTCCATACTAACAGTTACCAATTGTACTTTTTCTGGTAATTCGGGGGCCAATACGGCAGGAGCGATTCGTAACCACTTCAATTACACTTCCTTTGTTACTAATACTATTTTTTGGAATAACACAAAACTGGGGCAGACTAATCTTGAAGGAGCGGATATTGACAATAGTGGCCAAGGTACTAACTCAGCAACAGTTACATATAGTATTACCCAAGAAAATAGCACATCCAGCACTGGAACGGGCATTATCAACAACCAAGACCCTCTCTTTATAGATGCCGCCAATGGAGACCTTAGGTTATTGCCAGGCTCACCAGCTTTAGATGCTGGAGAACCAACCTCTCTTACAACCCCAATGGACGCTTGGACGCTTACGGGCTTAACAACAGACATAGGTGGAAACTCACGTCCCCAAAATACTACCGTGGATCTGGGGACTTTTGAAGGGGCAGATTGGCCACCTGTCATAAGTTCTTTTACTCCATTAACTGCCGAGCCAGGGGACGCCGTTACTATAACAGGCATAGTATTCAGCACAACTCCAGCTAACAATATTGTGTTTTTCGGAGCTACTCAGGCCACAGTAACGGCCGCCTCCGCCACCAGCCTTACCGTAACCGTACCTACGGGTGCTACTTATGCACCCATTACCGTTTTAAACACTGAAACCACTTTAGCCTGCTTTAGTGGTAGTAATTTTACACCGGTATTTAGCCCCGCCAAAACAGCTATTACCGCTGACGACTTCTTACCCAAACAAGATTTTACGACAGATAATTCTCTTCAGTCTGTGGCCATAGGCGATTTGGATGGGGATGGTAAGCCGGAATTAGTAGTGGCGAATTACAGTTCAAATTCAGTTTCCATTTTTCGAAATACCTCCAGTAGTGGGAGTATAAGCAGTGGAAGTTTTGCTGCCAAACAAGATTTTACGACAGGCATTTACCCTATTTCAGTAGCCATAGGCGATTTGGATGGGGATGGTAAGCCGGAATTAGTAGTGGCAAATTACAGTTCAAATTCAGTTTCCGTATTTCGAAATATCTCCAATAGTGGTAGTATAAACAGTGGAAGTTTTGCCGCCAAACAAGATTTCACTACAGATACTTCTCCTTATTCAGTAGCCATAGGCGATTTGGATGGGGATGGTAAGCCGGAATTAGTAGTGTCGAATTACAGTTCAAATTCAGTTTCCGTTTTTCGAAATACCTCCAGTGGTGGTAGTATAAACAGTGGAAGTTTCGCTGCCAAACAAGATTTCACAACGGGCAGTTACCCTCGATCTGTAGCTATAGGCGATTTGGATGGGGACGGTAAGCCGGAATTAGTAGTGGCGGATTACAATTCAAATTCAGTTTCTGTATTACGGAATACCTCCAGTAGTGGTAGTATAAACAGTGGAAGTTTCGCTGCCAAACAAGATTTCACAACGGGCAGTTACCCTTATTCAGTAGCTATAGGCGATTTGGATGGAGATGGTAAGCCCGACTTGGCAATAGCTAATTCAAATTCAAATTCTGTATCCGTATTTCGAAATACCTCCAGTAGTGGCAGTATAAGCAGTGGAAGTTTTGCTGCCAAAAAAGATTTCACTACAGGCAGAGCCCCTATTTCAGTAGCCATAGGCGATTTGGATGGAGATGGTAAGCCGGAATTAGTAGTGGCAAATTACAGTTCAAATTCAGTTTCCGTATTTCGAAATATCTCCAGTAGTGGGAGTATAAGCAGTGGAAGTTTTGCTGCCAAACAAGATTTCACTACAGATACTTCTCCTTATTCAGTAGCCATAGGCGATTTGGATGGGGATGGTAAGCCCGACTTGGCAATAGCTAACTTAAATTCAAGTTCTGTATCAGTATTACGAAATGCGGCTAATAATGCAGATTTATCCGCCTTAGCAATTTCCCAAGGTAGCTTTAGCCCTACTTTTGATGCCGCATCTACTACTTATACAGCTACGGTAAGTAACCCTGCCAATGATAATGTAATCACCATAAGCCCAACGCTCGCAGATGCCAATGCTTCCGTGACGGTAAATGGCGTAGCTGTCAATAGCGGAAATGCCTCAGGTAATATCAATTTAAACGTTGGTAATAATGTTATTGTCGTAGAAGTAACCGCCGAAAATGGCTCTACTAAAACCTATACCATCACTGTAACATTTGAAGGGGCAGATTGGCCACCTGTCATAAGTTCTTTTACTCCATTAACTGCCGAGCCAGGGGACGCCGTAACTATAACAGGGATAGCATTTAGTAGTACCCCTGCTAATAATATTGTGTTTTTTGGAGCTACTCAGGCCACGGTAACGGCTGCCACCGCCACCAGCCTTACCGTAATCGTACCTACGGGTGCTACTTATGCACCCATTACCGTTTTAAACACTGAAACCACTTTAGCCTGCTTTAGTGGTAGTAATTTTACACCGGTATTTAGCCCCCCCAAAACAGGTATTACCGCTGACGACTTCTTACCCAAACAAGATTTTGCGACAGATACTTCTCCTTATTCTGTAGCCATAGGCGATTTGGATGGGGACGGTAAACCCGATTTGGTAATAGCCAATATAGGTTCAAATTCTGTATCTGTATTACGGAATACCTCCAGTAGTGGCAGTATAAGCAGTGGAAGTTTTGCTGCCAAACAAGATTTTACGACAGGCAGCTACCCTTATTCTGTAGCCATAGGCGATTTGGATGGGGATGGTAAGCCGGAATTAGTAGTGGCGAATTACTTTTCAAATTCAGTTTCGGTATTTCGGAATACCTCCAGTAGTGGCAGTATAAGCAGTGGGAGTTTTACTGCCAAACAAGATTTCACAACGGGCAGTTACCCTAAATCAGTAGCAATAGGCGATTTGGATGGAGATGGTAAGCCCGACTTGGCAATAGCCAATTATGGTTCACATATTCTATCTGTATTACGAAATACCTCCAGTAGTGGGAGTATAAGCAGTAGTAGCTTTGCTGCCAAACAAGATTTCACTACGGGCAATTTCCCTTTGTCAGTAGCCATAGGCGATTTGGATGGAGATGGTAAACCCGATTTGGCAATAGCCAATTCAAATTCTGTATCTGTATTACGAAATACCTCCAGTAGTGGGAGTATAAGCGTTGGAAGTTTTGCTGCCAAACAAGATTTCACTACAGATACTTCTCCTTATTCAGTAGCCATAGGCGATTTGGATGGAGATGGTAAGCCCGATTTGGCAATAACCAATTCATCAAATTCTGTATCTGTATTTCGAAATACCTCCAGTAGTGGCAGTATAAACAGTGGAAGTTTTGCTGCCAAACAAGATTTTATCACAGGTACTTCTCCTCAGTCTGTAGCCATAGGCGATTTGGATGGAGATGGTAAGCCGGAATTAGTAGTGGTGAATTACAGTTCAAATTCTGTATCTGTGTTACGGAATACCTCTAGTAGTGGCAGTTTAAACAGTGGAAGTTTTGCTGCCAAACAAGATTTTACCACAGGTACTTCTCCTGAGTCTGTAGCCATAGGCGATTTAGATGGAGATGGTAAACCCGATTTGGCAATAGCCAATTCAAATTCTGCTACCATATTACGAAATGCGAACAGTAATGCGGACTTATCAGCCTTGGCAATTTCGCAAGGAAGCTTAAGTCCTACTTTTGATGCCTCAACTCCTACTTATACAGCTACGGTAAGTAACCCTGCCAATAATAATGTAATTACCATAAGCCCATCGCACGCAGATGCCAATGCTTCCGTGACGGTAAATGGCGTAGCTGTCAATAGCGGAAATGCCTCAGGTAACATCAATTTAAACGTTGGTGATAATGTTATTGCCGTAGAAGTAACCGCCGAAAATGGCTCTACTAAAACCTATACCATCACTGTAACATTTACCGAATATATTACTATAGGTGACGTAAGGGTAACCCAGCCTACCTGCGGCACACCTTCAGGGACTATAGTAATAACCGCTGAAACTCAAGCCCCAGGAGCTCTGGAATACAGTAATGACGGTGGTTCTAATTACCAATC
This sequence comes from Arcticibacterium sp. SM2516, assembly GCF_057914865.1. Taxonomy (NCBI): domain Bacteria; kingdom Pseudomonadati; phylum Bacteroidota; class Cytophagia; order Cytophagales; family Leadbetterellaceae; genus Arcticibacterium; species Arcticibacterium sp. SM2516. The sequence goes on along the minus strand of NZ_CP195290.1, from coordinate 3,888,459 downwards.
CAGTAACACATTCTCGGGTCTTGTCCCTGGGTCTTATACGATTATTGTTCAAGAAGTAGGTACTACCAATAATCTAGCTTACGCAAGCAACCCAGTAGAAATCATCTCACCATCCTATACAAATGCCATTTATGTAGATATTGACGCCACCGGAAATAATGATGGTTCTTCATGGACAGATGCTTATACCGACCTCCAAGTTGCCATAGATAACCAATGCGGCAGCTTGGATATTTGGGTGGCAGCGGGAACGTACTTCCCAACTTCTTCACCAGATGGCTTATCTACAGACCTACGCGATAAAAGTTTTCACTTGGACTCAGATAGGAAAATCTACGGTGGTTTTGAAGGAGATGAGACCATGCTTTCAGAACGTGATTGGGTAAATAATAAAACCATACTAAGTGGTGATTTTAATAATGACGACGTGGTTACAGGAAGTGGTACCAGCCTATCATTTAGCGGAAACACGGAGAATGCTTACCATGTAATTATAACTGCAAATCTAACTTCTGCGGCGATAATTGATGGTTTTACCATCGAAGGTGGTCACTCTAATGGCTCTGAAAATTTAACTTTTGAGTCCAAAATATTTTCAAGATCAGACGGTGCTGGAATCGCTAACTCTTCTTCCATACCAAATATCGTAAATACCACTTTCACAGAAAACGCTGCGGGGGCGTTGGGAGGTGGAATGTATAATACATCCTCCTCTCCCGAAATATCAAAAACTTTCTTTTTGAATAATAAGGCAGGAAATAATGGAGGAGGTATTTATAATACTAATTCTTCTGCACCAGACATTATAAATTCGGTTTTAGCTGGAAATAATGCAGGTTTAGCTGGTGGTGGTATGTACAATACTACCTCACCACAAGACATAAAAAATTCGACATTTTTTAATAATTCAGCGGGATTTGAGGGCGGGGGCATGATCAATGTAGGCTCTTCGCCAAGCATACTAAACGCTATTTTTTGGGATAATAACCAAGGGGGTGATATAGCAATTGAAGGTGCCGGTATCCTAAGCATTGGAAGCGGCAATCCTACAGTTACCCATAGCCTGACCCAAGAAAATAGCACATACAGCACTGGAACGGGCATTATCAACAACCAAGACCCTCACTTTGTAGATGCAGTCAAAGGCTTTCTTCAATTAAAGTGTAACTCGTCAGCTATTAACGCTGGTGGAGCTGCTGAAGCTCCGTCAGTAGATATCACTGGTTTCGCAAGGGTGGGTTTACCCGACATGGGAGCTTTCGAATACGGGCAGGCGGTATTAGACTACGTAATTCCAGATGGCTTAAACCCAAACATCAGCGGTATCCCTGAAGTCAAAGCCAACAGCCAAATCCTAAACACCAATAATGTGCTCTACCAAGGCAGCAATAATGTACAGCTTTTACCGGGCTTTTCTGTCGCTCCTGCATCTGGGCAGGCTACTGTTTTTAGGGCGGAGATTGGGGGTGGGTGTCCTTAGGGATGATTAAAGTTTACTGTAAAATTATATTTAAAGCCTCTGGATAGTCATTCAGGGGCTTTTTATCATTGTCCACATTTTGTCCCAATAGAAAAAGTATACTTCTTTTTGTTTCCCCTAACATTGCCTGAAATTTAGATTTTGATGAGCCAAAAGAAGAAGAAAAAACTTAAAGATATCTTTTTGCAAAAGACCCTTTTGCAGCAGGATGTCATGGCTGAAATGGAAAGGTTGAAAGAAGAAATTAAAGGTCATTTTGAAAAGCTAAATACCAAGATTATTGATAATGAAGAACTATAACGTTCAGATTAATTAACTGTCATTAGATAGCTGTTAATCAAACAAAGCAAATCATTTAGCAAAAATGTTGAAATAGGTGGATAAGAAAGATGACCTTACATAAAATTGTTTTTAGCAATCATGAATTTGAGACCTTTTCTTCTTTTCTTTTTATTTAGTCATGGTTTGCTTTTTGCTCAAAATCAGAGCAAGATAGATTCCCTAAAATCAGCTTTTCATACTCAATTACCTTCAATAGAAAAAGCTCAGCTTTCACTGGATATAGTTAAATTTTATAGCCGTAACAATACCGACTCAACTGCCAAATATTTGGAGGTATCTAAGAATGCAGTCACCAAATATGGTACTAAAAGCATGCAAGCACGGAATAGGCTAAATTTTGCTAATTATTTACAAAACCGTGGAGATTTTGACCAAAGCATTAAGGTTAATCAAGAAGCAATTGATTTATATGAACGTATCAAAGACAACCAAGGATTGGGGTCTGCATATAACACCTTAGGCCTAACGTTTAAAAAAATAGGGAGAGACAAAAAAGGTTTAAAGTCTGTACTCGCCAAAGCTTTGCACTATTCCTTGCTCTCTAAAGACTATTATCAAAAAGCCAATGACACCAGTGGCCTTCTAAGTATATATTCTAACCTCGGCATTATTTACCGTAGCTTACACAGGTTTCCTGAAGCCGAAAAAAGTTATTTGGACGGATTGGCAATCGCCAAAGAAACGGGTCTGGACAGTTACGTGGTAGGGGTTTTGTATGCAAATCTTTCTCAAATCTATTCAGATAATTACCAGCAATACGATAAGGCAATCAGTTATTTGGAAAATGCTTTGGCCATATACCAAAAGCATGACATCTACAATTCTCAAGAGCATGTATTCAGAAACTTGGCCATTAACTACACCAAAAAGAAAGATTTTGTCAAAGCTAATTTTTACGCAGATAAGGCAGTAGAAATTGCAGAAAAGGGAAAGGATCCACATCGCATAATCAATGCTTATACAGCATTATTTCAAGCACAACATCAGGCGGGTAATAATAAAGAGGCCTATGATAATTTGTATTTTGTAAGACATTTAGAAGACAGTATAATGTCTATCGAGAAAACTGGAATTATCGCAGAAATGGATGCCAAATTTGAATCTGTGAAGAAAGAGGCTAAAATTCAAGTTTTAAGTAAAACAAATGAACTCAATAAATGGAGAATAGTAGTTCTTTTACTATTTCTGACGACCCTAGGCATATTGTATTATTCCATTCACCAAAAAAGGGGGAAAGACAAGCTGCTATTTGAAAATGAGAAAAAGATAGAGCAGGAAAAACTCAGATTTTCAGAAATAGAATTAGACATCAAAAAGAAAGAACTCACGGCTAAAATACTTCAACTGGCACACAAAAACGAGTTTCTAAATAGCCTCAAAGGAGAGATGCAGCATCTTAAAAATAATGTAGACGACTCCGTGAATAAAACCAGCCACAGAGTTAGCCGAATGATTAATAGAGATATAGAAGGTGATACGCAGTGGGCTCAGTTTTCAGAAGAATTTAGTGGTATTCATCAAGATTTTTTAAGGGCATTAACCACCAAATTTGGAAGTTTCACTAAAAGCGAAATCAGGCTCATTTCGCTTTTGAAAATGAATATGAATTCTAAAGAAATTACCGGCATTCTAGGTATAAGCGATGATGGCATTAGAAAAGCTCGCTACCGATTACGGAAAAAGATGCATCTGGAAGAGAAAGAGCTCCAGAGTTTTTTGTTGGGTTTTTCATAACCACAATTTTTTAAAACACTAAAAAGATGTCAAAAAGGCTCTGAATGTAGACTCAGAGCCTTTTTTGAATTGTCCACATTTTGTCCCATTCCAAAATCGTCGTTTCTTCATTTAAGCCTTAACCTTACCATCGCTAAGGCAAAGTCCTTCGTCTGATTTCTGCAAATTTCAATGACCAGGTGGAGGAAAGATTAAACCATAGGTTCTTAATCTAAACTCGTAAAATATGAATGTGCCCAAAATTTTAGATGCTGCCAAGCCTGATATGTTTACACATTTACAGGCTTCCATTAATTATACCATCTTAAATATGTATGATGGCAAAAAGCTAATATCAGGTTATAGCTTAAAGGTTTTTGAAGAACTTTTTGAAGGCAATTCCTTTGTTAGAATTGACCGCTCAAACTTAGTAAGCAAAGCTTTTATTATAGGATGCATCACTCGTAAAAACGGGGAATATATTTTGCTCAAAAATAAGAGCGAGCTACTAATTCCTAGAAGGCGAAGAGCCCTGCTTTTAGATAAGCACCCTAATCTTTTTACAAACCTCAAAACTGCTTAATAGCCATGAAAAGAATTTTATTTTTATTGATTTTTTTGATTGTCAATTTCCAGGAGTCAATGGCACAATCACCCAACCTCAATGATTACAATCTTGCAGTTTTTCTTCGTGACTGGAAAGCCTCACTTACCAACAATGACGGAGCTAATGGATTGGCCGATAATAGGATGTATCTTGATATAAAACTTGATACAGATAATCAGGCTACACAATTGGTGAATCTAACCCCAGGATTTGACAATAGAACTCTAGGTATACCTTTGCTTGGGATGAATAATAATCATGGAGTTCCTGATCAATATTTTTATTCTTGGGTTACAGGACAAGCTAGATATGAAGTATATTATTCTTATTTTTTTCAAAGGGGTATTACAGGAAGTAATGGAAAATTTGATGTCTCTGCCCTCACTTATGATGAATGTTGTAATTCAAATTATGTTTGGAATACAGACGATGCAGGAAAAGGAAACCTGAACCTTTTGGTTGATTTTAAAAACGGAAATATTCTTCAAGAAAACGATGTACAGCTTGACATTGACAATTATGGTGACAATACCTTCAACACAACCTATGATAGCAATGTTTACTTGAGGTATTATTGGAGACCAGCCCATGGGGAATATCTTTGGGATCCACTACAATTTGGAGTTTTGAGCACCAATACTACTACAAACCATAGAAATGCTCTTTTGGGCAACCCAAATTTTACAGAGCTAAATAACAGTAATGATCCCTACGGCTGGGAATATCATGACCGAAACTCTACGGGCTGGGGTGGATATAATGAATTTACAGCTTCTCGTGAGGTTTACTATGAATTTGTACTAAATGAACCCAGAGATGTGGTCATAAGTACTGATAATCCAGGCACCAATTTCGATACCTACTTACACTTGATTTCTTTAACGAACAACCGTAACAACTATACCTACATAGAAGGAGACGACGACGATGGCAGCAGTACAACATCCTATATTTCACGAAGATTAAACCCCGGCGTTTATGGGGTGATGGTAGAAGGGTATTATAGTACATCTACAGAAACTGGAGCTGAAGGCCAATTTGAACTTAGCGTAGGTAGCTCAAAAGTCTTACCAGTACCTGGGGTAATTTCATTGAATGGGGGTATTCTTGAGAGCTCAAAAGATCATTGTCCAGGCAATGGCAATATCGGCGAAGTTTTATATAACTATACCTTAGCCAGCAGTATTTATGGTAGCAGTGTTGCTTATTCTTGGGAAAGAAAAGACCCAAATCACGATTGGTTCAGCGTTAATAATTGTTACGAAGATGAGGCAAACGGTTGTGATCTAGGGAAAATGGAATCTTATGACTGGGTAAAGTTTAGAAGAAAAGTTACAGCTTATGGGGCTGTCTCCTATAGCAACGAAATCACTTTCAATACTTACACCTTGACCAATACTTCGGGAGGTACCATTACAGGAGATCACATTATACCTTTTTTTCAAGAAAAACCAGATACCCTAAAATCACTAACCCCCGGAGTTGCATACCCTTTTTTAAGTTACAGCTGGGAACAAAGCACCAATACGGGAGTTAGCTATGCTCCTATATCAGGAGCAACAAGCAGTCAATACATTATTCCCCAGGGAATTGGCGAAACCAATCCTGAATATCGGTTCAGAAGGCTTACTCATAATCAATGCCAAAATTCTTTAATTTCATATTCCAATGTCTCCACCATTAAAGTGATAACGGCCAATGGGAATATTTCAGGTTATGTGAGAGATAGAAACAACGTTAACGGGATTGATGGGATTAAGGTCTATGCCAAAAGGACTTCTACAGTATCAGGAGGAGTAATTAATAAGCTGGATTCAGCTATAACAAGCAATGGCGGAAATTTCATTATCCCAGATCTGTATTACGGCAATACGGCTAATTCTTCCTCTGATCAAGCAACCTATGTAGTGACACCCTACAAAGAAGGTCATGATTTTGATAAGAATATAGAAACCGTAGTTTTGTCTCGGGCCATTCCGGAAAGAGCACTTACATTTAGAGACACCACAGGCTTTACCATTACAGGGAATATTACTCAAGAATGCGACTATTGCGATGGAGCCACATTGTCTCTAAATACAGATGTACTAAAAGACGTCATTATACTGGAAAATCAAAGTCCTGGTAGCGGCAGCTTACAAGACTTAGGCATTAAAACAGATTCTGATGGAAAATATAGTACCATTAAGCTCAATTCGGGCGATTATACAATAAAACCACAATTTCATTCGCATCAATTTGCTCCTGCACAAACACAGGTAACTGTAGGCAATGGCAACGTGGTTTCGGGCATCAACTTTAAGGATACCACCACGCATTTCATAACGGTAAACGTGGCTAAAGATTGTGAATATTACCCGTCGGTAGGTTCTGCGGAATTGCTTTTTACCAAAATAGACCCCATTGATTCAAAAATAAAACTCACTGTTAATACCACTATTAATGGGTATGCGAAAGTGAGATTACCGGCAGGTAAATATAAAGTTCAAGTGAATAGCATTACAAATTTGCCTACATCATCACCAAATAATGACCTAAATGCAGGCGAAATGGTTAATTTTTTAAACGCATTGCCAGACTCGGTTTTAATTCGAGACATTACAGATGCCGATGCCATTATGAATCTTTTCTTTCATGAAAGTCCGGTAATAGAAGTGTATGGCTTAACCGCACCAACCTGCGACTTGGCAGAGACTAACCCAAATGCCAATTACACCCTTTTTAAGCAATTAGAACCTAAAACATTTTCAGTAAAGGTATTTGAGGGCAAACCGTTAAAACAGTGCCCAGTTAAAGACGACACTTTGAAGTATGCCTCTAACCTTCAGAAAAACAATGAAAAATTAAACTATCTAACTTCGAATGGGCTCAGTATTTTGACTCTTACAGGTGGTGATATTAGCACGGATGGTGGCCAAAACTATGCAAAACCTATCTCATTCACTTTCAGTGATAATTGGAACAGACCTGCCACACCAAAAGTAGTAAATGCCATTGTCACAGGAATTAAAGCCAGTGAAGGTGGCTTTACCACTACTTCACCGCAGATACCCTATTTAATATTAAGAGACCCACCTGGAGATGGAAGCTTTAGTTTTTTGGAGCAAAATAAAACCGTGGAAACCACTGAACAGATATCTTATGCCTCGGCCATTGAAAAAGATGATTGGATTACAGCCAAGCTTGGCTTTGCATTTGAGACGGGAGTTGGCATTAGTACATCTTCAGAGATTCACGTCAGTGCCACCGGAGAGTACAATTATAACAAACGTAGTGTAAATGATACGGTAAAGGTGCATACGCTTACAGCCAATACCACATTCAAAACTTCGGATAACCCAGCAGTGGTGGGCTCAGGCGGAGATATTTTTGTAGGTGCTGCCACCAATTACAAAACAGCCATAGTTAAAAACCTGAAATACAAACAAGCTACCTGTAATTTTGAGCTTAAAGACGTATTTATGGTAGCAGATAGCGGCTTTGCCACCGAGTTCATTTTCTCAGAAAACCACATTAAAAACACACTCATTCCTCAGCTTTTACAAGGCAGCAATACTACCGCCAATGATTCCACCAAAAGGGCATTGCTAAGGCAATTATCCGTATGGCAGCAAACACTTGATAGAAACGAACAGCTGAAAAAGAATGCCACATTCAGTCGTAACCGGTCTTTTGATGGAGCCGTAGGCGAATACACCAATTACGTTTATACTGAAAACTCAAGTACCATTTCTGTGGAGTTTGAAATAGGAATAGATAGCAGTGTTGCGGTAGAAATGGGTGCCGAAATAGCCGGGTCAGGTCTATCCGGAGGAGTAACCATTCGATTGAAAAAAGAAATTGGAGGTACCAATGCTACAAACAATATTCAAGATCGGCAAGTGGGCTATACCCTAAAAGATGATGATCCAGGCGATAATTTTTCGGTAGATATCAAAACGGACCCCGTATACAAAACTCCTGTTTTTGATCTGGTGGGTGGTACAAGTAGCTGCCCACATGAGCCCGGTAGCCAATTCCGCGATGTTTTTGATTTCTATGCGATCAACCCGATACTAGAAAATCAAACTGCTGGTCAACCCATAGTTTTTGATTTTAGGCTTTATAATTCCAGTTTTATCGACAGCGATGTCACTCGTAACTACTATGTGCGTTTTGTGGACGGTAGTGCACCAGGGGCTAAAATAACCAATGAAGGAAATCCATTTCTGGTACCTAAAGTATACACCTTATTTACAGAAAACACTAAACCAACGGCCAACGCAGCCACTGCAAGTTTTTATGTTGGCGTGGAGAAAGCTTACGGCAGTACACCTGAAAATAGGTGGGGAGATATACGCCTGCAAGCTTATGATGCCTGTAGCAGCGGCGATCCAAACTACATGGATGTCATGAAAGAAGTAAGCCTGGTGGCCGGATATGCCAATTCATGTAGTCCTATTCGTTTGTCGATGCCCGAAAATGATTTCAAGGTCAATGGTTCGTCTAATATAATTACAATTGAGTTTAAAGATTATTTATACAATGCATTAGGTGATGCTGATAAGGTGAGGTTTGAATATGCCGCAGCAGGTTCTAATACCTGGATATCAACACCGGCTTTTGAATTCCTCAAAGCTGATTTGCAAAATAGTAGCTTTGGTACTCAAAAAAGTATAAATATCAGTGCATTGCCAGACGGTGATTATAAGTTTAGGGCAGTATTAACTTGTGGTTTGCAAACAATCCTTTCGGTACCTGTCAATGGTACGGTGGATCGAATTCCTCCACTGCTTTTTGGCAACCAGGAGCCCGCTGACGGTATTTATGAATTAGGCGATGTGATTTCTATCAAATTCAATGAAAATTTACAATGTTCGGCTTTGAGCGGGACAAATTTCAGTTTGAAAAAAGTATCCAATAACCAAGAAGTTCCGGCTACTTTGGCCTGTTTTGGAAATCAGTTAATTATTACACCAAACAGCTCCATCCTTTCACCATCAACCGAGCGATATGCAGCTAGTGTAAATAACATACGAGATGCCTTTGGTAATAATAATACCAATTCATTTGAATGGAATTTTGGAGTAAAACAAGCCACTGCACCTTCCTCGCCCTATGTGGCTACTATATCAGCTGGTACCACTCAATTAAACGAAGATAGTCCCGATTCTTTGGCTATAATTTTTCAACTATCAGAAAAAATCCCTCATCCTGAAGTAATCAATTTTAGTATTGCAGGTAATGCAGAATATCTGAGCGATTATACAACAAGTTTTACTAAAACAAATCTGGGATACGAAGGTTCTGTAAAAATGGACTCCGCTCAATTGATAAAAACCATTTTCTTGAAACCCAAAGCGGATACCCAAGTGGAACCCAATGAAACTGTAATCATTAGCCTTGCTACAGGCGGAGAGTATGGTTTTGGTACAAATAATTCGTCGGTAATACTTACGATTACTAATGACGATGTTGCCATAAATGACTGTGATAATAATGGTGTTGCATTTAATCAAAGTAATAATAATGTGGATAATACAGCCATCGCCGAAAATACTTATCACAAATTATTATTGGAGTCGAATGGGAAAATTGAAGCACCAACAACCGTAATTTTCAAAGGAGAAAAGTCCATTACGCTAAAACCGGGATTCGAAGTTAAGAGTGGCTCAGTTTTCAGGGCTATTCTGGAAGATTGTCCTAACAATGTGGCTGCTTCTTTTGTAAATAACACCGACAAGGCGAGAATAAGGAACCAGACCGATGCTAGTAATGAGGATTTATTAGATCTACCCTATCATTTGCCTTATGAAGTAATTGACAAAGTAGGAGAAATAGAGCTTGATTTCGTTGGCAGTACAGATCTTTTAATGAGAATAAACTTATTTACTTTCAATGGCAATTTTGTGAAAGAAATCATGTACGACAAGGACCTTTCTGCTAAGGAAGATTTAGTAGTCGTTGACACCAAAAACTTGCAAAGTGGGGCATATTTTCTAAAAATTGAAAGAGAAGGGCAAGTATACTTTCATAATTTAATATTAAAGTAAACGAGAAGGAGCATGTTAAGAATAATGTAGATGAGTCCGTGAATAAAACCCGCAATCGTGTTATCAATAGAGACATTTAAGGTGTTATGCAGTGGAACCAGTTTTCTCAAGAATTTAGCGGCATTCATCAAGATTTTTTAAGGGCACTAAGAACCAAATTTGGAAGTTTCACAAAGAGCGAAATCAGATTCATTTCGCTTTTAAAAATGAATTCCAAAGAAATTACCGGCATTCTAGGCATAAGTGATGAAGGCATTAGAAAAACTCGCTACCGCTTACGGAAAAAAAGAACCTAGAAAAGAATGAGTTACAGAGCTTTTTGCTGAGCTTTTGATAAATACGAATTTAGATTTCTTCAAAAAAGGGCTCTGAGTCCATATTCAGAGCCCTTTTTTGATTGTCCACATTATGTCCCATGCCTAAATGGTGGTTTCCCTGTAAATAGCCTCACCTTACGATGGCTACGGCAAAGTCCTACGTCTGATTCCTGCAAATTTCAATGGCCAGGTTGAGGAAGGATTAAACCATGGGTTCTCCATCTAAACTCGTAAAATATGCGACAAGATATGATTTCAAGAAGTAAGCATTTGCCATTATTAAAAGATGGAAAAGTTAAGTCTGTTTTTAATAAAACTTTACTGATTTTTCTTTTTCTAATCCAAAGCTTTTTAGCCATGGCCACAGTATGGCATGTAAAACCCATAGCCTCTGGTGATGAATCAGGTACTAGCTGGGCTAATGCCTCTAGCAGTTTGCAAGTTATGATGAATGCCACCTCTGCCGGAGACTCTATTTGGGTAGCCGTGGGTACTTATTTGCCCACATCTTCTCCTGATGGTGTTTCCACGAATAATCGTGATAAAAGTTTTCATTTATCAAAAAACATAAAAATTTATGGAGGTTTCGCTGGTACGGAAGAATTGCTTTCAGAGCGGGATTGGACAACTAACGTAACCATACTTAGTGGCGATTTTGATGCCGATGATGTGGTTAGTGGCATAGGTGCTAGTCTTTCTGTAGACCAGAATGACGAAAATGCTTATCATGTGTTTATGGTAACTACTGCTACTTCACCCATTTTGGATGGTTTAATCATAAAAGGAGGAAATGCCAATGGTTCCAGTTCAATCCAACTGAACGGCAACCAGTTTTTCAGGTCGGAGGGTGGAGGCATTTATGTACGTATAGGCAACATACAATTAGCCAACTTAACAATAATAGGGAATAATGGCGGTGGGCTAAATATTGACGGGTCTACGAATAACACAACCATCACCAATGTTAGGGTATTAAAAAATGTCAATCATGGCTTGAAAATTAATACTACAGTTGACATTCGTAATTCCACATTTTCGGGAAATAAAGGTCCCGGTATTTATCTTTATTCATTGGGGTACTCGTACATTAGAAACTCCATCATTTCCTATAATTCTGTTAGAGGCGTCTACGATAATCAATTAAATAATAGCTATATTAATTGTACTTTTTATGGAAATTCAGCGGATTATGGTGGTGGGCTTGGGCTTTTTAGGCTGTACTCAGTCGCGACTATCAAAAACTGTATTTTTTGGGACAATGAGGCTACAGGTACTTATTCAGGTGCTTCTACTACTAATGAAATATATTTTGATGAAACAGGAGAGGTACCTACGGTGCAATTTTGCCTAACACAGCCGGGGAGTCCATTCGGATCGGGATACGGCAATATCAATGACCAAGACCCCCTTCTTATTAATCCCGAGGGCGGTGATTTTAGGATTTTAGCTGGCTCACCGGTATTAGATGTAGGTAATAATGCTGCCATAAGTGGCGTAAGTACGGATATTGCCGGCAATGCCCGTATCCAAAATACCACCGTAGACATGGGTGCTTATGAAGGCACCTCTATACCAGCTATTATTTATGTAGATAGCAGTGCCACCAGCGGCACAAAAAACGGTGCTTCTTGGGCAAATGCCTATATAGATTTGCAGAATGCTATTGACAATCCTTATGGAACTACCGAAATATGGGTGGCAAATGGCACGTATTATCCCACTCAAATACCAGATGGAAATACCATTGGGGTAAATGGCATAACTGTTAGAGACAAATCTTACCACTTAGCTACAGACATGCAAATCTATGGGGGCTTCGATGGATCGGAAACCATGCTTTTTGATCGGGATTGGACAACTAACGAGACCATTCTTAGTGGCGATTTTGGTGACAATGATGTGATATCTGGAAGTGGTGCCTCACTAAGTATAACCAATAATACTGAGAATGCTTACCATGTAATAATTACTGCTAATCTAACCAGTGCCGCTAAAATTGATGGTTTTACGGTGAAAGCAGGGAATGCTACTGATGTTGGAAACTTAGTATTTAATTCAAATGATTTCTATAAGGGTTATGGGGGGGGGCTGTATAATTTTTCTTCTTCACCAAGTATAAGCAATGTTACCTTTCAAGGAAATGCAGCAGAATCTGGGGGTGGGCTGTTTAATCAATCTTCTTCTACTACTATAAGCAATACTACCTTTCAAGGAAACTCAGCTCTCTATTCTGGCGGTGGGCTCTATAATTTTTCTTCTTCTTCTACTACTATAAGCAATACTACCTTTCATGGAAATGCAGCAGAATCTGGCGGTGGATTGTATAATTCTACTTATTCTTCACCAAGTATAAGCAATACTACCTTTCAAGGAAACTCAGCAACAGATAACGGTGGCGGGCTGTACAATAACGAATCTTCTTCTCCAAGTATCGTCAATTCTATTTTTTGGGAAAATTCTGGAAATGGGTTGCTGAATTCATTTTACAATGATAATTCTTATTTATCCATTAGTAATTCCTTAATTCCTGAAGCTGATTCTACGGCACTCAGTAATAACGCTAATGGCGGAATTACAAGTATTAGCAATATGGTTTACAACCAAAACCCACAATTTACAGACGCCGCCAATGGCGATTTAAGTTTAAGTGGATGCTCACCTGCCATAAATACTGGAGACAATGCGGCATGGACTGCCACAGGGCTTTCCATAGATTTGGCAGGAAATACGAGGCCTTTTGGGGCTAGTGTAGTAGATATGGGGGCTTATGAATATCAAGGAAATAATCCATTTACCAATGCCATTTATGTAAAATACGATGCCTCTGGCGATAACGATGGTTCTTCCTGGGCCAATGCCTTTAAAGACTTGCAGGATGCTATTGATAATCAGTGTGGCAGTTTGCCTATCTGGGTAGCGGCAGGCACGTATTATCCCACTCAAGCACCAGATGGGACTACATCCACTGGCCTTATGGACAGAAATAATGCCTTACATTTAGCCACAGATATGAAAATTTACGGAGGTTTTAAAGGCACAGAAACTTTGCTTTCTGAGCGGGATTGGAAAGCAAACCTTACCAACCTAAGCGGAGATTTTAAAGGAGATGATGTATTTTCAGGAAGTGGAGCAACACTTTCCATTACAAATAATACCGAGAATGCCTACCATATAATGATAACAGCTAATTTGACCGCTGCTGCTATTATTGATGGTTTTTATATGAAAGCAGGGAATGCTGATGGTGTTGGAAACATTGTCTTTTCAACAAGAACTTTCTCTAAGAGTTTTGGGGGCGGGTTGTATAATTATTTATCTTCTCCTAGTATTAGCAATGTTACATTTCAAGAAAACACTGCGTATTTCGGGGGTGGGATGTATAATTCTTCTTCTAATCCTAGTATAATCAATACTATCTTTCATGAGAATTTAGTTTCTAATTCCGGGGGTGGGCTGTATAATAATTTATCTTCTCCTACTATAAGTAATGCTATCTTCGAAGGAAACTCAGCTTATACCGGGGGTGGGCTGTATAATTCTACTTTTTCTCCTTCTATAGGTAATACAACCTTTAAAGGAAACTCAGCATTTGCAGGCGGTGGGGTATTTAATGATAATTCTTCTCCAAGTATCATAAATTCTATTTTTTGGGAAAACTCAGGAAGTGGTTCGCCAAATTCTTTTTATAATCATTCTAGCTCGTTGTCCATTAGTCATTCCTTAATTCCTGAAGCTGATTCTACGGCACTCAGTAATAATTCAAATGGGGGGATTAGTAGTATTAATAATATGGTTTATAGTCAAAACCCCCAATTCGTAGATGCCGCTAATGGCTTCCTGCAATTAAAATGCAACTCTCCGGCCATAAATGCAGGAACTGCTACAGGAGCACCCGCGGAAGACATCACAGGCTTTACCAGAGTAGGTCTTCCAGATTTGGGAGCGTATGAGTATGGAAAGGCAGTGGTAGACATTCAAATACCTGATGGCACCAATCCAAGCCTAAGCGATATTCCCATTTTAAAAGCCAGTAGCCAAATCCTAAACACCAACAATGTGCTTTACCAAGGCAGTAATAACGTACAGCTCTTACCTGGCTTTTCGGTAGCACCTACGGGTGGTGCAGCCACTGTTTTTCGGGCGGAGATAGGGGGTGGGTGTCCTTAATCTTTTAATTCCGATAAATTCGGAGCAGAACTCTGTGCCCCCATTTTGGTGACAGAAATGGTTACCTATTTATAATTCTATTGACTACCTAGCCATAATAATGAGCCCTAATCCAATCACGTAAAGGGCTAACATCATATTCAATATGGCGGAAACGCCCTTAGGGGCTTCCTTGAATTCTTTCCAAATAAAAATTCCCCAGATAGCCGCTACAATGGTGGCTCCTTGGCCAAGTCCGTAAGAAATAGCCGGTCCGGCTTTATCGGAAGCTAAGATGCTGAAAGACATTCCTAAACACCAAACTAAACCGCCGAGAATTCCCATAAGATGATTCCTTCTGCCTCCATTGAAGTAGTCATTATATGAAACGGGTTTGCCTTCAAATGGCTTAAACATGAGCAAGGTATTGAAAACAAGATTGCTTACGAAAATCCCGATACTGAAGACAAAAACAGCCGAATAGGGGCTAAGTTTTCCATTAATCGGCATGGCAAAGTCTGGAAACATGGAATTAGCTACATACTTATAGAAAAGCCCCATAAGAGCACCAGCCACCACAGCTAAAATAAGCCCTTTATTTGGTACTTTTTCTTGAGTCTGGGTAAGCTTTTTATAGGATATTGCATTCAGAATTATAGCAACAAGCACAAGACCAACACCTCCAAAGATCCAGATTGGATTGCCTACAGGAACATCTATATAGTTCACAATAACACCAATAACTAAGGCTAGCCCAATACCAATGGGAAATGCCACAGACATACCGGCAATAGAAATGGCCGCTACGAGAAGAATATTGGCCGCATTAAAAAGTATTCCTCCCCCAAATGCGGATATAATATTGGGCATTTCAGCTTGACCTAAGTCTTTTATAAAGGAACGGCTTTCGGTTCCTAAACTACCTGCCGTCAAAGCAAAAAGTAATGCAAAAATTACTATTCCTATAACATAATCCCAATAAAACAGCTCAAAACGCCAAGATGAGGAAGTTAGCTTTTGGGTGTTGGCCCAAGAGCCCCATGAGAGCATGGTAATGACACAAAAAAGAACTGCCAGTCCATATGATTGAATGATAAACATGATTATAGTTTTTGGGTTAAATGTCTAGGTCTTTTAAGTACGGAGCAGAACTCTGTGCTCCCATTCTGGTCACAGAAATGGCAGCAGCCTGATTGGCAAATGTGATGGACTCCTTCCAAGATTTGTTTTGGGCTAAGCTCACCGTTAAAGCACCATTAAAAACGTCGCCGGCTGCAGTGGTGTCAATGGCTTTCACCTTTTCGCTCTCTGTTAGGAAACTTTCATTTTTTGAAGCATAAAATGCACCTTGTTTTCCTAAGGTGATTATGATATTTTTAACGCCTTTATCCATTAAAATATCTGCTGCGATTTTACATTTTTCTATGGAGTCGGGATAGATACCAGTCAAGAGTTCTGTCTCTGTTTCGTTCGGGGTAATTAGAAAGAGTCCTTCTAAAATGTTTGCGGATAAGGCATTGGCTGGAGCAGGATTAAGTACGAGATTCTTATTATACTTTTTTGCCAAATTAACAATGGTCTCAGTACTCGCTAGCGGGATTTCTAATTGGGTTAAAATGATGTCAGCATTTGCAAAAGAGGACTCTAATTTTAGAATCTTTTCAGGAATCAAACTGGCGTTTGCTCCAGGGGCGACCACTATCGTGTTTTCTGCATTTTCATTGACGGTTATGACCGCTACTCCAGAAGGTTTGTTTTCTTCCAAACTTATAAGTGAAGTGTCAATTTTATCTTTTTCAAAACCTTCCAAGGATTGTTTGCCAAAAACATCATTTCCTAAATTGCATACAAAAGTCACTTGTCCGCCAAGTCTGGCTGCAGATACTGCCTGATTTGCCCCTTTTCCGCCTGGGAAAAGGAAAAAATCACCTCCTAAAATGGTTTCGCCAGGTTTAGGGAGTCTGGTGGTTTTTACCACCATGTCTGTGTTGGCACTACCTATGACTAAGATTTTTGGATTTTTCATAATGGTTATTTTGTATTAGGGAGGGTGTAATGTTCCATTCGGTTATAAAAGTCTGTCATCAAACTTTCTATATCAAAGTTTTCCCAAAGCGTGATTTTCCTTGCATTGTTTGGTCTTTCTTTCCACTCGTTATTTTCTAAAATTGGGGCAGGTATTCCTCTGGCAACACCCCATGCTGGATTTTTGATAATGGCTACTGCCACCATATCGAAAAGTGGTCTTGAAGGTGGTGTTCCATGTAAGGTAATATGATCAAAAAGGTCGATAGCGTAATCGCCAAAATGTTTAAAAGTGCCACCGTGCCTTCCTGTAATTTCTTCTGTAGCTTCAGGTCCTAATCCTGGCATTTTTTTTTGAATATCCGATTGGAGAGCTTTCACGGCATCTGTACCAGAAGGTTCGCCATATCTTACGGTCACCATTTCAAAAGGGATATTGGAGTCCAGCAAATAATTCATAGATGCAGGGTCACTGTTTTGATTGTATTCTCCAGGCTTAGGATAGTTAGAACCAAGCCAAACCAATCTTACTTTTTCAGCAAAAGTGGGGTCTTGTTTTACCGCCAAAGCAACATTGGTCAATTTGCCAACAGCTATTATAGTCAACGGGCCTTTATTGGCAGATTCAATCATAAAGTCCACGGCATCCGAACCATCGTTTTTTAGTGAATCAGAAGCTATAATTTCTTCAAAATTGGCATTAGCTCCATTTAAGAGGGGAATTTGTCTATTTAAATTATAGAGTTTCAGTATTCTTTCTGCCTCATTATAATGTTCTGCAATTTCTCCTCCGCTAGGTGTGGCGTTTACAGTAACCCCTTTGATGTCAAAAAACTCGCCATTACTTAAGAGGTAAGCTAAAGCATGCTGGTCGTCGAGTTCATTATTGGCATCGGTATCAAAAATGACGGTGATTTTTTCTTTACTAGGATCTTTTTTACAGGCAATAAAGAGAAGGAGTGAACAGAGAAAGAGTAAACTTAATTTTTTCATATTGGGTCAAATAATTGTTAGGTCTAAGCCTCATTAATAATAATGGGTCATTAAAACTATTTATAATTTCATTTCTATACTAGCAGAATGCTTGATTCATTTTTTTCGTAAATTCACCCGTCTATTCAACCATATTATTAAATGATTTATTTAAGAGTGCTCCTGATGCTATTCATCGGAGTTGCAGTGCAGGCTCAAAAAAGGCCTAATGTAGTTTTTATTCTAGCGGACGATTTGGGTTATCATGACCTTGGCTATACAGGCAGCAGTTATTACGAAACACCAAACATTGATGGCCTCGCTTCTAGGAGTTTAAACTTTATCAATGGTTATGCCGCTAGTCGGGTTTGCAGCCCATCAAGAGCCGCCATCATGACAGGGAAGTCGCCGGCTCGATTACATATCACAGACTGGATTGGAGCAAAATCGGGTACGGATTGGCGTACGGTTGGACGAGAAAACAAGCTTTTACCGGCTTCTTATATTCACCAGCTACCGCAAGAAGAAACGACTATGGCTGAAGCTTTCAAAGCACAGGGATACCGTACGTTTTTTGCAGGTAAATGGCATTTAGGTGGTGAAGGTTCTTATCCAGAAGATCATGGTTTTGATATTAATATTGGAGGTTACCATGCTGGTAGTCCGTTTGGCGGATATTTTTCGCCTTATGAAAACCCTAAAATGAAAGATGGAGAAAATGGAGAGAATCTATCCATTAGGCTTGCCAACGAAACAGCCAATTTTATTTCAGAAAATAAAGAAAAGCCTTTCTTCGCATTTTTATCTTTTTACGCAGTACATGGTCCTATCCAGACGACAGAAGAGAAGTGGCAAAAATATCAAAACAAAGCAAAGAAAGCGGGTATAGCGGATTCAGGTTTTGAAATGGAAAGGGTTTTACCCATTCGTCAGCATCAGGATAATCCTGTTTATGGTGGGCTCGTAGAAACCATGGATGATGCTGTAGGAATAGTGCTTAAAAGACTTGAAGAACTTGGTCTGGCTGAAAACACCATCGTCGTTTTTACTTCGGATAATGGGGGCGTGGCTTCTGGAGATGCGTTTTCTACCTCAAATGCTCCTCTTCGTGGAGGTAAAGGGTATCAGTGGGAGGGAGGCATAAAAGAGCCCTTTTTAATATCTGTTCCAGGCCTTACTCCTAGAAAAATCTCAGATAAAGTGATTGGTATGGATTTCTATCCCACGCTTTTAGATTTGGCAGGTTTGTCTGCCATAGAAGGTCAGTATTTAGATGGTATGAGTCTTTTACCTATTATTAAACAAGAAAAGGAGATCTCTAGAGATTTGTTTTGGCACTATCCGCATTATGGAAACCAGGGCGGCGAGCCTTCTTCCATGATTAGATCGGGTAATTGGAAGCTTATTCATTATTGGGAAGACGAAAGAAACGAACTTTATAATCTTGAAAAAGACCCTGAAGAAAGAATTGACCTAAGCCAAAGTCAATCTGTAAAAACAGCGGAACTGTTGACAAAATTGAAAGCATGGTTAAATACTTCTGAAGCAACGTTTGCTGCCCAAGATCCTATTTTTGACCAAAGAAAATATAATGCTGTTCTAGAAAAGAACAAAAAGATATTACTACCTAAATTAGAAAAAGAAAGAAAGCAAATGTTGTCAGAAAGTTACAAACCCAACGCAGATTGGTGGGGGAGTAGAGGTACTGATGATTGATCCCTATTCACTAATTTTATATAATTCAACCCTATTAAATGAAATCAATTTACATCATAGTAGCCCTTTTTATAGGGCTAAACTTCGCTATGGGGCAAGGCATACCTTTGCCAGAGCATCCAAGACCAGACTTTGAAAGAACAAACTGGCAAAACTTAAATGGCATTTGGGAATTCGAATTTGACAGCCTTAATGTAGGTCTCAGTAAAAACTGGACTTCTGGAACTGCAGATTTTTCCAAAGAAATAAACGTGCCTTTTCCGTGGGGTTCTAAACTTTCGGGAGTAGCAGACGAGGCTGATATAGCTTGGTACAAAAAGCATATAAACGTTTCTGAAAACTGGAAAGGCAAACGTACTTTTTTCACGATTGGTGCTTCCGATTGGGAAACTACGGTTTGGCTTGATGGAAAACTTTTGGGAAAACATGAAGGAGGCTATACGCCATTTTCTTTTGATTTGACAGAGCATTTGACCTACGGAAAAACTCAAAATTTGGTAGTGAGAGTGGATGACGTCCGTAGAATGTTTACACTTTACGGCAAACAAGGTTACGGAAATGCCAGAGGGATTTGGCAAACGGCCTACCTAGAGGCAAGAGGAGCTACCTATATAGATTACCTTCATTTTATTCCAGATATTGACAAAGGGCAATTTACCATCAAAGGAGAGCTAGGGCAGGCGACTATGAAAGAGGAAACCCTTGAACTCTCTGTGGCAGGTGTAGGAAATGCTTTTAAGACTATAATTAAGGCGGGTCAAAAAAGTTTTGAAGCGACCTTTGATTTAGCCAATGCACATTTATGGTCTATAGAAGATCCATATCTTTATGAGGTTACCGCTATGGTGGCAGACGACAAAGTAAAATCTTATTTTGGTATGCGTAAAATATCGGTGACCAATTTACCGGGTACAGATATTCCCTATGTGGCACTCAATAATAAGCCACTTTATCTGCAACTGACACTAGACCAGTCTTACCATCCAGACGGATTTTATACTTTTCCTTCCGATGAGTTTATGAAAAATGAGATTCAGTTATGTAAGGATATTGGTCTAAATGGACTTAGAACGCACATCAAAATAGACATTCCAAGAAAGCTTTACTGGGCAGATAAACTAGGCCTTTTAGTCATGGCGGATTTGCCAAATAGCTGGGGAGAACCAGACGCTGACGCTCAAAAGGAATCGGAGTATACCCTTCGTGAAATGATAAAGCGTGACTTTAATCATCCTTCTATTTTCTCTTGGATTACCTTTAACGAGACCTGGGGCTTGAAGACGAAAGTTAAAAACGAGAATGGCAAGCTTCAAGAAAAATACTTGCCTAAAACACAGTATTGGGTGGCGTCTATGTATTATTTAGCTAAGTCTTTAGACCAGACACGTTTGGTGGAAGATAACTCTATTTGCTGTGGAGCAGGACATACAGAAACGGACATTAATTCTTGGCATTCCTATTTGCCAGGCTATGAATGGGAGGCTTTTATGACCAATTTAG
The DNA here is from genome assembly GCF_057914865.1 of Arcticibacterium sp. SM2516. Lineage (NCBI taxonomy): Bacteria > Pseudomonadati > Bacteroidota > Cytophagia > Cytophagales > Leadbetterellaceae > Arcticibacterium > Arcticibacterium sp. SM2516. The sequence continues at coordinate 3,867,609 of NZ_CP195290.1, read as the reverse complement.
ATAAAAACACCTTTGCTGGCAGCACATCAGATTTTAAGGAAGGATTTGCTCAAGGAAATCAGCCTATGATAAATTCTGAATGTGGTAACGTTTGGGGTTATGACGGTAGCACGGGAGATATAGATTGGAGTTATGACTACCACAGAATGATGAATGTTTTCAGACAGCATCCCAAGATGGCTGGTTGGTTATATACCGAGCATCATGATGTTATTAATGAGTGGAATGGCTACTGGCGTTTCGATAGAACCATGAAGTATACGGGTTTGAATGAAATAGTAAAGGGGATGAAAGACAAAGATTTTCATTCACTTTTTTATGTTTCTACAGGCCAAGATATAACCCAAACTGCCAAAGCTGGTGCTATGGCATCTGTGCCCGTTTTTATTTCGTGCCATACCGGTGAGGTGCTTCCGCAATCTAAAATGACGCTAACGTATCAAGTGACTGGGATAGACGTTTTAGGGAATAACGTAAGCATGCCAGCCGAATCTAAAACAATAGATTATACACCTTGGATGCAAAAAAGAGAGGCTCCTTTAAGTGTTAAAATGCCAGAAAATGATGGCTTATATACGGTGTCTCTAATATTGAAGGATATGAATGGAAGAGCACTCCATCATAATTTTATGAACTTCAAAGTGGGTGGAGGTAAGCTACCAACGGGCTTTTCTGTATTAGAGGTATCACCGAAAGCGGTTAAAAAAGCAGATTGGTCTATAAAAAGTTGGGACGTCATGGATGGTCTGAAAATGAATGGTACCGGAAACGGTTCTTTTGAGTATGTGTTTAGTGGAGATGTTAAAAATGTAAAGTCAGGTTACCTTTTGATGGAGCTAGGAGCCAAGGAGCTTTTTGCAAAAGACAGAGGTGGTATAGATTTGATTGATATGGATTATATGTTGGGTGCCATTGCGGAGCCAAGTCAAAACAAAAACGCATATCCTATGACCGATGAAACCAAATTTCCTTCAAAAGTTTCGGTGGCCATTAATGGCGTGACTATAAAAAATGTAAGCTTAGAAGACGACCCAGCTGACCATAGAGGTATTTTGAGCTGGCATAGCCAAAAGGAAGACAGATTACTCCATGAAGCCGGTAGTTATGGGTATATGGTTAAAGTGCCACTTACGAAAAACCAATTAAAGTCTTTGAAAAAGGATGGGCAGCTTACCGTTAAGTTGTCTGTTAAAAACGGTGGAGGTTTAGCCGTTTATGGCAAAGACTTTGGTCGTTATCCGTTTAACCCTAGTTTGGTTTTAAATTCAGATAAATAAGGATATTAAGAGAATCAAAAGGTCTTGGAAAACAGGTAAGTTGGTGTCTATTTATAAAACGGCACTTGATATTAGCCTTTAAGGGAATAAAGGCAGCATATACAAATTGGCGGCTTGTCGTAAATCGGGTCGCATAAGAGAGCGTTTAGGTCTAATTTTGCAAGACAATAACCTGTTGAAATGCAAAAACTAACGCTCTCTTTTCTTTTTCTATTTAGTCTGATAACCGTTAAGGCTCAGATTGTAAAAGTCGCTCCTGAAAGCCCCAGTGTCAATGACGAAATAGAAATTCTGTTTGATGCTTCCAAAGGCACGGCAGGTTTGCTGAATGCTACTTCTGTTTATATGCATTCTGGTGTCGTATTAACGGGGCCTGTTGGTACTTCTTGGGAGTATGTGATTGGGAATTGGGGCAAAGATGATGGCATTGGAAAAATGACCAAAGTGACAGGAGAGCAAAATCTCTGGTCTATTAAAATTCCGAAGGTCAGAGAGTACTATGGCGTACCAGTTAGCAGCACCGTCTTTAGATTATCCATGGTTTTTAGAAACGCAGATGGAAGTAAGGAAGGTAAAGGCACGGCTGGTAATTTTAGCGGAGGCACAGTTTCTTCCAATGGCGACATATTTATTGATTTGGATGTCAGTAATTATGTTCAAATCACGGCACCACTAAACACGACTGTTTATTTTACAGAGAAACAAGCTCAAACTTTTGCAGCTAAGGCTTCATCTGTTGCTAGTAAGCTTTCCTTATATTTAGACTTCGGAAAAGGCTTTGAATTGCTAAAATCTGTTGAGAATCAGCAAGAAATTAAGGCAGAATACATACCAAGCCAAACGGGTAAAGTTGAAATGTTAGCAGAAGCTATCTTTGAGTCTGACACCCAAAAAATAACTAAGAATTATCAATTTGTGATTCGTAGAACCATAAGTACAAAAGAACTTCCGGCTGGGATTAGAAAAGGGATAAATTACCTAGAAGATGCCTCAAAGGCCATTTTGGTGTTAGAAGCTCCAGGGAAGGAATTTGCCCATGTAGTCGGAGATTTTAATAATTGGGAAATAAAGGATGAGTTCTTGATGAATCAAACGCCTGATGGTGAAATGTTTTGGTTGGAGCTCAGTGACCTTACTTCAGGCAAGGAATATGTTTTTCAGTATTGGTTAGGAGAGGACATAAAAGTGGGTGATCCCTATGCCGATAAGGTGGCAGACCCGTGGAACGACGAGTACATTGAACCAAGTGTTTATCCAAATTTACCCACCTATGATAGAAGAGATTTTGGCGTAGCTACTGTTTTACAAACAGGTCAAAAAGCTTTTGAATGGCGGGATTCTGAAAGTTCTTGGTCAAAGCCAGCAAAGGAAAATTTGATTATTTATGAGCTATTGGTTAGAGACTTTATTGGCTCCCATAATTATAAGGACCTTTCAGATACGCTGAGCTATTTGAAAAAACTGGGCGTAAACGCCATAGAACTAATGCCTATTATGGAATTTGAGGGTAATGAAAGTTGGGGTTATAATCCCAGTTACTTTTTTGCCCCAGATAAATATTATGGGTCTAAGAATGCTTTAAAGAATTTTATTCAAACGGCACATGAACAGGGTTTTGCGGTGATATTGGATATGGTGCTTAATCATGCTTACGGTCAAAACCCGATGGTGAAAATGTATTGGGATAAGACTAAAAACAAGCCGGCCATCAATAGCCCATGGTTTAACCAAAATGCTACACATCCTTTTAGTGTTGGATATGATTTTAACCATGAGAGTTCTTATACACAGTCTTTTGTAGATGACGTAAATACGTATTGGCTCAAAGAATTTCACTTTGATGGTTATCGTTTTGACCTTTCTAAGGGTTTTACACAAACGCAGAATTCAAATAATGTAGATAAGTGGGGGCAGAAGGATGACACTAGAATTGCTATTTTAAAAAGGATGGCGTCGAAGATTTGGGAGAAGGATAAGGATGCCTATGTGATTTTAGAGCACTTTGCAGCGGCTGCGGAGGAAGATGAATTGCAACAAGCAGGAATGCTAACATGGGGGAATCATACACACAGTTATGGTGATTTATTGACAGGAAATACGTCTTCTAACATTTCTGGTGCAGATGACCATGGGATGGTTTCCTATATGGAGAGTCATGATGAAGAAAGACTCATGTATAAGGCCGATAATAGTTTGGTCAAAACCACCACTTACGCAATTCATGATGAATTGGTAGCTTTAAATAGGATTAAGATGTTGGCCGCTTTTTTCTATCCTTTGCCAGGTCCTAAAATGATGTGGCAGTTTCAGGAATTGGGATATGATGTAGGTATAGACTTTAATGGTAGAGTGGGGGTCAAACCACAAGTTTGGGGAGAAAACGGGCTTGCCTATTATAAGCAAGAAGAGCGTCAGAAATTATTGGAAGCTCATGCCGCTATCATTGGTTTAGTTCAAAACCATAGGGCTACATTTTCTGATGGCAAGTTGACAAAAACATTAAGCGGTAGCATCAAGCAGCTCAGTTTTGAAGCCGATGAAATGGACGCTGTCATTATTGGGAATTTCGATATTGAAGAGCAATCCAAAGAAGTGACTTTCCCTGCTTCAGGAACTTGGTTTAGCTATTTCTCTACCGACTCTTTAGTGCTTTCTGGTAATAAGACCACGGTGAAGCTAAGCCCCGGTGAGTTTCATATATACACCTCTAAAAAAATGGAAGCGAGGAAGGATCTAGTCACTGTTTTTGACCCGATCGTTTTTACGGAGGCTGATATTTTTTCTGGCAGTATGGATGTGACACTTTATTTGAAAGCGAATCTTGCTCAAAGTTTAGGTGCAAAGGACTTTAAGGACTTGGCGGATATTTATTTGCTTGGTGGCGTAGTGACGGATGGCCCCAATGGCGTGAAGCTGAAATATAAAGTCGATAATATTTCATCTAAAAATCAGCTTTCTTTAGGCTCTGCGGAGCAAAATATCTGGCAAATAGCCATGAATCCTAGAAGCTTTTTCGGGGTACCAGAAAATGAAGAAATTTTCAGAATAGGGCTTTATTTTTCTAGTAAGGATACTTTAACAAAGGGCTTGGGCTATGGAAATGAAATCATTTGGTTGAATTTGAAATCGGAAGGTGATGTGGTGAAAGTAAACCCTGAAGCGTTTTATAAGGATACCCCTATTACGATAACTTTTGATGCAGCCCTGGCAGGAACAAATGGTACGGCTGGCTTAACGGGTGCCAGTGAGATTTATATGCATGCAGGTATTATTACCAATGCTGCTGCCAGTCAAGATTGGGGATATACCGTTGGCAACTGGGGGAAAGATGATGGCATAGGGAAAATGAAGAAGGTGGCAGGTTCAGATAGCAAATGGGAAATCACGATAACACCCAATAAGTATTTTGCAGCAGTGCCTACAAGTGCTACTTGGTATAGAATAGGCATGGTTTTTAGAAATGGAGCTGGAACGCTAGAAGGGAAGAGCAGAGAGAATGCAGATATCTTCATCAATTTCGCAGAAATGGAGAAGGAGTTAATTTTAGCGGCAGAGCCAATTATCCAGAAAATTCTCATTTATCCGAATCCAACCAATGGGGTACTGAAAATAGAATCTAAAGAGAGCATTTACGGGGTCTCATTATATACCTTATCCGGTAATTTGGTAAAGAAGTTTAGCAATACATCAGATTTAAGAATAGACGGTTTAGGAGCGGGAAGCTATCTTTTGGAGGTGTATTCAAAGAGCGGAAAAACGACGAAGAGGATATTTTTGCGTTAGTATTTTTCGTAAAAATATTCGAAAGAAAGATTTCTATAAAGCGGCTTAGTGGTTTCTTGATTGATATGTTCGTATCCAATATTTTTAACTAAAAAGCCATCCGAGTTAAAGCTATTGGTGAGCATTTTCTTGTCAGATAAGATTCTTTCACCGTTGATTGTTTTGTAGGTGACTATCAGTTTTTCTATCCCTTTTCTGTAATCAAAAGCCTTGATTTTTGGAAAGCCCTTGAATTTTGGAAGGGCAGATTGTGGCAAGCCGTTTTTCTCCAGCTTATAATCTTGCTCAAAAACCAATTGGCCATCTTGAAACTTTTCATATCTTTTTAGAAGGAGATTCTGATCTAAATAGGTCTTTTCGTTTTCTTGTGTAAAGATGTATCCATCACTGATTTTTACCAGTTGTTCCGGAACTTCGTCATCGTAGTTTACCACTGTTTTATTTCCGGAGCTTAGGGAAAAGAAAATGGTGGTTAGGAGTCTTCCAGCATTGTCGTATCTATATTCTCTGACATTATTTCCTTGGTTTTCTAAGGATAAAAGGCCGTTCCTATATTCATATGTAGTCGTTGTGGTGGCCGTGAGTCTTATACTTAGAGCGTCTTGTATTTTCTTGATAAGGTAGCCTTCTTTGTCGTAGCTATAAGAAATAGTTGTTTTTACAGGTATTATCTGATTTGAGCTCAAAAGATAGGTCGTATCATTTTGTTTTTCCGCTACTAAATGGTTGGCATCGTTGTATATGTAGGTGCCCGTGTAGACTTCTATTTTATCTGCCTCAGAATGCACATACCTATAGCTTTTAAGTCTTGTGGATTCCCTTTGAGGTACCTCTGATTTCTCACAGGCCCAAAGTGCACAAAGCAATAGAAAAAATGGTAGCGGTCGGCTCATAAAGATGTTGATTATCTCTAAGTTACGTCTTTATGAGCAACAGCTATCTAAAACAATAAAAAATACTAGATCGTCTTCTTACTTCTTTCTAAAAAGAACGGTAATCGTTACACCTTCAAAACCGAAATGCTCTCTAATCTGATTCTTTAAGAATCGTTCGTAAGCCTCACGGATATACTGAGGTAAATTACAGAAGAAAACGAAGGTAGGCGAAGGCGTAGGTAACTGCATCACATATTTAATCTTGATGTATTTACCTTTCAATGCTGGAGGGGGTGTTCTTTCTATAATAGGAAGCATGACCTCATTGATCTTAGAAGTTGGAATTTTCATTCCTCTACCTTCATGAACTTCCATCGCTTTTTCAATCACTTGAAAAATACGCTGTTTGTTTAGTGCCGAGGCAAAAACCATAGGCATATAGTTCATAGGTGCTAACCTTTCCAGAATTTCTTTCTTCATCTGGTCAGCGGTTTTAGAGCTTTTCTCCACCAAATCCCATTTGTTCATCATCAGCACTATGCCTTTCTTGGCATTATGTGCATGAGAAATAATGTGCATATCCTGAGCTTCTAAACCTCTTTCTGCATCCAAAAGAATAATACAAACCTGAGCACTCTCCATGGCCTTCAAGCTTCGAAGGACAGAGTAGAATTCAATACTTTCTTGCACCTTTGCTTTTTTACGAATTCCAGCCGTATCTGTTAAGATAAAGTGGTTTCCATAAAGTTTGTAATGCGTGTCTATGGCGTCTCTGGTAGTTCCAGCAATATCAGTAACTATACTCCTGTCTTTTCCCAAAAGAGCATTCAAGAAAGAAGATTTTCCTGCATTTGGTCGACCTAGAATGGCTATTCTCGGAATGCCTTCATCTGGATTCTCTACGCCGTCATCTTCAAAATGCTTGACCACTTCGTCCAATAACTCACCGGTTCCCGATCCATCTGTAGAAGAGATTGGAAAAACCTCTCCCATACCCAGAGAATAAAATTCAGGGGCTACCAATGATTGTCTTTCAAAAGTTTCCGCTTTGTTGGCGACCACAATGATTGGCTTTTTAGAACGACGTAGCACATTGGCAAAGTCATTGTCTAAGTCTATCAAACCAGTCATGGTATCTACTACAAAAAGCACCACAGTGGCTTCGTCTAATGCTAAGGCTACTTGATCTCTAATGGCTCCTTCGAAAGTATCTTCAGAGCCTACCACGTACCCACCTGTATCTATTACTGTAAAATATTTTTCTGTCCATACAGACTCACCATAATGGCGGTCTCTTGTAACCCCCGATTCGTTATCGGTGATGGCCATACGTTGCTCTATTAACCTGTTGAATAAGGTTGATTTGCCTACATTTGGGCGTCCAACTATTGCTACGATATTTGCCATAATAATTCCTTTACTTTTCTAAAATTAACCCCTTTTTCTCAAAAGGGCTGCAAAGATACTGAAAGAAAGAGTATTATGCTTGGCAATGTCCTTTTTTCGGTATATGGAGCGAATAAAGGTGCAGTGCTATCATCTAATAGTGCAATAAAACCCTTTGTGTTTTCTTAAAACATACTGGAAATCTCTTGGTAAGAGATTAGAAACAAGGCTACTAGGGCCAATACAAAGCCTATTTTGTTGATTTGTTTCAGTTTTTCCTTAAAAAAGAGGGCTGCCACCACGGCAGATAAAACAATGACCCCAATGTTGTAAATAGGGTAAACAAAAGCACCACTATTGCCAAAAGAGGTAAGTGCGAGTATGATCAAGTAAAATGACAGGAAGTTAGGAATGCCCAGAGAAACGGCAGCTAAAGCGTTTTTCCATTGCCACTTTTCTTTGTGTTTTATTAAGCTAAATATCAATAGAATAACGCCTGCTATGGCGGCTCCCAAAACCATAACCAAAGTGACAGGAATCGTTAATTCAGGATTTGGGATAAATGCTAAATTCAGGTAATTGATGGCCGAATTGGTGATTCCATACATCAGAAACACTCCTAATGGCAAATACCAGCTAGATAAAGAAGAACTTAATCCACTTTCAGATTTTTGATAAGTGGCTAAGCCCACCGCCACAATGGCCAAGAAAAGTCCAAAATAATTAAAAATGTCAAAAGCCTTTCCGTAGGTTTCTAAAAGTAGTAAACTGACGAGTACGGGTATAACTAGAGAAACATTATTTGCTAAAGAAGTAATGGTAATTCCTGCTTTCTGCGTAGATAAGCCAGATAAAACAAAAGTAATGATAAAACCGACCCCTAGTGCTAAGCAATACCATGTCCAGTTTTGAGACAAGTCTAGGGTGAAAGATTGACCTTCTGGCATGAGCAACATTCCTGTTGCAAAACAAACGATGTAGTTTAAACAAATGGCATGCAGGGTATTGACTTCAAACCTTGGGAATAGTCTGAAATTAACCAATAACAAAACCGAGAATAGAATGCTTAGAAGAAGGTAAATCATTTTTTAATACTATTGTGTTTCTTTCAGGTTGTAATTGAAATTTTATGACTCCTAAAGACCTACAAGGATATAATTTGGTCATGCCATCTCTTAATACCCAAATCGCTTTATTTTGTCTTTTTTTAGACGCCAGTCTGGTTCCACTTTGATGTACTGCTGAAGGAATACTTTCTTTTCGAAGAATGCCTCCATCTCTTCTCTCCCCTCTGTACCTACTTTCTTAATTCTCTCCCCTTTATGTCCAAGTAAAATTGCTCTCTGTGAAGCTCGCTCCACATAAATCTCGGCATAGATTCTTATGATATCATCGTCTTCCTTAAATTCCGTTATGACCACCTCGCAACTATAAGGAATCTCTTTTTTGTAGTTGGTGAAAATTTTCTCACGCAGTATTTCGGCTGCAAAAAACCTTTCAGGTTTGTCTGTAAGGGCATCTTTTGGGAAATATGGCGGATGAATAGGCAGTAGTTTTACAACCGTTTCAAAAAGTCCTTCCACGCCAATGTTTTCAAGAGCAGAAATACTCAGAATTTCTCTTGGGTTTAGAATGGATTTCCAATGCTCTATTTTCTCTTCTACCTGCTCTTGGGTAGCCAAGTCAATCTTATTGATGATTAAAAGCAGTGGAGCGTCAGATTTTCCTAGTTTTTGGATAACATCTTCTTCGTCGTATTTCTCAAAAATATCTGTGACAAAAAGTACTACGTCTGCGTCTTCTAGCGAGCCATGCACAAATTCCATCATGGTGTTGTGCAGTTCGTACATCGGTTTAATGATACCAGGGGTATCAGAATAAACCAGCTGAAACTCATCGCCATCCATTTCGCCATTAACAATACCCATTATTCTATGACGGGTAGTTTGAGCCTTGGAAGTTATGATAGATAGCTTCTCGCCCACCAATTGGTTCATCAAAGTAGATTTCCCCACGTTTGGTTTACCAATAATACTTATAAAACCAGCTTTGTGTTTTTTTGTCATAGGGCAAAGATAAGGGGTTAAATGCATTATTGGCTTAATAGGAGCCAAGGTAATGCTTGTCAATTTTCTATATATAGTTTTAGATATATCCCAAATCTCCTCTAATCTATAGTTCCATTGTATAAGTTTGCTTAGAATTGTTGTCTTTTACTTAATCCTGTTCGCAGAGTAAGTTGGCTTAGGTGTTTCGGTTCTACGTATTTTAAACTATGGATTACTCGAATTAAAAACAGCACCTGGTTCCGTATCAAAGCCGCCTAAGATTTCAACAAATCCGCAAGTGATATGGTCTGCTGACCTAACGGTGACCGTGTGTTCATTTTGAATGAGAACCTTTTCGGTTAAGTTTGGAACACGACCAAGGTTCCAGGTTGTTGGATTCATCCAGTCGCCAGACTGAATACTTTTTATCGTATCATTTAATACCCTAGTAGGCTCAAAACTGCCATAGGTTATTGGGTCGGCTACACTTGGGCTCAGTCCAAACCAATCTTGTAAAATGTCTTGGTAAACGCGACGGAAATCTATCTGCATTTTCAGGTTGTATTGGCCAGACTCTACAGAAAGATCTGAAAGGTTTGGGTTGGTGCCTATTATCCTTTTCTTTATGGCATTTCCAAAAATAAACATGGGAGCAGCTACACCATGATCGGTGCCCTTGCTTGCATTAGAGTTTACTCTTCTTCCAAACTCCGAATAAGTCATGCCTATTACTTTGTCTGCTATATTTTGTTGTTCAATGTCAGATTGAAAAGCGGCAATAGCATCTGATAATTCACCTAATAGTTTATTGTGAACGCCGGTTGTTGGGTCGTTTTCTACCTGACCACTATGTGTGTCGTAACCACCCTGAGTTACCATGTATACTTTGGTTTTTAAACCTCCGTGAATTAGTCTCGAAACTATTTTTAGTTGGTCTGCCACAGAATTATTGCTGGGATACGTGGCCATATTGGTACCTGCAAGTGCCGCATTCTTTATTTCTGAAGCGTAGGCGATGGAGAGCGTTTGCTGTTTTCTAATAAATGTGACCAAATCTCCTGCTTCGCAACAGGGCAAATCTGCAGGAGGTAAAATACCGCCTTCGCCAATTAACGTTGCGAATTCCTCAGGGTTGCTTACCGCCACAGCCATGGATTGACTTGGCCCAGCCAATAATGTGGAAGTTAAGTATCCTATCTGTAAGGCTATTGGATCTTCCATGGCGGCAGTGGGATAACCATTTGGGTAATTAGGGTATTTCCCATCCAGATATCGACCAATCCAACCCGTGTTTCCTGTGACGTTTGAAGGTGTTCCGGTAATCATTATTTCATCAGACCGATAATGCGAAAAGTTCGGATTAGGATAGGATACCGAGTTTATGATGGACAGTTTACCATTATTGTACAATTGTTGCATGCCGGTCATTGCTGGATGGAAACCCGTAGCAAAGGTGTCATTGAGCGGCAGTACATTGTTTTGTGGAATAGCAATATTACTTCTGAAGCCTTGATACAGGCCGTATTGATCTAATGGAATAACGGTGTTTAACCCGTCGTTTCCTCCATTCATGTTGATAATTACCAAAACCCGGTCTTCCGTTAAAGCATTGTTTTGGAGTAGGTTTTGGACAAATTGAGAATGGTTAGCAAAAGCATGAAAACCTTGACCTTCTAGCATTAAAGGAATTGAAAATAAGCTAGCCTTTTTTATAAAATTTCTTCTTTTCATCAAGTTAGTTGGAATTCAGCCATGCGTAGTAAATATTTCATTAAGTCAGTGATACGAGCGTTCACTGCTGCCAGTTTTGTGGTATTTGCTCCCGGTGGATATTCAAAGGTCCAGTCATTTCGAGGCAAACTCTTCATCATAATGATGTCGGTTAAGAAGTCCTTTTGGCTGGTGTTTAGAGGAATGGCAAATAAATTATCTGTGAATTTTTCAACTACCAGAAGCGGGCTTCCGGAAGTGTTATTCATGGCTTCATGTGTAAGTGCTAATAAGTCTATGCCGAGAAAGTAATTTGAATTGATTTCAAATGTTCCATTGGCTATGTCATCCGTAAATGAACTTCGCTGTGCCAATGATGTGGAGTTAATCCAGTTCCTACCTAAGCCTGTTTGATAGTAAGGTTCATAACCAAAGACGGTTGGCTGTTGGAGAATGGCCATTTGCATATCATTGGTTTTCTCATAAATGTAATTCACATAGTTGTAGAAACTCGTGGAATCGCTAGAGCTGACAAAGGGAGCGGGAAGTTCAAAGAAACGCAATGCTCCAATTATTAAATCTACGGGCGACTTGACAAGAGAGCCAATATTGGAAACATCATAAAAGTGCTGTGATTTTAGCAGTTTTTTAATCACAGGATTGATTTCAAAGTTGCTATTTACAAATAGCGTTGCCAATGGTATAATTACATTGGTTTCAATATCGAGAGTTACGTCTGTGTGAACAAACCATCGGTAAAGTTTACGACATATAAATTTTGGTGATTCTGGATGACTGACCAGCATATCTATCAAGCTATCCAGTTCTATTTGAGCATTGGAATTGCCCGTGATTGATGTGTTTCCGTAGTGTGAAGAAAAAGTTTTGTTCGTAATGTCGTGATTACTTGAGTTGAATAGGTATGAATGGCCATAGTTGGTGAAATTGTCTTTCCAGCCCGTTAAAACCTTTGCCGCTTCTTTAATGTCGTCCTCCACATAATTAGGCTGGTTATTATAGTCTGTTGCCCCTACTACAAATAATTCCTGTAACTCGCGTGCATAGTTTTCGTTGGGTGCTCCTACTATATTTTCGTTGCCATTCAGATACCGTAGCATGGCGGGCGATTTGGTGATACTGTCCACGAATGTTTTGAAGTTACCCAAGGCGTTCTCTCGTATTATTTTCAAATAGTAATAAGTGCCACGGTATTCGTCGACCGTTTCTGTATTGGTAACAAAGTGATTTTGCCAGAACAGGCTCATTTTCTCCAAAATAGAAGGAGCTACAGAGGTGTCAACCATTTTAGCTATCCACCAATATTTGACATATTTCCAGTAGCGAAAATTGTTGCTCAAATCAACCCAGATCTCTACAAATGGTAAGCCGCTTGTGTCAGGAATAGGTTCTGGGCTATATCTGACCGGCCAGATGCTTGCAGGATTCCTAGGCGTGGCATAATTGGTAGGGTCGTTTTCGCATACCGGAGGAGCCTCGCTATAATGATTGTAAGTACAGGCATTGCCTGGAGGGCGGGAAGGTCCAATATTACAGTTGCTAATTAGTAGGTCTACTGCTGCATTGGCCGTCATTCCTGTGAATTGGGTAATCTCGGCTTGTGTGGGGCCCATCGTTGCCCTTCTTAATAAATGAGCAGCTTGCTGGCTACTTAATGTACCAGTGAATAAGTCTAAGTAAGGCATTATTGATTGTATGGATTTAAAAAAATTGCTAAGACGTCGGAAATGTAGGTGAATAGAAAGAAAGGAAAAAATTAAATTATTTTACGGTCAACCCTGCTTTGGGTAAGATATGAGCTACTAGAATACTCCAAACGACAAATATTTAAATTTATACTTTGGCTTATTTATAGTTTTCAGAAAGCTTTGGGCTATATAGATCTTAAGGGGTATAGGAATTTAACCCAGTGTGAAGTGTAAGTACTTTTTGATAAAAATGAAGTTGTGAAGGTGCTTTTGTGGGTTAAGGCTTTTGTGTTCAGTTGGTTATATGCAAGTTGTCTGATTCTGTGAGCCTAAGAATTGGACATAAAAAAAGAGGTCAGAAGACCTCTTTTTCGTTTCGAGTAGCGGGAGTAGGACTCGAACCTACGACCTTTGGGTTATGAGCCCAACGAGCTGCCAACTGCTCCATCCCGCGATATTGGATTGCAAAAGTACAACTTAATTATTAAGATACAAGGGTTGGGGTGTAAAATATTAAAGATTTATTTTCTTTTGGTTTAAATACCCTTCCCATTCCTATATTGCTATACAAACCTATATTGAAAATAGACTTGATTAACATCGTAGAACGAGCTCAGGCTCATTTAGACAGAATAGCTGTCCGCAGTGAAGAGAAAGATTACGCTTATCAGGATCTTTTAAACTCTTCTGAACAAATTTCTTTGGCTTTGCTGAAAGGCAGAGAAGACTTAAATGAAGCTAGAATTGCATTTATTATAAATCCAGGATTTGAATATGTGGCCATACAATGGGGTATTTGGCGAGCCGGCGGAATAGCTGTTCCGCTTTGCATTAAGCATCCTTACGAGTCTTTGAAATATGTGATTGAAGATACGCAAGCGGAAACCATTATTTATTCAGATGAATATGAGCTTTTAGTTTCCAAGTTTGATAAGGACCTATTGTTGAATTTAAATGATATTTCATCAAGCATTGGTATTTTGCCTACAGTAGATGAAAGCCGAAGTGCCATGATCCTTTATACCAGCGGAACTACAGGTTCTCCTAAAGGTGTGGTGAGCACACATGCCAATATTGAAGCCCAGGTTACCTCTTTAGTGGAGGCTTGGGAGTGGAAAAAGGAGGACAGGATTTTGAATGTGCTGCCTTTGCATCATGTGCATGGTATTATAAATGCCACTTGCTGTCCACTGTGGAGCGGAGCTTGTGTGGCGTTTTTATCAAAGTTTAGCCCGGAAGGAATTTTTGATGTTTTCTGTGAAGGAAAGGTGAACCTTTTTATGGCGGTGCCTACCATCTATTATAAGTTGATTACATATTATAATGACATGGAGGAGACTAGGCAAAAGCAAGTTTCTGAAGCCTTACAGAAATTTAGATTTATGGTTTCTGGTTCTGCGGCTTTACCAATTTCTGTTTTGGAACAATGGAGGGTCATTAGTGGTCAAACACTTTTAGAAAGGTACGGCATGACAGAAATGGGGATGGCCATCTCTAATCCATATAAAGGGGAGCGGAAGCCAGGTTATATCGGTCAAGCTCTGCCAAATGTTACGGTTAGGCTTGCCGATGAAAAGGATGAGGAGATTTTAGACGGAACACAAGGAGAAATTCAGATAAAAGGAGCCAACGTCTTCAAGGAATACTGGCAAAAACCAGAAGCTACCACGGAGGCTTTTACGACAGATGGCTGGTTTAAAACCGGCGATATTGCTGTTTTTGAAGACGGTGCTTACAGGATTCTTGGAAGAAATTCGGTGGATATCATTAAGTCGGGAGGTTATAAGATTTCTGCTTTGGAGATTGAGGAGGTTTTAAGAAAGTACCCTGGAATAAAGGATTGTGGCGTAGTGGGCATCCCTGACGATGAGTGGGGAGAGATTATCGCTGCTAGCCTAATTGCTAACGAATATCAAATTGACTTAAAAGCACTTCATACTTGGTTAAAAGAAAAACTACCGAACTATAAAATGCCACGTAAGTATATTTTTCAAGACGACTTGCCTAGAAATGTAATGGGCAAGGTGACCAAAAATGAATTGAAGAAGCTGTTTTAAACCTAATTATCATATGAAGATTTACGGTGTTGCTTTATTGGCATTTTGTTATTTGATGGGCAAGTTAGTGGGCTCTTTTTTAGGTGAAATGATAGGCGTAAATGGTGATGTAGGCGGTGTGGGTTTTGCCATGTTGCTGCTCATTCTGCTTAATGCTTATATGAAAAAGAAAGGTTGGCTGGAAGCAGAAACAGAGAATGGGATTTTGTTTTGGAGCTCTATGTACATTCCCGTCGTGGTGGCTATGGCGTCTATTTTAAATGTAAAAGCAGCCCTTTCGGGTGGCTGGGTTGCGGTGATGGTAGGCGTATTGGTCACCTTGGCTTCGTTTTTTTTAGTCCCTGTCATCTCTAAAATAGGGAAACCGAAAGCCTAATCATGGATTTAATAAAAACCCTAATTGACAAGAATGGATTAGTCTTCGCCTTTTTACTGGTCGGCATCATCATGCTGTTTTCGTTCTGGTTTTCTGGAAAGTTTTTGAGAAAAAAGATACCAGGAGTAGCTATAGCCGTTCTGATAGGCCTTTGGTTGGCCACCTTTGGCGGTGAAAATGGGATTTCTGATGTGCCTTATTTTGCAGGAATGGCTCTTCTTGGTGGTTCTATGCTTAGAGACTTTAGTGTAGTGGCCACAGCCATGGGAGCAGATCTGAACAAAATTAAACACGCTGGCTTGGCAGGGGTGGTGGCACTTTTTGTTGGCGTTATATTTTCATTCTTTCTTGGTGTTATCATAGCGATGGCAATGGGCTACAGCGATGTGATAAGTTTAACCACTATAGGTGCTGGGGCCTGTACTTATATTGTAGGGCCAGTTACCGGTTCGGCTTTAGGGGCAAGCTCTGATGTTATAGCCATAAGTATTGCTATTGGCGTCATAAAAACCGTGGTGACCACCATTTTAACGCCTTTGATTGCGAAAAGAATTGGTTTAGATAATCCACATGCTGCCATCGTTTTTGGAGGTTTATTAGGAACATCAAGTGGTGTTACCGCGGGTTTGGCAGCTACAGATCCTAAACTTGTGCCATACGGAGCTTTAACGGCTACTTTTTACACTGGTTTGGGTTGTTTGCTGTGTCCTTCTTTATTTTATATTATCCTCAACGCACTTGTTTAAGGCTTTTAAATGCATTTTTCCATTGACAATCTTATATTTGTCGCAGTTTGAATTATTACTCTAATCTATATAAATAATTTTATGAATTTCTCAACCTTAGATTATGTCATCTTTGGAGCTTATGCTGTCTTAATCCTTGGGGTTGGACTCTGGGTTTCAAGAAAAGGTGAAAAAACATCTGAAGACTACTTCCTCGCCAGTAAATCACTCCCTTGGTGGGCTATTGGAGCTTCTTTGATAGCAGCCAATATTTCTGCCGAGCAATTTATTGGAATGTCGGGTTCTGGTTTTGCAGGTGGTCTAGCTATTGCTTCTTATGAGTGGATGGCTGCCATTACTTTGCTTATTGTAGGTAAGTATTTCTTGCCTATTTTTATTGAAAAGGGGCTTTATACAATTCCTGAGTTTGTTGAAAAGAGATTTAGCACGCAGCTAAAAACCATTTTAGCCATCTTCTGGATTGGTCTTTACGTTTTCGTTAATCTTAGTTCTGTGCTTTATTTGGGTGCCTTGGCACTGGAGACCATTATGGGTGTACCTATGATGTACGGAGTTGCTGGTTTGGCTCTTTTTGCTACCGCCTATTCTTTATATGGTGGTCTTTCTGCTGTGGCTTGGACAGACGTGGTTCAGGTGGTATTCTTGGTACTTGGTGGTTTATGTACAACATATTTGGCTTTGGATACGCTTTCAGATGGTGCTGGAATAATTGTTGGTTTCAAGCAGGTTTTTGCTGCCGTACCAGAGAATTTTCATATGATTTTAGACCAATCGAATCCGGAGTATCAGAACTTGCCAGGTATTTGGGTATTGGTAGGTGGGCTTTGGGTAGCCAATCTATACTATTGGGGTTTTAATCAATATATCATTCAAAGAACATTGGCAGCAAAGTCGCTTAAAGAGGCTCAAAAAGGTATTGTTTTAGCGGCAGGCTTGAAGTTGTTGATTCCTTTTATTGTGGTCATTCCGGGTATTGCGGCTTACGTTATGGTCAATGACCCAGAGGTGATGGCAAGATTAGGAGCCTTAGGCCAAACGAATTTGCCAAGTTTAAGTCAGGCAGATAAAGCTTACCCATGGTTATTACAATTATTGCCTTCAGGTCTTAAAGGGATAGCTTTTGCAGCTTTAACAGCGGCCATTGTTTCATCATTGGCATCTATGCTTAACTCTACATCTACCATTTTTACAATGGATATTTATAAAGAGTATATCAACAAAAATGCTTCTGAGGGGAAATTGGTTAACGTGGGTAGAATGTCTGCATTTGCCGCTTTAGTTATTGCCTGTATTATGGCTCCACTTTTAGGTGGAATAGACCAAGCATTCCAATTTATTCAGAAATACACAGGAATGGTGAGTCCAGGTATTTTAGCGGTATTTATGTTAGGTCTTTTTTATAAGAAAACGACAAACAAAGGTGCAATTTGGGGAGCTTTATTGTCCATTGTGATTACGGCTTCTTTCAATATCTTTACAGATTTACCATTTATGCATCAAATGGGATTATCTGCCGTATTGGCTGCTTTAGTTATCGTGATTATTAGCCATCTTGATGGCAATGGTGAAGAAGATCCAAAAGGTATAGAATTGACAAAGAAAACTTTTGAAACCAGTGCTACTTTCAATATTTCTGCTTTTGCAATTGGAATAGTGGTGATAGCACTTTATGCCTTGTTCTGGTAGGACTATCTAATTGACGGAAGGATAATTAAATCCGTGTCAGCCGATAGGCTGGCGTGTCAAATCCAAAAAAACCGTGTTCCATCATTAAGATAGAACACGGTTTTTGTTTTTAGATAAGTAGGATTAGATTTCTTTATGAATTAAAACCATTTTCTAAATTGCCGAAGAACTCTTAAGTTTGAATTCTTATAGTAAATTTAAAATGAAACACACCTTTAAATACCTTCTATTGTTTAGTTCAAGCATTTTGATATCAAGTTGTTTAAGTCAAAAGAAGCGGAATTTGAAGAATTATGGTTCCCTTGGTTAGCGTGCTCCCAATACTGTTCTTGTTAATGATACTTTGTTTTGTGACCAAACGGAAATGTCAAATATTGATTGGCTGTTTTATGAGTGGGGAGTTAAGAAGGTTTATGGAGATTCATTAATTCAGCACAAGTTGCTTAAACTTGACAACGATGGAATAGATGGAGCTGAGAAGGGTTATCTAAGAAATCCAATGGTCAGACTTTTTCCTTTAGTTTCAGTTAGTTTAGAACAAGCTAAAGAATTTGCAAAATGGAGGACTAGAGCACTTTTTACGTCCTATACCGAAGCAAGAGGTTTAATACCAAAGGGAACTCTTACTGGAGGAAGGTTAGTAGAAATAAACGAGTTCTTTAATTCACATCCAGAATTGAAGGATAAGCTATACTATTTTGAGTACCGAATACCCACAGAGGAGGAGTGGAGGCTTTCCTTCAAATATGCCATTGAAATAGATTCAAAATATAGGAAAAAGCACAGACAACTTCGTGGCAGAAAGTCAAAGTTGGACGCTTAGGAAATAGAGAACGGATTGTCTAATGTATTAATTGGCAATCAGGTATCTAAGCGAAAAAATCCAATTCTTAAAATGAAGGATAATGTTTCCGAAATTATCCTAGAAGAAGGCTATTCTATGGGAGGTAATTATTATGTGAAAAACGATCAAGGCATTAAGAGTAAGTTTGAAAGCCCTAACGCATGGACGGGTTTCAGATGTGTAGGTTCTTGGAAGAAATGGTGTGAATGAGGACCTTTCAAACTCAATTTACCCTGTATGTGAAGGCGAATAACTGAAAAGTATTCTGGAGTTGTCTAAAATGACCTACTTCTTTTTGTACTGTAACATCCAGTCATAAATGTTCATATCGAATTTGCTATAATTAACGCCAGTCACTGCGAATTGGTTTTCATAGGGTCTTGTCCAGGCGTTATGCCCTGTGTTTAAGAATAGCGTTACTTTTGCTGGAATTATTGGGTTTTGAGCATTTATAGCTTCTACCATGGTTACAGAACCATAATTATTAAATGGGTGCACCAGGCCATCAGTGTCTCCATGAAATGCCCAAATGGGCACGGTTTTAAGGTTTTTAACAAGGTGAATATCCCCGCTAGCACTAATGGGTACTATGGCCGCAGCATAATGATTATCAATTTCACCTACATAATACCAGCTGCCACCACCACCTTGACTTAATCCTGTAACGTAAATTCGTTTCTTGTTGATACGGTATTTTTTAAGCAGATATTTAATGAAATCATGGACTTCATTTGGAGCCCAATATTCAGTTACTAGTTGTGGCGAAGCCACAATGAATGGATAGGAAGGATTCCACCTACCAGCTTCTATTAATTTGGGTGGTCCCCAAGTTTTTACCCTATTTAAGATGCTGGAATCAATCCTACTGTCTCCTCTTTCTCCATAACCGTGCATAAATAATATGAGAGGATAATTAGAGGTATCACTATCATAGCCACTTGGTGTGTAGAGATAATGGCCAAATACAGCGTCTGTCTTACCTAAGGGATATGCCGCATGTTGACCTCCCAGATCTTTAGGTAAATAGAATAAATCTGTAGTGTCAATATTGGCCTTAGGTAATTCAGTACTTATTTCACCTTCAAAAACTTTTTTCGGAATTGCTTCTTGTTTTTCAGTACAAGAAAAAACAATCGCAATTAAAGTTATAAAGAAAGCTGTAAGGGAGCTCGTTGAAATGGATTTTCTAAAATTCATTAAATACAAATTTCGTTTTTTTAGTGTGGTTCTTCAACCCGCTTTATGCATTAGAAAATCTCCCGATAGCTATCGGAACCATAACTAAATTACTTCAAATCAGTTCGTAAACCCATTTAAACGCAATCACCATAGCCCTTCGGCATAAGCTCAGGGTAAACGCTATGCTAATCTCATTTAAATGTCTGATTTATTACACTTTAGCTACTCATTACAATTCTCCAATGCATAAACCGGGTTCAAGCGAATTTAAAATGGCAAATCTGAAAAGAAAAAATCCGTGTTCCATAAATTAATAGCACAAGCATGAGACAGGGATTTTTGCTTAATCCCTAGAAATCTCTTTTTTCAATATTTTACCCGTAGCACTCATAGGAAGTGCATCCATAAATCTGATTTGTCTTGGATATTTATAGGCAGCAATTCGCTCTTTAGTCCAAGCTATTAAAGCCTCTTCGCTGATAGATTGACCAGGTTTTAAAACCACACAAGCTCTTATTTCTTCACCTCTTCTTTCATTTGGTATTCCTATTACGGCTACCATAGAAACCATATCATGCTGCATAATTACTTCCTCCACCTCTCTTGGATAAACATTTAGTCCACCTCTGATAATCATTTCTTTGGTTCGGTCTACAATGAAAAAGAATCCGTCTTCATCTTTTACGGCCACATCTCCAGAGTAAAGCCAGCCATCTTTTAGCGTTTTGGCGTTGGCTTCTGGTTTTTTATAGTAGCCTTTCATGACATTATGACCCCTGTAAATCAGTTCTCCCTTTTCGCCAATTGGCACTTCATTATCTTCGGTATCCACAATTTTGACATCAATTCCCCAAACGGGTTTCCCTACGGAGCCTGGTTTTCTTCCTAATTCTAGTTGATTAAATGTGACCACCGGAGATCCTTCCGACATGCCGTAACCTTCTAAAATATCCACTTTAAATCTGGCTTCAAATTCTTCTAGCACATTAACAGGCAGTGCAGCTCCTCCTGAAGCACAAATCTTCAAATTCGCCGCTATCTGGGGATAGTCAAATTTATTTTCTGTGTAATTTAATAGACCCCAATACATACTCGGGACACCAGCAAAAACGCTCACCTTGTGTTTTTGTAAAAGTGAGAAAACTGCTTCTGCGTCAAATTTTGGTAACAAAATAGATTTAGCTCCTCTGTAAGCGGCAGCGTTCATTAAAACCGTCATGGCGAAAATATGAAACAAAGGCAATACGATGAGCACGGTGTCGTCAGCGTTCATGGTGACCAAATCTGCCGAAAGGATAGCATTTTGAAGCAAATTACTATGTGTCAATTCTGCTCCTTTAGGTTTGCCAGTTGTTCCTGAGGTATAAATAATTACGGCGGTATCTTCTGCACCAGTTTGAATGGTGTCAAACAATGGCGATTGACCGTTCATTAAACTGCCTAAAGTTTGTGTTCCTTCTATAGAAGATGGCATTTCTGGCTTTGGCATGATCATGAAAAAGCTTTCGCAAGAGTTGGCTTGCTGAAAACCATCATAACCCATTTTTCCCATCGGAAGATCCTCTGTTCCTATAAAGCAAAAGTAAGCTTTGGCGTCGCTATCAGATAAATGATAAGCTATTTCGTCTTTCTTTAATAAAACACTCAATGGTACTACTACTGCACCTGCTTTCAAAATGCCAAAATAAATGATAGGGAAAAAAGGTAGGTTTAAGCAGCTCAGGGCTACTTTGTCTCCAGGCTTAATTCCTTTTGCCAGAAGCCCGTTGGCCACTTGATTTGCCGCTCCATTTATTTGAGCAAAATTGAGTTCTGTATCACCAAAAACATAGGCGATCTTGGATGGAAACTTTCGGGCACTTTCTTGAATACAGGTTGATAGATTGAGCATAGTCTTAAAAGTATTTTACAGTGAGTTCTATTAGTTTTCTTTTGAGGTTGGAGTATGGCGGCATTAGAAATTCTAATGCACCGGGTATTATCTGGCGGTAAACGCCTCTGGCATTTGAAAACGCTTCAAAACCAAAAAAGCCATGAGATTTACCTATCCCGCTATTATTGGAGCCACCAAAGGGCAAGTTGTTATTGAAGAAGTGTACCGCACTATTGTTAATACATGTGCCTCCTGCTCTAGTATTATTTTGAATGTGATTAATGTTTTTATTACTACCACTGTAGATATAAAGAGCTAGCGGTATTTCCCCAGCATTTATTTCACCTATGACATCATCAATATTCTTAAAGGTCAATATGGGTAAAACGGGCCCAAATATTTCATTCTGCATTAATGCCGAATCTCTGGGAACATCTATCACTAGGGTAGGGGCTAAATAGCTTTCACTTTCGTTGCTTTGTCCACCAGTTATCACATTTCCACCCTTGCTCACAGCGTCTTGAATATATCCTACGAGTCTACCAGTGTGTTTCTGATTAACTACACGAGCGTAAGAATCGGATGTCTTAGGGTTATCACCAAAGAAATGTTTGATATTCTTGTTCATTTCTTCAATAAACGCATCCTTTTTATCTTCATGAACCATGACATAATCAGGTGCGATGCAAACTTGACCTGTATTAAAGAACTTGGCCCATGTCACTCTTTTTGCCGCAGATTTAATATTAGCGGTTTCGTCAACAATTGTTGGTGATTTTCCACCTAGTTCTAAGGTGACGGAAGTTAAATGTTTGGCGGCTGCCGCCATGACTATTTTTCCTACCTGTGGCGAGCCAGTAAAGAAAATATGATTAAAAGGTAGGTCTAATAAATGGGTGGAAGTTTCTACAGCTCCTTCTACAATGGCGACTTCGTTTTCTTCAAAAACATGTTCCACTATTTTCCGCATCACGGCAGATGAATTAGGGGTCATTTCAGACGGTTTTATGATTACCGTATTTCCAGCCGCCACCGCCGAAATTAAAGGACCAAATGTTAAGTTGATAGGGAAGTTCCAAGGAGAAATGATCAAACAAACGCCTTTGGGTTCGTATTTAATATAAGATTTAGAGCCCATCATAGCCATTGGTGTATCCACAGGCTTGTCTCTCATCCATTGGCCTAAATGATGCAAGGCATGTTTTATTTCCGCGGTTACCACAAAAATCTCACTTAAATCTACATCGGCAGCAGGCTTTTTGAAGTCTGCCATCATAGCGTCTTGAATGTCTTTTCTGAACGTAACTTCAACAGCTTTTTTAAGGGCTTTAAGCTTAGCCTTTCTTTCTTTAACCGTTGTATTACCTATGACATATTGATTGGCTTTTTGAGACTCAAATATTCTATTAATTTGCTCTACACTAGTAGAATCTGCTACCATATTATTCATAATCTTGTGTTTTATTGATGAAGGTTCTAAAACTTATATACCAGAGCGTTGCAATGCATGCCAGCACCTACTGATGCCATTACTACGGTCATTCCTTTCTTTATTTCATAAGCTCCAAGTTGATTTTTCAAAATCAGGGCTAACATAGTGGGCACTGTGGCTACTGATGTATTTCCTGTAAACTGAATGGTAGTAGGTATTTTACCTTCAAACGAAGTGCCTTCCATGCCATACATTTCTGCCAAATTGTTTGCAAAAGCATGCAGCATTTTACCGTTGGCCTGATGAAATAGAAACATATCTACGTCTGCCACGGTTAGTTTGGCTTTATCTAGGGCTTTTTTAATAACCTTTGGTACCCATACGGTGGCATATCTGTAAACATCTTTGCCATTCATTTTGAAAAGGGTAGGGAGGTTTAGCTCAGGATTGTTTGACTTGTCTAAATAAATACACCCTAAATCTTCTTGAGCATGCGAAAAGGTGACGTAAGAAAGTATTCCATTATCTTTTTCATCGGATTTTGAAATAATGGCCGCTCCACAGCCATCTGCCAAAATCATGGAGTCTAAATCATGTGGGTCTAAGAGCCTGGATGCCACCTCTATACCTAAAACCAAAACATTTGTGGCGTCGCCGGCTTCAATGGCCTGTTTAGCTTGAATGATTCCCTGGATCCAGCCTGGGCAGCCAAAAAGTATGTCATAAGCAAAGCACTCGTGATTGCTTATTGCTAATTTATTTTTCAAAATCGCGGCCATATTTGGTACCGTATGAAAACCTGCAGTGCCTTCAAGCATATTTCCAGCATTATGGGCTACTATGATACCATCAATCTCATTTTTATCGAGCCCAGAATCTTTTATGGTTTTCTCAGCAGCGGCTACCATCAATGGAGCAGAGTCACCTTTTTCTGAGATGTATCTTCTTTCTTTTATACCGGTGATGGCTTCCAGCTTTTCTATTATTTCGTGCTGAGGTTTGTTGTTAGGCACACCTTCAGGGCTCATAAATTTATGGTTCAAGAAGAAATCATTTGTGATGACTCTTTCTGGAAGTTCGGTACCGGTTCCTTTTATTATAATGCTCACTTTTATCTATTTTTTTTCAAATTTCGTGTTTTCTGGTATTCTATATTCCCCAAAAGGGATTTTTAAAAGCGTCCCAATATTTTCGTTTTCCGAAGGAGACATATAAGTGTCTATGCCATAAATCAATTCGCTTTTATCTAAACTGCTGTAAGTGCCAAATACTCTGTCCCAAATAGAGAAAATGTTGCCATAATTGGAATCGGTATATGGTTGTGTGTAATGATGATGCACATGATGCATGTTTGGTGTAACAATAATAAAACTTAGCGGCTCATGAAGCCATTTTGGCAATGCAATGTTGGCATGGTTAAACTGAGAAAGCACCACAGAGATAGACTGATACATGAATACCATCCACATAGGAGCTCCTGTAATAACTACGGCAATGGTGGTGAAAACAAACCTAAAAATGCTTTCGCCAGGGTGATGCCTATTGGCAGAAGTGGTGTCTACATTAAGATCAGAATGGTGAATTAAATGGAACATCCACATCCATTTTACTTTATGCTCTAGCCAGTGAATGAAATAGGCACCTATTAAATCCAATAACATAAGTCCTAAAAGTGCGTAGAGCCAAATAGGCATTTCTGGAAGCCAGTTTATGATGCCAAAATGATTGCTTATTGCCCAGTCTGAAGATTTTACCAAAATAAATGCCAATGGGAAATTGACAAGAATGGTGGTGATGGTAAAAAAGATATTTAAGCCAGCATGCTTTCCTTTTTTGTATTGAAAGATAAGGAATGGGTTGACCGACTCCAAAATCCAGAAAAACGCAATGCCACCTACAAGAATGACGGTTCTATGTAAGGTAGGTATGGTCTCGAAGTAGTTAATAATATTTTCCAAAGCGATTTTTTAGATGGGTAATTGATGAAGAAAGTGCAAGTAAATATACAAATATTCATAAAATAAAGTTCTTCAAATAATAATAGTCAGCGTTTTAAAGATTCTTAATTTGAAGGCATCATTTATGAATTCAGAATCATGTCAGCTCCTTTTTCCGCAATCATATATATAGGAGCATTGGTATTGCCTGAAACAATAGTGGGCATAATGGACCCATCAATTACTCTTAGGTTTTCAATGCCATGTACCCTCAGGCTTTGGTCTACCACGGCCATTTCATCCGAACCCATTTTACAAGTTCCCACAGGATGGTAAACGGTTTCTACCTGTTTTAAAATGTGCGTCATAAAAGCATCGTCAGAACTATAGTCTGGTGGCGTTAAGTGGGCTTTCATATGTTTTGAAAGAGCACTTGAATGCAGTATTTCAAAGGCTTTTTTTCCTGCATTCAGCAACAGCATTCTGTCTTCTTCAGCTTCTAGGAAATTTGGCTGAATGATAGCCTTTACGCTGGCGTTTTTACTTGCTAGGCTAACTTCGCCACGACTTTTAGGTCTTAAAAGGGTTGGCAAAATGGTGAAACCGTCTTTTAGAGGAAGCGATTTATGATCATAAAGATCAACCGTGTAATCATTTCCTATGTTTATAGCCGCAAAATGCAGTTGATAATCTACCCTATCTGGACTCGCGGAGGTGCTGCCAAAGGCCACCGATTCTAAAGGTCCTATGGTTAATGCTCCTTTTTTGGTAAATAAATATTGAATAAAATCTTTGGTTTGGTTAAGGAGGCTTAAATGATGGTTTTGTCCTTGCTGGCTTGTGGCTAGTCCGCTTACGCCATAAAATAAATGGTCTTGGAGGTTTTTTCCTACGCCGTTTAGTTCTTTAAAACATGTAATTCCCTGAGATTTTAGCTGCTCCTTTTCGCCTATGCCTGAGAGCATGAGTAGCTGTGGTGAGGCAAAAGAACCCGCAGAAAGGATGACTTCTTTAGTGGCATAGAATTCTTGAATGCTGCTTTTGCCCGTTTGAACAGAAATGCCAATAGCTTTATCATTTTCGATAATGATTTTCTGAGTAAGTGCCTTGGTCAGTATGGTGAGGTTTTTTCTTTTCATGGCGGGCTTTAAAAAAGCCCCAACGGCACTGTGCCTCTTGCCGTTTTTTATGTTGAATTGGAAATCTCCTACACCTTCCTGAGAGGCTCCGTTATAGTCATTATTATGTTTGAAACCTTGTTCTATGGCGGAAGCTATGAAGGCGTCGGAAAATGGCGTGGTAAAACTTTTATTGAAACCTACGTTTAGTTCTCCTTTTTGACCGTGAAATTCGTTTGTGATATCTTCGTTATGTTCAGACTTCTTGAAAAATGGCAACACCTCTTCATATGACCAACCATGGTTACCCATTTTCGCCCAGTCGTTATAATCTTCTTTGTTGCCACGCACGTATGCCATGGCGTTGGTGGAACTACATCCGCCCAACACTTTACCTCTTGGTAAATATATTTCTCTATTTATTATATGTTTTTGGCGTGTTGTCCAATACCCTCCATCTACATGAGTTTTGTGGAGTTTTACGTAACCTGCTGGAATGTGAATCTCTAATTTACTGTCTGGACCTCCCGCTTCTACAAGCAAAACATTATTTCTAGGATCTTCTGACAGTCTATTGGCTAAAACGCAGCCTGCACTGCCAGCACCAACGATGATGTAATCGTATTTCATTATAAGGGTTGATATCTTTATTAAAGATGAAATCTTTCCCTTAATTTAACTATTATTTTTGATGATATCCCATATTAACTCTGACTCAAATCCCTTTTGCATAGCGTATTTAGCTACTTTTTGATTTCTCGAGAATAGATTCGTTTCTAGTCTCAGGCTATGCATTTTTTTGTGAATGAGGGCCTGCAGCACTAAATAGTATTCTTCATCGTCTATTTCTAGCATGCCTTTTTGAATACAATAAGTAGAGAGGTTCCTTTTTTTTAGTTCTTGTTGGATTTTTAGTCGTCCCCATTTCTTTACACGGAATTTGCTGCCCGAAAAAATTTTGGAAAAGCGTTCCTCGTTTAGATAGTTTTCTTGGATAAGCTCCGCAATAATTCCCTCCGCTTCGTCTCCGAAAGCGTACCATTCTTTAAGTTTTTGTCTTACTTCTTCTTGTGTTCTTTCTTGATAAGCACAATAGTTGCAAGCTTTTAGAAATATGCTTCTATCCATTAAAATTGTTCATATGCCGTTTTTTGACCTGCAAAATACCATTTATCAATAAAAACATCTTCTACTACCAATCAATCTTACTTTTGTATCTCTATTTTTGACATTATTACAACTTTAGAATTTGAAATATGCTTCAATTCCTTAAATATGTGCTGGCCACTATAGTTGGTCTTTTTATGTTTTTTGTTCTTTCTCTATTCCTTTTGGTAGGAATAGGGGCTATGTTTTCTGGTTCAGATTCGGTGGTATCGGTGAGCGAGAACTCTGTTTTAGAAATAAACCTGAATCAGATTATTGTAGAAGATGCGGCTACCGAAGACCCATTGGCAATGATTTTTGACGATGGCCCAGGTAAAGTGGGCTTAATAGCGTTGAAGGCCGCTATTAATAATGCAAAATTGGACCCCAATATTAAAGGTATTTATTTGGCCTCTGAGTACCCTCAGGCTAGTTTTAGTACGCTAGAAGAATTAAGAAATGTACTTGAAGATTTTAAATCTTCCGATAAGTTTATCTATGCTTACGGCGAGGTGATGTCTGAGCAGGCGATTTATATTAACTCAGTGGCAGACAGAATTTTCTTAAATACGGCTGGTGGATTAGAGTTCAACGGACTTTTTGCTGAAGTCACTTTTCTTAAAGGTCTTTTTGATAAAATTGGTGTGGAGCCCTTAATATTTAAGGTAGGAGACTATAAAAGTGCGGTGGAGCCTTTTATCAGAACCAACATGTCTGATGCGAACCGTGAGCAGGTCACTTCCTATATCAATTCTATTTCAGACCATGTTTATCATCAAGTAGCGGTATCTAGAGGTTTAACAGATGATGAAATTAGAAGCTTATTGAATGATGCGGTAAGTTCTCCTAAAGAAGCTTTAGAAAGAAAGCTCATTACAGATATCGTATATTTTGACGAGTTTGAGGCAGTTTTACGAGAAAAGCTAGCATTAAAAGAGGATGATGAGATTAACTTCATTTCTGCTGAGAAATATGGTAAGGCAAAGAAGATGATTAAGTCGGGCGACAGGAATAATAGAATAGCGGTTATTATAGGGCAGGGAGATATTGTTTCTGGAAAAGGAGAAGGAGATGTTATAGCTTCAGAATCTTGGATAGAGGAGCTAAGAAAGGCCGTAAAAGATGATAAAATAAAAGCCATAGTGCTAAGAATCAATTCAGGCGGAGGTTCTGCCTTGGCATCAGATGTGATGTGGAGAGAGATTCAAGTAGCAAAAAAAACTAAGCCAGTTTATGCCAGCATGGGAGATTACGCGGCATCTGGCGGGTATTATATGGCGATGGGTTGTGATACCATTTTTGCGAATCCTACGACTGTAACAGGCTCTATTGGTATTTTTGGAATGTTATTTAATGCAGAGAATCTTTTAAATAATAAACTGGGTATCACTTTTGACGGCGTTGAGTCTCATGAACATTCAGACTTTCCTTCAGTGGTAGGCGAAATGTCTGAGGTGGAAAAAATGATGATTCAAAAGAATGTAAATGATGGTTATGAAGAATTTACCTCTAAGGCTGCCCAGGGTAGAAAAATGGATATTGATAAACTAAAGGCCATAGCGGGAGGAAGAGTTTGGACTGGACTTCAGGCTAAGGAAAATGGTTTGGTAGATGTTATCGGCTCCTTAGAGGATGCCATACAGTTGGCGGCAAAAAATCAAGGCATCGAAGATGATTTTCAGGTGAGATATTATCCTAAGGCTAAAAGTGATATAGAGGTCATTATGGAGAAAATATCCGATCAAAGCTCGATTAAATTAGACCAGAGGTTGGGTCTTCTGGCTCCTTATTTAAAAGAGCTAAATCTCATTCAGAAAATGGATAAGATTCAGGCCAGAATGGCTTTTGATATTAAAATAAAGTAATGGCAAAGTCATTTATTTGAGTAATATGGCTGGGTCAAGTAATTGGTTTTTTACCGCATAAATTACTAATCCAGCCGTATTTCTAGCTCCCGTTTTTTCGAGTAGGTTGTTTCTGTGCCCTTCCACCGTTCTTACACTTAAAAAGAGTTCGTCTGCTATTTCCTGACCCGTCTTCTGATGACAAATAAGGCTTAAAACCTCAATTTCTCTTGGTGATAGAATGGAAGGGGAGTCGTTCTGAATAAACATTTTAGACTTCTTGCCATTGATTCTTTTGGCAATAGCAGAAAGTAAAGCTTCATTAAAGTAAAGGTCTTTTATGAGTACCGTTCTTATGCCTTCTATAACTTCTTGCGGTTCAGAATTTTTCAGTAAATAGCCGGAAATGCCCATCTCCATCAAATGGCTTATAAATCTATCTTCACTATAGACAGAAAGAATCAAAACCTTGATTTGAGGATATTTTTTATGAAGCACCTTCATGGTTTCTACCCCATTTAAGACGGGCATAGAAAGGTCTAGTAAAACAACTTCCGGGTTTTCTTGGTCGCTTTCTAAATAATCTAAAAGCTCCTGACCATTTCCGGCTTCTAAAACAAATTTTAAATCCTTCTCATTTTCCAGAATGGATCGCATGCCTTTTCGGAAAAGTACTTGGTCGTCTACAATCGCTATTTTAATAAGACTCATTTTACTTTGGAATTTGCATTTCAAATTTAAAGCCTTTTTCAGGAGCTGTTTCAAATTTTGCTTCTCCACCAAGGGATTTTGCCCTGGCGGTTATGTTTTTTAGACCTAAACTTTTTGCTTTTAGGGCCTTATTAAGCTCAAATCCGATGCCATTATCTTGATAAAACATGTCAAGCGTATTGTCTTTTTCAATAAGTGTGAGGCCTATTGTATCTGCCTGGGCATATTTTATCGAATTATTAATGAGCTCTTGGGCTATCCTATAAATCATAAGCTCTTTACGATGCATGCCTTTTGATAAATTCTCAATTTGATACTCGATGTTAATGTCTGATGCGGTAGTATGGTCTTCGATGAGATTTTCGAGGGCAAACTCAAGTCCAAATTCTTCCAAGCCAATAGGTAGGAGGTCATTTGAAATCCTCCTTACATTATCAATAGTGGTGTCGATGAGAGCTTTTAGGTTGTTTTCTGCATTAGATCCAATGTTTCCAGATATCAATCGCATAGCAGAAAGTGAAGAGCCAATTTCATCGTGAAGCTCTCTGGCTACTCTTTGCCTTTCAATTTCGGTAGCTTCTAGTGTTCCCAAATACATCTCTTTTTGGTGTTCTAGCTCTGTGTTTCTTAGTTCTAAGTCTTTTTCTAGAATTCTTCTTTTATAAGTGATAATGAATGTAACAATAGCCCCAGAAAGAAGTAAGAATGCTAGAGTGCCGCCAATGAGAAGAATGTATAAATCTATTGACGAGTTATTTTCCATAAGCCAATAATAATTAAAGTATGTAAAACGCCTAAAAGGAAGGCGTGCATAGCCCAAGCAGCCATGTTGAGCTCATAGCTCTGTGATTTTATAACATTGCTTAAAACAAAAAGTACGAAGCTTCCAGAAAAGTAAATAAAAAAGGCCGTGTTGAGCCAGAAGTCACTATTCTGTGTAGGGTTTTTTGTTTCTAGTTCAACCAACATCTTATAATAAAGAACGAGTGAAAGAGCCATAATTATTAAACATTCTAAAGGGCGTACATAGGAATTGTAGACATAAAGTCCTTGCACAAAGAAAGCATTAACCGTAGCCCAAGTAGAAAACAATGCAATGATACCTACCAATATCTTTTTGCCCATGAGTGGGACAAGCAGACGATAATAGAATAGACTCACCACCAGAAATTCTAGAAAAGTATAGAGATGCAGATAAGGCAAATTGTTTACTTTTCTACCATAAAGGACTCTTGAAAGGATCTCAAAAAAGACCGCTAGAGCAAGAAATAGAAGTATTTCAGGTTTAGTTTTCTTTATGGTTTTGAACTTTAAAATGCCAATAAATGCGGATACTCCGATCATTAATGGAATAAGCTCTAGAATCCATCTTAAGGTTTCATTGCTCATTGGCTATCGCGGTCTTTAAACATATAAGGGACTGTTGGTGTCACAGGTGGACGGGCAAGGGTGAGAGAAATCATTTACAGGTAGCGTGGTTCCTACCTCAATGTTATCTCCTAGTTTTTTGACTAATTCTTCGTCATGAATTTCTCCTACTAAATCAATGGCTTCAGCAGGAGAGTCTCCAATGGCATTTACCATCAATAAATGAGGTACATTTCCCTTTTCTGATTCTTCTGAGACACTCATGTAAAAACGAACATAATTGGCGTTTTTGGCTTGAGCAAATAAAGCAAGAAGGTCTTTTTTTGCCACTAGAAAAGCCCTAACATCTGAGGTGTCATACTTATCTTCTTCAGATAAATTTGTTTCATTTTGTTTTAGGTCTATCCAATTTTTACACCATTGCTGAGCTTCTTCCAAGGGTATGGCATAAGGGTCTATGCTACTAGAGTTCATAACTATTTTAATTTTAGAGTGATATGCTGATAGATTATTTTATGTGCTAGGCACATAAACAAAATTACCTTTTTTTCACTTCTAGCCTAGTTTTCTACCATGTTTGATTGAATAGACCATGTAAAATCTAGTTGAACTTTATCAATAAAAAAGGAATCTGACATGCTTATATATTGGGCGGTGCTGTAAGGTGTGTTTTTAGAATGGTTGGCTAGTGCGTGGCATGACATGCAATTGGTCTGAACGCCAAACTTAAAGTTTGGGTCAAGGCGATTCTTAAATGTAAAAACGGTACTGTCGAAAGCGGCTTCTAAATAGGGATTGAAACCAATTACGGGTATAACGCCGGAGTTAGTGCCGCTATGTATTGGTTGGTTTGGCATAACCATGGCATAGGATAACGTCATGGCATAATGAGCGGCTTCGTTTTTAAGGGTGTTTGGCATTTTACTGGCAATTCTTCTTGAACTTGGTAAGGGCGGATTGCTAGGGTCTGCTGTCCACCAAAAGCTTTGCCATGTCCAATTGCTTATTTCTTTTGTGCCGACATGCATGGCTACCAAAAGAGCCAAGTCGCCTATCTGAGCTTTTGAATCTATGGTTTTAATATAAGATAAGCTGTTTTTGTCTACTTCAAAGTAAATGAAGTCTTTAAGGTTGTAGGTGGTTTTAGAAGTAGGATTTAGGCTGTCGTTTGAGATAGAACCGTCTCCTTGGCCATTGTTGGTGATGTCCACAAAAACATAGGAATTCCAGTCTTTTTCGCCATAGGATTTTGGGTTAGAGGGTATTCCCGGCCATACAGGGATGGCTGAAATGGCATTTGACTTACTGATAACTTTATACGTGGGTTTACAGGTAATGGCATTGTTTGGGAACTCTGGAATTTTACCAATGGCGTTCTTTTTCTTGTAAGATTCTATGACACTCTTTTTGAAAACTTGGTTTTCAATCGCAAACCTACTGGCTGTTGGGCTATAGGCCACCGTTTCAAATACTTCAGTTACTTGTGGTAAACCAGCATGGGCAAATTGTGTGGGTCTTCTTAAAGGAGTTCTTAGGTGTTTCTCTTTGGTTAGCCCTGTTTTCATTCTTTCTACTAATGCACTGGGACTTTCCCAGGTTTCAAACACCCTTAAATATTGACCTGAAGAGTCTTGTTGTGTGGTTTGGGGGGTGATGGAGGCCCACACACCCCAAGCGTGTTTAATGATTTCATCTTGATTGCCGGTATTAAGCCAGTTGTAAATTACGGTTGAATCTTCTGGGAAATTGAACCCAGGGATTTCTGGGTCAATTGGATCGGTAGGTTGAATAAAGTTGTGGGATTCAGAGTTGTTTCTGTTACCGGATTGGCATTGACTAAAAAGTAATCCTAGGAGGACTAAAATTTGTAAATTATGGTAAACTTTCATGGCTATAAATTGATCTCGAAAGCAAAATTAGAGCCTAGCCATCTCTTTATTATGAGTAAAATTACCTGTTTTAGAAATCGAGTAAAATTGCGAAGAACAGCTTAGTCTATAGACCTGATTAAGAAAACGGGTAGAACTGCTCATGTTTACATTGATATCATATAAGACCTTTGAGGCATCCTTTTCTATAAGAAGAGATTTTGGTAACTGGTCATAGGGGTATGCTTAAGTTACAATGAAGGCTTCCGTATTATCATGCGGAGCCTTTTATTGGTCTTCAAAGGAGAAAAAGTGCCTTATCAAGTTGGATAGCCTGCTTCAAACGGGAATTAAGGTCTTTAGTAACATTTTTAAACTTTAATAAAAACTTTGTGGTCATACATCCACTTAAGAATTAACCATTCCATTAGAAGGATGACACTGCCAGATATCAATGTTTCGTATGAGGTTCCGAAAATTTGGGCATAGTTTTCTCCTAAATGAATCTGAAAACTATTATCAATAAATTCATTAATGGTATGTGCAAGTACGTAAGCTGCTAGGGAGTTCATCCCAATTATTTTTAACCAATTAAAAGGTGTTATAATGCCTTTTAGGTCTGCTAGCCAGTGAAAACCTGCAAGTATTAAGAAGCATGCTCCGCCACTAAAGAGTGTCCATGATGGTGTCCAGATTCTTTTAACTATTGGGTTTATTCCTATGAAATGGCAGATTAAACTGATTGTTATTAGTACTAAGCCTATTTTGACAAAATAAAAATGTTTGGAAGTTTGCTTGCTTAGTAGGACTTGGCCAGCCACCAAACCCAAAACCATAGTTCCGAGCGTAGGAATAAAACTTAAGGTTGAATAACCGCCCGAGTTAAATCGAAATAAAGATTCTCTTGGGAAAATATTCATAAACCATGTGTCAAATGCCCAAGCGAAATTGGCATTTTTGTTCCAGTGGCTGGAGAATCCATTGAAATTGTGAGGCCAATCTGCCGGAACTCCCGTGTGCTCAGGGTTGAGATGACTTTCAGGCATGTTATACAAGGCAAATGCTAACCAATAGAAAAAAAGGATGAGTCCTAGAGCTATCCATAAACTTTTTTGTTTTCTATTACCTAAGAGAAATAGGATGGGGTAGCCAAGGCCAATTTGTGAAAGTGTATCTTCAAATGTCCAATTCGTTATATCAGAATGCATGGACCTTAGAAAAACACCGAGTAAAACCAATATCAATGATCTCTTCAAGACATGCAGGTATAGGTTTTTCGAAGAATTACCTTTTTTAATTCTGGCTTGAACCGAAAAAGGTAGTGCCACACCCACTAAAAAAGTGAAGGATGGTTGAATCAAATCATGTAAAGAGCAACCGGCCCAAGAAACATGAGATTGGTTGAAGGCAAGAAACTTCCAAAATGTGCTTTCGGGTAGACTAGAAGCAATTTTGCTGATGTGCCAAACTTCCGCCATCATTAAAAACATAACTAGACCCCTATAAATGTCTACAGAAAGGATTCTTTTTGGTGCCAACATGTGTTTTCTCATTTAAGTGATTCGTGTGGAAAATTACTCAATCTTTTGAAGAATTCTTTATTCTCATTTACCATAAAAAATAACTACCTTTACGCTATGAATCGCAAGTCCACTTTGTGGGCTTTTTTGTAAAAGAAATATAATCTAAACTACAGAAAACAAACCTTTAGCAATATGTCTGACGGAGCAGAGAATAAGAAAGACTACGGAGCAAATAATATTCAAGTTTTAGAAGGATTGGAGGCTGTTAGGAAAAGGCCTGCCATGTATATTGGAGATGTAGGGTTTAAAGGCCTTCATCACTTGATATGGGAAGTGGTAGATAACTCTATAGATGAATCTATGGCGGGTTATTGTGATACAATTGATGTGACCATTGAAGAAAATAACTCCATTACAGTAAGAGATAACGGTCGTGGAATTCCTACAGGATTTCACGATAAAGAGCAGAAGTCTGCCTTGGAGGTAGTAATGACGGTACTTCATGCAGGAGGAAAATTTGATAAGGATACTTACAAAGTTTCTGGAGGATTGCACGGCGTAGGTGTTTCTTGTGTGAACGCCGTATCTAGCGACTTGAAAGTGGTGGTGTATAGAGATGGAAAGGTACACGAGCAGGAGTACAAAAAAGGTATTCCTCAGTATTCGGTTAGAGAGATTGGAACTACGGAAGAGCATGGAACTTTTGTTCAGTTTCTTCCAGATAGCAGTATTTTTGAAGTTTCAGAATACAAATATGAAACCGTAGCCAACCGTCTACGTGAATTATCTTTCCTAAACAAAGGACTGACCCTTAATCTAACAGATAAAAGGAGAATAGAAGAAGATGGAAGCATAGCTACAGAGAGTTTTCATTCAGAAGGTGGCCTTGCTGAGTTTGTTGAATACATGGATCAGTCGCGTGAGAGACTTATTCCAGCACCTATGTTTATGGAAGGTGAGCGTGATGGTGTACCTGTGGAGGTAGCCATGATTTATAATAGCTCTTATTCGGAAAATGTAGCCTCTTTTGTAAATAACATCAACACCCATGAGGGTGGAACCCACGTTTCGGGTTTCAGAATGGCTCTTACAAGAACACTTAAGGGCTATGCCGAGAAGTCTGGGATGTTGGCCAAAGAGAAAATAGAAATTGCTGGAGACGACTTTCGTGAAGGTTTAACAGCTGTTATTTCTGTAAAGGTTCAGGAGCCTCAATTTGAAGGTCAAACAAAGACTAAGTTGGGTAACTCGGAAGTAACTTCTGCGGTGAGTGGATGTGTACAGGAAATGCTTCAAAACTACTTAGAGGAAAATCCAAAAGAAGCCAAAACCATCGTTGATAAGGTGATTATAGCCGCTAAGGCTAGGATTGCGGCCAAGAAAGCCAGAGAAATGGTTCAGCGTAAGAATGTTTTGACAGGAAGCGGGCTTCCTGGAAAACTGGCTGACTGTGCCAATTCAGACCCAGCGGTTTGTGAGGTATACCTCGTGGAGGGAGACTCTGCAGGTGGTTCTGCAAAACAAGGTAGAGATAGAGCTTTTCAAGCAATTTTGCCTTTAAGAGGTAAGATTCTTAACGTAGAAAAAGCACAAGAATATAGAATCTACGAGAATGATGAAATTAAGAATATCATTACTGCCCTAGGAGTAAGAATGGGTAGAGATGGTGATGAAAGAGCTTTAGATATGGAGAAGCTCCGTTATCACAAAATCATCATTATGACCGATGCTGATATTGACGGAAGTCATATTAGAACCCTTATTTTAACTTTCTTCTATAGGTTTATGAGAGAGTTGATTGAGAAAGGTTATCTGTACATTGCTCAGCCGCCTTTCTATTTGGTTAAAAAAGGGAATAAGTCTGAGTATTGCTGGACAGAAGATCAGCGTCTGGCGGCCATAAAGAGATTGGCTGGAAATGGAAAAGAGGACTCTGTTGGCGTTCAGCGATATAAAGGTCTTGGAGAGATGAACCCTGAGCAGCTGTGGGAAACGACCATGAACCCAGAAGGTCGTACTTTAAAACAAGTGACTATTGAGTCGGCCTCTGAGGCAGATTTATTATTCTCAATGTTAATGGGAGATGAAGTAGCTCCAAGAAGAGAGTTCATTGAGAAGAATGCAAAATATGCCCACGTCGACGTTTAATATTGACTAAGCTTATTGTTATAATAAAAAGAACCGGCTTTTGCCGGTTCTTTTGTTTTTTAGTGTATTCTTAATATAGTTTTAATGGAAATTATAAAATCGGGATTCAAATTCGGAATTAGTTACTACGTTTAATTATTCTAAAAGAGAAGGTTTGAGACTATATTTCGTTTATTTTATCCTTTTAAAACACTAAATTTACTTCTAGAAATACAAACTAAAAACCTCAAAGAAATGACTGATTCTAAACCCTGGCTAAAAAATTATCCTAAAGGGATATCCACAGAAATAAATCCAGATGCTTATACCTCTTTAGTCGAATTAATAGAAGAGGGCTTTAAGAAATATGCAGGGAGAGCGGCATATTCCAATATGGGCAAGGAAGTTAGTTTTGCTGATATTGATAGATTGTCAGAAGACTTCGCAAGCTACCTACAAAGTATTGGCTTACAGAAAGGAGACAGGATAGCTATTCAAATGCCCAACTGTCTACAGTATCCCGTGGTTTTGTTTGGTGCTCTTAGGGCTGGCTTGGTCGTGGTTAATACTAATCCGCTTTATACGCCAAGAGAGATGAAGCATCAGTTCAAAGATTCGGGAGCAAAGGCCATCGTTATTGTAGCAAACTTTGCTCATAATTTAGAGAAAGTACTAGCCGATACGCAGATTGAACATGTCGTATTGACGGAGCTTGGAGACATGCTTGGCTTTCCTAAAAAGCAGCTGGTTAATTTTGTGGTGAAGACCATTAAAAAAATGGTACCTTCTTATTCATTACCCAATTCAGTTAAGTTTTCTACAGCTTTAGAAATAGGAGCTAAACTTAAATATGTTAAGCCAGATGTAAAAAGTTCTGAATTGGCTTTTATACAATATACCGGTGGAACTACAGGCGTCTCAAAAGGAGCCATGCTTTCTCACCGAAACTTGATAGCAAATTTGGAGGCCAACGATGCATGGCAAAGTGTGATCATGGAAGACATTACCGATGATAAGATAGTGGTGGTGGCAGCATTACCGCTTTATCATGTTTATGCTCTTACCGTGAATGCCTTAACAGCATTAAAGACGGGTGTTATGAATCTTTTAATTACTAACCCTAGAGATATGGCTGGTTTTATTAAAGATTTGAAAAAGAATCCACCTCATATTTTTACAGGATTAAATACCCTTTATAATGGTCTTTTAAACCATCCAGACATTGATGGTGTAGATTGGAGCAAGTTGAAAATTACTTCGGCGGGCGGCATGGCCTTGCAAAAGGCGGTAGCTAATGCGTGGAAAGAGAAAACTGGCTGCCTTCCGGTAGAGGGTTATGGATTATCAGAAACATCACCGGTGCTTACTTCAAATCCTATAAAAGGCGACAATAGGATAGGAACTATTGGTGTGCCTTGGCCCAGTACAGATATTAGAATAGTGGACGAAGATGGGAATTGGGTTAAACCTGGTGAGGCTGGAGAGATTTGTGCTTTTGGGCCGCAGGTGATGTCTGGATATTATAACAGAGAGGAAGAAACGGATAAGGTTTTTCTGACAGATCCAGAGGATGGTAGAAAATGGTTTAAAACAGGGGATATAGGTGTGATGAGTGAAGACGGCTACTTTAAAATAGTAGACCGAAAGAAAGACATGATTATAGTTTCTGGTTTTAATGTTTATCCTAATGAGGTTGAAGATGTTATAGTAGAGCATCCAGGTGTTTTAGAGCTGGCTTGTATTGGGGTGGCAGATGCCAAGTCCACAGAGGCGGTAAAAGTTTTTGTGGTCAAGAAAGACCCTAATCTTACTGAGGATCAAGTCAAGGCTTTTGCAAGAGAGAATTTAACGCCGTATAAATGCCCAAAATATGTGGAGTTTAGAGACGAGCTGCCCAAAACCAATGTAGGGAAAATTTTAAGGAGGGCTTTAAAAGAAGAGGAAATAGCAAAGTCCAAATTGGCTTAGAATAAAGTGTAAATACCCCACTGAAAAACTTCGGTGGGGTATTTTTTTGCGTACAGTTTATTAAAAAAGTTTATTGTTTTTATTTGAAACGGTAGCTAACGCCGTAGTTAATGCCTAGATATCTAGGTTTAAATGAGAAACTTTCTGTTTTCTCTACACCAGATGTTAAAGTTTGCTGAAGGCCAGAGCCTAATGAAATTTGCCAATCATCTCTCACCGAATAATTGAATTTCACGCCTGCCAATCCACTCAGATTTAATGGCTTATAGGCAGAGTTTCCTGCGGTAAGTTTACTGCCGCCTTCAGAAATATTATCGAAAACGTTATTAATGATAAAGTCGCCAGATACACCCGTAGTGAAAGATGCTTCTAGTTTTGAGGTCATAGGCAAATGATAGCCCACCTGTACTGGTATCATCAGAAACTTATAATCACTATCTATATCGCCACCAGAAGAGATAACAGTGTTGTCAAAAACACCTGCGTCTTGGCGAATGTAATTAGACTCTAAGAAGCTTTGTACACTTCCGGTATATTGGTTATAAGAATAAACGTTACTGGCCACTAAAGAGTTACCCGCTAAATATCTCACACCACTTTCCACAGACCAGTGCTTCTTTATTCTTTTGCCATAATTAACACTAAGGTTTATGGATCTTCCAGATTTTACGTTGTTATACGGCTGAGAAAGCGGTATGGTAAATGTTTCATTTTTAGAAAGCGGTCCACCCGTATCCCCTACACTGTTAAATTCAAAGGAAGAACGAGGTACGTCACTGGCAGAAACTAATGCGGCTCTCTCAAAGTTGTTAATCTTAAAGTTAGGGTCAAAAGGAGATATGCCTGAAAATAATCCGAACCATGAACGCTTTACGAAAGAGGCTTGATTGTCCGCCAAAAGATTGTCTGGCGTTTCAAAGGATAACTTTTTCCTCTTCATGGTAAACCTATTTCCGTAGTTATCAAACTCTTTTTTAATAAGGAGTTTTAAAGAAGAAATAGATTCATGGATAACGCTTGAAACCTTCTCTTCTTCATTAATCAATGTCTCTAAGATTGTTTTTGAAGAGGATGGGGACTTTGAGTCTAAAACCAAAGTAGCCTTTGATGATCCTAAATTATTCGATAATGTTTTACTGTAATAAGTAGGGCTAAATGCTTTCGAGCTTAAGGTTTTTGAATTCAGTGTTTCTTTAGAATTGTCTTCAGATCCATTATAAGAATCTCCTAGTAGTGCCTTACTCTCTAATAGCGACACATCGGCTTGAAATTTTTCTTTGGACGAGTCTCTGTCAAATGGATTATTAAGCAAAGAGAAACTTAAGGCCAAGAAGACCATCGCGGCAATTGCGGTGGAAGCGTATTTCTGAAACCAAATAACCAAAACTGGCTTTTCTTTATCGAGTTCTTTCTCAATATTAGCCCAGACGGAGGCGTCAGGTGTTTCTGATGCTGATAATAGCGTATGAACTAAAGAGGCTTCAGATATGGCTTCTTCGTCTAACTTTCCCTCAATATTTCTCCAAATATCAATCGGAGGGATTTCCTCGGCATCTTCAAATGCCTTTTTCCATTGATTTTCAAAAAAATTATTCATCACTTATATTTTTGCGGATAGTTTTCCAGCTTCTCTACTATTTTCTTTCGCAAGTTTTTCTTGCAATAAGGCCTTTGCTCTATAGTACTGAGACTTTGAGGTTCCCTCAGTCACTTCTAGCATAGTGGCAATTTCCTGATGTTTAAAGCCTTCTATGGCGTAGAGGTTAAAAATGGTTCTACAACCCTCTGGCAATTCCCCTATCATATTTAACAAATGCTGATAAGACAGATTTTCAAAGCCCAAGTTGCTATAATGTAGTTCTTCAACAATCATATAGTCGCCTTCTAGACTTTGTGTAAGCTTTTTGTCCTTTTTCAAGGCTTTGAGAGCGGTATTAACCACTATTTTTCTCATCCAAGCTTCTAACGGGCTATCAAATCTGAATGTATCTAAATATTTAAATATCTTAATAAAAGAATCTTGCAATACATCTTGAGCATTTTCCCTATCTCTCATATACCTCAAGGCCACAATAAACAGTTTACCTGAATACAGTTCATAGAGCTGTTTCTGGGCATTCCTGTCTTGTTTAAGGCAGTCCTGAATTATTTGAGTTTCATTGGGCATTCTATCTTAAAATTGCAATTATCAGTGATTCTCATCCTGATAATGAAACAATCTCTTAAGATAGGGTCATTAAGCAGGACTCAATAAAGTAAGTTAAGGTTGGAATTCTCTTGAAAAAATCCTTAAATAATCTGTTTTTAAATCAATATTTTGTATCTCTAAAAGATTTTTGGGAATAGAAGCTGAATTTAGCCCTTGCGAGACGATTAACTTTTTACTCTTAAAAACTCTTATTTCGTCGTAAAGGTTGTCTTTAATAAACATTTCATGGAGTTTTGGTCCACCTTCTACGATTAATGACATCACCTTTCTTTCATGAAGTTGTCCTAAAACGAAATCAAGAATATTCGAATTTACGTCAATCTTTATGAATTCCGTATTCCCATCCTTAAGAGAATAATTTTTATTAAGTACGTAGGTTACAACACTTTGGTCTAATACCTTAAAATTGTCGGTAGGTTTTATTTCTGGGAAAAGGATGACTCTAATGGGGTTTTTCCCTTCCCAGTGTCTAGTACTTAGGCTAGGGTTATCTTTAATAACGGTATTGCCGCCTACCATAATGGCATCTTCTGTAGCTCGCCATTTATGAGAATGGATTTGAGCAAACTCTCCACTAATGTTTACTGGATTGCCGTCTTTATCTGCTACGCAACCGTTGGCAGATTCTGCCCATTTTAGAATAATATAAGGTCGTGTTTTTAATTGAGAGGTGAAAAAACGTCTATTAAGAAATGCTCCATTTTCTACTAATAATCCTGTCGAGACCTCAATTCCCGCGTTTTTTAATTTTTGTATTCCGTTGCCATTAACTTTTTCATTAGGGTCGGTGTTACAAACAACTACTTTTTTTAGTCTTTCTTTAATAAGCAAGTCTGCACAGGGTGGTGTTTTACCAAAGTGTGAACAAGGCTCTAAACTCACATATGCTGTGGAAAAGGGAAGGAGGGATTTGTCCTGGACGTTGTTTATAGCATTGACCTCTGCGTGAGCCTCGCCATATTTCATATGCCAGCCTTCGCCAATAATTTTGTCTTCATGAACTATGACACAACCCACCATTGGATTAGGACTTACGTGACCGGCTCCAAGTTTGGCAAGTTCTAGAGCCCTTTCCATGAAATGTTTTTCCTTCATTCCGAAATATAAATTTTATTTCTGGAGATGGAAAACTATTAAAGGTTGCTTAGTTTTTGAAGCTCGTAAAAGGAACTTTCAAATTGTTTCTTTTGAAGTAAAATAGCTTCGCAAAAGGCTTTATTTCTAATTTCTGCGATTTCATAATCTTCTTTAGATATTTTTCCTGTATTTTTTTTAAGTTTCAACAAAGCCAAAGCTACTTTTTTGCCGAGATAGTTAACCCACCATTTCTTCCTAAGTTCATTCAGTAGGCTAGTGTTCCCTTCAGATTTATTATAGATGTAAGTATACGGAAGCACAAAAACATCTGCTTGTCCGAAGCCTGCAGTCATTTCTCTTAAACGCTGCCATGTAAGCCTATCTGGTATGATGAAATGTTGCGTATTGAGTTCGTTAGAGTAGTAAATTTTATAACCTAAAAGTCTAGAAACCAGGGTTAATTCAGAATCTCCACCACCAGATTGTTTTTTGCCAACCCTGTCTGTAAGATATGGTTTCCAGTTTTTTTGATCCAGTTTCTGGAAGATTTCTTTTCTCATGGTCATTCCCGCACCATATACTAATCCTGCACTGGTTACATCTCCAAACTTTAAGTCATAAAGCTTACCCGTGGCAAAAGATAGTTTGTGCCTTTCGTACCATTCTGGGACTGTGAAATCAAATTTACCAATAGAGGTAACGCCAAGAACACCTATGGCAGGGTCTTCAAACACTTGGGATAGATAGTTTATCCAATTTGTAGGAATAAGGTTGTCATCATCTACAAAAGAGATAATGTCATATTTTGATTCCTTTATACCTCGCAGTCTTGCATTTGAAAGCCCAGACTTAGATTCTTTAAATATTTTTAGGTTTGGGTTTTTCTCAAAATTCCAAGAGGACTCAGAGACCTTTGCGGTTTCATCGGTAGAATTATTGTCAATAAGTATTACCTCCCATTCGATTTCTGTTGGTTCTTGCTTTTGGACGTAGTCTAAAGTTTGCTCAATGATTTGAGCACTATTATAACAACAGATGATAAGGCTAATTCCTTTCATTAATTCTTTTAGGACGCTAAAAATGACATTAAACTACTAATGGCCGGACTTACCGCATAAGAAAT
Organism: Arcticibacterium sp. SM2516; assembly: GCF_057914865.1. Taxonomy (NCBI): domain Bacteria; kingdom Pseudomonadati; phylum Bacteroidota; class Cytophagia; order Cytophagales; family Leadbetterellaceae; genus Arcticibacterium; species Arcticibacterium sp. SM2516. The sequence continues at coordinate 3,824,612 of NZ_CP195290.1, read as the reverse complement.
TTTGGCAGGAAACGGTAGGAGTCCAATAAATCTTTTTTTATTCTCAATACTGCTTTTTCTTAGTTTTTGAACCCAGTAAAAGATAAGTTTTTGTTTTTCAAAAAAACTGAAATGTTGTTTTTCAAAAATATGATTGACTACCTTAAGACCTTCCGAAAATTGTAGCCCTTTAGACTCTGCTTCGAAAGAGACATTGTTTGAATGTCGTCTGAAAAAATTAAGTCTCTTGCTCGTTCTGTTTATTTCTGTGTTGGCCACTAAGTCTACCCAAAATAGCCAGTCTCCACAGTATTTGTACCCAATAACAGCCTTTAATGTTTCCCAAGGAACCAATGATTTTTTAAAGACACATGAGCTGGCATTATAAATTAAATTGCCCTTTATGAAATAGTCTTTAAGCAATGTAGAACCCTGAGCGTATAATTCATATTCATGTTCCGGCTCATGAAAGGTTTTTCCTTTCTCGTCTATCCAAGTGGAGGCCGAGAAAGAAACTCCAAGGCTTTTGTTCGCCTTGAACATTTTCATATGATGTTCAAGAAAGTTTAGTTCGGCTAGGTCGTCGCTTTCGGCTATCCAGATAAACTCACCAGAAGCAAGGACAAGACCCTTTTCCCACTGCTTAAATGTACTTCCCGAGTTTTCTTTATTGATTACAATGTGACTTAGTAATGGATGGTCTTCATAAGACTTAATTATCTCACAACTAATATCAGAGGAGCAGTCATCTAGGATAATCAGCTCAAAATCTTGAAAAGATTGATTTAAGATACTCTCAATTCTGTCTCTAAGGAAATCGGCGTGATTATAATTGGGTAATATGACACTTACTGATGGCATTTATCTCTGCAACGCTCTTATTATTTTTGTGCTATGTTGACAAGTTTGTTTATGGATATCAAACTTACGCAAAGGCTTTAATGGATTAACTATTGACATAGGAATTATTTAAAAGTATTGTAAAGAGCGTTTCGTATTTCTCCGCACTTTTCAATTTGATATTGGTCGGTAATTAATTTTTGAGACTGCGTTATTAATTTTTCGGCCAGTCCTTTTGTTTCTATGAGTTCTAATGTTTTCTGTACAAACTCATCTGCATCATGAGCCAGCATACAGTTTTTGCCATCTACCATAGGTAGGCCTTCCGCTCCAACCACGGTGCTAATAATAGGCATTTTCCATGAAATGGCCTCCAAGATTTTCATTCTCATACCACTCACTATTCTTAGAGGAACGATCATAATAGAACCTTTAAAACTATGGGATAAGTCTTCTACAAAGCCCAAAAAGAATACGTTCTTTTTAGTTTTATGAAGCTTTTTAAATTCATCAGACCATCTTGAAACTATTTGAAGTTTTAGATTTGGATGTTTGGTGATTATTCTTTCCCAGCAGTGCTCCAAGAACCAATTTACACCATCCAAATTAGGATAATGGTTTTCTGGTCCTAAGAAGACGATGTTCCCTTTAAAAGTAAATGGCGAATTAATGTCGGCCATTTTGAAATTTATAGGAAGGGTAGAAGTGAATAATAGTTCCTTTTTAACACCCGCTTCTTCAAGGTATCCTTTATCTGTTTCTGTTACAGATACTACCTTATCATAATGATTTAGTAGAGCTATTTCTAAATCTTTTGTGGCTGAAATATGCCAAAGGTCTGACAGCGTTTTATTTTCTAGGGTGTCGTATTCCATTTGCAACCTCTTAAATCTTAATTCGTGGTGAATGAAGATTTTTGGAAGGTTTTTTGGCAGTAAATGAACGATTCCGGCAAATTCTATAAATTCGACTTGGACTAAATCATAGTTTTCATAGGTTACTTCTTCCTTTACCAATGCTAGAAATCCTGGGAAGTAGAATTTGGATAAATCATTAATGGCCAAGTGGGTTTTAGGATAGAAATAATCTAAAACGGTACCTTTTATGAATTGATTTAGCCTTAAAATGGCTTTATAGGTTTTTAAAGATAAACTCTCACTGCCATTTTTTTTGGTAGTTAAGATTTTAACATTGGGCCATAAATCCTGGAGTTTTTCTTTGTTGACCTGAGCTACATTCGGACAGATGAAAGTTATTTCATGCTTATGTCTTAAATAATCAATCATGTTGAAAGTAGCAGCACCGCCGCCATTGTCAACAGGGTAAGGAAAAACAATAGAAATAATAGCAATCTTCATCTTTATGATTAAATCGGTAGTCTTTCAAAGAAAGCAAAAACTCTGTAGGACGCAGACATCAATACCTTTTTTAGGAAACTTCGGTCATCTACTTTTATATCTCCTTTTGCGTAAACGCAATCAAAGGCTTTAAAATATTTATTAGCGTAGTTTTCTATCTGTGCTCTGTACGATTTGAAAAGAGGAGCTAAGTCTGGTCTGCTATTTAGGTCGAATCTGTTTTGCCATCTTGATATATTGATAGGGTCTGCAGAATTCATGCCACTGTAATGATAAAAGATTAAGGGCTCACCATTTACATAGTACTTTCCGTTTTTTTCGGTAATGGTTCTTTCGTGTAGATTCCAGTAAGCGATGTTATAACCCGGATTTTTTTCAATAACAACATTGTCAAAATAAAGAGGCACCATGTTACAGTACAGCTGATCCACAAACATCCCTTTTTGGATGTCCATGTAGCACTCTGTACGAAGTTTTATCATCCACCAGTTCATAAACTCGTCTACTGATTTCGACCTTTTTACGGCCAAAAACCCTAGATTGTATATACCGTTGACAAACATTTCTTGCTCTGTACGAGAACAATTGTCATAGACTGGTGTATAAAAATGGGGTGTTAAGACAATGTCAGATTCCTCTAATCTGTTTTCTATGCCTTGGAACGTATCAAAGATTTCAATATCAGGGTCTATGTAGTAGAAGTTGATAAGATCTGGGCGACTCTTTAAGAAATAGTTGAAATAGAATGGCTTTACCGCGGTGTTTAATTCTGTGATGTCGTATCGTTCACACATCTCGTCAAAGCCTTCGATACCAATTTTGTGAACTTCTAGAATATTTAAGCCCTCAATTTTTGATGGGTCAATATCTCTACCTTCTATTTTGTCGCATAAGCCTATTACAAATTCAAAATTCGGGTTGGTTCTTTTTAACGACTCTGAAAGTACTTTGGCTTGAGCCAAATAGTTGACAGAGCATATGGTAAAAGCAAGTGTTTTCGACATTAAAAGGAGGGTTCTTCTATTTCAATGATTGACAAAGTTAATAGGAATATTGGTTTTGTAGGAGCGAAACCAAAAAGTGAGATGAGCTTAAATGCAAAACCACCAAAGCAACTGGTATAAGTCAGCTTTGGTGGTTTTTTTTAAGCCTATGATTACGCTAATTCAGTCTGACGACTGTTACGTTTTCTTTCGTTTTCGTCTAAGTATATTTTACGCATTCTTAGAGATTTTGGAGTGATTTCTAAGTACTCGTCTTTTTGGATATATTCCATACAATCTTCTAATGAGAATTGTACTTTGGGAGCAATCTTAACTTGATCATCTGCACCAGAGGATCTCATGTTACTTAATTTTTTAGTAGTTTGTAAGTTAACCACGATGTCATTCTGACGATTGTGCTCACCGACTACCATACCCATGTAAATCTCTTCTCCTGGATCAATAAAGAATACCCCTCTATCTTGAAGTTTATCTAAAGAGTAAGGAATGGCAGGTCCGTTGGCCATTGAAATAAGAGAACCGTTTATTCTTCCTGGTAAAGTTCCTTTATATGGCTCGTAAGACTTGAATCTATGATTCATGATAGCTTCACCTTGTGTGGCTGTAAGTACATTACTTCTTAAGCCGATAAGACCTCTAGATGGAATGTTGAATTCAAGGTGTTGCAAATCGCCTTTAGGCTCCATAATAAGTAACTCACCTTTTTTCTGTGTAGCAAGCTCAATTACTTTACCAGCACTTTCTTCAGGTACATCTACTACTAAGGTTTCAATAGGCTCTAATCTTTCACCGTTCTCTCCTGTTTTGAAGATTACTTGTGGCTGACCTACTTGAAGCTCATAACCTTCTCTACGCATTGTTTCTATCAATACAGAAAGGTGAAGAATACCTCTACCAAATACGATAAATTTATCTTCAGACTCACCTTGCTCTACTTTAAGGGCTAGGTTCTTCTCCATTTCTTTCATCAATCTATCTCTCAAGTGACGAGAAGTGACAAATTTGCCATCTTGTCCAAAGAAAGGAGAGTTGTTAATAGTGAAGAGCATATTCATCGTAGGCTCATCAATAGAAATTCTTGGAAGAGCTTCTGGTTGATCTATATCTGCTACAGTATCTCCAATCTCAAACCCTTCGATACCTGTGATAGCACAGATTTCTCCAGAAGATACTTCTGATACTCTAACTCTACCAAGACCTTCAAAAACATGAAGTTCTTTGATTTTATTTCTTTTCAGTGAGCCATCAGCAGTGCAAAGCATTACATTCTGACCTTCTTTAAGAACGCCTCTAGCTACCAATCCAATGGCAATTCTACCTACGAAAGAAGAATAATCTAAAGAAGTGATTTGCATTTGAGCAGGACCTTCTTGTGTTTTTGCCGCAGGAATATGCTCAATAACCGCATCTAAAAGAGCGATAATGTTATCCGTTGGTTTTTGCCAATCATCACTCATCCAGCCTTGTTTAGAAGAACCGTAAAGTGTAGGGAAATCTAGTTGGTCGTCTGTAGCATTAAGGTTAAACATTAAGTCGAAAACCATTTCGTGAACCTCGTCTGGTCTACAGTTTTCTTTGTCAACTTTATTAACAACTACTATTGGCTTAAGTCCTAAGTCCAACGCTTTACCTAATACGAAACGCGTCTGAGGCATTGGACCTTCAAATGCATCTACTAAAAGGATAACTCCGTCAGCTAATTTCAACACACGCTCCACTTCACCTCCGAAATCGGCGTGACCAGGTGTGTCAATAATATTTATTTTGGTGTTACCATATCTTACAGATACGTTTTTTGAAACGATGGTAATTCCACGTTCTCTTTCTAAATCATTGTTGTCAAGGATTAGATCACCAAATTCCTGATTTTCACGAAATATTTTAGAAGCGTGGATGATCTTATCCACCAAAGTCGTTTTGCCGTGATCTACGTGGGCAATTATCGCGATATTTCTAATGTCTTGCATAATTTTTAATTTTCTAGAGAGAACATTTTGTTAACTAGAAGTTTATGAAAAAGTCCGCAAAAGTAACCATAAATATCCTGAAAGACTATTACAGTATTTTAATATATGATTAATCTACTGATAGTTAAATAATTGATTGGCATTGTGCAATTACTTGTGTATTCACTATCCGTGTAAACTTCTTGCTCTCATTACGATAGCTTAATGTTTGAGGCGTCGTATCCTCTTAAAAGCTCATCAATTTTTAGTCTTTTTTTGCCAGGAATTTGAAGATTGAGGAGCCCTATCCTGCCATCCGCGGTTGAAACTTCTATAAAAGACTTATTGTCGGTATGTATCTGGCCTGATGTTTCTTTGTCGTTACGCTCTATGATGATAGAATCAAATATTTTTAAAGAGCCAATGGTATCGGTTTCGTTGGACTGGAAATTTGTCCAAGCTCCAGGATAGGGGCTAAGGCCACGTATAAAATCATATACTTCTTTAGAAGTCATAGACCAGTCTATTTGGCAGTCTTCTTTAAATATTTTAGGGGCAGACTTCAATTGCTCAAACTCCTCTTGTTCTATCTGTGGGTAGTCATTGTTTTCAATGGCCTTTACGGTTTTTAGCACCAGTTGGCCGCCTAACTGCATAAGTTTATCATGAACGCTGCCTGCATTGTCGTTTGCTGAAATGTCAATGGTCTCTTGGAATATGATTTTTCCGGTATCAATTTCTTTTTCAATAAAAAAGGTGGTGACGCCAGTTTGGGTTTCACCATTAATAACGGCCCAATTTATAGGTGCTGCCCCTCTGTACTGAGGAAGTAAAGAGCCATGTAGGTTAATGGTACCTGATGTCGGCATAGCCCAAACCACTTCAGGAAGCATTCTGAAAGCCACCACAACTTGAAGGTCTGCTTTGTAGCTTTTTAATTCTTCTATAAATTCAGCGTTTTTTAACTTGGGTGGTTGTAGGACTGGAATGTTCTGAGAAAGTGCGTAAGTTTTTACAGGCGATTGCTGTAGTTTTTTCCCTCTTCCTGCGGGTTTGTCGGGTGCTGTTAGCACCGCAACAACCTGAAGATCAGATTCTACTAAAACCTTGAGGCTTTCTACCGCAAAGTCGGGTGTACCCATAAATATGATTCTCATGCTTGTTTTCTTTTGGATAAGTCTACAAAGCTAGAAAAAATGAAATTTGAAATGTGGTCTACCTGTTGATTTACCGAGAATAATTTGTAGTTTTGAAATGAAAATTTTGAAAATGAGGAAAGAACAAAAAATAATAATATTTAAAGAGCGACTCTGAACTAGTTTCCAGAATACAAAATTTGTTTGTTTGGAACGGTAAGATTTACGCCGTTCTTTTTTTTTACCCACCTGTGAAGGCGGGCAATTTTTTTTTAATAACACTAGTAAAATTTTATATATATGTCAAAATATCAATACTATACCAAAGAGGGTTATGAGAACCTTAAGAATAAGCTCGCTTATTTAAAAGGAAAAGGAAGACAAGACATAGCCGCTCAAATTTCTGAAGCAAGAGATAAAGGAGATTTATCTGAGAATGCTGAATATGATGCAGCCAAAGATGCACAGGGTCATATGGAATCTGAGATATCAAAATTGGAAACGCTGATGTCTGTAGCGAGAATTTTGGATGAGTCTACCATTGACAATTCAAAGGTTTCATTATTGAACAAAGTGACCATAAAGAACTTAAAGAATGGGGCCAAAATGACTTACACTTTGGTGGCAGAGGAAGAAGCAGATTTAAAGCAAGGGAAGATTTCTATTAATTCTCCTTTTGCAAAAGGGCTTTTAGGTAAAGCTGTGGGAGATAAAGCAGAGATTCAGGCTCCAGCAGGTGTGGTGGAAGTAGAAGTAGTAGAAATAACCATGTAATCAAGTTATCAACAATGGCGTCTATATTTTCAAAAATTATTAGTGGTGAAATACCTTGTCATAAAATTGCAGAGACGGAAGATTTCTTGGCTTTTTTAGATGTTTTTCCATGTGCTAAAGGTCATACTTTAGTGATTCCTAAAAAGGAGGTAGATTACATTTTTGACCTCGACGATGATTTGTATCTGGGTTTAATGGCTTTTGCGAAGAGTTTGACTTCAGCTCTTAAAGGAGCCGTACCTTGTAAAAGAATAGGAGTGGCGGTGATTGGCCTTGAAGTGCCACATGCACATGTTCATCTAATTCCTTTAAATAGCATGGCGGACATTGATTTTAATCACAAAATAAAGATTTCTGATCAAGAACTTTCTGAGATTTCTGCTTCAATTCGAGGTTTACTTTAACTGGTATTATCCATAGATTATCCTTACCTTTTAGGTCAATAAACAAACTATAAAATTTAAAATATTATGGCAATCGTTAAAGTAATTGAACTCATAGCATCTTCGGAAATAAGCATAGAAGATGCCATTCAAAATGCAGTCACTTCAGCATCAAAATCTATTCATAATATAGATTCAGTTTATGTGCAAGATATTAAAGCACATGTGCAGGATGGTAAAGTGACTACCTACGGATGTATATGCAAACTGTCTTTTAGAGTAGACGCCTAGGCATTAAGAAAGCTTGGTTTTCAATGAATTAAACTCCTTTTTTAGGGAGTTTTTTTCGTATAAGGCAGCGTAGGTAAAATCTACGATGGGCATATAAGCCTTAATTTTTTTGTTGATTTCGTAAATACTTTTGACGGCATAATACCCTTCAGCCACCATATTCATTTCCATTTGAGCGGTTTTTACGCGGTATCCTCTACCAATCATACCTCCAAAGGTTCTGTTTCTACTAAACTGAGAGTAGGCTGTTACTAAAAGATCACCTAGATATGCTGAGGAAATAAGTTCTCTTTCTAATGGGGCAAGTAAACTGACAAAGCGTTTGATTTCCAGCATGGCATTTGACACCATAACCGCTTGGAAATTATCCCCGGCCCCCAGCCCATGTGTGATTCCGCAGGCAAGAGCCACAATGTTTTTCATTACTGCTGAAAGTTCTACCCCGTATAAATCTGTTATAGCTGAGGTATTGACATATCTGCAGGCTAGAATTTCAGCGAACTTCTGACCCACTTCTAAATCTGGTGCAGCTATGGTTAGGTAAGATTGTTTTTCTGAAGCAACTTCCTCTGCATGACAAGGTCCCGCTATAGCACACTGACGAATAAGAGGGATGTCATAGCTGTTGAGTAAGAAATCAGAGATGAGTTCATTGCTTTTTGGAATCATTCCTTTTACGGCAGATACCATATACTTCCCTTCGAAATCACTCTTTTTTACACTAGAAATGGCCTCGGCAAGAAATGCCGCTGGAATGGCTAAAATAACCCACTCAGTATTTTTGAGAGCTTCTTTTAGGTTTATGTACGGCTTTACCTTTGAAGGGTGAAACTCTATACTGCTAAGATATTTAGGATTGTGATGGTGTTTTTTGATATGCTCTACAGCTTCGTGGCTTCTCATCCACCACTTTATCTTGATTTTACTATTCTCACTTAATATTTTAACCAATGCCGTGGCCCAGCTTCCTCCTCCTATGACTGTAACTTTCATAAAGCAAATATATTTCTTAGATAACGAAAAAGAGAAGACTGACGGTCTTCTCTTTTTCAAATTAGCCAATAAGTGACGCTTTTAATCTTCTTTCTTGTCTTGTTTTTTCTTTTCAGTAACGCGGTCTCCTTCTTTCAGGCGTTTAGAAACTTCTACAAAAGGGCCAGAAATGATAATGTCTCCTGCCTTTAGGCCTTCTATTACCTCTATGGTACCTGCTTGGGTATCTGTAATTCCTGTTTTTACTTCTCTTATTTTAGCAACACCATTGTCGTTGATGAAAACAATCTCCTTAAGCTTTTCTTTTGAAGCTATGATTTCTTCTTTAGCTCCTAAGTTCATACCGTTATCTTTATTTTCTTTTTCCTCCGTGTCTTTTTCATCACCACTTCTTGTGGTTACGGCCGAAATGGGCACAGAGATAACATTTGTTTTAGTTTCCGTGATGATATCTACTGTGGCGGTCATACCCGGTTTAAAAGGATATCTACTCCTTGAGAGCAACTCTTTATAAGAAGAGGGTAATATGTTTATTCTTACTTCAAACTCGGTTACTGCTTCCGTAGAATTGGCATTCGCGGCCAGTGAGCCACCAGAGCCATTCGCGGTATTGGCTATGTGCGTTATTACGCCCATAAATTGTTTGTCGTCAGCACTGTAGGCATCTACATCAATCACCACTTTATCTTCTTGACTTACTCTTACAATGTCGTTTTCGTTAACATTGACACGAACCTCCATGTTGTTCAAGTTCGCAATTCTTAGCATTTCTGTCCCTGCCATTTGAGATGTACCCACCACTCTTTCTCCAAGCTCCACCACTAATTTTGAAACTATACCGTTCATTGGGGCATAAATATTGGTTTTTCTAAGGTTTTCAGAAGCATCTTTGAGGTTGGCCTCAGCACTTTTAATACCATACTTAGCGGCTTCATAACTGGCTTTAGCGGCTTCTAAATCTTGTTTTGCCACTCGGAAGTTGGTCTCTGAGATTTCATAGTCTGAGCGAGAGACCACTTTGTCGTCAAACAACTGCTTTTGTCTTTTAAAGTCCAATTCGGCTCTTAAAAGTTGAGACTCGGCTCGTGCTATCTGAGATTTTGACTGTTCTGCAGAAGCTTTAGATTGATTCACCCCAGCCCTAAATCTTTCAACCACAGAAATGTAGTTTTCCGGTTGTATTTTAAGCAGTAACTGTCCTTTTCTGACGGAGTCTCCTTCTTCAATGTACAGGCCAATGATTTCGCCAGGAACATCAGGAGTGATGGAAACTTCTAATTCTGGTTGGATTTTTCCAGAAGCAGAAACGGTTTCTGTCAAATCGGATGTGGTGACTGTAGTAAATTCTACTTCAGTGGGTTTTTCTTGTCCTATCCATCCTTTTTGCTTCGCGAGGAATAGTAAGGCTATAAAAATTAGGGCAATAATCCCTACTATCCACCATATTTTATTCGATTTCTTATTCATTACTTTTCGTTTTTATATCAGAATTCTAGTGGTTTGTTTTGATAAAAATCTAAGATTTTAATCTTAAAAATGTAATCGTATTTAGCTTGTATTTGATTGGCTAAGGCTCTGTCTAAATTGGTTTTGGCTAAATTGTAATCTACAAAATTTGATGCACCGGCATTATAGCTAGCTTCTGCAGCTTCAAATGCTTTTTCAAGAGCGTTTACTTGAACTCTATTGGCACTGTAACTTTTTGACGCGTTGAGCATATTAATGTAGGCTTGGTCTATATTTTGCCTAATGGTCACTTTGGTGATTTCAGTATTGAGTTTAGATTGTAACTTCTGAATTTCGGCGGACTGTGTTTGGTATTTCTTGTTGAATCCATTAAAAATAGGAATCTGAGCAGAAACACCGATGTAGACATTTTGATTGTTGTTTATTTGGTTGAAGTAAGGGATGCTCTCTCTTACAAACCCCTGCTGAGGGAAATTGACGATGAAAGGAATGGTTTGCCCTTCAAATTCTGCCGTAACAGCCGTTGGTTTATAGGTAGTTTCACCTGGTAAGATGTTTTTGGCAATTGTGGAGTAAGAAGACCCCCATCCCAAATTAGCTCTTAAGCTTGGTAAGCCAACGGACTTGGCTATCTGAATATTAACCTCTGCCATTTTTTCTCCCATAACGGATGATTTTACCTCTGGGAGATAATTTATGGCGGCTTCATAAACTTCTGTGGGGGTTTCAGGATATAGCTGTAGTGAAGGACTTGGCAGGTCTACTCTTTCTACCTGAAGCTCTTGGTCTCCTGTTAGGTTCATATTTTGCTTAAGCGTTAGGATGTTAGACTGTCGTGCATTTTCTGCATTGACCAGTTGCAGTTCGTCGTTGGCTAACTGGGCGTTTAGGTTAAACATATTAGTTTCTGGCAATGCCCCTGCTTGTACCAATTTGGAGGTGCGGTCTAATTGAAGCTGGCTGACAATCACGTTTTGACGAGCCACTTCTATCATATCTTCTGAAGACAGTACATTTAGATAGGATACTGCTATTTGAAGAGAGATATTGTTCTTTTGAGTCTCCACGTCCAGTTTGGCAGCCTCCAAGTCCATCTCACTCCTAAGAATAGTATTTTTTAATCTATACCCGTTATAAAGTATCATGCCAGCGGTTGCTCCCAGAGAGTTGGTTCCGATGGTGCTGGTTACTACATCATTTGAAAAAGGGTCAATGTTCCTACCAAAATTGGTGTTGGCGTTAAACTGTCCATTTATGCTTGGAAGAATGTTTGCTTTGGATTGATTTAGCCTAACTATACTGCTTTCTATGGCTAGCTGGTTTTGTCTTAAAGTAATATTATGTTCTAAAGCGTAATCTATGCAGTTATAAAGTGAATAGGTTTTGGAATCATTGGCTCCAGAGAGTTTGGTCTGAGCCTTGGAACTGAACGCTGCTAGTAAAAGAATAAAAAAAAATCTATAATTCATCCGTGTCGTCTGTTTGCAGTGACAATGTTAGTAAACATTGTTTATTCCTATAGGTGGAATAGGATAAGCGGCAGATTGACTAAATGAAAAGGGCAATTTTGAATATTTAGGTTGATGATAATACTCAAAATTTTGTTTGGATAGGCTGTTTTGATGGCTATTTTTGTCACGTTTTGATTTGAACAAATAAATATTCTATGACTACTCTTTTAATTCTAGTTTTTATTATAGGCTATGTAGGAATTGTGCTAGAACACAATATTTCTATAGATAAATCGGCTTCCGCGTTGCTTACGGGAGCACTTTGCTGGACAGTGGTGGCTTTCATGTCTCACGACCCGGTACATTTAAATGAAGAACTTTTACATCACTTAAGTGAGATAGCCAGTATCCTGTTTTTTTTAATGGGAGCCATGACCATTGTGGAGCTTATTGACACCTATGATGGCTTTGATATTATCACCGATAGAATTAATACCAGAAGCCAGACTAAGCTGATGTGGATTATATGTATCCTAACGTTTTTCTTGTCTGCTCTTTTGGATAACCTTACTACTACTATAGTGATGGTGACATTAATGAGGAAGATAATTGACAAGGCTGAAACCAGGATGATTTTTGTGGGTCTTATTGTGGTAGCGGCAAACGCTGGAGGAGCTTGGTCTCCGATGGGTGATGTAACTACCACCATGCTATGGATAGGTGGACAGATTAGTGCGGGTAATATTATTTATAAACTGATTCTGCCAAGTTTAGTTTGTATGCTAGTACCAGTTTTGGCTATTATGCCGTCGCTAAAAGGTGATTTACCTAAGAAGTCCTTTATTTCTGATGGTGAAATTTACCATTCTAAAGGCGAGAAGCTTATTATTTTCTGTGTGGGTATCGGTGGATTACTTTCTGTACCACTTTTTAAAACGGTGACACATCTTCCGCCATTTATGGGTATGATGTTGGCTTTAGGAGTAATTTGGTTAGTTACTGAGCTTATTTTGAAAGATAAGAATGAGCACTTTAGAAAGAATTACTCTGTTTATAAGGCATTAGAAAAAGTAGATATGCCGAGTGTACTCTTTTTCTTGGGAATTCTTTTGGCGGTGTCTGCTTTGCAAACGGAAGGTGTTTTATCAGGTTTAGCGGGTTGGTTAACAGAAACAATAGGAAACCAAACGATAACTGTGGTTCTTATTGGTTTGTTTTCTTCCATTGTAGATAACGTTCCTTTGGTAGCGGCTTCTATGGGAATGTATGATTTGGCTACATACCCAATGGATGATTCTTTCTGGGAGTTATTGGCATACTGTGCAGGTACAGGTGGAAGTGCACTTATTATAGGTTCTGCCGCTGGGGTAGCTGCTATGGGCATGGAGAAAATAAATTTCTTCTGGTATGTAAAGAAAATTTCATGGTTAGCTCTGATAGGATATTTCGCGGGTATTGGTATGTATCTTCTGTTATTTTAGCCTCACGTTTTATTTATAGTCTTTTTTTGATTAAAAGTTAGTATAGGTTAATTAACTATTATATTTATTTAGTAGCTCTTTTTCAGTTGGTTCGTGTATTGAAAACGGATCTTGTCACCTTAGTGATGAGTTCCGTTTTTCTTTTTTGCATGCCTTAGTAATATAATCGGATAAAATAGTGCTAAAATCATTTGTCTGATTAAATGGTACTATAATGCGTTTTTATTTACCTTTGCTGATGTAGGTTTACTTCATAACCCTAACGAAATAAACTACAGTAACCCCTAATTCCTTTTTCTTTATCAAATTTTTCAACTATTTAAAATCTTAATTCTATGAGAAAAAAACTATCTATATGGAAAGTTTTTAGCCTCACCTTGATCTCGTTTTACTCTATGGCTCAGACCGTAAGTATTACAGGGAAAGTGGTGGAGGATGATGGTTCTCCTCTATATGGGGTGAACGTAACTGTAAAAGGTACTACGAATGGTACCGTTACCAATGATGGCGGAAATTATACTATTTCTGTCAAGAAGGGTGAGTTACTTACTTACAGTTATATCGGGTTTGAGTCGCAAAGTATAACCGTGGCTAATTCAAACGTGATCAATGTAACATTAGCACCTGACAACAATGCTTTAGGAGAGGTAGTGGTAACAGCCTTAGGTGTGGCACGTGATAAGAGAGCTCTTCAGTATTCCGTTACAGAAGTAAGTGGAGAGAATTTCACTAAAGCACGTGAAAACAATTTAGGAAATTCACTTTCTGGTAGAATTGCTGGTGTGAACGTTTCTGCACCATCTACTGGTCCTGGAGGTTCTTCTAGAATTATTATTCGAGGAAATAAAACGCTTGGAGGTCAAAACCAGCCGCTTTATGTAATTGATGGTGTACCTATGGATAATAGCCAAAATGGTAATGCTGGTATGTGGGGTGGTTCAGATGGCGGAGATGGTCTGTCTAGCTTAAACCCGGATGACATTGAGTCTATTACGGTATTGAAAGGAGCCAATGCTGCAGCCCTTTATGGTTCTAGAGGTGGTAATGGTGTAATTAACGTAACAACTAAAAAAGGAACCAAAAGAAAAGGCCTTGGTGTTGAATATGGTTTGAATTACGTAGCGGAAGCTATCAACGATCAGTCAGAATTACAAAATCAATTTGGTCAAGGTGCTTATGTAAATGGCGTGGCTACTAAGCCTACTAGTATGCAGCAGGCGAGTGATTGGGGACTTCAAGGCTGGGGTCCTAAATTTGATGGAAGCCAAATTCCTACTGTGTTTGGAGAAACTAGGCCTTACAGCTATGCAGGAAATAACTTTGACAGATTTTATGAAACTGGAGGTGCTTTGACAAATTCTGTTGCTTTAAGTGGCGGAAACGGTCAGCAAAACTTTAGATTATCTTTAGCAGATTTACGTTCAACTAGTATTGTACCTAATGCTGGTTTTGATAGAACTAATATTTCATTTGCTACCAATTCTAAATTTGGCAAAAAATTGACTGTTTCTGGTAAGATTCTTTACTCTAAAGAGAATGCAAAGAATAGACCTAAAGTATCAGATTCGCCTGGTAACTCTAATGAGGCTGTTTGGAGACTTCCTGGTAATGTTAACATAGAAGACACTAAAGGAGACCCGAATAAGCCGGGTGCACTACCTGATGGTTTAGCGGCCAATGTTTATTCTGCCGGCGGAAGAGAGGCTGGCGATGAAATGCTGTCAAACTATTCTAATTTCTGGGGTTCCAATGCGTATTGGTCGGCTTATCAATATAATAATACTACGGTAAGAGATCGTGTAACGGCCTCTGGTCAGGTAAGATATGACATTACAGATTTCTTGTATGTTCAAGGTAGGTTAAGCACTGACTTTTATTATACAAAAGGCGAAGGTTTAACTCCTCAAGGAACTGGATACGCTCAAGGTGGTAGTATTGGTGAGTCTTTCCAAAATCGCCAAGAAAATAACATTGATGCCATGATTGGTTATGATGATGTTTTTGGAAAAATATCCGTAAACGCTTTTGTTGGTGGAAATAAGCAGTATAGTAAGTACGAGCAAATCAGTGCTAGTGGAAACGGTTTCTCAGTACCTTTCTTCCATTCTTTGAATTCCGCTAATAACAGAAACTTTGGTTACGGATTCTCAGAGTCTGGTATTAATTCTGTTTTTGGTTCTGCGGAAGTTGGATACGATAATTATTTGTTCTTAACAGCTACAGCTAGACAAGATAAGTTCTCTATCTTAAATGGTAAGGATATTCTTTATCCTTCTGTAGGAGGTAGTTTTGTGTTTAGTGATGCATTTGTGGATGCAATGCCTTCTTGGATGAGTTTTGGAAAATTGAGAGCTTCTTGGGCTCAGGTAGGTTTAACAGGTTCTTTAGGGGCTTATCAAACCACTCAACCTTATGGATTGAGTAGTAATCCTCACTTGGAAAGAAACATGGCGAGGTTTGCAAATAGTGGAACTATTGCTAACCCATTTGTTAATCCAGCTTTATCTACTGAAATGGAAGTTGGTTTAGATTTACGTTTTCTTAATGGGCGTTTTGGTTTAGATCTAGGTTATTATGACCAAAAGACAACCAATGATATCCTTAATGCGTCAATTGCAACATCTTCTGGATTTAATTCTACGACTGTGAACGTTGGTGAGTTGACAAATAAAGGATTTGAATTCTTATTTACAGCTTCGCCAATTAGAAAAACTGATTTTTCTTGGGATATTTCATTGAATTTTGCAACAAATAAAAATGAGGTTGTGAGTTTAATTGAAGGTTCTACGGAGCTATCTTTTGAGGAGTCTAGAACGCAAACTTCTCGTATCAAGCACATCGTAGGACAGCCTTATGGTGTAATTACTGGTATAACGCAAAAAATGATAAATGGACAACCTGTATTTACAGCCGAAGGACTTCCTGTAAGAGATGATGTTTATAATGAAATTGGCCAATCTGTTGCTAAATTAACTGGAGGTCTTAATAATAACTTTGCGTATAAAGGCTTCAATTTAAGTTTCTTAATTGACACTAAAATTGGGGGTGAGATTCATTCTGGAACCAACCAATCTCTGGATCAGTGGGGTTTCTCTCAGAATTCTCTTCAAGGAAGAGAAGGTCAAGCTCCTCTTACGGTTTCTGGTGTTACTCAAAATGGAGAGCCTTTGAATTTAACATTGACGCCACAGCAAGCAAGTGCTTATTGGAATAATTTGGGAAGTAGAAATGCTCTGGCATATATATATGATGCAAGTTTTGTGAAACTTCGTCAATTGGTATTTGGATATAAATTACCAAGAGAAGTGATATCTAAGACTCCATTTCAAGCCATTAGTCTTTCTTTTGTTGGTAGAAATTTGGCTGTTCTTTATAAGAACATACCTAATATAGACCCAGAATCTAGTTATTCAAGTGTAGGTGGTGCTCAAGGGCTAGAGTATTTTGCTCTTCCTGCCACTAGAACTTACGGTGTAAGTTTGAACATTACGTATTAATCTAAAACTTTGAAAATAAGATGAAAAAAATAGTATTATGCTTCTTTTCACTTCTTTTGATTAACACAAGTTGTAATCAAGATGATTTGGTGAAATTAAATATCAACCCACAAGCAATAAACGAGATCGACATGAACTTCTTGTTTACATCAGCTCAGTTGGGTACTGCTTCTGGCGGAGACCGAGGTGATAATAGATATATTGACTGGCGTACCAACATGGGAATGTTTGCCCATGCCATACAGCAAATTGCCAATGTTGGCGGTGGTATAGCTCCAGGTGATAAATACACCGACAACGCTGAGGTAAATTCTGCACCTTGGGATTTTCTTTATAATGGACCTTTACAAAATCTGGGTGAGATTATAATTCAAACGGGGCCTGGAGGTTTTCAGGAAGGTCAAAGAGCAAATCTGCATCAAGCGGCTAGAATTCTGAAGGCGTATAACTTCATGAGATTGACTGATTATTATGGAAATATTCCTTATTCTGAGGCTTCAAAAGGCAAGTCGGCCGGAATCTTCTTTCCTAAATTTGATAAGCAGGAAACTATTTATGCGGATCTCTTGAAAGAGGTTTCTGAGGCTACTACCGCTTTAAGTGCAAGTGCACCAGATGCCGGTTTCGCAAAAGCAGATTTGTTTTATGATGGAGACATTGCTAAATGGAAGAAATTTGGAAACTCTCTATTATTAAGAATGGCGATGCGTGTTTCTAATGTAGACGCGGCTGCCACTACCAAATACGCTACACAAGCGATAGCTGGTGGTCTTATGACGTCTAATTCTGACAGAGCTAGAATACATACCGCTTTAGGACCAAGTGAATGGACTAATCAAAATGGTATTTCTAGAGCTTTTGCAGATGGTGATGGTGGTCAGCCCTCTCCTTTGAGTGCAAGGTTGGTTAACTGGTTAAAGACCAAAAATGACCCACGTTTGATGATTTTAAGTGGAGGAGTTGGAAAGGCAGGAGCAAGAAATAAGGAAGCTGCGGCACAAAAAGGTCTACCTAATGGATTAGATACAGGTACGCTTCAAGATTTCTTAGGAAAGACGGGAGCAAATCCAATGGAAGAGTTTTCTGTTATTAATCCTTTATTGTTACAAGATGATGAGGATTATGTTTTCATGAACTATTCTGAAGTAGAGTTTTTGCTTGCAGAAGCTGCTGCGAGAGGAATTGCTGGTGCTACTGATGCTGCAGGACATTATGCTAAAGGAGTAAAAGCTGCTATTCAGCAGTATGATCATTATGATGCTTCATTTGTAGTTTCTGATGCTGCGGCAAATGCTTATGTAGTGGCTAACCCTTATAATGGTTTAGAGTCTATAGGTGAGCAAATGTGGGTAAGTAAATTCTTCAACTGGTGGGAAGCATGGGCGGACTGGAAAAGAACTGGTTTCCCTAAATTAACTCCGGTGAACTATCTAGGTAACATTACTAATGGAACGATTCCTCGTAAATTGAGAATTCCAAATAGTGAATTATCTACCAACGCAGATAATTTCCAATCAGGTGCTACACTACCAAATGAGTATACTACTCGTGTTTGGTGGGATGTTAAGTAAGTTTTAAATTTTGATAAATTTCGAAAAGGGGGCCATTACTTGGCTCCCTTTTTGTTTTATTTTCAGAGTATTCTTACACCTAACCTTTTAGGTAAAGTTGAAACAGAGTTAAACCCGCTTTATGCATTAGAAACTCTCCAGATAGCTATCGGGACCGTAGCTAAATTGCTTAAAATCATTTCGTAAATCCATTTAAACTCAATCACTAGAACCCTTCGACAAAAAGCTCAGGGTAAACGCTATGCTAATTTCGTTTAAATGTCTGCTTTATTCCACTTTAACTACTCATTACGATTCTCCAATGCACAAACCGGGTTAAATTTGAGAGAGGTTGAAAGGTAAGATAATGACGATATCTAGAGACTAAATGGCTTTAGTTTTGCTGTTTTATTTAACTTGAATTAGACTTAAAACGAATAAGCTTTGACTCCAGCATTGTTTCTGGCTACAATCATTTTATTACCGAAAGTTAATACATCACGGATTTGACCTTTTATGTCAATTCCTGCTTCTTGGTTGGTCATAGGAAGGAAAGTCTTATTACCCATACCTTTGAGTAAAACGCCACGGCTGGCATCGTGACGACCGAGCTGCGGTTTTAAACCGTAAAAATTACCTCCGAGCCAAATGTCCATTATGCCATCATGGTTAAAGTCGGCAACGGAAATACCAAAAACGGGTGAAACTTGGGCTTCTAAAGGCAATGCTTGAAATTTAAACTGACCATTTTCATTCCAAAGGATGCCTGTCTTTAGGTTTTCCGCTTTTAAGGAGAGCTTGCTGTTATGGTCTGGATTTGTGACAAAATCCGCATATTTCATATTGGCAAATGCCGCGAACTTGATGTTCTTTTTCTTTAAGGAAGGAATCTGAGTGGTGATTTCCATCTTTGAGGCAAACGGATATAGTTCGTTATTTCCAGGAGCTTTCCAGTTAATGATAAAATCTGTTTTCCCATTGCCGTCCAAATCATCCACTTGTAGGTCTATTGGAAGTTGAGACGATGTTTGGAATTTGGTGTTAAGGCCCCAGTTTCCGAGAACGAAATCTAAGTCTCCGTCATTGTCTAAATCTTTTGATTCTATTCTTTGCCACCAGCCTGTGCTATTTGGGACTAGGATGGGTTTAGATAATTTGCCTTTTTCATTCATGAAAATTTTGATGGGCATCCAGTCGCCCACCACAATAAGGTCTTTGTCACCATCTGAATCTATGTCTTCCCATGCGGCGTCGGTAACCATTCCTAAATGGGTAATTTCTGGGTCTGCAAGGCTTACCCAAGCTCCATTCTCATTTCGGAATAAATAACTTTTTGGGCTTAATCCGTAACTTCCAACTACCGCCCTTGCTCCTAAAAAGAAATCAGGATCGCCATCTTGGTCAAAATCGCTTACCTCTAAAGTAGAAAAGTTTCCTACTACAGGAGGTATATGATTGGGGTCAACGGTAAAGTTCCCTTGACCGTCGTTGATATACAGTCTTACGATATAGTTGATTTGGTCTACGCCAGATTCATTTCCTCCAGCACCTATCAATAAATCATTGTCGCCATCAGCGTCATAATCTAAGAAAGACCCACAAGTGCTTTCAAAGCCCTTATCTGTTTCAAAACTGACTGAAGGTTTAAATTTAAAAGTACCATTTTTTTGCTGGATAAAAAGTTTGTCATCGTCTCCCTTTGCACCTAATAATATAAAATCTTCAAGCTTGTCACCATTGGCATCACCGGCGATTAATCTTGGACCTTCTGTGGAGAGCATTTGATGTAAAAGATATTCGTGATCGAAGTCATTATAGTTGTTTTCGTGATGAACAGCCTCTGGTGATATTAATTTCTCCGTAATGTCTGAAAACCAAGGTGCTATTTTTGACTGTTCATGGCTATAAATTCCGGTGGCGTTTTCATAGCTAAGATTCAATAACTGGTCGGCATTTACCTTTTCCATAATCTGGAATTTTCTGTCTGGCCAGATCACGGTTATTTTTTTAATCGACGTGGTTTTACCTAAACCAAAGAGCAATTGTGGTTCTATACTGCTTTCAAAACCCCTATTGATGAAATTTTCTAAAACCTGTGTTTGGTTTTCAGTTTCCACCACAACTTTGGCTCCAATGCCAAATGGGTTTTTCGAAGAACCCGAAAATTTGACTTTTAAATAATGATTCTCGGAAGTGTGATTTTCATATATAAAACTCGGCATGTTGACATTGTTTACCACCAAATCGAGATCGCCATCATTATCTAAATCGGCATAAACGGAACCATTGCTGAAAGAAGGTTTCTCAAGCCCTAAATTGACGGCTTCGTTTTCAAACTGTAAATTGGATTTTTGCACAAAAGCATAATTCATCAAAGGTGTGGATGGCATATGCTGTGTAAGCTTGGTCAAATCTTTGTCTGCTTCACCATTGTTCAAGCTTTTTCTGATTTCTGGTTCTTCCACAAATTCCCTAAAGTCGCCTGAGATAATGTCTTTATAAATCCCATTGGCTACAAAAATGTCTTTTATGCCATTATTATCAAAATCAAAAAACAGAGCACCCCAGCTCCAATCCGTGGCAGACACGCCGCTTAGTAAGGCTATTTCCTGAAATTCGGCTTTCCCATTGTTTAGCTGAAGACCATTTTGAATCATTTGGTAATGGTAGTTACCTCGGTATTTCAAATCCTCTAGATGAAAGGGTTCAAAAGTGGTCATTGTTTTAATTCGGTAATTGTCGGCAGGAAGCATATCCGTGGTGAATATTTCTGGGTAACCATCGCCGTTAAGATCACCAATATCTGCACCCATGCTTGACACAGAGCAATAATTGATTCTATTGTTTAAGTCTTCCGTGAACGTGCCGTCACCGTTATTGAGATAGAGATAATCTCTTTCCCAGAAATCGTTGCTGATGTATATATCAGGCAAGAAATCACCGTTTAAGTCGCCGGTGGCTACACCTAAGCCAAAACCAATTTTACTGCTATATATGCCAGCTTCTTTGGATACATCGGTAAAAACATTGCCATCATTTCTCATGAGCCTATCGCCTCCAATAGGATCTGGAATATCTCTCATGCTCTGGTATAGTTCTATCCTGTCTGGCTCTTTAAAGCTGTTATTAAGAATATAACAATCTAAATCACCATCTAAATCATAATCGAAAAATGCGGCGTGTGTGCCATATCCTCGGTTATTGAGATTGTATTCCTTCGCCATTTCTGTAAATGTGCCGTCCTGATTATTAATGAATAGCTCATTTTCTTTTTGTTCGCCCTCTAAATCTCCAGAGTTACAGACATATATATCTAGCCATCCGTCGGCATTGACATCTGTCATACTCACTCCAGTGCTCCAGGCTTTAGTGCCTCCAGTTCCAGATGTTTCTGTAATGTCTTCAAAAGTGAAGTTTCCTTTGTTGAGATAAAGTTTATTTTTCTTTTGGTTGGCGGTAAAGTAAAGATCTGGTAGGCCGTCGTTGTTGATATCTCCCACTGCCACGCCGCCGCCATTATAGAAGTTGCGAAAGGTTAAAATATTAAACTCCTTGGTTTCTTTAACCTCATTTATAAAGTCAATACCCGTTTCTTCCGCCGTTTTTAATTCAAAAAGTTTTTGTTTATCGCTTGATTTCTGACAAGAAAGGAATTGACCAGCAATAACTATATAAAAGAGAAAAACTCGCATTAAAGGTTAGGTTTTTGATAATTACAGTATGTCAAATTTAGTTTAAAAAATTGGAGGTTTTTTAGTTAATTTTGACTGATACGTAAAGGAAAGCTTAGTTTAGCTGAAGTGTAGTTTGAAGACTAAAAATGGTAAAAAATGTGTAAAAAGTATCTTTGGGTCGCCTTATTTTTAATAGGGGGGATGTCGGTTTCTTGTAAGGAAGAGAGAAAGCCTAACATCATATATATTCTTACGGACGATTTGGGAATAGGCGATGTTTCTGCTTACAATTCCGAAGCTAAGTTCCAAACAGCCAATATTGCTAATTTAAGTAAGGAAGGAATGCGTTTTACCGATGCCCATTCGGGTTCAGCCGTTTGTACACCCACGCGTTACGGTGTATTAACAGGCCGTTATAGTTGGCGAGGCGTTATGAAAAAAGGGGTGACATGGAGTTACGATTCTTCCATCATAGAGACAGACAGGGTTACAGTGGCACAGATGCTAAAAGAAAATGGTTATAAAACGGCATGTATTGGTAAATGGCACTTGGGTTTAGACTGGGCTATAGATAGCACCAGTAAATGGCCAGTGGATTTCGCTCAAAAAGTAGGGAATGGTCCTAACCAGTACGGTTTTGATTATTCTTACATCATTCCTGCATCACTCGATATTCCTCCTTACGTTTATTTGGAGAATAATAAGGTAACTGCACAGCCAGATAAAGAAACAGAGAATAAAAGTGAATATGGCTGGTGGCGTTTAGGGGCTACAGGGTCTGATTTTTCTCATGAAGAGGTGCTCCCAAACTTTTCTGCACAAGCGGTAAAGTATATCAATGAAAACAAAGACGAACCTTTCTTTTTATACTTATCCTTAGCCGCTCCGCATACGCCTATTTTACCAGATGCTAAGCATAAAGGTAAAAGTGGTCTGAACGAATACGGCGATTTTGTGATGATGGTAGATGAAGTAGTTGGCAATGTTACTGCTGCCCTAAAAGCGAACGGCTTAGATGAAAACACATTAATAATTTTCACTTCTGATAATGGTTGTGCACCGTATGCGGGCACAAAGGAAATGGAGACCAAAGGTCATTTTTCAAGCATGCAATACCGGGGTTATAAAGCTGAAATATATGAAGGAGGCCATAGAATTCCTTTCATTGCTAAATGGGCAAACAAAATCAAGGCTAGCTCTATTTCAGATGAAACCATTTGTTTGACAGACTTTATGGCTACTTGTGCTGGATTATTGAATATTTCTTTAGGAGATGACATGGCTGAAGATAGTTATGATTTGTCGTCGCTTTTAATGGGAGGTACTTCTATTGAAAACATTAGAGAGGCTACCGTACATCATGCTATGGATGGTTCTTTTGCCATAAGAAAAGGAGATTGGAAATTGATTTTAACTTCTGGTAGCGGTGGCTGGAAAAGTGATGAAAATGAATTGCAAGTTCAAAATGCTACCCATCCATTTCAATTGTATAATCTAAAAGAAGACGAAAGAGAAAGGAAAAATCTGGTAGAAAATTATCCTGAAAAAGTAGAGGAGCTGAGGTCTTTATTAGAGCAATATGTGCTGGAAGGAAGAAGCACTACTGGTGAAAAACAGGCCTACGTTAAAAGTGAGAATTGGCCCGGTTTGGACTGGATGAATAAATGAGAACTATATTTTTTCTATTTCTAATTCCTTTTCAGGTTTTTTCGCAAGAATCTTGGACAACGGTTTTGCCAACCGTGGGTACTTTTTCTTCACCCAGGCTGACAGATTTAAATAGAGATGGGGTGAAGGACATAATTATAGGTGCTGGTAGGTTAGAGTTTCAAGCTTGCGATACCGCCATGCTAGCTCTGGATGGAGTCACTGGGAAGCTACTCTGGAAGGTACCTGCCAAAGACCAGATTTTTGTATCGGCAGGTTTAAACGATGTGGATCAGGATGGTGTTATGGATGTCTTTCTGGGTGGACGTTCATCAGAGTTAAAGGCAATTAATGGAGAAACAGGAGAGGTAATTTGGTCTTTTGACACGTTAAAGTATTCGGAAAATGGGGACAAACGTTGGTTTAACTTTTATAACCCGCAATTTATACATGATGTAGATGCCGACGGAATTTCAGATATTTTGATTGCAAATGGTGGGGACATTATGGTGAAGCCACATGACCATAATAGAGCGGAGGGCAGACTGTGTATTATATCGTCAAAAACCGGAGTACTTTTGGCAGATGCGACTATGCCAGACCATCATGAAATTTATATGTCTGCAGTGGTAGAGATAAACGCTGAAGACCCCGTAAAATCTAAGATTATTTTTGGAACGGGGGGGGAAACAACGCCGGGGAGTTTATTTGTGGGCACTTTGGAAATGGTTCTTAATGGGGATCTTAGCTCATCAAAAAAATTGGCAGATGGCTTTGAGAAAGGATTTATTTCTCCACCAGCTTGGGTAGATATTAATAAAGATGATATAAGAGACATTGTTAGTAGTTCTGTGGATGGGAGATTATTGGCATTTGATGGTAAAACATACGACCAATTATGGCAAATGCGATTGCCAAATACAGAGTCTTATGGCTCCATGGCGATTGGCATGTTTAATTCGGACGATATTCCCGATTTTTTTGTGTCTTACGCTCAAGGTGTT
Organism: Arcticibacterium sp. SM2516; assembly: GCF_057914865.1. Taxonomy (NCBI): domain Bacteria; kingdom Pseudomonadati; phylum Bacteroidota; class Cytophagia; order Cytophagales; family Leadbetterellaceae; genus Arcticibacterium; species Arcticibacterium sp. SM2516. The sequence goes on along the minus strand of NZ_CP195290.1, from coordinate 3,800,137 downwards.
TGGCCGGAGTTATCTTGGACCATGCAGGCCATGGTGAATGGAGCTAATGGTCAGGTGGAATATTTAGACTCTCTAGGTTATTACCAAACGTCTAGTCCAATAGCTTTTGACATAACAGGAGACGGTCTGGATGAAGTGATATTGAGCGTAGATTATCAAGTTCTGGACTCTTTGGGCCGAAAATCTTTTTATAGTACATTGTACGCCATAGAGTTTAGTCAGCCTATGGCACTTCCCTTGGTAGATGGTATTCCAGGTCATAATGTTTCTTCTACACCTTTGGTAGGAGATTTGGATGATGATGGTTTCTTGGAAATTATATACTGCCATGGCACCAATGCCTACCAAACATATACTTTTGATGGTCTTAGAATAAATTGTTTGAAAACCTCGATACCTATTTTAAAACCTATAAAATGGGGTGCGTATATGGGTAGTGATTATGATGGGGTGTATAAATAATTAAAATATGAAGTTGATTTTAACAATTCTTGAATCTGGTATTTTAATCATCTTGTCCGGAATCCATTTTAACTGGGTTTTCGGTGGAAAGTTTGGCTTCGATGTAGCCATTCCAACCAATCACAAGGGAGAGAAAGTACTTCATCCTAAAGCCATAGACAGTTTAATAGTGGCATCAGGACTCCTTATTTTTGGACTTTATTTTTTAATAAAACAAGGTTTGATAACTGTTAAGCTACCTACGTCCATTGATAAATATGGTGGGTGGGTTATATGCACTATTTTCTTATTCAGAGCCATTGGCGACTTTAAATATGTGGGTTTCTTTCATAAAGTGAGAGGAACCAACTTTTCAGATATGGACCTTAAATTATTTTCTCCCCTTTGTTTAATATTAAGTTTAGTCGGATATTATCTTATTGCTTAAAAACACCATTTCCATCTGTTCCCATATATGCTCCCCATAGGATTGGAGCGTTTATTTCAACTGAAGTACTGATTCTTTTAACCTGCATTCCTAGAAAAGCCAGAAGGTTGGCACTAGGACTAAAGTATTGACAATGAATAATATCAAGATAGCCGTCATGGTCTAAGTCGCCAATCCAAGGCGTACTGAAAATATTTTTAAATTTCCCAAGCTCTTCAATGTCTTGAACTCTTTGATTCTTGAAATCGATGGCTAGCAGTTTGGTCGAAACTTCAATGTCTTCTGGGGAAGTAAAACCAAGTTCACAGTTATATTCATTGATGCTAATGATGGCTTCGTCTGTTCCGTCATCATTGAGGTCATAGATGACTGGAGATGAAAAACCAGTGCAACCAAGCGTGTTGGTATATGCCACTTTTCCGGTTTTTCCATCTAGCATAATTTGTACAGAGCCTGTACTTTGGGGCCAAATACCTTTACTTACAAAAGTAAAAAGGTCTGGCGTTTGGTCGCCATTAAAATTGCCAATGGCAAATCCATTACTAGATTCTGTATCTGGAATTTCTTGGCTCCAAAGCAGTCTCTTAGTTTTGCCATTAATGGCCGAAATTTTACTGCCATGAGAAATAGATACTACGTCATAAAAACCGTCATTGTTCAAGTCTACAGCCACAGAAGGAGCTATATAACCATGACCGGTCCTGTCTGAATAAATAATTTCTGATTGGCTGATGTCGTTGTTTTTTAGGTCGCTTAAGGAGCATAGGTATAAGCTTCCATTGATGGTTTCACCACCCGTACCAAATACTATATTTTCACTTCCGTCAGGTTGTTTGAAATACAGTGGAGACATATAAGATTCTAGTCCGTCTGGCATGGTGTCGGCGGCTATAACACTGCCATCTTTACTGTTCAAAATCATCAAGATACCGGCATACCTATTTTCCATGGTGTTTGGTGCGGCTTTAGGGTTACCGCCTGTCACCACAAGTAGGTCTTCGGTGTTATCATTGTTTTGGTCAGGGATGATGATCGCGTTTTGAAAGTTATATTTGGCGTGTTTTAATTTAGGGTGATCGTCATATTTGAACGCCCATTTCCAGATGTTCTCACCCGTTTTTCCGTCTATCCCATAAAACTGATTTGACCTTCCGCCAATAAAAACATCTTTTACACCATCTTCATTGACATCAAGTAGTGTGGCGGAGCCATATATTTGATCTATGGTTGCGTGACTCCAGATTATTTCGCCTGTTTTTCCATCTAGGGCTAAAACTCCTTGGTCGGACGATTGGTATTCATTTTTTCCCGCTCCTATAATAATGTCTAGCACCCCATCATTATTAAGGTCAGCGGTTTTAGGAGAAGACTGAGAGCCTATGACGGGTAGGTTTGTAGTCCAGGTTAATTCCGTTTTTTTTGATGAACAGGAAAGTCCAATAAGGACAATTAAAGTAATCGGAAATAATTTTGTCATCTTGATTTTGGAAATAATTTTGGGTGTCCGCATTAAACAGTACAAGTTACCTGATTAGTTTTTAAAATATTGCACGCGATTTAGTTAAAAAGCTTTCAAAAAACTAATTTTATAGGTTTGTTGACTGTACCTCATCGCTCCTGTTTTAAAATTCTCAAATGAAGAAATATTTATATTTTGCTTTTATTGGTTTTCTCTCTTCTTGTCAGTCAAATGGCGATACGCTTTTTGAAAAATTGGGTTCCTCCGAAACGGGCATTGATTTTATCAATAGCATCCATGAAACGGACGACTTAAACGTACTGGTTTACGAGTATTTCTATAATGGAGGAGGAGTGGCTGCCGCCGATTTTGATAACGACGGTTTAATAGATTTATACTTTACAGCCAATCAAGGAGCTGATAAGGTCTATAAGAATTTAGGTCAACTGAAGTTTGAGGATAAGACGGCAAACTCGGGCGTAGAATGGCATGGTGAATGGAAAACAGGTGTCACGGTGGTTGACATTAATAACGATGGGCTATTAGATATTTATGTTTCTGTGTCAGGAAATGAAGAGAATCCAGCCTTGAGAAAAAATAAATTTTATATCAATGAAGGCAATTTTGTATTTAAAGACAAGGCAGCAGAATATGGATTAGATTGTAATGGATTTACTACCCAAACAGCCTTTTTTGATTATGATAAAGACGGAGACTTAGATGCTTATGTCATGAATCATAACGTGAAAGATTTTAAGCGTTTTGATGTTGAAGCTGTTCATTTTATGAGAGATGAATTTGCAGGTGACAAACTGTTTAGAAACGATAATAACAAGTTTGTGGATGTAAGTAAAGAAGCCGGGATTAAAGGAAATCCAATCGGTTTTGGTCTAGGTATTCAAGTTTCTGATTTGAATCAAGACGGATGGCCAGATATTTATATTTCAAACGACTATTTAGAAGGAGATTATTTATATGTCAATAATCAGGATGGTACTTTTTCGGATAAGATAGCCGAGATGGTAGACCACACCAGTTATTTCAGTATGGGAAATGATGTGGCGGATGTGAATAATGATATGCTGCCAGACATTTTTACTTCAGATATGCTTCCAGAGGATAATAGACGTCAAAAGCTACTTTTTGGGCCTGACAATTATGAAGGCTACTTGAATATGCTTCAGAATGGTTTTCACCCAGAAGTCATGCGTAATATGCTTCACATTAACGAAGGCAATGGAAGTTTTGCAGAGATGGGACAACTGGCAGGAATCTCTAATACAGACTGGAGTTGGTCGCCTTTATTGGCCGACTTTGATAATGACGGTTTTAAAGATATGTTTATTTCTAATGGTTATCTCAGAGACTATACCAATAACGATTTTGTCAAGTTTTATTCCGAACAGAGAAGTGAAGGAAGTGATAATGTAATGGATATTATAAATAAAATGCCATCTACTAAAACGGCCAATTACGTTTTCAGAAATAAAGGAGGTCAGACTTTTGAGAACGTTCAGAAAAGCTGGGGTTTTGAAGATGCTAGAATCACAAACGGAGCCATATATGCCGACTTAGATAACGACGGTGATTTAGAGATTATCACCAATAATTTAAATGAAGAGGCTAGTGTTTTTGAAAATAGAACCAAAGAAAACGGACATTTTATTGCCTTAAATTTGAAAGGTAATTCTAGTGAGATTCTGAATACAAAAATTAAGGTTTATACCGATAATAATTCTCAGTATAGGGAGTTTTCTCCTAATCATGGCTTTCAAAGTAGCTATTACGGAGCTCAGCTTTTCGGTCTAGGGAGCCTGACTGCCGTAAAAAAGATTGAAATAATTTATCCAGATGGAAGAGGGCAGACATTGTTAAATCCCGCTATCGATAAATATATGGACGTAGCATATAACCCTACAGAAATTCCCTCTCCTGAAAATGAAGTACCTTATTTTAAAGAACTTGATTTTCAATGGGTAGAGCATAGTCAAAAGCCTCTAAACGATTTTAATCGCCAAATTTTATTGCCCTGGATGTATTCTTATCAAGGGCCTTGTTTGATTAAAGGAGATATTAATGCAGATGGTATTGAGGATTTTTATCTAGGCGGCGGAAAGAATTTTCCTGGGCAGTTAATGAAAGGTTTGGGGAATGGCAAATATGTGGCTACCAATGAGGCTCTGATGAAACAGTGGGAGCTTTGCACAGATGTGGATGCTGCGTTTTTTGATGCCGATAATGATGGCGATCTAGACCTTTATGTTGTGGGTGGAGGATATGAGTATTTGCCGAACGACCTGATGCTTCAAAACAGACTTTATTTAAATGACGGAAAAGGAAATTTTTCTAAAACAGATGAAGCTTTCCCCGCAGACATTTTCTCTGACTCGGCGGTTGAGGTTTTAGACTTCGACAACGACGGCGATCAAGATCTTTTTGTTGCTGGTTTTGTGCTTCCTGGAGATTATCCTGTAGCCAATCCTTCAAGATTTTATGTGAATAACAAAGGCGTATTTACCAGATTAGCGTCTAAGGCTTTTGACAACTTGGGTTTAATTAAAGATGCTAAAGCAGTAGATTATGATGGTGATGGGAAAATGGATTTGGTTTTGGCAGGGGAATGGACAGAGATTAAAGTTTTAAAGAATTTGGGTGGTGATTTTGAAGTGAGGAATAATGTCATTCCAAGTGGAACGGGTATGTGGCAGAGTCTTCTCTTTGAAGATTTTGATGGTGATGGCGATATGGATTTAATAGCAGGAAACCTTGGACTTAATTCTCAATTCTGTGCTTCAGAGAAGGAACCCCTTCAGTTACATCTGGCAGACTATGATGGAAATGGAAGGATAGACCCCGTTATTTCTTGTTTTATACAGGGAGAAAGTTATCCCGCATATAGTAGAGATGAGCTCTTAGATCATATAGCACCACTCCGGAAAGTTTATAACACCTATGATATTTATGCAGGAGTAACCACCGCTAAATTTTTAGAGAACTTTCCGGACGTTATACCAGTAGTTTATAAAACCACGAACCTGTCGACCTCCTATTTCAAAAATGAGAATGGTAAGTTTATTAAGGCAGAATTGCCCGTCCAAATTCAGGCCGCACCCATTTATGCCATGCTGACTAAAGATGTAAATGGCGATGGAAAAATGGATTTAATAGCTGCGGGTAATAACACCCATACACGTGTTAGAATTGGAAATATTTCAGCGAATCATGGGCAGGTTTTCTTAAATGATGGTAAAGGGAATTTCTCTTTTGTTCCATCTTATAAAGCAGGTCTTAAGCTAAAAGGAGAAGTGCGTGCCTTGGCCGATGTCAATGGAAACCTTCTGGTGGGTCAAAGCGGAAATAAGATTAAGGCCTATATATTAGGAGATTAAGGTGCTTCTGTTATGCTGACTTATCGCTTTTTATGATTTCTTTCATAAAAACTTAAAGAATGTTTTTTTGGATTCTAATATTTTTCCCAATACGTTTGTGAAGTACTTAACCATATGGTTAAACTAACTAGATAGACTAAAAGGTTGGCGAAAGAAGAAACTACAGAGATTAAAATTCTCAAAGCGGCAGAGGAGATATTCCTTAAAAATGGAATGGACGGTTCACGTATGCAGGAAATAGCAGATGTAGCTGGCATAAATAAGGCTATGTTGCATTACTATTTCAGATCTAAGGAGATGCTTTTTGAAAAAGTTTTTAATGAGAAGGCTCTTTTGTTTTTTCCTGAGGTCACCGCAATATTTGAAACAGAAGCTCTGCTGGTAGATAAAGTGGATGCTTTTGTAGAAAAATATATCCTCTTTATGAATGAGCACCCGGTCATACCTTTTTTTATTATCAGTACTATTAATAGAAAGGAAAGTGATGGATTTATTGAAAAGTTGCCCTTTAAGAAGGCCATTGCAGAAAGTTTCATGAAAAGCTATTATAAAGACCTTGAGAAAGGTTTGGTGTCGGAATTGAACCCAATGCAGTTTATCCTATCTCTCATTGGAATGTGTATTTTTCCTTATCTAGGAAGGCCTATTTTACAGCACAGTTTCCAGTTGTCTCATGAGGCGTTTTTAGAGCTGATGGTGATGAGAATAAACGAGGTCCAAAACTATACCCGTAAAATTTTAAGTGTATTGTAATTATGAAGAAGGGATTGTTTTTCATTATCGGCATTTTGTTAGCAGGGCATTTAAGAGCCCAAGATGTCATTTCATTGGATGCTTTAGTAATAAAAGCTAAAGAGCATAGTCCACAGCAAAGTCAATTGGGTTTTATTGATCAAATAACGGATTTGCAAATAAAGAATCTGAAAGGGGCTTATTTACCGCAGTCGTCTTTAGGTGGGCAGGCCACTTGGCAATCGGAAGTAACCTCTTTGAATATTTCTTTACCAGGTGTTAATTTTCAGCCGCCACCTCAAGATCAATATAAAGTAACTTTGGATGTGCAGCAAAACCTTTGGGATGGAGGTGTTACCTCAATTCAAAAAACAATGGCTTTGGCCAGTCAAAAAGTTGAGAAAGCCAAAGTGGATGTAGACCTCTTTAAGACAGAAGAGCAGCTTACTCAGCTTTTCTTCGGAGTTATTTTTGCCGATAGGCAAAAGGTGAATGTGACGTTGATTTTGAATGAGATTGATGCCAATATAGCGAAGGTCAAATCTGCCGTTGAAAACGGAATTGCGATTCATAGTAATTTACTAGCTCTAGAGGCCAAAAAGCTGGAATTGCAACAGCAATACGTGGATATACAAACCAAAAGGGAATCTGCCATAGAAGCAATTTATCTATTAACAGGTGAGCAAATTCCAGTGGAAGCTACTTTTGAGTCTCCCGTATCTCTAGTGCCAAATTTCTCTCAAAACACAAGACCAGAACTTAATTTACTCACTGCCCAGCAACAGTCAACTAAAGCATTGGAGGGACTTGTGAAGTCTAAAAATATGCCGAAAGTCATGCTGTTTGGTACGGGAGGATACGGCAGGCCTGGCTTGAACTTTCTGGCCAAAGATTTCTCTTCTTATTTTATAGGAGGTGTTCAGTTAAAGGTGCCACTGAGTCATTTGTATAATGGTGGGCAATCTAATGAAATACAACAGCTTCAGATAAATAGAATGAGGCTAGATAAGCAAAAAGAAAGCTTCACTTTAGCTTCAAACATTCAAATGGCTGCTCAAAGAAAGGATATGGAAAGACTAGGAAAATTGGTACAAAGCGATCAGAAATTGATCAACATAAGAGAACAAATTACCAAAGTGGCCAATGCTCAACTGGAAAATGGTGTCATCACGGCCACAGACTATCTAGAAGAACTGAATAGAGAAGACTTAGCTAAACAGACCTTAATTCTGCACGAAGTTCAGCTTATGCAAACCGAAAGAAACATTAAACTCATTTTGGGTCAATAAAAAGTAATATAAAATGACAACACGATATATTTTATCATTGGTGATACTGGCTGCTTTTATGGGCGGCTGTGGAGGTAGCGATCATGAATTTGATGCCACAGGCGTTTTTGAAGCGTCCGAAATTATAGTCTCATCGGAGAGTTCGGGGAAGATCCTTGATCTGGGAATTGAAGAAGGTTCTGTGCTTACGGCTGGCCAATTGGTGGGCTTGGTAGATTGCGAAAACCTCAACCTACAGAAGTCTCAGTTAGAAGCTAGCTATGATGCCATAGGTGCCAAAAGAAATTCTGCGGGACCACAGGTTCAAGTCTTAAAGGAGCAGTTGAATTCTCAAAGACGACAGGTGGACACGCAAAAAGAACAATTGTCTGTTTTAGCTAAGGAGCAAGCCAGAGTTCAGAAACTGGTAGCCGCAGAAGCGGTTCCTACGAAACAACTCGACGATTTAAATGGAAATGTAGATGTGCTTCACAAGCAGATATTAACTGCCGAAAGTCAATTGAAGGTTACGCAACAACAAATAAAGTCTGCCGAAGAACAGATAGCCATAGGAAACAGAGCGGTGATGAGTGAGCAAAATCCTATGAAAGAAAGAATAGCTCAAATGGATAATTTGATAGGTAAATGTCAAATTCTTAATCCAATGGCTGGAACGGTATTGGTGAAATATGCTGAACAAAACGAAGTGACAGGTGCTGGAAAGGCACTTTACAAACTGGCAGATTTGACGGAACTAAAACTGAGAGCATATCTTACAAATACGCAATTGGCAAAAGTTAAAGTGGGACAGGAAGTTAGCGTTATGGTAGATAACGGAGAGGAAGATTTTAAAGAACTTAAGGGAACTATTGAATGGATAGCCGCTAAGGCAGAGTTCACACCAAAAACCATTCAAACGAAAGACGAAAGGGCTAACTTGGTTTATGCCACTAAAATTGTGGTGAAAAACGACGGTTTCTTGAAGATTGGGATGTATGGTGAAGTTAAATTATAATGTCGGCTGTTAGTGTTCAAAATATCACCAAAACGTATGAGAAAGGTAGCGTAACGGCACTGAAGGGTATAAACCTAGAAGTAAAAGAAGGCGAACTTTTCGGAATCATCGGTCCAGATGGAGCAGGGAAAACTACGCTGTTTAGAATCCTGACCACACTGTATATTCCTGATTCTGGAACGGCTAAAGTTATGGGTCTCGACGTGGTAGAAAAGCTCTGGGATATCAGGAAGATTGTTGGTTATATGCCAGGTAAATTTTCGCTTTACCAAGATTTAAGTATTGAGGAAAATCTGAATTTCTTTGCCACTGTTTTTGATACTACGGTAGCGGAGAATTACGAGCTGATAAAAGATATTTATATACAAATAGAGCCCTTTAAGCATAGACTTGCTGGAAAGTTATCGGGGGGAATGAAACAGAAACTAGCCTTATGCTGTGCTCTTATTCACGAACCCAAGGTTTTGTTTTTGGATGAACCCACCACAGGAGTGGATCCGGTTTCCAGAAAAGAATTCTGGGATATGCTGGATAAGCTAAAGGAGAAAGGAATCACCATTGTGGTTTCTACACCATACATGGACGAAGCCAGCAGATGTGATAGGATAGCTTTAATGCAGAAGGGAGAAATACTAGAATTAGACACGCTGGAGAATGTCATTACGAAGCATTATCAAAAGATGTATGCTATTAAGGGTGCCAATAGGTATAAATTAATGCTGGATATTAAAGCTTATAAGGGTACCGCCAGTTGCTTTGCCTTTGGGGAAGAAAATCATGTGACGCTAAATGCATCGGATTCCTCTGAAGAAGGACTAAAGCGTTTTTTAAAGGAAAAAGGGCATGAGGATGTGGTTGTAAAGATCATTGAGCCTGGAATAGAAGATGTGTTTATCAAACTAATGCTAGAGCAAGAAGCCCATGTCTGAAATAGTCATACATACCGAAAATTTAACCAGAAGATTTGGAGATTTTACAGCTGTGGATGCCATTAGTTTTGATGTAACAGCAGGAGAGATATTCGGTTTTTTAGGTGCCAATGGTGCAGGAAAAACTACAGCTATGAGAATTTTATGCGGACTTTTAGAGCCTACATCAGGCATAGGAAAAGTGGCAGGTTTTGATGTCTACAAGGAGAACGAGGAAATCAAAAAGAACATTGGTTACATGAGTCAAAAATTCTCATTATACGAGAATTTGACAGTGAGAGAAAACATCACATTCTTTGGTGGAATCTATGGTATTCCTAGAAAGGAACTGAAAGAAAAGGCCAATGTGCTTATTGATAGATTGGGGCTTGGCTCAGAGGCAGACAAATTGGTAGGTTCTTTGCCTTTAGGCTGGAAACAAAAAATCTCCTTTTCTACCGCAATTCTTCATGAACCCAAAATTGTGTTTTTAGATGAACCTACTGGCGGCGTAGACCCTATTACCAGAAGACAGTTTTGGGATATGATTTATGAAGCAGCAGACAGAGGGATTACGGTTTTTGTGACCACTCATTATATGGATGAAGCCGAGTATTGCGACAGGGTGAGCATTATGGTGGATGGTGCCATAGCGGCCTTAGACACGCCGTTCGAAATGAAAAAGTCTTTTGGCGTGAAGGATATGAACAATGTTTTTCTTCAGCTGGCGAGAGGAGCAAAAAGAGGAGAGTAGCAGACTAAAATTTATTTTAAATATAACATGAAAGTCTTTCTAGCTTTTGTAAGAAAAGAATTTAGGCACGTGCTGCGTGACAAAAGAAGTATGATTATTCTGATAGGTTTACCTATCGCGATGATGCTGCTCTTTGGTTTTGCTCTGACCTCTGAAGTGAAAAATTCTAAAGTGGCTATCTTAGATTTTTCTAATGATGAAACCACCAGATTATTAATAGACAAATTAGACCAAAGTAAATATTTCTCGGTCAATAAAATATTAAAAAGTGAAACGGAAATAGGGCCTGCTTTTAGGAGAGGAGAAGTAAGAATGGCGGTTATTTTCCCGCAGAATTTCCAGACGGATTTATTGCATGCTAATCATGCCCAAGTAAGGTTTGTGGGGGATGCCTCAGATCCCAATACTTCAAATATTATGATAAACTATGCTTCGGCTATTTTCATGGATTATCAGAACGAGTTATTTGGAGAAACTAAGCTGCCGTATCAGATAAAGACAGAAACTAGAATGCTTTATAACCCGCAGTTAAAGGGTGCCTATAGTTTTGTGCCAGGCGTGATGACCTTAATTCTAATGCTTTTGGGTGCCATGATGACTTCCGTTTCTATTGTGAAAGAGAAAGAAATGGGCACTATGGAAATTCTTTTGGTCTCTCCTATGAAACCTATATTGGTTGTTTTAAGCAAGGCCGTTCCTTATTTGGTTTTATGTTTTTTAGACGTGATTTTGATTTTGCTTATGGCGGTTTTTGTTTTAGACATGCCTATAGTAGGTTCGGTTCCATTGCTTTTGGCAGAGAGTTTATTGTTCATATTTACAGCTTTGTCTTTGGGCTTGTTAATCTCGGCCATAGTGGATTCTCAACAAGTGGCTATGTTTATTTCTTTGGTAGGTTTTCTAATGCCAGCTTTGGTTTTTAGTGGCTTTATGTTTCCAATTGAAAACATGCCATTGCCTCTTCAAATAGTTAGTAATGTGGTGCCTACCAAATGGTATTATGATATCATTAGCAGTATTATGGTAAAGGGTTTGGGCTTTGCTTTTGTGTGGAAACAAACGGCGATACTCTTTTTAATGACGCTGGTTTTTCTAACCGTGGCCATTAAGAAGTTTAAAGTAAGGTTAGCGTAAAATAAATAAGCATTAGCTCCATAGGAGCGGTACATCGGTAGAAAGGGGGGGACAACCCCTAATCGAATTAAGCCATTTAAATTGAAATAAATGAACAACCTATTTTTTCTGTTAGAGAAGGAGTTTAAACAGATTTTTCGTGACCCGGCTATTCTGCGTTTAATCTTGCTTATGCCCATAGTTCAGCTTGTTTTGATACCACTTGCGGCAGATTATGAAATAAAACAGATTAATATTTCTGTAGTTGATCACGACCATTCTACCTATTCCAGAAGGTTAACAGAAAAACTGACGACCTCAGGGTATTTCCAATTGGCAGAATACCATAATTCGTATAAGAAGTCATTAGAAACCGTAGGGAAAGGAGATACAGATATTATTTTGACCATTCCTGCCAATTTTGAAAGAGATTTAATAAAGGAAGATAAGAATACACTGCATTTGGCTGCAGATGCCGTAAATGGAGTAAGAGCGGGTTTAGGCACGGCCTATGCAACCCAAATTATAGGAAACTTCAATCAAGAAATTAGAGCGGAGTGGGTGCAGTTTCCTCGAATGTTTCCAATGCCTCAAATAGAAATAACTTCTTCAAACTGGTACAATCCACATATCAATTATTATCTATTTATGGTACCTGGTGTTTTAGCCATTTTGGTCACTATGGTAGGGAGCTTTTTGGCGGCTTTGAATATTGTAGCAGAAAAGGAAGTAGGCACTATAGAGCAGTTAAACGTTACGCCACTTAAAAAGCATGAGTTCATTTTAGGTAAACTGATACCTTTTTGGGTACTCGGTATGGTTTCTATTACTTTGGGAATGATAGGAGCGTGGCTCATTTTTGGGATAATACCTGTTGGCTCCTATTTAACCATATATATCTATGCCGCTGTATATCTATTAGGGGTTTTGGGTATCGGTTTGTTGGTGAGCACATTTGTAGATTCCCAGCAGCAGGCTACGCTTTTTGCTTTCTTTCTCATGATGATTTTTATCCTACTGGGTGGTCTTTATACGCCTATTGAGAGTATGCCTGAATGGGCACAATGGCTTACCAAAATAAATCCTCCGGCCTATTTTATTAGGGTTATTAGAGCAGTTTTTATTAAAGGAAGTACTTTTTCAGAGCTATTACCAGACTTTTTCGCTATGGTCGGTTTTGCCATTTTCTTTAACTTTTTAGCCGTAAGAAATTACAGCAAAAGAAGTGCTTAAAGGTTTCTTGGAAAGAACTGAAATCTGAATAAAAAAACGCCGAAGAATGGAACTTGCTGCATTGAAATAAAAAACACCAAAAGCTATCTAAATAAATGTTCTAGTACCGGCAAAGTCCTCTCTAAACTGCTTTGGTGTACAGTTTTTCTTAGATTTAAAAAGTCTGTTGAAATAAGAAAGGTTATTGAAACCACATTTATAGGCTATTTCTGAAATGGTTTCCGTAGTATCAATAAGTTTTCTGGAGGCATGGCCTAACCTAATTTCGTTAAGGCTATCTATAAAGGTTTTTCCCGTTCTCTTCTTAATGAATCTACTAAAGGATACGTCTGTCATTCCTGCAATTTTGGCCACATCAGATAGGGTAACTTCTTTGGCGAAGTGGATTCTCATATGAGCAAAAACCGCTTCTATTCTCCTACTGTTATATGTCGTCTTATTCCCTACAAAAGAATCCTCAGAGAGCAGCGTCATCTGGTCGGTTTTAGAGAGCTCATGCAAAATGCTTAGAAGTTCTAAAACACTGTCAAACCCAGTTTTCTGAGTAAGTGACTGAAATCTGGGTGTCAGTTTCTGAGCTATTTCTTTGGAAAAACTTATCCCTCTAATAGATTTTTCAAACAGTTTGCGAAGAAAATAGGATTGATTTCTTTTAAGGAAGTTTTCGTCAAACAGATCTCTATGAAACTGAATCGTGATTTCTTCTATTTTACCTTTTTCTTCGTCCAAGATAAAATCGTTGTTAACCCAGCCATGAGGCAAGTTAGAGCCTACCAGCACTAGCTCCACATCACCAATAACCTCTTGGTGATCTCCCACAATTCTCTTGACACCTTTGGCATTCAAAATAAAATTCAGTTCGTATTCTTCATGGAAGTGAACGGGGAAATCGAAGTTGGTCTTGGTTCTAGTTATGACGTAAAAACAGTCATAAGGAGTTAGGGGTGTTATTTCTCTGTAAACATGAGACATATTATTTCTTAGGGCTTAGGGTATATGACAAAAGTAGTGCTTTAAGTGTCGTTTTACCAAATCGTAAATTTCAGGGTTTATTTGCCAAGAGCCTTGTTTTATGAACATTATTACTCGCTCCTATTTTTTGTATGACTTATAAATTGATAAAAATGTGTTATTCTAGAAAGCCATTTGATTCTATTTTTGTATTGGATCCGCAAAGCATTAACCTGCTCTTTTTAGATTTAAGTAGGAAAGAAGACTTTAAAATGACGACCGATTCCAGAAATGTTCTGTTTGAGAACGGGTTAAGATAACTCAAATTTTATAGGCAAACGTATTCACATATTTAATGGAATTTAACAGTAGATTAGAAGCTTTAAAACGGCAAAAAGACGAATTGATTTCAAAAATCAATGAGAAGGAGAAATTAGGAAATGGGATTTTTGATAGATATAAGAATCCTGTTTTGACAGCGGAACATGTTCCACTAAGTTGGGAATATGACCTAAATCCGGCTACGAACCCCTTTCTCATGAAAAGGTTTGGAATAAATGCTGTCTTTAATGCTGGTGCCATAAAATGGAAAGGTAAATACGTTTTAGCCGCAAGGGTAGAGGGGTATGATAGAAAATCGTTTTTTGCAATTGCCGAAAGTGAAAATGGAATAGATAATTTTCAATTTTGGGATTATCCTGTAACTATGCCCGAGACAGAGAACCCAGACGGTAATGTTTATGACATACGTCTTACAAAGCACGAAGATGGATGGATTTACGGTGTTTTTTGTGCCGAAAGGAAAGACCCTAATGCCACACCAGGTGATGAATCTTCCGCACACGCCAGTGCAGGGATAGCAAGAACCAAAGATCTAATAACGTGGGAAAGGCTGGCAGATTTAAAAACGAGCAGCGACCAACAAAGAAATGCGGTTTTGCACCCCGAATTTGTAGGTGGAAAATACGCTTTTTACACACGTCCGCAAGATAGCTTCATAGATGCCGGTACTGGCGGAGGAATTGGTTTTGGAGTCTGCGAAGACATAGAAAATGCTGTCATTAAAAATGAAGTCATTTTACATGGAAAATCTTATCATACGGTTTATGAGGTGAAAAACGGACAAGGGCCGGTACCTATTAAAACAGAGAAAGGCTGGCTGCATCTGGCCCATGGGGTAAGAAACACGGCTGCCGGCTTACGATATGTGCTCTATATGTTTATGACAGACTTGAAGGACCTAAGCAAAGTCACGCATCTTCCTGGAGGGTATTTTATTGCTCCTGAAGGGGGAGAAAGAGTAGGAGATGTGTCTAACGTTGTTTTCACCAATGGTTGGATTGCAGACGAAGATGGTAAAATCTTCATTTACTACGCTTCTTCTGATACAAGAATGCATGTGGCTACCACCACGGTCGATAAATTAATGGATTATTGTATGAATACGCCAGAAGATGGCCTGCGTTCAGCGGCTTCTGTGGAAGTTTTAAAAAGCATTATTATCAAGAATAAATCTCTTTAGTATTTTCTACCTATCTATAAACAAGAAGCCTCTCTTTCTGAAAAGACGGAAGAGAGGTTTTCTTACACTAAATTTTACCTGAATTAGATAGCATTATCAAAGTAAACCTTATTTTTGAATGTTTAGATAAATAATACCCATGGAGTCTTCGAGTACCTTTTCATAAAATAATCTTAACTCCCTAACCTTAAACTTCAACCATGTCCGAAAAAAAGACGAATAACATGCCTGCCCTTTACACTCTAATGACCGTATGGTTCTTTTGGAGTTTCGTGGCAGCGTCTAATGGTATTCTTATTCCATTATTTAAAGAGAAATTTAATCTATCTCAAACCGAAGCTCAGCTGGTAGATTTTGCCTTTTATGCAGCGTATTTTGTCGGTTCTTGGCTTTATTTGGTGTTTTCTAAAATCATGAAAACAGATATTTTAAATAAAATAGGGTACAAAAACGGAATCGTTATTGGTCTTGGTTTATCGGCTTTGGGTACACTTTTGTTTTACCCTGCTGCAGTAACAGAGTCTTATGAATTGCTTTTAGGAGGTCTATTTATAGTAGGTCTTGGTTTTAGCCTTCAGCAAACTGCCACACAGCCTTTCATGATAGCTTTAGGGCCAGCCGAAACAGGTGCTCAGCGTATTAACATGGGCGGTGCGGTCAATAACTTTGGAGGAACCATCGGGCCAGCTTTAGTGAGTTATGCCATTTTCGGTTCTATTTCAAAAGATGCGGCATTAAATGCTTCCATCCAAGATGTAAAAATTCCTTATTTGATATTAGGAGCTCTTTTCGTGATTGTGGCTATTTTCTTTTTGGTGTCAAAACTACCTAGAATTAGAAACGAGGAAGAAGTTAAGGTAGACAACACCCTTACTTATGTACCGCTGGTATTCTTAGGTATTTTCGCCATAGTGTCTATTGCAGTAAGCATAGAAATGGCCATTATGGTAAGTTTTGGTATTATGATGCTCTTTGTAGCTTATGCCCTTTTTAGAGGTATAAGTTCAGGCCCTTTAACAGGAAAAGAGAATTCGGTTTTTGATTTCCCACAAGCTCTTTTAGGAATGGCCGCCATCTTTGTTTATGTAGGTGTAGAGGTTACTGTTGGTTCTAATTTGGGGGAATATTTAAAAGAGACACAGGGCTTAGATTCTTCAGAAATATCTAAATACGTATCGCTGTTTTGGGGTAGTATGATGATTGGCCGTTGGACAGCCGCCATGCCAGCCTTTAATCCTTCTGCTATGTGGAAGAAGATTTTGACTTGGGTGGTTCCTTTTACGGCTTTTGGTATTGTTTTAGGAGCTAACTCGCTTTACAGTGGTGATGTATCAGACCTTTATCCTTATGCCATTTGCGTTGTTATTATGATTTTAGCTTTCATAGCCGCAAGAGAAAAACCAGTTCTGATTTTATTGATATTTACGGCTTTAGGAGCCATTATGACCTGTATCGGTATTTTTAGTTCAGGAGATATTGCCCTTTTCTGTCTTATTTCTGGTGGACTTTTCTGTTCTATCCTGTGGCCTAGTATTTTCTCATTGGGTACAGCAGGTCTAGGTAAGTATACCAATCAAGGCTCAGCATTACTTATCATGATGATTTTAGGAGGAGCCATTTTGCCAGTAATTCAAGGGAAATTAGCAGATATGATAGGTATTCAGTTTTCTTACACTTTGGCAGCAGCCTGTTTCATATTCCTGTTTGTATTTGGCTTGGTAGCTCAGAAAACATTGAGAAAGCAAGGCATCGACTTTGACGCCGAAGTAGCCAAAGGGGCAGCAAAAGGCGGACACTAATTTATGCAAGACATTAATATCAGAGAATTTGGCGAAGATGATTTTGAGCAATTGCTTGAGCTCTTCAAAGAATTCTCTGTTTTTGAAAAACGCCCTCATATGATGGTCAATGATTTGACCACAATGAAGGCCGAGAAAGATTATTTCAAAGGTTTTGCTGCAGTTTTACCTGACGGTAAAATTGTGGGATATGCCACCTATAACTTTGTTTATTACACCTGGAGCGGGAAATCCATTTACATGGACGACCTCTACGTAAAACCTGCTCATAGAGGAACAGGTTTAGGCAAAGGACTTATCCATAAGGTGATAGACTTTGCTAGAGAAAACAAGTGCCAAAAAGTGAAATGGCAAGTTTCTCATTGGAATGTAAAAGCGAAAGAGTTTTATCGAAGTTTAGGAGCAGTAATAGATGATAACGAACAAAACTGCGACTTAAAATTGAATTAGGAATGAACCCCGAAATTATAGATTCACCCGAAAGGAAATTTATAGGTATGGCCTTAGAAATGACTTATAGTCAGGATACCACAGGTCAGTTATGGGGCAGCTTTATGCCGAGAAGACAAGAGGTGAAAAACAGGGTTCATCAAGGTTATTTCTCTCTGCAGGGCACAGATCCTGCTTTTACCATGTATGACAGAAATGTTGACAGGCCTTTTACAAAATGGGCTTTAGTAGAAGTCTCCAATTTTGATAATGTGCCAGAGGGCATGGAAACCTTCGTATTACCTGCTGGTAAATATGCCATCTTTCTTCACAAAGGAAAGAGCGTTCCCGCCTTCATAGAAAAGATAAAAACTATTTTAAGCGAATGGCTCCCGTCTTCAGGATTCCAAATTGACAACCGCCCCGACTTCGAAGTGCTAGAAGAAAACGCAAGAAATAACCCAGAAGCAGAAGAGGAGATTTGGGTGCCGATAAAGTAAGATTCTTGTCTGCAGAAAGTAATCCGTGAAATCCCTGTCTGCTGATTTATCCGCCGTAAGGAGGAAAAGCAGGCGTATTCCATTAAGTGAAAATCCAATGCTAAAAAATTTAAAAAAAGAAATTCAATCAGAGCTCAGCAATATCTTAGGATTTTGGTCAAAGAATACCCTCGATGAAATCAATGGAGGTTTTATTGGTAAAATGAGCACCTATGGTAAAATCCATCCAGCAGCCGAAAAGGGAGGAGTTCTTAATGCCCGAATTCTTTGGACATTCTCTGCTGCCGCTGGTTTTGAAAGTCTTTCAGAAGAAGAAAGAGAAACAAGTTTCGCTTTAGCCAATAGAGCTTTTGTGTATTTCAAAACAAATTTTGTGGACCATGAAAAGGGCGGCGTTTATTGGTCTATCAATGCTGATGGCTCTCCAAAATCAACTCGAAAACAAATCTACGGATTGGCTTTTGCCATTTATGGTTTATCAGAGTTTTACAAAGTATCAGAAAATGAAGAAGCCTTGGTTTTGGCTAAGAACCTTTATGAACTCATAGAAAAATACAGTTTCGATGAGCAGTATGGAGGGTATTGGGAAGCTTTCACCAAAGATTGGGAATTGTTAGAAGATTTGCGACTAAGCGAAAAGGACCGCAATGACCCTAAAACCATGAATACGCATTTGCACATCATTGAGGCATATGTGAATTTGTACAAAGTTTGGGAAGATGAAGGCTTGAAATCTAAAATTGAGCATTTACTAGAAGTTTTTGAAAACCATATAATTGATAAAGCGTCTGGCCACATGAAACTCTTTTTTGATGCAGCGTGGAATAATCAATCGGCTGGGATTTCTTATGGGCACGACATTGAAGCCGCATGGCTTTTACATGAAGCTGCGGCAGCATTAGGGAATGATGAGTTAACACAAAAAT
This sequence comes from Arcticibacterium sp. SM2516, assembly GCF_057914865.1. Classification (NCBI taxonomy): domain Bacteria; kingdom Pseudomonadati; phylum Bacteroidota; class Cytophagia; order Cytophagales; family Leadbetterellaceae; genus Arcticibacterium; species Arcticibacterium sp. SM2516. The sequence goes on along the minus strand of NZ_CP195290.1, from coordinate 3,781,250 downwards.
GGGAATCCTTTGCCATTCAAATGGCAGACGCCACCATAGAAGGGTTCAATTTGGACGGCAGTCTGAATCATGAAAAAGATGCTGACACAGGGCATATAGATACGCATAGAGAATGGTGGGTAAGTGCAGAGGCTATGATTGGCTTTTTGAACGCCTACCAGATTTCCAAAGAGGAAAAATATTTGCCTTTGGTAGAGCAATTATGGGATTTTACTAAAAATCATTTGATTGACCGTAAAAACGGCGAGTGGTATTGGGGCGTTTATGCTCCCACATCTTGCGAGCCAAATTATCAAATCATGGATGCCGAAGACAAAGTAGGTTTCTGGAAATGTCCCTATCATAATGCACGAGCGTGTATGGAATTGATTCTTAGATTGGAAGCAATAATTGCGTAGATTTATAACTGCAATTAGTAAGAAAAATAACCTAAATTATAAATGAAAAAATTAACCTTAAGTCTATCCTTTGCCTTATTGGCATTTATAAGTTTTGCCCAGTCTCCTTATAAAAACGCTAGTCTCTCAGACGAAGCTAGAATAGCAGATTTGCTTTCTAGAATGACTGTTGAAGAAAAAGTGGGGCAATTAAACCAAGTTAATGGCGGGGTTTTAACAGGCCCAAGTGTAGCAAATGACCCTGGAGCACAGGGTAAGGTACAATTACTAAAAGACGGTATGGTGGGTTCTTTCCTAAATGTGGTAGGAACAGAGCAAACATTGGCCACCCAAAAAATAGCAGTAGAACAAACAAGACTAGGCATTCCATTATTATTTGCCTTTGACGTGATTCACGGTTATAAAACCGTTTTCCCTATCCCCTTGGCAGAGGCTGCTTCGTGGGATTTGGCAGCCGCCGAGAAATCTGCTTCTATTGCTGCTAAGGAAGCCTCTTCAGCAGGATTGCACTGGACTTTCGCTCCTATGATGGACGTTTCTCGCGAGCCACGCTGGGGTAGAGTGATGGAGGGTTCAGGTGAAGATCCATATTTGCAAGGAAAATTTGCGGCAGCGAGGGTTAAGGGCTTTCAAGGAAACTTCGATGAAAATCATGTTTTGGCTACTATAAAGCATTTTGCGGCATACGGTGCTGTGGAAGCAGGTAGAGAATATAACACGGTAGATGTGAGCAGATATGCCCTTTGGAATTACTATTTACCTTCCTATAAAGCTGCTGTGGATGCGGGTGCTGCCACGGTGATGAATAGTTTCAATTTGGTGGATGGTATTCCTGCCGGTGGAAATGATTTTTTGGTCAATAAAGTGCTGAGAGACAAATGGGGTTTTGACGGCATGGTGATTTCTGACTGGGCGTCTTTTGGCGAAATGATAATTCACGGTTATTCGAAAGATGCTGAGCAAGCCGCCATTCAAGCTATTATGGCTGGTTCAGACATGGATATGGAAGCTGGAGTAACTAGAACTACCTTGGTAAACTCTGTAAAAGAAGGCAAAGTACCAATGGCTGTTTTAGATGCCGCGGTTAGTAGAGTGTTGGCCTTAAAATTCAAGCTTGGGCTATTTGACAATCCTTACAAATATCATGATGCTGCCAAAGAAAAAGCTACACTTATGGCGGATGCTCATTTAGCAGAAGCAAGAAAAGCTGCAGGAAACACCATGACTTTATTGAAAAACTCTGATGGCGTTTTACCATTGAAAAGTCCTAAAAACATTTTAGTCTTAGGTCATTTGGCTGAAAGTCAAGACGACGTTTTAGATTTCTGGAAAGGACAAGGCGAGCATAAATACACGGTAACCATTTTAGAAGGAATAAAAGCAAAGTACCCAAAAGCCAATGTTACTTTCATTCGCTCGGTGGGCAGAGAAGGTGATTTTGATGCAAGCTCTGTAAAGGAAATTAAGAAGGCCGCTAAAAAAGCTGATGTAATCATTGCTACAATTGGGCTTTTTGGTGATTTGGCAGGCGAGGCTCGTTCACTTTCTGATGTGTCGCCTTCTGATGGGCAAATAGAAATGTTGGCCAATGCAAAATCCACAGGTAAGCCAGTGGTAGTTTTGGTGCAGGCTGGCCGCCCAATGATTATGACAGATGTGGTTAAAAACTTCAATACGATACTTTATACTTGGATTGGCGGTACGCAGCACGGCCATGGAGTAGCTGATGTTTTGAGTGGTGATGTAAATCCTTCGGCCAAAACGGTGATGAGTTTTCCAGTAGCCATGGGTCAAATACCAGTTTATTATAATCACTATAACGGTAGCCGCCCACATATAGATGGAAACGAAGGTCCAGACCATTTCTGGGTGTCTCGTTACAGAGATATCCCTAATGAGCCTTTATATCCTTTCGGTTATGGTTTGAGCTATTCTACTTACAAATATTCAGATTTGAAAATCTCAAAAACTAGCATCAATCAGAATGAGTCTGTAAACGTTTCGGTGAATATCAAAAATACATCTGATGTAGATGGAACTGAAATAGTGCAGCTTTACATTAGAGATTTGGTTTCTCAGCCAGTGCGACCAGTAAAAGAATTGAAAGATTTCGCGAGAGTAGAAATAGCGGCTGGCCAATCAAAAACAGTAACATTCGAATTACCAGCCACCAAGCTTTCTTTCTTCGACCAAGACGGAAACGTTTTGCTTCAAAAAGGAGCTTTTAAAGTCTTTGTAGGAACGAACTCGAGAGACGTTTTAGAAGTGGGTTTGGAGTTGAGATAATGTTTTGAAATGACTTATTATTAATTTGTGCGGTAGCATTTTTATAAACTATCCATATTGTCAAAATACTGTTTGAAGGACGGTCAATTTTCTAAGTCAATTGTTTTTAATAGTGTTTCTCTTTTAAAAATTGAGTGTACAAGTTTATTTTGATAATGTTTTTTTGATTACTTTTTTACGATAAAAAAGTAATACCCGTCCGGTAGGACAACCATAGTAAACGCAAGAACGACCTGTTTGTATAAAAAGACGTCTGTACCTCATGAGATATTTGATTAAAACCCTACTATTCCTAAGCCTATTCACCTGGCAAAACCATTAACTTGAACCAACAATTCACACATATTGCCCAAATAATTCACCAGGCACGCACAAATGCCTTTAAAGCAGTAAATGCGGAGTTAATAAATTTATATTGGAATATGGGAGCATGTATTTCTAGGGAAACTGAGGCGGCTTCTTGGGGAGATAAAACTGTAGATGAACTTGCTAGCTCTTTGCAAAAGAACCATCCGGAACTGAAAGGTTTTAATAGAAGAGGTTTGTACAGAATGAAGCAGTTTTATGAAACCTATGCTTCTTTCTCAATTGTGACATCAAAGAAGACACAATTAGAAGGGGTTGAAAAAGGGGAAAATGCAATTGTGTCCTCGCCGAGGACACAATTGCAAATTGCTGATAATAAGGGTAGTATAAAGGTGCCCTCGTCAAGTACACAATTTGAAATAGATGACATTAGAGACACTATTTTATGTAGATTAAGCTGGACTCATCACCGAACAATATTTACTAGATGTGAAACGGAAGAGGAGATTGTGTTCTATCTAAAACAGGTCATTAAAGAGAGATACACCGTTAAGGAACTCGAACGCCAGATTTCTGCAGGATTGTTTGAACGAATGATGTTGAGTAAAACTAAAGCCGTTAACATGGTTCAAAAAACTTATTCTGAAATATCAAATACAATTCTTGATAGCTATGTGTTTGATTTTTTAAACCTAAAAGAGAAACATAGTGAAAGTGATTTGCAAAGAGGTTTAGTAAATCAAATGAAAGATTTCATTTTGGAACTGGGTAAAGACTTTCTATTTATTGGGGAAGAGTATAAAGTCCAAGTTGGCAATAGTGACTTTTACATAGATTTACTATTCTTTCATAGAAGCCTACAATGTTTAATTGCATTCGAACTAAAAGCGGACAAATTCAAACCAGAGCATCTAGGGAAGTTAAATTTTTACTTAGAAGCTCTTGATAGGGATGTTAAAGGTCAAAACGAAAATCCAAGCATTGGCGTGTTATTGTGTAAAGATAAAGAGGAGGAAGTTGTGGAATATGCACTTAGCAGAAGCCTGTCGCCGACGTTGGTATCTGAATACAAAACAAAACTACCTGATAAGAAATTGCTTCAAAAGAAGCTCCATGAAATTTTTAATTAACCCAATGAAAAACCTAACCCTACTACTCCTAAGCCTATTCGTATGGCAAAATCTTATAGCTCAGCCACCACCAGACCATCAATGGGTGGAGGTGGTAGTTTCGCCAAATAACTCAAATTGGCTTTATGAAATAGGAGAGGAGGCCGAGTTTACGGTTACCGTTCTTAAGAAAAATGTACCCTTAGAAAACGCTACTATTAAATACGCTATAGGTCCTGAAAAAATGCCTGCCACTATCCAAAATGAAGTGGTGTTAAAATATGGTGCCATTAAGATAAGTGGAGGTACCATGAAAACCCCAGGGTTTCTAAGGTGTCATGTCAGTACAGAGGTAGACGGAAAGACATATTCTGGTTGGGCTACAGCAGGTTTTGAACCTGAAAAAATCAAAGCTACAGTTAAGAAGCCTGTTAATTTCAATATCTTCTGGAATGAGGCTTTGGCAGAAAACGCCAAACTTCCTTTAGATACGAAAATGACGCTTTTATCAGAACGATGCACCGAAAAGGTGAATGTGTATCATGTCAGTCTTCAAAACTGGAAAAGAGGAGCAAGACTTTACGGAATCCTATGTGTACCCAAAGCCGAAGGGAAATATCCTGCTGTACTAAAAGTACCTGGAGCAGGTATTAGACCTTATTATGGCGATGTTCAGTTTGCCGAAGATGGCGTTATAAGCTTCGAAATAGGCATTCATGGTATTTCGGTGATTATGCCGCAGCAAAATTACGACGACCTTTTATCTGGCTGGAATAATCACTATTGGAATAATAACCTGAACGACAAAGACACTTACTTCTACAAACGTGTGTATATGGGCGTGGTGAGAGCCAATGACTTCATAACATCGCTTCCGCAGTGGGATGGTAAGAACTTGGGTGTAATGGGAAGCAGCCAAGGTGGTACTTTGACGCTGGTGACTGCAGGTCTTGATAAAAGAGTGACAGCCGCTTCTCCAGTACACCCAGCTATGTGCGATTTGACAGGATATTTAGAAGGAAGAGCAGGCGGTTGGCCACATTATTTGGCAGATACCACTAAATGGTCAAGAGCAAGCCATCCTGACGTTTTAGAAACTATCGGCTATTATGATGCTGTCAATTTTGCGAGGCAAGTCACCGTGCCCGTTTTATTCTCTTTTGGTTTTAATGACACCACCTGTCCGCCCACATCTGTTTATGCGGCATACAATAGCATCACTAGCCCAAAGGAAACCTTTTTGGCAGTAGAATCCTCACATTGGATTTTTCCAGAGCAATATGAGAAACAACGAGCTTGGATGATGAAGCAATTGAAGAAGTGATTTTCACCCAAAAGTTTTGTTAAATTTGTTTAGGCTAAAATATTTTGAATATGACACAATTATTAGTTGAGGTTCCAGAAGAAGAATTAGATTTTTTCAATTCGCTTATAGAAAAATTTAAATACAACTCAAGAGTATTGGAAGATGAAGATGAATTCTCACCTGATTTAAAGGCACTTTTAGATGAGCGATTGGAAGAAGATGAATCCAAATATATTCCAATTGAAAAGGCTAATGCCTTTTTAGAGAAAAAATATGGTTTATAAAATCATTATATCTCAAAGGGCTTTAGATGAACTTGAAAGTGCGATTGAGTATTATTCTCGTAATAAGTCTAGTACTATTGTTTTTTACAAGGCATATAAAAATACGCTATCGACTTTAGAGATAAATCCATTTTTTCAAAAAAGGTATAAAAATATAAGAGGCCTACCAATTCCTAAATATCCTTATATGATATTGTTTACAGTCGATAAAGCAAATAAGGTAGTAGAAATTAGATCTATTTTTAACACCTTTCTAAATCCCAATAAGTATCCTTTAATAGAATTAGTGTAATGAATAAAAAAAGCGAACCAAACTGGCCCGCTTAATTTTATATAGAAGATTTTTATCACTTCCGTAAATGCACTGTTCTTTGTGGAAAAGGAATTTCAATTTTCGTATCCTTTCTTAAGTTGCTTGTGCATGTAGAAATACACATCCCAGTAATGTTCGCTTTTTGCCCATGGACGAACCGTGAAATTTCCCGAGCAGCAGGAAAAACAGCGAGCTTGGATGATGAAGCAATTGAAGAAGTGATTTTGGTCTTATATCTAGTTTTGCCCAATATATAAATCTAACATTTTATGAAATCATTTTTAATTTTACTGTTGGCTAGTCTTTTTCTTGCCTGCCAATCCGAAAATCCATTGGAAAATACCTATAGACCTCTTCACCATTTTACACCACCTGAAAACTGGACAAATGACCCTAATGGAATGGTTTATTTAGATGGAGAATACCATTTTTTCTACCAGTATAATCCCTTTGGAGATAAATGGGGGCATATGAGTTGGGGTCATGCTGTTAGCAAAGATCTAAAAACATGGGAACACCTGCCCTTGGCTATTCCTGAGTTTGATAACGGAGATAGCACCACCACCATGATTTTCTCAGGTTCTGCTGTAATTGATTCTTCTAATACCTCGGGCTTTTTTGAAGATGGTTTTACTAAGGGTATGGTAGCTATTTTTACCTCTCATGTTGACAGCAGCCGTACCGGAATAGCACAGCATCAGAGTTTAGCTTACAGTGCCGACAAAGGAAGAACCTGGAAGCTTTATGATGAAAACCCTGTGCTGGATGTTGGGCTAAAAGATTTTAGAGACCCAAATGTCATTTGGAATGAGCAAAGAGGAGCTTGGTTAATGACCGTAGTAAAACCTCATGAATATATGGCTCAATTTTATGAATCTGCAGATTTGAAAAATTGGACATTACTTAGTGAGTTTGGCCAACAAGGCGACACTACAAAAATCTGGGAATGCCCTTCACTTTTTAAGGTACCTGTAGAGGGTTCGGATAAAGAAAAATGGGTCTTGTTAATTTCTTCTGGTCATAAAACGGAAGGTTTTGTGGGCATGCAGTATTTTGTGGGCGACTTTGATGGTGTCAAGTTTACGGTTCAGAAGCAAGACGACGTTTTTGCATTAGATGAGGGTAAAGATTTCTACGCAGCTATCCCATTTAATAATTTGCCAAAAAAACACGGTAAACCAGTGATTATGGGTTGGGGGAATAACTGGGCTTATGCCAATGATATTCCAACAGTCGGTTTTAGAGGTACTTTTTCTTTCCCTAGGGTTTTGTCTTTAACATATAATAATGACACTTATAGGCTTAAAAGTGAGCCAATTGTATCTGAAGAAATAAAGACATATGAGATAGATTCAGAGGTATTGAGTTTAGATGAGCCGAGTTTTCACCTGCATGTAAAAAGAGATGTGTCAGAGGAAGGTTTTGAGCTCAAAGTGGCAGCTTCAAAAGAAGAGTTTGTACTGTTTTCTTACGACTTAGAAAAGGGCGAATTAAGTTTTGATAGAAGAATGTCTGGTAAAACAGATTTTAATAAAGCCTTTCCAAGTATTGAAACGGTGAAGGTTTTACCTAAAAACGGTGAGATAGAGTTGGATATCTATTTTGATGTGGCTTTGGTGGAAGTGTTTATCAATGGCGGAGAAGAAGTGATAACAAATCAAATTTTCCCAAACAGCTATAAGGTGGAGGTTGCTTTGAAGTAAGCGTGCTCAAAAAAACAGCAAAGGCTTCATGCCTTTGCTGTTTGAATATTTTGCGTTTAATACTGAAATATCACTTCTGTAAATGCACCGTTCTTTGTGGAAATGGAATTTCAATATTCGCCGCATCAAATCCTTTCTTAAGCTGCTCATGCATGTAGAAATGCACTTCCCAGTAATGTTCGCTTTTTACCCATGGACGAACCGCAAAGTTCACGGAGCTATCGCCCAATTCACAGACAAAAATATCTACAGGTTTGCTTGTTAAAATTTTGGGGCATTTATCTGCCACTTGCTGAATAACCGCTCTAGCACGGTCTATATCATCAGCGTATCCTATCCCAAAGACCATATCTACCCTAATTTCTCCCAGCCCAGAAATGTTGGTGATAACATCACTTGTAACAACACCATTTGGGATGGTTATGGTTTTGTTATCCGGAGTTATTAAAATGGTATTAAAAATTTGGATGGCTTTTACAACGCCTATTTTTCCGCTCAGTTCTACCAAGTCGCCTACTTTATAAGGCTTGAAAGTAAGAAGCATGACCCCACTAGCGAAATGACCTAAACTGCCCTGAAGAGCCATTCCGATGGCAAAGGCCATGGCACCCAAAATAGCAATAAAAGAAGCAGTTTCTACACCAAACATGCTTGCTACAGTAAAAAGTAAAAGCACTTTTAAACCAATACTTACCAGCGACAGCAAAAATGGTTTAATTGTAACGTCAATATTTCTGGCATCAAGAGCCTTTTCTAACATATTATGGATTTTTTTAATTATCCAAAAACCAATGATTAGTGTTATAAGGGCTAAAAGTATCTTGGGGGTGTACTCAATAGCCATGCTAAGAATTTGGTCTGTGTATTTTTGCATTTTGGTATACAGGTTTAAATGAAATAATGTGTTTTAGACGACGATTTTTCTGGAAAGTCATTTTACCCAGGCCTTATTTAGCTAAAGCAATCTATAAACAAAAAAAGGGAAGTACCCATTTTAGGCACTTCCCTTGACACTCAAAAATGATGAACGACCTTAAGCGGTCTTCTCAATATGCACAGACCTTTGCGGAAACGGAATTTCAATTCCCTCTCTATCAAAAGCCTTTTTAATGTTTTCTTGCATGTAGAAGTTGATTTCCCAATAATGCTCATTTTTAACCCAAAATCTTACAGAGAAATTGACCGAGCTATCAGCCAATTCTGCCACAAAAATATCAATTGGCTTTTCTCTTAGGACATTTGGACAGCTATCTATCACTTGTTTAATAACATTTCTTGCTTTGTCTATATCGTCGCCATAACCAATCCCAAAAGTCAGCACTAACTTCTGTTCTTCTTGTCCAGTAATATTGATGATAACATCGCTGGTTACCACGCCATTGGGTATCACTACTTTCTTGTTATCGTGCGTCATGAGAATGGTATTAAAAATATGTATAGCCTCTACTTTACCTATTTTCCCACTAATTTCTACTACATCTCCTACTTGATAGGGTTTGAAAATTAGAAGCAAAATGCCACTAGCAAAGTGTCCTAGACTTCCTTGAAGTGCCATACCTACCGCAAAAGCTAAAGCACCTAGAACGGCAACGAAGGAGGCCGTTTCTACGCCGAATATACTTGCAGCACTAAAGATTAAAAGTATTTTTAAGCCTATGCTTACTATCGAAATTAAGAAAGGCTTTACGGTCTCGTCTACCTCTCTTTTGTCTAAGGTCTTTTTAAAGGCTACAGTGATTTTATTGATAATCCAAAAACCAATGATAAGTGTTACTATTGCCAATAGAACTTTGGGTAAAAATTCTATCGCCATGGTGACTATCTGGTCCATATACTTCTGCATAAATTGCGTTCTTTTGATTTTAATTTTATTTGTTGTTTGTCTTTTACTTACGGGAACTAACCGTCTTTGTATCGAAAAAGTGTCAAGAAAGGTGCTTTAAGGGCATTTTGGGGCTTAAAAATGGAGAATTGTATGATAGATTATAATAATAAGAAGTTTAGCCTAGTACTGGGTTTGTTCTATTTTTCCAATTTGTGCTTCCTATAATGAATCTCACTAAACTTAAAAAATGGAAAAACCCTTTGTTCATATATGACAGATTATAAGTTTTGGTCTTAATTCCCTTAAAATAGTTCCTCGTTTATGTGGCATATATGACTGGCAGTTTTATTTTGCATGCTAATAAATGCAAATAATATCCACTGAAGTAAATGAATTTTAAGGCTATTCTCTTTTTTTTTCTGACCCACGCTCTTTTTGCTCAAACAGATACCTTTCTAGACTGTAAAACGTTCGACAAAAATGATAGATATTACAATGAGGTAAGAGGTTTATTGAACCAAGGTTTACTAAACCAGAATAGGATAAAGACCAAAATAAGCGTTGCTGTTCATACTAAAATAATAAGAAAAAGTGACGGGAGTGGGGGGATAGGGGTAGGAGAACTTAATTCAGCACTTTCGGAATTGAATAATAAATTTGCTCCAATCGGAGTAAGCTTTTTTTTCCTTACGGATGATCCCGTGTATATCGACAGTGATGAACTTTACAATTTTGACACCGAACTTGAATCAGAGGTTGCACAGCAGTTTGATGTAACTAACGCAGTAAATCTATATTTGGTTAACAGTTTTTCCTCTTCCATAGGTGGCTTTTCTTATTTCCCAGATGATGATAAGAATACCAATAGAGTGTTTTCTTATTATCAGAATCTAAATGACATGATTTATAGGGTTTTGCCTCATGAATTTGGACATTATTTTGGGCTGTTTCATACTTTTCAGGGTAACAAAACAAATGATGAAGAATTTGTGACTAGAGGTATTGCGGCGAATTGTGAATATGGAGGAGATTTGCTTTGTGACACCCCAGCTGACCCATATGGGCGTCTCTTTATTATTGGCGGTTTAGACTGCAGTTTTCCATATGCTTTTTTTGATAAGAATGGAGTACAGTATACTCCCGCAACCAATAATATGATGTCGTATTACCGCGGATGTGGAAATGTTTTTACGGCAGGACAAATTGATATGATGTCTTATGGGATAGCTAGAAGACTAGCACCTTCTTCCAATAAATCTGTGAGTTATACTATTCTTGGCCAAAAGGAAACTAGAGGTGAGATTATTACAGGTTCCATTGTGGATGGCAATAATAGAGAGAAGGCAAGGGATATTTGCAGAGACGAAGAAGCTTTTGTGACTTTTGAAAGTAATTTGAATGAAGGGACAGGTTTTGAAGCTTGGTTAATTTCGGTAAACAACAAGGAACGAATTTTGATCGGCTCGGGAATTAGCTCGCCTATGAAAGTGAGTTTTAAAGATATACCTGAGATATATTTTCCATTTTATGTACAAGTCGTTACAAAAGATGAAAGTGTTTTTGGGAATACTTCAAAGCAGTCATACTTTTTAATGGATATTCCTAAAATTAAAATATCTGGTGATATAGAAATTTTCAAAGGAGAAGGAGCTTATTTTTTTATAGAAGTGTTTGGTGGTGCTGCAGATTTTGTAGTTTCAGACAGCACTGGTCTACAGTTTGAATATACGGTCTATAATCAGTTAGGTTTAAATAAGCAAAATGTTGACATCGAGGGAAGTAGAAATCTTTATGTTAAGTCGGTAAGTAATCAATGTGGCTTTGGCTCCGGAGAGGGGAAAGCGAAGATAACTTTGAAGGATATTCCGACTGCTACTTTTGTTGATGTAAGATGTGAATCAAATTATTGGTGTATAGATACTCGGAAAGAGTTTGAAATGTTTTCCTTGGGAGGATTGCCGGAAATCAATAAAATAACTGTAATTAATAAAGATGGTAACTTCTTACGTGAAATAAAAGATTATGAGAAAGAGCCAGATCGTTTATTTATGTCGGCATCTGAATCTTCTGATTTACCAGATGAGTTCTTTATTGAGTTTAGTTTTAATGGAGTTGTCAACCCTTTGCGAAGTGAAAAATTATATTTGGCAAAACCTTACAAGAAAAATATATCTAGAAAGCTTGAAATTTTCAGAGGACAAAGTGTGGAAATACCTCTAGAAGGTTTGGTTTCAAGGAGCAATATAGAGGTACGTTTAAGTGACAAGTCTAAGCAGTTACTTATTGGAGAAAACCCTAAACTGTCTTTTAAACCTGTTGACACAGGAATGGTTGCAATTGATGGAATAATTAATCTTGGTTGTCAAAATATTGATTTAAGAGGAGAGCTTGATTTCAAGATTAAAGAAATTCTAGATATTGGTGTGGTTCGTAGTGCTAATTCGTGCATTGGAGATGAAATTGCAACTAAAATAGATGTTCACGGAAGTTTTTTTTCTGAAAGACCGGATGTTATTCTTTATAATGAATTGGATATTGAAATTTCTAGAATTAAAGCATTTCTTGTGAATGATCAATTATCCTTTAAGGTAAGCGATGAGGTAAAGGAAACAGGTTTTTATTACTTTCGAGTGGTCTCCTTAGAGAACTTTATTAGTGAGAAAAGTAATAAATTTCAAATTATAGTTAGCCCGGAAATAGATATTTTGCCGGTTTATGGAAAAGCCGAACAAGGCAAAAGTCTATTAGACTATTCGAATGTTAGTACCCCTTTTAAAATGTATTTAAGTGATGGTACCATATATGAATGTGACCAAAACCATAAACTACCTGTAAAGGAACTTTCAGCCGGGAAATACCAGATAGTTGGTTTGGAGAACACATGTGGGAAAAGGGATGTTGATATAAAATTTACCATTGAGCCAAGTTTGAAGAATGATTTCTGCATACCAATTTCAGATGTCAAAGAAAAAGTTGGAACAATATCTTATTTAGAGATAAAGGCATCGGATGGTTCTGGAATTAAAACAAGACAAGTTGAAAGAAATTTCTTTACAAATTATGTCTATAGGAATGAAGAGGTTATCAATTTAGTCAAAGGGAATTGGTATGAGATTAACGTTAAAGACTACACCTTTGAACTTCCGACATACTTTGCGGGGGGAGAAGGTTCTTCTATAAAACTTTGGATTGATTTAAATAGTGATGGTCAATTTACGGAAGAGGAATCATGGTCTCCAAACTCTTATACAAATCTTATACGTTTTCAAATTCCTACGGAAACCTCAACAGGTTTTCACATCTTGAGAGTAAGGACATTAAGGAGAGAAACTGAAAATGTGGGACCATGTAGTAAAATTGACTTTGGAGAAACGAGGGATATGATCCTATGGATTGATGATCATCAGTCTCCTGCATTAACCATTCAGGCATCCAAAGAACTTCTATGTGCACAGGAGACGATTCAATTTTCTTTATCATCTAATTACCAAGTTCCAGAAAACGGAGTTCATGTCACACTTCAGGATGTACAAGGTGTTGTTTTAAAAGATTTGGGAAATCTGAATACTGGAAACCATACATTTAACTTTAGCTTGGATATACAGGAGTTTGAATTTGGACTTAAGCTGGTTGCTGAAGATCAGTCAAATAACATCGTTAACCATAGTCAAAAGTTGTTTGTTTTTACACCACCTAAACTCTCTATTTCAAAGAATGTTTATGGGGTGAAATCTAAGAGTGCCTCGGTATCTTTTAATATTGAAGGAGGTTTCCACGCAAAATTAGATTATTTGTATAACAATCAGACTTTTACAGTTGGACTTGATAACTATTTTAATGGTCCTCTAGCCTATTCTTTTGTATTAGACAATGTTACGGAGTCTTCTTTAGAGCCCTTGCGAGTATATGATAATGTATGTGGACAAGGTGAAGTTGCAGGTAAGGTAACTGTAAGGGAGGTAGAAGATCAAAACCTAGATATAACGCCTAGGACGACTTTACAATACGCTTTTATCAATACTTGCGATGGTACATTTAGTATTCAACCAGCGGTACAGAATGCAGGAGATTTTCCTTCAGAAAATTTTTTCACGTACGTCTTAATTGATGGAAAAGGTAAATTGATTAAAACATTAGGCAGTGTTAAGCAAAGCATGCTTAGTTTAAATTCAAATGACATTTTGCCTCCAGGCTGGTATTATTTGGAAGTTTTTGCTTCAAAACCATTCAGCCGTAGCTATGTTACTTCGTTCGAAGTTAAAAACACGAAAAAGCCAGATTTGAAAATTTTAAACAATTTTTTTGAGGACAGTTATGGTGTCTTACAGATATCCATGGAGAGACAGGGTAATATTTTTAAGTTTAATGAACTCGGTATTTCGAGTAGAATCAGTGCTCGAAATTTCAGAAAAAAACTTTCTCCAACTTCTACCTTTGTCGGAATGGAGTACAGTGATAGCTACTATAGTTGTCAAGAATCCCAAAGTGTTAACTATGAGTATAAGGCATCCTCAAGAAGTACAAGTAAATTAATTGCTCAAAAAAACATTAAAGCATGCAGTGAAAGCGGAGTAGGCTTTACTTTTTTAAATAGCAATGATTGGGAGCCGAATAACCAATTTGAAGTTCAAATGTTTACTTCCGATGGGAGTTTCATGTCATCGAAATTGGCGACTGCAAATGGAAGGGAACTGTTTAGCGAACCGTTTTTAGAAACGGGATTAGGGAAAAAATATAAATTGAGGCTGGTAAGTACCAATCCTTACAAGGAAAGTGACTTTACCAATGAATTTCAGTTTGGAGAAAAGCTCAATGCTTCTTTTACCGATAGAAACCCGCTTTTAGCTTACGCTGGAATTAGTTTCCCCTTGGAAGTCATGTTTGAGGGTAAAGGACCCTATACATTGATCTTAAACGATTCCATTAGATATGAAGGCTTAAATGATAGTATTAGTACCATTGATTTTATCCCAGATGATAGAACTAATAATATTAAGCTCAGCGAAGTATTAGGAAATTGTGGAACAGGTACTGCTAGTGGAATTAAACCCGTTGAGATAGTTGAGAAACCTTATGTAGAGTTGGCCAGTTTTAGCGACAGTTTGTATTGCTTGAATCGGAACTTAGAAGTCTCTTACAATTTAAAATCAGGTGTTTTTATAGATTCCGCTCAATTATTCTTAGAAGTTTTTGACAAAGTGAGTAATACTTTTATCAAAGTAAGAGATTTAGAAGGAGTTAATAATACCGTGCTAATAAGCCCAAGTGAAATACCTTTAAATGCTAATCTTAATACTTTAAGAGTATCATCAGTTGACCCAGAATTGTCTTTTAACGAATCCGATGTTTTTCTAGAAATGGAGCCATTCTTTGTTCCAATAAGAGATGAAATGAGTGTGGTTGGAGCACAATATTCTTTTAATCTTGGGATAGTGTCAACTTCCGATTTTAAAATTGAGTTTAATAATAATATCTATTTGACTGGAGAGGGTGGCGGTCTTTCTAGGCAGATGGTTCAAGCTATTGTTCCGCCAGATGGAATCTTTGAAGTAACACACTTTGAAAATGCTTGCGGTGAATATATACTTCCTTTGTCTTTTAAGGTTGATTTATTGTCTGAAAAGGAATTTGCAAACCAAGTCGTTATTTATGAAAACCCTATTAGAAGGTGGGATTCGCCAGTAACAGCATCATTACCCTTTTTTGGAGGTTTTGAAATAGAAGTTAAGGTGATGAACTCAAAAGGGCAATTGGTTAAAACCCTTCATCTTAAAGGAACCAATAATGATATCAATAGAAGAAATTTGTATCAAATAGATGTTAGTGATTTAAGCAGTGGGGGGTATTTTCTACTGTTTTATAAAGATGGCATATCATTTAGTAAAAAAATTGTAGTTATTTAGTCTGTATTAAAAATTCATCATAACTAGATTAATTTTATGAATAGGCTTAATTATAATGATAGACATTTTCGGCCAATCGAGAATTCGGAAAACGGAGAAACGTCAATAGATACTATCTTTCATTACAAACAAATGGGAGATATCATAACTTCTGAATACGAGGGCGGGAAGATCATAAAAGGTCATCTTTTAGCAAAAGTAAAATCTGACGGAAGCTTAGAAATGGCCTACCATCAAATCAATACAAAAGGTGAATTATTGACAGGGAATTGTCTTTCTACTCCTGAAATCTTACCTGATGGTCGTATTAGATTACACGAAAAGTGGCGATGGACATCTGGAGACTTTTCTAAGGGAGAGTCAACCCTTGAAGAAATTAAGGAATGACTTATCAAGAAGTCATAGAGGAATTGCATGCTCTATCGAATCCTGAAAAAGTACAATTCAAAAAGGAGAAGTTCGGCATAATTACAAGCGACGCTTTGGGCGTTTATCATGCAGACCTCAAAATATTAGCTAAAAGAATAGGTTCTGACAATGAATTGGCCCTAAAACTCTTTGACTCTGGAATTTTTGAAGGAAGGCTTTTGTGTAGCAAAATTTTTAATCCTAAAGACGTTACAGAAGCACTCATGGAAACTTGGTTAGTGACTTTTGAAAACTGGGAGATCTGTGACTCCTTTAGTATGGGTTTGTTTTCCAAATCGCCATTTGCGGTAAAGAAAATTAGAGAGTGGTCTACCAGAGAAGGTGAATTTGAAAAGAGAGCGGCGTTTGCTACGCTTTCATCTTACTGCATGGCAGATAAGAAATCAGGCAATGAGCTTTTCCTGTCTTTTTTACCAATTATAGAAAGTGAATCTACTGATGAAAGGCTGTATGTTAAAAAGGCTGTAAACTGGGCTTTAAGAAGCATTGGTAAACGAAACACAGATTTAAATAAAGAGGTAATTAGCTTGTCAAATACGTTGTTGAAAAAAGACAGTAAGGCCGCCAGATGGATTGCCAAAGATGCTTTGAGGGAATTAGAGAAAGAAGATGCTAATATTTTGGACTACCCCAGAGCCGTTTATAGAGTATAAGTCGGCATATCTCGTTAATTTGGCCTACAATACTCAATTTCCCTATGCGTAAAATTCTATTTTCTTTTCTTTTCTTAATTTCATTCCCTACACTTTTCGCCCAAGACGTGACTAAAAATACTGCTAAACCTTGGGCATACTGGTGGTGGCCGGGTTCGGCGGTTAATGAAGCAGATCTTGCCACTAACTTAAAAACTTACGCAGATGCGGGTTTTGGTGGCATGCATATTATTCCTATTTATGGTGTAAAAGGAGAGGAGGATAAATTTATTCCTTATATGTCTGAACGGTGGCTTGAGATTCTTGATTTTACGGTTAAAGAAGCTCAGAAAAATGGAATGCAAATTGATATGAGTTTGGGTACAGGCTGGCCTTTCGGTAGTTCAGAATTAACCAATATGGAGGCCGCTAAGAAGTTTAACCTGGAAAAGATCAATGGCAAATACGAATTGAAAGTGACGAATACCGGTCAACAGGTTAAAAGAGCAGCACCTGGAGGAGAAGGCTTAGTTTTAGACCACTTCAGCACTGAGGCAGCCGGAACTTATTTCTCTTTGTTTGGCAAAGCCTTCAAAAAGAAAAACTATGGGGTAAGGGCGTTTTATAATGATTCATACGAGGTGTATGGAGCCAACTGGACTGCTAATTTTCTTGAAAAGTTTAAGGCACTGAGAGGTTATGATATTGCCGAACATTATGATGTCTTAGCTTTAGATGCTGCCATAACAGAAAAGCAGCAACGTATCTGGGCAGATTATAATCAAACGCTTCACGACTTACTTTTAAGCACCTTTACTAAAAGTTACACAGACTTTGCACACAGCTTTGGGAAGTTTGCCAGAAACGAAGCTCACGGTTCTCCAGCCAATATTCTAGATTTATACGGTCTTTCAGATGTTCCGGAAACAGAGTTTTTTGGGAGTAAACAATATGACATACCGGGGTACAGACAGGACGAAGACTATGACCCTGGCCGTTTTGGAACGCCAACCGAGTATGTGATGAAAATGGCTTCTTCGCCAGCACATATTTTAGGGAAACCTTTGGTGTCCTCTGAAACCGCCACTTGGAATGCCAATCATTTCAAAGGAGCACTTTCTCAAATCAAACCACTGATAGACGAGTCTTTTGTGGCAGGCGTAAATCATGTTTTTTATCATGGTGTGCCATACTCGCCACCAAGTGCTGAATTTCCGGGATGGCTTTTTTATGCCAGTACTAACTTTAATCAAAACTCGCATTTCTTTAAAGAACTGCCGCTCTTAAATAGATACATAGAGGTTTGTCAAACAAGATTACAGCAAAGCACGCCAGATAATGATGTTTTGGTGCTTTTACCTTTTTCTGACTTATGGCATTCTGTGGGTAATAAATCAAAAATGCATTTGGTAGATGTTCATAACATTACCAATGGGGGTATCTTCTCCAAGGATTTGCTAAAGCTTTTGGATGACTTAAAAGCTGCTGGTATTTCGTATGACTTTATTTCAGACAGTCAGCTATATGATTTAGATGTAGTGGCCGAAAACCAATCTTATTTACGAATCAAGAATGGTCTAGTAAAATATAAGGCGGTGGTGATTCCCAAAACGGTACACATGAAGAAGGAAACGGCCAGTAGGCTGAAGTTTTTCCATGAGGCTAAAGTACCTGTAGTCTTTGAGTATATTTTGCCTTCTAAATCTTTTGGATTTCAGAATTTTGATAAAAGGGATGGCGAGTTGAAAGGTCTGCTTTCAGGAATGGGGGAGGTGGCATCCAAATCTCCTTTAGCCTCTCTTAATTCTTTCGATATTGACGGCGAAGAGCTTGGACAATTAGGTTTAGACTTTACACGAAAAATTAACCTCAAGGGACAAACGGAGTACTTTGTAAGTAATTTGTCTGCTAAAACTGTGGAACAAGAAGTTTGGTTAAATGTTGTTGCAGAAAGCTTTTTGCTTTTCTCTCCATTGACAGAAGTATCTGGCGTTTTAAAAGTAATTGACCATAAGCAAGGAAAATCTTCCATTCCATTTTATTTAGAGCCAGGGCAAAGTGTTTTCCTAGTGGCTGGCGGAGATTCAAAAGAAAATTGGGTTTGGCATAAAACAAATGAAGCATTGGAAGTCAAAGGAGAGTGGCAAATTGATTTCTTAGAAGGAAATCCTAGAAAACCTGCTTCTTATGTTACATCTGAATTAAGTTCTTGGACGAATGCTCCAGATATGGATGCTCAGTATTTTGATGGCTATGCCAAATATTCCATAGATTTTAGTTTGTCAAATATACCCGCAAATGCAGCTGTTTTGTCGTTAGGTGATGTGCGTGAAACAGCCAAAGTTATACTAAACGGTGTTGAATTGGGGACAGCATGGAGCTTGCCTTTTACAATCAATGTACCCAAGGGCGTTTTAAAAACAGAGAATCATTTGGAAATAGTGGTAAGGAATACTTCAGCGAATAGAATCCGACTTTTAGACAAAGAAGGTGTAGAATGGAAAAAGTTCTACGACATTAATTTTGTGGATATTACGTATACCCCGTTTGATGCCTCCACGTGGGCTCCTGTCTCTTCTGGTCTTTTAGGACCCGTAAAACTGTTTTTTGAATAATTTTTGACCTAATTTTAAACAAAAATATCACAACCAAATGAGTTTAGATTTTGATAAGAGTGCTGAAAGGCCAAGTGTTTTTGAAGGAGTTCAAAGCTTCTTAGATGAAAAAGGTTTTAGCGTAGTGGCTACGGACCATAATAGACCTTGGGGTGGGTTCTTCGTTTTGGAAGAGAGCCAAGCACCTGAGTTTATTCAGAACTTTTTCCCTCATCTTTCTTTGGAAGATTTTGCAGGCTTTGAGAAGTTGAGCCCTAAAATACTTGTAGTAGCTCCTGACCAGAGGCTTTCTTGGCAATATCACCATAGACGTGCCGAAATCTGGAAATTGATTGGAGGAGTAGCTGGCGTAATTATTTCTGATACCGACGAGCAAACAGAATTGCAAAATTTAGAGATTGGTCAGGTCATTAATCTGAAATGTGGTGAACGCCACAGGTTAGTTGGAACAGACGGTTATGGCATAGTAGCGGAAATTTGGCAGCACACCGACAAAGAAAACCCGTCGAATGAAGATGACATCGTTCGAGTTCAAGATGATTTTGGAAGATAAATAAAATAGCATACTAATCTTTTTAGAGGTTTCAGGAAGTTCATGTTTCTTGAAACCTCTTGTTATAAGAGCATACTTGATGAACCATTTCTAAGCTTTAATTGCTTTTAAAAAAAGATAAAAAATGAAAATTCTAATAGCCTCAGATTCTTTTAAAGGAAGCCTTTCTTCAAAACAAGTGGGAGAAGCCCTAGAAAAAGGAATATTATCTATAAAGCCAGAGGCGGAGGTAGAGATAGTGTCTATCGCTGATGGAGGAGAGGGCTCTTTGGATGCCATTAATGAAAGCATAAATGGAACAGAGGTTAAGCAGTTTGTGAAAGACCCTTTTTGGCGTACCATTACAGCTTCTTATTTGAGAAAGGGAGATACCGCTTATATAGAAATGGCAGCCAGCAGCGGTCTTAACTTAATAAAACAGACCCAAAGAAATCCTGAGTATACCACTTCTTACGGTACAGGGCAGCAAATTAAACATGCTGTAAAAAACGGAGCCAAGGAGGTCTATCTTTTTGTTGGTGGCACCGCCACCAATGACGGTGCTATAGGTATGGCTCAAACTTTAGGCTATAAGTTTTTAGATGAAAATGATGAGCCTGTTCTAACGGTAGGAGAGGGTTTGAGTCAAATCAAGAAGATTGTTCCACCAGAAGACAAGTTAGATTTTAAGCTGAAGATAGTTTGCGATGTGACAAATCGAATGTTTGGGCCAGATGGTGCTGCTTATGTTTTTGCTGCTCAAAAGGGAGCTGATGAAGATGGTATAAAAAGGTTAGATGATGGCTTAAGAAATCTAGCCGCAGTTATTAAAAGTGACCTTGGAAAAGATGTAAGTACAATAGTCGGAGGAGGAGCCGCTGGCGGAGTTCCTGCAGGAATGGTAGCGTTTTTCGATGCAGAAATACTTTCTGGGACGGATACCATTATGGATATCGTGGGCTTGAAAAAGAAGATAGCCAAAGCCGATTTAGTTATTACAGGCGAGGGTAAAATAGATAGTCAGACACTTTCTGGGAAATTGATTTCTGGCATAGCGAAAGCCAAGCCAAGTCAGTTGGTAGCTGTTTGTGGTATAAATGAACTTTCTGAAGAGGCGTATTCTGCTATAGGCGTTAAATCTGTTTATGCATTGGTGAGTGATACCGTTTCTAAAGAAGAAGCTTTGGAAAATACCGAAGCCTACCTCATTAAAATAGGAGGACAAATAGCCAAAGATTTATAAAAGTTTTTCAATCTCTCCTTCAAGGAGTTCTCTTTGGCTTTGTAAGCTTTCTAACAGAATAAGTTGATTCTTCGCTCTATTGAAATTATGAAGATCGTGTTTTACAGGATAGTAAGTATCGCCGACTAAGAAATCAGCCAGGAATCTTAAAGCTTGCATGAAAATTAAGAATTCTCCAGCATAGAAAAGATGCTTCTTTTCAGTCGAAGTAAGTACCTCTCTCATTTCGGAGATGTATCCACTTAGTAGGGCTTTATAAAAGTCTGGCCTCACCTTAACTTTTTCCCATGACGTGCTTTCCTCGTTTTCTAAGGAAGTATATGTACGAATCATATCACCCAAATCTGAGATACAGTAACCAGGCATGATGGTGTCTAAATCGCAAAGGGCAATGCTTTGATGCGTGTCTTTATCAAAAAGTATATTGTTAATCTTAGTGTCGTGATGCTGGATTCTAATCGGGAAATCAGGGTTATTTTTAAGGGCTAGAAAGGTCTGATTGAGTTCTTTCTGAGCCAGGCATTTGTTGATCCATTCTTGGGCAAAAGAAATTCGGTCTGAAAGACCATTTTTAAGAGCATCTTCAAACTGTTGAAACCTGAAATTTAAATCATGAAAGCGGGGGATTGTTTCCGAAAGACAAGCAGGATCTAAGCCATTTAGGTTTTTACTAAAAGAACCCACGGCTGCCGCCGCGGCCCTAGCCATCTCCGTATTTTCTGCCAAATCAATGGTATAGGAGTTAGTAACAAATGGACTTAGTCTCCAAAAATCGCCATTTATTTTGGCGTATGGATTTCCATTTTTGGTGCTGATATATCTTATGAAAATATAGTTCGGATAGGTTTCGGACAAGTAATCTGCACAGGATTTTATATTGCTAGCTATGAACTCTGGTGATTTAAATATCGCGGTATTGATTTTTTGTAAGACAAAGGATTCTGAAATTGTTACCAGAAAGGTTAGGTGTACCAGACCACTTCCTAAGGGCTTTATAGATGCTTGTTGGTCATTTAAGTGGAATTGACTTAGTATTTTCTTTAAATCCTCGCTGGTCATTAATGGTATAATTGAAAGATGTATTGGTACAATGCAAAGGAAATAATTTAACTATTACTTGCTTCTCAAATGGCAATTTCGTAATTTTTAAATGATATAAGTTTAATAGTCTTCTTGAATTTTCAGCATTCACATAGCTACCGTCATTTTTTTTCATTGACAATTTAAACTTTTACTATTATGAGAACTTATATAACCCTTCTAGCGATTTCAGCTGGTGGTCTATTCTTGTGCCAATCTTGTAACTTATCTAGTCAGACTAAAGTACAAGACGAAGAAAAAGAAACGGCTAAAATTATTAAGGTAATTGAAGAGGAAACGGACTGTTTTTTCAAAAGAGATTACGATTGTTGGCAAGATAAATTTACACATACAGATTACTCTTATCAGGCATGGAGTAATTCTGACGGAACCTTTGATGCCTCTGTGGGATGGGAAGCCATCGAAAAAAACCTCGGTAAATACATTAAAGAAAATCCATCTGACCCAGAGGAGCCAGGCTCTAGTCACCCAATGGTAAAGCGGGAAAACATGAAAGTGAAATTTTACGGAAATTATGCGGCCCATTTAACTTGGGACCAATATAATAGTGACCGAAGCCAAGAATACTTTTTACATTCTAAAGAAGTAAGATTGATGGAGAAGGTTGATGGAGAATGGAAGATCGTAAATGTTTCAGCTTTCTGGAATTACAAAAATCGTATTCCTATTGCTGATGTTTAAGATGAGGGATATGTTATGGTCTATCTCGGTTTGAATTCACTTCATGTGCCTCAGCCATAAGGATAGACCATAACTTATTTTATTGAGCTTTAAATATTCCAATGTCACTAATACATAGAGCCACGGGTGCACTAAAGGTCAGTTTCACCTTCTCGGTGCTGATTTCTTCTGCTAACTTAATAAGTCTATTGGCTCCAATACTGTTTACTTCCGCCACTTTTTCCCAAGCACCGTTTTTGAGAACCTCTACTAAAACTTTTTCAACTCGCTGACCCAATTTTATGTTCTCCCTTACTCTTATCATGTCAAAAGTTTCCACTTTTGGAAGGGATATTTCTAAGGATGCAGTGGTGGTTTCGTCATCAGTAGCCCAATAAGTATATCTATCGTTATCCACGAGGTATTCCTCGTTATATGCAGACCCTCTCACATTACTGGCTTTAATTGTAGCTCCTGAGATATAGTTAGTTTTGAATGTTTTTTCCAGCTTCTCTCCAAACTCTTTTAAAATCGTGACATCATTGTTGCAAAGAACACCTTCTGGGGTAGGAGAAAGTCCTAAATCCAGTGCAGCACCTCTACCTACACTTTTTAAGTATAGATCAAAAAGCATGTTGGCATCTTTTTCTTTACCATCTTCTTCAGGATGGTAAAACCATCCTGGTCTTAATGGAACGTCGCATTCGGCTGGCATCCAGTATTTCCCTCCACGCGTACCTGTACTACTTACTAGGGTGTTCACATTTCCTGGAACCGCTACATTGCCAGTACTGGCATCTGGTGTAAACGTTGCCCAATGTGTTTCTGCGGCGTAGCCATGTTCACCTCCTACCCATCTAACGTCTAACCCAATATCACTAAAAATGTTAGCCATAGGCTGAAGTTTCCTTGTGATTTCTCCCCAAGTATTATCCCAGTCGTAATAAGTGGTATTGTCTATTTTTCTGGGTTCATTGGCTCCGCCATAATATCCATCTCCTCCATTCGCTCCATCGTGCCAGCTCATAAAAAGATTGCCATAATTACTATATAACTCTTTGAGCTGAGCTCTGTAAATTTCTAAATATTTAGGAGTGCCATAAAATTCATTGTTTCTATCCCATGGAGAGCAGTAAACGCCAAACTTTAATCCTGCTTTTTCTGTCGCTTTTTGGAATTCTTTAACCATATCGCCCTCACCATTTTTCCATGGACTCTTGCTGATGTTATAATCGGTGGTTTTAGTTGGCCACAGTGCAAAACCATCGTGGTGCTTAGCTACAAAAATTAAACCTTTTAATCCTCCAGCTTTTGCGGCATTGGTAATTTGATTCGCGTCAAACTGCAATGGATTAAAAATGGCTGGGTCGGCATCTCCAAAACCCCATTCTTTGTTTTCAAAAGTGGTAGGCGTGAAATGAATTAAGGCGTAGGTCTCCATTTCGTGCCATGCGAGTTGCCTTTCAGATGGCAAAACGCCATAAGCCTCAGGAGGATTGACGTCTTTTTGGCAAGCACTCAAAACGCTTATTAGTATTAAAAATAAAATCGTTTTCTTCATTTAATATTATTCTACTAGTTCTATTTGTAAAAGTTCTTGATTTGGTTTTTGAGCACCCCAGGCCGAGCCAATAACTAGAGCGGCACCCATGGCAGCGGTATCTTCAAAACCGACTTTGTAAACTCTTTTATCATGAAACGCTTCCGATAAAAGTTCCATGAAAATGTCGTTTTTGGCTAGTCCACCTTCCACAAAAATATTTTGGATAATTGGTCTGTGTTCAATGGTAAGCTTAATGGAAGCCACTTGCTGTGCTACTAAGTCCATCACAAATTGATGGTATGCCTCTTCAATAGTTTTAAAGCTATTGAGGTTTCTCTCCATAAAAGGGCAATCTAGTTTTGTTCCTAAATCTGTATTATCCGGGACTACTTGTCCAATGTTTTTTCTTAAATGTCTAATGATTTTTTCGTCATAATGGATGTTAAGGCAGTGGTCTGGTTCAAGTCCAAAATGAGCTGATAAATGGGCTATTTGACGACTATGTTCATTTCCACTAAATAGCCTAGCCAGTTTAATTCTTTCACCTTTTTCGTTTATAACATTAAAGCAATTACTATTTATATCATTAGATGATGCCTTAGAATGATTAAACGGATTAATGCAGACCGTCCATGAACCTGTACTTAAAAGTACAAACCGTTCTTTTGAACAAGCTAAGAATGGGAGTGTTTCCGCCACCTTATAGTACATTCCTGTGCCTATCGCTAGATCTCCTTTTTGTGTGAATTCAGAAGGTTTCACGACTGGAAGCATAAGAGATTTAAGTCCTTCTTTTTCAATCCAGCCCAAATATGCTTTTTTTGCAAAATTCCAAGCAGAGGAATGACTTCCAATAATAGTGCAGTCGTGAAAAAATTTACCACTAAATTGACTTTGAAGGTATTGTGCGATTGAAACACTTTTATCAATTTTGGCAAAAACTTCGGGGTTATTTTTTTTTAAATCTAAGAGTTGGAGTGCTGCAGTATCAAAATTGAATTCTGTTATTTGAGTATCTTCGATGCTCAGCTTATGTTTGTCAAAAGTTTCCTTAATGAAAGCTCTGGTTTGATAGCTCAAGGTGCTGTCCGTTTTCCATGACGATACAACAGGCACGTTATCTTTATCAAGGTGTACAATTCCTCCAACATACGAAGTGAAATTGATAGCGGCAATCTTATAAAGTTTTGAATTTTTATGGATTTTGAAGTTGCTATCTACCCATGCTTTCAGGTTTGATAGGTTTTCCAACATCTTATCTTCCGCATTGATAGAGCTTTTTGGTGTGCTGGAATGAAAAAGAATATTGAGTTGTTGATCAAAAACTGTCACATTTAGATTATGACGCAAAACATCGAAGATGAGACAGGCTTTTTGCATAATAATTTTTTCTTTCAAATTAACACAGTTCCAGTTATGAATCAAAGCCGTATATAGGAAGAAAGGTCATTTTTTGGTATATACTTAAAAAAGTTTTATTGAGGATTGGTCAATTGCAATTCCATTTATATACGCGTGTAGTTAATTTAATTTCATCATGCCCTAAAACTTCACGACATTTGTGGACTTCAAAAGAAAGCGTAATAATTATATGAATATTTTAGTTTTAGGCTCAGGCGGTAGAGAGCATACTTTTGCATGGAAACTAGCTCAATCAAATAGATGTGATAAATTATATGTTGCACCAGGAAATGCGGGCACTTCAGAGATTGCGGAAAACGTTAATATTTCAATTTTGGACTTTGAAGTTGTTGGTAAATTTGTGCTAGAAAACGAAATAGGAATGGTAATAGTGGGGCCAGAAGCTCCATTAGTCGCTGGTATTGTAGATTATTTCAAAGCAGATAGCAAACTAAAAAAGATAAGAATTATAGGGCCTAGTGCTAAGGGTGCTATGCTAGAGGGCAGTAAAGATTTTTCAAAAGATTTTATGAAGCGTCATGGTGTTCCTACCGCGGCCTCAAAAACTTTTACAAAAGAGAATTTAAAAGAGGGATTGGCATTTCTTGATGCGGAAGCAGGACCTTATGTGTTAAAAGCAGACGGATTGGCAGCAGGAAAGGGTGTAATTATTACAGAAGATAGAGAAGATGCCAAGAAGACCTTACATGAAATGCTGGTGGATGCTAAGTTTGGTGATGCAAGTTCCAAAGTGGTCATCGAGCAGTTTTTGAAAGGTATAGAACTTTCGGTTTTTGTATTGACAGATGGTAAGAACTATTTGATTCTTCCCGAAGCTAAGGATTATAAAAGAATAGGAGAGGGAGATACAGGGCTTAACACAGGAGGTATGGGTGCGGTTTCTCCAGTACCTTTTGCCGACGAGGCTTTTATGAAGAAAGTGGAAGAGAAGGTGGTAAAACCGACTTTGGCGGGTCTTCAGAAAGATGAGATAGATTATGTAGGTTTTATTTTCATCGGTTTAATGAATGATGGTGGAGAACCACAGGTGATAGAATATAACGTGAGAATGGGTGACCCAGAAACGCAAGTGGTTTTTCCAAGAATTCAAACCGATGTGGTTAGAATCTTTAGAGCTGCGGCTGAAGGAAAACTGGATAAGATTAAACTCAAGATAACACCTAAAACTGCGGTAACTTCTGTAGTGGTGGCAGGCGGATATCCTGAAGACTACAAGAAAGGTCATAAGATGGAAATTCCAGAAGGAACTGCGGATACACTGGTTTTTCATGCTGGTACGATAAATGAAGGAGATGAGATACAAACCAATGGCGGAAGAGTAATGGCTTTGACAGGAATGGCCAAAACGATGGCAGCGGCGGTGAAGAAATCTCAAAGTATGGCTAGAAAGGTGAAATACACCGGTAAGTACTATAGGAAAGATATTGGACAGGATTTACTGTCTTTGAATAATAATTAGATTATTTTTGATAAAACTTGGATCTCATTGTGAGATCTTTATAGTTTGAATACACTCTGCAGGAGACGGAAGATGTGAGGTTTGGCAGAGTTTTTAGTTAACGGGCTTAAAGCCTTTGAATATATATATTTATGGGATGTGGACAATGCTCTTCCGGAGGGTGTGGTAGCGTAAAAGCTATTGTAACCACCGAGAAGACTAATCATAAAACTGCGGGATGCAGTAGTGGAGGGTGCAGCTCAGGGGGCTGTACTAAATTAAATACCTTCGATTGGCTTTCAGATATGGCCCTACCTTCATCTATGAGGTATAATGTGGTCGAAGTAAAGTTTAAAGGAGGAAGAAAAGGCTATTTTAGAAACACTAAAAATATAGATTTATATACTGGTGATTTTGTGGCCTGTCAAATGCCCACTGGATATCATCTAGGAACCGTTTCTTTACAAGGAGAGCTGGTAAGACTGCAGTTAATTAAGAAAGGGATTTCTGATAATGAAGAAATAACCAAGATCTTAAGGAAGGCCTCCGAGCAAGATATCGAAAAACATCAGCAAGCTATTAATAGAGACATGCCTGCCCTTTACAGAGTGAGAGAGCTGGTTTCTGACTTTAAGCTTAAAATGAAACTTTCTGATGTTGAATTTCAATCAGATAACTCAAAAGCCACTTTTTACTACTCTGCAGACGATAGAGTAGATTTTCGTGATTTAATAAAGAACCTGGCTTCAGAGTTTCGGGTGCGGGTAGACATGCGTCAAATTAGCATGAGACAAGAAGCCTCTAGGATAGGTGGGATTGGCTCTTGTGGGCGTGAACTTTGCTGCTCCACTTGGCTTACAGATTTTAAGTCGATCTCAACTTCGGCGGCTAGATATCAAAATTTATCACTTAATCCTGCTAAACTTTCAGGGCAGTGTGGTAGGTTAAAATGCTGCTTAAACTATGAGTTAGAAACTTATGTGGATGCTCTTCAAGATATTCCTAAAGTTACCAAACAGCTGTTTACAGAAAAAGGAGAAGCTTTTCTTCAGAAGACAGATATTTTCAGAAGGTTAATGTGGTTTGGCTATAAAAATGATAGCAATTGGTATCCTATTGCGACTACGAGGGTAGTGGAAATTATGGATATGAATAAGAATGGCAAAAAGCCTGTTAGCTTAGAAGATCTAAACCTTCTAGAGGACGTAGTAAGTAAAAAGGAGCCTATAAATAATGAATTGGATAGGCTTGATAAAAAGCTAGCGAATAAAACTATCGATAACAAACCTAGGAAAAAAGGTAATAGAAAAGCTGGACCTCCTAAGCAGCAGAGAAATGCTAAGCCTAATGAGCCACAGGCACCTGCTCAGCCAAATGCAAATGTTCAAGGACAACAGCCCAAAGCTAAGGGTCCTAGAAAGCCGCCTGCTAAAAGAGCAGCACCAGTAAAAAAAGCGAATGCCCCCGCAAACAGCCCAACTACAAATTCAGCAGCCGAAGGTGGAGCAGGAGCACCAAGGAAAAAGAATAACAGAAGAAACAATAGAAAACGTCCTAATAGCAATAATGATAAGAGCTAAGATAGGTTTGGGTTTTATAGCCGTACTTTTTCTTTATGGCTGTGGTACAGGTTCAGTTCATAAGGATTTGGTAGATTTTGATGACTACCAATGGGCTGTAAACGACACTAAAACTTTTGAATTTGAGATAAAGGATTTTACTAAGGAGTATCATATTAATTACCTTCTTAGAAATGCCATTCAATATCCGTTTTATAATATTTACCTGAAGAGCTCTTTGAAAGATTCTTCTGGTGCCGTTATGATGTCTGGAATGGAGGAGTTGATTCTTTTTGACGAGAAGTCGGGGAAACCATTAGGAGATGGTCTAGGAGATCTGTTTGACCATAGGATTGCCGCGGCACAATACAAAAAAATCACTTTTCCGTATGTAGGAAAGTACAGTTTTGAAATTCAACAAAACATGAGACCCGATCCTTTGGTTGGCATTCTTTCTATAGGCTTTGAAATTAACCTACCAGAGAAAGTGGCTGAAGCTAAATAATACCATTAGCAATAAGATTTCAAAGGTCTGCTTAAGTGCCATCTCGGTATTTTAGCAGACCTTTTTTGTGGATTTTTGACCCAAAAAAAGAGATGAACGCGTCGCGAACATCTCTTTCAATAAAAGCACTTCTTTCTTACTTAAGACTATTACTTAATTTACTAAACTTATCTAGCTTAGTGCCAATTTTAGTAGCTAAATCTTGAGCTGTTTTAGCGTTTAATTTCGCTTTCTCTATCTCACCGGCTTTTTGGTTTAACCTTGCCAGTTCATAATAGTATTCTGCTCTTACATTATCTTGGGTAATGGTAGGCAATGCACTTACTAACCAAGTGTTGGCGGAGTTGAGATAAGAATTATTAGGAAAATTATCTGTGAAAACTCTTGTGATGTATACATATGCAGAGCCATTTCCTTTCAATGCCCCTATCATCTTGTTCCCTACCGCTAAAGCTTCAGGCAATTTGTTTTCTTTTATTAGAGCTTTTGTTTCAAACTCCCAGAGCGTATTGTCAGCATACTCACCTGCGTTTATGCTGGCCATGTATGTTCTTATTTTTTTAAGCTCGGCAGTGCTATACTTTTGACCTTTGGGTCCGTAAAGAGATCTTTGTAGAATTCCACCCAGAATGTTGTTCTGATTATCTGCATGTCCTTCTTCTTTTTCAAAAGCTGCTGCTTTGGCCACATTGGCAAACCAATATTTAGCAAAACCATTATCAATATCGTCAACCGCTTTTTTGGTTAATTCCCAGCTTTCAGCAGAACCTAATTTATCTTTAGGATAAATCTCATATAGAGCGTTTGCTGAGGCTAAGCCAGCAAGGGTGTCTTTAGTTACACGACTGAAAGAAGCATAATTGGCTAGGAAATCAAGAGAACGCTCTCCATCTTCAAAACGTTTGGCGTAACTTGAAGCTCTTGTTTTAGGATTAAGAGCAGCATCAGCGTTTCCGTTTATAGATGCAATGTTTGGGTCTGCACTGGCTTGGTGAACTAGGTTTCCGTCTCCATCAAAATAAAGGAACATAGGGAAGCTAGGAAGCCAAATGTTTCTCTCGTTCAAGAATTTTACCTGCTCAGCTTCTGTAACATTAAGTTTGTAACTGATGAAGTTAGCATTATACTTTTTCGCCACTTCTGGCTCTTTGAAAAATGGCTCTAGTGCCAAGCAGTAAGGACAAGTAGGAGAGTAACATTCCACAAAAAGTAATTCACCTCTACTTTTGGCTTCAGCGAGTGCCTCATTAATATTTCCTTTCCATGAAATTTCCTTTTCATCAATAACTTTTGGAGCTAAATCTGTTGCTTTAGTTTCCTGAGAATTGGACTTGCATCCGAAGGCCAATAGGACTAAGAGAATAGAAATTCCTTTAAGATTTTGAATGTAATTTTTCATTTACTTTTTATACTATATTGATGGTTTTAAGCCTTATGATTATCTGAATCAAGATTTTTCTCGAAATTAACAACAAAACAGGAAACGGCAGCTATATTGATTACGTTGTGTTGTTAAATGGATGTTAAAATAAGAGAATATGTCGATAGCGAATAACGAAGAACTGGAAGGGATAAAGGCTGTAAGTGAAGCGGTAGCCCAAACACTTAAGAAAATGAGAGCACATGCCAAACCTGGTATGAGCACTTTTGAGCTTGATGAATTTGGAGGAGAATTACTGAAGAATATTGGAGCGAAGTCTGCACCTTATGAAAGTTATAAGTTTCCAGGGTGGACCTGTATCAGTGTCAATGAAGTGGTAGCCCATGGCACTCCATCGAAAGAGATAATTCTGAAAGATGGTGACTTAATTAACATCGATGTTTCGGCAGAGATGAATGGTTTTTGGTCAGATAATGGTGGCTCTTTTGTATTAGGAGAAGATGTAAATAACCTTCAGCCTTTAGTGGATGCTTCTAAGAAGATTCTTTTTGAAGCCATAAGTAAGATAAAAGGAGGAGTGAAAATTTCTGATGTTGGCTTTATTATGGAAAATGGGGCCAAAAAAGCAGGTTTTAAGGTGATAAGGAATTTGGCAGGACATGGTGTAGGAAGAAGTTTGCATGAAGAACCAGAAGATATCCTAAATTATAGAGATAAAGCGAATAAGCAGCGGTTTCGCAAAAACTCGGTAGTGGCTATTGAAACCTTTATAGCCACAGCATCTAAATTTGCCGTAGAATCTGATGGAGAATGGAACTTGGTAGGAGATAAGGGTGGTTTTGTAACACAGCATGAGCACACTATTCTGGTAACAGACGCCGAACCGTTAATTTTGACGGCTAATAATGAAATTTGGAATTAAGAATAAATAAAAAATGGCATATACACTTTACGGAATCCCAAACTGCGACACGGTAAAAAAAGCAAGAACGTGGTTAACAGAAAACGACATAGACTTTGAATTCCATAACTTTAAGAAGGATGGTTTGTCTGAGGACAAG
Organism: Arcticibacterium sp. SM2516; assembly: GCF_057914865.1. NCBI lineage: Bacteria > Pseudomonadati > Bacteroidota > Cytophagia > Cytophagales > Leadbetterellaceae > Arcticibacterium > Arcticibacterium sp. SM2516. The sequence continues at coordinate 3,749,696 of NZ_CP195290.1, read as the reverse complement.
GTCAACGAATGGCTGAAGCAAGAAACCTTAGAGGTACTGGTTAATAAAAAAGGAACCACTTATAAAAAACTATCCGATGAGCAGAAAGCCTCGGTGGCTAGTAATGAAACGGCCGCTGAGATAATGGTTAGTCAGACTTCCGTTATTAAACGTCCTGTGCTAGAAAAGGATGGGGAAGTGCTTGCCGTGGGTTTCAAGCCCGACATTTATGATGCCATTTTTTAGTTTCTCTATGGAAGTGAATGGAAGTTTAAAGGGCGTACCAATTCTTTGAAAATGCATTTTATCGTAGTTCAGTGAGGTCATGGGGCCTTGGCTAGGGGGATATATTGATTCATAATACTGCTCAGAATCACTCAAAGGGTTTTGGAGTATTGCTAGGACAGCCATCTCTTGATTAGATTTGAGAAAAATATCCAAATAAGTATGTCTATAAAATCTCTAGCAGTAATTCTTCTTTTTTTCTCTCTGTTCTCTTGTACTAAAGAAACCGAGGTCGTTAAACAGCCCAATATAATTTATATCCTAGCCGATGACTTGGGTTATGGGGATGTGGGTTGTTACGGACAAGAATTAATAAAGACACCTAATATTGATAAGTTGGCGGCAGACGGAATGTTATTCACAGACCACTATGCGGGTAGTTCGGTTTGTGCACCTTCTAGAGCATCATTGATGACTGGTAAGCACATAGGGCACAGTTATGTGAGAGGTAATTATGAAAATGGACCTTTGGGTTTTGGTGCTTGTTTAGAATTGAGAGATCAAGATTTCACGCTTGGTGAGTTATTAAAACAGGCCAACTATAAAACTTCTATCATTGGGAAATGGGGTTTAGGAATGGACGCAACTACTGGTGAGCCAATCAAACAAGGTTTCGATTATAGTTACGGTTTTCTAAATCAAGGTCATGCTCATAATCAGTTTCCAGAATATCTTTTTGAAAATGGAAATAGAGTCGGTATTCAAGAAAATGAGGAAGGGAAAATGGGAGCATTTTCTAATGACATTTTTACTAAAAAGGCTATTGAGCATTTGAGTGAGAAGGACACTAAAGAACCATTTTTCTTATATATGGCCTATACCACTCCTCATGCGGAGTTAGTATTGCCGAATTCTGGTACTTTCGAAAATTATACAAAAAGTATCGATGATAAGGCCTTTGTTAATCCTAGTGGGAAAAGTGATAAGGACGGAAACAAGTGGGCTTACAGATCTACAGAAACACCGCTTTCTGCTTATGCTGCTCAAATAAGCCATCTAGATTCTTGTGTTGGGGTGTTGGTGAATAAAATCAAAGAAATGGGTTTAGAGGATAACACCATAATCATGTTTAGCTCGGACAATGGCCCCCATAAGGAAGGCGGGGCTAATCCGAGTTATTTTAAAAGTGGGGGTGAATTTAGAGGAGTGAAGAGAGACCTTTATGAAGGAGGAATAAGGGTTCCGTTTATTGTTAAATGGCCAGGTAAAGTGGACAAAGGAAGTGTTTCAACCCATGTTTCTGCTTTTTGGGATTTAATGCCAACCTTGGCGGAGATTACAAATCAGGATACTGCTGGTTTAGAATCAGATGGCGTTTCTTTTTTACCGACCTTAACTAAAGGAACTCAGAAAAAGCACGATTATCTTTATTGGGAGTTTCACGAAAATCCAAGTTCTGACCAGGCTGTAAGAAAAGGAAAGTGGAAAGCCGTAAGACATGACTATAAAGGAGAGATGGAGCTTTATGATTTAGAGGCAGATAGAGGAGAAATGAATAATGTAGCCTCACAAAATCCTGAGATTGTTAAAGAAATGCTTGGACTGCTAGACAATACAAGAACTCCAAGTGAAATTTGGCCGCTGAAAAGTTTGAAATAGATTAGAAATTCAATTTGAAAAGTATTGGATGCTTCATATTTAGTTTTTTTGCTCTTTTATTCCATTTGAGAGCACAGGGAATTGATGTGAAAAATCTCAGGATTTCGGAGGAAAGTTGGCTTCCGAACCGTTCTGTAAACTGTATTTTTCAAGATTCTGAAGGTCTCCTTTGGGTGGGCACGGGTTCTGGATTGTATGAGTACGATGGTTATGATGTGAAGCATTATGCTACAAAACCAAATCAAACCAACGCTCTTTTTACCAATACGGTAATGAGCCTTTCCGAAGATATTTATGGGAACATTGTCATTTCCATGGAAAGTGGCTTTAGTGTTTTTAATAAAAAAACTAAAGTTTTTCAAACGCTTTCAAGAGAGATAGAGGGTTTTGGAGCTTTAAAGAGGGGATTGGATAAAGATATCTGGGTAGGTAGTAATACAGCCAGCTATCTTTATCAATATAGAAATGAATCTAAGGATGGTTTTTCGCCAGATAGTCTAGAGCGTTTTATTAACCTTTCTAAAGGCTTTGATAGGCTTACGGGTCGTATTGTTGATCTGGAACAAATTAGTTCTGAAACACTTTTGTTAGGTACTTCACAAGGACTTTTTCTGTTTGACTTTAAGCATCAAACCATAAAAGAAACGAAGTACAAGTTTCCCGTAAGCGTGATTCGAAAATCTAAGCTTGGAGAAATATGGGTAGGAAGTCAGGGAAAAGGTTTATATGAGTTCGTAATGGAAAAGGATCAGCTCAAATTGCTGAACCAATACCATTTCGGAAATCCAAAAGAAGCGGGTTATGATTTTATAACTTCGCTTTCTTTTGGGAGAAATAAGGAACTCCTCGTTACGTCCTATCACAGTTTCTATATGAGCTCTGGTTTTGGAGGTAGAAAAGGCTTTGAAGAAGTAAAACTGCATACAGATATTTTTGAAGATAATAATATCTTGACTTCTTATATTGACAAACTCGGTGTGATATGGATTGGTACATTAAGGGGTTTAGTTAAAATTAGACCGGCTTCCATTGAAGTAGAAAGGATAAAATTGAATGTAAGTAATTACATACCAATCAATAATCAGGTCAATTACCTATTCAAAGACAATCAAAACAAAATCTGGGTCAAAACCAGAGACGATGGCTCCTTTATCTTTGAACCCAAAAATGGCAAGTTCGAGAAAGTAGATATCCCGAATAGTATTAGAAGGTTTTATCAGTCAGAAAATGGTGTTTATTATTTCATAGGAGAGGCTAACTTTTATGAACAAAATAGAATAGGAAAAAAAACGGAGTTAAAGGTTTTGCACACCGCCCAAACGGCTATTAATGTTGCCTTAGAAATAGAAGCTGGAGAGTGGTGGTTGGGTTGTGAAAAAGACGGATTAGAGCGATATTCCGTTAACAAAAAAGGAGTTTATGATAAACTTTTTTCAAAAGTTAACGAACTCAGCAATCATACCTCGACCATCTTTGCCATGATTAAAGACCGTTCAGAGAACGTCTGGATAGGTTCAAGAGGAGACGGACTCACAAGAGTTAATCTCATTACGGGTGAGGTGAAAAAATACTCTGGTATAGATAGAAAAGGGACTATTTCTAGAAGAATTTTAGCTTTGAAAGAAGACGCCAAAGGACAAATTTGGATTGGAACCAGAGAAGGTGGTCTATATAAATATTTGCCAGAGACAGATTCTTTTAGGCAGTATACTAAACTTCATGGACTTCCGTCAGATGTGGTTTGTGCCATTGGCGAGAGCTTAAATAAAGATTTGGTGGTGAGTACGGATAATGGTATTGCCAAATTCATCCCCAATGAGCTCATACCGTTTCAAAGCTTCGGTGTAGAGGAAGAGATACTTTTTGGCGATTTTTCTTTTGGTGCTGTGGCTTCTGGTGAGCATGGCGATGTCTATTTTGGAAATACTAACGGTATTTATAAAATCAAAACTTTACCTGCACAAGGCCGCCAAATGGCTGCGTTTCATTGGAATTCATTTGAAGTTATAGATACGGAAGGGAATAAAAATGATGGAGAAAACTTAATCAATACCATTTTAGAAAATAAAAGTATTTCACTTAAGTCAAACGAAAATAGCTTTGAAATTCTCTTTTCATTATTAGATTTTGGTATCCCTGAAAAAAACAGATATGCCTATAGGCTTAAGGGTTATGATAATAATAAATGGCGTTATTCATTAGAGGCACATCAGAAAGTCCAGTTTTTAAATATTCCTCCAGGACATTATACGCTGGAGGTGAAATCGTCAAATAGCTACGGGCAGTGGAATGACGAACCTTCAAGTTTTGATATTATAATAAAGGTACCTTTTTGGAGGTCCAGTGCCGCTTTCATTTTATACTTAGTGCTGTTTATTTCTCTTTTATACTTGGGATACTTTTTATTTAAAAGATGGGTTAAACTTCAAAAACAACTTCAGGAAGAGAAAGCCCAAGTGGCCTTTCAAGATCAGCAAATGGTTCATTTCTCCGATTTGTCGCACGAGATAAAGAATAGGCTAACCATGATTTTAGGACCTTTAGAGAATGCCTTGACCGGTAAAAAGGTGAATCAAGCAGTTCTTAATAATCTTTATGAGCAGGCTCTAAGGTTAAAAAGAATTACGGACCAGATTATGAACATCAGAAAGAGTGAAGGTGGAGAGTTCCTCTTAAAGGTGGGTGAAGGAAACATTTTTTCGTTGTTGGAAACCATCTGTCATGATTCAGAGCCTCTAGCGATTATTAGAGACATAGAACTAAAATACTCTTTCGAGCAAGAGTATCCAGATGCATGGTTTGATGGAGAGTTAATAGAAATTATGATGCTGAATTTACTCAGCAATGCCATGAAATATACGCCACCAGATGGCGTGGTAACCGTCACGGGCGAAACCGTTATTCTTGAAAAGTCTGATTTACCAGATACTTCCCCGCTGCCAGGAACTTATCTGAAATGTACCGTTAGCGATACTGGAATTGGTATACCTGAGGGCGATATTGAGAAACTTTTTAATAGATTTTATAGAGCTTCTAATCTTTCCGAATCCGGTGGAGGGAAAGGAATTGGCCTTGAATTAGTGACTAGATTGATTCAAAAGCACAGAGGTTTTATTGATATAAAAAGTAAAGAAAAGGAATTCACAGACGTTACGTTTTATCTGCCGATAGAAAAGAAACATTTTCAGGTGAATGAAATGAAGCTTTCTATAGATAGTGTTCCCATTATTGAGATTGAATCTAGAACCCAAAAAGATCTAAAGACTTATACAAAGGAGAATGGAACCATACCGTCTATATTAATAGTAGACGATGAAACTGATATTCTAGATTTACTGGAGGAAAATTTAAGTGTGAATTTTGACGTAACACGAGCTTTAAATGGAGAGGAAGCTCTCAAAAAGCTGGGGTTAAAAAGTTTTGACTTAATCATAAGCGATTTAGCCATGCCGAAGATGGACGGTCTTTCCCTATTAAGACATGTCAAAAATCAAACGACATGGAATCATATTCCATTTATAATTCTTACAGGTAGAAATTCGGAATCTCAGAAGTTATTATGCCTTCAAAGTGGCGTTGACGATTTTATTGATAAGCCCTTTAGTGCAACTTTAATAAAATGGAGGGCTAAAAACTTGATTGAAAATCGCTCACTTTTAAAAGCCAAATTCACCAAGAAAATTAACTTGGAACCAGAAGAGAGGGAGATGGAATCTCCAGAGGAGTTATTTATTCAAATGGTTATTGGGCATATAGAATCTAATTTGATGAACCCAAGCCTCGGTGTGGAGTTTTTAGCAGAAGAATGTAGTATGAGTAGAGCTACTTTTTATAGGAAAATGGAAAGTTTATTGGGAGAGGCACCCTCTATATTTATCCGTACGTATCGATTGAAAAAAGCGGCACAGCTATTAAAAAGCGGCAACTTCTATATCTCAGAAGTGGCGTATCAAACAGGATTTAATAACCCAAAGTACTTCACCAAGTGTTTTCAAAAGGAGTTTGGAACAACGCCTTCAGAATACATTAAAAATATAACCGAGGGTTCATTTGAATAAACCCAAAGTGTTTCAGGAAAGTTGGCCTACCATGTTTAATAAAGTAAAGAAAAGAGAGCTTCGGCTCTTTTTCTTTTTTATCTACAAATTATTAATTTCTTAAAAAGTGCCTTAAAATGCTCTCAGAGAGGGTCTAATGGCGGGTTGAAACATTTTTGACCCTTTATTGAGACATCTAGGTAATCTGAGGAAAGTACTTTTGCTTCTGTCAAAATATATTTAATTCTATTAATCTAATACTAACAAGGACTTATGATGAAAAAACTATTTTTCAAGATCACTTTGGTCATCCTTTTTGCCTTTACATCGGTTTGCAGCTTTGGGCAGCAGGTTGTAAAAGGTCAGGTGACTGACGAAAACGACGAACCCTTAATTGGGGTTACTGTGGCTGTTCTGAAAACCACAAAAGGTACCATGACTGATGTGGATGGAATGTTTAGTATTTCTGCTGGTTCAGCAGAGCAGCTTGTGTTCTCTTTTGTAGGGTATAAATCCACTAATGTGATTGTGGGTACTAAAAGTACCATTAATGTGAAACTTGAAACAGACCAAGCCTTACTTGAAGAAGTCGTGGTGGTAGGTTATGGTGTAACTCAGAAAAAGGATTTAACTGGAGCGGTAAGTCAGGTAGACGCAGAACAGCTAGCAGATATGCCGGCTTCTAGAGTAGACCAAATGCTTCAAGGTAGATCTTCTGGTGTTTTGGTAACTTCTGCCAATGGTTCTCCAGGAGCTAGATCTTCTATCAGAATTAGAGGAGGTAACTCTATTAATGCAGATAACGAACCTCTTTATGTGATTGATGGATTTATTGTAGGCACTGATTTCAACCTTAATAACATCAATACCAATGATATTCAGTCTATTGAAGTATTAAAAGATGCTACTGCCATTTCTATTTATGGAACTAGAGGAGCGAACGGTGTTATATTAATTACGACTAAAAGTGGTGAGTCTTTTGGCGGCGGAAAACCTAATGTTTCTGTAAACCTTTATACGGGTGTACAGCAAATGGCCAGAAAGATAGACTATTTGAATGGTTACGATAGAGCCGTTTTTGGGACAGAGTTTGCTGCCAACTCTGGAAGTGCAGATCCATTTGCGGATAAAAGCGAAATCGGAAATTCTGATTGGCAAGATTTAATTTCTCAGACAGGAACAATTTCAAACATGGATTTCTCTATTGGAGGAAATACGAAGGAATTGAACTACTACGTTTCTGCCAATTATTTCAACCAAGAAGGTATCATTAAAGGAACAGGTTTAGAGCGTTACAATTTCAGAACTAACCTTGACTTTAAAATCAGTAATAAAGTAAAAGCAGGAGTAAGATTAAACGGTTCTTTTACACAAACGGAAAATGATAAAACTGATTTATGGGCTTTAAGGTCTGCTTTATCTTCGTTCCCTACATATTACCCAGATGGCGTAACTTATTGGGATCAGAACATTGTTCAGGGTGGAGCGTTTGCAAACCCTTTGGCCAATATTGCTCTTATAACAGACTTTACTTATGGCACTAATCTTCTTACAACGGCCTATTTAGAGTATAGTCCTTGGAAAGACGTGGTTGTCAGATCTACGATTGGACCTAAAATTAACTGGACTAAAAGAAATCAGTTTGATCCAGGAACACTTCCTACTAGAGCAGCAGCTCAGCAAGGAGGTTTGGCCCAAATAGACAATGCTTTTGAATTTGATATACTTCAAGAGAATACCATCTCATATTCAAAACAGATTAATGAAAACAACAGAATCAACCTTCTGGGAGGTTTTACCTGGCAAAAAGGCTTAAGAGAAACCACTTTTGCTCAAACACAGGGTATTTCTATTGATGCCATTAACTATGATAATTTGAGCATCGGAGACCCTTTGACCTATAGAGTAGGATCTACTTTGGCAGATTCTAGACAGTTGGTTTCTTGGTTAGCCAGAGCTAACTATTCTTTAAAAGATAAATATTTATTCACCGCGGTAGGTAGAGTAGATGGAGCTTCTGTATATGCAGGTTCTAATAATGCTTATGCTTTTTTTCCTTCTGGAGCCTTTGCGTGGAGAATTATTGACGAGCCTTTCATGCAGAATCAAAACCTTTTTTCTAACCTGAAGTTTAGAACAAGTTTTGGTACAGCGGGTAAAGAGTCTATAAGCCCTTACAGTACTTTGGCGGTGTTAACTAACAGTATTTTGGTTTTTAATGATACGCAGACAATAGGTATTCAAAAAGGAAGACCAGCTAACCCAGAACTTAAATGGGAAACTACGAGTCAGTTAGATATTGGTTTGGAATTTGGATTTTTGAACAATAGACTTTCTGGAGAAATTGATTATTACTATAAGAAAACTAAAGATTTACTTTTGGCAAGACAAATTCCTAAAGTAACAGGTTTTGATACGAAATTGGAGAATATTGGTTCTATTCAAAACCAAGGCTTAGAGTTTATGTTGAATTCTATCAATATTAATTCTAATGACTTTAAGTGGGAGTCTTCTTTGACTGTTTCTGGAAACAGGTCTAAGATATTGAACCTTGCAGGTTCTGATGAAATCATTATATATTCTCTCGAGCAAGGAGGCCCAGGAGCTAAGTTAATCGTAGGTCAGCCTGTAGGTGTTTTCACGGGAGTTCAGTATTTAGGAACTTATAAGTCACAGGAAGAAATAAATGCGGATGGAAACCTAGGAGTTCGTCAAGTAATAGGTGGTCCAAGATATAAGGACGAAAACGGTGATGGTAAAATAAACAACGACGACCATATCATGATGGGAAATCCAGAGCCTAAATTCTTTGGAGGTATAAATAACAGTTTTTCTTATAGAAACTTCAGTTTGGATGTTTTCTTCCAAGGAACCTTCGGCAACGACATCTACCATGAAACCAATCAAGCCAGCTTCTTTGGACTAAGTGAATCTAATATTTATGCTGAATTAGTGGATAGATGGAGTCCTGAAAACCCAACGTCTGATATTCCTAAAGCAGGTGGAATCGCTAGTATTTCTGATGTTGTTTCCAATTCTGCTATGCTAGAAGACGGTTCACATTTAAGATTAAAAAGCTTAAAAGTAGGGTATAATATACCGCTTAAAAGTAATGCCATAAAAAGCTTAAATGTTTATGGTGTTGGAAGTAACCTTTTCTTGATTTCTAAATTCAGAGGTTACGACCCAGAAGCAACCAGATTTGGTACAAATTCTACGGTTAGAGGGATTATTAGAAACCAATATCCTAATGCTAAAACGTTCACAATTGGTTTAAAAGCAGACTTTTAAAGAATAAGATAAATGAGAAAGATAATATTATTATTAACGGTGGTTTTCTTGAGCTCATGCTCAAACTTCCTAGAAGAAAACGTAAGGGGGATTATATCTCCAAATAACTTTTATAATTCTGATCAAGAAGCCATTCAAGCGGCAAATGGAATCTATAAAGGTATGAGAGCTAGTAATCTTTATGGTGGCTGGCAGGGACTTTCAACGTATACCTTTTTTGGTTCTGACGAGGCTATGCCAAGTAGGGTTTTTGGAGGTTTAGGGCCCATTATGGATTATAACATAACAGAAACGAATTATGGAAACGCCTACAACATTTGGAGAGATTTATATGGTGTAATAGGTGATGCTAATTCTGTTTTAGTGAATGTAGATGGAAACGCTAAGCTTTCTGTACAGACTCAAGATAAGGTTATTGGCGAAGCATTGTTTTTAAGAGCTCTTGCTTACTACCATTTGACTGCCCTTTGGGGAGATGTTCCTTTCTTTATCAGTGATATGCCATTAGATGAGGTAGCTGTTTTAGGAAGAACTAATATGGACGAGATAAGAACAGCCATGATTGCGGATTTGAAAAAATCTGAAGGTTTATTGCCATCAGAGAATCAAGGTTCGGACATAGGAAGAGCTACAAAATGGGCCGCTAAGTTTTTAAGAACGAGGTTTCATTTATGGGAGAAAGATTGGGCTAGTGCTTTAGCTTCTAGTAAAGACATCATTGATAACTCTCCCCATGCTCTGATGCCAACTTACGGCGAAGTTTTCGACGTTAATAATCAGTTTAATAAAGAGGCTATTTTTGGTTTTGACTTTACTAAAGACGTGCCTTCTAATGCTCAAGAGATAACAGATAGTTTTAATCCTAGACTTAGAGATGAGCCTAAAAATGCCGCTTTAAGAAACGAGTTCGCAGGGAAATTGACAGACTTAGGAGAAGAATTTAATGGTTATGGCTTGGCAGTTCCATTAACTGATTTAGTGAAGAATTACCCTAAAGATGACCCTAGAAGGGCTCATAATTTATTGAATCAATATTTGGGTTATGACCTTACTTTCACCTACTTCAAAAAGAGAACAAATTTTGATTTTGTGAACTCTCCAAGATATAATCATGGCGAGTGGTGGATTACCATGAGGTTGGCAAACGTTTACCTTATGGCCGCTGAAGCAGCTAACGAATTAGGTAATACAGCGGAAGCTCTAACGTATACAAACAGAATTAGACTTCGCGGTTATGGTGTTGATAGCCCTGTAGCAGCAACTGGTCAAAGTGACATTAGAAAAGCTATTCAAAACGAGCTTAAATGGGAACTGGCAGGTGAAGCAGAGAGGCGTTATGACTTAATAAGGTGGGGCATTTTGCTAGAGACCGTTAAAAATGCTGATTATGGTTTATTTCAAGGACCAAAAAACATCAAAGATTATATGGTGAAGTTGCCAATTCCCCAAGAAGAAATTGATTTAAACCCAGCTTTATTGGAGTCAGATCCAACGAACAATGGTTATAGATAAATTTTATATGGCTAAAGATTGAGTAAGATTAAAGGTCAGCCGCTTTGTGGTTGACCTTTATTGTTTTTCATAAATAAATATTACAAATATGTGGAGAAAAATAACTGTTTTAGTCCTAGTGCTAGGAGTGTTTTGGGCTTGTAAAACACCTTTTAATAGCACTTCTGATACTTCTAAAAAGCCGAACATTGTCTTCATTATGGCAGATGACTTGGGCTATGGCGATGTAGGTTTCAATGGCCAAACAAAAATAAAAACACCTGCATTGGACCAAATGGCACAAGAAGGGGTGGTTCTAACCAATCATTATTCTGGTTCTCCGGTTTGTGGGCCGTCTAGGTCTTGTTTACTTACGGGTACACACACGGGACATACCACGGTGAGGGGAAATCCTAATTGGACCACTTCTGGAGCAGACGTTGTTTTAAAAGAAGATGATATTACCGTAGCAGAAGAGCTCAAAAGAGCGGGGTATCATACGGCCATATTAGGTAAATGGGGCATGGACGAATACGGTGTAAGTGGTCAAGCCAATGCTCAGGGCTTTGATTATTTCTATGGATACAGAAGACATGGTGAAGCTCATCACTACTACCCAAAGCACCTTTGGAGAAATACAGAAAAAGTACTTTTAGACGGGAATATTCCAGAGGAAACATTTGGCCAATATTCTCATGATTTGGTCGTGCAAGAAGCTTTAGGTTATTTGGATGAAAGAGCCGCAACTGCTGAGCCGTTTTTTATGTATGTGGCTTTCACCACTCCGCATTATGAGTTAACGGTTCCAGAAGACTCCAAAAAGCAGTATGAAAATTTGGGTTGGGAAAAAAGGCCTATGAATAAAGGGCATTACTATAATGATGAGGAAGGAAATATAGCCTATGCCGGTATGGTGAGTAGAATGGATAGGGATATTGGTAAAATCAGAGAGAAACTAAAACAACATGGCTTAGATGAAAACACAATAGTGATTTTCACCAGCGATAATGGGCATGAATACGACAATGGGTTCTTTAACAGCAATGGAGCTTTTAAAGGCAGAAAAAGAGATGTGTACGAAGGTGGAATCCATGTTCCTTTTACGGCAGTATGGCCCGGGAAAATAGCTCCAGGTACAACTTCCAATCATCAATCGGGATTTTGGGACTTTTTAAGCACAGCCTGCGAAGTGGCTGGTATTATGCCTACTAAAAAGAACTTAGATGGTATATCATATTTGAATGCCTTGAAGGGCGAGAAACAGAAAACCCACGAATATCTGTATTGGGAGTTTAATGAAGGAGCAGGTCCAAGACAAGCTTTAAGAAAGGGCGATTGGAAATTGGTGCGTCAGTACCAGAAAGAAGATGAATTGTATAACCTTTCTAACGACATCGGTGAAGAAAAGGATCTTTCTAAAATAAATCCTAAAAAATTAAAGGAGCTTCAGGAATTGATTCTTATAGCAAGAACCGATGACCCGAATTATGAACTCACTAAAATTGTAAAGAATAAGTAGTAAGTCTTACTTCTGATAACATTCTTTGAAAGCATTAAGTCTCACTGACGAAAGTTGGTGAGATTTTTTATTGAAATAAATTGGATTGACTTGTTCATTTTTATAAAGTTTTAGAGAAAGGAAGGATATTTTGTGTAGACCTTATTTTCTTTACTTTTACCTTCGGTTTTTCAATCAAAACTAAAATAACCTATAATCATTCGACAGTATGTCAGAAACTAAAATTGCGGCTTTTATGGAATATGTGGAGGCCCGTAACTCCAATGAACCAGAATTTTTACAAGCTGTACAAGAAGTTGCAGAAGTTATTATTCCATTTGTTGAGGAGAATCCTAAATATAGAGGCAAGAAGATACTAGAACGAATGGTAGAGCCCGAGCGTACTATTATTTTTAGAGTACCATGGCTTGATGATAAAGGAGAGATACAAGTAAACAGAGGCTTTAGAGTAGAAATGAATTCTGCTATTGGTCCGTATAAGGGTGGGTTGCGTTTTCATCCAACCGTCAACCTTAGTGTTTTAAAGTTTTTGGGTTTTGAGCAAGTATTGAAAAACTCGCTTACAACACTGCCCATGGGTGGAGGTAAAGGAGGTTCTAATTTTGACCCTAAAGGGAAATCTGATAACGAAATTATGAGATTTTGTCAAGCCTTTATGTCTGAGCTGTTCAGACATTTAGGTGCTAATACAGATATTCCTGCGGGAGATATGGGTGTAGGCGGAAGAGAAATTGGATACATGTATGGTATGTACAAAAAATTGAGAAATGAATTTACAGGTGTATTAACGGGTAAAGGAATTTCTTATGGGGGGTCATTAATTAGGCCAGAAGCCACGGGTTATGGAAATGTTTATTTTACTAGATGCATGCTCAATACACGAAATGATAGTTTCGCAGGTAAGACTGTTCTGATTTCAGGTTCTGGGAATGTAGCTCAATATACCGCTGAAAAAGCGACAGATTTAGGTGGGAAAGTGCTGACCATGTCTGATTCTTCTGGAACGATATATGATGAAGAAGGAATATCTGAAGAAAAATTAGCCTTTATTATGGACTTGAAAAATGTAAAGCGTGGCCGGATAGAGGAGTATGTAGTTCAATATCCTAAGGCAAAGTTTTACGAAGGCACTCGACCATGGAATATAAAAGGGGACATCGCACTTCCTAGTGCCACAGAAAATGAATTGAACGAAACGGATGCTAAGAATTTGGTAAATAATGGGTGTATTTGCGTGAGCGAAGGAGCCAATATGCCTAGTACACCTGGTGCTGTTGCTGTATTCCTTAAGGAAAAGATATTGTATGGCCCTGGCAAAGCTTCCAATGCTGGCGGGGTGGCCGTATCAGGCTTAGAAATGTCTCAAAATGCCTTGCGTTATAATTGGAAAAGAGAAGAAGTGGATAACAAACTAAGAGAAATTATTAACGATATTCATGAATCATGTATAAAATATGGCCAAGAAGAAAATGGTTATATTGACTATGTTAAAGGTGCAAATATTGCAGGATTTGTGAAAGTGGCTGATGCCATGCTGGAGCAAGGAGTGGTTTAACCGAAGGCATATATTTGAAAGTAACAAGGAGCGTTTAAAAGTAAACGGCATTTAACCTGAGCTAGCGTCGAAGGGCTATGGTGATTGAGTTAAAATGGGTTTACGTATGGATTAGAAGCAATTTATTTAGCTACGGTTCCGATAAAATCGGGAGGTTGCCTAATGCATAAAGCGGGTTTAAATTCGGTAAGCACGGCAATCTGTTGTGCTTATTGAATTTAAGTGAGTTTACACTCCCGTTTTTTATGAACCTCAGCTTGTCTAAGGTTTTAAGCCTAACTATAAGCTCTTACACGGTTATTAAGCCACGGAGTTTCTCAGAAGTATAAAAATTACCGGAATAGGAGTAGTATTTCAAGCTAAAGGATTAAGACAGCTGTTTATAAACGCATCCTATGGCCTATATTCATGAGTGAGGTACTTTGGGTAGGGTTATATTTGAGAATTAAGTTTTCAATTGATAAATTCGCTTAAACTTATACAACCCAAATGAAAAAAAATCTTAATCGCCGTGATTTTCTAAAATCATCTGCCGTAGCTTCTAGTTTCTTTATTCTTCCAAGACATGTCCTAGGAAAGGGCTTTTTGGCCCCCAGCGATAAAATCAATATAGCTTTTATTGGTTGTGGTAAACAGAGTAATGGACTTCAGAGTCGCTTTTATGAGACAGGTCAGGTGAATATTGTAGCGGCAGCAGACCCTCACCGATTAAAATTGGAAAGGTTTACCCGTAATCTTAAGAAACTAACTTTGAAAGACAGCTTAGACGCTTCTTTCAAAGCCTATGAAGACTACAGACAAATAATAGAAGATAAATCTATTGACAGTGTGGTGGTGGTTACACCAGATCATTGGCATGCTGCCATGACCGTTAAAGCTGCGGAGGCTGGTAAAGATATTTATTGCGAAAAACCTTTAGCCCTGACCGTTAAGGAAGGACGAGCCATGGTGAAAGCGGTAAGAAAAAATAATAGGATTTTACAAACGGGAAGCATGCAGCGTTCTTCGCCAGAATTTTTAAGAACGGCCGAGCTGATTAGAAATGGTTATTTGGGTGAGATAAAAGAGATTTTTGTGAATGTGGGTAACCCACCCAAAGACATTGACTTTATGGCACAGCCCTTACCAAATCACCTAAACTGGGATTTATGGCTTGGGCCAAATGTGGAGCAAACGCATTATAATGAATTATTGGCACCTACCTTAGAAAATGATTTTTGGGCATTATGGAGAGAGTATAAGCCTTTTGGCGGTGGTTATATTACAGATTGGGGTGCACATATGTTTGATATTGTGCAGTGGTCTTTAGGTATGGATCATTCTGGTCCAGTGAAAGTTTCTGCTCCACTATCTAAGAACATGTCTGGAGATATTCGGGGATTAAAGTACACTTATAAAGATGGGATTACGGTTACCCATAAAGATTTTGGAAAGAATAATGGTATTCGTTTTATAGGTTCTGAAGGGATATTGGATGTGAGAAGAAAGAACCTAGAAGAGCCTGATAGTTTGAAAAAGGTAGCCATTAAATCTACGGATATACGTCTCAAGAATCCTGAAAATCATTATATAGATTTTATCAATTCTATGAGAACTAGAGAGCTGCCAATATGTGATGTTGAGATAGGCCACAGAACTTCCTCTATGTGTAATATTGGAAATATAGCTTATGAACTTGGTACTGAACTGGAATGGAATCCAAAACAAGAGAAGTTTAAAAATAATGCTGTGGCCAATGGCTTTTTAGGAAGAGAGATGGGAGCAGAGCATGGGATTATAATTTAAGTTCTTTTGGAGCTAGAAAAGTCAGAAGTCTTGAGATTTATCAGGACTTCTGAGTTTCTTAATTCAGGCTTATTGATTCATATTACAAGAATTTAGGAGCAGTTTTTTCAATTAGTGGGAACAAATTTGGGCTTCAATAGTAATTAATTTTATAAGCACTTTATCAATGGTCGAATCACTATACAGTACCATGACCTTGTTTTTACAAGCTTTCAATTTATAACTGAGTGGATTTGTTTCTGGCTTATATTGAGTATTTTAAGTTAGTATTTTCTCCTTTTTGCTTAATTGCCTAACCCCAAGATTTGACTTGATTTTCTAGCCAGAGTCTTCGTGTTGGGGTATTATAACTGAAAATATTAAAGAGCAGATTTATCCATAATTACGCAGGTATCTTTTTATTTCAAAAAGTTTACTCTACTTTTGCACTCCCAATCGGAACGCAGGTTTAAATGTTCTGAAAATTTGAAGGGAAATTTGATTCCGTAGCTCAGCTGGTAGAGCAATACACTTTTAATGTATGGGTCCTGGGTTCGAGCCCCAGCGGGATCACAAAAGCCACCGATTTGGTGGCTTTTTTTGTTATATGGATATCTCATTCTGAAAAGCACTACATTGATTTTATGAGGTCTAGAGTGCTGCCAATTTACGATGTAGAGATAGGACACAGAACGGCTTCTATGTGTAATATTGGAAATATAGCCTACGAACTATGAGCAGAGCTAGAATAGCACCCAAAACAATGCAAATTCAAAAATAACGCAGAGACCAATGCCCTTTTAAATGGGAGCGGAGCATGGGATTTTAATTTGGAATAATTGACTCGTTTGAATCAAATTATCATCGATGGAAAGTGGGGAGTTTTTTTTAACTATTTCGTATTGAGGTAAGTATGTAGCGATAGTCTTTAAGTGATTACTTTTGAAACGATGCTTTTTTTTCTTAATACAACTTGTCTGAATTCAAGACTATGAGTTTTAAAAAATCAGTAAAATTATTTGCAATGAATTTTACCGTTCCGTCAAATTCGTTCTTGAATCCATAACCTAGATAAATTTTGTTGTCTTTTTTGAAAGTCCAATCCAAGGACTGTTCAACATAAAATCGAACGAATTCATCACTATATTCAAGGTATTCGGAAATTATTTTTTCGTGATTCCAGATTTGTTGCCTTTCAAAACTACAATCTTCTTTATAGCCGTTTGCTGAATTGTAGAATTTGACAAAATCATAGGGAAACTTATAGACAGTGATTTTTTCTAGTTTATTCAAATCGTTTGAACAAAATCCAAGATTTAGAGGAATATCGAGTTCTTTTAGTTCATTAATTAACTTAGGTATCATTTTTTTGTTTCAGTAGATCGAGCGTTAAACGTAATAATCGTTTTCCAAAATAATAGGCACTAGTAGCTTATTTAAAACTTGCTATTTTCTCAGTTATGTTTTTGCGTAGTGAAGAATTTATGTCCTTAACTGTTTTGTTGCTTTGAATAAGGCGTGAGTCACCTAATCCACTCATCATTCTTCCCAACGATCACAAAAGGCTTCTACATTCTAGCTTCAATGAATCTGCTTGTGTTTTTATGGTTGTATTTGTCAAAGAATCCAAAAACAAAAACGTCTACTGTTAAGTATAGGCACGCTTATGTTAATCTCTACCTAAGCTAAAATCACCATGTTGTCACCTTGTCGCCATTCAGAATAGAATAAACGTGACATACTAATTTTTCTGCTTTATGAGAAGTTTTAATATTGCCACTTTAAAGTTCTTTTAGCCTTTTGATAATTAAGGAAATTCCTTCACCCCAAAATCCACCGCCCTTGCTGTCAAAGCCATATAAGTTAAGGAAGGATTTACATAACTGCTACTGGTCATGCACGCTCCATCGGTTACAAAAACGTTTTCACAGCCCCATATTTGGTTGTTTTTATTGAGGACAGAGGTCTTTGGATCGTGCCCCATTCTGGCAGTGCCCATTTCATGTTTTGATAAACCTAGCGGAGGTTTTTCGCTTCGGTAAGTGCTTACGTTTTTAACGCCACAAGCCTCCAGAATCTCTCCAGCGGTTTGTTCCATGTCTAAACGCATCTTCATTTCATTTTCCTTAAATTCAGCATCAAAAACTATTTTAGGAATACCATATTTATCTTTTTGACTTTCATGTAGATACATTCTGTTTTCTTCATAGGGTAAACATTCTCCAAAAGAACTCATACCAGCTCCCCAACCGCCTACTTCAGACATACTTTCCTTAAATTCCGCACCGAAACTTGGTTGCCCGGCAGTATTTCCTTTGGCTCTATTGGCGTAGCCCTGATAATCAAAACCTCTGACGTAGTCTTGTTTGTCGCCATTGATATTTCTGAATCTTGGTATAAAAAAGCCAGCTGGTCTTCTGCCGTAATAATACTTATCTAAAAAGCCATCTACCTCTCCTCTGGCACCCACTCTTGAGTGATGGTCCATAAGGTTTTTGCCTAGCATGCCGCTCTCGTTTCCTAAACCATTCGGATGCCTGTCGGATTTTGAATTGAGCATAATTTGTGTAGTAGCTATGGTGGAAGCATTTAGGAAAAGTATTTTGGAGAAAAACTCTGAGCTCTCCATGGTTTCGGTGTCTATCACCTGTACACCTTTTGCTTTGCCAGAAACGTCGTCCAGAATAACCTCGCTTACCACGGCATTGGTGAGTACGGTTAGGTTTCCTGTTTTCATAGCGGCAGGATATGCTCCAGAATTGGTACTATAATATCCTCCAAAAGGGCAGCCTTTTGCACACATGTTTCTGCTTTGACAGTTGGTCCTTCCTAGCGAGCGTTGCTCATCCGTAGGTTTAGTCAGGTGAGCCACTCTTCCTATAGTTATGATGCGTTTATCGCCATATACGTCCACCATTTTTGACTGAAAATCTTTCTCTACGCAGTTGAGCTCAAATGGCGGCTGAAACTCACTATCAGGAAAGTGATCTAAGCCTAAGGCCTGTCCACTCACGCCTACAAATTTTTCTATTTTAGAATACCATGGAGCCACATCATTATAACGTATTGGCCAATCGATGGCTATACCTTCTTTTAAATTGGCCTCAAAATCTTGTGGACCCCATCTTAAAGCTATGCGTCCCCAAAGCAATGATTTGCCCCCAACACCATAGCCACGGTACCAGTCAAAAGGTTTTTCTCTTTCATAAGGATTTTCCTCAAAAGGCATCCAAAACTGGTCGTTTGTTTCATTTATTGGGTAAGAACCTTCGGAAGTCATGTACGGAAACTTATCCTTTATTTCATTTGTAAGCCCGCCATGATGAGGCAGGTTCCAAGGGTCCGTCATGGCATGTGTATAGTCTGAAATATGTTCTCTTTTAGGTCCACGCTCTATCATGAGCACTTTGAGCCCTTTTTCTGCAAGCTCTTTGGCGGCTATTCCGCCGCTCATTCCACTACCTACCACTATGGCGTCATACGTCTGAGTTTCTTTTCCTGAAGAGTTGATATACATCTTTTTTTTATTTCAATTGGGGCGTTCAAATTTACAAATGGATTTCTTTTTTAGAGGTGCTAGTCATAGTTTAAGCCAAATTTTAAGACCTCTTTTCTATTTGTTCTTATTATTAAGTAGTTTTAGACGCAATAATTCCTTAAAAATGATCAAAAAAATTCTTTTAGCTCTTCTAGCAGTACTTTTTATAATTCAATTTATAAGACCAGAGAGAAATATTTCTGAAAGTATTTCTGTTAATGATATCAGTGCCAAATATGCCGTACCTGAGGCTGTGCATCAGATATTGAAAAAAGCTTGTACCGACTGTCATTCTAATAATACAGTTTATCCGTGGTATGCTAATATTCAACCTGTGGCTTGGTACTTAGATGATCATATCCAAGATGGCAAAAAGCACTTTGACATGTCTGAATTTTTGGCTTACGAACCATGGAAAGCTCATCATAAATTAGAAGAGTTAGAAGAGGAAGTAGAAGAGAACAAAATGCCATTCGACGATTATGTAAGAATTCACGAAGAGGCAGACTTAACTTCAGAAGAAAAGTCAAAATTGATAGCTTGGTCAAAAGGGATTAGGGCAGAAATGGCAGCTGATAGTACCTTAGATTTAACCCGTCCTAAAAAAGATTAATATAGTATCTAGCTAAGCTTATAAAACGGTAAGCTTTAAGATGATTTTTTCCTGTTTTATAAGAAAATGAGATAAATTCCGACCTTAATTGCTAAAAGCCGTATGAATATGTTAGATTCCCTTTATCCAGTTTGGGTAGTTTGGGCAGTCTTTATTTTGTAAATTGACAATTCAATCAAACGGAAAGAATATGTCATTATTATTATTTTTAGGACTTGCAGCCATTATCGCAAGTTTTGTTCTAAACAACCCTACATCACCGCTTCAGCGGATGTCTGGTGTTATTAGAATTGCTGGCATTGTACTTTTAGCGTTAGGGGCACTGTCTAAGGCTGTTATCCAAATAGATCCAGGTCAAGTAGGTGTTCAAGCTCTTTTCGGGAATGTTCAAGAAGGTACTTTAGAGAGTGGTCTTAATATTGTAAATCCATTGGTGGAGGTGAGGGAGTTTGACATTAAAACTCAAAACTATACCATGTCCGGAATTAATGATGCGGGAAGTAAAGATGGGGATGATGCCATTAAAGCCCTGTCTCAAGATGGGCTTGAGGTTACTATTGACCTAACGGTATTATATAGAATCATACCTTCAAGTGCACCTTCTATTTATAGGGAGTTAGGTACGAGTTATAGAGATTTGATAGTTAGACCAATTGCCAGAACTAGAATTAGAGATTTGGCTGCTAACTATGAAGCAGTTTCGCTTTATTCTTCTAAAAGAGAAGAGTTTCAAGCCAAGATTTTTGAAGCTATTGATAATGATTTCACCTCTAGAGGTTTAGTGTTAGAGCAGCTTTTGGTGCGTAACATCACTTTGCCAGAGTCTGTAAAGAAAGCTATTGAGTCAAAAATAAATGCCGAACAAGATGCTCAGAAAATGGAGTTTGTACTTCAAAAAGAGAAACAAGAAGCGGAACGTAAAAGGGTAGAAGCAAGAGGTATTGCCGATTATCAAGAAATTATTGCATCTACTTTAACTACTAAGCAATTACAATATGAAGCTATTTTAGCTCAGAAAGAGTTGTCATTGTCGCCAAATGCTAAAGTGGTGGTTATGGGAAGTGGAAAAGGAAATATACTTATCAATCAATAATGATTTGATAGATGCCAAAAATTTAGGCCACCCTAGGGTGGCCTTTTTTAAATCTACACTGGATTATTAGTCGTGTAGCACATAATTGACTTTTAGTTACATAAGAATTCGTATGTAACTTTTTTTGTGGTGATTTCCCCATTTCTCTCTGTGGTTATTTCAGAGGTAGTAGGAAGCCCTTTCTTGTTATAATTGTATATGATGCTGGTTTTTTGATCTACTTTGCCATTTTCATCATATATCTTTCCTGAAACTAAGTTGTTTTCACCGAAAAGGCTGAAAAAATTGTTGGCTAATCCTACAAAACCAAGTGCGGCTGTTTTATAAGCTTTAGGATTAAACTGTGGTTTGTCGTCATATTTGTCTCCCACAAAAGCCAGTTTTTCTGGCTCTCCATCAAAGCTTGTATACACCTGACTGACATTGGCTCCATTATAAACGAGTCTGGTATTGCTGGAAAGCTGTTTACCAAATAGCGTTACGGTGGTCACCACTGCAGTAATTTTACCATCACTTAAAACGAAAGCATTTTTCTGTATAGGAATACCAGACATACTAGTTTTGGTCTCGTTTACTCTACCTTTATCATCATAGATATACTCTACTTTTAATTTTTGAGTTTCGTTGTTACTTTCCACTTCCATGGTTTGGATCACATTTTTGGCGTCGTATCTAAAACTCATGGTGGTTTTAGGGTCTTCTAAGCTATAAATTCTCATTAAATTAGATTGTACGTATTCAAAATCCGTGATACTATTGCCTTTATCGTCAACCATTGCTAAGAGTGGACACACCGAATCTCCTCCAAAAGGGTCAACGTCGCCTTTTTTCTTTTTACAAGAAATTACCAAAGGGTAAAGCAGTACTAATAATAAAATTTTGCTTAAAACCTTTCTCATAATCAGTTCTTCCATCATTATTAAATAGATCTACAATAATTGTACCGATAACGTATCTACGTTTAAGCTTTTACAATCTGCCCTAATGTTTGATTGTTTACAATCAATGTGCTTTTTAATAGGTATATGCTGTAAATCATATCATTGCCAAGGTATCCTTTGATAGAAATTTTACTATCTTGCCTCGTAATCTGTGATTTGTTTAGATAGGAATCACATCATATATAATTCTAATGAAACCCCTATGGCAAAAATCCTCGTAATTGATGATGAAAAAAGTATCCGAGATGCTCTGAGAGATATTCTAGAGTATGAAGGCTACCAAGTTGATGAAGCTAAAGATGGTCAGGAGGGGCTAGAGATGGTATTGAGTGCCCCCTATGATGTAGCACTTTGCGACATAAAAATGCCCAAACTAGAGGGTTTGGATGTGCTTCAAAAAGCCAAGGAAGAAGGCTCCATAACACAATTTGTGATGGTTTCTGCCTTTGGAAATGTAGAAAATGCTGTTGAGGCTACTAAAAGAGGAGCTTTCGACTTTATAACTAAACCACCAGACTTAAATCGACTTTTAGTAACGGTTAGAAATGCCATTGAAAAAGCCAACGACGTAGAAGTTATAAAAACGCTTAAGAAACGAGTTTATAAGAAAAACGAAATTGTGGGTGAGTCCGCTATCATCATGAAGGTGAAAGAAACCATTGATAGAGTAGGTCCTACTGAGGCTCGTGTATTAATTACGGGTCCTAATGGTTCTGGTAAGGAAATGGTGGCAAAACAGATTCACGAGAAAAGTAATAGGTTAAAGAAACCGCTTATTGAAGTTAACTGTGCGGCTATTCCTTCAGAACTTATTGAAAGTGAACTTTTTGGTCATGAAAGAGGTGCTTTTACTTCGGCTGTGAAACAGCGTATTGGTAAGTTTGAGCAAGCAGATAATGGAACCTTATTCTTAGATGAGATAGGAGATATGAGCCTTTCTGCTCAGGCTAAAGTTCTTAGGGCTTTACAAGAAGGAAAGATTACGAGAGTAGGCGGAGAAAAAGAAATAAAAATTAATGTAAGGGTACTTTCGGCTACCAACAAAGATTTAAGACAGGCTATTGCGGATAATGATTTCAGAGAAGATTTATTTCATAGACTAAATGTAATTCCAATTCATGTACCTGCTCTGGCAGAAAGGGTAGAGGATATACCAGCATTGGCAGAAAAGTTTTTACAAGATGTAGGCGAAGACTATACAGACCAGCCGCTTAAGCGTTTTTCTCCGGAAGCCATGGAGCAAATGAAAAAACTACCTTGGACAGGAAATGTAAGAGAGCTTCGCAATGTGGTAGAACGTTTGGTGATTATGTGTGGTGAAGTGATTCAGGCAGATGATGTAAAGCTTTACGCTGGAATGGGGCTTTAAGAAGAGATATTTTAAGTATTTTTAAAAGTGAAGTGTTTGATTTAGTTCAATGCTTCACTTTTTTTCGTTCTGGACTGTTATTTAGTATTTCTCAATCTATTTAGTTTATGAAGTCAATAAAGTTTCCTTCGGCTCATACCGTTCTGTTTATTATTGCTGCAGTGGTAGCTCTTTTAACTTGGGTATTGCCTTCTGGGGAATACGATAGACTTGTGTATGATTCGGATAATAATTCATTCAAACAGACGGGAGAATCTAACAGCGAATATCCAGCCACTCAAGAATCTTTGGATAAATTAGGGATAAAAATACCTTTAGAAAACTTTACAGATGGAAGTATTTGGAAGCCCATAGGAATTCCTGGGAGTTATCATGAAACGGCCTCAAAACCACAGGGAATATTGGCGTTTTTTCAAGCTCCGTTAAAGGGTATTGTAGAGTCCATTGATATCATATTATTTGTGCTCATTTTGGGAGGAATGATAGGGGTAGTGCATAGCACCAATGCTTTTGACTCCGGAGTGGCTAGCTTATCTTCTTTGTTAAAAGGTAAAGAGTTTCTATTGATAATCATAGTAACTTGTTTAATGGCGGCTGGAGGTACCACCTTTGGTTTAGCAGAAGAAACCATTGCTTTTTATCCTATTCTAGTTCCCGTTTTTTTAGCAGCAGGGTATGATGCCATTGTAGCGGTGTCTTGTATTTTTATCGGATCCACTATTGGTTTGATGGCAGGTACCACAAATCCTTTTTCTGTAATTATTGCGTCGGATGCTGCGGGTATTAACTGGCTTTTAGGCGTGAATGGTAGGTTATTGATGCTTTTAACTGGAACCATGATATGTCTGTGGTATATTTTGAGATATGCTAGAAAAATAAAGCTAAATCCTAAAAGTTCAATTATCCATGATCAAAAAGAAGAGATAGAAAAGGCTTTCTTTAATAAAAAAGGAAATGTGATTGAGCCCCTGACATTGAATCAAAAAATTGTTTTGGGAATTTTCATTTCGTGTTTTGTTATTATGGTTTATGGTGTTTCTGTACTGGAATGGTGGTTTCTAGAGATGACAACCGTGTTTTTTATAGGAGCGGTATTAATTGGAATTGTAGGGAGAGTCAATGAAATGAAGTTTGTCAAGGCATTTATTTCAGGAGCCAATGATTTATTAAGTGTAGCATTAATTATTGGAATTGCCCGAGGAATCACCGTTTTGATGGAGAATGGTCAAATTTCAGATACGCTCCTTGATGCTGGCTCCGGATTAGTTTCTGATATGCCGAAAGGTATTTTTGTTAATATTTTATACTTCGTTTATGTAGGTTTGTCTTTGTTTATACCCTCTTCTTCTGGAATGGCGGTGCTCACCATGCCAATTTTTGCTCCCTTGGCTGATGTCGTAGGAATAGGGCGTGAAATGATAGTGAACACATACATTTATGGGCAAGGCCTCATGACCTTTATAAACCCTACCAGCATGATTCTGGCATCACTTACTATGGTGAACGTAGGTTATGATAAATGGCTTAAGTTTATTTGGCCGCTTGTCTTGATTTTGACATTACTTTCTATGCTATTTTTAACCTTAGGCGTTTATCTCTTTTAATTAGCAAAAAGGAGAAAAATGGCTACCGCCCCCAAAACAAGAATCCAACTCACAAAGAAGGGTTTCCACGCTTTCCATTTCTCATGTTTATTTAAGTTTTTATACTTTCTGGGATTCTTTTTTGAAATGAGCTTTATCAAGAAGAATATGCCAGCCGCTAAAACTCCCAAGGAGAGGATATAGAAAACCCATGGCCAAAACACATAGCCAGAACAACCTAGACTACAGGCCATTACTAAACCAAAAAAGGTCAATGGAAGGCTTAATAAAAAGAGAAATCCGTAGAGTATTTTCCTTTTGGTAGAAAAACTCATTTTCTTTTTTTCTTTCTCTCTTATTTTTATCTGGACCTTGTTTTTCTTCATCGTTTCAGCCAGGAGCCCACTCTTCGGGCTAAGCTGCACATCATTAGCTAATATACCATGGCTGTTTCTGTTCGAGTCTAAACTTGAAAACAGGCTACCTGTAAAGAAATATAGAGCCCAAGAACAGCTCATGATCAAGAGGCCATTTTTAAAGAAGCTCTTATAATGCCTTCTTTTGGTGTTTTTTCTTATTAAGACATAGACCAATGAAAGGAGTAGAATGCACAATAAAAGATATTCATTGCCGGTAATGGGTGCTATGATGGTTTTTCCAAGGTAAAAAGCAATGGACAATCTTAAAATTTCTGATAAAATTAACAGGAAGCGTGCCGCAATAATGTTTTGAGACGCCCACTTGGAGGCACTGTTATTTAACAGATTAAGATTCATATTTGATATGGAGTTGATACGCCAAAGTAACGCTTAAAACATTGAAAAAGATTTTTTTCTATGCCTTTTGTGTCAACAGGGTATGGCAGTATCCTTATCTTTGTGGAGTGAATAGAGAATATATGCAATTAATACATCGTCCTAGAAGAAACAGAAAAAGTGCTGCCATACGATCAATGGTGGAAGAGACGACACTTTCTGTCAATGATTTCATTTTTCCAATGTTTGTTACGGGTGGAGAAAGAAAGAAAGAAGAGATTAAATCTATGCCCGGAATATTCAGATACTCTTTGGATATGTTACTCGCTGAGCTAGAAGAAGTAGTGTCTTTAGGTATAAAATGTATTTGCCTTTTTCCAAATTATCCAGACGAAAAAAAGGATAAGTATGCCACTGAAAGTATAAAACCTGAAACTCTTTATCTAGAAAGTTTAAGACAGATAAAATCCAAATATCCTGAGTTGGCAGTGATGACAGACGTGGCTATGGATCCTTACAGTTCTGATGGGCACGATGGCATAGTGGAAGATGGAAAGATAATTAATGATGAAACGGTAGAGGTGCTATGCCAAATGGCTGTAGCTCAGGCCAGTGCAGGGGCAGATATTATAGGGCCATCAGATATGATGGATGGAAGGATTGGTGCCATTAGGGTAGCTCTGGATGACGCCGGTTTTGAGGATGTTAGTATTATGGCTTATTCTGCCAAATATGCCTCAGCATTTTACGGCCCCTTTAGAGATGCTCTGGAGTCCGCACCCAAGTTTGGAGATAAGAAGACCTATCAAATGAACCCCGCTAATATTAAGGAAGCCCTATTTGAGGCGGAATTAGATTTTGCCGAAGGGGCAGATATGTTAATGGTGAAACCTGCGTTTAGTTATCTTGACGTTATAAAAGCACTGAACGATAATTTTGATATTCCCGTAACGGCTTATAATGTTTCTGGCGAATATGCCATGATAAAAGCCGCTTCCAATAATGGGTGGATAGACGGCGAAAAGGCCATGATGGAAATGCTTATCAGTATGAAAAGGGCAGGAGCCAGTGTGATTCTAACCTACTTTGCCAAAGAGGCAGCGGAGGTTTTAAATCGTAAAGCTTGATCTTTTATTTACCGGCAATTGCCACCGTTTTTAATATCTTTTCAATGATTTGCTCCGTGGTAACGCCATCTGCGTCTGCTTCGTAATTTAAGATAATTCTGTGACCAAAAACATCTTTTACTAGCGGCTTGATGTCTTCTGGTAAAACATAGTCTCTGCCATCAAAGAAGGCGGTAGCCTTGGCGGCGTTGTATAAGGCAATGCCCGCACGGGGAGATACACCAAACTGTACATAATTGGCTTCTAAATCCAGTCCATAATCAGCAGGGAATCTGGAGGCAAATACCAGCTCAATAATATACCGTTCCAGCATATCAGAGATATTTACCTTGTTTATTTCATGACGAATTTGACGGATGTCTTCGGCCGTTAAAATAGTTTGAGGTGTATAATGCCAATCAAGGTTGGTCATGCGTCTTATCACTTCTAACTCACTGTTTTTGTCGAGATAATTCACAAAAACTTTCATCATAAATCTATCTACCTGAGCTTCAGGTAAAGGATAAGTACCTTCCTGTTCTACAGGGTTTTGTGTAGCCATTACAAGAAATGGTCTGTCTAATTGATAAGTTTCAGAACCTATGGTTACTTGTTTTTCTGCCATGGCTTCTAGTAGGGCAGATTGCACCTTGGCCGGAGCTCTATTGACTTCATCTGCTAAGATCAGCTGAGAGAAAATAGGGCCTTTTTTTACTTCAAAATCTCCAGACTTCTGATTGTAAATCATGGTACCTATTAAATCTGCAGGAAGTAAATCTGGCGTAAATTGAAGCCTTTTAAAACCCAAATCTAGCACTTGTGCTAAGGTATTAATGGTTTTGGTTTTAGCTAAACCTGGTACTCCTTCCAACAGGATGTGCCCTCCCGTAAAAAGTCCAATCAATAGTCTGTTGACGAGATAGTCTTGTCCTACTACTACTTTTTGTACCTCTTCAAAAACCGCTTTTATTTTGTCCTGAAGATATTGGTTTTCTGCCATTTAGAATTTTGGAATTTTGTGAAATTAAACAATTCGCTGCGAAAAACGATATTGACCTAGTTTTTAGCCAGTACGAAGCGGTCTTTTTCGTAAAAATCTTGTATCAATGATACGTTTTTATAATGATAAGACTCAAAAAGAGCTTTTGTTTCTGCCGCTAAATAGGCGTTTATTTCTACAGCAATGAAGCCGTTTGCGTTGAGGTGTGATTTACCATATTTAGCTATAGCCTGATAAAAAATCAATGGGTCATTGTCTTCTACAAAGAGTGCCAGATCTGGCTCATAATTCAAAACATTTTCTGCCATCTCAGATTTCTCAAGATTTCTAATGTATGGCGGGTTACTTACTATAATGTCAAAGTTTCCAGAGCCGTAGTTTAGAATGTCGGCTTCTATAAAATGAAGTTGAGCTGCAAGGCTTGTTGCATTTCTCTTGGCAAGGGCCAAAGCGTCTTTTGATACATCTAAAGCGGTTACTTTAGTATTTTCTAATTCTAAAGCTAAGGAAATGGCAATGCAGCCGCTTCCTGTGCCTATATCTAAAACGCTTGGGTTTGTGAATTCCTGAGATTTTATAAGGTCAATTATTTCTTCGGTTTCTGGTCTTGGAATGAGAACATCTTTAGAAACAAAAAACTTTCGATTTCTAAAGTAGGTGAAACCTACCACGTGCTGAAGAGGCTCGTTCTTGTTTAGCCTGTCGAGCTGTTTTTGAAGTAAAAATTTATCTATTTCAACAGCTCTATTGAGCACGATGTCTGTCTTACTTATTTGGTGTGCATCTTCTAACAATAAATAACTAACAGCTTCTTTCTCTTCAATAGAAAGCTGTTCTATACAAAATCTGAATAGGTTATTTGCTTCGGTATTTATCATTAAAAAAGGGAGAGCCTAGGCCCTCCCTGATTATAATATCTTAGAAAAGGGACTATAGCTTTCTTAGCCAAATGTTTCTAAACTGCATTTTGTTGCCATGATCTTGAAGTGCAATGACATCGTCTCCATGGGCTTCTGTGTACATATGAAGACCAATATAGTTTGTTAAACCAGCTATAGTCGTATTGTTTTGAACCAACACGCCATTATGCAAAACGGTAATTCTTGCTGGTGCGTCTACTCTTCCGTCTGGCTTAAATCTTACGGCGGTGTAAATGACATCATAAGTGTTCCATTCTAATGGTCCACGCATTACGTTAACTAAAGGAGCTACATCTTTATATATCGCACCGGCTTGGCCATTTCTGTAAGTTCTGTTTTGGTAAGAATCCAAAATTTGAAGCTCATATCTTTTTTGTAAAAACAAACCAGAGTTACCTCTTCCCTGACTTACACCTTCTACTTTATCTGGTGCAGAAAACTCTATGTGTAATTGGATATCACCAAATTTCATTTTGGTTTGGATGCCACCGCTACCTGGCTTTACCTCTAAGTGGTCGTTATTTACGATAGTCCATGGTGCTGGTTTTGTGGCATCCAACTGGCTGGCCCATTGGTCTAAGTTACTTCCGTCAAATAAAATGATAGCGTCAGAAGGGGCATCCCCAAGAACTTTTGCAGGTGTAACTACTTTGACTTCTGGCTCCCAAATTTCAGTCATTTCCGGCTTCATTGGCATTGGAGAAACCTCTGGTGGGGTGCTAGAGTATTGAGCAAATCCTGATATAGAAGTGGCCATTAAAGCCAATAAAATAATATTTTTCTTATTTGTCATAGGAATAGAGTTTATATAAATTTTGAGCTGCCAAAGTTACAAAGTAATGTTTAATCTTTCACTAAATTTGTACGAGCTAGAAAGTCTTTTACGCCACTTCTGCCGCTGTCCATCATAAGTCTTTTTTCCTCCTCGAGTACTTTTCTCACTCTAGGGCTCATGCCTAAGTCATTGATGAAAATGGTTCTGTGAACATCTTCTGGGTGTGGTGGGTTCACATTTCGCATTAAGATGCTTGATAAGGCAGACATGTAAGAGTTAAAATCGGAGATTTCATACGGAGCTATACCACTTCCATTTTTTACTTCTTGATTAATTTGTTCTTTTCTGTCCAATCTAAAACCTATGGTTTCTTGATTGAAAATGTGCTTTTCTTCATTGACACATTCGTTTAAGAATTTAGTGTCATCAAAAACTTCAATGGGGTAATTCATTAAAATACCGCCATCCACAAATAAGTGGCATCTGTCTTCTGGCGTGGGCTTATCTATAATTTTACCTTCAGGGTTTACCCAGAGAGCTTGATAGTAGATGGGTATAGACATGGATATTCTTACCGCATCTGCGATTCTCATTTTAGGATAAGTTTCGTAAGAGAATATAACCGACCGTTGATTCGACAAATCTGCTCCCACTACATATAAATCTCTAAATGGGTGAGCGTTGGCTAGTCTGTGTAGGTCTTCAAAAGTGAGATTCCTATTTCCTGTTCTGTTATAAATTAAACCTTCTATGGTGGCTAAAAAGCGGTCTCCCTTAAACCAACCATATTCTCCAAGCAGGCGTTTCGCCCCTTTGGGTATAAATCCGTCATCGTTAAAAGTCTCTACGGACGTGCTAGCAATAATCTCTGAAATGTCTTCTGCCGAGTATCCTATGGCTAGTAGGCTTGCTTGTATAGCACCTGCAGAGGTTCCTGCCACGCGTACGATATTCTTTAAAATGCCATTTTCTTCGAGTTCTAACATTGCACCACCATAAGCAATGCCCTTAATCCCTCCGCCTTCCATCACCAAGTTTCGGTAATTATGGTTTTGCGATTTTGCTTGAAGATGAAACAGTATTAATATGCTGAGAAGTACCTTTCTTAAAAACATGGTTTAATTTAAAATTTGCCTATTTGTAATAATGTAATTTGAGTAAAAAATGTTTCATTACTTAAACTTATCTTTGCTACGGAAATTGAAGTATTTTAAGATACTCCATATTAGTTCTAGATTTTAATATAGCTACGCTCAATGAAAGTTTCTTTAATTACGGTTTGTTATAATTCGGTAAAGACCATTGGTCATACTATTGAAACGGTTCTAAGTCAAGATTATTCAGATATTGAATATATTATCAAGGACGGAGGATCTACAGATGGAACTTTGGAGCTGTTGAGAAATTATGAAGGAAGACTTAAAGTGGTTTCGCAGCCAGATAAGGGCATTTATGACGCCATGAACCAAGGCCTTGGATTAGCCACTGGAAACGTTATTGGAATCATAAATTCTGATGATTTCTTTCCAGATAATGCGGTTATATCTAGAGTGGTGAATGCATTTTCAAAATCTGAAATTGACGCTGTCTATGGAGATTTGGAATATGTGGATCCAGAAGAAGTAAGTAAGGTTACAAGAAACTGGAAGGCAAATGAATATGACAAAAACAATTTTTTGAAGGGTTGGATGCCACCACATCCTACTTTTTTTCTAAAAAAAGAATTGTATGAAAAGTTCGGTGTTTTTAACCCTGATTTTAAATCTGCTGGCGACTATGAGTTAATGCTCCGAATGCTTTATAAAGAAGGTGTAAAGGCTTCTTATATTCCGCATGTTCAAATGAAAATGAGGGCTGGGGGGGTAAGCAATATGTCTATAAAAAATAGAATGCGTGCCAATATGGAAGACAGAAGAGCGTGGAAGATAAATAATATCAAACCAAAGTGGTATACGCTTTGGCAAAAACCGCTTTCTAAAGTTTTTCAGTGGCTTAGCTAACCTCCAATACTTTCATGGCCTTGCCGCGAAAATCAAAGTTCTCCCCAGCTTTTTTACCTTTTAAAGCTTCTCCCATAGGGGATGCTAAAGAGGCTACCATCACTTTAATTTTGTCTACTTCAATGACCCCAATGCTCACACTGAGGAAAAAGACACCAATATTTGTTTTGACCAATGCTCCTTGGCCAGCTAACACATAGGAAGTTTCAGGGTTTATAATCGAAAGAATATCCCAGTCTATTTTGGCTTCGTGCCATTGCCTGGTATATAAGTTTAGATCATTATGAGCCATGGCTCTGCTGGTTTCAAATTTGTCTCCAGCAGAGCTTTTAGTATCTTCATTGGCTGCGTTTTGGGCTTCAGCCATTGCTTTTTTAGCTTCGGTAAGTCTTAGTTGTACCTTTTCTCTGGCTATTTCTAATAGTTTTTCTTTCACCTACCTTGTTTGCCCTGTTCCTCTTAGTATCCATTTCTCGGTAACCAGTTTCTCAAGAGCAAACGGTCCTCTAGCGTGTAGTTTCTGGGTAGATATACCTATTTCTGCACCCAAACCAAACTCTTCTCCGTCTGTAAACCTTGTAGAAGCATTATGGTAAACAGATGCGGCGTCTACTTCTCTAATAAATCTTTCTGCTAGATCGGTGTTAGCGGTGATGATGGCTTCTGAATGTCTAGAAGAATTAGCCTCAATATGCTCTAATGCTTCCTCCATGTCGTCCACGGTTTTGATAGATGCTTTGAAGTCTAACCATTCTTTTCCAAAATCTTCTGGCTCTGCTTTTTGTAATAATTCATAGCCATTTTTTTCGAAAATAGGATAACTAAAATCATCCGCAAAAACTTCGACATGGCTTTTTCTAAAACCATCAAGGATTTTAGGAATCAGCTCCTCGGCCACTTCTTTATCTATAATGGCAGTATCTAACGAGTTACATACAGAAGGTCTTGTTACTTTGGCATTTACTATAATAGCCGCAGCCATATCTAAATCTGCCGTTTTTTCTACGTAAGTATGGCAAACACCAGCACCCGTTTCAATAGTCGGGATTAAAGAATTGGTTCTTACATAATTTATCAAGCCTGCAGAGCCTCGGGGAATGATAACATCCACATATTTTTCTGCTTTCAATAGTTCTTGCGTGTAAGCTCTGTCTGCTGGGAGTAAAGTTACAGCTGCCGTTGGGATATTAAATTCTTCCAAAACCTCATGGATTAATGAAACCAATAAAGTATTTGAAAAATGTGCTTCTTTTCCACCTTTTAAAATAGCCGCGTTTCCAGAACGAAGGCATAGCGATGCGACATCTATGGTTACATTGGGTCTCGACTCGTATATAATTCCAATCACCCCTAATGGATTAGAGACCTTTTGAAGCTTAAGTCCGTTAGGTAGCGTTCTTTCTAATATTACTTCTCCAACAGGGTCTTTCAGTTTGGAGACTGCTCTTAAAGCGTTCGCTAAACCCTGAATACGTACATCAGATAAGAGGAGTCTGTCGTATTTGGGGTCAGACTCTTCCATTCTATCAAGGTCTTTTTTATTTTCAACCTTAATTATTTCTATTGAAGATTCTATTTTAGAGGCTAATTTCAGTAAAATTTCACTTTTCTTTTCTGAACTTAAACCTGCTACTGCTTTTGATGCCTTGCGGCAATTGATGAAAATTTCTTCCAAAACACTGTTATTTTTTTAACAAAGGTCTTAAAAAATACTCGTTCATTTAAGTTTCTGGCTTCATTTCTAAGATTTCATTACTATTTTTAAGGCATTATTCTCTATACATAAACCCTAAAAAATGTTTTCAGAAAAGGATTTAGCACAGATCGAAAAAAGAGGAAGCGATTTAAAAATCGTGGAAGAACAGGTTGAAAACTTCAAAAATGGTTTTCCTTTCTTAAAAGCTAAAAAAGCTGCTACCATAGGAGATGGCCTTATTAAGTTAGATGACCAAGATGTCTCAGAAATGGTATCTTTTTTTGATACACAGGCTTCTAAAAAGAAGCTGTTAAAGTTTGTTCCAGCCTCAGGAGCCGCATCTAGGATGTTTAAGGCCCTATTTGCAGCTAAAGATGAAGGAAAAAAAGATGAAGCTGTAGATACTTTCGTGTCAGAGATAAATCGTTTCGCTTTTTCGGAAAGCTTGAAAAAGGTTACAGGAGGAAAATCAGAACCCCAAGATTTATTAGAGGGTTTATTAAATAGTGATGGATTGGACTATGGTTCATTGCCTAAAGGTTTATTAGAGTTTCATCAGTATGAAGACGGAACCAGAACGGCCGTGGAAGAACATATGGTGGAAGGAGCTGCATATGCCAACAGAAATGGTAGAGTTAGACTCCACTTTACAGTTTCTCCTGAACATAAGAGTAGATTCAAAGCCTTGATTCTGGATGTAAAGAAAAAGTATGAAGAAAGGTATGGGGTACAATTTCTCTTTAGCTTTTCTGAACAAAAGAAGGGTACAGATACCATTGCTGTAAACATGGATAATAGCCCTTTTAGAAAAGAGGATGGAAGTTTATTGTTCAGACCAGCTGGTCACGGGGCCCTTTTAGAAAACTTAAATGAGCAGGATGCTGATGTTATCTTTATTAAGAATATAGATAATGTGGTACCAGATCATCTTAAAGAAGATACTATAAAGTATAAGAAAGCTTTGGCTGGTTTATTATTTAGCTATCAGAAAAAGCTATTCAATTATGCTAAGAGATTGGATAAAACGGAGGTTTCGGACTATACCAGACAAAAGGCCTTGAGCTTTCTGAAATCAGAAATGAATGTAGTACCCCCAAAAGGTTTTAGGAACTGGTCGGCAGAAGATAAATTAGTATATGCCAAAGAAAAAATTAATAGACCTATAAGGGTTTGTGGAATGGTGAGGAATGTGGGTGAGCCTGGGGGTGGCCCATTTTGGGCACAAAATTCTGATGGTTCTGTTTCTCTTCAGATTGTAGAATCAGCTCAAATAAATTTTAGCAATGCTCGTCAAAAAGAGACCTTTGAAAACGCAACTCATTTTAATCCAGTGGATTTGATCGTTTCAACGAAGGATTTTAAAAGAGAGAAATTTGATTTACTTAAATTTAGAGACGCAAAAACTGGGTTTATTACAGAAAAATCTCTGAGTGGAAAATCTTTAAAAGCCCAAGAGTTGCCTGGTTTATGGAATGGAGCCATGGCAAATTGGAATACGCTTTTTGTAGAGGTACCTTTAATTACTTTTAATCCGGTTAAAACCGTGAATGATCTTTTAAGGAAAGAACATCAACCGGCTTAATAGTCAGAAATTTGCGGATAATTTGGGTTTAAATTGATTGTATTTTTTAAAGAATTGTACTTTTCGAAGAAATATTGCATTTAATTAATCCATTTGTCTTTTGTCCCATTTGAATTTCCAACATTTGTAACATAATAATTAGTTAAACAAATGACTAAAAAGAAAATAACATTTTCATTAGCAGCAGATATAGTAGGAGATGCTACTTCTGGGGTTTTAGTAGGGGAGTTTAATAATTGGGATACTAGAAATGGTTTTGAGTTAAAGAAAACCAGTGATGGTTCTCTAAAAACGACTATTTCACTGGAAACGGGAAAAACTTACGAGTATAGATATCTTCTAGATGATGGAAGATGGGTAAATGATGGAAATGCAGAGGATTATACTTTTGTAGGAAGTTACCAAGTAGATAACTGTGTAATATCCATTCCAGAAGAGGCTCCCAAAAAAGCTAAGGTGGTTAAAAAGGTAGCGGCGAAGCCTGCAACCAAAACGACTAAGGTGGTTGTTAAATCTGATGTAGATGATTTAACTAAAATTGAAGGGGTTGGTAAGAAAATAGCAGAGCTATTAAATAGCGATGGTATTACTACTTTTCAGCTTTTAGGTAAAGCAACACAGAAAAAATTAAAAGAGATTCTTGCCGCTGCCGGTCCAAGATATCAAATGCACGACCCAAAAACATGGGCGAAACAATCCAAACTAGCCGCGGCTGGTAAATGGGAGCAATTGGATATTTTGCAAGCCGAGTTAAAAGGCGGAAAATAATATTATTTCAATAGGGTTGAATATAAAATCCGGAGGCTTTGCCTTCGGTTTTTTTTTGTTTAAGGGCTAACTAAATTTCGTAATGATTACACTTGCGTATATTTATGGATTAAATTGTTAACCCCAAATGCTCTATAGATTAAAGCACCTGATGTTTTTATTCGTTATGTTCTTTTTCTCCTGCGAGAAGGAAGAGACTGTTTTTATGTATAGTGTGGAGCCGGAACTTGAATCTTTTGTAAATGCTTTTTATGCCGAAGCAGACTTGAGAGGTGTAGTTTTACCTAAGACGAATCTTATTGTGGAATTTGGTGAAGTGAGTGAAGAGCTTTGTGGGCAGTGTGAAAGGCCAAAGGGCTCAAAAGAATTACAGCGAAAAGTACTTATAAGTAAGGCATCTTCTTGCTGGGGTAATAGCGTTAACCAAAACAAAGAAGCCTTGGTTTTTCATGAACTTGGGCATTGTCTTTTAAACAGAGAACATAAGGAAGTGTTTTTTGCCGGTGGGGCACCCAAAAGCATTATGGTTAAGGTTTTGGAAGGCCCATATCAACCCTGTGTTTATGTTTTTAATGAAAATCCTATGGCCTGCAATAGGACCATAAGAAGGAAATATTACTTAGATGAGCTCTTTAATGAAAATATAGCTGAGGTTCCTAGTTGGGCAAATCAGGAATAGATTGTACTTTAGTCCTGTTCAACCAAAGAATTAACAAATGAATTTTTCTAGAAATGATTTTATAAGAACCTTAGGCATAGGAGCTGTTTCTGCAGCCGGCATGTCATTCAATACATCATCATCCAATATTAAACCTAATGCTCATAAATTACGACTAGGCTTAGCTTCCTATTCGCTGAGAAAGTATAGTTTAGACGAGCTGATAGACATTGTGCAAAGGCTCGATATTAAAGATGTGGCGTTTAAAAGTTTTCATTTGCCTTATGAGGCTTCTCCAGAGGAGTTAAAAAAGATTACTGCGAAGGTAAAGGCTAGAGGAATTAACCTTTATGGGGTAGGTGTAATTTATATGAAAACGCCAGAAGACGTGGAGACGTATTTTAACTACGCCAAAGCCGCAGGTGTAAAAATGATTATTGGAGCTCCAAAGCATGATTTACTTTCCTTGGTAGAGAAGAAAGTAAAAGAAACAGACATCAAGCTGGCCATACATAATCATGGACCAGAAGACGAAATCTTCCCATCTCCAGGAAGTGTTTATGAAAAGATAAAGGGCTTGGATAAGAGAATTGGTTTATGCATTGACACAGGTCATACATTTAGGTTGAATTTAGATCCTGCTACAGAGCTAAAGAAATATAAAGACCGCCTGTTTGATGTACATATAAAAGATATTCATGAACAAATTCCTAAAGGTCAGAATGTGGAAATAGGCCGTGGAAAAATGGATATTGCAAGCATCATGCAGGCATTGATAGATATTGAGTATGATGGTGTTTTAGGTCTAGAATACGAAAAGGATGGAGACCATGCCATTTACGGCTTGGCTGAATCTGTAGGTTATGTTAGAGGAATATTGAGCACTTTAGAGGCTTAATATTTATTCAAACTGCTCGATTTCTATTGAGAAGTCGAGCAGTTTTTAATCTCTAAAAGGTGTTCTACATCCGCTTGCACGTCTACGTCACTTAAAGTTGGAAGGAGGGCATAGGATAAAGAAAAGTGGTCTAAAGCTTCCTGTGCTTCTAAACATACAGTTTCATGCGACCATCTTTTGTTTAAGAAGGTTTTTTTTAGAACATCGTCCGCATTTATGGCTTGTTTCTTGAAGTTGAAACCAATGCTATAGTAGCCACCATCTTTTGCTGGACCAATGACCGAATCGTAGGTATCCAAAATATTAAAAGCGGAATCTATAATTTCAGTGGTTAGATCAAGGCAGTCACTACCAATAATAAGTACCTTTTGGGCACCTGAATCATAAAGCTGCTTAAACCCATGATACATTTTTTGCCCTAAATCTGGATTTTGGTCTTGTAAATGTTTTTGAAACTTCTCATTACACCATTCGTCGCTATTGTTGACATATTGACTGTAGAAAAGGTGGCGTTGGGCATCTACATTAAGGGTTACTTCTCTCGTGTGAGATAGAAGTAAAAGGTAGATTTCTAGTGCTTTTTCTTTCCCTAAAGTAGCTGCCAATCTCGTTTTAGCTTTGCCGAGTTCAGGATTTTTAATAAAAATAAGAAGAGCGTTTTCCAATACTGTTTAGTTTTGTGAAAGACAGTTAAACATCAATTTATAATAATATGCAAAAACAAATTATATATACGGAAAATGCACCAGAACCGATCGGCCCATATTCTCAAGCCGTATTAATTAACGGTACACTATATGCATCAGGTCAAATAGCTTATGATGCTTCTCTTTCAGGAAGTATTGAAATAGAGGCAGTGCAAGTTATGGAAAATTTAAAAGCGGTACTCGAGACGGCTGAAATGGATTTTAATAATGTGGTTAAGTGTAGCATTTTTCTTAAATCAATGGACACTTTTGGTCAGGTTAACGAAGTTTACGGCAGATACTTCACAGAAAACCCTCCAGCTAGAGAAACGGTTGAAGTGGCTAAATTACCAAAGGATGTTAATGTAGAAATTTCGTTGATTGCGGTTAAATAAGAGTTTTTAAATGTTTATTTTTAAGGAAACAACCTACTGAAATATTGTAATGACAAGCAGAAGAAATTTTATAGCGACCTCAAGCTTAGCGGCTGGAGGTCTTTTTATGGGTGCTAATGAAGCTATGGGAGCATCTTTTTTGAGCAATTCTGATAAACCGTTTAAGTCAAATTTTGCCCCTCATTTTGGAATGTTCCAAAATTCGGCGGGAAAGGATTTTGTGGACCAGATTAAATTCATGCACGAGCGTGGTTTCAGAGCATTGGAGGATAATGGTATGATGGGCAGAAGCTTAGCTGACCAAGAGCGTATCTCTAAAGAAATGACTCGATTAGGTATGCAAATGGGAGTTTTTGTGATCAGTTTCGATAATTGGCCTTTGAAAACTTCTTTGGCTTCTGGAGACGTGGAATGGAAAGAAATTTTCTTAAAAAAATGTAGAGAATCCGTTGCTGTAGCCAAAAGGGTAAATGCCAAATGGATGACGGTAGTTCCAGGGAACTTTGCCAGAGAATTGCCAATGGGCATTCAAATGGCCAATGTGGTAGATGCATTAAGAAGGGCTGTGGATATTTTGGAACCACATGGCTTAACAATGGTTTTGGAACCGCTCTCAGATACACCAGATTTATTTATGCGTACATCAGATCAAACCTTTTTGCTTTGTAAGGCTGTGAATAGTCCGTCTTGTAAAATACTTTTTGACATGTGGCACATGCAAAGGAATGAAGGCAGGCTTCAAAGAAACATGGATCTTACTTGGGAAGAAATAGGTTACTTTCAAATTGGTGATGAGCCGGGGAGAAAAGAACCTACTACTGGCGAAATAAACTATAAACACCTTTTTAAGCATATTTATGAAAAGAATGCTAAAGATGACCAAAGATTGGTTTTAGGAATGGAACACGGAAACTTTTTTGATGGAAAAGAAGGGGAAGAAAAGTTAATAGCGGCTTACAGGTGGTCTGACGATTTTTAAACAGTATCTTTCTTAGGTAAAGAATAATCAGAAAACATATACATCTTAAATTTGACAAAAAACATTTCAAACTATGCAGAACATATTACTTACCAGTCATCACTACTTGGCTTTTATAGCGTTAATCTTAGTAGCTTGGGCTACGATTAATGGCGTTTCTGGCGTTACGTCTGAAAAGGTGTGGGAAGACAAACACAGAAAGATTAATTTATTTGCACTTATAGCTACACATACTATGCTGTTATTGGGTATTGTACTTTTATTCATGGCAATGAGTAACGCAGATATGAGCGGTATAATGAAGAACGCCATCGCTAGAAAGCAATACGTTGAACATCCGATGATGGGTATTTTAGCGGCTATTTTTGTGACCATCGGAAACGCAAAAAGTAAAAAGGGTATTGGTAATGGAAAACGCTTTAAGTCAACATTGATTTTCTTTGGACTGGCTTTAGTTTTCATTTTGAGCCGTTTACCTTTCGAGAAGTTATTCTAAATGAGTGTGGTTCTATTTGATGGAGTGTGTAACTTATGCAATGGGTTCGTCAATTTTATTATAGATCAGGATAAAAAAGGAGATATTAAGTTCGCTTCTCTTCAGTCTAACTATGCAAAAAATCTTTTAGATTCGGAGGCGAAAGAGCTTGAGTCTGTAATATTTTTCGATGGGAAGGATTTATTTAGAAAATCTGAAGCAGTATTCCAAATAGCAAAACAGCTACCCAATTTTAAGTGGGTAGCTGTTTTTTGTTTTTTACCACTCTTTTTAAGAGATGGTATTTATGATTTTATAGCTAGAAATAGATATAGGATTTTCGGAAAGAGTTTATCTTGTCGTATTCCTACGCCAGAACTACAATCACGATTCTTAGGCTGATCCAGCCTAAGACTTTTGATAATTTATAGCACTCATTAAATCCTCCATATTACTATCGCTTACAGGAATGTCAAACTTGTCTATCGAAATTCTATGGTTTCTAATACTTTGAATTTTATCAAGATTAACGATATAAGATTTTTGAACCCTCATAAAATTACCGGGAAGCCTTTCTTCAATACCTTTTAAGGTAGACTTTGTAAGGATGGGCCTCGTCTGAGAAGTGATGAAGATTTTGATATAATCCTTTAGACCTTCTATATGAGTGATTTCTTCAAATATTATTTTAACTAAAGAATATTCTACGTTAACAAAGAAAGAAGCAGGTTCGGCTGGAATAGAAACACCACTTGGTAATTGACTAGGAGACTTATCTTTTTTAAATAGATCAAGGGCCTTATGAGCGGCTTTTGAGAATCTATCGAAGCTTACAGGTTTCATAAGGTAATCTACGACATCAAGGTTGTAGCTTTCCACCGCATAATTATCATAAGCGGTAACCAATATAACCATAGGCTTGTCTTTTAAACTAGCCAAAAATTTTGTTCCTAGCATTCCTGGCATTTGTATATCCAAGAACATGAGATCTATTTTGTTTTCTTGTAGGGCTTCCATGGCTTCATAAGGGTTTTTACAAACCTTTACTAAGTTCAAAAATGGAACTTGCTCAATGTTTTCTTGCAGCAGTTTTCTGGCAAGGTTTTCATCATCAACCGCGATACAGTTCAATTTTGTTACTGACATATTATTGCTTTATCTCTCGTTTTAAATTCAATTTTAATCTCACTGTAAACTTATTGCCATCATCCACAATGTCTAGATGATGTTTCTCAGGATATAATAACTCTAATCTTCTTCTAACATTCTTTAGACCAATACCAGAGCTAAAGTCTTTCTGATCTGTATCTTCCGGACCAATTAGATTCATTACTTCAAATGTAAGATCTGTTTGATCATAACTCAAATTTATATTAATTATTGGCTGAGTTACCATTCCCACACCATGTTTAAAAGCATTTTCTACAAATGGAATAAGGAGCATGGGCTCAATGGTGAGGCTACTGTCATTTCCAGATATGTGAACGCTTATATCTACATCTTCTCCATATCTGATCTTTTGAAGGTCTATGTAGTTTTTTAAATATTCCAATTCTTTACTAACAGGCACTTGTTTAGTATCTGTTTCATAAAGCATGTATCTAATGAGTTGTGATAGTTGGATGGTGACCGTTTCTGCTAAATCCGATCGAGAACGAATTAAATAGACTATGCTGTTTAATACATTAAAAATAAAGTGTGGGCTAATTTGAGATCTTAAGAAGGATAGTTCTGACCGTAGCCTTTCCTGACTTTCTTCAACTCTCAGGTTCTCTTGTTCCATATATGCCGTTACAAGGCCGTAGCCAGTACCTAAGGCTGCCACAAAAATTACGGGAAAAAATATGAAGAAGGTATAAGTATTTCTGTAGTCGGGGTTAACCCATACTTTAATATAACTTTCTGATAATATATATATTAAACAAATAGATGTTAAAATGATTAGATAAGTGGTGACACCTTTCTTTTTAAATACCTTCGGAATGAGATAGAAAACGATAAGGTAGAATAGAGGAATTTCTACTAACCTTACGATAAAAAGCATTTTTAAGAAAATAACAGCGGCAGGATTGTCATAATCTGCATTAATCAGCGGATATCCTATCCAGATTCCCCACATAAATACTTGGAAAAGTATTTTGTAAAGGCTGTCGTTATTTTTTGATTGTAGGTTCAGGTTCATATCTAACTCATAAACAAAAGGCTAAGAAATTATAAAACCAAGTTATTTTGATAATCGTATTTATTTCGAAGATATATGCTAGAATATTGTCGTAAAGTTATATAATCGACAAATATGAGTTATTTATCATCAAAATGTCCCTATGCAACGATTGAAAACATCTTGCATACGTATATGGTATATATTTGGGCGATTTCTAGAGAATAGCACATGAATACTAAAATTTGTATAACATTAAGAGGCAAGGTCTTGTCAACAGGCTGTGCTTAAAAATGTTATTTCTTCTTAAATCTCTTGCAAGAGATTGTGAGTGTCGTTTTAGTAGTAATGTGAAATTCTGCTCAATTTTATGTGTTTGTGTTGTGAATCAAAGTGATTTTATGGACAGTCCTAAAGTGGTTTATGCCAATTTCTAAATGGAGGGATTGAACTATTATTGCTGATAGATCATTTAATAATTAGGGTGTTTTGTACTTTATAGTTGAATTAGTCACCAAGTAGGTGTTTTAAGATATACTGAGTTTTCTTTTTTGGTAAACTTAGAGAAGAGCAAAAATAAAAGGGGTTTTATTTTTAGAGGGGGTTGCTTCACAGTAGCTCCCTTTTTTAATGTAATAAAACGGTTATCTAAGATTTGCTAAATAAGGAATCTACAAACTCGGTTTTGTTAAAAACTTGTAGGTCCTCCATTTTTTCACCAACACCAATATATTTTACTGGAATCTTAAACTCATCAGATATGCCAATCACAACCCCACCTTTTGCGGTTCCATCTAACTTAGTAATGGCTAATGAATTAATTTCGGTAACCTTGGTGAATTCTCTTGCCTGAATAATGGCGTTTTGTCCGGTACTGCCGTCCAGAACGAGCATGATTTCATGAGGAGCTTCTGGCAATACTTTTTGCATCACCCGTTTTATCTTTCCGAGCTCTTTCATCAGGTTTACCTTGGTGTGAAGCCTTCCTGCCGTGTCTATTATGATAACGTCGGCACCTTGCTCCATTCCTATTTTCACGGCGTCATAGGCTACAGAAGAGGGGTCTGTGTTCATGCCATGATCAATAACAGAAACGCCTACACGCTCACCCCATAGTTTAAGTTGATCTACGGCTGCGGCTCGGAACGTATCTGCAGCACCCAGTACTACTTTCTTTCCATTTTTCTGAAAATTATAGGCTAGCTTACCAATGGTTGTGGTTTTACCAACACCATTTACACCTACCACCATAAGGATATAAGGTTTGGGTAGATTGTCGGTTTCAAAGCTATTCTGAACATCTTGGGAGTTGTTCTCTTCTAAAAGAGCGGCTGTTTCTTCTCTGAGGATTTTATCTAATTCATTAACCGAGGTATACTTGTCCTCAGATACTCTTTTTTCAATCCTCTTGATGATTTTTATAGTGGTGTCTAAACCTACATCTGAAGAAATTAAAATCTCTTCTAGCTCGTCTAAAACTTCTTCGTCAACGGTAGATTTACCAACAACGGCCCTGCTGATTTTGTCAAAAATGCCCGATTTAGACTTTTCTAATCCTTTGTCTAAAGTTTCTTTCTTCTCCTTATTAAAAAAGCTAAAAATACCCATGTAGGTTAATAATGGTTTAAGTGGCAAAGAGGTCTAATTACAAATGTATAAGCTTTTGTTCTTTAGATTTTCCTTATAACACAGAAGATATGAAAAAAGATTCGGTTACGTATAATGGAACTCTAGTTGGTTTCATTTTTATAGCATCTAGAGCAATCCATAAAGTGGATGCTTTTACCAAGATTTCTTCACCTCTTTTAATGATGTAGTGTCTTTCTGAAGTAATTTGAGTGAAATTTTGAACCCAAGTTTCCACAATAAGTTCGTCGTTTTCATAAGCGGATTTGAAATATTCTATCTCATGTTTTCTTACCACCCATCTTATGGCGTCGGATATTTCTTTGGGAGCCTTAGCGTACCAATGACTTATAGCAGCCTCCTGTAGATATTTGAAATAAACCACATTATTAACATGCTCAAGCTCGTCTAGATCTTCAGGTTTAACTTTTATGGCGTGCTGATATATTATTGGGGTAGACATAGGTTAAATGAGAAAAGCCCTTTCCAATTATGGAAGGGCTCTTATAAAATCTTTTTTTTAAGCTATTACGCTTTCAAAAATTCAGTTACTTGTTCTGCAGGAACCATTTCTTCTTTGAAAGTGTAGGCTCCGGTTTTTGGAGATCTTACAGCTTTCACCACCTTTGCAAAACTTCTAAGCTTAGATTTATCTTGCAGCGTTGCAACTACTTTCTTTGCCATGATTTTTCTATTTTAAATGGTGTTATTTAATTTCTTTATGAACTGTATATTTTCTCATTACTGGATTGTATTTTTTCAATTCCAATCTAGTAGTAGTATTCTTACGGTTTTTAGTGGTAATGTATCTCGACATTCCCGCTAGGCCAGATTCTTTGTGTTCTGTACACTGTAAAATCACCTGAACTCTATTTCCTTTTTTAGCCATCGCTTTATCTGATTAAAAATATCTTGCCCTCAAACAGGGCTGCAAAGATAACTATATTTTCTACTTGGACAAATTAACTTTAAAAATATTCTGTAGAATTATTAGGCATTCTACAGACATCTTATCTCTAGCCCTTTGTAGTAATAGCTTATACAGCGTTAAATTTATTTTTTAAAATGGAAGGTCATCTTCTCCTTCTAAAGCTGCAGGTATTTCTGCTGGAGCTGTAGCTGTTTTAGGAGCAGAGGTTGGTGCCGCTGAAGTTTGCTGTCCTTCTAGTCTCCAGGCTTTTATGTCTGTGTACCATCTTCCGTTATACTCTCTACTTTCTATTTCAATAGAAGCGGTAACCGTGGCTCCCATTTTAATCAGGTTTTCATCAATTTTGTCTCCCCACATCGATAAACAAACCTTTTTAGGGTATGTTCCTTCCGTTTCAATTACAAAATCTTGTTTTTTCCAAGTACCATTTTTTCCTTCACCTGACTGTAAAGGTAAAACTTGAATAATATTTCCGCTAATTTCCATTTCGAATTAATAGTATAGATTTTTAACTAATTTCGATGCAAATCTAAAAAAATACCAATCTAAAACCGAATCATTCTTTAAGTGCTTTCTGAATTAGTCCATCAAATAGCCGACTTACAGCTCCATGGGAATGAAAAATTTCCGGATGGTCTTTTTATGTCCTACAG
Source organism: Arcticibacterium sp. SM2516 (assembly GCF_057914865.1). Lineage (NCBI taxonomy): Bacteria > Pseudomonadati > Bacteroidota > Cytophagia > Cytophagales > Leadbetterellaceae > Arcticibacterium > Arcticibacterium sp. SM2516. Next base: position 3,704,975 of record NZ_CP195290.1, on the reverse strand, counting down.
GTTAAATAGTTGTTGGTTTTACCAAAGATTAGATTCAAATATCTTTGCCTCAAGCTCTGTGGCTTTCATTTTGAGATGTATCAAAGAAGATGTTTCAAAGGAGTATCAGAGTGTCATAGAAGGGGTTTTGGAAGGTATAAAGGTTAACTATCCATTATACCAAAATAAGGAGGGTTTAAAGACTTTTAATTTTTGGCAGACCAAACCCACCAATCATTTTCCCAATGGATATTTGATGAAAAGGTTCAAGCATTTCAAATTACCCGATGATATTGACGATACGGCTTTGGTTTATTTAACCAGTGATTATAAAACGGAAGAAGTTTTATGGCTGAAGGAAAAGTTGAAAAAGCATACTCCAGCTCACTTGGTTTATAATACTTGGTTTGGTGTTAATATGCCAGCAGAAAAGGATGTTTGTGCTCTGTGTAATCTTATGTATTTGCTTTTTGAGTCAAAAACTGATTTTAATGAATATGATTTTGCGACGCTAAACTATCTAAATCAAGTTATAATTTCTAAAGAATTTTTGAGTGAAACTTTTTGGGTTTCTAGACATTATGGTACGCTTCCGTTAATTGTTTATCATTATGGACGACTACTTGGCAGATTTGAGATTGATGAATTGAAGGAGGCTAAAGAAAAACTGCGAGACCTCATTCCTGTTTTTTTTGAGAAAGAGACTGGTTGGCTAAACAAAGTTTTGCTGCAAACATCTTTCCTTAAATTATATGGAAACGAGGGAGAACAGGGGATTTTAAAATGGAACCCCTTTGAAGGAAATTGGAAGAACAAACTTAAATCGGAACAGTTTTACGCTTTCATAGGGGCACCATTTGCTCCTTTGACCACTAGTTTATGGAAAGGTATAGCTTCCAAAGCATTTTTTCAGATTGGCTGGAAATGCGAGGCTCATGAATTGGCTTTAGTATTAGAAAACGTAATTTTGAGGCAGAAATATTTCGAGACGAAATCTTAAGGGTTATGGAAAATAAAGAATTGGAATCACAGCCGAACAATCCGCTACATGGCGTAAGGCTGGATTTTATGTTGGATACGCTGCTAGATGAATTTGGCTGGAGTGGTTTAGGCAGAATTATTAAGATCAATTGTTTTAATATAAACCCTACCGTTAAATCGTCTTTGAAGTTTTTAAGAAAGACAGACTGGGCCAGAAAGAAAGTGGAAGACCTTTATTTGGAGGTTACGGCGAGAAGAAAGGACTGATTGATTAATATTTTAGCTTTTTAAAACATGGCTAAGCGGTTTGTTTTCAATTTGGTTACCTTTGCGAATTATCAGAACCCAAACTATATTTCGTGGCATTATCAGATGTAGCATTAACAGGACATGAGCAAATAGAAGTTTTTGGAGCTCGTGAACACAATCTTAAAAATATTGACGTCACTATTCCTAGGAATAAACTCGTTACAATTACTGGAATTAGTGGCTCTGGCAAGTCGTCATTAGCCTTTGATACCATCTATGCAGAAGGGCAGAGAAGGTATATGGAGAGCTTTTCGGCTTATGCCAGAAGCTTTATTGGAGATATGGAACGTCCGGATGTTGACAAAATCAACGGCCTTTCTCCCGTAATCAGTATTGAGCAAAAAACAACCTCGAAGAATCCACGCTCTACTGTGGGTACGACTACTGAGATATACGATTTTCTTCGTCTTTTGTTCGCCCGTGCCGGAATTGCATATAGTTATGTAACCGGCAAGCCTATGATCAAGCAGTCGCAAGATCAGATTGTTGAGAAGATTTTGGGTGAATATTCGGGTCAAAAATTGAATCTTTTGGCTCCAGTGGTTAAAGGTAGAAAAGGGCATTACCGTGAGCTTTTTGTTCAGATAAGAAAAATGGGCTACTCCAAGGTCAGAATTGATGGAGAAGTACAGGATCTTACACCCAAGATGCAGGTAGATAGATATAAGATTCACGACATAGAAATAGTAGTAGACAGGATTGTTCCGAAAATAGAAGATAGATATAGGATAAGCCAATCTGTTGGAACGGCTTTAAAAGTAGGAAAGGGCAGTATGCTACTGCTAAACGAGGAGGGTGATGTTCAATATTTGTCTCAAAACCTGATGGATCCAGAAGCTGGTATCAGTTATGAGCAGCCGTCTCCTAATTCGTTTTCTTTTAACTCTCCTTATGGTTCGTGCCCTACATGTAATGGCATGGGAGAGGTGCAAGAAATTACAGAAGAATCTATTATTCCAAATAGGTCACTAAGTATAAGTAGAGGAGGAATTGTAGCTCTTGGAGAATATAGGGAACTATGGATTTTTAAGCAAATTTCTGTCATTTTAAAGAAATTCAAAGCCAATATAAGTACGCCGATTGAAAAGATTCCTGAGGAAGCTATGCAGGTGATTCTTTATGGAAGCGAAGATCCTGTGGCGGTACCTTCTAAAAAATATCCAGGAGAAGACTGGAATACGAATTTTGAAGGAATCATTAATTTCTTGAAAAGACAACAGGAATCTGATAATGATAAGATAGGGGATTGGTTAAAAGATTTTATGTTAATCAAGACCTGTCCAGATTGTGAAGGGGCAAGATTGAAAATAGAATCAAGACACTTTAGAATCCACGATAAAAATATTTCAGAACTATCCACAATGGACGTATCTGATTTGGCCGCCTGGTTTGAAAATATAGAAGAGAAGCTAACAGATAAACAGAATCTTATAGCCGTAGAGATTTTAAAGGAAATTAGAAAGAGAATTGGTTTTTTGAACGGTATTGGTCTTGACTATTTGACTTTAAACCGCCCTATTAGGTCGCTTTCTGGTGGAGAAGCTCAGAGAATTAGATTGGCTACACAAATAGGTACCCAGTTGGTAGGTGTTTTATATATCATGGATGAGCCTAGTATAGGTTTGCATCAGCGTGATAACGTAAAACTAATAACTGCACTCAAAGATTTAAGGGACTTAGGAAACACGGTGCTTATAGTGGAGCATGATAAGGATATGATGCTGGAGTCGGATTATATCATAGATGTGGGGCCTGGAGCAGGAAGGCATGGAGGTAGAATAGTGGGTAGTGGAGTGCCAGAGGAGTTCTTGAAAAATGGAAGTAAAACCGCGGAATACCTGAGTGGAAGAATAAATATTGAGATACCTAAGGAAAGAAGAGAAGGAAACGGAGAGACATTAATTCTAAAAGGAGCGGTAGGTAATAACCTTAAAAATGTAGACCTGAAAATTCCTTTAGGTAAGATGGTGTGTGTAACGGGTGTGAGTGGAAGTGGAAAGTCATCATTAATTCATGACACGCTGTTTCCTGTTTTGAATAAGCATTTTTTTAGAGCAAAACGGGAGCCTTTAGAGCATAAAAAGGTAACGGGTTTAGAGTATTTGGATAAAGTGATAGAGGTAGACCAGTCTCCTATTGGGAGAACACCGAGGAGTAATCCGGCCACATACACTGGTATGTTTACAGATATTCGTTCCTTATTTTCAGATTTACCAGAATCTAAAATTAGGGGCTATAAACCAGGGCGTTTTTCTTTCAATGTAAAAGGTGGAAGATGCGAAACTTGTCAAGGTGGAGGAATGAAGAAGATTGAGATGGATTTCTTACCTGATGTGCATGTGGAATGCGAAACGTGTAAAGGCAAAAGGTTTAACAGAGAGACTTTGGAGGTTCGTTTTAAGGGAAAATCCATATCTGATGTGTTAGATATGACCGTGGAAGAGGCCTTAATGTTTTTTGAGAAACAGCCACGTATAAATAGAAAGGTTCAAACACTTTTTGATGTGGGTTTGGGATACATTACGCTTGGCCAGCACGCCACGACACTTTCTGGGGGAGAAGCTCAGCGAGTAAAACTTTCTGAAGAACTTTCTAAAAGGGATACTGGAAAAACGATATACATTCTTGATGAACCAACCACGGGATTACATTTTCAGGATATTCAGAAACTGTTAGATGTACTTCAGAAGCTGGCAGATAAAGGAAATACCGTTCTTATTATAGAGCATAATATGGATGTTATAAAAGTGGCTGACCATGTGATCGATGTAGGGCCTGAGGGTGGTACCCGAGGCGGATATATTATAGCAGAAGGCACGCCTGAAAAGGTAGCTAGAGTAAAGGGAAGCCATACGGGTTTTTATCTGGCTAAGGAGTTTTGAATGAACTTTAAGTAATAGAGCTCTTTGGGATAGTACTATTATTGTATTTTTTTGTAAAATTTTATTGAATGGTAATCTTGCTTGTATTTCTTTTCAGGAATTTTTAGGGTAGTATATATAAGATCCTATTTATTAGGGTAGTAGGTTTGGTTGCGTAAAGCAGTATTGTTTTCAGGTATAGGGGTATTTCCATGAAAAAATGGTAAAAGCTCGTTATGAGTTATAGCAGGGATACCTCCATTTTGTTTTATTGTGCTAAATATTTGTAGCTTTATCCATAGCCGTTTAACGATAAAGCAGTTGTTCCAAACATCTATTTAGCCTGTAATTACAATGAAAAGAACCCTTACCCTCACGCTTGTCATTTTGTTTTTTGTCAAATTCTCTTTATTTGCCCAATATTCACCAGTTCCACCAAGTTTCAGTACCAACTTTTCTCCTTCCCCAGTTGGGCCTAGCTCAAGTTCGCTATTAACCTATACTATTAATAATAGTGAAGGTGGGGCAGTAACGGATATTGCCTTTACAAATACGCTTCCTGCTGGGGTAACCATTGCAAGTCCTTCAGGTTTGATTTTTAATGAAACTGATGGTACTGTAACCGCACCTGACGGTGATGACATCATCAGCTTTACAGGAGGGAAACTAGGAGCAGGAGCTACCATGACTATTCAGCTTTATGTAACTGCTGGTACTTCTGGGACTCATACTAATGTAACGGACGACCTCACTTCCAGTGCTGGAAATAGTGGAACTGCATCGGATGATTTGGTGGTAAATGCTAGTAACACGGGTCTTTCTACTGCTTTTAGTGATGCATCAGTTATTGTTGGGCAGACGTCTACCCTAACATTTACTTTTGATAATAGTCAGAATTCTAGTAACGGTATCAATGGTTCTATCTCCACTACTTTACCCGATTATCTTGTTTGGGCCAATCCAGTAAATATTACAAATTCCTGCCAAATCAACCCAGTAATACCAATAACGGCAAATCCTGGAGAACGAAATTTTTCATTTAATTTTAGTCCTCCTTCTTTCGCATATGTAGCCGAAGGAACCACATGTACTATTTCTTTGGATGTAGAAGCTGTGGATGTCGGAAGCGAATTGTTAGTAAGTACTCTAGTTGAAAATTTTGGCGGCAACATGAATGGTCTTGGGATTTCACTTTTGAAAGTTATTCCTAATACAGCTGGTGGTGTTCGTTTTGAAAAGAAATTCTCTGATAAGGTAGTTTCTCCTGGAGATACTACCATGCTTGAGTTTACTATTACTAATCTAGATAGGGCTAATGCTCTTACTGCAATAGCTTTTGCAGATGACTTAGATGCCGCTTTAAGTGGTATGATTGCCTTTGACTTGCCTATTAGTCCTAATGTTTGCGGTTCGGGTTCTTTAAGCTTCTCGGGTGGTTCTTTAGCTTTCACGGGTGGTTCTTTATCTCCCGAAGAGAGTTGTACTTTTTCTGTAGCTGTTAAGATTCCGAATAACGCTGCCGCTGGAATCGTTACAAATACCACCTCTGCGGTTACCGGAGATAGGGGAGGCAATCCAGTAACAGGGCCTGCAGCTACAGCTAGTTTGGATGTTAAGCTTAGACCAACTTTAACAAAGGAAATAGTACCTAACCCTGTTGATATTGGTGGAAGTACAATTTTTAGATATACACTTAAAAATACCGACCCTGCTAATGAATTAACTCTAGGTCAATTTATTGATGATGCTCATGGTTTTAACCATGGCCTTACTGCTACTTTTTCCTTCCCTCCAAGTGATTTTTGTGGAAGTGGTTCTACCATGGCAAATTATATTAACCCTTTTGGTAGTACCCTAGAAGGTATTCAACTTAGTAACGCTACTTTAGCCGCTGGAGCTTCTTGTACTTTTGATGTTGGAGTTACTTTTCCAAGTTCTGTAGACGAAGGAACTTATCCTTCTAAAATAACAAATTTACAAGGAACCTTAGATGGCTTAGCTGTTTCAGGAAAGTTACTTGTAAATAAGGATTTGATTATTACTACCCTACCAAAATTGTCAAAAAATGTAGTAGGAGATGCATCAATTCTTCCAGGAGATACACTAACGCTGGAGTATCAAATAGTTTTAGGTGAAGATGCCAGTCAAGGATTTACGGGGATAGCTTTTGGAGATGGTTTTTCTTCTTTGACCTCTTCTACATCTACTACTTTAAATGGTTTGGAAATTGTTGAAATTTTTGATGTAAATATGTGTTCTCCGGCAGTAATATCTGGAGATGGGACAGATTCTTTAAGCTTTAGCGGAGGTTCTATGTCCCCAGGAGACACTTGTTCTTTTAGGATAAAAGTTAAGTTAAGTACTGACGCTCCTATTGGTACTTTTTTAAGCTCAACTTCAAAATTAGTAGGGGATACTTTTACAAGAGATTCTGCTAGTACAAGTTTTGATGTTATTGGGATGATAATAAAAAAGGAATATAGTCAACCAATTTTCCAAGGAGATAGCATGACTATGATATATTCATTTATCAATGTTCATCCTAATTATAATATTAGCCTATCGAGTTTTAGTGATAAGCTAAACTCAGAATTAAATGGCTTACTTTATGATAAAGGCAACGTGACTGGGTATTGCGGAAGTAGTTCTGGTATCTTAGGGACAACTACTGAGTTGTTTCTTCATAGTATTGAAGTGCCACCTGCAGCTACATGTAAATTGGAGCTTAGAGTAAAAGTGCCATCAAATGCTGCATTTCAAGATTACAAGACGGAATTATCAAGATCAGGAGGTGTAACTCAGAATAGTGGGGCAAATTCAGGTACTGCAAATAGTGTTAAATTGATTAATGGTTCATTTGAAGTTTCTCCAGCCATAGAATTCTCTAAAACCTTTTTGAGCGGTGCTATTCCTAAGGATACCGTTTTATTGCAATTTAAAATTAAAAATGTTCACTCTACTTCAACTATTTCAAATATAGCTTTTACAGATAATTTAAGTGCTATGTATGCAGGCTTTACCAGTGTGGGTTTACCACGAGTCTTAGGATGGGGTTTCTCTTTGACCACTGCCTCTGGTGGAGATTCTATAATAGTTTTAAGTGGTGGTTCTCTTTTAGCGGGTGAGGCAATTAACTTTAATGTTAAAGTAAAAGTACCTGAGGATATTTACTCGGGCACTTTTAATAATACCACGAGCCAGATTAACTTTGATTTAAATTCCAATAATCTAACGCATAAAGCCGCTTCGGCAAACTTGGTTGTTAATAACGACAGAAGACCTACTTTTTCAAAAACCTTTGCTCAGGATACTATTCTTACTGGCCAAATCACGACATTGACCTTTAAGGTCGATAATTCCAATAATGCTGGTGCCGTCGGCTCTATTAGCTTTTCCGATAATTTGCCTGAAGGAATGTTTATTGCTAATACACCTAATATTGTAAATTCCTGTGGTGTGGGTACGGTAACCGGAGTAGCGGGTTCGACCTCGTTTTCTGTGAGTGGAGGGTCTGTACCGAGTGCATCTATTTGTACCTTTTCTGTAGATGTTAAGGTCTCAAAATCTAAGATGAATGTTAATACTTCGCAGGAATTGACATCAAACGCGGGAACTAGTGGAGTCGCAAAGGATAGTATTTATGTAAAGATGCCTCAGCCAAGTTCTTTTACGGTAAATACGCTTTCACATCAAGTTATTTCACTTAACGTAAGCCCTAATACTAATAATTCAGATTCTATCTTAGTAGCCTTTTCTACAGACGGTGTTTTCGGTGTACCTTCTGGTTTTTTGAATACTGGAGCTTCTATAAGTGGAGGAGGTGAAGTTCTGTTTAAAGGCTTAGCCGCAAACTTGCCAAATCACACAGGTTTAAATCAATCTACAGTTTATTATTACAAAGTTTGGTCTTTAGGTTACCATTTGTATTCAAACATAGGTTTGACTGGTCATGATACAACCTGCGTTAACCCGACTCAGGCTTTTGACGTTGTTCCATCGGCATCCGTAGTATGTGTTGGAACCAACCCTAAGCTGTCGGTGACACCGGTTTTAGAAAATGTGACCTATAAATGGCAGATGAAATCTCCTGGAGGAACATTTGCAGATATAGCCACCTCTTCCCTGTATTCCAAAGTGGATTCATCAACCTTATTACTTAGTTCGGTTTCTTTAAATGAGCATAATAAGATTTACAGATGTCTTATTTCAAGTAAATGTGATAAAGACACTACCAATGAATTTGAATTAAATGTTTACAGTAATCCAGTGATTACATTAAACCCGAAAGATTCAAGTAACTGTGCAGGCAGTGATTTTAAATTTTACGTTGCGGCATCTGGGCCGAATTTGACTTATCAATGGCAAAAAAGAGTAGGTTCAGCGGCCTTTGTTGATATTGCCTCTGCAGTGGATGATACTTTGACATTAAATGCGACTTCTTTTTCTGATGACAGCACTTTTTATAGATGTGTGATAACAGGAACTTGTGGTGTTTCTATTTCTGACACCGCACTTTTAAGAGCACCTTTGACACCTGTTTTAACGGCAGGCACCGTGGTCAATCCAAGTACCTGTTCGGGAGTTGATGGTTCTATTCCATTTACCAGTACGAATCTACCAAACGGTACTTACTCCTTGAGTTTCACAAGTACAGGGACGGCTAGTCCAAAGAATGTAACCGTTAGTGCCAATAGCTTTACTTTGGGAGGTCTGTCAGCAGGAGCCTATAGTAATTTCTCTGTAACGTATTTAAATTGTACGGGAACAGATGCGACTTCAAAGACATTAACCGATCCACCAAAACCGACGATAGCAGCACACACAGCAGTAAATCCAAGTACCTGTTCGGGTGTTAATGGTTCTATTCCATTTACCAGTACGAATCTACCAAACGGTACTTACTCTTTGAGTTTCACAAGTACAGGGACGGCTAGTCCTAAGAGTGTGACCGCTATTGCCAACACCTTTACATTGGGAGGTCTGGCAGCAGGAGCCTACAGTAATTTCTCCGTAACGTATTTAAATTGTACAGGAACAGATGCGACTTCAAAAACATTGACCGATCCACCAAAACCGACGATAGCAGCTGGTACAGCAGTAAATCCAAGTACCTGTGCGGGTGTTGATGGTTCTATTCCATTTACCAGTACGAATCTACCAAACGGTACTTACTCCTTGAGTTTCACAAGTACAGGGACGGCTAGTCCAAAGAATGTAACCGTTAGTGCCAATAGCTTTACTTTGGGAGGTCTGTCAGCAGGAGCCTATAGTAATTTCTCTGTAACGTATTTAAATTGTACGGGAACAGATGCGACTTCAAAGACATTAACCGATCCACCAAAACCGACGATAGCAGCACACACAGCAGTAAATCCAAGTACCTGTTCGGGTGTTAATGGTTCTATTCCATTTACCAGTACGAATCTACCAAACGGTACTTACTCTTTGAGTTTCACAAGTACAGGGACGGCTAGTCCTAAGAGTGTGACCGCTATTGCCAACACCTTTACATTGGGAGGTCTGGCAGCAGGAGCCTACAGTAATTTCTCCGTAACGTATTTAAATTGTACAGGAACAGATGCGACTTCAAAAACATTGACCGATCCACCAAAACCGACGATAGCAGCTGGTACAGCAGTAAATCCAAGTACCTGTGCGGGTGTTGATGGTTCTATTCCATTTACCAGTACGAATCTACCAAACGGTACTTACTCTTTGAGTTTCACAAGTACAGGGACGGCTAGTCCGAAGAGTGTGACTGTTAGTGCCAATACCTTTACTTTGGGAGGTCTGTCAGCAGGAGCCTACAGTAATTTCTCTGTAACGTATTTAAATTGTACGGGAACAGATGCGACTTCAAAGACATTAACCGATCCACCAAAACCGACGATAGCAGCACACACAGCAGTAAATCCAAGTACCTGTTCGGGTGTTAATGGTTCTATTCCATTTACCAGTACGAATCTACCAAACGGTACTTACTCTTTGAGTTTCACAAGTACAGGGACGGCTAGTCCTAAGAGTGTGACCGCTATTGCCAACACCTTTACATTGGGAGGTCTGGCAGCAGGAGCCTACAGTAATTTCTCCGTAACGTATTTAAATTGTACAGGAACAGATGCGACTTCAAAAACATTGACCGATCCACCAAAACCGACGATAGCAGCTGGTACAGCAGTAAATCCAAGTACCTGTGCGGGTGTTGATGGTTCTATTCCATTTACCAGTACGAATCTACCAAACGGTACTTACTCTTTGAGTTTCACAAGTACAGGGACGGCTAGTCCGAAGAGTGTGACTGTTAGTGCCAATACCTTTACTTTGGGAGGTCTGTCAGCAGGAGCCTACAGTAATTTCTCTGTAACGAATTTGAATTGTACAGGAACAGATGCGAGTTCAAAGACATTGACCGATCCACCAAAACCGACGATAGCATCAGGCACAGCTGTCAATCCAAGTACCTGCTCGGGTGTTGATGGTTCTATTCCATTTACCAGTACGAATCTACCAAACGGTACTTACTCCTTGAGTTTCACAAGTACAGGGACGGCTAGTCCAAAGAGTGTGACCGTTAGTGCCAATACCTTTACTTTGGGAGGTCTGTCAGCAGGATCCTACAGTAATTTCTCTGTAACGAATTTGAATTGTACAGGAACAGATGCGACTTCAAAGACATTGACCGATCCTCCTAAGCCAACGATAGCATCAGGCACAGCTGTCAATCCAAGTACCTGTTCGGGAGTTGATGGTTCTATTCCATTTACCAGTACGAATCTACCAAACGGTACTTACTCTTTGAGTTTCACAAGTACAGGGACGGCTAGTCCAAAGAGTGTTACGGTTAGTGCCAATACCTTTACATTGGGAGGTCTGTCAGCAGGATCCTATAGTAATTTCTCTGTAACGAATTTGAATTGTACAGGAACAGATGCGACTTCAAAGACATTAACCGATCCACCAAAACCAACGATAGCAGCAGGCACAGCAGTCAATCCAAGTACCTGTTCGGGTGTTAATGGTTCTATTCCATTTACCAGTACGAATCTTCCGAACGGTACTTACTCTTTGAGTTTCACAAGTACAGGGACGGCTAGTCCAAAGAGTGTTACGGTTAGTGCCAATACCTTTACTTTGGGAGGTCTGTCAGCAGGATCCTATAGTAATTTCTCTGTAACGAATTTGAATTGTACAGGAACAGATGCGACTTCAAAGACATTAACCGATCCACCAAAACCGACGATAGCAGCTGGTACAGCAGTAAATCCAAGTACCTGTGCGGGTGTTGATGGTTCTATTCCATTTACCAGTACGAATCTACCAAACGGTACTTACTCTTTGAGTTTCACAAGTACTGGGACGGCTAGTCCGAAGAGTGTTACGGTTAGTGCCAATAGCTTTACATTGGGAGGTCTGTCAGCAGGAGCCTACAGTAATTTCTCTGTAACAAATTTGAATTGTACAGGAACAGATGCGACTTCAAAGACTTTAACCGATCCACCAAAACCGACGATAGCAGCAGGCACGGCAGTCAATCCAAGTACCTGTTCGGGTGTTAATGGTTCTATTCCATTTACCAGTACGAATCTACCAAACGGTACTTACTCTTTGAGTTTCACAAGTACAGGGACGGCTAGTCCAAAGAGTGTGACCGTTAGTGCCAATAGCTTTACATTGGGAGGTTTGACGTCGGGTTCCTATAGTAACTTCTCTATATCCTATTTAGGTTGTTCTGCCCTCAGTAATGCTGTGATTTCAATAAGTGATCCCACTTATAGTGCTTCGGCGTCAAATTTAGGGCCATATGAAGAAGGTGATTTGGTTCAATTATTTGCTTCCAATGGTGTTTCTTTCGAATGGGCTGGGCCTAATGGATTTCATAGTTCCTTACAGAATCCAAGTATTTCAGATGCTAAGGCAGTGAACGCTGGGACTTATTCTGTGACCGTAATGGGAGAAAATGGTTGTTCCATCCAGTTGGCTACGGTGGTTGGTATATCCTGTAGCACACCAAGCATGTCTTATTATTTAGCTTACGGAGGAGCCATTCCTGAGCTTATTACGCCACTGAGAGCAGGTATGCAAGTGCAGCAGTCCTCCAGACCCATGACCGTTATTGCGTATAGCACATGTACTTCACCAAAAATAGAATCTGTCAAATTCCAACTCTCTGGTACAAGTAATCTGCAGTATTATATTGACAATGATATGCCATTCAATTTGCATGAATTAGGGAATGTCTCTAATGGAGATGTTTTACCCAATAATAGATATACGTTTATTTCTAGAGGGTATTCCGAGGATGATGCTGGAGGGCAAGTTTTAGTTGGGCCTGATGAAGTTCAATTTGATATTATTCCTCCATTGCCTAGCTCTGGATCTCCAAGGGTAGTGACCAAGCCTACTTATTCAATTTCTGAAATCTGTATTGGCACTAGTTTTAATGTAAGTACTTCATCAACAGGTGCGTTTATGGTGGGTAACTTATATCAAGTTTACCTTTCTGATGCCAATGGTCATTTCTCTTCGCGTACACTAATTGGGAGTTCCACAAATCCAAGCCAGATAAGTTGTACCATACCTAATTATATGAAAGGAGGCTCAGGATATAAGTTAATGGTAGTTTCTACGGCACCGGTAGTGTCCTCCATGATTTCGACCCAGCCATTAAGGATTATTTCTGCGGATTTAGTGCTAGCCTCACCTATAGATGATGTGGCTGGTGGGGTAGTGAGTTATAGTGCCATAAATAACATTAAAGCTACCAACAAAATTAATGGTAGCGGAAACCTTACCCTTAATTCGGGCAGGAAAATAGAATTAGAACCAGGTTTTAAAGCAGAGGCTGGCTCGGTATTTAAAGCAGAAATGAAGTCGGTATGCCAGAACTAAATAACATGGAGTTCAATGTTTCCTTTAAGTTCTTTGTCGCTTTTTTTGTCCCAAAGTTTAAAAAGGAAATGATAGGTTTCGCCTTTTATCACGGGTTTACCCATTCGGATATTAAATTTTAGATTTTCGGCATCAGATGCAGAGACACCAGTAACATCATATTTTTTAAAATAATCTTCAATATAGTAAATGACATTATTATCCTTATCTACCAATGAATTCTCTCCGCCGATAAAAACTTGGCCATTTTTACCAGGTGAGAAGTCGTCCACTCCAAGAATCTCAATGGTGAGTTCGTTGCCAAAGTCTATATTTTTATTTAACTTAACTGCTTGGTTATCATATACTTTGATGGCAGTTGGATTTAGACCCGTTTTTTTTACATACAATCCAATCTGTTCGTTGGCAATGTCTGAATTGCAGGAAACAAGAAAAAGGGCGATAGATATAAGGCTGGCTATTTTTGAAAACATTTTTTGAATTTTGATAAATTAATACGAATAATAATTTTAACATAAAACACAGATGACATGAAAGCAAGAATAAAAATTCTTTTCTCACTGCTCTTTGCTAGCTTCTTTATGCAGGCTCAAATTAGCAAAAAAAGAGATGATGTAGAGCTCAAACAGATAAATAGTATGGTAACAGAAGCTAAATCCGTTACAGATCAAGTCATTCTTGATGATTTAATAGTGGATGGAAGTGCCTGTGTAGGTCAGGATTGTGTAAACGGAGAAAGTTTTGGTTTTGATACCATCAGAATAAAAGAGAATAATTTAAGAATTAGGGCTCAAGATACCAGTACGTCCGCAAGCTTCCCTACTAATGACTGGCAGATCACGTTTAATGATTCCAGTAATGGAGGAGCTAATAAATTTGCTATTGATGACATTGATCATGGTAGAACGCCATTTACAATAGAAGCAGGGGCTAGGTCCAATTCTCTTTATGTGGATGATGGTGGCAGGGTAGGTTTTGGTACAAACACACCTGTTGTACAAATGCATAGTAAGGATGGTAATACCCCAACTCTAAGGCTTGAACAAGATGGTACTTCTGGTTTTACGCCGCAAACTTGGGATATGGCAGGAAATGAAGCTAATTTCTTTATTAGAGATGCTACTAATGGGAGTAAGTTACCTTTTAGGATATTTCCTAATGCTGCTTCGAATGCTCTAACTATTGAAGGAACTACAGGTGATATTGGCTTAGGAACTACTTCTCCAGATGCCGAATTGGATATTGAAGCTAATAACCCAAGACTTAGGCTTACTAACATTACCGCGAATTCTAAGGTTTGGGAAATGGGGAGTGATGCAAATTATTATTACTTAAAAAATGCTACTGATACCCGTGTCCCATTCAGTATAGAGTCATCTGCGTTGGACAGTGCCTTTACTATTAATTCGACGGGTATTAAGTTAAAAAACAGTGCTACCTTGACTTTTCCGGATGGTACCATTCAAACTACGGCATTTGGAGGAACAGTAGGTGCTTTTGCTAACTTAGAAGTTTCTGGAACTGCTTATTTTGCTAGTGATGTTTATGTAAAAGGAAATGTATTTCCTGGTGCCACATATAGCCCTTCTGATGCTAGAATAAAGAATGATATAAACCCACTATCTGATGCTACATCCGTAGTGATGAACCTATATCCAAAAACATTCTTTTATAAGAAAGAATTTACGGAAGAGTTGGGTTTACCTGAAACTAAGCAGTTTGGACTTATAGCTCAAGAAGTAGAGAGGTTCCTTCCGAATCTTGTAAAGGAATTTGAGACTAAGTCTGGTAATAAATTTAAAAGTGTTAACTATAATGCCTTAATTCCGGTTCTTGTTCAAGCCCTTAAAGAGCAGAAGGTAAGGATAGATGAATTAGAAAATCAAGTGTCGAACTATGCTTCTCTAGAGAATAGATTAAATGCTTTAGAGGCACAGTTGAATTCGAAAAATAAAAATGCAAAACGTTAATATCATGAAATATATTTTTACAATAATTTTTTGCTTGGCGGGAATGGTTTCTTTTGCTCAGCAAGCTACAGATGAAAACGGACGCCCCGTGGGTAGTAAACCTGCTTTGGTGGTATCATCGGAAGAATCAGATATCTATTTAAGAAAGGGTACAGCAAAGACCACTTCTTCTGATATTACAGTGGAATACTCTTTGCCTTTTGGCAAATCTGGTGGTAAATTGGTTTTGTTTCATCCTAAAAAGGATGAGGAGCTGAAAACCATAACGCTAACAGGTAACCACGGAAGCGTGGTGATAGACACCAAGGAACTAGGTTTTGAAGGGTTTAACGCTGGTCTATATTTAAGTGATGGCACTTTTGTTAAGAGCCAGTCTATTTATTAAGCATAAAAGTTTTTAAGTTGTCATTATTAATAGCAGCCCATATTTGGCTGCTATTTTTTGTTTTAAGGAATAATAGTTTGGATACGGAACCCTTCATCCAAAGTCCAGAAAGGGTGTTTGGCACAAATTTAAAACTACCATTACCTTGATTTAAGAGAAGGCAGCTTTTACTGCCTTCTGTATAACCTGAGTTGATAGGTTCCGCCTCGAAGTCGTTTCCGGCTAATAGTAAATCCTTTTTGCCGTCTTTGTCAATATCTGTTATCAAAATTGACTTAATAGTGAAATGTTGAGCTTCTTTGGGTAATTCTTGAGTCTCAATCTCCTTACCGCCCTTGTTCCAAAGAATTACGCTTTTCATAAAGTTGGCAGACAGCTTGGTGTTTTTAGATGTTAAGCCTGTTGGCTTATAAATAGCGTAAGAATTATAGTCTGGGAAAAGGCGTCTTAAATACGGATATTCTCTAATTAGCTCGTCTCTTGCAGGGATAATTAAACGGTTTCCATTTTGAAAGTACGTTTGAATCTTTTCTGTTTTACCCGTTTCTGTAAGGTCGAGTTCATGATATTCTAATGGGCTTTCTTTATGAAACGGGTATCGGAAATTGACTCCTTTGTTGCCTAAAACTAAATCGTCAAAACCATCATCGTCTAAATCTGCTATTTGAATACTATTCCATAAACCTTTCTGGTTTCCAAAAATATCGCTTTTTACTAGTTTTCCTTTTTGGTTTATGAAAAGGGTAGGAGCCATGTATTCGCCTACTATTATCAAGTCTTCCCAACCATCCTTATTGAAATCAATGGCTTTTACGTCTGAAACTAAACCTAAACTTCCAAGTTCAATTTTCTGAAACTTTGTATTGACGTTTTTTAGAATGTAAGAGTCTCCCACGTCAGGAAAAGTGCCAGGAAGCACCCCTCCTGCTCTGAAAATATCTTTCTGGCCATCATTGTTAAGGTCAATCAAGCAAGCAACAGATGCGGGGAAATTATCCTTTGGAAGGTGGTCAAAAGATTCTTTCCAACTTTTCCCTTCATGGTTTAAATAAAGATGGTCTTGATAATTTGCTGAGTTGAGAGGAAATTCATTGCTGCCGCTAGCGGTATATAAGTCTAAATATCCGTCATGATTGACGTCTATGAAAAGAGCAGATGCGTCCTCCCACGTTTGTGTAATTTTTAAGGACGTTTTAGAAAAACCACCATCTGAATTTTGAAAAAAGAAGTAGGATGGTGTCTCGGTATTTCCACCAATAAATACATCATCCCATTTATCATTATTAATATCTCCAGAGATTAAAACAGGACCATTTTGAGAATATTTTTTTAATAATAAATTCTCTCTATAAAAATCAATAAACCTAGATTCTGTATGCTTGTAGTCAAACGGTTTTTCAGTAAAAAGAGTAGGGGTGATTTTTTGTCCAATTTTGAATGGACTGGCTTTAGTAATATCGGCGGTGATGGTTTGGTTTGCTTCAATATCTTTAAAAAGCTGACTTTGTCCGTCGGCCCAAAATATCCTTAATGAATCTAATTTTTCGTTTTTACCTAGCCCAATGTTTATAGGCGTAAGCATAGCAGAAAGGTATCCCCTCGTAATAGCATTGGTATATGTTTGGCAAGTACCACCGGCAAAAGCTTTAATTCTAGTTCCCTGATTAAGAATAGCTTGATTTCCTTTTATGATTTGGACCTTTATAAAATTGTTCTTAGACTCATTTCTGAAAATATGGGCAGCTTCATTGATATTATTGACAACATAATCGAGATCTCCATCATTGTCCAAATCAGCGAAGATGGCTCCGTTTGAAAAACCCTCCGTTTGGGTAATCCATTGGTCTGAAGAGTTAGAGAACTTGAATTTTTCTTCATTTTTGAAAAACACATTTTTTCTTTTAAGTTTTGGTGAATTCAAGGCGTTAGAATTCATGAAATCCCTCATTTCTTGCTGAGATTCCGTTTTTTGAGCAAAGCTCATGTTATAAGAAATGTTATCCGAATTGGTCACATCTCTGAGATATCCATTAGAAATATAGAGGTCTTTAAGTCCGTCATTATCGAAATCTAGAATCAAAGGAGCCCAAGACCAATCTGTCGCGTGAATATCGCTGTATTGACCAATTTCATTAAAATAGGTATTGCCATTGGCATCATTTCCGGCGTTTTGAAATAACATATTTCGTGTGAACTCCTTCTGGTAGCCTAAGGTCTGTTCCGTTTCAAAAACATGATAAGAGGTCATCAGCATTTTCTTTTGCTGTTCGTTATCTGGCGGCAGCATATCTACAGTAACCATATCTAGCAAGCCATCGTTATTGATATCTGCTATGTCGTTTCCCATAGAGAACCGACTTTGGTAGGGTAAAAAGTCAGCGGCCATATTAGTGAAAGTGCCGTCTTGGTTATTGATGTATAAAATATCATTAGGAAGGAAATCGCTGGATGCCAAGATATCTTCCCACCCGTCATTATTAATATCTGCTATGGCTAAACCCAAGCCATGATTATTGGCGTTAATGCCACTTTCAAGCCCTACTTCTTGATAATGGCCGGTGCCATCATTTTTGTAAAGTTTATCTAAAGCATAATTCCCATATTGGTCTATTTTTCGGAGTAGATTTGGATTGCGGATGAGGTTAGAGGTGGTCAAAACATAGAGATCCAAATCGCCATCTTTGTCATAATCGAAAAATGCCGATTGGGTAGAAAGCGAAGTATCGGCAATTCCCCGCTCTTCCGCTTCTTCTTTAAATGTCAAGTTTCCTTGATTTACATAGAGTAGGTTTTTCAGGTTTTCTTCCGTCTCATTTCCCGCTTTGCAAACGTATAAATCTAGTAAACCATCATTATTGACATCTGTGATGGTTACTCCTGTAGACCAGCCCTTTTGGATAATTCCTGCCTGCTCCGTAATGTCTTCAAACACAAAATTGCCTTTATTCAAATACAGCTTGTCGTTTACCTGATTTCCGGTAAAATAAAGGTCAATAAGTCCGTCATTATTAATGTCGAATGCCGCAATGCCGCCACCGTTATAGAGGTTATGATAATCATAAACATTATACTTTTCATTTTCAACAATATTATTAGAAAAGTAAATATTACTGTGCTCAGAACTAACTTGTAAAAAGAGTTTACTGTCTTTCTTTGAACAGGAAAATAGGAATAAGGAGAAGAAGAAAGATAGAATTATTTTCAATGACTTAGGCGTAACTGGCATAATCAAATTTACGCAATCCGCTTGTAAATCTCCATACATGCACGGGCATTATGGTAGGGGGCTTTCCATGGGTTGCCTTTGGAGCCGTTTGTTACTTCATGTTTGGCGTTAACGCCGCCATACCATTCGCCGTTTACATGGTCAATAAGGTAATCGTTAATAAAAGCCCAGCAGTTCTCCGATTTCTCTAGGTAATTCACTTTACCGCTCATTTGGTAAGCATTATAAAAGCCAACCATGGCTTCTGCCATTACCCACCAGTCTCGCGAAAAGTTACCGTGACCCGTTTCTGGGTCAATTTCGTAAATCATGCCATGGTCTCCTTGGATTCCGTCTGCGGAATCTCTCGCCATAGGAAGACAAACTTCTTTACATCTTTCTACAAGGTGTTCGTTCCCTAAGATTTCGGCGGCTTCTAAAATGAGCCAACTGGCTTCAATGTCGTGCCCATAAGAAATGATTTTAGATTGAGGTGTCCAATCCTCTGAAAAGAACAAGGTCATTCTAGTATTTCCTTCACCAATGATTTTATCCAGCATTACTTCTAAACAATGCTTTAAATGAAAATGAACCTTCTCTGATTGGTCAACACGGTACAGATTTGCGAAGCATTCTAATAAATGGAGGTGTGTGTTCATGGATTTTCTAGAAGGACCTTTGGATAGTATATAGTCGTCTGTTTCAGACCAATCTTCATTATAAGCTTCTATATAACCTCCTTTTTTAGCATCGTATGAGTGCTCAATAATAGCAGCAAAGCACTTTTGTGCCATTTCTAAAGCAGGTTTATATCCCGTGGCTCTGTAGTATTCGCTCATACCATACACATAAAAGCTATGACCATACATCAGTTTTTTACCTTCCTCTTTCTTTCCTTGGGCATTTACAGTCCAGAAAACACCACCATTTTTAGAGTCCCAGAAGTTGTCCTTCAGGCTATCAAAAGCTCTTTGTGAAAGTTTTTCATAACTGGGTATCAAATGACTGTAATGTAACAGACTTGGTGTGTTTTTTATAAAATGAACGGCGGTGCTAAAACCCCAAAGTATTCGGGCGGTAGCCACCACAGATTTCTGAGTTTCTTTAGGTTGATTGTTGGCGTCTATAGTTCCGTAAAATCCTCCATTTTTTAGGTCTGGAGAATGCTTTGCCCAGAAATCAAGAATACTGAAAAATTCTTCTTTTACTTCTGTTTTAAAAGATTGTTTTGATAATGCCATTTATTTTAGGGTTGAATGTCTAGCAATTTAGTTAAAGGAAATATGTTTTTCTAGTTTGAGAATAGTCTGTTTGATTTCGTTTGGTTTAAATATGGTATATTGACGATATTAATAAGAAAAGAATGGACATTAAACTTGCGGTGCTTATAGATGGAGATAATATCCCGTCAGCTTATATCAAAGAAATGATGGAGGAGATAGCCAAATATGGCAACCCTACCATCAAAAGGATTTACGGCGACTGGACTAAACCACATCTTTCTAAATGGAAAAATCTCCTTTTGGAAAATGCTATAACACCCATTCAGCAATACGGATATACAACAGGAAAAAATGCGACAGATTCCGCCATGATTATTGACGCCATGGATATTCTATACTCTGAAAAAGTGGATGGCTTTTGTTTAGTATCTAGTGATAGTGATTTCACCAGGTTGGCCACAAGGCTCAGAGAGGCGGGCATGCAAGTTTATGGAATAGGAGAGAAGAAAACACCAAGCCCATTTATAGTGGCTTGTGATAAATTTATATATCTGGAGATTCTTAAACAGAGTCCTGATGCAGAGGAAAGTGATTTGCCAGGGCAAATCAAACCTAAGAAAAATGAAGTAGACAAGATTACCCCTAAAGAATTAAGCCTTATAGCTGGCACTATATCAGATTTGGCGGATGATGATGGTTGGGCATTCTTGGGAGATGTGGGTAATTTGCTTCAAAAAAAGATGCCAAATTTTGACTCCCGAAATTATGGGTTTCAAAAATTGACACCTCTTATAAGATCCATCAAAGGTTTTGAGATTGAAGAAAGAGAAAATCAGAAGGGAAGATTGAAGCTTATTTATGTTAGGATTAAGGGTTAAACTAGACCTTAATTCAAGGTTTAAAAATACTTCTACCTATCATTACTTTTTCTATCATTTCTCTGTTCATGAGCTCATGACGTTTGCCGCCTTCGGCAAACATTTTGGCTTGGTCCTTATAATGAGCATTCCTGAAATAGCCTGATTGTCCTGTCGGAATCACGCCGTAGCCCACTTCTGGATTGTTAAAGTCAATGATTCGCCTTAGGGCTGGCCCACTTCTTACTTTATATAGTCCTGTAGAATCCATGGTGAAATCCATGTTATTGATGGTTTCTCTACCGCCAGCTATGGAGCCGATATTTACATTGAAAAACTTATCTAAACCTTGAACTATTCCCATAGGATGTACATGTTCTAAGGTGTGAACTTTTGACCAGTGCCACTCAGAAGAGTTGTTGCCTAATTGAGCGATTAAAGCTTCTGAAGTTTCGTTTAATGACTTCGCAAATATCTGGGCTCTGGTTTCCTTTTCAGGGGTAGCTATATTATCCCACCACGGAGAACTGTCGTTTTCAAAGAAAGCTTTTACGTTTCTTTTTAAAGTATGACTGTGTTCAAATCGGTCGAAAAAAGAACTACCTAGCTCGTCTAATAAGGTATTCTTTTCAATCGTATAAAGTAGTTTGTAGAAAATGGTAGGCTCAATATTTGTCAAATTGTGAGCTCCATCCCATTTTTTTAGGATGCCCATCAATTCCTTAGCTTCCGATGTTAAATCTCCCAAACGAACGGCAGTAGAAATACTATCTATCATTTCTGGATAGGTGCTAGAAACCACATCATTGATTATAGTTCTTAAAGACTCTTCAGTCCAGTCGGTTTTATTTATGGCTATAAGTTCTTCTATTCTTTTGGCTCTATTTGACGGTACATAATAGCCGGGAACAAGACCATTGCCCATGTCGTCAGGCTGATTGTTTGCAGTGATAAGATATCCTTTCTCAGGGTTTAATACTTGTGGATTGTATTTGAAATCTGCATATCCTTTCCATTCATCTTCTCCTGAACTGCCATCTAGAATTAAGTTAGGGTTAACATGTGGAGGTCTGATAGGAAGTTTTCCTGCTGCCCACCATGCTATATTTCCTTCGGTGTCTCCCCACATAATATTTAAGCCAGGAGCAGTCAGTTGTTCCGCGGCTTTTTGAGCATCGCTGGCATTTTTAGATTGAGATAATTGGTAAAAGGCTTCTAAACTTTTACTGGGCCACTGGTGGTAGACCCATTGGAATGCAATAGGGTCAGATTCGTGACTGATACCTTCAAATGCCCCATTGAGAATATAGCCGTGGCGAGTACGCTTTATGTCAATTTCAACATCTGGTTTATCTTTAATTTTAATGACCTCCTTTTTGATGGTCATATCTTCCCAATGGTTTTTAAACCAAACTTGTTTTGGATTTTTGGGATTTATCTTTTCCCTGTAAAAGTCTGCATCGTCGTTTTCAAACATGGTTATGCCCCAGCCGCCATTTTTATTATGACCAAGAGCAGGGAAGGGACCACCAGCCAAAAAGCTGCCGTAAACCTCAAAAGTAGGGCAGGATAAGTGTGCCTCGTACCACACAGAAGGTTGAGAGAAAGCTATATGAGTATCGTTTGAAAGTATAGGTTTGCCAGACTGGGTTTTACTGCCAGAAATAACCCAGCCATTTGAGCCATGAAAGGGTTTAAACGGAAGCTCGGCACTTAAGCCTCTAAGTTGTTCGCCCATTATGGCGAGGTTTTGAGCTGCTTTTACTTGGCCCACTGGGTCTACGGATATTCTGTAAGCATCCGTTGGCCATGTTTTTAAAACATCTGGAAGGTATGCCTCACCAAACTCATTAAGAATATAAGTAGCCACGGCGTCGGTTTGAAATGCCGCCTCAAAGGTATATCCCATATAACCCACTATCATTTCCACATCTTCTGCGGTAAACGCTCTTTTGGGAATTCCGGCCAAAGTAAATTCTATAGGTGTTTTTCCTTTTTCAAGATAGGTGTTAACCCCTTTTAAATAGGCGGCCATACCTTTGGCTTCCATACTTTGAGGGTCTCTTGCGGCTATGGCTCTTTTGGCATGTTCTTTAAAATCTAGGGTTCTAAAAAACTTGTCGGTTTGTAGAGCTTTTTCTCCAAAAACTTCTGACAGTGTGCCAGACGCCAGTCTGCGGAGAATTTCCATTTGAAAAAGACGGTCTTGTGCATGTATGTATCCGAAGGTTTGGAACAAGTCCGTCTCATTTTTGGCATAAATATGAGGTATGGCGTGGGCATCAAAAATAACTTCTACCTCGTTTTCTAAATCTGGAATTTCTACTTCAGCATTATAGTCAGTGTCTAGCGTATGGAGGTAACAATAAATGCCTGCAGCAATAAAAATGGCAATAAGAAGAACTGCGGCAAAAAGACGTTTCAGTAATTTCATTTAATTAGGGTTCCGTTAAGAAGTGAATTTATCAGTATTTTATCAGAACCCCAATTTCTATGACGAGCTGTTTGAATTACAATTCATTTGAGGCTTAGTATTTGGTACCTCTTCCGTGTCCTCTCCTTTTTTTATGTAATCCTTTTTTAGGTTTTTCTGGTTCATTATCAAAACGCACTGTTCTTACTTTCTTCTTGATGTTTGATTTCCAGTTATAGGCTTTTTTCACAGGCTCTTCTACTTTTTTGGTAGACTCATTCACCCTTAGCTTTCTATCTAATATCTCAAAGCCGTTAAGTTTATAAATGGCAGTTTTGGCTTCTGGAAGGTTTGGCATTTTTACAAAACCAAAGCCTTTGTTTTGTCTGGATTTGTGGTCTATAACAATAGTTGCTGACTCAACTGTACCATGTTTTTCAAAAAGCTCTTTTAATTCTTCTTCCTTCATTTTGAAGGGAATATTACTAACGTGAATGTCCATATACTTCTTTTGTAAGAATGCAAAGGTATGTTCTTTAGTATGAATTTCTTTGAAAACTTAATTTGCTTTCAATATCGAAGACTTTTGATATGAATTTAAAGCATACTTCTAAAGTGTATTTTAGCTCTGAGTCTGTAGACTCAGAGAGAAAGTATTGCCTTAAAGATGATCTCTTATGACTAATCCTAGTTCATTTCCGAAATATAAGAAAGCTGGAATAACAAAATAATTTGAATGTCTAAAACAAAGACCATAAAGTTTGCTCGGTTTTTTTAAGAATACTTTTGTCATGTTTTATGAGAAAAACACAGATTTTTTGAAAGATCGTCAGTTCTATTCGTTTTAGCAGACTGAAGGAGGAGAAATGAGTTTAGTGGAAAATGAAACCCATTTTATGCATTAGAAAATCTCCCGATTTTATCGGGACCGTAACTAAATTTCTTTAATTGTCTGATTTATTACACTTTAGCTACTAATTGCAATTCTCCAATGCATAAATCGGGTTTAACAAGGGGAAGATGATAAAACAGTCAAAGGATTATTTTTGTATCAACTAAATGCTACAGCCAGTAGAGTAGAGAAGTGATTTATTCACGTTCTGAAAATAATTATTGATACTCAACCTAACCTTAGAATGAGAACCCTGCCTTTAATGTAAGTCGGGGTTTCTCTTCTTCTTTTTCCTTCGGCAAAAACACCCCAAAAGTAAAAGTTAAAGCATCTACAGGAGCCAGCCAAACGCCGCCGCCATAACTATAATGCCAGCTGTCAGAATGTTCTGACGGTAACCAAACTCTACCATGGTCAAAACTCCCGAAAACGCCATATGTGATAGGTACCAATGGGTTATAATTACTCTTTAGTTTGTATCTTAAATCGGTGGATTGCCAGAAACTAGTCTTTCCATAAAACCTTTCAGATCTATATCCTCGCAAACCTTGTTTGCCGCCAATGAAAGGCATCTGATAAAATTCAAAGCCATTACCTCCTAGGATTATTCCTGTGCCAAATTGGGTGGCTAAAATTAGTTTTTCTTTGCTATCCAAAGCTCTAAAGAAACTCAAACTAGCGTTGATAGAACCGAAATCTTTAGAATTATTGGTTTGATGAGACCATTTTAGTTCAGAGTTGAAAATGATACCATTATGAGGGGCGATGAAATTGTCAACACTATTAAAACTGAATAAGAACTTAGAACCTACAAAGTTCTTGCCTTCAAACAATTGATTATCAACCGTGTTTTCTGCTAAAAATCTTCCTTGAGTAGCTTGTAAATTTAGGCGTTCGGCAAATGGACCAATGCTGAAGTATGCACTGTTATGAGCAAACCTTTTCTTTATGGCTGGGTAAATGTGTAATGCACCTTGTCTAACGCGATAGTAGTTTTCGTTATCTTCCGTTCTAAGGGTATTGTTTCCAATTCCTGCAAAATTGAAAGCATAACTAGGTCCATGTAAAAATGATTCTAGGTAAAAATCCCATTCGCCAAAGGCATCTATAAAGTCGCCTTTGTAATTTAAACTTAGTGATTTGGTCTGAAAGGCATAGCTCGTTTTAAAGTCCTGCACAGAGGAGAAAGGTTCTTTCTTAAAACCATATTTTGTAAAGTTGACACTTCCGCCTATAAGCAGACCGTCGTCAGTGTTGAAACCAAGCACTGGCAGCACCATGGCTATGTCATAATTGCTGTCGTTATTTCTTCTGTCGTAAACGTTATATCTGAAAATGTCTGTTCTTTTATCCTTAAATGCTGCGGCACGCTTTAGTTTATCTTTTTTGAAGTCATCATAAATGGATACCTTTTTTTTGCCCGTTGAGGCAGTAGATAGGTCTTTAAAGGTATCTTTCCCGTCTCCACCTATAAATCTTATTTTAAGTTTATTGTCTGATTCGCCTTCAAAAATGAATTCGTCTTTATCGCCGTTTCCATATAGGTTCACATACGCCGTAATATTGTTGTCAAAAATTCTGTGGTAAATCACCTTTCGTTTTTCGCCCTCCTTATCAAGGTCAAATACGGTTACTTCTGTGTTATTTTCATCTATTTTTTTGACTTCAAAATACTCTTCTTTTTCAGAACCAATTACATTAACAGATTTACTGACAAACTCATAATGTGCTCTCGCAATCTTCATTAAATCTGCCCTTCTGTTTTTAATACTGTGAGAGATTCTTTCTATGGAAATTTCTTTGGCTTTAGGAGGCCAGTTGTCAAAAGAGCGTTCAATAATCTCGTCTGTTAAGTTTTTTTGAATGAAAAGCACCTGCTCTTCCCAGTCTTCCCAGCTCAGGCCGTTTAGAAATGTCCTGTCTACCAGTCGTGCACTCCAGGTCGTCCATTTCATGCTTTTTATCTCTGGGTCAAAACTCTGCAACTGTCTTAAAAAGGGAGCTGTTAGTCTTGCCAAGTTTGCCGCTGCTCCATTATATAATGAGAAAGCTTGATCTCGGTCTTTTGGTATAGGTCTGTAAATGGTTTCTCCTTTGTCTTGTTTTATTTCAGCCCAAGCCCACTGGTCGTCATGCCTGTCCCAGTCACCTATGAGGAAATCAAAAAGTCGAGTTCTTACCATCCATTTTTCATCCACTCGGTCTTTATTGTCTTCCAGAATGGCCTCCATTAAGTCTGGGGTGTTGATGATTTTATCTGGATTTCCGAAAAAGTCCGCATCTTTCCAGTGTTTGCCTTTAGGTCTTTCTTCAAAGAGATTCATGGACTCACCGAAAATGTTATTGTAGGCATCTAAACTGGGCTGTTTAGGTACATAATACAGTTTGGGATTGGTATGATAGACGTTTATGGCGTCTGCCAATGCAGGCATAGAAAGTGGGGCAAAGGGGTTTGTAGAAAGGAAATTATCTTCTACAATAAATTTAGCAACACTCATTTTATTGAAAGGAAATGGCAAAAAACGAGTGACGTCTTTCGTTAAGTTTCGAAGGACATATTGTTTTTTGTCTGGGGCGTCAAAACGCAAAGAGTTGGTTTGGTTTCCTCCTCCTAACTTTACGGGTGTAAGTCCGCCTTTCATACTAGAAAGGTCCAAAACGGGGAAATAATAACTTTCTAAATACAGGTCTCTGTTATGCTTTCCCAGTAAGAAATTGTGAGCCTTGCCTACAGGTACTATTTTGTT
Source organism: Arcticibacterium sp. SM2516 (assembly GCF_057914865.1). Taxonomy (NCBI): domain Bacteria; kingdom Pseudomonadati; phylum Bacteroidota; class Cytophagia; order Cytophagales; family Leadbetterellaceae; genus Arcticibacterium; species Arcticibacterium sp. SM2516. Next base: position 3,678,264 of record NZ_CP195290.1, on the reverse strand, counting down.
TTTCGTCAGTTTATGCTTGGCGGAATCTAGCTTACTTTCATGTTCTGAAAAATCTACATCGATGCTTTCGTCTTCTAAAGTTTTGGCATCCTTTATTTTTTTTCGATAAACCAATGTCGCCTCTGTTCCGGTGATATTTACGGTATAGTAATTGACCCAAGTTTCTCCGCTTTCATAAAAGTCTAGTTTGCTGTAACCCATGCCTGAAGTGGCAAATTCGGAGCCTTTTCCCATCGCCACAGGGCTGCTTTTAGAACCGCTACCACTTACAATAAAATGCTGTCCATTGTTTTCAATATGTTGTAGTGTATGCTCATGGCCGCTGGCAAAAATGAAGTTGCCATTTTTACCTACACCAGCCAAAAGGGTGGAGCGTAGGTTCTTATAGTTTTTGTTGGCTAAATCCTGCCTAGACCCTATGGCTCCTCTTATTATGGCACTTAAACTGCCGAGGACAGGAATTGGGACAAAAAGATTAGGATTTAATTCTGTTAATGGAAAAAGATGCTCTTTAGCTGTAAACCTTCCGCCATGTGGCCCATAAGTATAAAGAGGGTGGTGCATGGCAATCACGATATTCTTATTCCTATATTTTCTTATGACGTTTTCAAAAACAAATTCAAAGTTCTCTCTGTTTTTGATGGCACATTCGTCATTAATTTCAGGGTCATTGTCCCAGTCGGCTAGCCACCACTGAGAGTCCACCACTACCACCACGATGTCTTCATTTAGTTCTACCACCTCTGGTCCAGAACAGCCATCTAGTGGTAAAAAGTAATCTTCATAGTCCTCTTTATCTTTGTCTTTGTTAAGGTATTTCTGAACGTACTTGCTTTGTCTTTTTAAGCCTTTTACTCCATCAATTCGCCAATCGTGATTTCCAGGGAGAACAATGGGCCTGCCTTTAAAGTTATCTAGCATTTTCAACTGTTCATTTAAGCGGTATTCTGCATCAGCTCTAGCCTTTTTGTCTGCGTTTGAAGGCATACCTTCTTGGTAGATATTATCTCCTAAAAAAATGATAGAACTGTTTTCCGATTCTTTTTCTAACTCATTTTCTAGAAAATTAATAACAGGCGATCGGTGTGAGGGTGTAGAGTTTCCCGCATCACCTATAAGATACATGGTGTGTTTTATTTGAAGAGAATCTGAAGGATGATTTTTTTGCCAATTTTCTGCTTCCTTAGTGTACTGCGTTTTATATGTGGCACAGGAATAGCAGAATGATAAAAGTAAAAGAGGGAGTAATTTGTTGATGCTAAATTTCATAAATAGAAGCCCTATTCAATGGCTCGATTAAACAAAAGTATTTTTCCTTTGGTATAGTCATCTCCTTCACTTGAAATGTATAGGTGTCCTTCTTTGTCAAAAGCAATGCCTTCCGGCTGCCAGAACTTGTCTTTTTTTAATGGAACGCTTTCTTTGAAATCCCAATTGGAATCAAAAACCAGAAGAGCCTCATTAATGGCAGAAATGACATACCAATCTTTATCTATCGGGTTTCGGGCTAGGGCAGATGGTGCAAAGCCTTTCTTTGAAAAGCTTTTTGTTTTTATTTCGAAAGTTTCAGGTTTCTTGTCCTGTTTTTTTAAGTCATATCGGAAACCCAGAATACTATTTTTTTTATCACAATTTTTGCACAAAATAAATAGTGATTCCGATTCTGAATCGGCATAAAGTGATTCATACTCCCCTTTAGGGAGTTTTATATCTATCTCTTCGGTTTCGGATGTTTTTTGTTCTACGGTTTCGATTAAAGGGGTACGGAATATCTTTCCGCTGCTTTCTAAAATGTATATTTGGTTCTTTAGAATACTCAGGTCTTCATAATCGCCATTTTTTCTAAACTCGGTTTCCTGTATTATCTTATCTTTATCTATTTGATAAATAGCTCCTTTTTCGTCCTGGACAGCATAGGTGATTTTGGGATCACCATTATGAAACGCAATTCCTGATATTTCTAAAAGACTTAAGGGTAAATAATAAACCTCGGGTTTATCAAGATTATATGGAAAATCTGAACTACTCCGTATGGCTGAAGAAGATGATGAGCAAGCTTGGCCTATTATCAATAATAATAAGGTATTTAAAGAGAAGTTTTTTTTCATATCAAAGGAGCCGACTTTTCTTGAATGATGGCCATTGTAATAAAAGCTAAAACAGAAACTATCACGCCAAACATAAAAATGTTGTAGGCTATTCTTAGAAGTCTGTATTTTCTTCCTAAAACCACGCCTTGTGAGTATATGTCTTTTGTGAGTGAGCCATATAGGAATTCCCTGTCCTCCATGAGGATGGTCATTCCGTTAGAAAAGTCTTCAAATGGCATTTTATAAAAATTCCCAAAAAACAGAAGGTTAACCTTTTTTTCCATCAAGTCCCTTGGTGTAAAGGTGCCATTGGGTATAGTGGGTCTTGTGGCCAAGATGGAAAAAACCATGGTCACTACACAAACAGATGAGAGAATCAAATTAGGAATAAGTAGGTACTGGTTTTGTTCCATTTCTCTGAAAAGAATGGTAAGCACTACAGACAGAATAATAGAAGTAGTAGTAACCATAATGTGTGCCTTGTTGTCGGCCATGTCGCTCAATCTTTGATGGTTATTTGAGCTTATCCTAAACATGGTTTCAATTCCCCTATCTGGTCTTTTAGATGGCACATTCTTGGATTTAGTTTTCCCTTTACCTTTCTTTTTTTTGAGCTTTGCGATATTGTCATTTTTTTTATTTGCCAATATATCTTTACCAAAAGACGTTTTAAAAGTATGCCCTTCTAATAATTTAATGGTTTTTTTTCGCCACTTTTTATCCGAAATGTTTTGACCAGAAAAGTGCTCTGTTTCTAACTTCATGTTTTCATTAAACTGCTGAAAATCCTCTGTTCCGAAGTGAAAAAGGTCCGCATCGCAAATGATTTCTTGTAAGAGATTACTTGGGTTTTGAGGTATAGTGGTAGATTGAATACATTGAGTTATTTCTTCTAAAGTCTCTTTTTCAATATTGTATTTGTTTAGGAAATGGATGGTAAAGTCTATGCCTCTTTTTTCATGTTCCACCACGTTTCCATTGCAGTAACCTGTATCATGAAACCAAGCGGAGGCTAAAACAATAAAGGTGTCTCGCTCATTAAGTTCATAGTATTTTGCCAGCATTTTGGCATTGGTAACTACGAGCTGAGTGTGTTTTAGGCCATGGAAAATTAAGTGGTCCTCAGCATGAGTTTTGATTAATTCACTAACGTAATTTTCAATGTCGTCTAGTATTTGCTGATAATTCATTGAACTATGTTTGTTTCAAAAATTAAATTTATGCCAACCCTCAGAGCCTTTAAACCATTAACACCTTGAAGGTGTTCGAGTTCTAAAAGCTCTAAGTCATCCAAAAGTAAACCTTGTGCCTGTAATTCTTCAATGTACGGAATATACTCTTTGGCAGTTTGGGAATCAAAGTACACCAAAGCTATTTTCCCTGGTTGCGTAAGTCTTTCGTCTTTGCCCTTTAATTTAACCTTATCAATTCGCTTTTTTATGACTTCATACCTAATGTTATAAGAGCCTTCCACGTCAAATCTTCTTTCGTCTTCTCTAAAACTAATGTCTATGGAGCCAGGGTTAATAAAAATTAACTGGGTGGTTCTTAATGGCAATGATAGTTTAGGCAATAAAGCTTCATTCAAGATCGCAATTTCCGCCATGGAGCTTATTTGCCATTTCCTGATATTTTCTAGATAGACCGTTTTAAAAGTCTTTTTAGGTTCTATAGATTGACCAAGGTATATGTCATATTCTACGCCATCTGTTCTGAATTTTTCAAAATAGGTAGGAAAGTCTTTCTGTAATTCTCCTTTACTTTTTTCAAGATATCTATTAACTGTGGAGTTAATCGTTTGCATGTCGTTTTCAAATCCTCGCCTATGTAAATGAGCTTCTCCAGAATCTTCTTTGCTTAATTCCCGATAATCCTCTATAAATTTAAGGGTATGGGTATCGGATTTGGGAAGACGGTTTTTTACTTCGTTTATGAGGATAGGAACTTCAGCATCTAAAAAGGTTTGAATTTTTAGCTCATCGCCTGCATAATTATTTTGGGTTACGCTATCTAAATACTTTTCACATCTCTTTGTTAGTTTGTCGGTCAAATCATCCTTTACTAAGTATAGCGTTTTTAGGAGAGCAGTTAATTGAAACGTAAAATCTAAATGCTGTGCTTTATTTCTTTCCATGGTAGAGTTTCTAACATCTATGGCTCCATACAAAGGATATACATTCTTAAAACCAACAGTTTCCACTTTTTTGACCAACAAGGTGTTTAACCTTTCTTCCATATAGTGAAGAGCGGCTTCTTTAAATTTCCATGCCACAGCTTCTTGTAGGAAGGTGTATTTTTCTCGTATTATGTTTTCCAGTTTTTGATTAAAAGCTTCAATGTCATGCTCTAAACTCTGACTTATAACAGAGATAGCGGAGTGAAGCTGTCCCATCACAATTTCGTTTATCGCGTTCTCTCTTTTCGAATAGCTTATCAAAATACCAATCACCATTTTTTTGCAAACCACTGGAACTATAGCTAATGACTTAAATTCGCTTTTAATAAGTTTAAGATCGAATTCATTTTCTCCGCAAGAGGCGATTTCCAAGGATGGTTTGAAAACCATGGAAGGATTTTTGAAGAACTCCTTGCAAAAATTGATGTATGTATTTTGCTCCTTATCTCCATTAAAAGTATGCCTGAACAACTGGCTATTGCACAAGTTGTCGGGGTTTAATACCACTTCATCGTTTACTTTTAGAAGCGGAACTAAGTCAAAGAATAGATTAGCGTCACCTGTTAAGTTTTTTAAAGAGTTTACAATCTCCTCGTGATAACTGCTATCTGGATAAGAAGCCCTTTCTAGGATAAGACTTTTCATGTGTTCCACTGTTTGAGCGGCGGTAATGTCTTCCAGTTTCATGATAGAAAAGCCCTCAAACCTAAATAATGACAAGGGCAGTAGTTCTAAAATAGAATTTAGATCGAAGTCTTTCTGCCACGATTCTCTTATGGCCATTAAATCAAACTCAGGAAGATCCCCTTTTGGACTGACGGTTACAAAAGTGTTATCAATATGTAATTTGTAATATTTCTTAAGTATGCCGTCTGAAGCTTTAACACTAATGATGAAGCTCCTTAATGGATGCGGTGGGAAACCATAAAGTTTTTCCAAAATAAAAGAATAGACCTGAATGATGTCTTTTTTCGGAGAAGGGGCATACTCTTCTATGGCTTCTTGATTTACATAGTCTTTTCCTTCTTTTAATAGTAAATTATAGAAAGCGTCTGTTCCGTAAAAAAAGATAGGTTTTACAGGAGTACTAAGTGCTAGATAGACTTCCGACTCGTCAGAAGCGGGGGGCACTAAGAGTCTATATATTTCTTCAAAGACATTTTCATGATTCGGAATACTTGAGATGGGGATATTGCCTTTAAGGTCAAACTCGTTCTCCAGTTTATGAAGTAGATTTTCAAAATAAGTGTTATTTACGGAATATGGATTTCTTATTTTCTCCTTCACAAATGCAATAAGAGGCTCGACAGAGATATGGGCTTCTAAATCCTTGAATCCAACCTGTGAATCCTTTGAAACGTCAAGTAATAGGCTTTTCATTGGTAAAGTAGTTGTCTGGCTATAGAAATAATTTATGTTTCTAGATAAGTAAAAATAAGATGGATAAAGCCAAATTGGCTAAAATAGAATTATAAAAGCTCAAAAAAAGAAAAGGGAAGCTTTGTTGCCCATTTCCGTTTTAAGACCTAAATACATTAGGCTAATTAAACATTTAGTATTGCCTATTTGGTTCAGACACCTGTCTGTGATGCTAAGCTGCTAGAGGTAGGGTAGAAATGTGTAATTATATCTGTGTTAACCGATTATAAGAAAAAGGAGTTTTTGTTTTATCCTAAACTAGGAATCTGAATCCCCGTTATTTTTCTATAAAGATCTACAGCATAAATGTCTGTCATGCCTGAAATGAAATCTAAAACAGAAAGTATATTTAAGTAGAGCCCCTGCTCCTCATTGATGTCAAACTGTTGAGGAATGAGTCTTTTCATTTTTTTAGATTTGGCAGATTTGGGTTCTAAAATAGCCCCAAGGAATTCTTTCAGTAGACCACCAATCACATGAAAACCAGCAATTTCTATTTCAACTACAGATTTGTGATTATAGATTTTACTCACAGAAACATGGTCAATTTTGTCAATCAACGCAATCGATTTTTTATCGATTAATTCAATCAATGATTTATTAACATCTCCATTTAAAAGACCTGTCTCGTGAGCCATAAAGGCATCTGAACACTTTCTGGTCAACAGGCTAATGAGCATGGCTCTGAGCAACGAGAGTTTTTGTTTTTCGTCTCTCATGGTAATCATCTGCTCTTTTATGTAAGCGAAATTATTTTCTGCTTCAAAAAACGGAAGTAGCAGTGATTTTACTTCTTCAAAAGACAGTATATGTAAACGAAAGGCGTCTTCTAGGTCAATAATTCTATAGCAAATGTCGTCGGCGGCTTCTACTAAAAACACAAAAGGATGTCTGGCTAAATGGGTCTTAGACGCGTCTATATAAGTCATTTTCAAATCATCAACCATTTGCTTGACTACTGGAAGTTCAGCGTCAAAATAGCCAGATTTTTTAGTAGAAATAAGACCAGTAGATTTATCAAAACCGTGTAAACTGTCAATTGGGTATTTGACAATTGAAGCTAAAGTGGTATAAGTGAGTTTTAGCCCGGCATGAAGAAAAATGGTGCTGAGTACGCGGAAGGCGTTGGCATTACCTTCAAAGTTTTTTAAATCTGCTAGTTGGTTTGGCGTCAACTCGTTTTCTAAAGTTTCCTTTTGGCTGCCAGAAAGTTCTTCAAAGAAGGTTCTGATAGCATCTTCTCCTGAATGCCCAAAGGGCGGGTTACCGATATCATGAGCGATGCAGCCCGTTTGAATAACATCTGCTAGAGCAAATTTGTAAAATTCTATTGCTGGAGTGCTTAAAGCGTCGGCATTTTTCTGGGCTATTTTTTCGCCTACCAGCCTTCCTAGAGAACGGCCTACCGATGCCACTTCAAGGCTATGTGTTAATCTATTATGTACAAAAACAGAGCCTGGTAACGGGAAAACCTGCGTTTTGTCCTGAAGTCTTCTGAACTGGGATGAAAAAATAAGTCGGTCGTAATCTCTCAAATACTCTCCACGAGTCTCGTCTGTATTTTGGAGGTTTCTAGAGCCGTATCTTTTGTTAGAAAAAAGTGTTTCCCAGTGCATAGTTTGAATTTTGACAAAGCTAAGGCAAAATATAGACCTACAGGAATTGAAAAAGGCTTATTTCTATTTTTCTAGCAGCTCTACCGTCACTAAATAGGCACAATGGTCTGATGCCACCGTATCTTGAATCACCTCAGAGCTTAATACCTTCCATCTGTTTTTGGGGTAAAACATAACATAATCAATTTTGACTTTGGGTTTATCTGAAGGATACGTGGGCTCTGGGTTCGCTTTGTCATAAGAAGAAAGCCAAAGTTTTTCTAAGGTATTTATAGCCATACTTCCAGGCACATCATTTAAATCGCCTGCCAAAATTGTCGGGTATGGATTAGAAGAGAAGTGCATGTTTATACTTTCTGTTTGAGCGAGCCTATCTTTTCCATCTTTCAAATGGTCTAAATGAGTTCCTATAAAAGATATGGTATCACCAGACGACAATACAGAAGTGACCTCTAAGGCTGCTCTGGGTTCGCTTCCAATACTGTGGGGCAAACCAACATTTCTGGTATTTAGAAAGGTGTATTTGGATAAAATCCCTTCGCCATACTCGCCGCCATCATATTTCATGGCTCTGCCAAAGAGGGGTGAAAGTTTGGTTCTAAAGCCGAGTTCCGTGACCAAATCATATTTTCTTGCTCTATTGGTTTTATAGTCTACTTCCTGTAAGGCTACAAAATCAGGATGAGTATCAGAAATTACCTTAGCAATATGATCTAAATTAAAATCTCCATAGGTGGTAGCACCATGAAGAATATTGAAAGTAAGTATTCTTATTACTCTTGAATTGTTGTCAGAAGATTGTGCCCAAGTATTTAGACTAAGAAAGAAGCAAAGTAGAATAGGAAACGTTTTCGGTTTCATACCTGAATAGGATTTGGTTTAAAACGAAAATACATCTTATACTTAAGAAAGCCATTTACTATGAATGCTCAAAAAATATCGAATGACGTGTGGTTAGTCGTGATTTTGGTCCGAAGTTAAGGCAGCTGAAACTGAATCAGTTCTTTTTCAATCAAACCATCTTCAAGCTTGGGTAAATTATAGGGAATAAACTTCACAAAACTATTTATGGCCTTCACAGCCAAAAGGTCTTTAGTGTCCGCTCTTGTTTGTATCGGCATGACCAGGTTCTTTCTCCAAAGTAAGTTGCCCGTTTGCCCATCAAAAAGTGAGGCCGTGAAAAGCATGTCTTTACCTAAGTCTTCTACTGTTCTTACTCCAGGCCTATCCACACTTTTGTCAGAATCATCAAAATACTGACAAAAAAATATGGCGTCTACACCTAAGAGTTTTCCTAAACTCGCCTTATCCATGTCTTTCAAAGTAGGATATGTGATTTTGTTATCTTTTAAAATCTCATTCGTTTTTAAGAAACTTTGAACGACTAAATCAAGCTTGCCTTTATTGACTTTCTTTGCAAATGCAGTAAAGATTTTTTTCTGAAGAAATGGTCCAGATATTTCCATTTGTTCTTGCCATAAATCAAGTTCCCCTTTTTCTCGCATTTGCCAAGTAGAATAGGGTTCGTAAGGAAGAATGGCAATTTTTTCATGACCTGCTGTGGCCTGCTCAAAATCTTCGGTAATGTAAGGTGGGTTTTTAGCTACGCCACATCCCAAAAAAGCAGCGGTTACTATTGTATAGATTATGATTCTTAACATATTGTGTGTTTTTTTGGATAATTATTAAAAGCGGACTGTAACAGTTAGACTAAAATCATATGGTTTAGTCTGGTTTCAAAACGAAAATCTCAAGTAAGATATTGTTTTTTGACAATGCAGTCGCTACGCTAATATCATCCGTAATAAATGCGGAAGCAGAAAGCGTGAGAAATATTCGCTATCCGCGACACCAAGGAAAATAGAGCAATGGGTAGGAATAATTGCCCAGACTTCTATGGTTTATTTAAATTTAAAACTGGCCAAATAAGGTTCTATCATTTCTTCGTAGTATCCATATTTTTTTGCTTCTGCAGAGAATGTTACAATATAGACCTTGCTATTTTTGACGTGATAGTATTGTCTCCAAGTTTGGCGGAGGTTGTTTTTTACTCCCGTATAAGTAATTCTGTAGCTTCTTGAGTTGAGCTTAGTTTTTTCTAAGACTTTACACTCACCACTTTAGGTAAATAACCGATAGAAAAATTGGCATATTTTTCTGCCGTATAGCTGGCGGACGAAAGTTTATTGACACCGAAATGTAACTAATTATCTTTTTTTATGTATATATCGAAATCGTCAAAACTTTTTAAGAAATCATAATTCTGAAGTAGATAGTTGTGTAGGTCTGGAATGGTTTTGATAGTCTTCATAGTCATATCCCAATAGGAATATTTTTTAGTAGTAGCTACAAGGAAAAAATAAGGTTCAGATATTTTAAGGTCGTTTAGGTAAATGTTTCGGGCTTTTTCCACAATTTTTTTATCAGAGGCTTGAAATCCTAATAACCTTTCTGGTGTGTTATAGTGAGTAGCCTGCATAGAACCAGTTTCCACGTAAATCTCATTTCTCCAGTCAAATATGGCTAATCTAGGGTCTGTTATCCCTTTTTTTTCTGAGTATGAAAGTAGAAATTTGCTTGTAGGTGATCGCACAAGCTTATTTTTAGAATGGTCTGTAATGCTTGAAATATTATTTGAATAGTTAAGCTGGTGTTGCTTCATAGAAAAACCGAAGAAAGCAGTCCCTATTGATAAGAGGGCTAGAATGTAAATTTTGAATAGGTAGGGTTTGAAGTGCAGTTCTAAGCCTTCACCCAAACAAGAAATTCCTAACCCTATGCTGAGAAAAAGGTAGTTGAAATAGTGCCCATAATAAGTTCCAGGAAGTGAAATCGAGTAGATCGTTAAAGCTGAGATGGCGAAGTAAAGAATGATTTTTTTGTTAACTTTCTTGATAAATAGAGCCATTATAATGTTTGCAATTAGAAGAGCAATATAAAAGTGCTTTACAAAATAGTTAATGAAAGGTTCAGATGTGGAGCGTACAATAAAAGTATTTATAAATCTTATGAATATACTATCAGAGGTTCCATAGCTAGAGTTAGTAGTTATGTAATAAAATATAAAATCATCTAATGCTTTGAAATGAGCAAGCACTCCAAAGGAAACTATTGTGAAAATCAATCCTGAAACTATAATTTTGATGAAATAACTTTTTTCAAGTTTTGTAGTTGAATTGAACTTCTGAAGTAATATGAAAAAACACAGACCAAAAGCTAAAATGGCAGCATGAGGTTTAGCATAAACCGAAAGCGATAATAGGAAAATGGCTAGATAATCATAGCGGGATTTGTGTTTTGATGATATGAAGTTTAGACTATAAAAAAATAGACCAGAACTTAAAAACAATAAACTGGTAGATTCATTATAAAAATAGTTGAAATCATAAATAAGGGAAGTAGATGCAAGAAGAAATGGGTAGAAAAGGAACACAAAAGCTTTTTGTGTTGAAAATAGATTCTTTATTGTTAGAAAAATAAAAGTTTGGGTTCCAAACCAATATATAATCCATATCCATCTTGTTGCGGCAAATGAAATATCTAATCCTACTAGTTGAGGAATGATAAAAGAGAAAACATGTAGAGGTCCTAAAGTTGAAAACTCTACACTTCTATAGGGTATGGGATCAATTGTTAGAAGTGATAAGGCACTACTATATACGATTGCTTCATCTCCATTCAGGGGAGCATTATACAGAAGCGGATACCATTTAAAGGCAAAAACCCAGACAACAATAAGAATTCCTAGTAAATAGCCTTCTTTTATTGATATACTTTTTTTTAAAAAGATGATTCTAATTATTTCTATCGTAAAAATAAGGAAAATGAAATATTTAAGTGCGGGTATGTCAAGGGTGTGGAGAAGTTCAGTCACTAATTGGATATAAATTTTCGCAAAAGTATTGATTTCATTCTGATTAATTTAAGGGTTTTACATTTTAATAATACTCATTTAAAAATAAAGGTGAAGAGAATACAGATGTATATAGAATCGATGCTTTGTTTCCTGTTTCCGTTTTATGCGGATGATCTTTAGGGGCAAGCGGTCCTTAACCTCGAGCTGATACGAACTCTTAGCTGGTAAACTATCAGTTGTTTATAAATTGTGAGTTCAAGCAGTCAAAGGCCTATTTAGAGGCTAATAAAATTCTTTTTAAAGGGCCTGATCCAAATACGCAATCTTTTTCGTAATAAGCTGCCGAATGGAGAGAGTGAGGATAGAGCCCTAAAGAGAAGGAAATGAAGAAATGAAACTTCTGGTTATTGATGGACAAAATATCGTTTGCCATCTTTCTAGAGAATATGTATATGCTTCCAAAGTAGGAATGCCTTTGAATATTCCAGAATCTAAATTAGCCGTAGAAAGGATTTATAGGACGTATGCTTTACATCAACTCATTCTTATGGCTAAGTAATTATGTGACGAATGGCTCAACAAGTTTGACTTAACATAATGTTCGTTTTGTGATTATTATTAAAAGAAAGCTATATTAGTTAGACTAAAAGCAGAAGGCATATGTCTATTTTGAAAACGAAATGTTAAAGTAAATTAATGCCTTTTTTGAACATGATGTCGCTATACGAATACCTTCCTGAATAAATGCCGAATGTAGTCGTGAGAAGTATTCGCTATCCACGACACCAAGGAAAATAGAGCAATGGGTAGGAATAATTGCCCAGACTTCTATGGTTTATTTAAATTTAAAACTGGCCAAATAAGGTTCTATCATTTCTTCGTAGTATCTATATTTTTTTGCTTCTGCAGAGAATGTTACAATATAGACCTTGCTATTTTTGACGTGATAGTATTGTCTCCAAGTTTGGCGGAGGTTGTTTTTTACTCCTGTATAAGTAATTCTGTAGCTTCTTGAGTTGAGCTTAGTTTTTTCAAGGACTTTAAATTCACTCACCACTTTAGGTAAATAACCGATAGAAAAATTGGCATATTTTTCTGCCGTATAGCTGGCGGATGAAAGTTTATTGACGGTAAGATTGATGCTTTCTAAATAGATGTCATAACCACCAATGGTATCACCTTTAGAAACGGCGGTGCATTGCGTGTCTGTACAGCCTGTTTTTATCTCCCAAGTATCTGGTATTTCTATGCTGTAGGCGGGGTTGTCTATGAGTAAAAGAACTTTCGTTTCTAGGCTGTCTACTTTTTCTGACACAGTTTGAGCTGTACTGAGCAATGGAGAGAGGGTCAAAAATAATAGGAAAACGTATTTCATTTTTTGGAGTCTGTTAAAAATGCAAATTAGTCAGTTTATGCGAAAGATGAAGAAACAAGCGTAATTGATACCATTTGGTTTAAGACTCTTTGGCTAATTGATTTACTTAAAACAGGACTTAATTTGAATTAAGAAATCCTATTTAAGGGCGTCTTCCTCCATCTTCAATTTTGAAAACCCATTCTTTATTTTGAGCATTAAATCTTCCTTATTTATTGGTTTGCTGATATAATCGTCCATTCCAGCTTCTAGGCATATTTCTTTATCTCCTTGCATCGCATTTGCTGTCATAGCGATTATTATAGGCTGTTTTTTCGAGAGTTTTCTTATTTGCTGGGTAGCTTCTAAACCGTCCATTTCGGGCATTTGAATATCCATCAAAATCATATTGAAATCTCCTTGCTTAAACTTTTCTATGACTTGAACTCCATTCACAGCTATAGTTGGATGAAAGCCAAGTCCCTTTAAAACCTTAGTTATAACCATTTGATTTATTAAGTTATCTTCCGCCACGATGATGTTGGCGGGGTGTTTTTGGGCAAAATACTCATCTGTTTTCTTGTTTTCTGCTTGAATATCGGGCTTTTGAAGATTAACAGGAGTTTTGAGTTGAGTAAGAATTTCTTTAAAGAGCAGCTGTTGTTTTACAGGCTTGGTAAGGCTTGCTGAAATGAGGTCTGCATGGTTTTTATAGGATATGTCACCTAGAGAACTCAGCAAAATGATCGGTGTCTTCGAACCCCTTTTACGCACTTCATGAGCAAGCTCTAAACCGTTCATTTCAGGCATTTCCATATCCGTTAAAATAATATCGAAACTTTCCGAATTTTCCATCAATTTTAGTGCTTCTGAAGCAGAGGATGCAAGAATCGGTTTGTATTCCCAGAAATTAAGTTGTGCTTCTAAGATTTTCCTATTTGTTTCATTATCATCTATTACCAAAATACGTTTTCCCCTTAAAGCGTCTAGTCCGCCTGTTGCGATATAGGCGGGCTCAGATGCTTCACCCGGCATTGTTATAATGTTAAAATAGAAAGTAGTGCCAGTTCCTTCCTGACTTTCTATACCAATTTCTCCACCCATTAAATTGACCAATCGCTTACTGATAATTAAGCCTAAGCCAGTTCCTCCGTATTTTCTTGTTACGGAGGAATCCACTTGTGAAAACGCTTGGAATAGTTTATCTCTTTTCTCATTAGGGATTCCAATCCCTGTATCGCGGACTTCAAAGGATAGGTTGATTTTATCAGGAATTTGTCTTTCAGCCAGTTTTACTTTTAGGAAAATTTCGCCTTCATGGGTGAATTTAAGGGCATTTCCGATGAGATTTATTAGAACTTGTCTAAGCCTAGTTGGGTCTCCATAAATGTGTGTTGAAACCTTTGGGTCTATCTGATAAATGAGGTCTAAGTTCTTTTCAACTGCTTTTTTCGCAAACAGGTCAATCACTTCTTCAATACAAGTCCTGAGTTTAAAATCTCTGTCTTCAAGTTCCATTTTCCCAGACTCTATTTTTGAAAAGTCTAGAATATCGTTAATGACCGTTAGCAGGTTGTCGGCCGAAATGCCAATTGTTTCTGCATAGCTTTTTTGTTCTTTGTTTAACTCTGTTTCCAATAAGAGATTACTCATTCCTATGACGCCATTCATTGGTGTCCGTATCTCATGGCTCATTGTAGCCAAAAAAACACTTTTGGCTTTGTTGGCAAGTTCAGCATCTATTCTAGCTTTTTCGGCTTCTTCACGAGCTGCAATTTCATGTTCGGTTGATATTTGAAGTTCGCTTGTGCGTTTTCTGATTTCCCTTTCTAGGGAAGCCTTTTTTCTTCTTATTGCTCTCGTTCTGTATCTATAGAGTGCAAAGATGCTTCCAAAGAAGGCCATTATGATTAATAGTCTAAACCACCAAGTTTTCCAAAATGGTGGCGTAATAGTGAGATATAGCTCTTTAGGATGTTCAGACCAATTACCGTCATTGTTCAGACCATTTACTTGAAATATGTATTTGCCAGGGTCTAGATTAGTATAAGTAGCGGAATGTTCGTTTCCCACTTGCTGCCATTCTTGGTCAAAGCCGAGCATTCTATATTGATATTTTTTCTTTTTATCGGATACGAAGTTCAAAGAAGAAAAATCGAATGAAAAAACCTGGTCTTTATAAGAGAGTGTTATTTTATCAACGATTGAAATGTTTTTCTTTAAGGGTGAGATATCTTTCTCGTCCTTTGCTACGGCAATGTTTTTATTGAAAATCTTAAAACCAGTGATGAGCAATGGAGGCTCAAAGCTGACTTGCTTTACACTGTCAGGCCAGAAAGCGTTGATTCCATTATTTCCCCCGAAATACATTTTACCCATCTTGGTTTTACAAAAAGCTAATTCTTTAAATTGGCCTTTTTGAAGCCCATCAGCTTCAGAATAATTATGAAAGGTCCTCGTCGTTGGATTATATCTACTTATGCCTTTATTGGTGCTAATCCATAGGTTTTCGTTATTGTCTTCTAATACTCCTTGAATGATATTTCCTTCTAAGCCATCTTCTTCTGAGAACTGAGTAAAAAGCTTTTCTTTTGGTTTGTATAAATCCAAACCATTCTTAGTGCTAATCCAAAGGTTACCATTCTTATCTTCAAAAACATTATCAACACTATTGCTACTGATACTGTTGTTGTTATCGTGGTGCATGAAATATGAAAAAGACTTATCCGCTTTTTTCATTCTATTCAGGCCGCCCCCATCTGTCCCAATCCAGATAAAACCTTTCGTGTCT
Source organism: Arcticibacterium sp. SM2516 (assembly GCF_057914865.1). Taxonomy (NCBI): domain Bacteria; kingdom Pseudomonadati; phylum Bacteroidota; class Cytophagia; order Cytophagales; family Leadbetterellaceae; genus Arcticibacterium; species Arcticibacterium sp. SM2516. Next base: position 3,662,962 of record NZ_CP195290.1, on the reverse strand, counting down.
TCTGTGATAGAAAGTATCTTATTATTATTTGTGCCTTTCTTTTCAGGAAGCGGGTCGGAGGGAAATTGTATAAAAGAATTGTTTGAAGGATTGTAAAGATTAATGCCTCCGCCGTATGTACCAATCCAGATGTTTTTATCCACATCTTGATGCATGACCCAAATGTTATTGTTACTCAGAGATGTCTTGTTTAAAGGGTTGTTTTTATAATGCCGGAGTATTTTAGCGTCAGCATTAAAAACAGTAATTCCTTTTCCCCAAGTGCCAACCCATATTTCTCCGTTTTCCATTTCTAGGACGCTTAAAACGTGGTCACCAGCAATAGTCTTAATATCTTTATTGTTATGGGTGAAATGTCTGAAACTTCCATTTTTAGGATTCATTATATTTAGACCACCACCATCCGTCCCAATCCATATTTGGGCTTTCTTGTCCTCATAAATTGTAAGAATATTATCATTATTAAGGCTATTGACTTTGGATTTATGTCGATAATGGACAAACTTTTCAGCATCAATATTTACTTGATTTATACCAGAGTTGAAGGTGCCCACCCACATGTTTCCTTTTTGATCTTTTAATAAGGAGTGTACTGAATTACTACTCAGACTATAGGAGTCCAACTCATCATTTTGAAAAGTTTCAAAAGAATTTTCCCTTTGGTTGAAGATAGAGAGTCCCCCATTTTCGGTGCCAATCCATATATTTCCTTTCGGACCTTCTTCTAAGGCATATATGACATTACTACCTAAGCCTTTGGGTTTATTCTCATCATAAACATAATGTTGAATAGAATTGCTGGTTGTGTTGTATTTAAATAAACCATTACCATTAGTGCCTATCCATAATTGGTTTTTACTGTCTTCTAATATGGTTCTTACGCTTACTTTAGTGGAGGTATATTTGCTAAAATCAAAGGGGGCGAATGACTTTGTTTTATGGTTAAAAATATAAAGTCCATTCTGGCTTCCTACCCAAATTTGATTTTTGCTGTCCTCATATATCGCTTCTATAAAATTATCTTCTAGACCAGAGGTCATATTAGCAGTATAATGTGAAAAGGAATTGTCCTTTGGTGAATATACATCTACGCCCTTGCCGTCAGTCCCTATCCATACATTTCCTTTATGATCTTCGAATACGGTATTTAGGGAATTAGAGGAAACCGAATTGGTGTTCTTTGCTTCGTGCTTAAAGCTTGTAAAGTGATCCTTAGTGTTGTCATAAAGGTTTAAGCCCCCTCCGGTTGTGGTAATCCACAAGTTTCCGTTTTTACTTTGATGAATATCGGTGACTTGATTACTACTTATACTAGTTGGATCTTTGGACTTACTTTGATAAACTTTAAAGGAATATCCATCATATCTATTAAGACCATTTCTTGTTCCCAGCCAAAGAAAGCCTTGTTTATCTTGACAGATACTTCGTACATAACTATGTGAGAGTCCTTCTGAAATACCAAAATTCTCAAATTTAAGGTAATTTTTTTGGCATATACTTTTGTTGGGAATCAAAAACAACCCTAAAAGGGTAAAAAAGCAAACGCTGAAACTCAAATTAATGAATTTGGTATTAGCAGGTCTCATAGGGGTTTTATTATAGAGCTAAAAAATATACAATAAGCTCTGTATCAATATTCAGTCCAAAATGGCGTATTGTTGATTGTCAAGAGGTTTTGTAGCGTTGCAGGGTGTTGTGCTTATATGTTATAATAACGTTATGTGTATATGAGATTGCCTTTTGTAGTTATGATGATTGCTTTAATGAGTATAAGGAAGTAGCTCAACGCACGGTTAAAATATTTATCCACATAGAATAGGGCATCAGTAAAAGAACAAAATCTCCTCTTTGAAATTGTTTATGAATCAATTAGTGGATGGCGATAAGATTGAAGGAAATGAATATATTTCCCTTCTTGGGAAGGTTTTATTAAAGATCAATGACTACCGGTACAGTGCCAACGCAAGGGATTATTTAGAATTGTTTTGAGCATTTATTCGTGTGGATGCCATTGTATATTATTAAAGACGTTTATGACATACCTTAAGAAAATTAAGGGACGAGTCTTTTCAAAATAGTTTTTCAATATGCCGTAAAATAAAACTCACTGATTTGGGGTTTTAAACATCTGATTTTCAAGTATTTTTGGAATATATATCTTGAAATATGAAAAGAATACTATTTCTTCTAGGCTTAGTTTTCGTGTCAGCCTTAGTTACTGCCCAGTCAGTTCTCATTACGCCAGGTGCCCATAGCATAAATGATGACGGCACCAACCAAGACCAGTTAAATGTTTTTGGTAATGGCCTGTTAGTGGGTCCTAAAGTTAAATTTACCAAAGAAGACCCAGCTAGCAATGTGCGTACCATGAGTTGTGCTTCTATTGATATAAGTTCTGCCTTAGCAGGAATCCTAAGAGACCCAAGTGGTGATGCAGATTACATAGGCGGGTTGTCTTACGACTGTTCCTTTGGCTTAAATACATTTGACCCACTTTTTCAAGCCTATCATATAGATTTTGAATCGTTAGATACAGAAGCAGATGGAGATACGGTTTATGTTTTAGATTTTTATTCTTCTGAGGTTCTTGGAGCGTATTCTGGTAATGCCTTACCCTTAAGTTTAATTGTTAATAATAACTTGATAAGAATTAAATTCAAGACAGATAATGATGCTAATGTAGGAGCGGGGTTTGTTTTAAAATGGAAGGCAATTTTACGAGATGGTGTTACATCGGCCGTTCAAAAATATATTGGACGGGGTCTTGTATATGATGTCGGGTCTGGTGCCTTATGGGCAGGTTTGCATAAGCTTTCAGATTTTAAAGCTAGAGGAACTTCTTCTACAGCTCTGGGTTATATTACAGCTGCCTCAGGTTCTAGTTCCACTGCTCTAGGTTATCGTACAGTTGCCTCAGGTAATTATTCCATAGCTCTGGGTTATGTTAACTCTGCCTCAGGTTCATATTCTGCAGCTCTGGGTTCTTCTACATCTGCTTCTGGTACTTCTTCTACAGCTCTTGGATCTTATACATCTGCTTCTGGTAATTTTTCTACAGCTATAGGATCTTATACATCTGCCTCAGGTACTTCTTCTACAGCTATGGGCTATCGTACTAAAGCATCTGGTTCTTACAGCACGGCAATAGGAGTTATGGCAACTACTAATGGTTTTCAAGGGGCATTGGTCTTAAGCGATTATGTTTCAGATTCAGGAGACTCCTTGAAAGCAGATGTGGAAAATAGGCTTTTGGCTCGCTTTGAAAATGGTTATACTTTTTTTACTGATAATAACCTAAGTAGTGTTATTAAATACGGCATAATGGCTCATAATAAAGCAAACTCATGGTCGTCTATATCTGACTCTACTAAGAAAGAAAACTTTATTGCTTCTAATGGGGAAAGAGTCCTAAAGAGCGTATCTCAGATGTTTATAGGCACCTGGAACTACAAAGGGGATGATAGCTCAAAAAACCGCCACTGGGGTGTGATGGCACAAGAATTCCATCATCATTTTGGTAAAGATGCCTATGGCACTATAGGAAACGACACCACCATAGCCACTGCAGATTTTGACGGGGTAAGTTTTGCCGCCATAAAAGCTTTGGAAGAAAGAACGAAGAAATTGCAAAGTGACTTAGCTAGTGAAATGAGGTTCTCGGCTACGCTCGAACTGACAGCCCAGAAGCAAGAAGAGGAAATAGAGAAGCTACAAGAGCAACTGCAAAAGCAAATTCAGAAAAACACGGCGTATGAGTCAGAACTCTTATCCGTGCGAGCAGAGTCAATGTCAGTTCGAGCGGAGTCAAGAACAGTCCAAGCAGAGACCAAAGCCTTAAAAAATGACCTTAAAGAGCTTAAAGAAATGTTATTGAAGACAGTGGCTGTGAAGGAAGATTGATTTAGAGTATAAGCTTTAGGTATTAAGAAGACTTTGGGTTTCGATACCCGAAGTCTTCTTTTTTTGCAAAAACGACAACGTTTCCGGCAACATTAAAAGCAAAAAAGCCACTGAAATTAATCAGCAGCTTTTTCTAGTTAACCCGGAAGGACTCGAACCCTCAATAAGGGCACCAAAAGCCCCTGTGTTACCATTACACCACGGGTCAATCGTGTAATTAGGCTGCAAAAATAAGGGCAATTTTCTTTCCTGTCAAGTCATTTGAGAGAAAGTTTTTAAATTATTTTCTGTCAAATATGAGCTGTTACCCCTAAGTTCCTTAATATTAGTTATTAACAACTATATTCCAGAAACCTCTACATCCGCAGCTATTTTGCTTACTAAGCCTTGAAGCACTTTTCCTGGCCCACACTCCACAAAGCTAGTCGCTCCGTCTGCTACCATATTTTGTACAGATTGTGTCCATCTTACAGGTGCTGTTAGTTGGGCAATGAGGTTGGCTTTAATCGTACTAATGTCTGTCGAAGGCTTGGCGGTTACGTTTTGGTAGATAGGGCAAGAGGGGCTGTTAAAAACGGTGTTTTCTATGGCTGCTGCCAACTCTTCTCTAGCTGGCTCCATTAATGGAGAATGGAATGCACCACCTACAGGTAAAACTAAGGCTCTTTTAGCTCCCGCTTCTTTCATTTTCTCACAAGCAATATCTATTCCTTTTACAGTACCAGAAATCACCAGTTGCCCTGGACAGTTGTAATTAGCAGCTACTACAGTTTCACCCGTTTCCTCCGTTATTTGTGCACAAATCTCTTCAACTTTATCATCTTCTAGTCTTAATACTGCTGCCATGGTAGAAGGTGTTATTTCGCATGCTTTTTGCATGGCTTCGGCTCTTTGAGATACCAGCTTAAGGCCATCTTCAAAAGACAATACACCAGCCACGACCAAGGATGAAAACTCTCCTAAGGAATGACCTGCTACCATGTCAGCCTTAATCTCATCTGCACAGAGTGCTTTTATAACCGAGTGAAGATAAACTGCAGGCTGGGTTACATTGGTCTTCTGCAAGTCTTCTGCGGATCCTTCAAACATAATTTTGGTGATTTCAAAACCTAATATTTCATTGGCTTTGTCAAAAAGTTCTTTGGCCTTGGTAGACTCTTCATAAAGCTCTTTGCCCATTCCACTAAATTGAGCTCCTTGACCTGGAAATACGTATGCTGTCATAATTTTAATGATTCAATTAATGATATATAGAAACCAACCTTAGGTCAAAATCTATATTAGTTTAAAACTTGATTTAAAAATATTTTTGCTCCTTCTGTCGGGTTTGCAGTGTCAATGGCCCTAACGAAAGCACTTCCTATAATGGCACCGTTGGCGTATTGACTGGCTTCATTAAAGGTCTCCTTGTCTTTTATTCCGAAACCTATCAATCTCGGAATTTTTAAATTCATTTTGTTAACTCTGTCGAAATAGCCTTTCATTTCTTCTGTAATACCAGCGGTAGAACCTGTGGTAGAGGCAGAAGAAACCATATAAACGAATCCAGAAGAATACTCATCTATCTCTCTAATTCTGTCTTCCGAGGTTTGCGGTGTAATTAAAAAGATATTTATCAATCCATGCTTATCAAAAAGCTCTTTAAAATCTTGAAGATACTCTGCCATTGGTAAGTTGGGAAGAATTAGACCATCTACACCCACTTCTTCACATTTCTGACAAAATTCTGCTATGCCGAACTGGAAAACTGGATTAATGTCTCCCATTAAAATAATTGGAAGATTTATCTGCTCTCGCATACCTTTCAATTGCTCAAAAAGCAAAGCCACAGACATGCCATTTTGGAGAGACCTTAAATTGGCCTTTTGAATAGTTTCTCCATCTACTACGGGGTCAGAAAAAGGCATACCTATTTCCACTAAACTAGCTCCACCTTCTTGTGCCGCCTCTAACAAAGGCACGGTGTCGTTAAGATTAGGAAAACCAGCCGTAAAGTAGATGTTCAAAACATCATTTGGCTTATCAATAAATAGCTGTTCTAATCGATTCATTTATTACGTAAAATACTACAATCACAAATTCATTATTACAGTTAACTGAGACTCATTAGTTGACTGAGGCTCTCTAAGTCAACCTTATTTATTCCAATAATCCATCACCATAACTTTATCTAGAACAGGACCTAAACCCTCTCCAAATGCTTTGTGAGCAGGATGTGGCAAATAAACTGCTCTACCTTCTTCAGAATCAAAAGTCAGTGTAAAAATATGGGTATACTCCTGATTCAAACCTTCTGGGCTGTTATTAACACCCCACTCAAAACCTTTGATTTCTGGAATTTCGTTTGGTAGATTTTCAAAAGAAGTCACCACAGCGTCTACGGCCTCCTTGGTGGCGTCATCTTTAAATTTAAACATGACTACGTGTCTTAATTTCGCTGTTTCTTCCATTGTTACTGTTTCTTTGACTTCTTCTTCTTTTGTTTCCGTTTGTGGTTGGCAAGCCATTCCTAATACGGCGATAGATAATACTAAAAGTGTTTTTTTCACTGCTAAAGGTTTGTATTTGGCCTAGGCCAAAAGGGTTGATTATAAATGCTTCATGTAAGTACTTAAGTCTTTGTCTCCTCTTCCAGATAAACTTACCACTACGGTTTCGTTTTTCTGTGCTCCTAATTTGCCTAAAACGGCTAGGGCATGAGAAGATTCTATGGCGGGTATAATGCCTTCTAGTTTTGTTAACTCAAAACCAGCTGCTAAAGCTTCGTCATCTGTGGCATCATAAAATTTAGCTCTGCCAGATTCCCAAAGATGAGCATGCATTGGTCCTATACCCGGATAATCCAGTCCTGCAGAAATGGAATGCGGCTCTATCACTTGTCCGTCGGCGGTCTGCATCAAAAGGCTTTTGCTGCCATGTAAAACACCTTTTTTCCCAAGGAAAGTTGTAGCGGCAGATTTGTCGGTCGTAATACCGTGTCCGGCGGCTTCTGCTGCTATAATCTTAACGGAAGGCTCATCCAGATAATGGAAATAGGTTCCGGCTGCATTAGACCCTCCGCCTACACAAGCGACCACATAATCAGGGTTTGCATTTCCAGTATGTTCCAAAAGTTGCTTTTTGATTTCTTCCGAAATAACGGACTGAAATCTAGCGACCATATCAGGGTAAGGGTGAGGCCCTACTACCGAGCCTATAATATAATGGGTGTCGGTCGGATTATTAATCCAATGCCTCATGGCTTCGTTGGTCGCATCTTTTAAAGTTCTTGAACCACTTTTGGCGGGTCTCACTTCGGCTCCTAACATTTTCATTCTGGCTACATTGGGTGCCTGTCTTTCAATGTCCACTTCCCCCATGTAAACAATGCACTCTATGCCCTTTAAGGCACATACGGTGGCCGTGGCTACGCCATGCTGTCCAGCACCGGTTTCTGCTACAATCTTATTTTTGCCTAATCTTTGGGCTAATAAAATCTGGCCAATGGTGTTATTGACTTTGTGAGCTCCCGTATGACACAAATCTTCTCTCTTGAGGTAAATATTGGTTTGATATTTCTCAGAAAGTCTGTTGGCGAAATAAAGTGGGGTAGGGCGTCCTACATAGTTTTTTAACAAGTCGTTAAACTCTTCTTGAAACTCATCTTTGTAGATGATGTCTAAATAGTTTTGGCGAAGCTCCTCCACATTGGGATAAAGCATTTCTGGAATCCATGCTCCACCAAAATTCCCGTAATATCCTCTCTCATTAACAGCAAAAGCTGAATTTTCTATTTGCAGCATGTAATTATCGTAATCAAATTCTAATGGTAAAAATAGCTAATTGGCTTTTAAAAACGATGTCATTTAGTTTTAAATGCGTCCAGCACCAGTTTGAGCTCTTTTAGTTTTTCTATATCTTTTTTAGCCGGTTCTGTTTCAAACTTGCTATTCACATCGATTCCCATGAAAGAGGGATTCTCAATGTATTGTAATTGGTCAATGTTACTAAGATCTATTCCTCCCGCTAAGAAAAAAGGTGTTTCTAAGGTATACTTTTTTAACAAATTCCAATCGAAAGAAATGCCATGACCACCATGTCCTCCTGACGCTTTGGTGTCAAAAAGAAAATAATCCGAAACTTTCTGATAGCTTTCAACCGTCTCAAAATCGAAATTTTCATCAACTGAGAAGGCCTTCATTACAGGAATTTTAAGGCTACGGAGTTTCTGGCAATAAGAAACCGTTTCTTTTCCGTGAAGCTGCACTAAATCTAGCTGGTATCTTCTTACTTTATCGACAACAAATTCCTCTGGGGCATCTACAAAAACACCTACTTTTTTAGTGTCTTTAGGGAAGTTGTTGAATCTTGCTGTAAGGTCGTAATCTCCAATGTTTCTTGGAGATTTTTCAAAGAAAATAAAACCCATAAAGTCTGGTTTAAGAGTTAAAACATCTTGAATGTTTTGACCCTCTCTCATGCCACATACTTTGAGCTTTAAATTCATTATTGTTTTTCTAATTCTAGAATAAATGTCTTCAATGCGTTTCCTGGGTCTTCGGCTTTCATGAAGTTTTCTCCAATTAAAAAACCCTGAAACCCTACTGCTTGAAGTTCCTTTATGGTGGCAGTTTCACTAATACAACTCTCAGATATCTTAACCATTTCTTTTGGAATAAGGTTTATAAGATTTAGGGAGGCATTCACATTGCTTTCACTGAAGTTCTTGAGATTTCTGTTATTCACACCTATCACATCTATATGTTCTAAAGGACTACTCGCCAACTCTTCTTCATTATGGATTTCTAATAAAACCTCTAAACCAATCTCATGAGCCATTGAACTGAGTTCCATGATCTCTTTAGGACTTAAACAGGCCGCAATAAGTAGAATCACGTCTGCTCCCCATGCTTTAGCTTCAAAAAGTTGATAACTGTCCACCATGAAATCCTTTCTAAGAAGCGGAGTGTTTGGATTAGCCTTTCTTGCTTCAAGAAGATCTTCTTTAGAGCCCCCAAAAAAACTGTTGTCTGTTAAGATACTCATTCCAGCAGCTCCACCGGAAGCATATCCTTGGGTAATTTCCGTGATATTGGCGTCGTTCTTGATAAAACCCTTAGAAGGAGACTTTCTTTTAAATTCTGCAATGATTCCTGAAGAGCCTTTTCGGCTCAAAGAGTCCTTTAATGACAGACCCACACGGTCAAAGTGTTTGTAAGTCTTTAAATTCTCAATAGGGATGCTTTCTTTAGCAAGGGCTATTTCAGCCCTTTTCTTTTCTACGATGGTATCCAGAATTGTCATTCTCTTTTATCAGATGCTTTGGGTTTGCAAAAATGAGGCTTTTACGTCGATTTAGCTAAAATAAGAAACTGAATTTCGTGGCCTAGAATGTATGGTTTACGAAGTCTAAAATCTTGCCTAAGTGTGTATTTTGGATGTTATTATGGAGATAAGGTCTTAGGTCATAAGAAATGTTTTTATAAATGTTTGCAACGGAAATTCCTTTGGAACAGTCTATTACATTGTGTTTATGTAGATGTTTTTTTATCTTTAAACTTTGGCGTTATTATTGTAATTATATGGATATGAATAAATTTCCTAATAGAATGAAAATTGAAAAGAAGGTACTTTTAATGCTTGGTTTGCTGTCTTTAGGCATCACAGGGTGTAATTCTGATGGTGGTCAGTCGGATGCTTTAAGTTCATCTGAAACTGCAGCAACTCCTATTACATCTACTCCGATGACAGTTGCTGAGCCTGTGGCAGTTTCTAATACAGATAATATATCTTCCGGTGCAGAAATTCATCCTCCTACCAAATTGGGTCAGTTGATGAACTTGAATGCCCCTAAAAACTTTAGTGGTTCAACTTCTGGTCTGAACCCGGCTCACGGAATGCCTGGACATGATTGTGCTGTGTCAGTGGGTGCTCCTTTGCCTAAAGCTGCTGTTGCGGTAAGCCAGCCTGTGGCAGCAACACCTGCTTTAAGTGCACCAGTAGCCGCTACGCCAAATTTGAATGCCAATCTTAAAAACATCAATCCTGCTCATGGTCAGCCAGGGCATGATTGTGCCGTTGCAGTAGGTGATCCTTTGCCGGCGGCAGGGTCTTCTCAAGCTGCTGTTCCTAGTTTAGCAGCACCAACAGCAGCAACGCCTAATTTTGGTGTACCCAATGGAGGGAAATTAAACCCTGCACATGGTCAACCAGGTCATGATTGTGCAGTAGCAGTAGGTGCTCCGTTGCCAGGTTAATAGCAAATATGTTTTCGAGAATTAATAGACTTTTAGAAACCTTCTTCAGCAATGGAGAAGGTTTCTTGTTTTTCTTAATCTTGCTTTTAATCTGGGTCAGATACTACTTCTCTATTAAAGGCTAATGTTTGATGATGCGTAATTATAGCTGCGACATTTTAAACTTACCCACAAAAAAACCTTCCCAATTTCTTGAGAAGGTTTTAATAAAGACTTGCTAAAAGCTATTATCTCATTCTGAAGTGAGAGAATGCTTTGTTTGCGTCTGCCATTCTGTGCGTGTCGTCTTTTTTCTTAACGGCTGCACCTTCACCTTTAGCTGCTGCGATAATCTCGCCAGCTAAACGCTCTGTAATGGTTTTTTCTCCACGCTTACGAGCATAGCTAATAAGCCATTTCATGCCTAAAGACTGACGTCTTTCAACACGAACCTCGATAGGCACCTGAAAAGTAGCACCACCTACACGACGGCTTTTTACTTCTACAGATGGAGAAACATTGTTTAATGCTTTTTTCCATGCTTCAAGACCATTTTCCTCGGTTCTTTTTTCAACCAATTCTAATGCTCCGTAAAAAATGCTATAGGCTAAGCTTTTTTTACCTTGAATCATCAAATTATTTACAAATTTGGTAACGTTAGTGTCCCTGAATTTTGGGTCAGGCAATACGTAACGTTTTGGCGGTTTTCTTTTTCTCATTTCTTTGTTTTTTTAATGAGGTTTCGTTTAAATAAACTAATTCACATTACTCATTGTGAGTAACATTACTTCCCTGTTTTATATATATGGTATTGCTACCCTAATTTAAAAACAATGGGGACTACTTTTTGGCTGCTTTAGGTCTCTTAGCACCATACTTAGAACGACCTTGCATTCTGCTCGCTACACCTGCGGTATCCAATGCTCCACGAACGATGTGATAACGTACACCAGGAAGATCTTTGATTCTACCACCTCTTATCAATACGATAGAGTGCTCTTGTAGATTATGACCTTCACCCGGGATGTAAGCGTTCACTTCTTTCTGGTTTGTAAGTCTCACACGAGCTACTTTTCTAAGAGCCGAATTTGGTTTCTTAGGAGTAGTAGTGTAAACACGAGTACAAACGCCACGACGCTGTGGGCAAGAATCCAATGCAGGAGATTTTGACTTATGCTGAAGCTGCTCTCTTCCTTTTCTTACTAACTGTTGTATAGTAGGCATTGTAAAAATTAAAAATGTTAAAAAAAATATGTTCTCCCCTGAAAAAGGGAGTGCAAAGGTAATGAAATTATTTTACCAAAAGATAAGTAGAAGAAAAATAGTTGATAAGCTTGTTTAGAATTTAAATTCCCTATATTATATAGGTGTAAATTTCCTTACAATAAACAAGCTTTATCAAGACAGACTTAGGTTTCTAGGCTTCGCCCATTGGGCCGCCAAAGTTCATAGGAAACGGGGCGGCATCATTGTTTTCTCTGATAGCACCAAAATTATCTTCGTATTTGCTGATGTTGTCCTGAAGTGCCGCTAGTAATCTTTGAGCGTGCTCAGGCGTCAGAATTATTCTTGATTTTACCTTGGCCTTTGGTACTCCTGGCATCAATCTTATGAAATCTATCACAAATTCAGAGTTGGAATGGGCTATCATCGCTAAGTTGGCGTATACGCCTTCGGCCATTTCTTCGGATAGTTCGATATTGATTTGTGGATCTTCGGTCTTGGTGTTTTTTGCCATGATTGTCTCTTTTTACTTTGAGCTGTCAAACTTAAATAATTGTTTCTGATTTGTGACTTTTTGAAATTGAAATCTTATTCAATGGTGCTTAAAATCTATAATATTACTTCTTTACACACTTATACTATCAAAGATAGTTTATTTCTTAGAAAAAAGTATGTACTTTTGCACCCCGAAAACAGAAAGGTAACTTTAGGATCTTTATAAGTCCTGATTCTGTTGATAGGCAACGATTTAGGTCTAAAAATAAGTAAATATTTAATAATGGCTCGCGATTTAAAATACACAAGAAACATTGGTATTGCCGCTCATATTGATGCTGGTAAAACTACCACTACCGAACGTATCCTTTATTATGGGGGTGTTAGTCACAAGATAGGAGAAGTACATGATGGTGCTGCTACTATGGACTGGATGGAGCAGGAGCAAGAAAGAGGTATTACCATTACTTCTGCTGCTACTACGCTAGACTGGAAATATAAAGGTCACAGCTATCACATGAATATCATTGATACTCCTGGTCACGTGGATTTCACAGTGGAGGTTAATAGATCTTTACGTGTACTTGATGGTTTAGTATTCTTATTTTCTGCAGTAGATGGTGTAGAGCCACAATCTGAAACAAACTGGCGTCTTGCAAATAACTATAACGTAGCACGTTTAGGTTTTGTAAACAAAATGGATCGTCAGGGTTCAGACTTTTTAAATGTTTGTGCTCAAGTAAAAGAAATGTTAGGTAGCAACGCCGTGCCTCTTCAATTGCCAATTGGTAATGAGGAGAACTTTATTGGTGTTGTTGACTTAGTTTATAACAGAGGTGTCGTTTGGAACGAAGAGGATAAAGGAATGACTTTCACAGAAGTTCCTATTCCTGCGGATATGGTGGAAGAGGTAGCTCAGTGGAGAGAAAATCTATTGGAGTCTGTGGCTTCTGTAGATGAGTCTTTAATGGAGAAATACTTTGAAGATCCAGAGTCTATTTCTGCCGAAGAAATTATTAAAGCTCTTAGAACTGCTACGATCAATTTGGATATCGTACCAATGCTTTGCGGAACTGCCTTTAAAAACAAAGGGGTTCAGACAATGCTTGACTACGTAATGGAATTACTGCCTTCTCCGTTGGATAGAGATGGTATTAGAGGTACTGACCCAGATACAGGTGATGTTATTATCCGTCAACCTGATGTTAAAGAGCCGTTTGCTGCATTGGCATTTAAAATTGCAACTGATCCATTCGTAGGTCGTTTATGCTTTATCCGTTCTTATTCTGGTGCGTTGCCATCTGGTTCTTACGTGTTAAATAATCGTTCTGGTAACAAAGAGCGTATTTCTCGTATTTTCCAAATGCATGCTAATAAGCAAAATCAGATTGATGTATTAGAAGCTGGTGATATAGCTGCGGTAGTAGGGTTTAAAGATATCAAAACAGGAGATACTCTTTCTGATGAGAAATTTCCTATTGTTTTGGAATCTATGGATTTTCCAGATCCAGTTATTGGATATGCTATTGAGCCTAAGAAAACAGCTGATCAAGATAAATTCAGTAATGCCATTACTAAATTAGTAGAGGAAGATCCAACACTTCAAGTGGAAACTGATGAGGAAACTGGTCAGACTATCATGAGAGGTATGGGTGAGCTTCACTTAGATATTATCATTGACAGAATGCGTCGTGAATTTAAAGTGGAGATTAACCAAGGTGCACCACAGGTAGCTTATAAAGAAACACTTACCCAGACTCATGACGGAAGAGAGGTTTATAAAAAGCAATCAGGTGGTCGTGGTAAATTTGCCGATATCGTATTCGAAATCGGACCCCGCGATGAGCCGGAAGAAGGAAAAGAAAAAGAAACTGGTTTACAGTTTGTAAATAATATTGTAGGTGGTACTATTCCTCGTGAATTTATTCCATCTATTGAGAAAGGTTTTAGAGAAGCAATGAAAAATGGTCCTTTAGCTGGTTTCCCTGTGGATTCTATGAAGGTTCGTCTGTATCATGGTTCTTTCCATGATGTGGATTCAGATTCTTTCTCTTTTGAGATGGCTGCTAGATTGGCATTCCGTAACGCTGGTAAATTAGCTGGTGCTAAATTATTGGAGCCTATCATGGCAGTAGAAATATTAACTCCTGATGAGTATACAGGACCTATTACTGGTGACATGAACCGTCGTCGTGGTGTAATGAAGGGAATGGATACAAAGCAAGGTTCTCAGGTGATAAAGGCTTCTGTGCCATTATCTGAGTTGTTTGGTTATGTTACCGACTTAAGAACTATTTCTTCAGGTCGTGCCACTGCCAACCTTACTTTTTCACATTATGATATCGTTCCTCAGAGTATTGCTGAAGAAGTTATCAAGAAAGAAAAAGGAGAGTAATAATCTCAAATTCGTATTAGGAAAAGGGCAGCCATCGGCTGCCCTTTTTGTTTGAAGAGGTCTACAAATTTACTTATCCAGCATAGTTTGGAAATAAAAAAAAGGCTCCTAAATAAGTTTTTATCTAGGAGCCCGAAATGAGGAAAAGGATTTTATATTTTATTAATCAATCTATTTTCTTCTGGAATATCATCTACATCTACTAGCTCTAGTCCAAATCTCAAATACGCGGGAGTGTTTTCAATATCTTCTTTTGTATTTTCATTTTTAGAAAAGGAAGTTACAGTTTCTCTTAATTTTTCTTCTCCCTCAAACAGACCAACTTGATTGTCTGGAATGGTTTTTATTTTCTTTTTAATTGATTTTGAACTAGCAAGACCTGGCATACCGAACGTAGAAAAAGGACTGTCCTCGTCCATTTCGGTATCATTTTCTGTTTCTTTCTTTTGCTCAGACAGGCTCGTGCCAAAATCTGTAATTCCAGCTGCTACGATGGTTACTCTAATACGATCTTCTAAAGATCTATCAATAGAATAACCATGTTTTACAATCTTTGCCTTGGTCTTTATTTCATTTTCAATGAAACGCATGATCATGGCTTGATCACTCATCTTAATTTTGTATTCTGGTTTTTCATCAGAGTAACATATGGACACCAACAATCTTTTGGATCCTTTAATGTTATTGCTGTGTAATAATGGGGACTTTAAGGCCTCTTCTACGGCTATTTTAGCCCTATCTACACCAGAAGCTTCAGCAGAGCCCATAACGGCCTGTCCGGCGTTTTTAAGAACTGTTTTTACGTCAGCATAGTCTAAGTTAATGATACCTGGTCTAGTGATAAGCTCTGCAATACTTTTAACACCATTAGCAAGGATTCCGTCAGCTCTTTCAAAGGCTTCTTGAATGTCCATATCATGAAAAAGATTTTCTAATCTATCATTTTTCACAATCAGCACAGTGTCACAGTAGGTTTTCATTTTTTCTATACCTTCCAGAGCCTGCTCTATCTTCTCTGTTCCTTCCCAGCTGAATGGATCGGTAACCACGCCTACGGTAAGCATGTTTCTTTCCTGAGCTATTCGGGCTATCACTGGAGCGGCACCTGTGCCTGTTCCTCCACCCATACCAGCAGTGATGAAGACCATTTCTGTGGGCTCATTAAAAAGCTGATTAATAGAGTCTTCACTTTCAAGGGCGGCTTCTTCACCTACTCTTGGAATTGCACCCGCACCAAGACCTTTTGTTAATTGAGCCCCAAGCTGTAATCTAGTGATCTCACTTGGTAGGTTCTTAAGAACTTGTAAATCCGTATTGGCTGCAATAATATTGACATCTTTAATGCCCATCTTGTGAAGCGTTTTTACGGCATTGCCACCCGCACCACCTACACCTATTACCGTGATAATGTTAGGCATGTCAGATTGGAAATCTAGTCCATAGTCTTGAGGGTATAACATAATTTCTAAATTTTAAATGAAAGCACTAATTGTAGGCTTGTCTAAGTTCAGGATCTTCCAGTCTTTCCAGAAAAGAAGAAATTGGATTATTTTTAAAAAATGAGATAGGGATTTTCCTTTTCTCTTTCATAACATTACTCATAGGCAGTCTTTCGTCTACCGATTTCAGGGTAGAAAGCATAAGTCCTACGGCTGTGCTGTATTTCGGATGAGAAAGCTCAAAGAAAGCATTATTGTCAATATTTCTAGTGGAATCTGCCACACGAACAATTAACGGTGAGAATGATTTTTCAAATATTCTTTTTACCAATTCTAATCTGGCAACGGCTCCTGAAACCATAACACCGTTTCCAAGAACTCTGGCGTAATCACTTTCAATTACGTTTGACGCTATTAAGGCTACTATTTCTTTTAATCTGCTCTCAATTACTATTGCAACAGACTTTAATAGTAATTGTTTGGTTGGTAGTCCGTCTTTACCTTCAAGCTCCAAAACTTCATTTATTTCAATCTCATTGCTGCTTTTCTCGCAACTGGAACGCAACACTTCTTCCGCTTGCTTCTCGGTGATGTTAAAGGCTTGAATAAGGTCTTTTAGGATAGCTGATGAGCCAATACCTAAAACACTAGTATGTCTTAGTCCAAAGTCTTTAAAAACCGTAATTTCTGTTAGTTGTGAGCCGAAATTTATAAGTAAAATACCATTTTGTTTGTCTTCAACAGAAAGTACAGCAATGGCATCTGCTATAGGGCCGTAAATAATCTGCTCTACCGTCACAGGATTACCGGATTTCTTAGTTTCTATGAAATCATAATTAAGGTTACTTACGGTGTCGTAAAAGTTCTCAAGCTTTTCTTTTGGGCTGGTAACAAAATTAAAATTACAAGTGAGTTTATTTCCAGTGGCACCTTCAGGATATTTATTGATTTTATCGCCATCGATGTAAAAATCTGTTGGTAGCGGATGAAGGCACTCTATCTTATTCTTTTTCCTGAAGTTTTCTTTGGCTGTTCTTACAATCTGATCTAATGTATTATCATTTACCGTGAATTTGTTTCCAGAGTTTGTGTACTCTTCTCTTGCGTTTTTGACACTGATAAACTCATTGGAGTAATTACAGTTGACAGAGCCAATATCTAAGCTCGATTTATTGGCAAGTTTTTGTAAAACGCGACTAGCGGTTTGGTCAAAGTTTTGACGATTTTTGGAAAAGCCTTTCGACATAGATTCGTAATCTGGGTCATACTTTTCTTCGGCGTAATGTAGGATTGTGATGTTTCCGTGAGCGTCTTTTTTTCCTGCTACTGCACACATTTTGGAATTACCCATGTCTAACCCCACAGAGTACATTGTTTCTTTTTTCTCTTTCATTTTTCTCGATTATTAGGATTCACATTTTTATTCGCACACAAGTTGGTTGGCATACTGTACTTTTACTTTGGAAAACTTATCCCAGCCTTTGACAGTCATTATTTGTTTATAAAATATCTTCAGTTTACTAAGTTTCTGGTCAATGTTCTCTGCCTTTCCAAATTCTATAATTTGATTCCCTAAGACAGGAACAAACTTTATTTCTCCATTTCTGCTTACATCCACTTGTGCGATTTGTGCATTCCAAAATGAGTCGTCTTTAATGATGCGAATCAGTTCCATGAGTTCCTGATCTTTTACCTTATTTAAATCTAACGAAGTTTTTCGGTTAAAGTAACTACCTGATAATAATAATACTCTGGCAGAAAAATGCTTTGAGAGGGGGAAGAAGTAACCATCTTCATTCAAATACTGGTCGTTTTGAGAAACCGATGAAATGATTCTGGCGTAAGGGATAAAAGGTTTCACTTTTATATGAAGCATACCTTTCAAATCACCAAAAGCTTCGCAGAATTCTATTTGTTCAATTTCCTGAATTCGCTCTTCCAGTAATGCAAGGTCAATGTCGGAAAGTAATTTTCCTTCTAAGGGCTCTCGACCATTTCTTGTGACATATTTTTTTATATCTTCCTTAGATATATAAAACTGGTCATTATTATCCACAAGGGTTACATCTATTCCCTGACAACGCTGTATTTTGGATTTCTCGTCTACAAACGCTATGAGTGACAGCATGACAGCTAGTCCGACGAATGCAAAACCATATTCTTTAATTTTGGTAAGATTTAGCTTCATATTAAAGTTCGTTTAAGAAGTTATTTGGTTCAGTCAGTAATTTAAATCTGTCGGAAGGTTTAGGTTCTAAATCTGAGTTACAGTAAGTTTTCAGAAGCTTTACGTCCGAATTCCACTTGCTCCCATCCCAAAACTCTAATCCTTTATGATCTCTAATTTTATAGAGAGCCGCTGGCTTGTAAGCCGTCCCCAAATAAACATGTTTTAGCTTATTTTCTTGTGCCCAATTTATGGTACGCCACATCATCCATTTGCCTAAAGAGTGACTCTTCATATAATCCGTGTCAAAAAAAGCAAACCAATAATGTAACATGTTATCTGTAAGGCTAATCAATATATAGCCTAGATCTTTTTCTGCGTTTTTAAATTTCAATATATGCGTGCCAATGCTGCTATTAAGAATGTATTGCCATCGTTCTAAAGTCATATTGCTTTCGCCAATTCTCTCAGAGATATATGCTTCGCAAAGTTTTTTAAATGCGGGCTCATTGAGATCGAAATCTGACTTTTTTATCACTTCTAGTTCAACAGCTAAAGGCTCTATTTGACGACATACTCTTCTGTTTTCAGAAGTGTCAGAAAAATTTTCAAGGTTAACTCTTAGACTTCTGGCCAAGTAGAAAGTCTCGCCTTCAAGATCAATATTTCCTGTATAAGGCAAAAATCCTTTATCATAAATAGGGGAAACGTCTTCTTGTCCTTCTCTTAACGCATATATGGCGTAGGAGAAAGTGTAACTACCGTAATCCACATTACTTTCTGAATAAAAAATCTTCATGCTTCTATTATCTTTTGTACTTCGTCTACTATTTCTTTAGCTGCATTTGGTTTAGCAAAGGCGGCGATATTATTTATTAATGCTGTCTGCAGGTCACTATCATTGACAAGTGCGAGACATC
This sequence comes from Arcticibacterium sp. SM2516, assembly GCF_057914865.1. NCBI lineage: Bacteria > Pseudomonadati > Bacteroidota > Cytophagia > Cytophagales > Leadbetterellaceae > Arcticibacterium > Arcticibacterium sp. SM2516. The sequence continues at coordinate 3,644,207 of NZ_CP195290.1, read as the reverse complement.
TTTTTATCAAGGATTTTTCCACCTCGCTGTCTTTTACAATAAGGGCAGCTCCCAGATTTACAAGGCTCATCGCATTTTTGGTTTGATGATCTTCCGCAGCATTTGGAAAAGGAACAAGTATGGAAGGTTTCGCCGTTAGGCATAGTTCGGAAACAGAAAGAGCACCTGCTCTAGAAATGACCACATCTGCGGCTTTATAAGCCTTGTCCATTTCATAAATGAAATCAGAAACATAGGTGCTCGATTCAGCTTTTTTATGCTCAATCGTGGCGGAAAAACTTTTTCCTGTTTGCCAGATTACTTGCAGGTTTTCATCCAGGAGTTTAGAGATTCCATTTTGAATGGCATTGTTAATACTTCTAGCTCCTTGGCTGCCACCAATGATAAGAATCGTTTTCTTGTCTTTTTTAAGATTGAAGTGGGCCAGAGCGTCTTCTTTAGAAACATTGCTTTTGTATATGTCGTTTCTTACGGGATTGCCCGTAAAAGTGATTTTATCTGCAGGGAAAAATGCCTCCATATTTGGGTAAGCCACACATATCCTCTCTGCCTTTTTGGATAGAAATTTATTGGTAATTCCGGCATAAGAGTTTTGCTCTTGTAAAAAAGTCTTAACCTTTAGAAAGTTTGCCATAAGAAGGGTAGGCCCACTGGCATAACCTCCTACGCCAATTGCTATGTCGGGTTGGAAATCTTTAACCGTTCTTCTAGCTAGTTTAAGGCTTTTTAGGAGTTTTAAAGGAAAACCTAGGTTGGCAATGATGCTGGAACGGTTAATTCCAGCAATGGGTAGCCCTATGATTTTATAACCTGATTTGGGTACTTTTTCCATTTCCATTTTACCCTCTGCACCTACAAAAAGTATCTCAGCATTAGGAAATCTAGCCTTAATTTCGTTTGCAATTGCCACAGCTGGGTAAATGTGCCCGCCTGTGCCTCCTCCGCTGATAATTATTTTGTAAGGTTTACTCATCTTAATTTGTTAGCTGCTTTACTCTCATGATTTTTTGAAACACTCAAGACAATTCCTAATGCTATGGAAGTAAACAATATGGAAGTACCTCCCTTACTTATTAAAGGTAAAGTTTGACCTGTTACGGGACCTAAACCCACATTTATAAACATGTGCGTTAGGGCCTGAAAAACGATACTTAATGTCAGACCAATACTCAAAAGACCACCAAAGGCATGGGTCGTATTTTCAATGTTTTTAAAGCCTCGTGCTAAGAGCCAGAGATAAAGACATAAAATAAACATACCTCCAATAAGCCCATATTCTTCAATGATAATGGCATAAATAAAGTCGGAATAAGATTCTGCCATACCATGTTTAATGGCACTTTTCCCAGGCCCCACACCTAAAATCCCGCCTCTGGCTACTGCTGCTAATGCTTGGTCTTGCTGTATGCTGTTACTGCCTACCAATCCACCAATCATGTTGTTGCGGTCCAAGTCGGTTCCGATAAATGCTTCAACCCTGTCAATTACAGTTTGTGTTCTACCAAAGTCTTTGCCGAAAACGGCTTTAGATAAAAGCCCCGCAGAAAAGGCAAAAACGAGTCCTAAAAAAACTGATCCTGTAAGCCTGAAAATGTATTTACGAGGTACCCGACCAATGATCATAATCATAAGGCAGGTTATTCCAAGAATAACAGAGGTAGAGAAACTGGATATCGCCAATAAAGCACAAAGAACCCCACACCAAATAATAATCGGCCAAAGGTCTTTGACATTATTTAGCGTATTCTGTTTTCTGGCCAGCATGGCAGAAAGGTTGGTTATTAACACTAGACGTACCAAATCTGAAGTTTGGAATGTCCAGCCAAAAAGTGAAATCCATCTTTTAGCTCCACCCACTTCTTTTCCCGAAGAGAGTGTGTAAATAAGAATTAAGGGTGTGAGCCAAAGTAAAATTTTAGCCAATGGGGCTAGGTTAATGAAATCGAATCTATGAACAAAGTAGGTGATGAAAAAACCAAATGCAACTAGAAATGTATGCTTTAAAAGTATCATTTCTGTGGTACCCGATGTTCTATATGCCAAAGCAGAAATAGAACTGTATACTGCAGCAATTCCGAAAAAAGACAAGAATATAATGATAACCCATATCTGCATGTCTCCTTGCAGATGGTCCTTAAGTTTGAACCTATTCATAGCACGTATTATTAAGAAAGCTTTGTATTGATCTAATTATCAGTGGATAATTAAATAACTGTTATTCAAAATTACATTTTCTAAGGTGGGTTCAAAAGATATTTTCATAATTTAATTATCCCCAAAAGAGAAAAAGGGAGAAACCTCTCGATTCTCCCTTTTTCTACCAATGTGATCTTTAAAAAATCACTTTTTTAAAGCATCTCTTATTTCTTTCAAAATGTCTAGTTCAGATGGACCAGCCGGAGCCGCTATAGGTGCAGGATCTTTTGTTTTGTTATAAGCTTTTACAATGACAAAAAGAACTATACCGACCGTGATAAGATTAATAATGCTGTTGATCCAGATACCATAATTAATAGCGTTTTCAGGAGTTGAAACTGTACCATCTGCGGCTACGATAGCTGGATCTAAAACCACTTTTAGGTCGGCAAAATCAAGTCCGCCGGCAAAGTGTCCTACTATGGGCATCATGATGTTTCCTACAAAGCCACTGACTACAAGGCCAACCGCCCCCGCCAGGATTACAGCAACTGCAAGGTCAATGACATTACCTGTCATGATGAAATTTTTGAATTCTTTAAGCATTTTTTTATGATTTTTAGGGTTAAAAAAAATTATAGGGCAAGTGAGAAACCTGCTGATAAGCCTTGGCTAAGTTGAAATTTATCAACTTGGTCTTTATCATAGATTCCTATCAGTGAGAAATTTACGTTAAAATACTTACCTATCTTAGAAGTTGCTATTAAATTAATGTTATGGTCAATAGGTTTAGATTCGGGAGCGTATGCTACAAATGCTTGATACCGCCATTTAAGATTGAAATTTTCGGTAATGTTTTTGTCAAATGCCGCAACAGCCTGAACGCCAAATTCATTAAGGATATTCTTGCCTCTATCTACGCCATATGCTCTATAAATCTCATTGTCATTTTTGTCTAGAACTAGAATTTCTTTATTTTCTCTTACCTCATCATTGAATAATAAGGTTTGACGCACTGTGGCACCGCCTAACTGTACTGTAAAAAATGGTTTAGGTACCCATTCCACACCAATGCCTTCTGAAAGAAAAGCTGGAGCAAAAATATTAGATATTAGGTTTCCTCTAGAGCCGTCCTCGTTAAAATCATATCCACCAGAAATTTGGCTTAAAAGATTTACACCAGCAAACCAGTTGAATTTTGGATTTATTTTTTTTGCATACTTACTTTCTGCAAAAAGTCTATCCACACTTTTTCTTAGATCTAAGCCTTTGTTTCTTAAAAAGCCGAATTGAAATTGTATGTCGTTAGTCCAGACACCAGTGCCTTTATGCTTTACTGCAAGATTGTTGAAAAGTAAACCTACGGCAAAGTTATTTACGCCGCCACCCTGCCAGCTGTTATTGAAAGAAGCTTGAGAGAAGTTAACTGCTAATTGGGTGTTTCTGTCCCACCAACCAACTCTTAATGAGTCTTCTAAATTTTTCATTACAATGGGCTCTTGGGCTGCGGCTCCAAATGCCATGATACTTAAGAAAAGGATACTAAGAATACTTTGTTTCATTTTGAAAATCTGGGGTTTTATTGATTGTGTATTGTTACTTTTTCAGTTTGCAAGACTCTTAAAGGGAAAACAGTTTTAGTCTCACCACTTTTTAAGGTTATGGATGTATTATCCACACTTATTACTTCACCTTTTATACCATCAATTTCAATGACTTGACCTTCTGCGTATTTGTTTCTGGAATAAAAGGAACTTATAATATTGAGCAATATTTCTTTGGAGGCAAATCCGTAACCTATTGAAAAGGCTAAAATGATTCCAGCAATTAGAATATTAAAACTACTTTCTAAAAGAGTCGTATTTATGCCAGCTTGACCTAGTGCAGCTATAATCGTTATTACTAAAAGGAAGAAGAAAACGCCTGAACCTATTAATTTGCCAGAGGCTATATTAAAAGATTCACAAATACCCACTACAAAAGATTTGACGGCATCTGCCAACAGAAGACCCGCAAAAATCATAATAGAAGCTGAAATTACTTTAGGGATATAATCCACCAGCATCACAAACATGTTTGAGATGGCAGGCACTCCCAAAGTTTGTGCTGCTTGTATTAGGAAAACTATTAATATGAAATAGTAAACCACTACAGAAATAACTTTGCTCAGCTTAATATCTAAGTCAAACTTCTTGATGGCATCTATGTTGTTTATTTTTTCTCCGAGCTTATCTAGTCCAATTTTGGAAAAGACGTTTCTTAAAACAGTACTAGCAATTTTTGCGGTAAGCCAGCCTATTAGAAGTACTACAATGGCACCTATGAGGTTAGAAGTGAATTCTCCAAATTGTACAATAAGGTTTTGGAAAGTCGAAAATAGGATGTCCTTTATATTAGGTAGTTTATTCATTATTATTTTTATGACTAGTGCTGTTAGATTCTAATTCTTGAAGCATTGCTGCTCCTATTTTAAAAGGTTCGCCTATAAACATGTTGACCAAGACCATTGCTTCCCTAATAATGTCAATCTCAGAAACTAACTGATTTTTGACTTTTTCAGAGCCCTCAAATAAAAGTTCTTTATTAATGTCGAAATTATTTTTCTCCATTTCTATTTTTTTAAGAGTAGCAATACTTTAAGAACCACCAGGCTAAACAAAGCAAGATGCTCAAGATAGAGTCTTTTCATTTTTTCCTTTGTTCTTAGAAGCCTCATTTTTGTGGCACTTTCAGAAAGTTCAAAGGTTTCAGAGATCTCCTTAATGCTGAAATTGTCTTGATATTTCATTAATAACATGGCCTTTTCTTGAGGAGAAATTTGTTCTAAGCTTTTATGTAAACCTTCCGTTTTCATGCCTAGAAGCTCGGTGTCCATCTCTTCTTCTACAAATTCCATTTTATCATCCCATGCTTCTTCTCTGGCTTTTTTCTCTTTTCTGATGTTATCCATACAGTAATTATAGGTGATGGAATATAACCAAGTAGAGAATTTGGCGTTTTCTTTAAACGTACCAATCTTAGTGATCACCTTCAAAAAAACATCATGAGCGAGGTCTTCAGCTTTTGCGGAATCTCCCGTAAAAGAGAAACATTTTCTATAGACCTTGTCGGAATATCTATCGTATATTTTCTCAAAATAAATGTTGTTTTGAGAGGAAATATAGTTCCTGACAAGCTCTTCATCTTTCATCTTTTCTACTAGTGGACTCTGCATTTAAGACTATGTTCTTTAAAAAAGTAACTTAAAAATCAGGAAATTTTTAGGTTTGGTGCCATAAATGCAAATATCCAAAAAATATTACGCTCAGTATTATCGACAAGGATAAATAAATGTAATTGTATATAAGATAGGGATTAAGGCTTTGGTTAAAGCACATTTTTAATAGAACCCAAAAGTCGAAATGGTTATATTTGTAGAAAAAATAACAACAAACTAATGAACGCAAAAGAATTTCTACAAAGGATACCCACAAAAGTAAATGCGGAAGAAAATAAGGACTTGAACACTGCCCTGCATTTTGATTTTAATGAGGAGAAATATACGCTATCTGTTAAAAATGGAGTCGCTGAATTTTCGGAAGGATTGGTAGGCGAAGCAGAAGTAACCTTAAAAGCTAAAGCCGATGACTTTGCTAAAATAGCTTCTGGTGAAATGAATCCTATGACGGCTATGATGTTTGGAAAATTGAAAGTCTCAAACCCAGGAGCCATGATGAAATATGCCAAAATGCTAGGTTTCATGTAAAATCAACTTTCTTCATCAATAATTAAAACCCTACAAAAAAATGGCTGAAAAATATTTCGACCGAAAAACATTGAATTTTATTCTGGAGCAAGTGCATGCAGGGTCTTCCCTAACTTCTTTACCATATTTTGAGGATCACGATAGCGAAACTTTCAAAATGGTACTGGATACCGCGGAGCACATCGGCGATACTATCATGTTTCCAAACCTTAAGGCGGTCGATAAGGGCCAGCCGGAATTGGTGAATGGTGAAGTGAAAGTGCATTCATCTGTTGGAGATTATCTTAAGGCCGTGGGAGAAGCAGGAATTTTGGCATCTGATTTTTCTTATGAGGACGGAGGTTCACAGCTGCCCTTAACGGTTTCTAGTTTGGTGGGTTTTACCCTGATAGCCGCTAATAATGGTATGCTATATAGTGGACTTACTACCGGCTCCGCGAGGTTAATTACAACTTTTGGTACACAAGATCTAAAGGAAAGGTATGCGTCTAAAATGCTTGATGGTACTTTTCAAGGCACCATGTGCTTGACAGAGCCTCAGGCAGGTTCCTCTTTATCGGACATTAACGCCTTTGCTACCAGAAATGATGATGGTACTTTTAACCTTACTGGCCAGAAGATATTTATCTCAGCGGGAGATCATAACTTTTGTGAAAATGTAGTGCATTTGGTTATTGCAAGAATTAAAGGAGCACCCTCCGGCTCAAAAGGTATCTCTCTTTTTGTGGTACCTAAGATTTTACCCAATGGAGGGCTTAATGACGTTACCAACGTTGGTATTTTTCATAAATTAGGTCAGAAGGGAGTGCCCGCTATGCATCTGGGGTTTGGAGATAAGAGCAACAATTGCGTAGCGTATCTCATTGGAGAGGAGAACAAAGGCTTAAGTTACATGTTTCAAATGATGAATGAAGCTAGAATAGGTGTTGGGATAACGGGAGCGGCTATAGCTTCTGCCGCTTATCAAGCATCATTAGAATATGCTAAGGAAAGGCCTCAAAGTAGAAGGTTAAATGAAAAGTCGGAGATAGAAACGCCACAGGTATATATTATTCAGCATCCAGATGTGAGGAGAATGCTGTTTTTTCAAAAGGCCGTGGTAGAAGGATCAATGTCTCTTCTTACAGAAGTGTCTAAGTATCATGATTTATCTCATCATGCCGAGAGCCAAGAAGAGAAAATGAAGTATCATTTACTCTTGGAGCTTTTAACACCAGTAGCTAAGACATACCCTTGTGAAGCCGGCATGAAATCCATATCTGAGGCCGTGCAAGTTTTTGGTGGTTACGGTTTTACAGAGGATTTTCCTGTAGAACAGTATTATAGAGATATTAGAATTACTTCTATTTATGAAGGAACTACTGGTATACAGTCTTTAGATTTATTAGGAAGAAAAGTGCTTATGGCAAATGGTAAGGCCATGCAGCTTTTAGCCGAAGAGATGAGTCATACCATTCAAGAGGCCAGTGGAAATGATGAGCTTAAAAGGTATGCAATAAAACTAGGGGTTTCTATAAAAGAACTTACGGAGGTTACCCAGCATCTTATGAAAGTAGCGGGCAGCGGAGATGTGGAGCTGTTTCTTTCTGATGCCACCTTATATATGGAATTATTTAGTTTAGTAAGTATTGCTTGGCAGTGGCTTAAGATGGGTAACGCCGCAGCTTCTGGTTTAGAACACGTAGGTTCCAATAATGAAGAAAAGGCATTTCTGAATAGTAAAATTCAAACGATGAAGTTCTTTTATCATTACGAACTCCCTAAAACAGCAGGTTTTATTACGCGGTTAAAAGACCCAGAAGTAATTACTGTTTTAAGGAATGAAGAAGAAGTAGTATTTTAGAAAATATACTTTTAAAGGTGAAATGCTTATTCCTTTATGGAGGCTAGGCTTTCACCTTTTATTTTATCTTGTAGTTTTAAAATTCCTCCTATTAAAGCTTCGGGTCTAGGTGGGCATCCTGGAACATACACATCCACTGGGATTATCCTGTCAACACCTTTTACTACGTGATAGCCATGCTCCCAATATGGACCACCGCAGTTAGAACAGCTACCCATAGAAATTACATATTTGGGTTCCGCCATTTGCTCATATAACCTTTTAATTCTATCAGCCATTTTAAAGGTAACCGTTCCAGAAATTATGATAAGGTCAGACTGCCTTGGAGAGTTCCTTGGGAAAATCCCAAAACGTTCTAAATCGTAGTTTGAAGCCATGGAAGCCATCATTTCAATGGCACAGCAGGCCAATCCAAAACCTAAAGGCCAAAGAGAGTTAGCTCTTGCCCAATTGGCTAGCTCGTCAAGGTTGGTCAATATGACTTCGCCCTGACCATCTTTTATTCTATCGCTATTTTCTAGGGAATCAAAATTCATTTGTACTTCTCGTTAATAGATTCATAAGCCGACATTGGGATTTTAGGTTCGAAGTCGGACTTTTTAAAAGAGGAACTAACCCAGTCCAAATGTCCTTCCTTCCAAGCATAAACCAAGCCCAAAGTCAGTAGAAATATGAAAATAAACATTTCACTAATGGCATACCAAGCCCATTTTCCGGAAGTTTCCATGATAAGATCTGCATTACCAAAAACGGTAGCCCAAGGGAAAAGTAAGACTAACTCTACCTCGAAAAGCAGAAATATAATGGCTACAACATAAAAGCGAATATTAAAACTTACCAGAGCAGAACCCTCAACATCTTCGCCAGATTCATAGGTGCTTAACTTTTCTGGGTTCGGTTTGTCTGGTCTTAAAAACTTAGCTACCCCCAAAAGCACGGAGACCATTAGAAATGCCCCGAGAATAAAAAGGAAGATAAATGTGAAGTTTTGAGCCATAGTTAATTCTTAAATTGCAAACCTATGTTATTTAATTTAAAAATGTAACATAAGGTTTCTTAAGGATTGAAATATTTGGAATTAAATTTGTACTAATTCAGGTAAAATTACCGTATTTATATAGATTCATGTTTAGTTTTATAGTCGGACATGTTAAATAAGATATTCATTTTGATTCTGGGATTGACCATTTTTAAAGGTTTTGGTCAGGATAGTGCTATACCCGAACCGGTGATTTGCCATGCTGATGAACGCGATGCTTTTACTCAGATTATAGATCTTTCCTTTGAGCAGTCTAGAAGGGCTTCAACAAGTGACATTATAGTTCAATACACTGATTTTCCGAATGAAGCCAAACAGGCTTTTGAAAAGGCCGTTAGCATCTGGGAAAGTACATTGATTTCAAAACAACCCATTAGAATAAATGCCGTTTGGGAAAACATAGAGGGAACCACCTTGGCTTTTTCTGGTGCTACAAGAATTTATAGAAACACCGATAATGTGCCGTATAGGGATGTCTGGTATGTAGGGCCATTGGCTGAAGCCATTTCTGGGAAAGACTTAAATAATGGCGATTTTGACATCAATGTTACGCTTAATAGTAATACGAACTGGTCTTACAGTACAGATGGCTCTACGTTTTCTGGTCGGTTTGATATGGTTACGGTAGTGATGCATGAAATTGCTCATGGTCTAGGCTTTTCCTCCTCTATGAAGCTCATTAATGACAATTCTGAAGGACAATGGGGACAATCAGGCTTCCCGTATATATATGATATGTTTATTCGAAACGAGAATGGTTTGGTAGTGGTTGAAAAAAAGAATTTTCAGAATCCATCATTGGAATTAAAAAATCAAATGATTAGCAATAGTTTAATTTTCAATGTCTCAAACAGAAATTATAATGGACGTAAACCGCAAATATTTTGTCCTGACCCTTACAAAGAAGGAGCCAGTTTGTCTCATATAGACTTTAGGGAAGGTTCTGGTTCTTCATTGATGTCTCCCGCTATAAAATCTTCATTCGCTATATATTCACCGGGGAATGAGATTTTAACGATGTTGAATGAAATAGGGTGGCCTGTTAATAACCTTGAGACGGTGAACGTTTTGGCGAATGAGCCTGAACCCAAAATTTTAGTTTTTCCAAACCCCAGTATGGGAAGTTTGGCTATAGCCATGCCGGAGAGCTTAAGTTCTGAGAACACTGAAGTTATAATTCTCGATAACCTAGGGCGTGTTTTTGACTCCTTCATTAAAAATACCCATATGGAGAGAACGTTTTATTTCTCCATAGATAATCTCCCTGCGGGTCACTATTTCTTAAAGATAAACTCCGAGAAAGGTAGTATTACAAAGCAGTTGGTGAAGTTGTAGCTTTTCTGAAAATGAAAAGGCCTGCTACCGTCAAAATACCATTCAATAATAAATTCTCAAATCCAAACCTATAAGAAGTCTGCGTTTCTATGAGGTTCACCAATGCGTAAGTTAGTATGGGTGCTGCAATACATACATAAGGCACAAACTTGTCTTTTACACCTTGTTTCGTATAAATTCCATAAGCAAATAAGCCTAATAAAGGCCCATAGGTATAACTCGCAATCTGGTAAACCGCCGAAATTACATCCGTGCTGTTAAGAGCATTGAAAATTAAGATAACCACAAAGAAGAGAAGAGAAAAGCCAATATGAGTGATGTTCTTGAGCTTTTTCCTTTCGGTTTCTGGTCTTCCCTCAAAATTCAAAAAGTCAATACAGAAAGCTGTAGTAAGTGCGGTTAAAGCAGAATCTGAACTGGCGTAGGTGGCTGCTGTAATTCCAATCAAAAACATAACGGCCACTAAAGTTCCTCCAATTCCGAAGTCGATTCCTCCAAAGTGTTGGAGGGCCATCATAGGGTAGAGATCATCTGTTTTAGCAGGTATACTCAGTCCTTTCTGCTCTGCATAAATATACATTAATGCACCAAGTGTAAGGAACATAAGATTAACAAATACCAGAACCACGGTAAACCAAAGCATGTTTTTCTTGGCTTCACCGATGTCTTTACAGACCAAATTCTTTTGCATAAGGTCTTGGTCTAGACCCGTCATTACTATGGCAATTAGGGCTCCCGAGAAGAACTGTTTAAAGAAATTTTGTGGGTCAGACCAGCCACCTTCAAAAAAGAAAATGTCGGAATAGGAGTTTGATGAAACCGTGTGGAGCATTTCCCCAAAACCCAAGCCCATTTCTGACGTAATGAGATAAATAGTGAGTGCAACAGCAGAAACCAAAAAGGTGGTTTGCAGCGTATCTGTGATGACAATTGTTTTTATTCCACCTTTAAAAGTATAAATCCAAATAAGGGCAATCGTAATTAACACAGAAAGCCAAAATGGAACACCTAGTGGGTCGTAAATGACTATTTGAAGAACCTGAGCAGCTATATAAAGTCTTACTGCAGAGCCTAAGGTTCTACTCAATAAGAAAAATGCCGAACCCGTTTTGTAGGACCAGAAGCCGAAACGCTTTTCTAAATAAGTATAAATTGAAATTAGGTTTAGCCTATAATAGATGGGCATAAGAACGGTGGCTATGAATAAATATCCTAGGGTAAAGCCCAGCACCATTTGGAAATAGGAGAAGTCTTTAGTGCCAACAGCTCCAGGAACAGAAATAAAGGTTACACCAGATAAAGACGTGCCTATCATTCCAAAAGCCACTAAATACCAAGGAACATCCTTATTTGCATTAAAAAAAGAGTTGGTATCAGCTCCTTTAGAGGTTTTTATAGAAATTAATACTAGTACAGTAAAGTAAACTAAGAGAATGGTTATGGCTAATCCTGGGCTCATAAAATTGGATTGGTTATTCAGAAAGGCTCAAAGATAAGCATTAGAAAACAGCTTTTTTTGATATTTTTGTATCGCTTTAAATGACCAAAGAATGAATCCAGAAGAAAGTCCTCAGATAGAAGTAATTGAACAAGTAGACGAAGTCATAGAAAGTGTTAAGCTTTGGAGTCTTGTGGTATTTAATGATGATGTAAATACTTTTGACCATGTGATAGACACGTTGATGGATGTTTGTGGCCATGAAGGCACGCAGGCAGAACAGTGTGCTATGATCATTCACCTTAAAGGAAAGTGTGCCGTAAATTCAGGTGAATATGATGAACTGGTAAGCCAGCGAAACGAAATCTGTAGAAGAGGGATTTCTGCCGAAGTCATGATAAAATGATAGGATTTTTTTAAAGCATTAGAAATGCTCATAAATATAAATTGTGAATTACCCTTCCAAATTAATTGAAAATGCCATAACAGAAATCTCTAAGTTACCTGGCATTGGTAAGAAATCTGCTTTAAGGCTGGCACTGCATTTATTGAAAGCGGATGAGTCAAAGACTATGAGCCTTTCACAGGCACTTATAGATTTAAGAACTAAAACGACCTACTGCCGAAGTTGTCATAACATTGCTGACGCTGAAATATGCCAAATATGTAACTCAATCAATAGAGACCAAGAGCTTATCTGTGTAGTACAGGATACAAGAGATGTATTGGCTATTGAAAATACGGCTCAATACCAAGGCCTCTATCATGTTTTAGGTGGTATAATTTCCCCTATTGCTGGAATCGGCCCAAATGATTTAAATATAGATTCTTTGGTGAATAGGATATCGGAAAACGGAGGAGTGAAAGAGGTGATTTTAGCACTGTCTCCTACCATGGAAGGGGATACTACTGCTTTTTATATTCAAAAAAAACTTTCAGACTTTGACCTTCAGATTAGTACCATAGCCAGGGGTATACCAATAGGTGGAGATTTGGAATATGCCGACGAAATAACTTTAGGAAGAAGTATAGCCAGTAGAACCAGAAGTGATGTGAAATAGTTTGAGGACATTATCAGGTAAAGCATGTGCACCGTTAATGCAAGGAATACTTCGGAAATATAATGAGATAGATAAGCTGTTGTTATATTGACTTTAGTCTTATTTATGACGTACTTTTGAGCTAATAAATATCTACAAAAATGTCTCAACAAACACTTTTAGATACAATACCTTCGGTAGATTTAGCCGAATTCGTTTCAGGTGATGCTACACTTAAAAGCAAATTTGTAAGTGAGTTAGGAGCAGCCTTTACCAATATAGGTTTTGTAGCACTAAAGAATCATGGACTTTCAGAGGATCTAAGAGAAAAACTTTATGCTGCCGTGCAGCGTTTTTTTTATCAAGAAGATAGTTTAAAAACCAAATACGAATTTCCTGAATTAGCCGGTCAAAGGGGTTATATAGGAAAGAATAAAGAAACAGCAAAAGGCTTTAAAAAGCCCGATCTAAAGGAGTTTTATCATGTAGGTCAGCTAAATCCTCGTGAAGATATGGCTGAGAATGTTTTCCCAGCTGAGGTTCCTGATTTTGAGGAATTTACCAAAGAAACCTTCAAAATATTTGAAAATACTGGACGAACGCTTTTGAAAGCGATTGCGATTTATTTAGAGCTTCCAGAAGATTATTTCGAGGCAAAGGTTTATCAAGGAGACAGTATTTTGAGAGCTTTGCATTATTTTCCAATAGAAAATCCAGAACTATTAGAAGAAGGTGCTGTAAGAGCTGCCGCCCATGGAGATATCAATTTGATAACACTTTTGATGGGTGCCTCTGCAGACGGTCTTCAAGTATTAAGAGCAGATGGAGAGTGGATTGCGGTTACTGCTCTACCTGACCAAATTGTGATAAATGTGGGTGATATGTTAGACCGACTCACTAATCATAAATTAAAATCGACGATTCATAGAGTGGTGAATCCACCTGTGGAAAAAATGAAGACTTCTAGATTTTCGATACCGTTTTTTATGCACCCGCGTGCAGAAATGGATTTAACCTCTTTGGAGTCGTGTATAACTGCTGAGCATCCGAAAGTATATGTAGATATGACGGCCGGCGAGTTTTTAGAAGAAAGATTAAGAGAATTAGGACTGAAAAAATAAATATAATAAACAAATGAAAAAAGTAATCTTAGCCATGTTTGTGGCATCCGCCATGATGTCTTGTAACTCATCTTCCTCTGAAAGTACAGAAACTACGGAAGATGTGTCAGAAGCTACGGCATATAATTTTAATTTGGCCAAAACCAAACTTACTTGGACTGCCTTTAAAACGCCAGACAAAGTGGGTGTTCCTGGTTCCTTTGATGAAATTAGCCTTTCTGGAAACTCTTTCACGATTAATACTAAAACAGTAAATACTGGTAATGAGCCTCGTGATGCTAAATTAGTGGAGTTTTTCTTTAATAACTTAAGCGATTCTTTAATTACGGGTTCTTACGGAGCGGCCGCAGACGGTAAAATTCCGGTTACGCTTAAAATGAATGGCATTGAAAAAACCTTCAGTTTCGCCATTGCGGAAAATGACACTGCGACTATCGTATCTGGAAGTATAGATATTCTTGGAGATTTTAGTGGAAATACTGCCTTAGAGCGTATTAGTGAGGCATGTAAAGAACTTCACTTGAATAAGACATGGTCTGATGTTAGCCTTCAAGTAGTTGAGATGAAATAAGATTTTAGTCATAATGTCTTTATAAAAAATAAATCGGTGTTTACGCCGATTTATTTTTTGTTAGATTGTGCTCTTATTCAGATTAATAATTTGATAACGACTCGTCAATTACGCAATTTGGTCTTCTTAAAGGAAGTGCTCTTAATAGCATTGACGGGGTTTGGTGGGCCTAATGTTCACCTCACTATGTTTATCAAATTCTTTGTTTTAAAGCGGAGGTACCTGACAGAAGCCGAGCTGATGGAGCTTCAGGCTTTATGCCAAATTTTACCGGGGCCTACTTCTACACAGACCATAACGGCTATAGGTTTTAAACTTGGCGGGCCGGTTTTGGCTTTACTTACCTTGTTTATTTGGATTCTTCCAGCGAGTCTTATTATGGCTTTGGCGGCACTAGGGGTGTCTTTTGTAGACAAAGACCTACTTTTAAAGATGACTCGGTTTATAAAGCCGATGGGAGTTTCTTTTATTTTTTATGCCGCTTATGTTATCGGCAGAAAAGTAATCCATTCTAGAACCAGCTGGGTATTGATGGTTTTGGGGGCAGGAATGGCGTTTTTGTATCGGTCTCCTTATATCACGCCAGCATTGATTTTATTAGGTGGCGTAGTTTCTTCTTTCAAATTTGAGCAGCTAGAAAAGTTTGATAAAAACCCTATCAAAATTCACTGGCGAAATTTTATTTTATGGGCAGGTATTTTTGTTATTTCTATTGCGGCAGGGTCTATTACCCAAAGTTTGCCCATTAGGCTTTTTGAAAACTTTTATAGAAATGGGAGCTTGGCCTTTGGTGGAGGTCATATTATGAAACCATTATTGTATAATGAGTTTGTGGAGTTTAAACACTATTTGTCTGCAGACGAATTTCTATCTGGTATCGCCATAGCCGAATTGGTTCCAGGCCCAACGTTTTCCATTGCTACTTTTGTCGGCTCTCTTTCTATGAGAGAATGGGGTGTGAGCGGTCAAATGTTAGGAGCGGGCATAGCATCATTGGGCATTTTCTTGCCGGGTATTTTAATGATTTTCTTTGTTATCAGGTTTTGGGATCAGCTTAAACAGTATCGCGTTGTAAGGGCTTCCTTGGAAGGAATTAATGCATCCAGTACGGGTCTAACCATAGCTGCTGGTATCTCTTTGTTTGAGCCTATGGCAGATTCTATGCTGTCCGTATGGACTATACTTTTAACTTTCATTATTCTGATTGGCACTAAAATACCCTCTTATTTAATAATTATAGGCGGTTTAATCTTGGGTTTAATTGTAAATATTTAATTTAGAATCTCTTATTCTTGTTAACAATCTTATTTTTTCAAAAGAATTGCTTCTATGAAAAGGAAAAACTTGGTTTCGGGTACGCTATGGGAAGAAAGAATTGGATATTCTAGAGGAGTTAGGATAAACAACATTATTGAAATAAGTGGTACGGTTTCAGTCACAAGCAGTGGTGAAATAGTGGGGGAGGCTGATCCGTATTTACAAACTCGTTTTATTTTAATGCGAATTCAAAATGCCATTGAGCAGCTAGGTGGTTCCTTGGAGGATGTCATTAGAACCAGAATATATGTCCATGACATTTCAAATTGGGAGAAAATAGCTAAGGCTCATTCTGAGTTTTTTGGAGAAATTAAACCCTGTAATAGTCTGGTAGAAGTGAGTAAAATGATTGACGAAGCTTATCTCGTAGAGATTGAGGCCAGTGCCGTTTTAGTCAACGATTAAAAGAAAGATATACTTTGATTTTTTGGTAGAATATGGAGAACTATATATTTTAAGTTTCTAAATCTTCCATAAATAATTTCAAAAGGATTACTTTAGTACGTTATTTGCTGTATAAAAGTCAAAGACACTTCATGGAAAAAGTGAAATACATATTGGAAGGTAGGCTATTCGGAGTCTGTGCTAAAATGGGTGAAAGACTTAGTTTTTCTGCCAGTAGCATAAGATTATATTTTATTTACGCCTCTTTCTTTACTTTGGGCTCGCCCATTATCATTTATATGGTTTTGGCATTTTGGATGGAAGTAAGAAAGCATCTAAGAAGACACCAAAATCCAAGTGTTTGGGAGTTATAGATTATCGGTCTACTTCTCCCATAACTACATCTATAGATCCCACTATAGCTACTAGGTCGGCTATCATGGTTCCTCTAGCTAATTCTGGTAGGATAGAAAGATTGTTAAACGAGCATGCTCTCACTTTAGCTCTTTCAGGAATATCTGATTTCCCATTTGTTTTAAAGAAGAATCCTAGCTCACCTTTTGGGTTTTCAGCTCTGCAATAAAAATCCATGGCTTTTGGTCTTATTTTTTTTGGTACCAAAGCTTGCGGGTCAAAACTCCTCTCACGTTTGTGTTCTTTGGTCAGTTTTTCTAGACACTGTTCGATAATCTTGACAGATTCAGAACATTCCAATACCCTTACATTGTTTCTGTCCCAGCAGTCGCCTATGCTGCCCATCTCTCCTTTTCCTACTGGAATATCAAAATCAATTTCGGGATAAACGGAATAAGCATCTACTCTTCTTAAATCATATTTTAAACCACTACCTCTTAAAACTGGCCCTGTACAACCGTAGTTTACTGCCATTTGAAGGGGAAGTACGCCTAGGTTGGCTGTTCTTTTAATGAAAATATGATTATCAATAATGATTTGACGAAGTTCTACTAGTTTGGGTTTTAGATATTTAACAAACTCCGCACACTTTTCTTCAAAGCCCACAGGTAAATCATAAAAAAGACCTCCAATCCAGATATAATTGTACAGCATTCTAGCTCCTGAAACCCATTCTAGCATTCGCATGATGGTTTCTCGGTCTCTAAAGAGCCAAAGAAATGGGGTAGCGGCACCAATATCTAAACCATAGGTGCCTATGGCTATAAAATGGGACGCCAGTCTGTTTAATTCAGCTACTAAAACACGAATGTATTCTACTCTTTTAGGAATGTCGTTTTCAATGCCTAACATTTTTTCAATGCCCATGGCCCAAGCGTGCTCGGAGTTCATGGCGGCCACATAATCTAGCCTGTCCACATATGGAATAGCTTGATTAAAAGGGACAGATTCGGCGTGTTTTTCAAAACATCTATGTAGATACCCCATATGAGGTACCACATCTTTAATGACTTCTCCCTCTGTGACTACCTCTAGTCTCAATACCCCGTGAGTGGAAGGGTGCTGAGGACCAATATTGATAATCATTTCTTCACTTTTTAAGTCTGAGGCCGTGTATTTGACAGGCTCAGAAAGTGTAAGATGCTCTGGTTTGTATTTGTATTGAACTTTTGACATTTCTGAAGGTAAAGTTAGGAATGAAAAAGTCAGGTGCTATTATTTTTTTGTAAATATGACAGGCCTCATTTAAGATTGGTTGCTTTCTCTTGAGTTTGGAGCAAAAGCCATTGTTGAAGTAATTTTGGTTTTTATATGAAAAAAGCTTTCGTGCTGTTAAACAATGCAGCATTCCAGTTGAAATTCATGTTAATTTATAGTTATTGGGTTACTAAATTTAAAGTGTTCGGCGGGTATGATAAGAAATTACAGTTGGTATAATGGACAGATAATGCTTTCCGACAAAGTGAGCATAAGTGCAAATGACTTGGGGCTATTAAGAGGGTATGGTCTTTTTGATTATTTCAGAACTTATAATAGAAAACCTTTTCAATGGGATTGGTACTGGCAGCGATTTAGTAATTCCGCTAAAATATTAAAGATTCCCTTAAATATTACACAAGAAGAAGTAGCGGAAATATTAGTGGAATTAACCATGCTTTCGGAGCATAAAGAGATAGCCTTTCGTTTTCTGCTAACTGGAGGAGATGCCCCAGATAGCTCCACCATGATAAAGCCTAATTTACTGATCAGATCAGAGGCTATTTCTGAGGTCTCTGCGGAAACTTATGAGAAAGGTATTTCAATCATTACGCATAGCTACGCTAGGGATATGCCAGAGTTGAAATCTACAGATTATAAAAGAGTGCTGTCTCTTCAGGAGCACTTGAAAGAAGTGGGAGCTTCGGATGTTTTATATCATACAGACGAAGTAATTACGGAAATGAGTAGGAGCAATGTGTTTTTGGTAAAAAACGGAAAGATCAAAACGCCTAAAGTGGGTATTTTAAAGGGGATTACTCGCAGAACTACCATTGAGCTGGTTAAACCAGATTTTGAAATAGAAGAATCGGATATTTTAGTATCTGAGCTTTATGAGGCTGACGAAGTTTTTACCACTTCTACGAATAAAAAGATATTGGCCGTTTCAAAGATTGATGGAAAGGAGATTGGCAATGGTTTGGCAGGGTCAGTGAGTAAAGAATTATTAAAACGATTTGAAGATTTTACCGAAAACTGGTAAGAAATAAAATCTTTTTTAAATCCGAGGCGTTTATTTAACCAATGCACGAAATAGAACCATACCATAACTGGCAAAAATATTATCAAGCGGAGAAAGATATGCGTTCCCCTTTCTTTGGGAGGGAATATAGCATTTATTATGAAAATGATGTTTATGGTTATTATATAGACCCAAGGTGGGATGAAATAGGCTCTGAAACGCTTTATATTAAACTACTATATACAGATTACGCAAGAAATGTGGCGGTACTAGAGCTTTTTGGCGAATGGAATGACACGCTTCATAACGATATCATGTATCTGAAAAGGAATGTGATTGACAGGCTGTTGAAAAACGGCATTGATAAGTTTATTCTGATTGCAGAAAACCTTTTTCAATTTCATGGTGGGGATCAAGACTATTATGAAGAGTGGTTTGAAGAAGTGGAAGGGGGCTGGGTAAGCATTATTAACGCACCAGATTTTATTCTTTCCGAAATGCAGAAATACAGATTGGATTATTATCTGAATTTTGGGGGCACGTTGCAGTTTGAAAACTGGCGAACATTGAAACCTAGCAGGTTGTTTGAACTGGTTCAGGCATTAATGCAACGGAGGCTGGGATAAACATTAAAAGATACATTTTTCCTGAGCAAGGCCTATCGGAACTTCTTCGCAGGTTTCATAAGTAACGTCAATGATGACATTTAACTTAATATCTGCTATAAAGGCTCCCTCATAAGCTATGCCATTCATCTCCATGGTATATACTCGGTCATTGGAGTAGCCATCTATGTCTGATCTGTCTACAAGTACATCCGTAAGAAAGGCTTTTACCTTTTCAGCACCTTTAGAGTTTAACCATTTGTCAACCGCCCAACGACTAAGCCCAGCTACGGTTTGAGTGACGGGAGCCTCACCTGACTTTGATAGGAAAACTGTTCTACCGATGGTGGTTCCGTTGTTTACATAAATTCTATAATCGAGTGAGGTTGCTTTACTGGCAGGGTTTAAATTAACACCAATGTTGACATTCTTTATGTCTACCCGTTTTATGATAAAGTCATCCGCTAAGTCTAAGTCTAAGATTTGCCTAATGATTTCGTTACCTTTAATGCTAGAGCTTTCATTGAACTCACCGGCTTTTGTAAGGGTAAATGGGAAGGACTGATTTACGGTAGTGACATATTTGAATTTCCCTCGTTCTAAACAACCAGATAAAAGAATTGATGTCACTAAAATTAAGGCAATTGATTTAAGTTTCATGTTATTAGATTAAAATGAAAGTCCGATATGTGCCGAAACTACCGTTGGCTGTAAAAGAGAAACTTCGGCGTTTAGGAGTAAAACAGAGAGTTTAAGACCAGCTCCAATTCCACCTACTAGCTTGTTTCTGTTTTTCAAGCTAATGTTAAATTGAGAAGTTAAATCTTGGCTACCTTCATATTCAAAATCTGCGTCCAATTTCCCGCTTTGAAAACCTACAAAACCATAGTATTGATAAAATTTAGCCTGTCTACCCACATGCAAACTGGCCCTTTGGGTAACAAAATCAAAGTAATTGTTCATGCCTAGTTTCTGAAAGGCATAGTTTAGGACTACAAAATCGTTTTGATTTTTCAAGAAGTATCTTCCTAAGTTATGCTGTAAACCAACTCCCAGCCACTTGAAGGTGTCATCACTCTCTTTTACTTTATATTGAGCAAATCTGAAACTTAGGCTTGAACCAACAATATTCCCGATGGTGATTTGAGGAGCCACTAATGGGATAAATCGGCTACCTGAGCCAGGGACGTAAGTATTTGCAGAGCCATTTTCATTTTCTTTGACCACGGTTTCTGATGGACCAACAATAGTTGGTACTTGAAAACCGAGTGCACGCCCTTCCGAGTCTATGGGTTCAAACGTTCTGAGTTTATCATTAATGAAATAAGATCTGTTTCCAATAAGCTTAATGGTGAAGTGAAAACCACTGTCTAATGGCATTCTATCTACATGGCCTGTATTAAGTCCTGCTGTAAGAACATCGGCAAGGGGTTGAAAATAGGAAACTTGATTTTGCCCTTCATATGCCTTAAGGAGGTCATCAAAGTTTTGAGCTTCTATCTTAAGCGAAAGACAAAGTACGAGCAGAAGAGCTAGTGTTTTTTTCATCTTAATGTCATGGTTAGCCTTTAGACTTCGCAGATTTTTATGGGAAAATGCGAGCTTAAAAATGTAGGATAATTAAGATACAAAAAAAACTTATAAAGTCAAATGATTGATGTGTAGTTTATTAGGTAGGGGTCTGTTCTTTTTAGCACTTGGTGTGGTAAAAAAAAGACGGCTTTTCTCATAAGAGATACACCGTCTTTTGTCGATTTTAAGGTACTGAGTCGTATATCTTAACGGTGCTCCATAAATGACTATAGTCTTCTACAAATTTTAAGTGGATAGGGTCAACTTGATACATTTCTTCTTCTTCCATATTCTTAAAGAAACACATCCAACTCACTGCGTAGTCTTTTACTATCACCTCTCTGTCTGTAGCTGCAGGGAAGCCGATATAGTGCTGCTGTATAGTTTCTACTTCAGCTAGTTTATTTAAACCTTCTACCAATTTGGCTCTATCCTCCATGCTATCTGGATTATTAAGATAGAAAAAAACGTGGTGGATAAAAGGGTTTTCTATAGCTGGGCTTTCTATCGTTACTGTTTCTGTTACTTCTTCCGCTGCTGGTGTGCATGAAAAAGCGAATGCCAAGACTAAAAGAGATAAGATTGATTTCATATGTTTTGTTTTAAATTATAAGTGTATTTTATTTTAATATTTTTTCAATTTGAGTTAACTCATCAGCTGAGAAAACTTTATTATCTAAAGCACCTAAAGAGTTTTCTAGTTGAGAAACACGGCTAGCACCTATAAGAACCGTGGTTACTCTCTCATCTTTTAATAACCAAGCTATGGCCATTTGAGCAAGAGATTGTCCACGACCTTCGGCTAGGTCGTTTAGTTTTTGAATTTTACCAATAACCGTTTCGTTAAGTTCGTCTTTTTGCAAAAAGCCGTGGTCTAATGCCGCACGAGAACCTTCAGGAATTCCTTTTAGGTATTTATTGGTTAAAAGCCCTTGAGCCAAAGGCGAAAACGGGATACAGCCTACACCGTTATCTCCCAATACATCCATAAGTCCTTGCTCTGCATCACGCACAAACATGCTGTATTTAGGTTGGTGAATAAGGCATGGCGTACCTAAGTCTTTCAAAATAGCTAGAGCTTCTGTAGTTTGCTCTGGGTTATAATTACTAAGACCAGCATATAATGCTTTCCCAGAACGAACTATACTGTCTAGTGCTCCCATGGTTTCTTCCATTGGGGTGTCTGGGTCTGGACGGTGAGAGTAAAAAATATCTACATATTCTAAGCCCATTCTTTTAAGGCTCTGGTCGCAACTAGAGATTAGATATTTTCTAGAACCCCACTCTCCATAAGGACCTGGCCACATGTGGTAACCCGCTTTAGAAGAAATGATGAGCTCGTCTCTATAGGGTAAAAAGTCTTTTTTCAGTATTGCACCAAAGTTTTCTTCTGCAGAGCCAGGAGGTGGACCGTAATTGTTGGCTAGGTCAAAATGCGTGATACCGGAGTCAAATGCCGTTCTTAGAATAGCTCGGTAGGTTTCGTAGGTATCTACGCCACCGAAATTATGCCATAGGCCCAGAGATATCTCGGGTAATCTTATGCCGCTTTTACCGCACCTGCGATACTCCATTTTATCATATCTCGCTGGATTTGCTACGTATGTCATTTAGGGTAGTTATTTATTATTGATTGAGAAAATTATGCTAAGGTAATAAGCTCTTTTCAGGTCTGCTTTATTTTCTTGACCAAATATGAGATTTTGGTGATATGCACATCCTCTTTTTATTGCGTGCGATGTGCCAGTACGATGGGCGGTTCTCCATTAAAAGGGTTCATCATGCTTCCTATGCTTTTGGCTCCAAAAGTAGATGCTCTCATTACGCTTCTGGCACCAAAACGGTCACGCACTTTATCCATGCCTTCATAGAGGTTAGCTGTTTTCCTACTGTCTTCAAAAAGGCTCATTTGGTAGCTCCCTTGAGTAATGTCGCTAAACTTTACGCCTACCAAACGTACCAATAGTCTGCGGCTGTAAAGGTTTTCAAAAAGCTCTAATACTTTGGGTATCATGATATGATCTGCAGAAGAGTAGGGTATTCTTACTTGTTTAGAATAAGTGTTAAAATCTGAGTAACGAACTTTTACGCCTATGCAGGCTGCTATTTTTCCTGCTCGCCTGAGCTGATAAGTAAGATGCTCTGCCATGGCTTCAATAAGTGTGCGGAGCTTATGAATATCTGTGGTGTCTCTGCCAAAAGTCCGTTCGTTAGAAATGGATTTTCTTTCATGATATTCCACCACAGGACTGTTATCTATGCCATTTGATTTTTCCCAGATAGTATGACCATTTTTCCCTAATACAGATTCCATCATTTCTAAAGGCATCTCTTGCACAGTATGTACTTTTTTGATGCCTAGGTTGCAGAGTGTTTGGTAAGTTTTGTCACCCACCATAGGTATTTTTTTGATAGATAATGGAGCTAAAAATCCTTTTTCAGTACCAAGAACTACGTTTAGTTTATTATTGGGCTTGGCTTCTCCTGTGGCTACTTTAGAAACGGTTTTATTCATAGAAAGTCCAAAAGATATGGGCAGGCCACTCTCTCTCATAATTCTTTCACGAAGTTCTAAGGAGAATTGATAACAACCGAAATGCTTATCCATTCCGCTGAGGTCTGCATAGAATTCGTCTACACTGGCTTTTTCTAAAATGGGCACGCGTTCTTTGAGTATATCTGTCACTATTTTAGAATGTTCGGTATAGACGCCGGCGTTTCCTTTGATAACAATGGCCTCCGGCATAAGCATACGAGCCATTTTCATGGGCATACCAGAGTGAATCCCATAAGGGCGAACTTCATAGCTAGCCGCAGACACCACCCCTCGGTCTCCTGTGCCACCTATGAGTATGGGTTTGTTATCTAGACTGCTGTCTATTTTGCGTTCCACAGACACAAAAAAGGTATCTAAGTCCATATGTAATATGGTTCTGCTCATTATTGATATTCAGGACGTTATTCCCGTGTTTAAGGATATGTATTCACTCGGCTTCTTGTGTTTTAAAAACACAAGAAGTTTTATGTCAAATGTAGGTCGACGAAGAGCTTCGCTACAAATATTAGTATTGAATGCTAATAATATTGACATGGTTTTAAGTAAATTGGTCTACTAAAGCGGCAGGCTTAAAGTCATTTTTTTGTGATAGAATTTTATTGCTCTAAATTGCCATTGTTAAATAACTATTACCCTAAACAGAAATGAGAAAAACATTAATAACGCTATGCCTTGCCCTCTTCACTTTGGGTGCCTTTGCTCAGAATGAATTTTATGAACTTCGAGTTTACACCATGAAACGTGGTGGGCCAGCTTCAGGATTGCATAATTATCTGGAGAAATCCTTAATACCTGCTTTAAACAGAGAAGGTGTTAAAAACATCGGCGTTTTTGAAGAGTATGGTATGAGCCAGCCGGCAAAATATTATCTTTTAATTCCGTATGCTAGCATGAGTGCTTATGAGACTATTCACGCCAAATTAAAAACAGACAAAACTTTTATTAGCGACTCAAAAGAATATAACCAACTCTCACAAGAAGCTTTTCCTTATGACAGAGTTGAGGTGTCTCACTTTAGAGCTTTTGACGGAATACCTAAGTTGATAAAACCAGCTAGCGGTTCTATGCTTTTTGAACTAAGAACTTACGAGAGCTACGGAGAAGACGCCGCCAGAAGAAAAAGAAAAATGTTTAACGAAGGCGAAATAGAGATTTTTGAAAAGACAGGCTTACACTCTGTTTTCTTCGGCGAGAAACTAGCAGGCCCACAAATGCCAGCATTAACTTATATGTTGGCATTTAAAGACATGGAAGAGCGTGATGCCAACTGGGCGAAATTTGTAGCTCATCCAGACTGGAAAGTTCTCTCTGGCTTAGAAGAATACGCCAACTCTGTTTCCGATATCAAAAGAACTTTTTTAAAGCCTTTGGGGTATTCGCAGTTGTAAGTCATATAATTTGAAGCTCAATCCTGACTAAAATGTGGCTCACTTTTCGTAAAAAGTGAGCCACAAATGTTTTTTTTGAGCTTAAATCTAACTGAAGGTAGAATAGCATGAACCTAAATAGTATTAAAAACCTTTTCAAAAGGAAAACCCAAAAGACCGTTTATTTGGCGGGAGGGGAAGTTTTCCTCAACGGAGATGATAAATGTAATAATTTCATTGCAACGCAAAATTTAAGTCTTCAGGATTTAGAACATTTCGATTCTGGCCTGCAATTAGTGTATAAGGAAAATAAGCTTTCGAAAGCTTTTGAGTTTTTTGAACTCACAGAACATGGTTTTGACTGGCAAGAAAAAAAATTAAAGCCCGATGAAATTGGTTTAGAATTTCCTGAATTTCAAAAAAACAAATTCGTCCAGTTAGAAGAAAGTCTCAAGGGAATTAATCAGTTAGGAGGGAAACCTCCAGAGGAACTGATATTCCCAAACACTAATTGTGTCGTACCTTTTCAATATTTGGGCTTCCTCGACAACGCTGACCCAAATTTCAATTGGTTACCATTTAGGCTAAACTTGATTTGCCCAATTTATCTAAACTTTAGAAGCCTATTTATGGATTATTCAATCCCAAACGCTCCTCAAGTTATCAATGTGGATGAAATAGAATCTTTTGAAACCTCTTTCGCGAATGAGTTAAATGAAAATTCAACTATTGAATATGAAGCCTTTAAATTCAGTACCGTCCAAAATGTAAAAAATTGGAAAAACTTATTAGGTGGCGGAGGAGTTCCCAAATGGATACAATATCCTGACATACCAACCTGTCCAACCTCTGGAAAAAGGATGAAATTTTTAACTCAATTCAGTAAGGGACCAAAAACTAAATATATTCAAAATGTAAACCTAGAAAACGAATCTTTGGCTAAATATTTTGAAAACATGAATTTTTGGGGAGATGGAGAATTATACGTCTTCTTTGAGCCTAGCTCAAAAACTGTATGCTATCTAATCCAAAATACATAGAAATGATAGCTTAAAGTCATTTCAAAAGCATTTGAAATGGAAGTATTTTAATAAACCAAAAACGCCAATCAACATTTCTGCTGATTGGCGTTTTTTATAACTCAAATATTAAGTCCCTATTTCGCTCCCGGAGGGCAATTCTCTTTCAAAAACTTGGTAAACATGGTGTTTAAATGAAGCGAAGTCCCTTCACCTTCTCTGATGCCATGTGTACGGTTTGGGTACTCGAAGAACTGAAACTGCTTGTTATACTTTACCATTTCATTGATAAGCATTTCTGCATTCTGATAATGCACGTTGTCATCGCCACTTCCGTGAATGTAAAGTAAGTTTCCTTTAAAGCCCTGAACATGATTTATTGGAGAACCTTCTACAAAACCAGCTAAATCTTCTGGAGGAACTCCCATATAACGCTCTTGATAAATATTGTCATAAGTCAGTTGGTTTCCTACGGCCGCTACCGCAATACCTGTTTGATAAATATCTGGGTATTTGAAAAGTAAATTAAGTGTAGTACTTCCACCACCAGACCAGCCATGCACCGCTATGCGTTCCGAGTCAATGAAATCATATTTTTTCATCAATTCCTGAGCGGCTTCTGCTTGGTCTTTGATATTAATAATTCCAATATTTTTATAAATCGCTTTTCTCCACGCACTTCCTTTTGGAGCAGGAGAACCTCTGCCGTCTACCGATACATAGATGTAGCCATCATCTGCCATACTTCCAATGTACTGACGATTCCTTCCAGTGGCATAGTTATCTAAAGCAGTTTGATTTGCAGGCTCCGCGTACACATAAAAGACCGTTGGGTATTTTTTAGTTGGGT
Source organism: Arcticibacterium sp. SM2516 (assembly GCF_057914865.1). Classification (NCBI taxonomy): domain Bacteria; kingdom Pseudomonadati; phylum Bacteroidota; class Cytophagia; order Cytophagales; family Leadbetterellaceae; genus Arcticibacterium; species Arcticibacterium sp. SM2516. The sequence continues at coordinate 3,617,636 of NZ_CP195290.1, read as the reverse complement.
CAAAATTAGTTGGCAAAGCCATCCAACCTTGAATATTAACACCACTTGCCGTTTCTACTTCTACAAACCTGATATTAGACGCAGCTTTTTTAGCTGGGTCTATTTTGCTGTTTACGCCATTGGCTTCATCTAAAGCCTTGTGATTTGGTAGCGACACCCATTCCCTTACAGGATTGGTATAGTAATTATGGAAAAGGTGACTAGCGTATTTTCCATTGGCCGAAATTAAATAGGTGTTTGTTCCTTCTTGGTTGGCTGGTGTAATTCTCTCTGCTTCGCCTTTATTACTCACAGAAACTCTGTAGAGGTATTTTTGCATAGCATTATCTGGAGAAGCCGTAAAGTACACATAGTCTGTGTTTTCGTCATACATCAGCGGGTCTATGATGTCATAGTTGCCATCTGTTACCAGGCGAACATCTTTGCCATCACGAGAGATTTTGTAAAGATGGTTCCAACCGTCTTTTTCAGAAACCCATAAAAATTCTCTACCGTCATTTATCCACTCCCAGCCTGCAGGATTATCATCATGCCAAATGGTACGTACGTCTACCCAAGCTTCGTCTGTTTCTTCAAAAATGGTTTTAGCTTCGCCCGTTTTTACATTGGCATACATTATTTTAGATACCTGCTGTTTTCTGTTAAGCTGCTGAACCATCAGCTCATTAGAGTTTCCGGCCCATTCCATTCTTGGAATGTAATGTTGCTTATTATCACCAGGGATATTCATCCATTTAGTTTTTCCTTTCTTTACGTCCATCACGCCTATTCTACAAGCAGATGGGTCTTCGCCTACTTTAGGATATTCTATCGGAATTACTTTGGAATAAATGTCATCCGTATTATTGATCAGATTGAAATATTTAATACCCGATGCGTCCAACTGCCAATAGGCTATTTTTTCACTGTCTGGGCTCCATCTAAAGCCATCGTAGCAGCTAAGTTCCTCTTCATAGGCCCAGTCAAAAGTACCATTGATAAGTTTTGGTTTACCGTCGGTTTTGGTCAATTGCTTTATTTTTCCAGAAGCCAAATCTTCTACATAAATATTTCTATGACTCACATAAGCGGCTTTTTGACCGTCAGGAGAAAATTTAGCAAACATGAGAGAAGCCGAAGGCAATGTCTTGCCCAATTGTTTTAGCTCATTGTTTTTTAAATTCAATACCCAGTAGTCTCCTCTGGTTTCATATCTCCATACTTTTTGAGAGTTAGTGAAGATAAGTAGTTGACTTTGGTCAGGAGTAAAGTTGAAGTTTTTCAATTCTAAGGGTTCAGACTGACCTTTAGGTATAAATTTATCTGAAGAAATTATAGGGCTATATTCTTGGGTTTTTAGGTCAAATTTTAAGATGTCTCCATCGTTTTCAAGGTAATATGCATCTCCTTCTGGAGTCCATTTTGTTCCTGAACCTGGCTGTGCAATGGCCTGAAATCCATATATTACGAATAAAGATAGTATAAATAAGAACCTTGATTTCATAGATTATTTGTTGACGTTTTAAAATGACAAAACTAATAAAATAAGACTTAATTCTGATGTCTTCATTGCATGAGACTTAACATTTGATTTTTATTTTCATGATAATAACTATTTTTGAGGTCATAACAGAATCACTTTAAGCAAGGAAACCTAAATGCGAATAGCAGTTTTAAAAGAAACGAAAGACTACGAAAGACGAGTAGCCCTTACTCCAGATGTTATAAAATCTCTTAAAAAGAAAGGGTTTGAAGTAACCGTAGAAACAGGGGCAGGAGAAAATTCCGCCATTTCTGACAAAGATTTTATAGAAGCGGGAGCTAGTATTGCAAAAAATACAAAAGAGGCATGCCAAGCAGATGTTATTTTGAAGGTTAATGCATTCACCGCAGAAGAGGTGAGTCTGTTTCCTGATGCATCGGTATGTATTTCATTTATGTATGCGTACACCATTCCAGAGGTGTTAGAAGTAATGAAAAAGAAGAATATTTCCTCTTTTTCTATGGACGCAGTTCCGCGTATTTCTAGAGCTCAGAAAATGGATGCATTAAGCTCTCAGGCAAACCTTGCCGGTTATAAAACCGTGCTTTTAGGTGCCAATGCTCTTGGTAAAATTTTCCCATTGATGATGACGGCCGCAGGTACTATCACACCTTCAAAAGTGTTGATCTTTGGTGCTGGTGTGGCTGGTTTACAGGCTGTAGCTACTGCCAAAAGGTTAGGGGCTGTGGTGGAGGTTACCGATGTACGTCCAGAAACTAAAGAGCAAGTGGAGTCTTTAGGTGGGAGATTCCTAACGGTAGAAGGAGGCGTAACAGTGGAAGGCGGTTATGCCAAAGAAGTTTCTGCCGAATTTTTACAGAAACAAAAGGAATTGGTTCAAGAAAGAATCAAAGAAGCAGATATTGTAATCACTACGGCTTTGGTGATAGGTAAAAAAGCTCCTGTACTAGTGACCGAAGACATGGTGAAATCTATGAAAGCAGGTTCGGTAATAGTAGACATGGCCGTGGAATCTGGCGGAAACTGTGAAATAGCTGAAATGAATAAAACAGTGGTGAAGCATGGTGTTACGATAATAGGGGAGTCTAATTTACCTTCTTTATTACCCGTAAATGCCAGCCAGCTTTATGCTACCAATATCAGTACTTTATTATTGCATTTGGCAGATAAAGAGGGTTTCAAATGGGAAATGGAAGAAGACATTACAAAGGGTTCTTTGATTACTCATAAAGGAGAGATAGTTCATGGTTTCACCAAACAAATACTAGGAATTTAGAATGCCTGATGCTAGATGATTGATGTTCCTTTAAATGATATCTAACATCCATAGCGTCGGTCTATAAACAATATAATTATGACAACAGAATCGCTAATTATTCTTTTTTACATCTTGGTCTTGGCCAGCTATTTGGGATTTGAATTGATCACCAAAGTGCCGCCAACTCTTCATACGCCTTTAATGTCTGGCTCTAATGCTATCTCAGGAATCACTATGGTTGGGGCTATTTTAGCCTGTAACGAATTGGGTTATTCTACCGCTAGTAAATGGCTAGGAATGTTGGCCTTAGTTTTAGCTACTATCAACGTGGTGGGTGGATATACCGTTACCGATAGAATGCTTAAAATGTTCAAAAAGAAGAAAGGTTAAAAAGAGATTTAAGACAAAGGACCTCTGGAAGGGGCACGAAGCTTGGCTTTTGGCAATTCTTTAAGGGGGCTAATTCAAAAGAATAGAAAAAAACGAAATGAATACATATATAGAAGTCGCTTACCTGATAGCTTCAATACTCTTTATTGTGGGTATCAAAAAAATGGGTAAAACGAAAGAAGCCCGCTCTGGGAATCAATTATCTTCTTTAGGAATGCTGATAGCCGTATTGGCTACTGTAGTTCAGGTGGAAGCAGTCTCTTTGGTAGAAATTTTAATCTGCGTAGTTATTGGTTCGGCTATAGGTTTATTTATAGCTTTTAAAATAGAGATGACTCAGATGCCAGAAATGGTGGCACTCTTTAACGGATTTGGTGGCTTAGGCTCATTGGCTGTGGCTTTATCCTATTATTGGTTAAATTCTCAGGAGCTAAGTCTCGATATTGATGCTATTACAGGTACCAGCACGGCCTTGAGTATTTTTATAGGTGGTCTAACTTTCACAGGGTCGATTATTGCCTTTTTAAAACTTAATGGGAAAATTTCTGGGAGCCCAATCACATTTACGGGTCAGCATTTGTTAAACTTGGTTTTGCTCATTTTAGTTATTGTAGCATCTGTTTTTGCGGTTATAAATCAAGTGGATACGACTTATGTTTTTGCCTTGGTAGCTTTATCATTGCTATTAGGTATTTTGACGGTTCTTCCTATTGGTGGTGCGGATATGCCCGTAGTTATTTCTTTGCTTAACTCATATTCTGGTATGGCAGCTTGTGCCACTGGTTTTGTGTTACATAATAATGTTTTAATTGTTTCAGGTGCTTTAGTGGGAGCCTCAGGTATTATTCTGACGCAAATTATGTGCAAAGCCATGAACAGATCACTGGTCAATGTATTATTGGGTGGCTTTGGTCAAACGGCGAGTACCGATGCAGGAGATGGAGAAGAAGTACAAGTGAAAGAGGTGGGAGTAGAAGAAGCGGCTATGTTATTTGATTCTGCATCTTCGGTTATAGTAGTTCCTGGTTATGGTATGGCTGTGGCTCAGGCTCAGCATGTTATTAGAGAGCTAGCAGAACAGTGCGAAAAGAGAAATATTGACTTCCGTTTTGCAATACACCCTGTTGCTGGTCGTATGCCAGGTCATATGAACGTTCTTTTGGCAGAGGCCAATATTCCTTATGACAAACTAATTGAAATGGATGAAATTAATGGCGATTTCCAGAATACCGACTTGGTATTTGTGGTTGGAGCCAATGACGTTGTCAATCCTGCTGCCAGAGTTAACCCTCAAAGCCCTATTTATGGTATGCCAATCTTGGATGCAGATAAGGCTAGAACGGTTATTGTGAGTAAGAGAAGTATGGGTAAAGGATATGCTGGAGTTCAGAATGAACTTTTTGGATATGATAACTGCTTAATGCTTTTCGGTGATGCCAAAACTACCATTGGTAAGTTGGTAGGAGAGATGAAAGAAATGTAATTGATAGATTCAGGCCTTGAAGTTTTAGGTTTTACTGTCAGCGTTAAGTTTTTAACTAACTTCGCATCTTAATTCCTAAAACTTCAAGACTCATGAAAATAGTCCTCATACTTTTGGCCTTAGTGGTAATAGGCTTATTAGCCATGAATTTTACCACAATTAAGAACTTATTGTCGGATAAAAAGGAGGTAGCAGTTCTACCAAAAGATGCTACGGTCTTGGGTTCTTTCTACGACTTCAAGATGAATTCATTGACGGGTCAGGAAATAGACTTGTCGAAATACAAAGGGAAAAAAGTGGTGGTGATGAATGTGGCATCTAAGTGCGGATACACCCCTCAATATGCCGACTGGCAGAAATTTCACGAAGAACATGGTAAAGACATTATAGTTCTAGGCTTCCCTGCCAATAATTTTGGAGCTCAAGAGTCTGGTTCAAATGACGAAATAGCTTCTTTTTGCGAATTAAATTACGGTGTTAAATTCCAAATGTTTGAGAAAGTAGATGTGATTGGAGAAAATCAACACCCACTTTTTCAATGGTTAAGCAAAAAGGATTTAAATGGTTGGAATGATAAAGCCCCAACTTGGAATTTCTGCAAATACGTTATCAATGAAAAAGGTGAAGTAACGCACTTTTTTGCTTCTAAGATTAAACCTGAGGACGATGAGTTTAAAGCTGCCGTGGGTATTTAATTTACTAGATTAAAATTTTATATGTCTCCTTGGATTTCAGCGGCTAGGCCGCGAACGCTCCCTTTAGCACTTTCTTGTATTTTAATGGGTAGCTTTTTAGCTGCTTATGTTGGTGAGTTCGACTGGCTTATTTTTGGTTTGGCTTGCTTAACCACCATTTTACTGCAGGTGCTTTCAAACTTTGCCAACGATTATGGCGATACTCAAAATGGTGCAGACACTTTAGAGAGAGTTGGACCAGCGAGAGCTGTCCAAACTGGGGAGATTTCGCCAGAACGAATGTACAGAGCTATTTTGTTTTTTGGAGTGTTGTCTCTTATCTCTGGTATTGCTTTGCTTTACTTTTCTTTTAAAAATGCCGACAGCTCACTTTTTGTAGGGTTTCTGGGTTTGGGTGTGCTGTGTATTATAGCAGCCTATACCTATACCGCTGGAAAGAAACCTTACGGTTATGCAGGTTTGGGAGATATTTCCGTTTTACTTTTTTTTGGTTTAGTGGGCGTTTTGGGAAGTAATTTCTTGTTCACAAAGACCTTTGATATTTATAACATCCTACCAGCACTTAGTTGCGGACTATTGGCAACGGGCGTTTTAAACCTTAATAACATTAGAGATATAAATTCCGATATCAAAGCAGGTAAAATGACAATCCCCGCTCGCTTGGGAAGAGACAAAGGCTTGGTTTATCATGCATTCTTATTAGGAGTGGCTGTTATTCTTATTTTGATTTTTGTGTTGTTAAAAGGAGATATCTCGTTGTGGTTTTTATTGAGCTTTCCACTTTTTGCGTTTAATATTATACGTGCTTATAAACTTTCCAATCCAGATCCACTTTTGAAGCAATTAGCACTTTCAACCCTGTTTTTTGTGCTACTATTTGGGGTTTCGGTACTCTTTTAACTGATTTTTAAGACTTCATGTCGTTTTGTCTTTATGAAATCTTAATTTTGACTTATACTTTTCTAATAAATAAAAAATGAAACTACGATTACTTTTTTCCTTAATTCTAATTACCTCTTTGACCTATGGTCAACAAACTGCCGCTGATTATTTTGAGCAGGGAGTGAACAAAACGAGAGTTGGTGATTATACAGGTGCTTTGGCAGACTTCAGCAGGGCTATTGCTATGAATCCTGAAAATGCTCAGAGTTATTATAATAGAGGCTTGGCAAAGCAGGCCCTAAAGGACCATAGAGGAGCCATTTTAGATTTTGACAAAGCAGTTACACTTAATTCTAGAGAGCCGTTGGCTTATTTATATAGAGGTATAAGTAAATCTGAACAAGGTGAGCCACGGTCAGCTGTTCAAGATTTTAATAGATGTATAGAGCTCAATTCTGACGATGCCTATGCTTACTTACAAAGAGGATTTACACTTTCTAAACTGAATGAATACCGAACGGCTATTTCTGATTTTAACAGAGTGATTGAATTGAATAGTGATAAAAGCAGTACTTATCAAGCTTTTTATTCTAGAGGTTTATGTAAGTCTAAGCTAGGAGACTTTAAAGGAAGTATTTCTGATTATTCTAAGTCGATAGACATTAATCCCAAAAGAGCTCAAACTTTTTCAGAAAGGGGATTTAGTAATGTGCAAGTAGGAGAATATGCGAATGCTATTTCTGATTATAATGAGGCCTTGGAGTTAAACCCTCAGGACTCGGAAGCTTTTTATAATAGAGGTTTTGCAAAATCTAAATCTGGAGACTATGTAGGAGGTGCTAAAGATTTTGATGCGGCACTAAGAATAGACCCATCAAACATCAAAGCTCTTTATGGTAGAGGTTTTTGTTATTCAAAATTGAATAATCAAAGAAGTGCTATCCAAGATTTAACAAAAGCAATTGAAACCAATAACATGGATTTGGTATCGAAGTTTGATTATTCTGCCAATATGCCTGAAAAGAAATTAGCGGCATTAAGAAATGCCGTTTCAGATGAAATTCAGATCAATTCTTTTTCTGATAATAGAGCGGAGGCTTATTACTTAAGAGGTGTTGCAGAGTTTAAAAGTGGTCATAATAAAGATGCATTAATAGATTTAAGTAAGGCGATTGATTTGAATCCACGAATGGCAGCTGCTCATTTTGCTCGTGGACTTGTAAGATCTTCTGAAGGCTTACAGCGTGAGGCGGTGGTAGACTTGACCAATGCTATAGATTTAAATGAATTTTATAAAGAAGCTTACTATGTGCGTGGTTTGATAGGTCATGCTTTAGGGAATCCAGATAAAGGATGTTTTGATTTAAGCAAATCTGGAGAATTGGGCTATGTGAAAGCCTATGAGGTGATAAAGTATTATTGTAATTAATATTTGAATAAATACTAAGATGAAAAAGTTATTTTTAGTTGTTGGGCTTGTGTTTTTTGGTTTTTCGGGACAATGCCAATCCATTGATGGTCTTTTAGATAATGTCCTTTCTTTACAAAAAAAAGGGGACAATAAAGGTCTAGGAGATGCTATGGGTTTGTTAAGTAAAGGTCTAGAAAAAGAGGCTAACGATACTGGAGGAGACTTTAAAGATGGATTATTGAAACAGGTAGGCGGATTGAACAGTCTTATCCCTTTGGCTTCTAAAGGAATGGTAAAAGCTGGAGCTTTGTCTAAAATTATAAATACTATTAAATTGATGTTAGGTGCCAACAGGCTGGGTAATATGCTTGGCGGCGGCGACGGACTTATAGGGAAGGCGTCTGCTATAAAGTCTGGCTTGGATCTTATGAAAGGTGGTTCTTCTATCTTGGGTAAGAATTCTGGTGGATTGAAGGATTTAATAGGTGGAGCTATGAGTAATGTGAATAAGCTTGATGGTGGAGGCTTAGGAGCCAAAGCTGCAGAAAAGGCCTTGCCGAGCCAGTTAGGTGGTATCCTCAATATGGCAAAAGGAATACTTTAAAAAGAAAATATCTTTTGAAGTTTAAAGGGTTCAATCGTTGACGATTGAACCCTTTATTTTTGTTGTATTTGAGATTTATTTTCTTCTTTCCGAGCTGCTATGCTTATATACATACCAAGCCCATGCTATTAACAGAAGCTGAAAAGGTAGCCTAATAAGTGCTGCGGTATGGCTGCCTATGGCTGGCGTTTCTCTAAAAACATCCCATATATGTAATGGTAAAAACAGGAGCATTAAAAGAAAAATACCGAAAGCAGAGTTTTTCTTAAAGGCGGGAACAAAAATTCCAATTCCTAGAAATATTTCTGTAAGTCCCGAACCATAGTTTATAATACCAACTGGTAAGAAATCGGGAATGAATGCAGTGTACATATCTGGTTTTAGGAAGTGATTTATTCCTCCATAGATTAAGAATACCGCGAGTAAGTATGTCAGTGTTTTTGTTAGGGTGGTCATAGGGATGTGTTATGCTTTTTAAGTTAGAATATTTATTTCAAAGTTCCTTCTCAAAACAAACACTATTCTCTACGCCTTCATATTGACCATAATTAGAAATGACGTCGTAACCATTTTTGGTATAAAGAGCCACAGCGTCTTTTTGTCTTTTGCCAGTTTCTAATAAACATTTTTTATAGCCTAGCTCCTTAGCCCAGATTTCTAAGCCCTTAAGTATGGAAGTAGCTGTTCCCATATTCCTTCCTTTGGGATTTACATACATCCGCTTTACTTCCATGCAGTTTGAGTCGAACTGCTTTATGGCTCCGCATCCAACAGGAGCCTCATCTTTATAAGCTACTATAGCATGCTGAATCTTATCCAACTTATTATACTGGCTATAAAAGGCATGATCTTCTCCATCTATAATAGCAAGTTCTTTATCAAGATTGGCTACCAGATTTATAAAATCAAGGTTATCTGATGTGGTACGTGTTATGGTAATCATGGCATTTTTTTAGCGACTTACTTCCTGTCAAAGTTATGAATGAAATCATTCCATCAAAAGAATCGGGTTATGTAGAAATTAGAAGAGTCCCATTAGGAACGTAATCTGGAGAAAAGAGCATCAACAAAAAGTCCCTTAGGGACGTAATGTTGGTAGAAAAAGCAAAAAAATACCAGAGCCTAAAGTCCCGTCAGGGACGCAACATCGGTAGAAAAAGAAAGAACAAAAACGAAAAAGTCCCGTCAGGAACGCAGCATCGATAGAAAAAGAAAGAACAAAAACGAAAAAGTCCCGCTAGGGACGTAACATCGATAACACGTATCAAAACACATTGATATTCTTCACGAATAATCTACCGATTTAAACACATATCGCTCATCATAATCGACATCAAATGCATCAAGAAACTCTTCATATTCTTCCTTGAACGTTTTCTTTTCGTGATGTTTTTCTTGGTTTTGGATATAGCTTATCACGGCAGGAACAAGTGACCTACTATAAGAAAATGCACCATAACCTTCTTGCCAAGAGAACTTCCCTTTAACCAATTCATTCTTATTAATCCACAAAGACGAATGCCCTTTTACATCTTGCATTAAATCAGAGAGCGACTGTTTAGGCCGCATCCCAAATAAAACATGAACATGGTCAGGCATTCCATTTATTGCCAATAATTTATGACCGTTGGTCTGAATTATTCCTGTGATGTATTTATACAAGCCGTCTTTCCATGAATTGGAAACAATGCTTTCTCTGTTTTGGACAGCGAAAACCGCTTGTATATGTATTTGTGTGTATGTGTTGGACATGATTTTATGAATGTTGGTGTAAACGTTTGTGGTTTTGGCGTCGTTCTCGGCTACCGATGTTGCGTCCCTGACGGGGCTTTGTTGGTGCTTCTGAAATGTTTTCTACCGATATTTCGTCCCTAAAGGGACTCCCTTTTTACTCCACACACATTCTTCCGAGCTACCGATGTCACGTCCCTAACGCGACTTTCTTTTGACTCGGTAGGGTTATTCTTCCGAGCTACCTACATATCGTTCCTAGGAGACTTTCTTTGATACCTCCATAAACTTATTCTACCAATATAGCGTCCCTAATGGGACTTTCTTGATACCTACACAATCTTATGCTACCGATGTCATGTCCCTAACGGGACACATCTTTTGATTTGGATATTTCCATTGACATCGGATTTACATAATCCTTCTGAAAGCAGAACACCCTTGTTCTGCGAAAGATTAAGCAATCATCTTACGGCCATCTAATTTAAATCCAACCAAGCTGTTTTGAATATCTTGAATGGCATTATAAAGCAAATCGGAGATGGGTCTGTCTGTAGGATTTAGGCTACACACAAAATGCCAGACTTCAAAAATATCTTCGGGTTTGATATGGTAGGGTAGATACGACTTGTTGTCTGAATGAAACTGGATGGTGCCGTCTGTTTTGGTGGTGTTATAAAGTCTTTTATAGACCAGACCGTCGTTTTGGGTAAGCACCACATAGGTGTCGCCATCTTTTATATTGTCTAGGTTTTCTACATATTTACCTATCACATAGGCTCCACTTTCTAGGGGTGGCATAGAATCTCCTTTTATAGGAAAGGCCCTGTATTTTCCACTGGTGGCATAAGGAAGACTTATTCTTGGTAAGCTTTCTATAAATTCTTCGTCGGCATAGCCATCCAAATAACCTGCCGAGGCCTTTAGAGGAACTAATTCTATGAGGTCATTCTGGTCTTGATCTACCATGACGGGAAACAGAATTCTATTACCGCCTATTTTGAGTAAATCTCTTAAATCTTTAACTTTAGTAAGGTCTATTTTTACCAAAGAGTCTACAGAGATATTGAAATAATCTGATAACTGAATGAGCATATCGATGGGCGGAGCCGCTCTGTGCTCTTCCCATGAACTCAATCTAGAACGAGTGATACCTAACTGCTCTGCCATGTTTTCTTGAGAGAAACCTTTCAGGTGACGGAGATGGGCGATGTTCTTACAGATTTTTTTCATAATAATTTATTGCAATAATATTTAGCACAAATCTGCTAAAATATTAGGCAAGAAGCAAAAAATGATAAAAAACTTAGCAATGGTATCCAGCGTAAGCCGGCTTAGGGATAGAGCGGCGTGTTTGAGCTCGATAGGGCGAGTAGCGAAAGCCCGACCTGAAAGGTAAGCCCCAAATGCGAATATTGTGATAGTGGACTATTGGTATAATAATGATGTCATCTTTTTATGATTTTGGACGATTGGATAAGCAGCATTGGCAAGCAAATTGATACTTTTGTTTTATAGGTGTAATTATTGTTACACTATTGGAGTTATAGACAAGACCATTAAGACGCCGTATGTCAATGAATAAAAGAGCGATTTCGCCATTTGTTTTCCTTTTTCTGTTTTCCTTCATGTCCTTTGGGCAGCTATTAAAACCTACTACCTGGACCTTTAAGACTAAAAGTGCAGATGTAAAAGTAGGTGAGACTATAAACTTAGAATTCAATGCCACCATAGACAAGGGCTGGTATTTATACTCCTCTGATTTTGACCCTGATTTAGGGCCAATAGTGACGGAAGTGAAGTTGGAGCCAAACGACTCTTATGAGCTAGTGGGTGGGCTTACGCCTATTCATCCTAAAAAGAAATACGACGATATTTGGGAGGGTGACATCACTTATTTTAAGGAGAAGGGTCAGTTTATTCAGAAGGTAAAAATTCTTAAGCCTAATGCTAAAATAACGGGAACCATCTCTTTTCAAACCTGCACGGATGTGGATGGCAGGTGTGTAAACGGTAAAGAAAAATTCGTTTTTAATGTTAAAGCGGCGGCAGCATCTGCTGTAGTGCCGGTGCCCGACGAGCGGGAAACGGTAGCAATATCGACCTCGGTTGACGAAGAAAAAGAAGCGACCGACGAAGTAATGGCAAGGCTAGATACGGAAGACGCTAAGGAGAATGAAGTGATTTTAGAACAAGGTACGGAGCTGGTAAACACCGACAAACCTGCCTCAGAAGCAAATAAGGAAGGCGATGCGTCTATTTTCACTTTTCTTTTAGGAGCCTTTGGTGTAGGATTCGCGAGTATTTTTATGCCCTGTATTTTTCCTATTATGCCTATTACGGTGAGTTATTTCACAAAGCAAAAAAACGGAAAAATAAAGGCCGTCTTTTACGGCTTTTGTATCCTTCTTATATTTTCATTGATGGGTTTGGTGACGATGTCATTAGGACCAACATTTTTGAATTTTCTGAGCACGCACTGGATTCCTAATCTAATCTTCTTTATCATATTTATTCTATTCGGAATTTCTCTTTTGGGGGCTTTTGAAATAGTGTTGCCACATGGTGCTGTCAATAAAATAGATGCTATGTCTGATAAGGGTGGTTTCATTGGCATTTTCTTTATGGCTCTTACTTTGGTGTTGGTGTCATTCTCCTGTACCGTGCCTTTGGTCGGAACATTATTGATACTTTCTGCAGAAGGTGACGTCTTGAGACCTTTATTAGGCATGATGGCCTTTGGTTTGCCGTTTGCCTTGGTGTTTGGCGGTTTAGCATTTTTTCCAGAAGTATTAAAGAAATTGCCAAAATCTGGTGGCTGGTTAAACGAATTGAAAGCCGTTTTCGGTTTGGCAGAATTTGCCTTAGCTCTTAAATTCTTAAGCAATATCGACTTGACTCGTCACTGGGAATTAATCCACAGAAACTACTTCTTGATGTTCTGGATATTGATTTCTGCTATGATTACACTTTATATCCTAGGTTTTTTAAGACTTCCGAAAGATGCTAAAGTAGAAAAAAGGTCTTTCTCTAGGTGGGGTTTTGCGGCTTTGTTTTTTGCGTTTACGCTGTATATGGTTCCTGGACTGAGTAATAAGCCATTGAGTTTATTATCGGGAATACTGCCTCCTATGCCTGTAAGTAATATTGCTACCAAACTGGAGCATCCTAAAATGAAACAGCTGCCTCATGGCTTGCAGGGTTTTAAAGACTATGAAGATGCCTTAGCCTATTCTGCTGAAGTGGGCAAACCTGTCTTAATTGACTTCACGGGTTATGCTTGTGCTAATTGCCGAAAAATGGAAGAGTTTGTTTGGCCGAAAGAAGAGGTTTTAACACGTCTTCAAAATGATTTTGTGATAGCGTCTTTATATGTGGATGATAAGGCGGAACTGCCTAAAGAGAAACATTATGTTTCTACGTATGATAATGAGCTAAAAACCACCGTGGGTGGCAAAAACATGGATTTAGAAATTACGATGTTCAATAATAATGCTCAACCATATTATGTCATAGTAGACTCCGAAGGAAAGACATTAATGGAGCCATTGGGTTATTCTACAGAAAAGGAGTTTGTGGCGTTTTTGGATGAGGGGAAGCGTAAGTATTAAGATTTCAACACGATAGATTAGGATGCACTTTCATGAAAATGGGAGTGCATTTTTTGTATATTGACGTAGGTCTTTTAAACCCAATTTAATGAAGAGAGTACTAGTTACCATTTGTTTATTAAGTCTATTTTCCTGTGCCAAATCACAAGAATCCAATTCCCCGAATATGCATACCAACGCCCTCATAAACGAAAGCAGTCCCTACCTATTACAGCATGCCCATAATCCTGTGAATTGGTACCCTTGGGGAGAAGAAGCTCTGGACAAAGCAAAGAAAGAAAACAAGCTTATTTTAGTCAGTATTGGCTATGCGGCCTGCCACTGGTGTCATGTAATGGAGCATGAGAGTTTTGAGGACTCTACTGTCGCGAAGTTCATGAATGACAATTTTGTGGCCATTAAAGTGGATAGAGAAGAGCGGCCAGATATTGATCAAGTCTATATGAACGCTGTGCAGTTAATAACTGGCAGAGGTGGCTGGCCCTTGAATTGTATTGCTTTACCAGACGGAAGACCGATTTATGGAGGTACTTATTTCCCGAAAGAACAATGGCTTGAAATGCTGTCAGGAGTCTTGAATTTCTCAAAAGAAAACCCTGAAAAAACAGAAGAACAAGCTAATGCATTGACCGAAGGTATTCAAAGAACTGAATTTGAGATTTCATCACAAAAACCTGACGTCTTCAATATAAAAGACTTAGATACTATTTTCAAAACATGGAAAGGCAGCATAGACTATAAAGAAGGGGGCGGCAACCGTGCTCCTAAATTCCCGCTACCTATTGGCTATCAATATTTACTTCAATATGATTATTTGAGCAATGCTCCTGATGCATTGAAAGCTGTAGATTTAACATTGTTTAAAATGGCTCATGGTGGCATTTATGACCAAATAGGTGGCGGTTTTGCCCGATATAGCACAGATTCGGAGTGGAAAGTACCTCATTTCGAAAAAATGCTTTATGACAATTCGCAGCTTGTCAGTCTATATGCCTACGCATATCAACAGTCCAAAAATCCGCTATACAAAGAAGTAGTGATAGAAACGCTGGATTTTATTGAAAGAGAATTAACGCATGAGTCTGGTGGGTTCTATTCTTCTTTGGATGCCGATAGTGAAGGAGAAGAAGGTAAGTTTTATGTTTGGACTAAAACCGAATTCGATAAAGTTTTAGGTGACGACGCCAAGCTATTGGCGGAATATTTTGAGGTAACTGAAAAAGGAAATTGGGAACACGGCAATAATATTTTACTCAAAACAGAGCATCCTGAAAAGTTAGCAGCCACGTTTCAAATATCAATGGACGCTTTAAACAAGAAAGTGAGCAAGGCGAAAGTCTATTTATTGGCGGCAAGGTCAAAAAGAATTAGGCCAGGGCTTGATGATAAAATCTTAACTTCTTGGAATGCCCTAATGCTAAAAGGATATGTGGACGCCTACCGAATTACGGATACCGATGCTTATCTCCAGAAAGCATTAAAGAATGCTGACTTTCTTCTGACCTCCATGAAAAGAAAGGATGGTGGGCTGAACAGGAACTTTAAAAATGGGAAATCAAGCATCAATGCCTTTTTAGATGATTATGCTTTTTCTATTTCCGCCTTTGTAAGTCTATACCAAGTCACTTTTGATGAAAAATGGCTTCAAGAGGCTGCTGATTTAATGCTTTACGCCAATGAACATTTTTCGGATGAAGAAACGGGCATGTACTTTTACACGTCTGATTTAGATGCTGCCTTGGTAGCGAGAAAAATGGAAATTGCAGATAATGTAATTCCTTCCTCCAACTCTGAAATGGCCAAAAACTTGTACATTCTAGGTCAATACCTTTACGACGAGACCTACATCCAAAGAGCCAAAAATATGCTGGGCAACATAGATACCGATGCTCTTAAGAATGGTCCATACTATGCAAACTGGAACATTCTAAGAACTTACTTTAGCAAAGAACCTTACGAAGTAGCTATTGTAGGGAAAGACAGTGATAATTTGAGAAAGGAAATGGATGCCCATTATTTGCCCAACGTCTTTATTTCTGGTGGCACAGAAGAAGGAAACCTAGCACTATTAAAAGGCAAATTGGTCAAAGAGAAAACCACTATTTATGTTTGTCAAAACAAGGTTTGTCAATATCCTGTGAATACGGTGAAGGAGGCTTTGGAGTTGATTAAATAGAATTACTAGCCCGCCCAATTCTCCCTATCCAAACTTCTATATTGAATAGCTTCGGCTTGAACCTGCAGAATTTATATATCTATAATCCATTTATTTATATATTCAAAAGAGTTATTCATTCAAACGACTGCACATAACAGTCTTATAAAAAGAGGCTTAAATAAAGCGGCCGTAAAATAACTTTTCTTGCTTTTCTCTCTCCCCCCCCCTTAAATTCGTTTTAGGTCTGATGAATTGATCAACAAAAGACTAACAAAATCCGGCAATGATTATTACCACATAAAGAGCTCAAGGACTAATCAAATGTAAACGGAGAAAAGGTTTTCAGTCCACACTGAAAAGGGGAAACCCGCAGAACGCCCTCATATAATGGTGAAGCACAAACTTTTAAAATTTAAAACAATGAAAAATCGTTCATTTTATCTTTTCTTAATCATATTTAGTAGTCTTTATTCCTGCTCAAAACAAGAATTGGAAAAAAGCGTTTTACCTTCAGAAGTATCAAAAGAAACAAAAGAAGAGAATTTCAGGGAGAGTAGGTTTGCAATTTCAAACCAAATAATGGAATTTAAAGATTCGCTGGAATATCTTTCACTTAAACAGAAATTAATTTCTTTCGAGGTACAAAATGAGTTTAAAAGCGGAATTAAAAGTAAAAAATTTGAAAGCCTTGCGGATTATTATTCTAACCTTGACGATTCATTCTATGAGAATCTTATTAGTACCAAAGGTTACCAAAATGATGATAATTATGAATTAATAACATATATTGGGGAACCAACGATTGAATATACTGTTCCTGAATATGAGATACAATTGATTCTAAATAAACAAAGGCAACTAATTATTGGCAAGGAATTATACACTTTTTTTTACGACTATGTGAATATTTTGAATCTTGAAAATGGGAGTGAATACAAGAAAAGTTTGAATCGAGTAGGAATAAGTAATCCTGGGTTAAAAGTTTCTGCAACAGGTCAGGAGTTTGCCGTGAGTG
Organism: Arcticibacterium sp. SM2516; assembly: GCF_057914865.1. NCBI lineage: Bacteria > Pseudomonadati > Bacteroidota > Cytophagia > Cytophagales > Leadbetterellaceae > Arcticibacterium > Arcticibacterium sp. SM2516. The sequence goes on along the minus strand of NZ_CP195290.1, from coordinate 3,600,915 downwards.
GTACTTATTCATATGGAGGGAAGGATTACAGATATATATTACATTCTGAGTCTGTAGGGTTCAACAGCAATCACTTTTATCAGGCAAAAATCAAAACAAAACATCAAAAGAAGTTTCTTGGGACGTTTTTCAATTCTCAATGCACTCAGATTTTAATGAATGGAAATGCTGAATCTGGCGTTTATTTACCCCCATACGGTAATCAGATTTGTGGACAATACTGGACTTATAGAACCTATGGTGGGTATTGTACAAGTTGTTCAAATACAACAACTGATATTAAAGACTGGTCTTATGATCACCCTTGCTTTCAAAATATAAATGCAGAAGTAACATTTATTTGTGAGGATGGGCTAGTTAGGGTTTTATCTTTAAATCACTCTTCACCTTGGTAGAATGCGTAATTTTTTAAATGTTTTAGCCATTATCATATTTTGTTCATCTAATCTTAAGGCTCAAAATATTGTTGAACTTGGAGTCTATTCAGTTTTCGATGATTGGGAATTTGAAGGAGTTAAGACAAAGAGATATGGTTATACCGATCCTTATTTAAATATTGCTATTACACATTATTTTCTTCGTGAAAATAAGTCCTTCAAAGTTTATGGTGGCATAAGAGGATCTCAATATTTTAGAAGAGCAGGTTTATATAGGACAAAATCTCTTATCATGTCATTTGAAAATGGTGTTTCATATAACCTACATTTTCCTCGTCGAATTAATTTTTTACCTTTTATTGGTTATGTTGTTCAGATTCCACCGTATGGAAATGACGATTTAATGGAGTTTAGAAACTTTCGAACATTTCTGATTAATGGAGGGCTTCTAGTAAATGATGTATATAATAAAAGAATAGGAATTAAGGCTTCGATAGATTTAAAACCTTTTGCTACAATTGTAAGTGAAGATTTACCTATTGATAATCTGAACAGGAAATTTAGAGTAATGCTAAACGCTACTGTCAAAATAGGTAGGTGAGTAGTTCTTGGCATGATCATCTTTTCGAAATTGATCATGCCAAATTATTAAATTCAGATCATCAACCCGCCCAGTTCTCCCTATCCAAACTTCTATACTGAATAGCCTCGGCTAATTGCTCGAAGTTCAGTATTTATGTGCCTCTTATTCATCAATATATATACCAAAAAGAAGTATTCATATCCAATATATATCATAACTTTCACATAATCTGCCACTTAAGAAACCTTACCGTTAAACAATTATTTCTTGTTTTTCTTTCCCACCCCCCTTAAATTCGTTTTAGGTCTGATGAATTGATTAACAAAAGACAAACAAAATCCGGCAATGATTATTACCACATAAAGAGCTCAAGGACTAATCATATGTAAACGGAGCAAAGCTTTTTCAGGACCAAGAACAAAAGTTGGGGGATAGCTGTTAAATTCTGAATTTTGGAGAAATTTAACATCTATAAAATTGGAAGAACTAGTAAAGCTATTGTTGCCCGAATTGTTAGTCGATAATTTCAATCTGATAAAGGTCGATAAGGATAAAAAGACTGAAATTCTGCGAATTTACTTAGAAGAGAAGTTGGATATTCCACAGGAATTATCAGAACTAAAACTTCATTCAAAAGGCTTCTATGATGAAATAACCATCCAAGACTTTCCGATTCGTAATTACAAAGTGTTCCTTCATGTCAAACGTCGTAAATGGAAGGATTTGGAAACAGGAAAGAACGTAACAAGGAATTGGGAAATAGTAGCTCAGGGAACTCGAATGACAACAGAGTTTGCTGCTTTTTTAAAAGAATTCAATAGATACACAGGCCATTGATGTCGAAACGGTTGGCAAGTTCTTCGGATTCAATGGGAAGAAACTACAGCGGCAGTATAAGAATCATTTAAGCGACTTCAAAAACTGGAAGCAAAAGCCAAGAGCCAAAGAATGGCTAATCTACCCACAAAATATGGGAGAATATCTGTCAATAGATGAAACTAGCCTTTCGGATGGAGAACTCTATACTATTCTGACCAATAAAGAAGCGAAAGGAAAAAAAGGGAGCATTGTTGCCATCATAGCAGGCACTAAGGCGGCTGATATCATAAAAGCCTTACGTAAAATACCAGAGCCTAAACGTAAGAAAGTCAAAGAAGTAACCCTTGACATGGCTCCTAATATGGAGTTGGCAATCAAGAAATCATTTCCTTGTGCAAAACGAGTTACCGATAGGTTTCACGTACAAAAATTAGCCTGGGATGCGGTGCAAGAAATGAGAATTAAACATCGTTGGGAGGCTATAGACCAAGAAAGTGATGCCATCGAACTTGCAAAAGTAAAGGGAACTCCTTATAAACCTGAGATACTAAGTAATGGCGATACACTCAAGCAGCTTTTAGCTAGAGGTAGATATGTACTTTATAAACGACCAGCAAACTGGTCTAAGTCGCAAGCCGAAAGAGCTGCTCTATTATTTGAACGCTATCCAGATATTGAAAAAGCCTTCGGACTGGGTATTAAACTAGCCGAGATTTATGACAAAACCACTGACCAAACTTATGGTTTAGCTCGACTAGCCAAATGGCATGAAGAAGTAAGACAAGCAGGCTTTAAATCCTTTAATTCAATTGCCCGAACATTTGAGCATCATTACAGAACTATTCTTAATTATTTTGATAATAGAAGTACCAATGCTTCAGCAGAATCTTTCAATGCGAAAATCAAAGCTTTTAGATCTAGGTTTAGAGGTGTCAGGAGTATTGAATTCTTCCTATTTAGACTATGTCAAATTTATGCTTAAAGAACTCATCCCCCAGATTTTGCTCTTGACCCCTTTTTCAGTCCACACTGAAAAGGGGAAATCCGCAGAACGCCCTCATATAATGGTGAAGCACAAACTTTTAAAATTTATAAAAATGAAAAAATATCTTTTGTTATTGGTTGGTTTTATAGGCCTCTTTTCGTTTCCCTTCAATGTATAAAATTATTAAAACCGGGCTTTTGACTTCTATATTACTAATACTAGGCTTTTTGATCCTTTCTTGCGAGAAAAGAAATTTTTCAGAAATTGCTAAGATTACGTATTACAATTATTCGAAATACACGATTAATCAAATTGTGTTGGATTTGATACCTGAAGGCCCGAGGTCGGCCATCGATAGAATTGAAATTAATACGTCGATACCCGCCGGCGACAGCTTACATTTCGAGTACAATACGGAATATATTCTTAGCTCTCAAGGAGGGGTTAAATTATATACGCGTGTGCTTTTAGATGATAATATCTGGATAAACAATTCAGTTTTAGATACTTTAGGTTTTGAAACGCCAGGCTATTTTGGAAGGAATCAAAATAGCATTCAAATGGTATATATAGGAAACTCCAATATTATGTTTTGTACAAAACTAAGACCTGAATATCAACATCTTAACTTGAAGCCATCACCTTGTTCACCTAACCTTTTTTGGGATGCGAATCATTAGTGTCATTCTGCTATTTACATTAGGAAAGCCGTATTTTTCGGCTGGTCAGAAAAACTACAGTACTACGCAGCTAAGTTTTTTTTCTGGTATCTCCTCTTCTGATGTCAACATCCCCAAACCATATTGGCTAAGAGAAGACAACAATAACTCTATAAAGGGTAAAAGCTTTGGCCTGGACGTAAGCAGAAGAGTTTATAGAGAAATGTGGATTGGTATGGGTCTGGGTTATTTTAGGAGGAATTATTCATTTAGGAGAAGAGATGTTTATGACCCTTTAATTAATGATACTAAATTCTTCATAGCTAATTATGGTTTTGATATATATACTAAAGTAGATTATATAAGGCATTTAAGAAATTATTACGTGTCTGGTTCCTATTTACAAATGCTTGATTTCAATATAATTAACAAACTTCTAATTTATTATCCCAATGGTGATGTTAAAGCTAGTCAGGATGCAAATTATCTATTCGGTTATCCAATGAATAGGTCTGCAGTGAAGCTGACTTTTGGGAGAAAAGTGGGAATCAAAAAACGGCTAACTTTAGGGTTAGATTTCAATTATTCATTCGACCTTATTAATAAAAAGACTTTGGAGTTTGATCACTTGAATATTAGAACTACAACACTAAGCCTTAGCTTAATTAGAAATTTTGGAAGCAAGAACTATTCACATGAGTAGCCCTTACTTCAGCAGAATCTCCGTCAGGAGACCATCCAAATAAATGCATGCTATCAGAAACTTCAAGATGGATTACTCTAAAGTTTTTCAGGTCGGACTTCAATTATATTCATCAGGGCAAATCAAATCTCAGTAAAGTTGGTTGTCTCGCGATTTTGCATGACTGCCGAATACCACTTTCGACTTAAAAATCACCCAGCCCAATTCTCCCTATCCAAACTTCTGTATTGAATAGCTTCGGCTAGTTGCTCGTTTCTGATGTTTTCAGAACCTGCCAAATCGGCAATGGTTCGGCTTACTTTTAGTATTCTGTCGTAGGCTCTCGCACTTAAGCCTAGTCTTTCCATGGCTCTTTTTAGAAGCGTTTTTCCAGCTTCATCTATTTGACAGAGCTCTTTCACCATTTCTGCTGGCATCATGGCATTTGAATGTATGTCTGGATAATCCTTAAATCTTTCAATCTGTATTTCCCTGGCTTTTACTACACGTTCTCTTATTTCGGCCGAGGTTTCATTTTTTCTGGTTGAAGATATTTGGTCAAAACTTACAGGTGTCACTTCCACATGTAGGTCAATTCTGTCTAGTAATGGCCCCGAAACCCTATTCAAGTATTTTTCTACCGCTCCAGGAGGGCAGGTACAGTCTTTGTCTGGGTGATTATAATATCCGCATGGACAAGGGTTCATACTGGCAATCAGCATAAAGCTAGAAGGGAACTCTACAGACAGTCTGGTTCTAGAAATACTTACCTTCCTTTCTTCTAGCGGCTGACGCATCACTTCCAGAACTGTTCTTTTAAACTCTGGTAATTCATCCAGAAATAATACCCCGTTATGAGCCAAAGAAATTTCTCCTGGTTGCGGGAAACTTCCACCGCCTACCAATGCAGCATCAGAAATAGTATGATGCGGATTTCGGAAAGGTCGTTTTGAAATAAGTGTCGCTTTTCCGCCAAGTTTTCCAGCCACCGAATGAATCTTGGTAGTTTCTAAAGCCTCTGGTAATGTAAGCGGAGGCAAGATTGATGGTAACCTTTTGGCCAACATCGTTTTCCCCGCTCCAGGAGGACCAATCATGATAGCGTTGTGCCCACCTGCGGCGGCGATCTCCAAAGCCCTTTTGATGTTTTCTTGTCCTTGAACATGAGAAAAGTCGGCCTCGTAATCATTGACCGTATGGTAGAAAATATCTCTAGTGTCTGTTACCAAAGGCTGTATTTCTAACTCGCCTTTTAAATAACGAACGGCTTCGTCCAGCGTCTCTACACCGATAACATCTAATTTGTTGACAATAGACGCCTCTTCCGCGTTTTCTTTGGGCAATATAAAACCTTTTTTGCCTTGAGCTCTAGCTTCAATAGCAATAGGAAGCACCCCTCTTATAGGTCTCAATGTGCCATCCAGTGAAAGTTCTCCGAGTATGACATAGTCAGATATTTCTTTGGCGTAAGTAACACCACAAGAAATATTGATTAGGCATAGTGCTATGGGTAAATCATAGGAAGAACCCTCTTTTCGGATATCCGCAGGGGCTAAATTGATGACTGTCTTTTTTCTGTCTTGCGTGTAACCTTCGTTTTTTAGTGCAGCATCTATTCTTTGAAGGCTTTCTTTTACGGCATTATCTGGCAGACCTACCACGCTGGTACCTGCACCTTTTATAATACTAATTTCTACCGTGATTAAAGTGGCACTTACGCCATAAACGGCCGCACCGAAAGTTGTTGCCAGCATATGTGGTTTATTTTATTTTTCCCAAAGCCACTCTTTACCTAAGATCAATTCATTCTTAAGGTTTTGACTTACAAGATAATCGCGAGTTTCTTCACTCGATTTTCTTTTAGGAAGTGTATCAGAATTTGCCAGAGCATAAAGCATCATGGCGGTGTATTTTACATTATTTTCTAAATGCTTTTTATCCACTAAGCTAAAGTTGTCGCAGTCGGCATGGTAACAGTTAAGAGCACTTTTTGATAATTTTCCCATTGGAGAGCAAACAGGAATACCATTTAGCATAAAGGTTTGATGGTCGCTATGCAATCCTGCAGAGCTAGCATTTTTATTTTCATAATTTTTATCAATGGCTTTAATCTCAGAGCCGATTTCCTGGAAATACTTATGAAGTTTATCGTCTCCAAAAGCATTGAATCCGTGAGGATTGTTCAGCATGTCTAGGTTCATCATCAACGCGATGTCTTTTACGCTACCGTCTGCTTTAGCTTTGTCAATATAACTTTTAGACCCTAATAAGCCTTGTTCCTCACCCATAAAGAGTACAAATTCTATAGGTCTTTTAGTTTTAAGATTTAACGTTTTAAAAACTCTTGCAATATCTATGACAGAGTATGCACCTATACCATTATCAATAGCTCCTTGAGCTAAGTCCCAAGAATCTAAATGTGCACCAATAACAATTTTTTGATTTTCATATTTGCTTTGACCCTTATGCTCCGCAATGACATTTCTTGCCCTAACGGGTTTGTTGAAATTCAGCATTTCTATTTGAGCCAATAAATCATTTTCATCGCTTTGCCATGCTCTTATCGCCTTACCACTTTCAAAAGAAATACAGATGGCTGGGATGGCAATTAAAGAGCCCGTTACCGAAGCCGTGCCGGTTAAGAGAACTTCACCAGGGACAGAATTGGCAATCATAACTGCTGCAGCTCCATATTTAATAGCCAATGCGGTTTTTTCGGAGCGATGCAGATTTTTCTTTCCCTTGTTTTCTTCAGACTGAATATTGATGTTAAAAAGAGCCACTTTTCCAGATAGCTCATCTTTTAGCTTTTCAAAATCAGATTCTAAACCGTCGTTGCAGTCAATGATAGCAGCTGAAACATTGGCAGAAATAGGAGAGTGAGCTAAAGCCACCACTTTGACCTCTTTAAAGTTGTCGCTGTTAGAGGGTACTATAGATAGCGATACTTTATTTCTGGACCAAGATTCTACTTCAAAAGGAGCATATTGGGCATTTTGGTATCCAAAATCTTTGAAAGTCTTTAGTGCAAATTCTTCTGCCTTTTTTCCGTTTTCAGAACCCGTTAAACGATGTGTACTGATTTTGATGGCTTCCTGAAGTTTTTCGTAGGCCTTACTGTTTTTGGATACATCTTGTGCTATATCCGTAAATATAGATGCTCTTTTCTTATCCAAATTAGAGAAGGATGAGAAAAGAACGCAAAAAGCAACCAGGGATGTTAAAATGTTTTTCTTCATAGAAATTATACCCGAATTAAGTTTTTTATTGAGTAAAAACCTATTCTAAGTCCTAATAAAGGTCAATAGCTGTCACTTAGTTTGATTTTATCTTTATTATTATAGATTAAAAACCATTAGATTTGATTTTTTCATTTTTTTTTGTGAAACTTGGTGGGCAGACACTCTTAGTATATCTATCCCCATAAAATTTTTTTGTTTTAAAATTAATTTCGTTGAAATTAGTTTTTTCGCCTTAACTTTAACTTTTATAAGTTTAATTTTGGCATTTGTAATCCGTTATTAGAAATTTATACTATTAAAAAGAACACATGAAAAAAGGTATATTAGCTTTTATCGCTGTTTTAACTTTAGCAAGCTATTCTTTAAAAGCACAAGATACTTGTAAAGTTTGTAAGCCGTATCCTTGGGAAATTGGAGTTCCCTTAGGTATAACGCAATACTTCGGCGATGTACACTGTAGCATGCCCTATGCAGCAGGAAATAGAATTGTCTCAGGACTTTTCGCAAGAAGACATTTGAGTGATTACTTCGCAGTACGTCCTCAAATTCTTGTAGGGGGTCTTGCAGGAAATGATTTTTCTCAACCTGATGGATATTGGGATTACAGAGGGTTAAAATTTAAAACTCCTTTAGTAGAGGCATCCATATTAGGTGAAATATATCCTTTTAAAGAGAGAAGTATTACTTGTGAAGGAATCACAAGAAAAACACTTGCTCCTTACCTATTCGGTGGAATTGGTATGACTTATACAAAACCAACGGTTACTGTTCAGTCAGGAACTACTTTTCCTCCTTTGCCTCGTGATATCGCTGCGGATGCTGCTAGCTTAAAGAAGTTTGCTGCGGTTATTCCTTTTGGTTTAGGTGTTAAATGGAATGTGGCAGAACGTTTTGCTGTGGGTGCAGAAGGTGGTTACAGATATTCTTTTTCAGATTACCTAGATGGTATCAGTATGGCAGCAAATGACCAACGTAATGATGGTTATTTCATAGGATTACTTACTGGTTCATATAGATTCGGAGATAAAGATAGTGATAAGGACGGGACTGTAAACAAATGTGATATTTGTCCTGATATTCCAGGCTTACGTAAATTTCAAGGTTGCCCTGATACAGATGGTGACGGTGTTCCAGACAATATTGATGCGTGTCCTACTATTGCAGGTCCGGCCTCTTTACAGGGTTGTCCAGATACAGATGGAGATGGTATTGCAGATAAAGATGATGAGTGCCCAACTTTATATGGCTTAGCAGCTTTGAATGGCTGTCCAGACAGAGATGGAGATGGCGTTGCAGATAAAGATGATGAGTGTCCAGACTTAGCTGGTGTGATTGAATTGAGAGGTTGCCCAGATACAGATGGAGACGGCATTGCAGATAAAGATGACGATTGTCCAAACTCTCCAGGTCCTGCGGCTACTAATGGCTGTCCAGATTCTGACGGAGATGGAGTAGCAGATAGCGAAGATGATTGTATAAATGTAGCTGGTGATGCAGATGGCTGTCCAGATTCTGACGGAGATGGTGTTCCTGATAACAAAGACCTTTGTCCTGATGTTCCTGGTCTTATTTCAAACCAAGGTTGTCCAGAAGGTTACGTTAACGGAGTAGCTCCTGCTTTAGGATATAGAACAGCTAGCGGTTGTGAAATTACAGCTTCTGAACTTGATGAGTTAAATTATGCTGCACAGCAAATTGAATTCTATAGTGGAACAAATAAATTACGCCCATCATCTTATAAGTCTCTTCAAAGAGTTTGTGATTTGTTGGCAAGATGTTCTGACGCTGCGATACATATCAATGCATATAATGATGGAGCTTCTAGTGCTACTAATATTAGATTAGCCAAACTTAGAGCATGTGCTATATATACATATTTCCTTCAAAAGAAATGTTTAACTAAATCAAGAGTGTCTTATGACGGATTTGGTGATGAAGATACAGCAAGTTATTATACCAATGCGGAAGGTAAAAGAACAGGTACAAGAATTGAGTTCTTGTTAAAGTAAACTAAGCTTTAAAGGTTCTTTATGAAATCCAGTTGATGAAAGTCAACTGGATTTTTTGCGTTTTTAGGAATTGGACTGAATTAGGGCGAAATGAATTTGATTAAGGCATCTTTATTTAAAGTATTAATGAGCCCTACACCTTGGCGTAATTGGGCGTAGGATGTTCATCTGTGTGTTCCTTGTCTATGGCTTGTTAGCGTGGGTTTAATGGGGTTGGTTTTGTTTTCCGCATGGCGTGGAGGATTGTTCTATTTGTTTGGCAGGTGTATTATCAAGAATGGCTTTGTTGTGGGACTATTTCCTAGCGGTGTTTAGTTTATTAAGATATTGATTAATGCATTTTGAGCTTAGCACAAAATGCCCTTGGTTCATTAGAGAACAAGGTTTTGGTTTAATATGACGAGGATTCTCAGAAGGAATTAAAGCGAGAGAAAACTTTATATGGCTGTTAAGTTGCTGATTTTGTGAAGGGTATATTTCTTTATGTTTTATTCTTTAATTATTTCGATTTTATTCTTGTTTGGGAATAAAATATAGTTGTATCTTTGCAATCCCAAAACGGAGAATCGTTTGGGGTTTAGTTCTAAGCGAAGATGGTGATTGAGGGAGGGAAAAAGAAAAGTAAAAAAAATATCAAATTTATTTTGGTGTTTAAAATTTAATCCTTCATCTTTGCACCCCGTTACGAAAGGAACGGAAAAAAATAAAGAAAAGGAAGGGCGTTAAGAAGCTCATCTAGCTTACAAAAACGGAGACGTTAAGTAGGATAAAGTTCATTAACTTATTGATATATATATAGACGGACCTTGAGTCAAGGAACTTTTTAAAATAGTAATTTACTATGGAGAGTTTGATCCTGGCTCAGGATGAACGCTAGCGGCAGGCTTAATACATGCAAGTCGAGGGGTAGGGAAGTACTTGTATTTCCTGAGACCGGCGAACGGGTGCGTAACGCGTATGCAACCTACCTTTATCAGGGGAATAGCCCAGAGAAATTTGGATTAATACCGCATAATAATTGAGATGGCATCATTTTAATTTGAAAGATTTATTGGATAGAGATGGGCATGCGTAAGATTAGCTAGTAGGCGAGGTAACGGCTCACCTAGGCTACGATCTTTAGGGGCTCTGAGAGGAGTAACCCCCACACTGGTACTGAGATACGGACCAGACTCCTACGGGAGGCAGCAGTAGGGAATATTGGTCAATGGACGAGAGTCTGAACCAGCCATGCCGCGTGCAGGAAGACTGCCCTCTGGGTTGTAAACTGCTTTTATATGGGAAGAAAAGGGCCTTGCGAGGCACATTGACGGTACCATAGGAATAAGCCACGGCTAACTACGTGCCAGCAGCCGCGGTAATACGTAGGTGGCGAGCGTTATCCGGATTTATTGGGTTTAAAGGGTGCGTAGGCGGCTTTTTAAGTTGGTGGTTAAAGGTAGCAGCTCAACTGTTTTACATGCCATCAAAACTGAAGAGCTTGAGTTATCAGGAGGCAGGCGGAATTTCTGGTGTAGCGGTGAAATGCATAGATACCAGAAGGAACACCTATTGCGAAGGCAGCTTGCTGTAGATACACTGACGCTGATGCACGAAAGCGTGGGGAGCGAACAGGATTAGATACCCTGGTAGTCCACGCCGTAAACGATGATTACTAGTTGTTGGAGATATACATTCAGTGACCAAGGGAAACCGATAAGTAATCCACCTGGGGAGTACGCCGGCAACGGTGAAACTCAAAGGAATTGACGGGGGTCCGCACAAGCGGTGGAGCATGTGGTTTAATTCGATGATACGCGAGGAACCTTACCTAGGCTAGAATGTGAGCGAATGTTCTAGAGATAGATCAGTCAGCAATGACGCGAAACAAGGTGCTGCATGGCCGTCGTCAGTTCGTGCCGTGAGGTGTTGGGTTAAGTCCCGCAACGAACGCAACCCCTATTAACTGTTGCCAGCATTTCGGATGGGGACTCAGTTAAGACTGCCTACGCAAGTAGAGAGGAAGGAGGGGACGACGTCAGGTCATCATGGCCCTTACGCCTAGGGCGACACACGTGCTACAATGGTTGGTACAGAGTGCAGCGAGCTAGCAATAGTCAGCCAATCACAAAAAGCCAATCACAGTTCGGATTGGGGTCTGCAACTCGACCCTATGAAGCTGGAATCGCTAGTAATCGCATATCAGCCATGATGCGGTGAATACGTTCCCGGACCTTGTACACACCGCCCGTCAAGCCATGGAAGTTGGGTATACCTGAAGCGGAAGGTTAAAGACTTCGTTAGGGTAGAATCAGTAACTAGGGCTAAGTCGTAACAAGGTAGCCGTACCGGAAGGTGTGGCTGGAACACCTCCTTTTTAGAGATATTCTGTTTTAATTTATTAGAACGGAAGAAATAAACAAGAGAAAGTTCAACGACAAAGTATTGTTAGCAATAACAATGCGACTACTTGTAGAAATACGAGTAACTATCGCGAGATAGAAAGAGGTTTCGTCTATATATATATTCAATAGGTTGACATTAAAGAGAGAATTGAGTGAGCGACCTTTAGGTAGCGACTCAAAGCAACGGGCCTGTAGCTCAGGTGGTTAGAGCGTTACACTGATAATGTAAAGGTCCGTGGTTCGAGTCCACGCAGGCCCACTTTAGTAAGCGAGGATATGATTATCTAAGCGAAAAGAGGGGGATTAGCTCAGCTGGCTAGAGCACCTGCTTTGCAAGCAGGGGGTCATCGGTTCGACTCCGATATTCTCCACGAGGCATAATTGCCTATAAAAAATTAAGGTATAGCGTTAAGTAGCTATACTTCAGATTTAACGAAGTATTACAATCACTTCCAATAAGGGTTGTAATCGATAAGTAGTTAGATAAGAGTTCATTGACATGATGAGAAAGACTGAGAAGAAAGAATTATTTAAGAGAACTATGTAAGAGCGTATGGAGGATGTCTAGGGTCTCAGAGGCGAAGAAGGACGTGATAAGCTGCGATAAGCTACGGGGAACAGCACATTTGTATTGATCCGTAGATTTCCGAATGGGGCAACCCTCTCTAATGAAGTTAGAGAATTCTATCTAATAGAAAGCGAACGTGGGGAACTGAAACATCTAAGTACCCATAGGAGAAGAAAACAAGAGTGATTCCGCAAGTAGTGGCGAGCGAACGCGGAGAAGCCCAAACCGAGATTGTTACGGCAATGTCGGGGTTATAGGACTGCATTTAGGAAGATTTTTCAATTTGAATCACTTGGGAAAGTGAGCCGTAGAGCGTGAGAGCCGCGTAAAAGTAAATGAAATCGGACGAGCAGTATCCTGAGTAGGTGGGGGCCGGTGAAACCCCCTCTGAATTCAGCTGCACCATCAGCTAAGGCTAAATACTCCTGAGACACCGATAGTGAACTAGTACTGTGAAGGAAAGATGAAAAGCACGGGGAATACCCGGGTGAAATAGAACCTGAAACCGTACGCTTACAAGCGGTCGGAGCTCTTTTATAGAGTGACGGCGTGCCTTTTGCATAATGATCCTACGAGTTACGGTATGTGGCAAGGTTAAGGTATGAAGTACCGAAGCCGAAGCGAAAGCGAGTATTAACAGTGCGTTTAGTCGCATGCTGTAGACGCGAAACCTAGTGATCTACCCATGGTCAGGTTGAAGTTCCGGTAACACGGAATGGAGGACCGAACCAGTATACGTTGAAAAGTGTTTGGATGAACTGTGGGTAGGGGTGAAAGGCTAATCAAACTAGGAAATAGCTCGTACTCCCCGAAATGTTTTTAGGAACAGCGTCGGTGTTGAGTCTTGTCGAGGTAGAGCTACCAATTGGATGCGGGGGAGTCACATCCTACCAAATTCAGATGAACTCCGAATGCGACAAGATATAACCGGCAGTGAGGGCTTGGGTGCTAAGGTCCAAGTCCAAGAGGGAAAGAACCCAGATCTACAGCTAAGGTCTCTAAATCTATACTAAGTTGAACTAAGGAAGTCTGACTGCAGAGACAGCCAGGATGTTTGCTTGGAAGCAGCAATCATTTAAAGAGTGCGTAACAGCTCACTGGTCGAGCGGGGCGGGCATCGATAATAAACGGGCATAAAGTATAGTACCGAAGCTTAGAATTTGTAATTTATTACAAGTGGTAGGGGAGCATTCTGTATGCAGTGAATGTGTCTGGTAATGGATGCTGGAGCGTACAGAAAAGCAAATGTAGGAATAAGTAGCGATAATGCATGTGAGAAACATGCACACCGAAAGACTAAGGTTTCCTCCGCTATGCTAATCAACGGAGGGTTAGTCGGATCCTAAGGATAATGCGAGAGCAGAAGCCGATGGGAATCAGTTTAATATTACTGAACCTGTTATAAATGCGACACGGGGACGGATTTTGAAGCTTTGTACGTACTGACGGAATAGTGCGTTGAGGGGAGGTTTAGGCCAAACCGAACAGGGGGACAAGGTTCCAAGAAAAGCCGTTAAGCTCTAGTTTATAACAGACCGTACCGCAAACCGACACAGGTAGTCGAGGCGAGAAGCCTAAGGTGCTCGAGTGATTCACGGCTAAGGAATTAGGCAAATTAACCCTGTAACTTCGGGATAAGGGGAGCCTCCATAATAAAATGGAGGCCGCAGAGAAATGGCCCAGGCGACTGTTTAGCAAAAACACATGGCTATGCGAAGATTAATGTCGACGTATATGGCCTGACACCTGCCCGGTGCTGGAAGGTTAAAAGGGGGGCTTAGCAGCAATGCGAAGGTCTGAATTGAAGCCCCAGTAAACGGCGGCCGTAACTATAACGGTCCTAAGGTAGCGAAATTCCTTGTCGGGTAAGTTCCGACCTGCACGAATGGTGTAACGATCTGGGCACTGTCTCAGCCGTGAGCTCGGCGAAATTGTAGTGACGGTGAAGATGCCGTCTACCCGCCACGGGACGGAAAGACCCCGTGAACCTTTACTATAGCTTAGCATTGGGACTGGGTAAATAATGTGTAGGATAGGTGGGAGGCTGTGATCCGGCGTCGCTAGGCGTCGGTTAGCCGTTGTTGAAATACCACCCTTTATTTATCTGTTTCCTAACTCCCAGCGGGAGGACATTGCTTGGTGGGTAGTTTGACTGGGGTGGTCGCCTCCAAAAGAGTAACGGAGGCTTTCAAAGGTTCCCTCAGTACGGTTGGTAACCGTGCGTTGAGTGCAATAGCAAAAGGGAGCTTGACAGAGAGACCAACAAGTCGATCTGGGTCGAAAGACGGATATAGTGATCCGGTGGTTCTGTATGGAAGGGCCATCGCTCAAAGGATAAAAGGTACTCCGGGGATAACAGGCTGATCTCCCCCAAGAGCTCATATCGACGGGGAGGTTTGGCACCTCGATGTCGGCTCGTCACATCCTGGGGCTGGAGAAGGTCCCAAGGGTTGGGCTGTTCGCCCATTAAAGTGGCACGCGAGCTGGGTTCAGAACGTCGTGAGACAGTTCGGTCCCTATCTGTGGTGGGCGTAGGAAGTTTGAGAGGCTCTGATTTTAGTACGAGAGGACCGAATTGGACATACCGCTGGTGTATCTGTTGTCTTGCCAAGGGCACGGCAGAGTAGCTACGTATGGACGGGATAAACACTGAAAGCATCTAAGTGTGAAACCCACCTCAAGATGAGACTTCCATAGAGGAACGTTGGAGATTACGACGTAGATAGGCTATAGGTGTAAGTGCAGCAATGTATGTAGCCGAGTAGTACTAATGAACCGATAAGCTCTCTTTTTTATAATAATTTATTCTACTCAGTCTTTCATCATCACAATGGAATTTAGTTTTTGAGGCTTAAGGTATCAAAGATGAAATTCATTAATGTCAAATTGTTGATTTAGATATAAACTAAATTCATCAAAAGAAATTAAGGCTAATTGCCCAAAGCAGATTGCTGAAGGCTAGTCTTTGAAGATTTGATGGTGTTTATAGGACGGGTGTCCACCTCTTCCCATTTCGAACAGAGAAGTTAAGCCCCGAACCGCCGATGGTACTTGGATCAAACCTGGGAGAGTAGGTAGACGCCGCATTTTTATTAAAAAGTCGTTAGAGCAATCTAGCGACTTTTTTGCGTTTAAGGAATGCTCGAGCAGATAGGGGAACAACGCGTTTCGCCATCTTTTATTAATCCTCCATACGCTAGTGTTGCTTTTCTTTTATGAAATTTTACTAAAGTACTTTAGGTCAAGAAGTACCTTTCAATAACTATTGGATGTACTTAGAACATTTACAAAAGTTGGGATAATAGGATATTTTCAGAATGTTCACCAAAATGTAGAAGTTCAGAATTGGAGCTTTTGATAGTTTCAGTTTAAAAACAGAAAATCCATACCAAAGCTTTGTACGTGAGCCTTCTTATTGACTATTGTTGAAAACCTATGTCTAAATCTGCGTATTTCTTATAAGATACTTGCAGTCATTGGATATTACTTGAATGCTAGTTAGTTTTTCTAGTTTAAAATTTATTTTATATTCTCTAGATAAGAAGTCACGGATTACCTTATCATGAATGGTCTTGTGAATGTAAGAAGCGATAGGTTAGTAGGCTTGTATTTTAGTAAGCGATTTCTCCTGCACCAAGTATTTAGTGCTTATGTAAATTGCTTGAGCACTAATGTTTCCTCAATCTTTAGACAAATTGTTCCACAGTTAGGGTAGAAATCAAATCCATCTATATTTCAATGACCGGTAGGGTGCTTAGAAAAAATGCTAACTCGGAATGAAATTGTTTGAATTTGGACTCTCATAGGACATAAGTATTTAGGGAAAGGTGAGGGCGAAAATGGATATACTTAGATTTGCCGTATTCTGATTCGAAATAGTCTTTGAATATTTGGGTCTGCCAAATAACGTTATCTGGTATGGTTAAATATGTCCGAAATTCGTATACTTTTGTAGTTTCGAGAGGGAGAGTTAATTGATTGTTTATACTAGTTAATAGGGTTTAATTCTAACACAGCGTCTTCCATTAAGAAGCCATTTCCAATTTCAATATCTTCGTTCTTAAGATGTTTAAATCCTAATTTGACATAGAAGTCATACGCCTTATTAAACTTGTTTACGTTTAGAGTAATTGAAGTTTGATGGTTAATAACGGCAATTTTTTGGACTTCATTAATCAGTCTTTTTCCTAAGCCTTTCCCCTGTAAGGAGGGCAAAAGGTAGATCTTATGAATTTTTGTTGATGTGGTATTGATGTAGTTCAACTGATAAGATATAAAACCAATAGGCTTGCCCAATTCTTCGGCTAAAAGAAAGATATGATTTAATTCACGTAATTGATTTTTCAGAGACTCATCCGAGTACATCATATGGAGCATGTAGTCAATTTGTTTTTCGGATAGTATGTCTTTAAACGTGGATGGCCAAATGGCTCTGGCTAGGCACTCAATAGCGGCCAAGTCCTGTTCTTCCGCCTGTCTTATTGTTATCATGTTATAAATTTACTAAAGCTCTTAAAAGCTACTTAAAAAGGATTGATTATTCTTTGTAACAAAAAAGCCACAATGAAGGATGTATTCTCTCCATTATGGCCTTCAGTATTTGAGTTAACTGTAAAAAATATTCTTTCTAATTGACAGTTACAATTTCACTTTATTCATTTTAGGTGCTAATAAATGCATAAGAAACCATGCCAAAAGGTAAGCAGCACCACAAATCAAGAACATGATGAAATATGCTTTTTCTATTTGACCAATTTCTCTGTAATGGACAAACAGATTTTTCTGAATAGCCCAAGAAAGAACAATTCCACCCATTCCACCGGCCATTCCACCTATTCCCACGACAGAGGCTGTTGCTTTCTTAGGAAACATGTCGGAAACGGTGGTGAAGATATTGGCACTCCAAGCTTGGTGAGCAGAAGCCGCAATACCTATAACCAAAACGGCCAACCACATATTGATTTCACCTGCCCACTGAGATAATACTACAGGTAGAACGCATAGGGCAAAAATGAACATTGACGTTTTACGTGCTTTAAATGCTGGCATATTTCTATTCATAAAATACATTGGTAAATAACCTCCACCTACACTTCCGATAGTAGAAATTAAATATACGACGGCCACCGGGATAGCCATTTCTATTAAACCTAAGTTATATTCACTTTGAAGGAAATCTGGTAACCAGAAAAGGTAAAACCACCAAATAGGGTCCGTTAGGAATTTACCAATTGCAAAAGCCCAAGTTTGCTTATATCCTAAAAGTTTAATCCAAGGCACTTTCTCCGCTTGACTTTCTTTCTCAATGGCCTCGTCCTCTATGTCGGAATGTATAAAATCATACTCTTCTTTGGTTAATTTTTTAGAATCACTTGGCGTGGTATAATACATTTGCCATAATACCAACCATATGAAACCAATTGCTCCAGTGATTATAAAGGCCCATTGCCATCCCCAAGCCACAGCAATAAATGGAACAGAAAGTGGAGCTACAATGGCTCCGATGTTGGTTCCTGAATTAAAAATTCCAGTAGCGAAGGCTCTTTCCTTTTTTGGAAACCATTCTGCAGTAGTTTTTATAGCTGCAGGAAAGTTACCAGCTTCTGTAACTCCAAGAGCAGCTCTTGCTATCATAAATCCGAAAGCCGAATTAGCAAAGGCATGACCTATTGCCGCTAAACTCCATAAGCCAGTAGCAGCTGCGTAGCCTTTTTTGGTCCCCAGTTTATCTACCACTCTACCTGCGATTATCATACCAAAAGAATACGCTAATTTAAATGCTATTTCAATGTTAGCATAGTCACCATCGTCCCAATTCATGTCTTCAGAGAGCACAGATTTTAGAAGACTTATTACTTGTCTATCTAGATAATTAACGGTGGTGGCAAAAAACACTAGAGCACAAATTGTCCAGCGGTAATTTCCAACTTTTTTATTCATTTTTGGTTTAGGGTTAAATTCGAATCTTTATAAAAGACTACGTAATTTGTTGAAAAATGGGGATATTTAGTTATTCATAAACTTTAAACCTCCATATACATAAAAAGAAGACCTAATTGATTAGGCCTTCTGTTCATATCTCTTGGTTTGGAATTATCTTAAAGTCTTAATTAAATCTAGTGTTTCTTTCACTTTTGATTTAAGACCATCAAAATCTTTATTACTCAAAATCTCTTTAGAAATTAACTGAGAACCCATTCCTACGCAAGTAACACCAGCGTCAAACCAACCTTTTAAATTGGCTTCATCTGGAGATACACCACCTGTAGGCATAATACTAGTCCATGGTTGTGGCCCTTTAATTCCTTTAACGAATTTAGGACCGTATAAATCTCCAGGGAAAAGTTTTACAATCTCACATCCTAGTTCTTCAGCTCTTGCGATTTCTGTAAGACTACCGCAACCTGGAGACCAAAGAACTTTTCTTCTGTTACACACTAAAGCGATATCTTCACGCAATACTGGTGTAACGATGAAATTAGCTCCTAAAGCCATGTACAAAGAGGCCGAAGCCGCATCTGTAACAGAACCAACGCCCAAAATCATACCTGGAAGTTCTTTAAGAGCATATTTGTTCAATTCTCCAAAGACCTCGTGAGCGAAATCTCCTCTTGATGTGAATTCCATCAATCTAGAGCCACCATCGTAACAAGCCTTTAAAACTTGCTTACACAACTCAATATCTGAATGAAAGAACAACGGAACCATTCCATTATCTTTCATTACTGCTGCTACTTCTAATCTTGAATATTTTGCCATTTTTTAGTTTTAAGTGTTTTTACAAACTTATTTGCAATTATATTATCTTGCTACACGACCAGATGCATCTCCGCCCATTAGTTTTTCAACTTCGGAAACGGTTACCAAGTTGGCATCACCTTTAATCGTATGTTTTAGACAAGAAGCTGCTACAGCAAAATTCAATGCATTTTGGTCGTCCTCTGGATATTTTAGTAAGCCGTAAATAAGACCTCCCATAAAGGAATCTCCACCACCAACTCTGTCTACAATATCTGTGATTTGATACTGAGGCGATTCAAACATATTTTCACCATCGTACATCACACCAGCCCAAGAGTTGTGAGAAGCAGAAATTGAACCTCTTAAAGTTGTAATTACTTTTTTGGCTCTTGGAAATTTCACCATCATTTGTTTACAAACGGATAAGAATGCCGTGGCAGTAACATCATGACCTTGCGTGGTAATGTCTAAACCTTCTGGCTTAATTCCGAAATGTTTTTCTGCATCTTCTTCATTTCCTAGAATGATATCACAATATGACGTCAATTCTGTCATAATGGCTTCTCTGTCTCCACCATAGTTCCACAATTTGGCTCTGTAGTTTAAGTCCGTAGAGATAGTGATACCTTTTGCACTGGCAATTTTAACGGCCTCTAAGCAAGCATCAGCAGCACTTTGAGAGATGGCAGGAGTAATACCTGTCCAATGAAACCAAGAAGCACCTTCAAAAGCCTTATCCCAGTCTACCATCCCTGGTGCAATTTCTGAAACAGATGAATGAGCTCTATCATAAACTACCTTACTTCCACGAGAAACTGCACCAGTTTCTAAGAAGTATATTCCTAGTCTGTCTCCTCCAGTAACAATATGATTTGTCCCAACATTTCTTTTACGCATCTCCATTAGTGCACACTCACCAATATCATTTTTTGGTAAACGTGTAACAAATTCGGTTGGTACACCGTAATTCGCTAGAGAAACAGCAACGTTGGACTCTCCTCCACCATAAACAACATCAAAGCTATTGGCCTGAGAAAATCTTAAAAAACCAGGAGGTGAAAGACGTAACATGATTTCACCGAAAGTGACTACTTTTTTCATTTTATAATTAATTAACTATTTAAAGTCTTTATAAGAGTAATTGCTTGTAAAGCTAATATTAAAATCCAAAATACTCTTTTGTATTGTTATAACAGATGTCTTGAACAATTTTTCCAGTCCATTTTATGTCATTTGGAAGTTCTCCATTTTCAATATCCTTTCCAAAAAGATTACAAAGAATTCTTCTAAAATATTCATGTCTCGGGAAAGACAAGAAACTTCTAGAGTCGGTCAACATTCCCACAAAGCGACTAATAAGACCCATATTAGATAAGATGTTCAACTGATCTTCCATGGCATCTTTTTGGTCTAAAAACCACCAACCAGAACCAAACTGAACTTTACCAGCTACCGAACCATCATTGAAATTACCAATCATAGTGGCAATCATGGCATTGTCGGCTGGGTTTAAGTTGTAAATTACGGTCTTTGATAGTTGATTATTATCGTCCAACTTATCCAAAAATTTAGAAAGAGCCGCCGCTTGAGATAAGTCTCCAATACTATCCCAGCCAGTATCCGGACCTAGCTCTCTTAAACGTCTTTTATTATTATTTCTTAATGCTCCCAGATGGAACTGTTGCACCCATCCTAAATCAGAATACATCACACCTAGAAAATGAAGAATAGCAGATTTATACTCTAGGGCTTCTTCTGAAGAAATTGTTTGTCCATCTAAAGTCTTTTTAAAGATTTTATCCGCTCCTTCATTTGTGAAATCTGCCGAATAGATTTGCTCTAAACCGTGGTCTGAAATTCGGCATCCATTTTCTTTAAAGAAATCAGCTCTTTTTCTCAGTGCCTTTTGTAAACCATCAAAATCTTTTATTTCTGAACCTACTATATCTCTTAAACGATTAATAAAGGAGCTAAAGTCACCATTTTCAATGAGTATAAACTTATCTGGTCTAAAGGCAGGAAACATGTTTACACCAGCATTATCATATGCTATATGGTGCTCTAACGAATCAAGGGGATCGTCTGTGGTACAAACCGCCTCTACATTCATTTTGGATAAAAGACCCTGAACCGAAAATTCTTTCGTTTGTAACTTTGCTGTGGTTTCACTGTAAATAGCAGAAGCGGAATCGCCATTTAAAATGGTGCTAATTCCAAAGTATCTCTGAAGCTCCAAGTGTGTCCAATGATAAAGTGGATTTCTTAAAGTATAAGGCACCGTTTCTGCCCATTTTTGAAATTTCTCTTCGTCTGTTTTATTTCCAGTACAATAGGCTTCATTGATGCCATTGGCACGCATGGCCCTCCACTTATAATGATCACCTGCCAACCACGCATGACTAATATTTGTAAAGTTGATATCATTCAATATCTGGTCTGGTGGTAAGTGGTTATGATAATCTATAATGGGCATGTGCTTAGCATACTCATGGTATAGGGTTTGTGCGGTTTTTGTTTCTAGTAAAAAATTGTCGTCGAGAAATTTTTTCATTCTATCAATTGGGTCGTTTTATATAGGTTGAGTATTTATAGGCTAACTCCTCTTTTCCAAGGAATAAAGTCGTCTTGTTGGTTTATGGTGGCTTTACATTGGGTTTCACCACTGGCTACAGCAATGATATAATCCAAAATTCTTTTACCAGTATCTTCAATTTTTTCTTCTCCTTCAATAATTGTCCCAGTGTTGATGTCTATAATATCAGACATTTTTTGAGTCAACTTAGAGTTGCTGGAGACCTTTATAACAGGTGCTATTGGGTTTCCGGTAGGCGTACCTAGGCCAGTGGTGAAGAGTACGATATTAGCTCCAGAACCTACCATCGCTGTAGTAGACTCCACGTCATTTCCTGGAGTACAAAGTAAGTTTAAGCCAGCTTTATGAACCATTTCTGGGTAATCTAAGACATCTGTAACAGGAGATGTTCCTCCTTTTTTAGCTGCTCCAGCAGATTTTATAGCATCAGTAATGAGACCATCCTTAATGTTTCCAGGGGAAGGATTCATATCAAAACCAGAACCTGCCTTTTCAGCACTGGCGGCATAGGCTGTCATAAGAGCATTAAACTTTAATGCTATGGTTTCATCCATACATCGGTCGCTTAATTCTTGTTCTACACCACATAATTCGGGAAATTCCGACAAAATAGTAGTACCTCCAAGACTTACCAATGAATCACTCACGTAACCTAAAGATGGATTGGCAGAAATACCAGAGAAGCCATCTGAACCACCGCACTCTAGACCCAATACCAATTTTGATAAGGGGGCAGGCTTGCGTTCAAGTTTGTTAGCTTCCATTAATCCTGTAAAAGTCTTTTTTATGGCCTCGGTAATTAGTTTCTCTTCGGTTCCTTCTTGCTGCTGCTCTAAAAAAACGACAGGTTTATCTGTGCAATTTCTTTTTAGTAGCTCTTCTTGAAGAATACTATATTGAGCGTTTTGGCACCCTAAACTCAATACTGTTGCTCCAGCCACATTTGGGTGGGCTATATATCCGGCTAATAGCCCACATAAACTTTGAGCATCTTGGCGAGTTCCACCGCAACCCATGTCATGATTTAGGAATTTTACACCATCAATATTTTCAAATATACGAGATGTCTTTTGATTTACTGCAACCGATTGCAATTCACTTTTTAAAATAATATCTGCAGATTCACCGTTTTTGTATTGATCTATTAGATTGGCTGCAAAGTTTTTATAGGTATTGCTTTTGCCATAACCCAACTGATTTACAAGTGCGTCTTTCATCACTTCCAAATTTCTATTTTCACAGAAAACCATTGGAAGAACAATCCAGTAATTGGCCGTTCCTACACTTCCGTTTGAACGATGATAACCATTGAAAGTTCTATCGGTAAATGAGCTAACATCAGGCTTATTCCAGCTCGTTTTTCTAGAGCCTAATTTAAAAGGTGCTGCGGCATGTTTTACGTTAAAAGTAGAAATCATACTCCCAGCAGGAATATCATACTGAGCTTTACCTACCAAAACCCCATACATAAAAATCTCTTCTCCCTTTTTCAGGTCGCTTTGATTAAACTTATGCTTGGGAGCAATATCTTCTATTAAGGTTACTCGTCTTTCGTTATAGACGATTTCCTCGCCTTTCTTTAAATCGTCTAATGCTACAATAACATTATCTTCTGATTGTACTTTTAATACACGCTGTTTCATAAGCCTTTTCTTTTTGTATCTTTTTTTGATAGGGTTTTGCCTATTATTTACTTCTCCAATGTAGAAAGAGTATTATAAATTTTCTCTACAAATCTATTTAGATTATTTAAGTTTTCTCCCCAAAGTTCCTCGTTTTGAAGAATCTTTTTGATTTTCTGCTCCAAAGGAAGGTCTGAAGTCCAAACTTCATAGAAAAAGGGAGTATTAGGGTCGTTAATAGGGTATTCTCTACCGTTTATTTCACCATAATAGATGTTATCCTTTAATGAAATGGCTTTTAAAAAACGAAGATGATATGCAAATCCCAACGTCATCAACGCTGGAGCTTGGTTGTTATTTCTGGTAAAGGAAAGGATAAGAGGAAGACATCTTGCAGCCATTTTAGTACTATAATT
Source organism: Arcticibacterium sp. SM2516 (assembly GCF_057914865.1). Taxonomy (NCBI): domain Bacteria; kingdom Pseudomonadati; phylum Bacteroidota; class Cytophagia; order Cytophagales; family Leadbetterellaceae; genus Arcticibacterium; species Arcticibacterium sp. SM2516. The sequence goes on along the minus strand of NZ_CP195290.1, from coordinate 3,577,235 downwards.
CATACAAATAGAAAGCCATTGATGGTCTAAAAAAGGGTTTTTAAACCTGTCGATAACATGAAGAGCAAAAACGTTTTTAGCTTCTTCGGAGATAGCTGAGGTCATGGAAGGTGAGATTTCTTCCAACATCAGCGTTTTGATAAAATTCAAAAAGGCTTCGTTTGCCATAGCATCTTTAACCAACTCAAAACCAGTAAGAAAGGCGAAGCCAGAAGAAAAGGTATGAGAGGCATTTAATAATCTCAGTTTTATCTCTTTGTGAGCCTCAATACTAGGAACCACAAAAGCTCCACTTTCTGGCGTACAAAAGCTTAGTTTTTCTTTAATTTCTGCGTCCCCTTCAATAGCCCAAAGAGCATAAGGCTCCACTATGATGGCATTATCATCCTTATAAGGAAGTGTTGAAGTGAAATTATTTTTCGCACTTCCTGGCACTATTCTGTCTACTAGGGTATTACAGAATACGTTTGCTTTTTTTATCCAAGAAATAAAAACCTTATTCTTAAAGTTTTCTTCTGCCATTTGACAAACTATGGCTTCCAGCTTATTACCATTGTCAGAAATAAGTTCTGTTGGTAGAAAGATGAGTCCTTTTGACAAGTCACCTTTAAAGTAATCGAACCTACTTTTTAGAAAGGCTACTATTTTTCCTGGAAAGGATTCAGGACAATTTTCAACTTTAATTTTTTCATCTAGATAGCTTATTCCCACCTCCGTGGTATTGGAAAAAACATATTGTATTTCCTCAAGTTTTGAAAGTTTTAGTACCTCGTCCCATTGAGAATTAGCCGTCAAAATGCGACTAACAGAGGTGCATATCTCATTTTTATTAACAAGGGTACCATTTTTCATGCCTTGCGTACCCACGGTATAAAGGTAATCTTGGCTAGCTAAAGATTCTATTGATCCCTTAGATGTGGACTTTACCATGACTATCCTCCCAGAAAAGGCTCCTTGCTTATTGGCATTGTCAATGATTAAATCTGGCAGCCCTTTTAAAAGCACTCCCGTACCAAATTGAATAATTTTTTCAGGAAACTTTAGTACCCTTTTGTCAAAGTCCGCGTAAGTTGAGCGTTCAAGATTTTTAATAGATAGGTGTTGCATTAAATTATAAATTTCTAAATAGTTTTATTAAAATGAATGGTAATTGTTTTACCATTTGTATCCGAATACCTTTTTAAAGGAAAAGTCTTTGGCTTTTTTTCCCGTGTTATCATTGTGCCATTGAAAATCACCGTTGTCTTTATGACAGTTTTTGGTATCAATGGTCATAATTAATAGGATATCGCCTTTTTTACCCATTTTTTGATGTTCTTAATATCCATAGGGAATATATAGTTTGTAACGGCCGTTTCTTTTTAATTATCAGGATTTACAATAACGCAAACATTCAAACTTTACAAACTAGTTTTTGTCGGTTGTCCTTTAACGTCACTCATTTCAGTTCCTAGATTAGTAAATGTTTCGCCAAACCGATTAAATGCTGAATGCAATTCATCTTCCCATGTATAATGAAATTTCTTTTGTTCTCCATTATAGCCTTCTCTGTGCTCCTTATTAAAGTGATAAACTAAACCCACTTTTTTATCTTTACCTAATTCGGAATTTTACAATACTTCCATTTCAAATGCTGCAAAAATAAATGGCTCCACGCTTTAAGATCGTTTTGTTTGACAGTTTCGCTCAGATAGTATGCGTATGTGCCATCTCTGTATGGATTTCCACCTAAACAGCCTAAGCTTACAGCTTTTTCTAGTTTAGTATTACCGTCAGGATTATAACTGATAAACTCTTTAAGGATTCCACTAAAGCCCTTTATTCCAGCATCTTTAAAAGAAGCATCTCGGTATCCCATTCTAGCCCCGTTTTTTTATCCGCCTTTATCTGTAAGTGGCTGCCCTTCTAACTGTTCCCAAAGGTGGTCAGTTAGGCTACAATTGCTGATAAAGATGAATTAAAGCTCGACCTGTAGTGGTGTTATCTAGGTTATAGTCTTCTAAGTGGTGGATCTTATAGAACCATCTTCGCTCACATATCTGTCCATATTGTTTTGGATATCATTTAAATATTTTGAGTCGGAAGTGCGTCGCCATACTTTTTCAATGGCTTTTAACATGAGCTGATGCTCATAGTCTCATCTGGCGGTTTTGCCTTCTGAGTCTGCATGAACTTTCATAAACCCATTTAAACTCAATCACCAGAACCCTTCGAAATTAGCTCAGGGTAAACCGTTATGCTAATCTCGTTTAAACGTCTGATTTATTCCACTTTAATACTCATTACGATTCTCCAATACATAAACTGGGATAAATAAAGTGCCATTTTATCGAACCAATGCTCTTGAGCAAGAGCGGTAGAATTAATTCCGTAAAAGCTTAGAGGTAAGATTAATTTCTGTTTCATATTATTTCAGATAAAGTCACAATTTTAGGACTAGACTTGATTAAAACAGTGAGAAGTCCTTTGCTTTGTCAAGTAGTAAACCAAACATAGGTGAGTATGACTGTAGGGGAGTTAAGGCTATGAATGTCAATATTGATTATTAACCTGGTTCCGCAACAACTATTTTAAAAAAGATTGAATTATTTCTATTGATGATAGTTTGTATCGTTAGGAAGTTGCATAAATAGTTCAAAGTCAAAAGCATACTATAGAACTTCAATTCTCCTTATTAAAAAGGTTTCCGTAGTGATTTTTCTTAAGTTTAGAGGACAAGAATTTTAATAACTTAGGTGAAATGTTTAAATCAAACAAAGGCAAATGGGTAGGAACTAAAGTGAGCCTTTTGTCTATTTCTAAAGAGGTGATAACTGGATATGTGAAGGTAGACTGATTTAGAATAAGTGAGTAAACATCTGTCGGTTAATCGCTTAAGGAATTGTATTTTAAGAGGGGATACTTAAACATAAAGTGAAATCAGTTAATATAATTTAGTAAACAAGTATCTTCGCGGTTATGTGGATGTATTTGGGCCTTTTAGCGGCACTTTTTTTAGGATTACATAATTTATGCAAAAAGCATGCGGTACGAGGGAATGAAATCTTTCCAGTACTTTTAGGGACCGTCTCTGCTGGTTTTTTATTGATATTGCCCTTTTTTATAGGCTCGTATTTTTATCCAGAATACACACAGAAATTAGGTTTTTATATAGAAGATATTTCTTGGAGGGTGCATGGGTTTATTTTTATTAAATCCATGATTATGGCAGCTTCTTGGCTTTTGGCCTATCAGGCTTTAAAACATCTTCCAATCACCATTGTGACACCTATACGCTCTGCTGGACCATTTTTTACCTTTATTGGAGCATTATTGATATATCAAGAAAGACCTAATCCTTGGCAGTGGGTTGGCTTTTTTACCATTATCTTTTCCGTGTTATTATACTCTAGGATTGGGAAAATGGAAGGTATAAATTTTAAAAGTAATAAATGGATTTATGCGATTATTGGAGCTACTTTTCTGGGAGCTAGCAGTGGATTGTATGATAAGTTTTTGATTCAAACTCTAGAGCTAACGCCCCAAACTTTACAGTTTTGGTTTTGTTGGTACACCATCCTTATCTTGTTGGTGATATTATCTATTACTTGGTTTCCTTTTAGGGTAAAAAGACAGGCCTTTATTTGGAGATGGAGCATCCCTGCTGTGGGTGTCTTATTACAGACGTCAGACTATTTTTATTTCAAGGCTCTGCAAGATCCAGAGGCATTGATTATGCTGCTTTCTGCCATCAAAAGAAGTCAAATATTGATTGCTGTGTTGGTAGGAGGTTTTATCTTTAAAGAGAAAAACAAACGCAAAAAGTTAATTCCTTTAGTGGGAATTATGATAGGAGTAGCCTTAATTATGTTCTTTAAATAGGAAAAACCAACCCTATAAAATGGAGTTGGCTTTTCAAAAGTTTTCAAAAAAGGGTATTTGGGCTTAATTAAATCCAAACTTAATTAAACCTTTTTTGCTCAATTTTAATGCTTCCATAGGTTCCATACCATCAAAAACTTGATCTTGCTCTACGATATAGTATTTCATACCTGAAAGTTTAGCCTTATCTAAGATTTTTTTGAAGTCAATAGTTCCTTGACCCACTGGAGCAAATCTACCTTGCTCATCCATATCTTTTACATGCCAAATTTTAAATCGCCCTGGATATTTTTCAAAGTATTCGATTGGGTCAGCACCCGCTTTGGTCACCCAGTAAAGGTCCATTTGAAAGTTTACATATTTAGGATCTAGGTGTTCTAGTAAATACTCAATAGGCACTATGCCATTAGCATCTTCTTTAAACTCGAAATCATGGTTGTGATAAAGAAATTCTAAACCAGCCGCTTTTGCTTTTCGCGAAATCACGTCTAATATGTTTGTTAGTTTCTCTATATTATCTTCCATTGACAATGTTCTAGTTTTTGGGTCAAACTTAAACATGCCCATTGGAGGTACCGGGGCAATGAAATATTTGAAACCAGCCGCTTTTACGTCAGCCACTAGTACATCTGCATTGTCTAAAGTCATAGAACCCATGTGAACGCTGATGGGTTTTAGGCCTAAGCTTTTTAAATAAGCCTTGAATTCTTTCGGAGCCATGCCATAAAATTTACCGTCCTTATAGTCTACGGCCTCTATATACTTATATCCTAATTCTGAAACTTCATTCAGCGTGGCTTTGACGTCTTTGCCCATTTCGTTTCTAACTGTGTATAAGGTCATTCCACCCCATTTGTCTTGAGCCATCATAGATGTACTCATAGAGCTTAGAAGAATGATGATCAAAACCTTAGTGAAAAATGTTCTCTTCATTTTTATTAGATAAGATAAATTGTTTGTTTTTAAAACGTAAAACTACTTAATGTATGAGTAAATCAAGAAAAATATAGATAGAAAGGGAGCATAATCCCGATTTATGCATTAGGGAATCTCCCGATTTTATCAGGATCTTAACTAAATTGCTTCAAATCAGTACTTAAACCCATTTAAACTCAATCACCATAGCTGTGCTATACTTAATTGTCTGATTTATTGCACTTTAAAACTCATAACGATTCCCCAACGCATAATCCAGGTTAAAGATATTACGAAAGAACTAAACCTCAACGGTATCCCGTTCCATAAGAGGTTGTTATGAAATTAGCGATGCCTCCAAAAAAAAGTTTTGGATTATGTTAAAAAGGTCAACTATAGACCCAATCCCATAGCCTTAAGTTTAAAAGAAAATAAATCTAGAAGCATAGGTAATTTGGTGCCTGAGATTGATAACAATTTCTTTTATAATGCCATAAATGGGGCCGAGGAGGTCGCTCAAAAGAGAGGTTATCATGTAATGATTTTTCAAACCAAAGAGTCTGCTGAGATGGAAAGGGCTTGTTTAGAGCATGTTTTGTCCAGGAAATTGCATGGTGTAATATTATCCCTTTCTGGTCGTACTACGGATTTTACCTTTATTGAAAGTCTGCTTCAAGGAGACTTTCCTATGGTTTTCTTTGACCGCGTTCCTCAAGGTTTAAAAGCCAACAAAGTAGTGGCGAATAATTTTCAAGGAGCTTTTGATGCCATGGAGCATCTCATTAAAATGGGTAGGAAAAGAATAGGACATATCACTAGTCCACCGGTGCTTTCTATTACAAAAGAAAGATTAGCGGGTTATCGTGCGGCTTTAGAAAAGTATGGTATTCCTTATAATGATAACTTGGTGATTTCGACTACTGTAGTAATGCCGATGTTATAACCGAAACTATCAGGCAGTTTATCAAAGAAGAAAGCCCAGACGCCATCTTTCGGCTAGCGATAGACATGCCTTAAGTTTTTATGGCACATTAAAGAAATTGAAGGTGAATTTTCCAGAAGAGATTGCCATTGTTGGTTTTACCAATTTAAAAGTTGCTGATCTTTAAGCCCTTCTATGACCACCGTGACCCAACCCGCTTTTGAGTTGGGTGCACAGGCAATGAATATTTTGATAGAATATATTTAAAACAAGAAAAAGGGTGAAGGTTATAAAGAATTGGAACTTGCTACTTCATTAGAAATAAGGGCTTCTTCAAATTTATAGCTTTATATCTTTACAGCTTGTCTAGCTAGCAATACCCAACCTTTCTTTTGTTTCAACCAAACCGTCATTATGTGAAGTTTGACTTCTCCAGGTTTACCGCCGTCAAAAGTTTTGGCATATAAGTTATGACGCACTATAGCAGTATTTCCTATAGTCTCAATTGTTTGATTTGACAATTTGATTTCCTTGAAATCAGAACTTTTAGAAACTAGAGCCTCTATAAATTGATCTCTGTTTTCTAGTTTTCCATTAGAATGGCCATAAGAGAGTTTAAAGTGTGCAATGGATGTTAGCCCTTCTTTGGTCGGCTCTACCATCAGTTGGCGTAGCTCTTCCACACTATTTTCGATGTTAGGTTTTTGAGCATTTGCTAAGCCGTAAATGGCGGATAGTGCAATAACTAGGACTGCGATTAATTTTGTTTTATTCATTTTTTTAGGGAATTATTAATGCCTAAAATTAATAGGAGTTTTCGTTAATAAGCGTCTATTGCCAATACTAAAGTTTCATTTCCCATGGCGGCATCAGCGGGTCTAGGATTTGTCACATTAAAAACACTTAATTCTTCCTGGCTGAGTATCGTGTTTTTTGACTCATCAAAGCTTCCATCTTTCAATACCAGCGTGCTGTTTAGGTTTAAATGTTTGACCAAAAAAGCATAAGCGGCTTGTCTTTTAGAAGGTCCGTAGTCATGCTTTTCATTGGGCAAATGAACATTTTCTATGTTTTGTTCTGCATCATAAAAACCATAAATTCTTTTAATATGAGGAACCTCTACCTCGGGGTTATATTTTGTCCAATCGTCTCCATCAGAAACAAGCAAGAGTGGTTTGGGGGCAAAGCAAGCGGCTATTTCAACATTGGACGTTTTATGATGCTCTCTCACATGGATAGGCATACCGCTTTCACATTGGCAGCCTCCAAAGAAGTAAGAAGAGACCATGACTACTGGAACAGAAACTGAAATTCTATCATCCAAGGCAGATAGCAAAAAGGTCTGCGTTCCTCCTCCAGACTCTCCTGTCATAGCTAGTTTTGTCTCATCTACTTGGGGTAGTTGTGAGATAAAATCAAGCGAACGCGTACTTATGATCAACTGAGCTTTTAGCACATTTCTTATTTTATGTTCCGCTTGTTTCATGTCACCTTGGCCTACCATGTCATAGGCAAAAACCACCGCTCCCATTCTCGCCAATGTAGCACATCGCTGCTGCGTATATTCTTTAAAACGCATGTCAGATCCATGCCCATGGGGGCAGAGAATTCCTGGTACTTTACCTTTTGTAATAGATGGCTTATAAAGATTTCCTGAAACATAAACTCCTTTAAAGGCTTCAAAGAAAACATTCTCAACAGTGTAGCCATCAAAAGTCTTCTTGGAATGTATTGTGGCATTTACTGGCTGATTTCTTATCAGCTCGTCAATTTCTGCTCCGTCCAGTATTCCTTGTCTAATTTGTGCCGCTCTTGACTGCCATTCTACTTTGTTTTGATACAAAGAGGCCAATGCGGTATGTTCTGTTTTGCCTTCTTCCGGGGTGAAATAAGCTCCTTGGCGGAGCTCTAAATTAGGCTTATGGCTTACCACTTTCTTTTGAGCCCAAGAGGGTAAAGCTATTAGGCATAAACCTAGTAATATGTTTTTAGTTTTCAAGGTTGAATTGATTAGGTTGAATGCACAATTTATCTATTCCTTTTATATATACCTAGGATTTAAATCGCTTGCATGTCTTAAAGATTACGGCGTGTAGCTGTAGTTGATTTCTTCCCATCAGCAAGCTCAGGGTAACACAAATCAATACGTAAAACCCATTTAAACTCAATCACCATAGCCTTTCGACATTATCTCAGGGTAAACGCTTTGCTGATTTCCTTTAATTATCTGATTTATTGTACTTTAATACTCATAACTATTCCCATCGTATAATCCGGGTTCAAAAAAGGAGAGTCAAAGAAATCCCGTAATTTTGTGGTTCATTGACAAATTAGAATGTCTGTTTCTAAAATAGAGATTGGCAAAAAATAAGACAGTAAAACATGAAAGATATTAATGAACTTATAAACCTCATTGAACTAAAGGAGTTAAATCCAAATGTTTACGTGGGGCAAAATTATCAAGCTCCTTGGAACAGGGTGTTTGGAGGTCAGGTTCTTGCTCAGGCCGTAAGTGCAGCTTATAAAACTGTTCCTGTAGATAGATTTGCTCACTCCATGCACGCGTATTTTTTATTGGCAGGAGATATTTCAATCCCTATTCATTACGAGGTAGAAAGCGTAAGAGACGGGGGCAGTTTTAGTACTAGAAGAGTGGTGGCGAAGCAAAATAACGTCCCTATTTTTATTACTTCTATCTCTTTTCAATCAAAACAAGAGGGTTTTGACCATCAAATTGACATGCCGAATGTGGTGGGGCCAGAGGGATTGAAATCTGATGAAGATTTAGTGAATAAATACAAACTTTTTGTTCCTCAAAATATTCTTCAATCTATCAAAACACGCCCTTTTGAGTTTAGGCCGGTGGAGAAACTGAATGTTTTTGACAGAACTACAAAACCACCTTACAAGCATATTTGGTTTAAGGCGAAGGAGAAAGTAGAAGCAGGATTAGACGTACACCAAATGCTTTTAACCTATGTTTCTGATTATAATCTTTTAACAACCGCCACCTTACCGCATACCAAAGGCCCAATTCCGAAAGGCTTATTTATGGCGAGCTTGGATCATGCCATGTGGTTTCATAGAGATTTCAGGATTGACGAATGGATGCTTTATGCTCTGGACAGCCCAAGTGCCTCCAATACCAGAGGCTTTACCAGAGGAAACATTTTTACCGAAAAAGGCAAATTGGTGGCTTCGGTGGTACAAGAAGGATTAATAAGAAAGGCCAAAGAAGGTACGTTAAAATAATATGATAAAATCAATAAAATTTTTAGGTCTAGCTTTAATTTTTGGTGCTTGTAGTAGCTCATCAAATAAAAATAATGCTGAAAAGGTAAAGGAGCTTGAAGGAGTTACCGAGGCTGTAAATACTATTCATCTTTCAACATTTGAGCGAACGGAATTTCCAGAGCTTATAGATGGATGTGCCTGTTATTACAAGGAAAAAGGAAAAGAAAGTGGGGGCTACATTTACGTGGATGACTTTTCGAAATTGGCTTTTATCAAGATTGGTGACACTTTTGAGGAATTGGAAATTTATGAAGCGAATGATGAAGATGGTATTGTAAAACATAAATGCAGAGCGGAACACTACGGCCTTCAATTAGATCTGAAGGAAATAGGGCACGAAGATGAAACTTGGCAATATGAAGGCACAATGAAAATAGATAAGATAGACGGAAGTAAATTAGAGATTGAGGTAATAGGGGAGTGTGGATGTTGAAACACTAATTACATAAAGCAAAAAAATGGGGGCAAATTAAAATTTGCTCCCATTTTTTTATGGCTCAATGTTTTCTTAATTACATCACACTATTTTCTACTATTTCTCCACAACCTATTCTAGGACCTGCAGCTCCCGACGGTTGACTAGAGAAATCGTCTGGTCCTTCATGAATAATGATGGCTTTGCCAATAATGTTTTTCTCTGAGTCTTCACAGCCAACACACCACTTGTCGGTAGTGAGTGTTAATGTTCCTACACCATCTTCTCCCACTTCTAAGTTTCCTATGTCACCTGTATGAAATGGTGGCGTATCCCATTTTCCGTGTGCTTCGTTCGTTGGGTTCCAGTGTCCCCCCGCACTTTTACCATCTGTTGAAGAACAATCCCCAACTTCATGAATATGTATGGCGTGGTTTCCTACCGCAAGACCTTCAATTCTGGCATCCATTTCAACGGTGCCATCGACATCTGAAAAGTTAACGGTACCGGTAATTTTGCTGCCACTTTTAGGATTGATTACTGCCACCGCTTCTTCTGATTCTGCAATAACCACTGTTTCATCTTCCATTTCATTTTCTGCTTCATCTGTGGAAGAACCATTATTACAAGCGAATAAAAGAGGAAGTAAGGCTATAGATAAGATTAACCGTTTCATAATTTTAATTTTTAAGTTTACAAATGCTTATCCATCAGTTAGAAAAGTTTGTTCCAGCGTTTGTAAGATGATATATGTAGATTTAATTCAACGCTATGTGTGGATTTTTAGATGCTCCACAATAATTCTTTGATAAATGACTGAGGTGTAGGGGCACTTAATGTTAGCGGAACTGGTTTAAAAGGAAACCTTCTAAAGGAAAAGCAGATGATACGACATACCGTAGTTTTCAAATTGAAATATCCAAAGGGCTCCGCCGAAGAACAAGATTTCTTAACTGCCGCCAAAGATTTAGATGCATTGCCAGGTGTACAGAAGTTTGAGTGTCTCCGTCAAATAGGGAAGAAGAATAATTTTGATTACGGACTTTCTATGGAGTTTGAAAATGTGGAAGCCTATGAAGGTTATAATAATCATCCAGAGCATACCAATTTCGTCCAAACGTATTGGGTAAGAGATGTCGCTGAATTTTTAGAGATAGATTACGAGCGTTACGTTTAACGAACTTCTAAAGCTTTATCTGGGTAATTGGTGATAATTCCATCAATACCCATGTCCACCAGTTCTTTCATTTGAGCTTGCTCATTGACGGTCCATTGCCATACTTCTAAACCTTGTTTATGAGCTTGGGCTATGTATTCTTTCGTTATAGGCGTGTTGGTTCCCACGCCTATCGCTGTCGCGTCTAATACATTGGCGTAGTCTAACATATGTTCGTCAGCTCTGCCTTTCAGATAGAGTATCGGTATTCGGCTATCTAGCTTTCTGAATTTGGCCAGTACAGGGTAGTAAAAAGAGAAAATAATTACCTCATCGTTTACTTTTAGGTCGTTGATGGTTTTCATAACGCTTTCCTCTATGCCATAAACTTTGACCTCTACACATACTTTTATTTTGCCTTTGGCATATGCCAATGCTTCTCTTAAAGTAGGGATTTTTACATCCGAGTATTGTTTGCCAAATTCTTTTGGAGCACCCACAGTAACTTGTGCTATCTCTGCATAGGTCATTTCTTCTATCTTGCCCTTCATACCATTGGAGCTCGTTCTTTCTACATCGTAATCATGTATAACCACTAAAGAGTCGTCCTTGGTTCTGTGTACATCTAATTCAAAATATTCCGCACCTGCGTCAATGGCTTTTTGAAAAGCAACCAAGGTATTTTCTGGAGCAACTCCCGAAAAACCACGGTGGGCTATAATTTTGGTTTGAGCTTGCGTTGCTAAAACAGATAAAATGGCTAGCGTACTAAAAATTAATTTTTTCATGGTTGATGTTGAATGAGGGTGCAAATAAATAAAAATGATGTGTCAAATGGCTTTTTGAAAGTGAAGGTTTTGTTAAGGATGAAGATTACGAAAGTCCTTTTAACACCTTTAGACAAAGAAACCAATACGCCATGGTCGAAATAGTAATCTGCTATTTCGCCTTTGATGATTTCTTTGTCTTTGGGTGCATTCATCTTTTTAATATCTACTTCGCAGAAAATTTATACATCGTAGTCGTTTCGTAAGTCTCACCTGGTCTTAGTGTAGTGCTTGGGTAATCAGGTTTGTTTGGAGCATCTGGATAGTGCTCCGTTTCTAGACAAAAGCCCCATCTTTTCTTATAATTGACATCGTTATGGCCTGTTAGCTTACCCGTCAAAAAGTTTCCAGTGTAAAACTGTACCGCAGGTTCTGTGGTGTAAACTTCCATTACTCTACCTGTGGTAGGCTCATATACAGAAGCACCCAATTTCATTTTATTTGATTTGTCTGTAAATACCCAAGCGTGGTCATAGCCACCGCCACGGCTTATTTGCGTGTCTGTGGTGTCGTTGATTCTATCTCCCACAACATGTGAAGTAGTGAAGTCGAAAGGAGTTCCAGCTACTGGTTCAGGCATTCCAAAAGGAATCAAACCTTCGTCTACTGGTAAATAAGTGTCTGCATGAATGGTAACTTCATGTCCTAAAACATCTCTTTTAAAACCTCCAAGATTAAAGTAAGAATGGTTGGTCATGTTAACCACGGTTGGTTTATCAGTGGTCGCTTTATAGTCTATTTTAAGGGCATCGTCTGGCATTAAGGTATAAGTAACCGTAGCACTTAAGTTTCCAGGAAATCCGCCTGCACCATCTGGAGAAACCGTGGTTAATTTTAATGTTGGGTTTTCGCTTTCTACGATTTCCGCATCCCAAAGGTTTTTATCTACACCAAAACCACCACTGTGAAGGTTATTGACACCGTTATTAGCTACTAATTGAAATTCTTCTCCATCTAACGAAAATTTGGCATTACCAATTCTATTTCCAAATCTTCCTACAAGCGTACCAAAGAAAGAGGCTCCATCAAAATAGTCTTCTAGTTTCTTCATGCCGAGGTTCACATTTTCATAATTGCCTTCTCTGTCTGGGGCAGTCCAAGTGATAATTTTACCGCCATAGTTGGTAATGGTGACTTCCATTCCTTTGGCATTTTTTAGCGTGAATATGCTGGCTTCTCTTCCATCTGCTAAAGAGCCGTAAACGGATTCTGAAATGCTGGCAAGCATGTTTTCGTTAGAAGATTCTTCGGAGTTTGAATTACAGGATGATATCATAAGTATTGTTAAAAAGAAAAGAGTGAGTTGTTTCATGATTGAAATCTTAATTAGGGTTGTAAAAGTAATTTCTCCAAGGATGGAGGCTTATTACTTAAGGCTAAATTTAGCATAAAAAACCCTCTTCCTAATACGATTAAGAAGAGGGTTTAGATAAATATTCTAAATGCCTAGCTAAAATATATCATCACCCAGACTACAATAGAGATTACAAAAAGACTAGCTCCAATATCTATCCAATTGAAACTTGCTTTGTTTTTTGCTTTGTCTTCATCGCTAACGGTACTGATAGTTAGTCCGGCAAGGTCTTTTTTGTCTTGTGCTTGTGTAAACATGGATACAATAACCGCAATGGCCACACAGTACAGGAAGAAGAAAGAAGAGAACTTCAGAAAGTTCATGTCTGCAAAATTATAAATCATACTTCCTTCTGTCATTGAGTCTTTAGTAATCTCTAATGTTAGACGGATACCTGCTATAATAATACCTGAGAATAAGGTAGCCAAAGCACCTTTATTGTTAATTCTGCTTGAGAAAATTCCCAATAAGAACACCGCTGTAATTGGCGGAGCTATATAAGATTGCACATTTTGAAGATACTCATAAAGTGTACCTCCTGCGAGTCTTTCAATGATAGGAACCCAAAGAATACCCAATAAAACGACCACACCCGTGGCTATTCTACCTACCTGCACCATTTTCTTCTCAGAAGCATCTGGTTTTAGTTTTTTGTAGATATCAATGGTGAATAGGGTAGAGCAGCTGTTAAATACCGATGCTAAAGAAGACATCAGTGCTGCCATAAGTCCTGCGGCCACTAAACCTCTCAAACCTGCTGGTAAAACGTGCATCATTAAAGCAGGGAATGCTCTGTCTGGCGTAGCCCATTCTAGCTCGCCTCTCATTTTTAATACCAAAGCAATTACCCCAGGAATAAGGAATAAGAATACAGGCATTAATTTTAAGAATGCTCCAAAAATACTTCCACGTCTTCCTTCTTTAATGTTTTTGGCGGTTAGCACACGCTGAACAATCACTTGGTCTGTACACCAATACCAAATACCAACAATAGAAGAGGAAAGCACCAGCCAATGCCAAGGGTAATCTTTGTCGTCCATGGAACGCCACATGTTCATATATTCAGGGCCTACGGTGTCTACTACGCTATTCCAGCCACCAGCGGCATCTAAACCTAAGAAAGTCAACATGGCAGCACCCACCACTAAAATGATGGCTTGGAGTGTTTCTGTGTAAACCACCGCTCTCATGCCTCCAAGCACCGTGTAAATACCGGTTAGAATTACGGTGGCCAGTGCTCCTTGCATAAAGGTTACACCCAAAAGTGTGGAGATGACAATTCCTCCAGCGTAAAGTGTGACAGAAACTTTGGTTAATACATATGCGGCTAAACTGAAAAGCGATAGAAACCATCTGGCCTCTGATCCAAATCTTTTCTCAAGAAACTCTGGCATGGTGAAGACATTACTTCTTACGTAAAATGGGAGAAATAGCCACCCTAAAAGAACCACTACCCAGGCATGAAGTTCATAAATCAATAATGGAAATTTATCTGCTGCACCTGAGCCCGCAAGACCGACTACGTGTTCTGACCCAATGTTAGATGCGAAGATAGATGCACCTACTACAAACCAGCCCATGTTTCTTCCAGCCAAGAAGTAGTCTTCACTGTTTTCTGCTTTTTTAGAAACTACCCACCAGGCTACAGCTAGCAGTAAGGCGAAATATGCCGCTATAACTACCCAGTCAAGGGTTACCAAAGTATTCATATATTTTAAGGTTAAGATTAAATAAGTGTAAGATTGACAATTATAAATATTCTATTTTGACTCGACTAATTTTATCAAGAAAAAATATAATTTATTTGTGTTAAACTTACGAAGTTATTCTCAATCCATTAAGCGAATAGATTTGGTTTTATGAAAATGAACTTCGGAGAAATGACCCTCAGAATGGCTTTTGTTTAAATAAAAAACTTAGCGGCAGAAATGGCCACTACGATAATTAGTATTCTGTAAATCCAAACATTGGCATTTGGGATTTTGGCAATAAACTTAACGCCTAACCAAGCTCCAATAGATTGAAAAATTCCCATAAGTATGCCGTATCCAAAATGGATTTTATCGTAATAAACAAATAAAACTAAAGAGGGGATAGTAAATACTAAGACAAGTAGCAGCTTAATGCCATTGGCTTGTTTGAGACTGTATTTAGAAACAAGAACCATTCCTGCCAGTAAAAAAACGCCAACACCAGCTTGTAAAAAACCTCCATATACGCCTATGACGAAGAAGACAAAAATGGAAAGAGGGGATTTTTTGTTTCCGCCACCACCACTCACGGTTTCTTCCAGCCATCTTTGAGGTTTAAATAGAAGAACGATAAGCATGGCTATCATAAGGATCCCGATGCTATAGTTCATGGTTTTTTCATCAAGATCTACCGCTACTTTAGAGCCTATTATGGAGCCAATAATGGCAGGGATAGCAAGCCATTCTACACCTTTATATAAGCCAGGGAAAGTTTTGTTATACTTAAAAGCAGCTACGCCAGATTGCATAAACACGCCTATTCTATTGGTGGCGTTGGCAATGGACGGTGGCAACCCACACATGAAAATAAATATCGGTAGGGTAATGAGTGAGCCACTTCCAGCCATTGTATTAATGATACCCGTAAAAATGCCAGCTAAAGCAAAAAGTAGGAACTCTACTAAAGAAAGGTCTATGTCCATTGGGATTGTTAAAGGTTTAACCAGTATGTCATTTTTGCTAATATAGCTCTGTTTTTAACACCGCCAATATTTGTGTCATAATTGTCTGAATAGACTAAAAATATATCAGAAACCTGTGCAAACCTCCATTGTAATCTGGAGTTAACATTTAGATTATCAAACTGGCTGTTGTATTGTAGATTTGAAGTCCAGAATAATTTTTTATTAAAAGTGACTTCTAATTTCGGACCCACTACATAAACCTTGTTACTCGCATTTTCCAAGTTGATGTCATTATAGGCCATGTTAAGTGTTAATAAAGCGTAAGGTTGAAACCTATAAATGGCGGCTCCGGTAAGTGACATTATCCGTCCATTATAATATTCGCCTATCAAGGGCTGAAGTGCCAAGTAAAAAGCATTTCTGCGGTTTGTTACTATAGTGGCCTGAATATTATGGTAAGTATAATCAGTGCCAATGGGTAGGCTTAGGCTTTTCCCATTGGAGCGTAAAGCATCAAAAGAGCTGAATAAATAAGTATAATTCCGATTGAAAGAAATAAGGGTACTAGCACTATTCTTAAATGACAAAGATAAAAAAGGCCCGGCCTGAAGGTCGGTTCGGCCTAATCCTGGTTGAATATATTCATCCCAAGCTATTCCATAGCTATATCTGTTTAAAAAACCTTTTTTAGGATAAAAATTAAACCCAAAAGTAGGGTTGATATGGAAAAAGTTAGTTCTAGGAATAAAACCAGAAGTGGAACGGAAATCTTCCCCTACATAATCATGCGACCATTTGGCCGTAAAGGCTCTAATGGTATAGTTCATCAAAAAGCCATGAGCAAAAGCATTTTTAGAACTTTCGTCAGAAAATGATTGATGGTAAAAGAGTTTACCAGACCATTTATTATCTAGCGATTGATGGTTGTACTCAAGCCCTCCAACCCTATCAAAGGTACTACCGCTATATTCGGCCGATGGATTTATAAGTTGATTGTTTACAAAAATACCAGCAATGTTTGACCGCTGGAAAACACGCCTTTGTACCGCCCCTACGGTATAATTGGTAGAGAGAATTCCTTTGTCCGGTTCGTTGGCCGTCATGGTATTTAGTAAACCTACTCTCCAGTCATCGTTGAGCTTTCCACTTAATCGCAAGCCATATAAGATTGGATTTTGGACGTTTGTACCTGTGGTGGAGTCAAAGGCTATTCCAACTTTTCTGCTAAAAAAAGGACTAACTATTTGATTTCCGCTGTTGGTTACTCCTCCACTAGATGGCACATAAGGATTAGTACTGTAAGAACCAAAACCCGTAAAAAGGTCTGAGTTTTCAATAAAAAACTGTCGTTGTTCTGGGAAAGTGATATCAAAGCGAGTTAGATTTACCACCTGACGGTCTACTTCAACAGTTGAAAAGTCAGGGTTAACCGTGAGGTCCAAGTTTAGGCCAGAGGTAACGGCTATTTTAGCATCTCCACCAATTCCAAATGTCTTTTTAGGGGGTAAATGATGTTCAAAATCTTTTGACTTACCTCCAGAAATATATGGTATAATGGAGATATTTTTACCTGTATTGTCTAAGGGTTTTTCAAATTGGATAGGCTGTGCATATCCGAGAGACATAATGATTTGGTTCTGTGGAACCTTTACCGAAACAGAATTTTCATTTGATTGTGTATCAAATCTGTATGATTTAAAAAACCACTCTTTACTACCTTTTTTAAATCTTAGTGTGGATAATGGTATTATGAGTTCGCAGCTCCAATATTTTTCACCAATGAAGGTTTCTGATTGCCATTTGTTATCCCATGACCCATTAAAAAAATTGTCGTTGCTACCCCCATTTGAAATAAGAGCCTCACGCTGAACTCCAAGTGGATTTATGCCAAATAAGAAGGCATTTGTATTATCGCGAAATGTGTCAAATACGAAAGAGATATTGTCATTGCCCCCACCGCGGAAGTCACGTTTAAGGGTGGGTATAACATATTCATTACCCATTGACTCCATGATTGCCCCGAGGTAAATATTCTGATTGTCATAGCCTATATAGATATGTGTATTATACTGAGCTTCGGTACTGTCAGATGGGAAATACTGCCAAAAATCCCCTATGGACTGCATTTTTTTCCAATGCTCGTCGTCTAATTTGCCATCTAACTCAATGGGTGTATCGAAATACTTCACCACATAATTATCTTGAGCAATGGCCGAGCAACAAAGGAATAATAGAACTAATACTTTAGGCATTTTTTCAATACATTAATCAATAATAAGTTTTAATGTGGTATTTGAAAAGCGGGCCTCTTTTAACCTTATAAAGGTATGATAGGCAATGAATTAGTTCTCTAGCCTATAATTAAATGTCAAAACAGCAGAGCGTCTTCTATACTGACTTCTGCCATCCGTCATAAAATTAGAGCCAAAGCCTTCGTAACGGCTAATTCTGGAATTTAGGAGGTCTAAAATACTAAGACTCAAAGTTCCTTTGTTTTCAAAAAGCCCTTTACTTGCAGATAGGTCAAAGAAATAAATTGACTTGCTAAGGTTTTGTGCACCCCGTTGCGGAGCATTATAATTGGCTCTAAACTGTAGCTTGATATCGTGACTTAATGTAAACCTTGAGGTTTGGCGAGCAAACCAAGAATTGGTTTCTGTTAAATAGGTTTCACTTATATTCGTTCCATCTGTTTCTCCATGAAATGCATTAACATTGAGATCTAATTTCCACCATTTAGCAGGCTCAAAAGTGGAGGTGAACTCTATGCCATAAGCTTGAGCAGAATTTAGGTTTTCAGGAAAAGTAGTGGCCAGGCCATCTGAGCTAACGGTTCTTATTCTTTCAATGACATCATCAGTTTGACGTAAGTAGATAGAGGATGTAAAGGACCCTTTGTCAAAGTACTTCACATGGCCAATTTCATAAACATCAGAATATTCTGGGTTTAAGTCTGGATTTCCACTAAAAAAGTTTCTACTGTCAGATACCGTATAAAATGGACTTAAGTCATTGTATTCTGGCCTTCTGATTCTTCTACTATAGCTTAATTGAATGGCATGCTCCTTAGGTAAGTCAAAAGTGATATGAGCACTTGGAAAAAGGTTGACATACTTACGTGGATTTCTTTCGTTTGTTTTTTCTAGAATGGTAGCAATATTTGTCCACTCAGAGCGTACACCTAGCTGATATGAAATTTTGTTTTGCTTATTGCCAACAATGGCGTAGGCGGCATGAATTTGCTCATTATACCTAAATAGATTGTCAAGTTCGGGAATGGCAGCATTTTCTGGTGAACCGCTGGTGGTATTTACAAAATAGTCATTAACCATTTTACGGAAATTACTTCTGGCTCCAACTTCAAACTTCCCTTCCTTACTGATGGGTTGCACATAGTCTAATTGATAAAGGAATTGTTTTTCGAATTCGTCGTTTAGAGATTTTTGTACAAAAGTATTGCTAGGATCTATAGCTCCATTTGCTAAATTTCCTGTTTGCGTAAATAGTTGGTCTGAGGTTTCAGAGTGGTCTAAATACCTAAACGAGCTGGTTAATTCGTGCCCTTTCTTTTCAAAAAGTCTTTTATAACTGATAACGGTTTCTCCTATTGGTTCTATTTCGTCCTCCTCTTGTATTCTAAGGCTATTCGCAATTGGATTGTTCAGAGTATTTATAAAATCTTGATAGGTATTTTCTGTGTGTCTGCCACCATTAGCTCGGCTCAATAAGTAAGAAGCTGTAAGGATACTTTTTTCGCTGAAGAAATAATCTAAACCAGCTCTAACATTGGTATTGAAACCAGTGACTTCCCCTTCAGACTCTTGTTTTAAGATTTTGGTGGAGCCTTCATTGAAAACTTCTTGGTAAAGACTGGAAACATTGGGAGATACGTTATAGGATAGGCCATAATTGACAAAGAAGTTTAGCTTATCTTTTCTATAGTTAATATTGGCCGCCACACCATAAGTGGTTGGCAAGCCTGTGCTTACTTCAAAAGAGCCGTTAAAGCCTTGTTTCCTGTCTTTTTTGAGAATGATATTTATAATTCCGGTCATACCCTCGGCCTCATATCTTGCAGAAGGATTGGTGATTATTTCTACACGATCCACCATGCTCGCTTGTAATTGTCTAAGACCTGCTCCTCCTTTAAAAGTAACTAATCCAGAAGGCTTTCCGTCAATCAAAATTCTGACGTTGGAGCTACCTCTTAAACTTACCGTTCCGTCTACCCCTACATTTACAGATGGGATATTTATTAAGACCTCGGCGGCAGAACCCCCGGCATTTGCCAAATCTTTTCCAACATTGAAGACTCTTTTATCCAACGAAAGCTCCATGCTGCTTTTTTCTGCTCTGACCGTAACTTCGTCAAGGCTATTGGTAGAAGAAAGAAGTTTTAATGCCCCTAAATCAATGTTTTTATTGCTCGAGTTTAAAGTAATTGCTGGGGAATTTAGGCTTTGGTAACCCATAAATTCCACATTGATGTAGTATTGCCCGAAGGGTAAATTGAAATTAAATTTTCCTTCTTCATTAGAAATATTACCATCTATAAGACTGCTGTCTTTGGCAGCGAAAACCCTTAAACTTGAAAAACTAAGTACGGCGTCGGTTTCTGAATCAATTATTTTTCCAGAGATTTTACCTTGTTGACTAAAGCCACTAAGGCATATGAGAAGGAGAACACAGGTTTTCAATAGAGTATATTTTCTGAGCATTTTAATAGGGTTAGTCTTTGGAGGTCTTAAGACCTTTCTCTGAATTGAAGACAAATTTATAGTCTTATTCTACTTATTCTAACTATTACCCTGTAAATGAGGAACGGAATATCGACGAGTAGTAAATATAGAGAGACCTATACTGATCTATATAAGTATCATTATACGTCAAAGGTCTTGCGTGAGAATAGTAGTTAGTACTTCTGTAACTTCTGTGGCGTCCATTCCAGAGGTAACTTCTGGGTGATAGAGTAGTCTTATCAGTTCTTTATCAATGGCGGCATAAGAAGTGGTGGTGGTCCAGTTCTGCTGGAATATACTTTCAGGGTATTTAAAGGAATCTTTCCCTAAACCCAAGGACTGCGTTAATTCTTCTCTTAAAAGATGTTTTTGTGCTTGTTCGTTTGCTCTATAAATGTCGACATACATTCGGCCATTATCGATGTTACTTTGGTTGTTCCAGTTAATGCTGAAAAGTCCAAGGTTTGAGTCAATATAGGTTTGAGAGCTAGGGAAAAGTTTGCCATAGTCTTTTCCAGTACCTAAAAAGAGGTAGAAATTACACTTGGAGGAGTCACTCACGGTTGATATAGAAAAAGAGGTAGTAGCCAGCTCGTTAATCTCTGCCATTACTTTTATTAGTTCGGCAATTAACATTGGTCTTTTTTCTCCTCCCACAAAGATTTTCATATCTGTTTCCCATCTCCTGGTAATTTCGGAATTGTTTCCAAACTCGAAGCCGAGAGCAATTTCTTTAAAATAGCTAATGGTTTCTTTGTCAAAATCAGTTAGAACGCTAGGTACTATAGGCTCTTCTAGCTGCAAGCAAGAAGAAGTAACCACAACTAGTAAAAGAATATAGAGTTGTATTTTTTTCAATGCCGATCGAGCTATAGATTATTTTTCTGAAAAAACGTTTCAAAGGTTAATTACAATACTTCGGGATTTATACAGTGAATCATTTCACCTTTTTCAAAATATTGGATGATATTTTCCGCAGAGAGTCTTGACATTTCGTCTCTGGCTTCTAATGTGGCAGAGCCTATGTGTGGTAGCACACATACATTCTTCATGTTTAAAAGTGGGTTACCTGTTTGCATGGGTTCTGGATCTGTTACATCTAGACCAGCTCCCCAAACAATACCTTTTTTTAATGCTTCTGTAAGTGCCACTTCATCATGTACTGGGCCTCTAGATGTATTTATAAAAATGGATGTTTGTTTCATCGCAGCAAAAGCCTTTTTATTGAACTTTTGATATGTTTCTGAGGAAAGGTTGCTGTGCACAGAAATGACGTCCGAGGTAGCCAAAAGTTCTTCAAAGCTTACTTTTTTAGCATTTAATTCTTTATTGGCAATTAGATTTTCAGACCTATTGCAGTATATAATATTCATATTATATGCCCCTTTACATTTTTTTGCCATTTCAAAACCAATGCTTCCGAGCCCAAAAACACCTAAGGTTTTACCTTGAAGCTCTTGTCCTAAATTAGCTCTCGGTTTGAAACCTTCTGTAGTGCCTTCCACTAGTTTTTTATGCATTTGAAAGAAGTTTCTGGCCGTGGCTATCATTAAACCGAAAGCAACATCAGAAGTGGCCGTGTTCATAGCTTGAGGGGTATGTCCTACTGGCAATTTTCTTTTAGTACATGCCGCCACATCCACATTATCATAACCTGCTGAGTATTGAGAAATCATGATAAGTTGAGGGTTTCCTAGTAGAAACGCTTCGGTTATTTTTTCTTTACTACTACATAAGAGTACATCTGCCCATTTCGTAGCTTGAAGTAACTCTTCAGATGTGAATGGATTTTCGGAGGATTGTATTTTTAGCTCGCACCCTTTTTTACGCAATAAGTCTAACCCAATTTCTGGAATATCTCTGGTTACTAGAATTTTAAGCTGTTTTAGTTCTTTTTTCATAATTATAGGCTTGATATGTAAAAGTAATCGGCTTTTGATTATAACGAAATAAATGCCACAAGAATGAATTCAACTTTCTATTTTTAGCCCAAATAATAGGTAAGACATGCTGAAAAAACTTGGCCCAGGTTTATTGGTTGCTGCTGCAGGTATAGGAGCGGGAGATATGATACTTGGTATTCAGATAGGGATAGATTTTAAATGGGTGTTTGTTTTTGCGGTGCTTTTAACGGCCATATTGAAGTATGTTATTACAGAAGGAATAGCAAGGCATCAGTTGGCTAGCAGGAAATCCGTAATCCAATTTTGGAACGAGAAAATACCGCTTGGATTAAGGCTGTTTTTTATGTTGTTTTTTGTGGTTTGGTCCTTTATGGTAGGTGCAGCACTTTTATCCGCCAGCGGAGTATCGGCTCATTCTTTTTTGCCTTTTCTTGGCAAAAATCATTGGGCTATAGTCCATTCATTGCTAGCTTTTTTAATGATATATTTTGGAAGGTATCAGTCTGTTGAGAATCTTACAAAGGTTCTTATTTTGTTACTCTTTGTGATTTTAATTCCGACCGCTATCTTGTTGTTTTTCAAAACGGATGTTGTTCCTTCTAACGGAAGTGTCTATGATGTTCCTACCTTAATTATGAGTATTATAGGCGGTGTAGGCGGAAGCGTGACAATGCTAAGCTACACTTATTGGCTGCAGGAGAAGAAATGGAACGGCAAAGAACACATTACCAATGTCCGATTTGACCTCAAATTTTCATATTTCATAACGGCCATTTTCATTTTTGCTGTAATGGTAATTTCTAGTAGACTAAAACTGGAAACCTATGAGTCAAGTGGTTCTGAAATGATATTTGCCTTGGGAGAAGTTATAGGAAGCGTTTTAGGAAATACGGGTCAACTCCTGTTTAAAATATGCTTTTGGGGTGTTGCGTTCTCTTCGGTAATTACGGTTTGGAGCGGTGTGCCTTATCTTTTTGTAGATTTCTATAAAGGTATAACAAAAAGGGAAATTGTGCAGGAAGCCTCCATAGATAAATCAAAGGCGTATAGAGCATTTCTGCTTTTTATTTCCATAGCACCTTTGGTGCTTACCTTTCTTCAAAATACCATTAAGAATGTCATCAATTATACCTTGATTTCTTCGGTTTTTGTAGTGGGAATTAGTTTAACCTTATTGCTTATAAATAATGATAAAGTGAGAATGGGAGATCTGGAAAACAAGACCTTTACGAAGGTTATTTTATTGATTGGCCTTCTAGTTTTTGCAAGTCTATTGCTTTGGCAACTTGTGTATTAGCCGTCTTACAAGATTAGAAAACACATGTGGTTTTCAAGTGGTATTTTTATGATACATTTGCGAAATATTTAAGCATAATGCTCCTTAGGAATACCATTCAGTTTTTTAAGATCAAGCCCGTAGCTTCATTGGGTTTTCTTTTTTCTACCTCTAGTTTAATGATTGGAGTATGGGCGGCAGCCTTGCCTTTTATGAAGGAACGAATGGGCTTAAGCGATGGCGATTTGGGATTAATACTTTTAATGGCTCCAGCGGGCTCTATTACTGCGGTTTTTTTAAGCACTTTAGTTTTCGGAAATATTAAAGTGGGGCACTGGATGGGCATTGGGAATATTGTTCAGGCCTTATTATTCTGTGTGGAGGTTTATGCCCAAAATGCAGTGGTTTTCGGCATTGCATTATTTTTTAGGGGAGGTATAGGTTTTCTGAATGGTGTGGCGGTTAACGCAGTGGCCGTGAGGTTTGAAAAAAAATATCAAAAACGGTTTCTAAGTACTTGTCATGGTATTTATAGTGTTGGAGGAGTGGTGGGGGCTGCTTTTGCGGCTTTGATGTTCGGTTTTAAATTTACCAGCAGCACACAAATACTTTTCGTTTTAGGTTTTATTTGTACAGGTATTGCTCTTTTAAAGAAAGAATATAATCTGCACGATTATTACATTCACTCGGGATCGGGCTTTAGGATGCCAAACAAAAGCATCATTGGTTTGTCTTTTATTTGTTTGGTGGTTTTCATGTCGGAAGGTTCGGTGGTGGATTGGAGCTCTATTTACCTTAAAAGAGATTTGTTGTCACCGCTGTCTCTTATTAGTTTGGGTTATGGCGGTTTTTTCA
Source organism: Arcticibacterium sp. SM2516 (assembly GCF_057914865.1). Classification (NCBI taxonomy): domain Bacteria; kingdom Pseudomonadati; phylum Bacteroidota; class Cytophagia; order Cytophagales; family Leadbetterellaceae; genus Arcticibacterium; species Arcticibacterium sp. SM2516. Next base: position 3,553,061 of record NZ_CP195290.1, on the reverse strand, counting down.
TGGCCATGACCTTGGGTAGATTAAATGGTGATATTATTATCCCAAGGGTTGGCGAGAAGAAAGTTATTGTCATCGGCACCTTACTGGCCGCAATAGGTTTTTTAGTAGTAAGTCTAAGCGTGTCACCAATCTTTGTCATTAGTGGTTTTGTGTTTACAGGAGTGGGTTGCTGCTGTATTGTGCCCGTATTATTTGGTGCGGCCTCTAATATTCCAGACGTAAGCGAGGTTCAAGGTTTTAGTATGATAACTTCTGGGGGCTTAATTGGTTTTCTAGCGGGCCCTTCTATGATTGGAGTTATATCTGAGCAATGGAGCCTTTCTGTAGGCTTTATGTTTGTGGTTTTAATGCTGTGTTTGGCTGCCTTTGTGGGCGGAAGGAGTAGTCTTTTGAAGTGATTCTAACTATTTGCTTTCAATAAGTGGTAGAGTTTTATTGTAAATAATATCACAGGCTTTATCAAGTGGATGTTACAGTTTGAAGTGAGGTATAATATCTTAAAACATCACAAAACTTAGCTTGCTTTATGCCTCTTTAGGGTAAGAGCTAAGTTATTTTATACTTTAAAACGATGAGGTTGTTTTTGAACTACAACATTTAATGCGGAACATTGTTTTTTATATATCTTTTATTTTTCAAAAGGTTCTTTTATACTATAATTAATTTAAAAATGAATAAGCTTCCTAATAAGATCAGGATTTCAGAGGACGTACTTGTACAGGATTTAGTCAATGAATCTGTTATTCTTAATATGCCAACAGAACATTACTATGGTCTTAATGTAGTTGGGAAGTATCTATGGCAAATGTTTTCTAAATATGAGGATGTAGAATACGTTTACAATTTAGCCATCGAGGAGTTTGATGTGACGCCAGAAGTTCTGAAATCTGATATGTTTACTTTTATTAAGAAACTTTCTGATGCAGGGTTGATTTCTATTTCTTAATGGGAAAGAAAAAAGACTTTGAAGTATTTGAAACAACCTTAAAAGGTCACAGTTGGCGACTTATTAAATGTCATGGTCTTACTTTGTTAATTGAAGCCGGTCTACGCTTTATTGGGCTAAAGAGAACTTCTAAAGTATTGCATTTTTTTTCAAAAAAAGTAAATGCTGATACTATTAATAAAGTAGCTCATTTGGACCGTTCAATTACGGTATTTAATCAAATTAAAGAAAGTGGCTTTTTGAAGGGTAAGTGCCTTTCTCAGTCACTTGCTTTGCAATTCGTGCTTCAACGTAGAGCGATTAGTACAGACCTTGTTATTGGTACCTATATAAAAGAAGGGAACTTGTTTGCTCATGCGTGGCTAGAAAAGGGTGGTGAAGTTGTGAATGATCACCCATTTGTAATTGAACAATACAAAGTATTAGTTGGGGATATAACGTCAGCTTTAATCAAATGAGTGGATATATTGGATTTGTTGCACCGGTAATTATGGATTACCATTCAAAGACTCTAGATTATTGTCATCAGGAAATAATTAAGACCTGTAGTGATTTTAGTGGTTGTTGGAAAAGTCTTAAGATTGAACTTCGTTTTGGCTTATTTAAGGTTCTTGATGATACAAAAAAAGAAGAACTACCTTATACCCAAGATCAGAACTTAAGAATTATTGGAGACGTTCGCCTAGATAATAGGGAAGAGCTAATTACCGATTTAAATAGAAGGTTTCCGGAACTTAATAAATTAGACCCAGACTCTCACATCCTTTTATATGCCTATATGTTTTGGGGAAAGGAATGTGTTAATCGTATAAGTGGCGACTATTCATTTGCTATCTGGAATGAAGCAGAAAACTCTCTTTTCTGTGCAAGAGATCATTTTGGGCTTATTCCTTTTTATTATGCCGAAACAGAGGAAGGCGTTTATTTTTCCAATTATTATATTTCTCTTAGAAAGGTGCCTGGCCTTATGACTGAAATAAATGAAGAGGTACTTAAAAGTTACTTCATTACAGGTAATGATGGTAGCTTTAGTCAAACCATTTATAAGAAAATATTCAAACTGCCACCGGCACACATATTAGTATTTGAAAATGGAAAACTTATAACCAAAAGGTACTGGACTCCCGAGCTGCCAGAAAAGTTAATAAGGTATAAAAAGACTGAAGATTATATAACACATTTTACTCGACTTTTTGAGAAATCGGTATCGGAACGTTTAAGAAACAATAGGGTTGCTTCACAACTTAGTGGTGGAATGGATAGTTCGTCAGTAACGGCAATGGCTAAACATGTACTTGCAAAGGGTTATCTTCAGGATTATGAACTACAGGCGTATAATCTGACATATAAAAACCTTGTTAAAGAAAGTGAAGGGTATTATGCTAATATGATTGCAAGCCATCTGGATATTGAGCTAAAACAATTTACTGCTGAAGAATTTTTAAAAAAATTAACACTTACATTAGAAGACTGGATACCCGAGCCAGCGGGAGTGCCAAATGCTGTCCCAGAAAGGGCAATGGTTAAGGATGCTTCAAATTCCTCTTTAAACGTGTTGTTGACAGGTTTTGGGGCAGATGTTCTTTTTGATTATGACGGACAGCATTGGTTCAAAATGCTCAGGTCGAGACACTTTATTCAGTTTTTCTTGGATGGTTTGGACTTTTTTAAAGCTCATGGTAAACTGCCTTCTATTGGCATAAAAAGGGTAATTAAGAGATTGATTATGGGGGGGTCGACAAATCCTAATCTTTTACCTACTTGGTTCAATCCTGCATTTATAAAAAATGACTACCTAGAGTTACAAAAGAAGAATGGTGTATCTTCAAAATCTAAGGTATTTGCTTTGTTTACCAATAGCTTTTGGCAATCTATTCTTGAGCATGGTCATCAGGGTTTTAGCGAAAATAGAGTGAAAGTTCGTCATCCTTTTTTCTCATTGGAACTTCAAGAGTTTTTATGGGCCATTCCGCCGCACTTACTTCATAATAAATATTTGTTAAGGCTAAGTATGCAATCCTTTTTACCTATAGAAGTGGTAAGAAGACCAAAAACACATTTATTCGGGGGACCTCATTTTAATAACCTAGTATCAAGTGGGGTTTTAAATGAATTGGAAAGTGTAATTAAGGAAGAGAATGAGTTTTTAAAGGACAAAATTGATACTACAGTTTTACTTAGTTTAATTCAAAACCCTAATAAGATTCAATTAAATGATCATCGTATAATAATATATGTTATACATGTTTTAGCATGGAAAAAAAAACTAACTTTACATGACTAGCTGTTTTCGGCTAGTAGGTTATGGTTGTTTTATTAATACTACATTATGAGAAAGTCAGATTCAATAAAAAAAAAGGAATACGTATCACCTGAATTAAAAGATTTTGGGAAGTTGGCAGATGTTACTCAAACTATCGGTGGTGGCAGTGTTAACGATGGTGCAGGAGCTGCGGCTTATACTTCATGATTTATTTTTAATTGATTATAGCTCGTTGTTTAGGTTAAAATTGTTATCTCTGGGAGACTTTTCTAGTCTTGTAGAAAAGAACTCTTTTGCGTTTGTCAATAAGTCACAGGAGTACTTAGGTTGGCATGAGCGTATATCTCAATGTACAGAAAACCAGAGTAGGTATTTGATTGAATATTGTTTCTACGATGATGTATGGCTTTCATTTATTCTGAAAGCTAAAAGTGATTTGGTGTTTTACTCGCAGAAAAAGTCAGTATCGCAAGAAACAATTGACGGCATATCAAAGGGAGCTGTTTTGAAATTATGGTTTCAGATTAATGAAATATATGCTTTGCACGCCAGTGCTATTCAAATCGCGTCAGAAGTAATTCTATTTGTCGGCTCTAAAGGAGCTGGAAAGTCTACCACTGCGGCTTACTTCGGCTCAATGGGCTATCCAATTTGGTGTGATGATTATTGTATTCTTGAGCAAAAGGAGGGGCAGTTTTTTGCTTTTCCCGGTGAATCAATAATTAAGGTAAAAAATGAAACAATAGAAGGTTTGTCACTTCCCGCATCTCATATAGAACCTTTATATCTTCCGGAGCCCGAGATTGAATCGCTGACTACTCCTGTTGGTACATTTAAATCATATTATCATAATGATGTAAATTCCTCGGAGCGTATTCCACTAAAGGTTAGGGGTGTTTATTTTCTAAAAGAACGAGGAGTAGAAACGGTGATTAAGTCTTCTGAAATAATGGAAAGCTTGAAAATATTAATTCAGGAAATCATGATTCCTGAACTAGTATCAAAAGATTATAGAAGATATTATTTTGGAGAAAGTATAAAGTTTTTAAATGAGGTTGATGCTTATGAAGTACAGGCCTCAAACAATTTGGAAGAAATACATGTTTTATATGAATCTATTCTTAGAATGGAATAGCAGATGAACAGGGTAGCTAAGGACAATTCACTTTCTGATTATCTTGATTCTTTTTGGTCCGGATTACCTGTTTCTTTAGTAGGTAAAAAGCAGTTAAGGCTTTTACAAGATAGAGCTCGTTTCTTTCCTCCAATACTTCGTATAGGATTGGAATGCAGAATGAATGAAGAGGCTCAAGTAGACTTACAACAGTGTCTGATTAGCGGCAGAGATAATACTGATATCCTATCAGAATGGTTGGATTTTCGGAATATTTCAGACAATGCCGAATGGTTTTCGTTTTTTGAGTTTTTCCGCAAGTGGTTAGACCATTCAGATGGATACCATAAGAATATAGAAGAAATATTTTTTGAGATGGATATTCGAACCGGTGAGAGAAGAATTCCACTCATATTTTTTTCCTTGGCTAAAAAATCGAAAAATGATAATAATGTGTTCCTGTATAAAGTCCTCCAAGAAACATTAGGAGAGAGCCGTCCTTTTTACCCAATTTTAAATACTTGTATTAGCTGTTGTCCAGAGAATGCTTATATCTTTTTTGCAGGCATTCAGTTTTCAAGAGAAACTGATGTGATACGTATTAATATAAAAAATATGTATGCTGATCAAGTTATTCCTTTTCTCAGGGCAGTAGGCTATAGGTATGACACAGAGAATATTGAAGGCTTTGTAGAATTTATTTACAGCGTTTCTGATAGAGTAAGGCTGTGTCTTGATCTAGGAGCGTCTGTTCAAAAAAAGATTGGCTTTGAGTGTTTTTGGGATGACCAACCTAATAAGGACACTCGATGGAGCTTCTTCCTCGACGAGTGTGTTAAAAAAGCGATTTGCTTAGCAGAAAAAGCCAAAGCCGTTTTAGATTGGGAAAAGGAAATATTTCCAAGCTCATTAACAATTTGGCCTGAACAGCTTTGGTTGGAAACATTAAAAAGGCCCGAGGATGAGTTTACTTATATGAAAAGAGAAGTGTCTCATCTAAAGTTAAGTATTAAGCCCTCTGGGAAGCCTGAATTAAAAGCATATTTAGGTTATGGTAATCTATGGCTTAATTTAAAAAATGACAAAAACAAAAGGGCAATATTTTCAAAAGCCGAAAATATAGAAATTGCTACAGAAAAAGGGGTGAATTTTGTGCTTGATTCACAATTGCAGACTGGTTTTTGGATTGATTTCGCCTTGCCCCCAGGAAAAAGTGACGAATGGGTAACGGCATATGTAGGATATCATCTTTCGTTTTTTGAAAAAGTGGGCGTAAAAGAGAGTCTTAAACGAGCTTGGTCGGTTTTAAGAAAAAGGTGTAGACTAGGTTTTGGGTTTGGATATAATGTGATGACCCCTGGTGACGCGGATAGTACCATTTGGGCTTACCTCTTTTCAATCCGTATATCTGAGGTAGATAATTTGAAGCTTCAAGACATTCTAAAATTATACTTTTTGGATGACAATGGGGTAACAACTTATCTTGAAAAAGACAAGATTCGGAAGGTTACTAAGCTTGGTGAAAAAGCATCTTTTAATGGCTGGCAGAGCCTGCATTTATGTGTTACTGCCGCTTATGCCTTAGCTGGGGACAAAAAAGCATTAAAAGCTATTCTAAATAACCAAAATGAAGATGGTTCGATTAAGTCCTATTGGTGGTCAACAGATGAATATGCCACTGCACTTGCTACTGAAGCTATGGCCTTAAATAAAGGAAATAACGCAGAGGAAATCGCAAGGTCAGTTTCCTGGGCCAGAGGGAGAATGGTAAATGAACTGGATTCTTCTCAGCCCTCTCCATTCAAAATTTCTCTTTTGTTACGTATACTACTGTTTTCGGGGAAAATGAGTTTAGATGAGGCCAACATCACTTTAGGAATGGAATATCTACTAAGCAGTCAACTTGAAGATGGGAGCTGGGGTTCTTATGCGAACCTTCAAGTACCCATGCCTGGGACGATTAGTCCAGATGCGAGTGAGAATAATTGGCATGTTGCTGACCAAAATAAAGTTTTTACCACTATTACTATTCTTTATGCTTTACAAAAGATAAATAAACATTCAAATGAATCTTGACCCTTTTTTTCTTGACACTAAGGATGCTGGTTTTATTTCTGACCCATATCCTGTTTATAGAACGCTAAGAAATTGTTCGCCAGCTTATTATTCAGAGAGGTATAATGCATGGTTTCTTACAAAATATACGGATGTGAAAAATGTTTTAGGGGATTCGTCATTGTTCGGGTTTCCTGTACCTGTTGAAGGTGTTAAATCTCTTAATCCCACATGGAGCGAAATCGCAGACAATGCCATTGGATTTGAAGGTTATCTGTCACTTAAGAATAAGACACTTGAAAGTCAAAGTCTTTGGATCTCTAATAGAAATGCAGAGGATCATAGTCGTATAAAAAAGGCATTTTCACCCCCATTTCTTTCAGGGAAATTGAAATTATCTGAAGAGGGGGTGCGAAAGAAACTTGATGATATATTAAATAATATTGAAGGTAAATCTCAAATAGATATTATTAAAGATATTAGTATACCATTAACTTCTAGGGTTTTTCTGGATCTTTTAGGGGTTGGTTATGAATATAGTGATTGGATTCAGGAACACTCTTTAAAACTAAGCATGCTCTTTTTTCTTGATATTACTAAAAGAGAAAAAGAAGAAGGTGTTTCTTCTCTTATAAATTTTATGGAGTTTTTTAGAAAGGAAACTAAAGAGCAAGCCGGAGGTGATGCAAATAAATTAATTGCACTTCTACTTGAAGGTAAGTGCCTTGGAAGAATAAGCATGGATGAGGTACTAGCCAACCTTTCTTTTTTTATTCTTGCTGGGGTGCAGTCTACCATTTATTTTATTGGTAATTTGTTTTATTGTCTGCAGCAATACCCAGATCAGTTTACCTTGATAAAAAAGATGCCATCACTTATTGAAAAAGCCTGTGAGGAGACTCTTCGATTTGAGACGGCTAATTCTTTTAGTGTTAGATATGCTTTAGAGGATACAGAGATTTCTGGTCAGAAAATAAAAGCTAGCCAAAAACTTGTTTTACTTGTAGGGGCAGCTAATAGAGATGAATCTGTATTTAAGAATGCTGAAGAGTTCGATGTACTTAGAGAGTCAAACTCGCATTTGGCATTTGGTTATGGCACTAGATACTGTATTGGCTCATACCTCTCTAGAATGGAAGCAAAAGTAACGTTAGAAGTGATGCTCGAGAGATTCCCTATGCTGTCTTTTGAGCAGAATCAAGTTTTAGACTGGTATGATAACTTTAGGGTGAGAGGGTTAAATAGCTTAAAAGTCAATTTGCTTTAATTTTCAATAAAAATCAGATGGATACAGTATTTGAAGAAGACAATCGAATGTTACAGGTTTATCAGAGATTTATGAATAGCCCTGTAATGCAGATGTATTATGAAAACAGCAACTTTAATAATGTAGGTTTATGGGAAGGTAATGTAAACAGTCAGGCTAAAGCATGCAGAAACTTGATGAAAACATTAACGGAAAATGTATATGAGGCTAAAGGGAATATACTTGATGTGGCTTGTGGTATGGGAGCTACTACCGATTTTTTACAAGAAGAATTTATTAATTCAACTACCATAGGCATAAATATTTCGGGGAAGCAAATCCAATGCTGCAAAGAAACGTATCCTCATCTAAGGTTTATGGAAATGGATGCGACTAATTTACAGTTTCCTGATGAGTATTTTGATGTAGTTTGTTGTGTAGAAGCAGCGTTTCATTTTAACACTAGAGCTGATTTTATTAGAGAGGCGGCTAGGGTACTAAAAAAAAATGGTCAGCTTATAATTTGTGACATTGTTCTAACTCCTGATAAACAGCTTAATTGGTTTATTTCTGAAGATAATAAAGAAAGGAGTATTGAAGATTATCAATTTTTACTTGAAAATAATGGATTTACATCCGATTCAATAATAGATAAAAAAGAGAGCACTTGTGTGGCGTATTCATCTAATTTAAGAAAGTGGGCACTGACAGAATTGTTTTATAAAAAAATAAATCCTGAGGAGTGCAAGTATATTATTTCTTTATCAGATTTTTTGAATAAAAACCCTATAAATAATTACCTGTTTATATCTTCAGTGAAAAAATAATACATCAACTTTCTTAAGTTTTCAGTCTACTTTCATGAGTCTTTATCCATCGCATTTTCCAATCAATTTTAAAGGCCTTTTGAAGTTCTTCAAGGCTACAAGTTAAGTTGTAAGTAGGACTTATATTTTGAATATCTTCCAATGAAATAATATTTTCGATTGGGCTTTCATTCCTTAGTTTTTGAATGAGTGTTAATGCGTTCTGAACGGACATATAATTATATTAATAAATAATAGTACACCAAAAAAGTATAAATGAGAAGGTTATGTCCGAAATAAAAGGAACATAAGACTTCTTTTGTAGGTTGAGCAATTTGTTTAGATTTAAATCAGATAACTATTATGTGAATATTTTTAAGACTGGTAAATTGTAAGAGGTTTAAGTTTACTTTTTTCAAAGAAAATAAAATATAGTTAGCTTGACAAGTTAAAATAAGTTGCGGTCACGTGTTTTCTCGAAGGATCGAGATGGCCGCAAACGCTATAATCAAGAGTTTTCAGCTAAATTTGATTTTACAAGTGTTGTAGCAATATTTTACTATAAATTAATCGCTTATAATGAATTTTCAAATGAAGCAATATTGACAAAAAACATTTTTAGAATGGATGGAGTTTTTTTAAAAAAGCATGTTTGATTTTAAACGAATTTGTTAATGAAATTTGATTCGAAAGAGCATGGTTTTCTAATACACTTACTAAAGCTTTTTCTTGGGAAAGAAGAAAGACTATATACTGAACTAGAAACGCTTGACTGGGATGTGGTTTTGTTTTTGTCTCGCTTTCATCAGGTTAGGCCATCAGTTTATCAGGCTCTATCTATGTATTATGGTGATTTTAGCAACGATGTCGTTTTAAAGTTGAGAATGGAAGTCTTGGGGATAACAGCTTTCAACTTACAGCAGCTGACAGAATTAAATGTTTTAATTAAGCTTTTAAAGAGTAATAATATTGAAATAATACCATATAAAGGATTGGTTCTGTCAAATGCTGCATTCGGTAGTTTTGGGATGCGTGAATTTAGTGACATTGATTTTCTATTTAAAAAAGATGACTTTGCTGCACTAAAGAGAATACTAATAGAAAAGGGATACCTGCCAGAAAAAAAAGTGCCTAAAGCGTTTGAGAAGGTATATTTATATCATCATTGTGAGTACAACTTTCTATTTAAGGAACATAGTCATAGGAAGTTTTTTGTGGAGCCGCACTGGTTTTTAGGTACTCGAATGCTCCAAAATAATATTCCTTTCGAAGAAGTAAAACAACTTACAACTTACGGAAATCTGTCATCAACAGATTTTATAAACCTATTAGGTCCAGAAGGTCTTTTGCTCACAACTTGCATTCATCATACTTCCATCAGGTATCCTACCTTCAAGAGCATAATGGATGTTGCTTCTCTTTTGGCAAAGTATACTGAATTAATAGATTGGGAGATGATTTTAGAAGTATCAAAGAAATGGGATGTTCAAAATATATTTCTTTTTTCAATCCACTTGGCTTGTTGCGAACTAGATGCCCCACTTCCTGTAGAAATTAAAACTTTGATAAAGGAGAAGCTTCCGTCAAATTTATTAGGTAATTATCACGGGCATGTATTGGATCCAAGTGTGAAACCCTTTACACTAAAATATCACTATAGAAGAATTCGCCTTCAGTTCCTATTAAGAAATAGCGTATACACGAAAGTGAAAATATTATGGTTCACTTTCCTGTATTATGCTACGTTTAAGGTGTTTTTTCCTAATCAAACTAAACCCTCTTAGAAATATTATCATGCATCTGACTTAAAGTAGTTTTTAAGTCATATTTCCAATCCCAAGTAGGATAGTGCGACTTAAATTTGCTTAAATCAGAAATGTACCAAATATGGTCACCACTCCTGTTGTCATCAGATAAGCTGTAGTTCATTTTTTTACCTGTGATTTCCTCACAAAGTGTAATACCTTCTGCCATAGAGCAGTTAGAGAATCTACCTCCACCAGCGTTATAAACCTCAGCACTTCTTGGGTTTTGGTAGAAATGCCAGAACATGTTTACTAAATCCCAAGAATGAATGTTATCACGAACTTGCTTTCCTTTGTAACCGAAAATAGTATAGTGGTTGCCTGTAATGGCACATTTCATAAGGTAGGCCAAAAAGCCATGTAACTGTGCTCCAGAGTGATTTGGTCCTGTTAGGCAACCTCCTCTAAATACACCAGTTTTCATTCCAAAATAACGACCATACTCCTGAACCAATACATCAGCAGCTACTTTGGAAGCTCCAAATAATGAGTGCTTTGTATGGTCAATGCTCATTTGCTCATCAATACCATCCTTGAAATAAGCATGGTCTTCAGCTATTTCCCAACGCGTCTCATGCTCTACCAAAGGAAGGAAGTTAGGATTGTCTCCGTATACTTTGTTTGTAGAGGTGAAAATAAATACCGCTTCAGGGCAATGAAGACGAGTCATTTCTAACATCACCAATGTTCCATTGGCATTCACTGTAAAATCCATAAATGGCTCACGAGCGGCCCAGTCATGAGAGGGTTGAGCGGCAGTATGAATGATAAGTTTTATATCTTTACCATATTCCTGAAAGATTTTACCAATTTCTTCTTCAGAACGAATATCAGCTTGATAGTGCTTATAGTTGCTGTACTGGTCCTCTATTCTTTTTTTGTTCCACTCTGTGGAAGCTTCATCACCAAAAAAGTAAGCTCTCAGGTTATTGTCAATTCCAATAACTAGGTCAAACTTGTCAGACATAAAGGCAACGGACTCACTGCCAATCAATCCGGCAGATCCTGTTACTATAGCTATATTCATTTGTAAATTGGGTATATCAAAAAAAGCGAACTCCTTGATGTCGTTCGCAATTTTCAGTTATAAACTTTTTAAGTGAATTTTATTCACCGTAAATTTTTGTTCTTAAAGCTGCAGCTCTAGCAATATCCTCTGGAGTTGCTTCATACTGCTTTGAAAGCTGTCTTGCAGGAGCCTCTAGGCTTTCACCATATACTCTCTCATCACCTTCATGAAGGTCTTTTTGCTTGATTTGGTTGTTCTTTTGATAGTTACAAGAACTTAAAAGGCCAGTAGCGGCTACGAATAATAAAAAGCTGATTTTTTTCATTGCTTTACGCTCAATAAATAAATTTGCACAAATTTAAGATTGACAGGCCGAACAGCCAAAATATATTGTACTTAAACTTCAGGAGTTTATTACTTATTGTCAATTTTGAGGTCAAATGTCTTTAAAGCTAAAAATTAGAAGAAATTTATGAGATACGATGTGGTGGTTATTGGTGGTGGGATAGTGGGTTTAGCTACGGCTTTGAAAATAAAAACGCAAAAACCGAATACAAGGCTTTTGGTTTTGGAAAAGGAAGATTCACCTGCCAAACATCAAACAGGTAATAATAGTGGCGTTATTCACTCTGGCTTATATTATAAACCAGGAAGTTTAAAAGCTACTAATTGTATATCTGGTTATAATCAATTGTTAGCATTTTGTGAGCAAGAAGGAATAGAATACGACTTATGTGGGAAAATAGTAGTAGCTACGAAAGAAGAGCAATTGCCTATTTTGGATACACTTTTTCAAAGGGGACAAGAAAATGGATTGAAAAACTTGGTTTATTTAAGTGGTGACGAGATGCGTGAGATAGAACCGCATGTTGCCGGTATTAAAGGCATTAAAGTGCCTCAGACTGGTATTGTTGACTATAAAAAGGTTAGTGAAAAATATGCCGAGAAAATTCTACAGCTCGACGGGGAGATAAGGTATAACGAGAGGGTAACATCTGTTTCGCAGTTAAATGGAGTTTCGAATGTGGTGACCACAAAGGGGAGTTATAACACAACATTGGTGGTAAACTGCGGAGGTCTATATTCTGATAAAGTAGCTCAAATGACTCAAGATGATAAAATTGATTTAAAAATCATTCCTTTCAGAGGCGAGTATTATGAGTTAAAACCTGAAAAACAATATTTAGTTAAACATCTAATTTACCCAGTTCCAGATCCTAACTTTCCTTTCTTGGGTGTGCATTTTACAAGAATGATAAATGGTGGGGTTGAGGCAGGGCCTAATGCGGTTTTGGCGTTTAGAAGAGAGGGATATAAAAAAACAGATTTTAAGTTCTCCGAATTGGCGGAAACACTCATGTGGCCCGGTTTTCAAAAAGTGGCGGCTAAATATTGGAAAACCGGTATGGGCGAGTATTATAGGTCTTTTTCAAAAGCTGCTTTTACAAAGGCACTCCAAGCTTTAATTCCAGAATTAAAAGCGGAAGATTTAATTCCAGGCGGAGCAGGTGTAAGAGCTCAGGCATGTGATATTACTGGTGGACTTTTGGATGATTTCAAGATCATTGAAAATGCACAAGCCATCAATGTTTGTAATGCACCATCACCTGCGGCTACAAGTTCATTGGCCATTGGTCAAGCGGTTAGTGAAATGGTCTTAAAAAGATTGGATTAATTTATTTGACTGGCTCTCGGAGAATTGTTTATAATTTTTCGGGATCGGTTTTCCTAAAATCCGAAAGATATATTTCATGGTGCTCACCATTTCTTGCAAAACCGTTTTCTTCCATGACTTCTTGAAGTGTTGCTAAAGATTCGGGTTCTGTATTAAAAGGACCTATATGAAGTATTTGGACGCATTTGCCTTCATTCATAGTATGGAATGTCAGTTCGTCTATGAAAGGGAGTTCACCTTTTTTGACCTTAACTTGGTCTATAGCTTTTTGTACCATTTCAGGATTTACAAAATCAGGCATTCTAATTAATAATCGATATGCCCATTCACTTCTTGGGATTTTTATAGGAGCATTTTCCATGGCAATGCCATCATATTTATCTAAGTCAAATGACCACAATCCTTCTAGTTTCGGGACTACAAAATCCTTATCAACAGCTTTACATTCAAATTTAATGGTATAAGCGACTGGATAGAGTGCTGCATTTTTTAGAGCAAATTCATCTCCTGATGGGTCACCAATTCCCGTTATTGATAAGTAATTAATAGTCTCAAAATTCACTATTTCAGGTTTTGCCTGTGATTTATAGTAAGTTTTGTAGGTCTTTGTTAAATCTAATTTTCCCATTATTGTTTTTGCTAAACTAGGTTAGAGGAGTGACAACCTCTTGTCAGCTTCTTTTTGTTGAAGCCTATCCATGCTCTTTATAAGAAGTTCTTTTACATCTAACTTAAGTTGCTCGGGTTCAATAATATCTGCTACTTTTCCTAAATAGAGAAACCAGTGGGCGAAGCCCATTAAGTTGCCAGTCAAAAATGTCATTTCAATTTGTTCACCTAAATCCTTTTGAGAGATAAAACCCATATAATAATATTGGTCTCCCATGTATCGGAATCCTTTTTTGTCGATTTTTATAACCACTTTAATGAGGTTTTCTTTCGACTGCGTATTATTGATAAAGGTATGGAGCTTCGGATGTTTTTTGTCAAAACGTTCTGTCTGTATTACCAAGGTCGTTATTTTGTCAATTCTAAAATTTCTGTAGTCTTTCCTTAATCTACACCATGCTATCAAATACCAATTTCCATGGCTTGAAAATATACCAATGGGTTCAATGTCCCTTTCATTTTTTTCAAACCTAGAACCTGTGAAATATTCTATTTTGATAATATTCTTGTTAAGAATGGCCTTAAGTATTTGTTTTATGTTTAGCCGTTCGTTTCGTTCGCTTGGTAAATAGTCGTTTTCTAAAACTTCAATATGCTGGTAGGCATCATCAAGTAGTTCTTTGTCGGCATTTTTAAGTACAGATTTGATTTTAAAAAGAGCAGATTCGAAAGATTTTTTGGTGTCTTCATCTGTTAATTTTGAAATAAGTTTTCCGGCGGTTAAAAAAGAAAAGGCTTCATCTTCTGTGAATTGTACCGGTGGAAGTCTATATTCCTTCATGATGGAATAGCCCACTCCAGCTTCGCTCAATATGGGTACCCCCGCTTCTTCAAGAGCTCTAATGTCTCTATAAACAGTTCTTAAGCTTATCTCGAATCTGTCGGCTATTTCCTGAGCCTTAATAATTCTTTTAGATTGAAGCTGAATAAGGATTTCTGTAAGTCGGTTTAAGCGAGGCATTTACTTGATTTGCGATTATTAATAGTGTAAAACATAGGGAAAACCTAAATCAGGTGTCTCATAGTTAAATTCGAGAAATGGTCTGTACGATTTTTTAATTTACAACACTTTCAATTATATCATTTTGACCAAACAATTTCATTCATTCTTACTAAATCATTTACAATTAACTCAGTAAGAATATAAGATTTTTCACCCCCTTAAAATTAATAAATCCAAACAGAGCTATCAATTAATGCCATTTTAAACGACTGTCCCCTAAAACATCTAAATCAATGGTTGAATCTAGTTTTCCTCTATAATTCAGCATACTCTTTCTCTGTTCAAGTTTTATTATCGCTGCAATATTTTCTGAATTGCTTCAACCCGCTTTATGCATTAGTCAATCTCCCGATTTTATCGGAACCGTAGCTAAATTGCTTCAAATCAGTACGTAAATCCATTTAAACTCAATCGCCATAACGATCCGGTGCTATGCTGATTTCCTTTAATTGTCTGATATATTGTGATTTAACTACTCATTACGATTCCCCAACGCATAATCAGGGTTCAATTGACGTTTTTGAATTTGTAGCTTTCATGGGTTACTTTTTTGGTAAATCAATGGTAATCCTCGTTTTGTGCATTTTAACAAAAAGCTATTCAGATAATTTTGTGCCAAATTCCTAAATTAAAGTCCGACTGTAGGTCCAACTAACCTTTTCGATTTTTGAAGAACTCCCTGAAGAAATCTATTTGAAGCTCTACCTAACTTTACACTTCCATCAGCTGCTTTAAGTTATCGGCAAAGGAGCCGCCAGACTCTAGCTTGGTTTGTTTTTGGTCCTTTAATTGAATCACAAATTTGCCATTGAAGCCTTTTTCCATAAATTGGATTTTGGAAGCATGTATAATTGCCGAACGGCTAATTCTTACAAATTCTTCTGGAAGTTTATCTGTTAAAGAAGTAATAGTATGAGTGGTTAAATACTGTTTTCCGTCCATTGTATTTAGAAAAACATATTTATCATCCGCCTGAAAATGACTGATTTGTGATAGGGAAATAAATAGGATTTTATCTCCAGATTTCACCGTAATGCTATGCAGTTCCTTTTTAGGGTTTAGCTGTTCCATAAGTTTTTGCAGCGTAGCTTGCTCAAAACCCCTGTCTTTTTCGGATAATCTGGCTTTTAGTTTATCCACTGTTTTTTGCAGTCTTTCATTCTCCACTGGTTTTAGGAGGTAGTCTAGGCTATTTTCTTCAAAGGCTTTTATGGCGTATTGATCGTATGCGGTGCAGAAAACCACAATAGGCATATAATCCAAAGCAGCCAACATCTCGAAACCGTTTAGGATGGGCATTTCAATGTCCAGGAAAATCAAATCGGGTTTTTGACTTTCTATTTTTTTTAACCCTTCTTCGCCGTTAGTCGCTTCATCTATGACTTCAAAAATATCTTCAAATTTGGAGAGTAGTCTTTTTAATCTGCTAATAGCCAATGGTTCGTCGTCTATGAGTATAGCTTTATAAATCATGGTCTTTATCTATTTTAATTTGGATGTTTTTGATAGGGTCGTTGCTGATTTGGAGCATCGCCGAATCTCCGTATATTAAGGTTAGTTTGTCTTTGACACTTTTTAAACCATATCCGCCAGATATATCTTCGCCAAAATCAGGTCCGTTGTCATGTATGTCTATCACAATAAATTGTCCCTCTTCTTTAATGTCTACTTTGATTTCGCCGCTGTCGGCTATTTTAGATATTCCATGCTTAATGGCATTTTCAACTAAAGGTTGAAGTAGAAATCTTGGAATAAGCTTATCGTTTAGTTTTTCTTCTACGTTAATACTGTAGTTTAAGCGGTTGCCAAAACGCATTTGCTCTATGGCTAAATAAGATTTCACCAAGCTTATCTCTTCATTTATAGAATGGTTACTTTCATTGTTTCGTCCAGTGGTGGCCCTAAACAATTTAGAGAGTTCCACCGTCATGTCTTCGGCTTTGTCTTGATCTTCATGAATAAGCCCCGCAATACTGTTAAGAGAATTATATAGAAAATGAGGGTTAATTCTGGCTTCCAAGGCGGTTAGCTGTGCCTTGGTTTTTAGTTTCTCCATATTGAGCAACTGGTATTCTTGCTCTGATATTTTTCTGCTTAAATGTGTTGATCTACTCCAAAAAGCATAATACGCACATGCCACAAATGAAGGAATAACGCTGTAAAATATTTTGGAGTTATTAAAACCAGAAACACTACTTCTTGTTCTTGTGATCTCCATAAAGTATTGCCAAAACTCGAATGTGTTTGTTTGGGATTCAAAGTAGAGATTGACCGCTAGGTGAACCAGGAAAAAAGAAAGACATGTTAGTCCTATTAGAGACAAATATTTCAGCCATTTGGGTTGAAGATATTTTTCTACAAAAGAGATGAAAAGTATAAATCCCAGAAATGCTGAGAGACCTGTGGTTAAATTTAGAAGGGCTACCGCCTTATTATGTTCTATTTCTAATGAAGTGGGATTGAATAATTCCGAGGTAAAATATGTGATGCTGTTTAGACCGTAAACAAGTAATACGGTAAACATGAAAGCATAAAAAACTTGTAGTCCGGAAGGAACGAAGGGTGAAAACTTCCAATTTCTTTTTTCGCTTGACGCCACGGGTTTATGAACTTTAGGAGCATTTTTTGGCGGACTTGAAGTGTCGGATTGCTTTTCGGAACGTGGTTTACTGAATTGAAAATTTGACTGAACACTTGGACTTTTACTAGGAGAAAGTGGGTTTGAATATTCTATGGTTTCTTTTTCGTAAATTGTCAAGGTTCCTCCTCTAGAGCGTAAGGTTACATTACAGCCCCCACCGTTTATGGTGCCGTCCCATTCTGTTCTAGAACGTAAGCCATTAAAGTTGAAATTGCCGTAAGTTTTTACTCTCGAGGCTCTTGCGTTTAATTGAATTCCTTTATCTTTTGGGAGATGGGTTTTTACGTTCCCTCCACTAGATTCTAGCCATAAATAATCCTTAAGCTCGTCAATGTCTGCTCTTATGTTTCCTCCTTTAGTGGTGGCAGCCGCATTGGCTCTGATGCCCGTGAGTTTAATGTTTCCTCCCCAGCTAATGGCTTTGAGTTCTCCTGTTAGTCTGTTGATATTTACGTTTCCGCCCTTGGTTTTTGAGTTTAAGACACCATTGAAGTCTGAAATGTTGATATTTCCTCCATCTGTGGCGTAGGTATGGTTTCCTTGGCAATGAGAAATGTTTAAGTTTCCTCCACTGGTGTGGAGTTCGAAATCGCCGTGACATTGTTCCACCTTAATACCACCTCCAAAATTCTTGCCTAGGCCTTTTAAGCTTCCCTTTACCCCTGTTAAGTTTATCTTTCCTATGGAGCCTTTTAGCAAATGTTTACCAGTAACATTAACGAGGGTCAAATCACCAATGCTAGAATTAAGATGGATTGACAAGTCTTTAGGCACAAAAATCCTAAATGAAACCTGGTGTCCAGAAAAAATACTATCTAGCCAGTTTCTTCTTCCATGGATACTTTTGATGAGTAGGGTCTCATTTTCCGTGAAAATTCTAAAGCCCAGCTTCTCAAATTCAGATTTGCTCATGGGATCTTGTAAGAAAAAGTTCAACAAGCCTCTTTTATAGGCGTAAACTTCTACCCGCAACGCGGTATAATCTCCTCCTAAAACTTCAATGGCACCCCATGAGGTATGAACCTCTAGGTTTTTAATGTTTTCCGATGGAAAGGATTTGCTATGTAAGGGAGAGCCAATCATGCATTGGTTTGATTCAATTTGTCTAGAAAAAGCCAGTTTATAGTAACTGCAGCAAATGACAGAGCAATAGGTGAGAGAATGTAATATTTAAAAAATTGGAAAATAGGTGCAGCCCCGGCATTTGGATATAAGATGTTCCAGTTTTCAAGAAAACGCTGAACAAGAGTAATATTGGCTACTATGCTTAGACCTATCTGAATGCCTATCATCATGCCCATAAAAATCATCAGATTTACAAATAGTGGTAGCCAGTTTTCACCTACATTATTCGGAATATATCTTAAAACGTGATTCACTTTCCAGCGTTCTTCATTGAAAACCGCCAAACATTTATCAAAACCCTTTAGTAAGTTTCCAGAACCTATGAAGTGTATAAATAAAGCGATTTGGAGAATCGGAATTATAACATCAAGTTTTGTAAACCATTCTTGAAGAAATGGGCCTACACCACCATGTATGGTGTAGGCTATGAATGCTGCGGGGAATACAAGTAGAAATTTAATGAAAGTATTCTTCCTACGTACTCTTTCTGTTTTCGCTATTAAATCGGCGTATCCTAATATTGAAAATGGAGATGCTTGCATTGTTTTTATTGACATTGTGATAAGAAGTATACTGACTCGTATTTGCCCCAACTAGGATGCATAGCAGATTTAAGTTCGAAGTTATTGAATTTTTCTAGTGCTGCCTCAAAAAGTGGTTTTGCTACAGCTTTTCCTCCACCAAAGTTTTCGGGTGTAAAGAAAGCACTAGTTCCTCTTAAATATGATATCCGTGGATTATTGGCATTTAGTTTAGTCGCGGTGGTGAGAGCTTTCGTGAATTTTTCGCCGTAGGTCTGGAATCGGTTCATAGGGTCTACAGATAGCCTACCAGATGCTATTTGTGCTTTAAGTACTTGTATCTCATCATTGATAGGAGATGATTTTTCGGCTTTTGCTAAAAAAGATTCTGCAAGTTCTAATAATTGGTCTTTTTCTCCTGGAGTTTGCTTTTTGAAAGATTCGTTAGCGTAGGTATATGCCACCCAATAATTAGGAAGCCATTGTTCTTTTTCGGCCGCTGCAATACGTTCCATTTTATTTGTCAATGGCTGAAATGACTCTTCGATACCTGTCTGTTGGATTTGAGAAACCAAATCTGTCATTGTTTTTTCATAAGCAGCATTTTGAGCTGAAACAGCGAGTACAGAAATCGTTAATAAGATAGAAATGAATATTTTTTTCATTTTGAGGAATTGTTTAAAATTTGAAATATGTTAATTTTTATATGATGAGAGAGCGTTTATTAAAAATCTAAGTCGGCTTCTCGGCTTCTGCCGTTTAACTGCCCTACAGTCCAGCTTAATCCGAAGAAGAAAGACCTGTTGGACGTTGGTTTTACGGCATACCTTTCTTTACCATCGGCAGAGTATCTGTACCCAAAAATGTTTTTTCTACCTAGAACGTTATCTAAAGTGGCATAAAAGACAATGAAGTTGTTTCCAATCTGTTTCACATGGCTGGCACTAAGGCTCAAGTTTTGAAAGGCTTTCGTTAGTTCCACATTTTGGAAGTCGTCTTCTATGATGTAAATAGGTCTTCCAGATGTGTGCGTAAAAGTTACACCTACGTTGGTGCTTATTTTGTTTATAAACTGCTTATAAATAGCGGAAAAGTTATGTTTTGTAGCAAAACTTGGTGTCACCTCTGACGGGTAATTTTTGAATTGACGTTCTGTGTCGAGGTAGGAGTAGGTTAACCAAAAGTCACCGTTTTCTAAAGATTTCTGATCCCTAAAAAACACATCAAAGCCTTGAGCATATCCCGAGCCTGAATTATCAGTGACACCGCTTGGGAATCTGTACGGATTAGGGTCAAAATAGTTAGAAGCTTCGCTTACTAGATTATTATATTTTTTGTAGAAAACTTCGCTTCGGAAAGTCCTCTCGTTTTTCTTTACTTGGTAGTTTAGGATAATATGGTCGGCATTTTCGTAGCCTAGGTTTGGATTAATGTATAAATATTCTTTATCAGGGTTTTGGTAAAATCTACCTCCGGCTAAAGAAAACTGAGCAAACTTTCCAACCTTATAGGCTAAAGAGACTCTAGGAGCTAAATTCATTGCTCCGATAATGGTGGAGTGTTCTCCTCTTGCTCCAATTCTTCCTGCCAATTTTGAAGAAATATAAAATTCTGATTCGACAAAAATACTGCTATACTGGTCGTTTAGGGTCAACGCTGATTCGCCATAAAGGTTGGATAATCTGATGTCATGATACTCCGCTCCAAAGTTTAATGTACTGCTTTGATTATTTCCAAAAAGCCTGCTCATCACTATTCTGGCTTGAGTTCTTTTATCGTTTCTGTCAGAGTTGACGTGGTCTAGTAATAAATTGTCCTTATTGTTACTGTAAGATAATCCGGTCATCATTACCCAGTTACCATCATCAAAAGACTGGCGGTAAGATGCATTGGTAAAAGTGTTCTTATTGTTGTTTTTAAATACATAAGTACTGTTTTCTTCATCATATGAGGGTAGGATAAGAGCGGAAGAATTGTCGGAGTATGTTCCGTATACTTTTAATGAGCTGTTATTGTCAAAGTTTTCATTAATGGTAAGAGACGTTCCAAATCCCTGCGGTACTTTTTCAAAGTCAATATTCGTTTTAACTAAGTTTAAAAGAGGCGACAGATTGGTGTAGTTCACCGTTCCTGTTATCCAACCCTTGTGCGTATAGGAGGCATTGGCTCCTGCCATATTTAGTCCTAAGTTCAGGTTGCTATTATCGCCTTGCTTATCTTGTGTATTGAGTAGAAGGACAGATGAGAGAGCCTGACCGTACATGGCGGAGTAGCCACCAGTGCTAAAGGCAGTTCCTTTAAACATAAAAGGGTTAAATCTGCCTCTTTGTGGAACATCCGGTGTACTGCTAAAAAATGGATTTTGGACTATCATACCATCAATAACTGTTTTGGTTTCATTGGCAGAGCCGCCCCTAACAAAAAGCCCTTCGGTTTCACCTACCCTGGTGGCTCCTGGAAGAAACTGCATGACGGATACTATATCTGCACCAGCTCCAGCCGTGGTAACGATATCCATGGGTTTGAGCATCACCATTTTCTTTTCGTCTGAGGCTTCAAACATTCCAGCGGTTACGACCACGGCGTTTAGAGAATTGATGGCTTCCGTAAGTTTTATTTCATAACTCAGGGTGCTGTCTGTTAGGGTGATTTGCTCTTTGTGGGCGTTGTACCCAATCATAGAGACCTGAAGCGTTTTTAGCCCTTTTTCTGATGTAGAAAAGTTGAATACGCCGTTGATGTCAGAAGAGCCACCATCATACGTTCCTTCAATTGATATATTGGCAAATGGTAGTGCTTCACCTTTTTTGTCGGTTACTTTTCCCTTAAGAATGCTTTGAGATAGAGCAGGAAGAGTGAGAATGGTTAGAAAGAGTAAGTGTAGTTTTTTCATGTTTTGTATTAAGTCGGTTACCCGATTTTTGATGATACAAAACTGTTGAAAATAGTTTTTTAGGAGTAGCTCTTTCCGACGAAGACCAATTTTCTTGGAGTGAATTTGGCTTTTTCTGGAGTAAATGTTTTCTCTACTGAGCTAGATCAATTGCCATACAGACTTTTTAAAGACTCCCACAGAAGTCTTTTTTCGTTATCTTTATTCAAACTTACGTCAGTAAGACTTGCTGAGAATAGAAATTTGATGTTTTTAATATCCTTAACTTGATAGGGACTAAGCTTAAGTTTTGGAAGGAAATCTCCTCCAGCTTCTTCACCTAAGAATAAAATAGAAGAAATAGAATTGTTATAAATGATTTCTTTGAAATCGGGGTTGTTGTATTTAGTGGTATTTAATATATCCACTTTGGCCAATGACATATTAAGAGCCATTAACACTTTTACTAAAAACTCCCTTTCGTCTGTTTTTATACCATGTACGACCACCAGATGGTTGGTGTCCATTTTGAAAGGTTTCGCCTCTTCTGTGGGCGTATTTTTTTCTGAGGCAGCGGTGGTTACCTTACTAATAGGTGTAGCTGGTGGTTTAGTGCCGACCTCGGTTTTAATTTCAGGATTAGAATCTGGTTTACTTATTTCAGCAACTTCTATTTTGGGAGTAGCGGAAGCTAAATCCACTTTTGAAAAATAGAGCGTTTCTGTGTGAAATAAATAATTGGCCAGATTCTTATCCATTCAATTTTATCTTTTTATAGTGGCAGTTCTGTCTGGGCTAGTAGATACATATGTAATAGGCACGCCTACTTCTTCTTCAATGTATTTAACGTAGTCTTTAAGTTCTGCAGGAAGTTTATCAAAATCAGTAATACCTTCTAGTGAAGTGTTCCAACCTTTAACCGTCTTGTAAACAGGAGTTACCTCTTCATCACAAAGGTCAAATGGCATTTGATCTGTAGTGCTGCCATCTGGTAATTTATATCCCGTACATACCTCTAAATTTTCAAAAATGTTTAGTACGTCTGCTTTCATCATCACCAGCTGTGTTACACCATTTAGCATAACGGTATATTTCAAGGCTGGTAAATCTAACCATCCACATCTTCTT
Organism: Arcticibacterium sp. SM2516; assembly: GCF_057914865.1. Lineage (NCBI taxonomy): Bacteria > Pseudomonadati > Bacteroidota > Cytophagia > Cytophagales > Leadbetterellaceae > Arcticibacterium > Arcticibacterium sp. SM2516. The sequence continues at coordinate 3,530,183 of NZ_CP195290.1, read as the reverse complement.
GGTCTACCGGTGGTAGCACCAAACTCGTTTCCTTCCTTACGCATCAGTTCTCCTGTAGCGTCTTCCAGTTCTGTAGGGAAAGGACCACTACCTACTCTAGTACAGTAAGCTTTGAAAATTCCGTAAACCTCACCTATTTTTCCAGGAGCTACACCAAGACCGGCACACACGCCAGCGGCGGTGGTAGAAGAACTAGTTACAAAAGGATAAGAACCAAAATCAATATCCAAAAGAGAACCTTGAGCACCCTCTGCCAATACTTTTTGGCCTTCGTTGAGGTGTTTATTAACAGTATACTCTGTTTCTGTGATTTTAAAAGTCTTTAAGAACTCACAAGCTTCAAAGAAAACTTTTTCTGTTTCTTCCAAACCTTCAATTTCAAAGTCTAGGAAGTTTAATTGCTCCTTATGTTTGTTAACTAGCTTGTCATATTTGCTTTTAAAGGAAGGTGATAAAATATCTCCCACTCTTAATCCATGTCTGCCAACTTTGTCTGTATAAGTTGGGCCAATTCCTTTTAATGTAGAGCCAATCTTATTAACTCCTTTGGCTTTTTCTTGAGCAGCGTCTAAAAGCCTATGTGTAGGAATAATGATAGAAGCTTTAGTAGAAATAACTAAGTTGCCCGTTAAATCCATGCCGAATTTCTCTGTCAAACTAGTAATCTCTTTCTTGAAAATCACAGGATCCAGAACTACACCATTACCAATAATATTGGTACAATCTTTTCTGAAAACACCAGAAGGGATTTGATGTAAAACATGTTTTAAGCCATCAAATTCAAGGGTATGACCAGCATTTGGTCCTCCCTGAAATCTTGCTACTACTTCGTATTGTGGTGCTAATACATCTACTATTTTCCCTTTCCCTTCATCTCCCCACTGCAAACCCAATAAAATATCTACCATACTAAAATGTCAAAGACTGTACTATTAATGATTGTTTTTAAACTGTTTTATTTTCGCAATTTTCTTTTTTGCAATTGCCATAAAAAATCAAAGAATGGTGCATGACGTCAAATTTAAGTGCGTCGCCTACCATTGTTTGAATATTTTGGATTCTAGGGTCACAAAATTCTTCTACTTTATGGCAGTCTAGGCAGATCAGGTGATCATGCTGTCTTGAGCCAAAAGCTTTTTCATATTGAGCTAAATTTTTACCAAACTGATGTTTAGTTACCAGGTCGCACTCCACTAAAAGATCCAGCGTATTGTAAACAGTAGCTCTACTCACTTGATACTTTTTGTTTTTCATGGAGATGTACAAGTCATCTACATCAAAATGATCTGTTCTACCATAAATTTCTTCAAGTATGGCAAAACGTTCTGGAGTTCTGCGAAGCTGCTTATTCTCCAAAAAGGCAAGAAAAATTTGTTTAGCAGAATCAAAATTTGAACTATTCGGATTCATTAATTTTCGGTTATGTTCACTCAAGCAAATTACTCACAAATTTACCTATTTTTAATGGCAAACAATGCCCTTTTGATCAAAAGTTGGCTGTAAGTCCAAGGCCGCCGGAATTACTTATGCCCAATTTAAGCTGGAAGGTAGTTTCTTTGGCCTCAAGGTTTTTCTTTAGATTTTCATTATACCAAAGAGCAGCATTGCTTTTAGTCTCGTTGGCAGACTCTACAAGACAAAGACCCGTGACGAAAAAAGCAAGTCCTCCGAGAAGCTTGGGTAAGCTTCTTACCACGTAAGGGTATTCTACGCCATTTTCAATATATACCATAGGCACGCCCTTAATAGCGTCATATGCTAGATAAACGCCTCCAGCAGAAATGATAGGGCCAGCAGGTAGAATGATGTTGGCTAGTTTATTTTTTTTAGACCATTTTTTACTGTCGCTTAATAAGGAGGAGAACTTGTGCTTTTGGAGCTTAATGCCATTTTTATAAATGTTAGTTTGCATAAAATTCCTTGATACACTAAGCGTGTCCATCAGCGTTGGATCCTCTGTTTGGCATTGCCCGTAAAAAGGCAGAAAGAGAATTGAAAATATCAGAAATAATCTTGGCATTAGCCGATTGCTTTTTTTCAAAAGTAATGGAATTTTAAATATCCTTAATTCGTACTCGACTAACATTCTCAATATCCTGGATTTTTGAAAGTTTTCTGACCAATTTCTCCATGTGTTTTGTGTCAAAAACAAATACTTTTATTTCACCTTCAAAAACGCCATGTTCGGTGTTTACATTCAGTCCACGCATGTTAATATGTAGTTCTTCAGAAATAACCTTTGAAATATCCTGAATCATACCGACTCTGTCGACTCCCTTCAGTTGGATAGTGGCCAAATAAGCTTTTTCAATCTGAGATGACCATTGAGCTTTAATAACTCTGTTGCCATAAGAAGAAAGTAGCTGTTGAGAGTTTGGGCAGCTTGTTCTGTGGACTTTAATGCCTTCGTTTACTGTTAAAAAACCGAAAACATCATCTCCAGGTATAGGTGTACAACACTGAGAAAGCGTATAGTCTAATTTTTGTAAATCATCTCCTATTAATAGGGAGTCGTTTCCGTTAGACTTTTTAATGGCTTTTTCAAAGCTCTTGGCATTAGAAAAGGCATCATCATCAATGTTGTTTTTAAGTCTAAGGTTTGCTTGGGCCTCTCTTTCAGCCTTAAATCTTCTCAATCTTTCTGGTAGAATATAACCTTTGCCAAAAGAATAATATAGGTCGTTATAGTCCTTTTTGTTGAAATAGGCTCTCAACTGGTTCATCGTCTCCAAGTTGTTTTCTATTCCCAGAATCTTGAGCCTTTTGGTTATGATTTCTTTACCGTCGATCTGATAGGTTTTGTTTTCTTCCTTTAAGGCTTCTTTTATTCGGCCTTTTGCCTTGGTGGTGACAACAAAGCGTAACCAGTCTTCAGAAGGTTTTTGGTTTTTAGTGGTTAAAATTTCAACTTGGTCGCCGTTTCTTAATACATGAGAGATGGGCAAAAGATGACCATTTACTTTTCCTGCTGTACATTTTTTTCCTACCTCAGTATGTATTTCATAGGCAAAGTCTAAAACGGTGGCTCCTTTTCTTAGCACCTTTAAATCTCCCTTAGGAGTAAAGGCAAAAACCTCTTCGTTGTATAAGTTTCCTCTAAAGTCCTCCACGAATTCCATGGCAGAATTGTCTTTAGACTCTAAGGTTTCTCTAACCTGATTAATCCACTGGTCTAAAGGTTTGTTAAGATTAGATTCGTTGCCCTTGTATTTCCAGTGTGCTGCGTAGCCTCTTTCGGCTACGTCATCCATTCTTTCGGTTCTAATTTGTACTTCTACCCAGGCACCGGTATGGCTCATTACGGTAGTGTGTAGCGATTCGTATCCGTTTGATCTGGGCGTAGAAATCCAGTCTTTTAATCTGTCTGGGTTGGGCCTATATTCGTCTGTTACAATACTGTAAGCCTGCCAACAGGCCGCTTTCTCTCTATCTAAGTGGTTGACAGAGATTCCTTTAAGAATGATCCGGATGGCAAATAGATCGTAAATGTTTTCAAAGGAAGTGCCTTGCTTTTTGATTTTATTGGCAATAGAGAAAATATGTTTCGGCCTTCCTTTGATAAAAAAATCTATGTTTGAGTTTTTTAATCTTCTTGAGATTGGATCCATAAAAGCTTCAATAAATTCCTCTCTCTTTTTCTTGGAAGATTTCAGCTTTTGTGCCACCGTCTTGTATAAGTCGGGCTCGTTATATTTTAAGTATAGGTCTTCTAATTCAGATTTAATTTGGTAAAGACCGAGTCTGTGAGCCAGTGGAGCATAAATGTAGATGGTTTCATGTGCAATTTTTAGTTGCGAGTTGCGAGCCATGCTTTTTAAGGTTCGCATGTTATGAAGCCTATCTGCTAGTTTTATTAAAATCACTCTGACATCTTCAGAAAGCGTCAAAAGCATCTTTCTGAAATTCTCAGCTTGAGCCGATTGACTTTGCTCAAAGTTCTCGGCAATTTTGGTTAGACCATCTATGATTCTTCGAACTTTAGGGCCGAAGTCTTTTTCGATGTCGTCAAGCGTTAGTTCCGTATCTTCTACTACATCATGTAAAAGGGCACAAACAATCGAAGTAGGGCCGAGTCCTATCTCTTGTATACATATCAAAGCAACCTCAAGGGGGTGGTAGATGTAGGGCTCACCAGACTTCCTACGCATCTCTTTATGGGCGTCCATTGAGATATTGAATGCCTTTCTGATTTGTTTGAGGTCGTCGCCTTGTAGGTATGGTTTAGCTTCTTTAAGTATGGCTCTATACCTTGCCTTAATCTCTTTCTTCTCTGCCTCAGAATAATATTCTTTTTCTTTAACCTTTTCCACTCAAGAGCCTTTTTTCTAATAATGTTATTTAATGATCAAATTTAGACATCTCTTTTTTATTAAGCGACTAGAATCTTTAAGAAATAATTTTTTGATTTTTTTTCTGAGAGTGTTTGCATTAATAAAATTCTAGTTTACCTTTGCAGCCCGATTGAAGTCTAAGATTTCAAAAAGGATGCGGGCGTGGCGGAACTGGTAGACGTGCTAGACTTAGGATCTAGTGCCGCAAGGCGTGGGGGTTCGAAACCCTCCGCCCGTACATTCAACCCTCTGGTCTTAATTCGGCTAGAGGGTTTTTTTATTTTTAATCTTCCAAAAATTATCTCCTTTGATGGAAACAACATTTGATAAATCTTCAGCTACCGATGCTCGCTTGAAAATTGTAATTGCTGAGGCGGATTACAAACCTGAGGTAGACAAAAAACTTAAAGAGTACGCGAAAACAGCCAATGTTAAAGGTTTTAGACCTGGTCATGTGCCTATTGGCTACGTCAAAAAACTATATGGTAAGAGTGTCTTGGTAGATACCGTTATCAATAAAGTAAGTGAAGGTGTTAATAATTATATCAAAGACAATAAATTAAAAGTAGTAGGAGATCCTATTCCAGATAATGAGGCTTATGATATTGACTGGGATAGCCAGACTGATTATACTTTTGAATATGAAGTGGGTTTGGCTTCTGATTTTGAAGTGGCGTTGGATAAACTTCCTGCCATAGAAACGTATGATATCGAGCCTGCTGAGGATCAAGTGAATCAGGCGATTGAAGATGTTAGAAAAAGAAATGGTGTAGATTCTGAAGCAGAGGAGTCCCAGATTGGTGATTTGCTTTTCGGAACTTTAAGTCAAGCTGAGACGGAGTTTGAAGCTCCTTCTGGAATTCCTACGGATAAACTGAGAGAGGATGTTCAGAAACTGTTTCTAGGTTTAGAGAAAGGTTCGAAAGTAAGTTTTGATGTTCAAACCCTTTTTGAAACAGATAAAGATTTAGGATTTGCCACTGGTAAGTCTGACGAAGAAGCTGCTGCTTTAAATGGTACTTTTGAATATGAGGTTAATAAAATCTCTAGAATGGCTCCAGCAGAAGTAAACCAAGAGCTTTTTGATAAAACTTTAGGAGAAGGTAAAGCTTCTAACGAAGAAGAATTCAGAAAGGGCTTGGCAGATATTATCAAAGAAAATTACGATAGAGAGTCTGCTTATCTTTTAGATTTTGATATTGAGAAAACGCTTCATGAATCTATTAAAATAGATTTGCCAGACGCTTTCTTGAAGAAGTGGTTATTCCAAGCTAATGAAGGTAAGTTTACGGAAGAGCAAATTGATACGGATTACGATGCATTTGCAAGAGGCCTTAGATTGGATTTGATTAAAGCAGAAATAGCGGAGAAAAACGAAATCAAGATTGAGTATGCTGACGTTTTAGAAGAGGTGAAATCTGAAATTAGAAACTACTTCGGAAACCAAGGATATGGTGGAATGGATGAATTTGTAGAGCAGATGGCTAAGAAGCAATTGGAAGAAAATAAAGACGGAGCGTTCAGAAACTATTATAACAAAGCTTTTGGTAAGGCGGTTGTTGCTTTTGCAAGAGATAAGGTTACTATTGAGAACAAAACTGTTAAAGTTGAAGAGTTTAATGATATAGCTAAAGCTAAGTATGATGCTGTAGCCTAATAACATTGCTAATTTCTTTAGAAAAGCCGAGACATCATGTTTCGGCTTTTTTAATAGGCGAACCACCAGCAATACTTTTTTGTTTAATTTTGATATAGGACAAAAGCTAAAAAATAAAAATATGCATTTCGGAGAAGAATTTAGAAAATATGCGGTCCACCATAGAGGCCTAAGTGGTAATACAGTTGACGATTACCTAAAGCATAATGTGAATAACATGACTGCAAATATTATTGAGGAACGTCCAATGAGGTTTGCTGCCATTGACGTTTTTTCAAGATTGATTATGGATAGGATTATCTTCTTAGGTACAGCCATAGACGATCAAATAGCAAATATAGTAGTGGCTCAGTTGTTGTTTTTGGAATCTGTAGATGCTAAGAAGGATATATTGATGTACATCAATAGTCCTGGAGGTTCTGTTTATGCTGGATTAGGAATGTATGATACCATGCAGTACGTAAGACCAGAGGTGGCAACTATCTGTACTTCTTTGGCTGCTTCTATGGGAGCAGTCTTACTGGCTGGTGGTGCTGCAGGAAAAAGATCGGCATTACCTCATGCAAGAGTTATGATTCACCAACCTAGCGGTGGAGCTCAAGGGCAGTCTAGTGATATGGAAATTTCTGTAAAGCAGATTATTGAATTGAGAAAAGAATTATACGATATTCTAGCTCAGCATACGGGTAAAACCTTTGAGCAAATTGAGAAGGATTCTGATAGAGATCATTGGATGAAAGCTGAAATTGCTAAGGAATACGGTTTAATAGACGAGGTGCTTTACAGAGACTAATAAATGAGTTTCGATTTGGATTCAAGCATGTTTGAAAAATGAAATTTGCTTGAATCCAATAGCTATCGAGTTCATTGTTTGAGTTGTTCATTCTTTTTAAGTACATGGAAAATTGTACTTTTGTATAAAAATAAATATTCTAAATGGCATATAAAGAGGCCTTTTGCTCTTTTTGCGGTCGCAAAAAAAATGAGGTAGATTTACTTCTTTCAGGTACAGATGGTCACATTTGCAACCATTGTATTGTACAAGGAAACGACTTGGTTCAACAAGAACTTTTTGGCGTTAATACCTTTGAAGGAGATAAGAAAAAAAAGAAGAAGAAGGAAGGCTTACCTAAGTTTGACCTAAGACCTCCTAAGGAATTAAAGGAGTATCTAGATGATTATATCATAGGTCAGGACGAAGCAAAGAAAGTTTTAAGTGTGGCGGTGTATAATCATTATAAAAGATTAATGCAGCCCAAAGTTAAGGATGATGTGATGATTGAAAAATCAAACATTATCATGGTAGGAGAGACGGGTACAGGTAAAACTTTTTTGGCTAAGACCATTTCTAAAATGCTTCAAGTTCCTTTCGCAATAGCTGATGCCACTGTTTTGACAGAAGCAGGTTATGTAGGAGAAGATGTAGAGAGTATTTTGAGTAGGTTGCTACAGGCCGCGGATTATAATATTGAACTGGCAGAAAGAGGCATCGTTTACATAGATGAGTTAGATAAGATTTCTAGAAAATCTGATAACCCTTCTATTACGAGAGATGTTAGTGGAGAAGGTGTTCAACAAGGACTTTTAAAACTTTTGGAAGGTTCTATAGTAAGTGTGCCTCCTCAGGGTGGCAGAAAGCATCCGGAACAAAAAATGGAGCAGATAAATACAGAAAATATTCTTTTTATCTGTGGAGGTGCTTTTGATGGTATTGAAAGACATATCTCAAAACGTATAAATAAGCAGCCAATCGGTTTTTCAACGGATAAAAAGCGAGATTCAGTCTGGGATAAAGAGAATATGCTTCGTTTTGTGACGCAGCAAGATTTGAAGTCTTTTGGTTTAATTCCTGAGCTAATAGGAAGATTGCCGTTATTAACTTATCTAAATCCTTTGGATAAAGAAACTTTAAAGAAAATTCTCGTAGAACCTAAGAACTCATTGTTGAAACAATACAGGAAGTTGTTTGATATGGAAGATATCAAGCTGGAGATAGAAGACGATGCCTTAGACTATATCGTAGATCAAGCTGTGATTTTCAATTTAGGTGCTCGTGGGCTTCGCTCTATCTGTGAAGCTATACTTACAGATGCCATGTTTGAACTTCCATCACAAAAGGATGTGAAGAAGTTTGTCTTGACATTAGAGTATGCGAAGCAGAAATTCGAAAGATCTTCGTATTACGAATTGAAATTGGTCGCTTAGTATATCAAAAACTTAATTAATAGCGTTGGATGAAATATCATTTTGTCTGACGCTTTTTTATATGTGCTCCCCTAAAATTTTCTATTTCGTAATTATTTCGGTATTGTTTTCGGCCTGTAGGCCTAACTATGCACTTTTAAATGAAGGCTACTCTTCTGAGTATAAAAAGCCATTATTGAAAAAAACGCTAGATTTTGAAGTTGCTGAAATTTCTCCCAAAAGGGAAGTTCTAGTAGAGCATGATGTTCCGAGAGTGGTGGCTAAAATTCTTTCCGTTGGGAAACACTTTCCTAAAGTAGCGGTGAAAGATGAGAAAGTGAAAATCCCTAAGTTTTCAACTTTTAGTCCACAAAAACTAGGACCAAAGCCTAAGCCCACATTAAAAGAAAAGCAAAAAAAGAAAAGGCAGAGGCAAAGATTCTGGAGACAGGTAGGTAGTAATTTTGCTATTGGAGGTTTTTTCTTAGGTATTGCTATAGTCCTTTCTCTGGTTCATTTGCAGAGTTTGGCAGCTATTTTTGGTTTGGCGTCTATTTTATTCCTATTTTTTGGAATGAAAAAGTTTTTCAAAAAACGAAAGCGTCAAAACAACAACCCATTTAAGAAAAAACAATGAATGTAGTACTTCTTCACGGTTTTGGCGAAAACCCGAATATATGGGAAAGCTTTTTGCCTCAATTACCTCAGAAATATAACTTTATTCTTCTGGACTACTCTAAAATAGCCTTTTGTCAAACTATAGATCAGTATGCTCAATGGGTGCATACAGAAATAGAACAATTGGGCTTGACTCGTTTTGTGCTTATAGGCCACTCTATGGGTGGTTATATCTCTTTAGCATATGCGGAAAACCATCCGGCGTATTTGGCAGGTTTAGGTCTTTTTCATTCAACGGCATATGCAGATTCGGAAGAAAAAAAGTTAAATAGAGATAAAACAGCCGCATTTATAGGGAAAAGAGGTTCAAAACTATTCATTGATAGTTTCTTGCCTAATATGTATAATGAAGATTTTGTCCGAAAGAATGCGGTTTATATTGGTCAACAGTTAGAAGAAAATAGGAAGTTGCCAAAAGAAGCTTTAATACAAGCCACCATGGCCATGAAAGTTAGACCTGATAGAACGGCGGTGCTTAAATCTTTAAAGCTTCCTGTGCTGTTCGTAGTGGGTAAAAAGGATAAGTTTATAAGTTTTAAGGATTCTATGGAGCAGATTCCACTACTAAGAAATCCCTTTGTTCTTGTTTTGGGGCATATAGCTCATGCGGGAATGAAAGAAGCCCCAGAAAGTTGTGCTGGAATAACAACAGATTTTTTAGAGGTTTGTTTTTCTTAGGCTCTTGGATGGAATTGTTCCATAGTTTGTTTTAAATAAGCTCTATCTAAATGAGTGTAGATTTCCGTTGTGGTGATGCTCACATGTCCTAGCATGTCTTGTACAGCTCTTAAGTCGGCACCTCCTTCAATTAAGTGCGTGGCGAAACTATGCCTAAAAGTATGTGGTGAAACTTTCTTGTGGAGTCCGCTGAGTACTGCTAGATCTTTTATGATAATGAAAATCATCACTCGGGATAGCTTAGCACCTCGTCTGTTTAGAAAGAGGTAATCTTCGTGCCCCGATTTAATATCTAAATTGAACCGAGCTTCTTTCATATAAATCTTACAATACTTGATGGCCTCCAGGCCAATAGGCACTAGTCTGGTTTTGTTTCCTTTTCCCGTAATGGTGATAAAACCCTCGTCAAAGTGACAGTTACTGATGTTTAGCTCAATAAGTTCTGTTACCCTAAGTCCACAGCTATACAACACTTCAAGAATGGCTCTGTTTCTTACCCCTTCATCCGTAGAATGGTCAATGGCCGACAGTAATCCTTCAATCTCATGAAAGTGAAGAATCTCTGGTATTTTTCTGTTTGTTTTTGGGCTTTCGATAAGCTCTGTTGGATCCGTTAGTAGATGGTCTTCCATGAGTAAAAATTTATAAAAAGCTTTCCAACCACTCAGAATTCTACTCTGTGAAGTAGGAGCAAGTCCCACTTCATTGAGTTGATTTATTATGTCTGAAATTTCCACTTCTTTTAGCAATAGTGGCGTGGAAGTTTGAGAGTAGCTGAGCAGTTTTAAAACATCCCTTTCGTAGGCCAGAATACTGTTTTCCGACAAAGAGCGTTCCAATTTCAGATAATCTTTGAACTCATTAATATAAAATTGCCAAGAATTTAAATCTTTTGTTGCCACAGTGCGTTAATAGGTCAGAGTTTAAACTTAGAAAAAATATTTTGTTTAGGAGGTTTTGGGTTTAAAATCTATATTTACTTCCTACTAATAAACCTATGGGGAAAGCTACTTTTAAGATTTTCATACTTCTTTGCTTGGTGAATGTAGTATCTTTTGGTCAACGCCGAACAGATACTGCTGAAGAATCTGAGTTGGATGAATCAAAATATTTTGGGTATGGAGTTACCACAAATACACATTCGGGTCTTTTGGGCGGTTTGATTTTTAGAAGTTCAACACCCATTTCGCAGAAAAACAATCTGCCGGTTCATCGTTACATTGCTCTAGAGCTTGTTAATATAAAGCACCCCAAGGAATATCAAAATCCAACGGCCATAGGGAGTAAGTTTATATATGGTAAAACAAACTATTTCTTTGTGGTAAGACCGGAATACGGTAGAGAGTGGTATTTTTTTAAGAAAAACGGGGAGACGAGTATTGGTTTAAGTGGGGTTCTGGCTGCTGGTCCTTCCTTAGGAATAGAAAAACCTTATTACATAAAATATGGTAGAGCTAATAGAGAACAAGAGATAGTAACGGTATACGATCCCGACATTCACACAGATTTAAGTCAAATAACGGGGGCTGCTAGTATATGGCAAGGTTTCTTGAATAATGCAAAATTAAACCCTGGTTTTCATGTCAAAGCTGCGGCTAATATTGACATGAGCACTTTTGGAGATAATATTACGGGGTTCGAGCTAGGTACTACATTTGAGTTTTTTGGACGACGTCCTGAAATAATTTCCTCAAAACTTTCTTCAAATCCCCAAGCCTTTGCTACAGCTTACCTAACTTTGTACTTCGGAAGTAAGAAACTTAAAAAGAAGAAATAAACTTTTAGGTGTATGGTAGAAGCAGTAGAGCAGTCAAAAAGGGCTAAAAGACCAGATTGGTTGCGTGTGAAATTGCCGATAGGCGAAAATTATAAAAAAGTAAGAGAAGTAGTAGATAAGAATAATCTTCATACTATTTGTCAATCTGGAAACTGCCCAAATATGGGTGAGTGCTGGGGAGAGGGTACCGCTACATTTATGATATTAGGTAATGTGTGTACCAGAAGCTGTACCTTTTGTGCGGTGGCAACTGGCAGACCAACAGAGTATGATACTGCTGAGCCAGAAAGAGTGGCAGATGCCATTAAAACTATGGGGGTAAAGCATGCTGTGATCACTTCTGTAAATAGGGATGAGCTAAAAGACAAAGGAGCTCAGGTATGGTATGATACGGTCATAAAAACAAAAGAACTATCTCCTAGTACCACTATAGAAACATTGATTCCAGACACAAAGGGAAACTGGGAGGCTTTGTATAAAATGATTTCTGGTGGCCAGGAAGTGGTTTCTCATAATATGGAAACTGTTGAAAGGCTTTATAGACCAGTTAGGCCGCAGGCCAAATATGAAAGAAGCTTAGAACAGATTAGAAGAACCAAGGAATATGGTAAGCGAACCAAAACTGGCATGATGCTGGGTTTAGGAGAGAAAAAGGAGGAGGTTTTAATGACTATGGGACATTTGGTAGAAAATGGATGTGATATCCTAACTTTAGGTCAATATCTTCAACCTACTAAAATGCATCATGAGGTGATTGAATTTATTCATCCTGATATGTTTGCTCTTTATAAGGAAGAGGGACTTAAGATGGGCTTAAAATATGTAGAATCTGGGCCTTTGGTACGTTCTAGCTATCATTCTGAGCGTCATGTGAATGTGTAATCATTACGGGACAAATATTTTTTATTGTAAAGCAGCCTTAGGGCTGCTTTCTTTGTTTTATTGCTGAGTTTAAGAGTGGAAGTGGATTGTTAGATTATCTGCAAATGATTCTGTGTCTAGATAAATTATCTATTCTAATGGCTTGGGAAAGAAAATATAACTTCGATTTTAAGTTTTACTAAATAATATGCATTTTTGCATGGTCAGTTAGTAAGTCGATAAAAAACATTTAAAGGGTTAGCACCTTTTTGGTACGAATACTGTATTGATAGTGGTAGTTTTCCAATCAAAAAATAAATATTAATGCCTTATTTATTCACATCCGAGTCCGTTTCAGAAGGACACCCAGATAAAGTAGCAGACCAAATTTCTGATGCTTTAATAGATCACTTTTTGGCTTTTGACCCAAATTCGAAAGTAGCATGTGAAACGCTTGTAACTACCGGGCAGGTGGTTTTGGCAGGCGAGGTCAATACAAAGACCTATTTGGATGTACAAACTATTGCAAGACAGGTTATTAATAAAATAGGTTATACGAAGGCGGAATACATGTTTGAGGGTAACTCTTGTGGCGTTATTTCTGCCATCCATGAGCAGTCATCCGATATTAACCAGGGCGTAGACAGAAAAACGTCTGATAATTTTGAGGATAAAGCAAATGCTCAGGGAGCTGGTGACCAAGGGATGATGTTCGGTTATGCGACTAGCGAAACTGATAATTATATGCCTTTGGCTCTAGATTTGTCTCATAAAATTCTTCAGGAATTAGCAGATGTTAGACGAGAAAGCGACGCCATAAAATATTTAAGACCAGATGCTAAATCTCAGGTTACTATTGAATATTCTGACGATAACGAGCCTATAAGAATAGATACCATAGTAGTATCAACACAGCATGATGATTTTGCGGAAGATGAAATCATGCTTAAGCAGATAAAGGAAGACATTATTAAAGTTGTAATTCCGAGAGTAACGGCTAAATTAAAACCAAGTCTTCAGAAATTATTCAACGATGATATTTTATATCATATCAACCCAACAGGGAAATTTGTGATTGGTGGACCTCATGGAGATACTGGTCTAACTGGTCGTAAAATCATTGTGGATACTTATGGTGGTAAAGGAGCACATGGAGGAGGAGCTTTTTCTGGAAAAGATCCTTCTAAAGTAGATAGATCTGCAGCCTATGCTACACGTCATATTGCAAAGAACTTAGTAGCTGCTGGAGTTGCTAAGGAGGTTTTGGTTCAGGTTTCTTATGCCATCGGCGTTGCGAAGCCTTGTGGTGTCTTTCTGGACACTTATGGCACTGCTACTGTTAAAGATGCTAACGGTAATAAGCTGAATGATGGACAAATAGCGAGAGAGGTAGAGAAGTTATTTGACTTAAGACCTTATGCTATTGAGCAGAGATTAAAACTTAGAAACCCAATTTATTCCGAAACCGCCGCCTATGGTCACATGGGTCGTGAGCCTAAAACAGTGACTAAAGTTTTCCAAAATGCGGGTCAAACGGCAGAAGTAGAAGTGGAATTGTTTACATGGGAGAAATTGGATTATGTAGATAAAGTAAAAGCTGCTTTTAACCTTTAGGATTTAAGGGGTTTTTATTAGAATGAACTCGTGGTCTTTAAAGATTACGAGTTTTTTTGTTTCTAAGCTGTTGCTTTTTTTTGAAGTACTTAACACTTTTGTACGATGCAATCTTCCTCTAATAAGTTTTATTTCTTTGGCGTTCTATTTGCGTTGGTATGGTCTTCAGCTTCAGTAACCGCAAAGCTGGGTTTGAAGTTTGTCCAACCCTTTGTCCTTTATCAAGGTAGGTTTACATTAGCGGCTATCTGCCTACTTATTCTGGTCTACTTAATTCAACGAAAACGCTTCCCTAAAGGAAAGGAATGGGGACAATTAGCCTTGTTTGGTTTTTTGAATGTTACGGTGGCACTAGGTCTATTTGTTGTAGCCATTAATGAAGTGGCCGCGGGTATTGGAGCTTTGCAAGTCGGTTTAAACCCATTAGTGATTGGCGTGCTTTCTGCACTCATAGCCAAGAAGAAAATACCATTAAAAGGATATTTAGGTCTTTTATTTGGCATCACTGGCGTGGCCGTATGTGTCTATCCGCTACTTTTAGACAGTTCTGCGACGTATAGAGGATTGTTTTTGTTGGCTTGTAGTACGCTGTCCTACTCTAGTGCAGCGGTATATTTTGGTTCTGTGGAATGGGAAATGGATAAGCTAAGTATTAATGCTTGGCAGTCCTTTTTTGGAGCTTTGTTTCTCTTTCCTTTTACATATTTTGCATTTGACGGAAGCTATGTTTTTAACGAAGAATTGGTCTATTCTATGTTTTGGTTAGGTGTCCCCATTTCCGTAGGGGCAGCCTATATATGGCTTTGGTTACTGTCAAAAGATACCATAAGAGCGTCTTTCTTTTTATTTCTGTGCCCTCCCTTCGGTCTCTTTTATGCTTATTTTATACTTGGAGAGCCTTTTACGTGGTATACTTTTACTGGATTGTTAATAGTGATGTTTGCCTTGTATCTAGGTAAAGCAGAGAAAATAGTCATAGAAGAACCAGCTTGATTTTAAAAATCAAGCATAAAAAAAGAGGCTTAGAGCCTCTTTTTTCTTTTGTACACGATTTGAAATTACTTTCTCTTTCTGTGTACCTTAATGATATCTGCGTCTGCTAAGATTCTTCCACAATGCTCGCAAATGATGATTTTAAGTTTCTCCATGATGTCTGCTTGTCTTTGTGGTGGTACCACGTTAAAGCATCCTCCACAAGCACCTCTATCAACTGTAACAATTGCTAAGCCGTTTTTAGCACTTCCTCTTATTTTATTATAAGCATTTAAAAGTCTAGCCTCTACTTTCTTGCTTTGCTTAGCACTTTGCTTTAATAATTTTTCTTCCTCTTCCTGACTTTCAATAACAAGTTTGTCTAGCTCTTTTTTCTTTATTTCAAGAACTTCTTTCTTGGTATTAAGAGTGCCTTTAGTCTCGTCAATTTCTTGTTGCTTAGATTTTTGCTTGAATTCGCCTTCTCTAATTCTTTTGTCAGAAAGTTGAATTTCTAGTTCTTGTAATTCAAGCTCCTTAGAAATAGCATCGAATTCACGATTATTTCTAACATTCATTTGCTGATCCTTGTACTTAATGATCAGTTTCTCTGAATCTTTTTTATTTAGCTTATGACGTTCAATTTCTTCAGTAAGACCATCTAACTCAGATGAAAATTTGCTGACTCTCTTTTCAATACCAATTACCTCATCTTCCAAATCTTTCACCTCTTCTGGTAGGTCTCCACGAAGCTTTCTTAGTACATCTAATTTCGAATCTATCTCCTGAAGCTTTACAAGCGAATCTAATTTATCTGCTATCGTTAATTCCATAAACTTTGATTAAAGTTTTTATATCAAGGCGTGTTAAACCTTAAGGTACTTAATAAAAATAATTTACCGGGTTGGTTTTCACCTCCGATAAATAGGTCGCAAAATTAGTGATTTTTTTCAATATAACATCTCTAATTAATTCTTTTGTAAACTGTTCGCTTTCATAATGGCCAATGTCCGCAATGATTATTTTATTATCGGCATCGAAGTACTCATGGTACTTATAATCTGAGGTAATAAATATATCGGCCTCTGCTCTGATGGCATCATTCAAAAGGAAGCCGCCAGATCCTCCGCAAACCGCTACTTTTTGAATTTGCGAAGCACATAAATCTGTATATTTAATCACAGAAAGGGACATCCGTTCTTTTAGTGATTTAAAAAAGGCATTGGGTTCCATCGGATTCTCTAAAATACCTACAGCCCCTGAACCTACCATATGAAAGTCATTTTCAAGTTCATGGAGATAGTAGGCTACTTCTTCATAAATGTGTCCGCTACGCATTGCTGCCAACACGGCCTGCTTCCTATAAAAAGGAAAAATGACTTCAATTCTACTTTCTTCCACTTCCTCATAAGCACCTACTTTTCCTATTGTGGGGTCTGCCAGTTCGTTGGCCTTAAATGTTCCCTTTCCAATAGTTCTAAAACTACAGTTAGAATAATTGCCGATGTCTCCAGCTCCTGCAGCGTAAAGTGCATCTAAAAGTTGACCAGTATTGTCTTTTGGTACAAAAACTGTGAGTTTCATCAAAAGGTCTTTTTTCGGGCTTAAGATGCTTACATTTTTAAGACCGATTTTCTCCGCTATTTTGAAGCTAACACCTCCAAAAATATTATCCAAATTGGTATGACTGGCATAAATAGCGATATCATTTTTTATGGCTTTAATGATGGTTCTTTCTATGTAGTTTTTTCCTGTAATTTTCTTTAATCCTTTGAAGATTATCGGATGATGAGCGATTACTAAATTGCAGTTTTTCTCGATGGCTTCATCTATAACAGATTCCACGCAGTCAAGACTGACAAGCACGTTGTTAATCTCCAGGTTGTTATTACCCACTATTAATCCCGAATTATCATAAGATTCTTGGTAAGACAAGGGAGCTATTTCCTCTAAGTGCTTAATTAATTCTTTGATGAGCATGGTATCGATTTTCTAAAATTTGCATGTCCAAAATAGGTATCTTTATAGAGATATCACTATCATTTTTCTATAAAAAATGACATTCCGTCTTTTAAATAATAGTTTAAATCTCACAAATGTAAATATTGTCAAATAAAGTAGTACTTTTCAACGTCGTTAAATAGTTTCGGTCGGCCTCAGAAATTAGCCGAAACAGTCGATTGACGGGATTTTATATTCCAACTTATTTATTGAAGTAATTAAAATGAAAGGCATTAAACTTTCTGTTCTTTTTAGCATTGTTTGTTTTATGGGTAACGCACAAATGAGTCAAGTGAAATCTGGGGTTTACAGATGGGATGAGTTACCAGTTAAAGAGGGAAAACAGAGGGTGGGAAGGAAAATTATGGAGGGAACTGCTCCATATTTTTCTTTCTTAGAAATGCATGCCACTACGCAAGAAAAAGGTGCAAAACCTGCAGCTCCGCATACTCAAAGCGAAATTGAAGAAGTGCTTTTTGTCAAAGAAGGACTTATGAAGATGACTATGGACGGAGAGAGTAGAATTCTTCCGGCAGGTAGTGTTATTCTTATTCCGCCACTGGTGGAGCAATCCCTTGAAAATGTGGGAGATGGTCCTTTAACATATTATGTCATGATGTTTAAGGCGGAAAAGGAAATGGATATAGAAAGGAGTAATACCGCTGGTGGAGCACTTTTCATCGATTCAGAGAAGCTAGAGTTTAAGCCGACTACAAAAGGAGGTAGGGTAGATTATATGAGAAGACCTACTGCGATGTGCGAGGAGTTTGAAATGCACGTTACCTTGCTTAATGAGAAAGGACCTAGTCATCAAGCCCATTCGCATAAAGACGCTGAAATGATTCTGATGATTGAGGGAGAAGCAGAAATGACAATAGATGGTCAAAAATATGATGGAAAGGTAGGCGACTTGTTTTTGATGAATCCAAATCAAATGCATACAATTGCTAATCGTTCAAATACCCCATGCCGTTACTACGCTTTTAGATGGTTCTAATTCTAAGGAACATTAAATTCAGTCAGACCTTTTGGCTTAAAGTCAAACATAACTTTTCTCTGTTTTTTAAAGAGGTATCCACAGAACTCATTCCCATTTTAGTTTCTACAACTATTACGACAGAGCTTACAAAGACTTGAATTATTTTAACTTCACGGGCATATCAAATGATATATAGCAGTAAATTGACCATCAGCCAAGGGCTGTCAATCATTTTGTTAATGTCATCAAACTCAATTTAATGCCTCCGAAAATTTGGCTGCTGTCTTTGCCCTTACTTCTTCTATTGAACTTCCTGGCATGATCTCCACCAAGGTTAATTTGCCATCTATGTATTTAAAAACGGCCAGTTCTGTAATACAAACGTCTATGCATTTTGATGCGGTTAGCGGTAAAGTACACTCTGGTACTATTTTGGAGTTTCCTTCTCTATCTGTATGATTTAATGTGATGATTAGTTTCTTAGCTCCTGAGGCTAAATCCATAGCTCCTCCTACACCTAGAAGTGGCTTTCCGGGCACCGTCCAATTGGCTAAGTTTCCATTTTCATCGATTTCTAAACCTCCCATAATCGCTACGTCGATATGTTTTCCACGAATCATGGCAAAGCTATCAGCACTGTCGAAATAGCTCGCTCCTGGCAAAGCAGTTATTGGTATTTTACCTGCATTCACAGGGTAATCCATAGCTCCTCCGCCATCTTCTGGTTCAGGTCCTACGCCTAACATACCATTTTCAGTATGAAGAATAATGCCATCTTCAGGCTTAATAAAATCAGCCACTAAAGTTGGAATCCCGATTCCTAGATTAACCACATCACCTTTACTCAATTCAGCAAATGCTCTTTTAGCCATATTCAAACGGCGTTCATTCACTTTTTTAGCTCCTTTTGCCGTAGCAGAAGAGCCTAAATCATCAATTGACAATTTTCTTACCACCAAATAATCTACAAAACAGCCAGGAGTATGAATTGTATTCGGGTCTAAATCGCCTTCAGGTACTATTTCTTGTACTTCGGCTATCACTAAATCGGCGGCTGTAGCCATAGCTTTATTGAAATTTTGCTCTGTCATTCGATACTGTAGATTACCCGCTGTATCGGCTTTCCAGGCTCTAATGATAGCAACATTACCGCGAATTCCTTTTATAAACACCTGCTCAACGCCATCTATTATTTTAGTCTCATGTCCTTTGGCTATGATAGTTCCGGCAGCGGTAGGGGTATAAAACCCACCAATGCCTGCACCTCCTGCACGAATAGCTTCTGCCAGCGTCCCTTGAGGAATTAGTTCATAATCTACTTCTCCATTTTGGGCTGCGGCTACCGCCTCAGGATTACCAGTAAAAAAGGAGCCAATCATTTTTTTCAACTGGCCATTATTCAACAATCTTCCTCCTCCAATGCCTTTTTCGCCAACATTATTACCGATAAAGGTTAAATCCTTGGTTTTAGTCTTGGCTAGTTCGTGAAGGATATTAACAGGATTACCAGTCATGCCAAAACCTCCACCTAATAATATGTCTCCATTTTTAACTAGTGCTGCAGCTTCGGCTGCTGATATTACTGGTACTTTTTTCACCCTGTTTTAAAATTATGATTTGTTAATGAATATTGGCATAGGTTCTCGCTTATGCCGAGGGCTTACATGTTTCGATAGTTCTTTGTCCTGAAGCTAATGGGCTCAATCTCGCTTGAAGGTGCTCAACTTTTGACGGCAAAAATGCTACATAATGACATCTGAGAAACACTAAGAGCCTTGGAAATAAAATCAAGAACGTGAATGGCGGCTGTATCTTAAACTCCAATTTGTCATATACGTTGTTGATGATGAATTCCAATGGATAATTTCTAGTTTAAAGTTAGTGAAAATGTATCATTAAATCGTGGTTTATTACAAACTTGAATAGGTCCAGTAAAAAAAGCATGGTGGCGTTTCGACCTCCTACAGATGAATTTGAGAAGGTTTAAAAGAGATTTTATTTATTTAAGGTTTTAGGTCTTTGTCATTCATTGGAACTCGAAAATGCCTTGTTAGGATTGATGAAGTACAGAATGAATAACTTAAATTTGTGCCATAAAAAATTGTTTAAAACAAACCTTGAACACTGAAATAAGATTATGATATTAGAAATCGCCACATTGGATATTAAAGAAGAACAGCTTGCATCTTTTGAGGCTATATTACCTAAGGCAAAAGCCGTAATATCACAATCAAAAGGCTTTGTTTCTGTTGAATTTCAAAATTGCATAGAATCACCTACAAAATACTTAGCCTTGATACAGTGGGAGACTTTAGAAGACCACACTATTGGCTTCAGAGAGTCTCCTTTATTTCAAGAATGGCGAGCGGTTTTATCTCCATTTTTTAATAGTGCTCCTAATGCAGAACATTTTAAGTTAGTTGAGACCATATGAGACTGGTAATAATATTGGGAAAAAGTCAATGGTAGATGTATATGCTTTGGAAGTGCGATGAATAGGAATCAAATAAATTGGAAATGAAAACGGTATTAGTAACAGGAGGAGCAGGAGAAATTGGTTCGGCGATTAGTAAAAAGTTTGCAGAGAATGGCTATGCCGTAATCATCACCTATAATACCAATGCCGCAAAAGCGGAAACGGTAAAAGTAGCCTTGCCTGGTGACAACCATAGTGTTTTTCATGCACCCAATACCAATCAAGAAAAGGTAAATGCGTTAAGAGATTTTATAGTAGAAAAATATGGTAGACTAGACGTGCTGGTTAATAATGCTGGCATAACCATTCCTGTACCTCATGACGATTTGGAAGGACTTGGCGACGAGTGGATTGACAAAATCATGCAGACTAACTTTAGAGGAGGCTTTGCCATGGTACGTGCCATGAAAGACTTATTGGTAAAGTCAGCGGATACTGAAACCTCGTTGATTGTGAATATTTCTTCAATAGCTGGTATTTATGGGATAGGCAGTAATGTAGCCTACTGTGCATCTAAAGCAGCTGTGGATTCTATGACACGTTCTTTGGCTAGAGCATTAGCTCCTAAAATTCGTGTGGTTTCCGTTTCTCCGGGTTTTGTTGAAGGAGAATATACTAAAAGTTTTGACCCTAAATTTCTTCAAAATCAAATTGAGAACACGCCACTTGAGCGATTTGCTCAGGGAGAAGATGTCGCCAATGCGGTGTTTTCAGTGGCAACACAGTTAACGTTTTCAACAGGAAATATCATTACCGTAGATGGGGGAAGGCTTTTGTAGGTGTTGATTTCGTAGTAGAATAAACATAGCTTTATTAGCGGAAAATATAGCTAGTAGTCAGTGAAACCCTGAGGTATAACACTTAAAGTTCTAGAAAAACTGGCGGTCTAATTTAATTGGTGAGCGTTTAAAAGTCTAAATTGGTAACAAATTTAAATTCTCCCTTATCAAATGAAATTACTTTCTGGTCTGTTACTCTTTCTTTCTCTACAATCGCTCTATGCTCAAGATATAATTAAACTTTACGACGGTGTGGCACCGGGTTCGGAAAACGCTACGTGGAAAGAGCAGGTTTCTATCCAAAACATGTTTAATACCGAAGTTATTTATAATGTAACCGAGCCTTGCTTAATAGCCTATTTACCTCCAAAACATTTGACTACCGGTACGGCTGTAATTATAGCCCCAGGCGGGGCTTTTCATACATTAAGTATTAATAGTGAAGGTATAGATGTAGCAAAATACCTTAACAGTATAGGTATAGCGGCTTTTGTTTTAAAATACAGAGTAGCACCTAGTTTTACAGAAGACCCTGTAAAAGAATTGATGTCTAAAATGGGCGATTCTAAAACATTAGATGCAGAAAATGCCCCGTATGTAAAACAGGCTACGCAAGACGGAATAAAAGCCATGGAATACGTCAGAGAACATGCTTCAGAAATGGAAATTGACCCAAAGAAAATTGGATTCATGGGCTTTTCGGCTGGAGGTACTTTGGCCATGTCTGTAGCTTATTCAGCTCCTCAAAGCGGCAAACCTAACTTCTTAGCACCCATTTATGCTTACCAACCTGCCGTGCTTGGCTCTGAAATGCCAGCCGCCAAAACGCCCATCTTTATTACCGTAGCAGGCGATGACCAACTGGGTATGATGCCAATGAGTATTTTTATTTATGAAAAATGGTATGAAGCTGGTCAACCTGCGGAATTACATATTTACGAAAAAGGTGGTCATGGTTTTGGCATGCGTCAGCAAAAACTACCAGTAGATACTTGGTACGAAAGATTTGGAGATTGGCTTTGGACGCAAGGACTTAGAGATAAAATAAGACCAAGCAAGTATGAAAAAATTTACGGCCAGTGGGAAATAGCTCAGGGAAATAAAGAAGATGGAAACAAATTGAAAAATGACATGGGTGGTATTCAGAGATATGCTGCAGCCAATAAAAAAGACAAAGGCAAAAAGATAAAAGCAGTACTCATAGGAGACTCCATCACTGATGCATGGTACAGCCTGGATTCTAGTTTCTTTCAAAAAAACAACTTCATAGGCCGAGGTATTTCAGCACAAACATCTACCCAGCTGCTTATTCGTTTTAGACAAGATGTGATTGACCTTAAACCTGAAAAAGTACTTATTCATATAGGCACCAATGACGTGGCAGAAAACACAGGGCCTTATAGTCAGGATTTAACCATCGGCAATATTGAATCCATGATTGATATTGCTCAAAAAAATGGAATAGAAGTAGTTTTAGCCTCCGTACTTCCTGCTACCAAGTTTGAGTGGAGACTAGGCTTAGGTGACAAATCGGATGAAATCTTAAAATTAAACACCCGCTTAAAAGCCCTGGCAAAAACCAGAGGTCTTAAATATGTAGATTACCATACACCACTAAAAAATGCGGGCAATGGCATGGACCCCGATTTAGCACAAGACGGCGTTCACCCAACGATGAAAGCCTACGCTATAATGGGTAAACTTATGTTGGAGGTGTTGAAATGACAATAAACCTGCATTATTCATATCTTAAAACTTAATATTTGTCATTATGACATATATTAATGAAGGATTGACACAAAAAATGAAATAAGAGTCAGAAATGGCGTTTATATTTGTGAAGTATAACGTAAAAACGCCCAAAGACTCTATGATATCTCTAAAATCAAGTAAGTATCTCTTACTTCTTTTATTTTCCCTTGTTGCCTTTTCTTTCACTGCCAATTTCCTTTTTGACGAACCCGAAATCTCTTTAGATTCGTATAAAGTAGAGGAAGGTTTTGAGTTAAGTCTTGTGGCTTCTGAACCACATTTTTCTGCTCCAGTCACTATGGATTTTGATGATCAAGGTAGAATCTGGGTAGTAGAAATGATTGGTTATATGCCTAACCTAGAAGGAATAGGAGAGGAGGAGCCAAACGGTCGTATTACTATTTTAGAAGACTTAGATAATGATGGCCGCGTAGACCACTCCAAGGTCTTTTTAGAAGGGCTAGTACTCCCAAGAGCTATTGCCCATGCCTACGGCGGGCTTCTATACACCGATGGTCCCGCTCTCTATTTTGTCAAAATAAAAAATGACAAGCCAGGTAAAAGAACCCTTGTTGACCCTCTTTACGCCGATGGCGGAAACGTAGAGCATCAACCAAATGGATTGATGATGAACATTGACAACTGGATTTATAATGCCAATACTAATTTCAGATACCGCTTATTGAATGGGAAATGGCTAAAAGAGCCGAGTTCTTATAGAGGGCAGTGGGGAATTACTAAAGACAATTTTGGTCGTTTATATTTTAACAATAATTCTACCCAACTTCAAGGAGACTATGTACTGCCAAATACCCTTATCAGAAATCAATATTATAAACCTACGGCTTCTATAAATCAGGTTTTGACTAGAAACCAAAGGGTATATCCCTTACATGCCACGGCTGTAAATAGAGGTTACCAAGATGGTGTTTTGGACCAAAACGGAATTCTTAGAAACGTAACGGCTTCTTGTGGCCCAGTGGTTTATAGAGGTGATATCTTCCCAAAAGATTATAATCAAAATGTCTTCGTTTGTGTTCCAGAGGCAAACCTTATCAAAAGAAATATTCTAAACTTTAGTAGTATCAAAACCACGGCTCAGCAGGCATGGGATGATAAGGAATTTATAGCGTCTACGGATGAAGGTTTTAGACCTGTTAACCTTTTCAATGGTCCTGAAGGTGCCATGTACATCGTAGATATGCATCGTGGTATTATTCAGCATAAAGCCTTTATTTCACAGTATTTGACGGAATTATTATCAGAGCGGAAACTGGACACGCTTCAAAATGCTGGACGAATATTAAAAGTGACACATAAGGAGCGTAAACCTAGTGCCATTGGTAATTTAGGTAAGCTATCTCCAAAAGAGTTGGTGCCATTATTAAGTAGTTCCAACGGTTGGACAAGAGACCGTGCCCAACAATTACTTATTACCTATAATAAGAAATCTGTTAAAAAGGACTTGATGAACGTTGCTACGGTTGATAATGAGTTTGGCACCGCTGTTCATGCTCTTTATACACTTGAAGGTTTAAATTTACTTTCGTTTGATTATTTAGTCCAGGTTTTAAATCAAACTAAGAATCCCGAGACCATTGCTCACATCTTGAGATTAATGGAGCCTTTTGCCTCGCAAGGTAATATTCAACAGATGACGACGGTGAGTTCCAAAGTATTGTCAAGTGCCGACCCTATCTCAGACTTATACCTAAGTGTTTCATTGAATCCTTGGGTAAAGCTATCTCCGGCAATCTTTCAGCCTGTTCTGGCTAAAATATCCGAAAGGTATATGGAGAACATGACTATCCAAGAAGCCGTAATTAGTAGTTTGGAAGGACAAGAGGAGCTTTTCCTTAAAGAGCACAAGACCAATAAGTTTCTGACTATGAATCTTGAAAGAACCTTAGCGAACAAAGAAAAAAACGAAATGAATTCCATATTTGTAAGGGAGACTGGGAAAGATGATGGCCGTACCAACGGGCTGAAACTTTTTAGAACTATTTGTGGTGCATGTCATGGGCCAGATGGCTCTGGTATAGCTGGGCTAGCTCCACCCTTAAAAGAATCAGAATATATAGATGGTTCTATACATCGCTTAGCTTCTGTTATCTTGCATGGAATAAGTGGTCCTCTTCATGTTAATGGAAAGCTTTATGAGTTGAACAATGACATGCCTGCACTTTCAAATAATACCGATATCTCAGACCAAGACATTGTTGATATTACCCATTATTTGCAAAATGCTTTTGCAAAAGATTTGAAGCGAATTTCTGCTGAAGAGATTAAAAAACTAAGAGAAGACAAGCCGAAAGATGGTGCACTTTATACCGAGAAAGAACTGTTAGAGAAGGAATTTTTTAAGTAGAATTCCTGACTTTTAAAATGCTATTTCATCACATAGAGAGCGAATGCCCCTGAACTAAACTTTAGGGGCATTCTACTTATATTGCTAATAAATACCGTACTTCAGCACATCAGATAAAGCAATATGGCATTAAAAACAATTGATTTTCAGGAAAAGCGAAACACAAGGTCTATCATAACGCATAGCATCGTTTGGGCTGTTTTGTTTCTTTTGCCATATGTAAACTTCCTTTACGAACCCGAAAAATGGGCTACTGCCAATAAGGGATTTTTAATGATGCAGGGAATCTCTACCCTGTATTTGATGCTTCTCTTTTATTTCAATCTCAAGTATTTAGGTACTAAATACTTGGCAAAAAACCGTAACTGGCTTTTCGTTCTAATTATATTTTTGGGCTTGTTAATCTATGTGACTCTTAATTATTATTCGTTTCAACATTTTATTGTCAACAGCCCAGAGTTTATAGAAAACCAAAGTAAGAAAACGGCAAGTGAGAGAAGTGAAAACTGGATGTGGATACCCATTGTGCTTTGGCCTACACTGCTGTATTCTATTGATATTCTCACTAGCACCATGCTGTATTTGTTTAATGAGCGGAGAAGGCAAAAAGAAATTAATCAACTCACTGAGCTAGAAAAAACTGCCGCGGAGTTGAGTATGCTAAAGCTTCAAATCAGTCCTCACTTTTTGTTCAACACTTTGAATAATATTCGTTGGTTGGTGCGTAAAAAGTCTGATTTTTCAGAAGAAGCCATCCTTAAATTGTCGGAGATACTTAGATATATCATTTACGAAGTAGGT
The DNA here is from genome assembly GCF_057914865.1 of Arcticibacterium sp. SM2516. Lineage (NCBI taxonomy): Bacteria > Pseudomonadati > Bacteroidota > Cytophagia > Cytophagales > Leadbetterellaceae > Arcticibacterium > Arcticibacterium sp. SM2516. The sequence continues at coordinate 3,504,275 of NZ_CP195290.1, read as the reverse complement.
GATAGCAAAGTAGATGTTTCTCATGAAATAGAGCATCTTAATAATTATATAGAACTTCAGAAGTTGAGATTGCCTAAAAAAGGCAAAGTTGAGTTTATTGTTCAACAAAATCTCGGTTCTGTTGCCATTCAGCCTTTACTTTTTATCCATTTTGTAGAAAATGCCTTTAAATATGGCATTGATAGTAAGAATGAACCCGAGATTCAATTTGAAATATCGACATCGAGTGACATGCTGACTTTCTCTTCTAGAAACAAAATATTGGTCACATCCAGTAATTTGTCAAACGAAGGTATCGGTCTTGTTAATATCAAAAGACGATTGGAGCTTTTATACCCAAATAGGTATGAATTGGCTATAAATAATGACTCCGAGTATTTTGAAGTCATCATGAAACTTCAGCTCCATGAAGATTAAATGCATACTTATTGACGATGAGCCTTTTGCCCTAGATATTCTGGAAGACGACCTTCTTGGTTTTAATGATATTGAAGTTTGTGAGAAATACTCAAGCCCAGTGGGCGTGGCAGATTATCTTAAAAATGAAAAAGTAGACTTAATTTTTTCTGATATTCAGATGCCAGAAATGTTGGGTACTAATTTTATAAGAGACCTAGAAAATCCACCATTAGTCATTTTCACCACAGCTTATCATCAATACGCAGTAGAAGGTTTTGAGTTAAACGCGGTGGACTACCTTCTCAAACCAATCAGAAAAGAACGACTCGGTGCGGCTATTGAAAAAGTAGTTAATCTCATAAAGCTCAAAACTGCTGAGCAATCTTCTGAAGAAGAAAATTATATTGTAGTGACTTGTGAGTACAAAAAAGTAAAGCTCTTCTTTAACGAAATAATCTATATAGAAGGCTTAAAAGACTATGTTAAAATATATTTGGAAAGTAGGGTGTATCCACTACTCACTAGAAGCAATCTGAAAGGCATGGAGAAAAAATTGCCAGAAACTGATTTCGTCAGAATCCATAATTCTTTCATAGTCAATTCCTCAAAAATAACAGGAGTAAATCTTTCAAAACTGACTTTAGGAGCTGTAGAGATCCCTGTTGGAAAGAAATATATTGATAGTCTTCCAACTATGTAATTAGCATCAAAACCACTTATTTATATTTGCTTTCTAGTGATAGTTGGTGACAATTAGAGGGAAATTATTAGGCTCTTTTTAACCATTTCCATCAAAACCCAATTTCATCGGTATACACTTTTTGTGTATCCGTATACACTCCCACTTTTTCATTTGTAAACAGCCTCCTTAAGGGTATTCCTTTGTCACATGGATTTAGCGACGCACTTGAAATTTCGCCAAGCCAAGACAACAGAAAAACATATACAAATGAAAAATTTACTAACATTATTCTTAACCACACTCATAGGCTTCTCGGCCTTAGCTCAGTTTCCTGGAGCAAATAGACAAGATCCAAACAAAGGGCATGTCTTCGGAAAAGTCATTGACAACGATGGAAAGCCAGTGGGATTTGCCACGGTTATTATCATGAAAAGCGTGCTAGATAGCACTACACAATCTCCGAAAGAAATAGTGGTGAAAGCTCAAACTTCTGAAATGAATGGAGACTTTGATTTCTCAGAATTACCGGCTTTTTCAAAAATCAGCCTTAAAGTAAGTTCAGTAGGTTTTGCTACTACTGATTTCCCAATAATATTTAACAAACCAGATATGTCGGGTATGAAACCTGGTCAAAAGCCAGACCCAGCCATGATAGCCAAAATGATGGCAGCCTTTGAAAAGGATTTAGGAAACTTGGTTTTAGAAAACGATACCCAAGTTTTAGATGCCGTAACGGTAACAGCTCAAAAGGCTTTACTCGAGATGGACATTGACAAGAAAATTTTCAACGTAGATAAAAACATTGTTACCGCTGGTGGTACCGCTGTTGACGTGATGAGAAATGTACCTTCTTTGCAGGTTGACATTGACGGAAACGTTAAGCTTAGAAACGCTTCACCTACCTTATTTATCGATGGAAGACCTACTACATTGACCTTGAGTCAAATTCCAGCAGATGCTATTGAAAAAGTGGAAATTATCACTAATCCTTCTGCTAAATATGATGCCTCTGGAAGTATGGCAGGTATCCTGAATATTGTACTTAAGAAAAACAAGAAGAGCGGATATAATGGCATGTTTAATCTTGGTGCTGATAACTACGGTGGAAGCAATGTGATGGGTAATTTCAATGTAAGACAGGGTAAGGTTAACTTATCTGTGATGGGTATGGGAATGAGGATTAATAAGAATGTGGATGGCTATAGCGAGCGTAGTAGTATGATTGAAGGCATTTCGGCTAATACGTATCAAGACATTGTAAGTGAAACTACAGGATTGCTAGGTTTCGGAAGGATAGGTTTGGACTATTATATCTCAAACAGAACGTCGGTTTCTTTAGGTGGCGTGATAGGTGGCGGAAAGTTTAGCCCTGAAGAGAACATCCTAATTACAAATACTGTGGGAAATGTCTCAAGTCTAAGCAACAGACTTTCTAGTTCTACAAGACAGTTTCAACCAAAGGGTTTGCAACTAGGATTCAGACATAGTTTCCCTACCGCAGGTGAAGAACTGACTATGGATCTTAACTATTTCGGTGGAACAAACGGAAACAATGGTACTTATACCACCAATTACTTGGGCGATGCTAATCAAATAACTGGCGTTCAAATTCAGAAAAACTTAGGAAACGGAAACAATGGTTTCATGACCTTCCAAACAGATTATGTAAAGCCGTTAAAAAACAATGGCAACATTGAGTTAGGGGTGAGAGCTCAAATAAACACACTAGAAAACATCAATGACAATACGCTTAAAGCCATTGGTTCTGATGTCTTTTTACCAATAGCCTCTGCCTCTACAAATTATGAAAGTACTAATAATGTGTATGCCGCCTATGTTTCTCTAAGCGGAAAAGTAGGAACAGTGTTTTCTTATAAAGCTGGGGTTAGAGTAGAAAGCTCCGCCTATAATGGAGACTTGTTAAACACGGGTGAAAAATTCAGCAATGATTATCCTGTTAGCTTATTTCCATCTTTGTTTTTAAGCAAAAACCTTAGTCCTACAGATCAGCTACAATTTAGCGTAACCAGAAGAGTTAACAGACCAAATTTCTTTCAGATAATTCCTTTCATTGATTATAGCGATAGCCTAAACATCACGCAAGGAAACGCCGATTTGGTTCCTGAGTTTACGACCTCTACCGAGCTTTCTTACAGTAAGTCAAAAGGAACGGGCACTTTTTTGACCTCCATTTACTATAAGCATACCAATAACTTAATCACGAGATATTTAAGCCAAGAGATAAACCCAATTAGTGGAAACCTTGATTTGATTAACACTTACGTAAATGCTAACTCAAGCGAAAACTACGGTGCAGAAGTAACCTATACCAATAAGATTCAAAAATGGTGGGATTTCACAGCGAATGTGAACTTCTATAACTCTAGAATCAACACGGAGAACATTGAAAACAATTCTTCTCAGGATGCCTTATGGACAACTTTTGGTAAGATAAACAACAACTTTAGTTTGAAAAACAAATGGGTCATTCAGCTTTCTGGAGACTATCAAGGAAAAACTAACCTTCCAGTTTCTCAAGGACAAAGCTTTGGACCTCCTAGCACTGCTCAAAGTTCTTCTCAAGGGTATATTGAGCCATTCTACGGTGTAGATGTTGCCATCAAGAAAAGCTTTTTGAAGAACGATGTGGCTTCTTTAACGCTATCTGCTAACGATATTTTCCGTACCAGAGGAAATACGCAGGTATCTTCAGGAGATGGTTTCTCACAAACGTATTATAGATTAAATAATCCGCAGCAAATCAAATTGAACTTCTCTTTCAGATTTGGTCAAATGGATGCTAATATGTTTAAGAAAAAAGGAAACGCATCATCTATGGAAGGAATGCAAATGCAGTAAACATATTCTGTTGTCGTATATGTTTACATAAAATAAGTCATCTCAGTTTTACTGGGATGGCTTTTATCTTTCATAAAATGATTAGGTCAGCGAGGTAGAGTGCTTGAACCCGCTTTATGCATTAGAAAATCTCCCGATAGCTTTCGGGGCCGTAACTAAATTGCTTCAAATCAGTTCGTAAACCCATTTAAACCCAATCACTATAGCCCTTTAGATCAGGGTAAACGCTATGCTAATCTCGTTTAAATATTTGAATTATTACACTTTAGTAACTCGTTACAGTTCTCCAATGCATAAATCGGGTTGAATCTTTTTAGGATTATCTAAGATGTCAGAAGACGGATTATTTAAATTTAAATTGCTGCAAAACGTCATTATTGTTTCCAACCAATACACCTGAGGTTCCGTTTGAATGGATCAAGGCCATTTTTCTTACATCTTTTTGTGCCCAAAATCCATTTTTATGATTTTGCGAAAAAGTGAATTTTCCTTTTCCATTTCCTAAGAGGAGGTATCCATTTCCGGCATCCATTCTTGTGGTTTCATTTTCACAGGGGTAATTATTTCCGGCCATCAGTAAATCACTAAAACCATCACCATCAAAATCTTCATATAGGATGCTGTTAATTACAGAGGTCTGAATTTGAGGTGTAAACGCCTGAAAAATATAGTTCATTTTTCCGTCGTTTATAAAGATGCCTGACCTTAGCTCCGAAGCTTTAAAACTCCTACTGTTCTTAAAACCTTCACCCAGTAATTCTTGGATATTTTTTGATGCAAAGCCTTTAAAGGTGGTGAGTTTATTTCCAATGGTAGGCATTTGCTGAATAAATGCCATTCTTCCTCTTACGGGAACTTCTTTGCCATCATAGTAAGTGGTTAAAATGGGGTCTATAACACCATTACCGTCGTAGTCGTTAGAGTAAAGGCCTAGTGGATATTCTTTGGAAGCTTTATGCTTAGAATTTAAACCTAAATTTCCTGCAACTATATCTTTGTCACCATCATTATCGATATCTACTATGAGTATCTTATTCCACCAGCCAGTAGTCTCTGAGAGGGATTTATATTTCTCAGATGTGGCAAATCTGTTTCCTTGGTTTTCAAAAACGGTTACACCCATCCATTCTCCGCATACTACTAAGTCTAGGTCATTATCATTGTCTATGTCGTCCCAAATGGCGTCCGTAATCATGCCAACATTTTGAAGCTCAGGTGCAAAATAGGCTGCCATATCTTCAAACATGCCGTTATTATTAATAAGCAAATAATGAGCAGGAGCCAGTGGATAATAACCGGGCACCATTCTCTGCCCTATAAAAATATCTTGGTCTCCATCTTTATCAAAATCGCTAACCTTCACTACGGCTCCCACGCCTCCAATATGCGGAAAAAGCATATAGTCTCTTTCGAAAATGCCTTTGCCATTGTTAAGGTATAGTCTATGAACCAGTGCGGTATAATCATTTGCGTATTCTGCACTGCCGCTTAAGACCAGAAGGTCTAAATCCTTATCGCCGTCGGCATCAAAGAAGATAGCATCGGAGTCTTCAGATGCTTTATCTACTTCAAAATCGATTTGTGGAGAAACCTTGAACTTGTTGTCGCTAGTAGCTATGAACAGTTGCCCCGCTTGCTTTGCTGCACCACCAATATAAAAGTCTTCATAGCCATCTCCATTGATATCGGCTACGGCCAAGGAGGGGCCTAGTTGTGAATACTTTTGCGGAAGAAGGCTTTGTAATTTGAAGTCATCAAAAATCACCTCCTCGTGTTTAAATAAAGAGGGCAATTCTGCGAATAGCTTCTTTTCAATCTCCGGAGTATCCGTGTTTATATTGCTAGGATTGTATTTTATTATTATGGTTTGATTATGCTTGAATTCGGTTAAAGACTGTGTTTTGCCATCTGGCCAAATGATTTCACCTTTCGTAATCTTTGCATTTGAGTTTAAGCCAAAATGCATGATTTGCGAAACGGATGAGAGGAATCCTCTCGTAGTGAGTAACTGTCTGGTCAGAATCTCACCCGAATCAAGATATAGTTTTACGATGGAGCCAATGCCAAAAATATTGCTTTCCGAACCTTCAATTTTGAGTTTCAGGAAATCTCCTTTTTTTTCTTCTACGGCATTATTTTTTAGAATTGTCGTTTCATCATTTAAGTTACTGACCACGACGTCTAAGTCTCCGTCATTGTCAAAATCGGCATATGCCGCTCCGTTGGAAAAAGTAGGTTTAGGTTTTAGCCATTGTGTGCTAACGTCTTTGAAAGTGAGGTCTCCGTTGTTTTTGAAAAAGTAGTTGTTGAGTTTTTGTTGCGGTAGTTTTTTGACAAATTCTAGAAAATCTTTGTCATCGGGTTTTTTACCTCTGGAGCGTAGCGTTTTTAAGATTTCATCGTTTACGTCTCTATCAATCACGTCCCTAAATACTCCGTTGGTAACATAGATGTCGTTATATCCATCCAAATCGAAATCTGCAAATAAGCATGCCCAGCTCCAATCTGTGTTAGCCGTACCTGCTAAATTGGCTATTTCACTGAATGTGCCATCACCATTGTTAAGCTGCAGCATGTTATGCATGTATTGATGGTGGTAGTTTTTGTCTACCATCAGCTCAAAAAGATATTGCGAGGTCATTCCCATAGTGGTTTTGGCTCTCACATAATCTTCTGGATTCATGTCTAGCGTAAAGATGTCCATCATGCCATCATTATTAATATCGGCAATATCTGAGCCCATACTGTTAAATGACATGTGTCTGAGTTTCTCATTTCTAAGGTCAGTGAATGTGCCGTTCTGGTTGTTTACATATACAAAATCAGGAATTCTGAAATCGTTACAAACATAAATGTCCAGCCAGCCATCATTGTTAATATCTCCCACCTGCGGACTTAATCCAAAACCGATATCGGGTTTAAGGCCAGCGAAGATGCTGACATCTTCAAAATGACTTCCACCGTTATTTCTGTATAATTTATCGGAGCCTTTAAGTGTGGAGGTTTTGGGGTCTAGTGCTACTTTCTCTAGATCTAAAACGACATTGCCTTTGTCTTCAAAGTCTGGGGTATTGCTCATAAAGAGGTCAAGGTCTCCATCATGGTCATAATCAAAAAAGGTTGCGGCAATACCTCTGTTTTTGTCATCAAGCCCATACTCCTTGGCTTTTTCTGTGAACGTTACTCCTTTTGTGCCGTTAGGCAAAACAGATATGCCATTGTTAATATAAAGCATGTTGGCAAAGCCGTCATTGTCTTCCACCCAGCCGCCTCTAGTAATGTAGATATCTAGCCAACCATCATTATTGACATCTGCAACTGCCGCTCCCACATCAAAGCCTGGCTGTTTTGTAATTCCAGAAGTTTCTGTAATGTCTTCAAATTTAAAGTCTCCTGTATTTTTGTAAAGCTTACTTTCATGAGAATTGGATACTAAAAATAGATCTTCCAGACCATCGTTATCAAAATCTGCTGCAGCCACCCCTCCACCAATATACATGTACATATATTTGAAGTAATTGGCAGCTTCTGTTTCTTCTATTTTATTGACAAAGTTTACGCCAGAGTACGAAGATTTTATTTCCTCAAAAATCATTGATTCTTCTTGCGAAGAAGTGGTGCATGAACAGATAGAAATCGACAGTAGTCCTAGAAAATAGAGCTTTCTCATAATGTTTTATTAGTGAGCTAAGGTAACAAAATCAGATGGAATGGTTGAATATAAAAACGGCAGAATCCAATGGTGGATTCTGCCGATAGGCCAACTCAAAATAGTCCTTTTATTTAAGATTAGGATTTAGATTTACTTCATTCTGGGGAATTGGAGCGAAATAATTATCCGTTCCAAGAGAACCCACAATTGGGTTTGGTTCTGTCAATGTTACTCCTGCAGAATTCTTAGAAGTTACTTTTGAACGAGCCGTCAATGCCGTTTGAACCTGTTCCATACGCACCAAGTCATTCCATCTTATGTATTCACCTGCTAATTCCCATTTCCTTTCTAGGTAGGCAATGTCGGCAATATTTCCACTCGCACTTGAATAGTCTTTATTGCTGACAGCGTCTAAAGGTAAGCCTTCTGCTCTTCTTTTGATTTTATTAAGTGCTTCCCAAGCGTCTGCGGTTACGGTACCAGCTCTACCAGATGCTTCTGCATAAAGTAATAAGAGCTCTGCGTATCTCATGACGTAATCGTTTCTGTTTGTATTGAAATCGTTTAAAGAGATATCACCTTCAGGACCAACAATTTTCTTGAAAACAGGGTTTGCTTGGTCCGTGAAATCTTCCCATTTGTAATCAGTTCTGTAGGTGGCTTTTTTACGAGGCTGTTCAGGGAAATCTTCAAAATACTTAATCTCAGCGAAAGTTTCTTGCCATCCTAATTTATCTGCAGGGTGACCTAATTTTCCGAATTTACGGTTGTTCAATCCATTTTCCTTTGAGTATACCAATGTGAACATACTTTCTTTATTAAATCTACCTGCAAGTGTCCATAGGCTTTCAAGGTTCTCTACAAGCCCAAAACCATGGCTAGCGGCATTGTCAATTACAGATTTCGCTGTTGAAGCTGCTAAGGCATATTTAGAGGCATCTTTCACAGGGAAACCTGCCCAGTCTAAATATAGTCTTGCCATGAACGCTCTAGCGGTACCTTTGTTTGGTCTTGGTGCACCTGCATTTACGCCTGGGTAAATGGTAGGAAGAAGCGATTCCGCCTTCTTAAGGTCTGATTCTATTTGTTTGTAAACCTCTAAAACAGGAGATTTGGCCATATCCACTTCAGGAATTACACTTAAGTGAAGCGGGATTTCTCCATGTATTCGCTCTAACTGATGAAACATAATAGCTCTAATGAAATAAGCCTCTCCTATCAAAGCATCTTGTGTTGCTTTATTTGGAAGTACTAAGCCTTCTGAGTTAAATAAAACACTATTGGCTGCACGTATTACGGCATATATATCTCTCCAGTTTGTGGCAGAACGAGCATTTAATGGAGATACGGCTCTTTGATCATATTCTCTAAAGTCTGCTTTATTGGAAGCTCTATGTGTGGTCATGTCATCTCCACCCCAGCCAACGACTTGGAAGGTTGTCATGGCAGCAGAGTTTGCCAACATTCTATAAAGACCCGTTACGCCTAACTCAAGCTCGGCTTGGTTTGAATAAGATCCAGGTGCTAGTCTTGACTTGCCTGGCTCTTCTTGTAGGTCTAGGCAACTAGACATGCAAAAAGCGGCAAACAGCAAACCAATACCCAGTTTTGCACTTTTATATAATTTTATTTTTTTCATCTCTTTATTAATTATTTAGATTAATTTCTTCTTAAATGCCCACCTTAATACCTAGCGTTATTACTCTAGCATTTGGATATGCTCCTACGTTTACCCCTGCTGCGGTATCGTTGTTTCCGTTTTCATAGTCTCTATCACTACCTTCAGGATCATATCCAGAGAATTTTGTAAGTAATAAAAGGTTCTGGCCACTGGCGTATACTTTAACAGAAGAAAGATTTGGGATGGTTTTGATTGTGTAACCCAAGCTTAAGTTGCTCAATCTTGCGAAATCACCTTTCTCTACATATCTAGAAGAAGCTGTTCTGTTTTGACCACCTGCAGGAATCTCTGTTTCATTTTCTGGAGTCCATTGGTTAAGCTGTACAGGAGAGAAAAAGCTTCTTTGGTTACCTGTGGCACCTACTAAAATACCATCCACTACATTTAAGATTTGGAAACCACCCATTCCGGTAAAGAATACGTTGGCATCAAATCCTTTGTAAGAGAAAGTGTTATTGAAACCCCAGCTTAATGTAGGTGTACCATTTCCGATAGCCCCGAGAGTAATATTGCCATCGGCACCTCTTTGATATTTAGCATCACCTGGTTTTTGACCGTATATCTTGGCTTGCTCAGCTTCAGAGGTTTTCCAAGTTCCAAGGAATGTTTCTCCGTAAAACTGACCAATTGGCTGTCCTAATTCAATAAAGTTTAGAGCTCTTCCACTACCGTCAATGTTATTAAATGAACCGATAACTGATTGTCTTCCCTCAAATAGACTGGCTACTTTATTCTTTACGAAAGAAACACTTAATGTAGAGTTCCATTTGAAATCGTTCTTGTTTAAGATAACACCATCAATGGCGATGTCTAAACCTCTGTTTTCTACTTCACCAACGTTTTTAAGTATAGAGCCTCCACCAGCAAAATCTGGAACTGGTACTTGAAGCAATAAGTCCGTGGTGTTCTTTTGGTATGCATCTATAGTTAAATTTAACCTTTGGTTAAACAGACCCATGTCTACTCCTAAGTTAGTCTGTGTGGTAGTTTCCCAAGTTAAATCTGGGTTACCGTAACCTCCAGGAGAAGAACCCGGAATTAATGTGCCTCCATTAAAAAGGTAAGGGCGGTTAATGTCAACACTTGGGTAGGTTACATAAGGAGCCACATTTTGGTTACCCACCTGTCCCCATCCTGCACGAAGTTTAAGCGAAGAAATAGCACCACCGTTTTGAAGGAAATCTAAGTTTCCGAGATTGTAAGCTAGAGCTAAAGAAGGGAAAACTCCGACATCATTACCTTTTCTGAAACGTGAAGAGCGGTCTCTTCTAACAGTCCCTGTTAGAAGTAAATTTTCATCAAAGATATACTCTGCACGAGCCATAAACGACTCTATACCAGATTTGCTGTAATCGTTATTAATAGCAGTTGCTGAATTTAATTCAGCCAAATAGAAGCCTCCTGGTACAATTAAGTTATTGGCATTGTATCCATTATATCTTGAAACGCCTTGTTGGATTTCATAAAGACCTGTTAGTTTAAGATCATGAATTCCTATTTTTTTGTTCCATGAAAGGATATTACTCATTTGAATGCCTTGGCTCAGGCTAGCTCCATAACCTGCGTTAGGAAAAGGAGGGTCGGTTCTGTAGCTTTCATTTGTATTATTGATAGAAGAAGCACCACCCACCACCGTGAAGTTTAGGTTATCTAGTAGGTCGTAAGAAAGATTTAGGTTAGCATTAATTCTATCTACGTTTCTGTTGTTATCTCTCAGATTCATTGCAGCCACTGGGTTATACCCTAAGTGTAAGAAAGCTCTGTTAGAGAAATTATTGTAGTCGCCATTATCATTTCTAATGGGTGTAGTAGGGTCCCAAGTTAAGGCTCTTACAAACATACTTCCTTGATATTCTCTGGTATCATCAATGTCGTTATGACTTTTCTGATTGGTTCCAAATAAGTTAAAACCTATTTTAAGTTTGTTTGTTATTTGAGAGTTTAAGTTAACTCTACCACTTAATCTTCTATAATTGGTCGTGATAAGTACACCTTCTTGGTTCATGTAATTACCTGACATGAAATAGCTCATTTTACCAGTTCTTCCGCTTGTAGACATTTGGAAATTCTGTGAAATTCCAGTTCTTAATACTTCACGCTGGTAGTCTGTTCCTCCTGTAGATCTTAAAGTGGCAATCTCGCTATCTGGAATTGCCGCGGCTCCACCGGTGTTAATTCTTCTCTGATTTTCTAAGGTCGCAAATTCTGATGCGGAAAGGGTTTCAATGAACTTTGGGATTTGAGAAATACCAGTAAAGAATTCTACATCTAAGGTTGATTTATCAGAGCCCTTTTTAGTAGACACCAAAATAACACCGTTAGAACCTCTAGAACCGTAAATAGCAGTGGCAGAAGCGTCTTTCAATACCTCCATAGACTCTATGTCATTTGGATTGAGAGAGCCAAGGTCTCCACCAATAATTCCATCAATAACGACCAGTGGGTCATTGTTTCCCGTGATAGAGTTAACGCCACGTATCCTCACTTTAATGTTTCCTCCTGGGCTACCAGAAGAACGACTTACATTTACACCTGCAGCTCTTCCTTGAAGTGCATCTTCAATCCTAGTAAGCGGTTGTTCTTTAAAGTCTTTTGAGCTTACCTGAGAGATAGAACCCGTTAGGTCGCTTTTCTTTCTTGTTCCATAACCTACTACCACCACTTCATCAAAGCTATTTTCTGAGGCTTTCATGCTGAAGTTGATGATAGAACTATTTACAGTGACTTCTTGAGTAGTATACCCAATAAAGCTACAAACTAGAATGTCACCTTGATTGGCAGAAATGCTGAAACTTCCGTCCGCATTCGCAATTGTTCCGATCGATGAATTCTTTAGAGAAACACTGGCTCCAGGAAGTGAAGCATTCTCCATGTCGGTGATTTTACCGGTTACATTAATCTTCTGAGAGTATGAAGCTAATGTTCCAAAAAGCAGAAGTAGACCAAGCAGTAAAGCTGATTTTCTTTGCTTCAAATAGGGTAATTTTTGTTTCATAAAAATTGATTTTTTGTTAAAGTTTTAAACAGTTTTAAAGGCTCAGGTAGGTTGTTTTTTATTTCGGGATTATTTATTTCTATAGAAGATTTCTCCTTAATTTCTCTAGAAACTTCAAATTCTTACTTTCGTTAAATAATTTCATGACAAAGCAACATAATAGTTAGTTGTACAAGTGAGCTTGAATTAGCAACACATAGCACTTTATTACCATCCTTGTTTCTTTTAAAGTTTTAGGGCCTATAGATGATGTATCCGCAATTGCCATTCATAATAACTTTGGCAAACATTGCACATGCCTAAGAAAAAACATAATAATACTACTCGACAAAAACTTGACAGTGGTGTTTTATGGGTTATTTCAAGTTAAAAGGTGGTTTTATGAAGAGCGTTTGGGGATTGGATACGCTCTGAATTTTAGCGAACTTTGTGTTTTTTAGTTTTTCAATCTCCTATTTTAATGATGGACTTGTTTTGATGACACTATTTTTCGCATTATTAATGGCTATTTTTTTATTATGATGTTTTAGAATACTATTCAGAAGCATGTATGAAGTAAGGATTAGAAGTTAGGGGCTGGTAATCAAGTTTGGTAGGGAAATGTTGATGTGTCAGTTAGTGGCTAAATGAGTGCTGCAATTGTTTTTGTCTATGTGATTTTTGGGGAGAAGTGCTTTCTTGATTGCGTATGGAGGGCTTTTGCTTGATATAGCATAAGCTTTAATGAAGCTGTTAGATGGCTCTTAGTATTGTCCGGTAACATTTTGATAAATGCTGAGAGGAAAGCCCTCTGGTATGGATTACAGTCGGTTAAGAGATTGGGTTTTGGATGCGGTTTATCTCACTATTGGAAAAATATTTGGGGAACAGATGATTGTATAGAACTAACATCTTTCAATGAAGTGTTTGTTACATCTTTGTTGGAAATCAAGCCTATAAAAACAAGCGTAGCTCCAGAGGAGCTACGCTTGCATTTCTTAAATATAGCTTTTGTTAATATGATTCGCGTCCATAGCTCCGCCAAACCGTGCATGAGAATGACAGTTTAAAAAGCGTAAGAATCTTGAATTTTAATTAAGACAACAAATTAACTCACATCTTCCGAGCTATTGATCCAGGTCATGATGCCTGCTATTAAAGCGGGAATAGCGAAGATTAGGAAGTTGGTTCCGATCGTCAATCCCATTCCTATTAATAAACCTGCCAAGGCTGGTCCTACGATTCCGCCAAACCTTCCAGCACCCATGGCCCAGCCAATTCCTGTGGTTTTTATCTCGGTAGGGTACATTCTGGCTGCAAAGGCATAAAGACCAACAAAGCCACCCTGTATTCCAAAACCTAAGAAAGCAAACACCAGTAAGATGTAATCGGAACCTACAAAGAGGCCAAAACAAGCCATTAAAACGGCGGTTAGAATAAGTATTATTCCAATGGTCTTCTTCAAGCCATATTTGCTAGAAAAGTACCCTTGGGTCACTATGCCAAAGAAAGCCCCCACATTAAATACTGTACCCGCATAAATGGCCAACTCCATAGATAAACCTGCGTCTGTAGCTAATTTGGGTATCCAGCTGGTCATAAAGAACAATGCACCAAAGGCCATGAAAAGTGCTAGCCATAACTGTAAAGATGGAATCTTATATTTGCCAGTAAGTAGTTTACCTACTGCAATGGCCGATTGTGGTGCGGCTTTAGCAGGTAATTCAGTGATTTGCTCGAATTCCATCTTCTTCAAGATGACATTTATCTTCTGTAAAGCATTTTTAGGTTGCTTTTTGATATAAAACTCTAATGACTCCGACAGAAAAAAGATAATTAAGGGAATAGAAACCAATGAGGCATAGCCTGCATAATGGTACATCTCTTCCCAGCCTTGTGTCGGAATTACCTTTGCGGCCACCAATCCTGATGCCACGGCTCCTACTGGATAACCAGAGATAACAAAACTCACCCAGAAATTACGAGATCTGTTGGGCGTAAATTCGGAGGTTAAAGCTGCCGTACTAGCCAACATACAGCCTATGCCTAGACCTGCAAAAAACCTGTAAATCAATAATTCATTAATACTGGTGGCAAATCCTGTTAAATAAATGGAAATACCCATGATGATTCCACTTATGAGAATCATGTTTTTCCTGCCTATTCTGTCGGCAAAGGGAGCTATTAATAGAGTTCCGAGGGTCATTCCTGCCAGACCTGAACCAAAAACCACCCCCAACGTTTCTGGGGAAATAGACCAAGCTTTTGCAATGGCGGGTGCGGTATAGGAAATCACTAAAACGTCCATGCCGTCTAGCATGTTCATTAAAAAGCAAATGAGGATAGTACCGTATTGGAGTTTTGTCAACTGACTTTTGTCAATTAAAGCGGAAGGAGAAAAATGCATTATAAATTTTTATAGGGTTGTAACGAATGCCTAAAATAAGGCCAAAAAATTAAATTTATGACCTTATACTGGCTTATTTAACGTTTTTCCTTTTAATACAAAAAGGCAGTGAATAATAATGAGAATGGTGAGCACATTGCAAATCAGCTTATACAAACTAGTAATGAAGCTTTTACACATACTACGTCTTTCAAACTGAGCTTATTCCTCGGGAATACCAAAAGCTAAACTATATATTCTGAACGACAATGAGCCTCTAGCGTTTTGTAGATAATTATGCTATTCTATTATCCAAATCAAGATGACTAGACTTCAAACGTAAAACCCTTTTCAATGAGCTTATTATAGATAGCTTCATCAAACCTGTATAACATAGCCGCACGGTGAGAAACGTCCTGCTCTCTTTCATTGCATGAAACCAAAAGATTCATTTTTGAGAACTTGCGTCTAAAGTTCGACTTATCTAGTTTTTGACCAAGAATGGCCTCGTAAAGTTCTTGCAGTTGTAAGAGTGTGAATTTCTCAGGAAGTAGATTAAAACCTAGCGGTTCATGCTGAATTTTATGCTGAAGATGAGCGAAACAGCTATCGAGAATATGATTGTGGTCAAAACTCATGCTAGGTACTTCCCTTACATTAAACCATAGTACATCTGTAACAGAAGGCCCTGCTTCCAACTGAAACTTATCAATATTTACCAGTGCATAATAAGTGATGGTGATAACTCGCTTGTCTGGAAATCGTTCTAAATCACCAAAGGTTTTGAACTGCTCTAGAAATACATTACCTAAGGCTGTTTGAGAAGATAATATTCGGCTAGCCGCTTCATCCAAACTCTCATTATATTTAATCCAGCTACCAGGAAGTGCCCATTGACCTTTAGTAGGACCTTGCCCGTGTTTTACTAAAAGTGCGTACAATTCAGAGTTTTTAAAGCCAAAAATGACACAGTCAATTGATAAAGCGTCAATTATTTCGTCAGAAAGTTTCAAGAGCTGTTTGGTGCTAGGTTAAGCTGTAAAGTTACATTAAGAATAGCTACTAGCAAATTAGGGAAGGGGAGATTGGCTGTTAGACCAATCTTCTTTTCTCTATTTAATCCCACTTAATTTTTAGGCTGATAGTTTTTATCCATTGTTAAAATAAACTTATCCATTTTAAAACCATCTTCTCTCATAGAAAACTGAATGGTATGCTTTCCTGCTTTCTCAATGTCTAAATAGATAAGATGCGGCACGCCGCAGTGTACTTCTTCTGTACGCTGCTTGCTTTCATAGTACCATTGATTTTTTCCATCACACCACTGTAACCTTGCTCCAGTTTCTGGCCATGTACCGTCTATTCCTACGTGCACTCCATTATCCTCTGTTCCTGTAGAAAGTGCTCTAGCCCACACATAATACCTTCCTGCTTTAGGAATTTTGACATCGTAAGATACTATGGCTAACACTCCTGGGGTGTTAGAAAAACTTGTACCTACTATCAGCTCGTCATCATGTGTTACTCTGGTGTCTGGCAAAATCTGGATGAAGCTTTTTCCAGAAGCATTTGGGTCTGATTTTACATACCACTTTCTAACGTCGTCTTTGGTTTGCTTAGAAAAGCTTTCTGCTTCTACCTCTATGGTTGTCTGAGCAAAACCTACGTTCATGGCCGCGGTACACAATAATCCTGTGATTAATACATTTTTGAATTTTGTCATTTTTACTGTTCGTTTAATAAGGTTGAATACTTTTTTGATAAATTATTAAAAGGCCCCGGGTAAGTTAGTTTCTCCGTTTTAGGTTTATTTTTCAGGTCTTTGTCTACTTCTCTAAGTCTTGGCACTAAAGGTAGGTTTTCTGTAAAAGTCCAGACAAAATAAAGTCCGGTTTGTACAAAATTCCCAAAACCAAACTGATGTGTACTGCTACTTTGTTCACCCGCCGTTTTTAAAGCCTCAGCCGTAAAGAGGTCTGGCTGTATGCTGTTTACATAAAGGTTATTTTCTTGGATAGAAGACTTGCTAATGTGTGAAACTTTACCATTGATAAAGATATTATTAGCCACATGATGATTTTCAGAAACAAGCCTTTTGCCATTCAATGACCTATTGGTAGGTGCTACACCGTGAACCGCATTGCCCGTAAAATTGGCAATCAAATTATGATAAATCTTCACGGAATCAGCGTCGTTTACATAAACCCCATTGCCATCTACATTCCAGATAAAATTATTGTCAACCATGTTTGGGTATTGCGAAGCTTCTATAAAAATACCGCCCTGCACCGTAGCAATATCATGAATAATGTTTTGGCTCACCCGTGAGCCATTATTATCCCAATCTAGCCAAATAGCGTTTCCGCCAGTAATATTATGGATGTAATTTCTTCTTATTAGGCTGTTGGTCACATTTAAGATTTTTATGCCTGCCACTTCCCAATAGTTTTCGGCGTCTTGCCAGCCGCAATTATAAATATGATTTCCTTCTATTAAAGCATCATGCACCACATAGCTTCGCATTCCTGCCGTTCCACAATCAGAGATCGTGTTGTTTCTAATAATCATTCCACCTATGGCATTATTCTTTTTTCTTGGTGATTTTACATTTAGAGGATTGGTGTCAATTTCTTCAAAGGCATAATAGCCAAACTCCAATGCAGACGAGTTCATTTGTCTAAAGGTATTGTTCTCAAAAATCCAGTGGTGCCCACCCAAAGACGTTACCGCTCCGGTACTGGTACGAAGAAAGCCATTGGCACAGTGCTCAAAAGTCAAACCCTTTAATTGGATATAATTTAAACCAATGCTTTGTGGAATGAATAGGTGCTCGGCTACGCCAATTTCTACCAAAGAGCCATTAGGGTTACCACTATCAAAAGCATGAATGTGTAAGGTCTTTTGGTCTTTGTCTACCCAAAAACTTCCCGGCACTCTGGCCAAATCTCCATAAGCTGTTAGTTGGGTCAAACGCTTTCCGTTTTGAAAAACTAAACCTCTGGTGCTGTTATAAGGTGTGATTTCCTTAACTCCTTCTGCCCAAGGCATCATTGGATATTCGTCTGGCTCAATATTCATCAGCTTAAGCGGAAAATATCCATCGCTGAAAAAAGAGTCGTCCAGAGTAACCATCCAGGTTTTACGTGACCACGTATAACTTCTGGAAGTGTCTCTGGCGGCATCCGTATAAATGGAACGTTGAATCCAAGCTTGATCAATGACTTTCGAACCTTTGATAATCACCTCTCCATCATTAGCCGCTTCATAGGCTATCATCTTACTTTCTGAGCTTCCACTATGAAATGGTTTGATGGTTTCTTTATAAACACCAGCATGAATAAGTACTTTCTCTCCTGCATTCACCACCTGAGCGGCTTTATTGATGGTTTTAAAGGGAGCGTCTTCCGTTCCAACATTGCTATCAGACGCTTTTGGGTGCTTCTGATTTACCACATATACTTTAGCGTATTGGGTCGTATTTTTCCATTCTGGATTAAAATTCCAGTCTGTTCTAGACCTGCTTTGCCCAAAGCTAATTTGCGTGCAAACGCTCAGTAAAAGGACCGTTAAAATTGTTTTATACATAGGGTTGAATATTATAAGGGTTACTTCATATTTAACTTTTCAAAAAGCTTATCAGACGATTTTAGGTACTTCTCTTGGTTAGTTTCTTTGAGCCATTGGTTTTTCATGTATTCATTTTTAGTAAGTCTTGCGTCAATATTTTTGAAGAAATTATTGTTCTCCCACATTGGCCTTGACTTCCAGTTGCCATTGATATAGCTTATGGCTTTTATTACGTCTGGGTTATCATTGATGGTCTTGAAAAAAGGCGTAAACCATTCTTTCCACGCTCTTTCGGCATCTGCTGTTTTGGTTAAATCAAGATGCTGACTTACTCCTTTTGAGTCTAAAAGTACAGGGGTTGATTCTGCAATAAATAATGGCTTTTTATGGTCACGGGCAAACTGAATCATAGGGTGATTTGCATCATCTGGCGTAAAAAAAGAATAAGCTACCCAGTCCACATATTCATCTCCAGGGTAAAACTTATCAAAGGTCTCACGGTTAGCTCCTTTGCCTTTCGACTGCCAAGTGTATGCCACATTAGTGACTCCCATGCTGTCTAGTTTATTTTTAACACGTCTGTAAGCAGGGATGTAATGTTCTGCTTTGTAATAATTCCAGTCGTAACCGTCAAATTCATAGCCAATTCTCAAGAAAACAGGACGTTCTCCAAGTTCTTTTAGCCAGTTTCCTAGTCGGTGAATTAATTGGTCGTGACCTCCAATAGCTGTAATGCTGTCATTGCCTTGGCTCATATCTAAACCTATGGCTAAGCAAGAATTGTCAAAATCTGAATCAGAAAGAGCTAATGACATGTTTTCTGGTCCGTCGCCCCAGTCATCCGTAGTGGTCAGCCCATCTAAACCTTTGTGCATAAAACCAAAGGATTCATGCCCAGTCAAAAAATCGGTATATGCCGTGTATCCGCCAGGAGCAGGTAAATGGTCGTAATATCCGTCGGAGTATTTATCTAAGCCACCCACGGCTTCTAATTCTTGACCAGCAAAAAGTATGACTTCACCATCGACAGGTTCAAATTTAGCCCGAGTTACAGTTTCTTTATCTTCCGTTGGTTGACTTTTGCAAGACCAAACTGCAAGTAAAACAAGTGGTAATATGGTTGATTTAAGCATGTTCATATCGTTGATTCTAGATTCGTTTATTTTTTTGATAGGTAAGTAAATAGTGTATCTGAAGCCATCAGATACCGCTCTTTGTTGATTTCAGATAACCACTGCGTTTTCATGTAATCGTTTTGGGTTATTCTGGCGTCAATGTTTTTAAAGAATGGATTGTTTTGCCACTGAGGACGCGTTTTCCATGGGGAGTTAATGTAATGAATGGCTTTTATCACATCAGAATTTACTCTCACTGTATTAAAAAATGGCGTAAACCACTCGTTCCATGCTTTTTGAGCATCTTCCGTTTTAGTAAGGTCGAGATGGATACTGGTGCCTTTATTATCCAAAATTACTGGACTGGCCTCGGCTATGAAACAAGGTTTTTTATGATCGCGAGCAAACTCAATCATAGGATGATTAACCTCTCCTGCCGTAAAAAATGAAAAGCCAACCCAGTCTACCACATCATCTCCGGGGTAATATTCTTCCATGTTTGCTCTGGTAGAACCTCCACCTTTCGACTGCCAAACGTAAGCCACATTTTCAACACCCATTTCTTCAAACTTGTGATGGATACGCCTGTATGCGGGTTTGTAGAACTCACTTTTATAATGATTCCAGTCATGGCCATCAAATTCATAACCGATTCTAAGAAAAACAGGGCGATTGCCCAATGCTTTTATCCATTCGCCTAGCCTTATAATCAAATGGTCGTAATCTCCTTTTGCCGTTTTTTCATCTCCGCCGTTGGCAATGTCTAGTCCAATGGATAAGCATGAATTGTCAAAATCGGCATCATCCACTAAGAGCGACATATTTTCAGGACCATCACCCCAGTCTGCGGTAGAAGTTAATCCATCCAAACCATTTCCGCCAAAGCCCGTATAGGCTGTAAAGCCTGCAGGAGCCTGGAAATAATCGAAATAGCCATCTGAGTATTCATCCATACCGCCAATGGACTCTAGCTCTTGCCCCACGAAAAGCAACACTTTTCCTGTAGGTGGTTCAAACTTGGCTAAATCATCAATTTTAGGCTCAAACTTAGGCCCCACCACTATCTCTTGCGACTTTTGGGTACACGCCGCGGTTAGGATTACCGAAATGATTCCTAGTAAGATATTTCGCATGACAGGTTCTTTTTTATGGAACTTGGAAATTCAAACTCATCTTCCTTGTAAGTGAAGTAATCAAAATACGCAGGGCGTTTGTGCCCCTCTAAATCTTGACAACAAAGACCTACAAAGGCACCTGTAAAGGCTGGCATATAGCTAGGGCCACCGTCTCTCACGTGGTCGTCGGACATAATGGTGGCGTCTAGCACTTGTCCTATTGCTAACCACTTGTCCACTTCTAAAGCATAGAAAAACTGTAAATCTGCACCATTCATTTCTACTTTTAGGTAGATATTGGCACCCTCTTCCAAGTCTAAAACAAGTGGTTCGCCTAATGCTTCTGATTGCTCAAAAAGGTCATGCGAGGTCAGTTGAACACATAGCCGCTCTGCCTCATTTCTACTCACATTTAAATAGTGATAATGCGAGGTATTATAGTAGCAAACCAAACCCGCCATTTGCTGAAAGCTTTCAGGATTAAACTGAAGACTAGTGCTTGCGGTCATTTTATAGCTCTGAATTCTTCTTGCTATCAAGCTCTGCTCATGGGTAGAGTTTAAAGACTGTCTGCCATAAAGACAAAGCTTTCCTTTTGGCTCGCTTAAGCTTAACCAATCTGAACCAATAGGAACTCTGAGCGACTGAAATTCTATATCTAAAACCTCTGAATCAAATGAGTAAATCTCGTTAACATCTTCATTTATGGGCTCTACATCACTGTCTATAGGCACTTCCACTCTTGGAATACAGGAACCGCTGCCTAAAGTAGGCCATTCATTATCCGGCCAATTAATGGTTTCAATAGAGGTTTCTCTTCCTAAAATACATTTCCCTTGCGGCGTTAAAGGGCGACCCGTTAAGAATACAATAAACCATTCACCGGTTTTGGTTTGAACCAAGTCGCCATGTCCGCTTTTTTGTAAATAATAATTTGGCTCATTTCTACAGGTAAGCAGTGGCCCATTTGGGCTAATTTCATACGGCCCCACTAAGTTTTTTGAGCGAGCTATGGAAGCCGCATGGCCATATTCTGTACCACCTTCTGCTGTTATCAAATAGTAATATCCATCCTTTTGATAAATGTGTGGGCCTTCTGTAAGACCCAGCTCCGAACCTTCAAAAATGTAATGCTTGGAACCTATCAGTTTCTTTAGTGTTTCAGAATATTCATGAAGAATAATACCACCAAATATTTTCCCTTTTCGGTGGTCTACACGTAAGCTTGTATACCATTTACTACCATTATTATCATGGAATAAGCTCCCATCAAAACCAGATGAATCTAAGAAAATAGGCTCTGACCAATCGCCAGAAATATCTGTAGTGGTCACAAGGAAATTTGGCGTGTCCTTCCACTTTCCTGAGAAGGATTTTACGTTGGAATATACCAGATAAAATACGCCATTATCATAAGAAAGGCAGGGAGCCCAAACACCGCAAGAGTCTGGTGCTCCTTTCATATCTAACTGAGAAATTCTGTTAAGTGGTCTACTTATTAATTTCCAATTTACGAGGTCTTTTGAATGGTGAATTTGGACACCTGGAAACCACTCAAAAGTGGAGGTGGCAATGTAATAATCATCTTCAACGCGAATGATAGAGGGGTCTGGATTAAATCCTTTTAGAATTGGGTTTTTAACGAAAGTCATTAGTCTATTAATTGTTTTTCTAGTTCTTCAAGCGATTTACCTTTGGTTTCTACCACGTATTTCCAGGTAAAAATCAAACAGAAGAACATAAAGCCGGCATATATAAAGTATGTGGTACTGCTACCAAAATTTGCTAATTGAACGGGAAAAAATGTGGCTACTAAAAAGCTTGAAAAAGCATTGATAGTACCAACCGCCGAAATGGCGAATCCACGAATTCGGTTTGGGAATATTTCTGAGAATATAGCCCACATCACCGGTCCTAAAGAGATAGAAAAACCAGCGATAAAACCAAGGATGCTTAATAGCACCAAAAATGAATTAATTTTGATTCCGTCTTTTAAAAGAGCTGGTTTGTAATTACTAGAAGCTATGCCGCTAGTAGCCAGTGACAGGTCAATGGCACTGTAAAATTCTAGCTCATTTAAGAAGGATTTATCCTTAATGGCGGAAACGCTATTGATGAACGTATTCTTTTTATGAATCAAAGCCGCTGCATTGTCATTTGACAATGTGATGCTGGATATTTCTTCTTCTGCTCTGAAGAAAATGGCATTATCAGCTTCCAGTTTAAAGCCATCATAATTAGCAAGTTTACTGTCATTTTCTTTGGCTAAAGCCCAAAGGTCATTTTCAAGAATGGTATTGGCTGAGACCGAAATTTGTTCTGAATTGACGATGTAGCGAGCTTTTTTGAATTGAATGCCTGTAAAGGTCAATGAAAAAGCCATCAGCGACACTCCGGCATATAGGAGTGGTTTTCTGCCTATTCGGTCAATCAAGAACATAGAAACAATGGTCATTACCAAAAAGACTAGACCAAGAACTGCCGCCTGCATAAAAGCAGCATCTCTACCTCCTCCAGCAGATTCAAATACCATAGGAGCGTAATAAAGGATGGCATTAATTCCAGAAAACTGCTGTAAAATGGCAAGCCCAAAACCTATGATTAAAACCAGTCTCATCTTCTTTGAGAAGAAGAAGGATGCCTGGGACTTTAAGCTTTCTTGTCCATCAGGATTTATCGTTTTTTTGATTTGTTGTAACTCTGCTTTGGCATAAGCCTCATCACCCACTTTCATAAGCACATCCATGGCCTTAGACTCTCGTCCTTTCATCATGAGCCATCTTGGGCTTTCGGGGATTATAAAAATACCTATGAAATATATAAGTGCAGGTATAATTTCTATGCCCAACATATATCGCCAGTTGGTGAGCGGGTCGTCAAAAGCTTTTAGTACAAAATAGTTTGAAAAGTAGGCGGCAGATAAACCAATCACAATTAGTAACTGATTAAACGAAACCAGCCAACCGCGGTCTTTGGCAGGGGATATTTCGCCTATGTAAACGGGTGCTACCAATATGGCAACGCCAACCCCAAATCCACCGATAATTCTTCCGAAGATGAAGAAGTTTATGTCGGTAGCTAATGCCGAAATTAAAGCTGAAACAGCAAATAATACAGCGGCAATAAGTAAGGAAGGCTTTCTGCCTATTTTATCGCTCATTGGCCCTGCAATTAGATTGCCAAGAATAGAGCCCCATATAATACAGGAAACAGAGAAACCTAAAAGAAAAGAACCGTCTTCAAGGTTAAAAACTGTTTTGTAAAAAGGTACTGCTCCAGATATCACGGAGCCGTCAAAGCCCAAGAGAAATCCCCCAATAGCAGCAGTAAAGGCTATTAAGGTTATGTAAATTGTGTTTTGCTTCATTTATAGTTTTTAATCAAAGTCTTTATTTTTTTTGTTCTATCACCTGAATATGGTTACTGTTTCTAGCGGCTATAATTAGTCTTCTGCCCTTTCCTTTTATTTGAATAATGTCACGTATATCTCCATTTAGATTCAAGCCTGTTTTCTCCTTATTCATTGGTACAAAGTTGCCTTTGCCATCTCCTTTTAAAAGGCAACCTAAACTGGCATCCATTCTACCTTGCTGCACTCTAAATGGGAAGAAGTTTCCTGCTATCAAAATGTCCTGAATATGGTCTCCATCAAAATCATCATAAATGATTCCAGACGCTACGCTGAATTGAGCTTCAATGGGTAATGCTTTTACAGTGAAAGTACCGTCTCCATTGTTTATAATTAAGGAGGAGTTCATATTATGAATTTTGAATTTCTTTGAAGCTTGAATTTGCTCTTTGGAGAAAATATCTTGAATGGTGGCATTGCCAAAATCAGCGTATTTGATAAACCTAGAATTTAAACTTGGGATTTGAGCGGTTAGCTCGTCGCGAGAATTGAAAGGGTAACTTTTGCCTTGCAAAAACCAAGTCATTACGGGGTCTGTTCTGCCGTCATTATCAAAGTCATTGACATAGGTGGTTAAAGGTTCTTTGGCTGTTGGTTTAAACTGCGAGTTGGTACCCATATTCCCCGCTATAAAATCGATATCGCCGTCGTTGTCAATATCAGCAGCCACTAGCTTACACCACCATCCATCGTTTTCGTTTAAGCCTGTACTTTCCGTAATTTCAGAGAATTTCCCTTTGGTGTTTTTGAAAAACTTGATAGCCATCCAGTCCCCAGAAAGAATAAGGTCTGTCCAGCCATCTTTATCAATATCAGCCCAGATGGCATCTGTAACCATTCCAGCATTAAACAATGCTTCGTTACCTACCTGATTAATGACATTTTTAAAGCGAATGCCGTTTTTGTCAGAGTCGTTTCTTAAGATGATATTTCCGCCATTCAGCGGATAATTTCCAGGAACGGCTCTTGCTCCAACAAACAAGTCTAAGTCACCGTCTTTGTCAAAGTCTTCTGCTTTTACGCAGCTTCCGCTGTAAATCTCCTCCGGAATAGCTCCTTCTACTTTCTTGAAGTTTCCTTTTCCGTCATTCTCATAAATCCGGTCTTGAAGTTCAGGAACTGGATGTAACCACTCTGTTCCGCCACTTACTACATATAAATCTTGGTCGCCATCGCCATCAGCATCAAAAAACAATGAGCTGATATCTTCATGCGATTGGTCAGATTGCCAAGGTTGAGATTTTGATTTAGAAAACTTTCCTGTGTTATTTTGAAGGTAAAGAATAGCACTTTGACCTGCTGGAGCACCAATAAATATATCTTCCAACCTATCTCCATTTACATCTGCGGAGGCCATTTTTGGGCCTTGTTTTGAAAGCTCGTAAGGAATTAATGACTCCCGTTTAAAGTCAACATATTCGTTTTCTTTTTGAGTAAAATCTATACCTGAATGGTCTGTGATTTCCGTAAAAATCGTTGGCTGAATTTCTTTTTGATGAAGTACATCTAAAGCGTCTTTTTCATAAACTTCTACCAATTCATTGACCCCAATATTTTCTAGGCTTTGTCTTTTGCCACTTGGCCAAATGACCTCTAAAGTTTCAATGGATTTAGCACTTCCTAAACCAAAATTGAGTGTATAATCTACTGAAGATTGATAGCCTCTTACTGGATAAAGCTCTTGGTACTGAGGTCCTGTTTTTGTTCTGATTATAACTTTGGCACCTATTCCAAATGTGTTTTTTCCTGAGCCATGTAATTTTACTTTGACGTAAGAATTGCCATTAACTACCTCGGCATTATTTCTGTAAACCCACACAGGTTCATTGTTATTACAAACGATTAAATCTAAATCGCCATCGTTATCCAAATCTGCATAAGATGCTCCACTGGACACACCTGGTTCAGATAAACCCCATGAATCCGAAACGTTTTCAAATTTCAGATTGCCTTTATTTTTGAAAGCATAATTGCTCAGTTTCGTAGAAGGCATTTTTTTGAGCAAATCATAAAGCGGCATATTCTCCTGATATTTCTCACGTGTAGAAATGTCTTTACCATCTTTTACGACTTGCTGCATGGCTGCTTCTACCTCGTATTTCACAAAGTCCAAGCTCGTATAATCTCTTAGAAACCCATTACTCACAAAAAGGTCTTTCCAACCATCATTGTCTAGGTCTGTCAGTAAAGCACTCCAACTCCAATCCGTATTTGAAACGCCTGCCAGTTGCCCTATTTCGCTAAATACAGGTAGTTCTTCTTGGTCTAAACCTTGGTTTAGTTGTAACATGTTACGGGTATTTTGATGCCCATAACCGCTTGCTACCATGAGTTGGTACTTGTCGTATTGGTCGGCTCCTTGTACTGTTTTTTGACGGAGATTAGTTTCAGGAAGCATGTCTAAAGTCACTACATCTGGCTTGAGGTCATTGTTATAATCTGCAATGTCAAGCCCCATGGTGCTTCTGCTTATGTGAGCAAAAACTGTTTTTGCTACTTCTTTAAAAGTGCCATCGCCATTATTCAAATAGCAGAAGTCTTGCTCCTCAAAATCATTGCTAACATAAAGATCAGGGTAGCCGTCATCATTAATATCACTGGCGGCTATACCCAGGCCAAAGTTTATTCCGCTGCCATAAATGCCAGCTTCATCACTTACGTCGGTAAATGTATTGTTGTCGTTTCTGTAAAGGCGATTGCCAAATTGTGGGTGGCGGAGATTTCTTAGTTTATTCGTATTAAAAAATGGCGAATAAAATCCGTTAGCATGGTTTAGTAAAAATAGGTCTAGGTCACCATCGATGTCATAATCGAAGAATAGTGCCTGACTTGTGTAAGTTCCAAATGCGTCAATTCCGAAGTTTTCTGCTTGCTCTTTGAAAATAGGGATGCCGTCTGGATTATTTCCTTGGTTTATGTAGAGTTCGTTTTTGCGTTCGTGGTCTGTGCCAAAACCAGAATAACACACATAAATATCGAGTTTGCCATCGGCATTGATATCCACAAAAGAAACTCCTGTTTTCCAATGTTCTCGCCCTGCCACATTTGCAATGGCAGTAACATCTTCAAAATTTAAACCTTCCCCTTTATTGAGGTATAGTTTTGATGGTACTTGGTTTCCTGTAAAGTAGATATCGGCAAAGCCATCATTGTTTAAGTCTCCAGTGGCTACACCAGAGCCGTTATAGTAGTATTCATACGTTAATACATTTCTTTCTTTAGTTTCTGTAAGTTGATTTGTGAATGAGATTCCTGTTTCTTGGCTTGATAATTTATCGAATAGCTTTGTTTCTTTTTCAGAACATGAAAATAGTAAAGTGAAAGAAATAGCCACACCGAAGCACGGCTTGGCTATTTCCTTAAAAAAATCAAATAATGGATTACTCTTTTTCACTTTGTTATAATCAACTTAAAAAATACAACAACCCAATAAGTATCAGGTTGCTGTATAACCTCTAATCTATTTATTAATATCCTGGATTTTGAGTCAATTTTGCGTTTTTGTCCATTTCAAACTGAGGAATTGGGAAAACATTTTGATGCTCTTTAAAAATTCTTGGCTCATAAACTTTTTTGGTATAAACGTCTACATTGCCTTGTCTCTTTATATCCATCATGTAGGCAGGTTTATTGAAGTATGCCATTCCTTCTTTCCATCTACGTACATCCCAAAATCTGTGCTCCTCAAAGACTAACTCTACGCGTCTTTCATTCTTGATTTTCTCTCTCATTTCATCTTTAGAAAGACCTGTTGCCAAGTTTGGCTGCCCAGCTCTATTTCTTACTCTGTTGATAGCATCGTATACGCTAGCATCTGGACCTGTTGCTTCGTTTTTTGCTTCAGCATAATTTAGTAGCACTTCTCCAAGTCTGAAGAATATCCAGTTATTGTCTTGCCCTTGGTAAGTTTGAGAAGAAATTATTAGCTTATCGTCTAAGAATTTTTTCAGTCCATAACTAGTCTGGCTAGAACCTTTAGCTCCATCATAGGTATACACGGTAGTTCCTTTCCATTCCGAGCCGTTTCTTATGATTGTTTGGTCCATTCTGGCATCTCTATCGGAATAAGGGTCTTGAGGATTATATCCAGAAGTAGGGTCAGTGATTGTTTTTCCGTTGGTCATTTCATAAGAATCTACCAAGTTTTGGGTAGGGGCAAAGCCCGCCCAGGTACCATCACTAAGGCCTGCACTCATACCTAGCATATAAGATGCTGGATGAACTACGTCAGGCTTGACAAATTGTCTTGAGAAGATAACTTCAGAGTTGTTATTATCAATGAACAAACGATAGTAATCAGGGAACAGAGAGAACTCATTTTTGTCAATCAATTCTTTAGCAATACTGGCAGCATTAGCCCATCTTGAAGTTTCGTTCGCAGGGTTATTTAATGGGCTTGCGAAGTATAATAAAGTACGAGCCTTTAATGCAAGAGCCGCTGAACTAGTAGCTCTTCCTACATTTTTACCTGTAAATTTAGCAGGTAAAACCGCTGCAGCCGCGTCACAATCTTTTAAGATTTGAGTCACGCACTCTTCGTAGGTGTTACGTGGTAGTTGCAAGTCATCAGTGATTTCTTGAACATTGGTAATTAACGGAACTCCACCAAAAGTTTTGATAAGGTCGGCATAGCTAAATGCTCTTAAAAACAATGCTTCTGCCTTATACCTTTCTTTCACTGCGTCATCTCCAGGTACGTCGTCTATTCTTGATAAAAGTACGTTTGCTTTACGAATGGTAGCATAGTTCATTACCCATAAATCTTCTCCATAAGGTGTGAAAGACGGTGTAATATCTGCCGTGTTAAATAATTGGATTTTGGCATCAAGTTTACCATCGGCATCATCAGAACCTGCTCCTAAGATGGACATTCCTCGAGACCATGAGAAGCCACTTCCGTAACCAAAATCTTGACGATTAAAACCACTTTGAAGGCTACCGTAGATATTATTTACAAATTGGTTTACCAAGTTAATATCAGACCAAAGTGTAGCATCGGATACAAAAGAGGTAGGTTTTACATCCAGTATTTTATCATTACAGGAAAGGGCCGAAAGCAAGACTAGGCTCAATCCGAATATTTTTATTTTATTATTTTTCATTTTTTTTAAAGTTTATTCTTCACAAATATTATTTAGAATTGAACACTTAGGCCTACGTTGTAGACTTTTTGCTGCGGGTAGTACCAGCCGTCAATATTTGTATTTTCTGGATCTACATTTAGTAAATCTGTGAAGGTTAATAGGTTTTGACCAGAAGCTGAAACTCTGATGTTTTGTGCTCCAATTTTAGTTAAGAAATTAGGTGCCAAAGTATAAGCCACCTCAACATTTTTCAATCTTAAATAAGAAGCATCTTTAATCCAGAAGTCAGATACTAATTGGTTATTCTCTGCTATCACAAGTACTCTTGGCAAAGTAGCATCAGTATTCGTTGGTGTCCATCTGTCTAACCACTCATTGGTGACTTTTCCACCATTATAGAATGACCAAACAGCATTTGATTTCAACTGCTGATATACTTGCTCTGCTCCTTGAAACAAGAAATTCAGTTCTAAAGCCTTATAAGCTACACCACCTGTTATTCCGTAGATAATTCCAGGAATATTGTTTTTGCCTAGGTAAGTTCTGTCGTCATTGTCTATTTTCCCGTCACCGTTGATGTCATCATATTTGATATCACCAGGTCCTAAGTTTGTATAAGCGGTTTTAGGAGAATTGTCAAAATCTTCTTGATCCACAAATAAACCTAAAGAACGAAGACCATAATAGCCATTGATAGCTCTTCCCGTTCTTCTTAAGTCATCAGAAACTCCTGGAGACTCATCTGCAAATATTATCTTATTGGCAGCTTTAGTAATATTACCTCCTAAATGGTAGGAGAAGTCTTTGGTCAATTGTTTCTCATGATTTAAACTAATCTCAAAACCTTTGTTTACCACAATACCTATGTTTTCTGTAGGTAGGTTAGCACCAAATGAAGTCGGTACAGACAGGTTTCTTTGAGCCAAAATACCTTCTCTACGCTCGTGGAAGTAAACTACATCTGCCGTTAAGAATCTATTTAAAAGGCTAAATTCTAAACCAACATCCGTTTTGGTTGACGTCTCCCATGTGATGTTTGGGTTTGCCAACGGTCCTGGAGCTAAACCTGAATAATATTGACCACCAAAAGCGTATCCACCGAAGTTGAATGGAGGTCCACCAGCGTATCCTCCAGAGTTGTTAGCCAAATCATACCTTGCGTAGTACCCAAATCTTGAAGAAATCTGGTCGTTTCCTAATTTACCGTAAGAAGCTCTCAGCTTTAAAAAGTCAATAGCCGCTATATCACGAATAAAAGACTCTTCTGAAGCTATCCAACCCACAGATACTGCTGGGAAAATACCCTTACGCTGATCTGGAGCAAAGTTTTCTGATTGATCTTGACGAACACTGGCTTGTAATAAATACTTGTTTTTGTAGATATAATTAAATCTAGCCGCAGTACTTAATAAACCATATTCGTTTCCTCCACCACCAAGGTATTGGTTAAGTGATGGTCCGGCGTTAATCACATCTAAAGCAGAAGTAGTATAAGTATTTCTACCACCATTAAGGTACCTGTCATAATTTGTCTTTTGAAGGAAAAGTACTAATGCAGATACTTCATGATCTTCATTCAGCTTTCTGTTATAGTTAATATGCCCTTGTAATTCGGTACCAGAAGACTGGGTGAACTGCTCATTCAGACTAGGATTTGAATAAGGCGTAGGAATAAGCGTATTGTCCAGCTGCCTTTCGTAAAGCGTAATGTTATCTCTCCATCGTTTATTATAACCTGTGGTTTTATCAAATGCCAATACTCCCTTTAAAGAAAGTCCCTCAATCCATGGAATATCTTGGGTCAATTGGAATGTAGTTAAAAGCACATCATAGTTATTCCTATTATATCCAGACTCTTCTTGAATAAAAGCAAAAGGATTTGGATAAGGTCTTGGATTCGCTAATTTCCCATCTGAATACTGGTGTGGAAAAATTGGAGGGTTTCTAAAGGCCTCTTGCATAATGTTAGTACTTCCAGAAACCGGAGCATCTTTATCTTCTACTCTTCCAGATAAATCTACAGACAACTGCGTAGTCTTAGTAAGCTGAAGGTCCAAATTGGCTCGTGCGTTATATCGTTTATTGCTAAGTGTTTTGTACAATCCTTGCTGATTTAAGTACCCAAGAGATACGAAATACCTTGCTTTTTCATTTCCACCATTGATAGAAAGGTTTTGCTGAATCATGGGAGAAGAACCACCTAACATTATTTTACCCCAATCTGTATTTGGATATAAATCTGGGTCAGAACCGTCTTTGAATTTCGTAAGTTCTTCATTAGTGAAAAGTGGTTCACGACCATCATTTGCTAAAGCCTCATTATAAAGCGTAGCATACGTAAACGAATCTGAAAAGTCTGGTAAACTTACCACAGACTGTGAACCATAGTTCACACTGTAATTAACACTTAGTTTCCCTGCCGAACCACGCTTTGTGGTTACTAAAATAACTCCATTAGCACCTTTAACCCCGAAAATAGCTGCAGAGGAAGCATCTTTCAAGATATTAACGGACTCCACTTCATTAGGATTTAAAAGGGCAAAATCATACTGCGATCTTACAATTCCATCAATCACAAACAACGGGCTAGAAGAACCATTGAAAGTAGAGACACCACGCACTAAAATTTGTGAACCATCGCTACCAGGCTCCCCTGAGCTTTGCTTTGCAATAACACCTGTAACTCTGCCGGCAAGCGTATTACTAAGGTCAGCTACTGGGTTACGTTTAATTTCATCTGATTTAATAGTACTAATAGAGCTAATCAAGTTCTTTTTTGATTGCGTTCCGTAACCTACTACTATTACCTCGCTCAAGTCTACATTTTCTGCCTCAAGAGCGATATCCATAACGCCAGCATTTCCTACTTGCCTTTCAACGCCTTTCATACCGATGTAATCAATGACTAGGGTAGCACCTTTAGTAGCTGTGATTTTGTATTTACCGTCTTTATCTGAAATGGTAGCAACGGTGGTGCCCTTTATGGCTATAGTAGCTCCGGGTAAGACCTCGGAAGTACTCATATCTGTAATAGTACCCGTGAGCTGTAGGCTCTGGGAATGTGCTAAAAAGGGCTGGAAGCCCAAAATAGCGAAGAAGCAAATGAATGTAAAAATTTGTTTCATAGTTAAGAAATTGGGTTGTTTTTGATACTGATTTTCATAAAATTTTGCACCTAGAATTCTCTGGATTCTTAGCCCGTTTTGATTAGGAATGACCGCCATTTTTTTATAAGTGTCAGCTTTATAAAAAGCAATTCAGGTTTAAAGTATTCCGAGAATTCGTAATAGAATCATTGCAAATTTAACTTTTGGTCTTTATTACTAAAAGCTTATAGTTAAATCGACCACAAGTTAGGGAGGGTTTTGAATAAATCAATTATTTCTATGAATATTTTTATTTGAAAGAGATTCTAGTTTTCGTTAGTATACTCTATATAAGTGTTTTGTATCTATTTGTGAAACTGAAAATAAAAACTGAAAATTTCGAGATTTAGATATGAGTTCGAAAGTTTTGGGTAAGATTTGGTTACAGAATATAAAATATATTAAACCCTAATTTGCCCAAAAAGTGGGCAGTCTTTCTTGTTATAATAAGGAGGATTAAGCTTCTTTTTATATGGATTTGGAATGCTTTCTGAAAGCACGCGACAACTATATTTTAGGAGATGCTATAGCAAGTATATCCGTGTCAGAAAGGGAAGGGTTTACAGCTAGGTTTGAGAAGGAAATGTTTTGTTTTAGATTAAACCAATTTATGCATTAGAAAATCTCCCGATATTATCGGGACCGTAGCTAAATTGCTTCAAATCAGTTCGTAAACCCATTTAAACTCAATCATCTTAGCCCTTCGACATTATCTCAGGGTAAACGGTATGCTAAAATTCTTTAATTGTCTGATTTATTGTATTTTAAAACTCATAACGATTCCCCAACACATAAACCGGGTTAAATGTGCCATCAGTTTTGAGAGTTGCAACCCAAAGTATGATGAAATATTTCGTTGTCGAGAGGGAGGACTTTTGGCCCTAGGGTCAAAAGTCCTCCCTCTCTTCTTTAAATGATTCTCCTAAAGGAGTAGCATTTAGTAATTAAATCTAGGAAATATCAATTGTGAACTATCGGAATACTAATGCCAATATTTATGCTTAAAGCCTTATTGTGTTCGTTGGAGGCATCGGATTCAGTAATATCAGTAAAACTTTGACTGTAACCCAGGTCAAGATTGAGCCATGTGCGTGATTTAAGTGAATAATTCAAACCTAAACCAATCTGACCACCAATGTCGCTTTTCTTGAAAACATCATTGCCGTTGGTATCAACAATGTCATTTTTGTTTTGGTCTTTGGCACTTAACAAAGTACCGAAATAAGGTCCAGCATAAATTTTCGGACGTATTTTTTGACCAATTTCACCAAAGTAGTAAATCAAAGAAATTGGCATTTGTATATAATTGAGCCTAGTTGTGGCATCAGAAGTAGAATAATTTGAGCCTCGTTCAGAGAAAAGCAACTTGGCTCTTAGTCCAATGTGCTCATTTACACTATAGTTTGCGAAAGCTCCAACGGATAGCCCTATCTTATTTTCTGAAATATTGCTTGAGCTAAACTTAGATGTAATCACCCCTAATTCAGGTCCGATTGATAAGGTTTGAGCATTTATGACAGAAATACTACAGAACACGAATAGTAATAAAGTATATATATTTTTCATTTCGAAATAAGTTTTTCGTACAAATTATAATTCACTGGTAAAGGTGCTTTAATACCAATGGCTGATGTTATATAAAATTTTTTATGAATTGCATAATTCACACTTCTACTGAAAGGCTATGGGTGTTCTCCGTGCAGTCCGTAAATAAAAAAAGCAGGACAAATTGCCCTGCTTTTTACACCTAACCCTAAACTAACCCATATTTTCGTTGTATCATAAAATTTTTTTGCCTTGAATAATCCTTATTATTATTGCTACAATTGCAATAACTAATAGAATATGAATTAAACCGCCAACTCCAAAACCAATGAAGCCAATAAGCCAGCCGATTACCAATATAACTGCAATTATGTAAAGTGAATTTCCCATATTTATTAGTCGTTTGAATTATAAAAATTAGAGCAACAAAATCAAAAGTAAAATTATAATAATGACTCCACCCTTGGTTAAACACGCTTTATGCATTAGGCAATCTCCCGATTTTATCGGGACCGTAGCTAAATTGCTTCCCATCGACAAGCTCAGGGTAAACCGCTATGCTAATCTCTTTTAAATGACTGATTTATTCCAATATAACTACTCATTTCATTACGATTCTCCAATGCATAATCCGGATTGAATAAACGCCCCCGCCAAGCTTAGCGAAGGCTGTTTTTGAACTTTTCACCTCTTGACGCAAGGCTTTTTTCAATTGGCATTTTTTGAGTGTTACACTATTCTTTTACAAAGGTGAAAATGATTTAAAGCGGAATGTTATATTATTCTATAGAAGGCTTACAATATTCACACATTCAATGTCTCTACTTCTGGCGGCACTATTTTTTCTGTATCAATTAATAAAAGTTGTAGATTTTTTTTTAAATACTTATCGATTGGCTTTAACCTATCAGAGATGGAATTTTCTCTTAATCGCTTAAAAGAAATCAAGAGTTTTTCAGTAATTGACTTTGCCATTTCTATGTGTGTGCCTTGAATGACGAATTTTGTTCATAAGCGGAACAGTCCAATGGGTGAAAGTCCCGTAGGGGGAGTCGTTACCCAAACTAAGTAGGAGGCACAGGTGACCAAACATCTGAAGTAATCGAAACGCCAACCGGTCACGGTGTTTTATGTACTGACGACAATTTCATTAAGAACAGCAGTTACATAAGGAGGCTATAGGGTCAGAAGAGGTGACATATGCTGCCGAAGGCCAAAGTTCTGAAAAGAGGCTGAACTGAAATTGTAGCAGCGATAGGCAAAAGGACACCTGCCTGGCGGCAGACTGGTTGACCTTACCAAGGGAGCTCTCCGAGCTCGATGCTTTCAAACATAATGCTTAACCAACTGGACAAAAAACCCAAAAAGAAGGGTTTATAGTTTGTGAGAACCTAATTCAAGATTTTAGAACGCCGTATGAATCGAGCGGTTCACGACTACGCGTCTCGGACTACGCGTCTCGGACTACGCGTCTCGGAACTGTTCTGTGGGATATAAGGGGCAAAGTTCCCCTTAACTATTGGACTGGGATATCGTGCTTTATTCTTTCTGCATATTCATTTAGATTGCCAAAATTAAAAATAATTCTTACCAGTAGATATCAGAACAAAGTAAGCTAAATAATATGGTTTGATGAATTCCTAACTAATCTTAGCTATATGTGATTGTTGTAATTCTTTGTTGGAATTATGTAAGAGTTTACAGCTGATACCGGGTCACATTTGAAATGTGATTATTTGAATCTGTTCGACACATACCACAAATCATTTTTTAATCTTATTTAAATTCAAACAAAATGAAAAATACCATAAAAATCGCAACTATAATGATAATTACCGGATTTTTAACGGCTTGTCAGCAGTCCCAAAGCACTGAGCAAGTCCTTACGGACGAATCCCAAAGAAAAGAAGTCATGGAAACTATTGTCAACAATCAGGAGATGATGACGGAAATGGTGGACATGATGATGAATAACGAGCAAGGTAAAATGATGATGTCGGGCAACAAGGAGATGATGGGTATGATGATGGGTAATCAACAAATGACGCAGGAAATGGTGAAAGAAAATCCAGGCATAATTCAAGACATGATGCAAAACATGATTCAATTGTGCCAGAACGACACATCACAATGTAATCAAATGGCAGAAATGATGTTGGGTAACCATGCGATGATGCAAAGCATGATGGGTATGATGCGTCAAAATGGTATGATGAATGATGAGTCATACAGGAATGGCATGAATATGATGGATGGAATAACAGGAAAGATGAAGATGAACAAATCTTCCAATTAGAATTAAAATCACTCGGAACAGTTTTTTTGAGTAAAAAACAAAAGGAGCTTTACTATGGAAATTTTAATTGCAGTAACTAAAACTTGTCAGCATCGCCCCATGTTGGAAGAACAACTCAGACAAGCAGAAATACCTTATCAGGTTATTTATTTTGAAGAACATCCTGAATTTGTGGAAAAATACCAATCAACACTTTCACCTCTATTAATAGTGGATGAAAAAGTGGAATCCACTGGCCTTCTTGAACCGGAAAAAATAAATGAACTGAAAATGAGAAAATTAGACATCTCACAATTGCGGTCACAAAAAAGGGAGCAAAACCACATGATCCCTAAGGGCATGGAAGATGGCAAGGTGGAGGTTGATATCACTTGGGGAAGTATCCAGCCCATGCAAGCTGCCCCTCAGGTGAAAACCGTGGGGGAAATTGAGGTATATTATCACCAAATACAGGGATTATCAATTATTGATACCAGAAAACCAGATACCATGGAAGGTGTCACTATTCCCGGTTCTAGAAACATACCTTTTGATGAGATAACCAATAGAATAGATGAATTAGGCAAGCATTACCCACATTTGTTTTTTTGCAATGGACCTCAATGCCCACAATCAGCAACTGCCATAAAAAACCTATTAAAGGCAGGATATTCGTCTGACAAAATGCTTTACTACAGAGGTGGAATGCACGATTGGATTACACTGGGCTTGTCTGTAAATGGAAATCTTCAGAATAAAAACCTGAAGAAGGTGATAAGGGGAAAAGAAACCATGAACAACGAGAAAAAAGAAATGGGGAGTCAAGTTCAACATTGACAATTCTTTTTATCTATTACAGTCGGGGAGCGTCGAAATTATATTGGGTTCCCCTTTTTATTTATACATAAAAAACAAAAAACTATGATTTTAGGATTGATAATAATAATCTTTATTGCACTTTGGTATTTCAATCGACAAAAGTTTGATTTTTCCACAAAACAAGAGAAGCCCCTAGATATTCTTAAAAAGCGTTTTGCCGATGGGGAGATCAGCAGTCAAGAATATGAAGAAGGAAAGGCCGGATTGAGTAAATAATAGGCGTTAAAACACCTGTTAATGCTGGTATGCAAGTATTGGTATTTGCTTTATTCCTTTCTGTCGCCTCATTTTGTTTGCCAATGTAAAAACCATTTTTCCCCTGCAAGCACCAAAATAATTCCTATTGCTGATACTATAACATCAAAAATGTCAGAACTGGTCTTGATCCATAAAAAAGCAATTAATACAATTAAGTCAAGTAGTTATGCGAATATCAATTTTATCCCATTGGCATTTACATCCTTCCTTAAAAGTTTAAAAATTCCCCAAGGAACAATCGTGTCCATTATTTGAACGCTATCCAGATATTGAAAAAGCCTTCAGACTGGGTATTAAACTAGCCGAGATTTATGACAAAACTACTGACCAAGTATATGGTTTGGCTCGACTAGCTAAATGGGAGCATCATTACAGAACTATTCTTAATAATTTTGATAACAGAAGTACCAATGCTTCAGCAGAATCTGGACCAAGAACAAAAGTTGGGGGATAGCTGTTAAATTCTGAATTTTGGAGAAATTTAACAGCTATAAAATTGGAAGAACTAGTAAAGCTATTGTTGCCCGAATTGTTAGTCGATAATTTCAATCTGATAAAGGTCGATAAGGATAAAAAGACTGAAATTCTGCGAATTTATTTAGAAGAGAAGTTGGATATTCCACAGGAATTATCAGAACTAAAACTTCATTCAAAAGGCTTCTATGATGAAATAACCATCCAAGACTTTCCGATTCGTAATTACAAAGTGTTCCTTCATGTCAAACGTCGTAAATGGAAGGATTTGGAAACAGGAAAGAACGTAACAAGGAATTGGGAAATAGTAGCTCAGGGAACTCGAATGACAACAGAGTTTGCTGCTTTTTTAAAAGAATTCAATAGATACACAGGCCATTGATGTCGAAACGGTTGGCAAGTTCTTCGGATTGAATGGGAAGAAACTACAACGGCAGTATAAGAATCATTTAAGCGACTTCAAAAACTGGAAGCAAAAGCCAAGAGCCAAAGAATGGCTAATCTACCCACAAAATATGGGAGAATATCTGTCAATAGATGAAACTAGCCTTTCGGATGGAGAACTCTATACTATTCTGACCAATAAAGAAGCGAAAGGAAAAAAAGGGAGCATTGTTGCCATCATAGCAGGCACTAAGGCGACTGATATCATAAAAGCCTTACGTAAAATACCAGAGCCTAAACGTAAGAAAGTCAAAGAAGTAACCCTTGACATGGCTCCTAATATGGAGTTGGCAATCAAGAAATCATTTCCTTGTGCAAAACGAGTTACCGATAGGTTTCATGTTCAAAAATTAGCCTGGGATGCGGTGCAAGAAATGAGAATTAAACATCGTTGGGAGGCTATAGACCAAGAAAGTGATTCCATCGAACTTGCAAAAGTAAAGGGAACTCCTTATAAACCTGAGATACTAAGTAATGGCGATACACTCAAGCAGCTTTTAGCTAGAGGTAGATATGGGTCAAGAGCAAAATCTGGGGGATGAGTTCTTTAAGCATAAATTTGACATAGTCTAAAAAGGAAGAATTCAATACTCCTGACACCTCTAAACCTAGATCTAAAAGCTTTGATTTTCGCATTGAAAGATTCTGCTGAAGCATTGGTACTTCTGTTATCAAAATAATTAAGAATAGTTCTGTAATGATGCTCAAATGTTCGGGCAATTGAATTAAAGGATTTAAAGCCTGCTTGTCTTACTTCTTCATGCCATTTGGCTAGTCGAGCTAAACCATAAGTTTGGTCAGTGGTTTTGTCATAAATCTCGGCTAGTTTAATACCCAGTCCGAAGGCTTTTTCAATATCTGGATAGCGTTCAAATAATAGAGCAGCTCTTTCGGCTTGCGACTTAGACCAGTTTGCTGGTCGTTTATAAAGTACATATCTACCTCTAGCTAAAAGCTGCTTGAGTGTATCGCCATTACTTAGTATCTCAGGTTTATAAGGAGTTCCCTTTACTTTTGCAAGTTCGATGGAATCACTTTCTTGGTCTATAGCCTCCCAACGATGTTTAATTCTCATTTCTTGCACCGCATCCCAGGCTAATTTTTGAACATGAAACCTATCGGTAACTCGTTTTGCACAAGGAAATGATTTCTTGATTGCCAACTCCATATTAGGAGCCATGTCAAGGGTTACTTCTTTGACTTTCTTACGTTTAGGCTCTGGTATTTTACGTAAGGCTTTTATGATATCAGTCGCCTTAGTGCCTGCTATGATGGCAACAATGCTCCCTTTTTTTCCTTTCGCTTCTTTATTGGTCAGAATAGTATAGAGTTCTCCATCCGAAAGGCTAGTTTCATCTATTGACAGATATTCTCCCATATTTTGTGGGTAGATTAGCCATTCTTTGGCTCTTGGCTTTTGCTTCCAGTTTTTGAAGTCGCTTAAATGATTCTTATACTGCCGTTGTAGTTTCTTCCCATTCAATCCGAAGAACTTGCCAACCGTTTCGACATCAATGGCCTGTGTATCTATTGAATTCTTTTAAAAAAGCAGCAAACTCTGTTGTCATTCGAGTTCCCTGAGCTACTATTTCCCAATTCCTTGTTACGTTCTTTCCTGTTTCCAAATCCTTCCATTTACGACGTTTGACATGAAGGAACACTTTGTAATTACGAATCGGAAAGTCTTGGATGGTTATTTCATCATAGAAGCCTTTTGAATGAAGTTTTAGTTCTGATAATTCCTGTGGAATATCCAACTTCTCTTCTAAATAAATTCGCAGAATTTCAGTCTTTTTATCCTTATCGACCTTTATCAGATTGAAATTATCGACTAACAATTCGGGCAACAATAGCTTTACTAGTTCTTCCAATTTTATAGCTGTTAAATTTCTCCAAAATTCAGAATTTAACAGCTATCCCCCAACTTTTGTTCTTGGTCCGTAGATATGTACTTTATAAACGACCAGCAAACTGGTCTAAGTCGCAAGCCGAAAGAGCTGCTCTATTATTTGAACGCTATCCAGATATTGAAAAAGCCTTCGGACTGGGTATTAAACTAGCCGAGATTTATGACAAAACCACTGACCAAACTTATGGTTTAGCTCGACTAGCCAAATGGCATGAAGAAGTAAGACAAGCAGGCTTTAAATCCTTTAATTCAATTGCCCGAACATTTGAGCATCATTACAGAACTATTCTTAATTATTTTGATAACAGAAGTACCAATGCTTCAGCAGAATCTTTCAATGCGAAAATCAAAGCTTTTAGATCTAGGTTTAGAGGTGTCAGGAGTATTGAATTCTTCCTTTTTAGACTATGTCAAATTTATGCTTAAAGAACTCATCCCCCAGATTTTGCTCTTGACCCCAGAATCTTTCAATGCGAAAATCAAAGCTTTTAGATCTAGGTTTAGAGGTGTCAGGAGTATTGAATTCTTCCTTTTTAGACTATGTCAAATTTATGCTTAAAGAACTCATCCCCCAGATTTTGCTCTTGACCCGAACTATGTTTAAATCGATTTTTTTTCAGCGAAGGAGTTTGATGAAAAAAGCCTCACAATCGTATGATTATGAGGCTTTTAAGCTGCGGTCTGGACGGGACTCGAACCCGCGACCCCCTGCGTGACAGGCAGGTATTCTAACCAGCTGAACTACCAGACCAGCTTCCAAATTGAAATCCTCTTCCTGATTTGGAGGTGCAAAGATAGGCAAATTATTATTCCAGTCAATACCTAGGCTGAAAATATTTTAAAATAATTGATACTTTTTTCATAGTATTTCACTAACTCGTTGGTAGTCTTTTGTTTAGGTGCTATTTATTTTTTTGCTACAGATAAAGTTTTTTTCTCATTAAAAAGTATCCAAAATAAAATGGCGGCAATTAGTGCCATTCCTGCTGGTATGAGCCAGATGCTTTGCCATAGGTGGCTTCCGTCTTCTAGGGTGTATTGTTTTACAAACCATCCAGAAGACCAGCTACCAATGAGCATTCCGAGTCCATAGGTGATGAGTGTGATAAATCCTTGTGCAGACGCTTGTATTTCCTTTGGAGCAGTCTGGTCTACGTAGATTTGACCCGTTACAAAGAAAAAGTCATAACAGATGCCATGTAAGATGATGCCCATATAGAGCATGCTCACCAAAGCGTCATTGTCACCGTATGTAA
This sequence comes from Arcticibacterium sp. SM2516, assembly GCF_057914865.1. Classification (NCBI taxonomy): domain Bacteria; kingdom Pseudomonadati; phylum Bacteroidota; class Cytophagia; order Cytophagales; family Leadbetterellaceae; genus Arcticibacterium; species Arcticibacterium sp. SM2516. Next base: position 3,463,166 of record NZ_CP195290.1, on the reverse strand, counting down.
AAAATAAATATCGGACTACCCATGCCAGCATGCCTATTAATAACATTTTCTTTACGCCTAATCGGGTAAATAATAGTGGCATAAGAAGCATGAAAAGTAGTTCTGAGCCTTGCCCTAGGGTCATTTTTCCAGCGGCATTTTCCATTCCTATTTCGTTTAGAAATGGATTGGTGAAACTGTAATAAAAGGCCAATGGAATTGAAATGAGTAGAGAACAGAGTATGAATACCGCGAAGCTTCTGTTTTTCAACAAGGCTAGGGCGTCAAGTCCTAGAATGTCTCTAAGGGAAGGTTTTTTTCCTTTGCTTTTTGGAGGTGTCTTAGGTAAGGTAAAGCTGTATAACCCCAATAGAATAGACACTCCCGAGCCAATTTTGAAAACCATATTTGAGTCTTCTATGTTCAACCAGCCAATGGTTAAGCCTGAAATTATCCAGCCGATAGTCCCTAGCACTCGGATAGGTGGAAATTCTTTTTTAGTGTCTGTCATTTGGTTGAAACATAAGGCATTAGCTAGACCCAAAGTAGGCATATAGAGAAGGGCATAAATTAATAGCGTCCAAAAGAAGGCTGTGGGTTCTGTAATTTGGATGAGGTAGTATAGAATAAGTCCTCCGGTGATGTGCATAACGCCCAGTACGCGTTCAGCAGAGAAAAACCGGTCGGCTATCATTCCTATAACAAAAGGCGAAATGATGGCTCCCCAGTTTATCGTACTGTATGCAGCACCTACACTGAGACCGTCAAAGCCTATTTTGAACAAGTAGGTACCCATGGTAACATACCAAACTCCCCAGACAAAAAACTGGAGGAACATCATGACTGATAATTGTATTTTTATTTTACTGTTCATTACCTATTTGGTTTTTGGAAGGTTTCCATGTCTAATTTATTTTCTGATAATTTTGCCCGTTTTTTTGTCTTTTAAAATGAGTTTTTTGCCTCCATCGGGTAGTATTTCCTCTTTGATAAGTGTAGAAGTTGTCATCATAATGGACTAAGTCTGGTGTAGCTCCGTTTTCAGGCTCGTCACCTCGCCAATCCTCTATATGTATGGGCTCCCATTTTTTAGACTTTACGGAGGTATAAGCGGCATCCATAATCGCGTTTACGATGTAACCATCATAGAAGGTTTCAATCGGTTCAGTGCCATTCTCAAACGCCGAAAACATATCGTTGAACATGTGGTTGTAGCCCAGATCTTGATTTTCGTCTGCCACAGGAAATATCCATTCAGAATCTGATTCTGCTACATATCCGCTTTGGCCTGGTGCTGTGAACATATCAAAACCCGTGCGTAAGAAGTGATTTAGCCAAACGGTGCCTTCGGTACCCATTACTTCGTCACGGAGGTCTAGGCTGCCTCTAAAGGTCCAGCTTACTTCAAACTGCCCTATGGCTCCATTGGCATACTTTACTAGGCCAATGGCGTGGTCTTCGGCTTCTATGGGCTTTACTTGAGTGGCAGCCCAGCACATCACCTCTATGGGTTTTTGGTTTTTGCCAATAAAGCTCCTGGCTATTACTATACAATGGCAGGCCAGGTCTAAAATGGCTCCTCCACCGGCTTTTTCTTTATCCCAAAACCAATCGCTATGTGGCCCAGGGTGGGTTTCTCTGGAACGAGCCCATAGTATGCGACCTAAGGAGCCCTGTTTTATACTTTCAATGGTTCTTAATGTTTTGGGCGTGTATACCAGGTCTTCCATGTAGCCATGAAATATACCAGTCTTTTCTACCGCTTTGAGCATCTTTAAAGCCTCTTCACTATTTCTTCCGAGGGGTTTGGTGCAGATGACGCCTTTTCCTGCTTTAACACACTCCATTACGGCTTCCATATGGAGGTAGTTTATTACCACAATGTCAATTTCAGGGTGATTAATGGCTTTTCTTAGGTCCGTGCTATAGGATGGGATGTTAAACTTTTCTGCAAATTTCTTGGTGTTAACTTCACTACGCGACGCAACAACTAATATTTTATCTTTACTTCTTTGACCTAAAATGGACGAGGCGTAGAATTCGGAAATAAATCCTGAACCTAAAATCGCTAGTTTTTGCATCTATTTTTAAAGGGTTGACTACTTTAAAAATAGAACTAAATATAGATATTGACAATAAGGTGGTATGGATGATTTGTTCGGCTGGCGACCATCCCTTCTTTTTGAGAGAAGAAAGGCGTGGCTTTGTGAGTGCTTGTATTTAGCCTTTGGTAGTTTCTTCCGAAAGAAGAATCTAGAAATGGATATAAAAAAATAGCCGCCCCCATGAGGAGCGGCATTTATCTATTCAACCCTAACCTATTAAATTTTGAAACTTTTTGCGAGAGGGCTGGGTAGCCCAACTCACTAAAGTTTATTTCTTTATTATCTTCCTACTGCAGCTTCAAACTTAACAGTTGGAATTTTGTAATAATTTTCAATTTGTCTTTCTTCTAATTTAGTGCTCCAAAGGAAGTTGAAAACTTTTTCAGTTACATCAACTTTTTGTAGCCAAATTTGAGACTCTCTGCTGTTCATTTTGTCAAGCTTAGTATTGATGCTGGCTACAGCTTCAGAAAACTTTGCTCTCTCTGTTTCAGAAAGATTTAAAAAACTTCCAGTTTGGTCGTTATAAAGACGTACCACATTGTTGAATGTTGCCCACTCGTCGTTGTTCTTTTTTACAAATCTCTTTGCTTTTTTATTCATGAAGGTTTTGAAATTGAATTCAGAACCTGCTGAAAGGTATATATTGTTTGAACGAACGTTTACTGAGTCGGCTGCTTTAGCTGAGTTCACTCCCGAAATAGCTGTTGCAATTATAAGTACTAAAGTTATTATTTTATTTGTCATAATTCGTGGAATATTTATGATTCCGTTTTTTGATTACGATACAAATATGGTGGGTTTCTTAGTTTTGAGCAAATTCTTTCGGCAATGCCAATCAGTATAACATTTTGTTATTTAGTTGTTTTGCAGATGTCATGGTCCATCTGTTGCTAACATGAGCGTTCGTTGCCAAACAATATTCTATTATTAAAAAAATTAACTATGTAAAGTATCTAATTCAAGCACTGGTGAAAGTTCTTCTAAAAGTACAATTATTCATTAAAGGAGTTCATCGTTCTCTCAATTCCGGTGAAACAAAAGCTAGAAATCATTTCTTTTACCTTGTCCAGTTTGTTAAATATTTCAATCATATCATCTTCAGGGAAGTTGCCTAAGACATAATCTACTTGTCTTCCTTTAGGGAAGTCGCTACCAATACCAATCTTAAGTCTGGCGTACTCGTTTGATTGTAAGGCTCTTTCGATATCTTTTAGCCCGTTATGCCCTGCTGCCGAGCCTTTTGGCTTGAGTCGAAGTTTGCCTGCGGGAAGAGAGAGGTCATCTACTAAGACCAAAACATTTTCAACAGGTATTTTTTTTAAGTTCATCCAGTACTGTAGGGCTTTACCAGAAAGATTCATAAAAGTGGTGGGTTTAATAAGGTGTATGGTTCTGCCTTTGGATTTCCATTCTGAATGATAAGCTAGTTTCTCCATAGTGAAAGGAATGCCTTCCTGTGCTACAAGCTTGTCCAGAGCCATGAAGCCAACATTATGTCTGGTGAAGGCGTATTTGGGGCCTATATTTCCTAGACCTACGATTAAGTATTTCATTTCTGGTTTATCTTCTGATTTTGCATCAGCCTCTCTCTTTGCCTCTGAGGGCTTTCTTTTAAAAAGGCTTCTAAAAATATTGTTCATTAAAAAGGGTAGTAATGATACCTTAAATTTGATTTTGACAAATATAAGTCCATTGTGTTAGTGCCTTTATAGCTAAATGCTCTAATTGCGTTTGTTGTTGCATATTAATAGATGTCATGAAACAGATTTTCTATTTAGCTACTAGTCATTTTCCGAAGAAGTCAATATTTTTGTTTTTAATGCCAATTAGCAAATGAGTAAAAAGAGGTTAATTCTAAATCAGCCACTGCTGAGTGTTATTCTGAAGAGGTTATCTCAAGAAATTATTGAGAATCATGGAAGTTTAGAAAACGCAGTAATTATCGGTCTTCAGCCAAGAGGCATTTTTCTGGCGGATAGAATTGTCGAGATTTTAGAGCATCAGTTAGGTCATAAGGTTTTGAATGGTACGCTGGATGCTACATTTTACAGAGATGACTTTAGAAGGAGAGATTCTATTTTAAAGCCTAATGCCACCCATATTAATTTTGTAATTGAAAAAATGAATGTCATTTTAATAGATGATGTTTTAGCGACGGGAAGAATGGTGAGAGCGGCTATTGATGCCATGCAAGCTTTTGGTAGGCCAGCAAAGGTGGAGCTTTTATGTCTTATAGATAGGAGCTATAACAGAGACTTGCCAATTCAACCAGATTATACGGGCAGGAAAGTTAATACACAAGATACACAAAGGGTTTTGGTGGAGTGGACTGAACAAAACTTTAAGGAAGATAAAATCTGGCTGATGGATTCTTGATATGTCTCTTAAGGTTGAAGATTTAATTTATGCTTATTTAAATGGTTTTTTCCCTATGGCGGATGCCGATGGGGAGATTTCTTGGTACGCCCCTGAGCCCAGAGCTATCATTCCGATAGACGCTTATAAACCTTCAAAATCTTTAAGACCAGTAATTAATAGGAGACCGTTTGATATCTATATCAATCGTGACTTTAAAACGGTGATGGAGCAATGTGCCAAACCAAGGTTTGTTAACGATGAAACTTGGATTTCTGATGAAATTATAAATGTGTATTGTGCTTTAAATGAGTTGGGCTTTGCCCATTCTGTAGAAGCTTATGAGAATGGTGTTTTGGTGGGTGGATTATATGGGGTGAGTTTGGGGGGAGCGTTTTTTGGAGAATCTATGTTTCATAAAGTTTCCAATGCCTCTAAAGTAGCCTTTCATTATCTTGTTGAAATTTTGAAAAATAGAAACTTTGAACTTTTGGATACACAGTTTATAAACGACAATGTATTAAGGTATGGAGCTGTAGAGATACCAAGAACAGCTTATGAAGCGGTATTGCAGCGTGCCGTAGCCCTGAAAATGACGTTTGTAGATAAAAAAGGGGCTGTTCGTTTAGATGAACTTTTGGGCTAGGAGCCAAAACCAAATATGGCTGGTTTTTTATGAATGTCGAGATTTTTGTAACTTTTCCATTTTGCGATGCTCTTGGTCTTAGAAAAAGCATCTGAGCCCGTGAGGTTGGCAGAGATGGTTAGTTTGGTGTTTGGGTTACAGGTTTCTAGTAAAGCCTGAAATAATTGACGGTTTCGATATGGCGTTTCCATAAAGAGCTGTGTTTGACCAGAGGTATGGCTTAATCTTTCTAATTCTTTAATTCTCTTAGCTCTTTCTTTATTATCTATAGGAAGGTATCCGTTGAACGCAAAACTTTGTCCGTTAAAGCCAGAGGCCATAAGAGCCAATAGGATAGAGGAGGGGCCTACCAGAGGCACTACATTATAATCTAACTGATGAGCAATCTCCACAGCTAAAGCACCAGGATCTGCTATTCCTGGGCAGCCCGCTTCGGAAAGGATACCAGCATCTTGTTCCAATCCTAACATAATGGTAAAGGTCTCTTCAAAGTCAGAGTCTTTGGTGAGAATATGAAAGGTGATGTCATCTATTACTTTGTCAATCTTTAAACCCGCAATAAACCTTCTCGCTGTTTTTATGTTTTCAACAAAGAAAACATTCAAGTGCTTTACGTGTTCTATAACCTCCATCGGTAGAACAGCCGCTTTGGTTTCTGGTGCTAGTAAAGTTGGGATAAGATAAATAGATTTCATTGTTTTCAATTTGTCTGAAATATATACTACACTTTAAAGCTTCTGTGAGCATCAAGTTTCAGGAATATAAATAACAGAATAGTGAAGGACCACAAAGAAGACCCGCCGTAACTCACAAAGGGGAGTGGTATTCCAATTACTGGCATAAGACCAATGGTCATTCCTATATTTACTAATAAATGGAAAAACATGATTGAGGCTACGCAGTAGCCATATACTCGGGCAAATTTATCTCGCTGCTGTTCGGCTAGGAGTATGAGTCGGGTAAAAAGCCCTAGGTAAAGAGCGAGTAAAACCAAGCTGCCAACAAAACCCCATTCTTCTCCAACTGTACAGAAAATGAAGTCTGTAGATTGCTCTGGTACAAAATCAAATTTAGTTTGTGTGCCCTGTAAGTATCCCTTTCCTAAAAATCCTCCCGAGCCAATCGCAATTTTGGACTGCGTGACGTTCCATCCAGCACCTAATGGATCCGCATCTGGATTTACCAGAGCTTCAATTCTTCTTTGCTGATGGGGTTGTAAAACTTTGGTAAGGAAAAAATCTAAACCCATAGCAAATGTGGAGAAGAGTAGAAATAGACCTAAAAGCTTGTAGAGATTTGACCTGCTTCTATCTCTTTTAGTAAAAATGAGATACCACAAAATAATTCCTAAAACTAACAAGCCACCTAGTATGTACCATTTGGAGTAAAATAAAGAAAGAACCAAAATGAGCACGAAGCCTAGAAACAAGGCCGGATAAATTCCCGGCAAACCTTCTCTATATAGTACTACCATGAAAATGGCAAATGTAAGGGCAGATCCTGTTTCTTTTTGAAGAATAATAATGATAGGCGGTACAAGAATAATAGCCGCCGTTTTCCACAGGTCTTGAAATTTCTTAAGGTTTACGGTCTGGGTACTTAAAAATTTAGCCAAGGCTAAGGCCGTGACTGTTTTTGCAAATTCTGCGGGTTGCAGGGAAAAGGATCCTAACTTTATCCATGACTTGGAGCCTTTTACGTCACTACCTAAAAATATGGTGGCAATCAGTAGAAGAATCATAAGCCCATAGAAAATGTAGGCAAAAGAGTCGTAAACCTTATAATCTACAAATAGAATAATGACCACAATGATCATGGAAAGCGACAAAAATAATAGCTGCCTACCTGCATTATGAGCCAATGAGAAAAATGCGATTGGGTCTTCTGGGTTAAATACGGCTGCATAAATGTTAAGGTAGCCTACCATAACAAGTGCTAAGTATAATAAAACTGTAATCCAGTCAATCCCTCTTTTGATGTTAATCTCTCCTGCCATTCAATTATTTTGCTACGGCAGAAGCTGCCACCGTCGTGTAACTTGTATTTTTCATTCTTTCCACAAGGGCTCTTCTTTCTACTTTGCCTGTAAGGAATTTTTCTATAAGCAGGGAAGATATAGGTGCTGCTGATGAGCCACCAAATCCAGCATTTTCTACTACAGCCGCAATGGCAATCTGAGGGTTATCTCTTGGTGCAAAAGCAATGAAAATGGCATGGTCTTTGCCTTTTTTATTTTGAGATGTTCCTGTTTTACCTAAAATTGGAATATCTGCCATAAAAGCTTGTCGTGCGGTACCTGCTCTTAAAACTTCCTCCATACCGTTATAAATAGCAGAAAAATGCTCTGCAGCAATGCCCGTTTGATGAACCTGTAGTCTCTCTGGTTTCATTCCTTTTTTGTCTGCCCCTACACCTCTTATAAGATGTGGGGTGATCCAGTAGCCTTTATTCGCAAAAACAGCAGTCATATTGGCTAATTTTAAAACATCCAAGCCGATTTCCCCTTCACCAATAGCCAGAGAATAAATATTTGAGAATTTCCATCTATTTTCACCATAATATTTATCATAGAGTGGTAGTCCTGGTAGAAGTTGGCTTTTCTCTCCAGGTATATCAATACCGAGTTGGGTGCCAAAACCAAACTTTTCCATCATATCTCGCCAACGGGTCAATCCTTCTCTAGCTCCAATGAATGGGCTTTTTTCTTTAGTGTTTTCTATAATTCTTTTAAAGACATTATAGAAATAAGGATTACACGAATACTGAACCGCATTATTTAAGTTAATAAGGTGATGAAGCCCATGCCCATGGCAACCCATAGGAGAGAAAGCTCCAATAAACGAAGACATTGGATTGATGACACCCTGTTGTAAACCCACTACGGCTTGCACAAGTTTAAAGGTGGAACCCGGTCTGTAAAAAGAAGATATGGCTCTGTTAAAGGTGGGTTTGTCAGGGTCTCTTATTAGGTTTAAATAGTTTTCTGAAAAAGCTTTTCCAGAAAGTAGGTTTGGGTCATAAGTGGGGTAGGAGCCCATGACTAATATTTCGCCAGTTTTGGGTTCTATGGCCACTATGGCCCCCACTTTATTTTGAAATAAACTGTCGGCTAGCTGCTGAAGTTCCATATCAATGGAAGAATAGAGGTCTCTGCCTACTACAGCGGTGGTGTCATAGCTGCCGTTTTCATACATCCCTTTGGCTTCACCTTTTACATTCATAAGGGTATACTTTACACCCCTTACACCTCTTAATTCTTCTTCATAAGATTTTTCAATGCCCGAAAGTCCAATGAAATCTCCTTGCCTATAGTATTTTGATTCTTGTTCGTCGTATAATTTTCTTGGGATCTCTCCTATATAACCGAGGGCATTGGCAAGGGTGTGTCCAGGATATGTTCTAAAGAAAGATTGCTCAAAATGAAAACCTTTAAAGTTTACCATGGCATCTGCCACAGTTGCAAAATCGGTTTTGCTCAATTGCTTTTTAAAAATAGATGCTCTGTTTTTAGAATATTTTGTAGCTAAAGCCATTGTGCTATCAAAATAGTTTCTGTCAATATTAAAAACTTTACAGAATTTTAGGGTATCAAGGTTTTTAACTTTGACGGGCGTGACATACATATTGTATACCTCCTCGTTTCTTACCAGAAGTTTATGGTTTCGGTCATAAATTTGCCCACGTAGTGGAACTTCAATATGTCTTTTGATAGCATTGGTAGCCTCTATTGAACGATACTTAGGGTCAATTACCTGAAGGTAAAAAAGCCTAAAAACGTAAATTATACCGATGGTAAAAAAGAAGAATAGAATCACATGTTTTCTGCCATCATTCATAAGCCCGGAAAGTCTATTGGAATTAAAACACAAAGGTCTTAAAATTTGAACGTTAAAACCAAAAGCAGCTTACTTTATTAAAGATTTTTTATTTAATAAAGAAATAGAGTTTTGGCTAGCCTCTTTGGAACCGCGTTTTTAAAAAATGTAGTATTTTTGTGGTTACAGTGAAAAAGGTTTTTGAACAAATTTCTTTAGAAAAAGTTAGGGACACAGCCGAGCAAATTATTTCTTTTGCTGAGGATAAATCCGTATGGAAATTTGAAGGGAATTTGGGAGCTGGAAAAACTACTTTAATCAAAGAGCTTTGCAAACAGCTGGGTGTCATGCACGCTGTTCAAAGCCCTACTTTTTCTATTGTCAACGTTTATGAAACGGATAGAGGAGAAGAAATTTTTCATTTTGACTTTTATAGGTTAAAGAATGAGGAAGAGGCCTATGATTTTGGAGTAGAAGAGTATTTTTATAGTGGTAAAATATGTTTGATAGAGTGGCCGCAGGTTATTGATAACTTATTGCCACTACCCCATTTGCTCATAAGAATTGACACAAATGATAATCAAACGAGAAAAGTTGAACTTGAAATAATTAGTTAATGACCCAAAATCCAGAATTGAATATAGGAAGTTCTACTGTCTTAGAAACGCAGGAAAAACCTTTAGCAGTAGAGACAAGAGGTCAAGACTTGACGATAGGGCTGCCTAAAGAAAGTTCAGCTTTGGAAAAAAGAATTGCTTTAAGCCCAGATTCTGTATCTGTTTTAATTAGAAATGGCTGGAGTGTGAGGGTAGAAAAGGGTGCGGGTGTCCCAGCAAACTTTACGGATGAAGCATATACTGAGGCTGGTGCACAGGTTTGTTTGGCAAGAGATGAAGTTTTTTCCTCTAGAATAGTTTTAAAAGTTAATCCTCCCGATTTGGCGGAAATAGCTTTAATGAAACCAGGTGGTGCCTTATTGTCGGCATTGCAGCTTCCTCAGCAATCTAAGGCATATTTTGAGGCTTTGATAGAAAAAAGGATAACGGCCATAGGTTTTGAGTTTATGGAAGATGCCGCAGGAAACCTGTCGGTGATTAGAGCCATGAGCGAAATAGCCGGTAGTTCTGCTATACTCTTGGCATCGGAATATTTAGGAAGAGGACAAGGAACCCTCTTAGGAGGTATAGCGGGCGTTCCGCCTACTTCTGTTGTTATTTTAGGGGCTGGAACCGTTGCGGAGTTTGCGGCTAGGGCTGCCTTGGGACTAGGAGCCGATATTAAAATATTTGATACACATTTATATAGATTACAGCGTTTAAGATATTATTTAGGTCAGCACATTTTTACATCAATTCTAGACTCTCACAATCTGTGTAAAGCACTGGCAGAGGCAGATGTGGTAGTGGCTGCTATGCGTTCAGAAAGAGGACGATCTCCTTTGGTGGTTACAGAAGATATGGTAAAGACCATGAAAAAAAATGCTGTTTTGGTTGATGTAGCTATAGATCAAGGAGGCTGTATAGAGACTTCCGTGCCCACAACGCACGAAGAACCCGTTTATAAAAAACACGGTGTTATTCACTATGCTGTTCCTAATATTGCCTCTAGAGTAGGGAATACGGCAAGCCATAGTTTGAGTAATATTTTCACACCATTATTGTTGAAAATTTTGGACTTAGGTGGTATGGATGAAATGATACTGACGAACCAATGGTTTTTAAAAGGTGTTTACGCCTTTAAGGGAAATATTACACATCAGAATATTGCCAAGAAGTTTAATCTTAGGCATAGGGATTTAAGGTTGCTTTTAGCGGCAAGGATATAGTGGTGCTTAAATTAATTTAGAATCAACAAAGAAAGAGAGATATGATTAATCATTCGAACGAAAATACAATACTGGATGACGCTAATTCGCCAGAGCTAGATAAACATCAGTTAGGTTTAGTGACGGAAGATTTCATCAAAGTCTGCGATAATTTGAAAGAGGCGTCTTATCAGGTCAGAAGTAGGAAGTTTAGTAAGTTTCCTGTTTTTATTGCTACTAAAGAGGATGTTTCTATAGGGAATACGCTATTTTTCAAAGAAGATTTCGGAACAAGATACGAATATAAAGCATCTATGATTGAGGAGTTTTTGGAAAGGAATATTGTGGGAGAAGAATCGGAAGAACTTTTTAAAGAAAACTATCGAGATCCAGAAGAATACTGCTGTCTTTTTGTAATGGATGGGAAGTTTGCCAGCTTTGTTTATATTCCTTTTCCTGAGGATTGATACTGGTTATTGGTGAAATTTAGATAAAAAAGGAGGCCTGAGCCTCCTTTTTTTATGATTACCTTATTCTTTTGCTGCTACCTTAAATTCTGACGTGGTATGGAAGGTGATATCTGGATTATTTTCAGTATTCATCCTTAAAATCCAGTCGGTTTCGGCAAGAAACACAGGGTTTTTGTCTTTATCATAAGCTATAAAGTTATTCTTTAGTCTTATAAATTCTTCAAGTTTTTCTGGCTTATCGGAAGTTAACCAACAGGCTTTAGAGTAAGGTTTTGCCTCAAAGCGTGCTTTCGCACCGTATTCATGCAATAGCCTATGCTCAATAACCTCAAACTGAAGCTCTCCCACTGTACCAATTATTTTTCTATTTCCAGGCTGCATGATAAATAGCTGAGCCACACCTTCTTCTGCCAGTTGTTGCACGCCCTTCTCTAACTGCTTTGATTTCATCGGGTCGGCATTGACCACTTCTCTAAATAGTTCTGGAGAGAAACTTGGTATGCCCGTAAACTGAAGAGCTTCGCCTTCGGTTAATGTATCTCCAATTTTAAAGTTTCCAGTGTCATAAAGTCCAACCACATCTCCTGGGTACGCCTCTTCCACCACGTTTTTACTATCCGCCATGAACATATAGGGGTTAGAAAAGCGAAATTTCTTATCGAGCCTTACGTGTTCGTAAAACTTACTTCTTTCAAAAGTGCCACTGCAAACCCTCAGGAAGGCAATCCTGTCTCTGTGTCTTGGGTCAATATTGGCATGTATTTTAAAAACAAAACCCGTGAATTTTTTCTCTGTAGGCTCCACAATTCTTACATCTGTAGCCCTAGAGATAGGTAAAGGACTCACCTTGCAGAAAGTGTCTAGAAGCTCCATTACCCCAAAATTACTCACAGCACTGCCAAAGAAAACAGGTGCTAAATCACCTTTTAAATATTTTTCTCTGTCAAACTCATCGTAAATACCTTCAATCATCTCCACGTCTTCTTGAAGCTGATTGGCGTCTTTATTACCAATTTTGGTTCTTAGAACCTCAGACTCAATGTCGTATTCAAATATGTCTTCTTCTAGTCTTGTTTTATTGACGGCGAAGAAGTTCATCTTTTTATCTAGCAGGTGATATACACCTTTAAAGTCTTTACCACCATTTACTGGCCAAGTGATGGGTCTTACGCCAAATCTTAGTTTTTGTTCCAATTCATCTAACAAATCAAAAGGATCTTGGCCTTCACGATCCATCTTGTTAACAAAGATAATTACGGGGGTGGCTCTCATTCTACAAACCTCCATGAGTCTTTCAGTTTGCTCTTCCACGCCTTTTACACAGTCTATAACTAAAATTACGCTATCTACAGCAGTAAGCGTTCTGTAGGTGTCTTCCGCAAAATCTTTGTGACCTGGCGTATCCAGAATGTTTATTTTTAAGTCTTTGTACTCAAAAGTCATAACAGAGGTGGCTACAGAGATACCACGTTGTTTTTCAATCTCCATAAAATCTGAAGTGGTTGACTTTTTGATTTTATTAGACTTGACTGCTCCTGCGGTTTGAATGGCACCACCAAATAACAGAAGCTTTTCTGTTAAGGTAGTCTTACCAGCATCTGGGTGGGCAATGATGGCAAATGTCCTCCTCTTTTTAAACTCTTTATCGAAACTCATATCTAAAAACTTATCCTTCTGAAATGGGGTGCAAAGCTACCTCTTTTAGATGACGGATGAAAATATTGAAATAGTATTCCAAAAGTTACTTAATGAAATGGAAACGGAAGGAAAGGATGTCCAAGGGTCGTTTTATGAATATTAGAAAAATGTAAATAATTCCTCAAAATGACATAACTTGTATTTTGGGAAGAATACCGTTTGGTCGATTCGTGGCCTTTTAAATCTACAAATCTTAGATTTATATCTACTGAAGGGCACTTTAGTCTTTCATATAATGCCCTCTCTTGGATTTATCATAACTTTCTTTGTGGAAAGAGTTAGGGTTAATGTTGTAATTTTTTTGAAAACTTCTTCTTGCTCGTAAGTCAGGGCTAATGCGATTTTATTTCATTGGTTGTGCATAGAATTCACTCCGTAGTTTTTCACACTGGATTGAAAATCAAGTGTAAAAAGGGAAAAACATGCCTGTTTTGGTCGTCAGAATTTTTAATTATCGACAGAACGAAGTGCTTTATCTATTATTGTTTACTTGTAAACCGCTGAGAGCAAACATTTACAATATTTTAATGTCTAACTAATTACAAGCTTTTTTAACATAAGAAAAATTATATCTCACTATTATGAAATCACTATTACTACTGCTGCTCAGTTTTTGCTCGGTCTTTGCTTTTGCTCAAAAACCTGCAGGGGCTAAAGAAGAGGGTAATGCAATTATTCAAGGAACTATTATAGATTCTTTAAGCTCAGAGAATGTGGAATTTGCGGCGGTAGCTCTATGGAGTGCTGGAAAAGCCATAGATGGTACCCTAACTTCAAGTAATGGCAAATTTAAATTTGAAGGGTTAAATAAGGGAACCTATAAAATTCTCATTTCTTATATCGGCTATCAGCCACAAAGTATTGAGAATGTGATAGTGAAAAGTAATATGTCCAACATAGACTTAAATAACATTAAACTTATAGGAGATAATATCCAATTAGATGCCGTAACTGTTGTTGGTCAATCTTCTTTGATAGAGGATAAAATAGATAGATTGGTTTATAATGCCGAAAAAGACATCTCTAATACTGGTGGGACAGCGGAAGAAGTTCTAAGAAAGGTTCCGATGCTTAGTGTTGATTTAGATGGAGAAGTTGAGCTTAGAGGGAGTTCCAATGTGAGAATACTTATTAATAATAAGCCATCAGCAATTTTTGCCAGTAGTGTAGGCGAAGCATTAAGGCAGATTCCGTCAGACCAAATTAAATCTGTAGAAGTTATTACTTCACCAAGTGCTAAGTACGATGGAGAGGGTACTGCGGGTATTGTTAATATCATTTTGAAAAAGAATACACTTGCCGGTGTAACCGGTTCTTTAAACCTTGGTGCAGGCCTAGTTGGATCATCGGCTAACGGTAGCGTAAACCTTCGTGACGGTAAATGGGGCGTATCCTTACGAGGAAGTGGAAGAGCGTCATATAATTATAAAACAATTGGCGAGAATACGAGAGAGAGTGTTATAGATGGTGAGGCAACTTACTTGACCCAGCTTGAAGACAGCCGCTCTGTTCGGGCTGGTGGGCGTTACAGTGGCTCTTTTGACTATGATTTTAATAAGAAAACAAACTTCTCTATTACCTACTCTTTAAGAAACAGTTTAAGGGGCAGTGATGGAGAGCAGCTATCAACTTTGTTGGATAATAATAGAGATTTGATTTTTGAAAATACTAGAGACATTGATCAAAGTGATAAAAGTAACTCGAGTGACTTGGATTTTACCTTTACTAAGAGGTACGAAAATCCAATAAAGGAACTTACTATTCTAGCCCAAGTTTCTGAGAATAACTCTAATAATTACTATACCGCTCTCCAAAACGGAATGTCAGCAGATAGCAGCGAAAACCAAGGGAAAGATAGAGAATTGAGCTTCCAGTTAGATTATGTTCAACCCTTGGGTGAGAAAGTGAAATGGGAAATGGGAGGAAAGGGCGTTTTACGATCGGCTCTTTCTGATGGACTTTTCTATAGCTATAATGAGACTACGGGTCGTTATGTATTAAACGATGGTAGATCTAATTTCTTAGATTATGACCAAAACGTATTGGCCGGCTATTCTTCATTTACTGTAGAGTTGCCAAATAAATGGGGTGTTCAAGCGGGTTTACGTTATGAGAAAACCACTATTCAGGCAGAATTTAAAGAATTGTCAAATGTGGATATTCCAGATTACGATAATTTCTTGCCTAGCATTACACTTTCAAAACGTTTCAAAAAAGCGGGTTCTATTAGAACAAGCTACACGCAGCGAATTCAACGACCGTCAATTAGGTATTTAAATCCTTTTGTGGATTATTCTAATGCAAATAGCATCTCCTATGGTAGTCCGACTTTGTCTCCAGAGTTGGTTGATATGCTGGAAGTAGCTATGAGTACGTACTTCGGTAGCAATTCAATCAATTTCTCAGTGTTCTCTAGGATTGAAGATAACAGTATTACGTCTATCAGTAACGTGACTCGTCAGGATGGATTAGATGTAACAGAAACTACTTACGGGAATATTGGTGTAAACAAGCGTTATGGGTCTAATGTCTCTATGAACTTAAATCCTACAAGTAAGTGGCGTTTGGGTGGTGGCGTAAATGTAGATTATACTTATATGGATAACCGCACTATATCAAATGAAGGCTGGAGTGGAGGTCTTAACTTAAATACTTCGTATTCTTTCCCGAAAGATTGGGCGGCCTCTTTCTTTGCGTTCTATAGATCTCCAAGGGTACAGCTTCAGGGGACTAGAAATGGCTTCTATTTTCATGGAATTACGGTTAAGAAAAGTATTAATAACAAAAGAGGAAGCATAGGCTTAGGATTAGAGAACCCATTTGTTAAAACCATAGACTTTAAATCTGCTCTGGAAAACAGAACGGATGCTCTAAATTATTTCATCACTAATAACAATAGAAGTATTTATAGAAGAAGTATTCGTATTGATTTTCAATATCGTTTCGGAAAAATGGAAAGTGACGGAAAAGGCTTGTTTAAAAGGAAAAGCTCTAGCCGTGGAAATGACGAAGTGGATGGCGGAGATGCAGGGGAAGGCGATTTTAGATAAGTGCTGATGACAAGAAAAAAGAGACTGCCAGGAGCGGTCTCTTTTTGATTTACATGCTTTCTTAATAATATTTTCGCCCACCTGAGAGGGACTTGTCTATTCTGATTTTTAATTCGTTTTTGATGAATATTTGTTTCAACCACGTTTACATAGTGGTCAAAGCCTAATACATCAATTCTTTTGAATAGTAATCTAAGTTTACTTTAATTCAAAAGCGGCCATGAGACTTAAAAGACTCTTGTTTTTAGAAGTCATCTTTGTGATGGTAGCAGCTTTTTCAAAAGGATTCTCCTGCTCTCTTCTTAAAGGGATAATAGGAACAAAAACTCTTTGTGAAGATGTATTTTTAAGTGCTAACATAATCGTATTTTTTATTTGTTACTAAGGACCTGAAATCAAACCGTTTATGTTTGACAATTCAAATGTGCAACAAATATTAGCACAATGCTGCTCAAAATATTAGCAAATATTTCAACTGTCTGGTTATGAGTAAAATACATTTAGCAATCTTGCTAAGTATTTGAGTATGAGAGCTGGATTTTTGACCTTTTAGGAATATATCTAGGAGGTCTTCTCCATCAACAGTCACGGTCTAGTATCGCTGGAAAAAGTAACCAAGGTATTCTCTAGAGGCCCAGCTTGTTTCATAATTCACTCACACTCCGCTATATATCCTGAATCACATCACCGAACAGGAATCTATTGAAAGTATCTTCGAAATCTTCAGAAGCTTATTATGGCATGTGCGGCATATTAGGCGGTAGGTATTAAAAGAAAAGTTCTACTTTGTGGTCTTTCTGTGTTCTCATTGGAACATGAAATCGCGAATAAACTAAGGAGTAATGTTAAAGATGTTAATGTTATTTTGGGTAGAATAAGGGTCAACTTATGAAAGATTCGCAATAATCTATTTATAGGCTTGAAATGATGTTATGAGCATGCTCTAATCTATTAATTTTTGCCCTTTCATAAACTTGTCAATGTACTCAGCTATCTCTTCTCCTTTTTCTTCTTGAAGAAAATGTCCTGCGTTTTTTATGATAATTTTTTCGTCGTCTTTAACGGTAGGAATGAGCTTATAAAAGAACTTCTCTGCCCCACTAAAAACTTTATCCTTGTCGGAGAATAGTACTAAGGCTGGTTTATCCCATTTAGAGAGTACCGCTCGAGCGTCTTTCATTTCTTTTACACCACCATGGCTTGGGTGAGAGGGCACTAGTCTTGGGAATGACTTTGCACCGCCTTTATACTTTTTTGAAGGGAAAGGAGCGTTGTAAGCGGCTATTACTTCTTTGGAAAGTTTTGATGCGGAGGCAAACTGAACTACGCCGCCAGTGGGAATAGAAGGGTGATACTTTGCAAACCATTGCCACAGCTTAAATCCAAAATTTACGGGTTTACCTATCGGGAGAAAGGTGTTAAGAATAACCACCCTTTTAAACCTTTCAGGGAATTGACCTAAAAGACCAAGACCTAATAAGCCACCCCAGTCTTGTACTATGAGTGTGATGTCATTGAGGTCTAACTTATCAATAAAATTCTTAAGAGATTTAAAATGCAGGTCATAGCTATAGTTTTGGCTACCTACAATTTTATCAGACTTCCCAAAACCAATCAAATCAGGAGCAATGAACCTGTGATCTTTTAAAGAGGGAATAAATTTACGATATAAGTAAGACCACGTGGGTTGACCATGAAGAGCCAAAATTGTTTCACCTTCACCTACATCTATGTAATGCATTTTGAGGTGGTCAAAATCCACATAGTTTTCTTTGAATGGGAAATCAGTGATTTGCTCGAAAGCCGATTTTGGTGTTTTTATGATCTCCATGGACATTGCTTAATTATTTGGGAAGTTACGAATTGTAATTGAATTGAAGATAAGGCAAAAAAAAATCCCACTTCAATTAAGAAGCGGGATTTCTGGTGTATAATTTCTAATTTATTAGAAATTATATCTAAGGCTTGTGTTCCAAGTACGTCCAAAACCAAACCATACTGAGTTACGAACATCAACACCGTTCCAAGTTTGGGAACCTGTTTCTGCTTGAATGTTAGTTTCAGATTCAGATATGTAATAAGTGTCAAATAAATTATTGACATTTACTCTTATAGTCGCTTTGTTTCCAAACAAATCAAATCTTCCAGTAACACCAGCATCAACTAAAGAATAAGAAGGTAACTTAAGTGCACCTGAGTTATTAGGCTCACGGAATTGAGAATCATTAACAGAATAATCTGCATAAAGATTACCCGCATAACGGTATCCTAAGTCTACCGCAATGGCCTTCGCAATTTTATAGTCCGCATTCAAAGAGAAAGTTGTTTGAGCTGCATCACCTACTTTAGCGTCTTTCAAATAAAGTGTTCCTGTTCCGATAGGCTGCTGATTTGCATCAAATATTTGAGCATCAAAATCTTTAGTATATCTCCAGTCACCTAAAGAAGCCATCGCTTGTATTTTCAATTTGTCTGTAGGTTTGTAGTTGGCTTCAACCTCAATACCGTTATGTCTAACATCGATATTTCTGAATTGAGCAGTACCTTGATCACCTTGAGCATTGTTCAATGAGGTAGTAACAAATCTGTTACCCCAGCTAGTAGAGTAAGCATTTATGTTAATTATTAAATCTTTGGTATTGAAACCGTAACCTAATTCAAAAGAAGTGATTTTCTCGTTCTGTAAGTCATCATTCACAATATTAGCAAAGTTAGGGAATACAGCATCAAATTGAGGTTGTCTTGAGATAAAACCAGTATTGAAGAATACGTTTGATCTATCATCAATGTTAAAGTTAGCACCACCTTTCACGTATCCACCACCTATGTTTTTCTTGTCTGAAAGTGGTAAAGCTGGTTGATCAAATAAATCTTCTCTTTGGAAAGACTGATTAGAGCCACCTGCTTGAACTACGGCTGTAATTTTTGAATTAGCATATTCTACCATACCGTTAAGACCTTGCCAACCTACGATACCAACATTGTAGTAATCAATTTTAGGACCGTTAATACCTGTGCTACCAAAAGCAGTTGCTTCTGTTAGTGTATTTATTATCTGACCATTTGAGTTTTGGTTACCTGTAGAATAATATCCGTCAAGACCCATCAAGTTTTCAAGAACACGGTAGTGATAACCTTTATAACTTCTTAAGTCAACACCTAAAGAAGCTGTTACATTACCAAATTTGCCTTCTAGGTTAGAAATCCCACCTATCCAGTCATGAGAATTCATTGAGGATCTTCTAACAAGCACAGCTCTGTTTACACCATCATCTCTAAATCCGTTTGAACCTATTAGTTGACCTTTATAGCTACTAATTGCTCCGGTATATGAAGATGTTGTAGATCTGTTAACTTCTAATACTTTGTCAAAATTAACAAAACCGTCTGCATCACGAGTACCTCTACCATTTTCATTGTAATGCGTAGTTAAGTCGATGTTAAATGGATACATATCTAAGTCACCATTTCTAAAGTTTCCACCACGAGGACCTGTTCCACCACCACGACCAGCAGATGCGTAAAGCGATGTATTAAGCATCAATTTGGAATTAATATCCCAGTCCCAGTTAAACGTTGCAAGAGGCTTATTATAGAAGTTTCTTCTCATATTAAACTCTTCACCACCTAGGAAACCTGCATCTGTATTCCATCTTCTGTCTATACCATCTTTTCCTGTGTTATCACCAAAGTTTTGGTAATCTCTGATAGAAACCCATGAACTTCTTTGATGGTGCCATTGTCCCGCTCCTAAAATAGAAAGGTTAAGAGAGTGATTTGAACCTTCTGGTCTGTATCCCAGAGCAGCAAAATAGTTCCAACCTTCACCTGCAGTTCCATAAGCATAACCATCACCACTCCACTTAGAAAGCAAGAATGAGCTAGCCCAGCCACTTTTATTTCTGCCAGTGTTATAAGTAGCAGTAGTTTTTAAGTAGCCATTGTTACCAAAAGACTGAGAAACACTTCCACCTTTTTTCAATTCGGCAGCTTTAGTAAAAATAGAAACAGTACCACCAACAGAAGGTACTGCTAATCTTGAAGCACCAAGTCCTCTTTGAATCTGAATTGCACTAGCAACATCAGTAAGTCCTTGCCAGTTAGACCAATATACCCAGCCATTCTCCATATCATTAACAGGCTGACCATTAATCAAAAATGAAGTGTTTCTTTGGTCAAAACCACGAAGACTAATACGTGAATCTCCGTACCCTCCACTTTGTTTAGTAGCGTAAACACCAGGAGTTCTGTTCATGATTTCTGGGAATTCCATGTTACCTACCTTTAGTGAAATCTCTTCGGCAGTGATTGTAGAAACCGCTACAGGTGTTTCTCTTACTTTGGCAATGTCAATTACCCCTGAGGTAACAACAATTTCTGAAAGAACATTAAGATCTTCAGTAAGAGTAACGTTAATCATACTCCGTGAACCAATTGCGATTTCTTGACGTGAATAGCCAATAAAAGAAATGACCAACATTTGTTGGCCAGCAGGTATGCCTTTCAATGTATATTTTCCATCGATATCTGAAGTAGTACCGATAGCAGTACCTTTCACAGATACAGAGGCACCTATTAGAGGTTCTTTGCTGCTACCATCTGTGATAGTACCAGAAACAGCACTCTGTGCAAAAACAGCAGTAGCCATAAACATAGCTACCATAGCAAGCAAACCTGCTCGCAAAAAAGTAAACTTTCTCACCATAACACTTGGGTTAATTTGTTTAGAAGAATTTGACATTAATTAGTTTGTAAGAGTCTATAAATACACTTAGAGAATTTGACTCAGTCACAAAAGTACTTTCTTTTTGTTTCCGATTAAAATCCCATTTTATATGTCTCCCTATAAATATAAAAAAAATACCACAAATTATGATAAGAGAAACATTATTAAATTGTTAACCACAAGCGTTATTTTGTCGTATAGGCTTTTTCTTGTAGTTAGTATATTTGGCTGATATGTGTTTAGTCCAATTTGTTAAATCTATTTTAATTTAATTTAACAGGCTTAATCGTTAAATTAAACTGCGGACAAAACGCTATTAACAGAATCTTACAAACCTTTTAAACTTTAAACTCGTAACTAAATTCACAAGTTTAAAAAAAATATGTTACACATGAAAAATAGATATTATACATTGTTTACAGCTTTACTTTTTGCTCTAAGCAGTTGTTTTGCCATTGATACTCCGGAATCTAATGCCGCTCCAATTAGCCATAGCGTTTGGGATGGTTTGTTGAAAAAATATGTGGACGATAAGGGCTTTGTCAATTATGCTGGTTTTGCCAAGGAGGAAGCTCAGCTAGATAAATATTTGGCTTTGGTTTCTAAAAACGCACCCGCAAGCAGCTGGTCTACCAACGAAAAACTGGCTTACTGGATTAACGCCTATAATGCTTTTACGGTAAAATTGATTTTAAATAATGCAGACCAAAACATAAGTAGTATAAAAGATATTGGTAGCAAAATTAAAATACCTTTCGTAAATACCCCTTGGGATGTTAAATTCATCAAAATTGGCGGTAAAGAAATGGATTTGAATAATATTGAACATGGTATTATCAGAAAGGAGTTTAAGGAACCTCGTATTCATTTTGCTTTAGTGTGTGCCGCTAAATCATGCCCGCCTTTGAGAAACGAGGCTTTTGAAGCTTCCAGATTAAATGCTCAGTTGGATGACCAAGGCGTTCGATTTATCAATGATTCCTTTAAAAATGAGGTTACCGCATCTAAAATGAATGTTTCCAAACTTTTTGACTGGTATGGTGGAGATTTTAAGAAAACAGCCACTATAGAAAGTTGGATTAACAAGTATGCCAAAACAAAGGCTAAAGCAGGTACAGCTATCACTTATAAAGAATATTACTGGGACTTAAACGGAAAACTTTAAAAGAGCTTTCAGGGGTTAAGGCAAATACTTGTTAGTTTTGCATTAAATCTATCTTCTTAATATGCAAAACATTCTTTTCTGGTTCAGAAATGATCTAAGGTTACATGACAATGAAGCTTTCCTAAGAGCCACGGATTTGGGTAGGGTTATTCCTGTGTTCGTGATTGAACCAAGTCAGTTTAGAAAAACTGGTTTTGGTTTTAGGAAAACGAGCCACTTTAGGGCTCAGTTTCTTTTAGAGTCTCTTCAAGATTTAAAGAAAAGTCTTAAAGAAAGAGGGTCTGATCTTATAATAAGAATAGGTAAGCCAGATGAAGAATTGGCTAAAATAGCAGCAGAGAAGAACGTCCTATATGTTTTAGCTTCTAAAGAGGTTACGCAGGAAGAAACTTCCATGGAGTTTGAGCTTTCGCAAAAGCTGAAAAGGTTAAATATTGACATAGAGCTTATATGGGGTGCCACATTATACCATGTGAGAGATTTACCTTTCCAGATTAAATTTCTTCCAGATGTATTTACAGATTTTAGAAAGAAAATGGACGTGCATGCTAAAGTGCGTCCTCTTTTTGGAACTCCAGACAAGCTAGAAAGTGTAGAGGATATTGAATCGATGGAAATTCCAACCCTTGAAGATTTGGGATTTGAAAAGGAAGAAATTAAAGCTAATCCACCGTTTTATAAAGGCGGGGAAACTGCGGGATTGGCTCAGTTAGAAAATTTCATTTGGAAAACAGAAAATATTAAAACGTATAAAGAGACTAGAAATGGTCTGTTAGGGAATGATTTTTCCTCTAAACTATCTGCCTGGGTGAGCTTGGGTTGTGTTTCTCCAAGAAAGATATATCAAGAAGTACGCCTTTTTGAAGAGAAGATCATCAAGAATGAATCTACCTATTGGGTTATTTTTGAGCTAATTTGGAGAGACTATTTTCACCTTGTGGCTTTAAAATATGGTATACGTTTGTTCAAAGTATGCGGTATTAAGCATGATATGAATAAGGTTTGGAGCCAGGATAAAGTAGCCTTCAAAAAATGGATGGATGGAGAAACTGGTATTCCATTTATAGATGCTAATATGCGTGAGCTCAAGGAAACGGGTTATATGTCAAACAGAGGAAGGCAAATAGTGGCTTGTTTCTTTACTAAAGACCTTAAAATTGAATGGTGGTGGGGAGCTAGGTATTTTGAAAGTATGCTTATTGACTATGATGTATGTAGCAACTGGGGTAACTGGAACTATATCGCTGGCATAGGAAACGACCCACGCCCTAATAGATACTTCCATATTAAGAAACAAGCAGAGAAGTATGACCCCGAAGCAGCTTTTGTGAAGAAGTGGCTGCCAGAATTAAAAGATCTCAGTCTGGCACAGATTGAAGGCCTGTACTCAGCAGATCCTCGCGAAGAAATTGATTATCCTAACGCTATTGTGGATTTAAGCTAAGATCTGATATTAGGAAATTCACCTCTTAAATCGGTTTTAAACCAGTTTTCATTAATGGGTTTGAGAACCGAATGAGAATTGATACATTTGATTACATAATTTTAAACTAAATAAACCCCTCATTTCAAAATGAAAAAATTCGGAACGCTAGGCATTGTTGTCTTCTTATTATTGTTTGGGATGTATGGATGTAATTCATATAACGGACTAGTAGAAAAAGACAATAACGTAGATAAGCTGTGGTCTAATGTACAAACACAGTATCAACGTAGAGCAGATTTGATATCAAATCTTGTTAAAACGGTACAGGGTGCGGCTGACTTTGAAAGAGGTACACTTACAGATGTTATAGAAGCACGTTCTAAAGCCACGGCCATTCAGTTGTCGGCTGATGAACTTACGCCAGAAAATATGGCTAAATTTCAAGCTGCTCAAGACCAGTTAAGTGGGTCTTTAAGTAGATTGCTGGTTTCTGTAGAGAGATATCCGGAACTAAAGGCAAATCAGAACTTTTTAGAGCTTCAGGCTCAAATAGAAGGTACAGAAAATAGGATTTCTGTTGCTAGAAACGATTTTAATGCTGGAGTAGGGGAGTACAACTTATCAGTAAGAACATTCCCTAACAATCTGATGGCTGGCCTATTTGGATTCTCTAAGAAAGCTTTCTTTGAAGCGGCTGAAGGTGCACAAAACGCTCCTGATGTTGACTTTGATTTCAAAAAATAATTTATGAAATTTTTTTCTGAGGCGGAAAAGAATCGCATTGTGAATGCCATTAATGAAGCCGAATTACAAACCTCCGGAGAGATTAAAGTGCATGTGGAAGACCACTGCCCTTTAGACTCCCCTGTGGAGCGAGCCAAAGAAGTGTTCATTCTATTATCACTGGATGTAACAGCACTTAGAAATGGCGTTTTGTTTTATCTGTCTATTAGAGATAGGACATTTGCGATTTTAGGAGACCAAGGGATCCATGAGAAAGTGGGGGCAAACTTCTGGGAGGAAGAGAAAAAATTAATGCATCAATACTTAAACTCTGGAAATACAGTAGAGGGCTTAAGCTTGGCTATAGAAATGGCGGGTAAAGCCCTTCAAAAACATTTTCCTTATCAATCTGATGATGTCAATGAAATCTCGAATGATATCTCTTTTGGAACAATTAAATGATAAAAAGACTAAGACATTTTAACTTTTCTAAGCCATTTAGAGCAGGATTACTGTGTCTTTTGACTTTCTTTTCGGCAGTGGCTCAGGATATTCCAGCTGTGCCTAAGCCCGCAAAACTCGTAAACGATTTTGTAGGCGTACTATCTGCTTCAGAAATTCAAGGCCTAGAAAATAAGCTTGTAAACTTTGACGATACCACTTCTAATCAAATAGCGGTAGTGGTGGTAAAAACCGTGGAGCCTTCCGATATGAATTCTTATGCTGTAAAGCTGGGGAGAGAATGGGGTATTGGCCATGATGGTAAGAATAATGGTATAGTGGTCTTATGGGCTACAGAAGATAGAAAAGTTTACATAGCCACGGGTTACGGTTTAGAAGGTGGATTGCCAGATGCATACGCCAAAAGGGTAGTAGACCGAATTATTATTCCTCGTTTTAAGGAAGGTCAGTTTTATCAAGGTATAGATGAAGGCACATCCGCTATAATGAAATATACCTCTGGAGAGTTTGAAGCAGAGCCAGAGGAGGCAGAAGATTTTCCAATTTTCGGTTTTTTGATAGTTTTGTTAATCATCTTTTGGGTTATAAGATCGATGTCAAAAGGTGGAAATGGTGGAGGTGGAATGATGAGTAAAGGTTCGGCTTTTCCATATACTACTTATACGGGTTGGGGAAACCATTCAGGAAGCTGGGGCGGCGGTGGAGGCTGGTCTGGTGGAGGAGGTGGCGGTGGCTTTGGCGGCTTTGGTGGAGGTAGTTTTGGTGGTGGTGGTGCCGGCGGCAGCTATTAAGTAAGAACTTCATTTAAAAGGCTCAATAATTATGACAATGTCATGTTATTGAGCCTTTTGTTTTACAGAGCAGGATAATTAATTGGCCTCTGGCATTTCATATCTTTTAGGTAGCCAGATATTATTTTTTCCATTTACATCTGGAAGCCTTTCATCAGGATCTATCGTTACCGACATAATAGGGGATGTCGATGGGTATCTGAATTTCCACTCAGAGCCTCGCTGCCAAATTTCAACTGGAAGTTCTACTCTGTTGGTCTTTCCATTAGCCTCCTTTATTTCTATGACAGCCGGCATAGGAAGCTTTTCTTTGGTAGAAATGGTGATGATACTTCCATTGGATGGAAGTTGGTCAATGTACATTACATCATCCACAGACTGATCAATCTTCCAGTCTTCCGCTATCCAACCTTTCCAAAACCATCCAAGGTCTTCTCCAGCGGCATCTTCCATTGTTTCAAAGAAATCGAATGGTGTAGGGTGTTTGAAGGCCCATCTGTTGACATATTCTTTAAAGGCATAGTCAAACCTATCTTCACCTAAAACCAATTCTCTTAATAGATCTAAACCTAAACCCGGTTTAAAATAAGCGGCCAAACCAAAGTTGTTGGATTGGATAACTTCTGGAGTCATTAGAATGGCATCTCTACCGAACATGTAAGGGGCATATTGGCGTCTGTTTAATGGAGAATAAAACTCACCATCGTTGAAAGCTTTGCTAGATAAACCGTTAATGAAGGTGTTGAACCCTTCGTCCATCCAGGCATATTTACGCTCGTTAGAACCCACTATCATAGGGAACCAGTTGTGACCAAACTCATGGTCTGTCACTCCCCAAAGAGAAGCTCCTCCGTCTCCAGCACCACAAAAAACGATACCAGGATATTCCATTCCAGAAACCACACCCGCTACATTAGTAGCTACAGGGTAAGAGTACTCATAGATATAGTTTGAGTAGAACTCAATACTTGCTTTCACATATTCCGTAGAACGGCCCCATTTATCATCTCCACCTACTTCCGCAGGGTATACAGACTGGGCTAATGCCGTTTTACCGCTTGGTAAGTTTATTCTGGCTGCATCCCAAACAAAGCTCTTGGAAGAAGACCAAGCGATATCTCTCGTTTGATTACATCTGAACTTCCAAGTCAAAGTACCATCGTTTTTGGGTCTGCTTGAAGCTTCATTCACTTCTGCTCCCGTTCTAATCATTACCGTCTGGTCTGACTTGGCCGCTTCCTTTAATCTGCTTATTTGAGTATTGGTTAATACTTCAGAAGGATTTAGTAACTCCCCAGAACCCACCACAATATGATCTGCAGGAACAGTGATGTTATACTCAAAATCTCCATATTCTAAGTAAAACTCTCCGCCACCTATATAAGGAAGTATGTTCCATCCTTCCACATCATCATAAACGGCCATCCTTGGGTACCACTGAGCTATCTCGTAAATAGTGCCATCTGCAGCTTCGTATTTACCAAGTCTGTCTGAGCCATATCTCGGTATAGCAAAATCATAATCCATCGTAATTACTACTTTTTCCCCAGTTCTTAATGGCTCACTCAATCTGATTTGCATTCTAGTATCAGAGATGATATGTGAAGCATATGTAGAAGAAGTGGTTGTCCTCTTTTTGCTGATTGGTACTTGTTTAGATGCGGTTACATTAGAAATGTTGTAGCCACCCTCAAAACCCATATTGCCATGTCTGCCACCTTCAAGGGCAGTAGTTTGTCCGCCTTTAGAGGCATCGTTGAAAAGGTTTTGATCTAACTGGATCCATAGGAATGGAAGTAAATCTGGACTGTTATTGGTATAAGTAATGCTTACATTACCTTTAACCATGTTTTTTACCACATCTAACTCAACGTTGATAAGGTAATCTGCAGTGTTTTGCCAGTATTGAGGACCAGGAGCTCCTGTGCCGCTTCTGTAAACTGTTCCTGGGCGATAAGAAAAAAGAGGATCAAAGGCCTCCTTGTGGTCGTAATTCGACTTTTGTTGTGCCAATGAATCTGTTATAAATCCAAAACAGATGAGTGTGGCAATTGCGAGAATCTTCTTCATTTAATAATACTTATTGGTTTTTTGTTTTGATGTTGTCTTTTTAAAGGACATTAAACCCACTAATTGGTTGCAAATTAACAGAATTATCCGGCTTTAGGATGAGCCTGTTTGTGGATGTCTTTTAGTTTTTCTATGGAATTATGAGTGTATATCTGGGTTGCAGACAAGCTGGAATGTCCCAAAAGCTCTTTTATGGCATTTAAATCTGCCCCCTTATTGAGTAGATGTGTGGCAAAAGTATGTCGCAGCACATGAGGGCTTTTCTTGGTTTGGGTAGAGACTAAACTCAAATATCTTTTTACCAAACGTTGGACAAAAACGGGATAAAGTTTTTTGCCTTTATTGGTTACAAATAGAAAGGCTTCTGCCTCGTTAAAGGTGGTCTTTTTTAAAGCGAGATAATCGATGATTTTTAATCTTAAAGATGCCGTAAGGGGAATAATACGGTATTTGTTTCTTTTACCCAATACCGAAATTTTAGAATCAAAAAGGTCTATGTCTTTCTCGGATAAATGTATAAGTTCAGAAAGTCGGATACCTGCACCATAAAGCATTTCGAAAATCATTTGGTCTCGCATTCCAGAGAAACCTTTCTCAAACTGCATATCGTCAAATAAGGAAATCATGCCGCTTTCGGCAATAAATACAGGAGGTTTAGAAGGTGTTTTTAGGGATTGAACCTTTAGGGTAGGGTTCTGTACGATTTTCTTCTTGCGAAGTAAAAAGGAATAGAATGCTTTAATGCTTGCTATTTTTCTATTAATACTTGTATTGGCCAGTTTTTGATTGGAAAGTGAAACTATCCAAGCTCTAATTTCTCTGAAAGTAGCTTCTGAGGGTTTGTCTGTTTCGAAAGTCTCCAGTAAGAAATCTGAGAACTGTATAAGATCTTTCTTATAGGCTAAGAGGGTATGAGGGCTTAACCTTTTTTCATTTTTAAGATAGGATAAAAAAGAAACGACCATTTCTGAGAAAGCACTGATTGGTACAAATGTACCGGTACAATAACTTATTTAACTCAAAAATGGCCGAAAATATTCTCTACAACGAAGGATTAATCATCCTGTCCGCCGTAAGTTTTTTGAATATACTTAGCTTTAAGTACTTCAAAACGTCTATCAACAGATTTCTTAGTGAATTGCTTACGACTACGTAGTTCACGCAAAACACGGGTACGCTCAAACTTCTTCTTAAAGCGTTTTAAAGCTTTCTCTACTGATTCGTTCTCCTTAACTTTTATTTGTAGCATACTTTACACCTCCTTTTTTTCTTCTTTCGGGCTGCAAATATAAGGGTTTACTTTTAAGATAAAAGGCTTATATCTAAAGACTTTTTAAATAATCCTTAAAGGAATTTCCTCGTGTTCTTTGCTAATATGCACCAGAGCGTCTCCCTGGGTTACAATCGGAGAGTGGTTGGAGCATATAATATAGCCAGAAAAAGTAGCTTTTACCTTCTTTTCAAAATCCCCGTAAGGGTCAGAAATACTTCCTATAACTTCACCTTTCATGACCTTCTGACCTATACTCACTCGTCTTCTATACATACCAGAATGGTTGGCCCTAATCCAAGTAGATTTTTTGATTAAAATCTGTGAAGTTTGTTCTTCTGGGTACTCTAAGAGCTCTTTAGAGAAATCTCTCATCCCTAAATGATGCATCATTTTTAAGGCTCCTTTTATACCTCTATTCGTAACCGTTTTATCTAAATGGTGGTTTTTACCACCTTCAAAAAGCAGAATTTTCTTGCCTAAAAGTGAAGCAGACTTTCTAAAGGACTTATCTAAAACGGGAGAATCAATAATGAATTTGGTTCCAAAAACTTTTGCCAGGTCAAAAGAACCGGGAAATGTTCTGTCTATTCTTATCTGTGAAAAGTTAAATCTATTCCCACTTCCGGTATGATAGTCTATACAATAATCTACATGAGGAATTATTTCTTCCAGAATGTAATGGGCAAAACGAGATGCTAGAGAACCCTTTGGTGAGCCCGGGAAAACACGGTTAAGATCTCTGCCATCTGGAAATTCTCTAGTAAGATTTAAGAATCCAAATACATTGATAATAGGGATACAAATGACAGTGCCGTATTTTGGTTTAGTGAATTTATTTGAAATGAGCTGACGAACTATTTCTACACCGTTTACCTCGTCACCATGAATTCCTGCCGTCAACAGGAGCACTGGGCCGTTCTTTTTTGCTCTTTCAATAATTACGGGAACTTCAATTCTTGTTCTGGTATGCAGTTTGGCTATGTCAATATTGACGACAGTTCTGCCGGGGAGTATTTCAGTGTCTAATATTTTCAAGGGAATCTTTTTGATACGTGTGTTGAAATTAAAATGATTAGAAACCTTTCAATCTTTTTCTATTTCTAAAAGCCCATAACGCCAAGGCGAAGAAAACTCCCATAAAAACGTAATACAGCCCATTGATTTTTACTTCAGTCCCAAAAAGGTTTAAATCGATTAGAAAAAATAAGATCGTTAAGACCGAAGTGAAAACCATCGTGAAAAGCGAAAGTTTTTTGATAATGTCTTCCAATGGGCAATTAATTAAATGGAACCCCCAAAACTACATGGTTTTAATTAAATTTGCTTAAGTAAAATATAGAAACCCCTAGAATTAAATGAGTAAGATAGAAGAATTTAGAGACTCCGTTAATAGCGGTTATACTTTCAAAGGTGATAGTATTCTTTTAGGTGCGGCGAAATTAGATGACGAAGTCGTTCCTAATACCGGAATCAAAATACCACTTAAAACACTTAATCGTCATGGCTTGATTGCTGGTGCTACGGGTACGGGTAAAACTAAAAGTTTACAGGTATTAACAGAAGGCTTAAGTGATAATTCTATTCCTGTCTTGCTGATGGACATTAAAGGAGATTTAAGTGGTTTGGCTGCGAAAGGAGAAGCTAAAGATTTTATTTTGGCAAGAACAAATGCCGCAGGAATTGATTATATCCCTTCGGAGTATCCCGTAGAACTCTTATCGCTTAGTGATGAAAAGGGGGCCAGGTTAAGGGCTACAGTTTCTGAGTTTGGGCCAATTTTACTTGGGAAAATTTTAGGATTAAATGATACGCAAGAAGGCATCGTTTCGGCTATTTTTAAATATTGTGACGATGAAGGCTTAGCCCTTTTAGACTTAAAGGATTTCATCAAAGTGCTTCAGTATCTTACAGATGAAGGTAAAAAGGACTTTGAAAAGGACTATGGAAGAATGTCGACCACTTCTTTAGGGACTATCATGAGAAAGGTTATTGAACTTCAGCAACAAGGAGCCGACCAGTTTTTTGGAGAAACCA
Organism: Arcticibacterium sp. SM2516; assembly: GCF_057914865.1. Classification (NCBI taxonomy): domain Bacteria; kingdom Pseudomonadati; phylum Bacteroidota; class Cytophagia; order Cytophagales; family Leadbetterellaceae; genus Arcticibacterium; species Arcticibacterium sp. SM2516. The sequence goes on along the minus strand of NZ_CP195290.1, from coordinate 3,432,571 downwards.
GCTTTGATGTGGATGACCTAATGCGTTTGGATGACAAAGGAAGAGGTGTTATCTCTATTTTAAGAGTGACGGACCTGTTGGATAGACCAAAATTGTTTTCCACTTTTATGTTGAGCCTTTTGGCGGAGCTTTATGCAGGATTGCCAGAAGCAGGAGATGAGGATAGACCTAAGTTGGTCATATTTATAGATGAGGCTCATTTGGTTTTTCAGGAAGCCTCTAAAGCCTTACTTCAACAAATAGAAACCGTTATAAAACTTATAAGGTCAAAAGGAGTAGGTATTTTCTTTTGTACGCAAAATCCTCAGGATGTTCCAGCGTCGGTTTTGGGTCAGCTTGGTCTTAAAATTCAGCATGCCTTAAGAGCATTTACCGCTTCTGATAGAAGGAAAATAAAGGAAGCAGCAGATAATTATCCATTGACAAACTTTTTTAATACCGAAGAAATTCTGACATCTATGGGTATAGGCGAAGCCTTAGTGACGGCCTTAGATGAAAAAGGTAGACCAACACCGTTGGCAGTTACTTTTATGTGTCCGCCACGTAGCCGAATGGATATTTTGACCGATAAGGAGATTGATGATATCGTCGAAAACTCTAAAATGGTAAAAAAATACAATAAGGATATTGATAGAGAAAGTGCCTACGAGATATTGAGTATCAAAATGGAAAAAATGGCGGAAGAGGAAGAGCAGGAGGCTGCAAAGCCAGCAGCTAGAAGAGGAAGACCTAAGGTAGAAAAATCTACCATGGAGACTATTTTAGGAAGCTCGGCTGCAAGGCAAGTAGGCCGCACAGCTGCTAATCTTATCACTAGAACTTTGTTAGGGGCTTTGGGTGTGAGTACTAGAAAAAAGAATTGGTTTTAAGAGGTATTTATAGGAAAGGAGATACCTTATCTGATGAGGTTTCACTTTGAATATATTCAACTACACAAGGTAATATGCTAATAGGAATTGGTGGTGTTAGCCGCTCAGGGAAAAGTACATTGGCAAATCTGCTGGTGACTTACTTTAGAAAGAATGGAAAAAAGGCTATTATTTTCCATCAGGATGACTTTGTTTTTCCAGAAACTGAAATTCCTAAAGTGAGGGATAAAACAGACTGGGAGTCGCCAAGTTCTATAGATCACGATTTGATGTTTGAGTTAGTGGCAGAATTCAATAATAGGTTTGATGTGGTCATTGTAGACGGGCTATTTGCTTTTTATGACGACAAGCTCAACAACCTGTACGATAAAAGGCTCTTTGTGAAAATCTCTAAACGTAGCTTTTTTATCCGAAAGGTAGCAGATAATAGGTGGGGTTATATTCCCACATGGTTTGTAGACCACATTTGGAAGTCTTTTCTGAAATATGGAAATGAAAAGGTCATAAAAGGCGATTACATCACCGTGTCTGGAGAAGACGAGTTTGATATGGAAAAGGTAAGGAAGTACTTAAAATGAGTCTTTAATAAACATACTTCGTTTTTCTTTACACATATTTCCTCTAGTTTATTTCATCCCAGTATCTTTGTAACTCTCAAACTAAAACAATAGCAATGACCATAATAGACGGTAAACTTATTTCAGCTCAAGTAAAAGAAGAACTCAAAATAGAGGTTGACAAAATTATAGCGGAGGGAGGTAGCGTACCGCATCTTGCTGCAGTTTTGATAGGTGACAATGGAGCCAGTGAGTCTTATGTGGCCAGTAAAATTAAATCTTGTGAGCAGATAGGATTTAAGTCTACGCTCATAAGAAGAGACGCCAGTGCCACGGAAGAGCAGGTTTTGGCTATTATTGACGAGTTAAATAAGGACGAAGATATTAATGGTTTTATCGTGCAGCTGCCTTTGCCAGACCATATTAATGTGGATAGAATTATTGAGGCCATAGACCCTAAAAAGGATGTAGATGGCTTTCATCCGATAAATATTGGCCGTATGGCTAAAGGGCTTCCTGCTTATGTTTCTGCTACACCTTATGGTGTTTTGGAGCTTATGAAGCGTTATGATATTGAAACTTCGGGAAAGCACTGTGTGGTGGTAGGAAGAAGCCAAATAGTGGGACTGCCTATGAGTATTTTGATGCAAAGAAATGCGTATCCAGGAAACTGTACGGTTACTTTAACACATAGCAGAACTCAGAATCTTAAAGAAATAACATTACAAGCCGATATTTTGGTAGTGGCCCTTGGTCGCCCAGAATTTATAACCGCGGACATGGTAAAGCCAGGTGCGGTGGTGATAGATGTAGGATTAACCAGAGTAAAAGACGCCAGCAAGAAAAGCGGATTTGCTCTGAAAGGTGACGTGAAATTTGACGAAGTAGCCGAGATAGCAAGTTTCATTACGCCAGTACCAGGAGGCGTTGGGCTGATGACCGTAGCTTCATTGATGTATAATACGCTTTTGGCCTCAAGAGGAGAGATTTATGGGTAGGTGATTTTTTGCAACTTAATATTTCACTTAACAACACGTGTAAATTCCAAGGAACTTGCACGTGTTCTTTTTTTGTTCTAGCTTTAGATATAAAATCATTTCAAAATGAGTAGCACTAAACTTACATTGACAATAAAAGATGCTCGTATAATAGAAGAGGCGAAAGCTTATTCTAAGGAAACTGGTAGAAGTTTGTCTAACATGTTTGAAAATTATTTAAAAACTGTTTTGAGGGAGAAAGGAGAGGAGGGAGTTAAAGAGTTACCTCCCTTAGTGAAATCATTGAGCGGATGCGTACCTATGCCTGAGGGGAAAACAGATGATGATATACTCTGGGAGGCACTTCAAGAAAAGTTTCTTTGATGAATATTTTTATAGACACAAATGTAATTCTAGATGTTTTTCATTTGAGGCACCCTTTTTATGATGCTTCATCCGTTTTATTAGGGAAATGTGAAAAAGGAGAGCATACAGGGTTTATGAATTTGATTAGCCTTGCTAATATTCATTACATAAGCTCTAAAATTGTCGAAAAGGAACAATCCATTTCTAATCTAAAGGCCTTGCTCGGCTTTATAAAAATAACCTCATCTAATTCTGATTTGGCAAAGCAAGCCCTATATTCTGACTTTAATGATTTGGAAGATGCTCTTCAGCATTTTTCCGCAGCAACAATTGATAATATAGGAGCTATAATCACCAGAGATTTAAATGATTTTAAAACTAGCGATATACCTGTTTATAGCCCCTCCGAATTCCTGAAACTCAATCCTTAGCCATCACCACCTCATCTTTCTGGTAGCCATACGCCAACCTAAGGGGAGCCGTGTGAGCATTATCGCCCATGGAAATATCAATGTCGTCCATGTTAAATTGGCTTGGATGTTCGTAACCACAAGCATGGCTTATTTCCATAATTTCCTTTGTAAGGTTCTTCATGTAGTTCGCAAAACGTACACTCTTTAAGGCAGGATCAAGACCTGACTCTAACCATTTATTATTGGTCGCAATTCCCGTTGGGCATCTGTTGGTATGGCAGGTTTGTGCTTGAATGCAGCCGATAGAAATAAGTGCCTCACGAGCTACATTGATAAGGTCTGCACCCATAGCTAAGGCCATAATGGCACTATCTGGCATGCCTAATTTACCGGAGCCTATAAATGTGATTCTTTGCGTTAGTCCGTATCGCTGAAAAACCTTGTAAACAGAGGAGAACCCATAAACCCAAGGTAATGCTACATGGTCAGCAAATGATGGAGGAGCCGCTCCAGTACCGCCCTCGCCACCATCTATGGTAATAAAGTCTGGGCCATAGCCCGTGTCTTTCATTAAAACAGCTAACTCCTCCCACATTTCTAGCTTTCCTACAGCAGCCTTTATCCCTACTGGTAATCCTGTATGTTTGGCAATAGTTTCAATGAAATCTACCAGTTCAGGTATATTACTAAATGCACTATGCGATGCCGGAGAAAGTACTGCTTCTCCTATTTTTACATGCCTTATTTCTGCTATTTCTTTTGTGATTTTTGAACCAGGAAGCACCCCCCCTTTACCCGGCTTTGCTCCTTGAGATAGTTTTACCTCTATCATCTTAATGTTGGGGTTGTTTTTAACCAATTCCTCCATCTTTTCAATATTGAAATTGCCATCATGGTCTCTCACTCCAAAATATCCTGTACCAAAATGAAAGCAAATATCTGAGCCAAATTTATGGTACGGAGAAAGTCCTCCCTCGCCTGTGTTATGATAGCAGCCAAACTGTTTTGCACCTTGGTTTAATGCGGAAACTGCTGCGGCAGAAAGAGATCCATAACTCATAGCAGAGATATTTATGATAGATTTTGGCCTGTAAGGTTTATCTCTATGGCTTCCTATGATTTTTGCAGCTGGGCAAGGTTTATCAAAACTTTCGTATGGGTCTGTTTTTAAGGGCATTAAAGCTGGTTTGATGAAAATATAACCTGCCTCATGAATATCCTGGTCAGTGCCAAAACCCTGATAATGGTTTTCCTTTTTAGAAGATGCATAGACCCATGCTCTCTGACGGCGATTAAAAGGTAATTCTTCTCTATTATTGGCTACAATATACTGCCTCAGCTCTGGCCCAATGCTTTCTAAAAGGTATCTGATATGTCCTATTAAAGGGAAGTTATGGACAATGGTATGCCTTTTTTGAACAATGTCTCTAAGAATAATGGTGACAATAATTAAAACCAGGTATACCCACCAAGGTAGTGATGTGATGAAGTTCATTGAGATTAGAAGTTTGGTGCCACAAAGCTATTAAAAAAGCTCGTCTCTTTGCAGAAACGAGCTTATTCATCCGAAGGAATTTAACGCGTTAAGATTATTGCTGTTCAATAACTTCGCTCAAATGCTGCCAATATTCTGGATAAGATTTCACCACCACATCAGGCTCTTCAATAACCACATCAATTAACATCGCCAATGGAGCAAAGGCCATCGCCATTCTGTGGTCTTCATAGGTTTGGAAAATCGGAGGCTCGGTTATCGCAGTAATATTAGCGTTTCCTTTTACTTCGTAAAGGTGGTTGGTTTCTATTTCCACTAAATCTCCACCAATCTTTTTAAGTTCGTTTTGAAGGGCTAAAACGCGGTCTGTTTCTTTAATTTTTAAACTCTCAATTCCCGTGTATTGGGCTGGAATGTTTTTTGCAGCACATATCACGGCCACAGTTTGGGTTAAGTCAGGGCAGTTTGCAAAATCCCATTCAAGACGCTCTGCTACAGGGATTTTAGTCAATAAAACCCCCTGCTCCGTAAAAGTACTTTCTACGCCCAAAGATTTCATGATTTCCACTATAGCACTGTCACCTTGAAGGGAGTTCTCCTTTAGTCCTAATAGTTCTATTTTGGTATCCTCAAACTGCGATAAAGCCACCACGCTGTACCAGTAGCTAGCTCCAGACCAGTCAGATTCTATGCTATAACTGATAGGATTATAACGCTGTGGTGTCACAGCGAGTGTTTTAGCTTTCCAGTCGGCGGCTACTTTTACTCCAAAAGATTCCATGAGCTGTATGGTCATGGTGATATACGGAATTGAACCTATTTCCCCAGTCAGGTTAATGGTCAAACCCTTTGGTAAAGTAGGAGCAATCATTAAAAGAGCAGAAATATATTGGCTGCTTACATCTCCTCGGATATTTACAGAGTCTGCTATTTGATATTCAAATCCGCTAATGGTATGTGGAGGATAGCCATCTTTCTTTAGATAATCTATTTCAACACCTATGCTGCGAAGAGCATCCACAAGAATACCGATAGGCCTTTCTTGCATTCTAGGAGTTCCTGTTAATCGTTTTTTCTGGCCTTTTGAAGCAAAATAAGCCGTTAAAAACCGCATGGTAGTTCCAGCGTCTAAAACATCTGCAGTATCCGAATCTTCTTTAAGAAGGCGAATCATGGTCTGCGTGTCTCTGGCAGAAGCAAGGTTCTCTAAGTTTCCTTTAAATCCACAAAGTGCATTGATAATTAAAGCCCTGTTACTTTCAGATTTTGAAGATGCCAGAGGTATTTTTCCTTGATAACTATGCGTGTTTTTTTTGAGAAGAATGCTTTCCATCTAATTTGCCTTTTGAAATTTTTGAATGGCAAAGATAAAAGCTATGACCAAAATATGTTCAATTAACCATTTAGATATTGAGTGGAATTTAATATTGAAAGACGCGTAGTCTTCTTTTTTCGTTGAATTTGTATTTATTAAACAGTTTTTGTCTGTTAGATAACAATATCCTACCGGCTTCTATACCCACCATATAGTAAATGGTGTTGATGTTTTCCCATGGCTTTCTTTTGAAATAAACCCATTCAAAAAGTAGTGGAAGAAAGAAAATTGGTGAGAATTTGTAGTTCAATCCTTTTCCAACAATTCTTTTATGCATAAAGTCAATGTCTTTCAGATAGAACATCCTAATTTGATAACGTTGCATCGTATTATCAAAATAAGTCATGGATAGTGTACTGTCTGTTAGTCGAGTTAATTCGCCTAAAAATAACATATCATCAGTCCCTATAGATATTTGCTCGTCCATATAGATTTTCTTCCTTTTGGTTGAGCCTATTTTTTCTATCACCAGATATTTCTCCCCATTTTGCATCGCTTCAAATTCTTCTGGATTATTCTTCCTAAGAATTTCTTCCACAGACTTTGGGTCTCTCATGTGAGGGTCTTGAGCCATGAGATTAGCAGTGAATAGGAATAATGCTAAAAAGAGAGGGATATTTTTATTCATATATCTGAGCACCTAGTTTTTGTCTGAGAAAGATACTCCACCAGAGACTATTATTTTCATGGCTTCGGCACTGGACAAATCAACCAGTTTTATACTTGTTTTCGGTACAATAAACATGTCGCCAGAAATGGCGTAACTATGTGGGCAGTAGACAGAAACCATGTCTTTTTCTCCAATCTCTTCTAAGCTCTCTTGGGTTAGAAATCCTAGCTTGTTTACACTGTTTTCCTTATTTAATGTTACCAAAACCGGATGTTTAAACTTCTTTTTGTCGCCAACAAAAGCGGATATCAAGTCTTTAAAAGCGGAATAAAAAATCCTAACCAGTGGAAGGTTTTTAATGCCATTTTCTATCCAATTTTGAATGGTGCTAGGCAGCAATCGGGTGAAAACAAAACCCGTTAGGGCTGTGCCACCAATCACAATTAAAAAACCCAAGCCAGGAATAACATATTCCTGGCTTGGATTATCCGCCGCAAAACGTATTCTCGCTAGACTGTCTACAAAATCAAAGGCACTGTATAATAATACCAGGGTAAAACCAACTGGGGCTACAAACAGAAGCCCTCTCATGAAATAGTTAACTAACGATTTGAGAATTCTTTGCATAAATTAAAGGTTTGTCACCCTTTTGTCTTTTGGATATTTTACGGTGTACTTAAGTAATATTTTTTTGCTCTGACCGGCGGGAATTGATTCCGACCATTTGATTTTTCCTGTTTTCGCATCTAACACACCACCGCTTAATTCTTCCGTTTCCACTTCTATGTCGGAGTTTTGAGAAACCGGAAGTTGGTCTTCCACTATCACATTAACAGCTTCTTTTTTTTCGTTTTTAACAGTGATTTCAAACCCTAAGCTTTGTCTTACATTAGACCCAAACGTTCTGGTAGATTTATAATCCTTTATTTCTTCTCGCTTTACCTGAATTCTCTCATCTCTACCCAGACTAATTTTAAGAATATCTTCCACTCCAGCTTGCTTTATATAAGATTGTCCCACAAAAGTATCTTCAAAATATACATTTGCGGATGCAGGAAGCAGCTTATATTTTTCCCAGTCTTTTACTTCGGCTACTAGAAATCCATTTTCATCAAACTTTGGTACTACGTAAGTCGTGTATTTGGCATCTAGGTTAAGGTCTTGAATTTCGACAGTTTCCGCTTTTCCAGATTTAATAGTGTATGGTAGGCTGATGTCAAACTGTGCATTTAATTGGTTTTCAACTACTTCAGCATAGTTTGCAGCGGTTACCATATCTATGCCTACATCTGCCATAGATTCCATAGGCGACGCTGATTTCATTAGAGCACCAGCTCTGGCAGCTGCGGGCGGTCTGTTTTCATAGAAATTTAGGTATTGAGGATATATTTCTGGTTTTACGGAGCTTCGGTTTACCTGAGCTGTGGAAAGGCTGAGTTTCACATTGTCCCAACTTACTCCTGTATTTTGATATACTTCTGCTTTGTATTTGATGTTTACAGGGCTTTCGGTGTTGGCTACCCTGATATCATAATTTGGGTTCCAACCTGTCCCATAAACCAAATATTTTAAACTTAACCTTGCTGTGGTGGCGTTATTGGCCTTAACCGTCAATATTATTTTACCCAAAGGCAAGTTTCTTGATGGATCTGTTTTTAATTGATTTTCAATGCCACTTTTTTGTGTTTCTAATACTTTCTTTTTCTTATTTAAAGTCAATTTCTGAGTTCCTAATTCGGTTAGTTTTTTCCTGAAATAAGCACTCATTTCCTCTAAATCGGAAGAGAGCAGGTCGTCTGTATCGCTTTTGATTTTGGTGTTGTCCATAACCATTTCTGTTTCCCGCTTATTGACATCCAATTGCATGTCTATTTGGTCAATATTTGCCGTAATCATTTCCAGAGAATCTTGAAGCATGATTACTTTTTTGGAAATAAAATCTTTTTCAAAGTTGACCGCCAGTAAAACAAAATCCCCTTTTCCTCCTACTTGAATGGTATTATTGTCAATAGTTGAGGCCAGATCGGAAATGATGATTTTAGAAACACCGCTTTTAAGATTTGCGGTTACGTTTGACGCAATTTGTGCCCTGTTTTGGAAAACCGTAATGTGTTCTATTTGTGCTTTGCTCTGAATATCCTGAGCCATGACAAAATTCACGAAAAGAAGAAGTAGGAGTGTGTTTAAGATTTTCATAATTAGTTGATAGAATAATTAAAATATACGAATTCTATTGCAATTCTCTGTAAGATCTAAATCGAATTAATGTGCAATTGGTTCTAAAAACGCTTTTTTTTCAATTTTAGCATTAGCTAGAATTCAGAATTGATAATTTCGCAGTACAATTTTACCTTACGAAGAAATGTTTGATCATAAAGAGATACAGAAGTTTACCGAAAATATATTCATTGCCATTGGCTGCTCAGAAGAACACGCAAAGCTTGCAGCTGATGTGCTTATTTCTGCAGACCTGAGCGGAGTAGACTCACATGGTGTGGCTAGGCTAGCGGGTTATGTGAGACTTTACGACCACGGAAGACTTAATACGACACCAGATATTAAGATCATTCACGAAACGCCTTCTACCGCCACTGTGGATGGAGATAGAGGTTTGGGCTTAGTAGTAGCCCCATTTGCAATGAAAGTGGCTAAAGAAAAGGCGGAAAATGTAGGTAGTGGCTGGGTATCGGTTCAAAACTCCAATCATTTTGGTATTGCGGGTTATCACTCTTCTTTGGCTTTAGAAAAAGACATGATAGGCTGGGCCATGACCAATGCTGCTCCGCTGGTAGTTCCTACTTTTTCAAAAGAAAAGCTTTTAGGTACCAATCCTATTTCTGTGGCCATACCGGCCAATAAGCAACCCGCATTTTTAGCTGATTTTGCATCAACAGCCGTAGCATACGGTAAAATGGAGATTCTTCAAAGGCAAGGTAAGCCTGCACCTATGGGTTGGGTCCAAGATGCCGATGGCAATGCAACGGATAATAATAACGCCGTAAAAGAGGGTGGAGGTTTGTTGCCTTTAGGCGGCGATAGAGAACACGGAAGCCATAAAGGATACGGTTTGGGTTCTATAGTTGATATTTTTTCTGGCGTACTTTCAGGAGCAAATTTTGGGCCTTGGGTGCCGCCATTTGCTACGGCAGGTTTTCACGGAGTAGCTGCTGAGCAAGTAGGAAAGGGGACAGGTCACTTTTTAGGAGCCATGCGAATTGATGGTTTCAGACCAGCATCAGATTTTAAAGAGCACATGGATATTTGGATAAACAGATTCCGATCAGCACCTGCTATAGATGGGGAAACAGTCCAAATTCCTGGAGACCAAGAGCGTAACTTTAAGGCAGAGCGTTTAATAACAGGCTTACCACTGAATGATAAAGTGGTAGAGAGCTTAGAGGAATTAGGGAAGAGGTTTGGGATTAAGTTTTAGGGTGTCGTTTAAAATAGTTAGCTAGCTCGGGTGACGGCACGGGGTTGAATTCATTCTTTTCATATTGTTGGAAGAACTTTTTAAATATGTTCATGAACTCTGTTCTTGGCCTACTAAGTAATTGGCTAATTTCTTGTGGTTCAATAATTTGGAAAGCCAATTTGTCAATGTGATATGTTTCAGAACGAAGAGAATTGAAAACCGTGGACTTAAGAAAACCTTCAAAATCTTTCTCAAGAATAAATGCTCTCAAAATTGATGAAGCTTCTGAAAGTATAAATTTGTTATCATTTGGTATTGCTTCTACACTTGGTTCACTTGACCAAGTGAATTTATATATCTGCCAAATTTCCGAGTTCATTTTTTGCGTTTCTGAACAATAGTTTTCAAAGTGTTTTAGGTTGATACTAATCAATTCTTCGTATTCTAAAGGAATGAAAAGCTTTTCCCTTCCTTGATTTAGAAACGTGGAAACTAGCTCCATTTCTGCAATATGTGGAAATTCACTTTTTGACAACGTTTTAATCAAGAATTCTTTGTATTGACTTGTTGAACCATTGTAATACTTAACCACTTTACTGTTTTCCCAGTTTAATAATTCAGTTATAATAGATGAGCTATTGAATTGAACTAGGTTGCCGATATTGTAAGACCGGTAGTTGGATTTTTGCCTGGAAAAATGAAGCATTGCGAGGATATATTTTTCAAAGTCTTCTCTTGATTCTAAACTAGGACGGATGCTTAATCTCTCAGCTAGAGCTAGCTCAAGACCATTACTCACAGACTGCTCCAGATAACTAAAAAGTTGAGGTAAATCTTTTTGGAAGTTTCGTTTAAATTCTGAATTGGACAACTCTTTGTCTTGTAATTGATAGGTGAAATATCGGTTGAATTTGTTTGGATAGTTAGCAAGGATTTTATCTTCACTTAGCTCATACCTGGGTGAATTTGTAGGGAAAATGGTATCTGTTAAATTTACAATTTCATTTATTTCTGAAGTCCCTAAAGAAAGATATTCAGCTTTCTTTAAGAGGAAATATTTAAATGTTTTAATCGAACTCAATTCGTTTTGGAATTCTTTTTGTTCTTGAAACTTAAAGACTAATCTTTGATCGTATTCGCTTTTTGAATCTAGGAAATCATATTGCCTTATAAATAGTTGGCGATGAACAGTAGGATATTTAAACCTAAGAAGCTCTAATCTAAAATAATCTGTAAAATCCACCTCTTCCTTAAGCCTTGCATAGTTAAGCTCTAAAGCGTTTATAAATCGGTTGATGTCCCTTATATTTTGTAGCCATTTATGGTAAAGGAATAAGGAGTCAACGCCGTTTTCTTTTAGAGTAGTTTCTCCAAACTTATTAATAAAGACATCTTTAAAGTATTCACTTAATAGGTTCTGAGTGTAGGAGGGTAGTGGAATTTCAAGTTGGATGATTTTTTCTAAGTAAGTTTCTGGATTTGCAATAGACTTACTTTTTATAGCCTTCATTACATATTCTCTATCGTATGCCAATATGTAGCTGATGTTAGGGAAGTTCGCTGTGTTTCTAACAAGCCTTAATATTTCTAAAATTTCGTCTGAATCTAATCTGTCGATATCATCTATAAATACTATAAACTTTTTCTCGGAGGTCGAGAAGTAGTCTTTTATCTGTTTGTAAATGTCCGTTTTGCTCTTTTTTGTAAGTATTTCTGAAAATAGTACTCTATTTAAATACCCTAAAAGTCCGTTATCCTTACCTTCTAATTTATCAGAATACTCTCGTAATCTAGACTTTATTTTTAATTCAAACGAATCAATTTCTTCTTCTAGTAGAGCAAAAAAATCTTTGGAAATGGAGTGTGAATTTGTGCTTTTCCAAGGGTCGAATTTGATGATTCTATTGGAGTCACTTTTTTTAAGCTCTTTTCCTAAAAGATTGAGGAAAGAAGTTTTACCCATTCCCCATTGGGCATTGATAGCAATAGCAAAGGCTTCTTTGAACGATGTTGAATTAATTCTTTTTGATAGCTCTTCAACATAATTTCTAAACATTAACTCATCGTCTTCTTCTGAAGAAATTGGTATGTCTTGAAGGAAGAGAGAATCTTCATCTTGATTCCTAAGATTGGGTTTGTGTTTAATAAAATATTTGGGGAAAAGGATTAATGATATTCCCCAAATTATGTCAGTATACCTTAACCATTTTAGACTCTCAAATGAGTAAAGGTTGTAACTATCATAGTTATAGAAATTGTCAATCTTAATATTTAGTCTATAAAATATATAGATAGTGCTGATTGAGGATACGAAGGCAAGAGTTGAGATAGAGGGTTTCGTAGTCGATTTGACCACGACATAAATCATTAGTACAAAAAGAGCAAGTATTAGAATATCAGTTAAAAACGAAGTTCTTAAGTTGCTAAGAATAGGGTTAACTAAGATTTTATTGAGAATTTGTTCTAAAGGAAGTTTTAATGAGAGTACCGATATTACAAGAATACCGTTGATAATAAGTGTTTTTAAGGGGTGTGAATTTTTGGGCTTCATAGAGTAAATCTAACAAGGTAATTTCAATTTCTTTTTATCATGTAAAAATCTTTAGAACTAGTTTCTTTCAAAGAAAGGCTTCACAGATTTTGATCACTCGAATGTGTATAATTTCTGCCGATAGGTTGATTTTTATAGATTTAATACAATCCACAAAATAGAAACCTGTACCAGTTATCTGTCTTGGGTAACGGCTTGTTGATTTTTTGAACAAAAGAAGGAGAGAGAGGTGATAATTTGGCTAAAAAAAATAAGTCATGAAAAAAATACTCCTTATCTCCTTCGTCTTTTTGAGCATTGCCTGTAGTAAAACAGAGGTAGAAGTTGAAAAGGATAATTGTAAAATTAGCCAAGCCACATTATCATCAACCAAAAGGCTTGCTTTTGAGTATGACGGCGACCGAATTAAAACGGTTACTTATTTCCTTTCAGGATATGTCTATAACGTTAATCTTATTTATGATGGCTCAGGAAAGCTTACCGCCACGGCCTGGAAAAGAGATGGGGTGGCCATTATTGATGAGAGCTATACCTATTCTGGTAATAAGATTTCAAGAGTTGATTATCTATATAGTGATGGATATGATGGCTTTAATGAATTGGAATATGACGCAAAGGGTCAGTTAACAAAGTTTACCTATAATTATGAGGGAGCGACAAGAACCCCATACACGACGTTTGAATATAATTCGGAAGGTTCTCTGATTAAAACGGAAGAGTTCGCTGTGAATGGCGATTTAACCCTTAGAAAAATAGTGAAACCAGTCAACTTATTGAAATCGCCAGAGAGCCTAATTACCTCGGCTGGGATGCCTTTTGACTTGTTTTCTGAAACCCCATTTAAAAGCGTTTTGGGTGGTGATGGCACCATTATAGAAACCTACTATCCTGATAATAATGGCGGTGTCGAGCTGTTTACTACGGGAGTGGTTTCTGAATCTAAGGTAAACTCAAATGGTTATCTAGAAAGCTATTTGGTAACAGTTAGCGGAGGTTCTAGTTTCACTAATACCACAAACTATACTTTGGAAGATTGTGATTAAAAATCAAACCTTAAGTCAGCTCCATAGGTGCCAGTTGTAGAAGTAAGGGAATGCCCCTAGCAAAACGACCAAAGAATCATTTTTTTTGGCGTCCTTTTGAGCCAAGATCATGCAATTCGGCTTTTCTTACTTTAGATAATCTTAATCATTTCATAATGGTCTATCCCCATTTCTTGAAATAGCGGTTTACTTGTTTTTAAATACCCCAGTTTGTCGTAAAAACCAGCAGCATAATGGCGGGCATGTAGATTTATCTCTTTCAGTCCATTCTCTTTGGCGTAAGCTTCTAAAGCGGTTACCAGTTTTTTGCCGATTTGTTTTCCTTGAATTTCTGGGTCCACGGCCATTTGACGGAGTTTACCAATGTGGCTTTCTATTTTCAAAACCACCACACCCACTACATCATTATCTAAAATGGCAACAAAATGAATTTGATTTACTTCATCACTTAAGTCATCATTTTCGATCTTAAGACCCAGCGGTTTTCGAAGAACTTCGTCGCGTAACTCCAATTCCTTTTTGTAAAACGGACTTTCAAAATTGATGATTTGAATTTTTAGCTTTTCCATTTGGTTCTTTATGTCTAGTGACAAAAGTTTCAGTATGATTTCAATTTTCAAAGAAGTCTTACGTCTTTTGTTTAAATCTTTTATAAAAAGCAGAAATGAAGGTAAATGTAGGATTGGTGCAGATGAGTTGTGTTTCTGATGTGGAAACAAATATTCAAAAAGCAATAGAGAAAACAAGAGAAGCCGCTGTAAAAGGTGCTAATATTGTTTGTCTTCAAGAGCTTTTTACCTCACTGTATTTTTGCGATGTAGAAAGGCCTGAGAATTTCAATATGGCGGAAGCGATACCGGGGCCTACAACGGAGCGTTTCCAGGACTTAGCTAAGGAACTAAATATTGTAATCATAGCTTCGCTTTTTGAAAAAAGAGCCAAAGGCCTTTATCATAATACCACAGCAGTTATAGATGCAGATGGAGCTTATCTGGGCAAATACCGAAAAATGCATATTCCTGATGACCCGGGATATTATGAGAAATACTATTTCACTCCGGGCGATTTAGGTTATAAAGTTTGGGACACCAAATTTGGTAGAATTGGCGTATTAATTTGTTGGGACCAATGGTATCCAGAGGCTGCTAGAATCACTTCGCTTATGGGTGCTGAGATTTTGTTTTACCCTACGGCAATAGGCTGGGATACCACCGAAAAAAGTGAGGTAATCAATAAAGAACAATATGAAGCTTGGCAAACAATTCAAAGAAGCCATGCCATAGCAAACGGCGTGCATGTAGTTTCAGTAAATAGGGTAGGGCAGGAGGCAGAACAGCAGTTCTGGGGAGGTTCTTTTGTAGCTAACCCACATGGAAGGCTGCTTTATCTAGCCTCTCATGATAAAGAGGAAGTGCATGTTCAGGAAATAGACTCCGAAATAACAGAATATTACCGTACCACATGGCCATATTTTAGAGATAGACGCATAGATAGCTATGAGCCTATTACTAAAAGGTATATTGATTAAGTCAAGGAATATATTCCTCTAAAATCAAGATTTTTATGAAAAAGGAGCACCTGAAATTCACAGATGCTCCTTTTTGCTATAAGGAATGCTCACCGAAAATTGGACTCGGCGTATACTTCAAAGCAAAAGGAATAATTGTATATTTTTTAATATGTTCTACGGCCTCAGCGACATCGTCGGTGATTAAAAACAGGTCTCTATCGTCTGCAGAAATTGTTTTTTCTTCAATCATTTTTTGCACATGCATTTCTATATGCTGATGAAAGTCTTTCCCAAATATGACGATAGGAAACTGCTTTATTTTACCGGTCTGAATTAAGGTCATGGCCTCAAAGAATTCGTCCAAAGTCCCAAAACCGCCAGGGCAAATAACGAAAGCGTAAGAGTATTTGATAAGTAGTGTTTTCCTGACAAAAAAGTATTCCAAGTCAACCCATTTATCTAAATAAGGGTTAGGGAACTGTTCGTGTGGAAGAATGATGTTAATACCCACAGATTTTCCGCCTACGTCTTTTGCTCCTCGGTTTGCAGCCTCCATAATACCAGGGCCGCCTCCGGTCAAAATGGTAAAACCAGTTTTGGCTATTTCTCCTGCCAGTTGTCTCGCTTTAATATAGTGTTCGTTGTCTTCCTTAAATCTGGCTGAGCCAAAAACCGTTACAGCCGGTCCTATAAAGTGAAGGTTTCTGAAACCTTTTATGAATTCTCCAAAAACCTCAATAGCCATTTTAAACTCCGACCATCTGGACTTAGGCCCTTCTAAAAACTTAATTTCCGATTTTTTCATTCTTGTGGTTTAATGCTAAATGCATTTTTTGTGAATTTTCCCTTTCTGGGTAGTTTATAACTGTTTTACCAGCATTTTAATTCACTTTAAAAGTAGCAACCTTATCGTTTTGCGAATTCTGTGCATTTGGGTAAGGACTTACCGCAACCAGTTTTATGATTTGATTATCAAGGGTAATTTCTTCAGGAATACCTGATTTTGAGTCGCATTGAAGACACAGTTGCTGATTGCTAAAAGTCTTTTGGTCGATTTTGAAATCGAAAGTAACAACGGCCTCTCCGGCCCAAACACAGACTACGTCTTCTGGGCATCTGCTGTCTTCTATTTTTGACACTTTAATAGAGCTGCTTTCTAAAGCAATATTAAACTCGTAAGTGCTTTGTTCCTCGATTTCAATTTCCAGATAGGGTTCCACACTTTTAGTGGTGGTACATGCCGTTATAAGTATAAATAGACCGAAATACTTTTTCATAAGTTTGAATGTTTAATAACTTAAAACGTTTTGTGTATAGGTTTAATTATGCGAATTAAGGTCAATCCATTTTCTATCACTCATATTTGGATTAGTTTTGTGCTCAGAATTTTAAAGTAGATTATGGCTTCGTTTACCGAAGAAAATTATTTGAAGGCTATTTACCATTTATCTGTGGAGAAAAATGGTGAAGATGTTAGTACTAATGAACTCGCAGAGGCAACACAAACTAGAGCTGCGTCCGTTACGGATATGCTTAAAAAGCTTTCAGAAAAGCAATATATAAATTACAAGAAATACCAAGGGGTAAATCTTACAGATTCTGGGAAGCAAATAGCCCTTAGAATTATCAGGAAGCACAGGCTTTGGGAGGTGTTTTTAGTAGAAAAGTTGGGTTTTAAATGGGATGAAATCCACGATTTGGCTGAACAGCTGGAACATATAAAGTCAAAAGAACTAACAGACAGACTCGATAACTTTTTAGGCAATCCAAAGTTTGACCCTCACGGCGACCCCATTCCGGATGAAGAAGGTAACTTGCCTCAATCTCAAAGTATGAAGTTGTCTGAGGTAGATAGCTATGAAAATCTAGTAATAATGGGAGTTTCTGAAGACTCTGCTCATTTTTTACAGCACCTTGATAAGTTGGGCTTGAAGTTGGGCTTAAAAATTCAAGTCATTGAAAAAAGTGATTTTGATAAATCGTTAGAGTTAAATGTGGAAGGAGACAGAGTAATCAGAATTAGTGCTGAGGTTTCAAATAATATTCAAGTCATAATTAAGTCGTAAATTATTGAATATAATAGATAAATATCTGATTAAGAAGTTCTTAAGCACCTATATGTTTTCTGTGCTAATCATTGTATTGATCGTTTTGGTGATAGATTATGCAGATCATAATGATGATTTTGTGCAGAGCGGTGCCACTTCTAAGGACATATTATTGGTCTATTATTTAAACTTAGCACCGTATTGGGCAAACTATATTAGCCCTTTAATGATTTTCATTTCCACGGTGTTTTTTACGGCCAAACTAGCTGCCCATACCGAAATTGTAGCTATTCTTACCAGTGGTGTTAGTTTTAGAAGGTTAATGATTCCCTATGGAATAGGTGCTCTCATTGTAGGTATTTTTTCTTTTTTAATGATGGGTTGGGTTTTACCTAAAGCCAATGCTAAGCGAATAGATTTTGAAAATCAATTTATCAAAGAACGCTTTTTTTTCTCTGACAGAGATTTTCACATGACCGTGGCTCCAGAGACCTACGTTTATTTTTCTAGTTATAATAACCAATCAAAAACAGCCTTCGATTTTACCATTGAAAAGTTTGAAGATGATGAATTGATAGAAAAACTGTCTGCTAGAAGAGCCATGTGGGTGGACACCCTAGAGAAGTGGCGAATTTATGATTACAAAATTAGAGAATTGGGAATCATGAAAGACAAAATTTTGGTGGAAAGACAGTTTACAGACTCCACCATAAGCATGTATCCAAAAGACTTCGAGAGCAATCACAGCATTCACGAAACCTTCACCATTCATGACTTAAAAGCTCAAATAGCCTTATTAGAAAGTCGTGGTTCGGAGGGCATAGAACCTTTTCAAATAGAACTTTACCAGCGTTTTGCTACGCCTTTTGCGGTTATTATATTATCTCTGATGGGTTTAATCGTTTCCGCCAGAAAACGGAGAGGGGGTGTGGGCTTCCAGATAGCCATCGGTTTTGTTCTTGCATTTGTTTACATTTTATTTTATATCATGTCAAAAGGTATAGCAGAATCTGGAAACATGGCACCCATTTTAGCGGTTTGGTTGCCCAATTTAGTTTTCGGGTTTATCGCTTTCGTAATGTATTTTACAGTCCCAAAATAAAGTCATAAGAAAGTTTTGAGGCATTTATTCTAAACTAAAACTGGGATTTATCCCTATTTTTGCGGCACGTTTAAGGAAAATAAAGATCAATGAAAAAAGTAGTACTGGCTTATAGCGGAGGATTAGATACCTCGTTTTGTGTAAAATACTTAGGTGAAGAAAAAGGTATGGAGGTGCATTCCGTGCTGGTTGACACCGGTGGCTTTTCGGACGAGGAGATTGCCGATATTGAAAAGAAAGCGTATGAATTGGGCGTAAAAAGCCATCATACTTCACGCGTAGCAGATAAATACTATCAAGACTGTATCAAGTATTTGGTTTTTGGAAACGTACTTAAAAACAATACATATCCGCTTTCTGTAAGTGCAGAGCGTATTTTTCAAGCGGTGGCGGTAGCAGAGTATGCTAGAAGTATTAATGCCACTGCCATAGCTCATGGTAGCACAGGTGCAGGAAACGACCAAGTAAGGTTTGATATGGCATTCAGGACTATTGTTCCTAATGCGGAAATTATCACGCCAATCAGAGATATGAAACTTTCGCGTGAAGCGGAAATAGATTTCTTAAAGTCTAAGGGCGTAGTGAGAGAGTGGCACAAGTCTACTTATTCTATCAATCAAGGTCTTTGGGGTACTTCAGTAGGAGGGAAAGAAACCTTAAACTCTTACGATAATTTACCAGAAAGTGCCTTCCCAAATCCAAGAACGGAGTCTGGAGAGAAAGAGATTAAGATAAGCTTTGTTAAAGGGGAACTGAAAGGTGTGGATGGAGAGACTTTTGAAAATCCAGTAGACGCGATTAGAAAATTGCATCTACTGGCAACGCCTTACGGAATAGGAAGAGATACCCACGTGGGAGATACCATTATCGGAATTAAAGGTAGAGTAGGTTTTGAAGCGGCAGCTCCATTAATCACCATAAAAGCTCACCACCTTTTAGAGAAGCATGTATTGACCAAATGGCAACAGTATTGGAAACAAAACTTGGCAGAATGGTACGGTATGCAATTGCATGAAGGCCAGTTTAACGACCCAGTCATGAGAGATATGGAAGCGTTTTTTGAGTCCACGCAAGCTCATGTAACGGGTGATGTTCGTGTTAAGCTCGCTCCTTATAGATTTGAGTTACTAGGAATTAAATCGGATTACGATTTAATGTCTGACGTATTTGGCAGCTATGGCGAAATGAATAATGCATGGTCTGGAGACGACGTGAGAGGTTTCTCTAAGATTGCATCTAACCAAGTGATGATTTACGAAACGGTAAAAGAAAGGGCAAATAAGAAATAGTTTCTGCGAATTTGATGTTTGAAAAGAGCGAAGTGTTTTAAAACACTTCGCTCTTTTTATTTCAAGTTCTTTTTTAAAAATTGGACACCATTTTGCCACATAATACCTTCAATATCACTTTCGGTAAAACCTCTTTTTGTTAAAGCTGGAATAAAATCCTGAAGATTGGCGATGCTTTGAATTTCTATGGGTGTTTGTTCTGTTCCAAAAGCACCATCTAGGTCAGAGCCTATCATGATGTTTTTAGTGCCTCCAGCCAATTCTGCAATGTGATGCACATGGTTAATAATACTATCAATGTTGACACCCATGCTTTCGGGGGTACTTTGGCCACGAATCCATCCCGGTACCACCATCCAAGCGTCCAAAGCCATACCGATAACGGCATCTCTTTCTAAAAGCAGACCAATCATCTCGTCACTTAACTGACGGTTATGTGGGCTTAAGCTTCTGCATAAATGATGACTCGCCCATACTGGACCATTAAAAATATCTAAAGCTTGATAGAAGCACTTATCGGATAGATGAGTTACATCCAAGATAATTCCTAGTTCTTCTATTTTCTTTAGAAGATCTTTCCCTTTTTGAGGAAGGTCTCCTTCCGAATCGGTTCCAAACGCATGCACACCTGGGCCGTAATGTGAAAGACCAATGGCCCTCAAACCTTGTGAATGAAGTTTTTCTAAATGTTCTATATCAATAATAGAATCAGCTCCTTCTAAAGAAAGAACGTAACCAATAGGTGATTTGCCTTGTTTCCAATGTAGAATATGTTCAATAAGGTCTTTTTGGTTCAAAATGGGTTTCAGATGACCCGTTTTTTCCATGGTTTTATACCACGCCAGCTGCCCTTGTACCTGAGACCATGCTTGCTCTTGACTATACCAGCCTGGTATTTGAGAGTCAGGCTTTACATATCTGGCGATCAATGTACCTACACAGAGGCCTATTTCTCCATGATGCATTTCTGGAAAAGAAACCGTTGCTTTACCACGATCTGGCTTATCCGTCATGCCATACTCTCTGGCTTTAAGCTCGGTAAGCGGCAATCGTAAATCTCTGTTCCATTCCATGGCGTTCATGGATAAATCTAGATGGGCGTCAAAAATAAACATACTATAGGGTTATTGCATTTAAATAGGCAGGTCCACCCAGTTGGCGAATTTGCCTTTCGATATGATTTGTTCTTCTCGATACATAAGAGCCTGCATTTACCACTTTCCATTTTCTAGGACTTGGTAATATAGCAGCTAATCTAGCGGCTTTGTTTCTGCTTAATTTGGCCGCTGGTATATTCCAATATTTTCTGGCAGCTGCTTGTGCTCCAAAAGTTTGGGGTCCCATTTCACAGACATTGACATAAACCTCTAAAATCCGCTTTTTGCCCCAAATTAACTCAATAAGAAAGGTGAAGTAGGTTTCAAGTCCTTTTCTAATCCAGCTTCTTCCTTGCCATAGAAAAACGTTTTTGGCCGTTTGCTGAGAAATAGTACTGCCACCCCTCAGTTTCTGGCTTTTTTGGTTCGACTGCATGGCTTTTTTAATGGATTTAAAATCAAACCCATTATGTTCGGCAAAAAGCTGATCTTCGGCGGCAACTACCGCAATCGGCAGTTCAGGAGATATATTCTCCCAAGGTTCCCAGTCATAGTGAAGTTTTCCTCCTCTAACCCATTGATCTATCATCGTGAATGTGACAGGTACAGGTACAAACTTGAAGATCACGACCAAGCCTATACTGATAGAAAAAAAATAAATTATGGATTTCAAAAGGATCTTTTTGATATTCACCTTCATCTTATTATTTATCTAAAATTTCATGTCCCATTTTATCTCTCTTGGTTTGGAGATATAGTTCATTATGTTGATTTGGCGTTATTTCTATCGGAATAGAATCCACTATTTCTAAACCATAACCCATTAATCCAGCTCTCTTTTTTGGATTGTTTGAGATTAACCTGATTTTAGAAATATTTAAATCTCTCAATATTTGTGCACCTACGCCATAATCTCTTTGGTCAGGCAGAAACCCAAGTTCCACATTGGCTTCCACGGTATCTCTACCCTGCTCTTGGAGTTTATAGGCTTTAAGCTTGTTTAGTAGGCCTATTCCTCGACCTTCTTGATTCATATATAGCACAAGCCCTTTACCTTCTTTTTCTACCATTGCCATGGCCTCATGAAGCTGACTTCCGCAGTCGCACCTACACGACCCAAATATATCTCCGGTAACACACGAAGAATGAACTCTTACCATCACGGGATCTCCTTCTTCCCAGCTTCCTTTTTTTAGTGCTAAGTGAAGTTGATTATTGTCTATTTGTCTGAAAGCAATTAAATCAAAGTTACCCCATTCGGTAGGGAGCTGAACGCCTATTTCTCTTTTAATTAAAGTTTCTTTACTTAATCTATATTGTATCAAGTCTTTAATTGAAACCAATTTAAGGTTAAACTTATCTGCTAGCTTTCTTAAATCAGGAAGTCTAGACATGGTTCCGTCCTCATTAAGGATTTCTATCAAAACACCGGCGGGTTTTAATCCTGCTAAAACGGCCAAGTCAATGGCTGCTTCTGTATGTCCAGCTCTTCTTAATACGCCACCTTCGGCGGCTCTTAAAGGAAATATATGACCTGGTCTGCCGAGTTCAGAAGGTTTTGTTTTTTCATCTGCTAAAGCAAAAATTGTTTTCGACCTATCAGATGCGGAAATACCTGTAGTACAGCCATGCCCTAATAAATCAACAGAAACGGTAAATGGTGTTTCGTGAGATGCAGTGTTTTTTCCTACCATCATTTCTAGGCCTAGTTCTTCACATCTTTCAAGTGTAAGGGGGGCACACATGAGGCCTCTTCCTTCTTTAACCATGAAATTGACCATCTCAGGGGTGATTTTTTCGGCAGCACAAATAAAGTCTCCCTCATTCTCTCTGTCTTCGTCATCTACCACTACCACTATTTTGCCCAAGGCTATGTCCTGAATGGCATCTTCTATACTATCTAGTTTTATCTGCGTCATGAAGCTTCTTCTAATAAATATTAATACACAAAGATATGTTACTTTTTTAAAGGGACTTTCCTCTAACCTCATTACAACAATAAAACTTTAAAATTAGTTAGAGAAAATTGAAGTTACCCTCTTGTTAAAGCCAGTTTTTGGGTCAACTGTTAATTGTAATTCTTTGATAATGCGTAATTTAATGCTAAATTAACCAGTCTTCTTTTGTGTCTCGACCTATTATAAAAAGGAGTACTCACTTTGGGCATGATTATTGTTTTTTACCTATCACTGATTAGCTGATGCGATTAATGAGAATAATGAAGATGCAATTGAAGAATACATTAACGATGAGTTTTATAGCCATCGTGAGTTTTGCTTTTGTAAATAATGCTTACTCCCAAACGATACCCCCAAAACCAGCAGCCTGTACTACGGCTCCTCCTGGTTTTAAAATGGGTGGTACTTTTAATATGTCCAGCAGTAGATGTTCTACGCCCGCCGACCCTAACAGGGACTATGCGGTTAAATTTTTAGTAGATGGGTCACTTCCGGGCTTTCCTTCATCTGTGCAGTATGTTTATGATTATAGCGATAAAATTGATATAACAGCACCCGGTTTTCAGGGAGATTATGCAGGTTTTACAGGTGGAGCTTTTAATTATACAAAGGTATTGACTCCAGGTGCTCATTGGATTCTACAAATAGCCGAAGTAAATGGAGAGAAATATTTAAGCTGTGGACCTAGAACTGCTGAGGTGATTCGGGTAGATCCTCCGGTGGCAAGTATTTTTACTTGTGATGGCACTTCGGTTACTATAAATATAGATAAAGACAATGCCAATCAACATAACAAGTATAAAATAGAGTGGGGTGATGGTTCAGTAGAGTTAGTAGATGTAGGTGTTACGCCGCTTCCTTATTCCAATACACATAGTTACACAGGAACCTTAGCTAAGGTGACGGTGACAGGTTCTTATTTTCGAAATGGTTATGAACTTTGTGCTACCAATCCAGTAGCTAAGTCTGCCAATGAAAACATAAAACCCATTATTAATAGTTTGAGTTCTACAGGAGATGGTGCGGTAATATCATTTAAAAACTTTAACATTACGGACCCTTTCACAGTTCAAATTGCAGAAGATTTAGGCGGCACTTATACTTGGATAGATAAAGGAGTCGCAACCGCTGGTAACTTCACCATTACGGGTTTATCACCCAGTAAAAAATACTGTTATAGGGTTAAAACTATAGATCCTTGCGGTAATGATGTAACTTCAAATATAGTATGCGACATTGCTATTTCTGCGACGCAGTCTAGCTCTTCGGATGCTACTATTTCTTGGAAGTTGCCTACAAATCCTTCTGGAGTTCCGCAGCAATTGGAATTACTAAAAGATGTGGTAGGCTGTGATAATTGTTTGAATTCGCTACCACTATTTTCTAATCTTGATGATAGATTTGAAGATATAGACTTGGAATGTAATGAAGTTTATAATTATCAAATAACGGCCAGATATGCGGTGATAATTGATGGGAATACAGAGTTTGTAACCATTGCGTCTAAAAAATTGGATATTAATCCAATGGATGCATCTACTAAAATTATTCCAAATGGTTTGATTCAGGCTGGTTACTTAGGTAATGACGATTCTATAGTTCAATTGGTTTTACTAGATAACTCAGATGCAAACGAATATAGATTTTTACATAAGAGTTCTACAGACAAAGACTTCGTAGATATCGGTAAATCCCCATCAAATAGCTTTAAGGACATATCTGTTCAGGCTAGTTCAGGAGAGTATTGTTATAAATACCAAGTGGAGGATGCTTGTGGAATTCAATCAGATTTATCTCCTGAATTTTGTACAGTTTTTCTTTCTTATAAAGGTAATACCTTGAATTGGACCAATTTCTCTTTCCCTAATACCATCATTACTTCTACGCCTGCAGAATATACCGTGGAAAGTTATAATGAAGATATTGGAGCATTTTTGCCTCAGTTTAGAACTTATGATCTCACTAAGGGAGTTGGTTTGTTAATAGCAAATGCTAAAAACCCAACTATTAAATTTAGAATTTTAGCTCAGCAATTCGTTGATATCCCAGGTTTTACAAACTTCTCAATCCCTTCTTATAGTAATACGGTTGAAATGCCTATTCCAGCAGATATTTTCATCCCTTCGGCCTTTAGTCCTAATGGAGATGGAAGTAACGAAAGGTTTGTTATTCATTCCAAGTTTGTTAAAAGCGGAACGATAACCATATTCGATAGATGGGGTTCTATTCTTTATAATGATGATTTAGATAGCAATGGCTGGAACGGCAATAGTCCTAAATCTAACGTACCAGTACCTGGTGGAAATTATAGCTACAGAATTAGCGGAATTAGTCTGGCTGGAGAAGCGTTTGACAGGAGTGGTATAATTACCATTCTTAAATAATCATTTTAATATCATTTGTATCTTATTAAATTTACAATTCATTTAATAGGAAAAAGATATGGGAATGTTTGATATGGCGGGTATGATGGGAAAGGTGAAAGAGCTTCAGTCAAAAATGGAAGAGGCTCAAAGTAAGCTAGGCGACATCACTGCTGAGGGAGAATCTGGGGCTGGGATGGTTAAGGTTACTGTTAATGGCAAAAAGGAACTACAAAGTGTAGTGATAGAGCCAGAACTCCTTAACAAGGACGAAATAGAAATCTTACAAGATTTGATAGTGGCTGCGGCCAATAAAGCTTTAGAAAACGTAGAAGTAAAATCTAAAGCAGAACTTCAAAATGCTACTTCTGGAATGATGCCTAATATACCCGGAATGGATTTGGGCTCTATGTTTAACAAATAAATCTATTGAGTACCGCAGTAGTAATATTAAACTTTAATGGCAAAAAGTATCTCAATACCTTCTTACCTTCTGTTATAAAATATACAAGGGACGCAGAGATTTGGGTGGCAGATAATGGAAGCAGCGATGGTTCCATTTCTTTTTTAAAGGAAAAATTTCCTCAGGTTAAACTTTTGTCTTTTGAAACAAACACTGGTTTTGCGGGAGGTTATAATAAAGCACTAAAGGAAATTTCTGCTAAATATTACATTCTTCTTAATTCTGACGTTGAGGTTTCTGAAAACTGGTTGAACCCTTTGGTTTCCCTATTGGAAAATGAAGAAAATATGGTGGCTTGTCAACCAAAAATACGTTCATATACCCATCCAGAACTTTTTGAGTATGCGGGTGCTGCGGGAGGTTTTTTAGATAAATGGGGCTACCCTTTTTGTAGAGGAAGGATATTTGACACCTGTGAAAAGGACGAAGGGCAGTATAATCAGCAAATAGATATTTTCTGGGCAACAGGTGCTTGTTTAGCCATAGAAGCCAATGTTTTTCATGAATTAGGTGGTTTTGACCCTCGCTTTTTCGCACATATGGAAGAAATTGACTTGTGTTGGCGAATAAAGAATGCAGGATTTAAAATAGGTTTTGTACCCAATAGCACGGTGTATCATTTAGGAGGTGGAACACTCCATAAAGCTAACCCACAAAAAACCTTTCTGAATTATAGAAATAGCTTGGCTATGCTCCTTAAGAATTTGCCTTTACCAAGAGCTCTGCCAGTAATTTTTATGAGATTAATTTTGGATGGGGTATCGGGTATTAAGTTTTTACTTGAGGGGAGTCCAAAGATTTTTTTTGCTATTCTAAAGGCTCATTTCAGTTTTTATGGAATGATACCCTATATTGTAAAAAATGCTAAAGGAAAACCGAAATCTGAAAGGGGGCTTTATGAGCACTCCATCGTATGGCGTTATTTTATAAAAAAAATCAAAGTTTATTCAGAACTGAAAGATGCTTAAAGTTGGAATCACTGGGGGAATAGGCTCTGGCAAAAGCACCGTTTGTCGGATTTTTGAAATTTTAGGAGTTCCGGTTTATTATGCAGATTTGGAAGCCAAGCATCTAATTAATTCGGAGGAGGATATTAAAACGGCCATTACTTATTTGTTAGGAAACGATGCTTATAAAAATGGACTTTATAATATTTCTTATGTAAAGGAAAAGGTTTTTAATAATCACGAATTACTAAACGCCTTAAATGGAATAGTACATCCAGCCGTAAGATTGCATTCGGAGCTTTGGATGGCAAATCACCATAAGGAGGCTTACGTCCTTAAAGAAGCTGCCATTATGGAAAAAGGTCAAGGCTTAGATGATATCATTTATGTACATGCGGACGTGGAAGTACGTATCCAAAGAATACTGAAAAGAGATAGCCATAGATCTAGAGCGGAAATTTTAGAGATCATGGGTAACCAAAAAGATGCAGAAGTATTTAAATCAATGGCCGACTTTGTTATAGAAAACGAAAGCCAACTATTGATTCCTCAAGTGCTAGAAATACATAAGAAACTGATTTCAGCTGCTCTTACTTCTTGAATTTTTTAGTTAATTTATCTACTTGGCTTTTCATATCCTTATCGGTATCCATTAAGTCGTTGACTGTTTGGATCGCATGAATAACCGTACTGTGATCTCGTCCACCAAAATGATAACCAATAGATTTTAAAGAAAGGTTTGTTAATTCTTTTGCCAAGTACATAGCCACTTGACGTGGAATTACAATGCTTCTTAGTCTACTTTTACTCTTCAAATCCGCTATTCTAACCTGAAAGTGTTCCGTTACAACCCCTATAATGGAATCGATATTGACATCTTTTTCAGATTCGGTTACGATATGATTTAAAGTTCGTTTGGCTAAAGCTAAATCTATGGTTTTCTGCGTCAAAGAAGCCTGAGCGATAAGCGATATCATGACACCTTCTAGTTCACGCACGTTGGAATCAATACTATGAGCCAAATACTCTATAACTTCAAAATCAATATTGACTCCTTCTTGCTGAAGTTTCTTTTGGATGATAGCTATCCTCGTTTCTAAATCAGGACTTTGCAAATCTGCAGTAAGCCCCCACTTAAATCTAGAAAGTAGTCTGTCCTCCATTCCTTCTAAGTCTCTAGGTGGCCTGTCGGAGGTCATTACGATCTGCTTGCCTGATTGGTGCAGGTGATTGAAAATATGAAAGAAGGTTTCTTGTGTTTTTTCCTTTCCAGATAAGAACTGAACATCATCAATAATTAAAACATCTACCTGCATGTAGAATGACATGAAGTCCTGTAGGCTGTTGTTTCTAATGGCATTTATGAATTGACTTGTAAATTTTTCAGAAGAAACGTACAAGACAAATTTTTCACTGAGACTATTGTTCTTAATATAATTTCCAATGGCTTGAACCAAGTGTGTTTTTCCTAAACCTACACCACCATAGATCATAAGTGGGTTAAAGGAGGTTACACTAGGCTTTTCTGCCACGGCATAGCTGGCCGCTCTAGCAAGTCTGTTACAATCTCCTTCAATGAAATTATCAAAAGAATAGCTTCTATTTAGAAAAGAGTCAGACTGAAGAGCGTTTAGGTCTCTAAGCTCAAAAGGGCTTTTAACTTGTTGTGGAGGTTGTTGCTCGTGCCTAGGAGCATAATAATCCCTTTTACTATTGTTGTTATTGGTATTTGTGGTATTAGTTGTGGTTCCAACAGATTGGGGAGGCTTATTATTGGCTTTGTCTCCTCTATCTACTACAATGGAGTATTCTAACTGGCCATCTGGACCAATAGAATAGTCTAAAGCTTTTCTTAAAAGCTCCACATAATTATCTTCTAACCATTCGTAGAAAAATTGGCTTGGAACCTGAATTATTAGTTTTTTGCCATTTAACTTATAAGGCATCACGGGCTCAAACCAAGTTTTAAAGCTTTGATCTGATGTGTGTTGACGAATTACCTTTAAGCAATTCTCCCAAACTATTCCTGCCTCATTCACTGTACTTATTGGGGTCAAATTTTTCTAGACGATTTATGAATTATTTTGCCTTTTGGATTAGAAAAGGATACAAACTTAATGAAATGTAATCAGTAAAGGGGGGAGAAAAAAGCATTTTATTTTACGGAAATCATCTTAGACTTAATTGATCTTGTTTAAATGCAATCGAGGTGTTTTAAACTGTGGATAACACTAACGACTTACCTTGAAATATTACCAAATTAAAATTTCAAAGTTTCTTTGACGGTCGCCATTAGGTAATGATATAGTTTCGTGTTGCATTTTGTTCATTCGTATATTTCTTACTTTTGGAAAAAATTAAGAATAACTAAATTTAGATTTCATGCAGAAGACATTTCTGTTGATCGTATTTTTATTAATTGTATTTTTCCTAGCTGATCATTTTGGGCCATTGCCTTTTTTACATGCTAAGAAATATATAATGTTGGTTTTTTTCTCGGCTATTTCTTATCTCTTACATGTGGTGATAGGTCAGGTTATGGGCGATAAAAGAGATAAATTCATAGAGTTTTATCTTGCAACAGTAATTATTAAGTTTTTAGCGAGTATCATATTTGTGGCTGTGAATCTATATTTGGGTGTAGAAAACAGAATGATGTTCATTGTTAATTTTTTTGTACTATATTTATTTTTCACCTTGTTTGAAATTTTCGGTTTAAGTCGTAAATTGCAGCGATTTTAGTAGAGACTACAATAAGTCAACATACAGAAGACCTAAACAATGTTTAAAAAGTTACTATTAACTGTTTCATTATCAGTTTTTTCGTTCGGTTATTTATTTGCTCAGCACGAGACCGTGTCAGCTAATCCGGAACATGAAGATTATGTGGAAAGGCATGAAGAACATGCTGAAGAGACCTTTGATATGGGTGGTATGATTATGCACCATATATTAGATGAGCACGGTTGGGAGTTTGCCCATGGGTTTAAATTACCACTACCTGTCATTCTTTATACAAGCCAGTATGGCTTAGATGTTTTCTCTTCTGCTAGGTTTGACGAGAATAATGGTGTTTACGGCCCTTATGTAAATCATCATGAAAAAATAGCTTTAGCAGACGATCATCACGCCACAGTTTGGGATTTCTCTATTACTAAAAATGTAGCCTCTTTACTTTTAAGTGCTATCATTTTATTATTAGTATTCACGGCTGTAGGTAGAGGATATAAGAAGAATAGAGGAAAGGCTCCTAGCGGAATTCAGTCTTTCTTTGAACCTGTCATAATGACCATTAAAGATGAAGTAGTGAAGCCAAGTATTGGCCCGAAGTACGAAGCTTATTTACCGTATATGCTTACTTTGTTTTTCTTTATATTGGTGAATAATCTAATAGGTCTTACACCAGGTGCTGCTAATCTTACTGGAAACATTGCAGTAACATTGACTTTAGCTCTTATTACTTTTGTGATTGTTCATTTCAAAGCAAATAAGAATTACTGGATGCACATAGTAGCTCCTCCAGGTGTTCCGGGTTGGTTAAAACCATTGTTTTGGTTAATTGAGATTATTGGAGTTATCATGAAGCCAGCCTCTTTAACCATTCGACTTTTTGCAAACATGACAGGTGGTCACATTATTCTGTTGAGTTTTATAGGACTAATATTCATGTTTAAGAATTATGCTGTAGGTGGAGGCGTTTGGGCCATTGGTACATTCATGTCTTTAATTGAAATTCTTGTAGCGTTTATTCAGGCGTATATCTTTACTTTGTTGTCGTCAATGTATATCGGTAGTGCTATTGAAGAGCACCATGATCATTAATTGACCTTAGGTTGTGTTTATTTTTTTATTAACTATAAATCGTTTTACAAATGTCTTTGTTAAACATTCTTTTACAAGCTGCTACTGAATCAGGAGCTGGCTTAGCTGCAATGGGTGGTGCAATTGGTGCTGGTCTTGCTGCAATCGGTGCTGGTATCGGTATTGGTAAAATTGGTGGATCTGCTATGGAGGGCGTTGCTCGTCAACCAGAAGCTGCAGGTAAAATCCAGTCAATGATGATTATCATCGCTGCACTTATTGAGGCGGTAGCCTTATTTGGTGTGGTTGTTGGTCTTTTGGCCATCCTTGGATAATTAACACATCGTTTTGCTCTGTTCACATTAGGTGTCAGAGCAAAACTTTATTTTAAAGATTAATTTTTAATAATAATATGGAATTATTAACTCCTGGTATAGGTCTTATTGCTTGGCAATTGGTTATCTTCTTAACCTTGTTTTTCGTTTTGAAAAAGTTTGCTTGGAAGGGTATCCTTTCAGCTTTGAGCGAAAGAGAAGAAGAGATCAGCTCTGCTTTAAAAATGGCTGAAGAAACAAGAGCTGAAATGGCAAAGCTTAAATCTGACAATGAGAAATTGTTAGCTGAAGCAAGAACTGAAAGAGACAAGATGATTAAAGAAGCTAAAGAAACTACGGCTAGAATGATTTCTGATGCCAAAGGAACAGCTTCTGCTGAAGCGAATAAGATTCTTTCTGATTCAAGAGATACACTTGCTCAAGATAGAGCTGCCATGATAGCGGACTTAAGAAAAGAAGTTGCTACATTGTCTATCTCTATAGCAGAAAAAATAATGAAGAAAGAGTTGTCTTCTAAAGGGGCTCATTCCGAATTAGTAACGAATTTGATTGGTGAGGCCAACTTAAATTAAAAAGTGCCCTCGTTCAATAAGTTCTTCGAATAATAATAAACAAAGATTAACGATGTTTCGATCCGAGATAGTTAAATTTACGTAACTACTTTTAAATCGGGCAGGACAAATTAGTAATATGTCAAACGCGGTAGTAGCTTATAGGTACGCAAAGGCTTTAATTGACTTTGCCATTGAGCAGAATGTAGTTGAGGATGTCAATAACGACATGAAATTTTTTGCAGAGGTCTGTGACCAGAATAAAGAGTTTCAAGCTGTAATGGCCAATCCAATAGTAAGACACGATAAGAAAAAGTCAATTTTAAAAGATATTTTCGAAAGTCGCGTTAATCCTGTGACTTATTCAATTTTTGACGTCTTAACAAGGAAGAACAGGGAATCATTAATATATCCCATTTCGGAAGAGTATCAAAAGTTGTATGCTAAGCTTAATAATATTGAGAAAGTAATCGTTACATCTGTGGAGCCTTTAACTGAAACTCAAAAAGATGAGTTTATTAAAATAGTTAAAGATGCCAGTGGTAAGATTATTAAATTGGAAGAAAAAATAGATAAAGAATTAATAGGAGGATATGTTCTAAAAGTGGGAGATACACAGATAGACACTTCCATAAGAAAGAAATTAAACGACCTAAAGTTAGAACTGGCTTAAAAGGGTTATTAAGATTTAGTTTTCATGGCTATAAAGTTGAGAAAGGCCCTGGTTTTACCGGGGTTTTTTCCTTTTAAGACCATCTAAGAAATTTCTACACATAGAAAAAGCCGAACAAAAAGCATCTCCTCGCTTTTTGCTGTTGTTCGTAAAAGAACCTATCTCGGGTTCTTCATTGGTTTACACCTGATAAACCATAAAAATATACCAACCAAGTCTTTATGATGGTTCCTCATGCACCTTATGCCATGAAATAATACCATTTAATAAGCCCAATGTAGTAATCCTATGGGTTTCTTATGATATCCTTTAAACCCGGTTTATGTATTGGAGAATCGTATTGAGTTTTAAAGAGGAATAAATCAGACTTTTAAACGAGATTAGCATGGCAGTTTGCCCTGAGCTTTTTGTCGAAGGGTTCTAGTGATTGAGTTTAAATGGGTTTACGAACTGTTTTGGAGCAATTTAGCTACGGTACCGATAACTATTGGGAGATTGCCAAATGCATAAAGCGGCTTAAAAAGGGAGATGGACTCTCTTGGGATTCCTTAGCCGTATGTTTTGTTGCTGTATGTACACAATACAGTATTGTGTTTTTAGTGTAAAAGAGCCTCCTTTAAAGCCCTCAAACGGGCGTAGTGATATAGGTGGAGGTTTATCCGTAAGGGAGGGTAATGAAAGTCCACCAATTTTATAGCTGAAATGACCCAAAAGGGCACAAAAAAAAGCAGCATTTCTGCTGCTTTTTGCTCCTTCTCTTGGGCTCGAACCAAGGACCCTCTGATTAACAGTCAGATGCTCTAACCAGCTGAGCTAAGAAGGAATTCTGACTTCGTTTCCGAATTGAGATGCAAAAGTATACGCTTTTAAGGACGTGTGCAAGCCCTGACTAAAAAAAGATGGTATTTTTTTACATTTATTTTTGCCCATTGATTGTTTTTAAATGCATCTCTCTGAGATACAATAAGTTATAAATTCATTATTTTTTGTGATGTTTCAATTTATTTTTAAAAACCAATTTATGAGGTTTGCACATTTGAAAAATGTGAATGTAGAATGTATTTTGAGGACGTGTGCAGAAAGGATATATTTGTTTAATCCGGTTTATGCGTTGGAGAATCGTAATAAGTATTAAAGTGGAATAAATCAGGCATTTAAACGAGATTAGCATAGCACCGTTCTGGTGATTGAATTTAAGTGTGTTTACGAACTGATTTGAAGTAATTTAGCTACGGTACCGATAAAATCGGGAGATTTTATAATGCATAAAGCGGGTTTAAATCCTAAAATCATCAACATGAATTACGAACATTTTAAAATTGACATTGACGCTCATGTGGCTCATGTTAGGTTTAACCGACCTCAAAAGGCAAATTCTCTTCACTTACCAGCTTGGGAGGAAATGCAAGCGGTTTTTGAGGAAATGGACAGCACTCCAGAAGTTAGAGTTATTGTTTTGTCTGGTGAAGGACAAAACTTTTGTGCAGGTATTGATTTGGAAACGCTGATGGACATTCAGCGGTTTGCTTCCATCCCCTGTGAAGGTAGGAAAAGAGAAGCTCTAAGAGGTTTTATCTTTAAATTGCAACAAACCATAACATCAATAGAAAAATGCCGAAAGCCGGTTCTCGCGGCCGTTCATAAAGCATGTATAGGTGGTGGTTTGGATATTGCTACGGCTTGTGATATGAGATACTGTACAGATGATGCCTATTTCTCTATAAAAGAAATTGATTTAGGTCTTGTGGCTGATATAGGCACATTGCAGCGATTGCCAAATATCATCCATCCCGGAATAGCCGCCGAACTGGCATACACAGGTAGAGAGGTAAGTGGGAAAGAAGCAGCGGAGATAGGACTGGTCAATCAAAGTTTTACATCAAAGGAGCTCATGATAGAATACGTAGATAATATTGCCCGAATAATAGCTCTTAAATCGCCCTTAAGCGTTAGAGGTACCAAAGAAATGCTGTTGTACAAAAGGGATCATAGTGTTGCGGAATCTTTAAACTATATGACAGCTTGGAATGCTTCAATGTTATTGTCAAACGACTTGACTGAAGCCTTTACGGCTTTTATGGAAAAACGCAAACCGGTTTTTGAAAATTGAAATATAAAGAGATAGAAATAATGAGAAAATTTGAAACGATAAGTGTTAGCATTGAAGACGGGGTAGCTATTTTGGTTTTATCAAGACCAAAGGCGTTAAACGCCTTAAACCAGACATTAATGAAAGAGCTTTTAGATTTCTTTAATGAGGAGTTAAGAAGCCTTGATGTTTCGGGAGTAATAATAACTGGCGACGGAGAAAAAGCCTTTGTGGCGGGTGCCGATATTTCTGAGTTCGTTGCGGTGGAAGAAGGAGAGACCTTCAGTCCAGAGCAAGGTCACGTGGTTTTTAATGCTATTGAAAACTGCCATTTGCCGGTTATTGCCGCTGTTAATGGTTTTGCCTTGGGAGGCGGCTGTGAGTTAGCCATGGCATGTCATATAAGGGTGGCCTCAGAAAAGGCTTTGTTTGGCACTCCAGAGGTTAAATTAGGGCTAATTCCTGGTTATGGGGGTACTCAAAGACTCTGTCAATTAGTAGGAAAGGGAAAGGCTTTGGAGCTGATGATGACTGCAGACATGATTGACGGCAAGGAAGCCCATAGGCTTGGATTGGCAAATCATGTGGTTAGCCCGGGCGAAGAGGTTCCTAAAGCGATGGAGATTTTGAAAAAGATTAGTCAGAAGGCACCATTGGCTATTGCTAAGGTAATAGACAGTGTAAATGCATTTTATGATGGTAAAAGAGATGGATTTAAGTCAGAAATGGAAAACTTTGAATATCTTACCTCTACTAAAGACTTTAGAGAAGGAGCTACAGCCTTTTTAGAAAAACGAAATGCCGTATTTAAAGGGGAATAGAGGACTATTCTTTAAGAATAGCCTCTCCATAAATGTCTAACATGGTTTTTTTCCAAGGCCCAGGAATATTCGTTTTCTTTAGGTCTTTGAAATCGTAAGCCATCACGGTACTCTTAGCAATGGCTACTATTTTCTGGTTTTTATCAGAATACATTCTGCATTCACCTGTAATCCGGTCTTGCATTAAACTTATAATATCATAAGTAAGTATGATGGTGTCTGGATAGGTTACTGGGGCAATGTACTTGCAATCCTGCCAAGATAAAATGATGCTTATATTTTCAAAGTTTAGATTTACAGAACTTAGAGCTTCGTAGAAACCAATTCTGGCAGATTCGGCCCATTTAAAATAGTTTGCATTGTTCACATGGCGAGCCACATCCATATCTGACCATTGTACTTTTATTTCGGTTTTGTAAAAAGCGTTTGCTGTAAGAGAATCTATCATTAATTGGTATTGGTGATGATATGAAGAGTCAAATGAAAGCCCAAAATTACTAAGAATTAGTAGGAGACTTTAAAATAAAAAGGACTTACCCGCATCGGATAAGTCCTTTTCAATTAATTCTTGATTAAAAACTATTTGGTTTTTGACTTCGGAGTTACCGAACCATTAATAGTTAATATCACTGTAGCGTTTTCCGCATTACTAGTTACCGTAATTGTCTTTTTGAAATTACCAGGACGACCAGAAGTGTTATATCCAACTTTGATAGAACTAGATGCACCAGGCATTATAGGATCAGTACTCCACTCTGGAGTAGTACAGCCACAAGAAGCCATAGCTCTTGAAATTACTACAGGAGCAGTTCCTGTATTGGTAAGCTTGAATGAATAAAGAGCTACTGGACCTTCAGCAAGTGTGCCGAAATCATGCTTTTCTGTTTCAAATTTAAGTACACCCTGGGCGTTTGAAGCCACTGCAAAAGCCATTATAGCAACAACTGTAAATAATACTCTTTTCATTGATTTCATTTTCTTTGAGTTTGTATTTTGATATTTTATTAGACTACCTTACAAATTAACATCCAAAATGTGCTTGCTTACAAATATTTAACAGGCTATTAACAAAGAAATGCCTAGGCTTGTCAAATTGATATATTCAAGAAATGTGGTAAATTGCAAGACTTTTTGATATATACGCTTAATGCACTAGAATTTAGTGAAAACAGCTTTTAATAACCTTAAAGAATGAGCGAAAACCCAACGCAGACTTTCATTTCTTCAAAATTTATTATTGATAAAAAGGAGATTCTTGATGACTATCGCTTGGCGGTGGAAAGTAGGGAAGTTAGTCTTCTAGGAAGGAAGGAAGTGTTTATGGGCAGGGCTAAGTTCGGCATTTTTGGAGATGGAAAGGAACTCGCCCAGATAGCCATGGCTAAGGTCTTTAGAAAAGGAGATTTTAGATCTGGATATTACAGAGATCAGACTTTTGTGACTGCCGTAGGTGGAATGACCTGGACTCAGTTTTTTTCTCAATTATACGCCCATGCCGACATAAAACACGATATTTTTTCCGCTGGTCGTTCCATGAACGGTCATTTTGCCAATCCTTGGGTGGACGATAAAGGAAAATGGCTCAAGCAAACCGAACTTAACAATCAGATTATGGATGTTTCGCCAACAGCGGGACAGATTCCAAGAAGTGTTGGGATTGGCTATGCTTCAAAACTATACAGAAATAACCCTGAATTAAAAGATCTAAAGGGTTTCTCAAACAATGGGAATGAGGTTTGTTTCGCTACCATTGGAGATGCGTCGACTTCTCAAGGAATGTTTTTGGAAAGTATTAATGCGGCTGGAGTACTCCAAATACCCGTAATTTTTGCGATTTGGGACGATGGCTACGGTATTTCTGTACCCGTAGAATATCAAACCACCAAAAGTAGTATTTCAAAAGCTTTAGCGGGTTTTCAGTCCAATGAAGATGGACCAGGTTTTGAAATAATAAAAGCTCGTGGGTGGAATTATATAGAACTTATAGAGGCTTTTGAGAAAGCCGCTAGGTTTGCAAGAGATAAGCATACCCCTTGTTTACTTCATGTTTATGAGTTGACTCAGCCTCAAGGTCACTCTTCAAGCGGTTCTCATGAAAGGTATAAATCTAAAGATAGATTGAACTGGGAAAACGAGAACGATTGTAACAAGAAGTTTAGAGAGTGGATTATTGAAAATAATATTACCTCAGAAGAGGAGCTTTCAAAGATTGATAAAAAAGCTAAGGAGGTGGCAAAAAATGCCAGGCAAGAGGCTTGGTCTGCCTTAAGAAAGGATATAGACAAAGATGTAAAAGAGTGTGTTACGCTTTTAGATGGTCTTTCAAAAAATAGTCCTAAGAAAATAGCATTGAATACTTTAAAGAAAAGCTTATTGGGGAAACAAAACCCTAATAAAAGAGATGCTATTTCGGCAGCAAAGAAAGCTTTGAGGGTATTGATGAAGGAGAAAAATACCGAGGCATTGTCTAGTTATGTTAAGAGAATAACTGCGGAAAACGAAAAGAATTATAGTACGCATCTTTATAGTGAGTTTGAATCCTCTCCTTTAAATGTAAAAGAAGTAACCCCAAAATACGGAGGTGAGCAGCAGGTTTTAAGCGGACATCATATTATAAATAAGTATTTTGATGCCCTATTTGAAAAGGATAAAAGAGTTTTCGCCATTGGCGAAGATGTTGGCGGAATTGGCGATGTAAATCAAGGATTTGCAGGTCTTCAAGAAAAATATGGTAAGCTAAGGATAGATGATACTGGCATTAGAGAAAATACGATTATTGGTCAAGGTATAGGTGCCGCGATGAGGGGTTTAAGGCCAATTGTTGAAGTTCAGTATTTTGATTATGTTTATTACTGCTTGGCTACTTTAACAGATGATTTAGCAACACTAAGATATAGAACTTTTGGACGCCAGATGGCTCCTTTGATAGTAAGAACACGAGGTCATAGATTAGAAGGGATCTGGCATTCTGGCTCTCCATTAGCCGTTATGATACATTCTTTAAGAGGCATGCACATTTGCGTGCCTAGGAATTTTGTGCAATCAGCTGGTCTTTATAATACCTTGTTTGCGGGAGATGATCCTGCTTTGGTCATTGAACCATTAAATGGTTATAGACTTAAAGAAAGAGTTCCTAGTAACCTGTCAGACATTTGCGTTCCATTGGGTAAAGTTGAAGTTTTAAAAACGGGAACAGACATTACCATAGTCACTTATGGTTCTATGTGTCATATCGTTATGGCTGCCAGTGAAGAATTGGACAAAGTAGGTATTTCTATGGAAGTTATAGATGTACAAACTTTATTGCCTTTTGACAGGTCGGGTGATATACTTAAATCCTTGAAAAAGACCAACCGTATCATTTTTGCTGACGAAGATATGCCTGGCGGAACTTCTGCTTATATGATGCAACAGGTTATTGAGACGCAGGGTGGGTATAAGTTTCTAGATTCTAAAGCCATAACCATTTCTGCCAAAGAACACAGACCCGCTTATGGCTCTGACGGTGATTATTTCTCAAAACCAAATGAGGATGACATCTTTGATGTGGCTTATGCCATCATGAGAGAAGCAAAACCGAATAGCTACCCAGAGATTTGATATTTTTGTTTTATAAGAAAATCGGCTACTTCATTTTTATGAGGTAGCCGATTCTGTTTTATCCGTATGATATTTTCAAATTTATTTTTTTCTATTTCTACGGCTTTTTATAACGTTCTCCCTCTGCCACCTGTGTCATGGTTATTCTTACTTTGGTTGGGAAAAATCGCTCATGGTCAGCTCTTTTATGGGCATGACCCTGTCCGCCACTATCATCTTTTATAACGAGGTCCATTTGTTTAATACCTTCTGTCCATACAATAGACTCATTTTCCCAAAAGGAGGTCATAGGGATATCTTGCTCATAAACACCTTCTGAAGAGTAAAGCTCCGTGCCCGTGCAGCCATAATTGTTTCCTTGACCTTTGTTTGGTATATAGCAGAGCGTCCATTTAGTGGGCTCATTACCTTTAGGCTTCTCAAAAACCTCTAAGCGAATATGAACAGTACCGTTTCTATAATCAATAGGAGCGGTCCAGTCGGTAGGCCTGTCGGGGTTGATTTTTTTTCCTATAACATAGTAATGAGATTTATTGGGGGTGGCGTTGTCTGCATCAGCTTTTGTGAATTCGAAGGTTTCATCAAATAAAACAAACTGTTGTGCTAGCAGTGATTGAAAAGAAAAACAGGAAAGAAGGATAAGGAATCTTAATTTTTTCATTTAGGGTTGGGCTTATCTGTACAATGTACAAAAAGGTATTTTAATTGGTGTCTTTTAGGCAAACGTTATTGTGCTTTTATCAGACTTTTTGAGTAACGCTACTCCTATAAACTGAAGTGATAGTAATTTAGGAAATGATTGAGACAGCATTTTGTTAAGTAGCAGATGTCTTAAATAGGGTACTATTTGATTCAAATTTGGCAACTATTGGTACTTGCTGAGTATTTGAGTTTATAAAATGGTATTTCTATGGTAATTTGTTGGCTTGGTGTCTGACATGCTTAATGCTTTTTTAGTCGGAATTTAGCAGGTGAAACTTCTAAATTAACGAATCGAAGCAGATTAACTGCTTTTTTTAGATACGACCCTTTAGGTACAAACCTTATTAGAAATGAAAATAAAAAACCTTTTAGTGTTAAGCTTTTTGATATTTAATCAAGCTTATGGTCAACAGTTAAAAAAACAACCAAACATTCTTTTTGCTATAGCAGATGATGCTTCTTGGAATCATTTTAGTGCTTATGGATGTAAATGGGTGAATACACCAGCTTTTGACAAAGTGGCTAAACAAGGCGTTTTATTTAAAAATGCCTATACCCCCAATGCAAAATGTGCACCTTCCAGAGCGGTAATTCTTACGGGAAGAAATAGCTGGTTATTGGAAGAAGCGGCAAATCACTCTCCTTACTTTCCTTCAAAATTTAAAACCTATGCAGAAGCATTGGGTGAGCATGGTTATTTTACGGGAAGTGTTGCTAAAGGATGGGCTCCAGGAGATCCAGGAAGTATAAAACAAAAACCAAGAGAGCTCACTGGACCTAAGTTTGATAAATTTACCACTGTGCCACCCACTTCCGGTATCTCAAAAAACGATTACGCCAGAAACTTTGAAGCTTTTTTAGCTGAAAAACCTAAAGATAAACCCTTCTGTTTTTGGTTTGGAAGTGAGGAACCTCATCGCGGTTATGAATTTCTATCCGGCATGAAAAAAGGCAACAAATCTTTAAGTGAAATAAATGAAGTACCAGCTTTTTGGCCAGATGTAGATAGTATAAGAGCAGATATGCTAGACTATGCTTTGGAG
The DNA here is from genome assembly GCF_057914865.1 of Arcticibacterium sp. SM2516. Classification (NCBI taxonomy): domain Bacteria; kingdom Pseudomonadati; phylum Bacteroidota; class Cytophagia; order Cytophagales; family Leadbetterellaceae; genus Arcticibacterium; species Arcticibacterium sp. SM2516. The sequence goes on along the minus strand of NZ_CP195290.1, from coordinate 3,392,508 downwards.
ATAGAATACTTTGATGCCCATCTTCAAAGAATGTTAAAAATCTTAGAAGAGAGAGGAGAACTGGAAAACACTATTGTGGTAGTTACCGCAGATAATGGAATGCCCTTCCCAAGAATAAAAGGTCAGGTTTATGAATATTCCAATCATTTACCGCTAGCCATAAGTTGGCCCGATGGTATAAAAAAGCCAGGAAGAGTCGTGGAGGATATAGTTAGTTTTGCAGATTTTGCTCCTACTTTTTTAGAGCTGGCAGGGCTTAGCCAAGGATCTTCTCAAATGCAAGATTTTAGCGGTATGAGTCTAAGCGATATTCTTTTTGCAGATAAGGAAGGTCAGGTAAACCCAGAGCGAAACTTTCAGTTGATGGGTAAAGAAAGGCATGACATAGGAAGACCAGACGACCAAGGTTATCCTGTTCGGGGTATTCTAAAGGCCAATTTTTTATATCTACATAATTTTGCCACAGACCGGTGGCCCGCTGGTAATCCAGAAACGGGTTATTTGAATTGTGACGGGAGTCCGACCAAAACGTATTTGTTAGATACCAGAAGGCATAAAGGAAACTGGCAATATTGGCAATGGAATTTTGGTAAAAGACCAGATGAAGAGCTATATAATATAAAGGAAGACCCGTACTGTATGAATAATTTAGCCAATGAAGCTCAATGGGCAAATCTAAAGTTAAGTATGAAAGCAGAAATGAAGGATAAATTAGTCGCCGAAGGCGACCCAAGGACTTTGGGCAATGGACAGCTCTTCGATAATTACCCTTACGCTGGCCTAGTAAATAATTATTATAATAGATATATGGGTGGAGAGAAGGTTCCAGCCGGCTGGGTCAATAAAACAGATTATGATGCTGATTTAGTGGATTTTAATAAGCAGTAAGAACAGAAATAAACAACTATTGAATAAATGAAAGCAAATTTTAAAGTGATACTGTTGGTTGCCTTTTTAGGTAGTCAGGCAGTTATGGCTCAAAAGGAGAAACCTAATATAATCTGGCTTATGGCAGAAGATATGAGTCTGGATTTGGCCTGCTATGGCATGCCGTCAGTGAAAACGCCGAACTTGGATAAGATGGCTGCACAGGGTGTTCGATTTGATAACTGTTTTGTAACCAATCCTATCTGTTCGCCAAGTCGATCTTCTATGATGGTGGGTACCCATCAGCTTAAAATAAATGCACATAATCATAGGAGTAATAGAGATGTACCGCTGGATGAAGAATTTAAACCGTTTACCTATTGGCTGAGAAAAGCTGGTTATACTACTGTTTTGGGTAATCATAGTGTACAGGGCAAAGGACGTAAAACGGATGTCAATTTTAAGCATGAGGCTATTGGAGAGTGGGATGGCAAAACCAAGTTTGGTTTGTTTGATAAATATGACAACTTTGAAAATAATGGCCAACCCTTTTTTGCTCAAATACAATTAAATGTAACCCATAGAGGGGATTGGTGGAATAGCATTCGAGAGCAATCCACCCATCCTGTAGATCCTGACAAAGTGGTCATGCCGCCTTATTTGGCCAATGACCCTGTGGTGAGATTAGACTGGGCTAAATACTTAGATCAGATAGAGTATATGGATGCCGAGGTCGGGATGATTTTCAAAGAATTGGAAGACAAAGGTCTATCTAAAAACACCATTGTGATTTTTATAGGGGATAATGGCCGATGTAATATTAAAGGCAAAGGATACTTATATGATTCTGGTCTTCGTATTCCTTTAATTGTTTTTGACCCAAGAAGCTCCAAAGCTGGAGAAGTGAAAAAGGATGTAGTTTCTTCTACAGATATTACGGCCACCATTTTAGATTATGCAGGTGTTAAAATACCTGACTATGTCACGGGTAAGCCAATATTTAGTGCGGACTTTAACAGACCATATGTTTATGCCGCTAGAGATTTATGGGACGAAATTCAGGAGCAATCAAGAGCAGTAACTTCTGGGAAATGGAAATATATAAGAAATGATAAGCCTGAAATTCCCTTAGATGCTCATCAGGCATATTTAGAGTTTTATCGTCCAGCATTGCACGTGATGCGTAGGCTGAAAGAAGAAGGAAAGCTAAATGAGGTAGAAAGTCAGTTTTTTTCAAGTACAAAAGCCAATGAAGAGCTCTATGATTTAGAAAATGACCCATATGAATTATTAAATTTGGCTTCAAATGATAAATATAAAAAACAACTTAAAACACTGAGGAAAGAGACGCTGCATTTCGACAAAGAAATGAAAGCTAAATCAGATGTTTTTATTCCCGTTACTGCCACAGCTGTAGAGTTGTTGGAGTGGGTGAAAAAGGAAAAGCCAGAACTTTACCAAGAAATGTTAAATGGAGTAGAAATTGGCTATCACACAATGTCAAAAGAAATGGAATCCAAATTGAAAGAATAAATAGAACAATTATAAAATGAATCAATCCTCAAAGTTAGTTTTTGCACTCATGGCTCTGGTAGCTCTGATGGGCAGTTGTAAATCTGCTGCCACAGAAGAAGCTTTAAATAGGAAAAAGCCAAATATCATCGTTGTTTATTTAGATGATTTGGGTTACGGAGATGTAGGTGCTTATGGAGCCGAAGCCATAAAAACCCCCAATATGGATTTCTTAGCTAATGGTGGTATCAGGTTTACGAATGGATATGCCACTTCTGCCACATGCACGCCTAGTAGATATGGACTTTTAACGGGAGAGTATCCTTGGAGAAACAAGAATGCCAAGATTTTACCGGGTTCAGCTCCATTGCTGATAGACACGGCACAAGTTACCATTCCTAAAATGTTAAAAACAGAAGGTTATAAGACCGCAATAGTAGGGAAATGGCATTTAGGATTAGGTTCTGGAGATACGGATTGGAACCAACGTATTGACATTGGACCTACAGAGGTGGGCTTTGACTACTCTTATATTTTGGCGGCTACGCAAGACCGAGTACCTACGGTTTATATCAAGGACGGTTTAGTCGAAAACCTTGACCCTAATGACCCCATTGAAGTAAGCTATGAGAAAAACTTTGAAGGCGAGCCTACTGGAATTGAAAATCCAGAAATGTTAAAAATGAAATGGCATCACGGTCATAATAACAGTATTGTGAACGGTATCCCTAGAATTGGTTTCATGAAAGGTGGAGAAGCTGCGAAATGGGTAGATGAAGATATGGCAGATAATTTCCTGAAAAAGGCTCAAGATTATATCAAGGAAAATAAAGAACATCCGTTTTTCCTTTATTACGGCTTACAGCAACCTCATGTGCCTCGTACGCCAAATCCTCGTTTTGTAGGAACCACAGATTTAGGGCCAAGAGGAGATGCCATTGCTGAAGCAGATTGGTGTATTGGACAGTTGATTGAGACTTTAAAAGCAGAGGGTTTATTAGAAAATACTCTTATTGTTTTATCGAGCGATAATGGTCCTGTGTTAAATGATGGTTATGAAGATGAAGCGGATACCAGAAATGGAAATCATAAGCCAGCTGGAAATTTAAGAGGAGGGAAATATAGTCTTTATGATGCAGGCACTCGTGTTCCTTTTATTACTTATTGGAAAGGGCAGATTCAGCCTCAAGTATCCGACTTGCTGGTTTGCCAGTTAGATTTCCTGAACTCATTTGCATCAATTGTAGGGAGTGATATTAAAACAAAGGATGGTGAAGATATGTCTCAGGTGTTACTGGGGAAAGCAGAAAAAGGTAGAGATAATATTATTTTAGAAGCCAGTTCTCGTACTTCTTTTAGAGCAGGAGACTGGGTACTGATACCGGCATACGACGGTCCTGCAATAAATAAGCAAGTCAACATTGAATTGGGAAATCTGAAGGAGGATGGTCTTTTTAATCTGAAAGAAGATCCAAGTCAATTGAATAATCTGGCTCAGGCTCAGCCAGAGAAATTAGAAGAAATGAAAACTACTTTTATGGCATTAAGAGGAGATGATTTTGAAAAAACGGAAAAGCTAGAACTGAAATAAATTATCTAAAAATAGGTCGTCGTTTTTAGGTCTTATAACCTTTGCATAAACTGCTTAATGGCTTTTGGTTTCCATGTAGCAAAATCACCTGCAATAATATGCTCTCTGGCTTTACCCACCAGCCACATATAAAAGGCCAGGTTATGAATACTACCTATTTGTGCCGCTAGCATTTCTTGGCATTTATTAAGATGCTTTAGATATGCTTTGGTATAAAAACTGGAAGCGTAGCAATCCAAATTTGGGTCTATTGGAGAGAAATCATCTTCCCACTTCTTGTTTTTGATGTTGATAATGCCTTCTGTGGTGAATAGCATACCGTTTCTGGCATTCCTTGTTGGCATAACGCAGTCAAACATATCTGTTCCTAGGGCTATTCCTTCTAGAATATTCTCAGGGGTACCCACCCCCATTAAATAACGAGGTTTTTCTAGGGGTAAAATGTCATTGACGACCTCTAGCATGGCATACATGTCTTCAGCGGGTTCGCCCACGGATAAACCACCAATAGCATTTCCTTCTCGGTTTTGCTCCGCAATAAATTCGGCAGATTGTCTTCTTAAGTCTGGGTAAACACTGCCCTGTACTATTGGGAAAAGTGTTTGAGAATGTCCATATATAGGTTCTGTTTCGTCAAACCTTTTTAGACATCTTTTTAGCCAACGGTGCGTCATATGCATAGAGTTTTGGGCATAATCGTAATCGCAAGGGTAGGGTGTGCACTCATCAAAAGCCATAATGATATCGGCACCAATAACCCGCTGGATATCCATCACATATTCTGGAGAGAACATATGTTTAGAGCCATCTATATGGGAGCTAAATTTGGCACCTTCTTCCGTTATTTTTCTCATATCTTTCAATGAAAAAACTTGGTAACCGCCACTGTCGGTCAATATAGGCTTATCCCAACCATTAAATCCATGAAGGCCACCTGCCTTTTGAATAATGTCTAAACCCGGTCTTAGATACAAATGATAAGTATTACCCAGGATTATTTGAGCTTTAATATCGTCTTTTAATTCTCGTTGGTGCACGCCTTTTACAGTACCAGCGGTACCTACCGGCATAAAAATAGGTGTGAGAATATCACCGTGGTCTGTCGTTATTTTTCCCGCCCTGGCTTTGCTACCAGGGTCGGTTTTTTGAAGCTCAAATTTCATTTGGCAAAATTAGGCTTAATTACTAGAAGGTGGAAAATATTTTACGTCAGGATTTAAATAGCTGCAACTCTAATTAAGCTCCATGCTTTTAGCATTATAACTTCAGAATAGTTGTTATCTTTGAAGCATATTTAACACTACAATTCTGAACATAATATGGAATCAGCCTTATGCTAACGTAAAAGGAGTTAGATTTATTTATGATTAGGGACACAAATACCACTATATATTAAGTGATCTGGGATTACCTTTTTTCGGCCGTTTTTGGAGCAGCTATTATTATACAGCTGTTTTACCTCCTTTTTGTTTTCACTTCGCTCTTAAGAGCGAATGTGGCTGAAGATAGATCGGAAGAGAAAACTAAACTTCTTGGTGTTTCTATTATCGTAGCAGCTTGGAACGAGTTAGATAATTTGAAAGAGTTATTACCTATTCTTGATACGCAAGATTATCCAAACTTTGAGATTGTAGTGGTAGACGATAGGTCTTCAGATGGCACTTATGATTATTTAAGAGTTAATGAAGGTGCTTTTAAGCATGTTTGTTATGTTAATGTAAAGGCTTTGCCCGAACATTTTACGGCAAAAAAATATGCGGTAACCATGGGTATTCAAAAGGCCACTAAAGAGGTTATTTTGTTGACGGATGCAGATTGCCGCCCTGTGAGTGACCAGTGGATAAGGCAAATGACTTCTAAGCTTTCAGAAGATAAAGATGTGGTTTTAGGTTTTTCTCCTTACGATAAATATCCAGGATTGCTGAATGCCTTTATAAGGTATGAAACCTTTCAAACGGCTCTTCAGTATATGTCTTTTGCCAAAGCCGGTATGCCATTTATGGGTGTAGGAAGAAATTTGATGTATAGACGTGAGAGCTTTTGGAAAAACAAGGGCTTCACGACACATATGGGACTTTTAAGCGGTGATGATGATCTTTTCGTAAATGAAATTGCCAAAGGAAATAATACTGCGATATCATTAGTCACTAATTCTTATGTGACTTCGGAGCCTAAAATGAGCTTTGAGGCATGGGTGACTCAGAAAAAGAGGCACCTTTCTGTAGGAAAGAAATATAAAAAGAGAGATAAATTCAGCATAGGACTCCTATGGATGAGCTTTTTGGCTTGTTGGTTTTTTGTATTGCCAACTTTTATTTCTGAGCCATTTTGGTTTGTTTTACCAGATTGGATGAGGGTGTCTGAGCAATGGTTAGATGAAATAGGATGGCAGCAATACCTCCCTTACACCAACTGGATGCGGGTGATAACTGGTGTCTTTATTGTTTGGTTACTGATACGTTGGCTTATACTTTCGCTTACCAATAAAAAGCTTGGAAGAACCGTTTCTTGGGGTAAGATTCTAGCCTTAGATTTTTTATACTTTATTTATTTAGTCGTTTTTGGAGTATACACATTGCTGTCTAACCCTAAAAAAATAAAATGGAGGTAGGTCTTAAAAACCACTATTGTTTTTCCATTATCTAATATACTGTCATGGATATTATTCTTAAGTACTTTCCCAATATTACCGAAAAGCAGAAATCTGAGTTTGCTCAGCTGCAGGAACTTTATACGTTGTGGAATGCTCAAATTAATGTAGTTTCTAGAAAGGATATTGATGCTCTTTATGAGAAACATGTTTTACATTCTTTAGGAATTGCGAAAGTTCATGAATTTGCTCCAGGCTCAAAAGTGCTAGACGTGGGTACTGGTGGTGGTTTTCCTGGAATTCCATTGGCAATAATGTTTCCAGAAGTGCATTTCCATTTGGTTGATTCTATAGGTAAAAAAATCAAAGTGGTCACAGAAGTGTCGGATGCTTTGGGTTTAACTAACCTTACTGCCCAGCATGAAAGAGCAGAGAATGTGAAGGGTACTTATGACTTTGTGGTGAGTAGGGCAGTTACCAGAATGAAACCTTTCATAGAATGGATTCATCAGAAATTTGAAACACGTTCTATCAATAGCATTGACAATGGTATTCTCTATTTGAAAGGTGGAGATTTAGAAGAAGAATTAAACGAAGCCAAAAGACCTTATCAAGAACATAACCTTTCTGAGCTTTTTGAAGAAGTATTCTTCGAAACCAAAAAGGTGATTTATGTGCCTATGAGATAGTAAGGCTTGAATATTTTAGCATTTAAATATTTAGTTTGATCTTGCGTCAGTCGCTTTTTGTAACAATCCCCTTTTATGTCTGCAGTAGCAAACGTCCTTCACGACTCCAAAGAAATCTTAGTTTCTGCTAGCTTTTCTTATATGGAAATGAAGCCACTGTGGAGCTAGGTGAGAAAATAGTGGATGAAATTAATAGCATGTGGAATAGCCACACTATTTATCTGCCAGTTCATACGCTGCCGTATCACGTTCGTTTTCAAACTTCGTTTGTGGTTGTTTCACTAAATGACATTTCTATTTTGGCTGCAAATAACGGAGACTATAGAAATAATTTTGTTAGGATAGAAAACGGTAACCATATCACCCGCTCTATGATGGGTTCTGTGATTGGTGATAACTCTGGGCATTGGATTACCACAGACCATTTAGGTGTTAGTACCACAGCTTCACATGAGTTTGGTCACGCTTTAGGACTCCCACACCCTAAGAAATTGAATTATATTGGTGAGGGTATTCCACCTTTGATGGCACCTAGAGGCACTTTTGTAGATTCAGCGTATCAGTGGATTCCCACAGTAAAGGCTGGTGAATACGGAGGTACCATGAACCCTAAGCATAGGAAATTGAGTGAGCAGGAAGTGAGGATGGTTTTAGTTCCATTTGATTTAAACAGTGGACATAGTTTCAATATCGGTAAACTGACCAATTCCGTTTACGACCAAATGGCCAATAGATTGTACCTATCCTAAGCTACTTTTCTTTTGCTAGCCTCTTCATCCGTAATGTATCTCGGGTCAAGTATATAAGGTAGACGATTCATTGAAGTGATTTCTAAGGTTAGAAAATCAAATTCATTCACCACTTTTCCTGTGAGTTCGTAGATACCTTTGCCACGAAAAGGATACTTTTTCGCCACCGGCGGAAAGTGAACAGTATCTATCCATTGCCCGCTTTTGTCTAAAAAAGTACCAAAAAACATTCTGTCACCTTTAGAGGTAGCGGTGTTTTTAGTGGTGACCAAATACCCATAGAGTGTGATGGTCTTATTGACAAACTTGGGCATGTCTTTAACTAATAAGCCATTCTCGGGTTGTGTAAGCAATAGGTCAAACGGGTCGCAGAGCGGAAAGCCTAGTAATTCTATCTGGTCAAAAACATTCTCCAACTCCGATGAGGTAAGTGTAGGCAAAGAAAACTGTTTGACTTGTGTTTTAAAAAGCTCTTTTTGAACACTCTTTTTTGGTTCTTTATTGCACCTATAATAGGCTTTCCATAATAATGTTCGCTTGTTAATTCCAGTAAAATCAAAAGACCCCATCCTTAGCAAGGTGTCAATCTGGTCTATACCTAATGGTATGCGGTCCATAAAATCTTCTAAGCTCTGGAACTTGCCAGATGTATTTCTTTCTGAAACTATGTTTTCTGCTATTTGACCCTCGATCCCAGACAGGTGCTGGAAACCTAAATAAATGTTTTTACCATGGATGGTGGTTTCGTATACACTAATATTTATATGTGGAGCATGCACGGTGGCTCCCTGCATTCTGGCTTCATGGATATAAGCCTCCGCCCTGTAAAATCCTCCACCATTATTTAATACCGCCACCATATATTCCAGTGGGAAATAAGTTTTGAGGTAAAGGCTTTGGTAGCTTTCTATAGCATAGGAAGCCGAGTGCCCTTTGGCAAAAGCGTAGCCAGCAAAACTCTCCGTTTGAGCCCAAACTTCTTGGATAATTTTGTCGGAATAGCCTTTTTCTTTGCAATTAAATATGAATTTACGTTTCACTTTGTCAAATTCTTCTCTGGACCTAAACTTTCCACTCATACCTCTGCGGAGCACGTCAGCTTCACCCAAATCTAATCCTGCAAAGTGGTGAGCTACCTTTATAACATCTTCTTGGTATACCATCACGCCATAAGTGTCTTCCATCAGTTGCCACATAATAGGATGAGCCAATTTCCTGCGTTCTGGGTCTTTATGTCTGAGAATATATTCTCGCATCATGCCACTTTTTGCCACGCCAGGTCTAATGATAGAGCTGGCCGCCACTAGCCCTAGATAGGTGTTGGTGCCTAATTTTTTGAGAAGCATTCGCATGGCAGGAGATTCTACATAAAAACAACCAATACATTCTGCCTGACTTACTTTGTGATTAATATTGGGGTCCTTCAGAAAAGGTTTGACATTATGGATGTCTATATCTCCCGCTTCAGGTCTATTCTGCTTTATAATACTTAGTGTGTCTTTGATTTTACCCAAACCCCGTTGCCCTAAAATATCATATTTAAAAAGCCCCACGTCTTCAGATATCACCATATCAAACTGCGTGGTGGGGAAGCCCTTAGGGGGCAAATTTGTTGCGGAAAAATAGGTAATGGGTTTTTCGGAAATCAATATACCGCCAGAGTGTACACTTAAATGGTTGGGCATACCTAGTATAGATCTAGCGTATTTGAGAACCAGCTGCTGTAGCCTGTCTAACTCGTCAAAGACAAACTTGCCATCACTTAAAATATCAATTTCACTTTTAGGTAAACCAAAAACTTTACCGAGTTCCCTTACAGCACCGCTATGCTGAAAGGTACTATAAGTGGCTAAAAGTGCTACTTGTCCCTTTTTACCAAAGCGTTCGAAGATATATCGGGTCACGTCTTCTCTATCTCGCCAAGAAAAATCTAGATCAAAATCCGGTGGATTAGCCCTATAAAGATTCATGAAGCGTTCAAAATACAAATCCAGTTCTATAGGATCCACGTCTGTAATACCTAATAAGTAGGCCACTATACTATTGGCTCCGCTACCTCTACCAATATGAAAATAGCCTTTTCTGCGGCAGTATTGCACAATATCCCAGTTGACCAAAAAAAACGGAACGTAGTGCAGTTCATTAATCATCTTGAGCTCTTTAGCAATTCTGGCTTTTATGTCATCCGTGATGACTTCATACCGATATTTTAAACCTTCATGAGTCAGTTTTTCCAGTATTTGAAAATCTTCCTCAAAACTATTGGTGTAGAGAAGCAGGTTTTGATGTAGCCGTTTTGGGCTAAAGTCAAAATAAATTTGGCATTGCTCTAGGAGTTTGTCTGTGTTTTGAATGATAGCGGGGTATTCTTTAAAACCTTGGGTTAATGCTTCCTGGGGTATGAATTTCTCGTCAATATCTGCTTGCTCACTAAGGGAGAGTTTGCTCAGTAGCTCATTATTGTCAATGGCCCTCAGAAGACGATGTACATTATAGTCTATCTTGTTTCTAAAAGTGATGGGCTGTAAAACCACCATTCGGTCTTGGAGGCTGTGCCATTTTGACCTGTGGAGGTAAGTTAAATCTTTAAGATTTATGCCTATATATTCATTTGCTTCAAATCGGGTTTTGTTTAAAGCTTGAACCTGTATATAAGGATATATTACTTTTACATTTATGAAAGCAGGTGCTTCTGCTGGAATAGTCGTTTTTTGATGCGAATGCAGAGAAAGGTATTCGTTGAGTTCTTGAAATCCGTCATTGTTGGTAGCCAACCCGATGAATAATTGTTTAGCACCATCTCTAAAATCAATTCCCAGTATGGGTCTAATGTTATATTGAGGTGCTAACCGCACAAAGTTTAAGCAAGCGGAGGTATTATTGATATCTGTCAATGGTAATACCGTTTGCCCATTGTCTTGAGCTAATCGCAACAGCTCCTTCTCGGAGAAAGTGCCGTATCGGAGACTATAGTATGTATGGTTGTTGAGGTACATTACTTTATTGAGGACTAATCAAAGGTAATGTATTAGAATGCTTGGCTAATATATGGAGCTGTTTATGCTAAATATGTTAGCTGCCTTGTGGGCTCTTTATAAAAAGAAACACCCTAAATCGGCAATACCAATTTAGGGTGTTAAAACGAGAAGTAATAAAATTTACGCTTCGTCTAAAATGACAATTTTCTCAATCTTGTCACCTTGTTTGATGTCATCTATGGTATCCACACCTTCAATCACCTTACCGAAACAAGTATGGTTTCTATCTAAGTGAGCAGTGTTAGTTCTGCTGTGGCAGATAAAAAATTGGGATCCGCCGGTGTTTCTTCCTGCATGTGCCATAGATAATACCCCTCTGTCGTGATATTGAAGCTCGCCATCTAGTTCGCATGGGATTTTATATCCTGGGCCACCATTGCCAACTCCATTAGGACAGCCACCCTGTACCATGAAATTTGGAATAACTCTATGGAAAGTTAAACCGTCATAAAAGCCCTCTGAGGCTAGTTTCTTAAAGTTCTCTACTGCTTTAGGGGCGTCGTTATCATAAAATTCAATAACCATCGTGCCTTTTTCAGTTATCATCTGTGCTTTGCTCATCCTTCTCTTATTAGTTTTAAATGAAGCCGCAAAGGTAGAAAGATTTAGTTTTTAGTTATAATAAATTCTACACGACGGTTTTTAGCTTGCCCCTCTGTGGTTGCATTAGATGCAATTGGCTTTGCCATACCCATACCCACACTGGCAACTTTCTCGATCGGTACGTTTTTAGTAAGTAGATAATCACGTACAGAATTAGCTCTAGCCTGCGAAAGTTTAAGGTTAACTTCAGGTGAACCCACATTATCTGTATGCCCTTGTACTTCAATAGTCATATTTTTGTTGGTTAATAAGACTCCTGCCAACCTATCTAGCTCAGGAAAGGATTCCTTTTCTAGATTTGCCGAGGCAAATTCAAAGAAGATATTGCTCATAGCTACAGTAACACCAGCTAGTATAGGAGCTAATTCCAAGTTTTCACCTTTCAGTTCTTTAAATTCGCCTATTTGAGTAAGGTCAATGTTTTTACCAATTGCAATGAAGTCATTCGCTTCTGCACGCACGGTGTACATTTTACCATAGGGAAGCACTATTTTATATTCACCAGTTGTGGGGTTAGTGTTTGCTACGCCAATTTCCTCTCCTTCAGGAAATGTCTCATATATAACTCTGGCTTCAATTGGTCGCTGCGTTTTAGTATCAATAACCTTTCCGCTTAACATCACCACTGGGTTAGGAGAGGTAAGGGCATCTAGTTTTTCTTTTTCTATTTCTTCCTTTGTTTTTTTTGCGGGAGTGTTTGACTGATTTTGTTGGTTGTTGGAAGATTGAAGAGCCGCCACTACATCATCGTCAGAAGAGTTATCTCTTAATTTGAATCTTACAATATCGCCTTTTCCTATGCTTTCGTTTTTAGTGGCCATGTAAGCATATTCTCCAGTGGCCGTTATAGAATAGTAGTAATCGTCTTCTTCCGAATTGATCTTTGCTCCTAGATTGATGGGCTCAGACCATTTTTTCCAAGTTCTGTCTGTTCTTTTACTTACCCAAATGTCAAATCCCCCTTGTCCGCCTTTCCGATCAGAGGCAAAATATAAGGTATAGTCATCCGACGCCATAAATGGAGTGGTTTCGCTATTTCCTGTATTGATGTCGGCACCTAAACTTTCAGGCTTAGTCCATTTTCCATCCTTTCCAAGACTACTTATATATAGGTCATCATTTTTACTATTCTTTTTTTCTGCAAAGCCTAGTATTAAAACTTTACCATTATTGGTCAAGAAAGCAGAAAGGAATTGTCCTTTACACATCAAGTCTAGTTTTGGGATGTCGAGCTGCTCTGGTTGCGTCCATCCTGTCTTTGTTTTTTTACATTGAGATATCCCTACTTCGTTTTGTTTTCGTCCATTCCTATATACACCTCTTATTAAGATAGTATTTCCGTCAGGTGTGATACTAAAGAGATCATTGTATTTATCCTTATTAATGGTATTAGGCATTTTTCTGGCAATGGACCACCTACCATCAGATCTGTGTTCAGAATACCAGACATCATTACTGCCGTTTTTTCCATGGTTATTTGATGGGTGGCTTACCCTTACAAAATATAAAGACTCACCGTCTGGTGAAATCACCGGATGTATTTCATTGTACTCCGTATTAATAGAAGAACCGAGCTTTTGAAGTTCTTGGGAGAAAACAAAGGTTGAATTAAGAAGAAGCGAGAATAATATAAAGATGTATTTCATTCAATAAATATGATTATCATCAAAACGATGACCTTACCGATAAAGTATTTTAAAAGTAGTTCTACTACTTGTATGTACAAATGAACAATTTTTTTGCCAATCATGAGATTTGAAGAATTGTTTTAATAATAATACAGAAGGTACTTTTTCTATAATATCATGCTTGAATTGCTTCTCAATATACTTCTACTGTAGGACTATTTCAAGGATAAGTTTTAATGTTATCATTGATGTATTATAAGTACTTCTGATTAAGAGTTAGTTAGGTAATTGACAAGAATAAACTTCAAATAAATGTTTGGTGAACTCAAAAGTATTGCCGTATCTTTGCAATCCCAAAACGGAGAATCGTTACGGGTTTAGTTCTAAGCGAAGATGGTGATTGAGGGAGGGAAAAAGAAAAGTAAAAAAAATATCAAATTTATTTTGGTGTTTAAAATTTAATCCTTCATCTTTGCACCCCGTTACGAAAGGAACGGAAAAAAATAAAGAAAAGGAAGGGCGTTAAGAAGCTCATCTAGCTTACAAAAACGGAGACGTTAAGTAGGATAAAGTTCATTAACTTATTGATATATATATAGACGGACCTTGAGTCAAGGAACTTTTTAAAATAGTAATTTACTATGGAGAGTTTGATCCTGGCTCAGGATGAACGCTAGCGGCAGGCTTAATACATGCAAGTCGAGGGGTAGGGAAGTACTTGTATTTCCTGAGACCGGCGAACGGGTGCGTAACGCGTATGCAACCTACCTTTATCAGGGGAATAGCCCAGAGAAATTTGGATTAATACCGCATAATAATTGAGATGGCATCATTTTAATTTGAAAGATTTATTGGATAGAGATGGGCATGCGTAAGATTAGCTAGTAGGCGAGGTAACGGCTCACCTAGGCTACGATCTTTAGGGGCTCTGAGAGGAGTAACCCCCACACTGGTACTGAGATACGGACCAGACTCCTACGGGAGGCAGCAGTAGGGAATATTGGTCAATGGACGAGAGTCTGAACCAGCCATGCCGCGTGCAGGAAGACTGCCCTCTGGGTTGTAAACTGCTTTTATATGGGAAGAAAAGGGCCTTGCGAGGCACATTGACGGTACCATAGGAATAAGCCACGGCTAACTACGTGCCAGCAGCCGCGGTAATACGTAGGTGGCGAGCGTTATCCGGATTTATTGGGTTTAAAGGGTGCGTAGGCGGCTTTTTAAGTTGGTGGTTAAAGGTAGCAGCTCAACTGTTTTACATGCCATCAAAACTGAAGAGCTTGAGTTATCAGGAGGCAGGCGGAATTTCTGGTGTAGCGGTGAAATGCATAGATACCAGAAGGAACACCTATTGCGAAGGCAGCTTGCTGTAGATACACTGACGCTGATGCACGAAAGCGTGGGGAGCGAACAGGATTAGATACCCTGGTAGTCCACGCCGTAAACGATGATTACTAGTTGTTGGAGATATACATTCAGTGACCAAGGGAAACCGATAAGTAATCCACCTGGGGAGTACGCCGGCAACGGTGAAACTCAAAGGAATTGACGGGGGTCCGCACAAGCGGTGGAGCATGTGGTTTAATTCGATGATACGCGAGGAACCTTACCTAGGCTAGAATGTGAGCGAATGTTCTAGAGATAGATCAGTCAGCAATGACGCGAAACAAGGTGCTGCATGGCCGTCGTCAGTTCGTGCCGTGAGGTGTTGGGTTAAGTCCCGCAACGAACGCAACCCCTATTAACTGTTGCCAGCATTTCGGATGGGGACTCAGTTAAGACTGCCTACGCAAGTAGAGAGGAAGGAGGGGACGACGTCAGGTCATCATGGCCCTTACGCCTAGGGCGACACACGTGCTACAATGGTTGGTACAGAGTGCAGCGAGCTAGCAATAGTCAGCCAATCACAAAAAGCCAATCACAGTTCGGATTGGGGTCTGCAACTCGACCCTATGAAGCTGGAATCGCTAGTAATCGCATATCAGCCATGATGCGGTGAATACGTTCCCGGACCTTGTACACACCGCCCGTCAAGCCATGGAAGTTGGGTATACCTGAAGCGGAAGGTTAAAGACTTCGTTAGGGTAGAATCAGTAACTAGGGCTAAGTCGTAACAAGGTAGCCGTACCGGAAGGTGTGGCTGGAACACCTCCTTTTTAGAGATATTCTGTTTTAATTTATTAGAACGGAAGAAATAAACAAGAGAAAGTTCAACGACAAAGTATTGTTAGCAATAACAATGCGACTACTTGTAGAAATACGAGTAACTATCGCGAGATAGAAAGAGGTTTCGTCTATATATATATTCAATAGGTTGACATTAAAGAGAGAATTGAGTGAGCGACCTTTAGGTAGCGACTCAAAGCAACGGGCCTGTAGCTCAGGTGGTTAGAGCGTTACACTGATAATGTAAAGGTCCGTGGTTCGAGTCCACGCAGGCCCACTTTAGTAAGCGAGGATATGATTATCTAAGCGAAAAGAGGGGGATTAGCTCAGCTGGCTAGAGCACCTGCTTTGCAAGCAGGGGGTCATCGGTTCGACTCCGATATTCTCCACGAGGCATAATTGCCTATAAAAAATTAAGGTATAGCGTTAAGTAGCTATACTTCAGATTTAACGAAGTATTACAATCACTTCCAATAAGGGTTGTAATCGATAAGTAGTTAGATAAGAGTTCATTGACATGATGAGAAAGACTGAGAAGAAAGAATTATTTAAGAGAACTATGTAAGAGCGTATGGAGGATGTCTAGGGTCTCAGAGGCGAAGAAGGACGTGATAAGCTGCGATAAGCTACGGGGAACAGCACATTTGTATTGATCCGTAGATTTCCGAATGGGGCAACCCTCTCTAATGAAGTTAGAGAATTCTATCTAATAGAAAGCGAACGTGGGGAACTGAAACATCTAAGTACCCATAGGAGAAGAAAACAAGAGTGATTCCGCAAGTAGTGGCGAGCGAACGCGGAGAAGCCCAAACCGAGATTGTTACGGCAATGTCGGGGTTATAGGACTGCATTTAGGAAGATTTTTCAATTTGAATCACTTGGGAAAGTGAGCCGTAGAGCGTGAGAGCCGCGTAAAAGTAAATGAAATCGGACGAGCAGTATCCTGAGTAGGTGGGGGCCGGTGAAACCCCCTCTGAATTCAGCTGCACCATCAGCTAAGGCTAAATACTCCTGAGACACCGATAGTGAACTAGTACTGTGAAGGAAAGATGAAAAGCACGGGGAATACCCGGGTGAAATAGAACCTGAAACCGTACGCTTACAAGCGGTCGGAGCTCTTTTATAGAGTGACGGCGTGCCTTTTGCATAATGATCCTACGAGTTACGGTATGTGGCAAGGTTAAGGTATGAAGTACCGAAGCCGAAGCGAAAGCGAGTATTAACAGTGCGTTTAGTCGCATGCTGTAGACGCGAAACCTAGTGATCTACCCATGGTCAGGTTGAAGTTCCGGTAACACGGAATGGAGGACCGAACCAGTATACGTTGAAAAGTGTTTGGATGAACTGTGGGTAGGGGTGAAAGGCTAATCAAACTAGGAAATAGCTCGTACTCCCCGAAATGTTTTTAGGAACAGCGTCGGTGTTGAGTCTTGTCGAGGTAGAGCTACCAATTGGATGCGGGGGAGTCACATCCTACCAAATTCAGATGAACTCCGAATGCGACAAGATATAACCGGCAGTGAGGGCTTGGGTGCTAAGGTCCAAGTCCAAGAGGGAAAGAACCCAGATCTACAGCTAAGGTCTCTAAATCTATACTAAGTTGAACTAAGGAAGTCTGACTGCAGAGACAGCCAGGATGTTTGCTTGGAAGCAGCAATCATTTAAAGAGTGCGTAACAGCTCACTGGTCGAGCGGGGCGGGCATCGATAATAAACGGGCATAAAGTATAGTACCGAAGCTTAGAATTTGTAATTTATTACAAGTGGTAGGGGAGCATTCTGTATGCAGTGAATGTGTCTGGTAATGGATGCTGGAGCGTACAGAAAAGCAAATGTAGGAATAAGTAGCGATAATGCATGTGAGAAACATGCACACCGAAAGACTAAGGTTTCCTCCGCTATGCTAATCAACGGAGGGTTAGTCGGATCCTAAGGATAATGCGAGAGCAGAAGCCGATGGGAATCAGTTTAATATTACTGAACCTGTTATAAATGCGACACGGGGACGGATTTTGAAGCTTTGTACGTACTGACGGAATAGTGCGTTGAGGGGAGGTTTAGGCCAAACCGAACAGGGGGACAAGGTTCCAAGAAAAGCCGTTAAGCTCTAGTTTATAACAGACCGTACCGCAAACCGACACAGGTAGTCGAGGCGAGAAGCCTAAGGTGCTCGAGTGATTCACGGCTAAGGAATTAGGCAAATTAACCCTGTAACTTCGGGATAAGGGGAGCCTCCATAATAAAATGGAGGCCGCAGAGAAATGGCCCAGGCGACTGTTTAGCAAAAACACATGGCTATGCGAAGATTAATGTCGACGTATATGGCCTGACACCTGCCCGGTGCTGGAAGGTTAAAAGGGGGGCTTAGCAGCAATGCGAAGGTCTGAATTGAAGCCCCAGTAAACGGCGGCCGTAACTATAACGGTCCTAAGGTAGCGAAATTCCTTGTCGGGTAAGTTCCGACCTGCACGAATGGTGTAACGATCTGGGCACTGTCTCAGCCGTGAGCTCGGCGAAATTGTAGTGACGGTGAAGATGCCGTCTACCCGCCACGGGACGGAAAGACCCCGTGAACCTTTACTATAGCTTAGCATTGGGACTGGGTAAATAATGTGTAGGATAGGTGGGAGGCTGTGATCCGGCGTCGCTAGGCGTCGGTTAGCCGTTGTTGAAATACCACCCTTTATTTATCTGTTTCCTAACTCCCAGCGGGAGGACATTGCTTGGTGGGTAGTTTGACTGGGGTGGTCGCCTCCAAAAGAGTAACGGAGGCTTTCAAAGGTTCCCTCAGTACGGTTGGTAACCGTGCGTTGAGTGCAATAGCAAAAGGGAGCTTGACAGAGAGACCAACAAGTCGATCTGGGTCGAAAGACGGATATAGTGATCCGGTGGTTCTGTATGGAAGGGCCATCGCTCAAAGGATAAAAGGTACTCCGGGGATAACAGGCTGATCTCCCCCAAGAGCTCATATCGACGGGGAGGTTTGGCACCTCGATGTCGGCTCGTCACATCCTGGGGCTGGAGAAGGTCCCAAGGGTTGGGCTGTTCGCCCATTAAAGTGGCACGCGAGCTGGGTTCAGAACGTCGTGAGACAGTTCGGTCCCTATCTGTGGTGGGCGTAGGAAGTTTGAGAGGCTCTGATTTTAGTACGAGAGGACCGAATTGGACATACCGCTGGTGTATCTGTTGTCTTGCCAAGGGCACGGCAGAGTAGCTACGTATGGACGGGATAAACACTGAAAGCATCTAAGTGTGAAACCCACCTCAAGATGAGACTTCCATAGAGGAACGTTGGAGATTACGACGTAGATAGGCTATAGGTGTAAGTGCAGCAATGTATGTAGCCGAGTAGTACTAATGAACCGATAAGCTCTCTTTTTTATAATAATTTATTCTACTCAGTCTTTCATCATCACAATGGAATTTAGTTTTTGAGGCTTAAGGTATCAAAGATGAAATTCATTAATGTCAAATTGTTGATTTAGATATAAACTAAATTCATCAAAAGAAATTAAGGCTAATTGCCCAAAGCAGATTGCTGAAGGCTAGTCTTTGAAGATTTGATGGTGTTTATAGGACGGGTGTCCACCTCTTCCCATTTCGAACAGAGAAGTTAAGCCCCGAACCGCCGATGGTACTTGGATCAAACCTGGGAGAGTAGGTAGACGCCGCATTTTTATTAAAAAGTCGTTAGAGAAATCTAGCGACTTTTTTGCGTTTAAGAAATGCTCGAGCAGATAGGGGAACTACGGGGTCAAGTACAAAAGTTGGGGGATGAGTTCTTTAAGCATAAATTTGACATAATCTAAAAAGGAAGAATTCAATACTTCTGACTAATCTAAGTCTGCTTCTAAAAGCTTTTATCTTGGCAAGGTTGATCAACTTGAACCCGCTTTATTTATTATAAAATCTCCCGATTTTATCGGGGCCGTAGCTAAACTACTTCAAATCAGTTCGTAAACCCATTTAAACTCAATTACTAGAACCCTTCGACATTAGCTGAGGGTAAACCGCTATGATAATCTTGTTTAAATGTCTGATTTATTCCACTTTAAAACTCATTACGATTCTGCAATGCATAAACTGGGTTGAAGGAATCTGATGATGTCTTTGACCTTCAAGGGTCAAAGGGTTTTGTAATAATGCCCGGGAAAGTGTTGTAATCCAATGAAAGGCTTTTAAGCCAGTTTTTCTTACAGTTTAGTAGCCAATGAAAATCGATTACTCCTTAATTATGGTTGGGTTCTAAAGTTAAATCCCCCGCCACAGAAACGCAGAAACTGTGTTAGTTAGTTTCTCAAATGAAAGAACTCATGTAGAGGTGTATGATTCTTAAATCGGGGAAATTTATTGCTTTTGAGACTTCTGCTAGCAACTAAAAAAGCTATTGCGTAGTTCAGGACCCATTCTTACTTATCACTTTCGTTTATCAACGAATAAGTTATGTTTTAGAATAGGCATTACTTATTGATAATTGAAGAAGTCCACATAATGACAGACTAAATCTTAGAGAATGCTCTATTTGGTCATAACTAAAAACAGGATTTAGCATAACTAAAAAAGGAAAGTACGAGGTAAAGCTGCTGGAATTGCTTGAAGGTAAGAAGCTATCCAATGCGATATTCTGGGGAGTGTTTATGCGTTTAAAGAGCATAAAAAATGTGTTAATGCAATCTCTTTTGAGGAGAAAACATTAACACAATTAGTAAGGATAAATTATTCTTTTCTTAAGGCTATTCTGAATCTTCTGTATGATGAGAATGCAATGCCAATAATAAGGAGAATGATACCAAGCCATAGTAGATTTATCAATGGCTTTTCAATGGCTTTTAACACAATATATTCTCTTTCGCTTCTGGAGATACCGAATGTAAAATTGCCAGTCACCGGGTCAATTTGGTTCAATTGAACTTTAAGACCCAATTCATTGCTTACCACAGGTTTGCTCCAAACTTGATTGTCTTTAATAACGAAAGTGGGTCTTAATAGTTTTTCACCATCCCTTTCTAATATTCTCAGGCTGGCCATGGCGGCGGCATCCCCTTCTTTTAAGACCATGCCATCTACTTCTCTTACACCAATAACATCATCCAAAATGGCAACATAATCATTTAAGAAGAATGTATCTCTTAAAGCCACTTGATAATCCATAGGAATAGTCCATTCACGTTCTTGTTCGTTTTGAACGTAGTTCACATGAGAATAGATGTCTTTATTCCAGAAGCGTTTGATATCTGGCGAGGCGACATTACCCATTTTCTCATTAATTTGATATCTAGGATACAAATTGAATTTATCGCCATTTTTAAGCTCGTAGCTTATTTGATAATAAGTATTCTCCGCCTCATACTTGACCGTGTCCGAACGATATTTAAGTGTGTCTGAGCCATCTACAATGTCTGCTCTTGCAATTCCTTTATAACCTGAACCAATTACGGGTTGTATAAATCTTTTTTCAATATAGCCAGGTACTTCTCTAACGTCAACAAATTGACCTTTATAGGTTAATGAAAAATCCGGTAATTCATAGGGTCTGTTAAGCCATAATAATACATTTTCTCTACTCTCCTTTTCGGAGTCCGAGAAAAGTTCTGTGGCTGTAGTGTTAATGGATACAGTTTTTTCATAGGCAGATGAAAACATAATACCTAGTAACATTAAGGCAACACCAATATGGCTTATGGCTCCGCCGGCTACTTTTATTTTACCACTGAAAAGGTCAATTAAGATAGAAGCATTGACCACAATAGAAAATATGGAACCTGATACTAAAATTACATATTTCCAATCATCTACTTTTGTCAGCAGTATGACTAACATAGATAAGACCATTGATATTAGCAGTGGGGTGCTTAAAGCTTTGAAACTCTCACCTTTAATTTTTTTCCACCAGAAATATTGAGCAATTCCCATTAAAATGACAGCCACAATGAAGAGCCACATTTGGAATGTTGTGTAATGTTCTATCTGATTGGATGGCAAGGCCATATTTAAATCAAATCCTAAAGATTCCGCCAAACTATTATAAACAGGAATGGAAGTGGTAATGATAACCTGAAATGCTGCCAATCCGAGTGTTAAAACACCCATGAAGAGCCAAAATTCTGAAGAGTATAAAGAGGCTTCCTTATCATCTCTAGGCAGTTCTTTCCATCTTAAAGCGGCCAAAATAATGGCTCCGAAGAGGAAGGTTAAAAGGTAGAGTAATAACTGACCTGATAAGCCTAAATCTGTAAAGGAATGCACTGAAGCATTACCTAAGATTCCAGATCTTGTTAAGAACGTGGAATATAGAATTAATATAAACTGGGCAATAATAAGGATATAGGAGTACTTTAAAGCAGAGCTGCTTTTACGTGCAAAAAAGAGTGTGTGAAAAGAGGCGACTAATATTATCCAAGGTACATAAACGGCGTTTTCCACAGGATCCCAGTTCCAATATCCACCAAAATTCAAGGTTTCGTAAGCCCAAACACCTCCCATTATAATCCCCGTTCCTAAAACTACCGATGCTAATAAAGTCCATGGAAGCGTTATCGAAAGCCAACCTGTGTAGTCTTTTTTCCAAAGGGAGGCTAGAGCCAGTGAGAAGGGTACCATGGTGAGTGCAAAACCTAAAAACAGTGTAGGCGGGTGAATAACCATCCAATAATTCTGAAGTAGAGGATTTAATCCATTACCATCTTTAGGAATAAAATCTGGGTCTAGAGCCCATATTGGAGCTGTAGGGTTAACTTCCTGGAGTGTAAGAAATGGGGAGCTTCCTATTTTATATTCTGTAAAGAAAACCACGCCTAAAATCATGGAAGTTAAGAAGGCTTGAATCCCGGAAACTATCATCATGCTCGGAGAACCTAAAGTTAGGTGCTTGGATTTACTTCTGAATTGAAGGATTAGAATGCAACCGATAATGGAATTCCAGAAAATCCAGAGCAGAAAACTGCCTTCCTGGTCTTGCCAAAAGCATGAAATAGCATAGCCCAAAGGCAAACTCCAGGAAGTATTATCCCATGCGTAATGGTATTCGAAATAATGATTAAAAATTATCGTAAAAAGAGCTAGGCAGATACCTACCACAAAAACGGTATGACCTAGGAATATGCCATTGCCATATTTTTTCCAAAACGTCTTTGATTCCGTTTCTTTAGAGGCTTGCCAGTAGGCATAAGTGGCCATTA
Organism: Arcticibacterium sp. SM2516; assembly: GCF_057914865.1. Taxonomy (NCBI): domain Bacteria; kingdom Pseudomonadati; phylum Bacteroidota; class Cytophagia; order Cytophagales; family Leadbetterellaceae; genus Arcticibacterium; species Arcticibacterium sp. SM2516. Next base: position 3,369,898 of record NZ_CP195290.1, on the reverse strand, counting down.
AAGAACTAATAAATGCCAAAATAGTAAGTATATGGCCAATGTTTCCTAAATAAGGTCGTAGCATGAAGTGATATCTCTTAAATTTACATCAAAGGTACTATGAAATGGACAATATGCTGCGTGGAAATGGATTGAATTCCACCTTTTTGTCTTCTAAATATCTCATGGCAATGGGCTGAATCTGAACTTTAACGGATCTGACTAATTTTGAATTATATATTTCGTTTTGTAAGTATGAGAAAGCAGGCTTTAAATCTTTTTGTTTTTTATTTCTTTGCGTTTTCCGTGAACGCACAGGGACTAAACTTTGGCCATAGTGATTTTGGTATGGCAAGTTTGGAGGCTAAGAATAATAACAAACTTATCTTTTTGGATTTTTATGCGGAATGGTGCGGACCATGCAGGGCCATGGAAAATTCTGTGTTTGTAAAACAAGATGTCGGAAGCGAGTTTAACGAGAGTTTTGTTAATCTCAAAATCAATACAGACTCAATAGAAGGGAAGGATTTGGTTGAAAAGTATGGGATAGAAGAGTATCCAAGCTATTTATTTCTTAATCATCAAGGAGAAATCGTTTCAAAACTTGTTGGATTTCAGTCTTCACATAAATTGTTGATTGAGGCCGTTAAGGCTAAGAGAGCTTTTGAGCACTTTATCCCGATAAGTACTTTAGACCAAACATATGAAAAAGGCTCCTCCGACCCTGATTTCTTGTATAAATACTTAAAGCGGAAAAGCTATGAAGAAGGTTCTCAGCCTACTATCTTAGACAGGTATTTAGAAGTTGTTCCCGAGAGCGAACTTCAAACAGAAAAGGTACTTTCTTTAATTTCAGATAATGTAACATCGGTGTCTTCTAAGGGTTTTTATGTGTTATCGGAGAGTCTTTCTAGATTCATGATGATGACCGAATCCCAGCAGAAAGCTATCATGAAAGGTATTTCTAATTCAAAGAAATTTACTTTTAGAAAAGCTGTTCAAAACAAAGACGATCAACTTTTCGATGTGCTTATTGACGCGGTACATGCCACCTCATACAGTATGGAAGCTGCTTTTGCGGAAGAAAGGCAGTTTAGGTATGATTATGCCAAGCTAACTAAAAACTTTCCACACTTTCAACTAATTGCACAAGAAGAAGCAACACAAATATTGAGTAAAAGTTTGGATGACTTTAATAAGGAGTCGGAGTTTACTATTTCTGAATTTAAAAGGATGGCTAAGGAGAGAGGTATTCCAGAATCCACCGAAAGATTTAAGTCTATGTTGGCCGGTTTAGAAAACGGTGCTGCTAAAGCTGCTTCTTTTCAATTGAATGATTTTGCTAGAGGTTACTATGAAATGGCATCAGACGACATGGATTTTAAAAATGCGATTAAATGGTCTGCTTATGCTATTAAATTAGATCCGACACCGGCTAACTGGGAGACGTACGCCTTTCTTTTGAAAAAATCAGGAAGAAATAAAGATGCTAGAAAAGCGATGAAACAAGCCCTGAAAATAGCTCAAAAAGCGGATTTAGAAACAAGCTCGTTCAAACAAGCATTTCAAAAAATAAAATGAAAGGAGTAATAGTTTTTTGTTTACTGACTTTAATTGGAGTTTTTGCTTCGGAGGGAATAGACTTTAAATTGGGAGAGACCTATGACTTTGAATCTATAAAGAAAGAGGCCGAAAGTCAGCATAAAATTATTTTTGTAGACCTTTTCGCTACTTGGTGTGGACCATGCAAAAAAATGGAGGCAGAGGTATTTAATAAAGAAGCCGTTGGCCTAAAATACAATGCCTCATTTGTGAATTATAAGGTAAACATTCAGAGTCCAGAAGGGGCTAAAATAGCAAGGCTTTATAATATAAATGCATACCCCACTTACCTTTTCTTAAAGCCAAATGGGGAAGTACTATATCGCCTTGAAGGCGTGTTTACGCCAGATGGGATGATAGAAGAGGCAGATTTTGCTTTAAGCTTAAAATAGGTCTTCTGAGCGTTCTAGCATTAAAATAGAGCTTTGTGGTACTATAACATATTTCTCTCCTTCGTATTGGATTTCTATAGCGTGTCTTTGCAAATAAATAGCCACATCGCCTTCTTCTGCCTGTAATGGCATATATTTTACTTTTTCTTCTGTTCCTTTCCATGGCTCGTCTTCCACAGGATTTGGCAATGGATACCCAGGACCTACTTTTACCACATAACCACTACGCACTTCTTCTTTTTCTGTAACCGTGGGTGGTAAGAATAAACCTGAATTGGTTTTTCCAGAGTGATTTTTAGGTTTAATTAATATTTTATCCCCTACTACTTCTAGTCGTTTCAACTTATTATCTGGTGTGATTTCCATTTCTAAACATTAATTTTTCTCCTTCTGGCAGTTATTTGCCAGGTATCAACTTTGCGATTGTCTTTTATAACAGAAAGATCGTCGTGCAAGTTTACTGTAGGGCAAATATGATAAGGAATTCCATAAAAAACGTCTCCTACTTTTATTGACTCCCAGTTTTTAACTTTCAATACACCATGTTCTTCACTTTGCGAAAGCAACTTATAATCGGTCAAATTTAACAATTTCACTCTTTTGTCAATCGTGTTTTCTGCGGCTACAGATTTGTGACCAAGGTCAATGGTGACAATGTCTTCGGTAGGTTTTGAAATAACTCTGGTAACTAGCAAGACCGCCGCATCAAAACTTTGTTCTTCAATGTTTTCTTCATAACCCCAATCCCAAAATACGCAGGTTCCAGGGCTGGCTATTCGGTGAGAGTTTTTCAAATGAGAAGTGAAAGATGGCGTACCACCCGAAATTAATTTAATACCATTAAACTTTGTTTCTAGCCTAGCAAAGAGTTTTTCTACTTCCACAAAACCTGCTTCTACTTTGGTGTTTCTTTCGTCAAAAGATTTTTGATGAAGATGGCCATCATAAACATGGAGTCCTTTGAAACGCATGTTTTTGAAACTAGGGATTTGGGCTATTAGCTCATCTAAAACAGCTCCTAATTTAATACCAGACCTGTCCATACCATTATTGATGTCTATATAGAAATCAATGGTGATATTTTGGGCGAAAGCTAAAGAATTTAATTTATCTAAAGAATCAAAATTATCAATGATGGCGGATATAATGGTTGCTGGATAAGCCATTATAAGTTTTACCAGTCGGTTTATTTTGGGGCCAACCAATTGATGAGCTATCAGCACTTCACAAGCACTATGCTCTGCTGCTATTTCGGCCTCTGAGATGGTTGAGGCTTTAAAATTGACAATTCCCGCATCTATCATCCTTTTAATAACCTCAGGTGTTTTATTGGTTTTGACATGTGGCATAAGGTTTTCGACTTTGCCATTCACCATGGAAATCATTTTTTGGATGTTGGCATCCATACGTGATTCATATAAAACAAGGGATGGAGAATCTACTTCGTCAATGTTTTCAATGTCGTACCAATTCATGTATTCGAGGGTGTTTTGATATTCAAAAGTAATATCAAATAGAAGGATAATAATTGATTGACTTCATTTTAATCAGAATAGTGATTTAATTGCCATTCGAATTTAAAAATGAATTTCATAGATGGCGAATTTATTGACAGGTATTCAGCAAATAGGGATTGGTGTACCAGATGCTGGTGCGGCTTTTTCATGGTACAATAAGCATTTAGGCTTAAATGTGCCAGTTTTTGACGACGTGGCGAGAGCGGAATTAATGACACCACATACCAACGGAATAGTAAGAGAAAGACGTGCTATTTTGGCGGTCAACATAGCAGGAGGTGGTGGTGCAGAAATTTGGGAATCAAAAGATCCATTACCAATAGCTCCAGTGGAGCAACCAGCTATAGGCGATTTAGGCATTTTTGCGGCTAAGATAAAGTCTTCAAATGTCTCTCAACTGGCCATGGAGTTGGGTCTGGAAACGGTAGAATCTCCTGAAGGAGCACCTTATGCTTGGATAAAAGACCCTTACGGAAATCAACTTCAAATAGTTTCTGATAACTCTTGGTTTAAAAAGAAACCGAATAATACAGGAGGTGTTTTGGGTGCTATCATAGGTGTAAGTGATATGGAGAAAGCTTTAACACTATATAAAGATACCTTGGGGATTTCTGAAGTGGTTTATGATAAAACCGGCGTATTCTCAGATTTGAAAGGCCTTAAGGGTGGTGAAAGAAAAGTGAGAAGAGTATTATTAAAGAAAACGGAAACGGCAGACGGAGCCTTCTATAAACTTTTCGGCAACATAGAAATTGAATTGATACAAGCGATAGATGGTGCTGTCAATACGATAATGAAAGATAGAAGTTGGGGAGATTTAGGCTTCATCCATCTTTGTTTTGATTGTTTAGATATGGATGCTTTTAAAAAGAAGGCGTCTGATAGTGGTTTCCCTTTTACGGTAGATAGTGGAGGGTATTTTGGAATGAGTGATGCCGGCGGAAGATTTTCTTACATTGCCGATCCAGATGGCACACTTTTGGAGTTTGTAGAAACACATAAAGTTCCTGTTTTTAAGAAATTTAATATTTCTATTGACCTAAAAAAGAGAGGTATGCGTAAGCCATTACCAAACTGGATGATTGGAACGCTAGGTTGGGGTAAGGTGAAACCGTAAATGTCAGTTCTCTGCTCGTCCGTTAGACGAGGAACGAAGTCCCTGCCTGTCGGCAGGCTGGGAGGACAGACTAACCTCTTCAAATATTAAAGCACACGGATTCCACGCCTGCCTGTCGGCCGACAGGGATTTCGGGCAAAAAAGTCTATCGTCTAACATCTATTGTCTTAAATCTAGATAAAGAATGACCATAAAAGAATCTCAAGAAATAGTAGACGAGTGGATCAACACCATAGGCGTGCGTTATTTTAACGAGCTAACCAACACGGCGATTCTTACCGAAGAGGTAGGGGAGTTGGCCAGTATTATGGCTCGCCGATATGGGGAACAGTCAGAAAAGGAATCAGATAAAGATAAAGACCTTGCGGATGAAATGGCGGATGTGCTTTTTGTGTTGATTTGTTTGGCAAACCAAACTGGAATAGACCTGACAGACGCATTGAAAAAGAATCTGGAGAAAAAGACCAAACGTGACTTAAACCGTCATAAAGAGAATAAGAAGTTACAATGAAATCAACGCTAGGCACATCTTTTGAAGTCATTAAGAAAAAATGGCGGGTACACCTTTATATGTACTTCATAGGTCTTTTTATTACGGCTTTACCTTTAGTTCTGTTTTACCAAATATTGGAAAAGGAAGCCGCTCATAGTATGATATTAAGTGAGTTGGTACCAGACTTTAGCTTCATGATTTTTGGTGACTTTATGGAAGCTTCAGGCAAAGCCTTTAAACCTGTTTTTAGATATGGTTTATTGGCTGGTTTTGTGGGTTCTATCATCTATACTTTCTTTTCGGGAGGGGTAATTGACCAGTTGGCTAATCCAAAAAAGCATTTTTCTTTCGGACGCTTCTTTAAGAAATCAGCTTCGCTTTTTCCTAAATACTTTGGGCTACTGTGTCTAATCGGTCTCTTGCTTTTTGTGTTCTTTTTAGTAGGTGGCTTGGTCTTTTTTATATTCGCTTCTATAGCGGATGGTAGTACAGAAAGAGGTTATGTTTTATGGTTTATCCCGCCCAGTATTTTTCTTTTTGTGTTAATGTCTTATGGACTTTGCGTAGGGTTTTATGCTAAGGTATTCATTTATAAAGAAGGGCGAATAGGTTTTGTGAAGCCTTTTTGGGAAGCTTTTTATTATGTTTTTAGGCAGAAAAAGCCATTGTTTTACTTCTGGTTGACTATTGGCTTAGGTCTTGGTTTTCTATTGATTTATATGTTGATAGATAAATATATAGGTATGACTTCGGCTTTTACCATCGTTTTAATGGCAGTTTTTCAGCAGCTTTTTGTCTTCAGCAAGTTTGTTTTAAAGCATTGGAATTATGCTTTGGCTTTAGAGTATTTTGAGCAAGCACCTGTTAATTTAGCTCCCCCAGTAATAGTAGAAGAGGTCTTTGAAGCAGAAGCTTTCAAAAACGATGAAGAATCGGACGAAACCAAACTTTCTGACGAAGAAGAAGGTTCTTAATATATGGCAGAAGAAATCATTAATAGAGTAGCCACTAGTGGGCTGGTTAGTTTGGATTTAGAGGAGTATTATCATGCAGGTGAGCGTGTGGTGTATGACTTGAAAGACAACCTTTTTATGGACATGATTCTGAAAGAGAAAGACTTTAGGACTTTTCTGAAAGAATATGATTGGAGTCAGTACGAAGGTAAGAATGTGGCCATCACTTGTTCTGAAGACGTCATCATTCCTACGTGGGCGTACATGCTTTTGACTTTAAAGTTAGAACCAGTGGCAAATTGTGTGGTAAAAGGCTCTTTGAAAGATTTAGAAGTGAAATTATATCAAGAAGCACTTCTGAATATGGATTTTGAACAATACCGAGATGCTAGAGTGGTGGTAAAAGGCTGCAGCAAAGTAGATGTACCAGCCGAAATATATGTAGAAGTCTCTCGGAAACTTCAGCCTATAGTGAAGAGCCTAATGTTTGGTGAGCCATGCAGTACGGTGCCGCTCTACAAAAAGCCAAGATAATATGACCAACCGCAATATTTTTTTAAAAGATTACGTCCTACCTTTGTGAAGTAATTCAAAAGGATGCAGAATTTAAGAAAAATAGGGGCACTTAGCTTGCTGACTTTACTTCTGGTAAAGGCAATGGTGGTACCTGCTATCTTCTTTAATTATGAGCTTCGCAAAGATTTCATCATTGAAAACTTTTGTGTCAATAAAGAGCGTCCAGAGTTAAATTGTGATGGTCAATGTTATTTGGCTAAACAATTAAAGGCCACTCAAGAGCACGACGAAAATGAAGCAACTGCCACTTTTGTGGATATGCTATTAGGTTTTGAGTGTGTATCCGATAATTCAAAATGGCATTTTTCTCAATTTTTTGTTAGTACAGCATTACAAGGACTTATTGCTGGTCATCAGCATTTAAGTGGAAGCGAACTGGCTTTCTCTATTTTTCATCCTCCGCGGCTTATTTCTTAATTATTTATTGTATTGACCTTTTGGCACTTCATGTATTGAAGCTGCTACGTACGTCTATTCAACTATTTACTAAATTTTTAAGAATAACAATTAAAATGAAGATTGCTAACAAATTATATATTGGCCTTTTAGGCCTGTCTTTTTTCGCTTTTTCGTGTGATGATAAAATGGATGTAGAAGATCCAAACGCTACGAATACCGTTCAACTAGAATTTGATAACAGATTTGGCTCTACGGACTTAGTCTTAGGAACTACTAAGACTACTAATGCTAGCGGAGAAGAGTACACGGTAAGCACTTTAAACTATTTTATTTCTAACGTGAGCCTGATGTCAGACATGGGAGAAATGATTTCTTTTCCAGACCAATATTTCTTGGTAAAAGAGTCAGATACAGGTTCTCAATTCATCGATTTACCAGAAGTACCAAGCGGAAATTATGATCATTTAACCTTCACAGTAGGTGTAGATAGTGCCAAAAGCGTTGCAGATGCTAGCGTTCGAACGGGAGTTTTAGATGTGGCATCTTATGGAGACGACAATATGTGGTGGAGCTGGAGTATGGGCTATATTTTCTTCAAAATAGAAGGAAATTCAGATGTTGTGGATGCTAAGGGAAGTAACAAGTTTGCCTTCCATATTGGTGGTTTTGGTGGTTACGAAACACCTGCTCAAAATAACATCAAGGAGGTTGAACTGCATTTGGATAACGTAAAAGTAAGTGCTTCTAAGTCTTCACAAATACATGTGATTTTTGATGTTTCTAAAGTAATGGATGGTACGAATACCATCTCTTTTGCAGAAACTGCGGCTATTCATGGCCCAGTTCCAGGAGCACGAGTGGCAGCAAATTATGTATCTGCTTTTGCGGTAGATCACGTACACTAAAATATGAAAAAGCTAATCTGTTTAGCTGCTTTGGGTTCACTGTTGATGGCTTGTAATGGGTCATCAACAGTGCCAAACCCTGTGGATGAAACTGGAGAAAAGCTGTTTTATCAGCCTGAGAATTTCCCTCAACCTACCTATGATTTTTCTAAGAATCCGGTAACGAACGAGGGGTTTGAATTAGGTCGTAAGCTATTTTATGATGGTAAGCTTTCGCGAGACGGAACCATCAGTTGTGCCGAATGCCATAGCCAGACCTACGCTTTTACACATCATGGACATTCAATCAGTCATGGTATTGATGATAAAATAGGCACTAGAAATGCTCCTGCTGTTCAAAACACGGCTTTTATGAAATTGTTCTTTTGGGACGGAGGCGTTTTTGACTTAGATTTCTTTTCGGTGGCTCCTATTACTAATCCTGTAGAGATGGATGAGCAGCTAGGCAATGTCCTTGACAAATTAAGGGCAACAGAAGATTATCCTAAGATGTTTAAAGCAGCCTATGGCTCCGAAGAAATAACAACCGATAGGTTTCTTAAGGCTCTTAGTCAGTTTATGAACAGCTTAGTTTCGGCAAATTCTAAGTATGATAAATTTGTGAGGAATGAGCCAGGAGGAGACTTTACAGATTCGGAAATAGCTGGACTTTCTATTTTCAAAACTAAGTGTGCGTCATGCCACGGGACAGAGCTTTTTACTGATGGTAGTTTTAGAAATAATGGTTTACAGATTTATGCCAGAGACCCAGATTTAGGACGGGCTATAATTACCGAAAATGCAAACGATAATTACAAATTTAAAGTGCCAAGCTTAAGAAATGTGGGGTATACGGCTCCATACATGCACGATGGGCAGTTTCTTACTTTAAAACAGGTATTAGAACATTACGATAACGGGGTTTACGATTCTAAAACACTAGACCCTGAATTAAAAAAAGATGGAAAATTGGGGATACCACTTTCTGAAAGCGAAAAGACTGACTTACTGGCTTTCTTAAAAACTTTAGACGACCCCACTTTCATTAAAAATACAGCATTTGGATTACCATGAGAAAATTAATATTACTTTTTATACTTCTAGCCTCCGTTAAGGTAAGCATGGCCTGCGATATTTGCGGCTGTGCCAATGGAGGCTCTTTTATGGGCATTATGCCCAATATGAATCAACAACTAATTGGGATTAGGTACTTTTCAAAGACTTATCAATCGCATATTAGTAGTAAGTTTTTAGGTAGTGAAGAAAACTTTCAAACTGCAGAGCTAAGACTAAGAACATATCCAGCAAAGGACCTTCAATTGATGGCGTTTTTGCCTTATCAGTTTAATGAGCAGGTATTAACGTATGATGGCGTAAAGAAGAGTGACCAAGGTTTTGGCGATGCCCGTGTGTTGTTACATTATAATGTTATAAACACCTCTATGGATTCGGCGTGGACCTTAGATTTTAATCATCAATTGCTATTAGGAGGAGGCGTAAAAGCCCCTTTGGGAAAGTTTAGTTTTGATACCTATGATGCCACGCAGGTGGCCAATGCCAATTTCCAATTAGGTACCGGTAGCTGGGATTTTCCTTTGCAGGCTATTTATACGCTACAGCATAAGAAAATGGGGTTCAATATGAATGCTACGTATCAAATTAACGGTACCAATAAAGATGGTTATCGTTTTGCTAATAGGTCGGTGATAGCAGGTACTTTTTTTAGAACGATGTATACGCAAAACTATACCATACTTCCGCTACTCGGTATTTATGCAGAGCAATCAGGCATGAACCAAGAAAATGGTATCAAAAATGAATTGACTGGTGGTTGGCTTGCTGCAGCCAATGTGGGGGTAGAAATTTATACACCACGTTTCAATTTTAGCATCAATGGACAGTTGCCGGTGGCACAAAACCTTTCTGACGGCGAATTAGAATTTAAATCCATGTTTTCTATCGGTATTTTAAGAGCATTTTAAAAACCACGATTTCAATTTTAGTAAATTGGCACCGTGGAAAATCAAGAAAGAAACATCTCCCTTATCATTGCGGTAGCAGAAAACAATGTTATTGGGAAAGATAATACGCTTATTTGGCGACTATCAGAAGATTTAAAAAACTTCAAAAGGCTAACTTCTGGGCATAGCATTATCATGGGAAGGAAAACCTATGATTCTATAGGGAAACCATTGCCAAAACGCCATAACATCATTGTCTCTAGAAACAAGGACCTCAAAATAGAAGGCTGCTACGTGGTACATTCTTTAGAAGATGCCTATTCGCTAGCGATGGAACTCGATGGTAACGAAGAGATTTTTGTAATTGGCGGAGCCAATATTTATACCCAAGCTTTGGCAGATGCCAATAGAATTCACCTAACCACAGTACACGCCGAACCAGAAGGAGACGCCTTTTTTGACTTAAACTTACTAGAAGGTTGGGAAACCGTAGATTCTCGTTTCTTCGCCAAAGACGAAAAAAATCAATACAACTTCGTGATATCGCTGCTTTTGAGGGAGGAGAGTTGAAAAGAGTAAATAAATGACGTTTTAATGAGAAATGTTTTCAGGAAATCCTTACCAATATTTAGGGCAATATTATTTTGTATCGTAATTGTTTCTATAACTCTCTCTTTGGTTTTGCTCACAATTATTCTGATAGAAAGTTCAAAATTGAAATGGGAGTTTAGTTTGAACGGGTGGCTTTATCTCATTAATTCCTTTGAACCAGCCTATACGTTATTGACTGGAACTATTATAATTATCCCTGTTTATATTGGTCTTGAAACATTAATTTCAAATATTAATAACCTGGAGGGTAAAGCACTTTTAGAGCTAAGAGCTCTGTTGAGCCAAGGTGAGAATTTGGAAGTCCATAAGAATTTTAGAGGTGATTCTGGTATTTGGGTTAATGAAATTCCAGAAAGTCAAAATAATAGCGATACATCGAGAAAAATAGATAATTATTTAGGTACACTCGAGTTAATGAACATTCTGTTAGAAAGAGGAGTAATTACTCGTGAAAAATTTGATAATCAATTTGGTTATCGAATAGATAATGTGCGAATAGTAAAGTTATAAGGGAATATATTAAAAGTTATGGTGATGAGGAATTTTGGAGCGATTTGAAGTCTCTTTTTGAGAAAAGAGAATCCAAGGGTAATTGTGAGTGATTCGTTAATGTTATAAAGACATGAACCTAAAACAAAACAAGAAAAACGCCATCGCATTTTATAGAACCGCTTATGAGGGGAAGCCTAAAGAAGCCATTGAAAAATATGTGGGAGATGAGTACATTCAACATAACCCAGATGTGGCAACTGGCAAACAAGGTTTTATAGACTATTTCAATAGAATGCAGGAAGAGTATCCTGAGAAGTCTATTGCCTTTGTGAGGTGTATTGCCGAAGGCGATTTAGTTTCGCTGCATACGCATCAGACATGGCCTGGGAACGACCAATACGTAACCATGGATTTTTTCAGGTTTGATGAGAACGGTAAAATCTGTGAACACTGGGATGCTATTCAGCAAATTCCAGAGAAATCTGCCAACCCGAATACCATGTATTAAAGTTAGAGCCACAAAGAATCCTCATGGCTCTAAAAGGTTCTAATTCAAATTATGCTGGCTTAGTCAATTATTTCGATTTTAGAGAATTCTAAAGTGGGTGGGTTAAAGCTCACGTTTGCAGTGGCTTCTTCTGTGTATAAAGCTGGGTCAAATGCCCTAGTGGAGTCCGAATTCACTTTTCCCCAAACTTTAATATACATTCCCGACTCTAGAAAATCTGGTGCTTCACAAGTTCTAAAACTAGGAGGGAAAAGTTCTCTGGCTCCTTTTACATAATACTTTAGTGTCGTCTTATTCTCTAAATAATCATCACCTTCAGCATAGTATATATTGACATAGGTTTCTCTATTTTCAAGAAGACCTTTCTGCACTTTATATCTCGCACCTTCTACTGCTATAAATGTCTTTGCATTGCGTACATAACATTTTGATACTTCTTCCGCTGATACGGAATCCTTATCTCCACATGATACTAGAAATGATGAAAGTGCTAAGATTGGGATTAGTTTTTTCATTGGCATGAAATAGTTAAATGGATTGAGGCAAAATTATTAAAGCCATTTTTAAAGTTATAAAAAAGGTATGTATCATATAAAAATGATTCTTTTAAACTTATTATATGGTATGGTTTTTACGATAGAATATTATTAGTAGACAATATTCAGTTGCTCCATTTTTCCTCCTCGGAGTCTGTTAATTTCATAATCTATTGGGAAGGTGCTAGTGGCATTTTTAGTCTTTTGTCGCTTCCATAAGATATGAACTGATGTTAGAACTCAGGCTTACTTGGCATATTATAATTTATGAACATCGAGCTTAATCAACCTACAGCTTTTTGTTTTGTTATTTGAGCAAAATGATGTTGCCCTAAGGGCTAAATCTTCTCTTTTCTCTAGTGGTGCGAAAACACATCAAATGCCGGTCTTTAAAACTAAGTTTGAAGTATCATTCTAATTCCTTTGACATCCTGAAAGCTTATTAAAATGCTTGTAAAATTTGTTCTGAGAATATGAATAAATATTAGTTATGGAGGCTAGATTTAGATGATTGAAGTTTTATCTATGGCAAAGATAGGATTTTGTAAAATTTAGTGGAATATTGTATAGAAATGTTCACTCATCTAAATTTCGATTCCTTAACCTATTTAACAAACTTATTATGATTAAAAAACTACTAATTATTGTGCTGATAATGGGAGTTCTCCCGGTCATGGCACAGAAGAGAACGGTTTCCGGCACCGTTACTGATTCGGATGACGGCTCCACTTTATCTGGTGTAAGTGTTGTGATACAAGGTACCACTGTCGGATCACTTACAGATTCTGACGGAAAATACACTATAAGTGCTGCCAACGATGACGTATTGATTTTCTCTTTTATTGGCATGCAAAGCAAAAATGTTAAGGTGGCTAATAACAGTACACTTGATGTTACTTTACTTACTGATGCAAACCAATTAGACGCTATAGTTGTAACGGCATTAGGGATAAAAAGAGCGGAAAAAACGCTGACTTATGCACAGCAAACAGTAAGCTCAGAAGAGCTAGTTCGAACCAGAGACCCTAACTTCATGAATAGCCTTGCAGGTAAAGCTGCGGGTGTTGAAATAAAGAAAAGTAGCTCAGGGGCAGGTGGTTCTACAAAGGTTGTTTTAAGAGGCAATAAATCTCTAAGTGGTGACAGCTCTCCTTTATTTGTAATAGATGGTATACCAATGGCAAACAACCGAGGTAGCCAGCCAGGAATGTGGGGAGGAACTGATGGAGGAGACGGGCTTTCTGCTATTAACCCAGAGGATATTGAAAGTATCAGCGTTTTAAGAGGTTCTAATGCAGCTGTTCTTTATGGAAGTCAAGGAGCCAACGGTGTGGTTTTGATAACTACAAAATCAGGGGCTTCAGGAAAAGCATCGGTTACCTTAAATTCTGGATTTACAAATGAGCAAATTATAGAATTACCTGAGCTACAATATAAATATGGAGCAATAGGTAATGCAAAAGAAAGTTGGTCTACCACGGCAGGTAATTACGACGATACTTTTGTTAAAGACTTTTTTCAAACTGGGCATAACATGTACAACGCACTGACCATAAGTGGTGGTACAGATAAAACGAAAGCCTATTTTTCTTATGCCAATACCAAAGCGAGTGGTATTACACCAAATAACAACTACGCTAAGAATAACTTTTCATTCAAACAATCGACCAAGTTACTGAATGATAAAATTACTGTGAGTTCAAATGTTATACTTGCTTTAGAAGAAACGGAAAATAGATTGCCAGCGGGTTATTATTTAAATCCACTTACAGGGTTATACATGTTTCCAAGAGAAAGGAATTTCGATGATTATAAGGATAATTACCAGATATTTAATGAGAATCGTAATTTGAACCAACAAAACTGGTTTGTTTCTGATCATCATCAATCTAACCCTTATTGGATTCTAAATAACGAGCCCAAAACAAATGATTCTAAAAGGGTGATTGCCAGTATGAGCGTTGCTTATAATATTCTTGAGAATTTGACATTTCAAGTCAGAGGAAATTTCGATTATGCTAATAAGTTATTAGAACAGCAGCACGCAGCAACTTCCAACTCTACCAATGTTCATCCAAATGGTGCTTGGGATTATAACAAATATGACGACCAGCTGGCATACGCAGATGCAATTTTGACCTACAATACTGACCTAACAAAAGAATTAAGTCTAAATGCGGTTGTAGGTAGTAGTTATCAAAAAACTGATTATGGTGTAGGAGTTAATGTAGCCACAGGGACTGTTGGACTTTTATACCCAAATGAATTCTACTTTCAAAACCTACCAACCAATGTTCAGGTAAGTTCTAACACCAATGGAAGTGTTGTAAAGCAAGGCCTATTTGGTAACCTTCAGTTTGGTTTGAAAGAATTTTTGTTCCTAGATCTTTCTGGAAGAAATGACTGGGCGTCAACTTTGGCATTAACAGGAAATGATTCATATTTCTATCCATCTGTTGGACTTACGGGTATTGTGAGTGAAATGTTTCAAATGCCTTCTTTTGTTACATTTGGTAAACTGAGAGCATCTTATACGCAAGTGGGTAATGAGGTGCCGTTTAATAGAATATTCCCTCAAAATACCATAAATGCCGGTGGTGGGGTTGTAAGAAATACGGTAAAACCATTTTTTGATGCGAAACCTGAAATTATTACAAGTTTAGAGTTTGGTGCCGATTGGAGGTTTTTCCATAACCGTTTAGGCTTAGACTTTACTTATTATGATATAACAAGTAAAGATCAATTTATCCCAGTTCCTACTATTTCTGGAGAAGGTGGATACACCACTGAGTATATTAATGCTGGGGAGATTTCTAATAAGGGTATAGAACTTACCATAAGTGCAACGCCATATAGAACAAATGATTTTGAGTGGGTAACAGCATTTAACTTTACAAGAAACGTCAACAAAATAGTCGATATAGGACCAGATGATGACAAGTTTATTCAATTGGGCAGCTCAGAAGGTTTCGATTCTAAGTTAGTTGAAGGTGGTAGATTCAATGATATATACGTATTGAAATTTCAAAGAGATGATCAAGGTAGAATAATCTTCGATGGAGGAAAACCACTTAGAACAGCTACAACAGAACTCATAGGCAATTTAGACCCAAAGTGGTCTCTGGGTTGGAATAACAATTTCACCTACAAGAGACTTAATGTGGGTATTCTTGTTAATGGTAAGTTTGGCGGGAAGGTTTTCAGCCAAACTGAGTCTATGCTGGATGGTGCCGGAGTTTCATTAAGGACTGCAGAAGCACGAGATGCAGGTGGGGTTGTTGTAAATGGCGTAGATAAATCTACAGATGCTGCGATAACCTCTGTTGATCCTGAGACATGGTATAGAGCAATTGGCGATAGAAATGGAATTGGCGAAGCTTATATCTTCGATCGCACAAATATTAGAGTAGGACAGCTAAATATTGGATATGATTTAAACTTGGCTAAAATTAAGCTTCCAATTAAAGCCGCTAACCTTTCTTTCATAGGTAACAATTTACTTTTCTTATATAAGGTTGCACCATTCGATCCTGAACTAGCAATGAGTACTAATCAAAATGCTCAAGGTCTGGATAACTTTAATCTGCCCTCAACAAGAACTTACGGTCTAAACCTAAAATTAACTTTCTAAATAAGAAAACATGAAGAAGTTTATATATCTAATTGCGTCAGCTTTTGCGTTTGCAAGCTGTACGGACAGTTTTGAAGAGATCAATACCAACCCCTACCAGATCTCGACAGAATCATTAAAACAAGACTTTAATCACGTAGGATCATTTTATCCTTCTATGCTTGGTCAGATTTTCGGGAATCAAATTGACCATAACCTAACCAATGTGACTTATTCTCAACATTTGGCGACACCAACACCTTTTGTGGGTGGAGTTAATAATACGACCTATTACATACGTTGGAATGGGTATTGGGGTAGAGAGTACAATAATGTAATGGCACCAGCCAAACAAGTAATTGAGCTGGCTGAAAAAGATGGATATTCTGTATTTGTGGAGTGGGCGAATCTGATAAAAATTATTTCAATGTCTAGAGTTACCCTATACCAAGGCCCTATTATTTATACAAATTATGGTAAAACGGGTGCTGTAAAGTACGATAGTGAAGAGGTTCTTTACAAGGCTTTCTTTAGTGATTTGGACAGAATCATAGCCGAATTTAGCAAAAATAGTGCTTATGTAGGCCTTAATAATTTTGATGCCAGCTATGGCGGAAATGTGAGGCAATGGGCTAAATATGCGAACTCGTTAAGACTACAATTGGCCATGCGAGTGTCGAAGGTAGATCCAGCTCTGGCTAAAAAGGAAGGAGAAAAAGCTCTTGCTGATCCTGTTGGATTAATACTATCCAATGCAGACAACTTCAATATTTCTGGATATGGTGCTAAATTTCACCCTGCTCAGATTTGTTTCGAATGGGGAGATACACGTATGAGTGCATCTATGGAGTCTATTTTAATTGGTTATAAAGACAACAGAATAGAGAAGTATTTCGATCCAGTTTCAGACTTGTCATTAGTGCAGGATCATCCAGGATGGCCATATAAAGGAATTAGAAATGGAGCAACACTAGTAGCCAAAGATGATAGATTAAGTTTCTCAACGCTTGATATTACTTTTAATGACCCAGCTAAAGTAACCAAGAGAAAAGTGTTAAGTGCGGATGAGGTTTATTTCTTAAAAGCGGAAGCTGCATTAAGAGGATGGGTTGGTGCAGGTGATGCAAAATCAAATTATGAGTCTGGAGTAAGAGCTTCCTTTGAGTTATGGGGTGCAGGCGGCGTAGATGCCTATTTAGCCGATAGTAAGAGCCTTCCAATTGATTATGTTGATCCCAAAGCTCCTGCTGGAGTGAATGCCTTTAAAAATGCCATTACCAATACGGTGGCTTGGGACGAAGCGGCATCTAAAGAGGTTAAATTAGAGAAAATAATTACTCAAAAATGGATTGCTTGTTATACCAATGAAATGGAATCTTGGATGGATCATAGAAGAACGGGTTATCCAAAATTACCGCCGGTTTATCAAAATAGTAGTAACGCCGATTGGGGAACAATTCCTAAAGGAGAAATTTTAAGAAGGATGCCTTTCGTAATTGCAGAAAGAAATGGTAATCCGGAGGGTGTTGCTGATGCCACAGCCAAATTAAAAGGACCAGATGAAATTGGTACACATTTATGGTGGGATACTGGTGGAGCCAATTTCTAAATTGAAGAAGTGAGTCTAAAAAAGGCATGTGTTTTTATAACACATGCTTTTTTTGTCTTTGTCCTAGCCCATAAAGAAGAGCATATTGAAAGCTTATTTCAATCGTAAATATTATTTTAGGTTCAATTGAACAAATCTTTGATTTAAGTGAAAAACTACCTAAGCAAAACGGCTATATACTTTTTAGTCTTATTCAATTTCTTATTCATTTCTTGTAATAGGGTGGATGACTCAAAAATGTTTTCACTACTCCCTAGTAGCCAGACGGGTATCAAGTTTAAAAATTTAATTCAAGAAACTCCCGAGTTTAATATCCTCACCTATGGCTATCTCTATAATGGCGGTGGGGTTTCTGTGGGTGATATAAACAATGACGGCTTGCAAGATATCTATTTCACAGGGAGCATGGTGGGTAGCAGGTTATATTTGAATAAGGGGAACTTTGAATTTGAAGAAATAGCTGAAAAGGCTGGCGTTTTTGCTGCGGGATTTTGGAATACTGGAACAACTATGGCGGATGTAAACGGTGATGGACTTCTTGATATTTATGTCTGTAGATCAGCAGCTAAAGACAGTCATAAAAGGAAAAACCTACTCTTTATAAATAATGGAAATCTTACGTTTACAGAAAAAGCGGAAGAATATGGGATAGCAGATGATGGTTATTCTACGCAAGGAGCCTTTTTTGATTATGATAAAGATGGAGATTTAGACCTTTATGTGCTCAATCACTCAATTCAAGAATTTGCCAGTTTTAGATCTGTAACCAATGGTTTAAAATCAAGAAGGGAGCCATTCTTTGAGGATAAATTATATAAAAATGAAAACGGAAAATTTATTGAAGTAGGACAAGAGGCAGGACTTACGGCTAATGTTTTGGGCTTTGGTTTAGGCATTTCAATATCGGATATTAATAATGATGGATGGTTAGATATTTACGTCTCAAATGATTTTAACGAGCAGGATTACCTATATCTGAATAATAAAAATGGAACATTTACCGAAAGTTTAGAAAACTATATTGGTCATACTTCCCATTTCTCTATGGGATCTGATATTGCCGATATAAATAATGACGGATATACTGATATTATGACGCTAGATATGTGGCCTGAAGGTAATATGCGTCAAAAGATGGTTTCTGGTCCAGACAATTATGATAAATACCAAATGCTCGTTAAAAATGGCTTTTACGAACAGAGTATGAGAAATATGCTCCATTTAAATAATGATGGATTGTCTTTTTCCGAGATTGGTCAATTTGCTGGAGTAGAAGGAACTGATTGGAGTTGGTCGACTTTATTTTGTGATTTGGATAATGATGGTTTAAAGGATATTTATATCACCAACGGGGTGAAAAAGGACTACACAAATATGGATTTCATGAATTTTGCGGTCCAAGAAAAATTGAATGAGAACAAGACCGGAATTCCGATGTCAATTGACAAACTACTGGAAAATATACCTTCATCCATTGAAGAAAATTATACCTATCGCAATAATGGTGATCTTACTTTTTCTAAAGTAAATAAGGATTGGGGTTTAAACCAGAAATCACTTTCAAACGGAGCCGCATACGCAGATTTGGACAATGATGGTGATTTGGACTTAATAGTAAACAATACAGATTCTGAAGCTTTTATTTACCGAAACAATAGCGAGAAACTGACAGCGAATAATTATTTGAGAATTAAACTCATAGGGGAGGGAAAAAACACCTTTGGTGTTGGCTCTAGAGTGGAGCTAAATTTAGAAGACAAAACGCTTTCTCAGGAACTTATGCCAACAAGGGGCTTTCAATCTTCGGTTTCTTACGATTTAGTATTTGGCCTTGGGACTCAAAAAACAATTAAGCACCTAACTGTTATTTGGCCCGATGGGCGTAGGCAAAAATTAAGTAGCCAAAAGCCTAATCAAACCATAACTCTCAATCAATCTAATGCTTTAATTGACGGAGACGAATCCCCTAATTCAGGAAAGCCTTTGTTTAAAGAAATGACAAAGTCTCTTTTTGGTTCTTTCATTCATCAAGAGAATGAATATATCGACTTTAATAGAGAGGTCTTGTTACCCCACAAGCTTTCAACTCAAGGTCCTAGAATGGCCGTAGCTGATGTGAATAATGATAACCTAGCCGATGTGTTTATTGGTGGAGCTAAAGGGTATAGTGGAACACTTTTCTATCAAACCAGCAGCGGAAGTTTCGTAAAGCAATCCAATTTATCTTTTATGGAAGATAGTGATTGCGAAGATGTTGGCGTATTGTTTTTTGATACGGACGGAGATGGCGATCAAGATTTGTATGTGGTAAGCGGAGGTAATGAGGTGGCGGTTAATTCTCCTGAATTACAAGATCGATTGTATATAAATGACGGGAAAGGTGGCTTTAAGAAAAAAGCTTTACCTCAAATGTTCATAAGTGGTTCTTGCGTAAAAGCCGGAGATTATGATTCAGATGGCGATTTGGATCTTTTTGTTGGCGGTCGTTTGGAGCCTGGTAAATACCCTAATGCTCCAGGTAGTTATATGCTACAAAATGATGGAAAAGGTAACTTTAAAGACATTACGTCTGACGTAGTGGGTAGTGGGTTTCAATCGTTTGGTATGGTTACGGATGCTATATGGAGCGATTTTAATGGAGATAGCAAGGTGGATTTGATTGTTATCGGAGAGTTTATGGCTATAAGAGCTTTTAAGAACAATGGTGGAAAAATGAAAGAAATCCCATTGGGTTCCGGCTTAGGAGATTCAGAGGGTTGGTGGAATACCATTAAAGAAGGAGACTTTGATGGTGATGGAGATATGGATTACATTTTAGGGAATTTTGGACTAAACTCCCAACTCAAAGCTAGTATAGAAGAGCCTGTAACTTTATATGCCAAGGACTTCGATGGGAATGGTTCTATTGATCCAATTTTGTCCAATTATTATTTGGGGAAAAACTATCCAGTATTTTCCAAAGATGATCTCAGCAAACAACTTGATTTTGTGAAATCGAAATACGTGAATTATTCTGCTTATGCCGATAAAGGAATAACGGATATTTTCACTTCGAAAGCGTTAAAAGAAGCCATGACTTTAAAAGCTAAAACTTTCGCTACGTCCTATCTTGAAAATTTAGGAAATAATAGATTTAAATTATCAAGTTTACCTTCCGCAGCACAGTTAGCTCCTATCCATGCCATTAGCGTTTTAGATGTCAATAAGGATAATAAATTGGATCTTATTTTAGCAGGAAACTTTTATGGAACTAGAGTTAAGTACGGTAGATATGACGCGAATAAAGGACTTGTTCTTATAGGAAAAGGTGATGGCCAATTTGTTCCGCTTAAACTTGAAGAAAGTGGTTTGAATATTTCAGGAGAAGTAAGAGATGTTCATTGTGTCAAATCTTCCAATAATAGCCTAATCTTACTTTTTGCTAGGAATGGTTTACCAATTACAACTTACATCACTGCAAATTAAGCACTTTGCTCTTTCTCGTAATTGACTATTCTCTGGATAATCATATCCTGTTCAGCTTCTGAGTCTGTTAATTTAAGTGCTATGTGGTAGGCACTAATGGCTTTTTTAGTATCTCCAGTTTCTTTAAGGAGTTGTGCTCTAAAGCTGTGATAGAGGTAGTAACTATCTAACTCTTTAATTTTATCCAGTTCTTTGAGGGCTTTTTTTGCACCATGAATTTGGTGAAAAGGCACCAAACGATTGAAAGCCACTATAGGCGATTTGTTACTTTGATAGAGGAGGTTGTAAAGCGTCAAAATGTGCTTCCAGTTCGTTTCTTCAATACTTGTTGCTTTGCAATGCTCAAAAGCAATAGCGGCCTCTATATGATAAGAACTAAGGTTTTCACCAGCACTTGCCCTATTCAAATATTGAATGCCAAGGTTTATGAGTTCTTTATTCCAAAGTGTTCTGTTTTGATGTTCTAGTAAAATGATATTGCCCTCTGGGCTTAACCTGCTATCTTCTCTTGCCGCGTGAAAACACATTAGTGCCACTAGAGCCATGCCTTCTTGATTGACGGTAACTGGGCTGTCGGTAATTAATTTGCCCAGCATGAGGGCATTATGAATGAGGTCTTTTCTAATCAGGTTTTTATTACTGCTAGAGTTATAACCTTCGTTAAAAAGTAAGTAGATGGCATTTAGGACCTTTGATGTTCGCTCTTGAAGTTTTTCTTTTTCGGGCAGTTCAAACTTTGTTTTATGCTCTCGGAAAAAGGTCTTAGCTCTATAAAGTCGTTTAGAAATGGTGTCTTCTGAGGTCAGAAATGCCTTGGCTATTTCTGGGGTGCTAAAACCGCAAAGCGTTTTCAAAATCAAAGCTATCTGACTTTCTGGGCTAATTTCGGGTGAACAGCAGATATACATCATTTTGAGCTGCTGGTCTTCAATAAGTTCCTCTTTCCAGTAATTTTCTAGGCTGCTATTTATGGTGTATTCTGAATTTAGAAGTTGCCTTTCGTTTTCTGTGAAGTCAAAGCTTTCGCTGTGTTTGTTCTTTCTAATCTGGTCAATGGCCTTATTCTTTGCCACCCTAAAAAGCCAAGCTTCGGGTTTGTCGGGTACTCCTTTAATTTTCCAAGTGTTTAAAGCTTGAATTAGGGTGTCTTGCACCACATCTTCTGCCAGTTCTAGATTGGCTAGGCCAAATATATTGGTCAGAACAGCAACCATCTTTCCAGCTTCTTGCCTGAAAAGATGGTCTGTTAACTGTTCAATATTTGTGCTTGACGTAGAGATACTATTCCGGTATTACATATTCATTACCTGAATTTCTCTTACTTCTACATTGCCTTCTTCAAATTCTAGAACAGGGCAATCGTTGGCAATTTTCACTGCAGCATCATAATTAGCTGCTTTGCAGATAAGGTAGCCACCTACCATTTCTTTGCCTTCCATAAATGGGCCGTCAGAAACTACTTTGTCTTTTCCTGCTATAGTTTTACCCGTTTGGTGTAAGGGTTCAGCTCCTAACATTAAACCCTTTTCTGATAAGCCGCCCATCCAGGTAAACCATTTTTGCATGTGAGCCTGTTGCTCTTCTGGAGATTGTGTTGCCATTTGACCGTCTCCGCCTCTAAATAATAATAAGTAAGTGTTCATGATTGTTGTAATTTTTTGTTAAACATCGTTTTCAGGTTTAAGACGAATTCAGATGCTTTATTTGGACAGTGAAATAAGATTTATTTTTGAAGTTTATATAATATACCTATTATTCAGTAGGTTAAGGTATGCTTTTTTGATTTGCTAGATAGTTTTCTAAAATTTGAGGCCATATCTCGTGTTTAAAATTAAAGAGATTTAAATACCTGCTTCCAAAACTCCCAAACTAAATTGTCATAATCAGCTTTTCTAAGCATTTTTGCTAGATGAAATTAAGCGTTGTAATTCCTGCTTATAATGAAGCGGAATCTATTCCTGAAACCCTGAGGTCTTTGCACAGTTGTTTGTCGAAGCATAATATTGACCATGAAATATGGGTGACCAATGATAATTCGAAAGATAATACGATAGAAGTTTTAACAGAGCTTCAGAAAGAAATACCAACACTGGTTTTTGAGACCAACGAAGGACCAAACGGTTTCGGCTACGCTGTAAGATATGGTTTGGAAAGGTTTACTGGTGATTGCGTAGCAGTTTTTATGGCTGATATGTCAGACGATCCTGAGGATTTGGTCAAGTATTATAGAACCATGCAGCTAAAAGACGTCGATTGTGTTTTTGGTAGCAGATGGATTAAAGGTGGTAAGGTGATAGATTATCCAAAGCACAAGAGGGTAATCAATAGGATGGCCAATTTTATTGTTAAAATGTTGATGAGAATTGACTACAATGATACCACCAATGCCTTTAAACTGTATAAAAGAGAAACCATGGATGGTCTTAAGCCATTTATGTCGCCGCATTTTAATCTGACTATTGAGCTACCGCTCAAAGCGATGGTAAGGGGTTATTCTTACGCTGTAGTTCCAAACAGTTGGACTAATAGAAAGTACGGCGAGTCGAAACTGAAAATAAAAGAAATGGGTAGCCGTTATTTCTTCATTTTGATGTACTGTTTTATTGAAAAATATTTCTCTCGAGGTGACTACATGAAAAAATCCTAAATCTACAATAGTATATGCAGTTTTTAAATCCAGGGCTTTTATGGGGTTTGTTGGTGCTAGCGGTACCAGTGGTTATCCATTTGTTTAATTTCCGTAGAACCAAGAAAGTGTATTTTACTAATGTAGCTTTTCTAAAGAAAGTAGAAACCGAAACTTCCTCTTTCAGAAAGCTCAAGCAATGGCTCATTATGGCAGCCAGAATGCTCTTTTTAGCGGCCTTAGTTTTAGCTTTTGCTCAGCCTTTTTTACCTGCTCAAAATGGGTCGAGTTCGAATTCGAGTGCTTTGGGAATAAACGGATTGTATCTGGATAATTCCTTGAGTATGCAGAATACCACAGATAATAAGCGTTTCATTGATTTAGCGGTAGTTAAAATTGACGAACTTCTTTCGCTTTTTAAAAATCAACAGAATATTCAGTTAACAACGAATGACTTCTCTGGTGAAGACCAGTTTGCCAATAGTGCCACCAAAGTAAAGGATAGATTAACGGCTGTGAAGTTTTCTCCGGAAGCAAGAAGCTTAGCAGCCATTTACAGAAGGCAAGTGAGCATGGCAGAGAAAGAAAGTTCGGGTTCAGAAAATAATTTCTTTTGGTTTTCCGACTTTCAAAAAAGTACTTCAGGAGATTTAGCTCAGCTAAAGACGGATAGCCTGAACAAGATCTATCTAGTACCAGTGCAGGGAGAGGTTTCCAGGAATGTTTTTGTGGACTCCGTTTGGTTGTCTACACCTTTCATAAGAGAGATGCAAAACTCTTCTGTTAATGTAAAGGTGTATAATTCGGGTAGTGAGACAGTAGAGAAAATGCCTATCAAACTGATGATTGATGGTGTGCAGACTTCCACGTCTTCTGTGACGGTAGGGCCAGAGAGTTATGCTACGGCCAGCTTTAATTTTACGGTTAGAACTAAAGGTCAGCACAAAGGCTCTGTCAGTTTTGATGATCAGCCTATTACTTTTGATAATGAGCAGTATTTTGTCATTGACGTTTCTCCGGCCATTAATATCTTACATCTGTTTCAAGAAAAAAGCCCCTCTGATTATGTGGCTAAACTTTATGACGATGATAGCCTTTTTAACTTTGAGCAATTCAGCATTAGAAATGTCAATCTTTCTAGGGTTTCTTCCGCAGACTTGGTGTTGTTAGAAGGAGCTTCAGTAATAGATGAAAACTTGAGGAATGCACTTCAGACTTTCGTGAAAAGTGGCGGTAGTTTGATAGTTATTCCTAACACTCGTCCAGATATTTTATCTTATCAAGGATTGGTTTCCGGATTAGGTATAAATACACTTACAGGTATCATGGACAGTATTTCCGTGGATAACAGGGTGGAGCTGGAAGTCCCAGACAAAAACCAGTCTTTCTTTTCTGATGTGTTTGAGTATTCTTCCTCTTCTGTGGTTTTAAACTTGCCATCCACGCAGCCGGTTATTCAGTGGACAGGCTTGGGAGAACGATTATTAAATCTAAAGAGTGGAAAGTCGTTTTTAAGTAAAACAGACTTTGGTAAAGGTTCTTTGTATTTATTATCATCCCCATTACTCAGCAATTACGGGAATTTTGCAGAGCATGCTCTTTTTGTGCCTACGCTTTTTAAAATAGCGGCCTTAAGTATTAAACCTCAAAAGTTGGCCTATAATTTCAATGAGGGTACATTGGTGATTCCGTTTCCTAATGCCCCCAAAAATGCCATTTATACTCTAAAGAAAGGCGATTTTGAGATATTACCTATACAGAGAGTAAGAGGAAATAACCTTTTATTGGAATTGCCTTCTTCTGCAGATTTATCGGATAACCAGGAATTAGAATCGGGCTTTTATGAATTAAAAGTAGACGGTGTAACCAAAACCGTTTTAGGGCTAAATCACGACTCCAAAGAGTCTAGAATGGGAAACTATACGCCAGATGAACTAAGAGAAGCATTTAAGGGAATGTCCAATATAACCGTGTTTGACAATGTTCAGGATGGCGATTTTATCAGCACTTTTGCGGAGCAAAACTTCGGGAAACAGCTGTGGAAATATTTCTTATATGCTGCATTGGTGTTTCTTCTTATGGAAGTCTTAATGGTTAGGTTTATGAAGGGCTAATGCTAGGATTTTCTGAACTTAGGAATTAACATAGGCGTCTCAGATTTATATTTAAGGTATTGGTCTCCATATAGTTTAATGAGCTTTTTCTCTTCCCATTTTATGCCAATCAATATGTAAATGGTATTTGCCATGCAAAAAGCCAAGTTCAAATATGTATTACTAAAAAGAAACCAACCCCAGAAAATCATTAATGTGGCCGTGTAAAGTGGGTGTCTTACTTTACTTAAAATGCCATTCGTTTTGAAAGGTTCGGTATCTGTAGCGGAAGAAGTAAGACCAAAGAACATTTTAGTGTCATAGACCTTAAAGGCCTTTCTGAGTATGGCTAAGCCTAATCCAGCCATAACACCTCCGGCTAATCTTATTTCTCGGTAGTTTTCCCATACATTTTCCGAGTCTGTTATAAAATGAAAGTATAGTAATGGAAGCGGTGTAATCACGGCAGACAAAACAAAGAAAAGTCTATATTTTCTAAATAATGAAGGTAAATGTTGAGCTACAAGACCCTTAGCCTGAGTACTAGCCAATAAACTATGGAATAAACCATAAGCTAGCCAGCCAAAGAAAATCAATAAAGTAGGAAGTGCCAATTTCAAATCTTTTTTTTGACTTGAAATTAGCACTTTTAAATGGAAGATGATATCTTTTAATCTCTGCTTACATGACTAGCACCACTGGTGTCGGAATCCAAGTCTTTAACTTTTCCGAAGGAAGCATGGCTAGCACCACTGGCTTCTACATTAGCTCTGCCTACAATGGCTTCTTTTGCTTTGAGGTGGCTAGCACCAGATAAATCCACGTTCATTTTTTCTATTCTTCCTTTTATTTCTATATGAGAAGCTCCAGAAGCATCTACATTTAACTCCTCAGTTTCGACGGCTATTTTTGCTTTGGCTGCACCAGAAACATCCACATTTAAGTCATGCAGACCCTTAAAGGGATATAAGCTGAGCTGGCTGGCACCAGAAAGATCTAAAGACTCAATGTCTGGCATAGTGATGTATATTTTCACTTTTCCTCTGCTACCGGTGATATTGTCCCAGAAGTTCCAGTTGTTATTAAAACCAATGTTTAATTCTCCATGGCTTACGCTCACTTCTAGATCTTCTAAGTCTTTTTTCTTTTCTGCTAAAACTTTTACGCTGTATTCGCTAGCTTGTTTTACCCTTACTTCAAAAGACCCACCTACGTCAATCGCATTAAAATTGCTGAGTTTGTAACTTCTTTTGAACCCGTCTTGGGCATAAAGATGTGAGCAAATTAAGGTAAGGAGTAAAATTAGCTTTTTCATAATAATAGTTTTGTTGCAGGTTAGATGCAACACCTCTTATAATGGTTGCAGTTTATTTAAATTAATCTCTATTTACAGAGCTGGCTCCACTTGTGTTTGAACGCAAAGATTCTACCTTGCCAAAATCTGCATGACTGGCTCCACTGGCATCCACATATGCTCTTTCTATTTCAGCACGCTTTCCGTTAAATCTGCTAGCCCCAGAAAGGTCAAGTTCAATGTCTTCGGCTGTGCCTCTTATTTCTAAAGTGGAAGCCCCAGAGGCATCTACTCTCACTTTTTTGGCTTCTATATCTAGTTTGGCATTAGATGCTCCGGAAAGGTCTATGTCTAAATTATTTACATTTTCAAAGGATAGAACTTTGATTTTCGATGCTCCTGATATATCAAGAGATTCAATGTTTGGCATGGTAATGTATGCCAATACTCTGCCTCTGTTCTCGAAAAATCTATCTTTGAAATCAATATCTAGCTCACGGCCATTGAGTTTGATATTTAGATCTTCAATATCCCTTTCTCTTTCTGCCATAAACTCCACATTGAAAGTGTCCCCTTGCATAATTAAAACATGAAAAGATCCTCCCACTTCTATTCCATCGAAGTTTTTTATGTCAAAAATACGGTTAGGACCATCTCCCATACGTTCGAAATCTCTGTCATTGTCGTTATAATCATAATGGCTTCTGTTATTAAACGCCTTTTGAGCATCTTCGTCTAAAACCTCGCAGCCCTCGCATTCTAATTCACCATTGCTATTAATCTTAAAAATAAGGGCATCAAAGTCGTTTCCATCTAAACCATATTTTCTTTTTAAATTCCAGTTGTCCTTTAATAGATTACTGGCGAATTCATTGCTCATGTGTACTCTTTGGCCAACCGGAAGCTTGATTTCTACATAGACTTTTTGATTTCTAAAGCCTGTGTTTTGGTCTAGTCTAGCCCTTTCATCGAAAATTAATACAGAATCTTTTTGAACGATGTTATAAGTGAGACTTTTGGCATTCTCTTTGGCTATTTCTCTCGTTCTTCCAGATGCAGAATATTTTCTTTCAACACTTACGTCATTATTATCAGATTCTAATATTCTCACTTGGGTGTTAAAGTCGAAATCGTTATCTAAGTAGTTGTTATTGGCATCTAAATAAATAATATCACTAGTGAAGCTATAGGTTTCATTCTGGGTTACAAATGCATTTTTAGCATAGTTCATAGAGTATTTTCCACCATAAATAGCCAAACCTACTAAACCTAGTAACCAAAGCCCAAGTCCAGTCAACCAGAAGTTTCTATTTCCGAGCCTGTTGTTGGTGATAAGAAAAATGCCTGAAATTAATATTCCAATAGCTGGCAAGGCCGTAGCTAGGAATAAAAAGATACCAGCTGAAGGATCTAAATCTCTGGTGAATAACGCAATGCTATCATTTTGAGAAAACCAGGAGTGCTCGGTCATGAGTCCGAAAAAGGCTCCTGTAGCTACTACCGCAGAAACGGTTAATCCCAATCCTAAAACACTTAAGCCAATGCCTATAAAAACTCTAAAGACGGGGCCTAGCTTAGAAAGCAAATGACCAATTCCTTGAAATAGCTTTCCTAATATTCTGAAAGGCAACAGTAATAGTGTTGTGAGGGTACTTTCGTTACTAACGTTTGGGCTAGAAGAATCAGAAAGGTTTTGTTTAATATTACTATCAATGTTTTCAATAGTAACAGGTTCGCCTTTCATTTCCATTTTCTGGGTTAAGCTTTGAGCTATTGGTGAAGCCACCCAAAGTACCAGGTATGCTATTATACCAACGCCAAAGAACGCTACACCTACTACAAAAACGACCCTGATAAGTGCCACATCCAAGGAAAAGTAAGACGCAAGACCACTGGCCACACCGGCGACTACTTTGTTTTCGCCATTTCTATAAAACTTCTTAATGTTCTCTTGTTCCTCGAGATTTTCGCTTGCTGGGAAGGCTATCCAGCAAATGATATAGGCAAGTACAAAGAATCCTCCAATGCCCGACTCAATTAAGCCTAAGGCTGCTACTAAAAAGATAACTCTAAACCAGACGACGTCCACATTGAAGTGATTTGCCAAGCCAGCCAGTACGCCACCAAGAGCCTTTCTTTTGGTGTCTCTATATAATTTTTTAGAGGCTTTTCTTTCTGATTGTTGCTCAGATTTATTTTCAGTTTTTGTGTTGGTTTCCGCAGAGAAGGCTTCTTCTTCCTCCTCTTCAATAGCTTGGAAATCGGCTACGGTCCCCATGCTGGCCATGACCTTTGCCACATCTTCCGCTCCAATGACAGGAAGCTCCTCGGGTTTGTTTTTGCCGATGAACTTCTCAGCAACTCTGGCTTCAATATCTGCTACTATTTCATCGCTACTTTCATAATTGGAAAAGTATTTTTGAATGGAGCTGAGATAGCCGTTTAGGATTTCGTAAGCATCTTCTTCAATGTTGAAGACCACTCCCGATATATTTATTTGTATTGTCTTTTTCATAACTAATTAATTGATAACCAGTATTATGGTGCTTATTTCTTCTTAGATGTAATAGTTTTTACAGATGCAGATAAACCTGCCCAAGTGCCTTCTAAGGCTTGTAGAGAAGTTTCTCCACCTTCTGTTAATATATAGTATTTCCTCGGTGGCCCTGAGACTGATTCTACCCATTTATAGTCAAGGAGACCTGCGTTTTTTAATCGAGTAAGTAGGGGGTAAAGTGTGCCTTCCACCACCATCATTTTGGCTTCAATGAGCTCATCTAAAATTTCGGAAGCGTAAATCTCGCCTCTCGAAATAATATGCAGAATGCAGTATTCTAAAATACCTTTTCGCATCTGCACTTTGGCATTCTCTATTTTCATTCGTTTTTGATTTTTAGAAGATGAGACACGGTGGTCTCACCTTCTATTATTGTTTCTAGCTTTTTCATAATTGTGATACAAACATAATGGAAGGTACTTGGTTATGCAAGATACTATATGAATTATTTTGCGTATTTCGGGATAATAGGTTTTAAAGGGAGTTTTAGTGGTAGATTTTAGGACTTTGGAAGCTGAGGTTTTACGTTTTGGCCTTATATTTATAAAAACAACCCAACAAACATGAAGCTTTTAAGTACTGCTTTTATTTTCGTAATTATTATTTCTTCTTACTGTAATGCCCAAGAATCTCAAACTGTAGTTCCACTTTTTAATGGTAAGTCTCTAGACGGCTGGCATATAGATGTTCCTGAGATAGATAAAAATCCAGAAGCTGTTAATCCATTTTTTGTACGTGATGGGAAGCTAGTCACTCTGGGTACTCCGGGTGGCCATCTTATTACAGATGAATCTTTTAAAAATTATCGTATAAATTTAGAATACAGGTTTGTTGGTACGCCAGGAAACTGCGGTGCATTGGTACATGTATCCAAGCCTAGAAGGCTTTACGACATGTTTCCGCAGTCTGTGGAGGTTCAGCTAAAACATACCAACGCTGGAGACTTCTGGTGTATCGGTGAAAATATTGAGGTGCCCAATATGGAGTTAAGAAGAGGTCCAAAGGAAGACTGGGGAATAGATGGTAAGAAAAATAGAAGAATTCCAAATTTGACTGGTAACGTGGAGAATGAACCAGGTGAGTGGAATAGCATGCAGATTGAGTGTTTTAAGGACAAAGTAAAAGTTTGGTTGAATGGCAGTCTTGTTAATTATGGTTATCATGCCACAGCACAAAGCGGGAGATTTGCATTGCAATCCGAAGGTTCTGAGGTAGAATTTAGAAAAGTAGATTATCAGCCAATAAAAAAATTGAGCAAATAAGGTTGTATATGTAAATGGCGGAAGGTTTGTTGTAATGGTCTTATGGGATGTGATTTATAGCGGTATTTCTTCTTTTTAATATCTAGAGTTAATGCTAAAGGATTAAAAACGACTGCTATTTGGCAGTCTATTTAATAAAAAAATATTCTTAGTTATGCGACTAGCCGCTTGTCGGTATGGTTTTTGTCAATTTTAATTATAAATGAAAGCCTGTACAAGGCTTTCTCTAACTAATATTTTTGAGATGATGAAAATAGTGAGTCGCTATTTATTGCCAATAACTGTATTGTGTTTCACCTTTATTACTTCCAAAGGACAGGACGTGTCTATGGTTGTACCTAATTATGAATTCAAGGGTGAATTAGACCATATGCAGCTAGTTTCTGGCAAAAGTGCACCTAAGGGAGCTTTGGAGAGCTTTAAGGTGGCGGATGTTTCTGTTTTATGTAATAACGGAGATTTTAGAATTACGAATATTACGAATATCAGAAATGAACTCTATATGGGTGGTCTTTGTAATGGAGGGTTGGTTGGAAACAAAGAAGATTTAGTGGTTTACGTTTTGAAAATTGAAAATGAAGGGATTAAACATAAAGGAAAAGTTTTGGCTTCATTTCCATTAAATTTTAAAGAGAATCAGATGCAAAGTGGAGAATGGCTTCCTTGGAATTTTGATACTGATAAAAGACAACCTGTGCTGTTGTTTATATATTTTGACCAAATGGAAAATCTTGTAATGGGTGTTTCCGACAGACAATGGACTAAGCGTATAGCAGAGGAAGATAATGACGAAATCGGGGATTTTACTTCCACAGAACTCGACGGAATTGATGTGGTATATTGGGAACCCAATACTAAGTTAGGTAGGCTTGCTAATGCTTGGGAGAAATCTAAAAGTATAAAAGAGTTTATGGGTAAAAATGAATTGAAAATCCTTGAAAAGGGTAGTAGTTTAAATAGGTAGAAACAGAAATCCTTTAAATAGGATGGCAGATATACTCAAAAAAAGAGGAAGTATCATAAGTAAAACGTAAGTTTTGAGAATTACTTATTCAAAATATTCTCAGATAGGAGTTTAAATAAAAATAGGCTGTCTCACACTTTTGAGACAGCCTATTTTTTGGTCTAATTTCGACCCGTTTTATGCATTGGAGAATCGTAATGAGTGGTTTAAGTGGAATAAATCAGGCATTTAAACGAGATTAGCATAGCGGTTTACCCTGAGCTAAAGTTGAAGGGTTCTGATGATTGAATT
This sequence comes from Arcticibacterium sp. SM2516, assembly GCF_057914865.1. Taxonomy (NCBI): domain Bacteria; kingdom Pseudomonadati; phylum Bacteroidota; class Cytophagia; order Cytophagales; family Leadbetterellaceae; genus Arcticibacterium; species Arcticibacterium sp. SM2516. Next base: position 3,338,106 of record NZ_CP195290.1, on the reverse strand, counting down.
TAAGTGTATTTACGAACTGATTTGAAGCAATTTAGCTACAGTCCCGATAACGATCGGGAGATTTTCTAATACATAAGCGGGTTTAATATACCTTAATTATGTTTTAGGCCTTAAGCCGCCTTATTCGGCTTAAAGTTGACGAGTTCATTTGTAAATAAGAGGCAATATACTTGTCGCTTACTCTATGGCTTAAATTAGGGAAGGATTCTAAAAAAAGCTTATACCTGTCTGCACCTTTTCTATGCCTCATGTAAATGTCCGTTCTTTTTTCTTGACGAATTACAGTTTCTTTTAGAATCAAAAAAGCAAGTCTGTTTATAAAAGGTAATTCGTAGCTAAACGCTTTAAGTTTTTCTTTGCTTAAAACAAGGGCTTTTATGGGTTCTATGGTCTGCGTGAAACACTTTGACTTTTGAACTTCTAAAAGACTATTATTAGAAAAGTAGAATTCGCCCTCCTTAATAAACTGTATGGTATTGTCTTCGTCTTTATTAGCATCAAAAGTGAAAAACTCTCTTGCTAAGCCTTTTGTAATATAAAATATGTTTTCAGAAAGTTCTTCTTGCTGGACTAAAAAAGCGTGTTTTGGGTAATTAACGGGCTTAAATAGTTTCAGAATCTCTGATGCTTCGGCATTTTTGAAATGAAAAAGTTCTTGTAGTGTAGTTTCCAATGTAATCATCGTGGCATGAATGAAAGGTGTGAACTTATACTGAAAATTCTGGTATCCAGAATTCTTTGGAAGTTGTTAGTGTGTAATACTTTTTTGGCTATAAAATGTATATAAATGTCAATAAAATTGATTGAAAATAAGCAAGAAAATGGACATCTGGCTTGTTTGTCGATACGAATGATAGGAATATTTAGGTATTTACTATAAGAAATCTTAGTGTCATTTTTTGTGAGATGACGATTTAAAACAAGTAGAACTAAAGTAGGCTTTGCCAAAGGTAAAAGGTGGCATAGGCCTGCCACCCTTCCCATTTTTTAGAAAGGTCTTCAAGTTCTTTTAAATTAGGTTTTTCTGGGAGACATAAATGTTTTTTAATGGCATTATGGATGCCCACATCTTCTATCGGAAAAGCCTCCTTAAAGTTTAGGCATCTCATAAGCGTGTAGTTGGCAGACCAATTACCAATACCCTTAATTTTAGTAAGTCGTTTCTTAGCATCTTCAAAATTCAAAATACTTAAGAGCTCCTTAGACAAAGAGCCATCTATTATTTCTAAAGCCACACCACGAATGTATTTGACTTGAAAACTTCATTTGTCTAAAGGATTCATCGGGTATTTCTAGTATGTCTGAAGGGCTCGGGAAAGTATAAAAGCTTTTACCTTCAAAATCTAAAGTTCTTCCAGCACTTTCTACTAAAGCCTTTTTACAGCTGTAAGCAAATGATAAGTTTATTTGCTGTCCTATGATACTCCAGGAAAGTGCCTCAAAAAGTTCAGGGGCTTTGACAATCCTTAAACCCTTAAATTCTTGAATAAACCCTCCTAGTATTTTGTCATTTTCTACAAGCTTATAAAATGCAGTAAGATCTGTTTCTATGTCAAACCATTCTTTAATATAGTATGTGATTTTTGAGGCTTGATGTTCTTTGGGTATTTTGTCAGGGAAACTTAAGGTAATATGCGTAGAAGAGAAGGTGATTTTGGTTAAAATTAAGGTTTTATCGAAAGGGAAAACCTTCCAAATAACATCATTACTATCTATCGTAAAAGTTATTTCATGAATAGATCTTTTGAGGTATTGAAAAAGTGCCTTCTGGTTAAATGGATTTGGTAATGGTATGGCTATCATAACTTGCTTAGGTATTTTGGGATTAGTTTCTCATCTAGGTTTCCACCCGTAAGTATAACCGCCACCTTCTTGCCTTTAAATTTTTCTTTGTGCTTTATTAATGCCGCAAAAGAGACTGCGGCAGAAGGTTCAACTATAATATTGAGATGTTTGTATATCAAATTCAAAGCGTTCAAGATCTCATCTTCACTCACTAAAAGAATGCCTTTTACGTGATTCCGGATAATACCTAACGTTCTTTCACTTAAATGTGTTTGTAGTCCGTCTGCAATAGTATCAACGTATTTTGCATGCTCTACTTTTCCAGATTTAAATGAAAAAATGGCATCCGCGGCACCTTCCGGTTCTGCCCCATAAACCTCGCAATTGTTTGACCAATAACGCACAGATAATCCTGTTCCGCTTAAGAGTCCACCGCCACCTACGGGAGGAATAATGATTTCTATTTCTGGAATATCCTCAATGATCTCTTTGGCCACTGTGGCCTGACCAGTAATCACATGATGATTGTCGAATGGATGAATGAAAATAGCTCCATATTTTAGAACTATTTTATTGGCAGTATTTTGCCTTGCTTCCGGTGTATTTTTACAAAATATAACTTCCGCTCCGAGTTCTTTTACTTTATTTACTTTAATGTCTGGAGCCGTCTCTGGCATAACTATCCAGCTTTTAGCATTTCTGATGTTACCAGCATACACTAAGGCTTGTGCATGATTGCCAGAGGAGTGTGTTACCAAGCCGCGGTCGATCTCAGGGTGGGTGAGCTGTAAAACAGCATTCAAACCTCCTCTTGCTTTGAAAGCTCCTATCTTTTGTTCGTTTTCACATTTAAAATACAGTGCTAGATTTAAATCATTGTTTAAATCTCTATTTGTAACTAGTGAAGTTCTATTGATATAGGGTTTTATTCTCTCATGACAGTCAATGATTTCTTGTTTAGTGGGTTCTAAATGACTTTCCATCTCCTTTATTTTATGATAGGGAAATTAACTCTTTTTGTATTATGGTACCTATAGATAGGGAAAAGAAGTAGCAACAAACGGTTGAAAACGGATTTAGTAATTTTATGTACGTGGATCTATTGTCATATTCAGGGACTTATAATGAAGGAGCGGTTTGTCTTGAATTTAACTCGGAATTAGTGTTTTATTTTATTTCTGCAGTCACCCAGTTTGGAAATTACGGAAAGCCTAGTATGGCCTTATAAGTGTTCATCAAGTAAAGATTAGTTACTCGTAAACTCTCTTTGGATAGGTCGACATACTCGCGGTAAAAAGAAAAGCCCGAGATGTGTAACATCTCGGGCTTAAAGAACTTGAAAAGTAGGCCTTATGCTTTTACTTTTATTTTCTGACCAACTTTAACTGTATTGTCAGACATACCGTTTAGTTGCTTAATTTGCTCTATAGAGTAACCATATCTTTGAGAAATAGCCCATAGGGTATCACCTGCCTGTACAGTGTAAATCACAATATTGGTGTCGTCTGTTGATTTTACTTTGTCGTATACTCTTTCTGTAACAGTAGTGAAATAAACCAAACGCTGTCCTTTTTGGATTTCGTTTGATTTTAAGTTATTCCATTGTTTTAAATCAGAAATGGATGTACCATAGTCTCTAGCCAAATGTGTTAGATTATCACCTCTTCCAACTGTATGATATTTTTTTACTGTTCTTGTTTCATTTCTATATGAAGGCGTACTAGGAGCTGCTTTGGCTACTACCTTAGGCTGTTCTACTTTAGAATTTTCTTTTGCCTCATGGCTTACTACTTTTACATTACTTCTTTCCTCGTTGGTATTTTCAGCAATGAGTGTTTTGTTCTCAACCTTAGCTGTCTTGGAAGGAGTTAATTCATCATAAACTTTAGTGGATTCCGTAGTGTAATAAACTAACCTTTGTCCTTTTTGTATGGTACTTGAGTTCAGGTTATTCCATTTTTTCAGCTCCGATACTCCAACACCGTTAGATGATGCTATTTTTCCTAGATAGTCGCCACTTCCTACTCTATGGTATTTTTTTACAGTTTTTGTTTCATAATGAAAACTGCCTTTTGCGTCCGTAATGGAAACAATGTCGTCTGTAGGGGAAACTGTAGATAGATTTGACGCTAATTCCATGATACAGTCTTGGTTATCTCTAAAATAAGCATAGGTTTCTAATGGGATTTTTATGTCCAGACCTTTTGCATAAGATGGGATATCCGTGGTAATGATATGAGGATTTAACCTTTGGAAGGTGGCTAAGTCCAAATAATTTAATTCAGCAAATGAAGCCAAATTTAATGGGCCATCCAGAATCAAATCTTTAGAAGCAATAGGGTAGAAGGTCTTTTCGATGTCAGGGAAAATACCGTGCTCAGCAGAATAGTTCATTAAGTAATTCAATGCTGCCCACTGAGGAACATAAGCCCTTGTATCTCTATGAATATAATCATGTAATTCCCAATAGTCCGTTTTGCCAGACTTTCTGATGGCTCTTCTAATGTTTCCTGGTCCTGTGTTGTAAGAGGCCAGAGCCAATTCCCAATCGTGGAAGTAATTGTGTAACCAAGTAAGGTATTTAAAAGATGCTTCGGTAGATTTTTCTATGTGCATTCTTTCATCCACATAATTATTGATTTTCAAACCATATTCTCTTCCAGTAGGAGACATGAATTGCCATAGTCCTACCGCTTTTGCATGAGACACAACCGTTGGGTTAAGCCCAGACTCTAAAAGAGCTAGATATTTCATCTCATCAGGAATGCCAGCCTTGGCTAAGTATTTTTCAAATACTGGAAAGTAAAATTCTTTCCTTTCTAGCATTTGCTTTACAAAGTTAGGACGCCTGTATAAGAAATAATCAATGTATTTTTTAACGTGCTCATTGTAAGGCATGGGCATAATGTTTTCTAGACCTTGCACTCGAGCTGCTAAAACGTCATCATCTGCCGGAATAATCTGAAATTCTACTTTATCCCTTTCGTCCATTACGGTAATAGAACCCGGAAACGTAGCTTTCGGATTGACCGCATTTTTTTTAGAAATAGAATCTTTAGAAGCGGGTTCTGAAGAAACTTGATTCGTTTTAATTTCTTTATTGGGCTTGTTGCCAATAACAATTTGTTTCACCGGAACAATGGCATTCGTTATCGAGTCTGCCTGTGCAAAGCTGAAATTTATTGCAAGAAATGAAAGAACTGCACACAGTGCAGCAGATTTAGAGTTGACCATAAATTTTAGTAATTATATCCGAATGAAACACGTTATTATTAGGAAGTTGTTCAAATGTATGTTGGTAAATCCAAAAAATCAATATTATTTTAACTTTTAACGTCTATGAATAGATGTTTAGTCAAACTTCTAAGCTGTTTTTGTTTTTTTATTGAAAAAGCTTTCTGAGAAAGCCACAAAACAAAATGCAACAGCACCCTAAATGTGCTGTTGCATTTTACTCAAATGAAGAAAATGAAAGTATCAATCTTCTCCCTTCGTTGCTTTTTCGATGTTTTCTTTAACATCCTTAGTGGCGTCTTTAAATTCTTTGATTCCTTTACCTAAGCCTTTGGCTAATTCAGGTAATTTCTTAGCACCAAAAAATAATAATATTACAAAGACGATAACGAAAATTTCCGTTCCACCTAAATTTCCCAAGAATAATAATGTAGCTAATTCCATGATATTTTCAGATATATAATTAAACAAAGATAAGTAAAAGATATGTAAGGAACAGGAAACTACGCTTTAATCAGTTGATATTTTTGTTAATTAACCAAAGTTCAAACTTTTCTAGCTCTTCCCCCATGTTTCCTAAAACAAATGTAAGTAAGGCAATGTCATCAGCATAACCTAAAAAGGGTAAGAAATCAGGCAATAGGTCAATAGGAGAAATAAAATAGACAAGGCTAGCAATCATGATGACCAAATTCTTTAATTCTATATCACGATATTCTCCAGATGCATAAGCTTTCAGTAAACTACCAATGGTTACTAGTTTGGTCCGTATAGAATCGAATACACCACCCACACCTAAATTCTTAGACTTGTTAAGTGCATTTTTTAACAAGGCCAAAAGGCTTTTAGAGTTTTTGGAAATCCTATTGGCTTTTCCAAGGGAACTCTTGAAGAAAATAGAATTTAGAACCCTGGAAATTAAGTCTTCTGTATTTTGATTAGAACTCATTAAGAATGCTTTTTGATACTAAAACAACGGTATCTTAAAAAAAATTACTTTTTACATCATTTTTCTCAAAAATAGCTCAGATAGTTTTGGTTTAAGGCCTTTCGAGCAATATTTTTGTCAAACAATTAGGGACTAACCCAGTTGAGATTAATATTATAATCCTGTGGTTCTCCATATAACGGGAATTGCTAAGAAAATACAAAAAGATAATGAAAGTAACTGTTATAGGTGCTGGTGCAGTAGGTTCAACGGCCGCTGATGTGATTGCTCGCAGAGAAGTAGCTGACGAGGTAGTATTATTGGATATTAAAGAGGGCATAGCGGAAGGTAAGGCTATGGACTTAATGCAAACGGCTTCTATTGAAGGGTTTGACAGTACTATCGTTGGATCTACAAATGATTACGGCAAGACTGCTAAATCTGATGTCATTGTGGTAACTTCTGGTATTCCTAGAAAACCAGGTATGAGCCGTGAGGATTTAATTGGAATCAATGCGGGTATTGTAAAAACGGTGGTTACCAATGCCTTGGAAGTATCTCCAAAAGCGGTCATTCTTATCGTTTCTAACCCGATGGATACCATGACTTATTTGACGTATCAAATAGCTCAAGAAATGGGTATCAACAAAAAACGTGTTATCGGAATGGGCGGAGCACTTGATTCGGCTCGTTTTCGTTACAGATTGGGCGAAGCAATGAATACTTCAACCAACGATATCAACGGTATGGTAATCGGTGGTCATGGAGATGCCACTATGATTCCTTTAACCCGTTTGGCTACTTGGAATGGTCTTCCAGTTAGTAGATTTATCAACTCTGATGATTTAGCCGAGGTAGCTGCTAAAACGAAAGTTGGTGGAGCTACCCTAACAAGTCTTTTAGGTACTTCTGCTTGGTACGCTCCAGGAGCTGCTATTTGTCAAGTGGTGGAAGCTATTGTAAGAGATGAGCAAAGAATTATACCTTCTTGTGTTTACCTAAATGGTGAGTACGGTCAGAAAGATATTTGTATAGGTGTGCCAGTAGTAATAGGAAAAGGTGGATGGCAAAAAATCATCAATGTAAGATTAAGCAACGAAGAGAAAGCTGCTTTTGAAGCTTCTGCGGATGCCGTAAGAAATATGAACGAAGCCCTTAAAGGTCTTTAAGTTTCCTTCTTGAATTTACGTTAAAGCACGAATCCGAAAGGGTTCGTGCTTTTTATATACCCCAAGCCGTCAATACCAAACTTCTTCCAGAATCGGCGTTTCGGTGTTCGCAGAGATATATACCCTGCCAAGTACCTGTATTTAAACGGCCTTTGGTAATGGGTATCTGTACAGAGTTGCCCAATAAAGAAGCTTTTATGTGTGCAGGCATGTCGTCGGCTCCTTCGTAATTATGCTCGTAATAGGGGGCATTCTCTGGAACCATGACATTTATATGTCTTTCAAAATCCCTTCTCACAGAAGGATCCCAATTTTCGTTTAATGTCAAAGATGCAGATGTATGCTTTATGAAAACTTGAAGAATACCTGCGTCAATTTCCTTTATTTCTGGGATGCCTCTTACGATGGAATCTGTAATTAAATGAAAACCCCTGCTATAGGGTTTCAATGTTATTTCTTTTTGAAATGTTTTCATTTAGAGAAATTAAGAACAACTTCAATAAACTCTTTTGGCTTAGTGGCATGCACCCAATGGTTGGCACCCGCTATCTCTATCATTTGGGCATTGACGTATGTCTCTCTAATTTTTTCAATGTCTCCATCTTTGATATAGTTAGATTCTAACCCTTTGATGAAAAGAACCGGCTTTAAGATTTTTCTATCTGGCATTATTTCTTCTCCTACGTTGTCAACCTCTTTGCTTAAAATAGAAACGTTTATTCTCCACGCAAAACCGTCATCTGTTCTATAAATGTTTTTTAGAATAAATTGTCTTTCACCTGGGTCGGTTACGTATTTCGAGAAAATCTCCTCCGCTTCTTTTCTGCTATTTAAGCTTTCAATTGGAATGGCATTTAAACCTTCCATGATAAGATCGTGATGGGTGGGGTAAAACTTAGGGCCAATGTCAACAATAATTAACTTCTCATAATTATCATATTTTTGAGCATACCTTAATGCTGTTTTTCCGCCCATAGAATGGCCCAAAATGATAGGATTTTCTATGCTCTCGGAAGTTATAAACTCCGCTAGGTCATCCGCCATGGCGTCGTAAGTATGTATATCAGAAGAGGGAGACTGGCCATGATTTCTGGCATCTAAGATATACACAGAAAGGTTGTTTTCTGCCAATACCTTGCTAACTGTGAAAAGATTATCAGAAGAACCTAAAAAGCCATGAAGAATTATAAGAGGTTTGCCCTCGCCTAATTTTCTAAAAAATAGTTTCATAAAATATTGTTGTCTAGCTAAAGGGTGCAATTTAGTTCTTCATTGAATATTGTGCCAGATAAAGCTCGTGGGATTTGAATTAAACACATTCTTTAACCCTTAAAATGGCGAATTGGACTACTCATATCATTTAGCGTTTGATGTTTTCAGAGTTTTACTCCTAAATTGTTGTCATTCAAACCTATTGAGCCTTAACAAATGAAGTTTAAAAATGAAAAATTGCCCAAACTGGGCATATGGATGGCATTGCTTGCCGCTGGATTATTAACAGATTGTAAGAAGCCTTCTTCCTCCACTTTTGGAGGTTTAGACAAAGTCACAGACCAATTAGAGCTTTCAGACCAACCCAAGTTTACTGCAGAGGGTTACCTCATTGTTGAGCTGCCTAATGAGGTAGATACCACAAGTCTATATTGGAAAGGTGTCAATTTGACTCCGCAGCCACCGGTCTTACCATTAAGTGTAGCCGAAGAGCAGTCGCGATTTATTTTAATGGATGGTTATAAAATGACCCCGGTTTTAACAGAACCTCAAATAGAACAACCTGGAGCTATCTCTTTTGACGGTAACGGGAGAATGTATGTTTTAGAATTGCGAAGCTACATGCTGACAGCAGATTCAGAAGGTACGCTAGAACCAACTAGCGGTATATCTAGATGGGAAGACAAAGACAACGATGGCGTTTATGAAACAGGCGGTATGTTTGTTGATAAACTTGTTTTTCCACGTTTTGTGTTGCCTTTTGGGCCTGATGCTGTGCTAACCATGGAATCCAATCAAGATGTGATTTATAAATTCACGGACACAGACGGTGACGGGAAGGCCGACAAGAAGGAAGCTTTTACAGACAATTTTGGAAGGTCTGGAAATGTGGAACATCAGCAGGCTTTTTTGTACTGGGGAATGGATAATTGGCTTTACAGCACCGTCAATGCTTTTAGAATTAGATGGACACCTGATGGTGTAATTAGAGAAACCACAGGAAATAATAATGGACAATGGGGGGTTACCCATGACGACGACGGCAAGATGTGGTTTCAGGGTGGTGCAAGTGGCATTCCGTCACATTTTCAGTATCCGATTCATTTAGGCGATTACGACGTGAAGCGAAGTATAAGTCTGCAAGAGGGCTTTGATATACCTTATGGGTCACCTGTGTATATTGCTGATATGCAGGGAGGTATGGCAGCTGTCCGCCAGCCAGATGGCTCACTAAATAGAGTTACGGGAGCGGCAGGGAATGATGTTTACAGGGGAGATAGGTTACCCCGAAATCTATATGGTCAGTATTTCTATGGCGAGCCAGTAGCCAGAATAGTAAGGCAAGTAAATGAGGTTAGAAAAGGTGGATTAGGCGAGCTTCAAAATGCTTATCAAAATCAGGAATCTGAATTCATTCGATCTACAGACCCGCTCTTTAGACCAGTGGATATGACGACCGCACCAGATGGCAGCATGTATATTACAGATATGTATCATGGCATTATTCAAGAAGGACAATGGACTCCAAAAGGCTCTTATTTAAGGGCTAAAATAGAACAGTATCAGTTGGACAAAGTGATAGGTTTAGGACGAATCTGGAGATTGTCACATGAGGGGATAGAGCGTGACAAAACGCAACCTAGAATGTTTGATGAAAGTTCTGCGGAATTGGTGAAACACTTGTCGCACCCAAATGGATGGTGGAGAGACAAAGCTCAGCAGCTTTTGGTTTTAAGACAAGACCAGTCTGTGGTGCCGGCTTTGGAAAATATAGCAAGAAGTAGTTTTAAGTTGGAGCCTCGTTTTCATGCTTTGTGGGTTTTGGAAGGTATAGGAGCTTTGAAACCTGAGCTAGTAAGAGAAATGATGGCTGATCCACATTATAGAATGAGAAATATGGCTCTTTATGTGTCGGAGTCTCTCTATAAAAAAGGTGATAAAAGCTTTGCGGCTGATTATATCAGAATGACAAATGATGAAAGTGTGGAGGTGAAAATGAGGGCTTTAATGGTTGCAAAGCTTTTTGAAATCCCTGGAATTTTGGAAGCGGCTAAAAAAACTTTATCGTCAGATTCCTCTCCAGGAATAGAATTGGTGGTAGAAAGTATTATCAATCCTCCACAAACACAGTACTCTTATTTCGGTAAAAAGGATCCCAATCATTCGGACGAAGAGAAAGTAAGGATAGGCCAAGGTCAAAAAATATATAAAGAGTTATGTTCACAATGTCATGGGTCGGAAGGACGTGGAACACCGGTGGGTGATGGCCTTATGGCACCCTCTTTTGTAAGTAACCCTAATTTAAAAGGTCACTCAGACTATGTGGTCAAAACTATACTTAGAGGATTAACAGGAGAGATAGAAAACAAATCTTACGAAGGTGTCATTATGGTGCCAATGGCAGAAAATTCAGATGAATGGGTGGCTTCAGTAGCTTCTTTTATTCGTTTCTCTTTTGACAATAATGCTTCGCTAGTTACTACGGAAGATGTAGCTAAGGTTAGAAAAACTACAGCGAGTCAGAAGAGTGCTTATCAATATGCGGCCCTAAAAGCATCTGTTCCGGCGGAACTTAAGTTGGATTCCGATTGGAAAGTAACTGCGAGCCATGCCGTGGAAGTACGTAAAGGAGGAACCGGCAAACCAGTGGGTGCTTTGACTTTTGAAGGTTGGTCTACGGGCGTTTCGCAAAAGCCAGATATGTGGTTTCAAATTGAATTTCCAGAAGTTGTTTTTCTGTCTGAAGTACAATTTAGTTCCCAAAGTATTCGTCAAGGGACTAGGGAAGAACGCCTTCCTTCCATAAAAACACATCCCCGGCAATTAGTGATAGAGACTTCTAAAGACGGTAAAAAATGGACAGAAGTATTCAAAGGAGCAGGCTCTGACAGCCCAAACATGATTCGCTTAAAAGAATCTGAAGGGAAGTTTTTAAGAATGAGACAAATAGGTAGCGATGAAAAAGGTACTTGGGCTATGAGCGAAATGAGGCTATTTGGGAAGAGGAGGGTGTAAGGAAATCATTCTCAGATTGTTTAGGTCCTTAGAAGTGGTAGGATGTATTAATGCACTGGATTATCCATATTTTGAAGTCAAAGAATGTGGTTTAAAGCTACTTGCAGTAAATATATTCCGCCATGCGGGTTTCTTATTTCAATAAGGTTTCGTAATTCTTTAATATTTCTCTTTAGCAATCAATGTAAAATTCTAACTATAAGTGTATACAGCTTAAATTTTGCCATAAAATAAAACAATTTTTGGATAAATAATTTGAGAAAAAAACTGACGTTAAATCTGTCAAAATTATCTCATTTTATATTTTAAAATTGAATTATGAAAATTACTTATTTAAGCTATGCATTGTTATTAGTCGGTTTATTAACCCAATGTTCAAAAAGTGAATTAAGTCCAGGGAATGAACATCAGGAACCTTTAGAAGTCAGCTTCCTGGGTGAAAGCCTCCAGTCTAGCAATGATTCTATTTCTGTTTCGGTTCATATTAGTCAGGTGGCTGCTAATCATGGGAGCATTTATGTTTCCTTAAGGGGCGATGTTGTTTATGAGGAAGATTTTATTACCATTCCTGCTATGATAGATGGATTTATGAAGATTGAATTACTTTCTGGTACCAAAACCTCAGAAATGAAGATTGTTCGACTTAAAAACCATGAATCTACTAAGAGTATACAATTAGAACTTTCAAACCCGAGTACGGGATTTAAACTTGGTGAAATCGCAGTTTCCAATCTGAAGATACATCATGCTGTAACGACCAAAAATCAGGTCAATTTCGAAAGAGCCGAGACTCAGCTATTCGATAACCAGTCTGAGGGTGTTGATGTCGAATTGGATCTGGTTCATAAAACCAGTAAAACGGAGCATATGTCTATAGCGATTGTTAACTCAGAGGATTTTAAGTACGGGACGCATTTTTTAACATCACCGGCTGCTGTTTTAAACGAACTAAGTCTTGTTATTGACCCAGGTGTTAATAAAATTTCGTTCAAAATAATTCCAATGGTAGGCAAAGTTGCGGTAGGCACCAAGGAAATTAGATTTAATATAAATGCAGTAAGCGACTTGGAAAAAGGTATTCTTTCTGAGACTGTTGTGAAAATTTTTGATGGAGATTTTCAGCCCGCTACATTTGGATTAGTTTCAGATTTAAGGTCAAGCTTTTCCACCCATGAAGGGGAGTGGTGGGTTTCAGATGACTATTATATTCAGGGTGTAGTATCTTCAGCAGGAAATACCTTTAATAATAAATCATATTATATTCAAGACGGTACTGGTGGCGTACTCTTTCAGTTTTCTACTCCACAAAAGTTAGTTTTAGGTGATAAAGTAAGAGTCAATTTAAAAGGTAGTACTGGATTAATAATAAACGGACAGAAAGCTTTTAAAGATGTTCTTGGTATACTGGGTAAAAAGCAGGCTGAAAATCAATTTGTAGCTCCTGAAGTAATTACCCTAGAACAATTAAAAACTGGAGCATTTGAAGGAAGACGTGTACGGATAAATAATGTTAAATTTCCGTTAGGCAATGGGGTCAGAACTTTTGCTGGAAATCAGGCCATTACATCAGGTTCTGTTAATGGCATAGTTACCACACATGCGGGGGCTTCCTTTAATAATGTAAAACTACCGGAAGGTACCGTGTCCATCATTGGAATTGTTGGTGACAATGGCCATATTCTTCCGCAGGATATTCAGAGCGACATTATACTGTAAAGAACTGTTGAGTGCGTTATTCGACATAAAAAGAGGCTATCTCCAAAGTTATGGGATAGCCTCTTTTTGCTTGGACTCCTGCCTGCAAAAGATATGAAATTTCAAAGCTTGTGTTAGGCTTATGTCTTAGTCCTTTTTTACTTTACTGAAATAGCTAGTTCTTTTAGCTGAATTTCTGAAATTGCCGACGGAGAATCAATCATGACGTCTCTACCGCTATTATTTTTAGGGAACGCTATGAAATCTCTGATAGAATCTACACCGCCGAAAAGCGAACAAAGTCTGTCAAAACCAAAGGCTATTCCAGCATGTGGAGGTGCTCCGTATTCAAAGGCACTCATTAAGAAACCAAATTGGTTTTCTGCTTCCTCTGGAGTGAAACCTAGCAGGTCAAACATCCTTTGCTGAAGTGGTTTCTCAAATATTCTAACTGAACCACCACCTACTTCTGTGCCGTTTATAACCATGTCATATGCATTAGCACGTACAGCACCAGGGTCAGAGTTTATTAAATCCATGTCCTCAGGTTTTGGACTGGTAAACGGATGGTGCATGGCATGCCATCTGTTAGACTCCTCATCAAATTCCAATAATGGGAAATCTAAAACCCATAGTACAGAGAATTTACTAGGGTCGCGTAGTCCCAGTCTTTCACCCATTTCTAAACGAAGATCGTTCAATTGCTTTCTTACGGTATTAGTGTCTCCAGAAAGCATTAAAATCATATCACCAGGTTTGGCGTCAAATTTCTCTAAAATGGCTTTCTTGTCGTCCTCAGAATAGAATTTATCTGCAGAAGATTTCATAGTACCGTCTGCATTATATTTTAAGTAAACTAAACCTTTAGCACCTACTTGAGGTCTTTTTACCCATTCTGTTAATTGGTCAATCTCCTTTCTGGTATATTCTGCACATCCTGCTGCATTAATTCCAACTACTAATTCAGCGGCATCGAAAATTCCGAAACCTTTGTTTTGAACGAGGTCGTTTAGTTCTACAAACTTCATTTCAAAACGCGTATCTGGTTTATCCGAACCATAGTATTTCATGGCGTCTGCATAATCCATGCGTGGCACTTCTGCCAAATCTATATCCTTAACTATTTTGAAAAGGTGACGAATCAAACCTTCGAACATATTCAAGATATCTTCTTGCTCCACAAAAGACATTTCGCAGTCTATTTGTGTAAACTCAGGCTGCCTGTCGGCTCTTAAGTCTTCGTCTCTAAAACATTTAACTATTTGATAGTAACGGTCAAAGCCCGAAACCATCAGAAGCTGTTTGAAGGTTTGAGGAGACTGTGGCAAAGCGTAAAACTCGCCTTGGTTCATTCTACTTGGTACCACAAAATCGCGAGCACCCTCAGGCGTTGATTTTATTAAAACAGGCGTTTCCACCTCTATAAAGTCTTTATTGTCGAGGAAACTACGTGTAGCACTTCCTATTTTATGACGCAGTCTAAGTTTTTCTCTTACCGGATTTCTTCTTAAATCTAGGTAACGGTATTTCATTCTTAGCTCGTCACCGCCGTCAGTCTTGTCTTCAATTAAAAATGGAGGAAGTTTAGCAGGGTTTAAAACCTTGAAGTCTTCTACCAACAGTTCAATTTCGCCTGTAGGGATATTGTCGTTTTTAGACTCTCTCTCCTTTACCGATCCTGTTATTTGTAAAACATACTCTCTTCCTACACCGCGGATACTATCTAAAATGGTTTGAGGGGTTACACCTTCCTCCACTATAAGTTGTGTAATGCCGTATCTGTCTCTTAAATCTACCCACATCATGCCACCTTTATCTCTGGTTTTTTGTACCCAGCCACAAAGCGTAACTTTTTCGTTGACATTTGAGATTCTTAACTCACCACAAGTATGCGTTCTTAACATTAGTCTGATATAAAATTTAGGGTTGCAAAATTAAGGAATTGAGCATAGAGGGACTATCAATTTTATACAAATTGTAAAATTGTAATCTTAT
Organism: Arcticibacterium sp. SM2516; assembly: GCF_057914865.1. Lineage (NCBI taxonomy): Bacteria > Pseudomonadati > Bacteroidota > Cytophagia > Cytophagales > Leadbetterellaceae > Arcticibacterium > Arcticibacterium sp. SM2516. The sequence goes on along the minus strand of NZ_CP195290.1, from coordinate 3,323,073 downwards.
TTAAGAGGATAGAAGACTCATTTCTATTTGGCTTTTGGCATCTGCCAATATTTCTTCGGCCGTAAGTTCATCAGGTTCAATAGGCCTTAAAGACGTATATGAAATAGGGGTAAAGGAAGTTAGAGGAAATACACCCGTCGGGTTGAAAACTCCTGTACCTTTTACCGCTATCGGAACAACTAAGGCGTTTGGGCATCTTTTCAATAAAACGGCCACACCGCCAACTTGAAAATCTTTGGGCTTGCCAGTTTTGGAGCGAGTACCTTCTGGGAAAATAGCCGCCGATAAATTATTTTCATGTATATATTTACCCAGCTTCGCAATTTCAATAACTGCTCTTTTGCCATCTTTACGGTCGATTAAAGCGGCTTTACCCACCCTTAAATTATAGGAAATGCTTGGAATACCTTTGGCCAATTCTTTTTTGGAAACAAAAAGTGGAGTATGCTGACGCCAAAACCAAATAATTCCAGGAATGTCAAACATGCTTTGATGATTAGCAATGAAAATGATAGGTCTATCTGTAGGTAGCGGATGGCTTTTGTGTGCTTTAGCTATGGAGCCCGTTAAAAACCAACCCTTTACAATAAAGAAGTTAAGCCAGTTAACCGATTTTTGATGAGCTTTAGCTCCAAAAACGTTGAAACAGAACCATTGTATGCCATGGAAAATAATGAGTATTATGGCGAAATAGGCCATGTAAACAACGCTCAAAATGTAATCCAGTACTTTTTTCATAGACATTTAGAATTGAAAGCAAAGATAATTCTTTGACCTGATTTATATCATGATACGACTCATCTATTATTACGTATCTTTGTATGATAATTGGATATAGCTGTTTAAAGCTTTTTTTAGGGCTATAACAATCATTTGAAGAATTTTCATTAACTTATTAATGTTAATTATATAACAAAAGACAAAATTTATGAAATTACCTGCTTCACGTATTGAAGTAATGAATTTTATAGGTCAGAAAATGGACGATATTATTGGTCAATTTCTGAAGCCTATTGATTCAAACTGGCAACCTTCAGATTTTTTACCAGAATCTGACTCGGAGGACTTTTTGACAGATATCAAACTTTTACAAGAAGAATGCAAAGAGCTCCCGTATGATTACATGGCTGTTCTAATAGGAGATACCATCACAGAAGAAGCCTTACCTACATATGAAGCGTGGCTTATGGGTTTAGACGGAGTAGATTCTGTAAACGACCCTCAGGGCTGGGCCAAATGGGTGAGATGGTGGACTGCCGAAGAGAATAGACACGGAGATTTGCTAAATAAGTATTTGTATCTCTCTGGAAGGGTGAACATGAAACAAATGGAAACCTCAACGCAGTATTTGATAGCCGATGGTTATGATATTGGCACGGGTGCAGACCCTTATAAGAACTTTATTTATACATCTTTTCAGGAATTAGCAACCAATATTTCTCATAGAAGAACAGCCTCTCTTTCTAAGCAATATGGCAACAAGACACTTTCTAAAATGTGTGGTGTAATAGCCGCGGATGAGTTGCGTCATTATAGAGCTTATAAATCTTTTGTTGGAAAAATATTTGAAATTGACCCGTCAGAAATGATGATTGCTTTTGAAGATATGATGCGTAAGAAAATAGTTATGCCTGCTCATTTTCTTAGAGAATCTGGTGTGAAAATGGGAGACACTTTTGCTCACTTTTCTGATGCGGCTCAGCGTTTAGGCGTTTATACTACAATGGACTATATTGAGATTATGGAAGGTTTGATAGAGGACTGGAAAATTGAGAATATTACCAATATCTCTGAGCAAGCTGAGAGAGCTAGAGACTATATAGTTAAGCTGCCAGTTAGGTTAAGACGTTTGGCGGAAAGAAGTAAAGTACCTGAACTAGAGTACGAGTTTAGCTGGATAAGCAGATAAGCATTGTTTAGAGATTATTTTGAAAGTAGCGTTTAACGACGCTACTTTTTTTATGCCTTATATTTACATACTAAATTACCACTATGAACAAATTATTCTTTGTAGCTCTATTAGTACTAACAGGTTTAAAGTCTTTTAGTCAAAATTGGAATAAGGTGGATAGTCCTACACCAAATGCTAATGTGACCGATACGGTTTGGAGAAGTGGCTCTGTCCTTGTTTCGGATTATTATAAAAACCCAGCCAATAATAAGTTTGGTGTGGTGGTGAAATATGACAGCACAAATAACAGAGGTGCTTTTATATCTTTAAATGAGCCTGATGATTACTTTAATGAAGATGGCGATAGTACACGCGTAGGTTTAGTTCTTGCTACAGGTGGAAATCATGCTGCTTTAGTAGCAAATAATTATGCAAACTTCCATGGGTCTGTGGCAAATACCGATGTGCATAACAGTACTTCTGAGTTTAATTACTTCAGAGGCTTTCGTGAAGCTTATGGTTTCAGAGACGGTGGAGCTATGGCGAGGGCGGCCACGCTAAGACTTTCTGGATCGTTTGGAAACAATGGTAGAGCTTATTCTAATGATCAGTATGACCTTTTAAATCTTCGTTTCTTTACCGCTAATACACCAGGAAATTTGGCAAGTATCTCTAATTTCTATGCGGTCAGAATGGAAGACTTTAGAGGGGTTAATGTAGGTATGATAGAGAAAGGGTGGGGTATTTATATGAAACCGAAAGTGCTGAATAATTATTTTGGTGGTAAAGTGGGGATTGGTACGGATATGCCAACGACTGCATTAAGTGTGGTGGCAGACACTTTGGATCCCATTAGTCTCTCAGGACTTAAGGCAGATACTGCTAGGAGTGATATTGCTTTACTCAGTATTAACGCTGCTGGTGTGGTACATTCTAAGTCCTTACAGTCTTTAAATGAAAGTTTTGTTCAAGTGACGTCTGATACCACGCTTTCTGCTGGAACTTTCTTATACATTCATAAAGGCGGAAACGCGACTTACACGCTTCCATTGGCGAGCAGTAGGGTAGGTAAAACTTGGAAAATTGTGAATATAGGTAGCGGTATTATTACTTTTACATCGTCATTTTTTGAAGGAAGTGAAATGCGAAATACCCTGACAAATAAGGCTGGATTTTATAGTATTGAATTATTCTCTGACGGTGAAAATTATATAGCGATAAAGTAATGAATAGATTTTTAGGATTTTTGAATAAGCCCTATTTGGCACTCCTTTACACTTTGTTTATTCTTTTTCTTTGTGTTTTACCTAGTGAGGATCTACCAGGGGGAGATGTGGACGACAAGCTGGCCCACTTTTTGGCATTTGCTGGCATCTCTTTTTTGTGGCTATGGGTGTATGAACGTTATGTTTTGGTTATACTACTCTCTGCTTTTTTTGGATTGGTCATTGAGTTTATTCAGGGTGCTTTACCAGAAACCTTCCACAGGTCATACGATCTTTTAGACGCCAGAGCAGATGCTTTTGGCGTTGTAATTGGAGCACTATTATATTTTTTATTGCATAAAATATTGGACATAAAAAAAGGGAGCTAGGCTCCCTTTTAAAACTTCTATTTTGGTTTTATTTGCCTTCTACCCATTCCACCATTTCATTGTAAACGGCGTCTGAAGAACCTAAGTAACCTGTGCTTTTATGTTTTATTTTGCCTTCTCCATCTATACAGAATTTAGCAGGAATACCTTCTACACCATAAGCTAATGCGGTGTTATTGCCAATGTCTAAAGTTGGATTCAGGTATTGATACCCTCTTTTGTCCACAAAGTTTTGGACGTGTCCTTTCCATTGTTCTTCTGCCACTCTTTCGAAAGTATTGATAAACAAGAATTCTACATTGGGATTAGTGGCGAACTTCTCTTTAGCTCGTTTCATTCCAGGGAAAGAGCTAATGCAAGGCCCACACCATGTAGCCCAAAAGTCAATTATGACAGTTTTACCTCTCATTTCTGATAATTTCACTTTCTCACCTTTTAGATTTACTAAATCAAAATCTGGAGCAGGAGAACCTTCAATTCCAGCAGACTGCCTATCCATGGTTTGAACAAAAAGGTCTGCGAAATAATGTGTTTTGCCTTCCGTCTTTATCTTTTCTTTTAGCTCGTTTAGAAATTGCCCATCAAGCTCTGGAGTTAAAAAGTTATTGGCAGCTATAATTCCGCTAAGCGATGTTCCGAGTGCTGCTATCATAGGTTTAATAGTCTCCCTGTTATTATTAAGAGCCATTTGGAATTGGCCTCTTAAAGCTTCTTGCTCTTTAGCGTTCTTAGCATTTTGAAAATCGGTTTCTAAGGATTGACGTAGTTTTCCGAAATTCTGAACCTCGGTCATTATTTTATTGAAAGTTTCAATATTTGGAGACCCTGTTACAGTGTATTCAGGCATTTTGTCTGGTGATGCCATGCCATCTGCCGTTATTTCTAAGGTTTCTCCACCGTCAAGAATTAAACCTATTACTTGCTGCCCTTCCATATTTATCTGGTAGATGCCGGGTTCAGGAATAGTGGTGTTAAAACTAAATTTTAAATCTGGGCTAATGCTAGATGAATCTACTTTAGTAGGAATATTTCTTTCATTCATTCTTTCCAGATATACCTTGTCTACCAAATTACTTTTTATAGTACCGTTGATTATCAAAGGGAGGGATTCACTCTTTTTTGTCTCATTCGCATTATTTTGAGAATTACAAGAAAGGCTAACGAAGGCTAGAAAGAAAAAGGTGCCCGAAAAGAACTTAAGATGATGCTTTTTTATGGTCATTGTTTGCAAAGATCGTTGAGAATAAATAACGTATAATTTATGGATACGTTCCAAAGGTAATATTTTCAATTTAATAAAAATGTGACTATAATGTTAAACGCCAACTTGAAATTTAGATTTTAAATTTTTCGATAAATATTTTACGTCTGTAGTTGATGGAGTGGCACTCTTAAAACTAGGAAGCAGGATTTCTGTAAAAATTACCATTTATAAAAGTTGGTCATTGATTTATTAAAAAAATAACCAGTTTCAACTTAAATAAAATAGGTATTACATGATTCCCATCTTGCCCATTTGATAATCCCGCATAGCTTGAAGTATTTCGGTAGTGCTGTTCATTACAAAAGGTCCTTGGCTCACCACGGGTTCTTTAAGGGGTTGTCCTAAGCCTATAATAAAACGGCTGCTTTCTTGAGTTTCCACTTCAATGGAACCGGCTTCATTTCCAAATTCTATCAATTGATGGCCAATGGCCAACTTCCCATTGACAATAAGCTCTCCATCTAATACGTAGAAAAGGATATTACTTCCTTCTGGAATATCATAAGTGGTTTTACCCCCTTTCTCCGCAGTGATATTCATAATGGTTAAATCGGTTATGCTTTTGGCTATTCCAGATACTCCAGAGATTTCTCCAGAAATGATTTGAGTACTTACTTTTCCATCTTTGGAGTTTAACACAGGAATGTTCTCTTTTTGAAACCCTTGATAGTTTGGAGCAATCATCTTCAGTTTACTCGGAAGGTTCATCCAAAGCTGTATGATTTCCATTTTCCCACCCTCCTCTCGCATTTTAGCGGGAATGTTTTCTGAATGAACAATTCCTCTTCCAGCGGTCATCCATTGTATTCCACCAGGATTAATTTCAGAATTGAAACCTTGGCTATCGGCATGTTCTATAGAGCCTTCGTAAATAATAGTCAAAGTCTCAAAACCTCTATGCGGATGAGGTCCAAACGGCAAGCCTTGGTTGAATGCTTCGAAATTATGCGGACCATGATGATGTACCAATAAAAATGGGTCAATATCTGCAAACTCATTATTTGGCAGTGGCTGATACATATAATGTTCGCCGATTTTTTGACGCCCTGTGCTTACGATTCTTTTTATTTCTTTCATTGCAAAACACCGTTACCTTAATTTAAAAAATGAGTAAACAGTGTGTTAAATTTTAAAACTTCATTGGAACTTCTATAGCCAAAATTTTACTGTCTGTATGGGCTTTTATCTGAGATGTTTCAAACTCCCAGACACCTAAAGCGTCTCTTTTTTCAAGATTTTGATTCACTATATTGACAGAGCCTTCCAAGAGAAAGAAGTAGGTACCGTTTCCTTTATGATTAATGGAATAGGGAATTGTTTCTCCCGCCTTTATTTCGGCTAAAGAAAACCAAGCATCTTGATTTATTTTAACGCCAGAGTCATCCGTATTTGATGGAGATACAACTTTCTGGAATTTATTTTGTCTGTCTTCTAAATTGAAGAATTGTTGATCATAATTGGGCTTTATACCTTGCTCTTTGGGAAATACCCATATCTGAAGAAACTTGACAGGCTCATGACTGTTCTTGTTTTTTTCAGAATGTTCCACACCTGCACCAGCAGACATTATTTGGACTTCTCCTGTTTTTATAACCGCTTTATTGCCAATACTATCCTGATGCTCAAGTTCTCCCTCTAATGGAATAGAAACTATCTCCATATTATTATGTGGGTGTTTTGAGAATCCCATACCACCAGAAACATTATCATCATTTAGGACTCTTAATGCCCCAAAATGCATCCTTTCTGGGTTATGGTAGCCACCAAAACTAAAACTGTGATAAGAGTTTAACCAACCATGATTGGCTTGACCTCTACTTTCTGAAGAATGATATATGCTTTTCATTATTTATATTTAAATGTATTTAATGTTATAACATATATATCTAAATTTAGTTCACTTTAGAAACTAAAACCTATGGAGACTCCTCCATTCCAATTTCTTTTTGGTGATGGATTGAAATATCTGCTTCCAAAAGCATTAATGTCGTTTCCTAGACTGTAATCTTGGTTGAGTAGGTTTTCTCCTCCTGCATACACTTTAACTAGAAAGGCATTCAAGTTTTTCTTCCAACCGATTCTACTATTCAATAAGTAATAGGACTCAGAGAAAACGGTGTTTGCATTATTGAGTGGTATTTCATCTGTGAAGTTTAGATTGTTATTCCAGAAAATACCATTTGAAAGAACATAGTCAATGGAAATGTTAAAGGTCTTCTTAGGAACTGATGGGATAAGATTTCCATCAAAAACATCTTCTTGGTCTGTAAATTCTAGATACTCATAATTTTTAAGATCGGCAGATACTAAAAAGTTGAGCTTAGAAGCATTTGTAAAGGTCTTATGATATTGAACCAAAAATTCTAAACCTCTTTGGCTGGCCTTGCCAGCATTACTAAAAATATCTTCGTCGTCAATACTTCCTCTTACTATGGCGTCATTCATTAATAAAGTATAGGCATTGGCTTCATAGGAAAAACCAGCTCTTTGTCCCTTAAACCCTATTTCGTAATTGGTGCCAGACTCTGCGTTTAGTCTTGCGATATTAGCCAATGGGTGAAATATTGTAACGAATTCTTGAACGGTAGGAGGAGAGAAACCTCTACTGATGCTCCCGAAAACTGATAATGCTGGGTTAAATGATTTCAGAAGAGAAAGTCTTGGCATTATCGGTACGCCAGAAGATTCACTTTTAACTGTTAGACCACCTTCTCTTTCATAATTATAAGTTTGTTTGTTCAGGCTTAAACCTGCGGTAATGAAAATATTAGAAGGTAGTATTGTTTCAATTTGAGCAAATATGGAACTTTGGAATGCACCTACCTTTTCTTTGAACTGAACATTTCCTGTTACACCGCCTTCGTTATCGTAAACATCAAAATCTGAATCTGTTTTTTGATATTCAAAACCAACAACAGCTTTGGCCTTTACCGAGTTTTCTGAAAGGATAATGACATTCTTATTTCTAGCCCCTATAGATTTTTGTTTTCTTTTTTCAAAGTTGGTGATGAAAGGATTCTGTAGGTTGGTGCCGTTACCATATAAGGAAATAGTGGAGGTAAATCGCTCGGTAAATTTCATTTCCTGAGATAGTCCAATGGAGAATAGCTTCTGATAAATAGCTGCTTTTTGTTCTTGAGAGCTTGGTGTAAACTTGGTGGCAAGTCTAGCTGATTTTGGATTATCATTTTGTTGGTTTAAAGTAAGGCCACCAGGTGTCTGATAATATAGGTCTGCGTAAAAGCTATTTAGATGGACGGTGTATTTATCGGTAAGGAAAAGGCTGGTACGATAATTAAATACATCTCTCCTCATTTTGGAATGGTCTCTGTAACCATCTGTACCTGCGTGAGAGTATCCTAAATAGGTGTTGGCTTTTTCAGAAGCCGATGTAAAAGCCAGAGAACGGTTTTGTGTATTATAAGAACCAAAATGAGTGTTTAACTCTAGAGTATTTCTTTTCTTTTCTGTGGCTTTTGCCGATTTACCATCTAATAAAATAACGCCACCCATACCTGCTCCATAAATACTGGCTGAGGGTCCTTTAAGGATTTCCATACTGCCAAGAGCGTTTATATCTAAAAGGTTAAAATAGGAAACGCCATTGGCGTCGGTGAATGGAATTTCATTCCAATAAACTTTCACGTTTCTGACACCAAAAGGAGAGCGAACAGAGCTGCCACGAATAGAAATTCTATAACTGCCAGGCGAACGTTCTTCCATCTTGATACCCGGATAAAGGTTCATGATTGGCAAAATGCCATTATTGTCAAACCTTTCAATGTCTTTAGCAGCTATAACATGAACTGGAGCAGCTACTTCCGAAATATTTCTATGAGACTCAAAAGCATTGACAGTAACGGGAGAAAGGCTTTGGGTACTGTCTGCCTTGTCTTGGGCTATTGAAGCATTAAAAATTAGAAGTAAAAAACTTGATATGATAATTCTCATTAATGAAAGACTAAATAAGCGATGATTGAATGTTGTAAAACTAATGAAATTGATAAGGTGATGTTCTAAAGGACTTAACAAATGGCCATATTAAGAGATGTTCATTTGGTTTGAGAAGATAGCAAAAGAAAAGGCGTGCCGCTGGCACGCCTTTTAAAGAGAGAAATATATTTATTTTCTATTTCTTCCAGCTATCTCTCAAGCCTACCGTCTGATTAAAAACAAGTTTGTTGGAGCTGCTATCTTTATCTAGAACATAATAGCCTTTTCTAATAAACTGAAATTTATCTTCGAGAGTAGCTTCTGAAAGGCTAGGTTCACCATAGGCAGAAAGGACTTCTAAAGAATTTTCATTCAATAAATCCATAAAGTCGCCATCATAGGCATTTACATCCTCTTCTTTAAAAAGCCTATCATAAACTCGAAGTTCTAATGGAACGTTTTGGTTTTGACCAACCCACTGAATCACACCTTTGGTTTTTACGCCGGAAGTGTCTTCGCCACTTTTACTATTTTCTATCAGACTGCACTTTAATTCAATAACTTCTCCATGATGGTCTTTCACAAAATCATCACACTGAATAATGTAAGCACCTTTAAGTCTGACTACGCCACCTGGCTTAAGTCTGAAATATTTTTTAGGTGCATCTTCCATAAAATCATCTTTTTCAATAAAAATCTCTCTTTCAAACGGTACAATACGAGTGCCTCCGTTTTCGTCTTCTGGGTTATTTTCAACAACGCAATCTTCTATTTTACCTTCAGGGAAATTAGTGATGGTTACCTTAAGTGCCTCTGTTACCACCATTACTCTAGAAGAAATCTTATTTAAATGGTCTTTGACAAAGAACTCTAAAAGGCTGGCATCAATAAGATTGTCGCGTTTCGCAATTCCGATTCTGTCGCAAAAATCTCTAATCGATTTTGGCGTGTAACCTCTTCTTCTTAATCCAGAAATTGTTGGCATTCTTGGGTCATCCCAGCCGTTTACATGCTTTTCTTCTACCAGTTGCTTAAGCTTACGCTTACTCATAATGGCATATCCAAGATTCAAACGGGCAAACTCATATTGTTTTGAAGGAAATATTTCAAGTTTATCAATGAACCAATTATATAACTCTCTGTGTGGGACAAACTCTAGAGTACACACAGAATGTGTGATGTTCTCAATAGAATCTGATTGCCCATGAGCAAAATCGTACATAGGATAAATACACCATTTATCACCAGTTCTATGATGGTTGGCAAATTTGATGCGATAAATAACTGGGTCACGCATGAGCATGTTGGTGCTTGCCATGTCAACTTTAGCCCTAAGAGCTTTTGACCCTTCTTTATGTTTTCCCTGACGCATTTCACGGAAAAGCATCAAGTTTTCTTCTACACTTCTTTCTCTGTAAGGGCTATTTGTTCCAGGAACTGTTGGTGTACCTTTCTGAGTAGCCATTTCTTCAGAAGTGCTGTCGTCAACATAGGCAAGACCATTTTCAATGAGGCTTTCCGCGAATTCATAGAGCTTGTCAAAGTAATCTGAAGCATAAAATTCATTGGCCCAATTAAAGCCCAACCATTTTACGTCTTCTTTTATAGAATCTACGTATTCCGTATCTTCTGTAACGGGATTTGTATCGTCAAATCTTAGATTGGTTTGCCCTCCGTAACTCTCTGCTAAACCAAAATTTAAACAAATGGATTTGGCGTGACCTATGTGTAAGTAACCGTTAGGCTCTGGAGGAAATCTGGTTAAGATAGCCTCATGTTTGCCAGAGGACAAATCGTTTCCAACAATTTCCTCAATAAAGTTTAAGCTTTTTTCTTTTTCTTCGTTTGCCATTGTGATGTTCTCTCTTCTCGTGCTTTTCTACCTCTTTTTCTATGTCAGACAATGGAAAAGTTAAACGAGCTTATGTATCTCCTTAATTTTAAAACCTAAATTTGGCTTTGTAAGGCGGCAAAATTACTTAAGATTTCCTTAAACAATGTCTATTTCGGATACCTATTTTACGATTTCTAAACCATCGGCAAGTTTATTTAAAGATAAGGGTAGCAAGTTCTTTGCTTTTGCCTTTCCTATAAACGACGAAGACGATGTTAAAAGGTGTCTGGAGGAAACCAAAAAGGCTCATCCAAAGGCTCGCCACCATTGTTTTGCTTATAGAATAGGTACGGACGACGACAATTTTAGATCATTTGACGATGGCGAACCTTCTGGCTCTGCTGGAAAACCCATATTAAATGTTTTACTTTCTCAGAATTTAAGAAACGTTTTGATAGTTGTGGTTAGGTATTTTGGTGGAACACTTTTGGGTGTTCCCGGACTTATCAATGCCTATAAAATGTCCAGCTTGGAATCTCTTCAAGAAACGGAACTGGAAGAAAGAACCATTAACGAAAACTTGATCATCTCTTTCCAAATTCAAAACATGAATGATGTGATGAGAATTATCAAGAAATATGATCTGACTATAATTTCTCAAGACTATACCGATAAATACATTTTAACCTTGGAAGTCAGATTAGGTTTATTAGAAGATGTAAAAGAGGCTGTTTTGGATTTAAGGTTTGTAGAATTGGAGTCTTCCGAGGATTAAGCTTAAAGTTTTGATTCGGGTACGATTATTGAACGGATTGAAGAAGGTTTCATCAAAACGCTTTAACCATATCTTCAATGAAAAATCTGCTTTTCTCCTTTCTAATAATTTTCACTTTCTCATGTTCAAAAGATACGGCTTCAGAAATAATACCTGAGAAAGAAGCAGGTCTAAATATTGTTGGGACATGGGAGTCGGATATTGTTTTTTCTGTTACGCAGAAACCAGGGAATGCGGTATTGAATTCTACACTCAATTCTCCAGATGGAAGTTTGGTAGTTTTTGATGCTGATGGGAATTTCACGATGACCAAGTTTTCAATAAGAGAATATGGTTTTGATTCCTTTAAGGCTGGAACCATTAAAGGAGTTTATGAGATTGAAGGAGACAAAGTAAAGTTAACCAGTAGTGCATCCGTGATAAATTACTTTACGGCCAAGATAACTAATGTAACCGTACTGGAGCTTGGACTAAGCAAAGAGCTGCTTTTACAAGCTTTAGAAGAAACTAAGGATAAGATTACGGCTGAAAGCTATAAAAAACAAAGTGATTTTATTTCCGTATATGCGTCTTATAAGCAAGAAGCAACATTCACTAAAAAATAAATAGGGTAGTCAAAAACTACCTGTTAGCATATAAGGTAACTTTTTAGTAATGTTTTTTGAGTTTAGGCTCCTCAATCGCTCACAATCTCTGCTCTCCTAAGTGCTTTAGGAATGCCAAAAGCGGCCACGTATTGCCCAGCCATGGGTCTTATCTTTCTGTATAGGCTGTTAAGGACTTTTCTTATGGCCTTTGATTTATCGCCGCTTAAGAAATCATTTTCCAGAAACCAGCCCTTATCTCTCGAAATGGCATCCAGGCTATAGGTTTTTAGCATAAGTTCTAAAGCTTCCTTTTCGCGGGAATCTTCCAATCTATCCAGCTTGTTTTTAAATTCTTTATACATGAAGTGCTCCACCTGAGCGGTAGCCAGCGAAACCATGTGCGTTTGTACCCTTAAGAAGACTTCTGATGGGTGGAGTTTCTTTTTTAGGAATTTTCTCATTCGATCTGAGAGACTAAAAAGCAATTTTTGTGCTCTAAATTCGAAAGCCGAATCTAAGAATTCATAACTTAGGATATGCTCAGAGTTGGTATTCCTTACCGTCAAAGGATTTAAATCGCTTACGGTGGTACTTACTCTTTTTAAGACATGTCTGGCCACGGCCATAAAACCTCCATCGTTAAATTCCTGCTTTAGTTCGGTTAACATGCCTTTGGCTACAAGTTGAAGAAGTACATGGTTATCTCCTTCAAAAGTTGTGAATATGTCTGTATCTGCCTTTAAGTCGGCAAATTCATTTTCGGTTAAATAGCCTTTTCCGCCACATGCTTCTCGGCACTCTTGAATGGTATCTGTGGCATGCCAGGATGCGTAACTTTTTAAGCCCGCTGCTAGGGATTCTACTTCTCTTTTGTCGGTGTTCTCATATTCTTCCACAAATTTGTCTCTAAGTGTGTCTAAAGCAAAACTGAGTGCATAGGACTTGGCTATTAAAGGAAATAAGCGTTTCTGATGGGTTGGGTAATCAAGAATTAGCGTTTCATTTGATTCATTGGAAGAATCAAATTGTCGCCGTTTTAGTGCATATTTTATAGCAATGTCCAATGATTTTTTTGCTGCTGTATTAGATGCTAATGCAACAGAAACTCTTCCGCCAACCAGTGCTCCAAGCATGGTGAAGAATCTCTTTGACTCTTTTTTGATGCTGCTTTTATAATGACCTTCTGAGTCAATTCCTCCGTATTTGTCTAAAAGGTTTTCAACAGGAACTTTAACGTTATCAAACCAAATCCTTCCATTGTCCACACCATTGAGCCCCATTTTATAACCATTGTCTTTTACCGTTATTCCTGGTAATTCATGATGATTCTGGTCTCTCAGTGGAACTATAATGGAATGGATACCTTGATTTACCCCGTTGACTAATAATTGGGCAAAAACCGTGGCTACTTTAGAATGCATGGCGTTACCAATATATTCTTTACCTGCCGAATGCGTAGGAGAGTGTATGGTAATGGTTTTGCTGTCATGGTTATATGTAGCTGTGGTTTCTAGATCTCTCACATTGCTTCCGTGTCCAGTTTCTGTCATGGCAAAACAGCCTGTTAGTTCTAAAGAACCTGTTTTTTGAAGGTACTTATCATGATGTTTTTTTGTGCCTAATTGAAGAACAGCCCCACCAAAGAGCCCGAACTGCACTCCAAATTTTATCAGTAAGCTGATATTTCCTAAAGCCATGGTTTCAAAAACGGCAGTGTTTGCTCCAGGCGAGTTCTCTCCACCGTATTCCGTCGGATAAGCAGAAGCACCAAAACCCTGACGGGCTAATTCTTTGCATTGCTCGAGAATGAGATTCCTGAGTTCATCCTTTTCTCTTAAAGCATAAGGAACCTCAAAGAAAGGATCCATGAGTAGCTTCTTTGTTTTGTTTTTATGTTCAGCGTACTTTCCATCTAATATCTCTTGGAGCTTGTTCACTTCAAAGTCGCCAAAATCATCAACAGGATAATTGCTTTCAGGCTGAATGGTATTATAAAAGGCTATTTGTGATAGCTGATTGTCGATGCCAAGTTCTTTTTCAAGCCTGACAATAGATTCTTTAACCTTGGGGGAATCCCAAATTAGTTCATCCTTAGCGTTGGATGCGTTTTTTGCTAAATTAATTCCTAATTGAACCAATGATATTTTATGATCGAGATCGGAGTTGGCAGCGTTCTCATGTATATCTGAAAGCCATTTTTTGAAAGTGTCTTCTGATGGTGGATTTTTTTGGTCTGTCCACAGAATTAGTTGTTCTTTATCTTCAGAGCTAAGGAAGTCCATACCATTAACAGTCTTCTTAATGATTTTCATTTCTGAAGGACTTAAAATGGAGTCTGACCAACCTACATAAAATAGTGGTAGAAGGCTGTTAATTCCTGGAGAGTAATTCATAGGATTGAGAATTGTTTCCTAAAGATAACGGGGCTATTTAGAAAACAATTATGACGCTGATGAAATCCTTTAATTCTTTATTTTCGAATTGTTTTCCTTTGTAGATCTCACATAACTCTGTATCAATAAGAAATTGTTCCGAGATAGAAATGGGTAAGGTCGTGAAATTTGGATGCATTTTTGACTTATATAGTCTCGAATTATTATGGGTTGTTTTGCTTATTATAGCAAAGTTTCCATGGCTTTGGAGTAAGGTATTTAGATCTTTAATGAAGACTTAGAGTATTTGTTTTTGATCCAGGGCATTATAACTTGGGGATGATTAATTCCGGTTTCAAGGTGTGTGACATTAGCGGAGAAAGGGCGATTTTTTGACACCAAAGGCGGGGCTTTGTTTTATTTTCCATGAATGGTTGTTTATAGAAGTATATATAAGTCGATTAGCTTTTTTAATTCTTAAGAAGCTTTATGTTTCCTCGTCCTATGAATTTGGAAAGCGTTTTTAAGTTGAAATGTCTATTATGCTACTTGAGTTTCGCTATCTTTGTAAATTCTAATAATGAGCTCAATGCCAAGAAATATTAAGATTATACCTTTTTTTGTGCTGATTATAGCGGTTATGGGCTGTGGTGGTACTTCTGACTATTTTCCGAAACCGAGGGGGTTTAATAGGCTTGATTTACCAAAACATGAGTATCAAGAACTAGCCGAAGAGCATCCATATTCTTTTGAGTATTCTAAAAGTGCCATTGTACAACCAGATACTTTTGGGCAGGCTGAACCACATTGGATAATTTTATATTATCCAGAATTAGAGACGAGAATACAATTGACGTATAAACCTTTAGGAGGAAACTTGAATAAGTTGTCCAAATTAATTGATGATGCTTATAAGTTGGCTGGCAAACATCATGTGAAGGCTGATTCTCAAGTAGAAAAGATATTAACTTTAGATTCTGGGAAAAAGGCCGTAATCATCGAATTGGAAGGTGAAGTACCGAGTCATTTTCAGTTTTATGTTTCCGACACTTCTCAGCATTATCTAAGAGGAGCTTTATATTTGATGGAGCCTACTTTAAACGATTCTTTAAGACCTTTGGTAGATTATTTAAAAGAAGATTGTATTCATCTTTTACAAACATTAAAATGGACTAAATGATACTTTCTACAGAATCGGCTAATTGGCAAATAGTTCATAAGACAAAGAATGCCATGCAGGCGGAATTGCTTAAGAATGAACTTGAAAATAATGAAATCAAGTGTTTTATTGTAAATAAGAAGGATACGATGTATCCTGTTTTTGGTGCTAATATTTTGTATACCCAATCTAAAGTAGCCGAAGTGGCTAAAGTAATAATTGACGTTTTTTTAAATAAGAATGAATCTGAGTAAATATTCTAACCTTACCCAACGCATCATTGCAGCACTAGTTGGGGTTACCCTTATTATCAGCGGAATATTTTATTCTGAATACAGTTTTTGGTTGGTGTTTCTGTTTTTATCAATCATGACACAGTATGAGTTTTATAAACTGGTGGGTTTAAATGGAAACATACCGCTGTCTATTTATGGAACTATTTGTGGTACCGTACTAAATACTTTAACCTTTTTTGTGGAGAAGGGAGACTGGCCGTTTAAATTTTATTATACCATTATACCATTATTGGCTATTACGTTTTTTATAAAATTATATAAACGTAAGGATCCTAAGCCATTTGAGAATTTAGGTTATACTTTTTTAGGGATAATTTATGTGGCGGTACCTTTTGCTCTGGTTAATGAGCTGGCCATGGAAGCACACCATTATAAGCCTCTTTTAGTTTTAGGAGTTTTAGTTATCCTTTGGGTCAACGATAGTGGTGCTTATTTCGTAGGTACTATGATGGGTAAGCGTAAATTGTTTGAAAGAATTTCTCCGAAAAAGACCTGGGAAGGGCTTTTTGGTGGGGCAATAAGCTCTTTGATTGTGGCGTTAATTTTTTCAAGGTATTACACTTCCCTAGAGCCTTGGCAATGGATGGTAGTGGCAGCAATTATTGTGATAACTGGCACCTTAGGAGATTTGGTAGAGTCGCTCTTTAAAAGAAGTATAGCTATCAAAGATTCTGGAAGCCTTATTCCAGGTCATGGAGGGTTTTTAGACCGGTTTGATGGTCTTTTGCTTTCCATGCCTTTTATTCTTACTTTTCTCAAAATATTCGCTTAATGCGTCAAAAGAAGATACTTTTTGTAATGTGTTTAATGGCTTTTCTGGCCGTTGGTAAAACTTATGCCCAAGGTGAAAAGAAGTTTGTCACCTTTAGTGGTTTTGTGATTGATGGAGATAACGACGAGCCGCTTCCAGGGGCTTATATCATCAATGAGAGGGCTGGTAGGGGTACTTTGACAAACGATAAGGGTTACTTCCTGTTGAACGTATTTCCTGGGGATAGTATCATTTTTAGTTACCTAGGTTTTAAGAAACAATATCATATAATTCCTTCCGATGTGAGTTTGTCTTATTCGGCAGTTGTGGAGCTAAGACAGGATGCCACTATGTTAAAAGAAGTTAAAGTTTATCCATTTAGCACAGAAGAGGAGTTTAAATTAGCCCTGATAGAAATGGAATTACCAAATTCTCGTGAGCGAGCTAATATGGAAGAGAACTTAAGTAGAGAAAACTTAGATAGGGCTTTTGCGATGCAAGGAATGAGTGCCGATGCCAATTATAGATATGCGATGAATCAACAGCTTATGCATATTCAAAGTAGAGGTACTATCACTACAAATCCTTTGACCAGTCCGTTTGCTTGGGCTAGTTTTATTAAGTCTATTAAAGACGGAACGTTTACCAATAAAGCTTGGAAAAAGGGTGATTATATTCCGAAATCGGAAGGATCACGAGATGCCATTATGCGTAGCAGCAATTAGTGGCGTATTAGAAATGATTTTGAGAGGTCACTAGCGAGTTTTTATTTCTTTCCGAACCAGCCTGCATAAGTGAGGTAGTTGTCTGCTGTTCGCATAAATACTTCTCCTGCTTTGTCCGAAACATCTTTAAGGTATTTGGCAGGGTTTCCAACCCAAATTTGACCCGAAGGAACTTTTGTATTTGAGGTAACCACTGCTCCAGCACCAATGATGGAGTTTTTGCCTATTACAGCTCCGTCCATGACGATAGCACCCATGCCTATTAAAACCTCTTCTTCTACTACGCATCCATGCAGTATGGCGTTATGTCCAATGCTTACATTGTCACCAACGATGGTTTTGGTTTTCTCATAGGTGCAGTGAATCACTACACCATCTTGTATATTAACTCTGTTTCCTATTCTAATGCTATTTACATCGCCTCTAAGCACAGCATTAAACCAAACTGTACAATCTTCACCCATTTGGGTATCGCCTACCACAGTGGCATTAGGGGCTAACCATGAAGAAGCTGGAACTGTAGGAGATATGCCTTTTACGGGAAGTAGTAGAGCCATTTTAATTTATTGCTTTAATGTAATGAGCTATTTTTTTGCCATCTTTTATTATTTCTTTGTGAAAGATAAAGCCTTGTTTTGTTAAAACATGAATAGATGGCGTATTTTCCAAATCAACAATGGCTAAAAGCGTTTTAAAACTGCTTAGAGAGGAAGCATAGTTTATTATGGCTTTTAACATTTCTGTTCCGAAACCTTTTTGCCAATAGATAGGAAAAATGGCGTATCCTACTTCCAAGATACCTTCTTGAACTGCAGTGATTTTTACATACCCAATAAAGGTATTATCTTCTCTAAGTTCAGCCTTTATAAACCCAATTTTTGGGTTCTCCTTATTAACGAGAAGTTGATATTCAAATCTCTCTTTAGCATCAGATAGGGATAGTCTTGTTGAAGTAATGTATGTCATTACCTCATCGCTTTGCGACATCTCTAAAGATTCCTTTTCATCTGAAGAGGTAATTTGAGAGAATATTAACCTATCTGAAGAAAACACTAGAAATGTCTTTCGCCCTTTTCTCTTTTACCTAACATGACAGCACCTGTCATAGCCACAAGAAATAGTATAGATACTAATTCGAAAGGTAATAGATACTTACTGTATAAAAGTGTCCCTAAAGTCTCTATGAAGCCTGTTTTAGCCTGATAAGTAGCAGGATTAGTTCTAGGAATGTCGGTCATTCTTATGGCCGCAATAAGAATAAGAGCAATGGTACCTCCAACTATAGTGGCAGCTATCATCACTTTATTATTATGAAGTGCTGGGGCGGTATCTTCCTTAATATTTAGAAACATAACCACAAAGAGGAAAAGCACCATAATGGCTCCAGCGTAAACAATGATGTTTACAACGGCAATGAACTGAGCATTAAGAAGGATATAATGAGCAGACAGGGAAAAGAAAGTAAGTATTAAATAAATAATACTATGAATTGGGTTTTTAGACATTATGGTACCCAAAGCACCAAATAAGGTAACTACCGAAATGACATAAAAAAGCCATTGGGTCGAAGTCATGTTTTGTAAATTATTGATAAAGTCCATTTGACGTCGATATTAGTAATTAACTGGTTTTTGTTGTTCCCAAAGTTTTTGCATTTCCTCTTTGGTCCATGCGTCTCTTTCGTATCTTTCATTCATGTCTTCTACAAGTTGGTCTTTGCCATAAATAACTTGGTCACGACTGGTGAAAACAGGTACAAATTTATCATGTCTTAGATAGACAGCTTCTTTAGGGCACGCTTCTTCACATAAACCGCAAAAAATACAGCGAAGCATGTTTACTTCATACGAAGCGGCATATTTTTCTTCTCTGTAAAGAGATTCTTCTCCTTTCACTCTTTCAGCAGCAACCATGGAAATGGCTTCTGCTGGGCAAGCAACGGCACAAAGACCGCATGCCGTACATCTTTCTCTGCCCTCTTCATCTCTTTTTAAGATATGATGCCCTCTAAATATAGGCCCTAAATATCTTTTTTGTTCGGGATATCTTATGGTTACTTTTTTGGAAAAAAAGTGTTTTAAGGTTATTCCCATTCCTTTCGCAATACCTGGAAGATATGTTTTCTCCGCCAGCGTTAAAGGTGTTTTATCTGTCTTTTTAGCTCTATTGGTTAATTGCATATCAGAGTGTTGCTTTTTTTGTTGAAAACAGAAATGAATAAGCGTAAACAAGAGCAATAAATACAGCTAAGCCTATCCAGTTTACCAAAAATGGTTGACCTGAAAGCTCTGCTGCCGCCGTAATAATAAGATTGACAACGGCCAAAGGTAAAAGTCCTTTCCATCCTAAATCCATGAGTTGGTCATATCTAAATCGCGGCAATGTCCATCTTACCCACATAAATAAGAATATAAAGAAGAAGATTTTCCCGAAGAAAGCCATTGTACCTATTAAAGTTGTAAGATTATGACCTATCGTTTCTCCAAATTGACTTATTAATTGAACAGATACCCAATCCATGCCTGGAAAATTAAAACCACCAAAATAAAGTGTGGCAATAACCGCAGAAGTAATAAACATATTGACGTATTCAGAGAATAGGTAAAGGCCTAATTTCATAGAACCATATTCTGTATGGTAACCTGCAACCAGTTCATTCTCAGATTCTGGAAGGTCAAATGGTGTTCTGTTACATTCTGCAAAGGCACAAACCAAGAAGATAAGAAAACCTAAAGGTTGGTAGAATACATTCCAACTACCACCATGCTGACCTTCTACAATGGTTCTTAGAGACAAAGAGCTAGACATCATAACAATGGCGATAATGGATAAACCCATTGCTAATTCGTAAGAGATGTTTTGCGATGCAGCTCTAATAGCCCCATAAAGTGAGTATTTGTTATTGGAAGCCCAGCCGCCAATAAGAATGCCATAAACACCCAATGATACCACACCAAAAACCCATAAGATACCAATATTTACCTCAATAACCTGAACTAAGATCTTTTGACCTTCATAGATGATACTATTTCCAAAAGGTATTACAGAACTGGTCATTAAAGCGGTTAACATCGCTAGAGCGGGTCCAAAGATAAATAACCATTTGTCTGCTAGGGTAGGGACAAAGTCTTCTTTAAAAAAAAGTTTTCCAGCATCCGCTAGTGGTTGTAAAAGTCCAAAAGGTCCCGCTCTATCTGGTCCAACTCTATCTTGTATATATGCTGCTATAACTCTTTCGAAATAGGTTTCGTATGCAGCTATTGTAAGAGATAGGGCAAAAATGCCGAAAACAATTAAACCTTTTATGATTATAACTCCTTCCATAAAATTAATCTTCTAACAATTTAAAGTCTTCGTTTTTTTCCATTAATGCCTTATAGTCATCAGATTGTTTAATCTCTTCTAGATTTTTGTCATAAGGCCTGCTGTCATCTATATTCTTAAAGTTATGCTGAGCATATTCTAATGCAAAAGCAGGCTTCTTAACCAAGTCAGCTCTATATTTATTGGCAGACATAACAGAATGGCGATCCATTTGGGCTGGACCTTCAATGGTCCAATCTTTTGTTTCTTTTTTCTCAAATCTACAGGTGTTGCAGATGAATTCCTCCACTTCTCCCCATTGATTTTTTTTGCCCGTAACTCTTATAATTTCGTCACCTTTATACCATAGATGTACTTTACCACAGCATTTGTCACAATCTCTATGAGCATCCATTGGTTTCGTAAACCAAACTCTGTTTTTAAAGCGGTATGTTTTATCCGTTAAAGCTCCTACTGGACAAACGTCAATCATATTTCCAGAGAAATCATTATCAATCGCTTGACCGATATAAGTGCTAATTTCTGCATGATCTCCTCTGTTCATAACGCCATGGCATCTACCGTCCGTAATTTGGTCTGCCGTATGCACACATCGGTAGCATAATATACAGCGATTCATATGAAGCTGAATTTTATCGCCTACGTCTTCTCTTTCAAAAGTTCTTCTTTCTTCTTCAAAACGCTGCGTTTCCGTTCCATGTTTAAAAGAGAAATCTTGTAAATGACATTCACCTGCCTGATCACAAACTGGGCAATCCAAAGGATGATTGATTAAAAGAAATTCCACTATACCTTTTCTGGTGTCTACGACCTCTTCGTTGGTATAGTTTTCTACAACCATTCCATCTTGGGCTGGCGTAATGCACGATGCCACAAGTTTTGGCATAGGCCTTGGATCTTTTTCCGAACCCTGAACTACTTTAACAAGACAGGCTCTGCATTTTCCTCCTGATTTTTCCAGAGGTTTGTAATAACACATAGCCGGAGGAGCCACTTCTGGTCCAATTTGCCTTGCAGCTTGCAGAATGGTTGTTCCTTGCGGAACCACTGTTTCCACACCGTCTATTGTTACTTTTATAGTGTTTTCCATTATTTAATGGTCATTATTTTATTATCAGAAATGAAACTAGCCACTGCATCTCCCGTAAAAACAGATCCTTTAGGGGTGAAATGGCAGTCGTCATAGAAATATTCTCCGTTATTCGGTATAATTTTATCAAGTCTTAAAACAGGGGCGTCAAGCTTTATAGCGGCCTTTTCCATGTCGCTATTCATTTTGTCCATAGATTTTTGCATAAAATCTTTAGAGAATTTGAAATCTTTGTTCTTGTTCATCCAGTGATATTTTTGAAGCGTTTTGTCTTCAGAAAGCCAAGTTGTAGGCTGAGTCATAAGGATAACTGGAATATCGTTGGCTTTGCATATACCTATGAACGAGGTCACCATTTTCTCATAATAGTCAAAATTGACATTTGGATTACTTCCTAAGGGCAATTCTTGCGTTTGTATCGGAGGTATTAAATGGTCAGAGAAATGAATATCTGTTCCTGAGGGTATAGGTCTATGTTTTCTCTCTTTTAGGTGATCAATTTTTGTAGACTTGGCATTAAATCTATTTTTAGCATTTATGCCCAATCTAAAAATGGTAGATTTACCTAGTAGCAATTTTGGCCAGCGAATAAGTTCGCTTGAAACGGGAATGTCATTAAACCTTAAAAGGTTATTATCTCCCATCAACACATTTAAATCATTAACCCCCGCGAACAAAATAACCATATCCGGTTTCAAATGTATAACGCGGTTTTGGAGCAAAGAAATATGATCAAACATGGCCGATCCTGCCGTGCCGCCGTTATAGACATTGATAGGCTGTTTCAATGATTCCTCTAAATGTCTCTCGAGTATTTGACACCAGCTTTTTTCGTAAGGGTAGTCATAACCTTGAGTGGTGCTTCCGCCTATGGCATAAATACTAAATTCATCTTTAGTAGTATCTATATCATCATTGTGCCTAAATCCGAAGTTGTTGATATGAATATCGTTTACCAAAGATTCTGTTTCCGGAAAAAGCTCGTTTGGTCTGAAAAGAAATGCAAAATCTGAGTTTCTACGGTTTTGTAATCTAATAACCTCGCCTGTAGTGTACGATTTCACTCTTAAGTGGGCATAGGGATCTGGTAGTTTTATGAAAAAAGATAAAACTACCTCCGCTATCAGGAGGGTAAAAAGAAATACAATTATACTATAGAATAGACCTTTCATTTTAAGCCAAAGTCATTGCTAATTTTGAAAAATATACGCCTTTTGTTGTGGCTTGCTCTGGGTGTCTAATATGCCACTCAAACTCATCTCTGAAATGACGAATAGCACTTGCTACTGGCCAAGCTGCCGCATCGCCTAGGGGGCAAATGGTATTTCCTTCTATTCTTTTGGCAACGTCTACAAGCAAGTCTATGTCTTTTTCGTTTCCTTTTCCATGCTCTAGTCTGTAAAGAACCTTCTCCATCCAGCCTGTACCCTCACGGCATGGAGAACACTGTCCGCAAGATTCATGGCGATAGAATCTTGTAAAGTTCCAAGTGTTTCTTACAATACAAGTGGTTTCATCCATGGCTATAAATCCACCAGAACCCAGCATTGTACCAGATTGAAAGCCACCGTCTGAAAGAGATTCGTATGTCATAAGTCTTGACTCTCCTGCAGCTGTTTTTAAAATAAGGTGAGCAGGTAAAATTGGTACGGAAGAACCACCAGCTACTACAGCTTTTAATTCATGACCATCTCTAATTCCACCTAAATACTCATCTGAGTAAATAAATTCTTCAACAGGTAGCCCTAATTGAATTTCATAAACCCCAGGGTTTTTAATATGACCAGATGCCGAAATTAATTTTGTTCCTGTACTTCTGCCTATGCCCATTTCGGCATAAGCTTCACCCCCGTTTTGAATAATCCAAGGTGTATTTGCAATGGATTCTACATTGTTTACGACGGTAGGGCATTGATAAAGACCTTTTACTGCAGGGAAAGGGGGTTTGTTTCTAGGATTCCCTCTTTTACCTTCAAGAGATTCTAATAAGGCCGTTTCTTCACCACATATATATGCTCCACCTCCTGGCTGAACAATTAACTCTAAATCAAAACCGCTTCCTAATATATTTTTGCCTAGATAGCCAGCAGCTTTAGCCTCTGCAATAGCCTTTTCTAGAATATGAATAACGTACATTAACTCGCCCCTTACGTAAATAAAGGATTTGTTTGCACCTAAGGCAAAACTTGAAATGATCATTCCCTCAATGAGTAAATGAGGATTTTTCATCATCAAGTAATGATCTTTAAATGTACCAGGTTCAGATTCATCGGCGTTGCATACAAGATATCTCGGTACACCCTCAGGTTTGGCTAGGAAACCCCATTTCATTCCCATCGGGAAACCTGCACCACCTCGGCCTCTTACACCTGCTTTTTTAACCTCTTCTACCACCTCATCAGGAGACATCGTTTTTAACGATTTTTCCACTCCCAAATAACCGCCTAGTTTTTTATAGACAGCAATCTGTTCAAGACCTTCTGTACCTATATCTTTGGTTAATATTTTGATATTGTCTGCCATTAGTTTTTACTCCTTAGGTCATCGATAATCTCGTCAACTTTATTGTTGTCAAGGTGTAAATAGAACTTTTCTCTAATTTGAAAACAAGGCCCCCAGCCACATGCGGCCAAGCATTCTACTTCTTTAAGGGTTATTAAACCATCTTCTGTAGTTTGACCAGTTTCAATATTTAGTTTGTCTTTTAAATGACCATAGACCTCTTCGCCTCCCATGACACAGCAAGGGCCCGTTCTACAGTATTCAATGACATGTTTTCCCACCGGTTCCAAATGAAACATGGTGTAAAAAGTAGCTACTTCATAGACTTCCACCGGCTGAATAGATAGTATTCCGGCTACGTAGTCCATGGTTTCTGAACTTACCCAGCCAAATTGCTCTTGAGCCAAATGTAAGATTGGCAATAAGGCGGACTTCTGCTTTCCTTCGGGATAGCGGGCTATTATTTCTTCAACTTTCTGAAGTCTTTCAGGAGTGAAAGTGATATTTTCTTTTATGTCAGGCATCTAATTCCCCAGCGATTACATTTAAACTACTCATTATGGCTACGGCATCAGAAATGGTTAGACCTTGTACCATTTCAGAATAAGCCTGATAATATATAAAACTTGGTCTTCTAAAGTGAAGTCTGTAAGGTGTTCTTCCTCCATCACTTACCAAGTAGTATCCTAATTCTCCATTTCCTCCTTCTACAGCGTGGTAAACCTCGCCTATGGGTGCTTCTATCTCTCCCATAATTATTTTGAAATGGTAAATAAGTGCTTCCATACTTCTATAAACTTCCTTCTTAGGAGGAAGGTAATAGTGGTCTTCATTAGCAAAATATGGTCCGACTGGAAGGTTTTCTAAGGCTTGTCTGATAATTTTCAAGCTTTCCCACATCTCCGCATTTCTGACCATATATCTATCGTAGGTATCACCATTGTGACCCACAGGAATCTCAAAATCAAAATCCTCATAAGAGGAATATGGCTCCATTGCTCTTACATCATAATCTACACCAGCCGCTCTTAGGTTTGGCCCTGTAAAGCCATATTCCATGGCTCTCTCCGCCGTAATACCGCCCACATTAACAGTACGATCCATGAAAATCCTATTTCTATTCATAAGATTTTCAAACTCAGCCAGTACTTTAGGGAAAGAGTTATAAACAAGGTCTTTAATTTTGGCTAAAGCGGTAGGAGAGAGGTCTCTTTCCATGCCACCCACACGACCCATATTTGTAGTAAGCCTTGCTCCGCATATCTCCTCGTATATTTCGTAAATCTTTTCTCTCTCTTGGAATAGATATAAGAAGCCAGAGTAAGCTCCAGTGTCTACACCTAAGATAGAATTACAAATAAGATGATCGGATATACGAGCCAATTCCATCAATATCACACGAATATATTGAGCTCTTTTTGGCACTTCCACACTAAGAAGCTTCTCAACCGTCATGTGCCATCCAAAATTGTTAATTGGAGAGGAACAATAGTTGAGTCTATCGGTTAATGTAGTTATTTGATAAAATGGTCTTCGTTCCGCAATCTTTTCAAAAGCCCTATGAATATAGCCGACGGTCTGAACGCCAGAGATAATTTTATCTCCGTCCATTTTGAGTACATTCTGAAAAATACCATGCGTGGCAGGGTGTGTAGGACCAAGATTTAAAGTAGTTAGTTCTCTTTCTTCTTGAATAGGAAGATTGAGAGCTAAAGCTTCAGAAGTCAGTTTCGGTATGTTTATTTCTTCTGCCATATATTATCTTCCAAAAAGGGCGTCTATTTTATCTTCGCGGGTTGCATCTTCTAATGGATATTCCTTTCTCATAGGATGATAATCCATTTCGTCCATATTCAGTATTCTAGTCATATTTGGATGTCCAGTGAAGTTGATTCCGTAGAAATCAAAAGTTTCACGCTCCATCCAGTTTGCTCCGGCATAAAGACTTATGGCAGTAGGAATATTAATGTCATCTTTAGGTAAGTATACTTTGATTCTTACCCTAACGGCATTTTCAAAACTATGAAGATGATAAATAACTCCAAACTCTTTTCCTTTGGCATCAGGGAAATGGATTCCAGTGATGTCGGTTAAAAATTTAAACTTTAACGTATCACTTTGGTTAAGATACTTTAGAATATTTATAATATTATCTGGCGTAGTAGAAAATGTTAAGAGGCCATAAGGCTCTTCAAATTCGGTTACAGCTCCACCAAAGTGACTGACCAAATCTTCTACTATTTCTTGATTACTGATCATTCTTTTTAGATGTTATATGATTCTAAAAGAGCTTTGTATTCTTCAGACTCGCGTCTTCTTAATGGTTCATTTTTTGCCAATTCTTGAATTTGCATTAAACCATCTAAAATTTGTTCTGGCCTTGGAGGACAACCAGGCACGTAGACGTCTACAGGAATTATCCTATCAATTCCTTGTAATACGGAATAGGTGTCAAAAATACCTCCTGACGACGCACAGGCACCTACGGCAATAACCCATCTAGGTTCTGCCATTTGAAGATAAACCTGTTTAACTACTGGAGCCATTTTTTTGGCTATGGTTCCCATCACCATTAAGAGGTCTGCCTGCCTTGGAGAGAAACTTGGTCTTTCTGAACCAAATCTTGATATATCGTAGTGAGAACCCATGGAAGCCATGAATTCGATGCCGCAACAAGACGTAGCGAATGGTAAAGGCCACAAAGAGTGGCTTCTTGCTAGACCAATAACTTGGTCTAAAGAAGTGGCGAAAAATCCAGAACCTTCATAACCATCTGGTGCATCTACTGTTTTTACTGTACTCATGAGATTTCTTTAGATGTTTTTAGTCCTTTTCCCAATTTAAAACGCCCTTGCGAATGATATAGTAAAATCCAGCCATAAGGAAAGTTACAAAAAGTAACATCTCCATAAAACCAAACCAACCGAGACTTTTGAAGTTCACTGCCCAAGGGTACATGAATATGATTTCAACATCAAATAAAACGAATAGGATAGCGATAAGAAAATACCTTACTGATAATGGAGCTCTTGCGTCACCTTCAGATTCAAT
This sequence comes from Arcticibacterium sp. SM2516, assembly GCF_057914865.1. Classification (NCBI taxonomy): domain Bacteria; kingdom Pseudomonadati; phylum Bacteroidota; class Cytophagia; order Cytophagales; family Leadbetterellaceae; genus Arcticibacterium; species Arcticibacterium sp. SM2516. Next base: position 3,295,925 of record NZ_CP195290.1, on the reverse strand, counting down.
GCCACATTCAAAAGGAGCCTCCTTTTTCTTGCTTTTTAATCTTGGCCCAATTAAATGGGTAATAACTATTGTAAATCCAACAAATCCAATTGCTAAAGCGAATTGAAATAATATTGGTAAATAATCTTGCGGTAAATTGCTATTCATTTGGTCTTGAAATCAAGCTGCAAAATTACCATTCATTGCAGTGTTTTACAAATTGATTGGAGTGTAATTCTGCTTAAAAATAATACTCAGAAGTGTACTTTTTTATAAATAGAACATTTAGAAGAAAGTCTTTGATAATAAAGGAGTCTTTCAGCGTAGATTGAAGTTTTTATTCAATCATTAACTTTCCAGTAAACTTGTCTCGGTTGTTTTTGACTTTCAAAATATATTTACCTTGTGGTAATTTATCCAAGTCGATTGTAATTGGACGATTAAAAATTTCAACATATTCTGAGTAGCGAGGTTTGCCACTTAAATCAAAAATTGTTACTGTCGCCCTATCCACATCTTCCAGGGTTTCAATGGTTATTTTCTTGTCAGGTGTTGGGTTTGGATAGAAGCTGAAACCGTTTCTACGCTCATCCAAATAATATTGGAAAGGCTGAGAGGTGTCAGACTCACAAGTTTTGATAGAGCCATTTTTTAAGATATAAGTCTTAATGCCTTTTAGTAGATAATCACCAGTTTTTGTTGCTTTTATAAAAGCTGTGTTTTGATTAATTTTTGTGTCATTCACGACCCAGAGATATTGCATGTTAGAGGTGTCGGAAGTGAATAAGGAATTAAGTGTAAAAGTTCCGGTTTGGAGTATTGTGGGATTCTTTGGTTTTTCTAGGACCACGATTTCTTTAGAATCAGACGCGGGGGACATACAGCCGAACTTATTACTTGTTCTTAAATATACTTCCCTGGTGTTTTTTAGCTCTATTTGTTCGGTAGTATGACCAGTACTCCAGTTATAACCGTAAGCAGGAGTTGATTTTAAAATGACCGTTTCGTCATCACATACCTCTAAACTACCTTCTGCCACAATGTTTGGCTTCTCTGGGCTTGGGTTAACTATAATGTTAATACTATTAGAAGAAGAAGTACAGCCAAACTCATTCTTGTTTATGGCATAATATGCCCCTGTTGTTCTTACAGTGAGCTCTCTTAAAGAGCTACCAGAGTTCCAAAGCATGTTTTGTTGATTCTCAACACGTAATATGGTTGAGTCGGAATCGCAAAATTCATTAGGGCCAAGGTTTTGGATACTCGGCTTTAATGCGGCGGGTTTAATGGTAACGGTGACAGGATTTGACTGTCCTTCACATCCAAATTCATTTTTTGCTTTTACGGTGAATGAGCCTGAAGAATTTATTCTGACGTCTTGCGTGTTTTCGCCCGTACTCCATTGGATACCGGTGTTTAAATTTGAGCTTAGAATTAGTTCTTCATCCGAGCAAATATCGAGAGGGCCAGAAGCTATTATTTGTGGAACGGGAGTAGGTAAATTTTTAACTTGTACTTTGTCACTTTCAGCTCCGCAAAGGTAAATGTTGACGTGCGTTAAAAAATAGGCTCCAGGCTGACTGGCTCTTATGGTATTTGCTTGCTCGCCAGTGTTCCAATAATTCCAAAAGTTGCTATTGGTCTTTATTTCTACAGATTGCCCCTGGCAAAATTCTGTTGAGCCGAGGGCTTCAATATTGGGTTTAACAGGAAATAAGGAATTGTCAAATAGAATAGGAGCGGAATAATAGATATTGCCGTATAGATCTTTTGCTTGACCTTGATGATATCCCGTGCCTACCGTGGTACGAATATCATTTTCACCGTTATTCCATTTATAAGAGGAATAACCTACAGGGGCAGCTAGGTGCATAGGCTTCGCTGGGTTCTCATTTTTGCAGTTATATTCAATTTGCATAGGCGGGTTGCCAAATTGCGGATTTGAGTATGCAAAGAAATCTGATGACATGTAATTATTCCATTGATTGGCCACTTTGGTGAATCCTGTGGTAGAGAAATGAACTCCGTCAACTCTATCTAATATTTCATCTGTATTTGGTCCCGCAAAAACATTCCCATTATTACCAATAACAGCATTTTGAGCATCAATGATAGGTTGGTGAAATCTTTCGGAAGTTTTTGAGACTCTAGCGACCATCCAAGAAATGTTTTTGCCAGTTCTGTTATTGGCTTCTTGGATCATTCTTGTCAAGTCTGCATAGTAAGTGTCGAACGGTGTGTTGAGAAAGTTATCGCTTTCTCCTTGATGCCATAATACAGCTCTAAGTCCGGTTAAATTGGTATAATAATGCAAGGCATCTGTAATGCTGGAAAATGGATATCCAGCAGGGGCTTGATTATAGGAGTAAGGGTTGGTGCCTTTTTCACCATTTGAAGATTTTACAAATTCCGTAACGGGAAAACCTTCCCATGCGGCATTCATGAAAAGTATAGGGACATTAAGTTTGTTAGCTAGTAAATCACCGAGTTCTCCCCAATACCATGAGCCTTTACCCGTTGGAGCTATTGAAGATCCAGCATCTAAATGACCAAAAGAGGGGTAAATCGGTTGGTTATAACCTTCGCTGAAAAAATTGGATACTACGTTTACTCTATCGTCATAAGCAGGTTTCTGGCCTCGACCATAATAGCCTTGTGCATTTGATTGGCCAGAGATTAAAAATACTTCTCCTACGCCAAATTTACTAACCACACTTTCTGCAACTACGCGTCCATCCTGTATTCCACGAACTCGTAACTCATACCAACCTCCTTGTACTACTAAAGAGCCACGATAGGTTCCGAAGAAGGGTGGAGCCACTATGGTGGTCCAGTCTATAGGCGTTCCGCCTTGAATTGGTGTGAGTTTGGCTTCAATTTTGTCCATTCTCGCCCTAAAATTTCCAGCTATGTAGACAATGGTTGCGTTACCATTATTTCTTTGAAAAACAGCTCTTTCAGACGGAAATGTTATATCAATGTCCTGTGCAAAAGAGTTACCACTAAAGCATATAAATAGATAAAGTACTACTTTTCTTAAAGTTCCCATGTAACCAAAATGGTTTTTTTCTTATACTAAAATCAGTTTTTAAAAAGCACATTTTTTCATGGGTAATTTTTAAGATAAATGAGCCCAGAGGACATCTTTTAACTCTTGAATTCCGTTTAGGTTTAGGGAAGAAAACATTACTGTAGGAATATCCTTGGGTAATTTTTTACTTATTTTTTCAAGGTCTTTTTTAGTTTGAGTATCCGTTTTAGAGATTCCCAAAATCCTGTGTTTGTCTAGTAGTTCAGGATTATATTTTTTTAATTCGTTTAACAATGTTTGGTATTCGGCTTCAATATCTTCACTTTCAGCTGAAACCAAAAAAAGTAATATTGAATTGCGTTCAATATGTCTTAAAAATCTTATACCAAGTCCCTTACCTTCGGCAGCACCCTCTATAATTCCAGGTATATCAGCCATAATAAAGGACTGATAATCATGATATTGAACTACCCCAAGATTGGGAGTCAACGTGGTAAAGGCATAATTTGCTATCTCAGGCTTTGCAGCAGAAACAACAGATAATAAAGTTGACTTTCCGGCATTGGGGAAACCTACTAAACCTACATCCGCCAAAACTTTTAACTCACAAATGACCCAACCTTCTTGCCCGTCTTTACCGGTTTGAGCGTATTGAGGAGTTTGTTTGGTAGCTGATTTGAAATGAGTGTTCCCTAAACCGCCTAAGCCACCTGAATAAAGTATAGTCTCCTGTTGATCTTCGGTGATTTCTGCTAGAATTTCTCCAGTTTCAGAATTTTTAACTACCGTTCCAATGGGTACTTCAATAAACACATCTTGCCCTTGTGCACCAGAACTCTTGCTTCCACTTCCTCTAACACCGTTTCCGGCTTTGATGTGTTTCTGGTATCTCAGATGTATCAGGGTCCATAGATTCCGATTACCTCTTAGAATCACATGGCCACCTCTGCCGCCATCGCCGCCATCTGGTCCACCTTTGTCCACCATCTTTTCCCTTCTAAAATGAACTGAACCCGCACCACCGCTTCCGGAGGTACAGTGTATTTTTACGTAATCAATGAAATTTGACGTCATTTTAGATTGAATTTTAAAGCTATAAAGGATTAATTAAAAATTAAAGATTGATTCCTGAAATTGATTATACGGTCACCTATTTTTATCAATTGCATTGGAAATGTTAGCGAAGATGCTATCTATGGCTCCAATACCTTCAATTTTTATAAGTTTTCCTTGGCTTTCATAATATGGAAGTACATGAATAGTTTTTTGAAAATACTCATCTATCCTTTTAATCAGTTTTATTTCGTCATCATCTGCTCTACCGCTTACCTTTTTTCTTTCAGCAATTCGTTTTTTTATTTCGTCTTGATTTACGTCTAATTGTATTACAAGCGTAATTGTCTCGTCTTTGGTCTTTAAGAAATTGTCTAAAGACTCGGCTTGTGCTACTGTACGTGGGAAACCATCAAAAATGAAGCCAGAAACATTTGGATTGGCTTCTACTTCCTCTTCCAACATATTAATTGTGATGGAATCTGGAACTAGAATTCCTTCTGAAAGCAATTCTTTTACCTTTTGTCCTAGAGGAGTATTATTCGTGATATGCATTCGAAACATATCACCAGTTGAAATATGAGCCAAATTATATTTTTCAATGATTTTGGCTGATTGAGTGCCCTTCCCTGCTCCGGGAGGTCCAAAGATTACAAGATTAAACATGAATAGAATTTTAGATTAACGAACAACAAATTTAGGACTATTTGTTAAACGAGGAATACAAACTTGTGAAACAAAAAAAGCCTGGCATTAGCCAGGCTTTTTTTTATCTGGAAAATTTATTTTCCAGATTGTGTTTTTTGCTTACCAGGAGTTGCCTTTTTGGTACTATCAGTAGGCATTACTTCTACTTCTGGGGTAATGCCCAATATAGAATTTTTTAGGTCTATTGCTCTTTGATATGTCGGGTCATATTTCAATAACTCATCAATGAAAACCATAGCCTTATCAGCGTCTTTATTTATAAGCCATTCTTTAGCAGCCAAATAGCTATATGCTTCAGAAAGACTGGCGGCATTAGCAGGTTTTTGGTCATCTGGAATTAAAGAGACATATTTCTGATATCTATCAGCAGCAATGAAGGTCGTATCTTCTGAGTTTTTATATGCTTTAGACCTTGCACTCATTAAATATGGCGGAGCCCAAGTGTCTTTATACAAAAGAACAACTTTATCAAATGTAGAATCTGCAGCGGCGTAATCTCTTACGATGTACTGTAGGTAGCCTAAGCTCCAAAAATCTTGACCATTTGGTGCTTTCTTGTTTTTTATGGCTTTTGAAACATAAGTAAGTGCTGATGGATAGTTCTGCTTCTCTTGGAAATATCTACCTAATTCACTGTAGTAGTCAAAAGTGGTATCTTTTAAAGATATAGCTTTCTCTATGTTTTCAATCGCTAACTTATCATTCGCTTCCATGTTTGCCTCATCAGTTTTAGCTAAATAAGCTCTACCAATAAAACCATAGTCTAGACCAAAAATTTCTGCTTTCTCTGCTACACTAAGGTATTTTTTCAAATCTGCTATGGCAGCGTCATAGTTACCCAATTCAAATTTAGAAATACCAGAAAGTCTATGAACAATTGGATCTTGATTACAAGATTCAATTTCTTTAATCTTCTTAAGAACGTTGTCAAAGTCTTTTGCTGTAAAAGCTAACTTCGTGTATCTAAGTTTAGCAGAGCAATCAGCATCTCCGTATTCTAAGTATTTCTGTGCGGCATCAGCAGCTTTTTCCCATCTTTGGTATGTTTGCTCTAAAGAAGATAGGTAGTAGTACGCAGGAGCATGTTCGATATCAGCAGCAATGGAGTTAGCAATGGCCGTCTGAGCTTCAGGATAGTTTTTACCTTGTAACCATATTTTAGCCATGAAGGAATAGATATAGGCCTTGTCTTTAGGATCAAGTCTTTCTGCATTCCTAAGGGCATTCATTAAATCACCACCTTCGTTTTTAATGTCGTAGGCTTTAGCCTTTACAACATAGTACTGAGGGTTATCAATTTTCTTAACTTCTAATGCTTTGTCAATAAGCATAATGGCTTCAGCAGGGTCGTTAGACCAATCAAAAAGCGTATATGCTTCAGCTGCTCTATAGATTAATTCAGAATCTTTAGAACCTCTTCCTTTTCCTATAACATCATCAATAGTAACTTTAGCTCCGGCTAAATCACCTTTACCAATTTGTACCATAGCCAAACCAAGTGTATTTAGATCATCACCTTTTTTTTCTAGTGAATTTCCCTTAGTAAAAGCCTCTTGAGCTTTGCCCAAATTTTCTTTGGCATTTGGGGTTAGAAGATAAAATCTTCCAAGTTCAAAATAATTTTCTGGTACAGGGTTTGTACTCACTAATTTGTTAAATACCTCTTCGGCTTTAATGTATCTTTCTGCATTCAAATGTCTTAGCCCTTCATCTATCGATTGAGCATTGCCATTAAGAGCAGTAAGAACTAAAACTGAAAAACTTAATAACAGTGTTTTCATAATCGTCTTCATCTTCACTTCCAGTTAAGGTTTGTTTTGTCTGTTAAATTAAAGTTCGCAAAATTAAAAAAATGGTGCTTATTAAAAGCCTTTTAGACCGTAAAATAATGTTTTTTTTATGTTTTACTTAGACTTTTTAGAGAATAAAAGGTTTGTAAATGATATGTTAATACAAAATATTCTTATTCTACAACCACTATCGGATTTCCGGAAGTAAGTTGATAATTTTTAGGAATCAGATAATAGGGCTGTAAACCCATTTTTTCCACCACTAATTGCCCCACTTGCGTACAGGCAAATCGAATGAAACCCATTGCAACCCCCCAACCATTTTGAGTGGTATGTAAATAAATAATTTTGATAAAGGGATATTGATTTTCTTTGAGATTATTTACGGAAGGAAAAATGCTTGCAGAATTTTCTGTTGTTTTAATACCCAATATCTTAATTCTTTCTTTTAATGCCATTGAGGTTTTATCATCCACATCACTTATCCAGTTTAGACCAACTAGCCCTATGACATTTTGACTTTTTTCCACACGGTCAAAAACGTCCTCAGTGCCGTCGGCTGCAAAGATGTTTGCTTTATTAATGTTTTTGATGTCGAATTTTTCCAACATGAGATTTAGATTACTGGAACTGCTATTATCAAAAATAAATTTGATGTCGCTTTTTTCTCCTTTAAGTATGGTTGAAATTTCATCCATGGTAAGGCTCTCTAGATTACTTTCCTTATTAGTGATGAGTACTACAGCGTCCAATGCCATTCTGGCTGGATGGTATTCTCTATCTCTTTGAACGTAATACTTTTGTTCTTCTGTTGTCAATTCTCTTGAAACAATCGCTAAATCAGACGAGTCGCTTAGGAGAGCGTTGATGGCTTTTTGTTCTGGCGTATATATAATATTAAACTTGGTGTCTGGATAGTGGGCTTGATAGGCTGTAATTTGAGCCCGTGCCACCGGTTTGAAAGATTCATCTACAGTTACGGTTATCTCTCCTTTACTCACAGACAGCCTATCACTATCTCTAGGATGCTGGCAAGCATTTTGGGCAAGAAGTACCCCAGAGAAAAGAAGGAAGGGCAAATATTTAAGAAACTTATTCATAATGATAAATACGTCTTTTTAAGAAAAAAGTTTGCTGATTTTAAAAAGTTGCTGGCCAATTAACTAAAAAACAGGCCACTTAAAGTGACCTGTTTTTCAATATGCGATAGATTCGGAATATGCCGTAGACTATTAAAAGACCACCTAATGAGTAGCTTACACTCTGTGGGAGGCTCGACATAAACCATTGCTTCTTAATGATAAAGAATCCAATGAATATGTAAAGTAATCCCATGGTGACATTTAAGACAAGTTTTGTAATTGTCCATAGTCTATTAGGGTCCATACGGCCAGACATTACTCTAATTGATAGAATACTGGCATGGTAAAGAATACACGAACATTTTTACCATTCTGACGTCCTGGATTCCATTTTGGCATCGATTTGATAACGCGAATTGCTTCTTCGTCACAACCAAAACCAATCCCCTTTAGAACGTCAATTTTACCAATTGAACCATCTTTTTCAACAACGAACTTAACGAATACACGACCTGAAATATTGGCTCTTTGAGCTGCAGGTGGGTATTTGATTTTAGAGTTGATGTATTTGTACATCTCCGAAGTTCCTCCAGGAAACTCTGGGTTCTGCTCTACTGCTGTGAAAATCTCCTCTTCTTTAGGTTTACCAAGTCCTGCTGGTTTTGTTACAGCTGGAGGAGGTGGGGGTGGGGGCGTAAATACATCCGTCACCTTATCTCCTTCTACATTTTTAGTAGAAACAATGGCATCTTCCAAATCTTTATCTTCGGGAGGAGGCGTTTCAATAATTACCTTATCATCAGCTTTAGGCTCAGGAGGTAAGAATTGAACTTGCTTTAACTCGGGAGGTGGAGGTGGTGGCTCCTCCTCTTCTGGAGGCGGAATGTCAATTTCCTCTTCTTCGTCAAGTTCTTCTTCCAAGGCAGATAAATCTATCTCTACAGAAGTGATCTCATCAGGGGCCAAGTTGGGTACCACAAATTTTTGATAGCCCCATGCTCCGCCTATCAGTAGCAAACATGAGCTAATGCCATATATTGCTGCCTTCGTCAGAAATTTGGAATAATTCTTTCTCAAGAAATAAGCTCCGTAGGTCTTATTTCTGTGTTCGAAAATTATATCATCCAAACTCGGCGGATTGCTATTTTTATTATTATCCATTTTCTTAGGAATTTAAAAATTAATTAGTAGGGACAGGCTTACCAATTTTGGCATAGTAAGCTTCTTTCTCTACGTCTTGTAATTCCACAACGGCCTTTTTATTACTATCCGTAATGGCCATTTCATCCAGGATATCGACTGAATTCTTCCAAGTAGATTCATCACTTGGTTTAATAATTACAGTCCAGTTCTCTGGGCTCAACGCTCCCTTCTTTTTCAAGAGAATTGCATTTCTAATACCTGTGTCAGAATAGTCGGTTTCAACTAAATCGTCTACTGTTACCTCTTTTAGAGGTTTTTGATACCAGAATACTCTATCATCTCCACCTAAGATTATAGTGATAGTATTAGATACTTTAATATCCAATTCTTGTTCTATTCTATCCTCTGGTGGCAACTCCTTTGGTGTGTTGTAAACCATTGTATTTGGTTTACTGAAGGTGGTTGTGTAAATAAAGAATGTTATCAATAAGAAACCTAAATCCACCATGGGTGTCATATCTGGTTTCCCTGCACCTTTCTTTACTCTTGGTTTACCACCTTTACCTCCACCGGATTCTTTTACTTGTACTTCAGCCATTTTATTTCTCGGTTTTGGTTATCAATTTAAACTTGTTCAAATCGGCCGCACCAAACTCTTTAAAAAGGTTTCTTAAAGAAGGATAAGGTGTGGCACCATCTCCTCTTACCGTAATACTAGAGCCTGAGAATGTTTCTCCAAAAGTCTTTACCCAGTCTACCAATTCGTTGTCTGTAGAGTCTAAAGGTATACCTGTTAATGGGTATGCCGCTCTTTCAACTTCAGTTAAATTGATGTAAGCTTTTAGTTGCTTCATTGGTACGCCTACTTCTGAAAGACTTGTAAACTGGATCATTTCTTGTTGAGAAAGTCCTAAGTTATACTTATCGCTCATCGCTTTAGCGAAATCATCTCTTTGAGATGGATCTACAATTCCGAAATAGTATTTGCCGAATTGGTCAATAGAGACCATAGACGCATCTGTTTCAGGGATTAGATCTAGTGAAATGGATGATGGAGTATTGATTGTTACTGTCTCCTCGCTTTTAAATGAACTGGCCATTATAAAGAAGGTCAATAACAAGAAAGCTACATCACACATCGCTGTCATGTCCATTGCTGGACCGTGTCTTTTTGGTTTTACAGCTGCCATATATTTTTCTTTTAATGCTTAAAGTTAAACAATAATTTTTAATAACTAAAAAATTAGTTGATTAATTATTCGCAGAGAAAGTTTGTTGTAAGCTCATACCGATTTCATCAATCTTGTATGTTAAACCATCAATCTTACTTGTGAAAAGGTTGTACATGATGATGGCAACCGCTGAAGTTCCAATACCAAGACCAGTGTTAATAAGTGCTTCTGCAATACCACGAGCAAGTTCAGCTGCATCTGGAGCTCCACCACCTTCACCAATAGCGAAGAAAGAACGAATCATACCAAGTACAGTTCCTAAAAGTGCAATAAGTGTAGCAACAGAACCTAAAGTAGAAAGAATAGTAAGATTCTTTTCTAACATTGGTAATTCTAATGAAGTAGCTTCTTCGATCTCTTTCTGAAGAGCAGCTAACTTTTGGTCTTTTGTTAATTGAGTTTCACCAACTAATTGGTTGTACTTCATAAGAGCTGTTTTTGCAACATTTCCTACAGTACCACTTTGTTTGTCACACTCTTTGATAGCATCTGCAAGATTACCAGAGCTAACTTGAGAACGGATTTTTGCAACAAACGCGTCTAAGTTGCCTTTTCCAGAAGACTTGCCAATAGTGATAAAACGCTCAATTGAGAAAACGACTACAATAAGAAAACAAGTAATAAGAATAGGTACAATAACACCACCAGAGTAAACGATACCTAGCATGTTAGATGGATGATGTTTTACCTCAGGGTCATCAAAGTTAGCACCATCACCAAGGATGAATTTCCAGATGCAGATACCAATTACAAGTAAAATAGGAATGATAATTCCTGCGTTAAGTCCACCACCTTTTTTTGGAGCGGCCGCTTTTTTCGGTGCCGCAGGGGCTGTAGTCTTTTTTTCCATTAGATTAGAATTTTTTGGGGTTTTTGTTTGATTAAAACCGTTTGTTTAAAAAAAATAATTAATTCGTTTTGAAAAGAGGCTTTAGACCGATTTAAGTAGTCAGATACTAAACAAAACTTTGGCAATTCTAAGGAAAATACCTTAGAACCTAAAACATTTGTGAAGCCTTTTTTTTGTTAACATTAGATTTCTCCTGTTTTTTCTTTCAATGCCCTATAAATGCATGCAGAGGCATTTTTTTTATTTAAGTAATAAAATTAAAGGATAAAAATAGGTGATTTAGGCAAGAATGAGGCTTTGAAATTAAAGGGTTTTGTCTATCAGTTATACTTTTAGCCGACGTTTATGAAAGTTTTAACGATTGAGCTTCAGGCTTTCGTCTCTATTTGTCAGTTCCCATGCTGTGTGGAAAATTAATTTCGTGATTTTTGAGTATTTAGGAAATAATATTTTGTCAATGTCGTCTCCAGGTCTATGATAGTCTTCATGAACGCCTGTAAAAAAAAATACAACTGGTATATTATTTTTTGCGAAATTGTAATGATCGGACCGATAATAGAATCTGTTTGGATCCTTTTCGTCATTGTAGGTATAGTCTAATTCAAAATTTATGTAACGTTTATTTACATCTTTAGTGACCTTGTCGAGGTCTTTTGAGAGCTTATCTGCACCTATTAGGTATACGTATTGGTCTGATTTATGCTTATCATCTTTACGTCCTATCATATCTATATTTAAATCACAAGCGATGGTTTCCAATGGTATTACCGGAGATATATCTGTGAAATATTTAGAACCTAAGAGGCCTTTTTCTTCACCTGCTACTAATAAAAAAAGAATACTTCGTTTCGGTTCGTGACCTTCCTTTTTTGCTAACGCAAATGCTTCTGCAATTTCTAAAATGGCCGCTGTTCCACTTCCGTCGTCATCGGCACCATTGTTTATTTCTCCATTACTGTTTATGCCTATATGATCATAATGTGCAGAAATAACAATGACTTCTTCTTTCTTACCTGTTCCAGGTAGGAAACCTAGAATGTTCATGGTGGCACGTTTCTCAAAACCCTCTGCGTTCTCTTCCTTGTTTAAGACAAGCTTTTGAGATTTACCTTTTACCCAAACATCGAACCATTGAAAATAAGATTTATACGCTCCAAGGTCAACTGGTCGTTCGAGCCCGATTCTTTCAAATTCTTCAGCGAGATATCTTGCCGCTTTAAACTGCCCTGCTGTTGCAGTTTCTCTACCTTCCATTTCATCTGAAGCAATTATTTCTAGGTGTTTTCTTAAATCTGATTCTGAAATGGTCTCTGCATAAACCTTTGATAAATCTTGGGCAAAGGATATGTTTTTTGATATTATGCTTAGCATTAATACCAGAAAGAAAATGTTTTTCATTGCTTGAAATATTGTTTAAATGTTTTTCAATGGATATTGAAATAAGCCAAAAGGTTTTGCTTTATCAAGTAATTCATAATTAGTACTTTTGCGGCGGCGAATCATTCTTTATTTAATACTACATTTAACATAATGACAATAAGTCTTACAGCATACGAGAAATTTGAAAATAGACACCATGGAAAGAGAGATGAAAATCTTTCGGACATGCTTAAAAGTGTTGGTGTTGAAAGTATTGACGATTTAATCAGACAGACGGTTCCTTCGGGAATTAGATTGAAGAAGTCTCTTTCATTGCCTGAGGCAAAAACCGAGACACAGTTTCTAAAGGATTTCAGAGTTATTGCAAATAAGAACAAGGTTTTCAAGTCTTTTATTGGCTTGGGATACTATGAGTCAATATTACCAAATGTGGTTCAACGGAATATTTTAGAGAACCCGGCATGGTATACCGCCTATACACCATATCAGGCTGAAATAGCACAAGGTAGATTAGAAATGCTGTTCAATTTCCAGACTGTTATTTGTGATTTAACACAAATGCCTTTGGCAAATGCTTCGCTTTTAGATGAAGGAACGGCAGCTGCGGAAGCAATGGCCATGTTTTATGCCAGTAGAAAAGGTCAAAAGAAGAAGTCTGCAGATGTCTTTTTGATTTCAGAGAATTGTTTTCCTCAAACCATAGACATTGTAGTAGGTAGAGGTATTCCCCAAGGAATTACGGTTAAAGTGGTTCCTGAGAAAGAAATTACGTTTTCGGAGGATGTTTTTGGAATTTTAATTCAAAACCCAAGTAAAGAGGGAGAGATAAAGGATTATACTGAGTTTATTGAAGATGCTCATGAAGCGGGAATTCAAGTAGCAATAGCCGCAGATTTGCTGTCTCTAGCTTTAATGAAGTCGCCAGGCGAGATGGGAGCTGATTGCGTTTTAGGAACCGCACAAAGATTTGGTATTCCTATGGGTTTAGGTGGACCTCATGCGGCTTTTTATGCGGTGACAGAAAATTATAAAAGACAGATTCCTGGGAGAATTATTGGGATGTCTAAAGACGCCCAAGGAAATGATGCCTACAGAATGGCTCTTCAGACCAGGGAGCAGCATATTAGGAGAGAAAAAGCAACCTCCAATATTTGTACTTCACAAGTTCTTTTAGCGGTGTTATCGGCGGCGTATTCGCTATACCATGGGGCAGAAGGAATTAAAAGAATAGCTGAAAGAGTGCATGGATTAGCAAGATTTTTTGCAAATTCTGTTCAAGGATTAGACTTCAAGGTCAATTATGAAGATTTTTTTGACACTGTTTCAGTAGAAGTCAATGGGACAGAAAAGTTAAGAGCACTGGCGGAAGCCAAGGGAATTAATCTTAGGTACGTTAATGAGGATACGGTTTGTGTTAGTTTTGACGAAGCTAAAACCCTTCATGATGTTGGCGATTTATTAGAGATTTTCGCTGAGATTAGAGGAGATAGAGTGTTGATGAGCCTAAAAGGTGAAATAGAATCTGGTATTCCAACAAGGTTAAAAAGAACTTCACCTTATCTGACAAACCCTGTATTTAGCACGCATCATACGGAGCATGAAATGCTGAGATATTTGAAATCTTTAGAAAATAAAGATTTGTCTCTTGTGCATTCCATGATTTCTTTGGGTAGCTGTACGATGAAATTAAACGCCACTGCAGAAATGATTCCGGTTACGTGGCCTGAAATTGGAGGTATACATCCTTTTGCCCCAGCAAATCAAACGGAAGGCTATCAAGAGTTATTTAAGAATTTACAAGAGTGGTTGTGTGAAATAACGGGTTTTGACGCCATGTCTTTACAGCCAAATTCAGGTGCACAGGGAGAATATGCAGGATTGATGGTGATTCGTGCATTTCATGAAAGTAGAGGAGAGAGCTTTAGAAATATTGCTTTAATTCCATCTTCTGCTCATGGAACCAACCCCGCGTCTGCCGTTATGGCTGGGATGAAAGTTGTGGTGACAGCCTGTGACGAAAACGGGAATATAGATTTAGAGGATTTAAAAGCTAAGACGAAAGAGCATTCAGCTAATTTGTCTTGTTTAATGGTGACGTATCCGTCTACCCATGGGGTTTTTGAAGAGGGTATAAAGGAAATATGTAGTTTGATTCATGAGCATGGCGGTCGTGTGTATATGGATGGTGCCAATATGAATGCCCAGGTCGGACTTACGTCTCCAGGTCATATAGGAGCTGATGTTTGTCATCTAAATTTGCATAAGACTTTTTGTATTCCTCATGGTGGAGGTGGCCCTGGGATGGGGCCAATTGGCGTAGTGAAAGATTTAGAGCCGTTCTTACCGGGTCATGTAGATATCAATAATCGTACATCATCTGGAGCAAATTCTGAATCTTACTCTTTCGGTTCAATACATGCTGTTTCGGCCGCTCCATGGGGTAGTGCCAGTATATTGCCAATTTCTTATGCATACATAGAAATGATGGGTGCAGAAGGCTTGAAAAATGCCACGCAATATGCCATTTTAAATGCCAATTATATTAAATCAAGACTGGAAGGTCATTATAATATTCTTTATACAGGAAGTAACGGAAGATGTGCCCATGAAATGATTGTGGATTGTCGTTCGTTTAAAAATTCTGCCGGTGTAGAGGTAGAAGATATAGCAAAGAGATTGATTGATTATGGCTTTCATGCCCCTACCGTTTCTTTTCCAGTAGCAGGAACATTGATGATAGAGCCTACTGAGTCGGAGTCGAAAGAAGAGCTAGATAGGTTTTGTGATGCCCTAATCTCTATTAGAAAAGAGATAGCGGAGATAGAAAGTGGTGAAGTACCTTCCGAAAATAATGTGTTGGTAAACGCACCACATACCATGGAAGTGGTAATGACGGATAACTGGGAAAGACCTTATTCTAGATCCAAAGCCGCTTTCCCTGCAGAATATGTGAAAGGAAACAAGTTCTGGCCATCTGTTAGTAGAATTGATTCCGCCTATGGAGATAGAAATTTAGTCTGCAGTTGCCTCCCAATAGAAGCATATGTAGAGGCATAATGTCAATATTGAAAAATGAAATTGTATTAAAACAAATGAACGAGTTTGGCGAAAGCCAAACTCCGTTTCTTTTTATGATAGATTTTGAAATGGAAAATCCTATGGTTATTCCATTATTTGATCTAGATCATAAAGAGTTGGCTTATGCCATGAATGACAATTTCATTAACTATCAAAATTTTCACACCAAAGCGTTTAAAGACCTGCCTGAACTCATATTAGAAAAGAAACCAATGGTTTTCAATGACTTCAAGAAGGCTTTTGACTTTGTTCTCGGTAATTTGAAAAAAGGAAATAGTTTTTTGGTCAACCTCACGGTAGAAACTAAAATAACGGTGAACTGGCCTTTAGAAGCTCTTTTTCACAGGTGCAGGTCAAAATACAAGCTATTCATAAAGGATAAGTTTGTGTGCTTCTCTCCCGAGACCTTTGTTCAAATAGCCAAAAGTGGAAAGATTTCTTCTTTTCCAATGAAAGGAACCATCAATGCGGAAATTGAAAATGCTGAAAGTATTATCTTAGCAGACCTTAAAGAAAAGTATGAGCATACCACCATCGTTGATTTAATAAGAAATGACCTTAGCCGAGTGGCAAAAAAGGTTTGGGTGGAGCGTTTTAGATTTCTAGAAAGAATAAAGAAAGAAGACGGTAAAGAGTTGCTTCAAGTGAGCTCGGAAGTTTGTGGTGAATTAGGAGACGATTGGAAAACTAGAATAGGGGAGATAATTTTCAAATTACTGCCAGCAGGTTCAATTTCTGGTGCTCCTAAGCCCAAAACCTTAGAAATTATTAAAGAGGCGGAAAAGGAGACTTTTGAAAATGGGAAACGTGGTTTTTATACCGGCGTTTTTGGCGTTTTTGACGGAGAGCGATTGGACTCCGCAGTCATGATAAGGTTTATAGAGGAAGCACCCAATGGATTGGTCTTTAAAAGCGGTGGCGGAATAACCTCTAGGAGTATAGCCGAAAAGGAATATGAAGAATTATTAAGCAAAATATATGTCCCAATTCTTTGAAACTATCAAATATCAGAACGGAGAATTTTTCCTGCTAGATTATCATGCCGAACGCCTGAATAGTACTCGTTTTGAGAAATTGGGCATTGAATCACAATTAAATTTAAAGGCTTTTCTAGGTGATGCTCCAGAAGATGATGTTTTGTATAGATGTAGGGTAGATTACGCAGAGGCTATTTCAAAAGTGACTTTTACACCCTATACCGCAGCTTTACATAAGCGGGTAGCATTGAAAGAATGCGGAGCTTACGACTACGGTTATAAATATGCTGATCGTACTTTTCTGATTTCATCTCTAGAAGAAACGAATGCAGACGATGTTATCTTTCTTAAAGAAGGGTTCTTAACAGATGCGACATATTCTAACTTGGCTTTTTTTGATGGTAGACAATGGTATACACCAAGAACCTATTTATTGAATGGTGTAAAAAGGCAGTCTTTGATAAATCAAGGTGATTTGCATCTCGCAGACATCTTTGTTTCATCTTTGCATAAATTTGAAAAAGTCGCTTTTATTAATGCCATGAGAGATTTTGAATTGGTCTATCATTTTCTATTGAAAAATAATGAAATACAACTAACCTTAGAACAATGAGATACCTGCTTTTTGTAAGCCTATTACTTTTTCAAATTACCGCCTTAGGGCAAGAGAGATATTTCTATTTTACTGAGATAGTAGATTCAGAATCTGGCTATGAAAAGGCTTTGAATACGAATAATTATATAGATGTAGATATTCAGAAAGGAGAATTAACGGGTAGGTTTAATAAACAAAGCTTTCAAGCTTTCTATGATGTGATGAGCACTTCCAGTGGTTTTGTGAAGGGGTTTAATTATAGACTGGCTTTGGGTTATCTGCAAAGAGATGTTGTGGCGGATAAGGATTTCAATTCCTTTACAAAGGCTTTGGCGGAAGCTAAAAGTTTTTACTTTTATCCAGACTTTTTAGCGAGTCCCTCATGGCATTTTTTAGAAATTGGTGGCAAATTGAAGTTTGTGAGAAAGCAGTAACGCATTATAAAGCCTTATTTCTATATGCTAAATGGATAACAAGACTAATTCCTCAAAAAAACGAGAGCTGGGTTAAAAACAAATTTTATTTTTCATCTGGAAGAATGACGGATGACACCTATAGCGTTAAATATTCCTTTTCAAGCAAAAAACGGTCTTTTATTTCTTGGGTTTCTGAGTGGATGAAATCCGTGTTAAAGTCTTCTAAAAGTTCATATAGGATGGCCTTCTTTAGAAGCTCAAAGTGGAAGTATCTGAAACTGCCAGTTCGTTTAAAGCAATGGTAGTTTCTGGTATATTTTCAAATTCTTTTGTCATAACTTCGCCTCTATTCTGACGAATATGAATAATTCTTTCCAGGATGTCGGATTGATAGATTTATTTTTAAATTTTGGTATTTGATTTTTTTAGAAACTATATTTGCCGCATCATTCTCCAAAACGGATTTCCCGTTTTAAGGATTGATTTATAAAGACGAGGGGAGAGAATGGGCTCTTTGAACCTCGGGCAACCTGTCCCGCTTAATGCGATAAGGTGCCAATACCTACCTAATGGAGCAATAAATGCCCTTGGGACTTATAAACCAGTCTGTGATTTTATCAAATCCTATTGGTTTTATTCCGATTTTCGGGAGCATATGGCTGTGTTTCAGCATATGATTTAAAACATTTTAAAAATTATTATCGGTCATGTCAGATTTGAAATTCGAAACGCTACAATTGCACGCCGGTCAAGAAGTTGACCCAACTACTCTTTCTAGAGCAGTACCTATTTACCAAACTACTGCCTATCAATTTAAGGATTCTGAGCATGGAGCTAACCTCTTTGCTTTGAAAGAATTCGGGAATATTTATACCCGTATTATGAATCCTACCAATGACGTCTTTGAAAAAAGAATGGCGGCATTAGAAGGTGGTGTCGCAGCATTGGCCACAGCCTCTGGTCACTCAGCACAGTTTCTAGCTATTAATAATATTACTACCGTAGGTGATAACTTTGTAAGCAGCTCATTCTTATACGGTGGTTCTTTTAACCAATTCAAAAACACCTTCAAAAACCTTGGTGTAGAAGCCAGATTTGCGAATGGAAACGACATTGACAGTTTTGAGTCTTTAATTGACGAAAAAACAAAACTACTTTATGTAGAGTCTATAGGAAATCCAGGCCTTAATGTACCAGATTTTGAAGCTTTAGTAGCTTTAGCTAAGAAGCATGATTTGCCATTATTTGTTGATAATACATTTGGTGCAGGTGGTTCTTTGGTGCAGCCATTAAAATTGGGTGCCAATGTGGTGGTAGAGTCAGCTACGAAGTGGATTGGTGGACACGGAACCAGCATGGGTGGTGTGATTATAGACGGTGGTAATTTCAACTGGGGCAATGGTAAATACCCTCAATTTACACAGCCATCTCCAAGTTATAATGGATTGGTGATGAATGATGTTTTTGGTATTGGAGGCCCTTTTGGTAATATCCAATTCATAATCAGATGTAGAGTAGAAGGCTTAAGAGACTTTGGTCCGGCCCAGTCTCCTTTCAACTCATTCCTATTGCTTCAAGGTCTTGAAACACTTTCTTTGAGAGTTGAAAGAACGTGTGAAAATGCCATGGGATTAGCTCAATGGTTGTTAGCTCATCCAGAAATTGAAGATGTAAGCTATCCTGGTTTAAAAAGTCATCCTACACACGATTTGGCGAAGAAGTACCTAACAAGAGGTTTTGGTGGCGTATTGTCTTTTAATCTTAAAGGTGGTAGAGCAAGAGCAGAAAAGTTTGTAAATTCTTTGAAACTGATATCTCATCTTGCTAATGTGGGAGACTCTAAAACACTTATTATTCACCCAGCGAGCACTACGCATTCTCAATTGAATGATGCGGAGCAAATAAATGCGGGTGTTTTACCAAATCAGTTAAGAGTGTCATTGGGTATAGAGCACCTAGAAGACATCAAGGCTGATATCATTCAAGCTATGGAGGCCTAGTTTTATAAATGCACGGTCTTCTAATTTTAAGGCCGTGCATCTTTTCAATCTTTTAAGATCTAGCGATTAAGCAGTAGCTTATGTTAAAATATCATACTTTTAAGCATCATGCACCCATTCATTTAGAAGATGGCGAGTTTCTGCCAGAACTAGAGTTAGGCTATACCACCTATGGTGAGCTGAATGAGGATAAAAGTAATGTGGTTTGGGTTTGCCATGCATTCACAGGAAACGCAAATCCTTCTGACTGGTGGGGTGGTTTAATAGGGGAAAATAGACTTTTTAACCCTAAAGAGCATTACGTTATTTGCGTGAATGTTCCTGGGTCACATTATGGAAGTTCTAATCCGTTAAGTGTTAATCCAGAGACTGGTGAGCCTTTCTACTTTTCATTTCCGATGTTAACCATTAGGGATGTTATTCAATGTTTTGAATTGCTAAGAAAACATCTAGAAATAAGTAAAATTGATATTTTAATGGGAGGCTCCTTAGGCGGGCAGCAAGCCGTAGAATGGGCAGTTTCTCAGCCAGATTTATTTAACGAACTTATACTTTTCTCTACCAATGCTGTTCATTCTCCTTGGGGAATAGCATTTAATGAAAGCCAAAGAATGGCTATTGCAGGTGACCCTACGTGGCAAGAACCACATGCAGAAGCAGGTAAAGAAGGGATGAAAGTAGCTAGAGGAATAGCTCTTTTATCTTACAGAAATTACGAGACTTATAACAGAACGCAATCTAGAGATGAGGGGCAGATTAACTTCTTTAGAGCCAGTACTTATCAGAGTTACCAAGGAGATAAAATAAAGAAACGTTTCAATGCGTATTCTTACTGGGTGCTTAGTAGAATGTTCGACTCACACGATGTGAGTAGAGGCAGAGGATCTCTTAAAGATGCTTTGGAGTTAATAAAGGCCAAAACGCTGGTTATAGGGATAACATCAGACATGTTGTTTCCTATTGAAGAGCAAGAGCTCTTGGGTAAATTAATACCAAAGGCCACTTTCGCTAAAATTGATTCTGGCTATGGTCATGACGGTTTTTTGATTGAGTTTGAAGAAATGACCAAGGTTATAAAGCAATGGCAATCTAGCTAATCTGTGCTATAAGTTCTTTTAAGATTTTGGGAGAAACGCGGTGTTCACCGTCAAATTCTATAATTTTAACTGGAAGTTTTTCTTGAAAGTCTAAAAGCATTTTTTCTTTAAGTTCTGGTTCATTTAAGAAAAAAATATCCCTATTTCCATAAACGAAATAAGTGGCTGTGTTAGATAATTTTTCAATTGAAATAACATCTTCAATGCCATTACCAAAGTATCCTGCCCAAATCACAAAATGTTGAGGTGAAAAGTTGGTTTGATTTAACCACCTGCATGCTGTAGTGCAACCTTGTGAAAAGCCCAAAATGTTAATCTTGACAGAGTCTATGTCAATTTCTTTTGTTAATTGGTGAAAAAGGGTGTTCAAGTACTTAATGTAGTCTTCCGCTTCTTCGTCTTTCATTTCACGGGTAATCCAGCTGGCACCAATCCGCTGATAACTGTCGTTCAAGTAAAATCTTGATAAACCTTCTGGAATTATAATGGCTGTTTCTTCATTTGTCATAAACTGAAATTTCTTACCAAAATGTGAGGCTAGTTGCCCATATCCATGAAAACAAACCCAGATGTTTTTAGTTTTCTTTGTTATCTCTCCGAGTAATATAAATCTAGCTGTACGCTCTACTTTTATTTTTTGATATATCATTTCCTATTCAATCTTGCGTTCATCATTTGACCTAGCTCTAAGGCTTTGTTTTTGACAAAGTCTGCTTTCTCTCCGACGAATAGTTCATCTACCGATCTAAACCAGTGAGAAAGCCACCTTTCAAATAAGTCTGTAGTAATAGGATGGCTTTGGTTTTTCTCTATGTGAGCCCACATCAGCCCACCTTTGTAGCTCCCGGTTTCAAAGAGCCAATTATCCCAAAAGTTGTACGTACGTTGCAAATGTCGGAGCCATTGTTCTTCCGGCATTACAAAAATTGGAGCCATTTTTTCGTCGGCGTGAACGTATTCGTAAAATTTATTGACGAGTTCTTCTATATCCTTTCTGTTTTCAATTTCTTTCATAAAATAATTCCAAGCCCAACTATTCGTTCTTTCTATATGTTTATATTTGAGGATAAAGTTATGATACAAAAGAACCACATTCATACATTATTGGTGTTTTTACTGGTGGGCATTGCTTCTGGATGTAAAGTTCAAAAGAAGACTGCCGTCAATCAGGATGCACTAAGTACTCAGAGAAATAACCAAAAAGAGACAGAACCGTCGATTTCGTCTATCAAGACAGACTACATTCTGAAAGATTCATCCATGATAGTATTTTACTTGAAGGTGGATTTTGAAAATCTAAAAGCAAGTGACCTAAATTCTGTCGCGGCTATTAACAAAAAGTTTAAAACCAACTGGGCTTATAACCCTACCACGGGTATTAAAGAAAAGTTGGCGTCTGGAAGAGTAGAGATGGATGCTAATAATGCGGAGTTAAAGGGCAATCGACTTTTTCTGAAACTAGAAATACCAAGGCTTAGAGAATATTCAGAGGCAATCTTAGCTTTAGAGTTTGTGGATTTATCAGCCTCTAGAAAATTTACAAACCAAACACCAATTGACTTTAACGGTACCAGACCCAATCATCGTTTTGGATTATTTGTGAATGGCAATAATCGTCCTACTTTTGAGTCCTTTGTGTTAGCCAATACTCCAGTAACTTTCAAAAGTTTGAATGGAGAGCCAAGAACACTATACTTAAAGAGGTATGCCTCTGAAACTCCTGCGGCTCTTTCTCCTATGAGTACCTCTAAAAGGAATGACTTTCAAAGTTTTAAAGAGGAGGAACTCATTACTTTTACTTCTGGAGAAGCCATAAGCTTTTCTAAAGAAGGCACTTATGTACTTTTAGATAGCAGTGAGGGTGTAAAGGATGGTTTTGGTTTTTTGGTAGTAGATGACAGGTATCCAAGGTTAACCAATGTGGAAGAGTTGATGGAGCCGTTGATTTATATGAGTACGAACGACGAAATCAAAAATCTGAAGGAAACAGAGAAGTTTAAAGAAACTTTAGACCTCTATTTTTTAAGCATGACTGCAGGTAACGAATCTTTGGCAAAGCAGATTATTAAGTCATACTACAGACGCGTAGAGAAGGCCAATGATTTATTTACGACATATAAAGAGGGATGGAAGACAGATAAAGGTATGATTTACCTAATTTTGGGGCCGCCTACTAGAATACAGAGAACGGGACAGCGTGAAGTATGGCTGTATGCTCAGAATGCCAACTTCTCGGAAATTATATTTACATTTTATCGCAAACAAAATCAATTTAGCGAGGACCACTATGAATTAGTGAGATACCCAGAATATGGGTCATACTGGTACCCGTTTGTAGAAGCATGGAGAACAGGAAGCGTTTTGGAGTAAAGCAAGATTCATTTCAGCAGAAATCAAGGTTTCATAAACCAGCACCTAAACAAAATCCAGACGATTTTGTTTTTGGAGTTCAGTCTGTTTTGGAGGTTTTAAACTCCGAAAAAGATGTAGAAAAAATATTAATTCAAAAGGGTTTTTCTCACGACGAGGTAGAAACGCTAGCAAGAGAAAAAAATATTGGTATTCAGAGAGTACCCGTAGAAAGATTAAATAAAGTTACTGGCAAAAACCATCAGGGCGTGATAGCTTATGTTTCTGCGGTAAACTATGCCGAATTAAGTAATGTGATTGCCACGGCTTTTGAGACGGGTAGAACGCCTATCTTTCTGCTATTAGATAGAATTACCGATGTAAGAAATTTTGGTGCTATAGCCCGAACTTCTGAGGCGTCTGCAGTAAATGCCATCATTATTCCTAATAAAGGTGCTGCTCAGATAAACTCCGACGCCATGAAGACGTCTTCTGGTGCACTTACGCACATTCCGGTATGTAGAGTTAACGACTTGACGGCTGCTGTTCAAGAATTACAGGACAGCGGATTTACGGTGATAGGCTGTACAGAAAAAACTAAGGATACTTATTTTAGACATGACCTTACAGGCCCCATTGCCATTGTGATGGGTTCTGAAGAAGATGGTATTTCGGATGAGTTAATTGAGAAGTGTGATATGTTAGGGAAAATTCCTATGCTGGGTAAAGTGGGCTCTTTAAATGTGTCTGTGGCTTGTGGTGTTTTACTTTATGAAGTAAATCGTCAGAGAATGAGCTCTCCGGAGTAACACTCGAATAAATAATAAAAAGAAAGGGATGCTATTTATGAAATGGCATCCCTTTTTATATGGCTAGTGTCGGATTTTAACCTTTGGCAAAATCCTTAAATAAAGGTAAAATCAAATCCTTTTCAGATACATTTGGGTTTTCTGTTCCCCAGTCGATATTTAACTCAGGGTCGTTCCAGATGATACCCCCTTCGCTATCTTTATCATAAAGGTTTGTGCATTTGTACGAGAAGATAGCGGGCTCTATGGTATAAAAGCCATGAGCAAAACCAGCAGGTACGTAGAACATGTTGTTCAGTTTCGCATCTAAAAGCACCGTTTCATACTGACCGTAAGTTGGAGAATCTGGTCTGATATCCACGGCTACGTCTAGTACTTTTCCACTAATTACTCTAACCAGTTTACCTTGGGCAAAAGGTTCTCTCTGGAAATGTAGTCCTCTTAATACCCCTGTATCTGAGTAAGACTGGTTGTCCTGAACAAATACTTCAGGGATGCCATTTTTTTTGAATAAATCGTATTGATAAGATTCAAAGAAATAACCTCTGGCGTCTTCAAAAATACGTGGCTGAATTTCTACTAAACCTTCTATGTCTGACCTTTTAAATTCCATTTAGATGCTTTATTGAAAAGATGCCGCAAAAATAGCCAATTACTCATAACTTTGAGGACTCAAAAACTCGAAGAATGACAAAAGAAGAACTTTTTAAGGAAATTAAAGAAAAGGAATCGTTCCTATGTGTGGGATTAGATACAGATATTAAGAAAATTCCAAGTCATTTGTTAAAGGAGGCAGACCCTGTTTTCGAGTTTAATAAGCAGATTATTGATGCCACTGAAAAGTTTGCGGTTTCGTATAAACCGAATATCGCTTTTTATGAGGCCATGGGCCCAAAAGGTTGGGAGAGTTTACAGAAGACATTAGCATATATTCCTAAAAACTGTTTTACCATAGCGGATGCCAAAAGGGGAGACATAGGAAATACTTCTTCTCTTTATGCTAGAGCTTTTTTTGACCAAACATCTTCTGGAATGTCTTTCGACTCTATTACTGTAGCTCCATACATGGGTGAAGATTCCGTGAAGCCTTTTCTAGATTTTGAAGGGAAGTGGGTCATTTTATTGGCTTTGACTTCAAATCCAGGAAGTAAAGACTTTCAACAACTTTCTGTTGGAGACGAGAAGCTTTATGAGCAAGTACTAAGAACAAGCTCTCAATGGGCCGACGCCGATAGACTGATGTATGTGGTAGGTGCTACCAAGGCCAGCCTACTAAAGGAGATAAGAGCTATCATCCCGAATCATTTCTTACTCGTTCCTGGTGTAGGAGCACAAGGCGGAAGCTTAGAAGAAGTAGCGAAAAACGGAATGAACAGCGAATGTGGCCTATTGGTAAATTCGTCAAGAGGCATTATTTATGCTTCAAATGGAGAAGACTTCGGAAAAACTGCAGCCCAAGAAGCCGAAAAACTACAAGTTCAAATGGCAGAAATGCTTGAACAATATCTTTAGATAATGGCCCTAAACTTGTTTTTCAG
Source organism: Arcticibacterium sp. SM2516 (assembly GCF_057914865.1). Classification (NCBI taxonomy): domain Bacteria; kingdom Pseudomonadati; phylum Bacteroidota; class Cytophagia; order Cytophagales; family Leadbetterellaceae; genus Arcticibacterium; species Arcticibacterium sp. SM2516. The sequence continues at coordinate 3,270,818 of NZ_CP195290.1, read as the reverse complement.
ATACTAGAGAAATAGGCATTATATACCCTTTTTTTATTAAAAACTATCCGTCCGATAGTGCTTAGCTTGTCTTTGCCAGACGGGCATTCCTTTTTTCGAAAAAAGGAACCGAAAAAACATTTCCAAAATAAACTTGTACTATTGATTTTGTTGGTAGGTAAATCCCAAATAAATGTAATTGGGGTGGTCAAAAAATCAATAATACTTCAAACAGTATTTTGGAGAAGTTGAATATTTATTATAAAATTATTTAATACAACCTTATAAAGCCATGTACTGCATGAGCACAGTCAAAATCCTACTACCAAGGTTATTTTCAAATTGAAGAGGTCAATTTTGAATGTGTGAGTTTGCGTGGTGCTACTTTTTGCTTGATTTTTTGAAAAATGAATTCCCGCTAGGAATGGGCAACAAAGAAAAGGATTTGAGGAAGTTTATCACTTGATTCTACATGATGAAGTTTTTTGACGGAGTCAAGGAATCAAAGAATATACTATTCCTTTATAAGGAATTCATTATATTTATAAGGCTAATAATCAAGACTCCACCCAATGAAAGAAGACTTCCTTCACTATCTCTGGCAATATCAAAAATTCAAAAAGGTTAATTTGAAAACCGAGAATGATGAGCAGGTAACCGTGCTTAAAACGGGCTTTCATAATACAGATTCTGGCCCCGACTTTAAAGAGGCACGGGTGAAAATAGCGGAGGTAGAGTGGGCAGGAAGTGTAGAGATTCATATAAAATCTTCCGACTGGAATCTTCATAAACATCAACATGACCCTGCTTACGAAAATGTGATATTACATGTGGTGTGGGAGCATGATGTGGATATTCTAAATACTGCCGGAAAGCCAATTCCTACTTTAGTCTTAAAGGCAATCACAGAGATAGCACTGCTGCATCAATACCAAAGTTTGATAAACGGACAAGACGAAATTCCTTGTTTCAGCCAATTCAGGGAAGTGCCGGATATTAAGAAATTTTCTATGGTAGAGAATGCTCTAATGCAGCGTATGCAAAGGAAAGGAACGGAGGTCACGCAGCGATTTGAGCAACTTGGGAATGATTGGGAGGAGGTTTCGTATCAAATCTTACTTAGAAACTTTGGTTTTAAACTCAATAATGAGGCATTTCTAAGTTTGGCGGAAAAACTACCTTTTAAACTGCTAAGGAAATATGCCAACTCCATTTTTCAAACAGAGGCTTTGCTTTTTGGTATGGCAGGTTTTCTGGAAGGGGAGTTGGACGAATATGGGCATAAACTGAAAGCGGAGTTTGACTTCTTGGCCGTTAAGCATGGAATAGCAGACGAAACAATAGAACCTTCGTTATGGAGATTTATGCGGACTAGACCTGCTAATTTCCCGACAGTTCGACTAAGTCAAATTGCCGTTTTATTGACGCAGACTAAAAGTCTTTTTTCTTCTTTAATAGATAGTCCTGATTTCAAAACTTTGGTAAAATTCTTCGAAGCCAGGCCTTCTGAATATTGGCTAAAGCACTACCATTTTGGTAAAGAAAATAGCCGTGACTTTAAGGGAATTGGCGTTTCGTCTATTCATAATTTAATTATCAATACTGCTGTCCCTGTTTTGGTAGCTTACGCCAAACAAATAGATAATCATGAATTGATAGAAAAAGCCTTAGCTTTTTTAGAAGAAATTCCCGCTGAGAAAAACAAAATCACCAAGTTTTGGAATAGCTTAGATTTAGAAACCAAAACCATGTTTGATAGCCAAGGGAGCATTGAACTTTATAATGAGTTCTGCATAAAAAAGAAATGTCTTTCCTGTGGCGTTGGGATTGGGATTTTAGGGTAGGGGTATTTTTGAATAGCTTCTCAGAACTAAATTGCCCATTTTATTAAATTAAACTAAGATTATGAACGAACCATTAATTACGATAAAGACCTTTTATTACGATTCTGAAACGATGCTTTATGAGCCTCGTTTTAAGGATGCTGGGCTTTATTATTTCTTAAAAGACCAAAAAACGGTGTCTGCCGATCCAGTTGTTTCAAACGCCATAGGTGGTATTAAACTTCAGGTGCGGGAAAAGGACTTAGAAGCAGCGAAGGCTATTCTTAAGGAAATTGATGATAATAGAATTGAAAGTGATTTTGGTAAGGAAGTTCAAATCAAAGGGAAAGATTATGAGGGCACTCTAAAGGAATGTCCAAACTGCGGAAATGAAGATACTTATATTGAAAAATTAGGCTTTTGGGAATCTTTAAGCAACAGGTCTAAGCATTATTGTAAAGCTTGTGAATTTGAGTTTTAATTGATTATCATAAAAGCTCCAATAACTTAGTTTAAGCGATACCCCTATAAAACCTAAAATCATCAAATGGTATTCCTAAAAGAGCGAGGTAAAACCAATGAGTAATAAATGTTTTGCTTATTCAGAAACCTCTTTCTTTACGGCCTCCAAAACCTCTTCCAAAGTCTTATCCAGCTGAAAGCCCATTTTCTTGCCTTCTTCCGTGATGAAATCAAAACCAGCCTCTAGTTCGTTTGGTACATCGCCTTCTAGTACGGCTTCACGTACCGCCACTTTGAGTACGCCTACTTCTTTAGATGGTGGTAAACCAAAAGCCGCCATAATAATTTCACCTGTGATAACAGGTTGGAAGTTTCTTAGTTTGTCTTTCTCCTCTAGCTCCATGAGCAACTCCTCTACTTTGTCGAAGTTCTTCAGATAGCGTTTTACGCGGTTAGCGTCTTTAGAGGTGATATCTGCACGGCAGAGTTTCATGAGGTCTTCAAGGTCTTCGCCAGCTTCAAAAAGTATGCGACGTAAGGCCGAGTCTGTGACACCTTCTTTAGCCAATGCGATGGGTCTGAGATGTAGCTTTACCAAGTTTTTGACAGAACGCATTTTACCATCAAGCGGCAGTCGCATGCGTTTGAAGATTCCTTTGACCCAGCGGGCTCCCAAGTCTTCATGTCCATGAAAAGTCCAACCCACTTTTTTATTGAAACGCTTGGTCGGAGGTTTAGCTATATCATGCAAAATAGCCGCCCAACGTACCCACAGGCTGTTGGTATTAGGGCAGATATTATCCAATACCTGAAGGGTATGATAAAAGTTATCTTTATGTTTTTTGCCATCAATTACATCCACGCCTTGTAGGGCTTCCATTTCTGGGAAAATGATTTTAAGCAACCCCGTATTATAAAGCAGTTTAAAGCCGTAAGACGGCACAGGAGTCATGATAATCTTATTCAGCTCGTCTGTTATCCTTTCTTGAGAAACTATGCTGATACGGTCTTTCATGGAGGCGATGGCCTCAAAAGTCTCGGTATCTATATCAAAGTTTAATTGCGTAGCAAATCTAATCGCACGCATCATGCGAAGTGGGTCGTCAGAAAAAGTAATGCCTGGCTCTAATGGTGTTTTAAGTATTTTTCTTTCAATATCGCCCAAACCATCAAAAGGATCTATCAGCTTCCCAAAAGTCTTTTTGTTCAGCGAAATACCCATGGCATTGATGGTGAAATCTCTGCGGTTTTGGTCGTCTTCTAGGGTCCCATCTTCTACGCTTGGCTTTCTGGAGTCACTTCTGTAAGACTCTCTTCTAGCTCCCACAAACTCCAAATCAAAATCTCCAAAAGGGATTTGAGCCGTACCAAAATTTTTAAAAACGTTCAGATGTGTGTCTGGACCAAGGGCCTCCGCTACTTTGGTGGCAAGAGCTATGCCGCTGCCTATACAAACCACATCTATATCTTTGTTTGGTCGCTGCAAAATGAGGTCTCTCACGTAGCCACCGATGACATAGGTTTCTAAATCAAGCTCGTCGGCAGCTTTTCCAAGGGTGGTGAAAATGGGAAATTGTAAAAGATGTTCTTTGAAGTTCAATGTTTTCTTGATGTCTGTTGTTCGATGTCTGATGTTGGGAGAATTATCACGGATTTTGGCAAATTTACAGTTTTTTAGCCTTTTGCAGTATGCTATTGGCTTTTAGTCTTTGTTATTGGCTGTTGGCTTTAAGCTGTAAGGTGTTTGCACTTGTTTTAATTTCGGACTATTTTGGTCAAAATTGAATGATTCACAACAAGTACGGCTTTTGAAAATCGAAAATCTAAACCCTTACAATCTCCACAGGATTCAAATAAATCAACAACAGCTCCACATCGTCGTAACCCATTTGGTGGTATAATTCGCCGTAGTGCTTTATCTGGGTTGTATGCGTGTTTTGCTTTTTACCCGTTTTATAATCTATAATGGTGACCTTGTTTTCTTGATACACCACACGGTCTGGTCTGCTGATATCCGCATTTTTTACCAAAATATCTCTTTCGTTTTCGACTCTGATATCGCCAGAATAAAGATGTTTTAGCAAAGGATTTTCAAGGATCTTCTGAGCCTCCTTTTTAAGTTCTTCTTTTTCTATTTCCAGAATAAGACCATCAAATTGCATTTTTTGAATGGCTTGGTCCAGATCTGTGGCTGTTCCTATTTCAGAGAATAAAGTATGAATAAGGTTTCCTTGGTCGCGTTGGTTCAATTCATTGAAAACCTTATCTAGATTAGATTTGAGCTTTAATCTGCCCAGGTTTTCACGACTATTAATCGTATTTAAAACATAATTATCATCGGCTTCTATGGTATTTTTTGGCTCGCTATTGGGTTCGCCTTCTGCTAATACGTGTTTAGATTCGGCAGATGGAGAAATGCTTAGACCTACAAAGTCCTCTAAATATTGATAGACAGTATTCGGGTTTCTTTTTGGTTTGGCCGCCAAAACATAAAGCCTGTCCACGGGTCTGGTAAACGCCACATATAATATGTTTAGAGCTTCCAGTTTTGTGAATTCTAGTTCTCGCAGATATTGCTCATTTATTAAAGTGGCCTCAAGCGTTTTTTTGTATTTCAGCGGGGCTGCATTTAATACACTGGTTCCGGTGTTGAGCTCGTCGTAAGGTAAACCCTCTAAATCTACCCAGAGACTAGAATAGTTATTAGGCGTGGTAGACCAATTGGCAAAAGGTACTATTACTACAGGATACTCCAAACCCTTAGATTTATGGATGGTAGAAACCGTGATGGCTCCAGGTTTTGAAACGCTTACCGCGTAACTGTTTTTAGATTGTTCCCAAACCTGTAAAAACTCTGAAAGGCTGTTTCCCGAGGTTTTAATGTGATTTTGTACAATATCGAAGAAAGCGAAAATGTATGGCAACAAGGCTTTGTCTTCAAACATGCCCAGTTTGTTTACAAAGGACTCGGTCAACTGGTAAATTCCAAAAGCACCTAAAACTTCTTGCTCAAAGCTAATGCCTTGGTTTGCTAAGAAGGTCCAGCAGCTGAGCTCTTTATCTTTAAAATCTATATCCGTAGGGAATTTTAATCCTTTATATCTGTGAAAAATCAAAATAGCCTCAGAATGGTTGGTGATGCTTTTAGGGTCTTGGTAGACCTTAAGCATACTTATCAAAAGAGAAATGCCCATTTTGTTTTTCAACAATAAAGAATCAGCTGAAATGATTTCATAGCCTTCTGTCATTAAATGCTCCGCTATTACGGCTGCTTGTGGGCCTTTTTTTCTGCACAGAATGGCCATGTCTTCATAAGAATACCCGGCAGCCAAAGCTTCTTTAATTCTGATTTCTATTTGAGCCAGCGTCCATGCGGTTTCGTCTATCGGCTCTTGATCTTTTTGGTCTTCTATCAGCGTTATCTCAATATGTCCGCCAGATTTGGTGCCGCCATGGGTCTCTTGCGTTTTATTTTCAAAAGCCAGTTTTATGATTTCTTCGGGGGAATTGTCGGCTAGTTTGGTGAAAAAATCATTATTGAACTCCACCACCTCTTTCTTACTTCTAAAGTTCTTTTGAAGGTTCTCTTTCTGTACCATGGCAGTGGTGTAGTCCACAGAAAATCTTTGGTTGTCAGATAATAATTCGTTTGCCTTTAGTGCGTCTGTATTTTTATTGAGCACATGAATCATGAGCTCCACTTTACCACCACGCCATCTGTAGATAGACTGTTTAGGGTCACCTACCAGCATATTGAAATGGTTTTTGGACAGGGCATTTTCTATGAGTGGTAGTAAATTGAAATACTGAACATCTGAGGTGTCTTGAAATTCGTCAATCAGAATGTGGTTATACTTCTCGCCTAGTCTTTCAAAAATGTAAGGAACGGGCTCGTCTGCCACTATTTTATTGATACGTCTATTGAAATCCGTGATATAGGCGAGTTCGTTTTCCATCAGTATTTTACCAAACTCTTCTTTTACTTCTCCTAGCAGTGCCAGATTGTCTAGGTTGTTTCTTACTTCTTTCAGAAGAAGGTATTTTGGCTTTTCTTTATTTAAAAAGTGGATGAGTTGATTAAACCAAGTGCTTAATTCAGACGCTACCGCATCAATCGCCGCCTTCTTATCTGTCCCTAAACCCTTAGAATACCACTTGTCATTTTCTACGGCATCCTTCATTCTGTTTGTAGGTTCCCAAAGGTCGTTTAGTACTTTACTTTCTGCATCAGCTGCGTATATAAAAATTGAGGCAAATCCAGATTTTCCGTAAGCAAAGTCTTCAATACTTAAGCCTGCTTTCTCTAAAATATCAATACCATGCCTGCCTATCAGTACGAAAGTGTTTTGGGTTACTTTAAGGTATTTGTTAACCTGTTTTTTTACACTTAAGTAATCGGAATAATTGAGCTTATCGTTTTTTTGAATGATATTATAATATTGGTCGTCGAAAAGGTTACCGGCAAATTTGGCAAGATTGGGCAACAGCATTTGCCAGTTTTTCCCATCTTCTGCCTGCTCTTGGGCAAAGTTCTCTATCAAATCTGTGAGATGCTCTTCTCCGGCTAAACCTATCTTATCAAAAACTCTTTCAGCGGCCTTTAACAGTAAAGGGTCTTTGTCTAAAACCACTTCATAATTATAAGGCAAGCCCAAATCCAAAGAAAACGAGCTCACCAATTGATTCACAAAGCTGTCAATGGTTTTGACGTTGAAATCTGCATAGTCTTGGAGGATTTGCTCAAAGGCGGCTTTTGCTCTTTGTTGTATTTGCTGGGGATGCAGCTCTGGCAAATCTTCTTTCAAAGCGGCTAAAGTGACCTTGGTTTTAGAAGACATTTCTTCCTCAGATCCTGCCAGTTCTTTCAAGGTTTCAATAATCCTGCTTTTCATTTCTGAGGCAGCATCATTGGTGAAAGTAATGGCGAGTATTTGTTTGAAATAATTCGGACTTGAAGAAGATAGAACAAGTTGCAAATAAGTTTTGGTCAGCGTAAAAGTTTTACCTGAACCAGCAGAAGAACCGTAGATTTTATATAGCGACATAGTAGCATTAAATATCTCCATAAAACGGGCTTATAAAAAATCAAAAGCCGTTTTTATACAGAATAGGATAGGTGGTTTTTGAATATGATGTAACTTTGAAATCTAAATTAGGTTAAAGCGTTTTAGATTCATTAGAAATTATCAATTTGAAAAAGTTTATTTTATTTTTTGCAGCTGTTTTTGCAGCTCAAATATTGTCTGCTCAGCAGACTAACGTACTCCGAGGAACAGTGAAAGACTTATTGACGGAAGCCCCTTTGGGAAGAGCTACGGTCAGCGTAGTGGGGTCTAAGTTTCAAACGACAACTAAGGAAGACGGCTCTTTTATTCTGGATAATGTCCCTGTGGGTCGTTTGGAATTGGAAATTTCTATGGTAGGTTACACCAAACAAGTGGTAAAAGAATTGGCCTTAACAGCCAATAAAGAAATAGTACTTTCCATTTTATTGGAAGAAGCTACCAGAGATTTGGACGGGATTACCATTACGGCTGCTAGTCCAAACTTATCTGGAGCTAAAACCAGTTTGCAAAGTATAACGGTAGAGCAAGTGATGCGTTTCCCAGCCACGTTTTTTGACCCTGCTCGTCTGGCTCTAGCTTTTCCTGGCGTGGCAAATGCAAACGACCAAGCCAATGGTATAAGCATAAGAGGTAATAACCCAACGGGTTTGCAGTGGCGACTTGAAGGTATGGAAATAGTGAATCCAAACCACACCGCCAATGCAGGTACTTTTTCTGACCAAGCAACCTCAAATGCCGGAGGCGTCATTATGGTTTCTGCACAAATGATGGGCAATACTAATTTCTTAACAGGAGCTTTTCCTGCCGAATACGGAAATGCTCTTTCAGGAATTATGGATATGCGACTTCGCAAAGGGAATAATAAGGAATATGAGCATACCGCACAGGTGGGTTTAATTGGCGTAGATTTAGCTTCCGAAGGACCTCTCAATAAGAAAATTGGAAGTAGTTATTTGGTTAATTATCGCTATTCTTTCACAGGGCTTTTGGCTCTAGGTGGCTTGTCTTTTGGAGGTGAAACCATCAAATTTCAAGATTTAGCGGTTAATCTTAGTTTTCCAAATAAGAAAATGGGCGACTTTACCATCTTTGGTATGGGTGGGATAAATTCTAACGATTTTGCTTTTGACGATGAAGATGGTAATGGTCCAGAATTTGAAAAAGATCAGTATAATATCAATTATAAAGGTAAAATGGCTGCTGCAGGAGTTACACATTCCAAGCATTTTAAGGGTACTTATTTATGGAAGAACGCCTTGGTTTATTCTGGGCTTAAAAATGAAAGATTACAAGATGCAGGTGTGGATGCCATTATCAATGTAATACCACTAGAGGATGTTATGCAGTCTAGCAAATTGTCATTTTCTAGTATTTTAAGCCATAGAGTTAATGGTGCTAGCAGCTTAAAGGGTGGTGTTTATGCTACGTATTCTCAAGATTCCGTATTGTCGCGTCAGAATACATATGCAGGCGAATATACTTCATTGGTGATAGAGCCATTTGTACAGTGGAACACCAATATTGGTAGATCAGGAAACTTGGTTTTAGGTTTACATAATCTAAATTATATTCTTACCCAGACCACTACTTTAGAACCTAGAGCGGCTTTTGGCTACAAAATAAATGCTAAAAATGATATAAATCTCGCATACGGTTTTCATTCTCAACTCAATTCACCTTGGCTAAACGACCAAGTGGCAGATATCAAACCTATTTTGGCTCATCACGTTGTGTTAAGTGAAGAAACACAGCTTAATAGTTCGTCTTCTATAAAAACAGAAGTTTATTATCAAGCCCTATCCAATGCCTTGAGCCCAAGATTGGGAAGTAGAAATAACTTTTTATCAGGCTTGAATTTGAGTGATTTTATTATTCCATTCGATTTGAATCAAAACGGCAAGGGAAGGAATTATGGTTTAGAAGTGGGTTACCAAAAATATCTGGATAAGGGTCTTTTTGCTTTGATAAACGGCACGCTCTATAAATCGGAGTTTGAAGCAGCCGATGGTCAATATTATGAGACCAGATTTAGCGGAAATCATATTGTCAATCTGACAGTAGGAAAGGAGTGGGATTTGAAAAAGGAACGTATGGTTGGAGCGAACGTGAGAGTAGTATGGATGGGTGGTTTCAGAAATTATGAGATAGATTTAGCGGCTTCTGCAGCTCAAGGAAAGACAGTGTTTGATTATACCCAAAACCTAACAGAACGCCTTCCAGATTATTTTAGACCTGACATTAGAGTATATCTTAAAAAGTCGAAGAAGAAATATAATACCATGCTCTCTTTAGATATTCAGAATGTGGCTAATTATGAAAATGTGGCTTTTGATTATTATGATGTTTTCCAAAGGAAAGTGGTTCGGAAAAGTCAATTAGGTATGATTCCGATGCTAAATTATAGGTGGGAGTTTTAGATGAAATGAGTCTTGGTTAGGAAGGTGAGACTCGCTTAATTTTGTGACAAATAAATGACAACTTCAATTTGATAGCAACGGATTTTACCCCTTGCTATCAAAATTATGCCTCTCTGGGGCAGCAATTCGGAATTGATTATATTTACTCCTATTAATTTATAATCGATATGGCATACGACGAATACCTAGCAGACAGAATCAGACAAAGTTTAAAGGAGAAGCAAACCCATTTTGAAGAAATGAAAATGATGGGTGGACTATGCTTTAAAGTGGATGATAAAATGCTCTGTGGTATTCATATCGACAAGAAATTTGGCGATAGTCTTTTGATGGCTAGAATAGGGGAGGAAGCGTATGAGACAGAGATTAAAAAGGAAAATGTCTTACCTATGGATTTCACTGGCAGGCCAATGAAGGGTTATGTTTTTGTGACACCCTTAGGTATGGATTCTGAAGAAGATTTATCTTATTGGGTAGATAAGATGCTCGCTTTTAATCCCCTCGCAAAAGCCACTAAAAAGAAGAAACCAAAGAAGAAAGATTCTTAAGCCTTATTCACCAAAGGAATTACCTCTTTTCCTATCAATTCAATGGCAGACATGAGCTGTTCGTGATTCATGCCAGCATCCATCTGGAAAGTAAATCTGCTGATACCACCAAGAGCTTCGCTATGTCGTAATATTTTTTCTGCTACTTCTTCAGGGTTTCCTACTACCATAGAACCAAAATGGCTATTTTGGGCATCAAATCGCTCTTTGGTTACCGGCGGCCAGCCACGCTCTTTCCCTATTTCTGTAAACATTTTGGCATAACCTGGGTAATAAGTGTCAATAGCGATATCAGCTGTTTTACCGACATAACCCAAAGAATGAATGCCCACTTTCAAGGTTTCAGGAGAGTGACCTGCTTCTGCACCTGCTTTTCTGTAAGCGTCTATCAAAGGTCGAAAACGGTGTGTTTCTCCGCCAATAATAGCCACCATAAGTGGTAAACCTAAATGCCCTGCACGTTTAAAAGATGCAGGCGTGCCACCCACACCCAACCAGATAGGCAATTTCTCTTGCATCGGTCTTGGGTAAACAGATTGTTTGTGCAGCTGAGCTCTAAACTGTCCCTTCCATGTCACGGTTTCATTATCACGAATTTGTAGGAGCAATTCCAGCTTCTCAGCAAAAAGATCGTCGTAATCGTCAAGTCGAAAACCGAAAAGTGGAAATGACTCTATAAATGATCCACGGCCTACCACCATCTCTGCTCTGCCTTGTGATATTAAATCTAGTGTCGCGTAGTTTTGAAACTCTCTTACCGGGTCAGACGAACTCAAAACAGTTACAGCGGAGGTTAAAATGATGTTTTCTGTTCTAGCTGCGGCTGCCGCCAATATCATGCTCGGGGCAGAATCTAGAAAGTCTTTTCGGTAATGCTGGCCAATACCAAAAACATTTAATCCCATTTGGTCTGCAAAGACCATTCTGTCAATGAGTTCACCCATTGCCTGAGCTGATGAAACACTTTTATCTGCTGGTGCTGCCGCAAAACTATCTATTCCTAATTCCATGGTTGGTAAACAGTTTTTGGTTTTGAAATGTTCGTATTGATTATTTTATATGTTTTTTGTTCTGTATGTTATTTCTCTGTCTTAGCTCCGTAGGAGCGATACGTCGGTAGCGAGGGGTGAAACCCCTCGTAAAAGGTCAATTTGCTTTTTGTTTGGCGTGATTTTGGCCTTTAATGCCAAAATCGTGACAAACGTTTCTTAGATGATAATGACGGATTAGATGTTGATTTAGTAAATAGTTTAGTTTTATTATTTCCTAAATCTTGCTCTTCGCTGTCTTGCCAGACGGACCCTCATTTTGGTTTCGGCCAAAACGAGGCAAAAACCATTTCCCAAAATAAACTTGAACACTCGAAATTTAAGTTTAGTCAATGTATTTAGCTGAGTATGTTGAAATTTCGACCATTCTTCACACAGTATTTTGGATATAAGGATTTATTTAATTTAGCATGAATTAGATATAATATTAATAGAGACGGGTGTAACCCGTCTTGAATTTAGATACCACAGCAACGCATTTGGCGGAATCTTGGCCACTAAAAGCCAAAATTGTGACAAATAACTTTCTTGGATACAAGGAATTTTCTCTTTTACGAACTACACGAAAGCATAGAACAGCCTACCTTGTTTCTTGCCCATTCGGGTCTTTTGGCGAACCATTTTTCGTTTTCTGGTTGGTTGTCGTATGGTTTTTTTAGGAGTTCGTGTAGTTCACTTATTAAACTGTAATCGCCATTGTCTGCAGCGTCTATGGCTAGCTGCGACATGTAATTACGCAATACATATTTAGGATTAACAGTATTCATTTTTGTTTTCCTGGCTTCGTCGCTTGTATCCTCTTTTAGGAGTCTGGTTTGATATGATTTTAGCCAGTTTAGCCATCCTTGTAATGTTTCGTCCTTCAGCTCTTCGGGCGAATAAAAGGCGTCTTTTATAAAGTCTAAGGCTGTGCTATTGTCTGCAAGAGTTTCATCCTTTTTGAAATTGGCCAAGTTTCTGTAGAAAATGGTCATATCTGTTTCTGTGAGATGAAGCGTTTTTTCTAAATCTTGAAATAATAGCTCGTCGGTGTCCTCTTCTGAATTGAATCCCAGCTTGTCTCGCATCATTTTTTGATATGCTAAAGTAAATGAATCCTGATACTCGTTCAGGATATTTTCTAAAGCAGGCACATCATCAATAATCAGGTTTAGAGCACTTCCTAGTTGAGCCAAATTCCATAAAGCTACGTTTGGCTGTTGTCCAAATCTATATCTTCTGTGCTGGCTGTCGGTGGTGTTTGGCGTCCAGTTTCTGTCGTACCCTTCCAGCCATCCATAAGGTCCAAAATCTATAGTGAGTCCCAGAATCGACATGTTGTCGGTGTTCATTACACCGTGAACAAAACCTACTCGCTGCCAGTCCATGACCATTTTCAGGGTGTCTTCACTTACTTTTTTAAAAAATTGGATATAGCCTTCTTTTGTGTTTTCTTTAATGTCTGGGAAGAAATGGCGAATGGTATAATTCATCAGCAAGCGTAAGTTTTTACGGTCTTGTCTAGCAGTTAAAATCTGAAAGTTACCGAAGCGAATAAAACTAGGGGCTACTCGGCAAACCACGGCTCCTTTTTCGTAGGCAGGGTTTCCGTTATACTGCACATCTCTTAAAACTTGGTCGCCTGTTAAGGCCAAAGAAAGCGAACGTGTGGTAGGCACGCCCAAATGAAACATGGCTTCGCTGCATAAATGCTCTCTAACAGACGACCTTAAGACGGCTAAACCGTCCGCAGTTCTGGAATAGGGGGTAAGGCCAGAGCCTTTTAGCTGTAATGCCCAACGCTTATTGTTTTGTACAACTTCAAAAAGATTGATTGCTCGTCCGTCGCCTAATTGTCCCGCCCAATGTCCAAATTGATGCCCGCCGTAGCACATGGCGTAGGGTTTGGTATTGTCATAAACCTTTGCTCCTGAGACTAATTCAATAAATTCAGTTGACTCAGCATCTGATTTAGAAATACCCAATTCATTGGCCATTTCGGCGGAATAATGTAGAAGTTTTGGTTCACTTGGAATCCTAGGTTTCACAAAGGAAAAGGAAGCCTCTGAAACTTGACGAGGAAATACTTCTAATTCGGTATCCGCTGGAAGTTCATTTATGAAAGTATTATCAATGTTTAGCTTCATTTGTCTTTTCTATCAATTCTATGGTAGAACAAATGAAGGCCGAAAAAAGTTGTTTAAATTAAGACGGATGTTTATTTTCGGATTCAGGCTGGTAATTGAATTCCTAATTCTGTTTTAATCGTTTTGCTTACTCTTGTATCCTTGTTACAAAAATATCAGTAGCACCAGCTGATGTTTTGGGTTTTACCCCAAAATTGGCAGTTCCTGCAAATCTACCTGTAGCATAAATATTCTTATTGGCATCCACAGCAATGCCATATCCAATATCAGAATTAGTTCCACCTGCGGTTGTTACCCATTGAAAATCCCCAGAATTACTGTATTTGGTTACGAAGATATCATTACTTCCTGCCGAGGTTTTTGAAGTTCCGCCGAATATAGCAGTATTGTTAAAATATCCTGTAATAAATAGGTCTCCACTAGCATCAACCTTAATACCGTTACCTTGTTCAGCACCAGGTCCACCCCCAGTTTGAACCCATTGCAAATCACCCAAACTAGAAGCGTATTTAGCCACAAAGTAATCATAACTACCAGCAGATATTTTTGGAGTTCCACTAAAGTTGGCAGATCCAATAAAATAACCTGTTATAAAAACATTTCCACTAGCATCAAGGGAAATGTCCTCACTAGCATCATAATGTGAGCTACCTGCGGATTTCGCCCATAACCATAAGTTTACAGTCGGGTCGTATTTAGCCACAAAAATATCGCTAAACCCAGCCGAGGTTACCAAGTGTGCGTTAAAGTAAAAAGATCCACTAAATTGACCCGTTATAAACAACTTTCCATAGGCATCAATCGCGATTCCCTCGCTTACGTCTGATCCTGTTCCTCCTGCTGTCTGTACCCACTGAAAAGTTCCAGAATTACTGTATTTAGCTATAAATATGTCAGAAGAACCTCCTGAAGACGTTCTTGGTGTTCCACTAAAGGATGCAGTTCCACTATATTCACCTGTAATATACACATCGCCACTGGGATCAATTGCTATTCCTTTGGCAAGATCACGCACAGATCCTCCGGCGGTTTGCACCCATTGAAAAACTCCAGAATTATTGTATTTAGCCACAAAAATATCATACCCACCTGCCGAACTTTTTGTGCTTGTATCAAAAGTTACATCATCTTCAAAAGCCCCTGCTACAAACACATTTCCACTAGCATCAACAGCAATATCCAACCCAAAATTATATCCAGGGCCATTAGCGGTCTGCACCCATTGGATAACCCCAGATCTATTGTATTTAGCCACATAGACATCAGAATACCCAAGTGAGTTTTTTGAAATTCCTCCAAAGTTGGCGGTACCTCTATAATTTCCTGTTATAAAAATATTACCGCTGGCATCAACGGCGACGGCAGATCCTTCGTCCTCGGTGGTACCTCCTGCAGTAATTATGGCTGCTATGTTTGGGGTAGGGTCAGAAATACCTTGGTTACAAAACCAGTTAACCCCATTGTACACCCTTAGGCAAGAAAAGGTAAGGTCATAAGCGATATCGCCCTCTTGTGGGCTAGGAAGAGCATTTATGGCATCGTAAGAAAGCCGAGGATAGGTACCCGACATGGTTGGGGTAATACCTGATGGGGTAATGGTTACATTTTGGGCTTTCGTTAGAAAACTGGCAAATAATATTGTAGCTAAAAGTAAAGATGTATTTTTTTTCATAGCAAGTTTGTGTTTTTTGCAAATAATAATTTATACCATGGAATACATAAATATACGATTGTATTTTATTTAAAGGATAGGTATAATTAGGGTCTGCTAATTAAGTAGCAATCGTCAAGAGTTGATAATTTAGTGAGAATTTCATCTGTTTTTTTTCTGTCAATTTTTAGGTAGAAAAATTATGCCGAGAAAAAGTTGATTGACATTAATACTGATGATTAAATTCCAAAACTTTTAAAAGCTTCGTAAACAAAATAGGCTGGCCATACCACAGCTTTTAAAACGCCCACCACACCCATCGTGAAACTTGTAGCGGTAGTTAGGAAATAGATTACAGCACCAATGCAGCCAAGGCCATAAATAGAATTTGATTGTGCTCCTCTTTGTACTTCTTTTTTCATGATTTTGATATGTTAAATTTTAGCGACTAATATTCGGTATTCATACGCATGAATGCCAAAATCAATATACTCAGGTTATCCTTAAGAAGTCTATAAATAGCATATTAATCAAACGGCTCTTTAATAGAAGGGCTTGGCTTTGAAAACCATTTTGGACCATCATCGCTCATGAAAACACAATCTTCTAAACGAAAGCCAAATTCCCCTAAAATAGCAATGGTGGGTTCTATGCTAAAACACATGCCTGCTTCTATGATGGTCTCATTTCCTTTGACGGCATTACCCCATTCGTGGCCATCCATGCCTATGCCATGCCCTGTTCTGTGTGGTAAGCCGGGTAATTGATATGCTGGACCAAAGCCTGCGTCTGTAATCACTTTTCTGGCAGCGGCGTCTACCTCATGGAGTTTCTTGCCTATTTGAGCGGCAGCAAAACCTGCGGCCTGAGCTTTTTTCTCTAAGTCCCAAATCTCTTGCTGACGAGCCGTAGGGGAGGCTCCAAAAACTATGGTACGGCTTATGTCCGAATTATAACTTTCTACGGTGCAGCCACAGTCTACCAAAACTACATCTCCCTTTTTCAGTATTTGAGGTCTACCAGAACCATGTGGAAAAGCAGATGCTTCACCAAAGTTACAAGAAGCAAATTCATGACTTGCCCCCATTTTGGTATGTGCTGCGGCTACGGCTTCTGAGAATGTGGCTGGCGTACATCCTTCTTTTAAGCTTTTAAATCCTATTTTGATGGCAGCGATGGTGATTTCGGTCGCTTTTTGCATCAGCAGTATTTCCGAAACTGATTTTATCATTCGACATGGAATGGTAATGGCATCTCCACTGACAAACTCTAAATGTGGAGCGGCTTCTTTGACACCATTAAAAATGAAGAATCTTACGCTTTCTTCTATGCCTATTTTTCCTTTTGAAATTCCTGATTTCTCAATAGCTTCGGCTATTTTTTGGTACGGACTTTCATCCTCTTGCCATGCATATACTTTGGTGCTTTCTGAAAGCATTTCGCGAAGTCGGTTTTCTTCAAAACCAGGGCATATAAATGATAATGCACCCTTGGCTGGAATTAAAACCACCATCGGTCTTTCGCTAGGCCACCAATAAATGCCTGTGAAGTATTTGAGCGAAGTTCCAGCATCTAATAATAAAGCAGAAATGCCTTGCTCTTGCATGAGCTTTTGAGCCTTTGTTATTCTGGCGGTTCTTTCTTCATCCGTGATAGGCTGGATATCATCAACTAAAGATTTTAGTCCATCCACGGAGCTTGCACCAGTTTCGCAAGAGCTTAAAAATACGGCTCCAGCACCTAGAGCAGATGCGTTTAGGAAATTTCTTCTTTTCATGGTTTTTAAATACTGTCGTCCTAATAAATTTAAAAGTGGTTAAAAATAGGTCAATGACAGCATGAATAGCTAATTTTCTTAAAGCTCAAAAATGTCCCCTACCTTATTCTCGGTTCACTTTCCAGTGGGGAGGCTTGCCGCCCGCATTCATTTTTGCGGATCGCCGCACCGTTCGAAAAAAAAACGAACGGCAGCGGCCGACCGTCAAAAAAAACTGCAGCCTGTAAACTCACACATTCAAAATTTTGATAAAAAATGAGATATGAAATTATATCATTACCAGAGAATTTTGCTTGTGTTCAAACAGTACAGGCCGATATATTGAATTTATTTTGTTTCTTTTTTTTGCGGTCGCCAATAGTGCCTAAATAAAACTATATGCCCAGTAAATCAAAAGAAATTGGACAGGAAGTCTTATTAAAGTCGGTACGACAAGTTTTCCTTTTTCTCGTGCTTTTTGAAAATGATAAAAGTTGGCAGGAAAAACAGCCAAGAGCAAGGCTATGATTCCCACAGCCGCGTAAGAGCGTGTAGCTTCAAACAAAAGAGCTATTCCTAAGAAGATTTCAATGAAACCGACCAGAAGGTTTACTTTTTCGGGCTGGGGTACCCACTTTGGGGTGATTTTTAAGAAAAACTTGGGGCTTCTGAAATGACTAACACCTGCAAAAATATAAATACCTGCCATGAGGTATAAAGAGATGGACTTTAGGTCTACCATATGGAAATTACCACTTTTTTTGGTTCATGTCTCTTATGGCCATCAAGATATCTCTACGGCTAATTTGACCAGCCAGTTTGCCCTCATTATCCATCACTAAAAGTCGTTTATATGGCGTGGTAAGAAAGGTATTTGCCACATCCACAATATCGTTTTCTATAGAGATGTCTTTCATCACATTTGACATGTATTCAGACACCGTGTCTTTTTCTACCGGATGGTTATAATAGGCACTTCCGAGCAAAATACTTAAGCAGTCTTTATCATCAATCAACCCTACCACATCACCCTGTTCGTTTACCACAGGAGCTCCTGTAATTCTTTTGTCTAACAAGGTTTTAAGTACTTCCAGCACGGGCGTGTCTTGTTTAATGGTAATAAGCCTGCTGATGGGCGTCATGTATTCCGTAACCGACGGAATTTTTGGTGTTTCGACGCTGGGGCTATCGTTATGTGCTCTATTTTGGAAGTTTTTCATGCTTAACCTATTTAATTATTTCAAAAAGTTTTCGTAACTAAATATACAAAAAAGCTTGATGATAAGTGATGGATTGGCCGAAGTTTTGGTTTGTATCGATTTAACCGTTCAAATATCTGGTGTATTAGGAAAACTGGCCGGTTTTTGTGAAGAAAGATTGTGAAGGAAACGGCATGAAGGAATTAGAACTATTTTAGCATAAAGAATGATTTTTATGAACAGAAGAACTTTTTTAGCCGCCAATGCTGGCTTATGGGTTTTGCCCAAAATAGTGAAAAACAGCCCAAAACGTTTCCTTTTTATGGGCGATAGCATCACAGATGGCAATAGAGGCAGAAGCGAGGACCCGAATCATATTTTAGGGCATGGTTATGTGTTTAGTATAGCCACGCGGTTGGGTGCTAAGTTTCCTATGAAAGGACTTTCTTTTGTGAATAAGGGAGTTAGCGGCAATACGGTTATGGACCTAGAAAAACGCTGGGATGCCGATGTATTAGTACAACAACCTGAGGTTTTGACAGTTTTAGTAGGCATAAATGATTTCAATAAATATTTAAAGACCAAAGAGATCGCCAATACACCACAGAATTATGCGGAGGTTTATAGGGCATTGCTTCGCAGAACGAAGGAAGCATATCCAGATTTGATGCTGGTTATCATGTCGCCTTTTCTGCTGCCCGTTGGCAATACTTGGGGAGCGGCATATCATACAGCGTTACCGCTTTTTATGGAATATCATGCAGCCTCCAAAGCTTTAGCAGTCGAGTTTGGAGCTACTTTTATAGACCTTCAAAAAGTATTTATGGAGCAAGGAAACAAACCCGATTATGCCTATTGGATTTGGGACGGCATTCACCCCACATACAGCGGGCATGAGCTGCTAACGCAGGCTTGGTTTAAGGCTTTGAAGCCTAAGATTGTGTTTCTTTCTGGGGTTTAGGAGAAAGTGTTTTTTGTGAGTTACCGAATAATCAATTTGTTGTTTTGGAGTCGGTTTTGTTGGTTTAAAACTGTTAAATTGCTTTTGTATCATTCAATGGAAGTAAATTCAAGAAATGGAATTGAAAGACTTTGAAAATAGAAATCTGATTTTTGAAAGTATTTGGAAAACAATAGCTTTAACCATTATCTCAGGACTATTTGTATTGATGGCATTAACGATAAATTTGAGAGTCGATAAGCCTATTATTTTTTGGGCGACATTGTTTCTTTTTGGCTTTGGTTTTTTACATGGACTATTCACACTTTTAAATCCAAAGAATCTGTTTCTAAGACCAGGAAGTAAAATAGCCAAAGAGTATGGGCGACTTGATTTTGAAAGAAGATTCAATGATAACGGAATATTTATATTCACTCAAAATGGTTTTGAAGCTAATTTAGGAAATCAAAATGTTTATTATCAGTGGACTGATGTGGTTTCACTTTTTGGATACAAAAAAGATCTATACACGATAGATAATATCTATTTGGACATTTTTACCAATGATTGTAAAGTATTTACAATTAATGAAGACACCTCAGGATGGTATCAGTTTTTAAAACAATCAAAAGAAAAATTAAATGGAATTCCTGAGAATTGGGAGTTTGAAATAGCTACACCAGTTTTTGAGACTAAATTGACCTTGCTTTACGACAAAAGGAATAGGAGTCAGGATGAGGTGGTTGGAGAATTATATTAAAACGAATAGAAAATAATACCTAACAATTAGAATCTAATTCATCCAAGTAAGCTTTAGTTTCCCCTCAGCAGAGTCCCGCTCACGGTCTCTGCGGCATATATCAGGGATAGAAAGTAGTAAGTAAAAAAGTGTAGAGTCCGCTATGACGAGACTCTTCAATGAAGGGAGAAAATCATTATTCTGTATTATGAAAACGGTTTGGGTGTACACCCAAACCGCTTTTTTGTTGTTACGTATAAAGATATACGTATCCCTCACCTGACTACTAAAAGTAAACCCTATAAACCACATTAGGAAGTAAGGATAAGGGTTCTCCGTAGCCAATGTTGTTTGGTTCGGAATTGTCATAATATTCGTAGAGTTTTGCCTTGGTATTATTGGCATTCAACACATCTATAGAAAACTCGTGGGTGGTTTTCTGCTTGTTTATTTTCAAACTCACCGAGGCGTTTATTTGGAATACATCGTCCAAGCCATTTTGATAAGCTTTGCTGAAATCGTAATAATTGTCGTTTACGGTATCCACGTTTAGATTTCCGGCTTCGTCTCTTAGTAAAGGTATTATTTTTCTGGCACCTGTGTAAAAGAATTTAGCGTTAAAAGCCAGCGTTTTATTCTGCTTTTTACCAAGTTTCAAAAACTCTTTACCGAGTAAGGCATTAAAGGCGTAATTGCCATTAAAACGGGTATTTCTTTCTATGTTTTCTAAAGAAGTGTATTTAGAATTATAGATAGAAGAAGTAAACATATAGTAGAAATTATTGACAAAGAAACGCTCAATAGTAAGCTCCACACCATAATTTTTTCCCGTTCCGGCGTTTACCAAGGCTTTGTCTACAAAAACGTCTGTATCATTAATGGTAGCGTAATAACTGGTGTTATCGTTTTCTACAGGTAGGTCGTATAAACCTTGGTAGTACAGCTCTAGTTTACCCATCAGGCTTTGCGTGATTTTCTTTTCATAACCGAGTACAAAATGATTGGCTTTTAAGAGTTTCAGGTTTTTGTTTGGCTCCGAAATTACACCGTTTTGGTCTTCCACTTTGGCATAATAATTAGAAATGTGCTCCATAGTGCTGTGTTTGCCATAACCCACATTAATAGAAGACGCATTTGGCAGCTGCCATTTCATACTTACACGTGGCTCTAATGAAGATTCGCCCGTTAGTGGCACATAGAAATTATGAAGACCGGACACAAAGGTAATTTTCTCATTCATACGGTATTTCCAGGCTACGTAACTTCTGGCGGTGCTGATGTTTTTATGGAAATCTATGGCGGTAAAGAGTACTTTGCTGTCGTCTACTGGGTATTGCGTTTGGTAGTCGTTGCTGTTTAAAATGTATTTGGTACCTATTTCTATTTTGTTTTTGGCGTTGATTTTTGTACTCAGTTTTACGCCAACTCTTATGCTGCTGTTTTTTAAATTGCCGGTATAGTCGGTGTATTGGTTTGAGGTGGTATCTCTAAGGAAATTACCCTCCAAATCTGTCAATATCCCCGTACTGCTTTCATAGTCGGATTCTTCAATGCCACTGCCCGAATAGGCCACGGTGGTTTCTAAAAACGTGTTATTATTAAAAGGGAAGACATGATTTAGGCCAACCGTGTAGAGGTTGTTTTTATTATCATAAGTGCCATTGGCAGAGCCATCAAAAATCAGGTTTTCTTTAAAATTGTCTTTAAAGTCGTAGGTATAGTCTTCTGTGATGCTGCTTAAACCTCCCATGCCGAAAAGCGAAAACGCTCCAAGTTTTTTGGTGGGTAAATTGATTTTGAAAGCCGCATCTTGGTATTTGGGCACACCGCCAAAATCTACCAAACCAACTCCATCTAATAATGCCAAAGAAGAGTAACGGTAGTTTATCAAATAAGAGCCAGCGTAGCCTTTCTTAAAAGGTCCTTCTAAAGTGGCGTCTATGCCTAAAGCACCTATGCCGAAGGTGTATTCTCTTTTTTCGTTATTTCCTGAGCGAAACTTTACATCAAAAACACCAGAGAGCACATCGCCATATTCGGGTGAAAAAGCTCCTGTGTAAAAATCGGAGTTGGCAAGTAAATTACTGTTCAGTGCACTAATAGGGCCGCCTGTTCCGCCTAATGCTCCAAAGTGGTTTGGATTAGGAATTTCTACGCCTTCTAGTCGCCACTGCACATATTTTGGCGAGTTTCCTCTTACCACGATGTCGTTATTTCCTTCAGGATTTGCAGTAACTCCTGCAAAAGAAGACACCATACGGGCGGGGTCGTTAAAAGAGCCAGCGTAGCGTTGGGTTTCGTCCACGGTTACGGAGCGAGCACTTATTAAAGACATGTCGTTATTTAAATCGCCTTTGTTTTTGGTGGCTTTTACCACCACAGTTTGCATTTCAGTAAGCGACTCTTGCATGGCGAGTTCCAGTACCACCTCTTTGCCAGAAGTAAGGGTAATGTTAGGGATGTTTTTTTCTTCATAACCCACGTAGCTGAGTTTTAGGTTAAACCTGCCCACGGGCAAATCATCAAAACGGAAGTTGCCCTCCACATCTGCCGTGGTGCCTAGTATAGGATTACTGCCAAGAATGACCACATTGGCACCTATGAGCGGAAACTTTCCGTCAATGTCTTTTATGTTTCCACGGAGGGTTTGTGTTAAGTTTTGGGCATGAGATTGTAAGGCCATGCCAGCCAATAGGAGTAATAATTTTAACTTTTTCATGTTTTGTATTTTCAACCTCACCCCAACCCTCTCCAGATGGAGAGGGAGTCTTTTTAGGTTTATGTTTAATAGTTTTTCATTTTCACCTCAGCACCAAGCCGAGATGTGGTTTCAATAGTAAGACAAACAAGAAAGCTTTTACCCCTATGACCGAATAATCAATTTATGATTTGGAGGTGTTTTTATTGGGTGGGAATGGGTATTTTGCGGGTGTGAAAAAAGTAGAGTAACTTTAGAAAGTTATGGTGAAGCCAACTTTTAATTAATAAATTTAGTTATAGCTAAAGTTTTGAGTAAATATTCGTTAATATTGTCCCCGATTGTATCAGGAAACACTAAAATAAAAGTGTTTGAACTATGCAAGAATGGAAAAAGCCTGTTGCAAAATTTTATTGAAGAAATAGAAAAGGATGGGAATTTAATTGATCATTTGGCCGGTGCAATTAGAGTTGTTGAAGATACCGCAAATTTGAATAGGCGACCTAAAACCAAATTTAGGGAGATAAAAGATTCAAAAATCAAGTGTAAAATCTATGAGGCAAAATGTAATTCAATAAGGGTTTATTTATTTCACGAAGAAAAGACAGGACGGGTAATTGTAACTGGAGGTTTTAAAGGAAATCAAGACGAGGATATTAAATCAATCAAAAAAATCGTTAAGGATTATTATGAAAGTAAATAGTAATTTTAGAGAAAGGATTTTATCATCAACCTCTTATTGGGTTGAAGCTATAAATGGGAAACTATATGATGCTATAATTGAATTTATGGGAAGTAACGACATGAAAAGAAAGGATTTAGCTAAGTATCTTAATCTTAGCCCTGGTCGAGTTTCTCAGATATTAAATGATGGAGATATAAATTTCAGTATCGAAAAGGTTGTTGATATTGCTCTTAAGATAAACATGATTCCCTCATTTGATTTATTGGATAAAGCATTGTATTTGAAGAAAGAGCAAGATTCTAATAAATTGTTTCAGTTCCATTATGGTTCTGATTCGAATGATTATTACTCATATGAACCCAAATCGTCAGATAAATGCAAGGTTATTAGACTAGGTGAAATAGGAGAAAATAAGCTTCAAATGACATATTAACATGAAAAGTGAAGAAAAAATTGAATTGGGATTTAAGGTTAATAGAATTAATACCCTAAAGTTATCTTTTGAAGACATAAATGATATCTCTTTTCGGCAACTTCAGGAAGAAGGCGTGCTAGAAATTGGAATAAAAACAGGAATAATAATAAAGGAAGAAGAATCTACAATTTCAATTGATATTGAATCAGACTTGAGAGATTCAAAGAATGATAAAGCTTTTATCAATCATATAGGAAGAACAGTTTTTGGAATAAAAGGTTTAAGTCGTACTAAGAACATTGACAATAAATCTTATAACCTACCAGATGACTTTATTGTTCAATTGTATTCAATTGCATATTCTCATGCTAGAGCTCTTTTGGCTGTAGAACTTAGTCCTACATTCTATAAAGATAAATTTATTTTACCAGTGGTAGATCCTAAGTCATTTATAAAAATAAATAACTAACGAGCCACATAGATCAGCGAAGCTTATAGCTTCGTTGTAGTATTCTTAAACCTCTGGTTTAAAATAAGGTTCTTTAAGTCAAAGGTCTCTGCTGGTGGAAACATTAATTGGGACTAAAGTTTGTTGACAAAAAACTATCTTTGTTAGTATAAAACTTTGGATTATGAATATAGAAACCAAAAATTAGAATTAATGCATCTTTTGCTTCAAACACAGAAAGAAAGTGTTCTAATGAAGGTTAAATCTGTTTTTGAGGAAGAGCAAGTGGACTGGTGGAATGAAATGTCGAAAAGTGAACAAGAAGAAATCAAAACTGGTTTAGCTCAAGCCGATAAAGAAGAATATAAGGCTAACGAAACAGTGATGAAGCGTTTTGACAAATGGCTTTAAAAATCGTTTGGATACCACAATCTGAAAGTGGATTAATCCCTTAGCTGATTCCGCTCTGACTAGAAGCTGCTAGGAGGAAAAACCAATCAACGCTGAACCTTTTCAGAATTAGATAAAAGAAGAAATACTCAATTTGCAAGTAGAAACAAGAACCAATTGTTACCAATGCATGCGAACTTCAAGTTCATGTATTTGTAAACACCTTAAGCCTTTCCAGACTAAGACTCGTTTTATTATTCTTATGCACCCTAAGGAGTACAAAAAAGAAAAAAGCGGAACGGGGCATATGACTAAGCTTCAATTGGAGAATTCAGAAATTATAGTTGGTGTTGATTTTACCAATAACAAACGTGTAAATGAAATACTGAATGAGGAACAAAGTGATTCTTTTTTACTTTATCCGGGGAAAGATAGTTTCAACTTATCGGTAAGGAAAAGTTCAGAAATGATTTCATTTATGGGTGATAAGCCATACATCTTTCTTTTGGATGGTACATGGCCCTGTGCCCGCAAAATGCTTAAACTGAGTAAGAACTTGCAAAAGCTAAAAAGAGTGAGTTTTGATAATAAGATTACATCAAAATTTATTATCAAGCAGCAGCCAGATGCTCTTTGTCTTAGTACCATTGAGTCGGTTTATACGGTCTTAAATTTACTTAAGGAAGGTGGCTTGGAAAATTGCGAGACTAAGGATTTTCTTATTCCTTTTGAAAAAATGATTGAGTATCAAATGGAGTATATGCTAAATCCAAATAATAGGAATTTTCGTTCTACTGCCAACATCGCGATTACTCCTAAGACCAAGTACAAGAAAAACCCTCAAAGAAGTGTTGTTTTTGAGCAGTAAGGTATTTAGATGAATGGAATGAATAGATTGTTCTTAAGTCGCTGGTTTTAAGGATGGCTACGTTTTACGCCTTCCGGATGGTAGTGTAGAATTTTGATTTCATTTTTTGACTATCTTTGGTAAAATTCAAGAATATGGAGAATTTAATAATTAAGCGAACTGGAAAACAGACGTTCCTAAAACTTAACGACGATTGTTTTGGTGAAGAATTCATAGATTCTTTGATTGAGAAATTGACTAGTGAAGCTTTAAGTAAAAAGTCGATTGACTTAAATCCATTGACCAAAGAGGCTATCAGAAAAAGGACGCTTGAAAGTGAGGAGGACTATAAAAAGGGTGATTTCATCACGCAAGAAGAACTAGAACAGAAATCGTTGAATTAAACGATTATTTGGTCAAGTTTTGCATCAAAGCGTCTAGAAGAAATCTATGGCTTTTATAAAAAAGTAGCAGGTGTTAAAGTAGCAAAACAAGTTACTCAAGAGACTTATGAATCCACCAAATAGGCTTAAAGAATATCCGAATTCCGGTCAACTAGAAGAGAATTTGATTTCTATGAAACATGAATATAGGTATTTCGTATCTAGGCATACCGAAGTGATTTATAGAGTCCTTTCTGAAGATTCCATTTTAATAACAGACGCATTTGATACTCGTCAAAATCCGAGTAGGATGATGAATTTGTAATGATGACGGTTCTGGCAAGACCCTGCCGAGGGGAATGCGTATTTTGCCTTTCAAACTATGTTATTTGTCTTAAGGAAGTAATGAATACTCAAATCAAGGAATCTTATATTATGAAAAGTGTAACAGTTAAGCTTTTACTGATACTCAATTTGGTAGTGCTATTATCAGCCTGTCAAAACGGTGAAAAACAAAAACAAATAAACACCGTCCAAGGACCAATTGATGTGTCTGAATTGGGGATGTCCTTAACTCATGAACACATTATGTCAAATTTTGGCAAAGAAATGGATGAGGCGTCAAATTATGATAGCCTTAAATTGTTCAATCAAGTTATCCCATATTTAAAGCATTTAAAATCTTTAAGTGTTCATGCTGTTTTTGACTGTACCACAGCATATTTTGGTAGAAGAGTGGACTTATTAAAAGCGATATCAGATTCCTCAGGAGTTCAAATTATCACCAATACTGGATTTTATGGAGCGGCAGATGACCGATACATTCCAGCCTTTGCCTATGATGCCAGTGCTGAATCTATCTCAGAAATTTGGATTGATGAATTTGAAAATGGAATTAAAGGAACAGCTATTAAACCAGGCTTTATCAAATTAGCTTTTGATGATGGTATGGCACCTTCCATTATTGACAAAAAACTGTTTGAGGCAGGATTGCTTACTCACCTAAGTACAGGCCTGACTTTGGCTGTGCATACTGGGGCAAATATGGAAGCCGTAAAACTACAGACCGAACTTCTTAGCGAATATAACATTCATCCCAGTGCATGGATTTGGACGCATGCTAGCAAGCTTGAAAATGATGAAATATTAATTGAATTTGCATCTAAGGGAGCGTGGATTTCACTGGATGGGGTCAATGAAAACAATACCAACGAGTACCTTAAACGAATCCAGCTTTTTAAAGAGAATAATTTACTGAATAAGGTATTATTATCTCATGACGGTAATGCTTTTCGGAATGGCGGTGGTATGAAAAAATTTGAGGCCATTTTTGAAAACTTAATTCCAGAAATGCGTAAAAATGGATTTACAGAAGAGGATATCAATCAAATTATGGTAAGTAATCCGAAAGAAGCTTTTGGTATTAAAATAAGAAGAACCAACAATTAGGCTCTCTTGCAGGTTTTCGCTTTGGCGATACTCTACCAAATAAATACATTCAAATGAAAATGAATTCAGTTTTAGTACTATTAGTGGTACTATTATTTGGCCATAATACATTTGCGGATTCGCCACTAACTTCCATAGAATTTAGTAAGGCATATCAGGATGTGAAGATTGTTCAGTTGGCCTCAAAAACGGATGGTAAGTTGACTAAGGAATTGATGACGTATTTAGTCAAAAGTGAAAATCCTTTGGAAGTCAAAATAGCCTTAATCAATAAATTAGGTTGGGATTTTGACGGTAAGGACAATTCAAACGTATTTTATCAATATCTAAAAGGAAAATACAAATTTGGTGATAAAGAAGAATTTCTTGAGAAATCTAGCGGTGATTTGCTAATTTGTATGGCTTATTTAAAAGCTTTGGATAACTATTTTGACGTCAATGAATCATTGGTTTATGCCAGAAAAGCAAAATCAAAGAATAGTAAGAGTTATACGGTCAATATAATTGCGGCCATTATTGAGGCTCAAAAAGTATTGGACTCAGATTGGTGTAAGGTTTATAAGATTACGAATGATGTTCGTAGAAACGATTCTTTAGTTAAAGATATGAAAGCTAATGCAGTTGCCTTGGTTTTTGAATACATGGATTTGTATAAAGCTGATTGCAAAGAATAAATTGAATTTTCTCCGAAGTGCCCGATCTGCGAAGCTTACTCCTAAGGCGGATAAATGTAGCTTCGTTGAAGTGTTCTCAAACCTTCGGTTTGAATGCGGCCAAAAACGCTGCAGTATTCATGTGGGAGGAAATAAAATATATAGAAAGCTATAAAATAAGTGCAGACTCGTTCCGGCAAGATTCTCAGAAAAGGAAAGAGAAATCTAAGCTTGAAAAACCGAACGGTCTTTTATAGAAAACAAAATGAAGATGATGGAGTATTTGTATAATGGTTTGTTATTGGCTTCGCTGGTGTTGTTTTATTTTGCGTATTCGCAATTCGCCCAAACCCAGCGATTAATAAATGACGGCGTAAAAACTAGAGCGGAGGTAGTAGATTTAATTCCTATTCGTGGAGATAATGGCTACAGCTATAAACCCGTTTATGAATTTACCGATAGGTTAGGGGCTAAAGTTTCATTTGTAAGTGATGTAGCTTCAAAGCCAGCACCTTACCAAGTGGGCGATTATGTGAATATTTTATATGCCAAAGATGGTGAAGTAAGAAAAGTGGTTTCTTTTTGGGGCTTATACCGGTACACCATATTGCTCTTATGTTTTGCCTTCCCTCTCCTGATTATTGGCGGAGGTTATTTTTTATATGCTAGAGGTTTGTGACGTGTTAATTGTATAGGGTAGGTAATTTTGAATTTAAAGAGCCCACAAACCGCTGGTTTAAAATGAGTCATAATCACCGTAGTACCTCCTTTAGCAGATTCTCACTTGCTGACACTGCGGCATTCATGGGTGGAAATAAAAAAGTGCAGCGTACACTTTGGCGAGACGAAGCTAGTGGTGAAAGGAGGAAGCTTAGACTGATATTATTACAGCGTTTACTTTTGCCTATCATTTTATGTTCTTATCTGGTAAAGGCATGCTGTATTATGCATTTTCTTCAAATCTTCACCAGCCTTCTGGCTTATAAATATGGCCAATATGACTCACTATTTTCGGGGAAATGATTTATAAATCTAAAAGATATAACTCATGAAGTGGGTTTGGGAACTAAAAGATTGGCCAATGTTCACCTATGATTCGGAGGTGCTGAAGACTTATGAGTCTAAGTTTTTTCAGAATTCCAGGTTGGTTATGGGCATAAAGCACATGGGCGATGGCGATTTGGAAACCATACGAGTGGATATATTAAGTGATGAAGCTTTTACCACTTCTCACATAGAAGGGGAGGTGCTTGACCGAAACTCGGTGCAGTCTTCTATAAGGAAACATCTAGGCTTAAAGACCGAAAATAGAAAGGTTAAGGCCAATAAATATGGTGTGTCTGAAATGATGGTGGATTTATATCGGAAATATGGCAAAGAATAGAACCATGAAATGCTTTACGGCTGGCATAACATGCTTATGAATGGTTGCCGAGATTTAGAAGGCTATAGGACGCATTCAGACCTATACAGATAGTGGCGGGTAATTATCAGTCAAATCGCGTGTTATTTGAGGCACCGCCGTAAAACTGGTAGTGTAAAAACATGGACGACTTCAAGTTTGGTATAAAGGAGCTAGTAAGCTACCTGTGTTAGTTCATGCCGGAATAGCACATTTGTATTTTGAGATAATACATCCTTATGAAGATGGAAACGGAAGAATAGGAAGAGCACTGGCAGAGAAAGTATTGTCGGAGAGAATGGGTAGACCGAGTTTGGTGGCCATAGCTCACACAATAGAAGTAAACCGAAAGGCATAATACGGGACTTTACATAAGAGCAATCATAGCTTAGACATAACTAAATGGCTCGTATTTTTCTCTGAAATCATCTTAGAAGCACAGGCGTTTATACTTAGTTTGATAGATTTTGTGATAGCCAAAACTAAATTCTTTGAAAAGCATAAAAGCATACTTAATGAAAGACAAAAGAAGGCCGTACTCAGGATGTTTAAAGAAGGCGTAGATGGTTTTCAAGGTGGTTTAAGTGCCGAACTATATGCGTATTAAGGTGCTTCGAGAGCCACCATCAGGCGTGATTTAGCCAATTTGGTAGAAAAAACTGTTTTTAAGAAAACTGGCGAACTGAAGTCTAGTAGGTATTTTTTGAATTTGAACTAGCGTATAATTAAAACCATACGTTAGCCTTTTGAATTACACCCCTTATTAGATATCCTCACGCCAAATTTATATTCAAATGGAGTATATAGGTTTGGGTCATTACGCTAGAAGTCTCTTCTGTTTTGAAAGTTTAGGATTGGTAAAAAAGAGATGTTCAGTAAAAAAGTGCATGACTTTGACAGGAAAACGGACTGGGAAGAGATTCTAATAGCATTATCGTTAAGCTCGCTTTCCCGCTCTTGGAACATTGCACATGATGTTCTGATAGAAAAAGTAGTAGACCGCTTTAACTTTCTAGCACAAAGGTTATTAATACTATCTGCTAGCCTTTGACCCTGTATTGATTCCGTTCTGAAGAGCTTCAAAATATATCACTACTTGTTTCTCTTCCTTGAAACTGTCTTAACATTTAACCGCTTTTTTTATAAACAAAGTGTTTCACCTGAGTGATTAAGATTTTATATTTATGTCTTTATAGGCATTACTTGTTGAAGAAATGCAACAACCAGTTGGTAATAAACGTATCCATGATATTTGATTTTTTTGAGTCCAAGCGAAATGAAATTGTTGCTGGCCAATTGCGGAGACCTCACGGCATTTTTGCCAAACGAGTAGGGAACGTAATGAACAAAACCAATAGATTTATACATGATTTCACTATACAGACTCTTAAACTAGAAGACGGCGAAAGAGTTCTTGAAATAGGATTCGGTAACGGCAAATTTTTTAACGATGTTTTTAAAGTGGCTAAAAACCTCCACGTTTCTGGGTTGGAGTATTCATCACAGATGGTAAAGGGAGCAAAACGGAAAAATGCTGAAACTGTAAAATCAGGCAAGCTCGACTTAGTTTGCGGGGATAGCGGAAAAATGCCATTTGAAGATAACACATTCGATAAAATCTATTGTGTTAATGTCATTTATTTCTGGGATTTGCCATCAATTCATTTGAAAGAGGTGCTGAGGGTATTAAAACCCGGTGGTAAGTTTTATGCAGGCTTTAGGGCTAAAAAGTTTTTTAGCTTAATTCCTTTGACTGAATACGGATTTAATATTTATGATCAACAAGATTGGCGGACTCAATTAGAATTGAATGGTTTGAAGTTTTTTTTATCGTCTCGGACAATCGAACCGGAGATGCTAATTTATGGTAAAAAATACAGGCTAGATTCCTATTGTGTTGCCGGTCAGAAACCTATACTAAATGAGGATGGTGTTTAGGGTAAAATTATTTTTCTAGCAATTGAGCATATTTGCAATATCTAAATAAGACTACGTATGCCCCAATGCGTTTTTTTTGGGCGAAACTATTTTCCTTGGATGTGTAATTGAGGTTTAACAAAGAAACTAGGGGGTAAGCATATTGATTTGGGTAAAAATCTTCAATTTGTCTTTCTAGAACGAAGGTCTCAAATGTTATCTTATGAGAGATGATTTCCCCAATAAACTACACCCCCTTATTACATATTCTCAGGCCAAACTTATACCCAAACCAAGTATAGAGGTTAGAATCGTAGCCAAAGAAGTCACCTCTGGTTTCTGACACTAGGAATTTTGGGTTGGAGAAAGTGAGGTCGTCATTTCTGCTTGCTAAGAAGTTTAAGGATGGGGCGGCGAAGAGAGCGATGTATTTCGTGATTTTAAACTCTAGTCCAAAACTGGCCCTAAACTGTTGGTTTAAGTAATCTACGTCGTCAAAGTTTTCTGGGATATAGGCCATGCCTATGAAGTCTAAATTGGAGCTGAATCTTTTACCATATTTCCATGAGGTTCCCAATCCATAACCTAGGCCAAATAATTCTTTATCCTCTTTGCCATAGTTAAATGCGGTGGTGAAAATATTATAAAAACTCTTGGTTCCGGTTTTAAAACTGATTTCGGTGGCGTTTAGGTCAGAGGCTGCTAGCTCTATTCTTCTGTATCCATTTTTATGAACATAGGTGAAAAAACCAATCGGGGTTCCTTTTGCATCATGAGAAAAGTTAAACACACCTATTTGCGAACCAACAAGCCTAGTGGCATAGTTAAAAGGAGCAATCTGAACGCCCTTAAAAGTGCCTAAAGTAACGTTGGCCCCACCAGTAGCATTAAACCCACTGGCGTCTTTAAGATTAAGATTAAGTGAACCACTGCTTATGAATCCGTCGGCATCGCCTATGTTTATGTTTACAGCTCCGGCTATTTGTGCACCGGTAGTTTTATGGCCTACCACATTTAGAACTCCAGCTATTTGGACACCAGTCATGTCTTTTCTGATGATATTTGCTACCGAGCCAATCTCTAGTTTGCTTACGCTTCCCGTGTATCCTGCTATCACATTGAAAGAGAAATCATTCGCCACAAAGGGGCTAAGCTTTTGGTTGGTGCCAATAAATGGCAAAATAGAAATCTGGTAAGGTTTGTAAAGGCTGTCGTTAATGTTATTTCTGTGAAGTGCCTGTTTGGTACTTAGAAACCAATCTACAAATTGCTCTTTGCCGCTTTTATAAGTTTTATCTACAAAAGCCAGTTGGTCTTTAATGTCAATATCTACCGCTAATCTTTTTGTTTCAGGTTGGGGAACAGGCACAGGCTGCGGTTTCGCTATTTCTGGAAATTCAGTTTTAGGAAGGCTGTCTTTCTTTATGCTTCGTAATTCTATTTGAGCAATGTTAGCGGTAAGCTGTTTTTGTATAAGCTCTTTGTCTAAATCCACATTCATTTTGATATCCGTTCTTTCAAAAACGTTTACCAATGCTGTGCTATATGCCTCTTTTGAAAAGCGGAGGTCTATGTCTTTCTGGTTTCTGGGTAGTTTTATTTTGTAATAACCATAACGGTTAGATAGGGCAGAAGCCAGTGTTAGAGGCTCGTAAATACTGGCGTTGATTATCTTTTCACCCGTTTCTGCATCTTCAATGTAGCCCATTACGAAAAAGTCTTTTTTTTCCTGCGGTTTCGTTTTTTGAAGAATGACATATTTCCCTTTGGTGCGTATCTCAATCTCATGGCCTAAAATGTCTGTCAGTATGTTCTGCACACTATTAGCGGTAGCTTGATAGTTTATTTTCCGACCAGTATCAACATGATTAGCATTATAAGAGAACTGTAAATCTGCTTTGGTTTCAATGCTTTTTAATGCGTCTTCTAAGGGAATGCTTATAAAATTAACAGAAATACGTTTTGATAGCACATCGCTCTGGCCAAAGGCCATCTGGCAAAAAAGAACGGCGAAAATAAGTATTAGCTTTTTCATTAATTTGTGTTGCTCCCGACATATATCACGGAAGTTTATTTTCATAATTTGTTATCTAATAAATAGACAACCCTCGCCTAAAAAACCCCTATTCCGTTTTAGTCTTTTTTGCTAAAATGTAAGTTTTATCTTTATTCTGAATTTTAAGTTCTAATGTTTCCGCTATGATCCCGAGTGCTTCAGAGAGGTTTTCGTTTTCAAATCTGGTGGTAAGGGCATAGTTCTCCCAGTTTTCCCCTTCTAGCTTAATGTCGGATTGGTAACCTTTGTTCAAGACATTCACCACATCTTCCAAATTGGTGTTCTTAAATTCAAAAACTTTGGTTTTGTAGGCGAAGACATTTCTGTCTAAAATGGGAGCCGTTTTAATGGTGTCTTTGATACTTTCGTAGGTGGCTTCGTCGCCTTTTTGTAAGATGACTTTTTTATGTTCCGTTTTTCTAAACTCCACCGTTCCAGAATTGACACTTACTTTTACGTTTTCGTCTCTTGCAGAAATACTAAAAGATGTTCCTAGTACTTTTATTTCTGTGCCATTGGCTTCAATGATAAATGGTTTGTCGGGGTTTTTGCTGATGTCAAAAAATGCTTCGCCTATTAGTTTTATGCGTCTCTCTTTTGATCCAAATTCTTCTGGATACTCTAAAAGGGAAAAAGAATTTAATGTCACGGTACTTCCGTCTGTCAAGGTTTTGGTTTGGGCTACTTTTTCGGAACTTAAAGAGAGGTATACTATAGGCTTATTATGTTTTACTAAAAAGTAGGTGCTGAGCAGTAGCACTCCTACCACTGCCGCCGCTATGCTGAGATAAGCGGACTTCTTCTTTTCAACTTTAATTTTTGAATTAATTTTTTCCCATGCCAAATCTGTATTTGGTTTAAACGCTTGTACTTCCTTATCCGTAGCAGACCAAACCCTTTGGTATTGCTTTAGCAGAACCGCATTCTCTTCATTTTCTTCAAGCCATATTTGAAGAATCCTCAGCTCCTCAGAAGATGCTGATTGGTCAAAATACCTGGCTAATATATTTTCGTCAATTGCCTTTTTCATGCTCCAAAACAAATTAAAAGAAGACTCACTAGATATGGTGCTAGCGAACTTCTAAGTATTTTCAATGCTTTACCAATCTGATTCTCCACGGTTTTGATAGAAATACCTAGCTGGTCTGCTATCTCTTTATATTTCAATGATTCCATTCTATTCATTATGAATATTTTACGGCACTCCGTTGGTAAACTTTCAATGATGGATTCAATCTGAAGTTCTAGTTCCATTCCCTCCACACTTTCTTCTACATCAGAACGGTATTTAATGTCAAAAAACTGGCTATGCTCCACATAGCTGGCTTTTACTTTTTCATGCTTTATAAGGTTTAAACTTTGATTATGAACAGACCTGAAAAGGTAGGATCTAAGAGAGCCGGAGATAATAGTTTGCTCACGTTTTTCCCAGAAATTGACAAAAACCTGTTGTACCAAGTCTTCAGATTCTTCTTTTCTTTTTAAGATAGAAAAGGCATATCTGGCTAGGTCCTCATAGTAGGTTCTAAAAACACTTTCAAAGGCGTTCTTATTACCCTCTCTAATTTTTCGGAGGTATGCTTGTTCGGTGTCCAAAAGTTCTATTTCTCTTGTTTTAGCTAGTGCAAACATACATAGTTAGGTCTTATCATTTAAGTAATGACAGCCAAAAACCGAAATACCCCTACGTATCAATTTTTTATTTTTTTTAAAACTATTTATAATAGGGCGTAGGGGTAAGTTTAAGATGAGTTGTCTTTTATTCGATTATCAAGAATTATAATAAAATATGAGAAAGCTCAAACCCGTATTACTAGTGACCTTAATGGTCGTTTTTTTCAATTCATGCGTTAGCATAGATTTTGAAAATGATGTTTTTGCAGAAAACGAAGAAGAGGTTTTCAATGTAAATGATTTCGATGCGGTGGACTTAGGTTCAGCCATGGATGTGGTTATTATACCCTCTTCTTCATTTAAAGTGACAGCAAACGGCAGTGCAAAAGACTTAAATGACCTCAACGTGCGAGTGGTGAATAACACTTTGAAGGTAAGTTTTTATGACAGGAATATCTTTAGAGCTGTAAACAGAAATAAGGTCGAGTTACTGATTGAAATGCCAGACCTTTTGGAAGCAGATATTTCTGGAGCTGCTACGGTGAGGATAGTAGATTTTACTTATTTCGCAGATTTTAAGGTAGATATAGGTGGAGCGTCAAAGCTTACTTTTGATGTGCCAACAGGAGAGCTTAATGCCGAAATAAGCGGGGCATCCACGCTTACTTTAAGAAAGGAGATTCCTATAATAAAAGCAGACTTATCTGGAGCCTCAAAATTAAATGCTTATGATGCAGATTCCGAAGAAGCTTATCTAGAACTTTCAGGAGCTAGTAAAGCCAATGTGGCTGTAAAAGAATACTTGAAAGTCGATGCTAGTGGAGCCAGCACCGTAAATTATAGAGGTATCCCAAGAATAGAACAAGACCTATCAGGTGCCAGTAAGGTCAACAAAGATTAGCTAGTAAAACAAAGAGGTTGTCTAAAAAAGGGGCAGTCTCTTTGTTTGGTTTAAACTTCCAATATGAAAGCAATAAGGAAGATGTTTTTTAGGATTGTGATCCTAATCAGTTATCCTTTCTTCCTGGATTGTTATATGAATTAATTTCCAAAAATCATGTAGTGCGTTTGGTACAAATATTATTGATAAGGTAGACATTTATTCATGGCTGTACAAGGAGGATATTCCTTGTAGGCCAAGGCTTATTATTTGGAAAGTTATTCCTTCTGATAAAGGTTCTTCTTATGAATCCTCAAGCAATGATTCTAGAGGAGATGACGCTTGGAATAGCATATGGCTTCGATATTTTAGTACTGTTCATACCAGCTGAATTTGTCATGAACTATTTGCGACTTTTCACTTTTTAAATACTCCAAAAATGAAGCAGAAACCGGGGAATGTTTTTTGCCTTTTAACCAAATAAGGCACCACGTAGTTTTGATGGGTAAACCCTTAATCGGAATTATTTGTAATTCCTTGTTACGAATTTCATTTCTTATGCCAATTAAAGGCATAATAGAATAGCCTAAACCTGCTAATAATGCCTGCTTCACGGCTTCATTAGATGTTAATTCCATTTTTTTTATTACTGAAATTGTATTTTGGTCAATAAAACGCTCCATGGATTGCCGAGTCCCAGAGCCTTTCTCTCTAAAGATTAAGGGTAAATCTTTAAATATTTCTTTTGTTTTGGAGACCCTTTTGAGTTTTGAGTGGCTATTTCCTACCAAGTATAATTTATTCTGAAGCAAATCAAGTTTTTCTATATTTAGTGAAGTAGGCAATACCGAGACAAGGGCAAAGTCAACTTCATTGTTTTCCAGACTTTTAACCACTTTATTCTTATTAGTAACATCCATTAAAAGCTGTATTCCAGAGTGCTGACTCATAAAGTCGGCTAGAAAATATGGCATGACATACTTTCCTGTGGATACCACTGAAATCTTCAACTTCCCTGTCAATTGCCCTTTATAGGCTAAAGTCTTAAAGTTGATGGCATTAACCTGATTGATAATGTTTTCAGCTGCCGTTGCGATTTCCTTCCCAAAATCTGTAATGTAAATCCTTCTTCCAATCAATTCTGTAAGGGGTATTTCAAACTGGTCTTGAAGGTTTTTAAGTTGAATGGAAACAGCGGGTTGCGTAAGGTTTAGCTCTTCGGAGGCCTTTGTAACGCTTTGTGTTTCTACAATTTTCAAAAAAATCTGTAACTGATTGAGCGTATAGTTCATTAAAAATATTTATGTATTACATAACAAATATAAATAAAAACTTATGAATTGAAGTTTTCAATTTTGCGGCGTTTTAAGACAAGGCGTCTTATAGAACAGATTTAATTATGGGCTAGGAATAGCTTTAAAACAAAAAACAAGATGAGCACAAATGATAAATTATCTTTCATAGAGGGGACCTTCTTGCATGAGGAAGTGAAGGACATTTTAATGAATGTATTTTCTAACAAAATCAATTTTCATCAAATGAAAAATTTTAGCTCACAAGAACGTCTCGGAATAGACCACGCCACAGCAGTGAAAAGAATTCCTGAGCTAAAAAAGTCATTGGAACGCTTGAAAGAGATTTTATCTGAAGCCGAAGCAAAAGGTTTAAAATTGAAAATTAGCTCAGATATTAATATTGCATTTTCGAACGAGTAGGAGTTTTAAGTGAGCGATTTAATTCCATCTTTCGACAGTAAAATCATTAAGCCCATTCTGGTGATTTTAAACACCATTTTTCATATTAAAACAATTAATGAATTATAACTTACTTATAGAAAACTTAACAAACCCAGCATTGCTATTTTTTGTGCTTGGTATCATTGCCGTTTCTTTAAAGAGCGACTTGGCCATTCCTGCTAATTCCTCAAAATTCATATCACTTTATCTCTTGTTCGCCATTGGTTTTAGGGGTGGGCAAGAGCTATCACACGAAACCTTTAGCACTGAGATTGGTCTTTCTATGATGCTAGGTATAGGTATTTCTGCCTTAATCCCTTTGTGTACTTTTTTTATTCTGAAGAGAAAACTTAATGTGTTTGATGCTGGTGCTGTAGCCGCAGCGTATGGTTCTGTAAGTGCTGTAACCTTTGTAACGGCGGCATCTTATTTGGAAGCACAGCAGATGATTCTTCACGGTCATATGGTAGCCGTGATGGCTTTGATGGAGTCGCCAGCAATTATTGTTGGGTTGGTTTTAATTTCCGTATTCAGGAAAGGAGATGCCTCCCCAAAAATCAAAATACCCACGGTTATTAAACACTCCTTAACCAATGGTAGTGTATTATTAATTCTCGGAAGTTTGGTAATAGGATTCTTGGCAAATGACAAACAAGCGGAAGGTATCAAACCTTTTACCAACGACTTGTTTAAGGGTTTTTTGGCTATTTTTCTTTTAGATATGGGAATTACAAGTGGCAAAAAGCTGAAATCATTCTTTTCTTTTGGCGTTTTCCCTCTTTTGTTTGCAATCATTATTCCGCTAATAAATGGATGTCTTTTCGCAGTTATAAGCTCGTACGTTACGGATGATATTAGTAATAGATTCATGTTTGCCATTCTGGCCGCCAGTGCGTCTTATATTGCTGTACCAGCCGCGATGAAAATAACGGTGCCTGAAGCCAACCCTGGACTTTATTTGCCAATGGCTTTGGCTGTAACTTTCCCTATAAATATTACAGTAGGCATGCCACTGTACTTTTATGTATCAACTTTGTTCTAGTTTGGAGCTTGGAATTTTTAGCCGTTTCTAAGATTTAGCATTTGATGTTTTGGGAGCAGTCTGTCATAGGTTTCTTGTTTAGTACATTTTGGTGGTAAATACCCTCTCCATATACATGTTATTTAGAGGGAATGAAAAGTGTTTTCCATAAACTTTGGCGGCTTTCAAACAAAAAGAACTCCGCTGTTTGGCGGAGTTCTTTTTGTTTTTTGTTTGAAGTGCTTAACCAGCAGATGGATAGGCCGTCATTTTTTGCCCGTCGTAGGTTAAAATAGCTTCCGTTACAGCATTTTTCGCATTTACCTTGAATTCCACAGTACCGTTTACACCTTGGATTTCAAAGAAATCGGGCTTACTTGTTGGGGTCAAAAAGGCTTCACCTTGCTCTGTTATGCCGTAAAGTTTGCCCTCTCTAATTTCCGTTTTTAGGCTAAGGTCTACATCCACAAAGTTGTATTTTCCTACATATTTGTCAAATGAAGGCATTTTTGCCTTCATTTCTTTTACACCTTCTATGGTCATCCCTTGGCTTGGGATGTTTATTTTAAGTGTGCTTACTTCACCTTTTTCGTTTCTGATAAAGATGAAATCACTTTGATAATTGGATTCGTAAAACTTGTCAATTACGCTAGTGTTATCAATGGTGGCTTGGCCAAATTCCGGAACATCAATACTTAGCAGCCCATTGTCTTCGCCTACGGTGATTTTGGAAATGGGACCACCAGCCTCAAAAACAAAAACACCTGCAAAGTCTGAAAGAGCGGGTAGCTTACGCATCCCTTTAACGCTCTGCCCGTCCATGATTAATTCTAAAGATTTAATGATGTTTTTTTCGGTGGTAAAAACCAAGCGAGCTCTCGGTACGGAAGCCAAGCTGAAAGTGTTAGCGACATCTGTAGCTACTAATTCGGATTCTCCAGCACCTACAGCTTCACCCCAGAGTTGGCCATTGTTTAAGCTGATAAGAATAGTTGAGAATGGAGCGTCCTTTACGCTGTATTCTCCTAGGTATTTGGCATGTTTAGAAGATTCCTGTGCCTGAATGCTACTTGCACCAAGTGTAATTAGTACTAAAATCCATAGTTTTTTCATCTGTTGTTTCCGTTAATAGGGTTGTTTAAAAGATAATTTATCCAAAATGTACGAAGTTTATTAAATACCTAGTCTACAAATTTGTAAGAAAGGGGGATTATCTATTTTTGCGGTAGAAATTATAAAATACATGGTATGGCCAAAGTCACAGAACATATTGATAATGCTAAGGGCAAAACACTTTTTTCAATAGAAATAATACCACCATCCAAAGGTAGTAACAGTATTTCGGAATTATTGGAAAGTATAGAACCTATGATGGAGCTAAAGCCTCCTTTTATTGACGTTACCTACCACAGAGAAGAGTATTTGATTAAGACCATGCCAGATGGAGGTCAGAAAGAAGTAAGAACTAGGAAACGTCCTGGTACAGTGGGTATTTGCTCGGCCATTATGCATAAATTTAATGTGGATGCGGTACCACACGTTCTTTGTGGCGGTTTCAATAAAGAGGATACCGAAGATTTGCTTTTTGACCTTAATTATTTGGGTATTGAGAATATCATGGCTCTTCGGGGAGATATTGCAAAACCTTTCAATGTCTTCAAACCTAAAAAAGGTGGGCATCAGTTTGCTTCTGAGTTAATAGGGCAGATAAAGGATATTAATATGGGCAAATACTTATATGAAGAGATGATGCATGAGCAGCATCCAGACTTTTGTATTGGCGGTGCGGCCTATCCTGAAAAGCACTATGAAGCACAGAGTATGGAGGTAGATTTTGAAAACTTAAAAAGAAAGGTGGATGCAGGGATGGATTATATTGTCACGCAGATGTTTTTCAATAATCAGAAATACTTTGATTTCGTAAATAAATGCCGAGCAAACGGTATTCAAATTCCAATTATTCCGGGCTTAAAAGTATTGGCTACCAAGCCTCAGCTCCAAATATTGCCCGACTTGTTTTTTTGCGATATGCCGGAGGATTTGAGAAAGGGTGTTCAACACGCGAAAGATAACACGGGTGCTAGAGAAGTGGGCGTGGAGTGGTGTATTCAGCAGTGTAAAGAACTAAAAGAATATGGAGTGCCTGCTTTGCATTTTTATACTATGAGTAAATCTAATACTACTTTGGCTGTGGCTAAAGAAGTTTTTTGAAATTAAAAAGACATTTTAGGACATAAAAAAAGAGTCGGCAATATTTGTCGACTCTCATTTTTTAAAGACTGTAAGTTATTAAGAACTTATTAGTCCAGACTGTTTAGCCTTGAACAGCAACTAATTCTAAATCAAAGTTCAAATCTTGTCCAGCTAGTGGGTGATTTGCATCTAATTTGATATTTGTTTCTTCTACTGCTACTATTTTTACGGGAACATTTTGCTGACCATTGTTCATCGTCAACGTACCACCCACTTCTAAAGGAATATCATTAGGGATTTGAGCTCTCTCAAAATCAAAAACCATTTCAGGGTTTGCATCGCCATAGGCTTCTTTTGCAGGAATGTTTACGCTTTTTTTATCACCTACTTTCATTCCTAACACTCCATCATCAAAACCTTTGATAACCATGCCTCCGCCTACTTGAAACTCTAAAGGTTCTCTTCCTTCTGAGCTATCAAATTGACTTCCGTCGTTTAGTGTTCCTTTGTAATGTACTTTGATTGTGTCACCTGCCTTTACCATCGTCCTGTATTTATTTGAATTCAAAAAAAAATATAATTTCTAAGCGTCTACTTAATATGCCTTAGCAAATAGTACTCTTCTTGCAGAAGGGTTTCCAGTAAGAATACAATTACCTTCTTCCGTTTCCGCATCTAAAGGTATGCAACGGATAGTAGCCTTTGTTAGTTCCTTTATCTTGTCTTCGGTTTCTGAAGTTCCATCCCAGTGAGCAGATAAAAAGCCACCGGTTTCGAGTTTTTCTTGGAACTCTTCCCATGTGTTGACCTCAAAAGTATTGTCTGTTTTGAAGGCTAATGCTTTTTGATAAATAGCATCTTGGATTTCGTCAAGAAGCTCAGAAATATATGATGCAGAGCCCTCTAGACTTCTTTGTTCTTTGGTCAAGTTGTCTCTTCTGGCTATTTCTATCAGTCCTTTCTCAAGGTCTCTCATGCCTACTGCTACTCTAACAGGCACACCTTTAAGTTCGTATTCTGCAAATTTCCAACCTGGTCTTTGGTCGTCGTTATCATATTTGACGATAACGCCTTTGGCCTTTAATTCATCCAACATTGGCTGAATGATAGCCGTAATTTCGGACAATTGTTCTTCTCCTTTATAGATAGGAATCACCACGACTTGAATTGGAGCAAGTTTTGGAGGAAGTACTAAACCTTGATCATCTGAATGGGCCATAATTAAAGCACCCATTAATCGGGTACTCACACCCCAAGAAGTTCCCCAAACGTACTCTAGTTTTCCTTCTTTACTTTGAAATTTCACGTCAAAAGCTTTTGCGAAGTTTTGACCTAAGAAATGCGATGTACCTGCTTGTAAAGCTTTGCCGTCTTGCATTAAAGCCTCTATACATAAGGTGTCATCTGCTCCAGCAAAACGCTCACTAGCTGTTTTGGTGCCTTTTACTACTGGTAAAGCCATCCATTCTTCCGCGAATGTGCCGTAGACATCCAGCATTCTTCTGGTTTCTTCTTCCGCTTCTATTTTAGTGGCATGGGCGGTATGTCCTTCTTGCCATAGAAATTCTGTGGTTCTTAGAAAGATACGGGTACGCATTTCCCATCTGACCACATTGGCCCATTGGTTTAATAAAATAGGCAAATCTCTGTAAGATTGAACCCAGTTTTTATAGGTATTCCAAATAGCCGTTTCAGAAGTTGGTCTAACTATGAGTTCTTCTTCTAATTTGGCTTCTGGGTCTACCACCACGCCATTACCGTTTTCGTCGTTTTTTAATCTGTAGTGGGTAATTACCGCACACTCTTTGGCAAAGCCCTCCACATGGCTGGCTTCTTTTGATAAGTATGATTTAGGGATGAAAAGAGGGAAGTAGGCATTGCTATGCCCTGTTTCTTTAAACATGTCGTCCAAAGCTCTTTGCATTTTCTCCCATATTGCGAAGCCATAAGGCTTTATAATCATACAGCCTCTTACATCAGAATTTTCTGCCAAATCAGCCTTTTTTACTAATTCATTGTACCATTCCGAGTAATTTTCACTTCTAGTAGGAAGCCCTTTTGCCATTTCTATCGTATTTAAGTTAAAGTGTATATTTTCTCTCTAAATCATTAGGCTTTTTAAAGAGGTTGCAAAGATAAGTTTTTTGGGTAGCTTTGTATATATCTAGTGATGTAGTTCGTTTTAATATAGCAAAAGAGCTATATTGAAGGCGTGAAAGAAAATTC
This sequence comes from Arcticibacterium sp. SM2516, assembly GCF_057914865.1. NCBI lineage: Bacteria > Pseudomonadati > Bacteroidota > Cytophagia > Cytophagales > Leadbetterellaceae > Arcticibacterium > Arcticibacterium sp. SM2516. The sequence goes on along the minus strand of NZ_CP195290.1, from coordinate 3,228,050 downwards.
ATTTTAATGATGCAACCTTTCTTGATATTTTTGCATCTTAGATATAAGAACTTATTAGAGAAGTCCTATTTTAATATTACGAATGATGAAAAATTATAAATATATAGGTTTGTCCCTTATAGTGGCTGTAGGTTTAGGTAGCTGCTCCACTAGCAAGACATTGGTTACCAATGGCGAGTATGATGACATGTACGGAACATCTTCTGATGCTCCTGTGGCTTATGCTCCTACCATGGCAAAATCTTCGGAAGCTTATGCTCCTGAATATTTAACAGATTATAACGATGCCTACGACCGCTTACCTGCAGAAAGCAGTGAGGAAGGTACAGACACTTATTTCGACGAAAATTATGTTACTTCTAGTTCCTTAAAAAGAGCCTATACTCCTGATGCTGGATATTCTTCTGGTTATGCAGATGGTTACTCGGAAGGATGGAATGACTATGCATGGAGTGGTTCTAGAAACTTTAACAGTTGGAATTCATTTAACAACCCTTGGGGTGGTGGTGGATACGGCTATAACTCTTTTGCCTATTCTCCTTTTAGAAGTAGCTTCGGTTCATATTTGAGCTATAGCCCATTTGCTTACGGCGGATATTATGGCATGAGTAGTTTTGGTTTCAGCCCATGGGGTGGAGGTGGATTTAGCCCTTATGGTTATGGAAGTTCATTCGGTTATGGGTATATGCCTTGGGGTTATGGCTCTTACGGAAATTATTATGGCGGATATGGCTATTCTAATCCTTATTATGGTGTTCAGCCTGTTTTAGCAGGAGACTCTAGATATAGCGGAAACAGAAGTTTTGGGCCAAGAAGCTCAGGAAGATCTACGAGTATATATAATGATGGTTTTGTGAACACTAGAAGACCAGTATCCACTGCTTCTAGTTCAAGAAGAACTACTGTAACAAGTACGGCAACTAGAACAAACTCTGGTTTGACTCAAAGAGCCAATGGTTCTACTAGTTCTGGTACAACATATACTTCGGCAAGAAGACCTACAACATATGATGCTTATACTAGAAGTTCGGGTAGAAGCTTGAGTACTGCAGGTTCAAACGATGCGGTGAGAAGAACAACTTCTTCTGCTAATTCGGCGAGAACAAGTACCTATACGAGGTCGTCTGCGAGATCGTATACTCCTACTTCAGGTTCTAACAGTGGATATTCAAGAAGTGGTGCTACTAATAGCGGAAACTCAAACGCTGGATATAGTAGACCTGCTACGACCACTAGAAGCACTACTCCAAGTTCGACTTCATCAGGAAATTACTCTAGAGGAAGCTCTAGCTCTTCCTCATCAGGAAGCAGTAGATCATCGTCGTCGTCGTCTTCTAGACCAAGATAAGTCTTAGTACCACAATAGGTGGTGAAAATATAGTTTTACCCCGCTGATTCCAATTGGACCTTTGGCGGGGTATTTTTTTTTAAATTTTAGCGTTAATACTATAGTACTTCATTAACACTATAGAAATAGAGTGGACCTGCAGAAAAGCGTTCTGCTTTTGATTATAAAAAACATAATTCAATGAAAAAATTATTAATAAGTTTCGCAGCCCTTATTACCTCTACGGTTTGGGTTAACGCACAATCTGTGGACGTGAGCGGACATTTTTATGGAGAAGATGCCTTTAGATTTTCTCATTATAGTAACTATGGTTCTGCCAGAAGTATAGGCATGGGTGGTGCTTTTACAGCATTGGGTGGAGATGCCAGTAGTACTGTTGTAAATCCAGCAGGGCTTGGGTTTTATAATAAATCGGAATTTAGCATTAGTCCGGTTTTTAGGAATTTAACAACGTCTACATCTTATTTGGGTGATATCAGTGAAAGGAGTTCTTCTGATTTTGGTTTAGGCCAAGCTTCGGTAGTCATAAGCAAGCCTGGGAGGAGTTCTGGAATTAAGCGTTCCAATTTTGGCATTAGCTATAATACACTTGTTAATTTTCATAACGAGTATGATTATCAAGGAGTCAATAATAGAAGTTCTATCATGGACTTTTATGCGGAACAAGCAAACCAGAGAGGAGCCGATACGGGTGTTTTAGATAGTGAGTTTGATACCAATACAGGCTTTTCAGACACTAGAACATCTATGTATTATCAAGCCTATATGATTAATCCATTTGAAGGTGGTTATGTGGTGTCGGAGCCAAGTTTCCCCGTGGAGCAAAGGGGTTCGGTGTCGGAGTCTGGTAACTTAGGTCAGATTAACCTTACTTATGCAGCAAATTTGCAAGATAAAACCTATATAGGAGCCAGTTTAGGGCTCCAAACATTAAATTATAATATGGTGACAAACCATACGGAGTTCTTTCCTCAAGGGGAAGTATTTAATGGATTTAGAGCAGTTGATGATTTGGTGGTAAGTGGTTTTGGTGCTAATCTTTCTGTTGGAGCCATTTTTAATCTTTCAAGGAATTTTAAATTGGGAGCTAATGTAACTACACCCACCATAATGGGCGTTAAAGAAACACTTTACTCCGCCATAAGTATTGATCCTAAACCAGATGTAATAGAAACGGATTTTAATACCGTAGAAACCTTACCTGGTGATTACAAATATAATTTCACATCGCCTCTGAGAGGAAACGTGGGAGTCTCTTATATGTTACCTAGAAAAGTGGGAATGTTAAGTTTAGAAGCGGAATATGTGAGCTATGGAAATATGGGTGTTAAAGATAAAGAGGATAACGTATGGTCTGCGGAGCAAAAAAGAGGTATCCAAGGATATTATAAAGATGTGGTGAATGTCAAAGGTGGCTTGGAGCTAAGAAAGGATAAGTTTCGTGTTAGAGGAGGGGTGAATTACATGCCAGATCCTGTTAAAGTAAGCAACGGTCTTGATAGGACTATGTTAATAGTTTCTGGAGGCTTAGGTTACAGAGCTCCTAAGTTTTTTATAGATGCGGCCTATTCTGCGAATTCTTTTGATTCTTCATACTCTCCTTATACGCTTTCTAATGAACAAAATTTTGATTCTGCATTGGTGTCAAGTAAAAGTGGGAACCTTACCATTTCAGTAGGTACTTTCTTCTAAAGATTTAACGAATATAAACCTTTTTAGAATCGCTTTTTTTATCTCTATTGACTTTCAAAATATAGCTTCCAGAGTTTACTCTTGGAAGCTTTATTCTTATTAGACCTTGGTCTGTTTTGAAATTATCAGATAAAACGACCTTGCCGTTTAGGTCATACAGTTCTATTTTCACCTCTTCTTGGTCATAAACATTGGTCACTATATCAAGGTAGTTGTCGGCAGGAATAGGGTAAACTAGGAGGGGTTTAAACTGCTCTAATGAAGAAGCCAAAGGAAGAATCACTTCCACCTCTGCTAGGCCAGAAATAAAGCCGTTTCCACAAAAATTTTCTACTTTCTTTAGGCTATAAGCGGTAGAACTAGAAGGCTTCACGAAATATTCAAAAGTGGCGGTTTCTGAGGTGAATAAACTTCCGTCTTGCATTTGGATGTTCCATGGAGCATCTCCTGTGAGTTCAATTTTTAGTTTGGTGGAGTCTCCTGAAATTATGGTACTGCTTCCGCTTAAATTAGCCGTAACAGGTGGTTTTACTTGAACTTCTATTTTGCTTCTTTCACTATAGCACCCAGACGCCGAAGCCTCAGATACGTAATAGAAATACACACCATCAGCTGTGGTAGGAGGTGTGATACTTGAAAATACTTTGCCGTCTTTTTCTGTTAAAAACCATAAGAGACTGTCGCCTTCTGCCGTAAGCGGTGTAGAAGGGGAATTGAAACAGTATTTCACTGGGCTGATAATTCTGGGCTGACCAGGTGTTTCTTTTATCGTTAGGGAAATGGATTTACTGAAGTCCCCTAAGCCTTCCCCCGTGAGTTTCATCTCATAAGTTTCGTTTTCCAAAACTTCAGAGGGTAATAAGAAATTTACAGAGAAAGGGGAAATGTTAGGTTGAATTATATAGCTATTGTTAATGCCTTTTAATACAACCCTATATTTTGCAATGTTTTCAATGTTTAAACCCGAAACCGGAATTTTAATAATCTCGTTCTTACAAAAAGCTCCTTCGAAAGAATCTGAGATAGTGATGCTCGGGGATATCACGCTTATTGCAACATATTGGGTGTCGACTTTTACCCCACAGAGGTATTCTGCGTTGAGGATGCGGTAAAGGGTATCTTGGGATGGTTTGACAGGTATTTCTAGCTCTGAGCTATATATATTTGAAAACGCCTTGTTATCGTTAAGTTTAAAACTCCAAGTGCCACCACCCGTCATGCTGACTTTTAAAATGGTTTGCTCTCCTAGATTTATGGCTGTTTGCTGAGCTGATAATTTTATTTGCCCAATGGTTTTCACTTGGAAGCTTTCAGATATGAAACTGGAAATAGCGGGTGAAGAAGCATTAATCTTGAACCTATAGCCCGTACCGGGTACCAAGGCATCAGGTAAGGTTATTTTCACGCTGTCTTTGAGGAAATCGCTCTCCACTATATTGAAATTAGAGCCGTATTGGTCAGATATTTCTAAGCTGTAGACATTATCGTCTTTAAACAATCCTGTAGTTTCTAGACCTACTGTAATCGTTTCTCCAGCACAGTATATTTTCTTTTTCAAAGGTTTAATACTAATGAAATTTGCTTCTTTCTGTGCAGATATTTGATATTCAGCACTAGGAGATAATCTCATGTTTAGAGCACTCTCCATTCTTTCATATTGTTGCTCTGTAAAGGTGTTTCCGCAGCCAATGTGGTAAGACATTAGATTGTCGAAAAATACTTTATATACGTCTCCGTTTGCATCTTTTAAGTTATCTGGGTAGGCAGCGGTGCAGTTAAAAACCGAAGCCGTCTGAAGTCTATCGAAAGGGTCGGCGGGTGTGTCGCATATTTCATCGCCTGTGGTGGCACAGTTTCCGTTTATACCTCGAACCACCAATTCCCTTTTTGAAATGGTTTCGTGATTGCTGTTTTGAAAAGTATGCAAAAGTCCAAAATAATGCCCAAACTCATGTAGAAAGGTCTTTTCTCTGAGTATTTTAAAGTCCTCCGGATTGTTATTGGCGTAGCTGAAAAAAAGTTTATTACTGCTGGCATTATAGCTTGGCTGACTGCTATAGCCATTTAGCAGAACGCCATCTTTGTCTTTTATAGACTTGACAAAATAAATATTGATAGCATCTAAGGCGTCATATTCTTTTCTTAGAGCGGCTTCATTGGTGGTGCTGAAATTTTGATATTTGGCGTTATTAACATTCTTGACGGCCCCAGTTCTTAAATAAAAAGACAGGCCTATTTTAGAAAAATATAAATTGGCTTGCTCTATTAATTGACTGACATCATCGTTGTTAAAGTTTGCAAAGCTAGTGTCAGGGTGAACGATTACGGCGTTTATAGCTAAGGCATAGTTAGAACGCCTAAGATTTTTCATAGGTGCGTTTAAAGAGGCTGAAAATGCACTTTCTTCAAGAGCAGTTAACGCTTCAGTACCACAGTTAATTTGGGCCTTTGCGGATGTTATAAGACCTAAATAAAGGCAGACCAAATAGGTCAGCCATTTAGTAGAATTCATTTTAAAGATTCACTTTTCTTCACTGACTAAGTAACATAAAATTACTTACAATGCTTTAAATATGACTTATAGCTTATGGAATTCTTTTTTGACTTTGTTAAATTCAATCATTAAAATTTTGAAATTAGCTTCAAAATTATCAAGATTTCCTGTCTTCGCAGGAACTTCAATGGCTTTTACTATCTCATGAATTTTCATTAATCCAATGGTGCCAGAGTTGCCTTTTAAGGTGTGAAGCTCCTGCTGGATGGCTTTAACATCTTTATCCAGATAGGCTTGATGAGTTTTTTCTAGCTGCTCTTCGGCCTCTTTCTCAAAATCTTTAAATACCGAGATTATCATTTCTTGGCCTACCATTTCTTTGAGCCCATTGATGACACTCATGTCAAATGAGGGAATGTCTTGCAGATGAAGTCCTTTTTTCTTAGATGTTTTACGTTTAGAGGGCTTTGTGCCTTTAATCATTTCCTCCACTGTTTTAACAAGGATAGCTGCTCTAATGGGTTTGGATACGTATCCGTCAAAACCGCTGCTGAGGAATTTCTCTTTATCATCCTGCATAGAATAAGCGGTCATGGCCACTACCTTTGGCAAGGTTTTTTCGAAACGCTCTCTCAGGATTTTTGTGGTTTCAATGCCGTCCATCTCTGGCATCTGGATGTCCATAAGGATGAGATTGAAATTTTGGCTTTTCTCAAATAATTCTATGGCAGCTTTGCCTGATTCTGCTTCTGCTATTTCACATCCTGATCTGGTAAGTATCTCACGAGCCACTTTCCTGTTGATGTCATTATCGTCTACCAACAAAATTTTGGGTTGGATATCTTTGAAGTATCCTGTGAGTTTAATTTCACCAGTTAAAGAGGTATCGTTGCCAGAAGGTTTTTTTGCTTTTTCTAGATTACAAGTAAACCAAAAGTTACTACCACTGCCTATTTCAGAGCAAACGCCCATATCCCCTTTCATTCTTTGGCTCAACTCTCTTGATATCACCAATCCAAGCCCCGTTCCTCCAAATGATTTGCTGGTAGAATTATCCAATTGTTGGAAAGCATTGAAAAGCTTGTTTTGATCTTCTTCAGAAATACCAATTCCTTGGTCAATAACCTCAAACTTAATTTCTACGTTATTGCCTTCTTCCGAAATTAAGCTTACTTCAATGTTAATTTCTCCATTTTCGGTGAATTTTATGGCATTAGAAGTAAGGTTGGATAGAATCTGAAGTATTCTTGTTTGGTCTGCTTTGAAGTATTTAGGAAGGTCGCTAGAAAGTTTATATTTAATGGAGTTCCCTTTTTCAAATGCCTTCTGACTGAAAAGAGCAATAAGGGTCTTTAGTATTTCTTCCAGTTCAACATCTGCTAAATGAAGGTCCATTTTGCCTGCCTCTATTTTAGAGAGGTCTAGTATATCGTTTAGAATAGTAAGCAGCGTTTGAGAAGACTTTTTGATGGTATTGACGTAGTCTTTCTGCTCTACTTCCAGAGGTGTTTCATTTAAAACGTCTATCATTCCAATGATTCCGTTCATTGGCGTTCTGATTTCATGGCTCATATTGGCCAAAAATCTTTCTTTAACGGCTAAGGAATGTTCCGCTTCTACTTTTGCTACTTGTAGTTCGTCGGCATAGTTTTTTAGTTCTGTTATATCTCTAGCAATTCCTTCTACGGCAAATGGGAAACCCTTTTTATCTTTAATCATCCTAATATTCAGCATGAATTGCCTAATGGCTCCATCCTTTCTTTTAACGGTAACATCGAAGTTGGTAATGCTGCCATTTTTAAGTAAAGTTTTGATATTCTGTGAGCTAGCTTCTGCATTTTCAAAGAATTTATCCACTTTATTTCCTGTGACTTCTTCTACCGAATATCCAGTATGGGTGAATACGGATGGTGATATCATGGTCACATTACCAGCCAAATCTGTACGGTAATAGATGTCAATAAATGACTCAATGATGTTTCTGAATTTTTCTTCGCTTTTTTGAATAGAGATGATCGCTTTTTTCTTTTCCGTGACATTTCTGGCAATTCCAGAGACCTCGGTCGTTTTACCACTTTCGGTAGACATAATAGGGTTGAGGTGGAATTCATACCAATCCTCTCCTCCGTCAATATCACCCCAATGCATTTCAAAGTATTGAGGCTTTCCTTCAAATGCCAAATTGTACATCTCTCTCAAAAATGGCCTATCGTTAGGGGCAATTAATTTCCAGCCTACCTTTTCTATGCTAATGTCTAATTGGGGAGGAGTACCTAACTGCTCTTTAATAAGTTTAGCGTAGTTTTTATTGAAAGAGCTAAGGTGTCGTTTGCTGTCTACCGTCCATATTTGGTGCGAACTACTATCAAAAACGGCGTTTAACCGGGACGTCTGAGTAAAGAGATCTTCTTGAGACTTTTTCCTTACAAGAGCCAAAGCCACCTGACCAGAAACGAACTCTAAAAGTTCTAAGTTTCTACTACTAAATTTGGTCGCATCAGAATAGGATTTAATACCAATTACTCCGGTGGTTTTTCCGTTGACCTTTAGAGGAACAATAACCTGTACTTCAGGGACTTCCTTTCCGTAAAGGAATATTTTTTCGGATTTGACAAGTTCTTCGAATTCGTCTTTATAGTATAATAAGGGTTTGTTTTGAACCAAGGCATATTCTACGATTCCATTTCCTAGTTTTCGTCTGTCTTCTACTGGCGTTTGGTATTGTTCGTCAACACGATATGGGAAATAAATGGAGCTATCTTCGGGTTCATAAATGGCTACAAAGAAGTTATTGGCATAAATTTTCTTTTGAAGCTCTTCATGCACCATTTTCAAGAACTCCTTTAGATCTTGCGTTTTTAAGTTGGCTTGGGCAATAGAATAGTATAAGTCTTGGGCTCTTTCGGCTCGTCTTCGCTGTGTAATGTCCCTAAAAAGACATCTGTAGTTTACTACCTCACCTTCGTCAAATCGACATGTTATTTCGCCTTCCAAATAAACACGTTTGAGGTCTTTGTTTCGGGTAATCATTTGGAAGTTAGAAACAGGCTGCCCTTGTTTTACATGGTTTAACCTGCTCTTGACATCTTTTAAAGAATCTGGATGAATGATGTCTAAAAAAGACATACTGATCACCTCTTCCGACGCAAAGCCAAAGGCTTCTCTAAAAGCTTTATTGACAAAAAGGAATTTTAAATCTGGCGATAGCATCATCACTACTTCAGAGGTGTTGTCTATAAGGTCTTGAAGTGGGTCGAATTCTGCAAATGCTGTTTTTTTTCTTGGCATGGAAGCGATGAACTATAAATATTTTAGGGATATCCTCTCAGGTAATAAACAGCTAAAACTAAGAATTAATACCTATTTTTGGGGTCAAATATGAGTATTTTTTAATGGCGAAAGTAAGGGCAAAAAAACATCTGGGTCAGCATTTCTTAAATAATGAGGACATTGCTAAAAATATTGTTGATCTTATTGTGCCTAGAGATAAGTATAAGAAGCTATTGGAAATTGGCCCAGGAATGGGTGTTCTAACAAAATACCTTTTAGAAAGAGAAGATGTGGAAACTCACGTGGTGGAGCTAGATGGGGAGTCCGTAGTGTATCTTAACGAGCATTTTCCAGATTTAAAAGGCCGTGTGTATAATGAGGATGTACTAAATATGTGGCTCACCAAAGAGCTTTCATTGGTAGAAGGTGAAAAGCTGGGTATCATAGGAAACTTTCCATATAATATTTCTTCACAGATATTTTTCAAGGTTTTACAAGACAAAGACATTGTGGATGAGGTGGTTTGTATGCTTCAAAAGGAAGTGGCAGAGCGAATAGCCTCAAAACCTGGGAGTAAAAAGTACGGTATTTTAAGCGTGCTTTTACAAGCCTATTACAATATAGATTACCATATAGATGTGCCTCCAATTTCTTTCGATCCACCTCCAAAAGTAGACTCTGGGGTGATAAGGTTGGTAAGGAATGAAAACGCTACACTTGACTGCGACGAAAAGCTTTTCTTTACAGTGGTGAAGACTGGTTTTAATCAACGCCGTAAAATGTTAAGTAATGCTTTAAAACCTATGGGAATAGATTTTGAGCATCCAAATCTTAACAAAAGGGCTGAGCAGTTGACTTATCAGGAGTTTGTGGAGCTTACTAATCTAATTTCTTAAAGCTTTAAGCTTATCCATTTCCAGAATCTTGATTTTACCCGATACTATTTCTATTAGTTTTTCCTCTTTAAAATCTGACAGGGTTCTGATGGCGGTTTCTAAAGAAGTACCAGCAACGTTTGAGATGTCGTCTCGGCTAATTTTTATGCCTTCCTTAGCCATGCTTCCATTTGCTGGTTCAAAGAACTTTATCAACGCTTCGGATACTCTTTTCCTGACAGAGTTGTAGGCTAGTTTGAGGAGTTGTTCCTCATTCTCTTTTATCTCTTTTGAAAGTATGCCAATAAACTTCTGTGAGACTTGTCTGTTTTTATGCAACAAATCGTTGAAGTCTGATTTAGGGATGAGGCATATTTCACAGTCTTCAATAGGAGCAGCAGACTCGGAATAAGATTCGTCTGTCATGAGGTTTACATGGCCAAAGTAGTCTCCTTCACCATAAAGACCTACTATCAATTCTTTGCCGTCTTCATTCGTTTTATAGGTCTTTACTCGGCCTTTTTCTATATAGAAAAGATACAGCGGGTATGCTCCCTCTCTATAAATTTCAGTTTTTTTACGGTAGTTTCTTCTTTCTCTATTTTGATTTAGTATTCGCAAGTCTTCATCACCGCCTACATCTTTTATGAGTTCTTCCAAACCTTCCATTTGCTTGTATTTTTTATTGACAAGCTCCTGTTTTTTTAGTCTGCTTTCTATGGCATTTAATAATTCTAACTCTTCAAAGGGTTTTGTGATGTAATCATCAGCACCCATTTCCATTCCTCTCCTATAATCCCCACGGTCTGCTTTTGCCGTTAAAAAGATAAATGGAATGCTTTCTGTTTTTGGGTTTTTAGAAAGCAAGTGTAACACTCCGTAACCATCCAAAACGGGCATCATAATATCACAGATTATTAGATCGGGAATTTCTGACAAGGCTTTTTCTACACCTATTTTTCCATTTTCTGCGGTAAAGACTTGGAAGCCATCTAATTCTAAAATCTCAGAGGTATTTTCTCTTATTTCTAGGTTATCTTCTATCAATAGTATCTTTTTCATGCTTGAAGTGTTTTAGGGATGGTTAAAATAAACTCGCTACCCTCATGGAGTTTGCTTATGCATTTTACGTGACCGTTTAGTAGTTCTGCGTATTGGTTTACAATGGATAAGCCTAGGCCAGTGCCTTGAATCTGACCCGCATTTTCGGATCTGAAGAATCGCGTGAATAGGTGCTCTAAGTCAGATTCTGGAATGCCAATTCCTTCATCTTTAATGTTCATTTCCACCTCGTTTTCTAAAAGTTTAATCCTTAAGAAAATACTCGTTTCCATATCTGAGAATTTGATGGCATTGGAAAGTAGGTTACTAAGAATATGTGTTAATAATTTAGGGTCTTGGTTTATGAGGATTTCGTTTTCTATCTCTAAAATAATTTTTTGGCCAGGTTTGGTTATAAGGTTTAACTCCGTAACAAGATCCTCTAAAAGCTCATTTAGGTTGAATAAATGGGGGTTTGAAACTATTTTTCCTTCATCAATTTTGTTGACGGATAGAATGTCGTTTAAAATGTCTGTGAGATTTGAAATCGATTTTTTGATTCTAGCCAAATGTTTCGATTGCTTTTCTGTATCTTCTAATTCAATGTATTTTTCTACCAAGGTTAACGAAGAAAGTACAGTGGCTAAAGGTGTTCGGAATTCGTGAGATGCGGTAGAAATAAACCTTGACTTAAGCTGATTCAGTTCTCGTTCTTTTTGCAGAGATTCGTCTAGTTTCTTTTTAGTATTCTCAAGCTTCTCTATAGCCTCTTGTAAGATAAGGGTTCGGTCTTCTACTTCTTTTTCAAGTTTCAGTTGATATCCCTTGGCTTGTGTTTCCACTCTTTTACGCTCGGTAATGTCAATGATGAAAGCAATAACCATTTGCTCACCATCTAGTTGGCAGGGGCTTAAACTCACTTCCACCGGAAATTCCTCTCCATCCTTTTTTTCAGCGTATAAATCTAAATCCGCACCCATTGCCCTTGGGTTGGGTTTTTTGTGATAGCTTTTGACATGACCGACATGGGCATTACGAAACCGCTCTGGTATGAGCGTATCTATTCTTTTTCCTACGAGATCTTCGTTTTCGTAGCCAAAAAGTTTTACGCATGCAGGATTTATCCTTACTAGCTCACCTCTTTGATTGGTGAGAAGAATGGCCTCATTGGCATAAAGGAAGACAGCATCGAACTGATGAGAGCTAAGCATATAGATATTACAAATTAAGAAAGTGCAATTAGGAATCTTCTAAGGCTCTAAAGTATGACTTTTATCATAAAAGGTCATGACATAAAATACTGTTCAATCCGATTTGGTCCAATGATTATGCTCATATTTCCCTAGCCAAGAACTTTACAATTTTGTGTTATAAAATCGGAACCTATGAAAATCATGGAAAAGTTAGACGTTAGATCAGAAATGAGTATTCTAGAAATAGAAACAAAATTTAGTACGCTGTTTCCTTTTCTAAGCATTGAGTTTTTCAGGAAAGGGGAAAGTATAGAAGGTAGCCTCAGAAGGAAAACCCTTCAGGAGTTTGCTAGAAAAAAAGAACAGGAGAGTTTTGTGATTGAACCACAGATGACCGTTCATGAAATGGAGGAAATGTTTTGGAACAAAATGGGGCTTCAAGTAGCTGTGTTTAGAAAGGTAGGTAAGTCTATTTTGGAAACAAGTTTTACTTCTGGGTGGACTTTAGAACATCAAAATACAAAAGGCTCAGAGTTACAATCCGCTTTTACTTCTGGGCATTAGACTGCTTAGTTTTGTTTTGAAATGTTGATATTAACTATGAATCAAAACTTAGGAAAATATATTATTCTTGTGGGTGCTGTCATTGTTATGGCAGGTATTCTGATTTATTTCTTCTGGGATAAATTAGCATGGCTTGGTAAACTACCTGGAGATATTTCCTATCAGAAAGGTAACACTAAAATCTTCTTTCCAGTGGTAACTATGATTTTGGTTAGCGTTCTGTTAAACCTTCTTCTTTATCTTATTCGTCGCTTTTTCTAGCACAATTTTAGCTTATCAATTGTTTTAGTCGATCCAAAAGAGATTTTGACATATTTAGGCAATTGCTTTGATGTTTCATTTTGTAATTTAAGGATCTCATTACCTAAGATAACCAATGGAACGTCGTCAATTTTTGAAATCTTCCGCTGCCTTCGCTGCGGCTTCAGCTCTTCCTTCTACCTCTCTTTTTGCTCAGCAAGCCGCGGAAAGAAAGTTTAAGTTGGCGTTAAACCCCGGTATTATTGGTGTTAAATCTAATTTGAGTCAAACCTTAGATTATGCCATTAAGTATGGTTATGAGGCCATCAGTCCTTTTACGGAGGAGGTTATGAAATCATATTCTAGTGACCAACTTAATGAGCATACGGCTAAAATGAAGGAGCATCATATCTCTTATGACAGCACAAATGTTCCTGTAGAATTCAGAAAGGATAAAACCACTTTTAATAATGGTTTTAAAGATTTAGAAAAATTTTGCCAAACTATGGCAAAGCAAGAAGCCACGAGGATAAATACTTGGATAATATCATCTCATGAGGAGCTGACATACAATGAAAACATGAAAGAGCATGCCTATCGATTAGGTGAATGTGCCAGAGTAATGAAGGATTATGGTATTAGGTTCGGCTTAGAATATCTGGGAACAAGAGAATCTTTGATTGCCAGAAGGTATCCTTTCATAGCCAGTATGAAAGAGGGGAAGGAGCTTATTGGTGAAATAGGAGAAAGTAATGTGGGTTTTGTTTTGGATAGTTTTCATTGGTATACGGCCAATGATACCCTAGAAGACATTAAAAGCCTTAAACCTGAAGATATCATTACATGCGATATTAATGATGTTAGATCGGGATTTGAAAGGAAAGAACAACGCGACGGTAAAAGAGAATTGCCAATGGCAACAGGTATAATAAATATCAAAGCATTTTTGGAAGGCGTTATTGCTATAGGGTATGATGGACCTGTAAGAACAGAGCCTTTCAATCAAGTGCTCAATGATATGGAAAATGATGACGCTCTTCAAACCAATATGACAGCCATCAAAAAAGCTTTGGGTACTGTGGGATTATCGTAAACACTTTTAGAATTGAAAAGGAAGCCAACGATGAAATGTGTCAGCCTTGGCTTTTTTAAATTAAAGGGGTATTTGAAAGATATTTTATGGGACAAAACAGTTAACAATGGCCTTTACGCCTTCTCCATGAAAATCTGGGTTTTGCGTGGTGATGCCTCTGAAAATTAACCAGAAAGCTAGTAAAGCATAAGTGACAGGTATAATATTTTTAATGCTGCTACCGAATCGTTTTTTTATCCAGCCACTTCCTAAAGAAATAGACAACATCATAGGGAGTGTTCCCAGACCAAATATTGCCATAAATGCAGCTCCAGTAAAGGGGTTGAGTTGAATGAAAGCTCCTGCTAATGCAGCATATACTAGCCCGCATGGTAAAAGCCCGTTAATCACCCCAAAAACAAACTGACCAGTGAAGTAGTTGGCCTCAAAACTCTTACGGAAACCTGACTTTAACTTTGAGGTAAATCTGCTAAGGCTGTTGTAAAAGAACTGATTGTGAATAAAGTTTCCAGAAATAAATAGACCTGTAATAATAATAAGTCCAAGCCAAACGGAAAGCACGCCTTTGGAAATAAAAAAATTGGTGTTTTGACCAATAAAACCGATGACTAAGCCGAGTATCGAATATGTGAATATTCTACCAATATTGTAGAGACTTCTGCCAGCAAAAAAGGTGGGGTATTTCTTTTTATCATTAGGCAATAAGAAGGTTAGCGGTCCGCACATACCTGCACAGTGCACACTGCCAAAAAATCCCATGATAAAGGCAGACCAAAGCATCTTAAAGAGTTACTTTTTCTTCTAAATAATACTGTTTTTTATCTTTAGACCAACTTAGTTTTAAAACCCACAAACCTTTATCCAGATCGGTAGTAGGTACATTTAACGTATTGGTGAGGCTTAGTTTAAAAGGTATAGAAAGATCCATATTTGCGTTTGAAGGTCTGTAGAGTGTTACCTCTCCAGAAGACGCCTTACACTCTTCTGGGAAAGTGATGGCTAGCCCCGTTTCTGTATAGGCAATAATAACCTCCGAACTTAGGTCCGCGGCGTTTTGACTATGATCTATCTTGTCTTGGTATGCTAGTTCTTGTTTGTAGTAATCTGGACTGACCAGAAAGATGTCTTTTTGCTGTACACACATATACACCAAGCCAACCATGAATACTACGAAACTGCTATACAATAATGCAATACCTTTTCCCCAACTCATATTCTTAATTTTTTGTAGATTGATAAACTCTTACTCGATAATTCTAACTTCCCTGAAAGCTAAAAGCTACTTCGCCACCGGCCCAAAAAACGTGGTCTCAATAGTCTCGATATTTTCTTCTGCGTCATAAAGCTCTATCACTACCTCTGTTTTAGTACTGGTTACTTTCTCTTTTTCCAGTTCTATGAAGAATACCACTTCTCTCTTTTCGCCGGAAGGCAATTTTATACTACTTTCTGCACCCACTACTCTTAGTTCACCTGCGGGCTCTACCAGTTTCATTTGAACATTTATTTCATCCTGAGATTTGTTGACCATCTGGGCATTATAAAGGTTTGTAACCGTACCCTTTTCAGTAATTTGATAGAGCTGCCCAGGCACTCTCATAACCGTAGTCTCTATTTCAGACCTGCCAATAATCAGCATGGCTTCAACACCAATAAGGAGCGTTAAAACAATGGAGTACGCAATTGACCTTTTTGAGAATTTATAAGGAACTCCTTTTTCTACAGACTCTACGGAGGCGTATCTTATCAATCCTTTCGGCTTGTTTACCTTCTCCATAACATCGTCACAGGCATCTATACAAGCGGTGCAGTTGACACACTCTAACTGAATTCCATTTCTGATGTCAATTCCCGTGGGACAAACTTGAATGCAAAGTTTACAATCTACACAGTCGCCTTGGGCACTAGTTTCTTCTTTTGTAGCGTCCTTTTTTATTTTCCCTCTTGGTTCGCCTCTTAGGTAATCGTAGATCACGGTCATGGTATCTCTGTTTACCAATACACCTTGTAACCTACCATATGGACATATAGCTATACAAACCTGCTCTCTTAATTTAGTAAATACGAAATAGAAGATGCCTGTAAATACAACCAAACCTATAAAGCCAGAAAGGTTTTCGGAAGGTGAATGCGTGATAAGCTCTTTCACGTTTTCTATGCCAATAATATAAGCCATAGTGATATGAGCTATAACTATGGAAAATGCAATGAAGATGATATGCTTAAGTGTTTTACGCCAAATTTTGTTGAAATTCCAAGGACCTTCATCAAACTTCTTCTGAGTTCTGCCATCTCCTTCTAACCAGTTTTCTATGGGTCTAAAAATCATTTCCATAAAAACGGTTTGAGGGCATAGCCACCCACACCAAATTCTACCAAAGGCCACGGTAAAAAGAGCGATAAATAGCACAAAAATTATCATACCCAATCCAAACAAGACAAAGTCTTGTGGAAGGAAGTACTGTCCGAAAATGACGAACTTTCTATCAAAAATGTTCATCATTAAAAGTGGTTGTCCACCGATTTTGATAAAAGGACCGCTAATGAAGATGACCAAGAAAACAATGGTAGCCCAGAGTCTTTTATTTAAGAAAGGCCCCTTTGCTTTTTTAGGATAAAGCCAGATTCTTTTACCGTCTTTATCTACAGTGGCAAGGTTGTCTCTGTATTCGTCATCCTCATATAATTCGTCAAAAACAATATCGGTAGGCATCGCTTTATAATTTAAAGTGCAGTTGTAGTTTCTGGTTCAACTGCAGTTTTTGATTCTACAACGGCTTCTTCAGGTGTATATAAGTCTCCTTGAGCCGCTTTTGGGTTCTCTGGGTTTGTACCTTGAAGGGTTAATATAAAACTACTTACCTGCTGAATGTCTAGCGGTTTAAGTGTCGCTTCCCAAGATATCATTCCTTTTTCAGGAACACCATGTTTTATGGTTTGGAAAATGCTGCTCACGGAGCCGCCGTGCAACCAATATTGGTCTGTTAAGTTTGGACCTACACCACCTTCACCTAGATTTCCGTGGCATACGGCACAGCTTCCGTCGTAGATGGTTTTACCTCTTGCCACTTGGGCTTCGTCGGTAATTAGCTCCACAGCGTTTTCGTCTATCGTAGATTCTGGATTGTTTTCTTGTGCCAATGCTTTTTTCTCAGCAGCTTCATTCATGGCTATTTCATACTCCTCTGTTTGAAGCGGACTCCATTTCCATACGTGATAGTTAAGCATATAGACTATAGCGAAGACAACGCCAGCATAAAACATTCCTAGCCACCATGGTGGAAGGTGGTTGTCGAGCTCTTTGATGCCATCATAATCATGATCCATCATAAGATCTGATTCCATTTCCATGGGTACTTCTCCCTTAATTTTCTTCCAGAATTTATCTAAGGAAAATGGCTTTGTTTCTATGCCCATTTTCTTGTTTAAAATGGCCTTGGCTGTTAAGTGCACATTTATAACGATACCTAAGAGTATTACGGCAAATATGATGAGAACAAGTAATAGGATAAATTGAAATAATTGTTCTCCTGATTGTATGTGAAAATTCATTGACTTGTTGTTTTAAGCGTGAGAATCATCCCCTTCGTTATCTCCGAGAGGAAGATTTTCCATGTGAGCAATGTATTTTTTGTCAGACTTGAAAACGAATATTCCAAGGAGTACAAAGAATATGAAAAATATGCTTAGCGATATAATAGGGTAAATACTTACTCCTTCTATATCAGATAGGTAGTTCTTTATCATCGGTTTACTTTTATATCGGTTCCTAATCTTTGTAAGTAGGCTATTAGAGCTACTATTTCTTTATTCTCGCTGACCTCAATTCCGCCTTCGGACAAATTCTTAGAAATAGTTTCTCCTTGTGCTAGCATAGTACTGGCTGCATTCTCAATCTCTTTGTCTGAGTAAGGCACACCCAGTGTTTGCATGGCAGAAAGCTTATTGTCAATAAGTTCAGTGTCAATGTCATTGTCAAATAACCATGGGTATGCGGGCATAATAGACCCCGGAGACATGCTACTTGGGTCTAACATATGGTTGTAGTGCCAACTGTTAGGGTATTTACCTCCTTCACGCTGTAGATCAGGCCCTGTTCTTTTAGAACCCCATAAGTGAGGGTGATCGTATACCATTTCACCAGCTTTGGTGTATTCACCGTATCGCTCTGTTTCATCTCTAAACGGACGAATCATCTGAGAGTGGCAGTTATTACAACCTTCCCTAATGTAAATATCTCTACCTTCTAATTCTAATGGCGTATAAGGTTTTACCGAAGCGATAGTTGGTACGTTTGAGTCCACTATCCAAGTAGGCACAAACTCAATTACTCCGCCGATAAGTACTGCCACAAAAGATAAGACCGTAAATAATACAGGCTTTCTTTCTAAAACTGAATGCCAGTGTCCACCAGAGATTTTTACATTCTTTATAAGAGCTGGAGCCTCAGCGTATTCTTCTTTTTGGAAAGTACCAGTGCCTGCAGTTTTTATTAAGTTGTAAACCATGATACAGGTTCCTATCAGGTACATGGTACCGCCAATAGAACGCATCACATACATCGGGATAATTTGCGTCACTGTTTCTAAGAAGTTTGGATAAGCTAGAAAGCCATCGGAGTCAAACTCTTTCCACATTAAACTTTGTGTAAAGCCTGCCCAATATAATGGTAGAGCATAAAAAAGAATACCTAATGTAGCTATCCAGAAGTGAGCATTAGCAAGTTTAATAGAATAGATTTTAGTTTTCCACATTTTTGGAACTAAGTAATATAACATTCCAAAAATCATGAAGCCGTTCCAGCCAAGGGCACCAACATGCACGTGAGCTACGGTCCAGTCTGTATAGTGAGATATGGCATTTACGTTTTTCAAGGAAAGCATTGGGCCTTCAAAAGTGGCCATACCATATGCCGTTACCGCAACCACGAAGAACTTCAAAACTGGATCTTCTCTAACTCTGTCCCAAGCTCCACGCAAGGTTAAAAGTCCGTTTAGCATTCCACCCCAAGATGGAGCTAAAAGCATAATAGAGAAAGCAACACCCAAGCTTTGTGCCCAATCAGGCAAAGCAGTATATAATAAATGGTGAGGTCCAGCCCAGATATAAATGAATATTAAAGACCAGAAGTGGATAATAGACAGTTTATAAGAAAAAACTGGCCTGTTAGCAGCTTTAGGTAAGAAGTAGTACATCAAGCCGAGAATAGGTGTAGTTAAAAAGAACGCTACAGCGTTATGACCATACCACCACTGCACAAGGGCATCCTGAACACCAGCGAATAAAGAGTAACTTTTCGTTAAACTCACTGGAATAGCCAAGGAATTAACGATATGTAAGAGAGCAATGGTAACCGCTGTAGCTAGATAAAACCAGATGGCTACATACATATGACGCTCTCTTCTTTTAAATAAAGTACCTATTAGGTTGGCAGAGAAAATAACCCAAACTACCGCAATGGCGATATCAATAGGCCATTCTAACTCAGCATATTCTTTTGATGAGTTCATGCCTAAAGGCAATGTGATGGCTGCGGAAAGAATGATAAGTTGCCATCCCCAGAAGTGGATCCAGCTAAGTACTTTGCTAAACATGGCGGCTTTGGTAAGACGCTGAAGCGAATAATAAATACCTGCAAACATACCATTTCCTACAAAAGCAAAAATGACGGCATTGGTATGCAAGGGTCTCATTCTACCAAAAGAAGTGTAGGGTAGATTAAAGTTGGCAGCCGGATAAAATAGCTGAATGGAAGCGGTTAATCCCGCCAGCATCCCCACAATTCCGAAAACTACCGTGGCTATCATAAAGGCCTTGACGATCTTATTGTCGTAGTAAAATCCTTCTAGAGATTCGCCAGCATTGGCTGTGGTAACATTCAAATTCATAAACAGTGTTTTGTGTTTAATTATCGGATGTAAAACTAGATCCAGATGCTTTTGGGAAACATGATGGGTTGCTTATGCATTTATGACATTGCTCATGTTTTTAACTGTGAGGTATTCAAAACTCGCAACGAAAGTCCTGAAGAGTAATTTGAATTCTTTGTAATTGGGTCTGAAATCACCCATTTCTAGTTTAAAGTATCGCTGGTCTTTGAACGTTTCTTTATCTAGTTTGGCGTGTTCTGTTTGGTCGTGATGGATAGCGTTTAGCTCTTCAATTAATCGCGTGGTGAGTGTTTTGAAGTGGGTAGAGTCCTGTGCAAGCTCTGCCACTTTCAAACTTTTTGTACTGTCGCCAATCGTTTCTTTTTTTAATTTATTTATTGTTTTAATAAAGAAATTGACCTCTTCTTGAACCCGTAATAGTTCGCCTTTATAGGCACTTAATTCTTCTGAGGTGCTAATTGTTCTATTGTTGTCGTTTACGGTTCGCATGATATTACTGTTTAAGTAGATCTAATGTCGTACTAAGCAAAAGAAGTAATCATGAGGTTTATAAGGCTCGCTTATGAGTATCGTCAGGTTTGGAAACCTTCGGTTAAGGTATGCTTTCGTATCGTTTTTTTTGGATTTGGATTATTTTAGAAAAAAAACGGTCAGTTGTAGGTTTGTATTCCGTTTGCAGAAAGGAAGTGTGTGGTCAATCGTCACCCAGTATTCGCATGGCGGGTGTTTCTGTGTCGTCAAACTGCCCATCATCGGTTGCCCAGAAAAATGCTAAAAGGAAGCCTCCGGCTACTAATAAGGCTAAAATAACAAGTAAGATAATAACAGACATAGTTTAAATAAGTTTAAGTTTTTTGGCGGTAATATGTGTTAAGAGTATGGAAAACAATACCACAGAAATAGAACTTAATGGCATAAATATGGCCGCTAAAATAGGAGATAGCTTACCCGTAACGGCCCAACTGATACAGATGAAATTATATATCAAAGATAGTAAAAAGCTGATTTTCACAATGTTTACAGCATTTTTACTAAATGATAAAAATTGAGGTAGTAAGGTAAATTGCTGAGCATCTAAAATGGCATCTGAGGCTGGAGTAAATGCTTGCGTGTTTTCAGAAATAGCTATGCCTACATTGCTCTGACCCAATGCACCCGCATCATTAAGCCCATCGCCTATCATCATAACATTTTTGTTTTCTTTTTGGCGTTCTGCAATGAAATCTAACTTCTCTTGTGGCTTTAGCCCAAAATGTAGGTGCTCCTCAGAGAAAAAAGTTTTTAAATCTGTTCGGTCTTTACTGTTATCTCCAGATAAAAGTTGCATTTCATATCCTTTGTTGATTTGGATCAATACGTTACTTAATCCTGGCCTATAACTAGGTTTTATTTGAAAATATCCTTTCAGTTTGTTATCTATTTTCAAATAGACAGAAGCATTTGGTGCCCTTTGAAATTCTGCAAGATATAGGAAATCTGCATGACCTAGTTTTATTTCATGGCTGCCAATGATAGCTTCTAAACCGGCTCCTTTATGCTCAAAAAAGTAATCGGTCTTTAAGGTTTTAGACGTGGATAAATCTGCAAAAATTATTTTACTGATAGGATGCAAGGAAAAGCTTGTAATACTTTTTAACAGTATTTTTTCTTCCTCACTTAGTTGCTCACCGGAATAGCTTATTTCGGATGAACTATTCTTGGTAAGTGTGCCCGTTTTGTCAAAAACCAATTCGTTTATTTCAGACATTCGCTGTATTACTTCTGGGTTTTTGACATAGAATTTATTCCTACCAAAAATATTCATGACTGCTCCCATAGTGAATGGCATGGAAAGCGTAAGAGCACAAGGGCAGGCCACCATAAGCACAGCTGTAAGAGCGGGCCATACCAAAGTAGGATCGTGAAACTGCCAGTAAAGGCCAGTAACAGTTGCTATAGCTAGTGTAATATAAGTGAAATACTTACTAAAGGCAGCCGAAAATCGGGTGTCTACTTTGTTTTTTTCTTTTTGAAGCGATGCATTATTCCAAAGCTGCGTCAGGTAGCTTTGAGATACCTCCTTTTGAATTTTTAAGCTTATGTTATCTCCTTTTTGTCTTCCCCCAGCATAAATAAGTTCTCCTTCGTTTATCCTTACAGGCTCGCTTTCTCCTGTTACGAAACTATAATCAATAAAAGCTTTTCCGCTTAAGAGTGTAGCATCTGCCGGTACAAGCTCTTCATGATGAATGAGCATAGTTTCTCCCTTTTGAAGACTTTCTACACTCTTGTATCTGGTAGATTTTCCTGTGATAACCTGGATGGCTAGTGGGAAATATGATTTGTAGTTTCTTTCGAAAGATAGGAATTCAAATGTTTTGGTTTGTGTCCATTTTCCTATCAAAAGAAAGAAAACGAGTCCGGCCAAACTATCCCAATAGGCACCTCCGTGGTTAAAGAAAGTTTCATAAAGACTTCTGAAAAACAAAGCTGAAATTCCTAAAGAAATAGGAATGTCCACACTTAGGACGTCAGTGTTTTTAAGAATAAGCTCTTTAATGGAAATAAAGGCACCTTTAAGATAATCTGCTGCTCCATAAAAAAAAACTGGAAGAGCCAGCAGCACATTAAGGTATAGGAAAAAAGACTGGTACTGTGAATCTACGGCGTTATCTAAGTCTAGGTTAAAGTATTCCGGAAAACTGAGCAGCATAATGTTTCCAGCACAAAAGCCAGTAACAGCTATCTGTTTAAGGAGTCTATTCGATTTTTTGGAAACCTGTTTGCTCGTGTTATTTAAAGAAATGAGAGGTTCGTAGCCAAGCGTGGCCAGTAATTCCACTATTTCTTTTAGTGAAGTTATATCTGGTTTGTAGGATAATTCTAGTTCTTTTTTTGTGAAGTTTAGTTTAGAACTGATGACACCGTTTTTGGCTTTATATAAGTTTTCTAAAAGCCAAACGCAAGAGCTGCAATGTACGTCTGGAAGGTATAAGCTAAGCTTGTTAAGGGTTTTGGATTTGAAATCAAGTAGTTGGTCTACAATCTCTTCAATACCCAAGTACTCAAACTGTCCTTGGAAGTTTTTACTTTTCAGGCTTACACCAGAATGTTGATTGAGGTCGTAGTAGGTACAAAGGTTTTTGTCAGATAGGATTTCATACACTGTTTTACAGCCAATGCAGCAGAAGTTCTTGTCGTCAAAGTAAACTCCAGCCTCCTGGCAATCCTCTCCGCAGTGGTGACATATAACTTGTTCTAAAACCTCCGTCATACTATTTAATTATATCCTTACAAATATGGCTATGCTAATATTGGGGATTTCTGCAATTGATCAATTAGAAATATGACTTTGGTCATACTTGTTAAGTTTATAGTAGTCCTTTACGGATTTCCATTCTCCGTTGTGGTCTATATAATCTGTGAAATACATGATGAAAACTGGGGTGTTTTGTTTCAGTTCAACGAGTTGTGGTTTTTGATTCAAGAGGCATTGTGCTAATAAATTTTCGTCGATGGTTTTTTTCGGCTGTAGTAATTTTGCGAGCTCAAGTGGTCTTTCTAATCTAATACAACCGTGACTGTAAAAGCGACTCTC
Source organism: Arcticibacterium sp. SM2516 (assembly GCF_057914865.1). Taxonomy (NCBI): domain Bacteria; kingdom Pseudomonadati; phylum Bacteroidota; class Cytophagia; order Cytophagales; family Leadbetterellaceae; genus Arcticibacterium; species Arcticibacterium sp. SM2516. The sequence goes on along the minus strand of NZ_CP195290.1, from coordinate 3,204,772 downwards.
CCTATTAAAAAGTCCAAGACTAGAAGCCGTATGTGGTACATCATGCATGTATACACTATAAGGGTTTTTGATATTTATTTTAATAAACCTAGTGCGTTGTCACAACCTGTTCCTTGACGGAATTTATAATTGAAGTTTTTAGAATTTAGGGTGTCCCAACGAATTTTTGCAGGATTTATAATCTGATATTTTTCGTTTAGAACCTCAAAATTATTTCGATCCAAATAAGTTATATCCTCTTTTACTTTAGGTAAGATTTCGTTTACCGCAATGTTTCTTGTGGCGGTCCAATAGGGGTAAACCACGAGGGCGTCTGCTTCCGTAGCTATAATAGGGGTTTTGTTTTTAGAAGTGCCCACTATGACATTCATGGTGAGCCAAGGCTGGTTATTTTTATAGAAAATAAGCTCATTAGAGGCTACATTAATGAATATAAATGAGGAATGTTCAAATCTATTGACCCATCTGAAAAAGTTTTGGAATTCGGCTAATTTGTAATAATCTGGATGAAATTTGTATTGTAGGCTAGCGGTGTATTCTGAAAAATCTGGGTCTAAATGGCTCATTAAAGGGCTAAGGGAAGAGTTTCTTGAAGCTACTTTTAACCATTGGTTTACATTGGTACTGTCTAATCTTTGTGTTAAGGCATTATAAGAAAGGAGTTTAGGTTGATGGCCAAAGTAAGATTTAAGGGCAAGTTCTCTCAAGTTGTCTTTCTGATTGAATTCAATATTTCTATCAAGGGCGAGTTGTGATAATTCATCTTGCCCGAGGGCCATGAAATGGACAATAAAGAATAGGAAAAGAAGATGCTTCATATAAAGCAAATAAAATCTAGCTTGAGCTAGATTATTATATGGGTCAACATATTCCTTTATGATAATGCTCATAAAGAGAACTCTTTATAGTCTCGCCCTTTGCGTTTATTGAATTTCAACCATTAAAAGCCCCTCGTAATTATGTCGAACTCACATTGGTTTTAGGTAACCTCACTATTGGTAAGTAAGCTTACTTAGATAGAAAACTTGTTTAGAGTAGACGGCACTATTTTGTTTCAATGTTTGAATTCCATAAGCCAAAAAAGCTTGGCCATACCAGGCAGAAAGCTCACTTTGCGAGGTTTCAAGCACTTTTTTGTCCTCACTTTTTAGCACTAATGGCAGTTCTTCTATGGTTTGTGCATTTTTATCTAAAATGGAAGTTTTGATTATTCCTTCATCGGGATAGGCTAAAATATATTTATCTCCAACTACTGAAAACTGAACTTTGTGGTCTAGCGTTCTACTTTCCAAATCCTTAAGGCTTATACTATTATCCCAAAGCAATTTACCATTCTTGTCAAAATTCAGAATGAGTGCATGCGTATATCTGAAGTTATTGTAAGTGTAATAATTGTTATCTCCCCATCTATAATTTCTGCCGAGGGAATTTAAATTAGAAACATAGTTTTTATACTCGGGATAAAAAACTTCTGCCATGATGGTCATACCATCTGGGTTTTCTGTAGGGTCTTGGATAATGAGTCTTTGTCTTAATTTAAAATCTTTCCCTTTTAAGTTCTTCTTTCTTATTTTTGAGGCTACCCTGTTTTGTCTTTTTTCAGGCATATAACTTAAGAAATTTTCCAAATCCACAAAGTCATAATATTTGGTTTCTTCATTTTTACTTAAGGAATGCGTATAAAAACCAACCGAATAATCGGAACAGTTGTCGGCATAATTTCCGGCTAAAACATAATCCCCGTTAGGGATTTGGATCAATCGACCGTTTAAGGGTAGTTTGTTCTTTTCGCCCAGTATTTTCTCACCAATTATTTTGCCGTCGTAGTCATATACTTTTAGGAAAAGCTTACAGTTCTTGGAGTTTTTCAATAAAACATAAACCAACCCTTCGTCTGAGTTTACCTCTATATTGTTGATTTTTACGTTGTTGGAGTGTATTTCTGGTAAGACTTTGGAGGTGTTGGCAAAGAGATTTACCATTTCTACTACGGGTCTGTCATTATACCTTCCTCCAATCAATGCCTTACTTTTTAATACGGAAAAAAGATCAATATCCATTCGTGTCAACAGGCTGGTTTCAGAAACTACATAGTCACCTGTAATAATGTCTAGTCTTAAGATGAAAATACCCTGTTTTTCCTCTTCTCTAAAAAGGCAGTATAAGAAGTCTTTACTTTCGTAATACTTAACCAGCTTGTAGAGAAATCCCGGTTGATAGGTATTAGACCACACGTGATTAAGCGTGGTGTCGTATTTTATGAAATTGATTTGAATATCTCGTCCAAAATTATTGGCTTTGCTATCTAAAAGTATAACGCCTTTCTCTTTGAAAGAGATAACATTAAATTCATCATTCTGGGAGCTATTAAGTTCAATGTCCACCCTCTTTTCCGTGACCAATTGTGCCGAGGTATTAAATGCCAATGATAGGAGAGAAAGCCCTAAGAAAATTTGATGTAGAAATCCCTTTTGTGTTAAAAATGCCCGTTTTTGTGTTCTTTTCAATGCCATCTATAGCTTTATCTTTTTCCTAGGTTTATCACTTCTAAATTAGTGATTTTTTTATTCCCTACTGTCATTTTAAGGGCATATCGTTCTTTGTGAAACCCTTGTTTCCCTGCGGCTCCTGGGTTTATAAAAACTATCCCGTTATCCCTATCTTTTATGATGGCTTTTTGATGAGAGTGCCCACATATCAGAACATCTATGGCTTCGGTCTTTAGGATTTCTTTAGTGGCCTTATTATAGGTCGGGGGTTTTCCTGCGATATGTCTTAATAAAAAACGAAGTCCTTCCAATTCTATTACTTCATTTTCTTTTAATTTCCACGTTAATTCTTTGGTGTCAATGTTACCAAATACGGCAATCACGGGTTTAATGGCCTCTAGTGCGAAAAGCACTTCTTCTGTTCCTATATCTCCCAAGTGCCAGATTTGGTCGCAGTCTGAAAAGTGATTTGAAATTTCTGGGTCTAAATAACCATGTGTGTCAGAAATAAGACCAATGAGCGACATAATAACTAGTATTTAACTTTTATGCCGTGGTATTCTTCCATTTCTTGGTAATCTTTTCTTAACGGATAACCAACCCAATCGGCAGGCAATAGTATTCTTCTTAAGTCTGGGTGCTCTAAGAAGTTAATACCAAGAAGGTCAAAAGCCTCACGTTCGTGCCAGTCGGCCGTTTTCCAAACTCCTGTAAGGGTTGGTACACTTGGCAGTGTTTCGTTTTCTTCTGGATTTCTATTGATAATCAATTTAATAATAAATGATTTTTCAAATGGAATAGAAGTTAGGTGATACCAAAGTTCCATGGAGTTTGCTTCAGGGCCATTGTCAATAGCGGTAATGCAATTTAAAAAATCGAAGTAAAATCGTGGGTCTGTATGTAAGAACGCACAGATTTTAGGAAGATTATCTTTGTCAATAATGACATAGGGTTGAATGGCTGTGGCATTGGTATCCAGAATAGCCTCCGAACCAAAATTGGTGCTTATAGCTGTGGCAATATTTTCAAACGATGAAAAATCCATTTAGTTTTTTTGGGCTAAAAGGTACAAAACCGCCATTCTAACTGCCACACCGTTTTCCACCTGATTAAGTATAATGGAATGTTCAGAATCCGCAGCATCTGAGCTCAATTCCACGCCTCTATTGATGGGGCCAGGATGCATGAGCACTATCTTTTTATCTAGCCTGTCTAGCATGGCTTTATTGATACCGAAGTATAAAGAATATTCCCTTAAAGATGGGAAGTATTTAATTTGCTGACGCTCCAATTGAATCCTAAGTACATTGGCGATGTCGCACCAAGCCAAGGCTTCGTTTACATCATGCATGACTGTTATGCCTAGGCTAGGAAGGTGTTTTGGGATCAGTGTACTTGGCCCGCATACTCTTACCTCTGCTCCAAGTTTTTGTAGGCAAAAAATATTTGAGAGGGCTACTCTAGAATGAAGCACGTCTCCAATGATAGCTACTTTTTTGCCCGCTAAATCTCCTACTTTCTCTTGCATAGAATAGGCGTCTAATAAAGCTTGTGTAGGATGCTCGTGGGTACCGTCTCCTGCGTTTACAATATTGGCTTTTATCTTTTTGGCTAGAAAATCTGGGGCACCGGGGCTACTGTGTCTCATCACTATCATATCCACTTTCATAGATAAGATGTTATTCACCGTATCTAGGAGCGTTTCCCCTTTTTTAACAGAGCTAGAGGCGGATGAGAAGTTTATGACATCCGCAGAAAGTCGCTTTTCGGCAAGCTCAAAAGAGAGTCTTGTTCGGGTTGAGTTTTCAAAGAAGACATTGGCAATGGTAATATCTCGGAGTGAAGGAACCTTTTTAATTGGTCTGTTTATGACCTCTTTAAATTCCTTAGCTGTTTCCAGAATGAGTCCAATATCGGAGGTCTGGAGATGCTTGATTCCTAATAAATGCCGCGTAGTTAATGATTGCATTCGGAACTAAAAAGTTTCGCAAATTTAATTAATTCTGTGGTGATAGCAGGCTTAGCTGGCATAAAATTCCATCATCCTTTGAAAAACAAATGATTTGGTTCCGAAAAGTTTCGCTTCTTCACTAAGTGGAGAGACTTGCACTATCAAATTTTGCTTGAAAGGAGCCAGGCAGTACTTCTGTATAGATTGCTGAAGGGTAGACACTATAAGGTCTCCGGCAGTTTTTAAAATACCATCCACAATGATGATCTCTGGGTTAAAAAGGTGAACGGCAGTGGAAAGCCCTTTGCCTAGTTCTCTGCCTATATCATAAATGATATCAATGCTGAATTCGTCTCCTTTATTGGCAGCATTAATAATATCTTTAAGTTCAATTTCCTTTTTTAGCTTAAGAAGAGCAGTGGCTTTACCGTCTTTTATGCCTTGCTGAGCGGTACGAATTAAGGCCGAAGCAGAGGCAACAGTTTCAAGGCAGCCTACCTTACCGCAGTGGCATAGCTCGCCGTTTGGGTTGACTTGAATATGTCCTATTTCTCCCGCAAAACCATCTGTTCCTTTAACGATAACACCGTTATGTAAAATACCTAAACCTACGCCCCAATCTAAATTTACCAGGACAGCGTTAAGCTTATCTTTGGCTAGACCAAAATGGTGCTCGCCAAGCAAAGAAGCTCTAGTATCGTTAATGCTGAAGACAGGGATGTTATATTTAGCGTTTAGTACTTCAGCGAAGGACTGGCCATTTTGGTTTAAATTTTCATAAGTAAAGTTTAAACCTTTCTTAGATTCTATGAGACCAGGAGCAGAGATACCCACGGCCCAAGTATCTGTATTTATATTGAACAGATTGTCCAACTCTTTGCATACTTCCGTTAAGTATTTGGGAGAAGAAATGTTAATTTTTAAGGTTGTTTTCGTGATGATCTCATTTCTGAGATTTAAGAACACGAAGCTGGTTTGATAAAGGTTGGCATCTATAACCAGAATTTTCTTTTTAGAGGGGTTCAGGTTGTAAAAAACTGGCCTTCTTCCAGATTTTGTTTTTGCAGATCCTGTTTCTTTCACCCAGTTGTTTTCTATTAAATCTGCCAGCATAGATGTGATGGAAGGCACACTGGTATGGAGCTCTTTACCTAAATTAGCAATGGAGGTACTACTATTTTTATAGAGCGACGAAAGAATTTTTGTATAACTTCTTCTCTTTTTACTATCAACCAAGGATTGAGGGGAGAGAAAGAGCGGATCTGATGCCATATTCCTAAAAAAAATTATTAATTAAGGGTCAAATTTAACCTAGGAAGGCAAACCTTTAGCTCTTTTTGTAATTTTTTTAGTAAATATTAGTATTCCTTTATAACCCTTAGACTATTGATACCTCTAGGGACATAAATTTTACCTTTTTGATACTCAATCATTTTTTTTGCCTGTGGGTTGAATTTCAAAAATTCTATGCCACCAAAAGAAAATCCGAATGTAAGGTATTGATAAACAGAGAATGCAATATTTCTTCCAGTTTTATCAAAGACCACCGATGCAGGAAGAATGCCAGAAATAGGAAACTCTTCTTTGTTAGAGATTGAGCCATCGTGGTCTAGATGTAATACAGACAAGGAAGACTCCCCTGAATCTGCAAATTTTTCTGGAGGATAAAATGAGCGTTTAAGGTTATTGACAAGTATGTAGTTTCCTTCTGGGTGTATTTCAAAGCCCAGTGGGTTTTCTCCAACAGAGGCTTTCGCTAATAAGAAATGAGAGGCTGTTTCAATATTAAATTTAACAACAAATAGCTCTCCTTTTTCTCTAGAGTTCTGATCTGTAAGTTCTTTCCTTTTATCTAAGATTAAGAAATATTTGCCGTCAGGTGTAAATTTCCCCATGGTAGGCTTACCGCCAATGGTTACTGGTTCTCCCAAAGATTCCAATCTTATAATCTGCTGGGTAGGTCCATCTCTTAATACCCGTATAAGACCTGCTTGAGCTTCATCTTCATTTATATATGCCAGATAATCTCCACTAGGGTGCCATACAATGTCAACAATCCTTCCGGGGTTGAAATTATTTGGTTTTTTGATGATTCTTTGTGGCTTGCCAGAATTGTCTAATTCAAAAACTTGAATCTCTTTACCGTATTGATCACAAGTAACCGCCAAATAGCCGTTTTTGGGATCTAAGGCTAATGAACTCGGATTTTCACCTACCGGAAATCTATACTGAGATTCTGGTTGATTAAGATTGGCGATATTTACTACGGTTACATATTTCCCCATAGGAAAATCATCCTCCATGTTTTTGAAGGCTGTTTGTGAGGTAGAAGTTTCGCCTTTTGTCTCTAAAACGTAGGCGAGTTTCTGATTGGAAGAAATGGAAATGTTTCGCTTACTATTCAATACTGAATTAGATGCCTTATCGCTTTTTATCTGAACAGGGTTTGCATAAGATAGCGGAAACGTTAGACTAGAAAGCTGATCTATGCCCTCTGTAGTTTTCCTTAATTGACCATCAATGAGTGAAAAAGCAGACATGTCTGCATCTGAAAGAAAAACAAGCCCTTTAGCATCAAAGGTTATGTTTTGGCCAAAAGTGTTTAGAGAAAGTATTGGAATTATTAAAAAGGAAAGTAACGTATTTTTCATTTATATTAGGATTATTAAGTGGGCAAAGCCCCATGCAATAATTAACTTATCGCATCATAAACTTGAACTTTATCCCACAACTGAGAGCAGTTTTCGATAAACTCCATGTGCTTGGGGTGAACTTGATAAACGTCATGGTCTTCCTTATTCTTAAAGATAAAAGTAATGGAGAAGTCATAAGTTGAATCAATAACCGGTCTGCTAGTATCTGCTGGTGTTCCTACAAAAGCCGCAGAAATTCTTTCATTTTCGGCTAGCTTCATTAGACCAGCGTGAAGAGCTGCGTGATGCTCAGCGTTGTCTTTTTCTTTTAACCAAAAATAAACAGTGTGTACAAATCCTTTCTGTAATGAAGACATATATGATATTCTATTTTTTCAACAAAAATAGCCACTCTAATTTATTAATAAAGAGATCATAAGATTATCTATCTTCAAGGCAACTTAACATGCCCATTAAATCTATTGGAAAGAAGGAGATTTATAAGTGGAGAATAACTGTAAAACCCCAAAGAAATATTCGCTGATAGTCGAGCCATGCGTTCCACCTTCTACTCTGGTTAGTGTCACATCTGCAGCACCATTTTTTTGCATAGCTGCTAAAGCAGTCTCAGAATTAATAAAAGGCACGTAATCGTCACTGGTACCATGGTAAAGCTTAACAACTCCTTTCGGTTTCCAATCGTAGATGTCGTTATCTGCAATGGCCTTCGTTAATTCTGGATAGGTTCCGGCATTAAAGTCTGACTTAAACTGATCTGTGAGGATTTCGTTTAAGCTCACATTGATTTCCACATTTAAGCCCTGATTTATGATATTATTGGCATAAGGTTCTTTGAAAAAATAAGACATGGGTTTATTTAAACCATAAATCTCATTATAAGTCTGAAGTACCCAAACGTAAGACCTGTTGTTGGAAAGAGCCGAACTGCCGGTTTGATTGACTAGCCTATTAAATGAAGCTGTTTTATTATAAGCACCTGCCCCACAGACAGAAAGTTTAACCTTTAATTCGTTTGAAAGATTATCTTCAATCCACTTGTGCGTGGACATGGCGGCATAGCCACCTTCTGAATAACCACCTAACATCAATACGCCGTTCCAATCTAGCCCTTCTGCTTTGACCATTTCTGCCATAGCTCTGATAAAATCTGCCCCAGGTTCTCCTAAACCGCGATAATGCTCGTAGGGGTGAGAAAGGTTTTTGGATTCGCCATAACCTACATAATCTGGCATGCCAATTATAATTCCAGTTGAGGCCATAAATGAAGCCAAAGTAGTTTCCGTTTCAAACTTAAAATAGGAGGGGGCGTCTTCTTCATTAAATAGGGTGCCGTGATGTAAGCTACCCATAGCTAAGCTACCTGCCGCCTCTGCGGGTATTAATACTGCACCAGAAGCTGTAATAGCGTTTCCATTTACATCTTTAGTCTGGTAGGTTATTCTATATTGCTGAATGCCGTATTGAACAAAAAACAAGGCTTGGCTACCTTGTGCCCCCAATATTGGAGCTATCTTTTCTTTAAATTCTTCTTTATTTAGGGTGCCAACCAACGCTGTATTGACCAAGAATTTATTTTCTTGTACCGGAACATCATCCGATTGACAAGAACTGAAGCAGAATATGGAGAGATATAGAAGAAATGCTAATGGTAGTTTTTTCATTTTTCGTAAGCGGCTCTGAATTTGTCTAACAAAGCATTTAAAGTTTCTAGTTCTTCTGTTGTAATAATATTTTCGAACAAGTTTTCTACGCCAATGTTAGCCATAACTTTGTCTAAAAAATCAAGACCTTCTTTTGTGATGAGCACATCGCAGGCTCTTCTATCATCCTCTCTAAAAGTTCTTTTGACATATCCCTTTTGAAGCAGCTTATCTACTAATCTGGAGGCGTTAGACATCTTGTCCAACATCCTTTCAATGATGCCATTAATAGTGATAGGTTCTGGGAAATGCCCTTTGAGTATTCTTAATACATTATATTGTTGAGAAGTTATATCAAACTTCTTCAAGCTTTTAAACTGTGAATCGCAAATTTTATTATTAGTAAACATCACGTTTACCATAGTTTTTTCTACCGGACTCTTAAATGCTCTGGTTTGCTTTATATCTTTTTCTAATGTCATAACTTTGCAAAACTACGCATTACATATAGTAAAATTACTGGCGTTGTTCAACTTAGAAACGTTAAAACTTCTTTCTTTAGTTCTATTTATGATTAAATTATCTAAACCCTTTGTACTTGGTTCTGGTTCTCCCAGAAGACGTGAAATTCTAGAGAATGCTGGATTTGAGTTTGAGGTGGAAACTAAACCTACTTCGGAGGACTTTGACCCGAACCAAAGCCCCGAGGAGGTCCCTGTGTTTTTAGCGGAGCAAAAACTAAAGGAGTTTGGTCAGGAATATGCTAATAGGATAGTTCTATGTGCAGATACGGTGGTGGTATTAGAAGGGCAAATTCTCAATAAACCAGCCAATGAGCAAGAAGCTACCATAATGTTAAAAACTTTAAGTGGGAAAAAACATGAGGTCATTACGGGAGTTGCCTTCAAAACGGATGGTGTTATAGAGCGTTTTTATGATTCTTGTCTGGTTGATTTTGAAGAATTATCCAACGCAGAGATAGCGTATTATATTAAAACCTGTAGGCCATTTGACAAAGCTGGGGCATATGGAATTCAAGATTTCATTGGGATGATTGGAGTCAAAAGTCTTCAGGGTTCTTTTTATACGGTAATGGGCTTACCAATTCATTTGGTTTATAAAAAACTACAAAAATTTGTGGCTCTTTAGCTTTAAGGGCAATTTCCGATTAAGCTTTACTTGTAAATTGTTCCTTTAAGACCAATCTTTGCCGCAAGAAAGGGCAAATAATGAGAAAAGACGATATCGTAATTTATTTAAATGAAGAAGATCTGAAGGTATATGTAAAAGTGCCAAAAGATATAGAAACGCACTTTCAGCTACAGGATTTGCCCGGAAAAATTCTTCAGGAAGCAGTGCATAACAAAGGTTTTCATGACTTTGATTTGACAGGTCTAAAGGATGGGAATTACTTCGTAATTGTGAATCAGGATGAATTTATTCGGTCCAAAAAAATAGTTTTGGGCTATCAGCCTTAATAATTTATGAAAACTATATGCCTGTTTTGTCTTTCCATTTTATATCTTAATGCTTGGGCTTCTCCCCTAGATTCCTTATCAGATGCTGAACCAAGAATTATTCAGCGTTCAAGTTCTAAGCTGAGTGCGATTATTAAACTTGGTGGGTTTTTAAGTGCCAAATCGTCTGCTACTAGCTTCAATGTCTTTCATGTAAATGGTCATTTGGAATTTGGCTTTACTGACCACTGGAGCTTTAATGCAGGTATAGAAAGTCAAGAAAGCTGGACAGCCTATTCCAACGACCTCAAAGCCGTGGCAGAGCTGAGATATTTCTTTGACCCGCTTTATAAACTCAAAACTGGGTCGTCTTTTAGTAGTACTTATTTAGCTCCATTCTTTTCTTATACGGTAATGGATGGTAGTTTGAATGAGCTGCCTTTTTCGTTTCCAACTTCTCCAGACGCTAATCGCCCTTATGAAACCAACTATGCCTTAGGCCTAAAGTTCGGAAGGCAGTATCAAGGTTTTATAGATTTTGGCATTTTCGGGGGGATTGAGAGCCTTCAAAAGAAAAATCAGGGTGTCGTTAATTCTGTTATTCTTAAGACTTACAGCCATCTAGCCTTGCCTATAGGAAATAAGGAGTTTAATCAGCTTTGGAAAGCGAATTTGAACCACAAGGTAGATAATTCATATTTATTAAAGTTTGGTATCAATGACGTTTTAAGCGTCTCAAAAAAAGGGTTCTTCTTTCATCCAAAAATGGGCTATGAATACGGTTTCGGGAAATCAGGGCTTTCGATAAACCTGACAGCCGAAGCATTTAATTACAGAGCTAAATTTTTAGATGTTACCGATTCACAGGCTTCAACGGAGTCTTATTTACGTCAATATATTTCATTTTTCTTCTCTCCCGAACTCCGATATTATGTAGGTCATAAAGGAATAGAGCAAGGTGGCTCTACATTAGAAGGCTTATATTTAAAAGCATCAGCCCAAGTCATGACGGGTACGGAGGAGGTTAAAAGGCAGTTTTGGGAGTATGATAAATTCTCGTCTTTTAATATGGGATTAGGCCTTGGTGCTCAAAAAATGCTCATGGGAGGCATGCTTTTAGATGCTCACCTTGGGGTTTTTAATGATAATGAGCTTGCAAATAATATCTTCTTCGGTGGAGGTATTGACCTTTACTGGGTGAAATAATCCAAATAATATTCTCTCAAAACCAATCGGTTTTGAAACTTTCTCTTTCGTTAATAGAAACATTATTTATCTCTTAATCAACCTTTCTGGTGGATTAGGAGCTGTTCTGTGTTTGCTAAATCTAATTTTAATCAGATATTTATAGACCCATACAACCATTCTTCCTGTTTTCTGCACTTTAATACAAACACCACGCTGAATGACCGAAGCCGAACTTGTAAAAGGCTGTATTTCTAAAAATCGCGAATGCCAGAAGTTACTTTATGAAAAGTATAAGACGGCCATGTTCACGCTTGCTTACAGGTTATGCGGTGATTTTTCGGAGGCAGAAGACGTGCTTCAAGAGGCTTTTTTAGAGGTTTTCTCTGGCATTAAAAACTTCCAGATGAAAAGTACACTTGGAGCTTGGATTAAGGTGATTGTTAGTAGAAAGGCAATTGGGAAATACCGTAATCGTGTGATTTTTGACCATCTGGATTCTAAGGCAACGGAAAGAGAAATTGTTTGGGATAAACAATATGACGGAGAGCTGCTTCAAAAAGCTTTGCTGATGCTGCCAGAAGGTTTTAGAACGGTGATAGTGCTTTATGAAATAGAAGGTTATAAACACCATGAAATTAGTGAAATGCTGGGTATAGCGGTAGGTACTTCTAAGTCTCAGCTTTATCACGGGAAAAAGAAATTGAAAGAATTGGTTTTAAAGTTAGATGGAACACAAGGATAAAAAAGACATATCGCAACAGCTGAAAAATCTCCAAGAGTTTGTTCCTCAGAATGACCTCTGGTCAAAGATGGAAAAGGAGCTAGACCAATCTGTTTTAAAACAGAACCTGGAAGACTTGCCCATTCATGAGCCTAAAGTGGATTCTTGGCTTAAACTAGAAAAGTCTTTAGATAGAAATAACCGAATTAAATGGTGGTCGGCAGCCGCCTGTGTACTAGTCATTTTTAGCTTTTCTGTCTTTTATTTCCAATCCAAAGAAGACTTGGTTTATGCTCAAAAAAGTATAGAAGAAATAAAGATTTTACCTGAAAATCTAAGTTCCGAAAAAGCATACAAGGAGATTCTAGCTTTTTGTGAAATTCAAACGGTAGCGTGTGATGACCATGAGTTTGAAAACTTAAAAGCAGAATATGAATACCTTAAAATGGCAGAGCGTGATTTGAGGGAAGTAATGGGTGATTATAATATAGATGAAGGCTTATTACAGCAACTGGAGGCCATAGAAAGAGAAAAAACACAACTTATAAATCAATTGGCAAAACTCATATAATATGAAAAAGCTAATCTTATTTCTGGGAATCTTACTTTGGTTTCCACGGGTTTCCATTGGTCAGGTGAAACTACAAATCGTTACTAAATCCATACAAAAACAATTAAGTGCTAAAGGACTCACACAAATTCAAATCACAGCAGAACGGGCAGATGTAAAAGTAATAGGATGGGATAAAGCCACCATAAGTTTTAAAGTCAATATCTCTACCAAACATCCTAATAAAGAAGTAGCCGAAAAGGAACTCGCTTATATGGAGTTTTTAAATCAAAAAATGGGCAAAACTTACTTTTTAAGAAACTACCTGGTTTTGAAAAAAGGACAGGCCAAGCCACAATCAAATTATGATGCCGAGTACATTATTTATGTTCCGAGAAACTTAGAAGTAAAGCTTAGTAATAGCTTTGGAGAAGTGGCATTGAAAGGACTTAAAGCTAGTCTTGATTTAGACTTGAAGTTTTGTCAAACAGAAATTTCAGACTGCGAAGGAGCCGCTAAAGTGAAGTCTTATTTTGGTGAAAATACCATAGGGCAGGGCATAAAGGCACTAAACCTTATTACAGACCATAGTACTAATTTGGTAACTTCTCATAAGTCTGATTTTAAAGCAGATATCACGTATGGCAGTCTGGTTTATAGTTATTTGTCAGAAGGGCAGGAGATTGTAATTTCTAGCAAAAAGGCTCTCATAGAACTGTCAAGTCCAGACTGGACGCGTGCTGGGTACAAACTAGATTTAAAGGGTACCTCACTTCAAATACCAGAAGCTTTAAAAGGACTTGAAGCTTATAATGAAAAGTCTTCTACCCTGTTAGAAATTGAAACGAATTCGGGCAACTTGAAAATTAAATAAATGAAAAAGTTATTACTTCTATTTTTTATTGGGGTTCAGGGGCTTTATGCTCAAGATAGTACCTATATACAGTATAGTTCAAGTAAGGTTAATGCTTTTGAGCAAGTAAAACTTGTAGACGCTTTTGAAGATGCTTTTGGCTATGATAAAGAGGTGAAAATAAGACTTAAGGGAGGACTAAAGAGTTTTGATAATTTCATTTTTTCTACACAGAAAACTTGGATGGTTTCTGGTGAGTTTAAGCTATTTTCTCAAAATTCAGTTAAGTTGGATTTTTATCAAAAGACCAGGTCTGCGGATTTTATGCCGAGTTATTTGATAGCAAATTTAGAATACAGGAAATATCTCAAAAAGAAAGTGGCTAACACAAACTTATCAGGTAAGTATGTTTCACTATCTAAAACTTTTAACTTTTCTAATTTTGAGTCCATTTATGGGAATCAATTTTTGGGAGGCTTTAACTTTAGTCATGAGCAGAATATTTACTCGGCAGGAAGAAGTGTTACTGATTTGAGGTTTGGTCAGCAATTTGGCAGCTTTATGGATATGGGAATAAAGCTTGGCGTAAAACGGGCGAAAGATTCTTTTTTAGATGAGCAAGGGCTTCTGAATTATACTGAAAAGGCTAAAAAGTATATTCCATATTTAAGTAGTTATTCCAGTATCAGTCTTGGTTTAGATTTTCCGAGAGAACAGGCGGTTAAAGAGTTCTGTTCTTTCCTGAATTGCAATGAGAAAATAAGCCACCTTTTTAAGGTAGATTTTTCGGGGATGTTTTATGTAGACCAATTTAAGCAGAATATCCAGACCGAAATAGCATACGAACAGAAGCTGGGAAGCCTTCCTGTTTCTATTTCATTAGGTATGGACATTGGAGCACAGCGTTATGTCACATACAATCAGGTGGGGCAAATTGAAGTAGAAAGAGAAGGGGGGCAAAATTATACGATTCCAAAATATGAGGACAAAAAGGTTTCTAGAGAGAATTTGACAGTGGTAGCCACCGCTGAGTTACGTTATTATCCACTTCAGAAAAAGCAAGTATTGGCAGGTAAAGCACAGGAAGGTTTGCATGGGCTTTATCTCGGAGCTTATGTTAAAAGAGGACTTCTTGATAGTAGATTTAATAGTGAAAAATTTGTCAATTGGGTTGGCAATACAAAGCAGATTGCAGCTTGGGGGCCTTTAGTTGGTTTTCAGAAAAAGGTAGGTTCTAAGCATTTTATTGATGTGGGTACCAAATTCCAAGATAATACTGCAGGAAATATAAGTATAGGCAACGTCATGATTAATCCATATTTCAAATTCGGGTATGCATTTTAATCAAAACAAAGCTTAATCATATCTTTAAACGGAACTGGGGCATGGGATTTCAAAATTCTTATCTTTGAAGAAAAAACTATATGCCCGAAAAGAAGATACTTTTTTTAGATATGGATGATGTCATGGCTGATGCCGGTCAAGGCATCTTAGATTTATACAACGCTCATTTTAAAACGAATCATACCAAAGTAAGCCTATCAAAAAATGATCTTTGGGAAGAAGAAATAGGCTTAAATTACCCTACCATTAGAGAGCAACTGCACAAGCCGGGCTTTTTTAGAAACTTGGCTGTTAAAGATGATGCTATTGAAGTGGTACGTGAGCTCCATGAAAAATATAATGTTTATATCGCTTCTGCGGCCATGGAGTTTCCAAATTCTTTAAAAGAAAAACACGAATGGCTGGAGGAACACTTTCCTTTCATTCATTGGAAAAACATGATTCTATGTGGAGATAAGAGTATTTTAAAAGGAGATATCTTAATTGATGACCATCTGAAGAATTTAAGTGTTTTCGATGGAGAAACCATTCTTTTTGACGCTATTCATAATAATAAAACCCAAGGACATCAGCGTGTTCATAATTGGAAAGAAGTGGCTGACATTTTATTATAGAAAGATGCCATGAAAATAACCATTCTTTATTTCTTTTTGCTAGTCCTTAATATTATTGGGGGAGTTTTCGGGATTGCCGAAATGGGTTTAGTGACTAAACCGCTGCTTATGCCCGTTTTAATAGGTCTGGTTTGGTTAAACGGGCGGGATTTAGCCTTTAAGTGGGCATTGATATTAGCATTGGTGTTTTCTTGGGCTGGAGATATGTTCTTAATGTTTGAAAGGGAATCTTTCTTTGTCTTTGGTCTCGGTTCTTTTCTTTTTGCTCATTTGACCTATATTTTCGTTTATAGAAAAAAGGTTGAACTGTCTTTTTTAAAAGTACTGCCATTTTTAGGCTTTGTTGGACTGTTTTGTTTTGGCGTACTATGGAATAACCTTTCGGAAGAAATGACGGTACCTGTATATGTTTACATGTTAGTCATTAGTACCATGGCTTATTTGGCGTCTTGCAGAACGGTGAATGTCCAAAGTTTTGAAAATGTATTGGTAGGAGCTGTTTTATTTGTAATCTCAGATGCTTTTATAGCGGTAAATGAGTTTGTTCAGCCGGTGCTATGGACTTCGTTTTGGGTGATGAGTACATATGGCGTTGCCCAATATTTAATAGTGAGAGGGCTTTTGCAGCAAGATATAAGTGTAAGAATTTAATAGTGTTTTTCTTTTAATATCTAAGTTTTAAGAGGCTTTGTAATTTCAAAATACTTGTCGTACCTTTGCAGGCCAATTTATAACATAAATTAATTAATAATGTACGCAATCGTAGAGATCGCAGGCCAGCAATTTAAAGTTGAAAAGGGTCGATACATCTTCACTCATAGATTAGAAGGTGATTCGAACGCTGAGCTTGTATTTGACAAGGTACTCCTTGTAGATAATAATGGAACCGTTACAATAGGAGCTCCTACTGTAGAAGGTGCACAAGTAAAAGGTACCATTTTAGAGCACCTTAAAGGTGACAAAGTGATAGTTTTTAAGAAAAAACGTAGAAAAGGTTACCAAAAAAGCAATGGTCATCGTCAGTATTTGACGAAATTAATGATCAGTGACATCGTAGCTTAATTAAAAATTAATTCAATGGTTTTGGTCTTCATTTGAAGTCAAATCAATAAAATATCTAGGATAATGGCACATAAGAAAGGTGTAGGTAGTTCTCGAAATGGTCGTGAGTCGGAAAGTAAGCGATTAGGAGTAAAATTATTTGGTGGTCAGGCGGCTATCGCTGGTAACATTATTGTTCGTCAGCGTGGTACTCCTCATAATCCAGGTGTAAATGTAGGTCTTGGTCGTGATCATACTTTGTTTGCATTAAAAGACGGTGTTGTGACTTTTAAGAAAGGTCGCGGCGGTAAGTCTTTTGTTCACGTTTTACCTGCAGAAGCAGCTCAAGCGTAAGAATAGTTCTTAAGCAAGTTAGCCGAACTCAGAAATGGGTTCGGCTTTTTGTGTTACTAATTCAATAAATACATTATGTTCTTTCTCTAAACTAATTTCACAAGAATGATGTTTAGAAGTAAGAGAAATTTAAATATACATGCTGAAAAGAAATACAATGATCTATACGGAATTGAGTCCCAATCCCAATTCCATGAAGTTTGTTCTGAACTATGAATTAGTGCCAGAAGGACTTTCCTTTGACTATCCTGACATGAAGGCAGCTTTAGATAAAGAAAAGGCATCGCCACTCGCTGCAGATTGTTTTCAGTTTCCTTTTGTTCAGCGTGTGTTTTTGGCTTCTAATTTTATTACAATCACTAAAGATGACGAAAGCCAGTGGGAAGAAGTTTTGGGAGACTTTAAGAAGTTTTTGAAAATTTATTTTGATGATGAGAATCCCGTTTTTGCTCAGGCTACCATAGATAATAATACGCTTATTGTAGATGCTAACGACTCTGAGGCTGTAGGTAAAATTAAAGCGGCATTAGATCAGTACGTTAGACCAGCGGTAGAATCAGATGGTGGAGCAATAAACTTTGCAGACTTTAATGAAGAAACTGGCGTGGTAACGGTGGTACTTCAAGGCTCATGCAGTGGCTGTCCTTCGGCTACGGTCACTTTGAAAGACGGTATTGAAAGGTTATTAACCAACATGGTTCCAGAGGTAAAAGAAGTTGTGGCTGAAGCGGCTTAATTTAGCGTCTCCAGTACTTTTCTTATTTCTGCTTCTTGACGTTCTTTCTGTAATAAAGTAGGAGCGGATACACGTTCTTTACAATCGAAAATATCGCAGCGTTCGCAAGTTTGGTTAACTTCTTGGCGGCTAATACTTTTATCTGCCAAGAATTTAACTTTTGATTTTAGATTTTCATCTACCTCAAAACCCAGGCTGACTGAAATATTTAATTGCTTTAAAATATTTAAAGGTCTGGCCATTGAAAAGACAAAGAAGTCTTCTTTTCTGTTACTAAGGAAAGATTTCTGAGCATCCACAATGGGTTTCTCATATTTTCCAGCCTCTTGTTTACTTGATAAGTGATCCAAAATGCTGATAGATACCCATCTACGGCAATAATGCTCTTCCTTGTTTTCTTGTGGTCCCAGTCTTTTGGACAGGTGTAATTCTTTTGTTAGGAAATACTTCTGACTCCCGGGAAGGGCGTCAAAACGCATGAAAAGGAATTTGTCAATGCCAAAATACTTAGGAAGTACATTTCCAATTCTGTAAAATAAAGTTTCTGGAGTAGCAGAAAACCTTTCAGACATTTCTATCAAAGCGTCCGGATTCCAAGTTTCGGAATCGAACCAGTTTTTTACAGATTCTATAATCAGAGATTCTCGAATAAGAATGGCTCCTGCAAAATAAGATGCCTTATAGTTATTCAAGACCTCATCAAAGGATTTGACATCAATAGAAGAGCTTGTGAAAGGCCTTTCCTTAAGTTCCATGAACTGAAAGCCTAATTCCTTGGCCATAGTAAATGCTCTCTGGTTCTTTGAGATGCGTTTGTTGATCATCAGAATTTTACTTTCCGGTCTGAAAATCGAACGCATATTGCTTATTAAGGGCTGATCTTCTTCATCGAAAAACTCTATAGAAATTCCATAAAGGTTTTGAAGAAGTTCTATTAACTCCTTTTCGCCAAGAAGTTCGTGGCTATGAGTGATTTTTTCCTTGATAAACCTTTCAGCTTCTTGCTCTAATTCTGGGAAGTAGTTTTGATGCAGTTCTTGATATGATCTTAAAGCTGCGAAATAGAATTTTTCAACAGATAGATTATAGTTCTTACCAATCTCAAAGATAGCATTGATAAAAGCACTCAATTTGGTGGGTGCTGCAGAAAACAACTCTAAAATTTGAGCCGTATCTACACCAAAAAAATCGAAAGGAATCTCGGTTAATAGGTTGGATTTTAGAAGCTTGGTAATTGGTTCTAATTTTTTGTCCAATTTTAAAGAAACAAGTTCATCATATTCGGTCTGTAAGGCTTCGGCCAGAGCACTTATTTTATCTGTTTTCGGGTATTTTTTACCCTTTTCTATCTCATTAAGATAGGAACTAGATATGCCAGATTTAGTAGAAAGGTCTTGAAGCGATAATCCTTTTTCTTGTCTTAACTGTTTAAGCTTAAGTCCAAATATGAGTCTGATGTGTTCTTTTTGCAATGCTTTGTGGTTTTAGAGTGAAACAGCAGTAAATTCAAGATTGATCTCGTCGCCAATTCCCGAAAGAAAATTTCCAGTAGGGGCCTGAAGTGTCAGCTTGCCTGTTTTTATTTCTACGATTCGAAAATTATAATCTAAAGATGCCAATTTTACATTGACTACGGAAGTATCCTCATCGACAAAATTCCATACCCCTTTTTCTATAATATTCTTACTGGCTTTATCTATTCCTCTCACTTCCCCGCCAGCCCTAAATTCGAAGTTCATGGCATATAAAAATAGAGCTTGATTATCTAAATCGGAATTTTGAATCAATTGTCCGGAAGTATCCGTATATCTAACTAATTGCCATTGATTTAGAGAAATTAATGCTTTAGCGTTATTGTTAGGCGAAGGGTCTTTGTCTTTGCAGGCGACAAAAACTAGAGTGACTAATATTAGAAGCAGAACTTTTCTCATAAGATCAAATATGGGTACTTTTGTAAAACACGTTTAACATACAAATTTAGCTAAAATTTGAGAGCTTTTATTGCATTTCTATTCCTATTTTGTACGTTTTTTGGTCAAACCAGTGGTCAAGAATGTGGCAACCTTAGTTCGTTTTCTCCTTCAAATAGTGGGCAAATTAATTGGTCTCAGTTTACTGAATTTAGTTTGCCATTTACCATGATTTATGGTGGTGAAATTCATAATGGAAATGCCAATGGGCCATTGACTCATGGTTTTACACATATTACCGATGGTAGATATCTTACGAGTGTACCCTTTGAAAATAGAGCTATGATTTATTACGGAGTGGCTTATCCTAATCAAAATCAGCCATGGGAATTGGAAAGGAGCCCTTGGGGAAATAATTTGGAGCATTATAAGTCGAAATGGAATAATGATTTCCGTTTGTATGCCTCCACTTTTGGAAACTTTTCTTATGTGGACACGGATATTTTTATGTTTGACATTGAACGTGTTTGGAGGTTTGACCACGAAATTCTTCAGTTTAAAAATAATGTGATAGTACCTCAATCATACAAGGCACTTTCTGATGCTGATTTTCTAAATCAGTATAAAATGGGCATTAGAGATTTATATGCTAAGTCTGTTAGCGATTTTTTGGCGAATGGTAAGAATGCTAAAACCAAGATTAGCAGTTACGCAGATACGCCTATTTTTAACACTTTTAGTAATATTCAAGGTAAGTCGTGGGCAGATTGGCAGTCAAAGTTGACTGACGTCAACTTTATTAGTAAAGATAATTCTGGTAGGGTAGGAGGAGCTTTTTATGAGCAAATGGATTTCATGTCGCCTTCGGCGTATTATTACTACGACTATCCCCATCCGTTTGCTGGAGAATATTTATCCTATTTGCTTTTTCAAATAGAAGCCAATAAGGCGTGGACAGATAAACCTGTAGTCCCTTTTGTCTGGTTAAGATATAGTGCCAATGCTGCTTTGGTTAATCAATTTATCAAGCCTTGGATGGCGGAAGCCACAGCCATTTTTCCTTTCTTCTCAGGTGCGGATGGCCTATGGTTATGGGAAAACCCAACCTTGATAGGTTCGGAATCTGATTTTAATACTTATGAATATTTTAATAAGGGACTGTTTCGGTTAAGTGAATTTTCGTCTTTTTTCGAAGGAGAACATAGGCTCGTTTTAGAGACTTCTGCCAGAGATTATAATGAAAATAAAGAACCTATTTGGCGTGGTGTGGTAAAAGGAAATGAGATTTTGATTGCTGCTCATAATCCTTTTGCAAGCAATGAAAATGAAGAGGTGACCATAGGTGTAGGTTATGAAAATTGGTCTGGCACCGTGACACTGAAAGGGTATGAGGTATTCTTGTGCAAATTTGACATGTCTACTTTAGGCACAGCTTTAGAACAGAAGTTTATGGTTTACCCCAACCCTGTGAATGACATATTGAAGGCAACTTTTGAGTCAAGGTATCAGGGACGAGGAGTTCTGAGCTTGATTGGTAGTAGAGGACAATTGTTGAAAGATGAATCCATTGATGTTTTGAGAGGTATCAATGAGATTGAATTGGATGTTTCTACTGTTCAGAATGAAACGTTTTATCTTCAAATCAAAATTGAAGAACAAAGCTTTGTTAAAAAGATTATCAAAGTGCATTAAGACCATGGTAAATGAGATCGAATGAAATTTGAAATATACCCTTTAAGCGAGAAAGCCATTAGTCTTTACTTTGAGCAAAAGATTGACCCCGAAATAAATGATTTGGTTTTAAGTACTTGTGAATGGATTAAGAAAAATCCTCCTCCAGGAATGGTAGAAGTAGTACCTTCTTATGCTTCTTTTACTCTGTTTTATGACCTTTTAGTACTTAGTAAATCAGTAAAATTACGGTATACGGCTTCTCAATTTATGACTAATTATCTTTCAGAGATTCCTTTCAACGTATTAACTGGAGAGGCTTCTGAGAAAGCACTTGTTAGCATACCTGTCATTTATGATGGAGCAGATTTACATGAGATTTCTGAATTTAAAAAATTAAGTGTAAAGGCGATAATAGATATTCATTCCGCACCCGTTTATCGGGTTTATATGATGGGCTTTTTACCAGGTTTTCCTTACTTGGGAGGCTTGGATGAAAGACTAATTATGCCTAGAAAGTCTAAGCCACGAATAAGAGTACCCAAGGGGAGTGTAGGCATAGCAGGTAGTCAAACAGGTATTTATCCTTTCTCAAGCCCTGGTGGATGGCAGCTTTTGGGGCATACAGAGCAAAGTTTGTTTGATATAAAAAATAGAAAATTGACCCTTTTGGAACCAGGGTCTTTAGTCAAATTTGTACCGGCCTGATTTAAGATTTGTGCCCAATTCGTTTGAAAATTTCAATAATCCATCTACCTTCAACTCTCTAAGGGTGAATTATTATTACAGAACACTTTAAATAAGCTTTAAGTTGATTTTTCTTAAATCTGGAGTATTAACAAGTATTCAGGATATTGGAAGATGTGGATTCAAAGACAAAGGACTTAATCCGTCTGGAGCCATGGACACACTTTCTATGCGGTTACTGAACATTTTGTTAGGAAACGAAGACGCGGAAGCGGTTTTGGAGTTTCATTATCCTACACCTACCATTACTTTTGAAGAACATGCCATTTTCGCTATTGGCGGTGCTAATTTCTCGGCATCACTAAATAACGTTAGCATTTCGAGTTGGAAAATTCAAATGGCAAAGCCTGGCGACATGCTTTGTTTCGGGAAAAAACAAAGTGGGGAGAGGGCATATTTAGCGGTAAAGGGTGGCTTCGATATTCCTAATGTATTGGGTTCGGCTAGCACTAATTTACTTGGCGGTTTTGGAGGTAAGAAAATAGAGAAAGGAGATTCTATAGGCCTTAATCTTAAGAACGGACTGTTATATCAAGCCAGTCAAAAGATAAACTTGGCCCCTAAAACGGTTAATGTTAATTTGAGACCACCATTTGAGAGTTCTCAAGAGATCAGGGTAATTGCGGGAAAGGATTTATCCTGTTTAGATCATTCAAGCAGAGATATAGTTTTTAATCAATCTTTTATTATTTCTGGGCACGCAGATAGAATGGGCTACAGACTTGAGGGAGATTGTTTGAATTTACACGATTCTAAAGAGCAAATATCTTCGTCTGTTGCTTTCGGAACCATTCAGTTGCTGCCTGACGGGCAGTTAGTGGTTCTTATGGCTGACCATCAAACGACAGGAGGATATCCTAAGATTGCGAATGTGATTTCGGTGGATTTGCCCATATTGGCTCAACTGTCTACTGGGCAGCATGTTACTTTCAGGGAAATTACAATGGAAGTGGCGGAAAGTGTTTTCCTAAAGCAGGAAAGAGAGATTAAAAAGTTTAAAGTTGCTGTAAAGTTATATTCTTGACCCTGCATTTGTTCCGAAGTTTTTTACTTTAATCCATGGCAAAGCTTATAGATATAAATTGCGACATGGGCGAGATTTCTGAAACTTGGTTATCTGGCCGAGACAAAAGCTTATTACGCTACATTACTTCCGTTAACATTTCTTGTGGTGCTCATGCTGGAGATGTATTCCTTATTAGAGATACAATTCATGAAGCTTTGGCTTTGGGTTTAAAAGTGGGAGCTCACCCGAGTTACCCAGATAAAGAGAATTTTGGTAGGCTAAAAATATCTTTAACCATAAAGGAGTTAAAGACAGTTCTTCATGAGCAAATTTTGTTTGTAAAGGAAATTGTGGACGCTTCTGGAGGTATTTTACATCATATTAAACCTCATGGAGCTTTATATAATGAGGCTGCTTCAGAAACAGCTATTTGTGAAGCTATTTGTGATGTGATGAAAGGTATTGACCCTAATCTTGTTCTTTATAGTTTGGCAGGATCAAAAGGGAGTGAGAAAGCTATTGCAAGTGGTTTGAAAGTATGGCAGGAGGCTTTTGTAGATAGAACATATGAAAACGATGGAAGTCTGAGGAAAAGATCTTTGGCGTTTGCGATGACAGAGACTCCGGAGTTGGCCTTAAAGCAGTTTCGAGAGCTTAAAAAAGGCAAAGTTACTTCCTATGAAAATGGGGTAATACATGTAAGAGCCGATACCATTTGTATTCATGGAGACGGTAAAAATGCTTTGGTTATAGCCAAACTAATCCATAAGGAAAGGGCTCTGTGATAGGTGTCTTAGTCAAACTTAACTCTGACGAAAACATCGGGATCTAATACAAAATCTCCTTTGGTAGATTTTAATGGGAATGAATAATCTCCTTCTTCCATTTTACCTAGGTAAAAGCAAGGACCAAAGCCTCCGAATGATTCAACATCGCCCAACTGCATATCTACATTAATATCTCCCTGGAAAACGCTGACGATTACTGTGGAGTCGGCAAGTCTATTAAAAACGGTGGTTCCGCAAAAATGTCCGCCACATGAACTTCTGGTGACTAAATACCTGTCGACGGTTTGACCATCATCTGTAGTGAAATCCATATAGAAGTCTTTTGGAGTTCTGATGTGTTCTATCTTGGTAACGTCCAAAAACCTTTCTGTAAAAGGCTCCCATACTGGGGCATAATTTATAGAGGCTTTCCAAGCCCCCCCGTTAATTCTATAAGTAAGATTTGTAATGCCGCTTTTCAAGTAGAAATTAAAAATATCATACTCATATACACCGTAGGGAAAATCATTTGAAAGGTAAAATGGTGTGTTCAGGTTAGCATAATTTACAATAGGTGTTAAAACAGGCAGCGTTCTTTCATCTCTGTAAGTATACTGCATCTCTGTGGTTCTTTGATCAGGATATGTAGGGCAGTTTGCGTTAGTTCTTAAGTGTACGTTTGCTGGAGATATATACGGTTCTCTGTAGCCCCATAAAAAACGATTGGATGTTTTATCAATTCCAATCTTGGTCATTTTCTTATAAACGCCGTTTGATTCTGTTCTATACTCTGGTTGAGAGAGAGCGAAAACAGTTCCGAGCATCTCGTAAGAACTAGCATTCGTGTATAAGTGGGGTATGTTTTGACCATGATTATGGAAATCTTCACAAACCACGGTGGCAGTGTCTGGGCTATAGTTTTGGCTGGTATTAATACATTCCCCAATATTTGCAGTGAAAATGGTACTGGTATCTGTTTCAAATCCGGGTAATAATTCAACGCTTTTTCCGCCTTTTACATTTATGCTACTGGCAGATTTTATATCATAGCTTAATTGCAATTTTGAGATGGCTTGAATGTTTTGATTTCCGGAAATACTTGAGCCAATATTCGTGTTTTCAGAACAAAAATAGGAATACATTACTTTGCCTCCCAGAGGTTGATTTAGTAATATATCTGTATTATCGTTCGAATAATTTGTAATGGTTAATAGGTAATATGCCCCCGAATCTGCATGATTTAAATTTAATGTTGGCGTGATGGAAGAGTAGTCACAAGCCTTTGGGAATTGTTGGGATGCATGACAGGTGGAATCCAAGTCATTTTGGGCTATGGGACCCCAAATAGCAGCGTCAGTATCGTAATTTTTTGAGTTTCCAAAGTTAAAAGTAAGGCTGTCTCCTTCTATTATTTTCACCAAGAACCATTTGGAATTATTATAGCTAAGAAGGCATCCTGGATTGAAATCTTTGGGAACTTCATAACATTCAGAATTATCGATAATAGCTGGGAATACCAGTTCTTCTGTGGCTACCAAATTGTCTCTATTGGCAGGGAATAAGTTGCAAACTACCTGACAGCTGTCATAAATGGTGCTGACAGAATTAAAAGGACGTAAGGGCTCTTTTTTCTGGGCTATTGTGGAAAAACAAATTATAAAAAAGAAGATGTAAAGAACCAAGGTTCTTACGTTGGAAAGCGAAAATGTCATCTAGGAAAGCAAAGGTATTTTATGGAAAGCATTTATCTAATTGTGCTAAAGGTCGTGTCTTTTTGTTATAATTGCTAAGTAAAAATGGAATTTAATTAAAAGTTTGTCTAAATCTTTAATAGTTAATTATTAGACGGTATCTAATTGTTTGACAATACTTTATGGAAACAGTACTTGATGGCTTTTAATGCAGCAAGTACCAGCATAAGTCCAGATATCCTTTTTAAAACTGTCGATGTTAATTCGGACTTTGAATGAACCCAAAAACAGTGTTTTGACAGATAAGAGAATTATGGAAAGCTTGCAGACTGTAGGTGTTTTGAACATGGTTTTTATCGACAATAACGTCGATGATTTCTTAAAATCAACTAAAGAAAGCCTACCATATTAGTTTGCATCTGTGACTGTGACTGAACTACCTTTAGAATTAGTCTGAAAAGAAATGCTTATCATAGGCATAAGTTGAATTTGCGAAAGTTAACTTATTTGTGAATATTTTTTAGTTTATTTTATGCCAATCTGTTCCTGTTGCCACTACATGTATCACTTCGTTAGGAGCTATAGTATTTATGGATGAAATTATTCCAGTGATGACTGGCATGTTTAGGGTCAAATTTCCAGCACCATGATTCACAATTAACAGTTCACGTCCTAGGTTGCCGGGAAGCGGTAAATTAAAAGAACTGGCAGTAGTGCCCGTATAAATAAGCTTGTAATTATCGTCGTTATCTGTAATGGTGATATCTGAACTAAAAATTTTTGTAGATGAATTGACGGCTCCAGTGATTCTGAGATTTCCGTTGACGTAGAGTTTATCTTCTGAAATGGTCTCTAAATTACTTATGGGAACATTAATGCCCACTATATTTTTATCAAAATCTCCGCCAATGAGCGGCGTATTACTATCTGTGTTTTCAATGTATAATTTATCATTTGTGGCTTCTGAATAACCCGCCTTATAACCAATATAGACACCTCTTTGAGTAGGATTTAGGTGAGCGGTTTGATAGCCTATGGCTACCGAACTATAAGAGGCATTGAGCCCGGATTGGTAACCAATAAGGACCGAAAAGCTGGAACCTAGTTTACCCGCTTGGTACCCAATTCCTACAGCAGACTGGGTTGGCTCTTGTAGGGCCTGAGTACCAATACCCACATTGAATTTATTGAGGCAAAAAAAGTTTTTCATGGCCTCGTGACCAATGGCAATATTGTCATCGTTGTTTACACCCTGTCCGCTTATGGGGTGATGTGAATAGAGAGCGTTTGTGCCGATTGCAATGTTTCTGTCGGAATAGACACTCCAATAGTTAGCCCCTTTACCTATGGCTATATTGTTAATGGCGTCTTGACCATTTTTCATAGATTCTATGCCTATCACGACATTGCCATTAGAAGTATTTGGGAATGCGGTGTTGATATCGTTCAACATGGCATCCTTACCTAATATTAAATTGTCAGTATTGTTAGAGAAGTTATTGTTGGAAATATGCGTAGAATTAATACTGCTTGGTAATATCGTGACGGAAGTGGTATTGTTTTGCAGGGTATTTACCTGAGCTTTTGAATGGTTACAAAAGCTAGAAAATGCTATCGTAAGAAGAAGTATGATTTTTTTCATAATCTAAGGATGTTGTTTTTAATGAGATACTAGTAAACATTGTTTTTGTAAACTCTTGTAATTTTTTCCTTTTTCTCCATGTTTTTAAACTTAAGGAAGCTACAGTTTTTTGCTGATTATTGACTTTTAAGTAATTAGATTTTTACATTAGCTTGTAGAAACTAACCATTTCTAAAATAAACCGCTTAAAAAATTGACAGACTCAGAAATTGTAAAAAGTATAAAAAAAGGAGGAAGTGCTGAAAATGACGCTATTTCAAGGCTTTATGAGCAGAATAAGGGCGAAATGGTCAGGTTTCTGAATACCTGTAAAAATCAAGAAAGTGCTAAAGAACCAGAAGATATCATTTGGGAAGGGATGGAGGCATTGGTAAATAATATCAAAAATGGAAAATATCAAATACAAGAAGGCATTTACCTGAGGAGCTACTTGAAGTCGATCTTGAAAAACTTATGGTTTAAACATTTAAGCTCTGAAAAGGCAAGAGTTGCAAGGCAACATGTTTATTTTGAAAACCATGACGAAGTCGAAATTGATGTTTCTGAAATCATAGCAGAGAAAGAAGTTTGGGATAAGTACCTCGCTATTTTTGAAAATGTTGGAAAAAATTGCAAAAGGATATTACAAATGGTGTATGGTCTCGGATATGGTATTAAAGAGCTAGCTCAGAAGCTTATTAATGAAGGTCTTTATGAAAACGAACAAGTTGTTAGGAATGCGAAAAGCAAGTGTTTGAAAAAAGTTTCTGAGACGCTCACCAAGTAATCAATAATAAATGGATTTAGAATTAATAGAAGATTATATCTTAAACAGACTTAGTGCTGAGGAGGAGAGGACTGTTCAAGAAAGAATTAAAAATGAATCGGAATTTGCGAAGGCGTATGCTCAACAAAAACTGCTTTCGGAGACGGTCGTAAGATTTAATTCAAGAGAAAATATTAAAGCCATTCATGAGCAGAAAATGCAAGAATGGGGCTCCCACGCTGGTGGCAGGGTTATTGCCTTTAGACCCAAACGCCAGACTTTTAAGGTTTTATACAGATTTGCAGGAGCTGCTGTGGCGGCATGTTTAGTAGCAGTCCTTTATTTAGGGAATGCAGATTTTTATCTGCCAGATGTCACAGCTTTAATAGAAAGAGGAAACACTGACACGAATAATAGTGGGAATCAGGTTTATCAGGATTATATACTAGCTCAGGGTATGTTGGCGGAAGGGAAATACACAGAAGCCGCTGAAACTTTTGAAGTTTTAAAGAATAATGAAGGTTTAAGAGCCTATTATCAAGATGCCGCTCGTTGGTTTGAGGTGGTAGCTGTTTCAGGAATTGATGAAAAGAAGGCATCTCTACTTTTGGATGATTTAGAATCCCAAGAAGATTTCAAATATCCACTTTCCTTGATGGAGCGATTGAAAATGAAAGTGAGGTTATGGTTTTAGCTATTTTCTAAGTCTCCAGAGTCCTATAGATAGGACTAGTAAAAGAAGAAAACTACCAATTGTCCACCATTTGTATAGTTCCCAAAATGAGCGTTCTAAAGGCTCATTATTTCCAATTAGAATAAAATTTGCCCAGTAGTACGGATGGTCAAACTCTTGACCAATATCCGATGCTCTAAAATCTAATTTGGCTTGTCTAAGTGCAGCAGCTTTATTCCATCCTTTTTTTAAATAGTGGTGCAGTCTCTCTGCAAGCCAAGCGGTGCTCTGGTCATTTGCTTTCCAAAGGGTGGTTATCACAGAAGGGCATCCGGCATAGGCAAAACCTCTTGCTAAAGACATTAAACCTTCACCTTGCTGTAACTTTCCACCACCTGCTTCACAGGCGGATAAGACTACTAACTGCGTGTTTTTAAGTGATAAATTATAAAGTTCTTCTGTGTATAGTTTATAGTCGGAGCTATCGGGATAAAAAGCTATAAAAGATTTAGCTGGGTCAGTGTCGTCCATTTGAGCATGTGTTGCGAAATGGATTATCCCGTGTTTTTGGTAGTCTTCTAGAAAATGTTTTTTTGTGGCGGTCTTGTTTTGATATATAGTTCCTGAAATTTTTTCAACTTCAAGTTTTGAGAATGGAAGGTGACCCAGTCCTTTACCTCTGAAGGTGCTTGTACTCCAGTTTTGATTGGCATATGGGGCAATGGCCAAAATGGATGCGGCTTTTTCTATTGGGCGAGTATATTGACTATTCTTCCAAATAGTGGCGGAATAATCATAGGAAATAGCATACTTTTCTAAAATACTTTGCTTAGGAGAATCTTCTAGTATGTCGAAGGCAAGCTTATTTAGATCGCCATCTCTGATGATAATTAGCTCCCTAATGTTTCCAAGAGATTGTTCTAGCGGCTTTAATAATAGATCGTAAAGCTTTTGAGCATGCAGGCTACCTGTGTATATTCCGAGACCAGGTTGGTTGTAAACCTGGGAAAGCAAAGGCTCAAGTTCTTTATTGACTTCTGACTTAGAGACACTAAAAGTTTTTATTTTAGTCTGTTTTCCAAAACCTATAATTAAATATTCCTCTACTAAATCGGCTATTTCAATCAAGTATTCCGTAGGTCTTAATACTTCCTGATAAGAACTGAACTGCACACTTTCGCTTTGGCTTTTCTTTTTCCTATTAAGTTGATTTAGGATATGGCTTTGTTTTAATTTTAGATCGTTCTGCTTCTTTAAAAGTATGCTATCATTTGGTGAAATAACTAAAGCTAATTTGTTTTTTTGGAGCTGACTAATTAATTCTTTCTCTTTGAGTGCCAGCTCCGTAAAATCTTTCTTAATCGTCAATTTTTCATGGTTATCTTGTAGAATACCTCCTTTATAGGAATCTGCCAAAGTGAAGAGGACCCTAGGGTTTCCATTCTTTTTTAAAATCCTTAAGCCGTTTAATAAATATGGGTTGCTTAGCTGGTTTAGGTATGCTTTGCTTTGGTCATAGGGTAAGTATTCGCGAGCGAGCTTAGCAAGGACAGAAATAGCAAGATAGATGTCTTCCGTATTCTTGTTTTGAACTAAAGCATTTTCTGCTTTATGATAAAGCAGCTTAAGGGCTAGAATGTAGTCAAGGGTTTGTTCCGGGCTTTTAGCGTTATATCTAACTAATGCTAAAGCCTTATCAATACTTTTTCCGGCTTCGTTTAGGTTTCCTTCTTTTGTGTAAATAACAGAAAGCAGCTCGTTGGCTTTGGCTTTTTCTATAATGAAGGCAGTTTCATTTAAAATTTTTGATAAAGTGTTTTTGGCAATGTTTAATTGATTCTCTTCAATTTCTAAATGAGCTTTTTGAAGTAAGAATCGAAGGTATACTTCTTTTGAAATGCTTTCTTTTCCCTTATAGTGAGTATCAGTAAAAAGAAGGTTAGCTTTGTTTATGTGCAATTTGGCCTCTTCAAACTTATTTTCTCTACTATTTAAGATTGACAAGGCTGTATGAATGTCGGCTTTGTCAGATTGATAATGAGCGTACTTTAGAGCTTCGCTATAAAGTTCTTTAGCCAGTTGGTAGTTATCTGTTGTATTGTGAAAATTAGCTTCATTTCTTAAACCTTTTACCAGAAAGTTCTTGGTCTCATAGACCTTAGAGAATTCAGTGGCCTTTTTAAAGTAAACTTTTGCGTTTTCCAGGTCACCTATTTGATGATAGAATGAAGCTTGATTGCTAAAGTTGGCATAGTGGTATAAGAATAAGTTAGGGTTTTTTATTAAATCAGGATTTGCGAATAGGAGGGAGTCTATAGAGAAAAAGACTTGGCTTGATTTATAAAGTAAACCGGCTTTATGGTACAAGAAGGCAAGTGATTGGAATAGCTTTATTTTTGAACTATCGCAATCTGCCTTGCTGTTATTCTGAATTCCTTTGTAAAGGATGTTTTCGGCCAGTTGGTAAGCTCCTAAATCAACCAACAAGGCACCTTGGTAAAGCAACGCTTCTGAAGCCCCACAATAGTTTTTTTCTTTTAAAAAACCGCTATAAGCTTCGCGATACTTTGCCATGGCCGCAAGCGTATCTGCTGTATTATTAGCATAAATACGATAACCCTCTTTTAGGAGGGTATTTGGACTCGGCGTTTTTTGTGCAAACGCCGAGTAACCAATTAAGTTTAATAAAATAATTATAAATCGCATTATTATGGTCCAGGGACTATCATATTAGGAGGCCCAGCTGTTCCGGGGTCCTGAATACCACCTCCAAAACAAGGTTTGTCGTCAAGGTGGTCGTTAATATTGTCAAAATAGTATTTTGCTCTTTGGTCAGGATCTTCAGGAAGTTTTTCAGAAGAGCGTTTAATAATTAAGGCAGTTCGGTAGGTTGTATTATCGCCTTCAAGTTGATAGTAAATGTAATTTAAACTACCTAATGGGGTATCTTCAGATTCAGATAAAACAATGGCCCCTTCGCTATCTAAAATTAGGTTTTTGTCATTTGTCCATACTTTTTGAATGTTGTTTTTGTTTAAAGTTGGTTTAACTAGCTCTCTTAAATTATACACTTTGCTCGGTAAGCCTTCATAAAACAATCCTTCGCTATAATTTTCTATGACTTTAGGCATTACAAACTTTATAAAAGATTTGTCGTCAGTTTTACCTTGTTCTGCTTCTACAGTTCCTTTTGGAGTGACTTCATAGACACTTGGCTCTATGGTTTTGTATGTGTCTTTATCAAAGCTAAAATCATTGTAAATCGTTGTGTTACTTTCTTTTATGTCTTTGTAAATAAGACAGCACTCCATCGTTTTATAACGATCAGGTAGACCGTCTTTGTAAGTATAGTAGGTCTCATAACCATCGGAGTCTTTTATGATGATGGTATTTATTTTGTTATTATAATTGCAGCCAAACTTTTCAATACCACAAATAGATAAGCCGGCATTAGGTATGTAATTGGATGTTGAATTATCACATATTTGCCTACAATTTTCACTATCATAGCTAACATTTGCCCAAGTTACTTGTGCAAATGAAAAGGTAGTGTTCTCGGGCATAACACACTTTTTCTTACACATAAGCAATGAAACGGAAAGTGTAAGAAGTAAAATGGCGTTTAAGATTACTTTTCTCATTTTGAAATTTTGGTTTGTTATGCGTTAATACTTTTGGGGCAGGGTTTTGTAACCATTGGACTTTGTAAATTATAAAGAAAGCAGAAAAAAGGTAAAGCTTTTGTTCATTAGTTGGTAATTACTAGGACTATCCTATTCACACGCTTCGGGAGGAGTACTATAATGAAATTCTACATGGTGAAAGGCTCCTGGGTTTGACGTATTATTGACATGAACTCTGTATTTCCCATCTAGCAGTAAATTACTTCCTGAGATAATAAAACTGTGAGGAAAAGAGGCAATGGCTAAATTTTGAGTAAGAACATTTTGCCAAGTTGAACCGTCATAGTATTCGAGGTTATATACCCAGTTTGCAACACCAGTACCAGCATTATTAGATTCCATTTTTATTAAAATGCCAGAACCCACCGTAAATGGAGCATTTATATTTATTAGCACAGGGTAAGAGTTAGTTTGACCATAATAATAGAATGCGTAATAAATTTCCTTTAGGCAAGAGTAAGACTTCTCTCCGCAAGTTTCAATGGTTTTGATTCTCCAGGTGTAAGTTTGATTGATGTTAAAAGTATTGCTAGCCAAACTATTATTACTATAAGAAAAGGTGGTGTTTGGGAATGATTGATAATCTATCCACGGACCATTGTTTGTAGAATATTGAAGTATAAACTGTGAAACTATAGACGGTCTCGGGTGAAACCAATTAAATAAAACTGTTTGAGAGCTTCCATTGAAGCTCATAATTGCGTTTACTAAACCCGGTTTATATATAGATTCTGTTTTGATTTTTTGCCACTCGCATCCGTCATAAACCACAAGTGAATTTACGGTACAATTAAAAGCGGTGGAGCCTTCTCTTAATCCATCACTCGGAGTAAGTGAATTCATAGTAAAATCACTTATTACTGGAAAATTAACTATTTCTGGAAGTATAATGCCACTTAATGTTTCACAGCTTATACAGTTTCCTGTTAAATGAATGGTAGAGGTGTAAATACCCGTAGGGTCAATATGTCCATAGCTGAAACACCAAGAATCCCATTTCTCCCAAGTGGTGTCACATGGAGGCTCAGGGTCGGCGTTAGTGCCAACAGACCTATAGAAAACAATGTAATTACCATAAATGTCTCGAGCTTCAATATTCCACTGTCCATTTCTTCTCATGATATATGCTTCTATGTTTGAGGAATATCCGGGCATACTGATAGTAGCCGTGTAAATGGAAGTGCCTGCATCATAAAGTTCATAGGGACTATAAATGGGAGTGGGGCCGATACAAAGATATTCGTCCAAAGAGGCATTATAGGACAAAGGATTATAAGTGACATTTAGGTATGTCTCACTGGCACCAGAAATGGTGACCTGTGCAAAACTGCAAATAGAAACAAATAGGAGTAGGATAGTTTTTTTCATGTTCTAATTAGTATTTATTTTGATTATTTAGAGAATTCAAAATCTACATTGTTTAAGTCTAACTATTTTCAGAAAATCGTTTCCAACCTCTTCTTGAGAACTTTAACTTTTTGCCATCTTCTAGCTTGACTTCCATATCATTCTGTAGTTCGGCGAATTGCATGTTTACCACATGCTTTCTGCTAATTCTAACAAAGTTACCATGCTCGCTTAAGCAAGTCATTACTTTTTGCATAGTGGTCGAAAGTACATAGTACTTTCCGTTGGCGGTATAAACGTTGGTGTAATTTACATCAGCTTCTAAGTGTGTGATATTGTTTGGTAGCAGGAAAGTCCGGGCTCCTAGCATTACAACTTCATTTTGGATTTCTTGGTTGGTTTTCATTGGATTTTTCATGTTTTATAAATACATATCCTAAACCATAGTTTTTTTGTAACGTGTTCGTATGAAATATTTCAAAATTCTTCAGGAATGAGTTTGATAAACTGAGCCCCAAAGCAGTAATTCCTTAACAAAATATTGATTAGCATTAATAAAAAACAAAGCGGCATATCTTTCGATTTGTCGCTTTGTTATAAATAAAAATAAGCTAATGTTTAGTTATGAATGACATACCATTTAGTGCCATTTGAGATTAACTGAGTGCTTGAGGTGGGGACTACCGCATACGTTGTTGTTTGAATTGTAGCGTCAATCTGTATGCCACTAGGAACTGTTGAAATATTGATGTTTTGTGTGTTATAATTTAAAATATGGTATATCCTACCAGAACAGGTGGTGGGGTCTGGCAAAGTCATAGTTCTAGTCACTGTACCTGTCACTATTACATATCTATGAATTTGATTTAAAGCTAGATCTGAAGAAGTAGTGGTCACGGAATGGGCATTTGACCCTGTCATATGAACTGATGAGCTTGGAGAACTATTGTTAATCCCAACTTTATTAAATCCAGTTGAATTCATTGAAAGGAATTGAGCACCTGATGTGTTAACATTTAGTCCATCCGCTATCTGTGAAATTTTATACCCATTGTCAAACGTTATATTTGCATTTTCAGGTAAAATGACATCCTCTTTAGAACCTTGAACCATTATCCACTCATTGCCGTCGTGGAGCATAAGTTTTCCTTGTTCACAATCATAAGTCATCATGCCTTTATGTGTAGGACTGATGCTGTTTATGCCCTGATTTGGAATAGTTGGCAGTTGGATGTATTGAGAAGCAGCTAGAAAAGAAGTATTGCAAGATGTGGTGTCAAAACAAATTCCGGTAATGGCTAACGTTTCAAAATTGCCAGATGGCATCTCTGGAGTTATAGGAACGGGGTTATATGGGTCTGTTTCGTAAACCGGGTCAGTGTATTTTTCCCAATCCGCAAGACACGGTGGGTCAATGGAATTTGAAAAAGTATTCCATCTGTAAGCAATTTGAGAGCCATAATACCCACCTCCAGCATTCCAGTCATTTGCGATATACCAATAATTGTTTGATCTAAAAATATAGTGAAAGGAGTATATTACATTTGAGTTACTTTTAGCATATACGTTAGTACCTGGGTCTTTTCCACTAAAAAAAAGAGGGTTTGTTTGTGACAAATTATAGACTCCATTATACTGATAAGAATAACCACTAGGCGAAGCCCCACTTAAGGTGATAGACTGTGCCATGCAGGTGATAGACAAAGAGAGAAATAGTAATAGTAGTATAGTTTTTTTCATTTGATATAGTTTTAAATGTATGAGAGACTTCATTTATACTATATCCGGATGGTTTGTGTTTTTGTAACCTGTTCGGCATAGTTTTTAAAAACAAAAAAATCCCCATTTCTGGGGATTTAAGGCTTATATAGTTTGTTGATTTTTTTTCTTAGAATTCTAAAACTAAGGAAGTGTTACTTTTAATTTCTAGCGATTGACCTAAGGTCATGGTTTCTTGGCTCAGTACATTTTTAACACTGGTATTTTCTGGTAATAACTCCCTGAATCTGTTCAAATCTAGCGTTTGGTTATTTTTATTTTTATTTAATATCACCATTACTTTTCCAGCATCACTATGACGGAAATACACGTAAACGCCATTTTCTGGACCGAAGTGGGTGAGTTTTCCTTTATGGAGAACGGGGTTTGTTTTTCTGTATTTTAAGAGTTTTTGAAGAAGCGTTTGAGCTTCTTTTTGTTGGATTGAAAGACCCTCAGAAGTGAAAGCATTACTACTCATGGCCCTAAAACCACCTGGGAAGTTTCCTCTAATTTCTCCATGAGAATCAGAGTTTGGATTTGTCATTAGTATTTCTGTACCGTAATAAAACTGCGGAATTCCTCGCATGGTCGCCATTAATACCATCGCCATTTTAAAGTGGTCGTAGTTTTCATGTAGCTGTGTATAAATACGACTCATGTCATGGTTATCTGTGAATATCAAAATACTAGATGCATCTGCATAAAGAAAATCATTTGAAATAGAATGATATACCTTGTTGAAATCTCCATTCCATTGGACCGGTTCGTTCAGTCCACTTACCAAGGCATCTTGAAGTGGGAAGTCCATAGGTGTAGGTACGTAAGACTGGTAACCATTGGCGTTTACTTTCCCCTTTTGCCAATAGGAAGTTATGGCAGGATTAGTGCTCCATTCTTCTGAAGTGATATTGAAGTTTGGATATTCGTCCATGATTCTTTTGCTCCATCTGCTAGAGAAATCTTGGTCGGAGTAAGGATAGGTGTCTACCCTCAAGCCATCTAAATCTGCCATTTCTATCCACCAAAGGCTGTTCTGAATCAGGTAGTTGGCTAAAAATGGATTTTTTTGATTCATATCCGGCATAGTTTCTACAAACCAACCATCGGCCATCACTTGTGTATCTGCTGCTGAGGCATGAATATCTCTCAGCGTCTCTCTTCGGTGATTGGTGCTTTTAAATTGCCCGCCATTGTTTATCCAGTCGCTTGCTGGAAGGTCGTTCATCCACCAGTGCTTGCTGCCACAGTGGTTAAGTACCACATCTTTAATGAGCTTCACCCCCAGTTTTTTGCCTTCGGCAGAAAGTTGATAATAATCTTGGTTGGTGCCAAATCTTGGGTCAATCTTATAGAAATCTGTAATGGCGTAGCCATGGTAGCTAGCCTCATCCATGTTGTTTTCTTCTAAAGGCATGGGCCAAATAGCCGTAAAACCCATGTCTGCGATATAATCTATATGTTCTGTGATACCTTGAATATCTCCACCATGTCTACCAAATTCTTTAGTAGGAGCGGCTTTGTCTGGGTAACCACTGATGTTATCGTTTGCTGGATTTCCATTTGCAAAACGATCTGGTGTAATCAAATAAATAGCATCTGAGCTATTAAAGCCTTGTCTTAAAGCCGAGTTTTCTTTTCGCTGTTTAAGTTCAAATTCATATACCTCGCTTTCTGAACCGTTTCTAAAAGTGATGTTGACTTTTCCTGGTGTTGCTTTTTTTGAAACCAAGAGGTCTATGAAAAGGTAATTTGAATTGTCTGTTTTATGAACAGCTTGAATTTTAACACCCTTGTATTTTAGGCTAGGTGAATAACTAGAGATGTTTGTGCCATGAACCAGAAGTTGAACCATAGGTTCTTGCATGCCAACCCACCAGTTTTGGGGCTCCACCCGTTCTATTTTTTGAGCAAAAACGCTGACTTGAATGAGTAGTAAGAGAATAAGAGTTTTTTTCATTTTCGTTTTAAGGTTTTTTAGGTTTGTTAATTCTGAATGCCGTAGTCATGTGTCATGAATTCCACCGCTGGCAGTATGTTTCCGTTGAAATCGAAAAGGGCATTGTTTTCCCATGATGAGCCGGTGCCCCAGAGGTCTCTCATGTTTGAGCTTATCCAGTCTGGTGCCCAGTATATAATTCCCTTGCCACCGCCTGCCATGATGGCGGCGGTTAGGTCTTTTAAATATTCGTATTGGCCTGTTTTACTTATCTTATAATTGGTAAATTGTTCTTTGCCAGAAAAGATGTTTCCATAAGAATCGGAGTTGTCGCTGGTCCATGGGTAGGCCGTTTCCACCACCATAACTTCTTTGTTGTATTTGGCTTTAAGCTTTGCAATTTCCGTGGTAAGATCAGTCATGCTTGTTAATGAGGCGTAGGGGAAATAATGCGAAACGCCTATAATGTCAAAGTCTTTCAAGTTTTCTTGGTTTACCAATCCATTGACCCACCAGTCGGCGTGCTGAAACTGTGCTATATGAAGAATGACTTTCGTTTTTATAGTTTGCGTTTTAGAGAAATCTCTTACTGCGGTAATACCACTTTTTAAAAGCTCTGCAAAATTTTGGAAATCGTTGTTTTCAATTTTGCCGTATGGAAAAAGTAGCCCTTGATTACATTCATTTCCTATTTGAATATATTCAGGTATAAGGTTTTGATTTGCCAGATGATTTAAAATGGTGGAGGTATATTGGTAAACAGAATCTTTTAGAACTTCAAAAGATAGATTTTTCCATTTTTCTGATGTGACTTGTTTATCTGGATCCGCCCAAACGTCTGAATAGTGGAGGTCTAATAATACCTGCAAGCCATTCGATTTGGCCTTTAAAATACTTTTGGTTACGTCAGTAAGATTGCCACTGATGTGACCATTATTAAGGTCTTTTTGCCAAGTTTCTGGACTATGCCAAAGTCTTATTCTAATAAGATTGGCACCGTTAGTTTTAAAGATTTTAAAGGGGTCTTCTACCTTGTTTGCTAGTTTAAAGATTCCACCTTTTTCTAGTATGGTGTTGGAGTAGGAGAGGTCTGCACCCATAATAAATTCATCTGGGGCATAAAAAACAGGTTCAGAAGTTTTTGAGATTTTCGGAATATTATTTTCCTTTCCGCAAGATAATATCCCGAGGAAAATGAATAGGAAAACAAAATTTAAGCTATCTGAAAAATTCAAAAGGATTTTAGTTAAAGGGTTAAAAAAAAGAATGGGGTGAAGCACCCCATTCTTTAGAGCCGTTTATCTGCGACTATTATTCAACTATTCTTATTTTGCTGTAAT
This sequence comes from Arcticibacterium sp. SM2516, assembly GCF_057914865.1. Classification (NCBI taxonomy): domain Bacteria; kingdom Pseudomonadati; phylum Bacteroidota; class Cytophagia; order Cytophagales; family Leadbetterellaceae; genus Arcticibacterium; species Arcticibacterium sp. SM2516. Next base: position 3,166,261 of record NZ_CP195290.1, on the reverse strand, counting down.
CACGTACTTAGGACTTGCAGGGTCAGAAAGGTCTACCTCTATATCGTATTTTCCTGCATTTACTGCAATGTTGTCGCCGTTTAATTCTAATGTACCATCTGCTCCAGTGTCACCGTAGTTTACAGCCCAATCGTTGTTCATTCTGAACTTGATTTCTCCTTTCACTAAGGTTACATTATAAGCCACCCAAACACCTTCTCTAGAGAAGTCAGGCTTAAGGCTTAAATCTGGACCATCCCAGCCGTTAGGAGCTGCACTACCAACAATACCAGGAACGGAAATAGGCTCTATGGTATATGTCAGTTCTTTTTGGTTGAAAGTAACCAAGTATGTACCGGCTGTAACCGCAATGTTATCACCATTTTCTTCCAGAACGCCATTCGCTCCAGTGTCACCGTAGTTTAAACCCCAGTCATTGTTTTTTCTGATTTTAATTTCACCATCCTTCAGCTTACCAATCACTCTCCATTGGTCTGATGTGGCGTCATAAGAAAATGCTAAGTCTGGACCATCCCATCCGTTTGGAGCTGCTGAACCTACAATTCCCCAAGATAGTTTTTCAATCTTGTAGCTAAGGTTATTGGCATTAAATGTAACGGAGTATGTTCCTGCTTCTACCGCAATATTGTCTCCACCTTCGTCTAAAATACCATCCTTACCTGTGTCACCATAATTTAGTGCCCAGTCGTTATTTTGTCTAATTTTAATTTCGCCTTTTTTCAGCGTTACATAAGCCACAAATACACCTGTTTCTGTGGTAGTATAGAATGGCATATCAGGACCATCCCAACCATTTGTTGCAGCAGAACCTACTATTCCCCATGGAGAGCTTAGGTCTAATTGATCTAAATACCCTAGTGCTCTTAATGACATAGCGTCAGATCTTTGAACCTGAGCATCACTTAAGATAGACTCTACGACTATTTCTAAACTAGCAGCTTCGGTTACTTCAAAACCCATGTTTTTCAATAAAGCATTCAGTTGTTTGTTAGTCCATGAACGACTAAGGTTGGCACCTGTGCTAAATACCTGTGCCTCAGAGAAGTTGGTACCTGCTTTGGCTACCAAGACTCTATATTGTGCACCAGCATTAAATCCAAAAGCGGGCTTTTCCCAAGAAACGGTTAAGGCCGTGCCCTCCGCATTATCTTTAGATAGTTCTAAAGACGAGCTGTTTAAGCTCACTATTGGCTTGGCAGCAGGATCTAAAACTGCTCTTATTTCCTCTTTTTCGCAAGAAGAAAATAGTACTATTATTCCTAAAAGAATATAGATTTTATTTACTAATTTTTTCATTCTGTTTTATTCTTTAAAGATTAATAACCAGCGTTTTGTTTCAGATTGGTGTTAGCCACTATATCCGAAGAAGCAATAGGGAAAATAGACATGTGTGTTCCTATATCTCTACCTTCTTTTACATTTCCTTTCCAAGCCCAGTTATAGCCTGTTGTGAATTTGCCAAAACGAATTAAATCTGTACGTCTGTGGGCTTCCCAGAATAATTCTCTTCCTCTTTCTGCTAATAAGAAGTCTAAAGAAAGGGCCGTTACTGGCGTAGCCTTGGCACGAGCTCTCAATTGATTAACAAGACTTAAAGCCAAAGATTGGTCACCACTGCCACCTCGTGTTACCGCTTCTGCATACATTAGGTAAGCATCAGAAAGTCTGTAAACACCGAAGTCTGTATCTGTATGTGATAGGTTTTTTCCTGGTACGCCTGCAGAGGTTAAGTTTGACCATTTCTTTACGGCGTAACCGTTGTCAAATGTTCCGACCTCATTAATTTCCAATTTCTGACCATCGCTATGAAGTAATCTTCTGCTGTCTGTGCCATTGTCAAATAAAGCTACAAACTCTTTTGTGGTACGGAATCCGCTCCATCCACCATCTACACCAAAATCTGCTGGGTTCATTGTTCCGCCAATAGAAGCATGAATGATGGTAGTAGTTCCTCCCCAAGTAGCGGTTTGGTTTCCATCATAATTGATGGTGAAAATCAATTCCTTTGACTTATCATTATCTGCCAAGAAATTGGCTTGATAGTTTGACTCTAAGCTATAACCAGCGTCAATAACTTTTTTCGCATAAACTGCTGCTTCAGTGTATTTGGCTGAGCCAATATAAACCTCTGCGTTTAAGTATAATTTAGCTAAAGTCATCCAAACTGCTCCTTGGTCTGCTCTACCGTATTCACCAGCTTTAGGGCCGGGAAGTTCACTTTCTAAAGCCTTTAATTCAGCTACTAAATAAGTGAAAAGGTCTGCTCTACTAATTTGCTTTGGTAAGAAAGAACCCACTGGATCGTTTTCTGTCACGAAAGGCACACTTCCAAACATATCTAAAGCATGGTAGTAAGCCAAGGCTCTTAAAAACTTTGCTTCAGAACGGTACAAAGGTATCTGCGTATCTCCAGATAAACCTCTGGCGGCCAATTTCTCTGGAGAAGACTCTCTGATAAATTCGTTTGCTACGGTTACTTGATATAATGCTCTACTGTAAAAATTAGAGGTCCATTGGTTAGATGCTGTCCAGGTAGAAGCATGTAAATCTGGTAAACCAGGGTCTCCCCAGCCTACGATGGCTTCGTCTGTTGTGAACTCTTGTAGGTACCAATATGCTCTCAAATAACTCTGTGAGCCTCCGTCTATACCTTTCAAATCTACATTACCGTCTTGTGGCTCAATTCCAGAAACTGCCAAACCTGCATAAAGCTTAGCCAGTACTTTTTTATAGTTATCTGCGTCTTGATAAACTAGGTCAGATACCTCTCCCACGAATGGTTTGGTGTCTAGGTCGCTGCATGCCGAAAGCATGATGGCAGCTATTGTTATGGTTAATAATTTTCTCATCGTATTCATTATTAGAAATTAAGATTAAGGTTCAAACTATAGCTACGAGGGCGTGGATAGATGTTTCTATCAAGGCCGTTTTGTACTTCTGGGTCAAGACCCGTATAGTTTGTGATGGTGAACACATTCTGAACTATGAAACCAAGGTTCGCCTGGATTTTGCTCGTTTTGAAAAGTGAGCTTAAGTCGTATCCTACGCTTAGGTTATCCATTTTAAGGAAAGAAGCGTTTTCTACGAAATAGTCAGAAAGTAAAATTTGGTCTCTTCTAGTAGAAGAATTAAAATCAGTTTCTTGAACAGATGAGTTCAAGTTGAAGATGAAATTACCAGCACCTGTCATAGAGTAATAGCTGCTAGAGCCGGACTTCACGTTATTGAAAACATAGTTTCCAAGGTTGCTACGCATGATAAAACCGAAATTCAGATTCTTATACTTCATATTAGAAGAGAAGCCTAAGAAATAATTTGGGTCTGGATTTTGGTAGTGGTAACGGTCTAACTCACTGATGACACCGTCCTCGTTTTGGTCTACAAAAACACCTTCCAAAGGATTGCCGTTTTCGTCATACACTTGCTGATATAAGAAGAAGGTTGACCTTGGGTATCCTGTAGAATGAATTTGACCGTAAGCACCTGTACCACCACTGATATCTCCAGTCAGTACGCCTAAGTAAGCGGCACTTTCGTTTCTAGTCAGAGCCGTAATTTTGTTCTTGTTATAAGTAGCATTAAAGTTTAAATCCCAGTTGAAGTTACTGTTTTGAATCGGTGTAAAGTTAATGGTTAATTCTACCCCTTTGTTTTCTAAAGAACCAATATTGGTCACCACTTTATTAGAGAAGTTGGTACCTGCTGGGGCATCAATCTCGTTGATTAAGTCTGTGGTCTTTTTAGAATAAACATCTATGCTACCAGAGATTTTAGCTTTACGAATACCGAAGTCTAAACCGATGTTTGAAGAAGTTGTTTCTTCCCATTTGATTTGAGCATCGTATGGGTTTGGACGAAGTACATCATAAAATGAATTGCCAAACTGATAAAGCAATCCCTGACCTGGTGTGTAGGCTGCTAAGTAAGGGAAATCGCCAGATTTAATATCTTGCTGTCCTGTAACTCCCCATCCTAATCGTAGTTTCATGTCTGAGAAAGTATCTCCCATGTTAAACTGCTCGTTAATTTTCCATGCCAACGCCGCAGAAGGGAAAATACCGTAACGGTTATCTGGAGCAAATCTTGACGTTCCGTCACGTCTTACCGTGAAAGTAGCCAAATAAGTGTTGTTATAACCATAGTTAATTCTACCAAACTGAGAGGCCAATCTGTATTCTGTTTTGAAGTAGTTTCTCTTAGGAACTACATCAGATTTACCGTAGTCGGTACCTGTTTCGTTTTCTCTGATGAAGTTCTGATATTCATAACCTCCCATCAGGTCTATTCTATGTTGGTCTATTTCTTTCACATAGTTTAGGAATGCTTGGAAAGTACCATTGTCTCTGTTTTGCTTGTAGAAAGCTGTAGAACCGCCATTATTGAATGAGTTAGCAGAAACTAAGTTACTCACCACATCCGTTCCGTCTGTTTTTGATTTGTCAAAACCAGCGTTGATAACGGCTTTTAATTCAGGTAAACCGTGGAAAGTATAATTCAAACTCACGTTACCAATGTATCTGTTTAGAATACCCACATTATCTCTTAAATTAAGCATCGCTAGCGGATTACTCGGTCCTAGAGCTTCAATGCCATTGCCGTTTGGGTCTAACCAGTTAAAGTACTCGCCAAATTCTGTGTTCGTAGCATAAACGGGCTGCGTAGGGTCAAATCCGATGGCTGTTCCAATAGCTCCTTCGTCTGCAAATTGAGATTTGCTGTTCGCTACTTTTAAATTCAAGTCCACAGTGATGTGGTCATCAAGAAAAGATGGAGAAAGACCAATAGAACCAGATGTCCTCTTCAAGTTAGAAGTCTGCAGTGTACCGTTTTGGTTTAAGAAACCTACAGAAGCTCTGTAAGGAATACCTTTTAAAGTACCTGTAAGGCTTAAGTTATTATCTTGGCTAAGAGCCGTTCTGTAAATGACGTCTTGCCAGTTTGTAGAAGACGTACCTAAAAGGCTTTGCTGAGAAGCAGTACCATGGGTGTTTACGGCGTCAATAAATTCACTTGGACTTAACACATCTACTTGGTTGATGTTGTTGGCCACAGAGAAACGGCTGTTAAAGTTAAATTTGGTGGCAGCACCTTTTTTACCTTTTTTGGTGGTAATGATGATAACACCATTGGCAGCTCTAGAGCCGTAAATAGCGGCTGCCGAAGCGTCTTTCAAAACATTGAAAGATTCGATATCGTTAGGGTTGATAAAACTCAATGGGTTGGCAGAACCAGAAACATCGTTATTGTCAATAGGTACACCGTCAATGACGATCAATGGGTCATTGCTGGCATTTAAAGAAGAGCCACCACGAATTCTGATGGTAGCACCAGAGCCAGGAGCTCCACCACCAGAGGTGATTTGCACACCGGCTAGTTTACCTGTGATTAACTGCTCTGCCGTGCTCACGTTACCTTTTACAAAATCATTTTCTGTAATGGAAGTGATAGAACCCGTTAAGTCTTTTTTACGCTGTGTACCATAACCTACTACCACTATTTCGTTAAGCGATTGGCTGTCGTTCGTTAAGGATATGTTTATCACCGACTGGTTTCCCACCAAAACTTCTTGGCTAGATTTACCTATGAAGCTGTAAACCAGGATAGGATTTTGAACGCCGTCTACAGAAATACTGTAGTTACCGTCCATATCTGTAGAGGTACCTGTGGTGCTTCCTTTTACCGTAATGGTAACGCCAGGTAAAGAAGATTTGTCTTCTTGGTCTGTTACTTTACCACTTACTCGGCTTTGAGCAAAAGCTTGACCAATACACATACTTAGAGCCATGGCCCATAGCAACCGCGATTTCCCAAGGAAGGCTTTCGTGGTGTCAGAATAGATTTGTTGCATTCTTTTTTTAGGTTTAAGTTTAAATTCTGGTTTTCGTATTTATTTTTTGTATTGTAAAATCCGCGATTAAGGTTGGTGGTAACGATGACTGAAAAACTGAAATACAGGCAGAGCCTCGTTACTATTAGCAGCGTCAAAAAACGTTGCGTTTTCCCAGTGAGAACCTTTTCCCCACTGAGTGTTACAAGCAGAGCTTATCCATGCCGACTCCCAGTATATCACACCAGAGCCTCCTCCTGCTATCACGCTGGAGGTAAGATCTACCATGAAACTGAGCTGACCTTCAGGGCTCACAGGGTAACCCTTGAGGTCGGCGTTTTCACCAAGTACGTTCTTTGCTTGGTCGTAATTTTTAGCAGAATACGGATACCCGGTTTCTACCACCATTACTTGTTTATTATAGGCTATCTTTAGGTAGGCGATAGTTTCTTGAAGTTGTTTAATGTCAAATTTAGACCAGTTGGGATAGTAGGATAAGCCTATCCAGTCAAAGTTGGTGAGTTTATGGGCAGCCGCATTTTCGAACCATACTTTGGCCTCGTCTGGCTGAGCCACATGAATAAGTGTCTGGATATTAGTTTGTTCTTTTTTATTAAAGTCTTGAACGGCTTTAAGTCCTTTATTAAATAATGCAGCATTTCTAGTCCAATTGGTCGGGCCGTTTTTTGCCGTTTCTTGCTCCATTAAAATCTCGCTGTTGGTCTCATTCCCTATCTGTACTATCTCGGGCAACAGTTTTGTTCTTTTTAATTCTGCTAAAACCGCATACGTATAGTTATAAACACTGTCTCCTAAAATTTCGGTATCAGTAATACCCGACCAAGCTTTAGGGATAATTTGGTGAGCGGGGTCTGCCCAGTTGTCTGAATAATGAAAATCAAGCAGTACCGCCATGTTGTTTTCCTTAGCTCTTGCCAAAGATTTCTTTACGTCTTCCAAACCACCGTATGTAGTCCAGTCTGGATGATGCCATAGCCTAAGTCTGGTGATATTGGCTCCTTCTTGAGCAAAAAGTTGATAAGGGTCTGCGGCTATACCGTTTTGATGAAATATGGCTCCGCAGTCTTCCACTTCGTTAACGTAAGACAAATCTGCCCCTAGATATAGCGGCTGATCCCGTTTCTGAGAAGCGGCGTTGCAGGCCATAAGAAATAAGGCTGCGGAAAGTACGAGTATGTAATTTTGGGTTCTATGCATTGGAAATCTACAATTTCACAATGCAAAAGTACCATTGACTTTAAGGCCAGTCGTGCCACTTTGCTTATTTTAATCCTAAAATTAGAATTGTATAAATTACTTATAGTTAAGATGTTGTAGGGTTCGTTTTATAATTCGGCACAAAGTTTGGGATTCTGCACCTTTGAATTATACTATTATTATGGGGGTTTTACGCAAATACTCATTTATCTCAGTTCAATTTTTTGACAAGTGAGATACGCTTCTATGGTTGGAGGGAATATTTCTATTCTTATTGGTTTAGATAATTTTTAAAAGGTCGCTAATTCTAAATACAGCTTTTTACTTTTTTGATAGAGACGGGCTAGGACGAAATATGGATCATTAGTTCTATAAAAATCTAATTTGATTTCAGTCATCGCAACCGCCAATATATATCAAGAAGATGCTTCCCTTTTCTGCTTCAAAAGTTGGTGATAATGTTACCGATTTACCACCAGTGAAAATGACATCACTTCCTGAAGTGATTTTGGTTTGCCCAGTTTCTTGGGTGTCAATGCTTTTTGAGGCCGTGTATTTTCCATTCGTTATATTTCCTAAAAGATGGAGTTTGTCTGGACACGGAGGTATTGGGTCACCTATTATTTGAATATCATCTATCCGAGCACTTCCTGTAGATATAATTGGGAGATTATTTACCGCGACATTTGACTTTAACAACCATCTGACCTGAACATTGGCTTGATTATTACATGATACTGGTAGGATTAAGCTCGATTTAATTCCACTTATCCAATCGGTTAATACTTTTACGGTGCTCATACTTGACCAAGAACCGGAATTGCCAATGCGATATTGAATCTCAAAATCGCTTGGTCCAACACCTGAGCCGCGTTGTTTTGAAGAAAAAATTAAGTTTTGGAAACCTGTTGTAGCAAAATTTATTTGATAATAATCTACATCAGCACCGTTATCCCAGTTTGGCGTACTTAGGCAATAGTCTCCAGCACCATTTGCACCTATTGCTGTAAAATCATAGATACCTACATATACTGGTTCTCGTCCGATTTGCTCACTTAGATTTATCGAAAGCCCTTGTGAAGCATTTCTGCTTTGTGTCTTAAAATCCCAAGCTACCACGGTTTGCTTCACTAATATCTGCGAAGAAGCGGTAAACCCTCCATCATTTGAAGTGGCAGTAATTGTAACAGTTCCGCCAGCTAAACCTAAAACATCTCCTCCAGAGACCGTGGCAATATTGTTATCGCTACTTGTCCATAGCATCGTTTTATCACTGGCATTTGCAGGTAAAATGGAGGCTATTAAGTGCTTCAGTTGTCCCATACCTATAGTATCAATACTTGGAGATATGCTAATTCCTGTTACGTGTACCATAGGTATAAGAGTATTTTCATAAGCTCCTAAATCTATTGAGCCACTGGTATTTCTTGGTTTGGACATGAAATCTTTTACGTATTCTTCTAAAACGGGGTATGCAAGAGCAGCGGTAGCCAGTGCCGTGCCCTGATTTACGGCGTTAGAAGTAGGCGAAAGACTAAAGTCTTGATTGGCAAAATCGTTGAATCCAGGTAGGTTTTGGCCATTGTCTCCATAAATATCATTGGTATGCGTTACCGTACCTGTATTTGAAGATTGATAATAGGTATAAAAATCTATGATGCCTGGGCTCAGCCAATTGTTGTTAAGATTTAAAGTGCCCGTGAGGTCTGTACTTAGTAAATTTAAGGTGGTCGGTGCAAAACCATTGGTTCCAAAAGTATTGTAAATAATATTATTTCGACAATCTATTTTCTCTACAATAGGAACATTTCCTACTTCACCTTTATCCGGTAAAAGAAACAATGCTGTATTGTATCGATTTTGACCTGGGGCTGATATTTTATCCCCTATGTTTATAACTGTATTGTTGTAAAAATATAATGTACCTTGTCTGTAGTTGGCATATATGCTTTGGTCGCCTCCATATCTTATAATGCGTGTAGCTCCTTGCTTTGGATTATAAATTACATTGCCATAGATGAAGGTCTCTTTGTATTTAGGCAATAGATCAAGATATCCTTCTCCACCCTGGGTTTCAGGAATTTGAATGGCGTGGCCCTCAGAAGCAATAATCCAATTATAACGAATGATGTTTCCTGCCGAACGATCTTTTAAACTCGCACCAGGGGCTCCCGACACCAAATGATCGTAAAAGTTATATTGATAAATTACATCTTCAGCTTCGATATATGAATTATGCAAATGGCCATCACCCACCTCGCCATTTTGAGTAAAGTAATTACTTTCAACCAAAATGTTTTTAGATAAAGCATGCGTTCCAAACTTTGAATTGATAAAAAGCCCCAAGCCACAATGATTGAAATTGCAGTTTTTTACAACCAAATTCTGGACTCTTTCGGCATAAATTCCACATGAAAAAACATCGTATGCTGTTTGAACGCCACCATCAACCGAAAATGTTTTGCTGCTATGAGCATTCCTGATTTCAAGCCCATCTATAACAATATCATGTGGAATAGGGCTGTATGCTCCTATACAAGAGCCGTTACCACCTATGCCTGGGCTGATAAAAATAAGGCCGTAAGGTTGAATCGAGGCGTAACACAACTGCCCAGAAATGGCTTTTGCTTGGTCGCCATCAATGATTGATTTTTCACCATTTGGCCCTGCAATTCCTATTATTTTGATAGGATTTTCCGCTGTACCACTGGTAGAAATCTGAAATTTTTCGTGATAGCCATTCACATCGTAATGAATATTAACCACATCGCCTGGCCCGAGCAAATTCCATGGCACATCGCTAAGTTTGGTTTTGGCGAAACTTGGACCCACATCATAGGTGGTTTGGGCATATGTACTTAAACCAAAGAAAAAGGAAAAAACAATCGCAATTACTCTTTTCATAAATGCCTATTGTTGATATATTTGACGCTCCAAGCGTTCAATTCTTGCTGTAATTTCTTGAATATCAAAGTCTCTATTTTCCAATTTTTCAACTCGCTCATTTAATGCTTTGATGGCTTCTACAAACATGGGTACATAATCGCCGTAGGAAGAAGACAGATAACCTGATTTGTTTTCATAGACTTTGGTAGGGAATATTTTTTGAAGGTCTTGAGCAATAAAACCGTATTGCATCCCTTGTTCTGGATTAGCAATCAACTCATAGTTTACGCCTTGCATCGCCACTATTTTGTTGAGCATTTCCTCGCTTTTTAGCGTTATAATATTCTCTTTTAAACGCCTGTCGGATGGTATTTGCCAATTACCTGAGCCAAGTGTTTTAAAAACCTCGCCTTGTACCTGAAAAGCCTCTGAACGAGTATTGAAATCATTAACTCCTGTATTAGACATATTACAGGCTATGCACACTTTGTTTGCGGCAAAATCTCCTCCTATGATAGGGACTAAGGCACCAAATTCCGATAACGCATTATCAATATAAAGTTTATTACTGCCGGTTTCATTAAAACCTGCAAAATGGCCGATAGCAACATTTCCGGAACCAGCAATATTTTGATATAAGGTACGAGGTCCAAGAGCAACATTGTTTGAACCAGTAGAATTTTTTTCTAACGCAGTATATCCAGCGGTTGTATTATTCTGCCCATCATTGGCATTTAATGCTCCACCTCCTAATGCTGCATTACCAGTTCCTATTTTACCATTAGTCATTACAGACATACCAACTGCAGTATTAGAACTTCCTGATACATTTTCACGCATAGCATTGTTACCAATTGCTAAATTATTTTCTCCAGATTTGTCTAAATATAACGCACTTGCACCCAAGGCAATGTTATTATCGTTAGTAGTATGATTTTGAAATGCACTAAAGCCAAAAGCTAGATTATTATCACTACTTTGATTGAGTGTCATCGAAAGGTCTCCAAATGAAGAATTGCCATTACCCGTTTTAATATTTGTCAAAGAACCGGCTCCAAAAGAGTCATTATAGCTACTAGAAGAACTATTGGACATGGCAGATTTTCCAAAAGCTGTATTGCTATTGCTGCTTATACCTGTACCTACTAAAGTAAAAAAACCAAGAGCTGTATTGTCATAGCCTTGTACATTGTGGGCAAGTGAAAAATAGCCAACTGAAGTATTGTTATTGCCATTAAAGTCATTTGGAAAGTTACTTGCTAAACCATTTAATGCTTGCCAACCAATAGCAGTATTATTAAGAACGCTAAAAGCTTCAGCGAGGGCATCTTCTCCCAAACCCGTATTGGTGCTTGAAAGCGTAAACATTTTGTCTGAAATACCTAAAGGCGTGATTTCAATACTTCTATTTATGCTTTTGTTGGAAAAAATTTGAGCAAAACAAGTGCTGCCCAAGTCCCGAAGAGGGAACATGATTATGAGAAATATGATAAGTTTTTTCATGTTTATGTTTGAATAATTTCGTTTTTTATATTGAGTTTAAAAAGCTAATTATAGCGTTTCTCGGGTTAAATGATTTTTCACACTTTTATTGACATTTTTATTTATCTTGGTCTCTTTTAGGTTAAGTGCGAAAGCTATTTGGCATTTGTATTTTTCTCTAATTTCACATTCATTGCATCCAGTCGAACATTTAACGATTTGAGCAAAGTATTTTCATTTTCCAATTTCTCAATTTTAGCATTTAATGCTTTAATTGCTTCTACAATCATGGGGTCAAAATCGCCATAGGAAGCAGATAAAAAGCCAGCTTCGTTTTCATTAATTTTTTCAGGAAAAATTTCTCTTAAATCTTGAGCTATAAAACCGTATTGAAATCCACGCTCAGGATTAGCCTTTAATTGGTAGGTAACTCCTTGCATTTGTAATACTTTTTGTAGAATATCATAGCTGTTTAATAAGACTATTTTTGTTTTTAATCGCCTATCCGAAGGGAAAATCCAATTGCCAGTTCCTAATGTTTTAAACGCCTCCCCTTCTACTTGAAAAGCCTCCGTTCTTGTAAGAAAATCATTGGCAGCCGTTGTTGTCAGATTTCTATTAATACTAACTTTGTTATAAAAAAAATCGCCCCCGATTAAAGGAGCAACGGTGTTGTAGTTTGCAATATATAGCTTATAACTTCCTGTTTCTAAAGCACCTGCATTGTGTCCTATTCCTACGTTTTGATTTCCTGAAACAGTGCTTAATGCATTTGTTCCCACAGCTACATTATAATTCCCTATTTTGTTTTCGAGTAAGGCATTTTTTCCCATTGCTAAATTATCATGACCCAGTGTATTGGCATTCATTGCCTGATGGCCCATTGCCACATTATTATCTGCACCTTGGTTATTCGCTAATGCATTCATACCCACAGCAGTATTAAATGCACCTGTACTTGCTTGCAAGGCATTTGCCCCTATTGCTACATTGAAACTACCTATTAAGTTAGAAGATAAAGCACTTGAACCCACTGCTACATTGGAACCGCCTGTAGTATTTGCCCCCATTGCAAAATTGCCCATGGCGGAGTTGGCTGACCCTATAGTGTTGGCTTTAAGTGAGTTGTTTCCAAATGCTGAATTGAAATTGCCTGAAACTGCTGAAATTGTAGTATTCTCAGCCAATGCATTTGCTCCAAATGCAGAATTACTTATCCCTGCAATATTAGATCGCAAAGCCGCAGCTCCCATGGCCGAATTACTGTAGCCTGTAGTATTATTAGTCAATGCCAAATAGCCTAAGGCTGAATTATTATATCCATAAGTATTATTCGTCAAAGTCAAACTCCCTACAGCAGTATTATAACTCCCTGATAATCCTACAACAGTTGTTACTTTTGAAAGCGTTTTATAACCAATAGCGGTGTTGCCTGTTACTGTGGTGGCCAATTTCAACGCATCTTCGCCCAATGCCGTATTGGTTTTAGACAATGTGGATGATGCCAGATTGCTATTAATCCCAGCAGGCGTAATCGTAATGCTCTCGTCCGTAGAGCGAGTAGCGAAAATTTGAGCATTGGAATTCAATGAAATAAGGACTAATGCCCCACTCCAAAATGTTAAAAGCGTTTTCATGTTTTTTTCTATTGATTGTTTTTCTAAAAGTTTTTTGATGAACAACTCATTTGCCCTGCGGCAAACTTTTTTTGTTTGGATAAAATCATGTCTTTTAATTGTTCTATTTCAGCAAGTAAAAATTGATTCTGTGTCTGCAAATCTGTGGTTCTTTGTTCCAAGGCTTTAATGCCTGCATATGCCACGCCCAGTAAGTCTAATGCAGAAACCGTGGTGTCATTGCCAATCACACCTTTTTCATCTTTACCGAAATTATCGTGAAAATCCTGAGCCATGATGCCGTAGTGGCGGTATTGCTGCGTCTCTTTGTCTTTGAAATTCCAGGAGTAAAATGGGATTTTTGAGATTTTTTGTAAGACAGATTCGCCGTTTAGTTCTAAGAAATTCTCTTTTTTGTTTCGGTCAGAAGTATATGCCCAACCATTGCTTGCAGGGATTATGTAGGCATAATTGTTTGTGCCTGCTACATAGAAAGTATAATTATCAAACCGCATCACCATTTGATTATCGGTGGTATTGGTAGCAGCAATATTATTGGAAGCCCCACCTATGCAAAACGAGTTGGTATGATTGTTTGTATTGGCAAACCTTCCCATAGCTGTTGAATTGTTTCCAGAAGCCTGATTTTTATTTCCAATGGCTGTTGAGGCTGTTCCACTGGCTGTATTATAGTAGCCTATCGCAGTTGCATCAATCCCTGAGGCAGTTGAATTATCTCCCATTGCTACTGAAAGACTCGCAGATGCTTTGGTAGAATATCCGATAGCGATAGAATTTGTTCCAGAGGCTTCAGTAGATGACCCAATAGAAAATGAATAATTTCCTGTTGCGGCAGCGTAAATCCCCATTGACAATGCTGCTATACCAGATGATAAATTATGTGAACCCAATGCTATTGAATATAATCCACTTGCCTTACTGTTATTACCAAAACCAAAGGAGTTTACTCCAACATTTGCGAAATCAAACTCGTCTATATTAGCATAGCCTGCTCTAAAAGCTCCTTTGTTTGCATACCATATAAATTTATTGCCAAATCCTGTGGTGTCTGACCCAAAAAGAACGGTTTTCCCTGTGGAAACATGGAAAGGAGCTTTAGGTGTGTTTGTGCCAATACCTACATTACCCGTATTATAATTATAAATATCATTGCCGCTCATAGCCCAACCTGTTCCAGATGCGGCATTAGTGATGGGTATCCATGCCGAGTTGTTCCAATATTGAAGTTGATTGGTACCATTGTTATAATTCATCGTTCCTTTGGTAGGATTTACGGGGTTTCCCGGCACTATTGTAACTGATTGGCAAAACGACAGTCTGCTAATTATTAGCAAATTAAATAGGATAATTACTGTTTTATTCATGCTCATTTTTCAATAAAATCTAAAAGCTAATTCTCTTTTTTTACCATCAACAACTTTTCAATATCTTCTAAACGAGCTTCTATTTTTTCATTCTTAGTTCTTAATGCATTATTCATATCCGATAATTCCTCCGTCCGTTTTTCTAAGGCCTTAATCCCCGCATAAGCCACGCCCAATAAATCTAAAGCAGAAACAGTGGTGTCATTGCCAATTACACCTTTTTCATCTTTACCGAAATTATCGTGAAAATCCTGAGCCATGATGCCGTAGTGGCGGTATTGCTGCGTCTCTTTGTCTTTGAAATTCCAGGAATAAAATGGGATTTTTGAGATTTTTTGTAAGACAGATTCGCCGTTTAGTTCTAAGAAATTTTCTTTCTTGTTTCGGTCAGACACGTAGGTCCATCCGTTACTTGCTGGAAGTAGATATACGTAATTAGCTGTATTGCCCAGCAAGAAAGTATAGTTGTCAAACCGCATCATCATTTGGTTGTCTGCAGAATTATTAGTCACCGTATTTGAACCTACGCCAGCTATACAAAAAGAATTTTCATAATTATTAGTATTAGCATTTCTGCCCATAGCAGTCGAGTTGGTACCACTTGCGGTTGTAGATTTACCGAACGCCGTAGAAAAATTACCTGAAGCGGTATTACTACTTCCGAAAGTTGTGGAATAATTGCCTGAACTTGTTGTAAATTCCCCAGCTGCAAACGAAAATGTACCACTGGCTTTTGTGCCATTTCCCAGTGCAGTAGAAGATTCTCCGGAAGCCACATTATTACTGCCGACAGTAAAAGAGAATTTACCTTTTGCTATATTATCTTGTCCTAATGCTGTGGAGGTAGCACCAATGGCAAAGGAATGCTGACCCATAGCCACAGAAAAATCGCCTTTTGCTTTAGTATTAAAACCTGCACCAAAAGAAAATACACCAATACTATCTTTATCCCAATTGTTAAAATTTGAAATATCGGCATCTGGAAATCCAAATATTGATTTATTGCCCACTCCACCAGTTCTGAATGCAGCTTTATCAATATACCAAAAGGTACGAGTTCCTTTACCACTTACTGGTGGTGGTATAATGGTATTGCCCAAAAAAGTACTAAGGCCATTAAATAGCACACTTTTGCTTTCGACATGCAATCCAGCAAGAGGGAAAAGCGTACTGACACCTACATTTTCATTTTGTTCTATCGTTATAACTGGTTTGTGGTTTGTTCCTAGCCACAAAGAAGCATTTTCTTGATTTATTAAAAACGCTGTTGAACTGTTATTTTCAATTCCGATTAGTAAACCATCTGAAGTTAAAATGCCAGTATTTGGAGTTTGGAAAATCGCATTTGAAAAAGAACCTGAATAGATATTGAGAGGGGAGATCGGATTATTTGTACCAATGCCCACATTACCAGTATTAGTACTAATTATATTGTTTCCATTCATTGCCCATCCTGCATTTGTAACGGGAATCCAAGATGTGCTATTCCAGTATTGTAAAAGACTGGTATTGTGATTGTAAACCAGTGTTCCTGCTGTAGGGTTTGCAGGATTGGAAGGCACAATTGTTACGGATTGTGAATGTGCTAAATGGCAAATATGGAGAACTACAATGACAATGAAATGATTTTTTTTCATGGTTTTTTGAAGGGTGAATTGTTCTTAAGTTTCAAGCTAAATTTTCAGAAACAGTATGCCATCTCCTTCTTGAAATCTGAAATTCCGTACCGTCTTTCATGGTTATTCTTTTTGTATCGGGATTCAGTTTTTTTACAAAGTTCTTATTGATAATAGAAGACCGATGAATTCTAATGAATGTAGATGGTAGAAGAACTGCATACATGGCTAGGCAGTAAGACATAGTTTGTGTACGGCCCGTGTGTAAATTAAAAATGGTGTAATTTATGTTAGCTTCGAGGCTGACAATATTAGATAAAGCATTAATCAGTAATTTTTTATGGTCTTTTTGTGGACTTCTTAACTTTGTTTTCATGGGTATGAACATTTGGCTTTTTTAATTTCTAAACAAAGTTTGGGAATAAAATTTCATCCAGAAAAAAAAGCAAATCGAAGTGCCGAAATGAGTGCTTTAAAAGTTGAAAATCGGAGATTATTGGTATATCGATATTTTAAACACAGAGACATAGACGAAAATATTTTATCATTCTTGCAGTATTGTCTTTTCAATCCGACCACTTGTATTCATCTGTCTTTAAAATTTATAAGCCCTTTGATTTTAAGCTTTTAGTGTTTTTTTTACAAAGCATTATAGGACTTTTTATTACTTGTTTCAATGAGAGTTCTCCGAAATATTCGAGCAGTTGCTCATATGTAATTTCCAATTAAATAAACCTTCTGTTTCTTCAATTTTAATGAAACTGATTTTTTAAGCACTTTAAATAAAGCCAGATTCAGTTTCAATATTTTCTTAGTCCTGAATAGAGGGATTGGGGATTGATTTTTATTACCCATATCTAAAACACAAAACGCTCTAAAACTGCGATGAAATTCCCTATCATGTGCATTGCAATTGGCGTATATATAGACTTAGTGTTATATTTTGCGTAACTAAATAAAGAAGCGTCAAAAAGGCTTTGTACAATACCAATATTTGAAGAAAGGGTATATTGATAAGTAAAATTGTGAAGTAATACGAAGAAACAGGCTTGAAGAAAAATCGCCAAATGTCTATTGATATTCCGTTTTGTGAGGGCGTTTAAAATTAAGCCTCTGAAAATAAACTCTTCAGCAATCGGGGCTAAAATTACTGCTCCTGAAATTCTAATTATAGAAGGTAACAATGAATGGTTCCATTTATCTATTTCAAGAATTCCTAACTTGAAAAAAGTGAATTCCGTCAGCAAAATCAAAATCAAAAAAACGAAGATCCAGATCATAAAACAACTATTGGAAATTGGCTTATTTAAGTTTAATTCCTTGGGATTAATTTTCTTTAATCTTATCCTTAAAAACAAAATGATCAAAATTACCACAAAAGGCAAAACTCGAACTATAGCTGATTTTATCTCTTCATTCATATCACTTCGGGTCTAATAATTACTGAAGGCAGATTTATCTATCAGCATAGCGATATGATGTTATTTGGCTAAGCTTTATCCTGCAATTCCGCCTTTTCAACTCAAAGGTTATAATTCAGGTTATCCACAAAAAATAAAGCTAAACAAACCACCAAAATGGGTATTTGAATGGTAGTAAAGTGGAGGCTAATGGCACCTAGAATACTTAAGCCCGGTTTAAAGCAATGGGATTTTTACAATATATTCAGAAGCTTTCTCGATTAAGACAATTGGTCTGGGAGAAAAGTAGTCATACAAATTTTGTAGGCTTTGCAGGCCCTGTTTATTTGAGGTTTCTACGAACTCTTTTTTTTGTAGATTATTTTTAAAAATCAAGTAGTCTGATTCTATGCTTAAACTGATATACAAGGGGTTCTCTTCTTCTATTATATTGTGTTTTATAGCGTTTTCGAATAAATTTTGCAAAGTTACCGGTACTATACTGTGACCGAAGTAAGCTTTGTCAATTGAAATGTTAATTTTCAAGCTCTCTTCAAATCGTGATTTTTGAAGATCAATATAGTGCTTTACGAAATTCAGTTCCTGTTCTAAAGTCACTAAATCCTTTTCTTTATTTTGTAATATGTACCTATAAATTAATGACAATTTTTGCAGGAAATTAGACGCCTGTTTCGGCTCCGTCATTATGAGGCTATTGAGAGATGTGAGGCTATTAAATAAAAAATGAGGATTGAGATGATTGATTAAATTTTGGTACTGAATCTCCGATTTATCCTTCTCCAAACGAGCTGACTGCATCCTTAAAGAATAGATTTTTGACCGCTCATTTGCTAGAAAACGTAAAAATGAGTACACCAAAAAGCAAAATAGTAAAATGCAACTATATAAAAACCAACTAGTTTTATAGAAGACAGTTTCAATATGAATGTTTAATAAACTGGAAGGGGATTCATGTCCACTTTCGTCTATTGACATTACCTTAAAAACATAATTGCCTTGTTTAAGATTGGAAAAGGAAGCAGAATTATTCGTTGTCAAAATCCAATCATCATTTATTCCTATAATCTGGTATTTATATTTATATTTTTGAGATATATTAAGAGTTGAGAAGAAAATTTCAAAAACGTTATCATTGTTCTTAAGATTGATTTCAGAGGAATCTTTATGAAAAAGTACTTCATTATTATTAAAGAATATTTTAGAAATAAGCACTTTCTCGGTGGTTGGTTTTTCAGATATTTTCAATGGATCTATAACTGTTATTATACTCTTCATTAATGATAATACTTTACCATTTCGCAAGTAGAATAAATAGTTTTTCCATTTTAGATTTCCTTTGTCAATTTCAATGTTTTTAGAAATGACATTATTTGTTTCAGGATTGAAAATGGTAAAATCATTGAAGGCAGATGTCCATATTCTTCCACGGTTGTCTACCATAAGACTATGGATGGTGTTCAGGTCTAATGCCGTATTAAATGCTCCAGAAGTTGGATTAAATTTTATCAAGTCATAAGTGCCAATCCAAAAGTCGCCGTTCTTGTCTTTTTTTATTCCCGTATAACCTATTTGCCTGAAGTCCTTTGTGCTTGAGGTTTTTGCCATTTCAAAGCTTTGTTTTTGTTTAGAAAACTTTGCCAAGCCCCTGGCATGTATGCCAAGCCAAATGTTGCCATCGCTGTCTGTTTCAGAAGAACTCACTGGACTAGGACTTTCTATTTTAATAGGATAGCTTGTCCACTTTTGAGTAATTATAGAATAGCTAAAAGCCTTATTGTATTCTCCATAAACCCATATATTGTCCCCCTTTAGTATTGAATTGGATATTAAATGTTTGTTTTTAACATCATCCGGATATGCTATATATGTAAGCTTTTTGTTTTTCTTGTCAAACCTATAAATAGCATTAGTACTTACTGAAAATATAGATTCTTTGTAGTCAATTAATCCTATAATAGATGGTTTTGTGGGTTCAAATGATTGAGGTATTATATAGGTCTTTAAGGCGTTTTTGGCTGGGTTATAATGTAGTATATCTGCATGGGCAGTAGAAAGCCACCAAGTCTTGTCAGAATTATCTTCCTGAAATAAACGTAGCTCACTTTCCCCTTTTAGTTCTGGGTATAATTCAGAAATATCAAAGATTTCGAAGAAGTTTTTAGCAGGATTAGTAATAGAAATGCCATTAGAGGTAGCCAACCAAATGGAGCCGTCCATTTCCTGAAATCCGTCCCAAAAAAGGTTTGCTGAAATTGAATTAGGTTTTAAATTGTTATGCTTTAAACTATAAGTTTTTTGACTTTCGACATCATAAAAAAAGCTACAATGATTCCATGCAGATAGCCATAAATTATGTTTGCTATCAATAAAGATGCAGGATATGTCTGAGTCCTCTTTACCTTTATTTTCTTCAAATATTATTTCTTTTTCTATAGTTCTTGTTAGTACATCGTAGTAAATGATTTTGTGAATAAAGGCATCATAAAAAACTAGCTTTTTTTGGTCAACGTTTATCGTAGAAACATCTTTAAAGTTGAAAATTGGGTTATTTTCTGGATTGTTTTTTTTGTTTACGAAAATGCTTTTTTCAAAGTTGAAAAAGTTCAAGCCATTCTTTGTTACCAGCCAAATACCTTTATTTAAAGGATCGAGTGCTAATCCTCTATTGAGAATCCTATTGTGTGAAATAGTACTATTATCAGATGGATTATTTTTGAAATTATGAAGCCTTTTGGTAGTGGTGTTAAAGTAAAAAAGTCCTTGGTCACGAATAGAAAACCAAATGTTGCCATTATAGTCGCACACAATGTTTAGACAAACAAAGTTGGCTTTGTTTAACTCCGAAATGAATTGAAATCTATTAGTCTTCTTGTCATAATAACAGATTCCTTCTCCAGTACCTATCCATATTCTTTCTTCCTTATCTTCGCACAAGGAAAATACATCGCTATGAATTAATGAATTAGTATCATTTTGTACATGTCTAAATACGGTAAACTCGTTGCCGTCAAACCTTTTTAAGCCATTTCCTGTACCAATCCATAAAAAGCCGTCCTTGTCCTTTAAAAAACAGTTATTATAATTGGAAAGGGTTCCTTGCTTATCTAAAATATGTTTGAAATTAAATGAGGCTTCTCTTACTTGGCCGTTTACGGTAGAATGGCCTTGCCAAAAAAACAGCAAAATCAAGACTCTAAAAGTGTATTTTAATAAATTTATCAATGCACTAATTTATCAATCATCTTTCCATCCATTTTTTAAAAATAGGAGCTTTTTGTCTACTAATATCAATCTCAATAGTTTGATATGGCACCTTTAGTTTTACTACAATTTTGGAGTTTTCAATACCCCAAATCTTCTGAACGGCTGACCTAGCGACAATAAATTGACGGTTTATTCTGAAAAAAATATGAGGGTTCAGCATATCTTCAATCTCATCCATGGATTCACAAGAGATATTGTGTTTTTCGTTGGATATTGTGAAGGCATAAATGAGTACGTCATATTTAAAATACATGATTTCTTCGGATTTAATGGGCACCAAAGAATTTCTAAAATTGCACAAAAAATATTCCTTGTAGGGCATTCGGTTGCTACCCGTCTGAAGCATTTGAGCCAGACTATTATAATCAAAGGGTAACTTATTAGTAAAACTATTTAGGTTTTTTGCTTTGGCTATGGCTTTTTCTAACTCTTCTGGCTCTACAGGTTTGAGTAAATAATCTATTCCGTTTACTTTGAAGGCTTTAATGGCGTATTCATTGTATGAGGTGGTAAATATTATTGGGCATGAAATAGTAAGCTGTTCAAAGATTTGAAAACTTACCCCATCTCCTAGCTGAATGTCAGCAAAAATAACGTCTGGTTCAGTATTTTCATTGAACCATTTCAAGGCATACTTTACACTTGGTATGACGGTGGTGATTTTAATACTGGCATCAATTTCGGCGATTTTCATCATCAATTCTTTTGCCACCAATTTCTCGTCTTCTATGATTATCGCATTCATTCTCAGTAAATTATCTGAAACATACCAAATGACAGATAATTTATATAATAATGCAACATAGTTAGTTTGAAATGTCGAAAATAGGCAATGAGAAGTTGTTTTTGACTGATTATTTTATAAAACTTAATAGCTATAAATAGAAGAGGTTATGAAATATAAGAAAGTGGGTTAGGGTAGCATGGAATTTACACGTTTAAAGATGATGTGTTTTTGGCCAGAGTATTTGCAGCCGTACCCCTCTTTAGTCTTTAGAATTAACTCATTTCTAGTTTCCAATTGTATAAATCTGCCGTCTCTCCTGTTTTTATGAAATTATTTTTCTTGAGCACTTTAAAGGAAGCCATATTTGTTCTGTCTGTAGACGCTAGTATTACTTTGACTTTTGGTTGAGTTTTTACCCATTCAATAATCCCTCGGACAATTTCTGTCATATATCCTTTATTCTGGAATTCTTCATAAGTGCCGTAGCCAATTTCAATTTCCCCATTTGCATTAGGTTCTCCAACCATGCAAAGGTCACCAACCATTCTATTTTCTGATTTAGAAATGGCCGTCCAGAGTGTTGAGTACAAATAGTTTTTATTTTTATCTGCCACATTTGGGAGGATTGTTTGTTCAAACGCCTCTTTTAGTTCTGGAGAAAGTATTCTTGAGCTTTCATTCAAGTCCAGTTCTTCTTCTAAAGAATTATCGCATTTCACATACTTTATTAATTGGTCATATGTAAGTGGCTTTAAAAAAAGTCTCTTGGTTTCTATCATTTTGCTAGGCTATTAATGTAAATTGTTTGTAAGGAAAAGAGACTGTCTTTTTTTAACCCGCTTTAGGGTAACTCTTGGTTAGCCTTAGCAATAGTTGTTTTTGTGTTAAAGCTTTAAAAAAAATGATTTATTGAGGCCAAAATTAGCTACAACTTTTCAAGTAGTTTAAAGTAGAGGTATTCCCAAGCCAATTTTACACTATAAAGTGGTGGGTAGCTGTAATCTTCTACTTCAGCTATAACATATTGCAATCCTGCTTTTTTGTCATATTTAAATATTTCTTCAAAATTAATTTTTCCACTTTGTCCTAATTCTTTATAGTCTTTGATGTGCCAGCTGATAAACCGCTTTGGGTATTTTTCAAAGTATTCTCTAGGTTCTACACCTCCCACTTTCATCCAGTATAAATCAGCTTGGAAATGAACAAAGTTGGGGTCTGTATGTTTTAAGAAATAGTCATACACTCGCTCGCCATCTACATATAGAAACTCATCTGCGTGATTGTGAAAAACAAACTGCATGTCATTTTCTGCACAGAGTTTTCCTACCCTATTATAGTAGTCGGTATATCGCTGTAGCTCCGCTTTATTTTTAATTTGTTTTATTTTATTATTAGAAGTAGAAAGGTATTTAACCCCAGCCTTTTTATGGTCTTCAATGCATTTCTTCCACCATTTAATGGCCACTTCCATATTATTATCGGCAGGCAAGTCGTAGAATGTCATGGAGCCTAAAAACTTCATGCCGGTGTTTTCCACTAATGTTTTAAACTCAGTAGGGGACATGCCGTAAAAAAGGCCATTGGAATAAACAAAAGTCTCTATGTAGCTGTAGCCCATTCTACTAAGCTCTTGCAGTGTTCGTTTAGGGTCGTTCTGCATTTCTTTATGTACAGAGACCAACTGAATACCTATGTTTTTGTCTTTAGGGTTTTGCTTAATGTATCTCGTTTTCCAGAGGTTTTTGTTTGAATTATCAAATCCTTCCACTAATACATCGGTGAAGCTGTTGAAAGTGAATTTGACACGCATAATGTCATTACCATTTAGGTCTTTGTCTTGCATGACCCAGTCGCTACTGCTCTCAAACTTACCTTTGCCTATAAACAGTTCTCCACGACTATTTTTTCCAAAAGCCCGAATGTTATCTTGCGAGCTGTCGTAGGCTATCAATTCAAATAAGGTTGAAACATATTGACCGTCTTTTTTTTGAAAAACCTCTACAGATAGCGTTTGTTCATTGAGTTTCATTTCGCTCACCATTTTTATGGTAGGAAAACTTGATAGGCTATCGGTGCCAGGGTGTATGGAACTGTACCATTCTCCGGAGTATTGTATCAGTCGGTCTTGCTGGGATTTAATCTGGAAATCTTGCTGACCTTTCAGCATACCGGCATTTAGCAAGGCAAAAATGAGGATGAAAGATTTTATAAAAGTGAATTTCAATGCAGTATTATTTAGTTTTCTGGGGTCAAAAATAGTTATAGTTTATTAGTCGTGTTGATTTTAATCATTGTTGCTTTGGAGGTGTTTTAGATTTTACTTCTATAAATTTCTATACCCTTGTTTCACGCACTTAAACCCGGTTTATGCATAGGAGAATTGTAATGAATAGCTAAAGTGTAATAAATAAGACATTTAAACGAAATTAGCATAGCGTTTATCCTGAGCTAATGTAGTGCTATGGTGATTGAGTTTAAATGGGTTTACGAACTGATTTGAAGCAATTTAGTTACGGTCCCGATAAAATCGGGAGATTTTCTAATGCATAAAGCTGGTTAATTTCTTTAAAATGCAAAGCTTTTTTTTGATTAAAAACTAACGGAGAAGCCTCATCATCTGAGGAGTCTATAATGGTATGCTTAGTAAAATACTGGATTTGAGCGTTATCTAGTTCCTTTTGGCATTCATGACATGCCGAAGTTTTTTAAAAAAGAACAGGATTAATAGGGCTATTAATAATTTCGCCAATTTTTACACCCGGACACCACGCCTCCCAATCTAGTTGTTGGTTTTCGTTTATGGGGGCCTTCAGTATCATGTCTTTGTCCATATAAATCACCGTCATGACGCTACGCATTTCTTGGGTGGTATTGGCTCCTGCTCTATGGAATATCCAACCACTATGAAAACTAACTTCCCCAATTTCAAAAGGCTCCGCTATTTGTTGAAAATCGCCCAAGCGAAGTTTAGAAGATATGATTTTCTCGCTGTCGTCGGAGATTTTTAGATTTCTACCATCTTGAAGTAAATGACTTTTCGCGGAAAACTCCAAAGGACCCATTTCTAAGGGCACAGCCTGAAGTGGCACCCAAGCAGTGACGGTGTGGTCTGTGGCCAAGGGCCAGTAATATTGGTCTGCGTGCCAAGGGGTAAATCCGCCTCCTGGTTCTTTAAAAAGAGCTTGGTCATGATAAAGGCGGACACCAGAAACCTGCATTAACTGCGTGGCTATATGTGCCAGTCGCTTTCCAAAAACAAATTCCTTGACTTCTACGGATGTCCTCCAGAGGTTCATCACTTGCAGAAAGGCCTTACTGTATGTGTCCCTTTCTGCCATAGGCAGGCTTTCTTTACTGAGTTGCTTAACTCTTTCAATGATGACGCCACGAAATTGGTCGAGGGTTTCGGCATTAAACACTTGTTTGAGTTTGATGTATTTATGCTCTTGATAAAAGGCAATTTGCTCTTCTGTAAGTAGATAAGGTTGGTCTATTGACTTCATATGGTACAAGGGATTGAATAATCAAGATTCTATTTCAAGGCAAGTGCGTTTATCTATGTTAGTAAGAATAAAACTAGTCTTGTAATCTTTCTTTTACTTCTTCAAAATACTCTTTCGGCGTTTGTTTTGTAATTTTTTTGAAAGACCTATTGAAGGCTGTTTTAGAATTAAAACCTACTTCATAAGCCAATGCCAAAAGCGTATAGTTTCTGAATTTGTCTTGTTCCACCAATGCTTTGAATTCTTCAATTCTATAGCCGTTTATAAGCTCAAAAAAGTTTTTACCGTAATGCTCATTGATGGCTTTTGAAAGAATATGCGACTGCGTATTTATTTGAGTTGCAAGCTCACTTAAGGTCAGTTTAGGATTCAGGAATGGCTTGTTCTCTAATATATTTTTTTCCAAATCATCAATGATAGATAAGTGATTTTCTGAAGTTCCAATTTCTTTTTTCTCCGTATTGGCCACTATTTTTTGTGATACAGTGCTTTCCAGAATGTCATCAAAAATAGAGATGGTCTGTGGTGTGGCTTTAAAGGTTTCTGGCTGATGAATCGCAAAATATCCCAAGATGTAGGTTATCATTGAGAAAGACAGCCAAATAAGGTCAATAAAATTTTCTTGGATATCTACAGTGTCGTACCTGGTGACTTTGGAGACTCCCAAAACCACAAAAAAGGAGAACCATATCAGCAAACAGATAAACTGAATGATAAGAATGGTCTTTAAGTAATTTAAGTTTTGATCATAGCTGAAATTAGACTGAAATTGCTCTTGATAGTTTTGGATGGTTTTGCGAAACAGGTTCCAATAATAGGCATTCCAGAAAAAACCAACAAAGCCCGTAGCCAGAAAGATAATGACCAAAGAAGATTCCTGATTCATGATTCTGTCCAGCATCCCTTTGTCTGATTGCATTAAAAAAGGCAAGTAAACCAAGAGCTGTATTAAAAAAGGAATAAAATGAAGGTACCACCGAGAGGGCAGATACGCTATATTAAAGAGCAGTTTTCTGAGATAGAAATAGTAAATGGGTGCGTACAAGAATATGACAAAGTCAGAGAAAAAGAGCACCTTTGAAAAGGACTGGACAGCGTTCTGGTAGTTAGATAAAAGGTAAAAAAGAATACTGACTGATGAGAGTCCAATGGCAAAAAAGAGCCATTTATTAATGTCATTGTTTTTAGAATGTAAGTTAGGAATGGCTATTAAAAGTAAAACACCTTGGAAGATGGAGAATAGGAGAAGGAGGTCATAAAGTGAATAAAAACTAAATGCTCCGTGGAGGTCTTCCCAGCCTTCTACTCTAAATTCTAAACTTTCTACTTGATTGGTGTATTGCCTCTTAAATTGTCTGTTGGGTCTGGCTTTACCACTTTCTCTGCCTTCTACGGATGCCCAAGAGCCACGTGTGAACTTGAATTCTATGGCTTCAAAATCAGAATAAACTTTACATCTATAACTTCCGTCAATCGACTTTTTGAGTTTATACATTTCATCAGCTGGGTCCCAGTTGTTGAAATTTCCTGCTACGTAGATAGACGCATCTTTTGGTGTATTTTCTGGTACGGCTTTAATAATGAAGGTATAGACCACCTGCTCTTCCCAGCCCAGAATATTATTATTTAGTTCTGTCTCATCAACAGCAGACTGCTTATAAATTCTATTGGGAAGTGCTAAACCCGCTGGGGTGCCTTCTGAAGTAGCCCAGCTTCCTTGCGTAAATTTATATTCAAAGGTATTGGGAGCATTTTCCAGTACTATACTATATCGTGCGGGACCAATTTTGGTCATTCTAAAATCAGGGTCTCCAGCATTCCACTCATTAAAATCGGTTGACAAATAAATGTCTCCTTTTTCAATGAGCGGCTTCACCTTTAGCTCTACGTTTATGGTGAGCTGCGAGAAGGAGAGTATGGGCAAGACCAACCAACCTATTAGGTAAGCCCAAAAATGGCTGAGGTTGATATTTGACTTAAAAAATTTCAAATTTAAAATAGTCCTAACTGTGTTTTAGAATCGTCTCCTGATGCTTTTTTCGGTTCGCTTGGTTTCACCTCTGTCTTGGTTTCTGAGTTTTTTGGCTCATCTGTAGTTTCTGAATTGGCATCGCTGCCAGAATCATTATCGTCCTCTGGTTCTTCTTCTGGCTCCTCTTTTTCTATGATTTCCGGCTCCAGCATTTTTACTTCACTTATTTTCATGAAAGGCAGTTTGTTTCCTAATGCCTTCCATCCTTTAACGCCGACTAGCTCCTCTAATTTGAATTCAACTTTTTCAATATTGGATTTACGGTCTTTTTTTACTTTTAGTTCTGCTCTAGGCAGGTCATCATAAGAAAGCCCTAGTAGTTCGGTACGGTTATGTTCTGTTAAGAACGCAAACCTCTTATCCATGGTAGAGGTTTCTATTTGGAATCTTTTGATATAGTAGATCCTACTTTCTCCATCATAGTAAATGGCAGAGACGATACCTTTGTCTTCAAACTTTTTCACCATCCATACCGACCTAGAGTCGTAATGGTTGGTGAGTTCAAAATTGGTGAGTTCGTACTCGCCAGTTTTATAAAGCACCAAGATTTTGTCATCGGCCTCAAAGTTTCCAATATAGTCGCCGTGTTCGTCTTTATTGAGACGCCCAAGGTTTGGTGTATACCAGATATCCACACCTCCTAAGGTAGATTTTCCAGAAGATTTCAGTGTAACCTTTCTTACAGGATATTTTGTGACCACATTTCCTTGAGAAGAACGTCCTTTGATGAGTAGATCGGTGAAATCATATTCAAACTGCTTTTTCTTCGCCGTACAAGATGCCGTTAGGTTGATGGTAATGGTTTCGGCCTCACCATTTTCATTATCGCTGAAATAAAGAATCTTGGATTTTGGGTTTCCTTTGGTTACATGGTATTCCTTATCTCTGGTGATACTGGTAATGTTAAATCTTTTGGCGTAAGTGTTGCCTGTTTTGCCATCCAGATAAATGGCGTTGTATATTCTACGTTCGTCATCTTTTCTCCAAACCGAGCAATGGATAATGTCTTTGCCTACAAAGTTCTTATCCGATATTTTGGAAATACTATAGGTTCCGTCTTTTTTGAAGGCAATGATATCGTCGATATCGGAGCAGTCCATTAGAAATTCTTCCTTCTTAATGCCGTAACCAATAAAGCCATTAACTCTGTCTACGTAAAGTTTCTGATTATTGGCAGCCACTACTGTGGCTTTCACTTCTTGGAATTCAAGGAGTTCCGTTCTTCTTTCTCTGCCTGCACCGTATTTTTTGATAAGATTATCAAAAAAGTCAATGGCGTATTCCACTAGGTTTTCAAGATGGTGATTCACCTCTTTTAAACTTTCTAGCAGCCTCGTCATAAGTTCGTCGGCTTTGAAGGAGTCAAACTTGGAAATTCTTTTGATTCTTATTTCTGTCAGTCGCAGAATATCTTCTCTTCCTATCTCTCTATAAAAATCTTTTTTATAAGGTTCTAAACCTTGGTCAATGGATTCAATAACCGCCTCAAAAGTCTCACATTCTTCAATGTCTCTATAGATCCTGTTTTCAATAAATATTTTCTCTAGAGAGCTATAAAGCAATTTTTCCATCAGCTCAAACTTCTTAATCTCCAGCTCTCTTTTGAGTAGATGGACCGTTTGGTCTGTGGAATCTCTAAGGATGTCTGAAATGCTGACAAAGTGAGGCTTGTCATCTCTAATAACTACCGCATTAGGAGAAATGGAAGTTTCGCAAGAAGTAAAAGCATAAAGTGCATCTATCGTGATGTCTGGAGAAGTATTAGGAGCCAAATGTATTATGATCTCTACATCTCTAGCCGTGTTATCTTCTACTTTCTTAACCTTTATTTTTCCTCTGTCATTCGCTTTTATAATAGAGTCTATTAGTCCACCAGTGGTTGTTCCGTAAGGTATTTCGCTGATTTTCAGGGTCTTTTTGTCAACCTCGTGGATACGAGCTCTTACTTTTACTCTACCGCCTCTGGCACCATCATTATATTCTCTGGCATCCAAAATACCTCCAGTTAAGAAATCTGGATAAATTTGAAATTTCTGACCTTTAAGGTGTTTAATACAGGCATGACAAATCTCAATAAAGTTATGAGGCATCAGCTTTGTAGAAAGCCCTACCGCAATTCCCTCAACACCCATTTCTAAAAGCAGCGGAAATTTAGAAGGCAATGTTACCGGCTCACGCTTTCGTCCGTCATAAGACATTTGCCACTCTGTGGTGTCTTCATTAAAAAGAACCTCATTGGCAAATTTTGAAAGCCTTACTTCTATATATCTTGGTGCGGCAGCACTATCTCCCGTACGAACATCCCCCCAGTTTCCCTGGATATCCAGTAAAAGTTCTTTTTGACCAATGGTCACCATGGCATCTCCAATGGAGGCATCACCGTGTGGGTGAAACTGCATAGTGGCACCTATTACGTTGGCCACTTTGTTAAAACGGCCATCGTCCATTTCTTTTAAGGCGTGCATTAACCTTCTCTGCACAGGCTTTAGGCCATCTTCAGATGCGGGTACGGCCCTTTCTAAAATTACATAGGAGGCATATTCAAGGAAGTAATCCTCAAACATGTCATCTAATACTTCATCTTGCTGGGTTGGATCGTAAACTTGGTTTTTGTCGCTCATTGGGGATAGAAATGCTACACTTTTAAGGGTATCTGCAAAAATAAAGAAATGTTGGTCAATTTAAGTTTGTGAGCTAATGAATGCAAAAAAAACTATTGGGAAAGGTCTATAATTGGAGATGTTTAGATGTTTTACTAAATATATTAACATCTTGAAGTGCTTTTGGATTTAGTATTTTCGCATTAAATGAAAAAAAGAGACGCAACATACATCACTGTTTGTATTCCGGCCTATAAAGAGCTACATCTTTTAGAGATGTTAAATTCTTTAGCGGTCTGCATGGTGGATGGTTTGATTGTTAAGGTTTTGATATTTATCAATGCTGCTGAAAATGAGGTCACTGAAGTGAAAATGTTGAGTGAAAAGGTTTTTATTGTCACGAAGGAATGGATTGCGGCTTATGAAGGAAATATATCTTTTGAATGTTTTATAGATCAGGAATTACCCCCAAAACATGCAGGTGTGGGTTTGGCGAGAAGAGTATTAGGAGATAAAGCGGCGACAGATTTTAAATCAAAAAATATAAATGGTGTTATAGTTTATCTAGATGCCGACTGCACGGTGGAGCGGAATTACCTCCAAGCCATCTCTCATTTTTTTGGTAGCACAAATTTTAATGCCGCTGCTATTCATTTTGAGCATCCTATTGAAGATGAAATTCGGGATAAGGCCATCATAGAATATGAGCTTCATCTAAGATACTATATTTTAATGCAGCGTTTTTTAGCCCTGCCATTTGCCATTCATACGGTTGGCTCTAGTATGGCTTGTTTGAGTGATGCTTATCTGAAAAAGGGTGGTATGAACAAACGAAAAGCGGGAGAAGATTTCTATTTTTTACAGAAGTTTATCAAGGACGACGAGTGTGGTCATATCCATAATACCACGGTTTACCCATCCGGTAGGACTTCAGAAAGGGTGCCTTTTGGTACAGGTAGAGCCATGCTCAAATATGAGGAAGAAGGATTTGAATGGCAAACGTATAATCCGGAAGCTTTTTTGATTCTAAAACCTTTTTTGGATAAAAAAGTAAGATTTTACGATTTTGAAATAGATTTCTCGGGAATTCATGAAGGGTTAAAGGCTTACTTGGAATCTATCAATGCCAAAGAAAAAATAGCATTGATTAAGGGAAATGTGGCTTCTTTTGAGGCTTTTGAAAAGCGTTTCTTTCAGTTTTTTGATGCCTTCCAATTAATGAAATACCTGCATTTTATGCGAGATGAATACGGTGTGAATGATGTACCTATTACTGAAGGTGTAGCTTGGTATTTCGAAAAAGTTATAGGTTCTAAATTAGAAAGTGATTTGAGTATTGTACTTTCAAAGATTAGAGAAATCGATAATAAATAAGCGTATGGAAATTAGAAAATTTAAAGATGCCGAAGAGCTTTCTTTGGCGGTCGCCAATTATATCATTGCGTTGATAAAAGAGAAGCCAGATGCCACTATGGTGCTTACTTCTGGTGATACTCCAAAACGAGCCTATAAATTGATTTCTGAAATCGGTGCGTCTGTAGACTTTTCTAAATGCATGATTATAGGATTAGACGAATGGGTAGGCGTAGGGCCAGAAAGTGAAGGGAGCTGTAGGTATATCGTGGATGAAAACCTTCTAAAACCACTTCATGTTTCTGAAGAGAACTACACTTTCTTTGATTCGTTAAATCCTGATTTAACATCTGAATGTCAACGTGTAGATAAGTTGATTTCAGAAAGAGGAGGTTTAGATTTAATGTTGGTGGGTATAGGGCTAAACGGGCACATTGGTTTAAATGAACCAGGCTATGACTTTGATCATTATTGTCATGTGACCGATTTGGCTCAAATGACGACGGAAGTAGGTCAAAAATACTTTGATTCGGAAACAGCTTTGTCAAAAGGAATTACCGTAGGTCTAAAGCATTTGCTGGAAGCCAAAACCGCCATGGTAATAGCTTCTGGAGAAAAGAAAGCGGGAATTATACAGAGCACAGTTACAGCGGAGGTTTCTTCCGAAATACCTTCCACGGTTTTTCAATTACACCCAAACGGACTTATTTGGGTAGATAACGCAGCTGGGAATAAAGTTTAGAATTAATGCAAAGCCGCTCTGATGGGTAAGTTTTTCACCACCTCGCATTCTTGATCAACCCAATAAGCTAGTCGGCTGTAAACCTTCTCTTCAGAGAAGTAGTTAAGAGCCATTTTGACAAAAGTATGCCCATGTTTGGCCTCAGACACCCACAGTGTTTTATAAAATTTCGCTATTTCAGGGTCTGGGTGAGCATCTGCCACCATTTTAAAGCGTTCGCCACCGCGAGTTTCAAAGACAGATGCAATAAGAAGGCCATCTAAAAAACGTCCTTCTACATCGCTGTATCTAAGTTTCATAAGAGCCTTTATATAAGGGTCATCTGCTATGCTATGTTGGAGCTGTATGCCTCTAGCTTCCATTAATTTATATACGGCCTCAAAATGTTGAAGTTCCTCTATTCCTGTGGCTATTAGTTCCGGAAGTATCTCAGTTCTATTTGGATATTTGGCCACAAAACTCATGTTCATGGCAGAAGCTTTACGTTCGCAGTCGGCATGGTCTTGTAAAAAACTATTAAAATCAGCCATCACGGCATCTAACCACGCTTGGCTGCTAGCCCCTTTTATATCCAGATTTAATTTCATGTGGCGAAGGTAAAA
Source organism: Arcticibacterium sp. SM2516 (assembly GCF_057914865.1). Classification (NCBI taxonomy): domain Bacteria; kingdom Pseudomonadati; phylum Bacteroidota; class Cytophagia; order Cytophagales; family Leadbetterellaceae; genus Arcticibacterium; species Arcticibacterium sp. SM2516. Next base: position 3,133,987 of record NZ_CP195290.1, on the reverse strand, counting down.
TAGAAATCAGTAAAACTCAATGATTTGGAGCTTTGGCTGTACGTTAAATAAAAAGATTGCCCAGAAATGGACTTTTGGTTGCAGGTTATCCTTTTAACGTTGAAGATGTTAGCCGATATTAATACTTTTATTACATGGTGTCTAAGTTTTATAGCTTACTTGTCGTAGTTGCTTTCTTTTTTCCAAGAGAAGGGAATTCACAGCAGATTCCACCGATAGAAATTTGCGAGCAATGTTTAAAGGAGGTTTTTGAGAATACTTTTAAAGCCACTAAAGAAGCACTTCCTCCTAGCCATTTAGATTCTGTCAGTTTTACGCTTAGAATATTTTGTAAGGAATCTCATAACGGACTTTTGTATGTTGGAGATAGTGAATACATCTCTGTTATTAATGGTGTAGATACACTTAAGGCTGGAAAATTCAGACCAAAGAGTGAACTGGAATCACCTTTTTCGAGGTATCTGATTCCGGTGGCTTTGTCAAAAGGAGATAATGATTTTGAGATTAAGATGTCTCAGAATGATGGAAAGCATTTTACCGTAAAACCCAAATTGATTTTAGGAGCCGACATTGAAGACGCCGTTTCGCTTTATTATCTTCAAAATGAGCATGCACGTATTGTAAACATTGTTAGTGTTTTACTAATCGCCTTACTCTTCATATTTTCAGTTTATCAATACACCCTTCATCGGTCAAAGATTTACAGGGTGTATGGTTGCTATTTGTTATCCATTCTGGTTTTTCTGTTTCTTTTTTCCGATGAGTATTTACAATGGCACCTTGTTCTGCCCAATAACCTGGATAAATATGGAGCCTTAAATATTATTCCACAGGGCATTGTTTATGTGCTTTATATGGAGTTTGGTTTAACCTTGTTAGAGATAAGAAGGAGGGATAAATGGCTATTTAAAATTAGCAGAGTTTTTCAAGGCCTTACTTTACTACTCACCTTTTCTCACGCTTCTTACTTGATTTTTTCTGGAGGAGATCAAGATTTTATTTTTAAGCATTTCTATAAGGTCTATTTGGTGCTTTCCGTGCTTTCTACCTACATCACTTTTTACGTTATTTTTAAAATTAAGGACTCTTTAAAGTGGTTTTTGATATTAGGTGGCTTGATAATAGGCTTTGCCGTGGCCAATGAAATCGTGAATGTATTTGTGAAAGGAATACCAAAAGCCAGGGATTTTTATTTTACTCTGCCAAATGGCTTATTGCATTTTAGTTTCTTGGAGATAAGTTACGTGATTGAAAGTTTAATCTTTTTAATGGGTATTAACTCAGGAAACTTAAGGAAGGAAAAGGAGAATATTGCATTGAAGGAAACGCTGATTATCCAATTACAAGAAAAGGAAAGCTTAGAGAAAGAGGTGAATGAGTTACTTCAGGACAAATTAATGGCTAGCCAAAGTAAACTGGAGTTGGAAAAAATGACGACTGAAAATGAGCGGAATAAATCACAGTTGATGCAGTCACAGTTGAGCTCTTTGCAGCTCCAGATGAATCCTCATTATTTGTTTAATTCGTTAAATTCTATCAATGATTTTATCATTTCAAAAAAGCCCGAAGAGGCGTCGGAGTACCTAGCACTTTATGCCAGAATGATGCGTAATATTTTAAGAAATTCAGAAAAGACCTTCAATTCCTTAGAACAAGAATTACAGTTTTCTGAAGACTATCTTAAATTAGAGTCTTTGCGTTTTGAAGGTCGTTTTGAATATGTTATCATTCGGCCTGAAAATCTCGCAGTTTTGGAGAATAGATTGCCCGGGATGATGCTACAACCCATCCTGGAAAATGCCGTTTGGCATGGCATCATGCCACTTAAAAGAAAAGGAAAGATTGTGCTAGATGCCAGTCAAAGTTCCACAAATGAAGTGGTCATTGAGATTACGGATAATGGTAATGGTATTCTTAGCTTAGAAGATGAGCCGCTAAAGGAGTCTTACGGACTGAAAAACATTAAGAATAAAATTGATTTGCTTTATAAGTTGTACCCAAAGGAAATCAGCTTTGAAATGACTAATTTAGAAAACCAACCAGGACTAAAAGTGCGGTTTATTTTTCCCGAAATGGAACTGAAATCTAGTTAGGAATGAAATATACAGTCATTATAGTAGACGATGAAGCACATGCCATACGGACTTTAACAGCTCAACTTAGCTGGACTAAACTACCCTTAGAGGTTATTGGGTCTGCTAATTCTGTGGAAGAGGCCGAGGCACTACTTTATGCTTCTAAACCAGATTTTATTTTTCTGGATATTAAGATGCCTGGGAAAACAGGGTTTGAGCTTTTTCCCATCATAGACGAATCTGTAACGGAAGCTATTTTTGTAACGGCTCACGACGAGTTTGCCTTAAAGGCTTATCAGCATCATGCATCGGGGTATTTAATGAAACCTGTGAGTACTTTGGAATTGAAATCTTTGCTACAAAAATTAATAGACAGACGAGGTAAATTGGCAGGAAATAATCAAGATTTGGTGTTGGAGGAAAAGAGTGGCGTGGTAAGGTTGCCCATAAAAAGCATAGTTTATATTTCTGCAGAGTCCGGTTATACTATCCTTCATTTTGATAACGGGATAGAAAGAACCGTTTCTAAACTGTTAAAGGAATTGGAGGAGATTTTAGTAAGCAGAAACTTTCTAAGATGTCATAATAAATATCTGGTGAATATGGGGCATGTAAATGAGTTGAAAAAGGCCAGAAATTCAGTTTTGAAACTGTCTAATGGATTTCAATTGCCTGTAAGCAGAGCAAAGAAATCTGTTATTTATAATGCCTTTGAATTGCTCCGTTAAATGGAAACCAGTACCAATCATTTCATTTAATGTACCGTTTATCTTTTTAGATTTAATGTACTGCCTATTAAGAACGAAATTTCTATCGAAAGTAAAATTTGTTATGAAATCAATTCTAACTATCAGTTTCTTCTTCTTGACTTTAGTTGGTTATTCACAAACCGTCACGTGGGATGGAAGTGCTGGTGATGGAAAATGGCACAACCCATTAAACTGGGACACAGACCAGCTTCCTTGTAATACCTGTACGGCAATTATTTCAAACGCTACGGTATCGATTTCTGCAAGCGATACTATTGGACAACTGATTTTAGAATCAGGTACATTATTTACCGTAAATGCTACCGCTACTTTAAGCGTTTTTGGTGGGGTTTTGTCAGTTAATAATTCCTTGGTAACAAATTATGGTCAAATATTGTCTCGCGATTATTCTATCAATGGAATATCGGTGACTTATAATGGTGTCTTTAACAATTATAATTCTATCCAGATTCTGGGCTCTACAACTTCTCCTAACGAAGAAGGGATAAGCTTATCAGATGGAAGTTTTTTTAATCGAATCGGATCGAATTTGATTATTTCTGGTCAAGGGGGTTATGGTGTTTATATGGACAATGCTTCAAGTTTCGATAATAGTGGAGAAATATCATTAGGGTATTGTGATGGCGGAGGAATAGTGAATTATGGCAGTTTTGACAATTTCTCGAGTGGTCTCATTCATATGAGTTTTATTAGGGATCGGGGCATTTATAATGACGACGAATTTAATAATTACGGCGTGTTAAATATTCTTGATATGGTCCCAAGTTTAAGTGGAGACAAAAATGGTATAGGCTTGATAAATGAAGGCGTTTTTACAAATTCTTTGGGAGCAATTTTGCGAATTACCAATTCCATAGGATTTGGTATCAATTCATTTCAGGATATCACGAATGGTGGTTTAATAGCGTTAAAAGGGAATTTTATAAATGACATAAATGAGTCTTTAGCCCTTAAAATGAGCGGCAACTTAATAAACACAGGGTCTATAGAAATTTCAGAAATAGATCTGGAAGGCGTTTTAGTCACAGCGGTTTCAGTAGGGATTACTAATTCGGGTTTGATCAATATAAAAAATGTGGGCAGTAAAGGAATTAGAAGCTATTCGAAAATCTCCAATAGTGGAGAAATTACGGTGGATAGTTCTGGTACAAATGGCATTCATTTATATGATACCTTAAGTAATTCGGGTTCTGTAAATGTTTTTCACTCTGCTTTCGAGAGTGTCATTGTAGATCGTGCTTTTTTAGAAAACTTGTCAGACGGTTTTATTCATGTCAATCATAGTGGTTTTAGTGGGCTTACATTGATTCGTTCTGCAGATTTTCAAAATTCAGGTTTTTTGAGGATAGATACATCAGCCACCTACGGTATATATATCTATGCTACTAGTGAGCTAAAGCTGTCTCCTGACGCCAATATCATTATCAATTTTGCTGCACATGGAGGAATAAGTAACCTTGGTTCTTTCCATAATAATGACGGTTCTGTTACGATAAGCAACTTGGCACCAGGGGTTTCCTTTTGTGACGGTTTTAATAATGGAGGTACATTATATAATAATGGTCTGTTAAATATTTCCGATACCCCTAGATATGGTATTCACAATTCTTCTGGAAGTGGTATCATAGAGAATGACTATAAAATTCAAATTAGCAACGCGAGTGAAGAAGGTGTTTATTATTCATTTGGAACAATGACAAATAATGGGACTTTAACCATTGAAAACTGTTCTAGTGGTTTAACAGTCAAACAAAATCTTCTATTTGAAAATAATGGAACACTAGAAGTCATGAATTGCCCTGGGATATTAATTGATAACTATGGATCTATAATTAATTCGAAAAATATATTTTTATCGCAAACCTCCAGCTTCGGGCTAAGAAATCGCTCCTATTTCGGGAGTTTATTAACCAATAAAACATCAGCAAAACTCACCATAAATGCTCAAATAAAAAATGAAGGAGACATTACGAATGATGGACTATTAATTCAGGATTTTACAGGAGTCAATGACTTATTGAGTCCGTTGAATAATATCGGTGTTTTTGTAGATATTAAAGATATTCAAAGCCCAAGTGTGAATTTTATAAACAGTGGTTTGTTATTAAAACCCTTAAAAGGCAAAGTTTCTAGTGGTATTAAAGAAATGAATCTTGTTCAAAGAACTGGGGTAACCACATTCTTGCCACAGAATACCTGGTATATAAACCCTCAAATAACAGTTACGGGTGGTACATTCTCTTCTTTAGACAATTCGTTCTTGCCCAATGCTAACTCCCCATACGCAGACACACTCTACTTCAATGTTGTAAATAATTCAATTATACGTTCTGTCAAATTGCCCATTATAAAAATACCTACTTGTTCCAGTAACCCTACGGCCACATTTACACAGGCTGTTTCCACAGACTGGCATATTGCCTTAAACTGGGATACTGGTATAGTGCCTGATTATTGTACTGTCGCTATCATTCCTAATACCAAAAAAAGCGTGATTACTACAGGGAGAAAGGCGAGAGCATATCGGATTTTGAGTGATACGGGCTCTGTTTTTGATGCGGAGCTTGGGGTGGTTTTGGAGGTGGAGAATTGACCATAAAATGAAAATTGAAGTCGCTGTGAATTATGTGGGAAGGTTGTTTTTTGAATCTCTATTCTGTTTTGAATAATATAAAATGATAACTAAAATGAAAAAAAGCTATCCTTTTTTTGTTGTCTTATTAAGTATTAATTACGCCGCTTTTGCACAAAGTATTACACTAACTCCAGCAGGTAATAGTGTTCATGTGGGAGACCGCCCAGAAATATTATTAAAGGCATTTAATATACCTACGCTCACAGGTATCCGGTCAATAAGTTCTAATGAAAGCCCTTCGGCCTTATTAAACGATTATACCATGCTTAGGGTAAATGGTCGTGGCTTTGATGGAACCTCTTTTTCGAATGATGCCGCTAGAATCAGATTAGCAACTACAGAAAATTGGAATAGCACTTCACATGGTTCAGCTTTGATGTTTGAAACTACACCAAACGGTAATACTGATTTGTTAGAGCGAATGAGGATTAACCAAAACGGCAGGATTGGAATTGGTATCACTTCACCTCTCTTTAAATTACATCTTAAAGACGGGAATTTTGCCGTGGAGAATGACTTACCTTATCTATACTTAAAAACCACCGGAGTACCTGGAGCAGGTAATGCAGGCATTATTTTCATGAACAGTCTAAGTCAAGCTCAAGCTGTCATTAGATATGATCATGGTCAAGATGTATTACGCGTGATGAATGGCTCCTCAGCCGCTGATGGTATTAGTGTAACCAAAAATGCCTCTTCAAGTAATATGGTTGGGATTGGCACTTTAGTTCCTGCGGGAAAATTACACATTACCTCCAACAGTTCTACCACCGAACCACAACTAGTAATTGAAGAGAGTACAAGTTTGGATTACGGTAGAATTAATTTTAATAATACCAATTCAGGAGCAACATGGGCATTAGCGGGGAGAACGGATGATAACGTAGCTAATATGCGATTCAATATTTATAATTCAGTATTTGGGAATGTAGCTTCTTTTTACGGAAGTGGTAACGCACAGTTTGCGGGGTTTACCCAGTTGGGTAGCTCTGCTCCTAAAATAAAAATGGTAAAGTTAACAGGAATTACAGACGATGTAAACTATTCCGAAATACCCCATGGAAGTAGCCTTGGTAAAATTCTGGATGTTAGCGTATTTGTATACGTAAACGATTTTTATAAAGTACCACCTGGCAATGCTGCTAGTGCGGGTAATTTTAATAGTTATGATATTGAAATATTTACTTCATATATAAAATTAACTAGCGTTCCGGAAAATTTGCAAGGGAGGCCTTATGAAGTATTATTGACAATTGAGGAATAGGTAAAAGGAATTCTTTAAAACAGAAAAACTCTTTAAATGAGGGGCAATATGAAGGCAAATGAAGAGATAGCTCAGGATAGAAGTAAGGTATAAACTTCTATGTATTCCGGATATAGATTTTAAAATGTGTAACGCTGAGTATTTATAAGCTCAAAGAAAAAAATATTGAGAAATGAAATATTTGATATCGTTTGTATTTTCCTATGCTTAACATCGGCATTTGCTATAACAGTAATTTGGTGTGGTTTTGGAGGTAGATAATGCCCCGTAAAATAAAACTCTAGCCCTTTTGTATTGTTTTATATACCAGTTATTTCTTTCGTGAAGGTAAATTACTTTTTTATTTTGAAATTTAGGTAAATACTCAAATGTTATGAAGAAATTATTCCTTGTATTGCTGCTTTGTATTATAAATTTTTCTGTTTTTAGTCAAACAGTTACTTGGACAGGAGGCAATAGAACGCATAATTGGGAAGAAGGTAAAAACTGGGATACTGGCATAATTCCATGTTCGACTTGCGATGTTCAAATTACCGACGATTCGGTATCCATCAATTCTAATCCTAGCATCAAGAGCTTGACTCTTTCCGGTTCTGCAGGTATCGCAAAACTTAATGTAAACGCCAGCCGAATTTTAAGCATAACTAACAGTACGGCACAAAGCCTTTTAATTGAGGATGGATCTGTGTGTGATGTCGATGGAGATATAAATATTACAAATTCTGGAGGAAGCGGAATAGTAATAGATGATGGGATACTCAATTTAACAGGTAACAGTTTAGTAGATAATATTGATGATTATGGTATTTACATACCTCAGGGTACACTAAACCTACACGGAAACCTTGATGTACTTAATACAGATTTAGATGGTATTAAAATAGATGCCTTGGGTCAAATGAACATCTTAAAATTACCTGCAAAAGCCTCACCAACTCTGGATATTACGGATGCCCTTGGAGACGGAATACTTTCGGCTGGTAATTTCTATTCTAATGGTGATATAAAAATTATTAATTGTGATAACGCCATTAATAATTCGGGTGTTTTCGAAACGGCCAAGAAAATCTTTATTTACACTTCTAATACAGGAATCAGAACTACCAATAGTTTTATAATATCAGGAACAGTAAATCTTATTACGTGTACTTTTGGGGTAAAAAACGAGCAGAACACTGTTGGTTTCATAAATAATGGAAGCCTCTCCATTTATGCTTCTTCGACTGGTTTAAAACACAATGGTGTCGCCGGTAAATTTACCAATGAAAGCTCTGGAATTATTTATATTAATGCCAATAGCCAAGTGGCTATGGAGGTGGAAAGTAATTTTCTGAATAAAGGCTCTATACAGATAGGTAACAAACCTACTATAGCTATCGATAATATTGCCAATTTCTCGGGATTTATTAACCAAGGTACCATTACTATTAACAATGCCACTGCTAATGCCATTAAAAATACGGGTGCAAGTAGTTCATTCTTAAATGATGTTTCTGGTATAATTACCATTGATAGTTCCAATTCAGACGGGATATACACCGAACGGAAATTTATAAATAAAGGACAATTGACCCTTAATAGTGGCATAGGTGGTTATGCTATAGAGAACTATCAAAATTCCAATGCATTTGCAAATGAGGGTCAAATTACCATTAATAATAAACAGATAAGAAATATAGGGACAGGCAGTTATTTTTATAATAAAAGTGGCGGTATGCTCACCATGGAATCTCAAGGTATCCTCTCCACAGAAATATTTAGGAATGATGGCTCCATTGTAATCAATAATGCGATTAACGGCATTGCTGGAGTAGATATAAAAGATGATTTTACAAATTATGGCGAAATCGAGATCAATAACCCTGAAATTGGAATTAAATTCAATAGATCTACGGGAGTCATTGGGGCATTGGTCAATAAACCGGGTGGTACTATAGAAATTAACAACCCAACTATTTCTGGAATGGAACTAGCCTGTGAATTAAATAACCAAGGAAGTATTTCAATTAATAGTAGTCTATCTTCGGGTCTTTTCCTTAAGAATAATGAGTTTGATTTTATGAATTCAGGAACTTTCGAGGTTTTAAATTCAGACAGAGGAATTCTTATAGATTTCACCCTTGGAGGGAATATTAATAACCTTCTAAATGGTGAAATCAATATTGTTAATAGCGGGATAGATGCCATTAAGCTTTCAAGTGGTAGGTTGACCAATGATGGAGAAATTATCATTGATGAATCCGTTGAAAGAGGAATTAATAATGCAAGTGATACACTAGTAAATAATGGACATATTGATATTAGGAATTCAGGAAATTCTGGAATTAGTTCCAGTTTTATGGAGAATGGCGTATTGGGTGTCATACTTGTAGAGAATAGTGATGGCTATAGTGCCATAGGGGGAAGCACCCTTATAAATAATGGTGAAATTAAAGTTACTCGTGCCAATGAAAGTTTAAGTTTTGGACGAGTAGAAAACTCAGGGAATATTATAATATATGATATGAATGGACGCGGATTAAATTACGCTATAAATTCTGGTATTTGGAATAAAGCGAGTGGTTACATTGAAATAGATACTACTCTGAGTTATGGCATTGAAACAGCAAGTGATATAAGAAATGAAGGAATTATAAAAATTAGTCATACAGGAGATTCTGGAATAAGATTAATGCCAAATGTTTCTTTTGGCGACTCCTTACTAAATTATGGTACTATCATAATTAATAGCATCATCGGCGATGGTATTTCTTCCTCGGAATCTCCCTCTATCAAAATTATTAATTACGCAGGAGGTGCTATTAAAATAGATTCTGTGAGTATTTCGGCAATAGCCAACTCAGTAGGCTTTTTAAATGAAGCATGTGCTACTATAAACCTGGGGGGTAAAATCACGAATAGTGGCACGATGACCAATAATGGTCTTGTGATACAGCGTACCACAATGATCAATGATTTCATCCAACCTTTTGTAAACAATGCTGTTTATGAAGACCATTATGGCGTTGTTCTAGAAGATTCTGATTTTCAGAACAATGGAATTTTGACCCAAAATATTAAAGGCAGCCCATCTGAGAATATTGCTGAGGCAAACGTTATTAATATGCCAAGTCCTTCAAATATAGATTTGTATATAGAGAGAACATTAACTACACTGGCTGGTACATTTAATGCATCTGATGGAGGAGTAAGGTTAAATGGAATTGGTTATTTGGCAGATTCTGTATTTTTTCAAAGTTCCATAGGTGCCGGATGTTTTCATGTCGTAGCTATTCCAATTTTGAATAATCGTGATTGCAATGGACAGTATGTTTTTGCAGAGGCTAATCAGAATATAGTCACAACTACTGATTGGTTTAACCCGAACAATTGGAGTACAGGAAAAGTGCCAGATGGCTGTACCAATGTTGAGATAGACTATTATAAAACCATTATACCAAGTGGTTTTAAAGCAAGAGTACATAAACTTTATATTAAAGAGAATGGCAATAGTTTATTTGAGGTAGAAACTGGGGCTGTATTTGAGGCTGAGGTCATGGAGTAAGCATAAATAGAGGGTTTAATTTACACTCTCTTACACCGTATATAATTTATTACTGGTTTTAGCCTACATACGAAAACCCTCGAGGGTTTTCTATTCGGTTTGTATCTGCTAAATTTGGTGCTTAAAACACGAAACAAACAATATACAAGGAGCTTAGAACGATATTTTTAAGCCCAAACCATCTGTAGAGGTGTTTATCCTCCAAGAAAGTTTTTGGCTCATTTGTCTTTTAATGTCATTGTTATGATTGGTATAAGAACGTTTTATTTTCTTTTTAGGCCCTTTCGTGAGAAAAGAGGTAAGCAGGCCTGCTCCAGCAAAAATATATGTAGGTGCTGAAATTACAGTAGCGGAAGTATTATTGACATCAAAGTTTGCCAAATCATTGACTAGGAGTAGAACAAAAAAACCTGTAGAGGCTAAACTAATGCTTCCAAAAATGGTTTTCATCCTTCTTCCAGCTTTGTATTGGCTATAAATATCTAAGTCATTTTTTCGAAGTTTTTCTTTGTTTAAAGAGCTTAAACGGTATTTGCCAGTAGGTACTAGCATATTTTCTAGGTTGTTTTGTCTTGGTATTTTCGGTTGATTCTGAATATTTTCACTAGGAGTTAGAAGAGGAACTTCTGATGCACTTGGTGGAGACGAAAGGATAATCGGAGCAGCAGGAGGTACAACAGTAGTTTTTGTATCTTCCAAATCTGATGGTTTGGTGGCTGGAATAGGAGCACTTGGAGGTAAAGAACCTTCACTCGACTGTTCAAAGGATTCTTGCGTGCCGTTTTCATAAATAACCAAGAATACGTCTTTTTTATCAGTAGAGTATATTGGGCCATTTAAGTTAGTAGCTTTTTTATATTTGATGGTTTGCAAACCCACTTCCATAACCTTTCCTTCAATTCGCTCTTTTGAATTCAGGATAATGGTGTCTTGGCCAATGGCCTTATGAAGGCTTGTTGCAGTGATTAAGATTGCTAAAAGAACTAGGTTTTTCATTGCCTTATATATGAATTATTTACAACTACAGGTGGCTACTTTCTGAGCAATAACTTGCCTATAAGTTGATATTCGTGTGGCAATACTTTTACTACTGCCCGATGCCAACATGCTTTCTTTTATACTTATGAGGTTGCTTATGTCCGTTTCTCCAAGGCAACCACTTCCTTTAGCTCCAGCTACGGCGTTATCAAAAAAGCTTGCCAAAAACGAAGGTTCTACATTTACTAAGGAGCCATATTCAATAATGCCCACATTTACGCCCATTCCATATAAAGCCCCACAATTTAGCCCTCCTGAAATAGGTTCACTTGAAGGCTCTCTTGTGAAGACATAAATAACATGAAAGTTAACCGATTTGTAATTTGAGGATCCATAAGGCCATGTGGCTAGTTCAAATTGAAGGTCAAAATATGTTTGGTCAACGCCGTTTGTGCTGTTTAGTGTAAATGTTCCATACGCCGAAGTTTTAATGCCAGAATTCCATTTTGTAGCATATATATTTTGAGTGCCTTCGGTAACGGTGGTTATAGAATTAAATGCACCTGGCAGGCCGTTTTTCTTTAAAAAGTCACTACTAATACTGTTTGAAGAAGAAGGGATAACATAATGCGTGTTTTTTTGATCAACACAGGTACCGCCTAACCTACGTCCTGTAATATGAAACTTGTTTTTTTTGCCCTTGCTGAGCACACTAATGTCGTCTAGAAAACGCCATTCAAACTGGACGTCTTCGTAACATGTTCCGGCGGTGTTTGTCACTCGTGCCTCTACTAGTCCTCCGCTCTTGTCCGCCTCTACTTTGCTTGGTCTAAGACCTAAACCTTTTGGAGAATCAGTGTTTACACCAGAAATTACTTTTGAAAAGTAAAATTGATCTTGGGCTAGGATGTTATAAGATAAAAAGAAGAAAAGTAGAATTACAAGGCTGATTTTGTTTGTATATACTTTCATGTTCATAGCTACTAAAGCGGTTAAATTAAAGCGTATAAATATCTTCAGAAACAAAGTCTAACAGATGCAAGACTAATATATGGAAAATATTATAACTTGTCAAATATTGATAATCAGCGAATTGAAGCATGAAGCTAATTAAAAGTATCCCTGTTTTACCCTCAGCCAATATCCCCAGAGATGTGGTTTGGTATGAAAGATTTATGGGCTTTAAAATGGCGGGTGGTGATAACATGTATACGGTGCTCAGAAGAGAAAAGATAGAGCTTCACCTTCAATGGCACGCAGATACCTCAGAAGACCCACTTTTGGGCGGTTCCGTTGTTCGGTTTCAGGTCCAAGATTTAAGAACGCTTTTCGATGAATTCTTAGAAAGAGGCACAGTTAAGAAAAGAGGATGAATATGAGATGACAAAGTAAACCGAGCCTGTTAAGCTTATACCCCTTTTGTGGGCATTATGGTTTATTTTTTCCTTGCGAAAAGAAGATAGCTGGTGTCGTTACTTAATCTTAAGAGGTCAAAGGAATCATTCTCGGTGAAAGTAAGCTGAAACCTAGAAGACAAATTAAAAGTCTTTTGAAATTCAGTATCGGCCTCTGTTTCTGGAGGTTTATTTAGAATTTGAAGTTTTTGAATAGCGATATTTCCAGCCACTGAAAGTTCGGTTTCTATCAAATCTGAGATTTCATAACTTCCTGTGGCTATGAGTAAGTTAATTCTGCCTGAAAACTGATTCTCTGTTTCAAAGTTTAAGCGGTAAATACTCTCTTCATAATTAAAATCTGGGGATAAATCGCATAAGAAATGATGTCCCGCAGTACTAAAAGTGCCTACGTAATGCCATTCACCTAAAAGAGCTGATTTATTAGGCTTAACGGTTGTTTCGCAAGAAAATAGCATAGCCGCCAGAAATAAGGAAATAAATGTAAGTTTCATAGATGTCTATATCTTAATAATTGTAAGACGTTTACTGCTGCTCTTTAGTTGTATATAGTTCATGATAATATAAAATGAACCTTCATAAAGAACTTTTATAGATGGATTTTTAAATGAGGAATTTAATTGCTAATTCTATTTTATCCATCCACACAGAAAACACAACCAACCACAAAGTTTTTAAGTCTGCTAGGAAGGGTTTTCATAGCTTGATATTCTGTATCATTTGTGTATGTCATGATGAAAAAAGTACTCGTTATTTTAATATTACTTCCTTTTGTTAGCCATGCCCAAATCAGCGTCTGGGATGGGGATTCTGACGGTGACGGTGATGGTTTAAAATGGGGAGATCCTCAAAATTGGGTGGCGGACGCACTTCCAGGAAAAGAAGATTTGGTTCAAATAGAAGGTGACAGTGTCATAGTTTCGGAGGAGGTACTCATCGGAAGTCTGGAGTTACTGCCAGGAGCTATTTTGGTACAAGTGTCCAGCAATTCGTCTGACATTTTCACCGTTGAAAACAGTACAGGAGAAGGCGTGATAATTGATGGCTCCGCCAAATTATATGTGACCGGTGAAATGCATATTCTTAAGTCTGCACTAAATGCTGTTGATTTACAGGCCAATGGCTCATTAATTATTAGGTCCGAGGGTTTATTATATATAAATGAGGCAAACAGTGCTGGAATAAACGGTGTGCCAGGCGATTTCTTTTTTAACGAAGGGCAGCTCTATATTGAGAACATAGGAACTAATGGCATAGAGGTGAATAGTTTTACCAACAAAGGTTATATTCAGATAGAAAACACCGTAGGTTCTTCTATGGTAATAACAGGTTCTAATGGGTTAAATGAAGGAGAAATTGTTGCAGAAGATGGTATCTCTATCCAAAATAGCACTTCTTTTATAAACACCTCCTCAGCAGAAATAAGAACATACGGCACGCTGAATATAATTTGTGACTTTTTTAATCAGGGCAAATTAAATTGTTATAATTCTACGGGAACTGGGCTTATTTTAAGTACCAACAATATGCTTACAAATGAGGGAGATATAAATTTAAAAGCTAGTAATACAGATGCCTTGGTTATTCAAAATGCTTATGAACTTTTCAATACGAAGGATGGTGTAATTCTATTAGCAAATGCTGCTGTGGGTACTTTACCGGGTAAGTATATCATAAATATGGATGGTGTAGATACCAAAATTACTAATCATGGTCTTGTTAATTTGGCCATAATGGGCAAGCGAGAAGGAGTTAAAGTAAGTAACAGGGCCATAATAGAAAATGTGGGTGATTTTTATATTGGAGATTTTTACAATAAGGGTCTTACCTATGCAGCAAATGGCGTTAATTCCATTGTGCTTATAAATGCAGATACGGCTTATTTTAAGATAGGAAAAGGAGCTACTTCTACCGCCCTAGCATTAGAGATGGACTCTCGGGTGAAAATGACTAATGCCGCCTGTGCCGATTTTATTTTGGAAGATTCCTTGGCATTAAAAGGAACTATAGCCACGAGTATTACAAACTCAGGTTTTTTTCAAATTGAAGGATTCTCTAAGGCAACCAATGCTGTATTTTCAAATTCTGGGGCAGTTTATATGTCGGATTCAGCGTTAGCTTTAAATTCGCCCTCGTCCATTATTAATCTTATTTCTAATTCTGGGTTAGTTTATCATCCCTTGCAAGCTCCAATAGTCACAGGGCTTACGGTTAACCCAATTATCAGGGCTGCCAATTTCAGCAATGCTGATATTACAGGAGGTAGTGTTTTTGTTAAAAATGGCAGTGGTCTGCTTACGCCTGCGGGTCAGATAATTACAGCTTCAAATTCCTGGACACCCCCTGCCATTGCGGCAGGGAAAGATTCTATATTTTTCAATTATAGGCCGAACGGTTCGGGTTGTGAGATTAGGTCATTACATATACCATTTTTATCATTTTCTGACTGCCCATCTCCAACGGTTCTCACCTTTACAGGGAATGTATCAGAAGACTGGCACACAGCGGGTAATTGGTCTCCTTCACAGATACCACGGAAATGCGATGAGGTCATCATTCCTAATGGAGAAAGATGTGAAATATCCTCAGCGAGCACAGTAGAAGCGAAGAGCATTTTGGTGCAAACCGGTGCTTACTTTTTAGCTCCTTCGGGAATAGTTGGCTTATTTGACCCCATGGAGTAGTGCGGTCTACACAAGAGGAATGCCATTTATACACTATTTCCGACCATCATTACATTAAAGCTATCTGTAGGTGAATGGATTCATAGCTTGTAATTCAATTAGCCCGATACTATGAAAGTTTTTATCCTGATTTTTTTGTTACCTCTTTGCGTTTTTTCACAAACTATTACATGGGATGGTGGAGGTGATAAGAAGACTTGGCATGACCCAGATAACTGGGATACAAACACGATTCCCTGTGCTATCTGCGATGTGGTCATTGACAATGGTCAGGTGATTTTAGAAAAAGATGCCAACGTAAAAAGCTTAGAGGTAAAAGGGAATTCTAAGGAGTCTACTTTTGATGTCAATGGTAGGGTAATACTCACTATATCCAATGCTACAAGTGATGGATTCCATGTAGATGATGAGGCTTATGTTACTATAATGGGCAAAATAGATATTAACCAAAGTGGTGCAAATGGTGTCAGCCTAAATGACGGTACCATAAGGATATTTGATGCTGGTTTTCTGGAAGTAAATAATTCCTCGGACTTGGGTTTAAGTATATCGGTTACCGGTACTATGCTTTTAGAGCCAGACGCTGATATTCCTTTACTTCTTATAGAAAATTCGCTAGAAAGTGGTATTGGAAACGATGGCGTAATTATAAATTACGGGTCAATTGCGGTCAATTCTTCTACCGACTACGGTGTCAAAAATATTGGTGAATTTAAGAACTACGAAACCTTTAGTATTTTGACTGCAGGTCTTCAAGGTGTTTATAACATGGGAACAGGTGCACATTTTGAAACATATAGTGGGAGTTCTAACCAAATAAACGGGACGGATGATGGCGTTTTGAATACGGCTTATTTTAAGAATGCCGGTTCGCTCACCATTACCAATTCAATAGATTCAGATTTTAAATCGACTGCCGGAACCGTTATAAATTCGGGAAACATGTACCTTAATAATGCAGGTGATACAGGCATTTTACTAAGCGGCAGTGATTTTACAAATACCAGCTATATTTCCATTAACTCCCCAGTGGCGAGTGGAATTCATACTTCTTCTAAAACCGTGAATTCTGGTACTATTTTAATTCAAGGAACCTTCCCCAAAGGAATTATAAATGAAAACAACACGGATTCACTTATTAATAATGGAACCCTAAGCATCGATTACGCTACCTCCGTGGCAATAGAGAATACTGGAAGTTACAGCCGATTTAAAAATACAAACCAATGCATCATTAAATCGAGCAATGGCTTTTTCATAAACGAAGGTAAAATTATCAATTCCGGTAGTATGGATTTGGCCAAGGATAATGGGACCGGAGGAATTGGTATCTATAATACCTTGGCTTCATCTAGTTTTATTAATTCGGGAACACTTGATATTTCTGAAAGTAATATTGGTGTTTATAATCTCATTTCGGGGTCTGCATTTCGTAATATAGGTAGCGGAGAGTTAGTGTTTATGGATGTTAATTATCCAATAATTACAAATGGCCTGTTCTATAATAATAGCGAGTGCCATATGAACTATAGTTCACTAAATGCTATAGAGATTAATAGTACTGGAGAGGTTTTGAATGATTTTTTAGGCGTGCTGACTATTGACTCCGTTGGTATAACTTCTGGGAGTTATGGTATTTTGAATAATGGAAAATTAGAAAATAAGGGAGAATTAGCGGTATTAGATAAATCTTCGGTATCTATTTTAAGTAACACCAATGACTTTTTTAATGAGGGTGTGATTAACTTCAAAGGTCCTCAGTTAAGAGCTCAAAGACTGGAGAATTCGGCCACAGGAGTGATTAAAGGTGACCTTATATTTATCACTGGCGGACAACTCATAAACGATGGGGAACTGTTAGAATTAAATAAACTGATAGCTGATACACTTGTGAATAGTGGTTTCATTCATATTCCTAAAGGGCAAATAGTGGATACCTATATTGTGAATGAACTGGGGGGTGAAATTGTGATTGATTCAACGGATTATGAATTTATAACTTCCCAACAGGGCTCTATTTTAGCCAGTTTTAAAATTATAAATAAAGGGAACATAACCATTAATTCATCCCCTGTAAACGCCATCCTTTTCTCGACTCCGGATTCTTTAGTAAATGATGGCTTATTAACTATAAAAAATACGGAAACAGGTATTAATTATACGGGAGGTGCCACTTATCATACTTATAATATGAGTAATGGTGTAATGGATTTTGACGCAATATCCGCTTACGCCATAAATACTTCAGGGAATGTAAGAAATGATGGAAACGTTATTGTCAATCACGCCAATTACGGTTTCAGAACGCAAAATTACACGGCCGGAATTTTAGAAAATAATGGAAATATACACTTCAAAAACAGCACATATGGTACGACACAATTTAGCCAATTTTTGAACAATTCTGGTGCCACACTGACTTCAGATTCCTGCGATTACCCTATCATAGCCGTAAATATCATTAATTCTGGGCTTATAGATATGAAAGAATTGGATAAAGGGATTCAGACTTCGTCTCTCACAAATCATGGCGAAATTTTGGGGCATAATGTCTCTAATTATCTTTTAATCAGTCCTACTACGAATCCAATGTATTTCTACAACAATCAAAACGCTTTAATTGCTGCGGATTCGGTCAATGTCGGCTTGAAGATATCAGACGATTGTACCAATTATGGTGACATTATTATTTCTGTTGCACAAACTGCTATTTCTGGTCCCTTGCATAATTACGGGAATGTCAAGGTGAAGCATTGTGATATCGCACTTACGGGAGGGATCATTAATAAGGGTGGAGGCGTGATCTTAATTGATACGGCAAATCAAAATTACATTATCGAAAATGAATTATGTGGTTATATAAAAACGACTGGGAGCTTTGTATCTCAAACCATCAATTATGGTTTTTTGAGCCGTTCAGATCCTAATAAATCCAATTTTAGGATTAAAAACTATGGTGTATTAGAAAATCGAGTGGGTATCAGAAAAGGGCAGTTTTTTGAAAACCATGGCTTAATAACAGGGATTATAAATGGAAAGCCTTCCTATGGAATTAAAGAACTAAATGCCGCTTATGAAACTAGCGGAGCTCCTTTCAAGCTCACAAATTTATACAATAATGAAAGCCTAAACGCAGTAGCGGCCTATTTCACTACGGCAAGTAACACCATTTTGGTGAATCAAAGCAGTCTTAACTTAGACACACTTTATGCCCCAGTTAGCTATGGGCAAGGTTGTCAAACGATACTGAAAATACCTGTGAGGCAATCGCCAAACTGCGGAGGTGTTTATAGGACCGCTACCTTACATCCTACAGGTTATGTTTATGGGAGTGGTTGGCAAACACCAGAGAGTTGGGTAGAAGAAATTGTACCAGATGGATGTACTAAAGTTATGATGAATTATAGAGTAATAATTCCGGAGGACACCAAGGCTAGAGCTCATAGTATAGAGACTTTAGGAAATGGGATTTTTGAGGCTAGACAAGGTGCCGTTTTAGATGTAAATCCCTTTAACTAGTTATAAAATGAAGAAATGTATACTATTCCTGATGCTCTTATTTAGTTGTATGTTAAGTAATGCTCAGATTTATTGGACTGCCAATGGCAATGGAATTTCATGGAGTGACCCCAATAATTGGGATCCTATAGGTGTACCACAATCTTTTCATATCGCGGTTATAGATAACGATAGTGTTTGGGCTACGGGTGGCGTTGAAATAAGAGGGCTTGTTCTTAAGAATAATGCTGCTTTAACTTATCAAACTACGCCCATTTATGAGTTTGTAATTGATGGCTCCACTACGCATGGCGTTCTCATGCAAAATGAAGCTAGGTTTTACATAAATAGTAATGTGAAAATTAGAAATGTTTCGGGTTGCGGAATAAAGATGGAAGGAACCAATGCTGTAATAATAGGAGAAGATGACCATTTAGAAATAAGCAATACCGGTGATGATGGTATAAATGGCTTACCCAGTAGCTCTGTTATTAATCAAGGAGATATATTTATTTATAATTACGCCAATGATGGTTTGGATGGACTTTCTTTAAGCAATTTTGGTACGCTCCATATTTCTGCTGGCGGGCTATTTTCGGCAAAAATATTCGGCACAAATAGTTTGAACGAGGGAATTATAGTTTTTGATGGAAAAGCAAGTATAGGTTCAAGCATAGGTTTTTTAAACCAGACAGGTAGTACCATGACTTGCTATGGTACGCTGTCGCTTTCAGGGAAACTAGAAAACAAAGGAATTATTGATTTGAGGAGTTCTTCTGTTTCAAGTTTAAGCTTAGGTACCAATAGCACATTTAATAATAAGGGTCAGGTTTATTTCAAGTATGCTGCCGCAGATAACATTGTACTAAGTGGTAATGCCGAACTTATAAATCATGAAAATGGGGTCATACAGAATGTAGATTCTACAGCCACGGCTCTTGAAGGAGTCTACGCCATTTCTCTTTTAGCTGCCGCAACGAGCCTAAGCAATGATGGTCTGATAAACCTAGACTTGAATAATGCCAGAGAAGGTATTAAATTGGTGGATGGAGGGAACTTGTCAAATGCAGGAACAATAAACATTCAGAACTACTATAAAACGGGGCTTTCTTCCATGGCTATCAGTTCAAATACGACCACAATAGAGAACATAAAATCTGCCAAATTAAATATTGGAACGGGTAGCACAGTCGCTTCAAAGGCCTTGATACTAGGGGATAAAAACACCTTGTTTAATGATGAATGTTCGGATTTTGTGATGTTAGATTCTTTGGAGTTAAGTGGAGCATCTGGTACTTTAATTCATAATATAGGATATATGCAGATAGAGGGTATTGATAAACAAGCTGCCACAGATTTTTATAATACAGGGGCTCTTTATCTTTCTTCTCCCTTACTCGAGAATGGTTTGCCTTCTGGTTATTTAAACCAATTTGACAATGAAGGTTTAATCTTCAGCAAGAACCCCAATGAAATAGTAGATGGGCAAGCGGTAAGTCCTTTATTCGTAGGGTTTGACCCTAGTGCTGCTCCTTATCTCTTAAATATTGAGGTTAAAGAAAATGGGGTTTTGGTGTCAGGGGGAGATTTAGATACCGATAATAACTTTTGGAAACCTAATGCTGCTGCTGTTAGGGAAGACACCGTATTTGTCACTTACCAACTGGGAGAGTGTTCAGCCAGACTACTCACTTTACCATTTTATAAAAACCCGATTTGGAACTGTGCTTCGGCACCTTCGGCAACCGTTAGCTTTATGGGCTCCATAAATTCAGACTGGCATACCCCAGAAAACTGGTCAAATAACGAAGTGCCAAGAGCCTGTGATAAAGTCATAATCCCGAATGGCGAAAGATGTGAAATAGCTCCAACAACTACAGCAGAAGCCAAAAGTATTTTGGTAGAAACTGGTGCATACTTTTTAGCTCCACCAGGGGTGGTAGGTTTGTTTTCCCCTACCAATTAAGACCAAATTGTATTATTTGAACAGGGAGAGTCGAGACTTTTTTAAATAACGAAAGAGACTTGAATACACGATTATTCATTTGAAAGTAAGATACTTAATGAGTGTTATTTAAAAGAATCATACATTGGTTACTGAAAAGTCTGTCAAAAAATCTTTATTTTCAACTTCAGTAACTTGCTGTATCCATGACAATTGCCCTTCTTGATGATCATCAACTAATTCTTGAAAGTCTTTCACTTCTTTTAAGAGGATTGGAAGGGGTGACGAGTGTTTCTTGTTTTGATAATCCAGAGAAGGCACTAGACGCTTGTACTGTTGAAGATTTTGACCTCATTATTACGGATTATAATATGCCCGAAATGACGGGTAGCTCCTTTACCTTAAAACTAAGAAAGGCAAAACCTAAGTCCAAAATCTTGATGCTTACGGTAGCGGAAGATTATGATACCATCAAAGAAGGTTTTCAGGCTGGTATTTTGGGATATGTTATGAAAAAGGCTTCTAAATCAGAACTCAAAGAGGCTATTTCAACTGTGGCATCAGGTAAAAGGTATGTCAGCGAATCTGTACTGACGGAGTTACTAAATCCTTCTGGTGTTGGTCAGCAAAACTTTCTGGACGAACATCATGAAACAAAAGCCCTAACCAGTCGTGAAATAGATGTAGTGGAGCTTATAGGAAAGGAAATGTCTACCAAGGAAATAGCAGAAGCGTTATTTGTGAGTGTAGCAACGGTAGAAAAGCACCGTCATAATGTGTTGAAAAAACTAGGCGTAAAAAACTCAATTGGCATATTGAAGTATGCTATGCAGCATAAATTAATTGGCTAAAGGAAGGGTTATAATGACCTGGAATCCTTCCTCTTTCTTAATCGATACCTGCCCTCCGTATTTGTGTACTTTGGATTCCATGCTTTTGAGCCCGATTCCAGCTTTAGACGTTTCCGAGTACTTACCATTACCGTTATCTTTAAAGTTAAGATGAACACCTTTATCCACAGATAAATCTAAATTTACTTCAGAGGCATTGGAATGTTTTTTTGTATTAATACAAAGCTCTAAGACTATTTGGAAAATGTGATATTGGAGGGGCTTATCTATCTGATTGATTTCATCTGCAACCCAACATTTGAAACTCATTTTAGACTGTTTGTTGAGGTTTTCAAATAGGTTTTCAATAGCTTTTTTCAAACCCAAGTCAAGAAACTCCAAAGGTCTGAGGTTATGGGCAATGAACCTTACTTCTTCATAAAGTTTTTCAAGGTCTTTAACTACAGACTGATATACTTGGGCATTAATGTCCTGCTCATTGGCTTCAACTTTCCATTTTAGAGCTGTTATTTTAGTAGCCACACCGTCATGAAGTTCTCTTGACATTCTTTTTTGTTCCAGTATCTTTCCAGTGTCTAGAGCCTCTTCTATATCTTTATTTCTCTTTGAAAGTAAATGATTAAGCGAGCGGAGTCTTCTTGAATTACGAAGAAGATATAAACCAATTAAACCACCAATAATAAGAGCTGCTCCCAAAGTCCAGAGTAAGTATTGAAGTTGTTTGTTCTCTAACTCTTGAATCCTGTTCTGTTGTTTTTCAAATGCATATTGAGCCTCTAGTTCCGCATACTTTTCGTTTACTTCTTGCCGCATGAGGCTGTCTTCAAGGATATTATAATATTCTAAAGTTTCTAAAGCCTTTGAGTCGTTTCCTGCGGCTTTATAAACGCCATATAAGTTGTGATATCCTCTATTTATAAACTCAAGATATCCTAAGTCCTCTGCCGCAGCTATACTTTTTAATTGATATTGAATAGCTTGGTTAAATGCCTTCTTTTTTAATGCATTTTCTGCGTAGTCGGTATAGATATTAAACTGTACAAAGTAGTTCGGGATTCGCTTTGCTTGAAATAATGCTTTCGCCAGATATTCTTCAGATTTTTTCTCATTGCCTAACAAATGATAAACCTTGGCTTGACCCTGTAAATTATTGGGTATTTGATTTTCAATTAAGCTTTTTGGCAATAAAGCTTCCGCTCTTTTGTAGTATTCAAGTGCAGCGAGATATCCCTTTTCTTCTTTGGCGTTAAACAGGGTATTGTCTGCGTAAAAGTCTAATATCCAAATGGCATGGCTGCTATTTTTAAGTTTGAGTGCTGCGGGTTCTGCTTCTTTAAAAAGCTTGATACATTCGTTTTTATTACCGCTATTGAGCATTACAAAACCAAGCAGAATTTTGGTGTAAACGATGTGCTCTTGACTGGAGTTATTTTTCTCCATGATTTGCAAAGCATCTAGGTAGTATCCTATGGCTTTTTGATAGTCACCAAGCTTATCTTGTTTTTTGCCAAGGGCTCTTAAATACAATGCTTTAGCAATAGGCCATTTGCTTTTGCTTTGAGCCACTCTAAATTGTTGCAAACGGACATCTGCTAAGGAATCACCACTAAAAATACTTTTTTCACAAAGGTCGTTATAGTAAAACATCAACAAGGTATCTCTGTTAATAGAAGCAGGCTGCTTTTCTAGGTAACTGATGGCTGTAACGAGAGAATCTCTGCTCAGACCAGTTTCCGATTTGGCCGAGATAGGGGCTAATAAAATAATGAGCCCTAGTAGTATTTTATGTTGAAGAGGCATTTCTAAATGGAAGATGGAAATTCTCTTTTCAAAATCAAAGTCATGCCTCGAGCAATATGCTTATAGAGCATTAAAATTCATGGTTTTATGTAGTTCAATTCAATGTTTCCATGTATTTCTTCATTGGGGATTTTCAGAGAAATTTGAATAATCTAGCACACGAAGCATATGACAATGAAGAAATCATTTTTAGTATTTCTATTATTTTCGTCTACAAAAGTTTATGCCCAGAATATAAGATATGTAATAACCACAGGAAGTAGCCTATTGATGGAACTTCATGGAGCAATGCCAGTAATGATCTTCAGGCTATAAGCCAGCTGGCCAATATTTCCATTGAAACTTCGGGTGTCCATACCATAGAATCGTTCGCCAATGTAAGTTATCAAGCCGGTAATTACATTCAGCTAAATCCAGGTTTTATCACTGGATTGAATGCTGTTTTTAGGGCCAAACTCTTGGGCGGCTGTCAGTAGTCTACCAGTTTTTAGGTAGACTATTTCAATGTTTTTGACTATTTGATTAAGAAGATAAGGAATTGACTTTTGTGTATACAAAAATACCCGCAATGAAAAATTTCAACTTTATAGTCATATTCCTAATTGTTTATGGAGCAGAAGCTCAATCTGTGCTCATGAATTCAGATTCTTTGAGTATCATCAATTCAAAAAACATGGGCATAGCAGGAAAATTCACCAATCTTAATCCTGCCAATAATTCGCCAGCCCTAAAAGGAATTAGTTATGGATCTGGAGCAGCCGTAGATGGTCTCCAATATGGAACCACCGGGAAAGCTGCCGGCTTTTGGATACATAATGCGATTAATAATTCAGAGTCGTTAACTGCAGGCACCAGAGGTGCTGGAATGGCTGCTAAATTTGGTATATATAATACAGGTAATACAGCCTCAGCTTTAGAATCTGAGACGGATGGAAGTGGACATTCATTTCAATCTTATAATAAAGGAATAGGGCCTGGAGGGAATTTTACGATAACCAAAGCTTCAAATAATAGCATCGCCCTATATGGGTACACCAACGGAACAGGAAATGCGGTGGCTGCTTATGTCAACAACGCTTCCAGTGCGGCACCAGCCTCTTGGAATGGTACCATGGGTTCTGGTCCTGCGGTTTTTGGAACGAGCAGCGGGACGGGAAGAGCAGCCTATTTTCAGATTACAAATGCTTCAAATACTGAACCAGCTGTTTTGGCAACTACAGTGGGAGCTGGGGCTGCCATTACCGGAGTAACTAGTGTTACGGGTCAGGGTATTTTTGGTTTTGGAGATGCCAGTAGCACTGGAATAGGGGTGCAGGGTTATCATACAGGTCTTGGAATTGCAGGGTATTTTCAAATAAATAGAAACTCGGCCTTAAGTCCACAAAATATACAGCCCGCCTTGGTGGTAGAAAGTAATGGTTATGGTGCAAATACTATGGTAGTGAACTATTCAGGAGCTGGCACTTCCGTTAATTTAGCCCTTTGGCAAAAATCAGGGGTTAATAAAATTCGGTTTAGTGATACAGGGAATGGCTATTTCGCGGGAACCGTAAACCCAGGAGGTGCCGATCTGGCGGAATTCTTTGAGTTTGAAGGTATAAGTAAGCAATATGAAGAGGGCGATGTTTTAATGATTTCCGAAAAGTTTGATAGAAAGGTTACTAAATCAAATTCACCTTACTCCTCCTTAGTCGCAGGAGTTTATGCCACTAAGCCTGGTATTTTATTATCAGAACATTTGATTGACGATAGTTCTGGACTTCCCATGGGAGTAATAGGTGTTATCCCGACGAAAGTTTGTAATGAAAATGGCCAGATAAAAAGAGGCGATATGTTGGTTAGTTCCTCAAAATTAGGCTATGCCATGAAGGCAACTCCGAAGAAAGTAAAGGCAGGGCAAGTCATCGGGAAGGCTCTTCAAAATATGTATTCTGAAACAGGGCTCATAGAGGTTCTGGTAAGCATTAGATAGTGTAACCTATATTGTTCCTAAGCAGGTAATTTTTGTTTTTAATCGGCGACTTAAATCTGATTTATTGAAACCATTTACAAAAGAAAATGACGAATAAAACAATACACGTGGGAGGACGTCTTAATCTAGTCCCAAATGAAATAGTAATGTTTGAAGGGGACACTAATTATACCCATATCCACACTAAATCTGATGGCGTTTATATAGTTGCCACCACTTTGAAAATTCTAGAGAAAAGGGTGAATAGTTCTTTCTATCGCTCCCATAAGAAGTTTATCGTAAACCTAAGAGAGATAGAGGCTATGAGTGAAAGTAAACTTTGCCTTAGTAACCAAAAGGAGGTTTTGCTGGCCAGAAGAAGGAAGTCAGGTCTTTTAGAAAAGTTGAAAAAGGCAGATTATAAAAGAATTCGCGAGCGTAAATCTAATGGTCTATAAATGGTTAGGAATAATGAAAAATTTACAAATTCTTATTTTACTCTTTATCTCTCATTTTTCTTTTGCTCAGACAGACTTCTGTGGCACCACTCCACTTTCTAAAGAAGAAGTGAAGAAGATAGAACAATTAGCTAACACGTTTCAGGACATATCAAGTTCTGGTAATACTTATGTGCCTGTAAAGCTTCACTTGACCAAAAGAAATGGTGTTTCAAACTATTACGACTTCCCCCAGTTTATTTATGAGTTTGCAAGGTTAAATGAGAAATTCTATTCACTTGTATTTCCATTTTATTTGGCAGATTATATTATCTATATAGACAATTATATACTCGATGAATTAGACGGAGGCTATAATTATAATGATTCATTGGCTCTTTTGGCCTATAATAAAAACGATGCTATTAACCTTTACTATGTCAATTATTCCAACGTAGGAGGCAGGTCAAATTTTCCATCAGGCGATAAATTTTATAACTGGTTGTCAGTTAGAAATGGAAACTTTCAATTGGGAGAAACCCTTATTTATGAAATGGGGCATTACTTTAATCTTTATCACACATTTGAAACATTTTCTGGAGTTGAGCTGGTAATCGGGAGCAATTGTTCTACAGCAGGAGATTACGTTTGCGACACTCCGGCAGATACTTATCCAAACGTTTATGACAAGATTTCTTGTACTTACATATGGACAGCTAAAGATGCAAATGGTCATTCATACAGTCCTAATAGGATAAACTATATGTCCTATTATTCGGGTGGCTGTAGTACGGAATTTACGGTTGGCCAAAGTACACGGGCAGTACATGCCGTCAGATTAAATTTAATAGTATCTGCAGGTCATCAGTATAGTTTTACCTATCCTAGCAACGACTCCCTCACTATTTCGAATGTAAGAGCATTTGAGCTTAACTCGCAGCTCAAAGTACGTTGGTTTGCAAGCTCCAGTGCTATCGGTTTTTTAATGGAAAGAAGCACTTCGCCGTCCTCTGGTTTTGTAAGCATTGGTGGAGTAGGGGGTTATACTAGAGCGTTTTCTGATCCTAATTACATGGCTGGCCAAACGCCCTATTACAGAATTAAAGCAGCCAACTCTAAAACAAATTATAGTATTGTAGCAACCTCTATTCCTGCCAAAAACGGCTATTCCATCGGGTCTGCTTATTCAGGCGGTTCTTTTAAACTTAGGAGAATGAAAATGCATGATGCTATCAATGTTACCAGATTGTATATCACAACAAATACATATACAGACGAAATTAAAGACTATGCCAACAACCTTAGAGCTATGGATGCAGAACAGAAATATAGATTTAAATGGGAAGCTTGGGGTAATTGTACAGACTCTTTTAAAGTTTGGATTTTTTTAAATAAAAACAAAGTGTTTGAAAATACTGAAATGGTGGCTTTGGGACATGGTAGTTATGCGTCAGATAGTTTGTTTTTAGCTTCAAGTATTAAAACTAGAGCGAATTGGAAGCGTTTTAGATCCAACTGGTCTAATTATTCGTTTGGAGCATATGATAGACAGTTATATAGCAATACGTACGATTGCCTACTTTTTATAAGAGGGGCATGTGAAGGAGCTTTAGAAATGACGGATTATTTATATGGTAATGTGGTCAGCGGAGAGTCCATGAGCACTGTGGATTATACATTGACATTTCAAGATCCTTTTGAGGTGCCGCCCTCCACTCAGTCAGCTCCTAATGTTACACTAAATCCAGGTTTTATAGCGGATGGATTTAACACATTTATAGCCGATACTAATGGCTGTGCTTAGAAATAGAACACCTTATTTATAAGTGATTAATAAAAGGGATAAGATTTTAAACAGTTTGAATCAACCTTAAATAATTTTGAAATGAAAGTTAACAGTATTCTACTAGCGGCCTTGATTATAGGTAGCGTAATAATGAGCCAAGCTCAAGACATGGAAGTATCTGGCACCATGAAAGTGAAGCAAATGCCAGTGGATAATTCAGAAGAAAACTTGGTAGTAAAAAAAGCGGATGGCACACTGGCTTCAAGGACCCTCGCCTCACTTGTAGGCAATAGCTCATCCTCAGACTCTACCAGAAGCCTACAAACAGATTTGGAGATTGTTAAGTTGGCGTGTAGTTGCAGCGGTTCTCTTCCGCCGTTTGCTATTCAACGCTTATTGAGTGCAGGATACTCAAAAAGTGATTTAGTGAAATCGGGGATTTCAGCTATTGATATTGAAATGCTTGAACCTGTATTAGATGGCGATGGGAATGAATATGATTGGGCTAGAATAGCCCAATATGTGGTCTTAATAAAAAATCTAAAAAGTACGAAATATATGGATGGAACACCAATTCCTTATGCAGCTACAGCTGGGGAATGGGCTGCTGCCGCTGCTAATCATACTCCTGCGTATTGTTGGCCTGATGGCAATATGGCCAATGGTGAGGAATATGGTGCTCTATACAATTATTATGCATTGAACTATAATTTTAATGGGGGAAAAAGTGTATGCCCATATGGTTATAATATGGAAGGAGGGTTCCCTGTAGCTTCTTATGGTAAATCTTTAGGTATCGAATTTTGGAATTCTCCAAATTATATCAATGATGGAGCGATAAATAACATTCTTCAAATTACAGGTTCGGGAACAAGAGATGAGGCGGGTGTATTCAGTGGCTTCAGAGATATTGGAGCTTATCACCACTCCGTTACTCCAATTTCTATATCCGAATATCCTAATGTTTATTTATTTACAAGTTCGACCGCATCTGGCGTCTTAAAAAATGCTTATTCAGAAACACCACCATCGAGAGGTGAAGGATATAGTCTAAGATGTAGGAGAAAAGCAGAATAGTTTTATAGCATTATGAAACAGACTTAAGGGGTAGTTTATATCAACTTTAATGTGGCTATTTTTTAAAGTTAACCTTGCAATTTCAAAAATGAGAAAATTGTAAATCTGAAAGGCTATGGCGTGGCTGACAAAGCAAAGGGTACACCTGTTACGGCAGATCATATTTTTAGAATAGCCTCCTGTAGTAAACCTTACACAGGAATGGCTATCATGAAATTGGTAGAAGGAGGGAAGCTTAAACTGATAGATAAGGTGTTTTGCTCGGGTGCTTTGCTGTATAAGAAATATTTTACTAAGGAATATTCTTGGAGCTTGAAGGAAATAACATTTGCTCAATTATTACTGAATACATTGGGTTCTTTTGTAGATGCCCAAAAGAGAGATTTGGTCAATACCCGGGAAGAATTGAGTCATAAAACGCATTTATCATGAATGCTTGATAATGCTATTCAGGAGTTCACTCCAGGTTCTGCATATCATTATGTGAACGTCAATTACTTTGTGGCTGCTATGATTGTGGAGGAGGTTTTGGGCAAGCCATTTTATGATTTTCTAAAAGAAAACGTTCTCTCACCCTTGGGGGATGGGGTTACAAAATTGGGAACAAGTCAGACAGATCTTAGAAATGAGGTCAAGTACATGGACAGGGAAATCTTGTCAATAATATTTATAATTTAACTCTCGAGCGTTAAAAAAGCTAAGAAAATGTAGTCACCAATGCCAAATCTCGTTTGAAATTGGCCACGGCTTTGGACGGCCAAACAACACGTAAAGATTTAATTAATTCCTGTCTAATGGCACCGTATACCACAGTATCGCCTCATAGCCCTAACTGGGGACACGGTTTAGGGTCAGCGACTTTATATGTATAGTAGCCATCCTTGTATGCAATCTGGTTGGATGATCGATAAACAAACAGGGCTGGCGGCAGCCATCATCTCAGATTCTAACGCAGATTACACCAAGGCAAGCCTAGAACAAGAAATGGCCTTGGCTCAACAGGAAGTGCTTATAAACTTCGTCATTACTCAAAAAAGCTTTATGGCAATTGATCCGTTTTGATTTTTGATGAAGTAAACCAAACAGAGCCAAAAATATAAAGCATGAGCACTGGTAATAACATCATTCCCCATACGAAAGATTTGCCCGTACGGGCGTAGGTTCCACCACTGAACTTAAAAACTACTTGGGCCAGAATAAATAGAGCGAGTGCAGTAAAACCTATTAAGACCATTTTTGCCCATTGCTGATGCCTGTTTTTTTCTAAGAAAAAGGCAATTCCATAACAAAGTCCTAAGGTGATAAAAACCGTCAATAGGGCATTCGGGAAATTTTTAATCATGCCATATTTGAAAACGAAGACACCAAGTTTTCCTAACAAATTTGGGTGACTTATAAGGAAGGCATCTGTGATTCCCAGAATAATAAGAGCAAGTATACTTTTAAGATGAGACATTCTAAATTTAATTGATTTTGGTGCCAGAAATGGTAAAACGACAAGTCTAAACGCTGCTGTGATTTTATTATTAGCACTTACGATAAAATAATTTTCAGGATTACGCTACCGATACTTTTTATCTATAATACCTGTTTCAACTTGAGCAGTGAAATGTTTTCATGTATGACATTAAATAGTTGACTATAAATGAGTTGTGTCTATTTTGTACTTTCGGAAGAATTTTACTTAAGCTATCCTGACCAAAGTCATTTTTTCAGAGTATCGGGGCACCTAAATTTGTGATTCAATCATTTCACTTAATTATTCTAATGATAATTATCGCTTTCTTTTTAGCCCACTGGTATCTGTCGCTTTTTGCACAGACCTTCTTTTTGCACAGATACGCGGCTCACAAAATGTTTACGATGAGTCCTTTTATGGAGAAGTTCTTTTATGTTTTGACATTCATTTTTCAAGGCTCATCTTTTTTAAGTCCATACGCTTATGGCGTCATGCACAGGTTGCATCATGCCCATGCTGATACGGCTCAGGATCCACATTCTCCGTCATTTTCAAAGAACCTTTTGGATATGATGTGGAAGACCAAAGATTATTATAACACCATATTACACAAAGAGGACAGCATAGAGCCTAAGTTTAAAAAGAATGTACCTAATTGGCCATTTATGGAGAAACTTGGAGATTCATGGCTTGTTCGTTTAGCTTGGGGTGTATTTTATGTTTGGTTTTATATTCAATTTGCAGATCATTGGGCTTATTTTCTTTTACTCCCTATTCATTTTTTGATGGGACCTGTGCATGGTGTCATTATTAACTGGTATGCACATAAATATGGATACAGAAATTTTGATGTGAATGACACCGCCAGAAATCTTCTTCCTGTTGATATTTTAATGATGGGAGAAAGCTACCATAATAACCATCACAAGTTTGGTGGACGTGCAAATTTTGGAATAAAATGGCACGAGTTTGACCCCACCTATCCTATTATAAAAATTTTAAACGCAGTAAATCTCATCAAGCTAAAACCGAATAATGACTTGAATTATATGTAAGTTAATTAGTAAACTTCAGTTAAGTGAACGCCTATTGCTTTTAGCGATAGGTGTTTTTTATAAACTATTTCATGAATTTTGGGGAATATCCAATCTAAATCGTCAATCTACGCAAGACGCACCAGCCACTCCTATCATGACCTCTTCACATGTTACATATTCAATGTCAATCACCAGATTTACTAGAAGTACAGCTTTAAACCGCTCGCCATTTGGTATTGTTCCTTCAGCTTTCATAACGATTCCCTCAGTGCTAGAAGGCAGTTGTAAAGCCTTTTCAACTATTTCCCTTACAGCATCAACACCCACAGCATTGAGGTATCTGCTAATCTTTATTTGTGAAGCAATTTGAGATTCCCAATTTTCGCCAGGAAGATCTACTCCAGTTTCAAATAAATTTGCAAAAACAACCTCTTTAAGCCCTTCTCTATCGGTTAATACTAGATGAAAATTGTCAAGCTTTGTAGCCGTGTTACCATTAGAATAGATAAAGTCTAACTCCGCATCCCGAATATTCACTTTTGTGACTCTATAATCTTCGACAGAGCTTAAATTAAGATCCAAAATGTTTTTTGCAATTTCGTCTGAGCTTTTTTCTTCAATACTAGAAAATGAACCAGTGGTATCTAGGTCAAACCTTATGGTTTCATTTAGTGTACCCACAAAAGTGAGTTTACTAAAATCGCAAGAAGAGAAAAGGAATGGGATTATGAACAGAGCTAAATATTTTTTCATGACTATTATTTTAAATTGAAAGGCCAATAGAAAGACTTAAAACGGTTGGTTGTAAAAAGGTGAATTCTGTGTTTATTGACAGTACACTAAGTTTGACTCCAGCTCCTAAACCTCCAACGAGCTTATTGTTGTTTGGAAGCGTTAATGCAAAGTTTTCCATGTCTCCATCGCTGTTTTCAAAATCGAAATCAACCTTTAAATTACCTGACTGATAGCCAAGAAATGAATTGACGTAAACCTTATCCCATTGCTTACCATAGTTCACGGTGACTCTTTGCGTGTTTAAATCGAAGTAATTTGAAATATTTATATTTTGATATGCTAGATGGGCAACTAAGAAGGCGTTTTCATCTTTCATAAAATACCTGCCAATGTTATGATTTAAACCAACTCCGAACCAACCAAATTTTTCACCTTCTGATTTTAGATTATAGGGCAAATAACGGAAGCTTATACTCGTGCCAAAAAAGTTACCAATGTTTAACTGGGGTGCTAGTAAGGGAATGTATCTGCTACCAGTTCCAGGGAGATAAGTAGTTGCCGTTCCGTTTTCATTTTCCACTATTACTGCATTGTTGTCTCCAATTACTGTCGGTACCGAAAACGAAAGTGCTTCACCGTTCTCATTTACAGGCGTAAAAGTCTTTAGTTTATTTCCAGGGAAAATGGAGGCACTACCCACCACCTTTAATCCAATGTGAAACTTATCTTCAATTGGCATTCTATCCGTAAAACCATTGTTCAATTGAGAAGTTAAAACATCTGAAATAGGTTGAAAATAATTTATTTTATTTTGACCATGGTAATAGTTTAAAAAGTACTCGGTGCTTTGGGCATTTACATTATTCGAAAAACTGAAAACTATTCCGAGAAGAACAATTTTGGAGATTAATTTCATGGCTATTGATGTATTAACTATTGAAAAATACTTAATTAATTAAGCATAAGTTAGTTAAAATTACATTTACCAGCAAAAAAGCAATCTTGTTAAATTAATCATTAACTGCTTTCAGTTAAGTCTTCTTGTGTTCAAAGTGTAACATAGAAGTATTAGTCAATTCGTGACTAGTTGGGAGAAATTTCGATGATGGCTCCAGAGTTGCTGTCAATGCAAATAAAAACTCTGCCGTCTGGCGAGTTACAAATGTCTCTTAATCTTCCAAACTGACTCACATAATAATCTCTCATTTCGGTGATATAGCTTCCCGTTGGGTCAAGTTTCATTTGCTTTAGATGCTGGTTTTTTAGTACGGCTAGTAGTAATGAATTTTGCCACTGTGGAATAGCGGAGCTATTATAATAATCAAGCCCACCCGTGGCAATGGTGGGAGTCCAAGCGGCTATTGGTTCGGTGATTTGGTTGTTCTCACAGTAAGTTTGCTCACCACCGAGTGTATTGTCTAAGCAGTAGCCATGAACATAAGGCCAACCATAGTTTTTAGATTTTTCAATGATGTTAATTTCGTCATTTGTGCTTGGGCCATGTTCTGAAGAGTATAGTTTTCCATAAGCAAAAACCAAACCTTGGGCATTTCTGTGCCCTTTACTCCAAAGGAAATTGCCAGAAATAGGGTTATCAGGAGGAACAGTTCCATCCGGGTTTATTCTAAGCACTTTTCCATTCAAAATATTGTCATCTTGGGCAGATGGTTGCACTTGTGCATCGCCGGTGGTCATGTATAGTTTTCCGTCAGGGCCAAAAGCTAGTCGAGAGCCGTTATGGGTGTTCCAGCCTTTAATGTCTTGAATTATTATAAATGGACTTGTCAATGTGTTATTGACGCCATCATAAGTATATCGCACTAATTTTTCTCGGTAGTTTGGGTTGGTTTGTGCTTGACCTTCTAAAAAGTAACAATACACCACGTATAAATAATTATTGCTACTAAAGGCAGGGTCTAGTGCCATGCCTAAAAGGCCACCTTCGCTAAACTGACTACAATCTGCAATGGTGAAATCTAAGGACCTTACGCCAGTGACAGGATTTACTCTACCTACTTTTCCTATTCTCTCGGTAAACCAAATGTGGTCATCTTCGCCCCAAAGTATTTCCCAAGGTCTATTTAATCCTGTAATTACGGTTGCGGTATTTAGCTCTTTGCAGCCAGTAAGTTCAGTTTGAAAAACTGCACCTTCTTTTGTTTCAAAACCTTCTTGAAGATTTATCCTTTGAGTAGCATCAAATAGCACGTTTGTGGAATCTTCTATGGAAGAGCTGCCATTGATTTCTACGGATGCTTGAGTTTTCTGAAATGTTTTGTCAAGTAATGAGTTTACATTTTCTGTTTCATTACAGTCGGAATAGCTATAATTAATCCCAATTCCAGCAATTTCGGAGTTTGGGCTAGTGCAGCCCCCATTTGTGCAAGTGGCGTAAACACTTGTAGGCTTATTAACAGCGGAGCTTATCGTGCTACCAGTCATGCCATTCGACCAATTTATTATTCCACCAGTACAGCCAATAGTGTTTAAGGTAACGTCCTCTCCATAGTTTACCAAAGTGGCTCTAGGGCTTATTTGCGGAATGTCACATTGGCCTATGACCTGACCAATTACCAAAACGAAGAAGGTAAAAGTGACGAATTTCATATTTGGAGAATTGGGTTATGGTTTACGTACGTTTGGAACTATCTAAAAGATGATTTTCTATTTTAAGGTTAGTAAATCCCCATTTACACGATGGCGTGCCGTCTCACAAATGATGAACTTTGAAGATAGTTTCTAAATCAAATTTCGAAGGATATGAATAAGGTTCTATTAGTAATTTCTCTATTTGTTAGTACAAGCCTTTCAGCTCAAATTTATC
The DNA here is from genome assembly GCF_057914865.1 of Arcticibacterium sp. SM2516. Taxonomy (NCBI): domain Bacteria; kingdom Pseudomonadati; phylum Bacteroidota; class Cytophagia; order Cytophagales; family Leadbetterellaceae; genus Arcticibacterium; species Arcticibacterium sp. SM2516. The sequence goes on along the minus strand of NZ_CP195290.1, from coordinate 3,099,222 downwards.
CTGAATGGTCCAAGTCTATAGGAAGCCTTGAGGGTTATGAATTCATAAACTCATCTACGAAGGATGAAAACGGAAATACGTATATATTTGGAAGTTATCGAAATACTGTTTTCAACGGGGAAAAATTATACTCAGAAAATGGTTCAGTTGACGTTTATATTGCCAAATATGACAAAGATTTAGCACTGGTTTGGATTTATCCAATCAAAGGAAGTGGGGGAGAAGATGCCAAAAATATAGCCTATTATGATGGCCATATTTACATAGCATTTACAGGTTCTAATTCTATTACCTTTAATTCGGCTTCTGGACCATCTACAGAAGATTTAGGGGCTCCTTATGTGTACGTTATTGCCAAATACAGCGTAAATGGCGAGTTCGTTTTTGCTGAAAAGCTTAGCGAAAGAACTTATATATCTTTAAATGACCTGGAAGTCAATGCTAACGGAATTTATGCGGCGGGCTCGTTTTCTAATACTGCCACTTTCGGAAATAAATCTGGTAGTCCTGTTACGTATACCAGTGCGGGTAATATTGATGGTTTTATCGCAAATTATGAATTGGACGGTTCCCTCAAATGGGTAACTAGATTTGCAAATCCTGCAAAGCATTATGTAAATGCCATTAGCCTAAATCAAAATGATGTGTTTTTCAATTTTGGATTTGAGTATTATTTTGATGTAAATACACAATCAACTTCAAATTTTGACCAACTATTCAATGGAACGGTTGGATTTGAGATAGGAATTGGAAAACTAGACAGCAATGGCGAACTGAAATGGGTAAAAAGAATAGGGGCTAATGTAGATTTACCTAAGTCTGTAAAAATGGACAATGACGGCTCAGAGTTATTCATAATAGGAGTATTTAACGGAACGGTTAACTTTAATTCGCCAAGTGCGGCAGGTTCTAATGAAATTTCAAGTGCCGGTCTTCAGGATATTTTTATTGCTAGATATGATACCAGTGGCGTTTTTTCTTGGGTAAGTAGATTAGGAGGCACCTCTGCAGAGCAGATAGGCTCTATTAAAATTCTGGAGGATCAGCTTTTAGTAGGATTAGTAAGCAGTAGTACTAAAATGAATTTTAGTAACCCTTATGTAGCGGGAGCTAAGGAAATTAATTCAGGTGGTATGACTGACATATTCTTAGCGTTGTACTCAAAAAGCGGGCGATTCATCAAGGGTCATAGAATGGGAGGCATTGGGATTGATTTCTTAACAGATATGAGCTATTCAAATAATGAACTTACTGCTGTAGGTTATTATGCAGATTCCATAAATTTCAATACTCCTTCTTCTTTCATTTCAAATTCGTTTAAGCCTTTTGGTGGTACACAACACGTTTTTTTGGGGAATTATAAGTACGATTTATTGCCTAGTTTTCAAAAGGGCGGTGGAGCATTTAATGGCGGTGGTGGGCATGAGTCGCATGCTATAGTGGCTGATGCAGAAGGCAATATGTACGTTACGGGCTATTTTACGGGTAGTGCTGTATTTGGTGATGTTACTTTACAAGGTCAGGGTGGAAAAGATGTTTTTGTTATAAAATATGATGCGGATGGGGAAAAAGTCTGGGCCAAACGAGCTGGTGGAACTGGCGACGACGAAGGAAATGCATTGGTATTGGCGGACGGATACCTATATGTGACCGGTAGTTTTGAAAGTACGGCAAACTTTAATACACCCTATGTTCCTCTGGGCTTAGAAATGACTTCAGCCGGGAATAAAGATATATTTTTAGCAAAGTATGCTATTTCGGATGGTAGTGCTCTTCTGATTAGAAGAGCGGGGGGAGCTGGAGAAGATGAAGGCAAAGGGATATGTTCTGATGCTACAGATTTATACCTAACCGGAAAGTTTAATGGCACCGCTAATTTTAATACACCATCTTCTTCAGGTAGTAACGAGCTCGTTTCTGCGGGTCTAGGAGATGCTTTTGTTGGAAAATACAGTACGCTAGGAAATGTAATCTGGTTGAAACGTGGTGGAGGTACTGGTGAAGATATTGGAAGAAGTATTGACGTTTCTTTATTTTCACTTTATGTAGGCGGCAGCTACGAAGGCATTAGCAATTTCAATTCACCAAGTAATCAACTGGTTTCAGCTGGCGAAAAAGACGGATTTCTGTGGAAATTGTCAAAACAAGGAATCATACTCTGGGCAAAAAGAATGGGTGGCCCAAAAACAGATGAGCTTTATGGTTTAGATGTGGTTGGGAATGACTGTTATGTAACTGGTTTTTTTACAGATTCTACTAATTTTCAAAACTCTGGAAGCCCTTTAAATCTTCTTCACAGTGCTGGTCAGCGAGATGTTTTTCTTGCCAAATTTGACCAAGCAGGCACTTTAATATGGAATAAGCGGGCAGGTGGAACACTTAATGATATAGGGACTGCAATAAAGGTGAGTAATGATATTATTTATACGTGTGGGGTGTTCCGTAACTCCATAGATTTCAATACTCCGTCTGCTACTTCTGCTAATGATTTAATATCAGATGGGCTCAGAGATTTTTATACAGCCCAGTATACCACAGACGGTGATTTTATTAAAGTAAAACGAGGCGGAGGTACAGACGACGACCTCTGTTTTGGTATTGATGTTGAAGACGGAATTGTATATTCTGCAGGTACTTTCAGCGGCACTATAAATTTTAATACACCTTCTAATAATTCCTCTAATGTCTTGAATTCGGTTACAGTACCTTTTCTCTTTTTTGCAAGGTCTCAGCCAGACCTAGTTTTCGATATTGCCAAAACGGAGGGTACAAGAAGCGGGGGGGTAAGTGCTCCAAAGGTTATTGGTAAAGATGCAGATGGTAATTTATATCTGGCAGGAACCCTAGAATATTGGACAGATTTTAAAGTAGATACGCTTGAAAATGGTCTTTTTAATACCGGGTATATTCTAAAGATGAATAAGAACGGGACCAATAAATGGGTGAAACCTATAAGCACTGAGGATGACATTCGATTCGAAGATATTTGCGTTCTAAACAACAAAGTTATGGTAGTGGGTTCTTTTTTTGAGAATATGAGTTATTCAGCTGATTTTTCAGAAAATGTGGTGTATTCCTCAGGCGACTATGACGGGTTCGTGCTTTCAATAGATACCTCTGGAGTCTTTCTAGGGCTAAATAGGTTTGGGGGCTCGGGATATGATGAGGCTGTTTCTGTTAAAAATAATGGCTCTTCCTTTTTTGTTGGAGGAAGCATTTCTGATTCCGCTAGCTTTACCTCTCATACAAGTGTAACCGTAGACTCCATTTATGGATATGGTTCTAAAGATGTCATTATAGCAAAATATGAAACTAATGGCAGTTTAAGTTGGGTGAAAAATGCTGGAAGTTCAGGAGATGATAATACAGGCGAAATTGATATTTACAACAACCAGATCTTTGCAATTGGGGCTTTTGGAGGTCAAATGCATTTTCATAACTCATCACAATTTATAGAAAAATCCAGCACCACTTATATTGATATGTTTATAGCTTGTTTTGATATCAATGGCAACTATGTGTGGGCAAAAAGAGCGGGGTCTGATGATACTTTTTATACTAAAGGTGTCAAGTTGGCGGTGAATAGTAATGGAGTTTTTTTGACAGGTGTTACGCTATCAGATACTCTAAATTTTGCCCCAGTGGGCACTTCTACTTTAAATAGGGTCATCTATCCTGATATACTAGATTTTAAGGGGTTTGTTGCAAAGTTTTTATTAGATGGAAGTTTTTCTTGGGCCAATGGAATAAGTAGCTATACGGAAGTTTTAAATATATATCCTTCAGATTTTCTTTTCCATGAAGGGAAATTACTTTTAGCCTTATATTTTGAAGGTGATATTAACTTTAATAACCTCAATCCACCAGCTTCAGGTCAGTTGTTTAGCAGTAATGTGATTGGTGCTTCAGTTTATGCCGTATACGACTATGCTGGGAATTTTAAATATGCTCAGCTACACAGCAGTGAAGTTCAAACCATTACTTATCAATTCTTGAGTGCTAATAACGCGATTTATGCTGTAGGAAGTTTTCCCGTTGGGAGTAGTTTTGCTTATGGTCAAAGTCATAAATTACTACCTTATCAGCAGCCAGGGATTGTCAAATTTGTATCCTGTGCTAATTCTAGAGTACTAACTAAGCCAGTAGACAATTACTCTGAAGGTTTGGTAAGCATTTTTGCAAATGAGCTTAGTGGCAGTATCACAGCCAGTAATTTGATTTTTCCTGATGCCAAAGCAGAATATCAGGGGAAAAGTGTATTACTTAATCCTGGTTTTGAGGCTCGAGCCGGAACCGTTTTTATGGCAAACACGGGAGGTTGTAATTAATGGAGATTTAAAGTATAGGTTTTGAAAACCAGTTTGGAATGAGCCTGAATTAAATTTTACGGTCAAAATATCCCTATTTACACGATGGTATAAGTGGACTGATTTAGTGAACTTTGATGGTAGCTTAGCCTGAATTGTAAGCTTATCAAAGAGTCATGAGGTGTTTATTCACTATGTAGTTTTTCAGAGCTTTAATACTTAATTTAGAACGGACTTCAAATCACCCTTAAGGGATAGATATGATACATACAAGAGTAAAACCCCTTTCTTACATCCTATCTTTATTCACTCTACTGTTTATTTCTGATCTGAATGCTCAATTACTACCTGAATGGGGTATTAGTCTAAAAGACAAAGCAGAAAATCTTATAATAAAAGACGTGGTAGACGACGGAGCCGGAAATTACTATGCAATAGGTTCATATAGTAATACAGAACTGGATGGCTTAACTTTTGAAAGTCAAGGCTCGAGTAACGATGCTGTTCTATTTAGATTGGATGCTAATGGAGATACGCTATGGAAAAAACGTATTGGCGGAGATAACGCCGACTTTGGACAGGCTATTAGTTTTTATGATGGTAAAGTATATATAACTGCCTTAGTTAGGAATGGTTTTAACTTCAATACGCCTTATAAAAGAGGCATTAGCGATCAGTTTTTACCTGAAGGTGTTTTTACTACGCTTTTAGCATCATATAATTCAGAAGGAGAACTATTGTGGTCAAAATTACTGGATGCTACAGCCGAAGTCTATCCTAAATCATTAAAGGCTAATGACAAGGGCTTGTTCCTTACTGGTTTTTTTATTGGGAGTACAGACTTTCAGCCTACAAGTGTGTCTGGTGGTACCACATTTAGTACAATTAGCTATTTTGACAAAGGTTTCATAGTTAGGTATGATCTTAATGGTAATCTGATTTGGGCTAATGTTTTAAACAGTGCTGATGAGGTATTTGTGCAGCAACTAGCCATTTATGAAGATGGACTTTATGTAACTGGTTTTTACACCGGACAGCTTAATACAGAAGGTGAAGCAGGCAGTATAGCCAACATATCAAACTCTGGAATTGCCGTAGATAATTTCCTAATTAAATATGATATCAACGGAACATTTAAATGGGTAAGGAGATTTGGAAATAAGGACTACTTTGATGGCATGAGTGTCTTGGCTTTAGAGAATCAAATTTTTGTTTCTGCTACGTACGATGGCCACATTAACTTTAATACCCCTTCTTTATTTAATGGAGCTAATGAGTTGATTAGTGATAATTTAGAAGCTTTTATTGTTAAATATGACAGTCTGGGTACCTTAGGTTGGATCAGACGCTTTGGCTCAATTGATATAGGTGAAAAGGTTCAATTGAAAAGTTATAATAGCCGTTTATTTATTCATGGTACCTCTAAAGACACACTTAACTTTTCTACGCCTTATGATCCTATAAAGTTTTCTTATCCTTTGAGTGCTGGAGCTAGAAATGGATTTATAGCGGAGTATATGTTGAATGGTACTTTCCTATCTTGCCGTACTTTTAATTCGTCAAAACGTAGTACTTCACATGCCTTTCATCCTACCTCACAAGGCCTTGTTTACTTTGGTACCATTGAAAATGATTTGGTAATCAAAGATATAAATAAAAAAAAGGATGATTCTCTTTACAGTAAATCTTCTCGCGTTTTGCAAACCCATTTTGTGCCTGACTTACTTCCTAATTGGCAAAAAAGCTATGGAGATCCTCAAACCACAGGCGGTTACGAATCCATTGCGGTGGCCACAGATGGTTTAGGTAATACCTATACCGCTGGGTACTTTCATGTCGGAGTCAAATTTGGAACACTTCCCATAATGTATTCCAATGGCGGTAAAGATATTTTTATTGTAAAAAAAGATGGAGAGGGCAAGCCAATTTGGTCAAAAAGAGCAGGTGGTTCAGGTGATGACGAACCCATGGATATTACTTTCAGTGATGGCTATGTTTATATGACAGGCTCTTTTATGGATACGGCTAATTTTAACAGTCCGTCTTCTGGTTCCAATGAGATTATCTCTGCAGGAGGCAAAGATATTTTTGTGTGGAAAGGTAGGCAACTAGATGGCGTGCAGTTCATACTAAAAAGAGCCGGTGGTGTATTAGACGACGAAGGCGAAGGAATATCGGTTCTCAATTCAGAAATCTATGTGGCTGGAAAATTTGGGTTAACGGCAAATTTTAATACCCCATCAGCCACAGGTTCTAATCAAATAAGCTCTGCAGGAGGAACCGATGCTTTTTTGGTAAAGTACACTGCCACTGGAAACATAGACTGGATAAAACGTGCAGGTGGAACTGGTGACGACGCAGGCAATAGTGTTGGCTTAAGCAATACCGTAGTTTATATGGGGGGCTATTATGAAGGCACTGCCAATTTTAATACCCCTTCAGCTCTTGGTACAAACGAGCTGGTTTCTGACGGTGAAAAAGATGTTTTTTTAGCCAAGTATAGTAGTTCAGGCTCCTTAAATTTTATTAGAACAGCGGGAGGTAGTTTTGATGACCAGCTATTCGATCTGGCTACTTATGGAACCGATGTTTATATCACTGGCTTTTTTACTGATCAGGCGTATTTTCCTGGCCCTGTCGTTCAGGGCTCACCTTTGGTAGGTCATGGTCAAAGAGAGGCATTTCTGGTGAAGTATTCCTCCACGGGTGTGCCGCAATGGCGGCGACGTATGGGTGGAACAATGAATGACGCCGGTACCACAATGGCTATTGAGAATGGAATAATAAATCTGGGAGGCTATTTTAGAAATACCGTAAATTTTGACAATAACAGTGTTGTGTGGTCTGAGAGCTATGTTTCGGATGGGCTAAGAGATGGTTTTTTAGCCAGATTTGAAACCAACGGTATATTACTTACGACCAAAAGAATAGGTGGAGTAGGAGATGATTTACTTAGAGGATTGGCTTTTGATGGGCACAATACTTTTATCTGCGGTTCTGCGGACGAGCAAATGAATTTTAACACACCTTCTAATAATTCGACAAATAGTTTATATCCACTGGGCGATCCGTTCGCTTTTATGGCCGCTTTTTTATGGACTGATAAATACGATTTCAGCAAAATTCAAGGGAGAGAAACAAATGCACCCATTTATACAGATGACATGGTGGTAGACGAACTAGGTAATCAGTATGTGGTAGGGCGTTATACAGATAATATCGACATAGGAGATATGGAATTGCAAAATTCTGAGGGAGATAAAGAATCTTTTTTTCTGTTAAAACTAGACGCTAGTGCTAAGCCTTTATGGATAAAAGAAGTAGCTAAAGCTATTTCCGCAGATGATGCGAAACTGGCATATTATGAAGGTCAACTTTTTATGCATGTCGATGTCGATCAAGACTCGCTTTTTATAAATTCTGGTGTCAGCAGCTTAAGTTTAGTAGGAAATCATTTGCTGTGGTTTGATACTACGGGTACCTATCAGTTTAGTAGGAGAGTTTATGCAGAGATAAATGATATGGCCGGAGCAGCTGGTAATATCTATTTATACGGCGACTTTTCGAAGAAATTGTATTTTGAAAATTCAGCAGTGAAAGACAGTATAGAGATTTCAGGTAATGCCACTGATGCTTTTCTTCTTAATTATAACCGGAATGGTTCGCTTAATTGGGCAAAGAGGTTTGGGGGAGAATTGTATGATTACTCCACTAAAGTAGAGGCATTTTCAAATAGGATTTATATCTCAGGTTTATTTAAGGATTCTATAAACTTTAAGACCCCTTCTTTATATGATGCGAATACGCTTTATGAACCGGCCTATGAAGGGTGTTTCTTAGCTGCATTAGATTTTTCAGGGAATGTAGTTTGGGCTAGAAGACAGGAAGAATCCTTTAACTCGAATTTATATAAAAGCAGTTTGGTTCCTCATGCCAACGGATTATATGCTATCAACCAAGCAGACAATGCTATCGTAAACCTAAGTAGCCCTTATCAGGCTGGTGTCAATGAGTATGACGCATTAGCCGAAGGTAGAATCATGGTGCAATCTTATGACCCAACAGGGCTGATTAACTGGGTTAAAATAATAGGTGATACCTCTGAGTATTCGAATTATGATGAGCTTTATGGAGCATTTCTTGGAGGTGCGTTGGTATTTGGCGGTAAGAATGAAAAAAAAATAAATTTCAGTGAGCCTTATGCTCATGGTACAATGGATCTTGTGGGCGGAAATTCCTATTTATGTTCCTTTAATACTTCTGGTGATTTGCTATGGTATCAAGCTCAAGGTGGAATAGGAACTGATAAAATAAACAAATTGGTTGCTCAAGGCTCTTCACTCTACGCAATAACAGACATCTCCGAATTTCTTGAATCTTCAAACAATACTTTTAAACCAGATAATAACGAAAACCTATCCGTCATTAAGTTTTCGCCATGCGGCACCATAAGCAATTTACAGAGTACGGCAGGAGATATTAATTTAGGCTATCATTTTGTTTTAGGAAACACCTTAACTGCCAGTAACGATATTACGGCAAAAGCGGAGGTTGAATACAAAGCGGACGCCATCATTTTGGAGCCAGGTTTTTCAGCCCTATCTGGAACAGTTTTTATGGCACATACCGGCGGTTGTAATTGATTGAGATGGACATTATAGTTTTTGAAAAGTATTTGTTCCATAGTCTAGAATTGGCCTGAATCCCATTTTAAGGTCTATAAATCCCTATTTACACGATACCATGAGCAAGTCATATTTGGTAACTTTAAATATGAGAAAGCCCATACTTTTTTGCCTAATTTGTTTCCCTTTTTTACTCCATGCCCAAACCTTTGAATGGAATGGAGGTGGAGATGGCACCTCTTGGGAAGATAGCCTTAACTGGGTGGGAGGAACGCCTCCAGGAGGTAATATTTTTCATGATGTTATTATTGAAGGGGCCTTTAATGTTCAAGTTTCTTCTACTTTCCCAATCGGAAGAATCAGAATTAAGAATAGCCGTTTGACTATCAGTAACGGATATAAAATGACCGTTAGCCAATCTAATACCGCTCCTGGAGATACCCTCAAAGCGGTTGAAATGATAGATTCAGAAGTTGATATTAAAGGGCAATTTTTTATTGGAAGTACCGATAGGGATTTTGCACTAAGTCTTAGAAATACCAAGTTTATAATTTATGATGGTGCAGAAACTAAAATCTTAAACAGCGTATATGGGCTTGAGGTTTTAAAGAATAGCACTTTAACCTTAAAGTTGGGTGGTCTTTTGGATATACAGGCGGATTCTTTGGGTGTTAAAAACAATCAAAAAATAATAGGTCAAGGCAGAATAGAACTTGATGTGGATATCAATGGTATTCTTAATAATGGGGTTTTCAGCACCAGTGATACCCTGATGATAGAGGGTTATGGAATCACTATTTTAACGGCTATTGAGAATAATGGCAGTTTTGTAAATGATGGCTATTTAGATATTAATCATGTTAACCTTTGTGGGCTAAGAAATACGGGCTCTTTCACTAATACCCTCGGAGCTTATATGAAGGTTTATGACATTACGCTTTCAGGTTTGGTTGGTAGTTCGGCAGTTTATTCTAGCGGGTCATTTGTAAATGATGGTGAAATATACGCTTTAGTTAGAGCTGAGTTTGGCTTTTATAATGAGCAAAATACGGCGGGTTTTGTGAACAATGGCATCGCTTTATTTACAGGGGCAGACTCACTCACTTTTGTCAACTTAGGTTCTGTTTCAGACAGCAGTTTGTTAGTTAATAATGGAACTTTGAATTTGAGTGTGGGGGCTGATGTGCTCTTAAATAACCCTTATGGAAAAGTGCTGTGGTCTGGTACAGGTATTTTAGAAGGAAAAGATGGGCTACTTAACTCCGGGAGGTTTGAACTTAATAGCGATTCACTAACTTTTGATGTGGCTGAAACCGCCATTATAAACGATGGATACATGCATAGCATGGGTCATATTCATGTGGAGGCTAGTAAAAATGGTATTGATAATTTAGGGGAATTTTATAACCAAAGCGAGGGAGAATTATTACTAACTTCTGCTTCAGGGAGTACCGCTAGTTTTGGGATTAGAAACAAACTTACACTTGAAAATCAGGGTATTATTAATCTGAACAATGCCATTTTTGGCGTAAAAAATGAGGCCTCGTTTGTAAACGATGGCGAAATAACAATTAATCAAAGTACAACAGCTTTCATAGAAAATTATAGTCTAGATGCCGATAGTAGCTATTTTCAGAATAACGGCAGCCTATTTTTGATGCAAAGCATTTCACCATCAGGATATAATAATGTGGGTATCTGGAATCATAGTAAAGGAAGCTTTAAGTCTGAAGGTCCTATTTCAATGAATACCATGTGGCAAAACACTGAAAATGTAAGAAATGAGAGTTATTTATACTTTAATGATTCCTTAAATATCAAAGAAACTAGAGAGGTAAATATTATTAATTCTGGGACTTTAGAAAGTGGCGTTGATGCATTATTAAACTTAGATTTTTCGGAGAACTTTGGTGATTATGTCATAGATAATGACGGAACTGTTATCCTGAATGGTCACACTTCATTGGTATACTATGATACCTACCAAAGGAATATTCCGCTTCTTAATAATGAATCTGTATTTATTAATAAAGGTCATTTATGGGTTGAAGGTTCTGACGAAGTAGAAGGGATTAAAAACACTGGAACCTTTACAAACGAAGACACATTAGTTTTAAAAAGAGTTAGAAATATAGCAGTAGATAATTCAGGTACTTTTGTTAATCAATTGGGGGCATTGTTTCAAATTGATAGTTTGGTTAATTCCATTAAAACGGGTCTATTGTTTCAGAATGATGGAAAAATGCCTTTAAACGCTGAGACTAATATTGAAGTTGCAGATAATAATGTATTCTCCAACAGTGGTTTAATTAGCATGAAGAATGGGATTTCGGAGGCCATAAGGCTTTTTGGAACCAATCCAACCTTTACGAATTTAGCCGGTGGAGAAATCGCAATAGACAGTACGGAAATAGCTTCTATTTTGGATGAAGATGGCATAAAAATAGAGGCGGGCCAATTGATAAATTTTGGTTTGATAAATTTGATTGGAACCTCTGATGCAGGAATTAGAATTTTGGGAGGCACCTTAACCAATCATGACTCCATTCTTGTGGAAAGCACCAAAGGCATGCATAATTTTTGGGTAGAAAATGGCAGTTTGATAAACAATGGTTTTTTGAGTTTAAACGGAGCTGGCGAAAGTAGCGTATCGCTAATGAATGTGCTTGGCAGCGGTAGTTTAGAAAACAATGGCGAAATTTTAGTTCAAGATGCCTATAATAGAGGCATTTATAACCTTGGGTTGTTTTCTTCTACCATGGGCTCTAATATTCACTTTGAAAACAATACAAGAAATACCTCTTCCTTATTATACCATTCCAATGCCAGTAACCCCACCACGTATAATGGGAATATGACAAGTGTCAATTCTAAATCATGCGTGTCTTTCAGTGGAGCAGCCATTAATAATGGTCTAATAGATTTGAGAGGCTGTGGCGACCATGCCTTATACATCATATCTGGAACCAATAGTACTACTGGTCAGATGCTATTTGACTACGGCTCCTATGTAGGAACCAATGAAGGTATTTTAGAATACTTTTCTGATTCCGTATCATCTATTTTAGGTGTAAATCTTATGACCAATTTAGGCGTAATAGTGGACCACGGGAATCATTTTAGAAACACTAAATTTAATGACGGAGATGCCCTTGGTTTTCCTATTTGGAACAAAGGGCTTTTTATAAGTCCGTTTTATGGGACGCTCTCTGATGGCATAAAAGAGACTGTAAACCTAAATTATACCGAAGCGGATACCTTACCTATTAACACAGACTGGTACACCGATAGAGCTAAAACCACTGTGGCAGGCACTTGGCATCAAACAGAGCATTATTTTACCCCAAATGCTCTTGCAAATACTGCTGATAGCCTCTTTTTGGAAGTAGACTTTACCGGAAGTAATCCTGTAGTTCTTAGTATTCCGCATTTGCAAATATCGGTTTGCCCGCAGCCTATAAATACTAAAATTCTCAGAACAAAACCTGACCATAACTGGAACGACCACACCAGTTGGAGAGGTAACCGTGCTCCAGATTACTGTGATAAAGTTAGTCTAACGGGGCATGAGTACATTTATGTTCCTGCCTCATTTAAGGCCAAAGTTAATACGCTTGAGTTTACTCCTCAGATAGGGCCAAGTCGCTATATAGATTTTGAGTACGGTTCCGTAATGGAGGTGAATGTGCTACCTTATGAATGAGTTTCTATTTTACGGTTCTTAAATCCCTATTTACACGATGTTTTTCTTAGAGGCTTTTTAGGAACTTTGGAGAATGAATATCAAGTGTTTAAAAATTCTAATTACCACGTTTATTATTTTCGTAAATTCTATCTCTTATCTAGCAGATGTAATTTAGACCAGAAGAAGAGATGGATATAGCGGGCATCATGCCGCCAACTGGGATTCGGAAGTATTTCATCAAGAAACCTCAACATGCAAACTTTTGCCTTTTTGAACATGACAACAAAGGTAAAACAAGAAGAAAAGGAGATATTGTTTTTCGTGACATTTAGTTGTTCTAAGTGGTGCATCTTTTTTAGATAAAAACGGCTTTGAAAATATCCTAACTATAATTTTAAATGCGTCTGCCGTGGTATTTTCATAGAGTTTAAGGTGTAAATGTTCCATCAACTAAAAATAGAGCTTTTAAAAATAGATGTGTTATCTTAATCATTATTTAAATAAATTATGTCAAAACTCCTGTTGTTGGTAAGTCTCTTTATTTCAATATCCTCAATGGGTCAAACTATCAGCTGGACGGGCAATGGCGATGGTCTTAATTGGGATGATCCTTTAAACTGGGACAGTGGGAATGTGCCTATAAGTACAGATGATGTTGAAATCAGTTCAAAAGACATTACAAAGGACAGTGTGATTTGTTCAACGCATATAGAAATAAAAAGTCTGGTTATTGGAGGTAATAATACTTTAAGGATATTAAACAATGTGACCTTTAAAATAGATTCTGCTTCAGGCTCAGGATGTGAAGTAAACGGAACAATAAGAAACCGGGGGATATTGACGATTGAAGACAACGCAGAAATAGCATTGCATATATCAAGTATTGGAAGGTATATGGGTTTTGGTAGTAGTCAATTGATAATTAATAGATCAGATACAACTGGAATACTAAATGAAGGTCAGATATTATTGGATTCAAATACTTTAGCGGACCTAAATACATGTAAGTCATTCTTTGTATATAATACTGGATATATAGAAAGTAGAGGGGAAATAGAGACTTCTTTTCAATTAGAATCCACCGCGTTTGTGAATTATGGAGACTGGGTAAACACAGGAAGCTTTAGTCATGTAGGTAGCATTCCGGCCATTATAGTAAAAGATACAGGTTTTGTACAAAATTTGGGTGAAATAACAATTAACTCCGGTATCGCAACTTCTATTGAGGTTAATGGCTCATCCGCTGAATTCCTGAACGATAGTACAGGTATTATAAATTCGGGTCAAATTAAAGTTAAAAGTCACAGCCAATTTGTGAATAAGAACTTTATGGATCTAACTTCCTTTAATAATTTGCTTATAAGTGGCCCATTTTCAAGTTTTATTAATGAAGACACACTACTGTGCACAAGCACTACGGCTAGTGCCGTGGTTTTAGAATTAGGAGCCACCTTGGAAAACAAGGGCTATACTTTTGTTGATAACCGAGACCTGGTTCAAAGCCACCTGGTAATCGTGGATAGTAGTTTATTTAGTAATACCGGGTATTTTGAGCTGGATGCAGATCACAAAAATAAGGCTGTTTCAATAGAGCGAAGCGGAAGTATCGTAAATTCAGATTCAATGTTCTACAAAAATGTTTCAACTGGTGATTTTGCTGGTATAATTTATAAATATAGTTTCCATATAGTATCTGGCAGTCTTATCAATGAACCCTCTGGAGTTTTTCAAATAGATAGCTCTTCAAGTGCAGATCAATATTATTTTGTAATCAGAAACGAAGACAGCCTTATCAATAGAGGAAATATGAGCTTAAAAAAATTGGGATACGTGATTTCGAATGAAGGTTATGTTGAGAATAGTGGTCTGTTAAAATTTAAAAGTTTGCATGAACGTGCTTATGTTGATCAAGCTGGAGGTGTATTCAAAAATTTGGCTGATGCTGAAGTACGCTATGAAGACAGTCATGTAGCTTTTTTGCATTTCAACGATATTAAAGCCAAGTATTCGAATTTCGGTACTATTTCTTTTGCAGATTGTTCATCAGACAGTCGGCTTTTTTGGGGACATGGAGATTTTACTAACGATGGACTTTTTATTGCAGATAGTACAAATTCTGGCTCTATATCTTTTACCGACGGTCAGTTTGTGAATGACTCATGCGGTGTTATGAGTGTCAGTGTACCATTATTTATTTCTGCCAGCACGGCTAAGAACTACGGTAAATTGGAATATTTATACTCTTCTATTGGCTATAATCATGAATATCCTGAAAACTTCGGTTTGATATTAAATGCAAAGGGTAAACAAATTTTTACTCTTACCAATCACGGGTATATTACCAGAGAACTAAGTGGTTACTTTTCTGATGGAATAGCAGAGAAGCCTATATTTTTTCAAGGCGACTCACCCTATCCTCTAGTTTCATTGGTATTCTTAGACGAGACCAGTACCAGCTCCATTGGTACATTTACAGATAATGCACTGCTAGCAGAAAAAGATACTTCTGGTAATTTTATCTTGTATTTTGAATTAGCTCATAAGCCATCATGTCCTTTAAATAAATTTCAGGTGGCTTTTGAAGAACCCGATTGCCAAACAACTGAAA
This sequence comes from Arcticibacterium sp. SM2516, assembly GCF_057914865.1. Lineage (NCBI taxonomy): Bacteria > Pseudomonadati > Bacteroidota > Cytophagia > Cytophagales > Leadbetterellaceae > Arcticibacterium > Arcticibacterium sp. SM2516. The sequence goes on along the minus strand of NZ_CP195290.1, from coordinate 3,083,997 downwards.
CCAATACTTTCATTGCTGGAAGCACTATGTCAGACTGGTTTGACGATGATAACTGGAGTTTGGGATATGTACCTGACCATTGCTCAAATACATTCATTCCTGCTGGGAAAAAAGTTTCAATTGATGCTCCTTACAGAGCAAAGTCCAACAAGTTGGAAATAGAAACATCCGCTGTTTTCGATTTAGAATCAGGTGCTGTCATAGATGTTTGGAACGGTTTCTAGAATTCCATTTTACGGTTTATTTACCCCTATTTACACGATGTTTTTGCATCGAATAATTCTTGATCTTTGGTTATCAAATGTTTAAGACTTGTGAAAACAATACCAAAAATCAGAATCGGCGGACACCTTTTTGCAGATCCGCAGGAGTTGTTAAAACTAGAAGCCAGAGAAAACTATACACAGATTTTCTTCAGAAGTGGTAAAGTAGTTTTAGTGGCCACCACCATTGGTTTGTTGGAAGAACGGCTTTCTTCTCATGGTTTTTATAGAACGGATAGAGGAGCGGTGGTAAACCTAGATTGTGTTAAATCGCTATATAGAAACGGGCGTAGAATGCGAGCAAAACTGAGCAATAACGAAGTCATGAAAGTCTCTAAAAGAAGAATTAACGACATGGTTAATCTGTCGCTTACACGAGACATAAAACTGATAGAGGTTTCTTTGAAATGAGGTCAAAGAGCTAATAACCCATTGTCATGAGCAACGTCTAGCTTGTTGACTCTGCATCATTCCATTCTCGAAATAATTATTTTTCTTAAATAGCCACGAATAAACCTCCAATGCTTATTTTATCCCGGATTATGCGTTGGAGAATCGTTATGAGTTTTAAAGTGCAATAAATCAGATAATTAAAGGAAATTAGCATAGCGTTTACCCTGAGCTAATAGCGAAGGGCTCTGGTGATTGAGTTTGAATGGGTGTAGCCTGTGCTGAGCTTGACGAAGTAAACTGATTAGAAGCAATTTAGATACGGTCCCGATAAAATCGGGAGATTGCCTAATGCATAAAGCGGGTTTATGAAGCTAAATCCACATTTTGAAAAAAGAACCAACCCTTAACTCTTTGGGAGAAAAAGTTCAACAAGATAATTGGCAAAACCAGATTCAACACTTTTGGTGAAGTTTACAGATGATTTTCTGGAGGAATAGCAAGATGTCGAGGCATTGAAAAAATGGATACCCAGAATTTTATGGAAGCTCTGTGTTATAATTTATATCGAAGTTCAAGGATAATTATGTCCAATTGTAACAATTAAGAGAAAATAAGCATCAAGAGGGTCTCATTTGGCTAAAGACAAAACTGAAAGCAAAATGTTTTCTACTGCTCTTATTACCATACACTAAAGCAAGAGCACCAGCACTGTTGAAACGTTCAGCCTGATTCTCCCATCAGCACTACTAAAACCCTATTCAAATATTGAATCCGAGACCTAATTATTAAGCAGAACATTTACAGTTATTCTCTTAGTGTTTAGATTAAAAAGAACTTTGTATAAGCCATTTTGCTGGCCTGATAAATCGATGCTTGACTGCTCATAGTTCATTGGGGCATAAACCCTTTCTCCTAGCGTATTATAAACTTCTATTGACAAGACTTGCTCCTTTTCTCGATTGAACATGAAGTGGAATATACCATTACTATTGGATGGGTTTGGGTAAACAACCAAGGCTGAATTTCCATTTTTAAAATCCGAAACGGCAACAATATTAGAGTATTCAAACTTTCCGTCAAGATCAATTTGTTTTAAGCGATAATAAGAAGCTCCATTAATTGGTTCTGTGTCCATAAAAACGTAGTTGAGTAGGATAGATGAATTCATTGCTCCATCAACCGTCCCTATATTTCTCCAGTTTAGGGCGTCATCGCTACGCTCAACGACAAAATAATCGTTATTTACTTCTGATGCAGTTTCCCAAAACAAACAAACGGAATTTTCACATATATTAGCTTTAAATGAGATCAACTTTATGGGCATGGGATTATTACTGGAAACTGAACCGAGTGTAAAGGGACTAAAGTTGGAGACAGGTGATGGAACCGTACATGCAGTTCCTGAGACCAAAGTTCCTGATGCTGAGGTACCACTGGCTCCTCCATTTCCTTCTGACGTCCATTGAACCCCATCCCACCGTGAAACCTGCAAGTCACACAGGTTATCAACACCACACGAATTTGAAGCCCATGATAAGGTAACCGCTACGTTTGAACTGCCACCGGTTCGGTTTAGTATCCAATATTCACAAGCACTAACATGATCTAAATTAGCATTGAGTGAAGTTCCACTATATAATGGGTCTGGGTCATTTTCAATGTAATTGGCCGTAAAGTGATCCGTAACAACACCTGGAGCAGATATAGCTATGGTTCTCAAAATAGAATTATCGCCAGTAGGGAAAACAAATGCCTGATTGCCCGTTTTTCGTACAGGACCCGAAACAAAACTATTGTTGCTTGCTCCAGTAGCAGTAGCAGCATTATTTATCAGCAAAAGATAAGAAGTGGAAGATAAAATATTTCCGGTAACAAAATTCAGATTTTTCGAAATGGATACTGGAGCATTCAATATCAAATCCCCTCCGGCCTTATTGACTTCTAAATTGTAGAAAGTTTCGATATCCGAAGATGGTACTGTGGTAATCGTTTGTGTGTTCCCACCATCATAAACAACTTTCCCACTTCGCTCATTGAAAGAGGTGGCCGTCGTAGAATTGTTATTGACCCAGTTTCCAGCTATATTAATTTGATAATTATTAGCGGCATTAACATCCAGCTGATTACCTGTTCCGCTTCTAATAGTAAAATCCCCATTAATATCCATCTTTCCACCCAGTGTGATAAGGCCTGAAATGAAAACATTATTAAAGGCCATCGTGCTCGATGTTCCTTGTCCATCTACCGTAGCGGATTTGTAAAAATCAATTGTTGAAGCTTTAGTGCTAGCATCTATGGTTCCTGCTAAATAAGTCCAATCATTATCCATAGAAATAATATTGTTTGAAAGCGTTAAGATGCCTCCCGTTTTATTGATTTTCACCTGCGGTAATCGTCCAGCATTAGCAATTCCTGAACCTGTAAGCAACTGATTAGAGGTGCCATCAAACAGTAAGATGGCATTGCCTCCACCGTTCAATGAGCTATTTGTATTGGTTACCAATACATCCCCTTTGGCATTTAGTGTACCTGTATTGAGCTTGAACCAACTTGCTCCACCGGCAATGGTTATCAAATGTGTAGAAGTCCAAGTAAGGCCAGAACTAATGGTTGTGGTGGAATTATTTCCAGAGACAACAATATCATAAAGACTTAAATTTTGACCAGAAAGTGTAGTGGTTTTTAAAAGATTAACTACGGAAGTCCCTGCGTTTACCAATAATGCACCAGCAATTGTATTCCATGAGCTTCCGCTAAAATTTATAATCCCAATGAGGTTCAAAGCCCCTGCAGATTTATTGATTTCTACACGTGGTAATGCACACACATTGCTTAGGCTTGAAACAGATGAATTAATATTTTGGATCCCGGTCCCACTGAACAGAAACGTTCCTGATCCTCCATTAACTGTTGTTGAACTAGTATTGACAAGTGTAAGATCACCCAAAATTTGCAAAATGCCTGTCTCCACCCGATAATGATTATTCCCATTAATGGTTACATTATGAGTAGAAGTCAGGATATAAGAGGCTGGACTTAAAGTGATTATTTGGGAATTTGCATTTATATGAATATTATATAATGATAAGTCTTGTCCTGAAAATGTAACCTCATTATTAATATTAACCGTTGAAGTACCTGCATTCACCAGAGAAGCCCCAGCAGTTGTTTTCCATGATGATCCGTCGAGATTGATTAGCCCGATTAAATTAAGACTTCCTGAAGTTTTATTAATTTCAACACTAGGCAACGCAGACGCTCTCTCGTTGACACCCACATTAATTGTAGAAATAGCTGCGGTAATATTTTGAACGCCGCTCCCATTAAATAAAAAGGTGGCCGTTCCTCCATTTGCTGAATTGTTTTGAGTGGCATCGAGCGTGAGATTTCCTTTTATTTCTACTATTCCAGTATTTATAGTATAAGCATGGCTACCACTAATAGTTACGTTGTTTGTTGAGCTTAAAGTGGTACCGCTTGCAATAGTATAAATGCCACCATTAGCAATAAATATAATGTTATACAGGGAAGTGTTTCCAGAAATTGTTTGAGTCAGTGAAAATGTAACTGTTCCATTGTTATGGTTAAATGTTCCTCCAGAATATGTATAACCGCCAGTAATTTGAAGAATTCCAGTTGTAGCGTTAAATACCCCGCCTGTCAAAAGGAAGGTGCCGTCAATAGAAATATTTGCATTGCTGCCCGTAAATGTACCTGCAGCTTGGGAAAAACCAGAAGCTCCTATAGTAGTAGTTATTCCAGGATTTACGTTTATTGTTCCATTATATGTTCCTGTCATTTTGAATCCGTTCACATTCAAATTGGCATTTATCACGCAATTGTTAGTACCACCACCATCAAAGATGGCCACATCACTTGACCCAGGAATTGAAAATCCAGATGTACCACCAGAAACATCTGACCAGTTTGCAGTATTATTCCATATTCCACTACCAGTACCTACCCAAAAACGATTTGCTGAGAAAGACTGGTTGTAGACGAAAATTAGAACAAATACAATTAGTGGACGAATGGAATAATTAGTGTTCATAATTATAAAATTACAAGCCCCCATCCATCCAATTATTACACAATAATTAAGATATGTTACACATTTCACACATCCCTTATTTCCTGCAATCCCAACCTTTCAAACTATTGGACTATAGAAAATTAGGAAAAATTTCAACACTTACCTCTCACTAAACTGTTCCACGACAGGTAGTCGGAGACTCGTAATTGTAAACCTTGAAATCCTTCTAAATTTCTCTTAGAAGAGTCTAGCTTGCTGACTCTGCTGCATTCTAAAATCTATAATTTATAAACTTTTCCACAGCATTAGCTCTCTTCGCTAAAAGCTCTTAATTTTAAAGTTAAAACCACACAATAGCTTCATTTTACTTTTATCCCTTTGTTTGGCTTGGTGTTGTTTAATGTGAAATCCTCAAAGAGGCAAACGAATTAGGAAACTCCGTTTCCAAAACGGGATTCACTTTTGATTGTTTAGTTTAGAAATAGTAACAGACGCCTAGAAGGGGAAATTGAATTAAAGCAAGCTTCTATATGAATTGGAAGATTTTTGATCTAAAATATGACAAACGAGAGACGTGGGCATTTGAACAAATATCTTATTTGCTTTTTTGTGCAGAGTTCAACAATCGCATTGGACTATTTCGCTACAAAAACCAAACAGGAATTGAGACAGAGCCAACTGAAAAAGACGGAAAATATTACGGTTTTCAATCCAAATACTACACGACTTCAATCGCAGACAACAAAAACGATATTATTGATTCAATCAATAAAGCTAAATCTAAAAACAAACAATTAGACGAATTATTTCTCTATATCAACCAAGAACTTTCAGAAAGCACAACTAAAAGTAAAAAGAAACCGCAATATCAGTTAGACATTGAGAAAGCCGCAAAGACAGCAGGAATAATTATTCAATGGCGAGTTCCAAGTAATTTTGAATTACAATTGTCTTTGCCTGACAACAAATACATCAATGACATTTTTTTTAGCCTTGACCCGAACGAAGGAGATTTACTTGATGAGATTTCTAAACACAACGAGAATATTTTACAAGCAATTCAGACAGAAATAACATTCGGAGACAAAGAAATTAAAATTGACCGAAGTTCTGTTGTTGAATCAATTGCTATTGCTTCTCAAAATAAAAACAACATAATCATTTCGGGCGAAGGTGGATGCGGTAAAACCGCGATTTTCAAAGAGTTTTATAACTCATACTTTATGAAAATACCCATTTGTGTTTTTAAAGCAAATGAACTTAATGTAAAGCACATTAACGACATATTCCACATAGACCATAAATTTACATTTGCACAGTTTCTCAATACCTATAAGGACGAACCACTTAAAATTTTTGTAATTGATTCCGCAGAAAAACTTGCAGAAATTTCTAACAACGATATTCTTACCACTTTAATACAAAAGCTGAAAGATAATGATTGGAATATCATTTTTACAACACGCTACGCTTATCTTAACGATTTAACTTTTCACATTAAGGAGAATTATCAGTTGCCTTTTGAGGTGAATGACGTTTCTTTGATTGGTGCTGATGAATTAAAGTCACTAGCAGATGAATTCAAATTCTCACTTCCAGACAATCAAAAATTCTTAGAACGACTTAGAAACTTGTTTTATCTAAGAGAGTATGTTCAACAATATTCAAACATTGACAAACAAGGAAATTACAAGGGATTTATTGACTTGCTTTGGAAAAAGCGAATACAAAATAATGCTGTTCAAAAGGACAACCTGCATCTTGAACGAGAAAAATGTATCATCAGTATTTCTAAAAAAAGATGTGAAACAGGACGATTTTATATTAGTTCAGACGATTTGCCACAATCAGCACTGTTTCAATTAAAGCATGACGAAATACTTGGCTATAATGATACTCATAGCGGATATTTTATTACTCATGACATCTATGAAGAATGGGCCTTGGATAAAATTGTTTCCAGAAGTTTTTCAAATACTTCAACTCTAAAAGAGTTTTTGGATGATTTAGGGAATTCATTACCCATACGCAGAGCATTTAGGCTTTGGTTATCTGACCATTTATCTGAAAATAGTAAAGAAATAGAAACATTTATTCAAAGTGCTTTTACAAGCACTGATGTTAATCAATTTTGGAAAGACGAAATTTTAATTTCCGTTTTGCTTTCAGATTATTCAGAAATATTCTTTCAGTTTTTTGAGCAAGAAATCATTGCAGATGATTTTGAAATATTAAAGCGAATTTTGTTCCTATTAAGAATAGCTTGTACAGACGTTTCATCAGTTCAAAGTATAGAAATTATAAAGCCAAAAGGGAGAGGTTGGGAAGAAGTTATTACTCTTATTTACAAACACAAATCTGACTTTTTCGACAATAACCTAAAACCTGTTTTACCTGTTTTAACTGATTGGTGCGAATTCAACAAAGAAGGTAATACTACACGGTATTCAGGTTTGTTGGCTTTAAGTATAATCCAAAAGACTGAAACTGTAGAAAACTTCTTTATTCAAGATGGAGCTGAAGAAAACATTTTAAAAGTAATTTTTAATGCAGCCAACGAACTAAGAGAAGAACTAAAAGAAATTTTTGAAAAAGTCATTGCTAATAAATGGGCTGGTCACAGAGACCCGTACGAAGGACTTTGCTCAAAAATTCTAGAGAAGCCATATATAGCAATTGAATTAATAAAAACGCTTCCATCAAACGTAATTCAATTGTGTGATTTGTTTTGGCAAAAGCAACCGGAAAAAGATGACCTATTTGGATATGATAGGGATTCAATGGAAAGCCGATATGGTTTGACAGACAAACACAAACTCAATTATTTCCCTGCCAGTGCCAATCAGACACCAATAAAATGGCTACTACAAATAGCTTTCCATGAAACACTTGATTTTATCATTGATTTCACAAATAGGGCTGTTGAAACTTATAGCCATTCTGATTATGGAAAGGAAGATATTGTAAAAATTAAATTACACATAAATAACAAGGAAGTAACTCAGTATTTGAGTGGTGCAATTTGGTGTATATATCGAGGTTCTGGAAGCCCTGTGGTTCCAGGACTATTACAATCAATACATATGGCATTTGAGAAAATTCTTTTGAAATTTTCTCAAATGCTAAAGGCTGATATACTTCAGAGTATACTTCTAAGAATTCTTACTCAATCAAAATCTGCTTCTCTTACTTCTGTTGTTTGTAGCGTTGTGCTTTCAAATCCTGATAAGTTCAATGGTGTTGCAATTATTTTATTCGAAACAATAGAATTTTTTCATCTGGATACTTTCAGATGTACAAATGAATTCCAAGCAAAATCCCTGTATTCAATAGGATATGGCACGGATAAATTTAAGGACATTTTATACACAGATGAAAGACTAAAGTCATGTGAAGACAAACATAGAAGTTCAAATTTAGAATCATTGTTTTTGAATTATCAGTTTCGCGGTGTAAAAGGATTTACAGAAGAACAAAATTCTGAATTCATCGAGAAATTGTATAAAATAATTGACCAACACAAATCTAATGCTTCAATAAGTAAATCTTACGGAATTTTGTTGGCAAGAATGGACAGTCGAAATCTGATACCAAAAGTATCACAGCATGACGATAATAATTTACTGATAGAATTTAGTCCCAAAGAACTTTCTGATGAGCTAAGAATGGAAAGTGAACAAGTACATCGCGAATACCTAGATATTTATAAATATACTTCTTTAGGATTATGGGCAAATTTTCTTCGGGTTGAAAGTGGTCAAAGCAAATCTGCAAAACATGAAGAATATGATAAGAATCCCCTTTTAGCCTTATTAGAAACGAAAGAACTTGTTGAAGAATTACAATCTGGACGAAATGCAATGATCACTATGGATTATCGGATACCAGGTTTTTCTTGTTCGAAATTACTGATTGAATGCAAAGGTAAACTATCAAAAGAAGATAAAGAGTATTGTAAGCAAATGGTTCTTTCTTATTTATCAAACCTTCTTTCCGATGATTATAACTATGAAATAAGTGATGGAGTTGAAGCCTCCGTTCATGCGATTCCAGCATTAATAAATGAATATCCTGAAGAAGCTGAAGAATATGCTTCAAAATTGGTTTTGGTTCTCTTGGATAAAACACCCCTTGGTGCGTATAAAAGGATTTGTGATTATGCTATTGAATCAATCCACAAATCAAAATTGTGGGGACAAAATCCAAAAATTGTTCAATCAATTTTATTTGGCTACATAAAAATAAAGCCTATCTATAAAAGTATTATTGCCAAAAAAAGGAAAGAAATAGGTTGGGGTCGAATTTCTAAAAGTTGGATTTTGGAAGAATTGGAGAGGCAAAATCCAGATTTCACTTTTAAAAATATATCATTTGATATAAGTGATATTACTTCGCTGGACATACATGATTTAGAAATTGTTCTTCAAATAATACCGTCTGACACAAAAAATGAAATTCACTTAGATATTTACAGAAAATATTTACCACCATTAGCTTCGCAATTATTTGAGTATGGGAGAAGTTACAACGAAACATCAGGAAACGGTTCTGATATTAATCTGTTACGCCGACAAATTTTCAAAAGAATTGCTTATTTTATTCTACAAAGAGAAGAAAGGGAAATTGGTGTGTTCCTGAAGCCACTTATTGATTCGTTTTCTTTATCAAAAGAAACTGCTTCATTTATTGAAGAATTAATAAGTGCGGAAGATTATTTAAACGAACATGCAAAGTTTTGGCATGTTTGGGACATCTTATATCCGAAAATAAAAGAACTATGTGCGTACCCTGGTGACTTTCATTTAAAAGAAATTATAACAAATTATTTATTAGCCTGGCGTTGGTGGCGTGAAGATATAGAGGCTTGGCGTAGCTTAAAAAGTAAAAATCTGTCTCTTTATACTAGAGCCTCTAAGGAATTAGGAAGTATTCCTGCTGTACTGTACTCTATAGTCAAAGTTTTAAATTCTATTGGAAGTAACTTTAATGATGAAGGCATTGACTGGATTCATGCAATTGTATCAAACAACACCTCTTTAAATGTTAAAGGTCTAGAGTTAAATACCTTATATTACTTAGAAAAGTTTTTAAGGAAATTTACTTTTATTAATAGACAAAAAATCAAGGAAGAAATAAAGTTAAAAAACAAAATTATTCCAATTCTTGATTTTATGATTGAACGAGGTTCAATACACGGATATTTATTAAGAGAAAGTATTTTATAAAAGAATAATGAACAACTGCTGTCATGAATTATTAAATCTGTAGTGTAATTATGTATTCAAAATGAATGAACTGTTAGAATCCTCTCTAACACACACACACCTTGCAAAGATTATTTTACGAAGCTAAATCAGTTTTCACACAATTAAGATGCTCATCGCTCTTTTTTAAGCTATAATCCTGTTATCACAAAGCCAACAACCCATTCTCCCTCATCACCTGAATAGGTTTAGAATACCAGAAAAGTTCAAAGTTTTCGTATTCCCGTTCGTAGTCCTCTTTAAGGTTTTGTAGGGTTAGGAGTTTTCCGTTTTCGGGTTTTAGGTCATTCAGTTTGTCTAATAACCAATTACCGTTTTCTGTCCCTAAATCTATTTCAAAAGCATCAGACTTAGTATGAAAAAGAACCCTTAGTTTCTTGGCGTTTTTCTTAAAAACCGAAGGTTCGGAACCCAGCCAAACTATTTTGGCATTCGGTTTTAAAAGGAAGGCATCTTGCTCATCTAGGGCATCCATTATCAGGTTTTTGGGAACGGAGGTTTTAGGTATTTTGAAGTCAAACCACTCTTGAAGCGGGTATTCAAAACAGATGCCATGCATATAATTAAAGAGCGATTTTTTCAGCCCAAAACTAAATTTATCATGATCTATGCCCGTGCTGTCGGTAAACTGGATGTCGTTATTGGCAAAGCTTATATCTTGATAGTCGGCCACTATACCAAAGGCCTCAGGCTTAAGCCCAATAGGGCTATGTGCGGTCAAGGCAAACTGATGCCAAAAGCCAGATTGGAGCACGCCTAATTCAAACATTTGACGCACCATTTCCAGGCTATCTACCGTTTCTTGAATGGTTTGGGTAGGATAACCATACATCAGGTAGGAGTGAACCATAATGCCAGATTCTGTGAGGTTTCTAGTCACTTGAGCCACTTGTTTTACCGTAACACCTTTGTCTATTAAAGCTAAAAGTCGGTCAGATGCCACTTCTAAACCACCCGAAATAGCAATGCAGCCAGAAGCTTTTAGAAGTTTGCAGAGGTCTGCCGTAAAGTTCTTTTCAAATCTTATGTTAGTCCACCAAGTTACTACCAGTTTACGTTTCAGTATTTCCAAAGCCAATGAACGCATCAATGCTGGCGGAGCAGCTTCATCCACAAAGTGAAATCCTTTTTCGCCAGTTTGTGCTATCAGCTCTTCCATTCTGTCTACCAGAATTTTGGCGGCTATAGGTTCATATAGTTTTATATAGTCTAGTGAAATGTCGCAGAAAGTGCATTTTCCCCAGTAGCAGCCATGAGCCATGGTGAGCTTATTCCAGCGGCCATCACTCCACAGGCTGTGCATGGGGTTGGCTATTTCTATCACCGAGATGTAGCTGTCAAGCCATAAGTCACTATAATCTGGCGTTCCTACTTGTGCTTGTTTGTAATCTGCTTTCGGACTATTGTTGGTATAAGTTACTTCATTCTCTACTAAATGAAACGTCCTTTTCAGTTCTAGTTTTTCCTGTTGTCCTAAAACATGTTGACTTAAAAGCTCTAGTGGCAATTCGCCATCATCTAAACTGATGAAATCAAAAAAATCAAAGACCCTTTTATCTTTTACACTTCTTAATTCTGTGTTTGGGAAGCCACCACCCATGGCGGTCTTAATATGCGGATAGTTTTCTTTGATGTACTGAGCACATCTAAAGGCACTATATAAATTGCCAGGAAATGGCACCGAAAAGCAAATAAGTTTAGGTGCTATTTCCTGAATTCTTTGTTCCAAAATTTCCAAAGAAACTTCGTCTATCAGCGTTAGTTCGCCTTGCAGGTAATCGTAAAGCTCGTCAAAGGCATTCGCACTCCGTCCTAGTCTTTCGGCATATCTGCTAAAACCGAAATTCTCATCCACACATTCTTTAATAAAATCAGAAAGGTCTTCTAAGTATAAGGTGGCTAAGTATTTGGCTTTATCTTGGTCGCCCATACTACCAAAAGCCCATTCTAAATCATTGATTTGCTCAAAACGACTCGCTTGCGGAAGAAAGTTTTCGGTACAAATTTGTTTGGCAAATGTTTGGCTATGCCCTTGCAAAAAATGAATAACCTCTTCTATGGTTTTTAGATATTCCTCTCTGAGGCAATAAATACGCTCCGCGTTTTCCGTAGAAATGGTGTCGTTTTCATAAGCCATTTCAAAGATGCTAGCCAAGTTTTCCTTAGAAAAGAGGGCTAAAATAACCTCAATGCCCAAATCCATTTGAAAGGCAGAAATGCCCTTTGTTTTTAAAAAACCTTTAATGTAAGGCGTGGCAGGGTAGGGTGTATTTAACTGTGTAAAAGGGGGCGTTATGAGTAAAAGTTCTTTCAAATCTTGATGTAAGTAAATTGCGGAGCAAAGTACGGGGTTTTATTTCTGTTATTATTAGAAACCTGAGACGAACTAATAAATGGCGTAATAGCTCCAGAGGAGCGAAATGTGAATAGCAAAAGCTCAAATAAAAAACGTTTCACCTTTGGAGATTAGCATTTTAAAGAAAAAACAAACTCCGAACCTTTACCTAGTTTCGATTCAAAGGAAATTGTTCCGCCTAACTCTTCGGCTATTCTTTTTACAATGCTTAAGCCGAGCCCAGAAGTGGTTTCGCCAGAAGTAGGAGATGCAGAGGTTTGACCATATTTAGTAAAAAGTTGGCTTTGTTCTGCTATAGGAATACCAACACCGTAGTCTTTGATTTTGAAAAGAACATTTTCATTTTCCTTTGCTAAAAGTACATCCACTTTAGATTTAGGATGAGAGAATTTTAAGGCATTTGAAATAAGGTTTTCCAAAGCTCTTCTAAGTAAGGAAGCGTCGGTTACTATTCTTTGGCTCTCCTCTAATTCAGATAGAAAGTTAATTTTAATGCCTTTTCCAGATGCCGCAGGGGCAAAATCTTCTATCAATTCAGTAGTGAGCATAGTGGGGTCAGTTTCTGATAATCTCAGCTGATGCGTATTGATTTCTATTTTTTCAATATCCAGAATGTTATTAATCATCTGCTGCCCATAGTGGGCTGTTTTGGCTATCATTTCTGTGGCTTCTGCCACTTTTAAAGGAGATGTTCCGATGCTTTCTTGTAATATTTTATTCCATAAGGCTATGGTGTTAAATGGGCTGCGGAGGTCATGGGAAACTATGCTTATGAGGGTATTTTTTTCCTCATTAAGTTCGGTGAGTTTATCCTTTTGTTGGTTTATTAAACTGTTTTGATGGGCCAACTTACGATTTTTGATTCTGTTTTTACGCAGCGAAAACGCAATAACACCAGTGAGTAAAGCGGCCATTATTAGACCTAGTATGAGCAGATTTTGCTGGGTCTTTTTAGCGGTTAATTCAGCGTTGAGGAGTTTGTTTTCACGCTCTCTTTCTTCTACGTTGAAAGTTTCCTGGAGTTCGCTAATCTTATCATTGGTCTGTTGGTTTAAGATTTTCTCAGAGACCGCCTTGGTTGCTTGCTCCATGGCTAGGGCTTTTTTGAATAGTCCTTGTTCTTCATAATTCAAGGCTAAGGCTTGATAGCTATCTTTTCTGAAAGGGTCGCTGTCGAGGGTCTCGGCCAGTTCCAGAGCATTAAGCAAGTGCTTTTCGGCCTCTTTAAACCGCCTTTGCTTGTTTCTTAGCGACCCATAGTTGATGTAATTATGCCATAGGTCTCCTTTTTTGTCAATTTTCTTACACAGATCAATGTTTTCCAGAATCATTTTTTCTGCCTCTGAGAACTTACCTTCGGCTATTAAAAATGTAGATAGGTTGGTCTTTAAATTCACCATGCCTAGACTGTCACCCGTTTCTTCTTTGAGTTTTAAGGACTGTGTAAACATCAATAAGGCCGAGTCTTTTTTGCCTATCTGATTGTACGTAGAACCCAAGTTATTATAAAAGGTTGATAGGCGTCTTGGCTGTTCTTCTCTGAATATTTTGTCTTGAATAGCTCGGAGATAGATTTTTTTAGCCTCATCATGCCTACCCATAAAAGAATAAAGCCCTCCCAGATCACCGTAAGCCATTATTATTTCATCCTTGAAGCCTTCTTTTTGGGCAACGGATAAAAACTTAAGCATAAATTCAATGGCTTTATCATAATCGCCTTTATAGTCATAAGCCCAACCCTTAAATCTATAGCCATAGATGGCTCCTAGTTTGTAGTCTATGCTAAAACCTTTTTTCTCAATTTCGTCTGACATCAAGATCAGGGAATCGGACTTTGACTCGTCCATGCCTAAATACTGCGTATAATAGATGAGACTATCTACATAGGCGATGTCAATTTTCTGAGCCGACGAAAATAGTGGAGTAACTAATGCAAAAAGGAATAGGAGTTTTCTCATATCAATCCATTATTGACCGCAATTTTAATTAAACCCACAATGTTGTCAACCCCGAGTTTCAACATGATGTTTTTCCTGTGACTGTCTATGGTGCTTACACTTACAAATAGACGTTGAGCAATTTCAGCACTTGACAGCTCTTGTGTAACTAATTTGAGTACATCAATCTCTCTTAAGCTTAATAGGTTTAAAATTTGACCATCAGGAATAGTTGTCGTATTGATGCTTGTATCTTTGCCATATCTTTTTCCGAAATATTCTCCACCATGGGCTACTTTTCCAATGGCTTCATGAAGTATTTCTAACGGGCTATCTTTAAGTATATATCCTTGAAAACCTATTTTACTTAGTTTGTTAAAGTACTTGTTTCCTCTAATTAAAGTGAGATAGATAATCTTAAGTTCTGGTTGTATCTGTCTAATCTTAGCAAGTAAAACTTCTGGTTTCTGATCAGGTAGCTGGAGGTCTAAAAGGAGCACATCAGTATCGTTTAAAGGCAGATTTTCCAAAAGAGCACAACCGGAAGAAAAGGTGTTTGAAATAGAAAAGTCTTTATGAGCAGCCAGAAGCCCTTGAAGGCCCTTTAAGAAGATTTCGTGATCGTCTACTAATGATAGGCGGGTCATTTATAATTGGTCTGTTTTACAATTGAAGATAGACAAAAAAAGAAGATGAAATCAAATTGGGTAACTGATTTCATCTTCTCGAACGATAAAATGGAAATTTTATCTTAATGGTATGTGGTGTGGAGTGCCTATTTTGCTCTAATACCTCAAATTTCCCCAATATGGATTACGGCGAGAGGCAATACTGTTTTTTAAATGTTCAACTATGAGCGTATTAAAAGAGCTGAGGGTAATTTCTTTGCCCTTCATTTTTTTAGGAAGAGTGATTGTTACCGGTTCATCTTTCAATTCCAGTTTTTCCGCTTCTATGAGTACTAAGCCATTATTGATTTCCATTCCT
This sequence comes from Arcticibacterium sp. SM2516, assembly GCF_057914865.1. NCBI lineage: Bacteria > Pseudomonadati > Bacteroidota > Cytophagia > Cytophagales > Leadbetterellaceae > Arcticibacterium > Arcticibacterium sp. SM2516. The sequence goes on along the minus strand of NZ_CP195290.1, from coordinate 3,068,764 downwards.
AGGATTAAACCAGGTAAGCCATAATAAGTCTCAGGCCCCGCTGAAACGGGAATATCGGCAGCAAACCATGCAACCACCTCATAGTTTTTTATGGTATCCTGGGTTACGGCTTTCATACATAAATGACCTTGGATTTCTTTTAATTCATTCATGACCCGCCATTTGGTAGTTTGAAGTTCATCTTTGATGAGGTAGGTTTTACCCAATGTTCCATAATATTCTAATAGTGTTTTCTCTTTGAAATTTCTATAAACCAAAAAGTCATTTATACGAGCATACTGGCCTGCCACATCTTCAGAATTATCATACTCATAAAGGCTTTCGTCACCATTAAAAGCTAGTTTCATTTTATTAGAGTATCCTTCCAGGTTTCCCCATGTTAGTGTTTCTCTGTCCTTTTCTTCTTGACTCAAATAAGGCAGGTTGGCATATATCTCTGCCCAAAATGCGGTGTATTTATATTGTACATTTCCTGAGCGTTTCTGGGCTAAAGAGGGCAGAGAGATTAAGAAAACTAGAGCAATTAATATTTTCTTCATGGTATAATTGATTTTAGTAACGTTGAGTGATTTTATCAGATACGCCTCTCATGTTATAAGTAAAACTCAGCATAAAGTATCTTGAAAGGGTTTGTGTTTGTCTTGTAGAAACAAAGTTTTGGCTCGCAAATTGGCTTATTCCTAAGTTCTTTTTGAAAATATCATAGGCAGAAATTCTAACCTCAGCTTTTTTCTTTTCTCCAATCAATTTATAAGCAGAAAGATTCAAAATTGGGATTTTCTGGTCGAAACCGAAATTCTCATTTTTATAAATGCGATAGTTTAAGTTAGAGGAAAAAAAGAAACTCTTTGGCATTTTAATATTCATCTCCGTATTATAGTTACTGCTAGTGATGGTTTGGTTTTGTTGGGAGTTTATAGAATATGCTGTTTTACCAATACTCCAATAAGCATTTGCATAAAACGTAAACCAATCTATCGGAGTTAAACTTAATCTTGAACCAAAATTGTAATTGTCAGAATTGGTCTCATTTAAAACATCATTTATTTTGCTGAGATATTTACTATATCTAATATTGGCGTTAAGGTTCATCGTAGCCTTTGTTTTCTTTAAAGGAAAGCCAAAGTAAACACCAGAAGAGAAGTTTTCTCCACCAGATATATTTACGGGTTTAGTGGTAGTTATGAATAATTCAGGGTCAATATTCTGGTTATAAATAATCTGGTTTACATTATAAGAATAATCAGCGTTAAGGAAAAGATTAATGAATTTTACAGGGTTATAGATATTAAACCTACCTCCAATTCTGTGGGTTACTGCAGGTAATAAATCTGGATTTCCTTCTCTTATATATAGTGGGTTACTATTGTCTACAATAGGCTGTAGGTCATTTGTAGAAGGGGCATCTACCCCCATATTATAATCAAAATAGAAAGACTTATTGTTTTTCATTCTAATGGAAGCGGCGGCATATGGCGTCCATGTGTCATAGCTTTTACTAAAACTAATATCCCGAAATCCTGTCCATGATCCTTGTAAGTTTCCGTCAATTTGATAGAAAACCTTAGCAAGTCCAGAAGTGATATTAAGGCCTTTATTACTGTATCTTATACTAGAGCCTATTCTGTTATATAAGATATCATTGGTGTAAAATCTGGTTAAAGATAGATTGGTTTCATCAGGTTTGTTTTCAAAACGGTCCGTTACATTTCGGTCTACTTCGGAATTTGCTATGCTGAAATTATAGAAGGTTTCCCATGAGAATTTCTTAGCAAAGGGCTCAATGAAAAGTATGCTAGATTTTAATTCATTGGATTTGCTATCAGAATTATTTAATTGATTTATACTTTTGATAAAGTCATTGTTTTCAGTGCTAGCATAGAATTCGTTGACAGATTCTTGATAGTTTTCGGAGTCATTATTGCTCAAATTGTAGGCACCGCTCCAAGAAAAATTTCTACCTTTTTTCTTGAATTTATGTCTATATAGCAATGTAGAAGAAACCGCGTATGAAAGTACCTCAGAGCTATTGTCAATATTGGTGATGTTAGATTTAAAACCATCGGTCTTGTATATTTCTTGGAAACTTTGGTATGCTAAATCTCTATTTCCCAATCTTCCGTTTCCGATAAAAGTGATGGTATTGAGTGAGTCTAGTTCTTTATTTGCCCTCACACTTGCTCTATGATTACCACTAAAATTAATTTGACTGCTTTGGTCGGTAGCTCTGTTACTGAGTGTGTTGGAGAAAAAGTTCTCTCTGTTTTGGAATGCATCCAACGTTTGGTTTCTCTGATTATAAAAGTAATTGGCACTTACTTCATCTTTTTTGTGCGTGTAATTATAATTTATTCCGCCTGCCGCATTGGTAGAAAAGCCATCTCCGTTTGAGCCTCCTACAGGTATAGAGAAGCTGTCGTCGTCATTATTAAAGTAGAAATATCTGTTATTGCTACCATTAAATCCAAAATCGCCGTCGTCTCCCCATTGGAAGGAATTAGAACCTTTGAAATCTTGATAATCGTCCCACGACATACCCGTTTGGTTGGTGTTGTTCCCAAATCCTATCAAAGAAAATTGATTTTTGGTATCAAATTTATTGTAGTTTCCACTGGCAGAAGCTCTGGAATCGGTACCAACACCTGCGGTTACTTTTCCAAATCCACCTTTTTTGGCATCATCCTTTAATTCTAGATTGACGGTTTTTTCTGTTTTTCCATCGTCTATCCCCGTTAGTTTTGATTGTTCAGATTTATCATCGAAAATTTGTACTTTTTTTATGATATCTGCCCCTAAATTTTTGGTGGCCATTTTGGTATCGCCACCAAAGAACCTCTTGCCATCTACAGTCACTTTCTGAACGTCTTGTCCTTGGGCTCTTACACTTCCATCTTGTAGAACTTCAACGCCTGGCAGCTTACGAAGCAAATCTTCTACTGTAGAGCCTGGTGGTACTTTAAACTTACTGGCGTCATATTCTATGGTATCACCTTTGATACTGATGGGAGCACGTGCTGTTTTTACCACCACTTCGTAAAGTTCCTTAGAGATAATTTTAAGTTGGATTTGCCCTAAATGTATGGCATCTGATTCGTCTGGTGAAATAAGCTGCTGATGGGGTAGGTAACTAACGTAAGTCGCCTTTATTAGATAGTTTTTTTTTGGAATGTTTTTGAACGAAAAATGACCTTCGTCGTCGGTTAGTGTGTAAGTAACGAGTGCGGAATCTGCGGGTAAAAGAAGTAGTACTGATGCAAAACCCAAGGGGGCTTTTGAGGTGTCTACTACGGAGCCGTCGATGTCAAATTTGTTGGACTGGCTAAAGCTAAATTTGGAAATAAGCAAAAGGGCTCCTAGAAGGAGTAAAGTTTTATTCATGGTTACGGGCTGGAAAAGTGGATAAAAATTAATACTAAAGGAGGAGTTTGGGTCTTTAAGTTGGAGGTTTATGTTAATTAATACTTTTTCTACAAACGTAACTAAAATGTTAGTTATTGAGTAGTATTTTCAATAATTTTTTAATGCTATTGTTACGTATATTGTTAGTATTGAAGTAATTGATGGTTTACTTACTTATTCAAAACCTTCATGAGCTCTGCAATCATTAGGGCTGTGGCACCCCAAATCCATTGGCCTTGAATTTCAAAACCTGAAGTATACATGGGCTGGCCACGGACAATGATATTTCTTCTTTGAAGTGTTTCTGGTAGAGAAAATTCGGACCAAGGAATTTCATGAATGGCGGCTACTTCTCTTTTGTCTGGAAAGAATGTGGGACGGTAATCTAGTGTGCCTATAATGGGTTTTACCCAATAGTTAGAAGGGGCAATATAAACTTCTGTTAGGCCACCAATAATGTTTACATCTAAAGCTTTTAGTCCTACTTCTTCTTCGGCTTCTCTGAGTGCTGTTCTTTCGTATGATTCATCTATTTCTTCCATTCTACCACCTGGAAATGCCATTTGACCACCATGGGTGCCGTCATAAGGAGGTCTTAAAATTAATGGAAGAAAGATGTCGTCTTGATGGGGGTAAAAAGCGATAAGGACGGCACTTTTTTTAATTCTTTTAAAATTAGGCTTTGGTCTTTTGTTTAAATCATATCCATTTCTTACTAAGAACTCTTCGTGCCCAGGAAGGGGTTCTTTCAGTTGATTTTCTAAAAAGCTTATAAAGGAGTTATAATTCAATTTTTGGGCTTTACCATTCATCTAATACTAACAAAAATCGTTAATTATCTGAGCAGTAGAAAGTCCAATTACTTATAAATTTTCACTAAGGCCTCTGCACAGCGTTCTCCATCCATGGCAGCACTTATAATTCCGCCGGCATATCCTGCTCCTTCTCCGCAAGGAAAAAGCCTTTTGGTGCTGATATGTTCTAGGGTTTCTTTATCACGTGGAATTCTTACTGGAGAGGAGGTTCTACTCTCTACACCTATCAATTGTCCCGCTATACTGTTATATCCTTGCATCTTTTTGCCAAAGGCAATTATCCCTTCTTTTAAAGGCTCAGCTATGTTTGGGGGCAAAACGGCATTCATATCTACCGCAATCAAGCCGGGCTGATATGAGGTTTCATTTAGAGATTTGGAAACTCTTCCGCTTAGGAAATCGGGAATGAGCTGAGCGGGTGCCAGCTGCGAGTCGATTTTCTTAAAGTCAGCATTATGGTCTTTTATGGTGCTTTCCCAAGCTTTTCTTTCTACACTTTTCTGAAATTCTAAAGCGGCCAGTGGGCCAAATTCACTAAAATCTTTCCAGTCAGGCTCGTTTACAGCAACTACAACGCCAGAATTGGCAAATACAGAATCTCTTCTGGAAGGGGACATGCCATTCACCACTATTTCACCCGGTGCGGTGCTGGCAGGTACAATAAAACCACCTGGACACATACAAAAGCTAAAGACACCTCTTTTAACACCCTTATAATTTGTTTGCGATACCAAAGAATAAGAAGCCGCAGGCAAAATTCCTCTTTCATTTTGGTGGTACTGACAGCTATCTACAAAGCTTTGTGGATGTTCTATCCTTACACCCATGGCGTAAGATTTGTTTTCAAGAACTATTTTTCTGTCGTGAAGCAAATGATAAATGTCTCTGGCAGAGTGTCCTGTGGCCAAGATGACACCAATGCCTTCAAAAGTTTTACCCGATGCGGTAACCACGCCCTTCATTTCGTCTTTCTCTAAAATGAAGTCGGTAACCTTGGTCTCGAAAAGTATTTCACCGCCAGCCTTTAGGATACTCTCTCTTAATTCGGAAACGACCTTAGGAAGTTTATTGGTACCGATATGTGGGTGAGCGTCGACCAGAATCTGTTCTGTGGCACCATGAGCCACTAAAATTTCTAAACTTCTATTGATATCACCTCTTTTTTTGGAACGGGTATAAAGCTTCCCATCAGAGTAGGTACCCGCTCCCCCTTCACCAAAACAATAGTTGGAATCGGGGTTTACAATGTGTTCTTTATTAATGGCTGCCAAGTCTCTTCTTCTGGCTTGAACATCTTTCCCTCTTTCTAAAACGATTGGCTTTACGCCCAATTCAATAAGCCTTAAAGCGGCAAAAAGTCCTGCCGGACCGGCACCTATCACTATGGCTTGTTCAGCGGAACTTACATCTTTATAGTTTTTTTGAAACTCAATATTTAGAGGAAGGGGAGAAGAAGAAACTTCTACCTGAAGATTTATTTTAACTTGTTTTTTTCTCGCATCCACAGACTGCCTTCTAACGCGATGATAAAAATCTGAATGACTTAGTTTAAGCTCTTTTTGTAAAAAAACTTTTAAATTCTGCTCGTCTAAAGCTACTTCTGGGTCTAAAACAAGTGTTAATTCTTTATACATATAGAAAGGTGTTTATCCTTTAATTTTTCACAAAGGTAGATTTTACCGCCGGATCAACGAATGGAATTGTTTGATTTTTAGTTGATAAGTCAACTTTGAAGTTTTATAAGTTTTGGAATCTCATTCGAACGCCAATAGTTGTTGAAAAATAATCAAGGAACTTAGTCTATCAATTTGGTAGATTAATGAAATTTAAATTATCTTTGTCCTATCTTTGTGATATGTCCTATTTCGGAAACATTAAGAAAGGTTTAAAGACGACTGCCAAAGGCATGAGTCTTACCTTAAAACATTTGGTAGACGCACGTTTTTCTCGAGCAGAAAAACAAATAACCGATGTGGATTTCTTTGAGTTGGATAAAGGCCATGTCACGATTCAGTATCCTCATCAAAAAATAGATATTCCAGATCATGGTAGGAATCAGTTGGATTGTGAAATCGATGATTGCATCGTTTGTGACAAATGTGCGAAGATTTGTCCCGTAGATTGTATTGAAATAGAGGCTATCAAGTCTCCAGAATTCATCAGAAATACTTCTGATGGTTCACCGGTGCGTCTCCATGCTGCCAAGTTTGATATTGACATGGCTAAGTGCTGTTTTTGTGGTTTGTGCACAACGGTGTGCCCTACAGAATGCCTTACGATGAACTCAGAGTATGATTATTCTGTGGTAGACGTTACTGATCTGAATTTTGCTTTTGCCAATCTTTCAGAAGAAGACGCCCAGGGAAAAAGAGACCTTTACAACCAGTTTGTAGCAGAAAAAGAGGCTCTGAAAGCAGAAAAACAACAAATTATAGCTAAAACGGACGCTGCTGATAAACCAGTGGGAAGACCAGTCTTTAGTCCGACTCAGAAAGCAAGCCCTCTATTTAAGCCCACTCCTAAGCCATCTGGAGATGCCGAGCCTAAAAGACCAGTGCTTAAACCGTCTGCAAAACCTGCAGCTTTAGGAAATTCTGAAGCTCAAGATAAGCCCAGACCCGTTTTTAAGCCAACGAAGAAGCCAGATACGGAAGAGCATAGTTCTGAAGCTATAAAACCAGCAGGCTTTGTGCCAAAAGCCAAGCCCGCTTTCAAGCCTTCTATAAAACCTAAGACGGAATCTACGGATGCTGAAACTAAAGCACCAGCGGCTAAGTTTGCTCCAAATAAACCATCTTTCAAGCCAACGCTAAAGCCAAAGGCGGATGCAGAAGCCGCTACACCTGAGGAAGTACCGGCAGCTAAGTTTGTACCCAAGAAGCCTGGTTTTAAGCCAACGTTAAAGCCTGAGGCGGATGAAGAAGCCGAAGTGTCAGATGCTAATTCAGAGGAGACAACGGCAGTTAAGTTTGTACCTAAGAAGCCTGGTTTTAAGCCAACGCTAAAGCCCAAGGTGGATGAAGAAGCCGAAGTGTCAGATGCTAATTCAGAGAAGACACCTGCAGTTAAGTTTGTACCTAAGAAGCCTGGCTTTAAACCAACGTTAAAACCTAAGTCGGAAAACCCTACAGATGCCGAGGCAAAACCGACACCCTCGGCTAAGCCGGCTTTTAAACCCAGTATGAAACCTAAAAAAGATTAAATGGAGGCATTAAACGCTTTATTGGAAGCGGAATGGTTGGCGAAAATACTTTTTGGTATATTTTCGATCATAAGTATTGGAGGAGCTGCTTATCTATTTTTCTCTAAAAATATTTTATATGGTGCTTATGGACTTTTGACTTCTCTTTTAGGAGTGGCCGGTTTATTTTTAATGGCTGGAGCCGAATTTATAGGTGTTTCTCAAGTGATGATTTATGTTGGAGGTGTGTTAGTCCTTATTATTTTTGGGATTATGCTTTCTGCCAACGGCAAGAATAAGGGCGAAGCCTTAGCCGTAGATAATGTCAATAATCTTCTTTCTCTTTTAATTGCTGCAGCTGTTGCCACAGGTTTGGTATTGATGGTTTCAAGACTTAAAATAGCACAAAGTGCATTGAGTTATGGGGAAGTAAATCATATCAATAAACTGGGTATGCATCTAATGACCTCGCATGTTTCATTATTAGAGATGATTGGCGTATTACTCTTGGTGGTACTCATTGGTGCATCTTACATTGCTAAAAAAGAGAAAATATGATAGAGAGTTCTTATTTCATATATGTGTCGGCTGTGATTTTTGCTTTGGGTTTTGCGACGCTTATTACCAAAAAGAATTTAATTATGATGCTTATGGGTGTGGAGCTCATGCTGAACGCTGTGAATATTAATTTTGTTGCATTTGCAAGAAATTCTGAAGACCCATTTGAAGGTCAAATTTTCAGTTTATTCATCATGATTATAGCAGCGGCAGAGGTAGCAGTAGCTCTCGCTATTATCCTGAAACTTAGGCAACATTATAAAACGATTAATCCAGATTTACTGGACGAGCTAAAAAATTAAGATTTTTTTTGCTTAAAAATAGAAATTCTGCTACTTTTGCAGTCCGAAATAAAGGAAATAATTTTTATTTATTTCAGGAATGGCTTCGTAGCTCAACTGAATACCTGCCTGTCGGCAGACAGGGAGTACTTGATTTAAGGAATGAAATATTATGTTTACATTCTAGTTTCATTAAAATCAGGAATTCGTTATGTGGGGATGACAGAGGATGTTGAAAGGAGATTGAAGCAACATAATAATGGAAAAAGTAGGTTTACAAAAGGTCATATTCCTTGGGAATTGAAATACTTTGAAGAACTTGCAACCCGAATAGAAGCTAGAGAAAGAGAGAAATTTCTTAAATCTGGCATTGGAAGAGAATTTTTAGATAGGATTTTGGCTTCGTAGCTCAACTGAATACCTGCCTGTCGGCAGACAGGGAGTACTTGATTTAAGGAATGAAATATTATGTTTGCATTCTAGTTTCGCTAAAATCAGGAATTCGTTATGTGGGGATGACAGAGGATGTTGAAAGGAGATTGAAGCAACATAATAATGGAAAAAGTAGGTTTACAAAAGGTCATTTTCCTTGGGAATTGAAATACTTTGAAGAACTTGCAACCCGAATAGAAGCTAGAGAAAGAGAGAAATTTCTTAAATCTGGCATTGGAAGAGAATTTTTAGATAGGATTTTGGCTTCGTAGCTCAACTGAATAGAGTACTTGATTACGGCTCAAGAGGTTCCAGGTTTGAATCCTGGCGAGGTCACATAGTTGTTTTATAATAACCTGCTAATAAATATTTTAGCAGGTTATTTTTTTGAGTGTAACTGGGGTCAAATGCAAAATTTGGGGGATGAGTTCTTTAAGCATAAATTTGACATAGTCTAAAAAGGAAGAATTCAATACTTCTAACACCACTAAGTCTGCTTCTAAAAGCTTTTATCTTGGCACGGTGCGACGTCTCGCATTGAAAGATTCTGCTGAAGCATTGGTACTTCTGTTATCAAAATAATTAAGAATAGTTCTGTAATGATGCTCAAATGTTCGAGCGATAGAATTAAAGGATTTAAAGCCTGCCTGCCTTACCTCTTCATGCCAATTGGCTAGTCGTGCTAAACCATATACTTGATCCACTTTATGAACGAATTTTTTAAAACAACTTAAAGGAAAATTTACCATCATAAGTACATGTAGCCATAACCTCACCAGCAGATCCTGACCTTTTTAACCGGAATCAGAAGAATTATTCCACCCCAGGAAATCAAAAGAACCTAAACTATTGGGAAATATCAGCATGTAGCTTTACACAAGCTTACACAGATCCAAGTCTTTCAACGGCGGAAAAAGAGGAGCTGACTGCCTCTTTAACGGATCTAATTGAAATGAACATGACATAGCTAATGAGATGTTTCAAACGTTTAACAATCTTAAACAGTTAGTGAGCCCATGCTCACAAGGTGAAGAAGACCGCAATTGCGATGCAGGAGGAAATTGAGCTTTAACGGTACTAGACGCACTAATAGGTGAAGGACTAGACCCAAATGAAGAACTGATGACTTTAAACAATCAAATTTATATGGCAGAAAGCCCTCGCTGTGCAAGGTCTTCCGACCTTGTACGTGTGGCAGGCGGTCTTCCAGACCGATATTAAGGAATTTCTTATATTACAATCATGATTCAAAGTCAAACGAAAGGAGGATATCAAATTAAGGTGGTATTCATTTTCTAACATTTACTGTTGTAGATTGGGGTAGACGATTTTAGTGCACCATTTGGATATTGACCAGTGGTAGAATTTATCATATAGGTCATAAGACCTATCAACACCAATACGAGGTCAGGAAGACCTCGCACAGCGGATAAACTAGCTTCTGTAAATCCTGCTTTTACTATTGGTGAAAACATATATATCAATAGAAACGGCGGAATTAATGAAAGTCTTTCTCAAAAATTTAATTTGTTAAGTACCTTGTTATATGAGAACCAGCACAGACAAAATAATATTGATAAGGTTCCGAAAAGCTTTTTGACGCACGCATTAGTTTATATGAAGGAGGTTGAAAACCCCAATTTTGTTAATTGCACTGATGCAAAACAGATGTCAACGATTGTTGGTGTCGGTCAACGATTACTTCATCATTACAACGAACAAGGGAGAACCAACACCGCCGAGGCTGTTCTTATTTATAATATGGGCTTAGTCAGCACCAAAACGAGTGACAGAATCAGGTTAACTTACACATATCCAGCGGGTAGCAGGGAAACCATTAAAGATTATGGATTAGAAATTAGATTTAATGGAACATGGATTTCAAACGAAGATTATTGAAAATATGACACGAGTATCAAAAATTACGGGGATTAGTATAATCCTAAGTATCGTTATTATTATGGTAAGTCCTAACCTTAATGCTATTCAGGCATATTTTCAGCTACAAAGTGGTTACTGGCAAGTATTTAGTTATGACTTTACCAAGGGTGAATATACTAAACCATTCAAGGCTAATAAAATGACTTTAAATGGTGAAGTTACTAGTTTCCATTTTAGAAATGATACGCTTTTTTCTCCTAATGATGATTATTTGAGAATTTCATGGGGCAATAGGTTAAAAACTCCTTGGGGTAGTTTCAAGATAATTGATGTAAAAAAGGATACTATTGTCTATGCAATTTTCAGCAGGCCATATATAATTAAAGATACGATTGACAGAGAGATAAAAACCGACGTTCCAAATGCATGGGAAGTTCTTTATATGACGAAAATGAAAAACCCTATCTTGCATGAATTACCATCTGAAATTGAAACTTATATTGGTTATTAGGAGAATTTAGGTTGATTATATTCCCCTCAGCAGTGTCTCCTAAAAGGGACACTGCGGTATTTATTATTACAGAATATAATGATTAAGTGACCTTGTAATTATCAAAACTCACGCTTCAAAAATCGTAAGTCGTTCTCAATAAAATATTCAAATAGTTTTAATTTCACAAAACTCGCTGTGCAAGGTCTTCCGACCTTGTACGTGTGACAGGCGGTCTTCAGACCGATATTAAGGAATTCCTTATATTACAATCATGATTCAAAGTCAAACGAAAGGAGGATATCAAATTAAGGTGATATTCATTTTCTAACATTTACTGTTGTAGATTGGGGTAGACGTTTTTAGTGTACCATTTGGATATTGACCAGTGGTAGAATTCATCATATAGGTCATAAGACCTATCAACACCAATACGAGGTCAGGAAGACCTCGCACAGCGGAATTCCAATTTTCAGAATTGTCAGGACGATTATAAGTTAAGTACCGTAACTGGTTTTGCGAAAAGGTTAATCCGAGAATACAATACTGGAATGCTTGATTTTGAGGATGGTTTGAAGGCAGAGATCTTAAAGGTCAACCAATTGAATATAGGTTTTGTTTTGACATTTGTGCCTAATTATTATTTAGATCATGCAACGATTAGAATAGACTTTAATAATAAGCATTATGAGATAAAAAATGATAAAAATATTTCAAGATATGGAGACTAGGAAGTTCATTGTTTTTCTTTTTTTAATATTGATTCTATTGTTTGGATCATTCCGAGTTTTAGTTTGGTATCACCTAAGTAATTTATCGTCTAAACTTTGGGAAGTTAAAAGTTATAATTCTAAACAGCGAAATTATGAAACAATTGGTTTTTTAAAATTCGATGGCGATTTGACTTATGAACATCCCCGTTATAAAGAGGATACATTTTTCGTAAGTAAAAAATTACCTTACAATGTTTTTGGTTGGCAAAATTTAGAAATGCAAGAAAGTATCAAAATGGTTTATCATTCTAAAGATTCGGTAGTTTTCATAACTGATTTGTGGAAGGATGATTGTCAATGTGATAAATCAAAAGCTCCAATAAAAACAAAGAGTTTTCGTAAACAGCTTATTTTTTTAAAACCTGTATTGGATCCTCTTATTATTTATGAAAAGATTGAAGTCTCTCCTCAGGATTTTTCTTTATAACAGGGGACTTTCTTCCTGCTTCCGTGTCTCCTGAAAATGGCATGGTGGCATTTCCCCCTCCGCAGTAAGCCTAAACGGCACACTGTGGTATTTTCTTTGCACAAATTCCATTACCCGAAACAGCCTAACATTAGATTTGCATAAATTGCAGCTGAGCCATTTTGGATATTGACCAGTGGTAGAATTCATCATATAGGTCATAAGACCTATCAACACCAATACGAGGTCAGGAAGACCTCGCACAGCGGATAAACTAGCTTCTGTAAATCCTGCTTTTACTATTGGTGAAAACATATATATCAATAGAAACGGCGGAATTAATGAAAGTCTTTCTCAAAAATTTAATTTGTTAAGTACCTTGTTATATGAGAACCAGCACAGACAAAATAATATTGATAAGGTTCCGAAAAGCTTTTTGACGCACGCATTAGTTTATATGAAGGAGGTTGAAAACCCCAATTTTGTTAATTGCACTGATGCAAAACAGATGTCAACGATTGTTGGTGTCGGTCAACGATTACTTCATCATTACAACGAACAAGGGAGAACCAACACCGCCGAGGCTGTTCTTATTCATAATATGGGCTTAGTCAGCACCAAAACGAGTGACAGAATCAGGTTAACTTACACATATCCAGCGGGTAGCAGGGAAACCATTAAAGATTATGGATTAGAAATTAGATTTAATGAAACATGGATTTCAAACGAAGATTATTTAAAGTATGACACGAGTATCAAAAATTACGGGGATTAGTTTCATTTTTCTATTGATATTGATTCTTCCAAACTCCAATAGCCTATTAGCATACTTAAAATTGCAAAATGGGTATTGGAAAGTTTATAGCTATGACTATTCCAAAGGTGATTTTACCAAGGCACATGCGGCATATGAATTAACTCTTTACGGCAGGTTAGCAAGTTTTCATTTTCGAAATGACACTTTGTATTCGCCATTCAACGACTATTTAAGAGTTGGTTGGGGTAATAAGTTAATAACGTCTTGGGGAAGTTATAAAATTATTGAGGTAAAAAAAGATACGATAGTGTATACAATTTTCAGTAGACCTTATATTGTAAAAGATACAATAAATAAAGAAGTAAAGATAGATGTACCTAGCACTTGGGGGGTTGTATATTTAAGTAAAATGAAAAACCCAATCCTTTCTGAATTACCATCGGAAATTGAAACATATATTGGTTATTAGGAGAATTTAGGTTGATTATATTCCCCTCAGCAGTGTCTGCTAAAAGGGACACTGCGGTATTTATTATTACAGAATATATAATGATTAAGTGACCTTGTAATTGTCAAAACTCATGCTGCAAAAATCGTAAGTCGTTCTTAATAAAATATTCAAATAGCTTTAAATTTACAAAACCTCCATGCAACTTAAATTCTTGGCTATTCTAGCCTTAGCTGCCATATCTTGTTCTAAAAATGAAGAGGTAGCACCTGCTAAGAATTACTTAGAAAAGTGTGTTATTCAGCAGGAGACAAAATTGAATTATGGCTCTATAAATACCGATGAAATTTATGAGTTTGATGAGTTTTTAAATAAAACCAATTACACTTATATAAATTCTGCTGGTACAGCATATATCTACACTTATCAGAATACTTATGAGGGTATTCAAATAAAGGAATCTATTATCTCTTATCAAGGCACAGAAAGTGGCAAAATAGTGTATGAATATCACAGAACAGGAGAGCTTTTCAGAACTACGGAGACCAAATTTAATGACCCTGATTTTCTACTAATTCAAGAATTTGATGTAGAAAACAGATTAACAAAAGAAGTAGAACAGGATGCGGCTAGCCATTCGGAGCAAATTCATACCTATGAAGGAGAAAATGAAATACTTTACCATTTTTTATATAATGGGGAGTCCGCTTTTAAATATGAGACATTCTTTAGACCAGATGGTCAAATAAGTCATGTTATTTATACTTCTGATAATTTAGGAGAAAGCCAAACCATGTACATTTATGATGATTCTGGCCTTTTGGCAGAAATAAAAAGAGGTGGAGAATCTGACGTCTTTATTTATGACAGTAATAATATTTTGCAGAAAAAAGTAAATGTGCTAAGGCTCTATACCACCACTTTTAACACCTATACCAAATACGAGTATAACCCTAAAGGTGAAGTAATAAAAGAGTATGAAAGATGAGAGCTCATACCGCCTAAAAGAAGGCTATGAATACCATGAAAGCGGTACGGTCAGCAGGCATGACTATTACAGTCAAACGGGAGACTTGTATTTAATGAAGAGTTCTTTTTGGAATGAAAACAATAAATATATGGGCGTCAAGTACTGGGATGAAGATGGCACTTTACGCTATGAAAGGGCAATGAAATATCTTTGTGCAGGTCTACTCCCAATAAGCATATTCTTCTTCTCTTTTTGCGGTCCATTGACCACCTACTAGCTCAGAAATAGTTCGGAGGGTTGGTTTGTTCTCTTCATCAGATTCAACATCTATTTTAGAAACTTTGTTTTGGAAATTAGACTTCACGGCCACTAAATTATTCTTAGAAAGAAACAAAACATCAAAAGTGAAAAGGGGGAACTCTGTTTCTATAAATTGATTAAAGTAATTGTCTTTTTCGTCATACTGAAATTCGAACTCCTCGTATTTCGCGATTTCTTGTTACGCTCATTCCTGTTTCCAAATCCTTCCATTTACGACGTTTTAAGTGAAGGAACACTTTGTAATTACGAATAGGAAAGTCTTGGATGGTTATTTCATCATAGAAGCCTTTTGAATGAAGTTTGGTTCTGATAATTCCTCTGAGGTCTCCAACTTCTCGCCTTAATAAATTCGCAGAATTTCAGTCCTTGTCGACCTTTATCGGATTGGAATTATCCACTAACAATTCAGGTCATAATAGCTTTGCTAATTCTGCCAAATCTTGACTTTTTAAGTTTTCTCAAAATTCAGAATTTCATAGCTACCCCCAACTTTTGTTCTTGATCCGTTAATTGCTACAAGATAGACACCATCTCTTAAAGCTGTTGAAATTCAATGAAACGCTAGGTGTAGATAATAGCTATCAGTATTCTAAAACTATCATTAAATATTGGCATAGTAGTATGAATTTAACAATAAGTGTTATATTGACACTTAAAATAGAAGAGAACTTTCACATTAAATTTTAATTTTGAAATTTTCTTTTCTAACAACATGAAAGGCAGTTGTTTATCAAATATTCAATAAGTAAAACATTGTAATTCATCTAATAAAACCAATCTAAATTATATTTCTAAATAAGCAGTAACTATTCAAACTTATGAAAAACCTTCATTTAAGCACATTATCATGCCTTTGCTTGGTGGCAATGTTCTCATGCTCTCAAGTATTACCCAAAAATTTAAAGGACTCCTACAAAGATGACTTTTTGATGGGTACAGCATTAGGAACTCCGCACATTCTCCAAAAAGACGCCAAAGCTGATGTAATAATCAAAGGACAGTTTAACGCTATCACACCAGAAAATATCATGAAAGCAGAGGTGATTCACCCTGCGATAGACAAATACAATTTTGAACTTTCAGATAAATACGTGAACTATGGTAAGGACAATAAGATGTTTGTGGTAGGTCATACATTGATATGGCATTCGCAGCTTCCTAGTTTTGTAAGTGAAATGACTAACGCAGAGCAGGTAAAAGGTTTTATGGAAGAGCACATCGCTACAGTGGTAGGAAGATATGCAGGTAAAATTGATAGTTGGGATGTAGTAAACGAAGCCCTTAATGAAGACGGTACGCTACGTGAATCGGTCTTTTCGAAAACGCTGGGAGAAGACTTTATTAAAGATGCATTCGTACTGGCTGCAAAAGCCGACCCTAAAGCTGAATTATACTATAATGATTACAATATTGAGCAGGCTGCTAAACGCAAAGGGGCGATAAAATTGATTAAAAAACTCCAAAGTGAGGGTGTCAAAATTGACGGTGTAGGTATACAGGGACACTGGAGCATCAATACTTTAGATTTGGCAGAAATAGAAGATGCCATAAAAGATTATGCAGCCCTAGGTATCAAAATTGCATTTACTGAACTAGATTTGACCGTACTCCCTAACCCTTGGGATTTGCAAGGTGCAGATGTGAACCAAAATTTTGAAGGAAGCGAAAAGATGAATCCTTATACTTCAGGATTGCCAGCGGAAATAGACCAAAAACTAGCAAATAAATACGAAGATTTATTCAAACTGTTTTTGAAATACAAAGATAACATCAGTCGTGTAACCTTTTGGGGCATAAATGACGGGCACTCTTGGTTAAATGGTTTTCCTATCAAAGGTAGAACTAACTATCCATTGCTTTTTGATAGAAATTACGAGCCTAAAAAGGCATATTTTTCAGTTATGAATCTTAAAAATTAGAACCCTTTAACCGTTGAGCTTTTATGAGTAATCAATCTCAAAAACTTTCTGTTTTAGAAAAAGTAGGCTATAGTCTGGGAGATTTGGCTGCTAATCTGGTGTTTCAAACACTAGTGACCTACCTGGCTTATTTCTATACAGATATTTATGGTCTAAAACCTGAAGATGCCACCTTGGTGACTCTTTTTGTGGGTCTTTTTGCCGCTTTTGTGTTTAACCCAGTGATGGGGGCCGTAGCAGACCGCACCAGTACTCGCTGGGGTAAATTTAGGCCTTGGATTTTGTGGACAGCCCTACCGCTCGGTTTAGCAGCATTATTAGCCTTTAGTACTCCTGATTTTTCTTATAAAGGGAAAGTCATTTATGCGGTTATCACCTATAGTTTATTATTGCTTCTTTATGCTGCCAATAACCTTCCTTACTCCGCTTTAAGTGGGGTTATCACTGGTGATATGGCGGAGCGTAATAGCATTTCAGCCTATCGTTTTGTGGCAGTGATGTTCTCGCAGTTTTTTGTGCAAGTGTTTATGTATAACCTCATCCTAAAAGCGGGTGATGGAGATAAAGCCGTGGGAATCGAAAAAGTGATGACCATATTGGCCATTGTTGGTACTGTAATGCTTCTGATTACCTTTTTTACCACCAAAGAAAGAGTTGTGCCTAAACCCGAGCAGAAATCCACTTTGAAAGAAGATTTGGGAGATTTATTTAAAAACATCCCATGGATCATCATGCTGGTAGTTACTACTTTGGTATTCATCACACTGGCACTTAAAGGTGGATCTTATGTGTATTATTTTGAAAACTATGTTAGTCAAGACGCCTTAACTGGCTTTTTGGCTCCATTAAAACCGTATTTGCCGGCCTTTGAAAATGACATTTCTATGGGTCTTGGTGTTTTTAACGGTGGTGGTATTTTAATCGGCCTTATAGGTATCATGCTATCCAAAACATTGGCAGATAAGTATGGAAAAAGAAATGTATTTGGAGCATCGCTCCTTGTCTCTACGCTATTCATTATAGTATTTTACTTCTTTCCGCCGCAGTCAGTAGGTCTCATATTTGGTTCTCAGATTTTACATATGTTTTTCTATGGCATCAGCACCCCTATCCTATGGACCATGATAGCTGACGTAGCGGATTATTCAGAATGGCTAAATAATCGCAGAGCCACGGCCATTATTTTCTCTGCCATGATGGTAGGTCTGAAAGGTGGCTTAAGCATTGGTAGCTCCTTGCTAACGCTAATTTTAGGAATCTTTAACTACGTACCTCAGTCGAGTAGCGAGCAATCTGCCGAAACCATAAACGGCATCAAAATGCTGGTGAGTATTTTTCCAGCGGTTCCATTTTTGATGGCTGTAGGGCTTTTATTTTTCTATAAAATAAACAAAGCCATGGAGTTGAAACTAGAATCAGAATTAAAAATCAGAAGACAAGAAAATTAAAATTACCTATTATCGAAATGCCAGAAAATAGCATAGAACATATTGATTTTAAAGAGTTAAATGAAAAAGCGATTTCCCAGCCATTAATCAAAAACATTTATACGGCAGACCCCTCTGCACATGTATTTAATGGCAAAATCTACATTTACCCATCACATGATGTCGATGCTGGAGAGGCCTTTGATGATTTGGGAAGTCACTTTGCTATGGAAGACTACCATGTTATTTCCATGGATAAGGTGGACGGTGAAGCTTTAGACAATGGTGTGGCCTTGCATGTAAATGAGGTACCTTGGGCAGATAAGCAGATGTGGGCACCAGATGCCAATGAAAAAGACGGCAAATACTATTTGTTTTTTCCGGCCAAAGGTTATGATGGAATCTTTAAAATAGGTGTAGCGGTAAGCGATTCGCCAATTGGGCCTTTTACACCACAGCCTGAAGCTATCAAAGATAGTTTTTCCATTGATCCTGCCGTTTTTAAAGATGACGATGGCGAATACTACATGTATTTCGGTGGAATCTGGGGAGGGCAATTGCAGCGTTGGAGAGAAGGCAAATTCAATGCATCGCAAGCTGAAAGCCCTTTTGCTCACCTACCGGCAGACAATGAACCAGCTCTTTGCCCTAAAGTAGCGAAAATGACTGACGACCTTCTAGAATTTGCACATGAGGCTAAAGACCTAGTAATTTTAGATGAAAAAGGCGTTCCATTACTTCAGGGAGATATCGATAGAAGGTTTTTTGAAGCCGCATGGATGCATAAATACAATGGGAAATACTATTTCTCATATTCCACAGGTGATAGTCATTTTATCTGCTATGCTGTAGGTGATAATCCCTATGGTCCATTTATCTACGCTGGTAAAGTATTGGAGCCTGTGGTGGGCTGGACCTCGCATCATTCTATCTGTGAGGTAGAAGGCAAATGGTATTTATTCTACCATGATTCTAGCTTATCTGAGGGTGTTACGCACCTAAGAAGTGTAAAAGTGGCTCAAATACATTATAACGAGGACGGCACTATTCAAACCTTAGTGCCTTATAGCTAACCCAAAAAAGGAAATCTTGACGGTTTCCTTTTAGATATCCTTACGCTTCGACAACGATAGGTCTAATTCTTTCATTTTTTTATTGCATTTGCTCAGGAGAAAGTACCGTCGGTCATTTCTGATCACATGGTATTGCAGCAAGACGAGACAGAGATTTTTTTTGGCTTGGCTTTTCCTAAAAAGAAAATTTCCATATCCTTGAAAGGGCAAAAACCACGGCCGATACCAAGGGGAACTGGGAATTTAAGACCCTTTCCCAAAAACAAGACAACTGAATATCAATAGTAGAGAATCCAAGCTTATTTATTTTTCAGAAAGTATTGGCTCCATTTGTCCGGAGATTTATTAACGAATTCACTGCCTTTATCAACTTTAATCGCGATTCATCGTTTCAAACACAAATTGTTCGTTTTAAATCAAAACTAGTTTGCTTTATTTTTAATCTATCCGATTTATTTGGAAGACCTTAATAATGTCTAAAAAATATCTCACGCCTGCTTTATAAACCAATGCGATACTACTCTCTATATTACTTATACCTTTCGAGATTATTCAATCTGTTTTTAAATAATTGCACTATTTTGGCCGGTACACGAAATAGGTTGAGCCTATTACGACTTCGTTTTACGGTAAAATTATCTCTCTTTGTGAGATAGTAATTTTGAAGTCCAAGTTTATTGTCAGGTCTTTCTTCATTACCTAGATTATTGAAATGGAGTAATGAATAAATGAAAAATATAATTAGTCCTATACTTCCGATAATTAATTCCATTACATATAAATTTAAGGTTTAAGCTTGTGTCTAAATGTGAAACCCAAAAGCAAAACGAGGTCTAACAAAACCGGTAGGAAACCATCCAGGTTATTGATACGACTAGCACCTTTGTTAGTCGTAATTTTAAATGCTATAATGGGAGTAAAACCAATCATGCCATTTTTTGTTTTTGGGAAATATGAATTCTTTCTGAATGTTATCACAAAAAATCATTCCTTATGTAAAGGCGATAATTTTTGAAATGCCGAGTTTCAAATGGATTTCAATATCAACCCTGTAATTCCCCCTTTGCGGACAGCAACTTTTGAAAATCTCCTACTTATAAGAACTTTATGGTTCGTTCATGACGATATCTGCAAAAAATGAATGTACTATTTCTGCTACTTTTTCAAATGCATGGAGGTATTTTAAACCCGCTTTATTCATTAGAAAATCTCCCGATTTTATCGGGGTCGTAGCTAAATTGCTTCAAATCAGTATACTTCGTCTAGCTCAGCACAGGCTACACCCATTTAAACTCAATCACCAGATCCCTTCGACATTGGCTCAGGGTAAACGCTATGCTAACATTCTTTAATTGTCTGATTTATTCCACGTTAAAACTCATTACGTTTCTCCAATGCATAAACCGGGTAAATGTGGGTGAGGAATCGATCATGATTCTATTTATTAAAAGTTTCTATTCAATGTAAGTGAATTAAATTCTACAACTCCTCAATGACCTTTTGCAACCGTGCTCTTATTTCCGTGGCTATGTCAACTAGTTCTTCATTTTCTACTGCCTGCATTGAGGCTGCAGGGTCAACGGCAGAAACCTCTATCTGTCCTGCTAATTTTTCCTGAACTATAACATTACAGGGCAGCATGGTTCCAATTTTATCTTCTGCGAGTAAGGCTTTGTAGGCAAATGGTGGATTGCAAGCCCCAAGGAT
This sequence comes from Arcticibacterium sp. SM2516, assembly GCF_057914865.1. Classification (NCBI taxonomy): domain Bacteria; kingdom Pseudomonadati; phylum Bacteroidota; class Cytophagia; order Cytophagales; family Leadbetterellaceae; genus Arcticibacterium; species Arcticibacterium sp. SM2516. Next base: position 3,047,926 of record NZ_CP195290.1, on the reverse strand, counting down.
TTTATAATTATAAAAATCCACATCAAGCTTTTTCTTTAGTGTGGCTTTGATATCAATTTCTGTAAGAATGCCAAAGCCTTCTGTTTTCAGAGCCTCTGTAATTTTTTCTATGGCTTCATCGAAGGTTATATCTACAAGTAATTTTGAATGATAGTAATTCATACTGGATGGTTTTTATTATGGTGTTTTTTGTTATAACAATTAAAATAGTAATGCTGAATTATAGCAAAATTCCTTAGATGACTCCTTCTAGTTATGAAATTGAAGAATAAAACAACTTTTTTAATGGTATAACGAACTGCTATATTAAGTTGGGTTTGCTATTGTTCAGTAGCTATAAATCTATTTATGGTGATAATGGCTCACTACGGATTCAGATGGACTTCCCCATCTATAACAGCAGGCACCTGCATCAATGCCCTTTTTGTATTCCTCGCACAGCTACCACAACTCATTCCAAGTAACTCATATTCCATTTTCATATTATTAGTTTTTTAATTAGACAATCCCTTTATCGGAATAGGAAATATAAAATCTGCCAGTATATTATGATGGGCCCGCAACACGTGTTCTTTAAATGAGTTCATACTGCTATGAATTGCAGACACATACTCCTCTTCCAGTTTCAATACTAAGTTTTCGAGAATAAATAATTCTTTGTTTATAGCGGCTTCTCTTGCTAATTTTTCTGAAGGCAAGTCCTTATCTAAGTGCATTATATTATTTTCAAAATATATATCGGCTTCTTTGTAAAAACTAAAAAGTAAAGGATTGCAGGAATAAGTTTTGATGTGCGAAAACTTGATAATTGCTTGCATTTCTTTGGCATCCAATTTATTGTCATTATTAGCCGCTAGAAGCGATATAAAACAAGGAAGTTTTAGTAATTCTTTATTTTGAGATTCTGTGAGTTCTTTAAATGGTTTCATTTTCTGATTGATTAATCTGACGTATAATCTGTAACAGGGCCTGAATTCAAGAAACCATCGTCGCCGCCATCTACATCTCCAGAGGCATTGTGTTTTTGTTTTGCACTATCTACAGCACTGCGATATGGCGAAGCCGTCTTAGTATATGGCTTAAATTCTGAAATGTAATAGTCTGTATCAACAGTTGCTTTCTGCAAAGTTTCAACATCTAAAACCTCTTTTGATGTGATTTGAAGCTGCTTTTTTTCTGAGTCAATTTTTACTGAAATTACACCTTCAATATCAGTAAGTATGTTTTGTAAAATTGTGGCACAGTCTCCTGTTTTCATGCCAATAACGGTGTAAGTAGTTGAAATTAAATTTTCCATAGTTTTTTTTATGTCAATATGAATAATAATTATTTTTTTTCGAGAAGCTTTCTTGTCTCATGATATTCCTCATTTGACCAATAGCTATTCTCTTTTGTAAAATGTGGAGCGGTGAATCTTTTTCTTTCGCTGGCCAGGTAAACCGCAGGGCATAGCGAAAATCCAAAAGATAACAGTAACCCAAACGATCCATCAAATACGCTGCATTCCTCTAATGTGATATCCTTTGTGCATCATATTTTATATATTATAAACGAGTTCTTTTAATAAATTTTAGCAGCGTGTTTACCGCTAATTACTTTATTTGTTACTTTCTTTATATACTATAATTCTTTTAAAATGGATCATTCAGTTCGCTTACTCGAATGAGTTTTTTGTTAACAAACTCCTGAATTCCTAACGCTGATAGTTCACGACCAAAGCCTGAACGCTTCGTTCCACCAAAAGGAAGATCGGCTTGTGTCCATGTAGGATGATTGATGAAAACCATTCCGGTATCGATTTGGTCAGCTACTCTTTTTCCACGTTTGATATCTTGTGTAAAAACAGAAGCACCCAGACCAAAGACAGAATCATTGGCTAGAACAATGGCAGCCTTTTCGTCTTTTACGACATAGAAGGAGGCCACCGGACCAAATAATTCTTCATGGTAAGCAGCAATGCCAGGCTTCAAATCGGTGAGTATGGTAGGTTCCATAAAGGCACCTTCACGGTCTGCCCGTTTACCACCCAGTAAAACTTTTGCTCCTTCATCAACGGAACGTTTCACCTGATCAGCTAAATGAACAGCCGCTGCTTCACTACTTAAAGGGCCTAACTCTGTAACGGGATCCATCGGATCACCCACTTTCATTTTTGATAACTTGTCCTTGAACTTTTGAATGAACTCTTCTGCTATAGCTTCCACAGCGATAAACCGCTTTGAGGCCACACAGCACTGACCGTTGTTATTCATTCTGCCAACCACGGCCCATTCCACTGTTTTTTCCATATCGGCATCTTCCAGTATAATGAACACATCGTTACCACCGAGTTCGAGCACCACTTTTTTCAAATGTTTTCCGGCTTCCATGGCAATACTTGCACCTGCTTCTTCACTTCCCGTTAAGGAAACCCCTTTTATTCTTTTATCTGAAACCAATGCGGATGCACGTTTGCCAGTGATGAATAAATTGGTATACAGTCCTTCAGGAGCTTCAGCTTCTTTGAAAAGCTCTTCAATGGCAGCTGCACATTGTGGAACGATGGAGGCATGCTTAAGCAAAATGGTATTGCCCACCATAATATTAGGAGCTGCAAACCGAGCTACCTGATAGAAAGGAAAATTCCACGGCATCACACCTAACAATACCCCAATGGGACTACTTCGAATAATAGCGGTTCCATATTCTGGGTTAAGTACTTTATCGGCAAGAAAGGCTTCCCCATGTTCTGCATAATAATCAATGATATCGGCACTCAAGTCAATTTCTGCCTCAGCCTGAGCCAAGAGTTTACCCATCTCTAAAGTGATGGTTTTGGCAAGTACTGCTTTCTTAGCACGCATGAGCTTAGCTACTTTATGTAATAAAACAGCTCGTTGTTGGTAGCTGGTTTCTTTCCAATCCGTGAAAGTGGCCTGTGCTTTGGTAACCTTTCCGTCAACGGCCTTTTCCGTCATTTCTTCAAAGGACTTTCCTTTCTTATTTGTATTGGGATTAACTGTTTGAATTGACATCTTCTAATCGTTTTTTAATTGTAATCTCATAGCGGATATTCCACTTTTAGTTTAGCCAAAGCCAAAGAATAACCTTCCAATTCTTCGGAATGTCTTGACCAAATTTGTAGAATGCTTTTAACTAGACTTTCTAAAGGTGAGGTCTTCTTTAGTAAATTGTTTTACACAAATAATGACGATGCTTATATAATTCACACATTAGAAAATGTGTGACAAATAGATACAGTATGGGCTGACTTTTTCATTTTCCAAATCAATTGATCACATGCAGCAATACAATTTCTGCGTGCATCGCTTTAGCTATATTAAAACCAGTTTCAGCAACTTTTTAGGAGGTAGGAGCATAGTCTAGCGTTATAAGTACTTTTTTCATAATTTGTGTTTTCTATTAAAGTTTCAAGTTAATCACCTGTAACCCGATATATGTTATACGATTTTTTGGAATATTTACATGATTCACACATTACTGAGGATTCAATAAGCTTATCGTGAGACTATTGAGTTATGTTTGCTGATTGTAAAAACAGCAAAACACATCTTTCTCTATAAAGCTTTAAATAACTTTGCTACTCAATGGTTTTCCTATTGCTTACTATTCTAGTGGAGATTAAGTCTTTTAAATTGGTTCAGATATAAGTGTAATATATTCCATATTGAAAGCGACATGTCCTTGAATCTTTTTAGTGCGAGGCAATGCTTCTTCATAACTCCAAGCAAAATAGTTGTCAGTAAACTTCCCTTCAATATTCCAATAGGTAGCATCACCTTTAATTGGACAATGGCTTTGGCGATTTGGCTCTAGGACTAGTTTAATTCGAATATCTTCCTTAGGAATGTACAATACAGGATCGTAGACACTTTTCCCAACTTCTTTTAAAATTAAGGCACTCGTACTTTCTACGATTATCTCATCCAAATATTTTAAAGTCAATTTTCTATCAAAATTGTCTATTACTGCGTAATGCCTTTTTTCTTCCATGTCTTTAGATTAATTGTTATTTTTTTTTAAAATGGATCATTCAGTTCGCTTACTCGAATGAGTTTTTTATTAACAAACTCTTGAATCCCTAGGACTGATAGTTCACGACCATAATCTGAACGCTTTGACCACCAAAATGAAGATCAGCTTGTGTCCAAGTGAACATTCGTAATAATTACCACATAGCCTGTAAGAAAATGAAAATGAATATTACAACACTAAGAATTATCCCGAACATGAAACAGTTATAAGACCATTTCAATAAATCAAATTTCTTCTTTAGAATTTTTCCCAAAAAATACATATCAATCGACATGCTATCATATAAATCTTGCTCGCTTACTTTTAACTGAGAAAGGTGGTTTACATAATCTTCGAGAGGTATTTGAATGAAATTACCAAAGAATAGTAGGCTTGATTTGCCTTTATCAGCTTTCTCAATATTGACTTTTTCCTCCGTCACCTTTGGTCTTGCAGAAAGAATAGCGAAAATGGCTGAAATCAAGGCCGCTATAAGCAGAATCGCAATAGGAATGGTGAAGCGTAAATATTCGGTAACAAAAACATCATTTAAAGTAAATCTAGCTCCTGTCAACGTCACTATAACCGACAAGATTATTGTATTGATACTTATCATCATATTCGCTTTTCCATCGGCAATAGCACTTAACTTAATATGATTGCTGTAACTGGTACGATATAGTGTATCCACCCCTCTACCGAATTCCTTTCCCGTCTTTTTTCTCGTAGTTGTTTTTCGAGCTTTGCTGATTTCAGTTCTTTGCTCACTAATGTTTTTAATTTTTCTTTTCTGATACTTAACTTTCGCAGCATCTGTAAAAAATGTGCATTTAATGAGCAGGGCATATACAATTTTTGACCAAGCATGATCTGTATATACTTTATTAAATAAATTTTCACGTTCTATTCGTAGCAATTCCTGTTTCCTGAAAAATCTTTTCTTCCCTTTATAAGAGATCAGTGCATCATGAAATATTTGAGAGTTTAAAGAGTTCGTACTTGAAAAGGGTTTCTCTAGCAAGTCAAGTACTTCTGAAATCTTTTTTTCCGGATATTTCTTTTCTGTCAAAAAAGTTTTACAAATATTTACGCTTTCTTGCTCAAATTTCTTCGGGTTGATTTTGAATCCGGCCATATAAAACCAAATCGCTAGCAGTAAAATTTCAGTTTCTGTTTCACTTTGCTTATACTCCTTTGCCAAATCAATAGCTACCTCTGCCGATTCCTTGATATATTGTAAACTATGGAACATCGGAAATTTCTCCTTTTCGCTAAATAAAACTTGAACATATTCAACGGACTCATTCAATATTGATGAATCAACGGAATATTTAATTGGTAATCTTGCTTTATTCATTTCCATTATATAAAATTTTAACTAAGCCTAACGTGGATAAACTTGAGCAAGGCTACAAAAACAAGACCTCCGATGTCGTTTCTTTGAAAGACATTAGCGTTTCTTGTGTTAGAATTAACTGTTTGTATGGACGTTATTATTTAGTTTTTAATTAGATAATTGGATGAAATATCCTTTGAGCAAAGTAGGACATAGATCGAATAGTTGTGTTGCACAATTAATAATAATGCTTGCATAATTCTCACATATGAAAAATGTTCGGGGAGGTAAAAACTTAAAATAACGGAAGGTTACCTGTGAAAATAGTTTACGGTTTTTTCGATTAAAGCAGTCTTTTTGTTATTGTGGCGTTGAGGTGATGTGCCCTACACTTAGGACTCAGTACAGGCGTTAACCCATTTAAACTCAATACCAGAACCCTTCGACACTATCTCAGGGAAAACCGCTATGCTAATCTCGTTTAAATGTCTGATTTATTCCACTTTAAAACTCATTACGATTCTCCAATGCATAAACCGGGTTTAAAAATCAAAACCAAATTTCAAACTAAACCTTCGACCTTCATCTGAGAAAAATACACCGGAAGAAATAACAAAGTACCCTAAAGGGCTAATCCACGCTTGCCCTCCATAGCTGGTATGCCATTGATCGGAGTCGTCATTTTCGATCCACACCCTGCCATAGTCAAAGCCACCTGTTACTCCTATCGTGACGGGTAACTTTCCGATAAAAGTATTGAATAAACTCATTCGCAAATCTGTACTGTGGTAAAAAGAAGTTTGGCCGGTAAAGCGTTGATTTGGAAACCCCCTGAGGTTATTTTCACCGCCAATTCGATTAGCATAATAAAAATTAAAATCACCGATTAGATGATCAAAACCTAATTTACTTGCCAGGATGACATTGGTCTTCCTACCAATTGGTTGATAAAAACCTGTTTCAGTACTTAATCTAACATATTGCTTTGCATCTTGTTTGAGATGGCTATTAAATTTTGTGCTTGCATCTAAAAACAAACCTCTGCGAGGGAAAGTGATTCGATCAATATTCGCATAATTGAAATTTAGCTTTAAGCCTCCGTAATTCTGTTTCTCAAATACTTCGGGTTCTACTTCGGATAAATTCTCCGCTAAAAACTTATCATCAATTTGCTGAATTTTTATCTGTTCATAAGTAGGAGCCAGCGATACAAAACTTTTTTTATATTTAGTAAAGTACCTTCTAATCCCTGGGGAGAAATAAATACTCTCTTCTGCCACTCTAAAGTATTGTGAAGATTTGAAATAATTTAGCGTTGAATTTCCCAGGCCATAAAAATTAAAAACAAATTTTGGCCGGCGTACATGTGCATCGATCGTCATCGCTGTCTGGCCCAAAGTATTATGATAAACGCCTTGATATCCAATTTCAAAACCTTGATTTCCAAAAGCAAAGGAAGCATTTAAGGAGTGATCTTGCTGCTTTCGAAAGGTATAGGTTTTTGCAATATATGAGCCTTTCAATTTAAAACCTTCATCACTGTTGAATCCGAACAAAGGCACAAAAAAACCGTAATTATATTGATGCTTCTTATAACGGTAATTATTTAATCTATAGCGACCGCTAAGGTGTTTTGCGGTTTCTCCCGATTTATTAATCTTCGACCCTTTATTTTTTTGGTCATAAATGATCGTTTTTTTAGAAAAGTCATTGACTTTACTATTATCCTGGTAGCTATCATTTCCATTACCCCCGATCAATCGGATTTTAATGCCCTTTGATACTTCGCCGTCCACTATAAAAACATCATCACCGTCCAAGCCAAAACAATGAATATCTTCGGTAGTCTCATGGCTGATCATACGCTCGTAAATCAAATCTTTTTCTGCTTTATCGTTTTTATATTCATAGACCGATACTTTAGTATTTTGATTATCAAGCCGTTCTATGTGGAATAGATTGTCTTTGTGTGTGCCGGGAATTTCTATCTTTTTATTTAAAAAAGAAAAATAAATCTTTGCGGTATTCATCAAATCATCTCGCCTCAGTTTTAATTTCCTGGCTATTTCATTATCCAGCGGCGAAGCTTTGACTTCTTTAGGAAACCTACTAACCGCAGCATAAATAATACTGTCAGTCAATTGTGCTTGCATAAAACTCACCTGTGCTTGCCAGGTATTCCAATCTAATTGATTTAAATATAAGCGGTCAAAATTTCGGGATTGCTGATTGATCCATTTTACATTTTTATCTTTTATCTCTGCTTCGAATTTTTGAAGGGAATGCAAAAACGGCAAGGTTGTCCTTAGATAATTAGGAATCAGTCCTCCATACATCGCATAGACCTGATCCCGGTCTCTAGGCACAGGATCATACTTCATCACTCCATCTTCTTCGAAAGTTGCCCAACGCCATTGGTCATCATGCCGGTCCCAATCGCCAATAAGCATATCAAATAGGCGGCACCTCAAAACCATCTCCTGATTTACTTCTGATTTATCATTATCCAATAAATCTTCCCGCATATTAAAATGGCTGATGATGTTTTTTGAGTTGCCATAACTATCTAGCGTACTCCAGTCTTCATCGGGTCTTTCTTCCAGAAGATAGACTTCATTGCCCATGTCATTGTATTCCTTAAGTCCAGGTTGTTTGGGGACAAACACCAATTGAGGATTGCTATGATAAATATTAATGGCATCTTCCATTGGTGACAAAGTGATGGCTCCAAATGGGTTCCCTGCGGTCATTTGTTTTGCGGCAAGATCAGTTGCAAATGTTTTATTAAAAGGAAAAGGAAGGAGTTTCTGTGGATTCTTTTTTAGCGATCGGATCTGGTAGAGTCGACCATCTTTATCCATTAGCCTGACGGAGTTGGTTTGATTGCTTCCTCCTCTTCTAAATGGATTAAGCCCACCTCTTGCAGTATCCAGATTTAGTACAGGTAGTTTGACTGGTAAGTAATATAAATCGGTATTCAATTTCCCCCAAAGGCTTTCTGAATATTTTCGGACCTTTGGGTTTTTGCTAATGGTCACGACTACAGAATCTTTGAGTTGCTCGTAAAGTGGATAACTATCGGGGGTAAGTTCATCGAGTGTTGGCAGAGCTTCCTTGATCATGCTTCGAAAGATGACTTCTGGGGCATTGTTTTCTCCAGGCTTTATAAACTCCAGTTCCACCGAACCATCTTCAAAAATATTTAATCGGGAAACACCCAGACCTCCGTAAGTAAAGCGGGCATTATCTGCCAAGGATACTGCTGCTGAATTGCTAAGTGCTCCGCTGATTACATAATGTTGCTCTTTGACTTTGTGGTATTGAAGGTTGAATTCATGCCCAGACACAATAATTAATCCAGGAAAATTTCTTGTGTAACTTTTGATTGCGGTGGTCATTTCTTTATAAACAGGATGCTCAATATCCAGGCGAGCAGGTATTTTTTTGCCTATAAAAGTAGCTATAGAGCCGATGATAGGTAGGGGTAGAGGGAAATGCCTATCCATATTAGAAAACGGAAAAAAATGATCCTTAACGCTGGAAAACCCACCTCGTCTTCCGGTACTGATAACCGGATGATGCATGGCGAGGATGACATTATGGGTGAGGTAGTATTTTTTAATTTCGTTGGTCAATGCGAGCAAGAGATCGCTTCGGTATCTTATATCGCAGGATTCGTTGTGCCGTTCGTTATTATTCCAGTCCTCAATAAACCACCGGGAGTCAAAAGCTATGATGACCAGTTGTTCATTTATTTCTTTCACATCAGGGCCGGGGCAACCATCGTCAGGAATAAAATTATCCTTTTTGAGCAATTTATCCTGCACCCAACTTTCAACAATATTGACACCTTCCTGGTCATTTTTCAACCATTCTGTATCCCCAGGCAAAAAATAGGTTTTGCCTTTGAATGGTTTAATCATCTTCATCAAAGCAAGGTTAGCTTTGGTGTTCAATTTTTTTGGGTACTCTTTTCCTTCAATTGATTTGATATTGTCACCGAGCATTAGAAGGGTCGCATTAGCACCGGCCTCGTCAAATAGCTTTTGCATCATAACGGATAGCTTTGGCGACAATCCTTTTTTATCGTGTGCAGCATCACCCCCAAGGATAACCTGATGCACCAACGCCTTTTTTGATTCAGGAGAAAATCGTTCAATATTCCCAGATATTTGCACACCCTTTTTTGCACAACCCAAAGTCATGGTAAGGATAAGAAATAGACCCAAAATACATTTTGAGCTTTGTCCGTTTTTCATTTTCTAAGTTTAATATTTGGATCCGCTTTATTCATTAGAAAACCTCCCGATAGCTATCGGGACCGTAACTAAATTGCTTCAAATCAGTTCGTAAACTCATTTAAACTCAATCACCAGAACCCTTCGGCTTTAGCTCAGGGTAAACCGCTATGCTAATCTCATTTGAATGCCTGATTTATTCCACTTTAAAACTCATTACGATTCTCCAATGCATAAACTGGGTTGAAGGAGCTTGGCTAGATTAAGATTTCAAGTGGAGAATCTTTTTTTGACCTGGTATATTATGCGGAATCGCGAAAATCTAAAAGCGGATATGAATGAATCTATCACAGCATAAAGATATTTACAGCAAATGCAGAAATGCCAAAAATGATCTCTTTGAGAACGTCACATTATTTTTAGCTGAATTGGCAAGTTCAATTTTTATCTTTTCAAGTAGTGCCTGTATAGTAACGACCTCTACCGCTTCATTTAAGCCAACAGATAAATCCATTCCCAAATCCTTTAAATTGAGATTTGTTGTCATCCCAAGCATGCATGCGTAGGTTCCAGAATTACCGAGGAGATGTAAGTTCCTCAGGTACAGTAAGTTGTTTTCCATCGGGAACTACCCTCATATAGCGACTTAAACCCTAGCTGGGGGTGTCAATGCAATGCCTCGAACACGATTCTCATCTATTTGAGTTAAAACCTCAAGAGCAATTTCATTATTTTTTCCCGTGCGTAGTAAAGAATAAATGGCTGGCAGATTATTTAACCATACATCTACAACACGCCCTCTTATAGAAATGATTTTACCAAAACTTATAAGATTATTTTTGCTTTGAGTCTTTATAGCCATGTTTAAGCGGCTTGTTATTCTATGTTGATTAGCATAATAAGTTTGCTTCAGCTTCTTTTGAAGAAAGCTGATTGCAAAAGGTCATTTTACTTTTTGCCTATAGTTTCCTTTACCGTTTTTTTAGTAGGGACAATAAATAGCGGTATGGTAGCGTCTTTTAAAACTTTTTCAGCAACACTTCCCATGAGTATATTTTCCAACCATTTACGACTATGGGTACCCAAAACAACAATGTCTGCTTTCGTGTTTTTTGCTGATTCCAATATTTTCTCAGCAGTATCACCTTCTGCAATAAGCGTTTGAATAGCTTCTTGCCCAAGATTTAGTTTTGTTTTATCAAGGAAATTTTGAGCTGCTATTTTTAAATCATCCAAAAGCTCTAATTGTTGATACATTCCAGAATATTGAGAATAGTAGAATACCGGATTTGAGATGACATGTAATAATATAATTTCGGCATTCATGGCATTAGCTAAATTAACACCAGTTTTAGCAACTTTCTGGGAGGTATCATCATAGTCTAGCGTTATAAGTACTTTTTTCATAATAGGTGTTTTTTGTTAAATTTTCAATGATCGTATGTTAATCACCAGTACCCCTATATATATTATGCGATTTTTTGAAATGCTTGTATGATTCACACATTTGGAAGAGTTTAATTGATTGACAATAAGACTATTGATTTGTAATAGTTGATTGAAAAAACAGCAGGCACATCGTTCTCCGTTAAGATTTAAAGCATATTTACTACTACAACAATGGTTTTCTTATTGGTTATTGCCTTAATGATAGAACCAGTTTTTTAATAAATTCAGGGGCTCACAGTGGTTACATCTTGTGCCGGTCTAACTTCATCAGGTGTTTTTTCCATATCTCTGTCGAATGTGTATAAAGCATTACTGCTCATTTTCTCACCTCCTGCTATTTTCATTTTATCTAATAGATTCATAGCAAGCGTTTCCTCTTCTACTTGTTCATTAACAAACCATTGCATAAAGTTCCAGGTTGCCCAGTCCTCTTCTTTATGGCTTATTTTCGCTACTACATAAACGGCTTTTGTGTTATCTACTTCGTGCTGGAATATTTTTTCAAAACAGTTGAATAAACTCACGGGGTTTTCTGGGGGAGCAGGAATTGCGGACACCTCTACTTCAGCACCTCTTTTTAGAATATATTCCAATATTTTCATCATGTGATTTCGTTCTTCATGTGCATGCCTGAAAAGGAAATTGGCAACACCTCCGAAGCCTTCTTTAGCAGCCCATGCCGCATACGCCAAATATATTTGTGAAGCATGTGCTTCTTTTGTCATTTGCACATTCAACACTGTCACAATAGTTTTTGAAAGTCTGTTCGTATTCATATGTTTTTTATTTAAAATGCTTCTTTGATGATTGATTTTTTGTCAACCTTTAAATCGGCTAATTGCTTTTCTATGGCTTCCATCATGGGCGGTGGTCCGCAGAGGTAAAACAGTTTATTTATTCCGCCACTGTTTGCTTTTATAAAATCTTCGCTTATCATTCCGTTTGCATATCCCTCCACTTTTTCATCCGATAAAATGTTGATGAAATTGTCACCTAATAATTTTTTAAATTCATTTTCAAGTATAATATCCTCCCTTTTTTTGTTGGCAAAGATTAGTTTGTTATTCCCTATTTCCTTTTTCGACTGAAGAGCTCTGAAAATGGAGATAAAAGGGGTAATCCCTGCACCCCCAGCTATAAACGTACCTTCTCCTTCATAGTCGATAGCACCAAATACCTCATTTAAAATCAGTTCGTCATGTGCTTTTAGAGTCAGCAATTCGTTTGTCACACCATTGTGCTTCGGATAAGTTTTAATAGTAAATTCTAGGTACTTATCCTCAGGCAAACTAGTAAAAGTGAAAGGTTTTTTCTTATCCTCCCAACCGTTTTTGTCTATGGAAATATCTGTGGCTTGTCCCGGCTTGAAGGTGTAATTCTTTGGTTTTTCAGTAACGATTTTCAACACATCATGGGTGACTTTGTTAATTGACTGAATCTTTACTATATGTTGATTTTCCATGTTTTTTCGTTAATTCACAATACCCAAAATGAGTCAACAAATAATGCAGATGCCCAAGATTGGGCTGGGCCATGAAATACGCTTTCTTTGATTCTAAGCTGCTCATTTTTAAGATATTCAAAGTTGACTTAGTTAGGGCAGTATAGTGTTATACAACTTTAGATATTAGTTGTATTATTCACACATTGCTAGAATAGCAAGCGGTTTATAATCAAGAGACAATCCTGATGGATGGCTGAGGAGAGGATGTCTGTTAAATTTGGAAATAGAATGCTGCTCGTACTGGATTTACCAAAAACAGAACTTTAACCCACTTTATGCATTTGGAAATCTCCCGGTTTTATCGGGACCGTAGCTAAATTGCTTTTAATCAGTTCGTAAACCCATTTAAACTTAATCACCAGAACCCTTTGATATTCGCTCAGGGTAAACCACTATGCTAATCTCGTTTAAATGTCTAGTTTATTGCACTTTAAAACTCATTACGATTCTCCAACACATAAAGCGGGTTTCACTTTCAGATGCGTTTGGATACTATTTTACCAACAAGGGTATTGGCTTCTATGCTAACTAATTTCCCATTAGCGTAAGTATAAGTAGAATGATTATTGTCTGGTGTAATCAATTGATATTTTCCTGTATCTATTCGCTTCAATTGTAGCATTTCTACGTACATGTTTGAAAAAACCTGAGTAACCTTTAAAGGTTCTTTAAAGTAAAGATCGACTACACAAAACCGAATGGGTTTACTTTTCATTTTATCCTTCACGCCATTTCGTTCTCGTTCATAAAGGCGGAATCCAATCTTTCTAATGGTGGCATTCACATCACTAGATTTACGACTTGCGTTTCGGTAAGCAGTTCCTTCTATGAGAATGCCTTTTTTTTGAGTTGTTCTTATTTCTGATTCCATGTAGATAGGAATTAAGAGAAAAGTGCTCTTCGTGTCGACGGTCAATTCTTTGTATGATTTCGAATCTGACTTAGTCTCCTGTGCATGCAGCGTACCAATTTTCTTACCCTTAAAGATGACCTCAAAAACAGTTTCTTGTTTTTGAGCAAATGCCAAGGTGCATGTGAACAGGAAACAAATAAATAGTCTGAAATTTAGTTTTGTCATGATTTTAATGTTTCCAAAGTAATAATGTTTGCCGTATTTATGGAGACCACTAAAGATAGTGATTGGTTTGCTATCATTTGCTGATTAAGGTCATCATACTTCCGAGTATGTGTCTCTTAGTTGTTTTGTGAATTTGATTTTCATAAAGGCCGACTTTAAAAACTAGGAGGAGCTAGGAATAGAATTAAGCGAGGGGAAATATTATATAGGTTCTGGTTCTGTGATACTGGTTTTGGGGAGGAGGACTACTTAGAATGCAACTGAAAGATTTACTTATAAGTGATTAAATGAGAACGCATTTCATCCTACCAACTAACTGAGTTCGCTTTGGCGAGACTCCGAAGTGGGAAAAAGATTCCTGTTATCATTGTTTCAGTGCCTTTGAAATACGATAATATCTTTTATTAAGTGCATCTCTGCCACCTTCCATAACTTCACAAACTGCATTACGAATTTGTTTGTCTTGTAAAGCATTGTTTCCAGAAACGACTAATTGTCCAGAATGAAATTCCATGTGGACTACATTGTCTGAGTTTGCATTAACAGCAATATTTGGATTGTGTGTTACAATGAGCAATTGTTTTTTCTTTTTAAGCTTTTTAAACCCGTCAACTACAAAACTTGAAATGAGTTTTGTATCCAAATCATCTTCTGGTTGGTCAATTACTAAAGGAATATCATTAAGTGCCAGAAGCAAGCCTAACATTCCAGCTGTTCTTTCCCCAGCTGAACCTGTTTGAATATCTTCTACCACACCTTGCTTTCTGAACTTCAAAACAAGTTTGTCCTCCGGCACCCAAACTATTAAGCGGTCAATATCTTCGGGAGTGTTTTGTTTGAGATAGTCAAGATGCCTTGCTAATCTTAAATCAAGCGTTTTTTTATCTGCCTCTGTTGCTGAAAGAAATGTCTCAACTTCACTAAGTCGTTTAGCCCAACGGGTTGCTTCGGCTTCATTGATAATTCTTCCAATTAGTCCCGAACTGTTTCCATCATCTTCATTGTAATTATAAATATCGCTTGCAAATTCCCCTCCTGATTTTCTAATAAGTTCTCTGAAAGTAGCATTGGCGTTTTCCGAATCTGCCATTGGCTGCAATTCAATTATGAGAAACGGATTGTTTGTATCATCAATTGCTCTCCATCTTCCAACAATTTCATTTCGTTTTATTCTTAATTCCTTTTCCTTGCCAATGATAGAAGAGTATAGGATTTCAAGATTTGCATTTAAGGTTGCAAGTTCTATTTTTTGATTTTCAATTAAAGCAAGTTTATCATTCAGCGTTGCCCTTCTTTGTATTAGTGCTTCATACGATTCAGTTCCTAAATCCTGAATGCTTCCTGCAATTGCATCATACGCTTGTTTGGCTGCTTCAAATTGTGCAAACCAAGGAAGTGTGTTGAATTGTTCGGGAAGATTTTCTATGTATGGTGTAATAAGTGCAATAGCTTCTGTAAGTTTTGCTTTTGCTGCTGTCAATGCAGCGTTCATTGTTTGAATGAACTGCAACGAATCATCAACTAATACAACATTTATTGTTTCGGGAATTTCAATGTTGGGAACTGCTTGTTCCAATTCCTCTAATTGAGAAATAAACTGCGAAACATTTTCACTGGTATCAGTGAAAAATTTATTTGTCGCTGTGAGTTTGTTGAAGTTGTTTAATGTGTCTCTGTAATCCGAACTTTCAAACAATCCAATTTTATTGTTCGCTGAACCAAGTTGTGCTCTGATGTTTGATTCTTCTGAAATAGCAAAATCAAGTTGCCTTCCTGCTGCTCTGTCAGCAAGCCACTTGTTTACTAACCTGTCTTTTGCCTCTGTCCATGTGGGTTTGTCAAATTGCGAATCAATCAACTCAATAAGTTTTGAAGGATTGCCCGTTAAAGCGTAAAGTTCCTTCTGACTGAAAACTTGAATCGGAAAAAGGTCTTTGATATTTGAAACGGTTGTTGCAGCATTCCAAACTCCTGTTGTTCCATTCCAATCCTGTAATGTATGAGTAGAATTATTCCATGTTATCAAATGAAGTTTCCCGTCCTTGAAAATTTCAACTTCAATTGATGTTGCGTTTCGCAACATCCCTGTTCCGTCTTTCCTTCCTATTGCATTGAACTTATTAAACTCTGTTTGAACTTCATCAGGCATTTCATCAATTCTTGCCAAAGCAATCCGCAAATAATTTACGATGGTTGATTTGCCCGAACCTCTGCCACCGATAACAGAAGTCAGCCAAGGGCTGAATTCTGTTTTTAATGGTGTTCCGTTTCCTGCTTTGAAACCGTTTGTAACGGTAAGTGATTTTATGAAGTAACGATTTGAAATACTGTTTGGGTTAACAGTTATTTCTTCTTTTCTAATTATTCCATCTTCTCCATCATGCAATGCAAGTTTCAAAGCATCAAAAGATGGTTCACCCATTTTTACCCAAGTGTAATTTGTTCCTACTTGTGCTGCAATGTGGCTGTCTGTGCCAATTACTTCTGCTAATTGTAGTTTAGATTGTTTGTATAGTTCGGGCTTGTCTGCGGCTTTGTCTATTATTTCAATAGCAAGAAGTCCTTCGGTTTTGATTGCTTGTGTGAGTGTAAAACCAGTGAGTAAAAAAAGTCCGCTTGGCGTGTCCACATGTGCAGGGATTGCAACTGCACCTGCTACATGAATTGCATTGATTACATCTTCAACGCTGTCGGGTGAAACAGCATCGGTTGTTCCGATGTGTGCTGCTGGAAATCTTACAGCACCTAAAAGTGTTTGAACTTCTGCTGTTCCTGCACTTGGGTCAAACAATGCTAAAATATGAATGTTGCCTGATGCAGAAATTTCTACTCCGGGAAACAGAAATAGTTTTCTGTAACCAGTCGGCTTCGGGTCTGAAATTTCCATTGCCGCCAATGCCGCTTTTAAAGTGTCAATCCATTCTCCTGAATTGTGGTCGGTTATTGCAACACAGTCAATACCTGCTGTCATATACATAAGCAACCACGCCTCGGGTGTGATTGCCATGTGGATGGCATCACCCTTTCCAAAGTCGTTTGACTTTGGTGTGTGATTGTGGAAATCAAATTTCCACCATTTTGCTCCATGTATTAAATTTTTCATTTCTAATTTCTCAGTATTACGTGATGTAATCTTTTAATCTTGCGGGTAACAAAGTTATATAGTATCCCCTCTTTTGTCAGAATTGTACTATTTCATTTTTACACGCTGTAATTTAAGAAATCAAAGAATTCCTCTTTCAAAAAGCCCTAGAGAAAAGCATTTTATTTATTATTCGGTATACGTTGGTTATTAGATAAGTAGCCGGTATTTATTAAATCTGATTTAATTCAAATGCGTAGGTATAACTAATGATGCTTTTGTCTTTTGCGTTTTCTTTCCAAGCTTCTCCCAAATGCGTTTGTTCTATCATGTCTTTTGTGTTAGTGGATTTAAAAGCCATGGATACTTTCTCTAAAACTTCTAATTCTGATTCAGAAAATAAATCGGAATTAAATGCTCTGTCGGGTCTTGCTTTAAATTGTTCGCCTGTATATCCTTGAAGGAATTCTTTGGTGTCAATTTCTATTATTTTATTATTGGCTAAATATTCAAAAATACTTTGAAAATTGGTGGGAACGGGGGCCATTTCTATGGCTTTGTACCTTACGCCACTAATTGAAAAACAGCTTTGTTTGAACATTAAAAAATCCGCATAAAATAAGAGCTTGTTCATTTTGGTTTTATAAGGCTGCACTTTATCTGCAAAATAAACCACCATTTCGGCTAATTTATCAAAGTTTGGATTTCTATAGCCAGAGTAAATATCGGCTAGATGGTGGCCCAATAAATATTCTTTAAAATTGAGATTGAAAATATTTCGTTTTCTTTCTTCTACCAATAATTGTGCTTTCTGAATATACTTTTCTTTTAGTTTTTCTTCCAATGTACCCGACAGTTCCACCATGTCGATAAACCTTTTAGGGTCTTCAGCCATCTGAATCAATTTGGCATTGGCGGTGCTTGGTATTTCACCAGCTTCGTATTGCCTATAAGTGTTTACGCCAAACCCTAAAATTTCGGACATCTTGGCGGCGGCTAATCCGTACTTTTCTCTTATGCTTACTATTTCGTTAGGAAAAGGAATGTTGAATTTGGCTCGGTATTGGTTATATAACTGAATTATATTCACTTCATCTGTGGACGTATTGGTAAATTGTTCACCACTTTCTTCACATTTGAAATAATGAAAAACAATTTCAAATGTTTCCTTTCTAAATTCCATTGACCGTTGTTCTTTGGTCAGTGTCATTTCCTTTCCCGTAATTGGACTTTTCATATCGTATTATTTTAGAGGATATTTCATTTTATGCTCTGCCAGATGAAAAGAGATGCAGATAACAGCACTGCTTACGATACCATAGTGATTTTGATATACACTTCTTTTTTCTTGACAGCTTTACCAAACACCCACATATCAGCACTTCCGTAAAGTTTTTCTTCAAGCGGCCCTTCGATATAATCTTTGGCCTTTAGTGATTCTAAAACTTTCTTTCGGTCAATAGGTCGGATTTCTAAGTCTGCCAAAGCTTGTGCATTTTTACCTCTATCGTCGCGAAAGAGTACATCCCTAAACTTCAACTTTTCTTTGAAGTCCTTTAAGAATTAATCAACCACTTCTTCTTTGCTCATAATTAGGTTTGATACTGCAAAGGTGCATATTTGTTTTTGAAATCAACTATAAAGTTGTAAAAGATGGTATTTGGACGAAAATATAAACCTTATAGTGATATTAATAAACTTGAAATATTTTGGAAATATTTACAATTAACCTCTAATTAAAGTCCCCATTGAAATTAGAAAACTTATTATTCGGTAAATGGCTAATTAGAAATTGGAAGATTTTTATTTCAACACCTGTTTTTTATCTAAGAGCCTACTTTTAATCTTACCATAGGTCAAATCTTGCACCGCTTTGTTTTCTTCTATGGCCAGTGAGGCTATAATGGCGGCACTTTGTCCCAGCACCATAAATACAGGCTCCATACGTATAGACCCAAAGGCTATGTGGGTTGCACTCAAGCAAACAGGCACCAGCAGATTAGAAGCTTCTTCTTTTTTAGGGACTATGGAGCGATAACTTATAGGAAAAGGGGCTTTCACATGAGCTTCCACATTCCCTTCGTTTGAGGCATTGCCTTTGGCATTTATATAACGCTGTATATGATGGGAGTCCATGCCATATGCAGCCATACCCACTGCATCTTGCACCTTTTCTATGCCCTCACAGTGTTTTTGGTTCATCACCACATCTGCTATCATTCTTCTGGCTTCTCTAATGTAAAGCTGTTGCTGCCAGCCATCTTCACTTTCAAACTCATCTTTTGAAGTGCCCCATCTGCTTACTTCCTTTCTAATGTCTTCTGGTATTCTTGGGTGATTTGCCAAACTCCACATAAGGCCCTGCTGATAGTCGCGGTGTTTTGTCACTATGATTTCTCGTTCTGCGTAACTGGCTTCTGGGTAAGCATAATTCTGCCCTATAAAATCAGTGGAAAAACCATCTCTGTTATTTGAGTCTGTTTTTCTGTTGGGCATTTGGCTGTTTATCCAGGGTATTCGAGCATATCCTGCTTCATAATTTCTAAAGAGCAATTCATAATCTTGCTCATTATAATTGGCAGGTTTTTTAAAAGGAATTCTGTTCTCAGGATGGTCTGTGAGGCACATGCGGAAGCAGTAGGATTGTATCTTATTATCTCCACTTCCATCTTCATTTTTAATGATGTTAATTCCTGCAAGAAGTCCAGAAGATGGGTCTCCGGCTCTGGTGTAAGGGTCCACACCCGCCACAAAATTATGATTTATCCCATTTCTAGATAAAACGCCAGTGAGTGTTCTGCTGGTGTCATTGGCCTGGATGCCGTTTAACGATTCTCCGTATTGTGCATTGGCTTCTCTTCCTATGGTGTATGTTACGCCTGCAGCTGCTAAGAGGTCGCCCTCATAGGTGGCATCAATAAACATTTTACCACAATATTTTTCTCCAGATTCCATCGTAATGCACTCAATGGCGGCACCGTTTTTTTGTACGTCTAAGTTTCTGTCGAGTCTTTGTTTGTATATAATTTTAATGTCGAGGTCGTGTGTCATGTCATGAAAAATTTTCAATGCAACTGAAGGCTCAAAAGTCCACATGGCATCCTCATGGCTTGCGGTGGTGGTTTGGCCTCC
The DNA here is from genome assembly GCF_057914865.1 of Arcticibacterium sp. SM2516. Taxonomy (NCBI): domain Bacteria; kingdom Pseudomonadati; phylum Bacteroidota; class Cytophagia; order Cytophagales; family Leadbetterellaceae; genus Arcticibacterium; species Arcticibacterium sp. SM2516. The sequence goes on along the minus strand of NZ_CP195290.1, from coordinate 3,028,093 downwards.
ATCTTTATATTCAGACTTGTTTTGCCAAACCCAATTGGTAGAAACTTGGTAATGTTCTCTGATGTTTTGATAAAACTCACGGGCTATGCCCCCAATTACCTGTTTATTGCCAATGTCTGTTTGACCCAATCCTCCTGTGGTTAGTCCTCCCAGACGATTCGTTGGTTCTATTAATATCACAGATTTCCCAAGTCGTGCCGTTTCAATGGCGGCAGATACACCTGCCGAAGTTCCACCATAAATAACCACGTCGGTCATGTTTGGTTTTTTTGTGGCACATGAGAAGAGGATTCCCGTGAAGAGGATTACCGATATAAGGTTTGTTTTCATGTAATGTTTTTTGGCTATTGAAAAAAAAGTATGATTAGTCATATGACAATGGCTACCCAAATTTACAGTATTTTTTCTTCTAGCTTCCATTTGGTAAACCGATCGGATTTCGGTGTTGTACTTTCAGGCTAAAGCATCACGTACCAATTACTTTCAGAATTATTTTTACCCTAAATAGGCCGTTTCCTAAAATTGATTTTCAGGATAACAAAACCTATGGTTCCTGCTACAATGGAACCCGCTACTATGCCTATTTTAGAAGCGTTTATTACACCCGCATCTGTGTACGCTAAATTTGTTATAAATAAAGACATGGTAAATCCTATACCTGCCAAAAAACCGACACCTATTACCTGTGTCCAATTAACACCGGCAGGTAATTTTGCCCATCCATAACGAACACTAAGCCAGGAAAACAAACTGACGCCCAAAACCTTTCCTACTAATAAACCGAGCCCTGCAGCCAAGGTTACTTTGTCCAATAGATTAAATTCATTTCCAGCAATGACTATGGATGCATTGGCCAATGCAAATATGGGCATCACTAGATTGGCAGTGAAATCACTCAGAGAGTTTTCTAAACTTTGGACGGGCGACTGTACTTTTTTAACACTTTTTGCGATGTGGTCAACCGCTGAAATCTGTTTTTCCCCCAGCACAACATAAGAATCTGGCCATTCAGCATTTTCGAATTGTGTTAAGCTAGTTTTAGTTTCCTCGATAAAATCATCCATTCTTATTTTTCGCTTAGCTGGAATGGTTAGAGCAATGAGCACACCAGCTACTGTGGGATGTACCCCAGATTTTAGAAAGCAAAACCACGCAAAGAAACCTATGAAGATATACAGTGTTAACATGCGGAGATCAAAATAATTAAAGACAAGTAACATCACAAACAAACCAGCAGCTGCCTGAAGATACACCCATTGGATATCGTTGCTATAAAAAAATGCGATAATGAGTATAGCTCCAATATCATCCACAATAGCGAGGGCGGTAAGAAATACTTTTAGCCCAATGGGCACTTTAGGGCCTAAAAGACTTAGTATTCCCAAGCTAAAGGCGATATCGGTGGCCATGGGAATGCCCCAACCTTTGGCCATTTCAGTATTTCCGACCACTAATAAAAAGATGATGGCAGGCACCAGCATACCTCCAATGGCCGCACTTAAGGGCAAAACCACATCCTTTATAGAGGACAATTCCCCAGCCAAAACTTCACGTTTGATTTCCAAGCCAACCACAAAAAAGAATATGGCCATTAGTCCATCATTGACCCAATGAAGCAAAGATTCTGACACTCGAAAAGACCCAATACCTAAAGCTAACTCGTAATCCCAAATATCGAAATACACATCTGCATAAGATGAATTGCTCCATATTATGGCAATTATGGCCGCTACCAACAATAATATTCCAGCCGACGATTGTTTTTCCAAGAATCGCTCGAATGGACTTAAAACTATGTTTGCTATTTCTTTGGTCTTTTTTCTCGTCATTTTCTAAATCTAATCCTTCTCATAAGAAAGGTTTTACGTTATTGTGATGTTCTGTTTCTAGTTTTAATTAATCGCCTTCTTTCCAATGTAAAAACCATTTTTCGCCAGCAAAAACCAGAAGAACTCCGATGGCTGAAACAATAACCACAAAAATGTCAGAACTAGCTTTGACCCATAAAAAAGCACTTAATACAATGAAGTCAAGTACTAATGCTGATATCAATATGATGCCATTGGCATTTACATCTTTTCTCAAATGTTTAAATACACCCCAATGAACAATCATGTCCATCACCAAGTAAAATATTGCTCCAATGGAAGCAATTCGTGATAGGTCAAAGAAAATGGTTAAGGTAATGGCAATAACCACAACATAGATTAACATGTGTTTTTGTACACTTCCAGACATTCCGAAATGGCTGTGCGGTATAAGCTTCATTTCAGTTAACATGGCGGTCATACGCGAAACCGCAAAAATGCTGGCAATTACGCCCGAAATGGTTGCTATAATGGCTATTCCTACTGTAAAATAAAGCCCAAAATTTCCAAAAGCAGGCCTTGCTGCTTCTGCTAAAGAGTAATCTTTTGCCTTGACTATTTCAGTGATTGAAAGACTCGCATTTACAGAAATGGCAACCAAAAAATAGACTACCGTGCAAATGAGTAAGGAAATTATAATTGACCTTCCTACATTTTTGTGCGGCTTGGTGATTTCGCCTCCGCTATTTGTAATCGTGGTAAATCCTTTATAGGCCAAGATGGAAAGTGCAATAGCCCCTATAAAACTTGCAGCCGAATAATTTTGGGTATCGTTAGAAGAAGGCAGCATATCGCCTAAAGAGAAATGGGCTGCCCAAAGTCCGCCAATAGCAAACACAATAATGCCTACGATTTTAATAAATGCCATAAACTGGGAAGTTTTTCCAATAACCCTATTTCCCGAGACATTTATAATATAGGCAAATATCAATAAAGCAACACCTAATGCCGGCACCCAAAGGGAATTCATCTCCATATCAAAAAGCTGCAAAGTATAAGTCCCAAAGGTTCTTGCCACTAAGCTTTCATTTATAATCATGGAAAGTGCCATCAACACAGAAGCGGCTGCGGTTAGTGTTGTTTTGCCATAAGCTTTCATTAAAATCATGGCAATGCCTCCAGCTGATGGGTAAGCATTAGACACCTTAATATAAGCGTAAGAGCTGAAACCAGAAATGATGGCTCCGATGATAAAGATATAGGGAAACCAAGTTCCGGATAATTCGGCTACCTGACCTAATAATGCAAAAATTCCAGCTCCAATCATCACACCGGTGCCAAGAGCCACGGCACCTTTTAGTGTTAAACTATCTTTTTTGTAATTGTCCATTTTTTTTTGGATTTTAATCTTCATGTATGCAGCAAGGGAATAGCTTTTCCATTTTTTAATTATGATTGATCTATCCGCTTGGTAAGTTAGCTCTTATGCATTTACTTCCTTACAAAGTCTTCATTGTAAAATCATTAGTGGTCAAACCTTTAGTATTTAAAAACGTGGAGGTTTTATTCCGCGACTTCTGATTTTTTCAGTTAGAATAAGACATCGCTGCTTTGACTCGTACCGCAATTATAGCGAGCATTTTCATGCATAAGAAAGCCATTCTTTGTCCACCATTTTAAAAATTAAACTTCTGTTCATTTCTTCAAGTGAATGACAGCCCGATGCAGCCAATAATTCCAAAAAATCTTCCAATATGTTTTTTTGGTAATTTCTGACTCTTTTCCATTTTTCAGAAACCACCAAACCTCTCACAAATTTTGGATTATTTGTGGCTACTCCAGTAGGACATTCATTAGTGTTGCATTTAAGAGCCTGGATACAGCCTAAAGCTAGCATCATACCTCGGGCAGAATTACAGACATCAGCCCCGATACAAAGGGCTTTGAAAATGTCAAAAGCCGTAAATATCTTGGTAGCAGTAATAACTTTTATTTCTTTTTTGAGATTGTATGCTTTAAGGGTATCGACAACGAAAATCAGTGCATCTTCCCAAGGCATACCTACGTAGTTTGAGAAATCTATTGGAGCAGCACCCGTGCCACCTTCCGCACCATCCACGGTTATAAAATCTGGTTGTATACCTGTTTCAACCATTTTTTGACATATTTCTATAAACTCCTGTTTACTTCCTATGGCAAGCTTAAATCCAACAGGTTTACCGCTAGATAATTCTCTCAATTGCTGAACAAACTTCAATAGGCCTACAGCATCACTAAAAGTAGAATGCCCGGGAGGTGAGAGCACGGCTATATGTGGTGTTATGCCTCTTATTTTAGCAATTTCCTCATTATTTTTAGTAGCGGGAAGTACTCCTCCATGTCCTGGTTTTGCACCTTGAGATATTTTGATTTCAATCATTTTAACCTGCTCCCAATTTGCCTTTTCTTTGAATTTTTCTGCATCAAAATTTCCATTAGAATTTCGACAACCAAAGTAACCTGTACCGATTTCCCACACTAAATCTCCACCTTGTAAATGGTATATTGATATTCCCCCTTCGCCTGTATCGTGAAAAAAATTGCCCGCTTTTGCACCTTTGTTTAATGCTTCAATGGCATTATTACTCAAAGCTCCAAAACTCATGGCTGAAATATTGAAAAGACTAGCACTGTAAGGTTGTTGGCAATCTTTCCCACCTATGACTACCCGAGGTGGTGTATCCATTTTCTTTGCGGGATAGTTGCTGTGTTGCATCCATTTATAATCATCAGCATATACATTAAGCTCAGTGCCAAAAGGGTGTGTTTGGGTTTGCTCTTTGGCTCGTTCATAAATGTAAGTGCGGTGATTCTTATCAATGGGTTTGCCATCTGTATTGGATTCTACAAAATATTGATGAATCTCAGGACCAATCATTTCTAATAAGTATCGCACATGACCAATTATTGGAAAGTTTCTGAGTATCGTATGTTTTTTCTGAAATAAATCATAGAATCCCAGTATCACCAGCAATACTACAAAAACAAGAAAACCAGGTAATGGCCACAAAATAATACCGATGAGAACGGCAAAAATAAACATGGAGATAAATGTGAACTTAATAGCTTTCTTCATAATGATTTATAATAATTCCCGCAAATAGTTTACATCGCTCTCCGTCGTATCTACTATTTCTGTGAATTTTCCATTCACAATCAATTTTGCCATGGATGGAGCAAAACCCGTCATTTGTTCAACCCGCTCTATTCATTAGAAAATCTCCCGATTTTATCGGGACCGTAGCTAAATTGCTTCAAATCAGTTTGAACTCAATCACCAGATTAGCTCAGGGTAAACCGCTATGCTAATCTCGTTTAAATGTCTGATTTATCCCACTTTAAAACTCATTGCGATTCTCCAATGCATAAACCGGGTTCAAAATTCAGCGTAGGTGGCATGGCCAGAGCATTAGCGTCCGTTAAAATGTTAATTATGCCAGGTTCCTTATGTTTGAATCCGTTTAAGAGAGCTGATTCCACATCTTCAGGCTTTTTAGCCTCCCATTCGGTAATGTTCATCGCTTCTGCCAGTTTTGCGAAATCAGGATTAACTTTAACTGCTCCAACAAGTGTTTATACTATATGGTCAGAAACGTTTTTTGACATAACTCTTTATTGATTAAAATTAAATCTACTACAACGTATGACAGCCTCTAAATTGGTTTGATGAATAACGCTTTGTTGGAATGGGATTTCAATCCCTTCTTTATCAAAAACGATTTTAATCCTTTTTCTAAGCTCTCCGGTTACTTCCCATTGTTTAAGTGGTTGAGTTTCTCCAAGAATCTTTAGTACAATGGAAGAATCTGCAAAGTCATCCACCCGCAAAAACTGAGGAGGTTTAATTATAAGTTCTTTCCATTGAGGGTCTTGGGACAATTCATCACCTACCTTGTCAACTATTTTTATTACGTGCTCTAAATTAGAGTTATAGCCTATTTTCCAGTATCCCTTATCTTACCAGCGGTTAAAAGCCAATTTCGAAATCCTTAAAATGTAAATCTTTATTCAGGAAATAATGGAGTTCAACTTTTGAGTTTTTGGGACCCCAATAGCAGCATCAGCTTGTATTTCAAAGTGTCTCGATGGCTATTTCTTTGTAGTAGGCTTCATACATTTGCGGTCTCTCTTGTTTGCATTAGATTTTCACATTTATATGAAGCCTTTTACACCTAAAAAGCTTAATAACTCAATTAAACCGGACTCAAATAGTCTACTAAGCCTCCACAATCATCTTTCCAGTATTATCTCCTTTAAATAGGCCCAGAAGTGCTTCTGGCAGTTTTTCAAACCCATGCTCTATGGTTTCAGAAAATTTCAACTTGCCTTCTTTTACCCATTTTGCCAACTCCTTATGACCTTGCGGAAAATCAGATTGAAAGTTGCTTACTATAAATCCCTGCATTAATACACTTCGAGTTAATAGCATAGGTTGCAATCTTGGTCCCATTGGGATTTCTGTGCTGTTGTATAAGGCTATTTGCCCACAGAGTGGAATCCTCGCATGAAAGTTAATATTGCTAATAACTGCATCGGAAATTTCTCCGCCTACATTGTCAAAATAAATATCTACTCCTTTTGGACAAGCCGCTGCGATGGCTTTTTTAATGTCAGGATTTGTTTTGTAATTAATGGCATCATCAAAACCAAACTCTTCTTTTAGTGATTTAACTTTTTCGTCAGTGCCAGCTATACCCACTACATGGCAGCCATTTATCTTAGCAATTTGGCCTACTACTAAGCCCACTGCACCAGCAGCACCCGACACTACAACAGTTTCGCCTGCTTTGGGTTTGCCTATATTCATCAATCCAAAATAAGCAGTAAGCCCCGTCATGCCTAATATGCTGAGATAGTAACTTGCCGGTGCAATATTTGTATCTATCCTCTGAATATCCTTTTCCGCTGCAATTACGTTGGTTCGCCAAGGCAGGTTTCCGCTTACTACGTCTCCTATTTTAAAATTGCTCGATTTACTTTCTATTACTTTTGCCACTACGCCACCACTTAGTGGTTTTCCAATTTCAAATGGAGGTACATAAGATTTAGCATCATTCATGCGGCCTCTCATGTAAGGATCTACAGAATAATACATTCCTTCTAATAGTATTTCATCTTTAAGGATACTCGGTAATTCAACATTTTCCAATTTGAAATTTTCTAGCGTAGGGAAGCCCACTGGCCTGGATGCTAATGTAATTTGTTTTGTGGTCATTTTTTTTAATTTAAAATTTGAAAATTGTGCGAATTTTTCACTCTAATAAATGTGTCTTAATAGTTCTTTTCCTTACCTGCGATAGTTTTAAGGGAAGCTGTTAATTTATCAACTGCATCTGATACTGCCTCTTCTGCAGTATCAGCTTGGCTAGTGACAGCAATGGGTTGCTTTCCTTCTTGCCGGGCTTCAATCATACAGTGTATGTCGTTCTGTCCTGTTTTATTTCCATTTTCGTCAGAAAGATGTACTTCTATTCTTGATATGTGAGAACTAAACCTGCTTAGCTCATTATTTATCTGAGCTATAAATGGAGCGGTGTCTTCTTCCTTACCACTTATGGTTTTGTCGGTATTAAATTGAACTGTCATAATTGTTTTTTGATTTGTAAATCTGAAATAGGATCTCTACCGATTTAATTCTTAATATCGAAATATTGCTGCCAACCCCGTTTTAGAAGGCATATCTTGCTTTGGGATAATTAAAACGTCGGATCCATTCTTTTTTGCCATATCGGCTATGTCATCCAACTGGTCGTCTGTTTCGAGCTTATTAATAACTCCATTTTCAATAGAAGCTGAATTGCTATTTATAGCTTTACCCGGTATAATCCGACCGGCCTCAATAAGAATTGTAGCTACCTTACCTTCTGCCATTGCTTTGAAAGCTGTTTCCATATCATCGGTACCCTTATTATTCGCTTTGGCCTGAGCAAATTCTTCTGAAAGGGTTATCACTTTTAGTAAGTACACAGGTTCCATCACTTCCCAAGCCATTTTCACTAGGTTATCAATGGATAAACTTTCCGGATTTTTAAGGATGCCTTCTTTTAAAAGAAAGGGATTATTGCTAACCTCATGGAAAAGGTTATGATGCTCGGGCAAGGCCGCCAATATAAGAGGTAGCTCGGTAGGCTTAGAAAAAGTTTCAAATATTTCTTCACTTATAAAACGGAAAAACTTCTCTGTATCATTATCTATCTGATCTTTTACTCCTCCATCACCATGGTGCATGCTTCCATTACCCACACCGCCATAGGATGCAACGGTAGTATGTTTTTCAGTCACTTCCTTGCCCAGTACTTCTGTAAGGTTTTTTGGCATATCATCAGGTAATGAAATTTCTACCAATGAGTGCCTGTTACCTTCAAAAAGCTGAATCCTGTCGAGGCTTAGGCCTAACACTTGATAGCGGTCTGTGGTTTGTAAATATTGACGGAGTGGTTTTGTATAAAAGCTATTAGCAACAATCGCTAGTTCTTTAAAACTATTTTGTAAACCTACTACCTTGAATACGCCAGGTGCACTAAATATAGCGATTCCAGGTGTGGTATGGTTCCAGAAAGCTTCGTCCTTTATGAGTAATTCTAATGGTTGTAAATGTTGTTTGACCTCATTTTCAGAATATTGTTGCAATAATGATTCCTCCAGTTCCTTAAGTAAATGTTTATAAACTATTGGATCCTGTTGGTTTTCAGGATGACTTTGATGCGTAGGCATGTAAAGTGAAAGGCAAGTTTCATTGTTTACCGTCAGAAGTTCTTGCAACATTTTTTTACTAAGTATTTTCATAATTTGTTTTTCATATTGTTGTTTATGTTCCTAAAGAAAAATTGAATATCACTTTGGAACCATCAGGAGCGATAGCTAGCATTTGAATAATGCCATTTTGTGCAGAAAGGAGAGCCTTATCAATATCTTTTGGTGTTTCAACTGGCTTTCCATTTATATATACAATTATAGTATACTTAGGGATACCTATTTGGTCGAAAAAACCGCCCCTTTTAACTTCCGTAACGACAACACCTGAATTGATATTTAACTGTTGTTTCTGCTCTCTTGAAAGAGACGCAAAACCAGCTCCGAGTTTGTTATATATATTTTCAATTGATTCGTTTAGGTTAGTTGAGGTTTTTGTAGCTTCATCACTTTTTAAAGTAGCCGAAGTAGCATAGACTGTGCCTTTACGTAAATAGCTCAGTTTAATTGTATCCTCAGGTTTATGCCTCGCTATCCTTTCCGAAAATTCTGCTGATGAAGTTATTTTAATGCCATCAACACTTTGAATTATATCGCCCTCTTTTAGCCCTGCCGCTGAGGCGGCACTATTATTTAACACACTTGTTATATAAACACCTTTTACCGTAGATGGGTTGAGCCCCTGTTGCTTAAAAAATTGATCCTCAGCAGAAGGTGAAGGGAACGACACACCCAATATTCCCCTTTTTACCTCACCATATTTTTTTAAATCGTCCAATATTTTTTTAGCAAGATTAACAGGAATGGCAAATGCATAGCCAGCGTAACTGCCAGTTTGTGAAGCAATTGCACTATTGATACCAATAAGTTCACCATTTAGATTTACCAATGCCCCACCACTATTTCCTGGATTTATAGCTGCGTCTGTTTGAATAAAGGATTCAACTGCCGAATTCAGGATTTGCGAATTATCATTTGTGTTATGGCTTTCTTGACGGTTAATAATTCCGATGCTTCGTGCTTTTGCACTTACTATGCCGGCTGTAACCGTTGTATTAAGTGAGAAAGGGTAACCAACAGCCAATACCCATTCGCCTACTTCTACGATATCCGAGTTCCCAAATTTTACGGTTGTCAGCCCAGCAGCATTGACTTTTAATAGTGCTAAATCTGTATTTGCGTCTTGTCCAACCAGTTTAGCGGTAAATACACGTTTATCTGGAAGTATAACTTCAATTTTGGAGGCATTTTCTATTACGTGATTATTGGTGGCTATATAACCATCTGCATCAATAATTATCCCAGAACCGGAACCCATAGCTAAGCTGTTTTTACCTGATAATTCATTATAATTGCCGGTAGCGTTTCCTGAAGCTGGGTATATTGTTTTTATATGCACTACAGAAGGAGTTACAGCTTTTGAGGCTGTAACAAAATCTCCCATTTCATCTTGTGATTTATGGGTAGTTTCTATAGCTGAATGAGCAATGGTATCACTAAAGAAACCCTTTTCTGAGCTGGCTTCATTGTAACAGCTAACTAAACTTGTTTCTATACCAATTAGTATTATTACCAAAATCAATAATGAACTATTTTTCATATCATTTTTATTTACTTCCAAGCATAGTTGGTTTTCTAATGGGTCTACCACCAATTAAAAGGTTTTAATTATTGGCAACAAAAGACTAATTAGCAGTATCATATCTTTCATAATAGTTCTGTAGGCTATTTTCATAATGGTTGCTAATCTCTTGACGGTAAATATATTCTGGACTATTTTTTACTTGTTGTTCAGATAAAACAACAATCACCGAAGCCGTTTCCCAGTTTATTTCCTTGATCCATTTTGGGGATATCAAAACCTTTTTTCCGGGAAACCAATTACCGGTATCAACTACTAAGAAATTGATTTCCCAAGTTTGGTCATCTATGATAAAATCTTCTACATCACCTATTTCACCGTCAGAAGCTTTAATGTTATAGCCGGTTACCTTTTCAGTACTTCTTAAATGCTGATCTATCTCATTTTCCTTACCCTCTGCTTGTATTTTATTTTGAATAGCATGATTGAGCGGCAATGAGGAGGAACTCACCATTCCAGAGTTATCTATTCCACTAGCCCATATTCCGCTTTCCCAATAGTTTGTCCATGAATAGTATCCATATAGCTCGGTTTCCTGATGTCTTGATACGGGCATATCAGTATCAATGTTAGGGCTGCCTTTAATCTGCTCCAAGGTAAGCTTCACTGGGAAAATCTTATTCTCCCAATCGGGTGTAAGTAAAGCCTCTGACGACACCAATATTTTTTTGCCCAAGAGCCAGTTTCCAGTTTCTACTATTAAATATCGAATAGTCCAAGTTTTATCATCAAAGTAAAACTCTTTTACTTCACCTACAATTCCGTCTGTTGCACCTATTGTAAAACCAGTGAGACTTTTTATTTTCCGTTTCATAATTTTGCTTTTTAGATTTATCATTTTGCTCAAAACAGCCTCTCCATTTCTTTCCTGAATGAGAATCTATTTAATAGCTCTGTTAAATCTTACATAAAATAATCATTCCTAAAATCTTCACGTTCGTAAAAGCTCGCAAAGGTACCCGAACCCGGAATAGATTGATCTCGCTTGTAATGGCGAAGCAAGATTAATTCGTTCTCAAAATCTATAGCGTCTCCTTTCTTGAATCGTTTAGTTTTAGCAAAAGTCGAGCAGTCAATTTGATCGGTATTTACCAATTTGTTTTTCTCATCAATAATTACCATTCCAATAGGAATAATCAAGTGATTCTCTCCTTCTTTATTTAGAAACTCATGGACGCCCTCGCTAACAGAATTTTGATAAGTTTTGAATCCCTCTTCAATCAATGTTTCATCAACTTCGACATCGAGATAAACCACACGTTCTGCAGTCTTATTTACTAGCAAATGATCTACTTTCCCAATGATGCGGTTATTTGAGTCTTTGACCTCCCAGCCACGTACATCTTTATAATTTTCGGCCACTTGATAATCCGACAATTCGTCAAGATTAAAAAGGTTTTTATTTGTTACTGACATTTTTTATTTCTTTAAAAGATAAACTAGTTCATTTTTTGAAGCAGATCTGAAGCCTTTGAAAAGTAATTTTTAACTGCATCTTTTTGGTCAAGAGTAAGTATTCCTGGCTTTATTGATGCTGTTGCACTTCGTAATTCTTCAACCTCAGCTCCTAAGCTTGGGTAATTCGCTTTTTGGATGTTTTGTAATACATCGGTTAAAATCTCACCTGCCTTTTTAATATTATCTGCGTGGGTTGTTTCAAACGGGTCTTTAACAATCATTTTTGCAAATTTTTCTACTTTTCCTAAACTCTCCTTTACATCAAAGCCGACCTCGTTGGCCATGGCACTTGTAGCCAAGGTGAGTTTAAGTAGAGCATCATTTGTATATGCGTGGCTTAGACTCATCTCATCCTTACTATGATCTATAAAGTTTACATAAGACACCACAACGGCATTTTTTTCTTTTACAACTATTAGATCATTTTCATTAGTATGATTAATGGATTGGGCTTCATTTGCCGAATCTTGATTGTTATTGTCATTATTTAATAGGAAATAAAACAGTAATGACACAACCAGAAGGCTAAAAAGTAACCAAGGCCAAAGCTTTCTCTTCTGTTCAATCTTAATTTCTGCCATGATAATTTATATTTGAATGTCCAGTTTATTTTTTGCAAATATTTAAAATTTAAAGTTCGGCAGGTTTCTTGGAATAGGATTTACACAATTTTTGTAGATGCTTACATCATTGACAGATCAGGACTTTAAGTTTACAAAAGCTCCGCTGCTATCTCCGTCTAAAAGGCTCCTAGCATTTTATTATGCATCAAATTTTCATTTTTAGGGAAGGCTATATGGCGTGGTAACAAAAAAGGTGTAAACCTAAAAATCCCGCTTAAACAGCGGGGTTTTGTGTTTTTAACCATTAATAAATTTCCAACGAATCTCGTCTCAATAGCCAATTAGAAATAGTTAGGCACAAGCGAATTCCAAATCTTAGCAAGACCTTAAATTTGACTTCTGCTGAGGACTTTGAATGGACTGAATAAATGCAGTTCAAGTAAATTTAACCCGCTTTATTCATTAGAAAATCTCCCAATAGATATCGGGACCGTAGCTAAATTGCTTTCCATCAGCAAGATCTGGGTAATACAAATTAGTTAGTAAACCCATTTAAACTCAATCACCAGAACCCTTCGAGATTAGCTCAGGGTAAACCGCTATGGTAATCTCGTTTAAATGTCTGATTTATTCCACTTTAAAACTCATAACGATTCTCCAATGCATAAACCGGGTTTAAATGAAAAGAGACCAATCTAAGTAGATGGTCTCTTGGGATTAATTGTCACGATTTTCAAAATTCTCTTGATCTTTTATTTTTACTCTTCTTACCACCAGGTAGATAAAGAGGCCAAGAGCTATGGTGATAAATATAGATTCCATGTCATTCATATTTATTTAAATTTTACAGCCGTACCATAGGCTAATATTTCTGAGGCTCCTTGCATCACCATGGATGTGGCCAGTCGTATATTGACAATCGCATCTGCACCCAATCGTTGGGCATCCTGCTCCATTCTTTGTAAAGCTTGTTCACGGGCTTGGGCTTGAAGTTTGGTGTATTCTTCTATTTCTCCACCTATAATGTTTTTAAGACCCGCAAAAATATCTCTACCGATGTTTCTGGCTCTTACGGTGCTGCCTCTGGCGACGCCTAAAATCTGGGCTATTTCTTGGTTAGGTACTGTTTCTGTAGTTGTTAGTATCATGTCTTTTTGTTTAATTATGAATACAATTTACTTAGAAAATAACTTACTATCTATCAGAATCGGACAAGTGATTTGCTGAATATTTTAAATGGCATTGAGGGCGTTTAATGGGTAAAATATCATTTGACCTTTTTTTTAATTAGCATGTATCAGCAAAGAGTAGACGTATCTTAACAATTAGCATATACCTAGGATTGTTAAGGATTGAAATTGAAATACTTTTGTGGAAATTATCATATGATGTATAGAAGTCTACCTGTAATCGTTCTTCTTTTAGCCCTATTTCCTTTTTCAGCCGATGCCCAAAAGTTTCAAACACTTACTGGTACGGTAATAGATTCTGTTACTAACGAACCCTTATCTTTTGCTTCTGTAAAGCTTGAAAAAGGAGGTAAATTAATTACAGGTGTTCAAAGTACAGATGATGGCGGCTTCAGAATAGAGACATCTACAAACGAGGTTTATATTATCAAAATTGAATATGTGGGCTACGCCTCAAAATCAATTGAAGTTAATATGATTGAAAATAATGCTAACTTTAATTTAGGTGCTTTGGGCTTGGCTCCACTCAGCCAATTATTAGAAACTCTGATAGTGACAGGTATAAAACCCAATATGGTGACCACACTGGAAAAGCAGATTTTTGATTCCGAACAATTTGAGGTAGCCAAAGGCGGAACAGCAGCCGACTTGATAAAAAACATACCTTCTGTCACGGTTAACGTGGAAGGTGAAATTTCTGTAAGAGGTTCAAAGGGCTTTGTAATTATGGTAAACGGAAAGCCTAGTGCTTTAGACCAAACCACCATTTTGTCGCAAATCCCGGCAAATACCATCCAAAAGGTCGAAATTATCTCAGTACCTTCTGCCAGATATGAGGCAGACGGTAAGGCAGGAATTATTAATATCGTTACCAAGAAAGGAGCCATGGATGGGCTAAGTGTTTTTGCAAACCTGCAATACGGTTTACCTAGGATAAAAGCTTATTTTAATGAGAAAGAGCCGCAAAGACAGGGTGTAGATGCTACTTTGAGTTATAGGAAAGAGAAGTTAGCGTTGAATGTAGGACTTAATTACCTCCAGAATGATATAGCAGGCAGAAGAGTAGGGGACGCTTTTACGATTATAAATGACGTGAAAACCATTTTTCCAAGCGAAGGTGAAAGAAGCTTTATAAGGGAAAGTTATGGGGTAAGAGCAAATGCTACTTACAATTTAAATACAAAAAATGAACTGACGGCTGGAGTATATTTAGGAAGTCGTGAGCAGTACAGAACCGCCAATATTGTCTATCATAATACCAAAGTTAATGCGGCTTCTGGCGAGCCAATAAGTGCTTATTCATATTATAATGGAAACCAAGTGTTAAAGGCTGGAGACTTTCAGGTTTATAATTTAGATTATTTACACAAGTTTGAAGACCAATCTTCTATCAGTGTTTCGGGCTTAGTAGAAAATGCTCAGCTGGATGGTAATACTAAAAACAGAAACTTAAATCAGTTTGATTATTCTGACACACTTCAATATACCTTTAATACCGGTGAAAACCCTCTAAACGCCTTACGCTTAAAAGTGGATTATGAGAAGCCCATAAAGGTGGGTGTGCTATCCTTTGGGTATCAATACAGACTTCAAAATCAGGATGGTGTTTTTAGATACTTGGAGAAAAGTGGGAGTAATCTTCCATTTGTACAGAACGACGTCTTTAGTGCGGATATCAGGGTGGAAAACAGAATACATGGCCTTTATGGGATGTATAGTGTTAAATTCGACAAACTGGAATTTAGCTCTGGACTGCGATATGAGAAATCTGACAGGGTTTTTAAAGACGGAAAATCAGACGATTTTCATCTAGACCTATCCAACTTGTTTCCTTCTGCCAATATCATGTATAGTTTAGGGCATGACTGGAGGCTGAAAGCAGGATACAGCAGAAGGGTGCAGCGTTCTACCAATAACGAGCTGAACCCATATCCTGAAAGAGAACATTCAGAAACCTTGGAGCAGGGCGACCCGCGTATCAGACCTGAGTTTATTGGAATTACAGAAGTGGGAATTAGCAAAGACGCTCAGAAACTTTCTGTTTACATGACGCTCTATCATCAGCATATTACGGATATAGTGAACAGGGTAAATAGCGTTTATAACGACACCATCTTGAATCGTATTTTTACCAACGCCGGAGTAGCAAATCTGGTAGGTTCTGAATTGGGACTCACTTGGGCGGCTTCCAAAAAAGTAAAATGGTTTATGGGAGGGAATGTTTACAGACTGAATATTAACGGAGCACTTTTTGAAAACGCAGTAAGTGTTGACAGCAGAGGCTGGGTTTACTCCTTGAACTCCAATCTTTCGTATAAAATAACACCGACTTTAAGTTCTCAATTTAATTTTTCTTACATGTCGGCAAGAAATACCGCACAAGGCGAAGATTCTCGTTTTTATCAGCCGAACCTTTCCATAAAGAAGAGTTTTATGAATAATAAAATGACGGTTGGGGCTCAATGGCAGAATATGGCTTTTGGAAATATGGGCGTAAATCAGCAAAGAATTACCACTTTTGGCTCTGACTTTTTTACCACCACGAATTATATTCAGGAGACTAATATTGTGCTGTTAAACTTAAGTTTCAATTTCAATCAGCGTGACGGTAAGGTCAAATTGCCTTCAAGTGAGTTTGGAGAGAAGGAGTTTTGATTTCTCTTTGCATAAAAATTTGTTAAGACTTTGCTAGGCTAGCTTTCTCGTTTTTCTTCACGAAGAGTTGAATCCAAATGATTCTTGAAAGTCGATAGTTGAAAAAGCTTAGGAGAATGAGAACTGCCATGATGAAACCTAATATTCTAAGGTCAAAAGTTTCTTCAAAGAAACGACTGGCGACAAAATAGGTTAGGAATATTTCCATAATGGAAAGACCATAGCTGGCATACATGGCTCCCATGAAAAAACCGGGCTCTTTTTCAAATTTAATATGACAAGCTTTGCAGGTCGTATTCATTTCAGAAAAACCAAAGCTGAAGAATATGTTTTTGGCTTTAAACACTTTTCCTTTGCCACAATTAGGACAATCGTTACTTAAAAGGCTTATTAGTTTTGAAATCATGAGTTTGTCTTTATTTTTATACAAAAGTAAGGGACTCTAGGGCACTTTAATCCTATGAAAATCGCTTCTTTTGGTAAAATAAGGACATTTTATGAAGGCTTATCCGGTTTATGATATTCAAAACTTTGAAACAGAAGGGCATCATCATGATTTATATATCAACACCTTTAAAAACCACCTAATAAAGCACAGCTTCATAGAGCAGTCGCATAGGCATAATTTCTATTTGATGGTGCTCTTTACTTCGGGCAGTGGTAGTCATAAAATTGATTTGGATACATTTGATATAGGCAGAGGAAGTCTGTTTTTAATGAAACCTGGTCAGGTGCACAGCTGGACGCTATCAGAAGATATTGAGGGCTATATCATGTTTTATTCGCAGGAGGTTTTTAACCTGTACTTTGGTCAAAAGAAAATAGAAGATTATAGCTTTTTGGGAACGTCAAGTCATATCTCAGAAATAAAGCTGCGGGAGTCGGAGCTGACTGACATGGAGGTGTATTTCAAGCTTTTGGTAAAAGAAAACCAGTTGAATAACTCCCGAAAAGAAGAGAAACTCCTGAACCTATTAGACATCATCCTTATTGAGATTTCTAGGATGCATCTGTCTGAAAACAACTTTGCGTGGCATTCATATTCCGAAAAGGTAAATCAATTTATGGCATTGCTAGAAATGCATGTTAAAACCGAGAAATCGCCATCTTTTTATGCTTCCCAAATGAGCATAACTTTAAAGCATCTTAATAGAATCTGTAAAGAGGTTTTAAACCAGACTGTTACCGAGCTGATATCTCAAAAAGTGGTTTTGGAAAGCAAACGTCTTTTAACGTTTAGCGATGCGTCTGTAGGGCAAGTGGCTGAAGAACTCGGTTTTGTCAACTTATCTTATTTTACAAAAATATTTAAGAAGCACGGAGGTCTTTCTCCGAGCCAGTTTAAGGCCAGTTTGAAAGTTTAGGACTTGCGTACGCTTTAATGAGCCTTTGGGAAATATCAAGGGCTCATTAAAAAAGAGCTCTGAAAAAACCTCAATGCCGTTCTCTTAACCACTCCCTAAAAATATGGTTGGTTTTAAACCTACCATAGTGTTAGGATGCGGTTTATATCTAAATTTAGATTTTAGATGATAAAATGGAAACTATAAAAAATGGAAAGTTTTAAAAGACTTTTCGACCGCGTTGGGTTTCATGGCTAGTACCGTTTAGTTATGAGGCTCAGACAAATAAATGTAAAATGAGAACAAATAACACCGCTTCTATTTCAAAGCATTTTAAAGCTTTTAGATTTGTTTATTTTGTGTTATTCATAACTTTCTCCTCTTGCAGTACCAAAAACACGGAAGAACCCTATCTCCTTGGTTTGGGTTACGGAATCAATAGCACTACTTTGTTTGTCAACGATATAGAAGCCACCCGAGGCTACTTTAAGGACACACTAGGATTTAAAATATCTGATGAAAATGAAAAAGGGAGCATTGACGGTTCGTTGGTTGCTTCTATTTCTTTTGCAGATATGTCATCTTTAGAACTTCTTTCTCTGAATGATTCGTTAGCTGACGAATCAAAACCCTCTTTTATAAGCTCTTTTTTAAAGAAAACGGAAGGAGTACGTTTATATGCATTATCTAGCTCATCTGTAGATTCCACTTCTACATGGCTTAGTTCTAGAGAATTTAAAATGGATTCCATCCAGGCCTATCGTTCCTCTGAAGATTCACCAAAAGGTTGGTCTTGGGATTCTGGTGGTCCTGAGAAACAAAGTCTGGATTTTGAAGCATCAAACCCACCTGCTCATCTGCCTCGATTTGTTGAGCATGCAGATATGAATTATCAAGCTGTCCAAGAGGAATGGAGGACCTACTACAGTTACGGACGTAGATACCTGGAACACCCTAATGGAGTGGTGGGAACTGCCGCCATCCGAATAGCAGTGGAAGATATAGAAGCATCTAGTAAAGAGTTTCTGAAAATGGGTCTTGTTCAATTGGAGTTAAACGACTCCATTGCTCGCTTTAAACTTATTCGGAATCAAGAGTTGCATTTAATTGCCTCTAAAACCGCTGGGGATGAATTGTCCGATTTCTTAAAGACACGGGGTTCAGGGGTGTTTGCCTTACGCTATGAAGTTATCAATCTAGATTCAACTTATAGTTTTTTAAAAGGCCGCCTGCCTGCAAAAGCACTGGTGATGGAAGCGTTTCCTAAGCGACTAACGGTACTAAAAGAATTTGCACATGGTGTTCAACTGGAATTTGTGGAAGAGTCTGAAGAGCAAGGAGCTGAAGCTAGACAGTTAAGGCCAGATGATGAGCTAGACAGCACTTCCATGGTTTATGCTGCAGGATTGTACGAGAAATACTGTGCCCTTTGTCATGGGAAGGATCGTGAAGGATACGCCGCTGATCATGCACCTTCCTTAAGTTCTCATTCGCTGTTAGGCACGAGCCAAACTTCCAACTTTATGCGATATACCATACAATTTGGGAGGTCAGAGACGGCCATGGCGGGTTATATGAAGAGTAGGGGAGGTCCATTAGAATACATTGACATTGAAATACTCTTACAATGGTTGTATCAAAAGAGTGGTGTAAAAGAACCTATCGAGATATCAAGAGAAACCGTAGTGGGAGATATAAAACTAGGAGCTAAAATATACGCTAAGAACTGTACGACATGCCACGGTAAAAAAGGAGAAGGTATTTCAGCACCTGCTTTAGGAAATCCTATGTTGTTAGCCACAGCTACGGACCACTTTTTACGCTACGCTATCTTAGAAGGAAGAGATGGTACTCCAATGCCAGCATTCAAAGACAGCTTGAGCAATAAAGAAATAGATGCCGTTACCGCTTTTCTTAGAAGTAGAGCATCAGGTTGGAATATTCCAAAACAGGATACGGTTTCGATTCCACTTCCAGAAAACTATGTGTTAAATCCTAAAAATAAGGCATCAAAATTTAATCTTCGCGAAGGTCTTTATGTATCTGCCGAGCAGCTTTTTAAGGCCATGAAAGATAGTTTGCGTATTGTCTTACTGGACGCCCGTTCTGAAGTAGCTTGGCGTCAAACCCACATCCCAGGTGCTATACCAGTTCCTTATTATGAAAAACCTGAAAACTTTGTGAAGAATATTCCAAAAGACAGCACGCAGATAGTGGTCTATTGTGCTTGTCCACATGCGGCATCACAAAAAGTAATCAATAATTTAACTCGATATGGGTTTAAGAATACCGCCATTCTCGATGAAGGTGTTCTGGTTTGGGCCCAACTAGGGTATCCCGTTCAAAATGGGAATTAAACAAAAGCATTTTGTTCATTGGTCAAAAAAGTTTCTTGGGGGGGCAGGAAAGCCCTTTACAACTTATTTTGGGATATTAATAAATTGAATTGCTAACAAAAAGCCGAATCAATCAATGGTTCATAAATGGGTTAAGATGCAATATTGGGTAATTAGCCCCATACCGTATACGCTAGAAAATACCCACATTTTCCGCTATAATTCCACAATTCCACAGCTTTGAATGTAGGAATGAGCTTTTAAGAATAAGTTTCGAACTTAAATAATACTTCAATGCTCATCTTAATTATTACATCCATCATATTGTATTTAAGAAACAAAAGGCAAACAGTCATGGATGACTAGAATCATAGGTATGCCTGAAGGGTATTATTATAATTAATATTAGTCACTTAAATTTTATAAAAATGAATTCGAAAAAGATAATAGGAATTCTCCTGATCGTCGGGAGCTTGGCCTTGGGTTATTTAGGTTTTAACAAAGTACAAAAGAGTGGTGCTTCTGTGGAGGTGCTAGGTTTAGAAATAGACGCCTCTAATGAGTCTGGTAAAGAACAAGGCTATATTTTAATGGGACTTAGTGTAGTGGTATTTGTAGGAGGTATGTATACTGCTAGCAAAAGATAATTTAGGATTGAACAGGTAATAGCCAACCTGGCACAATTAGTATAACAAAACGATATAAACCATTATGAAAAAGCAAATTACAATTTTAGCAATTATTTTAGTTACGGCTGTAGCTGCTCAGGCTCAGTATAAAGGAGCCGTGGGTGTAAGGTTTACCGATGGTCCAGCCTTAACAGGAAAATTTAGTATGGGTGGCAACTCGGCTGGTGAGATACTTTTGGGAGGCTTTGGACATGGTTTGAAAGGGACATTTCTTTACGAACTGCATAATCCGGCCTTTAACACCTCAACTTGGAGATGGTATTATGGTTTTGGTGGGCA
Source organism: Arcticibacterium sp. SM2516 (assembly GCF_057914865.1). Lineage (NCBI taxonomy): Bacteria > Pseudomonadati > Bacteroidota > Cytophagia > Cytophagales > Leadbetterellaceae > Arcticibacterium > Arcticibacterium sp. SM2516. Next base: position 3,007,398 of record NZ_CP195290.1, on the reverse strand, counting down.
CGCGGGGTCTTCGCCTGTAAAAAGGAAAAACTATGAGCCAAATATTGAGGTGTTTCATTTAGGTGTAGATGGGATTTTAGGTTTAGAACATACCTTTAAAGAAATACCATTAAATTTAAGTGCCGACTGGAAACCTGAGTTCAATTTTGTGAATTATACAGGTCTTGTTCTTCCGATATTCGGGTTTTCTGCAAGGTTTGCCTTTTAAGTATATAGATAGTTTTGGGTAAGTAATAGGGGATAAATCTGATTTATCCCTTTATTTGTATTGAAATTCTCCTGAAAATGGGAGTTTGAATTAAGCAAATATTATTATGCAGATTGCCAATTTGCCAGCAAATGAAAGCGAAAGGTTACTGGCATTGAGTAGGTTAGAAATTATTGATTCCGAAGAAGAAAAAGAATTTGACGATTTAGCCGAATTGGCTTGTTACGTATGTGGAACGCCGGTAGCTCTTATTAGTTTTATTGAAAAGGAAAGACAATGGTTTAAATCTGCAGTTGGTACAAATTTAAGGGAAACTCCTAGAGATATTGCTTTTTGTTCTCACGCCATTTTGGATGAGCACGGTCTCATGGTAGTTCCTGATAGCACACAAGACTACCGCTTCCTGGACAACCCGCTCGTCACTGGCGACACCAACATACAGTTTTACGCTGGCGTGCCCTTAAACGTGGATAACAGCTTTCCGGTAGGAACGCTCTGTGTGCTGGATACCAAGCCCAACATCCTCACAGAAGAGCAGAAAGAAGCCTTAAGGAAAATATCTAGACAGGTGATTAAACTTTTGGAGCTGAGAAAGAAGAATTTGGACATTAGAGACACTGCCAACGCCAACGAGAAACTTTTAAAAGAAGAGATAGAACGTCATACAGAAATCCTGAAACACAAAAATATAAAGCTAAGCCAGCTTAATGCAGAAATGGAGCAAATGGTTTATATAGCTAGCCATGATTTAAAGGAACCCATAAGAAAACTGAAAATTTATGCCGACATTTTAGGAGAAGACACTACCGATAAGGAGAAGCTGAAGAAGTTCTTGCCCAAGATTCATAATAGTGCAGATAGGGCCTATAATCTAGTGAACGACATCCTAGATTTTGCCAAAATAAATTCCTTTGAACTGGTAAAGAAACCCTTGGATTTTAACGAAATCATGGAACAGGTTTATGAGGTCAATAGCGAGATTATCAATGAAAGCAATGCCGTTATTTCTCATGAAGGTTTGCCGGTTATTATGGCGGATGAGAGTCAAATGATTCAGCTGTTTGGTAATTTGATTCAAAATGCCATTAAATACTGCGAAGGCGTTCCGCGTATAACTATTTCGTCCACCATCTCAAAAGAAGCGGCACCTAGTGAGGAAAGAGAGATGAAGAGCTTTTATAAAATACAAATGACTGATAATGGCATTGGTTTTGATATCAGTCATAAAGAAAAAATCTTTGATTTCTTTCAAAGACTTCATAGCAAAGAAGAGTTTAGTGGTACTGGAATAGGATTGGCTATTGTGAAAAAAATAACCCAAAATCACGGTGGGCTGGTGAAAGCTGAAAGTTTAACGGGTGAAGGGTCGATTTTTAGTATTTATTTACCGGTTTAGCTTCAGTTTATTACGAATGAAATTTACATTTCTTCAGGTAGAATTTGTTTTTGAAACGATGTACTTGGGTTTCAAGTTAATCTCACAAATAATTAAACCCGGAATATGCGTTGGGGAATCGTTATGAGTTTTAAAGTGCAATAAATCAGATAATTAAAGGAAATTGGCATAGCCATTCGACATTAGCTCAGGGTAAACGTTATGGTGATTGAGTTTAAAAGGTTTACGTACTGATTTGAAGCAATTTAGGTACGGTCCCGATAAAATCGGGAGATTGCCTAATGCGGGTTAAATTTACCTGCTAGTGATACAAAGTCAACGGTGCTTTGACGTTGCTTAATCGCCAAATAACGGATCGTTTAAAATCGGTTTTTTTTAATTCTCGAACTTATAAGGCTAGGAGGCTTGAAGTAATCGGGTATGTAATCTTTGTTACAAATATCGCTAAACTTAAAACTTACCTTTGATAAAGAAATAATTAATTTCATCAATTAAAGTATTAAATGAGTATTAAAAATGCAATCGGATTGGATCAAGAAAAGGCGAAACATTTGGCAGAAAAGCTCAATGAGCTTCTAGCAAATTATTCTGTTTTTTATCAAAATACAAGAGGCTATCATTGGAATATAAAAGGCGACAAGTTCTTTGAACTTCACATTAAGTTTGAAGAATTGTATAATGATTTGATTTTGAAGATAGATGAGGTGGCAGAAAGGATTTTAACCCTGGGTCATACGCCTAAACATAATTACTCTGATTATAGGTCTATTTCCCAAATAAAGGAAAGTGTTCAAGTAAGTGACGGAATGGTGGCGGTTGAAGATATTTTAGGCTCGTTCCAGACCATAATAATACTTCAAAGAGAATTGCTTTTAATAGCTGCCGACGCCGAGGACGAAGGTACAAATGCCTTAATGAGTGACTATATTAGGGTGCAAGAGAAATTGGTTTGGATGTATTCATCGTTCCTCAATATATAAGTTAAGAAACGTGTTAAATGCTCTAGCTTTAGAGGAAAATTAAAAAACGAAAATGTCAGAACAGCAAAATTACTGGGACAGCATTTATGCTACAAAACTTTCTAACGAAGTAAGTTGGACACAGGACGTTCCAAAGACTTCGCTCGACTTTGTTCATTACGCAAACTTGGACAAAACTGCCAATATTATTGATATCGGTGGGGGCGATAGCAAACTCGTTGACTTCTTGTTGGAAGAAGGCTATGAGAATATTACGGTGCTTGACATTTCAGAACAAGCTTTAACAAAAGCAAAGTTACGTCTTGGCGGGAAAGCGGATAAAGTAAATTGGATTGTTAGTGATATCATCGACTATCAGCCTACCACATCGTTTGACTTTTGGCATGACAGAGCTGCTTTTCATTTTTTAACAACTGAGGAGAAGGTGGTGAAATATATTTCAACGGCCAGACAAGCAGTAAAAGAAAATGGCTTTGTAACAATAGGAACATTCAGTAAGGATGGACCAAAAAAATGCAGCGGATTAGACATCAATCAATATGATGAAAATACTTTAACGTCAGAGCTTCAAAAAGGTTTTAAGAAAATTAAATGCGTAACCGAAGACCATAGGACCCCCTTTAACACAACTCAAAACTTTTTGTTCTGCTCCTTCAAACGTCATGATTAAACCGTAATTTGCAATACTAGACTAGTCGGATGTATCATGTAAAATACCATGGAGATATTTGAAAATATAAGTCGATGGATGCTTGCCCATCCGGTTTCTACCGGCATTGCTAAATACCTGGTTTGGGCTGTTTTTATATTACTAGCCATTGCCTTTTTAAGACAGTTTTTAAGAAAAAAGCTACCCGATACGGCCGTTCGTTATAAATCTCAAAAAGCGATAGAGATTTTCGGTTACCTAATTCTTGTTATCATCACCATATCATTTTTTACTGGAAACATTAAAGACTTTGGATTAGCCATTGGCTTTCTTACCGCAGGAATTACCATAACCTTACAAGAATTAATTTTAAGTATAGCGGGCTCCTTTTATATTTTCTTTGTTGGTGTTTACAAGCCTGGAGACCGGATAGAAATTAATAATATTAAAGGAGATGTGATTGACATTGATAGTATTTATACTACTATGATGGAAATTGGAGAATGGGTCTCTAGCGATAATTACAGCGGAAGAATCGTAAAACTGAGCAATGCATTTGTGTTTAAAGGCCCGGTCTATAACTATTCCAAGGATTTTCCATTCGTTTGGGATGAATTTAATCTGCCGATAAGATATGGCTCAGATATAGAATTGGCAAAGACTATTGTGATTCAAATTGCCTCAGAAACGCTATCTGAATATGTTTCACAATCCATTTCGGAATGGAGCCAAGTGGTTAATAAATATTATATTGAAAATGCTGTAGTAGATCCTACCTTAGCCATTACCATGACCGATAACTGGGTTCAGTTCAACCTTCGATATATTGTAGACTATAAAAAAAGGAGATACACTAAGAACATACTAAATGAATTGATTGGCAAAGCCATTCAAAAAACAGAAGGCAAAGTACAGCTGGCCTCTGCCACTTTTGAGATTGTTAGCGTTCCGGTTATTAATGTTAAAAAGGAATAATACCCATCCTGAAATTAGGCTTAATTTGGATAACGTTAGTTCAAGGGTTTGAAGCTTTTTTGGCAGAAGCTCATTACTTTTAAATACACAACGGGTCAGCGTTCGGGTTTTACATCGAAATAACATGGAAATTGAAAAAGAAAAATACCTTTTAGAGCTAAAAGCAGCCTTTAATAAGTTATCCAAAATATCTGAAAAATCATGGTCGCTTATAGCCTCAATTGTACACTTTCAATGCGTGAAAAAAGGAGAACTTGTATTGAGAGCTGGGCAAACAGCGAAACAAGTACATTTTGTATGTAAAGGTGTTTTCCGAACCTTCTATACCGACGACCAAGGGAATGTTTACACCAAAAACATTTTCCTCGAAAATAGCTTTCCTGCTTCCAAAGTTTCCCTTCTTCTTTGTGCCCCTTCGTACTTTTCTATCGAAGCTTTAGAAGATGCCATCATTATAAATTTCAATTTTGAAGCCTACAAGAAGTTAATTGAGGAAAATGAAGATTTAAAAGACTTTTACATTTCCTATATCGAGCGAAATTGGATCATAGAAAAGGAGCAAAAGGAAATTTCGTTGGTGATGGAAAACGCCAGCGAGAGGTACTTAAAACTACTGAAAAAGCATCCTGATTTAGAGAAACGCATTGCTCAGCACCATATAGCGTCCCATCTTGGCATTACACCCACCCAGTTAAGCAGGGTTAGAAAAGCTTTAAAAAAATAACTAAATCAACATATGTAAATGCACAGGAGGAATCAACGCACCAACTTTGCGTGATGAATCAATTCACATTATCCGCGTTAGCTCTTCTTGGTGGTGTTTTTTTAGCTATCCAAGGTGGTTTAAATGCACATCTAGGCGTCGTGCTTAAAAATCCATTTTTGGCATCTGTAGTTGCCTTTTTTAGTAGCAGTATTTTTGCTATGCTAATGGTTGCGTTTAGCGTTAAAACGTTTCCGCCCATCGGGCAATTAAAAGAGATTCCGTTTTATTTATGGTTTACGGGAGGCTTTTTTAGCGTACTGGGCATTAGCATTTACTACTACACTATTCCCAAATTAGGGGTGTCTACTATGATTTCTTTTGGCTTGTGCGGACAGCTCGTGTTTGCGGTTATTGCAGGGCATTATGGATGGTTTCATTTGCCGATAGAGCCTATTACCTACAAAAGAATGGCAGGTATAATGGCCATGATATTCGGAATATTTTTAATCAATTGGAAATGAAAATATATCAAAATATTAAAAATTTGACTTCTTTATGGGAAAAAGCCAGTAGGTACAATAATAGCCTGACATCCTCTGCCGCGTTTAACTATGCTACCATGGAAAACAGGAAATGGCCCAATAGGTTATGGTTTCATGCCGATTTAGATGAGGACGCTGTCTTGAAGGCCAAAATCCAGGTGATTTCTTCTTATCCAAACCTTGTCATACCTTATTGGGATATTTATGGAAACAATTCAAGTCGGTTTTTAGAACAAAATGGATTTGTAAAACACTTTGAGCAAATAGGGATGTGTCTTGAAATGTATAAACCATTTGAAATACAAGGGAATATCGACATCAAATTGATTGTTACTGAAGATGACGCCATACTTTGGAGCAAGTTATTCACGGCATCTTTTGGTTACGAAATTCATCCTGATATTCTCATCAATACGCATGAAAATATCAACTATTATGTGGTTTATTATCAAGGCGGTGCCATTGGCACGGCCATCACCTATCAGACGGGAAATATTACAGGCTTTCATTCGATCGGGATTATTCCAGAAGGAAGACGTAAGGGACTTGCCGATGAACTCATGAAAGTGCTATTAAATATATCGATAGAAAAGAAAAGTGAATATGCGACACTTCAAGCCTCTGCCATGGGAAGAGATTTGTATATTAAATTAGGATTTGAAGAACAATTTTTGATAAAGAATTACGCCTTAGATTCCAATTATTTAGGGTAGAAATTAGACCTGATAGCCATCATAAGGTTTTCTAATATATAGTTCGGGTTAAAAAGCTAAGATTAGCATGATATGAAATAAGGACCCATTCAATAGGGAGTTAATCTGGTCGTTATAGCATAAGATTTAATTTTTTTGGTCAAGGATCAATTTCTTGATTATAGTGGTTCTTATGAGTTAAAAGCGGTTATTTGCATATGCACAGATTTTGAAGTCAACCCATTATTCGGATTAAATCAGTACATCAACAGAAAATAATAAAAGTATTAGCTTTAATAATTAACAAACCATGGACAACTATACCATTTTTAAAATTGACGGTGTTGAAAAGAGTTTCTCTATTGAGAATGCACCAGAATTCAATTTCGGTCAAAACGAAGTGCTTTCAACAGAAACCATGGACGTTGCCTTTAACCAAAAATGGTATAAGGAAGGTTTTTCAGAAGTGAATTTTCTTAATGAAAAGGAGTTTGAATCACTAAAAGAAGGACTCATAAAAAGCATCGGCAGTATAATAAGTCAAGAATGTTCTGTGAACTTAGATGGCTTTAACTTAGAAAACTACCACCACTATGTTAAAACCGATGCGGAACATTTTAAGGTAGTTACTAGAACAAGAGATTTGTTTTCTGCCGATTTTAATTTTCCGGTGGAAGAGATATTACCACGTTTAGTTAAAATACTGAACTTCAACTTAACAGATATAGACCCTAAGACCGGGGATAAATTACATATCATAGTACGTATAAATAGACCAATGTCTAAAGACTATAACCCACCGCATAAAGACATTTACGAGGGTGTGGATAATAGCAACTATATACCTCAATTTATTAATTTTTGGATCCCGATTGCCGGTGTGACAGAAAAATCAAATTTACCTTTAGCACCCCAAAGCCATCTTATCAATGAGAATCTGGTTGAAAGAACTTTTGAGGGCGGTAAAATAGAGGGAAATAAGTATAGGGTACGTATGATAAAGACTTGGAATGGCGACAATGCTCTGGCTAGGTCTAAAGTGAAATATGGTGAAGTTTTAATTTTCTCTTCTCATTTAATTCATGGCTTAGCAGTTAATGATGAAATGGATAAAACTAGAGTGGCCCTAGAATTTAGACTTTTCAAGTCGGAAGAGTAAGGACGTTTTGGTAGGATATAAATAAAGAGACGAATCCATACGGTTTTGGCTGTGGGCAAATTTCAAGAAAACATTCGCTCAATTTCAAACCTCATGGTTGGGGTGATTTTGGCATTGATGATCCCCCCCAATTCAAATTAAAGGTCGTGATGGAAGCTCTTAAGGAGCGTCAGACGTTGGCCGAATTGGCTCAGAGGTTTGAACTGAGCCCACAGTAAATTAGCACATGGAAACGAGAGTTTCTTGACAACGCTGAAACCGTTTTCGAATCCTCCAAGAAGGATAAAAGAAGTAAGTCAGAAATTGAAAAAGAAAATCTGCTTAAAACGATAGGTGAGTTGAAAGTGGCCAATGATTTTTTAACGAAAGCCTTGCGTTAAAAAGCGTTGCTGAGCGTAGAAGTTTGATAAGCAGGCATCACCCTAAGCTCAGTATACAAAAACAGACTACCTTACTGAAAGTGTCCAGATCGGGGTTTTATTATAAACCCAAAGGCGAATCAACGTTGAATTTAGAGTTGATGGGATAATGGATGAACATTACCTGAGTCACCCTTATAAAGGTGCTCCAATGATGCATGCCTGGCTTAGAGGCTTAGGATATAAAGTGAATATCAAGCGAATAGAGAGGCTCTTTTACGAAATTATGGGTCTGAGAGCTGTTGCCCCTGGTAAGCACACCACAAAACGTAATCCTGAGCATAAGCCCTATCCATATTTGCTTCGTAACCTAAAGATAGAGCGAGTTAAACAGGTATGGGCAACCCGATATCACTTACATCCCTATGGCTAAAGGTTTCATGTATTTAACAGCCATAATAGACTTGTACAGCAGATATGTGGTGAATTGGAGTGTGAACAATACCATGCACGCTGAATGGTGTGTAGATGTTCTACAAGAAGCAATTACCTTGCAGGGAAAGTCAGAAATCATCAATACAGATCAGGGTAGCCAATATACTTCTAAACAATTTACAGAATGTATTAGGCCAAAAGCTAATGTTGAGCATGGATGGCAAAGGAAGAGCCATAAATAACGCATTCATAGAAAGACTATGGAGGAGCACAAAATATGAAAAGGTGTATCTTAATCCGCCTAAAGATGGTGTTGATTTAAGCCTACAGATGTTGGACTATTTTCGATATTATAATAATAAAAGGCATCAGTCAAACCTTGCTTATAAAACTCCGATTGAATTCTACTTAAACAATATGGAGTATATTGACAACAAGGCACTTATGAATATACAATCAAACTTATTAGCAAAAAAGAAAAATAAGGACTCTAAAACAACAACAATAGTTTTATCTTAATTATATTAGTTTACTGTCCTAAAGATTGGGTGATGATCATACAATGGTTTCAATCAAGATTTAATTATTGAAATATAAAACCCATTCGCACTTACACGAATCTACATATAGTTATCACTTATATGTTAATAAAACTTAACTCAAAAGCTTATCCGTTACTATCGGAAGGCTTATTCTTATCTTCGAAAAATTAACCTTGGTAGCCCGCACTTTGCGTAGTTTCAAATTGTTGGTCGGCATATAAAAACAAGACATACAGATAATGAAAAACATACTTAAGTTGCTAATAATGACACTGTTAATAGTTGGATGTGCCAAAAATAAATCGAAATCACAAGAACTTACAACTGGTTCTGAAACCATAGAATATAATGGAACAGCAAGTGTTACCCAAGGGATAGCTACCACGAAAACGGAAGATATTTATTCTTGTGAGCGTGGTAGAAAGACTGATGTTGGAGCGATCACTTCTACCGATGGTAAAAAATGGACTGTGCCTGCTCAAACAAATTATACAAACAATGGCTTTCCATTTTCAGGAGATTTATTTAATTCCTGTGAAGGGAAGAATTATAGAACAGCAAAAGAGGCCCTATCCAATTTTGTTGATTCAAAAATTATAGAAATTGACGAAGAAGGCGAGATTTTTACAGCCTTTATTTTTGCCGATAACTACTTTGAAATGTATGTGAACGGCGTTCCAGTTGGAAAAGATAAAGTTCCATTTACGGAGTTTAATTCTAGCATAGTAAAATTTAAAGCCAAAAAACCATTTGCCATAGCCATGAAGTTGGTGGATTGGGAAGAGCACCTTGGTGTGGGTTGTGAAGCCAATAGAGGTAAAGCTTTTCACGCAGGAGATGGCGGAATGGTGGCTGTTATTAAAGATGAGCAAAACAATATTATCGCAACAACTAATGAAAACTGGAAAGCACAGACTTTTTACACAGCACCCATTAAGGACTTAAATTGTGTATCTGAAGATGGTAATTATAGATATTCAAAAAATTGCGATATCAATGGAGGTCAAGATGGAACTTCGTTCTATGCTTTGCATTGGGAAACTCCCACTGATTGGATGAAGACTGATTTTGATGATTCTAATTGGCCAAATGCAAGCACCTTTACAAACCAAACCATCGGTGTTGATAATAAGCCTTCGTACACCAACTTCACTTCTATTTTTGACGATTCTAAAAATGATGCTGAATTTATATGGTCTACCAATGTGGTCTTAGATAATGAAGTTTTAGTACGCTATACCGTTAAATAATGATTCATTTATCTAGCAACATAAATTAGCAACCACGAAATGAGAAAAAGTCTAGTATTTATTATCGCAATGATGACTTTGTTTTTAGGGAATTCTTGTACCTATAACAAAGAAGTTTCTTCTTATAAATATGATGATTTTAAAACCATCCATCCTGATTTTAAATTGAATAGTAAGGCTGTAGCTGATGGGAAATTATTAAAAGCTTTTAAGTGTGAAGAAAAAGTAGCTGGTGTAGAAAATTCTATCCCACTATCTTGGTCTAATGTACCTGAAGGCACAAAATCTTTAGCTATTGTGATGTATCACTACCCAAAAAAGGATGATAAATCAGAAATAAATTCATATTTGATTCTATGGGGTATCAACCCTTCTGTGTCTGAAATTCCCTATAAAATGGCTAACAACCCTAGCTGGTATATGGGATCTAATAAAGATGGAACAGCCATTTCTTATACCTCACCTTGTTCTCGCGGACACGGGGAACATAAGTATACTATTGCTCTATTTGCATTGTCAGAAACACCAGAATCCCTTCCTGAATCTAATTCTCTTGCTGTTGACTTAAACACATTTATGAAAGGCATTTCTGATGATAACATAATTGACATAACAACTTTAACTTTTATAGATTCTAATTAATGAAAAAGATAGTATTCCTATTAACAGTTCTGTTTTTATCCTTTCAAGCTTCTGCTCACGAAGGCGGGCACGGTTCACCAACGAAAGTTTGGCATTTTACAAATAGTGAAATGAATTTAAAAGCTGAATTCATTGAAAAAATTGACGAAAGCGTGTATCTAATGAATGATAAGCACAAAGTTGTCATCTTCAATATTTCAGACTTTACAAGTAAAGAGCAACAGTATATTTTAAATAAGGCAAATTGGATTAGTAACAAAAACACTTCACAAACAAAGCCTCAATTATTTTCAATAAACTATGCTAAAATTCTAATTTATTTTGGTATTGCCTTGATAATGTTTTCATTCTTCAAGTTTAGGAAAAAGAACGACTCTGAAATTTTTGCTTTAAGTTTAATCGGATTTGCTTTTGTTATTATGGGTTGTAAAACCAATCCTTCATCAAAAGGTATCCCAATGGCAAAAAATGACGTTTCATATTTAAAATCTATTTTTGGCGTTTTTGACAAAGTTACTACACGCTTCGATAATAAATATTTCTACATAGAATCAAACGGAATACCTGAACACGAAATGATGACAGGCATAACCAATTGGCAACAACAAGTTCCTATTAATCACGATTATTCAGGTAATAATGCTTGGGCAATTCCTTTGCAACCTGAATTAGCTGTAAACCCGCTATCGACAAAAGATAATTTTATGAAAGGAGCCATTGCTATTTCTGCGAATGGAATACCAATTTTTAACCCTTTAAACAATCGTGGCGAAGATGCAAACGCCATTGGAGAATTAGACAAATGGGGCGGACATTGTGGAAGAGCTGATGATTATCATTATCATTTACCTCCTACGCACTTACAGTCTAAAGTAGGTAATGACAAACCGATAGCGTATGCTTTAGATGGTTTTCCTGTTTACGGAGAAACTAAAGAGCCATTAGACGAAAATCTTGGACGTTTTACTACAGACAGTTCATATCAATATCACGCAGTTAAAGAATATCCCTATCTCATAGCAGCTATGAAAGGGAAAGTTGAATTCAATCCAAGAACTAAAGCACCAGAAAATGAAATTATGCCACAAGCAAAAACTAGAGGAGTTCGACCTGATTTAAGACCGCTACGTGGTGCTAAAATTATTGATTTTAAGAATCCGAAACCTAAAGAATACAGCTTGAAATATGAGGTTGAATCGACTATTTATACGATAAATTATGGTTGGGATAACAAAGGAAATTATAATTTCGAATTTATAAACCCAGACGGAACAACGACAAATTCGACATATAAGAGGGAATAAAAACTACCTCCCAATAAGGCACATGAAAAATAGCGTTTTAGTGCTTAATTCAAATATAGTCAGCTAGTAAGAATCTGGTCGTAATCCATAAAATTAGTGTGAAAACTCCGCGACTTTTAAAATGAAGCCGTTAACTTCGAGTAAGAAAAAATGACAGACACCACTCTAAGGGGCATATGGACTGGCGGAAGTATACTTGATTTTTTTTTGGATATATTGAAAGAATATTTAGATTAATTGTAAGAACAATTTCACTTATGAAAACCTTACCACCAGGCCAGAGAGCATCAGATATCTTCCCGAGATTCGGACTTCCAACATATGCCAATCGTTTCCCTAAAGAAGTAGATAAAATAAGGTTTTCGATTGGAGGCGATTTGGAGGAATTTGAGATATCTGAAGAATTGATTTTGCTCCCAAGAACAAATCAGGTTTCAGATTTTCATTGTGTAACAACTTGGAGTAAGTTGAATCTCAACTGGAGTGGGTATAGGTTCAATGATTTTTACGCAGCATTTATCTTACCTAAAGTGTCAAAAGAAATAACTTTCGTGGTGCTTAAGGCTCAAGATGGATATAAAACTAGTTTGCCACTAAGGGATTTGATGCAACAAAATGTCTTGCTTGCTGATAAACTTGATGATCAACCACTCAGTTTGGAGCATGGAGCACCAATCAGGATTGTTGCTCCAGACCATTATGGCTACAAAAATCTAAAACACATAAAACGCATAGAATTTTATGCTGAAAAGCAAACTGTGAAACAGGGTATCCTAAGCTTTATGGATCACCCGAGAGGAAGGGTTGCTAATGAAGAAAGAGCGAGCAAAGGACTTGGGATTATTTTCCGATGGCTATATAAGTTTAGAGTAAAAGGTACAATTAGAGACTTTGAAAAGTCAACTGCCGAATATAGAGCCACATTGAAAAATAAAAACTAACAATATGTAAATCATCCACGTGTTGGAGGTTATAGATACTGGGTTTAAAGAATCGTGATATACTAATTAAAATACTATTAATGAAGAATTTATATGCCTGTTTTTGTTTAGCAACAATCCTTTTCTCTTGCAATGCAAAACTAACAAACAATAAAAAACCAAATAGTTCGTCTCACGCTTATTTATCATCCTATAAAGCACCAGTTTTTACGCAAGATGATCGAATAGAAAAGATTAAGCAGCTTGCTCCTGAGTTAAATAAGTTAATAGAAGAACATGCCAAGGCAAATAATATACCTGGTATTGCTTACGGTATTGTTGTTGACAACGAGTTAGTATTTTCATCTGCCACAGGGTTTATAAACCTGGAGAAAAAAACTCTTGCTACGCCATTATCAGCTTTTCGAATTGCATCTATGACTAAAAGTTTTACAGCCATGGCTATTATGAAACTTAGAGATGAGGGGAAATTGGATTTGAGTAATCCTGCCAGCCAATATATTCCTGAAATGGCTAAGCTCAAATACCTAACTAAAGATGCCCCTATTATTACCATTGGAAACCTCTTAACAATGACTGCTGGATTTCCAGAAGACAATCCATGGGGTGATCGTCAATTAAATGAATCAGATAAAATGTTGATTGATCTTATGGAAGAAGGCGTATCCTTTTCTAATTCTTCCTCTTATAAATATGAGTATAGTAACACAGGATACGCCCTCTTAGGTAGTATTGTGTCAAGGGTTTCAGGTGTTCCATTCCAAGAATATATTAAGACCAATATCTTAGAGCCATTAGGCATGGAGCACACTTATTGGGAATATGATAGTGTGGATAAAGAGCAATTGGTAATGGGATACCGCTGGGAAGAGAAACAATGGAAGTTAGAACCAATGCTTCATGATGGAGCCTATGGTGCCATGGGTGGATTGATAACTTCAATAGATGATTTTAGAAAATATATAAGTTTTCATCTTTCTGCCTGGCCTCCAAGAAATGATAAAGAAACCGGACCGGTTAAAAGGAGTACTCTTCGGGAAATGCAAACACCACAATATGCGGAGCTGAATGCGAAAGATACTGACTTTAGTGGCGAACCTTGTGCCGTAATTTCCGGATATGGCTTTGGACTAGGCATTACCACTTTTTGTAATGGTTTAAAACAGGTGGGTCACGGTGGAGCACTTCCTGGCTTTGGTAGCGATTATCGATTTTATCCTGAATATGGGATTGGTATTATGGCTTTCTGTAATCTTACTTATACCACTGCTTATCCTAGAAAAAAAATTGGAGAATTGTTGTTTGAAAAAATTGGATTAATGCCCAGACAGCTGCCTGTATCCGATATTTTAATAGAAAGGCAAGAGCAGATCATAGAATTGATCCAGAATTGGAATCCGGAACTTGAAACGAATCTTTTAGCCGAAAACTTTTATATGGATAAATCACGTGCGTTTCGTATTTCTGAAACACAAGAGATATTTAATAAGGCTGGAGCTATTCAAACCACAAACGAGGTAGAACCCAATAATCAACTAAGAGGGCGTTTCAAGGTGCAAGCAGAAAATGGAGTTATAAATATCTTCTTTACACTTACACCAGAAATATACCCAAAAGTGCAGCAATTGGATATTTCATTTCAGGCGAGTGAAACAAAATGATTCTTTGGAGCATATGATGAGTTGTTAAGTATAGCGTTTGGCGGTATTTGACCACCTATTAGAGGGTTTTACATCTGTATTTTAAGCACGCTCTATGTTACTCGTCTGACCGAATAATCAATTTATAGCTGTAATCGTTTTTATCTCTTAAAAAAGGTTATTTGCATAACAGCGTTAACTATATCCAATGGTTAGCTCCACGATAGTAAACAAATTGAATTAATATGCTCGAACTATTATCAGGACTAAGTGCTTTTGCCGGAGTATTTGCATTGATATCCCCAAAGACACCGATAGCAAAGAAATTGTTTAATAGAATAGGAATTGACAATGAAATTCTAATAAAGCAGAATAGTACTTATAATAAAGTCTTACTGTTCCTTACAACTTCTATGATTCTGTTAACAATTCTCTCTATTCTCCTTTATTTAGATTATTCCAAGTTTGTCTTAATCGTTTTATACATCATCATGTTTTCTGGATTTTTTACTATTCTATCTATTTGTAGTAGGATTGTAGATAAAGTTCAAAAGAAAACTGACATTAAAAAAAGAAGGTTCTTTACTTCTATTGGGAATAAACCAATAATGATACTTTTATCAACGATGTTAATTTCATTATTATTACTAAATACCGCACCAACAATCTATAACAGTAATGAGCTGTAAAAAAATGATGGCAAGAGAAGAATTTAACGCCTTAAACGACTTGAGTAAAAAGCCTACAAACAAGAAGTGGATTTAATGATATTTGAAGCACTTGAAAAATACACAGGTAAAAAATGTATAAAAAAATAGCCGAAACGTAGTAAATTCAAGGGTTGTAGCCAGATTCAACTTTTGTGTAACTTAACAGGAAAGTGCCATGCAATTAGCTACTACTCTTATAATCAACAATACCTGCAAACCAAAAATAATGAATGACACTAAACAAAAGCAGGGAAAAGCGATAAGATATTATGACAGAATTGCAAAAATATACGATTTGATTTCTTCCAAATCTTATTACAGCAAACCGAGAGACTTAGCTATAAAAGAACTGAATTTGGACAAGAATCAAAATGTCTTGAATATTCCGTGTGGAACTGGACAAAACTTCGAGTATTACCAACATTATCTTTCAAATACGGGAACAATTATTGGAATAGATTTATCTGAAGGTATGCTTGAAAGAGCACAGAATAAAATCGACAAAAACGAATGGGAAAACATTCAGCTTTTTACCGCGGATGCTACTAAAATTAATACAGAATGGATTAGTGTAAATATCAAACAAGATTTAAAATTTGATTCTATTCTATGTGATTTAGGACTTTCCGGATTTCCTGAATGGGAAAAGGTAATTGTTAACCTTATTTCATTGCTAAAACCAAATGGGAAAATAGTAATAATGGACTGGTATATTGACAAACCTAGTCTGAGAGGCAGTTTTATTAAGTGGATTGGGAAAGGAGAAATCAATCGACCTTTGTATCAATATTTGGAGAATAAAGTAATAAATTTCAAACTCAACAATACTTTTAAAAAAGGAGATGTGTTTGTTGCTTCAGGAACTAAAAAAGAATAAAACCAGCGGGTAACCGTTTATCTGAGAAATAGGTGTAATAGTCATAAATCGATGCACTTTACTCGTATCAAACTTTGTGCTTATTCGAAAATTTAGTGCTTCGAAAACGCCTACTTTTCCTATACTAAGCATTAGCAGTCATTGTAATAGACAACCCTAAGCAGTAAATTATATCTTAACAAAATGTTCAACAAACTAAAAATATATTGTAACACTTTTGTACCTCTGACTGACAATGAACTAAGTCTTATAGACAAGTATTTCGAACTCAATATGCTTAGGAAAAAAGACTTTTTACTTCAGTACGGAAAGGTTTGCAATTTCATTGGTTTTATAGCCAGAGGCACTATCAGACATTTTCATATTAAAGAAGGAATCGAAAAGACCTGTGATATCTCTTTTGAAAATTCTTGGGTAACTGATTTTCAGAGCTTTACACAGCATACTTCTTGCATAATGAACTTGCAGGCTATGGAAGACACAACAGTTTTTATGATACGAAAAGAAAACCTTCACAAACTTTACCATGAATGCACTAGATATGAGACCTTTGGCCGGCTGATGGCAGAACAAGTCGCCCAGAGAGCAACAGAAATTGCAATGTCATTATCATCTGAAAAACCAGAAGAAAGGTTTAAAAATTTATTACTGAAGCAGCCAGACCTGTTTCAAAGAGTTCCACAAAAATATATAGCTAACTTTTTGGGTGTGAGTCAAGAGAGTTTAAGTAGAATTCAAAAGAGAATATATAGCAAACAAAAATCTTAACTTAAGTCATCGTCTGTAGAAGCCTTGTCATAGCACTTTTGTATCTCATCTGAACAGGTTAAAAATGAAATGCAAATTATTCACTTTAATTATTACAGCAATGATAATCACAAATGACTTAAAAGCACAGCAATTGGACTTTTCAAAAGTGCAAACCCTTGAACATCAATTAGACGATGTTATGGAAATTATTGACACGGTGGCATTGAAAGTAAAACTCAAAGAGGTTAAAGAACAATTTCAAAAAGAACCAACAGAAATAAACAAAGTTCGTCTTGGGATTATCTACCACGAAACTGCTCTAAATCTTGGGTTCTTGGCGAAAACGAGTTTCAAGGGATACTCAAAAAAAAGTTATGATATTTTGAGTGATTTGTACCTTGACCCAAATGTAACAATTGAGTTATTGCCATTTATTACATCTTATAGAGCATCAGCACTTTCTTTGCTTGGTGGAGAAACGATGAAGTTGGGTTTATTGGGCCGTGCTTTTAAACTTTTTGATGAGAGTATTCAAAAGTATGGTGATGTGAGTTATTCCCCAGAATTTTTAAGAGGAAGCGTTGCAGAAAATTTACCTTGGTTTTTCTTTTCAAAAAGGAAATTTGCCAAAATTGATATGCAATCTATTATTGACAAACAGCTTGTAAACAGTGAGTTTGCCAATTGTAAAATTATGAGTTTTGTGTTTTGGGCTTGGGCAAATCAATGGCAAAGTGGTAAAAATAAAGCCCAATCATTGATTTATCTTGACAAAGCAATAGCATTAGACCCACATTATAAAGCAGGGCGACAAAGAGCAGAAGACTTAAAAGCTAAAATGATGACATGAAAACATAAACAAGGAATCTTATAGTATTGGGCTTCTGCAAAAAAATATAAGCATTTCAAAACAGCAGGAATTGTAATTGTTTTAACCTTGACTTATCATTATACCGTCTTACAAGTGATTGATGAAGAATTGTTTATCATTGTTATTCTGTCTTCTTGAATCAATGCCGACCAGAACCTTTTATAGTTAATCCGATTGAAGAAGCAGGATATGAAATAAAAGCACTTCTTTCTGAAAAAAATCCTGATGAAGAATTGAAGTAAAAACGATATGAAATACTATGACTTTAAAAAGTATGCAATCCACCAAAAACTTAATTAATGGGTATAAGTCTTTAAAACTTGACGTTTTTCGAGCAGACGCTTACGAAGGATTTAAGCTGTTTGACAATGAAGGGGGCAATAAACCTTTGGAAGAGTTTAAACATCAAGTGAATGACTCAACAGAAATAAGAATTACGGAATTTGGTGAATACTTTTATGAGAGCAGCGAAAAATAAAAAGGCATGCTGCTAACAATTAGGCTCTAATGCAGCGAAGTTGGCAGTCTTTGGCAAAGCCAGTCAAACTTCGGCACTTTGCAAAGCTCAGCATAAATTCTTTGGAGCAGGTGACGAGTCTCCTAGGTTGAGCTGTAGCTAGATAAGACTTTTGGCCTTCTTTGACCGCCCTTTGAACATTCCAGTATGATATCCATCAAAGGACAATCATTCAACCCGTTTTATTCATTAGAAAATCTCCTTATAGTTTTATCGGGACTGAAGCTAAAATACTTCTAATCAGTTTACTTCGTCAAGCTCAGCATAGGCTACACCCATTTAAACTCCATCACCAGAACCCTTCGATAAAAAACTCAGGGTAAACCGCTATGATAATATCGTTTAAATGTCTGATTTATTCCACTTTAAAACTCATTACGATTCTCCAATGCCTAAACCGGGTTAAACAATTACTCCGTAGAAACCATGCTTAATGGCGTTTTTGTAAGACGTTTCAAATCAGTTAGTTCTGTTTTTAGATATGTGTTTCACTGCTGAATCATGAGAAATCGTGGAGGCTTTTCCACAGGAATAAGAATTTAAGCTTGTAGAATGAATGCTACAGTGCATTTTAAATCTATATCAAAGCTAAGAAATGAAAAAGTTACTTATAACCTTATTAATTGCAGCAGGTGCAGTGTCATGCCAAAGTACCAACAAAGCGGAAGAGACCAATACAGTAGAGGCCGCAGCTACTTCTGAGGCTGCTGGAACAGAGGAATCTAAAAATGTAAACAGAAAAGAAAAAGAAGACGGTAAAGTCTCCGACAGCTCTGCATGGGATAAGCTGTTGAAAGATCATGTAAGCAAAAGCGGCGAGGTAGACTATAAAGGCATGATGAAAGACAAAGAAAAACTAGACGGGTATTTGGCTGATATTTCGGCAAACGCTCCCGCAAAAAACTGGTCGGACGACGAAAAAATGGCTTATTGGATAAATGCATATAACGCTTTCACCGTAAAATTGATTTTGGATAATGCCGATAAAGGCATTACCAGTATTAAAGATATTGGACCCAAAAATCAGGTGCCCTTTATAAATACACCTTGGGATATCAAATTTATTGAGATAGAAGGAGACAAATATGATCTAAATAACATTGAACACGGTATATTAAGAAAGGACTTTAAAAAAGATCCACGATATCATTTTGCACTGGTTTGTGCTGCAGAATCTTGTCCTAGACTTAGAAATGAGGCTTATACTGCCAAGAAATTGGATAAGCAACTAGATGAGGAAGCGACATATTTCTTTAATAATGAGGCCAAAAATAAAATTAACGCTAATGAGGTAACCATAAGTCCTTTGTTTAAGTGGTATAAAAAAGATTTCGAAAGAGAGATGTCCATTACGGAATGGATTAATAAGTATTCTGATGATAAGATAGATAAGAAAATGAAAGACTTTAAGTATGCCGACTACAGCTGGAAATTGAACGGAAAAATCTAGATTAACTTTTTCGCGTTTTAGTTTAAGCAAGCCGTCTATGGAATTTCCATAGGCGGCTTTTTTAGTAACTTCCTCGTATCTTTGCATGTAGATTTATCTCTACACTTTATGGCACGGTACGAACTTTTAATTATCCTTGTATGTGTATATGTATTCTAAGACGCAAAAACAATAATGAGCAAATCTAAACCGCAGAAAGAAACCTTCTTAACGGAGAAACTAGACAAACGACTTTCAGAATTTAAAAGCGGGTTGGATTTCGTTTTTAGATTTTTTAAAGAGCTGGGTTCTGGTAATTTGGTTTGGTCGGAATTTATGAACCAATGCTATCAGGTGGGCTTAAAATCTTTACCATTGATTAGCTTAACGGGTTTTGTGACGGGCTTGGTTTTTACCCAGCAGTCTAGACCCTCGCTTCAGGAGTTTGGTGCTACATCTTGGCTGCCTAGTTTGGTAGCCATTGCTATTGTAAGAGCATTGGCTCCCTTGGTTACTTCCATCATTGCCGCTGGTAAGGTGGGTTCTAATATTGGAGCAGAGCTTGGTAGTATGAAAGTGACAGAGCAAATAGACGCCATGGAGGTTTCCGCCGTAAATCCATTTAGTTTTTTGGTGGTTACTCGGGTTTTAGCTACCACCATCACCATTCCTATTTTGTCGTTTTATACCGCTGCTGTGGCTCTTTTGGGTTCCTTTATCAATGTGAATATGAATGAGCAGACTAACTTTACAGCCTATTTGTTAGCGGCTTTTGATAGTATCGTTTTCTTGGATATTACCTCTGCTTTAATTAAAGCCATCCTTTTTGGTTTTACCATAGGTATGGTGAGTTGTTACAGTGGTTTTAATGCTGAAAAAGGCACATTAGGGGTAGGGAAAGCGGCCAATACCGCGGTAGTTAGGTCTATTTTCTTGATTTTTATTATAGAAATATTTGTAGTTCAAGTAACAAACTCGATAAGATGAAAAACGAAGTAATATCGATAAGCGGGTTATATAAGGCATTCGGGAGTTTGAAGGTGCTAGAAAATGCTGACCTATCTCTGGTCAATGGGGAGAATTTGGTGGTATTGGGTAAATCTGGTTCTGGTAAATCTGTATTGATTAAAATTATTGCGGGTTTAATAAAACCCGATGCCGGAAAAGTGAATGTATTGGGTTATGACATGACCAGAATTACAAAAGAAGAGCTTCTGGAACTGCGATTGAAAATTGGTTTCTGTTTTCAAAGTTCCGCTTTGTATGACAGTATGAGCATCAAAGAAAATATTGAGTTTCCATTGAAATATGCCCTGAAAAGAATAACTCAGGCCGAAATCAATAAAAGGGTAGATAGGGTACTGGAGGCGGTAGGTTTGGAGCAAACCAAAGATCAAATGCCAGCGGAGCTTTCTGGAGGTCAAAAGAAGAGAATTGGCATAGCCAGAACCATTGTGATGAACCCTGAGGTCATTCTTTATGATGAACCTACGGCGGGACTAGACCCCATTACTTGTGTAGAAATTAACGACCTTATGAATCAGGTCAAAAGAGAATATAAATCGAGCTCTATCATTATTACCCATGATCTTACCTGTGCCAAACAGACGGCAGATACGGTAGCGGTATTATTGGATGGTAGATTTGATCGAACTGGAAATTTTGAAGATATTTTTAATACAAACGCAGAAGAAGAAATTAAACAATTTTACGATTACAATTTCATCAGGAACGAAGTAATCCTATAAAAAAAAGAAAAATGGAGACGACTAAGAGAAATGCTAAAGTGGGCCTTTTTATGCTGATAGGCTTGATAATTTTTGCTGGAGTAGTATTGCTGATAAGTAATATGAGAAAGATTTTTGTCCAGACAATACCTGCGGTAGCGGTCTTTGAAGACGTGGCCGGACTAAACAAAGGAAACAATGTGTGGTTTTCTGGTGTAAAAGTAGGGACTGTGGCAGACCTAGAGTTTATTCCTGGAAAAGGAGTGGAGGTTACTTTTGAGATTGAAGAGAAATCTCAAAAGTATATTTATAAAGACGCCGACGTTAAAATTAGCACAGACGGTTTAATTGGAAATCCTATTTTGGTGATTAGTGCAGGAGATGTTAAATCTGGGATGATAGAAAGTGGACATAGGTTTAAAGTGAGCAAGGAAGATTCGCAGCAAGACATGATTAAAACCCTTCAAGAAAACAATAAGAATATTCTTGCCATCACAGAAGATTTAAAAGGAATTATGAGTGGTATTTCTGAGGGGCAGGGCTCCATAGGAAAGCTCTTAAAAGATGACCAGCTTTATAATAGTGTAAACCAAACGGTGGCTAAACTGCAGGCCATGGCTACAGACGCCCAGGGTTTTGCTAAAAACCTTAATAAATTTTCAGGAGATTTAAGCAATCCTAATGCATTACCATATCAGCTGACACATAATACCACCATAATGCCAGCATTGGAGAAGTCTACCGATAATCTTATGACAGGTACTGATGCCCTGAAGTCTACGCTTTCTGAGGCTAATTTATTAGTGACAGACGTTAGAAAGGACGTTAATCAAATCACCAATAATATTACGAACAATAAGAACAGTACTTTAGGTGTGCTTTTAAATGATAAAGCTTCGGGCGACAACTTAAAAACTACGCTGGATAATGTGGCATCGGGTTCAGAAAAATTAGACGAAAACTTAGAAGCTTTAAAGCATAGCATATTCTTTAGAAGGTATTTTAGAAAGCAAGCCAAAGCAAAAGAGGAGGCTCAAGAGGCCAAATTGGAAGTTCAGAAATAATTTCTTGATTTTTAAATCGTAATAAGATGACACTCAAAAACAAAACGGCCATTGTTACCGGTAGTAGCAGTGGAATTGGAAAGGCGATTGCATTAGAAATGGCAAGGAAAGGTGCCAATGTCATCGTAAATTATCGTTCTTCTGAAGAAGAGGCATTGGAGGTTTTGGCAGAAATTAAGCTGCTCACAGACGGGTTGGCCATCAAGGCAGATGTGTCTGATGAAGAACAGATGAAAGTACTTTTTGAGCAGACAGTGCAGAAATTTGGCAGAGTGGATATTGTAGTAGCCAATGCTGGTTTACAAGTAGATGCTCCTTTCTTAAAAATGGACTTGAAACAATGGCAAAAAGTAATAGATGTCAATCTTACGGGTCAGTTTATTGTCATGAATTTGGCTGCCAAACAGTTTATGAAACAAGAACATAAATTGGGTGAGGCTCGCGGAAATATTATCTGTATGAGCTCCGTTCATGATGTGATACCATGGGCAGGTCATGTCAATTATGCGGCTTCTAAAGGTGGCGTATCTATGCTCATGAAATCTGTGGCCCAAGAATTAGCACCTGAAGGCATTAGGGTAAACGCCATTTCGCCGGGTGCCATCAAAACCAGTATTAATCAGGCGGCGTGGTCTTCTCCAGCCAATCTGAAAGAATTAAATAAACTGATACCTTATAAAAGAATAGGACAGCCTATAGATGTGGCTAAAGCGGCAGTATGGCTAGCCAGTGTAGAAAGTGACTATGTGGTAGGGGAGACCCTGTATGTAGATGGCGGCATGACACTTTACCCAGAGTTTAGCGACAACGGATAACGTAAAAACGTGCATGCCAATAGGCCTGCACGTTTTTTTTGATTCGCTCACTTTAAGATTTAAATAAAGCAGTATCCAGTGAGCACTTCTGCTTCGCTACTATTTTTCTTTATATCTTTTTTTCTACTCTTTGTCTTAAGTGCTGCTATGGTAAATCCTAGAAAGCCTAGGGTCATTAAATATTTCATGGCTATCAAGCTTATGTGATACGCTTTATTTCTAAAAAACCATTCCACCCTTTTTGAATGTCAATCTTCTACGGAATGAGAATTTTACCATTAATTGTAAAAACGATACAATTATGGAAAATATAAAAAAAACAATCGGACTTTTCTGCTTAATGGCTTTAGTGCCCTTTTATGGCTTGTGGGCTATGAGTTTTGAAGCAGATACCTCTTCAAATGTGCCTGTAAAGGACAATTATGTAACAGTGAATAATGCTTATGAAGTCATTGATATTGATAAAGTTACGATGGATATGGCTATGCTGAAGCAAAAAAAAGAGGAATTAAATACCTTTTTAGATGGGGTGGGGAGTGTACATTTGGGGAAAAAGGGTCTCATTGTATCTTTTGCTTACCCAGAGCTTTTAGGTTTAAATGATACGAAAGCCAAAGAAGGTTCTTCAGAATACAAGAAACTGGTGAAGGCCTTAGATACTTTTGAAAACGGTACGGTTATTATAGCCGGTAAGCCATCGGGTGTTGTGCAGAACAAAACTGTTGCACATCAAAGAGCGGTGGAAATAGCCGATGTTATAAGTAAGAAGAATATTCTAAAAGGCAGGATTTTGATTGACCCTATGGGTGTGAGCTTTATCTCGGACGAAAGAAGAAAATCAAACAATGTGGAGTTTCTATTAGTACCACCTACGGTCAAATAATATTTTGTATCAGTTTTGGTTTCGTGCGGCCGTAAACAATTATTGTTTGCGGCTTTTTTATGGTACACATCTTTATTTCAGAGCCATGATGGCATCAAAAGCTTTTTTCGGTAGGTTGTTTCTATCGAAAAGTAGGGGGTAGTTGGTTCTTCCTTTCACTGGGAAGTTGTTTTTCCAAGAATTGCCATCGTTTACACCCCAAAAAGTCACTCGGTCTATTTTATCTTTATGTTTTAAGAAAAGAGCGAAGATTTCTGCATAGCGTCGGGCTTGCTTTTCTGCAATATTATTGGGAAGGCCGTTTACGTATGGGTTGTATTTGTCTTGTAATTCCGCACTTTGGCTAATATCTGCCCCACTTATGCCAGAAGGGTTTGGTAATACATCAATATCCAATTCAGTAATGGCCACTTTTAAACCCAAGGCGGCGTACGCTACAATACTTGTTTCTATATCTTGAATACTCGGATAATCTAAACTCCAATGTCCCTGCATACCGATACCGTCTATTTTGGCTCCGCTGGCTTGAATCTTCTTTACCATTTTTATCACTCCAGCTCTTTTCTGAGCTCCAGTCATGCTGTAATCATTGTAATACAAATCTGCGTCAGGGTCTACAGCCGCCGCGGTTTTAAAAGCAAAACTGAGATAGTCTTCGCCCATGGTGTTTAAAAAAACAGATTTTCGCAATGAACCATCATCTTCTACGGCCTCGTTTACCACATCCCAGCTGTAAACTTTCCCTTTATACCTACCCGCCACCGCCGCTATATGCTCGCTAAGAGCAGTGGACATTTCAGTGGCGTCTGTTATGTTTGCAATAAAAAAAGAAAGCTGGCTGTGCCATACTAATGTATGCCCGTGAAAGGCCATTTGGTACTTTTCTGCCAATGCCGCCAATTTATCAGGAACATCAAAATTATAAACGTCTTTAGAAGGATGTATTTGGCTCGACTTCATCACGTTTTCAGCAGTAACACTGCTAAATTGTGAGGCAATTAATGAAGCCTGACTGGCATCCTCTTCTAAAATTTGTCTAGTGTTTAAGGCTACACCGATATAGAAATCGTCTTTGTAGGCGTCTCGTAGTGATGTGCTATCGGCAATATTGGGTACTAATTCGGGCTCATTAGGGGAACTACAGGCGAGAAGAAATACAGCGGTCGGTATTAATAGTTTCAATTTCATTTAGGGAGATTTTTTACCACTCCCTGTTTTTATAAATTATTGCTTTGAAGATGCTATCAATTATTCAAATTAGTAGACTAAGGCTAAACTATTTTGCAGACTTACTTATCTTAGCAGAAGAAGAGATTTTTAAATTTTACTTTACAATATCCCAAACTTTGTTTTTTTTTTCAAAAGTCTGAATTGGGTATCTTCGAATTTCTTATGTTTGGAACTAATTTGAATTATCATTACAATATTGATAAGTCTATTTCAAAAATGATTTCGAAGTTGGAAGTATTTCAGCCACCGCACCCTTCTTTATGGTGATACTTTTAAAACTCGCATCAATAATATTATCAATTCTATGTCCACTATTTATTGTTACATTTTTGGTAGCGTTGGGTACGCAGTTACAGTCCCATGTTGAGGGTGAATGCCAATTCCCTGAATTAATACTTTGAACTAAATTATTTCCAGAATTATATTGAAAAGGATATTTCAAAAGGTATTTTCCATTTTCTACGGAAACAATTAGTTCCTTGTTCGTAATGCAATAATTTGAATTCCTTTTATTCGATTGGCCAAAAAAAGGCAAATACGAAGATGCGAACTCTTCGACTACCAATTCGTCGAGTACTGTATTGTAAATGACTACCCTTACCGTGTAAGAATTATAGCCAGTACTTAAACTTTCAAAGTAGTATATTTTATCACCTAAAGGATAGAAGTCTAAGTAATACCCATAATGCGTCTCATAAATACGCTTGTCCAAGCCATTTTGTACTTTGAGATTCTTTTCCTTAAAATTATGATCAGGGAATCTCAAATAATACAAAAGTGAATCAGTCGCTGTTACTTGAAGTTTTAAGTTGCTACTGAAGGCAATATGGTCTTCACTATTATTAAATACATCAATTTTTAAAGGAATGAATTGATTATTGTCTAGATTGAAAATGCGAAAAAAGGCATTTGGAAGTGCCGTGCTACTTTGAAACAATGACTGATTCCCTGAACTTAAAAACAAATACTTGTCATTCACTTTGAAGTATAAGGTGCTAGTATTTGAATAAAAATCTTGTAGAATACCATTTCTCCCTTCAACAATTACGTGTTGTTCGGAAATGCCATTTACATTCATAATTTGTTTATAAATAAAACGGTCATTGAAAAACTCAATCTCGTTTAAGTCAAATAAATTACCTGTACCTATATTAAAGTAATCTATTAGTGTTTGGCTGTAAGAATTAACTATTATCGCATTATAAAAGCTTCCATTTTTTGAATAACCACCATAAATCCATTGTATTGAATCATTTTTAAAAAATACCTTTGCTGGATAATACGAATCAAAATTTATTGATATGTTGAAGGCTGACTTAATCTCTTTGGTGTTAGAATTAATGTTTACAAAGTCGGATTCATTTTCGGAATAATCGTAAATACTTGGTCCTCTAAGTAAGAGGTCATTTCCAATCATTTTTAATTCTTGCGAAAGGATATTCTTTTTTCGTTGAATGATTTCATCTTCCGATATGTCATAAACTAAAGTTGAGTCTCCATAAGTAAATATTAGCTTATTCTGATGAATCGAATTATCAGAAAATTGGCCGACCATTTTTGAAGGTGAATCCTGATATAAAAAATTTCCATTTTTAATATGCACTGCTGATCTTCGTCCTTGATTATTCATTTTGTACAGATAATAATCATCGTAGAGAAGTCTATCTGTAGAGTTATTCTGAAAATTTATCTTTTTCCAATTTGCAGTTGCATTATTAATATTGGGTACTGAGCATATCCATTTGCCTGTTTTGTATACATAATTGCTATTTTGAATAACATAATTGACAATAAAAATACAATCGTTGCCTACGATATGGAAATCAAGAAAATTATAGCTTTCTGAAACAAAAGAAGGGAATTCATCGCTAATAGTTTTCACTAGATTTAATGATTGAGCAGTATTATTTATTAAATCTATAATTACTATTCCTGGATTATTGCTAGGAGTACTTGAAGATAATGTAGCATTTAGAAAATATAGTTTTTGTTGATGCTTATAAATAAATGTGGGTTGGGAGTAAAATCCAGTATACACATTCTGAATTTGAAAATTATATAAGTTAAGTGCAACAACTGTATTTTCAAAATTTTCACCATTGGCATTAAAATATAATATGGAGTCCACTATATTTAGTGCATAAAATGATGAAAAAAATGAGCCATTAAAGCTTAAACTTTCTAAATCGAAAGTTCTATCAATAGTCCCATCATTTAGAATATGATAATATTCACTTGTATTGTTATAAGTAGCAGTATCACAATCTATGGGTGTTCCATTAAAACGGGCAATCCAACCTCCATTCCCATCGCTGAATAAATTCTTCCCATCTAAAATGAACCCTTTGGGGAAATTAATATTAGAGACGAGATTGTCTTGATAGTTATATTTGTACAAAGAACCTGTTTGCCTTCCCATAAAAGGAACGCCTCTTTCTCCGAAGCCCGCCAAGCTATTGTTTGAAATTAAAACAGTAGATGAACCATTTGATGCAACAATTGTTTTTTTGTTTCCAAAATTATAGTCGTACAAAATTTCCGAAAAATTGAGAAGTTGTTTTAATGAATCTTTTAAGTATTGTGGTTCCGTTCTTTCATAGATACTAATTGATCCCGATCTATTCAAAGGATTTCCTTCATTTTGGTCATAACTGTCAAATGAATTCCCTAGAACTAGTTTATTGTTTGAATAAGAAATACTTGATGATTTTGTCCTCAAGGATTCTTCCATAGAGAGTTGCGGACTCCTTTTAATTAGCATTAATTGAGCAAAGGAATTAGATACCGATTGAATAGCGATATAGTTATCGAATAATAAACCATTTTCATATTTATAATTTAAGCCCGTGTCATTTATATTAGGTATGCCATTAACTTCATTTGGCAGTTCACTTATTTTCTCTTTAAATATCCAATTGATAGAGGGATCTTTTTCAAAATATAAAAAATCACCATCATTATTTGTAAATCCTTCAACTTGGCGAAGTGCTGTTTTGACCAGTAATGACGAATTTTGAGCTGATAATTTTTCTCCAAATCTTAAATTTTCAAATCTATTTGGAGCCACAATCTTTTTCATAAAGGAAAAAACGCCAGCATTTAATTTAAAAAGGAAGACTGCTCCGCTTGAATTTATATAGTTTTGATCAATTTCATCATAGCTATCTGATGGGTCTGTTACAAAAAGGTTGTCTCCATCTAAGTCGAAAACCGTTCCGAATTCATTCTCATTTGTAAACGTGTTAGGTTTTAAAATTGATTGGTTAAATACATAATAGCCTGTATTGTCGATTACATAAGCATTAAGTTTGTTTAAATCTGAGACTCCTGTGTATTGTAAGTTTTCGTTGAAAATAAGCATTGACCCTGTGGATTCAAGCATATTTACCGTAGACCTGAAATGTATAAAGTCTTCAGGCAATATTATCTCTTGAAACAAACTCCAGAAGACATTATTGGTAGAGTTATAAATATAAATTTTACTCTCAGCAGCAATAAATATTTTGCTGCCATTTATTGCCAAAGCTTTGCCAAATGAATTCTCGTTACCATTTGTAATTTCTTGTTTAAGAGTATAGCTATTATCATTATTTAGTTGATATATAGAAACCTTCTGGGTTACTTGGTTTCCTGTTACTAATAAATTCCCTTGATGAACTGTCACTTCTCCAAAATAGATATTTTGAGTTCTTGGATTCTCTAGAATTTTATTCCCAAGTTTCCAAACTTGGGAATATGTAGAAGTGGCTATTGATACTATAAGAACTAAAATAAAAATATTTGTCTTCATTTTTCTATGATATAAATGAATTTGGTTTACTTAATATTCAAGCCAAAAAATGTGTCATCCTGAAATAAGGAAAAATTCCTTATTTCTATTTTGCCTGTTTGGTTATTTCGAAAACCTCCTTTTTTTTTGCGAAATATTTATTTTACTAGCGAAATAAAGCTGATTAAGGTTTTACCGGGCACAAAAAAATAATTCAAATAGACTTCTTCTAAATGTTTATCAATTTCATTTTCCTTCGAGAGCCAAGTAGCTTTTTGCTACTTTTTAATTGAACTCCTTCGTTAGTCACTATCTTAACATAATCCCAGTTAACTAGTGTGCTGCGGTGAATACGTTTAAAGCCAAAAGGCTTTAATTTTTCCTCGAAAGATTTCAAAGTAGTACTAGAGTGGACTATTTTACCGCTGAGAAGGAAAAATTGGGTATAGTTAATGTCGGCTTTTAAATAAACTATTTCATTGGGAGACATTTCCGAGCCTGAGACTTTGATAGATTTCATATTCTTCTATTTAACATTCAAAACACTCCCACTTTTAACATCTAGCACAGCCCCTAAATCATTATTTATATCGTTTGCAAATCCGGTTTCTGAGGGATTGAGAGTTATTTTATGAGGTGATTTAATATATACATCATCGGTAATTGTAGGCACTCTTCCACAAGCCCATGTTCCATTATTAGTCCAATTCCCAGACTGAGCAGTGAATAGTTTTACTCCATTATCACAACTAATATTAAAACTGGTTGATTTTGGAGATGACCATTGATTATTTACATCCTTGGCTCTTACATATAAAATATGATCGCCAAGTGATAAGCTTGTTAAGTCTATCTGGGGGCTAATCTGAACTAAACTTGAAGGGTTAGGGCTAAAAGGTACGTTAACTCCAAAACCATTACCTGGGTCAAAATCAATGAAATACTCAATTGCAGAAATCAAATTATTATTGGGGTTTACAGTACTAGACCACACAATAAAAGGAACTGAGGTACTTACCGACCACTGCCCTTGTTTTGTTCTTACTCTATAAGCCAACATGTAAAAGCCAGGAGTAAGTGATGAAGGAATAGTGAGATTAAGTAGCATATTCCCGTTGATATCTGGATTTACCGTTACGATTGTTCCATTCCCCAAACCGGGATCTACTCCAAAATAGTACTCAAGCTTATTAATACCAGCCGCATTACTCGTTCCAGCAGAAGGATTGAAAATAATCATGGGAGTTGAGTTACAAACCGACCATCTATTCGCTTGGGCACTGCCTCCAGTTCCTGTTTTAGCTCTAATACTAAGGGTATGAAATCCGGGGTTAATACTAACTGGTGCAAGGAGATTTGTACTCAAAGTTACATTTGTACTTTGTGAAAATCCAGTTATTTGAGTTGCTAAACCATAACCAGGGTCATTGGTAAAAAAGTACTCCATTTGCACAATGTTTTGTGCGTTTGAAATATTCAAAACTGCCCCTAAAAGAGCTATGAATAAAACTAAAGTTTTCATGGCCATAGTTTTAGTTTTGAGTCTTAGCCTGAATTTGTACCGAGATTGTTTGCCCAGCCGCAGCTCCAGTAGGTGCCGTAACTGATATTACATGGGGTCCAATCGGTATACCTTGTAAAACATAGGGCTCGCTACCGCCAAAGGCACCAGCATCTGTATTACCAATCCCTATATTTTTTGCCAGCGAAGTGCTTAGAAGTTGATATCTTCCATCTATTGTAGACCCATTATTATTTGGATAGCCTACGAATACATTATTGAAGTTTGCTACTTTAATGTTAGAAGCATCATTGGTTGCAAATTGTGTTGTTTGAATTAAATTATTTGAAAATGTGCTGTTTGTTGAGAACCTACCATTTGGGTAAGTGCTAAGGTTACAGGTAGATGCTACAATATTATTTGTAAAAGACATGGACCAACTACTTGAATATTCTTGATTACATCCATTATAGCAAAGAATTGTATTGTTAGTTGCCCAACCAGAATTACCATTTCTATCATAATCAATAAAGCCGAGAATGATGTTATTCTGGATCAAAGTATTGAAAGCGAAAACGGTTCCGTATATACTGTAAATGAGCTGAACTTTGTTATTTATATAATTTTGTTTAATTGTTGTACCTCCTACGTCAAAATAACCAGAACCTGAGACAGAGCCAATAATTGCACTACCACCTATATGGCATCGTAAAATTGATATTCCACTAGCTCCCACTTCAACATTTTCGCCAATCTCAAATCCAGTTATAATTGAATTTTCCGATCCTGGAATAAATCTCACTCTATTTAATCCAGAACCTGAATTTGAGGCCAAAAAATAACCCGTACCTATTAAAGCAACGCGTTTATTAATAGTTACTGAACCATAGCTCCCAGATTCCACTAAAAAGGTAGTCCCAGCTACAGAATTATCTATTTCTGTTTGAAGATTCATACCTGCGGTAATCCGAATAACCGCTTGAGCAAAAGTTGTGGTAGAAGTAAGCAATAAAATTGCACAAGCGAGAAGGCTAAAGTTGTTTTTTTGTTTCATTTATTAAGTGTGTTTTTTGACGGCTTGTTGAATGGTTAAAATGGAATTGTAATGAGAGCAACTATTCTTGGTCAAACCTCATTAAATACTTTTCAATCCGCAATGTCGGGTTAACGAATGGTATGTTATGATTAACAAATGGTTCGATCTGGTCAACGATTATTATTCTTTAATAAAATCGGTGATTTGTAAGTATTTTTGAAGGCTTAATTATGCCCCATGCCATTGATTAATCTTAGTCCAGTTTTTGGTTTAAATGTTTTGAGTTTACTGATAACCGTATCAGTAAGTTTTACCTATGCTCAAGAGCCAAAAGACGACGTATTGAAAAATGACTATCCCCTACAATTAAATGATAAAAAGGATTCACTAAGACTGGCCGAAACTTATTATCAAAATGGAAAGAAAATAGAGCCAACTGATATAATAGAGGCGGCCAAATGGTATCATAAGGCTTTGAGTTTAGTTGAAAAGAATGGCCCTTCATATGAGTTGGGGCGTCTATACGTAAGATTGGGAGGGATTTCATTTAGTCTAAATTTGAATGAAGAGGGTATGGCATATTTTGATAGAGCTCGGCAGGCAATATTGGAGTCTAAATCAGAGAAGGGTTATAGGCAGTTTAGAAACCTGTTTGAAGACCCTAAAGTATATAATCGAAAGACGGCTAAAAAAAAAGAGCTAGATTATGCCGATGCTCATGATTTATTGATAGGGGCGGAGGGGTTTGAGAAAAGTGATAATATAGAAGAATCAAGGCTTTATATATCAAGAGCTATAAACTATTTTAGGAATCCTAAGTATTCAGCTGATACAGAATATTTACTTGCCATATCGCTTTTCACAAGTGCCGGAATTGAAACTAAAGGTCTTGATTTTGTAAAAGCAGAAGAGTTAATTACAGAAGCAGAGGAGATTTATTTCAGAAGATTTAAAGAGAACCATAATTTAACCTATCACTACTATGGGACTAAGATAAAATTTTATAAGGCGACTGGTGACTTGGAAAAAGGATTTATGTTCCTTGAAAACTTGAAAAAACTTGAAATTGATAATCTAACGGCTGACCGAAATGCCGCAATAAGTAAATTGCAAATAGAGTTTGAAACTAAAAAAAAGGAAGAGCAGCTGAGGAGTCAGCAAGATGAATTGGTAATTAAAGAATCGAACTTGAAACTACAGAAAAGTCTTCTGTTTGGCAGCCTGCTCACAATAGTTTTTGTAATATCAGGAGCATTTTATTTATTTAAATTACTTAAGGCAAATCAAAAAATAAGCAAGAAAAATGTCTTATTAGTTGTGGAACAGAATCATCGTGTAAAAAACAATCTCCAGTTTATTTCTAGTATGCTTAATGTCCAGAAAGATGTATTAAGTGATAGCAGAAGCATATCTGAAATTGAAGGAATTCAATTACGCATTGAGGGTATGGCAATTTTACAGCGTACGCTTTATAGCAACAATCAACCCACACAAATCAATTTGGCTAGTTTTGTAGATGAAATTATAAGTAACGTACTTAATGGTTGTAATGCTGATGAAACAGAAGTAATAATAGATTTGAATGATATTTATCTTTCCCAGGAGGCGTCGTTAAGCTTTGGACTTATTCTTACGGAGTTGGTCATGAATTCTTGTAAATATGCCTTTGGGGAAACAATACAAATCGATTCCAAAACTTGGAATGGCAACTTTGAAGTAAACTACACAGATAATGGCTCTGGTGTTTCATCAGATGTATTAGGTTCTGAAGAGAGCAGGGGTTTTGGGTATGAAATGATTCTTATGCTAGTTCAACAATTAAATGGTACTGTGAAGTTTGAAAGTTCTAATAAAATATGCTTTAACTTTTCGATGAAAAATTTATTATAATGAAGGCTTTAAGAATTCTGATTTTGGAAGATAGTGTATTGACCGGAAGGGATTTAAAAACCACGCTAACCAAAGCTGGACATTTGCCACCTAGAGTCTGTAGGAACGTAGGAGAGGCTATAACTGCGATTGATTATGAAACTTTTGATATTGCACTTATAGATATTGAATTGGGAGAAAAGAAAACGGGAATTGATTTTGCATATTATATTAATGAAAATCAGAAAATCCCCTTTATCTTTTTAACTTCTCATGATGATGATATTAACTTTTTTTTAGCCAAAGAAACCAACCCAGCGGCTTATTTAATAAAACCATTTAAAGTCAGAGAGCTAGATTTGCAGTTAAGATTGGCTTATGAAAATAAGCATGAAAGTGCCACAAATGAATTACACTTTAATCCATTCATTTTTTTGCCAATTCAGGGCGGAATAAAAAAAATAGATAAAGATGATGTGGTTTATATACATGCAATTCAATCCTATACGCTCATTTACCTTAAGGCTTGCGAGAAGCCAGAAAAATTTTCGGTTAATTTGGGGTATTTATCTCAATTTTTTACTGAATCTAAGTTTGCTAAAATTTCTAGATCGGCAGTAATTAACTTGAAATATTTGGATGAGGTTTATGAAGGGCGGGTTGTTCTCAATGGTTTAGGAAAAAAAACGGAATTAAAGGTAAGTGCAAATTCTGAACTGTTACGGTCAATAAAGTTAATTAGACGACCAAAATGACAAAAAAAAGAAGGAAATCAATCCTTCTTTCTTAAAAGTGTAAATGCGAATGTAGATTATTCCTTCTTAGCTTTATTGTTCTCTATAACGTCTCCGGCTACGGCACCACCTGCGGCACCTATTACGCCACCTATAATAGCACCCTTTCCTGGTTTTTTAGATACTACCGCACCAGTTGCTGCTCCTGCTCCAGCTCCAATTAAGGCTCCTTTTAATGCACCAGACATTTTCTTTTTCTCATTCACAGTAGCAGGCTGATCAACATAAACCTCTTTTTCGACGATGACTGTTTGGGGTTCTGCAGCTGCTGCTTCTACCGCTTTTAGTTTCTCTAGTTCAGCTTTGTCGCTTGTTTTCATATTACAAGACAGTGCCAAGGTTGAAAGGAGAGCGATTGCGGTTATTTTGATTTGCTTTTTCATAATTCGTGTTACTTTAATAATATGCTTTAAATAATAGAACCTTACGTTTTTGGCCAGAGAACTGTGGATATTTTGACACACTTTCCTGCTATTGGGGTGCTTTTTTGTGGAAATCGCCCATGGGATACTTATCATTTAAAACTGTTTTACAAATGCCACTGTGGTATTCACAATACCGCCCATTTGTCCTTTCATTTCGTGCGTAGCATCTGGCAAAATGTGGAAATTTGCTTTTACATTATACTCTATAAGCTTGTTGTATAGACGTCTTCCTTGTTCTTCGTCATCCACCAGGTTGTCTTTCCCTCCGTAAAAAAGTACTGTATTGGCAGATTGACTGCTAACTTGAAAAATTGGACTGGCACTTTCATAAGCTTTAGGGTTATTCTGATAAGTGGTTCCCATTAAGATCTCGGTCAGGTTTTTATCATTTTCAAATATGATTCCTTTGTGAATGCTCTCTTTGGTAAGGTCTGTAGGTGCCACTACCGCCGCAATTGCCTTAATGTATGGTTTTGGATATTTATAGCTATATGTAAGAGCTAGGTGTCCTCCAGAACTATAGCCCCAAAGTATCACATCATCGCTTAGATTTAATGAGGTTTTAAGAGACTGCTGGTGAGCAAAAAACAGATCAAAGTCTTCCATGATACTTGGAAAATTAACATTATCAGAAAGAGGTAATCTGTGATTGATATTAAATATGGTCAAGTTCAAGTTTTGCTTTTTAAAAAGCTCCACCACATCGTCTAAGAAAGACTTATCTAAAAGGCTCCATCCCCCGCCATGAACCATCACAAGAGATACTGATTTTTTGCCGTTATCGGCAGCACTCAGAATAGGTGTATAAAGATCATAAACTTGAGTGGATACACTTCCATAAGATTGGTTCTTAGAAACATTGTATCCAGTAGGCACGGCCGCAGTAAGTTTATCGGCTAATGGGTTTACTTTTTCTGGAGTGACTTTTTTGGAAGTATTGCTTCGTTGTAAGGTTTCGGGGTTGATGGCTCCGTTGTCTTCACAACTCATAAATGCCATAGAAAAAATAATTGTAGAGAGGTATATATAAGCTTTCATAATTGTAATTCTTTGGTTCTTGTTTATGAAAGTTAAAACCTTATTCCGTATTGATTATTAGGGTTTTATGTGTATTGATGGGGCGATATTTCCACATTATTTGTCGAGTTTTACAACAAAAAAATGACGGATATTATCCGCCATTTTTAGTAAAATTTAATCAGTAAAACTCTAATCTAAGAGGTCTCGTTTCCTTCCTCCAAATCCACCTGTTATCAATGATATTACAAATAGAATTAGGAAGATAACAAAAAGTACTTTGGCTATGCCAGCAGCTCCAGCTGCTATTCCACCAAAACCAAACACTGCTGCAATTATTGCAATTATTAAAAATGATATTGACCAACGTAACATAATATTATATATTTAAATGATTAAAAATGGGTTTACCAGTCCCTGATTATTTTTTTGACAAGTAGGCTCTAAGCATCCAGGCGGCTTCTTCATAATTTCTTATTAAGCCTACCATGAAATCTTCTGTGCCATAGTCACGGTTATCTCCAGCCAATTCTACATGGTCTCTCGTCCATCTAATTATGACTTCGTAATCATCCAGCAGCGTACTTAGTATTTTAGTTGACTCGTGATACGGCTGCTTAGTTTCTTTAAGGTTTGTGAATTCTAAGAACTCACTGCAAGAACCCATTGGGTTTTTACCGATTTTTCTGATTCTCTCTGCGGTCTCATCAATGTCTTGCTCTAATCCTTTGTAAAGGCCTTCTAGAAATTTATGTAACTCTAGAAATGAATTGCCTTCAATATTCCAATGATAGTTTCTCAGTTTTACGTAGAGAATATGCTGGTCTGCGAGAAGTATATTCAATGCGTTCGAGATTTCTGTTTTCGGTTTTTTATCAATGCCTATTTCAGCTTCCATAATTATATTGTTTATGTGTTAAAAAATCTTTTTTGTCTTCTTAAAAGGCGTACCCAAGAGTGAAGAACCATAGGTTACCCTTTCCGGCAAACTGGTTTTCTGTTTGCTTGTTGTCATAATCAATGTTGAAAACATCGTTTACGTTTCCTTCATATCTCATGTCTAGTCTTATTCTGTTAATATCAAATCCAATACCTAATTGGTACCCCAGAATGGCCTTTCTGAATTCGTCGTCATTGTTTTGAATCCCTAGGTTTTCAAAGAAACTATCATCCTTATTGACCAGGAAAGTAGCCACAGGTCCAGCTTGAATTCTTACGACGTCTGCTACTCTAACACCTGCTAAAATTGGGATATCGAAGTAAGTCTGCTTGAAACTTCTTTCTGCACCTAATATTCCGCCGTTAGTTGTTCCACCTTTCTGGGATATAATGAACTCGGGCTGTAAGAAAATTTTATTTCCAAATCGGGTATAAATACCACCCGTGAATCCTGTAGTTCTAGTTTCATCAGAGTTCCAGAATCCACCATCACTTCCACTTCCATCTCCTCGTACTTGTGATAAGTTTACCCCAGCTCTAGCCCCAATTTCAAACCCTTGTGCCATACTTATAGATGTGAAGGCAACCATCGTAATTACTACTGCTATTAACTTTTTCATTATATTTATTCGTTTTAGTTTAACTGGTTTTATTTATTCATAGCCATGTCATTGGCTTCTTTTTTTGCTTGCTTCTTTAGACTGTTGTCTGCTACTATGGCTAGCTCTACTCTTCTGTTTTTCATTTGACCAGCTTCTGTAGTGTTGTCATATTCTGGATTGGTTTCGCCAAATCCCATCACTATAAATCTGTTCTTTTTTACTCCGTTCTGAGTTAAGTAATTCGCTACCGATCTGGCTCTTTTTTCTGAGAGAACCTCGTTGTAACTATCCGTTCCTACATTGTCTGTATGTCCGGCCACCATTATTTCCGTGGACTCATATTGGTCTAGCGTTTTAGATAATTTGGTCAGATTAGCTTTAGCGGTTTCTGACAATTGGTAGGAGTCAAAACCAAACAGGATTCCTGAACCCATGGTTATTTTGATTCCTTCTTCTATTCTTTCTACCTGGGCGTCTTTCCCTAAATCTTTTTCAATTTCTTTAGCTTGCTTGTCCATGTACTTCCCAACTACCGCACCAGCTACTCCACCGATGGCAGAACCTACTATAGCATATACTGCAGGGTTTTTAGATTTGGAGCCAATGGCCGCCCCAGCAGCCGCACCGCCTAGCACACCTACGGCGGCACCTTTTTG
The DNA here is from genome assembly GCF_057914865.1 of Arcticibacterium sp. SM2516. Taxonomy (NCBI): domain Bacteria; kingdom Pseudomonadati; phylum Bacteroidota; class Cytophagia; order Cytophagales; family Leadbetterellaceae; genus Arcticibacterium; species Arcticibacterium sp. SM2516. Next base: position 2,969,497 of record NZ_CP195290.1, on the reverse strand, counting down.
AGATTTTGTTAATCTCTTGAATGAATTACAGCTGGTAGTCATGATACCGAACGCTAACATTACGGCTATATAAGATTTTAAATTTTGCATTTTCACATTTGTTTTTGTTTATGCTTTACTTCATAAAAAATACAACCACATATTTTGGTGTGTGATTTAATTTACTTATAATTAACATATTATGATGGTTCGTTGTTTTTTTTGTAACATCATACTGATGAAGAAGTTCCACAGTTTCCCACCTTAATTCAACACTATTTAGTGTAAAGCTTTGGGGCGTGTATCAAATAGAAGTTGCAATCTAATTGCCTTGGCCATATACTATAATATGAATGCCGTTTTGTAACCTCTGTCAATGGAATAATGATTTAAGCCTTATTATTATATTATTATAAACTATAGAATTATGAGCACGAGAAATAACACTTTGTATTTATTAGCTGGAATAACGGGCTTTGTTTTGGGCGTAATGTATGCCCCAGACAAAGGCTCAATAAATAGACTGAAAGCTAAAAGAGCTGCAAATGATGCCGCCAATAAAGTTTTAAATGAAATAGAAAGGCTACAGAGCGAGCTTGAAGAAGAGGTATAGTTTTAATTAAATCTCGGGTATGGATTTAGACCTGGGAACTGTATATGTAAGTACACAGGTGAGTATCTAAGTCTACAATTTCTAACAAATAATGAGCGGTATGACGCTGGAATTAAGTTTTAAGTATTTTCAATATAAACTAAAACATCAATAAAATTATGAGTAAGGCAGTAAAAACAATATTAGGCATAGTAGGAGCAGCGGCAGTAGGAGCAGCAGTAGGCGTAGCTTATGCACCAGATAAAGGTTCAAAGACCAGAAAGAAAATGCAAAGGAAGATGACGGATGCATCAGAAGAATTTCAAACATTTGCAGGAAATGCGAAAGATAAAACTTTAACTACGGCCTCTGAGGTATTAGGGAATGGAAAAGAGAAAGTGAGTAAAATTGTGGACTCGGTGTCTTCCACAGTCTCAAAGATTTCTTCTAAAAAGAATGATCTTGAGAAGGCTTAATTTTAGGCCGGATGCACACCAATTTTAAGAAGGTCATCTGTTATAAGGATGGCCTTCTTTATTTAAAGATTTTAAACCAGACAAAGAGATGAGTACAGGTAGCAGCAAAAGTTTAAAGGAAAATGTAGAAGAATACATTGATCTACAAAAGGAGCGAATGCTATTAAAAGCAGCAGATAAAGCTTCCCATGTTTTTACAGAGCTAGCCATTAAAATTAGTTATATGGTTTGTGCTGTTTTTGCCATGGTTTTTCTCAGTATATCCTTAGCACTCTTTTTAAATGGTTTACTACATAGTGCGTATTTTGGCTTTCTTATCATTTCCTTATTGTATGCGGCGGGTTCGTTCTTTTTGTTTAAAAAAGGAAAATCTTGGATGGGCAACTACATCGCTTGCGAGCTATTGAATATTTTCTACAATAATGACGAAGACAAATGAAAAAGTTTAAAAAATATACAGACTTTACCATAAAGAAGACCGAAATAGAGAATAGGATTTTGGAAGTGGAAGCAGAAATTTCGGATACTAAATCCGACATACTGGGAAATATTCTTCCTTTAAAATTGATTCGGAGTATTGGTAAAAACATTAAACCCATGCCGGTGAAACTGGGAACGCAACTTTTAGCTACTAAGTTGGTATCAAATAGCAACCCTATAGTAAGGGTGGTTACGCCGTTTGTAACAAACAGTGTTATAAATTATGTCTCTGAGGTAGAAAATAGGAGAATGATATTGGCCGAAGCCCATAGGTTTTTCTCATGGATCTCTCAAAAAACAAAGCTGAGCCTGAGCGAAGAGCGGCAGCTCTCAGAATGGGAAACCTTGGAGATAACGGATCAGGTAGAGAAAGTGCTTAAGCCAAGACCTTATTTGGAACTCGATGAGTCTGGTGTTTATTATGACACCAAAGTAGATGTCGAGAAACTTGACCTCTATTAACTTTCCGCAGGGAAAAGACAGGTAAAAGTGGCTCCATTGTCTGGGCTACTGTTGGCAGTAATATATCCGTAATGGTTTTCCATTATTTTCTTACATGCATTTAAGCCTACACTCTTTTTTGAAGACTTTTCGGTAAGTCTAAGATCATTAAACAATCCAAAAATCTTTTCTGAGAACTCCGTTTTGAAACCCATTCCATCATCTTTTACCCTTATTCTGTGATAAGAAATGGCACCTTCTTTATATAAATCATATTCTAGTGAAACTACCACCTTCTTGGAATCGTCCTTTTTGAATTTAATGGAGTTCTGAAGAAGGTTTCGGAATAATGTCCCTATTTGGTTAGGATAAACATGAAGCTCTGGTGTTTTATCTATTTTGGACTTTAACTCTATGTCGGGTTCATTAGCTTCTTTTAATTCCTGGACAATTTTTCTGAAAATATCAGAAGGTGCTGCCATCATAAGTTCATCTTCTTCTTTGTTTAACTGAGCATGATCCATGAGCCTTTTGGCCAATTCTATGGCGTTGGCAGAAGAGTTGTCTATTTTTTCAATATACTTTATAATCTGGTCGGGTTGATTGTCTTCATAGGCTTTTTTTGTTAAATCTGTAAACATCCTAATCTTTCTCAAGGGTTCTTGCAAATCATGAGACGCCACATAAGCATAATGCTCTAACTCCTCATTAGACTTAGAAAGTTTTTTTAGCAACCTTCTTTTATTTATTAATAACAAAACCTTTTCTTGTAAAGCATTTTTTATTTTAAAATAAGCGAATGCTATGGTAGCAATGGACAGGATACCTAGAAAGGCAAAGAGAAAGGGGATTTTTTCCTCTCCTTCAATTTGATGATTGATTCTTTCAGACATTAGTTTGTCCTCTAATTTCTTCATGCCCTGAATCTCTTGAATGAAGCTTTCGGTATCATAAGTAGAACTTATGATATGTTTTCTAATCAGTTGAATTGGGAAAATTGCTTTTTCTCTTAGTACCAATTCTTCATTAAGCGTTAAAAGTCTTCTCTCAAAATTACTGCTGAGGGTATCCAGATTCTTGACTTGAACAGGATTGTCAATAATTAATAGTCTTAGCTTTTCTAGTGATTTTTTGACAGAGACTTTTCCTTGATTATACTTATATAAATAATCTCTGTCTTCTGTTAAAAGGAAAGAACGCTGGTTAGAAACCATGTTTCTGAATTCACTTTCTGCTTCTAATATTTGTTTTTGAACCGTAAAAGTATGGTCTACAAGCTCATTTGACTTGCCCACTCTATTATAGAAGCGGTAACCCATTATCAGACAAAGTCCCAGAAAAACGAAGGCACTGAGGAAAAGGAAATCTAAGGATTTTGCTTTCATGAGAGGTGTAGAATAAGACTGTCCAGTTGTAGAAAAAGGTATACACATTTCTACAGGTTCAGTTTTTTACGTTGAGACAGAATCGTTAAGGCTATTTTTTGTTTGGTTTTTAAAGTTCTGATTATCAGTACGGATGAGATCTATTATCCGATCTGATATGCTAATGTACACTTTCTGGATTGTAAATTGAATAAGTCTAATAGACAATTAACCAATTTAAAACCAATTCTGATGAAAGGAAACGTTCAGATACAAACTGCCAAGCAGAGCCAAAGAGTCAATACGCAACAGATTCAGTTTTTGAATTTTCTCTTCCTCAATCAACAGGAATTGGATACATACGTCAATCAAGAAATGCTGGAAAATCCATTTTTGGAGTCTCATGAAGATAATGATGCTGGAGAAAATGAATCTGAAAGAAGAGAAATAGAGGACGAGATTTCTGGCGAAATGAGAATGGACGAAATCTATAGTACGGAGGCTTTAGAAAATGATGAACCATTTTATAAAATGAACAACCCAAGTTCTCAGGAAGGTTCAGAATGGAAAGATTTGCAGATGGAACGTCAGACGGAGCAAGAAGATATTACTGACCTCATTGTGGATCAGTTGAAATATAGGAATTTGTCAGAAATCGACTTTGCGATAGCTCACTTTTTGGTTTACTCTGCCAATGAAAAGGGATTTTTGGAAGGTGACATTTCTTCATTAACAGATACCATCGGTTTTGCTACAGGCCAGTTTCACGAAGAAGGAGAGATAGAAAGAGTGAAAAGAGTGGTAAATAGCTGTGAACCTAAGGGTTTTGCATGTTTTGATCTACAAGATTATCTCCATACTGTAGTGAGAGAGAATAAAGAAATAGATGATGAGCTGAGAGACGCTACATTTAAATTATTGGAGAACGGTTTTGAGGAATTGAGTAAATTAAGAGCAGGGACTCTTGAAGATACTCATGGGATAGAAGAGGAGGTTTTAAACGAAGTGCTGGATCTGATTACGACAATAAAGCCCTATCCAACAAAGGGTTTTGGCGATTGGCAGTCTGAAAATTCAAATATTATTCCTGATTACCAGATTAGCCTAGTAGACGATAAGCTTAAAGGAGAGATCATTAGCAGTAGTAACTATCAATTTAACGTAAACGAATCTTATGCGGCCAGTATTAAGAACACCTCTAGAGACGGCACAAATAGCTATATTAGTAGCAAATTGAAGTCGGCGTATTGGCTTATTGATGCCATTCAGCAACGTGAAGAAACAATGACGAAGGTTATTGAAGCGATTGTTTATCTTCAAGGAAATTATCTTACCACGGGAGATAATAAACAGCTTAGACCTATGATTCTTAAAGACGTGGCAGAATATATTAATATGACCATTTCTACGGTAAGTAGAGTCACCAGTAATAAATACGCCAGAACGCCTATTGGTCTTATAAACCTAAAAGATTTATTTACCGAAGCTATTGAATTAGACAATGGCGAAAGGAAAAGTAATAGGGAAGTACAAGATATGGTTGTAAGACTGGTAGAAGAAGAAGATAAGACTAATCCAATGAGTGATTTTGATTTAAGAAACGCTCTGAAGATGGAAGGCATAAGTTTAACCAGAAGAACCATTACCAAGTATAGAATGGCGGCAAATATTCCGTCTTCTAAAGAAAGAAAAGTGGTGATGGCGTAAACCGTTTTCAATTAAATAACGAAGATTGTAATAGCTAAGACCCTAAACTGATATAGAAAAACGAATATGAAGAAAATACTGGTAATAGACGATGATAAGGATGTTCGGCTTTTGTTGGAGAGGTTTCTAAAAAGACAGGATTATGATGTTCAGACAGCCTCTTCAGGAAATGAAGGTTTGGAATTATTGTCGAAAGAGGTGCCAGATCTTATTCTTACAGATTTTAAGCTTGGAGATATAAATGGAGGCGATTTACTTAAAAAAGTCAAAGAAAAACACGCCAACCTTCCCGTAATTATCATTACGGGTTATTCTGATATAAAGGTGGCCATCAATGTGATGAAGAACGGTGCCTTTGACTATGTCACCAAACCATTGTTTCCCGAAGAGATCCTAAATACGATAAAGAAGGCTCTTGGTTCTGTCGGTATCGAAACGGATGGTCAGACGAATGAACAAACCAAGGTAGCGTCAACTGGGGATATAGCTGCTAAGCCTGCGGCAAAAAAGAAAAGCAAAAAAACGGGTAATCTTTTTGGAATAAGCCAAGCCAGTAAGAACCTATTGAATCAAATTAACTTGGTGGCACCTACAGATTTCTCTGTAATAATTTATGGTGAAAGTGGTGCGGGTAAAGAGGCTGTGGCTCGGGAAATTCATACCCGAAGCACCAGGGCAGGGCAGGCATTTGTGGCCATGGACTGTGGAGCAATAAGTACAGAATTGGCAGGGAGTGAGCTTTTTGGTCATGAAAAAGGATCTTTTACTGGAGCAATAAACCAAAAGATAGGACATTTTGAATTGGCTAATGGTGGCACGTTATTCTTAGACGAGGTGGCTAATCTATCTTACGATGTGCAGGTTTCCTTATTAAGAGTGGTACAAGAAAGGAAACTGAAAAGAATAGGAGGGAATAAGGAAATTGATATTGATGTAAGAATTATTGTTGCCAGTAATGAGCGATTATTGGCAGCAGCGAAAAAAGGAAAGTTTAGAGAGGATCTATACTATAGATTTAACGAATTTGAGATTAGTGTTCCGGCCTTAAGACATCGAGATAAGGACATCATGATGTTTGCCGAATACATGTTAGACGGGGTAAATGAAGAACTCAATAAAAACATTGTTGGGTTTAGCTCTGAAGTGGTTGAGGTATTTAAAACATACCCTTGGCATGGAAATATCCGTGAATTAAAAAATGTGGTGAGAAGGGCGGCATTGCTCTGTCAGATAGACGAAATAAAGGTGGCTAATCTGCCTTATGAGTTGGTTAATCATAATCATATCCACTTCGCGGAATCTGAAAATGAGCAAGAAGAATCCTCGTCTAGTTTTATTAATAGCAGCAGCACAGCGGAGATTATGGCGGATTTAATAAAGCCTACACATCATTCCAGGATACCTCAAGACTTAAAAGAAGCAGCCAAGGAAGCTGAAGCTGAATTAATTATCAGAACACTTAAAGAGGTTAATTTTAACAAAAGTAAAGCCGCCAGGGTGTTGAAAATCGACAGGAAAACGCTTTATAATAAAATCAAATACTACAATCTGTGAGCAGCGTTATCTACATGCACCTTAAAGATGGTACGTCTTTAATACCAAATCAAGAAGTTTATGAACTGCTTAGGGAGCATATTTTGGTGCTCTCCGAAGAAAAGGTGCTGTATGTAAATAAGGCCTTAAGAAGCTTTTTAGGTACTATAACTACGAAAGACCAAGAGGAGCTGGTAGAGAAATTGTTCAATTTCAGAGATGGAGAAATAGGTGAATTTAAAGTCTTGGACGGCTTGCCTTTTGAAGAATTGAAATCAGATGCTTTAACGCTTACAGATGGTTCAAAAGCCCAACTTTTTATTTTTAACAGCTCTAAGCAAATAACCATTGACGCGGAGCATTTTCATTATAAACTTTTACTTACTGCAGAAGAAGAATTAGGTTTTGGTTGCTGGAATATCAATGTTAAAGAAGATATTATCTTTTGGTCAAATGGAATGGCTAGGATATTTGGCTATAGGAATGCGGGCGAAGTAAGAGGGGAAAGTAATTGGGAAGGGTTTTTAGAGCATTTACCTAAAGATTATAGACTTTTAATTAATAAGAAGATTAAGGATAAGCTAGCCAATGGCCTTAACGAAAGTAATAATAAGACAGAGTTAAGAATTCTAAATATAGATGGTACTACAAAATTTGCAGCTTTTAAAACCCATTATATTGAAAGGGACAAAGGTGGCGAGGTGTTGAGTATATACGGTACCATAAGAGATGTTACCGATACTAGGAATAATGAAAAAATTATAAGGCAGCAACTTGCCGACCTGAATAAGTCAAATGATGCTTTAACGGAATTTGCCTATACGGCTTCACACGATTTGCAAGAGCCTTTACGTAAAATAGAAGCTTATGGCAGCAGACTAAAAAGTAGTTTGGGAGAAGAAATGCCAGAAAACTCTGAAAGATATTTAGATAAACTAATGTCATCCACGGTAAGGATGAGTAACCTTATTGAGGATATTCTTACGCTTTCCAGACTCAGTTCTGTTAATATTGGAAGCGAACCCGTGGATCTTAATGGGGTAATGGAGGGTGTAGTGGCAGATTATGAAGAGTCTATAAAAAAAACGGATGCGATTATACATTATGATTTGCCTACTATCCCAGGGATAAAAACACAGTTTCATCAGCTTTTTCAAAACATGCTCGGAAATGCCATAAAGTTCAAACATCCCGATAGAGTGCCGGAAGTAGGAATGAGCTTTATGAGGGTTAAAAAGAAAGAAAAACTAGCCTATAATCTGGATATAGAGAAGAAGTATTATGTGATAAAAATTCAAGATAATGGGATTGGGTTTGATCAGCAATTTGAAGACAGTATTTATAAACCTTTTAAAAGATTGGTGGGTCGCACTGAGTTTCCTGGGACGGGGATTGGCCTTGCCATTTGTAAGAAAGTAGTGGATAATCATGATGGTTTTATAAGATCAGAATCAGAAGAAAACCGAGGCACCACTTTCTATCTTTACTTCCCTTTTTAATAATGCCATGAAAGAAATAAAGCTGCTATTAATAGAAGACGATGAAGATGATTTTGAGCTTTTTGAGGAAAGTCTTCAAGAAATATCTACTTACAAATTCAATATCACGTGGGCCTCTACCTACAAAAAGGGCATTGAATTGATAAAGAAAGGTTCTTTTGATTTATTCGTAGTGGATTATCTATTAGGTGCTTATTCTGGTCTAGATCTGTGCCAAGAAATTAAAAAGGATGGTAATCATTTACCAGTTATATTATTAACAGGTAAAGGAGACACCGAGATAGACAGAAGAGCGTCGGATTTAGGAGTGAATGATTTCTTAGTAAAGAGCACAATGACCGCTACGGAGTTGGAGCGTAGTATTAGATATTCCTTAAAACAATTTGAGATTCTGTCGGCTTTAAGAGTGAGTGAGTCTAAATATAAAGCAGTGCTGAGGCAGTCTGAAGATATTCTTTATATCGCTGAGAAATCTGGTAAGATTCTGGGCATTAGCGACTCCCTTTTAGATATAACGGGTTATAAGTCGGAGGAGCTTGGCGAGTGTGGGATATTTAAATTAATAGAGGACCAAGAAGTTCAAAAGGATTTCCTAGATAAGATAGCCTCTAAACAAAGCATTCTAAGGCAGAACATAAATATTTTATGCAAGAATGGAGAAATCAAGTCTACCATTTTTACATGTAACTTTCAGGAGGGCTTTACAGAACAAGATTTCGTCCATGGCGTAATTATAGATAAAACAGCAGAGCTTAAAGCTCAAAAAACAGCTTTAGTTTACGAAAAGCTAGAATCAACGGCGAGGTTTATGCGTACACTGGCTCATGAAGTCAGGAATCCCCTTTCTAATATTTCTTTAGCCATAGAGGGTATGGAAGCAGAAGAAGAGGAGGAGGTTTCACCATATTTGTCCATTATCAAGCGAAACTCTGGTAGAATAGACAGTATTATTACCAAAGTGCTTAACAGTGCTCAGATTGAAGAAAAAGAATTTGAGCTTTTGAACATTGTTGAGGTGATAGGAAATGTCATCGAAACCATTCAGGATAAAGCTAAACTAAAAGGGATAGAGCTCATGCTTAATTTGCCTAAAGAGACTCTACTTATTCAGTTGAATGAAGAACAGTTTTCATTGGCCGTTTCTAATTTACTGGTCAATGCTGTGGAGGCTATAGATAATAATAAGGATGGTTGGATTAAAATTAATTTGGAGGGTAACCTTCTGATTATTTCTGATAATGGCCCTGGGATTTCTAAAGAAGATCAAAGTTTAATTTTTGAGCCCTATTTTACCAAAAAAAATAATGGAATTGGTTTGGGCTTAGCCAGCAGTTTGAGCATTCTAAAGGCTCACCAAATAGATTTAGAGCTTATTTCTGATATTGGTTCTGGTGCCACTTTTGTACTGAGGTTGCCTGTTTAGGATACTAACAGTTTCTAGACTGCTTCGCTGTATGAGGTTTAAATTCTACAGGTCTACGTAGAAGAACTTCATAGTTTTAAAAATTGAGTTGGAACAATTATCTATTCATTTAAGGGTATGGCAGTAACCAAGAAAATAACAAACATCTTAATCGCTTTCAAGAATAGCGTATTAAACTTCGGTGAATATAAAATTCCAAAAAAAAGTGCCTCTTTGGCGTATTATACCACTTTTGCCCTAGCACCTATTTTTTACTTTATACTCTCAGCAGGTAGTTTAATTTGGTCAGATGAGATTTTGAAGGGTCAAGTATTTACTAAACTACAGGATTTTGTAGGTTTAGAAATAGCAGACACGCTTCAGGGAATTTTAAGCCGTACAACGCTCGAAGGTCAATCTGGTTTAGCCACTGGTATAAGTTTAATAACACTTCTAGTTGCGGCCACGGGGGTCTTTGTAGAGATGCAAGACTCTATTAATGAGATCTGGAATGTGGAGGTGAAAGCTTCTTCCGGTGTAATGTCTTTCTTTAAAGACAGGTTAATGAGCTTCTCCATTATTGTGGCTTTGGGTTTTTTGCTTCTAGTTTTTATGGTCATAAACTCAGCTATTGATGTTCTACACGATAATATAGAGCAAAATGTTAATGCTATTTCTATGGTAATCACTCAGATAGTCAATTATGTTGTCCTTATTGTGCTCATTGGTTTTTTATTCTTTTTGATTTTTAAGATACTACCAGATGTTAAATTTGGTATGCAAGTATCTATCACTGGAGCATTATTAACCACCATCTTATTTTTAGTAGGACGTTATTTTATAGGCCTTTATTTGTCAAACTCAGAGCTTAACTCTGTTTTTGGAGCCGGAGGCACCGTGGTTATTTTATTGACTTGGGTTTACTATACTTCCATGATCCTATATTTTGGGGCGGCTTATACCAAAAACCTCGCTTTACTTTCGAATGAGACCATAAAATCCGAAGGATTTGCCCAATTCGTTGAAAAAAAAACGAAACCCATAAGTGACCAGAAAATGGTCAAAAATAATGCTAAACCACAATGAGGCTTTAGAGATGGATTTCTAGATGAAATGTAGGTCATAATGCCACTTCGTAGCTCATTTTAACCCGGATTATGCGTTTAGGAAGTCGTTTTGAGTTTTAAAGTGCAATAAATCAGATTATTAAATAAAATTAGCATAGCGTTTACCCTGAGCTAATGTCGAATGGCTATGGTGATTGAGTTTAAATGGGTGTTGGCTGTGCTGAGCTTGACGGAATATACTGATTTGAAGCAATTTAGCTACGGTCCCGATAAAATCGGGAGATTGCCTAATACATAAAGCGTGTTTAAGAATGAGTATAAAAAACAAAGCTATGATAACCTTTAGATTTAAAAATTACCCAGAGCTTGTGCCAGAGAATGGAGAAGCATTTTCTACAGAAATATCAAGTGATTGTGACATTCATAGCTTGGATATAAAAGGGAGCCAATTAGATGGCAATTTTACGTGTTATAAAACAGCCGATAATATGGGTCTTACGGTAATGGAACTTCAAATCCATTCGCCAACAGAGATTGATTTCAGCAGTACGGATGATATAAAAAACGGACTGTTTTTGTTTTATGCTGCTAAAGGAAACTTTGGTTTGAAATGCCAGAATACTGGAAAGAAGAATGAAATTTCATCGGATAATCTTTATATAAGTATTCCAAATGAAGAGGTGAAATACAGTTTGTTTTTTGCTGAAAATCAAAAAGTGAATCTTGTTTTTATACAAACCGACTTTATGGCTCTGGTGGAAGATAATTTTTGCCAAAAGGAAAGTTTGCCTGAAAAGATAAATAACGCTCGTCTTGGGCTTTATGCTGACATGATTCAGAAAAAGTCATTGAATGCTCAAATGCTACTATTGATAAATAAATGTATTACAAATCAGCAATATGGTCTAGAGAGAAAGATGAATATAGAGGCCCATTGCAAGGAATTGACTGCTTTGGCTTTGGGTACCATAGGTCGGTATAAAAGTTCTTATTCTAAATCTCCATCAACCATAAGCAGTGCGGAAAGAGAAGCTATTCATAAGATAGCGGGCATTTTGGATGAGCATTTTGCTAATCCACCGCTACAAAGTGAATTGGCCAGAATGGTCGGTTTGAATATTAATAAACTGACTATCGGTTTTAAACTTATATATGGGCTTACTATTAACAAATATTTGCTCAACCTGAGAATGCTTAAAGCCAAAAGTATGCTTATGACGGTACAAGACATAAGAGTCTATGACGTGGCGGAGGCTGTAGGCTTTAGTAACCCAAGTTATTTTATTAAGAAGTTTAAAGAGGCTTTTGGGGATACCCCAGGATTGTATATGATGTGATTTTATTTACACAAAAAAGTTATGGGTGGTGATGATTGTGCTACGAGATGTACCGCGTTTCGTTAGACTTTTGTAACGCTATCGGAGAGAAGGGGTAGTGTCTTTCTTACTTTAGCGTTATGGAGTCCTATTTAGGTAGGACTCCCATAATACATTGTCCATATTTATATTATAATGAAGAGGGCTTACCTGCTACTTTTTATGCCCCTAGCATTATATTTCTCATGTAAATTTCATTTTGAACACTGGCCTTTATACATTCAAGACAAGACTTCATGTCAAGCTTTATTTTTTGAAGATGGGTAAACTCATTTCTTACGAGCAACTCTTCAAAATTCTTCATAAACCAAGTGTCACCCAACTGTAAAGAAAGACAGACCGTGGTTACCATAGAGGTACTTTTGGCCATAGCGTAGTAGAATCCACACTTTAAAGGAGGCCGTTCTTCCTTAATTAGTTGTTCTATATGTTTGGAAATATCATCAAGTTGTTCGGAAAGCTTATTGATTGAATTTTCCGAATCTTGAATACAACCACTGAAAATGAGCTTATCTTCTTCGGATAAGCTTTGCAGTGTAGAAGCATGCTCATAAGCCTCTTTGCGGAGCTTCATGGTGTAATAGAAATCTGTCAAATTACTAAAAACGATGCTGATGGGATTGTTCATAATTGGGCTGTTTTATATGTGCTAGATACTAAAACTTTGTTCCATTGCTTTCGTAAATTCTTTTCCCCAATAGCCACAGTTTTGGCCCCATTGAGTCATATAAATATAGTTAATTTAGAGCTTATTTAGGCTATAAAAGGGCAACTCTATTCGGTAAAGTATTAAAAGTGTGTATTTTAGATGAATCCATGGTGACGTAGCTTTATTTCTGAATTATAGAAACAAGAGCGTAATAGCACAGTAGCGTCTAGGCTACTTTAATATGCTGCGGATGGAATCTACTAATACCTTAAAATTAACTGGCTTAATAAGGTAATTGTGAGCTCCTAGGGCCATAGTCTCTTTAATGTCCTTTTCGTTTGAGCTAGTAGAATATATAATAACTTTGCTCATACAGGTGACACTGTATTCTACAAACATCTTTAGACATTCCAGACCATTAATCTTAGGCATATTAAGATCTAAGAAAATATAGTCGGGCTTATCCGTTGAGGTTTTAAGGTGATTTAAAACAGTCGCAGCATCGCTGAAACATTGAAGTCTGGCTTTAACTTCAGTCTCATATAAAGCCATGTCAAAAATTTCTTGGTCTTCTTGATCGTCGTCCACCAGATATATCAGCATTACACCAAAGGTTTAATAAAAATGAAATGATAAGATATAAAACTGCAATCGTTAGGAGTAGTGTAATACAAATGTAAATAAAAACATCTTAGTTTACCATTCTACAGTTTTTTGCACAATATCAATTTCCATATTCAGCTTTGAACGTTGATTAGTACTTTATTATTGAAGTAGAAACTTCCATTTTTAGCGAAAAGCATAAAAGATAGCCTTCTAACACAAGGATGAAGGGAGGGTTTTATTCAAAAAATGTGGAATTTCGTGTTCTACAGTCTGTCATTGCTGGTATTGGTTACTTATTTCTACACTTTTCTACAAAAAGGCATCGAAATTTCATTGGAATTTAATTTTAGTACTTCCTGATATAAAAATTGAAAATATCATGGAAGCTTTAATCGCAATTTTATGTATCGGTGTTTTAGTTTTAACGGCTATCTTTTTGATAAAGAGCTCGTTTTCAAAAAATGATTATAATGGAAACTCTCGCCGAAATGGTAGTATGAGTTCTAATGAAGATATTAAAAGTAAGTTTCGCCAACTTAATAGGATGGCAACTCAAATAAGAATTTAAAGTGGTTTAGGGTAATAGTAAAAAATGGGGGAGTTTTCTCCCATTTTTTTTTAATGAGGATTTTAAAACATATCATCAAATGAAAAAAGGTTACATCATTTTAGTTTTATTTCTTCTGCTCTTGGGTGGCATATGGAGCCTATATCATTTTAGTAGCATATTTTATCCCAAAATTTCCCTTTCCATTCTTCAAATAAATAGGATCGGAGGCGATGAAGCCTCATTAAAAATTCAAGTTGACCTTAAAAATAGATCCCCGCTTTCTTTAAGCTTTAAAGATTTTAACTTTAGCGTTAAAGCAGAAGATAAGGTGCTCATGGAAACCGCCAGCGAAGTGCCCGTGTCGCTAAAGGCTTTTAGACAAAGCTCCTTTACGGTGCCCATAAAAGTTAAACTAGCAGAAATTAAAGCCCTTAATCTTAAAAAAACTTTGGCTAAGGAAGATAGCTGTCTCTATAAATATAGGCTAGAAATAATTAACGAGCGTAATTTCTTTTTACCTGATACGGTATTGATAGAGGGAGAGGAGTTATTGCCACTTTACCAGCTTCCTGAGGTGATGTTGACCAAACTAGAACCCCTAGAACTTTTACCAAAAGAAGGTCCAAAATTTAACCTCAGTTTAGCTATCGTTAATAAAAATGTAGCTCCTTTAATTATTAGAAATCCTGGATATGCAGTGACATTCGAAGGAGAAGATGTGCTTCTAGAGGGTCGTTATCCTGAAGATTTAGTTATTGAAGGAAAAACGACCAAGACTTTGGTGTTGCCCGTTCAAATGGACAGGCAAACCATTTTAAAACACGCTCCTAAGCTACTTTTTGATAAGGAGGATTTAGATGTCAAACTGATATTTAATGGAAATGTTCAGACCAATAGTAAGATAATTTCTGGATGCAAACTGGTGGTAGAAGTTAAAGGGAACTTTAAAGAGTTAACCACAAAGAAAAACTGATTTGCTTTAATCGTTTTTTTAACTAGCAGTTTTTTTTTCTAAAGAAATGCCTGCGGTGTAGTTTTTAATTTCAATCACATCTCCAGGTAAATTTACTCCACTTGAGGTTAGTGCTTCATACACCTTTATAATCGCTTGAGATTTTACTTCTAATCCCGAATATGCAGTATCAAAAGTGTCAAGCCAGTACTGCACAGAAATGTTGATGGTACTGGCACCAAGGTCTATGATCATATTTATCGGTGGTTTTCCTTCTTGAATAACGCCAGGTATGGTTTCCATGGTGTTCTGAATAATGTTTCTTGCATTTTGAATATTGGTACCATAATCTATGCCTATGTTAAATTCATCTCTTAAGAAGCCATCGATGGTAAAATTATAGAAGGGATTTTTCAATATTTGTCCGTTTGGTATAAATACATCTTTGCCATCGAACGTCTTTATTTGTGTATCTCTAATATTCATTTCTTGGATAGTCCCTTGAACTCCAGTAACTTCTATGATGTCGCCTACTCTAAAGGGTCTTTTAAATGCCATTACTATTCCGGCTAAAAAATTTTCGCCAATATCCTTAAATGCAAAACCTATGACAAAAGTAGAAATGCCTGCTGCGGCCAAAATGCTTCCGGCCAAACCCTCTAAGCCTATGGCGTAAAGGAAAAATAGTATTAAAAGAATAATGTTAATAGATTTTAAGACTTCGTCAAAAAATGAGGCAATAAGCAGATCATTTGCTCTTTTTAGAAAAATTTTGGCTATTCGCTGCCTTACAAAACGTAAGAAAAATGCAACAATGGTGGTCAAAAGGAGAGCAATTCCTAATTTAGGAATGACTTGTATCATGATTTCGTAGTAAGAAAATACCTGTGTCTTTAATTGATTGATTTCTTCCATTTTTCATACTAAGGATTTCAGAGGAGATATAAAAATTTTAAGTCTAAGTCAGGGATTCTTTGGTATCTGAGATAGTAACGTTTTGTTTTCTTTTTATACTAGGAAATGATTCCATAAGATAACAAATGGGTTTCATATTTGGTAGTTGTTTGCATACTTCTTTAAAGATAGCCGCAATAGGAATAGCAACAATCAATCCTGCTAATCCCCAGATTTTGCTGGATATCAGAAGGAAGACTAAAACTATAAAAGGATTGATTTTAATTTGATTGCCTACCACATTCGGGGTTATGAAGTTACCCTCTAGAAATTGAACGAAGCTCATCCAAGATATGACTCCAATGGCGTACCAAGCACTGTCTTTAGTCACCAATGCCATTAAGGCAGGAAGTAGCGAGCCAATAAACACACCAACGTAAGGAACTATGTTTAAGAAGGCCGCCAAAACCCCGTAAAAAATAGCGTCCTCTACCCCTAACATTAATAAACCTACAGAATTTAAAACAGCCAAAATGCCCACCACTTTTATAAAACCCGTAAAGTAAGCCTGAAGTACTTCTTTAGAATTTTTGATAACCCTTCTAAACGCTGTACTCCTAAGTGGGGCAATGATTTTGGAAATGGCAGTCAGGAAAAAATCAGAATAACAGAGGAAGAAAAACATATAAATAGGTACCAAGGAAATGCTAATCAAGAGATCCACAGATGCATTTAATGAATTGGAACTGTTGTTGAAAAAAGATTTAATATACTCCTCAGTAGTTACTTCTTTTCTATACACACTTACCAGTCGCTCACCCAGTTTGCTTTGGCTTAGCTCGGAAATCAGAAGCCTATTATAGTGACTCATTTTTTCCATTATTTGTTCTTGATTGTCCGAGATATTACCTAGTTGGCTCATAAATGAATAGGTCAATAAGCTAAAAACACCTACCACGACTAAAATGCCTATAAAGCTTGAGAGTCCCTTGTTTACACCTTTGCGATAAAAAAAAGCAACAATGGGTAACACAGCCACCGATAAAAGTATAGCTATAACTATGGGTACCAACACTGATTTTAAATAAATCAGTAATATCACCACCAAAGTACAGATAATGAGTACTGATGGTAAATCTCTCAGTTTGACTTTCATTTCTTATGGCGATTAGTTTTCATTTTGGGTTACTATTTAATTCAAATTCAAAATTTGATTGATTAGACTTAGTTTGAACGGTTTTTGAACAAAGTGGTCGGCTCCTCTTTTAATGGCCATTTGCTGTATAGAGGTCATGGCTGAAATCATGATAAGCTTCATGTCAGGAAAAGCGGATTTAAGATTTTGTATTTTATTCACCCCTTGACCGTCTGGTAGATTATTGTCTAACAGCAAAGCATCGGGTGTGTGGCTCTTAATAGCGTTTATTCCATCTTTTAAATTACAAGAATACTCCACCGAAAAATTGTTTTTCTGCAGGTAAGCTTGTAGTAATAAGCATATATCTAATTCATCATCAATGATCAATATATTTTTCATTTTCAGTTCTTTTTTTTTATTGATGCTTCTACTTTTTCGCTAAGTGAGCATCTGGTTGCATGGAGCCTATAAAAAGGGGTAATCCCTGAAAGTCCATGTATGCATCTATAGTAAGGTTGTTTAAAGAATCATTCCAAATTAAACATTAACGTAAGTGTCTGTCTATAAGGCACTAATGCTAATTGGGTAATGCTGTGGTGGGTATTGCTTGAAATCAGAGGGTGTAGAAATTGTAGAATTATATCCACTATCGTTCGGTTTTTATGGACTAAATTCGGTGGAATCGCATTTTAACTCTTAAGATCATTGAAGCAAACGACATGTCTTAAAAAACTTAAATAAAGGTCTTGTGCTCAAGTTGTCCAAGGTGAAACATTAAAAAAATGCGAAGATGAATTATTCAGAATCAGAAAAAGAACTTGTGAGCGGTCTTAGAGCCAATAGTCCTAAAGCCTACTCTTATTTATACACGAATTACTCGAATTCCTTAGAAATTATTCTAAGTAAGATCGTTAAGGATTCGGAACATGTTTCTGATTTACTTCAAGACGTGTTTCTGAAAATTTTCTCAAAGATTGAAAACTATAAGGCAGTCAAAGGCTCTTTATATACATGGATGGCTCAGATAGCTAGAAATACTGCAATAGATTTCTACAGGAAGCATTCTAAAACGGCATTTTTCACCTTAGAAACGGAGCGTCACACCAGAGAGTCCAACATGTGGGTTTATCAGAATCACGATTCTACAGACATTAATGCTCATATAGACGGGCTGCACCCGGAAAGGAAGTTGATGATAGAAAAGGTTTATCTAGAAGGCTTTACTTACAAAGAGGTCGCTAAAGAAATGGAAATTCCTATTGGTACGGCCAAATCTAGGGCTAGAAGGGGGCTTAAGTCTCTAAAAAATATTTATGAATTTCAGGCTAAGGTGGCATAAGTAAGGGTATAAAAAATGCTAAAAAATTCGGCTACATAGATAAGTGAGTTATTTCACTAAAAATCCTCAATAGACAATGTCTTTGGGGATTTTTATTTGTCAGATTTAACCCGGTTAATGCATTGGAGAATCGTAATGAGTTTTAAAGAGCAATAAATCAGACATTTAAACGAGATTAGCATAGCGGTTTACCCTGAGCTTTTTGTCGAAGGGTTCTGGTGATTGAGTTTAAATGGGTGTAGCCTGTGCTGAGCTTGACGAAGTAAACTGATTTGAAGTAATTTAGCTACGGTCCCGATAAAATCGGGAGATTTTCTAATGGATAAAGCGGGTTAATACATCACTGAGGAATGTTAGGGTGAGCATTTGTGGATTTTATACCACGTTTTTTGAGCTGATGTTGTGATGTTCTACACATTAGAGCTTTAATACCTATGGAATAGCGTTTTAACATTAATCATCAAACATCACAATGATTATGGAAAAACAAGATAAAATAAAAGCAATTCAGACCTTGATTGATTTACATATTGACAGAGAGTCTGGTTATGAAAAAGTGTCGAAAGAGGCAACTGTTGAGGATTTCGACTTAAAAATTATGTTTCAAAACATGGCAACCAGCAGTAGGAGAGCCACTGTATTTCTGAATGCGTTTTTAGCAGAATTCGGAGAAGACAAGGTAAAGCATGAAAACTCTTTTCTTTCTAAGATTCATCAAACTTGGATTGAAGTGAAGAAGGCTATTTCATTAAAAGACAGAAAGGCATTGTTGGCAAGTTGTGAGTTTGGAGAAAATGTTATCATTGGAGCTTATGAGACGATATTGGATGATGAACAACTGGTAGATGTGGAGATGAGAATGCTCTTAAATTCACAGTTAGGTGAGATTAGAAAGTCACTGCAGGTTATTCAGCAATCTTTAAAACTAGAAGAAGTAGAAGAATAAAAATATGAAAGGTATAGGCATCGTATTGGTATCGATATTATTTCTGTTCTCCATCAAAGGGATGGACTCCAAGGAATCAATCGAGGAGGAAGGAGCTAAGAGCTTAGACTCTCTTTCCAATTCGATTGATTCTGCCTTTGTGTCTATGGAGGCAGAACGAATAGGACTCAAAATAAAATTGGAGCAGTCATTAAAGGAGACAGATAAGAATTTAAAAGCGGTAGAGGCTTTACTTGTGGTGTACAATGAAAACGTGGATAGCACCACCATCCTAAAAGAAAGGCAAGTGCAGCTGCTAAAGAAGAAGGAAAAGTTTTACAACGCCCTTCAGCAGCTTTCTGAAAAGGAGATTAGCGAATGGCAAAAACGTAAAACAGAGCTGGAAGAGTCTATTGAAAACGACTAGTATGTATTTTTTACACGCAATTACAAACCGTTCTTCATTTGGTTTTGAGTTTGGAGCGTATTTTGTCTGTTTTGGTGTTATAAGAAATGCGGGGAATGGGCGATTTGGTAGAACACTATTTTAATATGAAGAAACGAGTACTGATTATTGATGATGAGATAGACATATGCATAATGCTTCAGGCTTACCTGAAACGTCAATCTTTTGATGCACACTACGAGCAAAACCTTAAAGATGGTTTAGAGACGCTCACCTCTTTTGATCCCGAAGTGCTTATTTTAGACAATAATCTTCCAGATGGTTTAGGGATAGAGCACATTCCAGAAATTAAGGCAAAGTTTCCAAAAATGAAACTTTTGATTATATCTGCATACAGTTCCTTAAAAAACAAGGCCTTAGCTCATGGTGCAGATGCATTTATATCTAAGCCATTTAATTATGCATCTATTATGGCTTTCATGTAGATTCATAACGTATTTCTTCTTTTCAGATCACACCTTTAGATATCATTATCTTGAGGTGTTTTTAGTTTGAGGGCTAATGACAAACCTAAATTTTCCTGCCGATAGCTCTTGGTTTTTGCTTTTCTAGAAAGCATTTTTTCACTTATAGGTTTATTTGTTGGCTTTTGCTAGGAACGTGCTTTGATGAGGTATGTTTTTTCTTTAAAAAGTGATGTTAGTGATGAAATAGTACAACTTTGAACCTCATTATGATTTTTGCTGTTGAAAGTAAATATGTTTGAATACAATAATTTTTTTCATGGCAGATAAATTTACATTAAAAGACTTTTACGCCAAACACTTGCCAGAAGGTACTTGTTATGAGAATTCTCAGTGGTCTCATATGAGTCACTTCAATGTCTTCAAAAGGGGTGTTTTTCAGTGTGTTAGAAATACACAGCTGCATAGGACAGACTTTTATAAAGTCTCTTTAATAATAGGTGACGGGAAATATTATTACGATGACAAGGTAGCGGAGGTTAAGGGGCAAGCCTTGATATTCTCCAACCCTAATGTGCCTGCTACATGGGTGCCCAGCTCAATTAAGCAAGAAGGTTATTTTTGTTTATTCAACGATAAGTTTATTGCTCCATCTTTAAATAATGAGGTTTTTAGAAACTCAGCCTTATTGGATGCTACAGTTAAACCAGTATATGATCTTTCAAGATTAGAGGCCAATTTTTTTATGCACTTCTTTATCAGAATGAATGACCAGTTAGATACTGATTATGAGCATAAGTATGAGGTTATTTTACACTACTTAAATATTCTCATTCATGAATCCACTAGAACAAGGCTGGAAAGAGCAAAGGCAGCTAAAGGTCATAATGCTTCACTTTTTATAACGACTAAGTTTATGGAAATCTTGGAGCGTCAGTTTCCGATTGATTCTTCAGAACAGTCTATAAACATTAAAAAGCCTAGCGATTTTGCGGAGCAACTCTCTATTCATGTCAATCATTTGAACCGAGCAGTTAACGAAACCACTGGGAAAAGTACCACGGAAATAATCTCATCAAGAGTAGCTGGCGAAGCAAAAGCACTTCTAAAACATACCAATAATTCAGTTTCGGAAATTGCTTATGCCTTGGGCTTCGAGCATCCTTCCAATTTTAATATGTTTTTTAAAAAACATGTGGAGCTGACGCCTAAGGCTTTTAGAAATTTAAACTAATGTTTGAAATGTTTGATTTTAATAAGAAATAGAATGAATTGAATACTTTTTAAATCTTAATAAACTGCAATTTTGCAACATCAAATAAGCAAACTGTTTCTTATAACCATTTTAATACAATTCGGCTCGGATTTATTCTAAGCTTAGAAACTATCTCAATCTATCATGTTTTTAAAATTAAAAGCTATTTTACTTATTACTTGTATCGGTTTCTTAACATCCTGCAAGACAGAAACTTCACAAGAGGCTGGCTCAAAGCCGCCCGTTAAAAGTTATCCAGTATTGGCACTTCAAAAAATGTCCACTACGGTAAGTTTGGAGTTCCCAGCTACACTAGAAGGAATAGAGAATGTTAACATACATTCCAAAATTGACGGTTTTGTAGAAAAGATATTTGTTGACGAAGGGGCCTTTGTAAAAAAGGGACAATTGCTGTTTACCATTACTGCTCCACAATACGAGCAACTGGTAAGAACCTCTAAAGCGGCTATAAAATCAGCCGAGGCTGGTGTAGAATCCGCTAAATTGAAAATTGAGAAAGTTAAGTCTTTAGTAGATAAGAAAATTGTGAGTTCTTACGAACTTCAAGAAGCTGAGCTAAATCTTAAAAGCAGTGAAGCTCTTCTGGCTCAGAAGGAGGCTGAACTTATCAATGCACAAGTAAATTTAGCCTATACACGTATTACTAGTCCAGTGAGTGGTGTTATTGGCGGTTTGTCTTTTAAAGCTGGTAGTTTAGTCAGTGGAAGTACACCTCAACCACTTACTACGGTTTCTAACATTTCTAGTATTGTAGCCTATTTCTCAGTAACAGAAAAAGCTCTTCTGGGATTCTTAAGAGAGCGAGAGGGCTCGTCTGTAAAAGAACAATTAAAAAGCTTGCCAGATGTAAAACTTATGCTATCTGACGGTCATGAATACCCAGCTAAAGGTAGAATAGAATCTATTTTTGGTTTGATTGACGCTCAAACAGGTACAGTAAGAATAAGAGCGAAGTTTCCTAATAAAGAGTCTCTATTAAGAAGTGGTGGCAGTGCCAATCTGGTTCTTCCACAAACGCTGGAAAACGTGTTCTTGATACCACAAAAAGCGGTTACCGACTTACAAGGTAAAAAGTTTATCTATGTGGAAAATGAAGGCATCTTGAGAAGCGTATTTATTGAAGTACAAGAGGCATCTTCAGGACAGTTTTACATTGTAGAAAATGGTCTTTCAGAAGGAGATAAGGTTGTTCTAGATGGTGTCCAGTTCTTAAAGGACGACATGGAAATTAAGCCAGAGCTAGCAAACGCCTCAGAAATATACAAAGATTTATAATCAGCCTTTTAGGCTAGATTCATTTACCTATAAAACATTAAAACATGTTTAAACAATTTATTGAGAAACCCGTACTCTCTACGGTTATTTCCATAATTATAGTCATTCTGGGTTTGCTAGGGATTTATGCTATTCCTGTATCTCAATATCCAGAAATTGCCCCGCCTACCGTAGTGGTTTCTACTTCTTATCAAGGTGCCAATGCAGATGTGGTACTTAATAATGTAATAATTCCATTAGAAGAACAAATAAATGGAGTGGAAGATATGACCTACATTACTTCTTCTGCAGGTAATGATGGTTCTGCTACTATTACGGTTTATTTTAAATTGGGTACTAATCCTGATTTAGCAGCAGTAAACGTTCAAAATAGAGTTTCTAGGGCCACCAGCTTGTTGCCTCAAGAAGTTGTTAAAGCAGGAGTTCAAACCACAAAAAGACAATCGAGTAACTTAGTGATTTTTGCTATTTATAGTGATAGTTCCACTTTTGACCAGACTTTCTTACAGAACTATGCCAATATTAACCTTATTCCCAAGATAAAAAGGGTTGCCGGAGTGGGAGATGCATCGCCTTTCGGTTTGATGGACTACTCCATGAGAATTTGGCTTAAGCCAACTATTATGGCAAGTTATGGTTTAGTGCCGTCTGATATTAATGCGGCTTTGGCAGAGCAAAACCTAGAAGCGGCTCCTGGACAATTGGGTGAAGAAGGCGATCAGAGTTTTCAATATACTTTGAAGTATAAAGGGAGGTTAAAAAATGAAGAGGAGTTTAGTAATATTATTATTAGAACAGGTGATGATGGACAGCTACTAAGATTAAAAGATGTGGCCAGAATAGAATTGGGAGCATTAAGTTATACCAGTTCTGTGAGAATGAATGGTAAATACGCCTTGGGTGTGGCCGTTAGTCAAACTGCTGGTTCTAATGCTCAGGAAGTAATAGAAGGAGCTTTGGGTGAATTGGAGAAGGCATCGAAGTCTTTCCCTAAAGGAATGAGTTATATCACCATTCTTAATGCCAATGACTTCTTAGAGGCTTCTATTGAAAATGTTTTTCATACGCTTTTAGAGGCTTTTGTATTGGTGTTTTTAGTTGTTTTTATTTTCCTTCAAGATTTTAGGTCAACGCTTATTCCGGCTATTAGTGTGCCAGTGGCAATTATTGGTACATTCTTCTTTTTAAATCTGTTTGGTTTTAGTATCAATCTTCTAACCCTTTTTGCCTTAGTATTGGCCATTGGTATTGTGGTAGATGATGCCATTGTGGTGGTGGAAGCGGTCCACGCCAAACTGGATAGTGGTTACACGTCTGCCCGAAAAGCCAGTATAGACGCGATGGACGAAATATCTGGAGCCATTATTTCCATTACTTTGGTAATGGCGGCGGTATTTATTCCGGTTAGTTTTATTCAAGGTTCATCGGGTGTGTTTTATAAGCAGTTTGGTTTAACGCTCGCCATTGCCATTTTACTTTCTGCTATAAACGCATTGACTTTAAGTCCTGCCTTATGTGCCATTTTGCTTAAACCGCATGATAAAAACAAAAAAACGACTTTTTTAACGCGTTTTAGTTTAGCCTTCAATACCTCATTTAATAGAATGACGTCTCGCTATAAAAGCATGATCTCCTTTATGGCTAAAGCCAAATGGATTGCGGGAGCTATTATCGCTGTTTTTGTCGCCATTTTAGTATGGGGAATGGAAACCACACCTAAAGGTTTTGTACCTAACGAAGATTTAGGAACCATATTCTCAGATGTTTCTTTGCCAGTAGGGGCCTCAAAAGAAAGAACAGAGGAAGTTTTGGCGGAGATTGATAGTATTGTGCATACTATTCCCGAGGTAGACTTTACACTGAAAATAGGCGGGCGTTCTATCATTAGTGGTACGGGTAGCTCTTATGGGATGGTTATTTCTAGACTAAAACTTTGGGATGACCGAGATAGAACGGTGCAAGAAGTTATCACTGAACTTTTCCAGAAAACATCGAGCATTAAAAATGCAAAGATCTTGTTTTTTGCTCCCCCAACCATTCAAGGTTTCGGAACTACATCAGGTTTTGAATTTCAGCTCCAAGACTTGTCAGGGGGAAATTTGATAGATTTTAATACGGTTAGTGAGCAGTTTTTAGAGGGGTTAAATGCAAGGCCTGAGATTCTGTTTGCCAGAACGTCATTTAATCCAAACTTCCCACAGTATCAAATAGATTTGAACGTAGCTAAAATTAAGCAATCTAAACTCTCCGTGTCTGATGTGCTTAGTGTGCTCCAAGGGTATTATGGCGGGGTTTATGCCTCCAATTTTAATAAATTCGGAAAACAATACCGTGTGCTTTATCAGGCAGAAGCCATGGACAGGGCAGACCTTAAAAGTTTGAATGCTATTTATGTAAGAAACTCGGCAGGGGAAATGTCGCCTGTATCTGAGTTTATCACACTTGAGAAAGTTTACGGACCGCAGGCTATTTCCAGATTCAACCTCTTTACGTCTATAGGTATTACAGGTACACCAAATCCAGGCTTTAGTTCTGGAGATGCTTTAGTGGCTATTCAGGAGGAGGCTGCTAAATCTTTGCCAGATGGTTATAGTTTTGAATTTTCGGGTCTTTCTAAAGAAGAAAGTTCAGGAGGAAACCAAACTATATATATATTCCTTCTGTGTATCGTATTTGTTTATTTCTTGCTTTGCGGGCAGTATGAGAGTTATATATTACCGTTGGCGGTGTTGTTTTCTTTACCAATCGGTCTTGCGGGTGTTTTTATATTTGACAAAATATTTAGCATTGACAATAATATTTATACGCAGATTACGGTCATTATGCTTATTGGTCTATTGGCCAAAAACGCTATTCTGATCGTGGAATATGCGGCAGAAAGAAGAAGAAAAGGCTTTAGTATTGTAGATGCGGCTGTCAGTGCTGCCGAAGCTAGACTGAGACCTATCTTAATGACTTCCTTCGCTTTTATATTTGGCCTATTGCCATTGATGCTATCAAGTGGAGTAGGTGCTGCAGGTAATAACTCTATTGGTACGGGAGCGGTAGGTGGAATGCTTATCGGAACCATTTTTGGAGTTTTGGTTATCCCAATATTGTTTATCGTTTTCCAAACCTTACAAGAGAAGGTGTCTTCAAAACCACATCCGGAAAACTAAAAATCATTAAAAATGAAATTGAAATTAAGTATATCGATATTGACATTTGGCGTATTTCTGTTAAGTGCTTGTGTAAAACCAAGTATTTATCAGCAGCCTCATGTAAATACAGAAGACCTTTATAGAGGCGTTGCAACTACAGATACCACCAGCATGGCTGTCTTAAAGTGGGAGCAGCTTTTTGTTGACCCCATCTTACAAGATTTGATAGTTACTGGTTTAGCAGAAAACCTGAATTTAAAAATTGCGGTAGAAAGAATCGCTGCCGTTCAGGCTACTTTTAGAGAAAGTGAATTGGCGTTTTTTCCAAGCGTAAGTGCGGGTTTAAATAGAACTGAAAATAAGCTTTCTTCTCGGGCGGTTAACTTTCCTGCAGGGTCAATCAGATTGGCAACACATACCAACACCCTTCAATTAAACACAAGTTGGGAAGCAGATATTTGGGGTAAGCTAAAGAGTGCTAAGAAAGCTGCTTATGCTAATTTGATGAAAGAAGATGCCACTAAACGAGCGATTCAAACAGAATTGATTGCAAATATCGCCAATGCATATTATGGTTTATTGGCTTTAGATAAGCAGCTAACGGTGACCGAGCGAACCGTGCAAAACAGAACGGAGAGTGTGGAATCTATGAAAGCCTTAAAGGAATCTAGTTATGTGACGGAAGCAGAGGTTATGCAGGCGGAAGCCAACCTTTATTCGGCAGAGGTTTTAATTCCAAATATCAAAAAAGGGATAAGAGAAACAGAAAATACACTAAGTTTTTTAATGGGTATGCCTTCCGGGTCAATAAACAGGTCAAGTTTAGACATTCAGGAAGCTTATAAGGAGCTTGAAACTGGAGTGCCGGCTGAGCTGCTTCAGAACAGACCAGATGTACAGCAGGCAGAATATGCTTTAATGGCGTCTTTTGAAAATATAAATGTGGCTAAAACTTATTTTTACCCTTCTTTAACCATTACTGCCAGCGGTGGTTTCAATAGTTTTGAGTTGAAAGATTTTTTCAGTAAATCAATCTTTTACAGCATCGTGGGTGGTTTGACGCAACCTATTATTAGTAAAGGAAGAAACGAAGCCAGATTGGCTATTGCGGAAGCAGACCAAAATGTGGCCATGTATGGTTTCCAGCAATCGCTTCTTGGAGCAGGACAAGAGGTTTCTAATGCTTTATTTGCCTACCAGACCGCGGTGGAAAGAGAACAAATAAGAAGTAAAGAGATAGTGTCTTTAACCAAGGCTGTAGAATATACCAAAGAGCTGTTAGTTTATAGTTCTAATACCAACTATACAGATGTACTAAATTCTGAGCAGGCACTGATAGCTTCTCAGTTAAACGGCGTCAACGATAAATTGGAACAGCTACAGTCCATAGTGAATCTTTACAGAGCATTAGGTGGAGGTTGGGAATAACTTATACAGGATATGGATTATTGACCCTGTAATTCTACAGTTTTCTTTAAAGACAACGCTACGGTTTAGGTTTAATTGCCTGTTTATTAGTGGTTTATGTTATTTGTGTTTTTTGAGGAATCTGGTTTTAAATATTGCTTGTGACAGGTTTATTTTAAAAACAAAACACAAACAAAATGGATAGCTTTAAAAATAAGGTCAGAGGAAACTGGAACGTAGTTAAAGGTAAGTTGAAACAACAGTACGGCGAACTCACAGACGACGACTTAACTTACGAAGAAGGAAAAGAAGATGAACTTTTAGGTAGACTAGAAGTGAAACTTGGAAAAACGAAAGACGAGATAAATGAGGAAGTTGCCAAATGGTAATCCCTTCTAGTCTTGAAGTAAAAAAAGCGGCTTAGGCCGCTTTTTTTGTTTAGATAATTTCTATGATAATGTCTCCTTGTTCCTTCAAATATCCGATAGACTCCGTAAACTTCTCTAGTCCATTGGCTTTTAGAACTTTTTGAAAATCGGCTACAGATTCTTTATTAACGGCCACCAAGAGTCCACCGCTGGTTTGTGGGTCTGCCAAGATGGCTTTTTGTAGTGGGCTAATAGGTCCTATTTTGGAGCCATAACTATCCCAATTTCTATTGGTACCGCCAGGTACTGCACCTTCGTTAATATAGTCTATGATTTCTGGAGTTATGAGCGGCACTTTGTCAAATGTCACCACAGCACTTAATCCGCTACCCTCTGCCATTTCTGTAAGATGCCCTAGAAGACCGAAACCAGTGACATCGGTAATGGCGGAAACGGAATCCATTTGGCCTAAAACTTCGCCTATTTTATTCAGCTGCATCATTTGATTGGCCGCCAAACTCTTATGCTCTGGTTTCAGAATTGCTTTTTTCTCTGCTGTAGTTAATATACCAACACCAATAGGTTTGGTTAAAAAAAGCAAATCACCAGCTTGTGCTTTGTTGTTCTGTTTGATATTTTTAACTTCTACAATGCCGTTTACTGCCAGTCCGAAAATAGGCTCTGGAGAATCTATACTATGACCACCTCCAAGAGAAATACCTGCTTCTTTACAGATACTTCTGCTGCCGTCTATCACTCTTTGAGCCACTTCTGGTGAAAGCTTATTGATGGGCCAGCCCAAAATAGCAATGGCCAAAACCGGTTTGCCACCCATGGCATAAACGTCGGATATGGCGTTGGCAGAAGCTATTCGGCCGAAATTATAGGGGTCATCCACTATC
This sequence comes from Arcticibacterium sp. SM2516, assembly GCF_057914865.1. Lineage (NCBI taxonomy): Bacteria > Pseudomonadati > Bacteroidota > Cytophagia > Cytophagales > Leadbetterellaceae > Arcticibacterium > Arcticibacterium sp. SM2516. Next base: position 2,941,290 of record NZ_CP195290.1, on the reverse strand, counting down.
GGCATGAAAAAATCTGTGGTGGAGATAAGGGCAGTGCCGTTACCTAAATCTAGAACGGCTGCATCGTCTCGGCTATGGTTTCCTACTAATAGTTTATCATTATCTGGCATGGAGATATTGCCCTTTAAAATAACATCTAGCACTGCAGGAGATATTTTACAGCCGCATCCGGCACCATGAGAGTATTGTGTGAGTTTTATTTCTTCTTCCATATTTCTTGGATCAGTAGGTTTTGATTCGTTTTAATGTTGATATTTTCGGCTTCAATTTCAATAATAGATTTCTTGTTTTTGGAGCCCTTTAAATACCATCTGTCATAATACTTCAGGAGTATTCTAAAGCATTCTTTTATGTTATTATTATCGAGATATTCAATGGCATTTTTTGTTTCTAACCCGCCTAGTCTTTTTTGAATCCTGAGAATAGCTTCTTTAAGCTCATCTTTAGGAAGTTGACCATATTCTGGGGTTAGATAATTGAGCCTTTCTTCAAAAGGAACCTTTAAGAAATAGACGGTACTCCCTTTCATTTGGTTCCAGAGTGGCAGTGGTAAATGAATGTTTCCTATCCGCTGACTTTCGTCTTCAATAAAAATCATTTCAGCACCAGTTAATTTAGAAAGTACCATTCCAAGTTTGTTTTCGAACATTTCTTGGCTAGGTTGTGGCGTTTGTCCTATACCCCCTAGTGAAGAACCTCTATGGTTTGCTAAGCCTTCTAGGTCTACCACGCCATGATCATCTTCTTTTAAATGATGAAGTAAGAGGGTTTTGGCACTACCCGTGTAGCCACCTATAATTTTGAAAGGATAAGTTTTTTCGAAATGGTTAATAATCCAATTTCTATAGGCTTTATAACCTCCTTCTAAACTGTAAACCTTAAATCCATATAAGTCTAGGAGCCACGCCACAGCTCCGCTTCGCATGCCTCCACGCCAGCAATGCAAAAGGACTTCTTTTTGGTCAAGTGCTTCTACATCCTCTACCATGGTTCGCATTTGTGGTCCAAAATAATCGAGACCAATTTTTATGGCTTTTTCTCTACTTTCTTGCTTATAGGCTGTGCCCACTATTTTCCGCTGTTCGTCCGAAAAAAGCGGCAAACTAAGTGCTCCGGGAATATGAGCGTGAGTATATTCCGAAGGGCTTCTCACATCCAAAATAGGGCGTGTTTTGGCCTTTTCTAAAAACGTTTCAATATCTATTTTTTGAACTGCCATGCCATCATAGTCAAAATTATTTCGGGTCTACTAGGATTGACAAAGCTACTAAATTCAAGTGCCATTGAACCTTTTAACTGAAATTTATGATTCTATATCTAGAAATAAAAACGTATGATGGCATTGACAAATTCGGCTCTGGGCTGGCTGAGAATTATTGGATTTATGGAAGGGTGTTCCTATCTTCTTTTTGGCATCACTATGCCTTTGAAATATGTTTATCATTTGCCCAAACCCAATTACTTTATCGGTATGGCTCATGGTTTATTATTCATGCTTTATGTGGCGTTGGTGCTGTGGGTAGCTTATACTAAAAAATGGAATCTGAAAATTACTTTTTGGGCTTTATTGGCTTCTTTGATACCTTTTGGTACTTTTTATGCAGATAAAAAGATTTTTAGTAGGGAAAGCTAAGTCCTAAAAAAAGGAGGTCCTGACTTCAGTGTGAAGGCAAGACCGTTATAGGTAGAGAAAATAAATACTTGTTTGATTAGTTAGGCAGGTTTTTTATCATTTTGCCCATAGGCAATTCCGTCGCTTCTTTCATTACGAAATTGCTCTTTCTTTGTATTGTGGTTTTGTTTTTTACTCTTGCACTTGCCACAGTGGTGTTTTCGCCCAATACATTTAGAACCTGGCTAAAAAGGGTTTCGTTGAAATCACCAAAAGGTAAGTATGGAATGACCTCGTCTTTTGCTAAATACGTGGGTGCAATGCCATCTACGGTACCGTAGTCAGATTGTCCTAATGCGTTGGCAGTTTCGCCCAACATAACATAAATTCCATAATTGCTGTTGTTTACGTCATCATTCACTAAAGTGCCAAAAAGGTTTTTTCCATAAGTGTTTTCTCCTACAGTAATAACCTCCATGTAAGGTTTTAATCCGTTAATTACGAGTTCACTAGCAGAGGCGGTGCTGTTTGAGGTTAAAACGAAAACTCTAGAAATCTGATTGCCAATATTGTTGGCTTCACTCAGGAAATTGTGGTCAAAATAGCTTGTGCCATATCTTGCACTCAAATAGTTTTCGTAGGAAGCATTCCATTTTTCCTTATAAAATACATTTGTACTATTTGTGTTTTTCCCAATCAAAGAGGATAACACTTCTGCGGAGCTAATGTATCCTCCTCCATTAAACCTTAAATCTAGTACCAACTCGCTGACTTGATTGGTTTTAAAGTTTGCAAAAATAGACCTCAATTCATTGTCATAGGCATCAGAAGTACCAGGTATAAACTGTGTGTAAACTAAGTATCCTAGTTTCTTGCCTGATACGGGTAGTTCAATGATTTTTGAGAGTGCCACAGGGTTTTCTTCTGTTACAATACGGGTTACACTTATAGATTTGGTTGTTGTCCACGTACTATTTTCAAGCTTACCCAGTCCAAAACTATGGGTGTCGCTAGAATTGAATAAGGAAGAGAAATTTGCTTCTGTGATGGCTTGATTGTCAATGGATATAATAACATCACCTCTCAGCATGCCAGCACTTTCTGCAGCACTACCCTTAGAAATTTGACTCAGAAAAAGTCCTAGGGAGGTTTGTGTATTATCTAAATAGGCCAGAGAATATCTTATCCCAAAAATTTTGCTAACTCCATTGAAATCATTTTGAAGGGCTTCATAATCGTCTGTAAGTGAAGAAAACCTATCATTTACCGCTCTATTATATATTAAAGTCTCAAAGAAATCAAAGGGTGAACTGGTCAGATCCAGTTTTGACAAAACAGGTAATTCTGCTGTCCAATAGTAGGCATCTTGCATCACTGAATAAATCCAGTTATTGGTTAGATTATTAACGTTCGTAGTACCAGTGTTTGTGACGTCTGTTACGCTCACAACTGTACTTGGAGTTACTAATTCATTGTCCTTACAAGACCATGCACTAAATAGTAAACTTACTAATAGCGTGGTTATAATAAACTTTCTCATTGGTTATTTAATAGTTAATTGAGTCGAAGTTTAGGCCATAGCGAATAATTTGATTTATTGTAAGTATATACTCGTATTTACGGGGGAATGTTGCCTGATGGATCTTTATTCCAGCGTGCACGTTAGACTTTCCTATAGTAGGAGTGTTTAATTATATTCTGTTAAATTTCTCTTTAGTAGAGGGTTGAGTCTTATTTTTTTAAGTTAAAGTTTTTCTTTAGATAGAAGTGGCGATTGTTATTTTTTATAGAAATCTTTTATTTTTCTATACTTACCATCAATCGATGGATTTTTGAATCCTAGTATTTTAGTGACCAAGGGATAAATGTGGATATTACTAATTGGGCCGGTTTTAAGTCCAACTTGAATATTTGGCCCTTGGGCGTAAAGAATTCCCTGCATTTCTGGGGTAGTGTAAGGGTCGTAACCATGTTCTCCAGTTACTTTTCTCGGAACTTCTTGGGTTCTAAAAGCAAATCCAGGATTAGCGACTAAAACAATATCTCCAATACGGCTATTTTTATTGTAATGCCACTTCCTCGGCATTTTACCTTTTTTATAGACTCTGAAATTATTTTGAAGACCTTTTAGTAGATCATAGGTAAGGTCAAGGTCTTTTTTTTGCAAGAAAACCATGGAGATAATTTTATCGGAAACCACGGTCGCATCAGGTGGTAATCTATCTACTATTTGATTGAAATCAATACTATTATTGGTATTCACCTCTTTCATGCCATGGTCAGACACTATGATAATGTTTACTGGAATTTTAACATTTTTCATTTCCTGCATGAGGTAACCTAAAATTTTGTCAGCATCTAGCACGCTCTGTTCTAATTCTTCAGAGTTTGGTCCTGTGGTATGGCCTTGACTGTCTACTAGAGAAAAATAGAGTGAAGTAAATCTGGGTCTATCTTTTTCTGGAAGTTGAAACCATTTTACCACTTGGTCTACTCGGGCTTCATTACTCACACTTCCATCATAGATGTAGTAATAATCAGGGAAACTTCCTTGAATAGGACTTTCTGAGCCCACCCAAAAAAAAGAAGCTGCTTTAAATCCGTTTTTCTGGGTCAATTGCCAAAGTGGCGTTCCGCCGTAATAGTAAGGGTCTTCTACCAGCTTTCTATTTGAAATTTTATATAGTTCCTGCCTTGTGGGGTCATAAAAAGTGTTGGCCACCAAGCCATGATTTCCAGGATATAAACCCGTGATAATACTATAGTGGTTTGGAAAGGTTTTGCTCGGGAAACTCGGAGTGAGGCTTTCGGCTGCTGCCCCTTTGGATATAAACGCTTTGAAGTTTTTTGCGTCAAAACGCTCTACATAATCATGTCTAAAGCCATCAAATGAAACTAAAAGGACAGCTGGTTTTTCTTGAGCAAAACCGCAGTGGTGGATAAAAAATAAGAGTATATAGAGACTTTTGATTTTCATTTCATGCTTTTAGTATAGAATGGCAAAAATACCTTTTTAGGTAATTTATTGATTGTTTTTTCGTGTTACTGTTATATTAAAATAGATAAAGAATAGGGTTTCGCCTTTTAATACAACCTTATAGCGGCTTTACAGCAATGGCGAACTTGAATTTTATAATTTATTCAATAATTTTGAGAAGGCTAATAAAAAATATTAATTATGGAACGTAGAAAGGCTATTCAGAAGCTCGGTATGGGCTTAGGAGCTATGGTGGCTCTTCCGTCTTGGGCATTCGCCTGGAAAAAGGAAGATTTTCGTTCATTGGCTTGTGATAACGAAGTGCTTCTTTCTTCGTTGGTGGAGTGTATTATTCCTGAGTCTGCTACACCCGGAGCCAAGGAAATTGGTGCCAACTTATATATTGAAAGAATGGTGAATGACTGTTATGTGCCAGAGGTTAAAAAGATGTTTACCGCAGGTTTAGAAAAACTTAATAAGAAGGCTGAACAGAAGTTCGGTAAAGTGTTTTCGGAGCTTGATTTGTCACAAAGGACTGACGTGTTTGGAGGTTTAGAAAATAGCTCAGAAACCGCTGACAAAAGGTTTTTCGCTTTTGTTAAAAAATTAACCGTGAAGTCTTATACTACATCGGAGTACTATTTAAAAAACTATAGAGATTACGAAATGGCTCCAGCTTTTTTTCATGGCTGTGTACCTGTTTGATTTTCTTAAAAAGCATTAGCTTTTAGCTATTGCTTAAAACTTGAATTTTTAAAATGACTTATATAAATAATAAAGCCATTAAGAAGAATACTTTTGATGTCATCGTGATTGGCTCGGGTATTAGTGGCGGTTGGGCAGCCAAGGAATTTTGTGATCATGGTCTTAAAACTTTGGTTTTAGAGCGAGGAAAAGATGTTAAACATATTGTGGACTACCCTACGACCATGATGGAACCGTGGGAGTTTGACCATCTGGGGCAAATTTCTAAGAAACTGAAAGATGAAAATCCAATAGCTAGCAAGTGCTATATATTTAATGAAGATGCGGCTCATTTTGTTGTAAAAGATAAAGAGCATCCATATATACAAGAGAAGCCTTTTGACTGGATAAGAGGGTATCAAGTAGGAGGGAAGTCTTTACTTTGGGCTCGAGGAACACAGCGGTGGAGTAAATATGATTTTAAAGGACCAGAAAGAGATGGTTTTGATGTGCACTGGCCTATTGGATACGACGATATAGCTCCTTGGTATAGCCATGTGGAGATATTTGCGGGAATTAGTGGGAATAAAGATGGTTTGGAATCTCTGCCAGACGGAGAGTTTTTAAAGCCGCATGAACAGACCTGCGTAGAAAAGCATTTTACGCAAAAAATGAAAGAGCATTATCAGGGTAAAAGACCGGTAATTATTGGAAGGTGTGCACATTTAACTGACCCGCAGCCTATTCATTATGAGCAAGGACGTGCCCAGTGTCAGCATAGAGATTTATGCCAACGTGGCTGTCCATATGGAGGGTATTTTAGTAGTAATGCTTCTACGCTTCCTTGGGCTGCTAAGTCAGGAAACCTTACCATGAGACCAGATTCTGTGGTGCATTCTATTATATATGATGAGAAAACAGGGAAAGCATCTGGTGTAAATGTGATAGATACCAATACGAAAAAAGAGAAGAAGTTTTATGCCAAAGTGATATTTGTGAATGCTTCTACCATTAACACGAACCTTATCCTGTTGAATTCTAAATCTAATCGTTTCCCTAATGGTCTTGGAAATGATAATGAGCAGATGGGTAAATACATTCATTTCCATAGTTTTATTACGGGGATGTCTGCGGAGTATGACGGAATGCTGGATAGTAAAACGGCGGGTATTAGACCTAATGGAAGCTATATTCCAAGGTTTAGGAATGTAAAGGAGCAGGAAACTAACTTCTTGCGTGGCTATGCGGCTGGTTTTTCTGCTAATAGATCTCCTTTGACAGATAGCACGGGAATAGGTATGGATTTAAAGCATAACCTGACTAAAAAGGAATACGGAAACTGGAGGATTGGCTCTCATTTTATGGGTGAGACTATACCGAAAATTACCAATTTTATGAGATTGGACGAGAGCCAGACGGATGCTTGGGGCGTGCCTTTGGTAAGGTTAAATGTAACCATGGATGATAACGATAGAAAGATGGCCCAAGATTATGAAGAGCAAATGACAGAAATGATGACTGTAGCCGGCTTTCAAAATATAAAGGCTCATAGGAAAAGTACTTGGAATCCTGGCCTAGATATTCATGAAATGGGTGGTGTAGTGATGGGTAATGACCCGAAAAATTCCTTACTCAATAAATGGAACCAACTGCATCACTGCAAAAACGTATTTGTAACGGACGGAGCTTGTATGACGTCAAATTCTACACAGAATCCATCATTGACCTATATGGCTCTTACGGCACGTGCGGCTAACTATGCTGTGAATCAGCTAAAAAAAGGAGAATTATAAAAGAACGATGTAACCATAAAAAGTAAAAGACCTCAAATCTATGATTTGGGGTTCTTTTTTTACGCCTTCTCACCAGTTTTGGCAGTCTATTTTAGGGATGATTGTTTCAAGACCTAGGTTTGGTTCTCCGCCAGAAATTATGGCTTTATTGTCTTTAAGGCTTATTGTGAGGTCAACCACACTTTCTAGACCTTCTTGAATATAGGCATATCTTCCTTTAATAGTGGTACTTTTCTTACGACCCATAATACTTCCTTTCCTTTGGTCTTTTTCTGCTGGTAGCCAATTAAATTCACCCGTTATTTGGCCTTGAGCATTTTCTGTAAAACGGAGTTCTTGCACATCCTTCTTCTCTGGATTATCAGGAAATGGGTATTCTTGTCTGTAACAGTATTCTCTTGTAGTGCTTTTGGACTTTTCAGCGTTTTGGCATGCCGATACTATAATAGAAAATAAAATAACGATGGAAATTTTCATGTTACTATTGTGCTTATTGATATGCTAACGCTAGAAATAACACTTAATTATTTTTCTTTAAAAAAGTGTTTAAAAAAGAAACCAGCGTTCGTGAAACGAACGCTGGTCCAATTTAAAAAAGGGGTTTGTTGATTTTTTGTATTGAAGTGTAAAGTCAATTCAAATGAAGAAGTGACTTATGCGACTACAGTCACTAGCTCGTCCATGCTTTTTCTAACCTTTGGCAAATTAACCAACCAGTCTTTCTCTGCATCTCTTATACCTAATGGTAATACGACACAACTTCTTAGACCTTTTTCTTTTAGGCCTAAAATTTCGTCAAGAGCAGCGGAGTCGAAACCTTCCATTGGAGTACTGTCTACACCTTCAAATGCCGCTGCAGCAATAGCCTGAGAAAAAGCAATGTATGCTTGTCTGGCCGCATGCTGGAAGTTTACTTCCGCATCTTTTTGAGGATAGGACCCAAGCAGCATTTGTCTATAGTTTTCCCACCCCTCATTTGTGAATCCTCTTACATCGTTGGTATGATCAAAAACTTTATTGATACGATCTGCAGTATAGGTGTCCCAAGCTGCGAAAACCAATAAGTGTGAACAGTCGGTAATGACAGACTGATTCCATGCGATGGGTTTGATTTTTTCCTTTATCTCCTGGTTTGTCACTACGATAACCTCAAAAGGTTGTAAGCCGCTAGAGGTAGGGGCTAAAGATATAGCTTTTAAAATCTTGTCAATTTTTTCTTGAGCTACCTTTTCTCCGTTCATAGCTTTAGTGGCATAACGCCAGTTCAATTTCTCTAACAATTCCATAATTAATGAATGTTCATTCTTTTTTTAATGAAAAAAATATTTCTAAAGTTTAATGGCGTCCCAAGAAGCACTAAAAGCTTCCTCTAGTATTTGAGGTTCAGGTCTAGGATTTTCTCTTGTAAAAATAAAAGACATGGGATAAATGGTGTAGGCATAAAGTAGGTAAGGAGAAATCTCCTTTATAATACCCTCTTTCTGTCCTCTTTCCCATAAATCTATCAAAGGTTTAAGATGATGAAGTTCTTTTTTGCATCTGTTTTCATTCACTATTGGTGTATTATCACATTGGGCTAGAAATGAGGCCTCTTCATAGAATTTCATTCTAAATTCAGCAATATTATGCCAAATAAGCTCGAAACTCTTCTTTACAGGCTGATTTTCATCAAAACCTTTAAATGCATTTTTACTGAAGAAGTCTCTTGTTTCCAGATATAACTGGTTAACAAGGTCTTGCTTGTTTTCAAAATACAGATAAATAGTAGCAGGTGAAACGTTTGCAAGTTTGGCCACTTTAGACATGCACGCTTCTTGCACTCCGCCATCATTTATAAGTCCAAGTGTGGACTTTAATAGGGCGGTGCGTTTGTCAATGCTTTTCTGAAGCTTGGCCATTTTAATCTTTTGCTTTTGTCTTTTTATTTTAAGAATAAATCAGATGCTAAAACTCTTCTAGAGACGTCATCTTTCTAATAAACCCACAAAAGTGAATGTTCGTTCACTTTTGTGAAATAATTTTATGGAAGCTTGTTAAATGGGCTTATAAGCAGTTACCAGTTCATGGAAGTTTAAAGCATAAGAAAACCAGTCACCCACGTAAGTGACTGGTTCATTGCGACATAAACTTATCCTTCCCACAGCTGCCATGGGCTTCTATAAGTTGGTTTTAAGTACTTATTGGCTGCTGTTTCATTTCTGATCATACTCTTGTCGTCATTCCATTCAAGCTTTTTGCCTGTTCTGTAAGCTATATTACCCAGATGAGCTACCAAAGCGGCATTTCTCCCCATTTCTATGGTACAGTTCGGGTCTTTTCTAGATTTAATACATTCCAGAAAGTTTTTGGTGTGTGCATCTAATCCATTACTACGGCTTTTCTGTGGGGGTATGGCCTCCGTCATATACTTACCATTCTCTTCTAGCGGTATAACTTTCCAAGTATCTCTATTGATAGCTAAAATTCCATTCTCTCCAATAAACGCCACACCGGGTTTTCCCATGTCTTCTAAATACGGAGATATTCCCATAGCCATAAATTGCTCCCAAATAAAACTGAAGTTTCCAAAGTCATAGACCGTGGTGAGTGTATCTGGCGTTTCAGAGGCGTCGTTAGGGAAAGCTAATTTTCCGCCTATGGCCATCACAGATTTTGGAGCGGTGGCATTCATACCCGCCAAAACCATGTCAAGCATATGTACTCCCCAATCTGTCATTAAGCCTCCGGCATAATCCCAGAAATAGCGAAAAGAGCCATGAAAACGATTTTTATTAAAAGGTCTTTTTGGTGCAGGGCCTAGCCATCTATCGTAGTCTACGCCTTCTGGAGCAGTACTATCGGGCACTACATCAAAACCTCTTCCGTAGCTCACATCTGCCCATGCTTTAACTTGTCTTATTTTTCCTAAAGCTCCTGTCTCAAGGTAGGCAAATGCCGAGTGCCAGTGTGGGTCGCTTCGCTGCCACTGACCAACTTGTACCACACGTTTATATTTCCTAGCTGCTTTTACCATGAGGTCAGCTTCGTGAATGCTGTTGGCAATGGGTTTTTCTACGTAAACATCTTTGCCTGCGGCACAGGCGTCGGTCATCATGATGTGATGCCAATGGTCTGGCGTACCTATAATTACGGCTTCTAGACCTGAGGCTTTAAGAAACGCTCTATGGTCATTATAAGTTTGAGGCCTTAAACCCGTTTGAGCTTCTAATTCGTCGGCTCTTCTTTTCAGGAGTACCGCATCTACATCGCACAAAGCAATGCAAGCGGTATCAGCATTTTTTAAAAATGATTTAAGATCAGCCCAGCCCATACTGTTTACGCCTATAAGGCCGACTTTTACACTATTTTCTAAGTCTGGTTCGCTTGTTTTGGCGGAAACGGTACTTAATGGAATGGCCGCAGTTAGGGAAGCCGCACCTAAGTTTTTAATAAAATTTCGTCTATTGTTCATTTCAATGAGTTTAAGCATTGAAATTAATATTTTTTAAGGAATAATTTGAGCTTGAACGGCTTTCTCATTTTAGCTCCTTATAGAAAGGAAGAATTTAACCTTATGATTTTAGAGATGCTTATACCCATAAAACAATCATCTGCACAGTTGTTTGGTACATAGCCAGACAAGGAGATAAGACCTTCTTCATTGACCTCAAAGTATGTTTTGGCATCTTTCCTTTTTAATAACCAATCTTGCTCCGCTTTTTCGTACACTTTATCCAGTGTGATGGCGGCAGCCGCACCAGAGTTTTCATGACTGTTTAAGTTGCCTTGGTCTTCAGTCCATTCTTTTACAGCCTCTTCTGAGTCAGGAGCTGGCGTGTATTTATAATACCTTTCAATTACTATTCCATTTTTAACGGTCAGTTTCGTCTCTAAACCGAAACCTACCCAAGAGCCTCCTACTACTGTGTATTGATAAGAATTATTAGAGGTGTTTTTGAAGCTTGTCCATGCTTTTTGGCTTTTCTGAAAGTCACTTTCAAATTTGATGTCACTCTTCTCACACGAAGAGAGTATACTCAGCGTATAAACAGTTGCTAGAAGATTTAGGATAATTTTCATTGTGATATTTTTTAATATTGTTTGATGAAGGCTAAACTGTTGCTGAGCTTTTTTGGTTGTATGAGCCATCCATTTATTTTTAGCTTCTAATAGATCTTCCTTATAAAAAAAACGGAAGATTATTCCTCCGTTTTTAAAGATTACACTTCGTTAAACTATAAGTAAAAATACGATTTCGGCAGCAAATGTCGAACTTTTACATAAAGTCAATGTTAAGGTCGAATGAAGTTTAAATTAAATTAAAACCTAACAATTAGTTAACCTTCAAAGTCCTTTTAGTCTCGTTATTCTTGGATAATATTGTTGAAACAATAAAGCTCATGATAGACATAGACTTGGTAGTGTTTGATATGGCGGGAACCACCGTTAGAGATAAAAGGGAGGTAGAAACATGTTTTGCAGAAGCCTGTGAAATTACTGGGTTAAACGTAAATTCTTCAAGAATTTTGGAGCTACAAGGCTACGCCAAAAGAGAGGTTTTTCAGCTACTGTGGTCTGAGACTTTGACAGACCCATCAGATTTACAAGACTATGTTGATTTGTCGTATAGCACCTTTTGCGAGATTTTGGAAAACCACTACATGGAATCTGAAATTTTACCTACAGAACATTGTTTAGAGGTTTTTGACCTTCTAAAAAAGAATAATATCAAAATAGCTTTAACCACTGGTTTCTACAGAAAAGTAACCAATATCATTCTGGAAAAATTGGGCTGGTTAAATGGGCTTGATGAAGATTTTGTGAAAGTGGGTGGCTTAACACCTATTGATATTTCCATTACGCCTTCAGAGGTGGAGGGTGGCAGGCCGCAGCCGTTTATGATAGAGCGTGCCATACAATTACTAAATATTTCCGATGCTTCCAAAGTGGTGAAAGTGGGAGATACACCGGTAGATCTAGAAGAAGGCTATAATGCCAAAGTTTGGAAAAGCCTAGCGGTAACCAATGGCTCCCATGATTATAAACAGCTGGTTGCTTATAAAAACGACGGACTATTAAACAACTTGGCCGATTTACCTAAGATTTTGAATCTGGATATTCAAAAAGAAAGAAGGTATTTTATTACTTTTTAATAAGAAATTATATGAAATACGACTTGATAATTATTGGTGCTGGAGTGCTGGGGACTTTTCATGCCTATCACGCTTCCAAGCTTGGTAAAAATGTTCTTTTACTTGATAAGGATGCTAAGCAGGAGGGCTCCAGTACCCAAAACTTTGGTCAAGTAGTACCCTCTGGTTTATCGTCTGAATGGCATGCTTATGGGCGTCGAAGTTTAGCTCAGTTTATGACATTGCAGGAAAAAGCTGACTTTACCGTGAGACAAAATGGAAGTGTTTATATAGCTTCTGATGCCACAGAACAGGAACTTCTGGAAGAGCTCAGAGAGCTACACATGGATAGGGGATATGAGTGTATCATGTTTTCTAAGAAAGGTATGATGGAGCGTTTTCCAGATATCAAAAAGGATTATATCAAATGTGGTTTGTTTTACCCTCAAGAGCTCAGTGTAGATCCACGGCAGATGGTGAATAGATTGAGCGATTATCTGAATGAGGCGGGCATGGTGCACGTAAGGTTTAATCAGCTGGCGGTGGAATGTACAGAAAGACTAAACGGCTGTGAGGTGGTGACAGAAGGTGGTCAAAGTTATGAGTCGGAGCAGGTCATAATATGTTGTGGGTATTCTTTTGAAACGCTTTATCCTGGGGTTTTTGCGGAAAGTAGTATTCAAGTAAGTAAGCTTCAGATGCTTAAAACTAAACCATTAAATCATGTTAATTTAAAGGCTAACATTTTAACGGGCTTGACCATTAGAAGGTATGAATCATTCACAGAATGTGCTGCTTTTGATAAATTAGAAACGCCAGAGAAGTACATCGCTTTAAAAGAACAAGGGATACATATTCTTTTTAAACAGTCAGACGATGGCTCCATTATTATAGGCGACTCTCACGAATATGCTGGAATCAATGGAATAGAGGAATTGGGTTTAGAAAGTAAAGCAGAAATAGATGCTTTAATTATGGCCGAAGCTCACAGGATTATTGACCTGCCAGAAGACTGTATTGCAGAAAGATGGGCTGGTTTTTATGGTCAGCACGAAGATGATATTTTTGTGCATGATGTAGACAGGCACATCAGAATAATTACAGGAATAGGGGGAAAGGGAATGACTTCATCCGCTGGTTATGCAGAGGCATCAATTAGGAACCTGTACCAACGTTGATATTTTCTGGCGACTATTTATGAAATAGGTAAAGAATAGAAATTGCCCGGCTATCAAAACCAAACCAACCGTGGCTGTACCTTCACTGAAGTTGGTTAGCATTTCAGCATAGTTGATCTTAGATGCGTAAAACTCTTTGTAGAACAAGAGTAATACGCTTCCTAGATAACCTATGGAGTCGCAGAGGTAAACAAAATATCCAGCATTCGATTTGATTTTCAATACAGGGATAAGTCTTTCAAAAAACGCTATTTGGACTAAAAGGTAAGGTAAATAAAAGCTGATTCCTTGGATGATAAGCCATGTAAAGGCAGATATGCGTTCTTGCCTATAAAGCAGGGTAGAAATAAGTAATGCCGTCATAGAAAGTATCATAGACCAGTTGATGGCTTTGTAAGCCAATTTGTTACTTTTTATAAGTACTAAAAGTGCAATTAAGGCCATGACAATAACGCCAATAATGGATTCCGTAGTGGCAAAAACGCTAGTATTGGCATTTGGGTCAATGGTTTTCCAGATTTCTACCGCAAAATTATCTCTAAAATCTCTTAAAGTTGTGAAGAGAGCATAGCTCAAAATGATCATCATAAGCCCTGGAGCTAAGTTCTGCCAAATGGCCCGTTTTTCCACTTTGGTCATGGCTTTTCTATGCATCTTTTGATGCTTTTCTTGCTCGCTGGGTGCCGGGAGCTTAGAAAGCATCCACACCGAAAGCAGAAAGAAAGGAAAGAAAACGCAACCCATTATGATGGGCATTTGAAAGTCTGAAAAGTGATAGTGTCCTTGGAGTTGCAAGTAAACCGTCTTTAATATTCCAGAGGTGATAATCATGTTGATGCTAAGAGCCATTCCTAATAACTCGGTAAACCTTCGACCTTCTAAAAAGCTGAATATTACGCCCCAAACCATGCCTAATGGTAGACCGTTCATGAACATGAAAATAATATTATATGGAGCTTTTACGGTGGCAAACAATACCAATGACAGCATGGCTATGCCAATAAGAGCTAGGATAAGCAAAATTCTGTTTTTGGGATTAAGCTCAGATATGATTTTAATGCCGATAAATTTAGAGAGCATATAGCCAATGACTTGGGCTGTGATAATGACCGTCTTATAACTTATCTGACCTATGAAAATGCCCTCAAAAGTCCCTGTGGTATAGGGCTTTCTGAAGGCATAAGTACAGAAGTAAGCTCCAAATGTGGCCAAAGTGGCCCACAGTAAAAACATACCTTTATTTTTACTTAAATGCTCCGTTATATTCATGGAGCAATTAAGAAATCAAAGATAAATCTGCTGTTAGGGCATTGTTATCAAATGATGAATTTGAAGGAGGTTTTAGTTGAATTAAAAAAAGGATACTACATCACTTTGCCCGCAAGGTATTTTTGGACTTCGTAAACATCAATGTTTTTGTTAAATCGCTTGCTCACCGAAGGTGTGCTTTCACTCGAAATCCAAATTTTAAGTTCGGCATCTAAATCAAATGTACCTGGAGTTTCGATAGAAAACCTAGTGATACTTTTGTAAGGTAATGATCTGTATTCTGCTTTACTTCCAGTGAGGCCTTGAATTTCTATAATGATAAGGCGTTTGTTGGTAAACATGAAGGTGTCTCGAAGGAGCTTGAAGCCAAGTTCTATAACTTCTGTTTCTGCCAATAATTTGCCATACTTCTCATTTAGTTTTTCTGAGGAGGTTTCGCTGGCATTACCCATTAATTTATTTAGAAGTCCCATGTTTTTTTGCTTGTTTTTTTATGCTAAAATTGGATGCAATATTAAGGTTTAAAATTGATACTATATGGTGTTATTTTTAGCGTTGGAGTAATAAAAACCTCAGTTATGATAGATGAATTTTTTCGCTCTCTTCCAATCAGAAAATCTTGATTTGAATCGGGTATAAAGTCCATATGGTAAGTTTCCGAATGATATTTTAAAAGATTGAATTTCAAAATTAGTTTTCCCCTTATGGAGGTTCTTTAAAAACTGCAAATTCTTAACATCTTTTTGCACCGAAATATGGAATGATTTGAATATTTTTGTTAAGATTCAATCTACAACACACATGAAAACATCTAGAAGAGATTTTTTAATGAATGCATCTATGGCCACTGTCTTCTTAGGAGCAGGTGGTTTGAAATCTTTATCTGCACAAGAGCTCATCAAAAGCTCAGAGGCTAAAGTAAAAATACGGTTTATTGTAGCTTCCGATGCTCATTACGGACAGCCAAACACAAAGTTTGAGCAGATGACAGAAACTTTCTTAGAGAAGGCCAATCTGTTTCATTCTCAAATGCCTTGCAATTTTTGTGTTTTAAATGGCGACCTTATTCATGACGAGTCGCATTTAATGCCTCAGGTTAAAAGTAAACTTGATGGTCTAGAGATGCCGTATTATGTCACCAAAGGAAATCATGATAAAGTTTCAGATGAAGATTGGCAAATGGTTTGGGATATGCCTGTTAATTTGGCTTTTGAACAAGATAAGAGTGCATTTATTCTAGCCACTACCTCAGACATTGATGGTACCTATCTTTCGCCAGATTTGGACTGGTTGAGACAGCAGTTTGAGGCATTTAAAAAGAGCAAAAGTGTATTTGTTTTTATCCATATTCCACAAGCTAAATGGACGGAAAATGGCATTGAAAACCCTGGTTTTTTTGTCCTTTTAAGAGAGTATCCAAACGTAAGAGCAGTATTTCATGGACATGATCATAAACTGGATGATGTGAAAATGCATAACGACCTACCTTTCATCTTCGACTCGCACATTGGTGGTAGTTGGGGTACCGCTTATCATGGTTTCAGAGTGGTAGAGATTCTAAAAGATGGAGCAGTGTTGACCTATATGATGAACCCAACAGAGGCCATGGAAAAACAAAGCATTTAATCGCTTTGCTATTTTCTAATACATATGCCAAGGAAACAATAAACAAAGCCAAACTAGCTTATGCTAATTCGGCTTTTTTTCCTTCGAAATTTGCGTATTGTTTACTATTAGTTTAATAGGTTTACCAATTTCATGCCGATTTTTATATACCTCTCCTAAAAATTTTGGTATCGTTGAAGCTCTCTCGTTTTGATGCCCAAAATCTATTTCACCATTTGCAGGCGTATCGGGGCAATGACCGCCATGCAGTTAGAGCAACAGCATTTACTTTATTGCCATGGCTAAGGGATTTGAGCTTGCTTTTTTATCAGGCTAGCCCGTCCGTATTTTGTTATAGCCGGGGTATGAAAAGCAATGTTTGTGGCTAAGAAGAAGTGCTAGAAGAAGTAACTTCCCTTTCATTTTGTAAGAATAATTGGTCTATTTGAATGTAAATATCTTCCGGGTTAATATGTTCTATGGCTGTTTCTTTGGCTTGTTCGTCCCATACTCGTACCAATATGATGTCGTCAAAAAAAGGATTCATTTCAAACATCTCCGCTTCTTTTTTTTTCATGGCTCCACCCTGTAAAATCAAGGTGGCTTTGCTGGCTTCAGACAGCTTATTATAATAAGAAGGATACTTGTAACAAAGATATCTTTTGGCGTTTACGTGCTCACTCACCACGGCTAGTATTCTTGGAGGAAATCCATGTTTTTCTAACCAAACAGAGCCTTCTGTTTCATGACTTATTCCGCCTAGTTCTTCATGGTCTTCAGATATAAGATGGCCGATATCATGCAAAAACGCCCCTATGCATAGTTCAAGGTCGGCATTTTTTCCTTTTGCAAGTTGGTAGGACTGTATGGCGTGTTCTAGCTGAGTGATCTCTTCCCCAAAATATACCCCGTGGGCATGTTGTTCGTAAATATCTCTGATTAAAGCAGAGATAGTTGCTTCTTTTTCCATAATTATAAGAGAAAGGTGGAACCAATGCTTATGGCTTGCAAGCAAATTTAGGGTAATATTTGCCCCGATTTTCTGGAAGCAGATTATGGAAATATTATGTTTATGTTGCCTGATATTAACATAAGCCTGAGCATTTTAAGCTTTCATAAATTTATTTGACAATGAGCGTCTTATTTACCAAAAGCAGTGTAGACTATACGATCCATTTGAAAGTCCTGAGTGCTAAGTGGGAGTGCTATTACTTTACCTTGCCAAATACATCTTAAACCATTGGCTTCTAAGATGCTCAAATGTACACTTTCGTAACGGTGGTCGTAGGATATATTTACATAGAGATCTGGGTTTTCGTTATCATAAATCCACTTGGACTTTATGAGATGCTTTCTTATCGAGGTAGTTAATTTATCTTCCGTTTTATTACTTTCCTGCCTTTCTATTATGCTGAAAGACTTGCTGTATTGTGGAAAGTCGATGCTTGCTGTTTTTTCGAGTTTGTAGGAGCTTTTTTGACAGGCAAATAGGGAGCTTAAAAGAAGTATGATGATAAACTTGTTCATGATATAGGGGATTTGGAATCATATACAAGTTACATTTATTAATGATAAATTAATCATTCCGTAATATGGAATAAGAAAACTTAATATTGGTGTTACTTTAATGACCGTTTGGATAAGATTTAGGTCAAAAAAAGACCCTTCTTAGGTTTCAAGACGGGTCATTGACGGATTCAAGAATCCAGTTATCTATGCTATAGTTCCTGTTAAAAGAGTTGCACCACCTGAAGCAAAATTAGCAAGATCGCCCGCTGTGGCTTGTCCGGCTGCTGAGCCCATGCCTGCCTGTAATGACGCTATGTCGGCAAACCATAATTCTGCCATACGATAGTAGGCTGGTTTGCTACCATCAGCTTCATCTAGAAACTTGGTTGTTTCTGCTTTTTCAATTTCTTTTATCTTACCGACTAATGGCATATGCGTAGTAGCATAATACTTTTCAAATGCAGCAGGGTCTGTTGGATGTCCATAAAGTACAGTTAATTTAATCATGGTATTTAATGTTTAATTTATTCGTCTAAAATGGTTTTCCTTCCTGTTTTTCTTTTATACTATATACGGTTAAAGCCTTTGCCTACTTAAACCCGCTTTATGCATTATAAAATCGCCCGATTTTATCGGGACTGTAGCTAAATGGCTTCAAATCAGTTTACTTCGTCAAGATCAGCACAGGCTACACCCATTTAAACTCAATCACCAGAACCCTTCTACATTAGCTCAGGGTAAACACTATGCTAATCTCGTTTAAATGTCTGATTTATTCCATTTTAAAACTCATTACGATTCTCCAATGCATAAACCAAGTTAAACTTAACACCAAGTTCTTGTATAGCCTAATCGTAATTATAATTTAGCATAAGCTTTCTGGAAGCTTCAAGGCTATTTAGCATTAGGTTTGAAATTATTCAAATGGCAGATTTGAATTGAAAATGTCTCTAAATAATTTCTATTTCCTGTCTTCTTTTTTCCAAAAGCTTATGAACTTTTCCTCACCAGTCTCTTACAAAAAGACTCAATTCGCCATCTTCGCCTATTAAATCTTCCGTACCATACACTTTTTCGAGTCTTAAATTAACTTTTGTGATTGCTGAATTAACTATTCCTGCCTTGGCAGATTGGATATTTACTCTTCCTACTACAGAAAGAGCTCCGCCATGAACTACCACTTCACAACCTTGCAAGAAACTCGAAAGTCGGCTATGTTTTCTACGTCTAATGGTACGATTTTTAAGTTTTTGGCTTTATCTAAACTTTGTAAATGTTCGTATTTGCATTTGTTTGACATAACCACGGAGTTTAGCAAAGAGAAATAAATTCTGTCTTGCTCTTTAAAAACTCCGTGGTAATTTTAGTTAAGTATTATTTCAATAATGCCGCACTGTAATAAGATATCATGTGTACTATTTTTCCCTCTTTATTTACATTATGCTGATAATGCATTGGTAAGCTAAACTTCTTTTTGTCCGACTTTCTTGTAAGGTGAAAAACCCACCAAGAATAAAGTACACCAGAATCGCCCATTTCATAGTGCATGTAATCTGGATAGCCTGTTTGCTCAACACCGTCAATGTCATACATCTCTAAAATTGCTTTGTCAGCAGCTTTTTCTTCTTCTAAATTTGTCGACTTAGTATCTGCACTATTGATATCTCTAAAAGTAGCTTTTTCGTCGAAAAAGCTGTAATATTTATCCCAATCGCCATTTTCCACTGCAGCTATCATTAACCGTAGGGTATTAATACTTGGATGTTGGTTATAAATAGTGCCGTTTTTTCTTACAGAAAACGCCTGACCAATTTCATTACCGACCTCAGGATTTACATAACTCATAGCTCTCCTGATTTTATTAGCCTTAGTTAGTGTAAATGAACGATGCAGTAACATATCTGCTTTTACGCCTGTCATTTTATGCACCCCCTTTAGTATGTCCCAAGACTCTACCGTGACGGCGTTATTGTCACTTGGGTCTTTAGAGTACTCAAAGGCATCTGGATAGGCACCTTCCATTGTTTTGATGGAATAATAGTCTAGCTGATCATGCCAAGCCTTAGCGTTCCTAAGAAATTGTGATTTAGTCATTCCTTTATCAAATTGAGTTGAAGTGACTGGGTTGTAGGCTACGAAATCATCCGTCATAAGTTTTGACATCGCAGTTGTGTCTCCTTTAACCATTGCCTTGGTAAAGGCATCCACCACATTGATAGCTGGGTGTTCAATATAGATTTTACCGTTTTCTTTTTTTTGGCCAAAGCCGATGAAAGGTAACATCATCAATAAGCATAGGGTAATTTTTCTCATGGTCGTTTTATCATTTTTATAGTGCTGACGCCGCACTTTTTAGGTTAAAAGTTTTATCTATAATTCTTTATGATTACTGTTTTAAAGTTCAAACAGTCAACTATTTCTTAGGAGCATCGTTATTGTAGATGTCTCTAATGCATATATAATCACCATCGCGTTTTTCCCAAATCGCCATGTATTTACCAGTACGAAGTACCTTCCCATTAGCATCTTTTACCGTAGTAATTCCAATCTCAGTCACTTGGTTTTCAGAACCAAATACCTCTGCAACATCAAATGTGGTTACACTGTTTTCTGTGTTTTTGGCAACGCTAGCCTCCACATCTTTTCGCATAGCTTCTTCCCCGCTGATAGAAGGCTGGTCATTTCCCATTGTTATGGCATCATCAGCATAGAAAGCTAAAATGGCATCCACATCACCTGCTGTTTGAGCTTCTGCAAAAGCGGTTTCTTTCGCTTGAATTTCAGCTTTGATAGCCATCATATCAGGCTCCATAACAGCAGCTACTTGGTCTGGAAGTTCTTCAGAGCCCTCTTTTACCTCAGTACATCCAAAATTGATTAGAACTAAAAATGTTAATCCTGCTAAGTAAGAATATTGTTTTTTCATTGCTATTATTTTTATTTTTTGCCTACTCTAAAATGGTTTTTGCCGGGCCGACGCTTCGGCAACCCCAATGTTTTAAGCCCTTTGGCTAATCTTTTAAATACACCATACTTGGGCTATCCAAGGCACCCCAGTTAGCCTTAGTGGTCAATTCTATTTCTCCTGAAAGTTTTAAATCAAATACTAATGAAGCATAACTACCATCAGGCTCACCAGGATATTCAAAAGTATTGTTTCCGATGTATCTATATCCCTCGCCAAAAACCTCATTTTTTAGCCACAAATCATTATCCCTTTTGAAAAGCTCTATTTGGTTTTTTGTGTCTTTCACATTTGTGTAAGAGCCTATTAATTTGTCAATAGCCACCGCTTCAACGCCCAAAGTGAGGGCCATGCTTACGTCATACGCTATCCTTTTTCGACCATCTTTTAAATTTTGCACAGGCAATATCCTCCTCTTTGCTTTGTCTGAAGCGGCTGCTGGGTCTTTGCTAATGTATTTGTCATCAGCTAAATACAATTGAGTTACCAAAGGCTGATAACCTTCAGCCGTAATCATCATATGAAAATGGGCCGGTCGCATTAAGCCACCACCTGCGTCATAAGGCACTGGTACAATGGTTTGAAAAGCATAATTGCCATTTTCGTCTGAAAAAGTGGTTCCTCTAAACTTGAAGGCATCAGTTTCATTGTCATAAACGCCGTCTGCATCACAATGCCATAATTCAATTTTTGCATTTTTATAAGGACTGACACAATCTAGATGTTTGATTTTTCCGCTTAATTCTACCAATGTCCCTTTCTCGCCTTTGCTCTTTAGGTTAGTTCGGACAGGGCTATTGGGACGATAAAAAGGACCTAAAATATCTGAGGTAGTTTCACAATCCCCTACAAAATGTTTCCCATCAAATTTGATAAAACTGGATGCCGAAACGGCAACGGCACAAAGGCCAGTGTTAATAATAAAATTTCTTCTTTTCATATCTTAATAGTTTATATATGAATAATTTAACTTGCTATAAATCAAATAGTTTACTAAGAATAGCATAAAATATTTTACAATTCGAGGTCGTACTAATGTCAAATAAAATTTGAAAATATAGTATTATTCCACTGGCAAATTCGAATTGAAAATATCTCTAAAGAGCTTCCATTTACCGTCTTCTTTTTTCCATAAAACAATGTACTTTTCTTCTCCAATGACTTTATCACCTGCATACAAGGTGAGCTCACCTTCTTCGGCTATTAGGTCTTCGGTGCCGTACACATTTTCGAGCCTTAAATCAATACCAGTTAGACCAGATTCAAACATTTCTCTTATTGCACTCTGAATATTAGCCTTTCCTATAACTGATGGTGCTCCGCCGCTCATCAATTTGGCATCAGCCGTATATGAATTGGCTAAACCAACGGAATCTCCAGCGGCAACGAAAGCCATAAATTCTTTATTTGCCTGTTCTATTTCAGCTTTGGCAATTGTCAAATCAAAGGTTGATTTTGAGGTTGTTTCTTCTGCTT
Organism: Arcticibacterium sp. SM2516; assembly: GCF_057914865.1. Lineage (NCBI taxonomy): Bacteria > Pseudomonadati > Bacteroidota > Cytophagia > Cytophagales > Leadbetterellaceae > Arcticibacterium > Arcticibacterium sp. SM2516. The sequence continues at coordinate 2,919,111 of NZ_CP195290.1, read as the reverse complement.
TTTGCGTACAACTCATTACTACCGAAGTAGCGATTATTAAAGTGAGTCCAAAGATTGTGTTTTTCATGATTGTTATTGTTTTAAATGATAAAATGTGTTTTTTGCTTACTAAATCAGTTTCGGCTTTCCTGTTATTTTATTTCTTGAATTCAGGATTTATATCTTTGACATCTTATTAATCCGCTTTATCCTGATGTCCTTATAGAATACTTCAGCTCCTTCCGACTGAAGCCCTATCTTGCCCGATCTAACGGGGCTTTTATCGCTCGTTTTTTTTGAGTTAAATAATCTCATAACAACAGTACCATTGACCATGTGTATACTTGAATCTCCAAAGCAGATTAAGCCAATTTCATTCCACGTTCCACGCTTATTTTCTTTCTCAGGATACTTCGTCACATTCATTTTTGCCAAACTATCCATTAGGCCTTTTTTTACATATTGTGTTTGTTGATCATCCTGAAATAATTGAGCACCATAGTAGGTTCGAAGTTTTGAATTTTCATCATACTGATAGAATTTACTATCTAAAGTTTTGCTTGGAGCATCGACTTTTATGTCTCCTATTGCCACGTAATCTCCCGTGTATCCTTCCTGAATTTGAAATTCATGCGAATTCATCCAAGCATAAGAAGATCCAGGTTCACCAAATCCATGATACATCAAACCACTATCCATGGGGTCATTTTCTTTCGGTACGTGTTTGTCATTACCCCATTTAAACTTCAGTTTGAGGTGATAGTTTCCATAGTCCTGCTCGGTAGACATCATCCCAAAAGCTGTACCTGAGATGCTTATGACATTTTCATCCTCCAATTGGACTACTTTAATTACATTTTGCTTAGGATTATTCAAGCCCAAATAACCCTCCTGAGTTTTGTCAAAACCAGAAAAAGGACTATTGAAATATGTATTCCAGCCAGTTAAGTCTTTACCGTTCCAAATTGAAACCCATTCATCTTCGGCATCAGCCAATTCAGTTTTTTCGGTTGAAGAGTCATCAGAACTTTTACACCCGATAAATAACAGTAAAGTGAAAAGTATGGAGGTCATCAATGTTGTAATTTTGAGAATGGTGTTTTTCATTTTCTAATATTTATTTTTCATGTTCTTAAAACCAGCTACATAAAAATTAGCATCTATAATCAATTCTTTTTTGGTGTCCTTGGTGTACTCATGTGTCCAATTGGTTGTTGGTTTAATCCATTGCTCTTTGTCATCAAGCTTTACTTTTAAAGGCATATCAAATCCTGATACGGCATTTGTCCAGCGGTAGGCAAATTTGTTATCTTCAAAATAGTATTCTAAAGTGGGAATTTGGATAGTTCTTAAGTACTGATCAAAAAAGGTCTTTAGGTTCAAGCCTGACTGTTGTGAAATGTAAGTTTCAACCTCTGCTGATGTGACAGTTTTATGGTAAAACCCTGTATTTAAGCCGGTTAGGATAGCTCTCCACTTTTCATCATCATTGATCACTTGCCTTAATGTATGCAAAAGGGTAGCACCTTTCTGATAAATATCTTGGGTGTAATCTTTGTCATTAACATCGTAATCTCCAATAATTGGAATTTTATTTTCGATGATGTGAGAAATACCTTTAATATATTCTTCTCCAGCTTTTTTCCCATAATGATACTCTACATATAATGCTTCAGAATAGGTAGTGAATGCTTCATGCACCCACATATCTGCCATGTCTTTGTAGGTAATGTTATTTGCAAACCATTCGTGACCAGATTCATGAATAAGCATATAATCGAATTTTAATCCCCAACCAGATCCTGACATATCTCTACCTTGATACCCATTAGTATATCCAGCGTATCCAACAGAACTTTGATGCTCCATGGCAACACCTTCTACAAGCTTATAGCTGTCTTCATAAAATGGATAAGGACCAAACCAATATTCAAAAGCTTCTAACATTAAATGTGCCTGTTTAAACTGAACTTTGGCTTTTTCAAGGTTTTCGGGCAACACATAATAATCACATGCTAATGTTCCTTTCATTCCGTTGTATGGGTCTGAAAAATGGACGTAATCTGCTACGTTAAGAGCTACTCCGTAATTATTAATTGGGTTTACTACTGTCCATTGATAGGTTGTTGTGCCATTTTTATTTTTTTTGGTTGCTGTTAGCTTACCATTGGCAACAGCCATAAGCTCTTGAGGAACGGTCACGCTTATTGTCATCCCATTATCTGGCTCATCGTACATGTGATCCTTGTTTGGCCACCACAAACTAGCACCTTCACCTTGACATGACGTGAAGATAAACGGTTTGCCATTCGCATCTTTCTCCCATGAAAATCCACCATCCCAAGGGGCTCTTGGTGCTTCCTTTGGATTTCCTTCATAGAAAACCTCAATTTCTTTTGAGGATCCTTTTATTTGATTTTCTTTCAAATGAATGAAATACGCATTTCCTTCTTGTGTAAACGTCAACGCTTTACCTGCTTGAATAACTTTCGTGATTTTCAATGGAGGTTGCAAGTCTATTTGCATGTCGTTCTTTGATTCTAATACGGTATATGTGATGGTATTAGAGCCTTTAATGAACTTGTTTTTGATATCTAATTCAAAATCTAAATCGTAATGCGTTAAATTCCACCATGCCCTTTCATCAGTTATTTTCCCTCTTAAAGTGTCTTGTCTTGTATATGTTTTTTCGACTATGGGGGCAATGGTCATATCACGTGCAATCGGATTGCGACTCAAAGTAACGGGCCTTAATTGGCGTGATCCGAGAAAAAAAAAGCCTTTGTAAATTTCTGTACTATCCTCTTTTTTTAATTTGAAATTTAAAAGAAAATTTGAATAGTTTATTGCGATTAAAAGAGAATCATTCTTTAAGATTACACTTTCAATAGGTGTATTAATTATACTAGGTCTATCTCTCCCTTCCCAATTATAAATTCCGGAATAGGTATTGTTGATCATGTCGATGTTTATTACTAAATCAGCATTTGGATCTTGAATTTCGTACCATTTACCAGTTATGTTTTGCCCAAATAAGCTATACATAGATAGCTGGAGGCTTATTAGAAGGAGTATCGTCCTTTTCATTGTTTTTATTTATTTATGACGAATAATCTTTTAGGGAAGTTAATTTGCTGATAAATCGATTGGACGAAAATTTTATTTACTCATCGCATCAGCCAATTTTTTGGTATCGACATATTGTTGAAATGCGGTAATTTTTCCGTCTTTTAATGTCCAAAGATGGGCCACTTGTGCATCATATTCTACCCCACTTTTTTTCACTTTTGCATGGTAGCGAAGTGTAGCAAATACTTGGTCATTTTCCATGGAATGCAGCTTGACGTCCGTAAGGTTGAAATATTCGTGATCTGCCATGATGCGGCCAAAAACACCATTTAAAATTGCGTCAGGCCCAATGTACGGATTGCCATCTGCATACATGTTCCCTTCGGCTTCGTTCCAAACTATTTTTTCGTCCATACCACCTAATACATTCGGAACATCGCCGATGGCAAAAGACTTGTACAGATTATCGATTATTGTTTTGTTTTCCATTTTTGTTTTAATATTGAAAATCTCAACTATTATAAGCGTCCAAAGAAGCCTGTGCTGGCTTGAACTCCATACCCAAATCTTTAATCGCCAAATTGCAGTTATAAACGATTACTGGTTTTTCTACCGGTTCTTTGCCATTGAGCATCAACGTGATATCAGAGATGTGGTAGTTTTCGCTGGATAGCAAGTAATTTTTCCCGTTTGTATTCTTAGTGACTACTATTTTGTAAATGGCGGCTGCCACGTCTTCTACATCTACCAATGCCCATGAGATGTCCATGTCATAAAGCATTTGGATAAATGGATTGGGGGCGATTTTATTTTTGAATAAATATTGAATACCCGTAGAGGTGGAGTCTTCCCGATTGGAAAGCGACTTTCCCATTACACCCACCGGGGAAACCGAAGTGATTTCAAAGCTTAAGTCTGGATTTGCTGTCATGAAATCATTCACAACTTGATTGGCCATAAACTTTGCTTGTGCATAAGGGTGACTTTCTGGGTTAGAATGAGGAGCATCTGCTTCTGTGATTTGGTCGCCTTCATTTTTGCCTTTGGGTAGCATTGGGAAATCCGAATTATAGGCAGCCACAGAAGCAATAAAGACTACTTGCTCTATGCCGGGTGTTTCTTTGGCCAATTCCAAGAAGTTTTTAGTACCCTCAATGGTGGGGTCAAAAAGCTCCTTCTTTGGGTTTTTTACGTCTAATTGGAAAGGCGTACCACCGTGAACTACGATGTTACAGCCTTTCAGAAAGTCACTAAGAGAAGCCTTATCCTCTACATTCATTTGTACCAGTTTCAGGTTTTCTGCATTAGGCAAAGCTGACAAATGAGCGTATTTGTCTTTGTTGGAGAGATCAGTGGCTGATACTTTTACATGGTAGCCATTCTCCAAAAACTTTTTGGTGTTATAACTTCCAATGAAGCCCGCACCACCAATGATTCCTACTGTTTTCATTTTGATTGATTTTTTTGAATTTATTTAGCCCTAACTATTTTTACTTTTCCCTAAAAAAAATATTATTTATTTCAACAAATCGTCATTGTAATAAATAACTTCATTCACTATTTTACCTTCAGCGTTTACCGTATGCGAATAATGAACAAACAGCTTTATTTCTTTTTTGTCCGATTTACGTATAAGGTTAGTATTCCACCAGGAGTAAAGCGTACCTGATTTGCCACCTCTATTACCCATTTCGTATTGCATAAAATCAGGGTATCCAAATTGTTCTATGGACTTAATGTCAAAAGCCCCCATAAATGCTTTGTCTTGTGCCTTGTTCTCCTCTAAAGTAATAGCTTTCATTTCAGGGTTGTTGATGCTGATGAAAGTAGCTTTAGGGTCGAAAAAGCTATAGTACTTGGCTAAATCACCATTTTCTAATGCTCCCATCATGATTCGTAACGAGTTGATATTCTCATGTTGGTTGTAAATTGTACCGTTTTTCCGATCAGAGTTACTAGCACTGATTTCATTGAACATTTCTGGATTACTGTACATTATAACTCCCTTAATCTTGTTGTCTTTGTTGATTATAAAAGTACGTTGCATAGCCAAATTTGCCTTGACTCCCGTTTTCTTATGAATTCCTTTAGCATCATCCCAGCGAACCACCGTTATGTCTCCCTTATCGCCAGCATATTCAAAAGCATCTGGGTAAGAACCTGCAGAGGGAGTAATGGTCAAGTAATCAAAGGATTGACTCCAGAAAATTGACCTTCCCAATAAAGCTTTTTTGTCTGATGAATTAGTTGCAGAATTAGGAGATAAGCCATCAATTGCTTTAAAGTCTTCTGCTAACAAGCTCGCCAATTTAGCTGTATCCCCTTTTACAAATGCTTTGGTAAAAGTTTCTGCAACATTAATGGCTGGATGCTCAATGTAGATTTTACCATTTTCCTTTATTTGGCCGAAACCCATGAAGGGTAACATTATTAATAAACCTATTTTAAGTTTTTTCATTTTTTGTTTAAATTATTGCCTACTCTTCCCAGTTTTATGAGGACGGTTTTCAGCTTATCCCGTTATTTAGATGTACTACTTTTAGCACCTCCCAAAAAAATCACTGACAATACACGTTTGTCTGTTGGTCTTTTAATTTAAGCTCCTCATACGTTCTATTTGGTAAGCCTAAATCTTAATAAAAATCCGAATGTTCTTTTCATTTAATGAAATGGTTTAAAATGGATTAAGTGAGCGGTAAAAGAGCAAACCACTTGGCAAATGCATCCCAGGCTGGAAAGCTTATTTTAAATAAATACAGCCAATGAAAAAGTATATATAGCACTGTCAAAAGCGGGAATATCCATCGCCCTTTATTCTGCTTCCTTTCTAAGAAAATCAAAGCCATAAGCAGGGTATAAACAAGCACAATGGTGACTATAAAGCCTGTAATAAAGTCGGTGGGATAGAAGACATTAATGATTAGCCTACCCAAAGAGGGCTCAATGAATACAATTCCTGTAGCAATCATGGCTCTGGCATGTATTTGAATGTTCTTTTTGTACGAAATAGCAATACCGTACATGACACCAATAATCACCAGATCTTTAAGTTGCAGCCACAAACTTGCTCCAAGATTCGAGCTAACCTCACCACCTATACGATGGTGTTTAAGTAGAATGACAGACACAAAGAATAAGGGCAATAAGACATAAGTCAGTTTCCCTATCTTTCTATGTAAGGCAACTTTCTTCCTTTTGATAAGCATGGGCTGCAGCACCAAGAGTGTTACCCAAGCGGCTGCCATAGCGGCATGAAAGTGAAAGTAGAAACTGAAATCGGCTGTCCCATCCAGGAATTTAGCAAAGTAGGTAGGCCAAAATCCAAGTAAGACCAGAACAACTAAAACCAGGAAATAAAATGTTGATTTATTCCATTGAATTGGCAAGACTCGGTTTTGTATTGTTTTCATTTATTCTGCTTATAAAGCGTTAGCTAATTTACTATTTAACATGCTGAGTACCAACTATTTTTAGGGAGTGGTCGTTTTAGTGAAATCGCTCAAACGAAATCTGGTTTCAGCCAATACACCTTTATCTTTCCACCAATCCTAGCTGCTGCATAAACTCCAGGTTATCCAGAAAATCTTGCTCCTGAGCTATCTTACCATCTTTCATTTTAACTAAGGTTACTCCGTCTATATCTACCGTTTTCCCAGTAGCTGGAATCCCGAAAAAGTCTCCCGTATGTGTTCCCTTGAAATTCCAGTGTTTTACAATTTTATTTCCCTGCCCAAAAGCATCCACTATGGTAAAACTGACATTAGAAAAACCCGTGAGGTAATTATTATAATAAGCTTTAAAGGCTTCAATGCCCACAATATTCTCAGGTGTACTGATAAGTGTAATACTCTTATCAAAACTGGTTTCATTTATGCCATTAATGTTTGAATTATTGACTATGTCGTCCCAGACAGACTCATACATCCCTAAGTCTTTGGACAACCTCATGCTGGCTGTTTTTAATTCCAAATATTCCACGGAGGGTTCTGTACGGCAGCTCAGAATAGTTAAAAGAAAGATTATACTTAAACCTGGAATACACTTTTTTATAGTTTTCATAGTTGAACTTTTATCGATTATTAATTAACACAACCTCCTATCCTTGCCAAAAAGTTACTCCCGCTTTTAGCCGTAGTAAGGTTTTGAAATTGGAGAATTCTAGGTCTCTGTTATAGTTTTCTTTATGACTCCATACAAGCTTCAAAAGCCGCCAGACGGCGACGTGAAAGAGAAACTTGTATTGAAGTATTTCTTTTTGAATGATGAAGACTCCGGCTACCATAATAAATGGTGAAGAAATTGAGGTAGTCAAGATTCACTAGCGTAGCTCTGTTTACTCGAAAAAAATTAAACTCCGATAGGCGTTTTTCAATCACCCCGAGCGTGGTAGACGACAATAAGTCGCTTCCATCTGCAAAACGTATAAAAGTATAATTATCTCTAGCTTCTAGATTTAGAATCTGATCTGGATGTGCAAACCTTCGTGAACCTAAGTGTACTGTGTTTTTCATGGCTATAAAGTGAGAATGCTCTGATAATACAGATTGAAATAGCCTTAAAAATATCTTATAATCAAGCACTTATTTCCCAACAGCCAAGCTAGGTTTCCGAAAGCATGGATTTAGTTTCCGGCGATAATATAGATTAGTACTAAAACATTAATCCTAAACTTTATGAAGCCTCTTCATTAGGTCTTCTTTGGAGCTTTGCCCTATAGGAATAGCCTGCTCATTTATAAAAACGTAGTTTTCTGCCACCTCGTCAATTTCTAATATGTTTATCAGATAAGAGCGATGGATTCTCATGAAGTGACTTATGGGTAGTTTCTCAGCCACATTTTTTAGAGGGACAGAAAGTATATATTGACTGCTTTTAGTAAATATTTGACAATACGCCCGTTCGGCACTTATGTATAAGATATCTGCAATAAACAGTTTTACCATTTTATCCTTATGCTTCACAAAAATGCGGTCGCTCAGATAGTCTGGTTCGTTTTCTGGAAGGAATATATTGTTTGAAGTGGTTTTAGGTTCTTGGTGATTAAAGGCACTTTCGTTTAACCTTTCTACAGTAAGTTCTATTGATCTTTGAAGATCCAAAATATTAAAAGGCTTAGACATAAAGGCATGCGGACGAGTCAATTTAGCCCTTCCAAAAGTACCGGCATCGGTATTGGCGGTTAGATAAATAACCGCCACATTATAATTTTTTTGAACAATATCCGCGGTTTCTATACCATCAAGCTCTCCTTTAAGATTGATATCCATTATAATGATATCGGGATTGTTCTGCTCTACATGTAGTAAAACCTCCTCTCCTCTAGACAAAATACCAGTAACCTCATAACCCAATTTGCTGAGCTGCATAGAGATTTTGGCGGCTATAATCATTTCATCTTCAACGACCAGTATTTTAATAAGATTACTCATATTTTAAGCTTCTTTTTTTCAAAAATCAAAGAAATACGTGTCCCTTCATTTATCTGATAATCAATAGTTCCTTCTAGCTGCTTGGTCAAAAGCTGGATAAGGGTACCGCCAAATCCTGTGCCTTTAGAAGGGATATCTTCTTTTATGCCGTTTCCATTGTCTGCGACTATCAACTCTAATTGCTCTTCGGTATACGCTCTTAAGCTAATCTTTATCAGGCCTTTTTCTTTTCCCTCAAAAGCATATTTAAAAGCATTGGTTAATAACTCATTGACTATCAATCCTACAGGAATAGCAGTATCTATATCCAATAACATTGGAGGCATATCGCACTCAATACTTATTCGGTTCTGAAAATTAAAGGAATTAATCATATTCTGACCCAAATTCACAAAATAATCTCTCATCTCTATTGATGCTAAATGCTCTCCTTGATACAGCTTTTGGTGAATTATTCCCATAGAGCGAACTCTGTTTTGACTTAAAAGCATAGCCTCCTGAATAGAAGGGTCGTCTATTTGTGAGGACTGAAGTTCTAAAAGACTAGAGACAATTTCTAGGTTGTTTTTTACTCTATGGTGTATTTCCTTTAAAAGCAGTTCATTATCTTGGTTCTTTTTACCCAAAGCTTCTTGAGTAAATTCCAAATTTTGAATAGACAAATTCAGGTCTATGGTTCGTTTTCCAACCTCCTTTTCCATAGAATTATAAAGACTACCAAACTGATTGGTGATATAGATATAAATCCCGAGCGGAAAACTTATATAAAGCAATATCAGATCCAGATAAATTAATGAATTCGAGAGTAAGATAATTTCGGCACTTTGGAGTCTATTCACTAGTAAAAAAGTGGCTGTGCCAATAGCACCAAAGGTGGCATAATGTACACCCCCTTGTTTTTTGTGCGTGGCTTTAAACATCACTATCAACATGAGGGTGATAACCAGAAAAATGCTGACAGCATCAAAAACAATAAAAGGCATAAAAGGGACAAAATAATTTGCGGTGCGTATCGGTAAGAGCCAAATGAGATGCTTGACCCAGTCGTACTTCTTAATGCCAAATAATAGAGTTAGCGTATAGGGCAGCAAAGAGAATCCCGCCCCAAAAGCAACAGAATTTATGATATTACCAATTACGGCGTCCCAAAAGCTATTTAGGCTAAGAAAAAGCAGGATATGTGCAGAAATAGCGGCTATCAGAAACAACACAGTGATGAGCGAAATTATCAAACTGGCTCTGCCACCTTTAAATTTCAAGTACAGTAAAAGGTGTAAGACCAACAAAATAATAAGTACCACCGCTATTACCGAAAGAGTGGCCATGCTATTGGCAAGACGACTATCAGAATTAGCACCTCTGACTTCCGTGGCCATACCAACATAAAAACCCAGATTTGAAGAAAACTTTCTGAGTAGCCTTTGATTCCTTTTAGCCTGATGATTGGAAAATCGGATAGCTAAAACATGAACACCATCTCCAATGATCTTCATATTTTTATCCGCCACATAATTAGGAATATGCGATACTTCTAATGCTGCGTTTCTTGAAAAATTACCATAAGAATGCAATAGCTCACCATCTAAAAATACGTCAGCAGCTCCCCAAGTTGAAAAATACAGCCTTCGAATTTGATTCCTAATTTGAGTGTCTGTGGTAAACTTAAACCTCCACCAGCCATAACCCGACCAAATGCTATCTGGCATAGCTTCGGCTTTTAGACCTATAGGGTAAATCAGATGCCAGTCAGAATCATCTATATCCAACGCCGACCAGCCTAGATCGTCTCCTGGGTGATATAACCAAGCATTTCGATAATTTAATGCTAAAAGACCTTCTTTCGTCAGCGACGATTCTAAATAAGGGACTTCGGCTTTATTGGCAAATGATTTGCTATTTACCGCTTGAAATAGGGTTAAAAGAAAAGCAACAAAGCTGACAAGCATTGTCTTTTTAAAGAACATCTTTAAGTATTGTCTAGTTACTTTTATATTCATCTGATGCTTGCCTCCATCGTTCTTTTTACACGTTTTTTTATTTAATTGGCTCGGTTTTTTTAGGGGCTGTGTGCATCCTTGATTCTAGGATTAAGGCTTAAGATGTTAATTTATAGATAATTTAGTTAAGAATAGGAAAGTTAGAGAGCTTCGCTTCTAATTGCTCTAGACGGATTACCTCAGCAAATTCTTAGGGTAAAACTGGCGTGCTAGCGGTTAAGAAATTAGTGTACACAATCTTCGCCAGAGAGAAGCATGCTGATATAAGCCATCGGGTTTATCAGGCATGGTTTCTGGTTTTGTTGAAAATCAATGAAACCTTAGTTCCATTTTTAATTTCATAGGAGATGGTGCCATTTAATTGTTTGGTGAGGAGGTCTATCAGCATGGTGCCAAAGCCCGTACCTTTTGTAGGACTGTCAGTAGTTTTTCCAATACCGTCATCCGTTATATTTAATTCTAGGTTGTCGTCATTAGGGCCATTAGATTTCATGGTAATTTCAATTTTGCCATTATCTTTTCCTACAAAAGCGTACTTAAGGGCATTTGTGAGCAATTCGTTGGCAATAAGCCCAACGGAAATGGCGGTATCCACATCCAGCACTAGTTCGGGCATGTCACATTCTATTTTTACTTTACCATCCGTACTAAAAGAGTTCATGATATTCTCCCCCAAATTCACGAAATAATCACGCATTTCTATGGAGGTGAGGTGTTCACTTTGATAAAGTTTTTGATGAATTATTCCCATAGAATGCACCCTGTTTTGACTAGAAAGCATGGCGGCTTGCACAGAAGGGTCGTCTATTTGAGATGATTGCAATTCTAAAAGGCTCGATACTATTTCAAGGTTGTTTTTTACTCGGTGGTGAATCTCCTTTAATAAGAGCTCGTTTTCTTTGTGACGTTTATCTAATTGAATATTAGTGACTTTTAAGTTTTCATTTAGCTCTTCAAGTTGGAGGTTCTTCTTCTTGTTTTTATGATAAGCAAAAAATAAACCGCTCAAAAGTAAAATCATCATGCCCCCAACGATATAGCTTAACAATTGGTTTTTTTGCTGCTGCTTAATTAATTCAGACTGTGACGAAATGGTCTCATTTTTTTGTTCTATTTCGTATTTTACTCTTAGTTCGGTTTTTAGGGCCTCGGTTTCTTGTTGCAAAGCATTGATGGAGATGTCTTTGCCTGCAGCCAAATATTTGAAAGCTAAATCTGACTTATTGAGTGCCCTATATGATTCTGCCAACCAGATGTAGTGGTCTTTCAATTCTTCAGAATTATAGACTTTCTTATCCTTAAAGTGCTCCACATAGTCTTTTAAATAGGGGATAGCTTCAGCATATTTCCTTTGCAAATAATAGACACTCCCTATACCACCTTTCCAACCATTTGCAGCTTCTGGACCATACAATTCTTGCATCCCTTTCCAGGAGTATTTAAAGTCTATCAAGGCCTCGTCAAATTGCTTCAAAGCACGGTAGGCTTGTGCACGCCATGCTCTAACATTTAAGGTTTCTGAGTTTTGATATTCTTCTGGTAATTGAGTAACTAGTGCTAAGGCTTTATTGACAGCTTTTAGTGCTTTTTCTGGCTGTCCAATTTTAATATAAATGTTACTGGAGCCAAGCAGTGCCCTAATCAGCGGATGCGTGTTTTCCTCTTTTTCATAGGCGGCCACCACCATTTCACTGTATTTTAGGGCAGATTCAAAATCTTTGGTGTTGGCGTATAGATTACTTAAAGATGCATGAATAGAATTTATACCTTTTTGGTAACTAATCGACTGAGCCACTTCTAAGCCTTTGAAAAATTGAACTTCAGCTTCGGCGTATTTCTGCATAAAGTCCAAATCAAAACCTACTGTTTTATAAGCTTTGCTAATCAGTTCTTTATCGTCTGTTTGTAAAAAGAATTTTAGTGCCTGATTGTCATAATAATAGATAGAGTCCTTGTTCTCAGAAGTAATGCTGAGGTAATGCCAATTGGCCAGTTCTTTATAGGTTTTGGCAATCAATAGAGGCTTTTTAGCAGCTTTTGCTCGTTTTAAAGTAAGCCACAAGTCTTCTTTTATTTTGATATCAGTTTTACCTTTCATCTGATTAATGGCCTCGCCTAATTTTACCAATGCGGTATCTATCGGGAGGGATGCAAGATTGGGTATTTGATAAATATCTTCGGTTTTTTGCTGGGCGTTTAAGCCGAATGAAAAGAGGTTAAATAAGAGGAAAAGTATAGGCACTTTTCTCATTTCTTTAAATTGATTCTTCATAGAAAACATGGCTAGTCTCAAGGTATTGAAAACAAGGTACGCCATTTTAATGAAGTCCAAAAAATGTTTTTGCTGACAAATTTTCTTTCTGCAGATAATCAGAAAAGGATGGTTCTGTAATGGTTATAGAAAATAGCTTTGGGTATAAACCAAAGTTTTAAATTTTGGAGGGGAGGGTAGCTGCTTATGCTCCATGATTTAAGCCGTTATTCTTAGAATTAGACATACTTAACATGGGTTCAAAAGAAAAACCTGTCCCTTTGGGACAGGCCTTTACACTTCACCATTTTCTTTATAAAAATGCTTTGTTTATTTCATCAACCAGATTGCTTCGTTGATGTCATCTTTTCCAGAAAACTGGCTATCAATAGCCGTTTTATAGTTGGATGTGTTGGTTGTTCTTTCAGAGTATGGATACTGCCATCTTACTGCTATTCTTCCAGAGTTTCCTGTACCTACACCTGTTAAAAAAGTAGGAAAACCCGTTCTACGCCAGTTGAAATACCCTTCCATACCAGAATTCATGAAAAATGCCAAGTATTTCTGTGTAATGATTTGTTCCAATCCTTTGGCATCCGCTGTGTATTTTACGTTTGGCTGAGTCAGGTAGTCTTGTAATTCAAAATCATAGTCGTATTTGGCAAAGTCCGATGAGTTTCTACCACCATTTAAAGAATACGTGAAAGTGTTTGTGCCAGAGCTAATGCCATAAAACTGAAAAGAAGCTTCTACACCTTTTTTGTACCAAGAATCTGCTGAGCCGGTGGAGGTCCAAGCTCTATGAATACCTTCGGCAATATTAAAGCACATTTCAGGATAGCCTACTATAAAAGTGGCCTCACCCACATAGTTTGTGTAGTATCTGTTTCTGTTTTGGAAAGAGTATGAACCTGGAGCAAAACCCTCATTATCTATACCTGCCTTAAAAGACATATCTGCAAGGTCTTCACCAGAGTTGGCCCCTAAATAAGCAGAGAAATCGTTTGGCTGCTTACCCGCTTTTATTTGTGAACCTGCTGGCTCAGTGGTCACAAAAAGACGTGGATCTTTACGCACTTTTAGGCCTTCCACATATGTAGCAGCCATGTTTTGGCGTGTAGCGTCAAAACCAAAGTTATCTGGATTTGACGGGTATTTGTTAAACTGATTGCTTGTAAACTGAAGATTATCACTCATCCCGTTTAGTAAAGGATACTTTGTAGGGTTAGAGAGAATGGCTGCAAATCTCGCTTTGATGTTTAAATCGGCATCAGTTTCTTTCTTGCTTAGTGTAGTCAAAACTCTTAATTGAAAAGCGTTAACTACTTTTTGCCATTGTCTTAAGTCTCCGTCAAAATAGATGTCGCCGGTTAACTCATTATCACCCTCGGCTATGAGCGAAGCCATTTCTGTGTTTGCTTCGTCTAACCATTTTAAAATTTGTAGGTAAATGTCTTTCTGAGAATCATAGGAAGGCTCAAAGTTTTCTCCACCTTGAAGAGCACCTGTCAATGGCAAATCACCCACACGTTTGGTCATTTGGTCATAGTAAAATGCCTTTAAAAATTTAGCTGTCGCCGAGTATGGATTAACGGCTTTAGCTCCTGCGTTAAGTGCTTCTTCTTCCATTTTGGTTACGTTTTTAAGCGAATAAAAATGGTTTGGCATTTCTGTCCAAGTATACTCGTTGGTAGCGTAATAGTTATAGTTGGAACAGAAGAACTGGTTCCAACGCATTTCTGCACTAAACGGACGCCCCGTGGAATTGTACATCTGATATTGTACCTCTTTCAGCACTAAGGCTGCCGGTACGTTTACGGGTCTGTTTGGGTCTTTTTCTAGTTCTGCAAAATCACTTTCGCAGCTAGTGAACATAAAAAAGCTCAGAAACAGGATGCTTAATTGTATATATTTCATGATGTTATATCTTTTAAAATCAGTCAATTAGAAAGTGAAGTTTACGTTTACACCATATCTTCTTGTAGAGGGTGTTTGAACATCAGAAGAGCCACCACCTATGTATTGGTTTAGGTCAATGTCTTTCTTTTCTGCAAAGTAAAGTAGGTTTCTACCTACCAATGAGATACTTACATTTTGTACTTTTTTTCCAAGCCATTCTTGTGGTAAAGAATAGCCTATAACAGCCTCACGAAGCATTCCGAAAGAACGGCTCATCAAGTTTCCTTCATCCGTATTATAATAGCGGCTTACCCAGTCTTGCAAATACTGCTCTGTGGTATTTGGCGTATAGCTTAATTCTGAATAGTTGGTTACTTTCCCGTCTGCATCAAAATTGATTTCGGCACCGTTTGCCACCTGAACACCTTCACCTACGTAAGATTTAACGCCTAAGTAATCTTGGTAACGAGCTTCGCCCATTTCACCTTCCACCGTAGCAATATGACGACCACCACGGAACGTTTGTTTTTGAGCGTAGTTGGTAATTACACCTCCTATTCTACCATCAAACTGGAAGCTTAAGCTGATGTTTTTGTAGTTGAATCTGTTATTAATACCAAAAACAAAATCAGGATTTGTATTTCCTAAATATTGTGACACTGGAGCGTAAATGGGTCTACCACTGGCATCATTAATGATTTCTCCTTCTGGTGTACGTACAAAAGCACGGCCGTAAAATTTATCCATTCTGTCGCCTACTTTTAAGAAAGTGTTTAAGCTTTCTACACCTGGGTAAATCTCTGTCAAAGTCTCTTTATAAGTCGACCAGTTAGCCAAAATATCCCAAGTAAAGCCATTTAGTTTTTTGATAGGTGTCCCTGTCAATGAGAATTCTAAACCTTTTTTCTGGGTTTTGATACCATTAACTAATGCCGTAGAATAGCCAGAAGTACTAGATACTGGAAGGTTGAAGATTTTTGGCCCCTCATTAGAAATGAAGTATGTGGCATCAAAAGCTAATCTGTTACCCAAGAATTTCAAGTCTAAACCAATCTCTGTTTGAGAAGTAGAACTTGGCTGAAGTTCTGGGTTGTTTAAGGAGTTGGTAAATGCTGCGGACGGCTGATTATTGAATGTGGTCAAGATAGCGTAAACTGCCGAGTTTTGATATGTAGGGCCATCATAAGGAGCGAAGTATTGGTCTCCATATCCAAGTGGATTGCTGTCGCTTACAGATGGAATAGCTCCAATAGATGATTTAGTCAAACCGTCTTTTACGTTGGCATAAGAACCTCTCAATTTGGCATAGCTAATAAAACTAGGCAATGGCAGATAATCTGTTAATGAAGTAGCCAATGCCACAGAAGGGTAGAAGAACGTGTTGTTTCCTTGAGGAAGCGTAGAAAGCTGATCTACACGACCTGTGGTTGATAATGTTACATAATTCTTCAAAGAAAAATCAGCGGAGTAGTAGCCTGAATTTACTTTCATGGCCGAGTTAAAATTGAATGCTTTTACTGGGTTTGAAGAGTTAGCGAAGTTATATAAACCGGGTACGTTGAGGTAATCTGTAGAAGCATAATCAGAGCTGTAAGAGAAGGTTCTGATGTTTCCTCCAGCCCAAATTTTAGCATTGATTGCGGGTGTAATGTCTTTGTCAAACTTGATTAATAAGTCGGTGTTGTTTTCGAAAAGGTTTCTTCTGTCTTCTCTGTAATCTCCACGTCGTTCTTCACGACCGTAAGAACCCGCTGAGTAAGGCATTTTTTCTGTACGTAATAAGTCCCAGGTGGTGACTTGCGTACGCAGCATTACATCCAGATTAGGCGTAAGCTCATAAGTCATAGATGCCTGTCCCATGATATCAGTTTTATGGTGACTTCTGAGCCACTCATAACTCATGAAATATGGGTTGTTATAACGTTGATACTCCGCATAGACTTGCTGAATTCCCTCTTTACCTTCTTGCCAGTAATTTCTCATGTCGTCTACATCCCAGTCTGCCGCACCCCAAAAAATCATGTTATAGATAATAGAGTTTGGTCCATAATTAATGTCCGGGAAGTTTGGGCTGTTTTGACGGTTAAACTGTAAGCCAGAAGAAAATTTCAATTTTTCTGAGAAAGTGTAATCCGTGGTCATGTTGAAATTGACAATGTCCAATTTCGTGTTTGGCAACAATCCTTTTTGGAAAGTATTAGAACCTGACAAGCGGATGTTGTGTTTTTCGCCGCTAGAGGAAACAGAAAGGTTGTTTGTGCTTAAAATACCTGCTTCCAAGAAACGCTTCAAGTTATCTTTACCACGAGCGATATATGGGGTTGGGATTCTGTCTCCTGTGACGGGATCAATTGGGGAGTCGTATTGTGAAATAGGCTGACCGTCAAATTTTGGTCCCCAGCCACCGTCATAGTCGCCGTCGTTTAGTCCGCCCCCTTTTCCGTCTACAAAAGCGTAGTTTCCGTGGTCACCTGGTCCGTACATATCTTGTACTTTTGGAATAGCTATAAAGCCTTTGTCAATCATGGTAGAGCTGTTGAAGTCTACCTGGAAGCCTCTTTTGTCTGAAGAGCCACGTTTGGTTGTAATTAAAATCGCTCCGTTTTTTCCTCTAAAACCATAAAGTGCCGCGGCAGAAGCCCCTTTTAGTACAGAGTACGTTTCTATGTCGTCTGGGTTTACATTCCATGTATCAGAATTTACAGGTACACCGTCTACCACAAAAAGAACATCGGCGTTTCCTCTTAATGAGATGTTCGGTTTTCTTAATAATTCGGTTTGAGCACCAATGGTCAAACCGGCTACTTTACCTGCTAATGCATTAATGGCATTTGGCTCACGGGCTTTAACCGTAGAGGCTCCGTCTACCGTTTGGATAGCCACGCCAATTCTCCTAGCGTCTTTTTTGATACCCAATGCCGTTACCACCACTTCGTTTAACGACTTGGTGTCGGCAGTTAAATTTACATTTAAGATAGATTGGTTTCCTACGATAACTTCTTGCGGCATAAAACCAATAGAAGAAAACACCACGATAGACTTGGAAGTAGGAACGCTGATTTTATAGGCACCTTCCATATCTGTGGTTGTTCCGATTAACGAACCTTTAATAATGACGCTGACGCCAGGTAGGCTTTCTCCTGTGGCATCTTTTACCACACCGCTAAGGTTTAGCTGTGCCATGGCTCCGAGGCTCAGGCACATCAAACCGATGATTGGCATTAAAGCACTGCCAAATAAAGCTTTGAGTAGAGATTTTCTTCTCATATTAAAAACATTTTAGGTGTTAAGAATTATTTTGAAATTCTCCGCAAAGGTGATTTTCTACTTTAACCTAGATGTTAATTGGGTATCTGAGAAGTGTTAATATTAAGTCAATTTTTCAATGATATGGTCTCAAATGTTTGAGATTTGATAATGTTGAGTTTTGGATTTGGTGATTTTGAGATGCTAATATCATGATGAGTACACGATGCTTATATATGGATTAATATAAGTTGGTATCCAACCTGTCTTTATCAAGTATGGTTTTAAATGTTATGAAGGGATGTTTTGTTACACCTTCTGTTAACAATTTACAAGACTAGGGTATCTTGAAAAAAGCACCTCCTAACACACTTCTGTATGCTAAATATATTGATGGCGTGCGATGAGGCGAATCCTTAAAAAGGGAAACCTTCTTTCGTTGGTCTCCCTTTTAATAATAATGAGCTATTTTGTTTTCTTAAAGGTAAATGGAATACATATTTCCTCTGCAGGACATTTACAGGTTTCTGTAATGATAATTGGGCAACATCCGTTGAATCCGCAACCATTCAGAACGTTAACATCAACTTTATAAGAACCTCCATCACTTGCCGTATAAGTTGATAAAGTAGCACCTTGAATAGGCACATCATTTTTATACCACTGATAACTCGCATAACCGGTTGGAGCTTTTAATTCAATAGTTTCACCAGCGTCTTTGCAGAGTTCAATTGGAATGCTGACACAAGCTTTAGCGATGTCATCTTCTTCCAAACTCATGTTTTCTGGCGATGAGTCTATGTCTGCTTTATCCATATAACTTACCCAAGCCGTATTACATGCAAATCCTCCATCTGAACTAATCACTTTTGCCTGAATGGTCAATACTGCGAATTCACCTTTCCCTAACACTATACCCGTCCATTCATGGGTAATACTATCGTATGTACCGATGGTAGGGGTAGCCATAATTAATTCCAAGTTAGAAGTAAGACTATCTTGAACGGTTAAATACACAATTTGACTTTGAGCATCTTTTCTTTTGACAGTGACTTCGTAAGTGACTATACTTCCAATGGCTTGCTGACAATTAGCATCCGTAGTATTGGTTAATTCAACATCTACAGGCGGCACATTAATGATATAGAAGGTCGTATCTCTATTTCCTTCGGCATCCACTCCAATGACACAGAGCTTGTCTACGCCATTTCCAGAAAGGTTAGCGGTATAAACCAGACAGCCATTCACATCTGCAGTATAAGTTCCTTGAACCGGAGCACCTGCACATTCCTCAATCACGACGGATGTTACTGCACCAATCTGGTCTGCAGTAGGGCATAAGCTAAGACTGGTATCTCCAGGAGCCACAGAAATGGTAATGGTATCCGGCACAATGACCGGAGTGATGATGATGTAAGTGGTATCACAAACCCCATTAGTACAAGCCACAATACAAGTTCTTATGGTATCCGAATTCATTCCGTTCGGTGTAAAGACCATACAGTTATTAGCATCTAAGACAGCCGTTCCTTGATTAGAAGGAATGACGCTACACATGCTATATGTGGTCGTACTATCCACTACAATATCATCAGCAGTCGCACAAATTGGCGGCGGCGGACAAGTAGTACATGGTGGCGTGATGATGACCGTATCAGGGTACGTCGGCTTAGATGGTACATTAATGATATAGAAGGTCGTATCTCTATTTCCTTCGGCATCCACGCCAATGACACAGAGCTTGTCTACCCCATTTCCAGAAAGGTTAGCGGTATAAACCAGACAGCCATTCACATCTGTAGTATAAGTTCCTTGAGCCGGAGCACCTGCACATTCCTCAATGGCCACAGAAGTTACTGCACCAATCTGGTCTGCAGTAGGACATAAGCTAAGACTGGTGTCTCCAGGAGCCACCGAAATGGTAATGGTATCCGGCACAATGACCGGAGTGATGATGATGTACGTGGTATCACAAACCCCATTGGTACAAGCCACAATACAAGTTCTTATGGTATCCGAATTCATTCCGTTAGGTGTAAAGACCATACAGTTATTAGAATCTAAGACAGCAGTTCCTTGATTAGCAGGAATGACACTACACATGCTATAAGTCGTTGTACTATCCACTACAATATCATCAGCTGTCGCACAAATTGGCGGCGGCGGACAAGTAGTACATGGCGGTGTAATGATGACCGTATCAGGGTACGTTGGCTTAGATGGTACATTAATGATATAGAAGGTCGTATCTCTATTTCCTTCGGCATCCACTCCTATGACACAGAGCTTGTCTACCCCATTCCCCGAAAGGTTAGCGGTATAAACCAGACAGCCATTCACGTCTGCAGTATAAGTTCCTTGAGTAACAGGTCCATCACAATCATTTATCACGACTGAAGTTACTGCACCAATTTGGTCTGCAGTAGGGCATAAGCTAAGACTGGTATCTCCAGGAGCCACTGAAATGGTAATGGTATCCGGCACAATGACCGGAGTGATGATGATGTAAGTGGTATCACAAACCCCATTGGTACAAGCCACAATACAAGTTCTTACCGTATCGGTATTCATTCCGTTAGGTGTAAACACCATACAGTTATTAGCATCTAAGACAGCCGTTCCTTGATTAGCAGGAATGACGCTACACGTGCTATATGTGGTCGTACTATCCACTACAATATCATCAGCAGTCGCACAAATTGGCGGCGGCGGACAAGTAGTACATGGCGGCGTAATGATGACCGTATCAGGGTACGTAGGCTTAGATGGTACATTAATGATATAGAAGGTCGTATCTCTATTTCCTTCGGCATCAATACCAATGACACAAAGCTTGTCTACCCCATTCCCCGAAAGGTTAGCGGTATAAACCAGACAACCATTCACATCTGCAGTATAAGTTCCTTGAGTCGGAGCACCCGTACATTCCTCAATCACGACGGATGTTACTGCACCAATTTGGTCTGCAGTAGGGCATAAGCTAAGACTGGTGTCTCCAGGAGCCACCGAAATGGTAATGGTATCCGGCACAATGACCGGAGTGATGATGATGTAAGTGGTATCACAAACCCCATTAGTACAAGCCACAATACAAGTTCTTATGGTATCCGAATTCATTCCGTTCGGTGTAAAGACCATACAGTTATTAGCATCTAAGACAGCCGTTCCTTGATTAGAAGGAATGACGCTACACATGCTATATGTGGTCGTACTATCCACTACAATATCATCAGCAGTCGCACAAATTGGCGGCGGCGGACAAGTAGTACATGGTGGCGTGATGATGACCGTATCAGGGTACGTCGGCTTAGATGGTACATTAATGATATAGAAGGTCGTATCTCTATTTCCTTCGGCATCCACGCCAATGACACAGAGCTTGTCTACCCCATTTCCAGAAAGGTTAGCGGTATAAACCAGACAGCCATTCACATCTGTAGTATAAGTTCCTTGAGCCGGAGCACCTGCACATTCCTCAATGGCCACAGAAGTTACTGCACCAATCTGGTCTGCAGTAGGACATAAGCTAAGACTGGTGTCTCCAGGAGCCACCGAAATGGTAATGGTATCCGGCACAATGACCGGAGTGATGATGATGTACGTGGTATCACAAACCCCATTGGTACAAGCCACAATACAAGTTCTTATGGTATCCGAATTCATTCCGTTAGGTGTAAAGACCATACAGTTATTAGAATCTAAGACAGCAGTTCCTTGATTAGCAGGAATGACACTACACATGCTATAAGTCGTTGTACTATCCACTACAATATCATCAGCTGTCGCACAAATTGGCGGCGGCGGACAAGTAGTACATGGCGGTGTAATGATGACCGTATCAGGGTACGTTGGCTTAGATGGTACATTAATGATATAGAAGGTCGTATCTCTATTTCCTTCGGCATCCACTCCTATGACACAGAGCTTGTCTACCCCATTCCCCGAAAGGTTAGCGGTATAAACCAGACAGCCATTCACGTCTGCAGTATAAGTTCCTTGAGTAACAGGTCCATCACAATCATTTATCACGACTGAAGTTACTGCACCAATTTGGTCTGCAGTAGGGCATAAGCTAAGACTGGTATCTCCAGGAGCCACCGAAATGGTAATGGTATCCGGCACAATGACCGGAGTGATGATGATGTACGTGGTATCACAAACCCCATTAGTACAAGCCACAATACAAGTTCTTATGGTATCCGAATTCATTCCGTTAGGTGTAAAGACCATACAGTTATTGGGATCTCGAGATACAGATCCTTGAGTTACCGGAGTTGGGCTACAGAAGCTGTAAGTTGTTGTGCCATCTACTACAATATCGTCTGCCGTCGCACAAATTGGAGGTGTCGGACAGGTGGTACACGGAGGCGTGATAATCAATGTATCAGGCGTTGCGGTTACTGTAATCGTATCATTCATCAACGCACAATTTGGTGTTGGTGAAGACGTATCACATAGTTTGTAGGTGACAGGGTATACTCCTGCAAAAGTTCCAGAAGCAATATTTATATCGCCAGAAGTTGGATCCAAAGTTATTCCAGCTGGCCATGTGCCTTCAATTGCAACTGTTCCATTTCCGCCTATTCCTAAAGTGGCTTTAAAACCGTTGATACTATCATTAGCTGCAATATTTGTCAATATGCCACCTAAAGCTGAAGTTACAGTTATACTTTCCGTATAAGGAACTATCACAGAAGTTACCGTTACGGTATCCATCATGTTGGCACAGTTGACCGGTGATAAGGTATCACATAAAGTATATTCAATCTGATAAAGACCCGGCTTAGTACCGATAGCAATGGCTACATCCCCCGTAGTAGGGTTCAATGTAATGCCCGCTGGCCAAGTACCACTCACGGCTACGGTAGCATTACCGCCAGCACCCAAGGTCGCTTGAAGTCCATTGACTTTATCGTTAGAAGCGATGTTGCTCATGGTACCACCTGTAGAAGAAGGCACCGTTATCTTTTCAGTCACAGGCTGTATCACAGAAGTTACCGTTACGGTATCCATCATGTTGGCACAGTTGACCGGTGATAAGGTATCACATAAAGTATATTCAATCTGATAAAGACCCGGCTTAGTACCGATAGCAATGGCTACATCCCCCGTAGTAGGGTTCAATGTTATGCCCGCAGGCCAAGTACCACTCGTAGCTACGGTAGCATTACCGCCAGCCCCCAAGGTCGCTTGAAGTCCATTGACTTTATCGTTAGAAGCGATATTGCTCATGGTACCACCCGTAGAAGAAGGCACCGTTATTTTTTCGGTCACAGGCTGTATCACAGACGTTACCGTTACGGTATCCATCATGTTGGCACAGTTGACCGGTGATAAAGTATCACATAAAGTATATTCAATCTGATAAAGACCCGGCTTAGTACCGATAGCAATGGCCACATCCCCCGTAGTAGGGTTCAATGTTATGCCTGCAGGCCAAGTACCACTCACGGCTACGGTAGCATTGCCACCCGCACCCAAGGTCGCTTGAAGTCCATTGACTTTATCGTTAGAAGCGATATTGCTCATGGTACCACCCGTAGAAGAAGGCACCGTTATTTTTTCGGTCACAGGCTGTATCACAGAAGTTACCGTTACGGTATCCATCATGTTGGCACAGTTGACCGGTGATAAAGTATCACATAAAGTATATTCAATCTGATAAAGACCCGGCTTAGTACCGATAGCAATGGCCACATCCCCCGTAGTAGGGTTCAATGTAATGCCCGCTGGCCAAGTACCACTCGTAGCTACGGTAGCATTACCGCCCGCACCCAAGGTCGCTTGAAGTCCATTGACTTTATCGTTAGAAGCGATGTTAGTCATGGTACCACCCGTAGAAGAAGGCACCGTTATTTTTTCGGTCACAGGCTGTATCACAGAAGTTACCGTTACGGTATCCATCATGTTGGCACAGTTGACCGGTGATAAAGTATCACATAAAGTATATTCAATCTGATAAAGACCCGGCTTAGTACCGATAGCAATGGCCACATCCCCCGTAGTAGGGTTCAATGTAATGCCCGCTGGCCAAGTACCACTCGTAGCTACGGTAGCATTACCGCCCGCACCCAAGGTCGCTTGAAGTCCATTGACTTTATCGTTAGAAGCGATGTTAGTCATGGTACCACCTGTAGAAGAAGGCACCGTTATTTTCTCAGTCACAGGCTGTATGACAGACGTTACCGTTACGGTATCCATCATGTTGGCACAGTTGACCGGTGATAAAGTATCACATAAAGTATATTCAATCTGATAAAGACCCGGCTTAGTACCGATAGCAATGGCCACATCCCCCGTAGTAGGGTTCAATGTTATGCCTGCTGGCCAAGTACCACTAGTAGCTACAGTAGCATTACCACCCGCACCCAAGGTTGCTTGAAGTCCATTGACTTTATCGTTAGAAGCGATGTTGCTCATGGTACCACCTGTAGAAGAAGGCACCGTTATTTTCTCAGTCACAGGCTGTATCACAGAAGTTACCGTTACGGTATCCATCATGTTGGCACAGTTGACCGGTGATAAAGTATCACATAAAGTATATTCAATCTGATAAAGACCCGGCTTGGTACCGATAGCAATGGCCACATCCCCCGTAGTAGGGTTCAGGGTAATGCCCGCAGGCCAAGTTCCACTCGTAGCTACGGTAGCATTACCGCCCGCACCCAAGGTCGCTTGAAGTCCATTGACTTTATCGTTAGAAGCGATGTTAGTCATGGTTCCCCCTGTAGAAGAAGGCACCGTTATCTTTTCAGTCACAGGCTGAATGACAGACGTTACCGTTACGGTATCCATCATGTTAGCACAGTTGACAGGTGATAAAGTATCACATAAAGTATATTCAATCTGATAAAGACCAGGCTTAGTACCGATAGCAATGGCCACATCCCCCGTAGTAGGGTTCAATGTAATGCCCGCAGGCCAAGTACCACTCACGGCTACGGTAGCATTACCGCCCACACCCAAGGTCGCTTGAAGTCCATTGACTTTATCGTTCGATGCGATGTTGTTCATGGTTCCCCCTGTAGAAGAAGGCACCGTTATCTTTTCGGTCACCGGCTGTATCACAGAAGTTACCGTTACGGTATCCATCATATTGGCACAGTTGACCGGTGATAAAGTATCACATAAAGTATATTCAATCTGATAAAGACCCGGCTTGGTACCGATAGCAATGGCCACATCCCCCGTAGTAGGGTTCAGGGTAATTCCCGCTGGCCAAGTTCCACTCACGGCTACGGTAGCATTACCGCCCGCACCCAAGGTCGCTTGAAGTCCGTTGACTTTATCGTTAGAAGCGATGTTGCTCATGGTTCCCCCCGTAGAAGAAGGCACCGTTATTTTCTCAGTCACCGGCTGTATGACAGAAGTTACCGTTACGGTATCCATCATGTTAGCACAGTTGACAGGTGATAAGGTATCACATAAAGTATATTCAATCTGATAAAGACCCGGCTTAGTACCGATAGCAATGGCCACATCCCCCGTAGTAGGGTTCAATGTTATGCCTGCAGGCCAAGTACCACTCACGGCTACGGTAGCATTGCCACCCGCACCCAAGGTCGCTTGAAGTCCATTGACTTTATCGTTAGAAGCGATATTGCTCATGGTACCACCCGTAGAAGAAGGCACCGTTATTTTTTCGGTCACAGGCTGTATCACAGAAGTTACCGTTACGGTATCCATCATGTTGGCACAGTTGACCGGTGATAAAGTATCACATAAAGTATATTCAATCTGATAAAGACCCGGCTTAGTACCGATAGCAATGGCCACATCCCCCGTAGTAGGGTTCAATGTAATGCCCGCTGGCCAAGTACCACTCGTAGCTACGGTAGCATTACCGCCCGCACCCAAGGTCGCTTGAAGTCCATTGACTTTATCGTTAGAAGCGATGTTAGTCATGGTACCACCCGTAGAAGAAGGCACCGTTATTTTTTCGGTCACAGGCTGTATCACAGAAGTTACCGTTACGGTATCCATCATGTTGGCACAGTTGACCGGTGATAAAGTATCACATAAAGTATATTCAATCTGATAAAGACCCGGCTTAGTACCGATAGCAATGGCCACATCCCCCGTAGTAGGGTTCAATGTAATGCCCGCTGGCCAAGTACCACTCGTAGCTACGGTAGCATTACCGCCCGCACCCAAGGTCGCTTGAAGTCCATTGACTTTATCGTTAGAAGCGATGTTAGTCATGGTACCACCTGTAGAAGAAGGCACCGTTATTTTCTCAGTCACAGGCTGTATGACAGACGTTACCGTTACGGTATCCATCATGTTGGCACAGTTGACCGGTGATAAAGTATCACATAAAGTATATTCAATCTGATAAAGACCCGGCTTAGTACCGATAGCAATGGCCACATCCCCCGTAGTAGGGTTCAATGTTATGCCTGCTGGCCAAGTACCACTAGTAGCTACAGTAGCATTACCACCCGCACCCAAGGTTGCTTGAAGTCCATTGACTTTATCGTTAGAAGCGATGTTGCTCATGGTACCACCTGTAGAAGAAGGCACCGTTATTTTCTCAGTCACAGGCTGTATCACAGAAGTTACCGTTACGGTATCCATCATGTTGGCACAGTTGACCGGTGATAAAGTATCACATAAAGTATATTCAATCTGATAAAGACCCGGCTTGGTACCGATAGCAATGGCCACATCCCCCGTAGTAGGGTTCAGGGTAATGCCCGCAGGCCAAGTTCCACTCGTAGCTACGGTAGCATTACCGCCCGCACCCAAGGTCGCTTGAAGTCCATTGACTTTATCGTTAGAAGCGATGTTAGTCATGGTTCCCCCTGTAGAAGAAGGCACCGTTATCTTTTCAGTCACAGGCTGAATGACAGACGTTACCGTTACGGTATCCATCATGTTAGCACAGTTGACAGGTGATAAAGTATCACATAAAGTATATTCAATCTGATAAAGACCAGGCTTAGTACCGATAGCAATGGCCACATCCCCCGTAGTAGGGTTCAATGTAATGCCCGCAGGCCAAGTACCACTCACGGCTACGGTAGCATTACCGCCCACACCCAAGGTCGCTTGAAGTCCATTGACTTTATCGTTCGATGCGATGTTGTTCATGGTTCCCCCTGTAGAAGAAGGCACCGTTATCTTTTCGGTCACCGGCTGTATCACAGAAGTTACCGTTACGGTATCCATCATATTGGCACAGTTGACTGGTGATAAGGTATCACATAAAGTATATTCAATCTGATAAAGACCAGGCTTAGTACCAATGGCAATGGCCACATCACCCGTAGTAGGGTTTAGTGTTATGCCTGCAGGCCAAGTTCCACTCGTAGCTACAGTAGCATTACCACCCGCACCCAAGGTTGCTTGAAGTCCATTGACTTTATCGTTAGACGCGATGTTGCTCATGGTTCCACCTGTAGAAGAAGGCACCGTTATTTTCTCAGTCACAGGCTGTATGACAGACGTTACCGTTACGGTATCCATCATGTTGGCACAGTTGACAGGCGACAAGGTATCACATAAAGTATATTCAATCTGATAAAGACCCGGCTTAGTACCGATAGCAATGGCCACATCCCCCGTAGTAGGGTTCAATGTAATGCCCGCAGGCCAAGTACCACTCGTAGCTACGGTAGCATTACCACCCGCACCCAAGGTCGCTTGAAGTCCATTGACTTTATCGTTAGAAGCAATGTTTGACATATTACCACCTGTAGCAGACGAAACTGTAATGCTTTCCGTGACTGGACAAGGAGGAATAGGATTGACAGTTAGGATTGTTTCATTTGAAGTACAACCTGTTGTTGTATTCGTTGTGGTTACACTATAAATTCCTGATGTTAAGCCAGCGAAAGTAGTTGTTGGTTGCGTAACGCCTGTAACAACTGGACTTATTCCCGTCACGGTATAAGTCACATTGGCTGCTGGAGTTGGTATAGCTACTTCTATTGTTCCAGTTTGTGTTGAACAAGTTGGCTGAGACGTTACACTTGCTGTTGGGGCAGAAGGAGGGCTTAGAGCACTTGGTGGAGATACGTGTACACCACTAGTCCCTGAGGTCATACTAAATTTGGTGGCAGTAGTATACCATCCTCCTACGAAAACCGCGTTACTTAAAGATGAACTCTCACCATTTGATGGGTTACCGGTAGTTAGCCAATAACCTGTGAAGTAACCGCCCCCACTAAAGTCACTGGCATTAACAATTAATGGCCCAGTACCATCATTTAATCTAGGTCCCTGTGGATATGGAGCTGCTGGCGTACTGCCACCACCACTAGCATTAATATCCCCTGCTACGTTAATAAAGTTAGTTGCTTTAAGAGCACCTTGAGGAACAATTCCACCTCCGCTTTGAAACTTAGTTTGACCTTGATATCCATTGTTAGGATACCCATCTGAATCCCAGCGAAGGATGAAAATATCATCTTCATCACCAGTAATATTGATTTTGCTAGATACGTCAAGGTCCGATGTGATATTAATGACGAACAATTCTTGTATTGAATTCTGTGTGTTTAATCCATTTAGGGAAGTAGAAGAAACGCTTGAAAACCCAGGAGTAGGATATAGGGCATTAATTTGTATAAAAGCATTATTCAGATCAGATTCAAGACTTGAAATGCGAGATATTTCATTAGTTTGGCCAAAAGCTTGTGCTGGAACAACTTCAGTAGGATTATTCTCATTTATTATATCTGACCAAGCGTCTAACGTATTATCATTCGTATAAATAGTCCCTGCATAAGCAAAGCTGCCAGCGGTTCTTTCATCAGCTTGGAGGCCGTCAACCGCAACATCACCAACAAAGCCTTTAGAGGCCGCTTGCCAGTTTGCATCTGAATTTCCGTCCGCAAAAAAAAGAAGGTAGTTAGTCAAATCACCCAAATCTAGAAAGCACGAATTGATTTCATCTCCGACGAAAACTAAGTCATTTTGTGTAGTACAGTTCTGAGGGCTAAGTTTATCACACAATTGGTATGTAATTATATAGACCCCTGGCACAGTTCCAATTGCAATTGAGACATCGCCATTTGTTTGATTCAAAGTAATCCCTGATGGCCAAGTACCTACTACCGCAACTGTAGCATTACCACTAGCACCCAATGTAGCTAGCACACCATTGACGGTATCATTAGCAGCAATATTGCTCATTGTTCCACCCGTAGATGAAAGCACAGAAATACTCTCCGTCACAGGCTGAATCACAGAAGTTACCGTTACGGTATCCATCATGTTGGCACAGTTGACTGGTGACAAGGTATCACATAAAGTATATTCAATCTGATAAAGACCCGGCTTGGTTCCGATAGCAATGGCCACATCCCCCGTAGTAGGGTTCAGGCTTATGCCCGCTGGCCAAGTACCACTCGTAGCTACGGTAGCATTACCGCCAGCCCCCAAGGTCGCTTGAAGTCCATTGACTTTATCGTTAGAAGCGATATTGCTCATGGTTCCCCCTGTAGAAGAAGGCACCGTTATTTTCTCAGTTACAGGCTGTATCACAGAAGTTACCGTTACGGTATCCATCATGTTCGCACAATTGACTGGTGATAAGGTGTCACATAAAGTATATTCAATCTGATAAAGACCCGGCTTGGTTCCGATAGCAATGGCCACATCCCCCGTAGTAGGGTTCAGGCTTATGCCTGCAGGCCAAGTTCCACTCGTAGCTACGGTAGCATTACCGCTAGCACCCAAGGTCGCTTGAAGTCCATTGACTTTATCGTTAGAAGCGATGTTGGTCATGGTTCCCCCTGTAGAAGAAGGCACCGTTATCTTTTCGGTTACAGGCTGTATGACAGAAGTTACCGTTACGGTATCCATCATGTTGGCACAGTTGACAGGCGACAAGGTATCACATAAAGTATATTCAATCTGATAAAGACCCGGCTTGGTACCTATGGCAATGGCTACATCACCCGTAGTAGGGTTCAGGCTTATGCCTGCAGGCCAAGTACCACTCGTAGCTACGGTAGCATTACCGCCCGCACCCAAGGTCGCTTGAAGTCCATTGACTTTATCGTTAGAAGCGATATTGCTCATGGTTCCCCCTGTAGAAGAAGGCACCGTTATTTTTTCAGTTACAGGCTGAATGACAGAAGTTACCGTTACGGTATCCATCATGTTGGCACAGTTGACTGGTGATAAGGTGTCACATAAAGTATATTCAATCTGATAAAGACCCGGCTTGGTACCGATAGCAATGGCCACATCCCCCGTAGTAGGGTTCAGGCTTATGCCTGCAGGCCAAGTTCCACTCGTAGCTACGGTAGCATTACCGCTAGCACCCAAGGTCGCTTGAAGTCCATTGACTTTATCGTTAGAAGCGATGTTAGTCATGGTTCCACCTGTAGAAGAAGGCACCGTTATTTTTTCAGTTACAGGCTGAATGACAGAAGTTACCGTTACGGTATCCATCATGTTGGCACAGTTGACTGGTGATAAGGTGTCACATAAAGTATATTCAATCTGATAAAGACCCGGCTTGGTACCGATGGCAATGGCCACATCCCCCGTAGCAGGGTTTAGTGTAATGCCCGCTGGCCAAGTACCACTCGTAGCTACGGTAGCATTACCGCCCGCACCTAAGGTCGCTTGAAGTCCATTGACTTTATCGTTAGAAGCGATGTTAGTCATGGTTCCACCTGTAGAAGAAGGCACCGTTATTTTTTCGGTCACAGGCTGTATCACAGAAGTTACCGTTACGGTATCCATCATGTTAGCACAGTTGACAGGTGATAAGGTATCACATAAAGTATATTCAATCTGATAAAGACCCGGCTTAGTACCAATTGCAATGGCCACATCCCCCGTAGTAGGGTTCAGTGTAATGCCCGCTGGCCAAGTTCCACTCACGGTTACGGTAGCATTACCGCCAGCACCCAAGGTCGCTTGAAGTCCATTGACTTTATCGTTAGACGCGATGTTGCTCATGGTACCACCTGTAGAAGAAGGCACCGTTATTTTTTCAGTCACAGGCTGAATGACAGAAGTTACCGTTACGGTATCCATCATGTTGGCACAGTTGACTGGTGATAAGGTGTCACATAAAGTATATTCAATCTGATAAAGACCCGGCTTAGTACCGATAGCAATGGCTACATCCCCCGTAGTAGGGTTTAGTGTAATGCCTGCTGGCCAAGTTCCACTCACGGCTACGGTAGCATTACCACCCGCACCCAAGGTCGCTTGAAGTCCGTTGACTTTATCGTTAGAAGCGATATTGGTCATGGTTCCACCTGTAGAAGAAGGCACCGTTATTTTCTCAGTCACAGGCTGTATGACAGAAGTTACCGTTACGGTATCCATCATATTGGCACAGTTGACTGGTGACAAGGTATCACATAAAGTATATTCAATCTGATAAAGACCAGGCTTAGTACCAATGGCAATGGCTACATCCCCCGTAGTAGGGTTCAGGGTAATTCCCGCTGGCCAAGTTCCACTCGTAGCTACGGTAGCATTACCGCCAGCACCCAAGGTCGCTTGAAGTCCATTGACTTTATCGTTAGAAGCGATATTGCTCATGGTACCACCTGTAGAAGAAGGCACCGTTATTTTTTCAGTCACAGGACAAGGAGGTATTGGATCCACCGTTAAGCTAGTTCCAGAAGAAACACAACCTGTCGTGGTATTTGTTGTGGTTACACTATAAGTTCCTGGTGCAAGACCTGCGAAAGTCGTTGTTGCTTGGGTTACACCAGCGACAACAGGACTTGTTCCTGTCACCGTATATGTGACATTTGCTGCTGGTGTTGGTGCTGTAATTACGATGGTACCAGATGGCGTGGTACAAGTTGGTTGAACGGTAACACTGGCTGTTGGAGCAGCTGGGTTAGCAGGTACTGGGTCCACCGTTAAGTTAGTTCCAGAAGAAACACAACCTGTTGTTGTATTTGTTGTAGTTACGCTATAAGTTCCAGGTGCAAGTCCTGCGAAAGTTGTTGTTGCTTGGGTTACGCCAGCGACAACAGGACTTGTTCCTGTTACGGTATAAGTGATATTGGCTGCTGGTGCTGGTGCACTTACTACTATAGTACCTGTTGGTGTGGTACAGGTTGGTTGAGCAGTTACACTGGCTGTTGGAGCAGCAGGATTAGCAGGTACTGGATCCACCGTTAAGCTAGTTCCAGAAGAAACACAACCTGTTGTTGTATTTGTTGTAGTTACGCTATAAGTTCCAGGTGCAAGTCCTGCGAAAGTTGTTGTTGCTTGGGTTACGCCAGCGACAACAGGACTTGTTCCTGTTACGGTATAAGTGACATTGGCTGCTGGTGCTGGTGCACTTACTACTATAGTACCTGTTGGTGTGGTACAGGTTGGTTGAGCAGTAACACTTGCCGTAGGAGCAGCAGGATTATTATTTATCGTTATTAAAAATGAATTCTGGTCTGCGGGACAAACAGCCGTAGCTGCTGCATAAACATATAATGTTTGGGTTGTGGTAATAACTGTATTTGCTGCCACTGGCGTACCAGTTCCTCCAGAACCAGTCCAGTAGGCATTCCCTGCACTTAAGGCTGGTAAGGTATAACTTTGACATTCTGTTACATTATCTGGACTATCCGCTACTGGTGGAGCTTGCTCTGTTACTATTACTTCAGCATTTTCAACATGACAAACGCCAGTTGCGGCATGCGTATAGATATAATTTCCTGCACCCGCTAATGTTGGTGACCAAACGCCACCTGGATCAGGGCTTCCTCCTAGACTGCTGAACAGCATGGATGCGGTTACCGTTTCACCTTGACAAATTTGTAAAGTTCCTTTTGTTCCTGCTTTTAATGCTTTCTGAATGGTAAGGGTTACAGTGGCTAAATTACTTTCGACAAATCCATCATTAATTCTATAGGTAAATGAATCACTTCCGCCTGTATTAAAGTTTCCATTAGGGTCATAAGTCATATTGCCAGCAGCGGTCACAGTAAGTAGGGCTCCTGAAGGTAAAGTGATCTGGCTTCCTACATTTCCGGTAGAACCATTTATTTTGGTAAGCGTAAAAGAATCACCATCTGGATCAGAATCTACGCCATTACCATTGTTAGCAAACAAATTCCCATCAATGTGCATATTGGAACAAACGCTAAATGCATCATTTTTACTAACAGGAGGATAATTCAAATTTAAACCAAAATCATTCATACAATCTGCTTGACCAGTTGCAGTAAAGTTTGAGGTTTGAACATTCCCAGTTGTAAAAGTGGCACCCAGAGGAAGTCCTGAGGTCACTCGCATAATATATTTTCCTATACCAGAGGTGACTGTACGGGTATAAGTGCCATTGACTGTAGTGGTAGCTGTGCCATCAAAGACATCTGTTCCCGCTTCATAAGTCCCTATTACGCCATTGTCCTTATAAACAGACACCACTGCTCCTTGAAACAGTACATCACCTGCATCATAGACGGCATTGCCATTTACGTCTTCATAAACGGTACCTTTTACTTTATTTTCTGTAGTCCAAACAGGAACACAA
The DNA here is from genome assembly GCF_057914865.1 of Arcticibacterium sp. SM2516. Lineage (NCBI taxonomy): Bacteria > Pseudomonadati > Bacteroidota > Cytophagia > Cytophagales > Leadbetterellaceae > Arcticibacterium > Arcticibacterium sp. SM2516. The sequence goes on along the minus strand of NZ_CP195290.1, from coordinate 2,885,778 downwards.
GCCACATTGATATAGACCGTAGCTATATCACATATAGTGGTATTAATTACCCCACATATACTGTACTCTAAGGTGTCAATTCCAACAAAGTTTGGATTGGGTGTATAGGTGATGGTACCACTTGGGTTTAAAACTGCTGTACCATGCTTAGGTTGCAATAGTCCTGTAGTACTTACAGATGTAGGATCTGGTGTGGCTAAGAAACCTCCATCATTGTTTGCTACATTTATAGTTACAGGTGTATTTATTTCAATAGATCTATAATCATCATTGGCCAAAATTAATCTGGATAGACATTTAGGCATTAAGGTATATCCTACATCTTGCGAAACGGCAGATCCTCCAGATGGAATGGTTCCACTTCCAGAATAGTCTTTAGCATCTTGTCCCCAAGCTGCCGCAAACACTGCTCCGTTCTCTGTAAATAGAGCGGTACCTGTCTGGTTATTATCCGTGTTATCCAGAATGCGGTATCCCTGAAGGGCGGTTAAAGAAACCGTAGCATCATAAGGAAGACCATTTATAGGACTGAAGGGACCTGTCGTAGAAGTAAGGTTTCCATCATATTTTATGTATAATGTTGTTGGGGCGTTTGGGGTCACCCAGATAGGATTGTAGTTTTTGGTCAGGTTTTCTGAGCCAGGAGCCCAAGCAATCGTAGCGAAATTGGTTAAACGTTCGATAGGTAACAAATTGAAGGCCCAGTCATAGCCTGTTCCAGGATCATCCGCATCAATAATAGATATGGCAGAAAAGGAATCTCCGCTTGTACTTTCATATTTATAACCAGAGACTACTCCAGCAGGCAGGTTATGGTAGTTGGTTCCTTTAGCAGGTACTACGATGGAGCCACTAGATACAGCAGAGGTCCAGTTTACGGTGATTGGGGTATTCAATGTATTCGTAAAAAATACATATACAGGAACATTCGAGGAAGCAGAAGTATATACAGGGGTAATGTAGGAATTACTATAATAAGCTCCAGGTAGCAGGGCAAAATTTCGCGTACCATAATTGCTGATGTCACCAAACACCATATCTACGCCTACATCATAATTAGCGGTGAGGATAGCACCTGCTTTAATATCATTTGAATTATTGATATCACTGGAAGTACCAATCGTTGATGCTGTGCCGTCATAAAGCCATACTTCTCCTTCATTTAGGCTCTTGGTTACATCTATAGTTCCATTGCCATCATAATCAAGTTTTACAATGGTACCGTTTGTGGCTGCCCTTACGAAGATTCCTGTATATTTAAAGGCAGGAGTACCTCCTAAGGTAATATTTTCACCAAATGGAGTTACAAAGAGTTTACCAAAACTAGAGACATCCAAAACGTTTGTCTTGAAACTTTGTACGTTTATTTCTCCTGCATCACCTACATATTTGGACACTGAAATATCATTGGAGGAATACAATTTATCTTTCCCGTCATAAACGATAGTTGCTGAATTTCTTGGATTGTAGGTAAATGTGTTATCTAGAATAACATAACCACCAGGAGGAATGATATCTGTAGGATGACCAGGGGCTACACCATTACTGGTATTCCCATCTCCCCAAATTACCGTACTGGATTGAACAGGAAAGTGTAAATCCGTTTCGTAGCCATCTTCCCAGTGGTCATAGGTAATAATGGTACTACCATAAGGAACTGTAAAACTAGTCACTGATTGTACACTATTTCCATGGCTAGATGTATTTCCGGCACTTTTTAAGGCCTTTCGTACTTGAGTTTCGTTTTCTGGAAATGGCAGATAAAATGTTTGAGCTTTATTGGCTACATAGCATGGATCAAGTATACTACCCGCTATAGTCAGAGCAACACCTGCATCAACGCAGATTGCAGGATATAGATTGCTACAAACACGATAAGTAAACTGGTCTGTGCCGATATAACTACCGTTTGGTAAATAGGTGATTGAACCATTTGTGCCAATCTGCAATGAACCATGAATCGGTTGGGATACAATAGAAATAGAGGATGCATTTACATCACATTCGTCATTGTCCAGCACATTGATCATTAAAGGCTCACCTCTTACGCCCGTGGCAGCATCGTTTACGGCTTTAATGATGGTGGTTGTGATGGTATGAGTCGCCGTTTTAGGGCCATTGCAACCTGCTGCCGATGCTGTGATGGTAGAAGTGTTGGTCCAATTGGAAACAAAAGTCACTGCACCTGTGGAAGGATTGATAGTATTGCCACCTGTTAAACTTGCTCCATCCAAACTATAGGTGATGCCTGTTGAATTGGTTGCGGTGGCAGTATATGGGGCCGAAGTGCCTGCTCCGATACAACGTGAAGACGTGGCACCTAAGGTAAATACAGGAGTGCCTACAGTAGGCGTAGTGGTTAGACTACGTGTCGCTGTCTTTGCTCCCCCACATCCTGCAGCCGAAGCCGTAATGATAGAAGTACCACTCCATCCAGCAGCAAAAGTCACCAATCCAGTAGACGTATTGATAGCATTGCCAGCTAATGCTGCGGTGGTAGCATCCAAGCTATAAGTAATTCCAGTAGCATTCGTAGATGTAGCGGTATATTGCTGCGTACCAGCACCTTGGCATCTGGAAGTGACCCCCACCGTGAAGGTAGGGTCTCCTATCACAGGTGTACAAAACGCTACGCTAAGTTGACGCACATCCGTCACAGTACCTTCATATCCTTCTTTTGCAGTAGCAGGAAGAGATACGTTTCCACTTGCACCTGTTGAGTTCCAAGCATATTCAAAGGTTTTGGTACATCCGGCTGTCGCTTTCAAGGTGGCTGCTAATGAGCTGCCGGAAATATTGATGTTTAATCCTGTGATATCGGTTGCTCCAAATGGATCGGTCACTACGGAGCGTAAATAAACGATATCGCCCGCAGTTGCACTGCTTATAATGCTGCCGCCTGGATATGGGGCATTGTATGCTGCATAGGAATTTATTTTTATAAACGTAGTGACGGGTAGTTCTATTTTGGAGGGCTTTGTTTGGCTGTCATAATCGATCTTGAAAATTACGCCAGATTGTGCTGTGGTGACCTGTAAGGCAATGGCTTCCCCTGCTGGTACGCTTAAATTGGAACCCAACGTGCCCGTCCAAGTCAATATACCTCCGCTATATGTAGGATTGCTGAGCGTGATAATATTGGTTGAACCGTATTTTAAAACGGCGGTAATACTCGGATTGGCGGGCATTGTGCCGCTGACAATACTCACATAATTACTCACAGTAATAGTCTTACCAGCAAAAATGGTCAAAGGACTACATAAAACTGGGCTTTGGGTGAAGGTGGTATTCGTAACCGCTACAGCAGGTTTAATAGATACTGCACCAATTGCCCAATCCTGACCGCTATCAGTTGTCCAACTCATAGTTACCAATGACGCTCCTGGCTTTGTACTTGCACCTCCTCCTTTTATTTCTTGACCTGTATCACGGTTGTAACGTTGGGTTTGACCTGATCCCACAGCAATTAAAGATGCGTTCCTCGTTGAGACTACATCATAAACCAATTCTCCTGAAGCAGATGAAACAGTAACAGTAGGCGTTGTTGTTTTATTTTGTGCTCCTCCAAATGTACCTAAGGGTGTAGTTTGGTTTACGCCTGTGAAAGTTGTAACACCAACTACTGCACCTTTGTCAATTTTTAACCCAAAATTAACAGTAACGTTAGCCGTTCCAGATGTTGGGTTGAGCAGTCGATAAATTGCTATTTTAGCGTTCCCATTATCAATGTTATGCCCTACAAATGTTAATGGAATGCCACCATAGGTAACACTGGAAATAGTTGAATTTTTATGTGAAATCCCAACTAACATTAATTTGTCGACCCCATTTCCGGTAGTATGAGAAAGTGTAGCTATAGGAGAACTTGAGCCATCTACAAAAGAATTTGAACTGACTGCATCTATAACAACACCTGCTGGTGTCGAACTTAGTGTCGCTGACTGTGCTGTTGTCGCATCAGAGGTGTTGACAGGGTCTATGCGATCAAGTGCCTGATTTGGGTCAGATAGATAAAGGTGTTTGTTAACATACTGAGCAATGGTCCCCGAAATGGTAGTGGTAGAGGGACATCCGTCTGTTACCGTCACAGCATAGATACCTTCTCCAAGTCCGCTTATGTCTTCAGTAGTCGCATAATTGACGTTATTTTTTTTCCACTGATAGCCTACTGTTGGTGTGGCACCGGTTACGGTTAGGTTTATGGCCCCATCGCCAGCACCTTGCGAGCTTTCTTGGGTGATGGCTAAACTTAAGGAGGGACCTGCTCCTACATTGATGGTTATGTTATCAGTTGCTAAACCAGATGCGGCATCAGTTACCGCTACTTTATACGTTCCTGGGCTTAGACCAGTTCTATTTTTTGACGTTGAACCGTCTGACCAAGTATAGGAGTAAGGAGGGGTTCCTCCTGAAATTGTTAAATTAACTGCCCCGTTATTAGCACCAGCACAAGTTTCATGTGTTAAGGACGGAGTTACTACAATAGGAGGAGCGGTGGTATAAGTAACGGTCAATTTAGCTGGTACGCCACCTCCCTCATAACTGCTTATTGAACGATGTCCTGAACCAGTAATAAGGAGGGCTATTGGGCTACTGGTACTCCATCCCGATTGGTTGACCAACTCTTGAATAACTGTTGACAGGTTTGGTGAATTATAATCTGATCCCGTACTCCAACTGGAGACATTTGACCATGAAGTACTTGCTGTAGTTGCCGTTCTATTGGTAATATCAAAATTGGTACTACTAAAGGTTGGAGCACTTGTGGATTTGTGACCCTTAATCGTCAAGTTAGTTGCTTGGCTATTGGTCATCGGAGCATCCGCAGATGTCGCTCTAAAAGTCAGGTAGGCGTTTGTAATGGTAGCACCAGTGGGAATGTTTAAGCTGGTAAACCTGAATCCTACTTTTTGGTTACCAGTGGCCGTAGGTTCGTTATCTTCCGTTAATTCTATATCGGTAGAGCCATGATACATATGACCATAACTTCCGGCTGTGCCTTCTTCCTCCACATCATCTGTAGAAAGTGTAATGGATCTAACAACCGTGGTTTGGGCAAATAGTGATGCCGTTGAAACAAAAGTAAGTCCAATGATCAATAACAAAAGGTATGGCATTCTACTTTCTGTCAGCTTAAAATTGACAGAAATAGGCTTTGTACAAATCGGTAAAGCTTCGAACCTTTTGGTATTCATTGGGGATTTCATTTGAAATAATGGCAGTCGGATATTTTTTTTCATAATACTAGTCTGATTATGAATGGATTAACTGCTGATTGAAGCTTTACCACACTAGGAAGTAGGACTTGATAGTGGCCCGTAAAGTTTTTATTAATTGAAGTGATAGTGTCCCGTATGGCGGTTGCTAATGAGCCATAAGCACTTTGTAAATGCGTTATAATAGCTGTTTCAACGAGGGCTGGGCATAAGTAGAGTAAAACGCCAAGGGCTAGAAAATTCGAAGAACCTTCGAAGCCCATGGATTGAAATCCAGTTATTAGTTTTAAAGTAAACAGCATTAGAAAATATTTTTTCAAGTACGACCTCTGTAAAAAATAGTACTTGTTACATGTTTGTGTTCAATTTTCATACCAAGTGGTATCATTGAAGGACAAATGGAAGGTTTATGGCGGTAGTTGCCTATTTGGAATTAACTCGAATGAAGGGTGTAAATCACTGAAAGTGAGTAGTTAGTGTTGATGTTGAAATTTGCTTAAAGTAAGAAGTTTAAATTTCCAGGGTTAAGACCAAATTTTCCCAAATTTCTTTAAGTAGTAGTGTTTAAACCGCTATTAATTTTAGTTTATTTTTGGTAAATAAGAGTGCTTTTTAAGCCCTAAAAAGTTCGTTTTTGAGTAGATGTTTTCTTTACCCTTTGGTGGAATGTGCATTCCTTTGTTTTGCACTATTTTCCATCTGAAATTCATGGTTTCTAACTCGATTTCACTCCGTTTTTGCGTGGCTTTAGGAAACTTAATACTAGGATATAATTTTAGGGCATTGTTCGGAGGGAAGAAAAGCTTTTCCTTTTTGAAGAAAACAAAAAAGCGTAATGCTCTAGGAACATTACGCTTTGAAAAATGCTGTAAAGGTTTTTATAAAATGATAGGTTCGTGTTTTTTTAAGGAGTAGTTTTTCTTTAAGAATTCTGGGGTTAATGTGGCCTCAGAAATAGTGATGGCTGCACCCAATGCAGAGCCTAGTGAAGAATCTGTAGTTCTTAGCTCCATATCACTTAAATAGTAACTTAAGAGTTTAATGTAAATGTCGTTATCGCTAAAGCCACCATCGATATAAAGGTTTCTCAGATCATCTGATCCCTTGGCTATTTCAATATTTCTTACCTGCAGTTTGACCAGCTCCAGCATCATTTGATGATAGGCCTCTTCAAAAGTCTTAAAGGGTAATGTTGTTTCGCTAAGAGCGGCAGCGTCATTTAAACTCTCCCAAGAAAAATACCGTTTAAAGTCTTTGTTTAGACGCTTAAAAATGGCTTTGTCAAATTTGACTGTTCTATGTGTTTCGTGGTTTACGCCGTAGTGTTCGGTTAATTTTTTAACCTGTAGTTTGTATTCATTACCTAAGAAAAGCCGAGCAGCTTTTACGGCATCACCGTTTATACGCATATTGTTCTGACAGTCTTCCTTTAAATCTGCAAGGTTTAAAATGCCATCACTAAAGGGGTTCAGTGTAATGCTCCATGTGCCAGTAGAAACCAGTAAAAAAGGCTTTTCAGAGCTTCTTAAATAAGGAACCAAGGCCGACGAACTGTCATGGATACCCACACCAATCTTCATCTGATGACCTTTGTAATTCATGTCTATGCTACTTTCGGTAGATACTATTTTGGGTAATTTGCTATCTATCCCTTCTTCATAGACCCAGCGGTGGTAGTCGTTTTTGTTATAATCCCAGAGGGCAGTATGGCAGCCAATGCTGGTGTACTCGCTTAAAGGTGTGCCTGTAAAAAGGAAACTGATAAACTGCGGTAAGTGTAGCGAGTATTTTATTTTTTTATACAGATCTGGCTGTTTGTACTTGATAAGATAGAGCTGCAAACCAGAGTTTAACATACCCAATTTTGCAGAGCCAGTTTCTTGACAGAATTTGTCTATTGGGCCGTATTTGGCGTAAAAAATAGCTTCAATACAGCTGTCGTAAGGTTTGGTGTAATTATACAAAGGAGATACCACCTCTCCATCTCCTCCAATGTGCACAAAACTGGCACCGTAGGTAGAAAAGTTAAGAGCTGTAATTTCGTATTTTCCAGAGGATAGTATGTTGTCAAAAGTCTCGACCACCCACTTTTTCAACTTTTCAATATCTTCAGAAGGATAGCCGTCTTCATCTTCAATCTCGTCAAACCGTACATACGCCTTATGTACTTCTTGGAAGTCTTCATCAAATAGGAAAATCTTCTTATTGGTTTTTCCTATGTCAAATATTGCGGTTACCTTTTGTTTCATTATGGAATACTAGTGGTTCAAAACGGAAGCTTTGAACAGTAGTTATAATCGTAAAAAAAAACACCAGACCCAGAAGGCTCTGGTGTTTTTTTATTTAAATTTTTATCTTACAAATGCGTTTGCCATACCGCCATCTACATTGATAATGTTGCCGGTACTTTTTTCTAATATTGCTACTAGAGCAAATACGCCATTGGCAATATCGGCTGGATAAATGATTTCATTCATCAAGTTTCTTTTGGCATAGTGAGCGGGTAGTTCTTCTACTTTTATGCCATAAGCTTTGGCTCTGCCTTCTGCCCATGCACCTTCCCAGATTTTACTTCCTACTATCACCCCATCAGGATTAACCGTGTTTACACGGATTTTCTCTGGACCTAATTCTGCCGCTAATAATCTAGCCATGTGCTGTTGAGCCGCTTTTGACGTGCCATAAGCCACATTGTTTGGTCCTGCTACTAAACCATTTTTACTGGCAATGCTAATGAAATCTCCACCCAGTTTTTGCTTACGCATAACGCCTACACACTGTTTGGCAAGTTCAAACTGACCTTTCACCAATACCTTTTGTAAGATGTCCCAATCTGCATCTGTGGTGTCTGCCAGTGGTTTAGAAATGGCCAGTCCTGCACTGTGTACCACAATGTCCACACCACCAAACTCCAAACAAGCTGCTTTATAAGCTTCTGCTACAGAGCTGCTGTTGGTTACGTCACAAACTGCATATGCTGCAGTATCACCACCGTAAGTTCCTACGGCTTCTTTTAGTCTATCTTCGGCAATATCCGTTAAGAATACATTGGCTCCTTCTTGTGCTAATTTGTCGGCAATGGCCTTACCAATTCCACCACCTGCACCCGTCACAAAAGCTACTTTTCTAGAAAGAGGCTTTTCTTTAGGCATTCTAGATAATTTTGCTTCTTCTAAAAGCCAATATTCTATGTCGAAAGCTTCTTGTCTAGGTAGGGAAGTGTAAGCCGTAATGGCTTCGGCACCACGCATTACATTAATGGCGTTGATGTAAAACTCACTGGCTACACGGGTAGTTTGTTTGTTTTTTGCGAAGCTAAACATACCTACACCTGGGTATATAATAATGACCGGGTTGGCATCTCTTACCGCTGGGCTATTCGCCTTTTTGCAGGTATCGTAGTATGCTTGATATTCTTTTCTATAGGCTTCAAAAGCAGGCTCTAGCTTGGCTAAAACAGCTTCGGAATCTGATAAGTCTTCGTTGGCGTCAAGTGTTAATACCAAAGGTTGAATTTTGGTTCTCAAGAAATGGTCAGGACAAGAAGTTCCCATAGGAGCAAGTCTTGCCAAATCATTACTGTTGATAAACTCCAAAACCACATCGTCGTCGGTAAAATGCCCAATCATACGGTTTTCAGAAGAACACAGTCCACGTAAAAGTGGCATAAGATCAGCGGCTTTATCTAAACGCTCTTGCTTAGGTAAACTTTCTATTTTTTGTCCACCAAAAACGCTTCCTTTTTCAGCAATTTTCTTTTCAATGTATTCCGATGCCATCTCAATAACCTCAAGGCTATTGATGTAGCAATCGTAGGAGTTGTCGGCCCAAGTAAACAATCCATGGCTACCCAAAACAATACCTCTGATGCCTGGGTTTTCTGCCAAACATTTTTCCAATTGAAGACCTAAGTCAAAACCAGGACGCTGCCAAGGCACCCAACCCATGGTATCTCCCCAGATTTCTTTGGTTACTTTTTCGCTGTCTTCTGCCGCAGCTACCGCAATAAGGGCGTCTGGGTGAAGGTGGTCAATGTGGGCGAAAGGTAAAAGACCGTGAAGAGGCGTGTCAATAGAAGGGGCACGACTGTCTAAGTCATATATGCAATGATTAAAAAGGCCAACCATTCTGTCTTCGTCAGCCAGACCTTCGTAAACGTTCTTAAGGTTGCGTAATCTTTCTGTATAAAGACCTGCTATACCCGAGCGAGTTAATGTGCCAATGTCTCCACCTGAGCCTTTAATCCACATCACTTCAAGCTCTTCGTTGGTAAGCGGATCTTTCTCTATCGTTTTACAGCTTGTGTTTCCACCGCCATAATTTGTAATTCTTAGGTCTGCACCTAAGATGTTAGATCTGTATAAAAATAACGCAACTTGATCATTTTTTAAAGACTCTGCTTTTTCGAAATCCCACAGGTAGTCTACATATTTAAAATTCTTAACCGAAATGTCCATGATGTTGTTCTTGTTTATAAGTGCTAAATTATTAAGGTCGGATAGGTATCCCGTCCTTTACTGTACTGCTTGGTTGAAAATATTGTTTTTTATCGTTTGTAACTGCTATGTAATTAGACAGTTACGAGTTTTCTATTTTAAGAATTCATTTACGTTTTCTTTGACCACTAACTGGAAAGGAATCAATATTTCTTTCTCGGTTTCCTGTCCTAGTGCCAGCTTAACGGCAGTGCTAATGGCTGCAGCTCCCTGTTCTCTGGCATTCTGGAAAACAGTGGCATCCAATGTTCCTTTTTTTACGGCCTGTAAAGCATCCTGAATGGCATCTATACTCACCACCAGAACCTTATCTTTTAGTCCAGCCGTTTCTAATGCTTTTACGGCACCCATGCCCATTTCATCGTTATGAGCAAAAACAGCATTTATTTTATTTCCGTAAGATTGAATCCAATTTTGCATCAAGTCCATGCTTTTAGAACGGTCCCATTCGCCGGTTTGCTCTGCCAGTAATTTCATGTCAGGGTGGGCTTTTAATATTTCTTTAGCACCTGCCTCTCTTTGGATTTGAGCGGCTTGACCCATAAAGCCATGAATCATCACCAGATTTCCTTTTCCATCCATTTTATCTACCAGATAATTCATGGCTATTCGGGCAGATTCCATGTCATTTGAGCCTACAAAAGCATTGGGTTTTTCTGCGGTTTCAGAGTTGACATTAATAATTGGAATTCCCGCGGCTTTGGCTCTGGCAACGGCCGGAGAGCTGGCTTCTACTTCGCAAGGGTTTAAAATGATGGCATCAACGCCTTGAGCTATAAAGCTCTCTACCTGTTCCATCTGTTTTAGAGCAGACCTTTCGGCATCAACTATAATGAGTTTTACGCCCATTTCCGTGGCTTTCTTCTCCATTTCGTCAGCCACGTTTACAATAAACTCATTCTGCATACTGAGCATGGTAGCTCCTATAACCAGTTTACCGTCGTCTTCGGCAGGATTACAAGCTGTGAGAGAAATAAGACCTGCAAAAAAAAGTAATTTTAATGATTTCATATATACTGTTTAGTTTCTCGTTTTTTGATTCCAGCTGTCCATCAATACAGCTCCAATAATGATGATACCCATAATGACCTGCTGGTAATAAGAAGTTACGTTCATAAGGTCTAGGCCGTTGTTTATAACACCAATCAACAGCACTCCAATAAGCGTTCCTACCATAGTTCCGCGGCCACCTGTGGTACTTGTGCCGCCTATCACTACTGCGGCAATGGCATCAAGTTCAAAACCCATTCCTGAGTTAGGCTGACCTGTGCTTATTCTAGCGGTCAATAGTATTCCCGCCAAACCGGATAAAGCTCCACAGATGGCATAAGCGGCAAGTTTGATTTTATTAACGCTTATTCCTGATGCCCAAGCGGCGTCTTCATTTCCACCTATGGCATAGACATATCTTCCGAAAATGGTTTTACGAAGAGCCACAGAACTAAGGATAAAGACAAGAATTAGAATAATGATGGGTACAGGGAGTCCTAAAACTTTCCCGTTGCCGATAAAGTTGAAACTATCTGAAAGGTTGGAAACCGGCCTGCCTTTACTCAGTATAAGAGCTAGGCCTCTGCCTATGGTCATGGTGCCCAAGGTCACAATAAAGGGAGCAATTTTGCTCTTGGTAACTAAAAAACCGTTTAAAAAACCGAATGCCAGTCCTGCGATTAAACCTCCTGCCACGGCCACCATTACGGGGTAGTCGCCGTTTTGTGCCAATGACGCCGCCACCACACCGGTTACTGCCACAATGGAGCCCACAGAGAGGTCTATACCTCCGGTGATAATTACAAACGTCACACCGAATGCCAGCAAGGCATTGATAGACACTTGTGTGATTATAATGGTCCAGTTGGCCATACTCAAAAACTGCGGCGTAGCATAAGAGAGTATAGCACAAGTGACTATAAAGGAGATAAATATGCCGTATTCTTTGAGGTTTTTAATGAATTGCATATTGCATAATGTTTTCTTGAGTGGCTTCTTTTCCTGATAATATGGCCGTTTGTTGGCCTCTAGAAAGTACTAAAACCCTATCGCTAAGGCCTAAGATTTCTGGCAGTTCGGAGGAAATCATGATAATGGCAATTCCTTCACTGCTCAGCGTTCTGATGAGTTTATAAATTTCGAATTTAGCTCCAATGTCAATTCCTCTAGTGGGTTCATCCAAGATAATGACCTTTGGATAGGTTAAAAGCACTTTGCCAATGACTACTTTTTGCTGGTTTCCACCGCTCAGGTTTACTGCTTTTTGGGAGAGACCGGTTGTTTTAATTTTAAGGTTATTAACCATGTTTTGACCTGCGGCTTGTTCACGTTTCTTAACCGGAAAATTGCTACTTGAATAAACCTTTAAACTGGCTAGGGTTAGGTTTTCATTGACAGATAAATCTGGAATGAAACCCAGGGCTTTACGGTCTTCGCTGACATAACCTATTTTTTCAGCAATCGCATCTTTTGGGCTTTTGAGCTTTAATTCCTTGCCTTCTAAAATCACTTTACCACGGTCAAATTTATCCAGCCCTGCTATGGCTCTAGCTACTTCAGTTCTGCCAGCACCAACCAATCCAGATATGCCTAAAACTTCTCCCTCTTTAACATCAAAATGGATGTTTTCAAATTTCCCTTTAGAGCTTAAGCCTTGTACTTCGAGTAGTGTTTGGCCTATTTTGGCACTTGAGACGGGATAAATATCGTCAATTTCTCTACCCACCATCATACTGATCAGGGTTTTGTTATTGAGCTCATGTGCTGCTTTGGTGCCCATATAATGTCCATCTCTCAACACGGTGACCCGATCTGCTATTTGAAATATCTCGTCCATTTTATGGGAGATATAAACGATGGCCACGTTCTTGCTTTTTAGGTCTTTGATGATTTCAAAAAGTTTCCCCACTTCTTTATCAGATAGGGCAGAGGTAGGTTCATCCATGATAATAACCTTGGCCTCATTTGAAATCGCTTTGACTATTTCCACCATTTGCATTTGAGCGATGCTCAAATCCTTCATTTTGCTTATCGGGTTTAGCGTTAAACCAATGTTATCAAACAGCTCTTGCGTCTGCTGATTGATATGCTTTTCATTTAAAAAGGAAAAAGTGGCGGTTTCTTTTCCTAAAAAGATGTTTTGGGCAATGCTCAATTCAGGAACCATAAGGATTTCTTGATGAATCATGGCGATGCCTTTCTTTAAGGTTTCCTGAACGCCTAGTTTTGTGATATTTTCTCCTGAAAGAGAAATGCTGCCGGAGTTTGCTTTGAGCATCCCCATGAGTATTTTCATCAAAGTAGACTTACCAGCTCCGTTTTCTCCCATGAGGGCATGCACCTCGCCTGCTTGAAGGTCAAAGGAGATATTTTCAAGAACTTGTATTCCTGAAAATGATTTTGAAATTTGGGAGATTTGAAGAAGGGGCATAGGGTTTTAAGAAAATGCAGCCTGGCATTTGCTAGGCTGCATTTATTTTATACGAATTGTCCGTCTACGCCGGTATCCACCCATCTTCTCTCTGTTGCAGATGCAATGATGGCTTCACAAACTTTCTGCGTCTGTAAAGCTTCTTTGAAAGTAGGGGAGCAGTCGCTGCCGTCTTCCAGACTTTTAAGGAAATCTGCCACTTGGTGTACAAAACTGTGTTCCCATCCAATACCACAACCAGGAATCCACCATTTGTCAATATAAGGATGATCTCCATCTGTAACGTGAATAGAACGCCATCCTCTGAGTTTAGACTCATCAGCATGATCAAAGAACTCTAGTCTGTTCATGTCATGCAAGTCCCAACGGATAGAGGCATGCTCACCATTAATTTCAAATGTTTTTAGGGCTTTATGCCCTCTGGCGTATCTTGTGGCCTCAAAAAGACCCAAAGAACCGTTTTCGAAGTGACAATGGAAAAGGCAAGCATCATCGATTTTGACGGGCTCTACTTTACCAGTAAGCTGATGCATTCTCTCTTTTACGAAAGTTTCTGTGACCGCAGAAACATCTTTAATACCACCATTTAACCACATGGCAGAATCAATACAGTGAGCTAATAAATCTCCTGTAACTCCAGAACCAGCGGTGTTAGAATCCATACGCCAAAGGCCTTCACCTCCTTGTGGTAAGTCAGCATTGATGGTCCAGTCTTGTAAGAAGTTTCCTCTGTAATGGAAGATTCTGCCTAATTTACCAGAGTCTATAATGTTTTTGGCTAAAGTGACCGCAGGAATTCTACGATAGTTATACCATACTGTGGTTTTAACGCCTGCTTTTTCGGCAGCGTCTACCATTTTTTGACCTTCTTCTATGGTTCTAGAAAGCGGTTTTTCGCATAAGACCATTTTGCCAGCTTCGGCGGCAGCTATGGATATTTCGGCGTGGCTGTCGTTAGGGGTACATACATCTATAGCATCAATGTCGTCTCTAGCTATCAGTTTTCTCCAATCGGTTTCATAAGAGGCAAAGTTCCACTGCTCAGCAAAAGCCTTAACTTTTTCTTCATTTCTAGAGCAAACCGCTATAAGTTCTGGTTCGAATTCTAATTCAGGGAAAAAGTTATGAATTCTGTTATAGCCGTTTGCATGGGTTCTACCCATGAGGCCCGTGCCTACTAATCCTATTCTAAGTTTCTTTTTTTGTGCCATTCTTTCTAATGTTTCAGGTTGAGTATAGAGTTAAAAATGTATGAGTTTGAATTTAGCGGGATGGCAAAATCCCGCTAAATTTTAGGCCTCGTACCAGCCGTGTTTTTCTCTTACTTGTATCATAGCTCCCAAGATGTCGTTCCATGTTTGAGGCTGCGTCATAATTTCGTTAGAGAACATACATCCATCCCAGCAGATATGCTTAAATGCCTTTGTTAATTCACCAGAGCCATCCCTCAGCCAGTAACCTGCGTCGTTTGCAATGTCTAGTTTTCCGTTAGGATCTGTGGCTTGACAATGACGGCCTGTTTTATCATGCGAGCCTGTTCCGTGTACGGTTCCGTCGTTTTGAGCCACGTGGAAATCTATGGTCCAAGGTCTTAGTTTATCCGTGATTTTTTTAAGAGCGGCTAAGAAAGTTTCTCTGTCGGCCCAGTTGAAATCTTTTGGTAATACCCTGTGTTCCGGAGCATTATAACCAAGAAGATAGAGCGTGGTATGTGACATATCGGCCTGGAAACCAATGTTTTTCCTGTCTACCATCTCAAAGGTTTCTAGCATGTAATCCATACTTTGCATTCCTCCCCAGCAGATTTCTCCTTCTGCGGCCAGTCTTTCACCATAATCTGCTGCTACATCGCAGGCTTCACGGAAAGTGTCGGCTATTAATTTTGAATTGCCTTTAGGGTCTTTTGCCCAGTCTGCTACACTGCTGGCAGAGTCTATTCTAACTATTCCGTTTGGTCTTATGCCCATAGCTCTTAGTTTCTGACCTATTTCGCAAGACTTACGTACCATTTCTACAAATTCTGTTCTTTGCTCTTTGGTTCCCATAGCAGGACCACCCCAGATTGGAGCTACCAAACTTCCTATGGAAAGGTCATAAGCAGCTACTTTTTCTGCCAACCTTTTTACGCCATCATCAGAAGTATCAAGATCGTAATGTGGGTCAAAAAGTCCTAGATCTACACCATCAAACTTGACCCCGTTCACCTCAGCAGCGGCAGTCATTTTTAACATGTTATCTAAGGCTATAGCTGGTTCAGAATCGGGTCCTTTACCTACTATTCCTGGCCAAGTAGCATTATGTAGTTTTGGATAATTATTAGTACTCATTATGTTTTAGTTTGGGTTGATTAAAAATTAAATTCTTTTATTCCACAGTTAAATCTGGATTGTTAGGTCCAAAATGTTTCAATATCACTATTGGGTCATGGGCAGAGTAATTTGTGATAGTCACACCTTCTTTGGCCGCTTTTTCAGTTACAAAGAACTCGTCATTGGTCAGCTGACCATATCTTATCAATGCTGGTGTTTCAATGTTCCATTCGCCCATTTTACCGTGACCCTGCATCACTATCAATCCGTAAGCTGCGGCATCTGTTATGGTAACGGTTTGGCCTGGCAGTACCGTTAATTCTTTGGCACTAAAGTCTACAGCCTTGTAGCATATCCAGTTTTCTATGTAACCTTCAGCTTCCATTTCTGCTACGGGTTTTACTGGTATTGGTAACATGAAAAATTTCTCAACGATGTTTGGGTCTGTGTTAAGTTCCCAATCGATTACGCTTACTAATTCGTCATAATCACCGATTTTATCTTGAGGTGTACCTTTCCATAGTAATTCTTCTGGTACAATAGCCTCATTTACCAGACTTTGGTACATCGCAAAAATGTCCGAAGCTTTCTGTGGCTCATAGGTACAAAGGCTACCCGGTGCATGCAAAACTCCTGGTGGAACATACCATCCAGTGCCAGGTTCTAGTCTTTGAGCAGCGGAATAGTTGGTGATTTTATTGTCACCTTTTGTGAAGTTCATCAAGCATTCTTTGATTTGCTCCTTAGTGGTACCTGGTGTTATTCCGAAAAAAGTATAAGGGAAATCTCCGCCATGATTATTAAGCTGAGGAGGGAAATAATAAGCTTCAGGCTTACCATTTTGACCCACTAATGCTGCTTTTTCGTCATTGTGATGGATATGATGAGGGAGAGGTCCCATGTTGTCAAAAAACTTAGAGTACATCGGCCAGCTTTTGTATTCGTTCCAAAGTCTATCGCCAATAATCTCTCCTTTTAGTTCTTCAATAACATCTTTCAGCGTTACAAAAACATCCTTTTCTCCATCCTTATAAACCACATGACTCAAACCTTCGTTTTTACCTGTTAATGGGCCATTTTCTGCCGCACAGGTAGAAGAAAGCCATCTTTCGTCTATACCGCCACGCTCTCCGCCTAGTACGTAATAATCGTCTGGGTGAAGTTTAATTCTCCTTCCTGGTACACAAAAAGAACGAGGTACCCAAGTAGGGGTAAGTCTCAAAATTCCTTTTCCTTGTTCTAATGCGTTTGAAATGTTACTCATAGTTCCGTTTATATTATGCTTTTAAATGTTTGTTATTTTGAATTCAAGATTTATAGTTTTCGATTGAAAAGGCTCTAAAAATTGTAAAGTGCCGTCTTCTCTCGCTTGCTTTTGACCGATAGGTAAATTTGTTCCAGGTTCTAAGCCTGTCACATATTCGCCTTTGCCCCAATGCTGCCAATTACAGAATGCGGGTAATTGGTCTTTTTTGTATTTTAGATGGACTGCTAGATTCAATTTTTCATTGCTTATACCGCAATTTGAAAAACCTTCGCTGTCTGTTGCCATCTCTATGTAGGCCGCCGCTTCACCGGTACCATCATGTGCCGATAAAGCTCCCGGACAGGTTTTGAAATCATTGCCCTCCTTAAAAATCTCTTCTGATTTGGTATCGCGAGCTTTCCAGTCTCCTTCCCACATAATTTGGGTGCCTTCGTCTACCAGCGGATAACCGAAGTTGACATGGTAAAGCACCATCACAGGCACTTTTGTATTTCCTCTGTTAATAATCTCGTCGTTTATTTTGATTTCAGACGCTCCAAGCGTGCAGGAAATGGTTCTTCGCAGTTCTAGATTGGTACCAAAAACGGTAGATTCTCTCAATATACCGGTGATGCTCATTTCCATTTTTCCTATCAAAGGATCGGGCTGGATAATAGATTCTATTTCTGCTGAAATGTTACTTATTCTGCCGTGCAATCCTCTTTTGCCATATTCGTCTTCATTTGGACCTCCCACATTGGAGAGTCCACAGGTGGTCAGTAAACCCCCTGAGAAAGTCTTAAGCCAGTCTATGCCTTCATCAGAAAATGGCTGAGGGGCTGTAACGCCGTTATGGCTGATCCATGCCAGAGAATGCTCCTTGTAAAATGCATCTACAATGTCCATCCCTCTATCTAAAACGACCTTAAATCTTAAGCCTGATCCAGTATTTATCCAGGCTATTCTAGTACCTTTTCCTAATCCATTGTCCAAAATGGAAGTTTCTATACCACCTATTTGGGAGGTATGCGAGATTTTATCTTTCCAGCTATTTTCTTTTAGGAAATTCATTGTTTTATAAACCAGTTTAAACTTCTCTGGTTAAAGTCTTCAAGATGTTCAAAATGAAAAATATGCCCGCTTTTAGGGTAGAGATATAATTCCGCCTTAGGTATATTTTCTGCTATCTCATTTGCCATCCATTTTGGCGTAAATTGATCCTCTTCACCACCAACAATAAAAGTAGGCTGACTAATGCTAGACAGTTTGTCCAAAACGTTGTGCGTTATGCAAGCCCAGGCTTGACCTTCCAAACCATGTAGAGGCTGCTGGTTTTCACCAATGGCATCTGCGGCTCTACCATCCTCTAGTTCTTTATAAATGGTCTCATTATCCCAAGAGGCTTTTGAATAGATAAGAAGTTGAATGTAGTGGCTAAACTCCTCAGGTCTAAAACGTGCTTTGCAGGTCATTATGTGCTGAAAAATAGCCTTTGCGGTATTGTCGCATCTGGCCCACGGACACATTAATAGGAGAGACTTGACCTTTTTAGGATGTCTTATAGCCAATTGAAGTGCAATGGTTCCGCCCATTGAAACGCCTGCTACATTTACTTTATCAAGGTTTAGATGCTCTAAAAGTCCTGCATAGTCATCGGCCATTTGTGCTGTGGTGTAAGGCCCTTTCGGTTTGTCGGATTTTCCGACGCCTCTATTATCCACAATAATGCACCTAAATTCCTTTTCCCATGCTTCCACGTGAGCATACCATACAGAGCCAGGAGCGGTAATACCCATAATAAGAAGTAGTGGAGGTTTGTGAGATTCTCCTCTTTCTTCGTAATAGAGTTTTATTCCGTTTGTTTCAATGATGGGCATTTTACTTCAGTTTTGGGATTAAATCGTTTACTATCCACTGACCATCATGGATGGTCACGGCATCTGGGTCTTCAAGTGCTAAAGAGCCTTCATCTTCGCAGATGATCCAGCCACCATAGTTAATGTCTTTAAGCCATTGGGTAATTTCTAAAAGCTTTACTTTTCCTTTTCCCATTAATACAAATTCGGGATTTCCATCCCAATCTTTATAATGCACATGGTTAATGAGCGACTGGTATTCCTTCATTTTGCTTAAAGGATCCATATCGCCATTTATGATATGACCTACGTCTGGGGTCCAACCGGTTACAGAAGTGTCAAGACTTTCTAAAACTATTTTATAATCTTCATCTGTTCTGATGATAGAAGTATGCGGTGAATTAGGATGATAGCTACAAGGAATTCCTTTATCAGCGGCTCTTTTAGAAACTGTATTGACAATGTTAACCAAGCTTTTTCTTCTGCTTTCTATATCATGACGTCCAGTTGGAATTTGAACGGTGTTAAGCATAGCCCCAGGAAAATGTTCTAAAAGTGCTATGGCATTATCTGCAACTATTTTTTCCTCATCCGTTTCTTTTGCTCCATTCCAGTCTTGTGCTAAAGCCAGTGCAGCCAGTTCTATGCCTTGTTCTTTAAGCTTGTCGGCTAATAATTCTGGATTGACCAAGTCTCCCATCCAAGTGAAGATGGGCTGAATACCTGTAAAGCCAGCTTTAGCGATAATCTCAATCATGTGACCAAGCTGACCTTTATGGGTTTCACCGTCGCCACTCATAAACCAAGTGTAGACTTCGGAGCCAAAACGGAATGGCAGTTGATTTTTCATAGGATATTTTTCAATGGGTTGTTTAATTTGGTTTCTTTTATAAGCCATGTTTGTTTATAAGCCATGCTTGGCAGACATGTCTTGAATAAACTTCAAGCCTTTTTCTGCAATGTCCCAGGCGTCGTCATATTCTCTCCATACATTGATAGCGTTCGCAAAATCGGGGTCGCTTCTAGAGAAAGCTTCGATGGTTAACCAACCGTCATAATGAATACCTTTTAAAGCCGAAAAGGCGTCGTCGAAAGGAATGTGTCCACTTCCTGGCGTCCCTCTGTCGTTTTCAGAAATATGTACATGCTCTAAATGTGGGGCAATGTTATTGATGGCCGTAACATATTTTTTCTCTTCAATATTGCTATGGTGAGTGTCAAACATGGCCCTCACATTTGGGTGATTTACAGAGGTCACCAGTTTGGCCAAATCTGCCATGGTATTCACTAAATAACACTCAAATCTATTTAAGGCTTCTAGTGCCAAAGTCACTCCTGCTTCTTTGGCGTGTTCACCTGCTTTGTGCATATTTTCTGCACTCCATTTAAGCTCATCAGCCGTGGCAGGGCGTCCATAAAAATGAGCATGAGCAGAGTGAAAAGGGCCACAAAGTATCTTAGAACCTAATTCGGCTGTTCTGTCTATTGACCATTTGATTCTGTCTAAACCCTTTGCTCTTATATTGATATCGTCACTAACCGGATTTGCATCAGGGCTTACCACCGTGACACAAGTAACTTCAAGACCGAGCTCCTTTGAGCGATCTCCTACTAGCTTATAATTTTTAATTTCCTCTGCTCCCACAAAATACTCCACCCCGTCATAACCTATGTTTTTTAGGCGTTCTATGATGGGGTATAAGTCTTCCGATACATTCGCAGACCATGCTAGTACGTTAAATCCGATTTTTGTCATTTGCTATTCTTGTTTTAATCTTAAATTTCTATACATCACTTTCATGGGTGGTCCTACATGCACCTGCACCCCTAAAAGTCCTTTTGTTTTCCCGTTTACGGTGTCGTTGTCGGTTACATCACTCATTAAAACACCATTTACATAATGTTGTAATCTATTGCCTTTAATGACCAACCTAAATTCATTCCAGCCTTCGGCATTAATTTTGGTTTTTAATTCATCAGAATCTCCAACACTACCAGTCACATCTAAGTCGGTCCAAGCATTTTTTTGAACTTTTGCTCTTACTTGCTCATGTGTCATGTCACCATTTTGAGGTCTAATACTCGTAATCTGACCTCTGTAGGCTAGGGTTGCTCTTCCTCTCTCTTCATAGTTTTGGCCCGTATAACGGTTTGCACCGTCAATGTCTGCCTGGTATCCTTTTAATGCAAAAGGAATATCAGAAAGTTGCTCACTTCTATAGTTGATTCCAGAGTTTCCTTTTTCCGTAATATTGAACTCTCCTTTTAATTCAAAATCGCCTGGCTCACCGCCCTTCCAAATTATGAATGAATTTGTTTTTAGCAAAGTCGCAGGGGTTATTTCTCCTACTAAATTTCCATCTTTTACGCTCCAGTAGGTAGGATCGCCATTCCAGCCGTCTAAGTTTTTGCCATTAAATATTTTTTTGAAACCAGCTTCTTTATTTACTGTTGTTTCTTGAGCTGCTTTTGATGCACTATGCGATTGCGTACATGAAACTGTAAAAGAGCCCATTACGACAGTAGCCAGTAGCGTTTTTATGTTTTGATTTAAATTCATTTCGGGTTGTTTGATTGTAAATGATTATTCTATAATAGGTTTTCCTTCATAATTCACATTGATATATGGAACGGTCTCTGTTTCGTCTACCAAATAATTCCATTTCTTAACGTATGCCATTCCTGGAAGAAATTCGTCTTTCTTTTTTTTGAGTTCCTTGCTTAGATTCTTATCCATTTCCTTTTGTAACTTTTGATATTCGGCTTTGCCAATCAAATTATTCATTTGGAAAGGGTCTTCTTCATTGTCAAAAAGGAGCCAAGATCCTTCCAAATCTCTGGCATAAGTGTATTTACCAGTAAAGAGCCCTCTATATTCTTTGCCTCCTTTTTTTCTGGCCCACTGTCCAAAGGGCTGAGGACAAGAAATTAGCGTTTGCTTTACTTTGTCTTTCTTTTTTCCGCTGAGGACAGACGAAAAATCTATGCCTTCTACAGTTTCTGGAATAGCAATATTTGACAGCCCCAAAAGCGTAGGCATGATGTCTGGCGAATTAATTAAGGTTTCTAAAGTTTTACCTTCTTTCCCAAATGCTTTTGGGTAGTGAATAAGAAAGGGCACTTTAATACTTTCCTGATAGGGCTGCTGCTTTTTATAGAAACCATGAGAACCGAGTAGGTCGCCGTGGTCAGAGGTGAAAACGATGATGGTGTTTTCTTCCAGATTTAGGTCGATGAGTTTTTGCCACATTTGTCCTATGTAAGTATCTATGGCAGTCATGTGTGCATAATAACCTTTGGTGTCCTCAAGCACTTTCTCTCTAAGTTCAGCTGGCACATTGTCTCGAAGGGTTATTTCTTTGTTTTCATACCATTCCTTGAATTCGGCAGGGGCTGTTTCATAAGGAGCATGAGGGCTACCAATGGAAAGCATGAGTAAGAAGGGCTTATCTTTTGAGGTTTGCTTATCTAAATATTTTAATACATCGTCTGTTTGAGCGGCAGCGTCATAGCCATCCCAAAATTTCTTTTGGTCAGAATCACCGGTGTAATACGCAGAGTTGTTATAATTATGTGTGCATTCCAAGGTTTTCCAATACGCAAATCCTTGCTGGCGAGTAGGGGGAATGTAAGTGTTTCTGCCGTGACCATCCAGGTGCCATTTGCCTATGAATCCCGTGTTGTAATTATGCTTGTTAAATACCTTAGGTAGCGTAATGGCATTGGTGTCTAATAAGTCATCATTCATAAAAACGCCATTGGTCAGTGGGTACTGGCCGGTCATTAGAGAAGCCCTGTGCGGAGTGCATACGGGTGTTCCAGATACGGCATTTTTAAGGTTGATACTTTCGGAGGCCAGTCGATCCAAATTAGGCGTAATAACATCCGGATTTCCAGCGTATCCCGTGGTCTGGGCTCTCCATTGGTCTACCAGAATATAGAGTATATTAGGAGATTTTGGAGTAGTATCTTGAGCCCGTAATAGGGTTTGAGAAGCCAAGAATAGGAATAATATCAGTTTGGTGTTTTTCATGTCTTAGAACCGGCTAAATAGAAATAAGAAAGATTGGTTCAGATAATTACATATCTGAACCAAATCTAATTTTTAACTAAACATTAACCATTGACCATAGCCTGTCATTCTTAGTATAAAAGGATCTTAGACAACATTTTATGGTCACTAGTTTTACTTGGAAGAGAACATTTTATTTTTTTCGTTTCCTCCGGCCATTAAATAGGCTACTAAATCTTTTAATTCATCTTCGTTAAGACTGTTTATCAGTCCTGGGAACATGATAGAAACCTTTGAAGTATTTACAGATACCACATCAGATTTTAACACTTTTTCAATAGACTCTGGAGCAAAAGGATTTTGAGAGACATAGTAAGTAGTCTTGTCTTCATTGACCAATCTTCCTACTATTGAGTTACCATCCTTTAGTCCGAATTGCGAGGCGGCATATTGATCAGAAACTACTTTGTCGGGCTCTATGATTGATTCCAACATGTCTTTAGTAGAAAACCTGGAACCTAATTGGGTTAAATCTGGTCCAATCATTCCTCCATCACCTCTCATGGTATGACAGCTTTTACAAGTAGTAGCCGCAAACATGGATTTACCTTGTTCAAAGTTTCTGTTTGTCAATCCACTTTCCATGGCTTTTTCCGCACTTTCTATAGTCCAACGTTTTCCTGGCCCCTTTGGATAGGCAACCTCTGTAAGGTCGTTTCCATTTGAACTTAATTTATCTGCACCAGACATTTTATCGTAATAGGCTATTTTGTCTTCTGGTACATTTTTCAAAGCTAGTTTACGAGCTCTGTCTATGAAACCCACATAACTTCTTCCGCCTTTATAACTGAAAGCTTTATCGAACCATTTGAAGTAAGTCTCTCTCATTTTAGGAGTCCAACCGTTTTTAGCCATGCTTAATACGGTAGCGTAATAAGTGTGCTGCATTGGCGGCATGTTTGCTAGCATTTTAGCAATGTCAGAACCATACTGAGGGTTTCTTAAGATTAAATCGCTAGAAGCTGTAGCGGTTTCTTCCATTAAGCTTTCTGTGCCCGGCTCTGTTTTAATTTTCATTAAAGCCAAAGTCTTCTGAACTGCTCCAGGAGCATCTAAGTATAATAATACTTTGCTCAAAGACCTGTTTAATTGAGCTGTTTTGGCTGGGTAGTTAGGGTTTAAGAATGCCACTACTTTTGTTTTCATATCTCCTTCTGGCTCACCCATTCTAAGAAATGCTAGTTCAAAAGCTCTTAATACATCTAACTGCTGAGCTTCATTTAGTGCTTTATAATTAATGCTGGTTAAGGCACTTAATATTTCGTTTTTCTTAGAGCCATCACCCATTCTTATTAATGAAATAAGAGATTGTGTTAAGGCCACAGGATTTTTCTCCGTAAGAGCTTTTGACTGCCATTCTGAAACAGGCTGATGCTCTAGAGCTAATCTTGCCGCATATCTAATGAATCTGTCAGGGTTACTAAGTTCTGGCCAAGCAGCTTTTACAGCGTTTTTGTTTGGACCACCCGTATGGAATTTCTCTAAATCTCTTCTAAGTTGGTTTTCGGCATTGATAGGTTTTGCGGCTACTGGAGCAGTGCTTTCGTTCCCTACATATGCTACTCTATAAAGGTCTGATTCTAATCTACGACCACCCGTTAAGAAATAAAGAGCTCCGTCAGGGCCAATGGCTCCATCTGTTAATGGAAGCGGAATCCCTGACAAAAATTCTTCTCTGTCTGCCGAATAGGAAGAGCCATCTGGTTTTAAATGAATGGCATGGATAATTCCAAAACTCCAGTCGAAAGCCAACAGTGAGCTTCTATATTTAGCAGGAAATTTAGCATCTTTTAAATGCAAAAGGTTGGTAGGAGAGCCCTGTCCAATGTTTAAAACTGCTGGTAAGTTGTCTGGGAAAGAAGGAGCCCATTTACTGTTTCCTGTTCTCCAGCCATATTCACTTGCACTGGTCGCATGATTAATACGGGTAGGGCGGTACCAAGGCTGTCCAAAATCCCACTCCATATCAGCATCATAGACAAATAAATCGCCTACTTCGTTGAACGCCAAGTCAAATGCATTTCTATATCCTGCACTTACCAATTCCCACTTTTTTCCTTCTGGGTCAAGGTTTGCAATCCATCCTCCAGGTGCCATGCGGTCATTGGCGTGTCCTCTTGGGTCTTTAATTAATGGGAAAAGGTTGTCTTCTTGCCAGTTTGAAGGTAATCGGTAAGCGTCCATTGCTGGTACGTCTGTATGGTTTCCTGCAATTACATATAGCGATTTTCCATCTGGAGAAAGTACAATACTGTGTGGTCCGTGCTCACCTTGACCTACTAGTTCTTTAATGAGCGTAATTTTGTCAAAATGGTCGTCATTGTCTGTATCTTGAAGCCTGTATAGGCCACTAGAACGCGGAAATTCTTTGTTGTTTTTTCCGTTATTGATCATGACATAAAGGCTATTGAATGCATAAAGCAAACCGTTGGCATAACCCATGCCTACTTCATCTACATTGGCACCGGTTCCAACTTTTATTTTCTCTACTTCTGGTTTTGAAGTTGGGCTGCCAATAGGTGGTATTTTTAATCTGTAAAGTGAGCCATATTGGTCAGAAGTGATCATTCTACCTTTATCGTCAAAGGTCATTGCTACCCACGAACCCATTTCTGCGTCTGATGGGCTAAATAGGTGTTCGGCTTTAAAGCCCTCGGTTAGTCTAAGCTTTTTAATCTTAGGGTTTTCATTGTCCATGGAGGGAAGTACCTGACTTTTAAGAAAGGTAAATGAGTTTGCGATAACTATCGCCGATGCCCCAATTAACAAGAGAATACTTCGGTTTTTTAGTGTCATTGTTTGCCTTGGTTGAATTTTAATTTATACTGCACAAGATAAAGAATAAATTCTCTCTTGTGCAGTATTTTCGTCTACTGAATACTAGAAGTGAGGAGACAATGAAGCCTCATCTGCTGGCATTCCATAAAACAATGAAATATTAGTGAAAGAGTTACTTCTTGGAACTGCTCCAGCTGGATAATAATAAGCTAACGGATTAGCTTTGATTCTGTTTCCGTAAGCGGTGATAACTTCTACAGCTCTTCCAGTTCTAACCAAATCAAACCAACGCTTATTCTCAAAAGCTAGCTCCACTCTTCTTTCTTTATAAACAGCTGTTCTTAAATCTGCTTGCGTACTTGCCGTTGTATTTGCAAGTCCTGCTCTAGAACGTACCATGTTTAAGTATTGAGCTGCTTGAGCTGTTTTTCCTTGCTCCGCAGAAGCTTCAGCTAAGAATAATAATACTTCAGAATAACGATAGATTGGCCAGTTAGTACCTGTGTTATTATGAAGGCTATGCTTTTTAGCATACTTCTTAATGTATGGGTATTCTTTATTGGCTCTTAAGCTACCGCCTAAAGTCACATAGGCTATAGATTCATCTTTTCTCAGATCTCCAGCCTCATAAGCCGCAATAATGTCTGGTGTAGGAATGTTGTTTCCTTCTCCACTTACTGGCTGTGCATTAGAAGTTCCAGTTATGGGTGCAAGTTCCACTGGGCTAATTGGGCGTGGCAGGAAATTATAAATGAAGTTGCCATTTAAACCTGCGGAACCCTCTAAGAATTGAACTTCAAATACTGATTCAGCATTGTTTTTGTTGCTGCTGTTGCCAGAAAAGGCTTCTCCATAAGTAGGCATTAGTGAATAAGAACCACTATTTACCACTTCCATAAGCAAAGCTTCTGCTTCCGCCCATTTCTTTTGAACGATGTATACGTTTGCAAGTAAAGTTTTGGCAGCTCCAGAAGTAACTCTACCGGGCTCTTGGTTTGCTTTAGATTTAAGGCCAGAGGCAGCTGCAGTAGCATCAGATATAATTTGAGCATAAATTTGAGCTTCTTCTGCCAAAGGCAATGCAGCACCTTGTCTGTCTGTCACTGGCTCTAAGTGCAAAGGCACTTTACCGAAGTATCTTACCAATTCAAAATAAGCATAAGCTCTTAGGAATTGTGCTTGACCTTTAAGATTGGCCTTTACAGTGGCATCAAAATTCACACCATCTATTTGAGTTAGAATTTGATTGGCTCTTGCTATTATTTGATAATCAAGTCTATACTGATTCAACACATGCGTGTTTGAAGTAACACCATTTGCAGTAGGTATAGAAAAATCTGCGATATCCTCTTGCTGTTCGGTAGCTCCAAACAGAATGTTTCTTGCATAATAGGTATTATCAGAGTGCATTTCTCCAAGTAACCAAGCTCTGTCATTTACAATATTACGTAAGGGTACGTAAGTAGCATTAACGGCTTGTTCAAAATCTGCCTGCTTCGTAAAGAAGGTGGCAGAACTCAGGGCGGTAGCAGGTACTAGACTTAGAAAATCTTCCTTACAGCTAGTCTGTGTAAATGCTACTAGTAATATTAGAATGATAGTTTTTTTCATTTTACAATAGATTTAGTGTTTTTAAAAGTTTAGGTTAATTCCTAAAGTGAAAGTACGTGGCACTGGATAGTTTGAAAGGTCAACACCAGGACTTAGGTTTCCACCATCTCCCTGACCATTACTCTGTGCACTTGTTTCAGGGTTAGGACCTCCCCAATACTTTGTGAATACAAACGCCTGCTGAACGGAAGTATAAATTCTAGCAGAGTTAAACACTTTGTTTTTCTTATTGATAGTATAACCTAAAGTGATGTTTTTGATAGTGAAGTAAGAAGCATCCGCAATGAAACGGCTGTTCATCCAGTCTCTTTCAATACCCGTTACGTTTCCACCACCTACGGTAGTTCCGTAGAATCCTTTACCAGGATTATCCACAGAACGGAAACGATACTGAACTTCCTTCACCATGTTAAAGACTCCGTCTAAGTTGGCGGTACTATAAAGGTGACGCACTAATAGTTGGTTTCCTTGAGAACCTGAACCTACGATGCTCATATCCCAATCGCCGAAACGGAAGTTGTTAGTAATGCCATAGGTAAAGGATGGGAATGGATTACCCATGATAACTCTATCGTCAAAATTGCCACCATTGGTAATGATACCATCACCATTTTGGTCCGTTAATTTGATACTACCTACGGTAGATCTTCCCGGCACTTGAGGAGAGCTATCTAAATCTGCTTGATTCAAGTAAACACCTTGAGCTATATGACCATAAAATTGACCAAATGGTTGTCCTACTTGTGTAATATGGAATGTACCATACACTCTGTCGATGCCATCAGCCAAAGACATTACTTTGTTTCTGTTTACAGAAAGATTGAAGTTAGTATTCCAAGATAACTTCTTAGATGGATTTAAGTTTTTGGTATTAATAGAAAACTCATGTCCCCAGAATTTAATTTCACCAATGTTGTCATTGAAATTACTGAATCCAGACTCCTGAGGAATTTGAACACTGTACAAAAGATTAGTGGTACGCTTAGTGTAGAAATCATAGATAAATTGGATTCTATCATTAAACAAACCTAAATCTAAACCTAAGTCAAACTGCTTGGTGGTTTCCCAACCCAAGTTACTATTTGCAAGAGAGGTTACCACTGCTCCTGGAGCTACTGTGCTTCCAAATACACCATTTACGGTGTTGTTAATAAGTGCATAGGATGTATAGTTACCTATATTGTTATTTCCAATAATACCATAACTCGTTCTTATTTTAGCAAATGATAATTGCTCTACATCGGCCAGGAAAGGTTCGTCAGACATAACCCATCCAGCAGAAACTGAGGGGAATGTACCCCAACGGTTTTCAGAACCGAATCTTGAAGAACCATCACGACGAACAGAAGCCGTAAGTAAATATTTACCCTTATAGTTATACGTCAATCTTGAAAGTAAAGATGTTAAACTCCATTCGTTTACGCCGTTGAAGGTGCCACCTCTGTTAACGTTGATAGCTCCTTGGATGGTTGGAAGGCGATCGTCCGAATAAGTGTCAGCTTGCACTCTAGTGCTTTCTTCTGTGAACTTCTGATTTGTGAAACCACCTAGTAGTTCAAAGTTATGGTCGTTATAACTCTTTGTATAAGTGGCTAAATTCTCATTCAACCAGCTTAAGCTTTCTACGTTTTGACGAATAGATTCTGCCGTCGTTGGAATTGGAACGTTGATTCGACTCGTGGCAGTAGACGGATTGAAGAAGAAGAATTTAGACCTTAACATCTCCACATTGAACGTAGATTTCAAAACAAGATTTTTTATCGGCTCGTATTGTTAAGTAAGCGTTAGATAACAAATTCGTCGTAGTCGTTTCGTTTGTTAATTCATCCGCTGCTCTTACCCAGTTGGCATAGTCAAAGATGTTTCCAGTACTTCCAGGAAATTTGTTAGAAAGCGTTAGCTCACCTTTGTCGTCATAAATAGGCATAACTGGCCAAGTATGAAGTGCGTTGAACAAAATACCTGTACCTCTATCTCCATCTGTTCTAGGGGTATTATCATACACATACTGAGGAGCAATGTTAAAACCAATTTTTACTCTATCAGAAACATCAAACTCTGAGTTTATTCTTAAAGAGTATCTCTGGTATTTGTTATTAATAACTACACCGTCTTGATTAAAAACACCAGCTACTACCGCCGTTTTAGAATCTGCTTTGTTTGAAGTTACGTTAAGCGTGTAACTCTGCAATGGGGCATTTCTAAGAAGAGCATCGTACCAATCATTGTTTTTTCCTCTGTAATCTGCTGGGTTTTGGAATTCAACAGGAACTGGCTGACCAGCATCTGTGTAGTATTCTTTTTTAAACTGAGCAAATTCTTCTGCATTCATCATCTCAATTCTACCTTTCTCCGGAACGGTCTGAATACCCGTGTAAGCATTGAAGCTCACATGAGTCCCTGCAGAACCTTTCTTAGTGGTGATAAGCACTACACCGTTTGCCGCTCTAGAACCATAAAGAGAAGTAGACGCCGCATCTTTAAGGATGGTGATTTCTTCAATTTCATCAGGGTTTAAAGAGCCGATGTTTCCTGTGATAGGAAAACCATCAATAACGTAAAGAGGGTCACTTCCTGCAGAAACAGAAACCTGGCCTCTAATTCTGATGTTCATTCCTTGACCAGGCTTTCCTGTAGTTTGGTTAATCTGAACACCAGCAAGTTGCCCTTGAAGTTTCTGACCAACCTGAGAAACGGGCAAGTCTTTAAGCTCTTTGTAACCTACGGTTTGAACCGCTCCAGTTACCTCTCTTTTTAACTGGCTACCATAACCCACTACTACGACCTCGCTTAAAAGTTTGTCGTCAACGTCTAGCGAAACATTAATTGTTTTTTGGTTTTGAACAGTTACTTCTTTGTTTAAGTAACCCACAAAACTGAATACTAAAGTAGAAGAAGTTGGAGCATCAATTTTGTATTTACCATCGATATCCGTGGAGGTACCTTTGGTAGTTCCTTTAATACTGACACTTACCGCAATCATGGGACTTCCGCTTTCATCTATTACAGTTCCCTGTATTTGTGAAAACGCAGAAGAGCAGCATCCAAGGAAAAGGAATAGGAGAATCCCCGATTCCTTCATCCACTGCTTTTTTAGAGTAGTTTTTAATTTCATAGTACAATAGTTTAGGATTGAATAGTATATATATTTAAAAAGAAATATTTATTCCTCTTTAAGTCCCAAATGTATTTCTATGAAGAGTTCAGACCGTCATATACTGTCTTAATAGCTGTCTTATACTGTCTTGTGCCTGTCGTTTTCGTCTATACAAAAAAAAGTAATGTCGTTGTATTGATTTGTTTCGTTGTTGGACATTTAAATAGTAGGACTATTCTTCCAAAATATATTCATAAATAATGACAAAAAGGCGTCTTATGTCCTGTTAGTCAGGAGGATAGTGGGAAATGTCATTTATAACATTTCTTATTTAGCTGCGTTTTTCTAAAAACGGATGTCTTTAGCAGCGGCTGGTGGAATTGCTTTTAGGGATTGAATAGGGATAAAAAGCGGATTCGATGATTAACTCGACGCTCTTAATCGAATGGTAAAGGGGTTTTCGAAATGTTCTTTTTTGTTGTTGAGTATAAGCTCTGCTGCTTTTTCGCCCATTCCAGCGAAATCAGTTGAAATGGTAGTGATGCCGTTAAGAATGAATTTTTTAAGCGGTGTTTCATTGTATGAAATGATACCAATGTCTTTGCCTAAAATCAAACCAGAGTCTGGGATCATGTCTAAAAGTTTAACGAGGTCGTCCTCCATGACATTGATATAAAGTTCCCCAGGTCTTATTTTACTTTTTCTGATGTCGTTTATGATTTTGTAATTAAACTCATAGCTATTGCAAAAATTAATGAAACCTTCCATAATGTCTTTCGGATAGTAGGAGTTCTCTGGAAAAATAAGCACCATTCTGTTGTACTTTTTCAATGTTTCCCAAGCTTCGCCAAGGGCTCCAAAAATATCAGTTTCAAAGGGCTGATAAACAGCCGCAAACTTTCCTGTAATACCTTGAAGCATTTTGTCCAATATGACCAACTGGTCTTTAGGTAACTTGTTAATTACTTTAAGAGCCAGCTCGTCCCCTTCAATAAAGTTTGGAATAATAACGTAATGCGAATACCCTTTCCTGTTATTTTCTAGAATCTGACAAAACTGTGTGGCGTCATTATTATAGATATAAAATTCTATAGCCGCACGGTTTCCTAATTTTGATACCAGTCCATCATACAATTGTTTCTTATGAGCACTTAGTTTATTGAAAAGCAATAAGATTTTAAGGTCTTGCTCCACTTGGTCATTAATGACAAAAAAACCTTTACCCGGGTGAGCGGCTATAAAGTTCCTTTTTCGGAGTTCGTTATAACCTTTCTCCACCGTAATTCTAGAAATTTCAAAGCCGTAGCTCACCTCATTGATGGAAGGTAGCGTATCGCCTTTTTTTAATCGACCAAATCGTATACTCTCCAGAATACTGTTGACCAGTTGCTGATATTTTGGCGTAGCGGAGAATTCGTTGATACTTATGATTTTGATACTCATCTTTTTTCTTTCAATAGGTTTAGCTTAATGCCCAATGCATTATACAAGGTTTGCTATGTCTTTCAAAAGAAATAGCAAACGAAACGGTTTAATTTTGATTGATTTCAAAGGAATAGGCAAAAATAAAGCACACTAGCGAAACTAGCGTGCTTTACGATGTTAGTGTAAGACAGTTACTACGCCAATACTTTTAAAGCAGCTTCGTAGTTTGGCTCCTGTGCTATTTCAGGAACTTGCTCTGTATAGATCACTTTATGGTTTTCGTCTACTACTATAACTACTCTACTGTTGAAATCTTTTAATGGACCATCTACTATTTGAAGGCCATAATCTTTACCGAAACTTCCATTTGCAAGGTCAGAGAGTGTTTCCACGTTTTCGATGCCTTCTGCACCACAAAAACGACCTTGAGCCATTGGCGTATCTCTAGAAATACAAAGTATTTTAGTGTTTTTAAGGTCAGCAGCCACTTTGTTAAACTCTCTTACAGAAGTACCACATATACCCGTATCTAAACTTGGGAATACATTTAAAACGACTCTAGAACCTTTATATTTATCAAGATTAGTTCTTGACATATCTTGAGCTATTAATTCAAAGTTTTTAGCCTGTTCGCCTATTTGGGGTAAGTTGCCATTGGTATGTATAGGATTTCCTTTTAATGTTATTTCAGCCATTTTTATTGATTGGTTTTATATTTTTCTTAAAACACAGATACGACAGTTGCGAGTTCGAAGTTTCTGAAAAGTTCTTTAATTTTTAAAGGAATTACTTTTTCTTTTTTGCCTTCTTTAGCTTCTCTTTATTCTTTTTCTTATGGTGTTTGGCACTAAGCTCTTCCGCCATCTGCATTTCTTTTTGAATGTCTTTCCAGGTGGTATTGGACTCATTTTTAGTAAAGTCTAACGTCTCTTTGTATTCGTCTTTTGCCAGCTTAATTACCTCAATCGGACCTCCAAGATACGCTTCTATTTCAGTAAGATATTTCATTTCTTCTGTTGCACAAAAAGCTACCGCTTGGCCTTTATTCATGCCTCTTCCTGTTCTTCCTACTCTGTGAACGTAGTTTTCTGCTACATCTGGCAGATCATAATTTATGACCAAATCCACATTAGGAATGTCAATACCTCTGGCACTGACATCTGTCGCTATCAAGACTTTATTGTCTCCTTTATGGAAATGGTGCATCACATCTTTACGCTCGCTGTGTTCTTTGCCACTATGAATGGTTTCTGAAGCCAGTCCTACTCTTTCCATGGCGAGCATGACCCTTTCCGCTCGAACTTTCGTTCTAACAAAGACAATCATCTTTTTCTCCGGATTTTCTTTGATGATTCGCTCTAGGAAAAAGCGTTTGTCGTCCATTTCTACCATCATAAGAGAATGAACAATGTTTTTAGAAACAGGGTCTTTAGGAGAAACCTGAATCCTAATGGCATTTCTAACCAGCGAGTAAGCCAGTTTTTTGATTTTCTCGTTGATGGTGGCTGAGAAAAAGAGGGTTTGCCTATTTAAAGGAAGGAATCGAATGACATCTCTAATGTCATCTATAAAACCTAAATCCAACATGTGATCGGCTTCATCCAAAACCAATATGTCCACAGTGCTCAAATCTAAATGTCCTTGACTTCTTAAGTCGAACATTCTTCCTGGCGTGGTGACCAAAATATCTATCCCAGAAGACAGTTTTTCAATCTGAGGTGCTTGGTCTGTACCGCCAAAAAGGGCAAAAGTCTTTATTCTTGAATATTTCCCTATGCTTTGAAAAACTTGGTTTATCTGAATGGCAAGCTCATGGGTAGGAGCCATTACCAAACATTTGATACCCTTCGTTTTAGATCTCTTTTTTCTTTCGTTAATCAGATGGATGATAGGAATAGCGAAAGCCGCAGTTTTACCAGTTCCGGTCTGAGCTATAGCTAGCACATCTTCTCCTTTTAAAATAGGAGGTATGGCCTTATACTGGATGTCGGTAGGTTTTTTGAAATCTAGCTGCTCAAGGCTCTTCTTGATTTCATCGGATATATTATATTGGGAGAATTTCATTTGTTTGCTTTCAGAAGTATGGTTAACCCTATTAAAGTTAATGCCAGATGTTTAGTGTAAAATTAAAAATCACGTTCATCTGGCATCAAATGTTTCACCCAACTAGGCACGGCTTAACCTTAAACGAACAAAGTTAAGGCTTTTACCCATTTTTGGTACGCTTCTTCAAAAGCATCTTTTTGCTTGGCCTTAGGTTCTATAGTTTTTAGAAGAGTAAGTCCCTCCATAGTTTCTGAAAGCGAGTTAAAAATGCCAGCTCCAAAACCCCCACCTAAAGCAGCACCTTTGGAACCGTCGGTGTCATAAAGTTCTACGGGCGTCTGTGTGGCGTTTACCAGTGTTTCAGAGAATACGTCACTTAAAAACATATTGGCTTGGCCGGCACGAATCACTTTTGGGTCTACACCATTTGCTTGCATCATATCAAAACCATATTTTAATGAGAAAGCAATTCCTTCTTGCGACGCTCTGTAAATATGGGCATCGGTATGGTGGTTAAAATCCAAGTTGACAAACTGTGCACCCACTTGTTTGTTCTCTAACATCCTTTCTGCACCGTTTCCAAAAGGCAATACTGAAACTCCATTTGAGCCAATGGCTACTTTGGAAGCTGCTGCATTCATTTCTGGATAGTCAAGTCCTTTGGCTATGTTATGCTTTACCCACGAGTTCAGAATTCCTGTTCCATTGATACATAAAAGAATCCCAATTCTTGTTTGGTCGTCAAGCTGATGGTTAACGTGTGCAAAAGAATTTATTCTAGACTTAGGGTCATGAGAGACTTGGTCGCTCACGGCATAAACCACTCCCGATGTACCTGCGGTAGCCGCTATTTCGCCAGGGTTGACTACGTTTAATGACAAAGCATTGTTTGGCTGGTCTCCTGCTTTATAGGCCACAGGAATACCTACGGGTAAACCCAAACGCCCCGCAATTTGAGAGGTAACCTCACCATGATTAGAGAATACCGGTTTTATAGCGGGAATTAAATCCATGCTAAAGCCATAGGCATTCATAATATCCTCAGAGACTTTGTTGTCACAAAAGTCCCAAAATACGCCTTCTGATAATCCTGAGTTAGAGGTGGTGATTTCGTCGGTGAGCATCATACCAATATAATCACCCGGCAGCATCATTTTATAGCATTGCTCGTAAATAGCCGGTTCGTTCTCTTTAACCCAAGCTAGTTTTGACGCCGTAAAGTTTCCAGGTGAATTAAGAAGATGGTTAAGTGCTTTTTCTGCTCCAATTTTCTGAAAAGCTTTTTCTCCAACTTCTACGGCACGGCTGTCGCACCAAATAATAGACGGGCGTAACACTTTCTTGTTTTTATCTATGATAACAAGACCATGCATTTGATAGGAAATTCCGATAGATGCTATTTCAGATGGATTAAATTTTCCTGAGGCAATAACCCTTTCAATGGCTTTTTGACTATTCTCCCACCACATTTCAGGATCTTGCTCCGCCCAACCTGCCTTAGGAGAAGAGATTGGTGTTTCTGAATCTGGGTATTGAGCAGATGCCACTACTTTTTTTGAGCCGGCGTCTACCACGGAAGCTTTGATAGAAGAGGTGCCTATATCTAATCCTAATAAATACATATTTCTTTTGAATTAACAGGTTTGAATCCCAAAGCTAAGAATAAAGTGGAATATTTTAATTGTCAATAATACACTTAATTTGAGTAAAGCTTACTATAATCAATTAAAAGCCCCTATAGGGTGGTATTTTCATAGTAATTTTATGTTAAAGTTTTGAAACCCCAGAGGGGTGACATGTTATTGTTGGCGATTTATTTAGGACGAATAAAATTTCGCTCCGCTAGAGCTTGTTATTAACGTTAATGACTCTAACCCTTACTGTATCGTTGAAAACATCTAGAATAATAATGTTATTTTTATTTCATGGCTAACACATACACACAATTATACTTCCATATCATTTTTGCTGTAAAAGGAATAAAAAGCTTAATTCAATCTTCATGGAAACAAGAACTAAATAAAGATATCTCGGGTATTTTTTCTAACAACAATCATTAGTTAATGATTATTAACGGCATGCCAGACTATATTAACATTCTTCTTTTAACCTAGGCCAATGTAAATCTATCTGACCTTATTAGAGATATTAAAGCAAATTCCTCTAAATGGATAAATGAAAAACTATTGGTAAAAGGTAAGTTTGAATGGTAAGCTGGCTTTTGGGCTTTTACTATTGGTCAATCTCAACTACCTACAAATATTAATTATATAAAGAATCAAGAAGAGCATCATAGCAAGAAATCATTTAAAGAGGAATATATTCAATTTTTAAAGGCTCATGAGATCGACTATAAAGATGCCTATTTGTTTGAAGGGATTTAACCAATAGCGAGCATATTGAAAATTTCAAAAAAAATACCCTTGAATTTTACTTTCAAAGGCATTCTTATCATGCTTGCTTTTGTCCTAATTCGGAAACATACGCTTATCAATTCCCGGCAGTATCTTCAATGCATTTTTATAATACAATTTCTTCAAAACCTCATCTGAAAGACCAATTCCATACATTGGCCAGAAGGCGTGGTATTTTTTATGATATTCAAAATATTCATCTTTAGTTTCTAAAACACGGAAATACGTTTCGTATTCCTCCGGTTTCCAAGAGTCTTTTCCAAAAAGAACTCTGTCTTGCCATTTTGTGAAAAAGCTATTGGCAGCTCTAGGCTGACGACCAAGTTCTGCTATTACAGCTCCTATTTCCACATAAGTATTTGGGAGAGCTAACATTAAGCTGTCTAGTTTTTGAAGGTCATTGGCGTACCAACCCATGTGAGCATTGATAAACGTGGTGTTTGGATGCTTTGCAAAAACGTCATGTTGTTGCTCAATAAGTTCTTCAAAAGAATAATCACCTTTCTCTGTATTTCTAGCTCTACGAGGATGTGTTTTTAGCTCTAACCATCTTTCATTGTATCTATTTAGTGGATTCCAGAAAGAAGCAGGTTCGGCGGTATGAATCAAAACAGGTATACCCAGTTTACCCGCCATTTCCCATACAGGATCAATACGTTTATCATTAACAGCCACTACAGAACCATCGGCATTGGTTACATTAAAGCCTAAGCTTTTAAAAATTTTTAATCCACCAGCTCCACGAAGCTTGACATCCTCTTCTAACAATTTTACGGCCCTTTCTGTCCAGCCAGGTTCGCTAATGCCATTGAAATCTATATTAGTGAAAATGACAAATCGCTCTGGGTAATTGTCATTAACTGCTTTTACATAGCCTTCTAAGATCTTTGTAGATTCATTAATGTCTCTGGACCAACCTCTTCCGCTTAGGTTAATCATCACCTTCATGTTAAGGCTATCCATGTCATGTACGATGTCGTCCAGTTTAGCTTTGGTGTCCATGCCATACTGATGATTATGGATATCTATAAAAGGAAATTTGGCCGTAGTGGGTACATGATGCTCCACCACTAAGGTCGACTTTGGGGTATATTCTTCAAAAGATATTTCTCCATTGGCTCCTTCACCTATGGCAATCTGCTGGCTAAAAGAAGCGGAAGAAATTAAGAGACCTAGTCCTAGAAGAAATTTACTTTTAATCATAAAAGGTTTTTAATTGAATTGTTATAAAGGTAACATTCGCTTTACGTTCATTGCATTGTTAAAAGGAAGATTATACTTCAAACTGTTTCAAAAGGCAAATTTTATAGTCCAAAGGGGCTATTTCTTAAATAATAAACAAACGGCATGAGCTTCTAAGCCTTCTTTTCTGCCCACGAAACCCATATTTTCTGCCGTAGTTGCTTTTATGCTCACACAGTCCTCGTCAATCTTCAGACATTCTGCAATGGCTTTTTTCATACTAGGGACATATTTTCCAATTTTCGGTTCTTGTAGAATAAGTGTAGAATCAATATTTCCGACTACCCATCCTTTCTCATTGATCATGCGGTTGATTTCGTCAAGAAATATTTTACTGTCGGCTCCTTTCCATCTGGGGTCTGTGTTTTTAAAATGCAATCCTATGTCTCCCAAAGAAAGTGCTCCTAAAAGGGCGTCGCAAATGGCATGCAGTAATACGTCGGCATCAGAATGCCCCATTGAACCCACGGTATGCGGTATTTTAACACCTCCTAAAGTCAATTCGTATCCAAGGGCTAGTTCATGTACATCGTAGCCGTGTCCTATTTTTATATTCATTGTTTCTTTTGATTGGTTCCAAAATTAAGAAAACAATAAGTTCAATTATCAGTTTCCTTTAGAAGTAGGCAAAGTAATAAAGCTTTACAATTTTTTAATATTGGTTTGAGATTATATTCCCGATTTATAATGACTTTTGATGGATCAATTTCGAACATTATCGCTGTTAATAATTTTCTGAAATGGTCAAATATTAAAAACATGTTTGGAATTGAAATCGGCTTGTTAGCCGTTTTGGTTGTTGCATTGCTCTTTGCATGCCTTTTTGAATTTATCAATGGATTTCATGATACCGCTAATGCTGTAGCTACCGTAATTTATACCAACTCACTTAAACCAAACCATGCTGTTATTTGGTCGGGTTTTATGAATTTTTTAGGGGTTATTACTGGTGGGGTAGGCGTTGGTATCAGTATCATTTATTTACTTCCTGTAGAATTATTAATTGACCAAAATATATACCATAGTATTGCTATGGTTATGGCCATGTTGATTTCGGCCATTATTTGGAATTTTGGAACTTGGTATTTAGGATTACCTTCTTCTAGTTCCCATACATTAATTGGGGCTATCTTAGGAGTAGGTTTAGGTTATGCCTTATTGCCAGATAATACTCTTGGTTTGGCTGCGGTAAATTGGGAAAAGGCTCAAAGTGTCTTTACAGGACTCTTACTAGCTCCACTATTGGGCTTTTCCATGGCCATTGCCTTAATGTTTTTATTGAAGAATGCCATAAATAAAAAGCTACAAAAGATTGTTTTCTCTGAGCCCAAAAAAGGAGCTTTGCCTCCCACTTGGATAAGGTTAATTCTTATAGGAACATGTACTTTAGTCAGTTTTTTCCATGGTAAAAATGATGGTCAAAAAGGCATTGGTCTTATCATGCTTATACTCATAGGGATTCTGCCTTCCATTTATGGGGTTACATCCATAAAGGATTTTCAAAAATTGGAACCTGAAGTTAATTCCATTGATGCCATTGTTTCTAAAATTGATACGCTGGGTTTAGGAAATTCAGAAAAAACACAGATTAATACGATTCAAACGAATACCCTGGTATTACAAAATGCCTTTACAGATGAAAATGTAAATAAACTTGAAATTAGAGGGGCTATTCTCAGTATTTCTAGCAATGCCAAAAAATTGCTGCAATCTGAAAATATTAACTTAAGCAACAAGGATAAAAAGGAACTAGCACTCCTTGCTACTAAAGAAGAAAAGGGAATCCGTAAAGCAACAGACTACGCACCTTTATGGGTGATTCTGCTCATATCAATTTCCTTAGGATTAGGAACTATGATTGGTTGGAAAAGAATTGTTGTTACGGTAGGAGAAAAAATTGGTAAAACGCATTTGACCTATGCCCAAGGAGCTTCTGCGGAGCTCGTGGCAGCCATAACCATTGGTTTGGCCACTGGGTTTGGAATGCCCGTAAGCACTACGCATACACTTTCTTCAGGTATTGCAGGTTCTATGGTGGCAAATAAGGGAATAAAGAATTTGCAATCTGGAACGGTAAAATCTATTGCATTGGCCTGGGTGCTAACATTGCCTGTTTCGATTCTTTTATCGGCTTCTTTATTTCTTCTATTTCGATGGGCTTTTGGTTGATAGTGTTTTGAAACCATCTGAAAGTCTATTTTTCGGTTGGTTTCCTGCTTTCTGCCATTGGGGTTTCAATACATCAAAGTAAGGCTTGTTTATGTCATGGTCTTATGTCCCTTCAAGTAGAAGGTTTGTGTGTCTTTTTGGGCTCGCTTAAGTCGCCATTTTGCTAAACTTAACAATTTATTAATATTGGAAAGTGCCAGCTAGTTTTTTTTATTACGGACTTTTGCGGCACAATAATTAATAAGAGTGAAGGAATAAGCTTTTCCAGCAAGATATTTAGTTTGTAGCATTTGTGACTATTTATCTATTAAATGCGGGATTTTTGAAGGTTAGAGAAGTGAAATTTGATATCTCAAACTTAAAATAAGGAGCGGTTTGTCCACTATATAACAATACATATCTCCAAATAAAATTATAAGTAATGGATCAGTTCTTATCAATTTTTTTCTTCCTTCTAGCTTCTTATTCGGTAATCGCAAACGACTCAATTCAAACTTTAGGAACTTGGATGTCTTCAAACAAGAAGATGCCATGGTATTATCTTGCGTCTTTTGCTGCTGTGGGTTTAATTTTAACGGTTTCGTATAGCTGGTTTGCTAATAATGGAGATATCTCCTACGGTAGACTAGAGAAAATACCATATATAGAGGTGCACTGGTACCATGGAATTGCTCCTGTGGTATTGATATTTTTAACTAGAATAGGTATTCCGGTTTCTACCTCATTTTTAATTTTAGCAACTTTTGCTTCTTCCGTTGTTTTAGAATCTATGCTGATTAAGTCTATCATTGGGTATGGTTTGGCAGCAGTTACGGCTTATGTTTTTTGGATTGCTATTTCTAAGGTTTTAGATGAAAAGGCCAGTATCCGAGGGAAAAACAAGGATTTATGGGTGAGATTACAGTGGGTGTCTACTGGGTTTTTATGGTGGAGCTGGTTAACACATGATGTCGCCAATATTTCGGTATTCTTGCCGCGTCAGATTACAGCTCTTCAGCTTGTGCTTATTTTAGTATTCTTTACCAGTGTTATCTTTTTCATTTTTAGAGAAGGTGGGGGTAAAATTCAAAACATCGTTTTAAGTA
Source organism: Arcticibacterium sp. SM2516 (assembly GCF_057914865.1). Lineage (NCBI taxonomy): Bacteria > Pseudomonadati > Bacteroidota > Cytophagia > Cytophagales > Leadbetterellaceae > Arcticibacterium > Arcticibacterium sp. SM2516. The sequence goes on along the minus strand of NZ_CP195290.1, from coordinate 2,845,295 downwards.
AGACAAACACTAAATACGTAAGGTCTGCAACTATCATAGACTTCGTTTATGCCGCCATACTATTCTTCTTTAAAGAAATTAACTCTATACCGATGTCTACTACGTGGGTATTTATAGGCCTTTTAAGTGGTAGAGAAATGGCCATAACGACTCTTTCTAAACATAGAAAAATGAAAAAGTTATTCCCAATTATTAGAAACGATTTTGGTAAGTTGGTTTTAGGTATGACGGTGTCGGTAGTTATAGCCCTAGCTGTTAATTATATAGCATCAAGGAACTAATTCTCTTTAAGAGTACTTATACGATTCAAGGCATTATTTGAATCAAGAATAGAATGAAGATTTTTTTTAGAGCCATCAAATTGATGGCTCTTTTTTTTGCATTGTGTCACACACATGCTTTTTCGCAAAAAGTAGAGCATATCGGAGCAAATTGGTATGAAAGGTTTAGGTTTGGAGGTTATACCCAGTTAAGATATAATAGACTATTTGAGACCAATGAGAACCTAGAATGCGAGCAATGCGATAAATCATTGGGAGCTGGAAAGGGCTTTTTCCTGAGAAGAGCCAGGCTCAAATTAGATGGAAATATCAATGAAAAGATGTATGCTTATATCCAGGTAGATATGGCTACATCTGCCGGTAACTCGCTTCAGCATATGTTAAGTTTAAAGGATGCCTATTTCGATTTGGCTATTGATGATGAAAGAAAATATAGATTCAGAATAGGTCAGAGCAAGCTACCTTATGGCTTTGAAAATATGCAATCTTCCAGTAATAGATTGACGTTGGACAGAAATGATGCCTTGAATTCTGCGGTTAGTAATGAGAGAGATATGGGTATAACATTTTATTATGCTCCTGTGAAAGTACGTGAACGTTTAGCAATGCTCACTAGTGGCTGGAACAAAGGTTCAGGTGATTTCGGCATGTTTGCCTTTGGCTTGGTTAATGGACAGGGTCCTGGGAAAATAGAAAAGAATGATAATCTTCACGCTTTTACTAGATTGTCTTACCCTTTTCAGCTGACCAATGGACAGATGATAGAAGCAGGTATTCAAGCGTATAAGGGTAAGTATAGTATTTCGCTAAGTGATAATAATCTGTCTAATACAGACTTGTGGAAAGATGAGAGGATAGCAGCATCTTTTGTTTATCATCCACAGCCTTTTGGCTTTCAAGCAGAGTATAATATAGGGAAAGGTCCAGAATTTAACCCTGCCACCATGAAAACGGAACTGCAGAGCCTAAAGGGCGGCTACGCTCAATTGATGTACAGAATACAGACAGAACATCATAATTTCACTCCCTTTGTAAAATATCAATATTACGATGGCGGTAAGAAATTTGAAATTGATGCCCGTTCATACTTAGTAAAAGATACCGAAATAGGCGTAGAATGGCAGTATAGAAGATACTTGGAAATAGTAGCTCTTTATATGATATCAAATCGAACTTTTGAAGATGCTATCAGACCAGATTACAATGTAAAAGGTAATACTTTGAGGCTACAGCTTCAAGTAAATTATTAATTTACAAACTTACTAAAGCAGTCTTAAAAACGGTTTTGTAAGTATTGGCTTTGTAATCATCGAAAGTCTCCTTTTTGTGGTAGTCTTCGCCAATAAATGTGATGACTTCATGAAAAGCTCTTGCTTCCATATAACCAGGAATTGGCTGTATCATATTGAACTGTTCATCCAAATAAACGATACTCGGGAAACTCATCTTTCCTTGTAAAAGAGCCACAGCTATATCGTTAGCTCTGTTTTGCTCATTATATTCATAAGTAGTACCGCCTATGGTAATACTACTTTTCGTTTCTGCATTCAGTTTAACGGCATAGAAGTTCTCGTTCACGTATTTCACAACTTCTGCATTTGTGAAAGTTTTTTTGTCCATCACTTTACACCAACCGCACCAGTCTGTATATACGTCTATTAAAACTTTTTTAGGGTTCTGCTGAGCTGCGGCATAAGCCTCTTCCATACTCATCCAGTTAATCTCAGAAGCAACTTGTTTTCTATCGTCCGAGTTAAAGGAAGTTGAGACCAGTATTAAAAAGGTAGAAATAAGTGCTAGATAGGTTTTATTAAACATGTATACTTTTTTTATGATGCTTATTACTAACGTGAAAACGCAAAAAGCATTCCAATTATTCTCTCAAATATGTGTTTTATACTTTAAAACAGGCTCTAAATAAAGTGAATTATATCATTCATGTCAATTTTGAGGTTAAAATCCATGAGCTGTTTATTTAAAAGTCCCGATAAGACTGTTAACGTTGCTTCTTGGTTATCATTCGATTTTTGAATAAGTAAAGGCTCAGTAGGTCTTTTGAGTTCTTGAAATAGTTTAATTTGGGTTGGGATTTGTCAGCCTGTTTTACGGTTACTTTTATGCTATGAATTATTAAATTTCGTTTGTGATATTCATTAATTACTATTCGAAATCTCAAAGAAGCTTATTTTAGCGATCGGGTAATTTTAATATTTAAAATTGCTTAAGTCCTAAGTTCTTTTTTGTGTAAAAGTCAATCTTAGAATAGTTCTATTTGATTTTTGTTTTTAAGGCTGAAAGTCGCTCAAAACTTTGCAGTGAAAAGGGTTTGAAACGTAACTTTGTAAACACGAAAAAAAGATAAATCGAATATGTCATTAGTAGGAAAGAAAGCACCAAATTTTACAGCAGTTGCGGCTATAGAAGGTTACACTTTAGATGAGAAATTTTCTTTAGAGAAATATATAGGGAAAAATGAAGTTTTATTATTCTTCTACCCAATGGACTTTACTTTTGTTTGTCCTACGGAGCTAATTGCTTTTCAGAACAAATTAGAAGAGTTTGAAAAAAGAGGAGTTGTAGTAGTAGGATGTTCTACAGATACGGAACAGTCGCATTTGGCTTGGTTACGTACACCAAAAAAGCAAGGTGGCATACAAGGTGTTACATATCCAATTATTGCAGATACCGATAAAACCATCGCTAGCAACTTTGGCGTTTTAGGTGGTTCTTATGAGAAAGATGCTAACGGCCAGTTAACTTTTGTGGGTGAGCCTGTAGCATTCAGAGGTACTTTTTTAATAGATAAAGAAGGTATCGTACGTCATGAAGTCGTTAATTATTTCCCAATAGGAAGAAGTGTTGATGAGGAATTGAGAACCATTGACGCTTGGCAGTTTAGCCAGAAATATGGTGAAGTTTGTCCAGCAAACTGGCAATCTGGAGAAGATACATTAAAGGAAAGTCACGAAAGTGTTTCTGAGTATCTATCTGCCAACGCCTAATTTTAAGATAAGGGATATTGAGCCGCTTAGTGAGAATCACTAAGCGGCTTTTGTTTTTTTGGCTACGAAGTTTTATTTTTCTGGTATTAAGGTATTTGATGGACTGTAGAAAATTTCAATTGAGAGAAAATGCGTTCATTGGCTTTTAATTACTGTTTTTATTCTTATAATGTATGCCGTTAAAAACTAAGTGAGAAACCAAAAAATATTTTTCTATGTCCGACATTTTTGCAACCATTTTTTTTCTAATAGCCGTAATAGACCCCCTGGGATCTGTTCCTGTTTATCTGGAGGCCACTAAGCAGTTTGATATTAAGTATAAAAAGAAGGTGGCTTTACGTGCTTCGGTCATAGCATTCTTTATTTTAGTCTTTTTCATTGTCATAGGTCAGTTAATTTTAGAGGGTATGGCCGTTTCCTTGGATGCTTTTCAAATTTCTGGGGGTGTTATCTTATTTCTATTTGCGTTAACTATGATTTTTGGTGATGGTAAACCCCAAATGGAAAAGCATCTCATAAAGGATTATAAACACGTCACTATTTTTCCTGTGGCTATTCCGTCTATTGCATCTCCTGGTGCTATCATGGCGGTGGTATTAATGACTGATAATCATATTTATAATTTCCAGCAGCAGCTTATTTTTACCGTTCTTGTGGCTGTGGTCGTGGGTTTAACATGTTTGCTACTTTTGGGTGCCAACATCGTTCAGGAGAAAGTAGGGGAGTATGGAATTACAGTTATTAGTAAAATAATGGGTCTTATTTTGGCCTCCTATGCTGTTCAAAGTATTCTTAGTGGTCTAAGAGACTTTTTCAAAATGGTTTAATATTATTTTTTTTCAATGGACATGAAACAGTCTTTAGATTTTATAGCCCGTTTGGCTGAGCATAATAATAGAGAGTGGTTTGCCGAACATAGGGCGGACTATGAAACTGCTTTAAGTGGTGTTATCGCTTTTGCAGATGAGCTGTTATTGGAAGTGGGTAAGCATGATGTTTTAGAAACTAACTCTGGTAAGAAATCTTTACATAGAATATATAGGGATGTAAGATTCTCAAAAGAGAAGATTCCATATAAGAATAATTGGAGTGGTAGAATAAAAAGAGCAACGGCCCAAAGAAGAGGTAGTTATTACTTTCATCTTAGACCTGGGAATAAATCCTTTATAGCTGGTGGGTTTTGGGGGCCAGAGAAAGAAGATTTAAAATTGATAAGAGAGCATCTAAGTCAAGAAAGCGAAGCGTACAGGGAAATAATTAACGATCCAGACTTCTTGGCGTATTTTGGAGAAGTAAAAGGGGATCAATTGAAAAGTGCACCCAAGGGTTTTGCAAAAGATCATGAAGCTATAGACCTTTTAAGACATAAACAGTTCGTGTTAATGCACGGGTTTACAGACAAGGAGGTGCTATCAAAAGATTTCTCTCAAATAGCTTCTGGAGTTTATTCTGAAATGAGACCTTATTTAGATATAATGACTGATTTTTTAACGACAAACCTGAACGGAATCGAGATAGAATTGACTTAGAAAAGCTATTTTAAGAGCAAAAGACAACTAATTTGGATCAGAATAGTACCTTATGTCTATTATTTATCAAAAAAGATGCGGTATGGCTTATAATAACTTGGTAATGCCATCCTCTTTTGCTTAAGTTTGTGTCAATATTCGTAAAATTTAACCAAAAAAACTCTGATAAAAAATGAAATTAACAACTCGTATTGCGGTGATTCTTATGGCATCTGCTGCATTCACATCTTGTGTAAGTAAGAAGAAATTTACTGGTCTACAATCTGAATTAGCTCAATCTCAAAGCTCTCTTCAAAGTTGCAGCGACGACCTTTTAAAATACAAACAAGATTTAACAAAAGCAGAAAACGATTTAGCCAACGAAAGAGCCAGTGCATCTAACACTGCCAAACTTCGTGAAGAACAAATTGCTGACCTAAGAGGTCAAGTTTCAGATCTTCAGTCTTCTCGTAATCAGCAAATGCAACAAGTTGAAGGTTTGACTGTTTTATCGAAAGCAGCAGCTGATAATATTGACAAAACTTTGGCTCAGCTAGAGCAGAGAGATAAGTATATCAACTTACTTAGAAATGCAAAAAACAAAGCGGATTCTATGAATCTTGCCTTGGCGATTAATTTAACAAAATCTCTTGATGTTGACATCGAAGACGAAGATGTTGAGATTAAAGTGGACAGAACAGTGGTTATGATTAACCTTTCTGACAAAATGCTTTACAGAAGCGGAAGCTCTAGAATTACTGCTAAAGCTAATGATGTGTTAGGTAAAATTGCTAAAATCATCAAATCTAGACCAGAGCTTGAAGTTATGGTTGAAGGTTATACAGATGACCAGTCTATCAATACAGACTGTATCGAAGATAACTGGGATTTAAGTGTAAAAAGAGCTACTTCTGTAGTTAGAGTTCTTCAAAAGAACTTTGGAATTGACCCTGATAAGTTGATTGCTGCTGGTAGAGGTGAGTATAATGCTATCGCTAATAACTCAACTAAAGAAGGTAGATCTACTAACAGAAGAACAAGAATTATCTTAATGCCTAAGATTGAGCAATTCTATGACTTATTAAATCCAGATTTAGCTGGAAAATAATCATCAGATGATGAGATACTAAAAGAGGTGCCAAACGGCACCTCTTTTTTTTGGTTTTATCTCTTCCATAAAATTTAATTATGATTTATACCTCTGCTAATTTAGCTTCTAGCTGCTTCATTTCATCTCTGTATCTGGCTGCTTGTAAAAAGTCGAGGTCTTTGGCAGCATTTTCCATTTTCCGCTGTGCTTCCCCCATAAGTTTTGTAAGCTGAGGTTTGCTTAAGAATGCAGTAAGTGGGTCTGCGGCTATATTAAAGGTCTCAGGCTCCACATAGTAGCCTCTGTTAATTGGTTTAGTGTCTGCAATAGAGGTTTGACCCATAATGGCTTCTTTGCTCTTTAATATGGTAGTAGGCGTGATTCCATGTGCCTCATTATATTCTATTTGTAGAGCCCTACGTCTACCAGTTTCATCAATGGCCTGTGCCATAGACTTCGTGATCTTGTCGGCGTACATAATCACTTTACCATTTGAGTTTCTGGCGGCACGACCAATGGTCTGAATCAAAGAACGAATGTCTCTCAAGAATCCCTCTTTGTCAGCATCCATAATAGCCACTAAGGAGACCTCAGGCAAATCAAGCCCCTCTCTTAAAAGGTTTACTCCCACCAACACATCAAAAACGCCCAATCTTAATTCTCTTAAAATTTCTACGCGGTCTAAGGTCTTGACCTCGGAGTGAATGTAGCGGCATTTAATACCCACTTTGTCAAAATATTTACTGAGCTCTTCTGCCATCCTTTTAGTAAGGGTGGTCACCAGTACTCTTTCTTCTCGCTTGATTCTAATGTCAATTTCATCAAGCAGGTTGTCAATTTGATTTAAACTTGGTCTAACATCTATTTCAGGGTCTAAAAGTCCCGTAGGTCTAATGATTTGTTCAATGATAACTCCGTCTGATTTGTTGATTTCGTAGTCGGCAGGTGTGGCAGACACATAAATAGACTGTCCTATTAACTCTTCAAACTCTGGGAATTTTAGGGGTCTATTATCCATGGCAGAAGGCAGTCTGAAACCGTTTTCTACCAAAGAGACCTTCCTAGAACGGTCACCACCATACATGGCTCTTATTTGAGGTAAGGTGGCATGACTTTCATCCACTACCAATAGGAAATCCTCGGGGAAATAATCGAAAAGGCAGAAAGGTCTTTGACCAGGTTCACGTTTATCAAAATACCTAGAATAGTTTTCAATACCGCTGCAATAGCCTAACTCACGCATCATTTCAAGGTCAAACTCGGTTCTTTCTTGAATTCTTTCTGCTTCATGAGGTCTGCCTTCTTCCTCAAAATACTTGATCTGCTTCATCATGTCATCCTGAATCTGTTTGATAGAATCTTGCATGACATCTTTACCCGTCACAAATAAGTTGGCAGGATAAATAATAAGCTCAGAAAGATCATCCATCTTCTTGCCATTTTCTGGGTCAATCATTTGAATTTCTTCAATTTCATCTCCCCAGTAAAGGATTCTATAGGCATAGTCTGCATAACCCGGGAAAATATCAACAGTGTCTCCCTTTACCCTGAAAGTTCCTCTACCAAACTCTAGTTCCGTTCTAGAGTAAAGGATATCTACCAGACTATGTAAAAATTTATTGCGACTAATTTCTTCGCCTTTTTTTATGTGAACGACACTCTTTTTATATTCTGAAGGATTACCTGCACCATAAATGCAAGAAACAGAAGCTACCACCACAATATCACGTCTACCAGACATCAATGAAGAAACCGTTTTTAGTCGGAGTTTTTCAATTTCTTGATTTATCTGAAGGTCTTTCTCAATGTAAGTTCCCGTTGTAGCTATAAATGCCTCCGGTTGGTAGTAGTCATAGTAGGACACGAAATATTCTACTTTGTTTTCAGGGAAAAAGTGTAAGAATTCCCCATACAGCTGTGCCGCCAAAGTTTTATTATGACTAAGTATTAAAGTAGGTCTGTTAATTTGTTTTATGACATTGGCTATGGTAAAGGTCTTGCCAGAGCCGGTTACCCCTAAAAGCACTTGGTCTTGCTCTCCTGTATTTAGACCTTTAACCAATTTTTCAATGGCTTGTGGCTGGTCTCCCGTAGGCTTAAAATCAGACGTAAGTTTGAAGTTCATTTCTTATAGCTTTCTTGCTTTGCAATATAGACCAAACAATTCCTTCCTACAGTATAGTTCAAATTTTTACTATTTGCTTCAAGTCAATTAGCTTTAAATACTTATGCATATATCTTTATATTAGTGATATGGAAAAAAGGGATTTTAAACTTATGAAGTTATTATATTTTCTAGTGTTCACTTTGACCTTGATATCAATGGATACATATGCTCAAAAAACTGTTAAGGTAGCTTTGGCTCAGATTTTTTGTCTGGATAGTGATAAAAGTGGAAATCTGAAGAGAATTGAAAATGCCATCATCGAGTCGAAGAATGGCGGAGCTGAAATTATACTATTTCCTGAAATGTCCTTAGTGGGATGGGTGAATCTTGATGCACATTCATTATCGAAACCTATTCCCGGAGAAGATTCTGATTATTTAGCCAAATTAGCGAAAAAGTATGGCGTTTATTTGTGTATTGGCTTGGGGGAGAAAGAGGGCGAAAAACTCTATGATAGTGCCATTTTAATAAGTGAGAAAGGTGAAATACTGCTAAAACATAGAAAGAATAATATATTATCGGAACTGATGGAGCCTCCATATAGTAAAGGAAAAGGTGTTCAGGCTGTACAAACTAAATTTGGGAAAATTGGTGTGATGATTTGTGCAGATACTTTTGAGGAAGATTTGTTGATGGAAATGGCTGATTTAAAGCCAGATTTAATGTTGATACCTTATGGTTGGGCAGCAAAAGTAGAACAATGGCCAGAGCATGGTAAGGAATTACACGCCGTGGTTAAGAATGTATCAATGAAATAAATTGCCCTGTAATAGGGACAGATTTGGTTGGGCAAATCTCAAAAGGTCCTTGGAAAGGTCTAACCTACGGTGGCCAGAGTGTGGCTTATTCCAAAAGCACCAAATTACTACACATTTCTAAAGACAGGGATAGGGATATAACTGTTTTGGAGGTGGAGCTTTGAAAGGAAATGGAAGTTGCTTCTTCTGCTCTAAAGTGAAGGATGTCGACTTGTTGAAGACAAAAGTGGCAGTTTAGCTCGTTTAGGAAAGATAAGTTTGAGCGTAAATGTTAAATTGGAGTTTAATCAACCCTCTTTCAAATGAACATGATTTCTAAGAAAAACTCTAATCTTAAAACGCTCTTTTTTCTAAGCCTATTTTTTGTCGCTTTATCATCAAAATCACAGGATTTTAAAACCTTAACTTATCTACAAGGTGATACTGCCAGTCTACAATTAGACCTTTTTTTACCTCACGATAAGTCGGTCAAAGACGTCCCTTTAATGATATTTGTTCACGGCGGTGGTTTTTCTGGCGGAAATAGAACAGCAGGACACGCCTTTGGCAGATATTTATCAAAGAACAATGTGGCTTATGCCACTATCAGTTATAAGCTTTCAAGAAAAGGAAAGGGTTTTGGTTGCGACACACCGCAGGAAGACAAGATTATGGCTATGCGATTAGCCGCTAGTGAACTTTGGGAAGCAACCGCTTTCTTGTTGGAAAAGGCAGATGAAATAGGTTTTGACAAAAGCAAGGTCTTTATTTCTGGAAGTAGTGCTGGCGGAGAAGCGGTGCTCCATGCCGCATATCTTGACAGAGCAAAGATGAGCCTTCATGGTAATTCTTTGTCTAGTGATTTTAAATATAAGGGCATGATTTCTGGTGCTGGAGCCATCATTGATCTCAACCTTATTACCAAAGAAACCGCCATGCCGACTTTGTTCTTTCATGGAAACGTAGATAATGTAGTGCCTTTTGTTACTGCGTCTCATCACTACTGCGGGCCAGAGACAGTGGGTTGGATGATGCTTTTTGGTTCTCAACCTATTTACCAGCACTTGAAGTCACTGGACGTAAGTGCTCAGTTGCAAGCTTTTGTTGGCGGAAAGCACGAGTTCGCGGGATGGTACTTTTATCGCAAGCAAGAGGTGCTTTTAAACTTTATGAATAAGGTATTAGCTGGTGAGCAGTTTTTTATATCGGAGGAAGTAGTGGAAAGTGCGAAGTAGGAATCAAGTATTTAAAAACTTAAAGAGTTCAGCCATGCTATGACTGAACTCTTTTCTTAAACTAAATAGGAAAGTGAAACCATTTATTAGCAATAGATTTAACTCCTTGTGTACGATATTGGTTTGAAAACTATACTCCCTCCATTAAAACCGCTGATTTCGTGTTGTCGTCCGAATGACGATCAATTAATTTGTTAATTGGGTCAATGCCTGCTTTGGTTGGTTTCTCTTTTACGATAAGCTTAAAAGTATTCTCCTTTTTGGTGAATTTCCTCTTTTGAAGATAAAGTAGCTTCTCTTCACCTTTATCATCTTTTCCAAAAACGCCCACATCTATCCAATCGCTTAGACTTATTGATTTTTCATTACCAGAGCTATCGGCTCTAAATTTCTCTGAAATGGTGTTGATAGTGACTTCAAATGTCTTGTCTTTAAGCTCTCGGTATTCTACCTTTTCTGTTTTGTTTTCAAATAGCGTAATGGTTTCAAACATATCTTGAATAATGTATTGAAGAGAATCTGGGGTTTCGGCCTTTATGTATTTCAATAAATCATTACTTGTAGGATAACGCTTGTTTTTAGAATCTGGTCCAGGATATTGCCATTCCGTCAAGAAGTTTCTAAGAGCTAAATTGACTTTCTCTTCACTAATATAATCTTGAAGGGCAAACATCACTAATGAGCCTTTTCTATAATGAATGTATCCTTGACCTTCCACCATGTTTAGGGGTTGTTCCTTCTTTCTTTCTATAGAACGCCCTTTTAGGTAGCTGTCAAGCTCATATTTTAAGAATTTCTGCATCATTTCAGGTTTTACCTTCTTCTTCATGACCATCAAAGCAGCGTATTGTGATTGGGTTTCAGAAAGCATAGCATTGCCTTTTACTTTGGCATCTGCAACCTGATGCCCCCACCACTGATGACCAAGCTCATGAGCAGTCACATAAAAAGGCATGTCTAGGTCTTTTTCTGGATCTGCTATTTTTTGGATAAAGCCTATCCCTTCAGAAAAAGGTACCGTATTGGCGAAAGACTGAGCAAAATCCGCATACTTCGGAAATTCCATAATTCGCATTTGTCGGAATTGGTATGGACTGAAATTCTTTGAATAATAATTAAATGACGCTTTCATGGAAGCCATCATAATGTCCAAATTGTACTCGTGACCTTTATTATAATAAATTTCAAGGTCTACGTCATTCCATTTATCCTTTTTTACTTCGTATTCGGCAGACACAATTGAATAAAAATTAACCATCGGTACGTCCATTTTATAATGGAAATAGTTTCGATTATTCTCTTCCCATTTTTCTTCCAAATAACCCGGAGCTATGGCCGTTTGTTTCTTACTAGTTCCAATTACCATTTCAAAATTGATATAGTCGGCGTCATCACCAAAAAGGTTTTGTGAAAGTCCGATAGGGTCATTTTGCTCCATCATTCTTTCCTTTTCAGGTAATTTATATTTCCTTCTTGTATCATCATCATTAATCTCAAAGTTTTCGGAATAGCCCAATGTGGGGAAATACATATTATTAAAGAAGGTACCATTAAAAACGACATCGGTGTTTGAGCCTCTGGCTACAAAACCTTTACTTTCATAGGTGGTTTTAAAAGACATTTTCACCGAATCGCTAGGGGCAAGTGGCAGGTCTAAGGTATAAATAGTATAGCCTAGCTTATCATTTGAGGTATCCGCCTGAGTTGCTTTGCTGAATTTTAAATATTCAATTTGCATGTTATGCTGGAAGTCATTTTGAATGTGAATTTCAGCTAACGGTTTATCCGACTTGTTTTTCAGCCAAAAATAGCCTTCTGCCACAAAACTTCTTTGCTCTGGATAAATGTCAACCTTAAGATTGACATCGGTAATTTTAGGGCCAATCTTATTCTTATATTTTGACAAGGTCTTTTCGTAATCTACTTGTATTTGTTCTTCATCTTCTCTTGACAGGTATTTATTAACCTTATTGGTGTTATAAAACACATAACAACCTGTGGATACAAAGGCCATTAACGCAAATATCCCCAATGTAAGGACAGGTTTAGTGAGACGAAGTTTTCCCACTTTAAGCCTACTTTTCATAATGGATTCAGAACCTCTGACCGATAGCACGACAGAAGCTACAAACAAGAAAATGACTAAGCCTAACCAATACAGTTTAATCCAAGAGAAGGATGTTAGGAAATGCCCAAATTTATTCATGTCCGAATAGCTCCCCAGCCCACCACTGCCAAATATCAATAATGGGTGCTGAATACCTGCTGCTCCCAAAAAGAAGGTTACTAAGAAAAACACGAACATCATGGCAAAGCCAACAAACTTGTTATTGGACATCACTTGTACGAAAAACGACAATAAGGTATACAGGACTGTAAAGGCTAACGTACCAGTAAACATAGATTTAAAGTATAATAACAACTCAAAATTGAAATATCCATGAGCTGCCTGAATTGATACACCCATAAATATTAATAGAAGCATCATTGCTATATTTATTAGCATCATACCAAAAAACTTCGCCGTGAGATTCACCCAGTCGGGCGTTGGTGTGGCATCCACTATCAAATGAAAATTTGACACCCTTTCTTTCCAAATCAACTCGCCTGAATAGAAAACAATGATGATTAGAAAAAACAGATCAAATTCATCCAGCATATTTATCACGTTGGCGGTAATAGGGTAAGAGCTCGTACCATACATTTTGGCGAAATAGAAGGAACTGATAATGGTTTGAGCCACTCCCACAAGTAGGATGGCCAAGAATGGCACTTCCTTTATCACCATTTTAAAATAGAAAATAGTTTGCCGCCAAAGCTGGGTTAATTGTGTTCCAAAACCGAAATATTGCATCGCAAATGGAATATTCACGAGCTCTGGTTTGATTTTAGGCGACTTATCTACTTTCAATTTCTTCTTAAAAATGCTATTTCTCACCACATTAAAACTGAAGGAAAAATAAGTGCCTACCAGTATCAAAACGGCAATGCCGCACCATAGAATCCTATTCCAAAGTAACATACCCGCCAAAGGAACCAGCTGACTATTTTTTTCTGAGGGTGTCCAATATTCTGTAAAAATAGAGAATGCCCTAATACCAAAAGGATCCAACATGGAAGCCAAATTTTTGTTCTCAATATCCTCTAAAAGCGTGTCAGAAATTTGATATAAGACGAAAAGAATAATTCCTTGTGTATATATAACTACGGTGGATCTGCTTAATGCTCCAGCGGCAAAAAAGATGGCTCCTTGAATGAAAAGATTGGTGAATCCCCAAATGATAAAGGGTTGGAAGTACGCCCAAGCATCAAAAGGTAGCATGGCTTTTTCTTTCCAAGAAGGATCCCATGGCAAATGCTTTCCAATACCAAAACCGGTCATAAAGGCTATCCAAATGGCACTATAAATAAGCAACATAACAAGGAACGAGCCTGCAAACCGACCAATAAGGTAGTCGAATTTGGACATGGTAGTGCTGAACATCAAAGATTCCGTTTTATGTTCAAAATCTCTTAATACAGCTACGCCCATAATAGCGGAGGCAATAAAGGTGAAAATGAAGGTCATGATCAGCGTCATGAAGGCTATATTATATGGGCTGTTCTCTTTAATTTGGCCACCAGCTATGCCACCAATCGTTACATATTTTGATGTAACCGCAGCAAAACACAAAAGAAAGAGTATTCCAAAATAGAGATACGTAGCGGGTCTTTTCTTACGGTAAGCAAATTCGAACCTTAAAATTTCTTTAAACATGATCTGTAAATTTTAGGTTAGAATTAATTTTGGGCAAAAATCTTAGAGAAATAGACATCTTCTAAATCACCTTCTACGGCTTCAAAACCATCTTCTGGATTAGTATCCGATAGAATATGGATAACTGGATTTCCTGCAATCAGTTTTTCAGAAATCACTTGGTATTTAGCCTTATGATCTACCAAGTCAGATTTATTGATTTTTTTCTCCCATATCTTTCCTTCTATGTCTTTTAAAGCATCTTCAGGGCTTCCTTTAAATAAAATTTCGCCTTTATTGAAAATAGCCATATCAGAACAGAGCTCTTTAACATCATCCACAATATGCGTGGAAAGAATCACAATCGTGTTTTCGCCTAGTTCTGATAAAAGGTTCAGAAATCTATTTCGCTCAGCAGGGTCTAAGCCCGCAGTGGGTTCATCTACAATAATGAGTTTAGGATTGGCCAATAGGGCTTGTGCTATACCAAAACGTTGTTTCATTCCTCCAGAAAAACCGCCCAGGTTTTTCTTTCTGGCATCCCATAAATTGGTTTTTTGAAGCAATGCTTCCACAAGTTCTTTACGTTCACTTTTATTGGTAATGCCTTTTAGTACAGCTAAGTGATTTAATAAAGTTACGGCATTTATTTTTGGGTATACCCCAAACTCTTGTGGTAGGTAACCCAAGGTTTTTCTTACTTCTTCTTTCTGGGTGAGTACATTAATTTCGCCCAAGGTTATGCTTCCTGAATCGGGCTCTTGAAGGGTAGCTATGGTTCTCATAAGCGAAGATTTTCCAGCTCCGTTGGGGCCAAGAAGACCAAACATGCCCTGATTTATGGTTAAATTGACATCATTGAGAGCCTGGACACCATTGGCGTAAGTCTTGTTTAGCTTTGAAATTTCTAGCTGCATTTTAAAATAGTTTTGATGGTTATAAAGATTTAGGTATAAAACCTTTCATCAAAGTTGCGAAAAAAAATTAAGCCAAAAATTTTATTTGTAGGAGTGGTAATTCTAGCCTTTTGAGAAATTAATGATTAAGTATTTTTTGATTTTAAATGCTAGCTGTAGTAGTCTTGAGTTTGCTTAAATTTAACTTATTCAAACAAAATCGCACTTAGCTTCCTAGCCTCCAATATTTTTTCAGGATTTTCACGCAAGTCTTTGGCTCTGTAGGGTACCATTTCGTTGAGTTTGGTTTGCCATTCGATGCTATGATATTGAGGGAAACAGTCTTCCAAAATATCCAACATGATACTGGTAGCGGTGGATGCTCCTGGCGAAGCACCTAAAAGACCCGATAAAGAGCCATCGGCATGGCTTACCACTTCCGTTCCGAAACCTAATATGCCTACTTGTTCGTCGTCTTTTTTGATAACCTGAACGCGTTGTCCCGCTATTCTTAGCTCCCAATCTTGGTTTTTGGCTTCTGGGTAATATGATCTTAAAGCGTTCATGCGGTCGTTAAAAGAGAGTCGTACTTGGTCTATCAAATACTTTGTTAGTTTTCTGTTATGCCAGCCTGCGGCCAACATGGGAAAGATATTGTCAATTTCTATGGTTTTAATAAGATCTAGGTAAGAACCATTCTTTAAAAACTTGGTAGAAAAGCCAGCAAAAGGGCCAAAGAATAGCGAGCGTTCGCCATTGATTCTTCGGGTGTCAAGATGTGGTACACTCATTGGGGGAGCACCTACTTTGGCTTTTCCGTATACTTTAGCGTAGTGTTTATGAATTACCTCTTCGTTTTTACATACCAGCCATTGTCCGCTGACAGGGAAACCGCCATAACCATCGGCTTCGGGGATATCTGATTTTTCTAAGAGTTCGAGTGTTCCGCCTCCAGCTCCAATAAATACAAAATCAGCTTGAACCAAATACTCATCTTTGGTTTCTAGATTTTCTACTTCAAGTGTCCATTTTCCATCATCTTCCCTTTTAATATCCTCTACCTGAGCGGCCACCTTTAGACTTACGTTTTTCTTCTCTTTGACGTAGTTTATAAGATTAGAAGTCAATGAACCAAAATTCACATCACAGCCGTTTGCTACGCGAGTGGCGGCTATAGGTTCTTTGGAGGTTCTGTTTTCTAAGAAAAGAGGAATCCATTCTGCTATTTGTTTTTCATCCGTCGAGAATTTCATGCTATCAAAAAACGGGTGTACATGCATGGCCTCATACCTTCTTCTTAAGAAGTTGACATCATCCGTTCCATACACAAAACTCATGTGTGGAATAGCATTTAGGAAGCTTTTAGGCTTTTCAATGCATTTGTTTTTAATTAAGTACGACCAGAATTGTTTTGATTCCTCAAACTGCGAATTGATTTTCAATGCCTTTGAAATATCAACAGAACCATCTTCTCTTTGAGGCGTATAGTTAAGTTCACATAATGCTGCATGACCAGTACCCGCATTATTCCATGCGGAAGAACTTTCTAAAGCCACATGTGGCATTCGCTCTAAGATGGTGATGGTTTTGTCAGGCTCTAACTCATAAAGAAGCGAGGCTAAAGTAGCACTCATGATACCACCACCAATTAATGCGTAATCCGTTTTTATGATTTCTTTTTTCGAGGACATAGTATATGAGGAAATTAGATTTACTATGCTATAACATTGCTGAATTATAAATAGTTTTTCATCATTAGTTGCCGCCCGTGGGAACTATAGCAAGATCGGCTAATTAAATAAGAACCTCTCTAATTTTAGCTTCTAGTTCTTCTTTGTCGAAAAAGATTTGCCTTACTTCAATAGTGCCATCGGGATTAATGAGAAAAGCCATATTTGGGGCTTGACCATAGTTATTCCAGAAATTATTCTGCACGTCATCAATGAGGATTTCATTGCTAATATCAAATTGTTGACGCCATTTTTGAGTGAGTTTTTTTCTTTCAAAATAGGTAGTAGGCCTTTTAGCTTCTGCATTGTCGCGGATATTGGCGTTAGAAGGCCAAATTTCGTTTTGGAGCGAATATGGGCTGATGTTATTAGAAGGATGTGCCTCAACAGTATGTATTAAAAATGTTTTAAGCCTTCCCTCAAACTCATTGGAGAGCTCTTCCATATTTGTCAAATTCCTGCGACTAATGTCACAAGTATAACTTCCGTTTATTAAGAGTAATGGCGTGCCTTTTTTTAATTCGCTATAGAGGTTGAACGCTTTTCCGTTTTGATCTTCTAGGGTAAAATCTTTCGCTTTGCTTCCTTCTTGTGGAAGTAGAAACTCCCAGCGTCTCATGAAGTTTTCATCTACCATAGCTTCCGACTTTTTAAAGTTTATTTCATCAGAGTCATGTGGTAAGGGATTTTTCTTTCTGGTGCAGCTCAATACTAAAGTAATAGTACAAAGCATTAAAAATGCTTGAGTCGTTTTCATGGATGTTAATTTTTAAAAGTGTGCTTCTAAGTGTTTTTGAAGCTTTTTTGGGTTATTACAAAGATAGCTTCGGGCTTTTTTATGAAGGGATGGATTTAGAAAAGGGTAGACGTAAAGGTGGGTTCGTTGTGCTGATTCAATCTATTTAATATATCATTAATTTAATTTTAGTTTCTCTGGATTTGGGAGGCTCTTTATTTGGTAGATGAATGTTTAAGATGTGATGATTTATTTTTTTGTGAAATTGTAGATTTCGGCTCTATGAATGGTTCTTAAAGGAAAATAAAGGTCAACTTTGTTGAAATTATTGAAAGTAGACAAGGCATAACTTATGGACGGAGGTAAAACATTTGAGGAATTAGGATTATCAAAACCACTATTGACGGCTATAGCCGCTCAAAAATATGGTAAACCTTATCCAATTCAGCAAGAAGCCATACCCGCTGTTTTGTCGGGAAAGGATATTCAAGGCATTGCCAAAACAGGATCAGGTAAAACGGCAAGTTTTGTTTTACCGATTCTAGAAGGGTTCTTAAAAATGAAGGCTTCCAGAAGAAGAAATCTGAAAGTATTGATTTTGGTTCCTACGCGTGAGCTTGCCATGCAGATATCTGAGGTTATATCTGGTTTTACGCAAAATTTGGAGGATGAAATAAAGAATTTGGCAGTTTATGGTGGTGTAAAGGTCAATCAGCAGATGGTGCAGTTAAAAGACACCGAAATTTTGGTGGCTACGCCAGGTAGGCTTCTTGATTTAATTTCTAGCCAATCTGTGAGTTTAGGCAAAGTGGAAACACTCGTGCTGGATGAAGCAGATAAGATGTTGGATTTAGGTTTCCAGGAAGAGTTTGGTCAAATACTTAAACTACTGCCTAAGAAGCGTCAAAATTTACTGTTTTCAGCTACGCTGGATACAAAGATTATAGATCTCAAAAAAGAACTTCTTACAGACCCCGTGACCATAGAGATAGCGGAGGAGGAAGATGCCGTGGAGTCTATCAAACAAACAGCCTATTTGACCAGTTTGGAAAGAAAAGGGCCACTACTTAGGTATTTGATTAAAAATCAGGAAATAACTAAAGTTTTGATTTTTACTTCGTCTATCAGAACGGCCGATAATGTATGTAATAAGCTGAACAAGAATGGTATTACCGCAAGTGCCATTCACAGCAAGAGAACACAAAGTGCTAGAAACAAAGCTATGCTAGACTTTAAACTGGGGGAAATTACGGCTTTAGTGGCTACCGATGTGGCTGCTAGAGGTATTGATATTCACTTTTTGCCTTGTGTTATTAATTATGAACTTCCGCGTTCGCCTAAAGATTATATACACCGAATAGGCCGAACTGGTAGGGCTGGAGCCATGGGTGAGGCCATTTCTTTAGTAACTGATGAGGAAGAACCGCATTTTTATATTATCCAAAAAAAGATGGGTAAGCGTGTGGAAAAAGTAGCTACGGAAGATTTTGATTTGACTGGGGTTTAATCAATAAACCATTCTCTCATAAACCTCCCGCTCATTATCTGACAATTCTACCACAGCTTTTCTTGAGGAGGCTGTAATGGCGGTTTCGTCTAAAATATCAACAGCGTTTTTCCAATTTGAATCATCGGATGGTTTAATAATGACCGTCCACAGTTCAGGGTCAATAGCCTGTCTCTTTTGGTTTAATATGGCTTGTCGAATGCCTTTTGGGGAGAAATCTGTTTCAGTAAGGTCGCTCTCTTTTACGAGAGCTACCTCTTCTTGATGCCAATAGACTTTATTGTACTTTCCCAGAATAATTGTCATAGAGTTACTCTTTTTTATGTGTGCACCTACTTCCCCTTTAGTACTTGGCATGTTTAAATCCATTGTATTTGGTGTACTGAAGGTGGTGGTGTAAATGAAAAAGGTAATGAGCAAAAAGCCCAAATCTACCAAGGGCGTCATATCTGGTTTACCAGCTTGTTTGTTTCCTACTTCTGCCATGATTGTATACTTTAATGTGAACTAAAAGATTAGTTGAATGTAGCATAAGTTTTGCATAACTAAAAATATAGTTGAACAAGGTTTGACTGTAGCATAAAAAAAAGAGGAGCTAAAAAGCCCCTCTTTAATTCAATTTTTTGTTTAATATCTATTTCACAAACCCTCTGTCACGCATTAAAGCGTCAATAGTGGCATCTCGACCTCTAAACCTTCTATAGGCTTCGGCTGGGTCTTCGGTGTTTCTTGGGGCAAATAATATCTCTTTCATTTTCTTTGCCAATTCTTTATCATAAAAACCTCCTGGAGCTTCTGAGAAAGCTTCTGCAGCATCTGCTGTTAATACGTCTGCCCACATATATCCATAGTAAGCTGTAGCATAGCCTTCTCCTCTAAATACATGATTAAAATGTGGCGAGCGATGTCTCATGACCAGTTCCTTCGGCATGTGGATGCTCTCTAATGTTTCTCTTTCAAAGCGGTCTACATCTAAATCTGTTGGGTCCATCATGTGATATTTCATGTCCATGATTGCGGAAGCCATATATTCTGTAGTTCCAAAGCCCTGATTGAAATTCGCAGCTTCTTTAATTTTAGCCACCAATGTTTTGGGCATAGGTTCACCCGTTTTATAATGCACGAGATAATTCTCAATAACGGCATCAGTACTTAACCAACGCTCCAATAGCTGCGACTGAAATTCACCATAGTCTCTTAAACTACCATCAAGGCTTGGGTATTTCACATTGGCAGATAAATAATGTAGGGCATGACCCATCTCATGGAAAAAGGTGGTGGCGTCGTCCCAAGAAATTAAAACCGGCTGGCCAGGTTCACCTTTTACAAAATTGGAGTTGTTAGAACATAAAACAGTCTCTTCTTTGCCCATATCTGTATGTCCTCTGTAGGTGGTAGCCCATGCTCCAGAGCGTTTTCCTTTTCTAGCATAAGGGTCTAAATACCATAATCCAATATGCTTATCGGAATTTTTATCCTTTACTTCCCATACGCGTACATCTTCATGAAATACGGGTACACTGCCATCTGTTATTTCTGAAAATTTGAAGTCAAATAGTTCTCCAGCTACATAAAACATAGCTTCTCTAAGCTTATCGAGTTGTAAGTATTGTTTTACCTCATCGCTGTCTAAATCGTACCTTTTCTTTCTAACTTTTTCGGCATAAAACCTGTAATCCCAAGGCTCTATTTTGATCTTGGCACTTTCGGCATCAGCCACGGCCTGCATGTCTTTAACTTCCTCTTTTACACGTGCTATGGCACTAGGCCAAACAGCATCTAGCAAAGCCAGTGCATTTTCTGGGTTTTTAGCCATACGGTTTTGCAATCTCCATTGGGCGTAATTATCAAAACCTAAAAGATGAACACGTTCGTTTCTCAATTGAAGAATTTTAACGATGACCTCATTATTGTCATATTCGCCACCATTGTCTCCTCTGGCATAATAGTTTTTCCAAACCTTTTCTCTCAGATCCCTTTCTGAGGAATAAGTTAAAAAAGGATCCATAGAAGAGCGGGTGTTGGTGATGGCATATTTGCCTTTTTGACCATTCGATACTGCTGCACTGGCGGCACTTTTTATAAATGCTTCCGAAAGTCCACCCAATTGGTTTTTTTCTAAATAGGTAATATATCCTTCTTCGTCGTGCAATACGTTATTACCAAAAGTGGTAGAAAGAGCAGACAGCTCTTTATTAATTTCGGCGTACCTTTTTTTCTTTTCTGCATCCAGTTCAGCACCATTCAGGGCAAAACCTTGGTAGGTTAATAAAACCACTCGCTGCTGGTCTTCTGGTAAAGGATTTTTTAAGCTGGCCTCATAAACGGTCTTTACGCGTTGAAACAATTTTTCGTTCTGCGTAATTTTAGAATTATACTCGGAAAGTTGCCCAGCCAATTCACCTTCTATTTTTCTAAACTCCTCTGTGGAGGTATTAGAGCTGTAGATACCATAGTAAGGCATAACGTTATTCAGATCGCTTCCACTTTTTTCCATCGCCAGAATGGTGTTGGCAAAAGTAGCCGGTTTAGCATTATTAGCTATTCCATCTAATTCTTTGAGATGATTTGCCATCCCTGTTTCCATAGCAATTTTTAACAGATTTACATCCATTTTGTCAAAAGCAGGTACTCCGCCATAAGGCCCTGACCATTTTTTCAATAGAACATTTTTGGATGACTTTTCACAGGAGGTATTCATGATTGCCATGGCTAGCAATAGAAATAAATAAAGGAAGTTTTTTTTCGACATTATTTGTTTTTTTCGTTTGATGACGGCGTTTTTTTATTCAAAAATAAGCCATTTAGCGAGTTTTAACGCTATGGACAAGTTGGATTTTTTATTCAAAAATCTTCCAGTTTATTGGTTTTACTTCGGCCTTATTATTTGCTGGAATCAAAGCCACTTGAATGGTTTCTTGGGCATTAGAACCTAGTTCCATTTCAAAACCAACGATAATAGAATTGGGATTGGCCTCGTCATAACTATTTGGTGATATGGTACTCCATGTTCTCATTTTAACTTTTTGATGGCTCAGTAATTTCAGGTGTAATGTTTTATCATTTTGAGTGAGTATGATTTCAGAGTTACTCATCGACTTTATGCTTGCATTTGTCGGCATTCGCCACTGAAGTATTTTCGCTTCTTGGTTGTTTTCTAATTGGTCGGTCACCACTACATAACTTTTGTCTTTGATAGCAATGGCTCTTTTGCTGCTTTTGACCTGTGATTTATAAACTGCAGAGATGTCCGTCATTGCCCCTTGAATATTTTCTGTATCCAGCACTTTGTCAATGTCGGCATAGCCATGTACTTCTTGAAATTGATTATTGAACGATAGTGTGCTGTGTGAAAGGTTATTATATCTGTACACATCCCATCTCTGAGCATCTTGCTCTCTACCCCAAATTTGTACTCCTTGAGTCTCCAGATGGTTATAATTAGAAGCACCAAAATCTATAGCCCAACGCTCACCCATAGCATCCATCACAAATGACCCGATATCCATATGGGCATGATTTACAAAAGGAGAGCCTGCTTTTAAACCCACAAAAATGCCATTGTCATCCCATGAACTTCGCATCAAAGCCACAGGGGTATCACCACTTCCAGACCAGACCTTTTCATTTGGGGTCAATTCTTTTTCTAAATTTAGATTTGCTCCCCAGATCATCATGAGCGGAGAGAGGCGTTGACTCATGTTCTTTTCTAAGGCGGTTGTTATCATTTTTTTCTCCCAGAAAAGTAAAGTTGGGTCTTGGCTAAGTTCGGCAAACCAAAACATGGCAGGGTTTATTCGTATGTTATCACTACAGTCGGAATAGTTGAAGGCATTCTTTGAAGGTCCAATCATGTGCATTAAATAAGCCGCGGTTTTGTCGAAACCAGGAAGTTTGTTTAAACCAAAATCCGACTGAAAAGCCTTCATCATGGCATCAATAAAGAGCACATTAAAGGAGGTTCCATAGCCCCAATAAGCGTAGCCTTCAGGGTATGCACCGTCTGGAGCATATTGTTTCATGGGTAAGGAAATAGATTCTATGGCTCTTGAAATAGTGTTTTTAGCCATTTCGGGTTCTTCATCGTAAATGGCCAATGCCCCGAAAGCCATGCCTGCATTACAAACCTGATTCCAATTATGATGTGCTTTTAAGAAACCATTATATTGATTATCATAAGAAGGGTTTATGCCATGTTCTATGATAGCAGTTTTAATCTTTGTTTTAGTATCCTGATTTAAACCATCATAAAACCAATCGTAAGCAATCGCCATGGCAGTGGTCATTTCGGCTACATCTAAAAAGTGACTTGGGTTCCAGTCGGAAAACTTTGCTACAGTCAGCATTTCTTGCGTAACCCTATCTAAGTACCTTTTTTCGTCGGTTAATCGGTAGGCGTAACCTAAGAAAAGAACACGGCGGAGGTATTCTCTAGAAACGCTCAAAAGTCTCCTGCCTGTCTGGATTCTCTCCAAAAGTGGCAGAGCTATAATAGCATTGGCTTCATCAATTATGGCAGCATGTGCTTTTTGTCTAATAGGGCTATTCTTAAAAGAATCTTTAATGACATCTTCTTGTCCTTCTAAAAACAGGATTCTAGGATGGCCGATTATTTTTTCTGGTAGTTTCTGACTGAAGCTTAAAAAACTGATGAAAGTGAAAAGGCTGATTTTTAAGAAAAGATTCGTTTGCATAGCTGTTTTTAGGGTTGAATTGTGTTGTGAATTTAGAGAAAATAATATTTCTCAAGTCACAAGGCGAATAGATATAGACAAGAAAGAATAAAATGAGTTTAAAGTTGATCCTTTAGTTAAAGGAATTGTAAATATAAAAGCTGTTGGAAGCCCAAAAGCCATATTTGGTAGTTGAAATCTTTTTTATTAAACGGTAACTTAGTTTACCTTTGCGACCGTTTTGTGATTAAAACTAATTAATACTTTAGATGAAAATTAATATTCAGAGGTCTCTTTTAAGCCTTAGCTTTCTTATAAGCATTTCTTTTATATCATCAGCTCAAACTAATTCTTCACAGATTATAGTCCCAAAGGACTTTTCCGTTAGTGTGATTGCCAAAGATTTAGGTTCTCCGAGACATTTGACCGTTGCAAAAAATGGCGACATCTATGTAAATAGAAAGGCCGATAAGGGTTTGTTACTTTTAAAAGACACCAAAGGTAATGGCTCTTTGGATGAAGTCAGAATTATAGGTGAGGGGGTAGGAACAGGTGTTTTAGCCCATGATAGATATTTATATTACTCTTCCAACACGTCTATTTATAGATACGAATTGGATAAAAACTATAATTTCCCAGAAGATCAGGAGCCTGTAATGATAGTAAGTGGCCTTGTGGATAAAGGAAGAGATAATGCCAAGCCATTTACCATGGACGACAACGATAATTTATATGTAACAATAGGTTCATGGAATGACCCGTGTAGAATAGAAAACTCTGGTAAGGGTATGATGCCATGTCCGATTTTAGACGAGGCAGGTGGTATTTGGAAGTTTAATGGGAGAATCTTAAATCAAACCTTTTCTAATGGCATAAGATATGCCACGGGAATTAAAAATGCGGTGGCCTTGGACTGGAATAAAGAGACCAATAGCTTATTCACAGTTGTGCATGGTCGTGGTCAATTCCATGATTTTTATCCTGAGTTTTATACTGCTAAACAAAGTTCGGAATTGCCAGGAGAAGCCATGTATGAACTAAAGAAAGATGATGATGCTGGCTGGCCATATATTTATTACGACCAGTTTCAGAAAAAGAAAATCTTAGCTCCTGAATATGGTGGCAATGGTAAAAAGACGGGTGGAGAGAAGGCTATAGACCCACTTATGGCTTTCCCTGCTCACTTAGGGCCAAATGACATGTTGTTTTATACAGGTACGTCATTCCCTAAGAAATACCAAAATGGAGCTTTTGTGGCCTTTCATGGTCAGTCTCCAGAGCTTAAAAAAGGTTATTTTGTAGCTTTTGTTCCTTTTAAGAAGGGCAAACCTACAGGCAAATGGGAAATCTTTGCTGATAATTTTGCTGGCGTAGATTTAGCTAACCCTACAGGTCCTATCCAGCACCGCCCATGCGGTTTGGCCATAGGTTTACATGGAGAGTTGTATGTCTCTGACGACCTGAATGGCACTATTTTTAAGATAGAATATAAAAAGTAGGGGTGAATTAGTCGCTCTTACGGAAGCTTAGAATTTCTTTATCGGCACTATCAAAAATGATAAGCCTTTGGTTCTCTATTTTGTAAGAGTCTATTCTGCTTAATAAAATACCATATTCGTTTGCGAGTTCCATTTCGGGGCAAGCTTTCTTGGTAGCAATGACATTACCAAGATTGATTTTGTTGTCCATCACAGATTTGATTTCGCCCACATGATTATTACAACCGTCGTTTGCAGACATTCTTTTAAGGTCTAGATTAAAATCTATGGTAGGGGCGTTAGTTCCTACCACTGGAGCATTATTTAATTCTACGAGCGTCCACTGGTCATTTAAGATTAGTTTGGGTTCGTAGTTTTTCTGCATAACACGTACCAGTTTATAATTTTTAAAAGAAGCGTCGCCTGGGACGGGCCTTAGAGAGCTCTGTTCTTCTTTCACCAATAGTTTATAAACATAGCCCTCTTCATAATTGAAACCCTCAATAGAGTCATAAAACAGTTTCCAGTTTTGCTCGCTTTTTATATCTCCTTTTTGTATTTCTAAACAGTCTTTTATGCCCACACCCACACAGTCGGATTTTTTTCCATTTACCCAGTAAACGGCCTCTGTAGAAGTGCTGGCAGCACCTGTATTCGTGCTAGAAGATGTAGCACAAGAACCTAATAGTGCTATGATAGCTACCGAAATTATGTTTCTTAAAATCATGATTTTCTATTTTCTTAAATATTCTAACTGCTTTACGATGCTTTTATTTATAAACTGATACGTAAAACCATAAATAAGTTACGCATAAAAAGGTACTAAGATCTTAATGATAGCTGTTTTAACTTTTTATTAAAATGAATAGTAGCCTAAGGAAGCAGTTCTGTAACCCTTATATGCTTGACGTCATCTGAAAGCCATTCTTCTCCTTTTAAGCTTATCTTTTCGCCTATCTCCAATCTTCTGTAATGGCCATTTTTACCAAGGTTGGGGATACTGATAGTGGCCATGTAGGTTTCACCTTTCTGGGTTTTTAAAGTGGCGGTATAGCCATCCTTTCCATTTTCAATGGCCGTTACCGTTCCGGTAATAACATCGTTTTGGTTATTTGCTTTGGGTGAACATGCCAAAAACAGAAGAAGGAGGATCAGTTTATGCATAGTTGTTTTCTAGATTTCAAAAGTGATTTTTCTTGTAAATGTATATTAATTAATGAATTCCTTTTTGGTTTGGTTGCATGGTTTATTGCAAACTATTAGTACAAAGGCTATCCAATCAAAATAAATATCATCCCCTAAGTTTTTGTCAAAGATTAAAACTGTCTTGAATAAGGAACAAGATTTTTAAACGATTTCTTGTACATCATTCAGGATAGAATAAACGTCAATATTTAGAAACTTAAAACATGATGCAACTCACATCTAATGAGCCATACTGGCTACGAAAAAATGGGATTATGTCTACTTTTCCATCACTTAAAGAGGATATTGAAACAGAGGTGCTTATTGTAGGAGCGGGTATTACCGGGAGTCTAATGGCTCATCAGGTGATAAAAGATGGCTACAAAGCTGTGGTTATTGACCGCAGGGATGTGGCTACCGGAAGTAGTTCTGCCACCACTTCTATGTTACAATATGAAATAGACATACCGTTACATAAATTGATAGAGCAAGTGGGAGAACTGCCTGCTGTGGAGGCATACCGTGCTTGTTTTGATGCTATTAATCAGTTAAAAGCGATAGTGGAGGAAGTACATTCAGATTGCGGGTTCACATTTCAGAATTCGCTTCTTTATGCCTCTAAAAGATCTTATGTCGCTATGCTACGTAAAGAGCTGGAATGTCGAGATAAGTATGGTTTTCCAGTGAGATGGTTAACTGAGAAGGAAATTCTACATAGCTACGGAATAAGAAAGGCATACGGTGGTATATGGACAGACATGGGGGGTAGGATAGATGCTTATGTGCTGGCGAATGATCTGTTGACTTTTAATGTAGCTAAAGGGCTTGTGGTATACGACAGAACGGAACTTAAAGAAGTAAAAAAGGCGGGCGATAAACTGATAGCCATTACGGGCAATGACCAAAAAATTACATGTCAGAAAATTATCTATAGTACAGGGTACGAGGTTACAGAGCTTTTCTCTAATAATGTAGTTAAGCTTTTATCGTCTTTTGCCATGGTGAGTGAGCAAGAACTGCCCGGAATAGAGCGATATAGGGACACGCTTTTTTGGAATACAGACGAACCCTACATGTATTTCAGAAGTACAGATGATGGGCGTTTACTGGTGGGTGGTCAGGATATACCTTTTAAAAATGCCGATTTGAGAGATAAACTGATACCTAGGCAAACAGCCAAGCTAGAAAAATATATCAAAAAACATATGGTGGAATTCGAGCATATAACGGATTATTCATGGGCGGGTACTTTTGGTGAAACCAAAGACGGACTACCCTATATTGGTGAACATAAGGATTTCCCGAATAGTTATTTTGTGCTGGGTTTTGGCGGAAACGGAATTACCTTTTCTGTGGCCGGTATGGAGATGGTTTCTATGTGGTTAAAAAACGAAAAGCACCATCTTACAAGTCATTTCAGGTTTGATAGATGATACTTCTGTGTTTGTCGTTTTCCAATTTGCCCAGAAATCAATAAGTTGTTGTTATCATGGTATTATTTATTTCTTCTGCCAAGAAGCTCTACTTTAGCTAGCCATTGTTGTCTTTTGCTTTCATTCGAATTTCTGATAATACCGAAATAGGAAACTTTGACGGGTTTAATGCCGCAGAAATTCAGTGTAGATTTTTTGAGTTGATTTACACTTGGTCTGCCATACATTAGCCAGTAGTACCAGCTCGGTTGGTCCAATGTCGTAATGATATGAGCGGTTTTACCTTTTAAAAGTTTGTCCCAAAGTATCGAGTTCTCTCGGTATTGAAAGGCAAAACCTGGCAAGAAAAGTCTATCAATAAAGCCCTTCATGATGGCGGGTAAGCCTCCCCACCACACGGGATGAACCCAAACTATATGGTCTGCCCATTTGATCTTTTCCCAAGAGGCCAGAAGGTCTGGTTCTAATTCGATTCTTTTTTGATATCCAAACGAAAGGTTTGGGTCAAAATTCAACGCTGAAATTATAATTTCCTGAACTTCAGCACCGCTTTCTAAAGCCCCTTTTTTGTAGGCTTTTGCTAAGCCAAAATTTAAACTTGCTTTATTCGGGTGTCCATTAATTATCAGTATTTTTTTAGGCACTTTTTGCTCTTTTATGTTGAAGCACAAAACTACTTGTAAGGCTTTAAGCTAAAAAGGACAAATGTCTATAAAGTCATCTCTTTTCTAATTCTGCTTAAGTGCCTCTGCGAAATGCCCAAGAATGAAGCCAAATGCTGTAAAGGGATTTTTTGAATATATTTCGGATGATTTTTCATCAAGTCAGCGTATCGATTTGTGGCATCGCTGCTTTGTAATTGAAATAATCTTTTTTCCAATTCTAGGTATTGTTGCTCCGCAATTGCCTTTAGAAAAAGAATACAGTTTGGATTCCTTTCAGTCAGCTGCTCAATTTTTTCCTTTGTAATGATTAATAATGCTGTTTGCGTAATGGCCTGTACATTTTCCCGCGTTGGTTGACCCGTTAAATACGAAGAATAAGCGGTCATGAAGTGGTTAGGAAAGGTGATGCAATACGTCATTTCTTCGTCTTTGTCGGAGGTATAATAGGAGCGTAGTGTACCAGATAAAACAATGGCTACCTGTTTGCAAATTTGTCCTTCTTGAATAAAGTATTCTGATTTTGAGAGCAATTTATAAGTGGTCTGTTCCATGAAGTCGTCTATTTCTCTTTCTGTCAAAATATGGAAGGAGGCTAGAAGGCGTTTTACATTGTCGTAGTTCATTGCTGGGTTTCAGTTGACATATTTTCTTTAGTTCTGGGTCAATTTTTCACGAATGTAAATGATTAATTTAGGGGATGCAAACGGTCAGTTTTTAATAAAAAGCGTTGTTTTTATTAAAATGCTTATAGTTTTTAACCTAATTCCGTTCGTGGTTTCTTTTGATAAATGAGACTAGCTATTACGGCAAAAAAGAAGTAAAGCCCACATTGGACAAACAGTAGAAATATGATTCAAGTTGAGAATTTGGTATTTCAATACCCTGATAATGATAGTCCTACTTTAAAGGGCTTAAATTTTAATATAGAGAAAGGGGAGGTGTTTGGTTTTTTGGGGCCTTCTGGAGCCGGTAAAAGCACTGCTCAAAAAGTACTTTACAAAATTTATAATGCGTATCAGGGCTTGGTTAAAATTGATGGAAAAAGCTTGTCGGATTGGGACAGCACTTATTTTGAGAAAATAGGGGTTGGCTTTGAGTTGCCAAACCATTATTTGAAGTTAACAGGGAAAGAAAATATGAACCTCTTTGCTTCCTTTTACCCCAAGAAGCAGATTAGGAAAGTAGAGGAACTCTTTGAAATGGTGGATTTGACCGCTGACATGAACAAACCTGTGGAGGCTTATTCCAAAGGCATGAAAATGCGGCTCAACTTTATTCGTGCTATTCAGCATGACCCAGACATTTTGTTTCTTGATGAACCTACTTCAGGCCTAGACCCCGTTAATGCTCATAAGATAAAGCAGCACATTTTAGATTTAAAAGTTGCTGGGAAAACCATTTTTGCGACTACGCATAGCATGGAAACCGCTGACGAAATTTGTGATAGAGTCTCTTTTATAGTGGAGGGTAGATTGCAGGTAACAGATACGCCTAAAAACTTAAAAAAGCTGTACGGTCGAGAGGCGGTGGATGTAGAACTTTATGACGGTAGTACACAGGAGTTTACATTAAAAGGTTTAGGTGAAAATCAAGACTTTTTGGCTTTCATTAAACGTGATGAAGTGAAAAGAATTCACACCCAAGAAGCTACTTTAGAAGAAGTATTCATACGTGTAACCGGAAAATTCCTTAAAGTATGAGTAACTTTTTTACACTGTTAAAGTGGCAGTTTCTGCTTTTACACAAAAACAGTATCATCACTATCAGTTTTGCGGTGACACTCATATATGGTGTGCTCTTATTTTTTTTTAAAGATGTGGCTGTCTTAGATAAACTGCTGGTAACATTGGTGTTAAATGACCCTTCTGTGATTGGGTTCTTTTTTATAGCCTTAGCCATATATACAGAAATAAAGCATCAAATATTGCCCGCTATTTTTGTAACACCAGTTAATCTGCATGCTTTAATGTTGTCAAAAGTGCTCTCTATTTCCATAGTGGGTGTGATATGTTCTTTGGGTTTGGCCATTTCGGTGAAAGGCTTCAGCTTTGATATAGTTTCTTATACAGCTGGGTCCTTCGGTATTTGTGTTTTGTCCTCCCTTTTGGGGCTTTATATGCTCACTTATGCCACAGACTTTCTAAAGTTTGCTCTGACTTCTGTTCCTATATTTTTGCTTTTTATTAATGTGCCCATGTTGCAGTATTTAGAGGGCATAGACATTGGTTTTGCCAAATACTTTTTCCCTATTCAAGGGAGTGTAGACCTGATAGATGCTGCCATAAGCGGCACATCTATTAATAATTGGTATGGATATTTTTCCATTATACTTATGCTTCCGGTGTTTTATGTTTTTGCTTACACACGGTTTAAAAAGAAGGTGGTTCAACAATAGCTATGAGAAAGATATTCAAACTAGCCATCACCGACTTCAAAATTATCTTTAGAGACTCTTCTTTGAAGCCATTTTTGTTTTTGCCTGTTATTCTGTTTGCTTTGATACTTTGGGGAGTGCCTTATTTGGTGGATAAATATGAGTTACTTCGTCCGTATCTATCGCTTTTTTTGGTGATAGCGGTCATTGAAAACACCCAAGTATTTAGCTTCATTAGCTCCATGGTTTTGATAGATGAAAAAGAGACTGATATAGCCAAAGTTTATGGCGTGGTTCCTTTATCAAAATTTGAATTTCTGGTCTCTCGATTTCTGATTCCTTACCTTTTTACGGTGTTCTTGAATGTGATTTTGTTTTGGGTGCAACCTTTCTTTGTGATAGACCTTGGCTATATTCTTTTGATTTCTTTATTGGCTGCCTTGGTGGTTCCTGTTTATGTACTTTCTATAGCGTCTATTGTCCAGAATAGAATACAAGGCATGATATATATCAAAGCCTTTAATATGCTAGTTTTAATTCCAATTGCTGCCTTTTTTGTGCCAGATAATTTCAAACATTTCTTTGGAGTGTTACCCACTCACTGGATTTTCCAAAGTATAGAAAATGTATGCAATGGAGATTCCGCCTACTTAGTTATAGCGATTGGTTTTTTGTTCTTTGCTGTACTTCTGTGGCTTATTTCAAGAGTTTTTATTCGTAAGCATTTTGTTTAGCCTTTTGTGGAAATAGGAAACTGTATTTAAATATCCCCTTCATATTCAGGATTCAATTCTTGAGGAATAGGGGCATTCGTTTTATTCCACCATGCTTTGAGGAGGTTAAGCATTTCTTCAGTTTTTTCTGGCTCTTTTAAAGCAAGGTCGTTTCTTTCTCCTATATCTTCTGCCAAATTATAAAGCTCCACTTCATTGTTTTCAAAATAGTAGTGAAGTTTCCAATCTTTATATCTTACCACAGAACCCGGGCGAGTTCTGAACAATGAATCACGATTTTCGTTGTCGTGCACATTATAAGCCTGTAAATAGATAGGGAAGTGCCAAAACAATGGACGTTCTAGCTCGGTTTTTTTTCCTTCTAAAATGGGACTAAGGTTATCTCCATCCATTTTAGATGTGTTTTCTTGGATGCCTGCATATGCTAAAATAGTGGGCAGAATATCCAAATTAGTGATAGGTACATCACTTTTAGCATTAGCCTTGATTTTGTCGTGCATCACGAAAATATAAGGCTCACGAATACCACCTTCATAATAACTTCCTTTTCCTGCTCTAAGCGGCCGTTGTTTGGTGATACCGTATAAACCGCCGTTGTCGGATGTGAAGATGATGAACGTATTATCGAAGATTCCTTTGTCTTTTAATTTATCTATTAACAGACCAATGTTTCTATCAAGATTTTCTACCATGGTGGCGTATTCAGGGTTGTCTTGACCATCGGAACCTGGTTTGTTTTGGTATTTAGCCAACAGACTTTTTACGGGGTCAATAGGCGTGTGAACGGCGTATGGAGCATAATATAGGAAGAATGGAAACTTAGTACTATCTACAAAGGCTAAGGTTTTCTCCATGATTAAATCTGTAAGGTATTGGTCTGCATCTCCTGTAAGATTGACGTTTTTATAAGGAGGATAGTAGCTCTTAGGATGACCATTATGTGCTCCGCCAATATTTTCTTGAAAACCATATTCTAAAGGGTTATCGCTCAAATGCCATTTTCCGGCATGACATGTTATGTAGCCGTTTTTACTGAGTATTTCTGGCATTATTTCATGCTCTTTACTCAGTGTTACGGTGTTTTTGGTAGGAATAAGTTTTCTATGTTTTGAGGGACCTCTTTCTGAGTCGTCTACCGTGTAAATACCATGGCGTGGTGTCCATTTCCCTGTCATTAAAGAAGCTCTACTAGGAGCACAATTTGCCGATGCCGCATAGCCATTGGTGAAAATCATACCCATGCCAGCCAAAAGATCTATGTTGGGTGTTTCGTAAAATTGGCTTCCCATAAAGCCCACATCTTTCCAGCCCATGTCATCTACGTTTATCAGGACAATATTTGGCTTTGACTTATACTGTGCTTGAGAACTCATCGAGAAACACAGGAGAATAGAAAATAGAGCGATTGATAAAAGGGAGTGTTTCATCTGAATTCTTGGCAAACGGCCATTGGTTAGTAAACTCAAAGGAAATGAAAATCAAAGGTTTCTATGTCTCATATAAGGGGTAATTATGTCAAAATTGAATTTCTAAAGAGTATTTAGCTAACGAATGAAAGAGTATGCTCTCAATAATCAGCAATTCTATGCAAAACGAAGGTCCTATTCACGTCACCATTTTGCAACTCATTAAGTACCCAAGTATCCTTGTTCTCACCTTCTTCTAGTTTCCAATTCCTTTTTGGGTCGGCTAAAAGTTTTTTGACAACCCGTGGAAATGCATTTGCAGCACGGGCATCTTCCCATGTTCTTATTACTTTGAAAATAGCATCTTTTTGAGGGCAACTTTCCACATCTTTCTGATTCAGAACTAAGCTGTATGTGGTTCCTACACCAACGGAAATAGCTTGAATATGCTCATACTGTTCAACTGTCGATTCAGCTTTAATAGGGAAATTTCCACCCATACCTACTGGGAAAAAGTTAGCGTATGTTACATCACGAAGGTCTTTACCTTGGCTTGTGGTGCTGCCCCATTCTCTAGTGTCTACATCGTACAGGTTTTTTCCGCCACCTACATTCCAAATACTTTGATAATGCCATGAGCCTTCTGAGAGTGTAGCTCCTGTAAAACGAATAGGAGGGAGGTTCAGGACTTCGGCCCTTTCAAACATTTTACGGAAAAAGCGTTTTGCAGAGTAGTAACCATGTCCGTTATTAAACAAAAACTCTTGTCCGTCGAAATCGTAATAACCTAGCCCGTTAAT
This sequence comes from Arcticibacterium sp. SM2516, assembly GCF_057914865.1. Classification (NCBI taxonomy): domain Bacteria; kingdom Pseudomonadati; phylum Bacteroidota; class Cytophagia; order Cytophagales; family Leadbetterellaceae; genus Arcticibacterium; species Arcticibacterium sp. SM2516. The sequence goes on along the minus strand of NZ_CP195290.1, from coordinate 2,811,922 downwards.
AGCACAAACATCAGCATAGTATTCAGCAATTTTATCCTGAAGCTGCATGTTGGGTATCAAACCATCATAGCCATAATTCAGGGTGACTTGCAGCTTATATATGGTATCGTTGGCTTGATGAGTCGTAGGCGTGGTTTCCCAGTAGCCCCGTTTTACATTCAGTAGTCTGTATGGTTCTTCTTGAGAGACCCCAAGATAATAAATCAACTCCTTGCCTATTTTTATCATGTTAAGGTTTTCGGCATGCCCTTCCCAACTGGCTACCTCCTCAAGGTGCGTAGGGTCATCCACAATAATCACGGTATCGGTAGAACTAATATTTTTGACCAACAATCGCTTCTGCTGATAGCATAAACTGTTACTTGGTACAGGGCTGGCATCTTTTGTGCCAGGAGCCAATGAATTAGTTATCGGTGTTCTTCCTATGGTAATACCATACTTTGCCGCCATGGCAGAAAACTCCTTATGAGATTTGTTTCCTGAGCTTAATTTTATCGGTTTGTTCTCAAAGTTTTTCCCGTCAATGTACCCTTCATTTCCTCGGTCTGGCTTTATAAAACCTTGGTCATACAAACTGATGGCCCTAAAACCCAGTCTGGATGTATAAGAAATGATACTGTCATTTAAATTTCCATGAGTCATTGCATCAGGCACAAAAGCCGCAGGGTCTTTCACCCATTTTCCATCAATGGTAGGGTAGGGCAAGTTTTCTTTCAATACGATGTCCTGAATCACATCCATCAGTGCCGTGCTGTCTGGGCTGCCCCACAAAGCAATGGACGAGCCTATGAAATCAACTCCTGGTAATGGTTCAATCTCCAAATGATTAGGCGTATTGGCGGGCATATTAGGAATGAGTGAATAATAAACCTCTCGCTCAAATGTCCGGTCTCTGGAGTGGTAATTAATGGAAATTCTACCTTCAGTATCTACCATGGCAGAGTTGCCATACATGATTCTGTAATACGGTTCTTTGTGGGCATAAAAGGCCACATCGCTAATGCCATCTCCCCCCAAAGTGAAAATTTGTCCTTCGTGTAAGGAATCCGGCAGTGGATAGAGCTGTGCATCTGGAGAATGAATGATATACTGAAACGGTGCTGCATCGGCGATGGTTTCAGAGGTTCCACCTAGGGTATTATCGTCCAGAGCCAGCATACCTATGGCATAATTATTCGTTTCGCTGGTATCTCTCGCTACGCCAATAATTTCTCCAAACAAGTTGGTGATATTGGTATGATATGGTCCCCATTGTATGCCATCAATTCCATTTCGTGGGCTAAGCGACGCTAATGTTAATTTGAAATATTTCTCTTGAGGTCTTAAGGAGATTTGAGCCACAGAACCGTTGGCATAAGTCAATTTAATGCTATTATTTGCCTGATTAAATGCTGCATCAATGGGTTCAAAATAAACCTTCTTTTTGCCATCATAAAGCTGCATTAATGGCGATGGTTTATCGGAAGGACTATATTCTTTAGAACTGTTTGCCATGCTTGTGATAAAGCCTTTCTTATCTATTTGTATTTCAAAATAGTCGGTACTAAAACTGTTCTTTTTTAAGGAAGAACAAGCAAATAGTGAGATGGTCATTAGTAACAAGCAGAAGTGTCTGCCAAGTTTTTTGTAAGGAGATGGCTTGAAAATCATTGTAACGAATTGGTTGAATAGCCAAGATAATACAAATCGCTACGAAACGTAAATAAGGACTTATTTATGAATATGGGGACGTATAATTAAAACTTCGCATACCCTCTTTTTATCTATTTCATAATACTCGCTTGGTTATTTGATTTTAAAAGCGATAAATTTAAGCTAGTGCTAAAGCATATATTCAACCCATAAAAAAGTGAAATGAAATCTATTGAAAAGCAGACTGCCTACGCTGTAATTTTTGCCCTGACCTTTTTCGTCTTCCTTGGCTGTAAAACCACAAAGCCGATTGCCGATCTGGACAAAGCCGACTTTCAGAAATTAGCCTATCAAAATCCTGACCTTGAGGTGGATTTAGGTGTAGGCCTGTGGGCTTGGCCACTTCCTATGGATTTTGATAATGATGGCGACATGGATTTAATCGTTTCCTGCCCCGATAAACCCTCCAATGGAACCTATTTTTTTGAGAATAAATCTAAAAAAAATGGTCATGAAATCGTTTTTGAAAAAGGTAAATTAATTGGGGAAGGATATAAAAACCTTCAGGTTTCTTATGTGAATGGAGAGCCAAAGGTTTTAGCGGAAGGCGTAGAATATCAGAATTTCAAAACGGAGCTTTTTGGGAATTCTAAAAAGATATTTGACAATGAAGTATTAGAAAAAAATCATAAAAAGATAAGATTTAGCCAATGGAAATATGTGGATTATGACGGAGATGGCGACCAAGATTTACTAGCAGGAATAGACGACTGGTCGGATTATGGCTGGGATAATGCATTTGACTCAGAAGGAAATTGGACAAACGGCCCGCTGCGAGGTTTTGTATACTATCTGGAAAACGTCAATGGAAATTATGAAAACAGAGGTAAGATATTAGCGGATAATAAACCGATTGATGTCTACGGAGCTCCCTCTCCAAACATGTATGATTTTGATGGCGATGGCGATTTAGACTTGATATGTGGCGAGTTTCTGGACAGGCTGACTTGGTTTGAAAATGTGGGTTCTCGAAATAAACCTGTTTTTGCCGCAGGAAGATTTCTTACCAATGCTACGGGCTTGATAAAAATGGATTTGGAGATGATTATTCCTACAGCCATAGATTGGGATAGCGATGGAGATATAGACCTTATCATTGGCGATGAAGATGGCCGTGTGGCTTTGGTAGAAAATACGGGTATGGTAAAAGACCACATGCCACAGTTTGAAAGTCCGAAATACTTTCAGCAAAAAGCCGATAACATAAAATTTGGGGCTTTGGTTACGCCGTTCGCCGTGGATTGGGATGATGACGGAGATGAAGACATCATCTGTGGAAATTCTGCTGGTTATCTCGGTTTTATAGAAAATCTAGGTGGTAAATGGGCGGAGCCCGTTTATTTAGAATCAAGGGGCAAACCTATTCGTTATTTGGCGGGTGATGGCGGTTCTATTCAAGGGCCGGCAGAAGCGAAATGGGGCTATACCACCCTTTCAGTGGCCGATTGGGATGGCGATGGCTTAAAGGATATTCTGGTGAATTCTATTTGGGGGAGCATAGCATGGCATAAGAATATTGGTTCAAAAGGAAAACCAAGTTTGACGGAGTCAGAACCCGTGGTGATGGATTGGGGCCAAATGGAAGTGCCTAAACCAAAATGGAACTGGTGGACGCCCAAAGCAACAGAATTGGCAACGCAGTGGCGAACGACACCGAATGCCATAGATTGGAACAAGGATGGGCTTATGGATTTGGTGATGCTAGACCATGAAGGATATCTAGCCTATTTTGAACGTTTTAAAGAAGGGGGATTTCTTAAACTAAAACCAGGGAATCGTATTTTTTATGGTGTGGAAGGTGCTGTGTTTACCAATAGAAACAAAGTGGAAAGTACCCAAAATGGCCCTTTAAGATTAAACTCAGCCGAAGCAGGTGGCAGCGGTAGACGGAAATGGTGTTTTGTAGACTGGGATGAAGATGGCGACTTAGACTTAATAGTTAACGGCTTAAATGTGGTGCTTTTTGAAAACGTGGGTACAGAAGACGGTAAAGTACAATTAGCTTTTAGAGGCGATTTGTCAAAGCAAATGTTAGCAGGACATACCACCTCACCCACTATGATAAAATTAAATAAAAAGGACAAGCCAAGTTTACTCGTTGGAGCGGAAGATGGTTTTTTGTATATGTTTGACAGGAAATAAGGACTTGTTCTATATGCAATTCAGAGTCTCTTCGGAGGCTCTGAATTGAAAAAAAACTTTGGAAACTTCGTTGGGAAGCGGAAAATAGACTAATCTAAAACGGTTAAGCTCACTCTCCCTTTAAGTATTTTCGCCAATTATGCTGCTCTTTAAAGCCCAATACCTCCCGAATTTTACGATTTGAGAATAGGGCTTCATGCTCTTCTAATTCACCTTGAATAGGTACATTTGGAAAGAACTTTTCGGCTAATATTTTAGTAGGAATAATGGCTCCATTGTGGTCGTTTCCTGCATTGAAAACCTGATAACCAAGCTTGTCTTTTTGCAAGCATAAATCTACTATCTGCCCTAAATCTCTGGCATCTATATAGCAGAACGCATTTCTTCGTCGGACTTCTGGATTTTTGAAATAATCAGGAAATAGCTCAGCATATTCGTGGGGTTCTATCACGTTTCCTATGCGAAGAGCATAAATATCAAAACCTGACCTACGCTGGAAACTTCTTGCCGTTTTTTCATTGACCACTTTTGATAAACCATAGCTATCCATCGGGTCTACGTCGTAATCTTCTTGTAGGGGCAATACTTTAGGGTCGGTTTCGCCATCTGAAAAACAGATGCCATAGGTGGTTTCTGAGGAAGCAATGATAATCTTTTTGATACCAAGTTTAACAGCAGCTTCTATAACATTATAAGTCCCCATGGTGTTAACCCTAAAAGTTTCATTATCAGGTTTGATAAGAATACGAGGTACAGCCGCAAAATGTACAACCGCATCAAACTTTGGTACGCCAGTACCAGCCTCTAATTCACCTAAGTTAGCATAAGAACTCATGGCATTAAACATCTGTCCAGAATCTGTAATGTCTGCTGTCAGATTATCTACGCCAGGGTAGTTTAAAGGCGTTAAATCTACATTTAAAACGCTATGCCCTTGTTCTAATAAATAGGGTATCACGTGTTTACCTGCTTTACCTGAGCCGCCTGTAAAAAATATTCTCATGTGTATTAATGCTTTAATTGGGATTCCCTCTCTTACAAAGCTATGTTAGTTCAGAGACATAGCAAGAGGAGAAATTAAGAAACTTAATGTTTCTTTTAATTATTGAAATATCGTGGGTCGAAAGGGTAGGGGTCTGTTTTAATGATTCTAATTTTTGAAAAATTTTGGTGACGTGGGTTTAAGATATAATTGTATTCTCCCTTAACCACTACACTTGGAACTTTGAGAATTGCGTGTGTATTTGATTTAACAAAATCATCTCCAAATTTTTGACTATCTGGTTTAGAAGGTAACGAATTCCATCCTTCAGGCAAATCTTTAGAAGCAATTTCTAGAATTTTTAACGCATCTGGGATTTCTATTTCTACCATGAAATAATCTCTCGGTAAAATGCCCAAAGCAATATGAACCGCGACTTCACTATTTGCTAATGCTCGTGATTGTGCAGTATAAATAACTTCTGTGCCTTTTGAATTCCACCTTTGGCCACTTAAAGAAGCTCCATAGCCAGATAATTCATCTTTATACTTTTTACGACTTAACCGGTAAACTATCATCAGACAAAAACCCCATATTCAATTCGGTTTAACTCAGCCATTACGATGTCCTTACCGAATGAAGAGTCTAATAGATCTATTGGTTTATTTTTTCCTAAAGCTAAAGAAGGTGTGTTAAGCCAAATTGTGAAATCTTCTGGCGAATCAAAAACCTCGTTACCTAAATCAACTACTTCTGCCAATTCGAATATTTTTTCACTTTGAATTTGCTTAAATACATGCCCTTCTTCTTTGCGGTATCTTTGAAGTGTACGAATATTGATGTCCAAAAATGCAGACCATTGAATGTCGTTAAATGGTGAATTGGATTTTATTTCGGAAAAAAGTACGGTAGGTACACCTCTTTTAACAGCTTTAGCTACCAATAGCTTATCGCTTAAAAATCTAGAATAAGTAACATCTTTGGGTTTTATACCTTTTCCTCTTTCAAAGTGTTTGATGAATGTTTTTAATTCATTGCTATCACGTTTTAATAATGTTTTTTCCATTTGACTTAAGTTTCAATACTTAAATAACGACAATTGTACTTATATAAACGACAAGTCGACATTAAAGTTTCTTGACTTACAATATTGTAAATCTCTATAATAATTCTAAAGAATCGCAGTTCATTCTGAGATGCTATTGAGGGAAAGGGTGACAATAATTCACACTTTCGTTTCTTTCAATGTCGCGAATTTATGCTTCGCAATTAAGTAAAGCCTTTGATTCTTTTAATATTTGCTCTGGACTATCATTTGAAAAGCCACTATACTCAGCTCTTTCCAGTTTAGCTCCAATCCAATCTATTTGACGCTGTTGTTTCCTTGCTTGTCTTACCAAGTCATTTATCAATTCACTTTTACTTGAATATTCTTTGCTGTCAACTTGACTTTTTAACCATTCATCATTTGGTTGTGTTAAAGAAATGCTTTGTCTTGCCATATTATTAATTTGTTGTGATGTAAATATACACCAAAAGTGCACCAGACTCCAAGCCTTTTAAAATTGCACTTTAAGATGTGGAACTGCGTCAGTCCTCAGTAATGTGGAAAAGTAGGCGGCATGTCGAGGCAAATATATATTGATATGAGTTTTCGGATTTAACAAAATACTGTTTGAAGGACAGTCAAAATTCAAGTATAGAATTTTAAATTATGCTTTCAAATGTTAAGAGTTTTGATTGTACAAGTTTATTTTGTGTGTGGTTTTTGACGGTTCGCAGCTGCGGTTCGTTTTTGCCCAAACAAAAATGAATGCCCGACCCTGTCTGCCGATTTATCCGCCGATAGGAGGACAGGCAGGCGGCTAGGTCAGCGAAGAAATAGCATACGCTGATTATGATTTTTAGGAATGGGTCCGCATAATATTTAAAACTTGAATTATGTAAATGCTCCATTGGTTAATGAAACCGAGTCCATTCTGAACTCCGTTGAGAGAACAACCTACTCTTCCTCCTTAGGATCCGTATTTCTAAAGTGCAGCGTGTCAAAACTAAAGCTAGCTTTAATAATAGCCTTTTCTAATTCCACTATGCCTGCCAATGATTCGTAATCAACCTTTTCTGGGTCGTCGGTGGGTTTATGATAGTCGGGATGTCCACCGGTATGGAAAAACATAACGGGGATGTCTTTTTCGTAAAAAGAGGTTTGGTCAGAACCGCCACGTCCTTCGTAGCCTGTGTAAAATTTTACGTGCTTTTCTTTGTCTATTTGCTCCATCATAGGCTCAAATTCTGGGCTACTGCCATAACCAATAATCGATACGCCTCTTTCAGCATTAAAGCGGCCTATCATGTCCATGTTTAGCATGAAATGAACACTTTTTAAATCGATGGTGGGATGATTTACAAAGTAACGAGAACCAACTAATCCCAACTCTTCTGCACCAAAAGAAATAAATAGAAAGTTGACAGGTTCTACGATTTTGTTCTGACTAAAATACCTCGCCAGTTCTAATAAACCTGCCACACCAGAGGCATTATCGTCGGCACCATTATGGATTTTACCATAAGCAGTGCTGTCCTTTAAACTTCCTTGTTTGCCTTCTCCTATATGGTCATAATGTGCTCCAATAACCATTGTTTTTTGAGCTCCATTATCTAAAAAACCTATGACGTTTTTGGCGGGTCGGATACTATCAGGCACCGCTACTCGTCTTACTTTGGCTTCAAAATCTTGATAATACCTACGAGTGCCTTTAGGTGCTAAGCCATATGCTTTGAAGGCCTTTTTGATATATTTTGCTGCCTTGTTGGCTTCTTTACTTCCTGTTCCACGACCTTTCATCGACTCTTTTGATAGAAAATAGACGTGTTCTTGATACTGCTGTCCAAAAGCATTTGCCGTAAAACATAACAGACAAAAAGCGATAAGTTTGGCTTTCATAAAGCGGGATAAATGTGTTTTTGCAAAAGAAGCAAAAATGGGGCGTAGGCAGAAATCAGTAAGCTCTATTTGTTAGGATTCGCTTTGGGAAACGCTCATGATACTACTCCCTACAGAAGTTATGATTCAAAAAAAAAAGAGATACTCAGGGAGGTGAAATACCTTCGGTGTGGTGATTATGCTAAGCTTTTATAAAATCATTAAAGTCATGAATGTTTCCAATAAATGCATTTAAGTCTGTAAAACCAGAAATGCCATTGACTGAACCTTTCCACGAATACTGTTTTAGTTTCTCGTTATTCCATACTCCTAAATCTGTAGAACGGGTAGTTGGACTGGTATCTGGCTTCGCTATCCATAATCCGTAGGCGTTTATAGAGCTATTTAAGAACTGGGCATAAAAGGAATTGGTATAAATGATTGGAGCAATTCCTGTAGCATCTTCTACAATGGTTAACCATTCTTTGACCCAATTGGTCAGCTGGGTGCTCGTATACAAGCTAGATAAGGAATTAAGCCCTACTTGGTCTTCCAAATCTAAAGCAGGAGGTAATTTCCCTTTTCCAATATAAGGACCAGCCGTATTTATAAAGTTGGTGGCGTCATTTTGTGCGGTATTATTGTCAGGACGAGCAAAATGATAAGCACCCATAACCAATCCGGCTTTAGCACCATTTCTGATATTATCATGGAATTTTGGGTCGATATGTGTCATGCCTTCGGTAGATTTAACATAGGCAAAAGTCTTCCCTTCTTGTGATACTTTTGACCAATCGATGACTCCTTGATGGTGACTAACATCTACTCCCAGTATACGCTGAGCTATTCCGGGGCCTAGATTGGATAAGAAATTATAATCTCTTTTAAACATTTCAATTTTATTATAGTCTATGGATATTTGAGATAGAGAATTCCTTTGGTAAATATTTAGTTTCTAACATTTGGGTCTATAAAATCGGCTTCGGTTTTAAGGGCTTTTAACTTCATATTCATGATTTCAGCTCCAAGGGAGTCCGTTTTAGAAATAAGAGATACGGTATAGTATCTATCTGGCTCCATATAAAATTTAACCTTGCTCAAATAGCGTCCTTGAGCTAAATCTTTTCCTTTTCCATCTTTAGTGAGTTTTTCTGTCCATACGGAATTAGCTGTAATAGGAAGTACGTTATTGTTGTCTTTTTGAACCATATCTTGGTTAAGTGAAAGCCCGATAGAAATGGTGTTCCCATTCAAGGAATCCCTATATTCTTCTTCCACACCAACCACTTTTCCTTCTTTATCTATGACACTAAAAGGAGCTATGGACTGATAATAGGATAGCGGTAAGTCATACGACAGTCCAATAATAGGGTCATGGATTAATGAAGCATTTTCATGAATTATTTCGGCGGTAGTTTTACTATTACTATCGGAATTGCAGCCCAAAAGGCTGCTCACAAATAGTATTATTAGGCATGTTCTAAGATCTATTTTCATGACTTGAGGAAGGCCAATTTCTTGATGTTAAATCGGTACTGGCTCATAAGTTTTGAGGCTGTTCAGTAAGTTTTGAGGCTGTTCAGTAGGAGGCTTTAATGACCAAGCCTGTAAGCATAGATCATCGTAATCGTATTCCTATAAACGGTTAGTCTTTTTCAATGATTAAAAACTAAAGGTACAAAAAAAATGCTACCATTTAATCAGTATTTGACACTATTAAAGACCATCTATTTTTTGGAAGGAGGCAAATAAAAAAAATCCCACCCCAATGGGATAGGATTCTTCGTGTTTCTAAAATACCTCTGATGGAAAGGATTTTGCGGAAACAATAAAATAGCTTAAATCCAGAAACTTTTATCGCGAGACAAGTAAACTTGGTAGATAAAAATCTACCACTACCTAATTCCTTTTCCCGCCTCCACCACCTAAGTAAGGATATTGGTCAAATCCTTCATAATCAGGATTTTTGGCTCTAGGATCATTTAAGGCTGTAAGTTTGGCTTGAAGCTTAGAACGTAAACTTTCCAATGTTTTGGCGTAAGCCTTATCATTAACAATGTTGTTCACCTGGTCGGGGTCATTTTTTAAATCGTATAACTCTTCGGCGGGTCTTTTGCCAAAACACAGCTCATAAGAAAGCTGATGTTCTTGGTCTAAATCCTTATTGGCCACGATATAATCTTTGGTAGGGCCGCCGTCACAATCTGCATACCATTGATTAGGAAAATTGGTTTCCCCTAATTTTCCGGTACCAGCAGGCCATAAATCGGGTTTATAATTACGGATATAAAGAAAATCATCATTCCTATATCCTCGCGAAGGATAGCCTCCCATATTGGGCTTCTCCTGAGCAGGCACGTGTCTTTCTCTGCCAAAAACGATGTCGGAGCGATCTATCATTCCAGATTTTTCCGATTTTAAGATATCGACAAAACTCCTGCCAGTCATATCTTCTGGTATTTGAACTCCAGCCGCTTCCAGAAGGGTAGGGGCAATGTCTGCAAACGACACATAATCATCTACCGTTCTGCCAGCTTTAATTTCGTTTCCCCATCGCACTGCAAATGGCACTCGCACACCAGAATCGTAAAGGTTTCCTTTGCCACGAGGGAAAGGCATACCATGGTCGCCAGTCATAATAATAATGGTGTTTTCCAGTAGGTTGTTTTCTTCTAATTGTTTTATCACAGAACCTACCAAACTGTCCCATCGCTGCACTTCGTAATAATAATCTGCTACATCCTTACGTATGACATCAGATGCTGGATAGTGTTGATAAAGGTGAACTTTGGAAATATCTATGCCGCTTTCTTCACCCGTTCCCTTTACATAATCTCGATGTGGGTCTAGCGTTCCCAACCAAAAAAAGAAGGGTGCATCATCGGTTTTTGCTTCTAGGAAGTCTTCAAAGGTACTATACCCTTTATTAGAAGGATGTGAGCCATGACTGGCTATCCAACTGTCTAAATTACCGGGTCCCCAAGTTTTAGATTCGTTTCGGCCCGTGGTATATCCTTTATCGGCCAAGAGGTGAATAAAACTTTGATGTTTTTCTGGAAGTGTGCTCCATAAGTTAGCTCCAGAACCTAATTCCCAATGGTATTTACCCGTTATAAAGGCATTTCTACTGGGAGTGCAAGAAGGACTTGAAACAAAAGCATGATTAAATAAGACACCTTCTTTGGCAAGCCTATCGAAATTGGGCGTTTTAACGCCTTGGTCTCCGTAAGCACCAGCATGCGGATATCCCCAGTCGTCGGCTAAACAAAAAACAATGTTGGGTGGTTTAACCTGTGCATTTACTAATCCACAGCAAAAGATTAAAAGCAGTACTTGTAGTTTCATTTTATAATTTTAATAGGGTTTGACAATTTAAGGCATTATGATGAAAACTAAGTGCTAAGACCACTTTTTTGATAATGCCATCTATGGCAAAAATTGAACCTATAAATGATCGCTATGAATTATGCCGTAGCAAAGTGTTTGAAAATTCAAACTTGTAAAATTGATTTATGTTAAATATGGCCGTTAATGTCAGAGGTTTATCGCACCACTCCCTCACTAAATCAGAATTCAATCCAAAACCGAGACACTTTGGGTCTTAAAAATTAATATGCTAAGTCAGTATCGACAAAGGGCTAATCTTTGGGGATAAAAGCCCTTATGTCTATTTAAACCTTTAAAGTCTTTAAGAGTCAAAGAGCCTTAAAATTTAATTATGAATAGACTTATTACTACTTTATTATTCCTTGTTTTTTCATCCTACGCTTTTGCTCAGGATGTTTTTAAGGTTTCTGGAAAGGTAACCGATTCCAATAACGAAGGCGTTGTGGCTGCCACTGTGCGGTTGACTTCTCCTAGAGACTCCACATTTTTAAGAGCGGCATTTAGCAATGCCAATGGGGAATTTGAAATTAATGAGCTACCCAAAGGTTTTTACCTTTTGAAAATTAGCTCTGTGGGTTTTGTGACTAAAACGGAGCGAGTTCCTTTGATAGATAATGATAAGCTGTTTGAAAACATAATTCTGGAAGAAGATTCAAAACTATTGGGCGAAGTAGAGGTAAAAGCCAAACAAGTGCGGGTAGCCATGAAAGGCGACACCTTACAGTTTAACGCTGATGCTTATAAAGTAAATCCAGATGCTACGGCAGACGATTTGGTGAAAAAGATGCCCGGCATACAATATCAAGATGGCAAACTGCAAGCCCAAGGGGAAGATGTAAAACGCGTCACGGTGGATGGTAGAGAGTTCTTTGGTAATGATGCCAGTGCAGCTCTAAAGAACTTACCAGCAGAAATTATTGACAAAATAGAAGTATTTGATCGCTTGAGCGACCAGTCTCAATTTTCTGGTACAGACGACGGTAACACCGAGAAATCGATAAACATTGTTACCAAAAGTGGAAAAAGCAATGGGCAGTTTGGAAAAGTATACGCCGGTTATGGTACCGACGATAGATACAATTTGGGTGGAAATGTCAACTATTTCAACGAAGATTTAAGAATTTCCATCATTGGGCTTTCCAATAATATTAATCAAACGAACTTCTCTTCAGACGACTTATTAGGGGTTTTGGGTAGCACTAGCTCTGGAAGAGGTGGAGGTAGGAGAGGCGGCGGACGAGGTGGCTCTTCTGTAGGGGCTAACTCCAGCGACTTTCTGGTGAATGGGCAAAGTGGCATTACCAATACAAATGCTTTAGGTTTTAACCTCACAGATAACTGGAGTGAAAAAGTAAAGGTAAATATGAGTTATTTCTACAATCAGACGGATAATAACTCCATCGATACTTTAAAACAAACAACGTTTTTGGGTGAAAACGTAAGCCAAGATTATCTTGAAAATCATGCTGGGAATAAGCAAAATCTAAATCATAGGGTTAACCTGAGGATGCAATACGACATTGATAAGGAAAATTCCTTGATTTTTACGCCAGTACTTAGCTTTCAAAATGCCGACATAAGCGATTATGTGGACGGTAGAACAGACATTGTAAACGAGCTCTTGAATCACACCATAACCTCTACAAATAGTAATAATGATGGCTATTCGCTAAAATTCAATCTGCTTTATCGTCATAGATTTGCCAAGCCAGGGCAAACATTTTCTGTTGGTGTAGGAAATAATAGGTCGAGCCAAGACTATCAATCTGCATTATTATCAGAAGACCAGTTAAATGTCAATGATTTGATCCTCAATCAGGAGTCGAGTAAATTAGTTTTAAATAATTCATACGACATCAGAGCGGACTATTCTCAGCCACTTAGCGAAAGAAGTAGCTTGCGTTTTTCTTATAAAACAGACTGGGCAGATAATGAGTCTGACCAATCAACATATGACTTTAATCCTGAAACGGGGACTTTCAATAACTTGAATGAGAATTTGAGTAATAGCTTTTTGAACCAGTACAACACCCAAACCATGAGTGCTGGCTATAGATATAATAAAGGGCGAGATTTTATGTTTTTTGCCAATCTGAATTATCAAATAGCCAACTTGGATGGCGAACAACTGTTTCCGCAGACCTTGAATACGAGCAGAAGTTTTAAAAACGTTTTGCCTTTTGCCATGCTGAGGTATTCTTTGAGCAAAGAAAAAAGCATTCGGGTTTATTATAGAACCTCTACCAATGCACCCAGCATTACGCAGCTACAAAATGTGGTGGACAACAGCAATCCATTGCAGCTATCGGCTGGAAATCCCAACTTAGACCAGGAGAACAATCACAGCTTGACGTTCCGTTATAATAGTGCCAATATAGAGAAAGGAAGCACTTTCTATGCTTATTTGGTGGGTAGCTATACCTTAGATAACATTTCTAATATTAGCACCATTGCACTAAAAGATACCGTTTATAATGGCATTCCGCTGCTAAGGGGTGCCTCGCTAAGTTTGCCACGCAACTACGGAAACAGTCAGTCTTACCGCTCTTTTATAACCTATGGTTTTCCGCTTACAAGCCTAAAATCAAACCTCAATCTTAACTTTGGTGTAAACCATTCTATTACGCCGGGTTTAGTAAATGACTTAGAAAACATTGCCCAAAACACGGGATTAACGCTAGGTGCTGTTTTGGGTAGCAATATCTCTGAGCAAGTGGATTTTACACTTTCCTATAATGGCGGTTACAACATTATTGAGAATACGCTGCAGCAAGATCTCAATAGCAACTATTACACGCAAAACATTGGTTTAGCTCTGAATTTATTAAGTAAAAGTGGCTTCTTATTTAATGTAAAAGGCACCAACACCTATTTAGCGGGTATAGAAGGCTTTGAACAAAACTTCACCTTATTATCTGCAAAAGCAGCCTATAAGTTTATGAAAAAAGACCAAGCCGAATTGAGCTTGTCGGCCTTTGATGTGCTTGGACAAAACAACAGCATTTCCAGAGAAATTACCGCTGCCTACGTGGCGGATAATAAATCCTTGGTTTTGAGTCGTTTTTACATGCTGAACTTCACCTACACCATTCGGAATTTTAGACCAGCGAAGGTTAAGAAGTAGCAATGCTTTATTTTTAATTTTTATCACCAGACCACTGCTTTGAGTATCGGTCTGGTGATTTTTTTTAGAATCACTAACGCTAGTCTGTCCTCCTATCGGCGGATAAATAGGCAGACTGGGAGACTTTGAGCAGCGAAAATAAATTGGCCTTCGGAGTCAATTTCGAGACGAAGTAAATCGGAAATTATACGCAATAGTTTCTTTAAAAAGCGTATATTGGGTGATGAAATTCACATTTTCGGATACAGCAATCCTATTTAGTATAATTGTATTGACCGTTTTGCAATCATGCGATAGTCCTTCAAGAAAGAAACTCCCAGAAAATTTTGATTACTATGCTTTTAAAGATTCCATAAAGGCAGAAAAGCTTGATACTGCTGGACCGGGTTTTGAAACTAATATTTTTGAAAGTACGCTACTTACTCCGGACAAAGATTCCATCAATGCTTTGTTAACACAAATTGATAATGCATGGCACAGAGAAATGGCCATGGTGGAGCAAGTGGACAGTTTGCGTAAAATTTGGAAAAAAATGGAGACCCATACGCCAGAGGAGCTCCTGTTATTGAAGGAAAACACACAAATCCTTGATTCCTTTCTAACCAGCAAAAAAGACCCTGAAAATATCCCTTGCAGTGAAGCCGGTTGCCTCATATATGCACATATCGTAAAGTCTACCCAAACCCTTTATTTATATCTTGATGCCGTATTAATAGACAGTTTTCCGGTTTCTACCGGCATAGGCAAGTACGATACACCAACATTGAATGTAAGAGCTGCAGGACCAATATTTAAAAGATATACCTCGAAAAAATTCCCTGGAGGAAACTACGAGGGGCTTGGCAATATGCCTTATGCCGTTTTTATTAAAGGTGGATATGCCGTTCATGGAACCACAACGGGGAACTTTGCAAAGTTGGGAACAAAGGCCTCACATGGTTGTGTAAGGCTTCACCCCATGAATGCTAAAATATTTTATGAATTAGTTAATCTGATTGGGATTAGTCATACTTGGATATCCATTACCGACACCTAAGCATATGATTTTTTGCCACCAGACGCATGGAGTGTTAGTGGATGAGGCTTTTATAAGCACTCCAACGCTGCAAGCATTGGAGTGGTGAGTCTGAGCAGCTATTTTGCCATAGTAATGCTGCGTCTATTTTGAGACGCTGCAAAGGGAAAACAAATCCTTGGTTTTGAGTCGTTTTTATATACTGAACTTCACCTATACCATTCGCAATTTTAGACCAGCGAAGGTTATGGGGTAGGGATGTTTTATATTATTTTTTTATCAGCATATTGATGCTATAAGCATCAGATTGGTATTAAGAGGTTTTTAGAGTCTATAAGAGCGGTAATGTTTAATTTGTTCTAGCACCTTCGGTTTGAACTGTTCGGAATTTCGGACTAGTTGCTTCATATTTGTTCCCGTGGAGAGTTTGAATAGGGAATTATTCTCTTAAATTAATTATTGCCTTGAGTCTAGAATTTAGACTTATTAACTTTTATATATTTCTCTGTATTCATTCTATTTACTCCGGCTTCTTCCACAATTTCATCACCACTTTGTATTAAGGTGTCGTTTCTGATTACTAGTGTAAAATGAAAGTCATTTCCTTCCCATTCTCTATCTGAGCAGTACTCAAGATTCTCTGTGTATTTGTTTCCTTCCAATTCATAAGTTCCTCCACCAGAAGAATATACTGCTGTACTATCTTTTCCTTTGGTTAAATCGTGTAGGAGGAAAGCGAAATGTGACTTATTAATAATTTTTATGAACGAGGTGTTCTGGTCGTATTTTGTAACTGTTTTAACTCCATTCTCTTCAAGAGTCGCTTCAAAAAGTTTCCAAGTTCCTTCAATTTCTGGGCTGCTAATATCAACAGCAGGACTACATGAAACAAGAGTAACCATCAACAGGAATAGTACTTTTTTCATTGGTTAAGTAATTGATGCTATGTTTTTAAAATTCTTAAAGGTAAAAACGGACTTGTAGCGAGCAAAAATCAAGAATTATATTCATAATAATAAGCTATTCCCTAGGAAGAGTCTCCCCAAGAGGAATTGGCTTTGTCCTTAGGCAGGGTATTCAAAGGTATTAGAATACGCTGCAAAGGGGCAATTCTGTCAATTCTTTTTCCAAATTCAAGTCAGCTTAAAAACTATCACAATTACAAGTGCTTATGGCTATGTTCTCCGCTATGTTCCAGCCAAAACTTGCAGATTCTAGCTCTTGACCTATTTCGCTTCTTTCGTAAGAGCAATAACATGCACTGCCATAATTAATACCAACGCTCTCGGTCATTTCTGTTCCACCAGAGCTAACATTAAAAGAGGAAATGATACAATCTTCATAGCGAATTTTATGATCTATAACATAGCGGTTGTCAATCATTCTTAAGAAAAACACTTCAACGTGAGCTATATGCCTGCCATCGGCTACAAATGACCTAATTCGGGTAGAATTAATATCAGATAACCTTGAGAAAGAGAGGTCCTGGAAATTAGATTTACCCGCTCCACTGCCACCGCCTAGATGAGTTGTAGATGAGTTTGATAGGCCATTAGATAAACTTAACACGTTTAAACCATCCGTAATGCCATCGCCATGAGCTGGACCCTTTATTCCTGATGAAGGGGCAAATTCTATCACTAAGGCCGACAGCCCACTTTCCATTGCTGGGTTTCGAAGGTATGCTGTGGTTTGGATGGTTCCGTCGGGGAATTTAACACCACCGCTGCTAGAGAATATAATGCCATTCACTTCTAACTCAGGAGCCGCCTCCATAGAAATATCTTGGGCAATCAATGTAAAAGGAGCAGCTAAAAGTAAGGCAATGAGGAACTGAATAGTTTTTATTTTCATGGTATTATTTTTTTTAGACTTGTGAAGGTAGGGATTATAGTCCCCGATCTAAAATTCCATGAAATCAAATGGGCATAGGGTGAGCAATGTGTTTTTTAAGGCTGAAACACTGTAAAAGCCAGAGGCTTTTTATCTCACCACACCGACGCTGTAAGCATCGGAGAGCGGAGTCCCAGCAGAGACCTTTGGACTTAAAGAACTCTGCAAAGGGAAATGTTAGAATAAATAAGAACGTGTTCCTATCTAACAAAATACTATTTGAAGTACGTTGAAAATTCACTCTCCTTAGCCTCTCCTACTAGTCATTAAGATATGAATTTTGAATGTACAAGTTTATTTTGTTGATGGTTTTTGCTTCGGTCCGACGTCTCGGGTTTTTGCCTTAACAAAAAGTAGGTGGGCACGCCTAGTGTTGACCGGCGAGGTAAGCGAAGAAACAGGATTTTATCCTTGATTTGTTTCGTTCTTTAGTTCGTCAGCTTGTTTTTGCCCCAACAAAAAGGAGGTGGGCACGCCTAGTGTTGACCGGCGAGGTCAGCGAAGAAACAGGATTTTATCGTTGATTTGTTTCGTTCTTTAGTTCGTCAGCTTGTTTTTGCCCCAACAAAAAGGAGGTAGGCACGCCTAGGCCTGACCAGCGAGGTCAGCGAAGAAACAGGGTTTTATCGTTGATTAATTTCGCTCTTTTAATAGAATATCAAAAAACAGGTTTACTTTTTCTCGGTTATTCCAAACAGCCATAAACTGTCCATGAGCCATACGTCTGGAGGCTTCCTTTGCCTTATGTGCCAGTTCACCTACAAAAAGCTGGTCTATGGTACGGAACCAAAGCTCAAGCCATTTGCCAAAGTGCTCCTGCTGGATGCCATGGGGCAAATTCTTGTCTACATTGAAATGCTTTAAAGTGGGGTTTCCTTTAAATTTAGCTATTCCAAAAAGATTGGTTTCCCAAAAATCCGTTAGTGTTTCTAAATGCTTTGGCCATTGCTATATGTTTATTGAAAATGGGGCCAATAAAGGGTTCTTTCCTTATGAAAATGTATTTACCAATAAGGCTATATCTGCTCTGGATTCTATTTCTTTCATTGGTCA
Organism: Arcticibacterium sp. SM2516; assembly: GCF_057914865.1. Classification (NCBI taxonomy): domain Bacteria; kingdom Pseudomonadati; phylum Bacteroidota; class Cytophagia; order Cytophagales; family Leadbetterellaceae; genus Arcticibacterium; species Arcticibacterium sp. SM2516. The sequence continues at coordinate 2,793,711 of NZ_CP195290.1, read as the reverse complement.
GAATCTTCAATTACTTTTTCTACCCTAGCCACATCGTCAGACTTTGATAATGTAAGACGTACCACACTATCCTGAATAGCACTTAAATCGTGAGGGACATTGGCATCTAAAGTTAAAACATCGCCTTCTTTTATGCTGTGCACTGTATTTTCTACGCCAAAATCAATCTCACCTTTGAGCAAATGAACCACAATAGGGAATTTAGTTTGATGCTGTTTCATCACCTGTCCAGCTTTCAAAAGTATGCGTATTTCTTTAGAGAAGGCTGTTTCTAAAATTACTTTGGTTTTGATTTTATCTCCGAAAATCAAGTCTTCTTGGAATGATGTTAGTAGCATATTATTAGTTTACTTTTTGTAAAGAAACAAAGGAATCCGATGGCTAAATATGACCACTGTCATGGTGTAGCTTGAGTGACTCTACTTGTGATGATATTACTTTAAATTCAGAAGCTTTTTGTCGGCTATCTGATGCTGCAAACATTGGAGGGTGGAGCATTTCCTTCAGAAGTGCAGAGTCCCTGCTGAGACTTTGCAAGGGGTAATTCCTTAAGTTTTATTTAGTGATTCCTCAGAGTACCTAACGGTGACTGTACAAGGGAGAAAGGATAGGAGAACGGAATATTGTTTTAGCTCCAATCTTTATCAAATAGTTTTCTATCTTTTGATAATTCCAATATTTTTGATTCATTCAGTATTCTTTTGGATTCCTTACTATACTTGTTAATCCCGTCAATTGAGATGAAAATTTGATTCTTAAAACCTGAATATAGTTCGATTATTCTATCTACAGCGACATCTTCTATATTCTTAAAAAGTATTGAATCGTGTATTAGAAAGGGGAGGACTGTTAATTTTAAAATAGCTAAATCAAATTCGATAAGGTCTGCATAGGATTTTCCTGTCCCAGTATTTGAGGAATGGTCAAACTCATAAGTCTTCCTGCCTAATATAATTTTTGGAATTTTTTTTCCTTTGGCGTGAATCTTTTGATTGATTTCTATTAATTCTTTATTTATTGAGGTTTCAATTTCAGTTAAAATATCTTCAATGAGTACGTCAATATCAATTTCAATTTCTTTTACTTCTTCAGTAATATTAATTTTCTCTTGATAGAATCTATTCTCATTTTTAAGTTTATTAGATTCTATAGTTAAATCATAAATCTTATCAACGATATATTTAGGACTACTTACATTGCTTAATAATGAAGAGATTTCCAAATCAATTTCTTCTATTTTCTCAATAAATAAATCGTTTTCTTTTTCTAAGACCTCTTTGGTTGCGTTTAATTCCCTAGTGAGTATCAAGCTTATTTTATTATGAAAAGATTCAATTTCAATTATCTTTTCTTCATTCGGATTTTCAAAGAATGTAGATAGCCTATCTAGGTGTTTACTCTTGATACTTTTTTGGTTGAGATTTAAATCAAGACGCCTAATTTTATTTAAGATTATTGATTGTTCTTTTAATAATTTGCTTTTTTCAACTTTTAGGTCAATGACTTCTTTATTGGTTAGTTCCTCAATATTTAGGGTAAATTTTAAAATATTCTCTTTAATGTCTGTGATTTCCTTTTCAATATTTTCTAATTGACTACTGTTTTGCTCAAATGTAGTTTTAGTGATTTTAGGAATATAATTTTTACGTATTGCTCCATTCAAAAATTTCTTTGAATCTTTCTTGTCTTTCAATTTTTTTGTTGAGTCAACAATTTTATGGTAAAGGCCAAATAGTTTAATCAACCTGGAAATAGAATCTGCATCAGCTTCTTTTGGGAATGATAGTAATGGTTTATCTACGCTGTAATTGTTTTTGCCCCAAATTCTAGAAAACAAACTTACAACGTCTCTAAAAGAGATGTGAGCGTGAGTAATCTCATATAATTCCAAGATTTGAGAAGTGAATTCATTTAATGTAATTTCGGTTAAGGGGTTATATTCTTCATCACATACATTTACATTCGAAGGGTTTTCAGTATTCCTTGAAAAATGAAATTTTTTATCACCAAATAGAAACCCAAATTTAAATGTCAAATGCCCTAGGTGCTTAATACTGCCTGAATTCTTACTTAAAAATGAATTCCCTCCAAATACAAAATCTAGAATCATTAATAATGTAGACTTACCGATAGAATTGGTCGAAATATCATCACCTAAAACTGAATTTAAACCATTTGTAAATTCAATGGTTGGCTTAATGAATTGGTCGCATTTAATTTCTCTTAACATATTCTATATTTTCTGTTTCAAAGTCTACATTTATCATATCCAAAGCATAAAGTACATCTAGAGATATTATGAATTCATCAGTGTTTTTGAACTTTGGTTTTGTCTGGTTATACAATTCGTGAATATTTATTGACGACTTTTCTTGTAATTCTAAAATGGATATCATTTTATAAATAATAGATTCTTCAAAGCGTATGTTTTTGTTTGGATATATCATTTCAAAATATTTCGCAGTTTTGGATGAAATAAGAGATTATTATCTCGGAAGCGTCTCTATTTTCTTGTTTTGTCTGTTTTTGTAGCCAAGTTACCATTGCATCATAAATCTCCTTTTGATTAGTTCCTTGTTTCTTTAGAAGTAAATAATGGGTTTTTATTTGAGAAGAAATAATTTCTGTTGTCATCGGTTCAAGGAAGTCTAATTCCTTAAACTTTGCACTTATTTTATAGAAGTAATCTTGAACATTTTGATGTATTCTTCTTTTAGTCAAGACTGTAATTGAGTCATTTGTTTTATCCTCAATTGTTTTAGGGCTGTATTCAAGATTATCCTTAAATTCTAAATCTTGGGCAACAAGTAATTCGATTATTTCAAATATTTCTTTTTCAATACTAGTTTTTGACCAAATTTCTTGTTCCTTTTTTCTTTTAAGAATATCCCTTTTCTTTTTCACTAATTCACGATATTCATCCACAGTTTTATTTTTGTCGTATCTTTTGTGACAAGGGTTACATAAACAAAGTAAGTTATTTCCGTGGTCTAAATCTGAACTTAACTTTTCTTCATCTTTTAGAAGAATTACTTCGTGTGGTGAAGGGTTTAATGGGTAAATATGAGCTATTTCAAATCCTTTCTGATTTCTACCCCTTTTTTCATATATTAATATAGTTGGACACAATGGACAAACCCCATTGACTTCTGAATGTAGAATCAATTGTTCGTTTGGTGGTATTTTTCTTCTTTCTTTACTCAATGTTTTATTTGCCTTGTGGTTCTCAAAATTATTTAGGAATTAGCCATTAACCGGTAACATTCATTAGTAATATTTATAATTTTTACTTGGACTAAAATTACCCCCTTCCAAAACAAAAACCACCCAAAAATTCATTTATTGATTATTCGGTCATTTCATACAAAAATCCCACCCCAAATGGGTAGGATTAGTTGATGTAATTCATTTTCAAACTAAGGGGAGTATGATATGAAAACCAACAGTCATCACTGTTTCATATACTGTTTTCATCCATTAAGTTATTTGTCACAATTTTGGCTTTTAATGGCTAAAAGTTCCGCCAAATGCTTTATTGTTATGTCTTAAACAAGACGGGTTGCACCCGTCTCTATTAATATTATACCCCGCAGGGGTATGTCGGAATAAATTTTTCCTCTCGGAGACTCCGCAAGGGGACAGTATGTAGCCTTCGGTCAAAGCGTGAAAAATCCTGTCTAAGGTGGTGTGAAAAAAAGATTATCTGACGTTGAACACCAAGTGTTTAATAACCTACAGTTAGCTTTTTTCTGGCAACGCTTCACTTGTTTTAATGGTATTTTCTGCTGTGAGTATTTTCATTTGAGAAATGGCTATTTGGTTTAGTTTTACAAGCCTTTGGCTTTGTGGCAAATTATCATTTATAAATACCGCATTTAGGTTTTCTAGATTGGCTAGACATACGAGTTGAGTGACATTACTGTAATCTCTCATATTTCCAGTTTCGGAAGGGTTTTCTTCTCTCCACTGTTTGGCTGTTTTGCCATAGAGTGCCATATTGAGTACATCTGCCTCTGTAGCATATACCATTGCGGTTTGACTATTATTAAGACTATTTGGTATTAAATTTTGTTTAATAGCATCAGTATGGATGCGGTAATTTAACTTAGTTAAGCTTCGTTTTACATCCCAGTCTAGAGTTTTAGTTTCTTTTTCTTTAAGCCTTTGAAACTCCTTTATCAGATAAAACTTAAATTCTACAGAAACCCAAGACGCGAACTCTAAGGCAATGTCTAAATGTGCAAAGGTTCCGCCATACCTTCCTGCTTTTGAGGTTATTCCGATAGCGTTGGTCGTCGTAATCCATTTTTTAGGAGAAAGCACAAAGTGATTAAAACCTGCTTCATTTTTAAACTGGTCGAATTCGACCAGTTTGAAATCTGGATTATTTATTTTTCCCCAAAGTCCTAATAATTCAATGGTATTCTTATTTCGAAGCCAGTTTTTAATGATGTCAGCTGGAGCTTCTGGATTTTTATATTTTGCAATATCTGTTATGCAGATAAATTCCTTGTCTTGAATTGTAGTAAATCCAACATATAAACCTACTACTTCTATTTTACCATTTTTCTTGCTCGTAACTCGAGATATAGCATAGGTTTTAAGGTTACTTTTAAGATCTAAGTTATAAAAAAATAAAACTACCAGCTTAGAAAACATAAAACACCCAAAACCTCATTTATTGATTATTCGGTCATTCCACACCAAAAATCCCACCCAAATGGGCAGGATTAATTGCTAAGATTAAGGTTCTGAAACTTGCAAGTTTACATATTATCTGGCGTAATAGGAGCTGGCACACTGTTTTTGACAGGTTTTATAGACTTTAAGTAGGCAAAAATGTGAGATACATCTTCATCTGTCAAACTGGTGTAGTTAAACCAGGGCATGGTTGGCAATAGCATTCTTTCGCTATCCAATCCTTTAAATTTACCTTCCGTAATCGCTTTTTTGAATTGTGCTTCTGTCCAGTTTCCAAGTCCTGTTTCATCTGGTGTTAAATTACCCGCAAAAGAAACACCCCAAGGGCCAGCTGCAGCTGTTAGGTCAGGATATAGCATAGCAAAGCCAGCTTTAATCATAGGGTCGGTAAACTTCACTACGGGTCTTTCCTCAGGATAGCCAGATAACAATAATTCAGGAATTATTTCAGGTCCGTTCGGTCCCATTTGTTTAGGAGAATGGCAGTCATTACAGCCCATAATGGTGACCAGATATAAACCATGTTTCACAGCATCTTCAGGTTTTGAAGCTATTTCGGCAGGTTCTTCACTTGCGGTTTGTTGTTCATTGGAGCAGGAAATGATAAAAAAAGAAATGCTTGTTAGCAAGAGTAGAAATTTGTTCGTTTTCACAGGTTTGGCTAATTGTTTTGGGTAAGATATACGTGTCGTATATGAATACAATATTACATCCAATAAAAGCAGTAATTACTCTCAACTAGATCATCCTTTATTGAGTGGTCATTTTGGGGATGGCTTACACCAAAAATCCCACCCAAAATGGGCAGGGTGAGTCGATGTAACTCATTTTTATACTAAGGAAAGTTCGATATGAGAATCAATAGTCATCACTGGTTCATAGACTGCAATTCAATCCTTAAATTATTTGTCACAATTTTGGCTTTTACAGGCCAAAAGTTCCGCCAAATGCTTTACTGGCATAGCTTTAATAAGACGGGTTGCACCCATCTCTATTCAACTTATACCCCGCTGGGGTATCATAGAAATGAACATAATCCTTATTGCCAAAATACTGTTTAAAACACGGTCAAAATTTTATCCTGAGATTAATTTTACAATGGAAGTGTTAATGAAATTTTGAGGGTGTGAGTTTATTTTGGTAGATGGTTTTGGACGGTTCGCCGCTGCGATTCGTTTTTGCCTAAACAAAAAGGAGTCGGGGCTGCCCAAGCCTGTCCCTGTCTGCCGGTTTATCCGCCGATAGGAGGACAGGCAGGTGGAAAGACAACGAGTAAAAAGCTTTACTGAGATACCATAAATATGACGGGTTACACCCGTCTCTTTTTCCTTTAGCCAGAGTCTCCGTTAGAGCCTCTGGCTTGCTATAAGTAACCTCATATTCTTTACCATCTTGGGCAGTTGTTAAGTAATTCTTAATAACTGAATTTACCTTTAAATCTTTATCTTTCAGTATGTTTACGATTTGTAAACTAATGTTTGGTTAAGAGGTGTCAAAAAGTTCTGCATGCTGTTTAGATGTTTATCCGTAGCGTTTTTAAGACCTGTCTGTCGGCTACTAGAATTACCACCACATTCTTTCTGGCAACCAGCTATATCCTTTTCCCTTTTTATTGATATAACCTAGCCCCGGCCAGGGAATATGAAAGCCAAAACATCGCATCCTTTTTTCTGCCGCCATAGAAAATATTCTTTCTCTAGAAGCAATAGCCACAGCTGGGGAGTGGTCTAACTTAATGGACCAAGCAGGGTTTTCAAACATTAAAACACCATTATGAGATAAATCTACTATATGAAATAAAGAATCTTCTCCGGAGGTTATTTTATAAACCGCATGGCCTGGCGTATGTCCAAAACCATTCTCTATGGTCACCAAATTGTCCAATAACACACTTCCAGTTTTCACCGCTTGTATTTGGGGAGAGAGTATTTCAAATTGCTTTTTAGCATGCTTAACCATGCTAGGAATCCAAGATGGATTTCTGTTAGAATTAGAAAAGTCTGGATTTTTTTGTCGCCAAAAGTTAAACTCCTCTTGTGTGTTAAAAATAGCGGCATTAGGAAACATAGGTTTACCCTCTGGCCCTACAAAACCATCAATATGATCTCCATGAGCATGACTTAAAAAACCTGCCGTGACATCCCTTTTATCAATTCCAATAGCACTTAATCCTTCCTGAAACCAGCCTCTTTCAGAATTGTTTACTATGCCATAACCCGCATCAAAAATGATAACCTCTTTCCCCTTTCTAATGACTAAAATATTTATATACATGGGCAAAAAACCAGGGTCTTCATGATTAGAGAGCATGGCTTCCCGCATTTGGGTATGAGAGCTGGTGGGCTCCATAAGATCTAAACCCGCATCAAAAAGCATAAAACCATCACTGATAGACCATGCTTCTAATTCACCTATCCGAAAAGAATAAATGTGCGGGTTACGTTTGGTGACCACAGCATTATTTGCCAAGATAGGAACGGAACCCATAGTAATCCCACCGGCGGTGAGTCCCATTTTCTTTATTAGATTTCTTCTTGTGATATTCTTATTCATATGTATATTTCTTAATGGCCATATAAAGCCATAAGCAAGATAGCCATTATCTAAGTGAAGACAAGTTCATTAAGGCAGTTTTGAAATGAGTGTTTTAAGATTATCCAAAACTAAATCAGGTTCATCCATAAAGATATAATGCCCAGCTTTGGTGGTGGTGATATGCGAAAAATCTGTTAAACCCGTTTTTAGTAAATGCTGAGCATCATACCATTTTTGCCTGTCTGCAGCATTATGTGAAGCGTCCACTTTCATACTGGTCAATACTATCGTGGGGACGTTTGGCAAACTAGGCAAAGACCTCATATATTCTGAATCTTCTTTTAACTCTCTGGCTTCCATTACGGCTCCAGAACCTTCTCCAAAGCTTTTCAAAAACGTATTATAAATTAAATCTTCCTCAGCTTGAGTAGGATTATTATAAGCTTCATGTGAAGGGTCTATGAATAAAAGTCCAGCTGTTTTTGAAGGGTTCTTGATGGCATAATCTCTAATAATCATTCCAGCTATGGAATGCCCAACCAATATAACCTTTCTGCCTTCTGCAAATTTATCAATAACACTACCTAGCTCTTCGCTTAGTTTCGCAATATTCCTTGGCATTGTGGCTTTTTCAGAGTCGCCATAACCTGCTCTGTCATATAGCAATACGTCTTCAGTGGCACTTATGGCAGTGGGCAGCTTTTTTTGATGCCAAATAACATGGCTATCCCCTAATCCAGAATCGAATACGATTAAGTATTTCGTATTATTTATGATGGAAAAACTTGCCAGTTTATGCGTACCTAAGTCCACAGTTAAAGTTGTAAAATTCTCAGGCGTGACTTGTGCAGTTTTACATGCCAATAAAAGAGTTAAACAGAAAATAATAGCAAAGAGCTTACTCATCTTTTTAAAAGTTTAATGCCGTAAAACTATCCAATCTACTATCACTTTAATCCACATTTTCACTTAAATCTTCATGCCTCTTTTGGGAGATTAGGGATAACATACTAAAAGCAAAACAATTAAGCGAAAGCTTTACTTAAACAGCACCCTTTTACCGTAAAATAAAGTGTTTCTGAATTTGCGTATGGCGGTTTACATAATGGCTATATTCATACTGATGTTAGGAATAGAGGTGTCAAAAAGTTCTGCAATTTGTTTTTGATTCATCCAAACCACACCATCTTTGGCATAAAGAGACACCGCAGCTCTGCCGTCCTGAGTGTTGTAAATGATTATGTCTCTCATAAAAATGTTTTCAGAAAATAAGGATTTACTTTATCAAAAGTAGCAATAGCTTACAAAATGCCATTCGGCAAGAATTAAAATTAGCCTCTTCCATAACAAAAACACCCAAAACCTCATTTATTGATTATTCGGTCATTACGCACAACAAAATCCACCCAAAATGGGCGGGCAAGTCGATATAATTCAATTTTTAACTAGAGAGAGTTTGATATAAAAATCTATAATCACCACTGATTCATAAACTGCTAATCATCCCTTAAAATATTTGTCACAATTTTGGCTTTTAATGGCCAAAAGTTCCGCCAAATGCTTTATTGGCATAGCTTTAATAAGACGGGTTGCACCCTTTTCTATTTACCTTATACACCGCTGGGGTATGTCGGAATGCATTTTGTTTTTTATCTCTGGAGAAGGTAAAAGCAAATCTAAGCTTACTCCGCTAATAAGGTATTAATATCCTCAATCAGCTGCTCCATCTCAAAAGCCAAAGTGCCATTATAAATTCCACGGATTCTTTTGGTTTTGTCTACCAGAATAAAGTGCTCCGTATGTAAAAAGTCAGTGCTGTCTTTGCTGAAGCCAATATCCTCTTCGGCATAATAGGATTTTCTGGCTAAATCGTAAATGTCAGCTTGTGAACCGGTAAGGAATTGCCAGTTTTTGTTATCTATGTAATTACTTTCCTTGTAGGCCTTTAAAACACTTGGCGTGTCTATCCAAGGCGTAACGGAGTAGGATAATAGCACGAGGTCTTTAAATTTGTCACTCACCATTTTCATATGCTCGGTCATGGTAGGGCAGATGCTGCCACAGGAAGTGAAGATGAAATTGGCCACATGAATTTTATCTTGAATGATACTTTGGTCAATCAAAACACTGTCCTGATTTAGGAATTGAAAATCTGAAATGGTATGCGTGATTTCCGTTGACACATCTGAAGTTTCATTTACAAAGACTGGCGTAAAAGTAGGGTCGTTATAATACGGCAAGGCTAAGCCTTCTGTCTCTTTTTCATGACAGCCTAAAAGCCAAATACTACTTACTAATAAAAATGCTATCCGATACATTGACACAATTTTTTGTTCCTAATAATCCAAATCTCTTACCGTCCATAATTACATAATTGGCCCTGATTTTTCCGTTATCATACCATAGTTTTTGCGTGCCTTCCTCTTGTCCGTTGGTATAATGAGCCAAATGAATGAGCAGTCCCGCATTATTCCATTCCTTCATTTCACCCTCGTAGGCGTCGTTTTTGGCGGTATATTCAAAACGTTTATTGCCATTTTCAAAGAAGGCTACTTGCTGTCCATTTTTTGCACCTTTAGCGTAATGACGGACTTCCATTAAACTTTTATCGTCATACCATTTCTTTGCAGTGCCCTCTTTCAAACCATTTAGATAACCTTCCAAAAGAAGCGTATCGCCAGTTGTTGGATGTAATTCGTAGACGTAGCCCGAGTATTTTTTGTCATTCAGATAAAGGAAATTGTCCGCATTAGTAACCCTAGATTTCAGAATATAGGAATCGGGAATATCTGTTTTACAAGCATAAAGCAAAAGCACTACGGCACTTAAATAATAGTATCTCATTATTGCGTTACCGTTCCTGGCTTTCCATAAAATCCATTTCCATTGATGTATGGAGCAGAGTTGGTTACATGATAATGATAAATGCCGTCAGGGTAATCTGCCGTGGCATGGGCATGACCATGAAATTGGTCTAAACCAGTCACTGCTAAACCGTTTTCTTCTGGCCCGTAAACTGGAAAACCATCTAATAGAAAACCAAGTAAGGCAGATTTGCTTGCTGTTACGGTGGTTAAATAAAGCGGCTCTATGTGATAATGGAAGGTTCCGTTAGCGGTAGGGTGCCCCCAATATTTATCAAAACTTTGAAATTCATCTGTAAGTGGCTGATTTGGGCCAGCGTATTGATTAAAAAAAGGAACGCCGTTTAGCGAAACACCAATGGCTCCTAATGGTGTGGCAGCATGATTGGTGGCTACGACAGGCTTTATTGGGATTTTAAAAGAATAATCAAACGTAGCAATGGTATTTGGGTTTTTCTTGAAAGTATATCCTTCAAATGTGGTGCCGCTAAAGTTTTCGAATAAAGCACTAGAGCTCGGGTAATAAACGCTTTTATGGTCTGGCGTGCCGATTGTTTTAATCGTTACATAAGTGCCGTCACTTGTAACGCTGGTAGCTCCATAAATTTTAGAATATACCGCAGGAACATCTAAACTGGAATCTGGTTTTGCAGGGGTATCTGCATCTTTACTGCAGTTCATAAAGGTGAAAAAAAAGAGTATGGCTAGATAGCGGTAGCTTTTATTGAATTTCATTTTCAAAGAGATTTTTAAATAGGTTAATAAGACGTTAATTCTAGGCTTAGGTTTAAAGCAAGTGACCGTTTTTTTTCGTGAAACGTTACTTCCTTATTTGTCGTAATTCATTTTCTAAGGCTGTTTTTGCAGCTAAATGTGTGCTATTCGGTGTTCCTGATAATAAATCCATGGTTTCGTATGGGTCGCTCATGAGATCATACATTTCTTTATTTCCGTTGGCGTTTGTGATGAGTTTATAGGTTTTGTTGCGAATAGCCCAGCCATCCGTTCTTCCATCATTCATTTCAGAATATTGAAAGTTTCGGATGGTGCTAGAGGAAGACAATAAAGAGGCGAAGCTTTTGCTGTCATTTATTTCTGTGACTTCTGTTCCTGCCAAATTTGCAATGGTGGCAAAGAGGTCGGTGCCACAAATGAGGTTATCGTCCATGCCTGTTCGGCTAACACCACTTCCGCTAATATACAAGGGTGTATTAATACCCCCTTGATATAATGTGCCCTTAGCTGTCCGAGTGGAATAGGGAAATTGAGCGACTTGATTCGGTGTTCCATTATCGCCCAGAAAAATGATGATGGTGTTATCTCGCTCCTCTCGCGGAATAGCCGCTATCAGTCTACCTATTTGGAAATCCATGGCTTCTATAGCTGCCATATAATAAGGCGTGCCATCCATGCCGTTCTTGAATTCTGGCAGCGTTCCTTGTGAATGCATATGGCTAGGAGGGGTATGAAAAGGAATGTGCGGGGCATTATAGGCCATCCACATAAACCATGGTTTTTCTTGTTGCCCTATCCAGTCAATACCCAAATCTGTGAGGTATGCTGTCGAATATGCTGTTTGTATAGAAGAAGAGCCATCTTCACTGAGGGTCCAGTTATAGTAATCTGCTACTGTTCCGCTGGCTATTCCTGAGAAATAATCTATGCCAAATAGTTCTGGGTTGATGTTTGGAGTATTTCCCGATAAATGCCATTTGCCCACCACTGCTGTGGCATAGGCATTATTGGTTTGTTCATTGATATAGTTTTGTAAAACCGTTTCAGACTCGGAAAGGAGGTCGCCCGCCCATTTTACGCCTGTGCGGTAGCCATATTTGCCAGTTAGTAAAGATGCCCTTGTAGGGGAGCAGGTGGGGTTTACCCACAAATTACTAAAGCTTAGGCCTGCGTTTTTTAAGTTATTCAAATTCGGCGTGTTCGGTTTAATACTGCCTTCAGAAAAACCGAAAGAGGCATCTTTTCCCATATCGTCTGCTATGAGCAGTAAGATATTGGGTCTTGAAGATATATGCTCTGTAGTGGCTTTAGGAGCATCTTTATTGCATTTTAATAAGAAAATTGCCGAAAATAGAGCGGAAAGGATATATCGAAATAGCATTTAAAGGAAATTGATTCCTTGCTCAGACTGAATTTCTCTGTATAGGTTTAACGGGCTTCGTGATTTTCTACTTATCATAAGCTTTTCTGTTCCGCTGTATGATCCCATATTTCAGTTTTACTTCCTTGTAAAAGCCAACCAATGACACCTTGGAAAGGTTTTTTTCCAGGACAGGGCTAAGAACCGATTTATGGTAGTAAACGAATACTGCGGGTCAACGTTGGCGTGTATCACGCAGGATTCAGGAACAAGAATGGATACATTTTTCAGGAGCAGACCTAGAAAATAGGTTTGTCGTAATCAACCCCCTAAGTTGTCGTTATCACTATTCTTAACTTTCAATTTAGTACCGCATCTTTGTATCGTTAAACTAAGAAATCATTCAAATGAGGAACAAAATAACGGTATCTGCGACTATAAATGGAGCCACAAATAAAGTTTGGGATTACTACACCAATCCTGAGCAAATTACAAAATGGAATTTTGCTGACCCAAGCTGGCACTGTCCCATGGCAAGCAACGACATGAAAGTAGGAGGAACATACCTCGCCAGAATGGAAGCTAAAGATGGAAGTTTTGGTTTTGATTTTAAAGCCATTTACGATGACATAAAAATGGGAGAAAGCTTTTCTTATTCTTTTGAAGGTAGAACAGTAGCTGTTGAATTCAAAGATTTAGATAAACAAACGGAAATAATTGTTGTTTTTGACCCCGAAAGTGAAAACCCAATTGAGATGCAAAAGAGTGGTTGGCAAGCGATTCTGAACAATTTTAAAGCTTACACGGAGGCCAATTAATATTTAAATATAAACATCAATTCCTACTTAAGCTTCAAAGGAAACGGCCATAAAGCAATGACATTTTACATGGAATGTTGAAGCAGTGAACTCACGTTTCAAATTATAGGCGAACCTTCTAGGTCAGATAAGATGCCAGCAAAAATGAAAGATAGTATTTTACACGCCACACTTATAAATGAAGGTCTTATAATTATGGCTGCTGATTGTGCGAGAAAAAGGACTTATTCTAGGAAATGCTGGTCTCCATAGTAGTGGCGACGAAGCAATGAAACCTTGTTACACAATACTTTCAGCCGATGGCAAAGCAAACGTCCTTTAGAAGATGCTTTTTGACGACCTTACACAGAAATAACGGCTTACTCAATTACATAAGAACGACTAACAAATGAGAAAAATCATAGTCTTATCCATGATTACATTAGATGGCGTATTGCAGGGTGGTGGTGGACCTGAGGAAGATACTTCCGGCGGTTTCGAATATGGCGGTTGGGTTGCTCCCTATGATGATGAAATTTATGGTAAAGTGGTGGAAAAAGAGTTAGGGCAACCTGCGGCGTATCTTTTGGGTAGAAAAACATTTGAGATTTGGGAAAACTTTTGGCCAGCGAATGCGGGCTTTTGGCCAGGCATCAATGAGGGTACCAAATATGTGATGTCCCAAACAAGGGAAAAGTCGGACTGGAAGAATACGGTTTTTATAAACAGTCTTGCGGATATTGAAAAACTCAAAAAATCAGAAGGTGCTGACATTCAAGTTTGGGGCAGTAGCCAGCTTATTCAACTGTTATTTAAGAATGATCTGGTAGACGAACTTAGACTCAAAATTCACCCGTTAACACTCGGAAAAGGAAAAAAAATATTTGGTGATGGGCCTATCCCAGCAGCATTTAAATTAACGGAGAGTGTGGTGACCACTAAGGGAGTTATTCTTGTGAGTTATGAGCGGGCTGGAAAAGTAAAAACAGGTACAATTGGTTTAAATGAAACGGTTTAAAGTTTTTGAAAGGATGAAAATCATAAGCAAAAATAAAAGACTCGTCAGCCATAGGCCATACATGGCTATTTATGCAACTATTAAAGGAAAATCAGAATAAACTATTTGCTACTTAAAATGGTGGAAGTATTTAAAACAAATGTGGAGCGAAAAAGAGAAGCAAAAATGCTTTTACTTAAGCTGGCTGAGTATTTTCCTACATACAAAATAAATTTTGACTTAGAGGATTGCGATAGAATTTTGAGAGTGGAGGGAAATAATATTTCTACGGAAACCATTAAAGACATTCTAACTTCGAACAGTTATCAATGTGCTGTTTTGGATTGACTCCGAATATAAAGTATACATCATAAGGTATTTGCACAAAAAAACTATTAAAAGTTCCTGACCGCATTTTAGCAAAAATGGATATACGTATCAATTCAGTGGCTCAATTATGTGCTCATGCGTATAGTTTTGGCGAGTATAAAAATCTTTTCTAATAGAATTTAGAGTCGCCGTAGCGGCTTGGGAAAGGAGCATTTTGTTAAAGCCAGAGGCTTTTTATCACCACACCGGTCCTGTCAGAGCAGTATATAGTTTTGAACATCAAACGAACGAGAGTCTCTGAATTATTAAACCGCTTAATACTATCTTCTAGCGGATGCTCCTCCGCCTAGGCCGCTTAGTCCAACTACATAGCCTATCCAATAGAAGAAGCCAGTGTTGTTTTCTGCATAGATTCCTACATCTCTTCCAAATATTTTCCCCAGTATGGCGAAAGGGAAGCATAAACCATGAAGTATACCACCGAAAAAGCCATATTCTTTACTCGAGTGACCTTCTGGGGCACAAGCTAATAGTGAGCACAATAAGATCATTGAAACCGTTAAGATTAAATATTTTTTTCTTTTCATGGCGAAGGTTATTTGGATGGATAATTATTAGGAGTCATTTGGATAGTTTTCACCAAGTTAAAGCAAAGTGTCTTTTTTTTGTGTCTATCATATGGAAATTTATTATTCGGTCAATACAACAAAAAAATCCCACCCAAAAGGGCAGGATTTCTAAGTGTCCCCAAAAAAAGGCCAAACGAATTATTTTTTCTATCCTATTCAGAGGGACTCATCGGCCCTCTCGGCAATGAAATTTCTTCTATTGCAGAAAGAAAACTAACATCTAAGCAGCCAAGCCCTCTATCAACTTCTTAATATCACCTTCCTTATAAATGCTGCGAATGTACTCCTTGTATTTGCTCACAAAACGTTTGTTGTCAATAAGGTTATCGAATAACTCTGTAAGCTTCAAGAATGCTAGTTTATCATCATCTCCGCTACTTGCAGCTTGATGCAATTCCGCTTTAAGGAAATCAATGATTTCTAGTGGTTCATTCTTTTCATTGATGCCTTTGTCGCTATAATAACACCATGCCGCCAAAACAAAGGTGGCAAAATCAATGCTTCCTCCACTTGCTAAATTTTCTTGAAGGGTAGGAATCAAAAACTTAGGAAGCTTGGCAGAACTTTCGGAACAGATTCGCCCTACACTGTCTTTGATATTAGGATTGGCAAAACGCTCTTCCAAGCTGTCTTTGTATTTTTCCAAATCCATGCCGGCTATAGTGCCTAAAACAGGAGTAACCTCTTGGTCCATGTATTGACGCATAAACTTTGCAAATGCCGCATCTTCCATACACACGTTAATGGTAGCATGACCATGTATAGCTCCTGTAATGCCTAAAACTGAATGCCCAGCATTTAAAAGCCGAATCTTCATGGTTTCATACGGGCTCACGTCTGGTACAAACTGAACGCCTACTTTTTCTAGCGGAGGTCTTCCGTTTGCAAATTTATCTTCCACCACCCATTGAATAAACGGCTCACATACTACAGGCCATTCATCTTCTAGATTATAAGTTTCCTTTAGGTAATTTATTTCTGTGGAGGTCGTTACTGGCGTAATTCGGTCTACCATGGTATTTGGAAAACTTACGTTTTCTTCTATCCATGCTGCTAGTTCAGCATCTTGCTTTTGGGCAAAAGCCAATAGCATTTTGGCAGCCATGTCGCCATTATGCTGAATATTATCACAAGATAAAACTGTAAAAGCAGGCAGTCTTGCTTCTTTTCGTTTTTTCAATGCCGCAGTTAGGTAGCCAAAAATAGTTTTAGGCTTATCTGGGTTTTGTATTTCCTGCTGTATATCAGGGTTTTCAAAATCAAATTCACCATTGCTTGGGTTAAAATTATACCCCCCCTCTGTAATGGTCAGTGAAACAATTTTAGTGTCGGCATGGGCCATCTTATCAATCACCAAATTGGGTGTGTCCACAGCCAAAATAAAATCATTCATTGATCCTATGACTTCCGTGTTGACTTCACCGCTAGGGTGCTGCACAATAAGCGTATACAGGTAATCTTGCTTCTTAAGAACTTGGGCTATGTTTCTGTCGCCTTCGCGTAAACCTACGCCACAAATACCCCAATCTAGGGTATTATGTTTTTCCAATAACTGATGGATATAATAGGCTTGGTGAGAACGGTGAAAACCACCAACACCAACATGAACTATGCCTGTTTTAAGTTTTTTCCTGTCATAAGTAGGACAAGAAATTTGAGATGAGAAACTAGCGAGATTTTCTTGATTTAATACCATTTTATTTCTTTCTAAACAAATTTAAACTGTTGTCATTTTACCTCTTTTCATTGCCCAATATGCCGTTATGAAGTAAACCAAGGTGCATATAAAGCCATAGAAGTAGAATATTTCACGATTGGAGATGTATAAACTTTCGTCTTGACTTCCAAATAGCACATTGCCTGCTAAAACTAAAGTGACTGCCAAGGACGTTAAGGCAGTTATGCTCAACACTTTTGAGAAAACGGACTTGTCTTTTATCGTATGAGGCTCATTACTGGCCATATCTTGGTGATAAAGGTCCACGTTTTCATTGAAGGCTTTTTCCTCGGCTACTGCTTCAGGAAACTTTGCTTTGGCTCCATATTTACCCGCCAATAGGGTGTAGACGATGATGGTAAAAATCCAAGTAGGAATAAACAGGTAGTAGAAAGACATCACGTCCAGCATATTCAAACCAAAGCCAAAGATGAGGCCTAGAATCCATGAGGCAATGGCTGGCATACTTTTCGTATAATCCTGATATTTAGACCAATATCTGGTATATCCAATTTTTGGGAAAATTTGATGTTCCGCAAAAACGATACCTCCAACGGGTACTACCAATAATCCTGCGTAGGTTAATAATGGTAAAATTTGGGAAAACACAAATGGAAAACAACCAATGATGACCATGGCTGTACCTACCGCCAATGTGGTGGTTCTTCTAGATCTATTGATAAAAATAGCCTGTGCTGCCAAGCCTGCTCTATAAAGATTGGTGATGGCGGTGGTCCAGCCTGCCACAATCACAATAACGAACCCGGACCAACCTAAAGCATAATAAGCGACATCTCCTGGGTCTAGTTCTAAAATAGATTTTCCTAAAATTACGGCGGCACCAGCACCCATAATTCCAGCGGCTATCCAAGCAACAAAGTGACCAAACATCATTCCTGTGCTTGTGGCTAAGCCGTAGGATTTCTTTTTGGCATAACGCAGCAATGCCATATCTATCAATCCAAAATGGGTAATGGTATTGGCCGCCCAGCCAAAGCCAATAACTTGCATTAATCCTATACCAGGTTCGCCTTGACTATCTACACCTGTCCATATAGATTGGTCTCCGATACTCAATAAGTCGGCCCAACTGCCAGGAAGTGTTTTTCCTAAAACATCTAAAGATAAAGCCGGTAATAAGACCAATGCACCACTGGCAAACATAGTGAAAAGCCATGGGGCACATATACCTGAAAACTCAGTAACGGCATCAAAACCATAAATAGCAACTGCAACTACGAATAAACCCACCAGAATTACGATGAGTACAAACCACACATTGGTAGGATACCAATTTAACTGAGCAGGAATATCAAAAGCGAAGCGAACTGCAGTGGCAGAAACCGTCACCATAGCGGCAGATATTACGGTAAAAATTAAGACGTTGGCCCAATTATAAAGCTTAGACATGGAATTACCCGCAATCTTATTGAGGTAAGTGTAGAGGCTAAGACGTGTATCTACAGCTATAGGAGCAGTAATCAATGTCCAGCTTAATACCGCCAAAACATTACCAATGAGCAAACCCAAGATGATATCCATGGTTTTGGCTCCTAAAGCTACAAACGTGGCCCCTATGACAAATTCTGTGGCAGCTACATGTTCAGCAGCATATAATCCTGCAAAATGTGTCCAATCATGGAGTTTGTGTTTTGGAACAGGCAGCTGTTCCTCGTCTATTTTGTCAAATTCGTGAAAGTTGTTTTTTTCTTTCATAAGCGAGGAGAAATCGTTTTTTTTTAGGTAGAGGTTTGTTTAAAATAGGTTAAGGTCAGAGCGGTAAATTCGTCGGATTCTGTGAAATACTTCATCAAATCGTTTTAAGAATGAGAGGCCAAATAAGACTGAACCTTGATTTTTATGACATAATTATGCGGCCAAGATAGTATTAAAATTAAAAGGAATAGCCATTTAAGTATGAAATAAAGCTTATAAGATGACTTTGTGTACATCATAAACGCTCTTAAATTTTATTATACAGCGACCAACTTGCTTAGGATTACCAATAAGTTTCTAAATGGTAAACGGCTTCAAGGAATTTTTTAGAAGCCACCACTTCTTCTTCATCTGATTTTAATTCTTTCAATACCCCAGCAACTTTTATCTTTCTATTCGGAAGCCTGTTCTCGCCTTTAGCATGTGCAATAAGAAAGCTATCATCAGAGGCATCGTCTCTTAATTCATACACGTCGTACAAATCTATTAATGGAATCATGGAAAAAGTGCTTACTTCTCCAGTAGAAACAGGAACCATTATGAATCCAATAAATTCACTTTTGGATTCGGTTAGTTTTGGGACGCCAGTTATAATGCAGTTGGAGCCTATTCTTCCTTTCGATTGGGCTTCAGAGGGTAGTAATTGGAAGGGCTTGTATTTTAAATAAGTCTGTTTCAGCCCTTCTTCTAGTTTGGAAAGAATGGTGTTTCTTTTTTCTTCATCCAATTTTGAGATGGATATCTCCAAAAACAGAATCATTTGTTGCTTATCATTAAATAGCCCTGCTATTTTTCCGAGTTCAGATTCAGATATGATGCCATCTTCCGCTCTGGTTAAAATGTTGTAAAAACGCCCTCCATTATCCAGCGAAAGAATAGCTTCATCAATGCTTTTATAGGGTACTATTTTTTTCATAGGTTTTTATTCGTCCTTAATATTCGAATAGACCTTATGTTCCATAGCTCTTTATAGACATTCCGTCGGATAAATATGAAGATTACCGGAAGCAACTATTTAATATTTGGTCTTTCTCGGGGGCTAAACTACGAAGAATCCCACCAAAATGGCAGGATTCTTTGAACGAAAAGAGAACTTTTACAGGTCTTATTTTAGATAAGCTTCCACTGCTGTTTTTCTACTTTGGACATGTGCTTTTAAGGTGTTCACCGCCGTACTGAATTCTGAAGAGTTTCTTAAGAAGGTATATCCTTGACGCTCTGTGGTAGCATATGGTTCTAAGAGCGTTTGATACTGGCTATATAAACTTTGTATGGCCGTTGGCTCAAAAGCTCCGTTTATCACCTCTTTCAAGTAGGCATCATATTTAGCTTTGTAAACGTCTTGCTGATATAGATAACCTATAATAGGCCACTGATTAGTGGAAAGGTTTGAAAAATTGAGACTTAAAGAACCTTGTTGGTTTCCGTTTTGAAGAGCCTCGTTATTATCCCAAGGTATCCATGTCAATAAATGATTGTCAGGGTTGTTATATAAATAGTAATTATGCGTCATTCTGCCGTAGGTATCCCAGTTTTGGATGGTGGTGTTAACCGCCAAATATTTCAGGAATACGTCTGTATCAAAAACACTTTCTAGCTTCGTTCTCCAAGCGGCGGCGTTTGATGTTCTTGAGCCGTCGTTTATAATGTCGTAAAGAGCTTTTATGTCTGTAAAGTCAGCCTCGTCCTCGTTGTTTTCTTTCGCTAATTCGCTGATGTCATAAGAACCGCTGGCAAAACTGGCAGCGTCTCCGTCTGGTTCATATAAATTTCCCTTATCAGAAGAAAACTGGTCATCTATCACGGTGTCACCTATTTCTTCCACCATGGTGTAAAGACCGAAGTAGGTAGGACCATCACCATTATCCACATAAACCGCATAGAAGGCCGTATGTGCTCCAGCCAAACCGGCATTTCTGAAAACATCGCCAGCTACTTTCTCTCTCATAAAAGAGCTGTCGTTATAGTTGTTTTTAAGGCTCAATTTCTTGAATCCATTAAAACGCTGATTGTTAATTTGTGGGTATTCGTCCTCAAACTCATCAAAATCCAGTTTGAAAGATAATTTCAGGTTTCCACTTCTCCAGGTAGACTGTAGGCTAGAGTTACCTTTAAATCTAACCCCAACGCGATACCATTCTTTGCCATTATAAAATACTTCGGCAGGTACAAATATCGGATTTTCAATAGATGAGTTTGCTGGTCCGCCGCCACCTCCAGAGCCTCCAAAAGAGCCATATTTACTGGTCATGTCGGTCAACATGCTGTTCCATCTGTTTTTTGTTATAACGATATCGATACGTTGAACTTCGTTGTCATTGAAAACCATGTCGTAGTCTGGGTCACCAGATTTACTGTGGGTTTGGTCGGTCCAGTCGATGGCGTCAAAAGCGGTATCATCAAATACTTCATCCACTACCTCTACATCTGGATCTACCAAGGTTTTGCTTTCTGAGCAAGCCAAAAATACAGTAGAGCCCATGATTAAAAAGACTAGAGGGGCAAAGATGGAGAGCAGGATTTTATTGAACTTCATATTGTTTTTCTTTAATTGATTCGTAGGTTTTCTTTAGATACGCTTGCTATGAAAAACTTGCGGCTTGGCCGAAATATATTTGTTCATACTAAAGCTCTGGTTGAGCCTTGTGGTCTTTGAAAGTAGTCTTGATTAGTTCTTTAAACTTATAACAATGGCTGTTGTTCTTGTTTTTAAAGCAATAGGTTTACCTTCTGAAAGTAGTGG
Organism: Arcticibacterium sp. SM2516; assembly: GCF_057914865.1. Classification (NCBI taxonomy): domain Bacteria; kingdom Pseudomonadati; phylum Bacteroidota; class Cytophagia; order Cytophagales; family Leadbetterellaceae; genus Arcticibacterium; species Arcticibacterium sp. SM2516. Next base: position 2,772,587 of record NZ_CP195290.1, on the reverse strand, counting down.
TTTGTTGTGAATTTGGTTTATTATAAGTGTTTTAGATTGCGATATTTAAACGCACCATTTCGAGATGTTTGAACATAATAAGGTTGAGGCTTCTAAAAAATGGGAAGATGATATGCTCGATTTTATTTATAATCTTCATTGCCCCTTAACCACAAAACAAACTGAAAAGATGGGGTTTCCTGTGCTTTTTGGAAACATGTATTTAGGCAGTTTTTTGAATTGATGTTAAAATGATGACCAGATTGGTTATTTTATTAGGCTGTAATAATTTCTATTCTCCTTACGATAGCATAGTTTGTCAAATTAACAATGGTTTATAATCAGGGCTGTTTTGCATATTTAAGATAGGCTATTTTATGTTACACTCCACCATAGCACATGCCTCTGTATTTTGTTCATTTATTTAGCTATATTATTTGAGAATTAATGCTAGGAATTGGAATACGCTTAGGTAAATTGGGTATGTTTTTGAGTTTTTATAAATCAACCCTTTTTGGCTAATTATTGCTTTTGAAACCCGTCTTTCTGGTGAATGGAATTTTAAGCCATTATATTGTGGTATTAACCCTATTGTAACAACTGATGAAAGATATAGAAGATTCTTATGATGCCATTGTCATAGGTTCTGGGATTTCTGGCGGCTGGGCTGCCAAGGAATTATGCGAGAAAGGACTTAAGACATTGGTACTGGAAAGAGGGCGAAATGTGGAGCATTTGAAAGATTACCCCACCGCCACCAAAGCACCCTGGGACTTTAAATATAGAGGAGGTATGAGTAAAGCCTTTGTAGATGAAAATCCCTTAATTACAAAAGCCTCCGGTTTTGGAGCAGATACCGCTCATTTTTTTATTGAGGATGCAGATCATCCCTATGTACAAGAAAAGCCCTTTGATTGGATTAGAGGCTATCAGGTAGGAGGGAAGTCTTTAACGTGGGGGCGAGCATGCCAGCGATGGAGCGATAACGAATTTAAAGCACCGCATAAATATGGGTATGGAATAGAATGGCCCATAGGCTATGAAGATATAGCTCCGTGGTATTCGCATGTAGAGAAATTTGTGGGCGTTTGTGGGCATAAAGACGGTATTGAAGCCATGCCAGATGGTGAGTTTTTGCCTCCCTTTGAATTCAATTGTGTAGAACAACATGTTAGCGATAAAATTAAGGAACATTACCCAGACAGACATTTGGTGCAAGGTCGCTGGGCTCAATTAAGTGAACCTAAGGAAATACATTTAGAGCAAGGACGTGGGAAGTGCCAAGCACGTAATTTATGTATGAGGGGTTGCCCTTACGGAGGGTATTTTAGCTCCGTTTCTTCTACATTACCTTGGGCCGATAAAACAGGAAATTTGACTATTCGCCCATTCTCTGTGGTGCATTCCATCATTTATGACGAAGTCACTGGAAAAGCCTCCGGTGTAAAGGTGATAGATGCTGAAACTAAAGCGGAAATGATTTTCAAAGCTCGCATCATTTTTGTGAATGCATCTGCTCTTAATACCAATTTGATATTACTGAACTCCATCTCAAAACGTTTTCCAAATGGACTGGGGAATGATAATGGTTTATTGGGTAAATTTATTTGTTTCCATATCTATAGAGGGCATTCGGGTGGAAAAATGGAGGGTTTTAAAGATAAATACTATTTCGGAAGAAATCCGTCTGAACCTATTTTAGCCAATTTTAGAAACTTGAAAGAGAAGGATATGGATTTTGTGGGAGGTTATACCACTTTTTCAGGAGCTTATCGCAAAAGAAAAAACAAATTGGACGATAGCCAAGAACAGTTTGGTGCGGCCTATAAAGAGGCATTATCTGAACCAGGCGATTGGCGGGTGTACATGTATATGCAAGGAGAAACCATCCCAAAAGAAACCAATCGCGTTTATCTGAGTAAAGACCAAAAAGACCAATGGGGTATTCCCCTATTAGTGACGGATGTAGATTATGATGAAAACGATGACAAAATGGTAGCGGATTTTCTAATACAAAGCAAAGAAATGCTAGAAAAAGTGGGCTGTACAAACATACATGTAGAAGATAATAAACAACCACCGGGCCTTGATATTCATGAAATGGGTGGCGTAAGAATGGGGAAGAATACCGAAGATTCTTTACTGAATGAATGGAATCAATTGCATTTATGTAAAAATGTTTTCGTGACAGACGGTGCCTGCATGACCAGCACAGGAAACCAAAGCCCTTCGATACTTTACATGGCATTAACGGCCCGAGCAGCTGCTTTTGCAGTAGAAGAATTTAAAAACGGAAATTTATAAAGAATAGAAAATGAATAAAAAAATAGGTATTGGAATTATAGGTTCGCAGTTTATATCCACCATTCATGTGGAATCATTAAAAACGGTGGCTGATGCAGAAATTATAGCGGTGATGTCTCCGACCATAGGAAACGCAAAGGCTTTTGCTGAAAGCCATGGCATACCAAATCACTTTACAAACATCGATGAGCTTTTAGCCATGGATGAAATAGATATGATAGTGATTGGTGCCCCAAATAACTTGCATTGTGATATTACTGTAAAAGCTGCTAAAGCTGGAAAGCATGTGGTGGTAGAGAAACCATTATGCGTAAGCCTGGCTGAAGCTGATATCATGATAGAAGCCTGTAAAAAAGCGGAAGTGAAACTGATGTATGCAGAAGAGCTCTGCTTTACGCCCAAATATGTGAGAATGAAAGCCTTGTTAGATGAAGGTGCACTGGGCAGACCCGTTTTATTAAAGCAGTCTGAAAAGCACGATGGCCCACACGCCGATCATTTTTGGGATGTGGAAAGATCTGGCGGAGGTGTTACTATGGATATGGGATGCCATGCCTTGCAATTCTTTAGATGGCTTAATAAAAACAACCCAGTGAAATCTGTTTATGCTCAAATGAGCACGAGCGTACATACCGATAAAACGATAGGTGACGATAATGCCATTATTATTTTGGAATTTGAGAATGGTGTCATTGGATTAGCAGAAGAAAGTTGGACCAAATTAGGCGGTATGGATGATAAAGCCGAAATCCATGGCTCAGAAGGGGTAGCCTATGCCGATGTGCTGCAGGGAAACTCCATTCAGACTTACAGTACCAAAGGCGTAGAATATGCCGTAGAAAAGGCAGGTAACACGGTAGGCTGGAGTTTTACCATGTACGAAGAGATTTGGAATTACGGTTTTCCTCAGGAGATGGCCCATTTTGTGGACTGCGTAAAAAACGACAAAACCCCTTTAGTGACTGGTGAAGATGGAAAAGCGGTTTTAGAATTGATTTTTGCCGCTTACGAATCGGCTGGAACGAATAAGAAAGTGTTCCTGCCATTTCATACCGATGTTGACAAACCTTATAAACTTTGGAAAAAGAGGGAGGGATAGTAGCCCTAATCTCTTTCCATTCTTTAGCCTATAGCTGTATAAGCTTGGTTTGAACAAAGAAATCCTGCCCAGAAGGGCAGGATTTCAAAAAAATAATAATATCAAACACTTTACATTTAATAGTCCTACATATAACTCTCCACGGCCTTGTCTGCCTCATTAAACGGCTGGCTATAAAGACGTTTTCCTGTGGCTGCAGCTATGGCATTGGCTATGGCTCCGCCTGTAGGTGGTAGAGCGGGTTCGCCCAGTCCTGTAGGTGATTTTCCATTGTCCACAAAAAACGCTTCCACTTCAGGAATTTCGTTCATTCTAATAAGCCTATAGGTGTCATAATTCTTTTGGTCTGGCTCACCTTTGGTGAAACTGAGTTTTCCATACATGGCATGGCCTATTCCATCCACTATGGCACCGTATATCTGGTTTTGTGCCCCAGACTGATTGATAACTATACCACAATCTGTCACGGCATAAACTTTGGTGAGCGTTGGTTTTCCTTTTACCGTTTTCATCTCTGCTACCTGTGCGACATAGGAGTTATGTGAGAAATACACACTAAAGCCTTGAGAAACACCTTTTTTCTTTCCCCATTGAGATTTCTCTGCCGCCATTTCTATGGCTACTTTGAATCTTTCTGGTTCATAGGTGATTTGACCCACGGGGTCTTTTATAACTCTATCTAGTAGCTCTAATCTCATTTTTACAGGGTCTTTTCCAAGCGAGGTAGCCACTTCGTCTAAGAAAGATTGTTCTGCGTAAGCTAAAAAGTTAGTGATAGGTGCTCTCCACGGTCCTGTGGTAATGGGCGATTTATAATCTACAGATTCAATCAATAAATTGTCAATGGCACCGGCCGGGAAGTTGTCTTGACGGGTACAGTTTCCGGTGTTCATACCTACGCCTTTTAAAGCATACCCCGTTATTTTGCCATCTTTTATGGCGGCTTTAAATCTATACCTTACGGCTGGTCTGTAATATCCACCTGTAATGTCATCTTCTTTAGTCCAAGTCACTTTTACTGGCATTTTAATAATGCTAGAAAGATGTGCTGCTTCTACAGCGTAGCCATCGTCTAGTCTACGACCAAAACCACCACCCATTTTCGTGAGTTCTAAAGAGATTTTTTCCTGAGGAATGTCTAAAAGTTTTGAGATAGAACCTACCGCTCTTCCAGGTGTTTGGGTTGGACCAGCCAGTTCCACCGTACCATCGGCTTTTACGTTGGCGTAAAAATTCATAGGCTCCATAGGGCTGTGTGACAGAAACGGGCATTGGTATTCCTTTTCTATGACTTTATCAGCTGCCGCAAAAGCTGCTTCTGGGTCGCCATTTTTTCGCATCACAGAGCCACTATTAGGATCTTTCATCTGAGCAGTGAAAATACGATTATGGTCGGCTGAGCTTTCTAGATCGCCATCTTGTTCGTAGTTAATGACCACTTTTTTACGAGCCTGCATGATCTCCCAAGTGGTTTTTCCTACAATGGCCACGTTATTATTAAAAGAAACCACGTCTATAATGCCGGGCATTTTTAGAGCTTCCGTGGCATCAAAGGATTTCAGTTTAAGACCAAAGGCGGTTGGTCGCTGTATTTGAGCATTCACCATGCCTTCCTTTTTGAAATCTATGCCATAAAGCGGTTTTCCTACCAACAAGTCGGCGTTGTCTACTCCGGCATGCCAGCCACCTATTTGTTTGTAATCTTTGGCATCTCTTAAAGGAACATCTTTAGGTGGTGTTAGTTTTGTGGCATCTTCTACCAGATCACCGTAGCTTAATCTTTTTCCGTATTCGCTTATTACAAAACCATTTTCGGTTTTCAAGGTGCTACTTGCTAGGCCCCATTTATTGGCTGCAGCTTCTTTAAGAAGTTCTCTGGCGGTGGCACCCGCAGTTCTTAATCTATCCCAAGAGTGTTTGATGGCACCACTACCACCTGTAAGTTGGCGGTCAAATTTATCGGAGAAGTTGGCTTGTACCACCTCTACGGTTTTAAAATCAACATCTAATTCTTCTGCCACTATCACAGGAAAGGCAGTTTTTATGCCCTGTCCAATCTCAGGATTGGGTGAATAGATGGTGATTTTGCCGTTTGGAGCTATGCTCAAAAAAGCATTAAACTCCTGTCCTATGGCGGATGGACTAACCACCTCTGCCGCAATGGCTTTATTTATCGTGTTAAATCCTATCACCAGCCCTCCAGTAAGAATAGAGGCCGACTTCAGGAAATCTCTTCTTGTATTTTTGTTGTTCATTTTTCTGTTTTTTGCCTGCCTTTCAGCAGAGATAAAAATTGGAATTAGATGCTTTCGTTCAACTGCTGACTTGGAGTACTTCCGTCAACGGAAATTCTTTAACTGAGACTTTCTGTCTGCAAACAAGGACTCGGAGTCAGGATCTCGAAGCGGTAGTACTCGAACTAGTAGCCGAGGTACTCGACGCTACATTTTACTCCCAGCCAATTTCACAGCTTTATGAATTCTGTGATAGGTTCCGCATCTGCAGATATGTGCAGACATGGTCGCTTCAATTTCTTCATCGCTTGGTTTTTTATTATCTCTTAAAAGAGCAGAAGCGGTCATCATCTGACCAGCTTGGCAATAGCCACATTGCGGTACATCTAACTCGTTCCATGCTTCCTGAACAGGGTGATCTCCGTTTTCTGAAAGTCCTTCTATAGTGGTGATTTCTGCATCTGCCACAGCAGATATTGGCATCACACAGGAGCGAATGGGGTTGCCGTCCATATGCACGGTACAAGCTCCGCATTGAGCAATGCCGCATCCGTATTTCGTGCCTACTAGGTTGGCGTGTTCACGCAAATACCATAGTAAGGGAGTGCTAGGGTCAATTTCCGTTTGATAGCTTTGACCGTTAATTTTTAGTTTTATTTCTGCCATATGACATTTAAAGGATTGAGATGGTAATACAATTTACACGGTTTAAAATTGAATGCAAAAAATTAGCCGAGCATACTTAAGATTAAAAGACTTAAGCCTAAGGATGAAACTGGCCTAGGTGTAGCTATTATAGAAACGTTTTAAGAGAAAATGTTGCATCGCTGGCTATAAGTCAATTTCACCTCCAACAGGTAAGCCACTAGGTACCTTCACAGGTACTTCTTTGTCAAAATTTGGGTCGTTAAGTGCGTTCAAAAAGGAAATAATAGGAGCCATGTCTTTCACTTTTATTCTTAAATTACCTACTAAGGTGTCCATTTGGGCTTGTCCTACTTTTTCATGTGTTTCTTTACCGTCGGCTATGTCTTCATAGAATTCTAAAACATCTTTTAAATTACTGAAACTGCCATTATGCATATAAGGAGCGGTGAATCTCAGGTTTCTTAAAGTAGCGGTTCGGAAAGCATAGGTGCTGTCAATGCCACTGTCAAAAGCTATAAGTTTCTCGTTTTTGGGTATTCCCAAGGTATGGGCTTTAAAGTCTGAGAACATGGGGCCATTGTGGCAGTTGCCGCATCCCACCTCTTTAAAGGTTTCAAATCCCTCTTTCTCTGAAAGGGAAATGGCATTTGGGTCGCCACGCATAAATTGGTCAAATCTGGAATTGGTAGCTACCAGGGTTCTTTCAAAAGCCGCGATCGCCTTACCAATGTTTTTTTCTGTAATGGGGTCAGGCTCATCAAAAGCTGCTTTGAATAACGAAGTATATGCTGGAATACGATTCAGTCGTTTTACTATTTCTACTAAGATTCCATCTTCCGAAAAATGAATGCCTCGCATTTCTTCATAGGTTTTGATGGGAAGTATAGCTTGCTCTTCTAAACTCTTTGACCTTAAATCCCAAAACATAGGAGCCTCTTCTGGCAAGTAATAGTTTTTTGTATTGATACCATTATAGGCCGTGTTAAGTATGGTATGAGCATTCCTTTTTACGAAAGGTATAGTATTTGGCTGCTTAAAAGTACGTTTACTGCCAAAACCCTTGCCGTTTACGCCTATAGATAGATCTCTAAATTCCGCATAACCATTTTGAGGATGGTGGCATGTGGCACAAGCCACGTCTTTATCTCCAGATAAAATAGGGTCATAAAAAAGGAGTTTTCCCAATGCTATCTTTTCAGGAGTGCTATGGTTGTTTTTAGGGTCGATGATTTCCTGGGGCAAAGCATTAAAAACATTAAGACTATTAAGCAATTCCTTTTGGCGGAGCTTTTCCACTTTTATGGATTTTTCTTCAGCCTTACTGTTAGAGCACTGAGAGAACAGCATGAGACCCAGAAAGAATATAATGACATTTTTTAGAATCACTGTTCAGAAATACATAGGGCTTTAGAAATCTATGGCAATATAACGTTTACCAATTTTCTTTTAAAATAAAATTGATGGTTTCATAGAAGGAGGTTTTGCCTTGGATCAAAACATATGACCGACCACATGTAGCTTAAACTAGCCAGCGAAATGCTAAGTTTTTCCTAAGTAAACCCATAATTTTTATAAAATCGTCTTTCATAAACGATGGAATTTTATCTATATTTAATCAGTATATGGAGCGGAAACCATAAAAAACGGGAGTATTCGAAAATCCAAAAGAGTAGAAACCCTAACCTCATATTTTATGGAAATTCAAATCAATTGGCTAGCGATTTTGCTCGCTGTAGTTGCAAATTTTTTTCTTGGTTTCTTATGGTATACACCTCTTTTTGGTAAAGCTTGGGCCAAAGAAATGGGTATGGATATGTCTCAAAAACCAGACCCCAAAGTCATGTTTAAAGGTATGGCTTTTATGGTGATAGGAAACTTCCTTTTGGCCTATGTTCTTTCACACAATATAGCCGCTTGGGGTTATGTACCAGGTATGGCAGAAATGGGCAAGTTTCCAAGTCTACTAAACACCGCCATTTTTACATGTTTGGGCTTTTATGTGCCTTATCATTTAGGAGCTATAGTTTGGGAAAACCGTTCTTGGAAGTTGTTTTTCATTAATGTAGGTTACTCCTTAGTGTCTTTATTCCTGGTAGCAGGTATTATTATTTATATGAATTGAGGAAATGTAATTTAACTTAAGAGAATTTGAGGGTATTGGAGCCCTCAAATTTATTTAATCTTGAGCATCATTGATGCAATTCCTGCCGATAAGCCGGTACTACGTTTATAGTAGGCAGCTCTGAACTCTATGGCGTTCAAATGCTTTATTCCCAATACGCCCCCAGGAGTAGATTTTCTAAAACCTAAACCCATATAGTGGCTATCAAAACCTGAAATGTCATAATCGCTGCTGTGATAAATACTGTTGGCATCGGCTACTCCATATGGAATGAAATAATCTATAGCAGTCTGTCTATTAAATCTATAGAATGGGCTAATAGATGTGAATGGCGTTATTTTAATAGGTATTTCTAGACTGGCTGTATGGCCTTTCATGCCCCAGTCGTCCGTATAGTATCTGTAAAATCCTCTAAGGATAGTATTATCACCAATAAAATAGCTACCTCTTACTCCTATAGGTAATTTAAGTCGCTGGCTTGGTAGTTTTTCCGTGGAGAGTGAGCCATCTGAGAAATATACACGATGGAAAGGTGTGCTCAATAGGCCATCTTGGAAAGAGGGGTCTATCATTAATAGAACTTGTAAGTTTTTATTGATCACTTGCGATAAGGTGACACCCAGGTTATAAGAGTTTCTTGGCGATTTGCCATTGTCATCTCTATTGTTGGTTCTTAATTCATAGGGTAAAATAAGCGTCCATTGGTCAAAAAATGCTCCCGCTTTAATGCTTATTTCAGTGTTTTTATCTTTAGAAAGTTTAGAGATTCCAGCATTAAATCCAATGGAAGTATAGTCGTATTCATAGGAACCAGAAACCCCAATACTTTTAGTGATTCCTGAGTTTGGATTATTTTGAGAATAGGTTAACGAAGGGTAAATGTGAAGGTCTGATCTAGAAGCCCCAGAATTAGTGACAGGGTCAATGTTATCAGACGAAGCCGAAGTATAAGCATCTACATTTAAGACACCATTCAAAGAATGTATTCTATCCTTTTTGTCTTTTAATGAAAGCGTAACGTCCAGTGAGTTTCCTACGTTTAAAAGTGCTTCCGTACCGATTCCGCCAGTAACTGCAGCGTGGTTACCATTCTGTTGGTAATAACTGGTTACAAAATTTATTTCTTCTAATTTTAGATTTTTAACGATGTAGTTCTTATTAGAATTTTCTTTGAATTTCTTCAAAGTCTGTCCTTGAGCTCCTAAATAGAGGCTAAAATATAAGCCGATTGCGATGAGTAGTTTTTTCATTTTTTGAAAAGGTTTTTAAAGGATCTGATAACTTTAGTAAGTCCATGCTTTATTATTGAGTTACTAGTTACAACCGCATCCTCCACCGCTTTTTCCGCCATTAGCACCCGCGGGTCCTTCTCTATAGAGATAAAAACTCTGCTCAAATTTTTCTGACTTTCTACTTGATAATATCATTTCGGCATCATTGATTTTTCCTTTTTGATATTCTTTTACAGATACACATGATGTTCCCAGCAATGCCAATGTCACAATGCCTAATAATGGTTTGATTTTCATTTTAATGGTTTTTAAAGGTGATTAGAGCTTATGCTATTTTGAGTTTTTTAGAAGTGAAAACGTTGTTTTCACTATCAATAATGATACATTCTAATTGGTTAATTTGATTTATTAAATTAAGCCCAGTTTCCACGCCCATAACCATTATTGGTGTCGCCATGGCATCTGCCAGTTCGGCGTTGGGTCCAATGACAGAAACACTCTTAATTCCGGTTACAGGAAGTCCAATTTTTGGGTCTATGGTATGCGAATACCGTTTGCCATCAATTATGGCATATTTTTCATAATCGCCAGAAGTGGAAATAGCCAAGTCAGTAATATTTAAAGTACCAATAGTGTCCTCTCTATTGTCAGGATTACTAAGTCCAATATTCCATAAGTTTCCGTCAGCTTGCTTTCCCCATGTTACTAAATCTCCAGAGGCATTCACATAGCCCGACTTTATAGCAGATGATTTGAGCAGTTTTTTTGCCATATCTGCGGCATATCCTTTGCCGATTCCTCCAAAACCTATTCGCATACCCTCTTCTTTTAGGAAAACAGTTTTTTCAAAATGATTTAATTCAATATTTCGAAAATTGATTTTTCTAACCATGCTTAAGGCTGTGCTTTCACTTGGAAGTTTTTTCATGGTCGTGTCAAAATTCCAAAGTGATTTATCCAAACCTCCATAAGTAATGTCAAAGGCTCCTTGCGTTAGCTCAGAAATTTTTATGGAACGAGCAATTAAGTCAAAGACTTCAGAGGCGACTTTAACTGGTGTTAAACCAGCGTTTTTATTGATTAAGTTTGTCTGAGAATTTTCTTTGAAAGTTGTAAACAGGTTTTCAATTCTTTTGACTTCGGCAACTGCTCCTTGAAGTAACTTTTGAGCCGTTTTTGGGTCTTCCTCAACCACACAAAACTCGAAGCGATTTCCCATCAGCTTTTCAACTAAGACATGATGGTTGGTCTTATTCATGGCTACTGGCTATAATTTCGGCTAAGAATTCCTCATTTTTACCATTAAATCCGTTCCAGGATTTTATAACATTACCGTTAGCATCTATCAAAACAGTAAATGGGAAATTGCCATCGGAATTATATTTATCAGCAAGGGCTTCATTTGTTTTAAGATCTTCATCTGGTAATTTATTCTTTTTAAGCCTTGGGAAATCTGCCCTTAAAAGAATCAGCCTTTCGGATGCAAAAGCGTTGAATTCAGGAGAGCTGAAAACTTGCTTTTTTAACATGATGCAAGGAGCACACCAGTCGGAACCAGAGAAATTTAAAAGAATTAGTTTGTTTTCAGTTTGAGCTTTTTCTTTGGCAAGTTCTAAATTGTTATCCCAGTCAGAACTTGGGAATATAAGACTCATGAATAGGAAAAGTGACAGAAGGGTTTTCATTTTATAGAATATTTAAGAGGTTTTTAGGAAATACTAAGAACATGACCAGACTGGCTTACGGTATATACCGCTAGGCCCTTTGATGCATCTTTATTTATGCCTTGTCCTGAAGGAGTGAATCTAGCCCCATGATCTGTACAATACCATTCATCATTAAGAAAAATTATTTTTCTTTTGTTCTCATGAGAACATATTTGAGTAGCGGCAATATAGGTTCCATTATTATTAGCAATCACAATGCCGTTGCTCACAAGGTAGCCGCCATTCGTAAGTAATGCATTATTGGTGTTGTCTGATAAATCTATGGACAATGCAAATTCACCAAGAGAGGTTTGTTCGGGGGAGACTTCTGCAGGTAAACAAGATATACCAGTACAGTATATGGCAAAAAGTGCCGAACCTTTGAATCCTAATTTCTTTAAGAATTCATTTCTTTTGATTTTGTCCATGATAGCGTTTTGGTTAGATAGTGTAAAAAGACATTTGTATTAAATACGAAAGGGTATAATCAAATGCAGTCTATGTAGGTCAAAATCTAATCGATAGCTTTGGGTGTTTCTGGACAAATGATGGTAAAAGGTATGATGAAAACGTGTTTTGTGGGGAGTATATTCTATTTGAATAAAAAATTGGTGTATTTATACTGGTTATAAATAAAGATAAAGGAATGCCTGTCCAAAGTTATTTGGACGGGCATTTGGATGAATAAACGCTTGAAAATTACTTACTGAAATCCAATGATTTTACGCCAAAAAGCGGTTTACCTTCGGCAGCTGAATTTTTAAAAACGAGATAAAGATCATTTAGACCTTTGGTAGCTGAAAGTTTTACTTTGATCGGTGTATTACTTACCTCCGGAACAGTAGTAGTTCCAATCAATTTTCCATCTATACCTCCAATTCTGAATTCCGCAGTTCCACCGACGGTCTGTCCTTTTTGGCCGAAAGCCCCCAAGTTTACGGCAGTAATGCCCGTCAAATCGAGGTTTTCATATTTTACCCATGAACCTGCCATAGCGACCACTAATTTACCCACTTGAGGTACATCAAATTCAATGACGTTATTTTTATCATCATAGGCTGTTGCAGGCAAGTTTGGACTTCTTAAAGCTAAAGATGAAGAGCCACTCTGTGGGCCTACCACTTTACCACCTTTGTCAAGATAAGTTGCCTGAATCACGTAAGCACCGTCTTTCTTACCTTCATGAGCTTTCGCAATATATGAACCCGTAGAAGATAGAGACGCTTTTTTGTCGTTTATAGAAAGAATGTATCTCACCATAGATTCTGCATCTGCTTTGGATAAATCTGGGTGCGGAGCCATAGCAGTTTCTCCCCATACACCACCACCTCCAGAAATTATTTTAGCAGTAAGCTTACCTACATTGGTATTATTTAAAGGGTATTTTGTAGCTATACTTTTATAGTTCGGCCCAATAGACTTTTGGTCTACCGTATGACAAGCGAAACAATCGGCATCTGCTATCAACCTTCTTCCACTAGCATTGGCTACACTTCTCTGATGCCCCTGAGCCACAGCATTTTTATCATATCCTTCTAGATAGTCTATACTCACCACCACGTCTTCGCTTTTAATGCCTTTTCCTATAGTGCCATCTTCAGCGTCCTTAACATTGACCTTGTAGTTGATTTTATCATCCCCAAAATAGAAACTCTGATTTCCGGTCACGTTTATAGCGATATCAGGTATCTCGTTTCCTACTTTTACAATTAAGGTTTTCTTACCCGTTTTTCCCTCCGTATCAGAGACAGAGAGTGTTACAAGATATTCACCAGGCTTTTTGAAAGTAACAGAAGGGTTTTTAGCCGTGCTGTTTTCTGCACCACCATTAAAGTCCCATGCATATGTTAAGTCGTCACCATCGTAATCTATAGTGCCTTCAGAACTGAAATTGGCCTTTAAAGGAGCCTTACCCACGGGCTTGTCTACAGATGCAACAGCAAGAGGAGGTCTGTTATGGGCATTAAAGTCTATTCTTGTTAGCGAAGCCTCTTCGTTTTGAGCAGACCATTTAGGACCATATTCTAGCAGATACATCACGCCGTCTTTGCTAAATGTCATATCCATCGGGTGATAAAATTTGGTATTTGGCATAAAGGGCTCCATGCTTTGATAATTACCATTTTTATCTAAAGTGACCACCATTATCCAATCTCTAATCCACTCATAAAGGAAGAGCTTGTTATCAAAATAAGTAGGGAAAGTATTTTCTCCTACCGCAGCGTCTTCCGAATGAAAAACAGGTCCAGCCATTGGATTACATCCTCCTTTACCAAAAAGTGGATAATCTTCAGAAGCACCATAACCATAATACATGAATGGCTCTCTGGCTGGAGGTAAGTTTTTAAGACCAGTATTATGAGGAGAGTCGTTTATCGGATTTAAAACATCATAAGGTTCTCCAGAAACTTTAGTCTCGAAATTATATTTATTGTAAGGTCTGTTGTTTCCAACGATGATAGGCCAGCCAAAAAAGCCAGGCTCCGTAGTTTGATTGAACTCCACTAAACCTTCTGAACCTCTGCCTTCTATTGTTTTGCCAGCATCAGGCCCAACATCTCCCCAGTATAAACGGTCGGTTTTTTTGTCTACAGATATTCTGTATGGGTTTCTACAGCCCATCACAAATATTTCTGGTCGGGCATTCGGGATACCTTTTGGATATAGGTTTCCTTGTGGAATAGTGTATGAACCCTCTTTCGTGGGCTTTATTCTTAAGATTTTACCTCTAAGGTCATTGGTGTTGCCAGAAGTGCTAAGAGCGTCCCAGCCTTCTCTTCCATCTCTAAAATCAATAGGACCAAAGCCGTCAGAAGCAAATGGATTAGTGTCGTCACCGGTAGAAAGATAAAGGTTGCCTTTTGAGTCCCAATCAATAGAGCCTCCAGTATGGCAGCATTCGTTACCTTTTATTTTTATCTTTAGCATGACCTTTTCAGAGCTTAGGTCCAGTTCGTCTTTCTTTTGGTCATAAGTAAATCTAGAAAGAAATTGCTCATTATGAGCGTCTGTGTTCGGGGTGTAATAGATATAAACCCAGTTGTTTCTATTAAAATTAGGATCTAAACCCACACCCATTAAACCGTACTCATAAGTACTAAATACATCTAAACTATTAGCCGTTTTAAATTCCTCTTTCTCCGGAATCCAAACTTTTACGTCACCTCTTCGCTCTACCAGTAAGATTTTACCATTAGGCATGGCGGCTAATTCTGTAGGCTCATTAAGATTACTAGCTAATATTGTTTTAACAAATCTATTTTCTTCAGGAGCTCTTTCTCTATATGCTTTAGCGTAATCTAGTTTTTCTGCCAATACAGATTTAAGACCTTCAATCATATGCTTTTGCATGGGCTCCTCTGTTTCAAATGTAGAATGCACATGGCCGAAATTGGTATAAAAGGCCTTTCCTCCATCATATTCATGATACCAAGCCATCGGGTGAAAATCACCCATTTTTCCTTGCTTGTAAGAATCTTCGTCTACGGTCACTAAAACGTTTAAAATATCTTTTTGAAAAGAACGGAAGTCGTAAAATTCGTCTTTTCTAGAAAACTTACTTGGAAGATGTTTTGTAGCTGGGTGAGTGTTATCAGTAACAGTCATTTCACCATTCTGTACATTGGAAACCTCACCACCCGGATGAGACATAAACCAGCCGCCTACAAGTTTATTATACCAAGGCCACTCGTATTCTGTATCTGCGGCAGCATGAATTCCCATAAAACCACCACCAGCCTGAATATATCTTTCAAAATCAGCTTGCTGTCTGTCGTCTAAAATATTTCCAGTGGTATTTAAGAAAACCACAGCATTGAAGTTTTTTAGATTTCCCTCGTTAATATCTACTGCATTTTCTGAAAAGGTAAAGTCAAGTTTTTCGGCGGTACTGATTTTTTTGAAAAAAGCTTGAGCAGGTTCAATAGAACTGTGCCTATATCCAGCGGTTTTTGAAAAAACAAGCACTTTGGGATTTTGTGCAAAACTGAGCGAAATCGTCATGAAGAAACATAACGATGACAAAAATATTTTTCTCATTTTAAGATCATAGGTAATGGTTGTCGAAATAATAACACAAAAATAAGGAATGAGACGGGATATGTGTGTTTACGACACTTTATTCCCATACCACGGTCTCTTTTTGATCGTACCATTCTTGAAATCGGGATTCGAATTTTTTCTCTATACTTATTCTTTTGATTTTAAAGGTCGGTGTAAGACAGTTGTTTGCTTCATCCCAAGGCTCTTTCAAAACAACTATCCGTTTAATCTTTTCGTATGATTTTAGTTTGGGATTTAGCTCTTCCAAGTTTTGAGCCAGTACCTCGTTAACAGACTTTTTGTTAGCCTTTAAACCCATTTCTGATAAAATAACTAAAGCGATAGGTTGAGGCAGGAGTTGACCTACCACACACACCTGCTCGATGAGTTCATTATCTGCAAAGCCAAATTCTATTTGAGCAGGAGCCACATATTCCCCTTTGGAGGTTTTGTACATTTCTTTGACTCTCCCTGTTATTTTTAGAAAGTTGTCTTGATCCAATTCTCCCACATCTCCTGTATGAATCCAGCCTTCTGGGTCTATAGTTTTGGCGGTAATTTCAGGTTCTTTATAGTATGCGTTCATAATCCAAGCAGAACGCGTTAATATTTCTCCGTTTTCTGGGTCTATTTTTACTTCCATACCCGGAAATACTTTACCTACGGTTCCGTCTTTCATATGGTCAAGAGGCATCATACTTACGGCACCTAAATTCTCTGTCATACCATATACCTCTTGAATATGAATGTCCACTCTTCGAAACCATTTTATAAGGGATATGGGCATTGGTGCGGCCCCCGTTAATACAAATATGGCTTCCGATAAGCCCAAACCTTTCTTGATTTTCCTTTTGACCAAATCCTTAATGACCGGAATGTTGAGCAACAAATTGAGTCTCTTTTGAGGCATTTTAGCCAATATGCCCAACTGAAATTTGGTCCAAATTCTAGGCACCGCCAAAAAATGTGTAGGAGATGCATTTCTTAAATTTTCCGCAAAAGTGTCGAGATTCTCTGCAAAATATACTGTACCTCCAGAGTAGAGCCCTCCAGCCTCTACCACATTTCTTTCGGCAATATGAGAAAGAGGTAAATAAGAAAAGAAGCGGATGTTTTTATAGTTCAAATGGGTCAAATGACGGGTATTATAAATGCCTTCGGCCATCGCTTTATATTTCAACATGACGCCTTTTGGATTGCCCGTTGTGCCTGAAGTATAAATAATGGTAAAAATGGAAGCTAAATCAGGATAGAAATTAACTTCTAGTCTGTCATTTTCTTTCAGAATTTGATTCCACTGTAGATGTTCTATATCTGGATTGTATCCGGGGAAAGAGACACAAGTAAGCTCATCAGGAATACCAAGTTTCATTTCTGGCCAGCGATCCAGTTTTCCGACAAATAGAAGTTTACATTCGCTATGGACTAAAACTTGGTTTATCTGGTCTCCAAGAAGCGTTGGGTAAAACGGAACAGAAATGTTATCTGACATCATAATGGCCAAATCGGCCAAAATCCATTCTGCACAGTTTTTAGAAACTAAACCTATATTACTTTTAGGGGGTAGCTTTTGAGCTTTTAAGAAGTTGGCCATCCTTCTCACTTGATCGGCAGCCTGAGCCCATGTGATATCTCTGTAGGTGTCGCCAGTGGGTTGCCTAAGGTAAATTTCATTGGGTTTTTCTTTTTCCCAGTGGTATAAATAATCTAGAAAGGTCTTTTTATTTGAGATTTCCATAGCGGTAAATAGGTATTGATAGACTAAATATAAGGAATATTTGAAGAAGGCAGTTTGCCTATTTTTCTAGCATTTTTGAAAATTGGAAGCCTGCTGTTTTCATTTTGAAAATAAAGCCACCAATTTTACAGGATGCAGAACATGCCATTGGCCGAGAGGCTTCGCCCCAAAAACCTTGACGAATATATAGGTCAGGAACACATTCTCGGAAAAGGAAAACCCTTAAGGAAATCTTTAGAGGCTAATTTAGTGCCTTCTATGATTTTATGGGGCCCTCCTGGTGTGGGTAAAACTACACTTTCTTTAATGTTGGCAGAACTTACTAAAAGACAGTTTTATTCACTTTCTGCCATTAGTTCTGGTGTAAAAGATTTACGTGAGATTCTCAAAAAGCCTTCCGGCTTGTTTCCACCCATTTTGTTTATTGACGAGATTCATAGATTTAATAAGTCTCAGCAAGACACGCTTTTAGGTGCCGTAGAAAAGGGAAAAGTAACACTGATAGGAGCCACGACAGAGAATCCTTCTTTTGAAGTAAATTCAGCCTTACTTTCGAGGTGTCAGGTATATGTTTTAGAAGCCTTTGGTCAAAAGGAACTGAACGCTATATTGGAAAGGGCTCTTAAAGAAGATGCTCATTTAAGGGAGAAAAATATCAAAGTAGAGACTACGGACTCACTTTTTAGGATTTCTGGAGGCGATGGTAGAAAGCTACTGAATTTGCTAGAAATGGTAGTCAATTCTCAGTTTGGGAACACGGAAGTGCTTATCAATGATGTTTTGGTTGAGGAGGTCGTCCAGAAAAACATGGCTCGATATGATAAATCTGGCGAGCAGCATTACGACATTATTTCGGCTTTCATTAAATCTATGCGAGGTTCTGACCCAAATGCTGCTTTATACTGGTTGGCAAGGATGCTGGTAGCAGGGGAAGACCCCAACTTTATTGCCAGAAGAATGCTCATTTTAGCTTCGGAGGATATTGGCAATGCTAATCCTACAGCGGTTATTATGGCCAATACCTGTATGGATGCAGTGAAGAAAATCGGTTACCCAGAGGGCAGAATTATCCTTTCTCAAACAGTGGTTTATCTGGCTACATCTGCCAAGTCTAATGCTTCCTATATGGCTATAGATGCGGCTATGGCGTTGGCAGAACGAACCTCACACTTGCCTGTGCCTATTGACCTCAGAAATGCACCTACCAAGCTAATGAAAGAAATTGGTTATGGGAAATCTTATAAATATTCTCACAATTATGAAGGGAGTTTTGCTCAACAGAATTTTATGCCGGATGACCTTAAAGGTCAAAAACTCTATGAACCAGGTAATAACCCACGAGAAAATGATATCAGACGTAACCTTCAAAAATGGTGGGACAAGTGGTATGGATACTAAAAAAGCCCATAGAAGGGGCTTTTTAGTCTATTTTAGGAAATGTTCTTATTTCGTAAGCGTTACTTTGAAATCAAGTCTTGCATAGTTTTTAATCGTCGCATCAATGATCAAACCTGTAATGAGGTCAAATGAACCTGACTGATCATTATAAGCATCCAAAAGGTCGTTTATATCTGAATTAAGAATTAGACTATTTGAGCTATCCTCTGTACGGAAATATAGGATTACTTCCTTTTTTAAAGAAGACTCTAGAAGTTTTAATTCTAACCTTCCGTTGTTGTAAACATAGGTATTAGACACTGTTCCTTTAGGGTTTAAACCAAGCTCACCAATTCCAAATTCCGCATTTGATGCGTATGTTCCGTCTGCATTGAATTCTATGAATAGATTATCCTTACTAAAATCAAAAGTGCTATTTGTGTTTTCGTTTGATTTGGTTTCAAAATTAGATTCTGCACTAGAAATATTCCATTTTCCGCTTATTTCTGCAGGTTTTACTTCTTCAGAATCGTCTTTGCTACAGGAGATAAAAAGTAGAGATGCCATAAAAAGCAAACCCAACTGTTTCAATACTTTATTCATGCTGTTAGATAATTTTAAATTTTTGTAAAAGTCCACGAAAATCGTGCCTCGTTTATTCTGTAACTAAAATCATAAAGGTTGCTTCTGAATATGTCGTTCATGTTATTTCCAGAGTTTCTTAAACTGGTAACATAGTTTACCGTATCCATCAGGAACGAAGGGCTATCCGTTGAGATATTAATCACCTCAAAGTTTAATTCGACGGTTGCATCATATTGTCGGTCATCAAATGTAAGTTTAATCATATCCTTATTTCCGGATTCAGAGAAGTCAAAGTTACCCAAAATAGGATTAGCACTTTCTAAGAGGATAATGTTCAAGCCTAAATCGGTATTTGTCGCAAACCTTCCATCCTTTAGAAATTCAAAGTAGAGTTCTTTTCCGGCGTAATCTTGTGTTTTGGCAAGGGCGGGAGCGGAGGACTCTTTTAGGTAGGCGTCAATTTTCTCTATCCTCCATCGGCCATATAAATCTTCAGGGATTTCGGGATCTTTTACTTGGCAAGAGCCTAATGCCATCAAAGCCATCGCGAAGGAAAATCCAAATAGAAAAGGTCTATTATATTTTTTCTTCAATGATGTACTCATTCTTGTTGATGTTTTGTTTCACAAATAGTTCACCAAGAAAACCAGCTAGAAAGAACTGCGTACCAATGATAATAGCCACTAAGGCTAGAAAGAATAGGGGATTATCTGTTACGTTTCTGTAAGGAAGTCCCTTCCACAGATAATAGAGTTTTTCAAAGATTAAGGAAAACGTAATAATAGAACCTAAAAGAAAGCCAAACACACCAAACGCCCCAAAAAAGTGCATGGGTCTGCGACCAAATTTATTGACAAAAGTAATGCTAATGAGATCTAAAAATCCATTAATAAACCTATCAATGCCAAATTTGGTGGTGCCATATTTTCTTGCTTGATGTTTAACTACTTGCTCTCCTATTTTTCCGAAACCGTTCCATTTGGCTATGACAGGAATATAACGGTGCATTTCACCATAGATTTTGATGTTTTTAACCACTCTGCGGTCATAAGCTTTTAGTCCACAGTTGAAATCGTTCAGCTTTACACCAGAGATTCTTCTGGCCGCCCAGTTAAATATTTTACTGGGTAAATTTTTAGAAAGAATAGGGTCATGGCGTTTCTTTTTCCAGCCAGACACCAGGTCGTATTTCTCTTCCGTAATTTTCTTATAGAGCTCAGGTATTTCTTCAGGATTATCCTGCAAATCTGCATCCATGGTGATGATAACATCACCCGAAACAGCTTTAAAACCCGTGTCTAAAGCGGCGGTTTTGCCATAGTTTCTGGTAAATTTTATACCATGTACTTTATCATTTCTACTATTAAGCTCTTGAATAACCCGCCAAGAGTCATCGGTACTCCCATCGTCAATGAAGTAAATTTCATAAGAAAGACCAGCGTTTTGGAGCGTTCGGTCTATCCAATCATGAAGTTCAGGTAGAGACTCCTCTTCATTTAAAAGTGGAATCAGCACGCTGATTTGTGGGTTTGACATGTCAGGAAAGCATTTATTTGGTAAACAAATTTAAAAAATAATGTAGTAATCTTTCATCAACGCTTGAAAATCATTTGAATAGGTAACATTATTGTCATCTTTAATATGGATTTCTGCCAGATCTAAAGTGGCGGTTTTAAAGGAAAAAGTTACTACTTCCCGGAAGACCTTTTGTCCCTTCTGATGTCTGATATGTAGCTTTTTAGAAGGCTTTAAATCCTGAGCCAGCATGAAGCTTTCCATTTGTCTCATCTCTAGAGAAGGTAATAACACTAGGACTTTACCTTCTGGCTTTAGTCTCTTAGAAATTTCCAAAGCTAAATCTTCTAAAAGTAATGTTTGTTGATGTTTTGCCAGGTTTTTTTGGGAATCAGGAGAGTTGAGTCCATTTTTATAGAATGGCGGATTGACAATGATGAGGTCATACATGCCACTTTCAAACTCTTTTATATCGGAGTGATAAATAGTTATTCTAGAATCAAATGGACTATTGACGAAATTTTCCTTTGCTTGTAAATAGGCACTTTCGTCGATTTCTACAGCATCAATCTTTAGTAAAGGAGATTTTTGAGCTAGCATGAGACTCAAAAGGCCGGTACCTGTGCCAATATCCAAGGCTGTTTTCTCTTCTTTAAGCATGACACTGGCTCCTAAAATGCAGCTATCTATGCATACCTTCATGCCACATTTGTCTTGCTCTACCGTAAACTGTTTAAATTTAAACATTACTTTCTTCCAAAGTCGGCGGGGTTTTCACCCCAGCTTTTGGTTTCCCATTTTAAGATTGGGTTTGCGTAAGTATTGGCTTGAAGCCATTCTTCTGCCCTGATGGTAAGTTCTTTAAGTTCTGCGTTATTTTTGGTCCACTCTATTTTGGTATTGGCCTTTTTCTTTTTTACCCAAGCCATGGCCGTTCTAGAATCTGAGTAAATAGGCATGTTGATGTCATGCTTTTTTAGTAAAGCCAAAGCATGAACTATTGCGAGAAATTCGCCAATATTATTGGTGCCGTCGCTATACGGTCCTTTTTTGAAAAGTAGTTTACCATTTCTGAAATCAAAGCCCTGGTACTCCATGTCGCCACTTCTGGTATTCCATGCAGCGTCAACCACGATACTTTCCTTAATTGGAGGTGCGGCATTGGGGTTAATAGCAGCCTTTTTTGAGCCTCCTCCTTTAGATACTACTTGGTAATAGTTTTTAGAAAATGCGTCTTGAGCTTCCTTTTCAGATTCAAAGGATTTGTATTTAGCTCCGGTAAAGCCATCTATTTGTTTTTTACAGGCATCCCATGAAGAAAAGATTCCGGCTTGCCTTCCTTCCCAAACTACATAGAATTTTTTCTTTTTTGCCATTTTAGGCCACTTCTTCGCTTGCTGTTGAAAATATTTGGTCAAATGATGACTGCAATTCCGCCTCGTTAATCTTCTTAACTGTGAAGTTTACATTGCCTGCGTATAGTTTTCTAATGCCTTCTGTTTTATCAATAAGCGACTGAACAAATGGATGTTTAGGAGCACCAATAGCCTGTCCAAACTCCTCAATGTTAGCTTTAAACATCAAAGTGATAGGTATTAAATAGTAATTGCCGTTTTTTGCTGAGCAAATACAGGTAGGTTCCATTTCCTCAGAAGCTCCTAGTTCATTATATTTTTGCTGAGCAGAAATGTATTCGTCTTCATTTTCTCCGAAAACTATCGCAATTTTCTTCTTGCTCAAGGTTTTGGCGGTAGCCATACTCTTGTCAATTTCTGCGAGTAAGTTTCTGTATTTATGTGTTCTTTTTCCTTCTCTTATTCTTTGAACAATGGACTGCCGAATGAGGTAATTTATGGATTGGCTAATATTGATACCTATTTCTGCCATTTGTTTGAATATAAGGCTACTCGGAGACATTCCTGGAAGCGTGTTTGGATCATGGAAAATGACCTTATCGTCTTCAGTTAAGAATCCATCTATTCTACAAACCACATTTTGGGCCAAGTCTTCAAAGGCCTTTATACCTTGTGTTTCTATTTTATGAAGATTCTCAAAATGGGTGTCAATCGGAATTCGCTTTTTGGTAACAGAAGATTGATATTTCGACTTAAAGTCGAAGCTTTCAATATCTCCATAGATTTCTGTAGGAGGAAGAGCAAAAGTGTTGAAATCCTCATCTTGGATGATGCCCATAGAAAATTCTTTCCCCACTATAAACTCTTCTATTAAAACATAATCCTCCGAATTGGAAGAACTAAGAATGACCTCTTCATTGTCTTTAAGAAACTCGTTTAATGCTTTCATTAAATCTGATGGATGTGCTTTCTCTTCCCCATTAATAATGACTGGGAATCCTATTCCTTCTCCCAGATTAAGCATTTTCTCTAAAATATTCTTTTTCTGTCTGGTACTTAATTTTATCCAATCTTTCTGAGCTATGATGGTATCAAAAAAGCATTGGTTCATTTTTTTTGAGAAGTCTTCCATGCTTCTCTTCTTCACAATACCTACGCCAATAGATGAACCTTGGTGAGGAGCTTTAATCACTAAAGGGAAGCCTAATGTTTTAGTAAGCTCACTAAATAAGGCAGAACGGTCTGTAGTATCCCACTCTTTTTTGCTAATAACTCTGGTTTTCTTTTGCTGCCCATTTGATTTGGACAATAGTGCATTTTGATAGGGCTTATTGATACCTATGGCAGAACCCAAAATACTTGGGCCAACATAAGGGATACCATACCACTCAAACAAACCTTGTATGTTTCCGTCTTCTGCATAAGGGCCGTGCATGACAGGGAAAGCTATGTCTATTTTTTCGGAGAGTTTCTCCACTTTAATTTGCTTCCCTATTTTATAAATTAGTTTGTAAAGTTGGGTTTCATTTAAATCACCCAGAGACTCAATATATACTCTGAAGCCGTGATTAAGATTTTTTGAAGGATAAAAATCTTTAATGGCATCTGAATAAATATATTCTGGGTTTATTTCAATGAAATTTCCAATGCTGTCAACAAAAATGAGGATAGGCTCATAATGACTTTTGTCAAGGTGCTGAAAGGCTGTTCTACCACCTTTAAATGAAATTTCTCTTTCTCTGGAAGGCCCTCCGAAAAAAATGCCAACTTTTAGTTTAGTAGTCATTGGACGTAAAGTTTATAAAGGATACACGTTTGTTATGCAATTTAAATAAAAAAGCTACTTACCTCGGCAAGTAGCTTAAATAAAATGCTTTATAATTTCTTATCCTGCTGGAGTGAGGTTAAGGGCAACTACTTTTTTTATTTCTGGCACCGATTTTAAAATGGCTTCCTCAAGACCTGCCTTAAATGTCATGGTAGACATAGGACAAGTACCACAAGCTCCTAGAAGCTCTAGTTTTACAGTGCCATCTTCGGTAATTTCTACGACATTTACATTCCCGCCATCAGCCTCTAAATAAGGTCTAACAGAATCTAAAGCCTTCTCTACACGCTCTTTTAAAGAACTCATTTTCTGAAACTATTATTTGTACAAAAATACTTCACAAGTGAAGAATATCCTAATCTACATTCCACACTTTACGCCATCTGAACTCTTTCTGTAGCGGGCTTAGAAGCATTTCTAATAGCCAACTGCTGAGCCAGTGCTTCTGCTGCTTCTTTAAAAGCGGCAGCTCCTGGATTATTTTCATCCATCATTACGGGTCTTCCTTCATCTCCTCCTTCTCTAATACCTTGAACAATAGGTATTTTTCCTAATAAAGGTACACCAAACTTCTCTGCAAGATTTTTTCCACCATCTTGTCCAAAAATGTAATACTTATTATCTGGCAACTCTAGTGGTGTAAAGTAGGCCATGTTTTCAATTACACCTAAAATAGGCACATTGATTTGTGGCTGCTGAAACATAGCCAAACCTTTGGTGGCATCTGCCAAAGCAACTTTCTGGGGAGTGGTAACCACTACCGCTCCAGTGACAGGCACCGTTTGTACCAAAGATAAGTGTATATCGCTGGTTCCTGGAGGAAGGTCAATCAACAAATAATCTAAATCACCCCAGTCTACATCTCCCAAAA
Organism: Arcticibacterium sp. SM2516; assembly: GCF_057914865.1. NCBI lineage: Bacteria > Pseudomonadati > Bacteroidota > Cytophagia > Cytophagales > Leadbetterellaceae > Arcticibacterium > Arcticibacterium sp. SM2516. The sequence goes on along the minus strand of NZ_CP195290.1, from coordinate 2,747,953 downwards.
ATTGTCTTAGAGCTTGACTTGCCATTGGGCCACGCCAAACTACAGCGTTATCTTTAGGGGTTAAAAAGCCAATAGAGATCATCTTAATGCCATACTGATTCACAGGGTGAATCATGTTTTTGCCATCTTTTTGAGAAATAAGTGGCTGAATATCTTCTGCCCCAAACATCAGAGGGATAGAAGGTCCAAAAATGTCGGCATCTATAATTCCAACAGAAGCCCCCGAGTTTTTAAGGGCAATAGCCAAATTAGCCGTTACAGTAGATTTTCCTACTCCTCCCTTTCCTGAAGAAATGGCGATAATGTTTTTAACACCTGGCAGCTGCGGAGAACTATTTCTTATGGATGTAACCTCTGCGGTCATCGTGATTTCTACCTGTATATCTTCGCCCAAATCTTTATGAAGGGCATCCATACATCTCTGACGAATAACCTCTTTTAAAGGACAAGCCGGAGTAGTTAAAACAACCGTAAATTTTATATTGGAACCATTAACCTCAACATCTTTAATCATATTGAGGGTAACTAGATCTTTTTTAAGATCCGGTTCTTCGACATTGCTAAGAGCAGCTAAAACACTTTCTTGGTTAATCACAAATACTTTTTTTGTTTGAAAACGACCTAACTACCCAACAGACTTGTAGGGCGGAAAGTTTTGCAAAATTAGAAAATGTGGTAAGATTAAATAAGCTGAGCCTTCACTATTTCCATTTCTTGTTCTACATCGACAGAATGACTCAATTCTTCTAAGCGAATCATGAGCTTTTTCAAAAAGGTTTGGTGTGCCTCTGAGTCAGAGTGAAAGGGCTTGTGATTTAATTGACTTTGAACCTTACTCCAGTTGTCGATAAATTCATTGAGTTTTTGAGAAAAGGCGGTTTTTCTAAAGTGTTCAATGACATACTGCTGACCCGTGCTGTTGACATGAATCATGTCGTCCGCATAATATCTATAATCCCTAAGGTCGTCTAGAAGAATTTCGTAAGCAGGGAAATAATAGATATCCTTAAAGTCTTGTGTAAAATAATGGGATGCTAGCCTTAAAATACTTTTGCTGAGGTTGTTGCCTTGTAAGGTGTCTTTGGTATGTCTAACTGGACTAACCGTAAAAATGATTTTTATTTTTGGGTTAATGAGCTTTATTTTTTCATAAAACTGAGTGAATCTAATGCCAATTTCTTTATTGGTAAGCATTTCCTTATGGAAAAGACTAGACTCTTTTTTATGACAATTTGAAACAATGTAGGAGTTCTGTTTTAATCGATAAGCATAAGCTGTCCCTAGCGTAATAAACAGATAGTCAGCCTTTTTTAGAAAATTTCTTACTTTTTGGTGTAAGATGTTTAACTCATTCTCCAAATCACTTTTATTCTCATTAGAGAGCCTTGAATGGAAATCATAATGATACCAAAGACCCTCATTTTGAGTGAAATAATTTGTTCTTACTGGATATTGATTAATACTATGGGTGAGCAGCCTGAAAATGGAAACTGGATTAAACACAACACCGTAGGGATTGTGTAAACAATCTATTTTATTGTCAGATAAATAATTTCCAATATTGTCGGAAAAACATGACCCGATGGTCAATATCTTGGAATTCCGCTCAATTTTGAAAGGGAATTCCGAAAGTTCGATTTCGGTGCGAAAATTCATGTAAGACAAGTACTTTTAAGGGTTTGGCTAGGCTAATACCCTTAAAAGTAGCGAGTTTCTTTTGTTTACCCAAATATATAAACGCAAACTTAATGAGATTCCCTGTTTACGATACTACCAGATTTTCCAATCAAGAAATCCATGTCTGCACCTTCATGGGCTTGATTTACGGTGTCGATATATAATTTTATATAACCTCTGTTAAATCCTAAGTCAATAGGCTCCCATTTCTTCTTTCTTTCAGCTAGTTCCTCATCAGAAACATGAAGGTGAATGGTTTTGGCATGCACGTCACATTCTATAATGTCGCCATTTTCAACCAATGCTAAAGGGCTTCCTAAAGCTGATTCCGGAGAAGCATGAAGGAAAACTGTTCCAAAAGCTGTGCCGCTCATTCTCCCATCAGATATTCTTACCATATCGGTGATTCCTTTTTGAATGATTTTCTTCGGAAGAGTCATGTTTCCAACTTCTGGCATACCAGGATAACCTTTTGGTCCAACATTTTTCAAAACCATGATACAGGTTTCGTCAATATCTAAATCAGGGTTGTCTATTCTGGCATGGTAATCTTCTATGGTTTCAAAAACTACGGCCCTACCTTTGTGCTTTAAAAGAGATGGTGTGGCGGCAGATACTTTTATAACTGCTCCCTCCGTACATAAATTCCCTTTTACCACGGTAATACCGCCTTCTTTAAGGATTGGGTCAGTAATGGGTCTGATCACGTCTGTATTCCAGTTTCTAGCTTTTTGAGAATTTTCTATAAGCGTTTTACCATTGACAGTAATGGCCTCCTCACTTAAATGATTTTCAAGTTCCTTTAGAATAACTTGAATTCCGCCTGCGTAATAGTAATCTTCCATGAGATACTTACCAGAAGGCATAAGATTAAGTAAAAATGGGATTTTAGAACCGTGTATATCAAAATCTTCTAGCGTAAGCTCAACCTCCATTCTTTTGGCAATGGCCAATAAATGCAGCACAAAATTGGTGGAACCACCTACTGCGGAGTTTACTTTAATAGCATTTAAAAAGGCAGGTCTTGTTAGAATTTTTGAAATAGTCAATTCTTCTTTCACCATTTCCACAGCTCTAATACCGGTCATATGAGCCATCATTTTCTTTCTTGAGTCGGCTGCAGGGATAGAAGAAACACCTGGTAGAGTTAAGCCTAAGGCTTCCACCATAGTGGCCATCGTAGATGCCGTTCCCATAGTGTTACAGTGCCCAATACTTCTGCTCATACAGGCTTCAGCTTCCTCCATTTCATCTAAGGTCATTTTGCCAGCTTTAACATCGGCGTCAAATTTCCACACATCCGTTCCAGAGCCTAAGTCTTTGCCTCGAAATTTTCCATTAAGCATGGGTCCTCCAGAAAGAACTATGGAAGGTATGTCTACACTGGCTGCACCCATAACCAAAGAGGGGGTGGTCTTATCACAACCTGTTAAAAGAACCACAGCATCAAAAGGGTTTGCTCTGATACTTTCTTCCACAGTCATGGAAGCTAAGTTTCTGTAAAGCATGGCCGTTGGCCTCATAATGGTTTCTCCCAAAGACATTACGGGGAACTCTAGTGGGAATCCGCCGGCTTCATAGACCCCGTTTTTGACAAATTGAGCTAATTCTCTAAAATGACCATTGCAAGGAGTGGCCTCCGACCAAGTATTGCAAATGCCTATAACAGGTTTTCCTTTAAACTGATGTGCGGGGTACCCTTGATTTTTTATCCAACTGCGATATATGAAACCATCTTTGCCTTCTTTACCGAACCATTCTTGACTTCTTAATTTGCTTTTTTTATCTACAGGCATATATTATTATCTGTTAGGGTTGAATTTATTGATTCCAATTAACTGCAAATACCTCTTTTTTTTGTTTTTTTGCAATCTAATACTTGAATTTGAATACCAAAAAAGCACAGAGAAGATGACATTGTTCCAAAAATTTGATGAAAGCATAACGGATGAATTGATAGAAAGCTTGAAAAATTTGGGGGAGAGAAATTTAGGCGATACTAAAGGGGCAATTTATGCTATTTTCTATACTCTTTTAGCTGGCCTTATTAGGCGAGCAAATAGCGACATGAGCACGAGCATGTTGGTAAACCAAATTAAAAAAATACATGAAAAGGACTTGGCGGGTTTTGACCTCAAAAAGGGTTTTGACTCGACTAAAAGTTTAGCAGGTTTTATTGAAGTAGGAGAAAGGAATATGAGTCAAATATTTCCTTCTTTCAAAAGTCAGCTGCTTAATCTAGTCACTGCTCATAGTGGAACTAGCAAACAAGAAACAACCAAATATGCTTCTTTTATTAATGCCTTGATGATTAGCTTTTTAGCTGAAAAGTTAGACGAAGGTACTAGTAAAGAAGACCTTATGAATTATCTGAAAGAGCATAGAGACCCGCTATTTGCCAAAGCTCCAGAAAATTTGGTGGAAAAGATGATACCTGCTCTTGGCATGCATGATTTGAGAAATATGAAAATGCATTTTGCTAAGAAAAAAGAGCAGCAAGAAGCATTGGAAGAAGCAGGAATTGTTATAAGCGAATCTTCTTATAATGAGGAGGTTAGTTATGATGAAGAGGACAGCTTTTTTTCTAAAAAAACGATTCTAATTATTGGAGTGCTAATTTTAGTAGGTGTGTTAGGATATCTGCTGTATGACTCACGAGAAGAAATATTTGGTTCAGATGTACCAAACGAGTCTTCTGTAATAGAGTTAAATGACGAGCTTGCAATTAGTCCGGATAGCTTAAGCAATTCAGCTGATACGGTAATAGTAGGAGACCCAGGGTGGTTAGCCATTAAAGAGCTGGTTGGCGGTGGTGTGCTTCCTCAAAATAATGAAGTCAAAGTGGAATCATTTAGTTTTGCAGAGGGTTCTGTGGACTTTTTGGATAGCTCAAATCCTATTATAGATAGTTTAGCAAATCTGTTCAAAAGCAATCCTAGATTTCAAATTCAAATCAAGGGTGGGGATTCGAAAGGAAATTCTCAAACGGGAATAAAAAGAGCCTTTCATCTTAAGAAATTATTGCAACAAAAGGGGATAAATCCAATCAAAATTGATGCGATTTCGGATGCCGAGAAGCTCGATTTTTTAAAGCTTCGAATCGTCACTAAATAGATGAGAATTGATATTAATGAGCCTTTAATGGTGACGAATATCAATAGACTATAAGTTATTTTGCATTTCTAAAAGTGCCTGTTTGTGTATTGCAAGCAGGCATTTTTTTGTTTTATCCCGCATTTTCAAGCTTGGCTTTTTCCGAATTCATTTGGTAGCATGTTTTTTTTGCTTTCGTGCTGCCATGAAAATGACAATATTTGAATCGACACTTAACCGATATGCTAAATATTAAATGGCATATATTGATGCGGCAGATTCTCAAGACCATAGAGCAGTTCATCTGCATTTTAGGATAGAATATTTTTCCGGCAGCCTATAAGGCCTGAGTGTGGTTTATGATGCCTTAATGGTGGTAACGCTAGGTAAAGTGGATTATGGTACCTATTAGGATAAGTTAGTCGGTCATAAGTACGGATATTGATTCAGGAGAGTGATTGGTTAGCACAGCGGTTGTTATAATCACCAATACCTAAATGACATACTGAAGCAAGGCCACAACCACGATAACATAACTGACCCAAATTGCAAGTTATAGCTGTCAAGTGGATGTTTGTAAAGCATGGGGGTGATAAGAGCTTTAAGGTACGGTTATGCCTCGCTATGGATGTACTATAGATTAATGTACCAGAGACATCTTTTCACGGTCACGAGCCTACAGTTTCTATTCCAGTACAACTTAAGAATATCAAAAGTTTAAAGTAAAGAATCTATATTAGGGACGAAATACAAGTTTGAACTCGCAGCTTTGCTAGAAGCCTGTGTATTCAATTTGTATAAAAAGGCTCCTTTCTTAGAAAATCCTTTTTGTTTCTCATCTAACTTCGTTAGCCATCCACTGGATAGAATTTTTCTACTGAAATTTCTTTTATCAAAAGCAGAATCAAATATAGCCTCATATAAAGTCAAAAGCTGCGGCAACGTAAATTTCTCGGGAAGTAATTCAAATCCTAAAGGATGAAATGCAGCCTTATTTCTTAGTCTTTGAATAGCGTTTTCTACCATTAGACCATGGTCAAAAAGTAATTCGGGCAGTTCATCAAAATCAAACCATTGTGCCTGATGATCTTTAGAATCGAAGCGTTCGTAGTCATCCACATTTATGAGGGCAAAGTAGGTAACCGAAACCGTTCTTTCTACAGGGTCTCTATCTGGTAAACCAAAAGTGCTTACTTGCTCTAGATAGATGTTTTTTAATCCTGTCAGATCCTCTAAAATTCTAGAAGCGGCTTTATCTAAACCTTCGTTAGGTTTAAGCCAGCCTCCCATAAGTGACCATATGTTTTTACTGTCTTCAATTCCTCTTTTTACTAATAACAACTTGAGTTTAGAGCCGTCGAAACCGAAAATTATGGAATCTAGTGCTACCAAACATTTAGTTTGTTCGCTGTATTGTTCTAACATATGAAAGGAGGAGGGCAGTCTTTTTTTTAATATTTTGCTTTAAACTTAAGACTTCAAAATTGGAATTGCTTATTATTACCGAAATTATTTAAGTTAGCATTTGACAAAAGTACTTGAGGTACGGAATCTAAATTTCAGTATCGAAGACAAAACCATCGTAAGGAATGTATCTATTTCCTTAGAAAAGCATAGAATTTTGGCTCTTTTGGGCCAAAGCGGTTCTGGGAAATCTACTATTTTAAAATTAATTGCAGGTTTACTTGAACCAGATTCAGGGTCACTTAGCATTGGTGCAGAGAGGATAGTACCGCCATCAGAAAAACTCATTGCGGGACATCCTAAGATCAAAATAGTTCGCCAAGATAATCCACTCTTTCCTAATATTTCTTTAAGAGAAAATATAGAATACGAACTCCGATTTTTTAATGATGAGTATAAAAATCAAAGGGTAGAAAAGCTCCTAAAAGTTACCGGACTAAAAAAAGCTGAGCATCAACTGCCGAGACATTCTTCTGAAGGCGAGCAGCAACGAACCGCCATCGCTAGAGCACTGGCAGATGAGCCTTCTTTATTGTTGCTAGACGAACCCTTTAGTAACTTGGATTATAGAAATAAGAGTACACTAAAAGAAGAGGTTAAGCAGCTCGTAGCGGAAGAAGATATGGCTTGTATTTTTGTTACTCACGACATTTCCGACGTTTTTGGAACGGCTGACGAATTGGCTATTCTAAAAAAAGGAAAAATTACACAGCAGACGAAGCCATTAGTGGTTTATAACAAGCCAAAGTCAGTTTATGAGGCATCTATCACGGGAGATTTTACTTTGTTTTCCCAAGACGAGGCTTCGCAATTATTTAAAATTGACGCTAAAAAGAGAAGGGTATTAGTCAGGCCAGAGGCGATTGAAATTGTTGCGGAGGGGGCGTTTGAAGGGAGGGTTAAAACAGTTATAGATCGCGGTATTTTTAAAGAAATTATAATTGACATAGAATCTAGGATTCTTAAAGCCTTTTCAATGCAGAACTTTCAAATTGGTGACTTAATACGATTTAACATTCTTAAGTACGGCGAAGTGAATTAACTACTCCGCCAATATCATTATTTCATCAATATTTCTTCCGAAGCCGTCGTAATCCAGTCCGAAACCAATGACAAATTTGTTTTCAACTTCAAAACCGACATAGTCAATTTTTAGGTCAAATTGGGTCGCCTCTTTCTTATGAAGAAGTGTTAAAATTGTAACAGATGCAGGATTTTGCTTGTAAAAAGAAGGGAGAATTTCTGTCATTGTTTTCCCTGTATCAATAATATCTTCAACAATCACGACATGCCTGCCTTCAATGTTTTCACTCAAACCAATAAGTTCTTTCACATGGCCAGTAGAGTTCATCTCTTCATAAGATTGAACTTTTACGAAGCTAACCTGACAGGGCATTTTAATTTCTTTGAAAAGTTCAGAAAGAAACATGAATGACCCGTTTAAAACTCCCACAAAAATCGGATTTTTGTCGGCGTAATCATGCTCTAAACGCTTGGCTAATTCTTTGATTTTGTTTTGTAAAACATCTTTTGGAATTAAAGGTACAAACTGCCTGTCTTTTATCGTTCTCATTAGTATGAATTGATATATGAAGCCAAGAAAGGAAAAAAATACTTATTTCTCGCTTATAACCGCATATTTGAAATAGATTCGTTGAGTCAAATTTTATGAAGATTTTTTTAAAACTGCTTGTTCTATTAACCATCATTAGTTTTGATGGTTACAGTCAGCTTTTCGATATTTTTGAGAAAGAGAAGGAAAAGCCTGCAAAACTTCTTACCGATAGAGGTATTCAAATTGAGACCACGGCGGCCATAGATAACATGTATAACTTTAATTTCTATGAGTCTGAAAGGGAATTTAAATGGCTTTTGGTGAAATACCCGCACCATCCTATTGGACATTTTCTGCTAGGATTAAATTATTGGTGGAGGATAGTCCCAGATACAGGTATAAAAAAATACGATGACGTTATTCATAATTATATGGATAAGAGCATCGACCTGGCAGACGACCTTTTAGATGATGATAAAAACAATAAAGAGGCCGCTTTCTTCATGGCGGCTTCATACGCTTTTAAAGGTAGGATATATGCCGAAAGAGAAAATTGGCTCAAAGCAGCGTGGGCTGGAAAACAGTCTTTAAAATATTTGGAGCTCAGTAGGGGAGATGATAATATTAACCCCGAATTAATTTTTGGAGATGGACTTTATAATTTTTATTCTAAGTGGATTAATGAGAATTATAAATCTTTAAAACCTCTTTTGACTTTTTTCAGAAAAGGGGATAAGAATTTGGGTATTGCTCAGCTTGAAAATGTGAGTTCAAATGCCTTCTATACCAGAATGGAGGCTAGGTATTTCTTGGTTCAAATTTATGCTATGGAAAACCAGCACAATAAAGCCAGGCAGATGTCAAACATGATGCACGCTTTATACCCAAATAATTCCTTTTTTCACAGATATGCTGCAAGAAGTAGTTTTGTCTTAGGTAGAATGAATGAGGCAGAAGTGTTTGCCAAAGAATTACTAGACAATATAGCTGCGGAAAAATATGGTTATGGGGCTAATGAAGGCAGATATGCCGCATATATTTTAGGCTATATCAATCATAACTATAATAAAGATATAGGTACGGCTAAGTTTTATTATCAAAAATGTACCGAGTTTGCAGAAAGTAATGACTCCGAAGAGTCTGGTTATTATTTAGGATCGCAATTGGCTTTGGGTGATTTTGCCATGGATGAAGGTGATTTTTTAACAGCGGCTAGAAAGTATAAATTAATTATAGATGCAAAACAGAAAAAATCCGCTTCATACAATACTGCAAGAGAGCGGATTAAGACTTTGAAAAAGAAAATTACTGAAGCCAAAAAGAAAAAAAGAAAGGGCTAAGGAATTGGCAATACCTTGCTATTCTTAATGGTTTGCAGAATAACCATGGTTTGAGTACTTGAAACCACTTCAATGTCATTTATGGTGTCCATTATAAGTGCTTGATAGTTACTAATATCCTGTGCAATAACTTTTAAAAGGAAATCGCAAGAACCCGTAACGTGATGACACTCAATAATTTCGGGAACGCTGTTGATTTTGGCAACAAAGGAATCTATAATTGTTTTTTGATGACCTTTAAGGGTTACTTGGACAAATGTAAGTACACCTAAGCCTACTTTTTCCCTGCTAATTTGTGCATGATAACTTTCTATAATTCCTGACTGCTCTAATTTCTTTACTCGCTCTAAAGTAGGAGCTGGCGAAAGACCAACATCTTTAGAAAGCTGTGCATTAGTTATTTTTCCGTTTGTTTGAAGAATCTCTAATAGTTTGTGATCTATTACGTCTAATTTTCCTGTTGCCATGGTGAAGTATTTATTCAGAATTTAATTTGGCATAAAGGTACAATAACTAAACAATGATTTTATATATTATATTAACTAAAATTAATATTCTTAAAAGGAGAGGCCTTTTAATTAAGAATACACAAGAAAATTAGAGTAATTCTGTGTTAGGATTCCAGAAATGTCTATCGAAATCTTGAATTTTATCGTTTTCAATTTTCAAGCCTTCGGCTTCTAATTTTTGTTGCATTGTGGTGGGCGTATCAAAAGCATTTTTCCCTGAAAGAAGACCGATTCTGTTGACCACCCGATGGGCAGGAACATCGGGTCGGTGATGAATAGCATTCATGGCCCATCCCACAATTCTTGCTCCACCTTTTGAACCTAAGTATGCTGCTATTACACCATAAGAAGAGACCTTTCCTTTTGGAATGAGTTTTACAACGTCATAAATTTCTTCAAATTTATTCTCCTTCAATTTCCTTGGTGAGCTTTTGATACCATTCTTCGCCATAGGCCCTTTCTAATGGCTCTTTTAAGAACTTATAAACAGGTACACCTAATTTTTCTCCCAACTCACAGGCATCGCTGCAAATGCTCCATTGGTCGTAGTTTAAGGCGTGATAGCTTTCGTATTTTGTAATCCTGATAGGGTAGAGGTGACAGGAGATTGGCTTTTTAAAATCAATGGCATTGTCGTTATAAGCCTCTTCAATGCCACACTTTAAAGTACCTTTCTTATCATAAATGGCATATGCACATTCTTTGTCATCTACAGTGGTAGTACTGAAATCACCGTCTTCATCTTGTATGTAAATTCCTTGCTCTTCAATGGCCTGAATACCCTCTAAGGATAAATAAGGTTTTATTTTTTCATACAACTCTATAAGAACGGGTAGCTCAGACTCCTCTAAGGGTGCTCCCAAATCTCCTTCTACACAGCATGCTCCTTTGCATTTGTCGAGGTTACAAATAAACTGCTTCTCCTTTATATCATCACTGATACAGGTGTCATCTATTACTATCATGCCGTAAAATTACCAATACCATATTTCAAAATAGAACTAATGCTAAGAAGAAATTTATATTATCTAATTCTAAGGACTTGACCCACACTAATGGTATTGTCAGAGAGGTTATTCATAGACTTTAAATTGCCCAGTGTAATGTCATATCTTTTGCTAATGCTATATAAGGTTTCTCCCTTACTAACAGTATGTGTGCTAGCACTCTGAGAGTTATTGGAGGTACTATTAGTGCCGTCTTGAGAAACTATGAGTTGTTCTCCAATAGATATTTCAGTTCCAGATAAATTATTCCATTTCTGAATATTAACCACCGTTGTGTTGTATTGCTTGGAAAGTGAATATAATGTTTCTCCTCGTTGTACTGTATGATAGGAAAGCTCTTGGTTAGGTCTTTTAGAACTCGTAATTACCGTAGTAGGCCTTGTTTCTGTTCCTCTTCCTGCCTCGCTTACAATTAATTGTTGACCGTATTGGAGTATGTCGCTTGTAGACATTCCGTTCAGGTTCCGTAATTGGCCTACACTCAGATTGTATTTCTTTGATATTGAAAAAAGCGTTTCTCCCTGTGTAACATAGTGCATCTTACTGGCAGGATTTGAGGAGTAACTAGTGGATGCTCTTACAGGTTCTGAGGGTTCTATGTTAGGTTTAGAAATAACGGTTACGGGTTTGGATTCTACCTTTTCAGGTCTGGCTGGCTCACGTTCCACTCTTTTTACCACAACTGGCTTGTCGTCAATTTCTTCCTCTTGTACTTGTGTACTTAATTTTATGACATCTGTGTTCGTACGGCTGTTGGTGGTATTGGTTTCCGCTTCGGATAACACCACATCGTCTCTTTTATATCTTGTTTGTACTGGAAGAGAAGGAAGTTCTTCGTTAATTACTTCTTGAATAATCTCAACGGGCTGATTCTTAGGTCTCTTTTTCTGTAACCATACTACACGGCCAGGTTGGAGATCTTCTGGGCTTTTTAACCTGTTATATTTTAAAAGGTTCTTTAGTCTGATGCCGTACATTTGAGAAATCTCCCAAAAAGTTTGCGATTTACTGGCTGTATGGAATTGTGTAGGCCCTTTTTTTGACTTTTGTTCTAAGTAATAAACTTGACCAGTTTTAACAAGGTGTTTGTCGTCAAGGTCATTAAATTTTAAGAAATAACTTAATACAATATCGCCCTTTTTGGCTAGTTGGGAAGCTTCATCGCCTGGCTCTGCCAATATTCCCTTTTTCTCGTTGATTTCATATAGAATAGGGTCGTTATCGGAGGTGGTAACCAATGTTTTTCTTACCAAAATAGGATATCCCTTGTCCGTAGTGGTTAACTCTCTTCTTTTCTGAATTTGTGCTAATATTTCCTGTTCCCTAGATGCATTAATGGGTATAAGTACCGTATAATCTTTAGTAGTAGGAATGGATGCCGAATATAGCCAAGCATTGTACTCCCTTAGTTCGCTTAGATCTACCGTAAGCTCTACCGCGATTTCGGCTAAAGATTTACCCCGGGTTGGGTATTCAATTAGTTTTTTAGGAGATTTTTTTAATCTATTAAGGCGGTGTTCAAAAGCTATTCTATGAGCCAATGCTTTTAAAAGGTAATCTGGCGTGCTGTCATCAAAATCAATTTCACTGGCATAGGACCAGCTGGCAGGGATATCTTTAGTGGCTCCAGTGGGTCCTTGATTGTAGGCATAAATACATGAAACCCAGTTCTTAAAGATAATATTGTTCTTTCTGAAGTAACTTGCCGCAGCTTTTGTACTGGCAAAAATGTATTTCCGTTCGTCTATATTATTATCTATGGTAAGACCCAGTTCTCTTCCAGTGGCTTCCTTAAATTGCCAAAAACCTACAGCTGCCGATGAAGAAAGAGCATCTGGTTTTAAAGCACTTTCCTGAACCGCCAAATATTTAAGATCGTCGGGTACATTTTCTTTCTCAAGTATGGCTTCTATATAAGGGAAATACCACTGCATGAGCTGCAGTTTACCTTCCAAATAAGAGTTTTGAGGTGTTAATAAACCGACAACGTAATTGTTCACCCTTTTTTGCGTGGCAATGTCAAGGTTAACGATGACGTTCGCAAACTCAATTCTTTTAGGCGTTTCGGGCATGCTGTAATCTGTCTGGGCCGAAATACCAATTGAGATAAATAATAGAATTAGAAATAAAATATTTTTCATGTTAGGAAATTTTTCTTGCCACCAATAAACCATCACGGATAGGTAGCAGCACTTTTTGTATTCTTTTATCTTGCTTAAGCTTCAAATTAAATTTTCTTAGGGCTTTTGTGGTAAGGTCGCGAGATTGATCGTCAAACACCTTGCCGTCCCAGAGAACATTATCGGAAATGATTAAACCATTTTTTTTAACTTTATCTATAACTGCTTCAAAATAGTTTTCGTAATCTCTCTTATTTGCATCAATAAAAACCATGTCGAACTCCTCTTTAAGGGTAGGTATTATTTCAAGAGCGTTACCAGAAACAAATTCAATTTGGTCCTTAAAACCTGAACTTTCAATATTTGAGTTAATGCGGTCCTCCAATTCCTCATTGACATCAATACTGATTACTTTTCCATTTTCATTTAATCCTTCTGCCAGACAAATGGCTGAATATCCTGTATAGGTTCCTATCTCAAGAATTCTATCTGGACGAACTAAATGCGAAAGCATAGATAATAATCTTCCTTGAAAATGCCCTGACAGCATTCTGGGTTGCAGAACGTTGGCATTGGTATCTCTCCTGATTTCTTGTAAAATAGGAGGTTCAGAATCACTTATTGATGTACAATAAGCTTCCGCTTCAGAATTGATTATTAGCATAGCACTTTAACTTGGAGCAAATTAACCCCAAAAAAAGGAGTTATGCAAGTTATTAATAATATTATATTTTCAGAATATATTGAAAATAGTATTCCTTAAAATAGGGCTTGCATAAGCGAGCCCTATTTTAGTTTATTTTAGTGTTCTTTTGATTTCTCTTGTTTCAAAAGATTCTATGATATCACCAATCTGTAGGTCATTGAATTTAGTGATTTTAATACCACATTCGTAACCTTTTTTAACTTCTGACACGTCGTCTTTGAAACGTTTCAGCTGGTCAATCGAGCCTTCATGTAATACGATACCATCTCTAATAATTCTAACATTGTTGGCACGTTTGACGTAACCATCTGTTACAAAACTACCCGCGATAGTACCAACTTTAGAGATTTTGAATACTTCTCTAACTTCAATGTTACCTGTGATAAACTCTTCTTCAGTAGGAGCTAATAGCCCTTCCATCGCATCTTTTATTTCATCAATTGCTTGATAAATAACAGAGTAAAGTCTTATCTCGATTTCTTCTGTGTCTGCTATTCTACGGGCATTAGAAGATGGCCTTACTTGGAAACCAAGGATAATGGCATCTGCAGCACTCGCTAACAATACGTCGGATTCAGAAATTTGTCCTACACCTTTGTGAATGATTTTTACTTGAACCTCATCAGTAGAAAGTTTAAGTAAGGAATCGGAAAGTGCTTCCACAGAACCGTCCACATCACCTTTTACAATGACGTTTAACTCTTTGAAAGTACCAATGGCTTTTCTTCTACCAATTTCATCCAGCGTAATATGTCTTTTGGCTCTGATACTCTGCTCTCTAATTATTTGCTCACGTTTGTTTGCAATTTCACGAGCTTCTCTATCCGTTTCCATGACATTAAACTTGTCGCCGGCTTGTGGAGCTCCTGGTAAACCAAGTATCTGAACTGGTGTCGATGGACCTGCTACCTTAATCCTTCCACCTAGGTCGTCAATCATCGCTCTTACACGACCAAAGTACTGACCTGCAAGAATAATATCACCAACTTTCAAACTTCCTGCTTCTACCAAGATAGTAGCTACATAACCTCTACCCTTATCAAGTGTGGCTTCAATAACGGTTCCATTGGCATTTCTGTTTGGATTGGCTTTTAGTTCTAATAATTCAGATTCTAAAAGGACTTTGTCCATCAGTTCTTCTATACCTTGACCAGTTTTAGCAGAAATTTCTTGCTCCTGATATTTACCGCCCCAAGATTCTAAAAGGATATTTTGTTTAGAAAGATCCTGTCTGATTTTATCTGGATTAGCACCTGGCTTGTCAATCTTATTCAAAGCGAATACAATTGGAACACCAGCATTTTGTGCGTGATTAATAGCTTCACGTGTTTGTGGCATCACAGAATCATCAGCAGAAATCACGATGATAACAATATCCGTAACTTTCGCACCCCTTGCACGCATGGCTGTAAAGGCCTCGTGACCAGGAGTATCTAAGAAAGTAAGTGATTTACCCTTATTATCTCCAGTTTGAATTTCTACGTTATAGGCTCCAATATGCTGTGTAATTCCACCTGCCTCACCAGTAGCCACTTTTGTGGTACGGATATAATCTAGCAAAGAAGTTTTACCATGATCTACGTGACCCATTATGGTTACGATTGGTGCACGAGGTTTTAAATCCTCGGCTGCATCTTCTACTTCAAGATTCTCAGCATGAATCTCTTCTTCCGCCGAAATGAATTCAACTTCAAAGTCATATTCTAAGGCAATCATCTGAATAGATTCTGCATCTAAACGCTGGTTAATGGAAACAAACATGCCCATTTCCATACACGTACCTATCACCTCATTAACAGAAACATCCATTAAAGAAGCTAATTCAGAAGCAGAAATGAATTCTGTTACCTTCAGATAGGTGCTTTCGTGTTGCTCGATAGCTTCATCTAGTTCAGCCCTTTCAGCTCTAGTTTTACGTCTTTCTCTTCTTTGCTTAGCACCGAAGTCTTGCCCGCCCCTAGACTGCATTTTTGCCAAAGTCTGCTTAATGCTGTCTTTAACATCAACTTCTTTGACTACTTCTTTACGTCCTCCACCAGTTTTTTTCCTGCCGGTCGTCGTATTAGTATTGCGATTAGCAGGTCCTCTTTTATCTTGAGTAGAACCGGTGGCAGGAGTACCCGGCTTTTTATCTCCGGCTTGGCCTTCACTTTCTTTTTTCTTAAAGAACTGCTGATCCGTAATACCCGTAAGCTTACCCATTCGGCTAACATGCTTACGTTTTCTTTTCTTACGGTCAACACTGGATTCCGGTTTTTTCTCAACTGGAAGTTCAATTTTACCTAGGACTTTAAGCCCAGCTAATTTATCTCCTTTTGCCTTTATGACATTATCTACAGGAGTTTCTTCTTTTGGTTTTTCCACCACTACTTCAGCTTCCTGAACTTTAGTAACTTCTTTTGTTTCTTCTATTTTTTTCGAAGCTTCCGGCTCTTTCTCCTTAGGAACTTCCTGAGTTGGAGTCTCTTTAACAACTTCTTTTTCTTCCACAGCGGCTTTTTTAACCTCTGGTTCAACCTTTACTTCAGCGATAGGCTCAGGTGTTGGCTCAGGAATTTCTGGGGCCTTAACTTCAACTACTGGCTCTGGAGCTTTAACTTCAACCTTAGGTTCTGGTTCAGGTTGAGGTGTGGGCTCAGGAGTAGGTTCTGGTACAGGCTCCGGTGTAGGAGCTGGTGCTGGAACCTCTTCAGCCACGGGTGGTGTTGGAGTTTCCGTTTTTGGTTTAGATTTAGCGTTTAAATCTATTTTTCCAAGAACTTTAGGTCCATCTAATTTCGATTCGATCTTGATTTTCTCAATCTCTGGCTTTTCAGTAGCTACAGGCTCTTCTCTAAAATAAAGTATTTCAGAATCCTGATTTACAGGCTTAGTATCTTCTGCTTTTGGCTTATTATCACCAATTAAGGCCGTAGAATCATACTTGTCTTGTAAAATAAGTAATAATTCTGTGCTTAACTTGGCGTTTGGGTTAGTTCCTACGTTGTGACCTTCTGAGGCAAGTGCTTCCACCACATGAGATAAACTCACGTTTAAGTTCCTTGCCACTTGGCTCAATCGCATCACTTTATTTTCTGCCATAAATCTGGTTATCGCTTTTTTTTGTTTTAGAAGATAGATTCTGAGGGGTAAAGATACAGCCTTTTTATTCGAATTCGCTTGCCAAAATAGCTAATACCTCTACAACAGTACTTTCTTCAAGTTCGGTTCTTCTTACCAATTCTTCTTTACTTAGAGCCAATACTGATTTTGCAGTATCCAAACCGATGCCATGAAGCTCTTTTAGTACCCAAGAGTCAATTTCATCGGAAAACTCCGTTAAATCCACATCTTCCTCGATGAAGTCTTGCTCCACATCTCGGAATACATCTAGCTCCATTCCTATAAGGCGGCTAGCTAATTTGATATTCAAACCCCCTCTACCAATTGCCAAGGATACCTGATCCGGCTTAAGGAATACGGAAGCTCTTTCTCCATTCTCGTCTATCTGTACAGAACTGATTTTCGCTGGACTTAAAGCTCTTGAAATAAACAAGTGCGTATTATCAGTCCACTGAATTACATCAATATTCTCGTTTTCAAGTTCACGTACTATACTGTGAATTCTACTCCCTTTCATACCAACGCATGCTCCTACTGGGTCTATTCTGTCGTCAAAAGACTCTACAGCCACTTTGGCTCTATCGCCGGGCTCTCTAACAATTTTCTTGATTGATATCAATCCATCAAGAATTTCTGGTATCTCTTGCTCAAAAAGTCTTTCTAAGAAAACCGGCGAGGTTCTAGATAATAGCACCCTAGGGTTACCATTATTTAATTCCGCTTTGTGTACTACAGCCCTAATACTATTTCCCTTACGGAATCGGTCTTTAGGGATTTGTTCGAATTTAGGAAGGGAAAGCTCATTGCCATCTAAATCTTGACAAATGACCTCACGACCTAATATTTGATAAACTTCCACAGTTACCAGTTCTCCTACTTGATCTTTATAAAGATCATAAAGCATTTCTTTTTCTAAATCCTTTATTTTCTGGATAAGTGTTTGACGAGCAGTCTGTACGACCCTTCTTCCAAAGTCAATTAACTTAACTTCTTCAGCGACTTCTTCTCCAATTTCAAAATCGGGTTCAATTTTTCTAGCTTCTGATAACGGAATTTTATCCGTATCCCAAATATCTTCAGAGTTGTCGTCAACAATTTCACGCGTACGCCACATTTCTAAATCGCCAGTTTCGGCATTAAGAATGATATCAAAGTTGTGGTCGTCCTCATATTTCTTACGAATCATTGTACGTAAAACGTCCTCCAAGACCGCAATCATGGTAGGTCTGTCAATATTTTTTTCACGAGCAAACTCCGAAAACGACGCTACTAAATCTCCACTATCCATTAGAAAAGGTTTAAATTTTAGTTAAAAGAAACTTGTACACGGGCTTCTTTAATATTTTCAAATGCCAGAATAACTGTTTCTGGCTGTTTTTTTTCTTTCTTCTTTTTTTCTGGCAACACTGAAACTTCTTGCTCGCTGTAAGTTAACAATTCTCCTTTTATTTCTGTGCCATCCGTTAATGTGAATTTTAAGGTCTTCCCTATATTTTTCACATATTGACGATTGATCTTCAAAGGAGTATCTAAACCTGGAGAAGAAACTTCTAGGGTATAGGCATCTTCAATTAACTCTTCCAACCTATTTGCCAATTCTCTACTAATTCTGCTACAATCCGCAATTCCAATCCCCTCATCCGTATCAATTAGTACGGTGATTTTATTTCTAATTTTAGAGGAAGAGGCTTTTACGTCCACCAAGAAATGTAACTCGGGGTCTAGAAGTTCTTCAACTATCGGGATGATTTGTTCGGAATTAAGCATTATTGTTAGAATTTTGGCAACAAAAAAGGAGGTTTTAACCCTCCTTTTCGCTACCATTCTGCTGCAAAGGTACTTTAATATTTCTTTTTTATCAAATTTTGTCTTCTATTTTCAAACTAGGCTCAGTAACTGCACTTAAGGCTAAAAATTCCTATATTTCGGCATCTTTACGTTGAACATAAATGTTTCATTTCTGAAAAGCTTTATTATTAAATTTTATTTCCTGCTAAATTTTATAGTAGGCCTTTATGCCTTGTTTGTTTTTCAGTTGTCCTATTCTGCTGATATTAAGCATTGGGCAGTAGGATTTTTGATGCTTACAGTGCCAGTGGCTTTTGCTGTAAACTTGTTCTTTATGTTTTCCTATATTTTTACCAGATCATGGAAATTCATATTGTCTTTATTGATTTTGGTGGCTGGCTATCCTCTTTTGGAAAGAACTTTGAAATTTAATTTAAAGGAGAATGAAAATTCTTTGAATAAAAGCTTATCTGTGCTTAGCTATAATGTCATGTACTGTGATTATGGTTCGGCAGGTACGAAAGAAGGATTGGGGAATATCAATGATTTGGTGAATGATTTGGATACTTTAGGTGCTGATATTAAGTGCTTTCAAGAAATGTATAATAGGCCTGATAGTCGTTCCTTTAATACTTTCGAACGCTTGCAGCACGATAATCCTCATTTTACCTATATGCATTCAGAGATAGATGAGAATAGCAAAGTAGGGAACGTTGGACTCGCTATTTTTTCAAAATACCCCATCATTTATAAAGAGGAGATCTCATGGAAAACAAATAATAATGGTCTTTTACTAGCCGATATAGTGGTACGAAAAGACACTATTAGGGTTTTTAATGTGCAAATGAAATCTATGGGGATAAGGGTGCAGAAGGCCATTACAAGAGATGAAGTGGTTAGAAATAAAGAAGCCAAGAATATTTTAAGCCAGTTAAAACATGGCTTTAAAGACAGGGGCGTACAGGTGGATGAATTAGAAGAATTGATAAAGAAAAGTCCATATCCGGTGATTTTAGCGGGAGACTTTAACGAACTCCCTTACGGATATGCTTACGGAAGAGTAAGGAAATTACTGAATAACGGCTTTGAAGACGGTGGTTTTGGTTTTGGGTTTACCTATCACAGGATTCTTAGCTTTTTAAGAATAGACAATGTGTTTTATACCCAAGATAAATTTGAAATACTGAATTTTAAAACATTTAGAGACCTTGGTAATTCTGATCACTATCCAATAAAAGCAGTTTTCGGAATCAAACAATCTTAAAAGCCTATTTTCTTCCTTTTAGGCTGAGCTTTGCCTTCAAAATAATCCTTTAATTCGTCGAGTTCTTTTTCAAATCCCCCACTTAGAATAGGGAATCTACACCAGCTTCTCGGATCTAAATTTCTGTTATCTAAATGAAAAGAGGGTGCATATCTTTCTCTTTTCCATTGGTTTCTGCTCCATAGTTTAAAGAAACGTGTAACCCAATTGAAAATATCCTTTCGGTCGTATTTTTCTGCCCAAAGTACTTCCATATAACGGAAGCTCTCTGTAGGTGATTTTTTGTCTTTAATCGCTACTTTTTCGATAGCATCTAGTACATCATAAGGCATTAAATCTTTCTCATCACTTTGCATTTGGTCTTTCGGTCTTAATTCTGCTGTAGGATTCAATGCATTGACATATTTTAAACCGTCTATTTTAATGTGCTTCCCTTTAACATGACAACCCGTTTTTTCTAACCAAATTAGCCATGACCTAAGCCAGTGCTTGTCAATGCCCGCAATAGGACTTAAACTTCCGGCAGTGTCTCCATCCATGGTGCAGTAGCCTACGGCCA
Organism: Arcticibacterium sp. SM2516; assembly: GCF_057914865.1. Taxonomy (NCBI): domain Bacteria; kingdom Pseudomonadati; phylum Bacteroidota; class Cytophagia; order Cytophagales; family Leadbetterellaceae; genus Arcticibacterium; species Arcticibacterium sp. SM2516. The sequence goes on along the minus strand of NZ_CP195290.1, from coordinate 2,727,769 downwards.
CCTCAGACCTGTTAGAGGTAGAAAGTAGTAGATGTCCTGTAATGTTATTTAAAAGCCATACGCCTGGGGCTCTAACACGAGCTTGGATATTTTGAAGAGCTATATCGTCTGTAGCCCATGAGAGCTCACGACCTATTTGTCCTTCTATCATACCCGTGTATTGTTCCACAAGGCCATTGATGTTGACATCATAAAATTGTGCTCCCATAGACTCGGCTAAAGCTCTGGCAGATTGTCTAGTTTCTTCTGAGCTATTTTCGGTCCCTTGATAGATGGTATGAATGAGTTTGTTTGAAACTTCTTCTTTTGTTTTACAATCCTGTATTTTGGCAATATGCCCAAGTCTTTTCTTTAAGTTTTCAAAGCCAATGCTTTCATCTCCTAAACGAATCATTAAACCACAAAGAGCCGTACAAGCACTAGAGTCGGCTCCGCCAGAGAGCGAGATAGTGAAACCCTGAGACCTAGATTTTCTAAGGTAATCGAATAGCCCAAGACAAACGGCCCTGGCAAATTCTTCTTCTTTTAAATATCCGCCGCTTTCAAAAGCTTCTAAGTCTGCTTCTTCATAGCTGGGTTTGACATCCTCAGGAAAACTGAGGCTATAGGTAACTTTATTGCTTGTAGGTTTTGGCTTCTCCTTGATTTTAGTGAAGTCTATGGCTGTTATATCAGTATCAATTACCGCCGTGCTAAGCGTGTAAGAGGCATAACTGAACCTATTGCTTGATTTCAGTAAGACACCATTAGAAGCAATTTGTGCATCGCCATCAAAAATAAGTCTGCCAGATTCGTTGCCCAATAAATTGGTATAAATGTAGCTACAAGAGTGACTCCTAGAACTTTCAATAATGAGTCTTTCTCTAGTCCTAAATTTATGAAACTCAAACGGTGACGCACTTGGGTTTAGAATAATGTCTACACCGTTTTCAAAATATCCCTCGGCTGGCCTATTCGGCACCCATGCGTCTTCACAGATTTCAATACCTATTTTTATGTTATCAATTTCAAAGGTTAAATCACCAACGGGGTATTTGAAGTCGTTGATGCTCACTTCGTCTTTTAAACCAGAAGGCCATCTATGAAACCATCTGTCTTCATAAAACAGACCATAATTTGGTAAGTGCCTTTTGCAGACAAACCCAAGAATAGTCTTGTCTACCAGTAAGCAGGCGGCATTGAAAAGTTTATTGTTTATTTCTAATGGTAATCCCACACAAACCACCATTCCTGCGGTATGTTTTTTTATCTCTTCGAGGCATTCCAGTGCTTTTTGCTGTAAGTCAGGAGCATAGAAAGCATCTTCGCAGCCGTAACCTGTTATAGCTAATTCTGGCAGGCATAAAATACTGACCTGCTCTTTTTTAGCAGCTTCAATGGCATCAATACAGTTTTGCGTGTTTTGATTCCAATCTAAGGGAGTTTGGTTTAGTGCTCCAGAAGCTACTTTAAGGATTTTCATAAACGGTGTAAAAGAAATTGAGTTAAAAAAGTTTTAAAATACCTAGCTCAGCTAAAAATATGATACTAATAGGTCGAGACGCGAGATTTAATAAATCTCAAACTGACCTTCTATTTCTACGGTGATTCTTCCAGGAAGAGAGCCAAAACCTACAGCACTCCTAGAGCCTAAACCATTTTCATAGCCCCAGACTTCTTCAAAAAGTTCGCTACAGCCATTAATAACCTTAGGATGACTCTCAAAGTTAGGGTGGGCATTAACCATGCCTAGTAATTTAACTACTCTTTTAACTTTAGTTAAACTTCCGAATTCGGCTTTAAGCGTTGCTAGCATGGTTAGACCTGTTTGGAACGCGGCCTCTTTAGCAAAAACTTCGTCTACATCAGAACCAACTTTTCCAGTGTGCTGGCTGCCGTCTGGTAAGTTTGGGCCATGGCCACTCACATAAACCATTTTTCCTACAATAGTGAGCGGTTTGTAAACACCTCCAGGAGCTGGTGCTGGAGGAATTTTGTGGGCGTATTTTTCAAAAACTTCGTCTAAAATCATTGCTGGCTGATATATGAATATTAATACTTATGATAAACTTATTTGCTGAACTGGAAGAACCAAGTGGGGTAGGAGACCTCTTTAAAGGCATTGTCCCAACTGTTATGATTCACGCCAGGGTATTCGGTGTAGGTTACGTTGGCATTCAGTGCTTGTAATTTCTTATACATTTCTTGTGAATTTTTAACAGGAACCACGCCATCCACATCTCCATGAAAAATCCAGAATGGAATTTTTGCTTGCTTCTTGCCATAGGCCGAAATATCTCCACCACCGCAAATAGGCATGGCAGCCGCAAATAATTTAGGATAGCGATATACCGCTTCAAAAGTGCCCATGCCTCCCATGGACATTCCAGTGATATAAACGCGTTTTTTATCTGCTTTTTTATTATTGATAAAGCTTTTTACGAGTTCAATACTGGCATGAAGGGCTTCTTTTTCTGGGTAACTGTAGTTGAAATCAATATCTAAGGGATATTGGTCTCTCGTAAACTTTCCAGAAGCCCAATAACCATCTTTAGGACACTGAGGTAAGATGACAATGGCTGGATTGTCTTTGAGTTTATCTGTAAAAACCCAAGAACCATGTTTTAATTGGGACTCATTATCATCTCCTCTTTCGCCTGCTCCATGCAGAAATAAAATCAATGGGTATTTCTGCGAAGCGTCATAATTTTCGGGATATAAAATTCTATAGCTAATCTCTGTTCCTTTACTGTCGATAAATTTTGCGGAATCGTACTTTTCGTTCTGGCTAAAGCCAGAAATGACTAAGAAAGAAAGTAAAAGAGTTAAAAGTGGTTTCTTCATTTGAATTTGAGAAGGTTTATCTGTGTTCAAATATCGGTTTATTCCTTGAGTATGGCAAACCATAAGAGTTCTATAGAAATGGATTTTTTGTAGCTTTATGAACATATTTGAATTGTAATTGGTTAGCCTTTTTCTTGTTACGGATTACAGTCAAAATTGACATCAACAAAAACAGATGAATTGGATTTATTTTTTTGAGATTCTTGGTACCGTTATTTTTGTCATAAGTGGCGTTATGACTGCAATGGATAATGAATTTGATGTGGTGGGTTCTACCATTATAGGTATTGTAACTGCCGTTGGTGGAGGAACTTTAAGAGATATGCTGATAGGACAGACCCCTGTGGGTTGGATGAGAGATACCAGTTATTTGTGGGCTATGCTGGCAGGTGTAATTCTGTCTTATGTGTTTAAGAAATACATAGCTACGCTTAGAAGAAGTATGTTCTTTTTCGATACTATGGGTATTGGTCTCTTTACTATTTTAGGATTACAGAAAACACTAAATGCGGGCTTGGAAGTACCTTTTGCAGTGATGATGGGTATTGTTTCCGCTGTTTTCGGTGGTATCATCAGGGATGTTTTGACCAATAGAGTGCCACTTATTTTTAGAAAAGAAATTTACGCTACCGCCTGTTTGGTAGGAGCGTTGGTGTTTCTGGCATTGGAACAATTCTCAAATGCCCTTACCATTAATATGGGCATTTCTATGCTAGTGGTGGTTATAATTAGATATTTTTCAGTGAAAAACAACTGGTCTTTGAAGATATAAGGTGTTCTCAATTGACATAGAAATACCTTATTCTACAGGCATTACCATTGCTTTTGGCATCTTTGGTTTCAGAAATTTTAATCTGGAGTATGTGGTTTTTGCCATCCAGTTCAGAGCTTAGCGTGTAATACCACGGAAGGTGTAAAAAAGAACTCCATTGGGTATAAAGGTTTAATTCTTTCCAATCCCCTTTGTCTATTCTATATGCAATAGTACCCGCATCTTGACCAGCGGCTACCGCAATTCCAACCGCCTTTCCTGTGAAATTAAAGCTTAGTTTGCTTCCAGGTTTTTCACTGATGAGCATGGGAACATGATGGTAGTTTGGTCTTACCGCTTTGCCATCAGAAGGTGACCACGATTCGTTAATACCCCAACCTTTTGATAGTTTAGCTTCTTTAATATCAATCAATTTGCCGTTTTCATAAGCGTAAGCATCTAAAGCACGGGGTACATTTTGAGCAATTATTTTGTCATCGGCATCTATATGCGAACTATACGCCTTATCTAAAAACTGTAGTATGGAACTGGCGTAAATGCCTTGACCGAATGGGGAAGGATGAAGGTTTTTGAAGTCTTCTGTCCAGCTAAACTCCTTATTGTTAATCCTATCGGTTACTTCTTTTGCCAGATTGATGATGGGTAGATTATAGTACATGGCCACCTTGTTATGGTTTTGGATAACCTCTGGTTCTTTGTTATTACTATAATCTTTGATTTTGTCTGGGTCTACAAAGTGCATGAGAACGATATCTATGGCAGGATTTTCTTTTTTGAGATGTCTCACAATCCCTTCCAAAGCACGTGTTTGCTCTAAAGCATTTCTTCCGTTTGATGCGTCGTTTACGGCGGCTTCCTCAAAGAGTAAATCAACATTTTCTAAGTCCTTGATGTCTCTGGTAAGTCGAAATGCTGCTGGAGTAGTGCCCATAGAAGGTATTCCAGCAGCAATAAACTCAAATTCTGTTTCTGGAAACCTTTCGGTCAAATAATGAGATACGCTATCTCTCCATCCTGGGTTATGCGTAATGGAACCACCTAAAAAAGCTACTCTGCCTTTTTTATATTTTTCAAATTTGATATGGCTGTTTTTAAGCCCATTGCCAAGATTATGATAGGTTTCTGAATTTAGTTTACCACTTTTTAATGCATTATACTTTATGAAATCGGCCACATACCTAGGCGTTTCTATGTCGAAATGATGACCTTCTAATTCTTGTTTTCCTTCTGTGCAAGGTACTACAGTGGCTATTCCTCCAAGTTTAATGTACCTATTGATAAGTATAAAGCTGTTTTCTGCAGGTGGGACTATTTTGTCTTCCAAACCTATCATGTGTAGGATGGGAACCTTTGCTTTAGCAAGATTTTCTAAGCCATCTAAAGGATTGTTCTTATAGTTTTTAGCTTCATCGTCGCTACTAAAGCCGTATTCCACCTTTAATTTCGCCCATTCTTTTTCACTGCCTTTGCCCTCACCAAAGCCCGCTGGCCAACTTTTGAAATCGCAAACGGGAGCTTCTGCATAAATACAAGCCACTTTTTCCGGATTTTGCTTTGCCCAGTTGTACACAAATAAACCGCCTCTGCTGACACCCATTAGGGCTACTTTCTTTTGAAGAGCGTAAGTTTGGACGAGGTAAGCATAAAATTCATCCCAAACTTTCACGGCATCAGGGCTGCCAAATTTATTATCGGTGTTTACATAGACTAAGTGAAAACCTTCTGCCACTAAAATGCTGTCTGCCTCGGTATGCCAATCAGGAAAACGAGCTCGCCAAATCCATGGATTTCCGTTCGCAGCATGCTTTGGAATGATAATTCTGGCTTCTCTTTCTTGAAATTTGAAATCTTTTCTATCAAAGCCTTTCCAATTATTTTGGGCATTTAAACTTGAAAGTGAAAAACAAAAAAAGATAAGGCTAATGATAACGGACTTGGTCATTTTTAGGTTGAATGCGTAATAATAATTAATGATAGAATTTACCGAAATGCCATAAAACGCCTGAAGGGTCGTGCATGAATATTTCTTCGCCCCAATGGTTTTTAACGATTTCTGTAAATCTCACACCTTTGTATTTTGAAGGAAGGTTTTTGGAAAGTAATTCTGTCTGACATTTTTCTACATCGTCTACTTCTAAAAATATCATGGAATTGTTCACCCATTTCTTCTCATAGTAGTCTTGTAAATAGAAGCCTAAGGTTTCGTTTACCTTAAAGTAGGACATTGTGTTGTCTATTTTAACTTCTTCAAAACCTAAGTCTTTGTAAAAATCAGAGGAAACAGAGAAGTCTTTGGCTCCGATGAAAGTTCGAATTGATTTGGATTGAAAAGCCATTTCTTAAATTAGAATTATTTTTCAGTATATCTAAGTGCTATAAATTTAGAAAAAGATTGTGGTAAATCTATTGCTTCAGCCTTAGAAGGAATCTTAAAATAGAACAAAAAAAGTCCGCGGTAGAATTTTCTACTGCGGACTCCTTTTAAGAACGATTGGAATTAACCTTCTAGTTCCTTAAGCACTTTCTCAATAAGAGCTTTTGTAGCTTTGATACCTTCGTCTTCAGAAATGGCTGTGCCTTCATACTCAATACCAATATTGCCTTTAAAACCCGAATCTTTAACAATCTTCATTATTCTAAGATAATCAGATGCTGTTTCGTTTCCTTCGGCGTCAAAGTTGTTCGTTTTAGCACTAACTCCTTTTGCATACGGCATTAACTCAGCTATCCCTTTATATCTATCGTATTCTTTAGCACAGCCATCTGGTGTTCTTTCCATGCAGAAGTTTCCGAAATCTGGTAATGTACCCACGTTTTCCATGTTTACAGCCTCCATCACACCTGCTAACCAAGAACCATCAGAAGAGTAGCCTCCGTGGTTTTCTACGACTATATTGATACCCTGAGTCGCTGCGTATTCGGCTAATTTTGATAATCCTTTTACGGCATTGGCCGCCACTTCTTCAGCAGAACCTTCTCCCGCTGCGTTTACTCTGATAGTGCTTGCTCCTAATTTTTTAGCAATTTTTACCCAGTTGTAGTGGTTTTCTACAGCCGTCATTCTTGATACAGAATCAGCATCTCCTAAGTCTCCAAGAGCATCGCACATGATTAAGCCTACGCTTACGCCTGCGTCATCACATTTTTGTTTGAAAGTGGTCCAGTATGCATCATCTTGAGCTTTGCTGTAATAAAAAGTATTAACCAGTTCAATGACGTTTACACCGTAGCTAGCTGCCAAGGTAGGAAAGTCTGCCGGGTCAATAGTTCCTTGTAATAAAGAATCTGGGTTTTCACGAAGAAGTCTTCCAAAGTTTTCCCAGTCACCATTTAGGGCATCTCCAAAATAAGATTTATGAAGAGACCACTGTGCCAAAGAGATTTGAAGGTCTGGCGTCGTTACAGTTTCTTCCGTAGTTTCTGTGCTGGTTTTACAAGCAGAAAAAATGAGGGTGAAGGCTGCAAAAAGTACTAAAAGCGAATAGTTTTTTTTGTTCATTTTAAGAATGATTTTAAAGAGTTGGTTCTGTTCAAAAACTTCCTAGCTTTTAAAGAAAGGCTAATGGGGTTTTGAAGAGACGAAAGTACCTCGAAATCTTTAATGTTACAAACGGAGTCAATAAAGCCTATTGATGCTGATTTATAACACTTAGATACTTTTTCGATTTGAAAGTCTTTTACCTACGAAAACTAAAATGCCAGAGAGAACAATAAAGACCAGGAGTAAGATTACCGAATTTATCAAGACCTGGGGCAAACCTATCTCCATCACGTTTACGAAAGGGTAGGGGTAAAAGGTGGAAATGTTACCTCGTAACAATATAAATACCAGATAAACCAAAGGGTATATAAGCCAATTAACAATGCTTTTTAGTTTTACTTGTGTTTTCTGTTCATAGAAATACCAGAAAATCAGGGTGGTGAGTGGTACTAAACTGTGTAGAAGTTCGTCAACCAGTTTCTGTAAACCAGTAGGTTCCCAAATAGCTCTAAGTACCAGCTGATAAACCAAGCCAACTACTAAAATGTATACGGTAATAGCTGTCAATGAACCTGGTTTGTTGAGGAGTTTCGAGTTTTTTCCAAATGCTACATAAGTAAAGTAGATAGCGACGAGTGTATTCGTCAAAATAGTAAAGAAGCTAAAGAAACGGATAGTAGCCTCGGTGGTAGATGTTACCCGATTTTCTATCATCAAAACGTACTGAGCGATAACCGCAAACCAACCGATTAAGGCAAAAGCAATGGCGAGATTCTTTTTCATGGTGAGGTTTATATGGATGGGTTAGTAAACTTAATGAAATTTGGGTTGTGTTTTGATTACTTGAATTTGTATTTGGAGGTGTTATTGTCTCCATGTTTTTCAACGATTCCGTTTTCAACGGCGAATTTCAAATCCCTACTAGCAGTGGCTGGTGATATTTCTTTAAAATTCTTTAAGTACTCCTTACGTGTAAAAAAGGCTTCTTTAATAGTGGTTTTGAATAGGTTGATTCTATCTATGTTTGATAGGCTTACATTTTGAATATTCAATAGCTCTTTTAAAGATTCAAGAATAATCTCTAACATGAATTCTATGAAAAGTGTCGATTCTCCTGCGGAATCAGACTTTCTTAAAACTTCGTAATACTTTTCTTGTCGCTCTTTTATTAATGTTTCAATAGGTAAATATTGAAAGACGGGATAAGCGTCTTTTAAAATCAAAGTTTGCCATAGGCGTCCCATTCTACCATTTCCGTCAATAAAAGGGTGAATAAACTCCATTTCGTAATGAAATACACAGCTTTTGATAAGAAAGAGGTCGTCCTCGATCTTTAAATAATTAAACAAATCATTCATTAAAGGCTTTAGCATTTCACTAGGCGGGGCAATATGCGTAAGCTCTGCCCCTTTGACTATTCCAACAGATTTACGTCGAAGTTTGCCTGCCGAATCTACAAGCCCATCCATTAAAAGTCCGTGAGCTTCGCAAAACGAATCGAAACTGAAAGGGTTTAGATTATCTAAGTAGTCATAAACAGTAATGGCGTTTTTAACTTCTAGGATGTCTTTTTTGGGTCCAAGAACGTTTTTGTTTTCAACAATGGCAGTGATTTGCTCAATGGTAAGTGTGTTTCCTTCAATTTCTAAGGAGGCCTGAATGGTTTTAATTCTGTTTTTCTTCCTTAATTCGGTGGGTGGTTTACTCAAATGAGCAGCATTTACCTCACCAATTCTCTCAGAAATAGAGGCAACTAACTTTAAAATTTTCCCAGTAATGGTATAAGGTGGTCTCATTCAAACTGACGATGATAGTATCATATGATACTATCAAAGGTAGTGGTTTTGGTTGAGATTGTTGAGATATCATGTCATTGTATCCGTCTATTTCCTAGTTATTTCACTTCAATTTCTCACTCTTTGAAAAATATAAAATAATAATAAAAACATTTAGGAAAATGCATGAGATAAAACCGAAGACTAATATACCAGGAGATAAGCTTATTATCTCATGCATAAATTGACCTTATAGAAATGAGAGAGAAACCCAATGTATATCATTTATCAATTCTAAGAAGATAGAGTATATTGAGACTATCCAAAATGGTAAATCAATAACCTTTTTTTAACTTTGAGATCCTAAAACCAGGTGAAAGATAAAAGGGATTAATAACAATGAAATCGGTAATATAGTTATAAAGGAAAAAGCCATCCTGATAGATAGTTAAATCCGTTGATGGATACTAAACCACCAAACTCAAAAGCATAACACCAATCAAACCAACTACAGAAACTAGCGTTTCCATTACGGTCCAAGTTTTTAGGGTGTCTTTAACGGATAGGTTGAAGTACTCTTTAAAAAGCCAAAAGCCTCCATCATTTAGGTGACCCATAATTAAACTACCTGAACCTATGGCTAGTACCATGAGTTCTGGTTGGAAGTCTGGCTGAGAGCCAAAGAGTGGGGCTAAGATTCCTACGGCTGTTAAACCCGAAACGGTGGCAGAACCAACACATATTCTAATAAAAGCTGCTGTAGCCCATCCTAATAGTAATGGATTAATGTTTACACCTTGTAACAATTCACCGATATAAGTACTGGTACCTGAAGCAGAAAGAATTTCTTTCAAGGCTCCTGCACCCGCAATAATTAATAATATCACGGCGATGTCTTTAAAAGAATCGGCAAGTGATTTAGAAATATCTTCCAAGTTTCTGCCTTGTTTGATACCTAAGAAATAGATAGCAAAAAATACAGATAGCAACATGCCAAAATATGGCTGAGCCATTAAAAGAATAAACTGGATGTCTGGAAAATATCCTTTAATCACTGAGCCCGCAGAAAGCAGAATAACAGGCATTAATGCCACTAAAAGACTGATGCCTAAACCTGGTTGAAGTTCTTTAGGAACGGGTTTGAAACCAAAAATAGTTGGGTCAGGCGTGATATCGAAATTTTTCAAAGTCTTAGCAAAAATAGGCCCTGCAATGGCAATGGCCGGAATAGCCACTATTAAACCATAAATTAAAGTTTTACCTAAGTCAGCGTTTAACTGAATGCCAATGGCGGCTGGCGATGGATGTGGAGGTAAATAGCCATGAGCCACAGAAAGCGAAGCCAACATAGGAATACCCACGTAGAGCATATTAAAGCCAGAGGCCTGAGCCACGGCAAAGATTAAAGGAATAACGATGATGAAACCGGCATTGTAAAATAAAGGAATACCGATGATGAAACCAGCGAGTGCCAGTCCCCATTGGAGGTTTTTAGTGCCTACTTTATCCAGGAGGGCGTCGGTGATTTTAGAGGCTGCACCACTCTCTGCCACTAACTTACCGAGCATAGCACCGAAACCAATGATTAAGGTCAAATCACCTAAGGTTCCGCCTATTCCACTTTGGATGGCATTGCCCACTTCCACGACATCTAAACCACTGGCGATTCCTATCCCAAGCGATACAATTACGAAAGATAAAAAGGTGTCTAATTTTACAACAGCTATAAGGAGGATTAAAGCTAAAATTCCGAGGAGGGCAATAACTAAAGGCATGTTTTTATTTTAGGGTTATTATACGAACTATCTAAAAAAGCACAATTAATTTATAAGTGCAATCTTTCAAGCTTTTATCCTTTAGGAATCCTTTGTGTTCAAGCTATTTTATCGATTAAAGGCGTGTTAACTAAGTTTGGAGTTGTTTTTTGACAAGCAAAATGAGTCAGAATAATTCTTAATGGGAATGTGAAGGGAGAAGAACGATAGGGATACGGTGTAATTGGATTATTCTACATTGGTGTAGATAATATCTACAATTCTTACAAGGCTTTGAAAATCTTCATCGCTGATGTTTTCCCACATTTTTTTTCTCATGTCTGCGACTATTGGAAACGCTTCTGTATGAATGCTTTCGCCCGTAGGTGTTATGAAAAGCATTTGCTTTCTCCGGTCTAGTTTAGCGGTTTTTCTTTCTACCAATCCTTTTTTTATAAGAATACCTAAAATTCTAGTAATGGTGGGAGCGTCTTTGGCGGTGGCTACAGCCAGGTCGTTTTGTGAAATGCCAGGGCTAGGAACCAGATGATCTAAGACCACCCACTGGTCTACGGTAAGGTCTAAACCTGCACTCAGGAGCTGATTCTGGAGGTAATTCCTTACTTTTTTGACAGTGGTATCAATTTTGAAAAAGTAGGCTTTTTGGTCTGACTTGGTCATTTTGTATTCGTTGCGACTGGCAAATATAGAACATAAGTTGAATTTTATATTACTGAAAATATTGTAATAAGTAAATATTCAGAAAATATTGAAAAATATATAAAATAGATAATTTTGCCTCTTAACGAAGTCTTAACATTTAAAGAGAAAACTCAGAAGCGGTTTTCAGCATCTAAGAGGCATATAATACAAACCAATACAATGAAAAATATCTTAGCATTACTATTCACTATTATCACATCTGCCGGCATGGCACAAAACGCTATCGGGGTAAGAGGAGCATTTACATCATCAACGATGACAAAGTTCGATTTGATTGAAAACGTAACACCAGACTTTAAATTTTTACCATCAGGAAGTGCCGCAATTTTTATGGAGATTCCACTTCAAGGCAATTTATCTATTCAGCCTGAGCTGGCTTTTGTTCAGAAAGGTTTTAAAATAGAAGAGGGTTTTAAGGTAGGCGGAGAGTTTTTAGGGGTAAACATTCCTTTAAAAGGTAAAGTGAGTTTTAAAACCAACTATATAGAGGTTCCTGTCTTATTTAAATACCATATTGGAAATAAAGAAGCGGCACATTATTATGTGGCCGTTGGACCATCCTTCGGTTATATGGCAGACGCCAACATGACGGTGAGAATTCTTGATATTTTCCCTATTAGAACAAATTTGAACAATAATATTTATAAAGACTTTGAGCTAAGCGGTGTGGCTGCCATGGGTTTTGAACTTCCTGTAGCTTCTAGAATGAAAGCTTTTGTGGAAGGTCGCTATCAGCATGGTTTTACAAGAGTTATTGATGCTCCACTTTTTGAACTTCCAGTAAGAAACAGAACACTTTCAGGTGGAATGGGAATCAAGTTCACCATCTAAGATTCCATCGGACTAAAAAAAGCTGCTAAATCGTCAAGGTTAGCAGCTTTTTTGTATTTAAATCTCTTTGGTAAAGATGTAATAATCTGGATTTACTTGGAGGTATTTCCCTTTTATCTTCTTCCATTTATCCGTAGGGATAATCTCCTCATTTTTTCTATTGTCAATGGAAACGCGTAAAGGCATTTCAAAGCCATTTACCGTATTCGTGTAGCGGTATCGTAGTTTTTTACCTTTCCTTTTTACTTCTAACGTGGGTACCCATGTGGTTCTCAGGTATTGCGTAAAGAAAGGCTCTAAGTTCAAATTGGCTTTCTCGGCTATGTAATTTTCTATTTGAGCAGTGGTTACCGTCTGGTGATAGAAATCTTTATTCAAACCTCTCAAAATATCTCTCCATAATTCGTCATTGTTTATCCATTGACGTAAAGAATGCAGCATGTTTCCGCCTTTATAATACATATCTGAAGAGCCAGAGGTATTGACATCATAATCTGAAATGATGGGCGTATCGTTTTGAATTCTTGCTCTGGTACCAATTACATATTCGGCACCAGCTTCTTTGCCATAGAAATATTCCACAAAAAGATTTTCGGCATAATTGGTAAAGCTTTCATGAATCCACATGTCTGCTTTGTCTTTATCAGTGATGTTGTTGGCAAACCACTCATGTCCGCTTTCGTGGACAATGATAAAATCCCATTTTAGACCCCATCCCGTACCAGAAAGGTCTGTCCCTTTATATCCATTTTTGTATCCGTTTCCGTAGGTTACCGAGCTTTGATGCTCCATTCCTAAGTACGGAACCTCTACTAATTTATAGCCGTCTTCATAAAAAGGATAGGGTCCAAACCAGTGCTCGAAAGCTTCTAACGTTCTATATGCATCTTTGAATTGTAGTTTGGCCTTCTCTAAGTTTTCTGGTAAAACATAAAATGATACATCTAAGGGACCTTTTTCTCCTTGATAAACATCTTTCCAACTCACATAGTCGGCTATGTTAATGTTGACACCATAATTATTGATGGGGTTGTTCACAAACCAAGTGCAAGTTCTACTACCGTCTTCATTAAGTTTCATGGCTCTAAGTCTGCCATTAGAAACATCCCAAAGTCCGTCTGGGACCGTCACGCTTATCTGCATGCTGTCGACTTCGTCTGCCATGTGATCTTTACATGGCCACCAAACGCTGGCTCCAATCCCCTGGTTTGCTGTAGCTACAAAAGGTCTTCCATGACTATCTTTTTTCCAGGTTACACCACCATCCCAAGGGGCTTTTGGTGCTATTTTTGGTTTACCCTCAAAGTAAACCGTAATAGCTCCCATTTGTCCTTTCACCTGAGGTTCGGCTAGCTTAATGAGATAAGTGTTCTCTCCATCTTTGGTGATTTCTACTGCCAAATCCGACTGTCGAACCGCGGTAATGGTCATAGGAGCCTGTAGGTCAATCTGTAGCGTTTGACCCTTATCTATGGCTTGATAATAGATGGTATTATGGCCTTTGAAATACTGATTTTCTATGTCTACATTAACCGATAGGTCGTAGTATTTTAAATCCCACCATGCACGCTCAGGGGTAATACTTCCTTTTAGGGAATCTTCGTGCGTGTACTGGCCACGGGCTAGAAAACTAACCAATAAAAATAGAAAAGCAATAAATCCTTTTAATCTGGTCATGAAGCTTTTACTAAATATTCTAAATAATGATATTCGAAAAAAGCAAATATAAGGCTTCGGTAAGGTTTAATCTTCCAAAGCCGAATTTTAGCCAATTTGCTTTGCCAAAAATGCTATGCCTTCTTCAAAAGAAACAGGATCGTAGCCTAAGTCATTCACTGCTTTGTCGATATTGAAACCAGTACGAGGCGGTCTTTTGGCTGGCTGAGAGAATGTGGCTGCGGTGGCTTCTTTAATAAAAGATTTATCTAGCTTAAAGAAATCTGCCGTCATGATGGCCATTTCGTAAGGGTTTAGTAAATCTTTACCCGAAATGTTGAAAATGCCTTCTGCTTCTTTCTCTGCAATAAGAGCACAGCCTTTTGCCAAATCTTCTGCAAGGGTAGGAGTTCTCCATTGGTCATTTACTACGTTAATGGTTTTACCATCTTCTATAGATTTTTTAACCCAAAGAATAATGTTAGACCTGCTCATATCATGAGCAATGCCATAAACCAAAACTGTTCGGGCAATGGCCCATTTTATATTAGAATTTGTGATAAGATGCTCTGCCGCTAATTTGCTCCAACCATAAAAACTAATAGGGTTGGCCGCAGCTTTTTCGTCATAAGGTCCGTCGGAGCCATCAAAAATAAAGTCGGTAGAAAGATGAAGTAAAAAAGTATTGTTCTTTTCACAGGCATTTACCAGATATTCTACTGCCGTTACGTTTTGAGCCCAGCAGTCTTCTTTCTCTGCCTCACATTGATCCACGTTGGTCATGGCAGCGGTATGAATTATAACATCTGGCTGTTGTTCGGTTATTACGCTGTTTACGTTTTCTTGCTTGGTGATATCCATGGTACAGAAAGTGTAACCATCTGTAAAAGGAAGACGATTTTCGCCTCTGGCAGTGGCAATCACGTCTGATTTACCCTCTTCAATTAATAGAGAAACTAGTTTTTGGCCTAAAAGACCATTAGAACCTGTAATAAGAACTTTTTTCATGTTTTTAGTGTGTTTTACTGAAATTGGTAGCCGTAAAGTTTAGTGATCTTTTTCTTTCTCATCTTTTTAACGGCAAGCTTCATAGAAACATTATCTGTAGGTCTGTCTGCCCTGTCTTTATCCACTTTTTCTATATCTTCCGCAGTTGCTATTCCTGATATCACTGTACCAAAAACAGTATAATTATTATCTAAAAATGGCGTTCCGCCTAGTTCCTGGTATGTTTTTTTCTGTTCGTCTGTATACTTAAGTGGTTCTCTACCTTCTTCTTTAGATGCCATGCTAGACTCCATCATAGTTATTTGCTCTGCGGAGTATTTTTTTCCAGTAACTATATAAAACTGAGTACCTGAAGATTCTTTTTTTGGATTGTTTGATCTAGCCGCCGCTAAAGCACCTTTAGTATGTATGTGTTCTGGCGTAAATTCATATGGAATTTTAGCATATTCCTCACCACCACTTCCTAGCCTCGTTCCTCTTTCTGCATTTTTAGAGCTAGGGTCACCACCTTGAATCATGAATTCGTTAATAACCCGATGGAATACTGTGCCATTATAAACACCATCTTCTGCCAATTTGATAAAGTTGGCTTTATGTAATGGTGTCTCATCAAAAAGGATGATTTGCATGGTTCCTTTGCTAGTTTCCATGGTTACCAGATAGTCTTTCTTATTTACTTTTTGACCCATTGTGCTTAAAAAACACATGGTTAAAAGAATACTTAAAACGTGCTTCATGATTTATCTATTTCTCTTCTAATCTGTTCTAAAATTTCTTTTCCTCCATTATTTAAAAGCTCCATACCTACCTTTTTGCCTAGCTCTTCTGGATTTTTACCTTTTTCAGTTATTCTCAAAACCTCTTTCCCGTCTAGGCTTATAATACCGGCATTGAGTTGAATCTCTTGGTCTGCCGTTAATGTAGCTAGACCAAAAACAGGAATAGAGCATCCACCATTCATGGTTTTAAGGAAGGCTCTCTCTGTTCGTAAACAGGTGGCTGTATCAGAATGATTGCAGGCTTCTTTAACGAATTCCTGTTTGCTTTTGTCTAAATTATTGGCTGACTCAATAGCCACAGAACCTTGCCCAACGGCTGGCGTAAAGGTTTTATTGTCAATTACTTCTTGGATGATGTCATGGTATTCCATTCTATGCACGCCTGCATAGGCTAGCAGTAGGGCATCGCATGCTCCACTTTCCATTTTTGCTATTCTGGTTTGCAGATTCCCACGCATGTCTACAATAGAGGCTTTAGGATAAAATGCTCTTAACATCGCAATTCTCCTTGTACTGGAAGTGCCAATCACTATTTCGTCGGATAGGCTTAACTTCTTATGGCTAGCCAACACATCGTTTACTTTTTCTCTTTCTAAGAAAGCTATGATATTGAAATTTTCACCAATGTCGGATTGTAAATCTTTAGCACTATGTACTGCGATATCAATACTCCCATCGAGCAGCTGCTCTTCTAATTCTTCTGTGAAAACTCCTTTGCTACCAATTTTTGATAGAGATCTATCTTGAATTTTATCACCTTTAGTATGTATGACGATGACCTCTGTGGTGGCACCAGCAGCCTTCAGTTTGTTTTCCACATGATATGCCTGCCACAAGGCTAGTTTACTTCCTCTTGTTCCTATTTTAATATGCATATCTAAATAAATATAGAGCCAATAATACTAATAAATAATCCAATAAATAAGCCCGCAATAACTTGTAGTAAGGTGTGAGCGTTTAATCTCAGTCTTGCAGACATGATAAGCCCAGCTGCTAAAAGAGCGATAAGAAAAGGTATGTTGAGTAGATTTTCGTCATATCTAATTTTGAGCATCAATAATGCTCCCAAAACACCACCAATTCCGGCAGAATGTGCACTAATTTGCCATTTGAGACTTATTAAAGCCACCAATATGATAACCAGCGTTATAAAACCAATGATAATTCCCGTGGCCTCTAACTGTGGGCCTTTTTGAAATAGAAAGTAACTTAAAAAACCAGAGCTAGCTATAGAGAATAAATAGGGGATTCTTCTGTCCGATAAATGCTCTAGTTTAATGCTTTTTACAACACCTCTTTTATAAAGCCAAAAAATGAGTAATGAGGGAAACAAAAAAGTATATGCAAAAACAAAACCTAATAAAATAATTTTGGCTTTGGGTGAGGTGCCATCTATTCCGACTATATACGGCGTGAAAAAGTATAATATAGCCAGTAAGACCGCAGGCATAATGCCAGGATGAAATGCGTAGGAAAAGAAATTAGCCAGTTTTTTGCTCACAAAAAGTAAAAATTCTGATGCTTGTATTTCTGCAAATATAGCATCAGAATTAACTATTAAAGCCTAAATTTTATAATTGTTTTCTAAGTCTAGCTACTGGAATGTTCAGTTGCTCACGGTATTTCGCCACTGTTCTTCTGGCAATTTGATACCCACGTTTTTTTAGCTGCTTTTCTAACTTATCGTCAGAAAGAGGGGCGTGTTTTGGCTCAGAGTCTATTAGCTCTTTCAGAATGTTTTTAACTTCTCTGCTAGACGCATCTTCGCCAGATTCTGTAGAGATACCTTCAGAGAAAAAGTATTTTAAGGGATAAATTCCAAAGTCTGTTTGAACCGCTTTACTATTTGCTACCCTAGAAACGGTAGAAATATCCATATCAATTTTCTCTGCAATGTCCTTAAGAATCATTGGTTTTAGTTTGCTTTCATCGCCTTCCCAAAAGAACTCTTGCTGATATTTTACAATGGCCTCCATGGTTCTTAAAAGCGTTTGTTGACGCTGCACTATGGCATCAATAAACCATTTGGCGGCATCTAACTTTTGTTTTACAAAAGTGACCGTTTCTTTTATTTGCTTATTTTTTTTGTCGCTTTTGTCATAAGTGTCTAGCATATCTGAAAAAGATCTGCTTACTCTTAGTTCTGGAGCATTTTTAGAATTTAGAATTATGTCTAGTTTGCCATTCTCTTGCGTAACTATAAAGTCTGGCATCAGATAGGTGGCGGTGGCTCCGGAAGCTCCAACACTTCCTGGCTTAGGATTTAATCTTGTAATAAGAGCAATGGCATCCTTTAAGGTGTCGTGGTCCGTGTCGAGCTTCTTTTGAATCGTATCAAAATGCTTTTTTGTAAACTCATCGAAATAGCTTTCTAAAATTTTCTTTGCATTTACACATGCTACCGTTTGACAATTTAAACGCTCAATCTGAAGTAGAAGGCACTCTTGTAATGTCCTAGAGCCAATACCCGCTGGTTCAAATAACTGAACTTTGTGTAATACATTGATAACTTCTTCTTCAGACACATAAAGGTTCTGACCAAAGGCTAAATCGTTACAGATAGATCTGATGGGTCTTCTGATGTAGCCGTCATCCTCAATACTTCCTATTAATTGTAAACCAATGGCGGTTTGTTTTTCATCTAGCTTAAGAAATCCAAGCTGCTGATTTAAGGTCTCCGTCAAAGTATCCATCGCAATAACCGGCATGCTTTCTCTATCTTCATCCCATGTATCACTTTGCATCTTATAACCTGCATATTCGTCCTTATTCAGGTAATCCGACACATCTACTTTTTCTTGATAATTCAAGCTTTCGTAATCTGTGAAGTCATCACCATATTCATCATATTCAGAACTATACTCGTCAGAATCATATTCGTCCGAAGACCCGTATTCTTCTTCTTTAGTTTTTTCCTGAAATTCCATTCCTTCTTCAAGGGCTGGATTGATTTCTAACTCTTCTTCAATTCTTTGATCTAACTCTGCTGTAGGAATTTGCAAGAGCTTTATAAACTGAATCTGCTGCGGAGAAAGTCGCTGCTGTAAAGATTGATTTAAGGAAAGTTTTTGCATCGTAAGTCATTTATTGAGTAAATAAGTAAGTTGGATACCAACACTTTCACATGAACCATGCCAAATATTTTTCAAACCCTTTTTTTAGGCGATATATTTGATGTATTTCTTCGGGTTTAGGTATGGTGAATTTATTTATTACTCTCATTTATAGTGTGTTATGAAATAATCAAAATCCGTGCCTTATTTCTTTCATAATGATACAAAAAAAAAGGGATTTTGTCACTTTATAGCACAATTATCCCCTTAGGCGATAACTGTTTTCAGCTTA
Organism: Arcticibacterium sp. SM2516; assembly: GCF_057914865.1. NCBI lineage: Bacteria > Pseudomonadati > Bacteroidota > Cytophagia > Cytophagales > Leadbetterellaceae > Arcticibacterium > Arcticibacterium sp. SM2516. Next base: position 2,708,822 of record NZ_CP195290.1, on the reverse strand, counting down.
AATTCGGTTTCTTTCCACTCTTTTTCAGGGTTAGAATCGCCAGTGATTCCACAACCTGCATACAGGGTGATTTTATCAGATGAGGCCTTGAGTGTTCGAAGATTTACGAAAAGATTGGTTTTATTTTGGATGTTTACAGGGCCTAAAAAGCCGCTGTAAAAAGATCTATTATAATCTTCAGTCTCCAGTATGAAAGTATGAGCAGCTTCTCTTGGCATTCCGCAAATGGCCGATGTGGGATGAAGCAGGTCAATCATCACCGAGCCAAGCTGTGGGAACTCTATGGCTTTGGTGTCTATTTCAAAAGCGGTTTGAAGGTGGAGTAGATTGCCTGCTTTAATGGTTTTAGGGCCAATTTCTGTGAATTCTCTAACTCTTATTTTCTTTAGACAATTGATAATATATCGGCATACAAACGCCTGTTCTTCTATTTCTTTTTGTCGCCAAAGTGCATCAGCGGTTAAAATTTCCTGACCATCGGTATCGGTTGAGGATTGGGTTCCGGCAAGAGCCATAGTTCTAAAAATGCCGCTTTCGTCTTGTTCTACTAAGCTTTCTGGCGTGGCACCCATCCAGATCTCATTTTGCCAGGGCAAATAAGTAAGAGAACAAAAAACGCTACTATACTTCTGACTAAGTTTAATGAAATGTTTTATAGGCGAAAAATCTTCAGTTCTAGCTATTTCTTTTTGTCTAGAAAGCACCACTTTGTCGAAAAAACCTTCCTTAATCGTTTTAATGGCTTTAGCTACATTTTGAATAAATCTGTTCTTTTCGTCCGTATTTTCATCCAGAATAAAGCGGAATGCGTTTTGTGGTTTTTTCTTTGGTTTAGCACCTATATGGATGTCAATATAGGATGCTAAGGCATCTTCCGCTTCCTGACTTAAGGCATCATCAAAACTAGAAAAACTAAAAGACAGGTCGTTTTGGATAAACAAAGATTTGTTAGAATCAGCGTAATTAAACGGAGCAAAAGCGAAGCCTGAGCCTAGTTCTTCTAAATCAATTTTACGCCAAACGGCTTCTTTATTTGTAGAAATTACACAGTTATAAACGTTTTCGGCATTTGGCATACGCCAAATGGCAAAAGGTAAATGGCCAACTATAAGTTGTTCAAAAACATCTTGGATGGCTAATTGAGATATTTCCTTGATATTTTCTTCCGTCATTGAAGATGATTAGCGAAGAATTGCTGTTTGTTGATTTGAATCCATATCCCCATTATTATACTTTGAAGGGCACTTAAGAAGTATCTGTTCTGCTAAGAAGTAGTTCTTTTCAATATTCATTTTTCCGACCACTACTACCTTTTCAGAACGCTCCATGTCTTGAGGTTTGGCTTTAAGATAAACCACCCTAGATTCGAAATTCATAGAGTCTACCATCATAAACTCAAACTTGTTTGGGTCTATAGAAGGCTCATATTTCATGCCTTGAATATTTCCAGCCTGGTCTTTTTTTAGTTCTCCCACCACATGTACAGAACCACTTGAGCCTTCTTCGGCCATTATCTTGGCCTCATTAAAGTCTGAATAAGTACTAGCATCTCCTACCGTGGAGATAATCATGACAATGGCAACAGCAATGACACCCAATGCTATAATATGTGATTTTTTCATATCTACTAATTCGTTTTAGCTTGCTCTTCTAGTTTTCTAACTTTCTTATCTAACATAAATAAGTACACCATAATTCCAATAGTAACCACGGCAACTACTGCTATAACCACCCAAAACTTTCCGTCTGAACGAAGTTGGTCGGCCATTTCCACATCTTGCTGAAGCATTAAGCTTAATAATATTGATAATAACATCTATTTATCTTGTTTAGCGTATTCTAATTTTTGTATTCTATATTTCAAATTGCTTATCCATAAACCAATTAATATCCAACCAATGATAGCGGGATAGAAAACGATTCTCATATCGTTATCCATGTCGAATTTCCCGAAGGCTGGATTTCCTCCATTTCCTGGATGAAGCGAATCTGTTACTCTTGGTAAAATCCATACTAAAGGCATAAATGCGGCAAAGGCAAAAATGTTATAAACCGCTGAAAGTCTCGCTTTTTTCTGCTCGTCTTCAAAAGACCCACGAAGGATAAAATATGCTGCATAAATAAGCATACCTATTTCTACTGCTATTAGTTTTGGATCTATAGGTAATGCAGAACCCCAAGTAAAGTAACCCCATACGGCACCTGTAAGGAAACCAAGAATTCCGAAAACGAACGCCACATTAGCATGTGCCAAAGCAGCATGGTCAAAATTATTATCTCCTTTAAATAGATATTGAAATGATTTAACCATCGAGACGGTCATTAAGGTCATCATGGCAAACCAGAGCGGTACATGGAAATAAGTATTTCTGATGGTTTCGTTAAGGATAGGTAAACGTGGAACTACACCAGTTAATCCAGCCACTGAAACATAAACCAGTATTATGGCTCCTAGGATTTTCCACCAAGTATTTTTAAACGTCATATGAGTATTATTACAAATTTCTTAAGTCTAAAAAACGATTTAGCTCTTCCATAGAAAAGGGAAGAGTATATAACTTAACGCTATCACTATAGCGTCTATTCCTGCCAAAGTGAAAATTTCATCTTTGCTTACAAAAAAAGCCAAGCCGTCCATCGCGTTTTTGGAAAGCCTCATCAGCATTAAAAGCATCGGTATGATAATAGGGAAGCTTAAAAGTGCCATAAGGGAGCCTGAGTTTTCTGCTTTAGAGGCAATTCCCGCAACCAAAGTTAAAACACCAGAAAAGCCCAATGCTCCAAGAACCAAAGAGAGTAAGTACAAAGGTAGGTCTTGTACCGGATTTTCTAAAAATAAAGTATAAATTCCGAAGCCCATAAATGCCAAGAGAAGCATCAAAAGGAAATTATAAATAAGTTTGGAAAGAATGATGGATTCTGGGTTTGCTAAAGAGTAGTAGTAAGGGTGTCTATTCTTATGTTCCTGAGCAAAGCTCTTAGAAATAGCATTAATGGCCGTAAATAAAATGATTATCCAAAAAAGTGTGTTCCAAACCGGTGGTGTTAAGGAGTTTGACTTTATTCTGAAACTAAGATAACAGATGAAAACAGTGGAAACTAAGTACAGAATCATGCCATTAAAGGCATATTTGTTCCGCCATTCCAAAGTGAATTCTTTTCCCAAAAGTGCCAATATCTCTTTCATACGCTCTTCTGAGGGCAAATGTACTTCACAAATTACTTTGAACCATTACTTTTAGCAGGTTTCGATAGATCTAATATTTCTATATTTCTAAACCAGACTGGATGACCTTCTGCTTGAAGTGCTATATAACCTTCCTTTAAAAGAGTCCCAGCCATTTTTTTAGCCCATGTTTTGTCCTTTAACCATCGGTCGGTTTCGTCCAATTCCCAACCGCCAATTTGAGGTTTATAGTAGGTCAGGACCGTATCTCCTTCTACCACATGATGAACAATTGAATCTCCTAACACTATGGCTTCCACACTGACCCATTGATCTTCAAATGTTCTGCCACTGGAATACATCATATGGTCCGTATAAAGTTTGTTGTCACGTACTACATGTGTTCCAGGTGATGCAAGATTACCTGTGGCTCTGTCGTTGCTATCTATTCTTGAGAGGAACTGCATTTCTATAGATGCAGGAAAGTCTTGATTCAATTGCTGGCTAGCGGCAGATTGGGCATGAAGCATTACGCCGCTGTTGGCCTCAGCATAATATGGGCTACCGGGTGTTAGCTCTCCAAAAATCCTGTATTGCATTCTTAATCTATACTTTGAATAAGGTACATGGTAGTATAGGTGCCCAAATTCATGCGTGAAAGTATCATATTCAGCATAATTAACTTTAATGATGCTGTCTTCTACAATAAAAGTGTTTTTATAGTTGTCGTTGAGTTCATGACCAGATATTTTAATGTCCCATCCGTCTAGATTTTTACCATTAAAAAGAGATACCCATTCCTCTTTAGGTTCTTCATTTTGGCAAGCAGTTAGGAAAAGAAAGAGCAGTGAAAGAATACTTAAATATTTCATGAATATTGTTTTAAGGGCTTTTGAGAACGAATTGAAAAATAAAGACAAATAGGTTTACGTATACAGGTAGAGTTAGCGACTAAGAGTAACTATTAACTCATTACAACCGCAATTATAAGTGAATTTTATCAACATATAAATATTAAAGGTGCTATCTGTATGGAAACTAGATAGGTATCTCATTAGCTTACACCTGTATGTAAAAAGTCTTCTTTTATATTGAAATCTTACTATCTTTGTGGCACCTATTACTACTTAAGAGGGCCTACAAGACAATAAATACACTCTAAACATTTGTTGATATGACAAAAAAAACTACTTTATTTAAAGTAGGTAGAGGACTTGTAATGCATTCTTGTAAAAGTTCAACCCTCAAGAATTTATTTTCTGTTCTATGCCTTCTATTGATTGTGTTTCAGGTTAATGCTGCTCAAAGCGTTACTGGAAAAATAACCGACGAAAATGGTGAAGGCCTTCCCGGCGTTACCGTTATTGAAAAAGGAACCACCAGAGGGACATCTACTGATTTGGAAGGTAATTTCAAATTCGAAGCCTCGGATTCCAAATCTGTACTGGTGTTTTCTTTTATTGGATACAGAACGCAAGAAATTGTGGTTGGTAACCAAACAAAAATCAATCTTTCTTTAGAGCCTGACGCTTCTCATTTAGATGAGGTTATTGTGGTAGGTTATGGTACCCAAAAGAAAGAGACTGTGGTTGGGGCAGTGGCTTCTGTAAAAGGAGAAGACTTGATTAAATCGCCTGCTGTTAATGTTTCCAACTCTATTGCTGGTAGAATACCAGGTGTCGTGGCTGTGAACAGAAGCGGTGAGCCTGGTGCAGATGGTTCTCAAATCAGGATTCGTGGTTCCAATACTTTAGGAAACAACAGTGCCTTAGTGGTCATTGATGGTATTCCAGACAGAGCAGGTGGATTTGAGCGTTTAAATCCAAACGACATCGAAAGCATTTCTGTACTTAAAGATGCTTCAGCGGCCATTTATGGAGCTAGAGCTGCCAATGGCGTTATCCTGGTAACAACTAAAAGAGGTAAAGACGGTAAGCCTGCTTTATCTTATCAGTTTAACCAAGGTTTTTCGCAACCTACAAAGGTGCCAGACTTAGCCAATGCCAGACAATACGCAGAGATGCTCAATGATTTAAGTGTGTATGAGCTTCCTACTTCTCAATGGCAAGCTGCAAACGATGCCTACAAAGCTACGGGTGCTTATGGTGACCGTACTGCACCTTATTCTCCGGAAGATATGGAGCTTTATTCTAATGGTTCTGACCCATGGGGACATCCAGATACCGATTGGTATGGTGAAACATTGAAAAAATGGTCTCCTCAATCTAAGCATAATATCCAGTTGATAGGTGGTGGAGAGAATGTGAAATATATGACATCTCTTGGTTATCAAAAGCAGGATGCCTATTATAAAAACTCTGCGACAGGTTACGAGCAGTACAACATGAGAATTAATTTGGATGCCAATATTAATAAGTATGTTGATTTACAAATTGGAGCGGCTCTTCGTGAAGAATATAGACATTATCCTACGGAATCTGCCGGTGCTATCTTTAGAATGTCAATGAGAGGTAAGCCAAATCAGCCAGCATTTTGGCCAAATGGTAAGCCAGGTCCAGATATAGAGAACGGTCAAAACCCAGTGGTTGTTACCACAGATTTGACGGGTTATGATAGAGACAGAAGAGACTATATTCAAACTAACGGCTCTTTAAACATTAGAATTCCGGGCGTTGAAGGTCTTAAGTTTACAGGTACTGCGGCCATTGATAAGTCTATAACAACAACAAAAAGATGGCAAATACCTTGGACCTTATATGAAAAAGGAAATGGTTTTGAAGCTGATGGCGTGACGCCAGTGTTGGTTCCTAATAAAAGAGGACCTGCCGAGCCTAACTTGTCTCAAAGTAATTCAAATCAGCTTAATATCTTATTAGGAGGAATTGGTACTTATGAGAAGAAATGGGGCGAGCATTCTGCTACTATATTAGCGGGGGTTAACAGAGAGACCATTGAGGGAGATAACTTTAATGCTTATAGAAGATATTTCCTTTCGCCAGCCATTGACCAAATTTTTGCTGGTGGTGACTTAGAGAAGAATAATGGCGGTGGTGCTTTTGAGAAAGCACGTTTAAATTATTTTGGTAGAATAGCCTATAATTATAAAGAGAAGTATTTAGCTGAGTTTCTTTGGAGAAATGACGGTTCTTATATCTTCCCAGAGCAGACAAGATTTGGTTTTTTTCCTGGATTCTTGGCGGGTTGGGTGATGTCTGAAGAAAGCTTTATTAAAAATATTCCTGCCATTAGCTTCTTGAAATTGAGAGGTTCTTGGGGACAAATGGGGAATGATAATATTGAATACTTTGGCGTTCTACAAGAGTATCAGTTCTTGTCTACTTATGGTTTTAACAGTTACATTATTAATAACTCAGAAACCAAAACGTTGTTTGAAACGCGAGTTCCTAATCCAGCTATTACTTGGGAGGTGGCTAATAACGCCAACATTGGTCTTGAAGGAGATCTTTTTAAGAGCTCATTATTCTTCGAACTAGATTTATTTTATAATAAGAGAACCAATATCCTTTGGAAAAAGAATGCTTCCGTACCTCAAAGTACAGGATTGTCCTTGCCAGCTGAAAACATTGGTGAAGTTGCCAATAAAGGATTTGACTTTAATTTAGGTTATAGAGGTCGTTCTGGTGATGTCAAATATGAAGTAAGTGTAAATGGTGGCTATGCTAAGAATAAGATTCTTTTCTGGGATGAAGCAGCTGGAGCACCAGATTGGCAAAAATCTACAGGTAGACCTATCAATACTTTCATAGTTTATCAGTATGATGGTGTATTTAAAGACCAAGCAGAAATTGATGGCAACCAGCTAGATTATTCAGCCTTGGTTAATACGCTTCGACCTGGTGATATGAAGTATAAAGATTACGATGGAGATGGTAAGATTACGCCAGATGATCAAGTGAGAATGGACTTCAATAACATTCCCCTTTTCCAAGGTGGTGCTAACCTATCTGTTTCTTATAAAGCATTTGACTTATCTGTATTGATTCAAGGTGCTTTCGGTGCTAGACAATACATCAGTGCTGGTGAGTCTGGAAATATTGGTAACTACTTCTTAGATATTTACCAGAACAGATGGACCGTAGATAATCCAAGTAGTGTAGATCCAAGAATTGCCAACAGAAGTGATCAGTATTTCTCAGGTGGAAATACTTACTGGTTCAGAAAAGCAGATTATATCCGTTTAAAGAACTTTGAAGTAGGATATACTTTACCAGCTGTTTTGAGCTCAAAAATAGGCCTAAGCAACTTTAGAATTTATGCTAATGGATTGAACTTGTTTGACATCATGAACAAGCTAAAAGTGTTAGACCCAGAATCTGCGTCTACTAACGGTCAGTATTACCCACAAGCTAGAGTATTAAATACTGGCGTTTCTATTACATTTTAATTAAGGACAAATGAAAAAAACGAAATATATATTATTACCAATTCTCATTTCATTATTCTCAGTAACAGGCTGTAGTGATGACTTTGTGAACACACAACCACTCGGTGAGGTTTCAGAATCATCCGTTTGGACAGATGCGGCATTGGCAGAAGCAGCGGTTACTAATATCTATAGAGGTATTGGAAACGGTGGTTTTGATGAGCAAATGTTAGCTTCTTTAACAGATGAGACCATGTTTACGCACCCAGGTAGAGGAATCACCACTGTTACGGAGTCAAGATCTAATTCGGCTGATCCGGGTTGGACAAATAACACCTATGAATGGGGAAATATGTTTACCTATATCAGGGCAGCTAATGTGGCTATTGAGCAGTTGACTGAGCCTCAAATTGATAATTCAGGAGGATTAGTGGATCGCTTAATGGGCGAGGCTAAATTTCTTCGTGCCTATTATTATCAGCAGTTGCTTCGTTATTATGGTGGGTTTCCTATTATCGCTAAAAGTTATGGCTTATCTGATGATGATTTCTTGGTAACAAGAGACAGCTACGAGGATTGTGTGAACTTCATTGTTAAAGATTTAGATGATGCCGCTACTTTATTGGCCGGCAAAAATCCAGCTACAGGAAGATCAACTGAATTAGCCGCTTTAGCTTTAAAATCGAGAGTCTTACTTTATGCTGCCAGTGATTTACATGATATACCAAAGGCATCTGCCAAGTCATCTGTAATTTCTGGCTTTTCTAAGAAAGACTTATTGGGTTATACTTCTGGAAGCCAACAAACCAGATGGCAGGCCGCCAAAGCTGCTGCAAAGGCAGTATTGGACAAAGGAACTGGAAGCTTGTTGAATTACTCTGAGCCTGTTTCCGCGGCGAAAGGAAAAGAAAACTACATGAACAATTCTTTGTCAAGGAATGGCGGAGAAAGTGAGCTAATCTTAGGTAGATATTTCATTGCTGCTAAAAGAGAAGGGGGAGGGCGTCAAGGACTTTTCAACGGACCAAACGGTTATAATAACTGGGCAGGTAACACCCCCGTTTCTTTATTGGTAGATGATTATCAAATGATGGATGGTTCTTCATTTGATTGGAAAAAAGCAGAGCATGCTGCAAAACCTTATGAAAATCGTGACCCAAGATTTTATGCATCTATTCTTTATGATGGAGCACAGTGGAAACCAAGAGCATCTGCAAACCAGCCTAGAGATCCATTAGGTCAGATTCAGACAGGACAGTATGAGCTTCCAAGCGGAGATACACATTTTGGTTTAGATACTAGAAATGGTCCTATTGAAGATTGGAATGGTAGCTACACAGGTTATTATATCAGAAAATTCACAGAGCCTGCGGCTGATTTTGTAGATCAAAATACATGGCAGGAAATTCCTTGGCCAGTCTTGAGATACACAGAAGCTGTTTTAAACTATGCAGAAGCTTGTATTGAGTTAGGTGAAGATGCAGAGGCTATTAAGTGGATAAATAAAGTTCGTTTTAGAGTAGGTATGCCTGCTATTTCTGCCACAGGAGATGCTTTAATGAAACTTTACAGACAAGAGAGAAGAATAGAGATGGCTTTTGAAGAGCAGCGTTATCATGACGCCAGAAGATGGATGATTGCTAAAGAAACTTTAGGAAGAAAAGCCAATGGTATCAATATCGTAGGTACGCTTAAGCCAGGTAAAACTATTGGTGTCTATAAATATGACCCTACCATATATAATTACTCATATACTGTAATTAATATGGATGAAGGAAAAGAAAATAGACAGTGGGCAGATAAAATGTACTATTTGCCAATCAATAGAAACGAAATAAATAGAAATGCAAACTTGGTTCAAAATCCAGGTTTTGAGTAATTGAATCTATTTAAACCGAATTGAAAAAATCTATCCCTAAATTGGGATAGATTTTTTTACATTTATATATACATGAAAAAACACCTTAAGCTAGACTTACTTACGCTTTTCTTAGGCATTTTTATGCTCGTTTCTTGCACTTCTTCAAGCCCTGAGGAAGAAGAAAAGGAAGGAACATTATTTACCCTACTATATCCAACTAAAACTAATTTGAACTTCCAGAATACCCTAACGGAAGGCCTCAATACCAACATTTTAATGTATGAATACTTCTATAACGGAGCTGGTGTGGCCACAGGTGACTTCAATGGCGACGGCAGAGAAGATTTATACTTTACAGCTAATTTATCTGACAATAAACTCTATTTAAATAATGGAGATTTTAATTTTCAGGATGTCACAAAAATAGCTGGGGCAGGTGGAAGACCGGGTCCTTGGAAAACAGGTGTAACCATGGTAGACATAAATGCAGACGGTTTACTTGATATATACCTTTGTTATTCTGGAGCATTGCCTCCACAAAAAAGAGTGAATGAGCTCTTTGTTAACCAAGGCAATAATGACAGTGGTATTCCTATATTCAAAGAAGAAGCCGCTAAATATGGTTTAAACAGCCCTGGTTTTAGTAATCAAGCGTACTTTTTCGATGCAGATTTAGATGGAGATTTAGATATGCTTTTGTTGAATCATAACCCCAAAAACTTACCGATTCTTAATGAAGCCAGTACGGCCGAATTTATGCGGACAGACGACCCTGAAATGGGACTGAGATATTTTATGAACCAAGAGGGGTTTTATAAAGATGAAACGAAAGGCTCGGGTATAAATGGTTCTGCTTTAAGCTATGGCTTAGGTTTAGGTATTTCTGACTTTAATCAGGATGGCTGGCCAGATTTTTATGTGTCTAATGATTATTCTGTTCCAGATTACATCTATATCAATCAAAAGAACGGCAAATTTAAAAATGAAATAGACAATAGCATAGGGCATACCAGTCAGTTTTCAATGGGTAATGACATGGCCGATATCAATAACGATGGCTTGGTGGATATCTTCACGTTAGATATGCTCCCGGAAGATAATAGACGTCAAAAACTTCTTTTAGCACCAGACAATTTTAACAAATTTGACCTCAATGTACGCAGTGGGTTTCATTACCAGTACATGCGAAATATGCTGCAGGTCAATAATGGGAACGGTACGTTTTCTGAGGTAGGTCAGCTTGCTGGTATCTCTAATACAGATTGGAGTTGGTCGGCACTTCTAGCAGATTATGATAATGATGGTTGGAAAGACCTCTTTGTAAGTAATGGGTATTTTAGAGATTATACCAATTTGGACTTCATCAAATACATGGACGATTTTGTGAAGGAAAAAGGGAGATTAGTGAGAGATGATGTATTGGAAATTATATCTCATATGCCATCATCAAATGTAGGTAATTACATTTTTAAAAATAAAAATGGTAACGGTTTTGAAAACGTGACCAAGAATTGGGGCTTGGGTGAGGCGTCAAATAGTAATGGGGCTGTTTATGTAGATTTAGATAATGATGGCGACTTGGATCTTGTGGTTAATAATATCAATAAAGCCGCTTTTGTTTTTAGAAACGATGCTACCAATAATTACTTAAAAGTAAAGCTGAAGGGTTCTGATAAAAACACTTTGGGGATTGGGGCAAAGCTTACCGCAGAAATAGGTCAAAATAAAATGATTTTGGAACAGTATATCGGGAGAGGTTACCTTTCGTCGGTATCTCCCATCTTAAATTTAGGATTAGGGAAAACGGATAAAATAGATAGGCTTACCATTGCTTGGCCAACAGGAGAAGTGGAAGAATTGTTAAACGTGATGGCCAATCAGACGCTTAAAGTGGATTTTAAGAATGCACAAAAAAAAGAAAAGGAAAAAACTATTACCGTTCCACTTTTTAGCCAAATATCTTCTCCTCTAAACATAACACACCAAGCTCCAAAATATAGGGATTTTGACCGGCAACCGCTTTTGATTCATGAGCAATCTTTTAATGGACCTTTCATGATCAAAGAAGATGTCAATAATGATGGTTTAGATGATGTCTTTATTGGCGGATCAGTAGGTCAAAGTGCTGCTCTTTTTATTCAAAATAATAATGGTGGTTTTTCTAAAGTTTCAAATCTGGGTCTTGAAATTGATAAAATGTATGAAGATACAGACGCCCTTTTCTTGGATGTAAATGCAGATGGGTTTAAAGACCTTTATGTGGCGAGCGGGGGGTATCATCAGCTGGGAGCAGACGACGCCTTATTGGCCGACAGGCTATATCTCAATGATGGAAAAGGGAGTTTCTCTAAGGTGAAATTGTCTTTAGAAAACACGGCCACATCTTGTTTAGCAAAAGAAGATATCAATGGTGATGGGCTGGTAGATGTTTTTGTAGGTGGAGGTATATCTCCAGGAAGATATCCTGAAGTTTCGGAAAGTTACTTTTTGATAAATAATGGCAAAGGAGGCTTAAATAAGCAAGCTATAAGGGGTCTTGGGAAGGTAGGCTTGGTAAAAGAAGTGAAATGGGCAGATTTGGATGGCGATAAGTCTTTCGAAATGATTGTGGTAGGGGAGTGGATGGGCATAAAAGTTTATAAGAATAATAAGGGAACACTGACAGATATCAGCAATAAGTTTTTTGATCAGGAGCTTTTGGGCTGGTGGAATACCATAACTATTAAAGACTTAAATGGTGATGGTCATCCAGATTTAGTGGTGGGAAACGAAGGATTAAATACGCAGTTTAAAGCGAGTAAAGTAGAGCCATTAGAGCTTTATGCAAAAGACTTCGATTCTAATGGAATAGTGGATCCGCTGTTTTGTTTTTATATTCAAGGGAAAAGTTATCCTTATATCACGAGGGACGAATTACTTAATCAATTGTCGAAGTTTCGTTCAGATTTCACCACCTATGCTAGCTTTTCTGAAGTTGGTTTAGATAAACTATTTCCTGAGTCAGAACTAAAAACGGCGAGTCATTTTAAAGCGGATTATATGTCGACTACCGTATTTTTAAGTCAGGCAGATGGTAAATATAAAATGGCTAATGTACCTTTGGAAGCTCAGTATGCACCCGTTTTTTCAATAAATGTTACAGATTTTGATAAAGATGGCTTTGAGGACATCCTTTTACTAGGAAATAATAGCCATAGTAAACTCAGGTTGGGTAAATCGGATGCTAATTATGGATTACTTTTAAAAGGAAATGGAAAAGGCGAATTTAAAACTGTTTCTCAAGTTAAATCGGGATTAAATATAAAAGGAGATGTACGGAGCTCTTTATTAATCAATAACAAGCTCTTGATAGGGATTAATGATATTGGAATAACAAGTTATAGTTTCTAAAAATAGATTTTATGAAGGTGATATTTTTGGTATTGGTTTCTTTATTCTCATTCATAGAGAAAAGATCGGCAGAGGCTAAATCAACAGCTGATTCTTGGAGTTCTGAGGTTTTGAGCCATTATGAACGACTTATTTTGTCTCATTATCCTGGTTTGACTTATCTCTCAGATAAGATTGGGATACAGGCTGAGGTTGAGGATGATCAGGAAATCAAGAAGGAAAAGCCTGAGGATGAAAAAAATGAGGTGCCGGACTCTTTTTACATTTTAACCTTAATTGTCATTGTGATTTTGGCTTACCTTATGAATAAGAGAAAGCCATTAATGAATCCTTAACTCGGTATTTACAATTATTTCTTCGTAGGGCAATGGCTCGTCGTTTTCAATACACTGAAGCAGTAATTCTGCGGCTTTGGTACCCATAATGTAGGGAAATTGCTCAACAGAAGCCACTGGTGGGTTTTCTAGTAGGCTTGTAATGGGTAAATTGGCAAAACTCACAAAAAGAATATCCTTATTGGGCATGATGCCTTTTTTTCTACAAGCTGACATGGCGTGAAGAGCTACGTAATCATTAAAAGTCAGAACTGCTTCAGGCCTATCTTCTAGTTCACAAAGTTCCAGCATTTTCTCCTCTGTTTCTTCTCTTGTCAGATTGGAAGACTTAATGTATTTCTGAGAAGTCTGAAGACCAAACTTCGAAATGGTCTCCAAGTACCCGTTTAATCTTTCATCCGACACTTGAAGGTTTCCAGGACCATTTATAATCGCAATTTTTTTGACACCTTTGTTTACCAAAAACTGAATGGCTTCTATACTACCCATGGTGACGTTGCTTCTTACTTTATTGGCTTCAAGATTTCTGGGTACTCTGTCAAAAAAAACCACTGGAATACCATATTCCTCTAAGACTTTAAAGTGACCATAATGATTGGTTTCTGCGGAAACGGATGCAATGAGTCCATCTATTCTGGTGGAAATAAATGCGTCTAACATTTTTTTCTCTCGTTCCAGATTGTCTCTAGACTGACTCACCATGACATGGTAATCATGTGGCAATACAGCGTCTTCAATAGCTGTAATGGCAATGGTGAAAAACTCCTCTTTTAAAAAAGGAAGAAGCACACCAATTTTAAGCGTTTTATTATTTTTTAAAAGTAAGGCTGCAGGGTTTGGAACATAATGAAGCTTACTAGCCAATGCCTTAACACGCTCCTTAGTTTTGATGCCAATTCTTGGATGATCATGTAGAGCTCTAGAAACTGTACTAGGAGATATGCCTAATTCAGTAGCAATATTCTTAATCGTTATGGTGGTTCGAGCCATTATGTGAGTAGCGTTTTTTCTATTGGCAAGTTACTATTAAATCCGCACTGAGTGCAATTGTTTGCACCTTTTATATAAGGACGTTTTTGGCTTTGTGCAAACGTTTGTACGGTGTTTAGGGCACTATTATGCATAACTTTTAATGGTAAGAATTATAAACCTATCTACATTTGTATTAGGCCAACTTTACAAGTAGATGTTTGTTTTTGAAACTTGGGCTAAAGTTAGTTTAGCTTTAAGAATGACGAAACGTCATATATGGAATAAGGTTAAAATTTAGGTAGAGAATAAGGAAACTATGCCGACATTGTTGGCATAGTTTTTTAATGTAATTATTGACAATACCACTTTGGTTATTGTGGGTACAAGGAAACTTATTCTCTGAAATTAATAATAAAAACTGCTTTACAATAATGAATGAAACGGTAATATCCGAAGCTTTTGAAAGAGCGTATAATACATTACCCACTATTGCCGTAAGAGCCCCTGGTCGAATTAATTTAATAGGTGAGCATACAGATTACAACGATGGTTTTGTACTTCCAGCTTCCATAGATAAGGCCATTTACTTTTGTCTCTCCAAAAGGGAAGACAGGAAGGTGATATTTCATTCAGTAGACCTAAAAGATAGCCTTGCGATAGACTTGGACACATTGGTGAAGTCGGATAAAGATTGGGCCAATTTTCTTATTGGTGTTACCAAAGAGATTATAGATTCTGGAGGAGACTTGGTTCTAGGATTTAATTTGGCTTTTGGTGGAGATGTGCCTTTGGGAGCAGGATTATCCTCCTCCGCGGCCATTGAGAGTGGTTTGGGCTTTGCCTTAAATCAACTTTATAACCTCAACTTAAGTCTTTTAGATTTGGCCTTGGTGGCACAGAGAGCCGAACACAATTTTGCCGGAGTGAGGTGCGGCATTATGGATATGTATGCCTCTTTAATGGGCAGAGAGCATAAGGTTATTAAGCTAGATTGTAAAAACTTAAGTCATACTTATTTACCCTTCGATTTTGAAGAAGTAAACTTAGTTCTTTTTAATACGGGCGTAAAACATAACCTAGCAGACTCAGCGTATAATAAAAGAAGAGAGGAGTGTGAATTGGGCTTAAGTATTTTGAAAGGTATATATCCAAACGTTTCGAGCTTTAGAGACGCAGACCTTTCTATGCTGGAAGCCAATAAGTCAGCATTTGAAGCAAAAGTGTATCATAGGTGTCATTACGTTCTTTCTGAAGAGAAGAGAATGAAAGAAGCCACTGTGGCTTTGGAAAATGGAGCTTTAGAAACCTTCGGTCAATTGATGTTTGAAACACATAATGGCTTAAAGAACGACTATGAAGTGAGCTGCAAAGAATTAGACTTTTTGGTAGATTTGGCCACAGAAAACAAATCCATTCTAGGTTCAAGAATGATGGGTGGAGGGTTTGGTGGATGCACCATAAATCTTATTAAAAAAGAGGCTGTTCAGGGAATAGTTGATGGTTTTATGGTAAAGTACTTTGACAAGTTTCAAATCGAGCTAGAACATTTCGAGGTTAAAATTATGGATGGTTGTTCGGTCATCTACGATCTAGAAAACCATGAGCATAAGAATTCAAAATAAATAATGAGCTCTTCAAACACGCAATGTGAAATTTGTTTGAATTAAATTTGAATTAAAGATGATATAGATCATATCATTTTTCAAGAAGGGTCTTATCCACTAATTTCTACACCATTACATTATTAAAGAGATAGGTTTTTACCTAGATCAGCTTTGAAAGCATGTATCTTAAGTAAATGTTTTTAAAAGTGACGCAACCATTCTACATCTTCGTTTGTTGCAAAGGGGCGTTAGAAGTAAAATAGCTTTATCGCATGTGCCATAAAAGCTCAAAAATAACAGCTATTCTTGTGCCTGCGTCATTAATTAGATTAATTATCTCTTAATTTTGGGGCTTCGTTGTCAAAAAAATAAATGGATCGTAAACATCATCTTTCTAAGCTTAAATCTGAAGAATTCGATATTTGTATCATAGGTGCAGGTGCTAGTGGTTCGGGAGCAGCTTTAGATGCTATTCTTAGAGGTTATAAGGTAGCTTTAATAGATAGAAATGACTTCTGTGCAGAAACCTCTGCCAAGTCTACTAAACTTATTCATGGTGGTGTACGCTATCTGGAAAGGGCCTTTAAACAATTGGACTTGGAGCAGTTGAGACAGGTAAGGCATGGTTTGCATGAGCGTCATACGCTATTGAAAATAGCACCGCATTTGGCTAAACCCATTCCACTAATTACGCCCGTTTTTTCTTGGTTCGAAGGATTGTATTATTCTATCGGTCTGAAAATATACGGACTTTTTGCTGGTGGAGACGGTATGCCGTCTGCCAAATGGCTGAGTAAAAAGGATACTTTGAAAAGGATGCCGGGGCTTACAGAAAAGATGCACAGCTCTGTGATGTATTATGATGGTACTTTTAACGACGCCGCCTTTAGTTTTGCATTGGTAAAATCTGCCGAACATAAAGGTGCTGTGGTCGCCAATTACGTTTCTGTTAATGCTTTCAAGAAAGATAAAGATGGTAAGATAGAGAAAGCCATTGTGCAAGATGAAAGCAATAGTGAATCATTTGAGATAAAAGCTAAGCTTTTTCTGAACTGTACGGGCCCTTTTGCAGACCATGTGAGATTAATGGCCGATAAGGACGAGGAATTAAGAATGAGGCCTGCCAAGGGTGTACATTTCGTTTTTCCATCTGAATTATTGACAGGGGAGGATGCCATGCTTATTCCAGAGACCAAAGACGGGAGAGTGGTTTTTGTGAAACCTCTAGGAAATAAAGTGATGGTAGGCACCACGGATACAGCCTATAATGACATGAATGAGGAACCTTTATTGGAATCGGAAGAGGTGGATTATCTGCTAGAAACCGTCAATCCTTTTTTAGAAACACCTTTAGAAAGAAAAGATATCGTTTCGGGTTTTGCGGGTGTAAGACCTCTTTTAGCTCCTAAAAGTAGTAAAAGGAAAGAAACGAAGTCTCTTCTGAGAGACCACGAAGTAGAATATTTGCCAGAATCTGGTCTTTTAAGCTTATTGGGTGGAAAGTGGACTACCTATAGAGTTATGGCAAAGGATGCGATAGATTATGCGGGTGTAATATTAAATAAAGAGGCAAACTGCAGTACGGATAAACAGCAATTGGTGGGAGCACAAAACGGTGCTTTTGTGATGGATGTTTATAAAGAAAAAGCTTCTCAACTGCTAGGAGAAGATACCGTGAAACATCTTTATGAAAACTATGGCGACCTCTCTTTAGAGGTGCTTATGTTGGTTCAAAAGGATCCAAAATTGGCAGAGAAACTTCATGAAAAGTATCCGTTTATTAAAGCGGAAGTGGTTTATGGTGTTAAAGGTGGCATGTGCGTAAAGCTGAGAGACTTTTTCTCAAGAAGAATTAGAATGGAACTGATGGATTGGGAAGCTACCAAAGAAGCTATAGACAAAGCGGCAGTTCTTTTTCAAAAGGGATTAGATTGGACCGATGAAGAATTAGAAAAAAATAAGAAGGAATACCGTGAGCTTTTAGACAAATTTCAGTCCGTTGCAGGAATTTAGTAGATATTTCTCTTTACAGCAGAACGAAAACTATTAGATTTGTGTTTTATTTAAACTGATTCTAAATAGCATTTAATTGGACAACACCACTCATATTTTATCCGATTTTTCTCCTGGAGAAACTGTCATGGTTGACGGTTTTAAGGACGAAGAACTTTCTTTAAAACTAATGGAGATGGGTTTTGTGCCTGGCACAGTTGTCAAGATTGACCGTGAAGCTCCCTTCGGTTGTCCGGTTTGTGTCACTATAGGTGGAGATTATCAGGTATCTCTTCGAAAATCTGAGGCCGCTACGGTTTTGGTTAAAAATCTTAAAAAATAGGAAGTATGAAAGTAGCTCTGATTGGTAATCCAAACAGTGGTAAAACTTCTTTGTTTAATCAGTTAACTGGTCTTAGGCAGAAAGTAGGGAATTTTCCAGGCGTTACAGTAGATAAGAAAATAGGAATAACCAAGCTTATTTCAGGTGAAAAAGTGGAGGTTGTAGACTTCCCGGGTACCTATAGTATTTATCCTACCTCTGTGGACGAGCAAGTGGTTTTGGAGGTGCTCTCAAATCCTAAAAATATTGATTATCCAGATTTGGCCGTGGTGGTGGTGGATGCCTCTAATCTTAAAAGAAACATGTTGCTTTTCGAGCAAGTTTCTGATTTAGGAATTCCAACTGTTTTAGCACTTAATATGCTGGATTCTGCCTTAGACGCGGGAACAGAAATAGATACTTTAAAGTTAGAAAAACACCTTGAGGTACCGGTTGTAGAACTTAATGCCAGAGAGGGAATAGGTGTAAACGGACTAAAAATTGTTATAGAAAAGGCTCTAGAAGACAGAAAAGTGCATTATAATAATGATGCCAAGAGCGTTTATGAAGATGCTATTTCTGCCGTTAAAAAGGAATTTAATATTGAGAATGATTATCTAGCCAGTCAATATTTAGCTCAAAGTAAAAAGCTATCGTTTCTGACCAATGATGAGAAGTTCAAGATTTCTGAGATATCTCAGAAATACGGTTTTAATGCTAGAACTTTTCAGTCGGCCGAAACCTTGGCACACTTTCAGGATATATCTCAAGCCTTAAAAGAGGTTGTTAAAAATGCGGATGTTAAGAAGGAGTCTAGAACGGAAAAAATAGATGCCATTTTACTACATAAAGTTTGGGGCTATCTGATTTTCTTGGGAATTCTGTTTGCTATTTTTAATGCTGTTTTTGCCTTAGCAGAATATCCAATGGACTGGATAGATGGGGGCATTGCTCAGGTAAACGATTGGTTGAAAACCACACTTCCTGACAGTAAATTGACGTCGCTTTTAACAGATGGGATTGTGGCTGGGATTGGTGGTGTCATTATGTTTATTCCACAAATTGCTCTTTTGTTTGCTGGTATAGCCATTTTGGAGGAATCGGGTTATATGGCTAGGGTAGTGGTGCTAATGGATAAGCTCATAAGAAGATTTGGAATGAGTGGAAAATCGGTGGTTCCGCTAATGTCTGGTATAGGCTGTGCGGTGCCTGCGGTGATGTCTGCTAGAACCATCGGAAACTGGAAAGAAAGACTGGTGACCATTATGGTGACGCCATTAATGAGCTGTGCAGCCAGGTTACCTATTTATACTATTTTGATAGCCTTAGTGGTGCCTAATACCAAGTTTTTAGGTCTTTTGAGTATGCAGGGTGTGGCTTTAATGGGACTTTATCTTTTAGGTTTTGTTTCTGCTTTGTTGGCTGGCTGGGTGATGAAGAAAATTCTAAAGTCCAATGAGCGAAGCTTCTTTGTAATGGAGCTGCCAACTTACAAAGCCCCTAGATGGGGACAGGTTTTTTATACCATTTATGAAAAAGTAAAAACCTTTGTCTTTGAAGCAGGAAAGGTCATATTGGCTATTTCCATAGTTTTATGGGTGTTGGCATCTTATGGTCCTGGTGATAAAATAGAGCAAGCTCCTGAAATGGTAGCCGCTGCCAAACCAGAGCTTTCAGGAAACGATCTGACCAACGCCATTGCCAGTTATCAATTGGAAAATTCTTACGCAGGGTATTTTGGGAAGGCCATAGAGCCAGCCATCAAACCTTTGGGTTACGATTGGAAAATAGGGATAGCTTTGATTACATCATTTGCCGCTCGTGAGGTGTTTGTAGGCACCATGTCTACCATCTATAGCATTGGAGGGGACAGTGCCGATGATAATAGCATTAAAGCCAGATTACGAAGAGAAGTGAATCCTGAAACGGGAGAGCCGGTTTTCAATACTGCTACCTCGTTTTCGCTGCTTATATTCTACGTTTTTGCTATGATGTGTATGAGTACCATTGCCATCGTATATCGAGAAACCAAGGGCTGGAAATGGCCAATGATTCAGCTGGGTTACATGAGCGTCTTGGCTTATGTTTCTGCCTTTATTGTTTATCAGATTTTGAAGTAAGGATTTTTACCAATAAAGGTTTTGTCTCTAGCGAAAGCCAGTGACTTGTAAATATGGATTGGAATTTAGACTATTCTAGGGCCTTCTGAAGGAGATATTATAAGTACCTCTCACTTTCCCTTATCGCAAGGTCATTAATACTGGCATATCGTTTTTGCATAAGCCCATTCTCATCAAATTCCCAATTTTCATTTCCATAAGCTCTGAACCATTCGCCATTTTTGTTTCTATATTCATATTCGAATCTTACCGCAATTCTATTTCCAGAATGGGACCAATATTCCTTCTTTAGTTTATATTCCAATTCGTTTTTCCACTTATTGCTTAGGAAATTTACAATTTCTTCGCGGCCGTTAACAAATACATTTCTATTTCTCCATTCGCTATTAACGGTGTAAGCTAGGGAAACCTTTGCAGGGTTCTGAGAATTCCATGCGTCTTCCGCCATCTGTATTTTTTGCTTTGCGGTTTCAACGGTAAAAGGTGGGAGAGGTTGTTTTTGCTCCATATGATTTGATTTAAATGATGTTGTTTACAATGAGTTTTGACTTTTCAATTATCTCATTGGATTGAAAGAGTTGACTTTCTATGATTGAACTCTCAAAGAGTAAATAAATGTGTGTCGATAATATTTCATCCGGAATTTCACAACTAAAGAAATTTCGTAAATCATTTTTATGATTCTGGATAATTACTAGGATGTCCTTTTGTTCTTTGGATATTTCGGATAGTATATTCAAAAAGCTACAGCCTCTAAAGTTTTCGGTCTCATTCATGTAAATCAAGAAGTTGAAAGCGGCCAATATTTTTTCTTTGGAATTGAGAGCTGGAGATACAAAACTTTGCATCTGGGCAAACCAAAAATCATGTCTTGTATTTAAGAATTGTGCACATAAATCATTTTTAGATTTAAAATGCAGGTAAAAGCTTGCCTTGGCAACTTTTGCTTCGCTTATTATTTGGTTAATTCCGGTGCTATTGTATCCTTGTTGATGAAACAATATGGAAGCAGTTTCCTGTATTCTATGACGTGGTGAACTCATTTTCTTTTTTTTACAAAACTATAAATATAAAATAGACATACAAGTCTGTCTACTATGTTTTTTTGAGAAAGTTAATTGTGTTAAAGGAATAGATATCTGGTTAATCTATTTATTGGATTTTTTCTTACTACTGAGTTTCCGCAGTGACTCCGTTTTTTACTTCTGCCACAGGACGCTAGAATTCCTGAGCTGACTCCGGGAATAGGGAAAAGGTGTCAAGCTAAATGTCTTCTACTTATTCTTTGTGCTGATGCCTATCCTCTAAGTAAAAGTCATGTTCGCAGAAAGGGCAGTGTACCTTTTTAGAGCCTTGTCGTTTCCCGCGAATTTGTTCTGCAAATCCACTCGCCAAAATACCAGTAGGAAGAGCAAAAATGGAAACGCCTAGTATGGCCATAAGTCCCCCTAGAACTTTCCCCAATGGCGTAATTGGATGCATGTCGCCATAACCAACGGTGGTCATCGCATTTACACCCCACCAAAGGGAGGCAGGGATAGAAGAAAATGCTTCAGGTTGAGCTTCTTGCTCTATATAAAAAGCAAGGCTTGAAGAGATTAAAAGCAGGAAAATAATGAATGAAATACTAAGCAGGAGTTCCTCTTTTTTCTCCTTTAACACATTTTGAATAACACGTAAGGCATGAAAGTATCTGCTAACCCTAAAGAGCCTGAAGATACGTAGGAGTCGAAGTATCTTTACGAAGCTTAAATCCGTTCTGAACAACGAAAAATAGAATGGGAAAATAGCTAGAAAATCAATGATTCCCCAAGGAGAAAAAATAAACTTAATTCTTCCCCAAAATGGGTGTCTATATTCGGCTTTTTCTACACTAGACCAAACTCTTAAAATATATTCAATGGAGAAAATAGATACGGAGAAGAACTCAAAATCTAAGAAGAACCGGCGATATTGGTTACCAAAACTTGGTACCGTATTGAGTATAATGGCGACGGTATTAAGGAATATTAGAATCGAAAGAGCAATGTTTACAATAAAGCTTAATCCACGCTTTCGCTGAAACTTAATTTCCAAAATCTCGTGAACTCTTTTTCGCAGTGTCAAAATTCGTTGTTTAACTATTCACAAGTATAGGGTTTTATGAGCTATTTACGGCGACCAAACATACATTTTTTACGATTAACCTTAAGCGTTTATGTATACCCGAGCAAGTAGTAGTTAAATACTTCTTCGAAATAGAATTTACGATGTACGAAGAATCTTATCCATTTTTCTCCCTTTTGCTAATTCATCTACCAGTTTGTCTAAATATCTGACTTGTTGTGTCAAAGGTGTTTCAATATCTTCTATCCTGTAACCACATATCATTCCTTTGATCAGGGTTGCGTTTGGGTTTAGTTTTGCTCTTTCAAAGAATGTTTTAAAAGTTATCTTTTCTTCAATGAGTTCTTGTAACTTTTCTTCATCAAAACCAGTGAGCCATTTAATGACTTCATGGAGTTCTGTTAGGGTTCTGCCTTTCTTTTGCACTTTAGTAATGTAATGTGGATAGACAGAGGCGAATGTCAAAATTGCTATTTTTTCGTCATGAGCAGGAGTTGTATTAGGCATAATGGCGTATTTTGGTTTGAACAATACTTTCTGCTAGCTAATTTAAAACTTATTTACAGCAATTTCTTTCGACGCTTTACTTTGCGTCCCCCAAATGTGTAGGTTTCCTTCTTTATCTATTTCTAAGCCAGCAGCGGAGCCAAAATCAACGCCATTGGTAGTTTTAAAAGTTTTACTGGCTACTTGTTTCATTATCGGGTCAAAAGCTTCTGGATGACTAACAAGAATTAAGTCGGCGTAGCTAACGTTTGCTTTGCTGTAAAAACCGATAGCGTAAATGGCGTTTTCATCTCTAAGAAGATTAATTGACTGATAGCCTGCCCAGTGGTCTGGGGCAGTGAATGAATGTAATATTTCTTGTTCTTGCTTTTCTGGATTAACCGCGTAAAAGTCCCAAATCCTGCTATCCCAATTACTTACCACCATAAGATAATCACTGTTTAGGGCTAATAAACCTACAGCTCCTGAGGTTTGCTGTTCGGCTTCGCCCGCTCTATTAATATTTAAGGAATGGAGAGTCTTTCCTAGATTATCGTTCTGGTAATTATAAAGTCGAACTTTAGAAGATGTTTTGATGATATTATCTTCAATGCCAACGGCTAAATAGTCGCCACTTACCTGAATGCCGCCAGCATGTCTATAAGGGTTGTCCATGAGAGCGATGAGCTTTTCTGTCTTTTGTGAGGCTAAGTCGGCCTGCAAGATGTAAGCTAAAGAAGAAGAACTGCCAGATATTAAAAGCTTCTGATCAATGACTTGTACACCCTGAAAGTGGCCTCCATCGCGAGGCACGTTTAAGTTATTTTTTAGGATAAATACCGTGGGCTCAGAACTTATGCTGTCAAATGCTTCAGGGGCGTTTTTAAGTTGCTGGGCAAAGCTTTGAATTGGGCTCAAACTGAGGCCAATCATAATGCAGAGTGCCATGAGTATAGTTCTACGGTATGGCGTAAAAGATGATTTCAACTTGTCAGACATCAGAATAATATTCTATGAGATTATTTAAACATAAATCTAGGTACTTTTTAATTGCTTTAGAATGTTTAGGAAAATGCTCTACGAAGTTTTCAGTTTTGTAGGGGTGTTAATTAGCCTCTGGCTGATATGGAGGAGTTTTAAGCTTTTTAAGGGTGAATGATAGAACTAGTACAAATCAGAGGTTTGATATCACCTTAGCGAAGCTTTTAGCTTCGCTAAGCGAACCATTTTATTTAAAGTTTAACATTTCCCCACCAAAACTTTTTTATTTCAAAGCAGTTGCTTAGCTTTGTGTCATCAATGGGAAGACAAAAAGCATATTGTGAAGAAGAGGTGATAGAAAAAGCGATGGCTGTTTTCTGGAAAAATGGCTATGAGGCTACTTCTGTCCGTATGCTAGAAAAGGAAATGGGCATTAATCAGTTTTCTATCTATGCTAGTTTTGGCAATAAGCAGGGTGTCTTTTTGGAGAGTGTGAAGTGTTATAAGAAGAAGTTGAGCTGTATTACGGATAAGCTAAAGGCTTCTGAAAATGGCCTGCTTGGTATCAAGGAATACTTCTACGATTTTCAGGAATTTTCAAAAGACAGTGAATTAAAAAAGGGCTGTATGGTAGCGAATACCATGAGCGAAACATGTGAAAAATCGGACCCTACTGTTTTAGAGGAATTGATGAAGTTTTCTAACAGTTTAAAAGACCTTTTCAAACAAAATTTGGCACAGGAAGCGGGAAGAGACGCTCAGGATATTGAAAGGCAGGCCAATTATTTGATGATTTCACTTCAGGGTTTATCTCAGGCTTCCAGGGTTTATTCTCAGGAGCAATTGGAGGACTTTATTGAAACAACGTTTAAAAACTTATAGATTTTTTTTGATTAATAGCTAAGCATTTGCTTAGTAAAATATAGATATAAACAATGGATATAGGTAGACTAAAAGTAGGGGATAAGGCCCCTCATTTTACCACAAAGGATATTCGTAATCATAAGGTGACGCCTTTTCAGGCTAACAAATGGACATTAGTGTCGTTTCACCGTTTTGCGGCTTGCCCTTTCTGTGTTTTACGGACCAATGAGCTTGTCAGCAGGTATGATGAGTTTGGAGAAAATGATATTGATATTATCAGTATTTGGCCTTCTAGTGCAACGGCTATGTTGAAAGTAGGTGAGCATGCTACCACACCCTTTCCGATGGTTTCTGATGAAAAGAAAATCATTTTTGAAAAGTTTGGGGTAAAAGAATCCTCTAAAAGTGCTGCCATCAAGTTGTTACTTCATCCAAAACTCGTTTGGGATGCCACCAAATTGGCCATGAAACTAAAAGACGAAGAAACAGACATGGATCATGCCTTATTACCTGCCGAATTTTTGGTCAATCCAGAAGGAGAGATAGTGCTAGCTCATTATGCCGAGCATTACGGAGACCACGTGCCAGTAGAAGATTTATTGACAATGGCGAAATCAGAAACCCGAGTTTTGGCTTAGGCCTAAACTTCTTATATATTTTTTTACACCAAATCTAAGCGAACGCTTAGTAAATTTTAATAACCAACATATTTATGAGTTTTACTATCGAAGGTAAAGTAGCCTTAATCACAGGAGCAAATCGTGGAATCGGAAAAGCGATCACAGAGTCATTTTTAAATCACGGAGCTAAGAAAGTGTATTTGGCCGTGCGTGATGTTAATTCTACAAAAGCACTAGAAGAAAAATATGGTGATAAAGTAGTGACACTTCAGGCCGACTTGACCAACCAAGCCTCTATTAATGCATTGGCTGGAGCGGCAAAAGATGTAGACATTGTGGTAAACAATGCAGGAATAGCAAAATTAGCTTCACCGCTAAGCGACAATGCAGAAGAAGCATTGACACAAGAGTTGGACGTGAATGTCTTTGGTTTATTACGCGTTGCAAATGCATTCGCAGGAATTTTAGAAAGCCATAAAGGAGCTTTGGTACAGTTAAACTCAGTGGCGTCTATTAAAAACTTCCCAGATTTATCAACTTATTCAGCCTCAAAAGCGGCTTCTTATTCTTTGACGCAAGGTTTGAGAGTAAAGTTGGCTGAGAAAGGTGTTAGTGTTTTAAGTGTTCATCCAGGGCCTATCGCTACAGACATGGGAGCAGCGGCAGGTTTTGAAGAAGCAGCAGATCCTTCTATCGTTGCGGAAGGAATAGTGAGTTCCCTGAAAGCTGGAGATTTCCACTTGTTCCCAGATGAGTTGGCGAAGCAGTTTGAAGGTGCTTACCAATCGTTTTCAGACAATGTGGTTATGGCTTAACACTAAATTATCTTAGCAAAAACAAAAGCGGCAATTCATCAGAATTGCCGCTTTTAGTTTATATATACTTAGGTTATTTTTTAACCCCAAAGGCTTTCAAAAGTATAATCTGAGCCATCCATGCACCAGAAATCTCCTTTGATAAACCTGTAGTCTTTATTTAAGTCATTCAGTGACACCATTTGAACATCTGAAAGTTCTATATCTGCAGCAGCTAAATTTTCAGCCAAACGAGATTCGTTTACAGATTTAGGTATAACCGTGGTACCTCTCACCACAGCCCATGCTAGCATTACTTGTGCTGCAGAACAGCCTTTTTCTTTCGCTATATTTTTAACTGTTTCATTCTCAAAAAGTTTAGGCTCGTCGGCTGCTTTTCTTACCTCCGGTCTATCGGCAGAGCCTAAAGGAGCATAAGCTGTCATGATGATGTTTTTCTTGTCACAATAGTTCTTTAGCTCATTTTGCTGTAAGAAAAGATGCATTTCTACCTGATTGACTTCAGGACTTACGCCCGTTTTTTCTATCAAGCTATCGATTTTACTTGGACTGAAATTGGAAACACCAATGTGTTTTGTTAGACCACTTTCTTTCACGGCAATCATGCCTTTCCAAGTTACTTCTAGCGGTGTCACACTAAGACTCACTAGATCGGCACCTGATTCTGGATACATGACGGTATCTTTCAAAACGACTGGCCAGTGTATAAGATAAAGGTCCAGATAAGCTAACTGTAAATTTGCCAAGGTCACTTTTAAAGCAGCTTCTACTTGCTCCTCTCGGTGTGCGTTATTCCAAAGTTTTGAGGTAATCCAAAGGTCTTCCCTTTTGGCTTCTCCTGCTTTAAAAGCATCCGTGAAAGCTTCGCCGATCTCCTTTTCGTTGCCGTAAACATGGGCACAGTCAAAATGCGTATAACCTAAGGTAATAGCAGTTCTGACAGCCTTGTAAACATCTCCAGGAGCTGCTTTCCAAGTTCCTAAACCCAGAGCGGGCATTTTGTCTTTATTTGAGAATTCTAAGTATTTCATTTTTTATAGTTAATGGCTATTAGCTTTGGGCATTTAGCTATAAGCCTTTTTAGGACGTGTTTAATGGCTATTAGCTTTGAGCCCTTAGCTATCAGCTTTTTCAGTATATGTAAAAAAAGACAAATTTAAAATCAGGAATCGAATAACGTAGAATTAGCACCTAATATGAAATATCAGATATTGAGTAAAAAGAGCAAATTTCCAACAACGAATATCTAATATCGAAAAAACGAATATCTAATATCGAACAACGAATATCCAACAACGAATATCTACCCAAAGGCCGCTTTCAAACGCTCCACTGCCAGTTCTAAATTTGCTCGCTGTGTACCGAAATTTAGTCTAAAATAACCTTTTCCTTTAAACTGATGCCCACCAGAAACACCAAGTCCAAATTTGACAAGATAATCTTCTAGATTTGGTATATCTTCCCTATCACACTTTATCCAAGCGAGGTAGGTTGCCTCCAAGGGATTCATTGTTAAAGAAGGTATTTTGTTGATTTCATCCCATAAGTAATCATGGTTTGATTTTAAGTAAGCTACAAGTTCTTTTCTCCACGGTTCGCCATGTTTATAGGCCGCCAGCATAGTTTGAGCCATGAAATAATTATTATGAGGCGTAATTCCAAAAGTTGCATCTTGGAATTTTTGACGTATTTCCGGATTAGGGATAATGGCCATGGAACCTCCTAAACCTGCAATGTTAAAGGTTTTACTAGGAGCTAAAAGTGTCACGCTATTTTGCTCCGTGCGGCTATCTAAAGAAGCCGTAGAGATATGTTTGGCTTCTGAATCTAAAATCAAATCGCAATGGATTTCATCAGAAACCAAAACCAAATCATGCTTTTCGCAGAATGCATTCAGGGCGGTCAATTCGCTTTTGTCAAATACCCTTCCGTTGGGATTATGAGGGTTGCAAAGCATATACATTTTAGTATTAACGTTGACCTGATTTTCCATTTCTTCGAAATCCATTTCCCATCGGTCATTTTGCCAAACGAAAGGCACTTCCGCTGTTTTTAAACCAATGGTTTTACCAGCCAAGCTTAGATGTAAGTAAACAGGTGTGGAGGTCATTATTTCTGCCGCTACATCATTGAAAATACGTGCAGAAGCATGTAAACCTGGAACTAGACCTGGCAATAAAACGATCCAATCTTTTTCTACTTTCCAGTTATGTCTCGTGGCCAAACGGTCTATAATGACTTTGTAAAGCTCATCTGACCCCATTGCATAACCATAGATTTTATGGTCCACTATCTTTTGAAGAGCCTCTGTGATTTCTACAGGACTTTCGAAATCCATGTCTGCCACCCAAAGCGGTAAAACGTTATCAGGGAATTTATCCCATTTTATACTTCCCGAGTTTTTTCTGTTTATCGGTTTATCGAAATTGAATGGCATTGAAGTCGATTTTGGTTATAATTTAAATGATAATCCGCGAAGAAAAGTTCGCTCAAAAGGTGTATTCTTAGGAATTGATTATTGATGTATCATTTCCTGTTTTGGTCTATTTAATGATTTGATTTATTTTAAATAGGCTTACTTTTAATCCATAAACTCAACCATAATGAACCGTAAAACATTTATAAAAACTTCTGCATTGGCGTCGGCCGGAATACTTTCAAGACCTTTCATAACCTACGCTAATGCCGCTAAATATCGTGTGGCTCTCATAGGCTGTGGCTGGTGGGGAACCAATATTTTAAGAGAAGCCGTAGCCAGTGGTGTAGTGGAAGTGGTAGCTCTGTGCGATGTACACGAAGCTCAAATAAATGGTTGTGCAAAAGAATTAAACACTTGGTGTACAGACAAACCAAAGAAATTTAAAGACTTTAGAGATTGTATCAAAAACGCCAAGCCAGATTTGGTTATCAATGCCACGCCAGATCATTGGCATGCCTTAATTGCAATTCATGCCCTTAAGAATGGCTGTCATGTATTTCTTGAAAAGCCGATAGCTCATACGCTTAAGGAAGGAACAGCCATTCAAAAGGCTGCTAGAGCCAATAATAGAATCTGTATTGTTGATTTTCATAGAAGGTATTCTCCACATAATGTGAGTGGGATGGAGTTCTTAAAGTCTGGCAAAGTTGGCAGGATTCAGGAAGTTAGAGCATTTGTGAATTATGCAGGTGGTGGGGGTAAGCAGAAACCAAGCGAGCCTAAACCGGCAGATATGGACTGGGATATGTACTGTGGTCCAGCCAAATTGATAGATTATCATTCAAGTATTCATCCACGAGCGTGGCGACGTCAAAGAGAATTTGCCAATGGTACATTAGGCGACTGGGCACCACATTGGTTTGACCAAATTCTTTGGTGGACGGAAGAAAAGGCTCCAAAGAAAATTTTCTCTACCAGTACAAAGAAAATTCACGATGACATTCATACTGTTCCCGAAAATCAATTGGTGACCTACGAATTTGAAGATTTTATTTGCTTTTGGGAGCACAGTATTAATAATACCAGACCGGTACAGCAAGGCGAAAATGTAGGTGCTTATTTCCATGGCACTGAGGGTACATTCCATATGGGCTGGCATGGCGGCTGGACATTCTATCCGCATGGTAAAAATGCCACAACCATACATGAAGACCCACAATTGGATTTGCCAGATGGTCAGAACATCAAACTGGTGTGGGCAGATTTCTTGAAGTCTATCAAAACAGGGGAGTTACCACATGCTGATATAGAGCATGGACGTCAAGCCACCAATATGTCGCTCTTAGGAATGCTGTCAAATGATTTGGGCAGAAGTATCATCTGGGACCACGAAAAAGATATGGTAGTAGGTGATGCAGAAGCCAATAAGCTTCTTACCCGTGATTATAGAGGAGAGTGGGTTTATCCTAGCTGAAATTAGTTTTGAATAATTGGACACGGAAGAATATAAATTCGTGTCCAATCCCTGCCTCTCGGCAAGCGGGCCTGCCTGTCGGCAGACGGGCCTGTTTATCCGTGTTCTATTTGACGTGAAAAAGAATCCATAAAAACCTTTAAATCCTTTCGTAAAGCATCATTCATAGAAGGATTCATCTTCCCCTTAATACCAGAAATTACCAGCTGCGTTTCTGAACTCAGTTGGCACTGAATGGTACCCAAAACCAATACTAACTGTTCCATAGCTTTTTCTCCAGAAGCAGCTCCTACGATGATTCCAGCAGGTTTATGGGTAAATACTTCCGTTGAAACACACCATTCCAATGCATTTTTAAGGACTGCTGGCATACTGAAAACGTATTCTGGTGTTGAAATCAAAACTGCATCTGCAGAATTAATCTCCGTTCTTAAAGCTTTAACATTTTCGGAAACATTATCAGCATCAATGTCTGGACTAAAATGAGGTAAGTCTGCTAAGTTGATATGGTCTATGAAACAGGCTTCTTGATGAAACTGTTCAGCAATAAAAGTTAGTATTCGATTATTACTAGAATCCTTTTTTAGGCTTCCAGATAAAACTAAAATTCTTGGCTTGCTCACTTCATATTTGCGTTTGATGAAATGAAAACTAAGCCAAGAATATATTGATTCCCTATTTACCCCTTTTTCTTAAAAATACCTTTCCAAGACTTCTTTTTAGTTGGGATAGATGCCCAGTTGGTTTTCTTTACGGGTAATTCTAAAACTTTAGCAGCAAGCTTCGGCAAATCTGTGCCGCCGAATGTTCCAGAAGACATAAGTAGCAAATTGGAATGATACCAGTTTTGTGCTTTTAGGAAGACTTCTAGCTCTTCGGAAGTGGTAAAAATTTCTAAATCTTCTCTGCCAAAAGCTGCCTTAATTTCTTCTATAGAAATGGGAGGCATCTTTTTCATTTCTACCGTATGAGGGCTGTAAAATACTACTGCCAAGTCTGCGGCATCCAATTTACCTTCATAGTGAGGTAAGAATTCTTTACTGAGACTGCTGTATGTATGTAATTCATAGCATGCCACTAATCTTCTTTCTGGATATATTTCTTTACCGGCAGATGTGGTGGCTCCTACTTTTGAAGGTGCGTGTGCAAAATCTCTATAGATGACGGTGTTTTTGTTTTCTCCTAGTTTCTCAAGCCTTTTTGCAGCACCGCTGAAAGTTTGAATGGCTTCATAAAACATAGGCTCTGTAATGGCTATTTTTTCCAATATGAGCTTTGCACCCTGAAGGTTTTTCATATTGTGCTCACCAAAAATCTTTAAGGGAATAGCACCATTATTGGTTTTTAGCCAAGTTTTGCCATTTTTTACATCGTAAGGATGGGCAGCATATGGTTCTTTGCTAATGTCTGGTCTTACTTGTTTTCCTATGATATTGGCTATGTCGTCGGTTTCATCCCAAAGTAGTGTTCCAGCTTTTTCCATGCCGTCGGCTAATTGGTCGAAAGCTTTGACGTAATCATCAAATTTTGGGAAGACATTAAAGTGGTCCCAAGCTATTCCAGAAATAAGACTTATATGAGGATGATAAAAAAGAAACTTAGATTTCATTTCTAAAGCAGATGAAAGGTATTCGTCACCTTCCAGTATAATGACTGGAGCGTCATCGGTTAGTTTTACCATGAGGTCAAAACCTTCAATCTGAGCTCCCACCAAGTAATCGAAATTTCTATTATAGTATTTCAAAACGTGTAGTATGATACTTGTAATAGAGGTTTTTCCGTGACTTCCAGCAATAACGATACGCTGCTTATTTTTGGTTTGTTCAAAAACATATTCTGGAAAAGAATAAACCTTAAGTCCAAGTTCTTGGGCTCTTAAAAGTTCAGGGTTATCTTTTCTGGCATGCATTCCTAAAATAATAGCATCCAGCTTATCGGTGATGATTTCTGGGTTCCAGCCTATTTGTTTTGGAAGTATCCCCGCTTTCTCTAAACGTGATTTAGCAGGGTCGTAAATTTCATCATCAGATCCCGTAACATGGTATCCTTTCTGATGTAAAGCGAGTGCCAAATTGTGCATAATGGCTCCGCCAACTGCTATAAAGTGTATGTTCTTAATTGATTTCGACATTTAAATGAGATTGACTCCGGAGTTATAAATTATGATTTTGCCAGAAAATTCGATTGCAATTTGTAAATTTTATGTCACTTTTGCACAAGGTTTTTGTGGGTCCAGCCCTTTCTGGAATTAATTTTTTTGCCTTCAGTAGGTTTTTTACCTTAAATGAAAAGATATATAGATCTTATTCAGCAAACTTTTGAGTTTCCTACAAGAGAGTTTGGTGTTGATGTAAATAATAATCTCTTGTTTAATAATGTTCCGGTGATGGATATCATCAAAAAATACGGAACACCACTAAAGTTAACTTATCTTCCTAAGATAACGGAGCATATCGAGAACTCTCGTTTGATGTTTAAGAATGCTATTAAAAAATATAATTACAAGGGCTCTTATACGTATTGTTATTGTACTAAATCAAGTCATTTTAAATTCGTGTTAGAAGAGGCTTTAAAGAACAATATACACCTTGAAACGTCTTCGGCTTTTGATATGCCTATCATTCAGACACTAGAAAAAGAAGGTAAAATTACCAAGAAGACTTTCATTGTTTGTAATGGTCATAAAAGACCTCAGTATTTAGAATCTATTTCTGAAATGCTGAATGATGGTTACGAAAATCTTATTCCTGTTTTAGATAATTTAGATGAAATAGATTATTATTTAGAGCATGTAGATAAGGCTGAATCAGTACAAATAGCAGTGAGAATTGCGACGGATGAAGAGCCAAACTTCCCTTTTTATACTTCTAGATTAGGAATAAGATATAAGGATATAGACGAGCTTTATTTAACTAAGATAAAGCCTAATCCACGTTTTAATCTTAAAATGCTTCACTTCTTTATCAATTCTGGTATAAAGGATACAGCATACTATTGGTCTGAGCTTACTCGCTTTATGTTTAAATACTGTGAGCTAAAGAAAATTTGTCCAGAGTTAGATTCTATTGATATCGGAGGAGGTCTACCTATTCAAACTTCAGTAGTTTTTAATTATGATTATCAAGCGATGATTGATGAGATTATTGAAAACATTCAGTGGATTTGTAACAAAAACAATGTACCCGTTCCAAATATCTTTACCGAGTTTGGCAGTTACACCGTAGGAGAGAGTGGTGCCACTATTTACAAGGTCATAGACATCAAACAGCAAAACGACCGTGAGTTTTGGTATATGATTGATGGTTCTTTTATAACGCAGTTGCCAGATTCTTGGGGTATCGGTCAGAAGTATATCATGCTTCCTGTCAATAACTGGGACGCTCCATACACGAAGGTAAACTTAGGCGGACTTACCTGTGATTCGGCAGATTATTATAATACCGAGGCTCATTCTGAGGATTTATATTTGCCAATGTTTGAAGAAGAGACTCAAGAGCAGTATATTGGATTTTTCCATACGGGTGCTTACCAAGAATCTTTAGGAGGATATGGCGGTATTCAACATTGTTTAATACCCGCATCAAAGCATGTTTTGGTAAATTTAGACGAAGAAGGAAACTTGACTACCGAGCTTTTTGCGGAAGAGCAAGATGCCGAGTCCATGATGAGAATTTTGGGTTACAGATCAGAAAGAAGTAAACCAGAGTTGCTTAATCCAATTATTAAGGAATCTGACGAGTAAATAATATTACAAGTCTTGGTTCGTTTTTTGTAGGAATGCTTAAAAAAGACTATTTAAATACGATGAAATATAGATTATTCGCTTTCTTAGTAATAGCTACCTTTATTTTTTCTTCATGTGTGAAGAAACAGTGTCCAGCATATGGTCACGTGCCTCAAGCTTCTGAGGTGGAGGTTGTTAAAGCTTAAGGTGCTTAAATATTAATATGTTTTGAGAGAGACGAATTTTGGTTCGTCTCTCTGATATTGCGTATTAGTCTATTCTTTGGCAAATCTGCTCTAAGGCCCAATTTGTTCTGGCGGCCGAAATTCCTGTAGAAACACACTTCGATTTTTTACCAATAAGTTCATCTACAATAGACTGAATTAAAGGCTGTTGTATATGTTTAGGCATATCAAAACTAAAGGTTTGTTTTAAGTGGCCGTCTACAAACAGGTCCACCTCTGACCCATCAAAAAAAGGAAATTCAATTCGCCCTTTTGAACCATAAATGGTGGTTCTTTCTAACTCAGATTCTTTAGAGGCTACAAAGCACCAGCTTCCCATTCCCAAGGCACCCGTTTCAAATTCGAAAGTTCCTAGGGTGGTATCTTCTGCAGGATAAAAGCCGCCAAGATTTTTAGCCATACCCGTGGCTTTTTTGATAGGTCCTAAAAGAAAGTCTAGATAATCTAATTGGTGAGAGGCCAGATCATAGAAATGCCCTGCTCCAGCCACTTCAGGATCTGTTCGCCAACTAGGCTCTGAACTTTCCTTTTCAAATTTATGAATCTTAACGTCTACAAAACGTATATCTCCTATAGCACCGGAGTCTACCAGTTCCTTTATTTTTAAGAAGTTTGGAAGTGCTCTTCTGTAATATGCCACAAATAATGGCACGTTGGCTGCTTCGCAAGTTTTAATCATACTAAGGCACTCTTCGTGACTTCTGGCCATGGGTTTTTCCACATAAATAGGTTTGCCAGACTTAGCGGCCATTAAGGTGATTTTCTCATGACCATTAGGAGGAGTAGCTATGTAAATGGCGTTTACTTCTGGGTCATTGATGAGATCTTCCGCTTGGTCATACCACTTGGGTACGCCATGTCTTTTAGCAAAGTCTTCTGCCAATGAGCCCGTTCTTCTCATCACAGCCACCAGTTCAGAACTTTCTGCTTTTTGAAAACCAGGTCCACTCTTTTTCTCACATACATCTCCTACGCCTATAATTCCCCACTTTATCATTTCTTTTCTTTTTGATTGAATATGAGTACCAAGATAAAGAGTTTAGAAATTAAGGGCTGGAGATTTCTATAAAAATTCTTAAAATCAATTCTATTTACTTTCCGGTCAATTCTTGTTTAAACTGACTGGGGGTAGTTTTCATAATCTCTTTAAACTTCTTATTGAAGTTGGAAAGGGTGTTAAACCCACTTTCGTAGCAAACCTGACCTATGCTTAAGCTTTCGGAACTTATTAATTTGCAGGCATGGCCTATTCTAATTTCGGCTATAAAATCTGAAAAGGTCTTATTAGAACGTTTTTTGAAATATCTACAAAACGCGGGTACGGTCATATTGGCCAGAGCGGCTACCTCGTCTAATCTTACGCTTTCTTTAAAGTGCTGCATGGCGTATTTATATACTTTATCCATCCTCTCTGTTTCGGATTGTTTATGGGTGTTGGTGTAACCTAAGCTTGAAATAAAAGAGGTATCCGTACTTTTCGACAGTTTATTTAGCAAGGCTAGAAGTTGCAAAATGGAATCATAGCCATCAGATTTAGATAGTTTTAACAGGGCTTCTATTACTATTATCTTAGACTCATTTTTAAACTCTACCCCTCTATAACTTTCGTTTAAGAGCTTTTGTATTTTGATGGACTCAGGGATGTTACTGAGGGTTTTATCTAGGAAATCTTGTGTGAAATAAACCACAATTCCGTGTGTACTTAAATTGGAATTTGGCTCAAAATAGATTTTGTCGTTTCTCCATAGATGGGGTAAATCTGGACCAAGCAGAACGGTATCGCCTTTTTCAAAATGTTGGATGCTGTCTCCTATAAGTCGTGTTCCTGCTCCTTCTAGAACAGTAAATAGTTGATAGTGTGGGTGAAAGTGCCAGTTAGGGTCAAAGAAAGGCTCTTTTAAGTCTAAAACCGTTATGGAGTTTAAAGGGTTTTCGATATTTTTTTCTAAGACAGTCCTCACTTTTAATTACCTGTGTTAATATTTTATCTTTCAAATATAGCTTAAATGCTAATGATGGTTAAAATATAGTCAACATTCGCAAATTTACAGGTAAGGAATTGACTTATTCTTTGATAATATTGTAACATAAACACAAGCCTAAAAAGTCAATGAAGAATAAACTAGGAATGAACCTATTGCTTTGGGGCACAGACATGTCAGAAGATATGTTTCCCATATTGGAGCTTATAAAGGAGACGGGTTATGATACTGTTGAGATTCCAATCATGGATCTGAATCCTAAAAAGTGGGAAAAATGGAGGAGGAAATTAGACGATCTTGGATTGAGCTGTGTGGCAGAAACCATCAATGGCCCAGCATATAATTCGATAGACCCTAGCGAATTCAGAAGAAAGGATGCTTTAGATTTTAACAAGGCTGTTCTGGATTGTGCTGACGTTTTAGGTGCCCAGTTACTTATTGGTCCTATTCATTCTGCATTAGGTGTGTTTACTGGGCAGCCAGCCACTCAAGAAGAAAAAAAATGGGGTGCAAGCGTGCTATATGATTTAGCCGAGCACGCCCAAAAATATAATATTGTTTTGGGTTTGGAATATCTGAACAGGTTTGAGAGCTATTTGGTCTCCTGTACAGATGAGTTAGTAGAGCTTATGGTCAGCGTTAATCATCCTTCCTGTAAGCTCATGTTTGATACTTTTCACGCCAATATTGAAGAGAAAAGGTTACCAGATGCCATTAGAAAAATGGGAGATCATCTTGTTCATGTGCAGTTGTCGGAAAACGATAGAGGAACAATAGGGCATGGTCACATCAATTTTGAGGAAGTGATAAACACCCTTAAAGAGATGGATTACAAAGGCGTAATAAGTGTGGAGGCTTTTAGCCAAAAACTGGTTGCTGCTAATATTTGGAGAAAGATGTTCGAGTCAGAGGAGCAATTGACCAAAGACAGTTATAAGTATTTGAAGGTGTTGACGAGGTAGGTCAATAAAAGATGCAATGCTGGAATGATTCAATAAAATTGTTAATGGTAGCGATGTCCCCGCCTGTCCTCCTTGCGGCGGATAAATCGGCAGGAAGGGAGAACAATCCGACAACGAAAAAGAAATTTAAAAACGCTGAAGGCTAAAAGCCAACAGCTCAAAGCAAAATAAAATGAGCAAAAAAATAAACATAGCAATAGTGGGTCTTGGCTTTGGAGCCGAATTTATTCCAATTTATCAGCGTCACCCGGATGCCAACATGTTCGCAATTTGTCAGAGAAATGTAGAAAAGTTGAATGCCATCGGTGACGCTTTTGGAATAGAAAAAAGATATTCTGACTATGACGAGTTATTAAAAGACCCTGAAATTGACGCAGTACATATCAATTCACCAATTCCTAATCACGCAGAGCAAACATTGAAGGCTTTGTATGCTGGTAAACACGTGGCCTGTACAGTGCCTATGGCTACATCTTTGGAGGATTGTATGAAAATAGTGGATGCTTGTAAAGAAACGGGCAAAAAGTACATGATGATGGAAACCGTGGTTTATGCCCGCGAGTTTCTTTATGTAAAAGAGTTGTATGAAAAAGGAGAATTAGGGAAAGTACAGTTTTTAAAAGCGACCCACCAGCAAGACATGGATGGCTGGCCTGACTACTGGCCAGGTTTGCCGCCTATGCATTATGCGACACACTGTGTTGGTCCTGTTACAGGTTTAATGAAATTAGAAGCAGAGTATGTTTCATGTTTCGGTTCAGGAACCATTAGAAAAGAACTAGCCGATATACATAACTCACCATTTGCGGTAGAGTCGGCTCATATAAAATTTAAAGATTCAGATTTAAGTGCTCATGTGTACCGTTCGCTATTTGACGTGGCTCGCCAGTATAGAGAGAGTTTTGAAGTGTACGGTTCTAAAAAGTCTTTTGAGTGGTCATTGATAGAAGACGAAGAGCATGTGTTGCACACTGCTAAATTGCCAGAACCAGAGATTCCTTCAAAAGTGAGCGTGCCAGATTACGCTCATCTTTTGCCAGAAGAAATTAGAAGCTTCACTACCAAAGGAGTTTATGACGTAGCAGAAAACGAACATCTGAGTTTTGCTCAAGGTGGTGGTCATGGTGGTTCTCACCCGCATTTGGCACATGAATTTGTAATGGCTCTCATAGAAGACAGAGAACCTTTTCCTAATGCGGCACAGTCGGCCAACTGGACGTCTGTAGGTATTTTGGCTCATGAGTCTGCTTTAAAAGGTGGAGAAAAAATGTATCTGCCAGATTTTAACTAAATAACCTTAGAAAGGCAACGAAATATATTATGAAGAAAATTATTGTTTTACTCTTACTGGTTTCAAATATCGTCTTGGCACAAGAAGGCAGACGACTAGAAGTACTATTTTTAGGTGATAATAGTCACCATAAACCCATAGAAAGGATTCCTAGTTTAATGGAAGCTTTAGGGCCTAAAGGGATCAATTTTACTTATACGGATGATGTGAAGGATTTAAATCCGAAAACACTTCAGATGTATGATGCATTGATGATCTATGCCAATATTGACGAGATAGCTCCAGACCAAGAGAAGGCCTTATTGGACTTTGTAGCTTCAGGTAAAGGTTTCTTGCCTATTCACTGTGCATCTTATTGTTTCAGAAATTCTGATAAATACGTGAAGCTAGTGGGTGGTCAGTTTTGGAGGCATACCATGGATTCTGTAAGTACTAAATCCTTACAGCCAAACCATCCTATTATGAAAGGCATAAGTCCTTTTACTGCTTACGATGAAACTTATCTTCACAGTCATTTAGAAGCGGATAATAATGTATTGGCAGAAAGAGAAATTAAAGCAGACCAAGCTAAAGATAAACCAGGTGTGAAAACAGAGCCATATACATGGACAAGAACACATGGCAAAGGAAAAGTTTTCTATACGGCTTATGGTCATGATGAAAGAACTTGGAGTAAAAAAGGCTTTCAAGATTTAATTTATAACGCCATTCTGTGGACGGTTAATGACGAAGCCCTCAAAGCATATCATGCTAGAAACCCAGAGCCTTTTAAGTATAGGGAAGCAGATCTTCCTAATTATGAGCAACGCCCTGGAGTGCAGCTTCAGCAGTTGGCATTAAGTCCAGAGGAGTCCATGAAACACATTCAGGTGCCTGTAGATTTTAACTTAGAATTGTTTGCGGCCGAGCCAAATGTAATGCACCCGATGGCCATGACTTGGGATGAGAAAGGAAGATTGTTTGTCTTAATCACCAAAGATTACCCAAACGAACGAAAGCCAGAAGGCGGAAGCGATTACGTTTTAATGTGTGAAGATACCGATGGCGACGGTAAGGCAGATAAATTTACACGTTTTGCCGAAGGTTTAAGTATACCCACAGGTTTAGTTTTTGCAAATGGTGGTCTGATAGTATCGCAAGCACCAGATATCATTTTTTTGAAAGATACCGACGGAGACGATAAAGCCGACGTAAAGAAAATTATCTATTCTGGTTTTGGCACTTTTGATACACATGCAGGCCCGTCTAACTTACACTATGGTTTTGACAACTGGATATGGGGATGTGTTGGCTATTCTGGTTATGAAGGAAAAACGGCTGATGGCAAAGACTTGAAATTTGGACAAGCCTTTTTTAGGTTCAAAGCGGATGGCTCTGCTTTAGAGTGGATGACCACTACGTCAAACAATACTTGGGGTTTTGCTTTCAATGAAACCAATGATGTTTTTGGCTCTACGGCCAATAATTCTCACGGATGGTATATGGCTATACCGCATAGCTATTTCAATGCCACCAATAGGGTAAATAATGGTAGCCGAAGTACAGATACACATAGGGATATGAAGCCTATTACGGCTAAAGTGAGGCAGGTAGATGCCTTTGGTGGGTTTACAGCGGCTACGGGACATAACTTTTATACCGCAAGGGCCTTTCCTCAAAAATATTGGAACAAAATAGCCTTTGTAACGGAGCCTACTGGTCATATTGTTCACCAAAATAACATGGTGAAAAATGGCACAGACTATAGCGATAAAGAAGCCTTCAACTTAATGGCTGGATCCGACGAATGGTTTTCTCCCGTTTTTGCTTCCACGGGTCCAGATGGTGCCGTTTGGGTAGCAGACTGGTATAGTTACATTATTCAGCATAACCCGAGACCAGATGGCTTTGAAATGGGTGAGGGAAATGCTTATGAGACAGACTTAAGAGACTTTACGCATGGTAGAATTTATAGGGTTTCTTACAAAGGAGCTGATGCTTATACGCCATTAAGTCTATTAAAAGATGATACAGAAGGACTTTTAGCGGCTTTGCAAAGCGATAACATGTTCTGGCGTATGCAGGCTCAGCGATTATTGGTAGAAAAAGGAAATAAAGATGTAGTGCCGCAATTGGTGGAGCTTTTGAAAAGCAATAAAACAGATGAAATAGGTTTAAACACTTCTGCTATTCATGCTTTATGGACGCTAGAGGGTTTGGGTGCTATAAACGCTGGAATTATTGAGATAGGTTTGGCTCATCCAGATGCGGATGTTAGAAAGAATACGTTGAAAGTGATGCCTTTTACAGCGACTTCTGTCAATCAAATTTTGGCTAAAAATCTCCTTTATGATAAAGAGCCTTTAGTAGTATTAAATGCTCTTTTGGTTTTCTCTAAGTCGCCATTAAATGCCAGGGCCGAAAAAGCTTTCTTTATGAAACTAGCTGCATCTAAGGATACGGAGGACAGATGGTTGCCAGATGCTTTTTCAGTAGTATTGACGGCCAATGGAGGTAAGTTAATGAAGGTTCATATGGCTGAGCAGTCAAAAGTTTCTGCTGCCGACAAAACCATGATGAATCATGACCATCACAAAATGATGGAGGCAGCCAAAGAAGAGATGGTTAGAACCAAAGGTTTAGATTTAGTAGTCGCAGGAATTACGCTTACACCGTCAAACCCTTCTGTACAAGAAAAGGTAGGGGTTTCTGTGGAAATCAAAAATCAAGGAGACGTGGATTTAGCCGAGGGTGTATTTGTTCCTTTTGAAATAAAGTTTCAAGGAAACGGAATTTTGAATTCACAAACTAGTAGAAACTATGCTGGAGGTATTAAAGCTGGTGAAACGGTTTCTATCACGGGTAATTTAAATGGACCCTGGAAAGGGAATATTGCTTTTAGTTCGGATATAGCGGGTGAATATTATGTGGTAGTGGAGCTGGATAAATTTAATGAATTGACAGCTGAAGATGGTTCTAATAACTATAAAGCAAAGAAAATGACGGTGAATCCACCTCAGAATATGAATGCTTTTGTGTTGGAAAGGGCCATACGTTCACATACATCAGTTTCTTCTCCTGCGGAGGTTATTCAGCTGATTAAGGATGCTCAGAAATTTGCGGTGTCAGGAAGAAATTCTATCTATAAAGCTATTTCTGAAGGCATAGATTATAGAGCTGAAAATGTGCAGATCTCTGCGGCAGACAGAGCTTATTTAATAGGACTTAAAGATGCCAATAACAGCTACCTCAATAAAGTACTAAAAGCTTGGGAAGTGGTGACTAGAGCAGAAAACGTAAAAGTTGTAACCATCAAGGCCATCAGAGAAGCCATGAAATATGACTTGACGGAGTTTAAAGTGAAAGCAGGTGAAACGGTGGAATTGGTATTTATAAATCCTGATGCCATGCAGCATAACATTGTTATCACGAAGCCAGGAGCCATGGAAAAAGTGGGAACGGCTGCAGATAAAATGATGATGGACGATAAAGGAGCTGAGAAAAACTATGTACCAGAAATGCCAGAAGTTTTGTTCGCAAGTCCATTGGTTAATCCAGACGAAACTTTCAGCTTAACTTTCAAAGTACCCTCGAAACCAGGCAGGTATCCTTATATATGTACGTTTCCGGGTCACTGGAGACTGATGCAAGGGGTGATGATAGTGGAGTAAGATAAACACTATTTACTTAAGTAAAAGCGGCCGACTCAATCATATGAGTCGGTCGCTTTTTATTTGTATGACTCCAAAAGTGAATGTATGAATCATTTGAATGATGAAACCGTCTGCTAAGCCGGTAAAAACGACTTCCTTCTTGATAGGTCTCCAATAACTCAAGGAGCGTTTTACTTCGAGCTTAAGTATAAAAGGAAGGGGAAACAATCTACCATAAACTAGTTGTTACCACTGGTGCTTCAAAGAACCATAAAACCAAACGATGTCCTTAAATGAAATCCGAGTTAATTTATCTGAAGCTGCTTCTTGGGTTTATTCATACCTCTCCCCAATAGTATTTATAGAGCTGGAATAAAAGCGTGGGTTTGTCCCTTTTAGAGGGTAATCGTCATATTGAAATTGCAGTCATTTTTTTGTAAAAAGAAGGTTTGCTTTATCGGGCTATTTTTAAAAATCCGAGTAATGGCTGTCCCCCTTTCACCAAAAGGGTGATATAAAAGCGGCGAAATACTCGAAATGTCACCCTTTAGGGTGATTGACAGGGGTTTGTTTAATGGGGAACTTTGGTGTTCCATCGAATGACCATTGATATGAACACATCACTTCAAAGAAATACCGAGGAAATACCTAAGATTATTAAAGAGATTAAAGTTGATGAAATCAACCGATTTCAGGCATCTTCAAATTATACCATTGTCCTTTTAAAAAATGGTCAGAAACTTCTTTCCGGATATTCCTTAGGAGTGTTTGAGAGAATTTTTAGTCAGCATGTTTTTTTAAGAATTAACCGCACTAACCTAGTTAACAAAGGTTACATCAGCTCCATTATTGAAAGAGACAATTCTCATTATGTCAGACTTCAAAACATCCAGGAAATCCTTATACCAAGAAGAAAAAAGAATACACTTCTGAGAACTATACCATCCATCCTTAAACCATTTTAATTATGAAAAGACTACTACTATTACTGATAGCTTTAACCGCTAATTTCTCGGTTTTGGGGCAAGTTACCAATGGTAATACCTATAATATGGAAGTACATTTCACCCGTGGCTGGGGTGAAGTTGATGATGAAAGTAACGATTCTGAACCAAGCTTTTTAATAAAAGTTCAGGAAGATATTGGTTATGACAAAAACATTCTTCTTAGTCATTCTGATGGAGCGGCAAATAGTGATGCTACCTGCTATTATTATGATATCGACGGAAATGGATATGGACCAGCCGTAGATTATAACTTAGGAACTTTTACTAATTCTACAGGAAGGTTTGATTGGGAAGTTTTTAGCTGGGAGCATGACGGAGGGTATAGATGTAGCTGGGATAGTGGAGATGATGACCGCTCTTGGCAATATAATTACCGAACTGCTTATAGCGGCGTGGAATCAAGTACTTGGAAATCAATTGAAGAACACAACGCTACTAATAATTCTTATAGTACGCTTAAACACGCTTGGAGGTATTCAAATGGTCAATACCTTTCAAGTGCTCTGGATTTCGGAACAATAACCTCTGGTAGTAGGTCTCATACTAACTCTAATAGAAGTGCTCCATCTGGGGCAGCATCCAGTTTAGGATATGGAAACTTGGGATGGGCTTCGGCGTCGTTCGCAAGAAGTGGAAACGACGTTACATATAAGTTTACACTCACAACAGCTAAAACGGTTACTATTTCTACCAATAACGGAACAACTGATTTTGATACCTATATCCATTTGCTCAATTTCTACCCTCCTAATAATTATGGTTATATTGTTAGTCATGATGATGTTGGGGGTGGGAATACAAAATCCACGATCACAAGAGATCTTTGTCCTGGCACTTATGCTGTTGTTGTAGAAGGGTATGATTCCGGAGCAAGTGGTGATTTTAATTTGTCTATTTCAACATCATCTCTAAACGTTAATGCCGGAGCTATCCGTATAGCTAGTTCCAATGGAAGTACAACCACAACACTATGTCCAAATGCTAACCTAAGCTCCATATATAATAACACCTCAGCATCTAGCACATTAGGAGGAGTAACTTATACTTGGGAAAGAAGTAATAATTATGGTTCTTGGTTTTCTATTTCAGGAACTGGTTCTTCCAATACCTCTAGTTCAGCCCTTGGAAATATGGGGACCACAGGTACCATAAGAATTAGGAGGAAAGCTTCCGATTGCGGAAGCTCTGCTTATAGCAATATTTTATCTTTCTATAAAGCCAGTACCTCTGCCACAGGGGGGGCAATAATGGGTTCTAAAATGATTCCATACCCGCATGAGGTCAGTAATGGTTATCTCTTTAATTCTAGTACCGCTTCGGCCAGACCTTCTGCTATATTCTCATGGGAAAAGGATGATGGCGGCGGCTGGCAAACTATAGCAGGAGCTGACGGTCAGTCTATTACTTTGCCTGACTCAATTTCCACAACCACGGAATATCGTAGGAAAGTTAAAAGCTCTTGTACAAACCCAGAAGTGGCTGCATACTCAAACGTGTTGGAGGTAGAAGTAGTAAACCCTAATGGTGTAATAACTGGTCATGTAAAAGACCGAAATGGTGTAAATGGTATTCAAGGAATAACAATTACCGCAAAAAGAACGACTGCAGTAGAAGGGGGACAAGCCAATAAG
Organism: Arcticibacterium sp. SM2516; assembly: GCF_057914865.1. NCBI lineage: Bacteria > Pseudomonadati > Bacteroidota > Cytophagia > Cytophagales > Leadbetterellaceae > Arcticibacterium > Arcticibacterium sp. SM2516. Next base: position 2,664,476 of record NZ_CP195290.1, on the reverse strand, counting down.
GAGTATACCGCCATAACAGGTAACGGTGGCTCTTTTAGCATTCCTGGTGTTTATTATGGTAGTAAATCTCCTGGCTCCGGAGCTACTGCTGATTTTGAAGTAACACCCTCAAGGCCAGGACATGGATTTGACCCAGACATGGCTCCAATTACTTTACAGCAAACCTTGCCTCATCCGTCGGACTTAATATTTAAAGACACCACGGGCTACGTGATAGCTGGTACTGTTACGCAGGAGTGTTATGACTGCGATGGTGCAACGCCAAGCAGCCCAAAGATTTACCCTCTTCCTAATGTGAAGATGCTAGAGTCTATGACCGTAGGAGGAACCCCACTTGATAATCAAACTACCACAGGGCTTGATGGGAAGTATGCCACCATCAAAGAGTTTGAAGGAAGCTATTTTATAAAGCCAGAATATGAGACACATCAATTTGAGCTTTATCAGGAGTCTGTGGCAGTAGGAGGAAGTAATGGCGTGGAGGTCAATAATGTTAATTTTAAAGATACCACCACACATGTAATCTCAGGTAATGTAATTATTAACTGTGAAGATTATTATATTGGTCAAGCGAGTTTGACTTTTTCGCAAGTATTACCTGATATTGAAGGGAATCCTGTGTTGCCTACTTTTCAAAAAACAATTATAACTAATTCTAGTTCTGGGTCCTATTCAGTAAGGCTTCCTGCCGCTAAATATAGGGTTTCTGTTAATTCCTTTTCAGGCGTTCCGTCAGGGAAAGATTTGAACGGAGAAGAAATGAAAACATTTTTAAATGCCTACCCTGACTCTATTAGAGTGAGAGATATTACAAATTCAGATACCACTTTAAATTTGTATTTTCATGAGAGACCGCAAATAACCGTAGTTGGTTTAGAAGGGCCGTGTTCGGGGTCGGCACTTGCAGGTTCACAAGATCTGTCTAGTAACCCTATCTTTGAACAAAGTGTACTCCGTACATTTACGGTAAAAGTATGGGAAGGAAACCCTGCCAAGGCATGTCCTGCTCAAGACTCTACACTTATAATGAATACTAATATTCAGATAGACGATGCGAATGAGCAATTAGACACCATGACGGTAAATGGCGAAATAGAATTGACTTTAACAGGAGGTATTCCAAACATTATTCCTCCGCATCATAAAACTTTAGCTTTCGTATTTACAGATATATGGCAACGTACTGCTCCTAATATTGTATTAAAACCAGTAGTGACAGGATTAAAGTCTAATATTGGAAGTTTTGCTACCGTATCTCCTCAGGTTCCACTTCTAATCTTAAGGGACCCACCAGGTGATCAAAGTTTTAGTTCTTGGAGTCAAAATACAACCGTTGAAACCGCTACAAGGTTTTATAATAAAGTAAGTGGAAGTGAAGAGGTGTGGGGTAAAGTAAAAGTAGGCGTGGAAACCCAAAACGGAATTGGGGTTGCGATTAAGTCAAAAGTTTGGGGTGAATTAGGGGGCTCTATAATAGCTTCCGGTAATTACAAAAAAGGGGAGGAAGTAGTGGTCTCCACTACCAACAGTCAGGCCTTTTCTACTTCCAATAGTAATTTTGTTACTGGAGAAAAAGGAGACGTATATATTGGTGCTGCTATGAATTTGAAATATGCAGTGACCAATGAGGTGATTTATTCGCCAGATACTTGCTCTTTTTATTTAAGGAAATTCTTAATGATCTCCACAGAAGGCTTTGAAACAAAATACATTTATAGTGAAAATCATATCGAAAAGACCTTGATTCCCACGCTAAGAGCTTTCAGAGACAACCCGGGTAATACACAAGCCCAAATAGAAAATTACGAAGATCAAATAAGTGTGTGGGAACAAACCATAGAGAATAATAAAGAACTCAAAAGGAAAGCGAAGTTTGTAGAAAACATATCTTTTGATGGGGCAGGAGGTACCATAACATCTAGCACAACAGCGAGATCTAAAAAAACTATTTCAACAGAATTTGACCTTGCAATAGATGCTGGTGTAGCTACGGAGATAGGAGCGGAGATAGGTGGTGCAGGTATAAGTGGTGGTGTAAAGATTAGGGTGAAAATGGAAACAGGAAAGTCAGCTTACAACACTGTTACTCAAAGTACCACCACGGGTTACTCCATAGGAGATCAAAACCCCGGCGATTTCTTTACCATTGACGTCAAGACTGATCCTGTATATAATACGCCCGTTTTTGACTTAATAGCGGGTACAAGTAGTTGCCCTACAGAGCCAGGTACTCAGCCACGGTACGAGGTGTCACTAACAGCACCCAATCCAGTGATTTCTGGAATTCCAGCCAATGCGGAGCAAATGTTTGCACTTAATATTGGCAATACGAGTCAAAGCGAAGAGAACCGAACCTATTGGCTAAGGCATATAAATGGAAGTGGAACTGGAGCCACTATTAAGAATGATGGAAATCCATTTATCATACCTTTCCAATATGACCTTAATTACCTGCAACAGCAAACGGTTAATGTAGGAGTCTCTAGATACGATCAGAATGTTTATGGTTTTGAAAACATTAGATTTGAAGCCATCGATGCCTGTAGAGGAAAAGATACGGCTTTCCCATTGTCCAGAAAGGAAGTAAGTATTTCAGCATTTTTTGCAAATGGTTGCAGCCCAATAACCCTCGCAGCACCAGAAAATGGTTTTGTGGTAAGTCAGGCTAACAATAACCTGCTAGGTCTAACCATGAAAGACTATGTTTATGCCAATCTTGATGAGATAGTGGTGGAATATGCCGCGGTAGGAACTAGTAATTGGGTGGAGGCTATTACCATTCCAAAGGCTCAAATTCAGAATAGTAGTTTTGGAACCTCAATGAATTTAAGTGTTGAGAATATTTCCGATGGCGAGTACAGCTTTAGATTAAAATTAAAGTGTGGTTTAGATGTGGTTTACTCACAAAGAGTAAGTGGAGTTATAGACAGAAAGGGGCCAGAGGCTTTTGGACTTCCTCAGCCAGCAGATGATGTTTACTCGCTTGGTGATGAAATTTCACAGAGTTTCAATGAAGCTCTAGTATGTGGTTCTTTTAACGCTAGTAACTTTACCATGACTAGGCTGTCAAACAGTGCTTCTATTCCGGCTATTCTGGGATGTTTTAACAACAAAATAATTTTAACACCCACGGTAGATATTCTTCAATATTTAGGAGATAGTATTAAGGTTGACCTTGTTAATATTTCAGATAAATATGGAAACCCTGCCACTACCAATTATTCATGGAAGTTTAATGTTGGTAGCCCAGAGGTGGATTCTACAGTGTCTTATTATGCTCAGCTCAATCCTTCCGCTTCTGGCTTTAGTACATCATCTTCTATCTCAAGTGTACCGAATTCTTTGAATGAGGATGATGCAGGTACACTAAATGTAGACTTTACGGTCTCCCAAGCTGCTAGTGACAGTATTTTGGTTTATTTTATAGTGGCTGGTACCGCAACATATGGTATAGACTACACCGTCTCTGGTGCACAAAATTTTAATGGTAATGAAGGCTCTATTTATATACCCAAAGGGTCATTGCTTGCTCAGTTGCATATCGACCCCACGGCAGATTCAGATTTAGAGTCTGATGAAAGTATTATTCTTGGAATATTAAGTGGTGGAGACTATAATATAGGTGGAAGTAATAAGGCAACCTTTACCATATTAAATGACGACAGCGATGATTGTGAAAATGGAGGTGCTCCGTTCCTTGTGACGAATAATAATCCAGGAAATTCGGCGATATCTACTGGTGAATACCATAAATCATATTTAGAGTCAGATGGTTTAATTCAATCTCCTACCACTGTGATTTTTAAAGGAGAACATTCGGTAACACTTAAGCCAGGGTTTGAGGTACAAAATGGCTCTGTTTTCTTAGCTATTCAGGAAGATTGTCCTAACCAAACTACGGGCGGTTCGTCAGGTGGAGGTAAGGGAGCTAGATTAGCGGCAGCTAATACTTCCACGGCAAAAGAGCTTGCTACCTACACCCTAGAAAATAAGGGTAGCTTAGACGAAAGTAAGGGAATTGTCCAAAAGATAGATAAAGATGGAAAAATCCTTATTCCTTTTGCAAGTGCCTTTGAACAACAGTTCGAAATAGCATTACTAACTTCTGTTGCTTCTAAGGAGGGAGAATTTAATTCTGACATCATTTATGAAAGTGGCGTGAACACTTTCAGCTTAGACACTAATGAGCTGGAAGCTGGAACCTATTTCCTTAAATTCAAAGGACTAAAAGATAAAAAAGAAAGCTTTCATAAGTTGGTGGTTTCAGGTAATCAGTAGGGATTAATTCAGAAACTAAAGAGGCTGTCTCCATTACGGAGGTGGCCTCTTATACGGTTATAAGTGAAATTACAAAAGTTCCAAGACTGTCCATAAGCAGCCCTTTATTGTAATATATGCATGACAAAGTAAAGGTGGCTGGGAAGACAGGAAATAGAGCATTTATCCCGATTTATCATCTATTCCGTGGTTAAATTGCTCAAAATCAGTTCGTAAACTCATTACGATTCTCTATTGGGTAAACCGGGTTTAATCCTCTTGGATGCGTCTTGATATAATTTTGGCAAACTTTCGAGTGGATTCTTTTCCTGAGCTATCTTTTACCGAAATTTGGTAGGCGTAAGTTTCTCCCTCTTTTACATCTTTATCCCAAAATCTACTTTTTTCTACATCCACTTCTGCCACCTTCTGGAATTCTTGTTCTGATGCCGTATTCGCCAACATTTTATAAATGACTACCTTATCTATAGCTGGTTTTTTTGGCCAAAGCCAGTTGATTTCTATACCTGGAGGTATGTTTTTATAAGATACACGAGACAAGTGGTTGTCCTCTTCATGGAAAGCGTTTAAACCCTCAATAATTTGACTTACGGATACTGGGCTTTCTTTTTCATTTATTCCCATGGCTGAAATAGCGTATTCATAAGCTAATTCTGGAATAGCGGCCTCGTCTAAATATTCTGGAACATTAATAAGGGAGTCTATCACGAAAAAAGGCTCTAAGGCACTGGCACGTCGGTAAATATTATACGACGAAATAAAGTTGGAGGACATTTCCCGCGTTTCCCAAGTTAGTTTGTTTCCAGACGCCCATCGTTTTACATTAAGACCAATGGGTTTCTCTATCTCCGTCTCAAATTTTGGCTTAATGGAAGCAATAGTGGAGAGCTGGCTTAATTTCATGTTATAGCTCATACTTTTTATACCGTAATACCTGGTTTGATGCTGGAAATCTCCATTTAATGTGCTATCTATTAAGTAAGTACTGTCTCTGGATGACCCTACGGTTTCAAATGTCTCGGCATCCGGAGTAAGGGAAGAATACACAAAATAATTCATCAAATTAGTCTCATCTACGGGCTCCCAATCAATTCTTATATAAGGACCTACATAACTCAGCGTGAGCTTTTCAGGAGGTAGTATTCTTTCGCTCGTTGTATGACTACCAGCGGCTTTAACCGATGGGAAATCTTTATAAATAAGGTTATTTATAGGTGAAGAAATCACCTGCAAATCATAATTATAAGATTGGCCATTTTCTACGTCATAATCCAAGTAATAGTTTTGATTTAGAGGAATGGTATCTAAAATAGCATAAATTCTATTGCCTATTTCGCGTGAAAGTAAATAGCCGCTCACATAAGAATGCTCTGTTACAGGTTCCCATGTCAAGTAAATGGCATTTGTGCTGTCTTTGGCGGTGAAGTTTTTGGGGTAAGGGAGCCTTCCCTTGGTAAATGCTGCAATGGTAGCCGTATCTGAGGGAGTTCCTCTATTGCCCAGAAGATCTACGGGCACGGCAAACACATCCCAAACTTCCATAGGGTTTACTCTGTGAAATATGCTGGCTTTAACGGTATCCGCAGCATAAAACATTCTTTTGGTATAAAGCTTCTCAAACTTTTTATCAAATGTCTTTTTGCCATAAAAATCTACTTCGAAAGCCATTTTGTTTTCAATTCCTGTTTGTAACCATCCTCCAGTAATCAAAGAATCAAGAGAGGATATTGACATTTGATTGAAACGAAGTTTAACCTTATCAAGCATTTTGTTTGAGGCTCCAAAAGTAGTACTCCCTGTCACAATTGACTCCCCCGTATCATTCCATTTTACGCGGTAGGTGTATTTGTTTCCTTCTTCAACGTCAAGGTCTACATAAGCATGTCCCATGGCTCTCAGCTGCTTTACAGGCTGGAGAAATAGAAACGAAAAGGGGCTATTAGAAGATTGATAGGCTTTTATGATTTCTGCTTCTGATTGGAAACTATAATTGACTTTATCTTCCAAAATAGCCTGAATAGTTCCTTCACCAAAAATGGCTTCTAGTTCTGTAGAAGACTGAATAGGTTTTAACGTATCAATGACCACAAAGGCACCATCATTTACACTTCGTTCAATTAAGAAAAAACGACCATTCTGATAGGGTTCAGGAAAGAGACCATTGTGCTCCATCATATATTTTTCATCTACCAAGAAGATATAATTACCGTCGGCACCAGAGCAAATTCTATCTTCCACGAAATTGCCAATAAACTGGGCATGAGTCTTTTCTGAGAATAGACTTAATGCGAGCAATAGGAGTATGTATATTCTTTTCATTACCATTCTATTGGACAAGTTGTTGATTGGAAATCGTCGGCTTCTTCGGTGGCCATTACCCATTTTCCATTTTCATAGCCAGCTTTGTCGGGGTCGGTGTAAAAATAGAAATAGATACATGGTCGCCAGTAAAATAAACCTACAGAATTGCAGTCTGCATCATCTCCTCCTGCTCCAATGATTTCGTCAAAAGCAAAAAGTTGGAATAGGAATCGCCATTTCCATTTTTCTTTAGAAGCAATGTCTGAAGTGTATCCTGCTCCGCAAATTTTAGCAATTTGGACGGTGTATTCAAAAAGTATCATGTCTATAGGAGCCCTAGATTTTACACCTAAGTCAATAACAGGTGAGCCACTGAATCTTAGCTCAAACTGACCATCATTGAAGCTTTTTAATAGGCCCAATTGAAGTTCAATCCCAATTCCGGCACGAGCAGATCCAGATACAAAATCATTACTAAATTCTTTGGCAACGCCCAATAGAACAGCGGCTTTGATTCCAAAGTATAATCCTGAGAATAGGCCATCTCCGTCTTTAAATGAATCTGGTATGGCGTCAAAGAAGGCTGTTCTTTGTTGAATAGATTGTTCCGCAATATCGTTAAATGAAGAACCCATAAACTGAACAACTTTAGAAGCTGTTTCTGAAAGCGTTTGTCCACCGGCAGTGGTGGCGTCTGCTAGTTTTTCGGAATCTGTTTCCGCGTTTACACCAATGGCAATTTTTGCTGATAATTTGAGATAAACAATGGCATGAACTGGCCAATCTCCTTCCGCGGCACCCATGATGAAAAAGTTGGTTTTATCGTTTTTAGAACCAACGTCTAATTGGAAATTGGCTGTAAAGTCTATAAACGGTCCTACTGTAGCTCTACTAAATGAGGGTATTCCAAGAAAGAAACGCCAACTTTTTTCTGCAGGGTCATTACTAATAAGGAAGGCGGCATCGAGGAGGTATTGTCCTTTTAAAGCCACTCCGGAAGCTCCAGTAAGCGTAAAAGCACCTGGCTTGCTGGCTATAAAAGCTACAGTAACCTCGGCGTCACTAAGGCTTACATCATGGTTTTTAGGCTCATAACCAGAGCGGCCAGAACTTGCAAAAAATAACTCATCAAAACCTATATAAATTGGGTTATGGCTGTTTCCTTTCTTCCATTTTTGTTTAATAGCGGCATCAGTAGTGGCCTTATCTGCCGTTTGAGTTGCTGTCGAATCTTTTAGGTATTGCACTATCTCTGCAGGAAAAGTTTGCTCTTTCCCTATACCAATAGATGTGGCCAATTGTAAAAAAGTGGCATCAGTGGCCTTGTCGTATAAGAAACCAGCTTTCAAACTATACATTTTGAAACTAGGTGCCCCTATTCCGCCTTCTGAAGCTACGGCTAAACTTCCACCCCATATGATATCTCCGTTTACATTCACATAGCCTCCTGAACCAGATATTTCTGCCCCAACAATCTCCAAATTGCCATTAACAGATAGGAAAAGACCGTTTACCTTATTGGTAGAGTCAAAAAACAACATGCCGCCAACTTCCAGACTTATGACTGTTGGTAGCCTTAAACTACCAGAGGCGGAGGCCGTTTCTCTATTAAAAGTATTGGCACTTTCATCCCATTTTGCCACTACTTCCATATCAAAAGTCGAAATTAGAGGAATAGCGGCTCCGTAAACGATATTTATTTCACCATCATTTAGATTGGCCTCAGGTAATGAAGTAAGACCATCTTCCATTAACTTATCTTCTATATTGACGTCTGTGGAGCTTCCAGCAAATTGTTTGGGCCTGAGTACCGTATAACCCCAAAAGTTATTGGATTTCCAACTTTCCAATTTCATAGCCCAAACGGAATCGGCATCACTGTATTTCCATGAAAGCATAAAATCATGAGGGTCAATAGAAATTTCGGCAAGTCCTTCTAGTGTAAGACTGCCTTCGGTATCGGCTAGAAGCATATTTAGTTTGGGAATGTAGCTGTTACCTGTGTTGTTGGCGAAAAAATTATCTTCTCCAAAAATCTGTTCAATGTACCCTAAGCCGTCCGTATTTGTACCGGCAGAAGCCGTTATCTTAATTCTAGAACCAGGTCCCATGGCTGGTTGGGGAATTTTGAACATCTCAACTTCATTTAATACCGCGGCTGTTTGTACTACTTCTTTTTGATTTTTATAGTCTGAATAAGAGATGCCATTGGCGTTATAAGAGATCTCTTTTAGACTCTCGCTATTGGCTTTGATTTTATTGCCATCGTTATTCGTAAAATAGACTATTTCTACGCCATCGCTTTCTACATAGACTTCTTCAATTTGGGCTTGTACCACATCAGCTCCCATGGAGAGTTTTCTGGGCGACCTAGAATAATCGATTAGCACACCTGAAATAGACTCGTTTGCGAGGCGTAGCTTGTCAATATTCAAAAGAGAAATATGGATGTTAGGAATACTCATGAGGGGCATCACCACCATATTGTGTAATTCGGTTGTTATCGGACTTAAAGTCAAAGCTTCAAAAATCAAATTACCGTTTTGAAATACATTTTTATTGGCATTACTCTTTTGAAACATTTTTTCAAGCTGCTTGTTGTCTGATTTTATAGTCTCATAATATCCGAACAATTCTTGAAGTGCAGCTGCTGAAGATGTATTGCTTTTTTTAGAGATAAATTTAAGTTGTGAAATGGGTATGTCACCATTACTGTAAGCAATAGGATATGGCATGTTTTCAAAATTATTTATGCCGAGATCTTTATTGTAGGTAATTCCTTTTTCCTCATCCTTATTTTTATAGCCGATGTTAGACTGGGAAAACTTGGTTAAATCTGCTTTTTGATAAACACTGAGAATGTCAGAAGAAAGCTTACTTTTTTCCAAACTGAATGATTTGGTGTAAATCATCCCTATTTTATGATCGTTTTCCTTTACAGGTCTTAGGTAAATTGCGGCGTCGGCTTTTACATCCAGTTTATTTGCGAAAAGCATTTCTCCTGATTTGTGAACTAAGCTGACTATTGGTGAGGTGAATTTGAAGGTAGGAATAGACACACCCTTACCCTCTATTTTTAAATTGACGTCGGCAAATTCAAATGTATTACCCTGTCTGTCCGCTATTGTCCCTGATACGGGAATATTAGCGACAATGTCTGGGTAAGTTGCTAATATTTGCCCCAACATAGATTCAGAATCAAATTGCGTGATTTCAGTAATATTAAAGCCATACAAAGACACTAACTGTGGGGCTTTGGAATTTATAGTAGAGTCCGTTTGAGCCCCAATTTTTATATAGATATCTCTGGTGTAGGTTAGACCATAACTTTCTGCAGTGGCCATGTGCACTATTCTATCGTAGTAGCCATCTTTTGTGGCTTCAATGGTTAGAAAGTTTTCATCTTCTGAGGGCTGGAATTTTACAGAATAGTATCCATTTTCATCTGTGGTTGTTGTCGTTTGTGTTCCTAAGAAGTCCACTTGAATGTTGACATTGGCCAAAATGCCGGAAGTGCCATATTTATAAACAATCCCACTTATTTTGCCTCCAGACTCTAATTCAATCGTAATGGTTTGTGTGCTTGCTTGACCGTTTTTAAGTGGCGGGAATTCGAATGGGATATCTACATTTCCATATTTTTGCCCTTGTGCATCAACAGAGGTACTGCTTGGCATAATGTTGAAGACTTTGTTTCCACGGCCAATATGGCTGTCTAGCATCAACAGACCTTCCGTATTGGTCTGGCCAATGACATCCAAACGATTTTCATTAATAACCACATCTTTGATGGGCTGCTGCGTTTCTTTATCTATGACCTTGAAAGTTAGCTGAAAAGCCTTTGGTTTAGCGTCATCAAAGCTTCTATAAATACTTGCTCCTGCGTAAAAGGCATCTTGATTTTTTGATTGTAGAAACTGAGAGCCGACTAAATGAGAATAATAACCCAGTTTATAGTTATTTGGTTTTGCATCGGTTGGGAGGTTTTCGGCTAAACTTGTGAAATCTTCTTCTATATATTGTTTGACCAATGACCTATCAATGTCTGTCCTGTTGTTCTTTATTTGACTGGAAATGGGTAGGCTAATAGTGGCATTGTCATAACCTGGTCTTCTGATTTGTAAGTTGGCGGTGGAGTTTTCAGGAGCTAAGAAGTGAAGCCAACCGTTGCCGTCTGTGGTAAAACTATAAGCGGCATATTCTACTAAGGTGTTCTTCAAAGGTTCGTTTTCTTCATTCAATAATTGAACCATAACGGCGGTGAGATATCGCTGTTTAATGAGGAAATCTTTTCTGGTTCCTAAGTTGCTTTTATCCAGTTTGAGGTTGACCGTTTCTACAAGGTTATTCTTAAAATAAACTTCAATTTGATAGGTCAAATCTGCCGTAGCGGCGGAGGTTGATAGATTAAAACGATAAGAATTGTCATTTCCCGTAAGCAAAGTACTTATTGTGCCATTTGGAGATGTTAAGACCAGCTTGACAGACTCTCCTTCATTCAGGCTATTTTCATAAGAAATGTTACCATGAATGTATGGTTTGCCTTTTTTCTGACTTATGGGAACTGTGATTTCGTAAACGCCATTTTCCGTGTCTAGTTGAGCAAATTGAAGCTTGTCGAGATAAGGAGAAGGACCTTCTATTTTTAGTAGATACTCTTGTTTGAATTTACTGGCAGCGTAAAACATACCATTGGCAAATTCCCCTGGTTTTAACTCCGCTACTTGGAAATAGTCTTCATTATTGATCCTTTCAACATTATAGCTGCCCGATTTAAAGTTCTCATATTTGGCATAAGGGGCAGTCTCTAGACTAGAAACTCGTCTATAAACTTTTACCAGATGGTCTCGAGGATTTGAAGATTGAAATCCTCTTTCAGATAGTTCTGTGGTGAATCTAAATGTTTTGGCTGGAATTACCCATTCGCCAATGTCCAATGAGTTTTCAAAACTATTGGAATTTATTTCTTTTTTAAAGGTGCCAAAAACCTCATGTTTTACGCTTAAATATATTTTGTCGGGTAACAAACCTCCACGGAGGGCTTCGGCAGGGAAACTGACATTAAAGCCACCTAAACTACCTGCAGCAATTGTTTTTAATAAAACTTGACAGCTTTCATCCGCAAAGACTTCTATTTTTGCTTCTGCCAATGGGTATTTTAGATTGGATACCTCCTGATTATTATGAATGAATTTTTTGGTGGTTTTTGTTTTTCCAGAAGAGTTCAGTCTATTCCATTCTTCCTGAGCCGTGCCGCTGATAGCTCCCTGTGCTAGCTCTTCTTCTAAAAAGGCCCAAGAGACATTTCCAGAGATACTCTTTTCTTCCAAAAGAAGTTTTACTTCTTCTCTATCTTCATATTTCAAATAGGCTTGCTGACTCACTATGGAATCTCTGTCTACATCAAATGCGACTATTTTGAATAAATAAGAGCTGTCCCAATGTAAATGAGGAATATAAGCGGCGTAGCTATTTTCACCACCCTGAAGACTATAATTTTCAGGGCTGTCATATTTAAACTCTTTCCAATCCTTTTTAATGTTGGTGGCATAAAGAATCTTGAAGTCGGTATGGTTTGGATAGCCACTCCATGACAAATATGCCTGGGTAGAATCCAACCATAGGGGTTTTAAATCAAAAGGGGGTTTTATAGTGTCTTTATAATGAAAGATGGGGCCATAAGCTGTTTCATAAAATGGACTCCCTTTGGCGGCTATTTGGAAGTCGTATGAGCCTTCTGGTAGTAGATATAGGATATCGTCATGGATATTTACGCCAGATTTAGAGCTAACTTTTGGAATTTCTTTTGAAGACCAATCTGCCCCTTTTTCCCTATAGAACAGTTCATAACTTTCGTCATTATCATGCCCTTCCCAGTTTATATTAAAGTCATATCGTCCACTTCTTTCTACTTTTTCATTTAAGGGTGGCAAAAGTTGATGGTCATATTTAAACCACTGGATCTCACTAAAACCGTTATTCCTAAAAATACCAATTTCTTCCAAGCCTTGTTTGGCGATAGCCCGTACACGATAAGCATAAATTCTTCCAGGAATTAGAGGTGGTAGTGCGTAATTATAGTTTAGTGTTGTTTGCCTGGTTTTAGTGCTATAAATAGGTGGTTGAGATAAGAACAGATTTTGATAGTTTCCAAGATAGTCGCTAGGGCTGTTTATTTCTGTAATAGTGAATTCGTATTCCACATCTGTTACGTTTTTATGTCTCGGAATCCATTGGAAATTTATGTTTTGGGGAGAAAGAGGCTGTTGTAAAACATCGTTTTCTGGTACCGCAAAAATTGGAGGTTCGTTAACGGTCATCCAGATTGGATTGCCGTATTGGACACCAGAAAGAGCTCTGCCTGTATTAGCGTCAATTACCTCAATGCCAAATTGATATGTTCCTTCTTCTAAGGAGTTGGCATATTGTTGTGGGGAAATGAGGAGGTTATGATTCTGAAAATAATTAGCGATTTGATTATTTGGAATATGATACGTTTGTCCACTAGACAATTCTATGGTTTGTTCATTTTGAACAACTGGCGTACTCTGAATAATGATACCAGGGCCTTGAATCCATAGCCGTAGTTTTATTTGTCTTGTGGGTAAACTGTTATCTCTAACTTCCAGCTGCACACTAAAGTTGTTTTGAGCAGGGCTAGCGTATTCGTTTAAATATATAGGATAAGGAGCGGTTTGAGTTATTCTCGCCACTACGGGGTATCTAAAGTCTTGAGCTTCAAGGTTAATAAACATTGAAACTAGCAGAAAAATTAAGAATGTTATTTTAGTGGTTTTCATGGCTAGAAGCTGATGTTATATCCTAGGTTAGCGTTGGTGTAATTTGATCCAATTCCGTTTGCAACTAAACCAATATTCATAGAAATCTTTTGCCTTGGTAAAGGGCTGTAATTTGCCAATAGGAAGACATTATATGCGGTTAGCTGCTCCGAGTTGAAATTTGAAAAAAGGAGAATGGAGCTAATGCTGCTGGTCAATTTCTTATTGAAAAAAGACTTTTGAAGGCTCAGAGAAGGCCCTAATCCTTTATTATCTCCTAAATGATATTTGTTTTGATTAAACGAGAAGCCCGTATTTATTCCGAAATCTTTACTTATCAGGTTTAAATTGTACCATAAGGCGGCATTGATAATATCCGATTGGGTTTCCTCTCTTATGATAGGGCCATTACTCCCTTCGGCTTTCATGTGGGACAGGTTTAGTCTCAGGGCAGAAGATTTTGTTTCTGAACTGGTCAAAGTTTGATTTATACCGAAATTAAAGTTTCTTGAAATCTGTGAATAATCTAGACTGTCAATAGGTTGTCCTGGAATTCTGGTGATTTCTTGATAAGAATCTTTTACAAACATGAAGGATTTGAAGTTGGTGAAACTTAAATTCATCTGCAGTTTTTCAGTAGGACTAATAGTGGAATTTACGGACGCTACCCAACGGTTTTGGCTTGTACTCTTCGTGTTTTCTAAGTCATCTTTTTGGGTTCCTAGCCGGGCAAATAGTGCCACTTTCTTTTTCCAAAAATTGGTTGACAAATGAAAACTATAACTCTCAAGGTCATTGACGAAATAGTAACCTCCTAAAGTTTTGTAACCGGGGTCTACCTTTTCATAGCCCACACCTATGAGTGAGGCAGATTTGCCGAGATGAAAGTTTACTTGGGTCTTAAAGGCATTTAAAGATTTGGAAGTACTGTTTTCATTAACAAATAGGGCTGCAGCGGATTTGATTTTCAATGCTGTTGGGTTTTCGTTGGCATTTGAGGTCAACAAACTATTGGCCATTTCACCTTTCCATTCTAAGAAGGGAAGGGGTTTTATAAGCCAGTCTAAAGCCAACACCAGATTCTCGGAAGGTGTAATGGTTTGACCATAGAATATTTGATTTTCCGCAGGGATTGAATTCTTGTTATCGGAAGCATAAAAGGCAGTGGCACCTAATTTTAGTTGCCGACCAAACCTATAGCTAACTTTAGTTCCAGCTCCCAATCTACCAAAAGTAGGGCCAGCTACGGAGTCCATAGGGCTCGCTTTTACCATTCTGCCATACATGATTTTAACGTCCCAATTCTCAGGTTTTAGTTCAAAACCTGCACCCAGAAATTGATGTCCATTTAGGGTATAAGGGGAGAAATTGAAATTGCCAGTTCCTAGCATTGCCGATGCCCATTTGTAGCTAGGTCTGATGCTCAATTGGTTAAAGTTATAGGCTTGACTGAAGTTAAACTTCCTATCAGAATAGCTAAAACTCACTGGAATGTTAAACTTATTGATTCCAAGGTTCAGGTTGCCAGAGGCAAATAGGTTAAGCTTGTTGTCAAGAAAATACGAATTATAATTGGTGGTCAAATTTAATCCGCCATTAAGCTTCATTAATGGGGCCTTTCTAATGGCTCTGTCGTCATTTAAGTTTTGAGCAGAGAGTTGAAATCCACTAAAAAGAATACAATACAAAAGGAACCTTTTCATTTTCTATCTGATGACTATTCTTTTGGCAATATTGCCCTCTGTGGTATGAAGCAGAACGAGATAAAGTCCAGGGGAAAGGTGAGCATCCAGTGGTATGGAGACTTGTCCGACTTTATCATTTTCATAGGATTTATTGAAAATTACTTTTTTGTTGGCAGCCTGTATGAGTATGATAGCATAGGCATCTTCTTGGTTTAAAGTGATATCTAAGGTCAGCTCATTATTTATAATTGGATTGTTTAATACTTTAAGCTCTGCATAGTTTACTCCTGTGGGAGCAGGGAAGCCCTTGTCGTCATAAAAAGCTTTGCTTATAATCTCTATTTCTTGAGTAACGGGGAAAACGCAGCCATTTATGGTGAGGAAAGCTTCAATGGTATAGTTGCCCATTTCTGTGAATTGAAGTATCAGTTTGTGTTCTTCTTCCGATATCACATTGGCGTATGGGGGGAGTCGCCATTCCACTTTGGTAGGTATGGGTTCTGTAATGTCAACCAAAACCACATGGTCATAATTTGGAGCTACGGAAGGAGCGGCTATATAGGTGTTCACCGAGCGGTCGGCATAGACCTCAATAGATTTAAAGGACTGACATCCATCGGCATCAACCACCTGAAGTAAGTAAAAGCCCGTGGTGTCATCTGTTAGCGTGGGGCCTTCTATGACATCACCTCTGGGCGATTCCCAAAAGTAAGAAACAGCCCACTCCGCTTGTGTACCGTCAACTACGAAATTCGTTGGACAAACCTCTTGGTCGTCCAATATGATTTCATTTTCTGGTGGTGAGGTCATCGTCAGTTGCTCTGAACGGGCTTCGCATCCTAGAGCATCTTTGGCGATGAAAGCAGTGGATTCACCTTCGCATATATGTTCTATCTCCATTGGACTCCCTCTTTCCGCAAAGTTTTCCCATGAATAAGTGAATGGGCCTATTCCGCCAGTTACCTGACCTGTAAATACGCCTTCACATAACCCAAAACAAAGGGCTTCGGTTAAGGCAACTGAACTGGAAAAAGGAATGGTTTCTTTCTCGATCGTATAATTAGCTTCAGCGGTACAGTTGTTCTGGTCTGTTACCATGACGGTGTAATCGCCTTCTGGTAAATCGGTGTTTAAGGTGCTATTAGATTGATTAGACCACGACGTTTGATAGGGCTTAGTTCCACCTTTAATGTCGATTTCTAAAATGCCTTTATTTGAGGTTTCGCAGTAATTGTTGAGTTGTTGTAAAAGGTTTATTTCAATTAGGTCTGGCTCTGTAACTTCTATTTCTTTTTTTATACTAATGCCATTGCCATCGGTTATGGTAACAAAGTAATTTCCAGCATTTATGTTTTGAGCCGCAGTGTTTTCTGAGATTTTGGTTTCTCCGCCAGACGCCTCCACCTTATACCATAATATGGAATATCCTGATTCTGAGTTTTGCTCATGCACACCACCAGAAGGGTTGATATCTAAGGAGCCATCGTTTTGTCCAAAACAGGAGACAGGGCCTATGATGAATTCACCAGTAATTTGAGATGGGGCATCCAAGAACTCAGAGGAAAGAGCAGAGCAGCCATGACTGTCAATAACCTGTAAAGCGTAAGTGCCTTCTCCTATGGAATGGAGTGTTGAAACTGGGCCACTTGAAAGAGTTTTTGTTTCTAAAAGCTGATTTTGTTCGTTTCTCCAATTATAACTTTCGTATTCACCAGTACCACCCATGACCGAAAAAGCTATGCTCCCATCATTTGTATTATAACCCTTGGGTTCTATTTTTTGAACCAGGTTGAGAACAACTGGAGCTGGATTGATAAATTCAATGCCACTAAATTGTTTAACCAAACAGGTTCTATGGTCTGTGATGATTACTTGATTTAAGGATTGAGCAAACCCGTTCATAGCGGTCTTGTTAGTTTCGTCAAATGGTATGACTGCACCTCCATTCAGCTGATAGAAATAAACGCCATTTCCTCCGCTTGCTTCTAGAAATAATTGTCCATTGGCGTCGTCAAAACACGTGATAGGGTTTGTGAAAAAGGAAGCAGAAGGGATTGTGGGTTCATAAATGTCCAAACTTCTAGCGTTTTCACATCCTTCATTATCAAATACTGTGAAGGTATAAGTCCCTTTTTTAAGATTATTTCTTTCGAAATCTCTTTTTTCGGTATCCTTCCACTGGATACTATAATTAGGGCCATTTCCACCTATTGGAGTTATAGAAATATTACCGTCATTGGCGGCGTAACAGGAAATGTCATCTTTGGCGATTTCAAAACTAGGGCTCGGTAGTAGCTTGGTCGTGATTTCGTTACTCTTAGGACTACTGCATAAAGTCTCATGACAAATAACAGAATAAGTGTTACTACCAGTCACGGTAATACTAGGCCCAGTTTGACCATTATTCCAAACGTAGGTACCTGCACAGTTTGGACTGGATGAGGTATTAATAGAAAGGATGGTATTTCCTCCTTTACAAAACTTGGCTTGGTTTGTCGCTTGGATGATAGGAGCACCAGGAGAATTATAAAAATTTACTTTGACCGTGTTCGACTGCTCAGATAGGCAGCCATTTACCCTGCAATGGGCGTAATAGCTTCCAGAGGAATAAACCGTGATGGTAGGCGTGTCTTCGTCTGTGCTCCAGGTGATAGTGCCAGAGCAGCCACTTACACTCAATACTGTACTGGTAGTAGGTGAACAAAAATCTCCACCGCCAGATACCGTGGGTGCTGCTGGTATAGGTTTGGCGTTAATCGTAATGGCATTGCTTTGAGGGCTGCTGCATTGTGCTTCTTGACATCTGACAGAATAGGTATTACTCGAAGAGACTGTGATGCTACTTCCTATCTGGCCCGTGTTCCAAATGTAGGTGCCTGAACAGTTTGGACTGGAAGATGAATTAACGGAAATGGTGGTGTTTTCACCTTGACAAAACTCAGAACCATTGCTAGATCCTATGATAGGAGCACCAGGAGCATTATAAAAATTTACATTGACGGTGTTTGACTGCTCAGATAAGCAGCCATTTACCCTGCATTGGGCGTAATAACTTCCAGAGGAATAAACCGTGATGGTCGGCGTGTCTTCGTCTGTGCTCCAGGTGATAGTGCCAGAGCAGCCACTTACACTCAATACTGTACTGGTAGTAGGGGAACAAAAAACTCCACCGCCAGATACCGTGGGTGCTGCTGGTTTAGGTTTGGCGTTAATCGTAATGGCATTGCTTTGAGGGCTGCTGCAATTTGTTTCTTGACACCTGACAGAGTAGGTATTACTCGAAGAGACCGTGATGCTACTTCCTGTCTGACCTGTGTTCCAAATGTAGGTGCCTGAACAGTTTGGACTGGAAGATGAATTAACGGAAATGGTGGTGTTTTCACCTTGACAAAACTCAGAACCATTGCTAGATCCTATGATAGGAGCACCAGGAGCATTATAAAAATTTACATTGACGGTGTTTGACTGCTCAGATAAGCAGCCATTTACCCTGCATTGGGCGTAATAACTTCCAGAGGAATAAACCGTGATGGTCGGCGTGTCTTCGTCTGTGCTCCAGGTGATAGTGCCAGAGCAGCCACTTACACTCAATACTGTACTGGTAGTAGGGGAACAAAAAACTCCACCGCCAGATACCGTGGGTGCTGCTGGTTTAGGTTTGGCGTTAATCGTAATGGCATTGCTTTGAGGGCTGCTGCAATTTGTTTCTTGACACCTGACAGAGTAGGTATTACTCGAAGAGACCGTGATGCTACTTCCTGTCTGACCTGTGTTCCAAATGTAGGTGCCTGAACAGTTTGGACTGGAAGATGAATTAACGGAAATGGTGGTGTTTTCACCTTGACAAAACTCAGAACCATTGCTAGATCCTATGATAGGAGCACCAGGAGAATTATAAAAATTTACATTGACGGTGTTTGACTGTTCAGATAAGCAGCCATTTACCCTGCAATGGGCGTAATAACTTCCAGAGGAATAAACCGTGATGGTAGGCGTGTCTTCGTCTGTGCTCCAGGTGATAGTGCCAGAGCAGCCACTTACACTCAATACTGTACTGGTAGTAGGGGAACAAAAATCTCCACCGCCAGATACTGTTGGGGCGGCTGGAATAGGTTTAATATTTACCGAGATGACGTTGCTCGCACTTGAAAGTTCCCCTAATTCTTCACATTTAACGCTATACGATCCCGATGTAGATATGCTTACCGAAGTGCCAATCTGTCCGTTGCTCCATTTATATTCTCCTGCACAGTTTGGGCTTGCGGGCAAATCGACAGATAATGTGCTGGTACTTCCTTGGCAAACGGAAGTTGGGCTATCCGCTTTAATAATAGGGGTTTCAGGAATCCATGTTTTATTCAGTGAAGCAAAGCTGTGGTTAGCATTGCACCAAAATAAAATAAGTAAAATGACTCTATATTGTTTAAATATGGAGCATTTGAGCCATAATTTATTGAAGGTATGAAATATACCAATGTCAACTTTTACAGCTGTTGAAAGTGTTTTTTTATTCATGACTATTCCTCCATTAATTATCAGAAAAAGAAAAAATTTCTAGTTCTAAAGGAGTTAACTGTTTGTCAAACCACCACCAAACAAGACATATCAAAAAGGTAAATCCTAGAATGATATAAAGGACTATTTTAATATGTTTCCAATTGGCTTTGACAAAATTAAACATGTCCGAATCTAGCAATTAAGACGGATGGAATGAAAAATTAAGCGTCGCAAAAGCGTCGCAATTTGGAAGTTTCGGACTGTAGAGTTAGATATAATTTACTAATTCTGAGATGTTTGTGTCTTCTGGAAGGTTTGCTTTCTTTCGAAACCTATACGGCGTGCTTCTAACACTTGCGGGAGAAATACCTAAAGTAAAAGCTATTTCTTCATTACTAAATCCAAGCTTTGTCAGTGTTAAATATCGAACTTCTGAAGGTGTTAGCATAGGAAACTTTGCTTTAAGTCTTGAGATAAAGCCAACGTGTACTTTGTCAAAGAGTTCTCTGAATTGTTTCCATTCTTGTTTAGTAAGGATGGTTATTTTTTGTAGTTTTTGTAAAATTTCCTCATCCTGATTTTGGCTGTTAATCTGTTCTAATAGTCGTGTTTTTTCAAGGATTTCTGCTTTGAAATTATCTAGATAAATATGAGCTTGGTTTAGCTCTTCTTTCGCTAAAAAAAGCTTTTTTCTAGCGTTCATTACATTGGTATAATAAATAAATAAGGCTAAACTCAACAATAGTATTAGTCCACCAATAATTACGTTTCTTTTCAATATTTTAGCTTCCCTGTCCGCAGTAAACTTATCAAGCTCCTTTTTTTGTTGTATTCTCAGTAATTTCTTAGTGTCAAAATCTACCTTGTTTTGATTTCGCCAATAGTGCGAGGAATCCAGATAGGCAAGTCCCTTTTTAATGTCCCCTGTTCGAATATAGTATCTAGAAATTAACCGATAAGTTTCAGGTCGATATCCCTGCCAAGTAGTAAATGGGTTTTGCTCTTCTAATTCAAGCATTATCTTTTTTGCTTTTTCTTGTTGACCAGTTCTTAGGTAAGCGTCTATTAATGCGGCTCTTTGAGAGTTTTGCTCTCTTATATCTTCATTTATTGATTTTAAATAACCAAGGCCAGTTTCTAAATGTGTAATGGCTTTTTCATATTCTTGATGTTTATAATGAAGCTTTCCTAGATAGCCTTCGCTGCTACCCATACTAAATGTGTCTAGCGTGCTTGTTGAAGCTTCTAGAGCTTTTTCTAAATAGTAAAATGCTGAGTCTTTTTGATTCAGTTGTTTGAAAGATTCTCCCAGCATATTATAATTATACGGGTAATACTTGCTATTCGAGATTTGCTCTTCATTCAGTTCTTGTATTGCACTCTTACATATCTCTATGGTTTTGGCAATCTCATCAAAGTTGAAATAGATATAGGTGAGATCTATCATTTCTCTAAACTTGGTAGGGTGTTCTATACTATTTAAAGATTGGTTCAGTATTAAAACCCTTTCAAAGTGACCAAAGGCTAATTCGTAATTTTTGGCTCGTTTTAGATAGAAATCACCTAACATGAATTCTAAATAAGCTTCAAAATTCTTATTTTCCCTGTCAATCGTTTTATCTCGAAAAAACAATAAGCGATTCAATAAATAATCTTTTGAAATTTCTGAGGACCCAAAATAGAGCTTCAACTCAGTTATGTCCATCATGAATTCTAGGAAATCAGCATTGTTTTCAACTGCAAATCGTCTAATTGACCTAATTTCTGGCATGTAGGTAGCGGTATCTACATCTTCACTATTAAAGGTCATGTGCCATTTATCTATAAACGTGTTATCCAATTCGTCGGGACTAAGTTTTAAGTAGGCTTCATATTGAGCATAAGTGCTCAGGTTAATAAAAAAGATCAAGAAGGTTAGTTTTCGCATAGACTTTTAAGGATAACTAAAAATAGTGATTTGAAATATTGATTCCGTAGCGTTATACGTAATATTTGAAAGTATGTACAGAAACCTTACCATGCTGAGGTACCTGCTGATAAAAAATGGTCTTAAATTATTAGAATTTTTTAACTTTATAAATTCAACCCAAAATTTATGAAGTACCTCTTTTTATTGTTTATTCCTTTTCTTTCTGTTGCTCAGAGTAAGGTCGATTGGCTTGTAAACCCGATTGATGAAAAAGCTCAAATTGTAGTAAGCAAGAATAACATCGTTTTACGGAATGGTTTGCTATCAAGAACTATAAATATTGATAAAAATGTGTCAACCACAAGTTTCAAAAACCTCCAAACAGGCGATGAGTTTATACGGTCTTTACGCCCAGAAGCCAGAATCGAAATTGATGGAAAAACTTATAATATAGGTGGACTTTATGGGCAAAAGGAACATGGCTATTTCCTAGAAGAGTGGCTTTCTGGGCTTTCCGCAAATCCAAAGGATTTTCAGTATGTAACGTATACCATTGGCGAACTGAGTCAGCCGTTTCCTACGAAAAGTACAAATTGGACTAGCGATGATAGTAAAGCCACGGGTAAAGAATTGACCTTGTATTTTGACGCTCCTGTTATGGATTTGAAGGATGTTAAAGTTGCCATCCACTATGCTATTTATGATGGTATTCCTCTAATATCTAAATGGCTGACCATGGAGAATGTAGGTGCTAAGTCTATCAAAATAGACCAAGTAGTCAATGAAATACTAGCCACTGTAGAAGAGGAGTCTGCTGTGGTGGGTACGCCAGAGCAAATGAAAACACCTCAAAAACTCTACATCGAAAACAACTTCGCTTATAATAATGCCATGAAATATCGTTTGAGCGACCAAGCCACGCACTGGAAGGTGGATTCGGCTTATACTTCTCAAGTGAATTATGCATTGACAACGCCCTGTGTAGCTGAAATATATCCTAGTTTAGGTGTAGGAATTGACTTAAAAGCTAAGAAAACCTATACCTCCATTAGGTCTTATGAGCTTTTGCATGATAATTATGATAAAGAGCGTCAAGGCTTAGCTGTCAGGAAAATGTACAGAACCATAGCTCCCTGGACGAATCAAAATCCGATTTTCATGCACCTTATCAGTACCGATGACACCAAGGTGCGTGAGGTGATAGACCAGTGTGTAGAAACAGGATACGAGATGGTGATTTTGAGTTTTGGAAGTGGTCTTATTATGGAAGATGCTTCTGAGAAGAATATTGCAAAGTTTAAGAAACTGGCAGATTATGCCCATAGTAAAGGCATAAAACTGGGAGGTTACTCGCTGTTTAGCAGTAGAAGTATTGATGATGAAAACGACGTGATTGACCCGGTGACGGGCTTGCCAAATACGGCTGCAACGTTTGGGCATGCTCCATGTTTAGCCAGTGAGTGGGGGTTAAATTATTTAGCGAGTATTAAGAAGTTCATTGTAGAAACAGGATTTGACCTACTAGAGCATGATGGTCCTTACCCTGGCGATGTTTGTGCGAGTACTTCGCATCCTGGCCATGAAGGTTTGCATGATTCGCAATGGGTACAAATGGAACTTCAAAAAGAGCTTTATCAATGGCTAAATGCCAGAGGTGTTTATATTAATGCACCCGATTGGTACTTTTTAGACGGTTCGCATAAAATAGCTTTGGGTTACAGAGAAGTGAATTTTTCACTGTCCAGAGAGCAACAAAAGATTCTAAATCGTCAGAATATCTATGATGGTACATGGGAAAAGACGCCGTCTATGGGTTGGGGTTTTGTACCATTGACCAAATATCAAGGCGGAGGTCCAGAAGCTGTTTTGGAACCTTTGGCGGAGCATCTGACCGACTATAAACAACTGATGATGCAGTATTATGGTGCTGGTATTCAGGCTTGTTATAGAGGACCACGGCTTTATGACACAGAAGAGACTAAGCAGGTAGTAAAAGAAACCATAACGTGGTATAAAAACTACCGTGAGATACTTAATTCAGACATTATTCACCTCAGACGTGCTGATGGACGGGATTGGGATGGCATCATGCATGTGAATGCAGAATTACCTCAAAAGGGTTTGGTGATGCTGTATAATCCACTGCTAGGGTCCATAGAAAGAAATATTAATATTCCGCTATATTATACAGGATTAGTAGATAACGCTAATGTGAGATTGAATGGGGGAGAAGCTACTTTTCACGCACTTAATAGAGATTATTCTATCGACTATGAATTAACAATTCCTGCCAAGGGTTATGTGTGGTTGTTGATAGAGTAGGTTTTTAGTAAAGCCAATTATTTATGGGCAAGCATTGTTGATTTTAGCTTCGAAAGAAATGACCCCTTCTACTTTGAATCCAGGATTTAAGAGAATGTGTTTACCTGCTTGGTAGTAAACATTTGATGACGAGATGGTGTTAATAGCACTTAGCGTTTGACTAGCAGCGTAAGAAGCGTAACTTTCATTTATGTTAGGAATAGAGGTGAAATTATCAATTGTGGGGCATGGGTTTTCATAAGCACCAAGATCTGGTAAGTTGACATGTTTTTGACCGGTTATATCAGAGAAGTATTGGAGGTTAAATTTGCTCCCGGCTTCAATAGCATCACTTGTATTTGAGAGCATTAATCCATCGTCTGATGTTCCAATTATATTGTCATTTCCATAGATATTGTTTGAGTTTATGAATTCTGGGTTTGCGTCAAAAATTGTTGTGTTTTGACAAAAGGTTCCGGAACCCATTAAAGCACAGTTGAATGAGTTAACCATAGAGTATGATATGTAAACGGTGGAGTATAGGCTTAAAAAATGTCTAATATTCGTGTTTACGTCACCAGCTATGATACAATTACTGAAATAGGTGCTAGAATGTCCGGAATTAGCAGAACTATAAGCTATTTCGGCATATTTGTCAGCAGTGTTTCCAAAAAAGGTAGCGTTCTCAAATCTAGAAGAATTTATACCGTTTGGAGCACTAAAACTTATAACTCCTCCATAATCGGAATTGTTTCCAACAAAAATGCTGCTTCTTGCAGTCAAGTAGGAAATTCCTTGATAACTAGAAATAGATATAGCCCCTCCTTCAGCAGTAACGTTTGGGTTTTGATTGTCGGCTTCATTATTTACGAAACTTGAATTTTCAATTAAAGGTCTACAATCTCCGTTATTGCAGTCAAATCTAATAGCACCACCAATAGTCGCATAATTACTATCAAAAAGACATCTGTTAATTTTTGTTTTCGATTTACCGTGAAGGGTATTTGACGAGTTTTGAACATTGATTGCACCACCTACATTTGCTGTATTGTTAATAAAAATACAATCGTTGATAATCATTGAGGTATGAAATTCATTGAAAATTGCTGCTCCTTCTTTCGCAATATTATTTGAGAAAGTTAAATTTGCAAGAATGGGGCTTGAAGGAAATTTAGAATTGGTGCCACGATTGTATAAACCTGCACCAGCTCTGTTTTGAAAACTGGCAGAAATGTTATCTGCATTTCCTTTGGAAATTTTAAATCCATCTATAACGGTTTCAGAACTTACATTTAATGTTTTTAAAATGTGGTAAGAATTATCTGATTGATAGTTTTTATAGCCAATATCCCCACTTAATTGACTTATGTTTTGAGAAAAATTACGATTGTCTAAGTTGAAATCAGAAAGTTCTGTGCCTTTGAAACCTCCATAAACTTTTACACTATCTGGAACTTCAAAAGCTATTGTTCTATCTGAATTGGTAGTAGGATAATAGATGCCCTTAGCTACCCATATTTCGTCATCAGCCTGAGAATTGGTAAGTGCCGTTTGAAGGCTTTTAAAAGCGGACTCCCATGATAATCCATCTCCAAAATCGTTTAATGCCGTTGCTTTTACAAAGTATCTTGTTTGAGAAAAAGACTGGTTCGAAATAAGTAAGAGAATAATTATAGGGAAGAGTAATACTTTTAGTTGCGTGTTCATTCTATGGATTGGTAACTATTTAAAGAAGGTTCTCTCAAATATATAGAAGGAAGAAGTAGTTACAAAAGGGGAAGTGACGTTAATCATTTGATTTGGTCAATTTGGCGAAATTTGTTTTCGGAAGACAGTAAGCAGTTATTCTTTTAATTAGGATTATCATTAATCTTCAATTACAATAATACATTTTTAATCGGATGCTTAGTAAGTATCAATAAATATATTTCAGACCTTTAGGAGCTAAATTATAACGCTTGAAGTATCTTTTTTCTATCCTCTTTATATTTTCCAGTATTCTGGGAAAAAGTCAATTATTCACAGAATCTTTTGCTTATCCAAAAGAAACCACGCTCTCCAGTTTGGGTTGGACAGAACACAGCGGCGGAGGAAGTAATCCGATCGTCATTGCAGAGGGGCTAAGTTTTGGTAATGCGGTTTTAAATTCAGGCGTAAAGTTGGCGGGTGGAGGTCAGGATCTTCATCAAAATTTTGAAGAACAAAACAAAGGTGCTGTCTATGTATCTTTCTTGGTCAATCTGGAAGAAGCTTCTACGGAAGGTGATTACTTTTTTCATTTAGGAGCTAAAGATTTAGGTACCAACTTCAGGGCAAGGATATTTAGCAAAAGTAATGGCGATGGCATCCAGTTTGGACTTAGTAAGTCCTCTAATTCTCCCAATTATACCTCAGAGGTTTTTCAGAAGAATACCACTTACCAATTGGTTTTGAAGTATACCTTTCTGGAAGCAACCAAATCGGATGATATCGTAGAGCTATTTGTTTTAAAAACAGAAACAAAAGTAGAGCCCAAGCGAACCGTTAAAGCCAATGAGGGGGAGAGTGATGCCACGGGCATAGCTACTTTGGCATTTAGGCAGGGGAGCGGGAGCAAAGCCCCTTCTCTTACGCTGGATGAAATAAGAGTAGCTACTAATTGGCCGCAGGCGGTCAGTTTAAGTAGGAGTATGTCTGTGGAGCTTACAATGCCAGAAAATCGCTATGCTTTTAGGTCTGAATGTGAAAAGGAAACAGTCTTTCCAGCAGTTTTAAATGCCTACTGGCCAGAAAACCTATTGAATCTGTGGTCGCCTTCAGCAAATGCCTTGGCGTTTTCTGAAGATGGAATTACGTGGTTAGACCAATTGACTTTTAATTCTACAAGTAACAGTTTTTATAAGCCCTTTTATATCAAATTACATTCAAGTAAAATAGAAGAACCGGAAGGTGTATTCACCATCAGTATTGATAATTATGGGGCGGAGGTTATTGATCATGTAGCGGTTAGATATTCCATTTTTCAGTTAAGAGCAGATTGTAGTTTGCCCATTATTCATGCTAAAACACTTCAGCTTGGAGATTCTGTCTTGGTGTCGGGCGTAATCTCTGCTTCTGCACAAGAGTTTTCTGATTTCAATTATTTGGGAGACGAAACAAGCGGGATTAGAATCCAAGGTGATTTTGGTTTTCAAATAGGAGATAGCGTTCAATTTAACGGGGTCTTATCTGAGCTAAATCAAGAGTCCGTATTATTGATAGATTCTCTCAAAGGAGCTAAGATTTTTGACAAAAAGATACTTAAGCCTAAATTGGTTAAATTGGAAGATATAGCCAATCATACGGGAGAGCTCGTGAAGGTAGAAGGAGTAATTATGAAAGATGCCAATTTTGTTTTCCTACCTAATTCTAATGAAAGTGTAGTTAAAAATGGTAGGGTAGTTCCTGCCAGAATATGGTCAAAAACTAAAATTGACGGTCATGAAAAACCTCAAGGAGCTTTTAACATCACTGGCGTGGTGGGGCAATATAGAGACCAATTTCAAATTTATCCTAGGCTCGAAAGCGACATTGAAGGTCTAGGTATTATGCCTCAGCCTGCGGTAAATATTTCCAAAGAATACACTTTTGATTTAGCTGCTTGGAATCTAGAGTGGTTTGGAAGTGCTGGAAATGGACCTAGGAACGAGTCTCTTCAAATGGAAAATGCCATTCAAGTAATGAAAGATATGGATGCCGATGTTTTCGTTTTAGAAGAAATTACAGGTTTAGATGCTTTTGAAGAGTTAGTGGCTGGTCTGGAGAATTATAAGGGTATCTGTTCACCTGAGGTTTCTGGTGGTGGCGACCCCGATTTTGCTCAAAGGGTATGTTTTGTTTATAAAAATGAAACGGTACAAATGGTAGAGATGAAGGCCTTGCTAAAAGGTACTGCTGTTATCAACGATTACCCAGAGGGTTTCGATAGGTTTTGGGCGAGTGGAAGATTTCCTGCTCTTTTTGTGTGCGACGTAAAAGTTGACGGAATAAGCCGAAGGCTTCATATTATAGGTGTTCATGCCAGAGCCAATAGAAATAGCGATGAAAAAGATTTGGTTTATGACATGAGAATGAAAGATATAGCGGTTTTAAAAGACAGCTTGGACTTACATTTCTCTATGGCGGCTATCATTATGGCCGGTGATTTTAATGACGATGTGGACGAAACGGTGGTTTCAGGGCAAACGAAGTCTACGTATGCCAATTTTGTGGAAGACCAAACGAATTATAAGTTTTTGACAAAAGTGTTAAGTGATACTAGGCAAAAATCTTACTTTGGATATGATAATGTGATAGATCATATTATGGTATCTAACGAGCTTTTTGATAGTGTTTTGAAGGATGGTACGCAGCTTCAGCTTCCATTTGTGAACATAGATGGCTATCCGGATAATACTTCCGACCATCTTCCAGTGATGAGTAGATTTATGTTACAGCCTGCCACTTCTAAGGTTCACTTTTCTGAAATTGACAAGGTATTAATTTTCCCAAATCCATCCGGTCAAAAGCTAGAATTGGGCATAGAGAAAAATACAGGTTCTCACATAGAACTTCAACTTTTTAATGTGAACGGTGATGTGTTACAAAAGGCTAGAGGGCATGAGGTGATTATAGAAAAAAGGCTTTCTAGGGCTTTGAATAAACAGGATGCCGGTGTTTACATTATCAAACTAAATATTGGAAAATCCACAAAAACTTACAAAATTGTGAAGAATTAGAATCGCGAAGTTTTAGCTTTTTGTTATCGATGAAATCTGCCTCTAGGTAGTCATTATAACGTTTTTTTGTGCCTCACTTCCTGGTTTGCCATATTAAATGAAATTGCAGTTGTTATAAAAAAAACAAAAACACCCTATCAATGAAGAAAAATTCTAGAAGAAATTTTATTAAAAAAGGAGCCCTGGCTGCCGGCTCTTTTTACATTGTTCCCCGCCATGTTTTAGGTAAAGGATTTAAAGCCCCTAGCGACAAATTGAATTTGGCGGCTATTGGTGCTGGAGGGAAAGGTTCTAGCGATATTAGAAATGCTTGGAACAAAGGTTCGGAAAACGTGGTGGCTTTATGTGATATAGATTTAAATGAAGCTGCTAGTTCTATCAAATTATTTCCTAAGGCCAAGATATACAAGGACTTTAGAGAGATGTTTGACCAGCAGAAAGACATTGATGGTGTAACCATTTCTACGCCAGATCATAACCACGGTATAGCGGCTATGGCAGCCATGCAAAATGGCGTACACGTTTACGTGCAAAAACCGCTGACTCATAATATTTATGAGGCCAGAATGCTTACCGAAGCGGCTAGGAAATACAAGATGGTTTCTCAGATGGGAAATCAGGGTGCTTCTAATCCCGAACAGCAAAAAATGATTGAATGGTTTAAAGCTGGCTTGTTAGGTGATATTGATAAAGTACATATTTGGACTAACAGACCCGTTTGGCCACAAGGAATTCCTGTGCCAACAGAAAAGAAACCATTGCCAGCAGGACTTTCAGCTAAAGATTGGGATCTCTGGGTAGGGCCAGCAAGCATGGTAGATTATCACCCACTTTATCATCCATTCAAATGGCGTGGCTGGTGGAATTTTGGAACTGGTGCTTTAGGAGATATGGGTTGTCACCTGATTGACCCAGCATTTAGAGTTTTAGAATTAGGGTACCCTACCGAGGTAGAGTGTAGTGTAGGACAGGTTTTCTTAAAAGACTGGGAAGCGGAGTATATCCCAGAAGGTTGTCCACCTTCTTCTAGTGTTCAAGTGAAATTTCCTGCCTCGGCAGCAAATAAGAAAGAAGTAACCATGAGGTGGTCAGATGGCGGAATTCGACCTTTCCACCCAGATATTATTCCTGCTGATCATAGTGTAGGGGATGCTGATAGTGCTAATGGTGTTATCATGGAAGGAGAAAAAGGAGTAATGGTGTGTACGTCTTATGGACAAAGAGCTAAAATCTACTTGAATTCTGGTGAAATATTAGAAGTGCCTAAGGAATATAACGCTGGCATGAAAAACGCTGATATGTCGGAATATGGTCATCATACCAACTGGGTTGAGGCTGTTAAGGCAGGTTTTGGAAGTAAAGAGCATAAAGGACTGACATCTTCTTTCGATTATTCAGGTCCATTGACAGAAACCGTAATTATGGGTAATTTGGCCATCAGAAGTTACCAAGAAAGTACTTCAGGAAGCGGTAGAGGAAGGAAGTATGAAGGTCGTAAGAAATTACTGTGGGATGGTGATAATATGAAAGTGACCAACTACGACGAGGCCAACAAATTTGTGAGTCGTAAGTACAGGGACGGCTGGAAATTGATATAGGAATAGGTGAAATAGTGTTCTGAAAAGCCCTCCAAGAAAAATTCTTGGAGGGCTTTTGCTTTAATTTTTCTAAGAACTCAATCTATCTCATAATCCAGTTTTATGGTAATGGCAGCGGTTTTGTTTTTAGAAGTTGTGTTATAAACTCCACCCCAAGAGTAATCTTCGGAGGAGTTTTGTCCAGTAATTTGGAAAACCCCCATGCTTGCGTTTTTTAAATCTCCGATAGACTAACCTGCATTCTCTGCAATTTTCTCAGCCCTAGACTTAGCATCTTTGGTGGCCTCGGCTATCATTTCTACTTTTAATTCTGCCAGTTTGGTATAATAATATTCTGGAAAATTCGAATAGAATTCTACACCCGAATTTATGATTTCACTCACCATTCTAGACACACTTTCCACCTTGTTAACGTCTTTGCTTTCCACAGAAACATTCTGGGTCAAATTATACCCTGTGAAAACGGTCACGGT
This sequence comes from Arcticibacterium sp. SM2516, assembly GCF_057914865.1. Classification (NCBI taxonomy): domain Bacteria; kingdom Pseudomonadati; phylum Bacteroidota; class Cytophagia; order Cytophagales; family Leadbetterellaceae; genus Arcticibacterium; species Arcticibacterium sp. SM2516. The sequence goes on along the minus strand of NZ_CP195290.1, from coordinate 2,633,919 downwards.
ATTTCTGGTGGCTTCATTATAATCTGAGCTAAAATCTTTATTGATGGTAACAGCACTGAAAACAATGGAGCTATCCGCTATTCCTTTTGACACTAAATAGTTTCGTAAAATCTCTCTGTCTTTGTCTAGTGCGGCATAGGCCACTTTCAAATTGTACTCCTTTTTTGAGAAGCTTCCAGACCATACAATCAGGTCGGAGGTGAAATCTTTTGTTCCCAGACCTGTCACAGAAATGTTGTTCTGGTGTCTGTTTCTGTTTTTAACCGCATTGCCCAGAATAAGGGCGAAAAGAAGAATAGCCGTTGAAAATATGATAGCTGTTAAATGATTCTTTATCATGCAATTATTGATTTGCCATAAATAAGGTGATATGCCAATTTTATCTTAAAGTATGTATCAATATTACGCTGAAATACGGTTAGAAAGTCTGTGTGATTCTAGTTTATTTCATGTGTTTAAATCTCACTTTATATACCCATACTCCATAGCCAACTTCAGCAAGCTAATCATGTTTTTTACCTCAAATTTTGAAAGCAGATTGCTCCTATGAGTTTCTACGGTTTTGTTGCTTATAAATAGCTCTGTGGCTATTTCTTTTGTGGTTTTACCTTTAGCCACAAGTTCTAATACCTCTTTTTCTCTTCTTGTAAACCTTAGTTCATAAAGATTGTTTTCCGTTGTTTTTTGTCGGGAAAGACTCAGCATTATTATATCTGTAACCTCCTTACTTTGATAGGTTTCTCCTTTATAAACGGTTCTTAGGGCTTTAAGTAATTCTTCGCCTCCAGTGTTTTTTAAAATATAACCAGACGCTCCATTTTTCATCATTTTGGTAATGAAACTTTCGTCATTATACATGGACATGGCCAGCACTTTAATTTCTGGGTGTTTTTTATCAATATAGGTGCATACATTTAGACCGCTGTCTTCCCCCAAATTGATGTCTAAAAGTACGACGTCGATATTGTTTTCTTTCAGTGCGTTTTTAACTTGATTGGCATTTTGACATTCTCCTACCACTTCAAAATCCGACTCTTGTTGCAATAAGGAAGAAACACCTTCTGTGAAAATTTTATGGTCATCTACCAATAATACCCTTATCATTGTACTTTTTAGTTTAAATCATTAGCAGAAATTGTATGAAGCTGCATTCCAAAATCTATTTATTGATGGTGGGCTTTTTAAGTCTCACCAGTTCATTTGCTCAATATCCAGATTGGAATCAGTCTTTCACCAAGGTACAACTTGACAGCTTGCTACAAAAATATGAAATAGAAAAAGATACATTGGGTTTAGCTTTTACTTATTGGTGTTATTCCAAAAAGGAGGAGCATTCTGAAGTACCCGATATTTCTCCTATGGCCACTTTACACAAAAGTATGGAGTTATTCTTGGCTGTGGGAGACTCGGTAAATTATTATAATATTCGTGGAGCCATTGGTTCCTACTATATGGGCAGAGCCTATATAAAGAAGTTTGCCAAGGAATATATAGCCACTTCTGTCCATTATTTTAGGAATAATAACTGGCCATCCTTAGAGTTAGGACATTTAATAAACCTGGCCAATATTGATATTCATGAAAACAGCTTTGATCATGTATCTGAGAAATTAAGGCGAGCAGAAATGCTTAATGAAAAAGTTCAAGACGAAGGTTTCAAAGCTAGAATACACTCTTCCTATGCAGATTACTATTCCAGAAGAGGAGAAATACAAAGGGCTCTAGAACATGCCGAAATTAGTTATGAAATAGGACATAGGTTAAAGATTGATTGGGTTGAAGGGCTTTCGTTTTATTTTAAATCTATTTGTTATAACGCATTAAAGCAGGAAGATAAAAGGTTAGAAGCTCTTTTGCAAGGCTTGAAATTAGTGGAAAATAATGAAATTCTTTTTCAGCTGAAAAAGGAGTTTTACCGTAATCTGGAGAATTATTATTTTTTGAAAAAGGATTATGCCAATGCCCATAAATATGGCGACTTGACTTTAAAGATGGTTGAGAAAATCTATAATTCTAAGATAGAGTCGGACCTGAGGTCTTTTAGTGATTATAATCTGATAGAGAATGAGAGAATAATGGTGGCTAAGTTGGCTTTGGAGAAACAAATTGCTGAAAGCGAGATTGAAAAATTAGAGACTAGGCAGCGGATGTATATTGGGGTACTGTTTTTAACCTTGCTTATTCTTGTTCTTTTAGTCATAGCGTTTATAAATAGGCGAGCGATTAATATGTTGGAAATAAACCAAGCCAACAAGAATAATCAGATTGGTACACTAAACGCTCTTATAATAGGTCAAGAAAAGGAAAGGGAACGAATAGCCCAAGAGCTTCATGATGGCTTAGGTACCATGCTTTCTAGAATTAAAATTTTAATGGGAAAAGGGCTTACTCATGAAAAAACATTAGGAATGCTTGACGAAGCTTGCTCTGAACTTCGAAATATTTCTAGCAATATGCAGCCCAGCAATCTTACAAACTTTGGCCTAGTGAAAGCCTTACAGGATTTCGTATTCAAGCAAAGTGGCACACACCCCAATATTATCTTTGAACATTTTGGTAAACCAAAGGATTTAGGGAAGAATAAGAACTTAATGGTTTACAGAATCATACAGGAGCTTCTGACCAATTCTCTGAAACATGCTGCGGCCAAGGAAATATTGGTTCAAATTATTTTTTCGGACAAAACCGTAAATCTTACGGTTGAAGATGACGGTAAGGGTTTTGAAGAGAGCCTAATAAAAACAGATTCTAGTGGGTGGAATAATATCCGTTCTAGGGTAGATTATCTACAAGGCTTACTGAACCTACATTCTGATAATAAGAATGGTACCTCCATTACTATTTCTATTCCCATCGTATAATTCAGCGTTATATTTTCTTTCAAGATGGTTTTGTAATGCAAGATCTCAGGGTTTACCCTTGGTTTTAAAAATGGGGGAATACCATTAGAGTATTGGTATAAATAGAGGGTAATTTTGGACTTTATTTATAAAGTATGGCGTGCCCTATATTGAAATAAGCAGCCCTACAAGCCTAAAAACAACCTTAATTTTTATTTCTATGCAAAAAAAACTACAAAGAAGTTATGCGTTGCCAAATTTGAGAACAATATGGCTAGCGTTAATTGCTTCACTTATTTACTTGTTTCCTGCAGATGGCTTTGGTCAAAATGCCAGAAAGGTTTCGGGAAAAGTAACGAGTGAAGATGGCGAGGGAATACCGAGTTCTAGTGTACTGGTGAAAGGAACCGCTAAGGGTGCTGTTACGAATATGGATGGCGACTATAGTATAGAGGCGGGAAGTAATGCCGTTTTAGTCATTACCTCTATTGGTTTTGAAAAGCAAGAGATTACAGTAGGTAATAAAAGCATCATTGATATTACACTAAGAGAAAGCACCAATTCACTTGATGAAATCGTGGTAGTGGGTTACGGTTCTTCTAGCAAGCGTCTTCTTTCAGGTGCTCAGACAAACATCGGTGAGTCTGAATTGAAAAAGACGGTGAATACGACCTTAGACCAGGCACTTCAAGGTAGAGCTCCCAACGTATTTGTGGCCAGCAACTCTGGAAAGCCAGGCGGTGCCGCAGCTGTATATATAAGAGGTTTATCTACTATTAATGGTAATAACCAGCCGATGTATGTGATAGATGGTGTTCAAATCATTCCTCAGGATGCTCCATCACAAGGGATTGGTTCTGACGGTCAGTCCAATATCCTTTCTAGCATAAACCCAGATGATATTGCTTCTATGAACGTTTTGAGTGGACCTTCTGCACAATCTATTTATGGTTCTAAGGCTTCTAATGGTGTTATTGTAATTACCACTAAAAAAGGAGAAGCTGGAGATGCAAAAGTGAATTTTACGACCATGTATAACTTCCAAAGTCTCCCAAATCAGCTTGAGATGATGAATTTGAGAGAGTATGCTGCTTATAGCAATGCTTGGGCAGATGAAGTAGGTTATGGTCATAATATGGAATTTGCAGACCCCTCTATTTTAGGCTTAGGTACTAACTGGCAGTCGGCCTTGTTTAAAACAGCGGCCATGAAAAAGCAGCAGTTTTCTATGAGCGGTGGTACCAATAAAATGACTTATTATCTTTCTACCGAACTTATGAACCAAGACGGTATAGCTCCAAACTCTGGTTTTAAGAGAAAATCTTTTAGAATGAACTTGGAGAGTAACGCCAGAAAATATTTGAAAATTGGTACTAATTTATCTGTTTCAGGAACAGATGAGAAGTTATCAATCAATGAGGATAATGTAATTAGTACAGCCATTCGTCAATCACCTAACGCTCCGGTTTATAATCCTGACGGTACCTTCGGTGGTCCTCAGGATGTTATTCCAGGACAATATTCTGCTAAAATCACTAACCCTGTGGCATTGGCTTTAATTAATACCAATGAATATAAGCGTATGACCGCTTTCGGTACACTTTACGCAGATTTGAATTTCTTAAAGGATTTTACATTCCATACGGAGATTAACGGCAATTATGGAAACGACACCAGAGCTATTTTCCGTCCTTCCTACTCTTTCGGAGCCAATGACCTTACACAAGGTGCTAATAACCCAATTTCTACATCGGAAAGGTATAGCGGGAATAACTATTTCTGGAGTGCTAACCAAAGAATTAATTATGCGAAGACCTTCTTAGAAAAACATAGCTTTAATGTGATTGTAGGACATGAAGCTCAGTATTCTTTTAATGAGCAGCTTTCTGGTAGAGTAACAGGTTTTACCAATAACGCACTTTCTGAGCTAAGCCTTGGGGACCCAAAAACTTCTTTAAGTGGCAGTAGAAGAGATGATAACTCTCAGGAGTCATATTTCACAAGATTAGGATATGTATTTGACGACAAGTATATCTTCCAAGGAACCTTCAGAGCGGATGCCTCTTCTTACTTTGGTCCAAATAACAGATGGGGATATTTTCCTTCTGTATCTGCCGCATGGAGAGTATCTAAAGAAAGCTTTATGGAGGATGTTACTTTCATAAACGATTTGAAACTGAGATTTGAAGTCGGTACTACAGGAAATCAGTATTGGGGAAAAAATACTTATGCTCCGCTTAGTACAGCTGCTACGCAATCTGGTCAAGGTTTCTTAGCGGCAAGGTTCCCAAACCCAGATATTAAATGGGAAAACACCACGACCTATAATGCTGGTTTCGACATGAATATGTTAAACGACCGTGTTCAAATAATCTTTGATGCTTATTTAAGAAAAACCACGGATCTTATCACAGATTTACCTTTACCAGCATATGCCGGAACGGTGGGGCAGGGTAGCATTGGAGCTCCGGTTGTTAATATTGGAGACATGGAAAACAGAGGTTTTGGTATTGCCATTAATACCACGCCTATCAGAGGTAATACTTCTAGCGACTTTACATGGCGAAGTGATTTTAATATTTCTTTGGATAGAAATAAACTGTTGAAATTAAATACTGAAAGAGCCATTATAGACAGGTTCCCATGGTTTACCAGAGTCATCTCCCGTTCTATAGTTGGCCAGCCATTGTTTCAGTTTTATGGCTATGAGGCAGATGGTTTAATTGAAGATTATAAAGATTTAACGTCAGCAGCTCTTCCTACAGGAATACATGTCGGTTACGATCAGGCGTGGGTAGGAGACGTGAAATATGTTAATCGTGATAAAACGGAATACTATGACCCAGAACTAGGAGAAAATATCCAAGTGATTGACGATAAAGACAGAACGTTTATAGGAAACCCTTGGCCTAAATTCACTTTTGGTTTTTCTAATTCCGTTTCTTTCAAAGGTTTAGAGTTGTCTGTTTTTACACAAGGTGTTTATGGAAACAAGATTTTTAATCAACTTAGATTTGATAACTCTGCTTTCAGAAACTACATCCATGGTGCTTATAAAGAGGCTTCAACTTTTGCTAAACCAAGCAGCCAAGAGTTAGATGAAACGCTCACTTTATTGAATCCAGGAACTTCGGTTCCTAGAATCTCGGGAACGGCATATGGCAACAGCGGCCGTGCCACAGACAAATTTGTGGAAGATGGCTCTTACATCAGAGTTAAAAATATTCAGCTGAGCTACTTCGTGCCTAAATCTGTACTAAAGAAATACCTGCCAATCAACGGCGTGAAGATAGCAGCAGGTGTTCAGAATGCCTTTACGTTTACCAAGTATTCAGGATATGACCCAGAGGTAGGTACTTCTGCAGGTGTTCCTGGTTTTGATAATGGACGTTATCCTTCTTCTAGAATGTACACGATGTCGGCATCATTTGATTTTTAATAGTACAATAGATAATTTTTAATAATAGGAAAATGAGAAAATATAATTTATTGAAATTTTTATTTGTTGCTCTAACGGTATTCGGTTTTACTTCTTGTAAAGAGTCGTTCTTAGAAACGCCTCCCTTGGATAACCTTACGGCACCAGATTTTTTTAACACAGATGCCGAGCTTTTAGCTGGAACTGCAGCACTTTATAATAAAGTTTGGTTTGGCTCAAACGGACAGGCTCTACTTTCTTTTGGTGATGGTCGTGCCGGCAATATGTTAAGCCCTTATAATACCAACTGGGAGCAATTTTATCAGTTTAATGTGTCAAACACCAACTCTGACATGAGAAACTCTTGGAACTCTTTCTTTACCATAGTGGCTCAGTGTAATGTTTTAATGTATAACGTAGAAACCTATGCTAAACCAGCGGTTTCTCAAGAAGCCAAAAACAGGGCTATAGGAGAAGCCAGATACATGAGAGGTTTGTCGTACTATTATTTGGTTCAAAACTGGGGTCCAGTGCCTATCATTACAGATAACCTGAAGCAAGGTGCAGATACCACGCTGGCTAGAAATACGGTTGAGACGGTTTGGGAGTTTGCAATAAGAGATTTACAAGCGGCTGTGGAACTACTTCCTACCACTTCTACTCCTGGTAGTGGAAGACTAAATGCCTATTCCGCCAAAGGCATGCTGGCAAGGTTTTATTTAACTAGAGCAGGTTTAGGTTCTAGTAATGGACAAAGGGATCAAGGTTACTTAGATAAAGCTAAAGTATTAGCCAAAGATGTGATTGAGAATGGTCCCTTTCAGCTTATGGAGAATTATTCAGATTTGTTTTTGACAGCCAATAATAATAATCCAGAGCAGCTTTTTGGTCTACAATGGGTGAGTAATGGTGGTTATGGTTCAGGAAACCAATTTCAATCTCAGTTTGCAGCCAATAGCCAGCTTACTGGATTCCAAGATGGATGGGGTGGAGGAAACGGAGCTTCTTACGATTATTTGATTAATCTAGACCCTGCGGACTCCGTGAGAAGAAAAGCGACTTTCATGCTTCCTGCCGATCATTATCCTGAATTGGTAAAATCTAAAGGAGGTTATAGAGTACCTGTTCCAGCGGAAAATGCTTGGACTACTTTTGCGAACTTTAAAAAATACGTTGTAGGAACACCAGATGATAATGGTGGTTTAGGGCAGCAGCAAAACGCCCCTAACAACACCTACATGCAGCGTTTGGCAGATGTATATTTAATTTATGCGGAGGCTATTTTAGGTAATAATGCTTCTACTGCCGATCCGGAAGCATTAAAATACTTCAATGCTATTAGAGAGCGAGCCACTTTGGCACCCGTAAGTTCTTTTACGCTAGACGATTTACTGCACGAAAGAAGGTATGAGTTTGCGGTAGAAGGAGATGCATGGTATGATATGGTAAGACTATATTATTACAATCCTCAGAAAGTGATAGACATCATTGGAAGTCAAATAAGAGGAATTTATACCATTAGAATAGTTGAAGGTACGGGTACTCCTCAGAAAAAGAGAGAATTCCAGTTCATTAATCGTAATGAAGAAAGGTTCACATTGGTGCCTTCTAAGTTTTATTTGCCTCTACCAGATACCGAAACTGCTCAGGCTCCTAACCTTTTAAAAGACCCTGTTCCTTACAAGTTTAATTAGAAATTATGCTGTAGAGAAACAGAGCTGTTTCTCCATAAAAAGACAAGAAAAATGAAAAAAGAGAATCAATATTTATATAAGAAGATTTCGGGCATAGCCGTTTTGGTGATGCTGGCCGCGATTTCATTTCTTTCCAGTTGTGAGAAAGACGACGACGGTGTGCCAGGGTTTAGCACTGGCGTACCAACAGTGAGTGGTGTATTTATTTTAGATACCATTAGCAGCTATGCGGATAGCCTTATTACTGGTGCAGAACCTTACGAGCTTTTGGTCATAAAAGGAAATAACATAGGGGGGGCTGTTTATGTGTATTTTAATGGTTATCAAACGAGTTTTAACCCAACCTACAATACAGATAATGTGCTTATAATAAGGATACCTGCAGAAGCACCAACAGATGCAACTGCTGATAACCAAATTAAAATTGTGACTTCTCATGGAGAGGTAACCCATGATTTTAAGATTATAGCTAAAGCAGCTGTTTATGCCTCCAATAAAAGGACTTTTGGAAAGGGCAGAGGAGATATCGTTTTAAAGGGAAAAAACTTTGCTGATGTGAGCTCGGTAACTTTTACAGGAACTACAGAAGAAGTGGAAATCGTGGGGAGAACCAAAGATAAAGTGGGTGACGAAACGATGACACTAAGGTTCCCTAAAACGACCTTAAGCGAAGTAACGCTGGACATAACCAATTCTAGTGGCACCTTTAATGCTCTGTCTTACAAGTTTGTGAATGCAGATGAGGCATATGTTATATTTGATGAGGCATTTGCTGATGGCTTTGCCAATGGTTCATGGGGGGATGCACTTCTGGTTAATTCAGATCAAGCATTTGCTGGAGAATCTTCCCTTTCAAAAGTTTATGCAGGTGGAAACTGGCATTTAGCAGGAATCAGTAACTGGAGCCCATCTGTGCCGTACAAAGCAGACTTTAAGTACATTACTTTTTCTGTGAAAGGTGGTTCTGTGCCAATTTCTCTATGGATTCAGTCCGATGCCTCGAAAGCAGGATTTGGAGGATTTGACGATAAAAATAAGATTGATGTAGCTCCTGAAATATGGAATTACTACAAGATAGCTATTGCAGACCTTGACTTCTGGTATCCTGGAACCACCTTAAAGCAAATAGGCTGGAGAGTTAAAGGTCCAGACAAAAGTGAGACGCTTTATTTTGATGACATCATGTTCATCAGATAGGTATAAGATAAAAATTGGATAAATAGTAGTTAGCGTTTTGTCTGGCTACTATTTTCTTTAAATAAGTGTTTTAAGCATCAAGACACCAGAATCTAGTCTTTAAGATTTAATGAAATCTGTGAAAAACATACTGCTTACAGTGGTTTTAATGGGAAGCCTTTTTCTTTCTTGTAAAGAAAAGGAGGCTACTTTGTTCCATTTACTTTCTTCCGAGGAGTCTGGGATTACGTTTTCAAATACCATCACAGAAACCAATGAGCGTAACGTGTTTAGTTTTGAGTACCTCTATAACGGTGGGGGTGTGGCATTGGCAGATTTCAATAATGATGGCCACGTCGATGTCTATTTTACGGGGAATCAAGTCAACAATAAGCTTTATCTTAATAAAGGTGGTGCTTCCTTAAAGTTTGAAGATGTAACGGAGTTGAGTGGTGTTTCTGCCAATGAAAAATGGTGTTCTGGAGCGTCAACAGTAGATATCAATAATGATGGACTGATGGATATCTATGTTTCTGCCACCGTAAATCCAACGGCCAGCTTAAGAGCCAATTTATTTTATATTAATCAGGGAATCGATGATGCGGGGGTGCCCGTTTTTAAAGATTTGGCCTCGGAATATGGTGTGGCAGATACCAGCCACACGACCCATGCTGCTTTCTTTGATTATGATAATGACGGAGATTTAGATCTTTTTCTTTTGGTGAATGAGTTGGAGAAGCACGGCTATCCAAATAAGTATGTAGAAAAGGTGATAGATGGGTCTTCTAAAAGAACCGATAAGCTTTATAAAAACGACGGGACCAACGAAAATCCGCATTTTACTGATGTATCTAAAACCGCAGGAATCTTAAAAGATGGCTATGGTTTGGGCATTAATATTACAGATATAAACAGAGATGGCTGGAAAGATATTTTCATTACCAATGATTTTCTTTCAGATGACATCCTCTATATAAACAATCAGAATGGCACATTTACAGATCAGTCTTCTGCTTATTTTAAACATACTTCTTACTCCGCTATGGGTAATGAAGTGGCAGATCTTAATAATGATGGTTTGGTGGATATTGTGGCCTTAGACATGCTTCCTGAGCAGAACGCTAGAAAGAAAATGATGGTGCCTGCTAATAATTATTCCACTTATCAGAATAATGAGATGTATGGTTATAACTATCAATATGCCAGAAATACCCTGCAGCTAAATGCTGGATTTGATGCTAGCACGGGAATACCCGTTTTTAGCGAAATAGGTCTAATGGCAGGTATGGCAGAAACAGATTGGAGTTGGTGCCCATTGGTTACAGATTTTGATAATGATGGGTTTAGAGATCTTATTATTACCAATGGTTTCCCCAAAGACATTACAGATTTAGATTATATTGTTTATGGTTTTCCGGCTGCGGTACAAAGAAAAGCGACATTGGAAGAACTCTTAGGAATGTTGCCTTCCAGAAAAGTGGCCAACAAGTCTTTTAGGAACTCAGGAAACACCGAAACTCCTTTTTTTGAGGAAGTTAATGAGCAGTGGGGTACAGTGAAACCTAGTTTTTCAAATGGGGCCGCTTATGCCGATCTTGATAATGACGGAGACCTGGATTATGTGGTCAATAATATCAACGAAGCCGCTTTTGTTTATCTTAATAATGGGCGTTCAGAAAATCATCATTTTCTGCGAGTTAAATGTGAAGGTGGTGAGGGTAATATTAATGGTCATGGGGCCCTTATAGAAATAAGCTATGGCAATGGTTTAATGCAAGTGTATGAAAACACGCCTTATAGAGGGTATTTATCTACCATTGAAAATGTCGCTCATTTTGGTTTAGGGAAAGTAGCAGAGGTAGCGGAAGTTAATATTAAATGGCAAAGTGGTAAAGAATCGAAACTAAAAGGCGTTAAAGCCAATCAAACTTTAGTAGTGAGCGAGGCTACTGCTGTTTATCCCGAGAATTCTAGTACTAAGGCAAAGGGGATATTCATGGATAATACGGCCGAACTTGCTATTAATTATCTTCACAAAGAAACCGATTTTATAGATTTCCATATTCAAAAACTGATTCCACATAAGTTTTCTCAATATGGTCCTGCTATGGCAGTGGGAGATATCAATGGCGATGGATTAGAGGATGTTTTTATAGGTGGGGCTGCCCGCCATTCTGGTGTGTTTTTAATTCAAAAAGCTTCAGGACGTTTTACTCAAAAGGTGTTTGACGACCCCAAAAATGTTTCTGAAGATATGGGCGTGCTGCTTTTTGATGCAGACGGAGATAAAGATTTGGATTTATATATCGTAAGTGGAAGTAATGAATCCTCTCCGAGTTCTGTCCATTATCAGGATAGATTGTACGAAAATGATGGTTATGGGAACTTCCGTTTGGCCGTAGATGCTTTGCCTAGTTTTCTTAAAAGTGGTTCGGCGGTGAAAGCGGCAGATTTTGACAAAGACGGGGACTTAGATTTATTCATTGGTGGTAGATTGGAAGTAGACCAATACCCGAAACCAAGTAATAGTTTTATCCTTAGAAATGATTCTAAAAACGGGATAAAGTTTACCGATGTAAGCTCAAGTTTGGCCCCTGGTCTAAGAGGAATAGGTTTGGTAAGTGATGCCATCTGGACAGATTTTGATAACGACGGTTGGCAAGATATAATAGTGGCGGGAGAGGCCATGCCCATCACCATGCTTAAAAATCTAAAAGGAACTCAATTTGAGCATGTGAAGTCTAAATCGCTTCAAGACAAGATTGGATTTTGGAATAGTATTGTCTCTGGAGATTTTGACAACGACGGCGATTTAGATTATGTGGTAGGTAATCTGGGTCAAAACAATAATTATAAAATATCTCAAGAAACTCCGCTAACTATTTATGCCAAAGACTTTGATAAGGATGGTGTTTTTGATGCCATTCCTACGGTGCATTATTTGACAGAAGATAAAGAGAAAAAAGAGGTAGCTTTTAATGTGAGAGACGACCTCTTTAAGCAGATTAACGCTTTAAGACAGCGGTTCGACAATTACGAGAAATTCTCCAAATCTACCATTTATAGTATTCTGGCAAAAGATGATGTTAAAGAGGCCTTAGTGCTAAAAGTCAATACGGTAGAAAGCTGTTATATAGAGAATTTAGGTCAGGGGAATTTAAATATTACTGCTTTGCCTTTCGCAGCTCAGACTGCTCCTGTTTTTGGAATGCTGGTGGAAGATTTTGACCAAGATGGCTTTTTAGATGTCCTTATGGTGGGTAATGATTACGGAAATGAAGTTTCGGTAGGACGACTGGATGCTTTTAATGGTCTGTTACTTTCAGGAAATGGAATTGGAGGATTTAAGGCTAATACTTTAAAGGAAAGCGGCTTTCTTGCGAAAGGCGATGCCAAGGCATTGGTCAGAGTTACCAACTCAGAAGGTAAACCAATATTCTTAACCTCACAGAACAGGGCAGGATTAAAAAGCTTTACACTAGGAAACGCTACTAGGATGATAAGTCCGAAACCTACAGACGTCTATGGTATAGCTACGCTTAAAAGTGGCGTTAAAAGGAAAATTGAAATTAACTATGGAAGCTCATTTATGTCGCAGTCTTCCAGAAACCTGATGCTCTCAGATAACATCATATCCATTGAGGTTTTTGATGCTAATGGAGGCTCAGCTCTTAATAAATAACAAAGTTTTAGAATGAATGTTTTAAAACTAAAAAAGAAGAAAATGATAAGTACTTTTCAAATCAAAACAGTGATAATTCTTTATCTCTTTTTTTTGTTCTCGTGTTCTAAAAGTGTGGTGATTCCAGATGATGAAACGCCCATAGATATAGTAGAGGTGCAGCCAGCAATTGATCCTGAGCTAGCGTCTACTATAGGCTTTTTTCTAGATGACTGGCAGCCTAAAACTTTTAAAAAACCCGAATATATAGATGGGACGACACCTTCGTCTACCACGCATACGGTCACACTCAATGCGTCTGAGATTATCACCAAAATACCAAACAAGATTTTTGGACATAATGCGAATACATGGATGGGGACTTTTGTAGACTCACCGAGCTTAATTCGTGATATTAGTAACTTAAACCCTCATGTTATAAGATGGCCAGCAGGGAGTGGGAGTAATGTTTATTTCTGGAATACAAATCCTGTAGACGACCCAAATGTAAGTGGTTTTAAAGAAACACCATCTGCCGAATACATGGAGAAATGGGGTGTGCCTAAGCAGTTTATGAATGAGAATGGGCTGTTAGAAGATGCTAGGTTCTTCTATGGTCAGACGAAAGACAATTGGCGTGGATCTTTAGAGAATTATTACAGTTTGCTGGCGACGACCCAAAATGAAGGAAGTATATGCGTAAACTATAGTTTTGCCAGATACGGCACCAGTAAAGACCCTGTGGCTATGGCGGCTAAACTCGCTGCCGACTGGGTAAGATATGATAATGGTCGCACCAAACTCTGGGAGGTGGGAAATGAAAATTACGGTACATGGGAAAAAGGAAATAGAATAGACCTCAGTAAAAATCAAGATGGGCAACCAGAGTTTTTGACGGGAGCACTGTACGCCAAGCACTTTAAGGTTTTTGCTGATTCTATGCGAAATGCGGCGGCAGAAATTGGTTCGGAAATTAAAATTGGGGCTGTTATGCAAGAATCTGTTATACAAGATTGGCAGTCTAATACCACCAGAACTTGGAATGAAGGGCTGATAAAGAATATAGATAATCAAGCCGACTTTTATATTGCCCATAACTACATTACGCCTTATAATGAAAATTCTGAAGCGGCTAATATCTTAAAAGATGCCATAGCTCTACCTGAAAAAATGATGAATTTTGTTCGAAATGAAATTAGTATAAATGGAGGTCAAGCGAAGCCTATAGCATTTACGGAGTGGAACATGTGGGCCAAAGATAGAATGCAGCAAGTGTCTAATACCAGTGGGGCTTTTGCGGTCATTGTTCAGGCAGAATCTATCAAAAATAAATATGGTATGGCAGCCAGATGGGATTTATATAATGGCTGGGAAAACGGAAATGATCATGGACTTTTTAGTGATGGAGGAGCCTCTGATGATCCTAAAATGAATGCAAGGCCTTCGTTTTATCACATGTACTATTTCCAGAAGACCATTGGAGATAGAATGGTTTCTTCTAAAGCTACGGCAGCTGGAGCTCTCCCGTCTTCAATTAAATCTTATGCTTCCACTTATAGTTCTGGAGAGGTAAGTGTGGCCTTGGTCAACACTACTGGTAAACCGCAAAATGTAGAGATTAAAACAGAAAACTTTAACGCTGGCGAAAGATATTACTGGTATAATTTAGCTGGTGGAACAGATAATGGCGATTTCTCAAGAAAGGTAATTGTGAATGGTGAAGCTCCCTCAGGGGCTGCAGGTGGTCCGTCAAATTATGACACCATAAAAACCAAATCTGCAAAAACTAAAGATGGTATTAGGGTAACAATACCCGCTTGGAGTTCGGTTTTTGTGATGATAGATAAGTTGGAACAATAACCTTGTAGAATCTTTTGTAACACTGATTGCATAAATGCAAAAAGTCCGCCGAAGAAAATTTTAAAGGTTGGGATGTTTTCTATTCATCTTAAGCCCCTTCAGGGCTTTTGATACCACGGATATCAAAGAAGCAAAGTCCAACAAGTCCCGTTAGGGACGTAACCTCGGTAGAATAACAAAGAAGCAGAGTTAAACAAGTCCCGTTAGGGACTTAACCTAAGTAGAAAAAAAAACAGAAAAACAAGGACAAGTCTCAAAAGGACGTAACATTGGTGAAAACAAAATCAATAAATACCCATGCTCCTCTTCGCCACCTCAACCTTAGCATAAACAGGACAATCTTTATCATGTGGGGTGGGTAGGTAGCCTGTGCTTTGAAGAAATTCATTGACAATCTCTCCACCTACAAATTTGAATCGCTTTTTGAACAATTTCACCCAAGCTACTTTCGAAAGCGGGTGGTTGATTTCAACCCACTTTTTAAAGCTTCCATGCTCTTTTTGGAGGTCTAGAATGACGTTAGCATTATGAATGGCTGCGTTTACTTTGAGTTTGTTTCTGATAATACCAGCATCAGAAAGAAGTCTTTCTCTTTCGGCTTCGGGGTAAGACGCTACAATGCCTATATCAAAACCATCATAGGCCTTATAGAAATTATCTTTTTTGACCAGAATGGTATTCCATGAAAGCCCTGCCTGATTGATTTCTAAAATAAGTCGCTCAAAAAGCTCATTGTCGGTTTCTAAAGGGAAGCCATACTGATTGTCGTGATAATATTTATGGACATTATCTTCTGGTAGGTCTTGACAAAATTTACAGTACGACATCGTTTTTTTTTTGTTTAAAAGTAAGGAATTTAAAGTCTAGGTATTAGCTAAAAAAATTAGAATTATTCCTCCGTGAAATTTATGACATTTTCATGAATGTGCTTTTTTTCTTTAAATGTATCGACGCTGACATTTTTCAACGAAACATTCTCAACAGGTAGCTCTTCTTGCCCTAAAATTCGAGAAACAAACGCTACATCGGTAGATTTTACATTTGTAAGTTGAATGTCGCTAATAGCCGTAAGTCTACGCTCATACGTGGGCACAAGGTTACGCCATTGGTAAAGCACATCGGTTTCAATACCTAAAACTCCTTTATCTATTTTGCCAGATTTTACATTATTTATAAAGATGTTTTTGACATAACCACCTCTACGTTCGTTGGTTTTAATAAAAAGTAGGTGAGATAACTTAGCACCATCCAGTACTTCACAGTTGTCTACAAAAACGTTTTCTATTCCACCAGATAGTTCGCTTCCAAGTGCTAATAATTGATGACCATTTTTCACCGTAAGATTTCTAAGAACGATATTCTTAGATGGTGTATGCAGTCGCCATGCATCTTGATTTCTCCCTGATTTTATAGAAACAGCGTCATCGCCTTGATCTAAAATGCAGTTTTCTATCAATACGTTTTGACTCATTTCTGGGTCAACGCCATCATTATTATGCCCGTGGGCATACACTTTTATGTTTCTAATGACAACGTCTTTTGAAAGGTAAGGGTGAATAGTCCAGAAGGGACTGTTGGTGATAGTAATCCCTTCTACCAAGATGTTTTGACAGCGGTTGAACTGAATGAAATGTGGTCTTAAGTTCGAGCTGTCGTTTACCATTTGTCTTTCTTCCACAGGAACACCCTTGGCAGCCATGGTGTAAAGATGTTTAAGGCTGTTCATATGAGGAGCTGGTCTGGCAAACCACTCTTCCCAAACATCCATTTTAGCTTTTAATTCGCCTGTACCGGTAATGGCGATATTTTGTGACTCAAAAGCATAAATCAGTGGCGAATAATTATAACATTCCATGCCTTCCCATGACGTATGAACAGCCGGTAGGTAGTCTTTTGGATTGTCCGAAAATAAAAGTATAGCACCCTCTGAAAGATGTAATTCCACATTGCTTTTAAAATGAATAGGACCAGTTAACCATTCGCCTGATGGAATAATTACTCGTCCTCCACCATTTTTATTTGCTTGGGTAATGGCCTTTGCAATGGCCTGCGTCGTTTTTTGTTGGTTTCCGGCTTCTGCCCCAAAATCTAAAATGGAAAAGGATTTAAAGGCACTGAAATTAGGGACTTTTATAGTGTCCATTTCAAAGGGAGCGTCTATGTGAATTTCTTCATAAGAAATTGCTGGATGGGTTTTAGTACAAGAGTATAATGTGAATGCAGCAAATAGACAGAGAAGGAGTAAATGTTTTTTCATTAAGAAGCTTGAGCTTTTTTGGGTTGAGCTTAAGTACAATGTTAAACATATTTCTCCATGCCTGAAATAGAATCAATTAATACTGAATCTATTCGGATAAGCATATAGCCGCGTAACGAATTCTATTTAGGCCTGTTCTCACTTATCAGCCCAACCATATTGTTATTAAATACAGCCAGGCTTGGGCTTAATGAAGAGAAAAACTCTTGGTCTGCTTCCTCTACTTTTATAATAGCATTTTGAAGTATTTCTGCACCGGCTTTAGTGAGCTGGATAATTTTGGCTCTGGTATCTGTTTCGTGTTCTTGACGGCTTAAGAATTTTTTAGATTCTAATGTTCTTAATACTTTAGAAACCATCATTCTGTCCAAGTTACCTTGATTGGCAATATCCACCTGAGTCACCTTGTTGTTTTCTCTAGAAAGCCAACCAAGTGCCGCCAGAATAATAAACTGCGTGTGAGTTAGATTTATGGGGTCAAGCTTCTTTTTTAGTTTTCTTTGCCAAAGTACAGTGACCTGCCCCAGAAGATAGCCTGGGCTATCGTTAGGGCTTTTAAAGCGGAATTCTATTTTTTTAGGCATGGGTTCCTTGATGAATTTGGGTTGAAATTAAATCAAAGTCGTGTTTATTTATTTCAAAGAAACCTAAACGAAATGGATATCCCCAATGCTTTTTGTTTTGAATAAAGTGCAAGTCGTTGATCAATGGTAAGATGGAGATAGAAGTACTTGGTAAAAAGTCAATTCGTCTTCTAGATGGACAAAAATCTGGCGTCATCTGGAATTGGAAAATTTCATCGTCTTTTACCTTTCCTATGGCCGTAAAAGCTTGGCATTTGTCAGGTTTACCAAGAGTGTTTTTACTCGAATAGAATAAGACAAAATCGTTTTTCTTCATCCTTTTTAAAGGTGCCACTTTTCCATGGCAGGCCTGTGCTATGCCCTCTGATACGCCCGTTTCTACGTGGTCTTTTGAGGCTACTATTATCCAATATTTCTGTTTAATGATCATTGGTTTTGTTCCAAAAAAGTAAGTTTATAACCATCTGGGTCTAATACGTGGAGGGCCTTACCAAAGGGAGTTTGCATGATTTCTCCCAAAATTTTGACTTCTCTTTCTAAAAATGTGGCATGTAGTTCTTCAATATTTTCATCAATTACGAACCAAGTGGATACGCCAATTCCAAGTTCTTTTTTCTCCAAACTGCCAAAAGGCTTTCTGATAGCAAAGCTGGCATCACCCTTATTAAACTTGAAAATGATAGCATCAGGATTTTTCATTTCGGATACTTCAAAGGCAAGTTTTTCGGTGTAAAAAGCCTTGGAAGCTTCTAAGTCTGTCACTTGAAGGGATGTGAATTCTAGTCGTCTCATTTGTAAATATTTATTTTGTTGCTGCAAATATAGTATATGCGACAACTAAAATGCTAATCTTTTACTTTTTTTTAAATTGGGTTGAAATGCCAAGTGATTTTGCTTACTTATTCAGTTTAGCAAAAGCCCTAACTGGGAAAGTACCCACACCTTTAAATTTTGGCGGAACGGCACTGAACGTAAAACCATCATTTGGGAGTAAGTAGAGATGGCACAAATGTTCCACTATCAGAATTTCTGCCCCTAAAAGTGTGGAGTGTACAGGTCTGCTTTTTCCTCGGGTATCATCAATGTTATGAGAGTCTATGCCTACTAGGTTTACGGAGCAGTCTCTCAGGTAGGCAGCTGCTCCTTCGGTCAAATAAGGGTTATTTTCAAAATACTGTTCTGTATTCCAGTGTTGATCCCAGTCCGTTTGGATTAATACCGCCTTATTTCTGATTTCACAGTTTTTGAGATGTTCCGCTGTGATTTCTATAGTTTCCGAAAAGGGAACACGAATAACTACGGCATCCAAGTCTACAAAACGCTCTAGTGCAACTTCTGAAAGGTCTTTTCCATCTTGGTAGCGGTGAAATGGGCAGTCTATGTAGGTGCCGGTGTTGGTCACCATCTCTATTTTACCAATTTGAAATTGGGTGCCTTCCTCGTAAAAACGTTTTGAATCTTCACGGCTCAGGTAATCACATATAATAGGGGCAGGAAGACCTTTATAAGTAATAAGCCCATTTTCTATGGTGTGACTTAAATCGACAAGTAAACTGGCGTCTGCTTTCTCTTGGATAGGTTTCCTTCTATGAGCTTCCTCAAAAATGATTTTATTGAAAATTTTGATTTGCCCTACCATCAACAGGTTCAAATTTGAAACAATATAATCTGACAGTTCTTGGTCAGAAATCTGTTCCCCATCTAAATCAAGACGAAAGTCTTCACCTTTAATATTGCCACCGTTGGTGAAGTATATTTCAAAATCAAATTTTACGCTTTTGGGCATATGCTTTTTGTAAATAATGTTGAACTCCTAAGAGCTATATTAATTATTTCCCTTGAGTTTCATTCAACGAATGCCTTTAAATGTCCAGTATGGATGTTTCACATCATATAAATTCAAGGATGAAGACCATTACTTGTTCTTTGAAAACTGGGATGGAAAGGATGTTCAACCCGGTTTATGCAATGGAGAATTGTAATGAGTGCCTAAAGTGTAATAAATCAGACATTTAAAAGAGATTAGCATAGCACCGCTCTGGTGATTGAGTTTAAATGGGTTTACGAAGTGATTTGAAGCAATTTAGCTTCAGTCCCGATAGCTATCGGGAGATTTCTAATGCATAAAGCGGGTTCAATAAAAGCACCACGGATTCCGAAGTAACAGGGGTGAAATTTCTACACTTTCCTCAGAATGTACATAAGAAAGGTAAATGGAATACGCTTTTAAGTACTCTCCGTACAAATCAAAACTTTTAAAATTATGAAATACGCAAAAATACTAATTGGTTCTATATGCATTTCTGCTTTTGTTTTCGGTTGTAATAGCAACTCAGACTCTTCATCCATGAATGAAACAGACATGGACACCGAAATGGCAGAAGATATGGATTCACAGGATTTGATTCCTACCAACAATTCTGTGGCAGAAGATAAAGTCATTTTTACCGATGAGGTTTATAATAACGAAGTAGCCTATAATTTCCCATTAGCAGATACTATTGCCAAATACAGCTCTCAAGGAGCCACGAGCAGTGTTTTATCTGGTTGGATGAAAAAATATTCTAAAGATTTAGCGGCCAATTTAGTTGAAGATGCTACCGTTTTACATTTTGGAGAGGGTATAGTAGTAGCCTTAGACCAAGGAGATATGTATGGGGTGGAAGATTATGTACTTAACGAAAACGCTAAAACAGCTTTAAGGAAACTAGCCTTTAATCTTCAACAAGAACCAGAGACCTATATATTGGTGGCCGGACGTACAGATGCAGCCGGTTCTGCAGATTTTAACGATAAATTAGCATTTAGAAGAGCGGCGATTGCGGCTAACTACCTGAAAGGTTGTGGTATAGATGAAAGCAGATTTTTTATAGATAGTTATGGTGAGAAATACCCTGACTTTCAGAACAGTAGTAAAATAAATAGAAATAAAAACAGACGAGTAGATTTCTTGATTCTCCCTTCTAACCGTATGAGAGAACAGGCTGCAGAAGCGGCATAGAAACAGGCTCATTTATATAAATATAAAATGCCCCTTGGTAAATTTACCTTGGGGCATTTTGTGAAAAATATTGTTGTCAACCGCGTCTTGAAAAGAGATTGATAATGGCTAGTAAGCTTATTTAATGGTTATTGAATTGGTGTTATGATTGAGGATAAGTTTCCGGAGGAGGTAGGGAGATTCCCTAAGTAGGTTTTCTTTATGTGCATTCGAATACCAACCATCATATTTGTCTACATCAAAAGTAATACTATCTCTTGCTGTCATTGTACGACTTGTAATCATTCTATCTTCTTTCTTTTTTCTGGCGTATACCCTATCTTGAATAAGGTTTTCTAAGGTTTCCTCTGATAATGCTGTGCTCATTTTTTTATTAATCAAAAGGAGCTTTGAGCCATAAAAGCAAAATCGGTCATAACTGTGCTCTTTCCATGAATCATCATAGCAAAACCTAATCGTGAGCGTTTCCAATCCACTAGAAGTGTCCATGTCACATTGTATTAAATAGATTCCCATTATTGGTAAATCAGGGTCATAGTTCATGGAGTTTTTTAATGATTGCTTTGTATCTGACAAATATCTTTGAATTGCCTTATTATAAATTGTTCCTGAGGTGAATTTCCAATCTATCAATAAATCATCCTGAGAGACTGCCGACAAGTTTATTGAGAAAAGAAGAAAGAGCGTTAAGTATTTCATATGGATATAGTTTAGAAGTTTAAAGTTATGCATATCCTATTGAAAGCTCTTAATCGCATACGGAAATTGGATTAGGCTTCGTTCAAAACAAAAGTGCCCCAGCTCATGAAGCCAGGGGCACTTTTTCATAATTTGTGTTTTTTCTTATTTCACCACCAAAGTATACTTAGGCGTTGGGTTTAGTGGGCAAAAGTATTCGTATTCGCCTTTTTCTAACGTCACTACTTTACTTGTTGAGCTTGTTCCTTCTTTGATAAGCTCGGTTACGTAAGCCTCTTTGATATGGTGGGCTTCGTCAGACTTTCCTTTTGGCGTTAGCACAAAACCGAGATCATGGTTTACGCCCACATTGGCCACTTTAAATACATAACTTCCAGGCTCTAGCGTTAAGCTTTTCTGTGTAAATGCACCTTCAGTTTGTTCTAAGGCTACCACTTTGGCGTTAGACTGAGCGTAAGTAGTGGTAGAAAA
This sequence comes from Arcticibacterium sp. SM2516, assembly GCF_057914865.1. Lineage (NCBI taxonomy): Bacteria > Pseudomonadati > Bacteroidota > Cytophagia > Cytophagales > Leadbetterellaceae > Arcticibacterium > Arcticibacterium sp. SM2516. The sequence goes on along the minus strand of NZ_CP195290.1, from coordinate 2,612,258 downwards.
TGTAAGAGCGAATGTTGCTACTAATGCAGCTAATAGATTTTTCATTATAGTTATTGTTTTTAATATTTAATTATGATTCCTTATAAAGCCCTGTACTGTTTGAACACGGTCGAAATTCTTTCTTCAAAAACTAATAAACAGCTTATTACTTTATAGAATTTTGAGTGTGTGAGTTTACTGGGCGATGTTTTTTTGGAGGAACGCCTCCCCGGTTCGTTTTTTTAATAATATTGACCGTTTGATAATTTTAAAAATGTGAGCTTATTAAACTAATTGAAGGAGGGTTTGTCATGATTTTGGCATTTTGGCTAAAATCACGCCAAACAAATTCCAGTTGCTAGCTTCTAGCTATTAACATATCGCTCCTCTGGAGCTTAAAAGAGTGGATTAAACTAACTCTGCGTTTAATTCCTGAGCCAATGGGAAATCAATGGCGAAACCTGCAAGGTTATGGATGTAATTACTGATGGTTTTGTCGCCTATTATTATCACCACATCTATCAAATTTGCTTCGGTATATCCTGCTGCAAAAAAGGCTGCTAAGCTTTCTGCTGATGCTTTTCCTTTATTGGCAGCGGCAGAAAGTGTGAATTTAACTAAGGCGTCTGTTTTGGCATCAAAGCTGGCTGTGCCACCTCTTAATTCTAAAATTTGATCTTCTGTAAAACCGTTCATCCCACCTAATACAGTATGGGCACTCTGGCAATATTTACAGCCATTATACTCGCTCACTACCAAGTTTATCACTTCTCTTTCTTTGGCTTTAAGCGTTGACTTACGGTTTTGTAAAGCAAGGTAATCTGCTAATGCGGTTTCGTTTTTGGCGTAGTAAGCATAAAGGTTTGGTACAAAGCCTAAGCCTTTTTCAAGGTTATCAAAAATGGTTTGATTGTTTTCAGAAACTTCTTCTCTTGTTGGAACACTAAATGTTGACATCGTATTGTTGTTTTAATTGTTATTATCAAAATGATGTTACAAAGGTGCAGCAATACGAGAAGGCCTAAATAGGCGGAAATTCCTTTTAAGTTGGCAATTTTTCCTTTTGCTCAGAATTCTTAAAGTCGTTGGGTGAAATACCTTCATTATTCTTAAAAAAACGACTGAAAGCCTGCAAGTCTGAGAAGCCAAGATGGAAAGCAATTTCGGAAATACTACGCTCGCTATACTTTAAAAGTCTTCTGGCTTCTAGCAGGCGTCTTTCTTGAATGTATTGAAGGGGAGTTTTACTGCCAATTTTCTTAAAGAGGTTAGAAAGGCTCTTTGGGCTTATATGAAGGAGGTCGGCGTAGTCGGCTACTTTATGTTTTTCTTTAAAGTGCTGCTCTACCAAATAATTGAAGGCACGCAGGCTGTCTACATACTCACCACCCGAAATGTCATACTGCAGCTGCTCTTTATAAATTCTGGTACAGAGTATCAGCATTCTTTTTAGCATCATTTGTAGCATTTCTAACTGGAGGTTGTCTCGCGACTCCATTTCTATGCACAGCATTTTCCAGACGGTTTCTAGGGTATCTAGTTCTTTGGCGTTTGGTCTTATGATGGGTAGCGTAGCCGCACCAAAATATAAAATGCCTCGGCAGCTTATCTCGCTGTCGTGGTCTAGAATGCAGTAAAAAGGCTTGTTAAACTTTAGGAGCCTGAGTTTGTCAATGTTGACAGTTTCTACCTTATGAAACTCTGTAAGACAAAGCAGCTCATTGGTTTTAAAGGCATGCTCTTTACCATCTATTTTTAGGCGGTTTTGGTCGGAGTCAAACCAAAGCATAGAAAGCTCTGAGTTTTTAGAGGCTTTTATCAAATAGCAGTTTTCGCTGGTAATGTTTACCACCTCAAAATATTCCTGGTTTGGCCCCTCGTAACGCATGTGTTTCTTATGTGATTGTCAAATGTAATTAAATACGCTTTCTGGGGCGGGCAGGTTTGGGGTTTTGTTAAATTTGGTTTTTGAAGCTTAAAGTGAAATCCCATCGAGTTTATCTCTTTTTACAAACCAGAGGTTTGTGAACGCGGCAACGATGGTGGAAGGTTTGCAGAACTGGTTCAATACCTTTATATATATGGTGTAGACGAGAATGATTATAGCAAGCCAATTATGGTGCTAGGTTCGGTGAATGTTGCTAAATATAATTATAGAGGTGGTGTTTTGTCAAATTGGATATTGCAACATCAATATAATTATAAAACTTTTACGGATTATTTGACTTCTGAAATTAAAATGAAAAGCATATGGGAGGTAAAATGAAAATGGCGGGCTTTATATTCTTAGTTCTTTTTCTTGTGTACTACTTTGAAATATGGATTTTTTTTAGGACCAAAATTGAAATGGAGGATATTGAATATATTACTACGAAACATTATATGCAAGGTGAAACCGAATACGTCTATGGCGTTAAAAATATTTGGATATCAAGACCGAGTCAATATGAAAAATTGTTAACCGAATTTGCTAAGGAAACGTTGGATACAGCAATGTCCTACAAACCAAGTATAACTTTTATAGCACTGAATCGTAAGACAAGAAAGTATCTTTTAAGTGAATCTTTTACTATGCTTAATAGGCTTGAATTGGATGAGGATTTTATGGATGAACAGATACTTTTCGCTTATCAGAGCCCGGTAGATAGTTCCAAGGTGAAATTAAGTTGGTTTAATTCAAGTTTAATTCATAAAAATCAGACTATTGAAGAGTCTATATTAGAAATGGCTTCTCCTACGCAATAAGAAGTATTTTTTTCCTCTCAGAGTATTCTAAGACCTTAAATTGTCCTTGAAAAGACTGTTCTCGTCTTCGCTCGAACTGACAATTCTCGTTATATATCTATGTCAGTTCGAGCGACAGTCGAGAACCTCCATATACTTGAACCGACAAAATTTTCCTTCAGCACAGTCTCTGTTAGGTCTACTCTGCGGAGTTAAATTGTCCTCAAAAAGACTGTTATCCCTGTCTGCCTATTTATCCGCCGAATGGAGGACAGGCAGGGTCTTCGCTCGAACTGACAATTCTCGTTATATATCTATGTCAGTTCGAGCGATAGTCGAGAACCGCTCCGTGAGGTCTTTTTGACCTCGTGGTTATGTCATTCGGTCTTCATACCGCTCAAATGTTCGCTTGTAAATGGTCTAACAAAAAAATAGATTTTTACCATTCATTAATGTCTAAGTGGTATCCCTTCTTTAAAGGGTCAATTATTGGGTTTGAAGGTAATTCAATATCAATCAAGCCAGTCTTACCCACATAATTTAATGCACTGCTATGCAAATATTCAGAAGCTTTAGCTACAATTTCTGCCCTAACTGGATTCATATGAATATAGCGGAACGCCGCCCGATTTTTTTTGACCACATAAAAGGTTCAGAAAAGACCTCTTCAGCATGATTGTTGAGTTGCCAGAATTGATATTTTGTATTTCTTTGATGGTTATTGGCTGCAAATTCGAATCTTTTAAGCATCCAATCTGACCTAGATTCTGGACCATCCATCACTCGCTTTAAAATCATTTGGGCAGTATATTTTTTAAAATCTCGTACTAGGTTTGATAATTCCTTCTTTTCAGATTGCATCATAATATGAATGTGATTGCTCATTATTACGAAAGCATAAATATTCATTCCTTTTGCCTTTTGGCAATATTTAAGACTGTCTATGATAATGTCTCTATAATCTTTTCGCGTAAAAACATCAACCCATTCAACCACAGTAAACGTCAGAAAGTAAATTGCTCCTTGGTCTCTAATTACATATCCTTCTTTCATTGCTGTGGTTTTTGTTTCATTTAATTTAGCGTAATTAAATTTTAACCATCGGTCCGAAGACCGAAAGACATATCACTCAAGGTCGAAAAGAGCTTGCGTAGCAGAGTAATTAGCCTTTGGCCGATATCTGAGTACTAGTTCAAACGAGAGGTTTGCAATCACTTCTCCAGGGCTACATTTATCCGCCTTTGGAGGAAGCTTCGGAGTGCAAGGTTTTGGCTAAGCAGAATTAGATGTTTTAGTTTAATTGCGAGGTTTCGTGCTGGGCTGCCGCCATTGATAATGCTCAACCTGACAAAAGTAGCGTCAGCCTGAGAGGAGCGGCTGGCAAACCAGTCGAAGGCAAACGTGCATATGGTACAAAGGCAAATGGGATTGTGAAAAGAATCTTAATAACTAATCATAAAAACCTTGACCACCTTAAATAAAACATTAAGCTGTCAATTTTGCCATTTTTAGGTTCAAAATTTTGGTTCTGGCTCTGAACACTTAGGTAATTATTTTTTATCCTTAATACTTACTGTTGAGCCTGAACAACATTCATTAAATATGGTAAGAGCTTTAAGTGTTTTGTGGCTTTTGTCGTCGGCTATGTCAATTAAAGACATTAAAGGGCTGCGTAAAGGAAAAGTTTCATTATCAGTATAAGCTGACACAAATACCTTCTCAAATAATTTGTTTGCTATTGGAGCTTTATCAATAATACTTAGGATTTTACCATATACTGGTGGGGAATACAAATCGTAGAGTTCCGACGTTAGTTTACTACTGTTTTTTTTCTTCTCTACTGTTTTATTCTCTTTCATAATTATTTTTAGATTAGTATTCAAAGTAATATACATAATATTTTACATTACGCAATACTTAAAGAGCTGTTTAAGAATACATTAATCGCATTTGCCGTTTCAATTGGGTGACTCATATGGGGGCAATGTCCATGTGCTTCTAAAACGTGTAGTGTATTATTAGAGGTCTTTGCATTGATATATTGTCCGACAGATAAAGGAGCTAACATGTCGTCAGAACATTGTATAGTTAGGCTTTCTACTTGTATTAAAGGGAGGTCTTTTCTATTATCAGACATAAAAGTCACTCTTGCAAATTGCTTAGCTATGACAGGATCAATTGAGCAAAAGCTATTTGTCAATTCAGTGGTAAGTTCGTTCCCATTTTCCGAGTTTATTATGTCGGGAGCAATTGATTTAGCCCATGAAATATAATCCTCTTCCATTACCTCCAATAATGAGTCTATTGTTTCTCGATCAAAACCGCCTATATAATCTCCTGAACTAATATAACATGGTGATGGTCCAATAAAAATGAGTTTTTCAAAAATATCTGGCCTTTTTATTGAGGCCAAAGCCCCAATAATACAGCTTACTGAATGGCCTATAAATATTGCATTTTTTAAATCTAATGAATCTGATATCTCAATGATATCATTTGCGTAGCCATCTAGTGAGGAGTATCTTTTTGGTTCGTAAGATAATAAATCAGATTTTCCTGCTCCCACAAAATCAAGCAAAACAAGTTTGTAATTTTTAGTGAAATATTTTGTCATATGATTCCACGCATTCTGATCACATCCAAAACCATGGGAAAATAATAACACTTTTTTCCCCTCGCCTATGATATTTACATTGTTTCTTTTTAAGACACTCATAATTCACTCTTAATTTTATTGAATTCTAAAAATACAAAACCTGTTTTTTCCCTTCTCAGATTCTCCGGTAGGGACTCTGCAATATTGACGTTTTATATTAACTACAAGATACGGCAAAACCTCATCAAAAAAGAAAACTCAAAAGAAAGGAAATCTTATATTTATTATTCGGTCATTTTAGCTTTTATAAGCTGTAGGAAGATGCTCGCTTGTGCAGAATTTTGCCTGTCTTAGAATAAGCTGCGGAAGGGAAAAGCAATTCTTCTCTTGTGAAAACACTAGTTGATTTTCAACATGCCCAACGCCGAATTGGGACAACAAATCGTGAAGAATCTGTATAAGGAATCACTGGGTTTAAACATTGATTATCGAAATAATAATCTATATGACCAATCCGTATTAAGTTTTCTACACAAACGCCTTTTCCTCTTTCACAAACTTTATGAGCACTTTCAAAACGTTTCATAAATGGGCCACGTGCGGCATGCCTTCCAAAAGTGGCTCTGCATAAACCTGTTACCGCTGGGATGTTGAGGGTGCAAGTCATGTTTTTTCTAACTAACAAGGCCTCATACTTAGGAATAATTTCTGTAATAAGTGCCAGTTCCGATGAATCCAAAGCAGCCACCATTGCATTATAATTTTTCAGATGCGGCTCTACATCGCTCACAAAGTTTAGCAAAATGATTTCTCTGGAGCCATCAGAATTTCTGAGGCTAGCGAATTCACCGTCAAGAGAAAGAGGCAAATTTGAAATAGCTAAAAGACTATCTGAAGCACTTATGTAAGCTTTATTCTCAAAGTTATTTAAAAAGGCAATTAGCTTAGGCTCGTCTAAATCAGATTTCGGAGAAATGCACGAATTAACTATGGCAAAAAGGAATAAGATGAAGGTTGTAGATTTCATAAAACTATTTCTAAATGACCCATATGAATTTACCAAAATAAAAGGAAATAGGCATAATTTAGTAGGGTTCTGAATCAGAAATCAACTGACAGATAGCATTTTAGAGTCATAGTTCTTGACTACCTATATTGATAGAATATACCCCATAAAATTATTTTCTTAATTTCGACTAGGATAAGTTCCTTCCAAAGCAATAATATAAGTTACGGCTTGAAAAGGAGAACGCTTTGAAACGCTTTGGCCACCTCCTGTATTATTTATATGAAGTCCCTGAATTCTCTTGCTTCCTGTAGGTGGGGTATTGGTAAATTGCTGAGAGACCACCCTGCTGCTATCTGCTATATAGCTGTTATTGGTATAAAATATATCGCCTTCGGTGTCAGATACATTGATATGGCCACTATGGCTATGTGGTGGTAAATTATTTGTTGTAAGCGTAAAGTCTGTTGACCCACCTTTTTCACCTAAACGAACAGAAGGAAGACCTGGGCCATTTCCAGGATGCACAGCAGATCTACCTCTTAAATCTGGCAGTCCAAAAGTGGTTCGACCATCACCACCGTAGGTTGTACCCAGCAAGGAAAAAAGAGCATCGTAACTGCTAACAGGCAAGAGTTGTCCATTACACAAAGCCCAGCCCCTAGGAGCAAAGTTTCCACCAAACATTTTTATTTCTCCAATAAATTGATTTTGCCCAAATGTGGCTGCTGAGATGAAGAAAGCGATAATTGTAAATGTTTTTTGATATCTCATGGTAATTCAATTAATAGTTTTCCTCTAGCAGCGTCTCGCTGTTTATCTGCCGCAAGGAGCACAGGCAAGCGATAAGGAGGCTACTGTTGTGATATTTTATCACTTACAAGATAAACCAAAACTTTGTCAAAAACAAAAGAGAATACTCAAAAGAGCACAAGCCTTAAGCTTATTATTCGGTCATTTCAGCTCTGAGAAGACTTAAGACGAAGTTAAATTAAGATAAACATTACACATTTTCCATGGTGTTAACCGTGCCAGAAATAGTGCAAGATAGTTTTACGGTATTATAGATGGTGCCAAATTTTTCAAGGTTCTTTTTTAACAAGGCAGGATTAAGGTTTTTATCATTGCTGTAGATAGTCAAACGGTATGCTATGTTGTCCATCCTTGGAGGATTTTCAAGACGAATGGCATTCACCTGAAGCGTGGCTTCTGTGTATTCAAACTTCAGCATTTCCGAAAACCGCTCTACATTTTTCAGCATACACGCAGCAAATGAACCCAAGAATAGTTCAGCAGGATTTGCTAAGGTTTTAGCTGAATTTTTGGTCGTGCCAAAATCTATCTCAGCATCCTTTATGTGAATAATGGCATCCTTATTTGAGATAGACGAAGCCTTAATTTGATAATTCATGTTTTTCTATTTTAAGAGGACCAAAATGTCGTTGTAGGAAGGAACTCTGCTTATAAAAAGCTTAATTGCAATATTACGATAGAAATCTAAAGGGAAATATGACTAAAATCATTTAAACTCGAATTATGCGTTGGGTAATTGTTATGAGTTTTAAAATACAATAAATCAGACAATTATAAGGAAATTAGGATAGCGGTTTACCCTGAGATAATGTCGAAGGGTTCAGGTGATTGAATTTAAATGCGTTTACGCCTGCACTGAGACTGACGAAGTGAACTGTTTTGTATTACCTTCAGCTTGCCGATGGGAAGCAATTTCGTTACGGTCCCGATAAAATCGAGAGATTTACTAATGCATAAAGCGGGTTTATTTAGCAATCCGCAAGGCCTCCGCAAATACAGGGTCAAATTCACTATCTTCAATTCCCTTTACTGCTTTTTCAACATCATACGCCACTCTTTTAAAAGACACTGTTAAAGTTTCAGATTTAGAAGAAGTAGACTGATTCAATTCTAAAATAGCATAACAAGCTCTTGGGTCACCATCTTTAGGTTTACCCACAGAGCCAATATTCACCACATGTTTGAACGTCTGGTCGTTCTGAATTATCCTATGAAAGGGTTTGTGGGTATGACCACATAAGAGTACGTCCGCTTGGTATGCCCGCATCATATTCAATACTTCCTGCTCAGGGTAATCAGCGACCATATAATCATTAATGGCTTTTAAGCTTCCGTGTACCATCAGCAGCTTAAAAGGTTCATTATTAGTAACAAAGTTTAGCATTAAATGTCTGGGTAGATTGATGAGATAGTCTCTGTTTTCATCACTGACCATTGTTCTGGTCAAGCCTTTGTTAGAAGGTTTAGCTTCTAAAGAAACCGGCTTAAGTAAGGCCTCATCATGATTTCCCATGATGGTAGGAATACCTCTTTTTCTAATTTCATGGACCACTTCGTTAGGCCAAACGTTATAACCCACCAAATCTCCTAAACAATATATGGCATCTACCTTTTCGGATTCCACATCCTTGAAAAAAGCTTCAAGAGCGGGTAAATTGGCATGTATGTCTGAAAAGAAAGCGATTTTCATATTAAGCTGTTTTTGGGGCATCGTAGTATTTCTTTTTCAACCAAAACGAAACTTTCACCAGAAGAATTAAAGCCGGAACTTCTACCAAAGGCCCAATAACCCCTGCAAATGCTTGCCCTGAATTCAGTCCGAAAACGGCGATGGCAACCGCAATGGCTAGTTCAAAGTTATTTCCTGCTGCAGTAAAGGCTACGGAAGCTGTTTTGTCATACTCGGCTCCCATGGCTTTGGTAACAAAAAAGCCGATGATAAACATAAGTGTGAAGTAAATAAGTAAGGGAACGGCTATGATTAAAACATCCATCGGGATTTGTACTATCAATTCACCTTTAAGCGAAAACATCACCAAAATGGTAAATAAAAGAGCAATTAAGGTCATAGGCGAAATGGTAGGGATAAATTTCTGTGTGTACCATGCCTCTCCTTTTAGTTTGACTAAAATCAATCGACTTAAAATGCCCAATAGAAAAGGAATACCTAAATAGATGGCGACGCTTTCGGCAATAGTTCCGATGGAAATATCTACGATGGCACCTTCAAAACCGAAATAAGGTGGAAGAACCGTGATGAAAAGCCATGCATAAAAGCTATAAGCAAAGACCTGGAAAATACTATTCAAAGCTACTAATCCCGCTCCGTATTCGCTGCTACCTTCGGCTAAGTCATTCCATACCAAGACCATGGCAATACAACGAGCTAAACCTATTAAGATAAGACCAACCATGTATTCTGGATAATCTCTCAAAAAAGTAATGGCTAAAATGAACATCAATACTGGGCCAACTATCCAGTTCAAAATGAGGGAAATAGAAAGTATTTTGGTGTTTTTGAAAACCTTTGGTAGTAAGGCATAATTGACTTTGGCCAGAGGTGGATACATCATCAATATCAAACCAATGGCAATCGGAATATTGGTGGTTCCACGGCTAAATGAATTAATGACATCTGGAAAAGTAGGTACAAAATACCCTATTCCCACCCCTACAGCCATGGCTACGAAAATCCATAATGTGAGGTTTCTGTCTAGAAAACTAAGTTTTTTCATGTTAAGCTTTGATTTGCGAGAAAACGTAAAATAATTCGGTGGCTATTTGGAGGCTTCGCTCCTGATATTTTTCAGCCTGCTGAGGCGTATTATCAAATGCTTTAGGGTCGTCATAATTTACAGCAATTCGTTTTTCTGCCCCAGCAATAAATGGGCAGTCGCCGTCTGCTTGTGAGCAAGTCATGATGGCTGCAAAACCAGCATTAGGATTAAAATCGCTGTCTAGCTTTTTAGAAAATCCTATAACTGGATGTTGGTTTTCACCGTACTTGATACTGTAAATGGGATTATCGGTTTCTGCAATTTTTCTTACGTCGAAGCCGGTGTATTTAAGTGTCTCGGCTGCCATAGGGAAAAGTGCTGTACTTTCGGTTCCTCCCGAGTAACAGAACACGTTTTTAATGTCTAAATGATGGGCCATGGTCTGTGCCCATACTTGCGATAAATGACTTCTTCGTGAGTTGTGGGTACATATGAAGTTGAGGCGGATTTCTTCATTGGTTTTAACTTTTTCCTGAATGAAACTCACTAAAGGAGCTAGGATTGTTTTTCTTTCCGCCGAAATTTGGTCTGGTTTCAGGCTTAGAATGGTTTTTTGAATGGGAAGGTAAACGGCCATTATAATTAATATTAGTTTGAATGATTTATTGCGATTGGTGAATTTAACAGCAATTCCCTTGAGGGATATCTTGATCAAAAAAACCAATCATGATTGATTTCATTTTTGTCCAGTTTTCGGTGTTTATGCAGTAGCAAACACTGGTGCCGTCTACGCTGCCCTTGATGAGCCCTAAATGCTTTAATTCCTTTAGGTGCTGAGAAATAGTAGGCTGTGCGAGTCCTATTTCATGAACCAAATCGCCACATACACAGCTATTAATATGAAACAAGTGCTGTAAAATCGCCACTCTTGCAGGATGCCCAAACACCTTAGCGTATAGGGATATTTGGTTTTGTTGGTCTGAAAATATTTCTGTTTTGGCTAAGCCCATATCCATATTTATTACTTAATCGCAATGTTACGATTAAGGATTTGGAAGTCAAAACTATTTTAAAATTTTAGCATCATTGTGGTATAACAAAAAAGCCACAGAAGCAATTGAATCCTTCCGTGGCTTTTAATTTTCTAAGAAGCTGTTTTTTTACCCTTCAATATACCCTACAACCTCATAAGCACGTGTACCTCTGTTTTGTATTCTTTCGTATAAAATGTTATTGAACTCATAGAGTGACCTTCCGTTTAAACTAACTCTTTCAGCTTCCTCAGGAAGCTCATAAACCACAGCTCCAATTTCGGGGTTAACCACTTCATAATAACTATTTACTTTCGCAAAATAAATGCCGTTATGAAGGAAGTAATTTATACCATGATGTGTAAAAGTTTTGTAGCCCACAGGAAGTGTTCTAATCTGAAAACCAATACTCGGAATTGCAGGTACATATCGGCCTCCGTTTAGTCTATAAAATCGGCTGTTGTCATAGTAAAGCGATGTGCCATTATGCCTAACTATCGTGGCAGGTTTTGGAAGGGTACGCACTGTTACTACTTTCTTTTTTGTGGTTTTATAAACTACGCTTTTTCTAGGAACTACTGTTTTGGGAACTACAACAGTGTTTTTGTTCGTGTTTCTTTGAGAAAAACCATTTACAGAAAATCCTATTATTAATGCCAGTGCTAGTGTGATTTTGATTGCTCTTTTCATAATTTTTTGTTTTAAGCTTTTAATGTACCTAAGACTATGGATGAAAAGAAAGGTTTAATCTAGCATAGAAAATTAACAGTATTTAGGAATTAAAACTCAGCAAACTTTTAAGACAGAAACGTCACAAAATAGATAATCTTGGATAGATGGATCCACTGCCAATATTTCTCCCGTTATCTTATTTTCTATAGAGACAAAATCATGGTCTTTTGTAAATGGCGTTTTTATGTAATGATGAATGTTGATGCCAAATAAATATAGCTGACCTATCTGTGGCTTGGCTACCCAAACTTGAGATAGTCGATTTTTATTTAACATATAGTTGCAGCTGGTCGCAAAAAAAAGCCGCATAGCCTACACAGTGTGCCGTTTTAGCATTAATCAGTCTATTGGGGTCATTATGATTTCGGGCAACCGTAAAGTTTAGAAGTCGCGATGTGGCGGATAAGCTCTCTTTAATCACACTTTTTACGTCATCATCTCCCTTAAATGATTCCATATAAGCAACAAGCTTTTTGTCCTTTGCTGTGTAGTTTTGACGAAGGCCAATCGACTTATATGTTACACAGAACCTATAAAGCGTACCTCTGAGGCCTATATAAATTGCTAGAGCGATTATTGAAATGATCCATTTGTTTTTGCTGCTCATTGTTTACCAAAATTGATATTTATAGCTGGCGTTTTCGTAATCTAGAGCACTTAATTCTGCATAGTTTGACCATGTCTTTTTGCTCTTTAAGTTTATTGGAAAATCAATATGAACGGGGTCTTGGGTATTGAAATCTCCTCCCCAGCGTAAACCTGGTTCTTGTCGTATGTCTTTTATAAAGTTCTGTAAATCCTGAGGCAATTTACCAAGTTGAGCACGTTTCAAATCGTTAGAGAAATACTTAGTGCCTTCATGTTTTATATTGAAATCTATCGCAAATCCTGCTAGATGATTTGAGGATTTTGAAGGTTTGACTATGGCACCAATTACAAAGTGCTGACTGTTTCTATAAGCTTGATTTATAATGAGGTCAATATTGTTTTTCGCAGCTAGGTTCTCTATTCTGTTAAGGTAAGGGACGAATTTTTTATGAATCAATATTTGTCTTCCCCACAAACCAGAAACATGTTCCCCTTCATATTCTGTTAGGTTTTCAAAGTTTTCAGTGTTCAGGTGTGTCCAAAATTGAAAGTTGAAAAGGAAGTAACATAGCCCAATAAAGACAGAAGTTAGGAATATTGATACGTATTTTAAACGTGGATTCATTCAGTAGATATGGTTTTTGAAAAAAAGTTGGTGTTTGAAAGTCGTGTAATTCTACAACAAATAAAGCAGAAAGTCATGAAGCATCTATGCAATAGCAAAAGGGTCATTATCCTTATCGCTGTCCCAGGTGTATTTTATTCTGAAGGCGATGTCTTTGGCGTAAGCTTCGCCATACATATCGCTCATATATCCTAAAGTCATGTCAATGCCAGCACTCACGCCAGATGCCGTATAATATTTATCAGCCACTACCCATCTTGCTTTTTTAATCCAGTTCACCTTGACTCATGATCCAATCTAAAGCTCTTTTGATTGTGGTAGCTTTTAGGCAATCTAATAGCCCAGTTTTGGCTAAAAGAGCTGTTCCAGTACATACGGTATGGACACTTTTGCTTCGTAAAGAAATATCTTTGATGCTTTCTAATAGTGGAGCATTGTTCACTTCATCCCGAGTACCATAGCTACCAAGGATTAAGAAGACGTCAGGCTGAGCAGGTATTTCAGAAAGTGTTTTAGAATTGAATGATACACCATGACTATTGCTCACTAAACCTTCTTTTTCGGAATAAAAAGAGACCTGATATTCCTTTTTTACTGCTCCAAATACTTCTACCGGACCATATACATCTAAGGTTTCAAAGTCTTTAAAGAGTAATACGGCTACTGTTTTCATATCATTTATGCGTTTAAAACTTCCTCATACCCCCGCTCCGTGAGGTCTTTTTGACCTCGTGGAACTGTTATTCGGTCTTCAGACCGCTTCTAAAGTTTTATTGAAAATGTTTGTGACATGTATAGCCTTTATAATCATCTAGTAATGTTTTGAGGATATCACTTCTGTGGTTTTCGCTTAGATTATATTAATTAGAGTAATTAAATTTTAACTATCGGTCAGAAGACCGAAAGACTTTGCGTAGCTCATTTCAAAGAACAGCTTTTACCATTCATTAACGTCTAAATGGTATCCTTTTTTAAGAGGGTCAATAATTGGGTTTGAAGGTAATTCAATTTCAATCAAGCCTGTCTTACCTACATAATTTGATGCACTGCTATGTAAATAATGGGAGGCCTTATTTACAATTCCTGCCCTAACTGGATTCATATGGATATAGCGGAACGCCGCCCGATTTTTTTTGACCACATAAAAGCTTCAGAAAAGACTTCTTCAGCATGATTGTTTAGTTGCCAGAATTGATATTTGGTATTTCTTTGATGGCTATTGGCTGCAAATTCAAATCTTTTAAGCATCCAATCTGACCTAAATTCTGGACACTCCATAATTCGCTTTAGAATCATTTGAGCGGTGTATTTTTTGAAGTCTCTGACCAAGTTTGATAACTCTTTCTTTTCAGATTGCATCATTATATGAACATGGTAGCTAATTACAAAGAACAGCTTTTACCATTTATTAAGGTTTAAATAGTATTGCTTTAAAAACCTTAAGAAGCCAAAACTTCCTCATACCTAAACTTAGTAATGGCTATTATCAAATCAACAGGAAGTGGTTTGTCTAATGGAAAACGGATAGTTCCTTTGGAAGGATTATAAGGAGCAAGCTCTTTCTCAAAAGCCGCAGTACCGCTAGAGGTAGGATAAAAGCCCAAATGCTTTTTAGTGACAGCATAGTAAATCAACACATTTTTTAATTTGATGGTGGGCATATTATAACTAATCACCTCTTCGGCTTCTGGAATAGTTTTAGCCAAAATAGCACGAATTTGTTTTAAAATTGGCTGCAGCTTTTCTTCCTGCATGCCAATGAATTCGTCGGTACTTTGAAATTTATGTCCTTTCATTGTTTGGCGTTTATGCACTACTGAAATTACATATTTATATAATTTTCACAAGAACTCATCTCGTTTATTCCTTGACTTACAGGTATACTATTTTCGTGCTAGCTGGATGTTTGTATGGTCATTTCTATTGAAGTAAAGGCATTTTCTCAAAAGCACTACCACAGTTTGGACAAACGTTTTGTAAGACTTGATTGACACAGAAAGTAGATTCATACGTGCATATCATAGCTTCTTGGCGATAGCTTTTTTTTAACAATTTTCTCAGCCAAGTCTAAAATCCAACATGGTAGTCGGCTTTATGATGTATTGGAAAATTAAGAGATTGGGCTATAAAACAAAACTCGTTAGCCTTTTTATGAAGCTTATCTGCCTTGGCTTTCGTTTCTTCACTTTCTAGGGTAATGCTTGGACACAGGGTTATCTCGATAAACTTTCCTGAGCCATCGTTATTTTCTATCATGGTGCCCTTAGGTCTGTCCACATAAGCAAGTACATTGATTTGGCTTACGGAGCATAAATGCAAAAACCACAACATGTGACAGGAAGACACAGAAGCCAATAGCAGCTCTTCAGGATTATGTTTGGAGTCGTCGCCTCTAAATGCAGGGTCAGAGGAGCAACTGATATCAACTTTGTTTTCCAGTTTAACCAAATGGCTTCTTTCGTAAGATTTATAGTCTTTTGTACCTGAACCCGTATTTCCGGTCCAAGCCATTTCTAAGGAATAGTGATGTTCTTTTGCCATGTTTTTTAAGATTTTCTGTGTTTAATATAACCAGCGGCAATCTTTTCAAAACCAATTTTTGGATAATAGTCTATCGCACTGGGTGCTGCAATAAGAATCAAAGTAACCTTTTCTCCTAATTCTTTTTGGGTAATGGCGATTAATTCTTTGCCAATTCCATTATGTTGATAATCTTTCCTTATCGCCAAATCTGCCAAATAACAGCAGTAGCATGAATCTGTCAATGAGCGAGATAAGCCCACCAATTGGTCGCCATCCCAGGCAGAAGCAATCAAGTTGGAATTAGCATACATCGCTGTTATTCGCTCTGGGTCATTGGTAGGTCTATTTATACCAGAGCAATCGTATACCGCTATAATGTCTTCTGTTTTGGGCGTCACGCCAATTTTATATGTAATCATGTTTAAAGCTCCAACGGAGCGGAATATTAATAGGGAGGGGTAAAACCCCTTCCTAATGAGAGATAATTTTAAATTCGTTTGGCGTTATGGGAATCATGACAAATATTTGATTCTCATGTAATGTCTTCCGACCTTAAAAGGAGCTACCAAAAACTATTAACAACACTTTTGACTCCCTTTGAAAAAAAACACTTTTTCTTCCGCTGGCTTTCCAGCCTGGATTTCATTTTTTTGCGGGTCGCCGCACCGTTTGAAAAAAACGAACCGGGGAGGCGTTCCTCCAAAAAAAGCAACACGGCAGCGGCCGACCGTCCTGTAAACTCGAACAGTCAAAATTTTAATAATCAACTATATGTATTTCTAGCTAGCAAACTAGAATTTTGACCGTTCTCAGAGAGCACAGGGCGATATAAGGAATTTATTTAATGTCTTCTTTTTTTTCTCAGATGACGAGGTTAAAGCTCCAGAGGAGCGATATATTAATAGAATTCTCAATTGGTCCGATAGCTATTCGTTTGTCGTGATTTTTACTAAAATCATGACAAACGTGTCGTACCCATGCACGTCATTTCAAATGTACAGGTAAATCAATTTTGGCACCATGGCTATCAGGTACTGGCTTTTGACGAAGCGGTTTTATAGGAATCAAACCCGTCCAGATAGGTAAATCCATTTCATCCTCTTCATGGCCAGGGTCTCCTTGACGAATTTTAGCGGAAGCCTCGTCTAAAGAAAACCTGATACCCGTGGTTTTGTCCACTTCTTTTTTGCTCATAGGTTTCAGATAATCCCAGCTATGGGGTACCATTTTCTCCGTTAGGGCTTTAAAGGCGTCATATTTTAATTCTTGACTTTCAAGTAGTTCTCCTTTGGCAAAAATCACCACCGACCGATAGTTTACGGAATGATGGAAAGCCGTTTTGGCTATCACCAATTCATCTGCTAGCATTACAGAAATACACACCGACCTGCCGTCAGAAAGCATTCGCATTAAATGACTGCCTACAGAGCCATGTAAATAAACATAGTTTCCTATTCTCACAAAAGACTGTGGAATACTAAAAGGGTCACCATTTTCAGCATAGCTAATGGTGCAAAAAAGGGCTTCATCAAGAATGTCATAAATCTGTTGGTCGTCATAGTGGGCTCTTTGATTCGCCATTCTGCTTGGCGTGGTTCTTTTGGTTTTTCTTTCCATAATTCTTGTTATTGATGAAACAAAACTAGAGTTTTACTGGGTGGTGTAAATAGTCCAGAAAGTATAAACTAAATAGTCCAGTAATGGTAGAGCTTATTAAAATTGATAAGGAAAATGAGAAACCAGTTTTTAGGCAAATAGCTGACCAGCTTATAGAAAACGTGCAAGCGGGTACTATTAGGGCAGGGGCAAAGCTACCGGGCAGCAGAACACTGGCAGAGCTTTGGGGCATACATCGTAAAACCGTATTGTCTGCTCTAGACGAGTTGATTAACCAAGGTTGGTTAGAGACTAAACCAGGCAGAGGTACTTTCATCGCCACGAAAATTGAAACGGATGCACCAACAGAATTGAAAGTTTCGGAAGATGATAAAGGCAAAGCCGATGAAGTGGTGGTACCTCATATCTTAAAAAGGAATTTACACCTAACCAAAGAGAAATATCATTTGGATGATGGGCTTCCAGACCCTCGACTCGCCCCTATATCAGAATTAAGCAGGGCTTATAAAACGGCATTGACGGCTGGTAATCTTTATACCAAATATACCTATGCCGACACTAAAGGGCATCTGTTTTTAAGAGAGGTTTTGGCGGATTATTTACTGAAAACAAGAGCTCTAGATGTCAGTCCGGACCAAATTATGATTACCAGAGGTGTTACCCAAGCCCTTTATTTAGCCATCCAAACTTTCGTTTCAAAAGGGGATACCGTGGCGATGCCAATACTAAACTGGTCTTCGGCAGATATTAATTTTAAATACCATGGAGCAGAGGTGGTCTATGTGCGGGTAGATAAAGAAGGTTTAGATGTGGAGCATCTAGAAGAGCTTTGCCAAATTCATGATTTCAAAATGCTTTATGTAACGCCCCATCATCAATATCCTACCACGGTTATCATGCCGGCTTACAGGCGAGTGAAGCTCGTGCAGCTGGCAAGGAAATATGGCTTTTACATTTTTGAGGACGATTATGATTACGACTTCCATTATACCAGCCACCCTATCATGCCTTTGGCTTCCACACATCATGGCGATTTTGTGCTTTATACGGGTTCTTTTACCAAGTCTATCTCACCGGTTTTTCGCTTAGGTTATCTGGTGGCTCACAAAGACCAGATTGACCTTATGGCTAGAATAAGACGTTTGGTAGATCGCCAAGGGGATACGCTGTTAGAATTGGCGGTTGCCGAACTACTGAAACTGGGAACGGTGCAGCGATATCTTAGAAAAAATAAGAGGATTTACGAGCAGCGACGCGACTATTTTTCAGAACTCTTGACAGAGCAATTAGATAGTTATCTAAATTTCGAAAAGCCCATGGGTGGCATGTCCATTTGGAGCAAGTTTAATGATGATATTGATTTGATAAAACTGGCGTCAAGGGCTTTGAAAAAGGATTTGTATTTCTCTGACGGAAATCAACATTGCGGTAGCTATCCACATTTAAATAGCACACGCTTAGGTTTTGCATCTTCTACAGAAGAGGAGTTAGAAGCCGCCGTTAAGATTCTTAAATCATTGATTTGACAAATGTGCCAATAAAACTTCAACGCTTTGCTGTTCTTGGAAATTGATATTTCTTTCCTCTTTAAATTGTTTTAACTCCTTTTTAGATAGACCAAACTGCTTGTAGAAATAATTTCTGTCTTCCACTTTGTAGGCTTCACCATCTTTAAAAATGAAGTATCCAGGTTTATCAATAAACTCTGCAGTATATTTTTTTGAGTGAATGTTGTATGGGTCTAAAATTTCCAAATTTATGTCGTTTGATTGCACTTTTCTATTATCACTGAGCAAATCGAAATTCACTGTTTTATAATGCGTGAAGTATGCAAAAGCCATCAAGCTTATTTCAGGAAAACTAGAGTATGTGACATTATCAATTACGAAGTATTCTGGCTCGACAAATATCCTTTGTGTACTAAAAGAGTTAGGCTTAAAGTGTACACGTTGGAATACCAAGTTATAGCTAAGAAAGCCTTCTACTTCTTTTTGACCAGGTAGTTTTAAAGTGCCTTTATGCCACTCTTGGTCATTGAGGTACGGTGTACCTAAAGCGTATTCTTTTTTCTCTATGGTGCTGCCTTGAAAAAAGTACTTAGTGAAATGCATTATTTGAGTTTGTGCGGTATCACTTTTTATGATTTCATAATATTCGTCCAAGATATAAGATGGGTTCTCTGCCATATTTCTATGGGCATCATAGTTTTGAGCTGTTCCAATAAATGGCCAAAAAAGAAGGAGGAAGATTTTTTTCATTTATGCCGTTTGATACTTTAAGTTAAGAAAAATGAGTTAAGAATCAAAGCTTAATAAGAAGCCTGTATACTAAGAAGTAGGCTTAGGAAACGTGGGTAAAAACTTCCTTATAGACAAACTTTTAACCTTCCTGATCTGTTAGGATTGGTGTAAAAGAAAGACTATTTATCATCAATAAATTATAAAATAATGTTCAATAACTTCACGTTTCAAAACCCAGTAAAAGTTATTTTTGGTAAGGGCACAATAGCTCAGTTGCCTAAAAATATACCAGCAGACGCCAAAGTTATGTTGACTTATGGCGGCGGTAGTATTTTCTCCAATGGGGTACACGAGCAGGTCATTGAGGCACTTACGGGTTATGATGTCATTGAATTCGGTGGTATAGAAGCCAATCCCACTTTTGAAACCTTAATGGCAGGGGTAGAGGTTGCTAGAAAAGAGAAGGTTGACTTCTTATTGGCTGTAGGTGGAGGCTCTGTATTAGATGGTACCAAATTTATGGCGGTGGCCATCCCTTTTACAGGTGGTGATGAATGGAATAATATCATAAGAAAAAAAACAAAGTATGGTGAGGCATTGCCGATAGGCTCTGTGATGACTTTGCCTGCCACAGGTTCAGAGATGAATTCTGTGGCGGTGATTAGTAAAAAGGAAACCGACGAGAAGTTTGCTATTGGTCATCCGCTTTTGTTTCCTCAGTTTTCTGTTTTAGATCCTGAAACGACCTTTTCATTACCTAAAAGACAAGTGGCTAATGGTGTGGCAGATGCTTTCACGCATGTCATGGAGCAATATTTGACTTACCCTGTAGGTGCTGAAATTCAGGATAGATTTGCAGAAAGCATTCTTCAGACACTGGTGACTGTTGGCCCAAAGACCATTGAAAATCCAGAAGATTATGAAGCCAGATCTAATTTGGTTTGGGCTGCCACTGTGGCACTCAATGGCTGGATCAATGTGGGTGTACCACA
Source organism: Arcticibacterium sp. SM2516 (assembly GCF_057914865.1). Taxonomy (NCBI): domain Bacteria; kingdom Pseudomonadati; phylum Bacteroidota; class Cytophagia; order Cytophagales; family Leadbetterellaceae; genus Arcticibacterium; species Arcticibacterium sp. SM2516. The sequence continues at coordinate 2,592,075 of NZ_CP195290.1, read as the reverse complement.
AGACTGGGCTACACACCAAATTGGACATGAGTTAACAGCTCTACATGGTATAGATCATGCTAGAACTTTGGCCATTGTATTGCCCCATTTAATGCGTTTTAAACTTGAGGCCAAGAAAGAGAAAATGAAACAATATGCTCAACGTGTTTGGGGTCTTTCTGGAACGAACGAAGAATTGGTAGAAGGAGCCATTCAAAAGACTATTGACTTTTACGAATCACTGGGTATTCCTACGAGTGGTAAAGCCTATGGCATTGGCGAAGCTACCATCAAAGAAATAGCCAAACGTTTCGAAGAAAGAGGTAATGCTTTCGGTGAGCATGGCGACATTGATGCTAAAGCCGCAAGTGCTATTTTAGAAATGAGTATAGCTTAATTATTGTTTTGGGTGGGATTCTTTAAAAATACCCACCCAAAAACCAAACACCCACAATAGACTTACGTTCCTAGTTAAGAAAACGAATTCATACAAGATGAAAAGGCTCTTATTTTTGCTTTTATGTAGCTTCTCTTTATCTGCACAGCCACCTGGTTTTGTAGATGAATTAATCTCAGAAGACTATATTTCTCCTACGGGACTTACCTTTGATAAAAGCGGTCAAATGTACGCTTGGGAAAAAGGAGGAACCGTTTTTAAAGTAGACAAAAAATCAGGAGCTAAGCGGCTGCTTTTAGATCTTTCTGCGGAGGTTTATGATTACCTAGATCACGGCTTAAATGGCTTAGCTTTACACCCAGATTTTTTAGAAAATGGCTATTTCTACCTGCTTTACGCTGTTGACAGAAACTACCTTTATTATAAAGATTCTATTTTTTATAGCAGAGCCAATGATGACGTATTTTCTGCTTCTATTGGCAGAGTTACACGTTATACTATTCGTCAAGATACGGTGGATTTAAAATCCAGAAAAGTGTTGATTGGTGAAACACACACCACGGGTATCCCAGTTTTAATGGATAATCATGGCATGGGCTCTTTAGTTTTTGGAGCGGATAATAGTCTTATGGTAACATCCGGCGATGCAGCCATTGCCAGAAACCCTCCTTTTCAAAATGGTGATGCTTTTTATTACGAATTGGTTACCCTACCGCTACAAGAAGGTATTATTACCGAAGACCAAAACATAGGTCCTTATAGAGCACAAAATCTTAATTCTTTGAATGGCAAAATGTTGAGGATAAATCCTGAAAATGGAAACGGTTATCCTTCAAATCCATTTTATCAAGAAAATGAACCACGTTCTGCTGAATCTAGAATTTGGGCCTATGGTCTGAGAAATCCTTTTAGGTTTAGTTTAAAGCCAGAAACTGGAAGCACAGATGTGGCCTTAGGAGACCCAGGTACATTTTATGTGGGCGATGTAGGTTGGGAAAACCGAGAAGAAATCAATGTTATTGACGGAGGAGGAGCCAATTTTGGATGGCCATATTTTGAAGGCATAAGCTATAGGAATAAGCTTTTTAGTGACCCTCAGTATTTTCCAGAAAATGCGATTGCCCCTGTTTTAGAATGGCGTGGTAGTATTGCTCAGGCTTTTGTAGATGGTGAAGCTTACACGGTAGGTTCTCCAGAGTTTTTAGGTGAGCCTTTTTCAGGTAACTCATCTATTGGTGGTGTTTGGTTAAGTACCCAACATTTTGAGGGATATAAAGACACCTATATTCAAGGAGATTATGAAGGTTGGGTCAAAATCTTCAAGTTTGATTTTAGAGGGAATCCTTATGAAGTGGTGAGTATTTCTGAGAATGTACACCCTGTTTGCTTTGCGGAGGACCCTACAGATGGCAGTATCTATTACATGAATTTTTTCTTTCCGAATACCCACGAAATAAGGAGAATATATAATGAGCCCAATCCCAACTTTCCGCCAGTAACTGCAGCTTTTATTGACCCTATTTATGGAGCTGCTCCGCTTAATGTTAGGTTTGACGCCAGCAGTTCTTTTGACCCTGAAGGTCAAAAATTGACCTACCTATGGGACTTTGGAAATGGTTTTTCTTCCACTAACGCTGTTGCTGATTTTAGATATACAGACAGCGAGGAGAAGCTACATCGGCCAATGTTAACCATTACAGATGAAGCAGGAAAGTCGACCGTCAAACAATTTAAAGTGCATGTTAATAATTTTCCGCCGGAGGTCATTTCTACCTCTGTGCAAGGCATCACAAAGTTTAAAAATGAGGATGGTCTTACGCTAAATTTAAGTGCCGTTGTACAGAACCATAATCCTAATGAAGAATTATATTATGACTGGTCGGTGGTATTGCACCATGAAGAACACTCGCACTTGATTACTTCATTTAATACCTTAAAGGCTACCACATTTTTGGCTCCAATTCCTTGTGATGAACAAGCGTATAGATACGAAATAAAGCTTTTTGTTCATGACAATACAGGACTAGGACCTACAATCTCATATTTCATTAAGCCTTTATGCCCTGGAGAGGAGGTGGTTCTGGGTTTGGAATTAAGTCCAAACCCAGTGGATTTAAAGATTAATCTCACGGGTATGGATGGATTAGATGAAATGGATTTAAACTACCATGTCTTCAATAATCATGGGCAGCTACTGAGAACAGACGCAGGGAAATGGAAAAACCTGAAAAGAAACCTAAATAAGGCGGTGGCTAATTATTCACCAGGGATTTACATTCTAAGAGTGAATTTGGATGGCAGAAGCCAGTCGTTTAGGTTTGTGAAAAACTAGAGCTTCTTTAAAAGCTCAAAATCTTTCACATGTTTAAGATACAGGTAGTTGAGCAACATGCCATTGGTATTGTTTATCAATGCATGAGCTTCCGCAAACGGGAAAATATGCGTTGTAATTCTTTCAAACTCATAGGCCGTTCCCATTTCTTTGTTTTCGTAAGAGTCTATCTGTTCTTTGCTCATTTTGAGTTCTGCCGCAAATAGATACATAGATTCGTCGCTGGTGCCTGTACTTGGAAACAGCCTTTTATTTGGAGAAAGATTTATCAGTTGACTTTCTGTTATTTCAATACCCGTTTCTTCCTTTACTTCCTGTATAGAAATGGCTTCTGGCGTTTGTAGCCCATCCACCATTCCGGCAGGGTGTTCGTAGGTGTGGTTGCCTTCTGCAATGCGTCTTTGTTTCACCAAAATAAGGTACTTTTCTTCGGTGACTTCGTCAATAAGACAAATCAGGACACAAACTACTTCACCTTTAAGAAAACATATGGGTGGTATTTTATCACCCTCCGGCGTGCTAGCATTTAACATGAGCGTGGAAAAAAGCACTTCCCCATTATATCTTCTTCTGGTGTAAACTTCTTCTACATGATGGATGATGAGTCCGCTTTTTTCTAAGTGGCTTTTCCAAAGTTTAAACTTGTGAGCATCTTCCAGTTTTTCTTCTTGCATCTTATTTTCTTAACTTGTGACTCTTTCAAATAGATATGAAAACAAAACTATTAACTTCTGGGCTTTTTATAATGCTGATAGCAGGATACTTTGCCTATTCAGAGGGTTCTAAAGACCCATTTATGTATAAAGGAGATAAAATGAAAGGGCTATCTTTTGTGGCACCCAATAAGCCCATAGATTCTTCTCATTTTGTTTCTACTCAAAGGGTTTATGCCGACTGGACGGCATTAATGCCTTATGGTTTTGTGAAAGATGGGGAAGCCACTTTTAGGTATGCTAAATTGAGCGATTTACCTAAAGAAGGACATCAATGGTGGGGAGAGCAGCCTTCCGGTGTAATTGAATGTATTAGGCTGGCTCATGAAAACGGTCAGAAAGTGATGCTCAAGCCGCATATGTGGCATGGTAGAGGCAAGTATACTGGTAACTTCAAACTATCTTCAGAGGAAGATTGGAAGGCATTTGAGGAGAGTTTTGGAGGCTATATTTTACAATATGCCACAATAGCAGAAGACAATGATGTGGAGCTTTTTTGTATCGCAACAGAAATGCAAACCATGGTGGCAGAAAGGCCAAAATTTTGGTTAAAATTAATAGAAGATATTAGAAAGGTTTATTCTGGGAAACTGACCTATGCAGAAAATTGGGACTGCTATGATGACGTTCCTTTTTGGAGTCAATTAGACTTTATAGGGGTAGATGGTTACTTTCCCTTATCCAACGAGAAAAGCCCTGATTTAGCCGCTTTAAAATCGGGTTGGTCAAAACATTTAAAGAAAATGGAGCGTGTTTCTTCCAGAATAGGTAAACCTATTCTCTTTACCGAATATGGATATAGAAGTTGCGATTTTGCAGCGGAAAAACCGTGGGATACAGATTATTCTTTACCAGATAACGAAGGCATTCAAGCGAGGGCGTATCAATCGCTGTTCGATGAAGTTTGGGGGCAGCCATGGTTTGCCGGTGGTTTTGCATGGAAATGGTTTCCTTTTAAAGAAGCATCCAAAGCTTCAAGAGATAAGTTTTGTCCGCAACATAAGGAAGCCGAAGAGGTATTAAAGGCTTTTTATAAAGAAGCATAAAGCCCTGTTTTAAGTCCGCCTTATGGAGGGTTTCCTTTGTAGAATTGGATGTTTTGTAGATTAAATAGTAGGGGTTTTATTTAAGCGTGATTATTTTCTTATTTTCACGGTATCAACCCTACATAAAATACATGTTAATCATACTTCTTATCCTTGCTGTGGCATTGATTGTCATCAGTACCACTAAATTTCAATTACATCCATTTCTTGCACTCCTCTTTGTAGCCATTTTGTTTGGCTTAGCGGCAGGAGTCCCCATGGCAGATCTAATTACTTCTATTAATGATGGTTTCGGGAAAACCCTTGGTAGTATTGGTTTGGTTATTATTGTGGGGGTTATGATTGGGGCATTCTTAGAAAATACCGGTGGTGCAGTTAGGTTGGCCAACGGTGTTTTAAAATTAATAGGTAAAAAAAGAGTGCCAGAGGCCATGTCTTTGGTGGGATGGCTTATTTCCATTCCCGTTTTTGGGGACAGTGGGTTTGTGATTCTAAATTCACTCAATAAAGCCTTAACTAAAAAGGCTGGGCTTTCTTTAACAGTTACCACGGTATGTTTAGCTACGGGTTTAATGGCCACACACACCATGGTGCCACCTACACCTGGTCCTATTGCTACGGCAGCCATTATTGGGGCAGACTTGGGCTTGGTTATCGCTTTTGGTGCAGTTATAAGCCTTATTGCTCTAATTCCCCCAATTATTTTTGCCAAAAAATATGCTTCTAAATTTTGGCTAGACCCAGCTCCAGAAATGGGTGAGGACGATTTTGAGAAGAAATTAGAAACGGCACCTTCATTCATGCATTCTATCGTGCCTGTTTTAATTCCACTTTTATTAATTGTGATAAAATCCTTTAATGATTTATACAGCATTATTGGAGCAGGGAGCCTAAAAGATATCTTGGACTTTGTAGGTACGCCCATTATTTCGCTTATCATTGGTTTATTAATTGCTTTTACGCTTCCTAAAAAGCTGAAAAAAGATATGCTTTCTACGCAAGGATGGGTAGGCAAAGCTCTTTTAGATTCGGCCTCCATCGTTATGATTACAGGAGCCGGTGGTGTTTTTGGTAAGGTTTTACAGAATGCTGGTTTAGGAGATATGATAGCTCCTCTTTTGGCAGATTATCCAATGGGTATCTTCCTGCCTTTTCTTATTTCTGCGGCCTTAAAAACGGCACAGGGTTCTTCTACGGTGGCCATGATCACTACAGCGTCTATCATTACGCCGCTTATTCCACAGCTGGGTTTAGATACCGAAATCTCTAAGGCATTGGCGGTTTTGGCTATTGGAGCAGGTTCGGCAGTGGTATCTCATGTAAGTGATAGTTTCTTCTGGCTGGTGACTCAAATGACAGGCATGAGCATCTCTTTAGGATATAAAATTCATACGGTAGGTACTGGGATAGTAGGCGTATCTTGTTTTATTTTAATATACATCGCTCACATGATTTTCGGATAGCCTATTTTGGCTTAAGATGAAGAGGAAAGAACTTGCCCAATTGCACATACCGCTCCCATTTAGGCTTATGGTAACCATGCCATTAGCATTTATGCTAATGGGTTTTCAAATAATACTCTGGCTTAATTTGCCAGATTAATCTTTCAGTTTATAACGGCGTCTTGTGGTATTGATCAAGAACTTTTTTTGAGCGGTGAAGCTATCTGGGTGTACTTTTTTAAAGATAATTTCCCATTCTGCAAACATGATAGGATCTGCTTTAGCGAACCCCTCGCGGTCAATTTTCTTTGAAATAAGGTATTCGTTGAAATTCAAATTAACGTCAGTAGCCATATCTAGATTTTAGTTTATTTACGGGCTTCTCAATAAGAAACCATGAGGCCGAAGCCAAAATTATTACAGCAATATATAAAAATAAGACTTTCAAAGAAGTGCCTAAAAAGCCATCTTCAAAAACCTGTGTAATCTTATTTGAAACTCTTACAAACGGATTATGAATGGAGTTATGATAAGGGTTATAGATAAAGTTATGGAAGATGTAAATCCCGTAACTAATTCTACCGATATATACCAAAGGCTCCCACTCAAAAATGGTATGTAATAAAGTTCTGGAGGATTCTCTTGTTACCAAAAAACCAATAATAGCTACAGAAATGACAGCTTCTGAGAATCTTAGGAAAATAACAGATACATAATTATGCCCTTCAGAAACAGATTTGAGCCAGATAACGGTCAATGCGTAAACGACTAAACCTAAAAGTAGGGTAGAGCCCTTTGAGAAGAAATGCACAAGCTTTTCTTTTTGATAGTATACGGCATTTGCCAAAAGTCCACCTAAACCAAAAGCATCTAGGCAGGTGGGCATAAGTACGTATGGCTTTATCCACGAAGCTCCAGAAAGGTAAAAATATATTCTTAAACCTACCGACAAGACTATCAGGAAATACATGGATTTCTGAATGCTTTTTAGGGGTAAAAACAATATGAGGAAAGGGAAGAAAATGTAAAACTGCTCTTCCACAGCCAAAGACCATAAGTGGTCTACAGAGCCTAACCAGTTTTCAGTTAAGGCAATGTAGTTATTACTCATATAGGTTACGAGCCAGAAAAACTTCTCTCTGACTGGCTCCACATCTAACAGGAACAAAACAAACAGGGTGATGTAATAAATAGGGAAGATTCGGATGGTACGTCTAACAAAAAAACGCTTTAATGAGAAACCATGACCCCTATTTAAACCTGTATCTTTTTCCTTAGCAGAAAGTAAAATTCTGGTGATTAAAAACCCACTCAAAACAAAGAATAGACACACGCCCAAGTAAGAGGCAGGAAACCCAAGTCTATCTCCAGACCAGTGGTCAAAAAGCACCATACTTACAGCTAAGAACCTGATGCCATCCAGCGATTTAATGTAGTTTGTCTTCACTTTCTACCAATTTTTAGGTGCTTCGGTATAGGGAATTCCTTCAATTTTTAACGTCTTATAAGTATCATATAAAGTAGGTTTTCCGTTAGACACTTCTAAGAAATAGGCTTTATAAAGGTCGGTTTTGAAATTTCTTCTATCCAAATAAGCGATGCCTTCCACAGTACCTAAAATAGACCCTTTTACGATTCTTAATGGAATAAGCTGTTCAGATGTTTTACTCTTAAGCCAAATGTAATTTTCATTCATTTTTTGAAGGTTGTTTTCAAAAAACAATAAGTTATTCCCTGAAAAAGCTATGCTATCAATTTTGCTTTCATCGAGTTCTGCCTTAGCTCCAAGCAATGTTTTTTCAAATTCAAAGGTAGGAGGGTTGTAAGCGGTTTGTGAAAAATCAGCTCCGGAGTTTTTTAAATTTAAGGTTTTCGCTACCATTTCCATCGACGTACTTTTTACAATTCCGAGATACGAAACTTGAGCATTAATAAACAAGAAAATAGCACATGTAAAAAAAGCATAAGTCCACTTCTTGTTTTTTAGAAACTGGAGTCCAAACAGAATGTTTGTACCAAAAATCAAGAAAGAATAGATCTTATACTTACTGCTCAGTAAAGTGCTTACTTCGTAGTCGTTTCTGCCAATGGACACCAAAGCGAGCGTCCCTAAAAGAAAACCCTGTATGGCCAAAAAGTTAAGTGTTTTCTCGTTGGTGTCTTTGGAAAAGAATAGTTTGAAAAGTATCCATAGACCAAAGAGCAAGTTCATTATGCCAAATAGATACGCCAGTTTTGTAGTAAAAAAGGTATCTAAAAGCGGATAAACCAAAGAACCGTTTAACGCAAGAAAGTTGAGGGTGAAATCTTCAATATGTGGTCTTTGATTTGTGCTTTTGGTAAAGCCAATAAAGTAAATGGTAAATATCACAGCATGAATCCCTAACCAAATCATAAACTTCTTTTTCTCACTTAAAAAGAAGAGGATCATCAAGCCTAAAATACCCACTAAAATACTATTTCCTGATGTTAGAAGGGCCAGAATGGAAAAGACGATAGCCCCGATAAAGGATGCTTTATCATTAAATACTTTGGTAGAAAGTAGGCTTAGTGAGGTTAATGCCAGAAATAAAATCCAGTGGTTTTGTGCCGCTGCCATTCCCCATAAACTATTTTCTGCGGTAGAGAAATTGAAAATAAAGAGGGCTAAAAATAATAAAGTTATCTTGTTCTGACGGAAGTGCTTATTCAGGATAATATAGAGCCCCATTAAAGCAGCAAGCCCTATTTGACCAAAATACATTAGAAATTTAAAGTCGGTATGTCCAGTAATGGTCTTATAAATCAAAGCGGCAGTTCTGGTAAACCATATTCTATGTTCGTTATGAAAGCTAAAAAGCTTTCCTACACTAGACCAAGTAAAGTTATCTATCAAAACTCTAATGGCGTGGTCGTCCCAGTGTGGTGCGTTTACGCCAAAACGGTACACCATCCAAACGGAACAACCAAGCAAAATGGCTATGGAAAAATAGATGAGGGTGTTTTTTGAAGTTGGACTCATTTAGTAACGTAGTTTTTCTCCTTTAAAGTCAAACAAGGTTATTTTTTGACCATCCACTTTTTTTAAAATAAGAAGGTCAGGCTCCTTAACATCTATAAATTCTACATAAGCAGCGTCCTTAGGTAAATAGAGATTCAGATATTGAGCATCTAAAATGTTTTTAACGGGCTCTTCCTCTAAATGTTCCGAATAGACATTGGTGCCGTAAGAAGGAATGAACAAAGTATCTCCTTTTTGATAACTGTCTTTGACCAATTGTGCGGCAGCTCTATAAGGGTTCCTTTCACGGGCTTCGTTTCTAAAAGAATAACGGGCAGATGTATCTCCTAATATTTTTGAAATTTCTTGTGCTCCAAGATAGACCTGAAATAATATTGGAACAATAACCAAGTACTTGAGCTTGGAAGGCTCATGCAATACTCTACCAAGGCCAATGGCATAAATAACCGCAAAAAATGGCACACCAACACCAATGTACCTATGTGCTAAAGAAGTGGTATGACCTGTTTTATAGGCATCAAAAATGACATACATCAGCGGTAAAATGGCCGAAAGGATAAGGATAAGCTTTAAAGGAGCATCTGTGTGCGACTTTAGGAAATGGTAGAACATAAAAACCACCAAGGCCCCAGATATAAACGCCAACTGATAATAAGGAGGAATAAATATTAAACCTAAAACCAATAATGCAGCTAAATAAACTAAAACAAGTTTCTCCTTTTTAAGTACTTTAAACTTGTAGGCCAACACAAACAAAATCGTACAAATTAGAAAAATTCCTAAATTTAAAATACCATGCATAGTGTGGTATAAATCAAAACTCAGTATGTTACTGTCAAAAAGAATATTAATCGATTTTTGAAAAACGTTTTTTAAAGTGCTCGGATCCACATTACCGCTCATCGGATTTTGGTCGGCAGGCAGATTGGCTAATTTAAGATGCAAGGCATTTTTATCTTTCAAAAACATCATAGACCACTGTCCACCTCCGGCAGTCATCCAGTAAGCCATCACCAACAGCGTAAATGCACCAGAAGCTAAAAGGGTGAACCACTTGTTTTTTTCTCTTAGGAAAACAACTGCAGCGACAACGTGGGCTAAGAAAATGATAAAATTTAAATAGTGGTTCAGCAAAGCCATGGCTGCTATGATACCATAAATTATGCCCAGTTTTATTGTTTCCTTTTTGTCTTCCGATTTTAAGATTTTATAAAAAACAAAGGTGCCTAAAACCACCAATAAAAAAGATAAAGTATAGCTGCGAGCAAAATGACTTTGAGAGATAAAAAGGGGATCTAGGGCTAAAATGGAAATGGCTATCAGCCCTATTTGGGTAGACTTTAAGAAGGATTTGCAAAGCCAAAATACGAGCACTAGCGTAAGCAGGTTAAAAATTACACTCAGGGTTCTAACCATACCGTCTTTAAGCCCAAAAGCCTTAATCCAGTATTTTAGAAAGACGTTATATGTGAAATGGGTGCCAAAATCTGAACGAGCTATAGCCTGATAATGGTCTTGTAGATTTCTGTCTTTCCAGAATTCTTTTGGCGTAAATGTTTGATTTTCTGTTAGTTCTGGTTGGTTGTATCCGCCTACACAGATGCCGTGCACGTTTAAAAGCGTAAATTTTTCATCGGTATACGGACTGTAAGAATCTATTTTGTAAAATCTTAGAAATCCAGCAATCAACAAAATGAAGAGCACAAGAATACGGGATGGCATGAAAAAGTATCTTTTGGGGTAGTCTTTCACTAAGCGACAAAAGTAATCACATTTTAAGGATTGTAAACTCCACTCTACGGTTTTTCTTCCTAGTTTCTGGTGTGGAATTGCTAGAGATAGGTTTTATTGGACCCCAAGATTTCGTTTCAATCCTTTGACTAGATATACCACCCTTTCTTATTAAGTAAGTTTTAACTTCGTCCACCCTGTTTTTTGCCAACTCCACGTTGAGTGTAAAATCCCCCTGATTATCTGTATGCCCCTCTAAGAGTACTTCCATATTCGGATATTCTTTCATGATTTTAACAATTCTTTCTAATTCATCATGAGACGATTTCTGGATTTCGTATTTTCCTTGGGCGAAAATCAAATTTTGCAAAATCATTTTTTGACCTGCTTTAATGGGCGTCAAATAAAAGTTTTTAGTTATTTCTCGATAATTCTTCTCCCTCGATAGGTCTACAGAATCTCTTAAGTCCATGTATCCTTTGCTCGCCAAATCAAAATAGTACACAAAGCCCGCAGGTAAAATCACTTTGAATTCTTTGGTGTCTGGGTTCATTTCAATATTGAAACCCTTTTGGTTGAGACTATCGCTATTCGATTTCATTAATATGGGTACATCGAGAACTAAATCAGAGTTTAATTCCATGACTTTACCACTTAAAATTGCCACGGCCTCTGGCTTGATAGACTCAAAAAGGTTCATTCTGAAAATATCTTCACCACCAATCGAGTTATTGTCGGAACTCATGTAGGCATATTCTCCAGAGGCGGGAATCGTGAAAAAAGCATCCCATCGGCTTGAGTTTATTTTGGGGCCAAGATTTACAGGCACAGACCAGCTGGTCCAGGTGTCGTCCAGTCTTTTAGTCATGAAAATATCTGAATCTCCATAGCCAGGATGTCCTTTAGAATTAAAGTACAACGTTTTATTATCGGCAGAAAGAAATGGCGACCCTTCGTTATCCGCGGTATTAAGTACGGGACCCATATTTTTAGGTCTGGAATAAGAGCCATCTGCCGTCTTAAAAGAGACATAAAGATCATTGTTTCCATAACTCGGAAGCCTGTTTAATCCCATGATAAGTATGTTTTCGTCATGGCTTATGGCATATTCGGTATTCGCAGGTTTGTCTTTCTCTATTTTTTTAGCTTGGAAATCGGTTATTTTTACTTCCACAGGATAACTCCATTTACCATTGATGAAGGACGTTCTAGATAAACCTATTTCTTGTCCTCCGTCTGGTTTATAAATATTGAGTACAAACAACCCAGAACCTGTTGCAGAAGCAGTGGCTGCGGCATTAAGGTTCGCATCATTTACCGGACTACCAAGATTTTGTGGTTCAGACCAATTTCCTGCTGCATTTTTAGTAGAGACCCAGATGTCTTGCTTAATTTCTGTGTCTTTACTCTTTTCATCTCTAATATTGCCAGGGTGGTCTAATCGGGTGAAGAACAGTTTGTTACCGTCTGGTGTGATGATAGGTGCAACCTCCCCATAAATAGAATTGACGATAGGACCCAGATTTTCCTTTTGAAGGTTTTCTGGCATATTTTCAGCCAGATTGATGTTGAATTCTATAAATTCTTTAGAATCTGAGATGGCAATGGCATCATATTGCTTTGGGCCTTTGGATATTCTATGGTTAACAACCAGCTTTATGGCATTAATTTTTTCAGGTGCGGGTTCCACAAATACTCGCCAAAACCGATTTTTTACATTTACTTTTTCACCTGTGTTTTGATATAATAGATGTTCTGTTCCCGCTTCATCATAACCAAAAATACGGGCAACGGCTCCTGGGTTTAAATTTTCTATAATGGCCACCTGGCGTACGGAAATAGCCTTTTCAAAACCTACTTTAATATAATCTTCACCATATTGAGAGCCATTGGGCTCCCAAGCACATGGCGACTCCACCATTTGAGGATAAATGCTGGGTGTTCCTAAGATTTGAACCGACCGATATTTTGGGGAGTTAAGCATATCCGTCTTTTCAGAGGAGTAACCTAACACTTCGGAAGCCCATAAGACCTCTTGAGAAATAGCTCCCTGAAAGAAAAAAAGAAGTAAAACGACGGTATAGATCCTACGGGACATTTTCCTGTATAACGAATTCGGTTGTTTAACGAAATTACCTCATATTTATTGGTATTCAATGAAAAACGGTTGCTTAGTAGTACCAAAAAAAACTCAAGCTCACCAGATTTTAAACCAATAGGTATGGGAAAGAATTTGTCTTTCAACTTTAGTGTTTTAGTATATAAATTATTTACGTCATCAAAATATTAGTTTGCATTAAGGAGGCGTTAGAATGAAGATGTTGAGAAGAGTACTCTTTTTTTACTTGTTTGTGGTTGTTGGAGCTAAAGCTCAAATGACCATAAATCTTCAATCCAGAGCATACGGTTTTGGTGAGAAAGGTTATTACTATCAAGGGGTAAAAGATAGCAGACCCTCCACGTATTTTTTAGGCCAATTGTATGCGGCAAATGGTCAAAAGGTGGATTTGGAGATTAGGGGAGGTGCAGAAAGAGCTTTTGAAAGGCAGTTGTCGCAAAACTTTAGGCACAGCTCTAAGAACGTAGCTTTACTGGCGGAAATTACCGAACTGGCCTATGTGGAATCCAAAGGGAGAGATGGACTCATTAGTGGCATTGCGAATATGAGATTAAGTATTTACACCATTCATGAAGGTGATACCACTTTAATATGCAAACCATATAGTTCATCAAAATACCAGCGATCCTTAAATAGTCTTAGAGAAGAATCCTACGAGCCCATTTTAAATCAAATGTGGTTCTCCTGTATTGAATATGTAGATAATTATATAAAACTGAATAAAAGTAGGATAGAAGCTTTTAATGATGGTGTCTTGATAATTATAGAACCTTATGAAACCAGGAATAATAGAGATACGGTTCATTATTTGTCTCGAAAAGTAAATTGGAGTGACTTTAAAGGGAATCCAAGATATACTTCAAAATATGCGGCGGCTATTTTTCCTACCATTGCCTTGGGCAGCAAACTGACCATAAGAGATGGTAAACTCACAGCTATACTTAAACCACAGGTATTTATGATTCAAAGTCAGTCTTGGGCTAAAGGTGTTTCTAAAAATAATGAGTCTCTAGAGCATGAGCAAATTCACTTTGATATTACTAAGGTGGTGATGGATAGGCTGATTGCCAAATTAAGAAATGTGAAAGCAAATACCATGGATGACCTGAGCAGTATCATTCAGTATGAATATCTTCAAGCTTTTAGGGAGATGAATCGGCTTCAAGATGCCTATGATTCCGAATCTAATCACAATCTCAATAAAACCAAGCAGGAAGAATGGGCAAAGAAAGTAAGAATTTGGCTTAAAGAAGGGGCTTGAAATTACAATGCTTTAAAGGTAAAACCGCTAGAAATCATCTCTTCTAAAAATCTAGGCAAAGCGTAGGTCATGTTTTTTTGAGCTTTAAGACTATCATGAAAAACAATAATGGAACCAGGTTTGGTCGCTTTTATTGTGTTTCTTAGACATGCTTCAGGAGAAATATCTTGTTTGTAATCTTGGCTTAAAGTGGTCCACATAATGGTTTCAAAGTCAGCGGGAAGACCTGCAATTTGTGACTTTTTTATCCTACCATAGGGCGGTCTGAAAAGTTTTTTTGAGGCGTTAAGATAGGTTTTCTCTATTTCCTTTTGACAGGCTGTTATGTCTTTAGCATAAGCTTCATTGTCGGTTTTCCATCCTTTAAGATGATGCATGGTATGATTCCCAATGGCATGTTCCGCCGCACAAATTTTCTGAAAAATTTCAGGATGCTTTATGATATTATCTCCTATACAAAAGAACGTGGCTTCGGCTTGAAAAGTCGCCAGCGTTTCTAATACAAATTCCGTTATGTCAGGAATGGGACCATCATCAAATGTTAGAAAGAGTTCTTTACCATGAGTCTCTCTTTCCCATGTAAGTTTGGGATATATCTTCTGAAGTAATTTTGGGGTTCGGTATAGCATTAATGAAGTTCTCTGTTTTTCCAGTTATAAGGCTTCTTTCTTAATGAAATTAATCCGAAAAATAGGACATAGAAAGGATAAATCAACTGAACTAAAGGAATATAAAACAACAACTTAAAACTCCTAAAAAACAGCAGTGCCGTTCCCAGAAACAGGAATTCGGGCCATATCTTAGCAAAAATAAGTTCCCCTGAACCTTGTATGAGGCTATAAACGAAGGAAGCATTGGCACAAAAAATAAAAATGGCCATTATTTTAGGACTTAGCAGCGTATAAAAGCTCCATTTCCCTGCCCAGCGTTTTCTCTGATTGTAAAAGCTACTTAGGTCTGGCAGAGCTTTTGTTTTCACTATCACTTCTTCAGACTTTAAATAATGCACTTGTTTAGGAAATGCTTTACTCATTTTGTGCATTAAAAACTCATCATCACCGCTAGCAACTTCCTCATTTCCTTCAAAGCCATTTACGGCATGGAAGGCAGATTTTAAATAGGCGATATTGGCACCGCTGCACATATTTGGAAAACCTTTTTTCATAGAAACAGCACCAGAAATGATGAGACTGGCAAATTCTATTTGCTGGATTTTAGTCCAAATATTTAGCCAAATATTATCGCCTTGATAGTCATGAAAAAAGACAGGAGAGCTTAAAAACACCACATCATTATTTTCAAAGTAGGTGCTAATGGTTTTAAGCCAATTAGGCTGCACATTGCAGTCGCCATCGGTGGTGACGATGATGTCGCCTTCAGTTAGAGCAATGCAGTGCGAAATGGCTCTTTTTTTAGGAGAGGTGTTTTTTTCTTTAGGTGGAAGGTTGACAAGCTTTAGGTTCAGGGATGTTTTGCTTTGAAAGCCTATTACCAATTCCTCCGTGTTGTCGGTGCTGTCGTCATTGGCTATGATAACTTCAAAAAAGCTTTTATCAAGGGTTTGTTTATCAATGTCTTCTAGTAAACTTATAATATTTTCGGCTTCATTTCTTACAGGAATGATGACCGTTATATTTTTTTGTTTGATGTTTTCTGTCGATTCCTTATAAGCGGGCCATTTCCACCATATATATATAAGAACCGTGCAAAATAGGCCATAGCTATAAATGAAGAAAGAGGCGATATTGTTCAAAAGGATGAATTGGAATTTCTCAAAGGTAAGGAAGTATGAGAGTATCAAAAAGCCTTACCTTTATAGCCGATGGATAAAGCAGAGAAAATTATTTTAGGCGTAGACCCCGGAACAAATGTGTTGGGCTACGGACTCATTGGTGTTACAGGAAGTAAGCTTCGCATTATTCAGTATGGCGTACTCCGCTTGGAGAAATTGGGTTCGCATGAGTTGAAATTGAAAAAGATATTCGAAAGGATGACTGGTATTATTCAAGAGTATTTACCAGACGAAATGGCCATTGAGGCTCCTTTTTATGCCAAGAATGTGCAGTCGATGCTGAAATTGGGCCGTGCTCAAGGTGTGGCTATGGCGGCGGGTTTAGCCAGAGATATCAGTATTGTGGAGTATTTACCGAAGTCTGTTAAGAAAAGTGTAACAGGAAACGGAAATGCCAGTAAGGAGCAGGTGGCCTTTATGTTAGAGAATCTTTTTGCTCAGAAGTTGGAGACTAAATTCTTAGATGCCACGGATGCCTTAGCAGTGGCTGTTTGTCATTACATGAACGCCAAAACAAAAGCCTTAACAGGCAGCGGGTCTAGTAAAAAGGGTTGGGGGGCTTTTGTGAGCGAAAATAAGGGTAGGGTTAGCGGAGGATAGGAAGGCCATGTGAGTTTCAGGAACCAACTCAACGATAAGTCCAAATGGAATTATAGTTGAGATAGTTCATAATACTAAAGTGCCTTTAATTGGGCGATAGTTGCCATTGGGTCTTCATTGCTAAAAACAAAACTCCCTGCCACCATGGCATCTGCACCGGCGTCCACTAATAATTTCCCCGTTTCTAGGTTCACACCACCATCTATTTCAATCAAGGTATTCAAACCTTGCTCTTGAATCATGGCTTTTAATTTTTTGACTTTGTCAATGGTTTTATAGATAAACTTCTGACCGCCATAACCTGGGTTAACAGACATAAGCAGCACCATATCGCAGTCGACTAAGATGTCTTCCAAAACCGAAACTGGCGTAGCAGGGTTTAAAACGACACCTGCCTTACAGCCTGCCTCTTTAATTTGAGCCAATGTTCTATGAAGATGTGTACAGGCCTCATGGTGAACCGTAATAATATCTGCCCCTATTTCGGCAAAAGTCTCAATGTACCTTTCAGGCTGCACTATCATCAAATGTACATCCATGGTCTTTTTTGCATGCTTTTTTATGGCTTGAATCACCGGCATACCAAAAGAGATATTTGGTACAAAAACACCATCCATGACATCAATATGAAACCAATCCGCCTCAGAAGCATTAACCATTTCAATGTCTCTTTGAAGGTTGGCAAAATCGGATGCTAATAAAGAAGGGGCTATGATAGGCATGTTTTTTTTCTTTTTTACAAAGATAAGAAATGGACTTAAGAAGAGGCGGCAATTTACATAGAACTAAAAGATTTTATTGATATGCATGTAATCTTAGCCTTTTTTAGCGGATACAAATGGTAAATTATCTGTGTAGGAACAGCCTTTTACCAAATATTTAGAAAAACCTACCAACCGTACATTAAAGCCATTTGCTGTTAATCTGTTTTCTAAGTTTGAATCATAGAAAGCTCGTTTTGAAAGATTTGTTCGCTAAACGAGGGACTTTATAGCCTTGACTGTCTCGCTTAAATCTGTCAGCTCGCTAAATTTTTAATGGAAACTTTTAATAATATAAATTGACTTGGCCATGAAAACTTCAACTTTAACCACAAACGCAATTATTTTTGACTACGGTAAGAAAACGGTTCCTTTTGAGAGCATCACACATTTCAAAAGTGAATTTGGAAACTATACCAAGGTTTTTTTAAAAGAGGAAAAAAACTTTTTATCCGCATTTACCTTGAAGCATTATTCTGAAAAGTTGAATGAAAACAGCTCATTTATCATTCCTAGAAAGGGTGTTTTGGTAAATAAAAGACATGTGAAGTCTGTTTTAAATCAAGAACATGAGATTTACGTCGTGTTAAACTCTGGCGAAAGATTTAAAGTTAGCCGAAGAAGAAGAGAAGCCGTTTTGAGGAGTTTCGTGTAAATTTTATACTTCTTAATCTATACAATAGCCCAAAGATTCATTTCGAACATTTACTTCTTTTGAATTTGCTTTCATTTGATGAAATTTGCTGAGAAACAATCTTTCTAGAATGAACGCCTTAGACAGAATCAACGAGCTGACTGAACAACTCAACTACTACAATTTAAAGTATTATCAAGAGGCGGAATCCGAAATCACTGATTTTGAGTTTGACAAACTGCTGAAGGAGCTCGAAATACTAGAGCAGGAAAATCCCGAATTAAAACGCTTAGACTCTCCTACACATAGGGTGGGAGGTACCATCACTAAGGAATTTGAGGCTGTTTCTCATAAATACCCAATGCTTTCCCTTTCTAACACTTATAATGAGCAAGAGCTTTTAGAGTGGGACGAAAGAATTAAAAAGGTCTTAGCAGAAGAACCTTACGAGTTTATCTGTGAAATTAAATTTGACGGAATATCTCTGTCTGTTTCCTATGAAAATGGTTTAATGACCAAGGCTGTGACACGCGGAGATGGCACGCAGGGAGACAATATCACTACCAACGTAAAAACACTTAAAACGCTACCTTTATATATAGGCGATTTTCAAAACAAGGGAAGTTTTGAGGTTCGTGGAGAGGGTTTTATGCCCAATTCTGAGTTTGAGAGAATCAATGAGGACTTGATTGCCGAAGGCAAAAAAGCGTTGGCAAACCCTAGGAACTCTGCCGCTGGGACTTTTAAAATGCAGGATTCTGCCGTGGTGGCATCTCGGAACCTGGACTGTTATCTTTATCAATATTTGAGTGATAACGATAGCTTTAAAACACATGAGGAGAGTTTAATCGCCATGAAAAAGGCAGGGTTTAATGTCTCAGATTCATGGCAAAAGGTTGCTGATATTCATGAGGCTATAGCCTATATTAAGGAGTGGTCAGACAAAAGACATACGCTTGCCTGTGCCACAGATGGGATTGTTATCAAGATTAATTCTTACGCTCAGCGGGAAGAATTGGGCTTTACTGCTAAAAGCCCTAGATGGGCAATTGCCTATAAATATAAAGCGGAATCAAAATCTACATTATTGAGGGGTGTTACTTATCAAGTGGGTAGAACAGGTGCCGTTACACCCGTGGCGGAGTTGCAGCCTGTGGAGCTTTCTATGACCACGGTTAGAAGAGCTACCTTACATAATGCAGATGAAATAGAAAGGCTTGGAATATGCATAGGAGACTATGTTTTTGTAGAAAAGGCGGGGGAAATTATTCCAAAAATCACTGGAGTGGATATTTCAAAACCCAATGCAGATTTATTCAAACCCAAGATAACGTTTATAAAGAATTGTCCAGCTTGTGGTACTGAGCTAATAAGAACGGAGGGAGAAGCGGCTTACTACTGCCCTAATGAAAAGGCCTGCCCACCTCAAGTAAAAGGTAGAATAGAGCACTTTATTCAAAGGAAAGCCTTGGATATAGATAGTTTAGGGGAAGGGAAGATTGAGATTTTAATGGACAGTGGTTTACTAAATGACGCTGCGGATTTGTATCATCTCAAGTATGAACAAATTTTAGGACTAGAGAAAATTCATGTAGACGACCTTACGGGTAAAGAAAGAAAAGTTTCCTTTAAAGAAAAGACGGTAGAAAACATTCTAAAAGGCGTAGAAGCATCTAAAAAACAACCTTTTTCCAAAGTGCTTTTTGGAATAGGGATAAGATTTGTAGGACAAACTACGGCCGAAAAACTCGCAGATTATTTTAAAACTATAGAGGCCCTAGAAGCCGCTTCTTTGGAAGAACTGTTAAATGTTCCAGACGTGGGAGAGAAGGTGGCAGAAAGCATCATAGCTTATTTTTCAGACGTAGAAAGCAGGACTTTCATTGAAAAATTAAAAGCTGCTGGCTTAAAGTTTGAAGCCGAAAATATGGTCTCAGAGCTGGAGGGGAATGCTTTAGATGGCATGATACTGCTCTATACAGGAACTTTTAAGAATTATAGCCGGGCAGAAATTGAGCAAAAAATAGAAGCCAACGGAGGTAAACTTGTTAGCGGTGTTTCTAAGAAACTAACCTATCTTATTGTAGGCGAAGCCGCAGGTCCTTCCAAGTTGGCTAAGGCAGAAAAATTAGGTGTCACAATGATTTCTGAAGATGAGTTTGAGGCTATATTTCAACGATAGGAAAAAGGTTTAACTATTTGTACTTATTTAGAGGTAGTTTTGTCGCTAAACCCTTTCTGAATATTAGCCACTATGAATAATTCCAAACATTTAGTTTTTGGATTCTGTATTTTAATCTCTTTTCAACTCCATGCTCAAATCCCTAATTTAGGTGTAGAAATAAAATTGAATCTTAATAGCATCAAGAATACAATAAATGATGAAAAAGGGTCTGCTGATTTTATTTTAAATCTTCCTATGCCAGATGGGGCCTTTCAGGTATTTAATCTGAAAACTTCAAACATAATGGAGAATCAGCCTTCAAATATTCAAACTATTGAAGGTGTTTCGCTTGATGGGTTAGCAAAAATAAGATTGGCTATTACCCCAAGTGCATTAACTGGGATTATGCAATATGAAAATGGGTATTACCTAATTGAAGCAATTGACCAGAAAGAAGGACGATACACTATTTATAATATGAATGATAGCGGATTGGGCAACTGTGGAACGGCGGACTTTGACGAAAGTAAGCTAGTAAAACGGAATGGTAAAGTATTAAGTACGGGTTTGTTTCCGATTGGGACTCAATTAAGAAAATATAGATTTGCGGGTGCCGCCACGGGCGAAATGACGGATTCATTGGGTACCCAAACTGCCGCGAGGGATAAAATTGTGGCCATCTTAAACGCTACAAATTTGATATTTAACCTGGAAGCCTCGGTGTCTTTTGAGCTAGTCTCTAAAACTACTGATTTAACGCTCATATTTACAGATGGAGCCACGGATCCGTTTCCTGTTAATACTTCTTTTGGAAATGCAGGCGATGCACAAACAGGTTTCAATAGCATGAATGCCAATGGGACAATTTTATATTCGGAATATGATATGGGGCACACCTTCAATATATATAAAGCAAATGGAGGCTCAAGAGGCTCAGGAGGAGGCTCACCCTGCGATAATACTTCAAAATCAGTGGGTTGGACAGAATTTGGTATTTCCACTGCATTAGGAAACACGGTTGGTTTATTCGCTCACGAAGTTGGTCATCAGTTTGGCATGGGGCATACGTATAATGCTACTGGTGGTTCTGATTCATCGCCTACTTTTTGTACGGGTGGATGGAATAGTCAAGCGGCTGTAGAGCCAGGAAGTGGTACTACACTGATGGGATATGGCGGAAACTGTTCAAATAACACGAGCGGTTCATTGTCTAGTTATGTCTTGACTAACCCAAGAAATGAGACTTATTTTCACGCTAAGAGCTTGGATCAAATGTTTACTAAAATGACTGGTATTTCCAATTGTTTTACATCTGTGTCGACTGGGAATAATGCTCCTATAGTTTCCGTAGGATCGGCTGCTACTATTCCCAAAGGTACACCTTTCATTCTTATGGGTTCGGCCACAGATGCTGATGCATCGGATGTATTAACTTATAACTGGAGCCAAATTGACGTGGCAGCACCAAATGATAAGGGAGCATTAGGCACCATTAATGGAGTTGGAGCATACTCCGCCGTGAATAGCACCACAGCTCCACTCTTTAGAAGTAGAATTAGCTCATCATCAAGCAGAACTTTTCCTGCTATGAATTTCATATTGAATAATGCCAATGCACCTGCGGACAATGAAGGGGAGGCTTTGCCCCAAGTAGCTAGAACTATGAATTTCCGTTTGACGGTTAGAGATAACAAAGTTGGAGGCGGAGGAGTTGATTCAGACTTGAAGATTATTACCGTAGATAATTCTGGGCCATTTCAAATATCATCTCAAAACGTGCCAACTTTATGGTTCGTTGGTGAGTCTAAAGCCATTACATGGGATGTGAATGGAACAGACGCAGCTCCCATTAATTGTAGCAATGTCAATATATTAATTAGCACAAATGGCGGCACTACTTTTACATCGCTTGTAAGCAATACATTGAACGATGGCACAGAAACCATTACAGTTCCAAATACCCCATCTAGCCAAGTAAGAGTTAAAATAGAAGCCGTAGGGAATATATTCTTTGATATTAATAATGGAAGTATAACCATTTCAAGTGGCTCTTGCACGCCAGAAACATCATCATTGACAAATGTTGCAGCTGCTTCGGAAAATGCAGGTTCAGCTAATCTTAATTTTAATTTAAGTGCCATAGGTGGAGGTATTTCTAGTTTTGCAGGTTCAATAGAAACTACGGATCCGGGTTCCAATCTATCCTTTGATGATGCAGGTGGAACGTGTAGCGGGCCTAGTAATAGCAATTATTATGATGTGTATTCTTTTGTTGTGACTACCTCAGCCACTTATACTTTTAATCTTACCAGTCCTTTTGGACTTTTATTGAATTTATATAGTGCACTTTATAATACGTCTAGCGTCTGCAGTAATTGGTTAGCCTCTACAGCCACTAGACCCTCTGGTAGTGGTGGTGTAAGCCTAGGTAATAGTATGAGTCAAAGCTTAACACCGGGTACCTATTATTTAGTGGCTTCTAGTTTTGATACTAATTTTCCAACGCTTCCTGTAGCTTATAGCGTAACTGTCACGGGCGGAACCGTCTATTCTGAAGTTCCTGCCTCTGGCTCCTCATATGCCTACACCTATATGATTTATAATACCGTATCGAGTATGGTTACAGGATTTTCGGAGGGTCCTGATTTAAGAACGTATGCTGCAGGTAATTACGAAGTATATGGTCTTTCTTATGCCGGAGGGCTAGATTTAAACCCATACATTGGGAGTTCTTTAAGCGAAATTCAAACGGCCATTTCTAATTCATCCTTATGTGCTGTTCTAAGTACAAATAGTAAAACAGTGACAATAAACGCTTGTCCAAATATTCCAGCTAACCCAACAGTGAATGGGGTGACAATAGAAGTAGGGGAAATGGCAACACTAACCGCGACTGGTTGTACTGGATCAGTGCAATGGTACCAAACTGCCATTTCTTCTTCTACTCTAGGAACTGGGGCTTCATATCAAACACCCGCACTTCAAAGTAACACAAGTTATTATGCATCTTGCTTAGATGTTTGTGAAAGTCCAAAGGTCCAGGTTGATGTAACTGTGCTTAGCTATTGTGCTTTAAGTCTAAACTGTTCGTATGGGGATTACATAAGCAATGTTACAATAATGTCAGGAGCGAATACTTTATTAAATCAATCTTCATTATGTACGAATTCAGGCTTTACTTATTATACAGCCTCAACACCTGTTTTGACTCAAGGAGAAACTTATACGTTTAACATAAGTAAAAATACGGGCTATGCGGAGGCAATTAAAGTTTGGATAGATTTTGATAGAGATTTTGTATTTGAAGCTGGAGAAGAAATAATTGCTTTTGCACCAAATCAAACCGGCATACAGTCTAACACATTTATGGTTCCTGCTGATGCAAAAGTGGGCTCCTTAAGAATGCGGGTTAAACTTCAATATGCCTTCGCTGTTGTAGATCCATGTGCAACCGAAGCTGGTTCGGAAGGATTTGGTGAAATTGAAGACTATTTGATAACAATGGCTTCTTCTAATAATTGTTTAAATGAAATTACCCACGTTTCCACCACGAATGATTTTAGCAGTGGTACGCAAACTTTTCAAACGAGTAACACCACTGGAACGGGACTTATATCTGCCACAAATGATATTACAGGAGGGAATATAACCTATGATGCGGGTAAGCGAGTAGAATTAAAACCTGGGTTTAGTGCCATTTCAACGGTGGCAAATCCTGCTGTTTTTAAAGCCCAAATAGGAGGCTGTAATTAAGTATTAATATTCTTTGCCTTTCTAATTGTATAATATTGACGTATTTTTGCAGCCTGATTTAAGGCAATATTATGAGTACAAGTTTAAGAGGTGTAGGAGCAGCCCTAATAACTCCATTCAAAGAAGATTTAAGCATTGATTTTGACGCTTTGTCAAAATTGATAAAATATATTTCAGTAGAAGGCTGTGATTATTTGGTGGTGAATGGCACCACCGGCGAGTCTGCTACCACTACTTTAAAGGAAAAAGCGGCCTTATTGGATTTTGCGAAGCAGAATAATCCTAAAAACTTACCTATCGTTTTTGGTCTTGGGGGTAATAATACTGCTCAAGTACTAGAAAATATTTCCACAACTGATTTTGATGGTGTTGCAGCCATTCTTTCAGTTTGTCCATATTATAATAAACCTTCTCAGGCGGGTATAATTGCTCATTTTACGGCCATAGCAGACGCGTCTCCTGTGCCTGTGATTTTGTATAATGTACCGGGAAGAACGGTGACGGCCATAGGTGTAGATACCACCATTGCCCTTTCTGCTCACGCAAATATTATAGCCTTAAAAGATGCTTCTACTTCCATAGATCAAGCCATCGATTTAAGTAAAAGGTTACCGTCAGATTTTCTTTTATTATCTGGCGATGACAATCTAGTAACTCCTCAAGTTTCCTTGGGCTACCAAGGTGTTATTTCTGTGATTGCTAATGGCTTTCCAAAGGAGTTTCATGAAATGACTTGGGCTGCTTTAAATGGCGACTTTAAGAGTGCTGCCATCTTACAAAGACGTTTTCATGTATTTGATGACCTTTTGTATAGAGAATCTAATCCTGTTGGGATTAAGAAGGTCTGTGAAATAAGAGGAATTTCTCATGCTAGGGTAAGACTTCCTTTAGTACAAGCTTCCTCTGGTTTAGGCGTGTTGCTGGAAGCGGCTATGAAAAAAGAAGGTTTTCTTTAATATGATGAAAGGAGTTTTGCTGTCTTTTTTTCTGCTTTGTGTAGGGTTTTCATCCTATGCTCAAAACTTAGACAGCAGGATAGTAAGCAATTGGAATCAAGATAGGAATGTCAATAAGGACGATTTCTATTTGGGCTTAAGCCAATCTGCCGATTATGTGGCTATAGGTACGCCTGTTTCTCTGCTAGCTATAGGTTTATTGTCTCAAAATAAGTCTCTTAAAATACAAGGTGTACAGTCGGCGGTAGCGGTATTAGGCACTTATGGTATAGGATATATCATGAAAAAGTCTATCAAGCGTGACCGCCCTTTTGTATCACTAGCAGCTATTACGCCCATACAAAGAAAGGATTCTTATTCCATGCCGTCTGGTAGTACAGCGGTGGCTTTTTCTTCAGCTACTTCTTTGGTAAGTGCATTTCCAAAATGGTATGTGGCCGTTCCGGCATACGGTTATGCTACTGCGGTAGGATACGCTAGAATTCGCTCTGGGGAGCATTATCCGTCAGATGTACTGGTAGGAGCGGTTATTGGAGCTGGCTCTGTCTGGGTTTCTGGTAAATTAATGAAGTGGATTAATAAATAAGCTATTTCTCCAACGCTGAGATTAAAACGGTTCTTCCTTCCTTAGCAGAAATCATGGCCGCCTGAAGTATCTCCATAACTACCATATTGTTTTCTAAGGAGGATAAATCTTTTGAATCTAGCTTTATTTCTCCTCTTATCACCCCTTTTAAATATCTAAAAGGGTCACTAAGAGATGCGGGTCTCTCATCCACTTTTAGGGTTTCTGTTTTGGCAGAAGAACTTGGCTTTACATTTAAATCAGATTTATTCAGAGCATTTAGGAAACCCTTTTGGGTGTAAACCTCCATATCTTTTCTGCTAAAACTCCAATTCCAGCTGGCTTGTATAATACTTTGCGAATGTGGGTAGCTCAGTATAACCGTGGCTTCATCGTCTACTTTTGGATAAATGCTAGGCTTTATTTGTTGGGTAACGGCGGTTACAGCTGTCGGTTTTTCGCCATCATGTAGCCAAGTGGATAAATTGGCACCGTAACATCCGAAATCTACCAAAGCTCCAGCTCCGTTAAACGCTGGGTCTGTTAACCAACTGAAAAATTCAGGACTAACTCCAATTTCCTTTGGACCTTGATGCCCATCATGGATAACTATTTTTCTAATATCTCCATAAGTGTCGCTCTCTGTTTCAAGGATTTCCTTGATTTTATGATTAGATGGATACCAAGTGGTTTCATAATTGGTAATAAGGAAAATATTGTTTTCTAGGGCTAGCTTTTCCATTTTTCTAGCATCGGATAAGCTTACCGCCAATGGTTTTTCTACCATCACATGAATGCCTTTTGGAGCACAAATTTCAACTACTTCTAAATGCTCCTTAATACTATTGAAGGCACAAACAGCCTCGGGCTTTGTTTGAGCTAGCATGGTGGTTAGGTCGGGATAAACCAAATCCATGGAGAATCCATATCTTTTGGCATACTTTTGAGCCAATTCTCTATTTGGTTCCGCTATACCTACCAGTTCATAATCGCCATTTGTAGCGTTTCGAAGTACCCAGTTGACGTGGTCGTGGGTTAATCCAGCCACCGCCAATTTAAAGGGTTTATTTTGAGTAAAGGCGGTTTGGACCGTAAGGATGACAAGAAGTAAAAGTGTTATTTTTTTCATTTAGGGTTGAATTTTGGTCTGCTATTCCAACTTATACGCTCTACGTCTACCAGGTGACCGTCTTGAGCTTTTTCGGTATAGGCTTCTTGAAAGTTACCACCAAAACGATAGTAAAAATCCTTAGACTTGATATTATCTTTTAAAACAGAAAGAAACATATCTTGTTGAGGTTCATTTTCTTTTATCCAATCAAATGATTGTTGAAGTAAGCTTAGTCCAATGCCTTTTCCTTGATGTTCTTGAAGTACGTGGAGATTATCTACCAATGCACCAAAACCAGATTTATGATGCAAGTATATACAGGAAAAACCAACGATATGCTGATTTTCAATGGCCACAATGACCTGTCTGTTTTTTTCAATTTCTTTAGCTCTTTGCATCCAAACAGATTTTCTTTCTGCTATGACTTCATGATCTAGAAAAACATCAGAAAAAATGTTTCTGTAAAAAACAGACCAGCTTTTGGCGTGCAGTTCCGCTATTTCTTCATATTCTTCTAAAGTAGCAGGTCTGTACAACATGATAGTAGGTTTTAGTCTAAGATTTTAGGGCCATTTTGGTTTACACCAGACACAAAAAGGTTGGTCTTGATGCCAGCATTTTCAAAAACAGATTTCATAGCTAATCCCACTTTGTCTGCCATTTCTTTGCCTTGGCTAAAAGCAAAAATAGAAGGTCCAGCACCTGAGATACTAGCTCCAAGGGCACCTGTTTCTATCGCCGTCTGTTTTACCTCGTTAAAATATGGAATTAAAATGGAGCGATGGGGTTCCACCAAATGGTCGGTCATGGAACGTCCAATAAGGCCATAATCGGAGCTCATAAGTCCCACTATCATTCCAGCTACATTTCCAGTTTGTGCTATAATTTTCTTTAAGATGGCCTCTTGCCTTAAAATAATCCTGGCATCCTTGGTGTTAACCTCTAAGTCTGGATGGACTATAGAAACAAAGAGTTCGTCAGGCGTATTTATTTTTACGAAATCTAATGGTTCGTAGCTTCTTATGATGACAAAACCTCCAAGTAGAGCAGGAGCCACATTGTCGGCATGAGCAGCACCACATGCCACTCTTTCTCCTTCCATACTGAAGGGTAGTAAGTCGTTGATAGACATAGGTTTGCCAAGCAACTCATTGACTGCAAAAACTCCTGCAACGGAGCTCGCAGAGCTACTGCCTAAGCCACTCCCTAAGGGCATTTTTTTATTCAAAATAATGTCAAAACCGACTTTAGTTTGAAGTTTATCTAAATACCTAAGTATGGGAACTGTTACTGTATTCTTTTCAGGATTATAGGTTAGTTTACCTTCATCTCCTGTAATTTCTGTGATAATAATCTTATCGTCATTTCTTTTGGATATAATGACTTCGTCTCCAGGATAATCTACAGCAAGGCCGAAAATATCAAAACCGCATGAAACATTAGCTACGGTAGCTGGGGCAAATATTTTGATACTATCTCGCACTTTGAAAGCTATTTAGACCTATTGAAAAACTTGTTTTAATTTAAAGAAGAAGCCAAGCTGATGATATCAGCAAAAACACCCATGGCCGTGACTTCCGCACCTGCTCCAGGTCCTTTTACTACCAAAGGATTAGTCTTGTACCTTTCCGTGGTGAAACTGATGATATTTTCAGAACCCGCCAAGTTGTAAAATGGATGGTCTTTACCAACTACTTCCAGAGAGATGGAAGCTTTACCATCTTTTAGTTTAGCAATATATCTAAGCACAGTGCCAGCACTTTTAGCCTCATTAATAAGGGCTTCAAATCTGTCGTTATCCTTATCTAAAGCTTCATAGAAAGCTTCAACAGATGGAGCGTTCATGCAGGCGTCGTTTAATAAAGGGCTCAGTTGAACATCTTCAGGCTCTAGTTCTAAGCCAGACTCTCTTGCTAAAATCAATATTTTTCTAGCTACGTCCATGCCACTCAAATCTTCTCTAGGGTCTGGCTCCGTATAACCCATTTCTTTCGCCTCTTTTACCACATCAACAAACTTGCGTCCTACATCAAAATTGTTAAAGATATAAGCGAGTGTACCCGAAAGAACGGCTTCAATTTGTCTGATTTGATCACCACTGTTGATGAGGCCTTGAAGTGTATTGATAATAGGCAATCCAGCACCCACGTTAGTTTCATATAAAAACTGTACGTTACGGGTGTTGGCTATTTTTTGCAGTTTATTATAGTCGGCTTGAGAACCTGAATTGGCTACCTTATTTGGCGTGATAATAGAAATGTTACTTTCTAAAATGCCGGCATAATGCTGCACGATATCTTTATTGGCCGTAGAGTCTACAAAAACGGTGTTTGGAAGGTTTAAGTCTTTAACGTCAGAAATGAATTCGCTTAGGTTAGCAAGCTCGCCATTTTCGTTGAGTTTTTCTTCCCAGTCTTCTAGGTTAAGACCTTCCGCATCGATGATCATTTTTTTGCTGTTGATAAGACCTACTATTTTAATATTAGTGTTCTTATTCGCTTTTAAATGAGATGCTTGGCTTTCTATTTGCCTTAAGAGTGTTTTTCCTATAAGACCTGTAGGACCAACCAAGAAAACGTTTAACGTAAATCCATCTATTTCGAAAAAACGCTCATGGATGGCGTTTAAGGCTTTGCTGATATCTTTTCTATTGATGACAATAGATATATTAAGCTCCGAAGAACCTTGGGCTATTCCTACTACGTTAATCCCATTTTGACCTAAAACAGAGAATAGTTTCCCTGAAGTACCAGAGCTGGATTTCATTCCTTCTCCTACTACCGCAAGAATAGAAAGATGTGGTTGAACCTTGATTTTATCTATATCTCCTGCGGCTATTTCCGCTTGGAATCCTGTATTTAATAATTCTTCAACACGGTCTGCGTCTATAGGGTTTATGGCAAAACAAATGGAATGCTCAGACGAGGCCTGAGAAATAAATATCACTGAAATGTTATTGTCAGCAAGAATGCCAAAGACTTTCGCCGATATTCCAGCAACCCCAATCATGCCGTTTCCTTCCAAGTTTACCAAGCTGATATCGTCAATAGAAGAAATTCCTGTAATAGAATAAGGCGTACTTCTACTTGTTTTAGAAACTGTGGTACCCGAGTGCGTCTCATTAAAAGTGTTTAATACTTTTACAGGAATCTGCTTTAAAAAAGCAGGGGTAAGGCTTGGAGGATATATCACCTTAGCACCAAAATGCGAAAGCTCCATAGCCTCTGCATAAGAAATATCTGGTATACTGAAGGCGTTTTTGACCTTTCTAGGGTCTGCGGTCATCATACCGTTGACGTCCGTCCAGATTTCAATGACTTCCGCATTTAATGCCGCTCCAAAAATAGATGCGGTATAGTCTGAGCCACCTCTTCCTAAAGTGGTTGTAACGCCATTGCTATTTGAGCCTATAAAGCCCGTAAGACATAAAACGCCATCGTTTTCTGCCACATAATCTTGGATTTTCTTATTGGTCAACTCAAAATTTACGGCAGCATTATTGAAATTATCATCCGTCTTGATAAGGTCTCTGGTGTCTACAAAAGAGGCTTTTACACCTTTTTCTATCAATGTGCTAGAAATAATGGTAGTAGATAAACGCTCTCCAAAGCTAAGCAGCAAATCCATCGTTCTAGGAGAAATATCTTTGATGAGCGAAATTCCCCTTAAAAGGTCTTCAATTTCATTGAATATGACTTTTACTTTGGCTATAAGAGCACTTTGCTGTTTAACATCTATAAGTCTTCTAATAGCGTTAAAGTGTCTTTCCTCTACAGAATGAAGATGTTCCATGTACTCCGTATCTTCTAGAGCAGCCATTTTGCCAATTTCAATAAATCGGTTCGTGACACCACCC
This sequence comes from Arcticibacterium sp. SM2516, assembly GCF_057914865.1. Taxonomy (NCBI): domain Bacteria; kingdom Pseudomonadati; phylum Bacteroidota; class Cytophagia; order Cytophagales; family Leadbetterellaceae; genus Arcticibacterium; species Arcticibacterium sp. SM2516. Next base: position 2,561,862 of record NZ_CP195290.1, on the reverse strand, counting down.
ATAGCCGAAAATACAACAGCTATTTCATTGCCTTCTGATACATTTTTCTGGATAATCCCAAGAACCTTATTGATACTCTCTACCGTACCTACTGATGTTCCACCAAATTTTAAAACCTTCATTCTGAGTCTTTAGAAATAAATTTAGATGCTCCCAAAAACATACCTTTATGATTTTGATAAGCATTCTTTAAAAAGGGAAAGCTAAACGGCTGCAAATATAATGATAATGCTTTCTTTGATGTAAGCTTTAGCTACTCCTTTACTGATTTTCTTTTGCGGTCTAATCCAGCGTTTTGGTTTTAAAAGAATTTAATTCGATATTTGGCTAAACATTTCTAACGCTTTCCTAAAAAAAATAAATGATTACAGCCACATTCAAAGCCTTGAATGATGAGACTCGTAGAGGCATACTAGAGCTTCTTAAGGATGGAGAATTGCCAGCTGGCGATATCTCCAAAGAGTTTAGCATTTCAAAACCAAGTATATCTCACCATTTAGATCTTTTAAAACAAGCTAACCTTATTAAAGCCAAAAAGAGAGGTCAATTTATTTACTATTCGCTTCAAGCCAGATCTTTAGAGGAGGTTTTTAAATGGTTTATCCAGTTTAAACCAGAGCAAGCCATGCATTTAAGCAAACCAAAAATTCGTTTGGAATTGGCTTAAGAGGTAAGGGCCTTTTTCGTGAATTCTAAGAAATCGGTTATTTGAGCCTTTGAGTTATAGATATGGGTAGATATCCTGATGGCATCCAAGCCACTTTCGGGTACTACCCTTATTCTAAAACCAGCCTGTGATGCTTGTTTTGAGAATTCTTTGTAATCCATCTCTTTCGGCTTGAACGTTATCATACAGATTCTAGATTGTGGCTCGGCCGGAGAGAGGATGTCTAGTTTGTCTGAATACTCGAAAAGTCCGTCGTAAAGATATTGAGACAACGATCTAACCCTTTGTTCTATTTTGGCTTTGCCTATATGGCTATGAAACGCTGCTGAAGCTGCTGCTCCTGCAAATAATGGTGTACTTTGGGAACCATAATCAAATCTATGTGCCGTTGGATTGTATCCTTTAAAACTCGGCGGTGAAGTGTATAAATCCCATCCGTCGTCGGAATAAGCCCCTACTTGTATGGCTTGTATCTTGTCTAAATGCTCTTTCTTTAAATACAGAAAACCAGAACCATTTGGGCCAAGCATCCATTTATGGCAACTGGTAGCGTAGCTATCGCAGCCTAAATCTTTTAGGTTAATATCAAAAGTGCCCGTACCATGAGCTCCATCCACAGCCGTAAAAATCTCTTTCTTTCTGGCCATTTCGGCTATTTCTTTAATCGGAAATACTTGACCAGTAGTACAGGTAATATGAGGAATAGCTATCACTTTGGTTTTGGCAGTAATGAGCTTTTTTATAGTTTCAATGTTTTCTTCCGCTGTAGCTGCTGGATTAAAGGTTACTAGTTTTATGCCATGTAGCTTTGCTCTATTTAGCCAAGGAAGGGCGTTTCCAACATGCTCATGTAAGCTAATGATAACCTCATCATCAGCTTTAAGGTCAAGTCCCCAACAAATGATATTTATGCCCTCTGTGGTATTATGAGTTAAACTTATTTCTTCTTTAGAAACACCACTAAAATCGGCCAAAACATTTCTATACTCATCCGTATGCCCATATTCTCCACTGGTATTGGTAAGGTCTAGAGATGTTTTTATAGCGTCTATTACTGATTTTGGGGATGGGCCAAAAGTGCCGTTATTTAAATAAACTCTCTTATCTGTTAAGGGAAAGGACTTTCGAAGTTGTTCCCAATAAGCCTCCTCGGAGCTTTGTATGTTTGGGGTGATTATTTGGCTATTGGCTTCAATGGCTGCTAATCCAAGACCTAGCTGGCCGAGGAAAATTCTTCTGGTTGATTTCATAGGGCCTAATTTATGAAAAGGAATTTGAAGTCTGTCTTACGAACTCGCTAACACTTATTTTTTCTATAATTTGTACAATTATATAATATCATTAAACTGGTAAGTGCTTGAATTGCGAAATAAAATATGGCTATTTGATTAATATTAGATACAGTTAGCCTTTCCCTTTGTTTTAATGCGGATTATGATTCTGAAGTTAAAAAGGGTAACCGATGCCAAGGTTAAAGTTTAGACCGTAGCTACTATCTCTTTTTAGGGTGAAGTTGTCTAACACAAAACGGTCGCCTTCTTCTCGTGACGGATCCATGACTTTTATACCCCAGTCAAACCTAAACTGGAAGTAGGAGAGGTCGTACCTTATACCAAAGCCTGTTCCTACTGCTATCTCTTTGTAGAATCTATTGAAATCAAAGTTGGCCTTATCTCTTTTGGCTTCGGTTTCTATTTGGTGCCATTTCCAGATGTTTCCAAAGTCTATGAAGCCAGCGAGCTGTATATCTCCAAAAAAGCGAGCTACTTTCTTCCTTACTTCAATACTACCTTCTAGAAGAATGTCGCCCGTCTGTGGTATAATATTTCCGCTTGCGGTGTCAGGTTTTGCAGAGCCTACCCCAAGAGACCGCGGAGACCAAGCCCTAACGGAGTTACTACCTCCCACAAAAAAGTTTTTCTCGTATGGCATTGACTTGTTTCCATACGGGTTTGTCACGCCTACATTTAAGCGATAGGCAAGACTGGCGGAAGGAGTCAAGTTAACATATCTCCTATAGTCGACGTTGATTTTTACAAACCTAAAGTATTTTCTTACGGTGTCTGGCGAGTTGAAATCTTGTCGTAATGGCAGTAACTTCTCAATGAAGTTGATTTTGTCTTTGTCTTTAGAAAAATTAAGAAGCGTTCCTCCTGATTCTACAAAAACCCGTAAGAACTTTGAGCTGGCGTAGGGCTCTTGCAGGTTTTGGTCATTATACACATAGGAGGCGTTTAGGCTACTTACAAACTGTGGATCAAACGTAGTTTTAAGATTGTTTCCTAAGGCCTGTTGTTCCAAGAGGCTGTTGTAAAAACTTAAACCAGCGGCATCTTTAAGGTTATAGTTGGTGTTGATGAGGTTGGCGTCTAGCAAAGATAAAAACATGGTGGTATACCTAGACGGCTGCCAGCGGTAGTTGCTATTAAGTTTGAAGTTTAGTCGGTTACCCCAGAAAGGCTCAGAATAGTTGAATCCCGCCCCAAATTGCGTTCTTGGGTTTTTTAATTTAATGCTTTCAATGTCTTTCCCTAATAACGTAATATTGGGAAAGGTCATGCTCACATTCGTTCCAATTTCCCAGCTTCCGCTAACATCTGTAGTTCCTAAAGGTGATGGTTGACCTTCTCTAAAAACACGTCCGGAGGCCTCAAAAATCTCTAATTTTTTAATAAGATTTCTGGCGGTAAGGGTTACAGGAACCCCAAAGCCCAAAAAGCCTGAACCTCCATTATAAACATGGTTTAAGCCTGGGCCAGTGCTTATAGAGTATTTTTGCAACTGTGGAGCAAAATACTCTAGGCTAATCTCATCTTTGCTTAAGGGATTAATTTGTGAACTGGCAAAGGAAAATTGATTGATGAGTCCAATCTGTCTTTGGGTTTCAGAAATCTCATCAATGTTATAGATACTTCCTGGTCTTGAAATTACTTTTTTGTCTAATATCTTTTCGGGAATACTGCTATTCAGCGTGATGTACTTGATTTCATTCACTAAAATGGTATCGGCATTATTTGATACTGTGGTGGCATAAGGGTCAAAGCCCTTAAAGACGACCTCCTTAATGCTGTAAATTCTATGCTCATCTTGGTTAGGAGGATTTATAACAGTAAACCTCAGATTTCCTCTTTTCTTTTCGCGGAATTCCTCCAGATTATAATTGGCATTTATAGCTTCATGAATGATGTATTGGTTTAGGAAATTATAATAGCCATTTTGTTTTGCTAAAAGCTCAATTCTGTTTTTCTCGGCGTCCACTTTTTGAATGTCAAACAAATCGCCAGGTTTAATGAGTTGTTCTGATTTTCTGGCTGTGATAAGACTGTCAAGTTTGGGGTCTAAAACTTCGTAAAAGATGGTGTCCACAACATAACCTTTTCCTTCTTTGACCACATAGGTAAGCTTGGTTTGGTCTTTTGTCAGTGTATTGTCCATTTCATAACTTACTACGGCGTCTTTAAAACCTCTATCTTTTAAATATTTTTCAATAATATTTGAGGTACTTTCTGCTTTGTCTTTGCTGATAACTGCTTGTGGTTCACCTATGTTTCTCCAAAGCCAAGAATTTTGTACGTTAAGGTTTTCTTCGGTTTTTCTGATTTTTCGTCGGTAGCGTTGTTTGATTCTTTCTTTTTTCGAATCAGCCGTAAATTCTTCTGGATATTCTTGAAGACTGCTTTGAAAACTAGCAAGTCTGTTTTTTTGAGCTTGGGTGTTGAAAGTATTCAGTCCGAAATTATAAAACCAGACTCTTGGTGTGAATTGAAACCAGGGAATGTTAAGTGGTTTGTTATTAGGTCTTTGGTTTAGTGGTATTAAGGTTGCTAGTTCTTCGCTGTGGATTTTAGAATTGCCTTTAAAGTCTTGTTCTCCCAATAAAACCTCATTTTCTTTCAGTTGGATTTTATGGCTGCACGATAGCAAAAAGCTAGAAAAGAGTGCGAGCAATATGTATTTAAAAAATGTTTTCAATACCTTTCGAATGCCGACTCTTTTACAATCGGTGAGATAGCCTTATTAAGTAAAAATTTAGAACGAACTACTACGGAAAAAAGTGAATGGACTAAGTAAACAAAAGCAAAAATACATTCAATCACTACATATTAAAAAATACCGACAGCAATTAGGTGTTTTTCTTGTAGAGGGGCAAAAGTCCATTGAGGAACTGATAAAGTCTGATTTTGAAATTAAGGAGATTTATTTGACCGAGAAGGGTAAAGGATTGAAGGTGACGAATGCTGAAATTTCTTTTTGCTCTGAGGCAGAAATTGACAAAATTTCTTCGTTTAGAAGCAATAATTATGGCGTGGCGGTGGTGTATTGTTTGCCCAACAAACCATTTGATATTGATGAAAGGGAATGGGTTTTAGCTTTGGACGATCTACGTGACCCAGGTAACCTTGGGACCATTATAAGGATAGCAGATTGGTATGGCATAAAGAAGATTGTTTGCTCAGAAAGTACTGTGGAACTTTATAATCCCAAAGTGATTAGTTCTACGATGGGGTCTTTTACTCGGGTTTCTTGTTTTTATACAGACTTGGGAAAATATTTATCAACTTCAAATCTACCCGTTTATGGAGCCTATCTTGAAGGAAGTAATATACATAAGTTAGACTTTCCAGATTCTGGCATTCTCTTAATGGGTTCAGAATCTCATGGGATTTCGGAAAGTTTAGCGGCATACGTTACCGATAAAATCACCATTCCGGCATTTGGAGGAGCGGAATCTTTAAATGCAGGAGTGGCTACTGCCATTATTCTTGACAATATTAGAAGGTAAACTCAAGGGCTTAATCTATCTCTTTGCCAGCTGTTTTCTTTTTTAGAGAATAATATTCTGTCGTGAAGCCTGTTTTGGCGTCCTTGCCAAAATTCAATTGAGTTGGGTTTTAGAATATATCCACCCCAATGAGGAGGTCGAGGAATGACTGGTAGATCTTTAAATTTCTCTATTAACTTCTCATTCTTCTCTTCTAGGATTTCTCTTCCATCTATAATGCTGCTCTGGTTGCTCACCCATGCACCTATTTGGCTAAGTTTAGGTCTTGAATGATAATACTCGTCAGACTCTCCACTAGAAACTCTTTCAATGATACCTTCTATTCTTATTTGACGTTCTAAGGCATCCCAAAAAAATGTGATGGCTGCATTTGGGTTTTCGGCCATCTCTTGACCTTTGTGACTTTGATAATTGGTGAAGAAAACAAAACCATTTTCATCAAAATCTTTCAATAATACGACCCTGGCTGACGGCTTATTCCCCTTAATGGTCGACAAAACCATGGCGTTGGGTTCTTTTATTTCCCCTTGTTTGGCAGTTTCCATCCATTTTGAAAACAATGTTATAGGCTCAGAACCAATATTTTGCTCCAAAAGCTCGTCTCTGGAGTAATTTACACGTAGGCCCGATAGATCTTTCTCTTTAGTCAACTTTCCAACCATTTTCTTCTTATTGGTGTATTATTAATAAATTGCAGTCGCAAATATATAGAATCATTTTACCAGAAAATATGATGTCTGACAACAACACCCCAGATAAAAAAGGGAGTGCCGAGGTGAAAATTTCGGAAGAAAACAAAAAAGATATGAATACGAACGAAGAGAATGCTGCCGAAAACGCAGAAAGCAAGGGCTTGGAAAATTCTGAAAACAAGCCTGTTGAAAATGTAGTGGAGACTGAAAATGTCGCTGCTGAAGAGGTGAAAGAAGACGCCGCTGCGGAAGATGTTACTGTGGCAGAGGAGGTGGTGAATGCAGAAAAAGCTACAGAAGAAGCGGTTGCTGAAGATGTAGAGGAAAAAGAAGCAGTTGTTGAAGATGTAGTGGAGGAAGAATCAGTTGCTGAAGAAATAGTGGCGGAAGTCCCAGAAAAAACTGAAGAGGTGTCTGAAACCAAAGAATCAGTTTCTGAAAATAAAACGGAAGTTGATATTGAGGAAATTGAAGACGACGAAGCGGAGCATTTTAGTTCGGATGATATTGACGTTGAGAAGTTTGAAAAGAAAGACTTTGTAGAATTAGCAGAGAAAATGCTAGATGCAATTTCGAAAAGTGGGGTCAAAATTAACGACGTAAGAAACATTGATTCGGTATATAAAGAGATTCGTACTGCTTATGACGAAATCCATGGTGCAGAAATAGATGAGGCTAAAGCTAAATTTGTTAAGAAAAATGGTTCCGACGAGGGTTTTGCGTTTAAAAATAGCAACTATGACTTAAGATTTGAATCTATAATGATTCAGATAAGAGATGCTAGAAATGCCTTCTATAGAAATATGGATGCTCTTAAAGAAGATTATTTTGAAAGAAAAACCAATTTGCTTCAGCAGTTAAGAGAGATAGTAGAAGAGGAAGAAAAAGGTGGTTCAAAAGAAAACTGGGAGGCTTTTAAAAGAGTGCAAAACGCATGGCGTGATGCCGGAAATGTTAATTCTCCTCATAATGGTACTTTATGGTCTGGCTATAATGCCCTTTTAGACAGGTATTTTGATATAAGAAGTATTCAAAATGAATTAAAGGAGCTTGACCGCAAAAAGAACTTAGAAATAAGAGAAGAATATGTGGTTAAGATAGAGGAGATAGCTGCAAGTCTTAAAGACCAAGAGCTTACCGGAAGCTTGCTTAAAAAGGCGAATGAGTATTTGAACGAATATAAGCATACTGGCCCAGGAACAAGAAAGGAGCAAGAGGCTTTATGGGAGCGGATGAAGGCTGCCTTTGATATTATATACGATAAAAGAAGAGGGCAAAACGAAGAGAACCAGCACCTGATGGAGGAGGTTTTTGCGGCCAAGTCTTCATTGCTAGAAAAGCTTAAGCCTTATGCCAATTTTGAAAGTGGTAGAATAAACGATTGGAACGCCAAAACGAAAGAGGTTCAGGAGCTTCAAGAGCAATGGAATAAGCTTAAGGGTCCTATGCCAAGAGATAAGGCTAAAGACACGAGCAAGCTTTTCTGGAAGCTATTAAAAGACTTCTTTAGGGCTAAGTCGGCCTTCTTTAATAAACTAGAAGCAGAGCGTAAAGTAAACCTTACAGCCAAAGAAGGCTTATGCAAACAAGTAGAAGAATTGGTGGAAGCAGGTGATGTTTCTGCTGACAACACCAACTTAGTTATCAATTTGCAGAAAGAGTGGAAAAATTATGGTCATGTGCCTCAGAAATTTAAGGATTCCATTTACAAGCGTTTTAAATCTGCTTGCGATGCTTTCTTTGATTTAAAGAGGAGTGAAGGTAGCGAAAAGGATAAAGAGTACTTGGCTAACCTTAAGGCTAAAGAAGAGCTTTGTGCCCTCATAGAAGGGGAGATTAAAGATAAGAAGACAGACCTTTCTAAGCTTGCTGATTACAAGAAGAAATATAATGACCTGGGTTTTGTGCCAAGAAAAGATATGGACAAAATTCAGAATAGGTTTGTGAATGTCATTAACGAGTATGTTAAAAGTTCTACAGAAATAGATAAGGATGAGAAAGACAAGCTCATGCTTAAAAATGAAGTGGAGGTCACCATGAAAACTGGGGGGAACCCGAGAGCTCTGGAACGTCAGGATAATGATTTGAGTCGTAAGCTGAAATCTTTTGAAGATGAAATAAATCAATTGAAAACGAATATTGAATTTTTCGGAAGATCTAAAGGAGCTGATAAAATTAAGGCTGAATATCAAATGAAGATAGAAAAAGCTGAAAATGAGGCTGATAAAATCAAAGAGAAATTGAAGCTGATTAGAGAGGCTTCAAATTATTGAAAAAGTTGAAAAATTTTCAACTGAAAGCTTGCAGGAGAAAGTTGTCGCTATTACTTTTGCATCACTTTAACGGAAACGAAAAGATTTTATCTCTAAACTTCCTTTAAAAACAGAGGCCTCTTTAGCTCAGCTGGTAGAGCAACTGACTTGTAATCAGTAGGTCATTGGTTCGATCCCGATAAGAGGCTCAGTTATAAAGACTTCATAATCAATAGATTGTGGAGTCTTTTTGTTTATACGCCTTTTTGCTTTTTGGGCAGGTTGCAGAACAAGTTGCAATACAAATCCACCGACTCCTCCCTGTACTTTCATCATTTCGCTACTGTTTTCGTTAAATTAATTTCCTAAACTTATGAAAATTTATATGTTATTATCTACTTGTTAAATAATAACATTATATATTTGTGGCATGAAATCACACAAGCTTACAATACATCCATTCTTAAATACCAATATCGCTGGAGGGTCCAATGGTAATTTATTTCCTCTTTATTATAGGTTAACTTATATGAGGAAGAATACCATGCTACGCAGCTTTAGTAAGGGTGTCTATGCTCATTTAGAAGAGCCAAAAGTTAAGAAGATAATAGAAACGGAAACCGAAGATATAAGAGCATTAATGGGTATGCTTACACAGCTTTTTACAGTGCCCTTTGATATGACAGGAATTAAGGCCAAGTATGAGCTGGCTCAAATGCATATCTTGGGTGTTATAGATCAAAGCATAAGAGATGCTGTATCCAGAAATCTCAAAACTATTGACAATGAATTTGCTCAAGTTATTAATGTTGGTGTTTACTCAGAAGACTATCCACTTTATGTTTTGATGAATGCTATAGAGAAGCTAATGCCAGAAGAGTCTGGTAACGCTTTTGAGGGTACCGATGTTTTCCTAGATTATTTGGGTGATTGGATTGACGTTTACCCTTTGGGCGGAAAGCAGCCTCGCATCGTTGATTGGCTTGATGTATATCATTTAGATAAGCGATTTATCAAATCACTTCATAAGAAGTATAATGATGACGAGAACGTAAAGCATATCATGGAAGGAATTTTCAATTTAATTCAGACTAAAATCAATAAGCCTATGTAGAGACTCTAGAAATTATTCAAATTCACACACACACACACAAAAAAAAAACACACACACACAATGAAATCTTTAATTTTAAACGGGGTCGAACTAGACGACCTGCTGACGGAGATTCGTCAAATAGTTCAGCAAGAAATGAACTTAAGTAGTCATTCAGAGAAGAGCGAAGATGTTGAATGGCTTGATATTGAACAAACGGCTCTTTTTGTAAAGAAAGCAAAGCAAACGGTATATCAATACTGCTCGAATTCTTCCATTCCACATTATAGGAAGTTTGGTAAACTCTATTTTAAGAAAGCGGAGCTTGAGTCTTGGTTGCTTGAAGGTAGACGGGGTGAACGTATCACAAAAAAGAATTGGTAAGATTAACCTTTGGACGAAACAGCGAAACAATTCACTTTGTTTCGGTTTTGTTTCGTCCATGTTTCGCCAATAATTCTTAAAAAGAAACGGATTTGAATCGCTTTAAAACGATTTAAATCCGTTTCGTTCACACATTTAATAGAACACACAATGAAAGACTTAACATGTAGAACATGTAGGCAGACCATATATGGTCGTGGAAATCAGATCTACTGTACTCAGCGGTGCAAGAATGAGTACAACAATGCTATTTACAGGAAAAAGCATGAGAATGCTCTGACCACCATGCGAACTATAATGAATAATGCTAAGAAGCTTCAAGGCCTGTATAAACGTTATGGCGGTATAGGTTTAAAGAGTGATGTATTTATTCTGAATGGAGTAAATCCGGCTTTTACTAATTATAACCGGACTGACGGACTATTTGAATTTGATGATTGGAAGCTAAGGGAAATCGGAGAAGATTTATACCAGATTATTCCACCAAAAAATAATGATAAAAATGAATAATAATGCTCTGAGTTTTCAAAATTTAAAGGACTCATATCCAATTAGGCAGAACCTTTACAGTGTATGGTCAGATCAGCCGGAATCAAACTTGAAGAAAGAGCAGGCCAATTCTTTCTGGGGTTTTATTGGGGTTCTTTTACTCGTATTTTGTGCATTTTTCCTAGGACTTTTTTGGAAGGATGTAAACGAGTACCTGCAGAGCTTAGGTGTTGGTAAAACCAAGAAGGTTAATGGCAGTAAGGAAAAGGGACTTATGGTTGAAAATAGCTCCGAAATAGAAATTAGTTATTAGCTACATTATAATGAGATAAATCCTATTTTTGACAAAGCCAAGAAAGTATATCCATGAACAAGAAATCCCTAACTGAAAGAGACATCTGCACCAAGTTTATAAATCCTGCTATTCAGAAAGCTGGATGGGATATGATGCGGCAGGTAAGAGAAGAGTACTTCTTCACCGATGGGCGGGTTATTGTTCAGGGAAAGCTTAGTACGCGAGGTAAGCGTAAAAGAACAGATTATCTACTTTTTCATAAGCCTAACAATCCAATTGCGGTTATTGAAGCTAAAGACAACAATAAGCCTGTAGGTGCAGGTATGCAGCAGGCCTTAGAATATGCCGATATTCTTCAAGTACCTTTTGTCTTTACTAGCAATGGCGACTCCTTTGTTTTTCATGATAAAACATTGCCCGAAGGTGTTATCGAAAAGGAAATAAGCCTAGATGAATTCCCTTCGCCTTCTGAGCTTTGGGAAAAGTATATAAAATACAAGGGTTTGGCCGAAGCACCCGTTCGGAAAATAGTGGAGCAAGACTATTTTGTGGATGATAGCGGCATGTCGCCCAGGTACTATCAGCAAAACGCTGTCAATAGAACAGTTGAAGCTATTGCCAAAGAACAGCAAAGAATCTTGCTAGTAATGGCCACAGGCACTGGAAAGACTTATACAGCTTTCAATATCATTTGGCGACTATGGAAATCTGGCATTAAGAAAAGAATTCTCTTTTTGGCCGATAGAAATGCCTTATTGACCCAGACTAAAAATGGTGATTTCTCTCCTTTTGGGAATGATATCATGCATATTATTAAGAATAGAAAGATTGACAAGTCTTATCAAATCTATTTCGCTTTATATCAAGGATTAACTGGTACAGAAGAAGCCCAGAATGCCTATAAAGAGTTTAGCAGAGACTTCTTTGACCTGATAGTGATAGACGAGTGCCACAGAGGAAGTGCTTCCGAGGCTTCGGCTTGGCGTGAGATATTGGATTATTTTGGCAATGCTACGCAAATTGGACTTACAGCCACTCCAAAAGAAACCAAAGACGTTTCGAATATCAGTTATTTTGGTGAACCTGTCTATACTTACTCTTTAAAGCAAGGCATAGGAGATGGTTTTTTGGCTCCTTATAAGGTTATTAGAATTAGTACTACTGTAGATGAAGGATGGCGACCTACTAAAGGCCTAAGAGATAAATATGGTAACGAAATAGAAGACCGTATTTATAATTTAAAAGACTATGACCGTACATTGGTTATTGACGATAGAACGCAACTCATAGCCAAACGAATCACCACCTTTTTGAGGTCTTTTGACCCCTTTGCTAAAACCATTGTTTTCTGTACAGATATAGACCATGCTAACCGCATGCGAATGGCTCTTATTAATGAAAACGCCGATTTGGTAGCAGAGAACCAATATTACGTTGTGAAGATTACCGGTGATGACGAAGTAGGTAAAAGAGAGCTTGATAATTTCACAGATGTGGAAGAGCGATATCCTGTGATAGCCACTACCTCTAAAATGTTGACCACGGGTATAGATACTAAAATGGTGAAACTGATAGTTTTGGAATCTAACATTGGCTCCATGACAGAATTTAAACAGATAATCGGACGAGGAACTAGAATTAGAGAAGCGGAAGGTAAACTCTATTTTACCATCATGGATTTTAGGAAAAACACCAATCATTTTGCCGACCCAGACTTTGATGGCGACCCTGTATGTATTTATGAACCGCAGACCGAAGAGGAGTTTGAAGAAGTGGTAGATGAAATAAGCAATGAGACTCCAGATATCGACGAAGAAAACATATTGAAAGATGATTTTGGGATTTGGGATGAAGAAGAACCTGCGGTAAAGAAATATTACGTAAAAGAAGTGCCAGTTACCATTGCCCATGAAAGGGTGCAGTATTATGGTGTAGATGGCAAACTAATTACGGAGTCTTTAAAAGATTACACCAAATCCAATATTAGCAAAGAGTATACGTCCTTAGACGACTTTATAAATACTTGGAATGCTGCCGAGAAAAAGGAGGCTTTGATAGAAGAATTGGCGGAGCATGGCATTCTTTTGGAAGCTTTGAAAGAAGAAGTTGGGCAAGATTTAGACCCTTTTGATTTAATCTGCCATGTGGCTTTTGACCAGCCAGCACTCACCAGAAAAGAAAGAGCAAATAACGTACGCAAGCGAAACTACTTTGGCAAATACAATGAAACCGCTCAGCGAATCTTATACGTTTTGTTGGATAAATATGAGCAGGAAGGCATTACTTCCATAGAAAAAGGGGCAATTTTGAACCTTGACCCATTTAATAAAATGGGTTCAGTGATAGAGTTGGTAAGGTCATTTGGGAAGAACAAAGACTTTGAACTGGCTATCAAAGAATTAGAAAAAGAAATTTACAGTAACATAGCATAAATGAGTATAGGAGTAAATATTAAGGGCATAAGAGACATTATGCGTAAGGATACAGGCGTAGATGGAGACGCACAGCGTATTTCGCAAATGGTCTGGATGATTTTCATGAAAATCTTTGCCGATAAAGAGGAAGAATGGGAGCTGACCATAGAAAATTATAAAAGCCCTATTCCTGAAAACCTAAAATGGCAAACTTGGGCAGCAGATGAGGAAGGTCTCACGGGCGACCAGTTGATGGACTTTATTGACAATGAGCTTTTTGTTGCCCTAAAAGACTTAGACATTAGCATTAGCCCACAGGCTAAAATCATACGTTCGGTTTTTGAGGATACGTATAATTACATGAAAAACGGAACGTTGTTTCGTCAGGTAATTAATGAGATAAATAAGATAGACTTTAATAGCAGCACAGATAGGCACCTTTTTAACGACATCTATGAGACTATCCTGAAAGAGCTGCAGTCGGCTGGTTCTTCTGGGGAATATTATACGCCTAGAGCCGTTACGCAGTTTATGGTGGATATTATAAATCCGCAGTTGGGTGAGAAAATATTAGACCCTGCCTGTGGTACGGGTGGTTTTTTGACCTGTGCCATAGAGCATGTGCGTAAGCAAATTAAAAACCCAGACGAGCGAGTTGTTTTTCAAAACTCTATTACGGGTGTAGAGAAAAAACCTTTGCCGCATTTGCTCTGTACCACCAATCTTATGATTCATGGTTTTGATGTGCCTGCCGTACGAAGAGATAATTTGCTGAGCAAACCTTATAGCGACTGGGGCAGTAAAGACAAGGTGAAAATTATACTGACCAACCCACCTTTTGGAGGTGTGGAAGAAGATGGTACGGAGACTAATTTTCCTCAAAAATTTAGAACCAAAGAAACCGCCGACCTATTTCTGGTTTTGATTATTAGACTGCTGGAAGATGGTGGCCGCTGTGCGGTGGTGCTGCCAGATGGTACGCTCTTTGGCGAAGGTGTGAAAACTCGTGTAAAAGAAGAGCTCATGACCAAGTGTAACCTGCACACCATTGTGCGGCTGCCCAATGGCGTTTTTAATCCTTATACGGGTATTAAGACCAATGTTTTGTTTTTTGAGAAAGGCAAAGCCACCAAAGATGTGTGGTATTTTGAGCACCCATACCCAGACGGTGCAAAGAGTTATAATAAAGGCAAGCCCATCCATATCAAGGAGTTTGACCTAGAAAAAGCTTGGTGGAATAAGAGAGAAGAAAACGAATATGCCTGGAAAGTATCTGCCAAAGAAATAGAAGCTAGAGGTTATAACCTGGACATTAAAAACCCGCACCAAGAGGTGGATAATTTAGCAAGCCCTGAGGTGATTCTTAAGAAATATAAGTCTACGGAGAAGCAAATAGGCGGCATACAAGATGAGATTATTAAGGTATTAACAGAAGCTCTGCAATAAATGAAGCTATTAGAACTGTTCAAAGAGCTGACACTACACCCCAAAAACGCAGAAGAGCTGAAGGGCTTGATTTTGCAATTGGCGGTTGAAGGAAAATTGACCAAAAAATGGCGTGATGAGCATCCTGATGTGGAGCACGCTTCTGTTTTAGTTTCTAAAATACAAAGGGAGAAAAAACGGCTTTATAATGAGAATAACAACAAATTAGAAAAAGCTCTGCCTCAGATTGATGCTTCCGATGCTTTATTGTTGCCTAAAGGATGGTTTAATGTTAGGCTAGGTGAAGTGATTCAGATTATAAGAGGTATTACTTTTCCCAGTTCAGAAAAGTTTAAAGTAGATGGAGTTGGTAGGGTTCCTTGTTTAAGAACTGCGAATGTTCAAAATGAAATTGAATGGGAAGACTTATTATACATAGATGAGAAATATGTTAAACGTAAGGAACAGATTTTAAAGTTCGGTGATGTCATTATGTCAATGGCAAATAGTAAAGAGTTGGTTGGTAAAGTTGCTCTAATTGACAAGGAGATGGACCGAAGTTATACTTTGGGAGGGTTCATTTCATCATTAAGAACTTATTTGTTTGATGCCAAGTTTTTAATGGTTCTACTTCGAAACCCAACAACACGTGAAGAACTGATAGCCAGTTCAAGTCAAACAACGAATATCGCAAATGTTTCAATTGCTAAACTTAGACCACTAATTATTCCTTTTCCACCCCTCGAAGAACAAAAAGCCATTGTAGAAGTTGTCAATCAATTATTTGCAGAAGTAGAGCAATTAGAGACCTTAACCAGAGAAAGAATTCAGCTTAAGGAGGATTTTGTGGTTTCTGCTTTGCAAAGACTAAGTAATGGCGATACCGCCAAAGAATGGAGCTTTTTACAAGAGCATTTCAAAACCTTTTTCACAGAAAAAAGCAATGTCAAAAAACTAAGAGAAGCGGTGCTTCAATTGGCCGTGCAAGGCAAACTAACCACTAAATGGCGACTGATTCAACAAGCTCAGCAATCGCCTTTAGAGCCAGCCTCAGAACTCCTAAAACGCATCAGAGCAGAGAAAGAGCAGCTGATAAAGGAGAAAAAGATAAAGCAAGAAAAAATGTTTCCCGCTATCAAAGATAAAGAGGTTCCGTATGAGCTTCCAGAAGGATGGGTTTGGTGTAGAATGCAGGATTTATGTCCAAATATATCTTCAGGCTCGACTCCTCCCAAACCGTATTTCAAAGAAGCTGGAGTGCCATATTTAAAGGTGTATAATATTAGAAAACAAAAAATTGATTTTACTTATCGCGAACAATTTGTGGACGAAGAGTATCATTTGTCCAAACTGAAAAGGTCAATATTGAAACCTGGAGATGTGATTATGAATATAGTTGGGCCTCCTTTAGGGAAGATTGCAATTATTCCAGATTCATACCCAGAATGGAATTGTAACCAAGCCATTACATTTTTTCAACCGCTTGATAGAAAATTAAATGTCTGGATTTATACCTTTTTGAAAGCAGGTTCTTTTCTTAAGCATATCGAACTTATTGGTACAGCAGGTCAGGACAATATCTCCGTAACTAAGAGCAAAATGATAATGATACCCTTACCTCCCTATCAAGAACAAAAAGCTATCGTAGAAAAAGTAAATGCCTTAATGGGTTTTTGTGATGCCCTAGAGCAAGAAATCGCTAAAAACAACACCCAAGTTCAGGACTTAATGCGTAGTAGTTTAAGGGAGGTTTTGGAGGGGTAGGGGGGGGTATACAATTCTTTTAATTCTATCGACATATTTAAAAAAAATGAGGTTAAACATATACACACTTTTAAATAAATAGAATGGCAAAGAATAATACAATAAACGTTTTTGATTTAATTCTTGAATGGGACGAATTAAACTGGCTAGAGATGGAGATTTCGACCTCTATTGTAGCAATGGAGGAGCTTTTGAAAAACATTGAGAATTCATGGACGAATTTAAACGCTGAAATAAGTTTAAAAATAAAAAGTTATTATGATAGCCTTTGTGAAAGAGAAAGGGAAATGGGTGTACCACATCCATATGACTATCAGGAACATTTAGTTAGCGAAATAAAATCTAGAGGATATGTCGCAACTTTCATTGCATCTTTTGCTCTGCTAGAAGGTTCGTTAAGCAAGATTTGTGAAAAAATTGAAACAGAATTTGATTTTGATACTAAATTGAAAGATGTTTCGTCCAATAGCTATTTAGAACATTACAAAAAGTATCTTATCGAGGTTTATGGTCTTGAAAAAGAGCTATTTAATAAGTATCCAGTAATTGGTAAATACACTAAACTTAGAAATCTATTATCTCATGAAGACGGTACTTCAACAAAGACAGAGTTGAGAAGCCTAGAAGGCTTAAAACACTTGAGAATTCGTAAAAAAAATAAAGGTATTTCTGTTAGAATAGATGACAAACAATTTCTTGTAGATTTCTTTAAGGTTTTAAATAAGATATTTAACGACCTTTTTAAAGCGGTAGATAAAAGACGCTTAGAGATAGGAAAGTAATAATCAAGGAAGTTTAGATATGAAATCCAACTCCCCACCAAAAAAAACAAGGCTTGATGTATATATAAGACGTTATTGTGGAGTGAGTAGAACTTATAATACGAAATATGGAATTACAACATCTAAAAAGGGCGATTAAAGACTGTGAAAATGGTTTGGTGCCATTTAGTAATGGGCTTAATTTACATTGCTTTTTATATGGGAAAACATGGTATCCGATTCGGGCTGTACTTAAGAATGCTTCTCAAATAGCAAATGAAAATATAGACTATACAACAAATGGAGGAATAGTCGAATTACACAAATTACTACACTTTGTTAGGGTAAAGACAATCCATGTTCAAAACAATCAATTAGTAGACATTTCAAAAGAGGAGGCTCTTACCGAAATCGGAAACTTAGCCGATGTTATTAAGTCATTGACATAAAATAGGTGACAATGAATTTAAGAAAAATCATTAATGATTTAAGTACGGAAAGACCTGTTTGTCACTCTGAAGATGATTTCAAACTGACTTTGGCACTGGAAATTCAAAAACAACACCGAATTTCAGGACTTAATGCGGAGTAGTTTAAGGGAGGTTTTGGAGGGGTAGGGGTAGGGGTAGGTTTCATAATGTCAGCCCGAGCGAAGACCCTGCCTGTCTTCCTAACGATGGGTAAGTCGGCCGACAGGGAGGGCAGTCTTTTTAGGCTATTGGAGGGTCTCGGCTTCGCTCGACCTGACATTTGTGTTTGACTATAAGCACTTTTTATATTTTATCAGTGTCCTCTTTCATACGGAAACTTTCACTGTGAGAATTTTAGCTTAGATTTATATTGACAGCCATAAATCAAAACGATTTCCCCCAGTCGGGATTTCTCCTAAATAAAAAAGCATATGAAAATACTAATGCATAAACCATCGCAATTGTTGATTGTGATCCTTCTTTTGGTTTCCTTTTCATGTACGAAAACGAGGATTTATTATTCGGAGAATCAGCAATATGCTCTGTTAAAAACTTTCATTGAGAATAAAAGTGAAGTAGAAACTATTCATGAAGGAAAAGGGAACAATTTGCATACTTTGCAGTCTGACATCAAGGGGGAAAATCTCTATTACATTGACCATAGAGCAATTTTCAAATATAATCTAAAAAGTAAAGCTAAGGAGCTAGTCATTACTTATTACAATTCTAAGCCTAATAAGGACCCTTATGATTTCGTATTAGATGAAAAGAATGATTTAATTTATGTTACTTATGGCTATTCTGGTAAGAGTCAGATTGGGACTTATAGAATGAACGGTGATTCTATAGAAGAACTCGTTCAATTACCAAACAACATCAGAAATCTAGTATTGGATAATAAAAATGAGAAGCTTTATTGGTTCGCTAATGATGAGGCTACCAAATGCAGTAAATTAATGTCACTTGATTTATTAAATCCTACTCAACCTAAAGTGATTTTAGGATGTGAGCAAAAAATTTGGAAAGCACATCATGCAGCTTTATATGCAAGAAAGAATGAGCTTTATTGGGTTCAGAATGGCGACCCTTTACTAATGATGCGGTAAAAAAAATCAATCTAGATACCGGTGTTATAAGTTTTTTTGTTTCCAACCCTAAAAAGAAGACAATCATTGATTTACCAAGTTCTATAGCCATAGATCAAGATAAAGGTTTTGTTTATTGGGCTGATCAGAAAAAGCATTGGATAGCAAAAAAGAAAATGACAGGCGGAAAGCTGAAGCCTGTGTTAAAGGTTGGTGAGGATGTATATCCTGCCGCTGTTGAGGTAATTAGTTTAAAGAAAGAATAATCGCTTCAAGTATTTTGTCCAGTTTTTTAATAATAAACTGGACAAATGTCTTAATATTGAGTGGTTAGAAAGTTCTTGTAAGCATCTGAAAAAGAATAGTTTATGGTACAGGTGTTTTTTATTTGGTTAGTGTTCACCTAGGATTATTATATACAACAGGTGAAGGAAAATCAAGCTAGTGTGAAATGCGGATTATTATTTCGCTAACTCTAATTCATTATTATACACTGCACATGCACAAGCCGAGAAAGAAACCAGCCGCTTACAATTGCAAGAAATAGAATTGTTCACTGCCAAAATAGACGAACTCATAGCCGAAAACTACGACCCTAAACCGGATGATGGCGTAGGCAAAAACATAGCCCCTTTACAAAGAAAGGTTTGCTAAGAGCCGAAGTATTAAAGACCACAGGCGGTGCAAAACCACAATTGGAGAAATATTTAAAAGCGGATTGGTAGGGGTTATGCTTTAGTTCCAATTTTTGTTTTTTTATTACAAATAAAGACAAGTTTTGTAACAAATTTAGTATGTATATGTTACAGAAAATACACTTATTATGTCGCAAATATCTACTATATTTGCGACATAATAAATAATAAAATTGATGCAAAGTATTGATGATAAGGTAATTGTTAAGATAAAGAAAGCGGAGAGGGGTTCGCTGTTTTTTGTTGATAATTTCCTGTCATTAGGAAGTGCTAAGGCTGTGTCAAAAGCTTTGGAACGTTTGGTGCAAAAAGAAGAGCTGCACCGAGTGGCAAGAGGCATTTATTCACGCATAGCTATTGATCCGATATTAGGTCCATTGAGGCCAAGTGCTGAGGCCATTGCTGAGGCCATTCGTAGGCGAGATAAGGCGAGGATTGTACCTACAGGTAGTTTGGCCTTAAACGCTTTGGGGCTTTCTACCCAAGTGCCAATGAACGTGGTATATTATACAGACGGTTCGGCAAGGAAGATAGATTTGGGTAAAAGGAAAATTGTTTTTAAAAAAACCTCTCCCCGAAATCTGGCTACTATCGGTAAAATTAGCACCTTGGTTATACAAGCTCTAAAAGAAATAGGGAAAGACAAAGTAACAGAAGCGGAAATGAAAATCATTCTGGGTCATCTTAAAAATGAAGAGGCTTATCGCCTAGAACACGACATAAAATTAGCTCCAGAGTGGATTAGAATAATTATGCGTAAAGCCTTAAAACCGAAAGACAATGATTAAGTGGCTTAACATACCCGAAGGTACTAAGCGAAATGCTTATACTTAAATAGCAGAACAAACTGGTATGTCTGCCTTTGCTATAGAAAAAGACTGGTGGGTAAGCCGCACCTTAAAAATCATCTTCCAAATGGATATTGCCAAACATTTGGTGTTCAAAGGTGGAACATCACTTAGCAAAGCGTGGAAATTGATAAATCGCTTTTCAGAAGATATTGATTTGGCGATAGATAAGGAGTTTTTTGAAGGATATAAAGGAGACATTTCAAAATCTAAAATCACCAAATTAAGGAAAGAAGCAGGCATATATACCACAGGTACATTCTTTGAAGAATTGCAAGAGGAGTTTCAGAAAAAGGGGTTTCCTGGGCTTGATTTTAAAGTAATAGAAGCAGCGGATAGCGACCAAGACCCGCGAATAATTGAAATATACTATCCCAATATAATCACTGCCAATTCTGAATATCTATTGCCACGAGTGCAAATAGAAATCAGTTGCAGGTCGCTACGTGAGCCGTTTACTGTTAAAAGTTTCGGATCGTTAGTTGATGAAGTTTATGAAGGAAAAGATTTTGCTGAATCCTTGTTTAAAGTACCAACCGTAAATCCTGAACGTACTTTTTTAGAGAAGCTATTCTTACTGCACGAAGAGTTTCATCGCCCTGCCGAAAAAATGCGAGTAGATAGATTAAGCCGCCATTTGTATGATGTTTTTCAACTCTCTAAAGCAGGAATTGCAGACAAAGCTATTAGTGATAAAGAATTATATGAAACCATCGTAGCTCACCGCTACAAGTTTTCAAGAGTAGGTGAAGTGGATTACAACTTACACAATCCTAAAACACTGAATCCCACCCCACCCCAAGAAGTGATTGCTGATTGGGAAGCTGATTATGCCAAAATGAAAGAAGATATGATTTATGAAGAAAACAAGCCAAGTTTTGATGACCTGATTAATAATTTATCGGATTTGGGAGCAAAACTTCAAGAGGTGGGTTGGCAATTTGAATTACCTTTTCCAACAGCCGATTAATCATAACTAATCACCAACAGCCAATGACTGACCACTGGATTATATATTCCGGTGAAAGTGAGCCACCCATTCCGGTTCAAAGTGAGCCAGTAGTAAAGCTATGCCTTAATATATGAAGTGTTGAACAATTAGGCTAGAATGCAGCGATTAAGCCTTCGGTTAAAATGGGTCTTTATTTAATTTTTCTTAATTGCTCATCACTACATCTGGTTTGAATTTTACATAAAGTTTCCTTTTTGTCATTGTTCTTTAAATTTAAGAGTAATAATTGTCTTAACTTAATGTCCAGTTTTCGGGGTATCATCACAAAAAAAATACCTCATGAGAGGCATTTTTTTTAAACGTTAGAGACTAAAGTAGAAGGGTTTTAATATCCGTTATTTTTTAGGGTTTATTTCAGCCTCCTTCCAATTGGGTAGTGAAACAGTGGTTTGATAGTTGGAGTAATTGTAAAGTGGATTTCGAATTGGATGATAAATTTTCTCTTGAGATAAATTATCCACTTGGGTATAGATCCATATAGCATTTGGATCCCAAACTACAATTTCATCTCTACCGTCTCCCGTAATGTCCAAAACGGCATTGCACATATCAGGATGACCGTCATCCGGAAAATCTAAAACTTTCCTGCCCCAACCATCGAATACGCCTCCTTCATCAACATTTGGGTTCACAACGAAGAACTCCTCAGATTTTCCTGTCCAATTGACCGGCAGCAGCATACTGCCATATTGATTGGGTTCAAAATCATGATAAATATCTCCATTCGCATCATAAAAATGTATTATACCTTGATTCCCCCAAAAATTCATGGATATGGTCTCCAATCCAGGCAGGTCATCTCTAAAATTGGCTATCGCTGGATTTTGCCCATGACCTATGTAATGATGCTTGGTAATCTCTCCTTTAAGGTTAGCAAAGAATAATCCTTCGTCGCTGGCCGCACACATAACCATTGGCTCAGAATCTTCCGTATATTTTACCACAGCAACCCCATCGGCATGGTCATCTAATTTATCTTCAAGTGTCCACATGGTTCTACCATCATCATCTAGTAGGGAATACCCTATCAAGAGCTCGTCCTTACCATCCTCATCTACATCATAAGCAAACGGATAGTGGCCAGTGTTAAGTTTACTGTACCAAAGAATATTTAATTGATCATCCATGGCCCAAACCCGCTCATATCTATCCTTTATAATTATATCACTATCATAGCCCTTTCCCCTAAAATCACAGAAATAAAGACAGTCACCTAAGATGTTACCATACATATTGTGCGTCTCAGGACTAATAATTTCCTGATCGGTAACCATGGGTGTTGTTCTTTTATATTTAATCTTTCCAGTGGCTCCGTCAGCTACAATCAATTCCCTGTTCATGGTATATATAACCTCAGACTTTCCGTCATTATCCAAGTCATGAATTTGGAAGGCAACATCACTTGTAAGGTTGACTTTCCATGGGTCTGGGGTTCCTGTTTGCCACAGTATTTCTCCATCAAAAGTCATCGCTGTCATACAGCTTAATTCAGAGTTTTTATCCTGAGGTCCATGATTAACTACTTGACCAATCAAAACATCAATTGTCCCATCATTATTAAGATCGCCAAATCTCAAATTTCTACCGACACCAAATCCTGTTGTGTTGATTTTTTTCCAGACTTTCATTTCAGGTATGGATTCTTTTATGCCTTCAAGTTCAAGTGCATATTCTTTCCTCGAAGTTTTCAGCTTTGATAATTCATCAGCCGATGTTTTGACTTCTATCTGGTGAAATTTGGTAGGTATATCCGCCAACAAACCAATTTTCCCGTTAGGATAGGTTTCATCCACGGCGTCAATAGTTACATCTTTGATACTGCATGATATATTACTTCCTTCAACTTTTACATTCAGAGTCAACAATTCCTCTGGATTCCATTCCAATAAAGCTGATCCCAAAATCTCTTCATACGGTTGATGAAAGCCAGTGGCATCATCCACCATCTTAAGAATCAATGAATCACCTTTTACACCTGCGAAGTAATAATTTCGGTCATTACGATAACGAAAAGTCAATCCGGACTGGAATTCTTTCGATTGAGGTGTGAATTGTAAATTGACAACATAATCCGCCCAGTCCTGCTCACCTGCAACCACCATGGGATGCGTATGCCTTTTTTCATCATTTGTCATTACCTGAATCATTTGACGATCGTTTCCTTCCTGACGAACATGCCATGCACGTTTAAAATCAGAATCCCAAGTAAAAGTAGAGACAGCCCATTGAGACCTTGGTGCTGCTTCGTGCAAATAATGATATTCGGTATGGGCACCTACATCTACCGAATAGGGTCCACGCCGAATTGAACTAAAATCATCAGCTAAAAGTATTTCATTGTACCTTGGCCCTTGTTGACATCCTGCCAAAACAAGGATTAACAGCACAAACTGTATTCCATTTTTCATATTATATAATTGGTATTAGGGTCTAAGTTATATTTCGTTTTAATCGGTTGAGCTTATAAGTTCCAGTTCCATATCACATCTTTGTTAGTTCTGATACCTTCTTTTGGAAATGGATGCTGTTCATCAAAAGGGTAAAGGGCTTCAATTTTTTCAATGGTGATGCCATCTTCGTTCAAAGTTCCATCGCTATTAAAAACTGCTGAAACATCAAGGTCTAGGTGCTTCGCCAAAAAAGGATAGACAGCAGCTCTTTTACTTGCTTCGTATCCATGATCCTCGTTGGCGAAATGAGCATTTTCAACCATTTCAGATTTACCGAATAAGCCATATATATACTGCTCAAACGGAAATTCGACATTCGGTGTAAATTCGGTGGCATCCGTTCCAACAGAAACCAGAAGCATTGGATTAGGTGCTACGCATGCAGCTATCTCCGCATTATTATATTTGAATTTTCCATTTTTCTGTATATCCATACCTAGTTCGCAGACACAGCCCCCGAAGTGACGATACGAAACCATTACGACTGGAACGGAAACTGAAACTCTTGAATCTACCGCAGATAAATGAAAAGTTTGGGTTCCACCTCCTGAAGCACCAGTACTAGCAATCCGCTTGGGATCTACACCTATACTAAGCAGGAAATCAACAGATCTGATACTGTTCCAGATTTGCAATTTCATAGTTTCAGGAGCTTCATGAACCCAGCCAAACTCTGCTAGTTGTCCATACCCGACCATGTCATAGGAAAAAACAACAGCTCCCATACGTGCCATTGAGGCACATCGGTTTTGCACATCTGCTCTGTACCGGCCGTAATCTTCTCTTTTTGGCCAATGTCCATGTGGACTAAGAATACCGGCAGGCTTTTCAATCGCCTTTAATGGGCTATACAATGAACCCGTAACGTAAACACCTGGCAGGCTTTCAAATGCAACATTTTGAACCTGATAGCCATCAAATTTTCTTATATCTCCAAATATGGGATTAAGTGGACATTTTTCAGGTAGAGGGACTAAATCTGTTGCCTTCAATAGATATGAACGAATTTCTTTGGCCCTTTTTTGCCAGTCTTCCGCGGTTAAGACTGATTGCTTGATATCGTTAAGGTATTTCTTACCCTCGGCTTCTGTGAGGTGATATATTTGACCTGCTTTCGACTTTTCTATTAAGGTCTCATTTTTTGATTCTTCTACCTTACTACTGCCTTGACAAGAAATAATAAGGCTTGCCAAGGAAATTATGAATACAAGAATAAATATTTTTAAAGGGAATAATTTAACCATATATCAGTGTTTGGTAAAATACATTTTTGAGCTCGTTAAAATTCTTTTATAGTTATTGCAACAAATATAATAGCACTCATTCTTAGAATCGGAAATCAATAAGATTGTTTCTACTTCAGATGTATTATTTGATGATCCCCCCAAAATCTAGACAGTAAGTTAAGACAATTATTCATCTTAAATTTACTGAACAATGACACGAGGAAAGTTTACCCCAAAATTCAAATTAAAGGTCGTGATGGAAGCTCTTAAGGAGCGTCAGACATTGGCCGAATTGGCTCAGAGGTTTGAACTGAGCCCACAGCAAATTAGTACATGGAAACGAGAGTTTCTTAACAACGCTGAAACCGTTTTCGAATCCTCCAAGAAGGATAAAAGAAGTGAGTCAGAAATTGAAAAAGAAAATCTGCTTAAAACGATAGGTGAGTTGAAAGTGGCCAATGATTTTTTAACGAAAGCCTTGCGTTAAAAAGCGTTGCTGAGCGTAGGAGTTTGATAAGCAGGGATCATCCTAAGCTCAGTATACAAAAATAGACTGCCTTTCTGAAAGTGTCCAGATCGGGGTTTTATTATAAACCCAAAGGCGAATCAAAGTTGAATTTAGAGTTGATGCGACTAACGGATGAACATTACCTGAGTCACCCTTATAAAGGTGCTCCAATGATGCATGCCTGGATTAGAGGCTTAGGATATAAAGTGAATATCTAGCGAATAGAGCGGCTCTTTTACGGAATAATGGGTCTGAGAGCTGTTGCCACGGGTAAGTACACCACAGAGTATTAATCTTGTTGTTCTTGATAATACTTTTCAAAAGAAATTTCAAAAAACGCCGAAGGATGAATTTGAAAAAGCACTGAAAATTTAAGAGGAATACGAAAATGAAAACAAATAATAATATAACAACACAACAATAATTGGAAGATAAATACGGCAAACAGGGCGAATCAAAAAGAGAAGCCTGTGAGCAAGAGTTTGAATCATTTAGACTTGGAGTACTTTTAGAGGAAGCTCGAACTAAACTCGGCATGACTCAAGAACAACTTGCTGAAAAATGCGGAACAATCAAATTGTATATTTCAAGAATAGAAAATAATGCTTCGGATATAAGACTTTCAACTTTGATGAAGATAATTCAACAAGGACTTGGCGGACTTTTAAAACATACATTAGAAGTATAAACTTGGTTAAAAGTTGAAACACTAGCTATAACACGAGGCTTGAACTAATGCGAGCACATTAGATATTTGAAAGTATATCGTTATAAGAAACACCTCCAAATCTTTGATTTGGCATATTTATAGAACTAAACAAAGGGCATCAAATCAAAGATTTAACTACAAGATATGCGAGCGGCACAACTTTAAATAGCACTACTTAAAGCCCTCACGTTAGGTGCAAGAGTAAAAGACGACCGTGCGAAAGAAAATCAACCGACAAAAAATCAATAAATTGTATCCGACAACTTGAAGCATTAAAAAAAGATTTCTGACATCTGTGATTTTTTGAATGGACTTGAGAATAATTAGATAAACAAGTTTGACTTAAAATATCGCAAAATGAAGAATTTTAAAATTTATACTTTTCTAACTTTCCTTTTTTTAGGAAGTACTTCCGTTTCTGCTCAAAGTATGTTGGATTTGTATTTCGGTGGCAACAAAGACAGCTTGACAATTGAAGCTACAAAGCTTATACATACACCTGAGCCGATATTTAACCCTGCAGCCCAACAGACTGAGCCAGACCCAGCATTAATTGCAGAAATGGGATTTGAACAGGTCTATAAAACAGAAAACCGATTTTTTACTGTTCGTGGCGATAAAAAAATCTTTGCGTATAGGTTTGCCAAACAATCGTACAATACCATTATTCTTATTCACGGTGTTGGTAGCAATGCTTATATGTACAATAAAACGGCAGGATTACTACAAGATGCTACCCAAGCGGAAGTTTACGCTATTGATTTAAGGGGACACGGACAATCCGAAGGAAATAGCGGTGATGTTGATTACGTTAACCAGTATGTAGATGATTTGGCTGATATTTTAAAGACAATCCGTAAAGAAAAACCCAGTGGAAGAATAATCATTGCCGGTCATTCTATGGGTGGCGGAGTAGCTTTACGTTATGCAATGGAAAAGCAATATGAACAACCTGATGGCTTTTTACTTTTCGCACCGCTAATCGGACATAACTCACCTGCCTTTCCGCAAACACAAGCTAACCAAAACATAACCGAAGAACCATTTTTGAAAATCCACATTGAACGGATAATAGGTTTGACTATGCTCAATGATATTGAAAATCACGATTATGACAGCTTACCCGTATTGTTTTTCAATTTACCTGAAGCCGTTCCTTTAAGAAAATATAGCTATCGTGCCAATAAAAGTATGACACCTGATGATTATGTGGCAGGATTAAAGGCGGTAAACATACCATTACTTGTATTAATGGGAAGTGAAGACGAAGCTTTTTCGCCAGAAGTAACCAAAGAAGCCATTTTAAAAAACAGCAATGGAGCGTTTCAGATAATTGACAACGCTTCGCATAATGGTGTAAGACATAACGCACAATCTTTTACTTTTATCAAAGATTGGTTTTCAAAATTGTAATGAGCAGAAAAAGACAACAGCAAATTTTTCAGGAAATCATTGAACAACATAAAGGTATTTTGTTCAAGGTTGCTCGTGCATACTGCCGAGACGAAGAAGACCGACAAGACCTCATACAGGAAATGATGATTCAAATTTGGAAGTCTATCCACAAATACAATGACCAGTATCAAATTTCAACTTGGCTATATCGTATTTCGCTAAATGTTGCTATCTCATTTTTCCATAAAAATTCAACAAGAACAAAGAAATATACCGATTTGAATGAGCAAATGATGGAATCCCAAATCGAAGACAAATCGGAAAACGAAAGACAGTTGAATTTATTAGAACAATTTATTAGCGAACTCAAAGAGATAGACAAAGCATTGATGATACTGTATTTGGAAGATAAGAGTCATACTGAAATTTCTGAAATATTGGGGATGTCGGTAAGCAATGTAGGAACTAAAATAAGTCGTATCAAAGACAAATTAAAGACACAATTTTCACTATTAAAATCTTAAAGCAATGAACGAGTTGGAATTAAAAAAAAATTGGCAAATCACCAATGATAAATTGGACGAGAGCATTGTCATAAACAAAAAAAACACTGAAGATATAACCCGAATGAAGGTTAATAGCATTTTAGGTTCAATGAAACCAATTAAGATTTTTACGCTATTGGTTGGCATTTTATGGGTTGGTTTCGGGGTAATTGCTTTGAGTTTAATTTATTTAAACTCATTTTCTGAGGCTAATAAGTTTTTTCTCTTCTCGGCTTCTATCCAGGTTGGTTTGACCGCTATGGCATTGTTTATTTATCTCTATCAGCTAATCACGATTTACCAAGTGGATATAACTGACCCGATTATAAGGACACAAAATAAATTGGTAAGTCTAAAAATGTCAACGCTTTGTGTAACTCGCATTCTCCTGCTTCAACTACCTGTTTGGACAACTTTTTGGTGGAACGAATCTATGCTATCAGATTGGGGTGTTCTACAATGGGTAGTTACCCTGTTTTTTACAATTTTATTTACAGTTATTGCTATTTGGCTATTCTTCAACATTAAATATGAGAACAGAAATAAGAAATGGTTTCAACTCATTTTTAGGGGCAAAGAATGGACGCCATTAATGAAATCTATGGAATTGTTGGAACAGGTGGAAGGATATAAATAATAAGATAAATGTAAATTTAATATTAGAATTATGCTAACAGAAATAAATCCTAAATTGCCAATGCGTGATAAAAACGCAACAAGACATTATTATATAAACAAATTAGGTTTCGAAGAAATAGGAGATTATGAAGGCTATTTAATGGTTATAAAAGAGAAAATAGAAATTCATTTTTTCGAATTCAAAGGCCTCGACCCAAAAGAAAATTATGGACAAGTATATATACGCACCAACGACATTAGTGGTTTATATAAATCTATGACAGATAACAAAATTGAAATCCATCCTAACGGACATTTAGGAACAAGACCTTGGGGACAAAAGGAATTTGCTTTATTAGATCCTGATAATAATCTATTGACATTCGGACAAAGTATATTGTTATGAAATAGAGAGTCAGCACCTAACAATGTATTACATTATAAGACCTCGAAAAGAAGCTGAGCTACGCCGAATATTCACAAGAATAGACGTTCATAGCTCATTGATGCTCTTTTGAGAGGGTAAACACGACAACTAACAAGATGTTTACATTAATAGGTGAATTGTATTAAATTACATACGCAAACACAAACGTTGGCGGATATTGCAAAAATCGCTCCCAGTGGATAATTTAGAGAAATAAACTTTTTGACTTTAACAAAATTAATAAAATGGGAAAAGTATTGAAATTTTTATTCTATGGTGTTTTGGGCTATTTACTTATATGTGTAATAGTAAATTTATACCCTACCAACAAACCAGATTTTACTAAGGTATTTGCACCAAATACTTCTTACGGCAACAAACAACAGGGAAATGAACAAATTATACTGGGTTACAGCAATCATAAAGTAAATATGATGGGTAGAATTGAGCCTTTTGCAAAAGGTCCACTTGAACACGTACATACAAATTTCGACGAAGCTTTTAATGTTTCAGAAGGTACATTGTGTTTACTTGTTAATGGAGAGAAAAAAATATTAAATGCAGGTGAATCCTTTACCGTCCCGAAAGGAACTTATCATAAATTTTTTAACGAAAATGATTAATGGGTAGTGGCAAATGGCGAGGTTCCAGAAGGTTTTGCATTTACACTTACTCAATTGTACGGCGTTTCAAAAGATAATCCTGAAATTTTTAAATCTCCGAAATTATTGCTTCAATTATCGGCATGGGGTAGTGATTTTGATTCTTATTTGAAGGATGGTCCAACACCGACAGTTATAAAAATTATAAAGTTTTTACTCTTACCAATAGCGAAAATTTCAGGTTACAAATATTCCAACTCTGACTATTTCCCGATACCAATTAAAGCACAAATAAAGGAATGATTTTATCAGTGTGTGACATTCGTGGGCATTTTTTGACATTTCGGACGACTTAAATAAGAGTTTTCAACTGTTGACACGTCAACGAACGAAAAGAAGCGGTAGCCGCCAACACATTATATAAGCTATGGCTTGGATGTTGCCTATTTGGAAAATCACTGGATTTTCCAAAGCCCGTTTTTATTTAGAAAGGTTTGTGCCCAAACACGCCACATCTCATATACATAAACGTTAAGCACAAGAAAAATAATAAATGACAAAAAGTATCATCAATTCAACAATCGGACTAACAACTGCTTTTTTATTGACAATAATTTTACATGAACTGGCACATTATGTAATGTCAATAACTTTAGGTTATGAAACTACTTTGTATCACAATAAAGTATTCTCCAAAATCAATGATGTTAAAAGTCATGAAATGATGATTGCAGGAATAGCCCCAATATTCTCCTTAATACAAGGAATTGTCGCCTATCAATATTCAAAGGTTATGAAAACAAGTCCTCAATCATTGTTTGTTTTATGGCTTGGTTTAGCTGGAATTATTACTTTTTTTGGATATTTAATGATTGCACCTTTAATTCCTATTGGAGATACAGGCAAAGTATTTTCCTTGCTAAATGTTCCAATAATAATTCAGGTAATAATTTCAATCATTGCACTTGTGCTAATTACATTAATACTAATGAAATCTACAAAGGAATTTGAAAGATACGCTATTGAAGAATTTGGCTCTGTTAAAATAAATAGAAAAAAGTGGTCTATAACATTATTTCTAATTCCGTTGATTCTAAGTATAATTGTGATAACTCTTTTTCAATTCCCAATCCCACATATAGCAAGCATTTTAGCAACTGTTTGTGCACCTTTTTCAATCATGGCTATTTTTGGAACTTTTATCGGGAGCAAAAATAAAATAAGAAAAGATTCAAAAGAAAAGTCAATAAATAAGAATATCTCAATCCCCTTAATTTTTCTATTTATTTTAGTAGCTATCCTAAATAGAATATTGGTGAATGGAATATAAACCTGTGCCTAACAATTAGGCTCGAATGCAGCGATTAAGGCTTCGGTTCATTTGAATCCCGATAGCTATCGGGATTGAGCTCAAGCACCCAGACAAATACTCCCGATAGCTATCGGGAGGGATTCAATGGAACTCGTTTGTTATTTGTGTTTTAAGAAGGCGTTTCTGTAGCCATTATTTCAATTTTGCTCTCTTGATTTCGCCTAAGCATCCGTCTATTCCTACCTTTTAAATACCCGTCTTTAGTAAAATGTCAGCTATAGACATAGCTCTCCCAGCTGAGTACTTTTTTTGAGCCATTATTTTTACTTTCTACCATTTTGTTAAGTTTGGCTTTATACGTGTTGGTGGTCCTCTTTCGGGTTCTAAGCTTCTAATCATTTTTAGTGTATTGCTTTTGCCATTGATTTAGCGGAATGTCTAGTTTTTCTTCTGCTATTTCTTGCCAACTATAGTGCTTCTTTTTCCACTGTACCTGTTTAAATTCAGTTTTGGCTTGATTTAATTCTTTCGCTTTGTTTTTAGACGCTAAAAATCGGTAATGACGTATTGTGGCAAAACCATGCGGGAAGGTACGCTCACTAAAGGTTGAAAATTTATTATGAGCAATTGGTTGTCTAAAAGTTGACTAGAATTCAAATAAAAAACCTCAACTATCTACTAATATGACAATTGAGGTTTACAAAGTGGAACTGCAAGGATTCTAACCCTAAGTCCGAACATGGCCCCTGTCGATCCTTTTAGATATTTATTCGGTCTTGTTTTTCGAGCTTGAGAAGCCGTCCGACGTACCTAATTCAATCCTTTCCTCCGATACTATTTACTGGTAAGAAAACCGCAAGAAAACGCTTCTGCGTGTTGACACCTCTGGTTCTCCCACGGCAGAGGCGAGCGGGAGAGAGATATGGCGTTTAGTTCATCTAATCTAGCTCAAGCAGCCATGGTATACTGAGTATTGCTTCTTTTTGTTTAGAAGAATTTTTAAATGGAGGTTCTACTAACTCCATACATGCTTATACTCGCATGAGCTTCATGCCGTTAAAACCGGTCAACCCCATTGTGTTGCGTCCTATTATTGGTAAAACGCTTCTAAAGTCCTCACTTATAAAGAAAGTATTAAATAGTGGGCTAATATTCCCAAAAGAATAGTAGGAGTAATGCTCATTAATGTACCTATAAGTACATATTCCATTTGTTTGGTTTCAGTGTCTTTGAATCGTAAGATAGCCCTATTTATGCTGCTGATGAATTTTTCAAATAATTCGTACAGCTATTAGGGGATTCCTTTTTCATTTTGTGCACTGATTTAGGACTAGTTCTATTGAAATGTTTATTTTTAATAATTCTATACAATCATTAAACATTCTTAAGGGTTAAAACCCAATTCAACCATGAATTTATCAATATTCAATACTCCTGAAGAAATGGGAGTGTCCGCTGGAAAAAGAGCAGCTGAAATCCTTAGAAATACAATTGCCGAACGCGGTGAAGCAAATATTATCCTAGCAACTGGTGCAAGTCAGTTTGATGTGCTTAAGCAAATACTCTCAGAAAAAAATATTGCTTGGGATAAAATAACCATGTTCCATCTTGATGAATATTTAGGCTTGCCACTTTCCCACCCAGCAAGTTTTAGAAAGTACCTTTTGGATAGAGTCATTAATGTGATTAAACCAGGTTTTAAAAAAGTAGTATTGATTGATGGAGAAGTGGATGGCGAAAAAGAATGTCAGCGACTTGGTGAATTAATTAAACAACATCCTATTGATTTAGCATTCGTGGGTTTTGGCGAAAATGGACACTTAGCCTTTAATGATCCCCCAGCTGACTTTGAGACAGAAGAGCCTTACATAGTCGTGGATTTGGACGAAGCTTGTCGTCAGCAGCAGTTTGGCGAAGGTTGGTTTGAAAGTTTCGATGCTGTTCCAAAACAAGCTATTAGCATGTCTATAAAGCAAATAATGAAAACGAAGCATCTAATTTGTTCCGTTCCTGATACTAGAAAAGCTGAAGCAGCTAGAGATTGCTTGAATGGGGAAGTTACTAATCTTCATCCCGCCAGTATTTTACAAATTCATTCAAATTGTGAGTATTTCTTAGATAAGAATGCTGCGAGCCTTTTGCCTGAAAGCATTTTAGCCAAATCAAAAATAGTAAAGCATGTCGTCTAAAATCAAAATAATAAACGGCAAAGTAATCACGCCAATAGCAATTTTAGAACAAGCATCTGTTCTTGTTTCAGATGGTAAAATAATTGGAATAGAACAGGGCAATCCAGCATTTCCAGAGGCCATAGAAATTGATGCCAAAGGCCAATACATTTCTCCTGGATTTATTGATATACACATCCATGGTGGCGGTGGCAGCGACTTTATGGATGGTACGCCAGAAGCCTTTTTAACAATTGCCGAAACCCATGCAAGATTTGGCACAACAGCCATGTTCCCAACTACCTTGACTGCTGAGCCAGAGGACTTGGAAGCCACTTTAAATTCATTTGAAAAAGCGAAAGAGCAAAACAAGAATGGGGCATCGCTTTTGGGAATCCATTTAGAAGGTCCATATTTCGCCATGAGTCAAAGGGGAGCTCAAGACCCACGATTTATCCGAAATCCTGATGAAAAAGAGTACAAAGAGCTTATTGCAAACTATAAAAGTATCAAAAGATGGAGTGCTGCTCCAGAATTGCCCGGTGCTATGGCGTTTGGGAAATACTTGACAGAAAACAATATTCTTGCCGCCATAGCACATACAGATGCCATTTATGAAGAAGCTGAAGAAGCATTTCATAATGGTTATACTTTGGCAACTCACTTTTATTCTGCGATGCTTGGGGTTACACGTCGGAATACTTACCGCTATGCTGGTGTGGTAGAAGCTGGTTACCTAATAGATGACATGGATGTGGAGATTATTGCAGATGGCTCACATTTACCAGCCCCACTGCTAAAGCTTATTTACAAGATTAAAGGTCCAAAAAGAACAGCACTCATTACGGACAGTATGCGTGCCGCAGCTATGCCTGAAGGTAAATCTTTACTTGGAGGTTACAAAAACGGTGTGGAAGTATTGGTAGAGGAAGGCGTGGCCAAAATGCCAGACAAAAGTTCATTTGCAGGTAGTGTGTCTACATTTGATAGATTGGTTAGAACAATGCTCACCATGGCTGAAGTACCTATGCTGGAAACCATAGAAATGGCAAGTCTTACCCCAGCAAGAATCATGAAAGTTGATGCTCAAAAAGGCTCTTTAGAAGTTGGTAAAGATGCGGATATTCTGATTTTTGATGAGGGAATTAATATCAAAATGACCATGGTAGAAGGAAGGGTGGTTTATAGTTTATAAACCAACTTCTTTCAAACTAACCGATGCTCCTCCTTTTTTCTTGCTTTCGTCTGCCGCCATCATGAATGCACACATTTCAAGTGTCTCATTTTTGTCTACTGGTGGTATTCCACTTTCGAAGAAATTAATAATTTCGATTAAAAGTGGGTCATAGCCGTTATACGGACCAAGAGGGTTTATGCCGTTTTCGCCAAAAGCCATACCACCATAGTTTTGCTTCCCATTTTTAATGCCTCTAAAGGTACCTATACGCCCATCTTTCCAGATTCCAGTAACTACTTCTTGGTCTTCACCAATGGTTCTTTGTACACTTTCACAGCCAGTTCCCATGACGGTAAATAGCATTTCTACCCCATGTATTCCATACCAGAATAAGTCTGGGTGAGTCTTTTCAAACTTCATTGGACTAAAGGTATCTGCTCCGGAAATTTTACCAATTGACCCATTTTTGATTTCCATCATTCCCGTGGCAAACCTTAATGAAGATGCCGAAAATGTAGGGACATTATAATTTTCAGCGGCCTTAAAAATGGCTTGTGCATCTTTTAAAGATGCCGCAATTGGCTTGTCAATAAATGTTCTTTTCCCACTTTTGAATACCTCTACAGCTTGCTCTAGGTGCCTTCTTCCATCGTTTGTTTCTAATAAAACAACGTCCACTTTTTTCAATAGTTCGCTTATTGAGCTTACAATTTCAACGCCCATTTTCTTGACCTCTTCTATGTAGCCAGGGATTCTTTCTGTGCTAGAAACTATATCCAAACTACCTTGTGGATAGGCGGCAACCACGCTATAGCCCTTAAAAGCAGCATCTCCTCTATGAAGTGATTTGGTAAACGCTACCGAATGTGAAGTATCCAGGCCAATAATTCCAACACGCTTACCCTTCATACTATTTATATTAATATTGGCCTTTTTTACAAATGACAAGCCAATACTTGCAGCTAAAACGGGTGCAAAAAAATCACGTCTTGTAAGTTTATTCATTTTGAAATTTTCCATGTTCTAAATTGATGTCCTTTTATAGCGTAAAATACTAGGTAAAGATAAGCAGGGAAGAGCACCCAATAGGCTGACTTCACATCATAAAGATCAGCAAAATGGCCGTAAACCAGTGGCATAATAGCATTTCCGCAAAGCATCATTATTAAAATTGACGAGCCAAGTTTGGTGAATTTACCTAAACCATCTAATGCTAGTGGCCAAATGCCCGCCCAAATTAAGGAATTGGCTAAGCCCATTAAAACCAAAAACCAGATAGAAATATCAGCGTTTATGCCTAAAAACGCAACTTCACCTTTAGTGAAAATCACCAAAAGTGTCAAAATCAAGCCTAATACCGTACAAAACCGAAGTGCAGTAACTTGAGATATAATTTTGGGCATTAATACTATTCCTAAAAGGTAACCACATATAGTGGTAGCCAGGGTATAAGATGGAAACACCTTGGCCTCCATTAACTGAATGTTCATGGACCCCGCATAACCAATAATAGTATCTATTGCGATTACTTGTGTACCCACGTGCATGAAAATCGCGACCGCTCCAAGTATTAAATGTGGGAATTGGAAAATACTTTTTTTAGCAGTCTGGTTATCAGCCGATACTTCTTTATCTCCATCAGTGTCAATCTCCGGCAAAGGTGAGAAACGAATACCCAAACCCAATAAAAAGAGCACAATGCCCACTATTAAATAAGGTGTAACTACACGTTGAATGAGTTCGTCTAAGGCAGCAGCTCTATCTACCTCATTCATGCTCGCCAAATTTTGAAAAAGATCGCTATCCGTTGCTCTTAAAATTACCGCAGCAAAGATTAAAGGAGCAAGTATGCCTGCTGCTTTATTGCAAATACCCATAATACTGATTCGCTGGGCAGCTCGTTCTTTTGGACCTAGAATAGTGATATAAGGGTTTGCGGCAGTTTGTAATATGGCCAAACCGGCACCAAGCGTAAATAAGCCAATTAAAAAGATATAATAAGTACGACTATAAGCGGCAGGAATAAAGATAAATGCTCCTATGGACATGATCCAAAAACCAAGCATTATCCCTTTTTTAAATCCGACTCTTTGTAATAAAAAAGAAGCAGGAACTGAGATTAGGAAATAGGAAATATAAAAGGCAAAGGCAACTAAGTATGCCTGGAAATTGGTCAGTTCACAAGCTATTTTAAAATAAGGAATCAGAATAGCATTTATCCAAGAAACAAATCCAAATATGAAAAACATTACTGCGACTATTGCAATGGATATACGGGTTTCGTTTTTACTCAAAGAGCTTACCGCAACGGCTTCAGGCATTTATTAAGATTTACATGGTTGAATAATAAGTTTAAATATAGTCTAAAATGTTTAGTTTATTATCTGACATTCTTTAGCT
The DNA here is from genome assembly GCF_057914865.1 of Arcticibacterium sp. SM2516. Classification (NCBI taxonomy): domain Bacteria; kingdom Pseudomonadati; phylum Bacteroidota; class Cytophagia; order Cytophagales; family Leadbetterellaceae; genus Arcticibacterium; species Arcticibacterium sp. SM2516. Next base: position 2,525,196 of record NZ_CP195290.1, on the reverse strand, counting down.
ATCCTGCTTAATCGGTCAATTAAGGCAGCTTTTTAATTTTAGACTTCGCTTTTTCAAAGAGAGGAAAAAGGCTTCCTTGAAGAGGGGATATCGGGCTAAATACGGGATGAAACCCAAATAAAAAGCCTCAACTACTTAATAATAAGGTGGTTGGTGTTTTTTTTCTGTGGAGCTTCAGGAAGTTAGGGCGTAAACTGAGCTTTGGGTTCATGATTACATTGCAAATAGACCTCATGATTCTTTGGTAGATATTCCGGTTTAAAGTGAGCCACTTTTTAGGCTTTAATAATAGATAATTTGATAAATTCTTCCCAAAAAATCTGCCTCTTAAAGACTAAAAATATTAAGTATGTCGCTTAAATTGCTTAAATTCAATATATCTGAGATTTCAGTTATTTTTGAATGGCAAAAAAACAAGAATATGAAAACCCATAATAGCTTAGACCATTTATCTAACAATACACTTAAGGTTTTTTATCTGTGTTGTACTACTGACAAGTTTGTAGATTATTGTGAGCCCTCTACAGTAAGCTTAGATAGAGTAGAATTAATCAAGACCAGACTGGCTTTCTTGGAGACCAATATTCCAGAAGCAGAACTTGAAGCTAAGATATATTCATGTGATATAGATGTATCAGAGTTTATTAAGGAAGATGATATTGATTCTTCTGAGGTTAAGACCATTGGCGATTTGGTTTCTTATTTAAAATCTCATCCTATTTCAGACCCGAATCTTTTTATTGGTTATAATTCAATTAAGGTAAATAACAGGGACAGTGAATTAGTTCGAAACAGTTAAAGTATATGTGTTATGATGTTTCATATCAAATTAAAAAAGCTATTAAATATGGGGAGCATTATGGCTTAAACAAAACAGAGCTTAATTCCTTAAAGGATGAATTAAAGCAATACGAGGAATGGCCTGAAGCATATCATTTAAATGGTTTTGAGTTTCCTAAGCTCCCTATTATCACCAATACTAAACCTAAGGAAATTCAGTTTTTCACTTGGGGCTTAATTCCTTCTACATATAAAACTTTAGATTCTGCAAATAATATACGCAAGTACACTTTAAATGCAAGGGCAGAAACTCTTGATGAGAAGAAGTCTTTTAAGGAAGCCATTAAGGAAAATAGATGCTTGGTTCTTTTAGATGGCTTTTTTGAATATCATCATTTTAAAAGTAAAACATTTCCATTTTTTATTTCAAAGTCCAATGGTGAGCCCATAGTTATGGCAGGCATTTTTGATAAGGCTAACATAAATGGAGAAGTTATTGAAACTGTTAGTATTGTTACTACCAAGGCAAATGAAATGATGTCAAAAATTCATAATAATCCTAAACTGGAAGAGCCAAGAATGCCAGTCATTCTGGAAAAGAAGGATTATCTCAATTGGTTAGATGGAGATAATTATGAAAGTTTACTGAAACCTTTGCCTGATGGTCTCTTAAAGGCTCATACTGTTAAAAAAATCAGGACTAGATATGAGTCCATTAATGACCCAGAAGTAATAGATGAGTATTGTTATCCAGAGCTGCCTAAAGGCTATCATTCCATAAAGACAGAGAATGAACAATTTAGTTTGTTTTAAAAATATGTTTTATTTGATTTAATTGAAGAAGGTCAGCTTGAAGTTCCCCCAAGATACTGGACAGTAAAATCAGTACAGTTACTTCAATTTCCACTCTAAAGTAGATTTAGGCCGCTTTATACATTAGAAAATCTCCCAATAGCTATCGGAACCGTAACTAAATTGCTTCAAATCAGTTTACTTCGTCAAGCTCAGCACAGGCTACACCCATTTAAACTCAATCACCATAGCCCTTCGACTTTAGCTCAGTGTAAACCGCTGTACTAATCTCGTTTAAATGTCTGATTTATTGCACTTTAACTTCTCATAACGATTTCACAATGCATAAACTGGGTTTAGTGAATTATAATATTCTCACTTCGAATGAAATTGAAACCCAAAGGCATCATTTTAGAATTAAAATAATTGCCATAGGAATAATAAGTTTGTGTAATCTCTTTTTTAACTAGGCTCTAAAATCCTGGTGTAATCAAGCCTTATTAAAAATGTCAAATGAATATTAAGCTTATTCTTGAGAAATATCTCATTCGTCGTTTTTAGGGTTTACATGGCTTCATCAATAAATAATGCTTACAGCTTCATTCAATACCTCATTCTCGAAGCTGTCCAAGGAGACTTGAGTACTAGCTTCTGTTTTATCAGCTACTACGGAGGTATTAATTTTAAATTTTAAGGCATATTCTAAGCCGTGTTTTATTTTTTAAGAGTTGAAATAAATCTGTTTCTATTTCATGACATCATCTTAAAGTCTGAAATATTCCTTTTCGTAGATATTCTGGTTTAAAGTGAGCCATTTCTGGTGTTGTAGTCAAGCCTATTTCTGTTCGTTGTTGTGCATTCAAATTAATAAGGAGTTTATACCGAATTAATCGACTTGTTTTAGCGGAGAAACGCTAAATTAATTTAGGTTAACTTTAGTTAATTTGAGTTTTTAGGGGTTATACATAGAGTAATGTAGTTGTTTTTTATAGAATGTATTCTAGACTCACAGTGGTTTGTATATTCCTGTCACTTATGAATTATATCAAATAAATGGTGCCAGGATTATAACGCTAAGTCAGCCACTTACTAAATATGGAAGGTTGGAATCACCGTACTATGCATAAAATTTGTATAACCTTCGATTATTATATGAAGATCAATATTGTGATTCTTATAAAAACTAGTACATTTATTATGCATTGGTAGCGATGCCATACTTTTAACTTCTTGAATCGAATCTCCTTAACATTGTCTAACATGAGGCCAGTGGACGACATATCAACCTGTTCCAATAGCAGGGTAGCACATGATTTAGCATTTACATCGGTATTTGATAAAAGCTACTCCGGTTTGGTTTATTTTTCGTATAACTTTCTTGGGGATAAGCAAGAAGCCGAGGACGTAGTTCAGAACGCTTTTATTAGTTATTGGAATTGCAAAGGAAGTGTAGGAGATGCTCCAAATGCCATAAAAGGTTTTTTATATACAACTGTAAAAAATGCATGTATGGATTTACTTAAGCATCGATTGGTAATTCGAAAATATGAAGATCAATTAATGGTGGATCCTATTGACGAAAATGATATTGAAAATAGAATTATTCGCTCTGAAGTGTTGTCTGAGATTTTTAATGCGATAGAGGTATTACCTAAAGGGTGTAAGCAGGTATTGGAAATGAGTTTTCTGGAGGGGAAAAAAAATCAGGAAATTTCAAGTGAACTGGGTGTTTCAATAAATACTGTTAAAACGCAGAAACAACGTGCTTTACGTTTATTAAAACTAAGATTATCATCTTCTGAATTTGTGCTATTACTTGTCGCACTTGCGTTTTAAGACAGTAAGGTTCCTTATGAACTAACTAATAGACTTTGGATGGTATCTGAAGCGTTGAGGTTTATTATAATATATTGTATCATTGGTGATTATTCTCGATAAACAGTTTAAATCTTATTGTTTATTATAGCCATATCTTTAAACTAGGTAGATTTCAGACTTCTGGAATTTAGTAGCAGTATGGGAAAATTACTGGTAATCTGATGCTTCAATACGCATTTAGATTAAAGTTTGTTTCAAATGTTTGACAAGATGTGGAATCTCTGTTAGGGAATTGTCCCATGATTTTCGTTAAAACGAATGCACTATTTTCTAGTGTTATTAAAAGAATGAAAATATTTCTTGATTTCTTTTCACCCTTTTTTTAGATCAAATCGTCTTAGTATTATAAAATGAACTTGATATGAAAAACAAGGAAGATGCTTTTTTGAAAGCTGATTTAATTTCCAGGTATCTCCGGGGAGAACTTTCTCATATTGAGAATGAAGAACTAATCAAATGGGCTGGTGAAGACAACAAAAATCAAAGATTACTGGATGATTTAGAAAATGAAGCTTTATTGAATAAGGATTTACATTTTATTTCCATGGTGGACAAAGATGTAGGATGGACTAATATTACCAGAACAATTGATGCTGCCGCTCAGAAGCGTCAGATAAATATTGTCAGATACCTTAAATATGCAGCAGCTGTAATTTTAGTTGGAGCACTTTCATTTGTCGTTTTTCTTAAGACGTATAAAGATAAGCGTTTAGAGGTTTCTAGTATTGATAACTTGATGCCACTAAATGATGCACTGCCAGGTGGAAATAATGCAACATTAACCCTAGGAGATGGTTCTGTGGTCTCTCTGGAAGATGTATCTAATGGTACTTTTAAAGAAGAAAACGGCATTCGGATAAGGAAAAAAGATGGAGAGGTTATCTACGAAATTCTTGAACAGGCTGGAAATGAAGAAGTTCATTATAATACTATCCAAACACCAGTAGGCGGGCAATATCATGTTGTTTTGCCGGATGGTAGCAAAGTTTGGCTTAACTCGGAGTCTTCCTTGCACTTTCCTACTGCTTTCACAGGAATGCAAAGGACAGTCAACTTGACAGGAGAGGGTTATTTTGAAATTGCTAAAAACACAGGGATGCCATTTATCGTAAAGGCGAATAATACTCAAGTGGAAGTGTTAGGTACTCATTTTAATGTAATGGCCTATAGTAATGAGGCAGAGTTACAAACGACTTTGTTGGAAGGCTTAGTTCGTATAAGTAATGGCCGATACAGCAAGACCATCCTGCCTGGGCAGCAGGCAAGCATAGGAGGGAATATCTTGGTCAGAGATGTGGATCTAGACGAAGTTGTTGCTTGGAAGAATGGTTATTTTCAGTTTGAGAATGAAGATCTAAAAAGTATTTTGAGGCAATTGAAGCGTTGGTATAATGTTGATGTGGAAGATGAAAATCAAATTCCAGAGAAACATTTTACGGCATTTATTTCTCGAAATACACCCTTATCTCAAGTGCTTAAAATGCTAGAAATGTCGGGCGAATTGAAATTTAAAGTAGAAGGAAATAAAATAGGAATTCAAAATAATCAAATGAAAAAATAAACTAACAAAAAACGAAAAAAACCGATAGCGAGGACACGCTACCGGTTAAATAGGTCTTAAATAATAATAATACAGTACGAACCATAAACTATTTCTAAACCCTAACATTTCAAAGTTATGAAAAAAAAACTACGCTACGAAAGTAGTCGGATACAAAGGCGTATAAACCAAAAAATACTTCGTATTATGAAACTAAGTGCTCTACTGCTGATGATTGCGTGTATGCAGGTAAGTGCATCCGTTTTTTCGCAGAAAATTTCACTTTCCTTGGAAAACGCTTCGCTTGAACAAGTTATCAAGAAGCTCAGGAAAAAGACTGGATACCAGTTCATTTATAATAATGAGCTATTGAGGCATGCTAAACCGGTTTCAATGAATGTATCGGATGCTTCTGTTAATGAAATTCTTGAAGCATGTTTCAAGAATCAGTCATTGACATATACCTTAGTCGACAAAATTATTATAGTGAAACCAAGGCTATCAGTCCAAATCAAGGGACAACCAGTTGTCGAAGTTCAAAAGCCAGTTATTGAAAAACGGGAAGTGAGAGGACGTGTGACGGATGAGTCGGGTGGGCTACCTGGAGTTAGCATCGTTCTCAAAGGGACACAACAAGGAACCACAACGAATGTTGATGGTGATTTTAAGATTGAGTTAGAGAAAGGAGATGAAAATGCCATACTCGTGTTTTCATATGTGGGTTACCTTACGCAGGAATTTGCTGTGGGTAACGAAAGCTTAATTAACATTAAGTTACAGGCGGATAACAAAGCATTGGATGAAGTCGTAGTAGTGGGTTATGGAACGCAGAAGAAAGTAAATTTAACTGGTGCTGTAGATCAGGTTACTTCGAAACAACTGGAAACGAAATCGGTGGCTAATATTGGTCAAGCTCTTCAAGGGGTTGTACCTAACTTAAATATTAATTTCTCGGATGGTAATCCAGTCAAGGAACCTTCTTTTAATATTAGAGGCGGTACCTCATTTTCGGGAGGTAGTTTTAAGAGTGGGAGCCCACTTGTTTTGGTAGACGGAATACCAATGGAAATTAACAACCTTAATCCTTCAGATATAGAGAGTATATCGGTATTGAAAGATGCGGCTTCCTCTGCAATTTATGGAGCTAGAGCGGCCTATGGTGTGATATTGGTGACAACCAAAAAAGGTTCGAAAGGAATGAAACCCAAAATCTCTTATTCCTTTAGTCATCAGAGTCAACAGCCTATAAACAGACCTAAACTTTTAAACTCTGTTGAATATCAAGAGTCTTTAATAAATGCTCAAATATTGGATGGAGGTCTGCCATCACAAGATGATGAATTCAAGCTTCAGCAAGTCAAGAATTATTATAATAATCCTGAAACTGCACCTAGCTATTACGAATCTGGGGGAACAAACATTTGGGTGGCTAATGTAGACCCTTGGAAAGAATTTCTAAAACCGTCCGCTCCTTTGAAAGCCCATAATATTTCAATTTCAGGGGGCTCAGACAAAACCAATTATTACGCTTCTTTTGGATTTAGAGACCAGGATGGACTTGTAGCCTTAGGAGATGATTATAGAAAGACTTACAACACGATGTTGGGTTTTTCTACTGATATTAATAAGTGGTTGAACATAGACACCAAAGTAATTTATACCAATACAGGCACCAAACGGCCTAATGGGCAGGGTGGGTATTCTGCATATTCAGATAATTATTTTGATTATCTATCAAGAATTGGGTGGCGTGTTTTGATGACGCCCAGGTTTACACCTGAAGACTCTCCGGTGGGTGTAATGCCAACGCATACGCCATTAAATGCTTTCATAAATGACGGGAATATTACTACCCAAAATTCCAATTTATTGATGAAAGTAGAAGGGACAATTAAGTTACTTGATGGTCTTCAATTTAAGACAAATTACGCGTATAAATTAATTGATGAAAATCAGAAGATGCATTTACCGTACGTATTGCGTGTAGAAAAGTCTTGGACTCCATTTGGAGAAGGGTTTAGTACCGTGAGTAAAACTTTTGCCAAAAGTGATTATACCGTCTTTAATGCGTATTTCGACTTTTATAAAACGCTAAAAGAAAAGCATAATGTGTCTGCGGTAGTAGGTTATAATCAAGAGTTGTCAAAATATAACGACTTAACTGTTCAAGGAAATGATTTAGTTACGGATGCCGTAACTAGCTTAAAACTAGCGACTGGTGCAAAAACATTCGGCGATAACGAGTCACATTGGGGAATTCGAGGTGCGTTTGTTAGGTTAAACTATAATTTCGATAATAAGTATCTCCTTGAAATTAATTCCAGATACGATGGAACTTCGAAATTCCCAAAGGGTGATAGGTTTAAGCTTTTTCCATCAATTTCAGCAGGCTGGCGTATAACCGAAGAAAACTTTATGAAAGGGACAAAACCTGTATTGTCTGAACTCAAGTTGAGAGGTTCATACGGAAGTCTGGGGAATCAAGATGTTTCAAATTATGCCTACATTTCTACCTACGGTTTAATTCCACAAGTTGCCTATTTAATGAATGGACAAAGGCCTATTGGTATCAACCCTCCAGGCTTAGTGAGTTCAAATTTAACTTGGGAAACGGCTACAACAATCGACTTTGGCTTAGATGTGACTTTATGGAACAAACTTGGGGCTACTTTTGATTGGTATAAAAGGGTAACTAGAGATATTCTTACTACCGCAGAGCAACTTCCGTCTGTATTGGGAACAAGTGCACCCAATCAAAACACAGGTGTAATGAAAACGAGCGGCTGGGAATTTTCGACAAAATACTCAGATCAGCTTAAAAATGGTATTAATTATGACTTTTCGTTTGTATTCTCCGATACTCAATCAGAAGTAGTTAAGTTTTCTGGAAACCCTCAAAGAATAGTTTCTTCTTTATACGAAGGTCAGAAAATGGGCGAGATTTGGGGTTTAGAAACGGCAGGACTTTTCCAATCGTATGATGAAATTGATGTGGCTCCAAACCAATCACAAATTGCTGGTGGAGTATGGCGTCCTGGTGATGTTCAATATAAAGATATCGACGGAGATGGGAAAGTAACGTATGGTGAGTCCACGGTTTCAAATTCTGGTGACAGACAGATCATAGGTAATTCATTGCCAAGGTTTCAGTTTGGGATAAACACCAATTTGTCTTGGAAAAGTATTGATTTTAATATGTTTTGGCAAGGCACGGGTAAGAGAGATTATTGGAGTGGTAGTTACCTTTATTGGGGCTTAATTCGTGGCTCGAATATCCATGGTGGAATTGGCACACCAGAGGTATATTATAATACATGGACACCAGAACGTACAGACGCTTTCTATCCAGCCTATAAACCTGCGTTTAAAAACATGGAAGTTCAATCGAGATACCTGCTAAATGCTGCTTTTGCTCGATTGAAAAACGTAACGGTAGGTTATACACTTCCTTCAATATTATCAAGTAAAGTGAAAATTGATAGACTCCGAGTGTTTACATCAGGGTTTAACATTTTGACAGTTTCTAAGGTTCCGAAGTTTATGGACCCAGAGAATATGAATGATGCCTACCCTTTAATGAGGTCTTATACTATTGGTATACAGGCTAATCTATAATTACTAATCTTAAATTAAACTTCGATGAAACTTAAATATATATTTATATTATTTCTTACGCTTTCTCTAACGTCGAGTTGTGATGATCAGTTTTTAGAACTTTTCCCTCTCGATAGTATCGTAGATCAAAATTATTGGAAAAGTGAATCAGATCTAAAACTCTATGCAAACTCTTTTTATGGAATTTACATCGAAGGGTTTGATAATGCTTTAGGTTTTCGTAATCCCTATGGATATAAAGGTTCTTCAATTCCTTATGGGGATATACACTCCGATAATGCTGTGGCGGAAAATGTAACTACTGCAAGGCTAATAAATAACTTGTATGTGAAGCCTACTACTGCCGGAACTGGCGGATGGACTTGGGGCAATGTTAGAGCCTTAAATTACTTCCTTATAAATTATGACAGAGCCCAGGTAAGCCAAGCAGTGAAAAATGTTTATGCAGGTGAGATTCTATTTTTCAAAAGCATGGAATATTTCAATAAAATAAAAATGTTTGGCGAAGTGCCTTGGTATAGTGAGCCATTGGGTACAGAATCTGAAGGACTTTATGATCCAAAAACGCCTCGCGAAGCATTGATGGATTCTGTTTTGGTCAGCTTAGATAAGTCAATCGCTTGGTTACCTACAAAAGGTAAAGAATCTAGTGGTAGATTAAATAGAGATATGGCACTATTTCTTAAGTCGAGAATTTGTCTTTACGAAGGCACATTTAGAAAGTATCATACAGAATTGGGCCTATCTGGACAGAAATATTTCCAAGAGGCGATTAAAGCCTCAGAAGAACTTATGAATTCTGGTCATTATGGAATTTGGAGCACAGGTGATACAGAAAATGACTATCACAACTTGTTTATTCAGGGAAGTTATAAAACCAATCCAGAAATTATTCTCTGGAAAGAGTATAGTAATGGCCTTTTGGGACATGGTTTTTTACGTTATTTCATGTGGAATCAATGCGATAATGTGGTTGGTTTATCCAAGTCTATGGTTGACGAATACCTCTGTGCTGATGGGCTTCCTATTTCCAACAGTCCGCTATTCTTGGGCAATGATAGTTTACAAAGCGAATTTCTAAACCGTGATCCTCGCTTGTCGCAAACAGTGGCAGCACCTGGTCAGTACGCTTTGGATAATAAAAATGTCGGTTCATTTGTGGCTAGAGGAAAAGGGTATAATGGCCAAATGCCGGGGATTAGAGGCAGTGGAGAGGAGTTTCCATCTCCTACAGGTTATTGGCCGGTTAAGTTTTGGAAGAATGATCAAACAGAAATAAATGCAATTCAAACAGGTTCAATGCCATGTCCTATTTTTAGGTATGCAGAGGTTTTATTAATCAATGCAGAAGCACATTCTGAAATGGGGACTTGCACACAAAGTACATTAGACAATACAATTAATAAACTACGTGCCCGAGCTGGTATACCAGAATTGCTTTTGTCTAATTTGCCCTCAGATCCAGTACTGGATGAAAGGTATTCAAACTATTGCAAGTATGTTCCATCGGCTTTGCTAAGAGAAGTGAGAAGAGAAAGGAGAGTAGAATTGGCTTGGGAAAATTTCCGATGGGATGATCTAGTGCGTTGGAGAGCAGGTAAATTATTGACAGTGCCGGAAGCAACAAGAGGCATGAAATTCAATCAATACCAGTACCCTACAGTGGTTGCTAATAGAGATGTATTTTTGGATAATTTAGGTTTTTTACAACCCTATAAAAATGCTTTACCAGCGGGAAGAACTTTTGAAGAACCAAAAAACTACTACTTCCCAATACCAATAGAAGAATTGGTGATTAACCCCAATTTAAAACAGAGTCCGGGCTGGGATAATTAATAATCATGATTACAATCAAGTATAGCAGAGGATATTCTTCCTCTGCTATAAATCCATCTTAAATCAAATATAAAATGAAAGATTGGAACATATCCCATATGGCTAAAAGTAGAATTACACTTCTGTTGGTATTATTTTTTACGGTAGATCTTGCTTATGGGCAGACAGAGGTTGAAGAGGCAATGGAACAAGCGAATCATGAACTTTGGGGCAAATTTGTAGATAAATACGGGATCATTAATGATTTTGTAGGCGAAATACCCTCAGCTCTTGATTGTAAACTGTCTAGACCCAATGCTTTTGGCTGGTGGACACCCATTGAAAATGGAGCATTTTTTAATGGGCTCTATTTAATAGCGGCTTGTGAAAAGGCCAAGTTGACGGAATCCGAATTGGATAAAGACAAAGCTCGAATTATTGCACAAGGACTTCTAAAGCTGTCATTAGTTTCCGATGTTCCCGGCTTTGTTTCCAGAGGAATAAGTACCGATGGTAAAACTCACTATCCCAACGGATCGAATGACCAAACAATCCCTTGGTTTTATGGTCTTTATCATTATTTGAAAACAGATATTCCTTATCCAAAGGAAAGAGGAATTATTAAGAATAAACTAATTGAAGTAGTCAATGCGGTTAAACTAAATGATTGGGGTTTTCCTAGTGATGGAATGTTTACAGGGGGCTTTCGCGATAATCTCAAAGATTATCGTTTCCTAGAAGCTCCGTGCTATCTCATGCTTTTAAGATGCATGTATGAATTAACTGATGATATAAATTGGCTAAATAGATATAAAATCGCCTTAAGTGAATTGCCAAAAGAAGGCACGAAAACAAGGGCAGAAATTTGCTCAGAGGGAATAGCATCACCGGCTGATTTTGACGTTTGGGGCAACAGGAGAGATTATTTATGGGTGTATGTAATCAAACAAATGTGTTTGGTTGAATTGGCAAGAATTGAAACCGACGAGTCTATTCGATCCTTTTACAATACGGGTATAAATCAAAATAGAGAATTTGTATTGGAGTTTGCAAAGGAGTATTCCAAGTTTGACAATATGGATACCAAATTCTATGGAAATAAAAATTGGAGATTATGTTATTCAGAATGGTATCCCCAATTTACGGTAGAAGATGCCATTACTATTTCGAAGATACGAAATGAGGATAAAATAGGAGAGCGGAAAGCATATGAAAGAACATTTGCCACTACACCTTTGGCTGCCGCCGCAATAATATCTTTGGTAGGAAATCCTGATGACTGTGAACTTTTAGATCGAGTTCTTAGCCATTATGACTATTCAAAATTAAACCTGGGTGAGTTTTTTTTCGCGGAGTTTGCCTATTATTTAAGACAATGCAATTAAGGATATAAATTTCTTTTTGTTGGAATTACAGAAAAAAGCACTCAAAAGTTTAGGGTATTAAACGCCCAAAAACCTTTTAGGAAATTATAAAAAAAAGAATTAAATGAGAAAATATAGTAATGGTACTGCTTTATGTATTAAAGGTTTAATGGTTTTTTTGTTCACCTTTCTTTTTAGTGCTTATGCAATCGGGCAGAGTACAGTGGAAGACGCGATGGAGCAAGCCAACCAAGAACTTTGGCATAAATTCATTGATAAATATGGTATAGTAAACGACTTTGTGGGTGAGAGACCAACGGCATTTGATTGTCGACTTTCCAGACCAAATGGCTTTGGCTGGTGGACACCCATAGAAGATGGAGCATTTTTTACAGGAATGTATTTGATGGCAGCTTGCGAAAGAGCCAAACAGACAAATTCGGATGTGGACAGAGATAAAGCTCGTGTTTTAGCTCAAGGTCTACTTAAATTATCCATGGTTTCAGATGTTCCTGGTTTTATTTCACGAGGCGTAAGTACAGATGGTGTAACGCATTATCCTAATGGTTCAAATGACCAAACTATTCCTTGGTTTTATGGCCTCTATTATTATTTGAAAACAGATATCCCTTCAGATAAAGAAAGAGAAATAATAAAAAGTAAACTTATCGAGGTTGTTCAGGCAGTTAGATTAAATGACTGGGGCTTTCCAAGCGATGGTATGTTTACTGGGATATCGCGTGATAATCTATTAGATAATAGATTTCTGGAAGTACCCTGTTATTTACTGCTACTAAGGTGTATGTATGATCTTACTGAGGATTCGGTTTGGATGAATAGGTATCAAATAGCCTTGAATGAAATTCCTGAAGAAGGTACAAAAACAAGGGCAGAAATTTGTGCAGATGGTATTGGATATGATTCAAAAATGTGGGTAGGCAATAGAACCTATTTATGGATTTATGTAATGAAGCAGGCTGCACTTGTGGAGTTGTCAAAATTAGAAGAAGTTACGGCGGTTAAAGACCAATTTTTGATGGGAATAAAAAAGAATCGAGAGCTAGCTCTTGAGTTCGCCAAGGAATATTCAAATTTCGACAACAATGACACGAAGACCTTTGGAAACACAAATTGGAGGTTATGTTATTCAGACTGGTATCCTCAATTTACTATCAAAGAAGCTATTCATGTGTCTACGCTTAGAAATAATGAGCTTGTAGGTACGCGAAAAGCATACGAGAAACAATACATGACCACACCTTTGGCAGCGGCTTCAATTGTGGCCCTTGCAGGCAACATAAAAGATTACGATTTGATTGATAAAGTGGTCAGCCATTATGATTATACGAAATTATACCTGTCAGAGTTTTTTTATGCTGAGTTCGCATATTATTTAAAGTCAAGTAAATAGGTTTTTAACATTAGCTTTCCTTCTGCTTAAACCTAGCCACTTTATTAAACGAAGTAATAGTAGGTTCAGCTGCTTTGGAATAACGCTTTGTGGCGTATCAGCCTTGCTGAATCATACCATAAAGGCTTGGGCAATCTTGAGAAAAGCAATTTTGTAAAATAGAAATGGTTGAAAATGAAAAATCCTCGGCATTTGCTGGGGATTTTTCTTAAGACAGAAAACCAATTAAGTTAGGCTATTGCCTAGTAGAAAGAGAACATGAGTTTTCTGTTTCCTCAACAACTTTAAACTAGCCTCATACAACAATTCATTCTCGAAGCTATCCAGGTATATATGGGTTATAGCCTCGGTTTTGTTTCCCATCATGTTTGATATGACGGCAGTTGATTGGCCAAGTCGTTTTAGCGTTGTTGCTAAGCTATGGCTTGGAGTGTAAGTTGTAAGCGAAGTTTTGATTCCGGCCTTTTGGGCTAATACTTTAAAGTCTTTGATTATTTGGGTTCCTAACTTTTGTAATCTATTGGCAACAGACTTTGCATGTAGGTTTTTCTTTATCTAATACAGGGCATACGTTGTCGTCTTGTTCTCTATCTTCATTGTACCTCGGGAATATTTCTAGTGCTTGTGGCTTTAGTTGAATATTCAGCATCTATTTTGTTTTACTTCTAGTATAGTTAAGGAAATGCTTGTCATTTATTCTGTAAAGTGGCTCACTTTAAACCGGAATATCTAAAAAAATGCGAAAACCGTCTTGGTTTCTATATACGAGCGATGGACTTAGGTATTTTTTTGCCGATAGAAAAAGTGTTTAAAGCTACGAATTAGCCTTATTTTAGAAATAATTGAAAAATATCAAGAATCAATGTGGGGTTTGTCCAAATAATTGTGCCTTTATTACTGTACAACCCTTGACCAACCAGAAAGATGAAACCAAATACTGAGCGAAAACTATCGCAGCCGAGTTTGATGAGGATATCTAGATATGAGATAGAATTTAATCAGGAGGTTGTACTTAGAAATACCTTTCGGGAGTCTATAAGGGATGGTTTTGAGTTGATGTTTAGATATTACTATGCCGCCTTGTGTAGTAATGCGATTCGAATTGTATATGATCGAGAAGCGGCTGAAGATATTGTTTCTGATGTTTTTGAAGATTTTTGGGAGAAACGCTGTGCAACGGAGATGAAGACTTCCTATAAGTCATATTTATATCAGGCCGTGAGAAATAAGTCATTGAACTATCTAAGTAGGAGCATAGATAAAAAACATCTGATAGTAGAAATAAATGAAGAGGTTTTGAACAAAGGAATTCAGGTAACACCAGAAGACATTATGAACTTCCATGAACTTATACAACATCTAGAAAAGGCAATTGGAAGCCTACCTAAACAGTCTAGAAGAGCCTTTCAGCTCAATAGATTAGACGGGAAAAGGTACGTTGAAATTGCAGAGGAATTGAATATTACGGTTAGTGCAGTAGAAAGATTGATAGGCAGAGCCCTAAAGAAATTAAAAGAAACATTAAGCAATGAGGCCTATTTTGGTATAGTGCTTTTAGCAATAGTTAACTAATAAAGAAATTCATCAAAAGAATGGAAAAGTCGATTTCAAGAAAAATACTTTTTAAATTTTTCGAGGGAAAACATACCAGCTTCGAAGCGGGCATGATTCAGGAATGGTTAAAACTGGATGAGAATAAGGAACTCTACTTTACGTATATGCATGAGTGGGAAGTTCTTAATCCGCAAGTGATTATTGATATGGAGTCTCGATTATCTGGTATTATTAATAAAGTAGAAAAAAATAATGTTCAGGTGAAAGAATCGAATTCCTATGATTACGAAAAATTCGGAACCAGATTTTATGTAAAAGTTGCGGCTACAATTGCAGCTATTCTTCTTGTTGGTGGATATTTAGTATTAAATCAAGTTAAAGATGTTACAGATATCGCAAGCTATAGCACAAACGTTGAAAACGCCAGACTGGTCTCAGGGGAGATTTTTGAAAAACAAAATCTTGGAGTAACACCTCTACTGGTGAATCTACCAGACGGCTCTTCTATATTATTACAACCTAAAACACGAATCAGTTATAATCCTAAAACTTTTGGTGTTGAACGTCGAGAACTCATAATGGAGGGCGAGGCATTTTTTGAGGTTTATAAAGATAAAGAAAGACCATTTATCGTATACGCTAATGATATGATAGCAAAGGTGTTGGGTACGAGTTTTACGATCCGGACTAATGCTAAATCAAATACTGCTGAAGTTTTTGTAAAATCAGGTAAAGTCTCCGTTTTCACCCAAAATGATTTCAATAAATCGGGAAAAATTGAAGGCAGTGAATTACAGGGTATTGTACTTGAACCTTCTCAAAAACTAGAAGTAGGTAGGAATAAACAACATACTCTTAAGCCAGAAAATATTCAAGAAAGTGATTTGTTGGAGGAGATAGAAACCTTGAATTTTAATTTTAATGAGGCAAGGGCAGAAGATGTTTTCAACACATTGGAGAATGCGTATAATGTTGATATCGTATATGATAAAGAAAAGTTGTCTTCTTCAAGGCTTACCGCTCATTTAGGTGATGAGCCTTTGAGGGAAAAACTAAAACTTATTTGTTTAGCCCTAGAGGCCTCTTTTCAGGAAATTGATGATAAGATTTTGATACAGCGTAAAAACTGAATAATACTTTAAACCCTATTTAAATGAACTCGTCCTAAAAAAAGAGCCTTGGGACAAGTAGTTCCAAGACTCAAGGCTTAACTGTAATTGGACTTACAGTTAGGCATATTTAAAGAAAATTGCTCATCCCTTAAACATTTACAAGTTATGCAAAAATCATATCCTAAAACAAGGATACTCATTAATATCATGAGAATTTCAGTAATACAGCTCCTACTGCTCCTGTGCTTCTTAACTGGCTCCATCGCTAGAGAAGGCTTCTCTCAGGATGTATTGGAACAGAAAATATCATTAAAAGTTGATAAAAGTCCTATTAAGCTTATTTTCAGCGAGATAGAGAAGCTTAGCGAAATTAAATTTATTTATAGCCCTGATTTAATAAACGCCAATCAGAAAGTCAGTGTGAATTATTCTAATACGACTGTAGCTGAGGTTCTGAGCGGTGTATTAACAGGTTTAAGACTTAATTACGCCGTTTCTGGGAATCAAATTGTCATTAAAAGAGATAGAGAACAATCCAAGTTAAAAGAAGAAGAAAAGTCGTCTTCTATAAACAGAATCCAAGGTAGAGTATTTGATGAGAATGGAAGCGGTTTTATTGGAGTTACCGTCAGAGTCAAAGGGACAACAATTGGTACTTCTACAGATGGAAGTGGTGATTTTTCTATAGAGGCTAATCCGGGTGATGAACTCGTTTTTAGTTTCGTTGGATACGTAGATTTTACGTTAGTTCTTGACAACTCCACTCAGCTAGAGATAAGGATGAAGACTGATTCGAAAGCTCTAGAAGAGATTGTGGTTATCGGATATGGCACCGTAAAAAAGAGTGATTTGACAGGTTCTTTGGTTTCTATTAAAGAAGACGAAATTCAAAGCCTACCTACGACTAATGTCATTCAGGCTATGAATGGGAGAGCAGCTGGAGTTTATGTGCAGCAAAACTCAGGAGCACCCGGAGCACCAATTAGTGTTAGAATAAGAGGAATTGGATCTATACAAGGAAGTAATGAACCTCTGTATGTTATAGATGGGTTTCCAACAAATGATATTACTATCCTAAATAGTTCAGAGGTGGCAAGTGTAGAGATTCTAAAGGATGCTTCTGCTACCGCCATTTACGGGTCAAGAGGAGCAAACGGGGTAGTCTTAATTACAACGAAACAAGGAAAGTCAGGTAAGGCGAGGGTTTCGTTTAACTCAGGATATAGTATGCAATACCTTAGAAAGAAGCTTGAATTGATGAATGCTGAAGAATATGCTTCTTTTGTCAATGAGACCTTGGCAAATTCAAATGCTAATCCATTCTTCTCTCAAGAACAAATTAATAGGGCAGGAACAGGTTTTGATTGGCAGGATGCCTTGTTTAAAAACGCTGCTATGATTAGAAATTCTCTAAATATAAGTGGTGGCAGTGATGCTACAAGATTTGCAATAGGCTTGAGTGCTCATAATCAGCAAGGTATTATTAAAAGGAGCGATTATAATAGATATTCGTTGGTTTCCAACATTGTGCATGATTTCAATAAGAAATCCAGAGTATCATTATCCACTAAGCTTAGTAGGATAAATACAGACATAAAAAACCCTGTTGGAGGGAATCGGGGAGGAGGAATAATTGGAGGTACACTTTCTGCACCGCCTACCTTAAGTCCATATAATGAAGATGGTACCTATAGAAGACTGCTTACTGCTTACCCTTTCATCTCAAATAGTCTAGCCAATCCAATAAATTCACTAAATGAAGCAACTTCGATTAAAGAGTCGAATTTGATAATTATTAATGCAGATTACACCTATAGTCCTATACCCGAACTTACCTTTAAGATTCTTGGGGGCATAGAAAGTAGAGGCGATCTTCAAACTCAGCATGTAACAAACAATATTTTAAGTGGAAATAGCTCCGCCAACATAGGCTCTGTAAATTATACGAGTTTACTTAACGAGAATACAGTAAGTTATAATAAGACTTTTAATGATAAACATTCTTTGTCATCTGTTTTAGGATTCACTTATCAAGATTTTACCACAGTAGGTCATAGTGGTGGTGGTACTGGATATATTAGTGATGTAGTAGAAGCGTTTGATATTGGAGCCGCTTTAAATCCCAATATTCCAAGCAGTTCTTATAGAAAGTCAGAACTGCTATCTGGATTGGGTCGTGTAAATTATTCGTTCGATAATAAATATCTCTTTACTGCTAGTATGAGAGCAGATGGTGCATCTCAGTTTAGTAAAGGAAATAAATGGGGATATTTCCCATCTGCAGCATTTGCTTGGCGAATTTCTAATGAGGACTTCTTTTTCGAGAATTCTCTTATTTCTAACATGAAATTAAGAACTTCATGGGGGAGAGTAGGTAGCCAGGCTATCGCTGCATATACAACATTAAATTTACTCTATTCTGGGAATGTTGTTCTTGGTGACGGACTTCAGGTCAGCTATGCTCCAGGAACACGTTTACCGCAAAACCTAAAATGGGAAACCTCCGAAACGAAAAACATTGGTTTTGATTTAGGCTTTTTGAACAATAGATATAATATGTCTATTGACTATTATATAAAGGACACCAAGGATTTACTTAATACTGTAGGTCTGCCATCCTCTATGGGATATAATACGGCCATCCGAAATATTGGAGGTCTACAAAATAAGGGGATAGAAGT
The DNA here is from genome assembly GCF_057914865.1 of Arcticibacterium sp. SM2516. NCBI lineage: Bacteria > Pseudomonadati > Bacteroidota > Cytophagia > Cytophagales > Leadbetterellaceae > Arcticibacterium > Arcticibacterium sp. SM2516. Next base: position 2,506,654 of record NZ_CP195290.1, on the reverse strand, counting down.
TGCCTTAGATGCCAAATTACTGACTAAGAAAGATTTCTTATGGGATGTTAATTTAAACTTTTCGTCTAATCGAAATAAGATTACGAAGCTTGTCAACGGTAGAGATATTTTTGGTGGAAGTATTAATGTAAACCTGGTACAAGATGACCTGAATGTACTTAAAGAGGGCCAGCCGGTTGGTCGTTTCTGGGGGTACTTAGAAGACGGGTATGACGACAAGGGAAGTATAAAATTCAAAGACTTGGACGGGGATGGTATCATTAGCTCTAATGATAAAACATTTATCGGTGATCCTAATCCAGATTTCATTTACGGCCTCCAGTCAAATATGTCCTTTAAAGGAATTGAGTTTTCTTTTTTCTTTCAAGGAACTCAAGGGAACGACATATTTAATGTCAACGCTATAAATAATACACTTGATTATGGTATAGGACTGAATATGCCAAGAGCTGTATATCTTGATCATTGGACGCCAACCAACACGGACGCCAAATATCCGATACCACGTCTTAGTACCAATGTTAAAGCATCAGATAGGTTTGTTGAAGATGGTTCATATCTAAGATTAAAGAATATCGAATTGGCGTATAAACTGGAGATGCCTAAATCAAGTCAGAATAGTTTACGTTTTTATATGAGTGCCCAAAACTTGCTTACCCTGACCCGTTATTCTTGGTGGGATCCAGAAGTGAACTCTCTAGGTGGAAATACCTCTGTAAATCAAGGGATAGATTATTATACCTATCCAACAGCGAAGTCAATCACTTTTGGTGTACAGGCCCATTTTTAAAACTCAAAATGAATTTTACAATGAAAAATAGTCTATATAAGAATACTAGCCAAACTCAAAAGCTTTTGAATTGGTCAAAAGGTAAAGTCACAGGAACAGGTCTAATTGCTCTTGTAGCGATATCCCTAATTTCGTGCGAAAAGATTCTTGAAGAAGGTCCAAAGTTGGTAGCCGAGGAAAGCTTTTATAATACTTCTTTGGAAGTTGGAACAGCGGTTAATGCCATTTATGAACCCTTACGCCAATTACCAGATGCGGGTATTGTGGGAATTAACAGTGCTTTGGATGAAATGTGCTATGGTCGTGGTAGCTGGGCCTGGTTAAATCAATATGATGGTTTAAACAGTACCTGGGTTACGCGAACTTCAAACATGTGGGGGCCATTTTATTTGGCGATACGAAACGCCAACCTAGTGATTCGAAATGTGCCTTTGAGCTCTATGTTAAATCAAAATGAAAAGGATAGTTTTATCGGGGAGGCTAAGTTTCTAAGGGCGTTTGCCTATTTCAACTTAGTTAAAAATTGGGGTTCCGTACCTATTCGTACGGAAGAGAATTTTGACATCATAGATGTACCTAAAAGTTCGGTAGATGAAATTTATCAGCTTATTCTTAGAGATTTGGCCGAAGCAGAAGTAAAATTACCCAATGAAGAAAGGCTTAGAGGTGCACCATCTAAGTGGGCTGCCAAAACATTACTTTCCGATGTTTATTTGAATAATGGTAAATATGCTGAATCTCGTGATAAGGCGTATGAGGTAATTAGCTCAGGAAAATATGCATTGTTGACGGTTAAAAAGGTTGAAGATTTTCAGAATCTTTTTGGCTCAAATACTGTCAAAAATTCAGAAGAAATTTTCTACTCTTTATATTCTCATGACAATGGTTTAGGAAATATCTGGCCTGGTTTACTGAATCATCCTAGAACCGGCCTTTATGGCAACTCTGGAGTCTATGGTGTTCATGGAAATTCAGAGAATCCAGCTTTTAAAAACTGGGATGATAAAGATCTGAGAAAAGGGTTATGGTATCCGCAAGAATTTGGAGTATCTCCCACCACATTACTTTCCATGAAATTTATAGATACTGAAAGTCCTGGTCTGGCTGGTGGCGGCAACCCAGTAACTTGGTATCGATATGCAGATGTTTTATTAATCTATGCTGAGGCTGAAGGTAGGGTAAATGGAGTTACCAAAGAGGCGATAGAAGCATTAAATAAAGTGCATAGGAGAGCATATGGTTTAGAGCCACAAAAGCCATCTTCAATAGACTTTGGAACAGGAGACTACGATTCGGACAGCTTCTTGGAATTAATTCTTAAGGAAAGAGGATACGAATTTCAATTGGAGGGTAAAAGATGGCCAGATTTGAAACGAACAGGAAAAGCCTCAGAAATAATCAAGGAGGTTTGGGGTATTGAACTATCAGAGAAAAATTATTTATGGCCTATTCCCATCAATGAATTCAACTTTAATCAGGCTCTTGATGGCGTTAAAGACCAGAATCCAGGTTATTAAATTGGAGTAATTAAACCGTTTTGCTGTCTTATTAGGGTCGCTTGATGTGATCATTAAATACCTATGGAAATGAAAGAAAATATAAGCCGGCGAGATGCTCTTAAAATATCTGGTATGATGTCATTATCATATTTGGTAGACAGCCCCTTAAATGCGAAGGAAGTAGATAGTAAAAATATTGAGAGCTTATCTTCTAAAAGGCTAAAAGTTGGGATTATTGGGTTTGGAATAAGAGGAGAGCAGCTTATGAGAGCCGCTGGTTTTCCGACTGCTGAATGGGTTGAAAATAACAAAGGAAACACAAGCTATGAGGAATATGCGAATCAAGAAAGCCTGAATATTGAAATAACAGGTATTTGTGACCTCTATGATTTTAGAGCCAAGAAAGCGTTAGAAGCCGGCGGAAAAACAGCCCGATTATACAGAAGTTATAAAGAACTGTTGGCGTCAAAGGAGATAGATGCTGTAATTATTGCGACACCAGATCATATGCATGCTCCTATAGTGATAGAGGCTGTAAGGCAAGGAAAGCATGTTTATGTAGAAAAATGCTTTACTCATAAGTATGAGGAAGTAAATGAAGTATATAAAGCTGTAAAAAAGAGTAATGTTACTTTTCAGTTAGGCCATCAGCTACGTCAAAAGGATACCTACCATCACGCTAAAGATATTTTGTATCTCGATGTTTTGGGAAAGATAACATTAATTCAGTCAAGTACCAATAGGAATTCAAGACAAGGTGCTTGGGTGTACGACATTCCGAAAGATGCGAGTGAAATTAATATTGATTGGGCTCAATTTGATTCTACAAGAGCATTTGACGCTGACCGATTTTTTAGATGGCGAAAATACTGGGATTATGGAACAGGGCTGGCTGGCGATTTATTTACGCATGAATTTGATTCGATAAATTCTATAATGAATCTAGGAATACCGCATTCAGCGATGGCTTCAGGTGGCATTTATTTTTACAAAGATGGTCGTGAAGTTCCGGATGTTTTTCAGGTTAGTTTTGAATACCCTGATAAGAACATGACACTTCTGTATAGTGCCACATTGGCGAATGACGCCACTAGAGAAAGTATGATAATGGGTTCTGATGCTACTATGTATTTGGGAAATACGATTAAGGTATTTCCAAATCCTAGCTCCACAAAATATGCTCAAAAACTATCTTCTGGAATTATGAAGAAGAATGAAGCCTTTTTTGAATATCCTTCTAAAGCAGAAGAAGTTCCCGAAGCTGTCGATGCCATTAGTGGAGCGACTACTGAGTATTTCAAGCAAAAGGGTATGATGAGTACATACAAAAATGGAATCAAAATAGATCCAACCCATCTCCATATCATGGAATGGTTGCTATGTATTAGAAATGGTTGGGAGACAAGCTGTAATATAGAAAGTGCCTATCAAGAAGCAATAACTGCTCACATGGCAACTTTATCTTATAAAAATGGTAAAAAAGTAGTGTGGGATAATTTAGAAAAGAAATTGAATTGGTAATTAAAACCCTTAAAATAAAAGAATTAATACAATGGAAAATAGTAGAAGAAAGTTCATAAAGAAATCGGCTGTTGGCATTTGGGGAGCTACTTTGATTCCTCATTTACCAATTATGGGTGCGGAAAATAAAATATTGTATTCTAATGGTCTTCCAGCCAGTATGTATCATGAAAAAGCTAAGGATGTTCCCATTGTAGAAGAAGTAGATGTAATTGTTTGTGGAGCTGGACCTGCTGGATTTGCAGCAGCACTTGCAGCAGCAAGAACGGGTGCCAAAGTCAGGTTAATAGAAGTTCATGGTTGTTTAGGGGGCGTTTGGACCGCAGGTATGTTGGCCTGGATTTTTGATTTTGAAAAGCCTGGCATTACCTATGAGATAATGAAAGAATTAGAACAAAGAGGTGCTAAAAGAGGTACCAACGTTAAGAACTTTGTTTATGAAATTGAAGAAATGAAATTACTTCTTGAAGAGAAATGTATTGAAGCGGGGGTTAAGTTTCAATTACATACAAGGGTTGTAGCGGCATATACCAATGATAAAAAACAATTAACCACTATAATAACGGAATCTAAGTCAGGTCGTCAAGCGTGGGTTGCAAAAGCCTTTATTGATGCAACAGGCGATGGAGATTTGGGAGCCTTAGCCGGAAACGGTTGGGATTATGGATATAAAGAAACTGGAGAGACTCAACCAATGACCTATATGTCTCTCATCACTATAGATAAGCCAGAAAGATTAAGTGATTTTATCTCTTTTTATAATGGGGATAAGGAGCATCGGGAAAAAACAAACGCATTTAAAGAAGAACTACATCGTGCAGGAATAGATACTTCCTACGGTCATCCCACTTTATTTCAAGTTAAAGATAACCTCATTGCATTAATGATTAATCACGAATATGGCGTTGACCCTTTTGATGCAGACCAAATGACGGCCGCTACTGTGAGGGGAAGAGCAGAGGTAAATAAAGTAGTTAAAACTTTAAGAAAATTTGGAGGCAAATGGGAGAGTGTTCAGTTAGTTGCGTCGTGCGAACAGATTGGAGTTAGGGAGGGTAGAAGACTTCATGGTATTTATACAGTCACAGATTCAGACTTAATTATGGGAGTACGACATGAAGATGCCATTGCGAGAGTTACTTTCGGAATAGATATCCATGCTGCCACAAAGAGTAAGAACGATGAAAGTGCTCTCAGTAATACTACCAAAGAAGGGCTGAGAGCAAAACCATATGATATTCCAATTCGAGCTCTCATTGCCAAGGATGTTGATGGTTTGTTAATGGCCGGACGGTGCATTAGTGGTGATTTTGTGGCTCATGCCAGTTATCGCGTAACGGGTAATGCTGTAGCAATGGGGCAAGCGGCTGGCGTTTTAGGAGCTTTGAGTGCTTTGAATAATATACCGGCACACAAAGTAAAATGGGCTAAAATAGAGGAATCTCTTGAAGCCAGTTACAGTTTTTCTAAAACAATGTTTGATTAAAGTATTGCAAACTAGCCAGTTTATATTTTTAATTAATGATGAGGGAGCTGACCAATATTTAGACTTTCAATTGTAAAATATGGTTAGGGTAGTTTGATAATTTAATTGGCTCATCTGAATTACTGTAACTTGGATATTATAGATTTTGATTTTTTCATACGGATAGAAAAATGGTTGATTTATACTTAAAATTGATTCAGGAATTTAATTGAAAATGTAAATAATGTATAAAGGTTACCGAGTTGACAAAATAAAGGTTTCTAGAACGCAATTACTGCTTCAGAAACTTTCAAGAAAACCCTAGATTATTTAGTAACTTAAAGGCTCTTATAGCTTATGGATAAAAGTTGGAAAAATGAAAAATCCCCGCATTTGCTGGGGATTTTTCTTAAGACAGAAAACCAATTAAGTTAGGCTATTGCCTAGTAGAAAGAGAACATGAGTTTTCTGTTTCCTCAACAACTTTAAACTAGCCTCATACAACAATTCATTCTCGAAGCTATCCAGGTATATATGGGTTATAGCCTCGGTTTTGTGTTAAGCGGAATTACTTGTTAGATGGAAGAAGAGCTCGTGTTTTTAATATTATAGATAATTGAAAAAGCAACTGAAATTGGTGTTAGTTACCGGGAATTACCAGTAATAAGAGTTCTATTTCACTTAGAGGAGGAGATAGGTTCGCATAGGATACAAAGATGTGATATTGGGGAATTCATTGCTTATTCATCTAAGAATTGGTGCATAACTGGAGTTTGACTGTTCAGCAATTAGCTATAAACAACTTTGGTGAGCGAAGGACATAGGACTTGACCAGCAGCCAGCCATGGCTAGCCACAGCTGGCTGAGACACTAGACAGAATTTAGTTTATACTCCCTTATTATTCTAAAATAGACGAACGCTTTTTATAGGGATATTGTACATTCCCAAGTCAATCATATTTGTTTAATACTTTTAGGTTTGTCCAGTTCTTTTAATAATAAACTGGACAATCACCTTTAACTGATGTTGTCTTTAAATGAAGCCAAATTGCTGATTATATATGCTTTATGATGTTTTGTTTTCCTTAAAGTGATGTGTTAACCTACTTGGGTTTTAGTGAAGGGGTGAATTAAAAGAAGCGGGGTACAAAATGTGGTTTGAGCTGCGGAGGTTTAGGGTCTATTCATGAATAGTGATCATGCTTGTAGCGTAGTTTGATTTTGAGTGGCAAAAGGAGAAATGTTTATCGTCTATGCTTATGATAAACTTACCAATAGTTCTAAATTATCTAGAGATGATTTAAAATATATGATTACTTAGACCCTTGATTGAAGATCCTAAGTAAATATGCTGCTTTATATGAAATTTAAGGACCATTATAAAGGGATTTTAAAGGTCTGTAGGGGGGCTTATAATGTTATTCCGGAGGGTGACAGCATTGGACTAAGAAGAAATTTTAAATACATAATTCTTCTATCAAGAGTATTAAGGAAATTTTACTGTTATCTATTACAAGTGGAAAGGAAAATCGAAATATAAATTCATTCTTATATTTGTTGACTGTTTCTCGCTTTCAAATCCGGTCTAAAAGGTGTCTATTTTTTGCTGGTCATGGTAAGTATTTGTAAACTATTGTAGGTTGTCGCACAAAAGATTATAATAATAGTACATCTGTAAGGATTTTATTTTAATAAAATACAGGCACTTCACAAAGTGTAGTGTCCCAAACTGAAAATTTTAATGATTCAAGTTGTTCATAGAGCTCTTAATATTATAGAATATATTGCCGCTAGTGGCAGGAAGGATGTTCCTTTGGCAGAGATTGCCAACCATCTAAAATTAAATCATGGTACTTGTGCTAATATCATAAAGACTCTGGTTATTCGCGACTATTTGGAGAAAAACCCCAAAAAGGGGTATGGGTTGGGAGGCATGTTGTATTCTTTAACTGGAGATAATTCTTATAGTATAGATTTAATAAACGCTTCTCGCGATTTGTTGTCAGAATTGATGATATCTATCAATGAAAATTGTATGATCGGTATTTTGAGAGGCGATATGAGAGTAAGTCTTCACGATGTGTACGCAGAACAAGAATTGCATGTCATAAATAAGCGTGAGAAAAAGGCCTTTGAAACTGCTTCAGGCAGGGTTTTGTTAGCCCACTTGACTGAAAAGAAAATTAATGATTTTATTCAAACTTATGGATTGCCAGCTGCGGAAGTTTGGCAGGGTGTGCAAACGGAATCCGACTTTAAGGAGGCTTTGATAGATATTAAAAAAACGGGATATGCCATGCAATTGGCTCGTTCTGGAATTTTGGGGGTTGCGATGCCTATAGAACAGAATGGTGAAGTTGTAGCTGGGCTGGGAGTGTTCTTGCCAAAGTTTAGATTTGATGAGTCTACTAGCGGAAATATTTTGTTAGAAATGCGGAAAACGGCTAAACAAATTGGTCAGGCGTTACCATAGAGTTTTAAAAGTCTACCAAGAGTTCTCGGCCACGCTATATGTCCGGTATATACCGAATACTTTCTTTTTGGGATGCGATGATAGCTAAAAATAAAAGGGTGATATCTCTGGAGATAGCCTAGTGTTTGATGCGAATTGAATTTCTATTCACCAGAATTTTGATATTGCTAATAAGTTTTTTCAAGAGGTTATTTGAACGACCCTGCTCAGGCATTCTCCTATTACACAATTTCATTTTTTAAGAATACAGCAAAAGACTATAGGTAAGATTGTTTTTATACTTTTTGAAACTCCTATTAAATATAACTTTCTCTTTAAGGAACTACTAGGTGTTTGGATGTTAGTAGGTTTAATTAAAACAGAGCTGATGCCTATTCTATAGATCAAGTGCCCTTTCTCTGTACTTCGCATTAAGTCCCGCAAAGATTTTTTTTTATTAATCATGCAGTTTATGGGAAACCTTACTCCTTGTATCTGAACAAGGTTAGTAGAGGATGCGTTTTGGCGAATCTATTACTAACTGCCTTTGGTTATCGGATAGATACTTTGTGACTTTAAAACTTGAAACTTTACCAGTTTTTCCCATCCTTAAATAATTAAAACAGTTTAATCATTATCGGAAAGTCTACTTTTCTAAAGGTTCTGGTGAAAGTTAATATTTAGGCTAAATAGAATTGTTCGAATTTAGTTCTGGATTATTTTTTGTGAAATTCTTCCAAAAAGGTTTTGTAATTGTCAAAAGGCTATATATTTTTGTATATAAAATGTTATTCAATAATATAAAACAAATTTTAACCCTCTTGAAATGATGAAAACTTATAACCTTAAAAAGCAACTCTTATTGGTGCCGCTTTTGTTCTGGGCGAATGTTCTTCTTGCCCAAACAACTATTACTGGGAGAATTACCGATTTAGAGACTGGAATGGCTTTGCCAGGAGCATCTGTAGTCGCGGGCAACATTGGCAGCATGACCAACGGAGAAGGCCAGTACAGTATTAAAGTGGAGTCTCAGAATACTAAACTTACCATCTCTTTCTTAGGATACATTAGTCAAAGTATAACCATTGGCGGACGTTCTGAAGTTAATGTGGAATTAGAAGCAAATACATCACTTTTGGACGAGGTAGTAGTAGTTGGCTATGGAACGGTCAAGAAGAGTGACCTTACAGGATCGGTATCTTCAATTAAGAATGAAGAAATAACTGCTTATCCTACGGCTAATGTTGTCCAAGCTTTAGCTGGAAGGGCTGCTGGCGTACAAGTGAATCAGAATACAGGAGCCCCGGGTGGTTCTATAAGTGTTCGAATTCGTGGGACTAATTCCGTTCAGGGTAGTAACGAGCCGCTATATGTGATCGATGGGTTTCCTTTTTCTGGTAGCCCTACCTTGTTAAATAGTAGTGATATAGAAAGTGTTGAAGTTTTGAAAGATGCTTCAGCCACGGCAATATATGGTTCACGTGGAGCCAATGGAGTAGTTTTGATTACGACAAAACAGGGTAAATCGGGAAAAACAAAAGTAGATTTTTCTGCTACCGTTGGAGTACAAACTTTACGAAAAAAAATGGACTTGATGAATGCTTCGGAGTACGCAGCTTTTTATAATGAAGTTGCAAAGAATGTCGGTTGGGATATTCCATTTACCCAAGAAGAGATATCTTCATTTGGTGAAGGTCAAGATTGGCAGGATTTTGTTTTTAAAAACGCTATGGTCTCCAACACTAATCTGACGGTAAGTGGGGGTAATGAAAAAACTAGGTTTTCAGTTTCGGGTAGTTTGTATGATCAGCAAGGAATTATTAAAAATAGTGGTTACGATAGATATAGTTTAAGGTCAAGTCTTAAGCATAGTATTAATAAGAAAGTTGAAATAAGTAGTAATGTCACTCTTAGTAAAACTATATCCGAAAATCAAAATAGTGGTGGTGGAGATAGAGGGAATTCTTTAATTGCAGCCACTGTGTCTGCCTTTCCTACTATTGCACCTTATAAAGAAGATGGCTCTATAATGGATTTGACTACAGTATATCCTTTTGCTACTCAGATTGTTAATCCAGCATACTATTTTGATGAAACTACCCAATCGGTACTGTCAAATAGAGTGTTGATCAATACTGCTTTGATATATAAGCCTATACCTGAACTGACTTTAAAGATAATGGGAGGTATAGAAAATACTGATAGCAGATTAGATTCTTATGTTACAACTAGATATTTAAATTCTCAAGGAAGTGCAGTAGTAAATACAGATCAGTTTACTAGTTTGTTAAATGAGAATACGCTTACATATTCTAAGTCTTCTGGTTTACATGACTTTTCTGCATTGGCAGGTTTTACTTTTCAAGATTTTAAATCTACGGGATTAGATGCCTCAGGAAGTGGTTTTTTAAGTGACGTTATTGAAACATATGATTTAAGGTCCGCTAGTTTTCCGGGTATAGCCACGTCTTCATATGCATATTCCGCTTTACTTTCGTCGTTGGGGCGAGTAAATTACATATATGATGATACTTATCTCTTTACTCTAAGTTTTAGAGCAGATGGTTCGTCAAAGTATAGTAAGGGTAATAAATGGGGGTATTTTCCTTCAGCTGCTTTAGCATGGAGAATATCAAACGAAAAATTCATGGAAGATGTTAGTTTTATTTCAAATTTGAAATTAAGGACTGGTTGGGGATTGACTGGTAGTCAGGCTATTAGTTCATATGCTACGTTGAATAATTTGATTTCTGGTAAAGCTGTCTTTGGAGATGCGTTATTTACAACTTTTGCCCCAGGGACAAGATTGCCAGGTGATTTGAAATGGGAAACTACTGAACAAGCTGATATAGGGTTGGATTTAGGTGTTCTTAATAATAAAGTTCAGTTTTCATTAGATTATTACCACAAAAAGACGACAGATTTACTTAATGCTGTGCCGTTACGCTCATCTTCTGGATATACAAATACTATTAAAAACATAGGCGAAATAGTTAACAAAGGGTTTGAGCTAGAATTAGGAGGAACTATTGTAGACAAGGAGCTTAAATGGGAGTTAAATGGAAATATAGCCTTTAATAGAAACGAAGTTAAAAAATTATATGGAGGGGATGATATACTAGGTACGGCCTATAATGTTACCCTAATTAATGAAGCTATTAATATTTTAAGGGAAGGTCAGCCTTTTGGTTCTTTTTACGGATATAAAGAAACGGGATATGATGATAACGGTAGTCCAACATATTTGGATGTTAACGGAGATGGGATAATTAATCAAAGTGATAAACAAATAATAGGTAATCCTAATCCAGACTTTATCTACGGTCTTAATTCAATAACGTCTTATAAAGGGTTGTCATTGACGCTTTTTGTTCAAGGAAGTCAAGGTAATGATATTTTTAATTTAAGCTCTGTAAATAATACACTGGATGTTGGTTTTGGTGTAAATATGCCCGCTGAAGTTTACTACGATCATTGGACTCCTGAGAATACTACGGCCAAATACCCGGCTTTAACTACTTCAAAATCGGTACGGGTTTCAGACCGTTTTGTAGAAAATGGTTCTTATGTAAGATTGAAAAATATTCAATTGGCTTATAATCTCCCAAATATTAAGATTGGTTCTTCCGAGCTGAGTGGTGCTCAAATTTTTGTGAATGCTCAGAACCTTTTAACATTTACTAAGTACTCTTGGTGGGATCCTGAGGTAAACTCGAAAGGAGGGTCAAATTCTATAAACCAAGGAATTGATCATCAGACCTATCCTAATTCAAAAACTTTCAATTTAGGCCTTCGTGCCAGCTTTTAAATAAAAATAAGAATGAAAAAAATATTAATATATTCCGCGTTTTTTTTCCTGGTCTCTTGTCAAGACATATTGACCGAGGCTCCTAAAGCTATAGTTCAAGAAAGCTTCTATCAAACAGATGAAGAAATTCAAACTGCGTTAAATTCGATTTATCAAGCAATAAAAGTGTATAATTGTTTTGGCTTTTTATATCCTAGTCAGCTAGAAGCATATACAGACTTTACCCATGGGAGAGGAAGTTATTCTGTTTTAAGCGATTTTCAAGGTCTCGATAATACTAATATTTCTAGAGTTAGTTTGATATGGAATAACTTATATCAAGGTATAAGAAATGCAAATTTAGTTATTGCGAATGTGCCTAATTCAACGTTACTAAGTGATGAAATGAAAAGTCAATATGTAGCAGAAGCTAGGTTTATGCGGGCGTTTATATATTTTCATATTGTAAGGGATTGGGGGAAGGCAGTTATTAGCACGGAATTAAATATTAGCGAACAAAACGTGCCTTTAAGTTCTGCTTCAGAAGTTTACAACTTTATAAGTGAAGATTTGCTCTATGCTGAAAAGTATCTTCCTGAAAACGTTCAAATTAGTGGTAAACCATCTAAGTGGGCCGCTAAGACTGTTTTAGCTGATGTTTATTTTTATCAGAAGGACTATCCCAATGCTCTTTTAAAGTCTAAAGAGGTAATTGAATCTAATACCTATTCTTTAGTAGAGGTTGCATCAGTAACCGACTTCCAAAAACTATATGGTCCTGATGTGATTACTACACCAGAAGAGATTTTTTATCTAAAGTATTCTAGAACTACCGATTATGGATGGTCATACGTGGTTTTTCTACATCACCCTTCAGACCCATATTTAAACGGCCAAGGGCTATATGCTTTATATATGGATAAAGAAGAATACTCTGTTTTTAACGAATGGGATGATGACGATTTAAGAAAACAAAATTGGTATCCGTGGAATATAGGATTAGGAGCCAATACTATGCTAACGCTTAAGTTTAATGACCCTGAAGTAGTATCAAGTGCAGGTAATGATTATCCATTCTATCGATATGCCGATTTACTTCTTCTTTATGCGGAGGCTGAAGCTCAAGTTAATAATGGGCCGACGGCGGAAGCCGTGGAAAAGTTAAATATGGTACATCGAAGAGCATATGGAGTGAGTTCATTACAGCCTTCAGCTTTTGATTTTGACTTAAATGAATTTTCTAATTTGGAAGGATTCTTAGACGAAGTTCTACAGGAGCGAGGTTATGAGACCTTTCTTGAAGGTGGGAAGCGTTGGCACGACTTAAAACGTTCTGGTAAAGTTAATGATATTATAAAGAAAGGTACAGGTAATGATGTATTAGAAAGGCACCTGTTATGGCCAATTCCAGAAACAGAGATGAACATAAACGAGGGTATCAATCCCGAAAGCGATCAAAACCCTGGATATTGAAAGAGTATTTATTTGGCTATAACTATTATGAAATTTAGAATTGATATGAAAAGAATATTTTTTGGGCTTGTATTTTCTTTATTTGTTTTTTCACTGAACGGGCAAACGGGGGATTTAAGTAGACTGAACGCCAAGACTGCACCAGATTGGTTGAGTCAAGGAGTTATTTACCAAATACAACCAAGGGCGTTTACTAAAGAGGGGAATCTTAAAGCTTCTACCGAGAAACTAGGGCACATTTCTTCTTTGGGTGCCACGATCGTCTACTTGTGTCCAGTGTTCGAGATGGATAATGATTCCACAAGAAGTTATTGGAGTTCGAGACAAAAGGGGTCAGGAATGGAGAGTCCATTGAACCCCTACAGGATCAAAGACTACTTTCACGTGGATAAAGAATTTGGTTCAGACGAAGATTTAGCAGAATTTATAAATAAAGCACATGAGTTGAATCTAAAGGTGATGCTCGATATTGTCTTTTTGCATTGCGGTCTTGGTGCTGTTTTTTTGGAGGATCATCCTGATTTTATTGAAAGAGATGAGAATGGCCCAGTTCTGGCCTCTTGGAATTGGCCTAAATTGAATTTTAAAAACCCTGAAACAAGAGAGTACTTAATTAATAATATGGAGTATTGGTTGAGAGATTTCAATGTTGACGGTTTTCGTTGTGACGTGTCAGACGGTGTTCCACTAGATTTTTGGGAGGAGGCTCGTGAACGTTTAGAAAAAATAAAACCGGACATAGCTATGTTGGCTGAAGGGATTAGGTATGATGATCAAATAAAAGCATTTGATCTTAATTATAGTTTTACTTGGTCTGATGATATAAGAAGAGTTTTTAATGGAGAAAAACCTGCTTCCGATGTCGTTTATTCATGGAAAGATGCTGTTGAGAGAAGACCTCGAGGGTATCGATTCATAAGATATACAGATAATCATGATATTGCTAATGATGGTTGGTTCAACCGTATTGAAGAGCAATGGGGCTTTGATGGAGCAAATGCTGGTCTAGTGCTTTCATTTATGATTGATGGTGTTCCATTAATTTATAATGGTCAAGAAATTGCAGACAAGGCACGTCACAGTATTTTCGGAAGACTTCCCATTGATTGGTCACTCGCTAATCTTCCAGAAGGAAAGAAAAGGTATAAATTGATAAGCGAACTGATTAAAATTAGAGGGGAAAATCCGTCAATTGTAAACGGAACTGTAACATGGATGGAAAACAATTCTCCAGATAAAGTCGTGTCTTTTGTCCGTGAGTTCAAGGGGGAAAAGATTTTAACGGTAATAAATTTAACTGATGCTGTTACAAGTGTTAGGGTTAAACCCTTTGAATTTGCTGGTTCTTCGCCAAAAGTTTCTAGCTTATTAGAATCAAGGGTAATAGGCGGGGGGATAACTCAGAGATCGTTAAGATTGGACTCTTACGGTTTTTGGATAGGAAAGTTGATGGATTAATTTTCGACTTTCTATGTTAGATGGCTCGATATCTACTGTATAACAAGTAATTCAATATCTTTTTAATCAAGATCTGTTAGAAGTTTATCCAATTACTTCATTAAAGGCATTGGATAAACTTCTTTGAGAGTGAAAATTTAAAATACGGGAATCAATCCGGCATTTAATCCCGCTTTAGACATAGTAGGTGAGAAAAGGTGTTTTTACACAGACGATAACTATTTCTGGTTAGGGGCTGGAGAAGAGAAAATAATAAGTAGTAACAATGGAGAGCTTACCTGGAATAGAGTAATAGAAGGAGCTGCTTATTGGACAATCAATACGGAAAATACAAAATTGTTCACAGGATTTCCTGAAGGAAGAGTTATAGAACTAGGAGGAGTAAAGCTCGAAATTGGTAAAACAAGACTAGAATGGGCTACAGTATCTCTTACTTCAAAAAATGGAAATGGTTTAGGGGAGTCCGAAAGCTCAACAAGCATTCTTTTGACAGCAACTGGTTTGGTAGAAAACAAAGGAATGGAGATTGAAAAACTTCCGAAAAATAAAATAAGACTCACTAATTGGGGAGAAGGTCCAATACAGGCTGAAGGGATACCAGCAAAAATTACAATCCCTTCATCTTCTAAAAAAACAAGGTGTTTTGCATTAGATCCTCAAGGTAATAGAAAGAGTGAAGTAAAAGTAAAAAGAAGTAGAAATGGCTCTTCCGAAATTGAAATAGGGCCTTCTTATGAAACCGTATGGTACGAAATAGAAATAAAATGACAATTAAGAGACTCAAATGAGAAAAATAACTATACCCTACAAATGGCAGTTAATTATACTGCTTTGGTTTGCATACTTTTTGAACCAAGGAGATCGACAAGTTTTCAATGTGGTTATCCCACTGATCAAAGAAGATTTAAACCTTAGTGATATTCAAATTGGTTTGATTGCTACAATCTTTACTCTTGTTTATGGTGTTTTGGTCCCTTTTGCTGGTTTGGCTGGCGACTTACTACGTCGTAAATGGATTGTATTTTACAGTCTCTTAGTGTTCAGTTTAGGAACCCTGCTTACAGGGTTTAGTAGTGGAATGATTCTGCTTATCTTATTCAGAAGTATCGCTACTGGTGGAGGTGAGTCTTTTTATTATCCTGCTGCGACTTCGTTAATTGGTCAGTTTCACAAAAAGACTAGAGCCATGGCTTTGTCTATTCATCAAACCTCACTTTATACTGGTATTGTGGCTAGTGGGTTTATTGCCGGTTATATTGGTGAGCATTATGGATGGCGTTCTTCATTTTATGTCTTTGGTGGTGTAGGAGTACTTTGGTCCATTGTTGTATTTTATAAACTGAAGGATTCGCCAACGGACACAACAAATTTAACCCAAGAAAGACCGAAGTTTAAGGAGATATTAAGAGCCATTTTGGCGAAAAAAACTGTTTACTTTCTAAGCTTGGCCTTTGGAGCTATGGTGTTTGTTAATATTGGATACCTTACCTGGATGCCAACCTTCCTGCACGAAAAATTTGATATGTCACTCTCGTCGGCCGGTTTCAATTCCATGTTTTACCATCATCTTTTTGCTTTTGTAGGGGTTATGGTAGGTGGTAAACTATCTGACCACTTTGCAGCTGTTAGAAAAAGAGTGAGGATGGAAACTGAGTTAATCGGCTTACTTCTAGGGGCACCCTTTATCTATATGATGGCTGTAAGCGACTCTTTGATGTGGTGTTATATAGGCATGGGGTTGTTTGGCTTTTTTAGAGGAATATATGACTCCAATTTGTTCGCCGCCTTATTTGATGTTATTGAGCCCAAGTACAGGGCGTCGTCAATGGGATTAATGTTAGCTTTTGCTTTTACTATCGGTTCTTTCGCTCCGGTTTTATTGGGTTGGATTAAGACGGTCTCTGGTTTATCCGTTGGCCTGTCTGCTCTTTCCTATTTCTATCTAATCGGTGCTGTTTTAATTTTTATCGCAATTAAATACTCTTTTGACAATGATTATTATGAAGAAAATTAGTCTACTTACTCTACTAGTATTTGCTTTTCAGGGGCTTTTAGCTCAGCCATCTCAGAAATACTTTGATAATTGGGATGACCCCTATATCCAACAAAGAATAGAAGATGGAATAAGGCAAAACAGAATGGGAGGGTTTACAATACAGTTTGAAAACCTAAGTGGTGAGCCTATAAATGATGTTAGCTTTGAAGCCAAACAGACCAAGCACGACTTCTATTTTGGAGCCAATGGTTTTATGGTTAAAGGCTTTGAAGATCCCAAAGAGAATGAATTGTTTGAAAAGCATTTCACTCAACTTTTCAACTTTGTTACAGTTCCATTCTACTGGCCAGAATTAGAACCAGAGGAAGGACAGCTGCGATTTGACAAAAATAGCGAATCGATTTATAGACGACCTGCACCAGATGTGGTACTTGAATTTAGTGACAAATATGGGCTAACTCCAAAGGGGCATACCTTGGTTTGGGATAATCCACGTTGGTCGCTTCCTAAATGGCTTCCGGCTAATGAGGAGATTATGGAACAAAAAATAAGCAAGCGAATAGAAGAAATTGCAGAAAGGTATGGGCATTCTATTCAGATTTGGGATGTAGTGAACGAAGTAACAGATAGGCATCCAGATGTACTGATGCCTAAAGACTTTACTTTTAAATCATTTAAAGAAACAGAACGTCTTTTTCCTTATAGCAATGATTTGACTCTAAATTTCACCACAGGTATTTGGGGAAGGAGCAATAGACGTGAATATAGTGCAGATTATCTATTGATTGATAATATGAAACTTAGAGGTGCTAAAATGGACGTTATTGGAATGCAGTATCACAATTTCAGTGAGGATGATTACTGGAAAATTCTAAAGGGAGAACAATTTAGTCCGCAATCCCTTTACAAGACACTAGACCTTTATTCAGATTTTAATTTGCCACTTCATATCACTGAAATTACGGTGTCGGCTTTGTCAGACAAGGGGCCAGAATATCAGGCCATAATGACCGAAAATTTATACAAACTATGGTTCAGTCATCCTAAGGTTGAAGCCATCGTTTGGTGGAATCTGGTGGATGAAACTGCTGCTCCTGGATATACAAGACTTGATGGTCGTGTGGTTAGGGGAGAAGACAAATGGATGGGAGGATTGCTAAACAGAGATTTTAGCAAAAAGCCATCTTTTGAAGTGTTAGACAGGCTGATAAATAAAGAATGGAAAACACAGGTAACGTTAAAAACAGCCGAAGATAAAAATAGAGCTCACTTTACAGGCTTTTATGGTGAATACGAATTGGTGATTAAGAAAGGAGGAAAAACATATAAAAAGACACTAAATCTAAGTAAGAAAAGTGCATCTGATCAGGTGGTTATTTTAAATTGATAAACAAAATTCTATGAAAATTATTGATATGAAAGTACGTACTGTGGCTATTCCAATGAATGCCATGTTACGTCACAATACAGGGGTTCACCCTGGGTACTTAATGAGGACTGTTCTTGAGCTTATTACAGATGAAGGAATCGTGGGCTTAGGGGAAGTTGGAGGTGGAGATCAAAGGGCAGCCTTATTGAAGCTGAAACCAAGAATTATTGGGATGGATCCCTTTGGAATAGAGGCTATAAAATTAAAGGTTCTCAGAAGTATTTATTATTTGTCAAATTCTAGATTATATGGAGCCATTGAAATGGCTTGTTTAGATATAATGGGCAAGGCTTGTAATGTTCCTATGCATAAACTTCTTGGTGGGAAACTTCGGGACGAAATACCAATGATCGGCTATTTGTTTTGGAGATATGACAGACCAGGAGGTGGGAATGATTCCTCCGCAGAAGACATCGCAGACCTCTGTGTAGAATTAAAAGAAACACTTGGAGTTACAGCTATGAAACTTAAGGCAGGGGTGATGGATCCCATGGAGGAAGTCAGAGTTCTTCAACTATGTCGTGAGCGTCTAGGAAATGACTTTGGTTTAAGGATAGATCCAAATGGTGTATGGTCTGTGGCTACCGCAGTAAAGGCTGGTCGTAGAATGGAGGAGCTTGAAATTCAATATTTTGAAGATCCATCTTGGGGGCTAGAAGGGATGAAAAGGGTTAAAGAGCAAGTTCGAATACCCTTAGCGACTAACATGTATCCCAATAAGTTCGATGACCTAGGGCCTGCTATTCACATGAATACTATTGATATAATTCTCACGGATTTACATTATTGGGAAGGACCCAAAGGTGTTAAAGATTTAGTGGCAATATGTCAAACATTTAATCTGGGAGTGGCTATGCATTCAGGTGCAGAATTTGGAATCGAGTTAGCTGCAATGCTCCACACTGCCTCCACAATTCCTACAATGAATATGGAAGGAGATGCCCACTACCATTATCTGGAAGATGATATTATAGTTGGTGGTAAAATGAAATATGAAAATGGGGCAATAAAAGTACCAGAAGGGCCAGGTTTAGGCGTAGAACTGGATGAAGATAAGATGGATAAATATGAGAAGTATTTCGAAAAAATGGGAGATTATTATGCTCGTTTTCACGAGGATCCTTACCGTAAAGACTGGTATCCCAAGGTAGGTGGTATTTAAATATTGAATTGCGATTATTTAGTGATTAAAAAATGAATCTCGAAAAAACAGATGTTTCATATGATGTACTTCTCTCTGGGCTCATGTTTCCAGAAAGCCCTTTTTTTGATTTAAAAGGAAACCTTTGGTTTGTCGAAATTGAGGGGAGGTGTTTATCAAAATGGGATGGTTTGAATTTGAATCGTTTTTATGTCGACGGTACACCAAATGGTGGAATATTAGACTTAGAGGGTAATGTGTGGTTTTGTGATAGCGAAAGAGGAGAAATCAGAAAGTTTAATTCACTAGATGAAAGTGTGGAAACAGTTTGTCGTAATCTAGGTGATGGTACCAGGTTGCAAAAACCGAATGATTTGCTTTTTGATAAGAAAGGGAATTTACTTTTCTCTGACCATGCTAATGGTAGACAAAAGCCACTTTCTACGGTATGTGTGTTACCCAATGGGCAAGACACCGCGGATGTGGTATCGGACAATAAATACTTTACAAATGGATTGGCCTTTATGAATGATGGTCATAAACTTATTTTTTCAGAAACATATCGTCAAGCCCTTTGGATAGCTGATTGGGATGCAGAGAAGTGTTTTCTGAAAAATGAAAAAGTATTTGCCAAGGCAGGGGAAGGACCCTGGGGGCCAGATGGAATAGCCTTTGATTTCGAGGAGAACTTGTATGTGACAGTATTCAATGAACATAAGATTTTGGTATATGATAAAAAGGGAAGAATTGTTAAAGAACTTCTTTGTAAAGGTTGCAGGCCTACCAGCTGTGCTCTCGATCCGTCAGGTAGGTTAGGACTGGTGGTTACAGAGGCTGAAAACGGTGAGATACTTTCTTTCAAATCCCAGGGTAAAGGTTTACCAGTATATTTTAAATAAGTTATGCAAATAGAAAAAATATTCGATTTAACAGGAAAAGTTGCCTTGGTAACGGGTGGTAGTGAGGGGATTGGTAAGGCCATATCTTTGGGGCTAGCCGCTGCAGGAGCTAAGGTTATCGTTAATTATCTTTCGGGAGATGATAAAGCAGAAGGAACTAAGGAAGAGATAGAAAAGAAATCAGGAACATGTTTCTTGTTCAAATATGATATTTCGCTACCCGAAATCGTAAGTGAATTAAATGATTTTTTGATAGAGCAACAGCTTGTGATAGACATACTGGTGCTGAATGCTTCTGTACAGTTTAGGAAGAAATGGGAGGATGTGAATTTGGAGGAGTTTAGTAAACAAGTTAATACTAACCTCAGGTCTACTCTTTTGCTGGTACAGGCTCTGTCTCCTGATATGCAAAAGAAAGGCTGGGGTAGAATACTCACCATTGGTAGTATTCAACAAGTACGCCCACATCCTCAAATGATAGTCTATGCAGCAACGAAATCTGCACAGGTAAATATAGTTAAAAACTTGGCTCCACAATTGGCATCCCAAGGCGTGACTATAAATAATTTAGCTCCTGGAGCTATAAGGACAAAAAGGAATGAAGAAGTCTTACAAAACGAAAATTACAAAAAAAATGTAGAGGCCAAGATTCCTTTAGGTTTTGTTGGAGAACCACAGGATTGTGTGCCCATGGCTTTATTACTATGTTCAGGAGCAGGAAGATATATCACAGGACAAGATATTTTTGTGGATGGCGGCATGAATTTGCTCATCTGAGATTAAATAAAAACGAGGTAAAAAAGAAAGGAGAGAATAAACATTTAAAAAATTAAAATTATGAGTTCGGAATTATATAAAAAAGAGGTTGGTATGATGAACCTTGAAGATTTAATAAAAAACAGAGAAGAGGTGCCGGTTGTTACATTTCCGATTCCCGATAAAGAGTTATTGGCCAGATACGAAACATTGTACACAGGAGCGGTTAACGATGTTCTTCGTGAGTTTTGTCTGTTGGAACAGGCTCTGCCTGGCAGGATTGTGCCACTGCGTGAATATCAATCGGTAGCTGGCTTTGCATTTACCGTGAAGAGTTCTCCGAATGTGAAAATAACGGGAGAAATGGAATTTCGGACGCAGATGCTTGATGATATGTATGAGGATGCTTTCGTGGTTTGGGATACGAGTCGAGATTCGAAAGCGACCCTTTGGGGAGGTGTGATGACAGCAACGGCTAAAGGTAAAAAATTAAAAGGTGCTTGTATAGATGGAGGTATTCGTGATACGCATCAAATATTAGAGGCCGAATTCCCTATTTTTTATGAATACCGAATTTCTAACGGGAGTTTGGGGCGTTGCCTGATTACTGATTATCAAGTTCCTATAAAAATTGACGATGTACTGGTTAAGCCTGGAGATATTGTAATTGGGGATATTGATGGTGTTCTGATTGTACCCAGAAATATTGCTTATGATGTACTCATTAGAGCAGAAGAGATCAGAGAAAATGAAAAAAAGATATTTGGATGGGTTAAAGAAGGAAAAACCGTAAGAGAAATAACTGATAGAGGAGGTTATTTCTAGATTTTTCAGTCTTCTAGGATGAATTTTAAATACATCATATAATTTGAAAGTAGTTTTGGAAGAAAGTCCAAATGAATTTGAAGCAAAAGTTTTAATATTTTTTTGAGTTGGTCTATGTTTTAGAGTGGGAATGATAAACTAGGCATCTCCGTTTTATTACGGAGATGGCCTAGTTTTGAAATAATTTTAAACACGTTTTTTTTAGCTACGCTAGCGATTGCTTGAATAAGTTGAATTCTTATCTTATTCAGTTTACTTTTTGCTTAAATCCCCATTGAATTTATTCTAAACTTAATGGGGATTTAAAGTTCAAATAGGCTCTTTTTGAGTTTTTAACGCCCCTTTCTAGACGCTATAATTAGATAAAAGGGTTCAACTTTGTAATAAAGAGTTGATTTGTTTTCAATAAGTTTCGATAGTCCTATCTCAAAGCCTTCATATAGCCTCGGGCCTTATCATCTTCAAATGAACCAAGGTATGCTTCGGTTGTTGCTAAGTTAGAATGTCCAAGTGCCTTTGATATAAATGCAATAGGAGCTTCCGATTGAAGTAGAATAGTGGCAAAACTATGGCGTGCCACATAAGTTGTGACGGGGCTGACTATACCTAATTTGTCAGCTATTTTCTTCATCCATTTGTTTGTTATCAAGATGATTTGCTGAATAGTTTTCATGATTTGTAGTTCTGTCATTTCTTGATTCAGAAAACTCATGAGATATGCGTTTCCGTTTCTTTTAGTACTTCCAAAGTTTCGAATGATAGAAATATGTTCGTCCGCCAGATAAATTTCTATTTCTTTTAAATTGGACTTATTGGTCCTCTTTGTTTTTTGTCTTACAAAAGTGATTTTTCGATTATTTGCGTCATAATCAATTTGCTTAAGTCTGCAAATGTCTGAAACGTTTATTCCATTCCCAAGGTAGCTGAAAACCCAAATAGCATGACCGCGTGCTTCTAAAGTATTTGGATCAGGTACATAATCCAGTATTTTATTGATTTCTCCTTTAGTTAAAGCTTTTTTGATGTTTCTTCCTGCTGGGATGACATAATCTCTTTTACCAAAAGGATAATTTTCTGTAATCTTTCTACTTATGGCTTCATTAAAAACAGCTCTGATTTGTCGAACATATATGCCAACAGTAGTTCTACTTGCCGGGTAACCTGGTCCAAATTTCTTTTGGCTTTTTCTGCCATATTTTAACATCCAGTCCTCATAATGATTCAGGAAGTTTACAGTAACTTGTTCAAAACTCAGTGTTAAAGGTTTTGTTTCATCTTTCGGAGGCTGGGGAAGGAGCAGTTCTGCTCTAACATGCTTATCCATTTCTCTCAAAAACCTTTTTAATGATTGACTGGCCGTCTTATATGAATTCGAATTTGCTATCCTGTCTTCATTCCAAAGTTTATTGATTATTCCCTCAGTCAGTACGAAAACATCATTTTCGTTCGAAGAGTTGTAAAGGTGCTTCTTTGAGTAATTATCAAATTCATATTTAAAGGATTCGAATGTGAATTTACTTCCTAGATTATCTATAATTTCTACAGCTCTTTTATGGTAACCTGAGACTGTTTCGGAGCCATCTCTAAAAGACCCATAAAGAATTTCGTAGAGGTCAATAAATCGAGGGTTTTTTATTCTGCCACTTATGCCATCTTTTCCGATGCCACTATTAAATTTTTGAAACTCATCAAGGTCTATTTTTATTCCTGTTGTATATAAACGTTGTGTTCTGTTATGTGTTAATGACACCTTAATTATTCCTTTATTCTCGGAAGATTTTCTGGTATCTAAGAAAATTTTTGCTGTCGGCATTGGGTTGTATATTTTGGTTTAGTTGCAGAACAAGTTGCAATACAAATGTACTAATTAGAAATTATTGATTAATAATTTAGGAAGTTATATTTCATGTAAAATGTTGGTAATGAGTTGTTAATGATAAGTATCGATAAGTTGTGATAAATAGGAGACCTACTGATTATGGGGCTTGTAATCAGTAGGTCATTGGTTCGATCCCGATAAGAGTCTCTACGAAAACCGATTCAGAAATGAGTCGGTTTTTTGCAATCTGAAATTTTGCAGGGCTAATGTGAATTGGACCTTGAAAAAAATGGAATATTTCGAATTTCAGAACATCTAACCTTGACTCTAAATATTACTGGTACAATGTTGGTCAAAACATTAGCTTAAGATATGAATAAAGCTTCGTTTATCGGACTTAATGATGGAAGATTAGTTTTGAATGTGTTAAGGTATCTTGTGTTATTTCTTACGGTATGCCTCTTCATATTTGCTTCAGACACCCTTGTTTACTTTTACCATCATACAATCGCGAAACATTTCGACTTTGAACATTACTTTAATTATCAAACTGAAAGTAATGTTAATGCATGAGATGCCACATTTACTATTGCTTTGCCAGTTTTCTATTTAATGTGAAGCTTCAGGTTTAAAGGGATGCCATCCTACCTATATTTCTCAATTGGTATGCTATACCCTCTTTTGTGTTTTATATAGCAAATAATCCCCCAGAGTTTGTACTTGATCTAAACAGCATTACTTATTCAGAATGTGTGATTTATGTAACTAATACTCCGTATCTTACAACTTAAGCGATTAATTAGTGACTTACTTTGTTTGGCAAAAAAGACGGTTTTAATTATAAATTAAATATCTGTTATAATTAAAAAAAGTCTCTTAGCTGAAAATGAACAAACCTAACGATGGTATTGAGATAGAGAAGTCAAATGTTCATCTTATAATAGTAAACTTGCCATTCGCGGTGGTTGATAGACCTGTTATCTGGGATATTTAGCAATCTGCTCAATTCGAAGAGGTGGCCGAAAAACTTACTCCTTTTGATAGTTATGGTTCAAAAGTAGATGGCCTGCCAAGAAGTATTTAAAATGATTATAAATGGCTAAGACGCTTAATGTCCAGTACTTACAGCTAAGTTACTGGTTTGATTTCTTTGGATGATATAAGCCAAACAATAAAAATGAAACTATTCATCAAATACATGGTAAGTCTTCGCTGTAAAAAGGTGGTAAAACAGGAGTTGAAAAAAATGGGACTTCATTTTATTGTGGTGGATCTAGGGGAAGTAGAAATAATGGAATCATTGACGATCGAGCAACGAGAGCATCTTCAAAAAGCACTAAGAGAAGATGGCTTAGAATTAATGGACGACAAAAAAGCAATTTTGATTGAAAAAATAAAGACCGTCATTATAGAAATGGTTCATTATACTGATGAGCTGCCGAGAACCAATTATTCCGATTACCTGAGTGAAAAATTAAATTATGACTATACCTATCTCTCAAATGTTTTTTCAGAGGTAAAAGGAATCACTATTCAGCAATTTATCATCAATCATAAAATTGAAAGAATCAAAGAATTAATCATTTATGA
The DNA here is from genome assembly GCF_057914865.1 of Arcticibacterium sp. SM2516. NCBI lineage: Bacteria > Pseudomonadati > Bacteroidota > Cytophagia > Cytophagales > Leadbetterellaceae > Arcticibacterium > Arcticibacterium sp. SM2516. Next base: position 2,481,754 of record NZ_CP195290.1, on the reverse strand, counting down.
TGAGCTTAATTTGACTGAAATCGCTTGGAAAATGCACTACAGCAGTGTGGCTCACCTATCTAACCAGTTTAAAAAAATAACAGGGCTTAGTCCATCCCATTTTAAACAATTGAAAATTAAACGGAGAAACCCGATAGAAGATATTGGTAAATGAGTTAAAATATCACTTCATCTAAAAGGTTACATTATTGTCGTAAATGACTTATTAATAGTATGCTAAAACAGCCATTTAATTTTAAACTATCATTTTAATATTATACTATGCCAAATACTGCGGATTTGAAAAAGGCTCAAGATAAGCTAGTATTTTTATTGGAAGAGAATGAAAAGCGATCTAGGGAATTGATAATTGCCAACGAGGAACTGGAAGTGCAAACCATAGAAAAAACAAATAGGGCTAATGAACTTAAAATTGCAAATAATGAACTAGATTTTCAAAGAGCAGAGAAAGAGAAAATAGCAAAAGAGGTGTCCGATGCCAATATAAAACTGGAAAAACATAAACAAGAAATAGAAAGGAGAATTTTAGGCAGAAGGTCTGATAATTATGCAAGAAGTCTAATAGAAGCGAGCCTTGATCCGCTTTTTACAATAAATTCTGAAGGAGAAATATCGGATATGAATAAGGCCTGTTTGGAAATAACCGGTAAATCAAGAAAAGAGCTGATAGGAACTTCGTTCTTTAGTTATTTCACAAACCCTGACGATGCAAAAAAAGGTTTTGATAAAATTTATGATTTAGGTTATGTATCTGATTTGCCACTCACCATCAAAGATCACAAACTTACGGATGTGCTATTTAATGGGTCGGTTTATAAAGATGATCAGGGAAAGGTATTAGGAGTAGTGGTGGTAGCACGTGATATCACTGAGCAAAAAAACATTGAAAAGGAACTGACGGAAGCAAAAATATTTGCCGAATTGGCAACAGAATTAGCCGAAAATGCTAAACGAAAAGCTGAATCAGCTGCCATAGTCGCGGAAAATGCGGTTAAAACCAAACAGCAATTCCTCTCTAATATGAGTCATGAGATTCGAACACCCATGAACGGCATTATAGGTTTTACAAAAGTGGTGCTGAACTCAGAATTGACATCCAAACAAAGAGAATATATATTGGCCATAAAAATGAGTGGTGACGCTCTGGTAGTGCTGATAAACGATATTTTGGATTTGGCCAAAGTAGATGCTGGTAAAATGACTTTTGAACAAATACCATTCAAACTTTCTATTTCCGTGGCTTCTATGTTGCACCTTTTTGAACTCAAGATTCAAGAGAAAAATCTTACTTTAATCAAGGAATACGATGAAAGAATTCCGAAGGTCTTAATAGGTGATCCAGTACGATTGCATCAGATAATACTAAATTTGGTAAGTAATGCGGTCAAATTCACTTCTAATGGAAATATTAAAGTCAGTGTAGAATTATTGAAAGAAACCTCCGATGTTGTTGACATTGAATTTGCCATAAGTGATAGCGGAATAGGCATAGAAGCAGAAGAAGTGGATAAGATATTTGAGAACTTCCAGCAAGCTAATGGTGGCAGTACGCGACTGTACGGTGGTACGGGTTTAGGGCTGGCCATTGTGAAGCAACTGGTGGAGGCACAGGGTGGCACCATAAAGGTAAAAAGTAAACTCAACGTTGGCTCGGTTTTTAGTTTTAACCTGCAGTTTAAAAAAACCGATAAAGAAGTAGAATTAGAAGAAACGCATTTAGCCCTTGAAACCGAATTCTCAAATATCAAAGTGTTAGTGGTAGAAGATGTTCCACTTAACCAACTACTTATGCGAACCGTTCTTGACGATTTTGGCTTTGGTTGCGATATAGCTTCTAATGGTAAAATAGCTATTCAAAAAATGGAACTGAATAATTATGACATTATTTTGATGGATTTGCAAATGCCCGTCATGAATGGATTTGAAACCACTGAATATATCCGAAGAACGTTGAAATCTACCATTCCCATTATAGCTCTAACTGCAGATGTAACCACCGTGGATTTATCTAAATGTAAACAAATAGGAATGAATGAATACATTTCTAAACCGGTGGATGAGAAAATATTGTATCGCAAAATAATTAGTCAAATTAAGAAGAGTAAATTAAACAGAGCCACGAAGGAAATAGAAATCAAGGAACCCATAAAAGCCCTATGCATTGATTTGAACTATTTGATTTCGAGAACAAAGTCAAATCCTAAGTTGATGCAAGAGATGATCTTGCTTTATTTGGAACAAACGCCAACATTAATCAAGGCTATGAATAGCAGTTATTTAGAAAAAGATTGGAAAATGTTAAATGCTACACTTCATAAAATGCTTCCTTCATTTTCAATAATGGGAATCAGTCGTGACTACGAGGAAATTGCTAAAAAGGTTCAAGATTTCGCTAATAGGCAAGAATCCGAAGAGGGTATTTTATCACTACTTAAACAAATTGAGGATGTCTGTACCCAGTCGTATCATGAATTGGAAATGGAATTGAAAAAGCTAAATATATCAAATAATGAAAAATAAGGTGAAACTTTTTTTGGCTGACGACGATGCCATTTATTTAAAGTTACTGGAAATAGAATTTCAAGAAAATGCTGATTTCGACATTCATACTTTCGCAACGGGTGAACTTTGCATTGCTAGTCTGGATCTAAAACCTGATGTAATTATTCTTGACTATCATCTAGATGGCATCGAAAAAAATGCGATGAATGGCATAGCTACATTAGATGAAATAAAAAAAATATTGCCAGAAGTACCTGTTATAATGCTTTCTTCACAAGATAGCATTGCCGTGGCCGTTGATTGCATGCATCATTCCGCTATAGACTATGTGATAAAGAGCGAAACTTCGTTTATGAGGCTGAAGAAAATTATCATCGATATCTTCAACGTTAAAAAAATAGAAAAACAATTGAGTTGGTATATGGATCGCTTGTAAGTTCAATTTTTATAAAAAAATCTTCATCGGGGACTGTCTCAAAAGGGCAGTCTTTTTTTTGTTTTAAAAAAGCGTGAAAGTTGTAATATATATCAATTTATGTGCAACATAATCACTGCCCAACGACCCTACATTTGTTAAGTATTAAACAATTCATAAAATGAACAGATTAGGATTAGAAGGCGACTGGAACGAACAAAAAGGAAAATTGAAACAAAGGTTTGCAGAATTGACTGATAACGATTTGTTATTCGTAAAAGGGAAAAGTGACGAATTGTTAGGAAGGCTTGAAGTTAAGCTAGGAAAGAGCAAAGACGAAATTAGAGCCATTTTGGCAGAGTTATAAAAAGCATTGATTTTATCGGCTTGAAATCCGAATTAAACTTAAATAAAATGAATAACAATCAAATGAAGGTAGCAGCAATCGTATTTATGTTTTTGGGAATAGTAAGCTGCTCAAGCTCAACCCAAAAAAAGGTGGAGGATGTAAATGAAGCAAATGCAGATTTGGTAGAAGCCACGTCAGACCTAAGAGAAGCGATAATAGATTCTACAGAGGACTATAAAAATTATATGCGGAACGCCAAGGCGAAACTCGCAGAAAATGATAAGCTAATAGCAGAGCTGAAAGCTAAAAGAATTGATAATAAAAAGACGAATCTAGCCGAATATAAGCAAGAATTAGCCGAACTAGAAGTTAAGAATGCCGATTTGACACTTAGAATTGAAGAACCTAAAGAAAATGCTCACGATAAGTGGGAAAACTTTAAAACCGATTTCAACAAAGAAATGGATGATTTAGGCAAAGCTATTTCAAATAGAGCGGAAAAAAATATGAATCAATAGAGGGTTATTTGAAAAGTGAACAGAAAGGCTATTTCGATTGAGGTAGCCTTTTTTACGTACTAATCAATATATAGTGTGAATATTATAACAATATAGCTCTTAAATGTAAGGCTTTGAATACCTAAAAAGTTCAACTTTGACAAGTAATAAAGGGATGATTATTAAGATTTACTATCCCAAATTTCGATAGAATTTCAGTCTATTTTTTAAATATAATTATCATGCTCTTACAAATGTTCTTACTTTTTTGGGCGGTTTCAATAGTTGCCTTTTTACTTTATAGTTGGTCTAATTTTCAAGAAGCCTATAGAGCTTCATTGAAAGAAAAAAAATCACAAGAAATGCGGACTCGAGCAAAAGCATTTTTTCATAAAAGGCTAAAAAAGGTTTAAAGTGTGATAAAAACCAAATTTGAAAGCTTTAACACTGCAATAAAGCTTTGAGTGGAGCATTAGGATATTTTAAGGTGTTTACCTCTTCCTCTAAAACTTTCTTTTAACTTCTTACTAAGGTTATTTCTGAAAAGGAATCAGCCAATATACTTTCAAGATTAACTGCCCAGGTTATTATCTGCTTCACCATAGTCCTATTTCTGTTATTCGCCAGTGATGGCACAGCCAAAAGACTCCTTAAAACAAAATGACGTCAGGCTCTTCTTCTGTACCATTTAAATAATTCGAACCATATTACCGAAAGGAAGCCCAGTAAGGCAGATAGGCCAATTTGTGTCAGAGCTAATCCTTTGAAACCAAAGAAAATTGTAATGGGCTCGATAAAAAGCATACTTAAGAGCACTAATAAGGTAATGGCGATAATTAACAAAACAAGATTATTTTTGTATTTCAGTGTAGTGAGAATGGAATAGTAAAAGGAGCGATTGACTAGCGTTAAGAAAACATTGGCAAATATTAAAGTACTAAAAACCATAGCCCTTGTGATTTCTTCCGCGTATCCCAGATAAACGGCATATTGATAAGTAATTAATGTACCTCCTGTTATCATTAATCCTTGTACAATACTGGTTAAGAGTTCTTTCCAACTAAAAAATGTAATTTTGGGTGGCCTCGGTTTTTGTATCATCGTGTCTTTCTCCATAGGTTCGTTTTCATAAATAATAGAGCAGGTTGGCCCCATAATTAATTCAAGCAAAATGATGTGCATAGGAGAAAATATATTGGGATAAACCCAACCCAAAATTAGAGGAATGAAGACTGTTAATATGATAGGTATATGAATACTGATAATATATTGAATGGCTTTCTTTAGGTTGGTATAAATCTTTCTTCCCATAGCTATGGCAGCAACCATTTTAGATAGATCATCTTCCACCAAAATAAGGGATGCGGCTTGTTTCGCAATCTCGGTACCTTTTGTTCCCATAGCAATACCAATATGAGCCGCCTTAAGGGCTGGGCCGTCGTTTACACCATCCCCAGTCATTGCAACTATTTGATTTTGTGACTTTAATGCTTCCACAATCCTCAGTTTGGCTTCAGGGTACATTCTTGTGAAAATGTTTATATTCATTACCCTTTCACTCAATTCGGTATCCTTAAGTTTCATCAGTTCGTCACCAGAAATGCTTTTATCCGCACCCTTGAAACCGATTTGCCGGGCGATAGTGCCGGTAGTGGCGGCATTATCTCCTGTTATTATTTTTACAGCAATACCAGCATTGTAAAAATCCTGTAGTACTTCTTTTATGTTCTTTTTTGGAGGATCATAAAAAGCCACCAAGCCTTTAAAAGTGAATTTAAATTCTTGTTGCGTTCCAGGGAAATTATTTCCCTCGAGTTTTGCTTCACCTACACCCAATACCCGAAAGCCTTCTAAAGCTAAGTCGTTGATAGCAGCTTCTATTTCCGAAATATCTTCACTAGACAATTCAGAAACTGCCATTATGGCTTCTGGAGCTCCTTTGGCTGCAATAATTCTATTTCCGCTTTCATTCTCAAAGAGGTGAGTCATCATTGGTGGCTTTCCACTCAGCGGATATTCGTGAATCATGTGATAATCAGACCTGGCATCCATCATTAGTAATTCGCCATATGCTTTATGAAGGGCTATCTCCATGGGATCAAAAGGAACGGGTTCGCTAGACCACATCGCCATTGTCAAGAGCTTAAATTCAGATTCTCTTAGGTCTTTTTGAGGCTTGACAATCGATTTGTCCTCCCAAGAATAAAGCCTCGCCAAACTCATTTTATTTTCTGTAAGGGTGCCCGTTTTGTCCGTACAAATGATAGTAGCACTTCCAAGTGTTTCTACCGTTTTCATCTGTTTCACAATGATGCCCATTTTCATAAGTCGCCATGCACCCAAAGCCATAAAAGTGGTAAAAGCCACAGGTATTTCTTCGGGCAAAATACTCATAGCCAGCGTAAATGCTTTCAGTAAACTTTCCAGGATATTTTCTGTACGTACATAATTTATACCCCACACAATGAGGAATACGATGCCTCCGGCAATCACCATTTTTTTTACAAAATTGTTGATTTGTATTTCCAAAGGGGTTTTTTCTTCTTGAATGGATTCAAGACTTTTCCCTATTTTACCCAATTTGGTTTCTAATCCTATGGATTTAATCTCAATTACGGCAAGACCGCTTGCCACCAAAGAACCGCTGTAAACTTCAGAATTTGTCGATTCCGCATCTTTAAAAACGGACAAAGACTCTCCCGTAAGCACGGATTCATTTACTGAGAAATCGTTTGATTGAATAATAAGGCCGTCGGCAGTGATGGATGTGCCCTCCTCTACGATGAGATAATCTCCTGAAACGAGTTCTTCACTTAGAATTTCCAGTACTTCTCCATCGCGAATTACCTTGCACTTTGCTTGTGTGTAATTTTTTAATTTGTCTAGAGCATTTCGGCTACGAGAATCCTGATATAGAGATATAAAAGCTACTAGAATAACTGCTGACATTAGGAAAATGCCATCACCATTCTCTCCTAAAACGAAATAGATAGCAGAAATGGCCAGTAAAAGCAAAATCATAGGCTCTTTTGCCAAACTTTTAAGAGCTTCCCAAAATCCATTTTCCTGCTTGAATTCCAGTGTGTTTTTCCCAAATTGAGCTCTAGACTTGAGTACTTCCTCAGAAGTAAGCCCCTTGAGGTTAAAATTGTATTTGCCCATGCCTTTCAATGCTTCATTTAATGGTTTCTCAATAAAGTGATGGTCACCTCAAAAAACTTGTTAGTAAGTTAAAATATTTTTTCATCTTAAATTTTCCGTCACGGACTTTTGGACGCAGCCTTAGCCGATTTTATGGTAATTAAAGGTGGGGAAACAAGGTTTCTTTCTACGCTTTAAGACTTTCCCATTCAAAGGCGACCTCTGTTGATGTTTCATTTTTAACTTATAAAGTCAACATCTAACTGTTTTTCTTCTTTATAAAACCGAATAGTGAATTTGTTTTCTTGAAAGTCGTAACAGCCCTATTGGATGTAAAATATTTGACATGAGATTATGGCATTTCATTTTGGTGTTTGAATAACATAATAACCGCAACGATTGCAGTTATTGGCATCATGAAATCTTGATAAACCCCAAGGTGTATTGCAGCTGACAAACCTATAATTGCCCACATAGAAGGGATTATTAATAAATATTTTGGAAATGATTTGCCCGTCATCATGAAAAAACCAAAAGTGAAAATGGTAGATGGGCAGGGCAGCCCAAGTGCTATAGTTCTGTTAAATGAACCCTGACTAAAGTAGCTTATGATGGGATAAATAATTACTCCAAATAGTATAAAGAAGTAACCAAAGTAATTTTTTCTTTGAGCAGAAAAACGGAAGATTAATTTATCCTTTACAAAAGTATTTATTAAAATCAACACCCCTTGTAAAACAAAGAATCCGCCAAATACAAAAGCTAAATTATTTATTGAAGAAAAGAATATGATGTGATAAACCAGCCCCATCCATATCCACAATAGACCAAGAAAACTTCCTATGAATTTATTTTTAAGCGAAGATTTAGAGCTGAATACTAATAATACGATGATGGCAAATAACAATATTACCCATTGAAATGGAAATACGCTTGAATTGTATTTTTCAAATACACCGATGAATTGTTCCGTGGTAAAAGGTATTTCCATATTCCTTCTTAAATTGATTTCTTGCTTGTGGTAACAAGGCAACAAAAAATATTATAACTGTTAAAAACATATGGTATGTAACCGGTCCTCGGCCGAAAAAAATACTGATAGTATTTGTATCCAAAAAATATCAATACTCCGCTACCCACGATTACTCATATTACGAGAGAACCCATAAAAAAGGAGCATTGAAAAGAATTTTGAAAATACTTTCAATGCTCCCATCTTTTGAAGCTTTTATCCGAATGAGTAAGGATAGGTTTAACGGGTACTTAAAACCGTCATTCCAGGGTATTCAACACTTCCATCATCTTCTGCCGTAATAAAAAAGGATGACGGCTTAAGGGGAGTTACCGCATTTAAGGATCCTTTTAAGGTGTTGGATAGAAAGCCAGTAGTGCTTTTTAACTGACCAATGTTTTTGGTTTCATGGTCTTGTGTAATCATCCAAACTACATAAGTCTTTTTGGGAGGTGTTAAATGTGATGCCGGAGCCAAGTTGTTTATATCCAATGATATAGAGTGATTGTTATTCTTGTCACTTTTAACTTTTACGGAGCCAGTTGCAGCCGGAACCACATTTGAATTAGAAAATGTCATGCTTTTTGAACAAGAGGAAAGCGAAAACACGGCAAAGAGCATTAGTGTGGCAGCGAGCAATTTGGAGATTCTATTTATACTTTTCATATTATTTGTTTTTATACTTGATAAGGCGGTTGATTTATTGCCTATTTATTGAAATTATTTTTAACGGAAGCTTCTTTTTGATTTATTGTTCTAAGAATGGGGAGTACTACTATTTTAACCCACTTTATGCCTTAGAAAATCTCCTGATTTTATCGGGACCGGAGCTAAATTGCTTCAAATCAGTATACTTCGTCAAGCTGAGCACAGGCTACACCCATTTAAACTCATAACGATTCCCCAACGCATAATCCGGGTTTAAATATCACCGGAAGTTTATTATATCTATTCTTGAATTTCATTTTACGCATACATTATTCGAATGATTTTGTCTATGCTCAATAATGCTATCGAGCGTAGCCGTAAATTTATCAATGGCTCCTAATACGGCTTCTTCTATAGTATCGGCTCCGCTTGAAACAGCCATCGGCTTCTTACCATTAATTCGGATTTCGAGTAAGCAACGCATATCATTTGTCTCTTCGTTATTGGCATTTTCATTTGACACAAGAGCTTCTATGGCGGTTATATGAGATTCATACCTTTCAAAGCCATCCTCAATTAATGAGGAAAGGACATCGCTATGTTTTTCGTCTAAATCAATCGATCTGTCTTTGATAAATTCAATTGTCATATTCTTAAATGTTATTATTCAGTCTTTATAGGTTGAGAAAATCATCAGTTCGCTAATGCCAATGCTTTGTGTAGCATTTTTTTAAATTTGACTTCAGGTTCTGCCGATTTGGATGTCCTAGCTGATTTAAATAACCTTTCTATACTCAGTCTGGCCATTAAATAACTCAAAGTAGACTCAGCTCCCTGATTGAGGTTGACATTGTGCTCTTCTACACCATCATAACATCCACCGGTACATTCGTTATATACAATTTGATGCAAATGGTTGTCGCCTAAAAACCAATTAAAGGCAGCTTTCGCCTTTTGTTTATAGTCTTTGTTTTTGAAGACATGATAAAACTTTTCCAATGCCATTATGGTATAAGCCACATCTATCGGTTGCTCTCCACCTATTATATTTTCTTCATTCTGCCCCTTAATATGCCAGCCTTTGTTTGAAATGACTTTTATGCTCCCATTTACAAATATTTTTGAAAGCAAAAAACTGAAACTTTCTTTTGCTATTTTTTTATATTCCTCGTTTTGGGTACTTAGATAGGCACAAAGCATGGCCTCAGGCAGTAGGCTATTTCCATAGGTGAGATAATCTTCAAACCAAAACCAGTCATTGGCTTTTTCGTGTCTATACATTTGTACCATACGGTCTGCGAGTATTTGAAGTAAATGAATGTTTTCTGGTTCATTTTGAAAGTGCAAGCCTTTTATGATAAAAGCCATGGCTCTTGTGGAATGGATATCTTCTAAATGTGGCAATGCTTTACTTAGTAAATGTTCGGCAATGAGCGTTACATGAAAAGGCATAATTTTTTTCAATGAAACCACATAGCCCAACGCCCAAATAGCCCTACCATTGCTGTCGTCTAAGTTTTCTGGGATATTTTGAGCGGTAAACTCTTGAGCTTCATTTACATAATTTAAGAATTGGCCATTGGGCTGCAAACAATACTTAAGGAACTTCAAATAGGTGAATATTAATAAGATATCTTCCTCGTTTTGAAAGATTTCATAATGCTGACAAATGGCAATCAAAGCCCTGGCGTTATCATCTAAAGTATAGCCCGAATGAATGTCGGGAATGGCTATTTTGGCAAATTGTATCATACCAAAATCAGTTGTCATTTTTTCTACATGTGTAAAATTGAAAGCAGGAACTTTATATTTCAATTTGATAGCATTATCCGTTAATTTTTCAAAAAGTAGTGCATGAGCTATGGCAGAATTTTGCCAAGCTGTTGAGGCCATTTGGTGCAAGCTATTCGACGAAATCTCTGCTCTTAGTTTTTTATTATCAAGTAATGAAATGATGGCTTCGGACAATTGTACTGAATCTTCAAAATCAATAATGAGCCCATTATTATTACTCAAAACTTCAAGTGCATGTGGTATGGGTGTAGAAATAACCGGGCAACCACAGCTTACCGCGTACGAAAAAGTTCCGCTTACTGCCTGATTTGGGTCTTTAGACGTAAATAAATAAATATCTGAAAGTTGTAGATATTCCAAAAGCACAGGCAATTGCAAATATTCATTTACGAAGCGTACATTTTTGTCTATGTTTAGCTCTTTCACTTTTGCCTCAAGCATAGTGCGGTATTTTTCACCTTCTTGTAAAAGGAGTGAGGGGTGTGTTTTCCCCAATACCAAAAACAATACATCAGAATGTTTTTTGATAACAGCAGACATGGCATTTAAAGTTGTTTCTATGCTCTTACTAGGCCCTAATAAGCCAAAAGTGGAAAGCACTTTTCTATTAGAAAGCTGATATTCTTTTTTTAGTTTTTCTCTATTTAATGGGGGCACCAAGTGCGTACCATGGGCGATTACCGTAATTTTATCAGCCGAGATAGCATAATCATTTATTAAAATGGCCGCTGCATTTTCGGTCATCACCACAATAGAAGATGCACTCGCAGCCATAGCTTTCACTTTTGCTCTCAATGCTTCAATTGGCTTTGGCAATACCGTATGAAAAACAAAAATGATAGGCTTAGAAATGCTTTTATAAAAGTTTTTAAATGCAGATTCATTTTTAGCATAAAAACCAAACTCATGTTGAATGACTACTAGACTAATGTTATCATCATTGTTGATCTGGAACGCCGTTTTACGAAACTCATTGGCGTTATCAGTGTTTAAAATAAATTTAGGAGTTTGGCTGTAATCGAGTTGTTCTGCGTCGGTTTCCAATGCACATATAACAGCGATAAAGGAGTTTTCAAATTGATTGTCCAAAGCATTTACTAAATCTTGGGTATAAGTGGCTATACCGCATTCTCTTGGTGGAAAAGAAGTTACGAATAGGATTTCAGGAAGTAAATGAGCTACACCATTAGTCTTCGCAACCGACAATGTTGGTGTAGACCGCTTAGGTTTGAAAGTGCTTTCGCTGCAATAATTGATTATACGAGTTATCATTGTTGTAATGTTTTAAGTTCTGTTTGACGCCAATTCCTCTAAAAGTTCTTTCAAGCTTAGGGAGGCTACGGCTATTTGTTCATCTGCAGCACCGTAATAAATATATAGGTTGTCGTCTTCAAGTATATTTCCTGTAGGAAAACATACATTGTTAACTTCACCATTCAGCTCCCAAGATTTTTCCGGGAAAAATAAAGGGTAGGGTAGCCTGGCAATCTCTTTTTGTGGGTTTTCTAAGTCGAGCAAGACTGCACAAGCCGAATACACATAACCTTTCAAAGTGTCGTGCACACCGTGATAAATAAGCAGCCAGCCGTCCGACGTTTCAATAGGCGGTCCTCCGCCGCCAATATAGCTTACCTCATGATCATACTTTGGCGATAAAACAACGTTTTCGTCAAAGTTTGAAAAATAGTTTTGCCAAAAATCAGTAGTAAGATCGCTTAGCTTTTCTATAGCCACTACTATCTGAATATCAGGCTTTATGCGATGCAGAAAGTGAAATTTATTATTAATTTTTCGCGGAAAAAAAATTAGGTTTTTATCCCATAACAACTCTCTTCTGTCTTGTTTGAAATTACTTTTTGATTTCTCATTAAAACGCATGTATTTTTCATGCATAGGCCCTTTTATTTCAGTGAAATGTTTAAATTCATCATAGGTAATTTGAGGTACAATGATACCTTCCTTTTGCCAGTGCACAAGGTCTTTTGAAGTAGCCAAGGCACCTAATGCATTTAAACCATCATATGCGGTATATGTAAGGTAGAAAGTGCCTTCGATTTCTACAATTCTCGGATCCTCCAATCCCTGAAATTCATATGCTGCTTGTGGATATAATAGGGGAGTTTCATTTCTACTTTCCACCACTGTTGGAGCCGATAATTTACAATACCCAATGGTGGAATAGTTATCTTTGGCTACTGCTCGGTAAAACATATGAATGTTATCACCCACCTGAATAATGGCAGGATTGAGCACACCTTCGCATTCAAAACTATGGTTGGTTTTAGTTAATAGAATACCGTGCTTATTTACTGTGACCATTTTTTTTAATATTTGTTCTTACCAATTTTTTAATTGATTTATTAAGCTGTGCGTTTTAATTTCCTGGTTTTTATAATTGGCACATAAAGCAAGGTATTGATACCAATTATGATAAAGAGTATCGCGTAACCCTGCATGGCAACTATATCGTTTGTACTGAAATAATGCATAATAATTATAGTTCCTATGCCCACCAGTATTCCGAGAAAAATGCGTACAAGAACAATTTTGGAGACCAGTTTCTCGGCAAGGTCAAAGAGGAAGAAACAAAAAATAATTTCTGAAAACGTGTAGAAAATGAACACAAAAGCCGAAAGCTGTGTAAGCGTTTCCAAGTTGGTAGCGAATAACAGCACAGAGACTCCATAGAGGAGGATTGTCAAACCATGAATTTCATGATAAGCGAATTCAATGCGTTTTTTTTGTTGCAATAGGGCTTTTAAAAAGCCAAATAATGCACCAATAATCATAGCCATACCCAAAGTGTATTTGACAGTTTCAAAACTAAAATGAGATGAAAATAGAAGAAAAATACCTTCTAAAATCATAATGGTACCGTACAGATATATGGGTAAGTTCTTATTCATTTTATTTTTTTTCTAAATTGCTTATTTAAAGTCGAATATGTCCCTATATAAACCGAAGTAAACCTTGTGTTTCATCATCTACAGAGGGCTTTGATAGCCAGTTTTTTGACTTTGAGAAGTTGTGTTCTGCACCCATTCTGATGTATAGAGCAAAGGGGGATTCTCTTCGCTTTTTGGATCATCCGGTTTGGGAAATTTAAAAAATAACGGCAAGGTCATTTTCCACCGAAGAAACTCCAGGTGCATTCCATGCCAATCGCTCAGCTTCGTCTTTTTGGTATATAGAGTGTACTAAACCGGTTAGTCTAACCCTGTTGTGATTTACTTCTACCTTTACATCTTTGGCATCTATTGACCAATTCCGAGTAAGTGCATTTTCTACATCTTTTTGTTCAAGAGCATCTTTTGATTCAGACTTGATTTTTATAAGATTGATTACGCCCTTAACCCCAGAGAGGTTTTTGATGGCGTCATGAGCAGCTTCTTCTTCATACTTCCAAGCGACTTCACCTTCTATGGTCACCCAGCCTTTTTCTACCTTTACTTTTAATTTATCTTCAGGCACTTCCCAGTTATATTTCCATGCCAATAGGATATTTTGTGCAACTTCGCCGTCGGTTTTTTGGGTAGAATAGCCATAATCTATAATGATGTTTTCTGCCAATGCTTTTACGCCTTTCACCTTTTTGATTGCATTTTCTGCACTTAACTTTTTGGAGTAGCTATCCACCACACCCGTTAAAGTTACAACCCCATCTTTTGCCGTTACACCAATTTCTGCGGCATGCAAAGAAGGTTCCCATTTAATGGCGTTTTGAACGTCTTTTTGTAATTCTATATTATTTTTCATGCCATTTTATTTATGTCAGCACCTGGGCGTTCCAACACAATAAAGGTCTAAATATATTACCTCCAGAAGTTACACATTAGAGGTCTATAGTTGTATTAATCACACCTTTGGTCCGCTAAAGCATTTTTTGATGTGTTTATTAGTCCCGAAATTTCAAAAAAGATGCTAATCTTAAGTTTTTGGGAATTTTTATAGATAGAATTATCATGAAGGTGGTAAGGATTCTGGAGTATTTGAATTACACCAAAACCTTTTTCTTCAACGCTTTATTGCTTATTAAAAACACCTCAAAAAGCCGTAAACCTGATGATGTAGGACCAAGAAGTGTAGCATTGATAATTGCACAATTTTTGTTTGATGACAAGCTCATTTGTCATTGATTTGGTGGCGTAACGCCAGTTTAAATTTTTTATTAAATTCATGTGCTATTGGCTTAATTTTTTTAGTCCGTAAAGCGTTACGTCAAGATTCTTTTTCACCACGAAGGATTTTCAATAATAGTTTGGCTACTGCTTCTGACGAGCCAGGGTTTTGACCCGTTATTAATAATCCGTCTTGCTGCGTAAATGAACTCCAGTCTGCTCCTTTACTATAATGAGCTCCTAGTTTTTTCAATTCATCTTCTAATAAAAAAGGAACAACTTTGGTCAATCCAGCTGCCTCTTCTTCGGAATTTGAAAAACCTGTCATTTTTTTGCCTTTTATAAGTGGCTGCCCATTTTCTGCTTTAACATTTATTAATGCTACAGGAGCATGGCAAACAAAAGCGATTGGTTTTTGACTATTGTAAAAATCTTCAATAAGCTTTATGGAAGCTTTGTATGTTACTAAATCCCATAAAGGACCATGACCTCCAGCATAAAAAACGGCGTCGTAATGATTAAAGTCAATGTTTCTTAGTTTTAGCGTATTAGCGACTTGATAAATGGCATCGCTATCTTTGTAAAAACGTAGTGTAGAAGGTGTTTGGGATTCTACTTCCTCACTTTTAGGATCTACGGGAGGTTGCCCGCCTGCTGGTGAAGCTATGTCTATATCAGAGCCCGCATCTACAAATACATAATAAGGTGAAGCAAATTCTTCAATCCAAAACCCTGTTTTTTTTCCTGAGTCTCCCATTTCGTTATGAGAGGTTAATACGATTAAAATTTTCATGCTATTCTAAGTTTAATTATGTTAGTTTTTATATTTTTTTTGAGCAAAGGAATTAAACGGTGTTATCACTTTTTAATAAAACCATTATCAAACATAGTTTTGTAGACAATTTTTGATATTTCCTACATCATTAAATCAACACGATTTGGATTTACCAATTCGGAGAGTCTGGTCGATTAGCTCTCTAGATGTTCTAATTTTTAGGTTTGACATTTTTTATACTCTTTAGCCTAAAAGCAAGTAATATTCGGAAAGCTCCGATAGAGATGAATGCCCAGGCAGTCCAGTAAATGATGGTCATGCCTCCAAAAAACGGATCCCAAATCATCATAAATGAGAATGCAGTTCCAATTATTCCTAGCAATAATAACCATGCCGATCCTTTTGCGAAAGTACCTTTGAATTCTATGGCGACAGCAATAGCCGTAAGCGAACGGAACATCAACATTATACCTACGTAAATAGGTAATATTTCAATAGAAACCTGCGGACTTGATATTAGCCAAATACCAAACAGTAAGTCGAAAATGCCCGAAACTAGGCCCCAGCCCCAATTTGGTGTGGTGGTACGATTGGATAGATAATAAATGATTTCAAAAATTCCGTTTACAAAAAACGTAAAACTGAAAAAGATCGCCAGTGTTAAAAAGGATTCGAGCGGGGTCATAAAAACCCATATTCCAATACCAATAAATAAGACTCCGAGTATAAGCGATAAATACCAATATTTTGCAGAGAATAGGGATGTTTTGAATGTTTGATTTACCATGTACGTTTATTGTTTTTAAATGTCGGCTATACTGTTTTTGAGTTTGCATTAACTCAATTTCATGGATTGGAAAAGCTAAGAAATACCTCTTCGCTTTTTGTTGATTTTAGTTTGCAAATGCCTGCTCATAGTCTACCTTCAATTCGTTATTTACTTGCCAAACCCCCAAGGTTTTCCAAGCAATACGTCCAGCCTCTTCTTTTTGATACCAAGAAGTTACTGTTCCAGAAAGTGTTACCGTTGTTCCAGAAACTTTTACATGGATGTCGTTGTCATTGATTGACCCATTTCTATTAATTGCATTTTGAACATCTTTTTGTTGAATGGCATCATCAGATTTTGACTTGATAATAATGTTATTCGTTAGACCTTTAACACCAGTAAGATAATGTACTGCACTACCAGCGGCCTCTCTTTGATAGTTCCAATGAAGCTCACCATCTAAGGTAACCCAGCCATCTTCTACCTTTATGTTTATATTTTCGTTTGGAACTGACCAATTTGATTTTAAGGCAGCTAAAACTTCTTCAGCAACTTCAGCGTTGTTTTTTGACCATGAACTTGGAAACTTTACTTCAATGTTTTCAACCAAGGCTTTAACGCCAATTACTTTTTTAGTTGCATTTTCAGCCTCGTGTTTTTTTTCATAACTATCCACTACCCCACTGAGAGAAACCACACCATCTTTAACGGTAACTCCAATTTCTGCTGCATGCAATAAGGGTTCCCATTCGATGGCATTTTGAACGTCAGTTTGTAACTCTGAATTAGTTTTCATTTTGGATTTGTTAAGCAATAAATGAATTCTTATTGCCTAGCAAAGATTGGGATTCCAATAAATTATGGCGTTACACAATTTTGAACGATTGTTACGTAAGTCACATATTTTAGGAGAATGAGATTGTGAACGCTATAGAGCTTAATCTGCATTATCCATCCTAAAATATCCCTACTTTATATCGTTCGCCATTTTTACAGAATCTGTAGCAGTTCTAGGCTTGCTTTCTATATAAAGGCATTTATTGTTTCAATAAGCCTCTTGGTTTCTTCCGGATTTTTTATTTGAATAGATGTGACTCCGATTTCTTTGACCGGATAATCATTTCCTCCAGGAAATAAAGCATCTCCAATAAAAAACATCTCCTCTATGGCAATGCCAAGAATGTCTTGTAGCTTTTTGATACCGTAGGCTTTGTCTATGCCAAGCCTAGTGACATCTATCGATGTAGTACCGCCCAGGCGTATTGTAAATTCTGGAATAAGCTCATCCAGTATTGCCTTAATTTTCTTTCGTTTTGCAAAATTCGGATCCCATTGTTTTTTTATTTCTAGCGGAGCTTCCTGACCCAATGCTGAAAAGGTTATCTGACTCCCTCTATCCTCAATAACATCGCCCCAAGTTTCGGTTATTTTGAAACCTAGGGATTCGGAAGCCTCATTAAGAGAATGAATTATTTTCTCTTTTTCCGCTGGACCGAAATCTTCAGAATATATTTTCTTCCAACTATCAGAATACTGATATAGTTTAGTACCACATGCTGGGAGGATGTGTAAATTATGGAGTCTTTTATTTGAAGGAAAATTATCAAGAAGTTGCTTTTTGAACTGCGGCCAATCGCCTCCAGATATAACTGCCACTGTCATTTTATCAAGCAATGCTTGTAACAATACTAACATTTCGGCATCGAGTGGAGATTTACTTGCCGCAAGGGTACCATCTAAATCGAAAATGACTAGCTTTTTCATAGTGCGTGTTTTTAACCCGCTTTATACATTGGAAAATCTCCCGATAGCTATCGGGACAGTAGCAAAATTGCTTCAAATCAGTTCGCAGTAGTAAGATCAGGGATTCCATACGATGAACAATTTATTCATCAAAAAACAGCTTAAAAACTTGGAAGTATCTTAGTTATCTCGGGGTAAACGCTATGCTAATTTCCTTTAATTGTCTGATTTATTGTACTTTAAAATTCATAACGACTCCCCAACGCATAATCCGGGTTAAAACATTTTAGGTTTATCGTATTCAATTTTTTGAACAAAAAAGCTGGCATAACTAAAATCACCTTCTTTTAATCGCCAAAATACCTCGGCATGAATAGGAATAATCACACCATTTTTTTCTTGATAATTATCAGGTTTTATGAGCCATGTTTCTAACCTTTTCTCGTCCATGAATCTCTTCGTTTCCATTTGGGTAATCTCACCTAATGCATTAAATGTGATGATATAAACAAGTGATAGACCGTGGTATTGAAAAGTCAATCGGGCAGATGAACTATCAATGGAGGTCCACTGCAAATTTTCAGATGGTAAAAGATTGGTTGGAAACCAAATGCTTTCTGATAGCCAACGTAATAATTCACTTTCGTTATATTGTTGTTTTCCATGCACATCCACAACGTTAAATGCTGAAAATAGCGTGGCAATAAGCCTGCCTTCATTGCCAAGGTACATATCACGAGCTACAAACATTGAGGTAATACCTTTCCAGATAAAACCAGGTTTTTGCGTCGTAAAATATTGCTCGCCAGTGATATTAACCCAGTCTTTTTTCAAGTCTGATTTAAACTGACCATCGTGTTTTAGCCTGATATAACTTATGTACGGTTGGCCTTCTTTCAAAACGTGCTTGAAATAACGTTGCACAGGTTCGGGTAAGCCTTCCAATAGTTTATAAGTAAACGTTTTAGCTGGAATGTTTTTAGATTCTGAAAAAAGCTGAGTGACCTGTTTTTTAAATTTTATTGAAAGATTTACTTTTCCAGCAATAAAGATTAGGCCAATCACTGAAATGATAATCAAGAAGTATAGCATGGTTTGTTAGATTTCAAGCCGCCATTTTGTTCATCGCTCTGCATTCTTCTGCACATTTTCGACAGCTTTCGGCACATTCTTTACAATGCGAGTGGGAATGTTTTTCACATTCAGTGGCACAGGCTTCGCACACTTCAACGCACTCTGCACATAAATGGGTGGCATGCTTTCCGCCAATACTCAATAGTTGGGCCGCAGCAAAACATATAACCGAACATTGTCTAGAAAGTTGGATACACGCTATATGTGTTTTCACTCCATCTTCATTTAAACATTCAGTAGCACATCTATTGCACGCTATTGCACTGGTGAGACAAGCATCTATACAAGCTTGAAATTTTTGATCACTCATGACGTTCATCTTTATTTGTAACGGTATTATTACCTAGCAAAGTTGAATTTATTAGCTTTAAAACGCATTACACAACTTCGGCAGATATTTACATGAATCACATCTTTTTGAAACACAGTAAAAGTATAACACCGATAAATACCTCTCCATATATATCCACTTGTTGTGCCTTGGAAGCCTGCTTTAAAGCTTTGTTAATGGGGTGAGTAAAACACTTTTTTAGCTATAGAGCTTCTCGTAATATTCTAAAGCCATTCGGTTGCTATTAAAATTGGTGCTTACGTCCTTCATAGATTGTTTAATAATACCTACCCAATCAGCAGAGTTTTGGTAATACATCGGAATAATTTCTTTCTCAAGTATTTCCATCATCAGTTGATATTCTTGTTCATCTCGTTGTTCATCACTTTGGTTTTCATTGGCATGTGATATCACAAAGGCATTTTGTCCATGTTTAGCAAACTCAGCTACCCAGCCATCGTCAACGCTTAGATTTAACGAGGCATTCATAGCGGCCGTCATCCCAGATGTACCTGAGGCTTCATGCAAATAACGGGGGGTGTTTAACCAAACGTCTGAGCCTTTCTTCAGACAACCTGATAATTCCAATTCATAACCCGTAAGTACAGCAGCTCTTTTATTATTTCTTGTTTCTTGTTCAAGTCGATGGAATAAATCAATATCTCCTTGAGCAGAGGGATAGGGCCTGCCAGCCCAAATTACCTGTATAGGTTCATTGGTTCTGTTAGTCAGTTCATTAAAACGTTTTAAATCTTTCAATAATAACCATGCTCTTTTATAGCCGGCAAATCGGCGTGCCCAAACTATTGTTAATACGTTTGGGTCAAATATTTTGCCTGTTTGGTCAGCTACTATTTTAAACAATGCAACTTTTAATTCTTTTTTACGATTGACAATCCCAGCGTCATCATTCGATTGCAAAAGTTCTTTTAATGGTAAGTCTTGCCAATAATTGGTGTTTTGTGCATTGGTTATGGCCGTCATATTCATCTCGCCCAATAGGTGCTTGTAAAGGTCTTCCTTACACACTTTTTCATGAAGTTTGGACACCGCATTTTGCTTATGGGTGCACTTTAATGCCGTTTCGGTATAGCTAAAAATCCCATTTTCGATATAGCTTGCTTTATATACTTCGTCCCAAGAAACCCCACAAAAGAAGGACATTTTCCAAAGTTGTTCCAAAGGTCTTCGTTCGTTCCCGGCCTGCTCGGGTGTATGTGTGGTAAAAACAGTTTTTTGTTTGACGACATCCCAATTATTGTATTCTTGATGTAAACCATAGATTAATGGTAAACCATGGGCTTCGTTCAGATGCCATACATCTGGCTCAATCTCAAGCATTTTCATTAATTTATGAGCTCCTGAACCCAATAATATAGACTCTGCAATACGCGAAAGATCGTTTGGTGCATACAATCGCTCGGCTATGGTTTGTGATAAATAATCGTTTTCTGGCAAATCAGTACTTAATAAAAACAATGGGGCAGTCCTAAATGTATATGGAGGTAAAAGCCAAGCTTTGACCCATACTGGATGTTCATTAACTGTTATTTGAAATTTTATTTCAGTATCTATCAAGAATGAATACTCTTTTTTGATGAAACTTATTTGCATACAGTTGTCTGCATCGCGTGTTTGGTCGTAATACCCATATTTCCATAAAATACCAACCCCAATCATGTTTTGATTAAGTTCATACGCACTACGAAAATGAGAACCCGCCAAAAATCCCAATCCTCCCGAATATATTTTGAGGCATTGATCTATTGCAAACTCCATAGATAAATAGGTAACCAATTTTTGATTTGGCTGTACCGATAGGTATTTAGAGACTATAGCTTTTGTTTCTGTTAACGACATAATTTCTATTTATTAGAATGAAAAACTTAAACCCGCTTTATTCATTTGAAAACCTCCCGATTTTGTCGGGACTGTAGCAAAATTGCTTCAAATCAGTTCGTAAACCCATTTAAACTCAATCGCCAGAACCCTTCGACATTACTCAGGGTAAACCGCTATGCTAATCTCGTTTAAATATTCAATTCATTCCCACTTAAAATACCTTGCTCAAAAGAGTCTAAATTCTTGATAGTAGTTTCGGCAATATTTGTCAAAGCAGTTTCGGTTAAAAATGCTTGATGACTGGTAATTAAGACATTCCGAAAGGTCATTAAACGAGCTATGGTATCATCTTGAAGAATATCAAGTGAGTGGTCTTCAAAGAATAACCCTTCTTCCTCCTCATAAACATCCATTCCGAAATAACCAATTTGTCCAGTTTTTAGGGCGTCGACAGCATCTTTCGCATTGACCAAACCACCACGGCTGGTATTAACGAGCATTACTCCTTTTTTCATTCCTTCAATGCTAGCTTTATTGATAATGTGCTTTGAAGTTTCAGTGAGAGGAAGGTGGAGTGAAATAATATCAGATTGACTACAAAGCTTGTCTAATGCCACATATGTAGCACCAAAATCTGTTTTCAAGGATTCATTTTCAATTTTATCATAAGCCAAAATTTTGCAACCAAAACCGTGTAAAACCTTCGCCACTTGGCTGCCAATTTTACCCGTACCGATTATGCCAACGGTTTTGCCGTGCATATCAAAACCTGTGAGTCCGTTAAGCGAGAAATTGAGCTCATTGATACGATTATGGGCATGAACCAATTTCCTATTCAAAGCCAACATCAATGCAATGGCGTGTTCGGCTACGGCATATGGCGAGTATTCTGGCACACGAGCTACTTTTATATTGAGCTTTTTGGCTTCTTTTAAATCTATGTGATTATAGCCAGCCGAACGCAAAGCAATATATTCAATTCCTAAATCTGATAAATTTTGTAGAATTGGTGCACTTGCTTTATCGCTTACAAAAATGCAAATGGCTTTGCAGTCAAGGGCAAGCTTGACGGAATATTCAGAAAGCGTTTCTTCTAACAAAAGCAGCTCGTGCTTGTTGTTATTGGCTTTTACAATCGAATCTAATTCAAATTGGTGTGCACTAAAAAAGGCTGTTTTCATAGCTTTACTTAATCGATTTTTACATTAAATTTATCCAAAGTGTTTTTTTAAACTGCAGTCTGACATGGAAACCTAGTTTTTACTTGTTTTTGAAGTGTGTTAAGACTTTGGTTTACTGATGTTATTTTTTGGAGTACCAATTTTTTGAAACAGTTTTTGTTTCGAAAAATCCATTTTCCGTGTTTATTAGCTCTCATCATTAAGTGCTTCAAACCCGGATACCACATCAAAAAGCTCTTCATCAATCAAAGCTTGACGGATGCTATGAAATTTGCGGTTTAAACTTTCCATTAGTTCTCCAATATTTTTCTCTGCCCGCTGCATGGCCAGCAGTCGACTGGCATTTTCACTGGCCAATGAAGCTGCACTTGCACCAAAGAGGGAAACAAATAGATATTCATGAATTAAAGCCAACAGGGTAGATTGCTCTCCTCCTGCAACTTGAGGCGACAGTTTTGTAGGCCACACTTGCTTCGATATATCCGTTTTCCAATTTTGGTCTAAAGGCAGTAATTGTTTCACTACTGGCGAATAACCTATACCACTGTTATTGGGCTTATTGTGAAAAACATAGAAATGGTCGATCTGATTTGCCGCCATACGCTCTTCACTTTTTATCAATAATTGACTAACCAGAGGTGTCACTCCATCTACCGAATTAGGGACGGGAAAGATTTTAGTAACCATATATCCCTGATCTAACAACACTAATTTCACACGTTCACCAACTGCCCAAATTGTTTTTTCTCCTTGTATTTTATTCAGGTGATTGGTTACAAAATCGGCCAAAGTATTATTAAACTGCCCCACAAGTCCTTGGTCTGACCCAAACACAATGGCACAGGTCGCTTTATGGTTATTTTTAGTCGGGTTTTGATGCTCTGTGCCTTTTATTAAATGAGCCAGGAGACCCAACGATACGGTACGGTTATAATCTGATATAGCACTTACAGCTTGCTCATATTGTCCAATATTAGAAGCGGCCATAGCTTTCATGGTACGCACTACAGATTTGAGATCTTCTGCCCCAACTAATTTTCTTCGTATATCAGCTAGCGTTTCCATCAGTTATTAGTTTCGTTAGTGGTTGGTTTTTCCTGAAAAGGCGATACTATCCGCTCCACTAGTTTCAGTATAGTGTTTTTGTCTTCCTCGTTTAATTTATCAGTTGAAGACAGCCTTTCAAATACTTCAATAGGAAGTTTTTGACTACCTATTCCTAAGCGTTTTTCTACCTCCTGAATTTTATGAATTGGAACCGTATCGAAAAATTCATTTGTTAAGGCTAACAGTACTACAATTTGTTCAGTTACAGACATCGGTTGTAATTCTTGTTGAATCAACCAAGACCGTATGCGTTTACCATGATCTATGGTTTTTTTGGTAGCTTCATCTAGTCGGGTACCAAAACGGGCGTAGTTTTCTAACTCCTCGAATTGGGCATACGCTAATTTAAGATTGCCAGTGATGGAGCGGTAAGCCGGCAATTGTGCCTTTCCTCCAACCCGCGAAACAGACTTTCCAACATCAACGGCCGGTAAGATCCCCAGCTCAAATAGTTTTGGAGAAAGATAAATCTGACCATCCGTGATAGAAATGAGATTGGTAGGAATATAAGCGGACATGTTTTGAGCTTCCGTTTCTATAATCGGTAATGCTGTTAATGAACCACCACCAAGTGCTTCACTCAAATGTGTTGCTCTTTCCAATAACCTGGAATGGATATAGAAGATATCTCCAGGGAAGGCTTCTCGTCCCGGTGGTCTTCTTAAAAGTAATGACAATTCACGATAGGCTCTTGCATGATGTGTGAGGTCGTCATAGACAATCAATACATCCCGCCCTTGTTCCATAAAATATTCAGCAATACTTGTTGCTGCGTAAGGGGCAATGTACTTGAGCCCCGGCGGGTCGTTACCTTCCGTCACCACCACTACGGTGTATTCTAATCCTCCTTTTTCTTTAAGGTGGGCAATGACCTTAGCTACCGATGACGCCCGCTGTCCAATGGCACAATATACGCAAATGACATCTTTTCCTTGCTGATTTAGAATGGCATCAAGGGCAATGGCCGATTTACCCGTTTGACGGTCACCCAAAATAAGTTCACGCTGCCCTCTGCCAATAGGAATTAGTGCATCAATTACTTTTATCCCTGTTTGAAAGGGAACGTTCACAGCAGCTCTATCCATGATTGGTGTAAC
The DNA here is from genome assembly GCF_057914865.1 of Arcticibacterium sp. SM2516. Classification (NCBI taxonomy): domain Bacteria; kingdom Pseudomonadati; phylum Bacteroidota; class Cytophagia; order Cytophagales; family Leadbetterellaceae; genus Arcticibacterium; species Arcticibacterium sp. SM2516. The sequence continues at coordinate 2,457,299 of NZ_CP195290.1, read as the reverse complement.
TGGACGTTCTATGGGCAGGCGTTCTGTGCCTATAAGTGCTTCTTGACCATCGAGTGGTTCTCCTAAGGGGTTTACAATTCTGCCAATCAATGCATGACCTACAGGAATATCCATAACTCGGTTTGTGCGTATGACTTCATCGCCAACGTTTAACATGGATTCATCGCCTAATAAAATTACGCCAATTTCCTTCTCGTCAATATTGTAGGCAATGCCGAAAATGTTCTTCGGAAATTTCAACAATTCTTCAAAGCCAACTCCAGGAAGACCTGAGACTTTGACAATTCCTGCAGATACACTGACCACGGTTCCCACTTCACGAGGAGTAAAGGTAAACTCGTGACTTTCTCTAGTTTCGTGAAGTAGTTTAAAAGCATTTAGAATGCTAGTGTCAGTGTCGTATATAGGCATAGCTTAGGATAAGATGGTTGCTTTTTCTAGAACATGTTCTTCAAGTGTATTCAAATAGCTTTCAATAGACCATGAAAGTTTGTATTCACCTGTGCTCAGCTCAATACCACCAATCAATTCAGGAGTGACTTCAACCTTAAATGTTGCGGTTGTTTCTAGCAATGCATTCACCCGTTCCTTAATTAGTTTTTGTTGTTCTTTCGGAAGCGGGAAGGCACTTCGCAATGAAATGTTGCCATTTTGGAAAGCATCTTTGAATTCATTTAGTTTATCACCTTTCAAATCATTTAAACGATTCATGAAAACTGTGGTCGCTTGTACTTCTAGATCTGCCGAAGCAAGGTCGGAAAGTGCTTTTCTGGAAACAGCGAACACTTCATCTTGAATTTTATGAACAAGTGCAGCATTCCTATCCTTTTGTTTTTCTTTGGCCGCTTTTTCTAACTGTATTTTCAGAGCTTCCGCTTCGGTTCTAGCGGATTCTAAAAGTTCTGTACCCTTAGCTTTAGATTCGGAAATATACTTCTCCATGATCGCCTTTTTCTCCTCATCAAAAGTCAAATTCTTCTGTTTGAGGTTTTCTTGCTCTTTCAATGCGACTATTTTTGTAGCTTCGGCATCATTTAATTGAGCTTTAATTTTATTCTCCCTTTTACTAATAGCTTCCAATACAGGCTTGTACAAAAAACGTTTGAGCAGCCATACCAATAAGAAAAAATTGAGTATTTGGGCAATTACCGTAAACCAGTTGACTTCCATATTATTAGCTTATTGTGCAATTACATAATTCCAAAACGGATTGGAAAAAATGAGAATCATAGAAACCACAAAACAATAAATTGCTGTAGACTCAATCATCGCCAAACCCACAAATAATGTTCGCGTAATCGTAGGGGCAGCATCGGGCTGTTGAGCAATTGATGTCAAGGCATTGGAAACGGCTTTGCCTTCAGCCAAGGCGGGAAACATACACCCAATTCCAGTGGTAAGACCCGCAGTAATAATTGAAACAATACCAATAAGTGTTAAACTATCCATTTTAAACTTTTTTTAATTTAGTTTTTTGTTATGATTTATCTTCTTTGGTCACCGCTGCAGCGATATAAACGGTTGCCAGAATACTGAAAATATAAGCTTGTACTAAGCCGGTTAATAGACCAAGCGTTGTCATAATAACGGGGAAAATAAAAGGAGAAACGCTCAATAAAACGGCGACAATCATGCCTCCACTCATGATGTTCCCAAATAAGCGTATGGTCAAAGCCAATGTTCTTGAAACTTCACTGATGATGTTAAACGGAAGCATAATGAACGTTGGTGATAAATACGATTTCAGATAAGCCCAAAGTCCAACTTCCTTGATCCCAAAAAATGGTACCGCTAGTAACACTGAAATGGCCAATGCTGCCGTAGTGGAAATCGAACCTGTAGGGGGTTCATACCAAGGGATAATTATTAATATATTGGCGACCCCAATAAACAGAAATAATGTACCGATAAACGAAATGTATTTCTCTGGTTTTTGTAGTCCTACTTCTTTTATTTGACCGTTAATTCCTGTCACAACTATTTCAAGAAAACACTGCCAACGAGAAATTTGAATTGTTGATTTTAATTTTCGCGTGACCAAAAAGGATGTAAACACCAACAACAACATGATGGCCCATGTCATTACTAGCGTGAGATTGATTGATACAAACCCATACGACCAAAAAACTGTTTCATCGGGACTAAGCCACATAAGTCTTCTCTGTTTTTTGTTGTCTCAAATCGTATTTTTCAGTGAAGTGAATGACCACAAATCGAGCGATAAAAAATCCTGAGGAACATACAATCAATCGTACAAAATTGCCTGCACCGACGAAATAAAATCCGGTTAAAACGATTGCTAATCGCAAGGTCAAACTTCCGAAAAACCATAAAGCAGGTATTTTAGAGTAGGCCGCATTTTTAATGGTGAACCATAATCCTCCGAAAAAAAGAAAGCCCATGGCGATTCCGGCCGAAAAAGCAAATACGATAAATGTTAGGTCATTCATTTTTTCTAATAATTTATTGTTATTCTTTTATAAGCCATTTCCAAGCCATCAAACACCCTGCTAAGAGCCCAACTATTAAAAGACTCAAGGTCCATGAGAATGATTGCGGGTAATGGGCGTCTAACCATGCACCCAAAAAGGCACCACCTATTGTGGGCACCACCACAGACCAGCCTACAAGTCCAAACATCCTCAATCCTGACCAAGCACTTTCCTTGTTTTCTTGTGCCTTTTTTTTTAGCCTGGCTTTTTCGGCTATCTTTTCACTAAAAGTGGTGTTGTTTTTTGTATCTCGTGGCTCCATTTTGTTATTCACTAAATTTCCCAAGTTGTAGCATGAGCCTCGTTTCTAGTTTTGCTATAACTGAACGTGTATTTTGTTCTCTTTCGTCCAACTGCTTGAACTCCTTTTCTACTAATTCGTGTAGATTTTCTAAATCGACACCACTTATAGCGTTGCGAACAGATACCAACACTTCATTCCCGGCTTTCACCAGTACTCCTTCATCCACTGCCACGTAATGTACACCGTCCGACTCGTAGGATAATATTCCTGGAATCAACGCAGCGACACAGTCCAATCGCTGTGGCAAAAGACCGTATGAGCCTTCAAGCGTTTCCAAAACTATCTTGCTGACATTTTTTACCTCAGCGAATACACGAAATGGGAGTAATATTTTGAGTGTCATCGCCATTTAGTTTTCTTCCAATACCACTTCTTTTTCTTTTTTCAACAGGACTTCTTCAATGGTTCCTATCATATAAAAAGCACTTTCTGGAATGTCTTTAAATTCATCGGCAAGTATACGCTCACAGCCATCCAAGGCTTCTTCTAAGCTAACCTCTTTTCCTTTTATGTCACTGAATTTTTCTGTGGTGAAAAAAGGCTGAGTAAGAAATCGTTCTAAACGCCGTGCTCTATTCACGGTATTGTGATCCTCTGTGGACAGCTGCTCCATCCCAAGCATGGCAATGATGTCTTTTAATTCCTCGTATTGTGCCAGTGTCCCTCTTACTTTTTGTGCTAATGCGTAATGTCTTTTACCAATAATTCCCGGAGTGGCCATTTTTGAATTGGACTGTAACAAGTCAATGGCTGGATAAAGGCCTTCGCTGGCTTTTTTTCTGGAAAGCACAATAGAAGCAGAAAGGTGAGAAAACGTATGCACTGCCGCAGGATCGGTTAAATCATCTGCAGGTACATATACCGCCTGAATCGAAGTAATTGCTCCCGTTTTAGTATTGGCTATGCGTTCCTCCAGCTGCGACAATTCCGTACCCAAAGTAGGCTGATAACCTAAACGGGAAGGCATTTGACCCATTAAGCCAGACACTTCCATACCAGCCTGAATGAAACGGAAAATATTATCAATCAGCAGCAAAACATCTCTATGCTCCTCATCTCGGAAATACTCGGCCATGGTCAAAGCTGCATGCCCCACACGAAAACGTGCTCCGGGCGGCTCATTCATCTGTCCAAAAAGCATTACCATATTGTCTAAGACACCAGCAGCCTTCATGTCGTGGTAAAGTTCATGCCCCTCACGGCACCGTTCTCCAATACCGCAGAACATACTCACCCCTTTATTGTGACCCACCATATTGTGGATCATCTCCGTGAGTAATACCGTTTTACCTACACCAGCCCCTCCAAAGAGACCGGCTTTTCCTCCACGCTCAAGAGGAATAAGAACATCTATCGCTTTAATCCCAGTAAGAAACACTTCTGACTTGGTTGACCTTTCGGCCAAGGAAGGGGGCGATTGATGAATGTTTTTCCATTTTACATCCTTTAGCTCTCCCTGATGGTCGATGGTGTTTCCAAAAACATCGAACATCCTACCCATAATATTCTTTCCGACAGGAGCTGTCAATTGTAAGCCATCCGTTTCTACCCGCATGCCTCGTGATAGTCCTTGTGTCGTGTTTAATGCTATGCCTCGCACCCGATTAGCATCGAGCTGTGCCAACACCTCAATAGCAACGTTTTTATCTTTTCCCGTATGAAGCAAGGTATTAATGGAAGGCAAATAGTCTTCAAATCCAATGTCAATCACACTTCCACGAATGCTGATGATCTTGCCTATTTTTAATTCACTTTTCAAATTCTAGTTCGGGTGTAATGTGTAGGATTTGTCATTTCAAAGTATCAGATACTTCTTTTTCCAGTTTGAAATAATGCTTTTAAACCCTGCTGCAATTTGATGAATGTCAGATATGAATCGCTTACACAATCGCAATTAAGAATTACATATATCACAGGTTTTTATGGATAAGTTATCCTTGAGGTTTGTAGAAGTTTTGTGGCAAGTTATTGGCTTGCACTCAACTGTAGATAAAGTGTCTCGGCAGACTACCGTCCTCTTGCTATCAGATTATTTTCTTCTTGAGAAATTGACTAGTCTGAAAATTAAGACAAATACTGAACGTTGAGCAATTTCATTTCAGAGTCAAATTTATAGACGCTCGGTATCCCTGTCGCGAGTGTGATATCTACTATTTTTTTTTCGTCAATCTGTTTCAAATACATCATTAAGGCTATTGCCATGAGTCACGATGAGAACATTTTGATGGGCCTTTAGTTGTGGTTCTATTTCTTTAAGATAATATGAAACGGTTCTGTCAAATGTATCTTTAAGGCTTTCTCCATTGGGTGGTCGAACTTCGAAACTTCTTCGCCATTTATGCACTTGCTCCACACCAAATTTCTTTTCAGTTTTGGCCTTGTTTAATCCTTGTAATTTGCCATAATTTCTTTCGTTGAGTGCTTTTGACTTTAAAACGGGTATTTTTTTGTCAATTGCATTCATAACTATGCCTAAAGTATGAATAGCTCACTTCAAAACAGAAGTATAAGCAAGATCGATTTTATAGTTTTTCAGCAAAATACCTGCGTGTTTTGCTTCCACTTCACCTTGTGGAGTAAGGTCAATGTCAACTTCACCAGTAAATCTGTTTTCAAGATTCCAAGTGGATTGCCCATGGCGAAGAATAATTTGGATTGACAATATTTAATCCATTTTGTTGATGATTTCTGTAGGTAAATCTTTCATATAGAATAGCGTATATTTTTAACTACACTGCTTGAGTGCCACAAAAATTACGATAAAAATTAAGACCGTTGACAAGCAGCCTCCACCTAGTTTTTTGGCTCCATAGCCTGCTATGATTGTTCTGAAAAAATTGTTCATGTTATGCGTGTTTAATTGTTTAGTAATAAACCAACCATCTTTTGGTATAAAAGACTTTCGTCTATGGGTTTTGCAATGTAGTCATCCATGCCAATAGCTTTGCATTTTGCCAAATCCATTGTGGTTACATCTGCTGTTAGGGCAATAATAGGAATGGTAGACTTAAGCGTGTTGCGTATGTAAGCTGTTGCTTCAAAACCATTCATTTCGGGCATTTGCAAATCCATTAAAATAATATCATATGCATTTGTTTTTAGTTTTTCGATGGCAATTTTACCATCACTAGCAATATCGCAGGTAAATTCGAAATCGTCTAATATTGTTTTAATCAACAATTGATTCAAAGCAACGTCTTCAGCAACCAGTACTTTTATATCTTTTAGTTGTGGCTCCGAACTTGCTATTACGGGCTCTATTATTTCATCCGTATTGGCTTTTTTAAAACTTAGCGTAAACCCAAATGTTGAACCTTCGCCTATTTTGCTTTTTACATTCAATGTACCTCCCTGTTTTTCCACCAATTGCTTTACTATGGCAAGGCCTAAGCCCGTACCTCCGTATAAATATGACGTGTCGTGGCTTGCTTGTTGAAAGTTTTCAAAGATATCTGCTAGTTTGTCATCCGCTATTCCTATACCTGTATCCTTTACCGTTAACTCCACTGTGGCCATGTGGTCGTCTTCATTAATCAAGATTACGCTTACGTTAATTGTACCTTTTGAGGTAAACTTGACTGCATTGCCTACCAAATTCATGATAATTTGATGAAAACGTACAGAATCACCCACTAAAATTAATGGAATTCTTTCATCAAATTCTTGTACTAACTCCAAATTCTTTTCCTCCGTTTTTATTTCAAATAAATGAAGCACAGTGGTTAGTGAAGCCCTCATTTCAAAGGGTTTCTGCACAAATGTCATTTTACCAGCATCCACTTTTGCCAAGTCGAGTATATCGTCAATTAAAACAATAAGCGTATCCCCGCTTGATTTTATGGCTGATAGATATTCTTTTTGTTTTTCCGATAAATCGGTTTTCATTATCACTTTTGTAAAACCTATAATTGAATTCATAGGCGTACGAATTTCATGGCTCATATTTGCCAAAAATTGTTGTTTCGACTCCAATGCAGATTCTGCTATTTTCGCCGCTATTTCAGCTTTGTTTTTGCTTTCTCGTAATTCTTCAGAAATTCTTTTTTGCTCACTGATATCCCGAATTGTAGCTAAAATAATGGTATCACCTTCGCCTTTATAAAGTGGGCTTAAACTAACCTCAATTGGAAACTCACTACCATCTTTTCGTTTAGCAGTTAATTCTTTCCCCACACCCATTAAGCGAGGTTTTGGATCTGCTATATAATTGTTTTCATGTTCATTATGGCTTTTATGGAATCGGTCGGGAACAAGTAAGTTTAACTTTTGCCCTATCATTTCTTCCCGAGATAAACCAAATAGTTTTTCCGTTTGAATGTTGACCATTTGAATTATTTTGTTGTGATCAACCACCACAATGCCATCTGGGGCTGATTCCAATACATTACGGAAACGGTTTTCACTTGCTTTAATGACATTTTCGGAAGTTACTTTATCTGTAATATCTTCAATAGCCAATAAAATAAGCTGTTCAGCCGTTTTTTTATTGACCACCTGCCTTGCATTCATCAATATATGGCGTTTGCCCCATTTTGGGAAATCAAGCGTGATTTCAAAATCTGTCAATTGTTCTTTTTGCGGAAGTATCTTTTCGAGCAGCAAACGAATGGTATCATCATCCCACTGACTATTTTGTATTTCATAAAACAATTTGCCTTCGGTATCTTGTTCTTCAATATTGAATTTATCGTAAAATGCGGCATTTGCTGTTGTAATTCGTAGAGATTTATTTAAAATAACCATGGGTTCACGGAGGGTAGCAATAATTGCTTCTGAATAAATGCGAGAGGTGTTAAGTAATTCCTGTTTATCAAACATTTCATCATTAACGATAGTCAGTTCTTCATTAGTAGATTGAAGTTCCTCTCTTGATGTTTCTAATTCTTCATTCAAACTTTGCATTTCCTCATTGCTGCTTTGCATCTCTTCATTGGCACTTTGCAGTTCTTCGTTGGATGCTTCCATGTCTTCGGTGATAGACCGCATATCTTCGCGTGTTTGCGAAAGTTCTTTCTCTAACTGTTCATAGCGTTTTTGGGCATCTTCATTTTGTGTTTTTTGTACCGCAGTTCCTTTTTCAAAAACAGGCAATATTTTTTCTTCAAAAACGATTAAAAAATGTTGCTCAACGGTATCTATCAGAGGAATAACTTGAAAACTGATTAGTGATTGCTTGTCATTTATTTTGGCAGGGATGTTTTCTTTAATGACGGCTTCTTTACCAGCTTTTGCCTTATGAAGGGCATTCCGTAGCTCAAAAGCCAATCCTTCTCGGGCCATTTTCAGGAGGTTGAAAGTGGGTTTACCCTGCGGTTGTTCTAGAAATGGTGTAATAATGCCCTGTATATGAACAATATCCATTTGCTCATTTACCACTATACTTGCCGGCGTAAATTTTGAAAGGAGAATGGCGTCGGCACTTTTCCTGAAATCAGTTTGCTTAGTTTCAGGTTTTAATGTTTTGTTTTTTAGCAATAAATCTTCTTCTTTTCTATCGGTAGCCACATGAATAAACCTACCTGGTACAGATTTTCGATAATATATTTTTTCATGTTTGTCAAATGAAGTAAATAAATCCACTGCTGGGCTAGTACTTTCAGATTTGCCGAGAAGCAGTATCCCGTTTGGTTTGAGGGCATAATGAAAAACGGTGAGGGCCTTTTTCTGTAAAAAATTATCCATGTAAATGAGGACATTACGGCAGCTTATCAAATCCATTTTTGCGAAAGGCGGGTCTTTTAAGAAATTATGTGGGGCAAAAACACACATATCACGGATGACTTTACTGACCTCATAGCCGCCAAAACTTTTTTTGAAATAATTTTTCAATTGCTCTTCACTTAGCATTTGAACATCAGCTTTGGTGTAAAAAGCCGTCCTTGCTGTCCTAATGGCATTTTCTGAAATATCAGAAGCAAAAATTTGGATACGCGTATGCGATAATTTATTACCCAAAAGCTCGTGCAGACAAATTGCAATTGAAAAGGCTTCCTGTCCTGTGGAGCAACCTGCGACCCAAACTCGAAACGGATCATCAGGATTTTTATTTCTAAAAAGAGCCGGAAGCACCGATTCACATAAAGTTTGAAAAGTTTTTGGGTCACGGAAAAATGACGTTACCGGAATAAGAACATCTTGGAAGAGTGCATCTTGTTCGGCTTTATCGCTTCGCAACAAAATCAAATAATCGGCAAGATTGTTCTTTTTTACGATCGCAATTCTACGAGCAATTCGCCTATGGAGTGTTGGCTGTTTATAATAAGTGAAATCAACGCCCCTGCGTTGGCGAAGTATCAGCAATATTTGTTTAAAAATAAAATCATCGTCTTTGGGAAGTTCATCTCCCTCTTTGATCTCTGGAGTTGGTTTATAAGCACTTACAATTTGCTTTAACTGGGAAGGGATTTCTTCTGGTGGCAATATGAAATCTACCACACCCGCTTTGATGGCACTTTGAGGCATGCTATCATAAGCAGCCGATTCAACATCTTGTGCAACGGTAATGCCTCCATGTTCTTTAATGGCTCTCAAGCCACTTGTGCCATCATGGCCGGTGCCTGACAGTACCACGCCGATGGCCAATTCTTTATGCACCTCGGCGAGAGAGTTAAAGAAAATGTCAATTGAAAACGTGAGCGTTTTTTTTTCTCGATTGGCGAGTTTTAACACACCGTCTGTAGAAATCAGTATTTTATTGGAGGGAATAATATAAATATGATTTGGAGCTAATTTGATATCGTCGGTAATTTCATGTACAGGGATAGTGGTGCTACGAGAAAGAATTTCAGGTAAAATACTCTCGTGCGTTGGATCCAAGTGCTGTACCAACACATACGCCATGTCTGAGTTTTCTGGTATCGCCTTAAGCAAACGTTTAAAAGCATCTAAACCCCCAGCAGATGCACCAACGCCAACAATAGGGAAGTTCTGTACGGAGACAGGTGGTGATGTTTTTTGCGTTTTCATAATTTCTTAAAGTGTAAGATTGTAAGGTACGCTTAATTGTGAAAGATACATGTTTATATAGCTGTTTGAGATGGCGGCAGGAATAACACCAATGTGCCGCCTGAGTAATTTTTTGTAAACTCAGTACTAAAAATCCAGTTCCATTTTCCAGAAAATAATCATTATAAAAGCCTCTGATTAAGCCTGGTGTCAACCCAATTAGCGTCCCATTTGTTTTGGCCAGAATTTTAATCATCTCATTTGACTAATCTTGCATGAGGTCGTTTGATATTTATTTAACCCCATATCACGGATATGACTTTCAAAAAAAACTATAAAACCTCCATTTCGCACTTTCATTTGTACTTCAAAAAATTATTCAATTACCTTCAAAACCCGCTTGAAAAATTGAATAAATAAGATAGGAACAAGACTTATAGGAATGATGATTAGCCAAATGTTTAGGTTGAGTTTTTGAAGTCCAACAAAAGTATTTAAAGGACTTACCCAATAAAATACAGCAACAATGGCAATGCACAATAGGATGGCCGCCCAAATAAATTTGTTATGCGTTATTTCATTCTTGAAAAATGAAATTCTACGCGATGATAAATTAAAAACATGCCATAATTGCGAAAATACCATACTGAAAAAGGCAATATTATTACATACTTCTGGAGCAAAATTTAGGTAAAAACGACAGTAAAAGGTAATGCTAATGATGGGAATGGCGAGTGAAAAGGCATAGACAATAATATTTATCCAGTCTTTTTTTACAGCTATAGGTTCTTTTGGATTTCGTGGTGGACTTTTCATTATCAGCTCATTTCCTTTGCCCATGCCCAAAGCCAACGCTGGGAAAACATCGGTAATAAGGTTGAGAAAGAGGATTTGCAAAGGCAAAACGGAAAATCCGAAATTGAATACACCAACTGAAAAAACTATCAATATTTCGCTCAAATTGCATGAAAGTAGATAAATCAAGAAGCGTTTGATGTTCTGAAAAATCACCCTTCCCTGTTCTATAGCTGCTACGATAGACCTAAAAGAGTCATTTTTTAATACCATTTCTGCGGTTTCTATCGCCACTTGCGTTCCTCTGACACCCATTGCAATGCCAATATCGGCTTGCTTTAACGCAGGGGCATCGTTAATGCCATCGCCCGTCATGGCCACAATATCTCCTCTTTTTTGGTAAAGACTTACCATGTCTAATTTTTGCTTCGGCGTTACTCGAGCGAAAATGGTGGCGTCAAATAAATGTTTTTTGTTGGGTTTGTCTTTGAGCTCTTTACCCGTAACAACTACATTTTCAGAGGTCGAAAGTTTTATTTGCTGAGCAATATTTAGGGCTGTGGCTGGATGGTCTCCAGTAATCATAATCACTTTAATTCCTGCATCTCGACAAGATTGAAGCGAGCTAATAACGTCCAATCTTGGTGGGTCTAAAAAGCCAATAAATCCCACGAAAGTCAATTCTTGTAAATAATCATCTTCATTAAAGCTTTCCCCTTCTTTAAAAGCAAAGCCCAGAACACGGCTGCCGTGAGACTGAATTTCATCGGCTTTTTTTAGAAAAACCTTTTTATCCGTATCCGTAAAAGGCACAATTTCATTTTGTTTATAAAAAGAATTGCATTTTAAAATAATAGATTCAATAGCTCCTTTTACAGCCACAAAATTTGAGTTTCCGTGCTTGTGCAAAGTTCCCATAAACTTACTTTCTGAGCTAAAAGCTTCTTCGGCGAGTCGTGGATATTCGTGATCGATTTGTTTTCGCTTGATATTATTCTGAGCTACAAATTGTAATAAGGCTATTTCGATGGGGTCGCCTAATTGTTTGTCTTTGTGCTTTTCTATAAATGCATTATTGCAAAGTGTAGAAATTAATAAGAGCTTTTCTATGCTAGATTTATGAGCATCTGAACTTGTGAAATGATTTTTCTCAACTGGAATGATTTCATCAAAAAACGAAAGATTTCGTACTTTGATTTTGTTTTCAGTAAGCGTTCCAGTTTTATCGGTAAAAATGATATTGATGCCTCCAAGTGTTTCAACAGAAGAGAGTTTTTTAATTAAAACGTGCTGTTTGGACATGCGAAGCATTCCATAAGTAAGGGCAATTACAGACACTGCTGGCAAGCCTTCAGGAATTGCGGCCACTGCTAAAACAATGGCAGTTTCGACGATGTGAAAAATTTCTTTTCCTTGTAAAAAACCTGTAACTATAAAGATTAGGGCAAAAGCTGCCGTAATCCACATCAGTTTTGTGGTTAAAACTTGTAGTTTTTTTTCAAGCGGAGTAACAGTTTGTTTGGCATTTTCAACCAGAGAAGTGATTTTGCCCAGTTCGGTTGCTTTCGCTGTTCCAACGATGATTGCCTTGGCATTTCCTTGGATGACGGCCGTACCTTTAAAAACCATATTGAATTGGTCTCCCAGACTCGTTGATTTTCCTAAAACATCTATAGATTTTGTCACTGGTAAAGACTCCCCGGTAAGGGCTGATTCATCCACTGCAAATTGGTTGATTTCTATTATTCGAGCGTCTGCGGAAACAACATCGCCAGCTTCTAAAACGATAATATCACCCGGTACAAGCTCTTCTGATGGGATTTCTTTTAGTGCATTATCCCGCCAAACTTTCGCTAAAGTCAAATCCAAGCTTTTAAGAGCATTCATAGATTTTCTAGCCTGCAACTCCATAAAAAAGCCTAAAGCAGCGGTTATAAAAATAACGCCAATGATGGAAAATCCTTCTAGCCACTGTTCAAAAGCAAATGAAAAAATAGCCGCAACCAGCAGCAATAACATGATTGGACTTTTGAATTGCTCAAAAAGTAGCAAGAAAATGCTTTTTTGCTTTTGCTCTTCGTAACGATTTAGACCATACTTCTCTTTTCTTTTCGGAATTTCTGCTTCACTTAATCCATTTTGCTGGTTAGTTTCAAGAAGGTTGATAATTTCCTCAATGGGTATGGAATGGACATTTTTAATGGGATAGCTTTTTCCATTCATAATTTTGAATTCTAGGTTGACTTTTCTGGTTGAAATGCTCGGATGTGTTATAATAAAAAAGTCGAATTTGTGCTCAACCTATAGATATTCTAATCGCAAATAAGTTGTCAAAATCTGTTTTATTGACTTTAAAATACAGGGAAGAACTCTGCCAAGGGATGATGTACTTGCTTCTGGCCAAGAACCTCCAAAGCTTCAATCTGGATATCGAATATTATGCGATGAAGTATATGTAATTTTCCATTTAATTTTGTTTGGGGAAAATTACTTTTTAATCCCGTACACGTATTTACGCTTATCATGCTTTTTATCTAAACTGTTTGACTGAAAGGAGTATGTTTCCCAATTTAATTATCAGTATTGCAAAGGTTGGATAATCCTAAGTTCAGGTGTTATGTAAGTATTTTAAAAACTTACATAATTGACATATTTTGATTGAAAGTGGATGTTTTTTTTACAATCACGGTTTTATTAGATATTCCGGATCAAAGTGAGCCACTTGTCGGGTTTAGGATTTTAGTTTTACCACTAACGGATGTTTACTTTTCTGATTGTCAAAGTATTAATGGTGACATAAGTATGTAATTTGGTCTGGTATTGGCAATCATAAAAACTCAGACAGCTTTAGTTTCTTGGTATATTTGGCTTAAAAGAGGAGATGATTTTAACTCGTTTTATGCCTTAGAAAAACGCCCGATTTTATCGGTACCGTAACTAAAATTACTTCCGATTCCTCAACGCATAATCCGGGTTTAACGAAGTAAAAGCTTCAATAAATCTCAAACATTTTTAGGATAGGAAGAATTAGTTTTAGATACTCAGATGAGCCTTTTTCCTGGAGCAGAAAATTCTAAGACTTTTAAAATGTACATGGACTTACCAGATAATACTTTTTCGCTAGAAGTGCTAAAGTGTGTTTTTTATTGGAAGAATTAAGCGAAAAAAAGAATGGTATTAGTTAATCAATTTGTTAAAATCTCTGCCGCTGGGATCTTGAAATACTCGTAAATCAAATTCAGGCACAACCGCTAGAATATGATCGAAGATATTGGCTTGAATGTTTTCGTAATTGGCCCATTCCTGGTCTTTGCTAAATACATAAATTTCTAGAGGTAAACCATGTTCTGTTGGAGCAAGCTGCCTTACCAAAAATGTCATTTCCTTGTTGATCGTTGGGTCGTTGGTTAAGTAAGCTTCCACATAGGCACGAAAAGTCCCAATGTTGGTCATTCTTCTACCATTTACCAGACTGGAATTGTCAACATGATCCATTTTGTTATTTTCTTGAACTTCTATTTCTTTTTTTTCAATATAACCGGAGATATACTTGATTTTACTAAATCGTTCGAGCATTTCTTCCGTACAAAATTTAATGGTATTAATATCTAGATTAATGGCTCGTTTAATTCTTCTCCCGCCTGATTCAGACATGCCCCGCCAGTTTTTAAATGATTCGGTAATTAATGCATAGGTGGGAATTGTCGTAATCGTTTTGTCCCAGTTTTGCACTTTAACGGTGGTTAAAGCAATTTCAATAATGTTTCCATCGGCACCATATTTAGACATTTCAATCCAATCACCATTAGCCACCATTCGATTGGCCGATAGTTGTATTCCGGCTACAAATCCCAAAATGGCATCCTTAAAAATAAACATCAAAATAGCCGTAAGAGCCCCTAAGCTGCTAAAAAGATAAATTGGCGTTTTGTTTAGCAAAATGGAAATGATAAAAATTCCGCTCGTAAAATAAATGAATATTTTAGCTACCTGAATAAATCCCTTTATCGGAATTCTATTTGAAATCTCATAGGTCCTGTAAATACCCAGGGAAGCGTTTAGAAAGGCATCAAGTGCCAGTATGCCAATGCCAATCATGCAGATTAAAACTACCGCATTAATCATAGCGATCAACCAATCATAACCTACAAGAGGGGAGGGTATAGATACATAAATAACAAGGGCAGGAGCTAGGTAGGCTAGGCGATTGAATACTTTTTCTCTTAGGATCATATCATCCCACTGCGTTGCCGTTCTACCAATAATAGCGGTTAAACCTTTAAGGATAAAATGTTTGGCAATCCAATAGGCAACTAGGCTTAAAATAATAATCAGAACAAAAATTATAACTCTTGCCAAAGTATCGGCCGTAGATAAATCAAAGCCCCGGTTTACTAACCGATTTATAAGAATTTCAAGCATAAGTGCTCATGATTTGATTCAATTAATTTTCCCGAAACATTTAATTATAATCCCAAGTTCTAAGGCCTAGTTTATAAAAGGCAGTTTGACTATTTAGGCTTTATACGGGCACCAGAACCAAAGATAACTAAAGCATATGAAGGCGAGCTATAAAGTATCAATCGAATCAACTTTCAATTCATTGATGAATGACCAGCCGCTCAGCAGAAGCTAATTTAATTAGTGAATTGACGTTTTTAATAAAACTCGATATGAGCCGCCGACTTATAAACGGAATAACAATTCCTAAGAAAGGTCTGCAGGAAGCATATCTATAATTCTATAATCATAACAGACATGATGCTTTTGCTATTCTATTGGTAGAGGAATAAGATGTAGACTAGGTTTTACTTCAAATGGTTTCCTTCTCAAAATGACTTTTCACAAAAGCCTCTTTTTGATTATCCGTCATCTTATCTGCAGATTCAATGCATATTTTGATGTCTTTAAAATGTAAATCCTTCTTCAGATAATTGTGCAGCTCTGTTTTGGCATTTGTAGGTCCAAATAGAAGTACATGTTCGTATTTTAAAATCTCGTCGGAAATTTCTTTATAAAAAGCCTCATGCATTTGTTGCCTTTTATTATGCATCAGATTTTCATTTTTATGGATAGCTTCATCCTGTACATCATAAGTGAATTTTGACGTGATGGTATGGCTATCCTTCTCTGAATTTAAATCAATCAAATTGGCAGCTGCATGATCCATCCAGATGCCCAAGTTTTTCTTTGTTTCCACAATATTATTTTTTTAATAAGAACCGAATCACGGTTCATAAACATTTATTTAACCTTCGAGAGAATATTACAGAAATCTTCATCCTGAGAGAGAAGACCTTTAACCCGCTTTATTCATTAGAAAATCTCCCGATTTTATCGAGACTGTAGCTGAATTGCTTCAAATCAGTATACTTCGTCAAGCTCAGCACTGGCAACACCCATTTAAACTCAATCACCATATCCCTTCGACATTAGCTCAGGGTAAACGCTATGCTAATTTCCTTTAATTGTCAGGTTTATTTCACTTTATCTACTCATTACAATTCTCCAATGCATAAACCGAGTTTAAATGGGTGTTTTCCATATGTTATCAAGTAAAAGACTTTTTACTTCTACGGTTATTTCCATGGTGATTTTTGACTTGATCGAATGACTGATTAAGCATGCGTCTTCTGCCTTTTTTAAGATTCTCATTGTTTTATTTCTATGAGTTTCATTGTGAATTACGACGGTAGGTTTTAGTGAAATTTCACTCATCATCATTCTGCCATCCACCATTTCTAGCTTGCCCTTTGCATGGCATCCGAAGCTTATAAAGTCTAATGTGGACTTTTCTGCAATGGCTAGAAAAGTGGTCATTAAACATCCATTAACTGCCGCCACAAGCAAATGCTCTGGTGACCAAATTCCTGAGATTCCATTGGGAAACTCAGGAGGAGTAGCCACTTCAATACAAATGCCATTTTTACTGTTCAATTCAGGAGAGCAGATAACTCCTTTGCTGCTGTTTTCCCATTTTATATCTACATTATAATAGTGCGATTCCATGTTTATATGTGTTATCGGTTTTTCTTTAATCTTTTCTTCGTAATTATTCTTAAAGGGTAATAAATAGGACAAAAAATAACTGCCTCCTTATAAGTAATACATGCGTAATTATGAAATATACTTATCTAGATCACTGGAAATAAGACTATAATGTTCTGTAATTGAATGAGGATGCCTAAGTCCAATCTATGAAACTCATGTTTCTTTTTATCATGATTTTAGTTTCTTTACTCTTCCAATAGCTACTTTTAATCAGTGTTTTTTGATGCCGCATTACCAGAAATGTTAGGTAACTCGGTTGGTTTTTATTTATCATGAATTTCATTCCTGTTCTTCATGATTAAATGCTAATGATTTTGTAATCGCCCAAGAATAGTTTCCAATGAAGCGGTAAGTTTAGCGATGGCACCAGAAATGGCTTTTTTCATGGTATCGGCTTCACATGAAACTGCTATCGGCTGACGACCTTCCACTCTGGCTTCCAACATACACTTCATATCCTTTACTCCTTTTTTACTGCCATTCTCATCAGACAGATGAACTTCAATTCTTGATATATGAGAATCATACCTTTTTAGACCATCTTTAATTACTGAGGTAAAATAATCCTCATGTTTTTCGTCTCCTTTAATCGTTTTGTCTGTATTGAATTGTATTTTCATTTCTTGTTTTTGTTGATTGTGTAATTGTCTCTAATCTTCTTCAAGATCATTGTGATTATCTCCACCTATACTATAATAATTATTTTCTTCGTCCTCACTACCGACGCTTTCCTGTTGGTCGTCCAATTCTGACCCTGGCACATCCAAATCATCGCCAGACATATCATCTTCGAAAGCCTTTTCGTTCGATGCCCCCTTTTTTTGGTTGGGTGTTTTCTTTTTTGAAATATCCTCGGGGTTAATATCCGATTCTTCCTTGCTCTGTTGGTAGATATCCTCTGAAGGCGGATAAACTGGATATCCAGAGAACTTAGCGTTTTCACTAGTTTTTGAGCTTACTTTACCCTTGTGTGTTTTAGCATAATCTGTAACAAGCTTCTCTAAAGATTGATAGTAAGCGTCTAGGCTTTTAGTATCTACTTCATTTTTTTCGGAGTTGTTTTCAGGCATTTCAGTAATGTACTTAGATAGCTCTGGGAATTCCTCGTTAATTGTGGTCGTAATTTTTATAATATCCTGTTCCAATTCTACTTTAGTTTTCATTATGTTTTATTTTTTAGTTGAACCTGGTTTAAAAACCTTTTTTATTTTAAAGGTCTAAAGGCTAAATTCCCTTTTTGTCAATAGCTCATATTTTTGAAAAATAATTAGCGGCGTTCTGTACATTTATTTAGATACGACATATGTGCTCATTTATATTCAAACGCTTTTTTAGGCTATGGCAGAAAATCAATGTCCTCATTATTGTAGTTAGATGCGTTACACATTTAGCATTTTAAGTTACATGTATCACATGTTCTAAAATGTGATAGTATCGTGATAAGGGGCAACACATTTCGAAGAACTTTTTAAACCAAAAGATGAACTAGATTAAGGGGTTAAAAACCATCCACCCAGATTGATTTGAGGGGATTATTCATTGATAATTTTATGAGGATAAAAAGAACTTAGTTCTCCATCAAGTTTTTCGCTTCCAGATACTCTTCTTTGCTAATCTGACCATTAGCGAATCTTTTTTTTAGAATGTCAAGAGGGCTGTCTTTTTTCGTTCTTTGACCTGGGATATTATAGGGCGTTGCAAAAATCCAGAAGATTAGGCCCATCCAAACCACCCACCATATAAAGTGCATTCCTACAAAGTGATAGCTTTCGTACTGCATCATAGTTTTATTTGTAATTAAAGAGTTTATAATTAGTCTATTACTAGAAGCTTATAGCGGCTTCAATATTAATTCCATCAAATTTTGCATCTGCAAATCTTCCATTCCATCCGTTACCAGTATACTGCTGATTGACATATTCTACTTTGGTTATAATGTTTTCGGATATAAACCATCCTCCTCCAATATTTAACCGACTGATTTTTAAGTCTTCTATAGCACTTTCAAGGGTTTTGCCTTGTACTGTATTGTATCTTCCTCCAAGATAGAACCGCTCATTTTCACCAAAACGATAAAGCAACTCTGCAGCTAGTTGTGTAAAAGCCCCTTCTTTATCGGCCGCAGGAGTGGTGATTAGTTTATTTCCAGAGGCACGCTCATAAATACCGAAAAGCTCCAATCCCTTGTATTTTATAAACGGATTAATTTGCAGAGCTGTCAGTTTAACAAAACGAGCATTGTAACGGCCATCAAACTCGCTGCCTTCAGTATTACCAGCAGCATCGGGTAAAGTATGCAATACATTATAATATCTGGCACCAGTACGGTCACCGCCGTATAACCAAGTACCCGTTGAAGTGCCTTGATTGGTATATGTAGAGCCTGTTAGTCGTATTCTCAACTCATTGTTTAATTGTTTGTCGAAACCTAGTTTGCTAAAAAACGAGAGCTTATTATCTGTGTTTTTATTCACAATCACACTCTGATTTAGCTTACCATTGGTGATTCCTGCTATGGCCAAAAAACCATTTTTCTGGAGCGTTACTTCCCCAAAGGCTTCTGTAGAAAATGCATCCATGATATAATTTCCAACAAAAGGGTTAAAAATGGCCCTAGCGTTGTCTGATCTTCGGAAATGTGCATCACCATAATTAAATTCATCAAGACCCACGGTGATAGTGGCTATTTTCATGATGTCTTCCAGAAAGCCAGGTTTTATAAAGTCCAGCTTGTCAATCTGAAGGTGGCCACCTTTTACCCATGCTTCTTGATGGTGTTGTGAGGAGAGATAGGTTTTCAAGTGCATTCTCACTCCGTCAATCAACTGCACGTCTATATTAAGATTAGCGGTTGGCAGATTTAGGTTTGAGCCGAGCTCCACTAAATTATTTGCGGAGTTACTTTGGGTGATAGATTGAAATTGCATAGCAAAGTCGCCGCCTACGCTAACTTTTAGCCCATCATAAGCTACCGAATCTACTTTTGAGGTTTCAAAAACATTTAAACCACTTTGATTATTTGGTCTGAAAAACTGAAGCTTTGGTTGTTGTGCTTGAATAGTAAAAGAGACCGCACAAAATATTGCAATTTGAATAATTCTCATATTTAGATATTTTTTGATTTACAAAAAGTGCCTTAAGCTTCTTTTGTTTTTTTGTAGACAACAGAAAAATCAAGTGTAATGGCATTACCAGTTTTCATGGCTCCCAGCAGAAAAGTTGGCGGTTTTACCTGATAATCGGTCATTTTTAGCTGGTATGTACCTTTACAGCTAATCGTACCATTTGAATTCACCACACTATGCACATCTAAGGCTATCACTTTTGTGACGCCTGCAATGGTCAGCTTACCTTTAGTTTTAAGTAGATAGCCGTCTTTCTCTGGAGATATTAAGACTGAGTTTAGGGTGTAGTTTATATCTTTGTGGGTATCTGATTTTAGAGCTTCGTAGGCATTTTTATCAAGTCCTTTATTATCACTTTTTAAATCTTTCACTTTTAGTCCAAACGATAGCGACTGAATGGATGAAAGTTCAGATGCATCCCCTTTTTTGAATGTAAATTGTGCATCTCCAGAAGCATCCATTGCCTGCATTTCCCAGTTGTGAAGTGTAGAAGTGCCCTTAAGCTTAATGTCTACATTGCTGGTTTTCTCTATTTTGTAGCAGGCCTGAGCGTAGCTCAAATTGGTGGTTCCAATCGACAGAATGAGAATTAATCCTTTTATATACTTCTTCATATTTTTTACTTTGGGTTTAAACAGTTTTTGTTCCCTTAATCGCCTTTTTAGAATGAATTGAATTTTTATTTTTTAGGATTTAGAACTACTTTATATCTAAAATTTTGCTTAGGAAAGTATATCCTTTCAATTCAATTATTGGCGAATGCAAAGGTCAAATAATCATTAGTTTAGGTGTTATGTAAATAATGAAGAAACTTACATGATTAACACATTTTGATTGAAAGTCTTCTAAGTCAAAGTAATACAAGACATTCATTTCAACTGTAGCTGTTGACTATGAATATTTGGTTTTTAGTATGCCTTTCAGTGGTCTTTTTATCTGTCAAACCTGCTTTATCTCTCCCGCTTCTTTCATCAGAATATTTTTTATTTCTCGAGAAATTCCAGCTTTATCTTTCCAGATAAATTCTGCAATTTGAGATTTAGTTACACCAGTTTCTAAGTGTAATTGGATTTAAGGCCGAACCTTCAATTGGAGGAATAAATCAGATACGACCATCAAGAATGACTACTAGTATATTTAAAAACGGAAAACCAAACGTGCTACTTTGGGAGGCAGAGCCTATATACAAGTGGAGGTCTTCCCAGAAGGGATTCACCTAAAAGCTGACAATGGTGACCAATCAAAGAATAAACAGGAAGGTTTTAGAAAACGAAAGCTTAAACAATCATTTTTTTGAAAAATGCAACAGCCCTTAGCTCTTTGGGAGAAAAAGTTGCACAAGATAATTGGCAAAGCCAGATTCAACACTTATTGATGGCATAGCAAGATGTCGAGGGATAGAAAAAATCCATACCCAGAATCTTATGGAAGTTCTATGTTACACTTTATTTAGAAGTCCAAGAATATAGATATTCCGGTTTAAAGTGAGCCATTGATTCCGAATAAAAAATTAATATTGAAATGATCAAGAACAAAGCTTGGAAATGTTTTTCGAGACATAAATTTAAACAAGTAGAAAATGAAAGAATTCGAAACTTCAGACTCTACGGGGGTATTCTTATGAGCCTTAATTTTATTCTTGGTCCATACGCTTATGGGATTCGTGTGCCGTGGAAAGCTTAATACAAATACCTTTGGGCGGTATAATTCATGGGAGCAAGTCATTTTCTTTTTCGCAGTTTATAATAGTACAATTCTGTAAATAAGTGCCTTTATTTTTTCTCCGGTTTTTTCTTTGTACTTATTCTAAAAGGGTAATATATAGGGCAAAAACCTACGGCACTGGTTATAAACAATAAACCTACTACCAATACGGAGATCGACGCCATAACGCCGGTAATCACATTATTGTAAACTAGTATGGCGATGAGAATGGCTATTGCTAATCTGATAGCCCGATCGATTGAATTCATGTTCCATTTCATAATAATTTTGGTTTTTTTAGGTGTTATAAGTTGCACTAAGGTGTATTAATAGTTACAGATAGCCAAACTCAATAGCGGATTAGGTTTGCTTTTGTTGGATATGATTGATTTTTCTATTTAAATGCTAATGATTTTGTAATCGCCCCAATTGGTATTCAAAGTCTTGATAAATGCGAATTATGCCTTTCGTCTCCCTTTGTTGTTTTGTTCGCATTGTGTTTTCCTTTTTTAAGAATGTTCTAATCTTCTTCCAGATCATGGTGATTGTCTCCGCCTATGCTATAATAATTATTCTCTTCATCCTCACTACCAATACTTTCCTGTTCGTCGTCCAGCTCTGACCCCGGCACATCTAAATCATCACCTGACATGTCGTCTTCAAAGCCTTTTTCGTTCATGGTGCCTGCTTTTTCATTGGGTGCCTTCTTTTTGGTAATATCTTCGGGGTTGATGTCCATTTCTTCTTTGCTTTGCCTATAAATGTCTTCTGAAGGCGGATAGATGGAATAACCCGGAAATTTTAAGTTTTCACTACTCGTTGGAGTTAGCTTATTCTTATCTGGTTTAGCATACTCTTCAATCAGCTTTTCTAAAGAATGATGGTAAGCCTGTAAGGTTTTGATATTTACTTCATTTTTCTTTGTGCGGTATTTAGGCATCTCAGGAATGTATTGTGAGAGCTCTGGATACTGCAAGTTGATAGTCGTCGTGATATTCATAATATCCTTTTCCAATTCTGAGGCTGATTTCATAAGTCTTATTTCATTTAGAGGTGAATGTGCATAGGTATAAGAATGATTATACCATTTAAAGATTTTGTTTTAGGTCAAAATCTCTTATTTCATCCGCCAAAGGGCAGAAAAGAATCAATGGCATTTAAGCATTAATTTATAAGCCAGATTTGTTCTCTTTTACGTTTCTGTTGCTTTTTCAGAATCAGGGTGGAATAACAATATACTAAATATTATAGTCAGATGTGTTACATCATAAGGGAATAAATTGCTGATATCGCATGTTTTGTAATGTGAAAGGTTGGGTTAATGGCAATGCATTTCTGTTAAAGTGGCTCCGTTTTCTCTAAAACATAAACAGGGTTTAATGGACAAAAGGTAGGGTATCCTAAAAACCAGAAGATGAGGCACATTTAGAGGATCTACTATATGAATGGAGGGGATTATTTCTAAATAAATTTCTTAACCTGTATTATAAGGAGAAAAGAATCGCTTCTTTCACGATATATGAAAGTGCTTCATAGGCTAACCTTCCTTGTTTTAAGAGGGCTGATATATGCTTAATTTTTTACTAATTAGATGGGCGGCCTTGTTTAGTTGGTAGATGACGATTTCTTGTTTTTCAGGACTGCAACGATATTCTGGTAAGAAGACGCTTATACCCGCAATTACTTGCTTGTTTAGAATTATTGGGACAGCAAAGCCCATCAAATGGTTGTGACTGAATTTAGTTTCCGCTATACCTTTCTCTCTTATTTTCGTTAGTTGTTCATGTAGGCCTTCTTTCGTGACTGCTTCAGGCCAAATCAGGCTCGTGGGTAAACCGTAGTATCCAAGAAAACGATCTAGCTCTTTTAGGGATAGATTAGAAAGCAAAAGTCGACCACTTGCTGTTTCATAGACGTTTTTCTCAGATCTGATTTGAACTTGGATGTCTTGGGTCGAATTTACAGAGTGTAAAATAAGGCGTTTGTAGTTTTTCATTACGCCTAAAACGCTAGACTCGTTAAGTGTTAAGGTGAGTTCTTCCATGACGCCCTTTGCTGCTTGTACTAAGTCTCTTTCATATGAGACACTGTCAGTTAATTGGAATGCCATGGGGCCAAGCTTATAGCCTCTTTTCTTGCCAAGATGCTCTAGGTAGTTCTTGTAAACCAGGGTATTCATGATGTTGGCTGTGGTGGATTGGTTAAGGTCTAGTTCCGTTGAGACCTCCGTGAGCGAGACTGCTTGCCCGTTTCTTTTAGATACTAATTCTAGAATATCAAATGCTTTGATTATAACCTGTACCATAGTTCGTGTTTTTTATATACTGCAACAATGTGATAGTAAAGTTATGATTATATTTTCAAAAACAAATAAATTATAATTATAAAATAGTTGGCAGTTAAAGCTGCGATATGGATTTATGTCCTTTATAATAAGGAATTTAAAGCCTATAGTTCTGGTTGTTGACCACCTGCTGTCACGATTTATTACAAGAAATAAGAAAATATATCCTAAGGAATAGGATGGGGGTTTAATAACTTATATCATTGTAATGTGATAGTAAAAAAGAACTCTATTATTTTTATAAATTATCAAACTATGAAAGAAAAGTTTATTTTTAAAGGTTTTTTACTGCTTTTGATTTGTGTCTTCTCGATGTCGACTAGAGCCTTAGCTCAACAAATTAAAGGTAAGGTAGTAGGCGAAGATGGAGACGTTTTGCCAGGTGTTAGTGTATTGGTTAAAGGAACCATGACAGGTACTACAACCAATGCATTAGGAATGTTTGAGCTAGAAAAGGTGTCAAGTGCTCAGACATTAATATTTAGTTTTATTGGTTTTGAGAGTATGGAAGTTTTTGTGGGTTCTCAGAGTATTATTGATGTAACCTTAACTACTGATTTAACAAGTTTGGAAGAGATAGTAGTAGTAGGTTATGGAACGCAGAAAAAGAAAGATTTAACAGGGTCGATTGCTTCCGCAGATTTGGAAGCATTTAAAGAATCTCCTAATGTCAGTATTTTACAATCTTTAAAAGGAGCATTGCCTGGTTTAACCATTGGTCAGACCAACCAGGCTGGGCAAGAAGCATCGATTAATATAAGAGGGACGAGTACCTTGAATGGAAATACTTCACCTTTAATAATAGTAGATGGATTGATATTTAATGGTCGTCTTTCAGATATTAACCCAAGTGATGTAGCTAGTGTGGATGTATTGAAAGATCCAAGTAGTAAGGCCGTATATGGTTCACAGGCAGCCAATGGGGTAGTGTTGGTAACCACTAAAACGGGAAAAACGAATCAAAAACCATCCATTACTTATTCCGGGAGTTATGCTACTTCATCTCCAACTGTCGATGCAAAGCTGTTAGATAGGGACGCATATTTGCAAAAAGTAAGGGATATAAATTATTATAATGCTTATACCAAAGAGTCAGGTTATTTAGAGCCTAATTCAGGTTGGGATTTTATCAATTCGGATATGAATCCGCCTTTATTGGCTGGTGTGGCTGCTGGTAATAATTATGACTGGTATGGTAATTTAACCCAACCGGCTCTAATTTCGAATCATAGTATTGGTGTTTCTGGCGGATCCGACAAAACAACCTATTTCCTTTCTGCTGGTTATACGGGAGAAAAGGGTTTTGTTACTAATGATGATTATCAGAGGTATACGGCTCGTTTGAATTTGGACACAGAGGTGACAAAATGGTTGACCGTAGGGGCCAATACGTCCGCTACTTTTACGGATTTTTCTGGCGATGCACCGAAAGTGGGGAGTTTACCCTTTACCTCTCCATTAGTTTTACCTAGAGATAAAAATGGCGAGTTTGTTACTAACCCAGTAGGTGATAATAATGTAAATGCTTTTCTGGACGCAACGAATGATAATTACGAGACCCAAAGTAGAATGGTTGGTAATTTTTATGCAATTGCCAAAGTCCCAGGTCTTCCAGGGCTTAGTTATCGGGTTAATTTTGGGAATAACTTGAAATTCTTCAAAGATTTTGGCTCGAGCATATATGGTGCAGGATTTACGGGTTCTGCCTACAAGTATAATTCTTTTCAGTATGAGCAGACCTTGGATAATATCTTAAGCTATGCCAAAACCTTTGGGAAACACAATTTAAATGCTACTGCAGTTTATGGCTATAATACATCCAGATATGAACGTACAGCGGCTAGCGGTAGTGGGTTTTCTGACCTTGATCTTTCTTATAATAATTTGGCATTGGCAGAGATTCGAAACATAGAATCAAGTGCTTGGGATGAGGCTCTTCTTTATCAATTGGCCAGTGCAGCCTATAGCTATGATGGGAAGTATTTATTGAAAGCAACGGTTAGACGAGACGGTTTTAGCGGTTTTTCTAAAAATAACAAAACGGCCACATTCCCGTCAGTAGGACTAGGGTGGGTTTTGTCAGAAGAATCTTTTTTCAATATTCCAATGGTGAATTTCTTGAAAATACGTGGTAGTTATGGCGAAAACGGTAATAAAGTGGCACGTTATAGCTCACTAGCTGTAGTAGAGGCGGAATCCGATTCCAAGTATGTTTTTGGTGATGGAAGTGGGACTTCTATAGGTAGGACCGTAAGTACGCTAGCTAATACGGATCTAAAATGGGAAAGAACAAAAGGAGTTAATCTTGGGATAGACTTTGCGATTTTGAATAATCGAGTGGATGGAAATGTGGAATATTATAATTCTAATACTTTCGATTTACTATGGTCTAAAGTACTGCCTCAAACCTCAGGTTTTTCTCAAGTGTTAAGTAATATTGGACAGTTGAATAATACAGGTTTTGAGTTTATGATTCATGGCCAGCCCCTAAATACTCAAAAGCTAAGTTGGGATGTAACACTGAATTTTTCCAGAAACAGGAATAAGGTGGTGAGTTTGCTGGGCCAGGATTTAGACAATGATGGAAAAGAAGATGACCTTTTGGCAAGTGGTTTGTTTATTGGCAAGCCAATCGGGACAATATATGATTATCAAGTAGATGGTATTAATCAGGTGGGTGAAGAATTACCAGCTGGTTTTGAGCCAGGTAGTTATAAAATTGTTGACCAAAATAACGATGGTAAATTCTCTCCTGCGGATGATCGTGTTGTATTAGGGAATGCGGAGCCTGCTTATTCATTTGGTATTCAGAATACATTATCTTATGAACAATTTAGCTTACGCCTTTTTGTGAATTCTATTCAGGGAGGTAAAGATGGGTATTTGAATTCCAATCATTTTAGTGGTGGGAGTACTCGTGGAAACGCAACTAACTCTAATTGGTTTGACTTTTACGACTACTGGTCACCTAGAAATCCTAATGCGAAATACCCAACTTCTTGGGTAGGTTCACCGGTAGGTGGAAGGGCTTACTATCAGCGAAACTTTGTTAGACTTCAAGATATTTCTTTAGCCTATAATTTCAGTAATAAAGTTACTGAAAAGTTGAAAGTGCAGAATTTGAAACTTTATGTCAGCGGTAAAAACTTGATAACACTTACCGAATGGGACGGGTGGGATCCAGAAACTGGCGTAGGGATTAGCTCATCGAATCCTTATCCCGTGATGAAATCTTATTCATTTGGTCTTGAAATCTCATTCTAGATAAGTTTTTTAAGAACTATCATTTATTAGATATTAATTATTAAAAATATGAAAGCTCATTTATTGAAAATAAGTTTAGTAGCCGTCATAATGATGCTAAACACAAGTTGTCAAGAAGATGTATTTCTAAAAGAAATACCACTTGATTTTTACAGTCCAGAGAATTCCTACATTAGCGAAGCTAACTTTCAGGCGGCTTTGGTAGATCTTTATGCTAGAGTTAGAGAAGAGCATGCTTGCGACCGTAATGGCACAGATTATATTGCTTATGCAGGAACAGATATCGGATATAATGCCCGTCTTGATAATAGTCGTTTGGGTAATTATAATAGTGTTCTTACTCCGCAAGGAAGCGTGTCAAAATCTCACTGGGTAAATTGGTATAAAATCATATCCAATGCCAATACCATTATTTCAAGGTTGCCTGATTCGCAGGTGCCTGAGTCAAAACAGGTGCTAATTGCCAGTGAAGCTAAACTTTTTAGAGCTTGGGCTTATCGTTATTTGGTTCACATTTATGGTGGTGTACCGTTGGTTTTAGATGAAGCCACTTCTCCGAAAAGTGATTTTGTACGATCATCTAAAGAGGATGTTCTTAATCAAATTATAAGTGATGCCACTGAGGCAGTCCATAATTTACCCAATGTAGATGGCGTGACGGATGGAAGGTTAAACAAAGCGGTTGCAAATCACCTCTTGGCTGAAACGTATATAGCTTTAAAGCAATACGATAAGGCCGTTGCAGCTGCAGCTGAGGTGATTGGGAACTCTAATTTATCATTAATGAAAAGTCGTTTTGGCAGTCTTAAAGATCAGCCGGGAGATGTTTATTACGATTTGTTTCGCGTAGGAAATCAAAATCGTTCATCAGGGAATACCGAATCAATTTGGGTGGCTCAGTATGAAGTTGATGTTCCTGGAGGTTCGCTAACATCTTCAGGTGGTGGTGCCAATAATCTAGAGCGAGTAGTAGCTCCTGCCTCATGGACTTTGAAAGATCCAAATGGCGATGCGGCTTCTTTAAACAGTGCACCTAGGTCTACCTTAAATGAGGGAGGTAGAGGGGCTTCGTTTATAAGAACTACGGATTATTATTTATATGACATATGGGGTTTGGACGCAGATGCAGATAATCGGGTAGTGAATAGTACGGATATCAGGACTTCGGAACATAATATTGTTCGTGACTTTATTTATGCGAATCCGGATTCTAAGTTTTTTGGAAAAAGTATGATAGATTTCCCTACCGCTCAATGGGTGGCACAAAGTTGGAGATGGTACCCTATTCCTTCAAAGGTTACTACCCCCGGTCAGCACCCATCAGGTCTAATAGACGATCCCGTTGCCTTAACTTTAAAATCAACCGCTGGAGCTACCTATAGAGATGACTATCTTATTAGACTTCCTGAAACGTATCTTCTTAGGGCAGAGGCCTATTTCTTGAAAGGGCAATTGGCAGAGGCTGCGGCAGACATTAATGTTATTCGTGCCCGTTCCAAAGCAGAATTGATTACAGCCACTGATGTTAGCTTGGAATTCATTTTAGATGAAAGAGCAAGAGAGTTGATTTTCGAAGAAAATCGTCGTTTGACGCTAGTTAGGATGGGGAAATTGGTAGAAAGAGTAAGGAAATATAATCCTTTGAATGGAGATGATATTAACGACCATAACAACTTATTTCCTATTCCTTTTTCAGAAATTGAAGCCAATAAAGATGCAAAATTAGAGCAAAATCCAGGTTATTAAATCTGTTGTTCTATTTCTAAAGTTTTGACAATAAATTGAATAAAATGGCTAAATGCATTTCGGCACTTCTTTTTATCGGATTAATGTCTTTGCAATCTGTTTGTAATGGACAATCTGAAATAGAAATTGCACTCTATCCGTCGGGGGTGCCGAATGCAATAGTTTCAAACTTCTCTGAGAAAATGACTTTCAATTCAGCAGGCCAGCTGATTGCACTATCCTCGGTTTTAAATCCAAGGCTTTTTCTCTACCGTCCGAATAGTCCCAACGGGGCAAGCGTTATAATTTGCCCTGGTGGGGGCTATCGGAATTTGAATATAGAGAATGTTAGGTTTATTGCTCAGCGGTTGAATGAAATGGGAATCACTGCTTTTATTTTAACTTATCGACTGCCAGCAGATGGCCTAATGGTGGAGCCATCAATTGGTTCGCTTCAAGATGTTCAGCAAGCATTGCGAATAGTACGGAGTAGAGCAGAGGAATGGAATATTGAAAAAAATAAAGTTGGCCTTTGGGGTTCATCGGCTGGTGGACATCTAGCGGCCATGGCTGCTACGCATTGGAATAGAGCTTATGAAAATGATAAAGACACTATTGGACTAAGACCTGATTTTTTAGTTTTGGCTTGGCCTGTAGTCAGTTTTCGTGAAGCGTATGTTCATAAGGGTTCTCGAAGAAATCTTCTCGGTGAAAACCTGAACGAAAAGCAACTTGCCGATTATTCGCCTGATGAGCATGTGAATGCGAATACGCCGCCTACTTTTTTAGTTCATGCGGGAGATGACCCTGCAGTTCCTGTATCTAACAGTATCCTTTTTTATCAGGCTTTGAAAAAAAGCAAAGTGCCGGCCGAATTACACATTTATGAAGAAAGTGTGCACGGTTTCGGAGTTGCCCCTGAAATTCAAAACTCCTGGATGTCTGAATTAGAGCTTTGGTTTGCAAAGAGAGGATTAAACTAAAGACGAATAATGGGCTCTTTGAGAGCTTTTAAACAAGATCTAAATGTCTTATAAAACTTATAAATCGTGAAAATACTAAAATACATTTCAGTCGCTGGCTTGATGCTGGCTATTTACTCCTGTACGGCTACTTCTAATGGAGATTGGAAAAACGTTGGTCAATTAAAGACCAGGGATGCCAAGGAAATAAAATCTAGCACTTGGTCTATTGGTGGAGAAACAATGGATCGAGACTATACCGATTATCAATCTTATAAAGAATATCTAGGTCCGCTCGGAGCTAAACGTATACGCCTCCAAGGTGGGTGGGCTAGAACAGAAAAAGTAAAAGGGGAATATGACTTTGAATGGTTGGATAAAGTTATCCCAGATGCCGCTGAAAGAGGAGTATCACCATGGGTAGAGCTTTCTTATGGAAATCCGATTTATAAAGGTGGTGGTGAAGCAAAACTGGCAGGTCTTATTCCTATGGGTGAAGAGGCTCTAACGGCTTGGGATAATTGGACAAGAGCCATGGTGAATCGTTATAAAGCTCATGTTCCTGAATGGGAAATCTGGAATGAGCCAGATCTAAACAAGGCTCATACAGGAAGGATAATGGGCGAGTTTTACTTAAGAACAGCGAAGATCGTAAAAGAGGAACAACCTGACGCTCGCTTAATAGCATTGGGAATGGCAAGTGTTACTAAGTTAGATTTTGTGAAAGACTTTATGGACTATCTAAAAGAAAATGACGGTCTACAATATATTGATATATTCACATATCATGGATATGCTCCAAACCCAAGTACATCTTATCCTAAAATTGAGATACTGAGAGAATTAGTATGGTCTTACAAAGCTGATATTGAATTTATGCAAGGTGAGAATGGAGCACCTTCTACCCCTAAAGAGGTGACTATAGGAGCATTACGTCAGTATGATTGGACAGAATTATCACAAGCTAAATGGGATTTACGTCGAATGATGGGCGACCATGGACGTGGTATTGCAACAAACTTGTTTACCATTAGTGATATGCATTATGCTGCTGGCGATCATATGGTAGGCGTAAATACCAAAGGGATTTTAAAGACCAACCCAGATAAAACAATTGAAAGACCCAAAATGGCATATAAGGCAGCTCAGCATGCATTTTCTCTATTTGATAGTCAAGTTGAATTGATGAAAAATGAAGAGCCCGCTACTGATCAAGCTACCGTTAATGCCTTTCAATATCGTCATAAAGAAAATGAAGGCACCATAGTGAGTTTATGGAGTGCAGAGGAAAGACCTGCAGAAGAGTACGAGCCTAAACAGACTACGATTACGATTAAAAATGGTTCTTTTAAGAAACCAGTCTTAGTGGATCTGATATCTGGAGAAGTACTTGAAATACCATCAGAAAACTGGAAAAAAGATGTCGAGCAATACGTTTTTACGGGTATTCCTATTCCAGATTATCCGGTTTTAATAGCTGAGAAAGGTACGTTGTTACTAGAAAATTAAAATGAGAATACTTCCAAGGAAAATACAATGGTTTATGCTTTTGGTCTTGATTGGCCAGAATGTGTCCGCTCAAAAAACGGACACCAATATTCCATTTGATTTTGCGGAATGGGAGGAGCCTAACTTTAAGAAGCAGGTTTTTGATATTCGTTCTTATATAGAAAATACAGCTGACAAAGAAGGTTATGTAACTAAGGCTATTGCTCGAGCCATAGAGGATTGTCATCAAGCTGGCGGTGGGACGGTATTAGTTCCTGCAGGTGTATGGCTCACAGGTCCCATTCATCTAAAGAGTAATGTAAATCTTCACTTAGAAGAGGATGCAGAAGTACGGTTTAGTCAAAATTTTGAGGACTATCTTCCTGTGGTTTTAATTCAAAGAGGAGGCTTTTTCTGTTATAATTATTCGCCAATGGTTTATGCTAATGGCAGTGAAAATATTGCGATAACTGGAAAGGGAACACTTAATGGGCAGGGTCAGGTTTGGTGGCCTTGGAAAAACAAACAGCCAGGAATGACGGCACTGTTTAAAATGGGAAAGGCGAGAGTACCCATTGATGATCGTGTGTTTGGCACAGTAGAGGCTGGCGTTAGGCCACCTTTTATACAATTTTTAGAGTGTAAGAACATACTGCTGGAAGATTTTACAATGCGAGATGGCCCTTCATGGAATTTGCATCCTGTTTTTTGTGAAAATCTAATAATTAGGGGTATCAGTATCATTTCACATGGTCCTAATAATGATGGGATTGACCCTGATGGATGTAAAAACGTGCTCATTGAAAATTGTTTTATTGACGTAGGTGACGATGCCATTTGTGTTAAGTCTGGACGTGATGAAGAAGCTTGGGAGATAGGTAGACCGAGCGAAAACATTATAGTTAGAGCTTGCCACGTACTCGCAGGGCATGGTGGTTTTGTGATTGGAAGTGAAATGTCGGCTGGAGTTAAAAATGTGTTGGTAGAAGATTGTGATTTTTCGGGTACAGACAGAGGAATAAGGTTTAAATCTCGACAGGGAAGAGGAGGAATAGTCGAAAACATTTGGATTAGAAATATTAGAATGGATTCAATTAAACATGAAGCTATAGTTTTTAACCTACGCTATGATAGCGAACCCATTGAAAGAGAAATGTCCTATAATGAGAAGTCGCTTGATCTAAACCATGCACCAATATTCCGAAACTTTTACCTTGAAAATATTGAATGCAAAAATGCCAATACGGCCATAAAAATTCAAGGGCTTCCTAACGGTCAATATCTTACGGATATGAAATTTAAAAACATGAAAATAAATAGTTCCGAGGGGGTGATATGCTCTAATGCGAGTCAAATTATTTTTGAGAAAAATGATATTGACACGAAGCAAGGAATGAATTATCGCCTAGAAGATTGCCAAAACATAAATATTTCTGAAGAAGTGAAACATGGAGGGAAATTTATAACTGTAGGCGGCTCAACGCAAGGTATTCAAGTGAATTATAAAGGTGAAAAACCATTGGTAAACTTTACAAATGGTTTAACGAAAAGGGAAGTAAAAACCCAACTGTGGAAATAAGTATTGATTTAGAAAACGAAAGATTAATTGAAATATGCAGAATAGTGGATATCAAAGGATAAAGCAAGTGTCATTGGATTTTGTAGAAGCTATGAAGATCGGTGCTACTCCAGGGGTGTATAGTAAGGAGCCCAATGAGGGCGAGAGCTTCTATGGTTCTTATCATGCAGCACATGTACTCGATTTGTTTAGTGAATTGCCTAAGTATTCTGAAAAGGACTTAGATACGTGGGCTAAACAATTCACAAATCGTCAAACAAAGCAAGGTTATTTCTCTAAACAAGAATCAGACAATAATCGTATTAGGTCGATAGAAGAAATGGAACCGGCATGGCACTATACAAGGGGAAATATTTGGGCATTAAGAATATTAGGTCGTAAAGCGGAAAAAGAATTAAGCTTTTTAGAGCCGCTATTAAATGCTGAAAAATTATATGAATGGGTAAAGCATTATAATTGGGAAAACTCTTGGTCTGCAGGAAATCAGGTTTTAGCGGCAGCCACTGCACTTTTTGCACATCGAGATTGGTTCGGTGGTACCGAAGTGAATGCTCTCATGGAAAAAGGGATGTATAGAGCATTGGAGGAATTACAAGATCCGGAAACTGGTTTTTGGGGAACTCAGTTTGGTGCAGATTTACCGAATGGTCTTTTTGGAACTATACATGTGGTGCCGATATACTTTGCATTAGGCTGGCCATTAAAACATTTAGAACGCTGTGTTGATTCCACGCTAGCTTGCCAGTTACCCGATGGCTCTTTTTGGCAAGGGGGCTCTGATTGTCCAGACTTCGACGGAGCGTATCAGCTTGTTAATTTGATGGCTTTGACAGATTACCGAAGAGCAGATGTGGAAGTGGCTTGTCGTAAATACTTAGCTCATGCTTTACAGCATGAAAGTCAGGATGGAGTAGGCTGGTTATTACACAGAAAAGATAGTGAACTGGCTGACTGGGTTCCTCGTCCTCATTGGATTTGGAAAGAAGGAGATAAAATGGCATCTGCAGAACTCCGTGATGAAGATCCAAATCGTGAGAAAATTATGCTAGGTTCATGGTTTTATCCACTTTCAATTGCACTAGTAAGTGAATTTTTAGGAGATACAGGTTATGAAGGGAATTATCATTATAACGCTCATTCGCTTCACGTTTGCAACGTTTTCAACGGGTCATTAAATAACGCAATAAAGTAAATAAAAATTATGGAAAGCAACAGAAGGTTATTTCTAAAATCATTGGCTGTTCTTCCTTTGCCAGCATCTCTTCTGGGGATGGGCAAAAATGAAGAAGTTCAGATTTTTCAAAAGGATAAAATTGAACTAGGAAAGATTGGTAATGTTACGGTCAAAAGCCCTAAAGAAATTCAATCCTCTCCTTTTGGAATTGGATGTGAAACACTGGATCGTAAACTATGGGATCCGAAAGAAGTATATCCGTGGATGGACAACCTGCCTGTGAAGTGGGGAAGGTTGCAAACTGGGTGGAATAGGGTGGAAACTGTGAAAAATCAATATGATTGGGAATGGTTAGATGAAAGTGTAGATGGTCTGATAGAGCGTGGAATACAACCATTTTTTAATGTCGGTTATGGGAATACGCATTATACGGAAGGTGAAAGAGGTTCTCATCCAATGCTTACTCAAGAAGCCAAAGATGGCTGGGCACGTTTTGTAAAAGCACTGGCTAAACGGTATAAAGGAAAAGTTCAATACTTCGAAATTTGGAATGAACCAAATTTAAAAGGTTTTTGGAGGCCTGGTGAAATTGATGCTAATATGTATGTGGATTTAGTGAGGCTTACGGCTCCAATAATTCGGAAGAATTGTCCAAATGCTATTATAATTGGCGGGGTAACTTCTCGAATTCCCTTCACGTTTATTAAGTCTATGTTTGAAGCAGGTTTAGGAAAGGAGATAGATATCTTTTCTTTTCATCCTTACGGTACAATTCCAGAAAGTTATACGGACAGAATAAAAGCGTTAAAAGTGTTTATAACACAGTATAATCCTAAGCTCAAATTATGGCAAGGAGAAAATGGTTTTGCATCCGATCCTAACAGTACGGGTTTCGCTGGTGAAGGACCTTATACCGAAAATATACAAGCCAAGATTATGTTGAGAAGACTGATGACCGATTGTTCGTTGGGCATTGACATGACTCTTTGGTTTTTAATTGTCGATTTGCATGATTACCCAAAGGGTTCAGGGAATATAAACTTTAAAGGAATTTTAAGGGCGAAGCCGGAGATAAGCCCAAAGGTTGCTTTCAAAGCACTGCAAAACCTAGGTAGTCTGGTTCATGGAGATGTAAATGTTCATAATTCCATCATACATGTAATTGACGGAAAGGCAGCACTGGGAGAAAAGGAGTATGTCAAATATGGAAATGGCGTTGGGGAAACGCTTGAATCGGTGAGTTCTAGTACTTTAAATACCGCCAATGGTCTTGTTCTAGCGTTTTGGTCAACTGAGAAAGCAGCCGATACCTATACAGAGAGAAATGCTCATTTAATCTTATGGGATTGGGAAGCAAGCGGATTCGACAATCCAGTTCTTGTAGACCCTTTAAAAGGCGAAATATTTGATCTCAGCGATCATGAAAAGATTTATGATAATGATAAATCTAGACTTAGCCATGAAGCTCAATTGTTTAGAAATCTTCCTTTACGTGATTATCCTATGTTAATTATGGAAAGAAAAGAGGTGGTCTAAATGAAGAAAAATTAAACTTTTATTTAAAAAAATGAAACATACATTCCAAGTTATTTTAATACTGGCTAGTGCTTTAACGCCTATTGAGCACGTGTTTGGTTCGGGTCAAAAAGCCGACTTTGATACTAAAGTAATTGAAGTTGTTGGTTCAGATAATATTAAGAGAACTTGGGATGTATCTGAGTACGATGCCAAAGGAGATGGGAAAACTATGGATACTCAGGCTATACAAAAGGCTATAGATTTATGTCATAAAGCAGGTGGAGGACAAGTCTATTTTCCTCCTGGTATATACCTTTCAGGAACCATTATTATGAAAGATAATGTCGAATTATACTTCGAAAGAGGATCTACTTTATTGGCAAGTGGCCAGCACCAAGATTTTCCGAGGATGCCACAGCCTAGTTATCGATCGCAGAAAGACCCTGGAGGATGGTTCGCTTTGATATATGCCAATGAGGTGAGCAATATTGGTATCCGAGGGTTTGGAACGATACATGGGCAAGGAAGTGTGCAAAAACCAAGACCCGACTTGTTAGGTGGAGATAGAGATGGCCGTTCGCGTTCTATATTATTTATTTCGTGTAAAAAGCTTAGAATTGAAGGTGTTACCATAACCCAATCAGGTAGTTGGAACCAACACTATTTAAATTGCGAAGATGTAATTATTGATAAAATTGAAGTTTATAATCACTCTAATCGAAATAATGATGGGATTGATATTGACGGTTGTCGCAGGTTTATCCTTTCCAATTCGATTATTGATTCTGATGACGATGGTATTACTTTGAAAAGTACGGGTATAGCCCCATGCGAAGACATAGTTATTACAAACTGTGTGGTTTCCAGTTCGTGTAACGCTATAAAAGCTGGAACTGAATCCACGGGAGGTTTTAAGAATATTACCATTTCAAACTGTGTAGTGAAACCAAGCAGAAGTGAACTTAAGCCTATTTTTCACGATTTTCCTTCAGGAATTACTGGAATATCATTAGAAATAGTTGATGGAGGAACAATGGAAGGGATAACAATAAGTAATGTAACGATAGATGGGACAAAATGTCCACTATATATTCGTCTAGGAAACAGAGCAAGAAAGCATACAGAAGAATCACCAACTCCTGCAGTGGGAGTAATGAAGAATATCTCTATAAGCAATTTAGTGGCTTATAATTCAGGAAACTATTCAAGTTCCATTACAGCAATTCCAGGTTATTATATAGAAAATGTAACTTTAAGTAATGTCCAGCTTTTTAATGAAGGAGGTCTGGTGAAAGGCGAATTTATTGAAAACATCGAAGGGGTAAAAGAGGACGAAAATGGGTATCCACAACCAACAGTTTGGGGGAATCTGCCATCCTCTATGCTGTTTATCCGTCATGCAAAAAATGTGATGATACAAGGCTTATTAATGGGAAGTGATGCCAGCGACCCACGAGTTCCAATAATTGCAAATGATGTGGAAGGGCTGAGTATTAAAAACACCCGAGTTACAAAGAATAGTACATCAGCTACCTTTTTTCAAGGGAAAGGTGTTACCGATTTTGAGGTAGAGAAGCCACTAGGTTGGAAGAAAAAGGTCGTAAACATGGATTGATTAATTTTTAAAAAATGAAACATAAACTACTTATTATATTAATAATTTCGGGGATTTTATGTCCTATTCAGGCTGCATTTAGTACGAGCCTAAGTATGGATTCAAAAGTTTTAGAAATCGAACATTTTAAAGAAAATGACTCTTCTCATGATTCGGGCACTTGGGATGTATATGACCACGGTGCCAAAGGAGATGGGAAAACCATGGATACTCAGGCTATCCAAAAGGCAATAGATCTATGTCATAAAGCAGGAGGAGGTCGAGTTTACTTACATAACGGTATATTTCTTTCCGCTACCATTTATCTAAAAAGTCATGTGACGCTGTACGTGGAGGCTGGTGCTACATTGTTAGGAAGCGGAGATGCAGAGGATTATGCAAATACTGCATCTGATTACCCTACCTATGATGGCGATTATACAAGTAAAGCACTTATCTATGCCGAAAATGTAAACCACATTACCATCGAAGGTGGTGGTACTATTGACGGAAATGGGCATGTCATAGACAAGCGAAAATTGACCGATGCTTATCAGTATCCTTCCTTTCAGTATCGTCCTCGAATTATTCATATGCGAGGGGTTGAAAATTTACAAATTTTGAATATCACCCTCAAAAATTCGGCATCCTGGGTGCAAACTTATCAGCAATGTAAAAACATAGTGATAGATGGTATTACCGTGGACAGTAGAGAAAATAAGGATATAGAACAAGCGAATAGAGAGCATTCTGTAAAGCATCGTAATACGGATGGGCTTGATATTGTGGATTGCGAACTGGTTAGGATAGCGAACTGCTACATTAACGCTGGTGATGATGGGATTGTCTTAAAAAGTTTTTCACCTGATAAGGCTTGCAGAGATATAGTGATAACTAACTGTGTAATAAGTTCAGGAGCGAGCGGTATAAAAATAGGGACAGAAACAACGGGTCGCTTTGAGGATATTCTCATCCAGAATTGTGTGGTGTTCGATACTTTTGGAGAAGGAATTGCCATCATGACAGCCGATGGTGCCAGTGTTCAGCGGGTTAATATTTCAAATATCACTTTGAGGAATATCAAACGTCAGGCTATTTTTGTTCGGTTGAGTAGTAGGAATAAGAAATTTGGTACCCATACGGTCACCAACTCGCCAGTTTTAAAAGACATCACCATTCACAATATTAAAGGGACTAGGTTGTCACCATTAGGCTGTTCCATTACTGGATTAGTAGAAACTCCTTTGGAAAATATAGTGCTAAGCAACCTTGATCTTGAATTTGAAGGAGGGCTGACAGACGTAGATCCCAATCATCAGGTACCTGTCAAACCCAATGGCTCTCCAGTGGGTGGTATGTTCGGAAACTACTTGCCTAGTTATGGTTTTTTTGTTCGGAATGTGAAAAACCTTAGGCTAGACCAAGTTCAGCTGCGATTTGCTCAGGATGACGTTCGTCCTGCTGTGATTTGCGACAATGTTGAATTACTAAATATAAATGGATTGATGGCTCAATCTATTCAAAAAACATCCGCACTAATTAAACTTGTTAATGCAAAAGAAGTTTCAATTTCTCAGAGTATGTTGACTGGGAATGGGGCCGTTTTTCTGGAGGTAAAAGGGGAGCAGTCTAGAGACATAAATCTTGTCAATAATTATCTTAAAGGAGTAGAACAGAAGTACGTGATTGAGCAACCTTTATGGAAGGGGATTGTGCAAGAATTTGGAACCATCGAAAAGTAAAATTGAAAGTAACTTATTGAAATGAAATGAAAAGAATTATTAATATAAAAACAACGGTACTGATGATCGGATTGGCTATTACGCTATCCGCATGGAGTTTATCTCAGCCATCTATTTTTTTGATTGGAGATAGTATCTCCATCCATTACGGACCATATCTTGAGAAATACTTAGCCGGTTCGGTACAGTTTGACCGTAAAAAAGATGATGGTAGAGCAGAGAAAAACCTTGACGTTCCGGTAGGAGCTAACGGCGGAGATTCTCGAATGGTGTTGGCTTACTTAAAGAAGAAAACGCAAGAGTCTAATTTTCGCCCAGGTTTCTTAGTGCTAAACTGCGGGCTGCATGATATCAAACACGACCCACAAACGGGTGTGATTCAAGTAACCGAACAGGAGTATAGAAGTAATTTGCTAGACATCATTGAAGTATTAAAAAAGAAGGGTATTGGCTTAATTTGGATACGAACCACACCGGTGGTAGACGCCATCCATAATAATAAGTCTAAGTCCATTAGACGATATGCTTCGGATGTGGCCACTTATAATGCCATTGCCGATGAAATCTTTACAGCACACAATGTTCCAATGATAGATTTGTTTGCTTTTACGCAAAAACTAGGTAACGAGCAGTTTGTTGACCATGTGCATTATAACGAACAAACTAGGGCATTACAAGCCGCTTTTTTAGCAGGCTCAATTCAGAGTTATTTAAGAGATTCAATAATAAACGCAAACGATTGATATATGAGCTCACTAGTAACGCTTGATTATTTAGCCATTGTTCTTTATCTGATCTTAATGGCAGGAATTGGCCTTTTCTTTAAATGGCATGTGAAAGACGTCAACGCTTATACAAAAGGCTCAGGTGCCTTACCGTGGGTAGCTGCGGGAATAAGCAATTTTATGGCCTTGTTCAGTACTTTTATCTTTGTGGCATACGCAGGTATTTCATACGAATATGGTTTGGTTTCGGTGACCGTGCTTACCAGTACCGTACCAGCTTGTATTATTGCGGCCCTAATCTTTGCTAAAAGATGGCGTCGTTCTAATGCTTCAACACCAATAGAATATCTTGAAACTCGCTTTAATTCTTCGCTACGTCAAACGGTCGGTTGGGTTGGAATATTCATGAGAATTTTAGATAATACCGTTCGTTTATACGCTATTGGTATTTTTCTTACAGCGGTTACGCCTTTGTCGTTACCAATGGCCATGGTTGTTTCCTCCATTATCGTCATTGCTTTTACCATATACGGTGGCCTATGGGCGGTGTCTATTATGGGAACGGTGCAGTTCATCATACTCCTCTTTACTTCCATTATGTTATTCTGGCTTTCTTTAGATCATATCGGAGGCTTCGAAGCAATCTCACAGAAACTGCCAGATCATTTAAATTGGTTTAATGGACCTAAAGGCCAGTTTTTCTGGCTCGCAGTTTATTACCTGATGATCATCATTAAGTACAACGAGAATTGGACTTTTATTCAGCGATTTTACTCCGTTAGGGATGAAAAGGAAGCGGAAAAAGTGGGTTACCTCAGTGCTGCTTTGTTTCTAGTAACTCCTATTATTTTTCTTGTACCACCAATGGTTGCCAAAATTCTAATGCCAGAGTTACCAGATAAGGAAATGGCGTATGTAGCCATTTCAAGTTTTTTATTGCCACCTGGTCTAATGGGTGTGATGATAGCTTCTATGTTCGCTGCTACCATGTCATCACTTAATTCGGAGTATAACGTCATCGCAAGTGTTTTATCAAAAGATGTATATCAGCGACTTATAAATAATGACGCCACCGACAAGCAACTTCTTTTGATTGCCAAGGTTGCATCTGTTTTAGTCGGTTTACTTGTTTTGTTTGGAGCTTTGTTTATTCAAGATTTTGGAGGAGCTTTTGAAGCCAATAAATTATTTACAGGAATCTTCGCGATTCCAATAGGTATCCCACTGGTACTTGGAATTTTAAGCAAAAGACCTACTGCAAAAGGAGCTATGCTCACCGTTATCATTGGAGCATTGGTTGGGATAGTCTTGAACGCTATGCCGCAATATTTTTCATGGGAAATGGCAACCACCATTGAAGTAATCGTTTGTCTTTTCATTTTCTATTCCTCCGGCTTGAAACTTCCAAAGGATCCAAAGTATATAGCACGTGTGGAGTCTTTTTTCAAACTCTTGAGTACCCCAATTACAGATAAGCCGTCCATAGATAGAAAGTTTGAAAATGCCTTGAAATATCTATACGCTATTTCACTTCTTTTCTCTGCCCTTCTTTTCATTGGAATGGGACTGATTTACTATACAGAACTCAGTGGTGTGCTATCAATAGTTTCGGGAATGGTTTGCCTTTTTATGGGTATTGTGGTCTGGTGGCTAAGAAACAAGAAAAGTAAAGATCAAGAAGCGTCGTAGCATAGAAATAGTATTGAATTAATAAAAAAATAATACCTGAATATTAGTAGGTATGACTTAATAATTGAAATCAAATAAAATGGACAAACTAAAAAATAAAACAGTATTCATTACCGGAGCATCAAGTGGTATAGGTAAAGCAACAGCTCAACTATTGCTAACAATGGGAGCCAATGTGTTTGATTTTAGCCGCAGTCGACAACTGACAGATGAGGTTTCGCATGAAAATCTACGCTCATTTAAGGGAGATGTAACATTAGAAGCCGATGTCATAGCGGGCTTTAAAGCTTGTTTGGAAGCATTTGGCTCAGTAGATGCCTTATTGAATAATGCAGGCGTGGGCCAGGTTTCTCCTGACATGTCAAATACGGAGTTGGATGTATTTGAACAGATGATGGATGTAAACGTCAAAGGGGTTTTCTTGTGCAATAGAGAAGCTTTAAAGGTGATGAAAGAAAAAAAATCAGGGCACATTATCACCGTGATTTCAATGGCTGGTCAAAGAACCAATCCTAATGCACCGATTTACTGTGCTTCCAAATTTGGAGCACGCGGCTTAAGCAGTGGTTTGGCAGATCAAGTATTAAAGTTAGGTATAAAAGTAACTGACGTTAACCCAGGCCCTACGGACAGTGATTATTGGGGAGACCGGAAGGTCCCAAGAGAGAAATTCCTAAAACCAGAAGATGTGGCTAATGTAATCTTGTTTGTGCTAAGTCAGCCAGATTATGTGGTAATAAGAGAAATCAATTTTGACAACATGAAATTTTTGGCATAATGAATACAGAATTACACGCGACAGAAGTAAAACAGGCTTCTCCATTTCCAATCTCAGTAAGCGAAATGAGAGAAAGGTACTTGAAATTATATTCAGGTGCCGTAAACGATGTTTTACGTTTCAACTATAAAATGCATGCTTCTAGTTTGCCTGCACACTTCGCTCCTTTGAGAGAAGATATGAAGATAGCAGGTCTGGCTTTTACGGTAAAAGGGGGACCCGACATCACAACGGAAGGTGAGTTTGAAATGAGAGCTGAAATGCTAGAATCGCTTGCTCAAGATGTCATAGTGATGTGGGATTGTACAGGTGATGTAGTGACTTCACAATGGGGAGAGGTCATGTCAATGGCTGCGGCTAAATTGGGTTGCCGAGGAGCCGTGGTAAATGGGATACGCGACACGAGTGCAATTTTAGACTTAGGTTTTCCTATTTTTCACCAATATAAATCCAATACTGGAATGTTAGGTCGTTTCAGAATGTACCATTATCAAAGACCAATTTTAATGGGTGAAGTAGTGGTAACGCCTGGTGATTGGGTATTTGGTGATATCGATGGCGTTATTTCCATTCCACAAGCTATTGCTTACGATGTTCTCGTGGCTACAGAACAACTGCTGAATAAGGAGGGTGAAATTAGAGAGATGGTAGAAAACGGAATGAAACCAACTGATGTCGTAAAAAACGGAGGGTATTTCTAAAATGGCAATATTTTTAACTGAGTTGGAGAAACAAGCTATACTGGAGGCAGTAGCGTCCGAAAGTAGCATGTTGTCTTCTTTTTATAAAGCTCTAGAAAATCGAGTGCATGAACGTGTGGCTTGGGGAAGCCTTTTGGGTCCGAATGCCACGACCATTTGGTGGCATTCGGCAGCCGAATATCTGTCTGATGCCGCCATGTTCTATGCCCTAAAACCAAGCTCTGAATTGAAGGAGTGGTTAAGAAATCACTGTCTGGATATTGTTAGAAAATCTGAGTATGATTGGGTTGGCCCCAATTTTAGAAACCATTCTAAACCTTATATCGGCAATCTGGAAACGGCACATTTATGCTGGGGAATAGCTGCTACATTTGATCTGGCAAAGGATATTTTCACGAGCTCAGAGAGCGAAGAAATTGAAACTGCTTTACGTGAAAAAGGGCTTCATTTATGCAGGGAGTGGTTAAATAACAACCATCATCTGGCGAACTGGCGAAGTGTATTGTTTAGTGGGGCAATGGTGACGGCCGTGGTTTTAGAAGAGGAAGAAACGGTTAAAGAGCTTTTACCAGAATTTGAGTTATGTTTAGACGCTCTTCAAGATGATGGCTCTTATGGCGAGTCGCTTCAATATGGAAATTACCTATGGATAGCTCAAACTTTTGCTAGAGAAGCGGTATTAAGGAAATATCCTAAATTTATAAATAAAGCGTCTACAAGTCAGCAGCCCATTCGTCCGTCATCTATCACATGGTTTGTGGAAAGTATGTTGTACAGTAAGCCGTTGTCAAATTGGGGAGAAGAACCTAGGGCAAGAGCGGTAAACTTTAATGATAGTGCTGCTATTTTTAGACCATCTGCTGATGTTTTACTCTCTATAGCCCTTAGAACCAAAGATAACAATGAGGCAGGATTGGCTTACTGGTTGTTTGAAAAGTATTATCAGCCTGTTCCCAATCAAGGACCTCATGATTTGGCAGCATTCGGAATGATTAATGACTGGGGCTTTTTGACTTTACCACTCCTAACTTATCCCTTACAAAGTACTTCTCCTGAAAAGGCGAAACTTCCCTTAACAACAAGTTTTTCAAATGGGAATGGGTTTATTCGGGATGCTTGGGAAGGGAAAACCATATTGGCCACCAATGGCGGTAGTGAGCCACTACATGGGCTAGGGCATCTTCATGGAGACTTGAATAGCTTTATTCTGG
Organism: Arcticibacterium sp. SM2516; assembly: GCF_057914865.1. NCBI lineage: Bacteria > Pseudomonadati > Bacteroidota > Cytophagia > Cytophagales > Leadbetterellaceae > Arcticibacterium > Arcticibacterium sp. SM2516. The sequence goes on along the minus strand of NZ_CP195290.1, from coordinate 2,413,389 downwards.
TTCACAATCAAGAACGGTTATTGGTCGATCCGGGTCATTCTTGTTATAGAAACCTAATTCATGGTCTGGAAAGCAGCTCTCAAACACATAATACCTGTACATTTTTAATTGAGAAAGAATCTTTAGGACTGCAAGAAGACATGGCTAAAGCTTCACTTTTGGAGCAAAAAAGTGTGTTCCCAAGAAGAGAAATAAAAGACGGAAAGGGGACTGAAAAAATTGAAAGAGGAGATAAGAAACTAATTTGTGCAAGAGATGGCTCATTGTCTGTTTTGGGTGCTGAGGTAGGCAATGCTTATGGAAAGCCAATAGAGCGTTTCTCTAGATTTTGGATTTTGGCAGGCAGTCATACTCTTTTTATTGTAGATGAAATCAAAGCAGATTATCCAGTAAGCACCGTTTGGAACTGGGTGGTTAATAATAAGGAAAAGAAAACGTCATGGGAAGCGAAGGACAATTCATTGACAGTAAAAAAAGGTAATGCTGGAATGAAGATAATTCATGGAGGCAGTATTAATGAATCCTTCCCTGTTTTCGGATTTCTTCATGATGCCTACCATACAGAACCAAATCAAGTTGGAGAAGGTAAGTCTGGTGATAGTCTCATATTTCGATTTACAGAAAATGAAAAGTTAAAGACCAGGCGGGTTGTTCATACGATAGTCTTAGATCATCCACAGAAAGTAGATGAATGGACATTTAAGAAGAATAACGAAACTTATTCTCTGAGTAATGACCATGAGAATTGGGAATTGGAATTGCTCGATGAAGATGCTTTTGTAATTGTTTCTGGTTCAGGTCAAAAGTGGAAAGTGGAAAACAACAAAAAAGAATACGAACTTAAAAGAATAAAATAATATGCTTTTTACAGGAATAGATCATCCAGCGGTGGCCGCAATAGACGTAGAAGAATTGGCCAATTGGTATTGTACCCATTTGGGCTATACTAAATGGTTTCGTCATGAAAAACCAGTTTGGATGCTAAAGGCTGCCGACAATTCGCTTTTAGAGATAATGCCAATTGATGATACCCAAAGGCCTGAACGAACTACCTGGACACCTGGCTGGTCTCACATTGCCATAAGGGTGAGTGATATTCAAAAAGCGATAGCAGTTTTGGATAAAGCAGGAGTTCAATGGGGAGGAGAATTGGCGAATGCAATTGGTGGAGGTAAAGTGCGTAACCTTTTTGATCCAGAAGGTAATATGCTACAAATTTTAGAGAGAAAGGGACTATAGTGGAATTGCTGTACCCGGTGTTAGAGCCTGTTATAGAAGAGGTTAAACCTTATTGAAAATAAAAAAAACATGAAGATGAACGCATTGTACTATGGAGGGCAGCAGTCTTTCCAAATAAAAGAAACGGAGAAAAGTCCACTAAAAAAGGGAGAAGTACGCTTGAAAATGGCCTATGTGGGGGTTTGTGGAACAGATGTGCACATTTACCATGGAAATATGGACGCACGTGTGAAAATTCCTCAAGTCATTGGGCATGAAGTTTCTGGCGTGATTGACGAGTTAGGAAAAGGTGTGACGCAATGGAAAATTGGGGATAGAGTGACCGTTCGTCCCTTACATCCAGGAGTAGAGCTACCTATTGATAATGGTTTTAAACATATTGGCCAAAATCTTAAGTTTATTGGAATAGATACGCCTGGGGGAATGCAAGAGTACTGGAATGTGCCTTCATTTACACTTCATCATTTGCCAGATAATCTTTCTTTACAATTAGGTGCAATGATTGAGCCCTTGGCTGTGGCTTGTCATGATGTACGTTTGGGCGAATTGAAATCTGGTGAATACGCCGTGGTTATTGGCGGTGGACCAATTGGCTTGCTCATTGCTTTAGTGGCAAGGGAAAAAGGTGGTCATGTACTCATATCCGAAGTAAATGAAAGTAGAATTGCTTTTATTAAGTCTTTGGGTTTTGAATGTGTAAATCCCAAAGAGGCAGACTTAGCGAAAAGTGTGGCAGATTTCACAAAAGGAGCTATGGCTGATGTTGTTTTTGAAGTGTCAGGTACACAAGCAGGCGTATCGGTCATGACGGATTTACCAAAAGTGAGGGGAAGGATAGTGATGGTGGCCATTCATTCAGAACAAAAATCTGTAGATCTCTTTCGCTTTTTTTGGAGAGAGATAAAGTTGATTGGTGCAAGAGTATATGAACCAGAAGATTTTGAAGAGGCCATAACGCTAGCGGCGAGTGATAAACTCCCACTGGAGAAAATGATTACTCAGGTTTCTCCACTTGCAGAAGCGGAAGAAGTGTTTAAAACGATTGACAGCAATCCGGCGGGGATGAAGTATCTTCTGGAAATTTAATGCTATAAATAAAAGAATATCAAGCAATGAATATATTTGAATCATTTAGTTTAAAAGGGAAAACAGCCCTAGTGACGGGTTGTAAGCGAGGTATTGGCAGAGGAATGGCATTGGCACTGGCAGAAGCCGGTGCAAATATCATTGGAGTATCTGCCACGCTAGAATTAGAAGGGAGTATTATTGAAAAAGAAATTAAAGCTTTAGGAAGAGAATTTACCGCTTATCAATGTGACTTTAAAGATCGTTCTGCTCTTTATGACTTTATCAAAAAAGTAAAGTTTGAGCACAGTGTGATTGATATTTTAATCAATAATGCAGGAAATATCCTAAGAAAGCCTGCTGCGGAACACCCAGACGAATATTGGGATGAAATTATAGAGATTAATCTAAATTCTCAGTTTATACTAGCCCGTGAATTTGGAAAGGAAATGGTAGAACGTGGAGAGGGTAAAATAGTTTTTACGGCCTCACTTTTAACTTTCCAAGGTGGAATTACAGTGCCTGGCTATGCTTCCAGCAAAGGAGCCATTGGAAGTCTTGTAAAGGCATTGGCAAATGAATGGGCGTCTAAAGGCGTCAATGTAAATGCCATAGCCCCTGGATATATTGCCACTGATAATACTGCAGCTTTAAGAAATGATGAAGAGCGTAGTGCGGCTATTCTTTCGCGTATTCCAGCTGGAAGATGGGGGAGTCCTGATGATTTTAAAGGCGTGGTGGTTTTTCTTTCTTCTCATGCCGGAAGTTATGTACATGGCAGTATTGTGACTGTAGATGGCGGCTGGATGGGGCGTTGAGCGTCTTTCCATTACATTTTCAAACTAGCCTTGAATAATGAATGAAGATGATTGTATCTATAACTGATATTTTTAATCTTCATTCATTATCAAGAAACACTAGTTTAGTTGACTTATCTCAATGTGACTTGCGAATCGCTATGGGTCACCGTATTGGTTTCTAAATCTCTTTTTTAAGGCTTATTGGTATTAACACCAATAAGAGAATAAAAAGGATCAGAACCCATTAGTGCAGGCAAGATTATTCCCGCACCTGCTATTCCCCACCAGGATTCAATGATGACTCCGAAAGTGATGATGGAAGCTCCCAATAAGAGCCTAATTATTTTGTCTGTTTTTCCAACGTTTTTTTCCATATTACTTAAATGTTTAAATTTCGATTGTAATTAATTTTACGGGCTTGATGTCTAATGGAGTCTCGTGTGTCACTGGCTTACCTGTTTCAATATGGTATTTATAACCCGCAATCACTTTTCTCCAAACGGTTGCAAATTTTTTCTTTCCCATCATTTTGTTCATCATTCCCCACATACCATTGGTCATGGAATAGTTCAATGTAGAAGTAAGTATGGTCTTATCGCCTTTTGCCATTAGTCCGAAGTCACCTACCATGGTTTTTATCCCTGGCACTTGGTAAACTTTGTAAACTTCAAATTTCATGTAGGTACCTTCTTCCCACACCAATACGCGTTCGTCGAGCGTGGCTCCTGCTTTCATCATCGGAGAAAGAATCATGTGCCTTGTAGCTCCAACCCCTGTATTTTGCTTTGAGGAGGTATAAGAAGTGTCTACCGTGGGGCTGCTCAGGTAAATGTTACCTATATCGGCAAATTGAGCCCAAACTTTTTCAATTGGAGCGTTGATTTCTACTTCAACACTTATTTCAGTTGGAGCTTTTCCTAATGGGTTGTTAGACTGAGCTTGAGCAGCAAGTGCAAATACTAATAATGCAAAGGTTGTTTTTAATCGTTTCATAACTTTTTGTTTTAAATACAAAACAAAGGTCATGAAAATGATGGTCAAGGTTTTGGCGTTTTAGTTCAAAACCTGACCATTTTAGTTCATTCGATATGCTGACGGCGATTTGCCAATTTGTTCTTTAAAAGCTCTGTTGAAAGTCGTTAATGAATCATATCCTAAATCGTACGCAATGTCGGATATCCGCAGATCTTTATTCTTTAAATAATCCGTAGCTTTTCTAACCTTCATTTGCGTGATATACTTGGCAGGGCTTTCATGATAAACTTCTTTAAATTTTCTTTTGAAAGTGGACAAACTCATGTGGCACAAAGCGGCCAACTCATTAAGGTCTAAATTGGAGTAGAGATTATGTTGTATCACAGTTTCAAACTTGGCGAAATTGGGTTTAAACATTGAGGCTAAGAAATCAACTTCAGAAGGAGCCGTGACCATTTTGGTCATGAGTAATATGAATTCACGAAGCTTGTTTTTTATTAAGTTTTCATCGGCCAACTCAGGGTTATCCAAAAGGATACTAATACTTGCTTTGTAATGTTCTAGCAGTTGATTAACCTCAACCTGCATGAGGTTATAATCCACTTGATGCTCAGACTTTTTTATATCAAAGTCAAACAAGTCTTGAACCAATTCTGGATAGAACATAAGCCCAATCACTTCTATGTTGTCTTTCTCATTTTTTGACTTTTTAGTGGTCTCATAGAAATAATTCATACACTTGGCCAGAAGGGCAGTTTCCTTGTTAAGAAGCAATCTTTCGGTCTGAGTCCTCATATAAAACTCGCCCTGATTGACAAATATGAAACAGGCCTCGTTATCATAATATGCCTTCGGTAAACGGATGAAAGATGTAACATAGAGCTTTTGAAAAACTACGTAACCCTTGTATTTTATTATTTTCAATGTTTCTTCCATTTATTTAATGCTACTAAAGTAGGGCTTTGTAAGTGCGAAACTGAAGTCAACGTGTAATGACTTAAAAGCCTAAGTTAAGACCTAAAGTCGAATATTTCTATAGCCACCTGGATGTCAAGTCCTGATAAAATACAGCAGGGAATTATAGCTTATTTTTTGCAAAGAATCTTTCTGCATTTTCATAGAAGATTTTAGCTTTTTGATTAAAGGATAGGGATTTTAAGTTCATGGCGGAGCTTACCGTCAGATTGATGTCAGCATTATCAGATTCAAACATCAAGCGTTCTTCTAGTCCAGCTTTCAGGAGCTCGTTCATTATTAAAACCTAATTCAATCCGCATTTCAGGTTCTATGGTATTTAGTGTTAATGTAATAAAGCTAATATTGTTTTAACTAACTTTCTTCATCAGCCATTACGATATGCCAATTACAGCGAATTTTGATGACGAATAGACAGATATGTTTGGATTACCAGTTAAACCAGCCGTAAAAGAAACATTAATAATATCTCCTTCATTCATAGCCAGTAGATGTGGTAATACCTCTTTAGTTAATTAATACATGCCCATTAAATTGGTTTGAATAATTTGACTCCATTCGCTCACTTCCATGTCATTAAATGAGCGAATAGCTTTATTACTAGCAATGTTTACTGAAATCTACACTGTCTAAATGTGTCTTAGATGCTTGTTTTAATTCTTCAAAGGCAACCAAATAGACATGTCTGTTTCTTTCCTATTGCCTTAGACATAAAAAGGTAGCTTTGAATTGTTAAAAAATATCTCATCTCTTGGTTCTCTTTTTTGAAGGAATTCTCCCAATCGGTCTACGGATTAGTAGACCACAAAGCTGCACTTTTCAGCATGGCTCTTCTTGGAAGTTTTAGACCGGCTATAATTAATTCCGCAAAATCTTCTGGTTGAAGCACACTGTCTTCTGAACCTTCTTTTGCAAAGCCCAGTTCAACGGTCATTTCTGACTCTATGGTGCTTGGTGTTAATGTAATAACCCTAATATTGTTTTTACGTACTTCTTTCATCAGCGATTCGGACATACCAATCACTGCAAATTTTGATGCCGAATAGGCAGATACGTTTGGGTTACCAGTTAAACCTGCCGTAGAAGAAACATTAATAATATCTCCTTCATTCTTAGACAGTAGATGTGGTAATACCTCTTTAGTTACATAATACATCCCCATTAAATTGGTTTGAATAATTTGACTCCATTCGCTCACTTCCATGTCATTAAATGAGCCAATGGTGGCAATACCAGCGTTATTCACCAAAATATCAACCGTACCTAATCTATCTATGAAGTCTTTAATACTGCTTTTTACTTCTTCATAATTACCCACATCGAATACCGAATAAATGGCCTTTACACCGTAAGTCTCTAGCTCAGCAACTGTTTTTTTCAAAACGGTCTCATTTCTGCCTGTTATAGCGATATCAACTCCTTCTTTAGCAAATGCTATGGCGGTTGCTTTTCCTAGTCCTCTGCCACCACCTGTAATAATGGCCTTTATACTTTTCATTTTTTTGAATTCGTTTTTGAAGAATAAAATGTTGTCTATTTGATGTTTAATTAGCTTCAGTCCAATAATCCATCACCAAAACATCTGCTATAATCGGCCCAATTTTACTGACTAAGGCTATATGAGCCTCATGAAATAAGTAAATTTCTCTACCGTGGTCGTCCTTAAATGTGAGGTTGAAAACGTGTGTCAAACCTTTGCTGGCTCCTTCTTTACTGTCGTTTACACCCCATTCTATATGCTCTATTTCTGGGATTTCATTTTTAAGATTTAAGAAAGTTCGTACAGCCTCGTTGACTTGTTCTTCAGTAGCGACTTCCTTGTATTTAAGGTTGACGATATGCCTTAGGACTTTGCCACTTCTATTTATTTTGGGTAGAATCTTATAGGTTGCTACCTTTTTAAGGTCGAACCTATTTGAGCCTGCAATAAGGAAATTGTCTTCACCAATTTTATGTGACCTTAATCCATAATAAATAGAAAATCCAGTTTCTAAGTAATTGATAGGGCTTAGAATACCATTCATGTCTAATTTACAAAGCTGGATACTGGCATCGTCTCTTGTACCTATTGCTAAAACTGCATCGGTATCGCTCACAGATACAATTTCTATTCTTGTTTGTCCTTGTAGTTTTGTGTTTTCATCATCTTTTAAAACGTAGTGTGGCACGAGAGCTCCTTTCTTGTCAATCTTAAAAACACTCACACCATCCCCATGGTAGACAAAGTTTGGATTTTTAATGAAACCATTTTTCTCGTAATATTTATGATGTCTGTGGCCTACTATGATATAATAATTCTCTCCTAGTTTAACACCCGTTACTGGGTAGGCACCTGTTAAATATCTATCCTTAGTGTTATCGCCAATGTTATTGATGTTTTTAAAAGTACCGTTGTCCTTGACTTCAAAACTACTTACACCATTGTCTTGAAAGCCGCCAGTGTATAAATAGGTCTTTCCTTTAATTTTATGTGTGAACATGCCAATGATTCCGTCTGTAAAGATTTTGTCATCATCTTTCATGGACTGCACATGAGTCAGCTTTCCATCATCCTCTATTTTGAAACTGCTTAAGCCTGGTGTTTCTTCCAAACCACCAATAAAAAGGTAAGATGCCTTCTCCATATGAACCACCTGTAAAGTAATGGCAATACCCAGATGAGTTTCATCGGTATCCATGGTTAATGAAACACGTTCAAGGGAACCATCGACCAAAATTTTAAAAGTTTCAATGGCATTGCCATGTTTGTTTGCAACAAATAAAAAGTCGGTGCCGTTGATATTATCGGCAACCATTCCTCTGGCAGGCCCTTCTACTTTGTAAAGCTCTTGGGTACTTACAAGTGTTAGTTTACCTTCATTATCCATACTGAAAACATCAACCCCTTTAAATCCTCCTACATAAACATAGTGAGAACCGCCTTTTTTATAACTCGTTACCGTCACGGTATTATTAGCACTTATACTCTTAAAGTCTTGCATATAAGGCATTAGAGCATCTGTAGATTGCGAGAAACTAATTTGAGACAGAAGTAATAAACTAAGTAGAAAGGAAATGTTTACCTTATTCATAAATCTAGTTTTTTAATACTTTAAAGATTATTTATTAATTGAATTTGCCCCTGCTGAAGCAATTAGATGGTCTTGTTCAATGGTTCCGCCACTTACGCCAATGGCTCCAATAATTTTTCCGTTTTCATTTTTTATTGGAACACCTCCCGGAAAAGTTATAAGACCGTTATTGGATAATTCAATATTATAAATAATACCTCCTGGTTGGGATAGTTTTCCTAAATCACCTGTATTAATGTCAAAGTATCGTGATGTTTTTGCCTTTTTTATGGCTATGTCTATACTCCCTAAATAGGAATCATCCATTCTTATAAATGCTTTTAGGTTGGCCCCTGCATCCACTACAGCAATATTTACTAATACATTTGACTCTTCTGCTTTTTCTTTTGCAGCTAGTAATGCTTTTAATGCATTTTCGTGTGAAATATCCGTTGACACTTGAGCGAAAACGGCACTCGTATTTAAAAGGATTAATATAAGTATGTAGAATAGACTTTGTGGTCTTGTTTTCATCTCCGATTTACATTTTTAATGATGCAAATGTCTTGAAGAGAGATGATAAAAAAGTTGAACAAGTTCAACACACCGAATAATTAATTCAAAGCTTTTTTGATTTTGCTTAAAAACTCATGAGTAATACCTAAGTAGCTAGCTATTTGTTTGTCTGTCAATTTTGAGGCGATGTGCGGATATGTTTCTATGAAAAGATGGTATCGTTCTTTGGCTGTTTGGCAATGGTTACTTACTAAGCGGCGTTGCCATGCCACCAATGCTTTTTGAAACATTACCCTAAATAGTTTTTCTACTGTTGGGATGGTTTCGTAAAGTAAAAGTTTATCCGTCCTATTGATGATGAGTACTTTACTGTCTTCCAAAGCTTGAATATTAAGGTTGGAGGGCGTTTGATTCATAAAACTATCAATATCCATTAACCACCAATCACTTGCCGCAAAATATAATGTGTTTTCGTTGCCTTTTTCGTCGATAGTGAACACCCTAAAACAACCTTCAACAACAAAGCCTTCAAACTTGGATACATTGCCTTGTCTCAATAAAAAGTCTTTTTTCTGAAGTTTTCGAGGTTTAAAATAACTTGTAAAAAGGTCAATATCTTCTTCTGACATCTCCACAAGATTGTTGATGTTTTGTTTTAGTAAACTGTAGGACATTGTTTTTTATTAAGGTTTCGTCTGCTAATCTCGTTTAAATGACTGATTTATTCTATTTTAAAACTTATTACGATTTTCAAATGCATAAACCGGGTTAAACTAAATTAAACGTATTGCCAACTTGATTTGTAAACAGTGGATGTTTATCTAAAAAACTAATCATGGCTTCCACAGCCTTAATTTTCAACTCCTGACGGTTTTTCCCTAAGTGATTTGGCACACCTTGGGATGTTACAAAAGCTACAGAATAATAGCTGTCTAGCTCAAGGTGTTTATCATTAAAATATATTTCCTGTATGCGATAGCCAGCAGGGTTTTCAATTCTAATATTTACGCTTAATCCAATACACCTTTTAACATAGCCGCCCATTTGTTTCATAGGGTCAGAGGAGAAAGTACGTTCAAAGTTTTCCTCTAACAGGTCTATAATTTCTTTGCCGCTTAGGTCAACGGTAGAAACGGGTGGATTCATCGGGATAATGTTATATAAGTCCATTTCAGAAATATTTCCCGCATCAATGGGAGCACCATAACGCCAACCGTTTGAAAAAGCAATTTGAGCATTGGATACAAACTTAACTGCAGACAACAACAAGTTATCCATTGAAGAATTTAAGGTATTATACCGGTGTAAAGTGGCGGAAGTGGCTCCTACAATATTTTTATTCATTTCAGCGTATGGTTGAAGAACATCTGAAACTAATGCGGCTATCTCTTTATCAGGCACTAGGCTTGGTGCGACTTTAATTAATTTATATTCATGACTTTTGATTGATTTATCTTTAATGTCTAGTTTGAGATGCCCTAGGAATGAACCATGACAGCCGCATTGAATCAGAATAGTATTATTGACCATAGAAGGTTCATACAGTCGGTTATGCGTATGGGCACTTAAACAAACGTCTACACCACTCACTTTTTCTAACATAGACATGTCTTGCGGATAACCATTGTGTGAGAGTACCATAATTAAGTTTGACCCTTCATCCCTGAGTTGAGTTATGTAGGAAGGTAGCTCTTCAATGCCATTGGTAAATCTTAACCCTTTGCTAAAATGCTTCGGCATGGTCTTATCCACTATATCAGAACAGATTCCGATGATGCCAATTTTCAAGTCTTCAATCTCTATTTTAAGAAAGGGTTTAAAAAAAAGACTTCCATCTTCCTTATAGACGTTGATTCCCAACATGGGATAGTTAAGTTGAGATAGCAATTTCTTCAGCTGCTCTGGACCATATCCAAAGTCCCAATGGCCCACCACAGCATTAAATTGAAGTTTATTAAGTATTGGAATTAATGCTTGCCCTTTTGAAGCGACTATTGGTAAAGTGCCATGAAAGGTGTCGCCTCCGTCAAATAATAAGGTGTTTTTATTGTTTTCTCTAATGCCATTCAAAAGCGTGGCAATCCGTGCATATCCTCCTACCGATTCTATAATTTCTTCATTGTTATTATAAAACAATTCTGAATGCAAATCTAAATAACCATGCACGTCGTTGAGATATACTAAATCTATTTTCATAAAATAATAGTTATAGCGTGATATTACTTATTTAGCTGATTATTAAGGGCGTTTTATTACCCAAACCTACGGGGAGGTGGGTTCATTATGTAATGTTATGAGCTTTTTTTATTTCAAGGTATTTTATAATACGATGATATACAAATTCCATTGTATTCCAATTCTATCCATTAAAATTAGTGGCATTCACAGGTGGCATAACAAGGGTGTCGATGTCTTTGTGGTATTGGTCAATTCGCTGATATATAGGGATTAATCTATTGTGTTCATGCAAGTAAATGGAGGGGTAGCTCTCCTACATTAAACACCGAACCATCGTTTACTTGTTCTTGAATCGTATCCGGTAGTGTTAAAATCCAAAATCCATGATACAAAGGTCAAAGAAGTTATGATTTTGGTGATAAATACTATTCAGAGGATTATTTTTATGGTTTTGCTCTTCCTAAAAATCTTTCTTTCCCGTTTAAAAAATTTATGGCTCTCTGCACATTCTTTACCACGCTTTCCTCTGTTTTTAACCGAGAAATATACCGTATTATCTCTTGTTGCTTAGAGGTGGACAAATGTTCAAAAACTATTTCAGCTTCCGGACTTTCTGCCAAGGCAGTCACCAATAATGGATGAGGCTCCATGCTTCTATCTTTAGGATCGAATTGAATACTTAGATGAATTATCTCACCGATTCTTTGAGGGGAATTTTTGAGCATGACCATATTGATATATAGACGCCAATCACCTTTATATTTTACCAAGGTTTGGAGATAAGGTTTTTGATTAACCTCGCCTTTAACAGGAATGTGGCCTTTGGTCATTCCAGATTGTTTGAATATTATTTTCAAGAGGTCCTCAGGCACGAATACAAACGGATTAATGCCAATCAGCTCTATTTTAGCTTTGAACTCAAGCATTCTTGGTCAAATGTTTTCAGTATGTTTAGTTTTTGCATGTACTACAGCCAAATTATGGATTAGTTTCCAATTGTTTTCTTCATCCAAGACCAATGAATTATAAGACACAAAATCATTTTCGGAGCTTTCAATAATTAATTTTACAGAAGCAATGATGCCGCATTGGTCTATTTGCTCGATTTTCATCTTTCTTGGAAGGCCACCAAAATCACCACTTTTAATTTTATTCAGATAGTCTATAATAGTCACGCCGGAGGTACCCATAAATCCGTTATTGGCAACTCGGAAATCTTTATGAGGCACCTTTTCTAGAAGTGCAATGTTGCTATTTTCTCCGCCTCATACGAAGTGGTAATGGCTTGTTTATATGATCGATTTCTGTCATTTAAATGCTGTCTTTAAGAAGCGTTTCTGGATATTATTATCACCAGATTAGAGTTCATATTTTAGGGTTACTTTTTAAGACATGGAATGTATGCCAAACATATTCCCTTCGGTATCTTTCGCTAGAACCATAGCCCCGTATTCCCCAATAGATATTTTTGATTTAAAAATACTTCCACCTGCTTTAACTACTCGGGCTTCTTCTATGGCACAATCCTCACTCATGAAATAAACAATTGTACTATTGTTACCGGACGGAAAACCTTCCATTTTTACCAATGAGCCAGAAGCTCGATTTTCTGATTTCATATCCATCGGAAAAGCAAACATTTCTGAGCCATCATCAGTGGGATTGGGCAGTTCGGTTAATGTGGTCTCAAACACCTGCTCATAAAACTTTTTTGCCCTTTGCATGTCATTCACATAAATTTCGAACCAAACGACTGGATTTTGATTTTTCATAGTTTTATTTTTTGGTTATCTTATTATTTCACTGTTGAATTAGCATTTTACGAGATTAAAATGTGTTAAGAAAACAACGATTTACCCTCAAATTTCTTAAGCATAAACCCCCTTCTAGTACTTTAAAATCTCTCTCATGAGATATTATGCCGCTCTGGCTGTCGACCAATATCCAATCGTTAGTCATCATTTTTGTATTACAGATCTTATTAGAAATTACGGTATGATTAAAATTTTGCTCCATAGCTTGAACATATTTTATCCATTGAGCGTCAGTCATATTCCATAATTTTAGTATTCTAAATTAGCGAATTATTTTTCAATCTTCTTTAGCTCTTTCAGAAATGCAGTAGGAAGAAATATTTTCCACAAAGTTCTCTTCATTAAACTAATAGACATCACAAGCCGAAATGAAATTGATTCTTTTTCCTTCTTTTATAAACGCTGCAGAGCCTGTGACGACCACGCTATTCTTGTCGACAATGACAGCCTCAGTCACAAAATTAGTTTCAACAGAACTGAAGTATTGTGATGTTTTTTCGCAAGCGGATATCACATCAGGTTTTCCTTTTATTTCTGATTCACCGATGATTTTCCAAACGATATTTTTAGATAAAAAGTCAAAAGTGTCTTCGAATTTCCCATTTGAGAATAATTGAGCGATCTCTTGCTGAGATAATGCATTCTTTGTCATAGATAAATGTTAATACTTATCAATCTTCTAATTTGGTTCACGGTCGGCATAGGTAATACTCGTCACCAAACATTTTTTCACCTCCTAGAAGCTAGTGTTCTTATCAAAAATATGGAAATCTCTCATAAAGACCAATAGGCTATTTTAAGTTGCTCCAAATTTTAGTAACGTACGTCTGGATAGCCTTAAAACAGTTGCGTAGCTGTTTTTTTGAGACTTACGGTCATTAGAAGCTTGCTTATAAAGGACTGCTCTAGCTAAAAATTGCATTAGCCTATAGAGCTTGAAGGAATTCAGGTAGGGAAGCTTAGTTTTACTACAGCTTTTGAAGGTCAGAAATGTTAAGCAGGTAAGCTTCGTTTGCTTTTTGAATCTCCACTAAATTGTCATCAGATACAGGAATTTTATATTTTTTGAGCTTAGCCACCAGTTCCAAGAAACTTTCTCTCTCTACTTGAGAAAGGACTAGGGCTATCAGTTTTTGATTCTGAAAGGTATTATCAATCCTTATTTGCCCAATCACAAACTGGCTTAGTTTAGGATGATGCTTCACTTTTTCTAACTTTTTAAGAGCGGCCTTTTGGGTGTAATAATCTAGTTCCGTATAATTGGCAATGATATAATCCTGTACTGGTTTTGATTCAAAAAGTGGTTCTGGAATTTTTTCAAAAGCATTTTTGCTAAAATAGCCTTTGCTTTCGGTCATTAAATCCAAAATAGCCTCGATATTCTCTTGATAAGATTTAAAGTCTAAATGATTGATTAGAAAGTAATTATTCGTTTGACTCCTTTGGTTTATAATTTTGGTAATAAGCTCCTTGTTTAAAGCCAAACTCGTATTGTTTTTTATGGAGTCCACCACAGCACCATTTGCAATATGCCAGAGCGTATAACAAGTATAAAGTGCCCCTTCTATCACTTCTTTTTTGACCGTTTCCTTGGTGGCTCCTGAGTAGCCATCCAGTTTCGGTTGGTCAGACTTTACTACCAATTCTTCGGCAGGGATTTTAACGAAATTAAGGTCTTGGTTTTTTAAAATGCCTTGAAGCCTTTGATAGTCTTTCGGAGAAAATGGAATGTGATCTAACTTGGTTAAAGGTTCGCTGGAGAGAATCTCAAAATCCATGAATTCACCAATAAGGTTCCAATTGAAAATGAGGTTGACATCATAGCAGACCCTATCTTCACAGACAGGGGCCACAATGTTTGCTCTATATTTATCTAATAGCCCTTGTTCGTCTTTTAAAGCTATAACCTTGAAATGGCCGCCATTTTCCATGTTGACCTCAAAATCTACTCTTTCTTGATGGTCATACATCAAAAAAGAAAGACAGAAGAAGATGGAAGAAATCAGTCTCATTAATTTTGGGTTTCCATCAGTGTACCACCTTTGTTATAATCTTGAGTATCCGGAATATTTGGGTTTCCTACACCTTTTATCATCAAAGCTTCTAGTTGGTCAAAATGCTTCTGATATAAGCCTCTAGGATTCGTGTTTTCTTTTATACAAACGGATGCCGCCATACCAAGTACCTCACCCATCATGCCACCTGTTCTCATTAAACGAACCGTTCCTAAAGCCACATGCGATACGCTAATATCTCTACCAGCCATCATGAGGTTATTGATGTTTTTCGAATACAAGCATCGGAAAGGAATAGGGTAGGGGTAAATTTTGATGTGTTTCGCAATGGATTTAAAAGCGGCTCCAGGGAATAATTTTGAATTCTCAGGGTCTGGATAATGCAAATCAATGGTCCATGAGGTAGGTGCGGTGCCATCTGGATACACACGGCGTTCCGTCAAATCTTGTTCTATCAACACATAATCTCCTTTTAATCGTGCCGACTCTCGTTTACCCGCAATATAGGCTACCCAGCGGATGCTTTCATTCTGGAATTTGTCTTTGTTGACAGATTTGTTTTTAAGATAAGACCAGTTGGAATATACTGCCAACATGCCGTAATCTCTAATTTGCTCAAAGTCTAAGGTCATATCAAGACCCATTCCTGTTTCCCATTCCCAGTCACCTTTCGTAATTTCTTCAGATTTTGCTTCGTCCCATTCCATTCCCCACTTAATCTCAGGAAAAGTTACGGCATGGTCTTTCTTTTCTGAAAACCACTGCACAGACGCACCCATGGTCAGGTTGTCGCCTACTTCGGGTGCGGTAGGTTCATTATAAACTGATTTGCTTTCTCTGCCTGTCATAAATTCTGCTCCTGCCAAAAGGCCAATGGTGCCATCTCCTGTACAATCAGCAAAAAGCGGTGCTTTGAAAATTACTTTCTCACCTGTTTCAATATTGGTTGCAAATACTCTTTTGATAGTACCGTTTTCGGTTTCTACTTTATTAGCATGATGGTTTAAGAAAAGTGAAATGTTGGGCTCGTTTAAAACCGCGTTTAGTTTTTTGTCATCTTCATAGTAGTTTTTGGGTTGGGCATTTCCACCCTCATCCGGACCAATTTCATTAACCAAATTCCCTAAAGCAGGGTAGGGCTCTAGGTTTATTCTACCTCCTAAATGCACACGAACTTCTGAGCTATTATTGCCACCAAGTAGAGGTCTGTTTTGAATTAAGGCTACTTTAACTCCATTTCTTGCGGCTGATATAGCAGCACAAGTACCCGCCATTCCGCCACCCACCACTACGAAATCAAATTCTCCTGCATCTCGTGGATTGCTGTCAAACCCGAAGTAATTATTTCTGAATGTACTTAGTTTCTTTACGTCTTCAATAGGTTTGAACTGAGGGTCATTTGTGAAAATGATGGCGTCGCAGCGACCGTTGAAACCTGTTAAGTCTTTCAGTGAAAGTGTTATCTCCTGATTAGATATACTTACTTCTCCTCCATCCGTCCATGCCCAGTTGGCATGTTCATTACCATAAATTTTAGCCAAAGGTTTGCCATCAATAGCTAACTGAAACTGCCCTGCCGCATCGGCTTGTGACCATTGAGAAGACCAGTTTCTGGTGCGTACGTATACATGATATTTCCCTTTTTTGGGGAATGATATTTTGGTGGAAGCATCTGCTACGGGTATGCCCATTCCATGAGCCATAAGAAATGAAGAGCCCATGACATCCATAAACTGCTGGTCTATCACCCAACCTCCTTTATCTTGAAAGCTTTCGGTTTCAATGAATAGCGTGGTATGTTTTTGTGCGTCTGCAAAAAATGGACAGAACAGTAAAAGAAATAGTATTTTTCTCATTCTTGGGTTGAATTTTTGAGTCAATTTGGCGAAACTTTTATTGACATGTGATACAAAAATATTAAAATGTGGCATTTGATTTTCATTAAGGAAAATTGGTCAACTGTTTTTATGAAAAATGTATTTCATGGATTGGGATTATTTCTGTTTGTATGCATATCCCAAAACCACCCTTAAAATATAATCATCACAGGTGACGTAGAGTGTTTTCTCGTCATGAGACAAAACACAATTAGAGGTCTTTTTTCCTGTATAAATAGTACCTAGATGTTTTCCAGAAGGGTCAATTATCAAAACTCCATCTGGCCCAGCAAGAAAAATAATTCCTTCTTTGTTTATGTCCAAGCCGTCTGGTTGTTGCTTACTTAGACTTTCATCCACTAATTTTTTAGCATCAAAAAACAGCTTCCCTTTCATGGGAAAGCTTCCTTTTTCTAAGTCATAAACCATAAACTGTGCATTGGCCGAATTGGCCACATAGAGCTTACTTTCATCTGGTGAAAGCCCAAGGCCGTTAGGTCTACTCAAGTTTTCAACAAGGAGATCCACTGTTCCGTCTACGTTTAATCTATAAACACCAAAGAAATCTAAATCTGGCTTTATATCAGGATCCATGCCGTAAGGAGGGTCAGTAAAATAGATATTTCCTTTTTTGTCTACTATCAAATCATTTGGGCTATTTAGACGCTTCCCTCGGTAATTATCTATCAAAGTCTGAAAAACTGGAACAGGAAAGTCGTAGGAACTGGCCAGACGAGCAATTTCCCTATCGCCATCTCTACAAATAAGTAGCTGACCATTATTATCTACAGCAAGCCCATTACTGCCTGTACCTTTTTTTGAGCCTGTATAGCCAGACTTTTCTAGAAACAATTCTATGCCTTTGCTTTCTGTCCATTTATAAATGACATTTCTTGGTACGTCTGAAAACAATAAAGCTTGCTTTTCTTCTACCCAAACGGGTCCTTCTATCCAGGAGAACCCTTCGCCTAAAACTTCTGTTTTGGTATGGGCAGGTACAGTTTTATAAAAACTAGGGTCAAAAACCTTAAGCTCTCCAAAAGTCCGATAAGCCCTTAGTGAATCTAAAATTTGACTATACTGCTTTTTGATTTTTAGCTTGTCTGAGGAAAGGTTGGCAAGTTTGTTTTGCTCCAATTCATCATTTTCTATATCATAAAATCGGTCGTCATCATAAAGCTTATAGCGTTTGCCTTTTACAAATCTGGACGGCATAATGCTTTCTTTGTCCCATCCGGGTCTTGGATTATGGTCTATTAGAACCCAGTCTCTTCTGTTAGTATCTTTCTTCTTATTTAAAACTTCAGGCCAAAAACTACTGCCGTCTGTGTAGAAATCTTTTGGCATATTTCTGCCAATGACATCAAAAATGCTTGGGATGAAATCACTCGGAGCCACCATTTGCTCAGACGTTTGACTTTGAATTTTTCCTGGCCAGTTAAGAATTAAAGGTACTCTAGTGCCATTGTCAATCATTTCTCCTTTAGCTCCTTGTACGGCTTTTGCCCCTTTCATAGAAATAATACTTTGATGAGTACCATTATCTGTATAAAATACGAGCAATGTGTTGTCTCTAATGCCTAGGTCTTCTAATTGTGTTATGATTTTGCCTACCAGCTTATCGGCGTATTCCACCATGTCGCCAAAGTTTGCTTTATCTTCTAAAAGTCTTTTGCTGGCATTATCCCATGTTTTACTATCTGGCGTTATATTAAATGGGGGATGCGTGAGGGCCATAGGGTAATAAACAAAGAATGGCTGATCCACATTCTTTTCCATAAAGTCATTGATGAAATTGACGAATAGGTCTGGTCCGTATTGATTGTGCGTGTCTTGTAAAAAGCGGCCATCGCTATAAATCATAGGGTCGGCATATCGGCTTCCTTTGTCTTCTGTATGTGCGGTGTGATACATGGCGTATTCGTCAAAACCCGCGTGCTCTATGGTCATGCCTTTACCTCTTCTTAGGTCTGAGCCAGGAAATCCTGGAGGATCGTAACTCTGCAATTGCCATTTTCCTGCTATACAAGTTTTGTAGCCTTGCTCTTGCATTAGATGGCCAATCGTCTTTTCATCAGGGTCTAAAATTCCGAATGCCTGCCAATTTCTAAAATTGTATTTACCCGTCATTAAGCTCACTCTGGTGGGTGTGCACAAAGGGTAGGCATAGGCATGGTTAAAAAGTGCCCCTTCAGAAGCTATTTTGTCTAAAACCGGAGTTCTGTAAGAGGTCCCTCCATATGCTCCTAAGGCTTCTTTCCCTAGATCGTCAGCCATGATTAAGACAATGTTTGGCATTTTATCAACGGTGGGCTCCTGTGCAAAACCTAAAAAGGATGAGCAGCTCAGAAGGGAAATGAAAATCAAGCTGCAAAAGGTGCCAGCTTTGTTAATGCAATTCATTAGTTTCTTTTTCATAGGGTTTTAGTTTCTTTCAATGGGTACAAAGGCTCTTGTTTGTTAAATATAAAATATTACAGCTATAGCTCTAAGTTAAACACGCTCAAAGGTCGTTTAAATGAATTTGAGTTGATCAATCTTGCATCGGGCCTAGAAATGGCTACTTTTCATTCCTAAGTTTAGCATTTTCAGTTGCAACCCTTTCCAATTGCTTACTGCTTAATCCTTGTCTGTAAAATACATCAGGTTTATGATTTAAGCGGTGCTCTTTCATCTGCTCATCATGTAAATCTTGACTCAAATCACAATCGAATCTTACTAAGACAGCATGGAGGTTTTCTTTACCACCTTGGTTTATAAAGTGAGCCATACCCCAAGTAATGCCACGTCCATCTTTGGTGTCTGTAAAAGCATCTGGAATATAGGGTGCTGCTGCATAGGGCATGAGTTCGGTAATGGCAGCTATGTTAAAGTTTACCCCGTCTTTAGCGTATTGAATGGTATTATGTTCGTTACCATCTTTATAAACCAATGCTGCAATACCTTCTTTGAAAGGAAACAAAGATGTTTCATGACCGGAGGTAATTACTGGATTTAAAGCGTTTTTGGTAAATGGTCCTAAGGGATTATCTGATGTGGCTAAACCCTGCATTCTTACCCAATTCGGGTTTCTGTCAAAATCAGATTTATAATACAGATATATTTTGCCATTATGCACTAACGGGTAGGGGTCGTGTATGGAGAAATGGTCCCATTCATTTTCAGCACCGTTAGGTATTACTATTTTATTATATGCAGTCCATGGTCCATCTGGGGAGTCGGCATAAGAAACAGCCACTGGGCAGTCGTCTCCTCGTTTTCCGCTGGCTTCCATAAATCCTTGATAATATAAATAATACTTTCCTTTCCATTCCAAAATGTCTGGTGTGGTTACAGAACGCCATCCTACCAGTGGTTTTTCTGGTCTTTTTACGGCAACTCCCTCTTCTTTCCATGTAAAGCCATCTGTGGATGTGGCGTACCAAATTTCTGCCAAATCCCAGTCAGAAGAAGGAATGATATCACTTGATTTTTCGGCACCTTGAGGTGGTACGAGTGTGCTTCTGTGTGTATACCAAACATAGTATTTACCGTTGGCAAAAATCACTTTGGAAGGATCTCTGCGAGTAATGGTTCCGTCTTCATTGTGGTAATCAAGGCCTTTAATTTCGGTGTATTTGAATTGACTAAAGAGTTCGTTGTCTTCTGGTTTTGGTGCGGGATAATTGTCGTAAATACGCTCCATGGCAGCACTCATTTCTCTGTTGGGCTTTTCTTTAGGTAGTATGTACGGAAACCCACCTTGGCCTAGTGCTTTAGTTATTTTGAAAGTCATTATTACACTTCCTATCATGAAGACGAGTGCTATTCTTTTCATCTTTATTCGTCAATAGAATTATAAAATAATCCGGTTTAGTTTTTTAAAATAAGGGGTCAATCTCGTTCTAAAATTGACCCCTTATTTCTTATTTCAAATCCACTTTAATGGTGGTAGCATGCGAAAGTGGCAAATTGACTGGTTTTGTAATGATTAAACCTTCAGCGGTTTGCTTCCATTTTACTTTGCTTTTTACGCCTAGAATCTCCACAGCGGTAATTTTTCTATCTAAAAGTGAAGAGCCTTTGGCCAAAGACACAATTTTGATGTCGGATTTTGGCTGTGCCAAACAGAACACATATATGCTGTTTTCTTTTGAAGTAAATCGAAAGTCATCTTGTGTAAAAGGAATATTGTTGACATCACTGATTCCTTCATGAAGGCCTTTTGCTGCTTTTTTCGTCATTGCAGGCCCCTCACCAAATACTTTCCAAGGGCGTGAGCCATAGATTCCTTCACCGTTGATATTGGTCCATTCTGCTATTTCTTCTAAAATATTTAAAACGTCTGGCTCCAAATCTCCTTCTGGAGTTTGAACTACATTCAGCAGTAGATTTCCGTTTTTACTTACAATGTCAACTAACATTTGCACCACGTCTTTGCCTGACTTATAGGCTTGCCCAGTTTTATAAAACCAATCACCTATTGAAGTGTCGGTTTGCCATGGATAGGGGCTAATGCCTTCGGCTTTTCCTCTTTCAATGTCTTTTACCCACATTGGGTTGGGGTCACCATGTTTGCAGTTATACACAGCTTCAAGTTTTCCGTTGTTATGGGCTATGTTTCCATTGTAAAAATTGGCTAACATTTTCCTTCCTATTTGCCCAAAAGGTAATTCGCTATCAGAATACAGTAAATCAGGGTGATACATGTCTACTACTTCATTAATGCTCGCAAGCCAATTTTGTTGATTTGCAAGATTGTTTGTCAACCAATCTTTGTCCGTAGAGTCTGTCTTTGGGTGATACAAATCTTGGAATTCTGGATTGGCTCCATCGTATGGTACACCGGCATAAGGGCCGTCTCTATCAACTCCATGACTTGGCTGATACCAAGTATAACTGGCTCCTAAGTGTTCTGAAATGCCAAAACGCAAGCCTTCTTTTTTTGCTGCGGCCTGAAATAAACCTACTATGTCTTTTTTAGGACCCATTTCTACGGAATTCCATCGATGTATTTTAGAATCCCAAAGAAAGAAGTTGTCGTGGTGGGTTCCCATACTCACAAAGTATTTTGCACCCACTCTTTTGTATAATTTCATTAACGCTTCAGGGTCGAAGCGTTCTGCTTTCCAAAGCGGAATGATATCTTTAAAACCAAATTCTGAAGGGTGACCGTATCGTTTTTGGTGCAATGAATAGACTCTTTCAGGAGTGTCTATATAAGTATCTTTCTTTCTATTATGAATTCTGTTTTGATACATTTTTCTGGCATACCAGTCGCCTTCTCGTGGTACAGCCTGTGGTCCCCAGTGTGCCCAAATACCAAATTTGGCGTCTTTAAACCATTCAGGGAACTGGTAGTTTTTTTCAAAGGACTCTAGTGTAGGTTCAAATTTCTCTTGAGCCATTAATGAACTCACTAATGTGAGACAAAATGCCAATGAGATTAATTTATTTTTCATTTTTAAGGTTGGGTATTAATAAATTCAGTTAAAATTCTTTGACCAAATCAATGTCCTTCGCCACATCTTCGGTTATTTTTTTCCAGTCCATGAGGTTAGTTCGGGCCATCATTTGTGGTTTGTAATTAGAGGAGCTTAGCTCAGCATATAGGTTCCAATATGCTAATGCCTCTGTAGCTTCTTTTATGGCTTTAGTTTTGTTTTCTTCTGTTTTTTGAATGGCATATACAGCCAAATTTGTAGCGGATTTTATCTTTTCAGCATAATATTTCCCTAAAAGTGCCATGGAGGATAAATCATCTAAAAGCACTTTCTCTTCTGTTGTTTTGGCCTTAAGTTTAAGAAAAGCTACACTTTTTAAGGTAGCATCAGCCCAGTTGTGTAAATCAGCTGCAACTGAAAAAGGAGTCTTGCCAATGTTTTTTTCGCTTTGGGCGTATTCCATTGGGCTTTGGATGTTTTGCCCAAGCATGGTAGGATTATTCATAAAGTCTATAACCGTCCTAAACGATGCGGTATCGGCTTTTCCTAATCCAGATTCAGCACTAAACATAAAGTCCCAATCTCGCCAATGAAACACGTTTACCAATGGTATTATTTTAGAAGCGGTTTTCCATGTTTCATACAGTTCAGTTGATGGTAGATTAGCATGTCTTTTGGCTATTTTACTTTTAAAAAAGGTATCGCTTAGTTCGTTATCATAACCTAGCCTTCCCCAAAGCATGAAATTGTACCAATGCTTATTGATTTCAAGTTCTCCACTCAGTTCTTCATGCTTGCTAATAAACTCTTTGCCCCAAACATATCCATCGGAGCCGACATAATAACCGGTTGTATTCTCAGGTGGAAAGTTTTTAATGAATTGTCTCACGTACTCTGGGTTTCCCCACCTAAAGACAAAAATGTCATCGTTTCGTAAATTCCACCAAGACTTTAGACCGTACTTCTTCATTTGCTCCACATGCTCGTCTGCAAATGGAATGTCTGGAGATGAAAAAAGTCGTGCTTTGGCATATTTGAAACTGACATCGAAATTATCGGGATATTGGTCCCAATATTTCATAATCAAATCCATATTGGAATTCCATACGCGATGAATAAAATTCACTTTCCGCTCTGGTTGCGTTTTTTTAGCATCCAAAATGCCTTCACCATAAGTTTCCCAAAGCCAGCGTTCACGGTTCCAGCCCAAGGTGTCTTGATTCATGTGTTCACCAGCAGTTACGCCTATTCCTTTAAGTAAAGGATAGGTTAGTAAAAACTCTTTTACTGCGTCTCTCTGATAATCAATACCCGCTTGGTTATTTATTTGATGGCTAATACCATGTTTACCTAGTGGCTCGTCCCAGAGTTTGATATTATAAGTTCTGTAAAAAGGCTTTACTGCTTTGGCTACACTGTTTGGGCAAATATTCCAAGTGATAAAATAGACATCAATTCCTCGGTCATTCGCGTATTGCATGAGTTTTTGCCAAAAGGCAATCTTATCATCAATGCTTATTTTTTTGACCAGTTTTAAATTTTCTAAAACATTACTGCTGACGAGTTGCGGCTCAGCCCATTCATTTTCAATACCAATTGGTTTTAAGGTGGTTACAAAGACATCGTCCAGGGCTACATCAGGATATTTTTCTGATTTAATCATTGAAGGAAATGGGTGCGGATTCCAAAATGTAATCACGTTGTAGCGGTTGATAGCCATTTTGTCGAGGTATTCAGACCAAAAATTCCAATTCCACATTTCAAGAATGTTATTTTGAGCCGCATCACCCGTATCGTCATAACTTGGAGTTCGGGCGTCTAAAGGAATATTGAATTTTACGCCACGTTGTTTTTGGAAAGGTTTTCCCTCAGCTGGACTTAGTTTTTGATAAAGCTCTAATTGCTCAGCAGCTTCTAGTCCGCCATATAGAAGTCCACGAGCGTCACCACCAAATATCTTTACATTTTTGTTATCGACAGCGATTTTGTAAGCTTGCTCTGTTAGGTTTTCACTGTCCAAAATATATTCAAATTGATATCCCAATGACTTATTGTAAATACCTATTTGACTATTCGCAAAAGCCACTTGTGGTAGGTCATTTTGAGCTATGCTAGCAAATGTGGTAAAGAGCAGCAGACCAATGATGTACTTTTTTACGCTATTTTTAGATTCGTTTATTTTCATTCTTGTCTTGTTTATACTTAACGCTTTATAGTTTGAGTGCAGATGTAATAAGGGAGTCATTTAGTTCGACCGCTGATGCGAACCCATTCCCTGATCAAAGTAGACATCGGGCTTATGCCAAACGCCAGTATTCTTAAAAAATGGATCATTATCATCAAGACTTAAATCACAATCAAATCTTGCTATAATGGAGTGTTGTTTGCCCGGTTCCCCTGCGTTTATGAAATGACATAAGCCCCATGTGACTCCTCGCCCATCCTTTGTATTGGTGAAAGCATCAGGAGTAAAAGGGGCAGCTGCTGTAGGTGTAAGTGACAGAACTGATGCGATTTTAAAGTTTACGCCATCTTCGGAGTATTGCATGGTTTCTCTTTCATTGCCATCTTTTATGGCAAGTGCAGCAACGCCGCCTTTGAACGGGAAATAGGTGGTCTCATGACCCGAAGTTAAAACAGGGTTTAAGGGATGCTTTATAAATGGTCCCAGAGGATTGTCAGCTGTAACCAAACCATGTGCAACGGCATATTTGTCTCGAATTTTAGGCCATTTATTATATGCTGCTTTATAGTACATGTAAATCTTGTCGTTGTAAACGATAGGTTGAGGATCATGTGTGGCATCTTGATCCCATTCCCCTTTTTTTCCGAACGGAATTATTTCGTCTCCGCCATGAATCCAGGGGCCATCTGGTGAGTCGGCATAAGAAACAGAAACTGGACACCAATCACCTTTGAGGCCGCTTGGTTCATTAAATGCTTGGTAATAGAGATAATATTTGCCTTTCCAAACTAATATATCTGGTGTTGCAACGGATCTCCATCCTGATTTTGGTTTGGCTGGTCGAGGAATAGCCATTCCTTTTTCTTCCCAAGTGATGCCATCTACACTTGTTGCATACCAAATCTCACATAAATCCCAATCGGTAGATGGTATTTCATCGGTGGCCTCGTTAACGCTATTTACGCCTATTGGAGGTACTTTAGTGTCTCTTTTGGTGTAATAGATATAATACTTACCATCCACTAATATTGGTCTAGAAGGATCTCGTCTGGAAATAGTACCATCGCCATTATGATAATCTAGACCCTTCAGTTTGGTGTACTTAAATTGTGAAAATAATTCATTGTCATGTACTCGTGTGGCCGGATAATCAAACATCCGCTCGGTGGCAGCACTCATAGCGAATGTTGGCTTTTCTTCAGGCATTTTGTGAGGAAAAACTTGTTGTATTTCAGTCGTTGTATTTTCTTCAGTGGTACAAGCAAATTGTGCCAATAAGAAAATATATAAAACTAGTTTTGGTGTCAATTTCATAAGTTCAGGGTGTTGAAGATTAGGTTTTTACTTTAGGATTATGAAAGGTTGAATTCACTTCTTTTTTTTAATAAAAATCCCAAAAGCTGTATTGTTCACCTTCTCTAATGGTCTTATAATCACCGAGTTTTTTTGCTTCTGTTTGCATCTCGTTTTGTAGCGTTTTAACTAAGCTTAGATTTTCTTCCATAAATTCGAGGTTGTTAACTTCCCAGGGGTCGTTCTTGATATTGTACAATTGTGTTACGCGTGATCCTCGTACTACTTCGCCGTTTTCCTTGTCCAAGTGTTTCGCATTTACATATTCTATTAATTTGTAGTCCCCTTTGCGATAGGCTCTTTGAAACTGTTTGTAAGCAAAGTATTGGTGCTCTCTATTTTCTTGTTTGGGGTTGTTAATTATGGGCAAAAGGCTTTTGCCTGAAACAGAATTTGGAGTGCTTATTTTTAGTAAATCACAGATGCTTGGGTAGATGTCAAAGTTATAAGCCAGGGCATCTGTTTTTATTCCTTTTTGCTTAATTGCACCACCTGAAAATATCAATGGAATGTGAATTCCGTCTTCGTTATAGAGGTTTTGTTTTCCCATCAATCCGTGGTTTCCTACGGCCAATCCGCTGTCTCCTGCGAAAACAATAATCGTGTTTTCGTACTTCCCTGACGCTTTTAATGCGGTAACTACCCTAGCTATTTGGTCGTCTAGATGCGTGATAATGGCATAATAGTCAGCGAGTTGTTGCTTCGCGATAGCTTCGGTTCTTGGCCATGCGGCAAGAGCTTCGTCTCTGAGTGTCATGTCACCATTATCGAAAGGATGAACGGATAGATAAGAGGGCGTTAGCTGCATTTTATCTATAGGATATAGGTCTCTGTATTTTTGAGGTGCCTGTCTTGGGTCATGCGGTGCGTGGAAAGCTAGGTACATGAAGAAAGGCTCTTTCTTGTTATATTCTTTCAAAAACTTAGCGGCTTCCGTCCCAAACACTTCGGAAGTATGTGGTCCTTCATCTTCATTAGCAATTGGTCCTTTTTTCATGGCCTTGTCAAAAGGCCCTTTCGTAATGTTTTTCGATTTGTCATACTTGAGCAAAAAAGCATTTTCGGGTTCTAGTTGCGAAGGGTCTCCATCAAACTCCCACAGTGGCATTCTGAAATGATCAACCAGATAAAGTCCTATTCCCATTATTTTAGAACCACTGTTAAATGAGCGAACCAAGGATTCTTTGTCTTGATGCCATTTGCCTATGATGTGCGAATAGTATCCTTCCTTTCTTAAGGTTTCTCCTAATGTTTTATGCTCTTCGGGAATTGAAAATCCTTGTCCCTGAAGTTCAAATAAATTTCTACCTGTATGTAACATGGCACGGCTGGGTGCACAGGTCGCTCCGTGAAAAGCACCCATGAGGTAGGCATTTGAAAACGAAACACCATTTTCTACAAGCTCATCCAAAGCAGGTGTTTTAACATCTTGTCCTCCAAGTGCATGAACACCTGTATAGCGGTGGTCGTCGGTATAAATTACAATGACATTTGGCTTTTGAGTGTAAGCACTTAATGAAATGCCCAATAGAACGATGAATTGTAATAAGTTTAATGTTTTTTTCATGGCTATTTATTTTCTGAGAATGGTGGTTTCTTTAATGAATTCCTGATTGCTTTGTGATTCATGGAAAGTGCCGCTTTTTACATCGTCCAGCACAATTGGGTATCTTTGGTCATCGCTTTTGGTTTCAATGTAAAACCCATTTATACGAAGGTTTTTAACGTGACGGGCATAAATTCCATAGGCTGGCAAAGTGCCAATCAGCGTAAATTCTGGCCACCAGTTGCCCAATACTTCAGGTGTAAATTCATTAATATTTGTTTTGGAAGCATCGGCTTTCGAGCCGCCTCCTGCCACTGTCATTTGTATGTTGTTCAGCACGATGTCGCCAATGTCATGTCCTGGCATTCCGGTTATGATGATGCCCGAATTTTTGTCTAATTCACTGTTGTCTATGATGAAATTATTGAAGTTGAAGTGGTGCATGGCCTTCATGGGTAAAAGCTCTATGGGGCTTTCTACACCTGCTCTTTGTTGGCAAAAAGTCATAAAAATAGGTCGCGGGACATTCTTCATTATGAGGTTAGAAAAAATCATATTTTTCATTTCGCCCCCTTCGTTCATCTGTATTTTTAGACCAGAGTCATCTATATCATGAAAAGTGCAATTGCTTACGGTTACAGATTCAAAATCACCCCTTGAAGACAAGCCTATACGCAAGCCTGCCCATTTGCTGGTAAAAGTGCAATTGGTCACTACGATATCTTTACATGGTTTGTCGGCACGCGAAGTTTGTAAACAAATGGAGTCGTCGCTGGTGTCAAAAGAGCTGTTTGAAACCCGCACATTGGTGCAACCGTCAAAATCGAGTCCATCACCATTATTATTTACCCTACTTTTTATGTGTATTCCAGAAACCGAAATATTATTACAAAACAACCAAGCGGAGGTCCATGAGGCGGGATTGATAATGGATAAATCACGAATTTGGATATTTTCACAGTTCAGAAACCGAATGAGCATCGGACGCCCAATTTTATTAGTGAAGTTTTTGACATAGCCGTTTCCGTCTATGGTGCCATTTCCTTCTAGTCTGAAATTATTGACATTCTCTGCAAAAATCAGACAGCGATCCATGTGTGGTTCATTTTTATATCTGTTTTTGTGGGTGTCTGTGGTGTAGTCGTTTATGTCTGGGCTGCCCAAAAGTGTAGCACCGTTTTCTATTCTAAGTGTTACAAAGTCCTTCAGATAAATGGTTCCAATCAGCACCGTTTTTCCAGAAGGAATCAGTACTGTTCCGCCCCCTGCTTGAGTGCATGCGTCTATGGCAGCTTGCACGGCTTTGGTGTCTTTGTTTATGCCATTGGCTTTTGCCCCAAAGTCCATGACATTGAAATCTTTAGCGTTAGCTCCCAAGAAAGTTAAAGTGAAAAGAATAAGTAGGCCCCTAAGTTTGAAGTATTTCATCATTTTCTTTTTTGTGCTTTTAGAAGTTCAGCGTTCAGGTTTTTTTCTTCTTTTATGACGTTTTCAGCATGAGGGTCAAACCACTGTGGCGGCATGTTTTGGGAATCCCAAATCTTATAATCACTTTCTAGATTGGCAATGATGGCAGCTTTGGTGTCAGAAATATCTTGCTTTTCCCATGGGTCTGTACTTAAATCGAAAAGCATTGTTTTTTCTTTATAGGCACTTTTATAAAGTTTGTAGTTGCCTTTTCTTACGGCATATTCAAAACCACCAACCGACCTCCAGAATAGTTCTTCATGTGGTTTAGACGGTGTTTTGTTTTTCAGAAACGGCATTAAATTGACACCGTCTAACTGTTTCTCTTGCTGGGCGTACCCACCTGCAGCATTTAAGAATGTTGGGAATAAATCTAGCGAACTGACGATTTCAGAATAGGTCTGATTTCCAGAAAGTTCTTTAGGGTAAGTGATGAAAAAAGGAACCTTAATGCCGCCTTCAAACAACATGCCCTTATGGCCACGGAATGGTCGGTTATCGGCATGTTCTATTCTGCCGCCATTATCGCTTAAAAAAACGATGATGGTATTCTCTTTCTGCCCATTGGCTATCAGGGTCGAATCTATTTTACCCACACCAGCATCCACCGCGTTTACCATAGCGGCATAAATATTTCTACCGGCGTATTCTATGTGTTTGGTGTTTTCTAAATATTGATTAGTGACATGGTCTGGGGCATGCGGAGCATTATAGGCTAGATATATAAAGAATGGTTTTTGACGGTCTTCTTTGATAAAGGTAATAGCCTCTTTTGTGAAATCATCTGTCAGATAGGTGAGTTCTTTTTCTGGTACTGGCATTCCATTTCTGTAGATGGTTTGTAGGGGGTCTTTGGCAACGCCCCAATAGTTCATTCCACCACCTGGGAAACCAAACCAATGGTCAAAGCCTTGAGCTGTGGGGTGGAGGTCTGGATGGTCTCCTAAATGCCATTTTCCTATGGCAGCTGTTCTATATCCTAAAGGTTTAAGTGCCTCGGGTATCATTTTTTCAGATAGCGGCGTACCTACAGTGGCATCGTTTTCTTGCTGGTATGGCATGTTACAATCGTGTCCAAAACGAGCCTGATATCTTCCTGTTAAAAGCCCAGCTCTAGAAGGGCTACAGTAGGGGTGAGAAACATAGCCATTGCTGAAAATTACACCCTGTTTAGCGAGCCTGTCTAAGTTTGGCGTTGGTATGTCTGTACAGCCATTGAATCCAACATCAGCCCAGCCTTGGTCGTCTGTTAAAATCACAATAATGTTTGGTTTGATTTTCTCTTTCTGTGCCATGATATTGGTCGCTAATAAATGAAGAAAAAGAAATGTTAACAGACTTAACTTGTTCATGGCTAATGTTATGATTTGCTTTAATTTTTCAGGGTTTTAATAACTCTTCAAAGGTAGACAGTCGGAAAAGCAATCATATTTTAAAATCTAGCAAAACATAATACTATATTATCTCCAAATAGTTTTATTCGGAGAGTGCCTTCTTTTGGATGCGAAGTTGTTATGGTAGATTGTCGGATATTGGCAGAAAAGGAGCTCTCTAGCTTAATTTTAATGGTGGAAAGCTATCGTGGTAGTTAGAAACTTCTTCTGAGCAATAATTGAACTGTTCAGTCCTATCTATGAAAGCACTCGCTTTTTTAGGTAAATAATGATGATGGGTGAATTGCTTAATAGTTTAAAGCCGTCGTTTTCCACGTGTATTAATGAGAAGCTTTACGGAATTCGCCAGGACTTATTCCTTTCCATTTTTTGAAAGTTCTGTTGAAATATGGAATGTCTTCAAAACCTGATTCAAAGGCAATTTCACCAATACGTTTATTGGTACGAAGCAGTAATTGGGCTGCAGCTTTTAATCTGTAGTCTAAAATGATTTCAACCAGGGTTTTTCCTGTTATTTTTTTGAAGTACCTACAAAATGAGGTGGGGCTCAGCATGGCTATTTCAGCTATTTCGTCAAGGCTTATATTTTCTCTGAAATGGGTGATGATATGCGAGAAAACTTCTTGAAACCTATGCTGATCTTTGTTTTCGCTATCTATATGATAAAGCAAATTTGATTTTTCACTTTCTGAGAGTTCCAGGAGGATTTCCAAAAGCTTCAAAAACTGTCCTGCTGGTTTTAAGCTGGTTAATTGATCTAAATACTTTTCATAAGAAATGTTTTTAAAAGTCAGGCCTTGCTTAGAACTGTTTAGGAGTTGTTTTATACCATCAAATTCAGGAAGTCCTATCCATGAATTTTCTAGAATATCGGGATGAAATTGAATTACAAATGCTTTTACTGCTTCACCTTCGGGGAGTTCACGGTTTATCCAACAATGAGGAAGATTTGGGCCAAGGAGTATGAGTTCGCCCGCTTGAAATTCTTCTATTTGAGAGCCGACATAGCGTAAACCATCCCCTTTAATAATGTAGGTTAATTCATATTCAGGATGATAATGGAAAGGGGAATCAAAGGCAGGAAGCTCAAAAAGTCTGTACGTCACAGAATGACGAACTCCAGGGTTGATATGTTCATAAACTGCCTTCATTTGACTTCTATTTGCTAATGAAATGATATATGTGACAATATAGGACAATTAATTGGAAAGAAGTGACAAATATTAAAAGCGGAATTTTGAGAATTTTGTTTAATGATTTTTAAACAATCAATATTGAAATGAAAACAGTAAAAGCGGCAATTGCCAAAGGCGACGGGAATTATAGCATCGAAGAAATTAAAATTGATAAGCCTTATGGCGATGAGGTTTTAGTTAGAATGAAGGCCGCAGGCATTTGCCACACAGACTGGGACTCCATTAATTGGGGTAAACCTATAGTAATGGGTCATGAGGGTGCAGGAATTGTGGAATCCCTTGGCCCTGAGGTGAAGGGTTTAGCTATAGGAGATGCTGTGATTTTAAACTGGGCCATTCCATGTTATGAGTGTTTTCAATGTCAGGAAGGAAACCAACATATTTGTGAGAAAAACTCTGCGGTAACAGCTGGAAATGCCGTTTCTGGAGGACACGCAAGCTTAGAAAGTACCACTTATAATAATCTACCCATAGAACATGCTTTTGGTTTAGGCACCATGAGCGAATACACTTTGGTGCGTGAAGCAGCCTGCGTAAAAGTAGATGCCGATGTGCCATTTCCAAGTGCTGCCATTGTAAGCTGTGGCGTGATGACGGGATTTGGTTCTGTTACTAACGCCGCCAAAGTAAAAGCAGGTAGCAGCGTGGTGGTGATAGGGACAGGCGGTGTGGGTTTAAATGTGATTCAAGGGGCAAAAGTGAGCGGAGCTGCCAAAATAATAGCCATAGATATTAATCCAGAAAGGTTAAAGTTGGCAGAGCAGTTTGGAGCTACGCATATTCTTTTGGCAAAGAAAGAAGACAAGGATTTAAGCCAAGCAGCAAAGGAGATAAAGGAGCTTTGCAATGGCCGCGGGGCAGATTACGCTTTTGAGTGTACTGCCATTCCAGCTCTGGGAGCGGCACCGCTAGCCATGGTTCGTAATGCAGGTACTGCTGTGCAGGTAAGCGGAATAGAGCAAGAAATAATGGTAGACATGAGTCTATTTGAGTGGGATAAAATATATATCAATCCGCTCTATGGTAAAGCACGTCCGCAAATAGATTTTCCTCAAATTATTGAGCTTTATAAATCTGGTAAATTAATGTTAGATGAAATGGTGACAAGAACTTATAGTTTGGAAGATTTACCAATGGCTTTTGAGGATATGTTGGCGGGTAAAAATGCCAAAGGCGTAATCGTTTTTGAATAATTTATGAAAAAGTTTTTTACCACAGAAAGAGCCAGAATAGACCAATTCGACTGTTTTACGGTTAAAAGTCCTGCTATAGGACACCGTGCTGATGTAACAGTTTTTAAACCCGAGGGAGATTTTAAAAGTATGCCCATCGTTGTTTTACTCCATGGTGTTTACGGGAGTCACTGGGCGTGGTCATTGAAAGCTAAAGTCCATGAAACACTCCAAGAATTGATAAGCAAAAAGCAAGTCCAGCCCATGATGCTAGTGATGCCTTCTGATGGTCTTTTCCAAGATGGCAGTGGATATTTGGAACATAAAACGGCTGATTATGAAAAATGGATAGCCGAAGACGTCATTGACTTAGTAAAGGAGAATTACGAAGAAGTAGATGACCTTTCACCTGTTTTTATTGCGGGTTTGTCTATGGGAGGTTTTGGAGCCTTGCGTTTAGGAGCTAAATATCCCCAAATTTTTAAAGCATTTAGTGGTTTGAGTTCTATTACTCGCTTTGACCAAATGGCTGAGTTTATAGAAAATATGGATTCGCTGAAAGAAGCCGTGCTATCGGAAGAAAATGTTATTGACATCATACTGGCAAATAAAGAAAGCCTAAGACCTTTTAGGTTTGATTGTGGCGAAAAAGACACACTTTTTAAAGCCAATCAAGTATTACATCAACAGCTTTTAGATAACGAAATACCCCATAGCTTCTTTATTAAAAAAGGAGAGCACAGTTGGGAATATTGGCAAAATAATATTGCTGAAACCTTACTTTTCTTCAATAACCAAATTTGAAATATGAAAAAACAAAATGCAAGTGTTTTTCCCGATCCGTTTGAAGAGGCTAGAAAAACAAAAGGATTTGGAGAAGTACAAGACCAAGATGATGATGTTATGATGCTTTTGCGACATAAGGATGTTCGTAAAACGGCTCATAATTATAAAACTTTTCAGTCTGGAGCAACTCCTGGGCGTATTGTGGTGCCCTCAGAAGTAAATATTAGAGAGACGCGTCAAATTCCATTTGAAGTAGACCCGCCCGTACATGGCGAATATAGAGCCTTAATGGAAGCATGGTTTAAAAGACCGCTGCAAGCCCAATATCAAGTAGAGCTTAAAGAGCAAATGGAAGGGTTGTTGGAGGAAGTGATGAAAATGGATAAGGTTGAAATCGTCACTGAATTTGCATTGCCACTGCAGTCAAAAGCCTTAACACTTTTACTGAATACACCTTTTGAGGAGTCTGAAACATGGATTTCATGGGGAACTCATGTGTTTAGAAGTGAAGGTGAAGCTTTAGATGCGGACAAGGCGAACGTTTTGTATGACTATATAGATGCTAAAATAGACGAAGCTTTTGAAAACCCTGGCGAAGATTTATACTCCTATTTACTTAACTGCGATTTTCAGGGTAGAAAACTGACTAAAGAAGAGGTTAAAGGGGTAATGGTTTTAACTTTTGCGGGGGGCAGAGATACGGTTATAAACGCAGTGACCAATTCCCTAGCGTATTTTGCAGAAAATCCCAAAGCACTTGTAGTATTAAAGGAAAATCCTGAAATGATAGGTAAAGCTGTGGAGGAATTGGTGAGGTATTTTGCACCACTAACGCATATGGGAAGAGTGGTTACGGAAGATGCTACCGTGTGCGAACACGCCGCCAAAGCCGATAGCCGAGTTTCTTTATGTTGGGCTTCCGCCAATAGAGACGAAGCTGTTTTTGAGAACCCAAATGAAGTAGTTTTAGATAGAAAAATTAATCCACATGTAGGTTTTGGCTTTAGCCACCATAACTGCCTAGGAGCAACCCATGCCCGACAAATTTTAAAAACGCTTATCACTATTCTCTCTGAA
Source organism: Arcticibacterium sp. SM2516 (assembly GCF_057914865.1). NCBI lineage: Bacteria > Pseudomonadati > Bacteroidota > Cytophagia > Cytophagales > Leadbetterellaceae > Arcticibacterium > Arcticibacterium sp. SM2516. The sequence goes on along the minus strand of NZ_CP195290.1, from coordinate 2,379,286 downwards.
AGAATAACGGCAATGGAACTGCTTGATTTTGAAGAGAATATAGAAGATTGGGGTGATTTTAAACGCAAAGTGGGCTTTCATAAATTATTATTAAAATTCAACTAAAAAATGGCAAAAATAACTTTTTTAACTTCTGATAATGAGTCTATTACCGTAGAAGGTACATCAGGTAATGTGATGGAACTTGCGGTAGAAAATAACATCAAAGGTATAGATGGCGATTGCGGTGGTGTATGTTCATGTGCCACCTGCCATGTTCATGTTTTACCAGAATTTATAGAACTAGTGGGCAGAGCCAGCGAGATAGAAACGGACATGCTAGAGCTAGACGACAATACCGATGAATATAGCCGTTTGGGTTGTCAAATTGAGATTACGGAGGTTTTAGATGGTGTTATTTTAAAAGTAGCTAAATAATGGAAAGGGCATTAGAGCAAATTTGCGTTATCATTGGAGCCAGTCATGCAGGTGTCAACTTTGCTTTTTCTCTCAGAAAAGAGGGATGGCAGGGGCGGATAATTCTGTATGATGCAGACCCAGAATTGCCCTATCATCGCCCTCCTTTGTCTAAAGCCTTTCTAACTAGCGAAGGGGGGATTGAAAATTTTCTTTTAAAACCGGCCCAGTCTTATGAAAAGGAAAACATAGAACTAAGACTAGGAAACGCAGTTTTAGAAATTAATAAAGCCAATAAAATCATTACTTTAGAAGATGGCGGTCAGCAAGCCTACGATAAACTGGTGCTGGCGACTGGGGCTAGACCCCTTGTGCCAAACATTGAGGGTCTTGATAAAGCAAAAAACTTAAGTTTCTTACGTTCGGCAGCCGATGTCTACAAAATCAAAAGCACTTTTGAAACCTGTAAAACCAAGCAGGTAGTGATAATTGGAGGTGGTTATATTGGTCTAGAAATAGCCGCTTCTTTAAGAAAATTAGGAGCTTCGGTGGATGTGCTGGAAAGAGAAGAACGTATTTTAGCTCGAGTTACAGCTCCAGAGATGTCTACTTTCTTTAATCAATTGCATCAAAATAATGGCGTCAATGTTCAGACCCAAAAACAGGTTCAGTCTATTGAAAATGAATCTGGTATAAACAAAGTTATCTGTACAGACGGCACCTCTTTCGATGCAGAAATGATAATAATTGGTGTAGGGATAAAAGTCAACGCTGAACTGGCCCTAAAAGTCGGTTTGGATGTGGAGAATGGCATTAAAGTGAATGAAACAGCCAGAACGTCTGAACCTGATATTTATAGTATTGGTGATTGCACTTGGCACTTTAATCCGCATTATAAACGCTATGTTCGTTTAGAATCTGTTCAAAATGCAGTAGATCAAGGTAAAGTGGCTGCTGCGGCTATTTGCGGGAAAACTTCCGTTTATAACGCCTTACCGTGGTTTTGGTCTGACCAATACGAGGTAAAGCTTCAAATGGTAGGATTGTCAGGAGGCTACAATCAGGTCTTATTAAGAGTGGAGGAGGAGAAAAAGCTATCAGCTTGGTATTTTCAGGACGACAAATTACTTTCTGTAGATGCTGTTAATAATGCCAAGGCTTACGTTTTGGGTACTAAAATATTGAAAGAAAATCAGCGGGTTAATAAGGACGTCTTAATGGATCTCAAGACGCCCTTGAACTATGATTTATTAACGAGCTGATTAAGTCCATTGTAGAAATGAGTTTCTGGACATTCAGAGTCCTTTGATTTGGTGTGGGTCAATTCATTGAAATAATATGTATATTGGCAATTTCTTGGTTATCTTAATAGTTCAAAAAGTGAACTGGAATTAGTCTTATAGCACTTGAGTAAGCCTAATTTTAAAACCCTTTCTTAAATGCTATTATATTTAAGAGTGGTTAAGGTAGTTTGGCTTTTTTAAAATTATTGTTTTCAACCCGAATGAAATTAATATTCAAAAAAAATGAGTTAAGTCCAGAGAAATGCTTTTCTGTGAGGCAGGATAATATTCCGTGTATTGAACACGACTGGCACTTTCATCCTGAGCTGGAACTTATCTATTTTCTAAAGAGTACAGGTACGCGATTTGTTGGAAATTCCATTGGAAACTTTGAGCCGGGTGAGTTGTATTTGATTGGCAGTAATGTGCCTCATTTGTTTAGGAATGACCGTGCTTATTATGAAGGAAATGAAGCCATTTCTGAGGTGGATTTGGTCGTGGTAAAATTCATGCATGACTTTCTTGGTCCAGCATTTTCAGAGCTCTCTGAAACCCAAACTTTAAGGGCTATGTTTCAGAAGTCAAATAGAGGTATTAAGTTTTCAAAATCAAGCACCTATCTGGTGCATAATCACATTCTTGGTTTACTAGGTTCTAAGGGGCTCGGTGGTGTTTCTGAAATATTAAAAGTGCTGGATATCTTATCCAATACAGACAATCATGAGCTTTTATGCGAAGAGGAAATAAAGCACTCCTTCAGCTCGGATGAAAAGGAAAGAATGGCAAAGGTTATCTCTTTTTTAAATGAAAATTTTGAAAAGAAAATAGAACTGGCTGAGATTTCTTCCATTGCTTGTATGACGCCAAACGCCTTTTGTAGATACTTCAAGAATAAGACCAAAAAGTCATTTACACAGTTTTTGATAGAAATAAGATTAGGGCATGCCTGCAAAATGCTGATAGAGGGCAAAGAGCAAATAGCCACCATTGCCTATCAGTCTGGCTTCAATACCGTGACTAACTTCAATCGCCAGTTTAAAAACTTGATGAAAATTACACCTTCAGACTATATGGAGAAATACCAAATGAAGGAAGAGCTGGACTAGACAATCTCCCGATAAGTTAATTAGAGATGACTTTTGGGTAGAAATAAGCTATTGTTTTTTTAGTATCAAATTTACTTTTGCCTCAAAAAAGTATGGTTAGTCTTTTAGTACTCCTTTTTAGTATCACATTTTTGATAGTGGGTGTTACTGTTTTTAAGGTAAATCCCATTCCCATACTTTTAATATCAGCCCTTCTGCTAGGCGTATTGACAGGTTCCTCTATGACAGATGTAAATGAGAGCATTGTTTCTGGTTTTGGTAACACATTGAAATGGATAGGACTGGTTATCTTTTTTGGAACGCTTCTAGGCGAAATTTTAGCAGAAACAGGCGGAGCTAATCAAATTGCAGAGAGCATTATAAATCTTTTTGGTACCAAATACCTGACCTTTAGTTTAGCGATTATTGGCTTTTTAATAGGCATTCCGGTTTTTATGGATGTGGCCTATTTAACACTTTTACCTACTGTTATTGCTCTTTCAAAAAGAACTGGGCAGTCTTTACTCACGCTAGGGATGGCTTTAGCCATGAGTCTTACCATTTCTCATGCTATGATACCACCAACACCAGGACCTGTAGCTGTAGCCGGTTTATTGAATGTGGATATCGGTGAAATAATACCTATTAATATCTTAGTAGGTCTAGGGGCTATGTTTGTCGGTTTGATTTGGATTCATAGCATTTCAAAGCGAATTCCATCTTCTGTATCAATTGAAGTTCCAGACAATGAAGATGGTAGGCCTGCTGAGTTAATTGGTTTTAGAAAAACTTTGCCTTTTTTAGCCTTACTTTCTCCACTTTTTTTAATGACGGTTAGTGCCTTTTATAAAGGTCAAAACCCCGTTATTCTTTTTGTAAAAAGTCCCATTTGGTCTTTAATGATTGGTGTGAGTATATCTCTTTTCTTATTGAGGAAAAATGGATTTAATGAAAAGCTAAATGAGCTTTTTAAACAAGCAGCGTCAAAAAGTGCTATGGTCATACTGATTACCGGTGCAGGTGGTGCGTTTGGACAAGTAATAAAAGATACACAGATCGTCAATGAACTCATGGCCAACTTTGAGCATATCAACGCTTTGGGTTTGTTCTTGCCCTTATTGCTAAGCTTTATTTTTACGACAATGACAGGATCGATTACCGTTTCTCTGTTAACCACCAGTTCTATTGTGGCACCTATGGTGAGTGGCGGTCAGCTTGACCCTTCTCTTACGGCGGCAGCTATTTGTGCTGGCTCAATGGGTATTATCCATGTAAATAGTAGCTTCTTTTGGCTATTTAAAGAAATACATGGTTTCAATGTTCCTCAGGTGCTTCGTTCTTTTTCTTTACTATCCATAGTGATTGCTATTGGAGGAGGCTTAATGATTGCTATTTTATCCATATTTATTTAATCTGCTGTTAGCAAGCATTTTAAGTTAATTTTAGATGGTATTTTATCTGAACGTTGATAAATTAAGTTAAAATAGTGCAATCGTAGGGTAAAACACACCGATGCTAAGAAGGCTAAGGATACTTTCTTTGTGTAGAAAACATTCAAACCTATATGACCTCTTTTTTGCCTTTAATAATAATACTTGTCGCAAGTATTTTCCAGGGTTCTTTCGGACTCGGAATGAAATTTATGTCACCTTTAAAATGGGAGGCTTGGTGGCTAGTACATGCCACTATAGCTATGATAGTCTTACCCATTGGTTGGGCTCTTTTTGTAGTTCCTGATTTATTTGAGGTAATAGCCGCTGCACCTACTCCGTCCATATTTTTAGGTATGCTCTTTGGGTTTTTATGGGGAATTGGAGGGATTATGTTTGGTAAAAGCATACCATTTATTGGTATTTCATTGACCTATGGTATTGTGATGGGGGTGTGTTCGGCAGTAGGAAGTCTTATTCCACTTTTTGGAATAGAAGATGCTACCAGTCTAACTGCTTTTCCTTATATATTAATAGGGGTAGGTATTATGCTAGTTGGCGTGGCTGTTACGGCGTATGCAGGTATACTGAAGGATAAAGAAAATTGCTCTGAGGGAGGCTCAAACTTAAAAGTAGGTCTTTTAATAGCCTTGGCCAGTGGTGTACTTTCGGCATTATTGAATGTTGGATTTGTAGAAGCTCAGCCTGTAGGTGTTATGGCAGAGGCTAGTGGAGCTTTAGCTAGAAATAGCAGTTTAGCCATTTGGGTCGTGGTTTTATTAGGAGCTTATATCATGAATGCGGGGTATGCACTTGTACTTCTAACTAAAAATAAATCTTGGAATTCGTTCAAATCTGTCCATGCCAACAAGGCCTACCTTTGGGCTGTTTTAGCGGGTGTTTTTTGGTTTGGAGCTTTGGGTATTTATGGTCAGGGAGCTACGCTAATGGGCGATATGGGACCAGTTATTGGTTGGCCTATTTTACTAGGCGTCTCACTAATAGTGAGTAACGTATGGGCATATATGAATAAAGAATGGCATAAGGGCAGCAGCTCTTTTAAATGGCTTTTGTTTGGATTATTCATCCTCATCATCGCTACACTTATTCTAGGATACGCTAATAATTTCTAAACCTCTTTTTAAAAAGGATATCTACGCTTAAAAATAATTAAAATGAAAATTGTTTCTGTTGAAAGTTATATACTCAATGATAAGCTCAAGGAGAGTTTCTATTTTTCTCAGTGGGAGTATAGCGAACGTAAAATTTGCATCGTCAAAATAACATCAGACACCGGACATGTGGGTTGGGGGGAAGGTTATGGTCCTGCTAAAGTTCTTAAAGCTGGCGTAGAACTTTTAGAACCGTTTATTATAGGTCAGAATCCCTTAGAAAATGAGACCATCTGGAATATTATGTACAGGCGAACGCTAGACTACGCCAGAAGTGGCGTATTGCAGGCTTCAGTAAGTGCCATAGATGTGGCCATTTGGGATCTGAAAGGGAAGATAATGGACCTGCCAGTGCATACCCTGTTGGGCGGTAAGAAAAGAGAATCTATAAGCCCATATGCTACTGGAATGTATTTTACGCATGGTGGTCATATGCCTACGGTATTGGCAGAGGAGGCCAAAATGTATGCCAATCAAGGTTATAAAGCCATGAAAATAAAAGTAGGCTTAACGATTGAAAAAGATATAGAAAACGTAGCGGCGGTTAGAGCGGCAATCGGCTCTAAAGTGAAGTTAATGGTAGATGCCAACCATGCCTATAACCTGCGTGAGGCGGTTCAGCTTGCTAGAGCGATAGAAAAATATGATATCGGTTGGTTTGAAGAACCTATTTCTCCAGAGTATTATGATCAATATGCTGAATTGAGGTCAAAAACCACCATTCCCATTTCGGGAGGAGAATGTGAATATCTTAGATTTGGTGCTCACCGACTTCTTCAGGCAAAGGCCGTGGATATTTTACAGCCCGATATATGTGCCACTGGAGGATTAACAGAAGCCAAGAGAATTAGCACGCTGGCCAGTACTTATGGCGTAGAAATTATACCACATACTTGGGGTACCAGCATTGCCATTTCGGCTGCCATGCACTTTATTGCCAATTTGGATGTGATGCCAGGGAGAATGATTCCAGAAGCTTGTATGATGGAGTTTGATAGGACGGAAAATGCTCTGCGAGAAGAACTTACCAATGCAAACTTAGAAGTTATCAACGGTGAAATGAAAATACCAGACGGTCCAGGATTAGGCTTTGAAGTAAATGAAGATGTCATACAAAAATATGCTTTAGAAATTCCAGCTTATGTAACCAACGGCTTATTAAAATAAGATATGAAATACGGATTTAAAAAATTATATATAAACGGCTCATTAACAGAAGCTACGGATGGAGGAACCTTTACGGTAGTCTGTCCTGGAAATGAAAAGGAAATAGCTGAAATAGCATGGGCTTCAAAAGTCGATACTGAAAAAGCATTGCGAGCTGCCAAAGAAGGTTTTGTTTCATGGTCTGCCATGCCCATGGAAGTTAGGCTAGATTGGATTTCTCGTTTGCGTTCCAAAATTTTAGAAAACCGTGATATGCTTCGCGAAAGTATCATGGACGAAATGGGTAAAACTTGGGAAGGTACAGACGAAGACCTGACCAGCATTGCCAATTCGCTAGCATATTATCCAGAAGAAATTTTAAAAAGAACCGTCCTCAATATTCCAGACCGAGAAGGCACACATCAGCATACACTTTTATCTCAACCTTTGGGTGTGGTGGTAGCGTTTTTGGCCTATAATTTCCCTTTTTTAAATCTAGGTTTTAAACTTGGACCCGCCTTGGCGGCTGGGTGCTCCATCATTATTAAACCATCAGAATTTTCTCCTCTTTCGGCTTATATTCTCGGAGAGCTTTGTGATGAAATGAATTTTCCTGCAGGCGTTATCAATATCATTTGTGGAGATACTGAGAATGTAGGGATTCCGCTTTGCGAAAGTAAAATACCAAGTCTTATTACGATGATAGGCTCCACAGAAACGGCTCAGAAGCTGATTCAACAAAGTGCTAAAACCTCTATAAAAAGATACAGTATGGAGTGTGGAGGTAATGCTCCTTTTATAGTCATGGAAGACGCTGACTTAAATCTGGCTATTGGTTTAGGTACGGCATTAAAAGTGGGTAATACGGGTCAAATCTGTGTTGCTCCTAACAGGTTTTATGTGCACAACACGCTGATTGATGCCTTTATCGCAGGTATGGTAAAGAATTTTGAGCATACTAAAATTGGTTTTGGCAAAGAAAATAAACCTCAAATGGGTCCTTTGGCCAATAGACAATCGGTGAAGAAGATTGAAAAGATAGTGGAGATGGCGTTGGCTCAGGGAGGTAAAGTGATGTATGGAGGAAAAGCCATAGACCAACCGGGCTATTACTTTCAAGCTACGGTTATCAAGATTAACAATCCTAAAGCAGAGATTTTAAACCACGAAATATTTGGCCCAGTAGCCATGATTGTTCCTTTCGATACTAAAGAAGAGGTTTTGGGCTACGCCAATGACACTGACGCCGGTTTAGCGTCTTATGTTTTTAGTAAAAACGAGGAAACTCAAAAGTATTTTGAACAGCATCTTGCTTTTGGAGAAGTACAAGTCAATGGTGTGAAATACGATATTTACTTACCTCATGGAGGAATTAAAAATAGCGGCATTGGCGTAGACTGTTCCACTTTTGCATTAGACGATTATCTCATTAAAAAACGCATTAGTAAATCATTGGAAATGGCATGATACTTCCAGAACACTTCATTAGTATTGATTGGGGAACTACCAATTTTAGGTTAAGGCTGGTCGTAACCGAAACTTTGACTGTGCTGGAAACGGTGCAAACGAATGTTGGAATAAAGACACTCAATGACCTTTTTTTGAAGCAGTCTGAAAAAAACAGACAAGATACTTTTGGAGATTATCTGGTTTCTCAGATTCAAAAATTGGAGACTGAGCATCAGAAAAACCTTGTCGTCATTTCAGGGATGGCCTCTTCCAATATTGGTCTAGAAGAAATGACTTATGCAGAAGTTCCCTTTGACGGAAGCGGATCTAATCTAAACTGGAAGGTTATTAGTCTAACGAATGATTTGGAAACAATTCTAATTTCTGGTGTAAAAACGGATAGCAGTGTCATGCGGGGAGAGGAAATTCAAGCCATCGGTTTGGAAGAATTACTTCAGCCTTACCAAGAAGGGGTATTGCTTTTGCCTGGCACACATAGCAAGCATCTCAACTATAAAAATGGACAATTCACCACCATGAAAACGTTCATGACTGGGGAGCTTTTTCAGTTGCTTTCACAAAAGAGTATTTTATCTGATTCTGTGCAGACAGGACACTTAACTGAAATCCATAAAAAAGCTTTTGATTCAGGCGTAAAAAAAGGAAGTAGTGAATCCTTAAGTTCTATTTTGTTTTCTGTGAGGACCAATACGCTTTTACATGATATTTCTAAAGAAGATAATTACTTCTTACTCAGCGGAATGCTCATTGGTAGCGAACTGGCCTATTTGAAAGACCATAAGAGCAAGTTATTTTTATGTGCTGCAGAGCCAGTTTTTACTTTATATCAAATGGCTCTGGCTACCTTGCACCATTCTAAAAATATAATCGTCTTTGATGCTTCCAATATTCTACAAGCTTTACTGAAAGGTCAAAGGAAAATCATAAATCAATATGTCTCTTAATACCGCTTTTTCTCAAGATAAGTACCAAAAAATGCCTGTTGTTGGCATTATTCGTGGATATGATTACGAAATCGTAAAATGGATTGCTGAAATATATCAGGAATCAGGGTTTTATACTTTAGAAATTACCATGAATACCGAAGGTGCTTCAGAAATGATTTCTGGTCTGGTGAAAGATTTTCCGGAAATGAATATTGGAGCAGGTACGGTTTGTAGTATGGAGGACTATCGTAGGGCTAAAAATGCAGGTTCGCAGTTTATGGTAACACCCATTATAGATGAAGACATTATAAAAACGGCAGTGGCAGATAACATTCCAATATTTCCTGGAGCTTATACGCCTACAGAAATATATAAGGCTTGGACTTGTGGTGCCACAGCCGTTAAGATTTTTCCTGCGACACAACTTGGCGTGTCCTTTATAAAAGATATTAAAGGTCCTCTAGATCAAATTAAGGTTTTACCTACAGGTGGAGTGGCTTTAGAAAATATCAAATCTTTTTTTGAGGCGGGTGTTTATGGCGTAGGTATGGGCAGCTCTCTTTTGCCAAAAAAGCTCATTCATAATCGTGACAAAGAAGGTCTGAAAAATCATTTTATGGCCATTAAAGCAGAGATTACTAACTTTTTATAAGTTTTCTCCTTACTATAGGCTTAAACCATTTCGTAATTTATTTTAAGTGAGATATCCCCCTATTTCGCGAATAGTCTCATAGTTTTAATGTAAATAACGTCCAAGAAGTCATTTAAAAACTATTCAACCCTAAAGAACTATGTCTCTCAAAAGAAGAAATTTTATTCAGAAAATTGCTTATTCCGTTTCCATTCTAAGCGTAAAGGATGCCTTTGGAAATACAGGAAAATTTGATTTAAACCAGCTTAAATTTTCTCAAAGTACCTTAAAAAAGGATTTCCGAAAAACAAATAACCGTGTTTGGCTCGGAGAACAATTTTGGAGTATTCCGCTGGAAGACTGGCGAGTGAAAAATGGAAGAGTTGAAAGCGACGGAATTGTGAAAAACGCTAGCGTAAATCTTTTAGGTTATCAACTTCAAAAAGGAGATGGTATGTTCTCTTTATGCTGTAAGGCAGGTTTGATAAAATCAGAAAATGACAATGCCACTTTTGGTTTTTCGGTAGGGGTAAAAGATACGACAGACCCAGAAAGTACTTCAGCGGCTTGTTATTTTGGAAATGGAATAAAAGTAGGAATCAGTTTAAATAAGGAGATTTTTATAGAAAATGACCTTAAAAAACTTAGTAGTGACTTTGATTTAAATGAGTTTGAATTAAAACTGACTTCGATTACAAAAAATAACATTTCAGAACTTATCTTAAGGGTAAAGGATAAAAAAGGGAGGACGGAAGTTTTATCAAAAAGCATTTCGCAAGACCTATCTGGCTTGATGGACATATGCCAATTGGAGAAAGGAGCTTCTTTTTGGTGGAACAAATTAGAACTTGAGGGTTCAAAAGTTATAGAAAGTCGGAAAGACACTTTTGGCCCTATTTTTTGGTGTATGTACACTTTATCTGACCAAACTTTAAAACTTACTGCTCAATTTCCTCCCATTTCTGAAGAAGACAATCGGTCTAGTCATCTGGAACTTCAAAAAAATGGGGTGTGGGAAAGTGTACAAACACAACAGATTGACAGGGATGCTTTTACGGCTGTGTTTAAGGTGAAGGATTGGACAGAAATGAAAGATACACCCTACAGGGTTGTATATGAACTGGATGGAAATACGCATCATTATCAGGGCATCGTTAGAAAAGAACCTAAAGGAGATTTGTTAAAGTTAGGTGCACTTACCTGTCAACATGCCATGGGTTTTCCATATAGGCCTTTGGTAGAAAATCTAAGTAAGAGTAATCCTGATTTACTATATTTTTCTGGTGACCAGATTTATGAGGAAAATGGTGGATACCCCATTAAACGTGAACCCGAAGAAAAGGCTATTTTAAGCTATTTGGGGAAATATTATATGTTTGGCTGGGCTTTTGGTCATTTGATGCGAGACCGTCCTACGGTTTGCACGCCAGACGATCATGATGTTTTTCAAGGAAACCTTTGGGGAGAGGGTGGTAAGTTGCTTTCTATAGATGAATGGGACGCTCAGCGTGATGCCCAAGGTGGTATGGTACAAACAGCCAAAATGATAAATGTGGTGAATAAAACCCAGTGTGGGCATCTTCCCGATGCTTTTCATCCTGAGGTCTTACCTTCTGGTATTAGCACGTGGTATACACACTTAAGGTATGGTGGGGTAAGTTTTGCGATTGTGAGCGATAGGATGTTTAAGTCGGGACCTGAAATGATTAGAAAAGGTCAGGGAAGAATAGACCATGTGACGGTAAGATTAAATGCCAATGAACTGGAGTCCGAAAGCTTATCTATGATGGGTAATACTCAAATGGAATTCTTAAAGGATTGGACAGAAGATTGGAAAGATGTGGATATGAAAGTAATGTTGAGTCAAACGCTTTTTGCCAATGTGGCCACACATCATGGACCTAAAAAGGAATTTCTCTATGGCGATTTAGATTCTGGTGGATGGCCAAAAAAGCAAAGAGATGAGGTCTTGAGACTGATGCAAAAAGCAGCAGTATTTCATGTAAATGGCGACCAACACCTTCCCTTCTTGGTACAATATAGCATAGACCATGAACAAGATGGAGGATGGACGTTTTGTACGCCAGCTGTTTCTACGGGTTATCCAAGATGGTCTAAGCCAGACAGCATAAACGTTCCTTATATAAATAGACCTGCTCATGGTCTTCCTAATACCGGTCTTTACAGAGATATTTTCGGAAACGATAACTTCGTATTTGCGGTTGGAAATCCTGAAGAAGAGTTTGACCAAGAAAAAAATAGATATGTAAAAGCTCAGAAAAAAGCCTCAGGCTATGGCTTTATAACTTTCAATACCCAATCCAGAACCATTAAAATGGAAGCCATCCGATTCTTGGCTGATTTATCGAAGAATGTTCCAGGGAATTCTTACCCTGGCTGGCCATTAACCATCAAACAAATGGAAAATGACGGTAGACGAGCAATTGGCTTTTTACCGAAAATAAAAACCACCAAACCCAATCAGGTTTTTAAAATATACCTAGAAAGTACTGGAGACTTGGTATCCGCAACGCGAGCTTTAGGATACATCCATAAGCCTGCAATATTTATGAATGGCACTTACAGAATATCCATAGGGGAGGGCAAAAACTTGAAAGTGTTAAGCGGAGTTAATATAAGCTTAGACCCAGAAGAGGAAATAAGTATTTAGGATAGTGTTCAGTTCTAGTATAGGTCTCAAAATAGCGGTATGACTTATAATTTCTCACTTTAGGATAATATAAAGGAATAGTGTGTTAATTCAGGTTTACTCACTTACCTTTTTATCGTGTTGTTTTGTACCATAAATCTATGACACCCTAATGAAGAGGATAATTTTATTGCTGTTATTAATAACGCCATTGGCTGGCTTTACCCAAAAGCAGCCCAACATTGTTTTACTTTTTGCTGATGATGCCGGTTATGCCGACTTCGGTTTTCAAGGTAGTAAAGTAATGAAAACACCCAACCTAGATAAGCTCGCCAAGCAAAGCATGAGATGTACGCAGGCTTACGTTTCTGATCCTACCTGCGGTCCATCCAGAGCGGGTTTATTAACTGGGAAATACCAGCAGCGTTTTGGTTTTGAGGAAAACAATGTTCCTGGATACATGAGTGCCGTTTCTGCAGTTGACGGAATAGAAATGGGATTGCCGGTAGAAGAAAAAACAATGGCCGACTATTTAAAAAAGTTGGGCTATCGTTCGGCTATTTTCGGCAAATGGCACCAAGGAGGAGCAGATAGGTTTCATCCTTTAAAAAGAGGCTTTGACGAGTTCGTCGGTTTTCGGGGTGGAGCGAGAGATTATTTTGCTTACACAAAACCACCTGAGGAGGTTCAAAATAAATTGGAATATGGATTCAATAATTTCCAAGAGCCTACCCAATACTTGACGGATTTGCTAGCAGAAGAAGCGATTTCATTTATGGGAAAAAATAAGGAAAATCCGTTTTTTGCTTATGTGGCTTTTAATGCCGTGCATACGCCAATGGATGCCACCAAAGAAGATTTAGCCCAATTTCCAGAACTCAGTGGCAAAAGGCAGCAAGTGGCAGCCATGACTTTGGCATTGGACAGAGCTTGTGGGAAAATATTAGATTATTTAGACCAAAATGGTTTATCTGAAAATACCATTGTGATATTCACGAATGATAATGGTGGCCCGGTAGACCATAATGCTTCCGTGAATTTACCCCTGGCAGGAGCCAAAGCCACACACCTAGAAGGTGGTATTCGTGTACCCTTCTTAATTCGCTGGCCAGGAAATATTCCACCAAATAGCACCTATAACTTACCCATTAGCACTTTAGATTTATTGCCTACATTTTATGTTGCAGGAGGCGGAAATACAAAAGACTTAGAAAGTCTAGATGGGGTAAATGTGATACCTTTTTTACAAGGGAAAGCGTCGGGTCGACCGCACGACATTCTGTATTGGAAAAAGGATGCTAGAGCGGTGGTGCGTGAGGGCGACTGGAAGCTTATTAGATTTCCTGATAGACCTGCAGAACTTTACAGGATTGATGAGGATATCTCAGAGCAAAATGACTTGGCAGCTTTAAATCCAGAAAGGGTAAGGAAAATGTATAAAATGATTTTCGACTGGGAAAAAACTTTAGAAAGACCAAGGTGGATGCTTCAAAAGAAGTATGAGCAGTTAGATATTGAGCTGATGGATAAATATAGGAAAGTTAATTAAAGGGTTAAAAACGCCATTTTTTAATATTTATAGTCTGAAGTCATGAAAAGAACAGTTTTAGTTTCTAGTCTTTTAATGGGTCTGTTTTTAATAAGCTCAAGTTTATATAAACCTGACGGAAGACCCAATATTATTGTAATTCTTGCCGATGATTTGGGTTATAATGATGTCGGCTTTAATGGTTCACCAGATATTAGAACACCTCAATTAGATAAGTTGGCACACAGCGGTACGATGATGTCTTCGGCTTATGTGGCTCATCCGTTTTGTGGGCCTAGCAGAGCAGGACTTATGACAGGTAGATATCCCCATGTCATGGGTTCTCAGTTTAATTTACCAGCTAATAGTGAAGATTTAGTTAGAGACGGGATTCCACTTAATGAAATTTTTATTAGCAATGTTTTAAAGGAATCGGGGTATCATACTGGAGCCATAGGGAAGTGGCATTTAGGTGCTGTTCCACAGTTTCATCCAAATAAAAGAGGATTTGATGAATTTTACGGTTTTTTAGGTGGGGGTCATAAATACTTTCCTGAGCAATATAAAGCGGCTTATAAAAAGCAAAAAGAAGCAGGTGCTAAGATTATCTTTGAATACCTCCATCCCTTAGAATATAATGGGAAAGAGACTTCCAATGAGACGGATTATCTGACAGATGTGCTTTCAAATGATGCCGTCAGGTTTGTGAATGACGCCTCTAAAAAGGATGAACCATTCTTTTTGTACTTGGCCTATAATGCACCTCATGCTCCTATGGAAGCTATTGAGGAAGATTTAGCGGAGTTTTCTGATATTAAAGACCATAAAAGAAGAACCTATGCCGCCATGGTGTATGGATTAGATAGGGGAGTTGGAAAACTGGTGGAAGAATTAAAAAGAACCCATCAATACAACAACACCCTCATTGTGTTTTTAAGTGATAATGGCGGAGACACCGCTCATGGAGCTTCTAATTTGCCATTGACAGGTAGAAAAGGGGATACCAATGAGGGAGGCTTTAGAGTTCCCATGTTTTTTCACTGGCCAAATGGTATCAAAAGTAACGTGGTCTACGAACACCCCGTTTCGGCATTGGATCTGTATCCTACGTTCGCTGCATTGGCTAAAGCTAAGATACCAGAGGGTAAAGTATTGAACGGAAAGGATGTTTTGAAAAGTATTAATAGCAACAAAAGTGCTCGTAAAGATGAAATGATTTTTGCGATGCGTCACCGTTCAGGATATAGCGATGTCGGCGTAAGGAAAGATAATTGGAAAGCTTTAAAAACTGGAAACGATGAATGGAAACTCTTTGACCTAAAGCATGATATTTCGGAACAAAAGGATTTGAGTATCCAGCATCCTGAATTATTAAAAGAAATGGTTCAGAGTGCTCAAAACTGGAGTAAGACACATACAGCACCTCGTTGGTTTGACCCACAAGAGCTGCGTCAAATATGGGAAGAAAAGGAAATGGGCAAATTTAAAGAAACCTTTGTCTTGAAAGATTTAAGGTAATATAAGATAATCTAAAGTCAATTGACGCGAAGCCCTTCGGCTCAATTAGAACTTACTTTGTTATAAAATAAATTCAAGATAATAGCTCTATTAAATGCCTGGAGTCAGGTTTTAGTAAACTTTAAAAGTCACCCATTGAAAATGAAAAAAATAATTTTGCTTTTCGCAAGTATGTTTTCACTGCAGGCAGCAATAGCCCAAAACGCAGGGATTATCAATAATACAGCCAGCCCCAATGTTAAACTTAAAAGTATTGACATTGGCGATTGCCAGTGGACCGAAGGTTTCTGGGCAGACAAATTTAAGTTGGCTGAAACGGTCATGGTGCCTTATATGGGTGAGGTATTAAAAGGCGATATTGGACATGGGCTTAATAACTTTAAAATAGCTGCCGGTTTAAAAGAAGGTAAGCATGAGGGTTTTGCTTGGCACGACGGCGACTTCTACAAATGGATGGAAGCGATGAGTTATGTGTATGCTCAAAACAAGGATCCAAAAATTCAGAAAGAATTGGACGAGATTATAGCCATTATTGCTAAAGCCCAAATGGCGGATGGTTATCTTCAAACTCAGATTCAGCTTAACCCAAATGTTGATAGATTTGAAAATAGAAGATACCATGAAATGTATAACAGTGGTCATTTATATACCAGTGCATGTATTCATAACCGTGTAACGGGTCAAACCAACTTTCTGGATATTGCTATAAAGCATGCTGATAATCTATATTCGGTATTTATGCCAGAAAGTCGCAATTATGGCCGATTCGGTTTTAATCAGACTCAGATAATGGGCTTAGTGGAACTATACAGAACCACCAAAGACCAGCGATATTTAAAACTTGCCGAGAAGTTTATCAATAACAGAGGAAAATACGGAATCGATGAAAATGCGGCTACCAAGGGTTATCCGGTAGGGGATATGGTTCAAGAAAGAACGCCGCTGCGTGAATCTACAGAAGCGGTAGGGCATGCCGTACTGGCACTTTATTATTATGCAGGTGCTGCAGATGTGGCCGCAGAAACGGGAGAAGTGGCATTACTAGACGCTCTAGATAGGCTTTGGGATAATGTTACCAATAAGAAAATGTATGTTACTGGAGCAGTAGGTCAAACACATTATGGGGCGTCTACCAATAGAGATAAAATAGAAGAGGGATTCATAGACGAATATATGATGCCTAATATGACAGCCTATAACGAGACCTGTGCCAATATCTGTAACTCCATGTTTAACTACCGCATGTTGGGCTTAAAAGGAGAGTCAAAGCACGCCGATGTGATGGAGTTGGTACTTTTTAACAGTGCTTTATCTGGGATAAGTGTCACAGGCAAGGAATACTATTATGCCAATCCTTTAAGAAAGATAGAAGGCTCTAGAGATTATTCCAAAATGAATACAGAGTATGCAGAGCGTCAGTCGTATTTGGAGTGTTTTTGCTGTCCACCTAACTTGGTTCGTACCATTGTGCAAGTGTCAGGATGGGCTTATAGTTTGTCTAAAAACGGTATAAGTGTTAACCTATATGGTGGTAACAAATTAAAAACGAAACTATTGGATGGTTCTGCGTTCGAGATGACCCAAGAAACGGATTACCCTTGGAAAGGTGCCGTTAAAATGACTATCCAGGCCTGTAAAGAAGCACCTTTCGATATGCTTGTAAGAATTCCTGATTGGGCTGTGGGTTCTAAAATTAAAATCAACGGGAAAGATGCGGGTATTAAAACGGTGGCAGGAACTTATACGACCATAAACCGCAAATGGAAAAAAGGAGATGTGATTCAGCTGGATATGCCCATGGAAACGAGTTTGGTGCAGGGGAATGATAGAATAGAGGAAGTTAGAAACCAAGTAGCAGTAAAACGTGGCCCTGTGGTTTATTGTATGGAGTCTCCTGACTTGCCAGAAAATGTAAAAATAGTTGACGTTTATATGAATGGTGACGCTGAGTTTAAACCTGATTACCAATCAGACTTCCTAGGTGGACTTACTACTTTGAAAACCGAAGTCATGCTAAGAACAGATAAAAGGGAAGGGATGTATACCAAGGTTTCAAAGCCTGTTTTTAAGCCTTTCAAAACGCAAATGGTTCCTTACTATGCATGGAGCAATAGGGGACAGGCAGAGATGTCGGTATTCTTGCCCGTGATTTGGAAATAGGAGTTTAAATAAACAGACCTTAAACGAATTCTTTATAATAAAAAATAAGCCCAACATGAAAAAAGTATATATGCTCATATTGGGCTTATTGATAATCCCTTCGCAGCTGTTTGCACAAAAGCAGCCAAATATTCTATTTATTGCAGTGGACGACCTCCGTCCAGAATTAGGCTGTTATGGTTCTCCAATAGCCAAGACACCTAATTTCGACCGATTGGCTGCCCAGTCTTTGCTCTTTAATAGAGCATATTGTCAGCAGGCCATTTGTAGCCCGTCTAGAGCTAGTATCATGACAGGTGCAAAACCAGAGTCTATCAATGTCATAGAAAACTTCTCTTATTTTAGAGATATTAATCCAGACATCATCACCTTGCCTCAGCAGTTAAGGGCTCATGGTTATGAAACCGTCTTTTCTGGAAAGATATTCCATCCAGGTTATACCGACGACGAAAAATCATGGAGTAAAAAAGAAGCCAACGTAAAGTTTGATGCTTCACTACCTAAACTTATAGGAGGTTATGCTTCACCAGAAAATCAGGCCATTTTTATAAATAATAAAAAAGCCATAGAGGCCAGTAACAGTGAAGACGGTAAATATGGTTTAGGACGTGGCCCTGCCTATGAAAGTTATGATGTTCCAGACCTCACTTATCCAGACGGTCAAAATACCGAACTAGCCATTGCCACTTTAAAAGAGTTGGTTCAAAATCCAGAGAAACCATTTTTTTTAGGACTGGGCTTTAAACTCCCACACCTAGATTGGATTGCCCCTAAGAAATATTGGGATTTATTTCAAAGAGAAGAAATCCCACTGGCAGATTATGATTACCCGCCTAAAGATGGAGCTGCAGTGGGTCTTCATGCTTCGTTTGAACTAAGAGCTCGCTCTGGGATACCAAAGTATGACAAAATAGATACAGAGCTGGCCCTAACTTTAAAGCATGCCTATCTGGCGAGCGTTAGTTATGTGGATGCCCAGTTAGGGCGTATGTTGGATGCTTTAGAGGCTTCTGGACAAAAAGACAATACCATAATAGTACTATGGAGCGACCATGGCTGGCATCTGGGCGACATGGGCGTATGGGGGAAAGCCACCAATTATGAAATAGGAACCAGAGTTCCTTTAATGATTTCTACACCACAGATGCCCGTAAATGTTAGAGGTCAAAAGACAGATGCCATTGTGGAGCTTTTAGATATATTTCCAACGCTTTGCGATTTAACCCATACTTCCAAACCTTCCCATTTGGAAGGAAAGAGTTTAGTGCCGCTTTTAGAAAATGTGAATACCAAGTGGAAAGAATCGGCATTTAGTCAGTTTCCCAGTCCTGCTTTAAGAGAATGGGCCGCCAATCCGCTATCTGAAGGTATGCGAAAGACCTATTTTGGGGCTTTAATGGCGGATTTAGAAGTAAAGATTGAAGAACAGGAAAAGGAGAAATGGGATAGAGACTTATTTGAAAACCACTTAATGGGTTATGCCATCCGCACAGACCGTTATCGTTTTATAGCTTGGAAAGATAGAAGGAACCCAGACTCTGAGCCCGTATTCCTTGAACTTTATGACCATAAATATGACCCTAAGGAAACGGTAAACATTGCTTTACAAAGAAAAGGGGTCTGTAAAAAGCTGTTGTCGCAAATAAAAGAGGAGTACAAATGACCTTTTTACTATAAGTTCAATCACAAATCATAGCTGTATTATTTGCTTATATACTATATATAGGAGAAGGATACTGCTATATATTTTATGCTCTTTAAAAGAGGTAAGCATATTTGAGTAATTTGGACAAAAAAGGATATTGCAATTACATTTACTGTTTTTGGCAATATTAAAATCCATTTTTCTTCTTAAATAAATTTCTGGTGCGTGCCAAACGGCTGCGTTTTTAGGGTCAAATATTTAAAATGGCCACAATTTTTTCTACTCCCCTTAATTTTTTTTGAAGTTTTCTAAGTGCCTTAGCGGTGAAGCTTGAAAACGCCACCCTTTAATAATCTATTGATTATAAGCCCCTAATGCATGATAAATGAACGACAAATACCTGAAGTTTGTCTATTTTCAGGTACGTAAGTCACTGGTTTATAACATTTTACGTAGGTGTGTTTTTTCTTTTGTGAGGCTGTATTGGCACGATGTTTGAAATTAATCAATCAGACTTCATTGCTACTTATCAAATAGTAATTGCCATGGATGTATTTAAATATTAAATATATAAACGTAAAAAAATGAAAAAAGAATTAGGACTACTTACTTTCGCTCTAGGAACGCTTTTATCAATGACAGGTTTTGCTCAAGACTCAGAAACAGACAATCATGTAATAACCATTAAAGTACCAGATGTTGCTTTACTAGATTTAGAAACTACAGTTTCTAAGAGCTTTGACGCTGAATTTATCCAAGAAGATAATGAAGCAGGTGAAAAAATAAAAGATGCAGTTGATAATACGGATACTTGGTTAAACTATTCTTCTATTCTAACAACAGAATCTTTAAGAAGTGTTTATGTAAAAGCTAATGTATTGGTAGCTGGAATAGATATTAGTGTAAATGCTGCTGCCGCTGCTACTGGTGCAAAGGGTACTTTAGGTACCACTGCTGGTAAAACGACATTAACATTAGCTAATCAAGCCATGATTACTGGAATAGGCAGTGCTTATACAGGAACTGGTAACGATAAAGGTCATAAGTTAACCTATACATTTGAGGCTTTAGATGATAGCTATGGTCTATTAAGAGCAAAAGATACTGACGTTACAGTGACCTATACGCTTGCAGATTCAAATTAGAATTGTTTAAGAACTGGCGGGCTTTGCTGCCTTGCCAGTTCTTTTTCTTTTAACTGACTTCTTTCCTGATGAAAAAAAATATTATTCTATTCTTGCTATTCTTACTATGTACCTGTCAGTCTCTTAAGGCTGCTGTTGTTATTTTAAACGGGCTCACACATGTACATAACATAGGAGGAAATCAAAGCATTAGCGGAAGCGTGGTGCTTAGAAACGAGTCTGATGTGCCTAAAAGGGTTATCTTTTATAAAGAGGACGTCACCGTTCACTGCGGAGAAGATGTAAAATACGGAGGAGGATGGCATAAGCGTTCACTTACCAAATGGTTAAGTACCACAGTAGATGAGAAAACGCTTGAGCCTTTAGAAGAGTATACGCTGTTTTATACCATAGACGCACCAGCCGATATGGAAAGTGGCTCCTACTGGACCGTACTGATGATAGAAGGAGCCAACCCCGTAAACGAAGTTCAGCCTAATGGAATTTCTGTAAATTCTGTGATGAGATACGCGGTTCAAATCATTGGTGATAATGGCACTTCAGGAAAATCTGGACTACTGGTGAGCGACTTAAGCATGAATGATGTCAGCGATTCTACCAAAATGATGCATGTGACGGTTAGAAATGACGGTCAGTTTTCTGAGAAAGTCAAATTATACCTTGAAGTATATGATGAAGATGGTAATCATGTTGAGACCTTTAAAACACTGAGCAGAAGAATATATCCTGCTATGTGTTCCTCTTATGCCTTAGAATTATTTGGCTTAGTTAAAGGTAGCTATGAGTCGGTTTTGGTCATGGACAATGATAATGATCTTTTTGCCTCCAATATCTCCTTAGATATTGATTAGTTTATCCAGTGTTCTTTCCTATTAAATTCTTAATTGTAAAGATTGAAAAATGTCGTTTACATATTATTTCTTACGCTTATCCGGTTTTGTGCCTTTGGTCAAAACCTGGAGAATATCCGCGTTGTAAATAAACTTGAAAACGTAAAACCTGGTGCTTACTTTTCTTTATTTCTGGAAGTGGAGCAAGATTTTCAGGAATCTTTTCCCGAAAATGAATCGGTTCTAAAGATTCCGGAGGGTTGGAGCATTCTTTCAGAAAAAAAAATAAATAAAGAGTCCGGAATGCGGTATATGTATACCATATCCACCTCCAAAGAAACGTCCTCTAAGTCCCATTTCTTAAGTTTTGGACTCTACATCAAAGGCAACATTATTGCTTATAAAAGTATTGAAGTTAAGATTTCAGAAACGTACTTTTTGGAGATCATTCCATTGGAAAAGAAAGAGTATGTGATAGAGGGAGATACCTTGGTAACCTCTTTTTTAATTCAAAATCTGGGAAATGCCTCGGAGAAAGTTTTTTTAAGTAGTACAACGGGTCGCTTAGTATCAGATACTTTAACCATCCAACCCAATGCCAGTAAAGTAGTAAAGGTGACGCAAATAGTTCCCTTTACGAAACAAACAAGCTGGCATATATCATCAGATATCCACTTAAAAGTAGCAAATAGAATTCCCTTGTATCAGGTGGTTTCTATTCCCGTCTATACGGATAGACAAAAAAAACTGGATAATCATTTGAGATTACCTATAGTGGCAGGTCTTAATTATGTCAACTACAAACTTGGGAATGTCAACTTTAGTGCATTACAATTTGATGTAAGCGGAAAAGGCCATTTAGACTATGGAAAGAAACACTATGTAGATTTTGTGGCTTTGGGTCCAAGTAATACATCCCTACCAACCCTTGGGGGCTATAGCCAATACTCCGCTCTTTATAAGTACAAAGAACAAAGTATAGTTACACTGGGCGATTATTCCAACCACGTTTCAAACTTGTTGGAATTTGGACGTTTTGGAAGAGGGGTAAAGCTAGAACAAAAAATAAATAATAATACGGTAAGTGTATTTTTTCAAAAAAGTAGATTCTCTAGCAATCAGAAATATGCTTTTGGGGGGAGTTATGAGCTGCAACTAGAGCATAAGAATAGCGTGAAATTCAATTATATGTCAAAGAAGCTGTCAGATAATGCTGGTGAATTTATGTCTAATCTTGTAAGCACTTCGGGATACTTTAATTGGAAAAATTTAGAAATAGATGCCGAGGTTAGTTTTGGTTTGGCTAAAAATAAGCTGGATATGGCCATTTATAGTAAAGCCCGATATAAGATAGGTAAATTACTGCTTCAAAATCAGCTGACAAAGGCGGGTAAAAATTATCATGGTTTTTATAACAATAGTAACTTTTTTCTTAATGCTATTAATTATCAAATCAGTAAAGAATTATTTATAGGTGTTAGCAATAGCTATTCCCTTGTAAATCCTAGCCAAGATATATTTAATTCAGCCGTCTCGCCTATAAGTAAATCAAATTCCATTTTTATGAACTATACCATAAATCGGAAGAATACGGTTGCATTAAATTATACCAATCAAGAAAGGGAAGATAGGATGGAAATTTCCTCTTTTCATTATAAAGAGAGTTATGGTAATTTTTCTTATCGGTATACTTCAGAAAGGCTAGAAATTAATTCTCAAACACGTTTTGGTAAAACAGCCAATCTATTGGTATCGGATACAGAAAAAAGTAGAAAATCTTACGGCACCACCTTGCAGCCTCATGTGGCCATTACCCCTTGGCTGAATTTAGGAGGATATGCGGAATATCAACATACCAATAAATTCTCATCGGATAACAGTAGCCAAAATTTAATATATTATGGAGGAAATGTCAGCATGAATTATAAAGATTTTATACGGCTAAACTTCATGTATCGTAATAATTATGCTCCCGATGAATTGTTTGAGAAAAGAAATTATAGCAATGCCTCCTTATCTTTTAATTTCAAGAATCACTCGCTTTCTTTGGTTGGCGGACGAGCTTTTTCACCATCCATGGTGGATAAAGGGCAAAATTCCTCCTTTTTCTCTATTAAGTATACCGTTAAACTGAACCCGAGCGTAGCAAAGGACGAGAATATTGGTCAGCTGAGTGGAAAACTCATTGCATTGAATGCTGGTATACAGAAAAAAGGGATTATGGTAAGACTGGGGCCTTATACCGCTTTGACAGATTCCTCTGGGAGTTTTCATTTTAATAATATAAGTCCTAATAAATACATTTTTTCTATTCCACCGACTTTTGAACTGGCAGGTGTGGTTTCTCAAGAAAAAACACCTTTGGAGGTAAATATTGTGGCTAATAGAACCGAATATTTAGAAGTGGGCTTGGTGAAAACGGGTGGAATAGCTGGTGTCCTTGACTTTAGTATAACAGAAAAATATAGTATCGCCAAGGACGGGCAAAATAAACCTACAGTCTTGGTAAAGTTAACAAATGGGGAAGAGAGTTATCTGACCACCGTGACTAAGGATAATAGATATTCCTTTAAGGAAATAAAGCCAGGGGACTGGAAGCTTACCATGTATATTCCTGGAAATCAGCGAGAGTATGAGATTACGGACAATGTTTTAAACATTCAGATAGCTTCGAGTAAGATAGAAATGGCTAATTTTACCTTGAGATCTATTGAACGGAAAATTCAAAGTACGGGTCAGGAGTTTCATCTGTCGTCAACCAATAAATGAAATACATATTTGGCTTACTTTTCTTAACTGGGACGCTTTTCGGGCAGTCTACGGTTGCGATTAATTTTACGTTGCCAAGTATTTCAAAAATGGATATCGAACCCTCAGGTACTGCACTGACTTTAGCACTGACCTCACCTGCAGAGTCCGGCACCTCCGTTTTGGATGCTCTTAAAGACTCCTCTAAATGGCTTAATTTCACTTCTGCTGTAGGTCCTAGTACCTCTAGAAGAATAACCGCTGAGGTGCTAGAGACTAACATTAATGGGCTAAGTTTAAAAATGGGTATTGCCAACTATGCGGGTAATGGAGGCGGTGTCTTAGGTACTTCAACATCTTCAATTATCCTCAATAATACTGCTCAAGCCATTATCAATGGCATAGGAGGAGCATATACTGGTGATGGTACAGGTAAGGGGTATAATTTAAGCTATTCTTTAGAAATAGCAAATTTCAGCCAATTGAGGAATGTTACGAAATCGTTTACCGTTAAATTTACTATGTCCGACAATTAATGAGAATCATAGCCTTCCTCTTATTGGTTTTTAGTGCAATTGACCTTTGTGGTCAGAACATGGATGTAAGTCAAGGATGGACGTACGTTGTGTCAAGTACGGCCATAACGGAAGCTGGTAATGACTATAGTGGTGTATTTGAAAGCCCAACAGATCAGACGCTCATTGATTTTAAAGGTTTAGGTGGGATTACGGGATATACCTTATCTGTAAAAATGAGTAGTAGCACTTGGCCTTCTGCGTTGAGTATTTGGATAAGAAGAACTGGTAGTGGTACTCAAAGTGCGTCAACCATAAGTGGGGGTACAAACTATTTCCAATTAACCACCACGAATCAGTCATTCTTCACGGCACAAGCTCTCAGTGGAACAAGGAAGGATGTGCCGGTGCAATACCAAATTCGTGGTGCGTCCGTTACGATTCCTGCTCAAGCCTATTCTGCGAGTATTATCTATACGGTATCAAATTTTTAAGCTTTAAATTGGCCCTTGAGTTATCATAAAATGACAATCATTTTAAGGTTCCAAGAAAGAAACACCTTCTAAATGCTCTTTAACAGATTCCGCTAAATTCAGTTCTAAAAACTGGGACACTGTAGGGAAGATATCCACGATGGCTAAGCCGTTTTTGAATCTATCGTTTACGCTCGCTTTATTGGTGGCTATCCAGGTGGTTCTTTCTCTGTCGGTTTGTCCACCATGTCCTTTACCATCTTCTGGGCTTCTGCCATGGTCTGTGGTAATAATAATTAGCCAATCTTCATGATGTACTTTTTCTCGCTTTTGAATGGCGGCATAGATTTGACCCATTTGTTGGTCGGCTAGCTTTACGGCTGCAGTCATTTCTGGGCTATCGCCATATTTATGGCCTATGTCGTCGGTGTATTCCAGATAAACCCATGATAGGGTAGGTACATCTTTTTCAATGCTCCTTGCGGCTTCTTTTACCACCAGCTTGTCAATGTTCTTAATGAATTCCCTTTCTTTATCGTGTGGGAAGGCGAGCGTGTCGTTTTCGTATCCATCAAAAATATAATCCAGCTTTAAGTATTGGGTTTCCGGCCGTCCTTCTCCTAAGAGTTTTGTCCTGTTGTCTTCCCAAGTAGAGTAGATACCCAATTTGATATCTGGCTGGCTTTCCTTTGCCGCCTTGAAAATGCTAGGATAGCTATAGTTGGGTTCTTTGATGCTGTTCCCCCAAACATTATGTTTGTTTGCCCATGTACCCGTAAGCATGCTGTTATAGCCTACTGCAGATATAGTGGGAGATTGAGAAATACCGCCTTTCTCTCCACCTACATAGGCCCTGGCATAGGCACCCGTTTTAGCGATTTGGTCTATGTTTGGCGTGGCTGTTTTTTCTAATACATCGGCAGGAATGCCATCCAATAAAACCAAAAGGCATTTTTTCTCCTGACTGTAGCTATTTAAGAAGAAAAGAAAAAATAACAGAGCTAAAGTGGTTTGCTTCATATTGATAATTTAATAGTCGCAAAGTTCTTCTTTTGAATGTATTAATACAGTAAGTATCGCCAAAATAATAATTTCTTAATACACCGTAATTATTAAAAATGGAGGTTTAAAAAAGCAAAAGACCCTCCGAAAAGGGTCTTTTATTAAAAACTAAATTTTTAAATGCTTATTTATTCTTAAGCTTAATAAGGTTAAGAGCAGAACCTGCCTTAAACCATTCTATTTGAGCTTCGTTATAAGTATGATTAGCCAAAATGCTGTCTTTGCTTCCGTCAGCGTGAACCACTTCAATCGTGATTTGCTTTTGTGGAGCAAAATCAGCTAAATCTGTGAAGTTGAAAGTATCATCTTCTTGGATTTTATCATAATCATCTGGCGTAGCAAAAGTTAAAGCCAACACACCTTGCTTTTTAAGGTTGGTCTCGTGAATACGAGCAAAAGACTTAACGATAACCACTTTTACACCCAAATGTCTTGGCTGCATAGCGGCGTGCTCTCTAGAAGAACCTTCACCGTAGTTATGGTCTCCCACTATGATGGTAGGAATTCCAGCTGCTTTGTAAGTTCTCTGTGTATCTGGCACGGCTCCGTATTCGCCATTAATTTGACTTTTTACAGAGTTTGTTTGCATGTTAAATGCATTCACACCACCTATAAGCGTATTGTTTGCGATATTATCTAAGTGACCTCTGAAACGTAACCACGGTCCTGCCATAGAAATATGGTCGGTAGTACATTTACCGTAAGCCTTGATTAACAATTTGGCACCATCAATATTTTTGCCATCCCAAGGAGAGAAAGACTCTAATAGTTGAAGTCGCTCAGAATCGTCTTTTACATTTATTTTTATGCCACTACCGTCCGCATCTGGCTCTAAATAACCAGCATCTTCTACGTCGAATCCTTTAGGAGGAAGCTCAAGACCTGTAGGCTCTTCAAATTTCACTTCCTCACCTTTATCGTTTATAAGGGTGTCTGTGATAGGGTTGAAGTCTAAGCGACCTGCAATAGCAACTGCTGCTACTAATTCAGGAGAACCTACGAATGCGTGCGTATTTGGGTTACCATCAGCTCTTTTTGCAAAGTTTCTGTTGAAAGAGTGAACAATGGTATTCTTCTTCTTGTCTTCCGCACCTGCTCTAGCCCACTGTCCAATACATGGTCCACAAGCGTTCGTGAATATGGTAGCATCTAGGTCAACAAAAACTTGAAGTAAACCATCTCTTTCTGCGGTAAATCTTACTTGCTCAGAACCTGGGTTGATACCAAATTCAGCTTTCGTTTTCAATCCCTTGTCTATAGCTTGTTTTGCTACAGAAGCTGCTCTAGACAAATCTTCGTAAGAAGAGTTGGTACAAGAACCAATTAAACCCCATTCTACATCTAATGGCCAATCGTTCTTGATAGCTTTCTCTGTCATTTCACCCACTGGCGTAGCCAAATCTGGTGTGAAGGGTCCGTTAAGGTGAGGTAATAAGGTAGAAAGATTAATTTCAATGACTTGGTCGAAGTATTGCTCCGGGTTGGCATAAACTTCAGGGTCACCGTTAAGGTGTTCTTTAATTTCGTTGGCAGCATCGGCTACGTCATCTCTTCCTGTGGCTCTTAAATAACGCTCCATAGACTCGTCATAACCGAAAGTAGAAGTTGTGGCTCCTATCTCTGCACCCATGTTACAGATGGTTCCTTTTCCAGTACAAGACATTGAACTTGCACCTTCACCGAAATACTCTACGATAGCGTCTGTTCCACCTTTAGCGGTTAAAATACCAGCGACTTTAAGAATAACATCTTTAGGAGAAGACCAGCCAGAAAGCTTTCCAGTTAATTTAACACCGATTAATTTAGGGAATTTAAGCTCCCATGGCATTCCTACCATGACATCTACAGCATCTGCTCCACCTACACCAATAGCCACCATTCCTAGTCCACCAGCGTTTACTGTGTGAGAATCTGTACCAATCATCATTCCTCCAGGGAATGCATAGTTTTCTAAAACCACTTGGTGAATAATACCTGCACCTGGCTTCCAGAATCCGATACCATATTTTCTAGAAACAGACTCTAGAAAGTTAAATACTTCGTTACTTGAATTCAATGCCGCCTGTAAATCCTTATCTGCTCCTAATTTGGCTTGAATAAGGTGATCACAGTGAACAGTTGTTGGTACAGCCACTTTTGCTTTTCCAGCTTGCATAAACTGAAGTAAAGCCATTTGGGCTGTTGCGTCTTGACATGCAATTCTATCCGGAGCAAAGTCTACATAATCTTTTCCTCTGTTGAAGGCTCTAGGTGTTTCTTCAGGAGAAAGGTGAGAGTACAATATCTTTTCAGATAGCGTCAAAGGTTTCCCTGTGATTTCTCTGGCTTTTTCTATTTTACTAGCCATTTGACTATATAGAGCCTTTATGATGTCAATATTGAATGCCATATTCTATGATTTTGAGTGTTCTAAATGTGCGGCGAAATTAATGATTTACGAATCTAGATCCTAAGTTTGCCACTATTATAACCCCGTTTAGAAAGGAATAATTTCATGAAAAGGACTCCTTGTTGAAGTCTTTTAAAGTATTTGGTCTGAATTTGGTGCTGAAGGCTTTCTAGAAAGGATTTTAAGAGTGGCTTTAATGGGATGGTATAAAAAGCAAAATCCCTCCAGTAGAGGGTTCTGCTCGCTAACTTGCTTACTTAAAAAACTGATTTAATCTTTCAATGAGGCCGTTGTTAATTTACCCTCATTATATATAAGTTCATTATTATTGACCCTGACTATTATTTTATCAGGCACAGATTTTCCATCCAAAGAGAAGGCTAATTTTTCTGTGCCAAAATCGTCAAGGAAATAATAGGTGTCGGCTAGTTTTACTGAAACCATCCCTTCTGAGAAATCTCTAGCGGAATCGTAAATGATAGGAATAATAACCTCTCCATATTGATTTATGAATCCAAATTTACCATCCATTTGAACTTTGGCCATTCCTTCATGGAAATCTCCAACACTACTAAATGTAGGTTCTATTATTTCTTTACCATCGGTGTTTATAAAACCCCACATATTATTTCTGCTCACGGCATAAAGACCGTTGTTGCTTTGGATGGCCTTATTTAGACCAGAAACTTTTACAGTTCCCTTTTTATTTATGATGCCAAATTTGCCGTCCTGAAAACATAGGGCGTGCCCATTAATAAATTCAGAAATGTTATCAAAGTTTCCTTTAGAGATAGGTGCACCTTTTTGATTTATGATTTTGGTTTTGTTTTGGTCTATTACCGTGGCAATTCCTTCCTTAAACGTAGAGGCAATGTTGTACTGGAAATCTATGATGACCTTATTGTCGGCGTTAATATATCCCCATTTGCCATCTCTCATTACGGGTGCCAAGCCTTCGGCAAACCCCAGAGCAAAGTCATATTCAGGTTCAATGATGATTTCTCCATCTCTGTTAATATAACCGCTTAGGTTGTTTTGTTTTATCACTGCAGTTTCTCCAGTGAAACTCATAGCAAATTCGTAAGT
This sequence comes from Arcticibacterium sp. SM2516, assembly GCF_057914865.1. Lineage (NCBI taxonomy): Bacteria > Pseudomonadati > Bacteroidota > Cytophagia > Cytophagales > Leadbetterellaceae > Arcticibacterium > Arcticibacterium sp. SM2516. Next base: position 2,349,998 of record NZ_CP195290.1, on the reverse strand, counting down.
ATTCTTGATAACTTCGGCTCCATTGATGTCCAGAAACCCAAATTTTCCGTCTTTTTTGAATAGGGCTCTGTTGCCACTAAACGCTTCTAGATATTCGTATTTGATTTCTGTTATTGCTGTTCCATTTTTTAAGATAAACCCAAACTGATTGTTTTTTCTAACAATGGCAAAACCGTTTTCAAAATCAGAAGCATATTCATATTCACAAGGAATAAGTATTCTACCTTCTTTATTGATAAAACCATAAAGTCCGTTGATCTTTATTTTACATCTACCATCATTAAAGGAATAGCTAGCATTAAAACTAGACATAGGAAGGTAATTGTTTTCGTTGGCAAAAGTCACCAATGATGAGAGCAAAAAGACGAAAGCAATTAAGGCGGAAGTGAATTTCTTTTTCATATTCGTTTATTGTCTAGAGTACATTTAGGTAATTACCAATTACGTGCCAACAAGTGCTTTAAATGTCTTCTAAGAGGGTTTTTAGGATGAATAAGGTGTTTTGGATATGTGAATATAAACTTCAAGTATATACGTTTGCATAATTGCTTTTTTAATCGTCTTTCCGATTTATTAAAGTGAAATACCGTGCCAAACAACACGTATATACTTATTTTTTTATTGAGAAAGTTTCAAATCAGTATTAATGGGTGTTTTTAAAGTATGAAAGCTAAGGTTTGCAGTCCTAGTTTAATGGGTTGTTTAGTTTATTTGTTTAAAGCATTTCGCTGTCTTATCCTGGTTATAATTTCATTTTCATTATTTGTGACCAAGAAATTGAATTATTTCCGTTTTTAAAGATTGAATCTGGTAGTAGTTCTTCTGTCAAAGTAGAGTCATAAGAAAAAGACAGTCAAAGGAAAAACGCTTTAAATTGAATTACGCTTTTGAAAAATTAATTGTTGAGCTCCGAGTAGCATAGCGAAATTGCCTAATTATAGCAACGTTGGGCTCTCGGCACTTACATGCATGATGTACACCATTTTAACGCTTATTACGCATAATAAGGTAGTAAGACTGGCTTAAAAAGAGAAGAGGTCAGCTCCTTTATGGAACTGACCTCTTCTTTTAATTTAATATACGAGTTTAGAAACTGGCTCCAGCCACTAGTTTTCCATTCGTGAAAATCATTTGATTGTTGTTTACGCTGACAATAATTCTTTCAGGTATAGATTTCATATCTAAAGCCACCGCTAGTTGCTCCGTGCCTAGTTTATCTATAAAATAGTAAATGTCATTACTTCTCACGGAAGCTACACCTTCCGAAAAGTCGTTCGCATTTTCGTAAATAACAGGAATGACTATTTCTCCTTTTTCATTAATAAATCCATACTTACCATCTCTTTGAACTTTGGCTAATCCATCTTTAAAATCACCCACTTTACTGTAAACAGGAGAAATCATTTCGTCTCCACTGTTATTAATGAAACCCCAATTGTTATTTTGTTGGAAAGCATAAAGGCCATTACTGGACTGAATGATTCTATCCATACCAGAAAATTTGATATTTCCTTTTTTGTTCATCACTCCGAATTTGCCATCTTTAATAAATAAGGCATAACCATTAACGAATTCAGAAATGTTTTCAAAATTATAATCTGTTACTAAATCTCCTTTGATATTAATAATCGCCGCTTTCCCATTTTTTCTTACTGTAGCCCTTCCATCTTTGAAATTAGAAACGAAGTCATATTCAAAAGCTAATGCAACTTTCCCACTTTCATTGATAAATCCCCATTTACCGTTTTTAAGCACTGGAGCCAAACCTTCTGTGAAGTTCATGGCAAATTGAAATTGCGGCTGTATTATGGTATTTCCTTCTCTGTCAATATAACCAGAAAGCATATTTTCAACGACGACGGCATAATTTCCTTCAAAGCTCAATGCAGATTCAAACGTGTTAGATATTACTTCATTTCCGTTCTTATCTAGGTAACCATATTTGCCATCTTTTTTGAAAAGGGCTCTGTTTCCTTGAAAAGCTTCAAGTGCTTCATATTGAATAGGAGTTAATAATTTCCCTGAAGTAGAAATAAAACCGTAGTTTTTACCTTTTCTTAATATAGAAAAGCCGTTTTCGAAATCAGAAGCATTGTCGTAATCGCATGATATGATAATGTTTCCTTCCTTATTCAGGAATCCAAACTGACCGTTTATCTGAATTTTAGAAAGGCCATCCTTAAAAGCGTATCCTGCTGTAAATCCCTGAGCCGCTGTTTTATCTGGACCAGTGGCATGAATGAGCGTAGAGGATAAAAATAGAATAAGTATGGTTAAGGCAGTAATAGATTTTTGCTTGATCATGATAAGGGGCATTTATTTACCTACCCAATCCCAAATTCTATGCCAAATACCTTATACGTTTGTTATTATTCGATTTTTTTAATGATTAATCCTCGATTTAAAAGCTAAATAGCTAATATTTTCAAAAAAAGAAGATTTAATCTCTTACTGCTTGAATGCCCGTGCCAAATTTGTGTTTAAGCCAAATATTTTGTTGAATAGAAAAGAAAAGGGCTTAATCTTGAGTTTTAAGACACATTTTGTTGGGAAAAAGATTTTTAAGTTAAAGCAGCTGCGTATTGCATTTCGTAAAGGTTAGCATATGCTCCTTGTTTTTTCAAAAGCTCATCATGGGAACCTATTTCCACAATTTTCCCCTTATCTACCACCACAATCTTATTTGCTTTTTGAATGGTGCTTAATCTGTGGGCTATAACTACAGCGGTTCTTCCCTTCATCAGTTTTTCAATGGCCTTCTGGATAAGCTCTTCAGATTCTGTGTCAATCGAAGATGTAGCTTCATCTAAAACTATAATATTTGGGTTTTGAACCATGGCCCTTACAAATGAGATGAGCTGTCTTTGACCTACAGATAGGGTAGCCCCACGCTCCATCACATTATAATCATAGTTCCCTGGCAGCTGCATAATGAATTGATGCACACCCACCATTTTTGCCGCTTCTATAATTTGTTGGTCAGAAATACTATCATCTCCGAGCGTAATGTTGTTTCTAATGGTATCAGAGAATAAGAAAACATCTTGAAGCACCATACCAATTTGTCTTCGAAGATGTGATAGCTCGTATTCCTTTACATTTATACCATCAATTTTTATATCCCCTTTATTGATTTCATAAAAACGCGTTAATAAATTAACAATAGAACTCTTTCCTGCTCCTGTGGCACCAACAAACGCCACCGTTTCTCCTTTTTTAACATGAAAGGAAATATCCTTTAAAACATAATTATCATCCTTATAAGCAAACCAAACCTTCTCAAAGCTGACCTCTCCTTCAATCGGCGTGGTGATAGTGCCATTATTTTGCATAAATTCGTCACTATCTAAAACTTTCAATATTCTATCTGTACTCACAATTCCCATCTGAAGCGTATTCACCCTGTCCGCTATCATTCTAATAGGTCTGAAGAATTGATTGATAAACATAATAAAGGCCGTAATGGTACCGAAAGTAACATCGGCTGCGGGATTCAAAATCTCTTTGGCACCATACCAAACCACCAAGCCCACACCAAGAGCAGAAATGACTTCTACCACCGGATAATATACCGAGTAATAAAGTACAGACCTGATGTTGGCGTCTCTGTGTTTCTCGTTGATGTCTAAAAACTTTGAAAATGATATTTTTTCTGAATTGAAAACTTGCACCAAACTCATGCCTGTAATCTGCTCTTGCATGAAGCTGTTTAAATTAGAAACGGCATTTCTGACTTGGTTGAAAGACTTTTTTACCTTCTCTTTAAAGATATAGGTGCTAATAAGCATGAGCGGAATGGTGCTTAAGCTTATAAGCGATAAACGCCAGTCTGTATAAAACATGACCGCCATGATTAGGATGAGTTGAAGAATATCCCCAGCGATAGCCGCAAATCCGGAACTAAAGACATTTGAAAGTGTCTCAATATCTGAAATGGTTCTGGTTACCAGTCTTCCAATAGGTGTTTCATCAAAAAACCTGAGCTTAAGGCTAAGGATTTTGTCATAAAGCTCTATTCTAATATCTCTAATAATATGCTGACCTAACCATCCCGCTAAATAGGTATTGAAAAAAGAGAGTAAAGAGGATGTAAACAATAGCCCAATCATTATCATGAGCATTTTAGTCAGCTCAGAATAGCTGCCACTTGTAATGGGCCCGTCAATGGTGTATTTTATCAATAATGGCATAATAGGAGACATAACAGCTCCTAATAATATGAACACCACTAACATTATAAACCGACCTTTATAAGGGTTTATGAATGTGAAAAGCCTTTTTAAAACAGCCTTATCAAAAATTTTTCCGCTTACTTTTTCTTCTTGCAAGATTTCGCTTTTTAGAGTCTTTACCTAAAACTACAGACCAAATGTTTTCGTTCAGATATTCTAAAGGAAGATAGCTCGTATATTTCTAAGCTATTTTCTCTAAGCTTTTTCTGTTGGCTGTTAGAATATCCTTTATATCCTTTGTGCTTAGTGCCGCAGATATAAACATCGTCTCAAACTGAGAAGGTGCCAAATAGATACCTTGCTGTAACATATTTCTAAAATAATTACCAAAAGCTACCGTGTCTGAGGTCAGAGCAGTTTCAAAATTAACCACTTTTTCTGCAGTAAAGAATAAGCTATACATAGAGCCCACCTGATTCATAGTGAAAGGTAGACCAAGGTCGTTTAAGTCTTTTTTTATTCCATGAACTATCTCCGAAGTAGTCTGCTCTATTTGTTCATAAACCTCAGGATTATCTCTTAAGTGACGTAGCATGGTCAAACCAGCAGACATGGCTATAGGGTTTCCAGAAAGTGTTCCTGCTTGGTAGACAGGCCCTGCCGGACTTACATAATCCATCAATTCTGTTTTCCCACCATAAGCACCTACTGGCATTCCTGCTCCTATAATTTTACCTAGGGTAGTCATATCAGGAATTACGCCAAACCTTTCTTGTGCCCCGCCTATGGCAAGCCTAAAGCCTGTCATGACTTCGTCAAAAATCAAAATTATTTTTTCTTCGTCACAAATTTTTCTCAAGCCTTCTAAGAAACCTTCTGCGGGAAGTACGCAGCCCATATTTCCTACTACGGGTTCTAAGATAATCGCAGCAATCTCGCCTTTATTGGCAGCCACTAAAGTTTTAACGGCTTCTAAATCGTTATAAGGTGCTAGTAAGGTGTCTTTGGCTGTACCTACCGTTACACCAGGGCTGTTTGGTTCGCCCATGGTTATGGCACCACTTCCGGCCGCTATTAAAAAGGAATCACCATGACCATGGTAACAGCCTTCAAATTTTATAAACTTATCTCTTCCCGTAAACCCTCTAGCCACTCTTATGGCAGACATGGTAGCTTCTGTGCCAGAGTTAACCATTCTTACCTTATCAATAGAAGGCACGAGTTCCGAAATGGTTTTAGCCATTTCTACTTCCAAAGAAGTAGGTGCTCCAAACGAGAATGAATTTTTTAGAACTTGCTGCACTTTCTCTTCAACGGGCTTAAAAGCATGCCCTAGCAGCATTGGCCCCCAAGAGTTGATAAGATCAATGTATTGATTGCCATCAACATCATATAAATAGGCACCTTCGGCTCTATCCATAAATATTGGATTTCCACCTACAGCTTTAAATGCTCTTACAGGAGAATTTACACCTCCAGGGATATATTTTTGTGCTTCAGCGAAAAGCTGGTTACTTTTTTCAGTCATTGATATTTACTATTTCGAATCTTCCGTGGTTATATTTTACAATTGGAACCAGTTTATTTTCAAAACTCTTGTTTGAATAATTGAAACCAGAAAGAAGAAGGTCATCCATTTGAGGGCTCTCATTGAGGTTTAAACGGAATATTTCTTTTCCATCTTTTAACATTCTGGCATAAAATAGCATCATGTCATAGCCTAAATAGGCATAGTAAGAAGGAATCATCTTCATTCTAGCGATATAAGCCTTATTGAAATCATGGACAGAACTTTTTTCTGTATTGATAAATTGTGGATAGATGATATATAGGTTTTTGGATAGCAGGCTTCTAGAGACAGATTCCATATTAAAACAGGCGTCGGTTGCTATAACCGTGGAGTCTAATTTGTTTTGACTCAGAGCTCTTATCATCTTAGGACCAAATTTTGAATCACCCGTCATAAAAACGTGACCTACATTCTTCTTATTAATAATGGAAGACTGGTCGTCAAATCTTTTTTCTTCGATTATTTTATAACCTCTTTTCTTGGCTGTAATACCGTAGATGTGAGCCAGAATAGAATCTTTTCTGGAACCATCGTGATAGATACTAACCGTCTTTTGTCTTCCTAAAGATTCTACGTAGTTTAAGCATTCTTCCGCTTGAGTTTCATTGGATGCTTGTACCAGAAATCTTGAATCCGAGTCGACTATGAGGCTTCTGCTATTAGAAATAGGATGAACTTGGAAGATTTTATTCTTGTCGGCAAATTCCTCAGCAAGTTTATTTGGTCTGCCGTAAAGTGGACCAAAAAACAAGTCGATCATCTTGAAATTTTTATCATTCAAATACTTCTGAAGACTTTCTGGGGTCTTAATAACATCAAATCCGTAAAGCTTTACGGGGATTTTTTCTTTGGCAAGTTTTTCTGTGGCCATCTTCATGCCCATATACATGTCGTAAACGAACCTGTTTTCGCCCGTGGCATCTTTTATATTGATGTCTTCTAGTTCAAAAGGCAGTAAAACTCCTATGTCTATAGTTTTGTCGTCATAGCTTCTTTCATAATTAACTTGACCATTTGTGGAGCGGCTGCCTTCTTCTGGTAAAATCTCAAAAAGGTCTGTGAGTTTATCAGATAGCTCTAGATCCGTTTTGGTATTATATTTTCTGTTTTGAATCCTTTTTACCAGTGTCTCCGCAATGACCCTTTCATTAGGGAATTTTTGATTTAGCTCCTTAAGAAGTAGAATGTTTTCGATTTTTGGGATGTCTGTTTCCAGTAAGCCTTGTACGTCTTCTTCTAGTTCCTTAGCGTTTATTCTATTGAGGAAAGAAAGCCCTTCTTCATAGTATTTATCTTTAAAGTTGGCGTAGGCATATAGGTAATAAACCTCATCTATTTTCGACCAATCTGGGTATCTGGTAAATAAATCTCTCAACGAAGCCCTAGCCTGGTAGGCTTTATTCTCCTTTAAAGAGGCCAGAGAAAAATAATAGAGGACATAAGGAACCACCGCATTATCATAGCTGGGAGAAGAAAGGGGCGTTAGCTTCTGTAAAACACCCTTAAAGTCATCTTCGGCGTATAGTTGAACAGCCGCCTTATAATCTAAAAGGTACTCTTGGTCAGACCGTTGTGCGGAAGCCAAATGAGCCAAGAATATAAATCCTATTACGAAATAACGCATATGTCTTTTGGGGTTCTATAGTAAAAAAACAAAGATGTTCTGTACTAATCAACGCACAGAACACCTTTTATTATTTGTTTTTATTCTTACGCTGCTTCAAATCTTGGGCTTTTTGTTTATTAGCTTCTTCCTGAGCTTGAAGTTGCTTTTGCATATAGTCCGCAAATTTGTTTTTCTTTTTAGGCTTCGTAGCGTAATTCTTTTTGTTTTCTAGTAATACCGCTCTGATTTTATCTTCATCTATAAATCTCTTAACAGTAAGCTGCTGACCAATAGTTACTAAGTTAGAAACTAAATAGTAGAAACTCAAAGCTGCAGGGAAACTGTTCAAAACAAAGAAGAAAACCAATGGGAAGACGTAAGATATCTTTTTCATATCTATGGGTCCTGGCTGCTCTGGCGTAATCTGATTATTGTAATAAGTAAATGCCAAACTGGAGATGGTCATTAACACAACAAAAAGACTCAAGTGATTTCCTATAATCGGCAAACTGGTAGCCCAGCTAATAGGTGCATCATAAGTAGAAAGGTCATTTGCCCATAAGAATCCTTTCTGACGGAACATTTCCATGTTTGGAAAAAGGAAGAAGACAGACATTAATATAGGCATCTGAAGTAGCATAGGTATACAGCCACTAAGCGGACTAACGCCTACCTGCTGATAAAGCTTCATGGTTTCTTGTTGAACTTTAACGGTGTCATCACCAACTCGCTCTTTAATTTCTGCTATCTCAGGAGCTAAGATCTTCATTTTAGCCGAACTGGTATAAGATTTATAAAGTAATGGTGTTAAAGCAAATTTGATGATAAGAACCACTACAATAATAAGGAAACCGTAATTAGAGAAGAACTGCTCTAACCAGTTAAAAAGAGGCACAAAAACGAACCTATTAATAGGTTTTACAATGTCATAGCCCAAATAAAGGTTCTTGGTGAATCCTTCAGAAATTGGCTTAAGATCTTTAATCGTGTTTGGTCCGAAATAGAAGGTGAAATTTCCTTTACCTGAGGTCAATCCGCTATATGGGATTTGGGCAGAAACGGTAGCATCTTTTACGATTACAGTGTCATTTTTTGGCGTAAGAAGGGTCAAACTTAAATTTTCGAAGGCCTCATTTTTGCTCACTAAACCAGTGGTGAAATACTTTTGTTTGAAAGTAAACCAGGTGATAGGCGTTTCAGCTTGCTCTGTGTCATCACCAACGCTTCCTAGACCTATGTCTTCGAAATCGCCATCAGTTTCATAATAGTTTATTTGTGTGGCTTTACGGTTTTCTTCTAAATCGTTTTCTAACTTTTTAAGCTTATTTTCCCATTTCAAGTTAACGGGCTCATTATTTATTAAGCCTGAAGTACCTTCAAAGGCTAAATCGTAATCTAGAGCGTAGCCTTCTGCAGGAAGCGAATAGGTCTGTTTTACAGATTTACCTTCTGCTAGTGCTAATTCTAAAACAATGCTACTGGCAGTTTGTGCAGAAACATTGAAGTAAAGGTTAGAAAGGTTTACTATGCCAGTGGGTGTTTTAACCTCTAAGTCAATTTTTGAACTAGATTCGTCAATAAGCACAAGGGGGGTATCAATACCCTGATTATAGTTATCGTACGTTTTATGCTTTTTTAGAATGACCTCTTTAATCTTTCCACCTTTTGAGTTGATGATTACTTTAAGATCTTCGTTTTCTAGCGTGAATTCTTCTGCAGTTCCATTAGCTGCAGCAGCAAAACTTCCGTATTGAGCTTGAGCCGAAGCCGAATCTAAAACTATCGGTTGGTTGTTTTCCGCAATTATTTCCGCAGATGAGGATACCTGTGAACTTTCCGCTACCTGAGGCTCTGCAGGTACAGCTGGATAGAAATACATGTACGAACCGTACATCAAAAACAAGAGAATAAAGCCTATAATATAATTTTTATCGAATTTTTCCATTGAGGATAATTGTTGTAACAAAATTTCCGCAAAAATCGGAAAAAACTTTGACCTGAGTGAAGTAAAAAGTGATTATATGAGATATTTAAGGATAATAGGCGATATAAACGTTTGGTCTTTAGATGTGCTAAATGGTTTGATGCTAAAAAACGTAAGTTTTAAATTGATTTAGGCATGGGACCAACGGCACACCACCCGCCATCTACAATGAGGTTCTGGCCAGTGATTTGCTGTGCCTCGTCAGAAAGTAAAAATAAGGCGGCAGCGGCTATATCCGAAGTGGTGGAAGCTCTTTTAGTAGGAATGAGCTCCGCCCAGCCTTCTTCATAACCTTTTACTGAAACCGTTCTTTCTGTAACCGTGGCTCCTGGGGTAACGGCATTTACCGTTATGCCATAACCAGCCAGTTGTGTTCCAAGAGATTTAGCCAGAAAAGCAATAGCAGCTTTGGTCATTCCATAAGCCTCCAGCTCGTTGTGAGGTTGAATTCCGGTGGTGCTTGAAAGCATTATTATTCTACCTCCTGTTTTCTGTTTAATTATTTGTTTTGCTGCCTGCTGAGCTATAAAAAAAGTACCATTAATATTGACATGAAGGAGCTGAGACAATTGCTCTTCCGTATAGTCCAAGAAGGGTCCAAATGTGGTGATGCCAGCATTGGCAATAACATAATCTAATGCTCCAAATTGCTCAACGGAAGCTGCTATAAGTTTTTTGATGACTTTTAAATCTCCAGAATCTCCTCCGATGAAAACTGATTTTCCATTTTTTGATAAGCCCTCTACGGCCATCTGTCCCAGTGCTTCATCAAGGTCGTTCAAAACAATATTGGCACCTTTTTCCGCCATGCGTTTCGCCATTTCAAAACCAATACCTTGACCGGCTCCTGTGATAATTAAAGTTTTATTTTCGAAAGACATGGGCTGTTTTAATTTTTATAAAGGTTGATTTTGATGGAAATAAAGCTTTCAAGCTCAAAGTACCATGGAAATCAGACAATATGCATTCGGATGGGATTTACCATCATAAAGTTCTGCTCTTATAATTTATTGCAAAATGGCATTAAAGCTTCAATATTGAAATTTCCAAGAACAATATTGATGGAATTCCTAACTTTGTATCGCTCATTCAGCAGAAAAAATAGATATGACAAAAATAAAATCAACAACTGTATTAGGTATTGTTCATAATGGTCAAGTTGCACTGGGAGCAGACGGTCAGGCTACTATGGGAAATACAGTGGCTAAATCAAATGTTAAGAAGGTTCGAAGGCTTGCAAATGGTAAAATCTTGGCGGGTTTTGCAGGAAGCACGGCAGATGCTTTTACTTTAATAGAAAAGTTTGAAGAGAAATTAGGTGCCTACGGAGGAAACATGAAAAGGGCGGCTATTGAGTTGGCTAAGGATTGGAGAACGGATAGATACTTGAGGAAATTAGAAGCCATGATGATAGTGGCCAATAAAGATGAAATGCTGATCATCTCTGGCACAGGCGATGTGTTAGAGCCTGACAATCAAATAGCTTCCATTGGTTCAGGAAGTATGTATGCTCAGTCGGCGGCTATTGCCATAAAAAAACATGCGTCTGGCCTCAGTGCTAAAGAGATGGTGGAAGAAGGACTACACATAGCTGCGGATATTTGTATCTACACCAATCACAATTTGGTCATTGAAACTTTGGATTAATTAGGGCATTATTCATATAAGTGCTTAACTTAAAGCATTAATTACTTCCTAAAAAATTTTATGGCCTCTGTTTTTGCTAAAAACTTCAGATTTTTAAGAGAAGAAAGAGATATTTCCCAAACAGATATGGGAAACAGGCTTGGGCTTACTAGAGCATCTGTGGATGCCTATGAAGATGGCCGTGCCATGCCGCCGTACCCTAAGCTGAAGAAAATAGCAGACCATTTTAATCTAAGTATTGAGTGTATTACAGAAGATAAACTCTGGAAAAGTCCGCTGGAAAAGGAAATTGAAAGATTAAAACAAGAGGAAAGCTTTAATCTAGATTACGAAGAGCCCATTAAAAGAGAAGAAGGTAGCGATGCTACCTTTGAAGAGCAGTTAACTTCTTTGAATATTAAGCTAGAGGATAGGTCAGAAAATCTTTTACCTGTTTTCCCTTTGGTAGAACGCAGACATTTCGCCAATTATCTAAATGATACTTGGTCGGAACTCAAATTTGAGCTTAAACAATTGTCTTTCAATTTACCGCCTGACGAAGAATATCGGGCTTTCGAAGCAGGAGATGATTTCCCCGTTAAGAATAGTGTGTTGGTAGGGGCTCTCATTAAAAATTTTAGCCATATTCAGGATGGTGAAAGATACATCGTGGTTTCCGTTAAACATGGCATACTATATAGAACGGTTTTTAACCAAGTTAATAGAAAAGGAACACTCATTTTAAGTGGTGAAGTAGGGGAGATCAGCACCAAAGAAATCTCCATTTCTGAGGTGAAAGAAGTTTGGGAAGTAAAGGCTTTTATGTCCTATGCTCTTCCAGAACCTGCAAAAGATTTATCTGTTGCCATGGATTTGGCAAAGCAGCTTAAGAAAGAATTAAAACGATTGAAAGGAAATAATTAAGATAGATACTGCTGTATTTTAGAAGGCTGTATCAGATAGCTTTTTCCTAATTCATACCAAAGATCGTCTCCAATATTTAGGTAAAGACCAGATTTCTGAGGCGTTCTTTTACTGGCTTGCTCAGGTCTAAACTCACCGGAAAAAACATCTTTTAAGAAGACGTTAAGATCCTCCCAGGGGTGCACTGTTTTTGTGCCGTTTACTTCTTCAGAGTATGTCCTATCCTTAAAAGTGGCTTGAAAAATATGCTTTTTCGTTTCTGAGCTTGAAATTCTTAGCACACTTAAATTTAAAGGTGCTTCTCTGCCAGATGCTTCAAAAGCGGCTTGCTGCAACTCTTGAATAAAAACCAATAAATATCCGGTTTCGTCTGGATAACCCGTCTTACCCTTAAAGGTGATCTGCCAGAAATCTTCGCCAGATCTAAGCTCCGACTTCTTTCTTAGATGAAGGTCGTTGGCAATGTCGTTGATATAACTAGCCCAGTTTTCATTCAAATCTCCTGACCATTTTAAATCATCATCTTCAGAAAATCCTTCATCTTCAATTTCGGATATATCTAAGCCATCTCTATCAATATAGGTAAGCTCAAAGTCCATTTTAAAGCCCTTGCTCGTATTTTCTTCTAGTGTAATTTCCACCGCATAAGCGTATGGAGGTGGTACTAAATCACTGGTTTGAAATTGAATATGCATTGACAGTCTTGGTTTTATCTATTTTACCCGAACCCGTTCTTTGGAATGGCGAGAAGTAAACAACTTCCTTTGGGACATCAAATTTAAGCATTTTGAGTTTTAGTAGTTCCAAGATGCCATTTTCTTTTGCTGAGCCTTCTATGAAAAGTACAAGTTTTTGACCAAGCCGCTCATCTGGAAGTCCATAACAAAAGAAAGCACTTTTCAGGCGTATCACCGTGTCGATTTTCTGCTCTAAGGTATCAAGGTTTAGTTTGATACCACCACTGTTTATCACACGGTCTATTCTACCCTGCAGTTTAAATTCCTTAGGGCTAATTAGATCTACTATGTCGTTTGTGGTTATCCATTTATCCTCTGTAGCTTCGTTTTTAATACAAAGGCATCCTCGTGAGTCCGTTTTGATTTTGGTGTCACCCAGGGTTTTGAAATTCTGGTCCACCGCATCTCCATTCAGTCTTTTAACGGCCATGTGCGTAACCGTCTCCGTCATGCCATATGTAGCATAAACAGGAGCCTTAATGGCCTTTATGCTTTTGGCCAAGGTCTTATTAATGGCTGCACCGCCTATAATGATGGCTCTTGCGGTGTTAAGAATGCTTAGAGCTTCTTCGTTTTTCACCAATTTCTCTAGCTGCATGGGTACAAATGCAAAAAAGTTTCTACCCATATTTTTAGAAACAAAGTATTTTTGATTTCCCAAGTTTTCTAAAAAATCTCCCTCAGGAGAAATAACCAATAAATCGGCACCAAGTTCTATAGCCCTAATAATCATGAGCTTACCAGCTATGAAATCCATAGAAAGGTTACAGACAAAAAGGGTGCTTTGGTCTAAATAAAAATTCTTGGCCGTTTGAGCTACCGAGGCCTTAATTTGTGCTGTAGAAAGTTTTATATTTTTGGGTTGCCCCGTTGAACCCGACGTCTTTACTTCCAAGTCATTAACACCTCTTTCCCATTCAATAATAAAGTCTTTAACTTTTTTAAAGTAAGGACTTGAAGAAGCAGAGTTTATAAGGTCGCCATCGGAACTTCTAAAAATCATCTATTCAAAAACTCTTACTAAGTTGTTTGTCTCATCAAAAGTAACAGCATATTTGGTCAGAGGGCTGGTAGCTGGCCCTTTTTTAACCGCTCCAGTAGCCGCGAATTCGGATAAATGGTTAGGACATAGGAAATCGTTGGTGCTGGCTCTATAATTAATGATAGTGCCTTCATGAGTACAGGCTGCTGCTACTGCAATAAATGTATCGTTTTGGGTTCTGGCCACTATAACGCCATTGGATACTTTAAAGCCACCTTTGGTGTTGAGAGCTGAATTGGCAGAAAGGTTTAAATCTAAAGTGATATCTACTTTTCCGGTATTGCCTCCAGGCATTGGATCAGGGATTTCGGTGTCGGCACATGCTTGTAAACAGTTCATGAGTAGAATAGCCCCAAAGCCCATTCCTACTTGTTTCATGAATTCCTTACGCTCAATGGTTTCTGTTTTTTTTTCCTTAGGTAGCGTATTGATTTCCATTTTTTTTAACTTTTAATGTGAGAATATGTCCTGAATCTATTTTCTATTTAATAAACGAAAAAATACAGGAGTCAGTCCACTTTAGACCAATATTTTTACTAGACGATGGCGAAAAGATTGGCTTTAATTAGCTTAATAGCAATGGCCAAAAGAATTAAACCAAACACTTTTTGGAGTACTTCTATGGTGGCAGGACTAATTTTTCTTTCTAACCAAGAAGAAGATTTTAAGACAATATAAACTAAGATGAGGTTGATTAAAATACTAACAATAATATTATCCACATGGTAAGCCGATTTTAGGGATAAAAGAGAGGTCATGGTGCCGGCTCCTGCAATGATAGGGAAGGCTAGCGGAACAATAGAGCTAGACCTAGCACCCGTAGATGGGTTGTGTTTGAAGATTTCTCTTCCCAGAATCATTTCAAAACCCATTAATAAGAGTATGGTGGCTCCTGCTACTGCAAACGAATTTACATCTACACCAAAAAGTGCTAATATTTTTGTTCCAAGGTAGAGGTAGCCAAACATCAAAACACCTGAAAATAAGGTGGTTCTTTCTGCATCAATACCGCCAGTTTTTTTTCTAATATTTAATATGACAGGGATAGAACCCAGTATATCAATAATGGAAAAAAGAATGAGAGAAACAGATAGGATTTCGGTGAAATCTAACTTCATTATTTTAAAGCGTGACTTAAAAAAGTCTTTAGTTGATGATAGTCATGGTCGGGTATTGCGGGGAAATTGGCCACCCTAAAGGTGTTGTTTTTCCATTCGCCGTAACCATTACCCAAAAGTATTTCATTTTCTTGGGCATTGACTTTGATTCTCGAGATTATTTTTTCGTCTCCGGTTATTGCTACCACCGTTGAAGAACGTGTTTTTTTGTTATAAATCAAAGGTTTTACCATTTCAAAACCTTCTAAAAAATCATAAAAATCATTGGCTCTTTCTTCAAGTTTGGCAGAAACCGTGGCGATATTTTCAAGTTGTTTTAAGAGTCTATTCAATAGAAAAATAGCTAAAATGTTTGGCGTGTAATGTGTCTGATTTTTAAGGAAATTCTCTCTGATGAATAAGAAACTGTTGTAATGATTTCTTTCATTAATAATTTCAGCTTGAGCTATGGCTTTAGGCGAAACTATCAAAACGCCCATGCCAGATGGCAGTCCCAAGCATTTCTGAACGGAGGCCAAGAAAACATCACCTGACGAAAAATCGATGGTCTGTCCGGCTAAGGACGAGGTGACATCAAAGCATTTTAAAAAATGCTTTGGGAGGGCGTTTAAATTCTCATTATTAATAAATGTGCCATTGGACGTTTCGTTTTGAACCACACAAAAACAGTCATAATTTTCTGCTATCTGAACCTCCCGCAATTCTTGTTCCAAAAAGAACCTTGAGCCTCGTATTCCCATTGTTGCTTCAATACTCTTTTCTACCTGTGGGCTGGGGTTGGTGACGGTATATTTAAACCATTTTTTACCGAAGGCACCATTATAAGCAAACTGAACATTTCCTGATAATAAAGATTGAGCCACAATCTCCCAACACTCAGTAGCCGAGGAGGTGAAAAAGACCTCATAATCAGGAGGAATATTCATCTTTTCTTTAAAAAGAAGGATGGTTTCTGCTAGCATAACCATGAAGTCTTCACTTCTATGGTTTCGCTCTAAAATACCGGAATCAAAAGCCTCCAGCGTATAATTTTTGACCTCTGGATATATTTTGGATGGGCCTGGATAAAAATTCATAGTTCAGATGATTTTACACAAAGGTCGTGAAAATAAGTGGTGGAAAAATTCACTAGTGATAGAAGTTTTTAACAAGTTTTAGTCTTGGTCAGATGCTTTTCTAAATGATTGGAGGCGTGCTGTAAACCATAGCATTTTGACGTTTTTTCAAGAAAATATACCCCAAAAATTGGTTCTAGAAAAATCTTAAAACCATGGTTTTATTACGGTTTTTCAGGCTCCTACAGTGTGCCCTCAAATGCACACTTTTAAGGCTAGAATAAGATGGTATAGAAGAACTTAAATGTAATATTATCAATAGATTAAGTGCTTTTTATTTGCTGTTTTACTTGAGGGAGAGTTTTTGGCACGGTGATTGGTATTATATAATAGCTTACCCGATACATGTATTAACTGATTTAAAATTTGAATTGACTGGCAGAGATAATTTTCTACAATCGTTCATAAGAATACAATAACCTTAAGTGATTTATCATAAAAACGAAATAAAATCATCCTCAAATAGGGCTTTTGGCTTGCTGCAGTATTGTGGCACTTTGTCAAAGGTTTTTTTTGTTTTTGCACTTTTCATTTCGTTTCAATCCTTTGCCACCCAAATTGAATTAGTCACCAACGGAAATTTCAGTTCTAATAACGACGGTTTTACTTCCGATTATAGTTACAGCGGGAAGAATAATGGGGAAATTGATGTAGATGAACAACCGAGCAAAGTAGACAATAGCTTCTATAGCTTCTACGACCATACTTTCGGAAACAGTGATGGCGATATGTTGGTGGCCAATGGGCATACCAGTACCAATAAGGACGTATGGAAAGTAAATTTGTCTGTACAAAGTGGAAAAACTTATACCCTAACTTTTTGGTTGAGAAGTGCCGCTAGTGGGAACCTTTCGCAGGTGGGCTGGAAAGTGGGTGGTGTGCAGCAGGGAGCTGTCGTAACCGCCAATAGTACTTGGCAGCGAGTGTCGGTAGTATATACCGCCACCACCACTGGTAGCGTAACCTTCGCCATAATGGAGTTTACGCAGGCTTCAGCTGGTAATGTCTTTGCCTTAGACGATGTTTCTATAAAAACAGAAATTGCTGCTACTTGTTCTGGTATTTTCTACGATACGGGAGGAAGCAGTGGCAGTTATAGCAATAACGAAGACTATACCAAAACCTACTGTTCCGGTTTTGGCCAAAAGATTCAATTTGATTTTACCGAGTTTGAAGTAGAAAACAAATCTGATTACCTAACTATTTACGATGGTAGTACTACTTCAGCCAAATTAATAAAAGAATACACAAACAAGAATAGTCCTGGTACGGTAAGCTCCAGTGGGAACTGCCTTACTTTTAGGTTTACTTCAGATAATTCAGGGACAGATCCAGGCTGGAAAGCCAATATTAGTTGTATAACGGATACTAAATGTTCTAGTATTAGCAGTGTTGTCATCAAAGATTTGAATGGTAGTTCAGATATCAATATTACATCTGGAGCTACATTGTTTCTAGGTCAGCTGCCTGCCAACTGGAATTTAGATGCTACTTCTACAGGGACGGTAGGAAGTATTAAATTTGAAGTTAGTGGTGGCACAAGTCAAATAACGATTGATAATAGCAGTCCATATAGAATGCCTGCCACTTCTACAGCTCTCAATTGGGGGGCTGGCACCTATCGCATTAAAGTGATACAGTTTAGTGAGTCTGATGGAAAAGGAAATATTTGTGATGAAAAGGAATTTACCCTCATTATAGATGCCTGTGCCATTACTAATTTAACGGCTACCTCTAATTCGCCTGTTTGTACGGGTAGTAATTTAAATTTGACAGCTACTGGTGGTGGAACGGGTGCTGTTTACGCTTGGACGGGTCCTAATAGTTTCACTTCCAGTCAGCAAAACCCTACTATAAGTAATGTGGGTACTCCTGTGGCAGGAAATTATGTAGTCTCGGTAACCAATGGAGGATGCTCCGCTACTGCAAGCACCGTAGTGACCGTATTGACGGCACCTAGTGTAACAGTGAGTAAAACTAACGCAAGCTGCGGGCTTAATGATGGTGCCATAACCTTTGTATTCCCAGATAATACTTCTAGAACATATCTTCAGTTCAGTACCAATAACGGCTCAACTTACTCTGCTAACGTTCTAGACAATTCAGGAACATATACGATCACTGGGTTAGGACCAGCCACATACAATGTTTGGGCAAGGTGGGATAATAGTGAATGTCCCGTAAGTTTAGGCTCTGTTACGATTACTCGTCAGTCGGGTACCTTGACTAAAAGCTCCAATGCAACCATTTGTTCTGGAAAAAGTACGGTATTAACGGCTGCTCTAAATAATGCAGTGGGAACGGTGACCTATTCATGGAGTAACGGCCTAGGTACAGGAAGTAGTAAAACCGTTTCGCCTACAGCCAATATAACGTATTCTGTTACGGGCACAGATTCGCAAGGTTGTACGGCTTCTGCTACCATCTCCGTTGCGGTAAACAGTTTACCTACACCCACTGTTGGATCTAATTCTCCTGCATGTGCGGGAGGTACCATTTACTTAACTTCTTCTGGTGGCTCTTCTTATGCATGGACAGGCCCCAATAGTTTTACGTCCTCTACTCAAAATCCAAATATCAGCTTTGCCACCTATGCCAGAGCGGGTGCTTACAGCGTTACGGTAACCAATGCCAATGCTTGCAGTGCCACGGCAGCAGTTAACGTAGTTATCAATTCTGGCTTGACGGTAACGGCTGCTACCAGTTTTAATAAGATTTGTGCAGGTCAGACTTTAGATTTATCCTCTTCTGGAGCTAATAATTACACCTGGCAAGGGCCTAACGGCTTTACCTCTAATAGTCAAAACCCATCCGTTGCTAATGCCACCATTTCGCATGGTGGTACCTATACGGTTACTGGAAGTAACCTTCAGGGCTGTACCGCTACGGCCACCACGTCTGTAAATGTGGTGGTTAATAATCCAACCGCCGGAAATGATTCTCCAAAGTGTATGGGAAGTACCATAAATTTTACCTCAAGTGGGGGAGATGATTATTCATGGGCAGGCCCCAATGGTTTTACTGCGTCTATTGCTAACCCAAGTATTGCTGCTGCAGGACTAAATAGGGAAGGCATTTACACCGTGACCGTTACCATAGCTGGGGGATGTGCTAAAACGGCTACCACAGAATTAAGTCTATACAGTTCGCCTAATATTTCAATTACAGACCCCATACCAGCTTGCCAATACGATAATGTACAGTTGCAAGCCTCTGGAGGAACTTCTTATGCATGGACAGGACCAAATAGCTTTAGCTCATCATCTCAGAATCCATATGTAAATAACATAACCAACGCAAAAACAGGCATCTATTCGGTTACCGTTACCAATGCATCAGGTTGCTCTGCTACAGCCACCACAGAAATTACTTTATCATTTCCAAGTTTGGTGGTTTCTAGCGATACCGCCCTTTGTGTAGGAGGCACCATGAGCTTATCTGCTTCAGGTGGAGTAGGTTATAACTGGTCAGGGCCAAATTCCTTCTATTCTTCAGCCGCTAATTTTAGCCTTCCAAATGTAACCAGTTTGGAATCTGGAGTTTATACCGTAACGGTGAGTAATTCCTTAGGCTGTACAGCCACCACAGGCGTTAATGTTAACGTTTTAAGTACATCTGCCGCCATTACCACCATACCCTCTATTTGTACTGCCGACAGCTTGAAGTTAGAAGTGCCTGGTTGGACAAACTATCAATGGACTGGACCAAATTCCTTTAGCTCAACACAGGCTAAACCGTCAATCCCAAATGCTACTATCGCTCATTCAGGTGTTTATAGCGTTACGGTAAATGTAGCAGGGTGTACTACCACGGCTACATCTTCGGTTACAGTCAGACCTTTACCTGCTCCTATTATCACGAGCAATCAACCTGTATGTTTAGGTGGTACGTTAAATCTTTCTAGTACAGCAGCTTCCAGTTACACTTGGAAAGGCCCAAAAGGGTTTACCAGTGGAGCACAAAGTCCGAATATCAATGTAACAGATAGTCTGGTTCAAGGGCTTTATTCTGTGAAGGTGGTGAGCAGTTATGGTTGCGTGGACTCTACCACCCATTTGGTTGATGTAGATGTAATTTACCCAAAGGCTAGCAACAGTGGTACGGCATGTATTGGTAGTAATGTATTACTTAGTGCACAGGGTGGTTCTTCTTATTCTTGGACAGGTCCAAATGGCTATACCTCTAATTTGCAAAATGCCACAATAAGTAATGTTACCGCCGCACGTACAGGAATTTATACGGTAGTGGTTTCTAGTGCTAATGGTTGTACAGCATCAGCCACTACTGCGGTTCTGGTTTCTGTTCCTTCGGTTAGTGCCAGCAGTAATTCACCCGTTTGTGTGGGTGCTACCGTGTCTTTTACAGGCAGTAGTTCCGCTCAGTACAGCTGGGTAGGTCCTAAAGGAAGTCTTTCTAATCTGCAAAATCCAAGTATCGCTAATGCTCAATTGAATGATAGCGGCACCTATACTTATACCGTTACGGATTCTGTCTCATGTGCTGCTTCTACTTCATTAAATGTTCAGGTAAATGCATTACCCACAGTTACCATGTCTAGTAATGGACCTAAATGTCAGGGACAAACATTAAACTTGACCGGTGGTGGAGGTACTTCTTATTCTTGGGCTGGACCTAACGGGTTTTTGTCTTCTGCTCAAAATCCTATTATCAGTAATCTTGCGGCGGCGGCTAACGGAATTTATACTTTACAGGTTGTAAATGCCAATGCCTGCTCTAGCATTTCTACTTTAAACGTTCAAGTTAATCCATCTCCTGTTCCTACAGCTTCTGCTACAATTAAGGATATTTGCGTGGGCGAAACTTTGAATTTATTAGGAGGCGGTGGAGGAACTTACGCATGGGTAGGGCCAGCTAGTTTTACATCTACTAGTCAAAACCCTAGTAGAAGCACTGCCACAACTGGTATGACGGGTACATATACTGTTACCGTTACTTCAAGTCCTCAAGGCTGTTCTGCTACAGCCACGGTAAGAATATCCGTGAACACCATTCCACCTGCACCATTGGCAAATGATATAACAAGGTGCGGACCAGGAACCCTAACGCTTACTGCTTCTGGATGTTCCGGGATTTATTCTTGGTATAGTACCACCTCCAGTACCACGGTTTTAGGAACTGGGGCGACCTATACCACACCTTCTCTATCGACTGATAGATCCTATTATGTTGATTGTACAGAATTTACCTGCCCTAGCAGTGCTAGGAAAGAGGTTAAAATTCAAATATTGCCTGTTCCTACGGCCACCGCTTCTGTTTCGCAGCAGCACTGCAAAGGTTCTACGGCTAAGTTTACTGGTGGAGGAACCAATGTTAGTTCTTATTCATGGCAAGGTCCTTCGGGCTGGACAAGTGCTAGTCAGTCACCTAATTTTTTAGTGACCGCAAACTCGGATGCAGGAACATATACCATTACCACCACAAGATCTAACGGATGTACCGCCACGGCGACCACAAATTTGACTGTGGCTACTAATTGTGATAATATCTGTAATTCACAATATGTTATTATCCCTACTAATCCTTCGAGTTGTGGTTCAACCACTGGGCAGGTTTATATTTCTGCTACGACCTCTTATCAAACAAGTTTGGATGGTGTTACATGGTATAGAGGTTCATATACATTTACGGGACTAGGGGTTGGTAATTACTTCTTCTATGTGAAAGATTACGCCACACAAAACATCTGTAAGAATGTTAGTAATACGCTTGTTTCTACCACCAGTTCATTTTTTACGGGAACTCAAGTTACAGCAGCCAGTGATTGCTACGCAGCCAATGGCTCCATTAAGCTTCAGGGTGTAAATGCATCTGATGATGTTACGTGGTTAGCTACTTTAAAAGGTACGTCTGTGCCGGTCTCTTCCCTTGTACCGTCCAATACCATAAGTGATTTAACACCTGGGAAGTATTATGTCAAGGTCTCTAGGGCAAACGAATTTTGCTATGGTGAAAAATACGTAGATGTTCCTAATAATGGTACCTCTTGTATAAATACCAATATTTGCGATGATACCTCATTTCCTAATTTATTCCCTAATGGAGATTTTGGATCTGGAACAGATAAAAATGGACCTGTTTATACAGATACCCAGTATGGTTATTCCAACTATACCTGTTATGCTCCTTGGGATGGTTTTTATGCCATTACCAATAATACAGATTGCGATGGAAATGGCCATAAGGCTTTCCAATATACTCAAGCCACTGGATGGTGGGATATTCTATTAGAAGATCATACAGTAGGAGATACAAATGGTTATATGATGGTGATCAACGCCGGTTATACACCCAATATCGTTGTGGAAAAAAGGATAAATGATTTATGTCCAAATACGCAATACAATTTTACCGCTTGGATGAGGAATATTTCTCCAGACTCTGATATTCAGCCCAATGCCGCCTTTATTATTGATGGGGTAATTCAGGCTACATCCGGAGCGGTAAGCGGAAACCAATGGCAAAAAGTTGGGTTTTCTTTCAAAACAGGAAATGCCACTACCTCAGCACTTTTTGCTCTTAGGAATATTGCTCCTGGAGGTTTTGGTAATAACTGGATTCTGGATGATATCAAGGTAAGTAAATGTCCTTTATTGATAAACCTAAGTGGAACCACCATAGCATGCCTTGGAGGGGATAATGAAACCATAAATGCCAGTGTTCAAGATCCATATCAAGAACATAAATTCTACAAATGGGAAAAAAGTGATGACAACGGGGCTACATGGGATCAGGTGACAGCCGTAGCTCAGGGTACTTATACTTCTGGTTCAATGAATGTTAGTGTCAACCTACCAACGCCAATTGTTTCTGCTATAAGTGGAAGAATATATAGAATAAGATTAGCCACTACTGCGGCCACTATTGATGACCCAAAGTGCTCTATCTATAGTTCACTTACTCAGTTAATTGTACCGCCAATTCAGATAAACGTTACCGAAGATCAAGTCAAATGTATCGGTAGCGGAAGTATCAATTTATTGGCTTCACCTTATGGTGGAAATGCTCCGTATACTTATCAATGGAATAATGGACTACCTGCTACTGCCTCTGTATCTGTGAATCCAAGTGTTACCACAGATTATATAGTTACGGCAAGAGATTCTTCTAATTGCCCTGTAACAGATACCATAAAAGTGGTGGTTGAAGACCAACCCACTTTAACGGTGAGTATTGATGAAGATTCTGTGTGTGTAGGTGGTATAACAGATATCACGGCTCATGTGACAGGAGGTTCTGGAAACTTTGACTTTACTTGGTATTCTGCTTCAGATACAACGGGTACCTGGACTACATTAACGGGCGAAAAGGATTCCATATTGATTCCTAATACCTCCATAGCTCGCCAAATTTATTATCGTGTTTATGTTGAAGATTTAACCTACGACTGTAACGACGCCTTGTCAAATGCCGTTTTATTTAATGTGGTAGATGACCCCACATTTAGTATAGCCACAGATGATATCACGCTATGTCTTGGTGGGGTAGTGGAACTTATCCCTACTATAAATGGAGGAGCTGGACTAGTCACATATCAATGGCAGTCTTCGTCTTCTGGGAATGCTCCATGGACAGATATAACTGGAGGGGATGAAAGAAATACAATTGTGCCTTCTGGTAGTGTCGGTAAATATTATTACCGATTATTCTTAGACTATAACGGGAATGGCTGTAATGCACCGCCATCGGATTCTGTGAAAGTAGAAATCCTTCCAAATTTTGATGTAGATGTAAGCCTATTAAGCAATGAGGTTTGCTTAGATGGCGATGTGGTACTAACCGCGGATACGACATCAGGAACTGGGACGGTAACTTATCAATGGCTGAGAAGTACAAATGGTAGCACTTTTACAGCGGTCACAGATTCTACAGGCAAGACTTTTAGACCTGTAACTTCTGCAGAAGGGACCCTATATTATCAAGTAAGAGCTACTTCTAGTGGGGCAGGTTGTGGAACAACCACTTCTGATGATGCCTATGTAAGGGTTTTGCCAACTTTTGAAGTTGATATCGCTGTAAATAATCCTGTGGTATGTATTGGTGGGGCGGTGGAATTAGTGGCAGATACCACCAATGGTACAGGTTCCATAACCTATCAATGGTTAGCGTCTACAGACGATGTTAATTTTACAGCCATTTCTGGTGCGGTAAACGTAAATTATGTACCAAATACATCGACCACAGGAATCAAATATTATCAGGTTCAGGCTACGGCTAGCGGTGCCGGCTGTGGCACGGTAACTTCTGCTTCAGTGAGTGTTGAAGTGTTACCTGTGTTTTCTGTACAGGTGAGTTCAAATGCTGGTATCGTTTGTTTAGGAGGTACGGTAACCTTAACCGCAGACACAAGCAATGGCTTAGGAACAATTACTTACAAATGGTTTGAATCTTTAGATAATAGTACTTTCAGGTTAATTACTGGAGCTACAGATGCTACTTTAAATGTGACTACTTCCACAGTAGGTATAAAATACTATCAGGTGGAAGCCACAGCCAGTGGGCCTGGTTGTGGAGCGGTTCGTTCTAATGTAGTCGGTGTGGAGGTTATTCCAGCCTTCGAGGTTGACGTCAATCCTTCAGATAATATCGTTTGTTTAGACGGGCAGGTGTTACTGTCGGCAGACACTACTTCAGGTTCGGGTACCGTGACTTTCCAATGGTTAAGTAGTACAGATGGTACTAGTTTTTCACCCATAGCAGATTCTACAAGTCTAACATTAAGGCCATCTACCGCTACAGAAGGTTTAATTTATTATCAAATTCAAGCGACAGCTAGTGGAGCAGGTTGTGGTACGGTCACATCAGAAAATGCCGCGGTTACCGTTTTACCAATTTTTGATGTTGATGTCATCGTAGACAATGCGGTGGTTTGTATTGGCGGAGCTGTACAATTAGAAGCCGATACCATTAACGGAACTGGTAATGTCACTTATCAATGGTTGATGTCTACGAACAATAGCTCGTTTACGCCAATAAGTGGAGCCACAGATTCTATTTATACTCCTAATACAAGCTCCGAAGGCATCATTTATTATCAAGTTCAAGCTACCGCCAGCGGCTCTGGTTGCGGAACCGTTACGTCTGCGTCTGTTCCAGTTCAGGTTTTACCGGTCTTTTCTGTAGAAGTTACTTCCGCAAATAATACGGTTTGCCTAGGAGGTACAGTACAATTAGTGGCTGATACCACAAATGGAACAGGAACAGTCACCTATCAATGGTTTGAGTCATCAGATAATATTTCTTTCAGCCCATTAAGTGGAGAAACAAATGCTAACCTGACCGCAAATACATCGGCTGTGGGAATTAAATATTATAGAATAGAAGCTACTGCCAGCGGCTCTGGTTGCGGAACGGTAACTTCTAATTCTGCTCTGGTAGAGGTTTTACCTGTTTTTGAAGTGGAGGTTTCTTTAATGTCCAATACGGTTTGTATCGGTGGAGCAGTTGAGCTATTTGCAGATACCACTTCAGGAACGGGCACCATCACTTATCAATGGTTTGAATCTACCAATAATAGTACGTTTACTCCTATTACGAACGAAACAGATTCTACTTATACGCCTAATACCAGTGCTGTAGGTTCTTTATATTATAGGGTACAGGCCACTGCTAGTGGGGCTGGTTGTGGAACAGCTACGTCAGATAATGCTACGGTTACGGTCTTACCTATTTTTGATGTTGAGGTTTCGGTGGATAATGACGTGGTATGTATTGGTGGAGTCGTAAAGCTAGAAGCAGATACCATTAACGGAACTGGAACGGTAACTTATCAATGGCTAAGTGCTACCGATAATAGTACGTTTACACCAATTAGCGGAGCTACAGACTCCATCTACATTCCAAATACAAGTACAGAAGGTATAATTTATTATCAAGTACAAGCCACAGCGAGTGGTTCTGGATGTGGAACAGTGACTTCTGCTTCTACACAGGTTCGAGTTTTACCTATATTTTCAGTAGACATCGTTTTGGCAAATAATACAGTTTGCTTGGGAGGAGCGGTTACCTTGAAAGCGGATACCACCAATGGTACCGGTACGGTGACCTACAGATGGTTTGAATCTACTAATAATAGCACATTTACAGAAATTAGCGGAGAAACAGATTCGACTTTAAGCGTGAATACTTCTGCCGTCGGAAGTAAATATTATCAGGTAGAAGCTACCGCGAGTGGTTCTGGCTGTGGTACCGTGAGGTCTACTTCAGCCGTTGTAGAGGTCTTACCAATATTCACGGTAGAAGTTGCGGTAGACGATGACGTGGTCTGCCTTGATGGCTTGGTGGAGATTGTGGCAGATACCACTTCAGGAACTGGAACAGTGACTTATCAATGGTTCAGTTCTACAGATGGCAGTTCATTTACGGCAATAGCAGACTCTACCGCTAAGAAGCTTTATCCTAGTACTTCAACTGTGGGTACCCTATATTATAGAATAGAAGCGACTGCCAGTGGAGCGGGATGTGGAACAGCCTCTTCAGATATAGCCAGTGTTGCGGTGTTGCCTCAACTCTCTATTGACGTAAATCCTAGTGCATTTGAAATTTGTATCGGTGAATCCGTCGTTTTAGAAGGAAATCCAGAAAACGGCGTAGGTAACATATCTTATCAGTGGCAACAATTTAACGGTGTAACGTGGCAAAATATATCGGCGGAAATTGACTCTGTTTATAGTCCTGCTACCAATGTTTCTGGTAGGTTCCAATATAGAATAAATGCTTTTGCCGATGGCGTAGGCTGTACAGATGCTTCTTCTGCACCCGCGGTTTTAACCATTAATGAATATCCAGACGTAACAGTATCTTCCACGAATCCGCTATGTGTGCCAAATAATGGTCAAATTCAGTTTAGTTTCAGTAATGAACCTTATCAAGATTCATTACTGTTGAGCTTGGATGGAGGAATCACTTATCCTTACGTCACTTTCGACTCCTTGGGTTCTTGGTCTATTGATACCTTAAGTGCAGGTACTTATTCAATATTTGCCAAATGGGGAGATAATAGCTGCCCAGTAGATTTAGGTACTGTAGTCTTGGAAGATAGAGCCAGCCCAGCGGCAATAGTAAGCTATGTAGACCCTACTTGTACTGTAGATAATGGTCAAATCACATTTACTTTCTCAGATGAAAGCACAAGGACACAATTAGAATTTAGCCTAGACGGTGGTTCAACCTACCAGCCTGCAGTAAATGATAATTCGGGTGCTGTTACTTACAGCAATCTGGCTCCAGCAAATTACGATTTATGGGTGAGATGGGAGAATAATGAATGCCCTGTAGACCTAGCGGATGTAGAATTGGAAGATCATCCAGGACCTGCTTTAACCGTTTCTGCCGATACCACCATTTGTGTTGGTGCTACGGCTTTTTTATGGGCTAGCAGCACAGGGGGAGATGCACCCATTACCTTTACTTGGGATAATGGATTGCCAAACGGATCATCTAATTCTGTTTCTCCACTAAGTACAACTACTTATATGGTAACAGCCACAGATTCTAATGGTTGTACTACAGATGAGACTATACTGGTTACCGTTAACCCTCTTCCGGTAATTACCCTTTCAGGTGGAGAATATTGTGAAGGTGATACCATCCATTTAACAGCTTCTGGAGGTGTTTCTTACGATTGGACTGGCCCAAATAGCTTTACATCCGCTAGCCAAAATCCAAATATAGCTAAAGGAGCACCTATTCATAATGGTTACTATTCGGTGCTTGTAACGGATGGGAATGCGTGCCAAAACACGGATTCTGTAGATGTTTTAGTTAATCCAGCCCCAGAAGCCCCAACAGTTACAGATGCATTTCAATGCGGTCCAGGGGTGCTAACTCTCACTGCTTCAGGATGTTCTGGTGTTACTACATGGTTTGATAATCAGTTTTCTAATAATGTTGTAGGACTTGGCACAACATTTGAGACTAAATCATTGGTGGCCACCTCGCATTATTTTGCGAATTGTACATCAGCAAGTAACTGTGTGAGTTTTGATAGAAGCATGGCACTTGCAGAAATTAGGGAGGCTTCCAATGCGGAGGTACTTCCTGTGAACAGTACTTGTGTAGGGGAGGTAGCATTAAATAATGGAATATTGATAGCGTCAGGATTTAGAGAAGGAGAAATGTACTCATTTAGCGAAGGCACCACATTCAATGCGGCTTCTGCTATTCCTGCTACACCAACATTAATACCTACCAATGGCAGAATGTACGAAACGATTAATAACCCATCTGGAGTGACGACTTATTACACCGTAAGGATTATAAGTACCGATGGATGTCCTATTGACCAAACGGTGGAGTTTGAAAGACAGTGCGAAGATTGTTTGCCGTTTTGCGAACCAGCCACCATAAATAGAGTAAAATAATTTGGAAAAAATTTACATCAGCAATGATTTAAGCACACTCACACACTTTTTAAAAGGTTTACAGAAACCCCCCATGTATAAAATAAATTTTAAACTTTTTTAATTCGAATGAAATGGAATTATTGATTAAAAACAAAAAAAAGCTCGCCATGAAAGGGCTTGGACGGTTTGGATTCATTCTTTTATCAGCTTGCTTGTTTTTACTTGCGAATACCGCTTTTGCCCAATCTGAGTGTGCTGAAAAAATTGAATATACCGTACAATCCATCGACGAATCTACAGAAGGTACTGGTAATGCAAAGCTAGTATTGTCTGGAGTTCCCGACAACAGTTATTTCGTTAACTACACCGCTGGCTCCACTTATTCTGGAGCAGCACCTACAGGTACTTATGGTGCCTTAGCTGCTGCCTTGGAAACCAATACCCTTGGTAGGTATATTGCCACTGGCCTTGCTAACCCAGCGGGAGTTGGAGGAGACCAGTATACGGTGAGGGTTCAAATGCCGGATAACAGCTGTTATTCCGATTCTACCATAGTTTTACCAAGAGTAAACTGGTCTAAAAAGCCAGAATACACAGATTTGGAAGTGACGGTAATTAAAAGTGGTGATGCCGCCACAATAGGTCAGACAGTGACTGTAACCGTAACGGTAACAAATAATGATACCAATGCGGGTGTAAATACTGTGGATGCCACAGGCGTTGAAATTGCGGTTTATACACCAGCTGTCGGATTAACTTTTGTAGCTGGTTCAGCTTCTATGGCCAATGGAACATTTAATGAGACTACCATGGAATGGAGCGTAGGAACTGTAGCTGCTGGAGCAACTTTAACCTTACAGTTAAGCTATGTGGTTTCTGAAAGAGGGGTTTTCCAATTCTCTTCGGAAGTTAAAAGCACTACGGGTACAGAAGATGAGTTGGACTCGGTGCCTTTAGATGATGACGGTGGTACCGTTTTTGAAGATGAAGATGATGAAAGCTCCGTTTGTATAGCTACACCTTGGGACTGGTGTACTGGAGATTCTTTCGATTTCAAGCTAAATAGGAATTCTTATACTGGAATCACTTGGCAAAAAAACAATGGGGATATAACAGCCTCTGTGCCTGGTGAGTATACTTTAAATGGAGATGGCTCACTAACCATCCTATCTATCGGAACTTATAATTTCGTATTTGATAATCCTAAAGGACCAAGTTGTGATGCCACAGGATGTTGCCCTATTAATATCGTACAGGGTAAAAGGCCTGAATTAATGCCAATTCCTCCTGCAGCTATATGTTTAAATGAAACATTGCCTACTGTAATTGCTCAAGATACAGCAACAGCCTATGATTCTGATAGAGGAAATGTGGTATACCAATGGTTAAACGCCAACGGAACAAGCAACCCAACAACGGATAGCCTTACAGGTCAAACTTCTTTAACCTTGGATTTATCGGTATTACCTCAAACTGCAGGTACCTACCATTACCAGATTAAAGCATATGATGATTTACATAAAACATGTATTGATTCTACTACTTTTGAGTTTGTTATTACAGACATCGAGAAGCCTATTGCTTCTTCTAATACACCTATTTGTGAAGAAGAGCAGATAGAATTAACGGTAACCAATATGACCGCATACCCTGGTGGTAACTACGATTTTAATTGGTGGTTTAGAACGGATTCAACTCGATTTACCGCCGTTGGTGATAGTGTTGGTTTATTAGACGCAGATCCAATTCAAAACTCGGGAGATTATATCGTTCAAGTTTCTCAAACTTTTACAAGTCCATTCACTTCAGGTTCTGTAGATACATATTGTGCAAAAACAGATACGGTGGCTATGGTGGTCAATCCACTTCCTATAGAGCCTACCATGAAGGATAGCACGTATTGTCAATATGAGCAAATTGCGGAATTGATAGAGCACGTAGTAGATTCTACAGGGGGGTATTTAAGATGGTATCAAACGAAAGGAGGAACCGCATTCTTAACAGATAACTTATGGCCAAAACCAGATTCTTCTGTAGCTACTCAATGGGGTCCATATTACGTCACACAAACGGATGCTAATGGATGTCAGTCTTATCCAGATTCTTTCGTAGTGAATATCAATGCACTTCCAGAGCCACCACTTGTCCAAGATTTGGCATATTGTGAAGGAGCCACGGGTTTAGCACCTTTAGATGCTACGCCGCTGAGTGGAGGGTATACCTTAAAATGGTACAGTGATACGCTTGCTACAGGTGCTGGAAATACGGTTGCCGACCCTGCTATACCTACGCCAGACGCATCTGCTGTGGATACTTTAAGGTTCTATGTGACCCAAACATTAGGTACCACCAGCTGTGAATCCTATAATGCCGAGCTCGTCGTATATATTAAAGATACGCCTGATCGACCGTCCTTTACGGATCCTATTTACTGTCTAGACGAGACCACCGTTACGCTGGATAATCATTTGACCCAATCAGCGGCAAGTACCACATCGCCATCTGCCACTTATGTACACTGGACTTATCCGGGCTTTACAGATGACGGTTCAACTTCTCCAACGCCATCTTCTACAGATGCTGGTTCTAGTTATGGTCTAGTATGGGAAGCTTGGGATTATTTAGCTCCAGATGCTACTACTACATTAACGTGTACAGGACCTCAGGAAGACCTTCGTGTCATTATTAATCCTAAGCCAGAAGTTGATTTGATAGCTGTAAACGCTCTTTGTATTGGAGATGCACCTCAAAATGATGCAAGACTTTACATTACGGAGTATCGTGATTCTGATAAATTACTATGGCATGTAGGAACTATTTTCGACGAGGCTACTGCCACAGCGAATGCAGGAGAGCAAGTTGGTAGCGATATTAGAGCTAATGGTGGTGCTTTTGCATCTAGCTTAACGAATCCAAAAGCTGGTGACGGACCGGTTACTTATGCTGTTCAGATAGAAAATGAGTTTGGATGTATCCAAACAGGTAACATCGTTATGACAGAAAAGGATTGTGTGTGCCCAGGTGGCTATTGTGAGCCTGCAACCGTCACAAGAACAAAATGATAGATTTAATTTTATGATTTATAAAGCTAGTCCAGAATGTAATTCTGGGCTAGCTTAATTTAAAGACCTTTGTTTTTTTCTTAAAAGGCAGCCTACTACTTACAAAAAAACTGTAATAAGTTCTCTCATCAGAACAGCTATTTAAATGAATCAAGGAAACCCAAATGGTTTGAGTTCCGTAAAGAAGAAGATAAAACTCGTTTTTACCTTCGCTCTTTTGATTCTAAATTTTACGACTGTATTTGCTGCTACACATTTTGCTGGTTTAGATTCACTGGTAAAAAATTGCACGGTTCCAACCTATACCGTTGGAGGTAAAAATGTAACTAATTCCAAAACCAATGATGGTAAGATTATTATAAGCGGTATTGAAAACGCTACGCACTACGAAATCCTACAAAACAACACCATTCCTTTCGATTTCTCCCAATCATCTGCCTTGGCTCCAGGTCAAGCGAAAGTAGAGATTAAAGGATTAAAAAATCCAAATCAAGATATCGCCTACAAGATTAGACTTTATAATGGCAGCTCTATTTGTTACACCGATCAATCCATTCATTTATCTCACATAAACTTTGCAGAAAAGCTAGATTATACGCAGATAGAGGTGATTCAAGGAGTAGATAACCCCTCCCCTGCAATCGGTGATATCATTACATTTACCACCATAGTTCAGAATAATGGTGGGCAGGCAAGTATTAATCTAGAGCTAAAACAGTTTTTTTCTTCTTCCTTAGAAATTGTCTATTTCTTTGCTGATTTCGGTGCATTTTCACCCGTAGGAAACGTTTGGAATATAGGCACTTTAAAGCCAGGGCAACAGCCCAAACTGGTGATAAGAGCTCGTGTAAAACAGCAAGGACTATCTTATTTGACCTCCTATATTTCAAAGGCCAATGACTACGTCATACTTTACGGCCAGCAGCTTCCCACTCAAGATGCCTCGAATGCTATTTCGGCTACCAGCTGTGTATCGGTACCAATAGAAATTAAAAAGGACGAAGTTTACCGGGTTACACTAGCCAATTACGCTGGGCTTACTTGGTATTATAAAGATGCGGCGGGTAATTTTGCCGCTATAAATGAACTTACCAATCCATCAATTGCAGAAATAAATCCTGATAGTTCCTTAAGTATCAAACAAGGTGGAGAATTTACATACACCAAACAGGTTGATAAATGTACATTTAGTTCTTGTTGCCCTATTCTTGTGCAAAGCTGTAAGGGTCCAGCCATCGTAGTAGATTCGGTGTACTGTAATAGTAATGTAGATAGTTACAGTATGGTGGTGCATTTGGTCAATGACAACTGGAGTGTGGTAGAGAAAGTCTATTACGCCTTATCTAATTTAAGTTTCCCAGTATTAACCAATTTCCTAAAGAGATTAAATCTATTGCCATTGTCTTCCAGCTCCGGATATGTGACCTCGCTAGGTGGAGGTTATTATAGGGTAGATAATATTCCGGCTTTTATGCCTAATGTAACGCTGGTTTCTACGGATTTAAGTGGCGAATGCCGCTCTTTTAAAATTGTAAATGCCCCAAACTGTAAAGAGGAGCTCATGCAGCAGCCAGCCCTTGTGAATAATGTAGAATACTTTAGTCCAGCTAGGGTTATGCCGGCTCTAAAAGTAGAAAATGGAGAAAGGTCTGTCAAAACAGTTTGGTATTCAGACGAACTCGGCAATAACCAGGTCGGTAAAGGTAATTCTTTCAGGCCTGATGCAGTTGGGAAGTATTATGTCGCTTTTGTAAGCAAAAAGAATAAAACTCGAAGTACTTTGGTGGAAGCCGAGATTAAAAGCTTGGTAGACGAAATTCCGGGTCAATTTGTGAACGTGGCCATCTGCGATTGTGAAAGTTCATCCATGATACCAACGGGAACAAAAGAAGCCATTACGGTGGCCAAAATTTATCCAAACCCAGTGGATGCCGAACTAAACGTAGAGTACATTATTCCTCAGAGTGCAAAAACGGCAGATATGTTTGTTTTTAACATTGGAGGAAAAAAACTAGGATCCTATGTTGTGGACCTTAATCAGGATACAAAGAAGGTGGATGTAAGTTCTTGGCCTGATGGTTTGTATATTATGACGATAGCGGTAGACGGTCAGAAAAAGCTGACACAACGTTTCGTTATTCGTCACTAGAAAAGTCCCTTTTAAAAGTATTTCTCTACTTTATGGAATGATTTTATCCTATTCCTTTGTTTTTTCTTTTTACAAACTCGTGTTTGCAAAAACAGAAAGATTAACTTGCTTTGCAGACTGCAAAATCAAAGATTACGTTTAATGTCGAAAAACATCGAAAACCTCACACCAAGACAAATTGTTGAAGAGCTAGATAAATATATAATTGGTCAAACTGACGCAAAAAAGAATGTAGCTATTGCCCTTAGAAATAGATGGAGAAGAATGAATGCCTCAGCAGAAATTAGAGCTGAAATAGTTCCAAATAATATTCTGATGATTGGCTCTACGGGAGTGGGGAAAACAGAAATAGCGAGAAGATTAGCCAAAATAGCAGACGCCCCTTTTACCAAAGTAGAAGCCTCAAAGTTTACAGAGGTAGGTTATGTAGGAAGGGATGTAGAAAGCATGGTAAGAGACCTGGTGGAACAGTCGGTTAACATGGTGAAAATCGCTAAAAAAGAAGAAGTCAAAATTAAGGCAGCGGAGACGGTAGAAGAGTTGATTTTAGATATTTTGATTCCGCCCATGTCAAAGAAAAGTCTTGTTGGTATTCCGGATGGTGTGCCACAATCCAAAGATGAGGAGTTGAATGAAAAAACCAGAGAATCTTTCCGCGGCAAACTTAAAAGAGGAGAGCTAGACGAAAGGAAAATAGAAATAAACGTACAAAACAGCGGTGGTTCTTCCATAGGCGTAATGGGTGGCCCTATTGACGACGTTTCCATGATGAATATCCAGGAGATGATCGGTGGCATGATGCCTAAAAAGAATAAGAAGCGTAAACTGCCTATTGCAGATGCTCGCAAAATCTTGCTTGAAGAAGAATCAGCCAAACTCATTGATATGGATGAGGTTAAAGAAGAGGCCATCTGGAAGGCGGAGAACCTTGGGATGATATTTATTGACGAGATAGATAAGATAGCCTCTGGAGGTGGTAAAAGTGGCCCAGATGTGAGTAGAGAAGGAGTACAGAGAGACATGCTACCGATAGTGGAGGGCTCTACGGTTAATACAAAACATGGTTCTATAAATACAGACCATATCCTATTTATTGCAGCCGGAGCTTTTCATGTTTCTAAACCATCTGATCTTATTCCAGAGTTTCAAGGGCGTTTTCCTATAAGAGTAGAGCTAGAAGCCTTAACAGAAGAAAACTTTTATCAGATTCTTAAAAAGCCTAAAAATGCTCTTACTAAGCAGTATGTAGCTATGCTCAAGTCAGAGGGTGTTGATTTAGAGTTCAGTGATGATGCATTGAAAGAATTGGCTAAAATAGCTTTTGAAGCCAATGGCGAAGTAGAGAATATTGGTGCCAGAAGACTTCAAACCGTCATG
Source organism: Arcticibacterium sp. SM2516 (assembly GCF_057914865.1). Classification (NCBI taxonomy): domain Bacteria; kingdom Pseudomonadati; phylum Bacteroidota; class Cytophagia; order Cytophagales; family Leadbetterellaceae; genus Arcticibacterium; species Arcticibacterium sp. SM2516. The sequence goes on along the minus strand of NZ_CP195290.1, from coordinate 2,315,154 downwards.
AGCCATTTGCTGAACGAGATACTATTTGATGTTCCAGACGTAATAGGAGCGGGTACTAAAATCTTGATTGATAAAGAAAAAGTAACGGAAAGACTTTCTGGTTTAATTAAGAATAAAGACCTCAGTCAATACATTTTATAAATAATTATTCTGAAGATGCTTTATGCATTATAGAGCATCTTCTTCTTGTAGCCATTAAAGTGAACGGTTTATCGTTAGTTCGATTGTAAAGGCCTAGTAGCTCCTAAGGAGCGAAATCCCAACCAAAGCCGCCAAGATTAATTAATTCGGTGTGATATTGTACCTTTGCAGATTGCCTTAAATGGCACCTAAATGTTTAACTAGGGTCACTATATCTTTCTCTATCTTCATATTTAATTTTTCGGATGTAACCTTGTGCATAGCTGCTTTGCTAAAATTTTCTAGGGATTTTAGAAAAGACTTTCTTTTTGTAACTAGGACTAATTTATTACCAATCACCACGTAGTACTTCTCTCTTTTTTCATATACACCTTCATAAAGATTCGCTTTAGCAGAGCCATATCCGTTGTCTACGTCAGATTTACTCACAGAATATTTACAATCATATTGTTTAAGAAGCATGGGTTGGGTATGAACCAAGGTTTCATAATAGTAGTCTCCCGCCCCTTGAAATTCATCTTTATAGTTTGAGAAACTGTGTCCATTAATGATAAATTCTGTCGGTTTCAATTCTACTGCGTTTGAATTGGCATTTTTTGAGTAATATACACTACTACGCACCAGATCATATGCCATAACCCCTTCTACCGGTTCGCTGCCTGGTAATACAACCTTACCCATATACCAGCCATTGTTTAAATAGGGTGTTCCCATATAGTATCTCTCAAAAGATTGTGAACTATTTAGTTTTACATTTCTAGTATGGTATTCTGAAACTAAGATGGTATCTCCCTCTGCATTGACGTCTATTCTGGAGCCGGTGGAAGCAGAGTTTACTTTATCCATAAAATAGGCGGCATTGCTATTTTGGCTAAACGCCCAAAATGGACCTAGTAAAAATAGTATGGCTATGTAGATTTTGTTCATGTTAAAAAGTTTTCAATATGGTATTTATGTTCTAGCGAAAATAATAAAAATATCCAATATATCGTAAGCAAACATAGCATTACTAAGCAACTACTAGGCTTAATATGAAAGTTTTAATGCTCTATGACGCTAGATATTTTATAAGCTAGTTAACCTACCTTGAAGCCCCCCAGAATGATATATGACTATTTTAGAACCTTTCTTGAAATGTCCCTTTGCTATCATGTCAAAAACACCGAAGCATAACTTGGCGGTGTATACTTGTTCAAGTTGGATATGGAATTTAGATTCAAAGTCCTTGATGAATTCTAGTAGAACGGGGGTGTGCTTTCCGTAGCCACCAAAATGATACGACTCGAAAAAGCTTAAATTTTCTGGATGCTTACCTAACAGGTTTTCAATGTCGGTTTTTAGGAAACCACCATTTTTAAGAACAGGAAAACCGTAGATATGGCCTTTATAAGTTTCGTTGGTGAGAACGCCAGCGGCTGTGCCTCCGGTGCCAGCGGCCAAACAAAAATGTGTAGGTTCTATTTCTGTTAAAACTTCGTCCAATATTTCTGAGCAGCCCGGTAATGCCAAAGCATTACTGCCCCCTTCGGGTAAGAAAAAGTGATTTAGGGATATGAATTTCTCCATTAACTCATCTTTATCCTTATAAGCCGTTCTGGTGACAAAATGCAGTTTCATGCCTGATTTAGTGGCGAAAGATAAAGTTGGGCTAGAATTTTCATTCAATTCGTCACCTCTTATGACAGCTTCCGACTTAAAATTGAAAAGTTTGGCAGCGGCAGCTAATGCATAAATGTGATTGGAATATGCTCCGCCAAAACTTATTAAGGTATCTTTTTTTTGTTTTCTAGCGGCTAAGAGGTTGTATTTCAGTTTTCTATATTTGTTGCCAGAGAGCTCAGGATGGCATAATTCATCCCTTTTTACCCAAACTTCAAGACCCTTTTCCGTAAAAAGAGAGCTTTCAATTTTTTGTAATGGCGTAGGACTAAGAATGTGTTTTTCAAAAACCAATTTTAAAGCGGTAACTTGCGACCTAAAATTAAAGCTTTTTGGAAGACATACATATAGAAGACGATCAGGAAGACGATGAGTTGTTCGAACATCTCAATCTAACCGCAGACCCAGGGCAGATGCCAATGAGGGTTGATAAATTTATTGGGCACCATACCAATAGCTCTAGAACTAAGATACAGCACGCTATTGATAGCGAGTCTATAAAAGTTAATGGTAACATTGTAAAAGCCAGTTATAAAATTAAACCCGGCGACAATGTTATTATTTCCTTGGCAAAACCACCTAAAGAACCTTCAGAGGTATTGCCAGAAAACATTCCTCTAAATATTACTTATGAGGATGACAGCCTTTTAATTGTCAATAAAGATGCGGATATGGTGGTTCACCCTGGTTATAACAATTGGGATGGTACACTGGTAAACGCTTTGGTTTATCATTTTGATAACTTACCAACTTCCAAAAACGGTGTCATTAGACCAGGTTTGGTTCATAGGATTGATAAAGGAACAACAGGCCTATTGGTGATTGCTAAGACAGAATATGCCATGCAATATTTGGCGAAGCAGTTTGCCGACCATAGTACAGAACGAACCTACTACTGTATGGTGTGGGGAGAACCAGAAGAAGATAAAGGAACGATAAATGCTAATCTGGGTAGAGGTTTTAAAGACAGAAGAATTTCTGAAGTCTTTCCAGAGGGTGATCACGGAAGGGTGGCTATCACGCATTATGAGGTGATAAGAAGAATGAGATATGTGAGTTTGATTAAATGTAACCTAGAAACGGGGCGTACGCATCAAATTAGAGCTCATATGAAATTTATAGGTCATCCGCTTTTTGGTGACGTGACTTACGGTGGCGATAAGCCCTTGAGAGGGAATATGTTTACCAAGTATAAGCAGTTTGTAGACAATTGCATGAAAATAATGCCACGTCAGGCACTACATGCCAAATCTCTTGGATTTAAACATCCTGAGTCTGGTGAATGGATGCAGTTTGATTCAGAATTACCGGACGATTTGGTGGAGCTTATTGCAAAATGGGACCATTACGTACAGCATAACTAAAGAGGAAATATTTCTTCTTGGCTATATTTATAAAAACAATTATGAGTCTGATTTCTCTGGAAGTCCAACTGATAATTGTTTTTCATTATTTTAGGATCATTTAGCCATATGAAATTTAGGAATGGAACCATACAACCAACCCCAGTTTGACAAGAAACTATTATTAGAAATAGTAAAGATGAGAATGCCTTTTGGTAAATATAAGGGTGTTTTGATTGCAGATTTACCAGTGTCTTATTTAGAGTGGTTTATGAGAAAAGATGGCTTTCCAGAAGGAAAACTGGGAATGCTTATGGCAACTACTTTAGAGATAAAAAGCAATGGTCTGGAAGAAATAATTTGGAAATTAAAAAAGTTGGCCACCAAATGAGGTCATTATAATCATGAAAAAAAGCGTAATTCTTTTATCGCTATGCCTTTTTAGCGGATTGGCTTATGGCCAGAAATTCAAAAAGGTACCCGAGTCTAAACTACAATCTTCTCTTGTAGAAAAACACATTAGATTTTTAGCTTCCGATGAGCTCATGGGGAGAAAAACAGGACATGCAGGAAACAATTCAGCTGCCAGATATATTGCAGAAGAATTCAGAAGCTATGGCATGTCGGCCATCAATGCAGGCTCTTTTTATCAGACTGTACCATTTGAGATGACCTATCAGCCAGAAACTGCGGAAATTAAAGCAGGTGCTTCGGTCTTAAGAGCCAGTGAAGATTTTCTCTTAATGAACGGTGGAGGAATTCATCAAAAAGGTCTTGAAAAGGAACATTTAGGCTATGGCTGGGTTGCTGAAGATGGCAGTTATGATGATTATAAGGATGTGGACGTTAAAGGTAAGGTTGTGGTTGTGCAGATAGGAACACCCGAAACGAAAGGCTTTAGAGAGATGATGGCTGCATCTAAAAGAAAGGAGAAAATAGCCAAAGAAAAAGGAGCAGTGGCTCTCATTGAGATCTTTAATGCCCCAATACCATGGGGAGTTTTGGTTCAAAACTTTGGAGACGGTAGCATTAGTTTAAAAGAAGAAGATAGCAATGAGTTTACAAGGTTTTTGATTTCAGCAGAAACTGCAAAGAAAATATCAAAGAGTGTAGTAGACTTGATAGACATTAATACGGATGCCATCATTAAGAAGTCGGCTTCTAGCCAAAATGTTATAGGATTAGTAGAAGGCTCAGACCCCGAATTGAAAAAGGAATATGTGGTTCTTACGGCCCATTACGACCATATAGGCTTTCACGAAGGGGAGGATTTACCGGACGATTGGATTTTCAATGGAGCTAGAGACAATGCCATAGGTGTAGCGGGTTTGTTATCCGCAGCTCAGAGTTTGGCTACTAAGCCTGCAAAACGCTCGGTTTTGTTTATTGCTTATACAGGAGAAGAAATAGGATTAAGGGGAAGTGGTTATTATGTTGAGAACCCATTGGTGCCATTAAATCAATGTGTTTTCAATTTAAACATTGATGGTGCAGGATATAATGATAAAACAAAGATTACAGGAATAGGTATCGCTAGAACGGGTGCCGAAGCTGAAATCAACACAGCCGTGGAGGCCTTGGGTTTATCGCTTATTGATGACCCTACACCTGAATTAGGCCTTTTTGATAGGTCTGATAATGTAAGATTAGCGGCAAAGGGTATACCCGCTCCTTCTTTTTCTCCAGGGTTTACTTCTTTTGACGATGAAATTGCCAAATATTATCATAAGGAAGCCGATGAAGCTGAAAGTTTGGACTTTGCTTATTGCACAAAATTTTGTCAAGCTTATGCTTTTGCAGCGAGGTTAATTGCTAATAAAAAAACAGCTCCTCAATGGATAAAAGACGATAAATATGAATCCGCCGCAAACGAACTATATCGGAAGTAGATTTGTAAATATTAAGGAATTTAAAGGATTTATAGAGGTTTCCTAAATATCTGCTGTAGTCTTCCTTTTTTTGTCCTAAAAATCTATTATTTATGTAATACAAATTTTGTTTTGGCTTCAAATTATAGTGTTTTTTCACTAAATTCGCAGCCTGATTTAAAGATTATCGAATTCATTATTTTATAAAGAGAAACCCATAATGGCCGAAACTGCTAAGCTGACACTAGGAGGCAAAGAATACGAATTTCCAATATATACTGGTACTGAAGAAGAGAGTGCTATTGACATTTCGAAATTAAGAGGACAATCTGGATATATTACTATCGACCCAGGTTATAAAAACACGGGAGCTACCACTTCTGCCATTACTTTTTTAGATGGTGAAAAAGGTATCTTAAGATATAGAGGATATTCTATTGAAGAGTTGGCAGATAAGGCTGATTTCTTAGGAGTTTCTTATTTATTGATATACGGTGAATTACCAAATAAAGCACAATACGATAAGTTTGTAAATGACATCACTCGCCATACCATGGTGAATGAGGACATGAGAAAAATATTTGATGGTTTTCCTGTGAATGCACACCCTATGGGTGTTATGTCTTCATTGGTAAGTGCCATGAGTGGTTTTTATCCAGAGTCTTATAATAAAGACACTGAAAAGGATATAGACCTTCATATTATTAGATTAATGGCGAAAATGCCAACTTTGGCTACTTGGTGTTATAAAAAGTCTCAGGGGCATCCTATCAATTACCCAAAGAATAAACTGGATTATTGCTCAAACTTCCTTCAAATGATGTTTGGACTTCCAGTGGAAGATTACACGGTAAATCCGATTGTATCGAGTGCATTGAACAAACTATTGATTCTTCATGCAGACCACGAGCAAAATTGCTCTACTTCTACAGTAAGATTGGTAGGTTCTTCTCAAGCGAATTTATATTCTTCTATTTCTGCTGGTATTTCAGCACTTTGGGGACCTCTTCATGGCGGTGCAAACCAAGCGGTGATTGAGATGTTAGAATCCATTAAAGAAGATGGTGGGGGAGTTGAGAAGTATCTGAATAAAGCTAAAGATAAAAACGACCCGTTTAGATTGATGGGTTTTGGTCACAGAGTATATAAAAACTTTGACCCAAGAGCAAGAATTATCAAAAAGGCTGCGGATGAAGTTTTAGAAGCTTTAGGAATTGATGATCCTATTTTAGAAATAGCGAGAGGTTTGGAGGAAGCGGCTCTTAATGATGAATATTTCATCTCTAGAAAGCTTTATCCAAATGTAGATTTCTATTCTGGAATTATTTACAGAGCCTTAGGAATCCCTACCAACATGTTTACCGTGATGTTTGCTATTGGTCGTCTTCCAGGTTGGATTGCCCAGTGGAAAGAATTACGTGAAAACGGTGAGCCTATTGGTCGCCCACGTCAAATATACACGGGAGAAAAAGAAAGAGCCTTTGTGGATATTGAGAACAGATAATATTCCCATATGGATATAAAGCAAAAGAGAGTGGCCAAATGGTCACTCTCTTTTTGCTTTTTAAGGATCGAGTAGTTTAAAGATTTAAGCTCTTGAACGAACCGCGTCTAAGAAGGCATCTTTTCTTCTTCTGCTTATCTCCGCGTTTAGGTTATTTATAAGTCTAACCATTTTTACGCCCCCATTCAATTGAATGCTGGATATATGGTCTAAGTTTACCATATAAGATTTGTGTGTTCTGAAAAATGAAAATTTAGTAAACGTTTTCTCCATTTCCTTGAGTGTTTTGGAAATGATAATCTGCTCTCCATCCTCCATAGAAACCTCAGTATAATTGGCATCTGCTTTAAGAAGCACAATTTCACTTGGGCTTACATGCCTTTTTCCGATTAATCGTATTTCTGTTTTCATGTAGTTATGGAAAATTTTATGGTTGAAAGTCTTATAGATGACCCGCGAACTTCTGGAATGGTTGGAAGTATCAAAGAAATAATTTAAAATAAACCCAATTAAATTGAATTTCACCCTTTTATCCTATTTGATTAATTAGATGATAAAGCTTGCTTACTTTTGAGTAGAAAAATCAGAAAATTCAGTGAGTAATATTTTAGAAATTCGGCATATCGTTAAGAATTATGCCAGCCACCGTGCTTTAGACGATGTAAGTATATCTGTCCCTCAAGGAATAATTTTTGGTCTATTGGGGCCAAATGGAGCAGGCAAAACCTCCTTAATTAGAATAATCAATCAAATTACAGCACCAGACGCTGGTGATGTTTTGATAGATGGGGAGCATCTCAGTCAAAAGCACATTTATGACATCGGTTATTTGCCAGAAGAACGTGGTCTTTACAAAAAGATGAAGGTAGGAGAGCACCTGATTTACCTGGCTAGGCTTAAAGGATTGTCAAAGGCCGAAGCCATGGAGAAATTGAAAGAATGGTTTATCAAATTCGATATAAAGACTTGGTGGGATAAACCGGTGGAAGATTTATCGAAGGGGATGCAGCAGAAAATTCAATTTGTAGCCACCGTCCTTCATAAGCCTAAACTACTTATTCTAGACGAACCCTTCAGTGGTTTTGACCCCATTAATGCCAATATTATCAAGGATGAGATTTTGGAATTAAAAGCCAATGGCAGCACTATTATCTTTTCTACGCATAGAATGGAGTCTGTGGAGGAGCTTTGTGATAATGTGGCTCTGATCAATAAGTCTAAAAAGATTTTAGATGGCTCTAAAGCAGAATTGAAAGAAGCCTTTAAGACGAATACTTTTGAAATTGAATTTGAAGGAATATTAAACGCCAATGAGCAGGTCTTTTCAATTTTGAATACACAGGAAGGAGAGAATGGCATCATGAAAGGGCAGGTGAGGCTTAATGAAGGCGTGGGTACTAACGACATGATTAAAACACTTATGGAGCAAGTGGAGCTGAAAGGTTTTAATGAAAAGATACCTTCAATGAACGACATTTTTATAGCAGCGGTAAACGGTGAAAAAGCATAATTTATAAGACATGAAAAACATTTTACTAATTATAGAAAGAGAATATTTAACTCGCGTTAAAAAGAAGAGTTTCATACTGCTCACGGTTTTGGTACCAGTGTTGATAATGGGTATGTATGCGGCTATATTTTTTGCGATTATTAGTGGAACTGAATTAAAGAAAATTGCAGTAATAGATGACAGTGGGCTGTTTATAAATAAAATAGAGACCACCAAAGAGTATGAATTCTCTTTTAGTGATAGGGACTTAAACGATGCCAAAAGCAATTTCGCAAATGAAGGAACAGATGCACTTGTTTTTATTCCGGAAGACATCATGGATCATCCAAATGGTGTGAAGATTTTTGCGGAAAATGGCGTGTCTTTGGATCTGCAAAGCAAAATAGAAAACAGTATTGAAAGGGAAATAGAAAACATCAAACTTTCGGAGGCTGGAATCGCAAGATCGGTGCTCAAAGATTCTAAAATAAACGTTAATTCTGAAACCATCAGTATTCAAGAAGGAGAAGAGAAAACAAGCAGTTCGGGTGGAGCTACGGCCATTGGTTTTATTACTGCTTTTTTAATTTATATGTCTATTTTTATTTATGGCGTGCAGGTGATGAGAGGCGTAATGGAAGAGAAAACCAGCAGAATAGTGGAAGTTATTATTTCCTCTGTAAAGCCTTTTCAACTTATGATAGGTAAAATTATAGGGGTGGCTCTTGTGGGTTTAACCCAGTTTACGCTTTGGATTATTTTTGTCATAGCCTTAATGTCTGTAGCAGGAAAAGTGCTAGCACCTAAAATGCAAGAGGTTTCTAAAATTAGTGCAGCACAGATGCAAAATTTGCCACCAGAAGCCAGAGAGGCAGCAGAAGCCCAAATGCAGAGTGGAGTTGGTATTAACGGAGCATTGCCAGATGTGATGCAAGCCATTGAAGCATTGCCAATAGGAACAATAGTCGTTTCTTTTTTATTCTATTTTTTAGGGGGGTATTTGCTTTATAGTTCACTTTTTGGAGCTGTGGGTTCAGCAGTAGATGGAGAAACGGACACGCAGCAGTTTGTGCTTCCTATCACGCTACCCATCATTGCGGCCTTTATTATGGCTCAGTTTGTTATTAAAGACCCACACGGTCCATTGGCATTTTGGGGTTCCATGGTACCTTTCACTTCACCTATTATAATGATGGTAAGGATTCCTTTTGGGGTGCCAGTATGGCAAATCGTACTCTCTATTTCCTTGTTAATTGGTGGCTTTATTTTTACAACCTGGTTGGCATCTAGAATTTACCGTATAGGCATTTTGATGTATGGAAAAAAGGTGACGTGGAAAGAACTTTCTAAATGGATTTTTTATAAGGGCTAGAAAAGCTTATTTATCAGGATAGAAAAAGGCGAACCATGGATTCGACTTTTTCTATAATGTCACTATTTGTTAGTTATGTGCTCTCCGTAACGCCTCCTTCTGGCACTTCAAATACTTTTGTATCAGGAATAGACTTCAGGAATTTAAAATCAGAGAATATTCGTTTATAATTGGTGTTCTCTTCACCCATCGCCCCATCTTTCCATGTGAAATTTCGCATGCTACCAGGCATCATAATACCATTAATGCTCTGATAATCGGAGTAAATTTTCGCACTATTTATTCCAGCATTTTCTTTGTCGAAAAATGATACGGAATAAGTCAAAATCTCTAAAAGTGAAGTGCTAGGGTCTATGTATAAATAGTAAACATCTTCTGGTGTTAATCCTATTTCAGAACCAAAAGTAACTTTCAGTGTTTCGTATGCTTTTTCATTAATGGTGGTTTCTCCATCGTAAAATACATGGACACCATTATCTTTTAAAACAAAAGGAATAGCCACAAAGTAAAAATCTAGGTTATAGTAAAAGGCTGCCGATTTACCGGGTACTTTTTCTGCGTTTGGAAGAGACCAAGCCACTTTTCCATTAAAACCAATTTCGAAGTCTTCGGCTTTAGTGTATGTTCGTCTATCCTGTAGCTGCGTAATTTGATATAGCGACTTACCACTATTTAGTAAGTTATATGATAAGCCTTCAAAGCTGTTCCAAGTATCAAGACCACCATGGGCTGCAACGGTTTTGTCTAATAGTTCTTGTCCTTTTATTTCTTCTGGACTAAGGTTTTTTTCTTGCGTTTGTTCATTTTGACAAGACAATATGGCAAGCGTGAATATTGAAAATAAGACGTATTTGATTGAAGTTAACATTTGGTTTTAGGAATAAATTGGTAAAAGAATAAGAACGGTATATTTATGTCAAAGGATTTGCTAAGAATGACTTTTGTATCCGAATCTTGTTTTTCTGATAATTAATATTTGGAAACTATTATATTCACATCGATTAAATTAGTAAATAGGCAGATTTAAACTCAAAATGTCCGATTTAGAATCATTGTTTCAGTTTATTCATCATATCTCGCCTATATCTGCTGAGACCCAAAAGGCGTTTGAAAAACTTTTTAAGCAGAAGCATTTGAAAAAAGGAGAGGTTTTCATTGAAGCAGGCGTTTATGCCAGAGAAATGGGATTTCTGAAATCTGGAATTCTACGAGCATTTTATAGAACTGCAGACGGTAAAGAATATAACAAACACTTTTTTCAAGAACCCTGTTTTATTGGCGGTTACGCTTCTTTTATTTCTGGCCAGCCAAATCAAATTATTCAGGAAGCACTAACAGATTGTGAGATTTGGGTAGCAGATTATACTAAACTGACAGATTTGTACGATAATCACCCTGACTTAGAAAGGATGTCGAGAAAGCTGGCGGAGTATTTTTTTGTTCAAAAAGAGCAGCGTGAGGTTGAAATTGTACTCTTAGATGCTGATGAAAGATACGTTATTTTCCAAAAGCAATTTTCCCATTTAGAACAACAAATTCCTCAATATCATATTGCCTCGTATTTAGGTATTACCCCCACTCAGTTAAGTAGAATTAGGCGAAAGCGGTGATTTCTTTACATATGTAAATGTGCAGCAAATATCAAGACTCGATATTGCAGCATGAAAAAGACATTTACCATTCTGATTTTATACAGAGCCACTCATCTTTGGCTTAGCCTTACCCGAGAAGAACGAGCAGACGTAGTTGAAAAGGAAATAGCTCCTTTGCTAAATAAATTTAGCAAAACGCTACATGTTCGTTTTTTTGATAGTGAAGCGTTTCATGCCGAAACCTCCGATTTCATCATTATAGAGTCTGCGGAGCTAAACGACTACTATTATTTCATGGAACATCTTAGAGATACCAGTCTTTTTGGTAAACCTTATATTGTATTAAATGATATAATCATGGGTCTTGAAAATGGGTTTAAAAATTTTGAAGAAAATGAAGCTAAGTAAAAACAAGGTTCTAATAACGGGTGGTAGTAAAGGAATTGGTCTAGCCATGGCTCAAAAGTTTTTGGCTTTAGAGAATGAAGTCATCATAGTAGCTAGGAATTTAGACGGCTTAAAAAGTGTACAAAAGGAGCATCCTAAGCTTATAATTTATCAATCTGATTTAACTCAGCTTGAAGCGATGGCAGCCTTAGTCACTTTTATGAAGAGAGAGCATCCGGACTTAAATATCTTAGTCAATAATGCTGGGATACAACATAACTATAGTTTTTTAGAAGAAAGTGATCTGCCAAGCAAGATTGAAGAAGAGTTTCGTATCAATCTTTTAACGCCTATCCATCTGATTACAGCTTTGTTGCCAGTATTAGAGTCGAATGAAAACTCTGCTATTGTAAATGTAAGTTCAGTCTTGGGGATTGTGCCAAAGGCAAATGCTGCAGTTTACTGTGCTTCAAAGGCGGGTTTACATATTTTTAGTCTATCGTTTCGATATCAATTAAGGAAGACAAAGCTTTTTGAACTAATTCCACCACTTGTAGACACACAAATGACTGCTGGGAGAGGGACAGGGAAGATTTCGCCAGAGTCTTTGGTAAATACATTTTTCAAGAGTTTTGAAAACGATAATTACGAGATTAGCGTTGGCAAAGTAAAACTGCTCAGACTAATCAATAGGATCAGCCCGAGCATAGCTGATAGAATAATGAAAACTAATTATAAATCTAGTCCTAAAAAGGGATAAGGATTAAGACAAACGGATTTATAGTGTTCTAAATCACTTTCTGAACACACCCCTGGGAAATCTCCCACCTGACCTTCCATGGTATTCATCACCTGAAAGTGTACGTGCGGCGGCCAGTTGCCGTTTTCTGGAAAAGAGCCAACTTCTGCAAAATGCTCTCCTTTTCTTATCACTTTTCGGTTTTTTAGGCCTTCTAAGGATGCTAAGGAAAGATGCCCAAAAAGGTAGAAGGTTTTAGTAGCCATAGACCTTAAAATAATGGTAGGACCATAATCACCATTTTGAGCATTGTTTTTGAAGCTGTGAATAGTACAGTTTTCTGGGCAAAAAAGAGGGGTATAAGCATCCATCCAGATATCGACACCTAAATGATGTGAACGCTGTTTGTCACCTTGAAAGTGACTTTTTTGATTATAGACCACTCTGTTTTCCAACCAGCCACCGAGGCCTACTTTAACATTAGCTTGCTTTAATTTGTCAGAAACGTATGTATTAAAGGCTTCTATATCTTCAAAGTTTATCGTTTCTAATGCTTTGTTTTCTTTGGTAAAGTCCAGTTGGAGGTATTGACCAGGCTTAAGGTCGAAAGGCGTAATGCTAGCGTACATATTTCTAAAAAGGAACCCATTTAAATTTGATCACAAAGATTCAGAATAAGTATTTAAAACTTAAAGGAATTTCTGCATTTTAATATCGGACCTAGCATACTGGCTGTTGCCTAAATCCACCTGCTCAAAGCCTGCTTTTATATAAAGAGAAATAGCAGACTTTAAGATAGAATTGGTATAAATAATAAGTTTTTGTGCTCTTAAAATCTCCGCATGAGTGATGGCATGTAAAAGCAATTGTTTTCCAATTCCTTTTCCTTGGAAACTTTCATAAACCGCCATTTTACCTAACTCGTAGGTGGTGTCGTTGATTCTTAATAAAGAAACCGTACCAGCTATTTTGTCTTGATAGCTGGCTAAAAAGACGTAACCGCCCTTTTCCAAAATTTCGGTTTCAGGATTATTGAGCTGAGTGATATCTGAAGGCTCTAAGTAGAAATACTTTTCTAACCAAGCCACATTCAGGTCTTTGAAATGATGTTTGTTTTCGTCGTTAAGACTTATGATTTTCAGCATATCGGTAGATTTTGAAGAATGTATTTAGTCTTTTTTAGTTCCTCTTAGTACATCTATTCCTGATGGGAGTGGGTTTCCTGACGTTCTTCTAAAGCTTACTACTTGTCCTATATGCCAGAGGGCATCTTCTATAGGGCCATTAATGATATTCCAAAATGGGCTTTCAGAATTACCTTTGGCACTTTCAAAAACTAACTTTTGATTTTCAGGGTCTAGTTCATGTCCTCTTAAATATTTTGAGGCTTCTTCTAGTTTGAAGAGTGTTTTAATTCTTAATTCTCCAAAGTTATTTGGCGTTATACGCTTTGAGGAATTAGTAGGAACACCCAATATGGCGTTTCTAGTCATATCTGTTAAATCATATATGTGATTTAGAGTTTCTAGGGTACTTCTTCTCTTGTCGCCATCTGGGCTATATTCTAAATCTTTTTGCTCTAGTCCAAAGGTGGCCCAATAATATCTAAAGCCAAGGCCATCAATCATTCGAGCTAAGAGGTGACTGCTAGAATAGCTTTCTGGAGCATCTGGAATTTGATAGAAATAATCTGTCTTTTGTGACATGCTGTTAAAGTAGGAAATGCAAAAGATTAGAAGGAGAAGTTTTTTCATTTTTAAGTGTTTGGGTAAGGACATTTTATCTTTTTCAAAAGTTGCTTGAATTCTTTAGAAAGTAGCGGTGAGCTGCCGAAAATTATCTGTGCCAAAGCAAAAGAGCCTAACACTTTGCAAGTATTGGGCTCTTTTTTTGATGTTAACGGGTGTGTTTAATAAGGATAATTTCTGCTATTCAGATTCTAATTGAAAGAATATGGGCATGGTGAAGTAAACATTTACTGGCTTCCCGCTTTGGAACCCAGGCTTCCATGTTGGCATCGTATCCAGTATTCTTAGTACCTCTTCATCTGTGCCGTAACCTAAACCCTTAAGTATCGAATAGTCTCCAATCGACCCATCTTTTCTTACTACGAACTTTACAAAAACTCGTCCTTCAACTTTGGCCCTTTGTGCCGCGGCCGGGTACCGAATTTCAGAATTAATAAACTTGTAAAGTTCACTGACTCCACCAGGGAACTCGGGATTTTCTTCTACCGCTGTGAATATTTCACCTGCGGTGGTAGGCTGAAGTTCTGAGTCGTTATCTACGCAGGCAGCAGCCAAAACCATCATACCCATAAATAAGGGTGCAATTAACCCGTACTTAAGTAAAGCCGTTGTCCTCGACTTTTCTTTAGTGAGCATTTGTAGTCGCGTTTTTAAGATAGACTGATTAAAAAAGTTATTAATAAGTACATTCGTATTGGTTTTAAAATGAGAACCCACCAGAATCTGTGCATAGGCTTTTTTAGAGCCTAATATTTGAGCAGCTTGTTCATCTGCCAAATACTCGTGTACCAGCTTAATTTCTTTTTGCATGAAATGAGCTACTGGATTAAACCAGCAAATCACCCCTAAAAGCTCAAACCAGAAGACATCCAAAGAGTGATATGCCCTGCTGTGCACCTCTTCATGATTTTTTATGGTTTGGTAGTTTTCTAAGTTCTTATCAATAAATATCTTTCCAAAAACAGAGAAGGCCTGTCCTTCTAGATTCTTAATGCGGAAAAGCTGCTGAAGCTTAAAAAGACCAATACTAAAACGCAATAAACCAAAGCCAAATCCGAAGAAATAAATACTAGCCAATAGTAAATTCCAGTTCCATGTAGGGCTTTCTGAAAGGTTGTCAATGGTAAACTCTTGTAATGGAATGACAGCCACTGCGGTGGAGACTTGTTCTGTCAATGACCATGATTGAATGATGCCCATTTGTAAGAAAGGTACTCCAAACGATAAAATGGAAGCCATCATCAGGTAAGCTCTATTGGCATTATAAAAGGTTTCTTTTCTAAGTACAAACCAATAGAATGCGAAGGTGATAATAAGGTATAAATTTACCTGAAGGAGATAATTAATCCAGTTCATGAGTTTAGTATTATTTCAGTGTGAGGCATTTTTTATAATGAAATGCCTGGTTATTACTGTCAAGTCATCTAATCTTTCATCTTTTCAATCAATTTCATGATGGCATCCGCCTCTTTAATGTCAATTTTTTGTTCTTCCACAAAATAAGACACCATTTGACCTACACTGCCATTAAAATAACTCGACATGAGTTTATTAGACGCAAATTTTCGGTATTGGTTTTTACTTACCAATGGAAAATATTCATAAGTTTTTCCGTAGGCTACATGGTCCACAAAACCCTTTTGCTCAAGAATCCTTACAATGGTAGATACCGTGTTATAAGCAGGTTTTGGAGTGGGTAACCTTTCTATAATGTCTTTTACAAAGGCCTTCTCTAGTGTCCAGAGTTCCTGCATTATTTCTTCTTCCGCTTTTGTTAAATCTCTTAATTCCATTTCACGTGTTTTTTTATATCGATATTCGAAGATAGAACTAATTCATTAGTTTACAAACTAATGAATTAGTTATCTTGGTGTTTTTGTGTTTTAATATTTTGAAGCCATTATAATATGGTCTAATCATCTGCTGTCGATAGGTTTGACGGATGGCTAAGTTAATATCGATATATTTTTTACTATTTTTGACCAAATACAAACTAAAAAACTAAGCCTATTTTATATGAATTCAAACGAGAAAACTCTTTTCGGGCAACCGATGGGACTTTATGTCCTGTTTTTTACAGAGATGTGGGAGCGATTCAGCTACTACGGTATGCGTGCCATTCTTCTTTTATTCTTGCTAGACTCCATAAATGGTGGTCTGGGATTAGATACAGGAGATAGTGGTGCTGTTTATGGTCTTTATACCGCATCTGTTTATTTGCTGTCTTTACCAGGAGGTTGGGTTGCAGATAATTTAATAGGTCAGAGGAGGGCTATTTGGTATGGTGGTCTTACCATTATGATTGGTCATATTGTCTTGGCTTTTCCGGCTGGGCAGCCTATTTTCTTTTTAGGCTTAGCAGTAGTGGCTTTTGGTACGGGTCTTTTAAAACCAAACATTAGTACCATCGTAGGTGAGCTTTACCCAGAAGGTGGAGGAAGAAGAGATGCTGCATTCTCTATATTCTATATGGGTATTAACCTAGGTTCTTTCTTAGGAATTACCATTGTGGGTTATTTAGGTCAAAAAGTAGGTTGGCATTATGGTTTTGGAGCTGCCGCCGTGGCCATGTTTTTAGGACTAGTTGTTTATAAGATATTTGGAACCAAATATTTGAAAAACCTAGGTATGGAAGTCAAAGTGAAAGAAAGCAGTGTAGGCTTGGACGGTAACCATGTGAAAGCCGGCAATATTAAACTAACATATACTTTTGTAGCTATTTTTGTTGCTTTGATGGTTTTCTTTGCAAGCAATGGCACTTTCATTTGGACGGGTAAATCGGAGGTTGTTCAGTCTATAGGTATCATTATAGCTACTTTATTGCCGTTTTATTTCTTAAACATGATTTATGCTTCAGGCTTAAATAAAGTGGAGCAGAAAAGGGTGGCCGTATTGGTGGTATTGTTTATCGGTGCCGTTACTTTCTGGGCAGGTTTTGAGCAGCAAGGTTCTACTTTACAGATTTTTGCCGATAGGCATTCAGAACTGCCATTTGGTATGCCATCTAGTTGGTTTCAGAATTTCAATGCCATTTTCATTCTAATGTTTGCACCTGTTTTAGGAGCATTATGGATATGGTTTGATAAGAAAAATATCAATTATTCCACTCCCGCTAAATTTGGAACGGCCCTTTTATTCTTGGCTCTTGGTTTTTATGTCATGGTTTTGGGTTCTAAAGTGGCCGTAACGGGAGCAAAAGCATCAGCCATGTTTTTAACGCTGACTTTCTTCTTTCACACCATTGGTGAGTTATGCTTAAGTCCGGTAGGTTTAAGTGCTTTTACCAAACTAGCACCAAAGAAGTTTATGAGTCAGCTGATGGGGATATGGTTTGTGGCCACTTCCATGGGGAATCTGATTGGTGGGCTTTTTACAGGAGGTTTTGATGAAGAAAACTTAGCTCAAATGCCAGAATTATATATGATGGTGGTTTGGTCGTCGCTTATTATAGGTGTTATTATTTTATTGCTTTCTAAGCCAATTACCCGACTTATGGGTGGCGTGAAGTAAAACAACATACCGTTTTAATAGATTTATTTATGGCGTTAAGGATAGGATAATGGTATAAACTGTTATCCTATTTTGCCTTTTAAACATTTAGATTTCAAATGAATATTACAGTTAGAGAAGCTCAAAAAGATGATGTGACGGCCATGATGGCACTTGTAAAAGAGCTGGCCGTTTACGAAAAAGCTCTGGAAGAAGTAAGCAATACAGAGGAAGAAATGCTTAAAGATGGTTTTGGTCCAAATCCTATTTTTGGGGCATTTGTGGCTGAGACGGAGAAGGAGATTATAGGTATCTCTATCTATTATTATAGATATTCAACATGGAAAGGAAAGCGGATCTACTTGGAGGACATCGTTATTAAGGAGTCTTTTAGAGGCCACGGTGGTGGTAAATTATTATTTGATGCCACCATAGAAAAAGGGATGAAAGAGGGTTGTACAGGAATGATGTGGCAAGTGCTGGATTGGAACAAATCTGCTATTGGTTTCTATGAAAAGTACGGAGCCAAGTTTGACGAAGAATGGGTGAATTGTCATTTGGATTTTAAGAGGTAACATGGCTTAGATGTTTCCTTTAAAATGTTAAATAATTTGCTTTATATAAGGAGTTTGGGTTGATTTATGAAAGAAAACTATCTGTCAATGAAAAAGCTTAACCTTCTTTTGTTTTTTTTGTAAGCTCGGTGGCCATGGCTCAAATTCCTTATACTCAAAAGGAATCTTTGATGAAGGAATTTCAATATGGAAGTCCAATGAAACAGCCAATTACAACTTTTCATCAAAACTGGATGAAACCAGAAAAAAGTGAGATAGACGGAATGCCCATTTTAAAACCAAAGTTCAGTTCTTCTGGAATATTGGAGGTTTCCGCTCCAGAAGAAATGCCAAACCCTCTTTTTAAGAATGAGGATTAAGCTTACAGAATAATATTTTTGAAATAGCATGTGATGAAAATCACCCATATTCCATTTCCAATCATGTATTTTTGTTGATATGTCAATCTATGTGAAGAGAGCTTTATACATCCTTATACTTGCAGGATTTTTAATCACTGTGCTTTATGCCGTTTTTTTTAAGGAGAAAGAGGTGGTCACTCCTTTGACCCAAACTTGGGAAAAACCTGTGCCTCATCAAGAAATCCCCGAAGGTTTAGTTTCTCTTAAATCGGAAGATTGTGGCGTCTGTCATCAAGAACATTATGCGGAATGGAAATTAGCAACGCATGCTCATGCCTGGACAGATTTACAGTTTCAAGCAGAGTTAAAGAAGGAATCAAGTCCTTTTATGTGTATTAATTGCCATATTCCACTTCAGAATCAGCAGCCAGACATAGTTACAGGATTAATCAATGGAGATATCTATAGGCCTGTAAAAGAAAAAAATCCGTTTTTTGATCCCGTGCTTCAGCAAGAGGGAATAAACTGTGCCAGTTGCCATGTGAGAAACAATGAGATAATTGGCACGATAGGCAGTGAACTGGCTCCCCATAAAGTAAGAAAGGCACCGGAATTACTTTCTGAAAACCTGTGTATTGGCTGCCATAATGCCAATGCCGTGATTACACCGACGTTGGCTTGTACTTTTCAAACAGGAGATGAGTGGAAGGCTGGGCCATTTTATGGCGAAAAAAACTGTAAAGATTGCCATATGCCTGAGGTAGTAAGGCCATTAGTACTTGGTTATGCTCCTCGAAAAAGTCATAGTCATTTTTTCACAGGCTCTGGTATCCCTAAGTTTGACTCGGTAAAGACGACCGTTTTAAACGGGCTGAATTTTTACCCTGAGAAAGTTGCCAAAAGCTATGTGGTGAACGAGGACTTTAGTTTTAATATAAGACTAAAGAATGAAAATGCGGGGCACAGAGTGCCTACAGGCGATCCAGAAAGGTTTTTTATGGTGGAGCTTACGCTATCGAACGAAGCAGGTCAATTGGTGAAAACCGAGAAATATAGAATAGGAGAGGAGTGGGAATGGTATCCTGAAGCCAAAAAAACAAACGATAATAATCTCAATCCTGGAGAAGAGCGAAGTTTCAAACTTCAAACCGTAATCCATAAAGAAGGGAATTATAGACTACAAGCCAAGGTAACAAAGCATCGCCTTAATAAGGAAAATGCAGAATATAATAAACTTGGAGCTAATTATCCGCTGTTTATCACGGTTTTTGATGAAAACTATTCTTTTGCCGTGAAATAAAAACTACAAGAAAGGCCGTCACGTGTGTGTCTCACCTCATTGAACACTTACTCATTGGAAGTGCATTAATAGCAAGCTTTTGAATGCTTAAATCTTATGCCATCTATATGATTGGAAGGATGAGGTATGCTATCTAAGAAAATAAAAGAGATGGCCAATATTTAACGATCATTATGATTGTCAATACCCAATCCGAGTTAAAGCAATCGGAAACGTCAACACTACTATTAAACCTAGTTGTAATTTGTAAGAGGTATGGGTCTGTTTTTTGCCAGCCCTCTCTTCAGTTGGAATTTCAAGAAAGTTTAAAATCACTACCTCCATTTCCATGGAAAATGCTAAATGGTTTCATCCATTTTTTCAGGAATGAGTTCCACAATCACATCCAAAATCATTCGATCAAAACACCACCAGAAGAATTTCAATTCAACGTTTAGAGGCTGTTAAAATAGAGCGTTGATTATTAGAAATTGGTTGCACCAATTTACCTTCTTAAAAGCATGTAATATTTACGCTAGAAATTTGAAATTAATAGACTGATTCAGGATTGAATAAATGTATTTAAGACACTTATTGTTTTCTCTTGATTATTTATGTAATAGTCTATAAATGAAGTGGTTGAAAGTGTCCTATCCGTATTCTTTGGTAATTTATCTTGATAGAATCTCCCTAAGTATTAGGCCGTAATTCCAATTGTAATAATTGATGAAAAAAAATAATTATATTAATTATATAGTATGAGAATTTTTAGCATAGATTTGACACTTTTTTAAAATTATATAACCTATAAACGTAATATTCTCAACTATCTAATTTCTATGAAAAAACTCTACAAAGTTCCCATCCGTGGAACAAATTTGCTTCTGTTCTTTTTTCTAGTCTCGTTGGCCGGCGTAGCTCAGAAAAAAATTACGGGTAATGTAAGTGATGGACCTTCTGGCGAAGGTTTGCCTGGTGTTTCGATTACGCTCAAAGAGACAAATCGAGGTACGATGACAGATGCTTCAGGAAATTTCATTTTTGAAGTTCCTGCAACAAAAGCTGTCTTAATATTTTCTTCTATTGGTTATTTTCCTCAAGAAATTGAAGTTGGAAACCAGACCGTTATCAATATCTCTATGATACTTGATAGCAGATCCCTTGAAGAAGTTGTAGTTACTGGTTATGCATCGCAACGGAAGAAGGACATAACGGGAGCTGTAACAGTGGTAAATGCCAAAGAACTCACAGCCACTCCTGCTGCCAGCGTAACTCAGATGCTTCAAGGTAGAGCATCTGGAGTTGTGGTCGGTAACGATAACTCCCCTGGTGGTGGAACCATGGTTAGAATTAGAGGCTTTGGTACGGTGAATAATAATAGTCCGCTTTATGTCATTGATGGGGTTCCTACCCAGGGAACGCTTAATCAGTTAAATCCTAATGATATAGAGTCTATGCAAGTATTGAAGGATGCTTCTGCGGCGTCTATTTATGGAGCTAGAGCTGCCAATGGTGTTGTTATCATTACAACTAAAAAGGGTACAACTGGTGAGCCTAACATTACTTTTGACTATTATACAGGCACTCAGAAACCTGGAAAAATGTTGGATTTGTTGAATGCTGACGAGTTGGGTCAATATTTATATCAGGCTGATTTAGGGGCAGGGAAAAACCCTTCGGTTACCTCGCCTTCTGTTCAATACAAATTTGGACCAAATGGTGAAGTTACAATGGCAGACTATATCTATCCAAACGTTTATGGAGCTTTGCCTTCTAACTACACCTATACCAATGATATCACTGACCCAAATTTGGGAAAAACGGCCTTTAATATTACCAAAGCGAATAAAGAAGGTACAGATTGGCAAGATGTAATTTTTGACCCGGCACCAATAAGCAATTATCAACTTGGTGCAACTGGAGGCTCTAGTGCCGCTAAATATGCGATTTCTGCTAATTATTTCAATCAAGATGGAATTTTAAGATATACGAAGTATAGTAGATATTCCGTTAGAGCAAATACGGAATTTAAGAAGAAATTCGTAACGTTCGGAGAAAACTTAACCTTCTCTTATGATGAAAGACAAGGAATAACGAACAACAACGAGTCAAACCCAATTATGTTTGCCATTCGTGTTCATCCTATCATTCCAGTGTTTGATATTACGGGCGGACCTACCGCTCTAGGAGGAACAAACACTTCTCCATATAATGGATTTGCTGGTAGTAAGGGGGTTAACTTAGGTAATGCACCTAATCCCTTGGCCAGATTGTATCGTGAGCAAGACAACCTTACAAAAGGATCGCATTTGTTTGGAAACGTGTTTTTGGAATTGGACTTAATGAAGGGCTTAAAAGCTCGTACCAGTTATGGACTCGAGTATAATCAATTTAACAGGTCAGAATATTTTCATAGAGATATTGAAGCTGCAGAGGCTAGAAATGCAAATAGCTTAAATGTCATTAATAGCTATGATAAATCATCTACATGGTTTAATACACTTAACTATAACAGATCATTGGGTCTTCATGAGTTAAATGTATTGGTAGGTACAGAAGCTGTAACTACATATTATTTTGGTTTTCAGGCAAGTAGAAGTGGTTTTGCTTTTGATGACTTAGATTACCGTTACCTTAACTCAGGGTCAGCTGCTGGACTAAGTAATGCGGGTGATGGTGCAATTCGAAGTGCCTTGTTTTCTCAATTTGGTAAAGTTAACTATGCTTTTAAAGACATTTATTTGGCAGACTTTACCTTACGAAGAGATGGCTCTTCTCGTTTTTCTGAAGCAAATAGATACGGTGTTTTTCCTGCATTTTCTGTTGGAGTGCGTGTGTCTGAATATGACTTCTTGAAAGATGTGTCGTTTGTAAATGATTTGAAGGTAAGATTTGGTTGGGGTAAAACAGGTAATCAGCTTATTCCTAATGTGAATAACGCTTACACTTTATATGCCGCAGATCCTTCAAATAATGCCTATGACATTAATGGTACGGGCTCTTCAATTGTTGGCGGTTTTGACTTAGTTCAATTCGGAAATCCAAATGGTAAATGGGAGACTACCACTTCAAGTAACTTGGGTATTGATGCCGTTTTGTTAAACAATAAAATGGAATTTGTTTTCGACGTGTACGACAGAACTACCTCAGATATGTTAACACAAATTGCCATTCCAAGAACTGCTGGTACTGGATCTATACCGTATACCAATATTGGTGAAGTGCAAAATAGAGGTTTTGACTTAGGAATTAACTATAGAGATAAAGTGGGTAATTTTAGATACCAAGTGGGTTTAAATATTGGTCATTATAAGAATAAAGTCATAAAACTTAATGATGATCCTAATTCAACTATTTTTGGATTCTCAACGAGGTTACCTGCCATTTCTGCCACAAAAGCTGGTCTTCCTATTGCTAGCTATTATGGTTATATCGTTGATGGCGTTATAAAAGATGATGCTGAGGCAGCGGCTGCACCTAAATTTGGTTCATATACAAGGGCTGGGTCTTTCAATTTTAGAGATGTTAACGGTGATGGAATTATAACCGCTGCTGACAGAACAATCATTGGAAGTCCTCATCCAGACTTCAATTATGGTATCAATATTAATTTGGGGTATAAAAACTTTGATTTAGCCATGTTTGGTCAAGGTGTTCAAGGAAACGAAATATTTAACTATGTAAGGTACTGGACAGACTTTAACACGTTCCAAGGAAATAGATCAACAGATTTATTGTATAACTCATGGAAAAATCAAGGTGATGATGCCAAACTGCCACGCTTGAATTCTGGTGATGCCACTAGCCAACAGATTTCTAGCTATTTCTTGGAGGATGGTTCTTATTTGAGATTGAAAAATGTTCAGTTGACCTATACCGTACCGTTATTTATTGCTGAAAAAGTAAAGTTGAGCTCTGCTCAGATTTATGTACAAGGTCAAAACATGCTGACATTGACTAAATACACAGGTCTTGATCCAGATATCAACCTTAGAACTTCGGGTAACGACAATCAAGATATTCATATGGGAATAGATGAAGGAGCGTATCCTGTTGCCAAATCCTTATTGGTTGGTATTCGTTTAGGTTTATAATTTGAATGATTTAAATAGTATATAAAATGAAGAAATTAATAATCCTTTTCGTAGCTGTTTTTATCAGCTTTTCATGTACCGATACGTTTTTTGATTTGAAACCCCAGGGGCGTGCGTCGCTGGCTCAGCTATCCAATAAATCTGGGGTGAATGCCTTGTTGATTGGAGCTTATTCACTATTGGATGGAGTAGGTGCTGGTAATACCGGTCGCCATTCCACGGTTTCAAATTATGTTTTCGGTGGTATAGCATCTGACGATGCCGTTAAAGGCACGGATGCTGGTGACCAACCAGAGCAGTCCTTTATTGAACAATACAGCTGGTTGGCTGACAATACCTATTTCTTAGGTAAATGGCAGCATTCGTATGATGGTGTTGGCCGTGCCAATGAGGTAATTCAAATTGTCAATAGTCCAGATGTTAAAGACATGACTGATGCCGAAAAAACACAAGTCATTGCTGAGGCTAGATTTTTGAGAGCTCACTACCATTTTGAGGCTAAAAAAATGTGGGGTAAAATACCGTACATTGATGACAAAACTTATAATGCAGGTGACCCTAGTTCTACAAAACTACCTAACACTGCAGATATCTGGCCTAAAATAGAAGCTGACTTTGAGTTCGCAGCGGCAAATCTTCCAGCGGTACAATCCCAAGTAGGAAGAGCGTCAAAATGGGCAGCAAAGTCTTATTTAGCTAAAGCAAAAATTTACCAAAAGAAATGGGCTGAAGCAAAAGTTTTACTGGAAGATGTGTATAAGAATTCTGGAAAAACACTAGTTACCAATTATCATGATAACTACAGATCAGGAAGCAGAAACAACGTAGAATCTATATTTGAAGTGCAAATGTCTGTAAATGATGGAACGACAGGTAATAATGGAAATGCGGGAGACGGACTAAATTATCCGTATTCTTCTACCGCACCTGGTAGAGGATGTTGTGGATTCTATCAGCCATCTCATAACTTGGTCAATGCATTCAAAACAAGTGATGGCTTGCCAATGATTGGTGCTGCAGCAGATGGTACGGAAGATTCTTATAACAAAGTAGATTTACCTAACGATCAGGGTATAAGCTCTGGAGCCGCTTTTACACTAGACAAAAGTATAGCAGTGGATCCTAGATTAGACTGGACGGTAGGTAGAAGAGGCGTGAATTTCTTAGATTGGGGTCCAATGCCTGGTTCTACTTGGATTCGTGACCAAGTTTATGCAGGGCCATTCTCAGGTAAAAAATGGATGTACTATTTAGCCGAAGAAAGCAGTACTACGCATTCTACAAGTAAGAGAAGTACCAACAATAACTATAGACTTATTAAGCTGTCTCATGTTATTTTATGGCTTGCTGAGTGTGAAATAGAACTTGGAAACCTTGCCGCTGCGGAAGGCTACGTAAACCAAATCAGAAAAAGAGCACAGACGGGTTCAGTGCAAGACCCAACAGTGAAGTATGTCGTAAACACTTACCCTGTGGGTACATTTGCCACTAGAGGTGCAGATTTTGCAAGAAATGCGACACGTATGGAGCAAAGACTAGAGTTTGCCATGGAAGGTCACAGGTACTTTGATTTAGTACGTTGGGGAATTGCAGAAAAAGTGCTCAACAAATATGCTTCAGAAGAGGCTTTGCCAGGTAAAGAGCCATCTGGCAGAGTGTTCAATAAAAGAGGTTATATGTCTGGAAAAACATTTACCTCAAAGAATAATGTTTTTCCTTTACCTCAAGATGAAATTTTGAATAGTCAAATAGATGGAAAACCTACCTTGATTCAAAATACGGGATATTAATTCAATCAACAGACTAAAAAAGCCTGAACAGAAATGTTCAGGCTTTTTGCGTTTTAAAAGCCTCGTAACCCATAATTAAACCCGGATTATGCATTGGGGAATCGTTATGAGTTATAAAGTGCAATAAATCAGACAATTAAAGAATGTTAGCATAGCGTTTACCCTGAGCCAATGTCGAAGGGCTATGATGATTGAGTTTAAATGGGTGTAGCCTGTGCTGAGCTAGACGAAGTAAACTGATTTGAAATAATTTAGCTATGGTCCCGATAAAATCGGGAAATTGCCTAATGCGGGTTAAACGTTCTGAAAACAATTATTCACTATTGGAAAGAGGTTCAAAATTTGGATTTAAATGGATAGAAATTTGAAAGTGAAATAATATGAAGGTTTTGAGTTCTTAAGCCTTATTTTTGTGCCCCAATTTTACTTTTCTATCTAAAAAATACTTGATTTCTATGTCTCAGTTTATTTATGGAGTGGATTTCGGCACCACTAATTCCGCATTGGCAATTCTCGATACCACTAAAAATGAGGTTGTAAAAGTATTCACCATGCCCTCTATTTTGTTTTTCCCAGAAGTAACAGCAGCAAATGGATTTTCTTATTACATCGGAAAACAAGCCACAGAGAAGTACGTGGAAAGTAAATCGAAGGGTAGACTGATGAAGTCTATCAAGTCTGTTTTGCCTATTAAAAGTTTTACCAATACCATGATAGGAGGTAAGGTTTTTAGGGCAGAAGATTTGGTGGCTTTGATAGTGACTTCCATGAAAAAGCAGGCGGATGATTACCTCGGGCAAGAGATAAATACGGCTGTTATCGGCCGACCGGTAGTTTTTAGTGAGCATCCTGAGAAGGAGGCTGTTGCTCAAAAAAGGTTAGAAAAGGCCATACGTTTAGCAGGTTTTGAGAAGTTTTATTTTCAAATGGAACCTATTGCTGCTGCCTTTACCTATGAGCGTACGCTTAAAAAAGAGGAACTCATTCTGGTGGCGGATTTTGGAGGTGGAACCTCAGATTTTACGCTCATGAATCTTGGTTCTAAGCATTCTGGACAGAAAGAAAGAATGCTTGCCAAAGGAGGGATTTATATCGGAGGTGATGACTTTGATTCAAAATTGATGTGGTTTAAAGGCACGCCACATTTTGGTAGAGGTGTGAAAGAGAAGTTTTTTGAGAAGTGGCTGGAGCTGCCATTATCTTATTTTGTGAGTATTACTTCATGGACTAAAATGAACTTCCTGAACACGCTTAAAATGAGAGATGCCATCAAGAAGTCTTATTTTCAGTCGGATAATCACCCAAAAGTTAAAAACCTTCTGACGCTCATAGAGAAAAACTTAGGTTACTTCCTGTTTTTAGAAGTGGAGCAAACAAAGATAGATTTAACTAAAGCAGACAATGCCGTTTTTAAGTTTAAAGGAGAAGACATAGACTTTAAAGAACCTGTAACTATCAAAGAATTTGGCGAAGATATTATTGCAGAAGATGTAAATAGGATAATGGCTTATTTAGACCAGTTTTTGGAGGGAAATAATGTTACTATAAATGATATAGACTCTGTTTTTATGACAGGAGGAACCTCTATGGTAAGACCACTTCAGGATGTTTTTGTGAAGAAGTTTGGTTCACATAAAATAAAATCAGGAGACAATTTCAATAGTGTTGCCATGGGATTGGCTTATAGTTATGATAAACTAAAGTGAGTTTGACTTTAGGGGGCTTTTAAAAATTTTAGAAATTCAGTTCTTTTTACTTACTGAACAGAAATTTTGTCAACTATACTGTATTAGGATAATTTACTAAAATGCTTAAAAATAGGGTCTTAGAATGATAGGTTTAGAGCTTAAAACCGGTTTATTCATTGGAGAATCGTAATGAGTTTTTAAAGTGTAATAATTCAGACATTTAAACGAGATTAGCATAACATCATTCTGGTGATTGAGTTTAAATGAGTTTACCAACTAATTTGAAGCAATTTAGCTACAGTCCCGATAAAATCGGGAGATTTTCTAATGAATAAAGCAGGTTAAACCCTTCGCCGACTTTTTCTTCTCTAAATAATAAGAAAAGATTGTCTTTTTACTATTTCTTATAGTACAAGCTGTTTGTCCCTATAAGATACTTATTCAACTTTCTGGATTACGCATATACCTGGGCTAACAGAGGATCTCGAAATTACCA
Organism: Arcticibacterium sp. SM2516; assembly: GCF_057914865.1. Classification (NCBI taxonomy): domain Bacteria; kingdom Pseudomonadati; phylum Bacteroidota; class Cytophagia; order Cytophagales; family Leadbetterellaceae; genus Arcticibacterium; species Arcticibacterium sp. SM2516. Next base: position 2,287,560 of record NZ_CP195290.1, on the reverse strand, counting down.
TTTCTCCCAAGGATACCTTTTTTTTGCTTTTTTCTTTTTGCCATCATCAGCACCGGGTACAAAATCCGTATCTGGATTAGCCTCACCTTTGTCGCCATCCCAGAGATAGTGCACCCTGTGAGGAATGCCATTTCTTGGAGAAAAAACGCCCGCCACTAAATCGTTATGTCTATGTTCGTATTTTGACTTACAAGTTTCCATTGGGCATCTAGGAGCCCAGCAGGAAGATAATATGCCAACCAAAAACAACAGGGAAATAGAATATTTTAAAATCTTAATCATGTTCCTTTATACTTAAAGTGGTAAACAAAGCCTTACTCCAGCAGTTTTACTTAAAAACAATCCTTTTGAAGCCAGTTCTCGATCTGGTCTTCTAAATGAAAAGGCTTGTTTTATTTGTTTTGCGTCTAAATCTGGGGAAGTAGAGCTGTATTGACCTACACCAATACCTGCATATGCATCCACAAAAAACCATTTGGTCACGATAAAGTGATTCCCAAATTTTACATTCAAAGCCCTTTCCAAATAATTAACTGCAAATGGCCCGATGCCCTCTACCTGCGTGCCACCGTAGCTCTCAAGGTTTGGAGAAGCATCATATTTTAAATCCTTTTGGACATATTCCAGAGCATAATATCTTCCAAACGGTTTTTTATCTAAAGCGTAGAAAGGGTACCAGTCAGAGAAATAACCTCTTATTTCACCTCTAATAATTCTTGTTTCTTGCTCAGGATGATTTTCCTTTTGCTCTTTGTTAAATGAATTGCTGCCTTTTCCTTTTCCATAGTCAAAACCAAAACTGAACTTTCCGAAGGGGGGAGCCAATTCTACACCATACTGTAAAACATTATCTCTACCTATTAGGGCTGTGGGTGTTATTTTCAACAGCAAAAATGGCTGATGAGAAAATGAAACGGGTTTTTTCCTGTTGGTTTCAAGGTCACCTTCCGTTTGGCTGAAAAATTGAGCCTGAGCGGTATTGAATACAAGAAAGCAAATTATTAGTCTTAATATCATTAAATCTGGAATGGCGGAACAGGGTAAAAACGATACGTTACCCTATTTTATTTTCAAATAAGATGCCATTTCCTGCGAATAATATAATTGGCAAGGATTTAGATGTAAACTTATTAGAAAAACTTTTCGTTAAATTTGTGCTATGAAGAGAAAGACTCTCAGAATATTGGCTTTTATAATGGCTCTAAACGTACTGTTTAGTGCTACTGGCTTTGCTATTTTTGAGCATAGTTGCCATGCTTTGGGACTTACTTCACGAAGTCTGTCGGATGATGAAGTTTGCGGAATGGAGCTAGAAGCCGCGGATACCATTGATAATGGTGAACTTAGCTTCAAGCAGAATTCATGCTGCGAAACACATGCACATTTTAATAAAGTAGATCACCAGACCAATACTAGCATTCAGCATATTGATATGCCCTTTTTGGCTGTGGTATTACAAAAAAGTGATTACCTTTTCGGCCTGGATTTAAGCTCCTCTGTTATGGAAGATAGTATGCTTCCACCTGTGAATGCACCTCCAAGTACTGGGCGGGATATTCTTCTTAAAAATCAGACATTCCTTATTTGATAATATATAGCTATTCGATTGTTAATCAATTGTTTAATTATAATATTTATCATGAAATACATCTTACTATCAAGTATATTATTACTTCATACTTTGGCTTATGGCCAACAAATTAGTGGTACAGTTTCGGACAATACCAATCAACCACTTATAGGTGCCGTAGTCAAATGGGCTACCGAGCCATCTAATGCATTACTGACTAACGAAAACGGTGGATTCACCATAAATCGAGGAGCTAAGCAGCACCAGCTGATTATTAGTTATTTGGGTTATAAGACAGATACCGTAATGGCACACGGAGATGGGCCGTTTAGTTTTTCTCTTAGCTCAGATAATACCAGTCTAACCGAAGTGGTGGTTAAAAGTAACTCCACAGTTATAGATAGATTGGCTTCTGTTCAAACTCAAATTATTACAAGTAAGGAATTGGCAAAAGCGGCTTGCTGTAATCTTTCAGAGAGTTTTGAGACCAATGCTTCGGTATCGGTAAGTTTTGCCGATGCCATTACAGGAGCGAAACAACTTCAAATGCTGGGCCTTTCTGGAAAGTATATACAGACCAATATTGAAAATATGCCAGGAGTGAGAGGCCTGTCCATTCCCTTTGGACTTAATTATGTTCCAGGTACCTGGGTGCAGTCTATTGATGTGGCTAAAGGAACATCATCTGTTATTAATGGCTATGAATCGATGTCCGGAACAATTAATGTGGAACTTCAAAAGCCAGATTTAGCAGAGCCTGTTTATTTGAATTTTTATGCCAACGAATTGGGTAGAGGAGAAGTTAATCTAAACCTAGCTAAAAAGCTGAACGATAAATGGTCTGTTGGTTTATTAAGTCATGGTTCTTTTCTACAAACTGAAGTAGACAGAAACGACGATGGTTTTAGAGATTTACCGCTCTATGGTCAGTTTAATATTCTGAACAGATGGAAATACAATGGAGAGCGATTTATGGGGCAAGCCGGTGTTAACTTCCTTACAGAAAATAGAGAGGGTGGACAAATGTCCAAAATTGCGAATCCCTATGTTTTTGAGAATAATACGCAGAAACTGACCATGTTTACCAAAACGGCGTTATTGTTTCCAGAAACACCCTATAGAGGGCTTGGGCTTATTTTGAATGGTACGTTTTTAAATTCGAATTCCGTTTTTGGTTTAAATCCTTATGATGCTAAAGAGAATACTTTTTTTGCAAATATGATTTATCAAGATATTATTGGAAATACTTTTCATACTTATAAAACAGGCCTAAGTTTTTTAGCAGATTCCTATGATGAGAGCTACGCCAATTTTGAGAATCCAATACATCTAAGTAGGCAAGAGCTCGTTCCTGGCGTATTTGGAGAGTATACTTATAATAAGTTAGACAAAACCATACTTGTGGTAGGATTGAGGTTAGACCAACATAATTTGTTTGGAACGCAGGTGACGCCGAGAGTCCATTTCAAACAAGATTTGGGCGAAAATAGTACTTGGAGGATTTCTGTAGGAAAAGGAATAAGAGTTCCTACACCACTAGCTGAGAACTTTGGGCAATTGGTCAGTAATAGAGTTGTCATCATTCGAGACAATATAGCTCCAGAGATTTCTTGGAATTACGGTACCAGCTGGACCAAGGAGTTTGGCAGAAATAATCTAAGTTTAGATATTTACCATACCGAGTTTAAGCAACATCAAATGTTGGATATGGAGCAGGAAGGTGAATTGATTTATTATAATTCTAAAGACCGTTCTTTTTCCACCAGTGCTCAGATAGAGTTAAACGTGGTGCCAAACGATAGATGGGAGATGAAAGCCGCTTACAGATGGTTAAATGTAAAACAGACCTTTTATACGAATCCTGATGAAAGCAGTTTAAGAGATAAGATGTTTGTGCCTAAATCTGCGGCATTACTTAATGTGGCTTATGCCAGACCCTATAATAAATGGAAAATGGATGCTACCCTATCTTATAAAGGAAAGCAAAGAATTCCTGACATTATGGTTGATGATTATGCTCCTGGTTTTGTAACTTTAAATAGTCAAATTTCAAGGAATTACGTAAGATGGGAGTATTATTTAGGAGCAGAAAACTTATTAAACTTTACGCAAGACAGCCCGATTATTTCAGCTGCTAACCCTAACAGTAGCAGCTTTGATGCAGGACAAGTCTGGGGACCCGTGATAGGTAGAATCGTTTATATTGGAGCTAGGTATAGACTTAGATAGATGATACTGAAAATTAAAAATATGGTTTGTAACAGATGCGTGCTAAGCGTGGAACAGCTCATGCACGCATCCGGCATGGCTTATGAAGAGATAAACTTAGGAACGGTAAAGCTGAAGGAAGATATGACAGAAGAGCAAGAAATTCAGCTGTCTAAAGATTTAGAAAAGCTAGGTTTTGAGTTATTGATAGATAAAGATTCTCAGTATGTGGAAGCCATTAAGAATGCCATTACCAAATTAATTTATCAGCAAGAGAATGCTTTAATGAAATATACCATTTCTGCATACATTGAGTCAGAGGTTAAGAAGGATTACAAATGGCTCAGTAGTTTGTTTTCTTTGAAAGAAGGTATCACCATAGAGCATTATGTGATAGCCCAGAAAATAGAAAGGGTAAAAGAATTGATAAGTTATAAGGAATTAACAATAAGTGAAATAGCAGATAGTTTACATTATAGTAGTGTGGCACATTTGTCAAATCAGTTTAAGAAGATAACGGGAATGACTCCGAGCGTTTTTAAAACATTAGGAACCAGAACAGCTCTGGATAAAGTATAAATTTAAAAAGATAAAAAAGATGAAGGTAAAAATAGTTTTAGGCTTGTTGTTTTTAGGATTTTTGAGTGCTTGTGATAGCGGTTCTTCGGAAGCTACAGAGCATTCTGGAGAAGTAGCTCATGCACATTATGCATGCTCTATGGAGTGTGAAGGTGATAAAACGTATGAAGAGCCAGGTCAATGCCCTGTTTGCAAAATGGACTTGGAAAAAGTAAGCTCGGATGAGGATTAATCATCTCGTTAACAATTGATTAGTATAAAATTGGTTTTAAATTTAATAAATTAGAATATGAAAAAAATATTAGGAATTATTGTTTTGGGCTTTTTAATGAGCTTTGGTGCTGAAGCTCAAAGCTTTGCATCATCAGAAAATGTAGTTAAGATAAAAACCTCTGCTATATGTAAAATGTGTAAGAAGAGGATAGAGAACGATTTAGCTTTGACGAAGGGTGTAGAAAAGGCGGAGTTGAATCTGGACGATAAAGTGGTGACTGTGGCCTATAATGCGAAAAGAACAAATGGAGATGAAATTAGAAAAGCTATTTCTAAAATTGGTTATGACGCAGATTTAGTTGTAGCAGATCAAAAAGCCCATGATAGATTACCAGATTGTTGCCAGAAAACAGCAGCACCTCATCAAGATTAAGATCGGGTAAATGGGTATTTACAAAAAAACGGGATGGCATGCCATTCCGTTTTTTTTTATGATTAAGCAGCTATTAAACTTGCCTTAAAACCGGCTTCTTCCACCGTCTTTATGATTTCTTCTGCAGTGAAATCGTCACCTTCTATCGTTAAGATTTTGTCAGGATTTTCAGTGTCCACTTTCCATTCGTCTATTTCGTCTAGTTTATTTAGGAAGGGTGTTACACCTTTTATGCAGCTACCACAATTTATGTTGGTTTTGAATTTTAATTGTTTCATTATATTGGAAATTAAAGTTTTATAGAATTCTAAAGTTTTAGTCTTTTTAGTCTCAAACTGTTCAGCACTACGCTTACAGAGCTAAAAGCCATGGCCGCTCCGGCTATCATTGGATTTATCATGAAGCCATTAAAACTATATAACACACCTGCCGCTAGAGGAATTCCTATAATGTTATAAATGAAGGCCCAGAACAGATTTTGTTTTACGGTATTCATCGTTCTTTTTGACAGCTTAATGGCGTCCGGTATTTTAAGTAAATCATCAGATATAATGGCCATCTTAGCCACGTCTAAGGCGATATCTGAGCCAGAACCCATTGCTATTCCCACGTCTGCTTTGGCCAGAGAAACGCTATCGTTAATGCCGTCTCCTACCATGGCCACCGTGTGTCCTTCTAGTTGTAAGTTGGCTAAAAAGTCGCTTTTGTCAGCAGGCATACAGTTGGCTCTAAAATCATTGATGCCTACTTCTTGTGCTACGGTGGCTGCCGTTTTTTCATTGTCTCCTGTTAACATAATTACCTTTAAGCCCTGCTCTTGCATTTTTCTAATTGCCTTAGCGGAAGTTTCCTTTATACTGTCGGAAATGGCAATGATGGCTAAAATGGATTTTTCGTTAGAAAAAATAACCACAGTTTTGCCTTGATTTTCTAGTTTTGAAATCGTTGAATTTTGTTCCTCAGAAATAGAAATTTCAAGCTCTGTAGCATAGTTGGGTTTTATGATGTAGTAAGTTTCATTTTCATATTGACCTTTTACGCCTTTGCCAGTAATAGATTCGAACGCTTGAATGGCTACCGAATCAGATTCTTTAAAGTGTTCGGTAATTGCGGTAGCCAAAGGGTGTTCAGAATCAGATTCTAAACTCTTAATAATGGATTTCAGGATTTCGGATTCACCAAAATATTCAATACTTGTAAGCTTCGGTTTTCCTTCGGTAATAGTACCAGTTTTATCCAATATAACGGTGTCAATCTTTTGAGCCAATTCTAGACTCTCTGCATCTTTTATCAATATTCCATTTTCTGCCCCCTTTCCTACACCTACCATAATAGCAGTCGGTGTGGCTAATCCTAGGGCACAGGGGCAGGCTATCACCAAAACAGACAAGGCGGAAAGCATGCCCAGGGCTATTTTGTTTTCACCTCCTAAAGTCATCCAAAGTACAAAAGTCAGGATGCCTATACCAATGACCACTGGTACGAAGACACTGGCAATTTTGTCGACCATTTTCTGTACAGGGGCTTTACTGCCTTGTGCGGCTTCTACCATCTGTATGATTTGCGACAAATAGGTGTCGTTTCCTACTTTTTCTGCCAATATCCTTAAACTTCCCTTTTGATTTAGTGTGCCTGCAAAAACGACTGATTTTTTCTCTTTTAATACGGGAATGGGTTCACCGCTGATGCTACTTTCGTCCACATAAGATTCCCCTTTTTTAACCTTGCCGTCCACTGGGATTTTATCTCCAGGTTTTACCAAAAGCAAATCTCCAATGATGACTTCATCAATACCGATGCTTTGTTCTTCTCCATTTCTAATGGCAATGACGGTTTTGGGCTGAAGGCCAATCAACTTTTTCAAAGCTTCTGAGGTGCCAGATTTAGCCTTTTCTTCCAACCATTTACCTATTAAAATAAAGAAAATAACCACCCCTGCAGCTTCAAAGTATACATGAGCTTCTAGGCCTCTGTTGACAAAATAAGCAGGATAGAAAGTATTAAAAAGACTAAAAGTATAAGCTATACCCGTACTCAAAGCCACCAAAGTGTCCATGTTTACTTTTCCAATTTTAGCTTGTTTGTACGCATTTATGAAAAAGCCTTTGCCGAATATGAACAGTACGGGAGAGGCTAAGGCCAGCATGATATAATTGGCATAAGGCCAGTGCATGCCCAGCATCCCTATGATGAGTAAAGGCACAGAAAAAACACCTGCCCATATGGTGTTTTTCTTCGCTATTTTAAGACGGTCTTGCTTTAACTCTTCTGCCGAGCCATCTTTTTCAATCACCAAATCATAGCCAATGGCTTGTACTTGTTTTTGAAGTAAGGGTAAATTCGTAATTTCTTCGTCAATACTCAGGTATGCCTTTTCATTGGCATAATTGACGGAAACGGCTTTAACACCCGGAGTATTCTTTAAAATTTGCTCCACACTTCCGGCACAGCTGGCACAGGTCATACCTAAAACGGGAATTTGAAGTTTAGCTTCCATATTTATCATCTATTTTTACAAAACTAATCAGAGTATCAGTCGTTCTAGTTATATCATTTACAGTTAAAATTGTAAGATTTACTTTATGAGAATACATGTTTTAAGTCTTTTCCTATTCATCCCTTTTGTGGAATCTTGTATTTATCCGCAAGGACCTACCACCGATGCTTCTAAAGATACGACCAATGTGGAGGTGACAGTACCATCTGAAAGGGGTTTAAAAGTAGGGCAGGGCGTTTTGAAAACAGACCAAGAGGCTTTTACCAAAGGTCAAATGTTTTATGACGGGAAGGTCATGCAAAGGGCTTCTCAGTTGGCATTTAAGGCTGATGTCAATAATAATCTATTACTAACAGATACAGAATGGTCGGGAGATTGGCAGGAGGATATCAATCATAAAAAGGTGGTGTTTTGGGAAACGGAACACTATAAGGATGTGAGGAATAACAAACTTCAAGACGCCAATATGGAAGATATGAGAGGTTTTGATTTTGCTCCATTGGTTTTGCAGATGAATAATGTCCCGCCTTGGAACGGTGGCACTTTTGTGCAGCATTTTGTGACTATTCCTGGCGAGAATCGAAACCACTGGAAAGAAGGAAATCTGGAGTACTTCTTTATGCCAGATGATTTTCCACAAAATATAAGTCATACACATCTTCCTCAATTTTATAAGTATTTTCCAGATTATAAATTGCCTAATAATAAAATTGGAATCACCAGCTTCATGATAAATGACGATGTTGAGAACAAGACAGCTAAAAAGGGTTATACCTATACCGGTAGTTTTGTGGCACCAAAAGAGCAGCGAGTTTATTATGATTATGACACTTGGCTTTATGAGAGTGGGGCACCAGCAGCGTATTCTGTTTCTCAGCAGGAAATAAATGCTTGGCTAGATAAGGTAGACGAAAACGTACTGTACAGGAATTTTGAAAAGTATGTTTTAAATAAATATCAGAATGTGGGGCATTTAGTGCTGAACTGGGAAGCTTTGCAAAGCCCTTATGGTAAGTCTATCTATAAATTGGAGCGATGTTTAAACGCTTATAAAAAGAAATATCCTAAAACCACAATTTCGCTTTGGCCACGGGGATTGTTCTTTTTGAATAGGGTCAATGTGGAAGGAAATAATTTTAAATATGAGCTCACAGATGATTTGAAATTTCAAGGGAACCTTGGTCAATGGGACACCAATCAAAATCCTAAAAGCCCCTTTTCTATCAATAGCTTTTACCTGAATAATGTAGATATAAATTATGTTGGCGGGTATTTGAATTACCCTACCAATTACGGCTATGTTCAGCATTTAGTCATACAGCACATCATGAATAAGAAGTTTCAGCCTACTAAGAAAAGTATCTTAATGTGGTGGCATAATCAGGAGTATGTAGGAGATTTTGAGATGGGTACGGCATGGTTTACAGACGATAAAGGAAGAATACTTTCAGTGAAAACCAAGCCGATGGTTTTTCCATCTGCCATGCATAATGCAGCAGTTTGGGCTTTTGCTTTTTGTGATGGAGGAGAGCTGTGGTCTGAGCCTTATAGCAGAAGAGATCAAAATGATTATTTGGGAGCGGCTACTGATGTCTATGATAAAAAGGGAAACAAAGTATCCACTGCTTTCTCTCCAAACTTAACGGGTCAATATGCCATCCAAAACTATAGGAATATAGACAGATGGGAAGCAGGGAAGTGGTCCGTAAGTGCTAATAAGGATATAGTTGAAGCTAAAACGGACTGGAACTTCGTATCTTCCGCCAGAGAAAATAATAGATTTACCAGAGGAGATGAGGTACTTCCATCTTATTCGCTTTATGACAAGAGCCAGATGGTGGCGGTTAAATTTAATGAGCAAGAAACCCAAGCCCTAGTGCTGGTTTATGATGCCTGGAACGACCCATTAAAAGAAAGTGTGATACATGTGACGGTGAAGGATAAAGTGATTCCTGTAAAAGTATTTGGTAGGTATACTTCCGTGGTAAGAATCAACGAACTATAAAATTAATGAAGAAAACTGTAGAATTAGAAAAAAGAGATATTGAGAAGTTAAGTGATGAAGATATCGCTTTTTTAAAAGAATCTGAAAAAGCGGCAGAGCTGTCTTATGCTCCTTATTCTGAGTTTCATGTCGGCTGTGCCGTGGTCTTAAAAGATGGAGAGATAGTACATGGGGCTAATCAAGAGAACTCTTCTTTTCCTTCGGGTTTGTGTGCAGAAAGGGTGGCTCTTTTTCAATGTGCAAAAAACTTGGAAAATAAGGTGGAAAGAATCGTGGTTTTTGCAAAATCCAAGAAATATGAAGTGCCAAACCCTTTAGTGCCCTGTGCGGGATGTTTGCAGGTGATTTCCGATATAAGGAATCGTCAAAAACAAGCCATTGAGATATGGTTATGGGATGGCAAATCTGAACTGTATATAGCAGATGATGTAAGTCAGTTTTTACCCTTTCATTTTGAACTGGTTAAGCTATAATAAGCAATAAGGGTATTATTTTTTTCCTTTTTTTATGAGTGTAACCCCGAAAAGGGCTAAAACAACACCTGTAACTAATGAGATAAGTTGAAGTGTTTTTTGATCTTGAAAAATAGTCAGTCCTAGTATAGTAAAAAGTCCACCCAAAGCAGCGGTGGTATTACCTAGTTTACGATTATTGTTTTCTTTTTTCATGTAGCGTTCAGGTTTTATATCTAAAAATAACTATAAAAAGGTTTTCTGAAATGGCGTTTTTTAAATTCTTGTTTTTAAATGAACGTATTCTTGGTCTCTGGAACAAGGGTTAACACCTTTTTACCTAAGAATGCTCTTTTGATTAAATAGTCTTCAGTTATATCTTTTTAAAAGCATATGTTGTCTTTCGTAATATAAAGCCTTATTAAAGAAAATTTGAGGTCACCAGGAAGTTTATTTTGTGCTACAGAATTACTGATATGCGTATAAAAGTAGTCTTCGGTGAGGAAGAGAAAATAGTCTAAAGGCGTGTTTTCTGATTGATTGGAAATGGACTGTTCTGCATTTTGTTTGACCAGATTTTCAAGTTCATATTTAATTCCATTTAAGATACTATATATGGTTTTTCTAACCTTTACAAGTTGCCCTTCGGTTAAACCCGGTTTATGAATTGGAGAATCGTAATGAGTTTTAAGGTGGAGTAAATCAGGCATTTAAACGAGATTAGCAGATTACCTGAGCTTTTTGTCGAAGGGTTCTGGTGATTGAGTTTTAATCAGTTTACGCCTGCACTGAGCCTTACGAAGTGAACTGATTTGTGTTACCCTGAGCTTGCGGATGGGAAGCAATATAGCTATGGTCCCGATAAAATCGGGAGATTTTCTAATGCATAAAGCGGGTTAAAGGAAGACAAGCTCACAGAAAGAGTAACATAATCCCCGTTATTCAGGAAATCAATCAGCTGATTCATCTCACCTTTTTCAAAGAGATAAGCTTCTACATTTTGGGAGGGATCTAAAGAGTTACTTAGCTCTTCTATAGGGTTATGAAGTCTAATAATGGAGTCATCTCTATTATCGTTTTTTACCAAATGAAACAAATGAATGTCACAGTCAAAACTCCATACGTTAAAGAGTAAAGTTTTCATAGAAATCTCAGATGATTTAGAAAAGTCGGTATTGAAGCCAATTTTTACCGTTTCTTTTATTCCTACTCGTTTAGCTGCATTTTGGGGTATGGGTTCACACCTTTTTTAAGGTTTGATATGATTGTATCGTCCACGTAACTTCTGTAAAGCGTGAAATTCCATCTGATACCGTCTATATTATTATTCATAATGTTTAGCATGAAATTTTCGCCGTAATCATGCTTAAAAACAACAAAGGCGTCTATGTTGTCCTTTTCAATTAATGTTTTTAGATTTTCAATACATTGGCTTTTATCATGATTTGCTATCGTGATATCTAAATTAGGCATTATTTTTTTGACCTTTTCATGTGTTTCATTAAAGGCCTTTATATCTAGCAATTCATCGGACAAGATAATTATAGTAATCTTTGCAAAAAGGAATTTATAGTATTCTTCAAACAGGTTGGTTATATGGAGATTATCTAGATTCTTTATATCTAGCAGTATGGTAGTCCTGTTTTCTATTTTGACTTTATGGTTTGCCGGAATTAACGTGAGATCTTTGTTGACTTGCTTTGTTAGCTGAGTAATAAAAGAGTTACATTTTTCGGAGGTTTTAAAAGGCATACCACTAGCAATGATATGATACTTCCCATTATTGAGGTTATTTATCATTTCTTGGCATTCATTTTTTCTGAACAGTCGATTTTGGATATCTTGACCCTCACTGGCCTCGAGCTTCACTTCCTCCGTAAGAAGATTTAGTTTTGACAAGGCCGTATCTTCATCTTCATCTTCTAAATAATGGAGAAGATGAATGTTACAATTGAAGTTCCAAGTGTTAAATAGTATACTTTCCAGCGATGCTCTAGACAGCTCAGAAAAGTCTGTACAAAAAGCAATATTTATAGAATCTGACATGGTTTTTATAACCTTTTTTTAGCGACAAATTGAAAGTTGCTTCGCTCTAAAAGAGCTGAGAATTTAAGTCTGAATAAACTTAAATTGTAACACTAGATTATGATACTATTTAACTTAGTAATCAAATATTTACGGTCAGTGTTTTAGTTATTAGATGAAGCAGCATTAAACGAATTATATTACAAAGATATAGCATAACTGGCTTGTAGACAATGAATTTACATGCAGTATATGGATAACAGTTTTTTTTGAAGAGAAATTTTTGAATCCATTTTATGGGTTAAATTGCTTATTTCCGTATCTTGAATTATTTAGCGGATACATGTTAAATTTGCTTTTTTTTGAATAAAAATCTTTAAAATGTGCAATTAACACCTCTTTTGAAAACGAAAACAGAAAGCTTAACGTATTTCAGGTATAAGAAATGGTGCGTGTTGAATGTTCCTTTGTAGTTTACGGTTCTGTTTTTGGAAACGTTTACTCCGAAATAGGTGGCGATTTTAGGAAAGCAGACTTGCAGAAAAATCCTTTAAAGAAAGTTTCTGAAAATCTGGATGATTTGAAATAGCATGACCCAATATTTCAGGAGTGACATGAAGTCTCATGAATGAAAAATGAACGGCATTCTCCTTAAGACTTGTGTTAATACCGTTGTTTACTAATTGGTCGATGCTATCGTCTTGAGAATAAATCAAAAAGTCTATTTTGTTTTCGCTTATTTCCTTCTGTAAACCTGCAATGCGGTTCTGATGAAGTAGGTTGATGACATCAAAATTTAGGCGTGGTAGCGTATCAGAAATGAATAGATGAGCCTCATCCATCTCCTTAGGTGACAGCGGAGTTTCTGAAATAATAATGAACTTTATTTTGGCATAATTGAATAAGAAGTATTCGTGATATTTTTTAATGGCAAATAGGTTGATAAGGTTGTTTATGTCCAAAGTCATTATCCCCCTGTTTTCTATTTTAACTTGGTGGCTTTGCGTTACAAAATTAGCATCTGTATGAAGCTTATCGTATAAGTCATGACTCAAGGTTCTGAAGCCATTACGAAAGCTAACGGTAGGCATCGGTAAATAAGTCAAGAAGTAATGCTCCTGATTGATAAACTCAATCATCTTATGGTCTTCATTTTCATAGAAGATTTTGATCGAGACTGTTACTCTATCTTCCATGGAGTTTTCTATTTCTCTTTTCAATGTTTCTAAAGATTCAAAGGCTTTAGAATCATGATTGCTTTTCAGAATATGTATGAGATCTAACTGGAAATCAAAACTCCATATATTAAACATAAGGGTTTCAAATGCGACTTTTGCACCCTCTGAAAAATCGGTAAAATAAGCTAGTTTAACTGTGTGATTCATGCTGGATTTATAAAATTAAGTTATGCAAGTTACGGGTTATAACGCCTTATGGTTTTCATTAATTGCGGGATTCTATAGATTAAAGTGAAGAATTGGTAGATATGTGACTTTTAAGCTTACTGCTTTAGTGCGTCTATAGGTACTTAGCCTTAGGTTTCGGTTCTGAAATGGTTAGTTGCAAACGTTTGTAAAGAAAATTGTGGAAAAAATTTAAAAACGTACCCAATACCTGTTGGTTTTGATTTGAAAGGAGAGGAAATCTAGGTGATTGTCGAAAAAAACAGCCAAGGGGTATAAGATTAAAGACTTGTTCATGATTAATCTCACATATTTGTGCATCATCTAATTAATAAAAATTCTATATGAAAAAATATTCGTTTATCCTTTTGCTTGTACTTAGTACATTTTTAGTAAAAGCCCAAACTTGGAATATTGACAAATCTCATTCAGGTGTAAGCTTCGAGATTACACACTTGATGCTGTCTGATGTCAGTGGTAAGTTTAAAACTTATGATGTTAAGTTTACATCTGCCAAAGAAGATTTTTCTGATGCGGTCTTTGAGTTTAGTGCCGATGTGGCAAGCATAGACACAGATAATGAAAGGAGAGATGGACACCTTCAAGGTGAGGAGTTTTTTGATGTCGCCAAAAATCCTAAGGTAATTTTTAAAAGCACCTCTTTTAAGCATGTTTCGGGTAAGAAGTATACCATGACGGGTAACTTAACCATGAAAGGTAAGACTGCTCCTGTTACACTTGCTGTTACTGTTAACGGACCTGTTGTTAATTCCAAAAGTCAGAAACAGATGATTGGCTTGAAGGCTAGCGGTGAGGTTGACCGTACGGTTTACGGAATAGGTGACAGACCTGCTTCAGCCTTGAGTCATGAAATTCAAATAGTGGCTGCAGGTGAGTTTACGAAGGACTAAAACCCCTGTAATTTTTATCCGAGAAGGTCGGAGTCTTTAGAAACTTCGACCTTTTTTTTGTCAAAATCTAAATACATAATATGGTTAGGATTAGTATGTGACGGTGAAATTTGGAAGTCGTATTTGCCCGCTATCTGAAAGCCAATTTTAGAATAAAAGTGAATAGCCTTGGCGTTTTCCACCCATACGGCTAGCCAAAGACCCTGTTGCAAGTGATTTTGAGCATATTTCAGATTAAAACCCAAGAGTTCTAAACCTAACCTTTTACCTTGAAATGCTTTGCTCAAATATATTCTATCTAATGTGGCTGTGTTTTGTGGTTCTAAGTTAACGTTAGGATTGTCAAGTTTTAATTTAGAAAACCCAGCAGGCTCCTGGTGATGGTAAATGATATGGTAGATGTTGCTTATCTCTAGTAATTCAGCCTTTAGAGCATCTTCCGTATAATTTCTGCTGATGTATAGGTCAATGTCTTCCTTTGAAGCACTATGACCGTGGGCATCTATCCAAGCTGTCTTTCCGATTTCTAAAATAGCAGAGACATGCTCCACTGTCGCTCTGATTATTGAGGTCATAAAATAGTTTCAAAATATTTTAAAGGCCGATACTAAAACAATTCCGCTAGAAAAGAAAAGTAGCAAGTAGGTTTCCCTATTTGCTTCCAATTTAATAGTAAGAATGTTTCATTTCTGAAGGATGGGTTTCCCGTCTTTTGAGTAGTCATGGAGCCAGCCTTTGGGTTATGCTGCGTATTCCTCCTAGTTGGTTTTAAATCCTCTTTTAGGGCTAGCTTTAACACACTATTTGTGTATGCCTGGAGGGTAGAATAAAATCATAATCCTTCTTGTTCTCACTATGTTAAATCGTTCTTTGCATGGCCCACGCCCGGTATTAATTTATGGATACTTAAAAGCGAAAATTAAGGTTAGTGTATTGCGAAAAGCTTAAACTTTCAGTAGTCAATGAACCTATAACTGCCTTCGCAGATGCACTTTCTCTTCATTCCAATAAATTTTGTATTTGAGAGGCATCTCTGGCTAAGGTTAGCAAATAATCGTTTTTTACATAATCCAGTTTTTTTGTATTTGCTTCCCTTTCTAAGAAATTGATTTGGTCAGTTTTATGGAAATACATAAAAAAACAGGCTCCCTAAAGAGAGCCTGTTTACATAAAGCGTTAAAACCAAGGCTAAACCTTAGGCTCCCATCCTTTCTCATATTCTCTTCCCCAAAGTTTCATAGCTTCTACACTTTTCGGCTTGCCGTTACTAGTGTCTATATGGAGCGTTTCGCCAGTTTTCTGAGCCATGTTTCCTAAATGACATAGAAGGGTACTTTTCACCGCTTCATCTATTGGAGAATTAAGCGGAGTTCCTTTTTGAATAGCATCCACAAAGTTTTGCATGTGGTAGTTATCCAGTCCAGTAATTCCTAAGGTATCAACAGACGAACTACTGTTTCGCTCATTTTCTATTTGGATAACTCTATTGGCCTTATCATATAAGATATAGCCACCACGGTCTACCACTGCGGTACCTTGTGTTCCATATATCCAAGTTCCTCTTCCGCCTGGTCTGCCATGTACATCCATGCCATTACAGCTTTTACCTTCCCAGCTTATCATTTTATTGCCATCAAATTCATAAGAGGCGTTTTGGGTATCATAGAATTCCCAATCGTCCTGTTGTGTAAATCGACCGCCGGACGAACTAACTTTAGTAGGGATATCAACACCTAGGGCATACCTAGCGATATCCATTTCATGTAGTCCATTATTGTTTATTTCTCCTGTTCCCCAATGCCAAAACCAATGCCAATTATAATGTACATAATTATCCATTAGTTCTCTCCTTGGAGCAGGTCCTTGCCATAAGTCCCAATTAAACTCTGCAGGTACCGCCATTTTTTTTCCAGTTCCAATACCCCCTCTATTGCTCTCATACCAAGCTTTAGCATAATATACATCGCCTATGATGCCTTCGCGTAGGTTCTTAACCAAACTGATAGTAGTGGGAGCTGAACGCTGTTGGTTTCCTATTTGTAATATTTTTCCAGTTTTAGCAACGGTGTCTTTCAGCCAATAGCCTTCTTGGGGATTATGACAACACGGTTTTTCGAGGTAAACGTCTTTACCTGCTTGCATAGCCATCATGGCCATAGGTGCATGCCAGTGGTCAGGTGCGGCTATACTCAAAACATCTAAATCCTTATTATCTAAAATTTTTCTGAAATCAGAATAGGTTTTGGCATTTCCTAGAATAGATTTGAATTCAGTTTGTACCCTAGCGAAAGTTCTAGCGTCTGGGTCAATTAAGCCAATCACATTCAAAGATTTACTTAATGACTTGGCCATGGAAAGATGAGCTCTACCTCTACTATTTACACCGGCTGTAGCCATGTTGATTCTGTCATTGGCACCTAAAATTCGAGCGTAACTTTTGGCAGAAAATGCCAAACCAGCCGCTCCTAGGGCAGATGTCTTAATAAATTTTCTTCTTGAATTGAAATTTGATTTCATTTAGATAAGGAATTGGTTGAACTTGAATCAAAAAGTAAGGATTGTATTTCAGTTATGAAAATGTGGGCTCTAATATTTTTTGAAAAAAGCAATTTCAATATCAGAATGGGGTATCTTTATATCAAAGAGCCATTCTGCATCATATATGTGCAATCAATTGTACACGCTGATAAGATATGATAGAGCAGAATGAATTACGTCTTTTATCTATTTCTTAATCTTCAAGATATCAAAATAAGTCCAAAATGCGTAGTATTGGCGTTTGAACAAAATTAACCCGATGAAAAAATACGTTTTAAGAGTCTCCATGTTTGTTTTTGCGGCCTTGCTAGTGTGGTCTTGCATGAAAGTAGCCAATAAACCAGGTGGATTGATTTCTAAATTTGCAGATAGCGAAAATGCCGCACTTACCGCTCGAATTGAAGGTAACACGCCTATAACCCTCGCAGAAGGACTTAAGATTAGTTTATGGGCTACAGATTCTTTAGCTCCAGATCCTATTGCCATGTCTATTGACGATCAAAATAGAATTTATTTAACAAGAACCAATCGTCAGAAAAATTCAGAGTTTGACATTAGGGGCCACCGCGATTGGATGACGGAGTCTATCAGCCTTCAATCTGTAGAGGATAGGAGAGCATTTTTACGTAGAATTTTTTCTGCCGAAAACTCTAAGGAGAATGAGTGGTTAAAAGATTTAAACGAAGACGGTGTTCACGATTGGCGTGATTTAACTGTTGAAAAAGATGAAATCTGGCGATTAGAAGATACAGATGGAGATGGCAGAGCAGATGTTTCTACACAGGTTTTAAGCGATTTCCATGAAGAAATTACGGATGTGGCAGGAGCTGTTTTAATTAGAAGAAATGATGCATTTATTGGTATTGGTCCAGATTTATGGAGAATAGAGGATACCAATAAAGATGGCCTTTACGACAAGAAAACGTCTATTGCCACAGGTTTTAATATACATATTGGTTTTGGAGGTCATGGCATGTCGGGTTTGATAGAAGGGCCAGATGGTAAAATTTATTGGGGTATTGGTGACCCTGGTTTAAGCATGACAGACCAAACAGGCAAAAAGCATCATTTCCCTAACCAAGGTGTGATAGTTCGTTGTAACGCTGACGGCTCAGATTTTGAGGTGTTTTCTCACGGTCATAGAAATACGCATGAATTTGTTTTTGACGAATATGGTAACATCATAAGCTCAGATAACGATGGTGATCATCGTGGAGAGTCTGAGAGACTTGTTCATATAGTAGAAGGGAGTGACTCAGGCTGGAGAATAAACTGGCAGTTTGGGAAATATACAGATGATAAAAACAACGGTTACAAAGTCTGGATGGACGAAGAAATGTATAAGCCAAGATGGGAAGGTCAGGCTGCTTATTTCTTACCTCCAATTAGGAATTATCACAACGGACCTACAGGAATGCAGTTTAACCCTGGAACAGCTTTGGGGTCAAACTGGTTGAACAAATTTTTCTTGGTAGAGTTTACGGGTTCTCCTTCTAGAGCACACATTTGGTCTTTTGACTTAAAGCAAAAAGGTGCCAGTTTTGATTTTAACTCAGAAGTTGATATGGTGGCGGGTGTATTGGCCACAGGCATAAGGTTTGGAACAGATGGAGCATTATATGCTGCTGACTGGATAAACGGCTGGGATACTAAAAACTACGGTAGAGTTTGGAAAATAGACGTGAAAGAGTCGGATTTAAAAGCAGAAAGATTAGAGACCAAACGTTTGATGACCTTGGATTATGAAGCTCAATCTGCAGACCAGCTTTATAAATTACTCTTTAATAAAGACATGAGAATTCGTCAGAAAGCTCAGTTTGCTTTAGCCGCAAGTGGAAATTCTGCCACTTTATTAAAAGCAATGGCTCAAAAGGAGTTTCAATTGGCGAGAGTACACGGTTTGTGGGGTATGGGTCAAATAGCCGCTAAGAACAAGAAAGTGGCGACTGAAATAATGCCTTACCTGAATGATAATGATGGAGAAATAGTTGCTCAAACGGCCAAGGTGATCGGTGATGTAAGATATAGTGGAGCTTCCGCAAAATTGACGAACTTATTGACCTCTTCAAATCCTAGAGTTCAATTTTATGCCGCTCAAGCTTTAGGAAGAACAGGGGAGAAGTCTGCTGCCGATGATTTAATCAAAATGATTGAAGTCAATAATGATGAAGATAATTATCTGAGACATGCGGCCGTTTTGGCTTTAAGTAGAATTGAAAATAAAGCTCCCGTTTATGCCATGCAAAAAAGTGCTTCTAAAGCAGTGAGAACTGCGGGTGTTTTAGTGCTTAGGAAATGGCAAGACCCTAAAATAGTAGCCTATTTAAACGACAAAGAAGAGTATATCGTAGCAGAAGCTGCAAGAGCCATCAATGACGATTTCTCTATTGAAGCCGCTTTACCTGCCTTGGCTGAACTTATAAATAGACCAAATTTGACTTCTGAAGTTATTCTTAGAAGAGCTATTAACGCTGCTTTAAGAGTAGGAGGCGATAAACAGCTGAACGATGTGCTGGCTTATGCTCAAAATGGCAATGCCCCAGAAGCAATGACGGCAGAAGCACTGGCGGCATTAGGAAATTGGGCAGAGCCATCAGTTTTAGATAGAGTAGATGGCAGATACAGAGGTGCGGTGAAAAGAGATGGTGAGAAAATTAGAAATGTGGTTATACCTAAAATGGAATCATTTTTAAGTTCTGAAGACCCAGTTGTTTTAGCAGCCACGGCTCAGTTACTGAAAGATTTAGGAATTAGAGGTTATAATAATTCTTTAGCCGCCATTTATGATAAAACGAATTCAAGCGATGTGAAGTCTGGTGTTTTATCGGCTTTAGCTTCTTTGAAATATCCACAGATCGGTGATTTTGTCAATAAAGCACTAGCAGATAAAGACAGAAACGTAAGAACTACGGCCTTGGGAATGCTTAACGAGGTGAATATCTCTGCCGATTTATTACCAGAAATGGTGAATTCAGTTTTAGAGAAAGGTAGCCAAAGAGAGCAACAGCAGCTTTTACAAAGTTTAGGTACCATGCCGTTGGCAAAAGCAGAAGTTGTTTTTGGCCAATTATTAGATAAACTAAAGTCGAATAAGATTGACAACGCGGTTAAGTTAGATTTGTCGGAGGCTATAGAAAAGAGTGGTTCTACAGCATTGATAGCCAAACTTAATGTGGTGATGCCTAAAGGCAATTTGCTGGAAGAATACAGTGGTGTGTTAACTGGTGGAAATCGTGCTGAAGGCGGAAGATATTTCAATAATAACTCCACTGGACAGTGTATTAGATGCCATGTGGTAAACGATGCAGGAGGCACGGTAGGGCCAGACCTGAGCAGTATTGGTAAAACGCTAAGCCGTGAGCAAATTGTAGAGTCTTTGGTAGACCCAAGTGCTAGATTATCTCCTGGTTTTGGAACCGTATATTTGACGCTTAAGGATGGTCAAGAGGTCGTAGGTATTTTGGCAGAAGAAAGAGCCGATGAATTAATTATTACCACGGGTGATGCAGAGCCACTTGAAATTCCAATTTCAAGAATAGCGAAGAGAGAAAATATGCCGTCTGGTATGCCTCCAATGGGCAGTATCATGAGCAAAAGAGAAATGAGAGATGTTGTAGAGTTTTTAGCGAACTTAAGAAGATAAGTTTAGCTTTTTTCTTTCAATCAAAATCCGTATTTCAGATGGTGAGTCTGAGATGCGGATTTTTTTATTTTAGAAGTAAAGCCATAAAATCCTTGTCAATTCCATAAAATCCCTTTCTGCCGATTTATCCTCAATTAGGAGCACAGGCAGGAGTGTTCTATTCAGGAGGAAAAATTAATCAAAATTATACATCTCCTTTACTTTCTTCTTTACCTTAATAAGTCTGATAAAGCCTAAGATTAAAATCAAAGGAAATAGTCCAATAAAAGCCCATCCTAGCTCCCGTATATCAGTGAAGTAATCTAGTTTTAGAAAAGTAAGCCCAGTAACTAGAAAGACAAAAGAAGTTCTGAAATAAGCTAGAAAAGTACGTTCGTTAGCCAAATGAGTTCTTTCAATAGCCAATTTGTCGCGAAGTATAAGTTCTAATTTTTCTTGCATGACGTGAATATAATGTTCTCGGATAAAAATGTGTTAAGCTTGGATGTCTTTCCCGTATTTTCGGAAGAATTATTTTCTTAGTATTGTGATTGTATAATACGTTTAACCCTAGACTTAATTAAATTTCTGTAAATGAAAAATGTATCATTCGTATTTCTTCTTTTTTTAGGTTTTAGCCTTAGCCTTTCGGCTCAAAATATGCCTAAAATTACGATAGAAGGAAACAAATTTATAAAAGAAGGCCAGCCATTTGTATTTCGAGGATTAAATATTTCCGATCCCTATAATCTAGATAATAAAGGGCACTGGGATAAGCGACTTTTTGAAGAACTGGTGTCCTGGGGTGCCAATGTTGTTCGTTTTCCAGTTCATCCTAAATCATGGAGGGCTAAAGGACAGGAAGGCTATTTAAAACTTTTGGATGAGGGCATTGCCCTAGCCCAACAGCATGGTCTTTACGTGATTATGGATTGGCATAGTATTGGGAATTTAAGAACGGAGATGTATCAAGCAGATATGTATGAAACCACCAGAAAGGAGACTTTTGAGTTTTGGAGAATTATAGCAGATAGATATAAAAATAACACTGCTGTAGCCTTTTATGAGATTTTTAACGAGCCCACCACCATACAAGGGAAATTAGGAAACTGCACATGGGCAGAGTGGAAGGATCTGAATGAAGAGATTATTGGTATTATTAGAGCCAATGGCGGAACAGGCATTCCTTTAGTAGCAGGATTTAATTGGGCTTACGATTTGACAAACGTGAAGTCGAATCCCATAAATGCCGTAAACATAGCTTATGTAGCCCATCCTTATCCACAGAAAAGAGCCAAACCGTGGGAAGTGCAGTGGGAGAATGACTGGGGTTTTGTGGCCAAGACCTACCCATTAATTTTAACAGAAATTGGATTCTCTTTAGCGGAAGAGCAAGGAGCTCATATTCCAGTAATTTCTGATGAAACTTATGGTGATGCTATTACCAAATATACGGCGGAAAGAGGCATTTCTTATGTGGTTTGGGTTTTTGATGCCAACTGGGCACCACGTATGTTTAAAGATTGGGAAACCTTTGAACCTACCACACAGGGCAAGTATTTCAAAGGAGCTTTGAGGAGATATAATGCTTTGAAATAATAGTCTTTAATTCCCTGAGATAAGAAAGCCAATAGATTGAAGAAAGTAAATTTTAGACATTTAGAATTTCTTGTTGATTATGATTACAACAAAAGTAATTATGAAATAAAAAATCCTGAAGGTGCATCTAGTTGCCCTTGTAGCGGTTGCCAAAACTATATAGCTCAAAATCGTAATGTATTCCCGGAGGAATTGCTGTCTTTTTTTGAAAAAGTAGGTATAGATTTCCTAAAGGATTTTGAAACTACTTTTTCTCATAAAAGTGATGAAGGAAAATATGAGTACTCTGGGTCTTTTTATTTTAATGGGGTGATTTTAAATTCATTTGTTAAAAATGTTAAATATATCAGCCAGTTGACTAATATTTCTGTGAATGATAATTTCAGAATTCACTTTGAATATGACACTCAAAGTAGAGATTGGAGGAGTGATAACCTCATGTATGTTTTGGTTAGCTGTAGTCTTCCTTGGGTTATTGATCCAGCTTTAGATGACTATTAAAGTGCATTGGGATCTTTAATTTGTATCATTATTATACAAAACTACCCTTTGCAGCCCTGTGGCATGCCTTAAGGGTATAACTTTGATAATGAAACATCAGACATCAAATCCCAATTAATATGTCACATTCGCATCACCACCACAGTCATTCTCATAGCCATACAGATGGCACCGAAAATATATCAACCGCTTTTTGGTTGAATTTATCCTTCACCGTCATCGAAATTATAGGCGGAATATTTACAAACTCTGTGGCTATTCTTTCTGATGCCCTGCATGATTTGGGCGATAGTCTGTCACTAGGGCTGGCTTGGTATTTTCAGAAAAAGTCAAATAAGGGAAGAAATAAAACTTATACGTATGGGTATAAGCGTTTTTCATTGGTTGGTGCCTTGGTGAATTCCATCGTGCTGGTCATTGGTTCTGTTTTTATGCTGACCGAGGCCATTCCACGCCTCATGAATCCTGAAAGCTCTAATGCTCAAGGGATGATAGTTTTGGCCATTTTTGGTGTGATTGTAAATGGGGCCGCTGTTTTCAAACTAAAGAAAGGGTCCTCTTTAAATGAGCGGGCTGTAATGCTTCATCTTATGGAGGATGTTTTAGGCTGGGTGGCCGTATTGATTGGGGGTATTTTGATGTACTTCTTCAAATGGGAAATCATCGACCCACTTTTGTCTGTTGGTATTACGGGCTATGTACTGTTTAATGTGTATGGAAATCTAAAAGGGGTTTTTAGGGTGATTTTACAGGGTACGCCAGAAAACTTTGAAATGGATGATATCAAACCAAAACTCAAAGCCATTGATGGTGTTTTAGATATTCATGATGTACATGTTTGGTCTATGGATGGCGAGTTTAATGTTATGACGGTGCATACGGTGGTCAAAGAAAATACCAACCAGGTAGCTATAAAAAAAGCCATAAGGCATAAACTGCAACACATGGAGGTGGAGCATGTAACCATAGAGATGGAAACAGAAAACGAAAACTGTGGTATGGAGGACTGCTGTGGGTCATAAATGAGAGTTAACTGTAAGTTGGCGAACGCAATATTTATAGATCTAGAGGAGCGGAATATGAATAGAACAGTCAGTTTAAGAAAATATTTGTTTGGTGTGATTTAGCCGGATGGCTGATTTCACCAAAATTATTCAAACGCTTCTTAAGGGTCTCTTAAATACTAATTAAAAGGGAGAAGGCGTTATTTTGGCGAGGATTTTGACTTTGTTCCTATCATTATACTTAACGCATGAAAACGCTCCTTACTGCTTTCCTGATCACTATTATGTTAGGCTGCAAAGCTGATGAAGACCTACCAGAGGGGATTTTAGATGGTGAGCTCTATTTTCCGTCGGGAGCAGTTTGGGACACGGTAGACAAGTCCCTTTTGGGTATTACAGACAAAGAGTTGGACGGCTTGAAGACCTTTCTGGAAACCAATAATACAAGGGCATTCCTGATATTGAAAGATGGGAAAATTGTGATGGAAGAATATTTTGGGAAGGATTTATTGAAAGTTAGCGATTTTAATCAAGAAAGTATATGGTACTGGGCATCGGCTGGAAAAACGTTGACTGCCTTTACCGTGGGTTTGGCTCAAGAGCGGGGTTTATTGAATATTGAGGATAAAACTTCTAAATACTTGGGTGAAAAATGGACCAGTTTACCTTTAGAAAAGGAGAACTTAATTACGGTCAAAAATCAACTCAGTATGACCTCTGGTTTAGATATGAGTGTGGCAGATTCCCATTGTTTTGAGCCTTCTTGTTTGCAATATGCCGCAGATGCAGGTACAAGATGGGACTATCATAATGGCTCATATACCTCACTGCATGAGGTGCTGGCCAGTGCTAGTGGTAAAAGTTTCGAGGCCTTCTTTGAGGAAAGTTTAAGAGATAAAATAGGTATGAATGGCGTGTGGCGATTTATCGGAAACGACCATGTGTATTTATCTACCCCTCGCTCATTTGCCAGATTTGGTTTATTGGTGCTGAATAAGGGAAACTGGGACGGTGAAATTATCATGTCAGATAAAACCTTCTTTGAAGAAATGGTCAATACTTCACAAAACCTGAATGAGTCTTATGGCTATTTGTGGTGGTTAAATGGAAAGTCTACGGCAATGGTACCGGGTTTACAGACTGTTTTCAAAACCATGCTTACGCCAAGTGCTCCGCACGATATGATAGCAGCGATGGGTAAAAATGGACAGATTTTAAATGTTATTCCTTCCGAGAATCTCATTGTGATTAGAATGGGAGATGCTTCAAGTGACCAAATAGGACTAACCTTCCAAAACGATTTATGGAAGGAATTGAATGCCATTTTAGATTGAGTTAATGCTATCAAATTTGCAATTAGGTTGTTAGTATTAAGTAATACGTCTAATTTGAGTATTTAAATTCAACTGGAATGAAAAGATACTTTTTAGGACTTTTATTTTCTTGTTTTGTGGCATCTGGTGTGGCTCAAAATCAAGCTAATATCACTTATGGAATAACGCCAGAGCGAGAACTAAAATTAGATGTTTATCTGCCGAAAGGCGTTGATAAGCCTATTTTGGTGGTTTGGGTCCACGGCGGAGCTTGGCACTCAGGAAGTAAAGAAAACCCTCCCTTAGATTTATTGAAAAGAGGCTATGCCTTAGCCAGTTTAGATTATCGTTTAAGTGTAGAAGCACCTTTTCCAGCAATGCTTTTTGATATCAAAGCGGCTGTCAGATTTTTACGAGGCAATGCTGAAAAATATGGTTATCAAAAAGATAAAATCATTATTTGGGGTGCTTCAGCAGGCGGGCATTTAGTGGCTTTGTCAGGCTTGACCAACGGGCTTAAGAACTTAGAAGGTAACATTGGCGATTATTTAGACGAAAGCTCGGATGTCAATCTGACTTTAGACTTTTTCGGTCCTACCGATTTTAAAACTATTTTAAGCCAATCCACATCGCATGGCATGAGTGTAAGAGCACCGGCTTTGGCTGTATTATTAGGAAAACCAGTAGAAATGGTTCCAGAATTGGCCGTACTGGCAAGTCCAGTATTTCATGTAGATGCTACAGATCCACCCTTGTTTATAGCTCACGGAAATCAAGATAATCAGGTGCCCATCAATCAGTCGATTGAGCTTTGGCAAAAGCTAAAAGAGCATGGTGTAGCTACACAATTTGAGATTTTAGGGAATATGGGACACGGTGGAGTCGATTTTTCAAGCGATGAGTTTATGGATAAGGTGGTGAGTTTTATAGAGGAGAACCTCTAAATAGATGATGAATAAAATGACTTTTAAAGAAATAGTAGAAGCACGCAGGTCTATCAGGAAATTTGATACCGAACATGCTTTTAAGCATGAAACGGTGAAGGAAGCCTTGCGATTAGCTCTGCTTTCACCAAACTCTTCAAATTTGCAAACTTGGGAGTTTTACAGGGTGAAATCAGGGGATAAACTCAAACTTCTTTCAGAGGCCTGCCTTAACCAAGGGGCTGCAAGAACAGCTTCTGAGATGGTAGTTTTTGTGAGTAGGCATGACCTGTGGAAAAAGCGAGCCAACTGGAACGCACAGCAGATTAGGAACAAAATAGGGGAGCGGAAAGAGCTGACCAAGCGAGAAAAGAGAGGTATTCATTATTATAAAAGCATGATGAAACTTTTCTATGACAATTCGCTTTGGCCACTTAATTCCATTTTTAGGCAACTGGTATTAGCATGGCGAGTGGTAAACGGAAAACCTATGATGCGTTTCACGAGAAGAAATGACAGCAAGGTGGTTTCAAATAAATCGTTGGCGATAGCGGCTCAAACCTTTATGTTAGCCATGAAAGACCAAGAATACGACACCTGCCCCATGGAAGGTTTTGACTCGGTTTGGGTACGCAAAATCTTGAATTTACCAAAGTCGGCCGACGTTAGTATTATAGTAGCCTGCGGCAAAGGACTGCCAGAAGGAGTAACCAGTGAAAGGCTTAGGCTGCCTTATGATGAGGTCGTATTTGAAGTGTAAAAATTAGACCATGGAGGTTTTATACGCCATGGTCTAATTGAAATTAAGAACGCAAATTCGAAATAACCTATACCCCAGCGGGGTTTAAAGTGAATAGAAAACCTTGAAAAGAGATAAGGCTGTATTATTTGGCGGAATTTTGGCCGATAAAAGCCAAAATTGTTTCAAATGTTTTGACTGAAATGCTGTTACCAATTATCTCTATAGATTTGCATTGAACTCATATTAAATTACTGATTTTACTAAGCCGCCTTCCACTCTAATGGCAGCACCATTGGTGGCGGAAGCCAATTTGCTAACATAATAAGCTACAGTATCTGCTACTTCTTCAACCGCCGCAAAACGCTGGATGAGCGAAGTAGGACGGTCTTTTTTAAAGAAACCTTTTTCAACCTCGTCTACAGTTGTTTTACTTTCAGTAGCTAGTTTTTCTAAAAACTCTTCTACACCTTTTGACTTGGTAGGGCCAGGTAAAATAGAATTCACGGTTACCTTAGTGCCTTTGGTCAATTCCGCTAATCCACGGCAAACGGCCAACTGTGCCGTTTTAGTCATGCCATAATGAATCATTTCTTCCGGAATGAATACGGCAGATTCACTAGAAATAAAGATGATTCTTCCCCAGTTATTCTTGAGCATTTGAGGGAAGACGTGGCGAGAAAGTCTGATGCCACTCATTACATTAACCTCAAAAAGCCTATACCAATCTTCGTCAGGAATATCTGTAAACGCCTTAGGTTCAAAGATGCCGGCGTTGTTTATCAGTATGTCAATTTTTGGCAGTTTAGAAATTAAGTTATTAACTTCTTCTACTTTTGAAAAGTCAGCTGCAATACCAGAAACTGTGGCATTTGGATACTCTTTTTTTAGCTCCGCTATAGCCTTTTCAATACTTGCATCTGACCTTCCATTAATAATAACTTGAGCCCCTTCGTTTAATAATCTTTTAGCAGTGGCAAATCCAATACCTGCAGTAGAACCACTTATAAAAGCTATTTTATCTTTAATTCTTAAGTCCATTTTAAGTTGATTTTTTGTAATTGAAACATGCCGATTAGGCCTTCGTTTTAATACTTCTAGAATGAAGTTTTGGCTGAAGTAGTTCCTTTAAATGGAAGCTTATTTCGGTATCCTTTTTTAGGATATTAGTATCTATTGGGAATGTAATAGGAGAGACTCCTTCACATGAAAAAGCTCCATTTAATGATTAAATGGAGCTTAGTATGAAAATCGGAATACGTTATTTTACGGAGCCTGGTTTTCTTCGGTTCGCACCTTCGTTAGATGTTAAGTCGTCTCCTAAATCTGCTCTAGCTTCATCGGCTAAAGTCATCAGTCTTTCTACCACCTCAGGATAGTCTTCTTTTAAATCATAAGATTCTCCTGGGTCTGTATTGAGATTAAACAACTGCATTTCGTAAGGGTGGTCTCTCTTAGGAGAACCCATTTCGCCGTCTTTGCCGAATTTGGTGTTGGTATACGTTAATCCTGGGTGAGGTAGTATTAATTTCCAATTTCCCTCTCTCACACCTTCCAGGTTATTTTTTCCATAATAGTAGTAGAACTGTTTCCTTGGGTTTAGAGAAGTATCCTCGGTTAAGGCTGAAAGAAGGTTAATTCCATCAATTTTTTTCTCAGGAAGCTCTGCTCCTATAGCACTTGCCAAAGTAGGGAAGAGGTCAATGGTACTACTTAGTTTATTGAAAATAGCACCGCCTTCTATCATTTTTGGCCATCTGATTAAACAAGGCACTCGCATTCCGCCCTCAAAACTAACTTGTTTTCCTTCTCTAAATCCTCCAGCAGATCCAGCATGGTTTCCGAAAGTTAACCAAGGTCCATTATCACTAGTGAAAATAACTATGGTGTTTTCATCTAAACCATTTTCTTTTAGACTAGACATGATTTGCCCTACCGACTCATCAATTTCCATCATTAAATCACCAAAAAGACCTTGGTCGCTTTGTCCCAATTTCTCTGTAGGAACCGCAATAGGTACATGTGGCATATTATGAGCTAGGTAGATAAAGAAAGGGTTTTCTTTATTGGCATTGATATAATCTATGGTACTGTTGGTGTAAGTGGAAACGAGTTCAGCCTGGTCTGCTAAAGTCTTCATTTCTTTCACTTTTTCTGTACCGTCATAAAGATATAAAGGAGGCATTTTATATCTCCAAGTACTGGTATCTGTAGCGGCTTCACCATCAAAACCAACTGGCCACATGTCATTAGAATAGGGCAAGCCCAGATATTTGTCAAAACCATTGTTTAAAGGAGAGAACTCAGGATTGTCTCCTAAATGCCATTTCCCAAACATGGCGGTATTATAACCTACTCCTTTAAACATTTCGGCAAGGGTGGTTTCTTCTTGGTTTAATCCAATAGGCGAATTTGGGAAAAGGGCACCCGTAATTCCAACTCTGTTTGGGTAGCAGCCTGTTAAAAGTGCTGCTCTAGAAGCAGAGCAAACGGCTTGAGCAGCCAAGAAATTTGTAAGCCTAACACCTTCCGTTCCAATTCTGTCAATATTGGGAGTGCTAAAGCCTGTGGCACCATAGCTAGATAAATCGCCATAGCCCATGTCATCCATAAAGATTAAGATGACATTCGGTTTTGTGTTTTTTGACTCCTTCGTAGAACAAGATTGCAAAACGCAGATCGTGGCTAAAACTAAAAATATTTTTCTCATCGTATTCGTTAATTAGTAACCTTCGTTTTGAATCATTTTCTCATTAGAGTCCATCTCTCTTTGCGGTATTGGGAAAAGTTTTTGGTGCTCTTGGGCTGGTTTTCCTCTAGTCAAAGCGTTTGATATGAAGGTTCCGTATCTTATTTGGTCTTCTCTACTTTTACCTTCAAAGAAAAATTCAACAGCTCTTTCTTTTATAAGTGCTTGTCTTAAACTTTCTTTATTTAATGCTGCGAGTTCTAAAGACTTAATACCAGATCTATTTCTTACTTTATTAAGGAGATCAACAGATTCTTGATTGGCACCATTGGATTCATTGAGTGCTTCCGCTCTACTCAGAAGTATGTCGGCATATCTTATTTCCGGAGTATCTAAACCACTTTGAGCACCTGCTTGGTCTGGGTCTAGTTCATATTTATAAGGGATAGATTTGTTATTGCCATAGCCTTTTATCAATTGGCCAGAAACATTGACATACTCCGTTATAAACATTTCTTTTCTTTTGTCGTTTGCCTCAAATGAATCCAAGAAGGCATCAAAGAAAAAAGTATTTGCCGCAAAAATAGTCTGCCCTGGAAGTCTAGGGTAATCTGTAGGTAGCGTTAAAGCAGTAGTTTGGTTACCTGCGACATTCGTTACTGAAGGGTGAACCATTATCATTTCTTTATTTCCTTCATTGGCTATTTGGAATAAGCCTTTGTAGCTAGGAAACAGTTCATAATGATTCAAGTCCATGATTTTTTTGGCTGTTTCTGCAGCTTGAGACCATTTCTTTTGATTCATATACCATTTGGTTAAGATACCCAAAGCGGCACCTTTGGTGGCTCTACCATATTCACTTTGAACTAACGGCAAGTCGTTTGCTGCTTCAATCAAATTCGTTTCTACAAAGCTCTGGAATTCTTCTTCCGAGGCTTTTGGTTTTATTATTTCAGGGTCTGATGCCGAAGTGAACAAAGGACCTGGCCCAAAAAGCTTATAAATACGACTATAGCTAAACGCTCTTAAAAACTTAGCCTCTGCCGTTCTTGTTTTGATAAAATCTGAAGATGCGGTTACATTTTGAATGTTGTCCAAAACTAGGTTTGCATCACGAATTGCATTGTACTTCCTGTTCCATTCGCTGTTCAGAAATAAATTGTTTGCATCCCAGGTGAAGTTAGAAAGAGGAGCAAGATATGCATTCACAGTACCTCCTAAGCCCCAACACTCTCCGGTTGTAAAACCTGATAGCGTTAAGGACTCAAAGGGATCGTTGCCACGTGATGAAATGGCACTGGCATAGGCAGAGTTTAAAACTTTATCTATTCCACCGGCGGTAGAAAGTATAATTGAAGGGTCTAATTCCGAGTAAACTTCTTCTTCCAAAATGTCTTCACAAGAATTTAATGAAGTTAAACTGAGGGCACATAAGGCCACCATTATTATCGTTTTTTTCATAATATTATTCTTTATTTTTTTAAGTCAATTAAAAACCAATGTTTGCACCTAACTGAATTGATTTGGCTACTGGATAAGCATTGTAGTCAATTTTCATGTTGTTACGTCCGAATGCCGAAGCTTCAGGATCCCAACCTAGGTAATTGGTGAAAGTGAGCAAGTTTTGACCTGTGAGGTTCAAGTTTATACTTGAGATTTTTCCGTTAGGTTTGATTGGAACGGAATAATTTAATTGCAAAGTTTTCAATCTCAAATAAGAGGCATCTTGAACAGTTAGTGAGTTCACCTTATCGCCACCATAAGAACTTGGCAATACTCCAGATGGCCATTTGGCGTCTGTGTTTTCTGGCGTCCATCTGTCAAGATAAATTTCAGCGATTCTGTTTCTTCTGAAGTTAATAGGATACATGGCCTCTATCACATTCACGTTTATCAGCGATTGTTTAAACGCACCATAGAAGAAAATGTCAAGACTCAGGTTTTTGTAAGCAATATTATTACGAAGACCTAAGGTTAGCTTAGGAAACGGATTCCCTAGGATTTTCTGATCGTCAGGTGTTATTTTGCCATCATTATTTAAATCTGTAAAAATAGGATATCCTGGCTTAGAGTTAGGCTGTGCCGAATTGTTAATTTGCTCTTGGTTTTGGAAAATCCCTGTGAGTTCATAACCATAATAAGAGCTGACAGGAGAGCCAGGTTCTATAACACCGGTGTTACCAACATATTCAATATTACCAACTCTGATGCTTTCCAAATTACCTAAAGAGGTGACCTCGTTTTTAATAGAAGAGATATTAAACGAAGAAATCCATTTGAAACCATCTTTGTTGATATTGGTAGAATTAACCATAAACTCAACCCCACTGTTTCTCATGGCACCCACATTACTAAGAATAGTGGAGTATCCTGATGAGTTTGGCAGTGGAAGGTTTAATAATAAGTCTTTAGTATCTTTAATGAAAAAGTCTAAAGAACCATTAATTCTACTGTTGAGTAAAGCAAAATCTAAACCGGCATTATACTGTTCTGCAACTTCCCACTTTAAATCAGGATTTGCGATTCTAGAGGGTGCTATGGCACTAGATGTAGAATTATTCAAAACAGCAGCTGTGGCTGGAATCAATGTAGAAATAGAATTGTAGTTTCCTACATCTTGGTTTCCTGTTTGTCCCCAACTTAAACGAAGTTTTAAATCATCAAAAGTACTGTTCAGTATATTGTCTTCGCTCATTCTCCATGCAAAGGCAACTGAAGGAAAGTATCCGTATTTGTTGTTTGTTCCAAACTTGGAAGAACCATCGGCTCTTATAGATGCGGTAAACAGATATTTGCCATCAATGTTATAGTTTACTCTGCTTAAATAAGAAAGCAGGGTGCTTTCAACAGTATTACTGGAAAGGTTGTCGTTATTGTTATCTCCAAAGTTCAAGTTATTGGTAGATAAATTATCGGATGGGAATCCTTGAATTTCACCAGAAAACGAACGCGTTAAGAAATTTTGATAAGTTACACCGGCAAGTACATTTAATGTGTTTTTATTGAGTTGCTTATTGTAATTCATGGTATACTCCCCCAAGAAGTTAGACATGTCAAGCGTAGAAATGTTGGCTATTCCATTGGCTGAGCTACCAAAAATGGTTTTGGTATTATTATAAATGTCTCTACGTACACTGGTTACATCGTTTCCAAGGTTAAGTTTAGCACTTAAATCATTCGTTATTTTATAATCCAATACTAAGTTTCCAAAAGTTCTATTAGACTTGGTGTCAATATCTATCCCTTCCAAAAGAGAAACTGGGTTATTAACTGTGATGTTGGCAGAACGAGTCAAATTACCGTTTTCGTCATACACAGATTCTGTTGGGTCATAAGCCAATGACGAGTTAATAGGACCACTTCTTTCATTATTATGAATACCATCTGAGTTTGACTGGTCTTTAATCGTGGTCGTATTCAAGTTAAGTGATACGCTTAGTTTGTCAGTGATTTCTTGGTCTAGGTTTAACCTTGTTCCAAACCTTCCCATACCAGAATTCTTAACTGTACCCATCTGATTGAAGTAATTCATAGAAACATAGTAGCCTGTTTTACCAGACTTTCCAGAAATGGAAACATTATGACTATTGATAGGAGCAGGTCTAAAAATCAAACTCTGCCAGTCTGTACCTACGCCAATTTTACTGATTTCATCTGCTGTAAATGCTGGAACACCGTTTATCTCTTGTGAAAGACTGTTGGTGATATCAATGTATTCTTTGGTGTTAAGAACATCCATTCCTTTAGGCTGCAGCTGAATACCCGTTATCATATCGTAATTCACTTTTGGCTTACCGCTTTTACCTTTTTTTGTGGTTATTAATACCACGCCATTAGCACCACGAGCACCATAGATAGCCGTAGAAGAAGCGTCCTTTAAAATCTCAATAGACTCAATGTCATTAGGATTTAGAGAATTTAAAGGGTTTTTAGGATTAAGGTTACCCGTAATACCAGCTGTAATTTCAGTTCCTGTAGCACCTAAGGTGGTAGAGTTGTCAATAGGGAATCCGTCAATCACATATAAGGGCTCATTACTGGCATTGATAGAGGTAGCTCCTCTAATTCTGATCGACATTCCGCCTCCTGGTTCGCCACTAGTTTGAGAAACCTGTACGCCAGAAACTCTACCTTGAATAATTTGGTCTGGGGAAGCATTAGCTCCCTTATTAGCATCTTCTGGTTTTAAAGAAGAAACGGCACCAGTAACATCACTTTTTTTAACCGTAGCATAACCTACCACTATGACTTCATCTAAAAGACTGGTTTCTTCTTTCAGAATAATGTTCATTATAACGTTATTTCCAACAGGAATTTCTTGCTTTATGTAGCCAATGAAGCTTACCACCAAAACATCTCCATCTTCTACGTTACTGAGATTGTAATTTCCGTAAATATCTGTGGAGGCACCATTTGTAGTTCCTTTGATAACCACAGTGGCTCCAATTACAGGCTCACCAGATTCGTCTTTTACATTCCCCTTTAGGTTATTTGCCATGGTAAGAATAAGGTCTGTATCAGCAAAATGATCTCTTAATTTTAGCTTGCTGGTACTCTTGCTAATAGGTTTTAAAACCACTTTTTTCCCTGATATAATATAAGTGATATCCAGTGGAACGAAGAGCTTGTTAAAGACGGTTTGGAGCTCCGTGTTCTGTAAGTTTAAGGTTACTTTTCTGTTGGAATTTATAAGTCCAGAACTGTAAATAAAATTTACAATAGACTTATCTTCAATTTGTTTAAGTACATTTTCAATAGGTTCTTGAACAGCATTAATGCTTACTTTTTGTTCAAGGATATTCTGAGTATATCCGTCACTGGCGAAAGACATACTGAAAAAAGCTGCTGAAAGAATAAGCTGACTTATTGTTATTCGCATTAATTTTTCAAATAATCTACGAGGTCGTAGTATTTTATTCATAATTTTAAAATGTTTATGTTAAGATATTTTTAGCAAAAACCTCCGTTTCACTCTGAAAGGCCAATTTCTAGTTACGGAGCGTATAATTTTGGGGTATAATATGCCCCAAAATTTACTATGAGGAGTTATTCTTCATCTTATTTTGGTTAAGGGTTGACAGCCATTAGACTTTATGGTTATTACTTCATTTGATATTTTGTATTCTGCATTTAAGGCAAAGCATATAAGTCTCACTTTCTCTAGTAGGGGCTCATCTGAAAGCAATGCTGTAAGTTTACAATGTGCCATTTCTTCTTTATTATAATTTATCTCTACGCTATAAACGTCTTCTAGTTTTTTAAGAACTTCTATGGCAGGTGTATTCTCAAAATTGAACTTGACGGTCTGAATAGGCATATCTAGTTTTTTAGGAATGACAGCCGTTGGGAGCGTTAGTTTATACGATTTACGCTGAAATGATATAGTTTCATTTGGCTTTAGAATTAGGCCATCCAACTTTTTCATTTCCATCTTCTTCGCCTTGTTTTTGTCTTTTTGAGTGAAAACTTCAACAAGTCCCGTTTTAACGGTTATGTACGTTTCGTTACTTTCTGGAGCAGCGTGGATGGTAAAGCTGGTGCCTAATACCTTGGTGATAATTTCATTGGCAAAAACATAAAAAGGCTTCTCTTTATTCTTTGTTATTTCGAAGAATGCCTCACCAGAGAGAATAACTTCTCTGTTGGCGGTGTTGAATTTTTTAGGAGAGTAGCTGATTTTACTATTTGGCTGGAGTAAAACGGAACTTTCATCCGGTAAACTAACTAAAATGGGATGATTCGTTAGATTCATCTTTTCATAGATCTCGCCAGTTTCTTTTTGCGAATCTTTGATGAGGTTATTATACGAAACCTTGTTACTTCTGAAGTCGAACTGGTTCATTAGAAAAATGGAAACAATAAAAAGTGATGCTGCAGCCGCCAAAAAAAGCATGGCTTTAGGGTTCCAAGACTTTAGTTTAACAATTTTTACCGTTTGATTTTCAGAGATGTTCTTTATATCATGTAAAACTTTATTAAAAGCCTCATCCGCTTGTGTTACCACTTGAGGATGTGAAGATTCCCATTCGTCTAAATATTCAAAATAAACCTCTTGGTTATTGGCATCATGCAGCCATTCCTCAATGAGTTTATTTTGAAGAGAGGTGGTTTTTCCGTCAAAGAAGTCGAAGAATATATTTTTTGTAAGTGATGAATTCATTTGTTTTTTTTCTATTAGACAATTAGCATCTTTAAAACCCCACATTTATGCGGAAAGAATAAGCTATGCCGTCCATTCTGATTTTAGTTCTTCTTTAAGTTTAGTTAGTGCTCTACTAATAAGTCGCTCCACAGCACTTATAGTAATGTCTAACTCTATGGCTATTTCTGAGTACTTTTTACCTTCTAATCTATGTAATTGAAATGCCTTTCTAGATTGTTTGGGTAGTTTTTGAATGACCCTGTCAATCTTAATAGTGAGCTCCTGTAGTTGGAGTATTTCATCTGGTTTTAGCAGCGAGCTCTGGGTGTTGGCAATTGGAATGTTCTCTAAGGAATCAGGTTCTCTTGCCGTTTTATTCAGCTCGTGTTTGATATAATTAAAGGCTCTGTTTCTTACGGAGGTGTATAAATAAGAGCGATATGATGTTTTTATGTCTAAGTAAATTTCCTTGTGCCAGAATTGAGTGAAAATTTCAGCAACAATGTCTTCCGCCACTTGTTTGGCGTATACGAACCTTATGGCCTGATTACACAAGTTTTGATAATACTTGCGGAATAGTAGTTCAAAACCCTTTGTAGGAGATTTTAAGAATTCCTGTTGGATAAGATATTCGTCCGAAAATATTTTCACAGCATTACGCTCCCCTTCGAAAAGAGTAATCTTTCGATTTCGCTCCGATTGGTTTTGATTAGTATTTTCCTGATGGTTGGATAACATGTAAAATGTTTTTGTACTTAAGTAAGACAAAATTTGACTATTCGACCCCACGTTATTTTGAATTATTTTTCAAAATAGTTAATCGTTCATCTCTGGATTTATTCTTAATCATTGAAAGCCAGCATGATATATTTAAGATTTATTTTTAAAGTAAATCTATTTTATTCAAAAGAACAGGTAGGGTACTTTGAGAGGTCAGTAGGGGAAGATAAGGAATTTAAGCTTGAAAAGACGAAATGTAGCATAAGGTTGGGTAACCTTTATACTTAGGAGAAAATGAAATGAAGAGGTAACCTTATTGGTATAGACGTTTATTTGTAAAAATAAATTTGTTTACGAAATAGGGTGAAATTAAAAAAGCTGAAGTTCCTTATTTAAACTTCAGCTTTATAAAGTACATCGTGAATGTCTGGATTACTCTCAAAATAGCGTTTAGCGAATGGACAAAGCGGCAATATTTTGATGTTTTCTTTTCTGGCAAATGCTACACCAGCCTTTACCAATTCTTTACCAATTCCTCTTCCACTAAAGCCATCATAGACACCCGTATGATCAATGATGAATTTCTTGGTACCAGCCCAAGTATAGGTCATTTCCCCTGCTTCCAATCCGTTTAAATAGGCTTTAAAAATACCTTTCCTTTCGTTTGTTGGGGTTTGAATTATTTCTAAATCCTTACTCATTAACTATACTTAAAGCACCAGATGGGCATTGAGCTACTTGAGCTATAATTTCTTCACCCGTGGCATTTTCTGGTTTAATCCATGGTCTGTCTTTTGGGTTATAAACCTGGGGTAAAGTTTTTACACAAATACCAGCATGCGTACACTTATCTGCTTGCCATAGAATGGTGACTTCTCCGTTGCTATATGTTTTGTTTTTCATGGTTCTGATTATTTTAATCTAAAGTTAAGGAGTTCTCTACATCTATAGAAATGCTGTCAGACAGATTTTTCACTGTAAAGTGACCTTAACATTATTTTATAAAACAATCAATCTCCATTTTTGCGGTATTACCAATAAAGAAACTCCCCATACTATCTCCAATTTTAAAATCTTCTCTATTAACTACAAGGTTCCCGTTAAAATGCTTGGCTGAGTGAGTGAAATCAATTATTACTTCTTTGGTAATGCCATGCATGGTTAATTGTCCTTTGGTTTCAAAACCGTCTGGAGTTACATAAACATAGGTAGATTTGTAACAGATTTTAGGGTACTTTTCGACGTCAAAGAATCCAGCTTCTTTAAGCGTTTTGTCTCTGTTTTTGTTATTTGTGTTTATCGTTGCGGCATCTAAACAGACATCGAAACTGGCATTATCTAAATCTTTTTCGTTAAATTTTATTTTTCCGTTCATTCCAGTAAAAGTCCCTTTTACGGTATTTATCTTCATGTTAGAAATTTTAAAGTTGACGGTAGATTTTTGAGCGTCAATACTTTGAGCCTGAATGTTAAGCGATAATATGGCTGTAAAAAGTAATAGAAGTAGTTTTTTCATGTTGATGTCAAATGTGTTTTATGAGTACAAGATACTTCCTAAACGCTGAATAAGTTTTTAACATTCAGGAAAAGGGAGTTTTGTTAGCCGATAGCAATAGAAACCGTGGACACTTTTTAAAGTGTTTTGACCCAAATCTTAATTAGTTTTCTAATATTTCAATTACTGTTTCTTCCAAGTCTGAGCTAATGTTTAGCCCACAAGCCAGTCTGACGTCTGGATGGTATTGACCAAACTTAGTTAAAGTAGCCACTTCATTTCTGTCTCTTTCCAATGCCGCTCCTTTTAGCCCTGTAACTTTAATTAAGCAGGTGGCACATCTTCCCATACCGCCACATTCACCAAAATCATCATCAGGGTAATGTTCTTTGAGGAGAAACATTAGGTTTTTATATGTGTTGCTCTCGGTCTTTATAACTTTCTGATACCCATTATAAAGGAGCGTAAATCTTATTTGGCCCAAAATATGTCTTCTAAATTATCTTCGAACTTCGTTTCTTCATGCAAAAGCTCAATATCCTTCATTTGTTTAGGGGTAGCCACCTTTTGAACCTCTAGAAAAAGTACGCGTTCTTCAAATCTGATGTGATTTTCTAGTTCCTCTTCTATATGATTTAAAGATTTATAAACATCTTTCTTTTCTTTAAAAAGCCTTTTAAGTCGTCTGTGTTCAGATATCCCTTTTTTGACGAGTGGATTTTCCTTTCCAAGGATAGGGTAGATGTACTGTTCTTCTATCTCAAAATGTGGGGCAATATGATGTTCAAAAAACCAATCTGCATAATTCTTAATCCTATCTGTTTCCACAGGCTTTTGAAAACCCCTTCTTATTTTCCAGCAGAGCAGTAAAGAATGGTGATGCTCTCTACTTAAAAACTGTAGGGATTTATCTCTCTTTATGGGTTTGTTAATTTCCATTTTGAAGGTTTAATGAACAAGTTGCTTTTCCATTTTAATGGCTTGTGGAAATAGAATATTATTTTCTAAATGAATATGCAGATGAAGGTCTTCCTCAAATTCTTTTAACAGTGCATAGGTTACTTTGAAAGTGCTGCAAGCATCAGATGGTGGTGTATAGTTATTAGAAAGTTTGGCTATTTTTACAAATCTCTCACCTTCGGTTTCATGTTCATGTTTCATCATATCAATAGGGTTTTCTACCGAACCAAAATTAGGTGCGTTCATTTCTTCTGAACCCTGCTTTTGTTGTACCATTTTCCTTACAAAAGGAAACAGGATAAACTCTTCTTTTTTCATATGGGCTGTTAACTCGCCGGCAGAGGCTACGAAGAGCTCTTTTATTTCTAAAAGCTCAGGGTGGTTTTGACCATGTACCTCACAGATTTTTTCAAGAAGAGGTTTTATTTCAAGTATCTTTTCTTCCACATATCTATGGTGTTTTTTCTCTATATAATCTGCCAATAAATCGGCCGGCCATGATTTATAGTCAATGTTTTGACTGGATGTTGTGTTTAGAGTGTTTTCTAATTTATCTATAAGGTCTGCCGCATTAAGGTCTTGCGTTTGACATACGTCTGCAATCGTTCTGTTGCCATTGCAGCAGTAGTCTATTTTGTGGTTTTTGAAAACGGATGCTGCTTTATAGTTTTCTGCCACTAAAGCTCCAATGTTTTGTTGTTCTGTAATTTTCATTGTACTAGTTTTTAATTTGTTTTTCGAATTGTGTAATGCCAAAAAATGCTAAGGAAAGAACCTTGCAGACCTCAAAGCCCACATAGTAAAAGTGTATGTTTGATGGTGGTATGTTACGATTATGAATATGCATTTCTGCCCTATGGTCTAATGCGGGAAGCAGCCAGTTGGTTTGAATAATTAAAAGAACCAAGGGTATAAAATAAGCGATAGTTGATAGCCTGAAGTTAAGTCGGGCTTGCATCAGGAGGTTCATTAAGATAGCCCGGCAAATACCCATTCTACCTTGTTTAGTGTATTAAAAACTAACCTCCCTATACCCAAACCCAGCGAAAGTGTTATTCCTGGTGCTTGAAATTTTAGCCAAGCCTCTAAAAAACTGATGGCACATATAAAACCTATCCAAAGGAAGGCGGACATCACAATAATAGGACTCTTAACCGTACTCATAAGATCGTTTGAGAAGTATGCTTTTTATAATATTCTATTTTAGAATGAAACATCTCAGCCATTCTTTCTCCCTGCCATTTAGCCCTTTCCGCTTTCTCACCTTGAAAAAGCGAATCAACGGTTTCGTAAAAGAGTTTTATCCATTGGTCAAAGTGTTCTTTATCCACCGGTAGTTTTGCATGTGGCACAAAAGGACTTCCATGATAGGTATGTTCTTCCAACAATATGGTTTGCCAAAAACGATACATTTTGTCTAAATGTTCTGGCCATTTATCTTTAATTCGGGCATTGAATATTGGTCCAAGTAAACCGTCCTGCCTTATCTTGTCATAAAATGTATCAACCAAAACTTTAATGTCTGGCAGGTTAAGAATGTCTTTTTCAATTGCTTTCATAATTAGTAGTGGATAAAAATATCCAATATTTGTTCAAATTTTTACCTTTTCAAAAACGTCAAACCCTCCGATAATTCAAAAGCCAAGGACTTTAAAGTGGTGGTTTCTAGCATTAGTCTAAGTTCGTCCCTTACTTTCTTAAATTGCTCATGTACCGGGCAGGGTTTTTTTTCATTGCAAAGCTCCAAACCTAATCCACAACCCGTATAAATTTGGTCACCATCTATGGAAGCCACTACATGGCTTAATGTTACGGTTTGAAGCGTATCTTGTGCTATTGAGAAACCACCATTTGGTCCCTTTTCAGAGATGAGAATTTTACTTCTAGTAAGCTGTTGTAATATTTTAGAAGTAAATGCTTCAGGCGAATTAATGGATTTAGCCACTTCTTTTAAACCTACTTTTCTGCTTAAATGAGATTGTTCAGCTATATAAATAGAGGCTTTGATACCGTATTCGCAAGATTTTGAAAACATCTATAATTCGTTTTTTTGTTGCACAAAGATAAGCATAAATTTTAATACTGGACATATATGTCCAGTATTATTTAGTCTGTTTCACTTCGTTTTTTATTTCTTTCCCTGAAGCAAAATCAGAGATGTTTTTTAGTGTGGTTATCGCTATCTGGTCTAAAGCTTCTTTCGTGAAGAAACCTTGATGAGCAGTAATCAAAACATTAGGGAAGCTAATAAGACGCTGAATTTCATCGTCCTGAATCACACTTTCCGACAGATCTTGGAAGAAAAGTTTATCCTCTTGTTCATATACATCAATTCCTAAATAACCCAAACGCCTATTTTTTAAGGCTTCAATGGCTGCTGAGGTGTCAATGACGCCTCCACGACTAGTGTTAATCAGCATGGCTCCTTTTTTCATGATACCAAAGGCTTTCTGGTCTAGCAAATGAAAGGTCTTGGGATTAAGTGGGCAGTGAAGTGATATAATGTCTGATTCGGATAAAATACTTTCAATAGGTTTAAAATTGACACCTGCAGCTTTTAATTCCTCAGATTCGTTAATGTCAAAAGCCAGTACTTTACAGCCAAAACCGAGCATGATTTTACAAAATATAGCTCCAATTTCGCCAGTGCCAACAACCCCTACGGTTTTATTAAAAAGGTCAAATCCCGTTAAATTTTGTAAAGAGAAATTCCCTTCTCTTACTCTATTATAAGCTTTGTGGGTTTTCCTGTTTAAGGTTAAAATAAGGGCAACGGCATGCTCTGCTATGGCATGTGGGGAGTAAGCAGGCACATTCATGATTTTTAGCTTATGCTTTTCGGCTGCCGCTAAGTCCACATTATTATAACCAGCACATCTCATAGCGATGGCTTTTACGCCATTTTGAGCAAGTATCTCAATGGTTGCTTTATCTAGCTTGTCGTTGACAAAGGCACAGACGATGTCGTATCCTTTGGTCAGAGAAACCGTGGAGGTATCTAAGGAAGCCTCAAAATAAGTCAAGTCAAGGCTTTCTTTAAACTTGTCTAAATATTCTTTGTCGTATGACTGTGTGCTAAAAACGGCTGTTTTCATGTATGGTGTTTATTGAAATAACTAGACGTGAATTTAGCTATTTGAAATTTTATTCGCCACGAAAATTGCTGAAAGTATGCTCAATATGAGGACAGTCATTTAAGGTTTTACAAGAATATGATAAGTTGCAGAATCTACTTTTTGATTTTGATAATAGCTCCAAAAACGATGTTGCCTTGGCCAAAAAAGAAATCTTGACTGGCTTTGTCTGCAGAAGACATGGTAGTGGTAATGTCTGGCATGTTAATATAACCACCCTTTAACTCCGACTGGATAAAGAAACCGTCAAAGAATGTGACGTTCAAGCCTACACTGCCATCTAGTCCAAATCCAGAAAGGTGAAATTCATCGTTTCTCGCTCTACTCAGTAAAGTGGTATTGGTTCGTGGATATAAAATACCTACACCAGCTCCCAAAACGCCGTTCACCGTGATTTTGTTGAAATCTAATAGCTCTTGAGAACGTCTTACAGCTGTATTGACGTAGTTAAGGCCATCCGTATGTTCAAATTTTAGAAAGTCATCCGTTAGTTTGATGTCATTATTATGATAGACTCCATCGTATGGCGTACCTGAATTGGCTATTTCTCCAGTGATTTTGACGGTCTGATTAGCCTCCATCACATATTTCATGTGATCTATTCCAAATGAAACATCCCAGTTTTTCTTTATAAAGTAGCCAATTCTAAAGTTATACTGCGGAATGGTCACATTTTTAGGATTGATATATTGATCTACACTAAAAGGTGTTTGCCTGTCTTTGGCCACCACTTTTTTCAATAAGAAGTCGTAATCTACTCCTGAAAAAGTGATATCAGATTTGGTGAATCTACCGCTGTTCCAGCCGCCATAAAAATAGAATCTGTGAAAATCTTGTTTCTGGTTAAGATGATGGGGTGTCTGGGCAATGCTGAGAAAAGAAATCGTACTTAAAAAAGCTAAAACTAATGTGAATCTCATGACTATTTAAACACGGTGACCTCTGTGAAAGACTATGAATTTATGCTACTACAAAATTAATGATTATGTAGTTTCCAATTGCACTTTTTTTATAAAACGACGTATGCTTCTCTAAAGGTATTTTTCAACCTTCAGGGGTTCAGAATTTGAAATTCGAGGATTATTAAAGTCTCTGTATAAACTAGTTATCCTTAGCATAAGATCATAGATTTAAAGACAAGCTTGATAGAGACTTATTTCTGCCTAGTAATAATCAATTTCTACACAAGCACATTTCTTAAAATTAATAAAGAGATAGCGAGCGTTATTTCAACTCACTTATTCTTACTTTTTTAGTTTTAAGTTTTGTATTATTCAAAGAGGCTATGAGTTTCTCAACTTTGTTACTCGGTACGGCCACAAAGGCACAATCTTGCTTTAGTTCTATATTGCCCAATTCTTCTTTTTGAAGTTCTCCCTGTTTGAAAAATAGACCAGCAATATCACCTTTTGAGATTTTATCTTTTCTTCCGCCAGAAATAAATAGCGTGGTCCACCCTATGCCTTCTACTTCGTTATCCGGCTCTCCTAAGTATATTTCTTCTGAGTCTTTAATGAACTCGGGTAGTTTTTCATCCTTACCTCTTATGATGTAAGCGGTTCCTTCGCTGTGCATTCTGGCTGTTCGCCCGTTTCTATGTGTAAATTCTTCTTTCTTAAATGGAAGTTGAAAATGAATAATGAAATCTATTTCTGGCACATCTATGCCTCTAGCAGCCAAATCTGTTGCTACTAATATTTTACTACTGCCATTTCTGAATTTTATCAATGCTCTTTCTCTGTCAAGCTGCTCCATACCTCCAAAAAAACATTCGTGTCCAATCTTTTTCCTCTCGAGAAAGCTTGTGACAACCTGGATGGTGTCTTTCAGATTACAGAAGATGATTCCGTTACCACTTCCTATATGAGCAATCAGATTGCCCAATGCATCCAGTTTGTTTTTGGTAGTGGCAACCACCGTTTTAAGCTTAAGCTTACTTTCGGATTCCGATAAGAAGTTGATAAACTTAGGAGATTTCAATCTTAAGAATTCTGGTATTTGGGCTTTTTGTGTAGCAGATGTTAATATTTTCCGGTCTAAAACAGGAAGAGACTCCA
Organism: Arcticibacterium sp. SM2516; assembly: GCF_057914865.1. Taxonomy (NCBI): domain Bacteria; kingdom Pseudomonadati; phylum Bacteroidota; class Cytophagia; order Cytophagales; family Leadbetterellaceae; genus Arcticibacterium; species Arcticibacterium sp. SM2516. Next base: position 2,243,828 of record NZ_CP195290.1, on the reverse strand, counting down.
CTATCTCCTTCATTTCTTTTTCAAAACCAGTTTCCAGAGATTTGTCAAACTCATCGAGCACCAATGTTTTGATAAACTGTGTAGCGATGTTTTCTCTTCTAATGTGGTCAGCTATTCTTCCTGGTGTACCTATTAGAATCGCCGGGGAATGCTTGAGCTCCATTTTGTCTTTTGAGCCTGAGCGACCTCCATAAACGGCATTGATTTTATAACCGCTTCCCATTTCTCTGGTTACTTGCTCTATTTGAATGGCAAGTTCTCTTGACGGGACCAAGATCAAGGCTTGTATCTCTTCAGATTCAGGGTCAAGGTTAGCAACTAATGGCAGTAAAAATGCCAAGGTTTTACCTGAACCAGTAGGGGAGAGCAGCACCACTTCATTATTATTGGCGATAGCCTTAATAGATTCTATCTGCATGGCATTGAGTTCTGCTATACCCAATTTGTCTAAGATTTCTTGCTGCTCTTTTTTCATGGTGCAAATCTATCCATTTTATACAGTCCTACCACCTTAATTTATCGGATGCTATAACAATCATTTTTGTTGTCGGAATTACTGATTTTGTAGAATCATGTGCCGTTCATTATGAAAAATTAACAATTATAAAAGACAGAAGTGGCTTGATTGTCTTCGTTATTTTCTAATTTGTCGCCTTCTAAAACAAACTAAAGGCAAGAATGAGAGGAGAAGGAGTGAAGTTTAACATCCGGAGTCAACCGGAATTTTTTAGAGAAGTGGTGAAAAGGGTCAATGCCCATTTTAAAAACAATAACATTTCTAAGCAAGGAAATGCCAGCATGGTTTTCAAAACTATTTTCATGTGTGGCCTTTATTTTATTCCTTATGGCTTTATACTTAGTGGCATGGTGAGCTCTGTGGCAGGAAATATGGGTCTTTGGGCATTGATGGGTTTTGGTATGTCAGGTATAGGATTGTCTGTGATGCATGATGCTAATCATGGTTCTTACTCAAAGAATAAAAACGTCAATAGTTTCGTAGGACTCATCATTAATTTTGTAGGTGGGTATCACATAAATTGGAGGATTCAGCATAATGTGCTTCATCATACTTTTACAAATATTCAGGGTTTAGATGATGATATCTCAAAAAACAACTCGTTGAGGCTTTCCCCTCATCAGGTGCAGAAATCGTTTCATAAATATCAAATATTTTATGCTCCGTTTTTATACAGCCTACTGTCACTCTACTGGTTTATAGGTAAAGATATTGAGCAAACTGTCAAATATGGGAAAGAAAACTTAGTGCAGGAGCAAGGTATTTCCATATTAAGAGCTTCTATTGAGATATTCTTCGCTAAGCTGCTTTATGTCATCATATTTATAGTTTTGCCACTCACGCTATCTAGTTTAGTTTGGTGGCAAACGCTTTTAGGCTTTTTATTAATGCACGCTATCTGCGGTCAAGCTTTAGCTTTGATTTTTCAATGTGCACATGTATTAGAAGAAACGGATTTCTTTATGCCTGATGAATCGGGTACTTTAGAAAATAGTTTTGCTATTCACCAAATGAGAACTACGTCAAATTTCGCCAACGGCAGCACTTTCTTTTCGTGGTTTATTGGAGGCCTTAATTATCAGATTGAACATCATTTGTTTCCAAACATTTGCCATGTGCATTATAAAGATATTTCCAAAATTGTAAAGGCTACGGCTTTAGAATATAATGTGCCTTATAACCATCATAAGACATTTTATGGTGCACTGAAAAGCCATTTTTCAGTCCTAAATAAGCTTGGTATGGGAGCCGCTTAGGTTCGTCTGAAATATTCGTATTATGCAAAAGGAGGCTGTCTCAAAAATAAGAGACAGCCTCTTTTTCCCAAGTTTGACAGCAAAAAGTAAAAATCACATGCAAATCGGCTTTCTAATTAAATCTGGGAGGTTTTTTTGTTCCTCAAGCCAAAAGTGTGGTGCGAAAACTTTAGGTTAACTTACTTGTTTTATGATGATTATGTGCTATAATTTTACATTATGGCACATTTAAGACTTGACAATAAAGGCGGCGAAAAATACTTACGGATCGTGAGGTCTGTTCGTAAAGATGGCAAGGTTGTCAAGGAAACACTTTATAGCCTTGGTAAGGTGAGCGATTATAGTGCTGAGCAGCTAAAGCGAATAGGTTCAAGGTTTTTTGAACTAGGTGGTGGCGACCCTCGTGAATTGTTTAATTCTAATGTTGAAGAGTTAGGTCGTTTTAACTACGGTTTTTATCAAGTATTCAGGAAAGTCATTGGCCATTATGGTCTTGAGAGGGTATTTCAATCTATTGGGCGTAAGCATAAACTTCAATATGATTTATATAACGCTGTGATGTTAATGACTTTGGAGCGTCTTCATGAACCTTCCAGTAAACGCAGTAATTATTATCATCAAGAGGACTATTTGGGCTTGCAGCCTGTTGAACTTCATCATCTATATCGTTCATTGGACTACCTGGCAGACAATCAATCACATATTCAAAAAGTGATTTACCAAAAAGGGCGTGATCTATTTAATCAATCGCTCGATGTCGTTTTCTATGATGTGACCACTTTTTACTTTGACAGTGAGGTAGAAAAGGAAGGTGAGTTACGTCAAAAAGGCTTCTCAAAAGATGGTAAAATAGGAAATACTCAGGTGCTATTCGGGATGTTAATAGACAAAGACAAACAACCCATTGCTTATCGAGTTTACAAAGGCGACACCTTCGAGGGGCATACTTTTAAAGAAGCATTACTTCAATTAAAGGAGGAATATTTAATAAAGGATATTATTGTGGTAGCTGACAGAGGCATGCTTAGCAAGGCAAATCTAGAGCTGACAACTGGACATGGCTATGATTTTATCATCGGTGAGCGATTGAAAGTTTTGCCAGAAAAGATAAAGACTTTTTTGACTAACCTTGAGAATTACGAAAAGCTCTGGGTTTATACCCAAGATGGGCAAGAGGTACAAATCAGGTACACGAGTATGGAGTATCAAGACCGAAAGATAATCTGTACTTACAGCGAAAAACGTGCTCAAAAAGACGCAAAAGACAGAGAAGAAAAACTTCAAACGGCCGAACAATTGCTTAAAAACCCAAGTTTACTCAAAAAGAAAGCACAGCATTATTACCTGAAAGAAACCGAGGCAAGCAAGTTTGAATTAAACCAACAAAAGATACTTGAAAGTAAACGATTCGATGGCTTTCTGGCCATTGCCACCAGTGCAAAAGAGCTAAATATTGAAGCCGCCTTAGATCATTATCGACACCTTTTTCAAATCGAGCATAGCTTTAGAACCTACAAGAGTTATCTGGAAACCAGACCGATGTTTCACTGGACAGACAAAAGAATAGAAGGGCATATCGGCCTCTGTTACCTCACCTACACTTTATTGACCTACATCCAAAATAAACTCAAAAAAGTAAATCAAAAACTAAGTGAAAATCAAATAAGAGAAGCTATAAGTCAAATGCAGATAAGTTTGATAAAAGCCCACGACACTCAGTTTTACCTAAGGTCTGCAAGCAAACCCCATGTCGACCAACTCTCCAACCTATTGGGCCTTAAAAAGCTCCCCAACATGCTACCAAAATCGGAAATTCATAACTATCTATAGTAGAGCATATTAAAAGAAAAGTGTGGTGCGAAGCCATTTTTGCATATACCTGTATATCAGATATTTAACTCATTTAGCTGTCAAACTCAGGACGGATTTCTTTATGCCTGATGAATCGGGTACTTTAGAAAATAGTTTTGCTATTCACCAAATGAGAACTACGTCAAATTTCGCCAACGGCAGCACTTTCTTTTCGTGGTTTATTGGAGGCCTTAATTATCAGATTGAACATCATTTGTTTCCAAACATTTGCCATGTGCATTATAAAGATATTTCCAAAATTGTAAAGGCTACGGCTTTAGAATATAATGTGCCTTATAACCATCATAAGACATTTTATGGTGCACTGAAAAGCCATTTTTCAGTCCTAAATAAGCTTGGTATGGGAGCCGCTTAGGTTCGTCTGAAATATTCGTATTATGCAAAAGGAGGCTGTCTCAAAAATAAGAGACAGCCTCTTTTTATGCGTAATTTGTCTAGTCTTTTATGATGTTTAACCCATCTCAATATATGCCTTCACCAAAGAAGATAAAACAAAATATGTGGATTGTTCCGAATAGCAGAGATGTCATTCAAATAAGGATTTATGACCATTTCTGGAGATAATCAATTTTTAGATAAACCAGATCTTATATAAGCATTGGAGGTTTATCTATGGTTTGTAAGACTTTTTAGGTAAGATTAATCTCTTAACCATGCCATTCTCTGTGCCCAATCGTCCAAAAATTGTTTCCGATATTTATTGACCGTTTTGGCTCCAGCTCTGTTTTTTTCATGAAGAGAATCTGCAGGGTTATCGGTCCAAAAATGAGCCCCATGCTTGGTAGGAACAAAGACACCACCCCAACTTTCGGCTTCGGGATTTTCTATATCGCCATTTAGAAAGTATAAGACACTAGGCGTATCACCCATTTTGATGTCTTTCTTTTTCTGGTAAAACAGGTTTCCTAAAGCTCCATGGTCTTTAATATGAGCTTCGGTAAAAGCGGTGTTTTCGTAGCTGTCTTCTTGATATCCTCCCATATACATGCCTCTAAAAGTGGTGTTGTTTTCTATCCACCATAAATCCGGATGTGTTTGGAAGATATAATTTCGTGAGCTGCTATCTTGAACGGTATTCCATGAGCCAATAGAATAAACCCTTAGGTTTTCTTTTATTTCCGGTTTCTGATGAAGAGCCTCAGCCACATCGGTCATAGAGCCCCAAACCAAGACATAGAGCGGTTTGGGTTTTATCTCATCTGCTTTTTGTATCATCCAGCTGGCTCCTTCACTTAGATGTTCTGGCTTTTCATGGGCTTGAGGTTCCGTAGCCCCTTGCTTGGTTATGCTCATCAGATATTCAGGCGTAGGGAAATCTGAACCATGTTTTTTTAGGTACTTATAATCTTTTTGGTACGCTTTAATTACCTCTTCTATATGTTCCTTTCGTCCTTGATGTGGCGGAGAACTAATGATGCCTTTTAGATTAAATCGGTCTGCATAAACCAATAAATGTACCATAGACTGATAATCGTCAGGGTCGCTGCCGCCAATATCCGTACTGATAATAATATTCGGTCTGTCTTCTGCCATTTTGCAGCCTAAAATGAAGAGCATAAAGAAAAGGCTATAGATACATTTCATGGTTCTGATATAAGCTTATGGATAGGTTTGAGCTATTTTTTCTAAGAACAGCATTTCTGCATAAAACTGCCAGTCGAAATTGACCGACTGATTGGCCAAATGTGAATGATGATCTTGATCTAAGATATAATTGGCTGGTTTATTCAAAACCCTGGTTTTACTATATACGGTCTCAAGTTTGCTTCTCTTTTTACTAAAATCATCACTTAAGGTTTTAATGCTTGCTAAGGCCGTTGCGGTTTCCGCTTCTGTTTTGGCTTTGTCCAGCCTTTCTAGACTTAAAAGAGCATTGGAGGTGAAACCAATCATTTCATTGACCTGCTCATAAACTTCCAGCGTATAAATATTTCTATTGGCTTTGGATTTCATATCTGCTATGATGGCCGCCGTTTTTTGATAGCTATCCAAAGCCGTTTTTGCTTTTGCCAGTCGCTCTTCGTTTTCTGCACTCCAAATTCCTTTTTTATCCAAAAGAGGTAAATCTATGACACCGTCGGTCAATGCATTCTCCATCTTCATAAGATAATTTCTTTTGTTTTCTTTCAAAAGAGCATTTTTCCAAAAAGCGACTTGTACTTCCAAGTCATCAATAAAACCGTATGCTGCTGGAGCCAATTCAGATGCGAATTCTCGCTGTCTGTGTGCTGCTTTAATTTCTTCTTTTGATCTTTGTTCTCCAGCCCAAGAATATTCCGCAAAAGCCAGAATACCACGCATGTAAAGCTCAAAATGAGGGGAGTCGTCATCCCAAAGTGTCAGAAATAACCTATTCAGTTTATTGTCAATAGAAGCTTTAACAAAAGACCTGATATTGTTCATGTTGCTTTCTTCTTGTGGCATTAATACCCATCTGGTTTGTCCTGCTGTGGCACCCATTACTTGCAAGTCGTTATCCAGAAACCATTTCATGGCTTTGCCATTTCCAAGGGCGTCGGAGTTGCTATAGTTCCATCGCATGTAAATACAGTTTTTAGGAAGCTGGTCAAGAAAGGCTAATAGTTTATGCTCATTCTCTTTCCATATTTTATCTACTTCTTCTTGACTCTGTTTAGAGTCAAACATCGATTCGTAAACGCCCGAATCTTTCAAAGGCATGTCGTCCCAGAAAATAGGTGTTCTTCCATGCTCTTCGGCAAATTTGCAGACTTTGTTGAGCCAAATCAATTGAAGTTCCAAAGAACTTTTACCACTGTTTCTTCCCGTGGTATGCACCTCATCTCCGCCAATATGCAGGTATTTGCCATCTGGAAGGGCCTCAATGGCGTCTTTGTATAGGTCAAATTGTACCTCATAAGTTTTAGGATTAAGTGGATTAAAGGCCCAGTCGCTTTCTGGATCGTCTCTAAGCACTTTGTATTTATCGTGCTTTAGAATAAAGGAAGCATGCCCAAGCCCCTGTACTAATGGACTAATTTCTATGTGTCTTTCTTTGGCATAATTATTCAGTTTTTGGAATTCTTCTTTACTGAGGGCATCTGCAGAAGCGACTTCTGGCTGTAGGCTAAATTGTAATTTGTCTTCTATTTCGATAATGATGCCATTGATTTTGTATAAGGCCAGTTTGTCAATCAGGTTGTAGTAGTAGTTCAATTGCTCCATATGATGTTTCATGTCCAAGTGAATGGAACGATAAGACAATAAAGGATAATCCTCTATATGGCATATAGGCAAGGTTACTTTTTGGTCGTAAGCATCAGTAAGGAGTTGTTCTAGCGTTTTAAAGGCATAAAATAAACCCGATTGGTCTTTGCCTATAATTTGAACTTTATCCTCAGAAATGTCCATAGAATAGCCTTCTGCTTCCACGTTTATGGTACTATCTATACTATAGATGATTTGAGCATCAGATTCCTTATCACTAGTTTGTAAGTTCTCAAATACTTGGCTTAATAATGGTAGCGAATCGCTTTTGGGAGAGAAAGCTGTTTTTAGACTGTTATGCTCCAAAGAACTCGCACCCGAAATTTCAAATTTTTGAGGCTGTGGTAAAACTTTGAATTCTCCTACTTTTTTGGAACCACAAGACAAGAATGTAAAGAAGGAAGCGAATAGAATAAGGGATTTTAGTTTGTTCATTTTAGTTAGGGTTGGTCATGATTGTAAATCTTTGTGTCTTTAAAAAATGCTGGTTTCTAACCATTTGAAAATAGAAGGCATCCATTCATTGGTGGGAATAGAAAGCACAAATCCATGATTCCCTTTTGGGTAAAGATGCATTTCTGCAGACACTTTGTTTTCGAGTAAAGTCTGATAAAACAAGATGCTATTTTCTACAGGAACCACGGTGTCGTCTCCGGTATGTGTTATCCACGTAGGAGGGGTGTTTGAGCTAACGTGCAGCTCATTAGAAAAAAGACTTTTCAGTTCTTCGTTTGGCTTTTCGCCTAAAAGGTTTCTTCTGGAGCCCGCATGAGCCAGTTCATCTTTCATGCTGATAACAGGATATACCAAAATCATAAAGTCTGGTCTGAGGTTGGCATTATTGGGGTTTGGAATATATGATTTGTCGAAATGAGTGCCTGCCGTACTCGCCAAATGTCCACCAGCAGAAAATCCCATTATGCCAACTAAATCAATATTGACATTCCATTCTTTGGCATTTTCTCTTACCAGCTTTAGAGCTTGCTGAGCATCTTGTAAAGGACCGATGGAAGTATTGGACATGATTTCATTACTCGGAAGCCTGTATTTGAGAAGAAATGCAGAGATGCCATTGGCATTGAATTCTTTCGCAATGGCGGTACCTTCTTTTATATAGCTTTCCATGGCATAACCACCTCCAGGACAAATCACGACTGCAGCACCGTTTGCCAAAGGTTTTTCGGATAAGAAAATTTCTAAGGTGGGTAGGGATATTTTATTGTAACCGAATAGAAGACCATCTTTTTCTAGTCTATTTTCTTTCATTTCATTCGGAATACTATTCGGTATTTCAGTATCGTAGAGTGGAATGATTTGTTGAGCATTCAGTCCTGTAGTTAGGAGAATAAAAGAGAATACGAGCGTAAATTTCATGAATAGGTTTTGTTTTATAATAGGGTTTTATTCATATATGGGTTGAACTCGCTTTATGCATTAGGCAATCTCCCGATAGCTATCGGGACCGTAGCTAAATTGCGTCCCATCGGCAAGCTCAGGGTAACACAAATCAGTATACTTCGTCTAGCTCAGCACAGGCTACACCCATTTAAACTCAATCAACATATCCCTTCGACATTAACTCAGGGAAAACGCTATGCTAATTTCCTTTTATTGTCTGATTTATTGCAACTTAATACGATTCCCCAAGGCATAATCCAGGTTGAACGAATAAGACCACTAAGATATCTACATAATTTGAATTAGCGTATTTGATACATCTGCTTTTTAAGGTGTAGTGACCCCAAAATCACTAAACCTATCAGAATGAAGATAATTGAAGCGGTCATGGTGGGCTCATTGTCATAAAAAGAAAAAGCTTCCGAAGATTCGGAAGCTCTTGTCTAACCCCTAAAATAAACCACTATTTTAAGCTTTTATAAGTATTGGTCTTATGACCCATGTATAATCTGTGTTTAGAATTATGCCTTTATAACGTAGGAGGGGTACTCGGAAATTGTCCAGTCTTCGAGAAATTTATTTAGAGGTAATTTCTCATTAACAATCGTTAACAACAGGCAAAATAAACCTTCATGATTCAGCCTGCATCTAAGAGGTATAATTCAACAAAAAGCCTTTGGAGAGTTATTCAAATTTCAATTCTTAAACATTTACAATTATGAAAAAGCTAATAGCACTATTGACCGTAATGACCATGATAGTAGGAACTTCCATGGCACAGTATTCAAATAATGGCCAGAATAAATCTTATGCCTATAATGGGAATTCGCATCACACACCATCTAAATCGAGGGCTTCCAGTATCAATTCTTATCAAAAACAGGCACGTGAAAGAATAGCAGATGGAATAGTTTCTGGAGCCATTACATCTCATGAAGCCAAGAGGTTATTAGAGTATGCAGAAAGAATAGAAATGAAGGAAAACAAATTCATGAGAAATGGTAGAATAACCGGAAGAGAAACTCAGGAATTGAAGGAAGATTTGAATGATTTGAACAGGATGATCATGAAAGAAACCAGAGACCGCGAACGCTCAAAGGTGGATGATTTCAAAAGGTATGATCGCAGTAAAAGACCTAATCATTAAGAGCGTGCTCCTATAAAAAATTGAGTAATAGTTTTGAGTAATGTTAAACGGGCAGCCTTCTGGGTTGCCTGTTTTTTATTTATATCGCCTAAGAAAATAGCTCTGGCAATCCCAAAAGAGAAGCAATTTTCACAGCTGCGATATTAAATTTTTCCTCCTCAAATTCTTCTTTGGCAGGAACCGCTACCACCAGAGCCCCAGAAGCAACAGCTCCTTTTACACCATTGCCCGAATCCTCTAAAATCAAGCAGTTTTCTATGGGAGTCTGAAGTCTCTTGGCTACGGTTAAATAAACCGCAGGGTCTGGTTTGTTGAACTTTTCCAATTCTGCAGAATGATAAAATTCAAATTTGTTGAAAAGGTTGAATTTCTCTAAAACCATTTCAATCATGGCCATGGGCGAAGCCGAAGCCAAACCTATACTGAAATTTTTATTTTGTGCCCATTCTAATGTTTCTAGTACACCAGGCATTAATGGTGCAGTTTCTTTGATGGCTCTTGTGGCCTCCGCAAAAAGCTCTGTTTCCATGCCTTCAAAATCTGGATTTGGCCAAGGTTGTTTTGCAAACCAAAATTGAATAACGTCTCTCACAGGCTTGCCAGTGGTTTCAATGCATTGAGCAGTGGTCAAGGTTATACCTACTTTACCAAAAACGACTTTCTCTGCGATATGCCAGCAGGGTTCTGAGTTTACCAGTAGGCCGTCCATATCAAATATTATGGCTTTAACTTTTGAAGTGTCTAGCGTTTTCATAGTCATAATTATAAGTCAGTATTTTTGAAGAAGGATTTCTTTAAAGTTTGATACTAGGCTTCTTCGGTACTCAGTTGTTTGTCGTACAGTTCTTTATAAACACCGTTTTTTTCCATTAAGCTTTCGTGTGTACCTTCTTCCACTATCAGTCCATCGTCGAGTACGATAATTTTCTGAGCCAATTTAGCAGAACTCACTCTGTGAGAGATGATTATACTCGTTCTGTCTTGCATGATACGCTCCAAGTTACCCAAAATTATATTTTCGGTATTGGTATCAACAGCAGAAAGACAATCGTCAAGAATAAGTACTTTAGGTTCTCTAACGATGGCCCTGGCTATGGACAAGCGTTGTTTTTGACCTCCAGATAAGGTCACGCCTCTTTCGCCTATTTGTGTATCAAAACCATATTCAAAATCGATAATGTTTTGATACAAATCTGCATCTCTTGTGGCCTGAATGACGGCCTCTTCTCCAATTTCTGGACTTCCAAATCTCACATTATTTCTGATACTATCAGAGAAAAGGAAGACGTCTTGGGGCACATAGCCCATTTGAGAGCGAAGCTTCTGAATGTTATAATCTTTGATGTTTCGGTGGTCTACGTCTATTTCACCCGTAGAGGTGTCATACATTCTTAAAAGTAGATTTGCTAAGGTACTTTTTCCAGAACCTGTAGTTCCTAAAATAGCCACAGATTCTCCAGGAGCTATTTCCAGACTAAAGTTTTTCAGGGCATGAATTCCTGAATCTGGATAGGTGAAATTGACATTTTTAAAAGAGATAGCCCCTTCAATATCGACCTCCAAGTTTTTCTCCGAAACGATATCGTTTTTAAGAGCTAGATATTCGTTAATTCTTTCCTGCGAAGCCGCAGCCTGCTGAATTTGACTGGTGGTCCAACCTAAGGCTATGAGTGGCCAAGTCAGCATGAAAACATACATGATAAACTCTGTGATATTTCCTGGCGTAAGATTGCCTGCAATAATCTCCTGTCCTCCTACAAACACGCATATCACGGTACTCAAACCTATCAAAAACATTACGATAGGAAAGAAAAGTGCATCTACCTTCGTAAGGTCTAATTGCTTATCTCTGTACATGTTACTTTCTACCTTAAACCTTTCGTAAGAGCTTTTTTCCATGGCAAAAGCCTTTAAAACTCTAATACCACTAAATGCCTCTTGCACATAATTTGATAGTTTAGATAAGCTCTTTTGAATCAAAGCGGAGCGTTTATTGACTCTACTGCTCACAAAAAAGATACTCAAAGAAAGGATAGGCATAGGCAGAAGCACCCACCATGTAAGACGTGCGTTGACAGAAAACATGTAAGTCAAAATGATGACTACCAGTGTAATCATGTTTAATAAATACATAATGGAAGGTCCAATATACATTCTTACTTTTCCGACATCTTCAGAAACTCTGGTCATTAAATCTCCTGTAGAATGCTGTCTGTAAAAGCTTAATGGGAGGGTTTGGTAGTGAGCGAATATCTCATTTTTCATGTCGAACTCTATATGACGAGACATCACTATGAGGGTTTGACGAACCAAGAAAAGGAAAAATCCTTTTAAAATGGCCATGGCTAAAATAAGCACGCCATAAACGCTAAGACTATATATAAATACATCGTACATGTTATTTTGTACTTGCGTACCATTATACATGAAATAGATGTCAATGTTTTCTTTGACCAGATCTAGAGCATGCCTTACGACCTGAGCTGGAACTACACCAAAAAGATTAGAAATTAGCGTAAAAATAGTTCCGGTAATGAGATACCATTTATATTTTAAGAGGTATTTATTTAAGTGGGCTAGGTTCTTCATGTAGCTTCTTCTGTACTGCTAAAAATGTTTTTTTTGCCAAATTTCATCATTGGCCTTATGATTAAACGGAGGGACTGGTCGTAGGTAACGTAGTTCCAAACCCAGTTTATGAATATCAATAATTTGTTTTTTACGCCTAGAATAGAAAATAGATGAACAACCATCCAGACATACCAGGCAAATGTACCTTGAAAACGCCAAAACGGTAAATCCACCACGGCTAAGTTTCTTCCTACTGTGGCCATAGAGCCAAGGTCTTTGTACTTAAAGGCCTTAGTTTTCTCTCCTCTCATTATCTTCTGAATGTTTTCGGAAAGGAGCTCTCCTTGCTGAATGGCTGGCTGAGCTACCATCGGGTGTCCGTAGGGTAGATTATCGGAAGTCATTTGGGCCAAATCTCCTATGGCGAAGATGTCCTCATAACCCTGAACAAGGTTAATGTCGCTGACTTCTAGTCTGCCATTTCTGGCATAAGATTCAGGATTTATGCCTTCTATTTTATTGCTTATAATACCAGCAGCCCAAACCACGTTATTCGTTCTGATTTTATCCCCTTTGTCGGTGGTGGCGTATCTGCCATCAAAATCTGAAATTCTTTCTCCAAGTCGGAGTTGAACTCCAAGGTCCTCTAAATAATCTTTTCCTTTTGCGGCAGCTTGATCAGACATACTCGGCAAAACACCCATAGAAGACTGGAACAAGTATATTTTCATGTTCTCGAAATCTAATTCGGGGTAATCTTTGGGCAGGATTATCTTTCTCATTTCTGCCAAAGTACCAGAGATTTCAACGCCTGTTGGGCCACCGCCAACAACGACCACAGACATCATTCCTTCTTTTTCTACCTCATCGGACTCGGAAAGAGCGTCTTCGAAATTTTGTAAGACTCTATTTCTGAGATATATGGCTTCCGAAATGCACTTCATAGGCATGGCATTTTTCATGATATTCTCCATGCCATAATAATTGGTGTCGGCTCCCATGGAGAGCACCAAATAATCGTAATTTACAACGCCTATCTCAGTTTTAAGTTGCTTAATATCTGTATCTACAGCCTTAACGGTTGTGATTCTGATATGTATATTTGGATGGTTTTGAAAAACCTTTCTAAGTGGAAAAGAAATGGAGCTGGGTTCTAAACCAGCCATAGCCACCTGATAGAAAAGGGGCTGAAATTGGTGATAATTGTTTTTGTCAATAAGTACGACCTGGACATCCTTCTTGCAGAGCTTTTGGGCTAAGGCCAAACCGCCAAAACCGGCCCCAACGATGACCACTCTTTTTTGATTAGTTTCAGGAATGTTTGCGAACATCTTATTGATCTAGAATTTCTAAAAATGTGAAAAAAGTAAAATCAATTTCAGGCAGCAACAAATCCTTCTGCCTTCACTTTGTCAATTATCTTTTGGTAGTAAGCCTCATATTGTGGCACCACATTCTTAACATCAAACTCTTTTGCTTTCAATAGAGCATTTGCTTTAAATGTCGGTAAATTTTCATCTTTTAATACAAAAAGAGCATTTTTGACCATGTCATCCACATCTCCGATATCACTCATAAAACCAGTAACACCCTGAATGTTAACCTCAGGTAGTCCACCTGTGTTGGTGGTAATAATAGGCACTTCACAGGCCATAGCCTCTAAGGCCGCCAAACCAAAACTTTCTTTTTCAGAAGGCATAAAAAATAAATCAGCCACAGACAGTACTTCTTCAATGGCATCAAGTTTTCCTATAAAACGGATGTCATCGCAGAGCTCCATGTCTCTACACATTTTCTCCATTTTTACTCGCTCTGGACCATCACCAATAAGTAAAAGTTTAGATGGCACCGTATCTTTGATTTTGCCAAAGGCTATAATAATATCCCCAATTCGCTTCACTTTTCTGAAGTTGGAAACATGCACCAGTAGCTTTTCTCCAGCCGGACAGATTATCTTTTTAAAGTGATCTTTTTGTTGTTTATGGAATCTTTCCATATCCACAAAGTTCGGTATCACCTCTATTTCATTGGTAATGTCAAACGTGTTATAGGTTTCCTGTTTTAGAGAATCAGAAACCGCCGTAACGCCGTCTGACCTATTAATACTGAAGGTTACCATGGGTTTATACGTTCTGTCTCTTCCCACCACTGTAATGTCTGTACCATGAAGGGTAGTCACTACTGGGATGTTTATACCATGCGTTTTTAAAATTTCCTTCGCTAAAAATGCGGAGGTAGCATGAGGTATAGCGTAATGGACATGGAGGATGTCGAGTTTCTCATATCTTACCACATCCACCATCTTGCTGGCCAAAGCCGACTCATAAGGAGGATACTGGAATAACGGATAATCTGAGATATTTACTTCATGATAAAATAGATTTTCATTGAAAAAATCTAATCTTATTGGCTGGGTATAGGTCATGAAATGTACCTGATGACCATTTTGAGCCAATTGTTTCCCCAGTTCTGTGGCTATTACACCGCTGCCCCCAAAAGTGGGATAACAAACTATTCCTATTTTCATTTTATTTTCTTAGTGCCATTAAAGTTTGGACGTACTCATAATTTCTTACCAAAGAATGATTGTAAAACAGATAACTATCGTTCAATCATTAAATTCTGATAAAGATTTAGGCATTCAATCATTTATCAGACGACTATTTCTGGTGTACTAACATCAGAGGACATTCAATTAATTCCAACAATTGCATGATACTAGCGTTAAATTATCAAATTCGCACTTTAAATTTGGGCTTAATCCTTTCATAAATGCTTCTAGTATTAAAGTTTATCAAACTTATTCGCTGGCAAAACCTCCTTATAATCGTTCTTACGCAATATACGGCAAGAGTATTTTTAGTAGGAGAGGATGATGCTATTTGGAGCTCTTTAATGGACCAAAAGCAGCTTTTGATCACACTAACCACGGTGCTGGTAGCAGCTTCGGGATACATCATTAACGATTATTTCGATGTTAAAATAGATCAAGTCAATAAGCCAGATGATGTGATTATTGGCAGATATATAAGAAGACGTCACGCCATGTTTGCTCATCAGGTTTTAAACGTTACTGCAGCCGTCATTTCCTTTACCATAAGTTTTAAGGTCTTTGTGATTAACGTCATAGCCATGACTTTGCTTTGGATTTATGCTAGCACTTTTAAGAAAAAGCCCTTTATCGGTAATTTTATGGTGGCGGGTCTTACGGCGGCTTCTTTGGTGGTGATGGCGGTGTATTACACGGAGAATGACTTGCTCATTAATATTTATGCTGTTTTTGCCTTTGGCATTACGTTAATCAGAGAAATCATAAAAGACATTGAAGATATTAGAGGAGATAAAAAATTTGGGAGTACTACATTGCCCATCATATGGGGTATTAGAAGAACCAAGTACTTTCTTTTTGTGATAATGATTAGTTTTATTTCTACCGTCTTTGCTATGGGACTGGCTCTGCAGAATCAAAAACTTCAAATTGCCTTTCTTCTTTTAGGTATTCCTTTCTTTTATTTAGCAAATCGCCTTTACTTTGCCGATAGGAAAAGACATTTTAGTCAACTCAGTTTTTGGTCCAAAATAGTCATGATTTTGGGAATCCTGAGTATGGTTTTTGTTTAATGAGTGCATTAAAGTAATCTAACATAAGGGTTTTTAATCAATGAGTAAAGTTAAGAAGATAGCTATTTTTGCCTCTGGTGGTGGTTCTAATGCTGAGGCTATTGTGAAGTACTTTAAAGGAAATGAAAATGTTTCTATTCCTTTTTTTTTAACCAATAATACGGAGGCTGGAATTATAAAACGAGGTAAACAGCTTGGTATTCCAACTTTCGTTTTCTCTAAACAGAATTTTGCTGAAAGTTCGTTTATCGTAGATTTTTTAAAGAGCCAAGACATCGAGCTTGTGGTATTGGCTGGTTTTTTATGGTTAATACCGTCTACCCTCATTAAGGCCTATCCCAATAGAATTGTCAATATTCACCCTGCTTTATTACCAAAGTATGGAGGTAAAGGCATGTGGGGACATCACGTACATGAGGCTGTGGTGGCTAATAAAGAAACCGAAAGCGGTATTACCATTCATTTTGTGAATGAAAATTATGATGAGGGCAAAGTTATCTTTCAGGCCAGCTGTGAAGTGGCTCCTTCCGATAACCCCGAAGAAGTGGCCGCCAAGGTATTGAAATTAGAACATAAACATTTTCCAGAGGTCATAGAACAGGTGCTAAACAAACTTTGATTTGGTGTTCTTAAAGGTTTTGAAATAGATAAGCGGAAGCTCCTTATAGTTTATTTGGTTGTGCTCTATCCATAGGGTAATGAGCCTTTCAGAAAGAAAGCCAAAAATTCTTTCCTGATAACCTGTATACTTAGAAAGGTCATACTCTTTTTCCAACTTAAAGAGAATATCAAAGAGCCACGTCATGAGTTCTTGAAAGCGTTCTTCTTTAAGAATGAACATGTTGTTGGCAAAAAGCCTGTTTGCTTTTAAAACCTTATCAAAACTAGAGATATATTCAGGGTAGTCTTTTAGAAGTATACTTTTGATGGTATCTAAATCTTGAATATTATGATATCTCCTATAATGCTCTTCTATGCTGTATTTAAACTTGCGTCTGGTAGGCATAATGGCATCATAATCTTCTAATATGCCGTTGATTTGGTCACGGTTTAGGATTTTGTCTTTCCAAAAATTGATATTTCGGGTATAAATAAGGCCGAATCTTTTTTTATAAAGTCCTATTGGGTAGTACGCCCACCTTTTTAATTTGTAAAGAAAAGGCTCAGGAATGCCAGAGAAATACCTTCTGTAGTGCGTACTGCCAATGATATCTGAACTTTCGTTTTTCCAAATCCAATAAAGGCCAGTGAGCTCACTGTAATACTTGTTTTTTTCTGAAATGTTATCACCCGTATCGTCAGAGATAAACCCTTCAATTTTATCTTTGTTTTGATGGCCTACCAAAAGTGGTATTTGATACACATCGTTGGTTATGATGGAGCCGGGTCGATAATAGAAGATAAATACTTTGATAAGCTTCGTTCTTTACTTTACGCAAAAATAAGCGAATTTACGCAAAAAATAATTTTTATAAAGCGGCTCTCCATTTCATAAAACGTTGTTTTAAAAGTGCACGTTTTAGTTTTTTTTTGGCTTTACGAGTGGCTTCTAGGTCTTGGATGATTAAATCTAGATCCCATGTTTTTTCTCCGTATTCTTGAATAACTCTTGCCCAAAATTTTCTAGATTTTAAGCTATTTTTTTTGGCCTTGAAAAACACTTTTCTCTTTAATAAAGGATAACCTTCTTTTATTAATTCCTCCGGAAGGCTGTGGGCAATGTTTTTGTGATTGCTGGAGTGAGCACTACTCTGAATTAATGCATAAGACTTTAAACCTTGCTTTAAGAGAAATTGAGTTAAGCCAATTTCCCAATCATTAATGACCAGTCGCCTTAAGGCTTTGTTGTCTGAAGTGTTAAAAATAGCCCTGGTATCGGTGTTTTGAAAAAACAAAGGAAGCTTTCCTATGGCTTTCTTATTGAGTACCAGAAAATAGCTCTGTATATGATAGTTTTCTTCATGAGAGGAAAACCAAGGCTTTTCTGTGGAATCAATCAATCCCCAAAAGTCAACTTCTTCTTTTCTGCCTTTTTGGAAGATATGGTCTAACTGATTTATTAGAATATTGCTGTCGTTAACAACGGCAATTTCGTCGTATTGGGAAAGGTCCTCTTGAAGGCAGAATTTATAAAACTTACCAAAATCATAACCTTCATTTTTCTCGAATTGTATTTGAACATTCGAGTTTAAGTTTGGGCTTGTTTGTAGTTCTCTTTCGTTGGTAACTAACCTTACGTGGTCAAAATGTTTTGAGAGTTCGTTGACATAGACTTCTACATAGTATGGGATACTTGGCTGCGTGTCGAAATGAATAAAAATACAAATGTTAGTGAGCACTTAAATAACTGTTTTCTTAAAGGATGTATACCCTGATGTTTGACGAAATGACTTTTCGAAATACGAAACTATTCACTTAGGATACTTTGTGAACGGTTAAAAAGCTTGACGGGTTGTATGTTCTTATAAGATTATTATAATTGGAACAGGAAATTCACATACTTTACTCAGCGACAAATGCCTAAAAGATTCAAGTCGATTTGTGGTCTTAACAATGTCTGATGGACAAATTAGCTAAAAGTGTTATTCTGGATGACGGGTTTCATAAGAATGGTCCACAATCTTTTTTATAACCTTATCCAAGTCTTTTGAGCTTTCCTCTAAATGTTTAAGTAATTCGTTTTTTTCATCTTCCGTTAAGGTCTTATCTGTTTTGAAAAGGTTGCAAATCCCCAAAATATTGGCAACGGGTTTTCGTACCTCATGGCTTTGCTGCCATGCGATCTCTTTTAAAGCTTGGTTTTGGCTTAGAATCCTTTCTTTAGACTTATGCAGAGAAAGTGCCTGAGGATAGTAAATGTATCTTACCTCCAGTGCAATCACAGAAATAGAAATCAGAGCTAAAATAATCTCAAGAATTATAATAACCCACAGCTTCTTTTCAGCGTAATCCTCCAAACTGTTCACAATACCATCCATTTGCTTCAAAATAGCATCCTGATTCTGGTTGACCTCTTCTAGGTTAATGGGCTCCTTAGTCTTTATATGGCGGATGTAATTTTCGGTTTTTTGATGGAATGGTGTAAGATCAGACAGCAACTTGTTTATCTCCTTGGATTTTATCTTTAGTAATCCCAAATCTTTACTGCCGTATAATAGCCCCAAATGAGCGTTTTTAGCTTCTTCGAAAGTTTCTTCTAGTTGATTTGGGCTAATGAGTTCATTGGTCAGTTGATAAAATTCTAGGTTTACCCGCTGACTTAGCATTCGCTGCCTTCCCGCAATATTAATCTGTTTGGCATCCTGTTTTAGCGTACCCAATGCCAATTGAATCACCAACTGGTTAAGAGAAATCAGAGCGATAGATATTGCGATACCAAGGATGTATTTCTTTGTCATAAGAAGAATTTAGTTCTGACTTAATCGTATAAGTGCGTACGAAATCTAGTAAGAATGCTTTACGTTTTCAGATATAGGACAATGAAATTAAGAAGCACTTATTGAATTGGTGCTAAAGGAAGAAGCTTTTATTGAATAATAAAGTAAACGAGAAAATGCTTTATGAAGTAGTACTTAAAAGAATATACCCAGATTAAGTCCAACGCCTCTAATTCCTAAGTAAGGAACCTTTTTGTAAGCATTTATTTCGGCTTTTTCGTCATTAACGGTTACGTCAAAATAGTTTCTACTGAGCTTAAATCGTTCTACAATTTTATCTTCAAGATAACGCTTATCTTCTTCACCTAATCTAGAAAGTATGGAGGTTTCTACTTTAGCGTAAACCGTTTTTGCTGCACCGAAATGGGGGCCGAAAAGGACAAAATCTAACACGAACCTATCGCCGAACTGGAATTGTTTGCCAATTAATAGTCCACCAGAAATTGTTTTGATGTCAAAGTTGATGGGTACTTTGTCTAAGGTATAAATATTCCCGTCGTATTGAGCTTCTAGTGAGGCTGGTACCAAGGCGTCGTAGTCTTCGTATTGACCGAAAATGCCTAAGAAAACTCGATTTCTTTTGCCTCCAAAATAATACTTTAGTTCGGGCGAATAGCCTTTAACTCCAACCTTGGCGAGATTGACATAAACATATTCAAAATCTACTCCTGTAATACCTAGGCTATGTTTTTTGGCAAGCTGGTCTAAAGGTTCACCAAAAGGTATGGTGGACTGCGATCTGTAAAAAAAAGTATTATTAAAGGTGAAATTTGATCCTAAAGCTCTTTCATACTGAACAGCTATTAATCCAAAGGGTAAACCAGCGGCATTTACTTTTAGGCTATTCTTAAAGTCAGTTTGAGCTGAAAGAGCCAAAGGGAAAGCACAAAGAAGAAAAAATATTTTACGCAAAGTTTAAAAGTTTAATTGAGCCAAAACCTGTTTGGTATAAGTGATTTGATTTTCACTCAAATCTAAGTGTGTCACAAAACGTACCAAGTGTTTCCCGAAGGTGACGCATTTTACATTTTGCTTTTCCAGCTCACTAACGAAGCTAGTGGCCAAAATACTATCTGGTAACTCAAAAATTACAATATTCGTTTTAACTGGGTAAACTTTTTTCACCCATGATTTATCTTTTAGGGCTTCGGCAATTTCCTTAGCTACCGCATGGTCTTCTTTAAGCCTTTCTAAATGATTATCAAGTGCAAAAATACCAGCTGCTGCCAGCATGCCAGCTTGTCGCCATCCTCCTCCCCAGGCTTTTCGCTGTCTCCTAGCTTTTAAAATAAGCTCTTTGGAACCGATTAAAACAGAACCTACAGGGCAGCCAAGACCTTTAGAAAGACAAATGGAAATGCTATCAAAAACTTTCCCATAATCTGCCGGTGTTTCATTTGTTTCTACCAGTGCATTAAATAGTCTGGCACCATCTAAATGAAGTTTTAGGTCGTTCTCTTCACAAACAACCTTTATTCTCTTGATTTCATTAAAGTCATAAAACACCCCGCCACCTTTGTTCATGGTGTTTTCCAAACAAACCAAAGCGGAGATTGGGAAGTGAATGTCGTTTTTAGGATTGATGGCTTCCGCCACCTGTGAGGCCGTTAAAAGTCCATTTTCAGTATCGATGGTTCTGGTAGTGGCCAATGAATTTGAAGCTATGCCACCACCTTCATAAAGATAAACGTGAGCATTCTTGTCACATATAACTTGGGTGCCAGGCATTGTTTGTGCTTTTATGGCCAGCTGATTGCTCATGGTGCCAGAAGTACAAAAAAGTGCTGAATCCATACCAAAAAGCTTGGCTACTTTGGATTCTAAGGCATTTATGGTCGGGTCGTCTCCGAAAACATCGTCTCCCAATTCGGCAGAATCCATAGCCATCCTCATGGCAGGTGTGGGTTGTGTAATGGTATCGCTTCTATAATCTGCAAACATATTGATAAATTTGAACGTAAAAGTAAGATTGCTCTTTAGAAAGTCTTAATTTTAAAAGAGACTTTCAATGGTTTGGAAATATTGCTTTTTAAAGTGCTAATATAACTTGGATTGATAGATCTTTTTATTGCAAATTTGCGACAAAAAACGCCTACAAATTGATAAAGGAATTTCTTCTTAAAATTCGGGAAAACGAATATTTCAAAAAGCTTACTGCGACACTCAGTAAATTCTTTAAACCCATTTTTAAATTTAGCGTGTTTAATAAGTCCGACTTTAAGGCTTCGTCGGTGGGTTCTAAGCTATTAAGGGTTCTATATACTTTGGCTATTCTGCTAGTGGCATTTATTTTTGCTCTGGAGAGTAATTTCCTGTGGCTGTTTGGAAACATGCCAACCATGAAAGAGGCAAGAGAAACAAAGTTAGCAACGCCATCTGAAATTTATTCATCAGATAATAAGCTACTAGGGCTTTTTTACGTGGAAAACAGAAGTCCGGTAGATTTTGTTGAAATAGACTCGCTTACCGTAAAGGCTCTTATTTCTACGGAAGATGTGAGGTTTTATCAGCATAATGGCTTGGATATTGTTTCTATTTCTGGTGCCATTTTTTCTACTTTAACAGGAGATAAAAGAGGAGGGAGTACCATTCATCAGCAGTTGGTGAAAAACATTTACAACACTCGTCATAAAAACTCAAGAGGACTTTTAGCCTACATTCCTGGACTATCTACCCTAATTGCCAAAATTAAAGAATGGGACACCGCTGTTAAACTGGATTGGTTTTTCGAGAAAAATGAGATTCTGGCTCTATATCTTAACGCCGTGGATTTTGGAGATAACACCTTTGGCATAAAACTGGCCTCTGAGCATTTTTTCTCTAAAGAACCGAAAGACCTGGAGTTACACGAAACGGCATTGCTTATTGGTATTTTGAAAGGAACCAACTATTATAGTCCCAAAAGAAGGCCAGAGAGAGCATTAGAAAGAAGAAATGTGGTTTTGGAGCAAATGCTGAAATACAACGATATTGATAGCCTAACTTTTGAAGAAGCCATTAAAAAACCTTTAGGTCTGAAGATTACAGAAATCAACAAGGAGGAGTCTAGTGCACCGTATTTTAGAACCATGCTTCGTCCTATTTTGGTGAAGTGGAGCCAAGAAAATGACTTTAACTTATTTTCTGATGGCTTAAAAATTCACACCACCATTAATTCCAAAATGCAAACCATGGCAGAAGAGGCGGTGGAAGAGCATCTTGCTGAGATTCAAAGAACGTTAGATAGCGAACAAGGGTCTCATAAATATTGGTTTAATAAAAAGATAGCCGAAGAGAAGGCGGCCTATAAAAAGGAAAACCCTAAAGTGAAGGATATTCCTAAAACCGCTACGGAGCTGGTTTTAGAGAAACTCGTGAAAGCTTCTAGTTCTTATAAAGACTTAAAAGCTGCGGGTCTTAGCGAAGAGGATATTATGGAAGCTATGTCCAAACCACATAGCACCGTAATGGCCACGCATAGCGGAGAAAAGAAGATGGCTATTTCTTCTTTGGACTCGGTAAAATATATGTCTCAGTTTTTACAGGCAGGCTTATTAAGTGTGGATCCTACCAATCTTTACGTCAAGGCTTATGTGGGTGGAAGTAATTACGATTATTTCAAGTATGACCATGTGGTTCAGGCTGGAAGGCAGCCAGGTAGTGCTTTTAAGCCCATTATTTATGCTGCGGCTTTAGAAAATGGCTATCCGGCTTGTACCAGTATTGTAGATCAGCCATTTAGTATGGAAACCACTATTGGTGGTAAAGAAGCTACTTGGGCTCCTAAAAACTCTAATGGAACTTATACCTACGCACCCGTCCATTTAAGAAGAGCTTTAGGAAACAGCATCAACTCCATAGCCATAAGGATTCTTCAGGATGTGAAAACAGATAAGGTCATTGCCATGGCG
Organism: Arcticibacterium sp. SM2516; assembly: GCF_057914865.1. NCBI lineage: Bacteria > Pseudomonadati > Bacteroidota > Cytophagia > Cytophagales > Leadbetterellaceae > Arcticibacterium > Arcticibacterium sp. SM2516. The sequence continues at coordinate 2,220,894 of NZ_CP195290.1, read as the reverse complement.
AAAACCCTAGGTATTCAATCCAAACTGGATAATAACCTCTCTTTGGCTCTTGGAACAAGTAATGTTACCTTAATGGAGCTTACCAGGGCCTATGTGCCTTTTAGCAACCAAGGCAAAAGTGGGGATTTTGTGATGATTGAAAGGATAGAGGATAAGAATGGAGAAGTAGTCTTTCAGCATGAGTCCAAAATGAAACAGGTCATGGATCCAGATAAGGCCTATGAAATGTCTTATCTTTTAAGAGGTTCTGTAGAAGAAGGGGGCGGTACGGCCAGGAGATTGTACAATTATGGACTTCCAGAAGGAAATGAAATAGGAGGTAAAACAGGTACCACCAATGACTACGTGGACGCCTGGTTTATGGGTGTTACGGCCAATTTGGTCACTGGTGTTTGGGTAGGATGCGATGATAGCAGAATTCATTTTGCATCAGGAAATGGGGCAGGAGGAAGAGCCGCTTTACCTATTTTTGGCAAGTTTATGCAGGCCGCCTATGCGGATAAAGAAGTGGCATTGGCAAAGACTAAATTTGAAAAACCAGGAAATTACGAAATCGTACTGAACTGTCATTATGTGGCTCCTATAGTAGATTCCACAGCTGTAGACAGTTTGGGTGTGGTACTAGATTCTCTGCGAATTATTGGAAATGAAGAGTTTAGGTCATTGGATATAAAAGAACTAGAAGTCAAAAGGCCAGCTATAGAATTATAATCTTAATAATTTTAGAAATTCAACAAAGGCCGTTTACGACGGTCTTTGTTGTTAGAGCTTAATCGGTTTATACCCATTTTTTAGCTGCTTGTTCATTGAATACGAACTAATTGCCCAAAAAAAACTATATTTGAATACCTATCAATTACAATTATGGCAAAGTACAACTTAACAGTAAATAACACCTCTTACAAAATAGAGGCGGAAGAAGATATGCCTCTGCTTTGGGCTATCAGAGACCTAGTGGGCCTTAAAGGCACTAAATATGGCTGCGGAATAGCTCAATGTGGAGCTTGCACGGTTCATTTGGATGGCTCGCCTGTAAGAAGCTGCCAAATGCCCGTAGGTTCTATTTCTAAGAAACAAAAAATTACAACCATAGAAGGAATAGGTTCAGAAGAAACCCTTCATGCCGTGCAAGAAGCCTGGGTAGAAGAGCAAGTACCGCAATGCGGCTATTGTCAGTCTGGTCAGATAATGTCTGCTGTAGCCCTTTTGGAGCAAACGCCGAAGCCATCAGAAGACGATATTACGAGCTACATGAACGGAAATTTATGTAGATGTGGAACGTATGATAGAATCAAAAAAGCTATCAATAGAGCATCTGGTCAATTGTCAACTGAAAAACATTAAAATCATGAGCAATAAAAATACAAGAAGAGACTTTCTGAAAGTTTCATCCATCGGTAGTTTGGGATTGGTTTTGGGTGTTAATTCATTGGCAAATGCTGCTCCAGTTAAGAAATTGACAGCTAAAGTGCTGGATTTAGAAATAAATCCATTTATCATTATTTCTACAGATAACACCATTACGCTGGTAAATAGTCGCCCAGATATGGGTCAGGGATCTACTCAAGCTGTACCGTCTATTTTGGCAGAAGAGCTAGAAGTAGATTTGGCGAAGGTTAGAATCATTCAGTCTGACGGAAGAGCCAAATACGGCTCACAGCAGTCTGGGGGAAGTAGTACCGTGAGAGGTTTATGGAATAATCTCCGTAAAACAGGTGCTGCCGCCAAAGAGATGTTGATAGAAACTGCCGCCAAAAGGTGGAAAGTGCCAACAGACCAGTGCTATGCAGAAATGGGCAAAGTGCATTTGAAAGGTTCAGACAAAGTATTTACCTATGGTGAATTAGCTGAGGAAGCAAACTTGCTAGAAGTACCTAAAAATCCAAAACTGAAAGATGCTAAAGATTTCAAATATTTAGGTAAGTATCACAAACGTCTTGACGTGCCTAGTCGCGTTACAGGAAAAGCCGTTTTTGGAATTGATGTGGTGGTGCCGGGTATGCTTTATGCAGCCAGTGTGCATGCACCGTCTATAGAAGGCAAAATAGTGAGTATTGATGATGCTGCGGCACTCAAGATTTCAGGCGTTAAGAAAGTTGTCAGAAGTAAAAGCTTTTATCCTGGTGGAGAAAACGAGTCTGTGGCCGTAGTGGCGACCAATTATTGGTCGGCTCTGAAAGCCAGCAGATTATTAGACATAAAATGGTCAAATGGCGATTTAGAGAAAACGCTTAACTCAGACAAATATGTGGCTGATATGTACAAAGCCGCTGAGTCTGAAGGAGTGCGTTATGAAGAAGATGGTGACTTTAACGCCTATTATAAGGCATCGGAGAATACTTTAGAAGGTATTTACGAAACACCATTTTTATCTCACTCGGCCATAGAGCCTGTGAATGCTACGGCTCATGTGAAGCCAGATGGTTCTGTGGAGGTTTGGGCACCTATTCAGGGGCCAGACGGAGCCATTGGTGATGCTGCAGGAGTTTTAGGTATTTCTCCTGACAAAGTGAAGATTAATGCCACACTTTTGGGAGGTTCTTTTGGGCGTAAGGCTTTTATGAACTTTATGAAGGAAGCCATTGACATATCTAGACAAGTTCAAGCTCCGGTGAAACTGATTTGGGCAAGAGAAGAAGATATGGCTCAGGGACCTTACAGACCTGCCATGCTGAGTAAAATGCAAGGTGTGATAGGCAGTGGAAATACCTTAGATGCTTTGAGTCACCAAGCCATTGGTGAGTCTATTCAAGGGCAGCATTGGAACGCACTTTTACCTTATAAAGCAGATGGCTGGTTAGGTGGAGAGCTTGCTCAAGAGAACCATAAATACAATTTTGGAACGCATAAAGTAACTTATAGCCGCGTAGAAACGCCAATTCCTATTCTTTGGTGGAGGTCGGTATATGCGTCTAACTTTGGTTGGGGACAAGAATGTTTTATAGACGAGATGGCTCATAAAGCAGGAAAAGACCCATTAACGGCCAGAAAGGAACTACTAAAAGGCAGCGAGAGAGACTTAAAGGTTATCCAGAAACTGGAGGATGTTTTAGCCACTTACGGTGCATTACCAGCAGGACATAAAAGAGGCGTGGCCATGTTCCGTTCTTTTGAGACCATGAGTGCCGCTGCTGTGGAGGTGAAGAAAGGAGAAAACGGCATAGAGATAGTTAAAGTGACGTCTGTGATAGACTGCGGTCAATACGTAAACCCTGACCATGTTAAAGCACAAACAGAAGGAAATATAGTGATGGGGATATCTGCAGCGGTAAAAGGTGGAATAACCTTTTCAAATGGCAAATGCGACCAAAGTAATTTCCATGATTATCAGTTTATGCGAATGGCCGAAATGCCAAAAGTGGATGTGCATATCATAGAAAACAAAGAAGCTCCAGGTGGGGTAGGAGAGCCAGGCTTACCGCCAATAGCCCCTGCTCTAGGAAATGCCATTTTCAATCTTACAGGCGAAAGACACAGGAAATTACCTTTGGATTTGAATGTGGTTTAGAGCATTGAAATTTTGTTAATATTTTGAATCTGCATGCCAACTGGTGTGCGGATTTATTAGACCTTGAACTACCAATTTTAATTTATTCCTTACAAATTAATATAAGTTCTATCCCGAATACATTAAGAAATCCAGCAGTATTCGAAAGTAAAATACTTATGTCAGTTGTAATTTCATTTGCAATTAATCCTGGCTGCACTACATAAGCGTTATATGTGATATCCATCATTTTCATTCTACGATACAAATCATCCAATACTTGATCATTACCTTTGACAATTCGTGATTCACCCGTCTTTCTTTTCTTATCGCTGTACCTTTTTTTGAGTTGTTTAAAAACTGAATCACTTCGTGAAATCTTACGAACCATTTTTTGAGCTTGACCTACAACTTCGTAAAAGTTTTTTATCTGAGTGGTGGATATTCCTTTGTAAGCAAATTTTAAATGATAAAAATCAATTTGCATTTTGGTGCCGTTTTGTTTGATGCAAACTAAGTCTGCTATTTCATTACTGTCATCATCATTAAATATAAAATCATAATCTTTATCCACCTTATCCACAATGTACTTCTGAATAGAATCTGGTCTAAAGTTTTTACCAAACTTTTGTGACTCTTTTCCTAAATCCACACCTGTAAAATCATACGTGATTATTTTATTCCTTGGGAATTTGTGTTCTGAAATCTGAGAATATGCTTGAAAGTGATAACGGTGCTCTAGGTACTCATAGTTGTCAAACCAAACTCTCAAACCTAAACTCTCGCTTTGGTCATTTAAAATATTTAATAAAGGAGTTTCATTTATGCTAATGTCAGAGCCATTTAATTTAGAAATGGAATATTTCTCTTTAGAAATGATGTAATTATACTCACCAACTTTACTACCGTCGAAGTTGATGCTAAAAGTTAAACCATTTTTATTTGAAAAACCTTCAATATTAAAGTAGACAAGGTAAATTGGGATTTTATCTCCTAGAATAGTCAGTTCTTTATGGAGTTCATCATGGGCGTAAAAATCTCCAGACCAATCTATAAATGTTGGATTTATGTTATCGGGGAATTTTTCCAATTCAATTGGAACTAGAAAGCCTTTTAAATAATCTGCTTCCGTTATTGCACTGTCTAAAACCTTTTTTCCTTGACTATCGCACCATTCTTTAAATTCATTTAGTGTACCAGAACTCATTGACCAAAACCTCCCTTTTCGAGAGCACCCAATTGTTACTTTATTTCCGTGCTCAAATCCATGGCAAGAAAAGTTTCCTTTTGTGGAAACACTTTTCTTAAAGTCATCCATTGACCTATTAAGATACCTTCCCATTTTTTGTTCATAGGATGTCCCCATTTGAGTTGCTGGATATGAACCGGCGTTCGTTAGAATTGCTCTTTGTATTCCAGACAAAACTCGGAAGACGTCTTCGCCCTCAATTTGCGAATAATCTTTTCCTATTAGTTTATCTATAGCCAACTTTTTTATCTTCTTATCTCCCCCACCAGCAGCATATAGAATTCCTTCCTTCTTTGCGTAATAAAAGACATAGAGATTATACTTTTTTCTATAAATGTTGTCTCCATCAATCCATTTTACCAATTCAAGCTGTTCCTTTATACAAACATGAACCATTTCTTCCATTGATGTATTTGAGTAATATGTTTTGCCTGGTAGTTCATTATCTACCTCTTTTGGTTTCCAAATTATTGAACCATTAACTTTATACGCAATTACACTTAAGGTTGGTTTCAGTGATTGTAATGGAAGTTCCGAATTACTATCAATGAAAGTATTTATGAATTTTTGTAATCCTACTTTTTTCTCTATTTCCATATCAGCAACATAGGAAATGACATCATTCCAGTCTTTACTATGCCATATTTCGTCCATGGAGTCATTAACCTTGTCGCTATCTATATTTGCAATGACATATGCTTCTCCAAGGTCGTCTCTATTACGAGCGAACCTCCCAATAAATTGCAAAAAAACAGGCAAGGATTTATGGTTGTCATGGAGTGCAGCAATTTTAAGTTCTGGTAAATCAAAGCCCTCAGCCAACATTGATACAGCTATAACAATCTTGTGTTTTTTATTCTTAATTGAATCTTTAACCTTCTCTAGATTCAATAATTCGCTGTGAATGATTATTGGGTTGAATTCTTTTTCACCCTTATAATATTGTAAGATTTCCTCCGCCCTTAGTATTGATTCAGTCCTCGCTAACAAGATATGATCATACTTTTTATGATCGGCTTTCAAACGTGCAATTGCTTTCTCGGCTATTATTTTATCTGCCGACTCCGTGTCAAAGTCACAAATAGATTCAAAATTTATTTTTGCAAAAAAACCTAATTCCTGTGCTCTTTTTAATGGAAAATGATAACGAATTTCTCCGGACAATTCTTTATTGTCATTCCTATATGGGGTAGCGGTGAACTGAAGTGTTTTAGCCTCTTTGAACATTTCGGAAACGATTCTCCAATGCTCGGCCGCTTCGTGATGAGCTTCATCAAAAATCAGAAGCTCTGTCTTAGGAACTAAATAATCTTTCTCTTCTTGCGATAATTTACTGATTAGAGTTACAGTTGAAACAATAACGTTGGATGTATCCCAAATACTTTTTATTTCCTGAATGTCTTTGGGTTTGTTTTTCAAAATGCAGATAACCGGATTTGTTGAGCTATTTTCAAGCACTTCAAGCCACCTTAATATTCCGAGGTTTCTAAATTTGTCTCCTATTTGATCTCTTAGGGCATCGGAAGGAACAATAACTAAAGTTTTACCTACTCCTAGCGATGTAACTGTAACTAGCATTGTTTCTGTTTTCCCAGTACCAGTTGGTAAAACTACTGTTTGAGTTTTCACCTTTGGATCGGGCCAGTAAGTAAGTATTGAATGCAACGCACATTGTTGAGGCTCTCTTAAACCTAAAGAATCATCAGTTGATGATTTTAATATATTTGTTTGTGATGACCAAGCCTTATAGCCTGAGTGTGAAATTAGTTTGAAGTCACCTAGGGTATGTTGAGGTTTTCTTATCCACTGATAGTCTTTTGCCAATTTCTCGGAGTTGTCTAACGTTTCCAAAGATTTCACCTTAAGAACAAACGGAATCAAAGGGTCAATGTCATCTGCATTTGTTACTATTTGTATTTCTGCTCCTTCAACGGTTATTCTTACCCCAGTTGATTCTTCAATATATTCTTTTGGATTTAGCTTATACTTATTACCAAAATATTGGTAGTAGATTTTATTATCTCTATCGTTTGTACGCATTATAAACCTTACAGGAGGAATATAGAGATATTTAATCATGACTTCAGGCTTGTTTAAAATTGTGTGTCAACATACTATACCAAAAATACTAATTTACTTTTCCTTAGCTATAGATTCTTGGATTCATTTATTATATAGTATCTGTCAGCCTTTTATAGTTGGAAGTAATAGTCGCTTTTTGTAAAATATAAGGGTCAATTTATGATTATAATTTCTATATCGAATTTGCCTTTTTACAATTAGAGCGGTCCGAGCGAAGACGAGGTCTAGTTATGGTACATGGAGTTAGGATATGTAAGTCTGTTCTTCTCCCCGTCTGCTGGTCGGGCAGGAAACTGACACAGGTCGTTATATTTATTTAAACAGAAATATTAAAGCCAGCATCATAAAGCAATTACTGCATCACTAAATTTTCATTTACTATCTCCTATCACAGGCAAACTGGCGTTAGGCCTAAGGTTTTCAGGGCTAAGCACATTCGTTTTGAAATCTAAAATTCGCATTTCATGTAATAAGCCAACAGGCACTAAATTAGACTCCACTGGCATGATGGCTGGTAAAAGGATGCCTTCATGGATTTCATAATCCTTAAAGTTTATAGCCCCTGTTAAGAATCTAAACTGCTCTCTTACGGTATATTCTAAGCGAACCAATCTGTGCGTGCTTTTATCTATCCAAAGCAAATACTGGTCAATATCACTCTGTGGTTCCGTGCTGTTCCATGAAGCCATCACACCTTCGCATAATGTTCCTTCAATTTTCTTTTCACCTGCGTAATTAAAAGCTGTGGCCTTTTGTATTCTCAAAGGAAACTCCATGAAATATTGATAAGTGGGTAGCCAAAAAGTGATATTGGCATCATCCTTAAAATTTATTATGCCATCTCCTTTCTTTATATACGTTTCCCAAGATTGAATGCCCCAAGATTCTCCTTTCAGTGGGTTTGAGGTGAAATCTATTCTACCATCAAATGTATCTGGAATATAATTTAAGGTCATATTCACTTTATCAGCACCATAAGCATGACTTTTAGAACCAAGAAATCCAAAAAACTCATCTTCAAAGTTCACTGAATATGTCTTGACATTTTGCCAATTTTCAATACCATGAGCTTTACCCATATCAGAAATGAGTTGCTTGGCTTTGGTCTCATTGATTGCATTTTTTGCGGTATCAGTTCTGAGGTCTGCTACGGCAAATATTTTATACAAAATCATCAATAGCAGTATTGGAATAAGAATGTAGAGGAGAATTCTAAATGGTTTTGATTTTAGTAATTGCATAGTGAGTTCGTGATTATAAAGAGATAAGCCTTTTCTTGAATGGTATCTTACACTAAAAGTCCATCTACAATGTTAATACTTTAAGTCTGATTATTCTTCAACAATTTCCACCCTTTCATCAAAACATTTATCTATTTAAACGATTTGTGTTTTTTGAAATTAGTTTTTATATGCTTTGAGTCGCTCTTGAATAAATTCATCTTTTGACTTTATTTGGACTAAAAAATGATAAGCTTTTTTTGATATAAAGGGGTTTTCATTGTCTAGAATACTCGCTACAGCCCTACAAGTTTCAAGGTCATAGATGCTATGTTGGGCGTATAATGCTAGAATATCCTCTAATTGCTGTCCATTTAATTGCTTCAGCAGCTCTTTTGAGGAGCCTAGAAGTTTAGGGCTGAGCACAAGAGCCTGCATCAATGTTTTAAGTAACTCTTTTTGAATACTGTGATTGGCATTCTTATAAAGTGAAAACAAACGCTCTTGAAATTCAAAACTATTGAGATGGACAGCCTCGATGGCTTGGATGGCAGTATAAGATAAATAAAAATCGTCGGAAGAAATGATTTCCAATAATGCGTTTTCTAAATCTGGCGTAAGAGGCACAGAGCTATTTATTTTATGCAGTGCCCAAACCCTATCAAAGCTTTCTGGGCTTTGTAAGATTAGATGAATCAAATGGGTGGTTAACTGCTTTTCTGTATTTTTAGAAAGGAAATCCATCGTTGGACCATTGACAATATTCCATAATTTATAAGTAGTATAGGCTGCACCTTTTACCACCATTTCCGCCAAACTTTTTGAAGTAGCACCTGAAACGGCATCTAAATCTTGATGCTTAAGGCTTGGTTTTTCTATGAGTTCTTCAAACGAAACTGCATCCAAGGGAATTGACGAATCTGCCAATAAAGCATGTAGTCTTTGGTATTCGCTTTCCACAAACGGTTCATGGTCTAGCTTACTTAAAAATTCCCCTTCAGGCAATTCAAAACCTAAATAGCGACCTGTTATATTCCAATAAATAACGATATCGAGCTTTCTACATTCTTTATCAAAGCATACATCGTCCCTTATGATTTTGCGGTAGTATAGCGGAATGCCCTCCTTAGATTTTTGAATATAAACAAGTTCATTTGTGATGCTGTCCTTTATCGTTTCTTGGAACGAACCTTCGGTGACAAAACTCTCGTTTATGGTAGAAGCTTTCATATACTTCAAAGGTGGGTCCGCTTGTAAAAAGGAGCTTAGAAGGACACCTATAAATATGTATTTTAAAATGGGCGAAAAAGCTATCTTCATTATTAATAATCGCTAAGATTTTGATGGAACAATGGCCCCATGCTTTTCTAACAATTTTTTGATTTCATTAAAATCAACTTCCTGAGGAGAGATTCCTTGTCTACTTGCCAGCACTGCTGCTACAGCAGCTGCTTGCCCCATTCCCATGCACGATGCTTGAACTCGTAAAGCCGAATTCGCCAACCTATCACTACTGACACAGCGGCCTGCCACCAAAAAGTTTTGACTTCCTTTGGGTATCAACGACCGCAGTGGAATACTGGCCACCACACCTGGTTTAAGAAATTCCTGATAGATAGATTTACCATCTCGATGTAAATCTACAGGATAAAAAGAATGTGAAACGGCGTCATCAAACACTTTTCCTGAAGTATAGTCTGTTTGATTTATTTTGTATAAACCATCTATTCTATAGGTTTCACGTACGGCCGTTTCCGTTTTTAAATCTACTATTTTCAAATGCTCACAACCTGGTAGGGTTTTAAGGGTTCTTACCACATTTAGTAAGGTTTTTCTCCCCATATTATTCGCATGCGTATGACTTTCTGAAGTGGTAGAGTCAGCTCCTTTGACATATACATAGCTATAGGGTACGTATGTATGTTCGCGGCTTTCTCTTTCCGAATTTTCTAGCATATTCTGCCGTAAAACTTGTTGGTATTCTTTTGGTATTTTATTTAGGTCAAGCGAATTGTAATCGTATCCTCCCAGTCGAAAAATCAAGGAACCTGGCTGGGTGTCCTCTTCTTTAAGTACATCATAACCAGCCATCGAAGCTATCAGGGCATTTCCGGTACAATCAATAATTTGGTTGCAAGTTATGGTTGTTTTGGTTCCCTTTCCAATAGTCTCCACAATCCATTTTCCGTTCTGAAATTCAATTTGCGTTGGCGACTCGTAATAGCGAATTTTTACGCCAGCGTCCAAGCACTTCTCTTCAGCAAGTAAAGTATATAGAGAAGCGTTTATGGTCACCTGATGTTTCCAGTGCCGGTCTGGGATTTTTGAAAAATTTGGCAATTTGTCTCCATTCAACGTTACACAGTCCATCACCAATTCCCATCCAATGCCTCCGATAATTTGTTTTCCCCATGCATGAAAAATGCCAGGAAATGCCACTCCACCTGTAGTGGTAGTGCCACCCAATTGACTGCCACTTTCTATCAGAGTGGTTTTTGCCCCAGTCCTGCCAGCCTGTATTGCGGCTATGGTACCGGCAGTGCCACCACCTACTATTAAAATCTCTGTTGACAAACTTTGTTCTTTTATGGTATGTGTCGGAACTAAGGATTCTTTTTTTGCGAAAACTGGTGTAACTACTCCAAGCGAGGCTACTCCCATGGACTTTAATATTGCTCTTCTTTTCATGATGGAATAGGGTTGATTTGGGCTTAGAGGAAATGTTAAAAGTAGCCTATTCAAACTGATTAATCAAATGGTATAGCACAGTAGAGCACTTTATCAAACCTTCGGATTTATCTGGCATTTGGAGGTCAGCTAACCTTTGGTTAGCTTATTAAAGTTTTGATCAATTAAAAACGATTTCTTCAGCCATTTCATGCATTTTGAAAGTTTCACAGAGCGTTTTTACTGATTAGGGTTTAGAAGAATACTTTAATAATAAAAAAATCTTTGCCGCCATAAGGTCAAAAGGTAGTCAGGGTAGCGGCTGTAAATGGAAAGTTTAGATTCCAATGTTGCGATAGAATTTATACTTTAAAGAATAACTATTTTCGGAAATCTTTTGTCAGTTCATTTCAAAATCTAGTTATTGATGAGGTAATTCCAAAAGAAAGGAATTTGTTTCAAAACGATTAGATTGTAGCCCTTGGAATTATTAATAAACAAAGCCCAAAAATCAAGAAAAATGACAAACAAAAACATATATCTATCCATTCTGTTCGCCTTATTTTTAGGGGTTCATTCTAGTTACGCTCAACAGGTGAAAATAATATTTGACACCGATATGGAATCAGATGTGGATGATGTGGGTGCACTGGCATTATTGCATGGACTCGCTGCTAATGGCGAAGCTGAAATACTGGCAACCATGGTTTGTAGTTTAAATCCTTGGGCCGTGCCTACGGTAGACGCCATTAATACCTATTTCAAGCAACCCAACATTCCTATTGGTGCTGTTAAAACATATGGGGTTTATAGAAACTCTAAGTACGCAAAAATCATATCGGAGGAGTTTCCACAAGACATTGGCTTAGGAGAAAATGCACCTGACGCCGTAACACTTTATCGACAAATTTTGAGTAGTCAATCAGACACCAGTGTGGTGATTGTAACGGTAGGGTATTTGTCGAATTTATCAAATCTTCTTAACAGTCCACCTGACAATATTAGTCCACTAAATGGTGTAGAACTGGTGAGACAAAAGGTAAAACATCTGGTGTGTATGGGTGGTAGATATCCTTATTCTCAGGACATTGGCAGATGGGGGAATTTTAAACCCGATCCTGATGCCATTGTAAAAGTGAGCAAGAACTGGCCAACACTTATTACGTTTACTGGAGGTGGTGACTTTGCCGACCTTATTAAAACGGGAAGTCCCTCTTTTAATCACAAGTCCAAAACTGATCTAGTGGCTAGGTCTTATAACATTTTTCTGGAAGGTTGGAACAGAGACTGGCACCATAGTGCTGATTTAATAGCCGTATATGTTGCTGTGAGAGGCTATAATGAATTCTTTAAGCTGCATACTCAAGGTTATAATCACATTTTTGATGACGGCACACTGATGTGGCGTTTACAGCCCAACGACCCTAGACATCAGCTTGTTAATGAATTTAAAGAAGGTGTATCCCCTTCTGCGGTAGCGGATGAATTTAATCATCTCATGAATCTCGCAAATAAAGAAATGAAATAAGAGTTTGAGGGTGATTTTGTAAAACGCAGACGCATAATTGCAGGTCTATTCTTCAACCGATACTGGCTTTTCATCAAAACGCTTATCTAAAAGATTCAATCTTTTAAGATTGTTCCCACATACAAAGTAAACGTCTTTAGTGAAGGATATTTCTGTTCCTTCGGGGTTAATGGAAGCAACTTCAGTAAATACTTGGTCTGACCCCTCCCATGCAATTTGTAATTTGTTCATGGATTTATCAAAACTCCAATTACCCTTTATGTAAGTCTGGTTGTTTTCTGCTAATACTGTGGCAGTTCCATCTTTTCTAAATAAAATTTCAACACTACAAACATGGCTATTTTTACTTTGCCAAAAGTAACCCTCCGCAGTTAACTGGTTTTCAAGATTATCCAATTGTTCTAGAGTGATACTAGAAGAAGCTTCCTTGTTGCTTGTCTTACTGTTATTGCAGCCCAGTGCTACAATGATTGTCAATAAGAGGGTAAAGAGTTTAACGTTTTTCATTTTTTTAGTTTGTTACTTTCCATATTCCGTTTTCAGGATTTGTTTTCCTGTGTAAGGCCCTCAGGCCGGTAGTTAGGTGAATGACCTATTTAATTTTACTTCGACGTTTTGGTAAGCTTTCTTTCTTTAGCCCAATATGAGTCTAAAGGCATATTGACGAATATACGAGGTTAAACCCGAATTATATATTGAAGAATGGTAATGAAAGCTTAAATGGCAATAAATCAAGTAGTTAAATTCGGGTAAATGTGAATAAAGCTAGATGCTGAAAGCGGCATAAAAGCAAAGGACAATACTCGGTATTACTGAGCATTGTCCTTTTTAGTATAAAACTTAAATATCTCTTTATTTAAGCTTCTGTTAGTTTTTCGTCATGTTGGCTAATATCTAGGCCAATTAATTCATCATGTGCATCTACACGAAGAGGGACAATTAAATCTGTTATTTTTAAAAGTATGAAAGACATGATAGCTACAAATGCAGAAACGCCTACCAATGCGATCAAGTGTTTAATAAACAAGCTGCTTTCTCCAAAGAACAAACCTTGCTCTGTAACCGCACCATTTATGGCTGTTGAAGCAAATACTCCGGTGAAAACCATACCTACCATTCCGCCAACACCATGGCAAGGAAACACATCTAAAGTGTCGTCAAGTGGTGTTTTAGTCTTATAATGAGCTAAAAAGTTTGAAATTATAGATGAAACAACACCAATAACCAATGCATGTGGAATGGTCACAAAACCCGCAGCAGGCGTAATGGCCACAAGACCTACCACAACACCAATACAGAAACCAATGGCAGATACTTTTTTCCCTCTGGCGGCATCATATAACACCCAAGCAATACCAGCAGCACCAGCAGCAGTATTCGTGGTCGCAAAAGCCGATGCAGCAAGGGCATTGGCTCCTAAAGCAGAACCCGCATTAAACCCAAACCATCCAAACCATAGAAGACCAGTACCTAAAAGTACATATGGTACGTTTGCTGGTGGCAGAAAGCTACCTTCAGAATGAGATCTTCTTCTTTTTAAATAAAGGGCACCTGCCAATGCAGCCCAACCAGCCGACATGTGTACCACCGTTCCGCCTGCAAAGTCTAACACCCCATATTGAAATAACAAGCCGTTTGGAGACCAGGTCATGTGTGCTAGGGGAGCATAAATCAATAAACTGAATAGAATCATGAAAACAACGTACGATCTGAAATTAATACGCTCAGCCATAGAACCCGTAACTAGGGCTGGAGCGATTACCGCAAATTTTAATTGGAAAAAGGCAAATACAACTGCGGGAATAGTGCCTACCAAAGGCCCGTCTAAAACGCCTTTAAACATAAAGTGAGTCATAGGATTGCCAATAATCCCACCCATGGACTCACCGAATGCAAGACTATATCCCACAACGACCCACAGAATAGAAATGACACCCATGGCGATAAAGCTCTGGAGCATGGTAGAAATAACATTTTTAGAATTCACCATTCCGCCATAAAAATATGCGAGCCCCGGCGTCATTAGTAGCACCATTGCCGAGGCAACAATCATCCAGGCCGTATCACCTGAATCTACGCCATCGGTGATGATTTTTGTAGGAACACTTGGGTTAAAAATAGCGAAAACAGTAATTATTAGTAAAATAATTAAAGGTGTTACTGCACCTTTCCAACTTGAATTTGACATAACTGTACAATTTTTTTTATGGTTATTAAACGGGTTGTACTTTTTTAGAACAAGAAAGAAAATTAAATCTTACTCCCGATCAAAAGTTTTCGGACAAAAAGGTATTTATAATTCTTTAGAATCACAGAATTATTATTGTTTTTCAGCTGTAGAAGAAAATGTACCTCCTGCATTTTTGTTTGTCATAGGGGAAATAAGAGTAGCTGCCTCTAAAAGTCAGTAGTTTACTTCTTCTTTTCTTGATAATCTAGGCTCTATGCTTTCATAAATTACATAATATAAATTTTTCTGTTAACATAACTTCTAATTAGTTTCTAAAGCCGTTGCGAGAAGGAGTGATATTTTTATCGCTAAAATTCAGGAATAAGGTTTTGTTCAATTGAGCAATGAGAGGGAGAGGCCGTTCTGTTAAAGAAGATTGAATGATATACCATTATTAAAGAGGTATTTCTTCACATCCTTATGGATCTTAACTTTGAATTGAATCGTATTTTATTTGGCAGGATAATGATGGCAATGAAGCTTTATGCAACAAAAAAACTAATCAGCGATTCTTGATAAGGCAAGTTAAGCAATTAATTATAATCATATTATAACCTGCTGAAGATCATAAATATTTGTTAAATTTCTTATCAACTTCGAACCGAACAAAAGGATAAACTATGAAAAAGATAATACTTGCAACAGACTTTTCGAAAGGTGCTTCTAAAGCGGAAGAAATGGCTATCTCCCTAGCTAAAAAACATATGTCTGAAATTATTATTCTCCATTGTTCCTCTCCAACTTATGTTGACCCTACCATACCTGGTGGGATGGTAGTGGTACTCGACGTAGAATTAGAAAAGCAGTTTGAGGAGAGACTTGCCGCTAAAGCTCGAAGCTTCCAAGAAAAAGGCGTTCGTACAACTTATAAGTTTAGCACAAGAAGTGTTATCCAAGGCATTAAAAGTTTAGTAGAAGAACATGAAGCGGATTTTGTAATTATGGGAAAAACAGGTTCCACAGGATTTATAGATAAATTGATTGGCAGTACTGCAGAATATGTTATTAATAATATCACAATTCCCCTGCTGGTTGTTCCTGAAAAGGCAAAATCCATCACTATTGACAGGCTTCAGTACGCCACAGAGTTGGAATATGATGAAAAGGAAATATTAGGGGAGGTATTCGCGATAGCTCGAAAACTAAAAGCAGAAGTGGATCTGGTTAATATTTCGTCTGATAAGCAACTGGATCTCATGGACAATGGTGAACTCATTAAAGACATGAAAACCGCCTTTCCTAATGAGAACTTTAAGATAAAATCGGTAAGGTCAAATAGCGTAGAAAAAGCAATTCTGGAGCTTTCAGAAGTGCATGAAAATACTGCTTTAGTGGTTGCTTCACACCACAGAGGTTTCTTAGATGGTATTCTCAAACCAAGTGTGAGTAAAAGTCTTATTTCAAGAACGACCGTACCTACTTTTGTGTACCATTTTGAGTAAAACGTCCTTTGAACTGAATTCACGCCGTGCAAGGTCTATTTGATCTTGCACTTGTGTTATACGGCCTTTGGACCTTGGATAAATTTCATGTCTAAGGGCATGGAAAACCTCTAAAAGTATCTTGTTTTCGATTCATTCACAGCCTCCGGCCAAGTTTGTAATAAAAACACTCGACCATTCGGTAGAAAATCCAGGTAATAGTTCAATGAAATCGCCAGCTTGGTAAGTGATGTTTTTGCCAGCAGGTATGGTATTTATTTGATAAGATCTTAAACCCAAATTGGCAGATATATCCAAGGTGATGGCTCCCGTTACGAACAAATAATCATAACAATCGGAGCCAGAAAACTCATAGGCTCCTATATCTGGCATAGTATCTCGAGGGTTTTTCAAAATGTCATATTGCGTTGCAGAGGAAGGCTCCGCTACATCTACGGCTCCGCCAGATAAAGATATCATAAGGCCGTCGTCTGCAGTAAGGTATATGCTATCTAAACCTGCTGGAGAATTTTCGTTCGAAAAGTAGGGGTCGGCATCGCCGTTTACACTTGGGCATTGATAGCATCCTATAAAACCATCTTTAACAATCGAGAAACTGACGGCTACGCTGGCATAATCTGCAATTTGAGTAGCTTGTAAATCTTCGTCCCAAACAATGGAATTATAAAGGTCTATACTGCTTCCGTCATTTGATCTAATCGCCCGGCCATTACTACCAGTGTTATTATAAAACGTACAGTTATTGACAAAGGCTTCGTAGTCATAATCCAAATCAATGGCCCCACCATTTTCGGCATTGTTTTGATAAAGTATACAGTTTTCGATGGTTATTTCTCCATGGTCATAGACACTTATGGCACCGCCATCACCGGTGGCCTCATTGAACTCAAAAACACTATTTGTAACCGAGTTGTAGCTGAGTTCCGTATAAATGGCTCCTCCATAATAAGATGTGTTAGCTTTAAATATGCACGAATCTACATCAAAGTTGGAGTCTTGAGAAGCATATATGGCTCCTCCCAAACTTCGAGATTCATTGGCTCTAAAAGTACAACCCGTAATTGATGGACTGCTATCATATATGTTTGCAATTGCTCCACCCTGAATGGCTTTAAAATTCTCTCTGAACAAACAATCTTTAATCACCGCATTGGATTCTGTACTATTGCATATTGCCCCACCATAATCTCCAAATACAGAATTTTGGTAGAAATCACAGTTTTGAATCAAGGCATCAGATCTGTAATTAAATATAGCTCCACCTTCGCTGTTGGACTTATTAAGTTCAAAATAGCAATCCATAACCTGTGCTTTGGAGTTTCTGTTATTATAAATAGCTCCTCCTTTTCTACTGTAGTTGTTGATGAAATCACAGTTTGAAATAATGGGATTACAATCATAATCGCTATAAATTGTTCCTCCACCATTGGAAAAACTCAATGAATAATTATCTAAAAAAGTACAATTGCTTATGATAGGTGAGGACGCTATGTAATTGGAAATTGCTGAACCTTTACCAGGTGATGAATTACTGATAAATTGACAATTATCTATGACAGGGCTGGCTTCTTCATTAAAAATACCACTGGCCAAATTGGCATAATTGTTTCTTAGTGTACAGGATTTTATGACCGGTATATTTCCGTAATTATTCATGACAGCCCCTTTGAAAGCCTTGTTATTTTCAAAAATGCAGTTTCTCACTATAATGTTACAATCTATGCCATTATCAATACATCCACCGAAAGAGGCATAATTATACCGAAAAGTGCAGTTGAGTATTTTGACCGATGAGGCATTCATATTTAACATTGCCCCTCCATAACCTTCAGGAAATAGGCTGGTATGATTTGCATTTCCACTTTCAATAATAAAACCGTCAATGATGGCTGTAGAATCTTGACCAGTAGAATCTATGATCACATGATAGGAGTTATCCAAGGAGTCTGAAGGGTTTCCAATATTGCCGCTTAAAATAGAAAGGTTGACGGCGTAATCTCTTTGAGAAGCACTATTTTCTGTACCATTAAAGCCTCCTAAGACTGATACGCCACTTTTTAACATAAAGGAGATATAACGATCTGTTCCTGTAGTAGGTTTATAAACACCTGCCGACACCCAAACCTCATCAACCCCAGCGTCATCTATCATTGCTTGTAAATTGGCACTGGCATTTCCCCAAGATAAACCATCGCCGTTTCCACTTTGGCTGCTTGCTACATACCTGATATTTTGTGCTAAGACGAAATTGGAAAAAAGTACAACGGCGATGGATAGAGAAAATTTCATCAGACTTTGTATTTGGTTGCAAAGCAAATTTACCCTTGAACAAAATCGCATGAAATACCCATTTACCTGTATATTCATACCCATTTACATGTAGATTGAGTTTTTACACCGGTAGTATAAACTGACTTATACCCACATGATACATTAGGAAACCTATGAAATAAGAAGTGAATTTTAGTGCCAATTGGAGCGATATAAAATGGTGAGAGTTTAAATACCTCGCTCACATTATCTCTTAATAAGTATCTGATTTGTTGCGTTTAAAAGCTCATTACGATTTTAACACTACTTAATTATGGCTTAAGCGGAAAGGTTGGTCATTTGGTGAAACGTATGCTATCAGAAAATCAGTTAATGGGCAGACGCTGCTGGCTTTTAAAGATTATTTCGCAAATAAACCTGGTAAGAATAAGGATAGTTGCGGTATTAATGTAACTAATATCAGAACCAAGAAACTCACAAAAAGAAATGGTAGTGCGGCTTTACTGACCGTCCCGATAGAGGTTTTGCCGATACTTGAGGCTACAAATAGACATACACCAACAGGTGGCGTTGTAAGTCCAATGATCAAATTCAGAACAGCAATAACAGCAAAATGAATAGGGTCTACGCCAACCGTCATAGCTACTTTTAATAAGATGGGAAATAGAATAAGTAAAGCGGCTATGGTCTCCATAAATGTGCCGACAAAAATTAATAATAGATTTATCAAAAGCAGCACCATGTATTTATTGGTACTAAAGTCTAGTATTTGATTTGATACGTATTGGGGCATCCGTTCAGTGATGAGAATCCATCCAAATAAATTGGCAAAACCCACAAGAACCATTAAGGAAGCGGAGGTTTTCATGGAATCTAATATGATGACTTGTACCTTTTTAAAGCTTAGGTTCTTATAAACATATCGCCCGATTATGTATGCGTAAAGAACTGCGATAATAGAGGCTTCTGTGGGTGTAAAAACACCGCCAATAATCCCAAAGAGAATGATGATGGTCATCAGCAGTGCCCAAAAAGTATCAATTAAGCTTGTACCTATTTGTTTTAAGGTACTTTTAGCATGCTTAGGATAGTTTCTTTTTACGGAAATAAAATAGGCCACCAGCATAAGACCTATGCCAAGAAGAAATCCTGGAATAGCTCCTGCCAAAAAAAGTTTTCCTACGGATAAGCCACTCAATGTGGCTGCAATAATCATGGGCACACTAGGAGGAATTATGGGGCCAACCGTAGATGAAGAGGCGGTAACGGCACAAGAAAAACCGTCGTCATATCCTTCTTTCTTCATGGCCGGAATGAGTACAGACCCAATACTGGCAGTATCTGAGACCGCTGTGCCAGAAATGCCGGCGAACAACATGGATGCACCTATATTGGCTAAAGAAAGTCCTCCTCTGATATGACCTAGAAGACTATTACAAAAAGCAATGATTTTGGTGGTTAATCCACCATGATTCATAAGGTTACCGGCTAAAATAAATCCTGGAATGCTTAAAAGCACAAAGACATCTATGCCAGAGAACATTTTCATAGGAATGATAATTAAAGGGATGCCCTTACCAAGAATATATACCAAACATGAAAGCCCCAAGGCAAGAGCAATAGGGAATCTTAATATCAAAGTCAAAAGAAAAACAACAAATACCAGCCAGATCATTTATATCTTTTTAAAAGTTCAAGAAACGAGTAATAGGCCATAGCCGCCGACATGATGACCATAGAAAAAAAAGTGAGGCTCATGGATATGCCCAGGGTTGCGGAGATCTCAGGAAGTCCTAGTTTTACAAATAGGACGGAATGGTATAACATCAACCCAAATAAGCCAAAAGTAACAAGATAGATAAACGATAAAAGCCTTTCTTGTAAGCTAGGTTTTAATCGCTCAAAAAGTATATCCAGGTAAACAAAATAATTGTCTTTTAAGGCCAATCCTGATGCAAAAGAGATGGTATAAAGAAAGAACAAACGAGATGCTTCTTCCGTCCAAGCGGGAGTATTCGACATGAAAAACCGAGCATAAATCTGTAGTATCACGCTGCCAATAAGACCATAGGTGCTAATTAATGTTCCGTATTTAAGGAATCTTCCGATGGCGATTTTTATCATATTATTCCTTTCTTGATTCAATTATTTGCTGATACACTACCTGCATTTCAGGCGATAGACTTTCATAAATGGCCTTTTCACATTTTTTTGCAAACGCGGCTTTGTCTACTTCTATAAATTCCATACCTTTTTTCTTTAATTCGTCTTTTACCTTGAGCTCACTTTCAATGAATAGCTTATGTTCAAAAGTTTGCATATCCTTAGCGGCTTCAAGAAATATTACTTTTAAATCTTCAGGCATTTTTTGAAACTGTTTTTCACCTATTAACGGATAGCCCCAACTCATGACGTGCTCTGTTTCATTGACATATTTCTGAACCTCCGGAAAGCCAGCACTCAAGATAAGTGAATAGGGATTTTCAAGAGCCTCAATGGTACCCTGTTGTAAAGATGTAAACACTTCAGATAAGGCCATTGGAGTAGGTTTAGCTCCCATCGCACTCCAGGCAGTAACAAAAGAAGGAACACTAGGTACTCTAAGAATTAGACCATTTAGATCGTCTGGGTGCCTGATAGGCCTGTTAGAGGTCAGTTGACGTGGGCCGCGTATAAAATATGTTATGGGTCTAAGGCCTGTCCCCTCAATTATTTCTCTCTCAATTCGCTTTCCAATGGGTCCATTAATGAATTTTTCCTGCTCCTCGTAACTTTGTAAGAGAAAAGGCAATTCACAGAAGGCGGCTATTTCAACCCAATTACTCAGTAAAGACCCAGAAATAGTCATTTCAATGACCTCTGCCTGAATCAATCTGATAGATTCCATTTCTTTGGCTAATTGTTCAGCGTCATATACTTCTAATTTTATTCTACCGTTTGAACGCTCCTCCAGTATTTCGCCGAAATAAATGAATGCTTTATTCCAAGTATGATCTTCATTGAAAACAAGACTCGCACGCAATAAAATCTCGGGTTCATTTTTAGACTTACATTGGATACTACAAAAAATTAAGAAAATGAAACTTGAAAAGAGTAGGAGATTTCTCCATTTAGGAAGATTATATAAAGAAGTAGTTCTCTTAATTTTCATGTAATAATATATTCCACGAATGTAATCATGAATATGATACTATTGAATGAAACAATTGAATTTTAACTAGACAAGAACTGGATTGAGGCTTATAATGTACTTAAAAAGGCTTTGCTAGGCTTTCAAAAGAACAATAGGCTTATTTGTTGGGACAGTTGAATAGTTCGTCAAAGAAAGCAAAGCTCAAAGCCCACACTACCCATGAATACTTTCCGACTTACCATAATTGGCAATAATCTCCGACTCAAAAGCCAACCATTCTCTCCAGCGAGTTTCTACGTCAATTCCTACCCCATATTTACGAGCATAAGTAATGAAGGTGGTATAATGTCCGGCCTCACTTTCCATGAGTTCTCTATAAAATTTGGACAACTCCTCATCTTCAATGTTTTCTGAAAGCACCTTGAAACGCTCACAGCTACGGGCTTCTATCATCGCAGAAAATAGCAATCTTTCTACTAAACCAGATACACGTGTGCCGTCATTATTCCTTTTCATATATTGAACCAATTCGCCTACGTAGTGGTCTTTGCGTTCTCTTGCCAGTTTCAATCCTCTTTTCTTGATGATTTCATGCACCATCTGAAAGTGCTCAATTTCCTCTTTGGCAAGAGCCAGCAAGTCGGTCACTAAATCCGGATGTTCAGAGTTGTTAGCTACAATGGTTATGGCGTTTGTAGCAGCCTTTTGCTCACACCAAGCATGGTCAGAGAGAATCTCCTCTATGTTTTTCTCAACAATATTCACCCATCTAGGGTCAGTAGGTAATGTTAAACGTAATACAGACATGCAATTTTTTTTAAATATGATTGGTGGTTTCAATCTAAATTGTCATTCAAAACCATCATTAAATACAAAGTAAAAGATTTGTTATAGAATGCTCCGCATGTTTTTAGGTTTATGTCTTTTCTGTTTCAGCATACGCCCCAGCCGATATATGTACCCGCTAAGTAAATAGATAGTTTACTGAAATTTAGAAATGCTGATTTTCATTTGTACGGAACAATGTTGTTTTCAGGAAGTATATGACAGATATGAAGACTAGTATTGCTCTGAAAATAAAATAGACGATTTAAATTTATTCGTCTACACATTACTTGTAAAATCTACTTTTTTTATAGTTTGGTCGCCGAAGAAATCTTTTTAAATTAATTTCAATCGAGTTTCGATACTTTTCTGACCAAAACGTCTTGAGATATGTGGGTATTGTATAATTAATTCATAAAATTATACTGTAAAAATTATTGTTCAACCCAAAATATGTGACGTCATATGATGAAAATCTACCCCCCACAAAACGGATTTTATCGCCGTATTAGTTTTTTTATGTTAAGCTTTGTACTCTCCATTTCTTCCATCATCGCTCAGGATGGTGCAAGAAAAGTGTCTGGTGTTGTTACTGACAATACTGGAGATGAAATTGTGGGAGCAACCGTACAAATCAAAGGAACTTTTAAAGGAACATCTACCGATGATCAAGGAAAGTTTTCTTTAGAAGTGCCTAATGCTCAGTCTGTTCTAGTATTTACTTTTGTGGGTTTTAGCCCACAAGAGGTTATTGTCGGAAATCAATCATCCCTAAAAGTTGAATTGGTATTGGATAGCAAAACCTTTGACGAGGTGGTTGTAGTTGGTTATGGTACTCAGAAAAAAGTTAACCTAACTGGTGCCGTAGGTGTGGCTAGTTCAGAGCGTATCGAAAAAAGAGCCATTGCCTCTACAGGTGAGGGTTTACAAGGTGTCATTCCAAATTTAAATGTTAATGTGCGTAATGGAGATCCATCTGCACCTATCACTTTTAACATTCGAGGGTATGAGTCTATCAACGGTGGTTCGCCGCTTATTTTGGTAGATAACGTACCAATGGATTTAAACAGAATAAATCCGAATGATATTAAAAGTGTGAGTGTATTGAAGGATGCCTCCGCTGCTGCAGTTTATGGTGCTAGAGCGGCTTTTGGTGTAGTTTTAATTGAAACTAAAAAAGGAAGTGAAGGAAAGGTAAGAGTAAGTCTTAACTCTCAGTTTTCTTTGGCAAAGCCCATTTTTAATATGGACGTGGTAACAGACCCTTACACTTTTGTAACGGCTAGAAATGATGCCAATATCAGAACAAATGGTACACCTAGTTATAATCCTGATTTCGTGGCAGCAGTAAAGAAATATTCAGACAATCCTACGTTTGAAAATTCTTGGGGCGTAGTTAATGGTGATCTTCAATTCTACGGTTTTAATGATTACCAAAATCAGATTATGACAGATTATGCTCCAACAAATCAGCATGATTTATCCATTTCTGGTGGTACTTCAAATACAAGTTATTATGTATCATTTGGCCATTTCTCTAAGGATGGATACTTAAAACCAGGAAATAATGAGACGTTTAACCGAAATAACGTACTCATGAAAGCTGATTTTAAAGTAAACGATTGGCTTACCTTAAATGAAAAAGTGGTATTTAATCAACAAAACTCTGATAAACCACATTTTTATAACTGGGATGTAAACATTAACTCCCTGGCTAGAGTAAATCCGATCACTGCGATTCAGTTTCCTGATCTACCTTTCTATGTGACACAAGGTGACAGAGAGAAATATGAGCCTTTAATTGGTAAATATTTCGGTGGTACTAACTTCTTTCCATATTTATTGGATGGTGGTAGAGAAACCTTTACCAATAACGATACATGGTTAACCCAAGGAGTAACTATTACGCCTTTGAAAGGCTTGAAAATAATAGGAAACTATTCTTATAATATTTTCGGAAGAGAATATAAGGATGTCCAAAGTAAAATTGAAATAGTGTCAAGTGATCTGCTTGATCCAAATCCAATTTCAAATGGATTTAGTGGAGACGATTGGATAAGGAATACCAACCAAAATAATAGGTATTCTGTTCTAAATATTTTTGGAGAATATGAGTTTCCAATGTTACCTACCAATCATAGTTTAAAAGTAATGATGGGTTTCAATCAGGAATCTGGAAACTATAGGGTAGTAAGTGCAAGGGCAAGAAAGTTGATCACACCTTTAATTACCAATATCAATGCCACTACGGGTGTGCAAGAAACAACCGGTGGAGAAGAGGAATTTGCTTTAAGAGGAGCTTTTTATCGTCTTAACTATATATTTAAAGACAAGTACCTGTTGGAATTTAATGGTAGATATGACGGTTCTTCAAGGTTTCCATCAGAAAGTAGATTTGGATTTTTCCCTTCAGTTTCGGCAGGTTGGAGAATTAGTGGAGAAGACTTTATGGAAGGAACTGCTGATTGGTTAGAGAATTTAAAGCTTCGAGCTTCTTATGGTACTTTGGGTAATCAAATTCTAAAGAACGGCGACAATCAAGTCTATTATCCTTATATCCCGTCTTTAGGTTCTGGTTTTTCTCCATATATGTTCCAGGGTTCCACCATACCTTATGTGGCGGCTGCGGGATTGGTGAGTCCTTCTCTTACTTGGGAAAGCGTGGTTTCTCAAAATATTGGACTGGATATGACGCTGCTTAAAGGCAGAATGGACGCTTCATTTGATATTTATACTAGAGATACTAAAAACATGCTAATGAATGTATCTTATCCAGATATCTTAGGAACAGCGGCCCCAAAAGAAAATGCAGCGGATCTAAGAACCAAAGGTTGGGAAATGTCGCTGACTTGGAGAGATAAAATCAAGAGTAACTGGAAATATGACGTTACCCTAGCACTTGCCGATTCCAAAGCAGAGATTACGAAGTTTGAAAATCCTACAGGTGCAATCAATGGTACTTACAGAGTAGGGCAACAACTCGGTGAGATTTGGGGATTCAAAACGGTAGGCATTTTCCAGACAGAAGAAGCCATTAAAAATGCTCCAGACCAATCTAGGATAGGTAATAACTGGCGACCAGGCGATGTACAGTATGCCGATTTAAATGGTGACGGTGTCATCAGTTTTGGCAGCAACACGGTTGAAGATCCAGGAGATAGGACTATCATTGGTAATTCTTCGCCAAGATATTCCTTCGGTATTAATGGTGGACTAAGCTATAAAAACTTTAAAGTGACAGCTTTCTTCCAAGGAATTGGTAGTATTGATCATTGGCCTACTTCCGGAAACTGGACTTGGTTCTTCCCTTATAATGCAGGTCATGTTGAAAATTACTACATCACAGAAACATGGACAGAAACCAATCGAGAAGCTTATTTTCCGGCGGCACATATATCTACTAATGACAAGAAAAACGTACAACAACAGTCTAGATACCTTCAAAACGCGGGCTATATAAGATTGAAAAATCTTATGTTTTCATATGACATGGCTCAAAATATAGTGAGTAAAGTAGGACTTCAAAATGCTCAGATTTTTGTCAGTGGTATGAATCTTTGGGAATTCACCAAATTGAGAAAACCTCTTGATCCAGAGACTATTCAATCGGGAGCCATTGAATATCCAATGCAGCGTATTTTCACTTTAGGTTTAAGCGTTTCTTTATAATTAAAATTGAATGAATAAGATGAGATATATAAAAATTAAATTATTGCTTTTTCTTATGGTCTCTTTTATAATGGGCTGTAATGACGAGTATCTTGAAAGAGTACCATTAGATCAAATTACAAATGATACTTTTTGGAATTCTGAAAACGACCTGGCAGTCTATAATAATAGCATTTACGATTTAGCTCGTAATGATGATAATGTTCCTATTTTAATGGGTCATTTTGACGGCTTTAACAGTCACCTTATAAGCTTATGGTATCTTGATGAATTGTCGGATAATGCTACCTCGCGTCATGCTAGGCACACTTATCATATGCAAATCAGATCGGGTAAGCATAACACACCCGTAAACCCTGATTTGATGGGTTATAAAGGGTGGAATTTCGTGAGGGCTATTAATGTGGGTATGGCTAATTACAAAAAAGCTAAAGTAACAGAAGCCGTTCGTAATAAATATATAGCAGAAGCAAGGCTTTTTAGAGGCTGGTTTTATGCAGATAAAGTAAGCAAATATGGTGATGTTCCTTACATTGAAACCGAATTGAATACAGAATCTGAAGAGCTTTTTGCAGAAAGAATGCCAAGAGAGCAAGCGATGGATAAAATATTAGAAGATCTGACATTCGCCGCGGCTAATCTTCCAGAAAATTGGGGAGATGGTGGTGCTCCTGGAAGATTAAATAAATGGGCGGCCCTTTTAGTAAAGGCACGTGTTTGTTTATTTGAAGGTACTTGGAGAAAGTATCATGGTGGTTCAAATGCAGATAAATGGTTGCAAGAAGCCGCCGCTGCTACAAAACAGATAATGGATAATGGTCCATATAGATTGTTTAGCACAGGAAATCCAAATACAGATTATAATAGCTATATGCGTATTATAGATGTAACAGGTAATCCTGAAGTGATGTATTGGAGAAAGTATAAATTGGGCGTTTTCAATAATCACGTACAAAGCTATTTTGAGTATCATGGTGGAGCGACAAGAGATTTTGTAGAAGATTATCTTTGCACTGACGGTTTGCCAGCGAGTTTGTCGCCCTTGTATAAAGGTGATGCATCTATAGAGAATGTTTTTGAGAATAGAGATCCTAGATTGCGTCAAACCATACTTCATCCAGCAGATTCTAAAGTTTATAAGTTTCATAATGCGGATGGTAGAGATTATCCTAGAATAACAGGAATGGCCGGTGGACGTGTGACAAATACAGGATATCATGTGATTAAAAATTATAATGCAGATGATATGATCGGTAAAGCATATAATACCGCTGAGTCTCCGGCAATTATTCTTCGATTTGCCGAAGTACTCCTTATTTATGCCGAAGCCAAGGCAGAACTTGGTACTATTTCTCAGTCGGATTTAGATTTATCTATCAATAAATTAAGAGCTAGAGTAGGTATGCCTTCTATGACATTAGGTAATATACCTGTAGATCCTAAGTTTACTGCTGATGGCATTAGCCCACTTCTTGCTGAAATCAGAAGAGAGCGTAGAATTGAACTATTCAATGAAGGCTTTAGATATGATGATTTAAGAAGATGGAAGCAAGGGAAGAAATTGACCAAGAAATCTTTGGGCTTAGCTATGGACGCTACGCAAAAAGCACGATATGCGGGTTTCAATGTGAGGCTTTATAAAGATGCTAATGGCAAAGAGTATTTAGATCCTTATGCGGGTTCAGACTTTGCAGAACCAGTGTTTGATGAAAGCAAGCATTATTTATGGCCTATACCTTTAAATGTGTTGGCTCAAAATCCGAATATTGGGCAAAACCCTGGTTGGCAATAAAAACGACCTATTTTAATTTAAGAAATCCCTTCTTTCTAATAAGAGAAGGGATTTTTTTGTGAGGTTTTTTTATTCCATTGAACCTGCTTAATGCATTAGAAATCCTTTCGTACCCGAAGCTAAATTGCTTCCCTTCGGCCAGCTTATGCTAACACAAATCAATACAGTTCGACAAGCTCAGTACAGTCTTAAACCCATTTAATCTCAATCACCCAAACCCTTCGACATTAGCACAGTGAAAACCGCTAAGCTAATCTTGTTTAAATGTCTGGTTTTAAAACTCATTACGATTCTCCAATGCATAAACCGGGATAAATATCACGGCAAACGGTGATGTAACAGCAATAGCGAAAATGGAATTTTGTATCTAAAAATTAACGCTATGAAAAAAAAATATCGTTTAATCTTAGTATTGATGCTTGGCTTTGGATTATTAAATTCGAAAGCTCAAAATGTAAAAGTAGTAGACAGTCCCAAAGGAAATGTTATCAGTAACATGGGCGGGTCAGACAATCCCGAAAACTCCTCAATTCTTGAAATAAGAAGTAAAGATAAAGGTATGCTTATACCTAGGATGTCAGGGGCACAGCGAACAGGGATTTCTCGTCCTGACACGGGATTAATGGTTTTTCAGACACTTCCTGATATCAGTACAAGAAGTTTTCCAGGGCTTTATATTTATTCTTCTGACAAGATATGGGAGCGATTAGCTACTTCTTCGGAAGCCAGTTGGACAAAACTAGGAGATGACCAATACCATAAATTAAGCGGTAATGTAGGAATAGGTACAACCGCTCCAAACGAAAAACTTGAAGTAAAAGGTAAATTAAAATTATCAAACAGTACCAGCAATAGTCTGATAATGAATGCTGACCCTTTGTTTGGTAATTATATTGAGTTTAAAGACGGAACCACTAATAATGCCAAAATAACCGAATCAGCTGGGACGCTTTCTTTTTCTTCGCTTGGTCATGTAGGTCATCTTAAATTATATCCAAACGGTAATATTAATACTGGTTTAGGTACGGCTTTCAGTATAAATGGAGCAGGAAATTCTGAACCCACACTCGAGCTCCAGGATGATTCACCAGAAATTCATTTTAAAGTTGGAGCCAGTAGCAAAGGCAGATTTTACGTTGCTTCGAATCACTTTTATATGGGGACAAGTCAGGGCAACAGTACTGGAAGTTTGAGATTTATGACTAACAATACGACTAGAGTAGTGGTGGACCCTGATGGTAATTTCGGAATCAACACCACTAGCCCAACTGAAAAATTACATGTCAATGGTAATGGCGTATGGAATGCTACCGATGCTATTTTGAAGTTACAGACAGTTGGTGTAGACAAGGGATTTATACAGCTTTCAGGTGACAATCTGAGGATGGGTACTTTTTCTGGAAATAGTGGCGGTCATTTTATTGTGAGAGTAGCGGGAGGTGATAGGGTAGATATTAGCCCATCGGGGAAGGTCAATATCACGAACGAGCTAGTGGTAAATCAAAAACTTACAGTTAATGAAGGTTTGGAGGCCATAAAAATAAATGGGGATAATCCGGCTATTAATTTCTTTGAGTCTGGTACGCAAAGAGCTTATGTGTGGGCGGTAGACAATGACCTTAATATTGGGGTTTCAAATGGAAGTGGTAAAATAAATATGATCGCCAGTCAATTTCAAATTGGAACCTCGGTGAATGTACCCAATGGTTACAAAATGGGTGTAGGTGGTAAAATTATCTGTGAAGAACTAAAAGTAAGGCTACAATCTGCAGGTTGGCCTGATTATGTTTTTGACCAAAAATATAAATTGTCGCCTTTATATGAACTGGAAAAATATATAAAAGAACACCGTCACCTGCCTAATATTCCCTCGGCCATAGAAATTGAAAAAGAAGGAATAGAAGTAGGTGAAATGCAAAGAAGAACCATGGAGAAAGTGGAAGAACTTACGCTATATATCATTGAGCTAAAAAAGGAAATTGACGAACTAAAAGCCTCTCAGAAATGAAAAAAATTATCATATTTTTCGCAGCAATCGCTTTTAACGCCGAAGCCCAGCAAGATCAGTTTCAATGCTTTACTCCTGCTGAGCTAAAGGCTTTCAAGGAGCATATTGTTTCTTTAAAAAAAGCCTACCTAGAATCCAATTTGGGGTCTAATTCAAATTATCGAATGAGGAACACCAATGAGGGACATGTACTTTTGGGTTGGCCAATTCAAGCATCTTCTGACTATGATTTTACATATGATAGTTTTGTGATTAGTAACTTTGTAGATCAAAATAGCGTTTCAGATCCCGAAGGGGATGATGACGTGCGAGAGCCTGAATTTATAGAGGATTATAACTGTGGCAAACGTACTTATGATAGGCATGATGCCGAGGATATCGCATTATTTCCATTTTCATGGCGAATGATGGCAAATGAATCGGTGCAAATAGTAGCTGCTGCTCCAGGAACTATAATTGAAAAAGTCAATGGGAATGATGACATGAGCTGTGAAGTGAATGGAGCAGGTAGTGCCAATTATGTTAGTATTTTACATGATGATGGAACTACCACCAACTACCTTCACATGAAAAATGGCAGCCTAACTTCAAAACCTAAATTTTCTAGGGTAGCTGAAGGCGACTATTTGGGTCTAGTTGGAAGCTCAGGCCGATCTACAGGGCCTCATCTTCATTTTTCCGTGTATGATATCAATGACGATCTCATAGACCCATTTACTGGCGACTGTAATCTTTTAAATAACGATAGCTGGTGGAAAAATCAAAGGCCATACAGAGAGGCAGGAATAAACAGAATCATGACTCACATAGCTACACCTGTTATTGGTAACTGTTATGGCAGGGAATCTGCAGGCTTTACAGCTGAAAATGTTAATGAATTTAATCAATTTCCATCAGGAGCCAGTTTTAAAGTTTCGGTGGCATTCAAAGATATTCAAAGTTTCGATGAAGTAACTTTCCAGCTTATTAAGCCCAATGGCGATTCCTATAGTTCTTGGTCCCATCAATTTGTTCAGGAAAGAACCTCTTATTTACACATAAGTAGCCATCAGTTGCCCAATGGCAATACGGGTACTTGGATTGTGAAGGTGGTTTATAGGAACAAGAATTATTATCACTTTTTTACGGTAGGTTGTAATAGCAACGAAATCGTATTTGGCAATGCTACAGGAAGCAAAGGTTATATTGCTGGAAGTGCAATTACCTCCTCGGTAGAACACTTTACCAATGACCAAACAAGAGTACTTTATCAAGCAAATGAAGAAATTGTTTTTACCCCTGGTTTTGAAATTAAATCAGGTGCTACTATGAAAGCCCGCATAAAAGCCTGTGATTATGTAGAATAAAATCAGTGAAAGCGGACTCAAAAACACTGATTTAAGTTTAAATTTGGTAGTATATGTAATCAGCCATTGGGGAAATGTAATATACTAATATGCTATTTCTTATTAATGCTTTTTTTTAGCATCAAACTAGAACTGTGTGCTCAGAATAATGTCAACGAAAGCATTAGTAATCGAAAAGCTATAGATTCCTTATATCAGGAAGCTTCTGCTTTACGCAAGAATTCGGATTGGATAGGCTTGATTGAGTTTGGGGATAAAAACTTAGCCTATTTAGAAAATCCGAAACATAATTTCACAGCTTATCAAAAAAGTATGATAACTGATGAAGTGGTTTATGCTTATATATTTCTATCCGATTTATATCAAGTAAAAAAAATCTGTTTAACAGCAATCGAAGAATTAAAAAAGGAAAATAATTCTCAGGTTTACAAGGAGCAAATCGCTCAGGTTTATCTTAGTTTGGCTCGCGGATATGGCTACAATGAAGCGTTCAAAGAAAGCATGAAATATTTAGACTCCGCCAGCTTTTATCTGCTAAATTCCAACGATGAAATAAAAAAGTTCTATGTGAAAAATGATATTGTAAGCATATACATAGAACTATCCGAGATTGATAAAGCTTTTGAATTGGCAAAAAAATGCTTTGATTTTTTCGAAGGAAGGCCAAGTTACAGAGGATTAGCAGAAGTTGAAATGTTGTTGGGGAGAATTTATTTAAGAAAGAAAGATTACTCAAAAAGCATTTATTTTTCTAATTCGTCTGTAACGAAAACGGAAGATCCAAGAATACTGTATCGTAGTCACCAAAACTTGTATGAATCTAATAAATCAATAAAGGAAGAGGGTTTGGCACTCTATCATTTTGAATTGTATCACAAATATTTGGGTCAAATATTCAATGTCAAAATAGCCAATGATAAATTGGCATTTGAGAAAAGGATATTAGAACAAAAATCTGAAGCTGATTTACAGATACAAAAGCAAAAAGCGGAAGTTCAAAAGGCATTAAAAAATTATTTTCTTGTGGCTAGCTTCCTAATTACACTGGTGGCCCTAACCCTGTTTAGAAGTAGGCATATTTTACACAGAAAAAATAAAGAAATAGCGATACAAAAAACTAAAATAGAGGATCTTAATTCTGGGTTGGAACAAAAAATTATAGATCGAACATCCGAGTTGCAGACAGCCTACGATGATATAAAAAATGCTATGCAAAAGGGGCAAAATATTGAACGAAAAAGAATAGCGGTTGACTTGCACGACAATCTCGGTAGCTTACTATCTGCGGTCTCGATTAGCTTAGAAACTTTAGATATTGCAGGATTAAACCCCCATGAAAAACAATTGTATCGTAAAATTGCCTTATTGATAGATGATGCATATGCTGAGGTTCGGAGTTTGTCACATAATCTACAACCAGCCGATATAGAAAAAGGACTATTGGGCGAAGCTCTGAATAAGTTAGTAGATAAACTCAATGCACAAAGTCGCCTTTATATACATATCAATAACGAATTAGGGAGTCGTGTTTTTCCGAAAGGTATTTCCTTGAATGTTTATGCCGTAGTACTTGAGCTATGCAACAATATGTTAAAGTATTCTGGTGCTGAGGAAGGCCAAGTTCAGGCTTATTTACAAAACCAGGAACTTGTGATTAAGGTCTCAGATGAAGGGAAAGGCTTAATTATAGCGAAGAAAGGCCAGGGACTTCAAAATGTAGAGCAAAGAATCGAAGAAATAAATGGGCAAATCACCCTTGTGCATGGACCACAGCAAAATACGGAATATGAAATCCGCATACCTTTAGATTATAATTCAATAAGTTGATTTAGTAAAGCGTATTTCAAAAGGCCAAAGGAATTTTTAACACCTGTTTTTTTGAAAATATTTTTTCTATGGGTTTCTACTGTATTTAATGAAATGCAAAGTTTATCAGCAATCTTGAGAGAACTGTATTCTTCCGCTATTAATTTGATCACTTCAATCTCTCTAGTACTTAATGAATCATGCGACAGTTGGTCATGTTTTTTTAATTTTTGATGTACCGAAGGGAAATAATATTTATCGCCCTTCGCTATCGTATTTATGGCTTGTTCAAAATCAACTTTTTTTGCATTTTTTAGCAAGTAACCCTTTGCTCCAGCTTTGAAGGCTGCTTTTATAGTTTCAATATTTTCAACCATGGTGAGGATCAAAACGGAAATTTCGGAATGTTTTTCAAGAACCTTTTTGGTCAATTCCAAACCGCTCATTTCGGGCATTTGATAGTCCGTAATTAATATATCACAAGGATAGAATGGTAGATTTCGTAAGGTTTCAGAGGGGGAGTCTGATTTAAAAACGAGCTCTACACCATCGATGCATTGTATTAAAAGAGCCAAACTCTCTAAAAAAAGGGAGTGGTCATCAACGATACTTATTCTTATCTTCATTGATTTGCAATTTGGTCGGAAACCATGAATATTCAATCACCATTTACCGTGATTGTTTTAATCGGGCAAATTGGATTTCATAGCATTTGAATTTTCTTATTTCTAATATTTTGATTTCAAACAGCTCTGTTTTCGATGAATATTTGTAAATATAATAGTATGTCTAGCACAATTTAGAGCAATTGAATCTGAAACTTCAGGCTTCATAGGCTTATAATATAGTTGAAGTATCTGAGGTCTTTCTGGTGCTTTAGTTAACGTGACTCATTTTAAATTGGATGTATAAAATCCTATTTAAGTCAGGCATTCATTGTGATTTATTGCCTGAATGACGAGGAAAGTATTGCGGAATTTTGTAGTATCCATTTTGCGAGGAACAATTTAGAAGAAATTAAACTTAATGTAGTATCTGTGTTATCAATGAGAACAAATCGGGCTTTTTAATTTATAGAAATACCAACATTCCCAAAAAACCTTTTTCTTTGCATAGAATTTAGGTGTCGGTGAGCCGACATTAAACATCTGATTTAACAAGAAAAGCTAAAATCATAGACAATTAAAAAACAAACATGTCAAAAGTAATCATCATAGGTGCGGGCGGGGTAGGAACAGTAGTTGCTCATAAATGTGCCATGAATAATTCGGTTTTTACAGATATTATGTTGGCGAGTCGTACTAAATCAAAGTGCAATAAAATAGCGGCAGATATCAAAGAAATGCATGGTGTGGAAATTTCAACAGCCAGTGTAGATGCCGATAACGTGCCTGAATTGGTGGCTTTAATTAAGTCATTCGGTCCTAAAATGATCATCAATGTGGCATTGCCATATCAAGATTTGACTATTATGGATGCCTGCTTGGAAACAGGTGTACATTACATGGATACGGCTAATTATGAGCCTAAAGATGTAGCCAAATTTGAATACAGCTGGCAGTGGGCATATCAAGAGCGTTTTAAAGAAGCGGGGTTGATGGCACTTTTGGGCTGTGGTTTTGATCCAGGTGTTACGCAAGTATTTACGGCTTATGCCAATAAGCATTACTTTGACGAAATGCATTACTTGGATATTATCGACTGTAATGCAGGTGACCATGGAAAAGCTTTTGCTACCAATTTTAATCCTGAAATAAACATCAGAGAGATTACCCAGCCAGGAAGATACTGGGAAAACGGCGAATGGAAAGAAATAGAAGCTTTAAGTGTTCATAAGCCTATAGATTATCCAAATATTGGTGAAAAGGAATCTTACGTACTTTATCATGAAGAGTTGGAGTCTTTAGTAAAAAACTTCCCAACACTTAAGAGAGCTCGTTTTTGGATGACTTTTGGTCAAGCTTATATTACGCATTTACAAGTATTAGAAAATATAGGAATGACGAGCATAGCTCCAATCAATTTTCAGGGACAACAAATAATACCTTTAGAATTTTTGAAAGCAGTACTTCCGCCACCGGAGTCTTTAGGTGAGAATTATACGGGTCAAACGTCTATCGGATGTCAAATAAAAGGTATCAAAGACGGTAAAGACAGAACGTATTATGTCTGGAATAATAGTGACCATGCCTTGGCTTACAAAGAAGTGCGTTCGCAGGCGGTTTCTTATACCACTGGTGTGCCAGCTATGATAGGTGCCATGCTGATGCTAACTAACGAAGAATGGATGAAACCAGGGGTTTATAACTGCGAAGAACTAAACCCAGACCCTTTCATGGAAAAGTTAAACATTCACGGTTTACCATGGAATGAGAAGGTAGATATAGAATTACCGCATACGTATTAACTAGAACTATTAGTTTTATTTGAAAAAGACGCTTCCATAAGGGGCGTCATTTTTTGTTATGCAGAAGTTTAATGAATGTCTAAAATATCAATTTTCTCTACGGTCAATCCTCCGTTTGCCGTGTAGCCTAGACAAGGGCTCGTTATGGGATGTGGAGTTTAAAAATGTCAAAGTGTAAGACCGTTCTCGACGGCAAAGGTCGTTGCTTGGCTCCCCACCTGCTGTGTGGGCAGGGAACTGACAATAGTTATAAGGTTCAAACTAGAAGGGTATGACAATTAACTGTCAGTCCCGCCCATTGCGGGCAGGAAGCGACAGGCGAGGTCTTGTTATCATACATGGAGTTTAGAGTTGGAATATGAATTAAGATTTATTGATATTCAAAACCCAAAAGAAATGGTTTTTAAACGGTAATTTTGGACTATAAACTTCAACCCAAAAGTCCTTTCTATGATAAACAAACTACTTTTACCGCTATTCTTTTTTATTGCTTTGAGCACAACTGCCCAAAAAAAAACCAAATGGGATGTAACAGAACCTGTTCTTCCATATTCAGAAGTAAAAATAGAAACCGATGAAGGCACTTGGATGAACGTAGATGTCAGTCCTGATGGTCAGCAGCTGGTATTTGACCTCTTAGGAGATATTTATACAATGCCAGTTAAAGGTGGAGAAGCGAAATTAATAAGTGGCGGACATGCTTTTGAGGTGCAGCCTAGGTTTAGCCCAGATGGTAAGAAAATAAGTTTTACCAGCGATAGAGACGGAGCAGATAATATCTGGATGATGAATACAGATGGCTCAAATGCTAAGCAGATTACCAAAGAAGATTTTAGATTGGTTAATAATGCGGTTTGGAGTTTAGATGGCGATTACATTTTCTGTAAAAAGCATTTTAGCTCTGGACGTTCTTTAGGAGCAGGGGAAATTTGGATGTACCATACCTCAGGAGGGAAGGGGATTCAATTGACGAAAAGAAAGAACGACCAACAAGACGTAGGAGAGCCTTGGTTATCGCCCGATGGGAAATATGTTTATTTTAGTGAAGACATGTACCCAGGGGGTAGTTTTCAATACAACAAAGACCCCAACAGCCAGATATATGTCATTAAGAGATATGGTTTAGAAGATGGGAAAACAGAAACGGTCACAGGCGGTTCGGGTGGAGCTATTCGTCCAGTTATTTCGCATAATGGGGAGTTGATGGCATTTGTGAGACGCATCAGAGAGAAATCTGTTTTGTTTTTACACGACCTCAAAACGGGCAGAGAGTGGCCTATTTATGGAAAGTTAAGTCAAGACCAGCAAGAAACATGGGCCATTTTTGGAGCCTTTACAGGGTTTAACTGGACACCAGACGATAAACATATCATTGTCTGGGCTGAGGGTAAGATTAGAAAAATAGATGTGAGTTCTGGAGAAGCAAGTGTCATTCCTTTTAAAGCGAGTGCCAATCATAAAATAGTGAACGCTTTAAGGTTTAAAAACGAAGTAGCTCCAGACCAATTTACGACTAAAGCAATCAGACATGCTGTTACATCACCAGATGGGAAACTTTTAGTTTTCAATGCGGCGGGTTATCTATGGAAAAAGCAATTGCCAGATGGCAAACCAACGAGGGTCACCAATGGCGAAGACTTGGAGTTTGACCCTTCTTTTTCAAAAGATGGTACAAAGCTACTTTATGTCAGTTGGAATGATGAAAATATGGGAGCAATTCAGTTACTAGACTTGTCTAGTATTAATGCTCGGTCGCAAAAAATAAGCACAGAAAATGGTATTTATAGAATGCCTGCCTTTTCACCTTTAGAAGAAAATTTGGTTGTTTTTCAAAAGGAAGGCTCCAGTAGGGAGTTGGGTTATGAGAACACGAAGTACCCTGGTATTTACCTCTTAAATACCAATACCAAGGAAATAGAAAAGGTGACAGACGAAGGTGATTTTCCGTCTTTTAGCCAAAATGGAAAACGAATTTATTATCAATCTGGCGGTCTGACCAAAACCTTATGTTCTGTAAACTTGGCAGGCGAAGACAAGAAGGAATTAGTAAAGTCAAAATATGCTTTCAGGCTGCTACCAAGTCCTGATGAGAAATGGGTGGCCTTTACAAACTATTTTAAGCTATACGTAGCTGCAATGCCTCAAACGGGTCAAACGATTGAAATAGATAATGATGCCAAGAATTTACCTATAGCCCAACTAGCGAAAGACGCCGGAATTAACATACACTGGTCGGCTAATAGTGAAAAGCTCCATTGGACGCTGGGAGATGAATATTTCAGTAAAGAAATTAAGGAACGTTTTGCTTTTTTACCCGGTGCTCCAGATTCCATTGCAGGGCTAGATTCTGTAGGTTTAAGAATAGAACTTCTACTAAAAGCAGATAAACCAGAAGGGAAAATAGCCTTCACAAATGCCCGAATTATCACCATGAAAAATGACAAGGTCATTGAAAACGGTACAGTGCTTATAGAAGGAAATAAAATATTGGGTGTAGGACGAGTTTCTATTCCAAAAGATGCTAAGATTATTGATGTCACTGGCAAAACCATCATGCCTGGTTTTATTGATGCACATGCTCACTTAGGGCAGTTTGGAACCGGTCTTAACCCTCAAAAGCATTGGGAGTATTATGCTAATTTAGCCTATGGAGTCACCACTACACATGACCCTTCATCGAGTTCAGAGTTGGCTTTTTCACAATCTGAAATGGTCAAGGCCGGGAATATGGTTGGGCCTAGAATTTTTACAACCGGTACTATTTTGTACGGAGCAGATGCTCTTTTTAAAGCCAATATCAATGATTTTGAAGATGCCAAATCGGCCGTTTATAGAACTAAGGCTTTTGGTGCATTTACGGTGAAAAGTTATAACCAACCCCGTAGAAATCAACGCCAGCAGGTCATTAAAGCTGCTCACGATTTAAAAGTGGGTGTGGTTCCAGAAGGAGGTTCCACTTTCTAT
Organism: Arcticibacterium sp. SM2516; assembly: GCF_057914865.1. Taxonomy (NCBI): domain Bacteria; kingdom Pseudomonadati; phylum Bacteroidota; class Cytophagia; order Cytophagales; family Leadbetterellaceae; genus Arcticibacterium; species Arcticibacterium sp. SM2516. The sequence goes on along the minus strand of NZ_CP195290.1, from coordinate 2,182,768 downwards.
CATAATTTGAGTATGATATTGGACGGGCACTCCAGCATTGAACATAATATTCCGGTGGCACCCTTGTACAAAGATGTTATTCAGCTTTGGGGAGCTAGCAAAACTTCTTATACGCCTACCTTAATTGTGAATTATGGTGCCATCAATGGGGAGTATTATTGGTATCAAAATACCAATGTTTGGGAAGACAAGAAACTGTTAACTTTTACACCGAGAGAGGTCATAGATGCTAGGGCAAGACATAGAACCATGATTCCGATGCAAGAATATGAAAATGGCTATATCAAAGTCTCAAAAAGTGCCAAGAAGTTAAATGACGCTGGGGTTAGGGTGAATCTTGGAGCTCATGGGCAGCTTCAAGGGCTCGGAGTGCACTGGGAATTATGGATGCTAGCACAAGGTGGCATGACCAATTTGGAGGCCTTAAAAGCGGCAACTACAAACGGTGCTTTACTCTTAGGAATGGAAGATGAAATAGGTTCCCTAGAAAAAGGAAAACTAGCCGATCTGATAGTTTTGGATAAAAACCCTTTGGAAAATATCCGAAACTCAAATTCTGTTATATGGACAATGATAAATGGCAGACTTTATGATGCCAATACCATGCATGAAAAAGGTAACTATGATAAACCCAAAGGTGTTTTCTTTTGGGAGGAGGAAAATGCTGTTTTAAACTTTGATAAATAGGGTTTAAGCATCTTATTGGCACTCCTGGGGTAAAACAAAGCCTATAACTAAATATTTAGTTATAGGCTTTGTTTCTTGAAATATTCCATCTACATTAGGTCTAAGAAGGGCCGGCTTCCTGTATTATACTAGTTAATTTCTTATTAAATATTCCAGAATTTCTGGCAGGAGATTTCTTTGACCAAAAAACAAATTTCAATAATGAAAAACTTACAAACACTGGATGATATAATATTTGAAAATAGGAATAAAGCATATGGTGCTTATGACCTTCGTAAGAAGTATAGTTCACATTTATCAAAAGCTTTTGTCCTTGGGGTTTCTGGTGTATTATTTATATCATTGAGTAGCTTTTTTGTGGTGAAGTCTCAAAAGGCACCAAAGGTTATAGATGACGCCCCGTATAGAGTACACGATATAGAAAACTGGTACGAACCACCGATAGAAATACCCAAAGAAAAAGAGGTGGCACTTCCAGTAAAACAGGAAGTATTAAAACAGGTAGTTATTCCGGAATTAGTAGAACCAGTACCGGACACTAAGGAAATTGTAGAAGCGGAGGTTCCTACGGACGAAGAAATAGAAACTGCTGTAATCAGTACCATTAAACAAGAAGGAAAGCCTTCTGAGTATGTTTTTGAGCTCTCTGGGCCTATAGTTCTGGAAGGTTTAGCGATTAAAGCACCCGAACCTCCAAAAGAGTCCAAAGAAGAAGTAGCGTTTTCTAGGTCGGAGATCATGCCGGAATTTAATGGTGGCCTGAAGAAAATGTATAAATGGTTAGGGAATAATCTGCAATACCCCAGAAACGCCTCGGTAAATGGGATAGAAGGTAAGGTTATTGTCACCTTTATTGTGGAAAAAGATGGAAGCATCTCAGATGTTAAAGTCTTAAAAGGGATAGGTTTCGGCTGCGACGAAGAAGCGGAACGGGTTATTAAAAAAATGCCAAAATGGAAAGCAGGTATTCAAAATGGGAAGACTGTGAGAGTGAAGTACACTATTCCATTAAATTTTCAAATCAATAATTAACTATAAGTGCCCCAAATGTCGAGTTTGGGGCACTTTTTTGTTCTGAAGTAGACAAGGCAGAATTTTAGGAATTATGTCTTAATAATTGTATTATTGCTAGATATAGTTTAAACATTAGGTTTTTAGGATATGAGTATGAAAAAGTGGGCTTTTGGGATAAAGGGCAAAGTGAAAATTGCGGCAGTGATGACTGTTGTATTGTCTTTGTTGTTATGGAACAACCTTATGGATAGAAAAAGAATAGGTCAGTTGCAGTCCTCTTTTTCGGCTATCTATGAGGATAGGCTTATGGTAGAGAGTTTTATTTTTGAACTGTCTTCTATTTTGCATGAAAGAGAAGAGTTAGTCAATAACCTTATTTCAGAGGGTGTAAACAGTCAAAAAAAAGCACACCTGAATGCTTTGGACCAAAAGATGGATGGTTTAATTACAAATTATTCTGAAACTAAATTTACGGATTTAGAAGCCAGTGTTTTTCAAGAATTCCGTTTATTGATCCCATCTATTTCTGTCATTGGAAACCAATTAGACCTAAATGCCAATGGTGTATCTCAGAAGAATAAGTCACTTACCAGTAAGGCTTTGGCTAATTTGGCGGTGCTGTCTAATATTCAGACCGCCGAAGGGCAGCGTCTCATTGAGGAGTCCAACGGTATCATGCTACAGAAGAAATCTTCTGCTCAGTTTGAAATCATTTCTTTGATAGCCTTGGCTGTTATCATCCAAGTTTTGCTATTCTCTTCTGCTTCTTTATTAGAAAAAATCCAACATAAACCGCACTTGAACTAAGAGAAATTGCAAATTTGCAGGAAAATAAACTAAATCTAAATGGATTTTTCTCAAATACCTTCTCCATGTTATGTTTTGGAGGAAGTTAAATTAGTTGATAATTTGAAGCTTATCAGCTCAGTTCAGAATGAAAGTGGCGGCAAAATTATACTGGCCTTGAAGGGCTTTTCTATGTATAAAATGTTTCCACTTGTTAAAAAGTATTTGAGCGGAGCTACTGCCAGTAGTTTAAATGAAGCTCGCCTGATATTTGAGGAAATGCATTGCAAAGCCCATACTTACGCTCCTGTATATAAGGAGGAAGAGTTCGAAGAATTAATGGGATATAGTTCGCACATTACTTTCAATTCCCTGAATCAATTTGAGCGTTTTAAAGATAAAGTAGATGCTCACAAAGAACCTATATCAATGGGTTTGCGAATTAATCCACAATATGCCGAGGTAGAAACGGACATGTATAATCCGTGCATTGTGGGTAGTCGACTAGGTATTACCAGAGCGGCATTGGGAGAAAAGTTGCCAGAGGGAATTGAAGGTTTACATTTTCATTCCTTATGCGAAAACGACTCCTTTGTTTTGGAGAGAACCTTGGTTCATGTAGAAGAGAAATTTGGAGATTTGCTGCATCAAGTAAAATGGCTAAATATGGGCGGAGGTCATTTAATGACACGTTCTGGTTATAATATTGGACATGTAGCAAAGCAAATTGAAAGACTAAGAAAGACCTATAATATTGAAGTGATTTTGGAGCCAGGTTCAGCCATAGCATGGGAAACAGGTGTGCTGATTTCTACGGTTCAAGACATCGTGGATGCTCAGGGCGTTAATGTCGCCATATTAGATGTCAGTTTTGCAGCTCATATGCCCGATACCTTAGAGATGCCTTATAAACCGAGAATTATAGGGTCTTATCCAACAGCATTAGAAGGGAAACATAATTACCGTATGGGTGGAACCACCTGCTTGGCAGGAGATTTTATGGGCGATTATGCTTTTGACGAGCCGCTAAAAGTAGGGGATAGGGTCATTTTTGAAGATATGATTCATTATACCATGGTCAAAACCACAACTTTTAATGGTGTCGGTTTGCCTTCTATTGGTGTTTTGAAATCTGACGGTAGTTTTGAATTGCACAAGAGCTTTGGTTACGAAACCTTCAAAGAAAAATTGTAATATTTAAAAATAGTTGACAGGCTTTTGATTTAATCAAAGGCCTGTTTTTGTATAAATAGAGGGTATTTTTCCCGTTGAGGTTCAAAGGAAAATATCCTTATTTTTGTGATACAAAATTTGACCCTTTAATGAAAAAAATCTTCTGCGTACTTTTTCTATTATCCAACCTTCAAGGTTTTTCGCAGCTAACTGCGAATAATATTATCAATAAAATCAAAGCGGAGGTCAATTGCGATTGGGCAGAGCAAACCGTTGATAACATAAAGGCTGGAGATGGGAATACGGAAGTTAAGGGTATTGCCACCACTTTTATGGCCACTTTGGAAGTTTTACAAAAGGCAAATGCCCAAGGTCTGAATTTTGTAATTACCCATGAACCTACTTTTTATTCGCATACAGATGATTTGAAACTGCATGAATCCTCTCCAATTCAACAGGCTAAACTGAAGTTTATCAAAGACAATAACATGGTGGTTTGGCGTTTTCACGACCATATTCATAGGAACAATCCGGATATGATTTATGAGGGTGTGGTGGACGTATTTCAATGGCAGCAGTACAGAAAAGACAACGTTTACTTTGAAATTCCAGCGATGAGCTTGGAAGATATTGTGGCACACATAGAAAAGCAATTTGGAGCTAAGACGCTAAGAATAGTAGGAAATCCTAAAGAGAAATTTACCAAAGTGGGTATGGCTTTGGGAGCTTCAGGTTCTGGGAGTCATTTTGCTAGACTAGATAATCCCAACACAGAGCTATTGATAGTGGGGGAGAGCAACGAATGGGAAACAATACCATACGTACAAGATGCCATCACATTAGGACAAAAGAAGGCTGTAATCGTTATGGGACATGCAGATTCAGAGGAGGCGGGAATGAATTACTTTGCGAAATGGCTGAAAAGCCTTTATGGAGGTCTACCTATTGCGTTTATTGAGGCTAAAAACCCCTATTGGAGAAGCAAATAAGAGAAGCATGTGTGATAATAGTGTATTGATAAAACCGTTTCAATAAGAACCCCAAATTTGTTTTATTTGCTTAAGTCTATTTCCCATAAAACTGTTCTTTCAAAGTGCCATTTAAATCTATACTTTCTATAAAGCGTTTTACTCTGACCGTCTTAGGACTTTTTCTTTTCTTTTTTGCTCAAGGCCAAATGGAAATTCATTTTCCCACAGAAAGAGCCGTTTTTCAGAGAGATTTAAAAAATGAGGGCACGATATACATCAGTGGGAGCATTGGGGAGCGTGTAGACAAGTTGGAAGTGCGTCTTAAAGAGTATAAGAATGGTGTGTTGGTGGATTTTAAAGATTGGGAAGAAATTCAGAATAACTCACAAGTTGGTGGTTTTAAAGGGGCTGTAAAAGTAAAGGGTGGTTGGTATCAGCTACAAATAAGGGCCATTAAAGGAGAACAAGAATTATATCTACGTGTTCTTAATAAAGTAGGGGTAGGGGAAGTCTTTGTGATTTGTGGTCAATCAAACGCCCAAGGAATCTCTGGCTTAGGTGCTACAGGAGCAAAAGATGACAGAGTAAATTGTGCCAATTTTTTAAATGAAAACTATAGCAAAGAACCCAATACATCCCTTGTGTTTAGTCAGCTAAAGGATAATACTAATATTGGCCCAATTGGACTCTCCCCATGGTGTTGGGGGCAGGTGGGAGATAGTTTGGCGAGTCAATTGGGGGTGCCAATCATGTTTTTTAATGCGGCTTTAACACGTACGCTGAGTAGTAATTGGTATCAAAGTTCTGTTGGAGAACCTACCAAAGATGCTATTTTTCAAGGGCTATTTCAGCCAGGTTTCCCTTATCAATATCTTAAAACCACGATGCAATATTATGGTTCCCTGTTTGGGGTAAGGGCTGTTTTATGGCATCAAGGAGAAACGGATACATATCCGGGTGTACCCGTGGAAGAGGAGATTTTTGGGTATTATAAAGGCCTTATTGAGAATATAAGAAAGGATTTTGGTCAGAATATGGCATGGATGTTCTCGCGAGTTTCTTATAGTGAAGGCAGAACATCTCAGGTGGTTCTTAAATCTCATGATAGAATAATTAAGGAGCCGAACTTTAATATTTTTGAGGGACCTTCTACAGATAGTTTAATGATTCCGCGGTACGACGAAGTGCATTTTGGCAATAAAGAAAATATCAAGGGTTTAGAGATTTTGGCAGGTGCTTGGATAGAAAAGCTGAACACCAGTTTTTTTGGTGCTTGTCAGCCTATTTTAAGTAATCCTTTGGTTGATTTAGGGGTTATGTGTGTGAATGAAAACCAAGCAAGGATATTATTGCCCAGTAAACATAGTTTGTATCAATGGGCAGACGGAGATGACAATGTAGATAAAGTGGCTACATCTGGTGTTTTTAATGCAGACTTGAGAGACAGTCTAGGCAATTATAAAATAAGTTCTTCTATAAATTTAAATGCCGTCATTTTTGAAAGGCCTACAGTTTTTTCTGAGAAAAGTACCCTTTGCAAGGACGAAAAGTTGATTTTGTCAAGTAACGATGGCTTCGAAAACTTGGTTTGGAATAATGGCATTGAAGCCAGAACACTAGAGGTCTCTGAAGGTGGACTTTATACCTATTCTGCTCAAAATGCGGTTGGTTGTACTTTTTTGTCCACCGAAAAAATAATAACAGCTATTCCCGAACCAGAGTTTGCCAAAGAACTGGGTGTAGGAATTAATGGAAACATCACAAAAGCTGACGCTATATTGGGCATTTGTGAAGGAGATGTAGTGAATGCAAAAGCCGTAGATGGTTTTGATGGATATATATGGTCTGACGGACAAATAGATAAAGAAAGAGAACTAGCAACAGATACGGAATTGACTTATAAAGGGTTATATGGTCCAAACTGTATTTCAGACGCCTCCTCTAAAATTACCGTGAATGTCTATGCCTTGCCCCCTAAACCGTCTTTGGTCTCTGAGGCTTTGTTTGAAATAAATGTGGTTAATGTAGAGGACTTTGATGGTTTTGTCTGGGAGAGAGATTTGGTGGTCTTAGATAAAGAAACCGCAATTATAAAATTTAGAGAAAGTGGTAATTATGCGGTAGTAGGTTATAAAGATTATGACGGTAAAGCCTTTTGCCTTTCTGAAAAGTCAGAAGTGATCTTTAAGGACCTGCCAGAGGTGGAAATGAATTTGGCTTACCCTAATCCTGCTATAGATTTTGTGCATATAGAGTCACCCGAAATTCAGAAAAATGTAAAAATTAGACTTTATAATGATCTGGGTAAGCTGGTCAGTGAAATTCCCTTAATACGTTCATGGGAAACCAAAATCTCCATACCCCTTAGGGGATTACCTGCTGGGGTCTACATCTTACTTTTAGAAAGCAAGGAAAGTTTACTTCGAAAGAAAATAATCATTCTATAAGCTTATTTTATCTATTCTTATAAAGTAAACAAGAGAAACTTGTATTTATTGGCGAAAAGAGTCTAATTAATCCTGCTTTTCGATAGAACGATCTTAACCCTATAGAAGTATTATGAAGTTAGCCTTTATTGATATCGCTATTATTCTGCTGTATTTAGCATCAACCGTAGTGATTGGTTTAGTATTAAAAAAGAAAGCAGAACGCTCTAAAAGCGACTATTTGCTTGGTGGAAATAAAATCCCATGGTATTTGCTCGGTTTATCAAACGCCTCTGGTATGTTTGATATTTCTGGTACCATGTGGCTGGTTACTTTACTTTTTGTCTACGGACTTAAATCTGCTTGGATTCCTTTTCTATGGCCCGTTTTCAATCAGATATTTTTGATGGTTTTCCTTTCCATGTGGTTAAGGAAATCTAATGTAACCACAGGTGCCGAGTGGATAAATACCCGTTTTAGTGGCAGAGGGGCTTCTATGTCACATTCAGTGATAGTAGTTTTTGCTATTATCTTAGGCTTAGGTTATCTGGCCTATGGCTTTATTGGCATTGGAAAGTTTGTTGAAATCTTTGTGCCTTGGGAGGTGGTTTCTGCCTACATCCCTTTTGATATTCCTTTAGAATATGTGCCGCATTTTTACGGAATCATTTTTACTTGTTTTGCCGTGTTTTACTCGCTTTTAGGAGGGATGATGAGTATTGTTTGGGCTGATGTGATGCAATATAGCTTGATGGCCGTTTCTGGAATAGTAATAGGCGTAATTGCGATGAATGCGGTGGCTACCAATGGTCTTAATGTACCCGATGGCTGGATGAGTCCATTTTTTGGAACACATCTAGATTTAGATTGGACTAACATTATTCCTGAAGTAAACGATAAGATAGCGAGTGATGGCTATAGCTTATTTACCGTCTTTTTTATGATGATGCTCATGAAGGGCTTGTTGGTGTCTTTTGCTGGGCCGGCACCTACCTATGACATGCAGAAAATATTATCAACAAAGTCGCCTAGAGAAGCCGCCTTAATGAGTGGCTCAGTTAGTGCTATTTTGATGCCTTTGAGATATTTCATGATTGCTGGTTTTGGGGCTTTAGCTTTGGTGTTTTATGATAAGCTTGATTTGGTCGTAGGAGGTGCTATTGATTTTGAACAAATATTACCTTCAGCTATTAATGAATTTGTACCGGTAGGTTTATTGGGTTTATTATTGGCTGGTTTACTGGCTGCTTTTATGTCTACGTTTGCTGGTACGCTAAATGCCACACAGGCTTACATTGTGAATGATATTTATCTCAAACATATTAATCCCACGGCAGATAATGATACCATAAAGAAGACCAACTGGGCGGCTGGTATCATCATGGTGCTTATCAGTATTGTAATGGGTTTTTATGCCAAAGATGTCAATGATGTTTTACAATGGATTGTGTCTGGTCTTTATGGCTCTTATGTGGCTTCTAATATGCTAAAATGGTACTGGTGGAGGTTTAACGGAAGTGGCTTTTTCTGGGGTATGGTTGGGGGCTTAGTGCCTGCTTTATCGTTTCGATTTATTTTCGATGGCGTTTTAGATTTATACACGTTTCCGTTGATGCTATTGATAGCTCTGATAGGAGCCATAGCTGGAACCTATGCCGCCCCTCCTACGGATGAGGCAACGCTGAAATCATTTTATAAAAACGTAACTCCATGGGGTTTCTGGGGACCAATACGTGAGAAAGTAATGGCTGAAGATCCGTCCTGGACAGGAAAGACATTCTTCAAAAGAGATATGTTTAATGTGGCTGTCGGAATTGTATGGCAAACCTCCTTAGTGATATTCCCTATTTATCTGGTTTTCTTAGAAACACTGCCTATGCTCGTTACACTTGGCATAGCCATTTTGTGCACCCTGATTTTGAAAAGAACTTGGTTTGATAATTTACCAAAAGATAATTAATTAAGATACTTCCTTTTTGAAACCATATTTAGCTTGGCGTTTAAACCAAGTCTAGTAAGGAGGTGTGTTTTACAAAACAAAAGAAATGAAAAAATTCCCAAAAAATTTTACATGGGGTGGAGCCACTTCTGCGTATCAAATAGAAGGAGGCTGGAACGAAGATGGTAAAGGACCTTCTATCTGGGATGTGTTTTGTATGACGCCAGGTAAAATAGCCAAGGGAGATACTGGAAATATAGCCTGCGACCATTATCATAGGATAGAAGAAGATGTGGCTCTAATGAAAAAATTAGGATTAAAAGCTTATAGGTTTTCTATTTCTTGGTCGCGTATTTTACCAGCCGGTGTAGGAAAAGTAGAACAAAGGGGAATTGATTTCTATTGTAGATTGATAGACGAACTGCTTAAAAATGACATAGAGCCATGGGTAACGCTTTATCATTGGGATTTACCTGCATCTTTGCAATTTGAGATGGATGGTTGGATTGGGGATGATATTTCTGATGCTTTTGCGGCTTATGCAGATGTCTGTTTCGAGGCTTTTGGCGAAAACGTGAAGCATTGGATTACCATAAATGAAGCTTGGGTGGTGGCTATTTTAGGCTATGGACATGGTGTTTTTGCTCCAGGGAAAAAGTCTGGTGATTTGCCATATATTGCAGGGCACAATCTACTAAAGGCACATGGTAAGGCCGTAGATGTTTATAATAGGAAATATAGAGCTACGCAAAAAGGAAGAATAGGAATTACGAACAATTGTGATTGGCGTGAGCCACTAACAAACTCAAAAGAGGATAAGGAAGCTGCAGAAAGGGCTTTGGAGTTTTTTCTTTCTTGGTTTGCAGACCCAATTTATAAAGGCGATTATCCGGAATCAATGAAAGAGAGGCTGGGAGATAGATTACCAACATTTACAGTAGAGGAGAAGGCATTACTAAAAAACTCCTCCGACTTTTTTGGACTGAATCACTACACCACCATGTTTGCCTCAGATGCCACAGACATTACGGACAAAGGAAGTGTTTATGGTAATGGAGGACTTTCGGAAGATCAGAATGTGAATCTGAGTGTAGACCCTCACTGGAAACTGACAGATATGAAATGGGCCATAGTGCCTTGGGGCTGCCAGAAGTTACTGGAATGGATAGCCGCCAGATACGACAATCCAGAAATCTATATCACAGAAAATGGCTGTGCCTTTGATGATAAACTGGTGAATGGAAAAGTGGAGGACAAAGACCGAATAGCCTTCTTTGATGGTTATCTTTCTGCTGTTCATGGTGCCATAGAAAATGGTGTGCATATGGGTGGTTATTTTATATGGTCGTTGATGGATAATTTCGAATGGGCTTCGGGTTATGATAAGAAGTTTGGCATAACTTACATAGAAGAGGAAACGCTAAACCGTGTGCCGAAAGACTCGGCACTGTGGTATGCGGAGGTTATTAAAAACGCGGGATTATAGGCCATTTGTCGTTAAACAAAGGTTTTATGATGGGTAATTCGGGTTTCTGCCGAAAAAGTTTTGAGCAATTAGAATTTTTTCAACTTATTTAGGGCGTGAAAACTTTAAAATTATCCATACTTCTTTTGCTGGGAAGTAATCTCGGCTTTGCCCAGAATGCCTTTATTGAGGGCGTTATTGTCACCATAAGTAATGATACTATTCTTTGTAAGGTTCCAAGCGAAAGGTCTTTCGGTAAAAGAATACCAATTTATAGGAATGAAACGGGTAAAAAAGAAAGCATAAAGACCAGCGATGTACAGTACCTGGTTACTGAGTCAGTAGGTTATCAAAATATTCGATTCAAACAAGGTAATAAAGAAGTTCAGAAATTAATGGAAATATTTGCCTTAGGAGCCATTAACTTATACATTGAACATAAGATTTTGGACGCCCCCACGCCAACAGTCTTTGTGGTGGCGAACAAAGCGAGGAGAAGAATTAGGGTGAAAGCAACTATTTATGCTAAGAAGTTTTCGGTTATTTATGTCTTGAATAAGAAAGGAATGGTCTACTTTCTTTCTGAAGAGAATTTTCTGCAAACCATTGTTCCGTTGATTGCTGATAACAAGGATTTAAAGCGAAAAATTGAAAAGGAATACTATCGATACGAACATATCAAAAAGATTATTGATACCTATAATAAATATCATTCACTGGAACAATAATCTTTACGCTCCCTTCTTCAATAATTCTGGAAACTTAGCTTTAAACTTATTCAATCTCGGTATAGAAACCGACCTCACATAAGGCTGATTTGGATTAAGCTTCTCATAGTTTTGGTGATAATCCTCTGCTTTCCAAAACTTCTCAAAAGGTATTATTTCAGTTACAATTGGTTTTTTGTAGTCTTTCGCTATGGCTGCTTTAGCGGCATCTGCAATCGCTTTTTCTTCGGCATTTTTATAGAAAATTACGGAGCGGTAAGAGTCTCCAAAATCGGGCTGCTGACCTACAGTAGTAGGGTCTTGCGAACCGTAAAATACTTTTACTAAGGTCGCATAACTTATCACGGCTGGGTCGTAAAATACTTCTACTGCTTCTGCATGACCTGTTCTGTGTGAACCAACTTGTTGATAGGTCGGGTTTTTCTCTTTACCTCCAGAATAGCCAGAAACTACTTCCTTTACGCCTTCTAAGCTTTCATAAATGGCTTCTACGCACCAGAAACAACCAGAGGCAAAGTAGGCGGTTTCATATTTGGCAAGTTCTGCTGCTGGTGTTTCTACCACGTTTTGTGTTTGATTGGTGCTTTCACATTCTTGAAGGTTGAATAAGAACAGCATCGCGATTAATACACTTTTCATAATTTATTCTTTTTAGATAACACCTGTTTTTACAGGCGAATGATTTTCAAATTCTTTGGAGTCCACTATTTCTACTAACCTTATTACAGCTTCACAGAGTTCCGAAAAACTTAAATATAAAGGCGTAAGAGCTATTCTAATGATGTCTGGTGGACGATGGTCAGTAATGATGGTCTTTCTATTTATACGTGGATGAATCAGAGAAAGATTTATTCGGTAGGCTTCTTTATGTGTTAAAGCGATGTGTGATCCTCTTTCAGCAGCTGCTATTGGGCTTGCTATTTTGTAATTCCTTTCTTTCAGAAATAATTGAAATAACTGTATGAATAATTCAAATAATAATTCCGATTTGTTTTGAATGTTTTGAATTCCTGCTTTTAAGAAGATATCAACACCAGGCTCAATCGCTTTGGTAGACAATATTGGAGGTGTGCCTACGGCAAAGTTTTGTATGCCATCTGAGGCTCTAAAAGTAGGACTAAAGTCAAAGGGAGCAGCATGTGAAAACCAACCCGTAATCGGGTTTTGAAGTCGACTTTGCCATGCTTTTGAAACGTAAAGAAAAGCAGGAGCACCAGGTCCGCCATTCAGGTATTTATAGGTGCAGCCTATGGCCATTTCCATTTTTAAAGCTTTGACATCAATAGGCACCGCACCAACAGAATGGCTCAAGTCCCAAAGGTTGAGAGCTCCGTTTACAGTCGCTTTCTCATTGATAAGCTTCACGTCATATCGGAAGGCATTTTGAAAAGTGACATGGCTTAAACTTACCAGAGCAGTGTTTTCAGAAATGGCATTTAAAATATTCTTATTGGCTTGCTCAAAGTTCTCCTGATTTACCACATGGGATGTTTTATCTTTAAAAGATTGTTGACATAATTCATGAAGGATATATAGATCGCTGGGGAAGTTGAAACTATCTGTAACTATCTCACTTTTGTGGCTTTGATAAGACAGACTAGCGAAAGCCAGTTTATACAAGTTAACAGAAACACTGTCGGTTATAATGACTTCGTCGGGTTCTGCATTAATAAGTTTGGCTATTTTTCCGGCTATCCTTTGATGGCTTTTTAGCCAGTCTTGATTCCAGCTTCTTATCAAACTGGAGCCCCATTCTTGATTGATGGTTTCTTCTAAAACTTGCTTTGTTTTCTTAGGCAAAACCCCCAAAGAGTTACCATCCAGATAGATTGTTTTTGCGTCTAAAACAAAGTCGTTTCTGAATGCCTTTAGTGGGTCTTCTTCGTCTAATCGAGCTACTTTGGCTTTGATGTTTGTCATGGTTTTACCAAAGATAGAACATCATTTAGCATTAAATCAACCCACTGACCATACATTTTAGCAGAAGGATGTAGTCCGTCGCCGGCTACTAAATCAGTATCTTGAAGTCCTTTCCTAGAAATGGGGGTAATGTCAAAAAACGCAATGTTTCTTGCCGTACAAATGTCTTTCTGAATTTGGTTATATTCATTTATCTCTTGTGTTATTTTTTGAGGGTTTCTGCCTTGACCAAAAGGCGTAAAACCATAATCTGGAATAGAAACCACAAATACTTTTGATTTGTCCCCTCCTGCAAAACCTATCGCTCTATCTAATAAAGGTTCAAATTCTCTTTTAAAATCTGTAGCCGATCTACCTCTGAATTGATTATTGACCCCGATAAGCAAGGATACCAAATCGTAATTATTCTTGGGAGCACTGTGGTTAATGGCTTTATCGAGTTCATCTGTAGTCCATCCGGTTTGAGCTATTATTTTTGGGTCATCCATTTCTAAACCTTTTCTGGTGAGCTGTTCTGCAAGCTGAACTGGCCATCTGCCAGACGGGCTAACGCTTTCACCGATAGTGTAAGAATCTCCCAAAGCTAAATATTTTATGGAAGAGCCGGAGCTTTCTGTTGAGGCGGGCACGGTATTTTTTTTGGTACATTGAGCCATCAAGGCAACGGTAACGAGGAGTAATATGCTTTTCAATTTTCTATGTTTAATATTTTAATGCTCAAAGTTCTTTCAGCAGGCATTGGGCCTCTTCAAGGAATGCTTAATCAGATACGTTCAAATGGTTTATTTTGTCTATTTGGCCTGTATTTTTCCTAAATTGAACTATTATATATAAAACCTTATTAAAAGACATGAAAAAAACACTACTTATTTTACTAAGCTTTTTTGCTTTTCAGGTTTCTGCTCAAGATTTTGAACCCATAGATAAAAGTATCATGGATGTGGCTTATTATCCAAATGGGGCACATAGAGCTGCTTTTGCTAAAACGGCAAAAGAGAAAGCGGCTATAATGCCGAGAATTAGAATTACATATTCTAGACCATTGGCCAATGGAAGAGAGATTTTTGGAGGTTTGGTGAAGTTTGAGGAGCCATGGAGAATGGGAGCGAATGAATCTACCGAAATTATTTTCTATTCGCCCGTTATGATAGGACAAACCGTTTTATCCGCTGGTAGATATTCGCTTTACTGTGTACCAACTAAAGATAGTTGGACTTTAAAAGTACATCCTACTGTAGACGGTTGGGGAAGTTACGGTTACGACTATTCCAAGGATTTGGCAAGTGTAACAGCAAACGTTATTAATGTTCGCCAAACTATTGAGGCTTTATCTATAGCCATGTATAAAGCTGAATCTGGTCAAGTAATGATAAAAGTTGGTTGGGGAGATTCAATGGCGGAGTTTCCTATTACCGTACTGTAATTAGTTTTTTAAGTCATCTTTAGAGCCACTTGTGAAATGAAATCAAGTGGCTCTTCTTTTTGATCTAAATCACATTTCCGGCAGCCAAAGCTTTGGCATCCATATTTCGACCTATTATTAAACCAACTATCATTCCTATAGAAATACCAAGAGCTATACCGATAGACCTTTCAAAGCTGGATAAGACTGCTATTCCAAAGACAACTCCAAAAGACATCCCTAAACCTAAACCAATATTGGTATAATGGCCTTTTGAGATTAAGGAAAGACTCTCTTTTAAGAATTTTTCAAAATCGATTAGTGCCTTTTTGAAGAATTTGATACTTTGATTTTGCTCAGATGTAAAATTCAAATTGGTAAGTTTGTTTTCCACCGATTTTAGCTCCTCGCTTGAAAGTGCTCGGGTATTTAATTCGCTTAGAATATGAATTAACTTGTCATATATCTTGATTTCGGACTTTTTGCTTGCTTCGTCTTTTAAGTTTTCAAAAAAGTTTCTGGCTTCTTGTAATGTCATGATTGTTTGTTTTTTTCTTGGTTAGTGGCTCACAGCTTGAATTATTACACCTTGAGGCAAATTATTTTTTAATAATAGTGATTTTTTATGCCCTCAAGGTTTCCAAATCGGCCAATAGTTCTTCCAGTTTTTTGAATACCCTTCCGTAAATCAGATTTAAGTCCCATTTATAAATTCTGCCACCGAAGATTGCCAATATGCCCATAATTAAAATGATTGCTGCTATTCCTATCAGCGGAATTCCAAATATTAGGTAGAGGTCAGGGAAGTGTTCTAAGGTTTTGGTGACTAACCTTTCTCCTAAAAAAACGCCATGAGCATCCTTAAACCAAAGACCTAGAATAATGGACAAGAATATGATAGGGTACAGAAATGTTGCAATGCTTTTATTAATAGTCACTTGTTTGTTAAGCCATTCGTTAAATGCTTTTAAATAGTGGTAGCTGCTTTCTCCTTTGTCTATTTTATATAATCCATTCAGTAATTGCTTATTGATTACTACCAGCACACTCAGCGTTACAAAAAAGATAAGACCCATTACTGGTATGCCTACCAAAAATGATATAAGCAAGAAAACAAGAGAGAAGGCTACTATCGCAATCAGGTTTATTCTAAACATCCTTGTAAACTTGTCAATGATGTGAATTGACTTTTTATTATACAGGTTATTGACTTTTGGAGCTATCAAGGCATCACTTTTAAGAAAGCCTTCTTTCCATATATTTTCAATTGATTTTTCCATCGAGAAGTTTTTTTAATCTTGTTTTAATTCTTGTCACACGTACACCAATGTTGTTTGGGTTGGTGCCTATAATATCTGCGATTTCTTGATAGGTTTTTTCTTCCAAATAAAGCATAATGATGGCCCTATCAATCTCGGATAACTTTCTAATGGCATCATAAAGTAGGTTTAATGATTCGTCTGAAAACGCAAAATTATTTTCTGTTTCTTCGCTGGGTATGGAGTCGGAAACAAAATGTTGTGTCTTGCTTTTCTTCTTTTTAAGTAAGGTCAAACAAACATTTAATGAAATACGGTAAACCCATGTGCTCCATTCTGACTCCTCACGAAAGTTTCCCTTACTCCTCCAAATTTGTAAACAAACCTCCTGAAAATAATCTTCAAAGTCTTCTTGGGAGTTGGTATAAGCCCGACATAACTTGATAATTATTCCTGAGAATGGTAGAATAGATATTTTATAAAAGTCGCTACTCAATATTTCTTTTTCTTACTTAGTGGCAAAAATCCCAAATCATTACACCTTTGTTTAAATTTATTAAAAGAAAAGGGTTTCAGCATTAAAAGCTGAACTAAAACCAAACCTTGGGCATTATGAATTCGTAACTCTAAATCAATAAAAAACTAATCAATGAGAAAACTAACCTTTGTGCTTTTTGCACTTATTTCGATTCAACTTTCCGCTCAAGACTTCCCTAAGCTAGACGCCAGCCCTTTAGATGCGTCTTACTATCCTAATAATGCGGCACATGACCTTACTTTTGCGGAAACCGCAGACGAAAAGGCGGCTTTAATGACGCAAATTAAAATCGTTTATTCTCGTCCTCAGGCCAAAGGAAGAGAAGTTTTTGGAGGATTGGTGAAGTTTGGAAAAGAATGGAGAATTGGTGCCAATGAAACTACCGAAGTTACCTTCTATTCTCCAGTAAGAATAGGCGATGTTATGCTTTTTCCAGGAACTTACGCAATGTACATTATTCCTCAGGAAGACAGTTGGACACTGAAATTTCACCCAACAGTAAATGGCTGGGGTGTTTATAATTTTGATTTATCAAAAGAGTTGGCAAGTGTGACCAGCAAAGTGTCAAAAACCACAGAAAATGTAGAAGCCTTATCCATCACGATGTATAAAGCTACTACTGGAGCTGTACATATTAAGATTGGATGGGCAGACAGCTTTGCGGAGTTTCCTGTGAGCTTATTATAAAAAAACAAAAAGCCGTCTGTTGGATTCAGACGGCTTTTTTATGCATTTCTCTTGAACTACACCGCTTCTCTCTTCCCCAACTTCCACATTAGAATACCTCCAGTTACAAACATCCAGATAGAATACGCTCCTGTAGGAATTCCTAATTCAACATTATTAAGGATGGTTGTAGCTATCACAAAAGCCAGCGTGCCGTTTTGAATACCACTTTCTATCGTAATGGAAATAGCACTTTTAAAATCAAGTTTGAAGATTTTCGCGGTCATAAAGCCAATGCCCATGGTCGCTAGGTTAAGGAGTAAGGTGACGATGCCAACTCTTTTTAGAGCTTCTCCTAAAAGGTTAAAATTAGCAGCGATGACGGCTAAAAATATAATGATGAAAATTACGGTCGAGGCTGTACGCATTGGTTTTTCCATTCTATCAGCGAAGTTCTCTTTATATTTCCTGATTATCATACCTATCGAAATTGGAATGACGGTAATCACCATGATTTGAAGTATGGTATCTAGTATCGGTAGTTTAATGGTTTGACCAGTACTTGAACCAAAATACTCAAGAGCATTGGAAAGGATAAATGGAATAGTAAGCATGCTTACAAAACTTGCTAAGGCCGTTAAAGTAACCGAGAGGGCAATATTTCCTTTACACACTTGGCTAATTAAATTACTGGTAGGCCCGCCAGGTGCAGAAGCCAAAATCATGATTCCTACCGCCATGGTTGGGTCAAGGTCAAAGGCAATAGCTAACAAGAAACCAATAATAGGTAGAAAAATAAGTTGATTGGTAAGGCCAATGATGACGGCTTTTGGGTATTTGATAATTCTACCAAAATCGCCTGGAACTAGGGTCATGCCCATTCCGAGCATGATGATGGCAAGAGAAAGAGGCAAAAAGACTTTGCTTAAAAGGGTGGCTATCATGGGTTATTTTTATAGTTTTCAATAGGGTATTAATTTAAAGATATTCATAATAAGTGAATTGCAATCCATGTTTTAAAAAAGAATTATTTCTTAACGGAGGAAAAGTAAACCCAAGCAATAAAGAGCAACTGTAGCGGTATTCTGAACCATAGGTAGGAGAGGCCGTGTCCGTCCAGTTTTCCTGTTTGGTAGTTTAAACCATCCAGAGAAGCGTTGATATTGGCAGGTAAAATTAGCACGAAAAATATAATCAGAATTATGCCTGTTAAGTAGCTGTATTTGGGATAAAGTAAACCTATGGCAAAGAGAATTTCCATTAAACCTGTTGCGTAAACAAGTTCAGTTTTAAAAGGAATGGCTTCTGGAATCATCCCTGCCATGCCTTTGGTAAACATAAAATGCCCCAAAGCTGTAAAAAGCAACATGATAGCCATGCTTATTTTACCCGCCAACTGAACGTCAACTTGTTTGTTTATTAGTTTTAAAACGAGCAGGCTAATCAGAAAAGAACCGATAAGAATAAAGAGTGGCTTCATATTGTTTGATTTTTTAACAAAGGTCATGCTTTGCAAAACACAAGACAATGAACCCAAGTTAAGAAATCCTTTTTCTGATACGGCTTAAAGCTTGGGGCGTAATCCCAATATAGGAGGCAATATACCGAAGCGGTATTTGACGGATTAACTCAGGTCGTTCTGTAAAAAGGTTGAGGTATCTTTCTTCGGCAGTTTCGTTTAAGAGCGATAATTCTCTATTCGCTTTCTTTAGAAATAAGGCTTCACTGGCTTTTCTACCTATAGTATTTCCGGCTGCTGTGTTTTTATAAATATCTTCTAGGTCTTGATAGGTTAATTGCCAAAGGATGCTATCTGAAATGGTTTCTACAGTGTATTTGGAGGGAGATTGGCACAGAAAAGAGTCGTAGGCACAGCTAAATGAGTTTTCAAAAACAAATGCAAATGTGAGGTCAGACTCTACATTAGGAATATAATACCGGATAATACCACTTTGAACAAAAGAGAGGTGGTTCTCTACATTTCTAGCGTTTAAAAGTACTGTTTTTTTAGGAACTTCTAGACGCTTTAGCTTTGACAAAAAGTAAGTCCAGTCTTCGTCAGAGAGCTTTGTGTTTTCCTCAAAAATCTTACGTATCTCTTCCAACTGCTATAAAGTTTTGCTGATTCAAATGTAAAAAAAGAATCCGCTCAGTATAAACCAAGCGGACCAATTTTTTGAAAGCTTTAATAACTATACTTATACTTTCTTTAGTTCGTAAACGTCTTTCCTTCTATCTCTTAAATTTCTTACTGCACCAAACTGGTTCAGCTCACGAAGCATATCAATATCCACATCTGCTATCAAAATCATTTCCGTATTTGGGGTAGCTTCTGCTTTTATACCATTGGCAGGGAAAGCGAAATCGCAAGGTGTAAATACCATAGATTGAGCGTATTGGATATCCATGTTATGCACTTTTGGCAAGTTTCCTACACTTCCGGCAATAACCACATAGCATTCGTTTTCAATGGCTCGGGCCTGAGCACAGTAACGAACTCTGGAGTAGCCATTCTGAGTATCTGTTAAAAACGGAACGAAAAGGATATCCATGCCTTCGTCTGCCAGTAATCTACTTAGCTCAGGGAATTCGGAATCGTAACAAATTAGGATACCAATTTTTCCGCAATCAGTGTCAAAAGCCTTTAGACCAGTTCCGCCTTGCATACCCCATACTTTGGCTTCATCTGGCGTTACGTGAATTTTCTCATAACGCTCCACGGTACCGTCTCTTCTGCAGAGATAACCCACATTATAGAGTTGCTCATCTTTCATTTCGGGCATACTCCCCGAGATGATGTTGATATTATAGGAAATAGACAGTTCAGAGAATTTTTTAACTATTTCTTCGGTGTATTTCGCCAATTCTCTAATGGCATCAGGCTCAGACATGTGATTGTTGGCTGCCATTAAAGGTGCATTGAAAAACTCTGGAAATAATGCAAAATCTGAACGATATCCAGATACCGCATCCACAAAGTATTCCACCTGTTCCAGAAGCTCCTCTAAATTATCATAAGGACGCATTTGCCACTGAATAAGACCAATTCTTACAACTTTTTTCTTTGTAGTTGCCTTTTTAGATGGTTTCTCGTAATAAACGTTGTCCCATTCCAGCAATACCGCAAATTCGTTTGAAGCCTCATCTCCCTCTAAATAACCTCTTAAAATTCTTGCAGGGTGAAAGTCATTTGATATTTGAAAGTTTAAAACGGGATCATGGATTTCCTTTCTTTTTACTTTCTCAATATATTGTAAAGGTGTGAGCTCAGTGGCATATTTGTGATAATTCGGTATTCTACCTCCAAAGGCTATACTCTTTAAGTTTAATTTTTCGCACAGTTCCTTTCTGTAATCATAAAGTCTTCTTCCCAGTCTTAATCCTCTGAATTCAGGTTTAATGAAAACATCAATACCGTATAATACATTTCCGGCATTTGTGTGAGAATCAAAAGTATAATTCTGCGTAATTTCTTTATAAGTATGGTTACCTTGAAGAATTTCGTCGTCTATAATAATGGATAAAGCACATCCAGCTAATTCGCCATTTATTTTCATAACCACCTGTCCTGCAGGGAATTTGGAAATTAAAGATTTAATGTGATGTCTTTTCCAGTAAGAATCTGGCATAGAATTATACGACGTTATCATGGCAGCTTTAAGCTCCTCGTAGTCGTCTTCTGATAGATATTCTAATTCAATATTATCTATGTCTATTTTGCTCATTTTATTGGTTATCGTCTGTAAATTAAGTTCTTCTGTAAAAGGTGTTATTTTGGTTTGTAAATGTACTGGTTTTGAGACTGTCATAAACTTCAGTGCATGCCAAAATCATGCGAAAGATATGTTCTTTTTTTCTTTACTTTTCTTAAAAAGTATCTCATTGAATGAAAGATTTTTTTTATCCTAATTTGTCTTTCTTTATAACCATAGTTTTGATGCTAGAAGATATCTCTTAAACCTATTCAAGCTCGCTTTAAAGTACATGAATAGTTTGACTTTGGTTTATAAAATCTTCTTTTATTGTTTTAATAGTAGCTTAGAGATGAGCTAATCTTGTTGATTTTTTTTATAGTCTCATTTAGTTTTACCCAGTTACCATACAACCTTCAGAACGAGTTATGAGTTTTAAAAGCAGTTAAAATATCAAATATGAAAATCTTATTATTAATCAGTGCAATTTTAGGTACGGTGTATTCTTGTGGTTCAGGAAATACCACAAGCCCAAAGAAGGATCTCATTGGAAAATGGGATAACGCTTATGAAGTTAAAACCAAGGATGAATCAGGGAAGTGGACAGAATGGACCACCATCAATACCTTAGTGGCACTTCCTCAATTAGAATTCACCAGTGATGGGAAAGTATTATGGGATGGAAAACCATCTGAATTTTGTTGTAACTATTTGAATTATGAACTGTTTAATGACAGCATTAAATTCAATACTTCTGCAGGAATACCAGAAGAGTGTGCTTTGGTATTCTGTGCTGGTTGTGATGCATGGACTATTGAAAAGTTAACAGATACAGCCTTGGAAGTTAATATTTGTGACAATTCAATGATTAAATATCGTAGGGGTAAATAAAGGTTTAGAATTTATAGAAAGGAAGCTTATGAAAACGGTACTTGGTATTTTGTTGGTGGTTTTGGTGGGAGCTTGTGGGAAAAACAATATCAAACCGAAAGAACTGGTAGGGAAATGGGAAAACGCCTATGAGAAAAAAACAAAGGATGAAAAAGGAGAGTGGACAGATTGGACTCCTGTGACCAACTATATTCTGCTTCCATCTTTAGAATTTACCAGTGACGGTGATATTTTATGGGCTGGGGAAACTCCAACTGTCTGCTGCACTTTCACAAAATACGTTCTTAAAGGATAGACAATAAAACTAAGTGTACCACCTTTAAATGCGAGCTGTGCAGCTATTAATTGTTTATCATGCAGTGACTGGTCCATTGTGTCGCTTTCAGATTCAGTGCTTGAATTAAATAAGTGTGATGTGATAATTGAAAGATACCGCAGAGCGGATTAAGATTCTTTAGTAGAAAGGCATCAGAAATCGTAAGAAAAGTATCAAAGCCTTATTTATCTAGTTTTAAGCCTTTGATACAGGCTGAGTTTTAGCAAAAGTCTGATTAATTTGCATTCATAAATACTCAACCCTCTCTGAAATGAAAATAAAAATATCCTCTTTTCTTGCACTTGGCCTTTTGGCATTTTGCGGCGTATTAAATGCTCAAAGTTTACCAGAAGTAGAACTGAATAATGCATGGCTTAAAGAAATTAAAGACAAGGCCCCTGCCAAACTTACATATCCAAGTAAGGAAACGCGTAAAGTTTTAGTTTTTTCGCTACATACAGGGTTCAATCATTGGGTTATTCCTCACACTGAGGCAATGATTAAAACTATAGCGGAAAAAGCTGGTGGTTTTGATATGACCTATACCAAAGACATATTCGCTTTAGAGAAAGAAAACTTGAAGCAGTACGACGCCGTTGTGATGAATAATAACTGTAGCGTAGGAGACCACCGAGATATGTTCTGGGACGTACTTAAAAATAAGGCCGGTTTAGACTCTGTTCAGGCGATGAAAAAGGCACACCAAATGGAGAAAGACTTTATAACTTATGTGAAAAAAGGTGGTGGAGTAATGAGTTTGCATGGTGGTATAGTGATGCAGAATAAGTCCATGGCTTTCAGTGAAATGATGGGTGGTAGTTTTGAATACCATCCTAAACAACAGAAAATTGATGTTGAATTGGTGGATGCCAATCACCCTTTAGTTGCGGCATTTAATGGTAAAGGTTTTACACATAAAGATGAACCTTATATTTTCGACAAAGCGTATACAAAAAAGAACTTTAGGCCTCTTCTATATTTTGAAGCTTCGAAAATAGAAGGATTAAGAAATCCTGATGGAGATGCTATTCGTTACGTTTCTTGGATTAAAAATCATGGTAAGGGACGTATCTTTTATTCTTCTCCATCTCATAATGCACAAAGCTTTACGCCAGAATTATTGCAGTTTTTCTTAGACGGCTTACAATATGCTGTAGGCGATGTGGATTGTGATGCTTCGCCAATGGGTAAATAGCGTTATTACTCGTTTTATAAGAAGAAGACCTTCCTTTTGGGAGGTCTTTTTTTTGGTTAATACCCGATGGTAGATTATTTTCTGCCTTTGGTAGAGGAAGCTGCTTGATAGGTAGAATACGCTAAAAAAGAGACTAAACCTTTTCATGCCGATTGGGTCAAAGAAGCAGATTATTTAAAACAATTAGAAACAATTTTATGAAAAAGCTAACAGCATCAATCGTTCTTATTTTAGGTTTAACTACCTTTTCTTTTCAATCTAAAGCCGCTAACAATATAGATTTGGGTGGAACGGAAATCAAAATGGAAAACCCATGGCACACATTTCAAGAAGTAGTGGGAAAATATAATACTGCCAGTGGTAGTTTCTTGAATTTGAGTATAGCGGAGCAAACTCAGTTTCTGAATGCAGCGGAGGTGATGAAAGGAAGAATATTAGAGCACCCTAGAAGGGATAGTGAAAAACATTTGAATAGGATTGATGTTACGGTTAACGTATTCAAGTTTGTATGGGATAGCAAATCTCATCTTGAAACAATAGAAACTATTACTGAAATTCCGGTAGCTCCAGCACTAGGTTAGGAAAAAAGGTATTTTTAAAGAGGCTGTCTCACATTTGTGGGGCAGCCTCTCTTTTTGTCCTATGATTAATGCATGACATGAATTTTAAGCATGTTCTTACGAAATTGTAGCACAAACGCTTGTCAATCCAGCTCCTTATTTGGGATATCATTAATCATTAAGAAAACCCCATTCTTGTTGGAGATAATGATATCCGTTTTGAAATCATTATTCATATCTGCCACGGCTAAATTTAATCCTGAACCAGAGTCATTGTCAATTAAATGCTCTTTATAGTATGGAGCGGTATCCGGGGTAAATTCAAACCACATTAAAAGAGGTGCGTCTCCATCTCCAGGGTCATTTCCATTATGAGCGAGGTACCTTTTCCCGGTAAGAAAGTCTTCTTTACCATCATTATTGAGGTCCACCATTATAGAGGAGTGCGTTTGCGAGGTCGTTTCGCTCATTAAATGTTTCTTGAAATTGCCATCTTCTAACTGTTCAAACCACCAAATGCCCAGTTTGTGAGCAGAAGCTGTAACAATATCGTTTCGGCCGTCTTTATTGATGTCTAAAACCTGCATATGAGAACAATCTTCGCTAAGTTTAATTAAATGGAAACGCCAGTCTCCAGAAGATTTATCGGCTTTACCTTCAAACCAACCATCTTTAATAACTACATCTTTAATTCCGTCGCCATTAATGTCTCCATAACCAAGTCCGTGAGCAAATCTTTCTGTACCATAAACTTTTTCGGCCGTGAGGGCGTGCCGTGTCCATGAAGTTTCACCTTTTTTTGTAGGAGCCTGAAGCCAAATTATCTGATTCGTCTTTACGTCGCCACAGAGTAAGTCTATTCTGCCATCACCGTCTATGTCAACAAAACCAGGCGATTCATTTCCTATACCTATGGAGTCGCCAATGATATGTTTGGTCCAATACCCTCCTTCATTCTTTGGGTTTTCAAACCAATAGGCTGGAGTGCCCGGGTAGTCAATATTCACGACATCTTCCCAACCATCAAGGTTGACGTCAAGCGTAAAATTCAAAAAAGACTTACTGTATTCTTTTCGTGGGTCAAATGCCCTTGCTGGAGCCATTTCATGTTTGGTCCAGTTTGGTGCTTCAAACCAGTAATAGCCGGCCACGATATCTTTTAAGCCATCTTTGTTTAAGTCGGCCACGCCTACACCTTCAGAGAGGAACTCTCTGGTGATAACTGTTTTTTGAAAGGTCTTTGGTTGGGCTAATTCTGTTTGACAATTGGATAAAAAAGGTAAGAGTATGATTGCCAGAATTACGCCAGTTTTGTTTCTCATTATTTCTATATTTTGGGCTATACAAAGTGCCACTAAAAAAGAACTTTGTTTAAGGGAGATGAATTTACGCACTTATAAGAAAGGAGATGATGAAAACTTAGATTTATTTCTTGTTAACGAACAAGGGATCGATTTTCATTTATTAGGACAGGTTTATTTATTATTAGAGCAAGCGAGCAAAGGATTTTTCGGTCTGTCTTTGCATAAAGCAATCATTTGCACAATACCACAGTTCCTTGTGAGTAAGAGTTTTAGGCATTTGATAAAAGATTGGATCTACCGTTATCTCTTTGTCGCAGGTTTAACAGTAAAAACCTATGAATCAATAGTTTTATCTTTGAATTTAATTTTAGCATTCATCCCATCTATTAACAATGTCCAATAAATACTTAGCCCTTCTAAGCCTTTTAACGCTGTTTTCTTGTTCCCAAAATCAAACTGCTGATGTACAGGAACTAACAGAATATTTCAACCCAGCGAGTTTTAACCCTGCTACTTTTGAGCCAGACAGCACGGCTTTGATCATGGAAAATATTGCAGGTCCAGATGTAGTACCCAGCCCGGCTTGTTTAGCTGTTTTACCTACAGGGGAGGTCTTTGTGGGCGTCGATATGATGGGTTCTTTAGGAAAAGATCCCGGTAAAGGAAGTATTGTAAAATTGATTGATGCCGACAATGACGGAATTTACGAGAAGCATATAGAATTTGCAAAAACGGATAACCCAAGAGGTATTATGGCCGTGGGTGATGAGGTTTTTGTGTTACATACAGTTTTTGACGCAACCACTGGAGAAGCTGCTAGAATGGATTTAGTGGTTTTTGAAGATCAAGATCAAGATGGCGTGGCCGATGGTCCTTCTAAGCCGATCATAAAAAACATTTGTTCGCCTGAATCGCTAAGAAGCAGAGGAACAGACCATGCTACCAACGGAATCCGAATGGGTATTGATGGTTGGATTTATGTTGCTGTTGGTGACTTTGGTTTCCACGAAGCAGAAGATGCCTCTGGCAATAAAATGACCATGTTAGGTGGTGGAATAGTACGTGTGAGGCCTGACGGTACAGAAATGGAGGTTTACGCTCATGGTACGCGTAATATTTATGATGTGGCTATTGACCCATTTATGAATATTTATACCCGGGGAAATACCAATGACGGCGGTGGTTGGAACATTCGTTTTATTCACTATCAGCAGAGTGCTGAATTAGGATATCCTACTTTATTCAAAAACTTTACAGACGAAATTATTCCTGCTCTAAAAGATTTAGGTGGCGGGTCTGGAACGGGTAGTTATTTTATGGACGACGACAGATGGCCAGTAGCGTATAATCATGTGCCTATGATGGCAGATTGGGGTAAAAGTCAGCTCTACATTCACAGAGTAACGATGGATGGTCCAACTTTCACACAAAGCGACGAGGAGTTTATTAAACTTGCCCAAATTTCTGATGTGGACGTAGACGGTTCTGGAAGAATGTTTTTAGCAGCATGGGACGGAGCAGGATATAAAGGGAATCCAGATAAAGGCTATGTGGTGAAAGTAGTTCCTAAAGGTTGGAAATATGAAGCCTTCCCGGATTTGAAGGCTGCTTCTGTAGATGAATTAGCGGAACTTTTAAAAGCTGGAAATTCTGTAACGCGTTTCCATGCCCAGCAAGCCTTATTGAAAAGACCAGCGGCCGAAGCTGCGGCTGCAGCCTTGAAAGTAGCAACCGACAAAACATTGTCATTGCAAGTACGTGTGGCAGGCGTATATACTTATGCTCAGGCCGCTTGCGGTAATGGCGTGTCAGAATTATTGAAATTAAGCGAAGAAGATAAGATGCGTGAGTTTGCTCTACGTGCCTTGGCAGATAGGAAAACTTGTTTGGATGCAGTGCCTGTGAAACCCTTTATAGCCGCGGTGGAAGATGCAAATCCTCGTGTTCAAGCTACTGCGATTATCGCTTTAGGAAGATTGGGCAACAAAGAAACGGCTAAAACTTTATTAGAAATTCAGGTTCCGGCATCTGCCAAAATACCAGAAACAGGAAAGGAAGGGCCACATGCTACACCAAATTCGGCGATTGTTTTACCCCATTTAGCAGTACGCTCTTTAATCGCATTGAATGCGGTCGATGAAACTATTGATGCCATTGATAACAATCCTAAACTGGCCCTATGGACTTTAAGATACATGCACGATACCAAAGTGGTTGATGGTCTTATTGCCGCTTATGAGGATGCTGAAGATAAAGATGCTGTACTTAGTACACTTGCTAGAATTTATACCAAAGAAGCCCCTTATGATGGTAGCTGGTGGTGGAGTACAAGACCAGACACGCACGGACCATATTATAAAGGAATCACTTGGGAAGGTTCGGATGCCATAAAGGATTTCTTGTTGAAAGAAATGGAAGCAGGTGGTGCTGAAAAAGCAGATTTCTTTGCTTGGTTAAACGACCGAAATAGAATGGACATAGCCGAACTAGGGACTGCTTTGGCGGAGGAAACAGAAGAAGTAGTGAACAAAGTAGATTTTAACGCCATTAAAAACAAGAAAGGTCAAGTAGGAGAGGCGTCCATAGAAGATGTGATTCTGGCCATGGGTGAGATTAAAGGAGATGCTTCAAAGGGTAAGGCATTATTCATGAGTCAAGGTTGTATTGCTTGTCATAGCATAGAAAAAGGGCAAGTGATGAAAGGACCGTTTATGGGTCAAATTGGTTCTATTATGAATAGAGACCAGATTACGGAGTCTATCTTGAAACCAAACGCTTCTATTTCTCAAGGTTTTGCCTCTTTCTTGATTGAAACCAAAGATGGTAAGTCGTTCATGGGTTTTGTGACTTCAGAATCTGCAGATGAACTAACGTTAAGAGACATCGGTGGTAATGCTTCTAAAATTGCCAAAAAGAACATCAAAAGCCGTGAAGAAATGGAAAACTCCATGATGCCAGCTGGCTTGGCAAATTCACTTTCATATGAAGAGTTAGCTTCTTTAGTGACTTATCTGCAAGGGAATAAATAAGCGTTTGTTTTTTTTGTAATTAAAGCCTCTGGGTAATTGTTTTTTTTAATTAATCAGAGGCTTTTTTCTTGGTTTTAGGCTACAGTATTGTCGTTAATCTAACACTACTTCAGCATTCATTTTTTCGTCATCTAATTCGCCCTCCCATCTGGCAATAACGGTAGTTGCTAAGCAATTGCCGAATACATTTACCGAGGTACGAGCCATATCCATTAATTCATCAATCCCGATAATTAAGAGTACAGGCCATTCTGGAAGACCGAAAGATGCCAACGTTCCTAGGAGTATGACTAAGGTAGCCCGTGGTACACCTGCCACTCCTTTACTCGTGAGCATGAGGGTGAAAATCATGATTAATTGCTGTTCTATAGGAAATGTTACATTGGCGGCTTGTGCGACAAATATTGCAGCCAGAGAAAGATACAATGTTGAACCGTCTAGGTTAAAACTATATCCAGTAGGCATTACAAAAGAAACAATATGCCTTGGCACGCCAAATTTCACCATTTGTTCCATGGCTTTAGGTAAAGCAGACTCTGAACTGGTTGTGGCAAACGCAATAGAAAGAGGTTCAGAAACGGTCTTTAAAAAATTTAAGATAGGGACTTTAATCAAAAGCATGACTGGCACCAAAATGATTAAAATAAATACAATTAATGCCAAGTAAAGGGACATCAAAAGCATTGCTAAGTTTTTTAAGACGTCAAAACCCATGTGACCTACGGTAACTGCAATGGCAGCACCAACCGCAAATGGAGCAAAATACATGACGATGGTTGTGAATTTAAACATCACCTCAGAAAGTAATTCAATACCGGCGACCATCTTCGCTCTTTTTTTATGCTCGAGCATGGCTAGAGCAATTCCAAAAAGAACAGAAAATACCACAATTTGAAGTGTAGAACCCTCCGCAATAGATTTCGCAATATTCTCGGGAAAAACGTGAAGTAAAACATCTTGCCACGTTTGGGCTTCAGCATGCGGAAGCTCTTCTGATATACCGGGCATCTGCATAATTCCGGCTCCTGGCTTCAACCAATTCGCAAAAAATAAACCTATAAATAGGGCAAATGTGGTAACTACTTCAAAGTAAAGCAGAGATTTCCATCCCATTCTTCCAACCTGCTTTAAATCTGAATGCCCAGCAATTCCCGAAACTAGTGTGGCAAAAAGTAATGGGCCAATAATAGTCTTGATTAACTTGATGAATATTTTACTAATCACTTTGAGTTCCACAGCAAAAGCTGGAAAGTCATTTCCTATTTCTGCACCAATGATCATACTTATTAATATCCAGGCGGTCAAAGACTTTTTCTGAAAACCAAAATAGATCATGGACAGTATAAACAACCATCTGCTTAATGTAGGAACTAGTTCGGGTAATGTGATATAGTTTAAATTTTGTAAAACGTTAATTATGGAGGCTATTGCAAGGGATATTGCAATGAAAAGAAAGGTATTCTTTTGTGATAGCATTATTTACTATTGTTAAATTTTGCTGCGAATTTGATTCTAAAAAAGTACATTCCAATACGTCAGCTGGGAATTAATTTTAGACTGATTTCTAGAAGAATTTAAATACACTTTTTAGCTTGTTTTTTGACATTAATTTGTGAGTTTGTGGTCATAAAATAGTACTGGATTTTTTTCCTGGTTTATGCATTGTAGAATCGCAATAAGTTTTAAAGTGGAATAAATGGGTTAACGTCTATACTGAGCTTGTCGAAATGTGCTGATTTTAAGCAATTTAGCTACGGTACTGATAAAATCGGGAGATTGTCTAATGCGGGTTAAATCAAGGTGAAAGTGTATTTGAATAGATTGATTGGAGGGTTGAAACGTAAATCTATACGTCAATGTTTTCTTTTGAGAACTGTCAAACTGTTTACTGATAGTTATTTATGATGTATTATACAATGTCTGAAACAAAAGTGTCGCCGTTAAATAATTAATTAGCCATATTTTAGTGTTATATGTGGTTTTTTCGTAGTCAAAAGACCAAATTGTGTAGAAAATAATTTCTTTTGACAAACCACACTACTTTAATGATGAAACATGGAAAACTGAATTTGCGTCAAAAACTGAATAGAAGGCCGTATGACAAACCATCTCTTTTAAAACTTGGAAGGGTGAGAAACCTAACATTGAAAACGGGCTCAGTCTCTGATTTTGGCTCTAATCAATTTCAAGCATAAATTTTAAGGCGATAAGTGGGAAACATGTAGTGATATTTTAAGGCATTGGCTCATTGAAATTAAATCCGCTTTATAGGCTTTTTTCAATTATAATAGTTCAACAAGATTAAACTTATTGAGACTATGAATATCCCCTCAAAACCGCTACCATGATGGCAAAGCCACATAGCAGTAAAATGAACATCAGAGGTTTTAGTGCAAAATTCAGCCATTTGTTATAAGGAATTCCTGCTATGGCCAAAATAGCCATTAATGCACCATTGGTGGGTACAATCATATCTGCCATAACCGCACCGTATTGATAAGCCAAAATACAGGTTTGTCTGCTAAGGCCTATTAAATCTGAAAGCGGTATTAAGATGGGCATGGTCATGACGGCCTGTCCAGAATAACTGGGGATAGGAAAATGCAAGACAAAATGAGAAACCATCATAATAACTGCCGAAACTGACGGAGAAAGCGATTTTAAAGGAGCAAAAAGTCCGAAGACAATAGAATCAATAATCATCCCTTCTTTTAAAACAAGGGAAATACCGTTTGCCAAACCTAAAATCATAGCAGCAAAAATCATTTCTTTAAAACCGGCTATATAGGATTCTGAAGTGCCGTTAAGTCCCATTTTTGCTATTAAACCTGCGGCAATTCCCAAGGCAAAAAAGCAAGCCGACATTTCATTAAAGCCCCAGTCGAGTTTTAATAAACCATAAATCACGACTATAAATGTAAGACAAAGTAAAATCAAAATGATTTTACTTCTAAGACTAATAGAGTTGCCATGAGACTCCATTTTCACTTTGGCTATCCTGTTTTTATTGGCATAATAAATCAGATAAGAAATCCATATTAGAAATGCTATGAACAGTACAATTAAACGGAATTGCCCTCCAGAAAGTAAAGGAAGTCCTGCCTCTTTCTGAGCAATAAATACAGCAAAAGGATTAGACGGACTTAGTGAACTTCCCAATACCGTGGAGCCGTAACTCATATAAACCACCGTAAAGGTATTATAGCCTAAACTCCGTCCAAAGAGCAATAAGATAGGCGTCATGGCAATGACTTCTTCTTGCATGCCAATTGTAGCTCCTGCAGCCACAAAAAGAGCGGTGACAATAAGCAAAGCCAGAACTTCCTTGCCGTTTAGAATCTGAACCAATTTGTTCAAACCTTCAGTTAAGGCTCCCGTTTTTTCAATGACATAAAAGCAGCCTCCGAGTAGTAAAATCAAAACGATAATATCTGCTCTGCCAAGAATACCACGAGGGATGGTCAGTAGCATATCAAAGGCTGAAAGCTTGTCGACTTTGATTTCTTGGTATGAATTATTAACCACCGTAGTTATGCCCGTTTCACTATTGGTCTGTCTTTCATATGTACCTTGTGGTATCACATAGGTAAGAAGCCAAGAAAGCAAAATGGCGGCTATGATAATGACTAAGGCGTTAGGGAACTTATTCATTTTACGGCTATAAGGGGCTGTTATTTGTTCAAATTACGCCGAATAGTCATGAAATGCTATTATTTTTATCGAGTGGTAAATTCTGCTTTAAGTGCCTTTTATAGCCAACTTTTATCAAGAGAAAGAAGCTTAGCTCCCGCTGTCTTAACCTTTGATTTGCCTGATTTTCCGTTGAGCCGCTTGTTTGAATTTGATTAGTCTTTTGAATTCTAAACTTTTTGTTCCAAAATTTATCAAGAGACCTACTTCTAAGTCATAGGCTTCTAAATAGTTTATGGCTTGAGCTAAATGAACATCTTCTGTTTTAATTACAGCTTTAAGTTCAACAGAAATAACATCTTCTACTAAAAAGTCCACTCACCTAGTTCCTATATGCTGCTCTTTATAGAAGATGGACATTTCGTATTCTCGGCTGAAACGTATTCCATTTTCCGCAAATTCTATTTGTAATGCTCTTTGATAAATAACCTCTTGAAAACCATTTCCCAAGGCACTGTGGACAGTCATTGCACATCCAATAACCTTAGATGTTAAATCAGAATATTTATATTTCTCATTTAATCAACTTAATCATAGTGCAGAAAGTTACTGCCAAACCATCACTCCAACTCCCTATTCGCCTTAACGTATTCTGTGATTTCTCCTACGGGTGCTACCCAAATAGCTTCTGTTTTGTTGAGGTATTTTAGGAGTTTTTCTAAGGTTTTTGTTTTGGTGGTTTGTAGTCCACCTTTGTTGATTTCATGACCAGCTAAAACAAGCCAAAGTCCATCTTTTCTTGCTGCATCAATGATGGCCAAGATTTCTTTAAAGCTTTTACCATCCATCTCTACACCCGTTAATTGATACAAATCGCAGTAAGCAGGGTCGTTTGGAACCTCGTCTAGCCATGTTCTGCCAGACAGGAATTTATTTGCTACAAGCGGAACATAACTTTTTGTTTCTGTACCTCGCTGAATAAACGTTTGTCCGCAAGGATAGGCAAATTGAGTAGGGGTAACACCCAGCATTTGGGCTATTTTCTCATTTGAAGCCTCAAATTCCAACTCCATTTTTGATTCGCTGTACTCTTCCAGTGCGTTTTTACGTGCCCATAAAAAATTACCAGAGCAAGGATGATTATAACTATGATTTCCTATTTCATGACCATCTTTTACGGCTTGCTTCCAGCCGCTAAGTTCATCATACACAGGGCTAGGTAAAACATAGAAGGTCGCTTTGGTATCATATTTATTCAAAATAGCTGTGCCAATTTGTACCTGACTTGGTCGGGCATCATCCCATGTAAGGCTCAGTGCCATTTGTTTGCCTTTTGGCCATTTGAATTCTTGTTCTTGAGCACTAATGTTAAAACTTAGTAATAGGAGGAATAAGGCAATAAGGTTTTTAGACATTTTCTAATTGGTTTGGGGCTTGTTTTAAAAGAAACAAGTTAAGTAGATTTTATTAGTTCAGAGCTTTATTCTGGTAGGAAATTAGTTTTTACTATGTTCCATTTCGCTTGATATGAAAGAGTCTATTGCTGAAAAAAATGAGACCTTATAAATTGGCTTTAAGGGATAATGAAATTTGTTTATAAAAGCGTTTTTATTCGCTCGCTTTCCAGCGGGGAGGCTTGCCGCCAGCGTTCATTTTTTTTCAAAAAAACGAACCAAAAAAAGTTACCCGGCAGCGGCCGACCGTCTGTAAACTCACACCTACAAAACTCTAACAAAGTAAGGGCGGAAAATCATTTGTCTAAAGAGTTTTGTACGTGCTCAGACAGTACAGGCGGAAATAAGGTAATCATTCTTTATGTTCATCTTAACTAGAAAATAGTAATTCGGCGTTACTTTTTCCCTTAATTAGCTCTTTAATCAACATCATTTCTTCATGATGCTCATGAGAACCAGATTTTGACCATTTTTCGCTTAGGTTTTTGAGGGCTTGTTTTGATGCTAGGGTATTAATAGCTCCAACACGTTGAATCATGTAATTTAGTATCTTAGGTACTTTGGACTTTTCGGCAAGAGCTAAGGCTTTGCTAGCATCTAATTCTGCTAAAGGTTCTGTAGCGTACCAATACATGAGTGGTAAATTTTGGTCCTCGGCGTCTTCTGTTTTTTGAACCAGAGTTTCCATCACTTTCCATCTTTGGCTTGGGTCTAGTCTTAGCATTCCTGATGTCAAATAAAGTCTGACCAAAGGAGATTTATCTTTTCTAGCCATGGTTTCAAAAAGTTCTAAAGTGGTTTTTGAAACCGTTTTTTCTTCTGTCAATAATTGAATAGCCCAACTTCTAAGGTTTTCATCTTTGTGCGTAAGCAGTGCATTTAACTCTTTTTCTGAAATGCCATTGGTCACATAAAGTGTCCATAAGGCTCTGAGTTTTTTTGCAGTATCTGGATTAGTTTTAAGCATGTTTTTTAATGCTTTATAAACCTCAGGACTTCCGCCACGCTCTTGCAAAATGGTGCGGGCCGTTCTTACATACCACTCGTTTTCGTGTAATTGATAGTTGACCAATTCCATGTCTGTGGCTTTTGACAAGTCCACTTGCACCCATTGGTCGCCTTCATAAGTTATTTTGAAAATTCGACCTAAACTTTTGTCGTGTACATCAGGGTTTGGGCTGTGACATTGATTTTGGTCATACCAGTCAATGGCCCAGACAGAGCCGCTGGCGTCGTATTTAAAATTGAGCCACTGAGACCAAGAATCGTTCATGGCCATAAAGTCTTTTTGATGCGAAGCCACATATCCAGAGCCTTTTCTGGTGAGCTCGTCCACATTCATTATAGCTCCATTAATGTTATTCATGAAGATGTTATTATGATATTTTTCTGGCCAATTGCTTCCACCAAGATATATCATAGCACCAGAGTGAGCGTGTCCTCCGCCAGCCGCTGCCGACCTAAAATTACCCGCATGTGGCCCTCTGTTTCCTAAATAATGAACATGGTCGCCAATGGTCTTGATGTCGTCATAAGTAAATGGGTTAAAGTGCTGGCCGCCTTGGCGATGATACCTGGCACCTTGTATGACATGAAACATGTGCGGAATCACACAAACGGTAATAAAAGGATGTCCGTAATTATTGAAATCCAAGCCCCAAGGGTTGCTGGTGCCGTGGGCAAATACCTCAAATTCATGACGAGTGGGATGATATCGCCAAACCCCGCCGTTTATTTTGACGCGTTCGGCATCTGGTATGTTTGGTTTTCCTACATTTGAGTGGGTAAACAAGCCATGTGTGCCATATAGCCAGCCATCTGGTCCCCATCTAAAGCTGTTTAGTACTTCGTGTGTGTCTTGCGTTCCCCATCCGTCTAGTAATACTTGTGGTGACCCTGCAGGTTTGTCAGTTTCAAAGTTTACAGGTACAAAAAGGAAATTAGGAGCAGCTCCTAACCAAAGTCCACCCATGCCTATTTCGATGCCACTAACCAAGTTTAGTCCTTCCATAAAGACCTTCTTTTTGTCCAAAGTGCCGTCTCCATTGGTATCTTCTAAAATCAATATTCGGTCTTTGCCTTCTCCTTCTGGTGCGGGAGTAGGGTAGGTGTGGCCTTCTACCACCCAAAGCCTGCCTTTAGGGTCAATGGTAAAACAGATAGGTCTGATGATTTCTGGTTCAGCTGCCGCCAAAGTAATAGTAAAACCCTCAGGAGGAGTCATAGCCTTAGTGGCTTCCATACCAGATAAACCCGAATTTAAAATGAGGTCTAGCGGTGGCATTATGATGATATCCTCTTTGTTAAGTTCGTTAGTGAAGTTTGGGCGTTCTGGATAAAAAAGGAAATTATCAAAGTTTATGTGAGCCCATTTATCTTTACCAATATAAGCGATTGGCGATACGCCAGTTTCATTATCAATGATTCGGATAAACATTTCTTCTCTGAAATATGACCGTAAATCCACCACTACAGGTTGTAAATTTGAGCGACCTTGACCAGTTGAACTGAAAACTATCTCGTTATTATCTTTCAAAACCAGTTCTACACGGGTATCTGCTAAAGCACCTCCAGAAATACTAAAAGCGGCATAAGGTGCGGTAACTGTAAAAGAAGTTGAGGTCAAAGTGCCCTTAAGGTCATGATGTAATGTGCCGCCACTGCTCAAGAAATATTTGCCTTCACCTCCGATACTCATGTCTTTGTCATGAACTGGAGAAGGATTTTGTAAGAAAACGGGGTTTATAAACGCATCTCCTTCTGCCGTCCAATCTTGTAGTGTCCCTGTTTCAAAGTTTAGGTTTAGCAGTCTGCCATCTTTGGTAGGCAGACTTCCTATAATTTTCGGAAGGTTTAAATCGCCTTCTACTACTTCAAATTTGCCCAGCATCCCCGCAGCCCTATGACCTGGCACGGTACAGTAATAGATGTCGCTCTCTACAGCCGTGAAAGTGATGCTGGTCCTACTTCCTTTTTCGTTTAAGGTGTTACTTTTTATGTCGCGTTTTTCCATGGCGATGTCGTGCGTCATGGTTTCGGTGTTTGTAATTGTGATTTTTACTACATCGCCTTTATTGGCTTTTAAAGTCGGGTTTCGAGTGCCGTCTTTAGAGAAGAAGCCTAGCATGGATGCTTCTAGAGTATATTCTCGGTCTATTTTTTCTTGGGCAAATGTTATTTGGCTTATAAGCAGGAATGACAATCCGAGTATCAGAATTTTCTTTTTTAGCATTTTTATCGGGTTGAAGCTTTTTGTCAATTAAAGATAATGGAAATGTTTTGATAGTGTTGGACAATTGCTTTACTCTGTTTCTAAATGTTTTATTGAAAACTTTTTCTTGTCAGAGAGGTCGTCATTCTACTAGAGCCGTCTGTCCGTTCAAAAAAACGAATCGTAGAGGAACTCCTTCAAGAAAAACAATTCACGCAAACTTAGAGATCTAAAATGCCTTAAGAACAGCTATTTATAATTCATTCAGTCTATTTGCACGTTAGCTGCATGGGAACAGTCGATTGTGATATAGAGGATGAATATTTTTTTGACACAAAATCTCATATTCATATCAACTTTTTATTTCTAAGGATTGAAGGTTAAATTAAATGTTAGCCATCTAGCAAATTGAATACAAGCGATGTTCAGAGAAATTATCTTAAGATTGTCTGGAAAAATAGGTAATGTTTTTTTTTTTGGTTTGTTTTATCACCCAATAGCCCTATTTAAAAAACTAAAAGTGCAATACTTGCCAAAATAAGTCATGGCCAAACTATTCGAAATTAATGAATTTTCTACTGGGAATGGTAACTTATCAGTACTTGAAAAGATTTTAACTGGCTCCATAAAAAGAGTTTATTATATTAAAAATGTTGATAATAAAGCAATTCGAGGAGGGCATAGGCATAAAAAAACAAGTCAGTTATTAGTAGCTATAAAAGGATCATGTGAGGTTTACTGCGATAATGGCAAAAACCAAAATTATTTTCTGCTAGAAAACAATAAACATGGATTGCTTTTATACCCGGAAGATTGGCATCAGATGAAAAATTTTACGGAAGATTGCATTTTGCTGGTTTTGGCAAACGAATATTATAATATTGAGGATTACATTGACGAGCCCTATGAGTTTTCTTTCGTTGATGAAATGTTTAAATAAGCTAATCAGCTTAAGCCTTGTTTTTAAGATTACGAATATTAATAATAGCTTAAATGACCATTCCTTTTCTAGATTTAAGCTTAATTAATCAGCCATACCTCGCTGAAATTAATGATAAAATTCAAGATGTTGTAAATTCGGGTTGGTATATTTTGGGTAAAGAGCTTATTGGTTTTGAAGAATCTTTTGCTCAGTATTGTAACTCAAAATATGCTATTGGTGTGGGCAATGGATTGGATGCAATTGAACTAATTTTGATGGCGTCTAATCTTCCAAATAACTCGGAAGTGATTGTTCCAGCCAATACTTACTTTGCCACAATTTTGGCTATTGTAAATGCTGGATTAATACCAGTTTTAGTAGAGCCCGATCCATACACCTATTTAATAGATGTCCATAAAATAGAGGCCGAAATAACGCCAAAAACAAGTGCAATATTTGCAGTGGAATTATACGGAAAATGTCCTGATTATGTCATTCTTAGAAATCTCTGCAATAAGTTTGGATTAAAATTATTCTCGGATAATGCACAATCGCATGGAGCAACTTTTAAGAATAGAAAATCTGCTACATTTTCTGATGCTTCTGCATATAGTTTTTATCCTACCAAGAACCTTGGTGCACTGGGTGATGCCGGGTGTGTTATTACTAATGATAAGGCACTTAATGATCAAATAAGAAAATTAAGAAACTACGGGTCAGATAAAAAGTATTCGTTTCAGCTCTTAGGAAGAAATAGCAGATTGGATGAAATACAAGCAGGAGTTTTAAATTTGAAACTAATGTATTTGGAGGAGATTACAACTAAAAGACGATTGATTGCGAAAAGGTATCTGTTAGAAATTAATAACAAAAAAATAAGCTTACCCAAAAGCGATACTATAGATGAAGACTCTTGGCATTTGTTTATTGTTACTTGTAGTCGTAGAGATGAATTGAAAACTTATTTATCTAATTGTGGGATTGGTACGGAAATTCACTACCCAATTCCCCCGAACAAACAAATGGCTTTAACTTTTTTATCAAACTTGTCACTTCCAATTACTGAAAAGTTACATAAAGAAACCTTAAGTATTCCGCTCAATCAAAGCCTTACAGATGCTCAGATTGACTATATTATTATGTCGGTGAATTTATTTTAATTCTTATGAAAGAACTTTCAGTTGTAATTCCCATTTATAATAGTGCATTAAGATTGGAGTCCTTGATTTCAGTTCTGGAACATGAGTTAAAAGACCTTGATTACGATATTGTTTTGGTGAATGATGGAAGTAAAGACAATTCAGAGACCGTTTGCTTAAATCTTGCAAAAAATAGACCTAGGATTAATGCTTTATCGCTTTCCAAGAATTTTGGCGAGTTCAATGCGGTTATGTGCGGGCTTAATTATGCAAAAGGCAAATTTGTTGTCATCATTGATGATGATTTTCAAAATCCACCCTCTGAAATTCTAAGGCTTATTGAATGTGCAAAAAACGAAGATCATGATGTGGTTTACAGCTATTATCCTGAAAAAAAACATTCATTTTTCCGAAAGTTAGGAAGTGTTATTGTAAATTATTGTGCTACATATTTACTCAAAAAACCTAAGGATTTATATTTATCTAGTTTCAAGCTTTTAAGTCAAGAAATGGTGAAAGAAATTATAAAATTTAAAACTCCTTACCCTTACTTAGATGGCATTATTTTCTTTTTAACAGATAGAATCGGTAAACAAGAAGTCATTCATAATGCAAGAGAAGACGGCCAATCTGGATACACTATTCGCAAATTAGTATCCTTAGTCTTTACCGTATTTTTTGGATATTCTCTTTTGCCTTTACGACTCATTATGAGCTTAGGAGTTTTGTCAATTTTCCTTTCTATATGCTATATGCTTCTTTATTTTTTAAGTGTTATTCCAGAATGGGGCTCACCTGTAATTATTTTTTTCTGCGGGGTAATTTTATGTTCCTTGGCTTTGGTAGGCGAATATGTTGGTAAAACATATATGTTGCTAAAAGGGAATCCACAGTATTTGGTCAGGAAAAAAATCATAAAATAGTATGCTTATTAACAGAAGCGAATACCAAAAAATGTTTGAAACTGAACAAACGCTATGGTGGTATAAAACACTTCACAATAAAGTATTAAGAGCCATTCAAGATGAATTTCCTAAGGACAAAAGCATCTCAATTTTAGATGCCGGGTGCGGAACCGGTGGCATGTTGGAAGTACTCAAATTGGAAGGATATACTAATATTCAAGGTTTTGATTTTTCAGAAGATGCCGTGGAGTTTTGTGGTTTAAGGGATATAACTGTAAATAAAAGAAATATCCTTGAATTGAAAGAGGACAAAGATTTAGGCCAATTTGATGTGGTCATATGCAATGATGTCTTGTATCAATTTGAAGATACGAGTTTTGAAACTGCTTTCAATGGTTTAATGTCTAAGGTGCTTAATGAAGGGGTGTTAATTGCTAATAACCAAGCCTTTGAAGTTTTAAGTGGGATACATGACATCGCAGTAGGTGCTAAAAGAAGATTTGTTTGGAATGATTTTAATCTATTAATATGCAAAATGGAAAAGGTACCCCAAATTAAGCAAAGCATTTATTGGAGTTTATTTCTTTCGCCTTTAATATTTTTTATACGTGCATTTCAGCGATTTAAATTGCGTTTTTTGAAAGTCGATTTTGAAAACATCCAATCAGACGTGGAAGTACCAGCTCCAATTCTTAATAAATTATTATACTATATTTCAGACTGGGAAGACCGATTTATCCCATCAACTATCTTCGGAAGTTCCTTGTTTATAGTTTTGAAAAAATGATTTATATAAAAACATTTAAATGAATTTAATATATTTTCAAATTTTCTTTTTTATAGGATTAATCTATTTTTCTTTCTTTTCTAAAGGTTTTGGAAAATGGAAATACGATCGGGCTTTTATATCTTTTGCACTATTATTATTTATTTCTTTCAAAATAGTATTTCTGTTTTACAACAGGCCTCTTAATGAAGACGAAGCCATTAATTTAAGTGAAGTTTTGGGGATTTTTAAACTTGACCCCGTCTTATGGCGAAGTATCGATTTTTTTACATTGGGTCCAATTCAAGTATTATCTTTTGCTATACCATCTGTTCTAGGATTTGAAACAGATTTTGCAAGCTCAAGAGTCGTTTGGATAATTTATTCGATCTTAATTCTTGCCTTTTTAATAGCAGCTTTCACTAATATTTTCAATAAAAAAATTGCCGCACTTTCATCTATTTACTTAATAGTTTTCTTTTCTGTAGCCCCTACGATTGAGATTAATCATTTTTATAATGAAGTTACCGGAATACTTTTTTTATCTATTGGTTTTTTCTTGTTATCGTTAAGTTATTCAACAGATTATAAGATAAATAGCTATTTACAAGCTCTTTTTTATTTCTTAATGGGATTGGTTCCATATACTAAGCTACAAGTGGTGCCAATTGCCTTAATTTTGGTGTTTTTTAGTTTCTATCTCTACCTCTTCAAAAATGAGAAGTTTTCATATAAAAAACTTCTATGGTTTTCCTTCTGGGGAATTTTGCCATCGATTATACTCCTGGTATATCTCTGGTATTATGATCAAATAAATAATTTCTTTCAGTTTTATATAGTGACTAATTTTTCCTACGGAAAACCAGCTTCTATTTGGAAAAACATTTATTTTTCCTTCTTATCTAGATCCAGCACTGGTGCTATAATGGGGTATTATTTCAAATACATCTTTGGAGTGATAGTGCTTATTAATACGGGTAAAGTTGTTTATAAACGAAGAATTACTGAATTAGAAATTTTCTTTTTTCTCATAACGATGGCTTCGGTTTATGCGGTCTCAAAACCAGGGATGGCTAATGGACATTACTATTCTATATTAATACTTCCTTTTATTTTTGGTATTGCTTTACTGTTTAATGGGCTCGATAAGAATGTTTTAAAAACAGCTAACTATATCTATTGCTTTCTAATTTGCTCCGTATTTTATTTCTTCATACAAATTTGGTATACATTCGAAACGACTAAACAAAATTCGGAAAACATAGACTTTAAATATCAGCCTATATATAAAAGTGAACTTTCAAAAAGATTAATATACATTGGAAATAAAAGCCCTGAAACCCCCAAGATGGTTGTATTTGGATGGCGACCACGGCTGCATGTAGAAACAGGTTTTTATCAAGCTGTCCATCAAAATGTTCCTGAAAGGTTATTTGGTAACCAAACGCAAGATGCCACAGTTTTTAGTGAGAATATATATTATTTAGATTTAGTAAGAAATAGACCTGAATTTTTCTTGGTTGAAAATAATAGGAGAGAAAGCTATTATGATTACACCTTAACGGCCATGGCCAAATTAAAAAATGTCTACCCTTATTTTAAGCAAAATTATATTTATGTAGAAAGCTTAGAAGAATATGATATTTTTTTAAGAAAAGATCTGGAAAATTGGATTGAAAAATAGCGGTATAATTGCCATTTTCCAGGCGATATTTTCAAGATTTTATATGACGTCATTTGGTCTCAAGAAACATAAGAATTCTGTGTGATTCACTTAATCATAATGCTTCAATAGAAATATCCTTAAATGCGGCCTCGGCTTTAGCTCCTCCATGAATCTGTAAACCTATTAAGCCTGACTGCGGAATGCTTTCGTCTTCTTCGGCGTAATCTATGGATTGGTGACCATTGATGTATAGTCTGATTCTTTTGCCTTCTGCTTTTATCTCGTAGTCGTTCCAGTCGTTTAATTTTATCCAAGTGAGCACTTCGATAGAATCTGGAGCTATGAGTGTTACATTCCTTCTAGATTCGTCGTAGAGGCCGGCCCAATATTTGTCACCCCAGTCTGCCTGATAGCCAGTCATTTCATAGGCTGGCTCTTTTAGTCTTTCGCTTCTAAACTGAATTCCTGAGTTGACGAAGCCTTCGCTTCCAGTAAGTTTTATTTTAAGCTTTAGGTGGAAATTGTCATACGCCTTTGTGGTACACAAAAAGTCATTATGAGGAACGGTTTCATTTAGGCTGCCACCAATAATTATCCCGTCTTCTATTCGCCAAGTGTTCAATGTGTCGCCTTCCCAACCATTAAACGTTTCACCATCAAAAAGTGAGACACTGCTTTCTGTTGATTGATTTTGACAAGAAATGGTCAATAAAGAAATGAAAAGTAGGCAGTAGAAAATTGACTTCATTGAGGCTTTACGTTTTGGGTTAGTTCAATAGAACCATACATTTAGCTAAAATATTTTCAGCGTCCACATACGGAAGGGTAGGTAAATTTAGCGAATTATACCTTTCAATTGGGAAGTTTTGAAGGAAAATAAGGACTAGCATAGCTAGTCCTATCAGTCTATTTATTGCCGTTTACTATTACATTTTTTAAATGAAACATCATTGATAATACTTTTGTCTTTTGCAGTATTCTAATCATGTCCTCTAGAAAGCTGGTGGAAAATAGGGAGATGGATTTTGACAGCTTGTGAAAGAGCAAAAACATCTACCCATCTTTTTAATATTTGAGATAAGTAGATGCTTTACTTTAGTAAAACTAAGTTTGATTTGGAGCTCAGGAAAGAGTTATTGTTACTTTACCTTCTCTTTTGGAACGCTTGATTCAATTACTGAGCTTGTACTAAGTACTTGACAAGGATTTATAATCTTAGCTGAGAAAACTGCTCCTGCCTCTACCTCAAATCC
Source organism: Arcticibacterium sp. SM2516 (assembly GCF_057914865.1). Taxonomy (NCBI): domain Bacteria; kingdom Pseudomonadati; phylum Bacteroidota; class Cytophagia; order Cytophagales; family Leadbetterellaceae; genus Arcticibacterium; species Arcticibacterium sp. SM2516. Next base: position 2,139,861 of record NZ_CP195290.1, on the reverse strand, counting down.
AGGGTTAAGTATGATGGCATTTCCTGCTCGATATTCTGCTTTTCCATTTGGTGCTAAAATATCATTGAGTCCCAAAATGTAGCCAACTGCCTGTGTTACACCATCATCAGTGATGATAGGAGAATGATATACGATGGATTGTGCCTCTGCGGAAACGCCTATACTAATGCTAGCAACTGCCGATGTGTCTGCCACGATATCGCACGAAGAGCTACCTGAGACTACACAGCGGTATTGATAATTATTGACAGCAGCAGATGGGAAGTTTAAACTCAAGTTTGCCGAAGTAGCTCCTTGATAAACCCCTCCATCTGTCAGGTTTGTAAAACCAGAACCGCTGTTTACTTGCCAACGATAAGTAAGCCCTTCACCTGCTGCCTGAATACTGAAGTTTGCGTTATTGCCCACACATATTTGCTGATTGACTGGATTTTGAGTGACATGAGCTACAGGAATTACATTTAAGGTTTTAGGAACTGTTTGGCAATAGTCGTTTATTAAACAGCGGTACTCGTAATTATTCCAGCTGGCAGGTGCATTATTGATGAGTAGGAGGGAGTCGTTTACAAGGTATCTGCCCCCTGTATTTATATCAATCCAAACGCCTAATTCTGCCTTTCTTTGCCATTGATAATTCAGAACTCCTGGTGTTAATTTAACTGCTTGAGCAATGAATTGGGCTGTACCAAATTCACAAACGGTTTGACCCATGGGTTGAGCTAAAATCGTGACATCGGTATTGATAGTGATGGTGGCTGGGTCTGATGGAATTTGGAAACAAGGGGTATAAACCAAACATCTAAAAGCTTTGCCACTTTTTGCATAATTAAAATTACTGATGATGAGTTTTTTGCTGTTTTGACCAAAATATTCTGTACCACTCACATTCACAAAACCACTGCCATTGTCAATTTGCCATTGGAATGAAATTCCAGCACCATTGACATCCACTTCCAAAATGGCCTCATTATTTGGGCAAATAATTTGACTTACAGGTTGCAAACTTATAAATGGTGTTGCATCCACCTTTAGTGTGAAGGTATCAGAAATAATGGTTTTGCAACCATTAGAAATCATAGCTCGGTATTGGTAACCGTCCAATGAAACCGATGAAGGATTAATAGACAGGCTATCATTTGTTACATGGCTATATGGTGTTGATTCCGTTAAGTCTGCGAATGTACCACCTGTGCTAAGCTGCCATTGGTAGGTGAAAGTACTACTGCTTATTCCTGAACTTAATTTTAGGCTTCCGTTCTCGCAAGCATAGATATTGTTAAATTCGGCGGCTATTGGGTTTCTGAAAACCAATTGTTTTTCTTGAAATTCGTAGGCTCCTACATCAATTCTATCTTCAAATACACGCACGTTTCCGTCCAAATCTAAAAGGCCTAAAGCAAGCCCCATAGTGTCTAATTTTCCGGTATTTATAGCTGGTGAGCAGGGTTGGAGCCTTAAATTTCCTTCTGTGGATGGTGCGGTTGGTACATTTTGAACAAAGAGTGGGTCTAAGTTATTTCCGTCGGTAATGTTATGTCCACCATCTGGGTCAAAAACTAAATTTCCACCATTATCTGTAAAGGTGCCGTCATATATATACACATCATTTCCAAAAAGGTCATCAGCATCATTCTTGGAGACAATGGTATTAGTTAAACTAGTAGTTCCGCCGTTCATGAAAATACCTCCTCCTTCCGCCCAAGTTGCGGAGGGGTCTTCTCGGTTAACTGCCTGGTTTCCTGTAATAGTAGAATTATAAATGGTAAGTGTACCTAATCTATTATTTATTCCTCCGCCATAAGATGACGTAGAATTAGTGCTTCCTACTAAATTACCACTTATAAGGCTGTTTTTAATTATTAGCTCTCCCAAAACATTATAAATGCCTCCGCCATAAGCTAACGAACCAGATAAGGCTTCAGATCTGTTTCCACTGATTTTACAATTAACTATTGAGAGGAAAGCAGGCGTTCCATTATTAGAAATCCCTCCGCCCCAACAAGATGCGGCTGACGCGACGTGGTTATTCAAAATTGCAACACTCGTAAGGTATAAACTCCCAGAATTATAAATACCTCCACCTTTATTCGTTCCACCGCCATTTTGGATGCTTAGCTTTTGAATGTAAACCGCTTTTCCCAAACCAATTTCAAAAACCCTGTCATTCGCCTGCCCATCTATTATTGTATTTTGTCTCCCATTTCCGAGAAACACTAAATCTTTGTCTATTAATATCTGACCAGTAGTAAGTTTGATGGTATCTCCATCAATTATATTATCAAAACGTATGGTATCTCCTGCGACAGCATTTTCTACTGCTAACCGTAGCGAACCGCAGCCATTGTCATTAGTATTGATTACCAATAAAGGTTCAAAAACAGGTACTGACTGAAGCTCAAAAGCTCCGATGTCTATTCTATTATTATAGACTCTGGTGTTTCCGGCAATATCTACCAAACCTAAGTTAAGACCTGTGGTGTCTGCCGTACCAGAATTAACAGCCTCTGAACAAAACTGTAGTCTAAAGTCTCCTAAGTTTGACGGGGCCGAAGAAACATTTTCTACAAAAAACGGATTCACATTAAGTGTGTTTGTTAGCGTATGATTTCCAACAATCTCATTGATTAGATTATACTCCCCTGAAAATACACTCGGATTATTATTTATGATATAAATGTCATTCCCGCTGGTGAAACTTTTATTTTGGGCAACTATACTATTACGTAAATCTACATTTGCATTATAAAAAACGGCTATTCCTCCGCCAGTACTGGCCTCATTACCACTAATAGTGCTATTGTATATTTTGACATCGGATTCATATATGTATATTGCTCCACCAGAACCATTGCCAGAACCATTGCCAGACTTGTTGCCAGAAATGATTGAATTAGTGATTTCAGTCTGGCAGTTTTTTATCAGTATGGCTCCACCATATCCTATATAAGCCTGATTTTCGATGCTGTTACCTCTTACGTGTACTGATTTTAATATAAGACTACCCGCTGTGCTATAAATGGCACCACCGCTACCTTGTGTTGTGGCAGGAACAGCATTATTTGTTAATGCCACTTCTATTAAACTCAAGTGTCCACTATTATAAATACCTCCACCCTTGGACTGGTTCCCAACTATTTTAGCCTTCCCATTTTGAATAAGTAGGCCTGCAATTAATACATTTTTGGTGGACGTTATCTCAAAAACCCTGTCATTGGCTTGCCCATCAATAATGGTGTTTTCCATCCCGTTACCCAGAATGACAAGATTTTTGTTTATTAAAATCTGCCCAGAGGTCAATTTTATGGAATCCATGTCAATTACATTATCAAAACGGATGGTATCACCCGGGCTGGCGTTTGCTACTACATACCGTAGTGAACCGCAGCCATCATCCTTCGTATTGTAAACTAACAGAGGGTTTGGAAGTATGCTTTGATACTCATAGGCTCCTATATCTAATCTGTTTTCAAAAACCCGTGGATTACCTGCCAAATCTTTGTTCCCAAGATTAAGGCCAATAGTATCTGCTAAAGCTGCATTTATGGCAGGTGAGCAGGCTTGTAGACGTAAATCACCTAAAATAGTAGAACTCGTAGTGGTTGTAGATGGCACATTTGATACAAACTCTGCACTTAATGGTGCACTAGTTGTTCCTACTAAATTACCATTTACTCCATTTTGTACTCCATTTCCTTCATCACTACCTATCAGGCTGTAAGCACTTGTTAAGCCAGATACATTAAATGTAGATATGTCTGGACCGAAATCAGAATAATTACCCGCAACAATGCTATTCTTTAAGTTAAAACCATTAGCAGCATAAATTCCGCCACCCTCTTGTGCTCTATTTCCACTTATTACGCAACTTTCAATTGAAACATTAGAATTTTGTAAATGAAGTCCCCCGCCAATTAAACCTGAAGAAGAACCACCACCTATATATGCAATATTCCCTGTTATTGAAGATTGTTTTAATACTAGGCTTCCCCTAAAGTGGAAAACCCCACCACCCGTGATGTCAGTTTTATTCCCTGAAATTGTGCTTCTTAAGACTTGCAGATTTCCCGTATTTAATATACCGCCGCCAGATACATTCGCTTGACAATTAATAATTTTAGAATTTCTAAAAACCAGATTACCGTAATTAATAATTCCACCACCAGACTCCCCGTGTGCTATTCCGTTTTGAATCCTGATACCTTCCATGATGACACTTTTAGCGGTTTTAATTCTAAAAATATTACTATTTATTTGTCCGTCAATAATTGTACTGCTTATATCGTTTCCAATTATGACCAAATTTTTATCAATCAAAATGTGCCCAGTAGTAAGCTTAATAGTATCGCCATCGATGGTAGGGGAGAAACGAATAGTGTCGCCAGAGAAGGCATTTTCTACAGCAAATCTTAGCGAGCCACAGCCATTGTCATTTGTGGTAGAAACTAACAATGGGTTATAATCTAGGTTGATATATTCATAAGCTCCCATATCTAGGAAGCATCCAATTAGTCTATCAGAGCCAATTAAATCTTCATTTATACCATCGGGGATAGCTGTATTTAGCCCCGCATCAATTGCTACTGAAATTGCCTGCAAACCAAAATTATTGTCCGCATTTATAAATAAAGGGTTTTGATTAAGGTTTCCAGTGCCCGTATATCCGTTTTCAATAATAGAATAGGAAACATTAAGTCCACTTGTAGGATAAATATCAGAGGCTGAAGTATTGAGATTGTTCCAAAAAATAGAATTTGTAATGGTGGGCGAAGTACCATCTACATAAACAGCGTCTCCTAAAGTCCCATTATTTTTACTAAAAGTGCTGTTCACAAAGGCCATATTGCTGTTTGAGCTATGAATAGCTCCGCCATTGGTACCAGCTGTGTTATTGACAAAAAGACAATTGGTAAATGAGCAAGAATTATTGGAGCCAGCTACTCCACCACCATCCGTTAAAGCAGCATTATTTTTAAAAATGCAATTGATAATCTTGGAGCGACTGGCACTGCTTAAAAATATTCCCGCTCCGCTAACAGCCGAATTAGATTCGACGGTACAATTTTGAATAATAGCCTTAGAGTTTAGTCCTAATATTCCGCCACCACTGGTAATAATTGCGGCGGTTTGTGCATTTCCATTCTTAACAATGAAGCCGTCTAAAATAGCGGTTTGGAGTATGTTTTCACTTTTAACTACATGGTAACTATTGTCTGAATTATCGTTTATAGTACCCAAATCACCACTTAATATGGTAGGATAGTTTGTGATATTTCTTTGAGAAAGGGCAGTTTCAGTACCTTCAAAACCTCCATAAATAGCCAAGTTGTTTTTGAGTTCGAAAGAAATGGCTTGGTCGGAACCTGAGGTAGGATAATAGGTTCCTTTGGCCACCCAAACTTGATAGTTAGCACAGTCTGACTGAAAAGTTTCTAAGACGGATTGAATATTTGAATATGCATTTATCCATGAGGTTCCATCTGCTAATCCACCCACTACAGCCGAGTCTACATAAATAATATTTTGAGCATTAAAATTTGTAAAACTTAAGGTCGCATTTGACTGTGCATGCAAGTAATTTGAGATATTCTCTACTGCACTACTTGAAATGTTAATATTCCTTTTGCTAGCATCAAATTCGGTACGGTTTGGTGCAACAGCCGGAAAACCATCCACCACTACGGCATTACTATAGACAGACTTAGGATTCTCTTCAGATGTTAAAAATCCTCCTGTATGATTAGATGGGTATGTGCCACCAGTATTAAAAACGGCATGAATTTGTGTAATGCCATTTGTTTGGTCTTCATCATCATCTTGATATACATGGTAACGCGTACCGATATCTAAAAAATCAAAGACATTTCCACTACCAATTATAGTAGCTGTACCGCATTCAGGGAGGTCAGAAGTATTGTTACAATTTACAGTTAAAGGCCCATTCAAGCCACCAGTAATAGTTAATACAGTTCCTTTAAGAATACAAGTATTAGGGGTAACCAGTTTGTATTTTCCGCCGCTTTCAAAAGTAAGGCTACTCTTGTCAAACTGATTTCTTAAAAAGTAGAATGTTGAATTGGCCGGAATATTATCCATAGCCACCAAAGACATGCTGGCGGGGCTTAAGTGATTAATGCCTATGATGGCTAGTTTTGACGTGGCATTATTAGTATCATCATTCAAAATATTTACACTTGCATTTCCAGGAGAACCACCGTCGTAAGCAATACCTGAAGTAATGCTTATTAAAATATTTTCGGTTTTTTCTAAGATGTCATCAGCTTCTGGATTTATGGTTAATTGTGCTGAAGAGGCTCCATTGGGAATGGTAATGCTGCCCACTGATGTAGTATAAGAATTGGCACCAGAAACGGTATAATCTGAAGGAAATGTGGCAGTACCTGCTACTGAAAAGTTTATTGTAATATGAGAAGTGGCCGTCTCATCTAAACTAAATGTATAAACAGATGTTTCTGAATCTTCTAAAATGGAAGCAGAAGAAATTGTTACTGTAGCTTTTGGATTTGCAGAGCCTTCGCTAACAATAATATTATTAAAGGGCACAGGAGATAAATCTTGCATTGCTTCTGCATACAACCAATTTGCTGGATTTTCAAAACCGGCTTGGTCTACCGTAGTGGCTGGTCTTAAAGTAGGTTTGTATTCTAACCTTTGCGGTGAAGTATTGGGAAATCCATCTACCAAAACCGACCCAGGGTATAGTGTTGATAGGTCTAAGGAAGCTGGCATATTTCCACCAAAATTGGGTGATGAATATGTGAAAATCTGACTATGTATAGCCGTAATGCCATTATATGGATTGTCATCTGTATCAGTATGAGCTCTGAAAAAGCCTTCATATTGAGAAATATAAAAGTTCTTTGAAGGGCTTAATTTTATTACTGTTCCAGCCGATGTAGCAGAACCATTTCTAGTTACTGTAAATGTATTGTGAGCGGTTTTTTTAACCACAATCACATCACCACGTGCTATGCCTCCTGTAGGAACTGTCCATTTTAATTCTGACGGGTAGGTGGAAACATTGGAAAAGAGTAGCGTACTTTTGTTAAAGGGATTGCTAGAGAATACATACGAAGCTCCCGCCGATAAACCTTTTAAGGCTGTAAAAGAGAATTCGCTAACACCATCTTCATTGTCTGTATAATGTCTGGTGCCTGTAATGGCAACATCAGGTACCACTGTTAATACATCATCATTCTTAATAATAGAGCTTGCTACACTTGGACTACCAGCCGTATATTCTGAGCCAGAAGTAATGCTCAGTTGAAGTGTTTCATCAGGTTCTAAAACAAAATCTCCTGTGGGATTTATGACTATGCTTTTTGACGTGGTTCCAGACGAAATAGTTACGGTGCCAGATGTGGAGTTCATTGAGGTAGCTCCTGTTTGGGTATAGTCTGTACCGAAATTTGCAATGCCGTTTGCTAAACTTCCATTTACTGAAAAATTGACAACTAAATTACTTGTGGGTGCTACATCTACTTCAAATGTATATGTGAAATTACTGGAGCTGTTTTCATTTAACTGGCTTAAATTTCGGGTAAGTGTAACAACAGGTTTTGAGCCTACAAGATTAAAGTTTGTAAATTTGGTGGTGGATAAATCTTGGTCACTGCCAAACATAACATAGTTGCTAGAGTTTTCTAAATCTACTTTTGTTACATCTGTTCTGTCTAAAACGGAGGTTTTATATTCTACTCTATTTAGTCCGTCATCATATGGCGAAACAGTATAATTTTGTTGAGGGAAATTATGTACCACTATAGCATTTGCAAAATCTGGGCTAGGGTTTTCTGAGGCGGGCATAGGGCCACCACTTAGGTTAGTGCTTGTTAAAGTTCCCGCGAAAAAAGCACCATGAATCTCCGTAACACCATCAGCAGGGTCTTCATTATTATCAGTATAAACGTATATAGACTCTCCAAATTTGCCTAAAGAGTAGGAGCCACTACTTCCAACATGTACCGCTGTAACAGCACCAGAACTAGGAGTAACAGATGCTGTAAAAACATTACTGGAACTCGGTGCTGATTCTTTGAAATAGATAACACTTCCCTTTGGAATAGCAGTTGTAACCGTAATTTTCACTACAGACTCTTTTATTGGACTGCCACCACCGTCTGATTCATAGACAAACTTGTCCGATGTATTATCATAATTATTATCTGTAAAATAGTAAACCTCTCCTATAGCCAAATCATCTAAGGCTAGAATTGAAACACCATCTTCAGTGCTATTTAAGTGTTTTGCCCCGATAATGGCCACTTTTTGGGCATTAGCGGTATAAAAAATTATGCTTAAAAGTAAACTCAGTATTACTTTTTTCATTTTAAGAATTATTAAAGTTCTGTACCAGAATTATTGAAGTATGCTGTCTTTTAGTGGGTAGGTCTTATTGGGAAAGTACCATTGATACAAATGAGATAATTGATACCTAGAAAAGGGTTTCGAATATCAATTTCTTCGCCCACAAATTCATGCTCTTTTATACCTGCTAAATAGGTGTTTTCAGATTCTTTGGTACTAAACATACCTGCATCTTTATTTAGAATACCATCTGAAATATTTACTCTTCTACCATCTGCCCCATGGTTAGCTGCTAATTGCACATTATGATTATGTGCAGGCAAGTTTTCAGAAGTTAGTTTTATAGCATTAGCTCCGCCAGATTTACCTACTTCAACAAGCTTAGAAACACAAAGTGGTATTTTATTTCTTAAATCAGGTAAATCAAAATTTGAACTTCCGTTTCCGCCATAAGAGGTGCCTAATAAACTAAACAAAGCCTGATTTGACGAAATACTTATTTTCTGCCCGCTACATAAAGTGTAGTTTGAAAATGGAGCTCGGAACCCCGCGAATAATATAATTTCACCTAATACACCCTCTCCACCTCCGTTCCTTCCTGCAGATGGGAAAATGCCTTCCGTACAAATAATGTAATTTAGCCCTAAAGAAGAATTTGTAACATCAATATCTTCATAACTCCCTTTGTCTTCTTGAGAGATTCCTCCCAGAGTGGCTAAAGCAGAAACTTCCTCGCTAAATGGTCCAGCATTACTATTTATAAATGCATTGTTAGGTAATTGTGTGTGGGGAGTACTATCTGTATTATTATTTACACCTAATTTTACAGAATGATTATGTGGAGGTAAATTATTTTTATCTAATCTAATGTTGGTTTTACCGCCAGTTGCACCTACTTTTTCAGAGTTTAATACTCCAGTAGCAAAATGGTTTCTGAAATCTGGTAGTTTGAATTCGTTTCTAGCTATACTTCCTCCATAATGGTAGCCAATTATACTATACAAAGCTGAATTTTGGGAACTTGCCAATAAATCTCCATTACAGAGTCTCCAGCCATTAGGTATTGCACCAAGGCTGCCATCTGTTTTGTCATTAGGCCAGATTTTAATTTCGCCAATAGTACCTTCATTAGGGTCATTTTGAATACACATGGCATATACCATTTTCACATGTGCATTTTTTATTTTTACAGGCTCAGAATTTCCTACATTGTTTTGAGAGATACCAGCCAAAAAGGTATCCGTAGAAGGTTCTGTACTAAAAACACCAGCTTGATTATTCAGAAAAGCACCTTTGGGCAAAATAACGGGCTCACTGCCTCCACTTATATTGTCTACTTCTAATGACACATTATGGTTGTGTTCTGGCATTTGTTCCATAGACAAAACAATTTCATCAGCCCCCTTTTTTACTCCCAACCCGTTACTAGTTTCAGGTTGAAGTACAAAACGATTTCTTAAATCAGGTATGGCAAAGGTAGTATCATCGCTATTGTCATAAGTGTATTTGTCACCTACAATAAGGTGTAGTTGATGATTACTTGTTTTCTTTAATCTTCTTCCATCACACAACACATAGTTAGTAGGGATAAAGTTAAAAGCTACTATTTTGATTTCTCCAAGATGTCCTGTCATGATTCTTTTAGTTTTATTATTGAAAAAAAAGTCTTTTTTGAATATGACTAAAACAATCAGCTAGACTTGACTATAGGTTTTCCTATAGTTTAAGAAGTAAATGTTTTATTCATGGCTATATAATTCCTATATCAATCTCGATGCAACCCATTTTACAGAATTATGAAAGAAAATGGTTTGACTTTATTGGTTAAGTCGTCTCGTTTTCTAAATATCGTTTTTGATATAGATTAAAGGTAGTAGGGCTATGCAGGAGGCAATAGAAAAACTGTGGGACAAATGTGACATTTCTCCGGAAATTTGTGACAGTTGGTTTAACTAGTTAGTAGTGAGTTAGATAAGGTGTGCTTGAGGAGGGGCGGATTCAATTTAGCTTTGTGCCAAATCGGTTAAAATAAAGTTTCTTGAAGTACCTTACTTCACGGAATCCCACTTTTTGAACTACATCTTCCAATTGCAAACTCTCGGTTTCTAGCAGTTGTCGAGCCACGTTTAGGCGTATCTCTGAAATGTATTCTTGTGGATTTAGACCAATCTCTTTTTTTACTAATCGTATAAAATGTCTTCGACTTAAATTCATTTTTTCTGCCAAGAATGTGGTTGAAAACTCTACGTTACCTAAATGAGTTTTAACCAAGAATTCCAAGTTTTGGGCAAAATCAAAGGTAGAGTCAGGCTCTTGGCTTTCATCTTCTTTGTGAGCAGCTAAGCGGTTTAAATAGTTTTTATAAACAGCTCGTAATCTAAAAACGAGCTCGTCTTCGTCAAAGGGTTTAGTCAAGTAGTCGTCTACACCTATACGGAAAGCTTCTAGCTTGCTTTGCTCATTATGCTTGGCAGTAAGAAAGACAAATGGAATGATACGCAGCTTAGGGTCTTTTCTTACGTGGTTTAACAGTCCAACACCGTCTAACTCTGGCATCATGATATCTGACAAAATACAATCTACCTGGACATTCTTTTCCAGAATTTTAATAGCTTTTGCTCCGTTTTCAGCCTCGATGATTTGATACTCTTTTTCTAGAATGCTTTTTACATAAGCTCTAAGTTGAGGATTGTCTTCCACCAATAGTAAATTCGGTTTTGACTGGTTCTTTACATGTTGTGGAGTTTCTTCAAGAGAGTTTTGAGAATGTTTCTCCTCTAAGGTTTCAAACTTTTCAAAATCAGTAAGTTCAACATTTAATAGAACTTCAAAAAAACTTCCTTTTCCTTCCTCACTTTCTATGTATAGTTGCCCATTCATCAAATCTAAATACTCTTTTACCATGGTTAGGCCTATTCCTGTTCCAGGATTAGCCATGGTGTTGTCTTGTTTTACTTGATAAAAACGGTCAAATATTTTCTCTTGATTTTCGTCACTTATCCCTATACCGTTATCCTTAACCGAAAAACGTAGTTCCGAATCCTTTAAAGTTGCTTTAAATCTCACGAGTCCATATTCTGGTGCAAATTTAAGTGCATTGGATAGCAGGTTCTGAATGATTTTGCCAAGTCGCCGTTCGTCTATTTTTAAGTAAACCTCGGGTACATCTATTTCTATTTGATAATCAATGTTCTTTTTTTCTGCTAGCGGAATGAATATTCGGCTATTCTTTTTTAGTAATTCTGGTAAAAAGACAGTTTGACGACTAAGTTTAACTTTGTTGGCTGTTAATCGGCTAAGTTCCAGCATTTCCGCAATCCTGTCTTTTAGGATTAGACCATTCTCATGCATGAGGGTCAAATGCTTTGGGATGTCCTTTTCCGGGATTTTTGATTTCAATAGTCTTTCCAGCGGGGATATAATAAGGGTTAATGGCGTGCGAAGCTCATGAGAAATGTTGGCAAAAAACTGATTTTTTAACTCATCTAATTCGCTAAGTTTCAGGGCTTGGCTTTCAATGGTCTCTTTGTCTTTTTTTAGTTCATCTGTACGTTCTGCTACCGTAATTTCTAGCCTTTTATTTTCCGTTTTTATTCTTTTGTACCAATAGTATATAACGCTGATAGCAATCAAAACTAGTATCAAAATAAACCACCATTTTTGATAATAAAAGGAATCTACGTTAATGCTAGCTTTAAGGATATTTGAGCTTTTAGTGTTTTCGGAGTTTTCGGCATATATCTCTATTTCATGCTTTCCAGATTCAAGAAAAGGGAATAATAGCTCGTTTTGTTTTCCATTGTCTATCCATGAGCCATTATTTATTCGATAAAAATAATTCAGATTTTTATTGTTTACAGCTGAGCTGGCCGAATACCGAAGTCTCAAATACCTTCGTTGTGCTGGTATTTCTAGGTTAATATTATCTTCAAAGTACGCACTTGATTCTGCATATTCCTCTTGGTCTTTTTGACTTTGTGAAATATTGCTGAAAAACAACTGAAAGGCTGAATTCTGGCTTTCAAATTTATCAGTTTGAATAATACTTAATCCGTCCACCGTTCCAATGTACATTTTGTGGTAGGCCTCATCGTAAAAAGATGAAAATCGGTTACTTTCTGGGTGACTTAAACTGGATTTATCCAGAAAGCTAAAACCTTTTGTGATGGGGTTAAAAACTGCAACACCTTCGAAAGTGGCAATCCAAAGTTTACCATCTGGTGACGGTGTGATGGTGGCTACTCCACTATTTAAGTTATAGGCCTCCAGTTCTTTTAAATCCTCCCCATTCCATTTATTCTGGCTAAGTTTTCCGTTTTCATACCCAAACCAGAATATATCATCACTTTCTTTATATCCAGAAATTACGTCTTTAGTAGTAGTGTCTATAATGCTTATGGAACCAGCCACATCATCGTATAACAAAAAACCACCATCGCCAAAAAGTAAAGCTTTGTTTTCATCTTTTAGTGTAATCTGGCTTTGAATATAGCCGTATGAAGGATAAACACTGGTGCCTTTTCTTGTCCTACTAATTGGGTTTATACTAAGCAAATAGTTTTTATCAATAACCGCTATAATAGACTTATTTGCCATACGGAATGCATTCCGTAAGTTCTCTAATGGTATGCTTTCTTTACTTTTAAATCCATCAGAGAATATTGTAAACCCCTTTAAACTACTAATCCAAATGTTTTCTTTTTGGTCTTTGTAAAAGCCTCTGTTCTGTGTGAAGATATCATCTTCCTTGAATTCCTCCAGAAACGCCTTAGCTTTTCCCGTTTGGCGGTCAATAAGAAAAAGGCCATCATGCTCAGAGCCCACCAAAACTTCTTGGTCGTTTAGTGGGTAAATAGCTCTTAAACTGGCACCTCGTAATAAAGTTGTAACGTAGTTATTCTTAAAACTAACTTTGAAAAGGCCACCTTCATGGCCTATCCAGACATTTTTATCAAAGTCCGTAGAGGCTAATGAAAGCGGAGTATTTGGCAGTTTATGTTCTACACATCTACCTTTCTCTGATTTGAAATAGAAGGTTAAGTCATTGTCACAAGCGTTTTTTCCTACGGTTTGACGAACAACGGAGTTTCCATGATTATCGGAGTACCATTGCCCATAATTTTCGCCTAGAGAAGCATTAAATGCTCCAAAATCCCCTGTTTCTGTATTTAGAACTTGTATAGAAGGAATAATATGTTCAAAGTTTATAACCAGTTTGCCTTCCACAATTTCTTTTGTTTCAAAAAAGAAATCCGGCATTTGATAGCGATGTGCATCTACTTGAATATTGCTACTATTGAATTCTCTGACCTTTTTTCCCATTAGGTCAAAAACCTCTAAACCGTTTTTGTTTTTGAAAGTGTAAATAAGTCCGTTGGCCTGTGCTATGTTTTGATATCGACCTGTTTTTTCAAACAACAAATGCTGTTGACCATCACGGTATTCATAAAAACTTGTCTTACCTGATTCTGAATTACCAATCGAAAAAAGGCCTTGGCTTGAAGGATGAATGGCATTGATATCCATCGTTTTTTCTCCTACTTCACTAAGGGAATTCGTTAGTATATCATAGATGTAGAGGTTTATAATTCCTTCTTTAGAAATGGCGGGATGGAAAATTAGCAGTTTGTTTTTTTTGTACGGATATATAGTAAAACGAACCGAGGAAGGGAATGAACCAGGTAAGTTTATAAGTTCGTAAGAATGGTACCCATCAAAAAGGTTTAAGGACGCTGTGATTTTATATTTTTTAAAAATCCTTTTTTCTAATCGGGTAATGTAATAGATTTTCCCTTCTTCGGTAGGATGAATAGCATATACCTGACTTTGGTCAATTAACTCCGTACTGACTTGTCCAAGAGCAGTTAGATTAAAGAAGACAAGACAAGCAAAAAGAGAAAGTTTTATAGGCATATAAATAGCTCTTTTTATTCTAAGTAAGAAATCTAGGGAAATTAGAGAATAAAATCCTAAATCAGATCAACTTTCTAAAGAGATTGGACTATTTGAAATATGCTGAATAAGGTATTTCAGTTATGATGGCAACGTATTCTGTCTATTACCAGTCCGTAGGCTTATAATCTTTCAGGAATTTGCCACACCAATGCTTGCCTGTATTAATACCGTCAAAGAGAGGGTCCAGCACTCTGGCGGCTCCGTCTACAATGTCTAATGGAGGTTGAAAATCATGCAGTTCTTGTTTTCTTTTTGCGAGTAAAGCAGGGTCTTCATCTGTTACCCACCCCGTATCTACCGCATTGGTATAGATGCCGTATTTGGCAAAATCGGAAGAAGAAGTAAGCGTCATCATGTTCAATGCCGCTTTGGCCATATTGGTATGTGGGTGCCTATCTTCCTTATGCCATTTGTGGAATTTACCTTCCATGGCAGATACATTGATAATATGTTTCATGCCTGTATTTTCTTTTTTCATGATATTGACCAAACGGTTGCAAAGCACAAAGGGAGCTACAGAATTAACCAACTGAACTTCCAACATTTCGTTGGTATGAATTTCACCGAGTTTCAGTCGCCAGCTATTTGTTTTTCTTAGGTCTACCTGCTGTAAATCGGCATCTAATTGCCCCACAGGGAAAACTTCATCCGTTGGCAAGGAATCATCAATACTATACGGAATTTGCGAAAGCTGAGCGGAAGCACTTAGGCCTATACCGAGTTGTTTTCCATGCCAACTTACGGGCAAATTCTTTTGTTCTTTGTCAGAGAAGCTACTGCTCAATGTTCTTAGTTCGCTTAGGCAAGATATATGGTCTGATAGTAGTTTCTGAGCCAAAAGCGGTAATTTATCTGTTGGCAAAAGCTCATTGGCCATCATGTGATGGTAAAAACCTGCTGGTCTTCTTACCGTTTGAGCCGCATTGTTAATCAGAATATCTAATCTAGGATAACGCTGTTCTATGAAATTACAGAATATCTCCACGCTAGGAATATGTCTAAGGTCTAGGCCATGAATTTTCAAACGGTCACCCCATTCCGCAAAATCAGGTTCTTTAGCAAAACGTATGGCAGAGTCTACAGGAAAACGGGTTGTGGCTATCACAGTGGCACCAGCACGAAGCATAATAAGCGTGATGTGATACCCTATTTTTAGTCTAGAGCCTGTGACTAAAGCAAATTGCCCAGTAAGGTCTGCCGTTTGAAAACGTTTGGCATAGTTGAAATCGCCGCAGTCAGGGCACATGGTGTCGTAAAAGTGATGAAGAACGTCAAATGACTCTTTGCAAACGTAGCATTGTCTGGGAGAATCTAATTTTACTTGCTGCGTTTCTTTACCCGTTAGGGCTACCATGGTAGGAGCCGTGAAAATACTGGCTTCCCTAGCCGAGCGTATTCCAGTGGTCTTTCTTGCTTCCTTGTCTTTTTGTTTTGACCGCTGTTTGTAAATCTTTTTGGCCTCTTTTTTTCTTCGAGAAAGCTCTTCTTTATCTGGCAGTGCAAATAAACCGGCAGCCTTAATTAGAGCAAGGCGTTTATCCTCAGGAATGTCAATAATCTGTGTAGTATTGGCATTTAGTTTTTGTAAAACTGCCAAACATTCATCCACCTGCTCCTGACTCACCTTTTCTGTATTGCCCATTTTCTAAATAAATTGAAAGGCAAAATTAGGGATAAATATCATTGTAACCTTTGAATGTTAAGGTACGATAAATTTATTCTGCTTAAAATACTTTTCCTACGGACAGGCTAATGGTGTCGCGGTTAAAATACCTGCATCACTCACTTGTATTCTAAAGCAAGAGCCATTTGGAGATTTCATGATTACACCTCTTGTGCTATCTTTTATAAAGAAATCGCCAGATGCCACTTCTAGTTCTTTGCTGGCAGCTGGAGGAGGTAGCGTTAAAGCCAGTTGACCTCTAATTTCACCACCGCCAAATGAACTGCTATGTAAATTGATGTATACGTTTCCAGCAATAAGATCAGCCTCATCAGATTCTGACACCGAAAATGTGCCAGCAATGGTACCTGAATAGTTTCCGGTGGTTGGATTAAGATTAATGATAACACCGCCATTTATGCCTGCTGCAGCTTTGTGCAAATGAGAAGCCGTGAGCGTTCCTGTTAAGTTAGCGTAGGAGGCATTGATGGTAATTTGATTGGTGGTAGCATCGTATGTTCCAGTCAAACTACCCGATCCTTCGGTCTCTGTAGGTGGCACTTCATTGTTTCCATTGATATTCGCTATTACAGAATAAGTCTGAGACTTGCCTAAAGAGCTTATAAATAGGAAAAAGAATAGTAGAGATAGTGATTTCATAAATTAATGTTGAATAAGTTTTATAACAAACGGAGTCAAAATATACATTTAATCGCTTGTTTAATGGTATACATAAACAGTTTTTACGGAGTGTTAAGTGTTTTCTTCTTGTTAGTCGCTCTAGATAAAGGTCTTATAAGCAGAAAGGCGACCTAGGTAAAACCTAAATCGCCTTTTTGTATACTGGAAGAGTAAACCTACTTTTGGGTAATTTCTTTCATTTTATTGAAGAAAGATTTCTTTCTTTCTGAGCTAATAGCCCAGTCAACTGGTACACTTTGGAAACCGTTTTCAAAGCCTTCATTTTCCATTCTGAAATCAAAATAACCCCAAGAAACATAGTTCTTAGTGGCAGTAACAAAATTGCAGGTATCAGACTCAAAGTTAAAATGGTCGTCTTCGTTTATCACGATTGGCTTAGGCGTTTTTACTATAGCCTTTACATTTTCAATAAAGCCAAGCATTTTGGTTTGTGTTGCCACTCCATTTCCGTGAATTAAAATAAAGTCGGCAATATCTGCTACTTCTTGACTCGGTACTTTCCCGCCAGAGAAAGAAGTACTTGCCAATAGTTTTTGTCCATTGATTTCGGTGTCTTGTACACGTTTTATCAATTCGTGAATTCTTGCTGTTTGCAAAATTTCGTGGTCGTATTGAATGTCCGTTTCATTATTAAGTTCAATGATAACATTGGTGTATCCATGCTCTAAAATCCATTTGGTAATATTATCTGTGGCATTTATTACTGCCGCTTCGTCTTCTAAAAATTGGTCTTGACCAAAGTAGAAGTAACCTAGAATAACGACCATGTTTAGTTCGTCAGCCTTGTTTAGAATACGCTCCAGTCTGGTAATATAATCTGCTTTTAGCTCACCTTTTGGATCAAAGGCGGTGTTTATCCAGCCTTTGTTTCCGTAACCTAATGGACTTCCGCCTTGTAAGTTTAGGGTGAATGCATCCAAGCCATGGTTTTTCCATGAAGGCATGGCGGCTATAAACTCATTGGTGTTTCTGTCAGCATCCCATGTTTTAGTA
This sequence comes from Arcticibacterium sp. SM2516, assembly GCF_057914865.1. Taxonomy (NCBI): domain Bacteria; kingdom Pseudomonadati; phylum Bacteroidota; class Cytophagia; order Cytophagales; family Leadbetterellaceae; genus Arcticibacterium; species Arcticibacterium sp. SM2516. The sequence goes on along the minus strand of NZ_CP195290.1, from coordinate 2,122,223 downwards.
TCTGGGTAAACAAAATTATCTTTTGTCTCAGGATTGGTGTCATTGAAAATTCCTTGCACCATGCGAGAGTTAAAAAGCAACCCTTCAATTTTTTGGTCTTGATATACGAGGCCCTTATGCGTAAGTTCACCATTAATTAGAAATTGATTCCCTGAGATACTTACTTTAGTACTCTTCTTAGCAATAGTACTGTTTTTGGAGTCGGCACAGGAAAAAATAATGAATGGAAGGAGAAGTATTAAAAGTGTTTTTTTCATTTGAATTATATTTAACTTGAGTTGAATTTATTTGGCGACTAGCACCTTTTTAAAAAGATTAATAGTTGATATGAGGTTTTATAAATGACTGGACGAAATATCAATTTCTTGTTTCGTTTTTGAGCTCAGATAAATGGCTTCTTGTACTTGCAGGTTTTTCAAATAGTCTTTGGCATTGGTTTCAAATTCTTTTCCTGACACTAAGGCATCAATGAAATGTTTTTGTGTCGCGTATACACAGTCTGAAGCGAAGTTTTTATCCTCATGCTTGTAGTCAATTTTGATTTCATCTTGACCCAATTTTTGAATAAAAATGGAACCATCGAGCTCAAGCCTTATAGAACCGCCATTTCCTTCAATAAGCATTTCGCCAAAAGTGTATCTGGGGTTTTTACTTGTTGATTCGTTAAAACGATTGCCATCAAAAACGCCTTGGCAGCCACTTTCAAAATCAAATAGAATTAAGCCGCAGTCTTCGCCAGCAATATGCTTGTTAAGTTTCCTAAGTCTTGAGTAAATGCTTTTAACATCACCCAACAGAAAACGGAAAACATCTACAAAGTGTATACCCGTTTCATGAATAAGCAGCCTTGGCATACTTCTGAAATAAGGTTGCCTTTCAGCATAAGCGTTTTCAGACCAGCCATCTCCCATCCGCATTCTATGGTTTAAAGAGAATAGCTCATCACCAATTGCCTGCTCATCTAACAGCTCTTTGATTTTTCTATACCATGGTTGAAACCTAAAGTTTTCATGAATCATGAATCTAGTCTTAGCAACATTCATGGCAGTAATAAGCTCCTGAGCTTCTGCAAAACTAGGGGATAAAGGCTTTTGACAAATGATATGCTTTCCTTTAGCCGAAGCTTCCATACACAGGTTTAGATGCGTGGCAGGAGGCGTAATAATATCCAGTATATCAAAAGCTAAATTTTCATAAAGCTCCTTTGTAGTTGAAAAAACCTGCTTTATGTCAAATTGTTCGGCGAGGCTCTGAGCCTTCGTAATGTCTAGGTCGCAGATAGCCACTAGCTCTACCTCTGGCATTCTCTTCCAAGCTTCTACGTGGTATTTTGAAAAATACCCTGCACCCACACATACTACTTTAAAACGTGTCATTTAATCTTAATTACTTTAATAAGCCAAACCTTGGTCTGCTTTGGTTTTTGACCATAGATACATGGCTATTACATTTAAAATGGCCGCTATGTAAAAGAAAGAATCTGATGAACCCGTCCATGCTGCCAAATATGGAAAAGCAAGAGCGGTAAGAAATGAGCCAATGTTTCCAGCCATATTCATGGTTGCAGAGGCTGCTCCAGAGCTTTTCTTGCCTATGTCTACACAGAGTGCCCAAGATGGAGATATGGTCATATCTACACCCAAAATGGCAATACTTAACATGATAACGGCCGAAAGGGGAGTGGTCATGAAACTACATCCTATTAAGCCGACAGCTGCCATTCCAAAACCTATAATAGCTGGTAGGCTACGCGACTTGTTCCAGTTTCCTTTTGAATAAATGCGGTCAATGGCGGCACCGGCTATCCAGTTGCCAAATGCACCGGCTATAAATGGAGCTATGGCATACCAACCCGCTTCCATGGTGTTTAGGGAATAGGTTTCTTTTAGATACGGGAAGAGCCACGTCAAAGCAAAGAAATTAGTGAAGTTGCTACTGAAATACTGCACGATGGCAATTTTCATATTCTTCGATTTTAGCAGCTCCCACAAAGGTACTTTTGACGATACTGTTTCGTCTACCTGCTGACGTCCTGCTAATATTTCGGCTTTTTCAGCATCGCTGATTTTAGCATGTTCTTCTGGTAAATCGCGGAAGGCCATCCACCATAATACGGCCCAAACGATACCCACCACTCCTAAAATAATAAAGGCGTTTCTCCAGCCGTAAGAGGTGATAAGCCATGCTACTAAAGGCAGGGCAAATGCAGCTCCAATTCGTGAGCCTGAAAAGTTAAGCCCTAAAACCAAGCCTCTTTCTTTTAGAGGCATCCAAGAAAAAACGGCTCTAGACATACTAGGGAAGGCTCCTGCTTCACCTGCACCAAATAGGAATCTTACCGTTAATAATGAAACAGCATTCCAAGCCATTCCCGTGAATGCTGTAAAGACAGACCAAATAGAAACGATACTGGTCAAAACTATTCTAGGCCCTAAACGGTCTACAAGCCTTCCAGATGGAATTTGGAAAAGTGCGTAGCCTAAAGCAAAGGAAGAAAGTACCCATCCCATGGTTTTGTCGCTTAAGCCAAGGTCTGAACCTATCGCGTCTTTTGCCACAGAAATGCATACACGGTCAATGTACAAAAGGAGGGATAAAATAAACATCCCTACCACCACATAATGCCTTCCTTTAAATTTCATGCTTACGTTTTTAATATTTCAATAACTTGACTAAGTCCAGATTCATCTCCTACGTTTCCTGGGTAAACTATAAATGGCATGTACGGAAACTTACTTCCTTCAAATGTCTTCCAAACGGGCACGCCAGGTATCATTTGCCCCATGACCAATGCTCGTTTTATTCCGAGACTTTTGACTGCTAAGTCGCTAGAGGTAATTCCACCTTTACCTATGACGTACTTTGGGGTAACTTTTAGTGCAGCTACTATGTCTGTTAAAAAAGTAGATACCACGGAGCCAATATTCAGATTATTCTCCTTTTCAGAAGAGCTTATCAGTTTACGACTGGTATATAAAATAACATCTTTACCTTCAGAGATAAGGCTATCAACTTGCTCCGCAAATTTCTGAATACTAGGTCCAGTTCCTTTCAAAAGCCTTTCGATGTCAACTTCGATAGATACTATTTTGACGTTTTCTAAAACATGAGCCAGTTGACTTGTGGATTTTGGTACGTAAGAGCCCAAAACAGTTAAACCACCATTTTTAGAATCTAGAGGCAAGTCTTTGCCTGCTATTAGTTTAGGTTTTTGACCAGCTAAAGCTGCAATTAATGAGGCCGCAGACCTAAAGAATGGATAAACATTGGATGAGAATATGCAATAGATGGCTTGATTAAGGTCATCATAAGAGACCGCATTGATAATACAAACATCGCCAGACTGAAATTGATTAATTTTCTTTATGGTTTGGCTACTTGATACGTTTTGTAATTCATCCAAAGAAATGGCGTGAATTTGAGAATCTTCTATTTTCGCGTTGTATTTCTCTTTTATCCATTCTTTAAGGTTGCTGGATTTAAAACCAAAGACTTTATCCTGAGCAAAGGGGGTATTTGCGGCAGGTATCATTTGTTCACCCTCGCGTACATAGTGAAAATTGTCAATGGTGTACCTTCCGCCTTCAAAAAAAGCAGGAACTATAAAATGAACACCCCTTTCTTTTTGGAATACCTGGCTTAAAATGTTTATTTCTAAAGGATAATGGCCTCTTAAAGTACTGTCTGACCTACTAATCACTAAACAGTTCTTGTTAAGCTCGTCTTGTACATGCTTTATGTTTCTGGCTATTTCTAAACCAAGTATTTTAGCCTTTTGAGCCGTTAATGCTCTAGAATTGGTCAGAATATAGAAAAGCTTTGTACCGTTTAAAAGTTCGTTTGCTATTAGGGTTTTAGACCATTCTGTCAGCACTGGAATGTCATGCACCGTCTGGGTACCCGTAGGGTCATCGTCTAAAACTATAATGGCATCAAATGCCTCATGAACTTTAGCACTCAATTCCTCTTTTGAATAAGAAAAGTGAGAAGTCTTAAGGCTTTTAGTGAGTTGATGATATGTAATATCGTTTTGTTTCAATTTATCTTTCTTCAAAAGCGATAACTCTGGCAGGAGCACCGTCTCCGTTTTTGATTTTTAAAGGCAATGCAATTAAAAAAACACTTTCCGATTTGATACTATCTAGCTTATTCAAACCCTCAATAATGGTGACATAACCACCCAAAAGGATTTGATGAATTTTGGTGACTTCGATTAGGTCTTCCACATCTGCTACAGATAAAGGTTCTACGCCTAGCATCTTTACTTTATGCTCTACGCACCAATTTGCCAGTTCTTCATTTATTCTAGGTAAGTCTGGTTTGAAATTGGTGTCCTCGTATTTTTTTGACCACAGTGTTCTGATGAGCAAACTATCACCGCTTTGAAAATTACTTAACTGACTGAGAACATCTTCCAAAACAATTAACTGTTTTGGCTGTGTTACCGAAACATCAATTATCCATGCCTTACCCATAAATTCGTCTGGACGATATTGGTCGATGGTATGCTCACTTACACCAAAATGAAAGGGAGCATCCATGTGAGTACCCGCATGAGAATAGATAGTCAGCGTTTTGGCATTCCATCCATCCTTAGAGAGCGTACGAGCAGGTTTCTCTGAATAGCCCGCTATTTTCTCGTCAAGCGTATGCGTGAGGTCATGGATAATATATTTGCTAGGGTCAAACATTTATGCGTTTAAAGCTGCTATCGTTGCTTTGGTCATTTCTTGGGTAGAGGTATTGCCTCCTAAGTCTTTGGTTTTTAAACCAGAGGCTGTCATCGTATGAATGGCTTTCATTAAGTCAGCCGCTGCATCCGCTTCTCCTAAATGCTCCAGCATTAAAGCTGCAGACCAAAACTGACCAATTGGGTTAGCGATGTTTTGTCCAGCGATATCTGGAGCAGAACCATGGATAGGCTCAAACATTGAAGGGAAATCTCCTTCTGGATTAATATTTCCAGAGCCTCCTAAACCTAAACTTCCCATGATGGCACCACCTAAATCAGAAAGAATATCCCCAATCATGTTGGTGGTAAGAATAACGTCAAAGTACTCAGGATGTAGCACGAAGCTAGCAGAAGCATTATCTACGTACATTTTTCTATACACCACATCTGGGTATTCCTTCGCCACTTCTTCAATAACTCTATCCCAATAAGCTAAGGAATGAATCAATGTGTTTGATTTGGTAACGTTAGTCAGGTGTTTTCTTCTTTTTTGAGCCAATTGGAATGCATAATGTGCTACTCTAGTGGTACCTGCTCTAGTGAAAATGCTGGTGTCTGTCGCAAAACCCTCTGGGCTGTCTGCATACATTTGACGACCACTCTGCACAAACTCACCTTCATTATTCTCACGGATAATTACAAAATCAATATCCTCTTTACCTTTATTAGCCAATGGACTAGCAATGCCATCCCAAAGGTGAACAGGTCTAAGGTTTACGTATTGTTTAAACTGCGTTCTGATGTAATTAGTAAACAATTTAAAAGGAAGTGTATCATCAACTTCTGGAAGTCCTACAGCCCCAAAATAAATGGCATCGTACTTTTTCATGGTCTCTAAACCATCTTCAGGTAAGAAACAACCATGTTTTTTATAGTGCTCCGCACCAAAATGATAAGTGTCTGAAGTGATAGTGAAACCATGCTTTTGAGCTACAGCTTGCAATAACTCCATTCCCGCAGGTACTATTTCGTTGCCAATACCGTCACCATTGACGGCAGCTATTTTGTAATTTTTCATTATTTAATTTGACATTTAGAACTTAAGAAGATGTTATCTCTTCCGGATATCGTGTGACAAACCTATGTTTTTGTATTTTGAATTCAAAATACAATTTGATATTTTTTGAAAAGATGTAATTTGCGTCCTTAATTAGAAACCGTACCTTTTAACGTGGAGCACTTAGAATTAGTAGACCGTATTTATTCGGAGGTGAAACAGATGATTTTTGACCAAAGGTTAAAGCCAGGTGAAAAAATCATTCAAGAGAAAATCTCTGCACAATTGGGTATAAGCAGGAGTCCTCTTTTGAAGGCATTACATAGATTGCAAAATGAAATGCTTGTGGAGAGTATTCCAAGGCGTGGGATTTTTGTAAAGTCTATTGATATTAATGAGCTGATTGATATTTTTGAATGCAGGGCTGTTTTGGAAGGTTTGTCTGCAAGACTGACTACAGAGCACATTGATGCATCGCAAATCCTAAAACTAAAGGCGTGTTTTAAACCTTTTATAGGAGTATCTAACATAGATTCGGAAACCTACGCTGAGGCGGATAGAAAATTTCATGCATACATTCTAGAATGGAGTGGTAATAAAGTCATAGCCCAATTGGAAATGCTTAGTAATGTGCATTTGAAGGCTTTTCAAGCAGGACTTTTACGGAAACCAGAGCAAACGCTAAAAGAACACTTGTCTATTATTGCGAGCATGGAAGAAAAGAATCCTGAAATGGCTGAGGTTCATATGCGAACTCACATTCTAAAATCACTAGAAGCGTTTAGGTCTAAAAATAGGGTGCAGGTCTAGTTGTACTTATTTTTAACTCGGATTATGGGTGAGGAGAATCGTTATGAGTTTTAAAATACAATAAATCAGACCATTAAAGGAAATGAGCATAGCGTTTACCCTGAGCTAATATAGAAGGCTATGGTGATTGAGTTTAAATCGGTTTACGCCTGCACTGAGTCTGACGGAGTGTGCTGATCTGAAGCAATTTAGCTACGCTCCCGATAAAATCGGGAGATTGCCTAATGCATAAAGTGGGTTTAATTATGGTGGTACTTAAAGCTTATTTGACTTTACATTTTAAAATCTCAATTGAAATGAGTTTCAAGTTTACTGGCTATTCTAGCTCTACCCTGGTTATTGCGGAATAGTCTTCAAAATCTGTATTATTCAGGGCTTGAACTATCACATCTTTGGCTATTTCAAAATCAATAACGATACAATTGACCGTCATAATTCCTGCTCCCATGTTTCCTAGACTTATTTGGCCTAATCCAGTAGTTTTTAATATTAGGCCTAGTTTTTTTTCTAGAGCGTGTTTCTTGTCTAAGTCATACTCGGTACCTAATCCTTCAATTTTGTATACGATTTCTAGATATGAAATATTGAATTCCGAAAACTCTATAAAACCCTCCTTAAGTTTTTCATCAATTTGTTTTCTAATTACTTTTTTGTAGTTGGTAAAAAGGGTGCTTTTTACCTCTTTTTGCTTTCCTTCTTCTCCTACTATACCCCAGTGAACAACGGCGGCATTAAAGTCGCTGTCCCATGTTTCCCAATAAAGCAATTGATCGTTGCTGCATTTATAAAGTGTTAGCATAGTTTTAGTTTTAGCCCATACCTTTGTGTGACAAAGGGCTTATTTACAGATTATTCCAATTTCCTCTGGGTCTAGAGAGAAACTAAAAATACTTTTTTTGTTGATTTTAAGTGTTGGTCATCAGGCTATAACGACCATGTAAATCTGGTCACTTTCTGAAAGATCTCAAAATGCTATTTATTATACGGTGAAAAATGAACCATAAAATACTTCTAAGTATTGAAATAATTATATATAAGAATATGCTATAAACGCCTTTTGGGGTTTAAAGTACTGATTGTGATGATGTGTTAGCCAAATGTAGTGTAAGCCATATGGCGGCTTTAGGTTATCTAAGTATCAGGCTAAAATTTCTATTTCAGGATTAATTTGTTTCAGATTCCTTAGGAATAAGGCTCGTTCTTTTGGCGAAATTAATACAGAACCATAGTTGCTGTAAGAAACTTCTAACCTGTCAAGCGAAAGGGCAGGGGAGCTTAATAGGCTTCTGCTCGGTTTGATACTTTTTATGGAGGCTATTGGAATGTCGATGTTTACTAGGAAACTTGATTTGATAATAAGGTTAGCTTCTGAAACGCGATAAGAAGTACTGGAGTAAATATGAAAAATGAAGGCACATGTCAGCAGCATGACAAGGATTGCTGGCCAATTTTTGACCATTATGGTCATTACCAGAGAGCCTAATAAAACTACTGCTAAGGGAACAGCCAGTCCCCAGCTAATTTCAGATTTGTATGTCTTCATGTTTGACTTTTATCTGATAAATCTACAAAATAAATGCTTGTTCCGAGATGAGTTTCGCTCACATGCTAGAGCATAAAAAAAACATGGTCTCCAAAAAGAAACCATGTTTTTTGTATAAAGTCTACTGTCTGATATCTAGATTTTAGTATCTAAAATCTAACACTAAATCTTGCTTAACTCAATAGCTCTGTCATAACAAGCAATAGCTCCTTTCTTAATGCCTTCTCTCACGTTTTCCTCATCAAATTTATTAAGAGCGGCACGGGTTGTTCCACCTTTAGAGGCCACTCTGTCCATCCATTCAGTAGGCGTGAAAGTCCCTTCTTTATATTGTTGCACAGCACCTTCAAAAGTCTGTGTAACTAACAATTTTGCGGTAGCTTCATCATAACCATAATGTTCTGCGGCATCCATCATGGCTTGCATGAAATAGAAAATATAGGCAGGCCCACTTCCGTGAATGGCTGTGGAGGTATTAATGCCGTCTTCTTTGTCTAGTTTTAAAGATTTACCTGTAGAGCCCAATAGTTTCCCCATGAGCTCTTGCTCTTCTTCAGAAACAGATTTGTCAGCGAAATAGGTGGTCATACCTAAACCTAGCTGTGCAGGCAAATTAGGCATAGCTCGCACCACTTTAGAAAGACCCAAAGCATTTTGCATGCTTTCAATGGTAACACCTGCCATCACGGATATAATCAAAGCGTCAGCTTTTAAAAGAGGTTTCATTTCTTCAAAAAGGCCATCTTTATGTTGCGGCTTTACGGCCACCATAATCATCTGTGCCTGTGGTACACAATCTGGCAATTCTTCGAAAACTTCAAAAACACCGTCTGCTCTTAGTTCCGCCAGTTTTTCTGGGCTTTTGTCCAGAATCATGATTTTGTCATCTCCTAAAATTCCGAAATCGTTTATGGCTTTGGCATAAGTCAAACCCATATTTCCGGCTCCAATCACTAGTAATTTCATATCATATTAATTTAGTCCAGGCCGAGTCTCATTTCTACAAGGAGTTTCTCAAAACCTGCTTTTTCATAAGCTTTTATAGCAGCTTCGTTTTCAGTATAAACGGTTAGTCTGGCCTCTGACAAGCCTTTGGCTTTCGCCCAATTTTTCAGCTCTGCTATAATGCCATTATTAAGACCCCTTCCTCTAAACGCTGGTTTTACAAACATGAAACCGAGGTAGGCATACTTTTCATGTTTAAGATATGGCTTGGCATCTTTAATTAAGACACTAGCCGAACAAACTATTTCCTTATCAATAGTTCCAACAATAACTTCAGAATCATCAGCTTCAATAATGGCTTTCAGGTCATAATAATTGATATGACCTTCTTTTAGCGTGCTATTGAACGGCCTTTCAGCTTTTACAATACCTTGCTCAAATTCCAAGAGCGTTTCAAGATCATCTGTATTAGCTGTCCTGAATTTAACGTCTTCCATTATTAAACAGATTTTACAGTATAAAACTTTTTGCTTTAGTTATTGCTTTATCTAATCCACCAACATCACTTCCACCGGCAGTAGCAAAATGTGGTTGACCACCACCACCGCCACGCATTTCTTTGGCTGCTTCTTTCACAATATTACCCGCATGTAAGCTTTTGGCTTTCATTAGCTCTTCATCAATGATGACAGCCAGTAAAGGCTTTTCGCTAATCTCTGCACCCAAAACGATGAATGCATTGTTCATTTTAGCTTTAAGGTCATAAGCCAGTTGTTTCAGTCCGTCTGCATTTGGGACATTCACTTTTGCGGCTATGACCTGAACTCCGTCAATAGTTTCAACTTTTTGAAGCAATGCTACTTTAACACCTTGAAGCTTCTCGTTTTCTAGACCATCTACTTTTTTCTGTAAAGCTGATTTTTCTTCCAATAATGTTTTTACAGAAGCTACCACGTCTGTAGAACCTTTCAATAATTCTTTCAAATTATTTATTGTGGCCTCTTGCTCCCGCATTTTCTCCAGGGCTCTAATACCCGTGATGGCCTCAATACGCCTTACTCCAGCAGATACAGAACCTTCCGTGGTGAATTTGAAAAGACCAATCTCCCCAGTAGAACTTACGTGAGAACCCCCACATAGTTCCAAGGAATATTTAGGGTCAAAGATGATGACTCTTACAAAATCGCCATATTTCTCACCAAAGGTAGCTGTGGCACCTAATTTCATGGCTTCGTCAATCGGCACATTTCTACGCTCATCTAGAGCAATGTTTTCTCTAATTTTTTGATTGACAATGTCTTCTACTTGTTTTAACTCTTCATCGGTCACTTTTGAAAAGTGTGAGAAGTCAAAACGAGTCAATTCATCATTTTGATAAGAACCACGCTGTACAATATGATCGCCCAAAACATGTTTAAGAGCAGAAAGCATCAAATGCGTAGCGGTATGGTTTTTTTTTATATTACTATGCCTTTCACTATTAATGCTAGCTGTAATTTCGGCTGCCTTTAGGTCTTCATGAGAAATGTCCTCAAAAGGAGCTTTTAATGCAATATGTACATGCAATCCAGCTTCTAATTGACAGTCAACAATATCAATTTTGAAAGCATGATGTGGTGTCCTTAGTTCTATAATACCTGTATCACCCACCTGGCCACCCATTTCGGCGTAGAAAGGTGTTTTTTCTAAAATTATCTGATACTCACTACCTTTCTTAGTTTTAACTTTTCTGTATTGAACTAACTTGGTTATAGCAGCTTCGTGGTCATAACCAATATATTCTGGATTATCCAGTTCGTTTACGGTTATCCAATCCGCCGCTTCCTTGGTGGCATCTTTACGGCTTCTTGCTTTTTGCTTTTCTAGTTCTGCTTTGAAACCGGCTTCGTCAATGTCAAAACCTTTTTCTTTGGCTATTAGAGCGGTTAAATCTACTGGAAAACCAAAGGTGTCTGACAGTTCAAATACAGTTTTACCTCCAATCGTTTTTTCATCAGAACCTTCGCTAAAAATAACATCGAGTCTTTTTAGTCCAAGTTCCAAAGTTCTTAAGAAGGTTTTCTCTTCTTCCTCAATCACTTTTTTGACAAATTCTTCCTGAGATTTTAGCTCAGGGAATACGTCTTCAAATTGCTTAGCCAAAACAGGCACCAGCTGACACATGAAAGGCTCTTTGAAGTTCAAATAAGAGTAACCATAACGAATGGCTCTTCTTAAAATCCTTCTTATAACATATCCAGCTCCAGTATTAGATGGCAACTGACCATCAGAAATAGCAAAAGCTACGGCTCTAATATGGTCGGCTATAACTCTCATGGCCACATCGCTGTAGCTGTCTGAATTCAAAGTGCCATTAACGCCATATTTCAGACCGCTCATTTCCTCTAAAACATGAATGGTATTTTGGAAAAGGTCGGTATCATAGTTGGATTGTTTTCCTTGAATGGCCATACAAAGACGCTCAAAGCCCATTCCGGTATCAATGCATTTGTTTTCCAAGGCAATAAGCGACCCGTCGGCTTTACGCTCAAACTGCATGAATACATTGTTCCAAATTTCCACTACTTGTGGATGGTCTGCATTCACCAATTCTTTACCTGAGATTTTATCTACTTCTGACTGCTCTCTCAAGTCTATGTGAATTTCAGAACATGGTCCGCAAGGTCCCACATCACCCATTTCCCAGAAGTTGTCCTTTTTATCTCCGAAGATAATTCTTTCGTCGGAGCCTAAAATCTCTTTCCAAATGTCAAAAGCTTCTTGGTCAAACGGAACACCGTCGGCTTCGTTTCCTTCAAAAACAGAAACGTATATTCTGTCTTTAGGCAGTTTATAAACTTCTGTCAAAAGCTCCCAACTCCAATTTAATGATTGCTTTTTGAAATAGTCTCCAAAAGACCAGTTTCCAAGCATCTCAAACATGGTGTGGTGGTAGGTGTCAAAACCTACTTCTTCCAAGTCGTTATGTTTTCCGCTAACACGCAAACACTTTTGAGTATCTGTGATTCTTTTTGACGGTGGTGTGGCGTTACCTAAAAAGTAGTCTTTAAACTGTGCCATTCCAGAATTATAGAACATTAAAGTAGGATCGTTCTTTGCCACCAATGGAGCAGAAGGAACCACCAAGTGTTCTCTAGAGCTAAAGAAGTCAAGAAATGCTTTTCTTATTTCGTGCGAGGTCATTCTAAAAGATTTTATTGCCTTAAACGGATATGTTTGAAAAATTCCTGCAAAAGTAGGGTTTATATAGGGCTTTTGGAAGGAAAAGGTGAACCTATTTCATTTGAAATTTGAGCCAAAGGCTGCGGAAGTCCGTACATTTTCGATTAAAAAGTCTGGGATAAAGAATAAATAAAAATAATTGAACTAAAATTATAGTTATACAACTAAAGTTTCCTTATTTAGAAGTATGAAACATATCCTAACACTTTTACTGCTGATTAGCATGCCCAGTTTAGGGCAAATACAAGTACTGTCTGAACTTGACTTTCAGAGTCAATATGGCAAAAGCCTAGCCGAAGTGCTCATGATGGAGGGTGCTACACCTCATTCTAATGATGGTGCAGTCATAGCTAGAAAACAAAGACTTCAGTATGTGCTAGAGGCTCAAATGAAAGATAACGGGCTGTTTTTAGCTGAGATAAATGGCAATTTAAGTATGACTTTTGGGTATATTAAGCAGCAAAATTTAAGTTTGGCGACCTTTACAGTTATGCGATTTAGTATCTTAAAAGAAACAGGAAGTTATGAAAGAATTATAGATACATTATCTCTTAAGTCCATTGCTCCTAAATTGAAGCCTATTATTGAGGCGTTTCATGTTAGTCATATGGATGAAATCAAAAGTTTTGGGGAAGGGCCTATTGGTTTTAGTTTTTTCAATGATGACAAACTAGGGAGTGCTAGCTTAGCCAATTTAGAGAATAAGGACTCGCTTGGCACTTTAAGAAGCTTAGATTTATCTAATCTAGGTCTTACTAAAATCCCTAAAGCAGTTTATAAATGTAAGAATTTGGAGAAACTTGACTTATCAAATAATGCCTTGAAGAAGGTTACAAGGAAGCTTTGGTCGCTTAAGAATTTAAAGACGGTGACTTTGACAAAAAACTTATTGACGGATAAGTCTATAAAAACCAAGCGACAGGATTCTTTGTCATTGCTAAATCTGCAGTTTAATAGAATTACAAAAATGCCCAAGTCATTGAGAAAGTTTGGTGGCTTAAATGACTTGTTTCTGGGTAATAATTATTTATCAAACTTTCATAATCAGAAATTTGAAAAGCTCCCACCTCTAAAGAATCTAAATCTATATAATGCTGGTTTAAAGTACTTTCCTGAAAATATAGGGGCTTTTGTTTACTTAGAGGAGCTGGATGTTTATTATAATGAGCTACATGCTTTATCAGGTACTATTGGCAAGTTGAAAAACCTTAAAACATTGGCGATAGCTAACAATGACTTATCGGATTTACCGCTGGAAATTAGTAAATTAGAAAAACTTGAAACGCTTTATGCCCATCATAATAAGCTAGAGAAATTACCTTTACTTCCGGTTTCCATAAAGTTATTTGACATAGGGTATAATCATTTTAAATTTCTTCCTGAGCAAATATTGAACTTAAAACAATTAAAGGAATTGGATGTTTCTAATAATTCTTTTGAGAAGCTACCGCAGAGCTTGTTGGAGATTCAAAATCTAGAAGTCCTTTTTATGACAAATTGTACTGTTCCGCTTAAAGAATCAGAAAAAGTAGACTTGCATAGCCTAAAGGAGAATTTAGAAAACAAGGGTGTGGATGTTCGCTAATTTTTTTAGCTAAATTGCTATAAGGATATTTGATACTTTTTTGAATGACAAATAGAACATACTTTTGAATCCACAATGAAAGATATTAAACTGTTTTACAGCACAGAAGAAGTAGCACAGCACTTTGAAGTAGCCCCTTCCAAAATTCGTTTCTACGAAAGAGAATTTAACCTAAAAATTCAAACTCGTGGAAAGAATAAGGCTTTTACCAAAAAGGATCTTGAGAAGCTAAGTGAAATTATAGCCCTGGCAGATGAAGAAAATTATACGCTTCAGGGCGTTAAAGAGCAACTTAAGACCAAGAAAGAGTCGAAAAATAGCAATAAGGAGGTGATTGAAAGGCTTAAGTACGTTAAAGAGGTATTGATAAAAATTAGAGGTTAATCCATGCAAGAGGACTTAATTTATAAATTGGCTCTAAAGGAAGTAGATGGCATTGGTGGTGTTCTTTTTAGGCATTTGATAAGTTATTTAGGCTCGGCTAAAATAGTTTTAGAGGCAGCAGATGGCAAATTGTTGAAAATACCAGGCATAGGGCCGAGTGTTATTTCTGGTATTAAAAAAGCTAAAAAAGGTCTCCCCGCTGCAGAAAAGCTATTACAAGATTCCGTAAAAAAGGGGTTTCAAATAATCTCTTTTCAAGATGCTAATTATCCCTTAAGGTTTAAAGGCATTTATGATGCTCCACCTGTTATCTTTTGTCAAGGTTCTACAGATTTGAATTATAAAAGGACCGTTGGTATTGTAGGAACAAGAAAGGCCACAGATTATGGGAAAGAGGTAACAGAAAAGATTGTATCAGAATTGGCAGCATATGATGTGGCGGTTATTAGTGGATTGGCATATGGGATAGATATAGCCGCTCATAAGGCCGCTTTGAAAAACAATCTACAAACGGTGGCGGTAATGGCAGGAGGTTTTGACCACATTTATCCAGCAGCTCATAAAAGATATGTAGGAGAGATTTTGGAAAAGGGAGCATTAGTAACGGAAAATAAAAATGATATCAAGCCCATTGGTCCGCAATTTATCGCTAGAAACAGGATTATTGCGGCTCTGAGCGATGCCATTATTATAGTGGAATCTGCCAAAAGGGGAGGAGGCTTAGTAACCGCAGAATATGGCAATAATTACCACAGGGAAGTTTACGCAGTGCCGGGTGCTTTGGGTATGACTTACTCAGAAGGCCCTAACACCCTTATTAGACTCAACAAAGCTAAAATATTTACATCACCCAAAAACATCATCGGAGATTTGGGCTGGACATTAAACGGGGAACCTTCTTATAGTAGTCATGTTTCTGAACTAGACCTATCAAGGTTTACCGATGACGAAAGCAAAGTGCTTTCACTATTAAAACAAAAAGGAGGCAGCCAAATTGACGATCTTAGCTTTGAGACCAATATCCCATTAAATAAACTGGCATCCCTTTTACTTAATCTTGAGTTTCAAGACCTCGTAAAAGCGATGCCAGGGAAGAAGTTTAAACTGAAATAGTTTATCTCTTTTTAATCTCCTGTATAACCACTTTCTTACTTTCCAAAACTTGAGTTGCTTTTTCCAACTCTAATCTGGCTGTAATAAGTTCGTCTGTCAAGTCTTCGAACTCATCTTCTCTACTTTTAAGTTTTTTAGAGTTTTTAACTTTAAGTTTCTTAGTCTGTACTATCTTCTTTTCCTGTTTAGAAAATTCCTTATCAAGCTCATCTGGCACATCGGAAGTAGTGGTATCAGCCACATCTCTTTTTAAGATTTCTTGATAAACCTCATCCTTACTTTTAATGATTTCTGCTAGTTTATCTGGACTTTCAGAAAGTTTTTTGCCAAGCTTTTCTTGAGCTTTTAAATTTGCTGACAAGGCTCTCTCCGCTCTTGATTTGCTTTTTTCTGCATTATCATGAAGCTTTTCTGCCAGTTCCAGATCTATTTCGGCCATTCTCTTCTCTTCAGCATAATAGGCCAAATCATAGAAGTCATAAAGTAATCTTTCCAATGCTTCAAGGTTAATTTGATTATCTAAAGACCTACCATTTCCGTCAAGCAAAATTAAATGTACAGCAGAAAAAGACTTATGGTCTTCTATATAGCTGATAATCTTATCTAAATCTCTGCTGATGTTAGAAGAATTTACTTTTACCGTTAGCTGACCTTTATCGTCAGAAACACTTCCTGTTTTAGATAAATAGGTTTTCCAATCTTTTTCTAGATCCTTAATGTCTGATCTGATAAAAATGTACTTTGTGGTATGTACTTCACCATCATAAATGGTGGAGCTTGTTAGGATATGCTGAGCAAAAACGCTGGAAGCAATACCTATAAGCACTAAAAGTGCTGTTATCTTTTTCATGTTTTTTGGTTAAAAAGTTCTAATGCAAGTTAAAATTATCTTTTCGTTTCTGAGATTCTGTGTGAATATTAAATACTTGTCTCCTCCTGTATTAAGATGGTGTTTCTTGCAAATAGTCACAGAATTTAGAGGGAAATTTCTTGCTAAAACGTTAAATCGCCGATTTTTTAATGGTTTTAACACTTTAGAGTTATAAGATTCTATTTTTTCAACTTTGAATGTCTTGCCTGGGAAATCCTGTACAAGGTTATCGGAAGTATAATAATGACTGTGCTGAGCTATTTTGAAAATATCAAACTTTACAGCCACCATGTTAAATGCCCCACTTTTCATAATAGCGGCATTGGGCTCATAAAGATAACATAGAGGTTCATGGTAGGTGGCCATGGTGTTTTTTTCCTCTTCAATAGTATGACTAAAGCTTTCCGTTTTCTCTTTGGTGATATTCGTGGAAATAATCAAAGGAGTGTCATTGGCATCCTCAGAAATAGTGAAAAGTAATTCTTTGACCTCATTTTTTAATGCTACTATCTCTACAGTTGACACATGGTCTATTTTCTTCAAGGCCAAGTGAATATCTAGGAGAGGCGAGTATTTAACCAAAACTTTTGGAGCTAGACTCAAAAGTTTAGATTGAATTTCTATAAGATTAGGACTGCACTCTTCTAGTAGCACCAGTTTTTTATTGGCTTTATTTCTTCTATCTGGGTCTAGATAAATGAAGTCAAACTTGGTTTCACAATCTTTCAGGAAGTCTTCAGCAGTTTTATTAACAAATTCAGTATTCTTGATATTTAACTTTTCAAAATTATACCTGACTACTTCTTGAAGCTCTTGATAAGATTCTACCGAAATTATTCTTTCAAATTTCCGACTCAAAAAATAACTGTCTACACCGAAACCACCCGTTAAGTCTATAGCCGTAACACCAGAATGGTTTCTAAATTTATGACTCCCTGTTTCATCAGAAGAGCACTGCTCTATATTTAAAAGTGAGGCTCCTATAATTTCCTTGTTAGTAGCCCATGAAGGGATTTTTATGGTTATTTTTTTTAAGATTTGATACTGGTTTAGGACCTCCCTTAGAAATTCAGATTCCCACTTCATTGGGTTTTTTAAAGCAAATGAACTTGGTTCTATTTCTTCTAAATTTCGTGCTTCTAAGTTCGCCTTAATTAGGTTTTTTATATGCATAGATTATTTATTTCTCTATTCGATGAAACTTTTTCTAACGTTTTTATCTTTATTTACATGAATTATGATGTCAAAACGCATTTGTAAAAATATTGCTTTACTTTTCTTTCTCCTCGCTTTTCTTGGCGGGCAGGTATATGTATTGCGTATGGTTACGATTAGTAATGCTACTACTTTTCTTCAAATTAATGAAGAACATGACAATGATGACGACTCTAGGGATGAATTAGATTCAAAAAAGTTGGCAAACGTAAGTTTAGTCGATGTTTTGGCTTTGTCTTTTCAGAAACCTAGTTTCTACAAATATTACTGTCCGTCATACTATGATGGAGACTTCTCGCCTATTTTTGGGCCACCACCCGACCTTTCATAAATTTTAATTAGTTTATCTTAGATCTGCTCTCTTTTCAAAGCTTTGGAGGAAGAAGGTCTGTATACATCTTAATTTTCAATTAATTATTTTTATGAAAAACGACTTTTCGTTTAAAAGTGTCGGTAGTGATATGTCGGCAGGTTTGGTAGTGTTTTTAGTAGCATTACCACTGTGTTTAGGGATTTCTCTGGCCTCAGAGGCCCCACTTTTTTCTGGCATTATAGCAGGTATAGTAGGAGGTATAGTGGTGGGAGCTATTAGTGGTTCTAAGCTAGGGGTCAGTGGACCCGCTGCTGGCTTAGCCGTAATTGTAGCCACAGCCATTAATGAGTTCCAGGTTTATGAAATCTTCTTAGCTGCCGTAGTTATTGGTGGCTTTATACAACTTATTTTAGGTTTAGTGGGAGCGGGTAAAATAGCCTTCTACTTTCCGTCTTCTGTCATAAAAGGAATGCTTGCCGCTATTGGTATAACCATTGTTTTAAAACAGATACCTCATGCCTTTGGCATTGATACAGACCCTGAGGGCGATTCTTCATTTGTACAAAGTGATGGGGAAAATACAATCTCAGAACTTTTTAACCTAGGTAATTTCAACACAGGAGCCTTAATTATTGGCGTGTTTTGTTTAGCCTTACTTATTCTTTGGGATAGGAAATGGATAAAAGAAAACAAGGTTTTAAACATTATTCCCGGACCATTATTGGCTGTATTTGCCGGTATTATTATTAATTATTTTTATCCAGAAAACCTTAACTTAGGAGGTGAGCACATGGTGCAACTGCCTGAAGTTGAGTCGACAGCTGGATTCTTAAATCTTTTTACCTTTCCCGACTTCTCAGCTTTTACCAATTTTAATGTTATAAAGACTGGTTTTCTAATCGCTATTATTGCCAGTTTAGAAACACTACTCTGTGTGGAAGCCACCGACAGATTAGATCCAAGGAAAAACGTAACCCCAACAAACAGAGAGCTTGTGGCTCAAGGTGCAGGTAATATGCTTGCTGGGCTTATAGGAGGTATTCCTATAACACAGGTAATTGTACGTAGTTCTGCCAATATTCAAGCCGGAGGTAAAACTAAAGTGTCTGCCATTTTTCATGGTATGTTACTTTTAATTTGTGTGGTTTTTATCCCGAATTTATTGAACATGATTCCGTTATCTGCTTTAGCGGCGGTTTTGATTATGGTAGGCTATAAGTTGGCAAAACCAGAAATGTTCAAAAGAATGTACGCTGAAGGGCATGATCAATTTATTCCCTTTATAGTAACCATTACAGCAGTTTTGTTCACAGACTTACTCGTGGGTATTTTAATTGGACTTATGGTAGGTATTGGATATGTATTGTATACGAACTTTAAGTCGGTTATTAAACCAACCAAGGTGGGTAATCATATGATTATAGACTTCCAGAAGGATGTTTTCTTTTATAACAGAGCAGAGTTAGTGAAGAACTTAAGTCAATTGGAAGAGGGTGATGAACTAACTTTAGATGGTAGAAATATCGATTTTATTGACCACGACATATTCTTAACCATTGAGGATTTTGTGCGTGATGCACCCAAAAAGAATATTACGGTTAATGTTCTGGACATTACAAGAACCAAACTTAAGTTTGGAAGAAATGATGAAAAAATAGGCTTAGAAAAAACAGTTTAAACGAAAAGAAATTAATTTAGTATAATGGAAACGTATCAAAAATTATTAGCCGATAATAAAGATTGGGCCAATGCTCAAAATATAGTAAATCCTGTTTTTTTTAATAAAATGGCCGAAGGGCAAAGTCCCGATTTCCTATGGATAGGCTGTGCAGATAGTCGGGCTCCTGCAGACAGGATTACCAATACACAGCCAGGTCAAATTTTTGTGCATAGAAATGTGGCGAATCTTGTGGTACATACAGACATCAATATGTTATCTGTACTTCAGTATGCCGTGGAGGTTTTAAAGGTGAAACATGTAATGGTGGTAGGACATTACGGATGTGGTGGTGTGAAAGCAGCCATGTCAAATGAGAATATAGGGATTATTAATAAATGGATAAGACACATAAAAGATGTCTATGTAAAAAATAATGATGAGTTAGCAGCTCTAAAGGACAAAGAAGCTAAGTTTGACAGGCTGTGTGAGTTGAATGCTATTGAGCAAGCTAAAAACTTGATTAAAACTTCGATTATTCAGAAGGCATGGAAAAATGGAGATGGCCCTCATATTCATGCTTGGATTTTAGAGTTAAAAACAGGTTTGATAAAGGAGCTTTTTGAAGCTCAAGCAGGTGATACATCTTCTATAGAAGATATTTACAAGTATAATCTGTAAAATCACAGAATTTAATATTTCCATAATTGGAAGGTTAATCTATGCAATGACTCCTGTAGTCATATCTGATAGATAGCCTTCCAATTTTTGTTTTTAGGCTAATCCCTATACTAAAACCAAGAAGAGTATAAAATGCCTGCCTTTAATGTTAAACCCAGTTTAACGAGCATGGCAATAATTCCACATAAATACTTACTCACTATTTTTTCGCGGCTTATCCATTTACCTAGTTTATTAAGTAAATGTTACCATTCCCGACAGCTGTTTTTCCCGCTCGGACTATTCTTTATGTTTGCAGCTCATTCTTAGAACAACTCCTTTAGTGACGACTTGCGTTAAATAAAATTATTTCGGAAAAATAAACCTTGAGGTATATTTCTAAGCCAAAGTATCATTATAAATAACTAGAAATATATACCAATAAAATTATAATAATTCATGCAATATTCATAAATTAATGGAACCTAAAAGACCCATACCTTATCAATATTTAACCATACTGGTTAGATTTTAACTAAACTGTAAATTTAATTACTATGAAAAAACTCTATTTTAAGCTCACACTGTACCTCGGGCTATTTGGATTGCTCATGTCCAACATGAGTCAAGCAGCCCCCTTGGTACTAAAGATTGGTGGACAGGTAACGGATGCCGCCGATGGTTCAGCAATGGTAGGATGTTCTATCGTTGAAAAAGGTACGACCAATGGCGTCTTGAGTGATGTCGATGGTAATTTTAGCATCAATGTCAAAGATCAAAATGCGGTCCTAGTTTTTGACTTTATTGGCTATGCCCAACAGGAAGTTATTGTTGGTAGTCAAACGAGTATTAATATTCAGCTGATGCAAGCAGTCAATCAACTAGATGATATTGTGGTATTAGGTTACGGCACACAAAAGAAATCTGATGTAACGGGATCTATAGGGACGTTAAAGAGTGAAGACTTTAACAAAGGTGTCGTTTCTAATCCTGGACAATTGCTTCAAGGGAAAGTGGCAGGTGTAAATGTGACTTCTGTAAGTGGAGAACCCGGTGCTGCCCAAGATGTGGTTATACGTGGAGTGGGTAGCCTGCGTTCTGGTACTACACCACTTTACGTGATTGACGGATTTGTGCTAGATAATTCATCCAATGGTTTTGCAAGTAATCCACTTAACTTCATTAACCCTCAAGACATTGAATCCATAAACGTTCTTAAGGATGCTTCGGCAGCGGCTATTTATGGAGCAAGGGCTGCAAATGGTGTCATTGTTATTACCACGAAAAAGGGGAAAGAGGGTAAAACAGAAGTCAACTTTTCGGTGTCTACTGCAACTTCTACTTTAGCGAATAAAATAGATGTTTTCAGTGCTGCTGATTTTCGGAAACAAGTGTTAAATGCGGGTGGAACGCTTTTTGACGCTGGTGGAAATACCAACTGGCAAGATGAACTGACAAGAACCGCTCATTCTACGGCCACCAATTTATCTATGAGTGGTGCAGCCAGCGAAAAATTCTCTTATTTCGCTTCCCTTGGTCTGGATAATCAAGAGGGGATTTTGAACAATAGTAATCTGAAACGTTATTCTGGGAGGCTAAACTTGAACCAAACGGCTTTAAATGGTAAAATGAAAATTGCCTATAATATTATAGGAGCACAAACAGAAAATGCCAGACCTGATGGTGGCAATATTGTAGTAGATATGCTTAGATTAAACCCTACTATTCCTGCATATACCAATGGACAGCCTACGCTTTTAGATGATATCTTAAGCCCAGTAGCAAGACAAAAATTGTATAAAGATGAGGCCGCCAATAGTCGTTTAATTGCCAACATCTCACCAAGTTTAGAACTATACAAAGGTCTTGTTTATAAGCTTAATCTTGGTGTAGATTTCTCATCAACAGACAGGGTGATTCAAACCATGCCTTACGCCTTATTAGAAGGTTTAGATTTGGGCTCATTGAATTCTATTTATGCAAAAAATAGTAATAGTTTGATTGAGAATACGCTGAACTATGTTTTTTCTAAAGATAAGCATAGCATGAACTTCTTAGCAGGTCATTCTTATCAAAAGTTTTTTGATAATCAAACGTCTTTTAGTCGTACTGGGTTTGCTAATAATGATATAGAACCTCGGTATCAAGACCAGTTAAGCACGCAGGAGCAGCCTACCATAGTTAATACTTATGCCACAAAAAATGAACTACAATCTTTCTTTGGTAGGGTAAATTATGGTTTTGCGGATAAATATATGGTAACTGCTACATTTAGAGCAGATGGCTCATCCAAGTTTGGAGCAAATAACAAATATGGTTATTTCCCATCTTTTGCAGGGGGCTGGAATATCACCAATGAGGATTTTATGGCAGGATCTAAAGTTACCAATCTGAAGCTTCGAGCCAGCTGGGGTCAAACAGGAAATCAAGAAATCCCATCTAAAATTACCCAAGCCAACTTTAACGATAGCCGAGCTGATAATGACACTTATCCATTAGATCCTAATGCCACCACCCTTGACGATTATCCTTATGGTACCATCTATACTAGGCTGGCAAACCCTAACATACAATGGGAAGTCTCTACCCAAAGTAATGTTGGTTTAGATTTTGGTTTGTTTAGGAATAAGTTAACTGGAACGATGGATTATTTTAATAAAATTTCCAGTAACATTCTTTTAGAGGCGGTGCCAGCAGACCCCATTCAGCCAACGCCTACTTTTTGGACCAATGTTCCCAATATGGAGATTAGCAACTCAGGACTTGAGTTGGCTCTAGACTATCAAAATGGAAACCAAAATGGGTTCTATTATAACTTTGGTGGTAACATTACTTTTATTAAAAACAGAGTGGTTGATTCACCTTATGCTGTGTTAACCACTGGTGCTGCACAAGGAGCAGGACAAACCGGAGCAACTATCAATGGTTATATCAATGGAGAGGCTATTGGCTCTTACTTTATGAAAGAATTTGTTGGGATTGGTGACGATGGTCTTAATGAATTCAAAGACCAAAATGGTGATGGTCAAGTGATAGAAAATGATAGAATTGTAGTTGGCACAGCTTTGCCTAGTACGCTCTATGCCTTCTATACCAACTTTGGATACAAAAACTTCGATTTGAGTCTTAATTTCAATGGCGTATCAGGGAATAAAATCTATAACCATACGGCCATGTCTATTTTCAATAGAGGTAATCTGGCGTCTTCCTTTAATACTACCGACTTTGCCGTTCAGTATCCGAATGAATCCATTACTAACTCAAACGAGGTTTCAACCAGATATTTAGAAAACGGAGCCTATTTAAGAATGAACAATGCCACCTTGTCCTATAAGCTTAGCCCTCAAAACGTAGGTTTAGACAAATGGATAAATAACATTCGTTTTTCAATAACAGGTCAAAACCTATTTGTTATAACCGAATATACCGGTTATGATCCAGAAATAAACTCTGGAAGTTCTATAGGTGGAGTTCAAACCTTTGGGATTGACCGCTTTACTTATCCTAAGCCTCGTACATTTCTATTGGGCTTAAATGTTTCATTCTAATTAAAATTAAAAGCTTGAATGGCTTAATGGATTTTATATCCAAAAGGACCAGAAAGGCTAAGAATATTAAAATATATACCGGCATGAAAAGAAATATCTTAATTGCAATTACAATCGGAATACTCACATTCATAGGGAGTTGTACCGATTTAAAAGAAGAAGTATTAGACGAATCCTTGTTTGGTCAGGGTCAGGCTGAGGTTATTAGTGGAGCCATTGCCCCTGCTTATGGTCAAGTATCTTGGACATGGAGGCATACGAATTATTACGGTTTACAACTTATAGCGGCAGATGAAGCCATTTTACCTTATCGCGGAGGTACTGATTGGTTTGATGGGGGAAAGTTTCTAGACACACACAGGCATACCATAACACCCGGGAATGACCTTGTGGGTAGTTCATGGAATGAGCTTACACTTAATATTTCAAGAGCTCTATCCGCTATTGAAGTACTTCGCCCCCTGGTGGCAGAGGGAAACACTGCAGCTCAAGGGCCCTTGAATGAAATGATTGCTCTAAGAGCTTACCTAAATATGCTCATGCTAGATAGTTGGGGATTAGTATTTAGAAAAGAGACATCCAATGAAATATCAGAAGTGATAAGGGGACAGGTGGCCATAGACTATATCAAGAGCGAATTGGAATCGGTGGTAGATCGAATAGGAAATACCGGTGGGCCAGGAAGAATTACTCAAGGTGCTGTATGGGGTTTATTGGCTAGGCTGCACTTAAATGTTGCCGTATATAGAGACCCTTATGGCACTCCTGATTTTGCCAAAGAAGATATGGACAAGGTCATTGACTATACAAATAAGATTATCAATTCGGGTAAGTATGCGTTATCTCCAGAGTACTTTGAATTGTTTAATGATGAAAATAATTCTAATGCGGAGTTGATTTTTGCTCTTGATCAAAGAGGTGTATTAGAAAGAGAGCATAGCCGATGGGCCTATTGGTCTATTGCGGGTTCTCAATGGGGAAGGTTGGAGTTCCCAAGCTCGGATGGTACAGATGGGCCTGCCATTACATCTGATTTTTACAAAACGTGGGTAGATGGTTATGGGACAACCGATCCTGCAGCAGATGCGAGGTTTTACCAGCATAATGTTCAAGTTTCAGCAGAACTGGCAAACCTTGATGGTAAGTCACCATTAAATGATGCGGACAATTACATTTGTGTGGCACCCGAAAATTTTGAAATGAATCGTGGAATTATTCGTGGAACACCTTGGGGCCCAAGAAAAAACGCTGACGGAGCTTTTATTACTTGTGAAGGTGGTTATAGGGTTTATCCTGTAAAACAAATTAAAGGAAATGGGCCAGATAAGAATGTAGGTTATGTAGACCATACTTTACAAGTTGATTTTACGAATGAAGGTAGACTGCATAAAACGGGTTATCGTGTAGCCAAATATCAATTTAGTCGTACTTCCCCTAATGCGAACAATTTTAGTAGTGTGGATCTTGTTTTGATGCGACTAGGTGAAATATACTTAATGCGTGCTGAGGCGAAGCTCCGAAATGGTGATAATGCAGGTGCACTTGCCGATGTGAATACTTTAAGAGCATCCAGAACTGCTCGTCCAGCTCAAATTCCGCCTGCATTAAAGTCTATAAATCTAGATGTCATGATTAGGGAAAGAGGCTTTGAGCTTTATTGGGAAGGATTCCGACGTGCAGACCAAATTCGTTTTGGTAAATACGAGGACTCTTGGACAGAGAAAACAAATTCTGATCCCAAAATGAGGTTATTTCCAATTCCTCAAAGTGCCATTGATGGAGCCTCTAATATAAAAGGTTACATCGTTCAAAACGACGGTTACTAATTTATAGAATAAGTTTAAAATGGGTGAGCGAACAGAATTGTTCTCTCACCCATTTTTGTTTGAATCAAAGCTCCCTCTAAGGGTTTTTAATTCAAAAAATGGATGTCATCCTTCCGTTCAGTAAAAATTATTGGTAGTTTGCTCTCTATAGTTAATCTATAATAATTAACCCTATATAATGACACCCAAAAAATTTGATAAAACCGCCTATTGGCGAAAAAACCTGAAGTACCTCGCTATACTTCTTAGTATTTGGTTTTTAGTTTCCTACGTCTTCGGAATTATTTTAGTAGACCAATTGAACACCATTAGAATGGGTGGTTTTAAACTTGGTTTTTGGTTTGCACAGCAAGGCTCCATTTATGTGTTTGTTATTCTGATTTTCGTCTATGTACGTCTTATGAATAAATTAGATAAGGAATTTAACGTAAACGAAGATTAATAGATGAGCATAACTACATGGACCTACATTATCGTAGGTATTTCTTTTGCATTATATATAGGTATAGCCATTTGGTCAAGAGCAGGATCAACCAAAGACTTTTACGTGGCTGGTGGTGGCGTTTCCCCTTTGGCAAACGGTATGGCCACAGCCGCCGACTGGATGTCAGCAGCATCGTTCATTTCTATGGCTGGTCTTATTTCTTTTATGGGATACGACGGCTCCATTTACCTCATGGGATGGACAGGTGGGTATGTTTTACTGGCCCTGTTATTAGCTCCTTATCTAAGGAAATTTGGCAAGTTTACGGTGCCAGACTTTATCGGCGATAGATATTATTCCAACACCGCCAGAACAGTGGCTGTGATATGTGCCTTGTTTGTTTCTTTCACCTATGTGGCAGGACAGATGCGTGGGGTAGGGGTAGTATTTTCAAGGTTTTTAGAAGTGGACATTAACACAGGTGTTATCATAGGAATGGCCATTGTGTTTTTCTATGCTGTTTTAGGTGGCATGAAAGGCATTACGTATACACAAGTAGCCCAGTTCTGTGTCTTAATATTTGCCTTTATGGTTCCTGCTTTTTTTATATCTATCCAGATGACCGATACCATTTTGCCGCAGCTAGGTTTTGGTGCTAAAATGTCGGATGGTGTTTACCTTTTAGACAAATTGGATGGTTTACATAAGGAGCTGGGTTTTGCAGAATACACTTCTGGAGTAAAATCCAAATTAGATGTTTTCTTTATTACTACTGCTTTAATGGTGGGCACGGCAGGTCTGCCGCACGTTATAGTGAGGTTTTTTACGGTTCCTAAGGTGAGTGATGCTCGTAAATCTGCAGGTTATGCTTTAGCCTTTATCGCTATTTTATATACCACGGCACCTGCAATTTCTGCTTTTGCCAGAACAAATTTAATTGAAACTGTTAGTAATGCGGAGTATAAAAGTTTACCTGCATGGTTTTCCAATTGGGAGAAAACAGGTTTGATTGGCTTTGAAGATAAGAATGGTGATGGTTTAGTACAATACGTTGCCGACCCTATTACCAATGAACTTAAGATTGATCAGGATATCATGGTATTAGCGAATCCTGAAATAGCCAGATTGCCTAATTGGGTCATTGCTTTAGTGGCTGCAGGAGGTTTAGCAGCAGCTCTAAGTACTGCGGCAGGACTTCTCTTGGTTATTTCTAGTTCTGTTTCGCACGATTTATTGAAGAAGCAGTACATGCCAAACATGAGCGATAAAGCAGAGCTATTAGCGGCTCGTCTGGCCTCATTTGTAGCAGTTTGCGTAGCCGGCTATTTTGGTATTTATCCGCCAGGTTTTGTTGCATCCGTGGTTTCACTAGCTTTTGGTTTAGCAGCAGCATCTTTCTTCCCGGCCATCATTCTTGGGATTTTTAATAAACGAATGAACAAAGAAGGAGCAATTACAGGAATGATAACAGGTCTTCTAATTACCATGTATTATATCGCTAGATTTAGATTGCACTGGATAGGAGATGAAGCTACAGCCACAGAAGCAGATTGGTGGTTTGGTAT
The DNA here is from genome assembly GCF_057914865.1 of Arcticibacterium sp. SM2516. Classification (NCBI taxonomy): domain Bacteria; kingdom Pseudomonadati; phylum Bacteroidota; class Cytophagia; order Cytophagales; family Leadbetterellaceae; genus Arcticibacterium; species Arcticibacterium sp. SM2516. Next base: position 2,094,813 of record NZ_CP195290.1, on the reverse strand, counting down.
CTCACCAGAAGGCTTTGGTACGGTAGGTATGATGGTCAACTTTACGGTGTCTTTAATCATTTCAAGATTCACGCCTGCACCACCAGAAGATGTACAAGAAATGGTAGAAACTATTAGAATTCCTAGCGGAGCTGGAGAGGCTACGGGGCATTAGGTCAAATTGTAAGTATTATTAATATAAGAATGAAACTGTTCAAATATATTTTTGGCTCACTAGTTCTGTTAAGTCATTCGGTATATTCTCAAAAGTGGAATTATAAATTGGGAGGGAATGATTTCGACGGGAAGTATAGAACGGCTTGGGTAGTTGGAACGGGGGGGCAATTTCCTTATCAAAAGCCGGTACTTCATGTGAACTTTTTTATTGAAAGCCAAAGTTTGAATATATACTTTACAGAAGCTGGATATGCGGGATGTGATGGGAAGAGGATTTTGATAAAATTTGATGGGGACGATGAAAAATATTCTTTCTATGGTTCCACCAGCAATGAAAATGATACATGGTTTCTTGTATCCGATGGGGATATTTCCTTGGGAGCGGGGTTGCCAGTTTTAGATTTGTTAAACAAAATGAAGAAGCATTCAAAATTGTCAGTCCGACTTTTGAGCGAATGCAGAAAATCTGACTACAGCTTTTCACTATCTGGTTCTACTAAGGCTCTGGATTTTGTAGCTAGCGATTTCATTCAAAAAGAAATGAACTATAATGCTAAGGTAAAGCTGGCTATGGTGGAAAACGAAAAATTACGTAAAAAGGAAGAAGATGAACAAATAAGGTTACTAAGAGGAGGACAAGTTTTTACTTCTTTTACAGAAAATAGTTGCTTTGTTTTAAATGAAGCTGATGCTTCGGCTAAATTCAAGTCGCTGTTAAAAGGTGAGAGGGTTAAAGTTTCTTATTTCGATGAAGATTACTTTAAATTACATAGCACAGTTTCTTATAATTTAGCTAATGGGACTTTCTTTATTAAAAAGTCCTGTGTTAGTGATGAACATCTAATGCCATTTTCAGAATAATGAAATACTATGGGACCAAGAACAAAAGTTGGGGGATAGCTGTTAAATTCTGAATTTTGGAGAAATTTAACAGCTATAAAATTGGAAGAACTAGTAAAGCTATTGTTGCCCGAATTGTTAGTCGATAATTTCAATCTGATAAAGGTCGATAAGGATAAAAAGACTGAAATTCTGCGAATTTACTTAGAAGAGAAGTTGGATATTCCACAGGAATTATCAGAACTAAAACTTCATTCAAAAGGCTTCTATGATGAAATAACCATCCAAGACTTTCCGATTCGTAATTACAAAGTGTTCCTTCATGTCAAACGTCGTAAATGGAAGGATTTGGAAACAGGAAAGAACGTAACAAGGAATTGGGAAATAGTAGCTCAGGGAACTCGAATGACAACAGAGTTTGCTGCTTTTTTAAAAGAATTCAATAGATACACAGGCTATTGATGTCGAAACGGTTGGCAAGTTCTTCGGATTGAATGGGAAGAAACTACAGCGGCAGTATAAGAATCATTTAAGCGACTTCAAGAACTGGAAGCAGAAGCCAAGAGCCAAAGAATGGCTAGTTTATCCGCAAAATATGGGAGAATATCTGTCAATAGATGAAACTAGCCTTTCGGATGGAGAACTCTATACTATTCTGACCAATAAAGAAGCGAAAGGAAAAAAAGGGAGCATTGTTGCCATCATAGCAGGCACTAAGGCGGCTGATATTATAAAAGCCCTACGTAAAATACCAGAGCCTAAACGTAAGAAAGTCAAAGAAGTAACCCTTGACATGGCTCCTAATATGGAGTTGGCAATCAAGAAATCATTTCCTTGTGCAAAACGAGTTACCGATAGGTTTCATGTTCAAAAATTAGCCTGGGATGCGGTGCAAGAAATGAGAATTAAACATCGTTGGGAGGCTATAGACCAAGAAAGTGATGCCATCGAACTTGCAAAAGTAAAGGGAACTCCTTATAAACCTGAGATACTAAATAATGGCGATACACTCAAGCAGCTTTTAGCTAGAGGTAGATATGTACTTTATAAACGACCAGCAAACTGGTCTAAGTCGCAAGCCGAAAGAGCTGCTCTATTATTTGAACGCTATCCAGATATTGAAAAAGCCTTCGGACTGGGTATTAAACTAGCCGAGATTTATGACAAAACCACTGACCAAACTTATGGTTTAGCTCGACTAGCCAAATGGCATGAAGAAGTAAGACAAGCAGGCTTTAAATCCTTTAATTCAATTGCCCGAACATTTGAGCATCATTACAGAACTATTCTTAATTATTTTGATAACAGAAGTACCAATGCTTCAGCAGAATCTTTCAATGCGAAAATCAAAGCTTTTAGATCTAGGTTTAGAGGTGTCAGGAGTATTGAATTCTTCCTTTTTAGACTATGTCAAATTTATGCTTAAAGAACTCATCCCCCAGATTTTGCTCTTGACCCATACTATGATTAGTCTTTTGTCAATAGAAAATTTATTTTCTGATATCGAAATGCTCAAAGCTTGGCAGTTGCTGAATACTTTATCAATAGCCCTTTTTGTTTTTGCCGTATTTAGGATTATTAAAAGTTCTTTGGATTCTACTTCCAAAATCCTTTGGATAAAATTTGTTTTGGTTTTACCATTGATTGGGCCTTTATACTATCTTCTAAAGAGAAAGCATTTGCTGGAGAAATGAACTGGCATCGTTGAGAAATCGTAGCTTTGAGAGGATTCTTTAAGGAAAAATATGTACAAAGAGAAACTGAAGACTTACGACGAACTAGTTGCTAAATGCGACCGCTTTGAAAGAAAGGGCAAAACGATGCCTTATACCTCTTCAAATGGTTATATGTTTTCCTTATTTAATAAGCAGAGGAAATTGGGATTAGGTTTTCGAAAGAGACTCAGAGTAAATACTTGAAAGAGTTTAATACTACACTATATCACTCTTACGGTGCAGTAATGCAAGGTTACATCCTAATTCTAGAAAGCATGTGGTCTGATTTTGACCGAGTACTAGAATTGCTGAATGAGAGTTATGATTACGTAATGAGTCTGAAACCCAAATAGGCTTCTATCAATCTTGAGTATCCTCAAAAAATGATAGGACATGTCTCTGATTTTCAATCTGTATGTATTTTAGTAGGTGGCTGCCAAAGTGTTAAAAATTACTCTGCTTACGTTTTCTAATTTATTCAACCCAAATACCCATGAAATTCTTCCCTTATTCAGTTTTTTTAGTAGTACTAGCCTTTACTTCCTGCCAAAAGTCAGAACCCAATAGCCTTCAAAATCTAGATTTGGTTTACCAAGATTATCAACCGAATGACTCCGACATAAAGATTTCTAGAACAGCTTATAAGGACAAGCTCGAAGGTTTTTGGCTAGGGCAATGTATTGCCAATTTGACAGGTTTAGTGACAGAGATGGATAAGATAGGAAATATTGGAGCTATTAAAACAGGGAATTTCTACACAAGAGAAGATTGGGGTAAACCAGATTTGCCAAGTATTTTTTCAAAAAATGGAGAGATTAGCGAATGGTCCTCTACCATTGATTTTGTTTTTGAGGATGAAGGGAGTGTTTGGGGGGCAGACGATGATACCGACATTGAATACATCTATCAAGAACTTCTACTAGCAAATAAAACGAGTATTCTTTCTGGTGAGCAAATAAGAAATGGATGGTTAAAGCACATCAAAAAAGAAGAAGAGAACTATCTGTGGGTTTCAAATCAGAAAGCTTTGGATTTAATGTACGAAGGCCTAGTGCCTCCTGCTACTGGAAGTCCAGAAAATAATCCAGAGTATGATATGATAGATGCCCAATTGACCACCGAGATATTTGGCTTTTATGCACCGTCTCGTCCGGAGGTGGCACTGAAATTATCGCTGTTGCCGATACAAGCTGTGGCGAGAGAAAATGCCCAATTAGTTTCTGAGTTTAACGTGATCATGTATTCTTTGGCTTCCAGCATTGATGAGTCTAAACCAATAGCGGATAATATCAAATGGATGGCAGAGGAAGCTCGTAAACATTTACCAAATCATACTTATTCTGCCAAGATGTATGATTTTGTAAAAGCTCAATATATGTTAGGTAAAACGTGGGAAGAAACCAGAGACGAGGTATACGAAAGATACCAGGTTAATCAAGAAGATGGCTATGATAAGACTTCGAAAAACGTTTACTGCAATGCCTGCTTTGCCGCAGGAATAAACTTTGCATCCAGCATTATAAGTCTTTACTATGGAGAAGGAGACCTTAAAGAGACCATAAAAATAGGAGCACTTTGTGGCTGGGATTCTGATAACCCAACGGCCACTTGGGGTGGTTTGTTAGGTTTTATGATTGGTAAGAAGGGCGTAGAAGAAGCTTTTGGAAGAAAGTTTGCAGACAAGTTTAATATCCATAGAACTCGAGTAGGTTTTCCAAATAATGGCATCGACTCTTTTCCTAATATGGCTAATAAAGGAATCTATATTATAGACCGGGTGGTGCAAGAACAACTGGGTGGTGGCGTAGACCTTCAAAAGGATATATGGTACATCCCTCTTGTTAAGAAATAGGACTTTCGTTCAGATGTGAACGCAAGAAAGCAAACTTTTTGAGGTTATATGCCATTGAACTTTTAAGTCAATAATGCCAATTTTCTATCTTTTTCTGGCTTGAAAACACTAATTTCCTATATTTACAAACTAGTATAAATATAATTTGTGACCCTACAAAATGAGAATACATAATTTCGAAGAATACCAATTAGCATATAAAAAGAGTGTAGATAGTCCTGAAGAGTTTTGGGGAGATATAGCCAAGGAGTTCACGTGGCAGAAGCCTTGGGATAAGGTTTTGGAATGGGATTTTGATGAGCCTAATGTAAAATGGTTTGTTGGCGGTAAATTAAATATAACGGAGAACTGTCTTGATAGGCATTTGGAAGATAAAGGAGACCAAGTAGCCATTATTTGGGAGTCTAATGAAATTATAGACGAACCCGTTAAGTTTACTTTTAAAGAATTACATACCGAAGTGTGTAAGTTTTCTAATGTTTTAAAAAATAATGGCATTGGTAAAGGGGATCGTGTATGTCTTTATATGCCAATGATTCCAGAACTAGCTATTGCTGCTTTGGCTTGTGCCAGAATTGGTGCTATTCATTCTGTAGTTTTTGGTGGTTTCTCTGCAAAGGCCATTGCCGATAGAATAAACGATGCGGATTGTAAGGCTGTGGTCACTTCTGATGGAGCTTTTAGAGGATTAAAGAATATCCCAATGAAAGCCACGGTAGACGAGGCCATGAAAAGCTGTTCTTCTGTGGAGGTGGTATTGGTTAAGAAAAGAACCCATGAAGAAATAACCATGGTATCTGGTAGAGATAAGGACTGGGACGAGGAAATGGCTGAGGCTTCGGAAGTATGTGCTCCAGAGCAAATGGATTCAGAAGACCCATTGTTCATATTGTATACTTCTGGCTCCACAGGGCAGCCCAAAGGTGTGGTTCACACCTGCGGGGGCTATATGGTTTATACCACCTATTCGTTTCTCAATGTTTTCCAGTATAATCCTGGAGATGTATATTTCTGTACCGCAGATATTGGCTGGATAACGGGTCATTCGTATATAGTTTATGGTCCACTGGCAGCAGGTGCAACTACCCTAATGTTTGAAGGCGTTCCTATGTGCCCAGACGCGGGTCGTTTTTGGGATATTGTGAAGAGACATAAAGTCAATATTTTTTATACAGCACCTACGGCCATTAGAGCTTTAATGGCACAGGGAGATGAGTATGTAAATGATAAGGATTTATCCAGTTTAAGAGTGTTAGGTTCTGTGGGTGAGCCTATTAATGAAGAAGCGTGGCATTGGTATGACGAAAAAATAGGTAAAGGGAAATGTACGATTGTAGACACCTGGTGGCAAACCGAAACTGGAGGTATCATGATTTCTCCTTTGGCAGATATCACTAGAACTAAACCGACTTATGCCACTTTACCATTGCCGGGTATTCAGCCTATGCTGGTAGACGATAAAGGGGAAGAAATAAAAGGTAATGGTGTCAATGGAAACTTATGCATTAAGTTTCCGTGGCCTTCTATTATAAGAACTACTTGGGGTGACCACGAAAGATGTAAGAAAGTGTATTTTTCTGCATACCCAGGTAATTACTTTACAGGAGATGGCTGTGTAAGAGACAAAGACGGATACTACAGAATTACCGGTAGGGTAGATGATGTTATCAATGTTTCTGGACATAGAATAGGCACCGCAGAGGTAGAAGATGCTCTTGATTCTCATCATGGAGTGGTAGAATCTGCCGTGGTAGGATATCCTCATGACATTAAAGGCCAAGGTATTTTTGCATATATAATCATAGAGAAAAACGTTAGTGATGAGGACAAGACTAAAAAGGAGATTTTAGCCACTGTGACTAAACTGATTGGACCTATAGCTAAGCCAGATGAAATTCTCTTCGTGTCTGGTTTACCGAAGACTAGATCAGGGAAAATTATGAGAAGAATTTTAAGGAAAATAGCGGAGAAAGAAGTGTCAAACTTAGGTGATATATCAACACTTTTAGACCCTACTATAGTAGAGGAAATTATAGTGAAGGCAGGCTTAAGATAACTTATAAACGGTCGTTTTCGTTAATTTTTAATCAAAAATGACCGTTTATTAAAAAAAGGATACCAAGTATACACTTTTTGACTGCAAATAAATGCTTTGATGTAAATTGTGCCATTAGCATTCAATCATGATAAAAGTAGTAATAATTGACGATGAGCCTAAGGCTATTGAAGGTCTCAAATGGGAATTGGAAAACTTCTGTCCTGAGGTAGAGGTTGTGGCCACCTTTACAGACCCCAGAAAAGGATTGCTATTCTTTGATGATGAGCAAGAAATTGACTGTGTTTTTCTTGACATTGAAATGCCTCAAATGGATGGGTTTAGGTTTTTAGACCAATTGCCCGATAGGAATTTCGCAGTTATTATTACTACTGCATATGACCAATATGGTATCAATGCCATTAAAGAAAGGGCCTTAGATTATCTTCTCAAGCCTATTGATTCTGACGACTTAATGTTGGCTTGTAATAAAGTTAAGGATTTTCAAAGAGAGCATTCAATCAAAGATAAATTTGAGGAAACGCTGCTAAATGTGATGTCTAAAACAGGGGGAGGAAATCGGCGAATAGGCATAAACATTGATGGCAAAATTGTCTTTTTAAAACCCGAGGAAATCCTTTATTGCGAGGGCGACGGAAATTATACTTCTATCTTTTTGGGCAACGGCGAAAAGCTTTTTATCACACAAACATTGAAAAAGTTAAGTGAAAAACTTAATGAGATAGAATTCTTTAGAGTACACAACTCCTATATAATCAATCTTTCAAAGGTGAGGGAGTATTTAAAAACAGATGCTTATATCATCATGGAAGATGGTAAGCATATACCTGTTTCTAGGAACAGAAAATCTGAATTTCTTAATAAATTTTAGTGAGAAGTTTGCTTAAAATATTAATGGTCTTAATGGCTATATGGACTTTTCCAGAAAATACTTTTTCGCAAGGAATAGTCAACTTGGATGAAGTACTGAAAATCCATTCCACAGATTTTGCAGAAATAGACAGTTTACTAAAATCAGTAAGAAGAGATTCGGATATCCTTGAAGCTTTTATTATTAAGGCGAAAAATGAATCTTATAATGAGGGCTTAGCTTATGCCTATATTCAAAAGGGTATTAACAGTAGAAATATTTCAGAATATCCAAAGGCCTTGGTTGATCTTAAAATAGCATTGGGGTATGCCGAACAATGTGAAAACATAGACTTCAAAGTTATTAGTCTAAACATGATGGGCGTGGTTCATCGTCGGATGGAGGAGGTCAGAGAAGCCTTAGACCTACATAAAAAGGCTTTGGAGTTTGCGGAAGCTAGTGGTAAAGAAACCCTAACGGCACAGCGAAATATTGCTGTAGCACGAAATAGCATAGGGAATATTTACATTTCATTGCGTCAGCCAGAATTGGCTGAAACTGAGTTTTTGGCTTCCATTAAAATTGAAGAAAAAACAGATAATGCAATGGGTTTGGCTATTAATTATCAGAACCTTGGCAGCATTTATGAGGATAGGGGAGACTTAGAAACTGGACTAGCTTATTACCGGAAATCTCTAGCTTACAATAACAAAATAAATTCCACATTAGGTAAAGTAATTTGCAATAACAGTATTGGCCAGATCTATATAAAACAAAAGCGTTTTAAGGAAGCTTTGAAAATTATTCAACCTTCCATTAAAAAGGCGGAGGAAATAGGAGATTACTATTATTTGACCATGGCTAATTTAAACTATGGCTGGGCACTTTTGGAAGAAGGAAATTTAGCTTTAAGCGAGTCATATATACAAAAAGCCTTGACAGACGCCAAGGAAAGAAATATGGGCTATTTTGTTGCAGAGTCTTACCGAGTCTTGTCAGAAATTAATGAAAAAAAAGGGCAATATCAGGAGGCTATTCGCTTCATGAAATTATACAATGAAAACCAAGCCATTTATTTAAACGAATCTAATCAGCAATATGTAGCAGACCTGATTCTTAAATATGACTCTGACACCAAGAAGAATAAAATTGAAATATTAGAAAAGGAAAATGAAATAGTTCATCTTAAACTAGATGATAATCGTAAGGTTTTTGTTATTGGAAGTATATGCCTTACCCTTTTAATAGGGCTGTTTTATTTTATTTACAGGCAATTGCAGCTTAGGAGAGAAAAAGAGTACTTGGCTTTAGAACAAAAAATGATGCGTTCTCAAATGAATCCTCATTTTATTTTTAACTCCCTTAATTCCATCAAGTTGTATATTATTAGCAATGAGAAAGATAAGGCGGTTTATTATCTCAATAAGTTTTCAAAACTGATAAGAACCATTTTGGCAACTTCAAAAGAAAAGGATATTACATTGCAGGAAGAACTGGACACCATGGAGCTTTATTTAAACATAGAGAATATCAGGTTTTCAAACAAAATACATTTTGAGATGAATGTAGAAGATGGGATAGAAACTACTGGAATAAGGGTTCCTTCCCTCATTCTTCAACCTTTTTTAGAGAACTCTATTTGGCATGGATTATCGTCAAAAGAAGGATCGAAAGTGATTAAAATGAATGTGAGTCGATATTCAAATAAAGAGTTTTTAATAGAGATTGAAGACAATGGAATTGGTAGGAAAAAATCCAGAGAGATCAAGGCTCAGAAAACACTTAATAATTCATCTATTGGTTTATCTTTGACAAAGCAGCGACTTGATAATTACTTTAAAGACTCTTCCAACGAACATTCTTTAGAGATTGTAGATTTGGAAGATGCTAGGGGTGAAGCCACTGGAACTAAGATAGTTTTAAGAATGCCATTCAAAATCAAGTCAGATAAAGCCGCATGAAATTAATCGTTTGGGCCTTTTTATGGACAGCCGTTTTATCTTGTCAATCTCGTGAGCTTAAAGAGTTCTCGTGGTTATCAGGAGATTGGGTAAGATTAAATAATGCCGAAGGGAAAAAGACTTATGAGTATTGGAAACAAAATCATGAAGGTATTATGGCAGGTTTAGGGCTAACACTAAACAATGCGGATACGGTTTTTATAGAAAACATGACCATAGAAAACGACCGTGAAAAGTGGGCCTTAGTGGTAAGAGGTGTTAATGAAGAACCCACCTATTTTGATATTATTACTAAATCATCTCATGGCTTTGTAGCCGAAAATACTGCCAACGACTTTCCTAAGAAAATTGCCTACAATAGATTGGGAGATACGCTTAAAGCCACCATTTCCAACGAAGAAATGTCTATAGATTTCGTTTTTTTGAAAAGAGATTAAACCCGGTTTATTCATGAATCGTAATGAGTTTTAAAGTGTCATAAATCAGACATTTATACGAGAATAGCCTACCGGTTTACCCTGAGCTAATGTTCTGGAGATTGAGTTGAAATGGGTTTACGCCTGCACTGAGCCTGACGAAGTGAACTAATTTGTGTAACCCTCAGCTTGCCGATGGGAAGCAATTTAGCTACGGTCCCGATAAAATCGGGAGATTTTCTAATGAATAAAGCGGTTTAAAGCTTTCTTAGTTAAGAGAAAGCTTGTCTATAATATCTGTGACCACTTCAGAGAAATAATCTCCATTATAAGGCCCAAACCAACTCATGGTGAAGGTTTCGTAAGTTTCTGTATCAAAATGCTCGTCGGCCGTTATATAGCCAGCATAGGTGCCATTAAAGCTTGTTATGATTAGGTTGAGACCTTTTGATTGGGCATACAAATCTAGGTTTTCCATCAGTTCTCCAGAAAAATCGCATGGCAATCCTACTAAAAGATTATCGCCTATTTTCAAAACTTTCACAAAGGAAGGTGCGTCGCCAAAAAGCCATTTAAAAACCCATGGTCTTAGTGCATAATTATCAGAAATACGAGGAGATGGTTTTCTTAAAGGTAAATCTAATTGAAAAGATAAAATGTCAGGATTTAAAGACAAAGATTCAAATTCGTTTTCCGAGTTAAGCTCAAATAGAACACCCCTCGCTTGATTATTTAATTCGTCAAAATCGTCCAATCCTTTTTCTATGGGTGCCATACTTCCTACTGCACCTGCCATATACATGGCAAAATCGGCCTCTCCTTTTTCTAAGGAATCCACCAATACACCAGGATAATCTCTAGAAAGCTGAAGGGTAGCGGCATTAAGGACCGTGGAATGGGCAGCGTAAGTGGTTAAAATGGCTTGTTTATTATTTGTGGTTTTGAATCTTAAGGTTCTAATAAAAGGTTCTATTTTTCCTCCTTCTATAATTCTATTTTTGATGTCTTTTTCGTCTAAGTCTTTTTCGAAGCTAACTTCCGCTACGGTCAAATTGTCTGACGCCAGTTGAATGGATTTTAGAATACCATCACTTATTGAATTCTCTATGGCCTCATCATATTTTCCGGCAAATAAAGTTCCCACCAGCGTATTATACCAAGCTCCTATGCTGTTATGGCTATGAATGGCTCCAAAATAAATATGGTCAAAATCTATGTTTAACTCACTTAGTCCAGATTTAACTTTTTGGCTTACGGTAGGTGGGAGGATGAGTAAATCGGCAGATATAATGGCGGTTCTGATGTTGTTTTTCTCTAAAAGTATGGTTCTAACAAAAACAGAATCGTGAACGGCTTCATAAGCGGCTCCTCTTCTTTTTCCATATCCAGCTAGTGGAATTGGATTTTGAGGTGTAATGTTAACTTTTGCCCAGCCTACTTTAAGAGAATCAGTGGCCTTTTCGGAGGAAAGTACCAAGTTATTGATATTGCTTTTCCAGGCGGAATAATAATCCATGTCCTGATAAGGTGTTCTGTCAATTTTGGTTACCAAACAGATTACTAGAAACAGTAAAACTGTAAAGATACCAGCTAGGATTTTTAATATTACTTTAAGCATTTTCAATATCTTTCTAAGGGGTTAAGACATATTATGATTTACAACTTTTCTGTCAATTCACCTATTGAACGCCATTGGATGTTCAGATGATGGATGAATTACTTTAGATAAAGCTATATAATCTTTAATGAAGATAATAGGTTTTGCTTGTCATGTCTAGTTATCAATATGACCTTTTTATGATCTTTCTTGTTCTTACACGCTGTCCTGAAACCACTCTAATGATATAGCTTCCCTCACTAAGATTACTGATATCTATATCACTTACTTTTTCAGAAACTAAGCTGGACTTAAGAATCTCGCCCATTAGATTGTAGATTTTATAATCTGTTTTTGAAGAAGGTGTTTCTCTCAGTTCTAGTCTAATTTTATCAACTCCGGGATTAGGATAAACAGAAAGACCGTCTGTTTTACTTTCTTCATTCCCCAATACTAAAACATTGACGTCTGCCTCTCCAAAAGTTTCTCCAGATCCACATGGGTTGGTTACCGTGGTAAGCGAATAGCTGGTGTTTTCGGTTGGAGATACTTTCCAAGTAAATGGTGATTTAACTAACAAAAAGGTTTCACCAGAGGATGTTGTTAAATTCCACGGTGCAGAACCTGTCAACGCCACGTTTAAATCTGTTTTTTTACCAATTTCTATGGTTTCACCGCCGCTTAATGTTGCCGTAGGCGAGGCGTTGGTTCTTTTTACTACTTTGGTTTCGGAAAATCCAGAGCAGCCTTCTTTTTCCATCCAAACCTTATAGCTGCCAAGTTTATCAGCATAAATTTCAAATTCGGTAGACGTCGCATTAAGGCTGTCGTTAATCCACTGATAGCTGTCTGCTATACCTATAGCAGAAATAACCACCAAACCTCCTGCAGGGCATATAGAAAGCGTGTCTATCGATGGTGTAAGCTTCCTATTGAGTTCTAATAATTGAACCGAACTTTGTGGCGTATTTACAGTGCAAGTTTTATGATAAATATCAACACTGTATTTTCCAGATTTACTAATCGTTTGACTAGACTTCGTGCCTAAAGCAGCATTGTCTAAAAACCATTGATAGCTAACGTCATTGCTTAAAAGCAAGTCGCCGCCTATTTTCTGAGTCCTAATATTTTTATCACCAATTTGAACAAGTAATTCGTTCAAGTTAGCTGCACATAGAGCTTTTTCTGGCTTTTGTATTTTACCATTAAAGGACTTTAGACTTACTTTTAGGGGTGTGGATTCATAAACACAAGAACTATCCAGAGCAACACTTAGACTATATGTCCCACTTGATTTGGCATAAAGAGCCTTTTGGTTGCCATTTGATATGGATTGTCCGTCTTTCTTCCATAAAAATTGAACACTAGGGCTATCTAAACCAGTAAGATTTAAATTTTGTGCGATTAAAGTAGAGTCTGAGCAGCTTTGTATTTCATCTATACCCGCATAAAGCTGAAAAGGAACGGATGAATTGGAGATAGTCACATTTAGGGTGTCGGAGTATACAGTACAGTTATCAGAGCCATAGCGACCTTCTACATGGTATTTGCCCGTCTCTTTTATTTTTAGATAATCGAATAGAAACGGAACATCAGAAAGAAATTGCCCTCCTTTGTAGAGTTTGAAACTATATGCACTTTGGCTAATAACATTATTTTTTGAATTGATAATAAGCTCAACCGTCTTACCAGCACAAGAACTTGTACCAGATAAGCCTTTTAGGTCAAAGCCCCTCATACCTTTTGCTGTCTTTAAAATCAAAGGTTCTGAAAGAACTTCGCAACTGCCTTGTTTTAATAGATATCTGTAAATTCCAGCTTCTTTGACGTATATATTCTGGTCTGAATTCTGTTTTGCTAATTTGACACCGTCTTTAAGCCAAGTTATTGACATATTACTGGCAGACTGATAGTCTGATATGCTTAGGCCGGCACTGGTGCCTTCGCAAATGGTAACAGCACTATTGGTGGAGACTATAGGTTGAGTAATTATTTTACCCGGTTTGAGGTTTCCTGTTTTAACAGAGAATTTATCAGAAAGACTGGTACATTCTCCTTGACTTAATCTCAGTTGGTAGCTTCCAGATTTTGTTGCAAGGTAAGTACGCGTGTTGGCTGTAGAAATTTCTTCGCCATTGTAAAGCCACTGATAACTAAGGTCGGCTATTACTGGGATGCTCGCATCCAAAGGTACCGAAAAACCTTCACAGACTTCCGGAGGTTGTTTTGAACTTAAAACGGCTTTTCTGATGCTTCCAATTTCTACATTGGCGGTACCACCGACGGAATAAATACAAGCACCTCTTTTTACTTTGGCTTTATATGTGCCCGTTTCATTGGCTTGATAAATATTTTGTTTCGCTCCATCGATTTCTGCATTATTTTTTGTCCAGAAAATTTCATCACCGCTGGCTAAGCCTGTATAGATTTCTATTGGATTGGTATAACCATTACAGATAGCTTCTGAACTGTATTTTAAGAATAATCCTGTAAAAGGATCTACGCTCATACTTACTTTTGCAGAAGAGACTTTTGAAATGGAAGATGCTATGAATATTTCAGTCGAGAAAGTAGGAGAAATAGCTATGGAGTCTGATTTAGAACGAGCCATTTCCACTTTTAAACCTTGAAAATCTAACCTATATAGAATGAAATCTTCTCCAATAAACTGTCCTGTAGTGTCAAATTGTATATACGTTTTTTGACCATTACAGAGTGGAGACTTTAGATTTTTAATGGTAATAGTTTGAGAAAAGAGCTGAGAATTAGTGAAGACCGTAATAATGAGTAGTAAAAAGGAATATTTTATTTTCATAATTGGGCTCCACTAATTTACAAAATATCGAGTTATTCTTTGTTTGAAGAAAACGCCATCGCCGCCTTAACAAACGATATGAATAAGGGGTGCGGTTCCAATGCAGTACTCTTAAGTTCTGGATGAAACTGAACGCCAATAAAAAACGGATGTGTAGGAAGCTCTATAATTTCCACCAAGTTATTCTCAACATTCAAGCCAGAAAGTACTAAACCACTGTTTTCAAAATCTTTTATATATTGATTGTTGAATTCCCATCGGTGTCTGTGTCTTTCGGCGATTTTCTTTTTGCCATAAACGTTATACGCTAAGGTATTTTTTACGAGTTCGCAGTTATATGCTCCAAGTCTCATAGTACCTCCTTTATTTTCTACATCTTTTTGGTCTCTCATGAGATGTATGACAGGGTGCTTGGTATCAGGATTCATTTCTGTAGAGTGGGCGTCTGACCAGCCCAGTACGTTTCTGGCATATTCTATAACAGCCATTTGCATACCTAGGCATATTCCGAAAAAAGGAATATTGTTTTCTCTTACATATTTTACGGCAGCTATTTTTCCTTCAATGCCTCTTTCTCCAAATCCAGGAGCCACCAAAACACCATCTAAACCACCAAGTTTCTCCTTGATATTATCAAGCGTAAAGCTTTCTGAGTGTATCCACTCAATCTTTACTTTGCACTCATTTTCTGCTCCAGCATGAATAAAAGATTCAACAATAGATTTGTAAGCGTCAGGAAGCTCCACATATTTTCCTATTAAGCCAATGGTAACTTCGGCAGTAGGGTTTTTTAAACGACCAAGAAACTTCTTCCAATCGTTCATATTGGCGTCTTTGTCGTTATAAATATCTAGCATATAAAGTACCCTTTGGTCTAGCTTCTCTTTTTCCATCATAAGTGGTACATCGTAAATAGTGCCAGCATCTTTGGCTTCTATAACAGACTGCACCTGAACATTACAGAAAAGGGCAATTTTTCTTCTGATATCCATTGGAAGTGAATGCTCCGTTCTACAAACAAGAATATCGGGTTGTAAACCAGCCTCCTGAAGTTTCTTTACAGAGTGCTGCGTAGGTTTTGTTTTTAGTTCACCTGCAGACTTAAGATAAGGAATTAGCGTCAAATGTATGGTGAGCATATTATGCTCTCCTAAGTCCCACTTTAGTTGACGTACGGCCTCAATAAATGGTAAAGATTCAATATCACCAACGCAGCCGCCAATCTCAGTGATGATAATGTCGTATTTACCTTCTTCACCTAAATTGAGAATGTTTCTCTTGATTTCATCTGTAATATGCGGAATTACTTGAACAGTTTTACCTAAGAAATCTCCTTTTCGTTCTCTGCTGAGTACGTTATTGTAGATTCTACCGGTAGTAACATTGTTTATTTGAGAAGTTCTGACATTCAGAAATCTTTCATAGTGCCCTAAATCTAGATCTGTTTCTGCCCCGTCGTCCGTTACATAGCATTCGCCGTGTTCATAAGGATTTAAGGTTCCTGGATCAATATTTAAATAAGGATCTAATTTCTGAATGGTCACAGAAAGGCCTCTTGCTTGAAGCAGTTTTGCTAGCGACGACGCTATGATTCCCTTACCTAGTGATGAAGTGACACCTCCTGTAACGAAGATGTATTTTGGTGTTTTTTTCTGCCCGCTCATTGAAATTTGGTAAATTCCTAATTATGATTACGGGATACAAAAGTAGTGTTTTTTGTTTGAACGGGCTTTAAATATTTCGGGAATTTCTATTTTAATTCTTCTTAAATTTAACTGAGACTATTTTATTTTCAAATTAGGAGTGTTGAAATGCTAAGGGTCAATGTGCTACTTCAAAAATAGATTTATTCATTTCCGCGTTCTATTTAAAAGAAATTTTTTATTCACACTTATAGGTAAATGCCTCTGTACTTTGTTTTAGTCTACCTTGAAAGTTTTTGGCAATATCTGTTGAAGTTGGATAACCGCTGGTATTATACGCATATTCCATAGAGAGCTCAGTAACGCCATTGTCATTTGTAATGGTGGCGGAAGTAACATTGTTTTTATTTACGAAATAAGTATAATTTGCGTCACCTTGTAAAAGTGAGTATACCATAAAGTAGGATAAAATTTGTCCAAGTCTTTGGTCTAAAAATGGGGCTTTTTTAGTGTCAAAAGTATGATTTTCTAGAAGTACTTCGTCTTCAAAACCTGTTTTTCTTAATACTCTGGTAACGTTATCATTTGCATTATACTCTAATCTAACATTGGCTGGTTTCGAGAAGATGGGCAGATTTAGGGATAGATCCGTAAGTCTACTTTTGCCGTCATATGTCAAGGTGGTGGCATAATCGAATGGGCCTCTAGCATCTGATCCTTTGAAATTTATTTTAGATAAATTTCCTTTAGTATCAAAAGTAAATAGGATTTGAGATTTTGGGTCATTGCTTAGCTGAGCCCCTGTGAGAAGGTTTCCTGTATACAGAAATCGGTCAAAACTAGGTAAGTTTCCAGTAATGGTAATCGGCTTGTCTCCATCATATTCTACGCTAAAAGACAAACCATCAGATCTTGTGAGGTTTTGTACTTTACAGGTTTTGCCTAAGATAGTCTCTCCAATGTTTTCTTTAAGAGGTTTGATATCTAGATCAATTACTTTGTTGCAGCCTACTAATAAAATAAGCAGCAAAAATACCGTTGGTTTATACATCGTAAACAAGTGTACCTTTTTCATCAAAAGAATCTGTGCAAATATTGTGCTAAAGTATTACAGTATAATAAAAAAGGAGATTGCCCATTACAGACAATCTCCTTTTTGTAAATACAGGGTGAAGAATGAATTACATCATTCCGCCCATTCCACCACCTGGGTGACCATGGCCCATATCACCTTTCTCTTCAGGGATATCAGAAACTACAGCTTCCGTAGTTAATAACATGCCAGAAATAGAAGCAGCGTTCTCAAGAGCCAAACGAGTTACTTTCGTAGGGTCAATGATACCAGCTTTAATTAAATCTTCGTATATGTCTTCACGTGCATTGTAACCATAAGCTCCTTTGCCTTTTTTAACTTCCATAACCACTACAGAACCTTCTCCACCACAGTTGGCAACGATAGTTCTCAATGGAGACTCAATAGCTTGTCTGATGATAGCGATACCCGTTTTTTCATCGGCATTAGAACCTTCAAGGCCTTCTAGGGCTGCTTGAGCTCTAATAAGGGCAACTCCACCACCGGCTACTATACCTTCTTCTACTGCAGCACGAGTAGCATGAAGAGCATCGTCAACTCTGTCTTTCTTTTCTTTCATTTCTACCTCAGTAGCTGCACCAATATATATGATAGCAACACCACCAGATAATTTAGCTAAACGCTCTTGAAGTTTTTCTCTATCATAGTCAGAAGTAGTTGTTTCAATCTGAGCTTTGATCTGATTTACTCTTCCAGAAATAGCCGCTTTATCACCGCTTCCATTAACAATAGTTGTATTGTCTTTGTCCACTATGATTTTTTCTGCTTGACCTAATAAAGTAATGTCAGCATTTTCTAATTTAAATCCTCTTTCTTCAGAGATTACAGTTCCGCCAGTTAAAACAGCGATGTCTTCTAACATAGCTTTTCTTCTGTCACCAAAACCTGGAGCCTTAACAGCACAGATTTTCAATGAACCACGGATTTTGTTTACCACTAAAGTAGCAAGAGCCTCTCCGTCTACATCTTCAGCAATGATCATCAAAGGACGACCAGTCTGAGCTACAGCTTCAAGAACAGGAAGAAGTTCTTTCATAGAAGAAACTTTCTTCTCAGAAATTAAGATGAATGGGTTTTCCATTTCAGCATCCATTTTCTCTGCATTAGTTACAAAGTATGGAGAAAGGTAACCTCTGTCAAACTGCATACCTTCCACTGTTTTAACTTCAGTTTCAGTACCACGAGCTTCTTCTACCGTAATAACACCTTCTTTTCCTACTTTATCCATGGCATCAGAAATCATTTGACCGATTTCGAAATCATTGTTTGCAGAAATAGAAGCTACCTGCGTAACCTCTTTAGAAGTAGAGATGGTATTTGACTGCTCTCTTAGGTTAGCTACTACAGCAGTAACCGCTTTGTCAATACCTCTTTTAAGATCCATTGGGTTTGCACCAGCTGCTACGTTTTTAGCACCAATAGTGTAAATAGCTTGAGCCAAAACAGTGGCAGTAGTAGTACCATCACCAGCTTGGTCTGCAGTTTTAGAAGCAACTTCTTTAACCAACTGTGCTCCCATGTTTTCAATAACATCTCTAAGCTCAATTTCTTTGGCTACTGTTACACCATCTTTAGTGATAGCAGGAGAACCAAACTTCTTATCGATAATTACGTTTCTTCCTTTAGGGCCTAGAGTTACTTTGACAGCATTGGCAAGGGTGTCAATTCCTTTTTTCATTCTATCTCTAGCTTCGGTATCGAAGTGAATTTGTTTTGCCATGATTTCTTTTAAATTTTATATTTTCAATAATTTATTTTCCCAACAGTATGCTGTTGGGCTCGAGCAAACTCGATAATTAATTAAACAATTGCGAAAATGTCTGATTCACGCATGATTAAATACTCTTTACCTTCTACACTCAACTCAGTGCCAGAGTATTTTCCGTAAAGTACATTGTCACCAACTTTTACAGTAACTGGTTCATCTTTTTTTCCTGGGCCTACAGCCACTACCACTCCTTTTTGAGGTTTTTCTTTTGCAGTATCTGGTATAATGATTCCGAAGGCTGTTTTTTCTTCAGCTGGAGAAGCTTCTACCAATACTCTGTCCGCTAAGGGTTTCACGTTTACTGACATAGTTTTTATTAAGTTTTAAATTATTTTTTCGGTTATTAATATATGAGCAGATGAACAAACTATCTGCCAAAGGGTGACAAAGGTGTATAATCCTGACAATTTTTCAGGTTGGCTTGTTTCTTTTCAGACAAGCGGCAGATATCCGAAGTTTTAAGGCCGGATAGATTCGGTTAAACTGTCAGTTTGACCAAAAAAAAGAGCCTAAGAAATTTCTCAGGCTCTTCTTTATAAATGCTATTTGTCTTATTCTGCAGGTACTTCAATCGGAGCGGTCAAACCTGGAGAAGGAGTAGTGCTAGGAAGTGCAGGTGCAGCAGGAGCGGATTGGCTACTTTCTACATCTAAAGCACTATTCACAGTTGTAGTTTGGTCATTTTGTAAATACAAACCAGTGAATAATGAACCTAAAACAATGAATGTAAAAAATCCCCACGTTAACTTTTCTAAGATATCGCCGGTTTTCTGAACACCAAACATTTGAGAAGTGGCTCCACCGCCAAATTCACTTGATAGTCCACCACCTTTTGGGTTTTGAACTAAAATTACCACTATCAGCAATAAAGCTGCAATGACCATTAATATTAAGATTGTACTTATCATGAAATCAAAATTATTTTTCTCGAGTTTCTAAAGAGGGTGCAAAATAAATACTTTTTTCTTAAAGTAACAGTATTCCTATGCTATAACTTATTTGAAACGTACTAATATGGTGAAAGAACTGGCTGAAACTGCTTCATGAATTGACTTATTCTTTCAGAAGTAGTGTTTTTATTGACAGGATTAGCTTCTAATCTTTTATTTATTTTAGGAGTAGGCTCGTAAAAGACCTTCTTCCTTTTCCAAATATTTCTTTCTTCTTCAAAGTTTGGACCGCTGGCACCAAATTTCTCTCCAACCAACACAAACGCCTTTCTTAAAAGATCAAAGTCAGGCAATTCGTCTAGGTGTTTTGCCAACCACTCAAAATCTGCAGGACTAGCCTTTTGAGGCTCGTTAGAGAGGTTAATAAGCCGATATATATCTTTACTATCTACCATTGAGCTGCAGTGTCATTAAAAATATTAAGAACTAACTGTTCCAAAATTTTGGGCACTAATCGGGCTTCTACATCACTTAAGGATTGCTCCTGTGGGAAATCCTGATAAAAGGAAAATTCCTTTTCAAAACTCTCGTCTTCTGCCTGCGTATTTTGAAAAGTGACCTCTATACCTATCGTCAGGCGATTGGTAGCAGCTTTATCCGTAGCACTGGTAGCTACTGGTGTCATCTCATATTTAATTATGGAACCCGCCAAAAATAGATCGCCCTCGTTTGGGATAAGTTTTAAATTGGTGTTCCTCTGGTAATACTCCTTTAAGGCTTCATTAAAATCAATTGCCAAGTTTTGCGGCCCACCAGCTGAGGCAACGCCAAAATTTTGAATGGTAATGGTCTTCAAATCTGCCGATAACGATGTGCCAGTAAAAGAATATATATTACAGCTTTGCATTAAAATGATCAGTGGCAGAAAGAAAAAGGCAATATTTAGTTTCATAGGCTTCACTAATGGCACTTTATGTTTTTTAATCAATCTATTTTTCATCCTCAATGTCGTACTGCTTAATTTTTCGATACAACGTTCTTTCTGAAATGCCTAAATCCATTGCCGCATATTTTCTTTTGAAATTATTTTTACGCAGTGCCTTTAAAATCATCTCGTTTTCGTTTCTCTCTAAAGAAAGAGACTCCTCCTCGGTTTCATGAGTGATGTCTTCCACATTATCACGTTTTCCTTGAAGATTGTCAATAGTTACTACGGTTTTATCGTCTTCTTTAGTATATAAAGGGTAAGGACTTTCATCTTCTTCCTCTTGGTTTGAAGGCGTATAATTGCTTACAGATTCATGTAGCTCTTGAAAAAGTCTTGGGTTTTCATTGACAAAGTCTTCTCCTACATGCCCACCTTTAAGCATTCCTAATACCAGTTTCTTTAGCTCAGTGACGTCTTTTCTCATATCGAAAAGCACTTTGTAAAGAATTTCTCTTTCCGAAATATCGTTTCCTCCCACATCACCAAACTGACGAATAAGGGCAGGCAAGCCACTGGATTGGTTTCTAGGCAAATACTTTTCTAAAGCCTCTGCATTGATAATTCTAGCAGGCTCTAAAAGTGTAATTTGCTCTGCAATATTTTTTAATTGTCTGATATTTCCAGGAAACCTAAAAGACGTCAATATTTTCCTAGCTGCTTCAGTGAGTTCTACAGGCTCAATACGATTTTTTTCTGAAAAATCTGAGGTGAATTTTATAAACAGGAGCTCCATGTCAAAGCCTCTATCACGTAAAGGCGGAACGGAAATAGGTACAGTATTTAGCCTGTAGTATAAATCTTCTCTAAACCTTCCTCTTTCTACGGCCTCAAAAAGATTGACATTGGTGGCAGCTACCACTCTTACATTTGTCTTTTTTACCTTTGAAGAACCTACTTGAATATATTCACCATTTTCTAATACTCGGAGTAGCCTAGATTGAGTTCCTATTGGCATCTCTCCAATCTCATCTAAGAATATAGTACCCATATCGGTAGTTTCAAAATAGCCTTTTCTGTCATCTAAAGCACCAGTAAATGCTCCTTTGGTATGGCCAAAAAGCTCAGAATCGATGGTTCCTTCTGGAATGGCTCCACAGTTTATGGCAATAAAAGGTCCGTGTTTTCTTGGACTAAGGCCATGAATAATTTTAGAAAAGGATTCTTTTCCACTGCCACTTTCTCCACTAATTAGCACCGTAAGGTCTGTGGGAGCCACTTGTATCGCTATGCTTAAGGCATGGTTCAATGGTGCGGCATTCCCAATAATACCGAATCTATTTTTGACGGCTTGTATTTCTGGGCTGTTTGTCATTCTTTATACCAGTTCTTCTGTTACTACTTCTCCCTTTAAGGTGGCAGAAGTACATTCCGTGATTTTAACCATCACATAATCTCCTTTGACGTGCGAATCTTTAGGGATAATCACCATCTTATTGTCATCGGTTCTACCCTGTAAGAAGTCATCAGAACGCTTGCTGAAACCCTCAATAAGTACTTTTTTGACTTTACCGATAGATAATTCATTTCTTTCTAAAGCATGACCACGCTGTTTTTGGATCACTTCGTCTAATCTTCTCTTTTTAGTTGCTAGGTCTATGTCGTCTTCAAACTTCTTGGCAGCTGGAGTTCCTGGCCTTTCAGAATAGTAAAACATATAACCGTAGTCATACTTTACATAGTCCATTAAACTGAGTGTTTCTTGATGGTCTTCTTCTGTTTCTGTACAGAATCCCGTTATCATGTCATGTGATATACCGCATTCTTCGCCCAAAATATCCCTGATGCTGTCTATTCTATTGATATACCAGGATCTGTCATAAGTTCTATTCATTAATTCTAGAATTCTAGAACTTCCACTTTGTGCAGGCAGATGAATGTAATTACAGATATTGTCGTATTTCTTGATGGTATGAAGCACTTCGTCTGTTATATCCTTCGGGTGGGAAGTAGAAAATCGCACTCTAAGGTCTGGATTTATATCCGCTACTTTAGCTAGTAATTGAGCAAAGTTCGTTTCTATTTCGCCCTCCTCGTTTTTCCACTTAAAAGAATCTACGTTTTGCCCCAGTAGGGTGACTTCTTTATAGCCTTTTGAGAAAAGATCAATGGCCTCGTTAATAATAGTTTGTGGTTCACGGCTCCTTTCTCTACCTCTAGTATAAGGTACCACACAAAAGCTGCACATGTTGTCACAACCACGCATAATAGAAATATAGGCTGTAACACCGTTAGTGCCCAATCTTACAGGAGTAATATCTGCGTAAGTTTCTTCTCTAGAAAGAAAAACATTTACGGCTTTCTGACCTGATTCTACCTCATTGATAAGATTTGGTAAATCTCTGTAGGCATCGGGGCCTACTACCATGTCCACAATCTTCTCTTCTTCCAGAAGTTGTGTTTTTAGTCTTTCTGCCATGCAGCCTAAAACACCCACTTTTACATCTTTTCTGCCTTTGTTTCTGGCGTTTATAAGAGCTAGTCTTTTTCTGACTTTCTGCTCTGCATGGTCTCTAATAGAGCACGTATTGAGCAAAATCAGATTGGCCTCATACTCTTTAGAAGTGGTGGTATATCCTGCATCTCGTAGAATTGATGTCACAATTTCGCTATCTGCAAAATTCATTTGACAGCCATAACTTTCTATATATAGTTTTTTAGTGCTTGTTTTGTTCTCATCCACCGAAATTCTAGCTTCATCTAAGCTAGCTTTTTCTTCTTCTGATAGCACTTTCATTTTACCTTTTAAATCCTCCATTTATTTTTCTTTTCCAAATTCGGATACAAAGATACGAATGGCTGACAGAATGTCAGGCTTTGCAACCTAAATAATGTTTGAAAGGTTTATCATGTGGTTAACCGTAAAATATCGCGTCTTATGCATTTAAAGGCTATAGTTTTAAAAATTTAATCCTTTGTTACAGCTTTTTATTTTTCGCCTACGTACTTTTAAGGACTATTATCTACTATAAAATATGAACTATAAACTTTTACTAACTTTTCTAATACTACCATTTTACCAGGTCTTTAGTCAGAATCAGATTTCTGGAGAGGTAATAGCTGAAAGTGACGACTTTGGCCTTCCTGGTGTAACCGTTCAGATAAAGGGCACCCAAATAGGTACTCAAACAAATGCTGATGGGAAATATCAAATCAAAGCAAAAAAAGGACAGATATTAGTTTATTCATTCATTGGAATGGAAAAAAAGGAAGTTTTAATAGAGAATCAGTCTGTTATAGATGTGACTTTGAATGAATTGCCCAATCAGCTGAATGAAGTTGTTGTTTTAACGGCTTTAGGTTTAGAGCGAAAAAAAGATGATGATTTAAGTTCTTCTACGCTTGTAGATGCGGAAGCGGTCAAACGCTCTGGAGAATCGGGTGTTATTCAGGGCTTATCTGGTAAAACTTCGGGTTTAACTATTGTAAGAAACTCAGGAGACCCAGGAGCAGGAGCATATATTCAAATAAGAGGTCAGAATACCATATCTGGAAGTTCGTCTCCATTGATAATTTTAGATGGCGTCCCTATTTCGAATAGTAGCAGCGGTGGTGGTGTAGATGGTGTGGTAGGTCAGTCAAGATTAAATGATATTAATCCAGATGATATCGCCAATATTACGGTTTTAAAAGGAGCAGCAGCTGCTGCTGTTTGGGGAACAGGGGCTGCCAATGGTGTGATTGTGATCCAAACCAAAAGAGGAAACCCAAGAGGGAAGAAGGTGAGTGTGGAAGTGGGTAATATGGTCAGCTTTGATGTTGTCAATAGGGAGTTTGAAAAACAAGATAAGTTTGGGCAAGGTAATCCTCTTATACATGAAACCGGCCGAGCTAGAGATGCCTATACCTATATATGGAACCCTACTTCAAGTTTATCTTGGGGAGATAGAATAAGAGATAGGATAGGAGGTGAAGATGATGTTAGGTTGGGGAATAAGCGTTTTGAGTCTGCTACAGGGAATGTCTATTATCCTATTTTGACTAAAAACTCCAATAACACATATCTTCAAGAAAATAGAGACCAAGTTTTTCAAACGGGCTTTACCTGGAATAAATCTGTTAGTGTTAATATTAATTCTAACCTAGGGTCTACTTTTATGAGTTTTTCTAACTGGGATCAGAAAGGGATTTTAAAGGCAAATTCTGATTACAGTAGAACGACCGCAAGACTTAATAATGAGACTAAGCTTACTGAAAGAATAAAAATAAGGGTCAATTCAAGTGTGACACAGTCTACCTCAAATAGGATTCAGCAAGGTTCTAACCTGAATGGATTTTATTTAGGATATTTAAGAACACCAGCCGATTTTGACAATAGAGATTAC
Source organism: Arcticibacterium sp. SM2516 (assembly GCF_057914865.1). Taxonomy (NCBI): domain Bacteria; kingdom Pseudomonadati; phylum Bacteroidota; class Cytophagia; order Cytophagales; family Leadbetterellaceae; genus Arcticibacterium; species Arcticibacterium sp. SM2516. The sequence goes on along the minus strand of NZ_CP195290.1, from coordinate 2,069,851 downwards.
ATAGGAACATTTTATAATAGTGAAGGTACGGCTACTCAAAATGCCCAAAGGTCTTTTATTGGTAGAGATAGAAACTTAGGTTATTTAGGCGAAGAGGCTCCTTTTTATCCAAATCCTGGCTGGGTTATAAACCAGCAAGAGAATCCAAGTGAACTGCATCGTTTTCTTTTTAATCCTGAATTAAATTGGAATATCACTAAAGGAATAAACTTTACCGCCAGATATGGTTTTGATTATTATAATCAATCCAGAGATTCTTGGTTTCCAGTAAACTCTTCGGGAGATGTTTTTCAAGGTTCTTTTGGCCGCAGCGAAACCACAGAAAGAAATACATCTGTCAATGCTTTTTTAAGTGGAACTCACATGCTAAAACCTGAGCTTAACTTTTCTTGGATTTCTGGTATTCAATTTGACGATGGCTTTTATACCAGCTTTGGAGCTAATTCTACCATTTTTACCAATCCTTTCGTGGGTGACCTAAGAACATTTGGTAACGCAGAAGCTGCCAACGAAACTCCAGGTTTAACAAGGTTACGTCAGCGAAAGTCTGGTGCTTATGCTGTTTTAAATTCAGATTATAAAAATCAGTTCTTTTTTGAATTGACAGGGAGGTACGAGTTACCATCTACACTTACCTCTCCTGTGTTTTATCCTAGTGCCTCTTTAGGTTGGGTTTTTACCGAAATGTTTAAAAATAGGTTCGTGACCTTTGGTAAGGTGAGAGCATCTTATGGAGAAGTGGGTATTGAACCTATTTCTTATGCTTCGCAAACTGTTTATTCCGCTTTTGACAGGGGCACGTCTTGGGGAGATGCTCTTTCGGCCAGCGTTTACGGTAATCCATTTGGTAGAAGTTCTAATTCCGGAAATCCAGATTTAAAGCCAGAGCGAGTTAGAGAGTATGAAGTTGGTACAGATTTAAGGTTTTTCAATGATAAAATATCTCTTGGAGTAACTTATTATGATAGAAGAACGGACCAAGCACTTCTAGCGGTAGACTTAGCTCCTTCCACTGGGTTTTCAAGTGTTTGGGATAACGCAGCCGTAATCACAAACAAAGGTTTAGAAATAGACATGGGTTTTAGAGTTGTGAAATTCAAAGACATAAATTGGAGAATCGACGCCAACTTCTCTCAAAACAAAAACATGGTGGAATCTTTAAGCGGGGTGAAGTCTGTGACGCTGAATGGTTTTACGGGTACTTCATCTAGAGTGGTAGAAGGAGAGCCTTTTGCAGCATTATGGGGTGGTAAATGGGCCAGAGACGACAACGGCTATATTGTTCTGAATTCTAATGGTTTTCCAGAAGTAGCTACAGAGGAAGGGGTGATAGGAGACCCAAATGCAAAATGGAAGGGAGGTCTAGGTTCTAATATTACTTGGAAAGGTTTATCGTTTTCTTTTCAGTTTGAAACCTTTCAGGGAAATGATATTTGGGCAGGTACAGAAAGTATCTTAAAGTACTTTGGAGTTCATCCAGAAACAGCCAACGAGTTTATTACTGACAGCCAAATGCGTACGGTAGATGGTAGAATAGTGGCCGCTGGAACTTTGGTAAGAGGAAACGTAATGGACTTTGGCTCTGGTAACGTCTTATTAGATTCGGAATGGTATACAGGCGTAGGTGGAGGTTTTGGGACGGTGTCTGAGCAGTTTATAGTGGATGGTAGCTGGACTAAACTAAGAGAGGTCAGTATGGCTTACGACTTACCACAAAATTTGATTAACAAAGCCAAGTTTACCAGAGCTACTTTGACAGTTTCGGGTAGAAACTTATTTATTTGGTCACCACTTAAATATGTGGATCCAGAAGTAAACCTTACAGGAAGTTCAAAAGGAAGAGGATTAGAGTATTTTACAAACCCTGGAACGGGTTCGTACATTGTATCATTGAAATTAGGAATTTAAGAAGAAATGAAGAAAGTCATAATCGTACTACTTAGTTTATTTGCTTTTTCTTGTGAAAAGTATTCGGCGGGTTTAAATGTGGACCCCAATAACTTTACCGATGCACCAGGAGAATCTATCATTGGACAGGCTAATTTAACTTGGTTACTTATCACTGAAGGAGAAACCTCAAGAATGGCTGGAATATTTTCAGATCAGTTTACAGGTTTTAGTAATCAGTTTGTTAATTACAATGTTTATGATGTGAAATCGGTAGATTTTGATGGCATATGGTCAGGTAATTATTCTGGCGGCATAGCTCAAACGAGGATAGTCCAAGAAAAGGCTATTGCTGCAGGAAATACTACTTTGCTAGGTGTTTCTCAGATAGTGGAAGCTGTAATGGCGGGCGAGCTTTCTGCTCTTTTTGGAGATATACCTTTTTCGGAAAGTGCTCAGCCCGTAGCTTTTCCAAATCCAAAATATGATCCGCAGACTCAGGTTTTTGCGGCGGTACAGAGTTTATTGACTCAGGGTATAGCCAATGTCGGCAATGCCAAAGTAAGTGATTTTTATGGCAGCCCTGTTTTTGTTGCAAATAGTGCCACTTGGGCACAAGTAGCCCATACTTTGAAAGCTAGATATTATTTGATAACTAAAAACTATCAGGCCGCTAGAGACGAGGCCAAATTAGGGGTTTCTAGTAATGAGCATAGCTTAAAGGCTTTTCATTCAAGTCTATCTGGTCAAAGAAACCTTTATTATCAGTTTGGAATAGAGCAGCGTGGAGGTTATTTGACGGCTACAAGGTCTTATCTTAGAAAAATACTCAACTTATCAGATACCTCTGTAGACCGCGTTTTATATACTCCTGGTGATGAGGTTAGGTACAGCCATTATTTTTCGGGAAATGAATTAAATTATACTACAGGTGGGTATTTTGCTCAAGATGCGTCTTTCCCGATTGTGGATTGGTACGAAAACCTTTTCATTTTGGCGGAATCAGAGTTAAGGTTAGGAAATGAGGTAGAAGCTAGAAAAGCTTTCAATGCCGCTAGAGCTGGTCTGGCGAAGAAATATAATGCATCATTCCCAGAAGTGGCAATAGGTGGAAATACACTTTTGAAGGTTATTCTTGAAGAAAAGTATATTACGATGGTGGGTTCTCCTCAAGTTTATAATGACTTAAGAAGAACCAAAAATCTTTTAGGTATTCCTGTTAAAAGTAGTACGGCTACTAATATACCTCAGCGTTTTCTTTATCCAGCTGTAGAAATCAATACCAATAAAAGTTTCCCGGGGATTATAAGCTTATATACACCTACCACCGTTAATCAATAATAGTTTAAAGCTGGTATTTTGGGCTAAGATTAAAGCGGGCTTTTTATTACAGTTATGTCTAGCTACCTTTGCAGGCTCATTTCAAAATCAAAATTAGCGAATGTTAACCATTCACAATCTCTCCTTTTATTTCGGTGGTCGTGCCATCTTTGAAGACGCAAGTTTACAGGTCAAACCTAAAGACAAAATAGGTTTGATTGGTCTTAACGGAAAAGGCAAGTCCACATTACTAAAACTCATAGTAGGGGAGTATGAACCAGATGCCGGAAGCATATCAAAAGCGGGCGATGTCACTTTTGGCTTTTTGAATCAGGATTTGTTGTCCTACGAATCAGAAGAATCTATCTTACTGGTGGCCATGCAGGGTTTTGGACGAGAGTTGGAACTTCAAAGCCAGATTGATGAAACACTTCATGAAATGGAGGTCAATTATTCTGACAAGCTGGTAGAGAAGTTGGGTGATTTACAAGAAGAGTTTGATATCCTTGGAGGTTATACCATTCACGCTAGGGCAGAGGCCATATTGGAGGGTTTAGGTTTTAAAACAGCCGATTTAAATAAACCACTTAAAGAGTTTTCTGGAGGGTGGAGAATGCGTGTAATGCTAGCAAAGCTTCTCTTACAAAAGCCTTCGGTACTTCTTTTAGATGAGCCTACCAACCACTTGGATTTACCGACTATAGAGTGGATTGAAAAATATATTCTTAATTATGAGAATGCTGTTGTTGTGGTTTCTCATGATAGAGCATTTTTAGATAATGTTACTACTACTACGGTAGAAGTTTCTCAAGCAAAATTGATTCATTATCCAGGCAATTATTCCTTCTTTTTAGAGGAGAAAGAGCTCAGAAATGAGATTCAACAAGGAGCTTATGAAAACCAACAAGCTGAGATAAGACAAACGGAGCGTTTTATTGAAAGGTTTAAAGCCAAAGCTACCAAGTCAAGGCAAGTACAGTCAAGAGTAAAAGCTCTGGCAAGAATGGATGTGATTGACGAGGTGTTAAGTGATGACGCCAAAGTACATTTTAGGTTCAAATTTGGTACTCAGCCTGGCAGGCACGTCATGCGTTTAGATAATATTTCTAAAGCCTATGGCAATAAGGTTATTCTGAAAAACACCACGGCTCACATTGAAAGAGGGGATAAGATTGCACTTATAGGAGCCAATGGAAAAGGGAAGTCTACTTTACTTAGAATAATAGCTGGTACAGAAGAGCATGAAGGTCAAAGAGCTTTAGGTCATAACGTCAATTTCTCTTTTTATGCACAGCATCAACTAGAGTCGCTTCATATTAATGAAAGCATGCTGGAAGAGCTTAAATATGCTGACCCCTCTAAGTCGGAAACAGAGCTAAGGTCGGTTTTAGGTTGTTTCTTATTTGGTGGAGAAGACGTATTTAAAAAGATTAAAGTACTTTCTGGTGGGGAGAAATCTAGAGTAGCCTTGGCAAAAGTATTAATATCTGAAGCCAATTTCCTTTTATTAGATGAGCCTACCAATCACCTTGACATGCAGTCCGTGAATATTTTGGTGCAGGCTTTGGGGCAATACGAAGGTACTTATGTGGTAGTTTCTCACGATAGGCACTTTGTGTCTCAAGTAGCTAATAAGATCTGGTATATTGACAATCAGGAAATCAAAGTATACCCAGGTACACTGGCAGAGTATAACAGATGGATTGCAGAAAGAGAGGCTAACGGAATTACATCTGAGCCTACAGCTCCAGAGATAGAATCTGAACTATCTAAAAAAAAGAGCTCGCATAGAGATAAGTCAAAAGACGAGTTGAAACGGATAGAAAAGGAAGTAGCAACACTTGAAGAGAAAATTGAAGAGTTGGAAATCCAGAGGACAAAAATTGAAGTTAATCTTGCTTCTAAAGATGTTTTTGGCAATCCAGATAAGCTAGCTCAGGAAAATAAGAAATATGAGAAAGTCAAATTTAACCTTCTTCAAACCACAGAAAAGTGGGAGGCCAAGATGTTAGAGTTAGAGGATTAATTAACCATCAACTTCTTTGTTATTTTCTCTCCGTTTGAATTTTTGAAGTGCAAGAAATAGAGACCTTCCTTCAAATCCGAAAAGGCTTGGAAGTTTTGTCCCATAATATTTCTAATACTTTTCAATTCAAGCGACGCACTCTTTTGAATGTTTAAATCCTGTCCAGCCGATAAGGGGTTCGGATAAACGCTTACATAACTGGCATCCACGTCGTAAAAGACTTGAATGATTATTGAGAAGTCCTTAGTGCCGTCAAAGTCTTTCTGCTCAAGTCTATAATAGTTTGGGCCAGGAAATGGCCTTTCATCTATGAAAACGTAACTATTAATGTCGTTCGAGTCTCCCGCTCCATCAATACGGGCTATAGTCTCAAAGTTCACGGCATTTCTGCTTTTCTGAACTTCAAAACCTTGGTTATTAGTTTCTGTGGAGGTTTGCCAGTGTAAGCTGATTGCATCCGTCTTAGCTTTTCCCTCAAATGAAATATAGTTAACATCAAATGCTTCACTGGAGAGGTTGGAGTTTCTGGCAAAGTCTGTGGAATTGTTACCTGTATCTCCACCAGTTCTATACAGCACCGTACTATTTGAGTTCATGTCTGGAGCCGCTGCAGTTTCAAAGGCGTTTGCAGATCCATAGCCAAACATATCGGTAAGTAAAAGTCCAGTGACAGTAACTAAAGTTGGGTCGGAACCCGGATAAGGAGTGACTATCCCTCCAGGGTGTTCAAAAACGGCAAGCTTTCCACCACTTAGTGCAAGACCAAAGGCTCCACCCAAGGAGCCTGTACTGGTATCAAAGGAAGTTAGTGGTTTACCAATACTATTGGAAGTCTCTACCTTAATAAAATAGTAAGCTCCAGAATTTATGGTTACATCTGGTAGCTGAAAAACATCCCAAGGGCCCGAACCGGTATCACTTTCATATTGTAAAGACCAATTTGTTCCTGTATTTAAAGGCGTGCCTCCGTTATTATACAAAACCACATAATCATCTTGATAGGCTGCTCCTGAATTTCCACCACCGCCGTATACTTGATAAATGATTAGATTTGCCGAGGAGGACAATGAAAGAAAAATTAAAAAGAATGTTAAGCACTTTTTATAGGATAATGAGGTTTTTAAAAGCATGAGGATATTATTATTATTTCTGTTGTTTAAATTTACAACATTTGTTTCAGATGGCAAAATGTATGATATCATAGATGATATGGTCTTAGATGTCGATTTGAAGACCGTTCAACTTTACGCTTTCGGGAATGCCGCTAAACTTCCTGGGTTAAGTTCAAGGGTTTTAAATATGAATGCTAACGACAGAATGGTGCTGGAGTTTGATGACTTAAAAGCCTCATACCGTCAATTTCACGTTAAAATTCAGCATTGCAATAGGGATTGGACGCCTTCCAGATTAACAGATTTGGAATATCTATCTGATTATAATGATTTTATAATCAACGATTATCAAATTTCTCAAAACACCAAAATACCGTACTTTCACTATGGCTATATTCTACCAGAATTAAAAGCCTCTGGTAATTATGTGTTGTTTTTGTATGAAGATTACATTTCTGACTCTCCGTTGGCAAGCTTGAGATTCTCGGTAGTGAACGCACAAGTGGGTATTTCAGCCAATGTACAGCAATCGCAAGATCCTGCTTTATGGCAGACTCATGAACAGGTAAATTTCGAATTGAACTATAATAACTACTCAATAAGAGATCCTAGAAATGATTTTGAGATTTTAATCAGACAAAACTATAGAGATGAAACAACTAAAACGGGATTTAAGGCCTCATCGCTTAATGGTTCTCTGAGGACTTTGACCTATAGGTTTTTTAATAACGAGAATTTGTTTCCAGCTGGAAATGAATATAGATATTTAGATTTAAGAAGTAATTTCAACAAAGGGGATAACATTGCCGAGATAAAACAGGGTAGGGAAGATCAGGTTTGGCTCGTGCCTCAGAGTACAAGATCACAGAGAACTTATCTAGAATCTGTTGATTTGAATGGTAGGTTTGTGGTACAAACTTTAGATGGAGACGAGCCTGCCACCAGTGCAGATTACATGCATGTTCATGCTGGATTTAAAAGCCTCATGCTTAGCCCAAATGAAAAGCTGTGTATCTTGGGAGGATTTAATCGGTACAACTGTTCAGAGACAGGTGAAATGCATTATGATAATACTTTTCAAGGGTACACCACCACATTTTTATTAAAACAAGGAATGTATGATTTCCAGTTTGGTGTGGTCAATAGAGACGGTAAAACCAACTTTGAGCTTTTTGAAGGCAACTTCTCAAATACAAAAAACGCTTATGAAATCTTTGTGTATCATAAGGCTCCTTCATCAAAGTCGGATTTACTCGTAGGCTATGCTCTTATAGAAGAGTAAAATCAGTTTTTATCTGCAGCTTTATTTTGACGTTTATCTAAAGTCATCAGAAAAGATGGTAGTAGAATAAGATTTGAGATCATTCCAATTAGAAGCGTCATTGAAACTAAAAGACCCAAGAATACGGTGCCTTTAAATCCTGAAACTACATATATTCCAAAACCAAAGAAAAGAATGATAGCAGTATAGAACATACTGATTCCAGATAATTTTATGGTTTCACTAACGGCCTCTGGTATGCTCTTTCCACTTTCTATTTCCTCTTTGTATTTAGTGAGGAAGTAGATGGTACCATCTGAGGCTATACCAAATGCTATGCTAAAGATAAGGATAGTAGTAGGCTTAAGCGGAATTCCAGCAAAACCCATTACACCAGCAGTGATTATTAATGGAATGATACTCGGAATGGTGGAGATGAGTACTGTTCTAGCATTTAGAAACTGCGTAGCCATGACTAAACTCACCAAAATGATGGCTAGTATAGTGCTGTCTCTAAGGTTCCTTAAGAGATAATCATTTCCTTTTGTGAACACCACGCCATTTCCAGTAAGCTTGGCGTCTATTTGGTCTTCTTTCGGAAGCCATTCTTCAAACTCGCTGTCATAATTAAAAATAGTGTCTGTTCTGGCTTGTAAGTCTTCCACCATTTCTGCCATTCTTACAGTGCCTACATCGCCACTTTGATAACTAATACGCGTATATCTGTGCGTACTATCCATAAAAGAACTCATGAGCTCCGCTTTTCCATTTGCCATTCCAGAATAGGCCGCAAGCTTATTTAATTCCAGTGCTCCCGGCAGTCTGAAATATTTTGGGTCGCCGCCTCGAAATCCTTGATAGACAAATTTAATGGCTTCAACCACGGAAATAGGATTGGTAAGTTCTGGGTATTTGGCAAATTCCTTTTGGACTGAACTGATTTTGGCAAGTATTACAGGATCCAAAGCTCCATTTTCTGCTTTGGTGTCAATGCTTACTTCTATGGGTACTATACCTTTGAAGTTTTCTTCAATAAACTTAAGGTCTGTGAAAACGGGGTCGTTAGCAGGCAAATCGTCCACTAGATGGCCTACGCTTTTTATCTGAGTCATTCCAAAAACAGAGAGTACTACCAAAACGCCAATAATCCAGTAAAGTTTTGTTCTTCTATTGTGAACAATAAAATCTACAGATTCTAAAAATTTACTAATGTTCTTGTTTTCCAAATGCCTCACATGTTTGGCTTTGGGTTTTGGGTTATAGCTAAAGATAATGGGAATTAGAATTAAAGAAATGGCCCATGTAGCCATAACCGCAATTGAAGCGACTAAGCCAAACTCTAACAATAGAGGACTTCCTGTGAAATAGAAAACAAAAAATCCTATAAAAGTGGTCAGATTAGCTATGAAAGTAGTTTTACCTATTTTCTCAATGGATACTTTAAGGGCTTTTATCTGATCTTTACACTTTAAGAATTCCTCTTGATATTTATTGATCAAAAAGATGGAATTAGGAATTCCAATGACCACAATGATAGAAGGAATTAGGCCTGTCAGTAAAGTGATTTTATAACCAAAAATTTGAATCAAACCTACGGACCACAATACAGATATAGCAATAACCAAAAGAGCAAAGAAAACTACTCTGAAAGACCTGAAGAAAAGAAAAAGAATAATAGCGGTTACCAAGAACGCCAATATCATAAACTTGGCGACTTCTAGGCTTACTTTAGCCATGAAGTTGGTTCTTACAAATGGCATCCCAGAAAAATGTGGTTTTATACCTGTTTTTACTCCAAAAGCTTCTGCGAATTCTTCCACTCCCTGGGTGATAGACATGCGGCCCTTGGAATTCATTTTTTCCTGGTCAAATGTTACGGCCATTAAATGGGCTGTACCATCATCATTAAACAAGAAGCCTTTGAAAAAAGGAATTTTAGCAATCCTTGTTTTAATACTGTCAACCTCGGCTTGTGTGCTTGGTCTTTCGGGTGAAATTTTAATGAAATTGAATTTTTTCTCTATATCATCTGGTCTAATTTCAAACAGATTACAGATAGAAGCCACATTTTTAATGCCATCTATTGTTTTCAAGCTTTCGCCTAAATCATACCAGGCATTGAATGTTTCTAGGTCATATATGTTGTCAGATTTAACCGCAATCACCATCACGTTTCCATCTTCTCCGTATCTATCTTTGAAAGCTTCGTAACGTTGGTAATGCTGGTCTGATTGTGGTAAAATCTTGGGTAATTCGTAGGAAAGTTGCAGCTGAGTGGTCATGTATACCATGAAAGCAGTTAGAATGCTTATGATAACTATCCATGTGATCCGGTTATTAAGTATGATGTCTGCAACTTTCTCCCAGAAGTTTTGAAGAAATTGAAATTTCTTTTTTGACGGCATAAAAAGGCTTAGTGATTAGGTTTTTAAATGCGGACGCAAAAGTAAGGAAAAATGCCCAAAAATCACCTAACGGGCTGTTCGCTCAATTTAGTTCAGGCTTTTTGAAAGGAATTAAGGCGAAGATTACCGCGGGAATATAGAAGTTTTCTCTGTCAATAAGATTATCTGTTAATAGACCAGAGCTGCCCATTTTCTGCTTACTATTCTGGATACCATGAACTAGCTCATCGGCCTTGCCCAACTCATGCCCCTCATTTATCAGTTTTATGACTCTTTTAGGCAGAAAGAAACCTGCGGTTCTGGCTTTACCAAGGGTTTCCTTAGATAAAACAACAATCCATGCCATTACCTCCATTTCTTCGTTATGTCTAATATTTCCACCTTCTAAGCCTACCCAGTAATCGGCGTCTGGTCTTTCTTTTCTTGCGGCATTGGCTCTATTATAGGCTCCTTGATAGGTTTCGTCAGTACCCATAGGCTGGTCTGGGACACCAGAGGGTGTAGCAAAGTCTTCAAAAGAAAAGTCTTTTTCAGGAAATGCGAGTTGAAAACCTTTTTGAGTGGCAGATATTTTAACGGGATTTTTGGAGGCAACGATGACTTTCATTTTTTCATTAATACCTCTGCTACTGAAAGGTCTTCTTGCGTTGTGATTTTAATATTTCTATAGTCGCCCTCTATAAGATTTACCGCATGTCCTGCATTTTCAAAAACGGAGGCGTCGTCTGTGAAATATGCTTTTTCTCCATCAGCGTAAGCTTCTTTAATGAGTTTTAAATCAAATGTTTGCGGAGTTTGTATGAGTCGTAAATTATTTCTATCTACTATTTCTGACGAAGTATTGTTTCCTACTGACCTTACAGAGTCCTTAACGGGGACGGCAAGGATTGCGGATTTAAATTTGGCGGCCTGTTCAAAAGAAGTCATAATGTTTTCCACTCTAATGAGCGGCCTTACACCATCATGAATCGCTACTAAACCTTCCGTTTCTTCAATGGCTTTTAATCCATTGTTTACAGACTGAAATCTTGTTTCACCGCCAATCACACTTTTGATCCGACCGATATTCACAGCTTGTTTTAGCAGTTTATTGCTATCAATAATATCTTCCCAAAAACATATATCTTTTTCTGGAAGTACTACGATGATGGTATTTTCTGGAATTTTAAGAAACTTCTCAATGGTATGCGAAAGAATTGGCTTGTTAAACAATGGAAGGAATTGTTTGGCGATAACGCTATTCATTCGGCTTCCAGAGCCTCCTGCTACTATTATTGAATACTTGGATGTGTTCATGTTAGGCATAAAAAAATAGCCTACTTTAAAGGTAGGCTATCAAATATAAAAAGAAAATCTTCTTAAAGAATTAACATCACGTCTCCATAAGTAAAGAATTTATATTCTTCTTTTATGGCTTCTTGATAAGCCGATGTAATTAAGTCATAACCACCAAAAGCACAAGCCGACATCAATACGATAGATTGTGGTAAATGGAAGTTAGTTAATAAGGCATTACCAATTTTAAATTCATAAGGAGGAAAAATGAATTTATCCGTCCATGCATTATCAATTGGATTAAGTCTGTCTTTCGAAGACACAGACGACTCTAAGCTTTTTAATGACGTGCTACCAATAGCACAAACTCGCTTATTCGTATTCAGTGCATTGTTTACGATATCACAGGTGGCAGCGGAAATAGCAAAATTTTCAGAGTCTGTTTTATGTTTGGTTAAATCCTCTACATCTACACCTCTAAAAGTACCTATACCAATATGTAAAGTAATAGGGCAGAAGGTAACACCTTCAATCTCCATTCTTCTCATAACGTTTTTGGTAAAGTGCATACCAGCGGTAGGGGCTGAGATAGCACCTTCTTCTTCAGCAAAGATGGTTTGGAAACGCTCTCTGTCTAATTCCGTAACGTCTCTGTTAATCACTTCTTTAGGTATTGGAGTTTCGCCTAATTCGTGAATGGTTTGCATCATTTCTTCGTGGTCTCCATCAAATAAGAATCGGATAGTACGACCTCTAGAAGTAGTGTTATCAATAACTTCCGCGACAAGATCACTTTCACCAAAATATAATTTATTTCCAACACGGATTTTTCTAGCAGGATCAACCAAAACATCCCATAGTCTCATTTCCCTGTTTAACTCACGAAGAAGAAAAACTTCAATTTTTGCTCCGGTTTTTTCTTTAGAACCATAAAGTCTGGCAGGGAAAACTTTGGTGTTATTGGTCACCATTACATCGCCATCAACAAAATAGTCTACGATGTCTTTGAATTTCTTATGTTCTATTTTGCCACTATCTCTATGAACAACCATCATTCTGGCACCATCTCGCTCTTCTCCTGGGTGCATTGCAATTAAGTTTTGGGGAAGATCAAATTTAAATTGAGAAAGTTTCATATTAGATTTTTGAGATTGTCATCTTTATAAATAATCCAATTTTGGGATTCCAAAACCGATACTGTCTTAGTAAACAGCGTGCAAAGGTACGATATCGGAATAGCGGTTGTCAAGCAAAACAAGATATTTAAATAAATTAAATAAAAAAGTTTTTTAAATATAAATTTCCCCTTTGAGGTAGGAGACGGCTTCACCGCAAATTATAACCCTTGGATGCTGGTATTCGCAGGATAATTCGCCTTTTCTACTGGATAGCTGTTCGGCTATTAAAGTGTTCTTATTGAGTTTTTTAGCCCAATAAGGGATAAGTTTTGTGTGTGCAGAACCAGTTACGGGGTCTTCGTCAATACCAGCGGCGGGAGCAAAAAATCGACTCACAAAATCGACCTTTGTACCCGGAGAGGTACAGATAATTCCTCTGCTTTTAATCCTTTTTATGGCAGAGAAGTTTGGGGATAATGCCTTAATGTCTTCCTCGGATTGGTAAACAAACAAGTAATCTTCATTGGCTTTATAGGTTTCTGTAGGTTTTATGTTAAAACCCTCCATCAAACCCATAGGCATTTCTGATAAAACAATATCAGTGGCAGGGAAATCCATACACAGAAAACGGCCTTTTTGGGTAACTTCTAGAAGCCCACTTTTCGATAGGAATTTTATTGCATTTTGGCTAAAGTCCAAGTTATTGAAAATAACATGTGCGGACGCTAAAGTCGCATGTCCGCAAAGATCCACTTCGGTGACTGGCGTAAACCATCGGATATGAAAATGTTCTCCCTCTCTTACAAAGAAAGCCGTTTCAGAAAGGTTGTTTTCTGAGGCTATGGTTTGCATTAATTCGTCGGAAAGCCATTTCTCTAGCGGTATGATGGCCGCAGGATTCCCACCAAATAATTTAGAAGTAAAAGCATCTACTTGATAGATATCCAAGGTCATTTTTTCCTTAGATTAATGGAGGTCAAATAAATCATTAAAATAGCTAGAGATGCTAAATAAATAACATTCCTGGAATCTATTACCCCTCTTCCTAAAGAAGCGTAATGAAACTGCATGCTTATAAAGTCTATGAAATACTGGGTAGTTCCTCTAAATAATTGAGAAAGCTGGTGTATGCCATCATAAAGAAAATAACACACAAAGGCCCCAATAATAAAGGCAATAACCTGATTGTCTGTGAAAGAAGAAATAGCAATGCCAATGGCTGTAAAAACCCCAGAAAGAAGAAAGAGTCCAAAGTAAGAACCCATCACTGCTCCTGTGTCTATATTGCCCTGTGGGCTGCCTAAACTGGAAATGGAAAAGTAATAAACCAATGTAGGCAAAATAGCCAATGAAATAAGAAACCAAGCGGCCAAAAACTTACCTAAAACAATATCAAGTTTACTCAGTGGTTTGGTCATTAAAAATTCGATAGTACCTGTTTTGAATTCTTCTGAGAAAGAACGCATGGTTATGGCAGGAACCAGAATAATTAAAATTAACGGAGTGAGGTTAAAAAAAGAACCCATTTCGGCATAGCCATAATCCAAAATGTTGGATTCTGGGAAAACCCATAAAATAAGACCCGTAAAGACCAAAAAAAGCACAATGACTATGTACGCAATTAGCGAATTAAGATAACCATTGAGCTCCTTGCTGAAAATTGATAGCATAAATTAAAAAGCGGGTTTGTTTTTCTTTAGGATACCAGCCACAATAAGTGAGATGATGAAGGCTACAAATATGCTTCCCAGAAGACCCATAAGGAACATCATACCTCCACCAGAAAACTTTTCCGTAATCTGCATAGCTTGGTCTATTTGAGCTTCGGCCATGCCAGATTCTTCCATTTTTTCTATTTGATAATCTCTGATTTGTCCCATGAACGTAGGATCAATGATAGTGGTATAAATCATACCCCAAAGAGAGCTTAAAAGAGCAGAAATAGCTCCTGTAAGTAGTCCAAGACTTAAGCCTTCGCCAAAAGTCATAAAGCCAGTGTTGGCATCACGATACTCTTTCATGGCAAGATATAAGAAAAGGGCTAAAGGGATAATGGAAAGCATAGATGCTCCGGTGCTTTTCCACATTCCTGTAATATTAATGATTGTGCTTAGAATGATAGTAGCTAAAGCACAAATAACGCCCCATTTTAGGGCAATAGGAGCTGAAGAAGGTTTTTGTTCCATATGTGTTACGGGTTTAGTGTTTAAGAAATGGCGTCTCCTTGTTTTCTTAAAGCCATAGAAATAAGCATAATGGCTACAATTGAAAACTGTTTAAACATCAAATCATCTAGAATTATTTGATATGGCTTGGCATTATCCAAAGATTCTAATTGCAATTTAAAACTTTCTTCATTTAAAAATTTACTTACAGATTCTTTCTGATCAATTAGAAATGACTTTCCCTCTATGATCCAGTTTTGAAAAGGGACAGGATCTACAAATTTCACAAAAATGTAAATAGTAAATCCAGAAACGAAGGCAGCAATGAGGTTGGTTAAAAAGCCAATAGAGAAGCCTTCGTAAAAGTGTAAATAACCACCGTTCCGACTCTTATAGATATAGATGGCTAAGAATATGATAAGGATATTAATGACAATATCAGGCCTTCTGTTTGATAATGGATTGCTATCCCCGGAGTAAAGCATCAGGAAAAATAGAAAACAAAGCACACCAGCTATGGAGCCAAAAATTAAACTAAAGAGATAAACTTTTTTATTCAATTTGTTGATTATTAATATAATTTGGAGAAACCCTTATGGAAAGTGGCATATATTTTACCTGACAATTCCTTTCCGATAAATGGCGAGTTTTTAGAATTTGATACAATGTCTGCGACACCGAATGTAAAGGTTTCGGTGGGATTAAATACCGTTAGGTTGGCCAGCTCTCCTTCTTTTAGTTCTGGTAAAGGTCTTTTTAAGAGGGTTCTAGGCTTGTCTGTTAAGCAGGCAATTATCGTTTCCAGTGTTTGTTCAGAGTGCGTTATAGCTGCCGCAAAAGCCGTTTGAAGGCCAATAACACCAAAGTCTGCTAGATCAAACTCCATATTTTTATGTTCCTCGTCTAATGGATTATGGTCCGAAACGATGGCGTCTATGGTGCCATCTGCCAATCCTTTTTGCAAGGCTTTTATGTCTTTTTTAGACCTGAACGGTGGGCTTACCTTTAAGTTGGTATCAAAACCAACCAAATCTTCATCTGTAAAAGCCAGTTGGTGTGCCGCAATGTCGCAGCTCACAGGAAGTCCATTTTGTTTGGCTTTTCTGATGAGCCTTACCGCGGCGGATGTGGAAATACATGAAAAGTGTAGAAGGGAGTTGTCATGTTTTAAATCTGCATATTCCAGCAATTTTAAATCACGCATAACCATCAGCTCTTCTGCTTCAGATGGGATACCCTTTGTGCCCATCATGGTACTGGTAATGCCTTCATGCATTTGACCATAGGCTGCCAGCGTATGCTCCTCTGCTCTATTCATCAATAGGGCTTTCTTAGGATACAGATACTGCAAGGTTTTGTATAGGATATCCGAATTCCAGAGCGATTTAGAGCCATCAGTAAAAGCGGTGGCACCGGCTGCTAACAAATCCCACATTTCTGTAAAATCTTCTCCTTTAATATCTTTAGTTACCGCAGGTGCAGGAATTAAATCAGTTAGAGAATTGGCAGAAAAGTGCTGAAAAAAACGAATAGACTCCTTACTTTGAATAATGGGGGAGGTATTTGGCATAACCGTAACCTCTGTAAAGCCACCTCTGGCAGCAGCGTCAGAAAGACTCTCGAGACTTTCCATGGACTCATGACCGGGTTCCTTGCTAAAGGCCCTCATGTCCATAAATCCTGCAGAAACATAGAGGCCTTTGGCGTCTATTGTGTTCGTAACTTTGGTACTTATATCACCTATTTCTTTGATGACACCTTTATCAATCAGAATATCGACTACTTTTTGATGGTAGACGGAATTTGGAGCTATTACTTTGGCTTTCTTGATTAAAACCTTCATACTATTTCAAAAAAAAAGCCCTTGAGGGCTTCCTATTTATTGACCAATTAATTCTTTATATGCCTCACTATCCAGTAAGCCATCTAAGTCAGAGACGTTTTTAAGTTCCATCTTTATTATCCAGCCGTCACCGTATGGGTCTTCATTTACTTTTTCTGGTTCATCGTTTAATATATTGTTGAACGCTAAAATTTTTCCGTCTGCAGGAAGGAAAAGGTCTGACACCGTTTTTACAGCTTCAATGGTTCCGAAAACTTCTTCAGCAGCCAGTTCTTCGTCTACCGTTTCTACTTCCACAAAAACGATGTCGCCAAGTTCTCCTTGTGCAAACTCCGTAATTCCAATAATAGCGACGTTGCCATCTTCTATTTTAATCCATTCGTGGTCTTTCGTGTACTTTAAATCTGAAGGGAACTCCATATAATTTTGTTTTGGATGAATTTTCGTGCCGCAATTTACGCCAATTCCTGTTTTGAGCAAAGCAGTTTAAGTACTTATGTTTTCCACCTTTCTTTAAAGGCTATCTTATGGCTTTTTAAAGTCCAACCAAAGGAAGCCTTTTGTGCCTTAGCCATTAAGTCTGTGGAATGATAAACCTATCTCATTGAGAGTTTAGCATCCCCATCATTTCGTTCTTAATCTGCTAGGTTAAATTTCATATTCAGACCACCGACACTTCTTCTGGTTTCGAAAGAAAGAGAGGTGAAAGGCTTATTGACAAATCTTTCAAAATAGAAGCCCATGCTCAGTTTCTTATTAAACTGATATTGCACTTGAGGTTTTATTTGAAGATTATAGTTTCCTTGTATTGGTACGGCATCTCCGTCTAGTCTTCTTTGAAGAGAAGTAATATCTCTTATGGTGACGTCAAAACGGAAATTGAGGTCATTGGTTAAAATGATATTATTTCCATCACGCCCTCTAAATGGTAATTTAACGTTGTTCTTTTTGAACCCAAAACCAAGCACCACGTCATTAGAATTATATTCTGCCACCTGTGCGTTTGAAAGGTTTAGAGCAGCTCTTCTTTCTTTATTGAAATCTATTCTTCCACTAATTTTCGCTTTGGTGGTAAACTGTATACCAATTAATGGAGAGAAACGCTCTTCCATTGTGACGCTACTCATTATGAAAATAGGGGAGAAGATACTATAAGCTATGCCATCCAAAGAAAGCTGCGGTCCAAGTTGATATCCTAACCTGTAATCATTCTGACTTAAATTTACGTCGTAAGGATTTGTATATAAAAGAGAGCTGGTGAAGTTACCGACACTATAAGTGGAAGAATAGCTATGGCTCAAGGTCACATTGGTGAATAACTTATTAAATATTGGTAGTTTTTCCAATCCACCATAATCTACACGCCAGTTTGGTAATGGAAACTGTAAAAATGGATTGAATGTTTGTTGACCTTTTTTACTCACTTTGTTAAAAAGATTATCCAAGTCTTTACCACTGTACGCTGCGAAAAAGGCAGGGATTAATACATCTTGACTATTAAGAGCAAAAGTTTGATTCTCACCTGAACCGTTTATGGCATTCAATCTATCCACAACGTCAAAACGGTATTCTTTCATTTTTTCAAAGATTTCGTACCTGTAATTCTCTTCTGGTTTTTTGCTCATCTTTTTGAAACTGGTATTGAAAGACCAGAAAGACATACTGAAGGTACCATTTCTAAACGGGTTTTGACTTTCGAAAGCTCCGCCAGTTTCTGATGGTTTGTACAACTCTTGGTAAGAATCTCCCTTGCTATAGTTTCCTCTAATCTGCATTCTAAAACCTTTAAACGGCTCTAGGTTGGTACTGAAGTCAAATTTCTTCTGACGCGTCTGCGTAAAAGGATCGTTTCTAATAAGACTTTTTGATAACCAATCGTTATTGGCGGCGATCATATGAATATTTCTAGCTTGACTTCCTAATAAGGTGAATGGTAGACCCGGTGCATTTGAACCTTTTGCTAAACCCATCAAATTAGGTGTCAGTAAGAAACCCGGTAAAATAGTGGTTTCTTGAATGGAGTAATTAAAGTTAATTCCTCTCACAGTCATTAATAAGCGGGTAAAAGTCTTCAAGAAATCAGAGGTTGGTAATATCACTTCTTCATCATCTCCAGGAGCTCTCGTAAATCGTTCTTTAGCCTGATTAGGCGAGTTGGCAAACTTCAGATACTTGAGTTTATTATAAAGCTTTACTAAGTCTATTCGTCCTTGAATGGCTAGCTCTCTTCCATTTTCTAAGAAGTTTCCGAATTCAACACCGTTCTCATCTGTAAAACTTTGTCCTGTCGCATAATCGTAAGAGTTTGCTCTGTAATTATAATCTGTGCTAAATCTACTGTCGGCATTAATCCAATCTAAAAAGAAGAATTTATCGAGAGGTAGTTTATAAGTGAGCTGTAGACCTTGCGTATAATTCTTGGCTCGGCCAAACGAGGTGATTCCTTTCCAGATGCTTTCTTCTTCCTCGCCATATGGCTCGTCGATGATGGAGTTCATTTGAGCATTATAGGTCAGAGCTATGGACTTGGTCAAATCCCACTGTACATCGTAATATCTGTTGGTTAAGAAATACTTGATATAGTTCGGGTCAGAACCTGGTAATACTTCATTAGGATTTGTGGTTTGCTCAGCCGTTCGGTATTGAGTTCTGGTAAAGCTTCTATTGAAATCTGTACGGAATGCCACAAAACTAGGAATGGGGGAGAAGTTCAGGGCTTTAATCCAAGAATATTTCGGCTTACTCAGATTCTCTTTATCTTTAAAAGGCTCCCACAAAGTAGTTCTTGGCTGAAACTGATATGATAAACCACCTCTGGTCTGTTCCGCAGTATAATCTTGTATCAGGATGTTACTTCTATTGATACTGTTCTGAGCATAAGAGAAAGTGAAATTCTCAATGTCGTAAATATGATTTTTGGCGTTTGGGTCAGTTTTGATTTTTCTAACATTGGCCAGGTTAAAGCCTTTATTAACATTACGGTCGATCACCAAGTTTCTATAAGCATCCTGTTCTGCTTTAGTATCAAATCTAGCCAAGGCATTTTCAAGGACGATATCAGGGTCTAGAGGATTAAAGTGAGGTACCACTTCTTGGATATCATAATTTAAAAAAAGCGGTATGCTTAAACCCCAGTTTTGAGGAAAAAATCTGTCTAGTTCTAAAGTAGAAGCTATTCCGAATCCTTGAGAGGTTTCTCTAGAACGACTAGAAATTCTATCTTGAACACCACCGAAACCATAGGTATTTAGGTTTGCACTTAAAGAGATGGTTCCTATATCTGCCAGTTTTATGTCTGCGGCTAATACTGCGGCCTCACCCTTAGTGTCGTCAAATCCGTTGGCTCTTAATTCGTCCATCCAAACGGTGAATTTAGCTGGCATGGTATTTCCACCTTTAGGATTACTAATCCCAAGCATGGTTACCAATACATTACTAAGGTCGGGATTTCCAATGACTGTTATTTTATAGGTTCGGTCTATCATTTCTCCGTTTTCTGGCAATCCAGTCACGGTAATAATTTTAGAATAAGGTTTATCTACGGCAACAGAATCCTGACCTAATCTACTATTTCTTTCTACTTTTAAAGCTCTTAATTCATCGAGTGGAATGTCAAATTCATTTTTTGCAGGCCAAATTTCGGTATCAATTAAGCTTCCTTTAGGCGTGTTTTTTAGATTTTCAATCTCAACTTCGTAATAGTTTGTTTTGCTATCGGTCCCTAACCTCATGAAGGCACCAGAGTAGTTATCCTCATTCAAATCATTTTCGGTATGTACAAACATCTGAAGCCTTTTGTACATGTTAAGATCTAAATCGGTGTTTTTGAAAATGGCTCTCTTATCGCCATCTTTTAAAGACTCTACGGCTAAACTAACAGATTGCTCATTAAATTGACGGAAGATTTGCTGCGAGAAGTCTCTGTCTCTAGTAAAACCTGGAGGAACTACGTATGGCGTTTGACCGTCTTTTATATTACAGTCTCCATCTTCTGTACAGCCATTTTCTTCTATAGAAACAGTACTTACCTTGAATCCTGTAGTATTACTATTAGGCTCTGGTACATTCACAAAACTGTTATTATTCAAATCTTCTGTGTATGTACGATATTGATTGGCGACCAACTGCATGGTTGCAAAACGAAGAACCACGGGCTGCTTCCATTGAGACATCACCATACGCATAAATCGGATAGATTTAAAGCCTGTAATTCCGCCGACAGGTGTCGCTTTAGTGGTGTCGGCTCTCAAAGGAACTCTAAATAAGTACCAATCAGCTGGTTTATCAGCATCAGTAGAAGAAATCTTATCTATGATGTAACCATTGCCAACTACTAAATCCTTCTCGTTAAGTGCAATATCATATTTATAATAACTCTCTACATCGTTAATGGTGTTATCTTGGTTAATGTCTTCTTTATCAGCCGTTGCAGATGAGGCAGGCGTTAATACGTCCGTGTCATTAATGGGAGGAGAGTTGTTTTCCATTCCCAAATAATCTTTGAAACGCTCTACAATGAATTGGTTGGTAGTAAAATCAGCATCTAAAAAGAACTTAAAATCATCACCAGAGGGGTCTTTTAGTATCCTATCTAATGCCTCTTGATTAGAAACCGTACCTTTTACCTTTTCTAAATATGCCTTTATGTGTTGAAACTCTTGTTCTTCTTTATTACTCAAACCATCTAGACCAGTATCTTGCTTTCTTGTCGTATCTGAAGAGTTATCAAATGCATCTGTTACAAACTGAACTTTTGGGGCTTTTCCCCAGTTTGTAATGTCTGGTGGTGAAGCTGTGTTTTCAAAAGTTGGAATTCCATTTTCAAAATTAAAACGGCTATCTGGAATCACATCTTCAGAGACATCGCCCAAGTGAATACTTAATACACCACCAGTCGTATTTTTAGTGCCACTGGCTTCTCGTCCATCTCTCACCGCATCTTGGAATGGATTGAGTAGCCAAAATTCCAAATATTCCACATTTGAATTGTCAAAATCGGCATCGAAGGTGATACCACGCATCACCGCCCCAAAATTATTTTCAGGGTTTTGTAAATATCCATTAGAGGTCAACTTCGGATTATAATTATACATCCCTCTTTCTTCCGGGAAATAAGAAACGTCAAGAATGGCAGAAGGAAGGTTTTGGCCTAAAACTGCCCTAGATCTTCCAGGGAAGATATCCTGAATTTGAAAAGAACGTTCGTAAAGGTTATTTTGAGCTGCTGCGGTGACCTCTTCAGGAACAATTCCGTTACCAGCACCAAAATTAGAAGTAACGTAAGTGGACGTTTCAATGGTATATACCGACATTTTGGCCCTATTATAATTATAGCCATAAATAGGAACGGTGTTGTCTTTGAATTTATCAGGTGTAGAGCCTAATCTCCATTTTCTGGGTTGACGGGCTAAATCGTTGATGTTTCTGGCCGCCTCAAAGTCGTCAATCATGGCGTTACCATTGATTTTCTTGTTGTTGACACCCGGGATTAGCTGTGCAAACTCAGCACTTAAAAGTATAGCAGAAGGTTCTTTGGTTTGAATAAGTGGTAGCTTATCTAAAAGTCTCGTTAAACCATTTCCTTCTTTTTTATAATTAATGTCAAAGCCCCAAAGGGTGTTGTTCACAGGTTCGTTTCCAATAGCCGTTCGGGTTAAGAAACCTGGCGTATTTTCTTTCAAATCCATTAAAGTGGCTCCCAGTCTTAGAGATTTACTCACCGTATAGTCCATTCTAATACCGAAAAGTCTTCTTATCTGAGCTTGGAAAAGGTCTGGGCGTTCATAATCTATTCTTATAGACCTTCCAGATGCCAGAATGCTGGGGTTGGTTATCCTAATAATACCAATTTGGGCATCCACCATATAGTCCGTTCCTTGCTGTAGTTCTGTTCCTCCAGAGTAGACCCTTACAGAGGCACCAGAAGCACCCAGTGGTAGAGGTATTTCTGTGCTGTTACTTTGTACAGAACCATTGATGAAGAATTTGTTCTTGGTATTAACCTGCTGAGCATCGGTAATGGTTTTGTTGTATAGCTCACTAAAGACATACTTTAGTTTTAATCTTTCCTCTTCTTGGTCAAATTTGGTTTCCAAATAAGCACCGAATGGCTCTAATACAGGGAAGACGATGGTACCTCTATTCTCGTTTATGGTGACACCTTCTACATAATCGAAGTTTCCGTCGAACTGTTGGTCGTTATTGTAATTTAATTTATCTAGACCGAATACAGCGATAAGTGGTTTGTTTTTTAGATTATTGCCCTCCTGAAGGTTTGGTGTATCCATACCGGTGGCGTCATCCTTATAAACTATCCTTAACTGAAATCCTTCACGATTAATCTGACCTTGAGAAAGCGAATAAACGTTCTTCATCATCAAATCCCACATAGGATGGCTCAGCTTATTCCTGATGGTAGAAGATTTAAGGAGCTTCATCATAATGACTTCGTCCTCATTTCTGATGGAGTAGTCTTCTGTCATTTCTCCTACTTTATAGCTTTTACCCCTATAAGTATATTCATAAGAAACCGCAAGTATTTCGTCGTTTCTCAATGGGGTTAACAAAGAAATATAACCCAGCTGCGTATTGATGTCAAACTCTCGGTCGGTCAACCTTTTGGCTCCCCTTAAAATTTCAAAGTCAATGCCTTTGTTTAAACTTTTAGCTTCTAGTGCGGTGTTTGTGTTGTCTATTTGACGGAAATCGTTACCTTCTGTTTTGAGGAGATTACCTAAAGAGTTGGCTTCGTTTGCTGCAACTTTTATAGCTGGATTTGGAACAGCAGCAACAGCATTATATGGATTTACCTCTCCAAGGTCTGTTACGCCCACCAAGTTTCGCATGCTACTTACATTATTGGTTCTGTTAGTCACATAAACTTCCACTCTGGTAATGATAACCCCAGAAGTTATCATCGGGAGGCTCTTTAAACTTCCTTCATATTGGTCTCTAAAAAATTGAGATAAGAAGAAGTGTCTATTTTCATCGTATTCGTCAGATCTGATTTCAAAAGGTCTACTTCTGGCTCCACCACTGATTAAAATGGACTCCGTTCTAGAACGCTGTTGAGCCACAACGGTAGATACATTTAATTTTCCGAATCTTAATCCGGCTTTAACACCAAAAAGGTTTTCAACCCCCGGTATCAATTGGCTATTTACTGGGAAGCTGACATTTCCTGCCTCCAATGATTGCAGAATATCTTCAGGGTCAGATTTGAAATTAAGTTTAAACTGGTTTTCAAAGTTAAAAGCAGACTTCGTATCAAAGTTTCCTAGAATCCCCATTTTCTCTTTATATGGATTTCTGTCTTGTCCTCCTAAAGCACCGCTGCCTTGAGCTATCTTTTTAAGCTCACTTAGTCCACCGCCTTGATTGCTGTTATTGCCAAATCCACCTTGCCCGCCTTGAAGTTCTCCTTCTCCACTGTTGGCATTATTATTAAAGTTGATGGAAATCTGTTGGTCAAAATCAAAAATGGGTCTTTTCCGAAGGTAGATTGGTGTTTCTGGATTATTTAAAAATTGACTTCCAGCCCTTAAGTCTATAGAAATGAAACCGTTAGGTTTGAATTCAGGTACTTTTCCTCCAAAAATTTTATCTATTAATGGAGATTTTTGAAGCAGGGGAGAAAGTCCTCTACCACTCGTATTACTGTTTCCATCTTGAAGTCTTTCATAATCCCTTAAAATACTCTTTCGTACCATAGCATTCTGAATACTCGAGTATTCATTGAAACTCATAGAAGTTGGTATTTTGGCGGTGATGTCTTCGCCTATTTTTTCATCTATGTTGATATTGTCGTCTTCAGGTAGGTATAGGACGTTAGTGTGCAAAGACGAGGGATAAAGGTTAAATAAAGGAGACTTAGGAAGGTCAAAGTTAAATCTGTTTAAGTAACTATCTTTCCACCTAAAGCCCGGTTTAGTGCTCGTTTTATGAATGCTTGTGTCCGCCACGGCAGGGCTCCTGTTAATCTGCTGCGAAAAAGCAGAATTAGCTAAAGCTATAAATGCAATGGAAGTAATTAAAATTCTAAAGTATAAAGTAAAGTTATTTAGCATACAGAAATGGTCAGCCTGCTGGGTATTGTGTTTTAACGTCGAAAATCTTGCCATTATTCTTTCAAAACACGACTTTCAACACCGTTTTTTATCTAAGGGCTAATTTTATCAATTCTTCTAAGGAAACATCTCCACCAGTTCTTCTTAGAATGACATCAATATTTTTCTCAGCTGCTGCTTTAGGGATACCTAAAGTAACCAAAGCTGAAAGGGCCTCGCTTCTCAGCGTTAGGTTTTGCGAACCAAAAACAGAAGGATTTACACCTGTGGCCACAAGTTCTTTCTTCAGTTTATCTTTTAGCTCTATAATAGCCCTTTGTGCCGTTTTAACACCTATGCCTTTTACCCCCTGAATAACAGCCACGTTTTCAGAAACGATGGCTTGAGTAATTTCCTCAGAAGAAAGTGAAGAAAGCATTACAATAGCTATGCTTGGTCCGATTCCAGATACGGAGATTAAATGCTCAAACAGCTCTTTTTCCTCATGCTTATAAAAGCCGAAGAGCGTATGAGAGTCTTCTCTAACAATGAGTAATGTATGCAGTTTTACTAACTCGTCCGTTTCTTTTAGTGCTCCATACGTTTGTAATGAAATTTTAACGAAATAACCAACGCCTCCAACGTCAATTAAAACATGGGTGGGTTGTTTATGGGCTAGTTTACCGTTTAGGAAAGCAATCATTAATGGCAGTTATTGAGTAAAATACAAATATAAGTAAATTGTGGGGGCAAATTATCGGGTTGTTTTGAAGAGAATAGCTTGAAGATCTTTTTCCGATATAACGCCTTTATATTTCCATGTTTGTTTTCCATTCTGAAAATATATTAATGTAGGGGCTTCGGTAGCATTGAAATGCTCCGCTATTGTCAGTTCCTGCGTTAAATCTAATTTCAATAATTTGATATCATGCTGCATACCCGTATTATTTCTAATGACCGCTTCCAAATCTTTACATTCTTTGCAGGTAAGTGAATTTAAGAAAACAAAAACGTTTTGGTTAGACTTAACAATTCGCTCTAAATTTTCCACGGTAAAAGGGGCAATAGGCCTGGTCGTGGTTCTGCTGGAAACATAAGGCTTGCTATTGGCAGTCCATCTTGCAAAACCGCCTTCTAGAAAATAGACCTCTTTAAACCCTAAGTCTTTAAGAAAGACGCTGGCATTTTGAGCTTCTTTCCCAGTAAAGCAATATAAAAACAAAGCTCCGTTTTTATCCAAGTTAGCTTGTGCTGATTCCGTGAAATCATCTGAGAGATAGTCTAATGAAATGGCTCTTTTTATATGTCCTTCATTAAAATCATCCGTAGAACGTAAATCTACAAGCTGAGCATTATTATTTTCTCTTAGGGCCTTTTGGAAGGTAGAAGCGTCCAATGCTTTGATTTCTTGAGAAAACGAAAGCGTAGAGATAAGTAAAAGGGCGAAAACAGATAAATTTTTCATTTTGTCCTATTAAATAATTAATAACAAAGCTCTGGAATTCTTATTATCTAACGAGCATTGTAAAATATTTATTTACTTTGTACCGATTTAGGACGAAAGCTTCTCGCAGTAGAAGGTTTCTTATATAAAATTGTATTTGTTAAAGTAAATTAATAAAAATGAGTCAAATTGTAAGAGTACATGCCAGACAAATTCTGGATTCTAGAGGTAACCCAACTGTTGAGGTTGATGTTTTAACCGAACATGGTTTTCTTGGTCGTGCAGCTGTTCCATCTGGTGCTTCTACTGGTGTTCATGAGGCCGTAGAACTAAGAGATGAGGATGCTAAAGTTTATATGGGTAAAGGTGTTTTGAAAGCAGTAGCTAATGTTAATAATACTATTGCTGAAGAACTATTAGGCTTCAATGTATTCGAGCAAAATGCTATTGATAAATTGATGATTGACCTTGACGGTACTGCAAATAAGGGGAAATTAGGAGCTAACGCAATCTTAGGTGTTTCTTTGGCCGTAGCTAAAGCAGCGGCTCAAGAAGTAGGTTTACCATTATTCCGTTATTTAGGCGGTGTTAATGCCAATACACTTCCTGTACCTATGATGAATATCATCAACGGTGGTTCTCATGCAGATAACTCTATCGATTTTCAGGAGTTTATGGTTATGCCAGCAAAGGCAGACACTTTCTCTGAGTCTTTAAGAATGGGTGTTGAGGTTTTCCATAACCTTAAGAAAGTATTGAGCTCTAAAGGTTACTCTACTAATGTAGGTGACGAAGGAGGATTTGCTCCAAATATTGGTTCAAACGAAGAGGCTATTGAGACTATCTTAATAGCTATTGAAAAAGCAGGTTACAAGCCAGGTGAAGATGTATTCATTGCAATGGATGCTGCTTCTTCTGAGTTTTACGATAAGAAAACAGGTCTTTATACCTTCAAAAAATCTTCTGGTAAGCAATTGACATCTGAAGAGATGGCTGCATACTGGGATAGCTGGGCTGATAAATACCCAATTGTTTCCATTGAAGATGGTATGGACGAAGATGATTGGTCTGGATGGGCTGAGCACACAAGACTTTCTGGAAAGAAAATCCAACTAGTGGGTGACGATTTGTTCGTGACTAACGTTAACCGTCTTTCTAGAGGAATTGAGGAGAATATTGCCAACTCTATCTTAATTAAAGTAAACCAAATTGGTTCTTTAACAGAGACGATCAATGCCGTAAACTTGGCTCATAAGAACCAATATACATCAGTAATGTCTCACCGTTCTGGTGAAACTGAAGATGCTACAATTGCTGATTTAGCCGTAGCTCTTAATACAGGTCAAATCAAAACTGGTTCTGCTTCTCGTTCTGATAGAATGGCGAAATACAACCAATTATTGAGAATTGAGGAAGAATTGGGCGATTCAGCTGTTTTTCCAGGATTGAAGTTTAGAGGATAATTCGCTTAAACGAATTGCAAATTCAAATTGATAGAAAGCCATCTGAGAAATCAGGTGGCTTTTTTGTGGTTGAGGATTTATTTGGATTCTTCGATCAGGCTGTGGTCATTTTCTATATCGCTTTTTTTTACAATGGTTTTTCAGGAATCAAATTTTTTGAATAGAAGAATGGTTATTTTTGAAATAGCTTATAAAGCTTAATTTATTCAAAACAAGCATGTTTGAAAAATCACTATCAATAAAAGATATAATTATTTATCTTATTCCAGGTTTTGCGAATACCTGTTTAAGTTTGAATTTGTTTTATCAGTTGAACCTTAATAAAGAATTGTCTAATGATTTAGGAAATGTTAATGAGGTGATTTTATCCTTATTGATAGTTTCAATTTCATTTTTAATCGGCTTTGTGCTCTCGCAGTTTCAAATAATTTTCTTTAATAAGTTTTATAGATCTAAGTTTCGTGAACTTAGGACTATAAATGGTTCTATAGAGGACGAAGAATTAGCAAATAGGCTATCTGAAAAAATTAGGAATATTTTTGGAGTGTTTTCGAATGGAGATCTTTTGGACAATGATCAAATTATTTTTTATTGTTACAGCTATGTAGTGGCTAAAGCAGATGAACGCTCGATTGAATTGATAGATAGAGCAAAAAATATGGCATCTTTTGCCAAAAGTCTGTTCTTACCTTTCTTTCTACTATTTGCGAACGTATTTTTTTATCTCAAAGTAAATGGATGTATAAAAGTTCTTATGATTTTCCCTTTTGTTATTTTAACTCTTTTAACATGGATTGGATTGAAGAGGATTATGTTAAACTTTCAAAGTGAGTATTATAAAAATACTTACAGGACTTTTTATTTAATTGATAGTTAAAATAATTCTGTTTTATTATGTGTCCCTTAAAGAGCTTCAACATAGAAAATCAGGAGAATAATGTCTTTGATTTCATTGAAGATGAAGATAGACTTGAAATTAAATCAGGTGGCTTTACACATTTGTTATTCTTTATGTAAATTTGATTTCCTAATAAAACTTACGTGCAATGAATTTTAATTACAAAGAATTCGTAAAGAATAACAGTTTCTATGTTTACAGCTTTGCTTTTTTTGTGGTTTGGCTAACCTTTTTTGATGGTGCCAATCTCATCACTCAGTTTAAATACTGGCAAAAGCTTAAGGAGTACGAAAATCAGATAGAATATTATGATGAAGAACTCGTGAAAGTTAAGGCCAAAGAGAAGGGCATTCTAAATAATTTAGATGCTTTAGAAAAATATGGCCGAGAGAAATATCTAATGAAGAAAGAGGGCGAGACGGTGTTTGTGTTAGTGGATGGAGAGGGTGAACTCATGGAAGAAGTAGAATAGATATTTGTTTTTTTGATTATGCCATATTTTGACCTTGTCAAGTGTCTTTAAGATTTTACTTGACAAGGTTTTATTTTTTGCGGGTAGATAGGCTTATCTTTAAATATATTAAATTCAAATTATGGTAAAAGTACTTTTTGTGTGTTTGGGGAATATATGTAGGTCACCTTTGGGTGAAGCCTCATTTAGGGAAATTGTTAGGAAAAATGGCCTGTCTGATAAATTTGAAATTGACTCTGCAGGAACCGCTGGTTATCATATTGGTAAAAGCCCAGATAGGAGAACTTTGGAGGTGTTGGAAGCACATGATTTGGCAACTAAACACATTGGAAGGAAACTCTCGGTAGAAGATTTTGACAACTTTGATCATATTGCGGTTATGGACGAGGCCAATTTTGAATTTGTTCATAACATGTATCATAAGGCCAAAGGAACGCCTCCACCTCCAGAAAAGTTATTTTTAATTAGAGACTTTGACCCTGAGGTTAGAGGGGTGCAGGAAGTGCCAGATCCATATTACGAGAACAACGAGGCTTTTGAGGAGGTTTTCAAAATTTTATGGAGAAGTAATGAAGAACTGTTGGTTCATTTAATGGATTTGCATCATATTGAAATGCCTTCTAACGACGAGGAGGAGTGAGCATAAAGGAGACATTACTGAAAGATAGATCTAAGGCCACTTGCGAGAGAATAATGGAATTTATTGGTGATGACCCTCAAAAATGTAAAGAATGGACAGATTGTCTTTTAGTAGATGATTTTGAGCTGAATCAAAAGGCGGCTTGGGTGCTGCATTTTATTACGGATGTTAATCCAACTTTAGTAGACAGTTTTCAATATAGCTTTTTGGAGAAAATTAAGCATGGTAATCATCATGACGCAGTGCTAAGAGCTATTTTAAGGCATTGGGGAGATTACGGGTTTCCTGAAGCTATAGAAGGGGAGGTCTATGATTTATCGCTTCGATATCTTCAGAATAACTCATCAATAGGCATAAAGGCTCATGCCATGTTTGCGGCTTACCGTGTGGTGGAGCGTTATAAGGAACTGGCACCAGAGCTGAAGATTGTGTTAGAAGAAGCCATTCTTAAATATGGCGAAGAGTCCCCTGCTATAAGAAGCAGGGGTAATAAAATGCTTAAAAAGCTTGATAAAGTTCTTTTGAGGCCATAGCGGCACCAATAATTCCCGCTTCATTCTTAGTTTCTGCCACTACCAAATTTAGCTCATCAGAGAAAAGTGGATAAAGGTCATCCCATCTTTTACTAGCACCACCTCCCACAATAACCAAATCTGGAGAGCACACTCTATCTAAATACTGGAAGTAATAGTTAAGTCTTTCTCCCCAAGCTTCATTACTGAGATTTTTGTTTTTTCTGACAGAATCGGCAGCGTATTTCTCTACTGGAGAATTCTTTTTATAACGTAAATGCCCTAATTCAAAATTTGGGATTAACTGCCCATTATAAAACACCCCAGAACCTATTCCTGTGCCAAGGGTTATGGTTATCACTAAACCTTTCTTGTCTTTACCCGCTCCATAATTCATTTCGGCTAAACCAGCGGCATCTGCGTCATTAATTACTTTGAAATCGTTACCACACACTTCTTTGAAAAGCTTATCGATGTGAACGTTTATCCAGTCTTTATGAAGGTTGCTTTGAGACTTGCATTGTCCGTTTGCTACTATCGTTGGGAAACCTACGCCTACAGGCCCTTTCCAATTAAAGTGTTCTAAGATTTCTTTGACACATTTTGCCATAGCCTCAGGAGTCGCAGGTCTAGGAGTATCTACTCTAAAACGTTCTCCTATCAGTTCGCCAGTTTCCATATCAACAGGTGCACCTTTTATTCCTGATCCTCCAACGTCAATTCCGAATAACTCCATATTTGTTTTATTATTTCTTTAGTTTCTTACGCAATTTAAGATTTTTGAACGGGCTTCTTATGCTTCGCCTAATAAATTCCCATATCTATGGAAATTAAAAGAGAAGTTCTGTTCGGTGAGGTAATTAAGCAGTTCTAAGCGGCCATTTGGACTAGGTTTGCGGTCAAAAATATGAATGGCTTTTTGATGGCAGCTTTTCCTTAATTCTTCAATATCAGTAGTAACCAATGAACGAACAATCACATAGTAATTTATTTCTTTTTCTAGTTCTATCCAGCTATTTAGCTTTCTAGTAGCATTCTTACTGCCGTCTTTAGAAACTACTTCCGCTTTTATGTTTAAAACTTTACAGGCTTCTAATACCATAGCGATATCCGTAATTTTCGTTTGGTGGTCTATCAGGACGAAGACTTTAGATGCTTTAAGATATCTGTTAAAGTTATGCTGTCCACGAAGTTTGGAGTAGTCTATTTCCTTTTCAAAAAGCTCGTTAGCCCATTCTATGTAACTGGTTTGGGTATGGTCTAAAATAGCCTTGGTGGTCATAAACTGTAAAACATAGTTTCTACCTCCTGCTTTCATCCCAAAACCAAAGTTTGACGCTTTCATTCCTCCGAATGGCTGTCTTTCTACAATAGCACCCGTAGTGGGTCTATTGGCGTAAAGATTACCTGCTTTGATCTTACTTTTCCATAAAGCCACTTCATTAACATCTAAAGATTCTAAACCGCTGGTCAAACCATAAGCTACACCATTTACAAGGTCAATGGCGTGGTTTAGGTCTTGAGCTTTCATAACGGATAAAATCGGGCCGAATAACTCATTATTGTATTCGTAATCTGCCTGCGTCACACCCCATTTTATGCCTGGGCTTAAAAAGAATTGGCCGTCTAAAGTTGGTTTTAAAAGCCATTCATTATCCGCAGTGTTGTCCGAGACATGCTGAATCTTATCGGAAACGGGTACGGCTAAGGGACCTATCTGGGTTTCCAATTGCCACGGGTTGCCTTGAGTTTTACTTTTAACGGCATCTTTTAGCAAGGTCTTAAAATGTGAGTCGTTAAAAATTTCTTCCTCCAGAATTAAAATAGAAGTAGCGGAGCATTTTTGACCTGCGTTGCCAAAGGCACTTTGAACCACATTTTTAATGGCTTGTTCTCTATCTGCCAAAGCGGTTATTATGGTACAGTTTTTACCGCCAGTCTCCGCAAATAAATTCAGCTTAGGATTTCTATTCAATAAGAACTTAGCAGTATCTGTACCACCCGTCAAAATAACGGCATCAAAAACATTTCCATCTGAAAGATAGTCATCTAGATTGCTTTCTTCTGTTGGGAAAAAGGCAAATACATCTGAGGAAATACCGGCATCCCATAAACATTTGCTGGTAAGATAGGCTGTGGCAGCGGCATTAGTAGAGGGTTTTAAAATGGCTCTTTTTCCTGCAGCTAAGGAAGCTAAAACGCCTCCAATGGGTATGGCAACAGGGAAGTTCCAAGGTGACAGGATAAGATTTATACCTTCCTTCTCTTCAATTTGAACTTCATCTCTCAATTTCAAGATGGAATGTGCGTAGTAATTGGCAAAGTCTATAGCCTCCGATACTTCTACATCTACTTCTGCTATGGTTTTTCCTAGTTCACTCACCGCCACGGAGATTAAATCGCCTCTGTTTTTTTCAATTTCTACGGCTACTAATCTCAATAGCTCAGCTCTTTTTTCTACACTTTCTTGGTGCCAATTCGTTTGCTTTCCTAAAAAGCTTTCAAAATCGGGAAGTATGGCCAATTCATAGGACCATGCTGGCAACCCATTCCAACCTTCTATTTGAATGCTGTCTCTATCTTCCAGTTTTGGTAGAATAGGGATGATATTGGGTAGAGGCATTTCTGCGGATGCCCATTTTGCTTTATAAGTGTTAATCCAAGCTCTGTTTGACTCTAAAGTCCAATCGGTATTCGCCACATTATAAAACTTCGTTTGGGGAATAAAAGTCTCGGTGTTTCTGTTTTGTTGTCTTTTCGGAGTTATAGAAACCGTATCAATAATTTCTACTGAACTCAAGAATTGTCTTTTGATTTCATTCCATTTTTCAGAACCGGTGGTCAGTTCAAACCCTTCTTTTAGGAAATTGCCGTCTTGGGTGCCCTCATCCAGTCTTCTTACTAGATATGCCATGGCAGAGTTATAGTTTTCTCTTTCTACAATAGGGGTGTAAAGTAGGATATTGGCGTTTTGTTTGGCTAGGCTTCTTACGGTGTCATTGGCCATGCCTTCTAGCATTTCAAAATCTATTTGGTCGTATAAATTGTCCCTTTTAACCAAATATAGTGCAAATGCGATGTCAAAAATATTATGTGAAGCCACTCCCAGATTCAGATATTTTGACCTGTCCGGCGTAATGGCTTGGAGAATAAGTTTTTTGAAGTTAGCATCGGTATGTACTTTCTGAGTGTAGGAAGCCACTTCCCAATCTTCAAGCGAAGATTCGGTTTTTTCCATTTCCATGTTAGCCCCTTTTACCAGTCTTACTTTAATGGGTGCTCCTCCATTTTCTACCCTTACTTTAGCCCATTCTTGGAGATTTACGAGTTCATCAAAGGTGTCGGGGAGGTAGGCTTGTAATACTATACCTGCTCTTAGGTTTTTATATTTTTCTAAAGAAAGTGTTTGGGTAAAAGTGTCTAACGTCATGTGAAGGTCTCTATACTCCTCCATATCTAGGTTTACAAACTTCCAAATACCTGTTTCTTGGTGTATGGCGATAAGTTCATCATAAATTTCAGACAATTTCTCTACCAAAACATGAATTGAATGCTCATATGCCAATGATGTGATTTGAGAATAGATGGTGGAGATTTTGATGGAGATGTAATCCACATCGCTCTGGCGTAGCAAGTCTTTATACTGTTGGATCCTTTCCGACGCTTCCACTTCACCAATTAATGCTTCGCCAATAAGATTGACATTGAGGGCTATTCCTTCACTTTTACGTTTTGCCGCTTGGGCTTTAAATTTATGGCTACCAACAAAAAACACAATAGAATCCGTTACTTTTTGAACTTGACTCAGCATAAGCGGAATACTTATAGAAGGGAAATAATGCCCTATACTCAGGTAAAGTTTTACTAAAAGGCTTTCGAAGGAGTTGAAAAGGCCTTTGTATTCACTGCTAGAATTGAAAAGGTTTAAGACATAATGAGATACACGGCTGTTGTTCTTTGACCTAAAGGCCACATCCATGAGTCTAATTAAAAAGTGTTTTGAAGTCGGAGTCTTAATAATAGGCTCCATTCTGTCCGCGAAGTCAGTTTTCCCTTGCGAGATAGAACCATTTTGAAGCTCTTCAGCAAGGCTGATAACTTCTTCCATTTCTTTGTGAGTCAGCATTTTAGGTAAAAGACTACATCTTTTTAAAGACGTAAATTGATGATAGTGTAATAAATTGCAAAGCTAGATTAAATCTTCGAGATTTATAAACAGGCTATTAGGAGAAAATTATGACTTAAATTGTTTTCTACCTGGAACCCATTTTGACAAGAAAGCTGTCTAAAAAACTTTTAACCTCCGTGGTCATATCTGGCTCATATTTATTTACGACCACCATGAAAGAAAAGTTTTCGCCAGTTTTGTCCGTAAAGTATCCAGCATAAGCTCTGGTGCCTTCTATTGAGCCACTTTTGGCTCTCACTCTTCCTCCGGTTTTATGCTGCCTATCTTTATATTTAACACTTCCTTCTTGGCCTAAAACGGGAATGCTGTTTAAAAAGTACGGATAGTACTCATCTTTACTCATAGCCCCTAGGATATTGGTCATGTTCTGGGCAGTGATGAAACCAGAGGGAGAGAGACCACTGCCATCTTTTGGATTAAAACCGGACAGGTCTATAGTTCTGTTTTTCCAATGAGTTTTAAGCGTTTCTAATCCTTGATTAAAGCTTTCAAAGCCAGTATCATTTAATGATAAGGAGTGCAGAAATGCATCCGCGTAGATGTTAATACTTGAAAAATTGCAGTCCTCAGTTAACTCTCCCAGGGTTTGTGATTGAAATCTTTTGATGAGATGATGGTTTACTAATGTTGGTGGAAGGTCTTTTGCCAATGGCAACAACTCTTTTTGTGAAATTGAAATACCTTTCGTTGCTAAAAATTTAATTAATTCGGCTCTAAAGACCTTCGCGGGGTTAGGAATCGATCCTTTTACAGAGAAATTACTTTTTCCTAGAGGAACGGTTCCTTTTAAAACCAAGACGTCGGAGTTGGCTCCGCCATATATGTAAACTTGATCGCCACTGGTTGAGGTACCCGTTTTTACCAAGTTTATAATTTGCCAGTCGGCGTCAAAGGGCTTTATATAGTTTATAGCAGCTTCTGAGCCCACAGAATTCCCTGGCTCAAAATAAATGGTGTATAGGTTTTCATTGATGTTAAACTGATGAGGAATAGCTCCATAATAATTGCCCATATCACCCCATATCCAAGAATCTGGCGTGTCAAACTCAAAGACGGATGGATCATTGACGATAACATTGCCATCTATTTTTCCTATTCCTAGTGTTCTAAGGGTTTCATAAATGTCTTCCAATACTACATTGAAAGGATTCCTACCTCGTTCCGAGCCAAAACTAGGGTCACCGTTTCCATCAATAACTAGATTCCCTTCTAAAATGCCATTTTTGATTGCTCCAGAATAAAGTAGATCTGTTTTATATCTAAAGGCCGAACCAAGTTTACTCAAAGCGGTGGCAGTGGTAATTAACTTTAACGTGCTAGCGGAATTAACCGCTTTGTTACCATTAAAATCCAGTACGGTTTTATGGTCTGATACACGATGAATGGACGCCGCCACAGTTCCATGCTTAATGCCATTCGAATTTTGAAAACGATTAAGGTCGTTGAGTAATTCACTCTGAATAGCGGAGAACTGAAGGATAATAAGAGCGATTAGATTCATATTAGAAAGTTAGAATTTTAGGTGAAGCAAACGCATGTTTTGAAGGAATTTTAAAGATACAAAACAGGAAACTTATAATGTATAAACGTAACAAATAGAATAGCTTTTAGTGGATGATGTTGATAATACTTGCAGGTTTTACCCATTTGATATGGGTTAATTGAATAACTTTGCGGCTTTTATTTGGAATAATCTCTCTTATAGAGACAATATATTTAATGAAACTTTCCTTTTTTGGAGCGGCCAGACAGGTAACCGGAAGTATGTTTTTATTGGAGCTGCAAGACGACTATCGCATTTTGATAGATTGTGGAACAGACCTAAGTAATAATAGTTATTCTGATGATGATTCAGAAGAGTCATTTGGATTATTTCCATTTGATGCTAGCATGGTGAATCTGGTTTTATTAACGCACGCTCATATAGATCATAGTGGACAGATACCTAACCTTTATAGAGAAGGGTATGAGGGGCAAGTGCTTTGCACGGAGCCTACTTTAGAGTTGGCAGAGATTCTTTTGTATGATGCGGCCTCTTTATACCAAAGGAAACTCAAGGCTATTGAAAAGAATAAGAAATTTTCAAAGAAAAGAAAGTCTATAGCCTCTGGACCTTTTTATTTATCGAGCCAAGTGAATTATGCAGTCGATAACTTTGTGCCTTTGTCTTATAATAAGCGATTTAAGTTTAAGGATAACGGCTGGGTGACTTTTATCCCAGCAGGGCATTTATTAGGTGCCGCTCATATACTTTTAGAGGTAGAAAATAACGGAAAAATAGAAAGTATTTGTTTTTCGGGTGACATTGGTAGGGTAGATTATCCGCTATTACCTGATCCACAATTAGTGCCTGAGGTGGACTATTTAATCTGTGAAACCACTTATGGAAATAGGCAGCATGAAGACGAAATGGCAGCAGAAGAAAGGCTCAAGGGTATTATTCAGGAATGCTGTATTGATGTGCCTGGTAGGTTAATAATTCCTACTTTTAGCGTTGGAAGAACGCAAGCTTTACTTTATACGCTAAATAAGCTTTATGATAAGCATGAGATAGAGCCTATTAAGGTTTTTACCGATAGCCCACTGGCAAGAAAGAGCACTGAAATCCATGAAAAATATAGCAGGTATTTAAATGCGGAAGCTAAAGGAATAAAGGAACTGGACGATATGCTCTTTGATTTTGAGAATTTACATTATCTAAAAACAGCACAAGAATCTCAAAGTGTAGCCTATCATAATGAAGCTTGTATTATTATTTCGTCTTCAGGAATGATTAATGGGGGGAGGATAGAGCATCATATTGCTGAGAATATTGAAAATCCTTATGCGACCGTGCTTTTTATTGGTTATGCCACTGAAGGAACTTTGGGACATCGGTTGAGAAATAAAGAAATTTCTGAATTGACCATAAAAGGGGCAAAGAAGGAGGTAAATGCCAAAATTATGAGCACCGATGTGTTTAGTGGTCATGGTGATTTGGATGATTTAAAGCTTTTTGCAAAGCAACAAGACCCAGAAAAATTAAAAAAGGTGTTTCTAGTTCACGGTGAATTAGATTCCATGCTTAACTTTAAAAATGTTTTGGAAGAAGAGGGCTTCAAAAATATTGAAATCCCAGAAAAAGGTGAAGAATTTGAAATTTGATATAATTTTGAATTCGAAAAGCTGTAAAGCAACCTTTCGTTATTGAAATTACGTTTAGAAACTAAAGTGAATTTATATTAAGAATGAGAACATTGTTAGAGTTTGAAAAGCCTATTGCAGAGCTAGAGTCTAAACTAGAGGACATGAAAAATTTGGCCTCCAAAAATAATGTTGATGTAAGCTCGGCTGTTAGAAACCTTTCTAACAGTATAGAAGAGTTAAGAAAAGATACTTTTAGCAATTTGACAAGATGGCAGCGAGTACAGCTTTCACGCCATCCTGACAGACCATATTCCTTAGATTATATAGAACTTTTATGTGAAGAATTTCATGAGCTTCATGGAGATAGAAATGTAAGAGACGATCCGGCTATTGTTAGTGGATTAGGTAATATTGAGGGTAAGGCTGTTATGATTATTGGTCAGCAGAAGGGACGTAAAACTAAAGAAAGACAGCATAGGAATTTTGGTATGCCGAATCCAGAGGGCTATAGAAAAGCTCTTAGAATGATGAAGATGGCAGAGAAGTTTAACATTCCGATAGTTACGCTTATAGATACCCCTGGTGCTTTCCCTGGTTTAGAGGCAGAAGAGAGAGGTCAAGGTGAGGCTATTGCCAGAAACTTGAAGGAAATGATGACTTTGAAGGTGCCCGTAATCTGTATTGTAATAGGTGAGGGTGCTTCTGGTGGGGCTTTAGGGATAGGAATTGGAGATCGTGTGCTGATGTTGGAAAACTCATGGTACTCTGTAATTTCTCCAGAAAACTGCTCTACTATTCTTTGGAAAACATGGGACTTTAAGGAGCAAGCTGCAGACGCTTTAAAGCTGACCGCAGAAGATATGAAAGGGTTTGGTTTGGTAGACGATATCATCAAAGAGCCAAGAGGTGGAGCTCATTTAGATTTTGAAGCGATGGCTAAAAATCTTAAAAAGGCTATTCTTTCAGAAATCAGGACTTTAAGTAAAATGAAACCTGAAGAAAGAATAACCAAAAGAATTGATAAGTTTTGTTCCATGGGTGTAGTGGTAGAGTAAGACATGGGCGACTATAAGGCTGTTCTTTTTGACTTCGGCAATGTTATTATCAACATTGACCCTGAATTGACCATAAAAGCATTTGCTGAGTTTTCTGGGAAGTCCATTCCTCAGATTAAAGAGAAAATGGAAACCAGTCAGGTGAATCGCAGATATGAAAGCGGTATGTTCTCTGATGAAGAATTTAGAGAAATAATAAGGCAAACCATCGGTTATCCTTTTAGCGACAGAGAGGTGGATTTGGCATGGAATGCTCTTTTGCTAGATTTACCTCCTTACAGAATTAGCCTGATTTTAGAATTGAAAGATAAATACCCCGTGTATTTATTAAGCAATACCAACAATATTCACATTACAAAATGTAATGGCATTTTTAGAGATCAGTTTGGAATTCCAGACGTGAAAGCACTTTTTACGAAGGCTTTCTATTCTTACGAAATGGGTCTATGGAAACCTGATAAGGAAATTTATCGAACTGTTTTGGAGGATATTGAACAAAAAGCAGAGGATGTACTGTTTATTGATGACAACGCTGCCAATATTGCGTCAGCAGCGGAAATGGGATTCCAGACTATTTTAATGGATCCGATTAACGACGATGTCATCAATCACTTCAAAATTTAATGAAGCATAAAACGCTTATTATTCAAATCAGTTTATTTTTAGTAACTGTTCTTGTTACCACTTTTGCTGGAATGGAATGGGTCACGGGTAAATCTATTCTCTTTGAAGGAGTTGATTTAGAATTGCTAAAAAAGGGTTTTATCTGGTATGCTTTTCCATTTTTGGCTTTTCTTACCTTCCATGAATTTGGCCATTATTTTGTGGCTAAATGGCGTAAAGTCAATGTGACTTTACCCTATTATATCCCTTTATGGATTCCTGGGATTTCTTTTGGTACCATGGGTGCCTTCATAAGAATCAAGGAAGAAATAAAAACGAGGGTAAATTATTTCGATATTGGTATAGCTGGACCTTTAGCGGGATTTGTAGTAGCATTTGGCTTTTTGGCTTATGGGTATTCCAATTTGCCAAGCCAAGACTTCGTTTTTGAGATTCACCCAGAATACGAACAATACGGTGAAAACTATGGTGATTTTGCCTATGAACCTGTATATAGTAAAAATGCATTTGGAAGTATAGATAGTAGTCAGGTAGAAGTGGTAAGTGCTTTTAGGTTAGGTGATAGTATTTTGAGCCATTGGATAAAAGAGAACTTTGCAGAGAAGAAATTGCTGCCACATCCAAACGAATTACCACATTATCCGTTTATACTGGCGGGTTTTCTTGGTCTATTTTTTACGGCTTTAAATTTAATGCCCATCGGGCAACTAGACGGTGGTCATATTTTGTTTTCACTCATTGGAGAAAAGAATTTCAATAAAGTATCTCCATTGCTCTTTACCGGGTTTGTGTTTTATGCAGGTTTAGGGTTTTATAAAGTAGAAGAACTTCAAGAACTCTTTTTTAAGGAAGGCTTTAGGGCTTTACTAAATTTCCTTTTTTATTTGTTTGCTATTTTTCTTTGTTTTAGCAGAATAACTAAGAATAATCAAACCAATTGGATCATCGCTCTATCTGTTATTTTACTTCAGTTTGTTGTTTCTTATCTATTACCAGATGTAGAAGGCTATTCTGGATTTTTGGCATTTGCAGTACTTTTAGGAAGGTTTTTGGGTGTCTATCATCCGCCTGTTATGTATGATAAGCCCTTGAATAATGGTAGAGTGCTATTGGGTTGGATAAGTATTATTATCTTTATTCTATGTTTTAGTCCTTACCCATTTTATTGAAATAATTTGATAGCTAGATTTTTGTTCTATTTATTTGGTTGGAAGCTAATAGGCGAAATTCCTAAAGACCTTAAAAAGGGGGTTTTAGCTGTATGCCCTCATAACACATGGCTCGACTTCCCTGTGGGCATAATGGCCAGAGGAGCCATGAAACGCAAAATAGGTTACTTAGGAAAAGCAGAATTGTTTGATTCGCTGTTTGGGTTTCTGTTTAAATGGCTTGGAGGAACGCCCGTAATAAGAACTAAGAACCTTAATATGGTAGAAAGTTATGCCATGACCATCAAGAGTGCCGAGGACATGCTTTTTGCGATAGCACCGGAAGGAACTAGAAAAAATGTAAGCAAACTCAGGACAGGCTTTTATTATATGGCCGTAGGAGGCGAAATACCAATTCTTCCTGTAGGTTTTGATTTTAAGAAGAAAGAGGTGATTATAAGTGAGCCTTTTATGCCTTCTGGTGATTTTGAAAAGGATATGCAAATGTATTTTGTGCCATTCTTTAAAACGATGCATTATGTTAAAAAAGACTGGCTTACAAATTATGAAAATGGCATATTTGCCAAATAATTAATAATTGAACAATTTTAAGGAAGTCTTGAGGTAAAATTTCCTTGAGTCTTTTTTCTACTTTAATGAAAGACGTAACCAAATCAATCCGGATTCAAACAGAAAGAACACAGCATGGAGAGCACTCTACGCCAATGTTTTTGACTTCAAGTTTTACTTTTGAAGATGCTGGGCATGGCAAAGCACTTTTTAGTAACGAAGTAGCAGGAAACATTTATTCAAGATACTCTAACCCTTCGGTTCAAGAGTTTATTGATAAGGTTTGTATGCTGGAGGGATTAGAGGAAGGTTTTGCTACCGCATCAGGAATGGCAGCGGTTTTTGCAGGATTTGCTGCTCATTTAGAATCTGGTGATCATATCGTTTCTAGTAAGGCACTTTTTGGTTCTGCTCACCAGATTATCACGCAAATACTCCCGAAATGGGGTATCAGTCATACTTATTTGGAAGTGAGTGCTACAGAAGAAGACTGGAATAATGCCGTTCAAGAAAACACTAAAATGCTTTACTGCGAAACACCTTCTAATCCGGGTTTAGACCTTGTGGATTTAGAAATGTTAGGCAATGTGGCTAAAAAGCACGATTTGATTTATTATGTTGATAATTGTTTTGCTACGCCAGTCATTCAAAAGCCAGCAGATTTTGGGGCAGATTTGATAGTGCATTCGGCCACCAAGTTTATGGATGGGCAAGGAAGAGTAATGGGCGGAATTATAGTAGGAACCCCAGAACGCATGGAAAAAGTAGTCTTTTTCTGTAGACATACGGGACCAGCACTTTCTCCATTTAATGCTTGGGTACTTTCAAAAAGTTTAGAAACCTTACATTTAAGAGTAGAAAAGCATTGTGATAATGCAGCCAAACTGGCAGAAGCACTCCAAGGTTTGGAAGGTGTAACCAAAGTTAATTATCCTTTTTTAGATTCTCATCCACAGTCTGCTTTGGCTAAGAAACAAATGAAAAGTGGAGGTGCTTTGGTAACCATAGATTTGGACGGCGGTTTTGAACGAATTATTCGTTTTACCAAGTTGTTAACCATACCGAGCAAGACATCAAATTTGGGTGACACAAGAACAACCATCACCAATCCGAATACCACGACGCACTCTAAAGTAGCACAGGATATAAAGGATGAGTTGGGCATAACAGAAGGTTTGATGAGAATTTCGGTTGGTTTAGAAGATATTGACGATTTAATAGCTGACTTTAAGCAGGCTATAGCTGGAAGTAAATAGCACGAAAAATGAAAGTACAATTAACAAGAGTAGACGACGCCTTCCACTTAACTGGAAAAGGTTCTTCAGATAGTTTAGTTCATATAGATGCCTCTGAAAAAGTAGGTGGCCATAATTCCGGTAGCAGACCAATGGAGCTGCTTTTGATGGGTTTAGGCGGTTGTGCCTCTATAGATGTGGTAATCATTTTAAAGAAGCAAAAACAAGTTATAGAAGACTTTAACGTGATTATCTCTGGCGAAAGAGAAACCATAGAAGGAACTCAAATGTCTCCTTTTAGAAGTATCAATGTACACTTTGAGGTAAAAGGGCAAATTGACGCGAAAAAAATGAAGAGAGCCATTACCATGTCTATGGAAAAGTATTGCTCAGCTACTGCTCAATTTCAAGGTTCAGCGGAAATAACACATAGTTTTGAGATTTTGAGAGCTTAGTAGTTTGATGTCGGTTGTCTGGTGTTAGATCCTAGTTGTTGCGTGTTGGAGGTCGGTCAGACATTTTCAAAGCCTAAAATCTAACGTCTTATATTTGAATTAAGCCTTAATCAATTTTAAATTCTAGCATAAGAAATGATACAATACCAAAACCTTCTAAAACATATTTTGGCCGAAGGCACCATGAAAACCGACCGTACAGGTACGGGTACTAAAAGTGTTTTTGGTTATCAGATGCGTTTCAATTTGCAGGAGGGGTTTCCTTTGGTAACGACTAAAAAGATTCATATTCCGTCTGTGGTGCATGAATTACTTTGGTTTATAGATGGTGACACCAATATCAAATACCTGAATGATAATAAAGTCAGGATTTGGAATGAATGGGCAGATGAAAACGGAGATTTGGGGCCAGTTT
This sequence comes from Arcticibacterium sp. SM2516, assembly GCF_057914865.1. Classification (NCBI taxonomy): domain Bacteria; kingdom Pseudomonadati; phylum Bacteroidota; class Cytophagia; order Cytophagales; family Leadbetterellaceae; genus Arcticibacterium; species Arcticibacterium sp. SM2516. Next base: position 2,027,148 of record NZ_CP195290.1, on the reverse strand, counting down.
ATGGAAAACAATGGCGTTCTTGGCCTAAATCAACAGGCGAATCTATAGATCAATTAAAGACGGTTATAGATCAAATTAAAACTACGCCAGACTCCAGAAGAATCATTGTTTCGGCTTGGAATGTCGGTGAGCTTTCTGAGATGGCACTTATGCCATGCCATGCTTTATTTCAGTTTTATGTGGCGGATGGTAAATTGTCGTGCCAGCTTTATCAACGTAGCTCGGATGTGTTTTTGGGGGTACCTTTCAATATAGCGTCATACGCACTTTTAACTCATATGATAGCCCAAGAATGTAATTTACAGGTCGGTGATTTTGTATGGACCAGTGGCGACACACATATTTACACCAATCATTTTGAGCAAGTAAACGAGCAATTGGAAAGAACACCAAAAGCATTACCTAAATTGGTGCTTAATCCCGATGTTAAATCTATTTTTGATTATACAGCCGACGATATCAAAATAGAGGGTTACGACCCTTATCCATTAATTAAAGGCAAGGTGGCCGTTTAGGGTATGTTTGTCATGATTTTGGCGAAAGGCCAAAATCCCGCCAAACGAAATTCCATAATAGCTTTTTCCTATTAACATAAAGCTCCTCTGGAGCTAAAAAGGAAATCTAAAATATATTAATTCCATATCAACCAATTACTGTTCGAGGGACAATTGGAAATTGGTGGCTTATGTTATAATATTTTCATTATTATAAATTTCAATTGTACAAGTTTATTTGTTTTTTGGCGGTCCGCCGCTGCGGCTACTTTTTGCCTTAACAAAAAGTAGTGCGGTCTCTGTCTGCCGACAGGCAGGTGGCAAGACAGAAGCCAGATTGAGGAATTAAATTCGATATCTTGTAAAATTGTAATTAGAAGCCTCTAAAAGCCACCAATCAACTACCCGGAACATCTTATATTTATCCCTAGACCCTATTTATTTGGCGTTTGTCTATCTACCTTTGCGGCTTCAAAAGCAAAATATATGATTTCGGTAGATAACGTAGCGGTAGAATTCAGTGGAAGAACACTTTTTAGTGATGTCACATTTAATGTCAATGAAACAGACAGAATAGCCCTTATGGGTAAAAATGGAGCTGGAAAATCAACGCTACTCAAAATAATAGCAGGCGTTGATAAACCAACTCGTGGTAAAATTTCTACGCCAAATGATGCCGTAATAGCGTACCTGCCGCAGCATCTTCTAACAGATGATACCAGCACCGTTTTTGAAGAAACAGCTAAGGCTTTTTCGGCGGTGTTAAAGCTAAAAACGGAAATGGATGAGCTGAATCATCAGCTAGAAACTAGAACAGATTATGAGTCGGATGAATACATGACCATCATCGAAAAAGTTTCTGATATAAGTGAGAAGTATTATTCTATTGAAGAAGTTAACTACGATGCAGAAATAGAGAAGACGCTTCAAGGCTTAGGTTTTTTACGATCAGACTTTACCAGACCAACAAGCGAGTTTAGTGGGGGTTGGAGAATGCGAATAGAATTGGCCAAAATATTGCTTCAAAAACCAGACTTGATACTTTTAGATGAGCCTACTAACCACATGGACATTGAATCTATCCAATGGTTAGAAGATTTCTTGGTTAACAGTGCTAAAGGGGTTATCGTTATTTCTCACGATAGAGCTTTTGTAGATAACATTACCAACAGAACTATAGAGGTAACCATGGGTAAAATTTACGATTATAAAGTGAATTATAGCCATTACTTACAGTTAAGAAAAGAACGACTAGAGCAGCAGCAAAAGCAGTTTAGTGACCAGCAAAAGGAGATAGCGGATATACAAGGTTTTATTGATCGTTTTAAGGGAACATACTCTAAAACGCTTCAAGTACAGTCTAGGGTGAAAATGTTGGAGAAAATGGATATTGTTGAAGTCGATGAGATTGACACTTCTGGCATAAGTATCAAGTTCCCAGCGGCACCTCGATCAGGAAACTATCCTGTTATAGCGGACCGAGTGAGCAAGTCTTACGGTGATAATTTGATTTTCAAGGATGCCAATATTACTATTGAAAGAGGTCAGAAATTGGCTTTTGTTGGTAAGAATGGTGAAGGTAAATCCACCATGGTGAAAGCCATTATGGGGGAAATAGAATATGATGGAGAATTGAAAGTAGGTCATAATTGCCAAATAGGATATTTTGCACAAAATCAAGCTTCCATGCTAGATGGAGATTTGTCTGTTTTTGATACCGTAGATAATGTAGCAGTAGGGGAGATTCGCTCAAAAATCAAAGACCTTTTAGGAGCATTTTTGTTTAGTGGAGATGATTTGAACAAGAAAGTTAAAGCACTATCTGGTGGAGAGCGAACAAGGCTTGCCATGATAAAATTGCTTTTAGAACCTGTCAATCTTCTAATTCTCGATGAGCCTACCAACCACCTAGATTTACGTACTAAAGACATTCTAAAAGATGCTCTTTTGGCTTTTGAGGGTACGGTTATCCTTATTTCTCACGATAGAGATTTCTTAGTCGGACTGGCCACGAAGGTGTTTGAGTTTGGTAACAAACGCATCAAAGAACACTTTGAAGACATTAATGGCTTCTTAAGAAATAAGAAAATGGAAAACTTAAGCGATATCGAGCGTAAGAAGCAAGCTTAAAACTGTCTAGCTAAAATATAGAGAGTTTGTCATAAATACCCTAGGGGTATAACATTGGTAGAGACGGGTGAAACCCGTCTTAATTTAAAAATCGCGGTAAAGCATTTGGCGGAATTTTGGCCTATAAAAGCCAAAATTGTGACAAATAATTAAAGAGGTCAACAAGCACTCTATGAAGCATTGACGACTGTTGATTCTTATATCGAACTCACTTTAAATAGGAAGATAAAGTACCATTAGGATTTGAAGAACAAAGTATATCAAAAAAGGAAATACTAAATATCCCATCACATCTCTGGCCTGAATCTTTAATCCTGAACCCATAACAGGTAGCACTATCAATAAGAAAAATGGCTGTAGTAGATTAGTTAAAGCTTCGCCATAGGCCAAAGATAAAGAAGCTCTTGCGGTCATTTCTGACAATTGAGTATCTGGTAATCCAACCCCAAGTTGATTAACGGCCTCTATGATGGATGGTCCTATCACAGCAAATTCACCACCTCCAGAAGGTATAGCAAAATTGACAATGCCTCCCAATGCATATGCATAAAATGGGTAGCTATCTATCGTTGCGACATCTGCAATGGCCTGTCCCAAAGCATTTCCTAATCCAGAATAGGTCATAATGCCCATTATACCAGCATAAAAAGGGTATTGATACAAAATACCTGAAATATTAGTGGATGACCTTTTCATGGAGATGGTATATCGCATAGGTGTTTTATGTAATAACATGCCCAGCATTATGAAGAAGAATATCATGATGTTCAGATTGAGGTCTAAGCCTTTTGAATAAAAATGATAGCCAACATAGGAGAGTCCCATAAAAACAATGAGATATTGAAAGATATAGGTATTGTTCATGAAGTCCGATAAGGACTTTTCTGGCAATTTTAGGTCTTCTGCCTCTTCTGTAATGGTTTTGCTGGCTGTTAGGTTTTCTTTACCTAATTCATCAATTAAGTCTATACCCTTATCTCGTTTTGGTGCGAGCCAAAGCATTAAAAATGGACCTAGAATTATAAATAATCCTAACATACACATATTAATAGTGGAGCCTAGTGTTAATGAAGTTGGCAGTATGTTGTTCAATATTCCAGCTTCTATTAAAAAGTTTTTTTCTGTGTTTAGAAGTAGTGGGATGGAGCTAGATAATCCCGATACCCACGAAATAGAGGAAAAGTAGACGCATGCTATTAAATAGGCAAAATTTACGCCCTTCACCCTCAAAGCCAATTCCCTTCCCAGTAGAGCTGCTAGAACCACCCAGCCCCAACTTATTAGGGCGGCCAACATTCCAAAAAGTACTGTGATAAAGTAAACCTGATTGGGTGTTGAGATGTATTTGGCTATTTTATCTATTATTTTAGAAGAAAAAGGTGACAGGGCAATACTGTAACCTGTTATGATTAATAAAACCATTTGCATTCCAAAGGCAAGCATCGTCCAGAAACCTTCATACCAAGATTGAATGATTTTTAAAGGTGTGGCTCCCACCCAGAAAAAGGCTGTGATTGAAGTTATTAGTGTTAAAACCAATGCAAAGACAAAAGCATCTGGCATGTTCTTACGGAAAATATCCGTGAACTTTTCTCCTAGTCTTGAAATCATAATTCAATAGGTAATTCTCTTTTTTTAAGGGTATTACCTACTAAAGTACATATTTAAATTTATGAAGGTGACTAAGTTGTCAATATCGCCAAGCTAAAATTCTGCTTATTTTATTGCCAGTTGCCATTTCTATGACCTTAATTTCTTTAGCTTCTAACTTTGTTAAAAGCTTTTTTAATGGCCTGATATTGTCTTTTTTAGAAACCAAAGAAGTGAACCAACCACATTGTCTAGTGAAATGTCTGCTTTCATAAATCATGTTGGTCAAGAAAGCTTTTTCGCCACCTTCACACCAAAGTTCATTGCTTTGTCCGCCAAAGTTGAGTAAAGGATTTTTATTCCCAAGATTTTTAGTCTTTCTCAAACTCCCCAGTCTAGCTTCTTTTTCTGATGCATGAAAAGGAGGGTTGCAGATAGTTACATCAAAGTATTCATCAACACTCAGTATCTCTCTAAATATAAACCTTGGATTTATCTGACGTCTAAGTTCTATTTGACCTCGGAGTATGTCATTATTATTGACAATTTTAAAGGCAACCTCCAGAGCATTTTCGTCAATATCTGTTGCCACAAAATGCCATTTATATTCTGCTACGCCAATAATAGGGTAGATGCAATTTGCTCCTGTTCCTATATCAAGACATTTGATTTGCTTCTCATCATTAGCTCCGATTAAATCTGCTATATAATGTATGTAATCTGCTCTTCCAGGCACAGGAGGGCATAAGTAGCCTTCTGGTATGTCCCAGTAATCAACATGATAATGCGTATTAAGTAAAGCCTTATTGAGTAGTTTTACAGCCTCAGGATTAGAGAAGTCTATGGTTTCTGTACCGTATTTATTTACAAAAACATGCTTCCTTAATTCTGGGAGAACGTCTATTAAAACTGTAAAATTATATCCTTCGTTATGCTTGTTTCTGGGGTGTAGTTCAGATTTTACAGCAGGTTTTGTATTTGGCATATTTCTAATCTACGTCAATTTTAGCTTAAAGCCTTCGTGTGATTGGGCAAAACCCAATTTTTTATAAAATGAATGGGCTTGGTCTCTGTTTTTATTAGAGGTTAGTTCTATTAAATAAGCTCCTCTTTCCTTTGATTGAGCCACTGCCCATTGAATAAGTTTTGCTCCTATTCCTTCTCCTCTCCTTTCTTCTTTAACAATTACAGCTTCTAACAATGCCACTATTCTTGCATGCCTAAAAAGGTATTGAATGATAGTAAGATGCAAGCTGCCTACCACTTCTCCATTATTCGCCATAACCATCAAATATTGATTTTCATCTTTAGAAATAATGTTATATGCTTCCAGATACTTTGGTGATAATTCAGGCGTGTGTTTTTCTAATCCAATAGAGTTTTTATCAGAAGCCCACATTTCTATAATAGCCTTTATGTCTTCCTTATTTGCTCTCCTAATTTCCATTTTTCAAGGTTTTAAGAAGTTCCAAACTACTTTTTTTATATTCAAATCATGATTATGTTCCCTTTCTAGGCTTTATAAAAGAGATTTACTTTAAAAACACTTCATTACTTCGCTATCTAAAGAAAGTGAATAACTATGTATTTCATTATAAAATTGTTTGTTATCTGTGGTACTCAAAATACGAGGTCTAAGCCCTTTTAAGTAAGTATTACTTAAACAACCTAAAGAGTTTATATGTTCAATTGCATAATCTATTGTACCAACCATCCAAGTGTTATCATAACCTCCTATAGCTCCCATTTCTAACATGGCCACAAGTTTCCCTATACCTAATACATTTGGACATCCAGACGCCTTAGTTGAACTTCCTGACTCCACTGCTCCCATTCTTTTATAAGTTGACCTTACTCTTGTAGAACCTTCTGGATATGTTCTGAGAGTGTTATGGTCAAGAACTGCTCTCGATGCAGTTACCCAAGTAATGTTGCCTGCACTGTCTCTAGCCTTAAATATTCCTTCATAATTTGATTGGCCAGTATTCCTTAACTTAACAATCAATTCTCCAATATAATACCCATAATATTCATGAGTTCTTGCGTCCACAACAAACCCTTCTATTGCACCATCACTAGCCTGTTTATACTTTATAATAATTCCCCCCTTTGTATGATCCCATGTTCCAACTATAGGATCGACAGTTTGAGAAAACACAGAAACTGTAGAAATAAGCAAAAGGAGGAAAACGCTTACGTTAACTTTCATAACTATAATTATTTATTTATAACTCTCAAATTACAAGAGAATTATAAAATTTCAAAGTCATTAATGAAAACAGAACTCAAGTGACACCCATTAATAGGATTGGATCATTTAAAGAAACATATCATATTTGGAGGAAGAAAACAATGTGAAACCGAAAATAAAAATAACTTCTTTTAGATGTTTTAGGATACCCTGCTAAGGGAAAAAATCTTAATCATGTCGAACTATTAAGGGGCTAAAACAGAGATAAAAGAAAATCTGTGTTTAACCATCCGTGTCTCATCTGTGTTATCCGCATGCTATAAACCTTGGCACAATTCCAAATGAGTTTTTTTCAAAACAGGATGCATCATTTCGGGTGCAATCTCTACCAAAGGCTCTAAAACAAAAGTCCTTTCAGCAATATAAGGGTGAGGAACTATCAAGTTTGGCGTATTGAAATGCCAGTTATTGAAATACAGAATGTCAATGTCTATAAGGCGACTTGCCCATTTTTCAGTCCGGATACGTCCCAGGTTTACTTCCAATGCTAAGACTTTCTTAATTAATTCAAGAGGAAGGAGGTCTGTATGAATCTCAACAACAGTATTAAGGTAATCAGGAGAATCTGTTTTACCCCACGCTTTGGTAGAAATGGTAGGAGCTACTTTGATAACCTTGCCTAAACTCAGTCCTATGTTTTCAACAGCCTTTGAAATAGCTGTTTCTCTGTCGCCAAGGTTGGAACCTATGCCTAAAAATACCCTATGCATCAAATGGTCTTTTGGCTAGTAAGCTCTTTTTTTAAAGCACCTAATTCCATGATAAAATTGGGGTCTTTTTCAGTCGCATTACCCACCACTATCATATCTGCACCGGCTTCATAGGCTCGTTTGGCCTTTTGAATATTATTTATTCCACCTCCCACTATTAATGGCGTGTTGGTATTGGTTTTAACAGCAGTTATCATTTCGGTGCTTACAGGGCTCTGTGCTCCACTTCCAGCGTCAAGATAAGTTAGTTTTAAGCCCAACATTTCTCCAGCCATTGCCGTAGCTACCGCAATATCTGGTTTGTCGTTAGGCAAAGGAGTTGTATTACTGATATAGGAAGCTGTAGTTTGTTTACCTCCATCCACCAGCATATATGCGGTTGGAAGAATCTCTAAATTTGACCTTTTAAGAGCGGGAGCAGCCAAAACATGCTGTCCTATTAGGAAATCTGCATTTCTGCCCGAAAGTAAAGACAGAAGCAAAATACCGTCTGCCTTATTATTGATATGAAGGCTATTACCTGGGAATAGAACATTTGGAATGTTTTCTACACTATTAAGTTTAGAAAGTACCATATCCATTTTGTCAGAACTTATTAAACTTCCTCCTACCAAGAACAAATCCACATTGGCTCTTAGTGAATTTATAATAAGTTCATTAAGTGAAGATTCATCCACTTTGTCGGGGTCAATTAAAATGGCAAGCCCCTTATTTTTTAAACCTCTTATTTGATCAAGAATCTTGGTCATCCTTATTTTGGTTTAAACTTTCTAAATAGTCTGTTAGTTTAGACTTGGCTATACTCAATAAAATGGTAGTTGCAGCACCTTTTAGAGCTGTGGAAAAAATGGAATTCTCCTGCTGCGGCTGAGTTTCTTTAATTTCTAATATTTCAGGCTCATCATCTTCCGTTTCAGAAGTGAAAAGTCTCATAAGTGAATAGGCAGCCACTATTATCCCACCTATCACCAAGGCGTCTTTGCCAAGGTTTTTAAATTCTCCTGCCTTCGATTTCAATTCCTCCGTGAAGTCATTGATTTGCTTATTTAAAGCAATTTTCTTTTCGTTTCTGTTCACTGCCTTAGATGTTTCATTCCGAGGACAAAAATAGTAAAAAGCAGGTAGATGAGATTTATAAAAAATAATATTGATTGGTAATTGAATAATTATTCAGTGAGAATGTCAATTTATCTAAAATTTAGAGTGAAAGTCCTGCAAGTTGAGATTGGAGTCTTAATAAACAATTGGGGCTTAGCAGATACTTAGTTTGCCATCTTTTAGTTGCCATTTATTTTGGTCCACAAAATAATGGATAACTTCTTCCATTTTAATATCCGCGGTCTCTTTCTGAAGGACAAGCTCACTGAGGTTTATAGGAAATAAGTATTCTAAGCTTTTTCCAATCTCGTAGCATTTTTGATTTCTGAAATTTTGTTTAAGAAATTCCTGACAATTATCACATATACCGCAATTTTCAGCATTTTCCTCTCCAAAGTAATCTTGAAGTTGGGCCATTCGGCATCTTTTGGTTTTGGTAACGTAATAAATCATGCTTTCTATAGCGGACTCATCTTTTCGCTTTTTCTTTTTTATTTCTGCGTGTTTTAATGGGAGATGCTTGGCGTCAAACCTATTGCCCAGAAAGTTCAGGGTAGGCTTCCCAGATTGACAATAATAAGTTCCAATATTTAGCTTTTCCAACCTTCTGAGTAATTTTTCTACTTGAAGTTTGCTGGTTCCGTAGGCCTTGGCTATTTCCGTCTCGGAAATAATAATGGAATTGATGAAAATTTCTCCTCCATAAATTCTTAATAAGGTTTTGGTAAACTGGTCTAAGGCAGCGTTTTTTTCTTGAAGCTGACCTAATTCATAGTTGTTAAGAAGAAATTGAAATCGAGAAGGGGATTGAAAAGAGTCATTTAGTTCTATAAGCCCTTGGTTTTCGAGCATTTTTAATGCGTAATAAGTGGGAATAGCCTTTAAGCCAAAGGTGCTATGAAATTCAAAAACGTCAAACTCATAAAGGTCTTTAGGGCGAGAGCCATTGGCAATTTGGAAAAAATTGCACAGCGACTGATATACTTGGCTCAGCATATCTATTGTCGGATAAGCTTGCTCTAAGTTTATTCTCAGTTTTTCAATATCTTCTGCGTTGTAAATAAGATAAACCTGCGATGGCTGCCCATCCCTTCCCGCCCTTCCTATTTCTTGGTAATAAGATTCAGGACTTTCTGGTAAATGAAGATGAAAAACTGTTCTAACATCAGGCTTGTCAATACCCATTCCAAAGGCATTGGTACTTACTATAACTTGCGTTTTATTTTGGACCCATTCATCTTGTTTTTTAAAACGAAGCTCATTCGTAAGCCCAGCATGATAAAAATCAGCTGATAAGCCACATTTTTTGAGAAAATAAGCAATCTCCTGAGTCTCCTTTCTGGTTTTCACATAGACAATAGAAGATTCCTTAGTCCTAGAAATAAGATCCGCCAAACTTTTATTCTTATTGGAAGACTCAAAACAGCGAATGGCAAGGTTCTTCCTTTTAAAGCTCATTTTAAAAACCGCGGGTTTTTTAAGAGCTAATTGTTGAAGAATATCAGCTTGTGTTTCAGCTGTAGCTGTGGCGGTCAGAGCTAAGACATTGGCCTTTGGACAGTATTTTTTGAATTCAATTATTTTCAGATAGGATGGTCTAAAATCATGTCCCCATTTAGAAATACAATGAGCTTCGTCTATCACGAGAAGATCTACCTTCATTCTTTTAGTTCGCTCTATCATCATTTCTGTCAGAAGTCTTTCTGGAGAAACATAAAGGAACTTATAGTCACCAAGGACAAAGTTATCTAGGGTTCTATCAATGTCGCTTTTATGCATGCCAGAGTAGATAGCCGCGGCTAAAATACCTCGGTCTCGGAGCTGGCTAACTTGGTCCTTCATCAGTGCAATAAGCGGCGTGATAACAATGGTAACACCACCAAATATTAATCCTGGCACTTGAAAACAGATAGATTTTCCGCCGCCTGTTGGCAATAAAGCTAAAACATTATTTTTAGAGATGGTAGAATTTATTATTTCATCTTGAAGCGGCCGGAAGGATTCATAATGCCAATATTTTTCTAGAATTTCTAAAGGAGAAACCATACCTTTTAAGAACGAATTACGTATAAGAAATAAGGAAGTGACATAAATGTCTTTAAATAAAAGGCATTTCCACTATTCATCGGAATGATTTATCATTTATATTTACCAAAAACCTATCCTGTAGACAAATATGAAAAGAAAAGTTTTATCTGCTTTATTTGGATTTATAGCCCTCGCATCATTTGGACAAAAAAAGTTTGACCGAGGAGATTTCAAAGAAAAAATTGAGTGGAAAAAAGGGGTTGAAGTGGTATGCCCAGCTAGTCACATAGATGAAAATACTTTTAGAGATATTCCTATTGAAATTAAAGAAGCTATACAGGCTCAGAATAGGTTAAGACCGGCAGCTACTAACAAAGCCGAATTCGATGTTCTTTATGATCCGAGTATGCCGAAAGTGGCACAGGATGCATTTCAAAGAGCTGTGGATATTTGGGCAGAATTGCTGAAATCAGATGTGAAAATAAATGTCATTGCTCTTTGGCAAGAGTTAGGACCTAATGTTTTGGGTTCTGCAAGTCCAGGAACTTATTATAGAGGTTTTGCAGGTGCTACTAAACCAAATACATGGTATCCAATTGCCCTGGCAGAGAAGCTTTCTGGAACGCAACTTAACTCACCAGACGATTTTGATATTGTTGCAAGATTCAGTAGCACCCAAAATTGGTATTACGGAACTACCGGAAGTCCGGCCGTTGGGCAGTTTGACTTTACTTCCGTAGTGCTTCACGAATTATGTCATGGATTAGGTTTTGTAGGCTCCACTGGTGTAGAAGGTACACAAGGGTATTACGGTTTAGGAACATCTATTCCGGTAATCTTCGATACTTTTTTAGAAAACGAAAAGAAACAAAAAATAACGGATACCACATTATTCAAAAATCCTTCAACAGCTCTTAGAAATGAGTTAATTTCGGAAAACTTATTTTTCAATTCGCCAAGAGCTATTGCGAACAATAATGGGTCAAAAGTAAAATTATACGCCCCTACCATTTTTAATAGTGGCTCTAGTGTTTCTCATCTGGATGATAGAACTTATCCAGCTGGTACAGTTAATTCTTTGATGACACCCACTGCAGGTTTAAGAGAAATTAATTATGACGTAGGACCTATAGTGATGAATATGTTTACCGACATGGGATGGAAGGGTACTTCCATTATTCATGAAAGGATAAAGGACTTTGAAGCAGCTACAGAAGTATTAGTTAAGGCAAAAATATTTAGTGATACTACTATAGTAGCAGGAACGGCATTTTTAAATTATGTTGAACTTGATTCTGAAACAGGAACCATTGCACAAAGAGACGCAGGATTAAAAGATCCTACTAAAGTTCCTTTATTAAAAGGTGCGGATGGTTTGTACTCTGCTACTATTTCAATTAAAGACCCCACCTCAATTTTCTTTTATTACCTCTCTGTTAAAGATAATTTAGGGAACCTAGCAACAGCCCCAGCATCGGCACCGACATTGTATTATGCTTTTGAGGTAGGTTTAAAAGATATTTGGGGCCCAGTAATTGAGTATTATCCGCCTACCATAATAGTGTCCGGTTCTCCAGTCAATTTTGTTGCCAATGTGGAGGATGATTTTGCTGCAGGTATTGATACTGTTTATGTTGAATATGCTATAAATGGTATAGCTCAACCATCCTTTGGATTGCGTAAGTTTAATGCAGTTACAGACACTTCTTTTTCTCAAGGTGCATCGGATGATATAGCCTATATTAGACAAGGGGGTATTCCAGCATTGAATGAAAACGATGTGGTTACCCTAAGTATGACAGCCATAGATAAGGCAGGGAATATCACTACCATTCCTACTACCGCAGGTGGAACCAGCTTCGATTCCCCCGTGGTTGCAGATGTTTATGAGTTTGTAGCTACCACATTATTAGAAACGATTTCGGAAGATTTTATTGATTTTGAATCACCTACAGTAGCTTTTGCATCTACTGGTTTTAATATTCTAACACCTTCTGGCTTAGCGAATAATGCACTTCAAACCGAAAGTCCTTATAAAAATGGCCTTGGACTGTATGATCCAGTTTCTGGAGGTACTTACTTAGACTTTGATTATAATGCCATTGCCCTCTATAGACACCCTATTTTGATAAGTACAGATTCGGCTACCATTAGTTTTGATGAAATAGTTATGGTGGAGCCTGGCACAGATGGTGTTTCTTTTGGTGATGAGGGTTTTTGGGACTATGTTATCGTGGAAGGGTCCTTAGATTATGGTGGTTCTTGGTTTCAGTTGGCTGACGGTTATGATGCCAATGCAGATTCAGGATGGAAGCAATTATTTGAAAGTACGTTAACACCTGCAAATGCAGATAACCCTACTTCAAATGGAACGCCTTCTCCAGCATTATTTAGAAACAGAGAAATTAATATTTATGATGCTTTATTGCCTGCGGCGGCTGGCTCCGAGATGCTTTTAAGGTTTAGACTTTATGCAGACCAATGGGTGAGCGGTTGGGGATGGGCTATTGATAATTTAGCTATTCAAAAGCCTGCTCCTAAGCCTTTGGCTAGTGAGGCAGACTTATTTGATTTAAAACTATCTCCAAACCCTACCATAAACCATATTGATATAAGAGCTAAGTTGGCTTCTGCAAAGAATGCCCAAGTAGAGGTTTATCAAATTAATGGTGCAAAGGTTTTTGGAGAAAACTTAAAGCTTACAGAAAGTGCTCTAGATCTCCGTATAGATACGCACAATTATGATGCAGGTTCTTATATCGTAAAACTAAAAACAGAGCAAGGAGAACAATCTAAAAGGTTTGTAATTAATAGATAGTTTAACAGTTCTATTTGATTAAAGAAAAGAGGAGATTTGCAGTTAGCAAATCTCCTCTTTTCTTTAATACCAGATAAATATCAATTTATTATAATTCATATCTCAAATACAACATAGCGTTAAATCTGTTTCTTTTGCCAGCGATTACTTTTAAAATATAACACTGCCATAATTGCTAAAGCGGTATCACTAACTATAATAGACACAAACACCCCATTTTCTTCCCAACCAAGACCTTCTGCTAAATAATAGGCCAAGGGAATTTGGATTAACCAAAAACAGATCAGGTTAAATATAGTAGGAGGGAGGGTGTCTCCAGCACCATTAATAGCCTGTGTTATGACCATCCCTATGGCAAAAATGATATAACCAGCCGCTAAAATTTTCAAGCAGTTTACACCAGTTTCAACCACCTGTGGGGTGGAGTCAAAAAACATGATGAACTGTCTGGCAAACAAGAAGAAAAATAAGGCGATTAAAGTCATAAAACCCATATTAAGATAAGCAATGGTCCAGGCAGACTTAACAGCTCTGTCAGGTTTTCCCGCTCCTAAGTTTTGGCCTACCAAAGTAGCTCCAGAATTTGCCAGACCCCAAGACGGTAAAATGGTGAATATAATAATCCTTAAGGCGATAGTATAACCAGCAATAACTTCACTTCCATAAATGGATAAAATACGTACCATAAAAACCCAGCTGGCAGATTGAATAAGAAACTGACCTGTGCTTCCTGCGGCTATTTTGATAATATTCCAGATGATAGCCTTCTTAATCAGAAAGTCTCTAAAAAGTAACCTTAATTTACTATTGGCACTCGTAAGAATGTATAGCTGATATAGAACCCCTACAGCCCTACCGATTAATGTGGCTATGGCCGCACCTTTAATACCCATTCCCATTATTGGCACAAAAAGGTAATCTAATGCGATGTTTAAGACATTGGCTATGATGACCGATCGCATTGCTAATGATGCACTTCCAGCACCTCTCAGAGAACCACTTAAAGTAAAAAGAAGAATGATGATAGGGGAGCTAAGAAACTGGATTTTGGTATACCATTGACCTTCCTCAATTAATTCTGGCGAGCCACCCATAAACCGCAATATGTCTTGGGAGAAAAAATAACCAAAACATGCGATGACCATACCCAAGACAACCGAAATTACAATGACATTGGCAAGAGCTACTCCAGCTTGTTGGTTTTCTTTCTCGCCAATCCGTCTAGAAATAACAGCCGCCCCAGCGGCACTAAGGCCCCAAGCAATGGAGTAAATAAGTGTTAAAACAGACTCTGTTAAACCTACAGCAGCCACGCCAAGCGTACCTACATACCTGGCTACAAAAAAGGCATCTGCTAAAGCGAAAGATGCCTCAAAAAACATTTCGATAATCAAGGGTACCGATAAAAGGAAAATTCCTTTGTTTATACTTAGAGCCGTATAGTCTCTGTCTTCGTCGCCTTTTAGGGCGTCTTTAAATAATTTGAAAATATTTTTCATATAAAATGATTGTTCTTTCGATGTGAAAAGAATAATTAAGAATACGAAACACCCTAGTGGCAGGTGTTAAAGAACAATCATGTTAATCATCGGCATAAAAATTTGTACAAAATAAAGGGAATTTATGTAAAAACGGAAATAATGTTTTTGTTCTGGCTAATTTTTGAATTAGTTTGGAAGTTTATGAGATATCATTCAAGCCCTTTAAGGCTTAAAAATGTTTTATATTTGAATTTAATTTCAATCAGCATATAAATGACCAAAGAATCTTCTTCAATTTCAATCATTGAATCACTTATTCCCGTGGTTTTCCTTGTCGCTATTTTAGGTTTTAACGTTTACGTTTTCGGAGACAATGCCCTTTCTGGTTCAAATCAATTCGCATTATTGGTAGGCGGGGCGGTGGCAGCTTTAATTGGTTTTAGGAGAAAAATTTCGTTTGAAACGATGATAGCCAAAGTTGCAAACAATATAGAAACCACTTCCAGTGCCATATTGATTTTGCTGTTTGTTGGTGCTTTATCTGGAACATGGCTAATTAGTGGAATTATCCCTGCTATGATTTATTATGGGTTAGAGGTTTTAAGCCCTTCTATATTCCTTCCGGCATGTGTGGTCATCTGTTCTATTATTTCCATTGCCACAGGTAGCTCTTGGACTACTACGGCCACCGTAGGTATTGCTTTAATTGCCATAGGAAATTCCTTAGGTTTTGATTTGGGTATGGTGGCAGGGGCTGTTATTTCAGGAGCATATTTTGGAGATAAATTATCACCAATGTCTGATACCACCAATCTTGCACCAGCCATGGCAGGTACAGATTTATTTACGCACATTAAATACATGCTTTACACAACGGTTCCCAGTATTGTAATTACACTCATCATTTTTGTGGTGATTGGCCTGATGCAAAGTGGACAGGGAGATGTGGATGTCTCAGATATGCAAAATGCCATTTTGGCCACTTTTGATATCAACGGATGGCTCTTTATTGTTCCAGTATTAGTGATATTTCTAATTATTAAAAAGACAGAACCTTTAATAGCCTTGTTCATCGGAACTATTGGCGGTGCTGTTTTAGCGTTGGTTTTTCAGCCAGATATTGTTTTAAAAGTAGCCGGAGAACAAGAATTGAATTTCGTTGCTGCATATAAAGGAATTATTAACGCCATATCTGGCCCAGCTGGCATAGAAACAAGTAATGCCGAATTGGTAGATTTGTTTCAATCTAAAGGTATGGCAGGAATGTTAAATACCATTTGGCTAATAATATGTGCCATGACCTTTGGTGGCTTTATGGAGGCTATAGGAGCTTTAGATAAAATTTCACGCTCTCTATTGTCTATGGCCAAGAGTGTTTTTGGTCTTTTTGCAAGTACGGTAGCAAGCTGTTTAGCTTTAAATCTTACGGCTTCAGATCAATATTTGGCCATTGTAGTTCCAGGGAAAATGTTTAAAACGGCTTATAAGGATAAAGGACTAGCTCCTGAAAATTTGAGTAGAACATTAGAAGATAGTGGAACGGTTACATCGGTATTAGTTCCTTGGAATACTTGTGGAGCTTACCAGTCAAATGTACTAGGGGTAGATACAATGGCTTATTTGCCTTATGCTATTTTTAATATCATTAGCCCATTCATGACACTACTTTTTGCTTTATTTAGCATTAAGATAAGAATGATCATCGACAAAAAATAAGTTCGGAAAAGAGACCCTAGAAAAATGAGTAATAAAGAAATATCAGATGTCATAGAGCTTACTAGTAAACTCATGACATTGCACGGAGAAGATGAAACTCGAGCTAAAATTTACGGTAGTACTGCTTATAATCTGGATAGGTTAGAGGAAGACTTGGACACCATGTCTGAAGCCGAGTTAATGAAACTCAGAGGGGTAGGGAAGTCGATGGCCGACAACATTCTTCAAATAGTAGCCACTGGTGCTACAAAAGAACTTCAAGAACTTATCAATAAAACGCCGGAAGGGGTTTTGGAGATGTTTAGAGTAAAGGGTATCGGTGTTAAGAAGATAAAAACACTATGGGAGGAGTTAGGGATTGATAATTTGAATGAATTGCAAATAGCTTGCGAGAGTGGGAAAATTGCAGAAACCAAAGGTTTTGGTCAAAAGACACAAGAGAAAATATTAGAATCATTATTGTTCTTACGCCTGCAGTCAGGGAAGTTAAGAATGAACCAGGCCGCAGAGCTTTCTGGGGAAATATTGGAGAAATTAAGTTTAATATTTCCTAAAGTAGAGGAAGTGGGAGCTATCCCAAGAAAGCTGGAAACCGTAGATGGACTGTCTTTTTTAGTCAGCGGTGGTCTGGAAGGGAAGGCCAAATTGGAAGAAGCTTTTAGAGAAGATATGAAGGCGTCTTCCCCTTTTACTTGGAGAGGGTTTTATGGTGAAAATAATATATTGATAGAAATCCAATTTGTGCAGGATGATATTTTTGAGCAAGAAAAACTGATATCTAATTCGTCTGAAGAGCATCTTAAGACAGTTTTGCCTGAAATTGCTGGGAATTTTCATCACTTTATAAAATCCAATATTTTTGAGTCTTCAGAGGCTTATTATGCAGGTTTTGGTTCTAAATATATTCTCCCAGAAATGAGAGAAGGTTTGGCCGAGTTTGATTGGATAAAAGAGAATTCAAATGATGATTTGATTTCTTGGGAAGCTTTGAGAGGTAGTTTACACAATCACTCCAAGTATTCCGATGGCAAAAATACACTGAAAGAAATGTCTGAAGCTTGCAAAGCTTTAGGCTTAGATTATTTCGGGATTGCGGATCATTCTCAAACGGCCACCTATGCCAATGGATTACCAGCAGGAAAAGTGGTACAGCAGCAAACAGAAATAGACCAAATCAATAAGGAAATGGCACCTTTTAAAGTTTTAAAAGGCATAGAATCTGATATTCTTGGAGACGGTGACTTAGATTACGAAAATGAAATCTTAGCTACTTTTGATTTCGTTGTGGCTTCTGTTCATGCTAATTTAGATATGACCATAGAAAAGGCGACGGATAGAGTTATTAGAGCGGTAGAGAACCCTTATACGACCATTCTAGGACATCCTACCGGTAGATTATTGCTTTCTAGAAAAGGTTATCCTCTGGATTTTAAAAAGGTGATTGATGCCTGTGCTGCCAATAAGGTGATCATGGAAATTAATGCCAGTCCTTATAGATTAGATATAGATTGGAGATGGATTCCCTACTGTTTGGAGAAGGGTGTCATGCTTTCTATTAATCCTGATGCTCACAAGATAGAAGGCTTCCAGGATATGCATTATGGTGTGGCTGTGGCCAGAAAAGCGGGCTTAACCAAAGACATGACATTTAATGCCTTGCCTTTGGAGAAGTTGGAAACCTTTCTTAAAAGTAGAAAGGTTTAAAGCATTTTATTGATAATTGTTTCTATAGAAACACCTTCGGCTTCAGCCTTAAAATTTCTTACTAATCTGTGTCTAAGAACCGCGATAGCTACAGCTTTTACATCTTCAATGTCTGGAGAGTATTTGCCGTTTATTAAAGCATTGCATTTGGCGGCAAGAATTAGATTTTGCGAGGCCCTAGGTCCAGCACCCCAGTCTAAAAAGTTTGTAGCTTGTTCTGACGCTCGGTCTGTTAAGGGCCTGGTTTTGTGAACTAAACCTACCGCGTATTCTACTACGTTATCTGCCACTGGAACTCTTCTTACCAATTCTTGGAAATAGAGGATTTCCTCGGCCGAGATAACTTCGTTTACCTTGTTTTTCTTTCCAGAAGTAGTGCTTTTTACAATCGCAAGCTCTTGCTCATAAGACGGGTAGTCTAGATACACCATAAACATGAATCTATCTAACTGAGCCTCTGGAAGAGGGTAAGTACCTTCTTGCTCTATCGGATTTTGAGTTGCCAATACAAAGAAAGGCTTTTCTAATTCATGTTTCTGTCCAGCTACAGTAACAGCATATTCCTGCATAGACTCTAGAAGTGCAGACTGCGTTTTAGGTGGCGTTCTGTTAATCTCATCTGCTAAAATAATATTGGCAAAAACGGGACCTTTTATAAATCGGAAATTCCTTTCGTTATCTAAAGTCTCGGAGCCTACTATATCCGATGGCATCAAATCTGGCGTAAATTGAATTCTATTAAAATTTAGATCTAATGCATCTGCAATAGTCTGAATTAAGAGCGTTTTAGCTAAACCTGGCACACCCACTAAAAGACAATGTCCTTGACAGAATATAGCGGTTAAAAGAAGACGAACAGTCTCTTCTTGGCCAACAATAACCTGAGCTATTTCTTTACTTAGTTTTTCATAAGCCAGCTTTAATGCATCGGCCGCTTCTACATCAGATTTGAATTCTAATTTTGCCATTGTATGGGTTTATTGTTCGAATAGTTTACAAACGTTGTAATCAGGATCAATTTTAATATAAACTTCGGAAATCGCTTCACCAAACCATTTCTCAATTTCTATATTTCTCTTGTTCATTAGAGCAAACTCTCTAATTTTTTCATAATCGTCACTGATATTGATCTTATGAGGCGAATACTTCTTTTTTAGATATACAAGTCTCATACCAGTTTTTCCGTCAGGGGTTCTATAAGCAATTGGCGGGGTTATAGAACCTACTTTCATAGAATCTATCGTGAAGTATAAATTAGGCTCCATAGAAAGGTCTAGGGCCATCTTATCGCTTCCCGTGTTGGGGTCATTGAGTACACCACCTGTATATTTTGAATTTTCGTCTTCGCTGTGAAGTTTTACTGCTTTTTCGAACTTCAGGGTGTCTATCACAATTAAATTTCTCAAACTGTCAAGAAAGTGCGTAGCATCTGTCATGTCTAGTCTGCTATATTCTGGTCTAAGCAGAATATGTCTGGCATGATATTCTTGACCCCTAATTTCCAATAATTGAATAAGGTGAAATCCAAAATCACTTTCTACCACATCACTTAGCTCATTGGGTTTCAATCTCATGGCCGTGGCTTCAAATTGAGGCACCATTTGTCCTCTTTTTGCCCAGCCTAGGTCTCCGCCATAACTTTTAGAGCCTTGATCTTCTGAGAACTCTTCAGCTAAAGCCTCAAATTTCTCTCCCGATTCTATTTTTTTCTTGATATCTTTTAGTCTATCAACCAATTCGTCCTTTTGAGATATCGTAAGCTTCGCAAGTCGCACCAAATGGCCTACCTCGACTTCAGATGGAATGGTGGGTAAACTATCCTTTGGAATAGCTGAAATGAACTTTTTGACCTCGTGAGGAGTCACGGTTAGCCCATCCGTTATAGCATCTTGCATTTTCTGAGCCGTTAATTGTTCAGAAACTTGCTTTCTTACCTCACCTTTGAGGGTTTCTAAAGACTTATTGAATTGCTCTACAATATTTTTCTCATTTCCGTATATCCTAACCATTTCCGCCATTCTAGCATCAAGCTGATTTTCAACCATAGAAGGTTCTACAATGACAGAGTCAATCTCCGCTTTTGCGACTAAAAGTTTCTGAACGGCAAGCGATTCTAGAGCTTGACATTTGTCAATGGCCTGACCTTGTTCTTTGGAACGAACAATGAGCTGCTCAACCTCAGATCTTAAAATATAGTAATTGTCAATCTTAGCGATAATCTTGTCCACATTGGTTCCCACCATCTGTGATTGAGCCAAGAAAGGCAATATTAATAAGAGAAATACTTTCTTCAACATAAATGTAATTTTACAGATTCTTTTGCTTGTAATCAGTATAAAGTTTTAATAATTCTTTTCTATTTAGTTCGGCCGGATACTTAACGATTAAATCCTTTTTTAGTTGCTCTTTAAGCTGGGATTGATAATCTGATACAACGGTACCAAAAGCCTCTTTAAAAGTCTTTGCACGGGCTGGATTTATAGCCTCTATTTCAATTCTATAAAAATTGCCATCAGAAGCCGCTTCAAAAGAGCCTAGCTCCCAAGACGTAGCGTCTATAAGGGCGTTTTCTCCTTTGTAAAACTCGCCTATGGTAATTTTGAGGCTATCACTTTCCGTATTTAGCACATGAGCGACGTCCGTCTTTTGGGTGGTAAAAAACTGAAAACTAACTCTTTGATTCTGTGTCCAATCAAACCTATCCGATAGCCTTGATGTACCATAATCATATTCTCTAATTTTTGTAATACCAACCCCAATCTTCTTAAGGTAATTCACAACCTCCTGAATTCTTAAATAGGAAGTGTTGACCTCTTCATTGACATCTCTATGTCCTCCTATTTCAACCACATAATTTGAATTGTTATCCAATAAGATGGAGAGTCCTGTTAGCTTTTTCTTAATATCATCTGATAGCAGGCTTTCGTTCTTCTCAAAGAATATCGGAAGAATACCTCTTTTTAGTCTATACGGAGGTTCGCCTTTGGTTGTTTCAAAATATTTATCTAGTAACACTTTGTGATGTGTTTCTATAATAGTGGCCTTAGCTCTTTTTGGGAGTTGATATCTAGATAAGTTCTTTATGTAATATTGACGAATTCCAAGGCTATCAGAAACAGACTTCTCGTAAAGTTCCGTATTTAGAAAGTTGCTATTGACTAGGTTTTCTTTATAAGCACTGGCCATATAGGCAAAATCTTTATTCCATTTACCAAGATTTTTTAGAATAGCCTCTTCTACTTTAGCGGTTTTAAAGTCTTTATAGTAGAACCTTAAATACATTTCTGGCGTAAAATCTTCAAACTGCTTCTCAAAGGTTTGCTTGTCTTCTGCATACCTATAAAAATCTAAATTGGTGAAGCTCTCACTGGCAACCGTTAATAGCACCTGAAGTTTAATATTCGTTTTATTGATTTTCCAGTTTCGCTCAATAATATCTTTATTAGCGGTTTTTAGAATTTCATTGAATACCTCAAAATTCTCTTGCAACTGGAGCTGTTCCTCGTACTTTTTAAAACTCTGATCTTTAAGGTATTCACCTCTAGAATCGGTCGTGATTTTTTTTACAATAAATGGCTCTAGCTTGTCATAAGATTCTAAATCTTGTTTTTCAATTAGTTTTATCAAATGCCAACCCACATCTGTTCTGATAGGTCTTGATACTTCACCTATTTTTAACCCGAATGCTGCGTTTTCAAAACTCTTTTCCTTTCGGCTACCAATAGAAAATGATTCTAACAGACCACCATTACTTTTGGAGTAGGGGTCATCAGAATTTGCTTGGCATATCGCTTCAAAGCTGCCACCTCTTAAAAGTAGGGTGTACAAAGAGTCTATATGATTTTTTTGAAAAGTATCAAAATCTGGCTCTGAGTTTTTAGGAACGGCCTTAAGAATATGTTTTACGATCGCCTTGCCACTAAATGGTCTGGTATTGTTAACCTTTAAAATGTGGTAACCTGCTTTAGTTCGTACAGGTTGAGAAACTTGACCAATTTTGGTTTGATAAGCAGCGTTTTCCAATGGGAAAAGTAACTGAAGAGCGGAAAACCACCCCATTTCACCACCATTGTTTTTGGTATTGATATCACCAGAATGTACTTTAGCAAGAGAGTCAAAAGGCATGCCTTGCTCAGCCATAAGTTTGTAAGAAAGAATTCTCTTGTAAGCGGCATCAGTATCTTCTGGAGAAGCAAATTCTGAAATCGGTATAAGAATGTGAGAAGCGTTTACTTCTTTTTTCATTCTTTCGTAAGTAATTCTTGCCAGATTATTGACCAAGGAAGTATCTTGTGTAAAGCTTTGAGCTACAATGCTTAAGTAGGAGTTTATTTCCTCGTCTATAGCGTTATCATCAGCATAACCTTTATTAGAAGCTTCTAGATAAAGTCTCTTTTGAAATAATATCTCGTCAATGATTTCCTCAAACTTACTGGTATCTGTTAGTAAATAAGAGTCCAAAATGTGTTCGAAATTGGTGCTATCATATTTAATATTACCCAAAGTCAAAACGCTTTCAGCTTCAGGTATTTTGTCCGAAGAAATAGCTTTGTTAGTTGCTAGTTTTTCAGTTTTACATGAAATTATGACAGAAATAAGAAATACGAAATAAAAAAATCTTTGTATGGGCATAAATGTTTTGCCTAAGAATAAGTCTTTGTTAAATAAGCCGCAAAAGTCGGTATTTATTGCCAAAAAGAATCCTTTTTAACAAATATTATACTTCGGGCTCCTGCTGAGAAAGGCAATGCAAGCTGCCCAAACCCCAAATGATCTCTTTTGAATCTATGCCAATAATGTCTCGTTCTTTAAAGCATGATTGAATAATGTCTAAGGCTTTGTCGTCATTCTTGCATTGATAGGTAGGAACTAAAACCTTGCCATTGCAAATGTAAAAATTGGCATAGGATGCAGGAAGCCTGACTCCTTGATCAATGACGGGAGAAGGCATAGGCAATTCAATTATATTTAGTTTGCAGCCATTTTCCATTCTCATGGCTTTTAACTGTTCCAAATTTTCTGAAAGTATGGCATGGTTATCATCCAGTCTGTTTTCCTCCATGACCGTTAAAACCGTATCTTGGTTTACAAACCGTGTTGTGTCGTCCACGTGACCGTCAGTATCATCTCCTACGATGCCATCTTCTATCCAAAGTATCTGTTCTACGCCGTAATAGTTTCTAAGATACGATTCTATTTCTTTTTGGGAAAGATGGGGGTTTCTGTTTTTGTTTAATAAACAGGATTTACTGGTCAATAGTGCACCAGCTCCATTAACTTCAATAGATCCCCCTTCCATAATAATACCTGGCTCATATATTTTTAAACCTAATGTTTCAGCGACTCTCGAAGGAATTGCATTATCATCATTAAATGGAGGGTATTTGCCACCCCAAGAATTATATCCCCAGTTAATGATGGCCTTTTCTTTAAGGTCTTTATTAATCACGAAACTAGGCCCATGATCTCTACACCATGAATCGTTGGTAGGGAAATCATAGAGTTTAATATTTGTTTGAGGTATGTTCCTTTGGATTAATTCTTCCTCCACAATTTTTCTTACCGACGAATTAGCGACATTGATACAGACTTCTTCGTTTTCTGAAATTTCTTTAATAAACTGGAAATAAGAAGGGTATATTTTTGGTAGCCTATCCTCCCATGTTTCCACATTCCAGGGAAAGCTAAGCCATGTGGCCCTATGTGTGAGCCATTCGGCAGGGAAAACAAAATTTTCTTGTTTTGGAGTCATTATTTAAACGAAATTGAGAAGTATTTTTATGAAGCGACAAATTTAATTTTTTGAAATCTATAGTTTCTACAAAAATCTTTTATTTATTTTGCAAGTATTATGCATGCATAATACT
The DNA here is from genome assembly GCF_057914865.1 of Arcticibacterium sp. SM2516. NCBI lineage: Bacteria > Pseudomonadati > Bacteroidota > Cytophagia > Cytophagales > Leadbetterellaceae > Arcticibacterium > Arcticibacterium sp. SM2516. The sequence goes on along the minus strand of NZ_CP195290.1, from coordinate 2,003,261 downwards.
TTGCATGGGCGTTTTGCGTCTGTGTAAGAGTGGTTGAATAAATGATTGGTAGAAAGGCGGAAGATTTTGTCTCCCGTCTTTTTTATTGTCCTGTGCTCGCCCATTGTAAGTTTTTCATTTAAACCTAGTATCTTGGTGCCCTTAATGGCGACCTCAACAAAAAACATACAGATAGAAGAGACCGAACTTCTGGCACTGCTACAAAAGAAGGATAAGACTGGTTTTGATATTCTTTATCAAAACTATTCCAATGCTATTTATGGTATCATAGTCAGGATGCTAAAAGATGAAAATGAATCTAATGACTTACTTCAGGAGACATTTGTTAAAATTTGGTCCAAAATAGATACCTACGACAGGAAAAAAGGTAAACTTTTCACTTGGATGGCTAATCTCACTAGAAACTTGGTGATTGACAGGATAAGATCTGCTGATTATAAAAACCACAATCTTAAAAATTTCGTAAGAGATAATAGCGTAGGGATTTTAGATTCTAAATATCAGGCTAACCAGTCCATAGATGTTATAGGGCTGAAAGGTCTGGTAGAAAAGTTGAAACCCGAATTAAAGGAAATAGTTAGTAAAATATATTTTGAAGGCTATACCCAAGTAGATCTGGCAGAGGAGTTAGGAATACCTTTAGGGACATTGAAAACAAGGCTTAGGGCAGCAATTAAGATGCTTAGAGAAAATTTTGATTAGATTATAATAATGAAGCAATATGAATTTGAAAAAGGAGATTTGGAGCTATTGGCTTTAGGTTTACTTTCGGAGGATATCGAACAAAAGGTGGTTGCTGCTATGGAAAACGATCTTGAGCTAAGATTGGAATATGAGGCAATAGAGGATTCTCTTCTAAATTTGGCACTGGAGAATGAAATTAAAACGCCAGAGAAATTGGGAGGTGAAATCTCGGATAAGATTTTTTCGAAGAAGAAACGGTCTGTTTTTTCAAAAGTCTTAAATTCCACCATCTTTAGGGTAGCGGCGTCTGTCTTGCTTATTGGAAGCGTTTTGGGCAACCTTTATTTTGTGAAAACTAAATCAGCTTCAAATGAGGTAAGCTCTTTAGATATTCCAGAAAAGTTGGTACTTGGTTCATTGCCCTTTGAACAAGATACATTTGAAGAGATGTTTGCCTTCCTTTCGTCTGAATTAGCAGAGAATCCTTGTGAAATGGATTTTAGAACGACAAAACATTTTTTGGAAATACATAATTTGAATACGCCAGAAAACATAAAGTTTCTTCAGGAGCATAATGGACACTGTGACTGCGAAGTGTTAATGAACGTGGCACAGTACTTTCCAGAGAGTAGATACCACCATGGTTCTGTGTTGCCAAAAACGCATATGCGTTCTAAAGAGATGCCGGTGTCTTTTCTTAGCGTCCCTTAAAAAGTGCCCTAAGAGTCAATCGCAGGCTTTTTTACATTTTTCGGATGAAGTTTCAAAATATATTGAAAATTTTATGGAATATGTTTTCTGAAATCGAAAAATGTTCTACCTTTGCGGTTCAATACGACGGAGAGTATCTCCTTTTAATGAATTAGGCGAAGTCGCATCCTCGCGAAACCGCTCTAATTCCGACTGTGAGAAAAAGATGTAAGAATTCTTTTTTAAGTATTTAAACAGTCTCCGATTCGCGTGTAAGAAAATTTGGGAAATCATCTCAAGGTAACAAGTTGTCACCCTTAAATGGCGGCTTACCTGAAAAGGTTTGAGATGCAAAGTTCATGTTGACTCGTTGTCAACCTCTGATATTATAATTTTTACTCATATTCGCTTGGATAAGAGGGCAGAAAGTATCATTTTTGCACCCCGTTTGAGAGAATAGAGAATTTTAAAGCGAAAATAAAATAAGACGATGTCTGGAATTATCGGAAAAAAAATTGGCATGATGACCATCTTTGAAGGTGGTGCTGCCGTTCCTTGTACACTTATTGAGGCTGGCCCATGTGTAGTCACTCAAATAAGAACTCAGGAAACTGATGGCTATAAAGCTATACAGTTGGGTTATGGAGAGAAGAAAGAGAAGCGTACTACTAAGGCTCTTCAAGGTCACTTCAAGAAAGCTAACACTACTCCTAAAAGAAAGTTAGTAGAATTCAAAGAATTTGAGGCTCAGTTTAATCTTGGTGATGTCATCAAGGTAGAAGACGTATTTGCTGAAGGTGAATTTTTGGATGTAAGCGGAAAGACAAAAGGACGTGGTTTCCAAGGTGTTGTTAAGAGACATGGTTTTGGTGGTGTGGGTCAATCAACTCACGGTCAGCATAACAGAGCTCGTCACCCTGGTTCTATTGGTGCTTGTTCTTATCCTGCAAGAGTTTTTAAAGGTTTGAAGATGGGTGGCAGAATGGGTAATACCAATATCACTATTCAAAACTTGAAAGTTCTTAAAGTTATGTCTGATAAGAATCTGATTTTAGTTTCTGGTTCAGTACCGGGTCCTAAAAATTCAGTAGTAACATTACATAAATAATAATAAGGTCGAATTCTAACGACATCGAAAAAATAGAAATCTAAAATGAAGTTAAAAGTAATAAGCAAAGAAGGTAAAGAAACCGGTAAGGAAGTAGAACTTTCTGATGAAGTTTTCGGAATTGAGCCTAATGAGCATGCCATTTGGATGGATGTTAAGCAATATCTTGCTAACCAACGCCAAGGAACTCACAAGTCAAAAGAAAGAGCTGAAATCAACTACACTGGTAAGAAATTACACAGACAAAAAGGTACTGGTGGAGCCCGTCATGGTTCTAAAAGATCGCCAATATTTGTAGGTGGTGGTAGAGCTTTCGGTCCTCGTCCTAAAGATTATGGTTTTAAGCTTAACAAGAAGGTTAAAACGTTAGCAAAAAGATCTATTCTTTCTGCAAGAGTAGCTGAGGGTAAAGTGATAGTAGTGGAAGATTTTTCTTTACCTGCTGCAAAAACTAAAGACTACGCAGCATTTTTAAATGCGGTAGGAGTGAATGGTAAGTCTCTTTTTGTAGTTGATGGTGGAGATAATAATCTTTACTTATCTGCAAGAAATTTACCTAAAACAATGGTAACAGAAAAAGGCCAAGTGAACATTTTTGATTTGGTAAATGCTGAGAGCATTTTGATTTCTGAAAATGCACTAAATCATTTAGAATCAATTTTGAAATAGAACCTTAGGGTTTTGAAACTTATAGTAAAATGAGTGTTTTAAAAAGACCATTAGTAACGGAAAAGTCTCAAGGACTAAATTCTCAAGGTAAATATACTTTTGAGGTATCCATGGGGTCAAATAAGATTGACATTGCTAGAGAGGTAGAAGCTATGTATGGTGTAACAGTGGATTCCGTATCTACAATACGTCAATATGGTAAAACGAAATCTAGAATGACTAAATCGAAGGTGTCTACAGGACGTACACCTACATTTAAAAAAGCAATTGTAACGGTGAAAGAAGGAGATTTGATTGACTTCTACGCTGATTTATAATAATATTTAATAATACGTATAGCTTTAGTTTAAAGCTGCAAAATTAAGAAGAATGGCTGTTAAGAAGTTAAAACCAACAACGCCTGGTCAGAGACAAAGGGTAGCCCCTGATTTCTCCGATATTACTACCAATAAACCTGAAAGGAGTTTAATAGGTGTAGTAAAGAAGACGGGTGGTAGAAATAATGAAGGACACAGAACCTCTAGATATATAGGTGGTGGTCACAAAAGAAGATATCGTATTATCGATTTCAAAAGAGATAAGAAAGATGTCATTGGAGAAGTTACTACAATAGAGTACGATCCAAACCGTTCGGCAAGAATTGCCTTGGTGAAATATCCTGATGGTGAGAAAAGATATGTGATTGCTCCTCAAGGGATGCAAGTAGGCCAGGAGATTGAGTCTGGTGATAATGTAGCTCCTGAAGTAGGGAACTGTTTGAAATTAGGTAATATGCCATTAGGTACTATTATCCACAATATTGAATTGACTCCAGGTAAAGGAGGTCAGTTATCTAGAAGTGCAGGAACTTATGCACAGCTTCTTGCAAAGGACGGTAAATACGTTACTTTGAAGATGCCTTCTGGTGAAATGAGACTTGTATTGAGTACTTGTGTTGCCACGGTAGGTTCGGTATCGAATCCTGATCACATGAACGTCAACCTAGGAAAAGCAGGTAGAAATAGATGGTTAGGAAAGCGTCCAAGAGTTCGTGGTGTAGCTATGAACCCAGTTGATCACCCTATGGGTGGTGGTGAAGGTCGTTCTTCTGGTGGTCATCCAAGATCTAGAAATGGATTGATGGCTAAAGGAAAGAAAACCAGATCTAAAAACAAGTATTCTAATCGTTTAATAATCTCCAAAAGAAATAAATAATGGCTCGTTCGCTAAAAAAAGGACCTTATATAGATTTTCGCCTAGAGAAGAAAGTAGTCGACATGGCTGACTCAGGCAAAAAATCAGTAATTAAGACATGGTCTAGAAGATCAATGATTTCGCCTGACTTTATAGGATTTACCTTCGCTGTACATAATGGTAATAAGTTTATTCCAGTTTATGTAACAGATAATATGGTAGGTCATAAACTAGGAGAATTTGCTCCTACAAGAAACTTTAGAGGGCACATTAATAAAAAAGATAAAGGGCGTAGATAATTGGATAACCTCCTGTTTAACGCTTGGGTAAAATAATATAAAAATGGAAGCAGTAGCAAAACTTAACAATTTTCCAACCTCGCCTCGTAAAGCCAGATTGGTGGCTGATTTAATCAGAGGAAAGAAAGTTAGTCTGGCACTTGGAATTCTAAGTCATCAGCCTCAAGCTGCAGCACCAGTACTTAAAAAAGTTCTGATGTCAGCAGTGGCCAATTGGCAAGAGAAAAACCAGGATATTACTATTGATGATGCGGAGTTAATAGTAAAGAGTGTTTTTGTGGATAGCGGTAGAATGTTGAAAAGACTTCGACCTGCACCTCAAGGTAGAGCACATAGAATTAGAAAACGTTCTCATCATGTAACGTTGGTTGTTGACAATATTGCAACACCAGTGGAAGCTACTGCTGAGGAAGTGAAAACAGAGGAATAATTTATACCCCAAAATTAATTTAGATTACAAAACATGGGACAAAAAGTAAATCCTATAGGTCTTAGACTTGGTTACATTAAAGGTTGGGAGTCTAGCTGGTACGGCGGAAAAGACTTTTCAGATAAACTAGTTGAAGACAACAAGATAAGAAAATACATAAAAGCCCGTATTCAAAAGGGTTCTATTTCTAAAGTTGTTATCGAGAGGACACTAAAAAGGATTACGTTAACAATACATACGGCTAGACCTGGTGTTGTTATTGGTAAAGCTGGTGCTGAAGTTGACAAACTAAGAGAGGAACTTAAAAAGCTTACTGGTAAGGATATTCAAATAAATATTTTTGAAATCAAGAGACCTGAACTAGATGCGAAGCTTATTGGTGAGACTATTGCACAGCAGTTGAAAGCAAGAATTTCTTACAGAAGAGCTATGAAGCAGTCTATTCAATCTGCTACTAGAGTAGGGGCTCAAGGTATAAAAATTAAACTTTCGGGTAGATTAGGTGGAGCTGAGATGGCAAGAACCGAAATGTACAAGGAAGGTAGAATTCCTCTTCATACTTTAAGAGCAGACATTGATTATGCTATTTCTGAAGCCTTAACAGTTTATGGAATTATAGGTATCAAAGTTTGGGTATTTAAGGGAGAAGTATATGGTAAAAGAGATTTAACTCCTGGAGCAGCTATAGAAGAAAGCAAAGAGAGTGGAAGAGGCGGCCGTGGTGGAAACGACAGAGGTGGTCGTGGAAAGAGAGAAGGCGGCAGAGGTAGAAAGGCTGACGGAGAAGGAAACAGAAATAGAAGATAAGAAAAGAGGGTTACCTCAGATAAAGACGAACAGTTATGTTACAACCGAGAAGAACCAAATTTCGTAAGCAGCAAAAAGGAAGAATAAAAGGCTTGGCCTCAAGAGGTCATCAAATTGCCTTCGGTTCTTTTGCAATAAAATCATTGGAGCCAGGTAGAATTACCTCACGCCAAATTGAAGCTGCTCGTATTGCCGTTACACGTGCTATGAAACGTGAAGGTCAAGTGTGGATTAGAATTTTTCCTGATAAGCCTATTACGGCTAAACCTCTAGAGGTTCGTATGGGTAAGGGTAAAGGAGCTCCAGAGTACTGGGTAGCAAATATCTTCCCAGGTACAGTGCTATTTGAAGCAGGTGGAGTACCTATTGAGGTGGCTAAGGAAGCTTTAAGATTGGCAGCTCAGAAATTACCGATGACTACAAAGTTTGTAGTTAGGAGAGATTATGTTGCTTAATTTAGAGATAAACTACAAAAGTATTCAGAATCAAAGGTTTCTGAGATAAATAAGATTAAGATGAAAAAAGTAGATTTGAAAGGTTTAAATGTTGAGCAGTTGAATCAGCAGTTAGCCGAGGAGAAACAAAGGTTGCAAAAGTTAAAATTTGCACACGCGATTACTCCTATTGAAAATCCGAAAAGAATTACTGAGGCAAGAAAAGTGATAGCTAGATTGTCAACTGAGTTAAGCGGTAGATAATTCAATTAATATTACAGAATAGGAATAACGTGGGTAGAACCACAAATCTGTTACCAAAAATGGAAAGAAAAGTTAGAAAAGAGCGTGTAGGTGTTGTTACTAGCAATAAGATGGATAAATCTGGCGTAATACAGGTTGTTCGTAAAGTAAAGCATGCGAAGTATGGTAAATTCATGCTTAAAACTAAAAAGATCATGTTTCATGATGAAAACAGCGAAGCCGGTATTGGTGACACTGTTAAAATAATGGAAACTAGACCTTTGAGTAAGACTAAGAACTGGAGACTTATTGAAGTTCTTGAGAAAGCTAAATAGTTGGCATATCTTATATATAGGTCGGTTTAAAATAAAGTTTAAATAATAGAATAATGTTACAGCAAGAATCAAGAGCGAATGTAGCTGATAATAGCGGTGCCAAAGAGGTTTTAGTAATACGCGTTTTAGGCGGTACTAGAAAGAGATATGCAGGTATTGGCGACAAAGTGGTGGTTACAGTTAAGCAAGCACTTTCCTCTTCTAGTATGAAGAAAGGTACTGTTTCTAGAGCCGTTGTGGTAAGAACTAAGAAAGAAGTAAGACGTAAAGACGGTACTTATATACGTTTTGAAGAGAATGCAGTGGTTCTTTTGAATAATAACGATGAGCCAAGAGGTACACGTATTTTTGGACCTGTAGCTCGTGAACTTCGTGAGAAGCAATTCATGAAAATAGTTTCATTAGCACCGGAGGTACTTTAAGAGTCTTTTGGAGATAAATTAGTAAAAGAAAGAAAAATGAATACTCAAAAAAAACGTCATGTACGCACTGGAGACACAGTGAAGGTAATTGCGGGTAATTCTAAAGGAAAAGAAGGTAAAGTTACGGAAGTGATTTTAGCTAAAGATAGAGTTATTGTAGAAGGGGTTAATATGATTAAGAAGCATATTAAACCTAATGCACAGAATCCTCAAGGTGAAATCCAAGAAAGAGAGGGTACTATTCACATTAGTAACATAATGGTTGTGGATCCATCAAGTGGAGATGCAAGTAGGACTGGAAGAAAATTAAACGAAAAAGGGAAATTGCAACGCTTTTCAAAATCTAGCGGCAAATTCATTTAAAAGATAAACGTGGGTCGGAAATCCACTTTTCAAAATGGCAAGATTAAAAGAACAATATTTAAAGGAAGTTGTACCTGCTTTAAGAGAAAAATTCTCTTATAAATCAATTATGCAGGTACCTGCTCTTAAGAAAATCGTAGTAAACAGAGGAGTTGGTGAAGCTACTGGTGATAAGAAGCTGGTAGATTCAAGTGTAGAAGAACTTAGCATTATTACGGGTCAGAAAGCAGTTCCAACCTTATCTAAGAAGGCAGTTTCCAACTTTAAGTTGAGAGAAAATATGCCGATTGGTGCTAAAGTAACTTTACGTGGAGAAATCATGTATGAGTTTCTTGACAGATTAACTGCGGTAGCACTTCCTAGGGTAAGAGATTTTCAAGGTATAAGTGATAAAGGATTTGATGGTAGAGGTAATTACACTTTTGGTGTAACAGAACAAATTATCTTTCCTGAAATTTCAATAGATAAAATTGCGAAAATACAAGGGATGGATATAACTTTTGTGACTTCTGCAGGAACAGACGCAGAGAGTTATGAGTTGTTGAAAGCTTTAGGTATGCCTTTCGCAAGTTCTAAAAAAACTAATAATTAATTTCTATCAAAGATGGCAAGAGAGTCGATAAAAGCAAGAGAACGTAAAAGAGAGAAACTGGTAGCACGTTATGCAGATAAAAGAGCTGCATTAAAAGCTGCTGGAGATTGGAAGGGTTTAGATGCCTTACCGAAAAACTCTTCACCAGTTCGTCTTCATAATAGATGTAAGTTAACTGGTAGACCAAAGGGCTATATGCGTAAATTTGGTATTAACCGTGTAACTTTTAGAGAAATGGCCAGTGCGGGTCTAATACCAGGAGTTACAAAAGCTTCTTGGTAATAATTTTGAAATTAATTTAGAATAAACTATCTTTGCAGCCCAATTAAGAAAGTCACGCCCGTGAAACTCCTTAATGTTGGCTTAGGTATCCAAAATATATATTAAACAGAATGGTAACAACGGATCCAATAGCGGATTTTCTAACTAGGATTAGAAACGCTATCAGTGCAAGACATAGAGTTGTGGAAATTCCTGCTTCAAACATGAAAAAGGAAATCACAAAAGTACTTTATGATAAAGGATATATACAGAGTTATAAATTTGAGGACTTAGGTCCACAAGGTCAAATTAAAATAGCTTTGAAATATAATTCTCAAACAAAGGAATCAGCAATAGTTGATCTTAGAAGAGCTTCAAAACCAGGTTTAAGAAAGTATGCTAAGGCTACTGCTTTACCAAGAGTTTTGAACGGATTAGGTATCGCCGTGATGTCAACTTCAAAAGGTATTATTACCGATAAAGAAGCTAGAACATTAAATGTAGGCGGTGAAGTACTTTGTTATATTTACTAAAATCAAAAATGTTGACCGCTTAGAAATAAGCCTTAAACAAAATTATAATGTCAAGAATAGGTAACAAAACTATAGTAATTCCAGCTGGTGTTACAATCACAGTAGACGATAGTAATATCGTTACAGTTAAAGGACCAAAAGGAGAACTGAAGCAAGCTATTGAGAAGGATATGAAAATATCTATTGAAGGTAGTGAGTTGAAGGTTGTTCGTCCTACTGAACAAAAAAGGCACAAAGCTTTACATGGTCTTTCAAGATCTTTAATTAACAACCAAGTAGTGGGTGTTACAGAGGGTTTTAAGAAAGAACTGGAGTTAGTAGGTGTAGGTTATAAAGCCACTAATGAAGGTAACATACTGGATTTATCTTTAGGTTACTCTCACAATATTTACTTCGCTATTCCATCAGAAATAGTAGTAGTTACTGAGATGGTTAAGGGTAAAAACCCAAAAATCACTTTAGAAGGAATAGATAAGCAGTTGATTGGACTTGTTGCTGCAAAGCTTAAGTCTCTAAGAAAAATTGAACCTTACAAAGGTAAAGGTGTTCGCTTTATTGGTGAGCAGGTACGTAGAAAAGCAGGTAAGACAGCTGCTAAGAAGTAATTTATTGATTTAACGATTTAAAGAATATATAATGTCAACTTTTAAAACGAAAAGAAGGCAAAGGATTAAGTGGAGTATAAGAAGAAAGGTTAACGGCACTGCCGAAAGACCAAGATTATCTGTATTCCGTTCCAACAAAGATATTTACGCTCAATTAATTGATGATGTAAAAGGTCAAACGCTAGCTTCAGCTTCGGCTAAAGCTTTAGGTTTGAGTGGACTTAATCTTGAGAATGCCAAGAAAGTAGGAGAAGGTTTAGCTAAGTTAGCTATTGATAATGGAGTTACTGCTTGTGTTTTTGATAGAAGTGGTTATTTGTATCATGGTAATGTAAAAGCATTAGCAGAGGGTGCTAGAGCTGGTGGCCTTAAATTTTAATATCAGAACTATATCAAAATGAGCAAAGGAGTAAAAGTAAACGAGTCAGAGCTTAAAGAGAAAGTTGTTGCGATAAATCGTGTTGCCAAGGTTGTTAAAGGTGGACGTAGATTTAGTTTTTCAGCAATTGTTGTTTTAGGTGACGGTGAAGGTTCTGTTGGACAAGGTTTAGGTAAAGCAAACGAGGTGGTTGATGCAATTGCAAAAGCAATTGACGATGCTAAGAAGAATATGGTCACTATTCCTATAGTGAATGACACGGTACCTCATGAGATGCACGGTAAATATTCTGGAGGATACGTATTCGTTAAACCAGCTGCACCTGGAACAGGAGTAATTGCAGGTGGAGCTATGCGTGCCGTTCTAGAGGCCGCTGGTATTCATAATGTACTTGCAAAGTCTAAAGGTTCGTCTAATCCACATAACGTGGTTAAGGCAACAATCGCAGCTTTACAGAAAATGAGAGCACCTCATCAAGTAGCTGTTCAAAGAAGAATTAAACTTAGCAAAGTTTATAACGGATAATTAGAAATTCATTTTAAGAATATATAAAATGGCAACTGTAAAAATTACTCAAGTTAAGAGTACGATTGATAGACCTATGAGGCAAAAGCTTACTATTAAAGCTTTGGGTTTAGGTAAAATAAATCGTACGGTAGAGGTTGAACTTAATCCTGCTATTCAAGGTATGATTAATAAGGTTCAGCATTTAGTAAGAGTAGAAAATTAATAGGGAAAACCGAGTGATTCATTTATAATGGATTGCGTAAAGAATTAAAAAATGATAAACTTAAGTAATTTAAAACCTGCCAAAGGTGCTGTAAAAAATAACAGTAGAGTAGGTAGAGGTCAAGGTTCTGGTGGTGGTGGAACTGCTAAGAGAGGACACAAAGGAGCGAAATCTCGTTCTGGTTATTCTCAGAAAAGAGGTTTTGAAGGTGGTCAAATGCCGCTTCAAAGACGTGTTCCTAAGTTTGGTTTTAATAATATTAATAGAGTAGCTTATAAGGCTATTAACTTAGATACTTTACAAAACTTAGCTGACGGTACTGGTGTAACTGTAGTGGATTTAGGTGTTTTATATAACACTGGCCTTACTCAAAAGACGGATGTTGTTAAGATTTTAGGTAGAGGAGAATTGAAATCTGCACTAGAAGTTAAAGTAAACGGATTTTCTAAATCAGCTGTAGAGGCGATAGAAAAAGCTGGTGGTACTGCAGTAGTAGATGCTACATTTAACCCTGAAGCTTCAATAGAATTAAAAGGTAAAAAGAAGTCTGTTAAAAGTGAAGCGGTTGTAGTTAAGGAGAAAGCTAAAGCTCCTAAAGTAACTAAAGCTAAGAAAGAGTCAAAAGGTGATGACCTTAAGAAAATAGAAGGAGTTGGTCCTAAAATAGCCGAGTTGCTTTCTAACGGAGGTTTCGGTACCTTTGCGGAAATAGCGGCAGCGAAGGTGGAGGATCTTCAGTCAATTTTAACTGAAGCCGGCTCTAGATATGCTTCTCATAATCCTACTACTTGGCCTGAGCAGGCTTCACTTGCTGCAGCCGGAAACTGGGATGAATTGAAAGAATTACAAGATAAATTGAACGGCGGAAGGCCAGAATAAGCTAGCAGAGTACTCTGACAATGAATAAATTTATAACCACCCTTAAGAATATTTGGTCCATTGAGGAATTAAGAAATAGAATTCTTAATACCGTAATGATAATTGTAATTTTCAGAATAGGATCATTTATTGTTTTACCAGGGGTAGATCCTTCGCGTTTGCAAGATCTTACAGGTGGGAATGGATTATTAGGCTTACTTGATACTTTGGTTGGAGGTGCTTTTAGCAACGCCTCCATCATGGCATTGGGTATCATGCCTTATATTTCTGCTTCCATTGCTATCCAGTTAATGGGTTTAGCTTTACCTTATTTTAGCAAATTGCAAAAGGAAGGAGAATCTGGAAGAAAGAAAATTAATCAAATCACCAGATGGTTGACCATTGCGGTTACTGCCATGCAAGGATTTACTTATTTGAGAACTACTATTCCTACTGAAGCCATTACGGTTAGTCAGGGATTATTTTATTTCTCTTCTGTAATAATGCTTGTAGCAGGTACAATGATGTGTGTTTGGTTAGGCGAGCGTATGACTGAAAAGGGAGTAGGTAATGGTATATCAATGATTATTATGATTGGTATTATCTCAAGACTTCCTGCAGGTTTGGTTCAAGAGTTTAGTTCAAGAACAAATGCAGGACAGGTGTTGTTTTTTGTAATAGAAATGATTATTCTGTTTATGGTTGTTGTTTTTGCAGTAGCAGTTACTCAAGCAGTCAGAAGAGTGCCTGTTCAATATGCTAAACAGATTGTAGGTAATAAGATGGTTTCGGGTCAAAGACAGTATTTGCCTTTAAAAGTGAATATATCTGGTGTGATGCCTATCATTTTTGGTCAAGCTTTAATGTTTGTGCCAGCAGCTTTAGCAAGTGCTTTTGCTGATAAGAGTGATTTTTGGGCAAACATTCAAACTGTATTTTCAGACTTTACGTCTTGGCAATACAATGCTCTTTACGCATTCTTGATTATTGCTTTTACTTTTTTCTACACTGCCATTACGATTAATCCTAATCAAATGGCGGATGATATGAAGAGAGGTGGTGGTTTTATTCCTGGTGTAAAACCTGGTTTAAATACTGCAAATTATATAGCAGCTATTTTGGATAGAATTACCTTACCGGGCTCTATTTTGTTGGCCGCCATAGCTGTATTCCCAGCAGTAGCTAGTTTGTTTGGAGTGAGTAATGTTTTTGCTCAGTTTTTCGGAGGAACATCTTTACTTATCTTAGTAGGTGTTGTTTTAGATACGCTTCAGCAAATTGAAAGTTATTTATTAATGAAGAGATATGAAGGCTTAATGCAGTCAGGTCGTCTTCAGAATAGACAAACAGGCGTAGTTGCTCAATAATATTGAATGGGTAGTAGTAGAGTTGTTCAGATTAAGTCAGAAAGTGAGGCCAATATTATTAGAGAGAATGGTGTCATTTTAGGTAAAACACATGCGGAAGTAGCCAAAGTCCTTAATGAAGGAATGACTACAAAGCAATTGGATGAAGTTGCGGAACAATATATAAGAGATAATAAAGGAATACCTTCCTTTAAAGGTTATGGAGGATTTCCAGCATCATTGTGTATTTCAGTTAATGATGTAGTAGTGCACGGGATTCCGAGCAATAGAGTTCTTAAAAGTGGTGATATAGTATCCATAGATTGTGGAGTTTATAAGAATGGTTTTCACGCAGATAGTGCCTATACCTATGTAATTGGTGAGCCTTCTAAAGAAGACATAAAGCTTTTAAAATCTACCAAAGAATCTCTTTTTAAGGGAATTGAGCAAGTAAAACAAGGTAATCGAATTGGTGACCTTAGTTATGCAGTTCAATCTTATAATGAGGACAATGGATTTGGTTTAGTAAGAGAATTGGTTGGTCATGGAGTAGGTAAAGATCTTCATGAATCTCCTGAGGTACCGAATTATGGGAAGAGAGGCAATGGACCAAGAATGCAAAAAGGAATGGTCATTGCTATTGAACCAATGGTTACGTTAGGTAAAAGATTTATAGTTCAAGAGGAAGATGGTTGGACTATAAGGACTGAGGATAGAAAAACTGCCGCACACTATGAGCATACCGTTTTGGTTACTAAAGAAGGGTATGATATTTTAACAACGTTTGAATACCTGGAAGAGGTACTTGAACAAAGAAAAATGTTTTATGTATAATTATGGCAAAACAAGCTAATATACAAGTAGATGGTATTATAAGTGAAGCGTTATCTAATGCTATGTTTAGAGTAGAGTTAGAGAATAAACACGAAGTAGTAGCACATATTTCTGGGAAGATGAGGATGCATTACATCCGTATTCTACCTGGAGATAAAGTCAAATTGGAGATGTCTCCTTATGACTTAACAAAAGCAAGAATTGTTTACAGATATAAATAATATCGAGGTTGAATTCCTCTAATTTTTGAGAACATGAAAGTCAAAGCATCAGTAAAAAAGCGTAGTGTTGATTGCAAAATAATCCGCCGTCATGGTAAGGTTTATGTGATTAACAAAAAGAATCCAAAATTTAAACAAAGACAAGGATAAATAGATATGAGGATTTCAGGTGTAGATATTCCGGATAACAAAAGAGGTGAAATTTCCTTGACCTATATATATGGTCTTGGTCGTAGTACATCTCAAAAAATACTAACTAAAGCCGAGGTTTCTTTTGATAAGAAAGCTGGTGAGTGGTCAGATGATGAAGCTAACGCTATTCGTGCCGTCATTACAAATGAGTACATGGTAGAAGGAGCTTTAAGATCAGACGTTCAGTTAAGTATTAAGCGTTTGATGGATATAGGTTGTTACAGAGGTCTTAGACATCGTAAAGGTCTTCCTTTAAGAGGTCAGAGAACTAAAAACAATTCTAGAACCCGTAAAGGGAGACGTAAGACAGTAGCCAACAAGAAGAAAGCTACTAAGTAAAAAATTGTAGAACAGGGATTATAGTTTGTAATCCGCCGAATAGCTTAAAATAAAATAATGGCTAAAGCAAAAAGAAAAGACAAAGCAAAAAAGAGAGTTGTTGTCATTGAACCACATGGTCAGGTTCATGTAAAGGCATCTTTCAACAATATTATTATTTCAGTTACTAACAGTACTGGTCAAGTTATATCTTGGGCGTCTGCTGGTAAGATGGGATTTAGAGGTTCTAAAAAGAATACACCTTACGCAGCCTTAACTGCATCTCAAGACTGCTGTCAAGTGGCTTATGATGCTGGTATGAGAAAAGCGGATGTATTTGTTAAAGGACCGGGTTCAGGAAGAGAGTCTGCTATTCGTACCATTCAAAGTGTAGGTATTGAAGTAGTAAGTATTACTGACGTTACTCCGTTACCTCATAACGGTTGTCGCCCTCCAAAAAGAAGAAGAGTTTAATTTTATCAATTTGTTTTCTAAATGCTGGTTTGGACATTGGGGCCGTGCATTTCTTAGACACTAATATTTAATAATGGCAAGATACACAGGTCCAAAGGCAAAGATTTCTAGAAAGTTTGGTGAACCGATCATGGGACCAAGCAAAGCCTTACAAAAAAAGAACTATCCTCCTGGCCAACATGGCAAAGGAAGAAGAAGTAAAAAATCTGAATACGCACTTCAGCTTCAAGAAAAGCAAAAAGTTAAGTATACTTATGGTATGTTGGAGAAGCAATTCGCTCGTTTTTTCCACATGGCTGCAGTTAAACCAGGTAGAACAGGTACTAACTTGATTCAATTATGTGAATCTAGATTAGATAACGTTGTTTACAGAATGGGAATAGCTCCTACAAGAAGAGCTGCAAGACAATTGGTGTCGCACAAGCATATTGTAGTGGATGGTGATGTCTTAAACGTACCATCTTATACTGTTAAACCAGGTCAATCTATCGGTGTTAGAGAAAAAGCTAAAGCAATGGATGCTATTACAGAAAGCTTAAGTATCAATACAGCTTCTAAATATAGTTGGATAGAGTGGAACGCAGCAGACATGACTGGAAGATTTATATCTTATCCAGAAAGAGAGCTTGTTCCTGAGAACTTCAATGACCAAGCGGTTGTCGAGTTATACAATAAATAAAATAATTAGCTAGTCGTCTGTCTAAGGCGACTAGCATTCTTGATTTAGGAAATTCCTAAATCTTCTTTCGTTAACGAAAAAAGAACACCATAGTATGTCAATATTAGCATTTCAAATGCCCGATAAAGTCGTGATGGAAAAAGCAGACGACTTCCATGGATTTTTTGAGTTTAAACCGCTTGAGAGAGGTTATGGAGTAACAATCGGAAATGCTTTGCGTCGTATCTTATTATCTTCTTTAGAAGGGTATGCGATTACTGCCGTAAGATTTCCTGGAGTACTTCATGAGTTTTCATCAATTGAAGGTGTTGTTGACGATGTAACAGAAATTATCTTAAATCTTAAGCAAGTTAGATTTAAGAAAGTGTCTGATTATGTTGATAACAAAATTACGGTTAAGGTTAAAAACCAAACTGAACTTACAGCTGGTGATATTTCTAAATTTACTCAGAGTTTTGAAATTTTGAATCCGGAAATGGTAATAGCCCGTTTGGATTCTAAAAAGGAATTAGAGTTTGAGATAGTTGTAGATAAAGGTAGAGGTTACGTTCCTTCTGAGGAGCAAACTAATCCTGATTTACCGATTGGTTTTATAGCTGTAGATTCTATTTACACACCAATCAAAAATGTAAAGTTTACTGTTGAGAATACAAGAGTAGAACAAAGAACTGACTTTGAAAAACTTTTATTAGAAATTAAATCTGATGGCTCTATTCATCCAGAGATAGCGTTACAGGATGCTTCTAATATTTTGATTCAGCATTTCTTGAAATTCACTGATGAGAACATGGTATTTGATACCAAAGGTGATGAAGATAATGATATGGTGGATGAAGAATTCTTACATATGAGAAAACTTCTTAAAACATCTCTTCAAGATCTTGATTTATCTGTAAGAGCATATAACTGTCTGAAATCAGCGGAAATTAGAACTTTAGGTGACTTAGCTAGATTAGAAGTTGCGGACATGATGAAATTTAGAAACTTCGGTAAGAAGTCTTTAACGGAGTTAGAGCAACTGGTAGCAGAAAAAGGTTTACACTTCGGTATGGATATAGTGAAGTATAAATTAGATGAAGAATAAGAATATCGCAAATTTTAAATAAAACAAAAGTAATAGGTGGGGTTGGCTTTGCGATATACAGCCCTTACCGGTACTTACTAAATTAGAAAAATGAGACACGGAAAGAAAATTAATCATTTAGGTAGAACAAAATCTCACAGAGTTGCTATGCTTAGCAACATGTCGGTTTCTTTGGTACTTAATAAGAGAATTACGACTACTTTAGCAAAAGCTAAGGCTTTGAGAAAGTATGCAGAGCCTCTGATTACTAAAGCTAAGAATGATACAACACACTCTAGAAGAGTTGTATTCTCTTACTTACAAGACAAAGAAGCGTTAAAAGAGCTTTTTGGTACTATCAGTGAGAAAGTGGCTGAGAGAAATGGTGGTTATACCCGTATTATCAAGTTAGGAACGCGTTATGGTGATAACGCTGAAATGGCTTTGGTAGAACTGGTAGACTTCAATGATAACTTAGCTGTTGACGCAACTGATTCATCTGCTTCTGAAGGTACAACCAAAAGAAGAAGAAGAGGTGGTAAAAAGACTACTACAGACACTGAAGCAACTGTTGTTGATGAATCATCAGTTGAAGAGGTTGTTGAAAATGATGAAGCTGAGTCTACTTCGGAAGAAGAAAAGGCTTAAGACGAACTTTATTTTTTTAGAAGGAGACCAGGAATGGTCTCCTTTTTGCGTATAGGAGTAGTATTTCTTAAAGGATTTCTTAGCTGCATTTAAATAGTAAGAAAAAATCTTTTAACTTTACGCTCCGATAATTCATTCTACTCATCGGAAATCACAAAAACATTGATGGAAAAATCTCAAGTGCGTGAAGCATATCTTATGCTGGAAGACGGAACCGTGTTTAAAGGGAAAGCCCTTGGTAAATTAGGGACGTCGACTGGAGAAATATGCTTTAATACTGGTATGACTGGCTACCAAGAAATCTATACCGACCCTTCTTATTCTGGGCAGATTATTGTAAATACGACCTCTCACATTGGAAATTATGGAGTAAAGTTGGAAAGTGAAGAAGAATCTTCTAGTGTGAAAATAAAAGGTGTGGTATGTAATGCATATGCAGATACGTATTATTCTAGAAACACAGCGGACTCTTCACTTCAAGAATACTTTGAGAATGCTGGAGTAGTTGGCATTTGCGACGTCGACACAAGACAAATTGTGCGTCATATTAGAAATGCCGGCGTAATGAATTGTATTATATCTTCTGAAATAGACGATATAGATGCACTCAAGAAAGAGCTAGAATTATGTCCATCCATGGAAGGTTTGGAGCTTTCTAGTACTGTAAGCACATCAGAACCATACTTCTATGGAGATGAATCTGCGTCTTTTAAGTTGGCTGTGTTGGACTTAGGATGCAAAAGGAATATTCTGAGGTCATTTGCGGAAAGAGACTGCTATATGCAGGTTTATAATGCTAAAACTCCGCTGTCTGAAATTTTGAAATGGAATCCTGATGGTTTTTTTATATCAAATGGACCAGGAGATCCTGCCGCAATGGATTATGCAGTGGATACCATAAAGGAAATGCTTGAGACCAACAAACCCTTATTTGGGATTTGTTTAGGACATCAAATATTAGGCAGAGCTTGTGGCATCGGGACTTATAAGATGCATAGCGGACACAGAGGTTTAAATCATCCTGTAAAGAACTTAGTTACTGGGAAATCTGAAATTACCTCTCAGAATCATGGGTTTTCTGTAAACACGGATGATGTTAAATCAACCCCGGATGTGGAAATTACCCATATGAATTTAAATGATAATACGGTAGAGGGTATTAAATTGAAAAGTAAGCCTGCGTTCTCTGTTCAATATCATCCAGAGGCTGCCCCAGGACCTCATGATTCAAGATACTTATTTGACGACTTCGTAGCTTTATTAGGAAAGTAATCCTAATAAAGCTTATAGTGATTAAGCTTGCATTCTAGGCCACCATTAAACATTTGGTGCCTAGATTCAGGCTTAAGTCCAAAATACTTTAATGCTTCTAAATTGGAGCTTATAATCCAAGCTTCGCAATTGCGGTATTGTTTCTTGAGTTGGTCTCCAATATTCTTGTAAAAGGCATTTATCTCATCAATTTCTAATCTTTCTCCGTAAGGCGGATTTAGGAAAACTATCCCGCTTTCACCTATTTTAGAAGAAAGAAAGAAATCCTCCCTTTTCACTCTGATGATGTCGTCCAGTCCTATTTTTTCAACATTAACAGATATGTTATCTATATTCTCTGTGAGCAAATCTCTGCAGTAAATATTTGTATCAGAGTACGTCCTACTTTTCTCTAGATCATTTTTAATGTTATGAAACATTTCTCTGTTATAATCTACCCATTTTTGGAAGCCAAAACTCCGATTAAGTCCTGGAGCTATATTATTGGCAATAAGTGCTGCTTCAATACTAAAGGTTCCTGAACCCGACATAGGATCATAAAAATCATCTTTGCCATTCCAGCCCGACTTTAGAATTATACCTGCGGCTAAAACTTCGTTTAATGGGGCCTCATTTGAAAATTCCCTGTATCCTCTCTTGTTTAGCGTATCGCCAGAGGAGTTTAGAGAAATAGTACAGGCATTATACTGAATATGAACGTTGAATTGATAATCGGCATTAAAAGTATCTACATCTGGCCTACTGCCGAACTTTTTTCTAAACCGGTCAACTATCGCATCTTTTGTTTTTAACGCTACATACTTAGAGTGTGTGAAGATTTCTCCACTTACGGTAGCGGTAAGAGAAAAGGTGTCTTTTAATCCAAATATTTCCTCCCATTGCACAGCAAACACTTGATCATATAATTCGTATTCGTCATTAACTTCAAATTCTATAATAGGAATTAAAATACTAATAGAAGTTCTTAAAGACATATTGGCCTTCATCATCAATTCGTCATTGCCTTCAAAGGCTACGGCTCTTTTCCTTTTAGAAATATTCACACCTCCAAGGTTTTCAATTTCTTCAAAAAGTACATTCTCTAAGCCAGCCAAAGTCTTGGCTATCATTTGGTAATTCTCCATGGTGCAAAGCTAAATTTAAAATCCTCATTTTGGTCAATTCTCTAGTCTCTTGCTGATATTTTTCATAAAATTGCGGCGAATTAAAGCAGTTGAACGGAAATAGATGAAACTTTACAGTACAAATAACATAAGCCCATCGGTTGGAATTGAAGAAGCTATCTTTCAAGGTTTGCCTCCAGATAACGGACTTTATCTTCCACTGGAGATTCCAGTCTTACCAGATACCTTCTGGGAAACTTGTGATAGTTTAACCTTTACTGATATTGCTTTTGTAATAGCCAATGCTTTTTTTCAAGATGAAATACCTGCAGAAGATCTAGAAAATATTTTGCTTGACTCGATGGATTTTGACGCACCATCTGTTAAGATAGAAGAAGATCTGTATTGTCTGGAGCTTTTTCACGGGCCTTCTATGGCTTTTAAGGACTTTGGAGCAAGGTTTATGGCGGCCGTGATGTCATATTTCCTAGAAAAAAGGAATAGGAAGGTTCATATACTTGTAGCTACCTCTGGAGACACGGGTGGGGCAGTGGCACAAGGATTCTTTGGGCAAGAAAATATTGATGTACATATACTTTACCCTAGCGGAAAGGTCAGTGATATTCAAGAGAAGCAATTAACCACGCTAGGTGAAAATGTTTCTGCTATTGAAGTTGATGGTACTTTTGACGATTGTCAAAAATTAGTTAAACAGGCATTTTTAGATGAGGAATTGAGAGAAAAGCTAAATTTAGCTTCTGCCAACTCTATTAATATAGCTCGTTTAATACCTCAAGCATTTTATTACGTTTACGCTTATTCTAGACTGTATAAAAAGGGGTTTCCTGTTGTATTTAGTATACCTAGCGGAAATTTTGGGAATCTTAGTGCTGGAGTGATAGCCTATAAAATGGGCATGCCTGTTCACCGATTTATAGCTGCCACTAATGTTAATAAAGTAGTTCCTGAGTATTTAAAGTCGGGTGAGTATACACTAATTGACCCGTCAATTAGTACTATTTCGAACGCCATGGATGTAGGTAATCCTAGTAATTTTCCTAGGCTGATTGCTTTGTTTGGTAATAAATTCGCAGAATTGACAGATAAGGTTGTTGGATACTCCTATACGGATGAAGAAACGAGAGCCGCTATAAAAGAAGTAAAAGATAGATTTGATTATGTGGTGTGTCCACATACAGCTATTGCATATTTAGGCTTAAAGGATTATATGAATTCTGAGAAACAAAGGGTTTCTGGCGTGTTTTTATCAACAGCACATTATGCTAAATTCTTACCAGATGTAGAGGGTGTTTTAGGGGCTGGTTTACCTATTCCAGAAAGATTAGAAGAACTCTTAGAAAGGGCTAAGGTAGCAGAGAGAATGATGCCTGATTATGGACTTTTTAGAAGCTATCTAGACAATCTGTCTTAAGCGAAAGAATTACTTTCCTATTATAAAAATAGCACTGTTAATTTTAGGATTAGGCTCAATACTTTGAATATCTGTTGTAGTGGTTGGAATACCATTCAAAATTAACTTGGAATTAAAGGGAAAGATAATACCACCTTTCTCTTTAAAGTTAGAGAAAAGGGTTTCCATTTTTCCGTTTCCGTTATGAGCTACGCTTTTTACTAACAAGAAGCTGTTTTTTTCAATATAAAAGTCCACTTCTCCTTTGATAGTTGTTTCCATAAAAGTGTAATCAGGTTTTAAAAGAGTTAATTTAAAACACGGGTTTCCATTTACAGTCTCGTCGTCTTTTTTTATAATTTGATATCTGTTTTTGGATGCCTTAAAAAGCGGGTCTGGGAAGTCTTTACCCTGTTCTATCAGATCGTGTGCATCTTCTTCTGTAAGCGGCTCACTCTTCATGGTCATGGGATTGGTAGCCCAAGCCATTTTACCATCGTAAGAGGCTATGATTTCCATTCCTTCGTAACTGAAAATAGCTTTATAGGCCAAGCCTTTATAGAAGGAAACTGTTTGATAATTGGTAGATTCTGCTTTAATGCTTTCAACTTGCTTTAGACTACTAAGTTTTGTTAATAGTAAAGTGCCCCCTCGCTTTTCTACATACTTCTTAACGATTTCTTCCGCAGTTTGAGCTAAAGATATGGATGAAATAAATAATGAGAACAATACAAGCGTTGAGAGGAATCTCATGGTCAAAATTTGAAGTTATTTAAAAACTTAAACTTCAAATTTTGATCCAATATTTTGTTATGAAATGTTAATGTTATTTTCTCTTGAAAATTAAACCTGCCAAAGGTGGTATATTCAATGAAATAGAATACGGAAGTCCATGATAAGGTTCTTTAATGGCCTTGAAATCGGCATTCCCAATTCCTGCTCCACCATAGTTTTCTTGATCGCTGTTGAGAATTTCAGTATAACTTCCTGCATTATCTACACCTAGCTTATAATTGTTTCTTGGAACAGGGGTAAGGTTTAGAATGATATAGATTTCTTCTGTGTCTGTTAGTCTTTTATAATACAAAACAGAGTTTTCTTCATCCATGGTGTCTATCCATCTAAATGAAGTTTCTTTAAACTGATTTAATGTTAAAGACTGCTCGTTTCTATAAAGAGCATTTAGGCTTTTGACCAGTTCTGAGACTCCTTTATTGAAATGGTTGTCCAATTCGTGCCAATCCAAACTGTTTTTAAAATCCCATTCTCCTCTTTGGCCAAACTCTCCTCCCATAAAGAGTAGTTTGGCTCCTGGATGCGTAAACATATAGGTATATAGCAATCTGAGATTGGCAAATTTCTGCCATTCATCGCCGGGCATTTTATCCCATAAAGAACCCTTTCCATAAACCACCTCGTCATGAGAAAGTGGTAACATGAAGTTCTCTGTGAAGGCATAAACTGTACTGAATGTCAAATCTTTTTGATGGTATTTCCTAAAAGCAGGGTCCTTTTCAAAATAAGATAGGGTGTCGTTCATCCAACCCATCATCCATTTCATGCCGAAACCTAAACCGCCGGTGTATGTTGGTCTAGAAACCCCCGGAAATGCCGTAGATTCCTCGGCAATGGTTTGAGTACCTGGATAAGAAGCATATATTTCTTCGTTAATTTCTTTTAACAGTGATATGACCTCTAGATTTTCTCTACCACCATGAATATTAGGAATCCATTCGCCATCTTCTCTAGAGTAATCTCTGTAAAGCATAGAAGCCACAGCGTCCACTCTTAATCCGTCTACATGGAAACGTTCTAACCAAAATAGGGCATTGCTAATCAAGAAAGATCTTACTTCAAATCTCCCATAATTAAAAATATAACTTTTCCAGTCTGGGTGATATCCCTCAAATGGATTCTCGTGTTCGTAAAGTGCCGTTCCGTCAAACCTAAATAAACCATTAGCATCTCCAGGGAAATGTGATGGAACCCAGTCTAAAATGACACCTATGTCGTTTTTATGAAGCTCCTCTATAAGGTACATGAGGTCTTGAGGGTTACCGAAAATACTACTAGCGGCAAAATACCCCGTTATTTGATATCCCCAGCTTGGCTCATATGGATGATGCATGATAGGCATAAACTCCACATGGGTAAAGCCCATTTCTTTAACATAAGGTACCAAATCCCTTGCAACTTCTCTGTAAGAAAGTCTGCGGTCGTTATTTTCAGGGTCTCTTTTCCATGAACCTAAATGGACTTCATAAACGGAATATGGAGCGTCTAATGAATTCTTTTCGGGTCTGTCTTTCATCCATTTACTATCTGACCACTCATAATAAGTGTCCCAAATAACACTAGCCGTTTTTGGTGGCTTTTCCCACATTAGAGCAAATGGATCGGCCTTTTCTAATTCTTCGCCAGTATTGGATTTGATGAAATATTTATAAACCTCTCCATTTCCAATATTCGGTATAAAGGTTTCCCATATACCAGAATGATCCCATCTAGGACTTAAGTTATGTGATGTTTTATTCCAGCCGTTAAAATCTCCTATTACAGATATTTTTTCAGCGTTAGGTGCCCAAACAGCAAAATAAGTCCCTTTCTGACCATCATTATCTACTACATGGGAACCGAATTTCTCATAAAGCTTGTAATGTTTTCCCGCTTTAAAAAGATGGATGTCGAAATCGGAAAGAAGACTAAAGGACATATTTCAATGGTTTTATTTATAAAAAATCATAACTAAAGAAAATTACATTTTAAAACGTAACATTCTTTTTTCAATTAGTTGCCAAGAAAGATAAGCAACAGAAATAACTATGACACAAATTAATAGAAGTTTTTCCCAATTTATTTCAATTTGCCTATGATAAAAATAATTTATAATGGGCATATGAAATATATAAATACCGTAAGAAATGTCATTACCTTTTAATAATCTGGAGCTTAAAGCCGGTTTACTAAAAGTTAAGGCCATGGTGGTAAGCCCTAATAAAACCAAACCAATAACGCCTAGTACTGAGATTTCGTAAACGTTATCAAACAGCCCTAACCAGTTTCTGAAAACGAGCATGTAAATTATAAATAGCATAAACCAGATGTAGCCTTTTCCTTCAAGATACTTTCTCAGTACATCAAAGTTTAGATGTATTAATATGCCAATACAAAAAAAGTAGAGGTATTTGAATAGAATGACACCCATTAGTTTTCCCGTTAGCTCGCTTTCTAGAATTACAGTTTCTTGATTTACACTGTAAATAAGTGATAAGATAGCTAAGCCAATAATCACTAAATTTTGAAAACTCTTTTGACGTTTATTTTTGAATATCGTAACAAACAATATTGGAAGGAAGAAATAATACTGTAACTCTACAGATATAGACCATAGACTACCGTTTGGATGACCAACTCCCCAATTTGACACTAAAGGTGTTTTGTAGAATTGGAAAAAGCTCATTTGAGCCAAGATCCAAGTCCAAAATGAACCAGTTGCCAGATCGGACAATTGGAGTTGTTCAGAACTGAAAAGTAATATTATGGTGAAAACTAAACACACCCATAATGCCGGAAATATTCTGATTAGCCTGTTTTTGAAATATCGCTTCAGATCGTCGCTGTTTCTTTCCAAAGATCTATAAATCAAAAAACCACTGATGGTAAAGAAAATAGGTACACCGGGGAAATAGGAAATTATCTCTTTGATTTTTGGCTGCCAAAAATCGTCTATTCTAAAGAAGGTTAAAGCATGATAAAGCATGACTTGCAGGGATGCAACAAGTCTAATTAAATCAAAATTATTTATTCGGGATGAATTCAAACAGTTTCTGTTTTTTTGATTTTAATGTTATTTTGAATAGCTGGCATGAATCTACAAACTAAAGCAAAAAATGTCCATCTGTTATAATCGATAATAAGACCGTTGGTAAAGGTAAATACGAAAAAGTAAATAAACCCGTAAGCTGCAAATTCACCTATAATACTAGAAGGTTTTTTAAATTCTCGAATGGCGTACTTGAGCATTAAATAAAAGAAAACGCCGAAGAGTAAGAAACCAATAAGCCCATAGGAGTTAAATACTTCCACAATGGGCACATCAACGTAAAATGCGAAATATCCATTTCCGAAAAGAAGTTTTAAATACTTACCCTCTTTAAAATTATCAATGGCATTCTCTTTCATTAACTCTAGTAAGCCAACTCTGCCAGAAGCTGAGGCATCCACTTCAATCTCCTTCTTTCCATCAGAATCACCAGGGATGAAAGTATTTACCAGCTTCTCTAACCTTCGTTGAACTATTTTATAGCCTAGATCAAGGATAGCTTCGTTTTTTTGTATAAAGTCTATCCCTTTAATGGACATGAAAATGACAATAAGCCAAACGTACCATTTAGTGAAAAGGAACTTCGTTTTTTTCCAAATGGAGCGAGCATCATTATTAAACCAAATAAAACAAACAATAAATAGAAAGCCGGATAAAATGGCAGACATGGCTTGAGCTAAAATAAGGACAGCTAGAAATAATGCAAGAGCACCGTAAGTGACAAATCGCCAAAGTTTCTTCGTCTCATATTTCAAATAAATAAAGCCTGAAACAATACCAAAGAAAGCTCCTCTTCCGAAAATATGTGGGTTTCCCATGGAGTCCATTTCTGTGGCATCTCCATAGGCTATGGCGAATCTTTGACCATAAACATAATTGGGGTTTCGAATGACAAAATATATAAGGCCTATAGAACCAAGAATAGATATGACCATACAAATCTTCAGGAAGTTCATCCTTAGGTAGGACTCTCTTACAGTAGCCAGATAGAAATAAAAATACAGTACAATGCCAATGACGAAGTAGTCGTAAATGAATAATGAAAGGGACATATACCTATGTGCCGGGTATACAATCATGTATATGATAACCATTACAAGAAAAGAAATACCTAAGAAATTAAGCGGTGTGTCATTTCTATAAAGGGTCTTGAAATTCCGGAATGGTAATACCAAGAAAATACCCCCTAGCATAAATAAAGTAGAGAATGCGGTACTATTAGGTGCCAGACCTATGCCATCCCTTATGGCATAATTTAAAGGTCCACTACAGAAAACCATGCTAATGGCAAAGGCATCTCGATGTTTTAGAAATAGGTTTAATAGGTTCATTGAGCCAGATGCAGTTTCATAAAACCATTATACATTTCTTCTGCCACTTTTTCTGGCGAAAAAGTAGTAATTATTTCTTCCGATGATTTTCCGAAGGCTGCTATTTTCTCTGGATTGTCAACAAAAAATTGCATAGCATTCTGCAATTCATTTTCAGAAAAGGCGTCAAACGTAAAACCGTTGGCGTTATTCTTTACCAAGTCAGCCGAAGAACCAGACTGCTTGGATACTATTACGGGCATTCCACAAACCATAGCTTCATTGGTGACCAGACCCCATGGTTCTGAATAACTAGGCAGAATTAAGATATTAGCTAATGCCAGTTTTTCGGGAACACCATGCCATTCTTGAGGAGGGAGTATAAATAGATTTTTTAACGATTTATAATCCTCCTGAATGCCTTTTTTTAAAGGACCGTCGCCTACTAAAATTAAGCCCCAGTCATTTGCGTTTTCTAAATTCCGGAAGGATTCAATCAATCTTTTCAGGTTTTTGATGTCTAAAAATCTACCAACGAAAATGAAATTATACTTTGAATACTTACTTCTTTCTGTTTGAAATTCTTCAGAGGCTTTGAAATCAGCATGTATTTTAGCAACCAGATTATTGTTAACTGAATTTCGCCTCATTAATATTTTTCTCTCAGGAGCACCTAGTTTTAGCATGTAGTCGGCAGATTTTTTTCCATAACAGAAAAAACCATCAGCAAAAAACACTATGATTTTTTTAACAAGTTCTGCATACCATTTATTTGGATTGTCGCTTTCTGTGGAGTCTACGGCCAAAATTATTTTTATACCTAGAAGTTTAGCTATAAAATGTATGGTCACCATGGCAGGCTCATAGTACCCTGGAAGCACGATAACAGTAGGTTTAAAAGATTTTACTCTTGTAAAAACCTTCTTAACTCTATCAAAATACTTGGTGTTTTCGTAAACGTCATCGTAAAGGAGTTCATATTCATAAGTATGAATAGAGGTATCCGCTTCTCCAAAATCTAACCGAGCTTTTTCATATTTAGCCGTTTGGATAATTCGAAGTTCGTCTTTAGGATTATCCTTGACAATTTTTTCTAATTCTGTAAATATGCCTGCTTTGTAATGCGACCAAAGAAACTGATGAATCAGTAAAATCCTCATTTATGAAGTTTGAGTTTCGGTGTTTAGGCAAATTTAGGAATAAAAATATAGCTCTTTGAATGCTTTTGCGAAAAACAAAAAATTATCTTTGCCTCATGACTGAGATAGCTATTGCAAAGAAACTTCCCATTACAGCCGTCATTCTGACTTTCAACGAAGAGAAGAATATCAAAGATTGTATTGATAGTCTTTATTCATGGGTTGGGGAGATTTTCGTTGTAGATTCTTTTTCGACTGATCGTACCTTAGAATTGCTTAAGGAATACCCAGGAATAAAAGTAGTTCAAAACGCCTTTGAAAATTATAGTATTCAAAGAAATTGGGCATTTGACAATTTAGAGATTTCGAACGACTTTCTCCTTAATCTAGATGCGGATCACCGCGTTATGTTAGAACTGAAGGAGGAGTTAACCGAGCATTTTTCTAAAGGAATTCCTGAAGATGTAAATGGATTTATGGCTTCTAGAAGAACGATGTTTTTAGGGAAGTGGATTAAAAGAGGTGGGCATTTTCCTGTTTATCATGGCATTATTTTCAGAAAGGGTTTTGGGCAATGTGAATTGAAAAAGTACGACCAGCATTTTCTTATCACGGGAAAGTGCCTGGTGTTAAAGTCTAATGTGATTGATATCATTACGGAGTCTTTAACGGTATTTACCCAGCGGCATAATAAATGGTCAAGCTTGGAGGCCGAGGATGTAATGGCTTACCAACTTAATAAAGGAGAAGGTAGGGTACAGGCACTCAAAAATGGTAACGAAATGGAGAAAAGGCGTTATCAAAGGATGAAATACTATTCTTATCCGCCATTCTTAAGGGTTTTTCTTTATTTCTTCCATCGTTATATACTGAAGGGTGGTTTTAGAGAGGGCATTCCTGGTTTGATATTTCACTTTTTACAGGGGTTCTGGTTTAGATTTTTGGTGGATGCCAAAATTTGGGAATTGAAAAATATAAAAGAATAAGAGGAGCGATAGCTCAGAAATATATTAGTGAGCTTGATTTCTCCAATTTAGGAAAGAGTGGTCTGCAGTCGTTGTCATGACCCTAGTCGTCATATTTGCTGTGTAAAAAGAGTTTTTTTATACAAGTTAAATGGAATTAGTGCAGGTACATAAGTGTTGCATAAGTAGTTAGTCAATTAAAAATTTAATCCTGGAAATTTGAAATGGGCTTTAAAATAGAAGGAGTAGAAGAGATTATTACAGTGGTAGCAGAAGAGGGCGGCAAGTCTTTAGCTGCTTTGGCTTCTGACATTCAACTTGGAGCGTTGTCTTTAGTGGTAGATTATGGGGAGCACGCTTTTACACCGTCTGATATAGATATGCTTAAAAAGTGGGATGAAAGAATAAAGGATTATAAGGGACTGCTGGTGCTGACAGGTTCTAAGAATCCAGAAATAGAGCATGTTCTTTACCTGCCTACTTTCCATGAAGCCAAGGAAGCCATTTTTATGAATGATTTAGAAAACCAATTTCTGGAAGAAATGGGTGAATAATAGAAAATAAAAATTTTGAAATTAACAGTATTAGGTATTGGTTCAGCCTCGCCTCAGTTAGGTAAAAATCCTTCTGCATTCTTAGTATCATTTGATAATGAGCATATTCTAATAGATTGTGGAGAAGGTACGCAGCACAGACTTCTAGAAAAATCAGTAAAGATTAGTAGACTGAAAACCATCTGTATTAGTCATTTACACGGGGACCATTATTTTGGGTTAATAGGATTACTCTCAAGTATGAACCTGAGTGGTCGTGCTGAACCAATAACGCTTATTGGGCCACCTGCACTTCAAGAAATATTGAATATCCAATTTTTAGCAGCGAATACCCAATTAAATTTTGAACTGAATTTTATAGCAACGGACAATTCAAAATCGGAAGTCCTTTTTGAAAAGAAGGATTTTGTTATAGAGAGTATTCCACTTATTCATCGGGTGCCATGCACAGGTTTTAAGTTATCTTCAAAAGCTGGAAAGAGACATATAAGGGCCGAAAAACTTCCAGAGGGATTTCCTATCCCTTTTATTCATCAGTTAAGAGAAGGTTTAGATGTAGTGGATCCGCTTACAGACGAAGTTTACAAATCCAAGGAATATACAAAGCCAGGAGAGCCTTCTAGGTCTTTTTCTTACTGCTCAGATACGGCCTACAATCCTGAGATTATTCCTATTATAGCAGGTTCGGATTTGGTCTATCATGAAGCTACTTTTACAAAAGAATTGGAAGACCGAGCAGAAAAAACACAACATAGTACCGCAGAGCAAGCGGCTAAAATAGGCAGAGACGCAGGTGTTAAAAAAATGATTTTAGGACACCTTTCTTCAAGGTATAAGACTGAAGAAGGTCATCTTTCCGAAGCTCGAAGTATCTATAAAAACGTTGAAATGGCTATCCAGGGAGCGATTTATCAAATTAATTAGAAGTTTTTTGAACTTTTAATCTACTAAGTCTATTAGTTTAGTAGATTATTAATAAATTTGCAGTCAGTTCTCACAAAAGGAAATCATATTATAATGCAAAGCTTTAGAACAGAATTAGAAAACCCAATAGTAGAAAAGGACATATTGGATCTTGGTAGAAAAATCCAATTGTTTAAGGAAGGGAAGATTGATGATGATAAATTCAGAAGTCTCCGTTTAGCCAGAGGAGTATATGGTCAGCGTCAGGAAGGCGTTCAGATGATAAGGATTAAGCTTCCATACGGAAAGATGACTTTTGACCAGTGGAGAAGGATTTGTGCGGTTTCTGATGAATATTCTACTGGAATGATGCATTTCACTACCAGACAAGATATTCAGATTCACTATGTGAGTTTGGACAGAACGCCTGAGTTGTGGGCAGAACTAGAAAAAGATAATGTAACCCTAAGAGAGGCTTGTGGTAATACGGTTCGTAATGTCACGGGTTCTGTTACTTCTGGCGTGGATAAAAATGAACCTTTTGATTTAACGTCTCATGCTCACGCTACTTTCGAATATTTCTTGAGAAACCCTATCTGTCAAGAGATGGGTCGTAAGATGAAATTCTCTTTCTCAAATACTGATGAGGATACTTCTTTGGCCTATATGCATGATATTGGGTTCATTGCCAAAGTGAAAGATGGTCAGAGGGGGTTTAAGGTTGTTGTAGGGGGTGGACTTGGTGCACAGCCGAGAATGGCGGATGTCGCTTATGAGTTTCTTCCAGAAAATATGATAATTCCATTGGCTGAGTCTATTCTTCGTGTTTTTGATCGCCATGGCGAAAGAAATAGTAGAAACAAGGCAAGAATGAAATTCTTAATTGCCAAGATTGGTTTTGAAGCTTTCATGGAGCTTTTAGAAGAAGAAAGAGCTGCTTTGAAATCGAAAGTATTTGAAATAAATACCATAACGGATGCCCCAGAATTAGCGTATAAGACGGTTGAGGGTACTGTTGAAATTGAAGATAAAAAGAAATACGAAAACTGGAAGGCTACCAATGTTATTTCCCAGAAACAGGAAGGCCTTTTTGGCGTTTTTGTTAGAGTTCCTTTAGGTAATATCAATACCACAGAAACTAGAAACCTTTTGGATCAACTTGAAGGATATATTGGTAACGATATGAGGGTCACTATCAATCAAGGTCTTTTCTTTAGAAATATACCTGAAGGTAATCTTGATTATGTGTTTAGTGTTTTGGCTCAGTTCGGTTATGCAGAGGCTGGAGCTAACAGCGTCGTAAATATTACAGCGTGTCCGGGTACAGATACTTGTAACTTGGCTATTTCAGACAGTACAGCTGTTACTAAAGTATTAGAAGAGGTTATTGAAAATGAATTTCCTGCCCTTATCAATAATAACGACATCCTCATTAAAATTTCAGGGTGTATGAATTCTTGTGGTCAACATGGTGTGGCCAACATCGGATTTCATGGTAGTAGCATGCGTGCCACAGATAAGAGGGTGTTGCCTGCATTACAGGTTTTATTGGGTGGTGGAACCATTGGAAATGGTGAAGGGAGAGCCGCAGATAAAGTCATTAAAGTTCCTAGTAAAAAGGGACCAGATGTATTAAGGTACGTGTTGAAAGACTATGCAGATAATGCCAATCAAGGAGAGCGTTTTAATGATTATTATGACCGTCAGGGTAAGATTTATTTCTATGACATCTTAAAACCTCTAGCAGATTTAGATAAACTTCAAGAAACCGATTTTGTAGACTGGGGACGTGAAGAGCAATTTAAAACAGAAATTGGTGTAGGAGAATGTGCTTCTGTGATTGTGGATTTAGTAGGGATATTATTCTTAGAATCCGAAGAGAAATTGGATAACGCTCAAGCGGCCATTAATGAAAATAGATATGCAGATGCTATCTACCATACTTATGCATCTCAGGTTAACGCTGCCAAAGGTCTTTTGATAGATAAAGGTGTTAAAACCAATACACAAATGGGTGTTATTGCAGATTTTGACGAAAATTATAAAGAAGAGTTTGGTGGATTGGTTGCAGAGCAAATACTACAAATTAAAAAGAACGAGCCTTCTTTAGATTTTGCAAATACATACTTAGCGGAAGGTAAAGCCTTCTTAGAAAAAGCAATGTCATACAGAAACGCACTAAATTTAAAACTGGCCTAATGATTTCGCCGAAACTTACATTAGTGGGGGCGGGTCCAGGAGACCCTGAATTAATTACCTTAAAAG
Organism: Arcticibacterium sp. SM2516; assembly: GCF_057914865.1. Lineage (NCBI taxonomy): Bacteria > Pseudomonadati > Bacteroidota > Cytophagia > Cytophagales > Leadbetterellaceae > Arcticibacterium > Arcticibacterium sp. SM2516. Next base: position 1,971,126 of record NZ_CP195290.1, on the reverse strand, counting down.
CCATTAAAGCACTTCAAAGTGCAGATGTGGTTTTATATGATCAATTGGCATCTAAAGATCTTTTGGAATATGCCTCTTCTGCAGAATTAATTTATGTGGGAAAAAGAGGTCATAAAAGAGGGATTTCTCAAGATCAAATCAATGACTTAATTGTAGCAAAGGCTATTGAGAAGGGTCACGTGGTAAGATTGAAAGGTGGAGACCCCTTTGTTTTTGGAAGGGGAGTGGAAGAAATTAATTTTGCCACAGATAGAGGCATTCCAACGGCATATATCCCCGGGGTTTCTTCTGTAAACTCTATTGGTTTATCTGGAATACCTCTTACAGATAGAAATCATGCCGATGGATATTGGGTAATTACCGGTCATAAATCGGATGGCAGCCTAAGCTCGGATGTGAAATTGGCAGCGATGTCAAATTCTACCTTGGTTATATTAATGGGCATGAGCAAATTGAATGAAATTCAAGAGATTTATTCTTCTTTAGAAAGAAGTCATGTACCGGCCGCTATTATTCAAAACGTAAGCTCGGATAGCGAGAAAATGGCAATTGGCTTAGCTGGAAATCTTGAAAACTTGGCAGGAGAAAACGGTCTGAGTAATCCAGCTGTCATTGTTATAGGAGAGGTGGTCAATGCTCTTAAAAATGGATTTGGTACCGCATTAAAACAACAAATCTCCTTATATCAAAGAGTGGCTTAATTTAGATGAAAAAACTAGCTCTTTCGCTAAGCGACCTTATTAACTTCAAAACCATCGCGGTTTTTATGGTTATCATGAAGTTGGCTTTAGCTGCCGTTTTGATTTATCGCGTATATGTTGATTTTGATACCAATACTTTTGTTTTAGATTCTAACTTTTACTTTTTCATTTTTATCGGTTTTCTGGCTCAGCTAATTGATGGTTCTTTAGGTATGGCCTATGGTGCAACCTGCAGTTCTATGATGATGACCGTGGGCGTGCCGCCTGCTTATGCCACAGCGGGCGTACACACCGCCAAAGTTTTCACAGCAGGAGTTTCGGGTCTTTCACATATTTTTTTAGGAAACATTGATAAGAAAATGTTTTTCAGAATAGTACTGACGGGGGTTGTTGGAGCCATGGTAGGAGCATATGTTATTTCTGAAGTGATTGATGGTGACTTCATTAAACCATACATTTCGGCATATCTGGTTTTTCTTGGGGTTATGATTTTCATGAAAGCCTTTAAGGCAAAGCCCATAGCACCCGTGAATAAAAACCTTGGTTTCTTAGGCCTTTATGGTGGTTTTTTTGACGCGATAGGTGGTGGTGGATGGGGGCCTTTAGTGACCTCTAATCTTTTAAGTAAAGGTAATCCAGCCAAAGAAACAATTGGGACTGTGAATACCGCAGAGTTTTTTGTCGCTTTCTTTAGTACAGGTATTTTTATGCTTTTTGTAGATACTCAGGCATGGCAACTTATTGCCGCCTTAATAATTGGTGGTATTTTTGCCGCTCCTTTAGGAGCCTACCTCGTAAAGTTCATTCCACAAAAAGTATTAATGGTAACAGTGGCAGTGGTGGTGATGTTGGTGAGTTTAATAAATGTTGTAGGGGTTTTCTTTTAAGGATTTAGATTATGGAAGAATTATTAAATAAAAGTTTGGAGGAAAGATTAGCTTGGGTGGTAGAAAACCATTCAAACATCGTTTTTTCTAGCTCTTTTGGACAAGAGGATCAGGCTATTACGCATGCCATCTTTTCCAAAGATTTACCAATAGAAGTTTTTACCCTGGATACTGGAAGACATTTCCAGGAAACTTATGAGGTGATGGATAAAACTAAAGCCAGATATAAAAAGGAGTTTACGACTTACTTTCCTGAAACGGCTGCCATAGAAAATTTAGTTAAAACCAAGGGCTTCAATAGTTTTTATAATTCTGTAGAAGACAGAAAGGAATGTTGTTTTTTGAGAAAAATAGTTCCTTTAAAGAGGGCATTGGAAAATGCGGATGTCTGGATTACAGGTCTAAGAGCAGACCAGTCTGACAATCGCAACGATATGAAGATTTGGGAATGGGATGAGGCCAATCAAGTGCATAAGTTCAATCCTTTGATAGATTGGTCTTTTGATGACATGGAGGATTATTTAAAAGAGCATAAAGTACCTCAGAACAGTTTGCATAAAAAGGGTTTTGTGAGTATAGGCTGTGCACCATGTACCAGGGCTATTGCAGAAGGAGAGCATCCTAGAGCAGGTAGATGGTACTGGGAGGAGTCGCAAAAAGAATGTGGTTTACATGCTGTGAAATAGCATACGCCATTTGAATAAAATAGAATTTAGTTTTTAATAGTATAGTAATACGATGATTTTAGAAGATAGCAATAGGAGTTTTCCTAGACAGTTAGAAGACGAAGCAATTTACATCATGAGAGAAGTGGCTGCTCAGTTTGAGAAGCCTGTTTTACTTTTTTCTTGTGGTAAAGATTCTATCACCTTGGTAAGATTGGCTCAAAAAGCCTTTTATCCGGGTAAAATTCCATTTCCTCTTTTACATGTGGATACGGGTCATAATTTCCCAGAAACCATCGAGTTTAGAGATAAATTGGTGGCGGAATTAGGTCTTGACCTTCAAATTGGTAGTGTACAGCAGTCTATAGATGAAGGTAAGGTAAAAGAAGAAACTGGTAAATACGCGAGTAGAAATGCTTTGCAAACGGTGACGCTCTTAGAGGCTATTGAAAATGGCAAATACGACGCCTGTATGGGAGGTGCCAGAAGAGACGAAGAGAAAGCCAGAGCCAAAGAAAGAATCTTCTCAGTAAGAGATGATTTTGGTCAATGGGATGCTAAGAAGCAAAGACCAGAAATGTTTGATATGCTTAATGGGAAGATAGACATGGGTGAAAATGTAAGAGTTTTTCCTATTTCTAACTGGACAGAATTAGACGTTTGGAATTATATCAAAGAAGAGCAGATTGAAATACCTTCTGTATACTTTGCTCACAAAAGAAGAGTATTTGATAGAGATGGTTTGATATGGTCTGAGTCCGAATTTGTGAATAAATCGGACGATGAGGAGGTTTACGAAGACTCCGTAAGATTTAGAACCTTGGGAGATATGAGCTGTACAGCTGCAGTTAGGTCTACTGCGGATAATATAGATTCTATCATTGACGAGATTCTGAGTGCAGAAATTTCAGAAAGAGGTGCTCGAATAGACGATAAACGTTCTGAAGCGGCAATGGAGAAACGTAAGCAACAAGGTTATTTCTAAAGTCCGTCCGAACGAAGTCCCTGCCTGTAGGCGGACTGGGAGGACAATGATATAAACACAAAATTCAAAAGTAGGTCTTTTCTATGATAGGCCTGCAAAAGATTATTAAGAAGAAACAAATGGATATTTTAAAAATAGCAACGGCAGGTTCTGTAGATGATGGTAAAAGCACATTGATTGGCCGTTTACTGTATGAAACAAAATCTATCACTAAAGATAAAATAGAGGCTCTAGAAACTGCTTCAAAGAGAAAGGGCTTAGACTTTACAGACCTATCTTTATTGACGGACGGTTTGATTGCCGAGCGTGAGCAAGGTATTACCATTGATGTAGCTCATATTTACTTTAATACACCTACTCGTAAGTATATTATAGCAGATACACCTGGTCACTTTGAATATACTAGAAACATGATTACTGGTGCCAGTAACGCATCCGTTTCTATTATTTTGATAGACTCTAGAAATGGTATTTCTGAGCAAACCAAAAGGCATTATTACATCAGTCAGCTGTTGAGGATTGAAAACGTCATAGTGGCGGTCAACAAAATGGACTTGGTAAATTATAGCCACGAGTCTTTTGAGACCATAAAGAAAGATTTTGAAACCACGGTGGGTAAGGCTGGCTTTGAGGGTCAAAAAATCACTTTCATTCCTTTATCTTCTTTGTACGGAGAAAATATTACCACCAAGTCTGAAAAAATGGATTGGTATGATGGTGCTTCCTTATTGGGTATTTTAGAAAGTATAGAAAATAAGCAAGTAAGAACAGGTGCTGACGCCATCCCTGCCAGAATGGGTGTGCAGTATGTGGTAAGACCCAAAACAGAAGAATATCACGATTATAGAGGTTATGCAGGTAGAATAAGCAGTGGAGAGTTTGAGGTAGGAGATGAGATAACGGCTTTACCAAGTGGTCAAAGTTCTACTATTAAGAGTATTCAAAAGTTTGAAACTAATCTGGATAAAGCTATCGCTGGAGATTCCGTGGTTATAACATTGGATACCGATATTGATATCAGCAGAGGAAATATGTTGACCAGGTCTAATGTATTACCGGATGGTAAAAAAGCGATTAAAGCTAAGATATGTTGGATGGATAGCACACCGCTATCTGCCGGTAAAACTTACCTTTTGCAACACGGTGTTAATATTCAGAAGGCTAAATCAATATCAATTGATTCTGTTTTGGATGTTCAGCATCTCGTAGAATCTGAAGATAGAAATGATATTAAATTGAATGAGATTGGCGTGGTTAATTTGAAAACGGCAGGAGAAATCTTTGCAGATAGTTATGAAACGAATCCATCAAACGGTGCATTTATACTTATAGATCCTATGAGTAATACTACAGCTGGCTTAGGCTTTGTCTTGTAGTTTAAGTAGGCATTTAGAATTCGTAAAAAAGGCGAGCAGAAATGCTTGCCTTTTTTGTTTTTAGTTACGTTTCTATCCATCTTTTCTCGAAAATGAAGAATAAATAGAGACTTATAGTTGTTAAGACAAGTAGATTTCTTTGATATTTTGCTGGTGAATTGTATTATTCTAATGTTAAATTTTGATTAAGGTATTTTATTATTATTACAGCCTTAAAATTGGAGAATACCTGACAATCTCAATTTTTTTTGTTATTATATTGCAAGGCAGAGCCAAAAATATAACCACTATTTTTGCTCTATCGGGTTAACTAATTTTTGTCTAATAAAGACGGTTTTACTCAGCATACATTTTTATAACAGGAGTACTATAAGGAATGATTGAAACAGAACAAAATTCAGGCTTATATAACAGTGAGTTTGAGCATGACGCATGCGGAATTGGCTTCAGAGCACATCTGAAAGGCCGTAAATCTCATGGAATAGTAACAGATGCCATTCAAATGCTAGAAAGAATGGATCATAGAGGAGCATGCGGATGCGATCCCAATACGGGTGACGGTGCAGGGCTGTTGTTACAAATTCCTCACGAGTTTTTTGTGTCCGAATGTCGAAACAAAGGATTTAAGTTGCCATCTGCTGGAGAATACGGTGTTGGTCAAATTTTCTTCCCTTATCAAGAAATTGCCAGAGAAGAGTGCCGAGAAATTCTAAATAGAAAAATAGAAGAGCTAGGCTTTGATCTTTTGGGCTATAGGAAAGTTCCTACGCTCAACGAGACGCTTGGAGAAGGTTCATTAAAAGTGGAGCCGTGGGTAGAACAAGTTTTTGTTAAAATGCCTGAAACGGTTGAGGATGACCTGATTTTTGAGCGTAAGCTTTATGTTTTAAGACAATTTGCTTCTGCGGTTATTAGAGACTCGGTTAAAAGTGTAAGAGAGTCCTTTTATATTTCTAGCTTGTCTTGTCGTACCATTTCTTATAAAGGTCAATTAACTACAGACCAACTAAAATATTACTTCCCAGATTTACAAGATTCAAGAGTGGTTTCGGCCTTTGCTATTGTTCACTCTCGTTTCTCTACCAATACTTTCCCATCTTGGAAATTGGCTCAGCCGTTTAGGTTCATTGCTCATAATGGTGAAATCAACACCGTTAAAGGTAATGTAAACTGGATTAGAGCTGCAGAAAAGTCTTTCTATTCCGAATTCTTCACGAAGGAAGAAATGGAAATGATTATGCCTATCTGTGATAAAGGCAATTCTGATTCTGCCATGTTAGATAACGCCATAGAGCTGCTTTATCTTTCAGGAAGATCTCTTCCGCATGTTATGATGATGATGGTTCCAGAGGCGTGGGACGGAAACGAAGCCATGGATCCAGTAAGAAAGGCATTTTATGAGTACCATGCTACTATTATGGAGCCATGGGATGGCCCTGCATCTATTTCATTTACGGATGGAAAGATGGTAGGAGCGACATTGGATAGAAATGGTTTAAGACCTTCTAGATACTGGGTGCTGAATGACGATACCGTTGTGATGGCTTCAGAAGCAGGGGTTTTAGATATAGACCAATCAACGGTAGTTTCTAAAGGTCGTTTACAGCCAGGTAGAATGTTTGTGGTAGATATGGAGCAGGGAAGAATTATCCCTGACGAAGAATTAAAAGCTGATATCTGCTCAAGGCAACCATATGGTGAGTGGATTGATAAGCATAAAATCAATATTAAGAAACTTCCTAAATCTATAAGACCATATACGCATTATAGCCCTGAGAAACTTCTTAAGAGGCAAATAACAGCGGGATATACATCTGAAGATTTAAGATTGATTTTAGGACCCATGGCATCTTTAGGTAAAGAGGCAATTGGTTCTATGGGGATTGACATACCATTGGCCATTTTGTCAAGCCAAAGTCAGCACCTTTCTTCTTACTTTAAACAACTATTTGCTCAGGTAACTAACCCACCGATTGACTCTATTAGAGAGCGGTCAATCATGTCATTGATATCTTTTGTAGGTACAGCAGACAATATTTTAACGGAGTCACCAAGACATTGCCGTCAGGTGCAGTTACAGCAACCTGTGTTAACACCGAAAGAATTTGATAGGCTGAGATTTGTGGATCGTGATGGCTTCCAAGCTAAAACCATCAATACTTATTTCTATACCAGCACAGAAAACCCAGGCGAAGCTTTGGCTTTTGGTATAGAAAGGATTTGTAGATATGCCGAAGATGCCATAAGAGATGGTTTTGAGATTTTGGTTTTATCTGATAGAGCAGTAGATTCAGAGCACGCTGCTATTCCTTCACTATTGGCGACATCTGCAATCCACCACCACTTAATCCGTAAAGGTTTGAGAGGAAAGGCGAGTATTGTAGTAGAAGCGGCTGATGTTTGGGAAACGCATCATTATGCAGCATTAATAGGTTATGGTGCATCAGCGATATGTTCTTATTTGGCTTTTGAGACATTGACAAAAATGAACGCTTCTGGTCAGATTGACGGGGAGTTTACAGACAAAGAATTATATTATAACTATATCAAGGCTGTAGATAAGGAGTTATTGAAGATTTTCTCGAAAATGGGGATTTCGACATTACAGTCTTATCAAGGAGCTCAAATCTTTGAGTGCTTAGGTCTTAATCAAAAGGTTGTTGATAAGTATTTTACAGGCACTGTTTCAAGAATTGGAGGTTTAGGTATTGACGAAATCGCTAAGGAGGTTATCGTAAGACATCTAGTGGCTTATCCTAATGAGGAGAAGGAATCTGTCAATAGGTTAGAAGTAGGTGGTGTTTATCAATGGAAACAACGTGGCGAAAAGCACATGTTCAATCCAGACTCTATACATTTACTACAACAGTCTACTAGGGTAGGTGAAAAGGACATTAACGAAGGGTATAAGATTTTTAAAAAATATTCTAAGCTCATAAACGACCAATCTAAAGAAGCCTTAACACTTCGAGGATTAATGCGTTTCAAGCAATCGGAATCTATTTCAATTGATGAAGTAGAATCTGTAGAAGAAATATTCAAACGCTTTGCTACTGGAGCCATGTCATTTGGTTCTATTTCATGGGAAGCTCACACCACATTGGCTATAGCGATGAACCGTATTGGTGGTCGTTCAAACTCTGGTGAGGGTGGAGAAGATGAATCAAGATACACACCTATGGAAAACGGAGACAGTATGTCTTCTAATATCAAGCAGGTGGCTTCTGGAAGATTTGGTGTAACAAGTTATTACTTGTCTAACGCCAAAGAACTTCAAATTAAGATGGCTCAAGGTGCCAAGCCTGGAGAAGGCGGTCAGCTTCCTGGTCATAAAGTGGATGATTGGATTGGACGTACGCGTCATAGTACGCCTGGTGTAGGTTTAATATCCCCACCTCCTCACCACGATATCTATTCAATTGAAGATTTGGCTCAGTTAATTTATGACTTAAAAAATGCCAACGAAGAAGCTAGAATTTCTGTGAAATTAGTTTCAGAAGCTGGTGTGGGTACCATTGCAACGGGTGTGGCTAAAGCTCACTCAGATGTGGTATTGATAGCAGGTTATGACGGGGGTACTGGAGCTTCTCCTTTATCTTCATTAAGACATGCAGGTCTTCCTTGGGAACTAGGTTTGGCAGAGACGCATCAGACCCTTGTTAAAAACAAGTTGAGAGGCAGAATCGTAGTGCAGACGGATGGACAGTTAAGAACTGGTAGAGACATAGCCATTGCTACTTTATTAGGAGCAGAGGAGTTTGGTGTGGCAACAGCGGCCTTAGTGGCAGCAGGATGTATCTTAATGAGAAAATGTCATTTAAATACTTGTCCGGTCGGCATTGCTACGCAAAGAAAAGAGCTAAGAGCTTTATTCAGCGGTAAGCCAGAACATGTTGTGAATATGTTTACATACCTCGCCATGGAAATGCGTGAGATTATGGCTGAATTAGGTTTCAAAACGGTCAACGAGATGGTTGGTCAGGTTCAGAAATTAGAAAAGAGAAGCGACATCAAGCATTGGAAATATAAAGACTTAGACCTTTCTAAGATTCTCTATAAAGAGCCTATTTCTGCGGAGGTGGCAGAATATAAGCAAGAAGAGCAAGACCATGGAATTGAGTTTGTTCTAGACAGGAAAATGATTAAGGACGCTAAGGCAGCTTTAGAAAATGGAGAAGCTGTATCTGCTGAATATCCTATTAATAACTTGGATAGAACAGTGGGAGCCATGCTTTCTCATAAGATTTCTAAACTTTATAAAGGAGAAGGATTACCAGCAGGTACTATTCACTTTAAATATAGAGGAACAGCAGGGCAATCTTTCGGTGCATTCTCTACAAAAGGTTTGAAGTTAGAACTCGAAGGAGACTCTAATGACTATTTTGGGAAAGGATTATGCGGTGCTGAGCTGATAGTCTACCCAGATAGAAAAGCTACATTCAAAGCAGAAGAAAATATGGCAGTTGGTAATGTTTCTTTCTATGGTGCTACCTCTGGTGAGGCATTTATAAGAGGGCTAGCAGGTGAACGTTTTGCGGTTAGAAACTCTGGTGCTAGAGTAGTCGTAGAAGGAATAGGTGACCATGGCTGTGAGTACATGACTGGTGGTACAGTAATTGTTTTAGGGCCAACTGGTGAGAACTTTGCCGCGGGTATGAGTGGTGGAATAGCCTATGTTTACGACAAGGACAAAGTGTTTGATCGTAAGTGCAATAAAGAAATGGTAGATTTAGAAGGCTTGACGGCTGATGATGAAGCTATTTTGGAAGGCATGATTACCAAACACATGGAAGCCACGGGTAGCGAAGTAGCGAAGGTTATCTTGGCTGACTTGAAGTCAGAGTTGGAAAACTTTGTAAAAGTTTATCCACGTGATTACAAACGTATCTTGGCGGAAAGAAGTAAGGCAGAAGCCACAAAAGCGGCATAAGGAAATCAATTTTAAAAAGTACAACGGCAATAAAATGGGTAAACCAACGGGTTTTTTAGAATTCGAAAGAGAAGCTTCTAAATATAGGAGTATTGAAGAACGTAAAAAAGACTACCAAGAGGTAGAACAAAAATATAATTCTGAGCAAACGCATGAGCAGGCTGCTCGCTGTATGGACTGTGGCATTCCTTTTTGTCATAATGGTTGCCCATTGGGTAACATTATTCCAGAATTTAACGATGCAGTTTATGAGGAAAACTGGAAGCAGGCATATCAAATTTTGGCGAGTACAAATAACTTTCCAGAATTCACAGGAAGAATTTGCCCTGCACCCTGTGAATCTTCATGTGTATTAGGAATTAACAAACCTCCTGTGGCTATCGAGTATATTGAGAAATCAATTATCGAGAAGGCTTACGAAGAGGGATGGGTTGTTGCAAATCCGCCATCTTCAAGAACAGGAAAAACGGTAGCGGTAGTTGGTTCTGGTCCTGCTGGAATGGCAACGGCTGCTCAGTTGAATAAAGCAGGTCATACGGTTACTTTGTTTGAAAGAGCTGACCAAATTGGTGGCTTGGTGCGTTATGGTATTCCAGATTTCAAGCTTAATAAAGACATCATTGATAGAAGAATAGCAGTGATGGCTGAAGAAGGTGTAATATTCAAAACAAGTACCAATGTAGGGGTTGATATTAAAGCAGAACAATTGGAGAGAGATTTTGATGCTGTTGTTTTAACCGGTGGTTCTACTGTACCTAGAGATTTAAGTATTCCTGGAAGGGAACTTAAAGGGGTGCATTATGCAATGGAGTTTTTAAGTCAGCAAAACAAGAGAGTGGCCGATGGTAAAGGTATCAAGGTCGATTTCTCAGTAGATCATCAAGGTGCTAAATATCAAAATGGCGATTTGTCTGCAAAAGGTAAGAACGTCGTGGTTATTGGTGGAGGAGATACTGGTTCTGACTGTGTAGGTACTTCTAACAGACACGGTGCCAATGCTATTTATCAAATAGAAATTATGCCAATGCCTCCTGCAGAGAGAGCAGAAAGCACGCCTTGGCCGCTTTGGCCTATGCAGCTTCGTACCAGTACTTCCCATAAAGAAGGCTGTGATAGAGATTGGCAAATAAACACGAAAGAGTTTGTAGGTGACGAAAACGGAAACCTGAAAGGCTTAAAGTTGGTGAATATTGAATGGATAAGAGATAATGACAGAATGGTCATGAAGGAAATTCCAGGAACCGAAAAAGAGGTGCCTTGTGAATTGGCTCTGCTTGCTGCAGGATTCTTACATCCACAGCACGAAGGTCTATTAAATGACTTAGGCGTAGATTATGACCAAAGAGGAAATATTAATGCTCCAAAATATCAAACTAGCAACGAAAAGGTTTTTGCTGCTGGTGACATGAGAAGAGGTCAATCTTTAGTGGTTTGGGCTATATCTGAAGGTCGTGAGGCCGCAAGAGCGGTAGATGGATACTTAATGGGTCAGTCTTTCTTAGAAGCAAAATCTGTTTCTATGATTTCTCCAGCTTATTTAGGTGTTTAAATTATAAAAATCTTTGAGCTTTATGGGTTCAAGTTTTCAATGAAAGAGCAGTCCTAGTTTTCTAGGGCTGTTTTTTTATGAATTTACTTTTCCCTGACTTTTTAACTCGGTTTATGCATTGGAGATTCGTAATGAATAGTTAAAGTGTAATAATCAGACATTTAAACAATATTAGCATAGCGGTCTACCCTGAGCTTTTTGTCGAAGGGTTCTGGTGATTGAGTTTAAATGAGTTTATGAACTGATTTGAAGTAATTTAACTACGGTCCCGATAAGTATCGGGAGATTTTCTAATGAATAAAGCGGGTTTAATTGAGATATTATGCCCTAGATATTAACTTGCCATCATGCTGAAACCCTATTTTAATAAAGAATGTATAGAGGCTGGATTAGACGAGGCTGGTAGAGGATGCCTAGCGGGTCCCGTGGTAGCTGCGGCTGTTATCCTACCAAAGGATTATGATAATCTAGAACTTAATGATTCTAAGCAGCTCGATAAGGCTGCAAGAGAACGTTTGGCAGAAATTATAAAAAAGGATGCTCTGGCTTTTGCCATAGGAATTTGTTCCCAAACGGAGATAGACGAAATCAATATTTTACAGGCTAGTATCTTAGCCATGCATAAAGCGGTGGCTTTATTAGAAATAGCTCCTGAACATTTACTGGTAGATGGAAATAGATTTGTTCCTTATTTATCAATTCCCCATACTTGCATTATTAAAGGCGATGGCAAATATCAGAATATAGCGGCAGCTAGTATTTTGGCCAAAACGTATAGAGATAATCTTATGGAGAGCTATGCCAAAGAGTTTCCTCATTACGGTTGGCATACCAACGCTGGTTATCCAACAATTAAGCATAGAGCCGCCATAAAGGAGTATGGTGTAACTTATTTGCATCGCATGACTTTTAGACTTTTAAAACCCGAAATTGAATAAAAAAAATTAGATGAAAATTATCTTAAGTTTCGTACTGCTACTTTCTAGCTTACTTTTTATACCACAAGAATTCAAAGATTACAGACAGGAGATTCCAAACACAAAACAGGGGTTTGATATGATCGCCATTCCTGGGGGAGCGTTTCTCTTTGGAAGTCCGGAAACTGACAAAGACAGAGATGAAGACGAAGGACCTCAAAAAAAGGTGGCTTTAAGTTCCTTTTGGATGGCCAAATATGAAACCACCTGGGATTTGTACCTTATCTATCAGAATAGCGAATTGGAAATAGATAAAAAGTTGGTGTTGGATGGCATTTCAAGACCCACCAAACCTTATGTGGAAATGTCTTTTGGGCAGGGTAAAAATGGCGGTTTCCCAGTATGTAACGTAACGCAGTATGCCGCAAGATCGTTTTGTAAATGGCTATATAAAAAAACAGGCGTATTTTACCGCTTGCCAACTGAGGCAGAATGGGAATATGCTGCTAAAGCAGGAAGTACCACACCTTGGCATTTTGGAGAAGATAAAGGGCAATTAGAAGATTACGCATGGTTATATACCAATTCCAACGGTGCTTATAGCATAGTTGGAGAGAAGAAGCCAAACAAATGGGGACTTTATGATATGTATGGGAATGTGGCAGAGTGGACTTCAGATGCCTATTTACCGAATGTACATCAAGTTTTAGAAGATGGTGTGAAGGATCCGTCTTTTGAACCTGTAAAACTTTACCCTCATACCATCAAAGGTGGACATTGGGACGATGACCCAGAGGCTCTTCGCTCTGCCGCTAGGGTAGGTTCTACACAAAGATTGAAACAACAAGACCCTCAAATTCCTAAGTCAGATTGGTGGCTTACGGATGCTCCTTTTTTAGGTTTCAGATTGGTAAGACCTTCGGTTCAACCTTCGGAGGCTGAGATTGAAAGATATTTTGCCCCACCACCAAAAGATAAGTAATACTCCTATTGACGTGAGAAAATGCCTTACGCCCTATATTTCCTGGAATTGGTTTAGGCCAATTCTTTATCGGAAATTAAGGTAATCCTTAAAGAATGAGTGGGACGTTGGCAGAAACAGGGTATTTAGCTATTGTTTAAAGACTCCTGTTTATTTTATCGTCAGTTTTTTTTAGCTTTAGTCATTCAACCGTTTTGTAAATAATATATCCCTTAGAAATAATATGAAAGATTTAAATCGCCGTTCTTTTATTAGAAACTCGGCCATGTTTGCTGGTGGAGCGGCATTGGTAGCTAATCCTCTTATGTCTTCTGCATTTTATGCCGGAGCAGATGAAATCAAAGTAGCCTTAATAGGTTGTGGAGGTAGAGGTTCTGGAGCTGCCTTTCAAGCATTGTCTGTAAAAGAAAATGTGAAATTAGTGGCCATGGCAGACGCTTTTAGAGATAGGCTAGACAGTTGTTATACCAACTTAACTACTGGAAGAGCATTAGAAGGCGAGGTAGCTGGGCGTGTTCAGGTAGCTGAAGAAAACAAATTTGTGGGTTTTGATGGATATAAAAAAGCCATAGCATTGGCAGATGTGGTTATCCTTACCACACCTCCAGGTTTTAGGCCAATTCATTTTGAAGAAGCGGTACGTCAAAATAAGCATGTATTTATGGAGAAGCCTGTAGCTACAGACGCTCCAGGCATTAGAAGAGTTTTGGATGCAGCTGAGGCCGCAAAAAAGAAGAATCTTAAAGTGGTGGTGGGGCTTCAGCGTCATTATCAGAAATCGTATTTAGAGACATATAAGCGGGTAGTAGATGAAGGAATGATAGGAGATATTGTTTCAGCTCGTTGTTATTGGAATAATGATGGTGTTTGGGTGAAAAAGCGTGAAGACAGCATGACAGAAATGGAATACCAAATGAGAAACTGGTATTACTTCGTTTGGTTATGTGGCGATCATATCTCTGAGCAGCACATTCATAATATAGATGTTATCAACTGGTTTAAAGGAGGGTATCCTACTGAGGCCATTGGTATTGGTGGAAGGGAAGTAAGAAAAGGGAAAGAATACGGAGAAATATTTGACCACCATGTGGTAGAATTTGAATATGCCGACGGAATGATATTAAATAGCCAATGCCGTCACCAACCTGGAACAGTGGCTAATGTGTCTGAGCATTTGATAGGAACAAAAGGCCGTGCCACAGAGGGCAAAATCACAGACTTAAAAGGGAATAGTCTTTTCCGTCATAGAGGCAGAGAAGACAAAAACGCTTATCAAGTAGAGCATGATGTGTTATTCCATAATATTGCCAATAATATAGCGGTAAATGATGCCTATAATGGAGCGATGAGTACCATGACGTCTATTCTAGGTAGAATGGCTACTTATTCGGGTCAAAAAGTGACTATGGAAGAGGCTCTTAAATCAGAGATTTCTTTAGCTCCAGATAGTTTCACATGGGATACGATGCCAAAATCGTTGCCAGATGCTAATGGTTTTTATCCAATTCCTGTTCCTGGGAAATTCAGAGCGGTATAACATTTATAGAAAGGTTTTAAAAATAAAAGGTCTCGCTTACACCATCTAAATGGTTTATTCGAGACCTTTTTCTATATATCAACCTTAACTTAATTCCATTTAAAGTTTAACCCGGTTTATGCATTGGGCAATCTCCCGATTTTATCGGGGCCGTAGCTAAATTGCTTCAATTTAGTACAAATCGTCAAACTCAGCACAGGCTACACCCAATTAAAGGAAATCACCATAGCCCTTTGACATTAGCTAAGGGTAAACGCTATGCTAATTCCCTTTAATTGTCTGATTTATTGTACTTTAAAATACATAAAGATTCCCCATTACATAATTCGGGTTTAAATACACTTGATTTTATTCCCAAATGGTGTGATAAGACTTGCCACTTTCGTCATCTACACGTTTATAGGTATGTGCACCAAAGAAGTCTCTCTGAGCTTGAATAATATTGGCGGTAGGATGATGATATAAACTGGCGTTCAAATAATCCAAAGCAGAAAGGTGACATGGTATAGAAACTCCAGTTTGAATACCAGAAATTGCGACAGTTCTTAAAGAGCCTAATTGAGCGTTTAAGCTCTGCTTTTCGCTATTAAGAATAAGTGAAGTGGAAGTTCTTAGTGTATCAATTAACGTTTCCATTAGTCCAGAACGAATGATACAGCCATTGGTCCATATTCTAGCTATTTCAGATAGGTTTAACGTCCATTCGTATTTGTTAGAAGCTTCTTCTATCAATTGAAAACCCTGTTGGTGATTAACGAGTCTGGCTAATTGATAGGCACTTTTAAGGTCTGTTATTCTAATATTCCCTGTGATAGCTTCCAATTTAAAAGTATTGGTAAGCTCGGTTCTTTTGGTTTTAAATGCAGAAATGTATCTTGCAAATAAGGCTGAAGAAATCATGGTAGCTGGTATGCCCAGCTCTGCCATAGATTCCGTGGTCCAGCTTCCTGTACCTTTGTTGCCAGCTTGGTCTAATATGATATCCACCATGTACTGGTCACCTTCTTTCTTAGTCAAAAGTTTATAAGTGATTTCTAGTAGGTAGCTGCTCAATTCGCCATCATTCCATTCTTTTAAAATATCTGAGATTTCTATAGGAGATAGTCCGTTGACATATCTTAAAAGAGCAAAAACTTCCGCTAATAGCTGCATTTCAGCATATTCTATGCCATTATGCACCATTTTAATATAGTGTCCAGAGCCGCCTTTGCCTACATATGTACAGCAAGCATTTCCTTTTTTGTCTCTAGCTGCTATAGCTTCTAAATAGGGTGCTATTTTCTCATAAGCGGTTTTATCGCCACTAGGCATAATAGAGGGACCTTTGAGTGCTCCCTCTTCGCCACCAGACACACCCGTCCCAATAAACTGAATACCTTTTTTAGATAATTCGATTCCTCTTTTTTCTGTATTGGTAAAGTGTGAGTTTCCACCGTCGATAATCACGTCTCCTTCGTCTAAAAGAGAAGAAAGTTCATCAATGACTAAATCGGTTACTTTCCCTGCATTCACCATCAAAAATACTTTTCTAGGAGTTTGCAAAGCTTGAACAAAAGCTCTCATATCTTCAAAACCTTTGGCTTCGCTTAATTCGTCAAATTCGGTGATGAACGTCTCCGCAACTTGCTCCTCAGTACCTTTTGAAAATCTGTTGTAAAGGGCTAATTTAAAACCATTGTTGGCGAGGTTTCTGGCGAGGCTTTTACCCATAACGCCTAGTCCTACGAGTCCAAATTCTTGTGTTGGTATTGGTATTTGTTTCACAATGTCTGCAATTATGTTTTCTGGTTCTTGGTCTATAGAAACGTGTAAGCCATAAGGTGGAATCTCAAGGGTTTCAAATTGAGATTTTAGAAGACCCGGTGGCATAAAGTGATTTTTACGGGCTTTCATTCTTGCGTCAATGAGTTCATAGCTACCTTCCAAATAAACAAAGGTGGCTTGACCACCAATTCCTTTAAAGAGAAGTGCTCTGTATACTTCTTTCAGTGCAGAGCAAGCAAATACACCACCTTCTTTGGAGGTTTTTGCCTTTTTATTGATGGATTCCAGCCAGCCCTGACGGTCGTCGTCATTGAGCGGAATGCCTTCACTCATTTTGTCGATATTGGCTTGTGGATGAAAATCATCACCATCATAAAATGGAATTTGTAGTTCTTTTGCCAATAATTCGCCAACAGTAGATTTCCCACTGCCGCTCACACCCATTATATATATAATCATCTAAAACGCTAAATTTGAGCAAAGAAAGCAAAACCTACATTTTTTAACTAAGAATATGCCAATAGATTCTTGAAGGAAGAGAAAACCAGTAGTTTTGCACAGCAATAAATAAGAAATTATGAGTCTGATTGATAAAATAAAAACTTTAGCCGCAGAGCAATTTGAAAATTCTGTGGCCATTAGAAGGCATTTGCATGCTAATCCTGAATTATCTTTTGAAGAGCATGAGACTTCGGCTTTTGTGGTGAAGACTTTGGAAGAAATGGGTTTGAAACCAGAGCATGGTATCGCGGGTACGGGTGTGGTGGCTTTAATAGAAGGAAAAAATCCATCGAAAAAAGTTGTTGGACTTCGAGCAGATATGGATGCCTTACCCATTTTTGAAGCTAATGATATTTCTTATAAATCAAAAAACGAAGGGGTGATGCATGCCTGTGGGCATGATGTGCACACCACTTCTTTACTAGGAACAGCTAAAATTCTAAATAGCCTGAAAGATGAGTTTGAAGGTACGGTGAAGCTTGTTTTTCAACCAGCGGAGGAGAAAGCACCAGGTGGGGCTTCTATTATGATTAAAGAAGGAGTGTTGGAAAATCCTAAACTTCAGGCTATGCTGGGCCAGCATGTGGCACCTAATATTCCTGTAGGTAAAATAGGTTTTAGAGAAGGGATGTACATGGCAAGCACGGATGAAATTTATTTAACTGTAAAAGGTAAAGGAGGGCATGGAGCGGCTCCAGATGCATGTATTGACCCTATTTTAGTAGCCTCTCACATCATTGTGGCCTTGCAGCAAATTATTTCTAGAAATAGAAAACCTACCAATCCCTCCGTTTTAACCTTTGGTAAAATAGTAGGTCTGGGTGCTACCAATGTTATACCCAACGAAGTGAAGATTGATGGTACCTTTAGAAATATGGATGAAGAGTGGCGTGAAAGAGGGCTACAATTAATCCAAAAAATGGCTGAAACTATGGCGGAGTCTATGGGTGCTGTTTGTGAGTTTGAAGTTATTAGAGGGTATCCTTATTTGGAAAATAATCCAGCATTGACAAAGAAGGTAAGAAAAGCTGCTGAGGCCTATATGGGTAAAGAGAATGTGGTTGATTTAGACTTATGGATGGCAGGAGAAGATTTTGCCTTTTATTCTCAGGTGGTGGATTCTTGCTTTTACAGGCTAGGGACTAGAAATGAGGCCAAAGGAATAGTTTCTGGCGTACATACACCTACTTTTAATATTGACGAAGGAGCCATAGAAATAGGTATGGGACTCATGGCCTGGAATGCCATAAGCGAATTGGCTAATCATTAACAATTTTTTGAAAAATTTTATTAGAGGCTCGACGTCGGTAAGTTGAGCCTCTTTTTTTTTGGTCTATTGCTAATATTTATTCAGTTCAGCATCATATATTTCATCAATTTTTCCCAAGTCTAGCACATACGCTTTATCTACGGCTTCCAGCATGGATGTGAATTTAGCTCCCCACATAAGTTCATTATAGAGGTAAGATTTTCTTGAATGAACAGGGTCAATCATGGTGTCATTGATGGCTTCAATGGATACAATAAATTCACCATCACATTTTTGAAGACTTTCTGCAGCTTCGCCATAGAGTATGCTTTCCTTGGTAATAGGATGAACCACGGTCCAGGCCGTGGGTAAGTAAAGTACTTTTGAACGCTCAGTGTCTAAAGTATAGTATTTTCTAATGGTTTCGTTCCGATCGGTTTCGTTCCGAGAGAAAATGAAAGTTACTTTTACATTCATGAGCTGGTTATGTTTTTCGTTGGCTACTCTAAACATTAACCCATTTATGTCTAAGTAGGGGCTTATAATAGCCTTGGAAGAGAACATAAGCTTAGGATTAGGTCTAGAAAATCTACCATAAAGCAAACCTGTCATGATGGAGAAGATAATCAAGCCAAACATGGCTTCTGCCGCCGCCACAGAACTTGTAAGATATCCGGCGGGACTAATTTTACCGTAACCCACGGTGGTTAAGGTTTGACTTGAAAAGAAAAATGCTTCCCAAAAATCTGATAAACCATCTGATTCTGAAATTCCATGTAGTTTTTCTACACCAACAACATAATAAATGGCACCGAAAATAAGATTTACAAAGAGGTAAAAGAGAATAATCAATATGCCAAACTTTAACTAGTGCATTCTAATTAGCCTATGGTAAATATTACTTTTGGCTTCAAAAGACTGATTGAGTTTTCTGACATTAAACTGGCCATCAGGGTTTACCAGACGTGCATTTTCGCTGGTTACTTTAGTCCCAAAGCCTAGGTCTTCTCTGCTTTTTTCTTTCTCTACAAGTGATTCTTTAGAACGTCTCATAAACGCAAATTAATCATTGAAATGGAAGTATGTGTGCATCAACAAAATAAAAATGTGAAAATTTTCATTTAAGAAAATTAAAAATTTCATAAGAAAAAGTGCGTAATTAGTTTATTCTGTTTAATAAATTGTAAATTTGGTTAAACAAAGCAAATTTCAATGTCAAGTTTTCTTGTAATTGGTGGTTCTTCGGGTATTGGTCTAGCATTAGTTAAAAAACTAAGCCTAGAAGGTCATGATATTTACAGTACCTACAAAACCCATATTAAAGCGGATTTTGAAAATGTTCGTTATCAGAAATTAGATGTTTTAAAGGAGTCTTTACATCCAGATTTCTTACCCGAGCGTATTGATGGCTTCGTTTATTGCCCTGGCAGTATTAACCTTAAACCTTTCAGCCGCTTCAGTGCAAATGATTTTTTGGAAGACTATATGCTTCAAGTAGTTGGTGCCACAGAACTACTTAAATCGGTATTACCTCACCTGAAAAAGTCGGACAACGCGTCCGTTTTGTTTTTTTCCACCATTGCGGTTCAGCAAGGTTTTAGTTTTCATAGTCAGGTATCTGCCTCAAAAGGAGCTTTGGAAGGATTGACAAGAGCTTTGGCTGCGGAGTTAGCTCCTACTATTAGAGTAAATGCTATTGCTCCTTCGTTAACAGTAACACCATTGGCCGAGAAGCTAATTAATTCGGACGCTAAAAAGGAAGCTCAATCAGAGAAAAATCCCTTAAAGAGACTAGGTTCTGTGGATGATATAGCGGAAGCAGCAACTTTTTTATTAAGTGATAAATCTAGTTGGATTACGGGTCAAATTTTACACATAGACGGCGGCTTGTCTGCCATTAAATTTTAATATTATGATTACATTTTTTAAAAGAAAGACGGAATCGGATAAACTTTATGACAAGTATAAATCTCTTTTAGAAGAGGCACATTCCTTGTCTACCAGAAATCGCAGATTGAGTGATGGCAAATTTTCTGAAGCGGAGGGTGTGTTACGTCGAATAGATGAATTGAGTGAATTGAAAAAGTAATACTGAACAGAAAATAAGCTGTTCAGTATTATTCATATGTTTGGGAATGACTATTTGTGCTCTAATGAAAACGGTCTTGAAAGTTTGTCCACACCCCAGTCATAATTAGGTGTATCGCTCATTTCAAAATTTAATTCACCACCTTTCATAAGGTCAAAATGATTGAGGAAGTTTTTGTCTGTGGCCTTACCGTTAAAAGATAAACTCTTAATGTAAATTTTACCTTGGCTTGCTCCTTTAGCATTAATTCTGAGTTGCTTACCGTTATCTAAGCTGAGTGTTAGCTTGTCAAAACGTGGCCCAGAGATTACGTATTCTGGAACTGATGGACTTACGGGGTAAAAACCCATAGCCGCAAAAACGTACCATGCTGACATTTGACCTGCATCGTCATTTCCACTTAATCCACCTATTTCCGCACTGTATTCTTTTTTCATAATTTCTGATACTAGTTTTTGGGTTTTCCAAGGCTGTCCAGAGAAGTTGTACATGAAAGGAATCTGATGGCCGGGCTCATTTCCATGCCAGTATTGACCTTTAGCATGAAAGCTATCCATATTACGGTTGAAGTCAGCCTCGCCACCCATTATTTTCATTAAGCCTGCTACATCATGAGGTACATACCAAGTGTATTGATAAGGCGTGCCTTCGGTGATATAGGGCATTCTGGTCAATTTATTATAGTTGCTGGTAAAAGTACCATCCGCAAATCTTCCCTTAACGGTTGAGTCCGAAGGGCTATATACGTTCACATAATTCAAAGCTCTTTTACGCAATATTTCGGCATAGTTAAGGTCTCCTTTTTTCTCCGCTATCTGGCTTAATGAGAAGTCGTCAAAAGCGTATTCTAAAGTTCTTGATACTTGCTCTCCTTTATGGAAAGAGTCCATGACTTTGTCTTCAAGAGGTATGTAGCCATATTTTAAGTACGATTCTAAAGCCCTTCTACCTTTGCCATTTTTGTATTCTTCTATTGTTGCTGGCGATTCAAAAGCATTTTTTAGCAAATAGCCATATTGCTTGTCGTTAAGACCAATAATGTCTTTCATGTAGGCATCCGCAATGGCCGTGATGGCGTGATCTCCTATCATAGCACTGGTGTAGCTATTCCAACATGGGAAAATTGGCAGCCAGTCGCCTTGTTCCGCCATCAAGAAAAGACTCTGCATCATGTCGGCATTGGCTTTAGGCTTTAATATGCCAAACAAAGGATGAGAAGCACGGTAGGTGTCCCACATGGAAAAATCGCTATAGTAATCGCTTTTACCACTATTAAGAATTTCCTTTCCGCCAGCAAAACTAGGGTAGGAGCCATCGATATCATTATAAGTTCTAGGTTGTAAAAAGCTATGGTAAAGTGCGGTATAAAACTTTACCTTATCATTTTTTACCGTAGTTTCAACCTCAATTTTGGACAACAATTTTTCCCAAGTATTTTTAAGCTCTGCTTTTACATCGTCAAAATCCAAGTTGGTGGTTTCTGCATCCAAGTTCTTTCTAGCCTGTGCTATACTCGTGAAGGAAGTACCAATTTTGACATAGACCACCTCGCCTTTTTGTGCTTTAAAAGAGACGTAGGCACCTATGTTTTTTTCATTGGCTATTTCTAATTGACCATCTAGATTCTCTGCACCTTTATAAACGCCTTCGGATTCAAAGTCTCGGCTTATTTGAGCCACAAAATATCCACTAAAACCTGCTGATTCCCCCGATCCTTGGTAAATTCGATGTACAGGATTGTAACCTACAATTTCGTTAGCTTCTTTATTGATTTTTATATAACCCATACCTTCATCAGAGTTTGGGTTGAGAACTAAATGTGCCTGGTCCGCTTTATTAAAGGTAAATTTGAAAAGCCCCGCTCTTTTGGTAGCCGTCATTTCAGCTTTTATACCGTATTCTTCTAAAACAACCTCATAAGCATGAGGACTAGCTTTTTCGGAAGCGTGTTTAAACGGTGTGGCTCTTTCTTCAGGTAAGCATTTTAGAGCTCCAGTCAGTGGCATTATGGTCATGCTCCCGTAGTCTTGAACACAAGAGCCACTTAACCAGTGGCTACCTCTAAATCCCTGAAAAAGTGAATCTGTATAATAATATGGAGCCAAACATTTTTTCTCGGTGTCTTTGGTTTGCGGTGTCCAATTGGTCATACCAAATGGTGTGGTGACGTAAGGAACTACCTGTGCATTATTTTCTTTGTTTTCGCCATGTTCTAAAGCACTTTCTGTGGTGGCAGTTGCCGTTCCAATGAGTGGATTTACATATCTGACTAAATCAGTTGTTCTTTCTGAGGTTTTACAAGAGAGCATTGTTACCACTAAAAAGAGGCTTAGGTATTTCATGAAAATGTGATTCGGGTTAAATTTAGAATTAGGGTTTGACTTTAAAATCATGACTACTTTTTTGGGCTATTGAAGTGGTTGCAAGATTTGATTCCAAAGTTATTTACAATAATGCTTTACTAATATTTATTTGACTTAAAAAAGATGAAAAAAATCATAATAAGTCGTATTGTGTGGATTTAAACCAATCAGAAAGGCGAAAAAAAACTCTATATTATTATATAGAGCCTTTCCAAAACAAACAATTTAACATAACAAGTCTTAAATCTTGGTAGCCAACTCGGCAGCTTCTTTGATGGCCAGTTTAGCGTCTAATTGTGCAGCAATATGTGCTCCACCTATCAAATGCACACTTTTATTAAGGGATTTTAGCTCGTCGAACATAGCTCTTAGCGGTTCTTGACCAGCACAAATCACCACGTTATCTACGGCTAATATCTGCTCTTTATCGTCTATTAAAATATGCAAGCCGGCGTCGTCTACCTTTAAGTATTGAGCTCCAGCTATCAAATTCACTTTTTTCAAGGCCAAACTAGACCTATGAATCCAACCGGTGGTTTTACCTAGGTCTTTACCGTGTTTTCCTGTAGAACGTTTCAATAAGAAAATCTCTCTAGGAGAGGGAAGTGGTTTGGCGGTTTCTGCCAAGGCCCCTGCATGAGTATAGTTCATATCTACGCCCCATTCTTGCATATAGTTAGCCACATTAAGGCTAATAGACTCGTGAGACATGTCGTGAGCCAGATACTCTGCCATGTCAAAACCTATACCACCTGCACCCAAAATAGCCACGCTTTTGCCTACAGCTTTTTTCCTATATAGTACGTCGGCATAATCCATAACTTTTGGATGATCAACACCATCTATATTTATTTTTCGAGGTGTTACACCTGTGGCTAAAATAATTTCATCAAAATTACCTTCACTTAATAAGGCTACGGTGGCTTTTGTGTTCAGATTAACGGAAACACCATGTTTTTTTAGCATCACCTCAAAGTATCTGATAGTCTGGGCATATTCTTCTTTTCCCGGAATTTCTTTAGCCATATTAAACTGACCACCTATTTGAGGCTCTGCCTCGAATAAATGGACTTCATGGCCACGCTGAGCGGCAGTGTTAGAAAACTCTAAACCTGCGGGTCCAGCACCTACCACGGCTATTTTCTTTTTCAGTGTGGTGGGCAAATGGTTAAGTTCTGTTTCATGACAAGCTCTTGGATTAACAATGCAGGAGCAAATTTGCATGGTAAAAGTATGGTCTAAACAGGCCTGATTACAGGCGATACAGGTGTTTATTTCCAGAGAACGGCCCTCTATGGCTTTCAGAACCAATTCTGGATCAGCCAAAAATGGGCGGGCCATGGATACCATATCCGCACAGCCATCTTCTAGTATTTTTTCTGCCACCTCTGGCATATTGATTCGGTTTGTGGCTATGAGGGGAATGTTTACTTCGCCCATCATTCTTTTCGTAACCCAGGCAAAACCACCTTTAGGAACGATGGTTCCGATGGTAGGTATGCGAGCCTCATGCCAGCCAATGCCCGTATTTATGATGGTGGCACCCGCCTTTTCTACTTCTTTGGCCAACTGAACCACCTCTTCCCAAGTGCTACCACCTTTTACCAAGTCTAGCATAGATAGGCGATAAATGATAATGAAATTTTCGCCTACCGCTGCCCTGGTTCTTTTAATGATTTCCAATGGAAACTGAATTCTGTTTTCGTATGAGCCACCCCATTTATCGGTTCTTCTGTTTACTTTACTGACTATAAATTGATTTATCAGATAGCCTTCCGAACCCATGATTTCCACGCCGTCGTAGTTAGCGTATTGAGCCATTTTGGCACAATTAACGTAATCTTCTATGGTTTTCTCTACTTCTTCTCCTGTTAAACCCCTTGCTGGGAAAGGAGAAATTGGTGCTTTGGTATCACTGGCAGATACATTATTTTCTGTATAACCGTAACGGCCTACATGAAGTATCTGCATGCATATTTTACCACCTTCTTCATGCACTGCGGCGGTAACTATTTTATGCTTTTCCGCCTTTTCTTGAGTATCTAGGGGTTCCCCAAAAGGCAAAGCCATGCCCTCTTTGCTAGGGGCTATGCCTCCTGTTACAATTAAACCAACCTGGCCTTTTGCTCTTTCTCTATAAAATGCCGCTAATTTTTCATGCCCATCTGGTATATCTTCCAGCATGGTGTGCATGGAGCCCATTAAGACTCTGTTTTTCAGTGTTGTAAAGCCTAAATCTAAGGGTTCTAGGAGTTTAGGGTACTTTGTCATTTGTTGATGTTTGTTATAAGAAGGCAAAATTTAGCAAGAAGATTTCACTCGGAGCGAATGAATCGTATGATTCTTTGATTTTTTATGAAGATTTTGGCTTCGAGAGCCGCAGCCAGCAATGAAGAGACTCAGGCGGCAAGTCCAGACCCCTCAGCCAACAATCGGGAGCCTCAGCGATCAAATGGAGTGTATCAGCGAGCAATGGAGTAGTGCCTCAGCTATTACTCGAATGAGTCCGTCAACTGAGCGAGATGCTCGGTTGACGGAATGGCAGTATCTAAAGGAGGTCTAAGTATGTCATTTAAACAAAATCAGGCCAATACGATTTTATTTTCTTACGCAAGAAGCTAACGCTTCTGGCCAATTGGTCCATGCCATCTACGCCGTCTTCGATGCTGATCCAACCATCAAAGCCTACACGTTTTAGTTCTGTAAAAATAGCATCGTAGTCATTGAGCCCTTTTCCTATTTCTCCATGTCTTAATCTTTTAGCGTAGCCCATAGCACCACCTTCTTCTTTTCTTAAATCTTCAATGGTACCTTCTATTAAGTAGCGGTCGCTAGCATGCATCGTTACCACACGGTCAGACACGCGATATAATAGCTCTAAAGGTTCTTCTCCAGCTAAAAAAGTATTACTTGGGTCATAATTGACCCCAAAGTTGGGATGCTTTATGCGGTCAACCAAGGCACAGAAAACGTCCATTTGTTGAGCAAATTCTGGATACTCCCAAAAGTCATCTTTATAGTGATTTTCCAAAATTAAGGTAATGCCATATTTCTCTGCCAATGGCAAACACGCCTCTATACATTCTGCTGCAAAGCCAATGCCCTCTTCCATGGAAAGTTCAGGTCTTCGCTGACCGGATAAAACACGGCAGTATTGACCACCCAATACATGGGTCATTTCTATCCAGCTTTTTTGTTTCGCTATTTCGTTCATCCGAAACGCTTTGTCTGGGTGTGTAAAGTCTGGCGAGCAGCAAAGCATGGGAATTACTTTACCATGGCTTTCCACTTGTGTTCTAAATTTTGGCCAATTGTTGGCATCCGCCATTTCTAGAAAACCTGCGTACCATTCTATGCCATCTATTTCTAGTTTGGCTGCTAACTCTATCCATTCAGATACCTTCATGGTACCATCTTTACAGAGTTCTTGCATATAGGCTTTTGGGAATACGGCTAGTTTAGGCATATTAATTATTTTTATTGATGAGAGCCCTCCCAGCTTTTAGGGAGATTGCGACCTACTAAAGGGAATTGTTCTAAATCTAATACTTGAGCACTGACCGGACCACATTCGTCTGAAATTAAAAATGTGGCGGCGGCGGCTATTTCTTCAGGAGAAAAAAGGCGTTTCGCAGGGGCAAAAATGGATGGTATATCTTTATACCAATCATCTTTCATGCCTTCGGCACTTTTCTTATTTTGTTCATTTTCTGTTAGCACCCAACCAGGGTTAATTTGATTAACACGGACCCCATTTTCTCTAAAAAGGCTGTCGCCCAAATTTCTAGTCATGGTCATCAAAGCACCTTTTGAAATACTGTAGGCCAATAAATCAGGCTCGCCGCCCCAAGCATTGATGGAGCCTATGTTTAAAACGCAGCCTTTTGTCTTTTCAAGATAGGGCAGTGCCTCTCTAATAATGGCCAATGGAGCTACGGTATTGGTTTTAAGAATTTCAATGAGGAATTCAGAATCGGTGTTTTGTATGGTGGAAGACACAATTTGAGCGGCATTATTCACAATACAATCCAACTTCCCAAATTTCTGAATGACGCGTTCAATCAGCCGTTTGGGAGCTTCTTTTTTTGTGATGTCTATCGTTAGCATCGTGACGTTTTTTGCTCCTAAAGTTTCCACTAGTTTAAGGCCGAGAGGTTCGTCTAAGCCATTCACTAAAACCTGAGCACCTTCTTTTACTGCTTTTTGGGCAATAGCCTTACCAATACCTGTGTAGCCACCAGTTATTAAAATTACTTTGTTTGCTAAACGCATAAATTTATTCTGGTTTTAAAACACTTTTGATAACGGCACCACTGTGCATTTTTTCAAAAGCTTCATGCCAATTAGAGGTAGTCCAAACGCCACCGATGATAGGTCTTACATCCAACTTTCCACTGGATAATAAAGCTAGAACCTTCTCCCAGATAGGCCAGTTATGACTGAAGCTACCTTGTAGTCTTACATTTTTTTGAACCAATTGGTCTATAGAAAAATTTAAAGGGGTTGGTCCCCAACCAACTTTGGTGATTTGCCCATTAGGGCGTATCCAATCCAGTGCAAGTTTGAGCGTGGCACTTGCTCCAGAGGCATCAATGACCACATCTGCTCCTAGTCCATCTGCCGAAAGTGCCCAAGGAAGAGCATCGCCCATGATGGTTTCAAAACCATATTGCTTGGCTATGGCCAACCTTTTAGCGTCGGAAGGTAAGCCTACGAGAGCTACGTCCGCACCACTTAAATGAGCCATTACCGCACATAGAATACCTATAGTACCAGGGCCGATAACGATTACACGGTCTCCAGGTCTTATGGTGGAGTTCATAATAACAGCATTATAAGCTACCGAACAAGGCTCCGTTAAACAAGCCTGTTCAAAAGGCAAATTGTCTGGAACCACGTGCAGACACCTGGCTGGAACCTTAACATATTTTGTCATGGCTCCATTTACGCCATAACCAAAACCTTTTCTGTCTGGGTCTAGATTATAAAGTCCTTGTCTGGAAAGGGGGCTAGCGGCATTGATGACGGCGGCTGTTTCACTCACCACACGTGCACCTTCTTGCCAGCCTTTGACATTTTTTCCTACTTCTATAATGTGTCCTCCGAATTCATGTCCCAATACCACGGGATAGTTAACATGCCAGCTATGGTCTGCCGTCCATTGATGTAAATCGCTACCGCAAACACCAACGTTTGCTACCTCTAGTAGTACGTCGTCTTCGCCAATGATAGGTTTAGGTACTTCTCTAATTTCAACACTTCCTTTTTTGGAAGAATAATTAACAACTGCAATAGCATTCATAGGATTCAATGGGCTTGTATTATATTTTAAAGTATTTTAAACGTTGCCGTAGGCATGTATTTTTTGGCATATGAGCCTTAAGGAGCTTTCTAAGTCTCCTTCGGCGGTTTTGAAGGAATCTGCATCAATGGTTAAGGGAGCACCCAAAACTACGAGCGGGGCACCATATTGTGGGCATAGAATGGCTTGTTCAAGTGAAAGACCACCAACGGCTTGAACTGGGACTTTAACGGCATTCACTACTTCTTTTAATTGGTCTAAAGGACTTGGCATTCTTAAACCATTGGCCGCAATACCTCTGCGTTCGTCATAACCAATGTGGTGAATCACAAAATCGCAGCCCAAATCTTCTAACCATTTGGCTCCTGCCACCATATCGGGGCAGCCAAGATTATCACCCATGACTTTTATGCCATAATCCTTTCCGGCCTGCACCACTACTTTAATGGTTTCTTCATGTGCTCTTGCCATCACCACCACATGAGTGGCTCCGGCCTTTGCCATCATTTCTGCTTCTAAATAGCCGCCGTCCATGGTTTTTAAGTCAGCCACGATAGGGACATTGGGAAAGGCTTCACGGAGTTTTCTTACACCGTGTAAACCTTCTGCTAAAATAAGGGGTGTACCAGCTTCTAGCCAATCTACACCGGCTCGCATGGCCATGGCAGCTGTTTCTAGGGCTTCGTCAATGTTTGTAAGATCTAAGGAGATTTGTACTATAGGTTTCATGGGCTAGGGCTGAATTTTTAATTGGGTTTGCTAAAATTAGTAATCTTTTCTAGAAATAATATCATTATTTGACGCAAAAACCTGCTGCTAGAAAACTTAGGTTTTCTGAATTTTAGCCTTTGAGATGATTCTCAACATCTTAGCATTTAAAGTTGAGATGTTTAATTTTTGTGAATACCTATTTGTTGGCAGACTGGGCTTACAAAATTCTGAAATTGGAGATGGTTCTCAACTCGCAACAGATATAGGAAATTCAGGTTCTTGTTGTGAATACCTTTCAATATTCTAACTTTAGAGCTTATTCTCAACAAACTCATTCAAATATTTTCATGTCAAAATTCATGAATAATCCGGCAGGAAATAAAATAGGTGGTAAAACAGGTTTTAAAAGGCACTTAGTCTTACTCATTGCATTTATGCCTTTGCTTTTTTCTTGCGTAAATGACGAAGAGGACACTTCAGCTGAAATAGCCACAACAGGTTTTTCTGGAAAGGAATTGGCAGAAATACACTGCAGCAGTTGCCATGCTTTTGTGCCTCCCAGCTTCTTGTCAAAAACTATTTGGATGGAAGATGTACTTCCTGCCATGGGGCATAGATTGGGCATTTACAATGGAACCAACCAGCCCGATAATATTTTTGGGCCACCGGAAAACAGAGCAATCATTGAAAAAGCACATATTTTTCCTGAAAAAGCTGTCCTTGCTAAAGAAGATTGGGCTAAAATTGTATCCTATTACACAGAAAATGCACCACATGCTGATGAGTCGCCGAGTCGCAATCATTCTATAAAAATGGGTCTAAAACATTTCAAGTATAAGGAAGCAAACTTTGCCAATCGCCCTGCGATTACTGTTCTGGTGAAAATATTACCTGAGCATCGAGGACTGGTTTTTGGCGACGGAAAAAACGGGAGAAACGTATTAACTTTTCTGGATACAAAATTAGAACACCAACGCACTATTTCCTTGGAACATACCCCTGTTCATTACCGAGAAAAATCGGGAACAGCATATTTGTCTACCATAGGCAGAAACTTTTATCCCAACGATTTGAGTCATGGTGCCGTACAGAAAATTGATTTCAATAAAAACGACCATAGAACTGCACTAATTTCCAACTTACAACGTCCCGTTTCCATGGAATACGGTGACCTGAATAGTGATGGTCTTGAGGATATTGTGGCCTGTGAATTTGGCGATTTAACAGGAAAACTTGTTTGGTATGAAAATAAAGGGAATGACAGGTATGAAGCCAGAATTTTAAATGCTAGACCAGGTGCTATAAAAGCAATCATTAAAGATTCCAATGGAGATGGCTTGAACGATATATTTGCACTGATGGCCCAAGGAGATGAAGGTATTTTCTATTATGAAAACCAAGGCAATGGCAAGTTCAAGGAAAAAAGGCTGCTGTCTTTTCTACCTCTAAATGGTTCCCAATACATGGAGCTGGCAGATTTTAACAATGATGGCTATGATGATATCATGTATGTATGTGGAGATAATGCCGACAAAACGCCAATTCTAAAGGCATATCATGGTGTATATATTTTTCTTAATGATGGGAAATTCAATTTTCGTCAAAGCTATTTCTATCATCAAAATGGTGCCTACAAAGCCATACCTAGAGATTATGACCAAGACGGCGATCTAGATATTGCATCAATTTCTTATTTCCCAGATTATCTTGATAATCCTCAGGAAAGCTTTGTGTATTTAGAAAACAAAGGAAATTTAACGTTTAAAGCCTTTTCATTTCCCGAAGCATCTAAAGGAAGATGGATGGTTATGGATGCCGAAGACATGGATGGCGATGGTGATATTGACATAGTACTGGGTTCAAATGTTCAGTTTCTTGCCCAAGGCGATACCACTGGACTCAGTAAAAAATGGCTGACCGAAAGTCCGTCAGTCATCGTATTAGAAAACACCTTGAAGTAAAATGTGCTGCTTGAGGAAAGTTGTCTTAATCATGAATGAAATTTTGGTATTCGCTCTCCAACTGTTCCCTACTATAATGACCATTCAATATTTCTATCCGATAGGTAAATGTAACTGAGGAATTCGGTTTGAGCGAAAAATTCATGGATGCCTCTTTACCGTCTGTAAATGCTTTTTGCCCAAACGGATTAGCAGAAAATAAACCGTAACTACGGGCGTGCCAATAGGTAGGATGCCCTACATTTTGTGGGCCATCCATAATGACAAGCGTAACATCTTCCTTATTTATGGTTCCAGAAAGTGCCATCCATTTGGCCCTTGTTCCCCAAACATCGGTTCCTTCCATTCCCTCGCTACTCATATAATTTCCGCTCACACCAGTATTGTCTACCACCCTTACCGTAGTTTTATGGCCATTTTCGTCACTTAAGTTAACTGGGCTATCACTTGGGTGTTCCAGTTCCCTAGCTGTTCTTATGGCAAACATGCCCTCTTTGGTGTCATTAAATGAAACTATCTCACTTTGAGCCTCTAAGGTGGTAATTCTATCAATAATCCTTTTGCCTTTCTCGGCATAGAAAACAAATTTGGTTTCTTCCTTCAATAGCACAGAACCATCTGGATTTAACCAATTGGCTCGCACTTCCATAGAAGCTTTTTTTTCTCCATTTTCTAAAGCGACTATTTTTTCATGCCTAATGGTACCTAGCTTTTCTTTTGGGGTTGTAATTTCATCGGAATTGCCCCAAAAATCAAGGCCGTTTACATCTCCAAAATTAAACCAAGCTCCAATATGATGTGGGTGATCAGTTCTTTCATTTGGGCGGGTATTCAGTGGGTATCCACGCGTAACAATCTGGCCGTTTGCGGCAATAATTGGATAAAGGACATTTTTTTTAAGCACCGAAATTTCATCTGAATATAAATAGGAGGTAAACAGATTTTTATCAATCAAAACATCTACCTTTTTCTCGGTTTCAATGTTAACCAATGTTATATGATTTTCTAAAGCTTCTGTATTCGGTACATTCTTTTTATTGACTTTACAACCACTCCCGATTACTAGGAGTATTAAAATTGAGAATATTAGCTTCATAGGGTTCATGATTTATAAGGGTTGGTTATATATAATGGCTTTAAAAAATGCTGGCTTTCCGGAGTGTCAATAAATCCTTTTCCTTTCCATTTTAATACTTACCATTCGACAGGCTGGGCTATTTTACTGGAACGAAATTAGAGATTATTTTCAGCTATGAATCAATATAAACTCATAGATTCTGATTGTGAATAGATACCAGTCCTCTTGGCGATTGATAAAACGGCAAACTAAGCTTCCTTCTGATAGTTTTTTGAACTAAATTGAAGAGGATTCTCAAATGAAGTGATTTCTAAGTCATCATAGAATTTTGTGCGTTCATTGATCCAACAGGCGTCCCTGTATGATAATAGGGTATTTATACCAAATCAAGTTTTTGGGTAGGAGCAGGCCTACATTGTTGTTGGCTTTCAAAATTCTAAATTAGAGATGATTCTCACCATGATTCCTTATATATTAACATGCCTATCTAATTAATATTCCGAGAGAATTGTATAATTTCATTCTGTATATTTTATTTAACCCTATGAAAAAACAATTCTTACTTTATATTTTAATGCTTTTATGCATTAACTCGATTGTGGCACAGGACAAACCACTTCAGATAATTATGATTGGTGCACACCCTGACGATTGTGACATTAAATCAGGAGGTACGGCTGCACTTTTTGTTGCTATGGGACATAAGGTTAAATTTTTATCAGTCACTAACGGAGATGCCGGTCATATGAGCGAAGGTGGTGGGATGCTTGCACAGAGAAGACTTCTCGAAACCAAAGAAGTTTCAAAAAGACTCGGGGTTACTTATGAAGTCTTGGATAATCATGATGGAGAATTACTTCCTACTTTAGCCATTCGTCTGGAAATTATCAAAAGAATCAGAGATTGGAATGCGGACGTAGTTATTGCACCAAGGTCAAATGATTATCATCCAGATCATCGCTATACAGGAATTTTAGTTCAGGATGCCGCCTTTATGGTTGGAGTACCCAATATTGCCCCCGACACCCCTCCCCTGAATAAAAACCCGGTATTTCTTTATTTTCAGGATAATTTCAAAAAGCCAAACCCTTTTCAAGCGGATATAGCCATTGACATTTCCAGTGTCATTGATAAAAAAGTTTATAGTTTGGATGCTCATCAATCTCAGTTCTATGAATGGCTGCCTTGGATTGGCCAATACGCTGATAAAGTACCCAAAGGTCAGGCAGAAAGACTGGAGTGGTTGAAAAAACTAAGAGGAAATGGCATATCTCCCTCCGTAAAAGCCAGTCTTGAAAAATGGTATGGAAAAAGCAAATCCGAGAAAGTAAGTTTTGCGGAATCCTTTGAAATATGCGAATATGGTAGCCAACCCAATGAAGAGGATATCAAAAGGCTATTCCCTATGTTAGGGAGATAAATCTTCAATAAGATTAATTTATTCCGGCTTCGGCCCCCTTTTATAAATAATCAAGCCATTTAGAAAATTTCGCAGAGCCCGGTCGCCGCATGGTTTAAATTTTTTATGATCCTTATTACGGAAGATGGCTCCTAATTCGCTCTGGTGATTGAGAAATCAACCAGTTTAAGTATTTCAACAATTTCCTGATAGTTAAGCTTAAGAGATACACGAAGCTTTTCCATAATGTCATTGTTGCTCCTATTATTTATCGCGAAACTTCAATTTTTATTGGTCTCAGAAATAGTTAAAACTATGCAATTTATTGCATTTCGCTTTCAGCTTCTAAAAATGTGCTATTATTGGTATATGGATTTTCAAAGATCAAACGGGCATAGTATTTCAAGACTTACAGTTCATAATAGTATGGTCGACTAAATATCGTCATGCCGTTCTAGGGGGAGATATCAAGTTACGGTGTCGCACTTTGTTAATACAAATTTGTGAGGCAGAGGGAGTTCAAATATTGAAGGGAGTAGTATCAAAAGATCATGTACACATGCATCTGGAATACCGCCCTTCTCAATCGATAAGTCAATGGGTTAAACTACTAAAGGGGCGTTCATCGAGGAAATTGCAAATGGAGTTCCCTGAATTGAAGAAGCGTTATTGGGGTCGCCATTTCTGGGCAATAGGCTTTGGCTGATGGAGTACGGTTAATATTACGGATGAAATGGTCAACGGATATTTGGAGCATCATATAAATCCAAATGAAAGTAATAATACTAATTTTATCGTCGAATAGGCAGACTTTCAGTCTGAACTAAAACTATGGACTTTGAGTCCATAGTGGTTTATTTGGAAAATAGCGTTTCCTTAGCTAGAAATATAGAAAAAATGACATTTGAGATAAGGTTCCTTTAAGTTAGGTGAACCCTTATTTGTTTCTATTTAGTCCTACTTCCACTATGATAATTTAAGACGAAGCTTTATTTAATCATAAATAAAAATATGTCCCAAATTAGTTTTGCAGACATGCTCCAGCTTTGGTTACGAGAATGTACTTTCTCCTTAATCTGATTTATGTTATCACTATCGATATATCGTCCATTAGAAATTATTCCATCTACAGCCTTTAGATTTGAAGCTTTATCGAGTGGATTTTTAGATAGGATTACCAGGTCAGCAGTTTTGTTTTCGTTTACAGTACCAAGTTTGTCTTGAACCTTAAAGTACTCTGCAGGATAAAGCGTAGCTGTTTTTAAAACGTCAAAGCCAGAAAGTCCTGCGGCCGAAAGTTCTTGAAGTTCGTCAATCAATGAGCTTCCTGGTAACTCAGGAACGTCGGCTCCTGCAAGAATCTTAACTTCTTTTTTGTTCGCTGTTTTAGTTATTTCTAGTCCTTTTGAGTAGAAATCTTTATAAACCAGCCGGCCTAGTGAACTGGTGTCTTCTTGTATAGTGGCATCTAAATCTTCAAATGATAAAAAACGTAAAATGGGGTTTATATTATCATATCTTGCCCTAAATGTTAAATCATCGGCAAAGGCATCAGACTTTCTAGTGAGGTGGGTGGGGCAGTAATACGTCTTATTGTTTTTCATTACTGCTAGATTTTTATGCAAGAGCAATGTATCATGCTCCACAAGCATTTTCTTTCTCAGTGCTGTATTATCATGTTGTTTTGGATTTGGATCATTTCTTAATTCATCAGAACCTTTAAAGCTATCCCAGAGTAAAAATCTTGCGTGCTCCAAACTCTTGATGCCTGCATTACTAGCTTCCATTGTACTAACTCTAACAGGTTTATGGCCTGCCACATCAATTCCAGCTAACTGTGCCTCTTTCATAAGAGCGAAAAATGCCTCACGAGGAATGTTATTATAGGTCTTAATTAAATCAATTTCATGTTTCTTAAAATAACGGATTAGCTCTTTAGCTTCTTTTTCATTAGAGCAGTTATAAAATTCTGGAAAGCCATCAAACATAGAACTCGGACCCTCAACGGCGAAACTGGGAAGGCTATGAACTTTAGGACCCAAGAGTTCATTAGCGTGAACCATCTTATTCCATTTCTTAATTTTTTCTGGTGTAGAGGCAAAAGAGTCTTTGCTGTCATAAGCACCTCGCATATCTCTTAAATGCATAACTCCATTTATTACATATTCTGGGTAGGCACTATTTGGAGATTGTTTAATCAAATGAGCGTGCATGTCCCAAAGTGCTGGAATGAGGTATTTATCCTTGCCATTTACAATGTGGAGGTTCTTTAAATCATGAGAAATAGCACTATCTGAAATGCTTTTTATGGTATTGTTAGAAATGAGTACGTGTTGGCTTTTTAGAAGTGAGTCATTTTCTACATCAATGATGTTAATGTTTTCTAACAGTAGGTTGTCATACGTTTTTGCTTCAAAATCTATAGAAGGAAATGGAAAAAAAACGAAGCTGAAGAATACGATCAGCAAAGAGAATAAACCTATCCCCATAAATTTTAAAAATCTGAGTAGTTTCAACATGGATTTCTATTTTTTGATTACTTAGTAAGTCGGATATACTAAGCGTAAAAGTGCACAAATTAATATAATTGAAAGTATAGTGAGGCTGGCGTTTAATGAGAAAAACCACCTCAAAAGGTGGTTTTTAAAAAGAATATTTTAAGTCAGTTTTAAATCTCAGTCAGCTTAATACTTCTATAGTTTATACCCATTTCGTTTTTTGGGTGTAGCTGAATGCCTACTGGGCCCTTAGCAGGAATATCCTCAGAGGTGTAGTTCATCACTTCTTTACCATTTAGCCATACCATATAGGTATTGCCAGTTACTTTTACTTTCATGGTGTTCCAATCGTCGGCTTTAAGGCCACTGATGTCGGCTTCTTTAGGGTAACCTTTTCCAGGGATATAGGGAGAGCCGGTAAGGTCTCTTTTCTTTGAGCCAGAGATACCAATCTGAATCTGGTCTTTATCAGACCTTAGGAAAATGCCAGAGTCTACAATACCAAAAGTGTTTTTGTATTCCACTTCTATCACAAAGTCGGTATATGATTTTTCTGTCCATAAAATACTGCCTTTACGGTCGTCTGAACTTTTTACTACCAGCAGGCCGTCTGATACGCTCCAGTTGTCATGGTTAGGATTGGGCACGACCCAGCCGTCAAGGTTTTTGCCATTAAAGATTTTTTTCAGCTTTTGAGCTGAACTTTCTGTCAGAGAAAATGTAAGCAGAATGCTTAATAGGATTGTTATTTTTTTCATTTCAATAAGTTTATGCGGTAAAGCTAGTAGAAAAATATTTTTATGGGCTATTGCCCATTGAGCTTTTTGGTTTTTTTCAGGAAAGATGATTTTTTAAAGAATAAAATGCACAAAAGGATTATGTATGTTGATATGTTTTTTGCTAAATTTATTCCGTTTTACAAATAAATTTGTTTTGGAAATGAAGAAAATACCTATGAAATACCGGTATATCATGCCGGATATCATGCTCCTCATGGCTGCTTTAGAGGTGTTTAAGAAGGTTTTTATGTAAATCTCAACTTTATAAAGCTTACTCTTGAAAAACGTTGATTTTATTAAAAACTATCTTAGTTGGATAGTTTAGATTACTGGTTTAAGACTTAAATTCTAGTGTTTTATTAGATTTTATCTCTTCCTAAGAAGTACTTTTTAAAATAGTATTTTAAAGGATTAGAATATTTTTCCATTTTCCATGGTCTACTAGAATGGGGAAGGTGAATTACAGAAAGGTCATTTGAAAGGTAATTAAGGAAGCCCAGTTTACGAGACATTTTGGAGATGCTTACATCAAACCAATCTTTCTCGGGGTTTAAGGTGTGGAAGTCGTATGCTTTTAGAAATCTATGGCACAATACGGTGCAGCAGAAACTTAAGCTTCTTTTGGTGATAAATAAATCGCCATTTGATTTGCTGATGTTTTTATACGGAAAGTTTATGGTGCCATCTATATCTGTAGTTACAGAGCCTATCATTCCCACATTGTCTAGTTCGTCGGCTAATTTGTTTAGCTCCGCAATGGTCTCTTTTTTTACCAGTACATCGGACTCTATAATGAGCAAATGCGTGTTTTGTTCTAAGGCCATTTTCTGAGCCATTCTCAAAACCGTGATGTAATTCGGCGAAGGTGTATCTACTATTTCCGCCAGATTGATATGCTTGTAATTGAATTCATTCTGGTTTTTCTCCAAGAAGTCCGTTGTTTCAGAACTACTGAAATCATTGAAAACAAAGTATTGGAAACGGCCTTTGGCCTGAGCAATATTAGCAATAGTTTGTTTGGAAGTACCTAAAGAATCTTTAACAGGAGTAATAACAATCATAAAAGGGTATTAGCTGTAGCAAAGATAGGGGATTAAAAGGATGCTATTCCCTTTTTTGGAAGCGGAATAATCCTAAAAGTAAAAGTATTCCTAATCCACAAAACTTTGGAAACCACTCTGGATGCTTACTGAAAAAACTTTTCTTAGAAACCATTTCTACCTCTTGCGTACCAAAAGTAGCGGTGTACCATGGGAGTTTACCATAAATTCTACCAAACGGGTCTATAAAACAAGAAATGCCGCCATTAGAGCTTCTGACAATACTTCGGCGGTTTTCAATGGCTCTTATTCTTGTAAAACTTTGTAATTGAAATGAGCCTGGTGTTTTGCCAAACCATGCGTCATTATTCATGAGGGCTATAAACTGAGCTCCGTTATCTACCAGACTAGCTATTTTCTCAGGGAATAATTGCTCCCAACAAATAGAAAGTGCCACTTGGAATTGGTCTCCGTCAAAATTTCCATATTTAAAAGTATAAGGTTTGTTTCCTTTAAGCATTGCCTGGCCTCGTGATGTAGGCAGATCATTAAAGTAAGGTGTAATTTCCGCAAATGGCAGTCCATGTTCCTTTTGATACACTTTTACGTCTTCTGCCTGAATATTTAAAGTATCCCAATTTGTGGCGAGTTGTGGTGTAAAAACTAGAGCATTGTTCTGATAAAAATGTTGGTTATTGCTGTTAGGATGTTCTACAAAACCTATGGCCACTGAAGTTTGCCAATTGGCTATAGCCTCTTTTGTAAAATTTAATATGTTCTTGTCCTGCAAAAGGGCGTACGGAATGGTAGCCTCGGGCAAAACCAGCAGGTCGGGTCCATCTCTACGAACGGCAGAATCAGAGAGGCTAAAGATTTCGTCTAACAGCATTTGACCATTTTTTTTGCCAGGTGTAGCGTAGCTGTCCTGATTGGTCTGTATAATGGTGACTTTACTTTTAAGATTACCCAAACCCGTGATACCTTTAGGGTTTATTTCCATTGACCAAAAGGAATATATAAGAGGAACGGCTAAGGCCAAACCCGGTTTCAAATAGGCAATTTTAGTCTTTTTATCAATGGCCATGGCTAAAAGAACGTTCAGTAGAATGAGCCAAAAACTGATGCCGTACATACCGAAGATATCTACAAACTGAATAAGCCAGATATTATTAGACTGAGAATAGGGTAGTAGATAAACTTGCATGCTGTGGGGTATAAGATGCAAACCCCAATCGTTTATGGTCCAAAGGAAAGGGAGAGAAAAAGCAGCTATTTGCCATGTATATCTCTTTTTGATGAGATAGAATGCAATAAATGGGATTAAATAAAATGGGGCTATATCCAAAACCCCCATGATCATATAATGAATTTTATAATAGCCTACCCACCAAACATCTAAAAATAAGTAAATGAGGATTAACAGAAAGGATTCTAGCATGAATTTGCCAAAAGTCTTTTCCTTTCGGACATCAAGGAGAAAAGGCACAAAAGCAAACCATGTTAAAATTCCATTAGGAAGACCTTCAATAATTGGAAAGGAAAGTCCTAATAGAATTCCAGAAATAAGCCAAGCTGGGATTTTTCTAATAATGGACATCTTCAATTTTCTTTTTCAAACCCTCAATCTCCCTCTGCTGTTGTATGGTATACAGCGTCAGTTCTTCTACTTTTTCTAACAGTTTAGAAACCATCTCGTGCATAGAAACGCCTTCTTTTACCACTTCTTTAGCAGAAGGGATATTTGGCAAATGCTCATTGACTTTAATGAAATCTGAAACTTCCTTTAATGACATTAAAGGATAGTCTTTTTCAAAAACTTTATCAGACCAGAGGCCTTCATTCGCATATTTAATTTTGAACTCATTTAAGACAAATTGACCTTCATTGTCCAATTCCAAGAAATTACGGTCATTAATCTTCATAGAAGGAGCATTATAGGCCACTCGCATATTGAATACCCCTTTTACATCTAGACGATATTGTGGATTCGACATGCCGATTCCTACTTTTACTAATGTGGTGTCGCCTAAGACTAAACCATCATTGACAGAAACACGGGCATTATAGCCCAAAGCGGAAGCTCTTTGCAAATTGTCGGCATTTTGACCAGCACCACCAGCGAAAACGCCAAAGTAGGAGACCGACTGAGCAAAGGCAGTTGAGGTAGATATAATCAGCGTTAAAATGAGGCTTAATTTTTTCATATTGATTGCTTTTAGATTTCGTTAAGGTTCCATCCAAATTTTACATTGGCTGTACCATTATTTAGTTCTTTCACTTCAAAGTAAGTAGGTGTTTTTTTAGAAATATAGAGACCATTGCAATTGCCCTCTGGCTGTAGGTTTATTAAGAATTCGTCCGCACTCAAGTTTCCAAGTTCTCCAATTTCGACTTTTGCATAACCATTTATTAATGCCCCAAGTCCTCTTTTGGCTAGTTTGGTTATCTCTTGTGAGTTCGTGGCAGCTTTTCTGGCTGAAGGTGTAGGCGTAGTATTGTCAAGCCTTGTCCAGTCATACCCATCGTAGTAATAGAATCCAGGGTCATTGTCAATTTGGTAAATCAAAAGCCCTTCATTTGGATCAAGAGGGCGGTTATATTCTTCCAATCTTGGAATCATGATCCCTTTATCATCGCTTTCTATATCCAGAATAGCGTCTGGGTCAGCAGTCTTGGTAAGTACGTCTATATATACACCGGTATTACTTATCAAAACGCCATCTCCATCATTATTAATTTGCACCGTTTCCACGGGACTTAATATACCTGTAGGAGCTATCACCCTAAATTCAATTTCACTTAGGGTTACATTTCCTGCTTTTCCAGAAACATTTGCGGAGATGTAATGTCCACTTTTAGTAACAAATGCGACTGATTTATAACTTTTATTAAAAGTGTAGGAACTTGAGATATCCGGTCTTGAATATAAATCTGTTATAAAACTTATTCTTAAACACTCGAAAGTGCCATAGGGCGTTTCTATAGTGCCAAAAGCATCAACTGTTTTTGTTCTGTTGTAGTAGCGTAATCCAATGAAAGGCTGAGAAACCTCATCTTCTATGTACGAATAAGTGTCTCCCAGAGCTAGCGGTATATCTGTAAATTTATAATCTACGGCATCAAAGGCGTCTTCGCCACCATCCAAATAGTAGTAATAACTATTGCCTAAAAAATTAAGGGCATCATCCCCAATGAAATAATGTTCAAATAAGTCAATCTCATTATTAGCAACATCTAGATAGGTGGACTTTACAACCTTATTAGCCCCCGGAAATTGGAGGTCAAGTGGAACTTCTTCTGTAGGAATAAAATCTTCATTATAGTATGATTGGAAAATATCTAGAATATTATTGGGAAGG
This sequence comes from Arcticibacterium sp. SM2516, assembly GCF_057914865.1. Lineage (NCBI taxonomy): Bacteria > Pseudomonadati > Bacteroidota > Cytophagia > Cytophagales > Leadbetterellaceae > Arcticibacterium > Arcticibacterium sp. SM2516. The sequence goes on along the minus strand of NZ_CP195290.1, from coordinate 1,930,504 downwards.
ATCCAGTTTTGAGCGTTTGAGGCATCTTCAATCCCAATATCCATACTTATATTGATGTCGTTGTCAAGAAAGGTCAGCCATGAGTTTCTTGGGGCGGAAATCCGAGCAATGTCGTCTTTTTCCAGCATCATAGGCAGGCCTAAAGTAGAAACTGATTTGGAGATGTTGGACACCGCACTTTTGGTCAAGACCAATGCCGCTTTGTTTTTTAAGTTTAAGAATTCTGTATTATTACTCTGAAGCTTTCCATTTATAAATGTCCCTAAGGATTTTGGGGCATTAGAGTCAGGACTAACTCCAGCAACGGGGACAGCCAATACAAAAAAAGGCAGCAGTGACATTAGAATTATTATCCCATGCTTTTTTAAATTAATTTTCATGTTTAAAGTATTTAGAGCGTTTAGTTTTCCCATCATGAATGCATGATGCCTCCATACATTTGTACTAGGCAAAATTGAGAAAGACTTAAGCTTCGCTCATATCAATATCCTATCAATTGATATAAGAATCCGTGCATGGAGCGGCTTAGAATTGCTTTTTGTATTCACCTGGCGGCATACCAAAGCGTTTTTTGAAAGTAGAAACAAAATAAGCAGTGCTTCCAAAGCCAGTTTGAAAAGCAATTTCAGAAACGTTACCAGTTTTTTTTTGGAGTAATTCTGCGGCTCTTTCTAATCTCACAGATTGGATGAATTCATTGGTAGATTGGCTTATTAATGACCTGAGCTTTCTGTTTAAATGTGGACTACTTATGCCAATTTCTTCTGCCAAAATTGCCACTGAAAAGTCTTCATTCGGAATGTTTTCTTCAACAATGGCCATTAGCTTTTCTATGAATTCCTGGTCAACAGAATTGACGGAAACTTCGGTAGGTTTTATTTGAACTGTTCCAGCAAAACGGGTACGTAGTTCTTTTCTTAACTTAATGAGGTTGTCAATCCGTACTTCAAGTTCGTCTTGTGAAAATGGCTTAGTAAGATAGGCGTCTGCACCCATGTCTAAACCTTCCATTTTTTCAGTTTGGTTTGCCTTGGCAGTCAACAAAATGATGGGAATATGGCTTGTTTTTATGTCATTTTTCAAAATGGACGTTACCTCATAGCCATTTTTACCAGGCATCATTACGTCAGAAATGATTAAATCTGGTTGAATCTTCTTTGCTATTTTAATGCCCTCTGTTCCATTTTCTGCTTCTGCCACTTTGTATTTTTTCAACAATTGTGACTTAATAAAAGAACGGACTTCCAGATTATCTTCAATCAATAGTAGGCTATATTCCTGTGCAATATGCTCTTCAGCACTTTCAATGATAAATTCTGTAAGATGTTCTGTATTGATTTCATGTAAATCTGTTTCTTTTTCAAAACCTGCGGTAATAAGAGGCAATTTTACTTCAAAAGTGCTTCCTTTTCCTACTTTTGATTTTACTGAAATTTGTCCTTTATGAAGCAAAACCAGTTCTTTTACCAAAGCCAAACCAATTCCAAAATTTGTGTTTTCCTGACTTGAAATATCTTTTTGGTAAAACCTGTCAAAAATATTGCCTATATCTTCCGTTGCTATTCCGTTTCCTGTATCTATAACATTGAAAAAAACATGTTGCTTTTGTTTTGAAATTTGGAAAATAATAAGCCCTTGTTTATCGGAGTATTTTATGGCATTGAAAATGAGGTTAACGAAAATGGTTTCCATTTTTTGCATATCCACAGCCATCTCCAAAACATCCTCGCTAGTCTCAAAATTTAAAGTGATGCCTTTTTTTAAAGCCAGTGACTCGAAGGAATAAAACATACTTTTCAGGGCAGGGACAACATTGACTAATTTCCTGTCTAATTTCATTTTATTAGCATCCAACTTCGAAAGATCCAATATCTGATTGATCATGCTCAATAATCTATCTGAATTGGATTGTGCTAATTCCACTAGATTTATATCCGCCTTGGATTCCATTTTTTTACGCAACTGTTCCAGTGGCCCTTTTATCAACATTAGCGGTGTGCGAAACTCATGGGAAATATTGGTGAAAAAATTGCTTTTCAAAGCATCCAAATCTTCAAAGTGCTGCTTATCCTTTTTTAATTGACGTGTTCTAAACCCTAAGCCCAATGCGAAAATGACCATTTCGAGTACTGTACCCAATTGCAGAAAGCTGAAAGAACCCATAAAAGAAGGAGTTCCATAAATAGAATCAGGATGAAACAATTCGTAGACATAATTTGGCAATATGCAAAGCAACAAAATACCTATGCCGGCCAAAAGGAACTTATCATGGACTTCTTTGCTTTTTAAAACCATGATTACTTGAACTACATAAAGAAGTCCTAAAAGAACCATAAACGAAGAAAACGGAATGTTAGGCATAAACTGCCTACCCGTTTGAATGAAATTTATTCCAGATAAGAGTGTTGTAAAAAGAATCCAGAAAATAAGAAAAACTAAGATTTTGTCGAGTCTCGGGAAGCGTTTTTTGGTTTGTAGAAAAGACCTTGAAAACTGTGTGTAAAGTGCTGGGCTTAAAACACCAGCAAATACGTAAACCCAAGGCTGTATAAAAGTATTGTTTTGATAGAAAAGCTGGTACATAAAAAGGCAGTACTTGTCCATAACAGTGGCTGCAAAAATCACAGAAAAACCATATAGGGAGTAATACAAATAAGCTTCGTCTCTTAGTATAAAAAAGTAAAGCAGATTGAATAAGGACAGTACAGCAATCATGGCCATAAAAGCAGCGGTTACCCAATTGTCTTTACTTTCCTTAACCTGTAGATTTGCAGACTCCAATATAGAAAGAAGCCTCAGATCGATTTTTAGGAAAGGTCTATATACCTTGGTGAACTTTATATAATACTCCCTAGTTTCATGTGGTTCTAAACTTATGGCAACTTGATCTGGTCGATTTAGTAAAACTAGTTTGTCTTTTTTTATCACACTTCCCAGCGAATCTAGCGGGTACATCATACCAGCCAACTGAATTTTCCAAGAATCCTTTGATGCTATTGGTCTGCTGTAAACTTCAACTTTTTCACACCATTCTTCGAAAAGCTTGAGTTTACATATCGTTTTTGAATCGCTGGAGTTTTCTAATTTAAACTTTACCCAAACTGTCTTAAATGGTTCGCTCACAACGTTTTTGGCAAACGTTTCAAAATGTTCCTTTTGGATTTTCTCGAAGCTAAGATTGCTGCCTTTCTCGTAAAAGTATAATGATGAGGGATTTAAGTCACTTGATTGAAAGCCTTGCTCAGGCAAAACAAACGTTTCTTGAGCACTGAGTTGGTGTAAGGTTAAAAGAGCTAGAAGTACTTTTTTAATCATTCTGGCGGCTATCTCGTTTCCTAAAAGTAAGAAGCCTTATCCAATTCTTTTGAAGTGTTTTGAATTATTTCCGATTAAGAAAAGTAGCTTTAAAATAAGACCTTAAATTTGTTAACTTTGGTTTTATTTGAACCGAGGACATTTACTAGTCAAAGATTTTTAGCTTATGAAAAACCTCATCCTTATTTTTGCTGCAATAACAGCCTGTACACCAAAACCTGAAAGAATGTCTTACAACTGGCCTGATGCCAAAGCTCCCATAGCAGATAAAAAAGAACATATTAGAACAATTCATGGAGATGCTGTGGCAGATCCATATTACTGGATGTATGACTTTTTTGGCAAGGGACCTGATAGCACCCATGTGATAAATTATCTGGAAGCAGAGAATGCTTATTTAAAGTTAAAAATGAGCAAAACCGAAGCCGTGCAAGAAGCTCTGTTTACTGAAATGAAGAGTAAGATTAAGGAGAAGGATGAAAGTGTACCTTATCTTAAAAACGGTTATTACTATTATTCCAGAACAGAAGAGGGCAAGCAGTATTATAAGTATTGTAGAAGAAAGGACTCCATGGAAAATCCAGAGGAAATACTGTTGGATGTGGATGCCATGGCAGAAGGAAAGGCTTACTATGCTGTAAGCGGCATGAGTATTAGTGAAGATAATAAGCTTTTGGCTTTTGGGGTAGATGAAGTTTCCAGAAGGCAATACACCATTTATGTAAAGAACTTGGAAACGGGTGAGTTGCTGTCAGATAAGATAGTAAACACAGAAGGCGATGCCGTTTGGGCCAATGATAACCTTACTTTCTTTTACACCTCCAAAAATCCAGTTACGCTTCTTTCCGAGAAGATATACAGACATAGGTTGGGAACAGGGGTTTCTAAAGACCATTTGGTATACGAAGAGAAAGATAAGTCTAACTATATCGGTATTCATAAAAGTAAGAATGGGAAATGGGTTTGGATTTATTCCATGGCTACGCTTTCTTCTGAATTTAGGTACATCAATGCAGATAAAGCCAATGATGTTTTTGCGGTTTTCCAACCAAGAATAAAGGATGTACTTTACAGTGTTTCTGCTTTAGACGACAAATTTATTATAAGAACGAATGCAGATGGAGCGGAAAACTTCAAACTGATGTCAACCCCCTTAAACGCCACTTCTAAAGAAAATTGGAAAGAATACAGAGCACACGACGCCAAAGTGCTGATTGAAGAAGTGGACGAATTTAAGAATTTTCTAGTTGTTCAGCAGCGGAAAGACGGCTTGACAGAGCTGAGTATCCAGGATCTGAAAACGGGTAAAGTACACTCTATTTCTTTTGAAGAAGCTGCTTACGATGCCAGTATTAGCACCAATGAAAATTACGAGAGTAAGCTGTTAAGGTATCGGTATACTTCTATGATTACTCCGAGCTCTGTTTATGATTATGACATGCTGTCTACAGAAAAGACTTTACTGAAGCAGCAAGAGGTACTAGGAGGTTATAATAAAGAGGAATACGTTACAGAAAGATTGTATGCTACGGCCAGAGACGGCGTAAAAGTGCCTATTTCCATCGTATATAAGAAAGGATTTAAGAAAGACGGCAAATCGCCTGTGTTGGAATATGCCTATGGTTCCTATGGCTATAGCATGGACGCATCTTTCAGTAGTTCTAGATTAAGTTTATTAGATAGAGGTTTCGCTTTTGCCATAGCCCATATAAGGGGTGGTCAAGAAATGGGCAGGCAGTGGTATTTGAATGGAAAGTTGATGAAAAAGATGAATACATTCAATGATTTTATCGACTGTGGAAAGTTTTTAATTGCCGAAGGTTATACTTCCTCTGAGCATCTTTATGCCAATGGTGGTTCTGCAGGAGGTCTTTTAATGGGAGCGGTGGCTAATCTTGCTCCAGATTTATATCATGGACTTATAGCCGATGTACCTTTTGTGGATGTGGTAAACACCATGTTAGATGAGAGTATACCTTTAACCACCAACGAGTATGATGAGTGGGGCAACCCCAACGATAAGGCAGCTTATGAGTATATGAAGAGTTACTCTCCCTATGAGAACATACAAGCTAAAGCTTATCCAAATATCCTAGTTACTACTGGCTTGCATGATTCTCAGGTGCAGTATTTTGAACCCGCTAAATGGGTAGCAAAATTAAGAGATACAAAAACGGATGGCAATATTGTTTTGTTGAAAACTAATATGGAATTTGGTCATGGTGGAGCTTCAGGTAGATTTGATTATCTGAAAGATGTGGCATTAAGATGGGCATTTTTATTAGCTTTGGAGAAGAAAATAGATTAAAAGGCTAGCTATTAGTATATCGGTTCAAAAAACTATTAAGATTCAGTGAAACTAAAAAGTATTATTGTTGAAGATGATTTGTTATCTAGAAAGACATTGGAGCATTTATGCAAAAACCATGAATCTTTGGATCACTTAGAGTCTTTTGAATCCGCAGAGGAGGCTTTACTCTTCTTAGAAACAGTGGAGGTTGATTTGATTTGGTTAGATGTTCAAATGAAAGGTCTAAGTGGTTTTGATTTACTAAACAGGTTAACCACTTCTCCTTCGGTTATTATGACTACCTCTAGTGCGGAGTATGCTTTTCAGGCTTATCAATATGATATAATAGATTATATACAAAAGCCTATCAACCTGACACGGTTTAAAGGTGCTGTTCAGAAGGTTTTATCCTTAGAGAAGTTCAGTGAAAGACCAAAAGGAATGCCTAAAAACGAGAATATTTTTGTTAAGGTTGATAAGAAATATATTCGCTTGGTGGTGGGTGATATTAACTATGTAGAGAACCTAAGTGATTACGTAAAGATATATAGCAAGTCAAATGTTTATATAGTGCATTCTACCCTAAAAGATTTAGATAAGAAGTTGGGTGATGGTTTTTTTAGGGTTCATCGTTCTTTTTTGGTCAATTTGTCCAAGATTCAAGATGTGGATGAAAGTAATCTTATCGTCGAAGGTAAAGTGATTCCGGTAAGTAGGAGAAGCCGGACTGAATTTTTGGAAAAATTAAATATTATATAGCAAAGAAGCCACGAAAATTTCGTGGCTTCTTCATTTAAACAAGATTCAAAAAAGGGGATTTATTATTAAGCTGCGTTAAGGACTAAAGTGTTATTAAGGAAATGAGTTTTTGACAAACCGAAAGTGTCTTTTTTATCTACTTTCTTAGTTGGTGCAGCGGGTGTGTTTTTTACCTCGCGGTATCCTACAGAAATTACTTCAGAGTAAGTAAAGCTTCCGTCTTTCTTCACCATTTTAAGTCTGTAGTTGTTTTCACCTGTTACTGGGTTAGTGTCCATAGTGATATATCTTAAGGCCTGATTTGAATTAAAACCTTTCAAAGTTTTGATGGTTTTGAATTCCTCAATGTTCTCGGCTTTTTCTAATTCAATTGTTTCGAAGTCGGTACCTTCTACAGAGAACCAAGATATTTTAATCTTGTCTTCCATTTTATTCAGAGAGAATTGAGAAACAACTATGGAAGCAGCCGTATTAGCCTCTGTAGAAGCACCATCTTTTCCGTCGCCAGCAAAAGCTGAAATAGTGATGAAACTTAAAACAGAAATAAATGTGATTGCCTTTTTCATTCTTGGTCGGGAGTTTTTTTTTGATTCCTGTTTGCTGATTCAAATATAGTAGGCTGAAATAGGCTAGGAGGCTGTTTTTCGATGAGTGGCTATGTCTTTTCGATAAACGGATGAATTTCGGGGAAGTGTGAAAATGACTTTCGTCAGGTTTAAATATGATTTTGTATATACGAACTAAATCCTAACGTTTTCACAAAGAAAGAGCCGCAGATGTTTTTATATCCACGGCTCCGTTTTTTAAGCAATTTGTATAGCGAGCGTTTAATCTTTTTTAAGCAGCGTTAAGTATTAAAGTGTTATTAAGGAAATGAGTTTTTGACAAACCGAAAGTGTCTTTTTTCTCTACATTGTTAGTTGGGGCAGCAGGTGTGTTTTTTACCTCGCGGTATCCTACAGAAATTATTTCAGAGTAAGAAAAGCTTCCGTCTTTCTTCACCATTTTAAGTCTGTAGTTGTTTTCACCTGTTACTGGGTTAGTGTCAATAGAAATATATCTTAAGGCCTGATTTGAATTAAAACCTTTCAAAGTTTTGATGGTTTTGAATTCCTCAATGTTCTCGGCTTTTTCTAATTCAATTGTTTCGAAGTCGGTACCTTCTACAGAAAACCAAGAGATTTTAATCTTGTCATCCATTTTATTCAGAGAGAAGTCAGAAACAGCAATTGAAGCAGTTGAATTAGCCTCTTTAGAAGCACCATCTTTTCTGTCGCCAGCAAAAGCTGAAATAGTGATGAAACTCAAAACAGAAATTAATGTGATTGCCTTTTTCATTGTTCGTCGGGGTTTTTTTTTATTTCCCGTTTGCTAATTCAAATATAGTAGGCTGAAATAGGCTAGGAGGCTGTTTTTCGATGAGTGGCTATGTCTTTTCGATAAACGGATGAATTTCGGGGAAGTGTGAAAATGACTTTCGTCAGGTTTAAATATGATTTTGTATATACGAACTAATTCATAACGTTTTTACAAAGAAAGAGCCGCAGATGTTTTTACATCCACGGCTCTGTTTTTTAAGCAATTTGTATAGCGAGCGTTTAATCTTTTTTAAGCAGCGTTAAGCACTAAAGTTTTACTAAGGAAATTAGTTTTTGACAAACCGAAAGTGTCTTTTTTATTTACTTTCTTAGTTGGAGCAGCGGGTGTGTTTTTTACCTCGCGATATCCTACAGAAATTATTTCAGAGTAAGTAAAGCTTCCGTCTTTCTTTACTAGTTTAAGTCTGTAATTGTTTTGACCAGTTACCGGGTTAGTGTCAATAGAAATGTATCTTAAGGCCTGATTTGAATTAAAACCTTTCAACGTTTTGATGGTTTTGAATTCCTCAATGTTCTCGGCTTTTTCTAATTCAATTGTTTCGAAGTCGGCACCTTCTACAGAAAACCAAGAGATTTTAATCTTGTTTTCCATTTTATTCAGAGAGAAGTCAGAAACAGCAATGGAAGCAGTTGAATTAGCCTCTGTAGAAGCACCATCTTTTTTGTCTCCAGCGAAAGCTGAAACAGCGATGAAGCTCAGTACAGAAATTAATGTGATTAGCTTATGCATTTATTCTTTTCTCTTAATTGGGAATCAAAGTTTTTTTGCCCCCGATTTAGTAATTCAAATATAGAGGCAATAGGTGAGTGAACGGTGACATTTTTCGATAAGCGGTCAATACTTTTCGATAAACGGAAATGTTTTCAGAAAAATGGCCACTTTTTTACCATATTTCAGGGTGAACTTTACTTTTCGATATACTTAATCTTCTTTTATAGGGATGAATAGTCGTGCCATTCTCTACGTATTTGGTCTTAGTTTGGCATTATTGAAGAGGTCTAAAAACCATTTTAAACTTTGAGGTGTTTATTATAAGTAACGTTGGTTTTACATTTATACAGGCAATAAAATTATAAGCATGAAGGGATTCCGTTTTACAGATTATAAACCTGAAATGAAAGGGGGGGCAAACTTTGAAAAGCTCCTTGATATTTTTCAGCAGCTGCTTTTGATATTTGCTGGTGATGTGAGTGAGGCTCTTAATTATATGAATGAGCTAGACCGTAGGTATAATCTTACAGACGACACCTATGCCATGGCAGACTTTATTCAGGACCTGAAAGACAATGGCTATATCAAGGAAGAGGAGCAGGAAGGTGGAGGAATGACCATGACACCTAAGAGTGAGCAAAGCATAAGGAAACGAAGTTTAAATGAAATATTTGGTAAGCTAAAAAGAACTAAAGGGGGAGGAAATCATAAATCAAAGTTCCCCGGCCAAGGAGGAGAAAAGAGTAGTGATATAAGACCTTTTCAGTTTGGCGATAGTCTAGAGCAAATTAGCATGACCGAGAGTCTGAAAAATGCTCAGGTCAATAGTGGTTTGGGCGACAACTTTAGACTGACCGAGAAAGATCTAGAGGTGATGGACACCGAAACCAACCTCAATACCTCTACGGTTTTGATGATTGACATTAGTCATTCCATGATTCTTTATGGTGAAGACCGTATAACTCCGGCTAAAAAAGTAGCATTGGCTATGGCAGAGCTAATAAAAACAAGATACCCTAAAGATAATCTTGATATCCTGGTTTTCGGAAATGACGCTTGGACCATTAAATTAAAAGATATTCCATATTTAGAAGTAGGACCCTATCATACCAATACCGTAGCTGGTTTAGAACTGGCGATGGATTTATTGAGAAGAAGGAAAACCAAAAACAAGCAGATTTTCATGATTACCGACGGTAAGCCTACCTGTCTAAAAGAAGGTATCAATTACTATAAAAATGCTTTCGGTTTAGACCGTAAGATTGTCAATAAGACATTAACCATTGCTGCTCAGGCCAGAAGGCTAAGTATTCCTATAACCACTTTTATGATTGCCTCAGACCCTTATTTGAAACAATTTGTAAGAGATTTTACCAAGGTAAATAATGGCAGGGCTTATTATTCTAATTTAGATGGTTTAGGTGGCTTTGTTTTAGAAGACTTTGAGCGAAATAGAAGAAAGAATGTGAGATAATGGTTGTTATAACAAAAACAGACTTCATTAGTGGATGAATCCTCTTCTATGTATTTCGCTAGATATTAAATTATCTTCTCTATTATTGTCAAAAGGCTCGCCTTTCAAAACCCTATATTTAAAATGACAAAAAAAGAACGCTACGCAGGCATTATAGATTATTTTTCTACCAACCAACCAAACCCTGAGACCGAGTTACAATACACTAATCCCTTTGAGCTTATAGTAGCTGTAGTGCTTTCTGCACAGTGTACAGACAAAAGGGTGAATATGGTAACACCCTATCTTTTTGATGTTTTTCCTAATGCACATGCTTTGGCGGCGGCTTCTCAGGAAGAAGTTTTTGATCAGATTAGAAGCATTTCTTATCCAAATAACAAAGCCAAACATTTAGTGGGTTTGGGGAAAATGTTAGTTCAGGATTTTAATAATGTAGTGCCAGGAACCATTGAGGAGCTGGTGAGACTGCCAGGGGTGGGAAGAAAAACGGCTAATGTGATTGCTTCTGTCATTCATAATATGCCAACGATGGCCGTAGATACACATGTATTTAGGGTATCACATAGGCTGGGATTGGTTTCACTGAAAGCCAAAACGCCTTTAACGGTAGAAAAAGAGTTAGTCAAAGAGTTTTCTGACGACATTATCCCTAAGGCACATCATTGGTTGATTCTGCATGGAAGGTACACCTGTTTAGCACGTACTCCCAAATGTGGAGCGTGTGGTATAACAGCATTGTGTAAATCTTACACTAAAATTCAAAAGTATGGCCATAAAGCTGTGGATGAAAAACTCCCTAAAATAAACTAGCAAGGATGTTTAATAATAAGGATGACATAAAATCTTTAATGCAGCATTTTGTACAACCGGGGTTCATTGAATGGATAGGAATTAGAACAGAAAGGGTAGTGGCTTTAAAAGAAGTGGTGGAGGTTAATGTCAGCGTTTTAAGCGGATTGCCAGGAGACCACTACAAGGGGACAAATAAAAAGAGACAGCTAACGCTAATTCAAAAAGAACATTTACAGGTCGTAGGAAGCATGCTGGGTAGGGAAGAGATTAATCCGCAAGAAGTTAGAAGAAATGTGGTGGTTTCGGGAATAAATCTTTTAGCACTAAAGGATGCAACCTTTAGCCTAGGAACTGCCGTTTTAAAAATGACAGGTTTATGCCATCCTTGTACACGGATGGAGAAAAACCTTGGTAAGGGTGGCTATAATGCCATGAGAGGACATGGAGGTATCACTTGCGAAATCTTAAAAGATGGCTCTTTTAAGATTGGTGATGCTTTAACCGTTTTAAGTCAAGATTAGCGATGTTTTCCTAAATTGTATTTAGCATTAATTTTTTCAAATATGAATTACTGGTTGGTTAAAACGGAGCCTGAGACCTATTCTTGGGACGATTTTGTAAAATTGGGTAGAGATAAATGGGATGGTGTAAGAAATTATGCCGCCAGGAATCACATGAAAGCCATGCAGGTCAATGATTTGGTTCTTTTTTATCATTCTAATGCCGGGAAAGAGGTAATGGGTATAGCCAAAGTGGTGAAAGAGCATTATCCAGACCCTACTACAGATGACGATAGATGGGTGGTGGTAGAACTAGAACCCGTCAAAAAACTTCAAAGAGGCGTTACTTTACAAGAAATAAAGGAAGATGATCGTTTGAGAGATATTGCTTTAGTTAAACTTCAAAGATTATCTGTTCAGCCGGTGCCCAAAGAAGCATACGATATTATCATAGAGAAGTCTGAAAATTAACCTTTTGAGCAATCTTTGTTCCTTCATAAATAGAAGTGTTTTTCAAAATATATGAAATACCTGTTTTTAATTTTACTCTTATCCTGCACGAATCTTTTTGCCCAATTACAGAAAAATGTGGAAATAGAGGTTGTAGGAAGACCCACATGGCAGATGCTTATTCCGTTAAAAGAGCAGGGCTTAGTCCTCATGGTAAAAACCGACATCACAAAAGCGAAGGTTTTCAGACTAGACACAGATTTAAACACGATCTGGGAGAAAGAAATATTCCTTGATGCCGAAGATGCTCCCAAGGCCTACACCATAGCCAATAATCACATTAGTTTACTTTTTTCAGAAACCAGTGGAATGTATTACCAGGTTTTTGAATTCAATCTTGAAAGCGGGGTCATTAAGCAAGATGGTTTTGAATTAAGAGCGTTTTTTGTGGATCAAGATTACGTTTTTTTGGATAACAAAGTCTTAATGGCTGGTGCAAACGAAAAAGGTGCCGCTTTCTTCTCACATAATTTTGACACGGAAATAGGTCAACTAAGAGAAGAAAGTGAAATAACAGGAAAAGTGGCTGTTAACTTATTTGAATATTTGCCAGAGAAAAATCAAATTGAAAGTCTTTGGTCTGTAAAAACGAAGGGGTACGCCAACGAAAAAAAGAAAAAAGGAGAGTTTATTAAGGATGCTTTTATAACGCACGCCATTTTAGACACCACCGGAACAATTTTATTTAAAAAGGATATCAAACAAACTGGAGGCAAATTTCCGATGGATGCCAGTTTAGTAAGACTGCGGTCGGGTAAAAAAGTGGTTTTAGGTACCTATCAATCGAATCTAGGTGATAAGGGGATTTATGTTTATGATTTGACCGAAGGTGGTAGTATGAAAACCTATTCTTTCACCACACTTTTAAAAGGAAATCGTAGTCTTTCTGTTGAGGATTTACAGGAAATATTAAAGTCGTATAATTTCCTTTCTAATGCCCCCATAGAGGGTGATGATAGTATTATCTTTGGAGGTGTATTTCTAAAGGCTCAATATCAGTCTATTACAGAGCAGAATCCTAATGCCTATTATAATTCTTCTCCCTACGGTGGAGCCTATGGAAGCAGGTATAATAATAGGTATGGTTATTATAACCAAAGAAGCAATTCTACGACCAGGCAGGTTTTTAGAGGGTTTCACTATCCTACGGGTTTTGTGATGGAGTTAACGCCGGAAGGAGAACTATTAAGTTCTAATAGGATTGACATCAATAACCTTTCTAATGAAATTCAGCCAGCTTTGGCCTATAATGAAAAAGGTGCAGTATCTTATTGTTTGAGAGGAGACTTAGCGGCAAACAACTTTAATATAGGTACCAAGCCATTGCTTTATAAACTTTCAAATGAAGTGAGAGACCCCAAAGCCACTAAAAATCTAGCCTTTTTGCCCTCTTATAACGAGGTTAAGTTCTGGTATGGTAATTATTTTATAGCGAATGGTAGTAAAAATAAAATGGAGGCCATGTCTGTCAATGATAATCAAACTAAGACCCCAAAAAGAGGGCTTTTTGGGAAAAGAAAAAGAGATACTCCAGCCACATATACCCAGGTTAGAAAGACCATTTATCTCACTAAAATAGCGAGTGGAGGTTAATTCTTCTTTTTGTTTAAAGGTTTTTTGAAATATCTTTATCTTGATTCAAAAAATTCAGATCTTTACGGCTCATTCTAAGAACCTCAAGTGCGGTATTTTCTATTTTTTACTGTTTTATTACTCGCTTCCTGTGCCAAAAATCAAAGAGATGGCACGGCTTTGCCCAAAATTGGTGAAGTGGACTTTGACGCTTTGCAGCTCAAAAGTTTGGCTAGGCTGAATGAAATTATCACAAATAATCCCATTTCTGATGAGGCTCTTTATAAAAGAGCAAAGATTCTGGCTTCGCTAGGAAGAAATTCGGAAGCTTTTAAGGATATAGAGCAGGCTTTAACCTTGGAGCCTAATAGGCAAGATTATATATTCCTGAAATCTGAAATTCAGTATAACCTCAAATTGTTAAAAGAAGCCATTCAAACCGCAGAAATCGCGGCGGGAGCAGGATTGGAGTCTCCGCTATTTTATTTGCATCTGTCTAAGCTTTATCTTGAGGTTGACAGCCTTAAATTAGCAGAGCAGTATATAGATGAGACCTTAATGATGGTGCCGGAGTTCGCTCAAGCTTGGCAGCTAAAGGGTAGCTTATTGATGAAATATGATAGTTTGAATGCTGCATTCCGATTACTGAATAAGGCTTTGGCCCTAGATGAAGAAAATCCTGACGCTTATGACTATTTGGCTAAAGCATATTTAAAGGAGGGTAAGTTAGACTCGGCGGGTAGAATTAACGAAAAAGGGTTTAAGTATTTAAGAAAAAATCAAACGCACGTTGGGCTCTTATATAATAGAGGTAAAGTGGTGGAGCGTCTTGGGAAACAGGATAGTGCATTGAAAATCTATGATGAAATATTGACCATTTCACCTTCTGCTTCTTTTGTGAATGAAGATATAGGTGATATCAATATGAAAAATGGCAATTTTACCAAAGCTTATGAAAGCTTTAAACTGGAGATAGATAAATCTTCCAAGAAAAAAAATATTTACCTTCGTGCGGGATATTGTCTAGAACGATTGTACAGAAATAAAGAGGCACAAGAATTGTATTTAAAAGCCCAAAAGGTTTTCCCCCAGGATGAGGAAGTGAAGGCGGCCTTTGATAGAATTACGAATTTAATTGAGCGAGAGTATCGTTCTACAGGAATATAATAACAGATTTATGATTAATATTTCGCTGCCAGACGGGAGTGTAAGAGCGTTTGAACAAGGAGTTACAGCCATGGATGTAGCTCTTTCTATTTCGGAAGGTTTAGCCAGAAATGTGCTGTCGGCTAAGGTTAATGGAGAAGTTTGGGATGCCAATAGACCCATATCTACGGACGCCAAGGTTCAGTTGTTGACATGGAAAGACACAGACGGGAAGTCAACTTTTTGGCACTCGTCTGCTCACCTTATGGCGGAGGCCTTAGAAGAGCTTTATCCTGGTATTAAGTTTTGGATAGGGCCACCCGTTGAAAACGGCTTCTATTATGATGTGGATGCTGGAGAGCAGGCTATTTCTTCTAATGATTTTGGAAAAATAGAGGATAAAATGATTGAATTGGCTAGACAAAAGAATGAGTTTGAACGCATTCCGATGACAAAAGCTGACGCTATAGCTTATTTCCAAGAGAAAAATGATGAATATAAGCTAGACTTATTAGAAGGTCTAGAAGACGGTAATATTACGTTCTATAAGCAAGGTAACTTTACTGATTTATGTAGAGGACCGCATATTCCAAACACGGGTTTTATTAAAGCTGCCAAAATTACGAATGTGGCAGGTGCTTTTTTTAAGGGTGACCAATCTAAGAAGCAACTTACCCGTATTTATGGTATTACTTTTCCTAAGCAAGGAGAGTTGAAAGAGTACCTCACTATGATGGAGGAAGCTAAAAAAAGAGACCATAGGAAGCTAGGGCAAGAGTTAGATCTTTTTGCGTTTTCTGAGAAAGTAGGTAAAGGTTTGCCTTTATGGCTTCCTAAAGGTGCTATGTTAAGAGAGCGTCTTGAAAACTTCCTAAAGAAAGCTCAGCTTAAGGCTGGATACTTACCGGTGGTAACCCCTCATATTGGTAGCAAAAAGCTTTACGAAACATCTGGTCACTGGGAAAAATACGGAGAAGATTCTTTTCAACCGATAAAGACACCAGAAGAAGGAGAGGAGTTCATGCTTAAACCTATGAACTGTCCGCATCACTGTGAAATTTTCAAAACTAGACCTCGAAGTTATAAGGATTTACCATTGAGGTTGGCAGAATTTGGAACGGTTTACCGTTATGAGCAATCAGGTGAGTTACATGGTTTAACCAGAGTTAGAGGTTTTACGCAAGATGATGCTCATATTTTCTGTGCCAACCATCAGGTAGAAGAAGAATTTAAAAAAGTGATAGACTTGGTTCTCTATGTTTTTAAGTCTTTGGGCTTTGATGACTATAGTGCTCAGATTTCATTAAGAAGTCAGGAAGACAGAAGTAAGTATATAGGAAGTGATGAGGACTGGGATAGGGCAGAACAGGCCATTATTAACGCCGCTGGCGAGAAAGAACTTGACACGGTTATAGAATATGGTGAAGCCGCTTTTTATGGCCCTAAATTGGATTTTATGGTAAAAGATGCTTTGGGTCGTAAATGGCAACTTGGAACTATACAAGTAGATTATCAGTTACCTAATAGATTCGAGTTGGAATATGTGGGCTCTGATAATCAGAAGCACAGACCAGTTATGATTCACAGAGCACCTTTTGGCTCCATGGAGCGATTTATTGCTATTTTGATTGAAAACACTGCAGGAAACTTTCCGCTTTGGCTTTCTCCGGAGCAAATTGCCATATTACCGATTTCTGAAAAGTATGAGGATTATGCCAATGAGCTTTATTTAGACTTACAAGAACACGATTTTCGTGGATATGTAGATCATAGAGACGAGAAGATAGGACGTAAGATTAGAGATGCAGAAATCAACAAGATTCCTTTGATGCTCATAGTAGGAGAGAAGGAACAAGAGGAAGGAAAAGTCTCTGTAAGAAAGAAAGGCGAAGGTGATATGGGACAGATGACTGTAGAGGAATTTGCAGCTTATGCCAAAATAGAAATAAATAAAAATATTCCTAAGTTTGGTGCAAAGTAACACAAAGCCTATTTTTGGTAAAATTTAAGCAATTTTAGGAAACGGAGGGTTTCTCCGTTTAAATATTAAATCTCAATTATATATACTGCTGAATGGCAAAACACTTTAAGAAAAATTTTAGAAGACCTGTAAGGCAAGAAGAACTCCACCGTATTAATGAACGTATCCGTGTACCGGAAGTTAGGTTAGTAGGAGAAAACATAGAACAGGGCGTATACCCAATAGATAAAGCCAGGGAACTAGCCAGAGAGCAAGGTTTAGATTTAATTGAGATTGTACCTAATTCAAAGCCTCCAGTTTGTAGAGTATTAGATTATTCTAAATTCAAATATGAGCAGAAAAAGAAGCAAAAGGAATTAAAAGCCAAGCAGCAGAAAACTGTAATAAAGGAAATTAGATTCGGTCCTAATACGGACGACCATGATTTTGATTTTAAATTGAAGCATGCTCAGAACTTCCTTCAGGAGGGCTCTAAGGTTAAAGCTTTTGTTCACTTCGTAGGAAGGCAAATAGTTTTTAAGGATAGAGGGTATGAGTTGATAGGAAGGTTTCTAGAGTCTGTAGAGGAATTTGGTAAAGCAGAAGCTCCACCAAAACTTGAAGGTAAGAGATTGACCATTATTATAGCTCCAAAAGCACAAAAGAAATAAAACCCGATTAGGGTTTTATTTTTGTCTAATATTTAGCGAAAAACGCATAGCAGTGCACTATACTATGAACTCTGTGGGATTTTAAGACACACGAAAAAGCCCGTTAAAATTTAATTTTAACGGGCTTTTTAATATAACCTTAATGCGATGATAGAACTAGGCTTGCTCAGTTAAGCTAGAAGAACTTTCTGTTTTATCTCTGAATATAACTTCGTCGTTTTCGAATTCTTCTAAAGACATGCTCGTAGGCTTAGGCTGACGCTCATAGAACTTAGAAATTTCAATCTGCTCTCTATTTTCAAAAATCTCTTCCAGATTATCTACAGTAGAGGCAAATTCCGCCAATTTAGACGTTAATTCATCTTTTGTTTTCACCGCAATCTGTCTAGCTCTTTGAGAAGCGATGTAAACAGACTTATAAATATTATTAGTTTTGGCCGCCAATTTGTCGGTATCTCTTGTAATAATTGAAGGATTAACTGCCATCTTTTGGTTTTTTAATTTTAAAATGATTTGCAAATGTACACTTTTTATTGCAGATGTCTTAGGCAATATTGTTTAATTTTTGCCTAGAATAGCTTCTTCTTTGGCTTGGGCTGCTGCTTTTATGCGTCTTTCTAACTCTTCGGCTTTAAGTTTCTCTATCTCAGCTTCTTGTTTGATTATTTTAGCTAGTTCCGTCTGAGCTTCTTTGTAGATGCCTGCTAACTCTTTATTGTAGTTACTAGAGGGGTATTGGTCCACAAAAACTTCGTGTAGCGTGATAGCCTTTGCGTAACGCTCATGCTGTCTTATGAAAAAAGAATTTTCAGCCAATTCAAATTGTGATTTAATTTGAATGTAACCCAATTCCTCGTTATATCTCGAATCTGGAAATTCTCTCCTGAAATTATCAATTGTAACGACAGCGGCCTTATAATTTGCTATGGTTACACCACTTGTATTATAATAAAGCACCGCTTTCTCGTAAGCTTTCCTCTCCAGTCGCTCTCTAAGGTCAATGAGGTTTTGACTACAACTTTCTGCGTACTTACTTTTCGGGAAAGTATTAATAAATGTTTGTAAGGCGTCTATCGCTGTAAGTGTGCTCTCTTGGTCTAGGTTATAGGCTGGAGCGTCTTTAAACATAGAATAAGCATACATATAAAAGGCCTCTTCCGCATAAGGACTATTGGCATAGGTAGCATAAAAGGTCTTAAAAAGATAAGAGCTTAATTGATGCTGACTTTGGTAATAGTTGCAGTAGGCGTTATAAAACTGAGATTTTTCCGCGGTAGAATCTCCTTTTAATAATGGGATAATTTCATCGAATAATAATCCAGCATGGAAGTAATCTGCTTCGTTATAGTATTTGATGGCTGCTTTATATTTGCTATCTGTAGTTCCTGACTTTTGTAACTGAGTAAATTGTCTGTTACAAGCGGTAAATAAACCTAGGATAGTAAAGAAAAGTAGCGGTTTCAGAAGGTTTTTGAAATTCATTCGGCAAAGGTAATAAAAGGCGTCGATAGTGAAACGGATTATAATTCTTATAATTACGTTTACTCGAGATTTTAAGGAGAATTAACAGATTAGTTATGTCTTACAAGAAGTTTTTTGGTAGCCACTTTTTTGCCATCTATAATGAGTTGGTAAAAGTAAACGCCATTATCCCAAGACCTTGTATGTATGGTTAGGGAATTGTCATATGAATCTAAATTGTAGTCAGCCACAGAGCCGCCCAATATATTATAAAACGAAACCTTGGCGTTTTTTCTTGAACTATTTAGTTTGTAGTCTAAATGAGCAATGTCATTTGCAGGATTAGGATAGATGTTTGATATGTTAATATCTTCATCAATAAAAAGCTTTTCTTTCAAAACACTTTCCGTGACATACACTACTTTAGGTGTTACCACTTTATTACTGTTTTTCAATAATAGATCTTTATAAAATTCGTTAATGACAGAGTTACTGTTTACGGAAATCTCAGAGGGTAAGTTTACTTTACTAATATAATTACTTACTGGCTTAGTAGAAACTTTACTAGGATTCGCATTTTTTCCAATATCAAGTCTGGACTTACTGCCCTGCACTTGAGCTATGGCTATAGATGCTGTGAGCAAAAATGCCAAGAAGGAAAACAATATTTTACGTGAGTTTAGCATTTCCTTTGTAAATCTTAAATCATTCAGTAATAATTAGTTTTAACAAAAATATACAATAATATTTCAATGTTTGTCTAATAGACGTAGAAAACTGTAAAAAGGTTGTTCGGAGACTGTTTTTTTTACTTTTTTAACAATAAATCTTAAAATATGGAGTTCCCTTCTTCAATTTCTTGACGCTTATCCATAGAACTATCAGCAAAATTTGAGCCAAGAACCTCTTTTTTAGTAGGTTTTAAGTTGATATCCCATGAAAAATTAAGCAGTTTATTCTGGCCCTCTTTTATTTCAAATGGAGGAATAAGCTTTGATTCTGGACTCCCCATAAAGGATATCCTTTTAACTTTTTTCTCTATAAATGATAATCGCATTTTACTGCATTGCACCCGGTTTATTCCTATAAGCTTATTATAATCATCTAGGGCATAGTAAATGCTTTCACCGTTACCATCCACTTCCACCTGTCTAATACTGCTGTTATCGTCAAAAAGAGCAACAATTTGGCGGCCTTTAATTTGATTAAAGTTTTTTACCGAATCCTGAGCAATTACAAAGCTGTTTTGGTTTAAAAACATACGCTTGATTTTGTTATGAACCATAATCGTGGTGATTGTATCTCCTTCCAGCTGGTTATCACCACTCCAAATCATCGGATTACCAATAAACGTAATGACAGAATCTAGCAGGTTATAATTTAAAGAGTCGCAGGTGGATTGGAAATCTTCTCTAAAGATTTTGACCGTACCATGAGCTATGATAAATTGTATTTTATCTACTTCGCTTTCGGGTTCTTTTATAGCTAAAGAATCTTTACGGGTCACATTTATAGTAAGCGAATCGGAAATTTCTAGGGCGGTGGGTGTACCGGGGATAGGATTTATTTCTCCTACAAAAACACTGTCTTTCGAAATTTGCAATCTATCCGTCAGTAAATCGAGATTTTTAAGACTGTCTGAAAGTGTCGTGTCGGTGGATACCAATGGATAAACATCTGCTATGTTTTGATACGCATAAATAAAATCTGCCCTTAAGAAAAGAGTATCACCAGAACTAATGGATCTCATTAGGGTATTCCCTATCATTTTAGTGATACCTTTTGATGAAAGTTTCTCGCCATAATCTCCATTTAAATAGAGACTATCCTTTTTACTAAAAAAGGCTACATTTCCAACGCCAAAACCCTCTTCGGTGGTCATGTTAAAGTCTAGCGTGTCTGCTGCTAAAGTGTATTCTTCGTTTTCTACCAAAGACCTACCGTAAAATTTAGACTTTTTGGTGTCTGTAAAATAATAACCCTTGTTGGCTGAAAGAATTCCGTCTGGTGAGTTAATGGTGGTATAGGAGTTGAAATCGGCCCTTTTCGTGTTACTGTTATAATCGAGCGTATCTGTACAAAGTGTAAAATCGGGGTGTAATATTTCTACGTCGCCGTAGTAATTGAAAATCTTTGATTGGGTGTTATAGAAACCTGTTTTGCTGGTCAACTGTACGGAATCCTGATGAATAATTCCAGGTGTAGAATAATAAGCTAAATCGGTATTAAGATTGTAGTTCATTCTGGTGGATTCTAGCGTCATGTCGTCATCAGTCATGATTACTCGTTTTCCATGAATTCTGGCAAATCTAGTGTCACCATCGTAGTAAAGCGTATCTCCTGTGATGGTTAAGGTATCTCCTTGGTTGATTCTGATCTTACCATAAGCCACCAAGTTATTGGAGCCAGAATTATGAATGGCTTTTTTACAACTCAGATAAACCCCCCTATGAAAAAACTTAACATCTCCATAAAATGTCCTGATTTCACTCTCTCCAGAATTGACTACCAGTGAGTCGGCTTTAATAAGCTCAATTCTTGATTTTGGCCCTCTGTCAACTGTAGGGTTAAGTGGCTTTTGTGCCGTAACCTTTATGGATATAAGGAGTGGCAGCAGTAGAAGAATATATTGAAGAGGTTTCAAGAACACTGTTTGTTAAAATTACGGGGCAAAATTAGCGTATTTTTGTGGCATTATGGCCTATAAAAGATTGGATATTGCCTTTTTAACATACCTTAAGAAAACAGTAAATGTTACCGAAGAATCGGGTATTCTATTGGCTGTTAGTGGTGGAGTAGACTCTATGGTCATGCTTCGTTTATTTGAATCTACATCCTATAGAATAGTAGTGGCTCATTGCAACTTTTCTTTAAGGGGAGAGGCATCTGAAGGGGATGAAAGTATGATAAGAAACTATTGCCAAGAAAGGGGTTTGGTTTTTGAAACTATTCAATTTGAAACCTTGAAAGTAGCCAGTGAGGAGAAAATTTCAACACAAATGGCCGCTAGAGTTTTAAGGTATCCTTGGTTTGATAGTTTGCTTGTGAAACATAATTTGGATTTTGTAGCGACTGCTCATCACGCCAGTGATTCTTTAGAAACCGCACTTTTAAACCTTACACGAGGTACAGGAATAAATGGTTTAAAAGGAATTTTACCTAAAAGTAAAAATCTAATAAGACCGATTCTTTTTGCTCGAAAAGAGGAATTATTAGCCTTTGCAAAAGAGCATCATATACCATGGAGAGAAGACAGTTCAAACTCGTCGGATAAATACCATAGGAACTTTGTTCGACACCAAGTGGTCCCACTTTTAGAGAAATTGAACCCCAAACTGATAGAAAATTTTTCTCATACGAGTGCTAGGGTAAATCACGCACTGGATTTCATAAAAAGTCAATTGGTAATTTTTAAAGAACAAAGTGTTAAAAGCAATGGCCCTGATTTTGAGATATCCCAAAAGGTTTTTTTTGAAGGTTCTAGCAGGACTTTAGTGGAGTTCTGGTTAGAGGAATTGAACTTTAATTATGCCAGTGTTCTTTCCATTTTTGAAGAGGAGCAGTATCATTCTGGGCGTCAATTTTTGAGTTCAACACACCGCTTATTGTTTGATAGAGATAAAGTATTGATAACACCTGTGGTTTTAAATACGGAGGTAGACTTACGTATAGAGAAAGATCTGACGGAAATAAGTTTTGCATTTGGTCAATTGAATTTCAAAGAAGTTGAGGGTTTTCCTGGGCTAGAGGCGTTGAAAAATGTCAATAAAGCTTTTTTAAATGCCCAAAAATTGAGGTTCCCCTTAGTGTTAAGAAATTGGAGGAATGGCGACATTTTTCAGCCCTTTGGCATGAAAGGCAATAAGCGTGTCTCCGATTATCTTATCAATCAGAAAGTACCCGTTTATGATAAGGAAAAGACCTTGGTTTTATGCTCTGGAAATGAAATTGTATGGCTGGTGGGACATAGAATCTCAGAAAAATTTAAAATCGAAAAATCTTCTGAAACTATATTAGAGGTAGTTTTTACGCTGAAATAGCTTCAATTTCAAGCATTCTGAATTCTTCAGAAATGTTTTGGCATGGCTTTTGGTAACTTATTAGTGTGCAAATCCTAATAAGGAAAATGAATATAAAAATGTCCATGTTTAAAAAATGTGCTGGACTATTAACCCTCTTTACTCTAATAGTTTTACAGTCATTTTCGCAAGCCAGTTTGAAGGCGGGAAACCGTGACTTCGAGAGATTAAGTTATGTGGAAGCCGTAAAGCATTATGAGGCTTTTGTAGAAAGTGCTAAAGCCAATGACCAAGACCTGGCAGAAGCATTGTCTAAGTTAGCTTTTTGTTATAAAAAGCTTCAAGACCATACCAATGCGGAGCGGGTCTATAGAAGTCTTTTTAAAAATCATGAAAGCGTTTTAGATAGCAAAGAGTACTTATACTTCGCACAAGTATTGGCTAGTAACTCTAAATATCGTGAGTCTCAGAAATACTATTCTATGTATGGAGAGCGACAAACTACCGACTTAAGGGCCAAGAACTTTACAGTGGCTTATATGGATAGGTCAAATTTTGCTAGAGATTCTTCCTTGTACAGAATTAAATATTTGGATGCCATTAACTCAAGACAGGCAGATTTTAGTCCGATGTATTTTGGCAAGGGTTTGGTTTTTGTATCGGCTAGAGAGGAAGACACTTTTATTAAGCGGGTGTTTATGAACAGCCAAACTCCTTTTTTAGATCTTTTTCAATATCCAGATACCACTTCTCTATCTGTGAATTGGGGTGATAAGCCCACCGCATCGCTATCAAGTAGCAAAAAAAGTGGTGAATTGGCAGCCTTAGAGGATTTAGAGGTATTTAGTAAGAAATTGAATTCCAAGTATCACGAAGGGCCGGTGACATTCTTTAGTGACCAGAAACAAGTGATTTTTACAAGAAATAATCATTTAGGAAACAAAACACAGAAAAGTGCAGAGGGGATAAATAAACTCAAATTATATTCTGCCAAGTTTGATGGAAAGAAGTGGGATCATATAGACGAATTGCCATTTAACTCTGACGAATATTCTTGTGGGCATCCTACGCTGAACATGGCCAATACCAAAATGTATTTTGTATCTGATATGCCCGGCGGGTATGGTGGTACAGATTTATATGTGGTGGAATATAATGAAGGCAACTGGGGTAATCCGGTAAACCTGGGGCGTGATATTAATTCCGAAGGAAACGAGATGTTTCCGTTTATGGATGAGTTTGACAATTTATACTTTGCTTCTGATGGTCACGCAGGCTTGGGTGGATTAGATGTGTTTTTTGTAGAATTAGACAAGGATAAACCTGTAACACTTCCAGAAAATTTAGGAGCACCTATTAATTCGGAAAAAGACGATTTTAGTTTAATTACCGATGGAAATAGAAATTCAGGATTCTTCGCATCCAATAGGAAAAAGGGGTACTCTGATGATAATATTTATGCGTTTAGTAGAAAGTGCAGAGAACTGAAAGTACTGGTTTACGATGCAGGTACCAATCAGCTTCTTTCGGGTGCGGAAGTAAGGCTGATAAAAAATGGTGTTAATCAAGATTTGTTTACTACGGATAATTCTGGTTCAGTGACTATATGTATGGCTACTGGTTTAGAATTTGAGTTCAAAGCTTTTAAAGAAGGTTACGAGGCCAATGCCGTAGGTTATGGCAGTATGGCCACTTCACAAAACGCTGGAGCGGAGATAAAAATTTATTTACAGTCTTCTAAATTACCATTGGTAAAAGGGACTATTAGGTCCGAATTGACCAATGAGCCTATAGCCGGAGCAACGGTGGTATTGACCAACGAAAAAGATGAGAGTACAGAAACAGTAATTACTGGAAAAGATGGGAAATACGAGTTTCAGCCTACTAAAAAGGGTAAGTATGTGGTATCTGCTGTGAAAGACAATTATGCTACAAATACCGAAGAAATAGGTAAAGTAAAAGCCAAAAGAAACGATAATGTTACCTATGAACAAAATCTTGGCATGATTGCTGAAGGTGATATATTTAGAATCGAAAACATTTACTATAACTACGGTAAATCAGAAATTCGAAGAGACGCTAGAAAGGAATTGGATAACACGGTTTTACCGATACTCAAAAAATATCCAAGTCTAGCCATCGAGATAAGATCGCATACAGATAGCAGGTCGAGTACAGACTTCAACCAAGAGTTATCAGACAGCAGGGCCAAAGCTGTAGTAGAGTATTTAGCAAAGAAAGGGATAGGGGAGGAAAGATTATTAGCCAGCGGTTTTGGAGAGTCCATGCTGGTTAATGGATGTGCAGACGGCGTTGATTGTAGTGAAAACAAACATCAACTAA
The DNA here is from genome assembly GCF_057914865.1 of Arcticibacterium sp. SM2516. NCBI lineage: Bacteria > Pseudomonadati > Bacteroidota > Cytophagia > Cytophagales > Leadbetterellaceae > Arcticibacterium > Arcticibacterium sp. SM2516. The sequence continues at coordinate 1,905,601 of NZ_CP195290.1, read as the reverse complement.
ACAGGCGTACCGAGTTCAAGGTGTTGAACGTTAAGGGGCCAACAGTTCAAAGAGATTAAAGACATATTTTTTCATAGTTTAGGGTTAAGGTTTATTGTTAGAATCGGCAGAGATATTATTTCTCTGCCGATTTTTTTATGCCGGTTATAACATTAATGGCATATTTTGAAAAAAGCGGCATTATTGTATTCTTGTTATTTTAAATAGGACAAACTTTTTTAATTACTATAATTGCCACTTAGCGTTAACACTTTTAAGTTTTTGTCCTTTATATTGTAGAGGTTCTTTTTTTGTTACTCCTAACGCACTATATGAAGAAGTATATTCTGCCTTCCCTTGTAATTGTTTTAACTATGTTTTCTTTTGATGGTTATTCTCAGAATAAAAGATTGAGAGATTATGGTATTGAAGTCGGTGTTTTAAAGCCGGGTGAAAACAATGCCATTACCGACGTATCTGGTGTGAAAGTAGGGCATACCACTTTAGCGATTGGCGATAGCATAAGAACAGGTGTTACCGCCATAATGCCTCATGATGGTAATATTTACCAATGGAAAGTCCCTGCGGCCATATATATTGGCAATGGCTATGGGAAACTAGCGGGTTACAGTCAGGTAAAAGAACTCGGTAACCTAGAAACACCTATCGTTTTGACTAACACACTGAGTGTGCCAGCTGCTTCTGATGCCTTAATTTCGTATACCTTGGCTCAGCCAGGAAATGAAAACGTAAGGTCTGTGAATACGGTGGTTGGTGAAACCAACGATGGTTGGCTCAACGATATAAGAGGCAGACATGTGAAAGAGTCCCATGTTTTAAGTGCCATAGAAAATGCTAAATCTGGAAAGGTAGAGGAGGGCAGCATAGGTGCAGGAACAGGAACGGTCTGTTTTCAATATAAAGGAGGGATAGGTACTTCCTCTAGGGTAATTCCAGAAAAATTAGGAGGGTATACCGTAGGCGTTTTGGTACAAACCAACTTCGGTGGGGTATTTGAACTCAATGGGGTACCTATAGCTAAAGAATTAGACAATTACCCAAGGGCTTACACCTATGACGTAGACGGCTCCTGTATGATAGTGGTGATGACAGATGCTCCCGTAGACGCTAGAAATCTAGAAAGAATGGCGAAAAGAGCCATCATGGGACTGGCTAAGACAGGAGGGATAGCCTCAAATGGAAGTGGAGATTACGTGATAGCGGTGTCTACCGCCAAAGAAAACTTTATACCTAATAGCAGTTCATCTGCCGTATCTGAAAATAAATACTTGACAAATGATGCCGTGACACCCTTGTTTTTGGCCACCATAGAGGCCACTCAAGAGGCTATTTATAACTCACTTTTTGCTGCAAAAACAATTAAAGGGCAGGATGGGCATGAAATGCCATCTTTACCGATTGAGCGGGTAATAGGGATTATGGAAAAGTATAATGGTGTTAAGAAGTAAAAATGAAGATAACCGAAATTGAGATTTTCAAATCACCTATAAAGCTGATAGAGCCTTTTGTGATTTCTTTAGGTATTATGGAATACGCAGAGAATGTGATAGTGCGTATCTACACCGATCAAGGGCTGGTAGGGCTAGGAGAGTGCAGTCCCTTTTTACCGATTAATGGTGAAAGTATGGACACCTGTTTTGTGGTGGCTCAGTATTTGGCCAAAGGCTTAAAAGGGCTTGACCCCACGGATATAGCAACGTGTTCTGGCCAGATGGATAGGACCATTTTTGGAAATACCAGCATCAAGAGTGCCTTTGATATCGCTCTTTTCGACATCGCGGCTCAGGCCGCAAAACTTCCACTGTATCAATTTTTAGGAGGAGAGAACAACAAAACACTCCTAACAGACTATACGGTAAGCATAGGAGAGCCGACTAAGATGGCGGCCGATGCTCTTAAAATAAAAGAAAGGGGCTTTCAGATTATTAAAGTAAAACTTGGAAAGGGTGGAGAAAAGGATGTGCAACGCATCAAAGCCATAAGAGAAAGTATAGGAATGGATATTCCGTTAAGGATAGATGCCAACCAAGGTTGGTGTGTTTCTGAGGCTATTTCCACTTTAAAGGCACTAGAGCCCTTTTATATTCAACACTGCGAAGAACCCATACCCAGATGGGACTTTATGGAACTGTCGAAAGTGAAAGATCAGAGCCCCATTATTATTATGGCAGATGAGTCTTGTTTAGACCATCATGATGCCAAAAGACTGATAAGACTAAATGCCTGTGATGCAATCAATATCAAATTGGGGAAATCTTCTGGAATATTTAATGCACTCAAGATTATAGCATTGGCAGAAAAGGCAAACCTGAGTCTTCAGGTGGGTGGTTTTCTAGAATCTAGGATTGGTTTTACGGCTTCAGCTCATCTGGCTTTAGTGAGTGATAGTGTTCAATTCTTTGATTTTGATACGCCACTTATGTTTGAGGAAGATCCGGTTATTGGAGGTATTACTTATGCTAAAGATGGGAAAGTAAGCATGCCGAAAGGCAATGGTTTGGGAGCTTTTGTGGATGAGAATTATTTGAAAACTTTAAGTAAAGTCACTGTTTAAAATACGTTTTAGAATTAAATTTTATAAAAATGAAATTATTGTATCTGCCTTTTTTAGTCCTTTTATTTTCTTGTCAAGAAACAGAGCAAGAAACTGCTGATTATTATCAAACCGAAGCGTTTGCCAAATTAAATAGACCTTATTCTCAAGCGGTAAAATACGATAACATCATATATGTGTCTGGACAGATAGGGGCTTTGCCAGATGGTACAATAGTGGAAGGTGGTATAGCGGCAGAGACTGTCCAGACGATGGAAAATATCAAGACTATTTTAGAAGCCAATGGCTCTTCTATGGATAAAGTGATAAAATGCACCTGTATGCTTGCCGAAATGTCTGAATTTGGAGCCATGAGTGCTGCCTATGTCAAATATTTCCCAGAAAACAAACCAGCCAGAAGTGCCCTACAAGGAGCGTTACCACTAGGGGTTAAGGTGGAGATAGAGTGTATGGCTGCGGTAAATTAGTTTTCCATGTTTTAACCTTTTATTGAGGTTTTCTGAAAGTTGATTTCAAAAGAAATGCCGAAAAGTATTTTACGAAGTGTAAGCTTTGGATTGCTGACAACCATAAGGCTCATTTCTGACTGCCATTCGTATACCTAGGCAAAATTTGAAATGAGTCTTATAGTTCGTTTATTAAACTCCACTTTCATGTGCATTTATTTCTCAAAATTAGACCTTTTTTTAGCGACGCTTTAAAGCTTCGTGTTCCTTCAGCTACATTAAGATTCAGTTTCCTGCCCATTATTCTTGACCTCTTGATTTTGTTATTACCATCTTACACACGGTAATGATGGATCTGCCTATTCCATTACCTTGTCAAAATAGGGTGTTTTTCTCGTATGACAGCTTTTAATTAAGGATTAGCTTTATTGTTCAAAACTTGAACGTTTTAAATAATCTTAATAAATAAGATATGAGCAACCCTATAAAAATTAAAGTCGTTGGCCAAGATAATACTCAACAAGCTCCTCAGAGTATAGGTGAATATAAGATTGAAAAATCATATGAAATACTAGCGAATAGAGATGGGGGTAACGTCGTAGTAGTAGAGGCACATGACGACGATATTGTATGTCTGGAATTCGATGACGGAATAGAATGGATAGGTTATCTTGGAGACACTAAAGAATTGAAAGGTGATCATACGGATAGGTCTGCAGATGAATTTGATCTTGTATTTGATGGAGTAGGGTATTCCGCAAGCGAAAGAGGCATTGGTATAGCCATTCCTCGCTTTTTAAGGTTTCTTTTTAAACCTGCGGCAAGTACTGCTGCAGGAATACTAGTGAAAAAGCTGGATGAAAAAATAATGACCAATCCAGGTCTTTTTTTAGTGACAAAAAGCATGGAGCTCGTTAAGTTGGATGCTTTAGAAATAGATACTAGCAGAAAATACCTTTTGCTTCTTCATGGTCTGTTTAATAAGACGCAAGGTAGTTTCGGTGGGTTAAAAGGAGATTTGTGGAGTGAAATATTTGAATTATATGAAGGCAGGGTATTGGCATTGGAACACTATACGGCTTCCGAGACACCAATTAAGAATGCTCTGGACTTCCTAAAATTGATTCCCGATAACCTTACTATCGATATTTTATCTCAATCTCGAGGAGGAATGGTTGGCGAGGCCTTAGCACGGTGTAATCACAATAATAAAGTCATAGGGTATGACCCACCTGAATTATCGGTATTTGACAAGTATCGAGATTTGATAGCTGATATAAAGGAATTGAATCATCTAGCACCCGGTAAGTTTCTGACCATAGATAATCATGTGAGGGTAGCGTGTGCAGCTGGAGGAACTACCTTACTTAGTAGACGTTTAGATCATTTTTTGAATTTCGTTCTTGGTGCGGTTGGGATGCTGGCAGGAGGAAAGCTAAATCCTATTTACGGATTCCTTAAAGAATTCATTCTACAGGTTGTTAAGAATCGGTCTAATGCAAATGAAATGCCTGGTATCTGGTGCCATATGCCAGATGGTGAATATCAGAAAGTGGGAAACCCTAGGGATAAATATGTGGCATCAAGAATTTATATGATAGCGGGTGATGCAAAATTTGGAGGATCTTTAAAAAACTCATTATTAGTTTTGATTACCAATTTATACTATAAAGAGGATAATGATTTTGTAGTCAATACCAGATCTGCAAAAAAAGGACTAGTAAGAAGAAATGGAATGTTCTACTTTCTTTCAAGAGATACGGATACCAATCATTTCAATTATTATAAGAGCGACATTTCAAGGAAAGCCATTAAAGCTGCACTAGAAAATAGACCAAGCGAAAGCAAACATTTATTTAAACTACTTTCACATGAAGAATTAGACCGTGGCGTCGATATCAATATTTCATTCAAAACCACTTCTTACCTTCATGTTTCTGGTAAAAAGCCCATATTGATTTTACTGCCCGGCATCATGGGTAGTACTTTAAGTACAAGCGATAAAGTTTGGCTAAACTTCAGTAGTATTAAAAGAGGTATGCTGGTGGATGACTTAGATATTAACGCTACTAATGTAAATGCGGACGGATTGATCTATAAGTTCTATGAGGATTTCTGTAGACATTTTATGAAGGGTTATGATGTATATACTTTACCGTTCGATTGGAGAAAGCCTCTGTCAGTTTCTTCACAAAATTTAATTGACACGATTAAGGATTTAGAAAAACATAATCAACCCATCAAGATAGTGGCTCACTCCATGGGTGGTTTGGTAGTAAGAGAGGCTATGTTTAGAAATCCAGAGGAATGGAATGATTATATATCCAATGAAGCCGCTCAGTTTATCATGCTAGGCACTCCTTGGAAGGGCTCGCATCTTATTATGCAAGTACTTACCGGACATGCGAAAAAAGTTAAATTATTGAATTTGATAGATTTAAAGCATAAGAAAATTGAAATAATGTCTACGATTTCTAAGTTTCCTGGTGTTATGGAATTATTGCCATTGGATGACACGCCTTTTGAAACTAAAGCATTTTGGGATAAAATTGAAAAGGTGGTTGGTGCCGAAAATATGTCTAAACCATCACAGAATGAGCTAGATAATTTTGCTATTTATAAAAAGGAAAAGCTTGAGAAGCAATGGAGCAAAGAAGATTTTAGTAAGATATTTTACATAGCGGGTTATGATGAAACCGTCTGCGACTATGAAGAGGTATCAAGTATTTTTGGAGGTAAAAAAATCAGATATAGAAGTACTTTAAGAGGTGATGGTTCTGTCACCTGGGATAGTGGTATCCCTACAGCCTTACATCGCGGGAATCTATATTACAGCGGTATTACTCATGGAGAACTGGCAAATGAAAAGATAATTTTCAATGCTCTGGAAGATATTTTTAGCAGAAATTCAACGATTAAATTACCGCAACTGCCACCGATTGAAAGGTCTACCAACATTGAAAATACTTATATATCTGAAGAGGTAGAGACAGACGATGACAATGATATCTTAGACTATATTTTCTCTGAAAAATCTGGTCAAAGTTCCGTAGAGCCATTATTGTCTAAATTAAAAGTTAGTGTGCTTAATGCCGATCTCAGGTTTGCTTCATACCCAATAATGGTAGGTCATTTTAAGAATGATGGACTTTATAGTGCAGAAAAAGCCCTTAATTATTATCTAGACAATAAACTTAAGGAAAGGCATGATGTTGGTTTTTATCCAGGTGAAATTGGTGAAAATGAAATTGTTTTTCAAAAAAGCAAACAGCCTAAAGGTGCTTTAATCGTAGGCATGGGTTCTCAATCAAAACTGACCTCACAATTATTATCTGAGAGCATCAGTAAAGCAATATTAAGATATGCCTTCTTTTTTAGAGATAATTATGAGAGCACTGATATAAGAAACAGTAGCAGTAAATTAAGCAGTATTATTATAGGGAGTGCATTTGCTGGTCTCAATTTAAGAGATAGCCTCAAAGCTATTGTTTCGGCTGCTCAAAAGGCTAATAAACAAATCGAAATATTGAATATTGGGTTGAATGAAATCACTCATATAGAAATTGTAGATTATTATGAGGACCTTTCTCAAGAGGCATTTGCAATACTAAAGAGAATGGAACGTGAGGTGAATAATTATAATATTGAAGTTGAGAGTTTTAAAAAAGGAAATGGTAGTAGGAAAAATACTCAGGTTACAGATAGAAATAGCTGGTGGCATACATTTAGTACTGAACTGATTAACGAAAATTCAGAGAAAAAAGGTCTGGTTTTTACAAGCTCCTCCGGTTTAGCACGTGTAGAAGAACAGGAAGTAAGAATTGATTTGAAATTGGCAGAGGTTTTTTCAAATTCATTTTCGCATGAAAAAAGTTTGGACAAAAAGCTGTCTAAAACTTTGTTTGAATTATTGATTCCAAATGACTTTAAAGACACTTTTAGAAATCAAAATAATATTGTCTGGAGAATGGACAAATACGCTGCCCAATTTCCATGGGAAATGTTACATGACTATACAACCAGTGAGCAACCGACCTTTATCAATACAGGTTTAGTTCGTCAATTAACAACGAACGAATACCGTGAAAACCCAGAAATAGTAACGGCAACAAAAGCCATAATAATTGGCAATCCAGATTATAGTAATGACGGTTTTTCACAGCTACCTGCTGCAGAACTGGAAGCTATTGATGTAGCTTCACTGCTGGAGAAAAGGGATTATAATATAAATATGCTCTTGTTTAAGGATGCCGGGAATATCATAAAAGAACTGTTTTCTGAAAATTATAAAGTGATTCATATCGCAGCTCATGGAATTTACAATGATGATAAATCAGGTGTGGTGCTTGGCGATGGAATAATTCTTACACCGGGGATGATTGAACAACTTCCAAATATTCCAGAATTTGTTTTTATAAACTGTTGTTATTCGGGTGCATTGAATGAAGATTCGGAGATGGTAAAACATCGGAATAAGTTAGCTTCAAACATAGGCCCACAATTAATAAGAATGGGGGTTAAAGCTGTGGTAGTGGCTGGATGGGCCGTAAATGATGGAGCGGCCAAAGTTTATGCCAATGAATTATATAAACTACTACTTGAAGGGTTTGATTTTGGTCTTGCCACCACGAAAGCCAGGAAAAAATGCTATGATTATAACCCAAATTCTACTACTTGGGGGGCATATCAATGCTATGGTGACCACTACTATAAATTGGTGAATGAAAATCCCAATTTTGATGAGAAAAAGACTTACGTCATGGAAAGCCAAGCCATAGTTGATTTGGAAAACTTACTTTCTAAAATCAAAGGTCAAAAAGTCAATATCGACAACACCTTAAAACAACTGAATGAAATCAAAAAAACTGTCGTTGAAGCTGATTTTGATTCTGCTGAAATATTAGAATTGTATGCTTTTATTTTGACGGAAATTGGAGAATACAAAGAGGCTATTGAGTTACTATCTTCTCTTAGGAAAAAGGAAAGAGCTACTTTCTCTGTAAGTGCTCTTGAACAATTTTTCAGTTTGACAAGTAAACAAATGGTGAGGGATTTTAAGGAAAATAATCAATTTGAGAATCTCCAATTAGAAAAATTACTAGGAGATTTAGAGTTAATAAAACAAATTGGTGAGACTTCAGAAAGGCTAGCTTTAATAGGTTCTGCCAATAAAAGAGCTGCCATTATTGATGGCTCAAAGAGGTCGACTTATCTAAAACAAATGAAAGATAGTTTCCTTAAGTCCTATGAAATAATCAAAGAACAAAAGTTAGTGGATACTATTTATCCATTAAGTAATTATTTGATTGCAAATTATTTTCTAAATGGAAATAAAGATTTTCAAGAAATAAAACCAGTTTTAAACACCAAGAAACAGTCTTTCAAAAGTTATTTTGGGTGGGTTTTAAAAGAATTAGAAAAAGATAAGAAGAGTTTTGATAATTACTACAGACAGAACGCAACAGCTAAAATACTCCTTTGCCAAATGCTTTATGAAGATAAAACGCCAGAAACATATTTGCCGAGATATAGTGAATGTTTGATACATTCCGTTGATAATTATGCCAACATGAAGCACGTTTTAGGTGAAGCAGAACATTTGGAGTTTATTATGGATTTATTGCCAGAAGGTAACCATAAAAAAATGTTGAAGAAGTTATATAAACAACTTAAATATCGGATGATATATCATGAATAGTTTGCCTTAGAAAATCTCCCGATTTTATCGGGAGCGTAGCTAAATTGCGTTCATCGGTAAGCTCAAGGTAAACCGCTAAGCTAATCTCGTTTATATGCCTGATTTATTACACTTTGACAACTCATTACGATTCCCCAATGCAAAACCTGGGTTCAATTTTAGATGATGGCCATTGTAGCATTCAACAGTCTTTTTATAGCCTGATTATCATAAGCGTCTGGGTGTGCCTTTCCGAAAAGTCCCTTTTCTTCACCCTTGTCATTATCAAAGTATTGGCCAGAAGATGCTTTATATTCCGCTGAAACGGCCAAGTCATATAAGATGTTAGCACCTTTGTCGGCCGGTGACCAATGATTTCCATAGGCCTCTCTTACCATATTCGTGTTTAGTAGAGAACCTGGATTTACCGCAATTACCACGATTCCGGGTTCCTTTTTTGCCAGATCAAAACTCCACATGGTGAGAGCCAGTTTGCTTTGTGCATAAGAACCCTGAGCAGGAATCTCGCTTTGCCCAGAAAGTGCTCGCATTGAAACCAGAGCTTGTGCTGCCGAACTCAAATTGATAATGCGTGGGTTTGAGCCCGCTTGAAGTAGCGGTAATAAGGCTTCCGTTAAAATATAAGGGGCCAAGTAATTGACCGCAAAACGGATGTCTAAACCATCTTTGGTTTTATGAATTGGGCTAGTGAAAACGCCAGCATTATTGATGAGGACATCTAGTTTTGAAATTTCTTCTTTTACCTGAGTTGCCATCATTTTGACAGCAGACAAATCAGAGAAATCTGCTACAAAGCCTTTAATGTTTTCATTATTGCTCAATGTTTTGATTTCAGAAATAACCATATCCAGTTTCTCAGAATTTCTGCCATGCAGATAAATCTGGTGGCCGTCTTTTGCCAGTTTTATTGCGGCTAGTTTTCCGATGCCGTCTGTGCTTCCTGTAATTAATATCGATTTACTCATGTCTTTATTTTATTAGGATGATAGGTCAAACCCATTTAGCTCTTTCTTATCTATAGGGTGTAGTGACGCTTTCTTACCTACTAAAACAATACTATAAATATTATAGTTGCAAAACTAAGTATAGTATTTTATCTTCGCAATAACGGTCAAAAAGGATAGTTGAATCAATCGGTAGAATCATGTACAATTTTAAAGGAAAAGAATACCCTTGCTGTGCCAGCTTAACCATGGGCATGATTGGTGGAAAGTGGAAAACAGTGATTCTATTTCATTTGATAGACGGGAAACTTCGTTATAACGAGCTTAGGAAAGAAATGCCTACGGTAACGGAACGTACCTTAAGTTTGCAGTTAAAAACCTTAGAAGAGGATGGCATAATAGAGCGGAAAGTCTTTACTTTAAAACCGCCGCTGAAAGTAGAGTATTCGCTAACGGATTTTGGAAAAACATTGATTCCTGTCGTTCAATCTATTGCCCAATGGGGCGTTTCGGTAGTGGAGAAACATCCAGAAATGATATAGTTTTTTTAGGAATGGCAGTGGCACTCATACCCATTCAAACTAGTGTACCAATAGGATTAGGCAATTCCAACGATGAAATGCCATGGCCACTTGTCAATGGAGCTAGGAGATAAATGTGCTGTGTGAAGAGTGTAATTGATTGGCTCGTCAGACACCTTTCTGGTTGCGTAAAATTCTTTGGCGGTATGACGAAATTGGAAGGCTTTTATAATAACTATTTGTGCAATATTGTAAGGGTAAATTATGTATCGTACTTTCTCTATGCCCTAACGCTCAAAAAGGATGGTATAAAATATATTTGAAATGAATCGTTTTTAGCGTTAAATAGCCTTTTTTACAGCAATAATATCCTTATTTATTAAACTTCCATGCCTCAAACTTTTTAGAAACTTCTTCTGAGGTCATAGGGTAAAGTCCAATAATAGTGTCTCCTGCTAAGACTCGTTCTGTGACAAATTCCTCATATAATTCCATACTTTTTGCTTGCTCGGCAACGGTATCAGCCAAATTTGCGGGAATGACCATAACGCCATCAGCATCGCCCACAATGACGTCACCTGGAAAAACGGCTACATTGCCACAGCCAATAGGAACATTGATATCTAATGCCTGATTTAAGGTCAAATTAGTAGGTGCGGAAGGTGCTTTATGGAAGGAAGGGAAATCTAAATTGGCAATAATCTGGGAATCTCTAAATCCGCCATCGGTTACCACTCCTGCGGCTCCACGCACCATGAGTCTCGTAATTAATATGGAACCAGCTGATGCCGCTCTAGCAGACTTACGGCTATCCATGATCAATACGGCTCCCTCCGGGCAGGTTTCTATGGCTACCCGCTGCGGATGCTTAGGATCTCTAAAAACCGACATCTCATTTAAATCCTCCCTTGCTGGAATATATCTTAAAGTAAAAGCTTCTCCCACCATATTTTCTTTGAGGGCAGACAATGGTCTGACGTCTTGAATGAATTGAAATTTTAAACCGAGTTTGAATAAAATCGACGCTATGGTAGGTGTACTTGTTTTCTTCAGCTGTTCTCTGGTTGAAGCTTTCATTTTATGGTTTTCCATAAGACTTTCTTTCGTTTTAGTATCTTTTAGGGTTCAAACTAAAGCTTTTTTGTGAAAGCTTACCGCATTATTTGTTGATATTCTTTTTTTCCTCCCGTCCAAAAATAAAACTACCATACTTAATGATGTTTACATTGGTAGCTGGGATACAAGTTTGGAAGAACTTAAATCCAAGATCGTACATCAAGAGCCGTATGAATCGAGAGGTTTACGACTACGTGTCTCGGACTACGCGTCTCGGACTAAGCGTCTCGGACTACGCGTCGCGGACTACGCGTCTCGGACTACGCGTCGCGGAACTGTTTGTGAGAGGTAAGGGGGGAAACTCCCCTTATCTACTGGACTAGCTTCCGTTTTATTTTTTATACTATTTCTTTCATTTAAAGTTTTCTCAAAAAAAAATGCTTCTCTACAAATTTATTAAACCTTCAAATAATTGCCTGAGCTTCTATTTCTATCATGAATTCTTCGTTTGCCAATCCTTTTACATTTATCCATGTACTTGATGGAGGGTTTTGTGTTCCAAAATTATTTCTTAAAACTTGGCTTATTATTAAACCATCACCACTTTGGTAGTTTACCTTATAAATTCTTAACATTACTATATCTTCTAAATTACCACCAGCCGATTCCACTGCAATCCTAAGGTTCTCAATTGATTTTTCAGTTTGTTTGGCCAGGTCATTTTTACCAACAATTTTTAAGTTTTTATCCCACGCAACCTGTCCAGATATAAATACCATTTTCCCAGGGTTTGTTACTACAACTTGGGAAAATCCATATTGCCTAGAATCAAATAACGTTTTCGGATTTATACATTCTCTTTTCATTTCAAGGTCTTTTGCTTATTGTTGACTAAGGTTCATCATTCATTAACTTTCAATACCTATAATTTAAAATTTTTCTTCAAAATCTATCAAACCTATTCTTTTTAACCCGCATAATGCCATAGGCAATCTCCCGATTTTATCGGGACCGTAGCTAAATTGCTTCAAATGAGTTCGTAAACACATTTAAACTCAATCATCAGAACCCTACGACAAAAAGCTCAGGGTAAACCGCTATGCTAATCTCGTTTAAATGTATGATTTATTCCACTTTAAAACTCATTACGATTCTCCAATGCTTAAACCGGGTTGAATATTTTTTTTCTTAACAAATCATTTTTCAAATTGTTTTCGTCAGCGTACTTTCGGCACATGTTGCCTATAACGATTGGGCTTTAAGTAGTGCGACTTAATAGCTGTGCCGCTCGCATACCTTGTAGCCAAATCGTTGATTTGGTTTCTTTTATTTTCTTCTATCAAATGTGCCAATTCAAAGATTTGGCGGTCTTTTGCAAATAAGCAAGAAGCCATAGATTTAGGACTTATTAGCTTTTTTATATTAATTTTGTTAAGCACTGTTTTTTTTATTAACGGCCAATAAATATCAAAATATTGTCAACGCTCTTTGCTCCAATCACCTTCTAGAAATTCCGATGTCTTTCTGATAAAATCAGTTCCATTCGCATCACCAATATGAGGCATATGCCAACCGTTTGGTACAATCCAAAGATGAGCATTCGGAATGCTCCTATATATTTCCCAGGCTTGTGTAACAGGCACAAAATCATTGTCACCATGAATTACGAGTGTTCTAGCTGTGATAGTGTTAAGTTGGGCGATAGTGATGGAAGGATCACCGTAGAGTTCTTGAAAATGATAAAACTGACTAGCAATTAACCTTCCTTTGATTTCGCCATGCTGTTTTTCAAGTTCATTGAATTCATAATAAGCTTCAGGTATTGCGTTATTTTTTATAAACTCACGAACTTGTGCACTGAAGTAGATTTGTGCACTTATCGGAACAATGGCTTCAAACATATTTGGCTCTTTGAATGCAGCATATAGCATGGTTATACCTCCTGAACTATGTCCAATAGCCTTTACTTTTTTTAGATTAAGTTGTTCTACGAATGCAACCAAATCTTTTGCGGCTGTGGTGTGAAGAAAAGTTTTGCTCGTGTCGGGATTTGTTGATCTACCATGTCCTCTCATGTCCCAAGCAATTACATGATACCTTTTTGAAAATTCAGGTATATAGGGTTTCCAGTCCACTAGTGTTCTACCAAATCCATGCAGTAGAATCAATGGCTCACCCTGCCCATATTCTTCAAAGTATATTTTTGCACCATTAACATCAATAAATTTACCGTTTGATGCGGCAGGCTCTTGTGCTCTAACTATAGCGTGAGATAGAAATGTTACACAAATTAAAAAAGTGAAGAGATGTCCTAGTTTCATATATGTTTCGACTTATTAGGTAAATAAACATTTCTTTCAATGACGGTGAGCTTCTTCCAAGATTGTGCACAACGATAGCGTATCTGAACAAAAGGTGCAGATACTATTCTTATATATTCATTTGTAAGTTGTTGTTTTCGGATAGTTGTATCCGTTCAATAAGTGAAATTGGAGAAATTACTTGGTACCGCCAAAAGCGTTTATTTTTCGGTGCACTTAAATTTATTGTTTTAGAAAGAAGGGTCTCTCTGATTGGCTATAGGGAAGGTTTTTGTCAGGTCTTCTTCAAGTTCTCGTTTGAACTATTGCTCTCCAAAACCATCGAAATTGAACATGAAAACAAGAAACTTGTTCTAAGCTAAAAAAGGATAATTAAAAGGGACTCATTTTCTAAAATGGAGAAGTGTGGGCTTTTCTTGGAAATGTCATTTCATGTCAAGTCTGGGGCTTTTAAGCAGCTAAGCTGCTAGCTTAGAAGATCGGTGTATGTCATTCGTCCGACATGTTGTTCCATTTTACAATATGCTTAGTGTTCCGCCCAAAAGTCCTACCATCTTTCCCATTGGAGGGTAAACAAAAGTTTCGGATTTTAATGGCGTTTTAATATGCTTCATTTGTATAAACACGGGATAGTTATTTTCTCTAATGAGCTGATGTCATTTTAGTTTTAAAATAGTCTTTATCCTATCCCTCTGTCTTAAATGATGGCGAAAATGCATTTCTATAAACTGTTGCCATTCCATAGCATTAAAATAATTTAAACCTGGATGCTTTGTTTTACCATAGAACTTACTGTTTAAAATTTGACTGTCATAATATATAATTGTCTCTTTTAATTTAGCAAGCGAACTCAAAATTTCTTCTTTGCTATTGGGCTGACAGGTGTTATTATTAGAAGGGGGACCTTCAATTAAATCATTAGGAAATTCATTATTGAAAAACATCGTTTTGGCATTTTCTGTCATTTCTTCCGTTGCATTTTCATTATTAGAAAGGCAAATGGTAATCTGTTCAAGAAAATAATTCGTGGAGTCTATTAGATGAACACAAACTTGCCCTAGTGACCAACTATTTTGTGAATATTTAGAGCATATTTGTTCAAAGCTGTATTGTTCTATATCATTTATCCAAACATCAATTGTATTTTTAATTTCTCCGCTTGTCATTTTTTTATCCTTAGTATTCTGATAGATTTTGCGAATCACTTCTCAATGACCACTCGTATTGGTGTTTATCCGCCTTAATGGCTTAAGTTGCGTCTATATCTCTTATATATTCGTTTGTAAGTGTTTGTTTTCGGATAGTTGTATCCGTTCAATAAGTGAAATTGGAGAAATTTCTTGGTACCACCAAAAGCATTTATTTTTCGGCAATTAGGGGTTGTTAATACAGAAAGAAGAATCTAGTTTAGTAAAAGTTTGATGCTTATTTAAAGCTAAGCAAATGATAAGCCTGTGTCGCTATCTCTAACTCTTCATTTGTAGCTATGACTAGCGTTTTAACCTTAGCCGTTTTAGAGCTTATGTCTAGGAAGTCATCCAACTTTTGGTGGTTAGTTTCCAGGTTTATCTCCATGCCTAGATAGTCCATATCCTTACAGATTTTGGCCCTCAAAACACTAGAATTTTCTCCGATTCCAGCCGTGAAAACGATGGCATCAAGACCATTCATGGCAGCCGCATAAGCTCCAATGTACTTTTTGATGCGGTAAGCGTTCATTTCTAGTGCCAAAATACTATTCTCGTCACCAGCTTCGGCGGCTTTTTGTATATCTCTGAGATCCATAAAACCCGTTAAGCCAAGCATGCCGCTTTCTTTGGTCAGCAGATGGTTTACTTTATCTAAATCATAACCTAGCGTGTTAACCATATAAAATATGAGGCTGTGGTCTATATCACCACTTCTGGTTCCCATGATCAATCCAGCCGACGGCGTAAATCCCATACTGTGATCTATACTTTTTCCATTTTCTATCGCCGTCATACTGCAGCCGTTGCCAAGATGAATCGTAATGATTTTGCTCTTGGCTGTGCCTAAATAATCTTGGGCTTTTTTAGCCACATATTTATGACTTGTCCCATGAAAACCATACAGCCTTATTCCCTCTGGCAAGAGCATATTGGGGATAGCATATTTAAAGGCTTTCTCTGGAATAGTTTGATGAAATGCCGTGTCAAATACCACCACTTGAGTAGCTTTAGGGAAAATTTGCTCTGCAATTTCAATGCCTTCTAAATTGGCAGGATTATGCAATGGAGCTAAAGAAAAGAGGGATTTAATCTCTTTTTTTACTTCCTCATTCACCACCGTGGTATCCGCATATTTGCTTCCACCATGAACGACCCTATGTCCCACTGCCATTATTTCATCGGCATGTTTTATGGCACCTACTTCTTTATCAACGATGAGCTCGGCTATCAGTTTTAGGCCTGTTTTATGGTCTTTGATTTCTTTTTCTACCAGTCTCCTTCCTTTGAAAGATTTGTGGCTTAGTTGTGCGTCTTTTTCACCTACTCTTTCCAATATGCCAGAGCAAAGGACCTTTTCTGTGGGCATTTGAATCAGCTGATATTTAATAGAGGAACTGCCAGAATTTAAAACTAAAATATTCATAATTACTGACCTTGAGCCTGAATTGCGGTTATGATGACGGTATTGAAAATGTCATTGACTGTACAGCCTCTACTGAGGTCGTTTACAGGTTTATTTAAGCCTTGTAAAATTGGGCCTATGGCCAATGCTCCAGTTTCTCGCTGTACTGCTTTGTATGTATTATTTCCAGTGTTTAAATCTGGGAATATGAAGATACTGGCCTGCCCAGCCACTTCTGAGTTAGGCAACTTGCTTTTACCAATTTTCATGTCCACTGCGGCATCATATTGAATAGGCCCTTCTATTTTTAGATCTGGTCTCTTGCTCTTCACTATTTCCGTAGCTTTCCGCACCACATCTACATCCGCCCCTACACCAGAAGCCCCAGATGAATAAGATAGCATCGCTATTTTAGGCTCAATGCCGAAAGAAATACTGGTTTCTGCGGAGGAAATGGCTATTTCGGCAAGTTCTTCTGCAGAAGGATTAGGGTTGATAGCACAATCGCCATAGACGGTAACTCTGTCTGGCAGACACATAAAAAACACAGAAGAAACGACGGAAACGCCTGGCTTAGTTTTCACAAACTGCAAAGCTGGCCTGATGGTGTGCTGCGTAGTATGAGCAGCACCAGAAACCATTCCGTCTGCATCACCTTTGAAAACCATCATAGTTCCAAAGTAAGACACATCTTCCATCAAGTCTCTCGACATTGCTTGATTCAGACCCTTATGCTTACGCATTTCATAGAGCGAATTTGCATACGCATCAAAATCTGGAGAGTCCGTAGGATTTATGATACTAACTTTTGAAAGATCCAACTGTATGTCAAGACTTGCTAGAAGTTGGGCTATTTTACTAGGCTGCCCTAATATGGTTAAGTCCACCACATCTAGATCAATCAATTGTTTAGCCGCTTTCAGGATTCTTTCATCATAGCCCTCTGGAAGTACAATGTGTTTCTTATGCCTTTGGGCTCTTTTAAGCAGATTGTATTGGAACATCCTTGGTGTGATTCCATTTTGCTCAAAAGTGATGAGCTTATTGGAAAGGCTTTCTACATCCACATTTTGCTCAAAAACTTGCATTGAAACTCTGATCTTCTCCGTGTTTTCTGCATATACTTTAGGCCTGATATCGCCAATTCTGTTGGTGACCGAAAAAGTACCTTCATTTACAGAAATGATAGGAACGACTTCGCTTAAGCCTTCAATAAGTTTCAAAATAGACTCTTCGGGGATTAAACCGCCTGTAAGGATAATGCCAGATATGGCTGGATAATTGGCCGAAAGATTAGCTTGAAGTGCTCCAAGGATAATGTCTGCCCGGTCTCCAGGAGTGATCACCAGACTGCTTTCTTTAAGATGGGTGAGGTAATTTCGGAGCTGCATGGCTCCCACACTAAAGAAACCGGCTAGGTTATTTAAGTATTGCTCTCCAAATAACACTTTACCATGAAGTTCATCCACAATTTCCTTTACCGAGGGTTGTGACAGACTTGTGATTTTTGGGATGACCTCAATTAAAACACTTTTTGGCAACTTTTCTTTCAAAACCTTTTTTACAGCTTCTTGGTTTTCGGGTAACACCTTATTGGCAATGGCCATTAAAACAGACACACCGTTTCCTTTAAAAGAGTCTGTAGCCATTTGTAAATTACCTGCAAGCTCATCTATGGTCTTTCCTGTTTCCGTAGCTAAAATAATGGCTGGAATACCAAGGTTTTTGGCAATCAAAACATTCATATCCCACTCGATGATGGAGCTTTCGCCTGAGAAGTCGGAACCCTCTACTAAGATAAAATCAAACTGTTCTTCAAGTGTTTTATACTTGTCAATAATTTGACTGATTATTTGGTCTTCTTTGCCCTTATTTAAAAGGTCAATAAGTTCATTTCGGGTGAAAACATAAGCATCTTTTGCTGCAATAAGCAATTCAAAATGATTGATCATTGTTCTAATATGATTATCCATTTTGCCATCCTTGAGGTTATCAATAATAGGTCTGAAGTAACCCACCTTGGCAGTCTTACCCAGTAGCATTTGCATTAAGCCAAGTGAAACAACGGACTTACCACTATTTGGGCCAGTTGTAGTAATATATATTCCTTTGCTCATGTATCTTATATTCGTTTGTAAATACCCAATAAGGTAAAAACAGTTGTCGTTATTTTTTTAAATGCAAAAGTCTAAAAAGAACAGCAATCACCTTATGAGCATTGTCATATAACGCATTTACAAAACTCAGTTCCCAAGCTCTCAAAAAGTAGTATAAAGGCTAATTGGAGGAGTTTTCTACGGTTTTGGCATTAGTTATCGCATTTAACATGCCATTGAAAATTAAGCCATGAAAGGGCAAGACGGCATACCAATATAATCTGCCTGCTACGCCCAAGGGCCTGAACGTGGCGGTTTGTATAAGCTTGTTGCCTTCTATTTTAAATTCTAACCAAGCTTCTCCTGGTAGTTTCATTTCAGCAAATAGCAGTAATCGTCCTTCTTCTTTGTCGGCATATAACACTCGCCAAAAATCTATGGTATCGCCCACATTAATGCTTGTAGGACTGGTTCTACCTCTTCTGAGACCTACACCGCCAGATAATTTGTCCATAAAACCTCTGATTCTCCACAGCCAATTTCCATAATACCAACCCGTGCTGCCGCCTATGGCCCATATTTTGGCTACGGCTAAAGCACGGTTTTCCATGGTCTTACTTCTGCTGTCTTTAAAACAACCGAAAGAGGGGACTTTGATAAACTCCGAGATATTGAAATTTATGCCACTGCTTGCATAGGAGTCTTTCCAGCTAGAAAGTATTTCGTTGTTTTCAATTTTGCTGAAAGCCCGATTTAAGGCTTCTTTATAACTTAAAGGATTAATGCCTAGGATATCTGCTAGTCGCCTATCGCGGCATACCACCTCTACTTTCATGCTGTTTACCAAAGAGGTGGCTAGTTTATAAGAGGTAGAGGTAACAAAATAAAGCCAGTAGGAAGAGAGCTTGGGCGTCATTACGGGTACCACAAAAATCTTACGTTTCAGGTTTCGGCTTTTACCAAAATCTAAGAGCATATTTTTATAGGTCAAAACATCTGGACCACCAATATCAAAGTTCTGATTGAAAGTTTCAGTATGGAAAATGGTTTTGGAAAGGAAAGCTATGACATCCGAAATTCCAATAGGCTGGCATTTGGTGTTGAGCCATTTTGGGGTAATCATGACCGGCAGTTTTTCCACCAAATCTCTGATGATTTCAAAAGAAGCACTGCCAGAACCTATGATAATACCGGCCCTTAAAGCCGTGAAATTATAATCGCCTTTGCTCAGCTCTGTTTCCACATTTTTTCTGGAAGATAGATGTTTCGATAGCTCTGTGTCATTTACGATACCCCCTAAATAAACCACATGTTTGACCTGCGTTCTTTTAAGGGCATTTCGGAAATTGATGGCAGACAGCTCCTCTAAAGATTGATAATCGCCGGAGGCCGACATGGAATGCACCAGATAATAGGCACCATCAATATCGGTAGGGATATTTTCTAAAGAAACTTCATCTAGCAGGTCTAATTTCAGAACTGAAATACTTTTTCTAAGGGATTCGGGCGGATTAAACCTTTTGGGGTCTCTCACGCAGCAAACCACCTCATGTCCGGCATCAATAAGCACTGGAAGCAGCCTTTTGCCAATGTAGCCTGTAGAACCTGTAAGAAGTATTTTCATTTAAATGGCATATGCTTTAGACGAATTACGAAGGATGGTGTAGTGGGGTTTATAGGTGAATTTTAATTATGCTATTTTCTTCCCTTTAATACCACTGGCACAGCCAAAGAAATATGCTACGTATTCTACCTCAAAATTTGGTCTATTGAATATCTGAAGCACTTTTTTAGCGTTCTTAAACTCCTGCGTGTAAATTCCAAGCATTCTATAGGCTTCAGGACTACCAAGAAATAATTTACCTAAAATAGGAATGACGTTTTTTAGATAGAACATATAAAAACTTTTTAAAAACTTGCCATCTGGAACAGAAACATCAACCAGAGAGAACTGGCCATTTAGTTTTAACAATCGGTCAATTTCATCTGCCAGTAAGGCCAGCTGTTCTTCATTAAAGGTTTTTAAACCAAAGCCGGAAATAACAACATCGGCAGTTTGGGCTGGGATGGAGTTGTCAAAGACATTCTCTTTAAGAACTTCTATATTGCTTTTTTTAAACTTAGACTTGTTTTTATTAGCTCGGTTAATCATCTCTGTAGAGAAATCAAGACCGATAAGTTTAGCGTTTTTGTCACTTTTTTTAAGAATGTATTTCCAGCATTCACCCATTCCTGTCAATAGGTCCACAACCGTACTTCCTGGCTCAATTTCTATTTCCTTAACACACTGCCGTCTCCACCTTTCGCTAAAGCCAAATGAGGTGATGTAGTTCATTCTTGAATACGAGCCACTCATTTTATCAAATAGCTTTTCAACAAACTTAGGCTCGTATATTTCTTTCATGGTTCTTTTTTATGGTTTCAGCAATGATGCAATAATAGACAATATTAAACCTGCTTTATGCATAAGGCAATCTCCTGATTTTATCGGGACCGGAGCTAAATTGCTTCAAATTAGTATACTTCGTTAAACTCAGCACAGGCTACACCCATTTAAACTCAATCACCAGAACCCTTCGACATTATCTCAGGGTAAACGCTATGCGAATCGCGTTTAATTGTCTGATTTATTGTACTTTAAAGCTCGTAACGATTCCCCAACGCATAATCCGGGTTTAAGGGTGGCCCACTATTTTGCTAAAGCTTTAGAACGATATATTTTTTTTGCTTGTGAGGGTTTATAGCCACCATCATACAGTTTTCCAATGTTAGTTTTTAATTTTTCAGGGAAATCTTCTTTTGAGTTTATTCCATTTTTTTCAAATGCTTTAATCGTAAGTTCAGCGGTAGCTCTACTGTCAGCTTCTGCTCTATGGTGATTAAAGGAGATTTTGTTATGATTGCATAAGGTTTTCAAGTCGTATGCAGGAAGCCCTTCCCAAACCTTTTTGGAAAATATGTAACTACAAGAATATTCTAATTCGGGAAATGGAAGATTATACGCTTCAAGGGTTCTTCTTAAAACACTGAAGTCAAACGCCGCATTATGGGCTATCAAAAATTTATTTTCGATTAGGGGTTTTATTTCATGCCATAATTCGTTGAATTCTGGTTTGTTAGCTACATCTGTTGGTCTAATGCCGTGAATGGCAATGTTGAAATAGTTAAACTCTTCATACTTTGGTTTTATTAGCCAAGACTTACTCCCAACGATTTTGAAATTTTCAACAAATGTCAGTCCAATTTCACAAGGGCTGTCTCTTTGTGCTGTAGCTGTTTCAAAATCTATCGTTATAAAATCCATATCTTAATGTCTATTTTTAATTGGGTGGAGCATTAATATAAACGGAGTATTCGTTTAAGTAAGCTATCTTTTATACCCATGCGTAAAAGTAGTTTGTCATGGCTTGCTTATACTCTTGGCAAATCGAAATTGTAGAATTAATTCCACACTACCAAAAGCGTTTATTTTTATGGTAAGGTACGTAGCAAAAAACTCCACCAGATAAACTGATGGAGTTTTTAAATGTAGCTTAAAACTATGTTTTAGACTTAAACCGTTGCTGGTTCCCAAGCAAACTTTTGGAATGGAGCGTCCACAGGGGTATTTGCAATATGGTTGGTGTAGTTACTAATCACTTTCTGAGATACACCAAGTATCACTTCTAGTAATTGTCTTTCTTCATAACCTACCGCATAAAAATTTGCCAAATCTTCATCTGTTAAACGTCCACGATTTCTAACAATTTTTAATGTTGTGTCATGCAATACCTGTAATTTCTCTGTTGGCATAGCCGTACTGTTTCTTAATGCTTCCGAAAGGGATGAATCCACTTTCATCATACCCGCAATGGCAGTATGTGCAGGCACACAATAGTGACATTCGTGCTCTACGTTTACAGTTTGCCAAACTACGGTTTGCTCCTCTGCGTTAAGTGAAGATTCTAAAAATAATTTACCTACAGTTTGGTAGGCTTCCAATAAGCCTGGAGCTCCGGCCAATACACCATGTAAACCAGGAATCATTCCATTGGTTTTAAGCGATTTCTCTAATTTTCCTTTGCTCTCTTCTGGAGCTGTTTCGATGTTATGAATGGTTAATGTTGTCATAATTTGTTGTTTTATCAATTGTTGATAAACTAAACATTCGTTTAGTTATTGGTTAAAAAAAAGTTAAAGCTCTTTGAAAATGTGTTCTATATAATTGTCCAGTTGTGTTTTACTAAATAACCTGGTGGCAGATGATAATCCAAACATGGAAATAATCAGAAAGTCTGCCTGCTGTTCTATGATTTCTGGTGCCTTGGTTTCATCTTGCTTTAAGCTCGTGGTAAATACTTGTCTTACTTCAGCGGTAAATTTTGATAAAACTTCCTTTATTTTCTCGTCTGCATCTTGTCTTAATTCATTGGCAGTGTTGGTCACTAAACAGCCTTTACCAAATTCGGTTTCTTTGGTGAATTCAATAAAGTCATAGAAGTATTGTTTAATACCTGCTATGCCGTCTGTAGAAGCTTTCAGCTTGCTCATGAGCTTGTTTAGCTCCTTTTTATAACATTTTATGCTTTCAAGGAAAACACCATTTTTACTGCCAAAGCTAGCATAGATAGAAAACTTATTAATGCCCATTTCTTTTTCTAGCATGTGCATAGAGGTTGTTTCATAACCGTTTCGCCAGAATAAATTCATGGCTTTCTCGATAACCTCTTCTTCTATATATTCTTTTTTTCGTGCCATTGTTTCTTAAGTGTCACAAAACTAAACAATCGGTTAGATATAAAAAAGTAAACGTTGATTTAATATTTTTACAACCATATAAATTCCGTGATTATTAGTTTAAATTATTCCATTGAAATAATGGAATCTCGCTTATTCAAGCTGTTCCAGAGCGTACATTAAACGATTTTGAGCACCGTCTTGTGAGCCAAATATGGAGCGAGAAAGATGCCCGTCTTTTGTAATTAAAACCCATTGTGGCGTTCCTTCGGAATCAAATTGGTCATAGACCGCATGCCTGTCATCTAAGAAAATAGGAAAAGGAAGCTCGTCAATAGTGAAAATGCTTTTAATGTCATTTTCGGTGACTTGTATGTTTTTAAAGTTGGTATGAATGCCCACCACCTGAATGCCGACATTTTCTTTTTGGAGTTGGTACGCCAGCGGAATTGCTCTGCCTGTACAGCCCAAACATTGGTTATTATAGATAATAGCCAAAAGCGGTTTTCCTTTATAAAGTTTTATTAAATCAATTTGTTGTTGATTGAATTCCTGAACCATTATGGATGCCACTAATTCATTCTCCTTAATCATGTCTTTTAGTTTTACTACTGTGCTATTAACGTCATTTAATAACTAACTGTTCATACATTTCTGTAAACGTACCAAGCAATTTATAACCCTATTGTATGATGTATTGGAGAATCGTAATGGATTTTATCAGAGATTTAAACTTAATCATCATAGCTGTGCTAATTTCCTTTAATTGTCTAATTTATTGTACTTTAAAACTTATAACGATTTCCCAACATATAATCCGGGTTAAATATCAATACAGTGAGTCGCTAGGTGGACATACATGGATGGTTTGGCGAAAGAATTTATGGGATTTGGTTCCTTTACTTTTCAAATAGAAATATCATATGAAAAAACATACAATCATTATGGTAATGCTTCTGATGTCTATGGCATCAGCATCATTAGCTCAAACGTCACAAGTCTTAGAATATCTTAAGGGTATTTCTGGCGAGAGTACACTTGCTGGACAGCATAATAGAGAGCCGAATGCTAAGCCTGCCAGATGGACAGCATTTATAAAAGAGACTACAGGAACGTATCCTGCACTATGGAGTGGTGACTTTTTATTTCAACAAGGAAATATAGATAATAGATGGACGATGGTGCATGAAGCCAAAAAGCAATGGGATAATGGAGCCGTCATTAACATAATGTGGCATGCTTGCCCGCCAGACCAAGGTGAGCCATGCGGATGGGATCCAGGTTTACTCAATGCTCAGCTAGATGATGCCCAATGGAAGGAATTGCTAACGGATGGATCTGCCCTAAATGAAACTTGGAAAGCTAGAATGGACGACATTGCGGTTTATCTACAGTACCTAGAAGACAACGACGTAGAAGTCCTTTTCAGGCCATTGCATGAAATGAATCAAGGTAAGTTTTGGTGGGGTGGGAGACCAGGCCCAGAGGGTACAGCTCAGCTTTACCGTCTTATTCATGATTACTTTACCAATGTAAAAGAGCTCTCTAATTTGATTTGGGTGTGGGATATGCAAGATATGAGTAGAGATTTTGAGGCATATAATCCAGGACGAGCATATTGGGATGTGTTTGCTTTTGATGTTTATGATAAGGGATTTGATGCTTCATGGTATAATTATATACTACCAATAATAGGAGATAAACCAATGGCCATAGGGGAATGTTCCGTTTTGCCCAGCCCTGAAATGTTATCTGCTCAGCCCAAATGGGTTTTCTTTATGAGTTGGGCAGAACTGGTGAAGGAATCGAATACGGTAGACGAGATAAAAACTTTATATAAACATCCACGTATTATTACCCGTGATGAAATGCCTGGTTGGAAATAATTAGGCTATTAAAAGGCTTATTCTTAGCTTTTTTGTATTGACGGAAAACGATAGTAAAACCCTTACATTATTTACCATACTGTAGGGTTTTCTTTATATAAACGTTCCCGTGAAAGGATGTCTCAAAATTGAATTGCTGATGACAAGCATTTTGCTTCATTTTAAAGTAAATAAAAGATACAATATATCATCCCTAAATTAAACCCCGAATGGCATAATACGGCTCCCCATATAGTGCCTGTACGTTTTCTCATTTGGAAAAATAGTAGGCTGACCAAAAACATGGATACCGTCCAAAGTAGGGCTGGAATGGCATAGAAATCCCAAGCTTCGTTGATGAATACCAAACCAAAGTGAGAAATATGTGTAAGAGCAAAAGCGGAACTGTCAATGATGGAGGCTTTGGTATCTCCTAAAGATTTGGCGAAGCTGGTGTGAATCAAACCTCTGAAAAATAATTCTTCACCTATTGGGCTGACGAGCATCCCCGTAGCAGCCATGATAAGAAACAAGGTTTTTTTGTCTGGAGCAGAGATAACTTCAGGGATTTTGTAAGATTTGCCTATGTAGGCGTAC
Organism: Arcticibacterium sp. SM2516; assembly: GCF_057914865.1. Taxonomy (NCBI): domain Bacteria; kingdom Pseudomonadati; phylum Bacteroidota; class Cytophagia; order Cytophagales; family Leadbetterellaceae; genus Arcticibacterium; species Arcticibacterium sp. SM2516. The sequence goes on along the minus strand of NZ_CP195290.1, from coordinate 1,880,195 downwards.
CAGTTTTCATAGGAGTTGCCGTATAAACTTATTCCTAAATAGTGCAGAAGAAGGCTAAATACAAGACCAAGAATTAGTGCGATAAATAGGTAGTGAAGTTTCTTAGGTGCTTTTATGCCAATCGCCTTTCTTCCATGTTTGTTTAGAAAAACGAACGGCACTATAGCCGAAATGAGCATCACTAAACCGATTAAACTATAGTTGCCAGTTTCATTGGCTTGAAGCACAAGTATAAATCTTGGAATACAAATAAGTAGCATTAAGAATAGACCAAATTTCCAGTCGAACTTAAAAAGTCTGCTCCAAAATGGTTTTAAGGCTGGATTCATGCGGATGGAATTTTAAAGTCCTTTTCTTGTTCTTTTTTTCAATTGGAGAATTCTTTCTTCGTAGTAATATTTCAATTCATCCGCAAAAGTTAATGGGTTTTCATACTCCTTTAGGATCTTATAAAGTTGTTCGTTCTTGGCCAAATCAATAGCATCTTCTAGACGTTCTTTTTCTTGTTGCAAGTAATTATTCTTAGAAAAGACCTTCACTGAAGCAGCGGCATCACCTAAAATGATCTGGGTATTTCCTTCAAAAATATGAGCATGAAACGCCTGTAAGGATTCCAGACTCTCCGTCTTATAAATTTCAATGAGTTTGGTGGTCAGTTCGGTAGCGATATCCGTTTCATTTTCTTTCATGAAGAATTTGTCTGGATGAACATGTAACATCGCTTCTCGGTATAATCTTTTTTTCTCCTTTTGATCTTCGGTAGAGTCAAGATTTGCCGCTGTCTTTTTGGTAGTAATTAAGCCAAGTGGTTCCTGATAATTCTTACCACGTTTTTTCTGCTCTAGTCGTTTTTCCTTTTTCTTCTTCTTAATCTCTTTGTATAAAACATAGAGTTCCTGTGCTTCTATAATCAAATCACCGAGACGAGAACGTAGTAAAGCTTCAAAAGATTGGGTTTCTTTTTCGATTGCTTCCAGCTCCTGCCGGAGCAGTTCAATATCCTCTTCTAGTTTAATGTGGCTTAGCCTTGTTTCCGACATGGACTATTTTAGTGTTAGCTAATAATTGTTTAAGTATTTGAGCCCTCTTTTATTATTTGTTCAATGCCACAGGATTAAGTTTTACACAGATACTATAGCAGGCGTAAAAATAGAGAAAATTAGGGATGAATGAATGCCAAAAGGGAATAGGGAGGGTAATAAACCAGAGGCTGTTTCACCAAGCCAGATGCTTAGAGAAACAGCAATATTAACCAGCGATTTAGTGAATCATCGAGGAAAGTAAAATGGTGGAGACAAACTCCATTGCAAGGCTTTATAGCAAATTATTTTCGGTTTATTTAGCCAACTTAACTTGCTTTTTGCCAAACAAATATATCTTGATTTGTAGCAAGAGAACCATTAAAAATAGACTCACAAACATGATCCATAAAAGCATATTTATTTCGGGTTTGACAGCCGATAAATCACCGCCATAAAAAGCTATTTTTCTAAAGGCACTTAAAAATTGAGTCAAAGGAATATACTGGGCTACTTGGCTGACAGCATGCGGAAAAGCAAGGGTAGGCCAAGTAAATCCGCTCAAGATAAAAGCTGGCGTAGAGATAACCATCAAGAGCTCTGTGGCTTTTAATTGACTCGGAATAGCAATAGAAAACAACATCCCAATAAACATAGAAGCTAAAGACAAGAGTGCGACTAAAACCAACATAGGCGTATTATATATGTCCGCATCAATTTTAAAATAGGGGATAAACAAACTCACAATGGCCCACATGATAGGTATCATCACTAAAAAAGGAATGGATTTAAGCACAATGTGATACAAAGAAAACTTGCTCTTTTTTACCAGGGTTCCAAAATATCCGTCTTCAAAGTCTCGTGCAAAAACCAATGCTAATGCTAAAAATATCACTTGCTGCATAATGGCACCAAGTATCCCTGGGAGCATAAACGTAACATAGTTTCCAGAGGAATTGTAAAGCTTATTAAAATTGATTTTAAAGCTTTCATAGCTATCCAAAGCCTGTGTAGCTGGCATGCCTTGTTTTTTCAATCCTTCTATCTCAATTCCGGCATTGAGTGTCATTAAAACCGATTGAATATTTTTACTGGCCGTATTGGCATTCAGCATATTTGCCATATTCAGATCTACACGTATTTCAGGATGTCTTTTTTGCAGGATATCTGCCTCAAAATGGCTAGGAATGGTCACCACGGCTGCATATTGCTTTACAGGCATTTCATGGATGAGATTGCCTGAAGAATAACGTACATCACTAACTGATAAGCCTTCATTATCTGAGAAAGCATCGATTATCTTATCAGAAATGGGGCTGTTGTCCTCGTCAATGATTACTATGGGTAAACCCACCACTTTGGCTCCTTCATACACATAGCCAAGCAAAAGTCCATAAAATATAGGTGCTCCAATGAAAATGGCGAGTAATACGTTATTAGAGAAAATTCGCTGGAACTCTACTTTAATTAAGTCTAAATACGCTTTCATAATAATTATTGTTTAATTAAAACAGTGGCATTTAGAAAAAAGGATTGATGAGATACATCAGAAGTTGGTACCATTTTCAATTCATAAATTGACTCTGACAGCTCATATAAGGGCGACGTACTGGTGATGTCGGCGTACTGTGCCAGCTGCTTTATCGCGATGATTTTAACCGTGGTTACTTGCTCTATGTATGGGTTCACTAAGGTCAGCTGTTGGCCGACTTTGAAATCGTATATTTTAGATTCTGGAACGGTAAATCGGAAGAAGGTGCTGTTCTTTTGATATCCGTTAAAAAGAGCATAACCGGGCGTAAGTAATTCTCCCACTTGAAGACTGATGGTTTCAATGGTCATGTCTACGGGTGCAGTCATCACTTTTTCGTCGGCTGCAGAAAGTACTTCTTGTTTGGCACCAATAGCTCTATTGAGTTGCCCTTTGGCTTGGTCTATCTGCTCTGTTCTTGCACTTTGACTTACTTCCTTTCGTTTAGCCTTTAAAGCAGAAATTTGAGCTTTAGCCATGTCACGTTTCATTTTTACTTCATCAAATTGCTGTAAACTGATCAAGGAATCTTGGTACATGGCTTGCAGTCTCTGATAAGATTCTTGTGCAAAATTGAGTTGTGCAGCAGCGGCATCAATTTGACCGTCAATCTGACCTAATTGCTCTAAAGTGGCACCTTTTAATGCCATATTTAATTGACCTTTAGCGGCTGTAATTGCTCCTTCTGATTGCATCATTTTAGCATTGACTTCTGGAATGTATATGATGGCCAGCGTGTCTCCTTGCTTTACTGTTTGTCCTTCTTGAACATAAATTTTGCTAATTCTTCCAGCCAGTTTATTACTAACCGAAATGGTTTCAAATTTTACTTGACCTCTAAAGTCTGTTATTGGTGTTTCGTTTTCACAGGAGCTTAGGTAAGCCATGGCCATAAAACCGATACATATATTTACTAGTGATTTCATTTTCGTTATTTGTTTATTAATAGTGGAGTATTCCTTTGGCATGCAGTAAAGCTGTGGCAGCCTTACGCTGTTTGAAAAAAGACTCTTGTAATTTGAAATTAGATTTTTCTAACTCGTTTAAAGCATCCAGAACATCGTTTATAGAAGCCATACTATTCTTGTATTGCTTATTAATCATATCATAAGTATCACTGGCTAGTTCAATTTCTTTTTGAACCATCTTTATGTTCTGAAGGCTAGATTGATAAGTTAATTCGGCATTGATGACGCCAAGAGCTATCATTTCTTCGGCTTCTGCTTTTTGTTCGCCATATTTCAGACCTTCTATTTTACTTTTTTCGCTTTTTAAACGCGATTCAAAGCCGTCAAAAACATGCCATTTTAAGCCCACGCCAACGTACCATTTTGGATCTAGTAGCGACAAACCACTTTCCACAAATTCGTAGTGTCCTTTAACCGCCACCTTGGGTATGAAGTTATTCTTTTCCATTTGTGCTTTAAAAAGCGTGGCTTGTTCGGCTTCTTCCAAAGCCATTATTTCATTGCGTTTTTCAGTATCTGATAAGGTGTTTATGGCATAGGGCTGTAATTCAGGACTTAGTGACCTTAAATGCTCTCTATCGTCATTTGTGAGCTGATGAAGCACCTCTATGAGTAAGGTTTTATTTTGCTCAAACTCCAGTAGTTTTCCCTCTAATTGCTGTTTAGCAAGCTCTATCTTTTTACGGTCAATAGGCGTTGTTAAACCGTTTTCTATGGCCTTTCTTACAAAATATTCTTGTTCATTTAGGAAATCTTGTGAAGTTGTGAGTACGCTTTTTGATGCATAAACTAAGGCTAGTTTATCGTAAGTTTCTATAATTTTTAAAGCTACTTTCTCCTTTTCTACCTCGGTAAGGTGGTTTAGAGAAGCTTCTTTGTGTTTACTAGCTTCTATAGCATTATCTACCGCAAACCCACTAAACACCACCCAGTCCAAATCCATATTTGATTTTAAAATGTTTTTGTTCTGCAAATTTGGGACGGCCGTTAATGGAATGGAAGGTGGAAATGGATCATTGAAAGGTATTCCTACCGCCTCTTTAATCAAAAGCTTTTGTGTAGAGATTAAAAGATTTTGGGTGTCGTCATCAAAAGTGATATCATCATTTAGCCTCGTATAACTACCATTGAGTGTCAGCTTAGGAAGCAACACAGATTTTGCTATTTTTTGATCAACTTTAGCCTGTTCTTTATCAAAATTATAGCTATTAACACTATGGCTTTTATCCAGCCCTTGATGTATGAGTGTTCTAAGGTTTGGATCCAAAAGCTGTGCTATAGACGTTGCCGGTAAGAACCATACAAGGGCTAGTAGTAGGACGCTTAATTTGGATTTGGTGTTTTGCATTGTAAATCGTTTGTTATTACAATGCAAAATTGACGAGACAGGAAATCGAATCCTTTGATCTAAATCAAAAAGCGAGAATCAGGTTGATTTAATTTAATCTTTTCTTCTTATTCGGCTTAAGGTTTCTTGTGTTATTCCAAGATAAGAGGCTATGTGCCCTAACGAAACACGCTGGGCAATGTCAGGGAAATCTGCGAGCATATAATTATATCTCTCTTTGGCCGTCTGAAACTGGATAGCGTTGAGTTTTTGGACCATTTGGTTTAAGATTTCAATCGTTACAAGCCTCGCAAGGGTTTCCATCTTGTGATATTTAGCTAACAGTAAATCCATTTTATCTTTAGTAATACTAAAGAGTATGGTATCTTCTAAAATCTCCAGATAGTATAAGCTATGACTTTGTTGAAAGAAGCTATCTGCACTCGTCATGAAGTTACGATCTCCAAAAAACCACTGCGTTACATCTTTTCCATCTTCTTTTAGGTAATAACTTCTGCCAATGCCCTGCTCTATAAAATATAGCTTATGGCAAACTTGACCTTCTCTCACTAACACTTGGTCTTTAGTGACATGTTCTTTTTCAAAATGGGAAACGATGTCGTTCAATTCATCTTGAGAAAATGGCACAAGCTTTAATAGAAATTCAGAAATCATATTTATGTCATTACAAAGTTAAAACATTTCATATAGCTGCTTGGAGGCCCTTGAAAGGCGAATGTCGGGCTTTAAGAGAATAATCCAAAAGATGAATCCTGAGCAATAGAAGCCTTATTCTTCATCACTTCTGCCAGAGCCTTCTACTTCACAAGTATTCGTTTTATCTTCTTCTTATAAAATGATTTTGAACCACTTTCTCCAAATATATTTTAGTATCAAGGCATTCGAAATCCAAGCGGTTATGCATTTTCGAAAATAAAGGAATGCCGCCACCCAACAAAAATGGAATGATGGTAATCGTCATTTCGTCCATTAAATCTTCTCTCAAGAAACTTTGGATGGTTCTGCCTCCATCTATATAAAGCCTATGATATCCTTTGCCATGAATTTGTCTTAGAATGTCTTTTAAAGTACCGTTAAGCAGTTCGGCTTTTCCTTCATATGCTTGGGGGATCTCTGTCAAACTATTGCTCAGTACAAAAACAGGCTTTTCATAAGGCCAATCTATATCAAAGCCACATACGGTTTCAAAAGTGGTTCTTCCCATAACAAGGGCATCTATTTGGGACATAAATGCACCATATCCCATGTCAATATTATCAGGATTTGGAATGGCATGAAGCCAGTCTATTCCACCGTTTTTGTCGGCAATATATCCGTCAATGCTTGTTGCAATAAATATTTTGTTTTCTGACGCCATTTTTTTTCGTGTCTTGAACAAAGATATTGGTTTTTTAGGAGAATAAAGCATGGGTTTAGACGGTCCGTTGTGTACGTGAGAGAAGCTAATTAATCCCGCTTTATGCATTAGAAAATCTCCCGATTTTATTGGGACAGTAAAAAAAAGCTTCAAATCATTTCGTATACCCATTTAAACTCAATCAGCAGAACCCTTCGACAAAAAGCTCAGGGTAAACGCGATGCAAATTTCGTTTAAATGCCTGATTTATTACACTTAAACACTCATTGCGATGCTACAATGCATAAACCACTTCAAAGGCATAAATTAATACGAAGGCTGTTGAAGTTGAAAGCTATGAATTTGGTTTCAATTCCCATTTTTAGCTCATATTTCCTACTGTCTTTTCTTCAAATTCAGGACAATCCAATCGGATATCAGAAGTCAATAATTCTTTTTTTATAAGCTTACAGTAACTCTTGTTGTCAGATTTATCGTAAAATGTACAACCATAGCAGGTTCGCTGAACGGTTAAGATGCCATTCTTTTGCAATTGATAGATCAACTTAGATAATGTTTCAAACATATTTTCTAAATCGGCTGTTTCATTTTTCTTTAATTGCGTTTCTATGGGGTTCGCAAAATTTTCTGTTTCTGCTACTGTTTTTCTACCCAAGTCGGATAATAAAATCGAGTAACTGCGACTGTCGGATAAAGAATAATCTTTAATGATGTATTTCTTTTTATCCAACATTTTTATAGCGTCACTTACGGTTGGTTTTGTAATATTAAATTCTTTGGCTAGATGGCTAACATTACAAAGTTCGGATTTATGATACGCAAGAAAAATGAGTATTTGAATCTGAATAGGGCTTAAACCTATCACTTTGGCGTGTTCCCATAGTAAAACTTTAAAGACTTCAGATACCCGCTCCAAAGCAACCACAATTTTACTCGATACACTTTCCTGCTGAAAGTTGATATTGAAAGCACTTTTTTCCATGGATGAACATACCTTGATTAATGTGATAGGTAAAGTTAGCAATCCTAATTACGCTAGTCTCATAATTGGTTGAAATTTGCTTGGTAAGGGAAGGGATTCAAATAATTTGGGTTAAAGTTAGGAGCTCTTAAGGGAAGGACTCCTAACTAAGTGTGTTAAATTTTTAACCTTTAACATCTGCCATAGATGCCCCAAAATTAATGTGAAGCACATTCCCATTTGGTGTAACTAAAGCTGGAACGGATTTTACACCCAACTTTTCTGCCTCCGAGATACGAGATTTTGTATCCTGAAAATTTACAACTTCTACATCCGATGGATTGATAAGGTTTAAGATGTCTTGCTCTGCACTGAGGCAAACGGGACACCCTGCGTGATAAAAGATGGACTTACTCATAACTATTGGTTTTAAATCTTCTAGCAATATTGCCGATATAAATATAGTAAGGAATCCTAACAAATTAGATTGTTTTCTTTTTATTTATGGCATGGCTATGCTCGAGTAAGGAAGAGCGGAACTAATACGAGCTGTACTTTTAGAAAGGTTTTAGTTCCTAAATTAGGACAGGTTAAAGAGGGGTAAATCCTTGGTGGAGGTCTGGCTTCAAGCAGAATGTTAGGCTTTTACAAAATGCATTCCTTTTAAAGTTCATAACCTGCAAAGCGGTTCATTAAAGAAATCCACCACGCCCAATCACCCGCAAAGTACATGAGAGCATGCAAAGTGGCTATGGCCATAAAAACGGGGACGTAGGTATATCTTATTTCCCTATATTTCCGCTCTTTAAAAATAATGATGAGCAGAATCAGCTCTATCAATACATAGGAATAAGTCAGGGATTGGTGGAAATTAGAGGCTAATTGAAAGGAGAAAAATACCCTTGTTAATGCGGGTACCAGAGGTGCAAATATGGTGCAGACCATAAACCGAGCATGGAGCTTGATGTTTTTTCGATAATAAATGCCTAAAGCATAAAGTGCAAGGAAACCGATTAGGGTAAATGCGTCAATAAAAGCTAAATTATAAACAATATTGGGAGGATAACTGGCTTGTCTCAGAATCATGAGTTTCATCATTTCAAAGCCCGCAAGTACCAATACAGGCACCACAATCAGAGAAACCCAACCTAATTTTCTGTGAATTTTGAGCTTTCCTAAAGTGTATAATAAGGGTTGAATAATCAACAATGTCATCCAAAGTGTGGCTGAGATTCCATGGATGTGATATATGAAGGTTGTTTCCTTTAACTTGAAGAAATACGACTCGGAAAATCCAAGGTAAATAATGATTAAACCGAAAATGAGATAAAGATATGCTCTATCGTAGAACCTTTGTTTTTTCATCTTCTTATCACTTTAGTAAATGAAGCATTACACTATAAAAATAAGGCTAGTTATTTATAATCTGGATAACAGGCTATCCCCAAACGGGACATTTACAACAAAACATGATTTAGCAAACAAAACCGCTTCATGATTTCATATACGAATTTAATGCTTTAAGTTAAAGCTCTTAAAAACCGTTGATTCATTTTATTCTGTGGTCTGTAACAAAGATCTAAGTCACGTTTCAGCAGGCTTGCATTCAAACGCTAATAAGTCGCCGTGTTGGTAGTCAAAGGCTAGTGCAAGTGCTCACAAGCTTTGATAGCATAAACTTGGTTTCAATCTATTTTTGGAGGTAGAGCGAATGTTATAAAACTTGGACTTATCGATAGTTGTCCATAACGAGGGTAAAAAATACTATGATTTACCCTCGTTCATGTTTCGAAGGTAAACATTACCCTCGTTTGTGATTGCTTAGTTTTTTTAAGTAATAAAACCACAAGAAACCTCTAGACAAGTTCACCTACACCTGCTCCCAATCATTCTTAAGATAATCCATTGCTTCCAATAAGGCGGTTTTAGATGGCTTCGGATTAAAGCCTAGTTCTTCTCTAGATTTGCTGATGTCATAGTCTTGTTTCAAACCATAAAACATGTCCACATAATGACGTTGAAGTTGTGGTTCTTTGCCCGTTATTTTACTTCCAAACTCCATCAAGCCAGCTACGGTGTAAAGCAGACATTTAGGCACTTTTTTAGGTGTTTTTAGTTTTAATTCTGGATAGCTTTCAGCGGCTATTTTTACACTTTCTTGTAAAGAAGTATGCTGTTCGTTGGCAAGAATATAGCGTTCGCCATTTCTACCTTTTAGCATGGCTTGGTATGCACCCAAAGCCACATCTTTAACGTCTATCCAATTCAAGGTAACATTGGTATCTACAGGAATTTCACCATCTAATATTTGTTTCACGAGGCCATTGGTGTAGCTAAGTTTATGAGCCACGCGGCCTATCATGGCCGATGGTAATACTATCACGGTTCTGATGCCATATTTTTCCCCTAATTCTATCGCAAGTTTATCCGAATCATTTTTGGAGTTGTAATACCAGTTTCTGCGGTCTTGGTTATATCCATTATCCACATTTGCTGGTAATTTGGTGAAATCTAATGAGGCTACCGAACTTACATATACTATGTTTTTAATGCCGCATTCTTTGGCTATATCAAACACATTTTGAGTGCCTTGTACATTATTATCATATATTTCAACCTTGGGGTTTTTAGCCCACATACTAAAATTTGCTCCTACCGCGTATAAGTTTGTCACGCCTTTAAATGCCTTTTTTAGGGATAATCTGTCGGTAATGTCGGCCTGCACTACTTCACAGTCTAAACCTTTAAAGGCACCTTGATTGTTTATGTTTCTGACGCTTGCTCTTACTTCATGATTTTTTGAAAGTAATAATCGGACTAAATTGTTTCCTAAATGTCCGTTTGCACCTGTGACTAATGATATTTCTTTGCTCATATTTTTGTTTTCTGTTTAGCAAATTTCAAGAGGAATTGAGCATTTTAAAATAACATTTGTTAGAAAGCGATTTGCTTGCGGATTCTACTCAAAGACTGTGGTTCCATGCCTAAGAAAGAAGCGATGTTTTCTACCGAAACATTTAAGGCTAAATTAGGATGCTGATTCATAAACTTTACATACCGCTCTTTAGCCGTTAAAACCTGAAAGTCTTTAACGCGTTCCAGTTTGCAACTCAAATGTTCATTGGTCACTGTATTTACTAATTCACTAAAGAAGCTGCTGCTTTCTTGTAAGAGGTCAAAATCAGGCTTAGAAATCTTAATAAGATTACAGTCTGAAACCGTTTCATAATATTCTACGGATGGCGTTTCACTCATAAAACTATCCAAAGCTGTGAAAAAGTCCTGTTCAGGAACTAGATGCTGAATGACTAATTTACCATCCACGTTTTGATATCCTTTTACTATTCCCTTATTCAAAAAATATAGATACCGCTCTACATTCCCTGCTTCTAAAAGTTTGCTATGTGCCGGAACATTTTCCACAATCACACATTTTTCCAATAAACTGATGTCGTCAGGGGTGATAGGAAATCGTGCTGTAATAAATTTTAGAAGGCTTTTCATGGAAATCGTCTGTTAAGTAGCGATGGTTTTTGCTTTAACAGCTCAAAGTAGGAATAAATTCGGAAGGACTTAAAAAGCATAGCTTATCGCAAGAAATGTTAATCCTCACTTGTGAATTCCAAAAGGTCACCAGGCTGACAGTCTAGGGCTTCGCAGATGGATTCTAAAGTGCTGAATCTAATGGCTTTTGCTTTGCCAGTCTTTAAGATGGAAAGATTAGATAATGTCAAACCAACCCGTTCTGAAAGTTCGTTCAGGGAGATTTTACGCTTTGCCATCATCACGTCTAAGTTTACAATGATTGGCATAGTTTATACGGTTAAATCGTTCTCGTCTTGAATGGTTATGCCTCTTTTGAAAATATTGGCTATAATATAGACTACAGCTGCCATTAAAATGAATGCTTGACTGTCTGCCCAAAATGGATTTAGGTTATCCGTAACAAAACCTTGATGCATTAAGTTTTTGGCTGACTGCCTGCCTATGTAACTTAATAATCCAATGGAAAAGGTGTAGTAACTAATTTGTGATATTTGCTCCGATACAAACTGGTTGAAGGGTTTTAATAGATCGAAATGGCTAACAAGTTTTATGACCACATAAAATAGGTATGCTTTTAAAAGGGATATGACTAAGATAAAACTATACATACCGTAAAATGCCCATTTGCTCTCCGTATATATGCTGCTTAGGTCGAGCTTCTGATATAAGTTTTGAACAAATTCGGGTTTATAGATGCTGAAAACAAAATTGACCAGCAAACCTCCGGCCTCAATGCATAAGCCAACGAAGATAATCCAAGCCACAATTTTAAGAGCCGTAAATACAAAATTATCTGTTTTTGACATAATTGATAAATGTTAAATTATGTCGAAAGGTAATATATATTTATTGATAAGCAATAAAAATATATTCTTTTGCAATGATTATTTTCTTCTCTTATGTGAGTTGATAAGTGGAACAATTCTCTACAAAAAAAAACACCCCACCAGAAACCCGATAAGGTGCATTAAAAAGAGATTAAGAAGAATCTAAAACTTATAACTATACCCCAATCTAATCACCTGCGTTTCGTAATAGTTTTTGCTGGTATAGTTGAAGTTGTTTCCTGTCACTTTGGTTTTGATGACCATGGTGTTTAAGAGGTCGGTGGCGTTTAAGAATAGCTCGCCTTTACCGTTTTGTATGCGTTTTTTCACACCTGCATCAAGCGAAAACCTAGCGTCTATGGTTCCCTGAGGAATAATATCTGGGCTAAGGTATATGGCGGTTAGCTGTGCTTCTGTGTTTTTTATAAACTTGAAATTGGTGTTTAGTTTTACATTACCTGCAAATATTTCTTGCTGCTCCGCTGTAAAGGTATTGACTACAGGATATTGATTGGTCACCGTAAATGCAGCTATCTGATTATGATAACCATTCAAATTCAGATTCATGCTGACCTTCTCGCTCAGCTCTCTGCTGAGTACCACTTCTAGCCCAGTATTATAGCTTTTTCCTGCGTTCTGAGAGATATTATATATCAGGTTACTGGCGTCTACCGTAGTCGCTATTCTGGTAATGGTACCATCTGAAATTCTATGATACAGGGCACTGTAGAAATAGCCTTTGTTCCAGTCGTTTTTAAAGCCCAACTCAAAACTATTGGTAAACTGCGGCTGCAAACCAGGGTTACCCACTTTTATAATTTCAGCGTCGTCGTATTTCGGAAAAATCCTGATGTCACCCTCATCTGGTCGGCCCACTCTGCGGTTATAAAATGCAGAGAGTTTGTTACGGTCGTTCAGTTTATAAGAGATTCTGGCATTAGGGAAGGGTTGCAAATAGTTGTAACCGTTACTCTTATATGTATTGTGATTTGGGTCTACTTTGTAGCTTAAATTCACATACTCCATTCTTAGCCCCAGCTCGGCTTCCAATTTTTTGACCTCGTAGGTATAATTACCATAAAGTGCGGGTATGGTTTCGGTATAGGTCGCTTTGCCGTCGGCACCGGTATCTAGGACAGAGTTGGTGACGGCAGGGTTAAACTGCATATCCGTAGGGATAGTTCTTCTTCTAAATTTAACACCCGTTTCCAGTAGACCATGTTTCATGGGTCTGGTATAGTCCAACGTAAAATCGGCTACTTTTTGGTCGGCTATCAGGAAGAAAGACTCTTTATTACTGAAAGTGGGCTGGGTGTTGGTGAAGAAATATTTTTCGTCTTCGCGGTCAAAAGTATAATTGAATCCTATGTTTAATTTGCGTCCTGGCTGCTCAAATTTATGTTCGTAAGCCACCGAAGCCATGGCAGCGGTAAGCACTTCATCTTCTAAGAATTGCCAAAGTCTTAAACGCTCTCCTGTGTTTCCGCTAAAAAATGGCTGGTCGCCATAATCTTTAATGGTTTCTTGAGAGAATAAACCTGAAATGGTCAAGGTGTTTTGCTCATTTATAAACCAATCTAAACCCGCTTTAGATGTGAAAAAGTTGGTGTCTCTGTTTCGTTTCATTTGCTGATTAACCACGGTGCCGTCGGCATAAGTTCTGGTGATAAACTCATTTTTATTGAGCGTTTGGGTATACAGGTTATCAGCTTGTAAAAATAAATTGACTTTCTTTTTTCTATAGTTGAGAGCCACCGAAGGGTTAATTTTTGGTGTAGCCTGATATTGCGGACGTATGCCGGGCAGGTTTTCTCTACGAACCCACAAGGCTCCCAATCCTGTAGATAAACCCACTTTTCCGTTCAGTCCATTTTGTTCTTCTTTTTTGAGAATGATATTGATAATACCCGCATTTCCGTTGGCGTCATATTTTGCCGAAGGGTTATTAATGATTTCAATTTTGGCTACGGCAGAGGCAGGAATATTGTCTAAACCATTTTGGTTTCCAAAACCCGTGATAGCCGTTTGTTTGCCATCAATCAATATGGTGACTTGGCTATTTCCTCTCAGCTGCACTTGGCCGTTTGTGGTGGTAAGTCCAGGCAAATTGTTCATAGACTGCAGCACGCTACCACCGCCTTGGCTAATGTTATCGTCTACAGTGTAGGTTTTTTTATCCATGGTGGTAGCCACAGCATCTTGGCTGGCAGTCACCACTACTTCGTTGAGTTGCTGGGCGTTTTCTTGTAACATAATGATTCCGATGTCAATAAACTCAGAATTGGAACCTACAAAGAGCGGAGCGGTATGTTTCGTATAACCCATATAGGTCATTTCAATGACGTAGTCGGCAGGTTTTACATGTTCCAGCGTAAAGAGTCCTTTGTCGTTTGTGATGGTTCCAGATACAAAAGATAGGTCAGCGGCGTTTTTCAAAACCACATTGACAAAGGGTAGGGGTTCAGAGCTTACTTTATCTTTCAAAGTTCCGGATACGCTTACCGATGTTTTCTGTGCCAAGAGCCCAAAGGGCGATAGCAGGATGCACGCGAATAGAATATGCTTAATCATTTGTTTTTGTTTGGCTTAATTGTCCTTTTGAGTTTATTGTTACTTCGAGTTTTTCTTCTCCTACTTCAATCTGAAACTCGTATGATTGGTCTAAAGAAGTTTCCGAGATCTCCGCTTCTTCTATCTTGTAATCGTTGAAGTTTTGATCTAAAATAGCACGTATTTCTGCGGGGATTTCAGACGTATTAATCTCAAATTCTGTTTCTTTCCAGTCGCCAATGGTAGAGAAGTTGGCAGAATAAGCTTTGTCACTGACTTTGAACTCCGCTTCCCATTCTGTTTGGTTTTCCATTTCCCATGATACTTTTTTAGCATCTGGAAATTTTTCATTGAAAGCGGTCAGTACTTTTTCAGGAGCTGTTTCAGACAGGCTACACGATGGCAGCGTGAGCGTACCTAAAAGTAATGTCAACCCTATTAAATTTTTCATGTTTGAATTTTATATGGCACAAAAATCAGATAGGAATTAGAAGAAATTTGGAATTTTTAGAATACTACAGAAAAAGTGTGAAATTCGTTTTCAAAACGATAGTCCACTTGCCAATTATTTTTATTGGCAATCTCCTTAATGATGGCAAGACCTAATCCACTACTGACTTTATCTTTTGATGCAGAGGCAAATCGCTCAAACAAATGTTTTTGGTCTAAAGCATTCTTTCCTGAGTTGGCCATGGAAATCGATCTTTTTTCCAGTTTGATGAGGATTTCGCCTTCGGAAAAAGTATGCCTGATGGCATTAGAAAGTAAGTTTTGGAGAAGCGTTTCTAGTAAAAAGCCGTTGGCATTTATGGAAATGGTGTCTTTCATATTGGTCACCACTTTCAGTTGTTTGGCATTCATATAATCTTCAAAAAGGACTAAGGCGGAATCCATATATTGTCCTACATCCAGTTTTTCTTGCTCTCTGTATTGATGGTTTTCCACTTTTGCCAGCAGCAGCAGGTTCTTATTGATGCGAGATAGACGAGTAAGCGGAGCTTCAATACTGCTTAATAACTGCGATATTTCTGGCGTTACAGCCTTTTCCTGAATCAGTAAATCAAGTTTTGATTTCAGCAGAGCAATGGGTGTTTGAAGCTCATGGGAAGCATTTTCTATGAATGATTTTTGCTGCTGATAGGCCGCAATATTGTTTTGGACCAAATCTTGAATGGATTGGTTCAGTTCCACAAATTCTTGAATGTCGGTAGGAGCTAGGTTTAGTTCTTGGTCTTTACGGAGATCAAAAGATTGTAAAGAACGCAGGGTTTGATAGAATGGCCGCCAACTATTTGCCGCTATTTTTCGATTGAGTAAAATGAAACCGATTATCAATATCACAAAAAACATAAATGTAACGATTGTGACCGCTAGCAATGTTTGGTCTGCTTCTTCTACATTGGTTTCTATGGTGACTTGATAGGGCTGCCCGCTGATGTCTAGATAAGATATAAGTCCACGAAAACGGTCTTCACCATCGTCTACGTCATATTCGTTAGGTCTGATAACCTCATAAACGCTATCTGCTCGACTTTGAAGTTTGTCTGTTTTAGCAATGGATACACCGGGCTGTAACTGACCCCAAATTTGATTTATCTTTTCTATGTCGTCGGGTGTAAATGTATTTGATTGAAGTCGTTTTTTCGTGTGTTGTAGCGTAAGCCAATTGTTTTCGTCCAGCTCATTGACCCAAATGCGGTCTACCACTACCACATAAACAGGAATGCTGATGAGTAGCACCAGCAAGGCGTAAAGGATAAAGGCTTTAAGGGGTCTGTTAAGTAACTTATTCATAGTTCCCATTTATATCCGGTTCCGTATATGGTTTTGATGTAATCGCCGTAACCACTTTCCTTTAATTTTCTTTTGAGGTTTTTGAGGTGTGCGTATACAAAATCGTGGTTGTCAAACATATCGGCAAAATCTCCAGAAAGGTGTTCAGCGATGGCACTTTTAGAAAGCACTCTGTTTTTGTTTCCTATAAAGAAGAGGAGCAGGTCAAATTCTTTTTTTGTGAGGATAACGGGAGTCTGGTTTACAGTAACAGTTTTAGAATGAATGTCAATGGATAATTCGTTTTGAGAAATGACATTATGGTTATCAAATTGTTTTCTTCTTATTAGCGATTCTATGCGTGCCGCTAACTCTGCCTGATGAAAGGGCTTGGCGAGGTAATCATCTGCTCCTAGTTTCAGGCCTTTCACTTTGTCGTCTAGCGAATTTTTAGCAGAAATGATAATGACGCCCTCTTGTTTGTTTTGCTTTTTTAGTTCATCCAGAATGCTTAATCCATCGCCCCCAGGAAGCATAAGGTCTAGAAGAATGCAATCGTATTCATGCGTGAAAATCCGTTCCATAGCAGACGGGTAATCAGAAACCCATTCACAACGGTATTGCTCATTGGTGAGGAATTTTACCATGTCTTGAGCCAACTCTGTTTCATCTTCGATAATCAGGATTTTCATGGTGTCAAAGAAACGAACAGATTTGGAAGAAATTTAGAATACTTCTTTTGTGCATTGAAATTTAGTATTTCTGGCGTTTTAATGAAGCCCAAAAACGTCAAT
This sequence comes from Arcticibacterium sp. SM2516, assembly GCF_057914865.1. Lineage (NCBI taxonomy): Bacteria > Pseudomonadati > Bacteroidota > Cytophagia > Cytophagales > Leadbetterellaceae > Arcticibacterium > Arcticibacterium sp. SM2516. Next base: position 1,863,521 of record NZ_CP195290.1, on the reverse strand, counting down.
CTGTTAAACCTTTTCCATCCAATATTTGAGGTATATATTTCTCCACTCTGCTCGTTCGTGTTTTGGATTGCTTGGCTTGCGAAAAATTATAAATATATCCCCTTTGCCTACCCGGAGTCAGTGCTTCAAAAGCTTTTTTGAGAGCGGGGTTTTCATCCAGTTTTACTTGAAACTCTTCTGGTATTTCGTATTCAGAGGTCTTTTTAAGCACCACTTTTGCACCAGAGTCTTCCACTTCACAGGCTTCAAAAACATAATCTGTGATCAGGTCTTTCATCTCGAATATGTCGGGAACACTTTTAAACCTCATTTGCCTAGCCGACTGTACGCTTTCTGTTTGCTGAATTAAAACACCCTTGCTGTCTTTTAATAAAACGCCTTTAGGAAAGAGTATGGCACAGTATTCTTTAAAAGTATGTATCAAAACCACATTATTTTTCTTATAAGTGTAAGTAGGCACACCCCATTTAAGTTTTTCCACCAGTTGGCAGTCGAGTATAATGGTTCTTAATGCTTTGATTTCTTCCTGCCATTTTTCGGCTTTGGTAAAGTACCAATCTACTTTCGGGTTCATAGTTTATTCCATTAAGAATTATAAGTAAGGATCAGTTTTCTCGATGCTGGTCTTAAATACCAAGATGCCACGGCAAGGCAAACGATAACCAAGGGTACTATGATATGAATCACTTCACTGCCCGACATGATGTGAGAGATGGAAGCTCCGGTCATGGCAAAGACTATTCCTGCATAAGCCCACTCTTTCAGTAATGCGAATTTAGGAAGGAGTACGGCGATGATGGCCAGCAGTTTCCAGAAGCCAATGATAGACAAGAAATATAAGGGGTAGCCCAATGGAGCAAAACCTTCCACCACCTCTTTGATTTGTAACAGTTGGCCTAAACCACCAATCATTGTAAAACACAGCAATCCTGTGCTTATCCAGTATGCTATTTTTCTTCTTTTTTCCATTGTCTTAAAGTTTTTTCTAGTCGGTTATGAGCCATATTTAGGCCGATGGCAAATGGCAATTTTAATTGTTCTGCTCTATGTGTGGCGGACTGATAAATGATATGCATCTTTAATTTACTAGTCTGGTTTGTAAGTGGCTCAAACTCCAGAAATTCTAACTGAGTGCCAAAAGGCATATCCTCAAATTCAAATGTCCTTGTAATGTTTTTATTAGGCTTGAAAGCATGAATGACGCCGTGGAAACGGTAGGTATTGCCATTTGGACCGCTTGTTTCAAAGAGGAAACTGCCATGTTTTTTACTTTCCAGTTTCAACACTTTTGTGCCCATCCATTGTTCCAAAAGATCGGCCTCGGCATGGGCTTTGAAAAGCAAGGCTACAGGTATATCAAATTCTCTTGTTATCCATAAATCTTGCTCGCCTTCTTTGGCTTGAATGCTCGTTTTTCGTTCCATGGTTTGTTAAGTAAAGTTTTTCATGAGGGTCTCTAATTTATTGAATCTGTCGTCCCACATTTGTCTGAAAGGCTCAATGAATTCGGCCACTTCCTTCATTTGTTTTGCATTGGTTTGATAGTACACTTCTCTGCCGTTTTGCTCTTGATGAAGCAACTCACATGCGGTCAGGATTTGTAAGTGCTTTGAAACGGTGGGTCTAGAGGTATTGAAATTTGATGCGATAGCACCAGCAGTCATAGATTGCGATGCCACCAACAGCAGTATGCCCCTTCTTGTTGGGTCTGCAATGGCCTGGAAAACATCTCGTCTTAAATTCATTATGAAGTCATTTGGCTACGAATATATATGTAGTTATTCGGCTACGCAAATCTTATTGATTTATTTTCAGTGGTATATGCGTGTTAAACTATTTTTCTCATGGAGTAGAGAAAGTGTAGGATTTAGGACATTAAAAAAATAGGTATACACCTAAGTCAAGCGTAAGGCGGCTTGCTTCGCCCAGTTTTTAGGCCGTGTTCCAAAACACTCCGCAATAGCGTCTACACCAATAATGGTTCCTCTGGCCAATCGTCCTAGTAAAGCTATGGGAATTTGCGTATTGACATTTTTAGATTTTACATAGCCGTTTTCATCGGTGTCAACACCGTGTTCGTCATGAACCGCTTCTATTAAATCACTGGAAAGTAAATTTTCTATTATAGGTGAATTGACCATTTCAATTTTAGGTGGGTCCAAAACAGAATTAATCATTATTTCGGCGGTTAAGGTCTTGTTTTTACCGATAAACTGCCATCCTGTGGGACTCAACTTGAACGTTGGGTTTTGCAGCATTTCCAAGTTCATAATGCCCGATTTTACAAGGGCTAGCATTTGCTGTATGCTTTCCACTGGTGGGCCATAAGAATACCTTTTTGTGCTTTCATCTAGAGCAATGATATCCGAAAAAACGTTTATAGAACACGCATTAAATGAAAGGTGCATATAAAGGGATGGCTGACAGAATCGCCAAACTTGACCTACGCAGTAATCTAGGCTAATGGCTTCTTTTCCGCTGGCCATTGCCACAAAGTCATCCATGATTTTGCTGGCCGACTGCTTTTGCGAAAGCAGTGCTTCATGTTGAAATTCTTGGTTTAATAAATATTCTTTAATCACCTGTTCGGCCTCTACCAAGGTTAATTTTTCCGCCATCCAAGCATTTGGTAGACCCAAGTAGATTTTAGCGGCTATTGGAGCAAAGGCTTCTATCAGAAAAAGGGTGTTCACGGCCTCCCGCTGCGTTTTTTTGTTTCCTATCTGGGTTTCAAAAGTTAATAGCTGGTTTGCTGAAGGTCTAAACCACTCATTTATTTTTTCATTTAGCGGTTTGGGAGCGAGTGGTAAACCGTCTAATGAAAAAGGGATAATCATGTCAGAAATATCAAAAGAAGTGGTGTAATGGCATGCTCTGGTATAGGCATCATCTGTTATGAAATCACCATACTTTTCGGCGATGCCCCTTATCACATCTACCATCGACAAGCCAAAACCACGAATACCGATTTTGCTTTTTTCTGTGAGCAAGGGGTGGTTTAAAAAGTCCTGAACAGGGTATGGAGCTTTGAAAAGTTTGGTTTTACAATGGGCTGAAGAAAAACGATCCCAATCCAGCATTTGTTCTCCATGCTCTGTGGGTTGATGACCTATCGTTAAAAGCACTTCGTCTACATTATCAAAGGTACTTTCACTGCTTTTAATACAGAGTTTTCCATCGTCTTTGAGTTGAATATCTACCACTTTCTCTGTCCATAAAGTAATGATGCCAGCACGTATAAGTGGTGCTACAAAAGCCTGAAAGCGTTCGTGTAAATATTTTCCAATTTTGCTTCTAGGTGGATAGTAGTCTGCTTTAAGGGGTGATATTTCCTTATAATCTTCTTTTATCCAATCTTTATAGGTTGGGAACGATGGCAGATGAATTGTATCAATTTGCTGTGTTTCTCGCATTTCAAGAGATAGAACACGATCAGAAACGTTCATCCAATTGGTTTTGGGCTGGTTTATGTCATACACCTGTCCATTTCCGAAATGGCCAGTTTCTTCAAAAAGTAATATGTCCACCTTACGCAAATCTCGAATTTCCAAGACGAAATTCTCTAAAGCATAAAGTCCTCTAGGACCTACACCGATAATTCCTAAAACTTTTTTCTCCGGCATACTTGATGTTAAATGAACGGAACTAGCAGATCTAATTTCATGCACTAAAATACGCCAGAAAAATATTTTGGATTATCAGTTTGCTGCACTTTAAACCTAGTTTGCATGGAAGGAAACCTCGATTCTTAACGCTCTCCTCGAATCAATTTATAACACTACAATCCGTTTCTATTCAAATATTCTTGGTTTAAATAGTTCTTTCATTTTCGAGAAATCTTGTTTTGGCTTGCGGCAAATGTAAATTCTCTGATATAGTTCTTCTTCTGTATCGGCAAAGGGATTATAGATTGATTTAATCAGGGTGACTTCCTCAAAATAGGGGTTGAAATAGTCCCCAATTTGATAGCTTAAAGCTATAACGGTACCAGGCATTGTACTTTTTTCAGGAGCCCAGTTGTAAAAGCTGCCATGATAGGAAAATGCTTTAGGAATATTATAAGGTGCTCCAAACAAACCGACCGCTCCAGCTTGTGCGTAGTGCTTAGCCCAGATTAAACAATCTTGTTTTTCATTATTTGGTAAACTATCGTAAATGTCAGCCACCTCTTGCATGGTTGTTTTCCATTTCTCTTGTGTATAATATTCATCGTATTTAACACCAAATTCCCCACCAATAATGTCGTTTTTTTCAAAAGGATATATTCTTTCCAGATAGCGGTTAAAATTATAAACAGGCATCCCAAAAGGGATTAAAAGGGCACCTGAAATCATTAAAGCTGAAACTGGGTAAATTATCCATTTGCGATTCACAAAAACAATTTGCTCCCAAAACATAGCTCCAAATGGGAGTAATGTTAAGGATATTGGATAAAAATAATAAGCCTTTCCGTTTTTAAATACAAGCAAGAAAAAGGAAATGCCAATGGCGGCGAACAGCACAGGAACTACGATACTCCTGTTTTTTGACCAGAAAAGATAAAACAATGCTGGGGCCACCAATAATATAGAAACTACGGGATTAAGGGATATTAATAAATCCCTGAAATTCTCAAACCTACTTATTTTGTCTAGCTGTGTTTCGTAAAGCCTGCTGGTCATTTGAAGTAAGGGGAAGTCATTCATGTATTGCCAAATAGTATTGGGTGTAATACATAAAAGAAACACCATAACATTAATCCAAAATTTGTGTTTTACTAAGGCCGTCCGAGTTCTTTTGAAATACAAAAGCGATGATAAACCAAAAAGGAAAAAGAAGCTATCATATTTTGTCAGTAAGCCCAAAATACAAAACGTGGTAAGATACCATAAGGATTTTTTGTCGAGATGATTTACGAAACGTGTCAACTGATAAAAACCTAAAACCCAAAATAGCTGACTGAAAATTACGGGTTGAAAAAGCTGCTGTGACCTGCCAAAACTTGGTGCAATTATAATAGCCAGTAAAACTAAAAATACAGCCTTGTTTTTTCCTCCCAATTCAAGGGTTGTTTTTGCTACGAAAATAATAATGAGTAGTGATGCCGCGTGTGAGAAAAGGTGGTGAATAAATACGGAATTGGATTGAAATAAATTTTGTATAAATGCAAGGGCACCAATTAACGGAGGGAATTCCATGTAGCCAAAGGCAAGGTGTTTACCTGCTTCAATATGTAATAACTCATCTCCTTGAAACCCCGAATGGCTGTCTGCAATGAGATGTAAAGTGAGCTTTACTATACAGAAAAATGAGATAATCAACTTGGTTTTTCTATTCATTTCATTTGAATCGAGATATATCAGTTTTAGGAGCGGTGGCGTAGGCTTTCGTGATTTTAAAACACTTTAAAAATACACTTAAATTTAAGCGGATAATGGAAAAGTATGTATAATGATAATGACTTTTGGTATACGCCCTATCCTTACTAATGAGGTGCTACATAGCTGTCTTTGCCATTTGTTAGCCAATCTAAAGAAACACGGGTAAATACATTTTTCTGATAGTCGTCTTTTTCAAAGAACAAACCAATATCACCGTTTGAAAGTATTGTCATGGAAGGGTAGGCAGAACTTTCGGCGTAGATGGTTTTCCCTGCGGCCCAGGTTTTACCTTCGTCATAACTAATTCTGATGGTCATGTTTTTACGATCATCCTTACTATTTGCATTAGCAAACAGCAGTCTGTTTTTGTCATGACCCTCTTTTATGGAGGTATACCTAATGAAACTGGCATTACAGGCTGGATCAATAAGGGAGGTATCTGGTTCAGAAAGCCATGTTTTGCCCTGATTGGTGGAGGTATGGACATATCTAAATCCCTTATCTGGCACGCGGCTATTAATCATCCAGGTGCCATCCGCTAGCTCGACAATTTTGGATTCATCCGCTGGTTTGATTGGTGTATCAATGAAGTGCCAATTTTCGCCGTGATCGTCACTTCCAAAAAGGAATAAACCCTTCTCTAAATTAACTAAGGTATGGATCAATTTGCCATTGCTGGTCTGTATCCCTCTTCCGGAAGTGATAAACTTAAAATCATGATGCCAGTCTGGTTTGGTGATTTGTGTGGTAATGTCGCGGGGAGAACTCCAAGTTTTTCCATTATCAATGCTCTTTATCACTTTCAAATAATAGACATCTTTTTCAAGGTCTAAATCCATGTAGTTGAAGAATAGAAAAATGGCTCCCGTTACTTTATCAAGGATCAAGGACGGGTCGGAAGCTGATTTCCCAAATGGGTAATCCACTATCGTTTCAATTTCAGACCATGTGTCGCCATTATCGACACTGCGACGCAAAACGATGTTGATGTCTTTACTCCATTTTAAGTCACCGCAAGAAGGAACTCTCTGGTCAATAACCGCCAGCAAGTTCCCGTTTGGAGCAGTAATTAGTGCCGGTATCCTATAGCATGACACACCATGTTGCATATTGGTATAAAACAAATCCTTGAAATCAGGCTCTGACTGAGGATAAGCTATGAAAGATATCACTGAAAAGAGTATTAAAAAGAACAATTTCATAATAGTCTGACAGCTAGTGAATAATAATAGAAATTCGGCAGTTATACCGTTTGTGAAAATCTAATCTAACTGATTTTTTATTGCTTTGAAATAATTTAACGCAAGATGTGCTTAAGTCTCCTTTTTGATGAATCAAGCATTTGACTTGGCTTAGCTAGAAGAAGAAAAGGAGAACTAAAATGATCGCATCTAATTGACCATGTTTCTCATCGTTGATAGGATTGGCTTAAAATAGCGTTGGCTTACAAACAGTATTTTATAAACCTTTCGCACAGCCTAGCGAATTCTTGAGGATATCCACGCTAAGCCCTTTTCTATGATGCATGAAACTCTGATGGTTACTTAATGCCTTAAAAGCACATGGTTTTAGAGATATTACTATCTGTCCTCAGACCAGACCGTAGGGTTAGGGAAGAGTTTTTAACCCCGGTTTATGCATTGGAGAATCGTAATGATTTTTAAAGTGGAATAAATCAAACATTTAAACGAGATTAGCATAGCGGTTTACCCTCAGCTAATGTCGAAGGGTTCTGTTGATTGAGTTTAAATGGGTTTACAAACTAATTTGAAGCAATTTAGCTACGGCTCCGATAAAATCGAGATATTTTCTAATGCATAAAGCGGGTTTAATTATAGAGGTAAGTTGTGACCGAGGTATGGGCTTTTACTTTAAAAAATTCACTACTTTCAAAATCCAAAATTAGATATTGATAAGATAGACTACCATGCTGTAGAGTATAAATGAAGTTACTTTTGGGCGAGTGTTTCTAGGTCTATTTCTGCAGTTTTATTGCTACATCTTCCATCAGGCGTTTAAGGTTAGAATGAAAGTACTACGATAAAAAATGCTAGTAAAATAGAAAAAGGGTATTCTTAAATTCCAAAATAGAAAGGCCTTGTATCCCCATCAGAATAGGAATAAAAAGGTAACTTTTTCAGAAATGCCATAATGCATCGCTTTTATCTGTATTCTGGGTTTTCAAATTCCCAACGTTCTCCGTTATCCCAGTCTTTCCTTGAGTTACCATAATTTGGATAACCCTTATTGGCTTTAAACATGGCGGCTAAATGAAGCAAATTATAGGTCATAAATGTCGTATTTCGGTTGGTGAAATCGCTGTCAAAACCAACAGGCTTGTCTAACTTTTTACCTTTCCATTCTTTGTCGCCGTAACTAGGACCAGGTCCTACTTCGCCAATCCAACCAGCGTCTGCCTGTGGACATATGGTATAACCAACGTGTTGAAGTGAATACAATATGCCCATGGCACAGTGTTTTACGCCATCCTCATTCCCTGTAACGATGCATCCACCAGCTTTGCCATAATATATGTATTGACCTTGGTCGTTGGTTTTACTACTCATGGCGTATAGGCGTTCAATAAGTTTTTGTGCAACAGAAGATTTCTCTCCAAGCCAAATGGGCGTTCCCACGATAAGTATATCGGCTTCAATAATTCTTTTAAACAGGGAAGGCCACTCGTCTTTTTTCCAGCCATATTCCGTCATGTCTGGATATATACCACTGGCTACATCATGGTCTACCAAACGAATCTCGTCAATCTTCACCTTCTCTTTAAGCATAATGGCCTTGGAGACGTCCATCAGAGAAGCGGTATGACTCTTGCCTGGCGACTTTGTCAAGGTACAATTGACGTAAACAACGCTTAACTGACTAAAATCTGGCTTTTTCATGTTTCGTATAATTAAGTGAATCTCTTATACTACAGTTACGATGTTCTTGTGTTTTGGTTTATTTAATTATGTTTTTTATCTAAGGTTTAGGGTATTCTCTTTCTTCCAGCAGTAGATAAATTTAGGCTTTTGAAGTAATACTTAATAAGTTAAAAGACTAATGACTTAATTGGTGATAATCTTCACAGTCTTAAACATAACGGGATTCTCACTAATTCTCACCGGTTTGCCACTTGCTGTTGTCACATTTTTAAGAATCACTTCCTTTGTTAACACATAAGGATATTCCTCTTTATAAGTGTCATCAGTTCTATCAGAATTGAAAATGGAGAAGATAGCGGGTCCTTCGTAATCATCTGGATGGTTAGAATCGTCTATTTTTAGATTTTCAATGGTGATTGTTTCAGGCATATAACAAGTGTAACCAAAATCATGCAACCCAGTATAGTAACCATTTATTAAACTGGCTTGAGATGATTGACCACCGTTAGGGACAAAAATGCAATCGCGGATTATAAATTCTCCCTGCCAAGTGCTGCCATAGTCGGATCGTAGGTTAATTAGGCTCCTTCCTCTTATGGTGGAGTTTTCCACTATAAACTTCCCACTACCAATGGCATTGATACCCATGTGTCCTAGCGTAGAATTTCTAATGGTAGCATTGGCAACACCCATGTGGGCATCAAACCTTGATAGCACACAATGGTCATAAAGGAGATTTTTGCAGAAGTTAGAACCCAATATTCCCCAATATACCTTATCGTCAATGTCGTTTGTTTGACTACAATTCACAAAAGACACATTCAGTGCCCTGTTCACCAAAAGGTCATAGGTGCCCATGGTTACTGGTTTACCGGCCGACCCTATGGTGGTGTAAGTTTTATGACCTGTCAGGATAGTGTTCTTAACGATGACATAGGAGCAGTCGCTGATATGAATAAAACCGCCATAAGGGGCACCCTGCTCCCCTTCGCCAATAACACGGTGTTCTAGTCCATCCAAAATCACATTGGAACGTTTTATTGCGATGTTTCGACTGTAATAGTTGTATTTAGATTCCTCCTTATTGGCTATCGTGGTAAAATTTCCTCCCTTAATGTTTAGTGTTTTATCGTCAATAGGAAGTGCTGTAATCTCTGTTATTTCGTCGAAATCCCAAATTACGGGAGCATCCATATCTACATGACCGTTTTTGTCTACCACAAAGATGTCCGTTTGCGGGGCTCCGTTATTTTGGTTCAAACCAAATCGGATGTAGTGTTTGATGTTGGAATTGGTGACGGTGATCAAACTGGTTTGAGGTAAAGAAGCGGCTATTTTTTCTTGATTCCTTTTAAGCGAGTGGATGGCATCCAATTTAAACGCTTTTAGCTCAGAGCTCACTTTGAATACCGATGCATTTCTATTTTCGACTTCGGTATCATCAATGATGAATGACGCCTTACCGAAATCCGTGTCGGTCTGGATAATGGCGGTACGCTCTTTTCCGCTGATATAATAGGTAGCTCCCTCATCGGCTTTTACTAAAAGCCCATGCTGATTTGCAAAGGCATGCGTAGCAGCAATAGCTTCTATATCATCGGTTTTACCGTCGCCCTTGGCACCAAAATCACTATACTTAAGCACACCCAGCGTTTTAAACTTACGGATAGCCTGAGGTGAAACATTTAAATGTAATTCTCCTTTTTTATTTGTGAAAAGCTCAGTTTTGCCCTTAGTGGAGCTAATGAATACATTTTCATGGATGTCAATGTTTTGTGCTTGTGCGAACATAGAAAAGCATAAAAAGGAGCATAGAAATAGAAAGGTATTCATGATTTGTGTATTTGAATTTTGGCAGAGAAAAGTCTGCTGTTTTTTTTATGGTGTTGTCTTTAATTCCTGAATCGCTTAAAAGACATTATCATAGTATATTGATTGTCCAAACCGATTGTTTTTTGAAAGAAGGCATCACTGGCTCTTTAGTGAACTAAAGAGAAAGCTTTCTTGCGATTAAGATTTAATCATTAATGATGGATTATTTTTCACCTTCTCTATTTGTTCTTTTTTCCACTCTTCAATTGCAACTTTGGCGATTGAAGACTGGGCATCAGCGATAGATTGTAATAAGTCTTTATTTCCAAGCAATTCTGCATTTAACTTTTGAGCGTTTTTATCAGCATGTACTTTGACGGCGATATTGATGTCTTCATTAATATTTGACTGCAATAGAAGTTGTTGGACTTTAGCCTCATGTTTGATTCTATCCAATATGTCATCATAAGTTCCTCTCTCAGTCATCATTTTGAACATGATTGGGGCAATCTCAATAAAAATAAAGAGTAGTGTAATTAACCATTTTGCGTACCAAACTACTGTTTTTTCTTTTTTAGTATCTACTAGAGTTTTTACTCCTTCTTTGACTTCATAATAGGGAACTTCTTCATACATCAAATTATCTAAAGCTTTTAATCTTGCAATTAACCCATCATTTTGAGCTTGTATAGTTTTTTGATTTTCTATATCGTTTTGAGTTACATCTTCTCTTGTTTTTATTTTAACATCAATTTCATCAATCGTTGTGTAGTCTTTCTTGTTTAAGTTTGTGAAACTATTTTTAGTAGACGTGTATTGTTTTTCTGCATCGTCTGCTACATTTTTTAAATCTTCATAATATCCACCACGCCCTGTTTTCCCACTAAATTTTCCAAGATTCCATTCGTCATTTTTATCTTTATTTGCAGTTTCCCAAAAGCTTCTTTTATCTTCAATAATATTAATACGATTCTCAATATTATCTTGTAATTCAATTCGTTCACTTTTTAGTCGAACTAAAATTGGATCATTTTCACCAGACTTGATGATTGTGTTATTGGTTATGGCTATTTGAGTGCTTATTTCGGCATTAATTTCTCTTTCAAAGAGCTTTAGTTCCAAAGGAGTTGCAATTACAAAACCAAGCAACATGGCCATAACTAATCGAGGAGCGGCTTCAATTAATTCTTGTTTCGAAATTGTTTTTTTGCCGTCACCAACTCCAAAAGTTGAAACGATATATCTATCTAAATTAAAAATTAAAGCCCCCCAAAAAAGGCCAAAAAATACTGAAAGTGTCGGGTTTTTAAATGCAGTAAAAAAAGCATACCCGCCGGCAAATGATGCCATTAATGAAGTAAAGATAATTGTCCCACCGATACCGAAATATTTGTTTACATCAGTTGGTGCTTTTTCCAAAATCTCTAAATCAGACCCCGAAGACCATAGGAAAAATTTGTACAATTTCTTCAAAGAGTATTTAATCAACTTTTTCATTTGTTTAATCTGTCTTTTATTTTTTCTAGAACAATATCATAAATGTCTGATAATGTAATTTTTTGTTTTTTAAACTTATTAATTAAGACATTTTCATTTTCAAATTCAGGAAAATGAAGTGCATTCTTCAATTCTGTAGAATCTATTTCGAGATTATTAAAAACTACATTGTTGGAGAATTGAATGTTATTTATGTTAAATAAGTCGGAAGGAAGGTTTGCCTTTGAATAATCAATGTTTGCATTTATTTCAATCTTTGGAGACTCTGCAAAGATCTGCTGAACTATGGGAACTGGAAATGGATAGGCAGTAAGTTCCTTTTCAGCATCCAAGAATAGACCCTTTGCAATCAGTTTGAAAACCGTTTTTTCACTAATTGCTACATGTTCTAGACCATTCTTAATGCTAGATTGAACATTTGGGCTAATTAGTACATACTCTGTATCTTCGGTTTCCCATTTTAGGTCGATATTGTCAATACCTTCGTTTAGGTTAACCTCCCATGTAAAAGACTTAATAGTAGGTGTAATTACATCAATAGTTAATTCTTTGGTAACAGTCTGATCAAAAAAACCATGGGCGGTTAAATAGTAAGTTGTTTTGACTGTTGGCTCAACTTCAACAGTATGGTTATCTGGAAATGATGTTTTTATGTTCGATAGAAAAACGTCCTTGGTGTTCTCTGCCGTCCAAATTAAATTTATCGGTGAGAGCGAATCTCTCAATACTTTTGACGCCTCAAATGATATAATTTCAGGTTGTATTTTTATAGCATTAATCTCAATAAATTCTTCAACGATACCGAAATCATTTACTGCTTTTAGTACAACTTTTGTACTATCTTGAAGGTAGTGAGATAACGAATTTTTATGAAGAGGAATAAGTATATTATTAAGATATAAGGAGTTATATTTCAAAGAATCAAAGGAAAATACTAACGCTTCATTTTTGTATTGGATGGATTTTTTACTAGAGTCAAAACTTTTTATTAATGGGTAATTATTTAGTGATTTATTTAGGCTAAAAAGTAATTCTTTCCATTCCTTTGAGGTTAATCGTTTTCTTTCATTTCTATATCCTTTATTAAATACTGTTTTAAAAGCACTAATTAAATCTTCAGCACCAGCATTTTCTAATTGCTCCATAAAAGATATTATTGCATGATGCTGTTGCGAGTTAGCTTTATTAAATAAAGGGGAAGAATGGTCAATGTTTGGCCATTCAAATTCCCTTAAATATTCTTGTTTAGTTGAATCTTCTTCGTCATGTAAAAAGAAAAATGGCATAACTCCGAATGTTACTTCGAAGGTGGCAGATGCAAGCTGCCAATAATCTTCATAAAGTCTATCAAGTGTTGTTAAATTTGTAGTGTCTTTTTTTTGACCGATAATATTTCGCCATTTCCCACTTAACCAATGACCGATTTTACCAATTGTAGTTGGTTTGTCTTGCGAATCAAAATGATAACCGCTGTCATAATCAATAATCGAGAGTTGTACTATTTTGGAGTTGAACCATAGCGAGTTCTCACTTAAGTCTGCATGAACAAATTCAATTTGATGGAGAAATTCAATTGTTTTAGTTAATTGATAAGCTAGATATAATTTATCAGGAATTCTTAAAAATTTGTATTCTGATAATTTAGCTGTATCACTACCATAATCTTCATAATTTAATTTTTCAAGATTATACATTAGAAATGCAACACAATGCTTTTCTGAAATATTATCATATCCTTTGAAAACTAAAAATGGAAGTCCTAATAATTCAGGAATATCATGATATACAGGTATACCTGTTTTTAATTGACGTTTTTTTAACTTTTGATGTAAAAGCTTTATTACCTCATGAGCATGCTGTTTATGCTCGTCATCCGTAAATATTTTTAAGACGAATTCTGATTTTGAAATACCATCTATTGATTGAACTTTATGAACCGAACCAAAACCACCCGAACCTATTACCTTGTCATCAAATTCTATTTTGGAAAAAGATAAAATATCATTTTCTTGATTTTGGTCAATAACTGATATGTCAGTAATATTTGAAAGTGACTTAATCATTGAACTTTCCTCTGTAATGATTTAATACATTTTCTGTAATAATTATTCCTAATGAAGCGTCATCTTCCAAATAATTTCCATCTTTCAATCTCTTTAAAATTTTATTATTAAATTCAATTAAATCATCTTGAAATGTATCAAGGCTATTGTGAAGCTGTAATAAGATGTCTAATTCCTTTAAAATAAATTGAATGGCAGGATTCTCATTTCTCCAAAACCTGTTTTCATTATCTCTTAAAATGACTTTATCTTCAAGAGAAGAAATACCATCACTAAATAATAAAAGTATATCTCCAGTCATATAATCAAGATTGAGTTCTATTGTTGAAGAAGCCAATTCAATCTTTTCACTATTGTGTGAAATATGTTTTGTTAATGCTCCATTAGGGGAAATATGTGGAATCATTATTTCACCATATCGGTATGGTTCTTCTGAATTTACATTGGTTGAAAAATCACCATGGAAATGAAGAATACCTCCATTTCCAAGATATTCTAGCTGAATCTTATGGGAATTCTTTATATTAATGGCACTAATAAAAGTTGTACCTCCAATAAAACCACCTGTTACAAGTTTTTTAAATTCATTATCTTTAACTAAATCACATAATTTGGTGTATTCTTTTTTTATAAATTGTTCCACGACTAGTTTTGATACTTCTCCAGAATTAGAAAATTCGCCAATGCCATCACAAATAATTAATGAATTTTCGTTAAAATCAGCATAGTCCTGCTTAAGCTTTACATCTATATGGGTTACTGTAAAATACATTAATCAATTTTTGAAACTGTTGAGATACTTTTAATCATATGTTTTCTTATTTCTTCTGGGTTGACTTTTGACTCGAAAAAATTGATACCATTTGCATCTGTGCTTGACATTTCTCTAATATTGTATTTTAAGCTATCTAGTTCTTCTTTCGATAAGTCTTCAATCCATGTTTTATCTTCTAATAAATAGCTTAGGATAGTTGCTTTTTTATTATTTTTCAACCTAAGACATATTTCATTCACTTTTGGGTAATCATAAATATCACCGTCCCCCAAAAAAACTATCATTGCCTGAGAATTCTTATCTTTATTTTTTGTCAGGTAACTTTCTATTTTTCTTTCTACTTCTAAAAATACAGGTTCAGCATAAGTTTGATAATTTCCAACATGATCGCATGGATTAAAATTAACACTGGCAAGATCAATATCTTTTGGTGTCGTCATAGGAATAAATTCTTTATGGCTTTGTGAAAAGGCGTACATACTGATATCAAAACTATTTGAATTTTTGCTGTTTCTTAATCGCTCAATTATTGGTGTGATTTGATTATGAATTTCATTCCCTTTCGTTTTACCTGTTATACCTTCGCGAGTCATAGATTCTGATGCGTCAAGCACAAAAACAACTAATTGATAAAATAATCTAGGGAGTTCAGTAATGGCCATTGTTTTTGCAAATGAGTCCATGTTGAAAGTTGCGAAATCTAATTTTCCTGTTTTATTTTTGTTAAGTGTGTTATTACAAGTTTTTTGTAAATCTTTACTCATGTTTTGCATATTTTTCTGTTAAGCTTTCATGTTGTTGTTTCAAAAGTAGTTTTTGAGTTTCGAAATATTCGGTCCAATCATTAATTTTTAAAATGCTTTGATACGTTTCTGATGCTTGAATTATAGATAGTTCGTTAGATAAGTAATTATATTTAACTTTTAAAGTTTCTAATTTTACCCGTAAATACTCTAATTCATTAAATTGGTCAATGTCAGATAAAGGATTTCCTAACTTTAATTCGTTCCAAATGTATCTTACTTTTTCAATGTCATTCGTTTTTACGGCATTTGTCAATTCTCCGAATACTTTTGCAGCTTCTATTTTATCTTCATAGATACAACTAGGCGAATCGGGGTGACACAATTTCACCGACTCTCGGTGCATTTTTTTTATTTCCGTTGTGTCTTCGTCATTTAATTCAGGAATTTCAATTTTAATTTCTTTTTGATATTCTTTGTTTTTCTCTCTGAATTCTTCTTCTATTTTCTCAAAAGTATCATCTACAATTCCATGTTTTTTTAATTTTTCATAAATTTTCTTTTTAAGGGCTAGGATTTTGGAAATCAGTGGGTTTAATTCTATTATATACCTGTGATTGAATTGTTCAATTTTAGCTTCAATTTCAGTCTTTTCAATTTCAAGAGCTTCAATTTGATATGAAGTAAGTTTAATTTGTGATAGAATTTGTTCTTTTTCTATAGCACATACATCGACAAGTTGGGTGTGATTTTTCTCAAACTTCTCTATCTCAATAAATGCCAAATCATATTTTCCAGCTAAAAGCAGATTTGTAATTGGAGTAAGTTCTTTGATTACTTTAAGCTCATGTATATAGGATTGGATGTTTGAGGTTTCGCCTAGGGAGACAAATGCCTTAATTAGTTTGAAGTATTTAAAGGCTTTAGAAATGTCAAGTGCTTCTTGATATTTTTGAATTTTCCCAGAAAGTTCTTTCAAACGATCAAACTCTTCTATAAAGTCATTTGTTCGCTGTTGGTTTCCTGAAACTATAGTTACTTCTTCATTATTTACTGTAAATGCTCTATTCGACCAATTTGCTGAACCACTAATAATAGTGTCATAGTCAATAATACAAAACTTCATATGCATTAATTGGTCATCATTACCAATTTCAGCAAAGAATCCACCATTCTGTTCTATTATATTGTAGTCAAGTCTATTAAAATCATGGTTGGTAATTATAACCTCTACCGTAACTCCTCTATTTTGCAATTCAAGAAGTTTGTCAAATAGGTTGGTCTCGGTAAACCATGCTACAGCTACGCATACCTTTTTAGTGGCAGTATCAAGATGTTTAAGAATTATTTCTCTAACATCTGTTTGTTTTGTAAAGTAACTATTAATATTCATTTTTGAGTTAATGAACCTAGCTGTTTCAAATTAGATAGCTTGAGTGAATTTATAGGCAAGAGAATACTGATTAATCGGTGGCATTTATTTAAGTCTGCGAATCTACTAAAAAAAAGTCGTAACCAGATAACATCAAATAAAAGTGATGCAGTAATCAAGATGTGCCACTTCAAAAGGATAATAAAAGAAAGGTTTAACCCTTCATATCTTGCATTAAAGAGAGTGTGTCTATCCAATCTTCTGTTAACAGACCGGGGTAGAGTCCCAGCTTCTTAATTATCCTACTTTCACCTAAGTAAAAGTCATCTTTTTGGGTGATGAAATAAGCTTGGTAAAAAGGGGCTAGTTTTACCCTAAATCAGTATAGCACGTGAGTAAATTTCGTTTTTGTAGTGGCATTTCATAATCCCTAAACAGAAACAGAGCCTCTTGTGGAGACTCTGTTGAGACATTGTTTATTCTGACAAATTTAGTGATAACTCACCGCATATTACGGCAAGAACGCTTTAAAGCGTTTTGGT
Organism: Arcticibacterium sp. SM2516; assembly: GCF_057914865.1. Classification (NCBI taxonomy): domain Bacteria; kingdom Pseudomonadati; phylum Bacteroidota; class Cytophagia; order Cytophagales; family Leadbetterellaceae; genus Arcticibacterium; species Arcticibacterium sp. SM2516. The sequence continues at coordinate 1,846,478 of NZ_CP195290.1, read as the reverse complement.
ACTTTTTCTTTTTCTAATAAAGTAAAACAACAAACCAGCCAACAGTGGAATCAAAAGATAGAGCAAGTATTTTAGATTAAAACCCGCTTTCTTAGCTTTCCAAGTATCGCCGTCTAGTGCTATATTGAATTCGTGGTTATTCTCATTATCCAGCGTATACTTTTCTTTTGGAAATCCATCTAGTAGAAATATGACGACAGACTGATTATGGTGTATATCCTTAAACAATTCATTTTTAAAATGGATAGTATTTACGTTTCTAGGCAGTCCAATAATTTCTGCCACTAATTTGGTTTCATGGCCTAAAAACACCTTTGGATCCTTAAACTGTAAGATGTCATTCTCATTTAAGATAATGGAAAAGTTTTTCTTAAAATGGCTTATCACCAGGTCTTGAAATTCTTCGGGTGATTGGTAAGCACCTTCACCATTGATGTAATTAACTTCTTCTTGAAAAGCCGTTAAAGAACTATTGATTTGTAATATGATTTGCCCATTATCGGTTTTAGAAATAATGATATTAGAAAAATCAGGGTTGTGGGCAAAGGCTACATTTGCTAACGACATTAGGCTTAAAATAAACAATTTCATTGCAGATTTTTTATAATGCATATTCTCCTCGTAAACCATTTATAAAATTGTTGTTTCCGGCTTTATCTACATGGTAATGATAACCTCTGGTTTCGTCGTAATGACCTCTTGATGCATCTAAGTCCGTGTACTCATTTCCGTTATTATCTGTGTTTGCAAAGATGCCATATCCGTCAAAGGCATAACCTATCATAGCTGCATGGCTATCTACCTGTTCTATTTGTTTAGAAACTCCTGTGGCTGCATGATAATGATAACCTGCGGCTAAGTTTATATGCCCACCAGCATCATCGAATGGAGCCAAAGTATAGGCACCTAAAATATTGTCGACAGGTGCTGGAGCATCAAAAACAACTCCGTTAAATGCTAAGCCTCTGCTTGAAGGTAAAGTACTAGCACCACCACCAGGACCCGTAGCAAATGTATAAGCAGAACTTGCTTTTTGGGGCGTTACAGGAATATAATAGGTATGCGTTATATCGCTGACATAAGAAGGTAAACACTCTACACAGTAATTTTTGTATGCTGCACCTACATTTGGGTTTGCAGCCTCTTCGCACTCTTGTTTGGTTGTGGTTTTAGTTATTGCCCCTGTGCTATTATTATAAAGCATCCAAGTGTTATCTTTATAAAATGTAGCTAAGTTTTTTACAAAAGCTCCGTCTACATCATACACTTCTCCGCCTTCTAACCAAATACCACCCGCTGAGGCATCATCAGAAATATTACCCGGACACCAAGGTCCCATTTCATGATCTGTAGGTGTTGAGTTAACTATTATTTTATAACATTCGGCAGTGGTACCATCAGAAAGTGTTCTGCTTTCAATGGTAATGGCTTCAACCAATCCTCCAGATAGGAAGTTAGCACTTTCTACTGAAACACTTACTTCGCCATCTGTTAGTGGATCTAATTCATCATCCCCCTGACAAGAACTTATTGTTGCAGATAAAGCCAAAAGGCTCAGTCCCCATATTGAGATCTTTGCTTTGTTCATTTATTTTTTTGTTTACCGTACTTTCTAAAAATAGAAGTAGTAATCAGTTAGATAATTATTTCTTATAAAACTTGCGGTGCATATGTTTTTTATTGAAATATTATTCTTAATTATCTTTTATTCAATGTTTTGTAGTAAGAAACTATTTTTGATCTTCTATAATGCATATTCCCCTCGTAAACCATTGATAAAATTGTTGTTTCCGGCCTTATCGACATGGTAATGATAACCTCTGGTTTCGTCGTAATGTCCTCTTGATTCGTCTAAGTCGGTATATTCATTTCCGCTATTATCTGTGTTTGCAAAGATGCCATATCCGTCAAATGCATAGCCAATCATGGGGGCATGATTATCTGCCTGTGCTATTTTTTTAGAAACCCCTGTTGCAGCATGATAATGATAGCCAGCGGCTAAATTTATATGTCCACCTGCATCATCGAATGGAGCCAAAGTATAAGCGGCTAAAATATGGTCTGTAGGTGCTGGGGCATCAAAAACTACGCCGTTGAATGCTAGTCCTCTACTAGAGGGTAAGGTAGAACGGCTTTCAGGTCCTCTAGGTCTTTCATTTTCTACTGGTCTTTCAGGTCTTGCGTTCCCATCTGGCCTGCCACCAGGACCTCTTGAAAAGGAATAGGGAGTTGCAGCCTTTTTAGGTGTAACAGGGATATAATAAGTGTGTTTTACATCCGCTACATAAGATGGTAAACATTCTACACAGTAATTTTGGTATTCTGCTCCTACATTAGGATTTGCTGCTTCTTGGCACTCTTGCTTTGTTTTTGTTTTTGTGATTTCACCCGTTTGGCTGTTGTATAACATCCAAGTGTCGTCTTTATAAAAAGTGGCTAAGTTTTTCACAAAGGCACCATCCACATCGTACACTTCTCCATTTTCTAACCAAATTCCACCGGCCGAGGCATCGTCGGCAATATTACCTGGACACCAAGGTCCCATTTCGTGATCACTTGGGTTTGAGGTAACTACGATTTTATAACAATCGGCAGTAGAACCATCAGAAAGTGTTCTGGTTTCAACGGTGATAGGCTCTGCTAATCCACCGGTTAGGAAGTTTTCACTTTTTACGGAGATGCTTACTTTGTCTTCCGTTACCGTTTTGGTATTTGATTTATTGTTTTTACAAGCTGTAAAAGCCACCAATAGTAGGCTTAATAGTAGTGTTTTGTGTTTGTTTTTCATCATGATGATTGACTTAATTGATGCCCATGTTTCTTGAAAAAATAGATTGTTTTATTTCTTAGACGCCTTTTTTTTTGAAATCTTGCGGTAGGATGTCATGGAAGAATTCCTAGAATTCTAAAGCATTCAAACTGAAGCCAGTGTTTTCCTCAATGTTCTATTTTAGTCAAGATGATGGTTTGAAAACTTAGTCTATAAGCCCAGTTTATCCATTTCAGGTTTTTCATACTGGCTATCTTCAGCCGGGTATCTTAAGGAATCTTCATAATTGCCAGATTCTTTAGCAAGCGACCATATTAAGCTTTCTCCTGCGAATTTTGAGCTAGGAATTTGTTTGAAAACCTTGTCTTGATATGCTTTTTCAGCGTCAATGATATCCCAACCTTCGGCTTTAAATCTTTGAATGAGGTCGCCTAAAAATAGGGCAGAGGTCAAGTTGTGATGAAGTAGAAGTGTATGCTTAATATGCCTGCCATTTATCTCATATGAGAGTTTTTCGTAGTATTTGGCTCTTTCTAAAATGTGGTTTAAATAGAAGTTTCTGAACTTCTGGATTACCTCCTCGTTTTGTCCAACTTCTTTAAGTCTTGCAATTAATCTTTGATTAATATACCAGTCAGAGGCATCAATAGTGACATAGCCATTCGCGTAATTATTTTCAGAAAGGATTTGCCTTAGGCTGTCCACTTTGGCTGCGTTTTGACCTTCTTTTAAATATGGAAAACGGAACAGGTTGATTTTGTTATCAAATTTTGAAATGATAGCATCTGTTTTACTTAATTCCTCAGTGAAAACTTTCGCCGTGTTTTTGTCTGAATTGTAATAAGCATGCGTGAAGGTGTGATTGCCAAGTTTATGCCCTCTATCGTTCCAGCTTTGGAGTAAAAACTGTCCTTTCTTATTCAGTTTATTATCTCCACGAATAAAAAATATGGCCTTTAGTTGATTACTGTCTAATTGAGATAATATCATCTCATTCCAATCTTCAAACTTATAACCAGCTATATCTGATGTGATTCCGTCATCAAATGTAAAACTCATGACAGGCTTGTCTTGCGTTACGGAATCTTCAACGACCTCAGCATCTGAAGTCTTAGGTGATTGACAAGCACTTGAAAGTGCCGCTAAAGAAAGAAGTACGGATAAATAAACGGTCATATTATTTAGCGGAAGTTGTTCAAGTTTTCTTAAGCTAACGCTACCAAGGTCCATTTTGTTTAACTTGATAAAAGCGTTTGCCATCAAAACGATAAAGGCCCTGACCGGTTCCCCACCACATATTTCCTGCTCTGTCTTGATACATGCTTTGCACACAGCAGTTAATACCGTCATCCAAGGTATATACGGTAAATGCTTTTGGATCTGATTCTGGCAGTGAAGGGTCAAATCTGGTAGTGCTGCCTCTTGCGGTAATCCAGATAATGCCAGATTGTTCTATATAAAGTCCCCAAATTTCACTTGTGCCTATTTTGTCTTTGATTATAAAGTCTGTAAAGGTTTTTCCATCATATCGGCAAATGCCACCATTAATGTTAAACCATATATTTCCTGCTTTATCTTTTGCAAGTCCTCCAGCATAATTATTACCCAAACCTGCTTTAGGTGCAATGCTTTCTATCGATTCTCCATTGTATCGAAAGACTCCAAGGTCTTTTGAAGTAAACCATATATTTCCATCCTTATCCTCCATGATGTCTGTGATGTTAACAGAAGGTATCTTTTCAAAAGCTGAAAAACTTTGACCACCGTTACTTTCGGCTAGTGGATTATACGTGAAAACACCCTCCCCAGTGCCGACCCAAACCGTGCCAGCTTGATCAACTAAAATTCCTTTTCGGCTGACACTGGTATTACTCAGTCCATTCTTTTGGGTATAACTCTTAAAGGTTTTTCCCTGTCCGACCGGCAGGCGGGCATCATACTTAACAACTCCTTGATATGTTCCAAACCAAATATTGCCATTTTGGTCTTCCGCGATAGCATGTACGCTATTGCCGTTAACGCTCTCAACAGTCTCATTTCCTTCAAAAAACGCAGTTTTACTAAAGTAATTTAAAGTCCTGCCATCGAATCTAGCTACACTTTGACCCGCGGGGCCAAACCAATAGTTTCCTTTTGAGTCTTGAAAAATAGTTCTGATATACTGACTTACCAGTCCCGAGTCATTGTAGGGGTTATGTTGAGGAAATGGAGAAGGTGGCGTTCCTATAACTTGGATTGGTTTTGAGTTCTCAATGAAATTGTCTGTAGGTGAGTTTGAATTCACTTGCCCATTGCAAGCAGTGCTAAAAAGTAAAAGGGAAAGTAAGTAGCCAACTATCTTCATGATTTGTTTTTTGTTTTCTCAAAGGTATATGTAGGTATTTGCTTTGAGTTATTTCAATTGTAAAATCATGTAAAAGGATTGTAAAAGTTTGAAAAGATTGCTTTGGTGATTTCTTTTGAGATTATAAAAATGTAAATTATCTCGTTGCCATTTAGCTCTAAGATTTAAAGGCTTTATTTGGGGCATTTTTAAGGTGAATCATCGCAGTGTTCGGTTCAGAGATACTGAGTTGGAGGGATATCGGTCTGAAGACCGCCTGTCATAAGTACAAGGTCGGAAGACCTTGTACAGCGAGGACACGGTGGCAGCAGAATAGTCTATTCTTCCTGCATCTGTAACTCTCTCAAACCCTCAATGTCACTTTCTTCAATTTCAAAAATTAACATACGAGATACTTTTTTTCGATTTATTTTAATGGGTTTATCTAAATCAACTACCTCAGCACCGCGAGGACCTGGATGAGCTAAAAGGAAATCAAATTCTGGAAAAGGAATACGGCAGGTATTCCCAAACGTTGGCGAATCACAGTATATATTAAACATTTCGTTTCCATCCAGTTTCAATACTAACGAATCATTGTCATAGGGTGAAAAGAAATTATAATAGTACCTACCGAACTCAATACTTGCTACAAAATCAAAAGATTCTCCACTGTTTAGAAAAAAGCTATTGTTATCGATTATCCTCCCACTTTGATATGTAATAAACTCAAGATCATGTTCAGTTTTGTTTTCGACACGTATGCTTTGAAAGGAAGGGAAAATCCCATCGGTACAGGAAATGATTATCAAACTAATAAAAAGAAGAGAGGTTATTATTGAAAGGTTACTATATTTCATTTATCTATTTACTTTACTAAGACCTATATATAAGAAAAATATTTGAATTCCCCTCCGTCAGAGTCTCACAAAGTGGACTCTGATGTTTTTCGATGAGGAGAAACGAAAAAGTGACACACAATGAAGCGTACTACTTCAAAAAAGTTAGGCTTCTGTGTCTTTTGGGAAATTATTCAGAAAAATCAAGTAGATTTAATTCTAAATAAATAGCCCTATAATGAAAATATTTCCATTCGTATTATTTCTATTTTCTGTTAAATTACTTAGTGCTCAGGAGTCTATGCTTTGTCAAGGGGCGTATTGGACTGAGGATGAAGCTAATCTCAAAATGAAAGAATTTGGAAATACTTGGAATGACCTTGCCTCTTGGGAAGCTAGAGCTTACAAAATTAAGCAACAGATAATAAGTGGAATGAAGCTGGATGAAATGCCCAAAATTGAAGGCAATTTTAATCCTATCATTCATGGAGAGCAAATAATGGATGGTTATAAAGTTCAAAATATTGCTATTGAGAGTTTCCCAGGATTTTACATAACAGGTAATCTATATTTACCACTAGATGATAAGAAAACCCATGCAGCCATTTTAAGTCCACATGGACATTTGGCGGATAAGCGATACACGCATTACATTCAAAAAAGGTGTGCAGTATTGGCAAGAATGGGTGCTGTAGTATTTGCTTATGACATGATTGGCTATGCCGATAGCAAACAAGTGGAACATAAAATGCCAATCGCGTTGACCTTACAAACCTATAATAGTAAGCGAGTTTTGAATTATCTTATCAGTAGACCAGATGTTGATGGCGATCGTATAGGAATGACTGGCGGCTCTGGTGGAGGAACTCAAACGTTCGTATTATCTGCAATTGATGACCGAATAAAAGTGAGCATACCTGTAGTACAAGTTTCAGCACATTTTTTTGGTGGTTGTGTTTGCGAGAGTGGCATGCCAATTCATAAGACCAATGATTTTCAAACCAACAATGTGGAAATTGCCGCTATGACAGCTCCTCGTGCCCAGCTTATAATTTCCGATGGCGTAGATTGGACTAGCAATACCCCACGTGTTGAGTTTCCTTATATTTCAAAGGTTTATGAGCAATACAATGCCGAGCATATGGTTCAAAACGTACACCTTGCCGGGGAAAAACACGATTACGGTTACTCTAAGAGAGTCGCAGCTTATAATTTCTTTGCCAAGCACTTGAGCCTCAATTACCGAGCAATTCCTTATGACGACGCTTATGATGAGCGTTTTGTGGAAATTGTGCCCAAGGAAAGTTTACAAGTTTTCAATGGAGAGCATCCACTTCCAGCAAATTCCTTAGTGGGAAATAAAGCTGTAATGGATTATTTGGGATTTTAGTAAATTATTTTTTAAAGGCAAAGTTAAGCTCGTTTTAATAGGTCTTTCTCTATTGATTTTAAGAGATTATCAAAATGTAAATTCTCACGCTGTTTGTCAGCTCTAAAGTTTAAAAGCTTAATTTGAAGGTCAAATTACTAGCATCATGAAACTAAAGAATAATTTACTTCTAATGGCCTCACTTGTCTGTTTGTTGATATGTGGCTTAGAAGCCTTTTCTCAAAAAAATAATACCCCTGAGCTTTACTTGGAGCCCATTTTTAAGGTGAATTATGCCGACGCTACGGCAGATAAGCCTCAGTCAAAGTCATGGACAAACGAGTATGGGCAGTGGGTATTAATAGGAGACGAGGATGGTCCAAAACTTTTGAAAAAAGATGCTTTAGGATGGACGAGTCAAACTGAACTTAATCATGCATTGCAAAATTTACCGAGTAGGGCAGATGTTTGGAGCAAAGGCGACCAGTGTTATATAGTTTTGGTGGAAGACTGTGTCTTAAAGGTAGTTCAAATAGCTTATTCAAAGAATAGTGAAAAATATGAATATCAATGGAAGGCAGACCTTCCAATTCCAGCCGATTGTAACTCCATAGAAACCGCTACCATTACGCAGGACTCAAAAGGCGAATTTTGGGTTTGTTCAGATATCAATGAAAAAATCATGGTTTGGCATTCTTCCGATGGTAAAGCTTGGTCAGAACCTTTCACATTAACTGAATGTATCAATGAAGATGATATCTCCTTAATTGTCGGTCTGAAAGGCCAAGTATCGGTCATATGGTCCAACCAAAATACGGAAACTATCAATGAGCGAATTCACCATGACGGGGATGATCCTCATCAATGGTCAGAGCCCATCATTGTTCAGCAGGGAGATAAAAACGCAGACGACCATCTGAATGCGACGGTGTTTAAAAATGGAAAAATGGCTTTGGTCACAAAGAACAGTGTGGATGAAATGAATCAAGCCCAGTTTGTGCTGCGTGTAAGAGACAAAAAGGGTAAATGGACCAACATTCCGTATGAAAACCTTACTGCTCAAAGAACCCCCAGTCGTCCTATTATTAATCATGTGGAATCAGGGAGGATATTTGAAATTCATGCCGTAAGAAATAGAGTTGATAATCGATATTTTATATCAGTCAATGAAATCATTGAGCGGAAAGACGGCTGGGCGTTTAAAGAACTCATCCAGTTAAAAACCAAAATAAATGGAAAAAACGGTGACGTAACTTCCAGCAAAGCCAGTTTTTTACTCAATGAACCTAAACTTATATTTTTCTCTGATGAGCTAGGGAATATTTATTCCTTTGATCTGGATACTTTATAGGTTTAGCTTTTTACTGATTTGTGGATAGCTTACTATTTAAAGGCAGCCTATCGTCCAGTGAACGCTGCTGAGGGGAACTGAATACTTCTGCCTCTTTTTTGGAAAAGCCTACTTCGCTATGCGATGCCCGATTTCGTTAGCAACATTTTTTGTCCTGCTGAATAGATGGACAAGGTACATTTCCATAACTGCAAAATACGCAACAATCCCCTGACATAGGTTTCAGCCTTGTTTTGCAGTTTTCGCATTCGTAGAAGAATTGACAAGCATCCGTTGGCATTACTTCCTCTTTTTGGTGTCCACAACTCGGGCAAGTTATGGTTGAATTTAAGGTAACATCCATTTTTAAACTTTTATGCTGTTAGTCACTTTATAGCCCGTCGAGTTGATGGCTTTTTCAATGTTGCTCATGGTGGTTCTTGATTGGTCAAATTTCACAATAGCATTTCCCTTTTCGTAAGAAACTTTGACCTCAATTATTCCTTTTAGTTTGTTAATTTCAGTGCTGACATGATGTTCACAACCGGTGCAAGTCATTCCACTTATTTTAAATTCTACCGTTTGAATATCTGCTTTGTCCACGATAATAATTTCTTTTTCAGTCTTTGGGAAGAAAATACCGGAATACGCTGGAAAGGCAAGCATAACGATGGCAAATGCTGTTATGATTCCTAAAAATGTTTTGGTCTGCATAAAATTTGGTTTTGGGTTATTTTCACAATTACAGTCAATTTGTTTTTGAGGTTTTAGTTTTTGATACCAAGCGAAACTCAGAACCAAAAAAGTGGAACCGATAAAATAAGGTCTAAAGGGTTCAAGCCACGAAAATGTTGAAGCAAGTCCGCTGGTTCCGGCCAGAAGTGCTAAAACTGGCGTAATGCAACATAATGAAGCAGAAATCGCCGTCAAAAGTCCAACTCCTGCGAGTCTATTATCTGTTTTCATATTGTTTCTAAAATTTTATTTTCATTAAGGATCATGAAAAATGGATTTAACATTTTTTCATATTCATCTGTCAATGCGTAAAAAATAGTTTGTGCTTCTTTCTCCGAATGAATAAGTTTTCGGTCTCTCAGTTTTCGTAAATGTTGAGAAACAGCTGAAATGGTCATACCCAAAATGTCACTTAAGTCACAAACACAAAGCCGCTTCTCCTCGTAAAGCATAAAAAGTATTTTCAGTCTGACGTTGTTCCCCGCCAATTCAAGGCCATTCGATAAATAATCAAAAGAGTCATTAAGTGCTAAAACCCTGTCTTTACAACGGGTTATTTGATTAACGTCGGCTTGCTGTCGAATACAAGTGATAGATTCCATAATTCAAATATAGTTAATTTGCTTATTAAAGCAATTGCTTAAATACATAATTCTACAAAATGACTTACTTGTTGTGTTTTCTCAAACCGAGATACGCATGGCGAAAGCTGAAGTGTTAGAAGACTTATTATTATGCTGAAAGCTCTTTGATGGGGCTTATTGATGGAGGGGAGAGCGTAAAATCCATCAATTGTTTAAAATCTTCGCAATTTCAGATGTCTTTTCTCCGGCTTCTTAAGGCTTCAAACTTAGAATTTCAAATTAATACCCCCTTCTAAGCCTAGTCAAAGCAATGAAAATCTTTGTATTACTATATGTTGGTCTTTAGATATGTTTTAGGGTTTTCGACAGCTATCAAATTAAAAAGTTCTTCTCCCAAGTAACTTCTTATTCCTTGATACAGATCTTTATCTAAGCCCTTTTGTGATACGACGTAAAAATCGGTTCCGAATAAAATACGGTTTCTAACCTTGCAATCATTCAGAAGGTACTTTAGCATTGGAAATAATTCCTGATTATAGAGAATGAAACTGATGTCAGAATAAACGTTTTCATATTTAACTATTAGATCATAAATTATCGAAAGCCAACTCGCGTTCCACCATATCGTTCTCATGCTGCCATGGTTTAAGGTATTTTTGAATTTACTTTTTAAGTAATCTTCCCTTGAGGTGGGAGAGATGTTATTATTGTAATTGTTCCAAGCGTCTTTTCCATTTTTCTCCCATTCTTCACTTCCTCCAAAATGTGCAAGACATATTTTTAACTTACTCAAATCACAAGCCTCTCCTAAATACTCCGAGAGTAGTTCTTTGTTGAGCAAGCACTCATAATTTAAAGGATGAGTGAAGTTTGATGAAAACTCATAATTGTCTTTTTGAGGAAGCGGAATGGGCGTCAAGATTTGACCGTTTGCAGGGTATTTCAATATTTCGTGTTGATTCCATTCTTCATTTTTCTTACCACGATAAAACACGGTCCCTTTGGTACAATGTGACATTACTGGGATTTGTTTTTCCTGAGCGAATTTGAAAAGTTCTATGAGGCTTTTGTCAAAAGGGAAGTAGCCAAGTGCGGGATATATCTTAATTCCTGAAAATGCTTTACTCGAAAGGTGTTGAAATAAATAGTTGGAATAGTTATTTAACCCTTCTAATTCAGTACTGGCCTTAATTCTTCGAGGGTCTGCAAAAACGAACGGTTTTAACTCAGGCCGTCTAGCTCCCAACGCTTTGAGATCTTCTATTTGAGTTAGGTAAGGGATTTTTGCTTGACCAGCTGCCATATAATCCATATCCATACTCAGAATAACTTGATTTGAACCAGACGGATAATTCATCAATAAGTAATTATAGATCTTTGATTGAGTTTTATATTTGGCAGCGTATCTACCCATCGTGAGATATCTGTAATACAATTCTTTTACCTCTTTGCTGAAGAGGGCGTCAATCACCAGAAACTTAGTGATTATGGCAAAAAGCCATTTTATAAGAAAGTATACTATTTTGTAAATAGGCCATAGAATAACGGTAAACTTCAGAACACGGAAAATGAAGAATTTTATCTTTTTTATGTTGTGTTTAAACCCTCTAAATCTTTTACTACCCCTTTCTGTCAAATTATTATAGTACCACTTGACAAAATTTATGGTTATCAAATGGTAGAAAGGAAAAGGTAAAATGCTTTTTCCAAATTTATCGGGTACGTGGTCAATCGTAAATAGGTGTGCGTGGCAGTTAGTTAGAACATCCTTCTGTTTCATAAGTTTTATACATAAAAACAAGAATAATGTTTAGCTACTCGAATTTGACTCCAATGGGCAGATTATAGTATTTAAAAGGAGTTTAAATTGTTCATTCCCGTTTTGACCTTATAAAGTTAACATTAATAAATCACTGTCAAAATAGGATTTCTAAGGTGTAAACTGCCATTTCTTCAAACCGATTTTCTCACAGTGGACCTTGGAATATTTTTAAGGATTTAAGGAATGCCGAAGCGTTTTTAAGAGGAAAATAAGTTATAGCAATTTTTTGTGATTTTGTGACTAGCAGGTATAAAAATGTGGCAGCAACTAAGGTGTGCTCTTTTGTCATCATGTTATGTCAAGCAGCAGATCTTTAGAGAAAATGATCTTCTTTTCATGTTCTCGTATGGCTATAATGATGATGAGTTGCTCGAAATTACTGTCAAAAATTCTTTACTCAGAACTTTATTTTACTATGTTTGAGTATTCTAATTTAATTATCTGAAAAATAAAAATATAATGAAATTTAATATTGTTAAAGTGAAAAAAATCAGCATATTGTTAATATTCGTGTGTTTTTTTACTAATAAGGTTTCTGGGCAGTTGGCAATTTTAAAAGGACCAGAATGGTCTATTATTTCTAGAACTGCTGAGCTACCTTCAGGAGCTTCACTTTTCTTTACGAGCGGGATGACGGCTTCCGCACTAAATGCAGATTTGGCAGACGGCATTTATGAAAAATATGGTAATACAGAGACTCAATCTTTAAACATTCTGGAGCAAATTAAGAGCACCATAGAAGAGGAAGGTTTAGAGATGTCTGATGTGTTTGCCATGAAGGTTTACGTTTCTGCAGATTCTAAAACTGGTCAGTACGATTTTTCTGGTTGGAACAACGCCTATAATCGTTTTTTCGGGACAGATGATAATCCTTCAAAGCCAGTTAGGGCTACGGTGGGTGTATCTACTTTAGTCAACCCTCATAAATTCATAGAAATAGAGGTTATCGCCTCGAAAAAGCAAATGTAGATTTTGCTTTAAGACCTGTCAAAACGCTTAAGAAACTAGGCGATAGGCTTATGCGATAAAGCTTGTCATTTTTTGATAAGCTAAATGCCCATCTTTTAATTAAAAACTTCGCCCTTTATGAGCATCTGGAGGTTTCTCCGGATGCTTTATTTTAAATAAACCCTATTAAAACGGATCAGTTGGAATAAATCACATTGGTTCTTAGGCTATTGAACGGCAGAATTTGACAAATCATAAGCATATTGGCTCCGAAGTAACTAAAGACCCTCGCTTCGCTTATGCCTCATTTGAAGCGTTCGCTAATCCTCATAAAAACATAAAACCTTTTATGACTCTTTTAAAGGAGGTTAGTCACTTGATCCGATGGTGTTTTTTTTAAGTATATAATTCCTTTCGAACCTCAGCAATATATTATGATTGAAAAATAGCTTTCCCTAAACAAAAAGTGACACACCTAAGCCAAGATGTGCCACTTTAAAAAGAAGATTCAAAAAAGGATTAACCTTTCATCTCTCTCATAACTTCAGAAAGTACGTCTACCCATTCTTCGGTTAATTGACGGTTTGGGGTGGTGTCCCAGCTTTTCTCTATACCGCTTCCGCCTAAGTAAATACCATCTTTTCTGGTGATGAAATAAGCTCCATCTGTGGCAAGTTTATAGTTTACTTCTGTTTGAGGTACCAAACAAGACAGCTGGCCAGAGATTGGATAAAGCTCTTCATCATTAAAAATTGCTTTGGCACCTAAGCCCATACAGTTTACCACTACTTTCTGGCTAAGGGCATCTATATCTTCTAACGATTTGATAGCCTTTATTTCAAGCTTTCCACCTCTTACCAAAAAGTTATTCAGATGAAAGTTCAAGTAGCTAGGGATATTGAAGATCATATTACTCCTTCTTCTCACATAATCAGCTTTAAAAGGATGGTCTTTAGACGAAAGTGTTTTCCAATCTGGTGATAAGCCATCCATATGAAACATCTCGTGTCCGCCACTAAGGCTGGTTTCAGAAGGTTTGGTTTTCCTAATGGTATATTCGTCTCCCCAATCTACGATATCGTTCAGCCCTAAGCTCATTTGCATTCTTTTAAAAGAAAAAGCACAAGCATCTTCCCAGTTTGCTTTGATAGTAGGATTTATTTTATTTTCAGCACATACCCTTGAGGCTGGAGACCAAGTTCCTGTAGCCAAGTTAGAAGTGACATTTGGCGGTACGTCTTTGGCGTAGATGGTGACATTATAACCACTTTCTTGTAGTAAAGTGGCAGTGGCTATCCCCACAGTGCCGCATCCTAGCAAAGCTATATTTTTTTCGTTGGTGGTTTGTACCAACTTCCTTGCTTGATTTCCGGTACCCCATGAAAGCGACCAGCCACTTCCGCCATGTCCATAATTATGAACAATGGTTTTATGATTAAGCATCTCTTTTTCTACCCTTGGACCAGACTCTCTAAAAGGTCTCAAACCTACAGTTTCTTTGATGATTCGGTCTGTAGACAGTTTCAGTTTTGGAATGTGGTTGAACCCTTTATTAATATAGAAATTTTTGTCTCCATATAATTTAGGACCGGGAGCACAGGATGTTAATCCTTGCTGGCCCAAAACCAATCCTGTTAGTCCTGCCTTTAGAAAAAATGATCTTCTTTTCATGTTATAGTATTGCTTTAATGATTACGAATTGGTCGAAATTACTGCCAATGATGGCTTATTCAAAAGTATATTTCATAATATGTTGATTACTCAGATTTATTATCTGATAAATAATAATATACTGAAACTTAATATTGTTAAAGTGAAAAAGTGCAATATTGTGTCGATGTCAGTGTGCTATTTTTGTAGCTAAATATTGACTATTCTTAAAGAACTAGAATGGTCTATTATTTTCAGAATTGGCGATCTGAAAGCTGGTTAGTATCATTTATCTGCTTGCAGTAAAACCGATAAACCTTTTTTCGGCACAGATGATAATCCTTCAAAGCCGGTTAGGGTGATGTACACCCTCATAAATTCAAGGGAATAGCGGTTATAGTACAAAAAAAGCCAAGTTAGGTTTTGCTAAAAACTTTGGCCTAAACTATTAAGAAATTAGGCTATAAGCTTTTGTTATCGAGCTTGTCAATGACTAGTTTTGCAGACAAGTAAAATGTGTCATGCTAGCTCACCTTCTAATAAAAAATTACGCCCTTATTGAGCATCTGGAAATTTCTCCTGATGCCCATTTAAATATTATTACTGGAGAAACGGGTGCCGGTAAATCTATCATGCTAGGAGCGTTGGGCTTACTCATGGGTAACAGGGCAGACTCTAAAGCTCTTTACAGTGAGGAAAGAAAGTGTTTCATAGAAGGTACCTTTGATATAGGAGCCTATAAGCTTTCAGAGTTGTTTAAATCTGCAGATTTAGATTACGAAAACCCTTGTATTATAAGAAGGGAAATAGCTCCATCTGGTAAGTCCAGAGCATTTATTAATGACTCTCCTGTTACACTGGATGTGCTAAAAAAAATAAGTGAAAAACTTCTGGACGTTCACTCTCAGCACGATTCCATCCTTTTAGGAGATTCCGATTACCAGTTGGATTTGATTGATGCTTATGCAGGCAATGAAGCTCTCTTACAAGCCTATGCCACAGACTTTAAGGCATATAGGAAGGCGAAAAAAGAACTGAACTTATTGGAAGAGGAGTCTATTAACCTGAAAAAGGAATTTGATTATAATAATTTCCTTTTTGAAGAATTGGTAGAAGCTAAACTAAAGGAAGACGAGTTAGAAATAGCAGAAGAGCAGTTGGCTGTCTTAGAAAACGCAGAGGAGGTCAAACTCAAATTAAGCCAGGTTTCTGCCATTTTAAATCACCCAGAGCAGTCTCTCATTTCTGCCATTCAAGATGCCGGAACACAGCTGACGGGCATTGTGAAATATGCAGGAGCCTACGGAGAATTAAAGAAGAGGCTTCAAAGTGTTCAAGTAGAACTTTCTGATATCGCGGAAGAGATAGAGAAGTTTGAAGAGGAGGTGGAGTATAATCCAGAGCAGATAGAACTACTTAAAGGTAGATTAGACTTGATTTTTAGGCTACAGCAGAAGCATGGTGTCAAAACCATTTTGGAGCTTGTTGCCATCAAAAATAGTCTAGAGGAGAAAGTTCAAGATGTACTCAACTTTGACGACAAGTTGGGTCAACTTAAAAAGATTTTAGAAGCGGCCGAAAAAGAGGTTTTAAAAAGTGGTGCCTTGCTGTCTAAGAAGAGGCTCTCGATAAAACCAGAATTGGAGAAAAGAGTGGTGGCCCTTTTGCAAGAGCTAGGTATTCCCAATGCTGACTTTAACATAGAAAGGGAAGAGCAGGCCGTAGATAAAAGTGGACTAGATAAAGTTCAATTTTTGTTTTCTGCCAACAAAGGTTTTGCCCTTCAGGGTTTAAGAAAAGTAGCTTCAGGAGGCGAGTTTTCTAGACTAATGCTGGTTTTGAAATATATTTTGGCAGAGAAAACAGCCATGCCTTCCATCATCTTTGATGAAATAGACACGGGTATTTCTGGCGAAGTGGCCATGAAAATGGGTCAAATGATGCGTCAAATGAGCCAAAACATGCAAGTGATGGCCATTACACACTTGCATCAAATTGCAGGAAAAGGTACCAGCCATTTCTTTGTGTATAAAAACGACACGGCCGAAAGAACCGTAAGTAGTATTAAGAAATTAGAAGAAAACGAGCGTATTCTGGAGATAGCTAAAATGATAGGCGGAGAGAATCCGTCTGATAGCTCTATTCAAAGTGCCTTAGAATTATTACAACAATAGTATATAAAAATGATGAAAAACTTTTTTGGATTTGTGGCTTTATTTAGTCTTTTGGTAGCTTGCGGTCCAAGTCAGCAAGATGTAAAAATAGAGTCGCTTTATACGGAGCTCATGGAAGGTCATGATGCGATAATGCCTCAAAGCATGCAATTGCCTAAGTTAAAAGCTAAGGTTTTAGAAAGTGTAGCGGGTTTGGAGGATTCAGATTCTCTAAAAATTACAGCGACAGAAATAGGACGAACGCTTATGGTAGCTAATGAAGACATGTATACTTGGATGGAGGATTTTGGTACAGCCATGAACGACGTGGAAGATAAAGCGGAGAAAATTAAGCTATATGAAGGTTTAAACGACAAAATAAAAGCGATTGAAACGGATACAAAGTCTTCCATGGAAACAGCCAAAACATTTATAGCAGAGCATGAGTAAATTATTGGTTTTAGCCTTTTTAGCCGTCGGTTTATTGTCTTGTAATGTAGAGGAAGCCTCTTTACCTGTTTTAGGAAGAACTACGGTGGACGACGCCGGAAACGAAGTACCTCATCAAATCGCAGACTTTAAGTTTACCAATCAATACGGTGAGCCTGTGACCAATGAGAATTTGGATGGGAAAGTATATGTTTCAGACTTCTTTTTTACTTCTTGCCCAACCATCTGTCCAGTCATGAAATCCCAAATGTTGAGGATTTATGAGCATTTTGAAGGGAACGACCGTGTGGCCATTCTTTCTCACACCATAGACCCTTACCATGATTCTGTTCAGGTATTGCACGACTATGCAGTGGCTTTAGGCGTGACAGGTAAAAAATGGCAGTTTGTCACAGGCGATCAAGAGGAAATATATAGTATGGCTGAAAAATCTTATATGGTGACAGCAGCGGAAGATACGCTGGCACCTGAAGAAACGGGAGGCTTTATTCACTCTGGAGCTTTTATGCTGGTAGATGGAAAAAGGCATGTGAGAGGCGTTTATGATGGTACTGTAGCGGATCAGGTCAGTCAGCTTATCAGAGATATAGAATTACTTTTAAAAGAAGAAGATTGAGGAAAATAGTCGGTTTAGTTGCAGTTTTAGGTGGTTTGGTTTCTTGTACAGATTCAGATACCATGGAGTATGAAAAATACTTGGTCAATGGTGAGTTAATGTATCAGCAAAACTGTGCCAATTGCCACGGTGCTCAAGGTGAAGGTTTAAGGAATTTATATCCGCCGTTGGCGAACAATGAGCATTTGAAAGATACCGAACAAATAATTTGCATTATTAAAAACGGAGCATCTGGCAAAGTGGAGGTTAATGGGCAAACTTATGACCAAGCCATGCCAGCCAATCCTAAAATTTATAATCTAGATTTGGCTCAACTAAGTACATATCTTAAAAAAGCTTTCTTAAACAGCGATGAAATGGTTAAGGTGTCGATGGTAGAGCAGAGTTTAGAAAACTGCAAGTAGGTTTACTTTAAAACTCTTGATTGTGTGGTGTCTGGCTGGGTTATAAGGGAATCTACTTTGAAAAAGCCTGTAATTCCTCCAATAAATTTATAGGTGCTAAAATCTTGTGCGGCTTCCATGCCATTGCCAATCAGCTGGTCGGTAGGCGTGTTTACCTGCACTTTTTTATTACTGTAGACTTTTTTCTTCTTAGGGTTCCAGATCAGTTCATTGGTAGAAAGACTTTGTTGTTCTTCTCTATTATAGAAAAAAACATTGCCCATGATTACGTAGTGGTCTTCACTTTTAATGTATCGAGCACTATCTCCTCTTAAAGAACTGTATTCTACGGCGTCTTTATTTATAAAATTGACATACACGGCTTTAGGATAGTATTCGTCCTCGTTTTGCATTTTTTCCTGTACAGCAGTTGACATTTTAACCGCCACCCTTCCAGAGTCCGAATAGGCTATGGCCATGTCGTTTACGACCATAATGGGGCCGGTATAAAGAAAAGGCGTCTTTTCTTCCTCTTCTTGTTGGCATGAAGCCAATAAGCCCAATAAGAAAGGAAACATTAGCCAACGCATAAGCAAAACAGTTAATTAGTCAATTCTAGGCTTAATAAACCACGGGCTTAATAAACTCATACTGGCAGAAAAACGCACATATTTTTCCTGTACCAAGTTATTAGCGGTAGTTCCTCTACTTCCTAAGGCAATGCCTAAATTCACGTAACTTGGGTTTCTAAAGCCCATAGGAAGAGATAGACCCATTGTGAATCTATTATCCTTTACTTTGATGTTATTAATGAAATAAGGCGTATCTCCAGTAGCAAAACCCACTCGATAGAAAACTTGATTATAGTATTTGGTTGAAGAAGAGTTTGGAAGCCACTCTATACCAAATTTATATTCTTGAGTGTTTGTCAAATATTTAGCTGATTCTTTATCTAAAGCAGTATGCTTCGACCACTGTGTGGTGTGATAATCTGCCGCAAAAACCCAATTGAAAGGACTTTCAAAGCTAATTCCAACCCTGTATTGTGGTGGGGTAGAAGCACTAATGTTGGTTAAAGAAATGGTGTCAGGAACACTGACTAAAACGGCACCGTCTCCGGTGTCGGCGTAGTTACCAAAGGTTTTAAGTAAATCACCTTTAAGCGTACTTGATAATTCAGCAGAACCACCTACGTTAAATCGCCATTTCTCAGAAATTTTAGTTTGGTATGCAGCTCCAACTTTTAGAGATGCCCCTTTAAGTGTAATTCTAGAACTATTACGTAATTGGTTTGAAGCTAAGCCGAAAAGGTAACTGCTGCTGTCTTTCGTTATGGTTCCAAAATTATATGCTCCTTCGACACCTAGATAGAATTTTTCTTTAATTCTAAAGGAGTTGACATAGGATATTCTAGAAATACCGCCTGAGTTGGAATTGATATAATTCACGGTCTCATTAGGAGAACCCGTTATGCTCTCTGTGTATTGAGAACTATAGTCAACCATGCTGTACGGTCTAAGAGCCACAGCCATGGCCCAGTTGGCATTAATAGGTGTGGTTAAAGAAAGGTGACTTAAGTTCATCCCTAAATCGTACTGCGTAGCATTAGAAGTATTAATGGTTCTTGAGTTTCCTTTTAAACCCAAGTCAAAAGCCACATATTTTAAGCCCGAAGCTACCCTGTTCTTAACCAGAAGAGCCGGGTTAATTAGGTTTACATAAAAAGCATTTGAGAAAGAAGCACCTGTGCCTCCCATCATATCTTGTGATGCTGAACTTGGTTCTGACAGTTCTCCATATCCAAATACCGAGTAAGGTGTATTACCTTGACCTTGGGAAAATACGTTCTGAATAGTGAAAAGTAAAATGAGACTACTTAGTAAAGTTTTTGTTCTCAGCATTATGTATTAATATTCTGTTTAGTCCTTCAAGGACCAGATTTGAAGCCGCAAATGTCGTATAATTAATCTGACTTTCAAAAAAAACGGCATCTCCTCCGCCTATTATAATTTTTAATCCTTCCTTTTCTTGATACCTAGAAATAAGTCCGTTTATCTCTGCCGCCATTCCATTTACCACGCCACTCTTCATACAGCTCTCTGTGGAAGTGCCTATTAAGTCTGGAATGCCATCTGCATTAATTAACGGCAGTTTTTTAGTGAAAGTGTGTAGAGCTTTAAACCGCATCTGCAAACCTGGAGAAATTATTCCTCCCTTAAAAACGCCCTCCTTTGTTAAGTAATCGTACTTTATGGCGGTTCCCATTTCAATAATCAAACAGTTTTCGTTTGGAAAAAGATAGAAAGCACCCACTGCGGCCGCTATTCTGTCATATCCCAATGTGCTCGGCGTTTCATATCCATTTTTAATTGGAATTTCACTGTGATGCGAAAGAATATGCTTAGACTCAAAGTCTTTAAAAATGAACTCTAATTCTTCCGTAGATTTGGTAACCGAGCAAATGATAATTTTTTCAGGTTTAACTTTATTTAAGGTTTGAGCAATCTTTTTAACACTTAAGCCTCTTTCCAAAGAGGTCATCTTAAGGCCGTCAAAAAAGGCTAGTTTCCCTAAAGTATTTCCTAAATCAATTATCGCGTTCATTTACATTACGTCTTTAAAGAAATAAAAGCACCCTAACTTTTAAAAGAAAGGGTGCTTTTGTTTAAAATGCTTTCGTATTTATATTAAGCATCAACTGTTTTAGAGCTGCTTTTTTGCCAGAAAAATAATATCGTAAAAGCGACTATCAATATAATTGGGAAAGTCATCATTGTAGTTAATGTGGCTTGTCCGGCAGCTAAATCAAGCTCTGCTCCTGTAAGACCAAGTGCACTTTGCTCTGCAATGTCACTGTCTATCCAGCCACCTATAAATGGTTGGAATATAGCAGTTGAGAACATACCTATACCACCGATGATCGACATGCCTAAAGCTCCACTTTTTGGTATTTTGGCTGCTACAAAACCAATCATAGTTGGCCAGAAGAAAGCCACACCTAAAGCAAAGAAAATAGCCGCAACATAAGCCATTGCACCAGTTTGCGTGCTGAATAAGTAGATTCCTAATGTAGCTAACACCGCTCCACCTAGTAAAACACCTGTTTGCCCAAGAACTTTTGTAACTGGACCTCCAAAAAACCTTAAAACAGCCATAAGTCCTGCGGTTAAAGCAAGAATTAACATTGGCTTAGCTCCAGAGCTCTCCATAATTAAACCTGTCCATTTTTGTGGACCAAATTCTGTAATTGCTGTTAAAGCCATACAAGCAAATATGAAGACGAATAACCAACTCCACATGGCCTTAAAGTTTCCGGTCAACGAACCAGCTTGCTCACTTTTACTTTCTGGGAATGCTTGACCTCTAAATAGGAAGAAATAGATAAGAGCAGGAATTGGAATTAACCAAAACTGACTCTGCCAAGATAATCCCAGGTTAGTCATTAATTCTGAAATTAAAGCCCCTAAGAAAATTCCACCAGGGAACCACATATGAAAACGGTTTAGCATCTTGTTTCTAGTGTCTCCTTCATAGGTATCTGCAATCATAGGATTACAGGCAGCCTCAGTACATCCACAACCTATACCCATAAGAAGATTAGAGAAAAGAAGCATAGCGTAACTAGCGTCAGTAACAAAGTAAATAGCATATAATGTAAGTGCAGCACCTACAAAGTGACTGACAAACGCAATTTGCATGATTTTTTTAGGCCCGATAGAGTGGTAAATTAAACCACCAATAATCATAGCGATAGGAAAACCAAAAAACCATAAAGAGTTTATGTAACCTAGATTTTCGGCTGTGTAGCCAAGGTCTGTACCTAATTGTTTAAGTGTACCAGCACTAATGCTGAAAGAGAATGCCGTAGTAATCAGGGCAAAACAGCTGGCTAAAAAGAGTTTTTTATCATTTACCATTTTGTGATATTAGATTAGGGTTGATTATATGAGTCGTAAAAATAGTTTTTTTGGCTTTCCATCAAAAGATAATTGTCAAAATTGTACAAATCAATTTTCCTTATCAAAAATAGCTTTAAGCTGTTTGTATGAAATATTTCCTTTTGTTTTTTGAATCGATGGGATAAATATTTTACAGTTTAATTTGCCCGTATTTTGGAGAAAAAATTTGGACTGTTTAATTTGAGGTGTCGTTATGATTTTCCTTAAATTGCAACGCGATTTTATCAATTGAAACCCTAAAAAGGAATAAATGAATAGAAAAATAAGGATGGGTATGATAGGTGGCTCATTGGAGGCATTTATTGGTGCGGTACATAGAAGAGGAGCTGCGTTAGATGGAGAGGTGGAGTTGGTGTGTGGAGCTTTTAGCTCCAATCCAGAAAAGTCAAAAGCTACGGGAGAGGCTTTGTATTTAGATGAAAGCCGAGTTTATGGCTCTTATGAGGAGATGATTTTGAAGGAAAAAGAACTTCCAGAAGGTGAAAGAATGGACTTTGTGTCTATTGTAGTTCCTAATCATGTTCATTTTCCTGCGGCAAAATTTGCCCTAGAAAACGGTTTTCCAGTATTGATGGATAAACCAGTTACTTTAACCACTCAAGAGGCCAAAGATTTAAAAGTAATATTGGAAGAAACAAAACTTCCTTTTGCCCTTACTCATAATTATACGGCCTATCCCATGGTGAAGGAAGCCAAACATCTCGTTAAAACAGGTGTTATTGGTGAAATCAGAAAGGTGATAGTAGAGTATCCACAGGGTTGGTTGTACCATTTATTAGAAGGTTCTGGTAATAAACAAGCCGACTGGAGAACAGACCCAGAACGATGTGGTGCTGCAGGTGGCGTGGGTGACATAGGAACGCATGCCGAAAACTTGGCAGAGTATATCACGGGTTTAGAGATTACAGAACTTTGTGCAGACCTTACTATTTTTGTGGAAGGAAGAAGGTTAGACGATGACGCCAATATTCTGTTAAGGTTTAATAATGGAGCAAAAGGTGTGCTGCATAATTCTCAAATCTGTCATGGAGAAGAGAATGACCTTAATATTCGTATTTACGGTACGAAGGGTGGTTTAAAGTGGAGACAAATGGAGCCAAATACCTTGGAGCTAACCAATCAAGATACCGGATCAAGAATAATAAGAACTGGAGTAGGCCAGCTTTCTGAACATGCACAGGCACATACACGTCAGCCGGCTGGGCATCCAGAGGGTTATATTGAAACTTTTGCCAGCATTTACAGAAATTTCGCGAAGGCTTTAAGGCATAGAGCAGGACAAGAAGCAGATAAATCTGTTACAGGTGGACTAGGAGGTGGTGCAGCCACAGGTTCTTATAATCCTGAGATATATGATTACCCTGGTATAGAAGAAGGCTTAAGGGGGATGGGTTTCATTCAAACGGTAGTGAAATCGGCAAATGATGATACCATTAAATGGACTAAGTTTGAAATCTAAGTGACTCGCATTAGAAATGGATATTGAAATTAGACAAGCTGAGATTTTAGATTTACCAGATATTAAAGCTTTGTTTGTCAATACAGTTAAGAAATGCTGTTCGAAGGATTATAGTGAGCGTGAAATTCAAATTTGGTGTGATGCTGTAAATCATGAAGAAAGGTGGGAGAGTGCCATCAAAGACCAGTATTTTGTTTTAGCATGGCATAACGACGACTTATTAGGTTTTGCATCTCTGGAAAAGACAAACTTAGATAATAAAGGATACTTAGATTTTATGTTTGTTCATGCCGAACATCAAAGAAAAGGTATAGCCAAGAGGCTTTTGAAGGAAATAAATGATGAGGCAAAGTCACGAGGATTAACGCAGATTGAGAGTGACGTGAGTGTTTCTGCATTTATGTTTTTTAAAAGAAATGGCTTTTTAAGTTTTAGAAAAAACTCGAATACTAAAGAAGACGGAGTTGAATTACTCAACTATCGAATGACCAAGAATTTATAAATAACCATAACCGGCCTAGGGGCCTTAGTTAAAAATGTCAAAAATTAAAGTAGGAGTAGTAGGTACGGGGTTCATAGGGCCTGCACATATAGAAGCTTTGAGGAGATTGCCAAACGTAGAAGTGGTGGCTTTGTGCGAAGTGACCCAAGAATTAGCAGATAAGAAAGCCGCAGAATTAGGGATAGCTGTAGGTTGCACTTTTGAGAACCTTCTTAAAATGGACGAAATTCAGTGTATTCATATCTGTACACCAAATTTCCTTCACTATTCACAGTCAAAAGCCGCTTTAGAGGCTGGTAAGCATGTGGTATGTGAGAAGCCATTAGCAAAAGATTTACATGAGGCAGAAGAATTGGTAGAAATAGCGGCTAAATCTGGTCTTGTAAATGCGGTTCATTTTAATTTGAGATATTACCCTATGGTACGTCAAATGAAAGTGTTGCGTGAGAAAGGGGAGTTAGGAGAGGTGTTTTCTATCATCGGTTCTTATTTGCAAGATTGGCTGTACTTTAATACGGATTATAACTGGAGATTGGAGCCAGATAAGTCTGGTGACTCTAGGGCCATTGCCGACATTGGGTCGCATTTAATGGATATCATTGAATATGTGACTGGTCTAAAGACAGTAGAACTTATGGCAGACTTTAACACGGTGCACGATGTAAGAAAGAAGCCGAAAAAAGCCATTGCTACCTATTCTGGTGAAGCGTTAGGACCAGATGATTATGAAGATGTAAACATTACTACCGAAGATCACGCCAATGTATTACTTCGTTTTGATAACGGAAATGCAGGTTGTATCACGGTATCTCAGGTTTCTGCAGGTCGTAAGAACCAATTGAAAGTAGAAATATCTGGTTCTAAGAAAACCTTTGCTTTCAATTCTGAAAGACCAAATGAACTTTGGTTGGGGCATAGAGAAAAAGCAAACGAGGTATTGATGAAAGACCCTTCTTTGGTAGCCGATGGTGTACAGAGTGTGGTTTCTTTCCCTGGAGGACATAATGAAGGTTTTCCGGATACCTCGAAGCAACTTTTTAAGGAAGTATATGCGGCTATTGAAGCTGGGAAACAGCCGGAAAATCCTACTTTCCCAACGTTTGCTGATGGTTACAGAGAGCTATTGATTTGTGAAAGAATCTTAGAGAGTCACAGATCTAGAACCTGGACAAAGGTTTAATGGTGCGTAAAGAAGGAAATTATTCAATACTAACATTTAAAAGACATTAAAATGAAAACCATAAAAGGACCTGGTGTTTTTCTTGCACAGTTTCTAGGAGATGATGCTCCGTTTAACTCATTAGACACCCTAGCAGACTACATGGCTGGTAAAGGCTATAAAGGGATTCAGTTGCCAACATGGGATCCTAGAATAATGGATTTGGCCAAAGCTGCGGAATCTAAAACTTACTGCGATGAACTAAAAGGTAAAATGAAGGATAAAGGATTAGAAATCACGGAACTGAGCACGCATTTGCAGGGTCAGTTGGTTGCTTCTCATCCTACTTATAATGCCATGTATGATGCTTTTGGTCCGGCAGAATTAAGTAATAATGAGCCCGCTAGAAGAGCGTGGGCTATACAGCAATGTAAACTAGGAGCCTTGGCTTCTAAAAACTTAGGTTTGACTTCTCATGTAGGTTTTACAGGTGCATTGGCTTGGCCGTTTTTGTACCCATGGCCACAGCGACCATCTGGTCTGATAGAAACTGCTTTCAAAGAATTGGCAGCGAGATGGAAGCCCATTTTAGATGTTTATGACGAGTGTGGCGTAGATTATTGTTATGAGTTGCACCCAGGAGAGGATGTTCATGATGGTACCACTTTTGAAATGTTTTTAGAAGCTTTGGATGGTCATCCTAGGGCTAATATCAACTATGACCCGAGTCATTTTGTGCTTCAAGCCTTAGATTATGTTCAGTTTATTGATTTCTATCACGAAAGGATAAAAGCTTTTCATGTGAAAGATGCGGAATTTAATCCAACAGGTAAGCAAGGTGTTTATAGTGCTTATGCAGGCTGGGCAGATAGAGCAGGACGTTTTCGTTCTTTAGGAGACGGTCAAGTGGATTTCAAAGCCATTTTCAGTAAACTGTCTCAATATGGTTATGATGGCTGGGCGGTTTTAGAATGGGAGTGCTGTATCAAAGATTCTGATCAGGGAGCCACCGAAGGAGCACCATTTATTCAGAGCCATATTATAGAAGTTGTGACTAGAGCTTTTGATGATTTTGCCTCTACAGGGGCAGATGAGGCTGTAAATCGTAGAATTTTAGGTTTAGATTAAAAAAAATATTCTTTCACTAATTAGTTGGTTTTAGGTTTAAAAATTGGCTTACATAAGAAGTGCTTTCTTTTAGGAAGTGCTTCTTTGTATTTTAAGTAGATAATTCTTAATTATTCGAATTTTGATGAGCCGCTATCTTTTGGTAATATCACCATTCTTCTTAATCTTTGCTAGTGAAGAAAACATATAAAATACTGGAAATAAGTGATGTGTGTGTGATATCTTTTGCTTGTTTTGATAATTAGATCAAATGCAGAACATTCTTTCGTTTTTGGCTCAAAGGCAATAATTGTTATTGTAAAATAGGGGTTTACTTCTCGGTATTTCAATTGAACATATCAGATTATAAATTGTATTTTTCATAGCAAATGGTAATCGAATTTAAATTTGCCAAATTGTTTTAATTCCCTTTGAATATTTTTTCTTTACATTTAAAACCAAAATATAATTTTACATTAATTTCAAAATCATAACAAAAATGAAAAAAATAGAAGCCATTGTTCGTAAGTCTAAGTTTTCAGAAGTTCGTGATGCTTTACATGCTGTAGAAGTTAACTTTTTTAGCTACTGGGACGTAACGGGCGTAGGAAACGAAAAAGAAGGCCACATTTATAGAACTATCAGTTATAGCACCACAGACATTCAAAGAAGATATGTGTCTATTGTAGTTTCAGATGAATTCTTGGATAGAACTATTGAGGCTATCACGAAGGCCGCTTATACTGGAAACGTTGGAGATGGTAAAATCTTTGTTTCTGATATGATTGAAACCATTAGAATTCGTACAGGCGAAAAAGGAAAGCCTGCGATTAACTAATTAGGGTAAAATGACTTTTATAAAGAGTAGCTTAGGCTACTCTTTTTTTTTGCAGAATTTTAAATCTAAAAAGTTCGATTTCTTAGAATATTATACTTTTGGGAATTATTTTTTTATTTTTTTTTCTTTCTTAAGGAACCACAATGAGTTGTTAAAGAGGGCTTTAAGTTAGCTATGAAGAGCCATTTCAGGAAATAGTCCAATTTTTAATACTTAAAATAATGTAAGCATAAAATCAATAAAAGTAGAATAAAATTTGGTCAATAATGATTAATGCCATATTATTGCATCACTATTTCGAATTTGAAAGTTTAAAGATAAAGTTCAGTTAGATGTACTTGATTCCAAAAAATATCTTAAATGTTCAAGTTTCGAAAGTGTACAACAAAAGGAGTATCTAAAAATATTAACAATTAACTTAAACTGAATCACTAGTTATGGATGGATTATTTACCGCCAATAATGTATGGATGATGATCTGTACGGCCCTCGTGTTTTTTATGCACTTAGGCTTCTCTTTTTTAGAAATAGGTTTGACCCGTTCTAAAAATACTGTTAACATCTTATTTAAAAATGTATTCATTATCTGTATCGGTCTTTTATTATATGCACTTTGTGGGTTTAATTTAATGTACCCAGGCGAATTTAACGGTTACTTTGGTTTCGCTGGATTTGGAATAGCTCTTCCAGAGAATGGTTTAACCCCAGAATATGCAAGTGGTGGTTACACATACTGGACAGATTTCTTATTCCAAGGTATGTTTGCTGCCACAGCCGCCACGATTGTGTCTGGTGCTGTAGCTGAGCGTATTAAGCTTGGAAGCTTCATGATATTTACAGTTATATATGTAGGAATTGTTTACCCAATAGCCGGTTCTTGGCAGTGGGGTGGTGGTTTCCTAAGCGAAATGGGTTTTTATGATTTCGCAGGTTCTACGCTAGTTCACTCTGTAGGTGGATGGGCTGCTTTAGTAGCTATTTATTTATTAGGTTCAAGAATTGGTAAATTCGGTGAAGATGGTACTTCTAAGCCAATCCCTGGTCATAGTTTACCATTGGCTGCGGCTGGTGTTCTTATTCTTTGGTTAGGTTGGTTTGGTTTTAACGGTGGTTCTGTATTGTCTGCAGACCCAGCTGGAACTTCACTTACTTTAGTTACTACTTGTTTAGCTGCTGCTGCTGGTGGAATGGGAGCGTTTGTTTTTGATTTATTGAAAAACAAGCAATATGATTTAACAATGATGTTGAATGGTATTCTTGCTGGTCTTGTAGGTATTACTGCAGGTGCTGACCAAATGATGCCACTTGATGCTATCTTAATAGGTTTAATTGCCGGTGTAATTGTAGTCATATCAGTAACACTGATTGATAAAGTTAAACTGGACGATCCTGTTGGAGCGGTTGCGGTACACTTAATCTGTGGTATTTTCGGTACCCTTGCAGTAGGTATATTTGGAGCCAAAGGTTTCATCACTACTGGAAGTTTTGAGCAATTAGGAATTCAAGCCATAGGCGTAGCTTGTTATGCAGTCTTCTGTCTTTTGACCTCTGGTCTTATTCTTTTCGCCTTGAAATCTACATTAGGCTTGAGAGTAAGTAAAGAAGAAGAAATAGATGGCTTAGATGACCATGAGCATGGTATGTCTGCTTATGGAGATTTTGCTACTAATTAATTCGGTTATTATAGATTTTAAAAAGGGTGCCTTCTGGCACCCTTTTTTTTGTTTCAAACCAAATTTAAAAAAGGAGTTCTAAGTGTGTAAACGTAAGACTGGATGAGCATGTTAAAGCGTAATCCTGATTTATATAGCTCAAAAAAAGTCTTAAAGATTGTCTTAGTTCTAATAAGTAGAGCAACGAAATGTTACTCGATTTAATGGTCTAAACGGTGACCATTTATCCATGTATTAAGATGCTCTCAAAAAAAACATTCGAGTGAAGGGAGCTGGAAAGAGATAATGTTTTCAAACTTGTGGTAGAAGTGTTAAAGTTTTGTCATTGTGTAATTTACCCAAATAATATCCTGTGCACTATGTAAATAGAATTATTCTAAGTTTAAATGGTTAATATTTGGAAAATATGAATTTAGTGAGAATAAAATTTTGTCAAATATTAATAATGGCGAATATTTGTGTCGGAACAAGTACGACAAATCAATTAAAATCTTAAAGAATAAAAGAATGAAAAAAGTTTATTTCGCAATAGTATCTATCTTAACTGCATTTTCGGTTTCGGCTCAAGAAGGAGGTCCATTAACACTTTCTGGATATGTTGATACTTATTATTTCGCCAATATGAATGGCGTAAGTGGAGCAGGGGCTAATTTAGGAGTTTCCGGTTTTGAAAGAATTTTTGATCATAATGCTAACTCGTTTCAAGTAGGTTTAGCTCAGTTAATGACTACTTACGAAGCAGGTGCGGTTACTGGGGTAATCGATTTGACTTTTGGTAATCATGGTGACTTGGGTAACTATGTATGGGTTTCAGGTTCTACTACGGGAATGGCCATTAAGCAAGCATATTTAAGTTGGGCCATGAATGATGTATTCAGCCTTACTGCGGGTACTTTCGGTACCAATGTTGGATATGAGGTTATTGATGCACCTGCAAACTTTAACTACTCTTTATCTAACTTATTTGGTAATGGTCCATTTTACCATACAGGTATTAAGTTAGATATCGCTCCTTCTGAGAAGTTTGCATTTATGTTAGGAATTAATAATGGTCTTGACAGCAAAGATGATTTTAACAAGGCAAAGGGTGTGATGGCTCAGATATATACGGCTCCAGTTGAAGGATGGGACTTATACCTAAACTACTACGCTTCTGATGAAGGATTGGGCGGTGCAACTGAGAAATACAAATGGTTTGATATCACTACATCATACCAAGTGACTGATAATTTCTTAATAGGTTTAAATGCAGTTCCTTATGGTTCTTTGAACAATGGTGTTGATACCAAGAAATGGTCTGGTGCTGCTTTATACTTAAACGGTAATCTAACAGAGAAATTTGGTCTTGGTGTAAGAGCTGAACGTTTTGATAACTCTGAAGGCGGTATGTATTTAGTTGACGAAAACGGTGATGGTTCTGCTGTTACTTCATTAACGCTTACTGGTAATGTAAATATTACGGACCATTTGATGTTCAAGCCGGAAGTTAGATTTGATACTTACTCTCCAACTTCAGGCTTTCAATTAGTAGATGGTGATGGTGCTGGCAAAAATAATCAAACGACTATTGGTGCTGCAATGATATTCCATTTCTAATAGAGGGATATATGCTATACTTAGAGCCTGAAATGATTTTCAGGCTCTTTTTTTGTTTCAAGGCTTAATATTTAGGTTATAAACTGTAGCGTTTATTAACGTGGGCTTTTGTTATCTTTGTTCCAAAATCAGCAAAGAGCAGCGTATTATGAATTTTGAATTAACCAACGAATTTCTTGACCAAATAAAATCTGGTATCGAAAATAAATCGGAGGAGTTTATTAAAAAGGAGCTGAATGATCTCTTTCCTGCTGATATAGCCAGTATTCTCTATGAGTTAAATGGAGAAGATGCACATTACCTTATTCAGTTTTTAGATACCGAAACAGGAGCAGATGTACTGTCGAGTATTGATACAGACGACCGTAAGAAATTCATTGCCGAGCAATTTACGGTTGAAGAAATAGCCACTTATGTCAATCTATTTGACTCCGATGATGCGGTGGATTTGCTGAATGAGCAGCCCATTGAAGTCAGAGAAAAGGTAATTGCATTATTAGAAGATAGAGAGCACGCTAGATTCATTTTGGATTTGTTACATTATCCAGACGACGTGGCGGGTGGATTGATGCAAAAAGAACTTATTAAGGTATATGAAAATCAGAACGTTAATGAGTGCATTGAAGAAATAAGGAATCAACTGGAAAACGTAGATAAAGTATACGCCGTATATGTGGTTGACGAAGACAACAGACTGAAGGGAATTGTATCTTTAAAGGAAATTGTACTGGCTAGAAAGAATACGAAGATTGCCAACTTGGTAGAAACAGACATCGTTTCTGTGGACACTACACTGCCTGGAGAAGAAGTAGCGGAGCTTATGCAGCGATATGATTTGGAGGCTCTTCCTGTTGTAAACGCTATAGGTCGTTTATTAGGAAGAATCACTATTGATGACGTGGTCGACTTTATCACTGAAAGGGCAGAAGAAGATTTTCAAGCCGTTACCGGTATTACAGGAGAAGTAGAAGAAGATGACACTGTCTGGAAATTGGCCAAATCTAGATTACCATGGCTGGTGGTAGGGGTACTAGGAAGCTTGATGGCCGCTACGGTCATTAAAGGTTTTGAAGATCAGTTGATTAAAGTTACCGCCTTGGCTCTGTTTATTCCTATTATGGGCTCTACAGGCGGAAATGTTGGTATCCAAACCTCATCATTGATAGTGCAGAGTTTAGCGGAGAAATCAGCTATGAGCTTAAGTCTTTCTGAAAGATTGATAAAAATAGCTCAGGTTGCTCTCATTAATGGTTTTGTGATAGGCGTATTGGCAGGTGTTTATCTTTATGTTATCGGTGAACCGCAGTTGTTTTTGGTAGTTTGTTTGGCATTGTTTGCCGTTGTGTTTTTAGCGTCGTTTATGGGTACTGTGACGCCATTGCTCTTAGATAAATTCGGAATTAACCCCGCTGTGGCATCTGGACCATTTATTACCACAGCCAATGATTTAGTAGGTATTGGAACCTATTTCTTGATTGCCAATTGGCTTTTATAAAAGTAGAAATTTAATGATTGCAGTTATTCAACGTGTTACCGAGGCTTCGGTAAAAATTAACGATATAGTTAAAGGAGAGATTGGCATTGGTTTTATGGTTTTGCTGGGCATAGCCCAAGAGGATACTCAAGAAGATGCCGAATGGCTTTGTAAGAAAATAATTGGAATGAGAATATTCTCTGACCAAGACGACAAGCTTAATTTGGATATTTCTCAAGTAGAAGGAAATATCCTGCTGATTAGTCAGTTTAGTTTACAGTCTTCCACAAAAAAAGGGAATAGACCCTCTTTTATTTCTGCCGCTAGGCCAGAACAGGCTATTCCCCTTTATGAATATGTATTAAGTCTTTTAGGTGCTTCTTTGTCAAAAGAAATTCAGTCTGGGGAGTTTGGAGCAGATATGAATGTAGCACTCACAAATGACGGACCCATGACTATTGTTCTTGATAGTAAAGATAAAAAGTAAGCTTTAAAGCTCTCTAAAAGCTAAAATTCCTCCTATAACGTTATGTACGTTTTCATAGCCTTCCATTTCTAGATATTGCTTTGCTCTACCACTTCTGGCACCGCTTCTGCAATGGATGTAAATGTGCTCTCCCTTTATAGCTTCTAGCTCGTCCACTCTTTCTTGAAGTTCTCCTAAAGGAATTAGTTTAGCACCCAAGTTGTCTTCTTCGTACTCGTCTTCGTTTCTAACATCATAAAAGTGGAATGACTCGCCACTTTCTATCATTTCTTTTAGCTCTTTTACGCTAATGTCGTTATTGTCGTCCATTGTAATTTTTACTGGTTTAAGTTTTCTCCTTCACTTCCCGAAATCCAAATGTTTACAGCATCCCCAGTTCTGAGGTTAACTCCGGCATCTGGCCTTTGCCTTACCACTGTGCCAGCGGGGGCATTGCTCGTGTTGTCGTATAAAATACTGCCTATATTTAAAGAAGAGCCGTTTATTAAGATATCAGCTTCATCATAAGTCAGTCCGCTTAGTTCAGGTACCATGACAGTGGTGTTTCCGTATCCATCTCCCACCACAAGCGTGATTTTAGACCCTTTTGCAAGACTTGTGCCCACTACCAATTCTTTTCCATCCGCCTTCATTCTTAAGACCGTATTCTTTTCTATGGCCGGAATAAATTCTGTAGTGGCTATTAAAAAGCCTATACTGGTCAAAAGGTTTTTTGCAGAGTTTTCACTTCTATTAATCACGTTAGGCACCTGAATTTTCGGAGCCTTATTGGTGATAATGGTCAAATATATTTTTCTGCCGTCTTTAACGCCTGAATGCTCTTTTGGATACTGAGAAAACACGGTAAGTGGTTGTTTTCCATTCACAAAAGTGCAATCTGAAACTTCAAAATCTAGATTTCTTGAATCCAATACCTTTTCTGTTTCTTCCAATGTAAGTCCTTTAAGGTCAGGAACTTCTATCTCTTCATTATGATTTGTGGTCCACGGTAAATACAAGAAAAAGAAGGCGAAGAAAAGTACAAGACCAGCCGCCAAAATGATTCCAATATGAACCATAATGTCAGTTTTCGAACCGGTGCTAAGTTTTGGCATAGAAATGATTTAGTTTCAAAACAAAATAATGGCTTTTGAATTCAATTAACAAGCCAACTTTCGATTAACGTTAAAATTGATAAAGAAGTGCTAACTTTTATAGTTTAAACGCTAAGTTTATTTTGGAGTATTTTCTGCATATACTTCCCAAGAATATCAAATTCCAAATTAACTGTGCTACCGATGAGCAAATCTCCAAGGTTAGTATGATCCCATGTATAAGGTATCAATGCTACAGAAAAAGTGCTTTCTGTGGAGTTAAAAACGGTTAGACTAACACCATTGATGCAAATCGAGCCTTTTTCCACGGTAATGTTTCCTAATGAAGGGTCAAAAGAGAAACTCAAGATATAACTTCCGTCTTTATTTTCTATAGTAGTTAAATGAGCTACTTGGTCCACATGTCCTTGTACGATATGTCCATCAAATCTTCCATCTGCTTTAAGACATCGCTCTAAGTTGACCTTGTCGTTTACACTAAGGCTTCCAAGATTGGTTATATTCAAGGTTTCTTCTATAGCGGTGACTTCATAGGTGTTACCCGCTGTTTTTTCTACCGTAAGGCAAACACCATTATGAGATACGCTTTGGTCAACTTTGAGTTCTTTGGCCAAATCACTTTCAAAAATAAAAGTCTTATTACTTCCATTTTGACTTATCGCAATAACACGAGATTGGCTTTCTACTATTCCAGTAAACATAATTTCAAGATACATTAGGATATGAATTGGCAAATTAAAAAGGTATAATGCTTAATTTTGCTCAAAAGTTTAGAATATATGTTTAAAAATAAATTTGTGAGGTGGGGTATAGCATTGGTTTTCGTTTTGGCGGCCATTTATTCTCTTACCATGAGCCCGAAGGATTATGCTTCTGAACTTAAAAGTAATAGAGCGTCTTACAAGAACAATATGCTCAGAATGGAGAATTCTCCTGTAGCAGACATAAAAGATTTTAACGATTTTAGATACTTTGATGCCAAGGAGCATTGGCAGCTATTTGTAGATTTTGAATCTAGTCCTTCAGAGCAGACTTTCCCGATGGTGATGACAGACCAAAGTATCTCTCCAATACAAATGATAGGCTATGCTGTTTTCAAAGTGGAAGGAAAGGAATATCGTTTAATGCTTTTTGACGAAGGCGAGCATTACCTGTTGCCATTTACTGATAACACCAATGGCGAAGAAACTTATGGTGGAGGAAGGTACATTAATGTTGAGAAAACGAGCAATAATAAGCTGATGATAGATTTCAACAAAGCTCATAATTTCTATTGTGTTTATAATGTGAACTTCGTTTGCCCTGTGCCTCCTTCTGAAAACGATATAGACGCCCGAGTGGATGCAGGAGAAAAGGTTTTATTTTTAGATTAAAACTTATAATGGTATTTCGGTCGTGTTCTTTACTTCGGACATTACGAAATAGCTGTTAATTAAAGACACCCCAGGAATAACAGACAGCTTTAGCTGGTGAAACTTATGATAGGTTTCCATGTCAGGTACGATGATTTTTAACAGGTAATCAAAGCCTCCAGAAACGAAATGACATTCTACCACTTCTGGAAGTTTTGCAACAGCCTCATCAAACTTCTGTGAAATTTCAAGGGTCTGCTTGGTCATGGTGACCTGATTAAAAACAGTGAGGGAAGTGCCTACTTTCTTCCTGTTTAGTATGGTGACATATTTTTCAATAATGCCACTAATTTCCATTCTTTTTATACGGTCAAAAACGGGAGTTTGCGTAAGATTTATTTCTTCCGCAATCTCTTTGTAGGTCATTTGAGCATTCTTTTGAAGAAGCTTTAAGATTTTAATGTCTGTGCTGTCCATTTTTAGCCATTTGTTTTCAGAAAAAAAATCTTTTTAGGATATTAAAAACCTTCTGAAAAAGTATATTATTCTTTCTTTAAGGTCTCAAAAATAAAAATATTCTTTAATTATTAACTAATGAAAAAAATAATTCTCCTCACTTATCTTTGTGGCACAATTACACTTCATCAAAAACTTCTTAATTCTAAAAACTAAATTCAGCACATGCTAGTCGGCGTTCCAATAGAAATCAAAAACAATGAAAACAGGGTAGCATTAACTCCTGCGGGTGTTGTTGAACTAGTGAAACGTGGGCATCGGGTATTGATTCAAACCCTTGCAGGAATGGGTAGCGGTTTTGAAGATGCGGAATATTTATCTGCAGGTGCGGAGATTCTACCAACTATAGAAGATGTTTACGCTAAGGCGGAAATGATTCTAAAAGTGAAAGAACCGATAGCCCAAGAATATGATCTTATAAGAGAAGGTCAACTGTTATTTACCTATTTCCATTTTGCCAGTTCTAAAACACTCACCAGTGCAATGCTTAAAAGCAAGGCCGTGTGTTTAGCGTATGAAACCGTAGAAAGTGCCGATGGTTCTTTGCCTTTACTTATTCCAATGTCAGAAGTAGCTGGAAGGATGGCGGTTCAGGAAGGAGCCAAATATCTGGAGAAGCCTTTAAAAGGAAGAGGGATTTTATTAGGCGGAGTGGCCGGTACACCTAGAGGCAAGGTTTTGATTCTGGGAGGTGGTGTGGTAGGAACAGAAGCCGCAAAAATGGCAGCAGGTTTAGGAGCAGAAGTCACCATCATGGATATCAGTCTTAAGAGATTGAGATACCTTGCTGATGTGCTTCCAGCCAATGTGAGTACACTTATATCTAATCAGCTGAACATTGAACAGGCAATAAAAGATGCCGATCTTATCATCGGGGCTGTTTTAATTCCAGGTGCCAAGGCTCCCAATCTTATTACTAGAGCGATGTTAAAGCAGATGCGTCCTGGTACGGTGTTGATAGACGTGGCTGTAGATCAAGGAGGCTGTATAGAAACTTGTGTACCTACAACTCACGAGGATCCTACTTTTGTGATAGATGATGTGGTGCATTACTGCGTGGCTAATATGCCAGGTGCGGTACCATATACTTCTACCTGTGCTTTAACAAATGCCACCTTACCTTATGCCATTCAATTGGCCAATAAGGGTTGGAAAAAAGCGACGGAAGAAAATGCGGAGCTTAGAAAGGGCTTAAATATTGTAAACGGAGAAATATTACATGAGGGTGTGGCTCAAGCATACGCTCAATAGATATAAAGATTTTAGATTTCCTTAAAACTGTTATGATTATGTATACCCCGGAGATTTCTGGGGTTTTACTTTTTATAAGCTTTGGGTTTGAAATGGTGGAATTGCTAATGGGTTTATGGACAAATTACTTATTTTAGTAAACTAAAAACAAATTCAACCCTAGCCATGATTAACAACGACTCAAGAAGAGCATTTATTAAAAAAGCATCTCTGTCTGCTTTTGCATTTACATATATACCAGATTTATTTAGCAGGACGGCTCCCAGTGATAGGGTGAGGGTGGCACATATTGGAGTAAACGGCATGGGAACCAATCACTTAAATTGGTTTGCCAAACTTCCAAATGTGGATACTGCGGCTCTTTGCGATGTAGATGCAAATCATCTTGCCACGGCAAAAGAGGTCTTATTAAAACTCAAGCCTAATAAAACGGTTGATACGTATGATGATTTTAGAAGGATACTAGATAGGAAAGACATTGACGCCATTACCTGTGCCACACCAGACCATTGGCATGCCCAAGTAGCCATTATGGCTTTTCAGGCGGGTAAAGATGTTTATGGAGAAAAGCCACTTTCTTATAGTGTTAAAGAAGGGCAAATGATGCTTGCTTCTATGAATGAGCATAAGCGAATTTTTCAGCTTGGCAATCAAATACATGCCGGAGATAATTATCACAGGGTGGTGGAGCTGATTCAAGGTGGAGCTATAGGAAAGGTGAAGAAAGTGAAACTCTGGAAAGCAGGAGAGCCACCGATGATTGAAAAAGCAAATTATCAAAAAGTCCCGAAGGAATTAAATTGGGATATGTGGCAGGGACCAGCCCCAGAAAGAGACTACCATCCAGAAAGATGTCATTTTACTTACAGATATTTTATGGATTACTCTGGAGGCATATTTCAAGATTTTTGGTGCCACATAGCAGATATAGTCTGGTGGAGTATTTCTCCTGAGAAACTGAAATCTATTTCCGCTTATGGAAGAGTAAGTCCAGGCATTGGAGATACACCGCTTGGTATTACCATCGATTATAAATTTAAAGGCTTGGATATTCAATGGACCTCCAAAGCTCCAAATGTGCCGGGAGCAGAAGGCAAGCATATTGGAGCTTATTTTGAAGGAACCAAAGGTACTCTATTGTGCGATTACGGTAGTAGAGAATTAATAATAAATGGCGAGAAACTAAAAGATATAGAAGCCATTCCAATGAGCATCACTCGCTCTCCCGGCCACCAACAAAACTTTATAGACAGTGTGAAAAGCAGAATGCAACCGGAATCAAATCTGGCCTATGCTCGTCAAATGACTTTACCCATGCACTTAGGACTCATTTCCTGGAAACTAGGAAGAAAGTTAAAATGGGACGCCAAAAAAGAAGTGTTTAAAGGAGATGAAGAAGCTAATGGCCTACTTTTCAGACCATATCGCTCATCGTATAACTGGATTTGAGCAGCGTGTATTAACGGTACTGCTGTACCAGTTCTTCCCATTCTTGGTCTAAGGAGATAGTAGGGTAGGGTAAATTTAAGCGTCGGTACCACCAGCCAGCATTAAATTTATCTCCTTCTTTTCTGTGCAGGTAAGCGTGTATTCTGTCATAGTCTGTATCTCCTTCTTTCTTTTGAGCTATTTCATGAGCCCTTTCCCAGTTTCCTTGATGGTCTTGCCACAGACTTTTAAGCATATCAGAGGATAGGTCATTCTCAGATTTAATGGCTTTGAAACTTTCTATATTCATGGCTAGTTGTAATTATATAAATTGAATTTTCAATAATAAATGAAAGATGTTTATTTTCCTCTACTTTTTTTATAAGCTTTGGCAATAAGGAATAAGACAAAGCCAAAGGCCATCACGCCAAGAAAGAGATAAAGAAAGTTCATAACATCCTTAACGACGGCTAATAGTACAATGGAAACAAGGAAAAGCGTTGGTAATTCGTTCAATAAACGAAACTGGAAAGAGGAATAAGTGGTTAAGCCCAATTCTTGCTTCTTGATGATGCCTTTGCAGTATAAATGATAGCCAGTCAGTAGAACCAAAAGCACTAGCTTTACTTTAATCCAATTTTGATTCAAAATGGCCGGATTACTTATTAACATCAGCAAACCGAAGGTCCAAGTAATCATCATGGCCGGATTACAAATGATTTTATAAACTCTCCAAGACATTTGTGTAAATTGAGCTTTCCAGTCTGCTCTTAAATGTTCTGGCTTTTCGTCGGCCTCTGTATGGTAAACAAAAATTCTTACCAGATAGAACATTCCCGCAAACCAAGAAACGAAACCAATAATATGGAAAGCTTTAAAAAATTGATAAAAGTGCATCATGCCTAGGTATGGTGTTTGCATAAAAAAATAAAAACAAAATTACAGCGTTAGCCTTCAATAGAGCTATATGAAATCAAAAATTATACTTTTTCTTTTAATTTTTCTGGCAGTTTTCGGTGCCAATGCACAAGATAAAAGGGCACAGGGCTTTTTTGAAAGGGGAGAAGAGGCTTTCAAGAAAAGAGATTATGCCAATGCAGAGGATTACTATCTCAAAACCTTAGAAAGAGCACCAGACTACACTTTAGCATATTATAAACTAGGGCAGATGGCCTATGCATCTAGAGATTTGCCAAAAGCAAAGACTTATTACCAAAAACTATTGGAGTTAGAACCAGAAAACAAAGACTATGTTTTGGCCTATACTTTCTTGGGAAACGAGTTTCTTAAGTCCAGCGAATATAAAAAAGCAAAAGCTTATTTGTCTGTGGCTTTGGAAAGGACCAGAGAAGGGACTAGAGCTTATGACCAGTTGAAAAGCCAAATCGTAAACTGTGAGTTTGCTCTTGATATTTTGGATAACCCTTTGACAATAAAAGCTACCCCAATGCCTGATGTACTAAACTTTAAAGACAAACAGTATTTTCCGGCGTTTACGGCAGATGGTTTATCCATTTACTATACCGCTAGAACCAATGGAGGCGACGAAGATATCTATGTTTCAAATAAAGTGGGCGACCAGTGGTCTATCCCCAAGGGGCTTTCTGAAGTTATCAATACAGCCTATAACGAGGGCACCTGTACCATTTCTGCAGATGGTAAAACCATGGTTTTTACAAGCTGCGAAGGTAGGGAGAGTTTAGGAAGTTGCGACCTCTTTATCACCAGACTTGGGGATAATGGCTGGTCTGTACCTCAAAATATGGGAGGAAATGTCAACTCTCCTTTTTGGGATTCGCAAGCCTCTTTATCTTCTGATGGTACCTTATTGGTTTTTTCTTCTGATAGATATGGCGGAGCAGGAGGAAAGGACCTTTATGTCAGTAAACTGGGAGAAATGAATGTTTGGGGGCAAGCCCAAAATCTAGGGAATATTATCAATACCGCTAAAGACGAAATATCTCCTTTCTTACATGCCAATGGAAGCAGCTTGTTTTTCGCTTCTCAAGGGCATTCTGGATTGGGTGGTTTTGATCTTTTCTTGACCAATAAAGAGCAAAAGACTTTCACAGAGCCTTTTAATTTAGGGTACCCTATAAACGATGGTTCAGACCAGTTTGCTTTGGTCATCTCGGCAGATGGTAAGCAGGCTTTTTATTCCGAAGAATCAGGCGAGAATGTTCGTTTATTTCAATTTGACCTTCCTAAAGAGCTCAAGGAGAAATTTGACCCTACTTTTTATCTGAAGGGGCATGTATTTGATGCAAAAACTAAAAAACCTTTAGGAGCATCTATTCAACTCATAGATTTAAAAACGAAAGAGATTATATCCACCTTTTCTGCTAATCCAGAAACAGGAGCGTATTTGGCCGTGTTGCCTTTTTCTGGCAATTTTGGTCTTTATGTGGAGCAAGCACAGTACTTTTTCAAGAGCATGTCTTTTAGTTTTAGTTCAGACGAGAAAAGGAATAATAAGGAGTTGGAAGTGGGTTTAGAGAAAATTGACAAGGAAAAAATAGAGATATTGAATAACATCTATTTTGATGAAGCTAGCTGGGAATTAAAACCAGAATCTATGGTGGAACTGAGCAAATTATCGGAGCTAATTTGGCTAAACCCAAGTTTGAAAGTGGAAATTTCTGGTCATACAGATGACGTGGGCACAAAGGAGAGTAATGCAGAGCTTTCTAGAAAACGTGCTCAGTCTGTGGTGGATTACCTCATTATGCAAGGATTAAGTAAAGATAATGTAAAGGCTAAGGGTTTTGGTGAGGATAAACCTATTGCCAGTAATGATACCGATGAAGGCAGAAGTAAAAACAGAAGAATAGAGTTGCGGTTTTATTAGGGATAGGAAGGCTTACAATAAGGAAATTTTCAGATTTGAGCATGATAATTTGATAGCGAAAGCTTTATTATACTTCTGAAAAATAGGGTATTACCTTTAAATAAAACCTTTCAAAATCAAGGATATTTGTGGGATTGAATTTTTATTTTTGGAATAGGCACTTTAACCTGGTTTATGCATTGGAGAATTGTAATGAGTTTTAAAGTGTAATAAATCAGACATTTAAACAAGATTAGCATAGCGTTTACCCTGAACTTATGTCGAAGGGCTCTGGTGGTTGAGTTTAAATGGGTTTACGAAATGATTTGAAGCAATTTAGTTACGGTCTCGATAGCTAGCGGGAGATTTCCTAATGCATAAAGCGGGTTTAAGGTCTAAGTGAAATTAATTATTTCATGAAAGGTCTTTTTTTATGCTAAAAAATAAATATTTTCTATGAGAAATTTCCTAATTATCACTGCATTTTATCTGATTTGTTTAACGGTACAGGCTCAAATACAATCCTATTCAAATACCCCCATCGATGGCTCCATTACCATTACACCAGATGGATTGAAATCTAAGAAAAGTGGAAATGACTCCGATTCGAGCAATGTAGCTCTTGGTCCAAATACTTTGGCAAATACAGTATCAAGCCCTTATAATGGTATTCTTAATACAGCTGTTGGTTCGTCATCCTTACAAAACAATACTACCGGATCTCGTAATACAGCAGTTGGAAGTACCTCTCTTTTGCATAACACTTATGGTTCCAGAAACTCAGCATTTGGTGTGTATGCATTGGGCGATAACACCACAGGAAGTAATAACACTGCTTTGGGTTCTGGAGCTATGTATTATAACACTGTAGGCGAAGGGAATGTAGCAGTCGGTGTTGATGCTTTAGAGGGTAATATTGATGGAGTTTATAACACGGTAATTGGCACGGCAGCTTTAATAACAAACAGTTCTGGGAGTAATAATATAGCCATAGGCCTACTGGCATTAGAAAATAATATTTCAGGTCATGGAAATGTAGCCACGGGTTCAGTGGCTCTTAGTCAAAATATTAGCGGAGGCTATAACACAGCCATTGGAGACAGTGCATTATTTAATAACAGTATTGGAAATAATAATGTAGCGAGTGGACGTAATGCTCTATATACTAACATAAAAGGAAGTAACCATACGGCAATAGGTAATCAAGCAGATGTCACTTCTGGTTTCCTATCTAATACCATCGCCATAGGATTTGACGCAAAGGTTAATTTTAGCAATAAAATAAGAATGGGCAACACCTCCATTTCAGCAGCCGAAACACAGGTGGCTTGGAGTATCACTTCAGACAAAAGATGGAAAGAGGAAGTGAAACCTCTTCCACTGGGCTTAAACTTTATAAATGAGCTCAAGCCCGTGAGCTACCATCGCAAAAACAACGAATATCAGGATGTTGAGTTTGGCCTAATTGCTCAAGAACTGGAAGTGACTCTTCTAAAATATGGCTTCTCAGAGGAAGAAATAGGCTTGCTAAATAAGGGTCCCGATGGTTACTATTCCGTTAGATATAATGACCTTTTCGCTCCGCTCATCAAAGCTTTGCAAGAGCAGCAAAGCATGATCAGTAAACAGAAGGAAGAATTATCGCATTATAAAGTTGCACTTGGAGCCATATTAATGCGTGTTGAAAACTTGGAACAAAATGAAAGTGCAAGCTTAAAATAAAACATGTTCAAGTTCCGCTGCTTTTTATTGAAATACACTCCCCAGTGTCTAGCATAAGGTCTTTGTACTTCATATGTCGATTAAGACTATCAAATGCTCATTCAGAAATTATTGGAACGGTGAAAAGTATTTTACCTTTTACGCATCTTGCTGAAGAGATAAAAAATAACCCCGAGGGCAATAAATACAAGTAGAATACCGAACTGCATTCCGGTTTTAAAAATACCTCCAATAATTTCACAACCCGTTAAAAGAGTCATAAGAGGCAATAGAAGGGCTAATAATTGGGCTGAATTCTTCATGAGTATATTTGATTAAATTAAATGTATAAAATTTAATTTATCCTAAAAAAGAATATTCCACGTTGGATTGGAAGTCAAACAAGCCTATGAATATCAAGAATTTGAGGTATAGTATGTTTGTGATTGTAGACTGTGTAATTTATTCCTCGGCGACTATAGGTCAAAATCCACGATAGAATCAGAAATTGTTAGGAAACGACTCAAAAAGATTCAAAGTGGGTAAGCTTTGACAATTTAGCCGGTTGATTACATATAAGATTATTAATAAAATCACTTCATGGTTGGTCCGCAGGCCCGTGTGCTAAGTTTTTTTTACCCTTAGAAATCCTTTAAACAAACAATATCTTCATCTCCAGAAGGAGTCTTATACATTGCAACTCTTTCAGGATTTGCGAAAAATCTCACGCAAGGTGTATCAAACTCGTTACTGGTTAAACTATCCTCTAGAAACTTTAAAATTAAGTCATTGAAGTAATCCTTAGCAAAGAAAACGTAAACGTCTTGTTTTTTTTCTTTCAACATACTTAAAAGTAAACTGCTGCATTCTTTCTCCGGAAGAATATGGATTTCATTACTTAGTCCAGGAATGATTTCTAACACTTGTTTTTTATAGACTTCAAGTTCATTGGTGTTTGTTGCTTCTGAAGACTTTATAATATGATGGTTAACCTGCAAAAATTAAATTGTAAAAAGTTCGCATATCTCCGTATCAGGTATAAATAATCGATATGCTCTTTATCTAAAAGGATTGCAAACCGATTGTCTATGCTTTGAGTTCGCTTAGGAGGAACCACAATAACATCTTCTCCAACTTGCGTATAAATAGATTTAATAAAACCACCTAATCCTTTTCTTTGGCTTTTCCCTTTCAAACCTAGTTCCACGTAAATATATCTGTCCGAATTTAAGTGCTCTAAAAGTTTATCCTTTTCATTGGCTTTAAAAACAAAAAAAGGGATGTGTCCATTATGGTCCTCGTGGTGTTTTAAACTTTCCCGTAATTCCTCAATTTTTTGCAGGGATTCTTCTTCATTATCTTCTATCTGATGAATAATATCCACGCCCAAATTATAATTCCAAATACTAAAAAGTAAACTTTCTAAAGCCGTTGTGGCGTTGGGTGAGAAATCCGTACAGAAGGCAATTCTATGTTCTTGATTCATTCCGAAAAAGATGGTTAAAGCCCCAAATAGACAAACATTTTCCGAAGGTATTTTAAAAACATAAAATTGTTTTTCTTTTGTCACAATTTTAGCTGCTAGTTTGAATTAGCAATGTTTTGCTCTCCTATTATATCAGTTTTCTTTTGGCTTAATTTTTTACTATAATAATCAGATTATAAAAACTTTGCTTTTTTTATAGAGTTCTAGATTTAAATAAACACCGCTAACATTTAACATTTGTATTCTGTTTTCTAAGACTATAAAATCAATAAAAGTGATATCAAATTGTTGCAATGGTCTGGAAGTAAAACAAGAGCTGCCATTTGTTGCCAGAAAACACGCCTATTAAGTGCCTCAAGTCTACCTCTTTTTCCTTTGCACGTTTTAGAACACAAACGTACCTTTATAGTCTCCGATATCGCGTTACCGGATATTCATTTGAAACTAAAATAATGAAAACTTATTGGAAGAAAAAATCACAAGAAGAAATTAAAACGAGGGTATTTGGTGCTTTAGCCCAAAACATCAATTTCAAAGAGGCCAACCTTTTAGGGATGCCTGCCACGCACCTCGATGAAAAAGTCTTTAACCAAGACGCCACATTTCTTAAAGATGCTCCCTTCATAACCAGTTTAGTTCAAAACCCCAATCATATTGGCTGTCATACTTTGGGTAAATCAGAAACGGCCTTTGCGGGCACACATGAAATAGAAAAAGAATTGATAGAAATATGTTCTGTAGATATTCTCCAAGGAGAGCCCCTACAGAATGATGGCTATATAGCCTCAGGTGGGACGGAAGGAAATATTCAAGCCA
Organism: Arcticibacterium sp. SM2516; assembly: GCF_057914865.1. Lineage (NCBI taxonomy): Bacteria > Pseudomonadati > Bacteroidota > Cytophagia > Cytophagales > Leadbetterellaceae > Arcticibacterium > Arcticibacterium sp. SM2516. The sequence goes on along the minus strand of NZ_CP195290.1, from coordinate 1,801,781 downwards.
TCTGGATTTATCGTAATTACTTCATGGCGGAAGAAAATGCTGATAGAGACGAAATCTGTATTGTATGCAGTGAAGACAGCCACTATTCCATGTATAAGGCTGGTAACCTTTTAGGGATTCCCGTCTATAAGATACCTGTTGGTGAAAACGACCGTCAGGTTTTAGATGAAGGCTTGAGCAAGGTGCTCCAACAGGCTCAAAAGGATGGAAAGAAATATTTCATCGTAGTATGTAATATGATGACAACCATGTTTGGTTCTGTGGATGAAGTAAATGATTTTGTTAAACCATTAGAGTCTTTAGGTTGTGTTTATAAGCTGCATGTAGATGGAGCTTATGGCGGTTTCTATTATCCTTTTTCGGATGAGAACAGTCAACTGACCTTTAAAAATGAGAAGATTACTTCGTTCTCTTTAGACGCCCATAAGATGGCTCAGGCTCCATATGGAACTGGCGTTTTTATGATTCGTAAAGGATTTATGAAGTACGCGAATACCGAGGAAGCCAGTTATGTAGAAGGAGAAGACTTTACCCTCATAGGTAGTCGTTCTGGAGCAAATGTGATTGCCACTTGGATGATCCTAAGCAGACATGGGCCGTACGGTTGGTCGGAAAAAATATATATCCTTCAAAGAAGAACGCAATGGCTTTGTGAGCATTTAGCCGATTTAGGAATTGAATACTATCGCCATCCCATGTCTAATATTGTGACCATTAAAAATCATTGTATTGACCATGAAGTAGCCAAACGATTCGGTCTGGTACCAGACAGCCATAAAAACCCGAAATGGTGGAAAATTGTAGTGATGGATCATGTTACCATTGAAAAACTCATGCTACTATCTGATGCCATCAAAAATTCTTAAGCAGCATGAGTTTATGGAAGAAAAGGCTCAAGAATTAATTAAAAGAATTTCGTTTGTCTTGTGACATGATGTTTTCAACATTTACAGTGTTTTGCATTTAAGTCACCCGTATTTGAGATCTTGCGGTCTGTATAGCTATGTCTTGTAGGAGGTGCTTGTCTGTTGTTCAAACTGACATTAGCTGCTTAATTCCGGATTATGCGTCAGGAATCGTTATGAGTTTTATAGTGCAATTAATCAGATAATTAAACAAAATTAGCATAGCGTTTACCCTGAGCTTGCCGATGGGAAGCAATTTAGCTACGGTCCCGATAAAATCGGGAGATTGCTTTATGCATAAAGCGGGTTAATATTAGTTTTTTCTTTCAAAGTGACATGGTTGGAGTCGTTAACTGTCACTTGGGGCGAGGCTAAGAACATTATCATTTATTTTCATCGTTTCACCCTCAAAGAATACAGACATTAAGGTTTTCATTAGTTCGAAATAGTACGCTTATTTCTATTAATAATTATTAACATTCTTCTTAAATTATAAGAAGTCTTTTTGGGCTACTTTTGTATTCGGTATTGGCTTTGTATTCCTTATTTATTTGGCGAACTTTGCGGTCAAATGGACTGTTGAGAATTAGTAAAACTGTCAATTACTAAAAATAAGAGAATGACTGAAGAGAACGTAGAAGTTTTGATTTTGGGCTCTGGCCCTGCAGGATATACTGCTGCTATTTATGCTGGAAGAGCTGGTTTGAAGCCTGTTATGTTTCAAGGAGGGCAGCCAGGAGGTCAGCTTACTATTACAAATGATGTAGAAAACTATCCTGGATACCCAGAAGGAGTTCAAGGACCTGCCATGATGGAAGAGTTTAGAGCTCAGGCAGAGCGTTTCGGATTAGACAATAGATATGGTATGGCTACGGCAGTAGATTTTTCTACGCCACTGGCTCATAAGGTTATAATTGATGAAAATAAAGTAATTATTGCTAAGTCTGTCATCATCGCGACGGGTGCTTCTGCCAAATGGCTTGGATTAGAATCTGAGACAAGATTAAATGGAATGGGTGTTTCGGCGTGTGCTGTTTGTGACGGTTTCTTTTATCGTGGACAAGAGGTTGTAGTGGTAGGAGCTGGTGATACTGCGTGCGAAGAAGCTCACTATTTGTCTAAACTTTGTAAAAAAGTGACGATGTTAGTAAGACGTGATGAGTTCAGAGCATCTACTATCATGCAAAACCGTGTTTTAAACACAGCCAATATTGAAGTTTTGTTTAATACATCGACCGTAGAGATTCTAGGAAAAGACGAGGTAGAAGGAGTGAAGGTGGTTAATAATAAAACTAAGGAAGAGTCAGTTATTACTGCTACTGGGTTCTTTGTGGCTATTGGTCATAAGCCAAATACTGATATCTTTAAGGGATGGATTGATTTGGACGAAACGGGCTATATTAACGCAGAAAAAGGTAGTTCAAAAACAAACGTTGAAGGAGTTTTTGCTTCCGGAGATGCTATGGATAAGATTTATCGCCAGGCGGTTACTGCAGCCGGAACGGGATGTATGGCAGCTTTGGATGCCGAAAGATATTTAGCAGGTCACGAATAAAATATGATGTATAGAGTTTTTTTGGTTTTGGTTTTTCTTTTTGCTGTGACATCTACGTATGCCCAGCGAGAGCATGGAAAAGTAATTAAAGCCCCCAAAATTTTCCAAAAGAAACAAGGCGAAGAACCTCCCAAGGTGGAAGAATCTGATGCCACAGAAACTTTTGAGAACGAGGTTGACTTTCAATTTGAAGAAGAACCAAAACTGAGATTCTCAAATTCATTTGAGAAAAAAGAAACAAAATACCAAGCTCCTTCAGACTATCAAGGAAACCAGTCATTTAGTGGTGGCATGGTAGAAATAGAGCCCATAAAAAGACTGAATAAAAACATTCATGAAGACACCAGTTCAATAGACGAAGGTGAACTTATGATTGTGGAAATAGAAGAAGAGGCTCGTTTTCCTGGAACGGATGAAATGGTGAAGATTGCCAGTTATTTCTCCATCTGGGACAATGAATATGTCAACCCTTATGGTATTAATCCAAAGGAGTTTACAGACGTAGTGCAGATTAAGCTGTACGATCTTACCAAAGGGAGATATTGGGCTCCACCATTAGACCACTGTCCGGTTACTTCACATTTTAAATTTAGATGGGGTAGGTGGCACAGGGGAACAGATATTGATTTGGAAACAGGCGATCCCGTTTATGCTGCTTTTGATGGTGTCATCAGGATCTCGTCTTATAAAGGAGCCTTTGGTAGAGCTGTCGTGATTCGTCACTATAATGGTTTAGAGACCGTTTATGGTCACATGTCTAAACTGAATTTCCCTATCAATACTGTAGTGAAAGCGGGTGACGAAATAGGCCGCGGAGGAAATACAGGAAGAAGTTCTGGTTCTCATTTACATTTTGAAACAAGATATGAAGGCACCCCTTTTGATGCTGGAAATATTTTTGATTTTAAAAGAGACGACACGCAGATTAGAATGCAAGAGTTTTTGATGACCTCAAAAATGTATAATTATCTAAGAGGAGGCTCTCCAAGAGTGGCTTTAGGAGATGTGGACGCTTCCCAAGTGGATGAAGAAATGGAGCCTACCATTGATGTGGATGGAGCTGCTGAAGATTTTGCCGACGACTTTGAAGATGAAACCCCAGTAGAAATTGTACAAAAAGTGTGGTACAGAGTAAAGCCGGGTGATAATCTCTCTAAAATAGCAAGAAGCTACGGTACTACCGTGTCTGAGATTTGTAGTCTTAATAAAATTAGCTCCTACAAAAAACTATATGTGGGCGTAAGAATTAGAGTAAAATAAGAATGGCCGTAAAACTGGATATTTTGGTAATGGCGGTGCATCCAGACGATGCAGAGTTAGGATGTAGCGGAACTATCGTCAAGCACATTGCCGCAGGTTATAAAGTCGGAATTGTAGATTTTACAAGAGGCGAACTAGGAACCAGAGGTTCTGCCGAAATAAGAGACCAAGAAGCTGCAGATTCTGCAGTAATTATGGGACTTTCTGCCAGAGAAAACCTACGCTTTAGAGATGGCTTTTTTAAGAATGACGAAGAGCATCAGTTAAAATTGATGCAGGTTATAAGAAAATACCAACCAGAAATAGTATTTGCAAATGCCATTGAAGACAGACATCCAGATCATGGAAGGTCTAGTGCATTGGCTGTAGATGCTTGTTTTTATTCTGGTTTAAGAATGGTGCCTACTTTTAATGAGGACGGCTCGCTGCAAAAAGAGTGGAGACCAAAACATCTTTATCATTATATTCAGGATAAATACATTGAGCCTGATTTTGTGGTAGATATCACCGACTTTTGGGATATTAAGGATAAGGCTATAAGGGCTTTTGGAAGTCAGTTTTACGACCCTAATAGTGCGGATCCTCAAAGCTATATCTCTTCACCAGACTTCTTGGACTTTCTGGAAGCCAGATCTAGAGAGATGGGGCATAAAATAGGCGTCAAATATGGTGAAGGTTTTACCTCTTATAAGACTATCGCTGTTCCAGATATCATGATGCTCGGCTAACTACCAGTATTTACCTTTGTTGGTGGCTATTTTTTTCAATCCCCTTAAAAGAATGAACAGGTGATGATAAAGGGTAGGGAAAAGACCAAAGTGATTTTTTAATACTTTAAATCTATCATGTAACGACTTTTCTAGTTGCTGATTTGAGATACCACCCTCTAAGAACCTTGAAATGGCTTTATCTATAAAAAGCTGTTTTTTGGATGCTTTAAAGCAGTTTATTTCCCAGTCAACATCAGCACTAAGATTTCTTAAAATGTATTTTGGTGCAATGTTTTTATGTACCAATAAAGATTGATGCGACACCAGCATTCCGAATCGGAGATCTTTCCAGCTAATTTCAGGTTTAAGTTTGTGAGGGGTGAGGTCAGACCTTAAACCTCTAATTGTTCCTTGATCATTTACAAAGTAAGAATCACCGTAAATGAGGTCCGTTTGAGGGGTGGTTTTAGAAAATATATGATCCAGCGTATTGTCTTCAGCTATTTCATCCCCAGCGTTGATAAACCATACGAAATCGCCATTTGCTAGAGATAGACCTTTATTCATGGCATCGTATATACCTTTATCTTTTTCAGACTGAAAAATGTCTATAACAGAGGTGTATTGTTTACATATAGCAGGTGTACTGTCTTTAGACGCTCCGTCTACAATGATATACTCAAAATCGAGAAAAGACTGTCTTAAAACGCTTTTAATAGTTCGTTCTAAGACAGCCTCTGCATTATAAGTAACCGTAATGATGGATACTCTAGCCATTACTTATTCACTTCTCTGGGCATCTACTACCGCCAAAGATACCATGTTAACAATCTCTCTTACTGATGCTCCCATTTGCAATATTTTTACAGGTTTTTTTAGTCCCATTATTATCGGTCCTATCTTTTCAATATTGGCAATTTCTTTCACCATATTATAAGCGATGTTTGCAGCAGAAAGGTTAGGAAAAATAAACGTATTGGCACTACCGTTGGCCAAATCGCTAAAAGGATGATTGGTTTTTAGCAGCTCATGGTCGAAGGCCAGGTGAGCTTGCATTTCGCCATCCACTATCCAATCAGGATATTTTTTCTTTAATTCTGCTACCGCAGTTCGCATCCTAATAGGAGCAGGGCCATTTGCTACCGAACCGAAATTAGAATAAGTTAGGAAGGCGATTCTAGGCGTAATATTGAATTTTCTTACTTCTTCTGCCGCCAATTCTGCTATTTCTACCAGTTCTTCCACGGAAGGGTCAAAATTAATCGTGGTATCTGCTAAGAATAATGGACCAAAACGGCTCATTAAAATATACATTCCAGACACTTTCCTTAAACCTGGGCGTTTTCCTATGATTTGAAGAGCAGGTCTAATGGTTTCTGGATAGTTTCTGGTTTGACCACCAATCATAGCATCTGCCGCACCGTTTTTAACCATCATAGCCCCAAAATAACTTCGACGTTTCATGATGCTATGAGCTTCATCATGCGTAAAACCTTTTCTTTTTCTTAGATCGTAAAACTGCTGACCGTATTCATTTAATATTTTAGGATCCGCATTGGTAGGATCTAATATTTCAACACCTCCTAAATCAAGACTATTGTTTTCTATTATTTGGCGAATAGTCTCTTTGTTTCCTAAGAGAATAGGAATGGCTAAACCTTCGTTTACAACTTCTTGAGCAGCCTTTAAAACTGAAAGGTCTTCAGCGTCTGCAAAAACAACACGTTTTGGGTTCTGTTTTGCTTTATTATGAATGATTTTGGTTAAACTGTTATCTTGTCCAAGTCTTTTGGATAGTTGTAGTTCATATTCATCCCAGTCCTTAATGGGGCTTTTAGCTACACCTGAATCCATAGCGGCTTTCGCCACTGCGGGAGCCACAGAGGTTAACAGTCTTGGGTCCACGGGTTTTGGAATAATATAGTCTTTCCCAAAAATCAAGTTGTCTGTTCCGTAGGCTAGATTCACCATTTCAGGTACTTGCTTTTTGGCCAAATCAGCCAATGCATGAACTGCCGCCAGTTTCATGGCCTCGTTAATTTCTTTAGCCCTTACGTCCAGTGCTCCTCTAAATATATAAGGAAAGCCCAATACATTATTAACTTGGTTTGGATAATCTGAACGACCTGTAGCCATGATAATATCTTCTCTTACACTAGTGGCGTCTTCGTAAGTAATTTCTGGGTCTGGGTTTGCCATAGCGAAAACGATACAGTCTTTAGCCATGGTTTTAACCATTTCTTTGCTTAAAACGCCGCCTCTAGAAAGTCCAATAAATACGTCTGCTCCATTTACGGCTTCGCTTAGTGTGGTAGAAGCATCCATATTGTCGTTTACAAAATCGATTTTTTTACCGGTTAGGTTTTCTCTGGAAGGGTGAATAAGGCCTTTACTGTCAAACATAAAGACGTTCTCCTTAGATGCACCTAAAGACATGTATAACTTACTACAAGAAACTGCCGAAGCTCCTGCTCCGTTTACAATAATCTTTACTTTGGAAATATCTTTATTTACAATTTCCAAAGCATTTTTTAATGCTGCTGCTGAAATAATCGCTGTGCCATGTTGGTCGTCATGCATCACAGGAATATCTAATTCTTCTTTTAATCTTTCTTCTATTTCAAAACAGTCCGGAGCAGAAATATCTTCCAGGTTTACACCGCCAAAAGTAGGCTCCATGATTTTAACGGTCCTGATAAACTCTTCTACGTTTGTTGTATTAAGTTCTATATCAAAAACATCAATATCTGCATAAATTTTAAAGAGAAGACCCTTTCCTTCCATGACGGGCTTACTGGCCTCAGGGCCAATATCTCCAAGTCCTAAAACGGCTGTACCATTACTTATAACAGCCACAAGATTTCCCTTGGCAGTATATTTATAGACGTCTTCTTTATTTTCGGCGATGGCCAAACAAGGAACTGCTACTCCTGGAGAGTATGCCAAAGACAAGTCTCTTTGATTTGCATATTCCTTTGTAGGTATTACCTCGATCTTACCAGGTTTCCCTTTAGAATGATATAATAAAGCTTCGTTTTTTAAATTTTGATTTTTGTCCATTTATTATAAGGATGAATTTGGAAGCAAGTTATACATTCAAAGTTTGTCAATACTAAAAGAAGCTAAAAATTGAGTCATTTTGCATAGGATTTGCTTTCTGACCCACCCAGATTTTGACATTAAAACCTAAGTTCTGTGCCTCTGCTTTACAGATTTCTATGGAGCCTTAAGATTTTTGGTTCAAAGACTGAACCTACAAATAAGTCATTTTTGCCATCTTTTTTGAGGTAAAAAGCTCCAACACTACTTCCTGAGAGCGGGTCTCCATTATTAAGATAAAGTTCTTCTTGTAGAAATTTATAATCGGTTTCTGGAAGATAGACTATTTTAAGAATTTGTGAGGGACTTCTATTGGCTTTACTTTTTTTGTGGCTTAGAAATTTCAAAAGTTTCGGGTGTGCCCCTATGATTAAATTACCATCTATGTCCATTTCAATGTTATCCAAACCCGTTGCTGCGAATTTAGAATCCACCATTTTTAGAGGCTCACCTGTTGGACTGTTTTCGTAAATATAGAGCATCCCTTCTGAGGTGCTGGAGACATAAAGATACTTGCCATTTGGAGATACATTGATACCATTGGCGTAGGCCATTTTTTGACTGACTTGATGTGCTTCACCATTTTTATAAAGCACTACATAGCCATTTTTATCTAATAATAAGTCTTTGATTTTACTTTCCAAACCATTTTTCATGCCATGGTCGTTAGTTAAATAAAACGTGGCCGTGTCTATGGCTACCAAGTCGTTTGGACTAATAAACATTTCTGGATGTGAAAACTTTCTTTGATTCAATATACTATCGCCTTCAATCTGGAAGCGATAAACAAAACTGTCGGCTCCTTCATGCGAAATGGCAAACAAATAGTTATTTCCATATTTCTGAAGCAAGGAAATACCATGTGGTCTGAAATCTGGGTTTTTCTCCGAAGCACGTAAAGAAACCAATTCGACGCCTTCGTCATTTGCATTGCAAGTATAAAGTTCACCCGTTTTTAGGGGTTCTCTTCTATCTGAAGCAGAAAAGTAAACTTGACCGTTAGACTGGTCAATGGTGAGGTCTTCCACGCCAGCTGGTGAACTTATTTCTTCCACCCTACCATCAAAATGAGGTTTTATTGTCCTGAAAAAACCGCTTGAATTTAAAATATAAAGAAAACAAAGGCCAACTAAAATAAGTAAGACACAGAAAGACTTTATCGCGGTTTTCATGACATGTTAATTGTTCAGGTTATCTTTAAATATATCTTCGGTTTCGTCTAAATGGCCAAAAGCATAAAGCATTTTGTCTCGGTCAAATTCCTTTTCATTATTGGCTAAGAATATTGTGGCTACACCATTGCCTATAAAATTAGTGATGGCTCTAGCTTCAGACATAAATCTATCTACACCTAAAAGGAGGGCTAATCCTTCTAATGGAATTACTTTTAAGGCCGTTAAGGTAGAGGCCAATACTACAAAACCACTTCCTGTTACACCTGCGGCCCCTTTCGATGTTACCATCAAAATTCCGATCACGGTGAGCATCTGCTCAATAGATAAATGAACATCATAAACTTGGGCTAGAAACAAAGTGGCCATGGATAAGTATATGGTGGTGCCGTCCAAATTAAAAGAATACCCTGCTGGTACAACCAAGCCCACTACGGGCTTAGAACAGCCCATTCTTTCCAGCTTTTCCATGAGAGAAGGTAAGGCGGCTTCGGAAGAAGATGTTCCTAAAACAATCAGTAATTCTTCTCTGATGTATTTCAAAAATCCCCACAAGCTAATTTTATAATATCTTAGAATTTGACCCAGAATCACAAATATAAAAATGGCCATAGTGACATAAACGGAAATCATCAATTTGCCCAAAGGAATGAGGGAATCTAAACCGTATTTTCCGATGGTATAAGCCATTCCACCAAAAGCTCCAATCGGAGCAAAAAGCATAACCCAGTGCAAAGCCTTAAATACCACTTTGGATATTTTAGTTAAGAAATCAGTAATGGGTTTGCTGTTTTTATATTTACTCAAGAAAACGCCAAAGAGAATTGAAAAGAGTAAAACCTGAATGGTTTTATTGTCTTGGAAGAAAGCCATCCAGCTAAACCCTGCTTCCGCCTTATCTGCAAACTGCTGCACATTAGCACCAGTGGTTTCACCTGTTACGCCAGAACCAGGCTCAATGAGATAGGCGACAACGATACCAATAACAAGGGCAAATGTGGTTACTATTTCAAAGTATAATAAGGCTTTCCCACCTACTTTTCCTACTTTTTTTAAGTCTCCCATTCCACTGATTCCCAGAGAAATGGTTAAAAAAATAATGGGTAAAATAAACAGTTTTACTATTTGGATAAATCCGTCGCCGAGTACTTTGGCTTGAATTCCAGAATCAGGTGAAAAGTGACCTAAAAGAGCTCCTGAAGCAATAGCAGTCAATACCCAGAAGGTAAGGTTAGAGAAGAGTTTTTTCATTATTTAAAACTAGAGAATAATATTGTTTTCATGAAGGACTGCCAGAAAAGTACTAAGAGATTTTCATTAAGTAAGGCTATTTACTGTTAAAAGGCTAATTTTGTTATCATAGAATAAAAGAAAATTGTTAGAAGGTAAAAAAATATTATTAGGAGTAACAGGCAGTATATCAGCCTATAAGTCTGCTTTTTTGGTGAGATTACTTACCAAATCTGGGGCGGAAGTTAAAGTGATAATGACGGCTGCCGCCAAAGAATTTATTTCCTCATTAACTTTAAGTACTTTATCTAAAAATCCAGTCCTTACCGATTTTACAGCAGGAAAGGAAGGGGAATGGAATAACCATGTGGAATTGGCCTTATGGGCAGATATCATGGTGGTGGCTCCGGTTTCAGCCAATACCCTAGCAAAATGTGCTCATGGAATTTGTGATAATTTATTAGTGGCTACGTATTTGTCAGCCAAATGCCCTGTAATTTTTGCTCCCGCCATGGATTTGGATATGTATAAACATGGCAGCACACTAAAAAATCTTAAGCTTCTAGCATCTTATGGAAATGCCATAATTGAAGCAGAAAGTGGTGAGCTAGCCAGTGGCTTAGAAGGTCAGGGAAGATTGGCAGAGCCAGAACATATTTATGAGTTTATAGAAAGCCAGTTTGGTTTAGATGAAGCCCTTAAAAACAAAAGGGTTTTAATTACTGCAGGTCCTACACAAGAGGCTATAGACCCTGTGCGGTTTATTAGTAATCATTCTTCTGGAAAAATGGGGTATGCCATTGCTAAAGCCTTCAGAAATGCGGGTGCCATGGTTAATTTGGTTTCTGGGCCCGTAAATATTCCAGTTCCATTGAATATTGAAACTACACAAGTTAAATCTGCCCAACAAATGTATGAGGTTACTAAAGGGCTTTTTGGTGGGGCAGATATCATCATTTATGTGGCCGCTGTAGCAGATTATGCCGCAAAAGAAATATCGGACATTAAGCTTAAGAAAAAAGAAGATGACCTTTCCATAGCCTTAGAAAGAACGCTGGATATCGCAGGAAGTTTGGCTTCGCTCAAAAAGAGCCATCAAGTAACGGTTGGTTTCGCTTTGGAAACCAATGATGCCCTAGAAAATGCCTCAAAAAAACTAGAGAAAAAGAATTTTGACTTTATCGTGCTTAATTCTTTACAAGATAAGGGTGCAGGATTCCGTTATGATACCAATAAAATCAAGGTGGTGCATAGGAATGGGGAGATTAAGGATTTCGAATTGAAATCAAAAGATGCCGTTGCGTTAGATATTTTAAACGAAGTAAAAGCTGTTTTAACTAATATAAGATGTTGAAAAAAATACTCTTTCTTTTTTTAGTCAGTATGTCTTCCATGGCTCAAGAACTTGATGCTAGGGTGGAGATAAACTTTCAACAAATGAAATCTACGGTGCAGTACGATCCGAGCTTGTTTCAAGATATGCAAACGCAGATTCAGCAGTTTATGAATAACACCAGGTGGACTACAGATAATTTCAACATGAACGAGAAGGTGGAATGCAGTCTTATAATCACATTGATGCAGTCTACGACACAGAACTTTTTTAGTGGTAATGCTCAGTTTCAGGTAACTAGACCTATTTATGGTACAGAATATAAGTCGGTTACTTTACAATATGTAGACCAAGAATTCAGCTTTTCTTATCAGCCGACAGAACGTCAAATGGTTTTTAATGAGCAGTCATATACCAGTAATATTACGGCTTTGGCCGCTTATTATAGTCTAATGGCTCTTGCGGTAGATTATGATTCTTTCAGTGAGATGGGGGGCTCTCCTTATATTCAGCGTTTGTATAACTTAGTAACGCTTTCGGCCAATGCAGGATCGGGTTGGTCACAAACTCAGAATTCGAAAAGGAATAGATATTTTCTAGTAGAAAACCTTCAAAATCAACAGTTAAGTCAATACAGAGAAAGCTTTTATAAGTACCACAGATTGGTCTTAGACGATTTTGGCAGAGAACCAGAAAAGGGTAGGGAAGAGGTCTTAAAGCTTTTAGAAATCATTCAAAATATTGTAACACTTAGGCCTAACTCTGTACTTATCAATGCTTTTTTTGATGCAAAAGCATTAGAGTTTGTCAATATATTTTCTGAAGGAAGTAGAGAAAATAAACAAAAGGCATTTTTGTTACTCTCCGGCTTAGACCCAGACAAAACGGAAGTCTATAGAAAGATTATCAATGGGTAAACTTACCTGAAAATATTTCTTCGTAAGGTTTTACTGATTTATTATAATAATAAATCCAGCATTCTTTCTCTTTTTCACTTTCTAAAAGGCTTACCATGTTTCTCTCCCGGAGATATAAAGAATCGTCTAAATTCTCCGGACGAAAGTCTTCGTATTCGTCAAGTTTTGGTAATGAAAGTGTGGGTTCTTGTAGCTGATAAACTTCGCCATAAACAGTTCCGTCTGCTTTGATCAAACCGGGATAAAAATCAATGCGATATAGTTTTCCTTTTACAATGGCTTCGCCTACATATGTGGCGTTTTCTTGAAGAAATCGAGACCATTCATTGGGTTTGCATTTTTTCATCAAAGTACCGTAAACGAATAGGAGAGACATGAAGGTGTTTTTTAACTTGTTAATGCGGTGTTGTACTTTTAGCTCTGATTTGGAGTACCCCGGTCGTCGCTTCGAGTTGCTTTAGTCAGTGAATACGTAAGGGCAAAAGTCCTTTTACCGATATTTCGTCCCTACGGTACTTTTGAGATTAATGAAAGTGAAATTGGGAATTTGAACCAAAGCTCATACGGATGAGCTCTATTGTCAAATATCCAACATCAGCTCACAAGGCTTCCAACTCCGCCTGAACCTTTTTTGTGAGACCAGCTACCACCAAATCATAAGAATCATCCACACTTTCAATAAGCACTTTAGAAGGAACGCCCTCTATCATTAAAAACATGCTCCAATGCTTCTTATTCATGTGAAATGCACCTTGAATACCCGGATGTTCTGCTCTTAATTCGAGGTTTTTTTCGGGGGTGTTTTTTAGACTTATACGTAAATCTAGTTCGTCTAAGGGGCTCAATGCAAATACTTTTCCCATGACTTTAAAAACAAGTGTATCAGGTCCAAAGGGCAACTCTTCTGTCACTCCTTTTTTCGCCAAACAGTATGCTCTGAAAGATTCTAAATCCATGGCAATGATTCGTTTTTAATACCCTCTAAAGAAATAGCGATAAATCAACACGATCACACATACACCGAACATCACAATGGAAATCTTATTGATGCCATGCATCATTTTAAGATTGGTGCTCGTTGGATATTTACCGTCTTTGTCCTTCTTAAAAACGCGTAAGAAATAACCAAACGCCGGTGCTACTTTTAAATAATCTTTAATCTTGCTCATATCTTTTTATGCTGTTAAAGTTTCTTCTATGGTTGACGGTTCCGTCCAGATTCCGTCTTCTTTAATTAATTCTATCAATTCGTCTACGGCATTGTCGGAATGCACAGAACGTTTTACCACAGTTTGACCTCTGTACAAAGAGATTTTATCTTTTCCTATGCCCACATAACCGTAATCGGCATCGGCCATTTCTCCAGGCCCGTTTACGATGCATCCCATAATTCCAATCTTAACACCCTTAAGGTGATCCGTTCTTTTTCTAATCATAGCCGTAGTTTCTTGCAAGTCGAACAAGGTTCTTCCACAAGATGGACAGCTGATATATTCCGTTTTCGTAATTCTTGTTCTGGCGGCTTGTAACACACCAAAAGCGGTGGAGTTGATAAGCTCTGGTTTCCCTCCCTCATAGTTCAATGTGATGCCATCTCCCAAGCCATCTAGCAATAATCCGCCGCAATCTGTAGCAGTATAAAGCTGGAAGTTACTCTCACTGATATTACCGTATTTGGCCTCTAAAACCACGGGTATATCAACGTTAAGATTTAGAAGTGCCACAAAGAATCTTCGCATATCTGCCATAGCATGGGCATTTTGAGAAGAAAGTTGGAGCACTACATTCTTTTTCTCTCGAACATTGTCAAAGAAAGCCTTATTGATAAATGAAGCGTCAACCTTGACCAAATTTAGTTTTGAATGTAATTTTTCTGCCTTTAAATATTCTTCCACTGTCAAACACGGAATCTTATTGTTTTGGTCAGCAGCTGTGAGCCAGAACTCATAATTCAAGATTTCCTTTAAGCCGTTCGGTAACATGAAATTAATCGACTTGTCTCCTGTGAAAATATAATCGGCACCCAGGTCATTCATACCCCACTTGTCGATGGCAGGTAAATAATAATGACCAATACTTTTCAAGGATTCAACAGCATTTACACCTGTTTTTGAGAAATCCGCTATCACTCTTGGGACATTACTGCCGCCAAAGTTTGCCACTTCAATACTCTTTCTTTTAGTATAAGAAAACGGGTCTATTGGATAATTTTCTATAGGTAAAATAGGAGAAGCCTTAGCCGCTCTATTGGCATATCTGTCAATGAGCGATTGAGCCACAGGCGATTCAAACTCTGGGTCTTCGGTAAGCGAAACCCTGACGGTATCACCCAAACCATCTTCCAGAAGTGTCCCTATGCCCATGGCAGACTTTATTCTGCCGTCTTCTCCTTCTCCTGCTTCTGTTACTCCTAAGTGCAGGGGATATGGCTTCAAACCTTCCTCATCCAGTCTGGTAGCAAGCATTCTGTAAGCTTGCACCATCACTTGAGGGTTGGAAGATTTCATGGAAATTACAATATCATAATATCCCTCATCTTCACAAATTCTCAAAAACTCTAAGGCGGACTCCACCATTCCAAGAGGCGTGTCGCCATAGCGGCTCAAAATCCTATCAGAAAGTGAACCGTGATTGGTTCCTATTCGCATGGCAGTACCATGTTCCTTACAGATTTTTACCAAAGGTGTAAATCTTTCACGAATACGTGCGAGCTCATCTTGATAGGTAGCATCGGTATATTCAATATGCTGAAAACGTTTTTTATCAGCATAGTTGCCAGGGTTTACCCTAACCTTTTCTACTATCCTTGCGGCCAGCTCAGCAGCGTTTGGCGTAAAATGTATGTCTGCTACCAGCGGTTGGTTAAAGCCTCTTGCTCGCAGTGCCTTCTTAATGTTTTCCAGATTCTGAGCTTCTTTAACAGACGGAGCTGTTATTCGCACTATTTCGCAGCCCGTTTCTATCATCCTGATACTTTGCTCCACAGAGCCTTCCGTGTCCATGGTATCTATGGTGGTCATAGATTGAACCCGAATTGGGAAGTCAGAACCCAGCATAAGTTCACCAATTTTGACTTGATTGGTCTCGCGTCGCGAGTAGGAAGTTAAGGAATTGCAGTAATCAGTCTTTTGAATGCTCATTCTTTTATTATGATTGCAGATTTACAAATTTACTATTTTATGAATTGACTTTTATTCATAGACGAGATTCTATTTCAGAAAGCTTAATTTTGTGGAAATTTCATCAACGAAACCAATATGGATTCTAGTCAGACAGCTATTTCTTTACCCATCATGGAGTCTTTTTACACCATTCAGGGAGAAGGTGTGCATAATGGCAAAGCCGCTTACTTTATTCGCCTTGGCGGCTGTGATGTGGGCTGCGTCTGGTGTGATGTAAAAGAAAGTTGGGATGCCGAAAAACATCCACTTACTTCTATAGAAACGTTGGTTACTGAGGCTCAAGAGCATCCAGGAAGATTGGTCGTGATTACTGGTGGCGAACCATTGATGTATGACATGCTTCCTTTGACAGAAGCTTTACGTTTGGCGGGTTTTGAAACCAATATTGAAACTTCTGGGGCTTACGAAATGAGTGGTACGTGGGATTGGGTTTGTTTCTCTCCAAAGAAATTTAAAGAACCACATGAAAGTATTTTTCCGGTAGCCCACGAGCTAAAAGCCATCATATTTAATAAATCTGACTTTGCTTTTGCAGAGAAATACGCTGAACTCGTCAATGATGACTGCCAATTATTACTTCAACCAGAATGGGATAAGCAGGAGCAAATGCTGCCTTTAATTATAGACTACGTGAAAGCAAATCCAAAATGGAAAATCAGCTTACAGACCCATAAGTTTATGGATATTCCTTAGTTTTTTCTATGTGTTAATGATTCAATGAGTTAATTTTTTAATGCTCCAATGTGTTAATGATTCAATGCTCCAGTGCTCCAATGAGTTAATGCTCCAATGCTGGAATGGTTCATTTTTGGATGCTCCAATGCTTTAATGCTCCAATGCTCCAATGTGTTAATGATTCAATGCTCCAGTGCTCCAATGAGTTAATGATTCAATGCTCCAATGCTGGAATGGTTCATTTTTTAATGCTTTAATGCTCCAATGTGTTAATGATTCAATGCTCTAATGCTGGAATGGTTCATTTTTTAATGCTCCAATGTGTTATTGATTCAATGCTCCAGTGCTCCAATGAGTTAATGATTCAATGCTCTAATGCTGGAATGGTTCATTTTTTAATGCTTCAATACTCTAATGTTTCAATGATTTAATGCTCCTCGTAAGGAATCACTTTCAAAATATGTTTTACCGCTGCCAATCTTGCTAACGTTTTTTTATCTGCATCTAGGATGGTCCATGGGGCCATTTCGGTGTTAGTTTTATCAAACATCACCTGTTTATATTTGGTGTACTCGTCCCACAAACCCTGGGCTTTTTCATCTAAAGGAGACATCTTCCACTTTTTCAATTCACTTTTCTTTATATCCTCAAACCTTTTGGCTTGTTCTACTTTGGTGATAGAGAAGTAAAATTTGATAAAGTAAGTATCCGATTGAATAACCATTTTTTCAAACTCATTGACCGAAGACATGAAAATTTCATATTCTTTTGGTGTACAAAAACCATTCACAGGCTCCACGACGGCCCTGTTATACCAGCTTCTGTCAAAAAAAACAATTTCTCCAGGTTTCGGCAGCTGATTGACATAACGTTGAAAATACCATTGACCGCGTTCGTCGTCCGTCGGTTTATTAAGAGCCACAATCCTAAAGTGTCTTGGGTTTATATGAGCTGTTATTCTTCTAATAGCTCCACCTTTACCAGCGGCATCTCGACCTTCAAAAAGGATAACAATCTTTTTCTTGTTCTCAATGACCCAAGTCTGTAGTTTCACTAGCTCTGCCTGGAGTTCTCTAAGTTCTTTTTCGTATTTAGAATAGCGTAAAGCCTTAGTTAGATTGGTTTTTTCTTCCGCAAAAACCAATCTAAGACCTATTTTAGAATTTAAGAGTTCTAAATCTTTTTCTGTTAATTTCATTTCTACTTTAGATCTTAAATATCAATTTGATTTACGTTTCTATAAAATCGTTGAATCACGTTTGGGTCTGGCGGAAGACTTATTTGAGCTTGTGCTTTTTCTGGATATTCAAATCGAGAAAGTACGTGCCTGATACTTTCTAATCTAGCTCGTTTTTTGCTGTTGGTTTTAACGATAATCCACGGACTAAAAGCGGTATGTGTCTTGCTGAACATTTGCTCTTTATAGTACGTATATTTACCCCACAGTTCTTGTCCTTTCTGGTCTACTGGGCTAAACTTCCATTGTTTTAGAGGATTCGCTAGTCTTTCGTTAAACCTTTCGCTTTGCTCTTCTTTAGATATAGAAAACCAGAATTTTATAATAATAACGCCATCTTCATATAGCATGTGCTCAAATTCCGGCACCTGCACCATAAACTGATTGTATTGCTTATCGTCACAGAAACCCATTACCGGCTCCACCACGGCTCTGTTATACCAGCTTCTATCAAAGAAAACTATTTGGCCAGGCTCAGGAAGCTCCTTAATATATCTTCTGAAATACCACTGACCTCTTTCGTCTTCTGTGGGTTTGGTAAGAGCTACCACACGCATAGAACGCGGATTTAGATGCTCTTTGAATCTTTTAATAGATCCACCCTTACCGGCAGCATCTCTACCTTCAAAAATAACCGCGACTCTCAGCTTTTTCTCAATGATCCAATTTTGCAGATTTACCAATTCCGCTTGTAGGAGGCCCAGCTCTTTTTCGTAAATCAGGTTTTTGACTGTTTTACTTATATCAATACCCTTTTCTTCGGCTATCGCAATAAGCTCTTTTCTTGTTTTTGATTCCAGTAAATCTTCTGCAGTAAAAGGCATGTTTGTCTTAAAAGTAAATTTGAAAAAATCTTGAGCTTTAGTATCTCATATTCAACAGCCCAAAGTCTGATAAATCTGGCTCTTTTAAAAGCAAATACTGAAATATTATTCTTCTTTTAGAAACTTTAATTTCAATATGTTTTGACCTACCAGTTTTCCCATGTCTTGACCTTGGTCAAGTGCATCCATGTAATGAATTCCTCCATAAAACCTTGAAATGCTGGTTTCATTGGCCGCCTCCCAGAATGAAGCAAATTTTCTAGGTTCACCCACCCAGAATTTAGAATAATCAGTAAACCCAATGTCGCTACCGATAGTTTCTGAAAGCACAGTGGCCATGGCGGCAGATTGCACAGAGTGCCCAGAAGGAAACTCAGGAAATGGAGGTGTAAGCAGTTTTGGTTCCCAAGCACTATCAATATATCTATTGATATAAGCTACTGGTCGTATTAAATTATGCTTCATTTTTCCCATCCACGAGCAGATAATAGCGTCGTTTAAAGCCAAACCTAAACGGCAATAAAGTTCTGCCGATTTTGCCAAGCTAACGGGTGACTTCCTTAAAACCATAGTCAAAACAGCTGCGGAATGTCCTGTGGCGGTATATGTGAAACCAGCAGCATCGTCCCAAAAGTTGGCTATCACATATTTCTTGTTTCCGGGGTTGACCGTTTTGGATTCTTCATAAACATCCATGGCCATTTTATAGAAAGGAGACTTAGGATACTTTGAAAAAACCACTTTTGGTTTTATGCCAAAATCTGTGGCGTTGTCTTTCATGAAAGACCTGTTATACTGCCATCCTGGATGCATAGGGCCTGTGTTTTCTAAATCTGCCGAACGATGAATTTCGAAACAAGACTCACAGGCCGGAAGTCGGTAGTTCATGTCGTAGCTTCTCAAATAGGCTTGGTGGCCGCCGTCAGATTTGGAATATTCATAAATCATTTTGCCTACGGCCAATCCATAATTTCTTGATTTTTGGAAAGTATCTGCATCCATATCCTGGCTAAGTGTGGTATTAACAGAATCTTTAAAAGCCCAAACACCCTCCATCCAAACATAAGGTGCAGGAGTAAAAAGCTGATCTACCATGTAGAAAACTGCATTGTTAATGGCAATGGCACTGGAAAACTGCTCCGAGCTGACATCATAATCTCTACTCCTTTTGTATTCTTGAATCTGACCACTTAAACTTTGATAGTCCGGTTGCCCTGGAAGCATGGCTTCATAGGCAGCAAGATTGACATAAGCTAAAGTTCGTGCAGCCACATTGGGCGTATAGCCATTGGTTTGCTCCAAAAGATCAAATAAGATGACATGCCATTTTACTAGTAAATCGGAAGTGTTAAAGTCATATTGTTTTTCGGGAAGTACAAATTCAAATTCTACCAAATCTCCTTCGTCCCTGGCTTGATAGTTCTGAGAAGTAATTTGCTGCCCAAAACTCAAAGTGGATACCAGGCTAAGTGTAAGAAGGAAGGTGGACTTTTTAAGCATTTATCTGACGGAATGGTTTTAATAAAGCGTAAAAATAGCGAATATTACAAACATTTTGTCAATCAAAAACGCACCAAATGCCCTCAAAAAAACTATTCCTTCTAGATGCAATGGCCTTAATCTATAGAGCACATTTTGCATTTATTAAAAATCCAAGAGTAAACACCAGCGGAATGAACACTTCTGCTGTTTTCGGTTTTACCAACACACTTTTGGAGGTTTTAAAAAAGGAGAAACCAACGCATCTTGCTATCGTTTTTGATACCAAAGAACCAACTTTTAGGCATGTACAATTTCCAGAGTATAAGGCCAACAGAGAAGAAATGCCAGAGGATATCGGCATTGCCATTCCATTGATTAAACGCTTGGCAAAATGCATGAACATTGCCCTTTTAGAACTACCCGGTTTTGAGGCAGATGATATCATTGGTACCATGGCAAAAAGGGAGTCTAAAAATGATTTTGAGGTATTTATGTACACGCCAGATAAAGACTATGGTCAGCTGGTGGAAGAACATATTTTCTTGTATAAACCAGCCTTTCTAGGCAATAGTGTTGAAGTACAAGGTGTACCCGAAATATTAGCCAAATGGGATATTGAAAGAATAGACCAGGTGGTAGACATGTTGGGACTGATGGGCGATAAGGTGGATAATATTCCTGGTATCATGGGTGTGGGAGAGAAAACCGCAGTCAAATTTTTGAAGGAATACGGGACCATCGAAGGGCTGTTGGAAAATGCGGATGAAATCAAAGGAAAAATAGGGGAGAAAGTGAGAGCCGGAAAGGCTGATGCTCTATTATCTAAGGAGCTGGCTACCATTGATATCAATGTTCCTATAAGCTATACATCGGAAGATTTGATCTTGGAGGAATATAACAAAGAGGATTTGGCTGCATTTTTAGACGAAATGGAGTTTAGAACGCTTAAGCGTAGAATGATGCCTGATGCAGAAGATAACTCTACCGCGGCTCCCAAAGAAAAAGCCACCAGTAAAAAGGCAGCCAAAAAACCTGCTGATGCCTCTCAAATGGGACTATTTGATACTTATTCTGAAGAGCCAGAGGTTATAAAAGAGCCTTCGGAAAAGGAGACTATTCATACCAAGAAGCACCAATATTACTGTATGGATACGCCTGAAAAAAGGGCGGAATTGATAAAATATCTGTTGGCTCAGGACGAAATCTGTTTCGATACAGAAACGACAGATGTAGATGCCTTTGATGCAGAATTAGTAGGTATGTCTTTCTCTTACAGAGCTGGTGAGGGCTATTATGTGCCTACGCCGCCAAATAAAGAGGAAACATTAAAGATTTTAGAGGAATTTAGACCTGTTTTTGAAAGTGAAACGGTCATGAAGATTGCTCAAAATCTAAAATATGATGTTTCGGTTTTGAAAAATTACGGCGTAGAAGTGTACGGGCCAAAGTATGATACCATGCTAGCCCATTATCTTCTGGAACCAGATTTACGTCATGGTATGGATTTCTTATCCAACCTGTATCTGAATTACGAACCCGTCCATATTGAAGAGTTGATAGGGAAAAAGGGCAAAAAGCAAGGCAACATGCGTGATGTGCCTGTGGAAGAGGCAAGTAAATATGCCGCAGAAGATGCCGATGTCACTTGGCAACTAAAGCAAATTTTGGACAAAGAGCTTAAAGAAAGGGAACAAGACGACTTGCTCCAAAGGGTAGAAATACCACTTGTCAATGTGCTTTCTGAAATGGAAATGGAAGGTATAAAAGTAGACGTTCATGCTCTTTACGAACTATCGGAAGTATTGGGGAAAGATATAGCAGCAGCCCAAAAGGATATTTTTGAAATGGCAGGAACAGAATTTAATGTGGGCTCGCCTAAACAACTCGGTGAGGTACTTTTTGACCTCTTGAAGATAGATTTAAAGCCTAAGAAAACACCTAGTGGTCAATATGCTACAGGAGAAGAAATATTGAGTAAATATGAAAACGAGCACGCGATAGCTAGGCGGATTTTGGACTTTAGAGAGTTAAGTAAACTCAAAAGCACGTATGTGGATGCTCTGCCATTACTTATCAATAAGCGAACGGGTAGAATTCATACTTCCTATAATCAAGCAGTGGCAGCTACGGGTAGATTAAGTTCTACCAACCCCAACTTACAGAACATCCCGATTAGAACAGAACGCGGAAGGGAAATTAGAAAGGCGTTTATTCCTAGAGATGAAAACTTTAAGATTTTATCTGCCGATTATAGCCAGATAGAGTTGAGGATTATGGCCGCATTTTCTGAGGATGAATCTATGGTGGCGGCCTTTAATAATGATGTGGATATTCACTCCACTACGGCGTCTAAAGTCTTTGGCGTGGAACTGGCTGACGTTACTTCTGACATGCGTAGAAAAGCCAAAATGGTCAACTTCGGTATTATCTACGGTATTTCTGCCTTTGGATTAGCACAACGATTAGGCATTTCAAGAACAGAAGCCAAAGAGATTATCGACAACTATTTTGAGCAGTTTCCAAGAGTGAAAGCTTATATGGACGAGTGCATTAATAAGGCCCGAGAAATGGAATATGTAGAGACGGTTTTGGGTAGAAGAAGGTATCTAAGGGACATCAATTCCAGAAACCAGACCAACAGAGGTTATGCCGAACGAAATGCCATAAATGCTCCGATTCAGGGTTCTGCGGCGGATATGATAAAGCTGGCCATGATTAATGTGCATGACTGGATGAAAAAGGAAAACCTAAAGTCTAAAATGCTGCTTCAGGTGCATGATGAACTTATTTTTGATGCTCATGTGGATGAAATAGAACTGCTAAAAACCAAAGTGCATGATCTCATGGTGAACGCCATTCCATTAAAAGTAAAATTGGATACCGGTCTTGGTGTAGGAGACAACTGGTTGGAGGCTCATTAAATTGAAGTAATGTTTTGTCACACTTTTTGTATAAAAGGCAAAAAGTCCTCCAAAACAAAGGTTATGGTTTTTCTAATAGCTCAGGGTTTTACCCTGAGCTATTAATATTTCGCCCCGTTGGGGCTTTTTTTAGCCTGCGGAACTTCATTTAAAGACTGTTTCATTATTGGTCCAGCTTTGTTGAAGCGGTATGCAGCTTCTGTATGATATGGGCGGTTTAGTGAAATTTAAGTACTAAGAATTGAACACAGTGAAAGCCATAGGCTTGAGAACAGGGTAGCTAGCTTTCATTCATAGGTGAGCAAACCCATGTTTTAAACATTTCGTCTTCCCTCTGGTTTCCAAATATGATAAAAGAGAAGAGCGTTTTACTTCCCCAATCGCTCAAGAAGTTCCCCCTTTAATTCCTTAACCACATCAGGGTATTTGTCAGCTACATTAACGGTTTCGCTATCTTCGTCATATAGTTCAATAAACCCATCTGGATGCTGTATCATTCTGTGGGTATTTGTTTTGACTGTTTTAAGCTGGTTAGATTGGGTATAAGCAAAGGCAGAATGCCCAGCTAGGGAAGGTTTTTCTAATATAGGTCTTAAGGATTCTCCTTGAGCAAATTTTGGTATTTCTACCCCTGCCAAATCACAGAGTGTTGGGAAAATGTCAAGTGTTTCTACAATGGCATTGGTATTTTGATTCTTGTTTTTCATACCTGGGTAGTGAATGATCAAAGGTGAGTGGAGCGACTCTTCAAACAAACTATGTTTGCCCCATATAGCATGCTCACCCAAATGATAGCCATGGTCTCCCCATAGAATCACAATCGTGTTTTTGTCTGCTCCCGTACGTTTTAGCTCCGCCAAAATTTTGCCTACTTGGGCATCCGCATAGCTTACGCAGGCTGCGTAATGTCTTCTTACCTCATCGGCAAATTGGGCATCCGTATTACCATCTTTACCCCAATTATTGTATTGATTAAATTCTCCCGAACCATGCCAGGTGGTTTTACCCTCAGGCTTTTGAGGATGTGGAATGGGTGGGAGTGTCATGCCTTTGTATTGTTCATAATAAGACGATGGAGCACCAAAAGGAAGGTGTGGTTTAATTAATCCCACAGCCAAGAAAAAAGGCTTGTGACTATCGGTGCTGAGCTCGCACAACTGTTTTAGGGCCTCGTCCGTAATGAGGCCATCGGGGTAAATGTTGTCGTCACCTTCTGCCGATTGGAAAACATCCATTTCGGATGAAACTTCGCGAATTTCTCCATTCGCCAATCCATGCATGACACCTCTAGGATGCTTCCATTCTCCTACTGGAAGAAGATGCTTGTCCCACGCTCCTGGCATTTCTATCATGTTATTGTCGTCCCAATCATCTCCGCCTCTACCGCCAGGGTGATGCGACACTTTACCCACCGATACTGTAGTATAGCCGTTGGCTCTAAACCATTCCGGCATGCTGGGTTTGACTTCTTCGCCTTTCGCTATTTTTTCTGCTCTCTTAAATAAAGCGTAATTATCAGATGGGCCATAAAGTCCCGTCAAGAGTGTATATCTAGAAGGACCGCAACTTGGAGCATTGACGTAGTGTCTTTGAAAAGCAACTCCATTTTCAGCCAACCGGTCGATGTTTGGAGAAGAGATATACTCCTTACCAAAACTGTTTAATTCTGGACGCAAATCGTCTACAGCTATAATTAAGATGTTAGGCCTCTTAAGCTTTGGCTTTTGACAACCTATCAATAGTACAGTACCTAAAAATAGAGCGTATGATTTCCAAATGTTCATTTAATATGATGGCTAAGCGTAAGGTTTTTCAACAGGAATTATATTCAATGATATGACATATTGCTGAGAATCTAAACGGTTTTAAGTTTTCCGTCGAAGAAACTTAGGTTTGCAACCTACATTATTAAGAATTAGCGTTTGTCAAAAATCGGGTTCAATGAATTGACCTCTTTTTTAAAGCCCATAGTCCTAAAACTGGGCCAATGGCCAGTACCAAATAAATGCTATTGGAGTTGCTATGGTTTTTCATTTCATTGAGCAGTTGAATGCTGAAAATACTGATAGCAAAACCTATGCTATTCACAAGGGTGAGTGCCGTTCCTTTTAACTCAGGAAGGGCATTCTGTGCCACCATAGTAGAAAAAAGTGGGGAGTCTGCGGTAATGACTAAACCCCAGAAGAGTAAAAAACTTAGGAAGACTATCTCAGAATTTACAGTGAGCATAAAAGGAGAAACCAAACAACATAAACCCGATAAGCGTAAACTGAGTGAAGCTATTTTTTTAGCACCAAAACGTTGAGATAAATAACCACCAAGTATACAACCCACACCTCCAATGGCAATAATAAGGAAAGCATAAAACGGGACATTAAGTGATGATGCTGGATTGGAAAGGTTGTAAGCCATTAGGATTACTGGTGTAAAAGCCCAAAAGGCATATAACTCCCACATATGTCCAAAGTAACCGAAAGCGGCAGCACGAAAATCACGATTACTGAAAAAGTTTTTAAAAGACGATAATGCCATTTTTTGACCTGGTTTTCTGAACGGGCCATCGGGCACGAGGGTAACCACAGACATTCCTCCAAATACCGCCAAACCAGAAGTCCAAAGGATTACCGATTTCCAAGGAGCCATATCTTTTAAAAGATGAGGAAAAGCGGTACCTATCACCAAAGCACCCACCAAAAATCCCAGCGATTTACCCAGTCCTTTTTCATAATGGTCTGCGGCTATTTTCATGCCAACAGGATAAATTCCTGCTAAGAAAAAGCCTGTGAAAAAGCGTAGAGCAAGGATACTGGAGAAAGTGTTTCCTTCCCAAATAATACCCAAGTTAAATATCGCCCCGAAGATGGCACAGACCAAGAAGACTTTGGAAGGAGAAAATCTGTCTGATATGGCCAATATGGCAAAAAGCAGCGTTCCTGTAATAAAACCCAACTGCACAGAAGAAGTCAAAGGGCCTAAAGCGGAAGCTTCAAAACCAAAATTTCTTACCAAGTCGCTCATGATGCTATTACCCGCAAACCACATTGAGGTACCACAGAACTGTGATACGACAATGACAGGTAAAATTATCTTGGATTGTTTCAAATGTTCAGATTGCGAATTTCCCTATCTAAACCTTGAATTGGGTGGTTTAGTTTCTTTTTCGGACTGGTAACTTTTTGTCCTTACAACAATTTTCAGCAGAGAAAAGCTTTAATAATTGGCTAGAGCATTGAGTATAAGAACTCAATCCTCAAAAAATCAATACCTTGAACTTCTCCTCTGGCAGAGCCGCTAGCTTTACGATGTAAATGCCTGGCATCCAGGCTGAAGTTTCCATATTAAGTAAATAGTATTTCAAATAATCATTTCCAACCAGTTTTCCATTTATACCAAATACTTCCACTCCTGTCGGCTTACTTGATTTTATAACCAACTGATTTCTTTCTTGGTCAAAATAGACAAAGGCTCCTTTCTCCGGAATATCTCTTAGTGTTTCTAAATCAATTTCAAGCACATTGGAAACAGCATTATTATCGCCTTTCTGTATCATCCTAGCCATAAACTGATTATAGATAATCTCAGAATCCATAAACTTCATAAAGAAGTCTCCATGTGCATTTGCAAAACCTATATTTTGCCAAGTCACTCCCTTATCATTGCTTATTTCTAAAACAAAATTGTCTTGTTCACTTACCAAATCCGCACTCCAAGAAAAGACTAAACCGTCTCTTTCATCTTCCCAGCCCAAATAAACCTTTGGGCAACGGTCTATTACATTAAGACTAGCCACTTTATTAACCGCCAAATTTATAGAATCTATATGGTTTGGAATCCATGTTTTAGATGGGTTGATAGTAGGTGACATTATGCTTTGTGGTCTACTGTGACCTAGACCAAAGACATGCCCAAATTCATGTGCCAATAGAAATTTGGTAGCATCTTCCGGAAGGCTTTCTACTATTTTTTCTTCATCAACATATCCACGAATTACAATAGCTCCGGTATTAAACATATTGAAAAATGAAGTGCCTTTGCCTAAAACTATATTTTTTGAACCGGGGGGCTGCCCAGGTAAATTCTCATCATTATTAATAAAGTGAATCCCTGTGACTGAAATGATGGTAAGGTACTCCACATCCCACTCCGTTGGTTTGTTCCAAAACTCAACTAAATAGGCGAGTCTTCCCCACATATCAGAAGTTGGGTCTCTGCTCCAGAACAAGTTGGTATCATCGGTCTCAATAGTTTGACCTAAAGCTTTAAATCGTATTTCCGATTGGAGAGAATTATGGAAATTCCATATCGCTTGAGCTCCTGCCAAATCAGAGAGGTTTTTGGCTTCTATCTCAGCCAGGCTTTTGTTTTTATTGTTAAGATAATGGTCATAGTCGTTTACAAAAACTACAGGGAATTCAAAACAGCCCAGAGAATTTATTGTACGTGCATTTTTGGGTAAGTCTAGTATTGGTTTTTCTGTATTATTAGTCAAACATGCTATCTCCAAATTCTCATCATTCAAAGTTCTATAGGTGTAAACACTTTTGGTTTTTTTTCTGAGTTCATAGATCTCATTTTCAGTAGACTCAATAAAAGAATAAACTTCGTTTTGGATGGTGATTAAATAGTTGCTGCCATGCTCTCCTTTAGACTCATATACATCGACGTCTGTAAAGACCTCGCCATCTGAAGTTTTAACAACATTATACTTTTTTATAGAGCTTGCTCTGAAATCTAGTTTTAAACTTTTGTCAGGTAGTTCAATATTGACTTGGCCATCAAAAGTATTTCCAAACTGTTCAATAGTGCCTATCTCTAAATTTGATTTGTACTTTCTAAAAGATTGGTTTGGGGAGAATTTAATGGAAGTCTGTGCCAAGCTCGGCAATAGCACGAGGCCACTCAGTAAAATGATAAGTGAGATTAAAGTAATACGTTTAAATTTCATGGCTAGGGAATTGTAGTACCGGATAGTCTTAGGGCATAATCAACTAGTGTTACAATAAATTTATGGTTTTAAACCCGGATTATGCATTAGAAAATCTCCCGATTTTATCGGGACCGTAACTAAATTGCTTCAAATCAGTTCGTAAACCCATTTAAACTCAATCACCTGAACGTTGCTATGCTAATCTCGTTTAAATGTCTGATTTATTACACTTTATCTACTCATTACAATTCTCCAATGCATAAACCTGGTTAAAGAATGCGATTGGCCTGATATGAACGATAGTTTTATTTTATCCCGGTTTATGCAGAGATTTTATCTCTGAAATGGATTTTCAGCCAGTTTTTACAAAAAGAATGGGGAAGCAATCGAATTCTTCCCCATAAGCACTTTAATAGGTAGCCTTTAAAGACTAGTTTTTATCAATCAAGAGTTCATCTACCACTTTGCCTTCTTTGTTATAAGTGGTGTATTTCAAGACCTTATCCTTAATATCCATGTGTTGGTAAAATTGTCCGTCTTTATATCTTGTTACGGCGTATGGTTCTTCGCCTATATCGTCGTGATTGCCATGGGTTCCTATAGAAACAGCATAAACGGTTCCCTCTTTGAAGGAGTTCACTGCTTTGCCAGCATTCATCGGTTTGGTACGCATATAATAATGAATATGCCCAGACATCACCATGTCTACATGGTAAGTATCAAAAATGCCACCCCATGCTTCTTGAATATCTAAATAAGGTTCTTCAAAATTGTATGGCGGAAAATGAAACATCACAAACTTCCAAGTAGCTTTGGAGTTTTTCAACTGTTTCTCAATCCACGCCGTTTGTGCTTCATTTGGTTGTGTGGCGTCAATCATGACATAGAGTGCATTCCCATATTCAAACGTATACGTACTTTCTTTATCTACTTTTTCTGGGCCATTTTCAGGTAAACTAAAAAAATCGTAGTACATCCAAGCACCCAATCCATCTTGCCTGTCGTGATTGCCAGGAACAGGCATTAAGGGTTTATACGCAAAAACATCCTTGGCATATCCAAAAAACTCATCCCATTCGTCTCTATAAAGTCCTGTGGAAACAATATCTCCGGCAATGGAATAAAATGCTATTTCTGGATGGCGTACATAGGAGTCTTGTAAGAGCTCTGCCCATTTTGGGTCTTTATGCGTATCGCCAAACCATATAAAAGAGAATGTATTGATGTTTTTGGCTTCTGTCTTGAAATTTCTGACCTCAGACCATGAATTTGTTACAGCTGAACCCACGCTGTATTCATAAGTCGTATTTGCTTCCAATTGACTCAGCATTGCCGTATGCCTATGAATGTAGCGGTCGTTATAAAGCATTCTGTCCTCCATTACTTTCACTGTAGCTTCCGTAGAAAGGCTGTCCGTGCTGCCCTGTTTCCAATACTTCACGGTTCCTTCTTTTACCGCTGTATTGGTTCTCCATTGCAGGTTTACGGAATTGGTAGGGTCTGCACTCCAGGTTAGCATGACTTGGTCTGGTGCGGCAGAAGAAGGGAAAATGGTTTTACGGAAAGCTCCTTCCACGTGTGCTTCTCTGGCTCTTCCTCTTACGGTGGTGAAAAGTGTTTGGCCTTCAAACTCTTCTGGCAATTCGGTGATTTTTAGGTCAGACCAGTCGTGATAGGTAAAAGCCCCTTTTTCCATTCTTTCTAAACTGTATTCCGAAGGGTACTGTTCGGTTATTTTTAATTCGTCGCCCTTATTTTGGGCTCCTACAGATATAAAATAGACCACCCTATCTTTATCAAAACCTGGGATACCTAAGTTCACCCAGCCAGCGTCAAAGTCCTTTTGCCAGACTTCATATTCGTATTGGACATTTTTAACTTTCTTGTCTGTTTTAACAAAACCACTTTCCTCTAACCAAAATGGCACTATAGGCTGCTGCACATGACGCATTAAAGAAACGGTTACGGGTACATTAACTTTAAAATACTGGTACTTGGTGGCTAGGACTGCCTTTTCTTTTTCGGTCAAAAAATCCAGCATAAAGCTGGTATTCACAGTCTCAAAATCTTCTGGAGAGACTTCACCATAGAGTCTAGTGATGACCTCATCCATTACATTTTTGACCGAAAGGCTTTCTTCCTGTGGTGTGGAACAGGAGAAGAGAATGACAAACAAGAAGGTGGTTACGAATAGATTACGCATGAAGTTTATTGTTTTAATGGCTGATTGAACGGTACAAATTTGCTCTTTTTAAGAGTATGTTTCAAGTTCTATTTCGGGGATTATGAAATGACGCCAAAATTACCGAGATGTTAGCGAAAGGAGAAGGATTTGATATGATGTAATTGTTAGGAAATGGATGGCCTAATATGTCTTAAGCCAAGTCTATGGAGCTAGTGCATATGCTCTGTAAAGCCTTTAGCTTTTTTGGAACGCTGTTCTGAATTTAGTTGATTTTGTGCAATGTGTCGCTATTAATAGTTCGAAAGAAGACTAGCATCAAAACGATTACTTCATAAAAGCCCCTAAAGCACATTACTATAGTTTTTCTTTATCCAGTTTATGAAGACAAATTCAGGCTTTTATAGGAAAAGAAGGGTAGTTCCTAAACAGAAACTGGGTTTACACTAATCTGTCCTCCAATAGCTTTTAAAACTTTCATTACAGTGGCAAATTGAGGTTTGGATCCATCCGAAAGGGCTTTATACAAACTTGGTCTGCTTAATCCTGTTTCTTCGGCTATTTTGGTCATGCCAATTGCTTTAGCAACATTTCCAATGGCGTTTATTATATCAGTGTTATCACCTTCTTCTAAAACAGTATTTAGGTACTCAGCAATCATTTCTTTGCTGTCGAGATAATCAGCTATATCAAATTTTGAAGTTTTCATTTTTTATTATACCAAATTGTATCTACTTGGATACAATTTAGTATTTGTCTTTGACTTAATTCAAGTTTGTGAAAATTAATTAAACCTTTGGCTTTGTATAAATTATGGAATCTTCGACTACGCTGTAGTCGGGGAGAGGGGTTGCGTGGTTTCTGTTAACATAATATGACCACGCGGTGGTCAAAAACACGTAAAATAGTGACCTCAGGGAGATCAAAGTATGTTTGAAAAATAGAGAGAAGTGAAGGCTGACCACAGCGTGGTCACATAGGGCTAGTTATATAAATCGGTAGAACTTACTATTGATTTTTATAAGACAAAGGGTTTGAACTGTTCGGAAATTCCGAACAGTTGTGGCTCTGCAAAGCTTCCTTCAAAGACGGATAAATCCAGCTTTGTTGCAGTGTTTACCACCCTCTGGCTGATATTGGAGGTTTTTGATACTAAAGTAGGAATAACTGGTACAAGCCAGAGGCTTGTGAACGCCTCGCCTAAGCTGAAAGCCTAGGTGAGCAAAGTGATTTTGTAAAATTCCTAAGGATTAAATTACTTTCAAGCTAGAGACTTGAGAACGCCACCTTTAAGCTTCAAGCTTAGCGGAGCTGAACTTAATTAATTACCTATAATTATTCCAGATAATTTAGCTTTTTCTTTATCGTATTCTTCTTGACTTATCAATTCTAGGTTTAATAATTCTTTTTTCTTTTTTAAAACCTCTATAGCCTCATCTTTTGTCATTTTCGCATTTGGATTTATTACCTCACCAAAGCGAATAGCCTTTTCTATATTGTCAATATAAACATAACTAGCAACCCCCACTTTATTTTCTAGTAAACACTGCAAACTTAATTCTAAAGGAGTTTTACGAAGGACGCCCGTATGATAAACATGAATGTCGCCTATTTTACATTTTTCTTCAGAAAATATTTTTTCAGCTGTTAGTATTAATGTTTTCTCTTTTCGTATAAAAGTAAAGTTTCCAACATTTGTACCGAATAAGGCGGTGGATTGAATCGATTGAGGATTGCTTGGAGAACCCAATATTAATTCCATGCCTTTTTTGTATTCAAAGCCGTCTGAACTAATATATTTATCAAAATTTTGATAATTTTTTATTTGCTTAAAATAGGACTCATTACTTAATTGGTCATTAGAAATCGCGGACTGTCCATGTGCTGTAATAGCTAGGAAAAAGAATATTATTTTTTTCATAAGAGAATTGAGGTATGGAATTTAAAATTAAGAGTAACAAAAAAAAGAAATTATTGTTTCATAATATTCAAACCTTGATTTTTAATTGATATTCTTTTGTGAAACATAGATTATCTAAGAAAAGTAAGACCTATCTGAGCAAAACCTTATAAAGCATTTGTTTTCCTAAAGCAGAGTCTCGCCAGAGCGGACTCTGCTTATCTTTATGTTAATATTACAATCTGAGGATTAGGATAAATTATTTATCGGAATGCCGCTGAGTCCGCAAGCGAGACCATGTGAAGTGGAAAAACCATGACAGCTCAACTTCTTACGCACAAAAAAAACAGAGCCCCAAAAAGAAGCCCTGCCTAATTAATGCTAACTTAAAAAAACTACGCCAAACTAGCCATCAGTTTCTCATGATAGTCTGGGACCACATCATAACAGTAAGTTACAGGGAAACCGCTAGGATTATCGTTGCATAGTAAATACTGTTTGAAGGCCTTTCTTTCGGTGTCTTTTACGGTGTCGTCTGGGTGCAGTTCTAGGCGGGCGTATAGCTCCTCAGAAATGATGTCTTCTGGGCTGATGATATAATGACTCGCCAAAACATCAAAAGGGTTAAAACCTGCTGCTCCCATGCCTATCCACTGTGCTAGCCACGCTTCTGAGGCTTTTGAAATCCATTTGTTGGCAGCGTCTCCTTCTGCTAGTTTTTCTAAGTCGGTTTGTTTGAGGCATACCTTATTAGAGATTTCGAAAGGGCATAAAACCGTTTTCACACCAGATTCTAGCAAGATTCTAAAAGCGTCATTGTCCAAATCAAAATTGAGATCTCTGGCATGATTTCCTTTGTTTCCTATCTCAAAATAATCGCTTGGTTTTCTTCTTCCTGCCACCAGTACCACGGCCTCTATTTGGTCCTTGAGTTCTGGGTGTTTTAAGAGTAAAATGCCCACATTTGTGGCTGGCCCTATGGCCATTATCGATATTTTGTCTTTTTTAAGAGCCGCTGCCAGGGCTTCCACGGCGTCGTTTGTGGCCAAGTCGGTATAGTCTAGGGCTTTTGACGCTCCCTTGTAAATAGGGATTTTATCGTCGGCAAATTCCTTGCTCATGAATTGACTTAGTTCTAAAGCGTTTTCTAAAGTGGTGTTTCCAAAAACCGCCGAAATACCTAAGATGTCTACTTTGTTAGATTTCATAAGTTGGAGTACGGCGTAGCCGTCATCCACATCGCAGTAGCCTTCTCTAGTCTCTCTTTTCATGCCTACGGAGAGGTCGGTGTCAATCCAAACTTTTTTCATTTTTGTGTTTTATTTATTGAATTCGTTTAAAAGAATTCTTATTCTACGAGTACTTATTCTTTGGTTCACCTTCCGCCTGCCTTTCCTCCTAACGGCGGATAAATCGGCAAACAGGGTGGGGACTTCATTTTTTACCAGTCGTGGCACCGTTCTAAAAATCGAACGGCAGCGGCCGATCGTCCAAAAACTATGCTATGTAAACTTACACATTCAAAATTCCTCTAGTTTTAGTGCTATTTAAATAGCTATTAGTCATTGAATTTTTCAAGTGCTCAGACTGTACATAGCTTTATAAGGTATTTTTATTTTATATAATTCTGGTTCATTCATAAATAGTAATCAGCAGCTCCTTCTGAGCGAAATATTAATAGGAAGTCATGTCCATAACGTTGTAATTTGTTTGGCGGGATTTTGGCCTTCGAAGCCGAAATCATGACAAACAGTTTTTCCTTCTCTATAAGCTTAAAACTTCGTTCCGATGTTTAAATTTACTTCAAGCTGCCCCAAAAATCAATTTCATTTTGGACGCCGGTGCTTGGGTCGTTGATGAAATCCTTTTTGTTGGCGTATACTTTTAGGTTTCCTTTTTGCATAAAACCGATGCTGTCTCCCATGAGTACGGCCTCTTTTAGGTCGTGGGTTACAAAAATTGAAGTAATGCCAAACTCGGCTGTTAAGGCTTTGAAAAGCTTTTGCATTCTTTCTCTCGTCACCGTGTCCAAACTCCCGAAAGGTTCGTCTAGTAGCAGTAACGAAGGATTTGTGATGATGGCTCTGCCAAAAGAAACCCTTTGTCTTTGTCCGCCAGATAACTGGTTTGGCATCTTTTTTTCTTGTCCATTGAGCTCCAAACTCGCTACCATCTTCATGACTTTTTCTTGTACTTCGGTTTCCGGTGTTTTTCTTAATCTGAGTCCAAATGCTATGTTTTCAAAGGCGGTCAGGTGTGGGAAAAGTAAATCCTCTTGATATAGATATACAACATTTCTTTTTTCCGGAATGACGTCATTGATAATTTCACCATTTAGCATTATCTCGCCTTGGTCTGGTGCTAAAAGCCCACTAATGGTTTTCAGCATGGTGGTTTTACCGCAACCAGATTTACCCAAAATGCTTAGGGTTTTATGAGCGTTTAGCTCAAAATTAAGCGAGCTCACCACCGCTTCATGATTAAAACTCTTATGTAAGTCTTTGACTTTTAAAAACATTATAATAGGCTTTTGAAAACGTATTTTTTATTGAAATAGAGCAGTAATACCGGCGGAAATATCAGCAAACAGCAGCTTAAAGCACCATAATAGTAATTGGCTTCTTTGATGTACATGAATACTTTAATGGTCAGGGTTTGCACTTTGCCTAGTCCTATCACCGAAGTCAGTCCATATTCAAACCAGGAAATAAGGAAGGTTTGAAAGAAGCATATCAAGAGTAATCCTTTTGCCAAGGGCAGTAAAACCATCACATACGTTTGGAAGGAATTTCCCCCCAAGGTCCTCACCAGTTCTTCATAACTTTTGATTTTTTTGTTCCAAAAACTACTAAAGAATATCAATGAAAACGGATAGGTAATAAGAAACTGTGCTGCCACCACGCCAAAGGCATTTCCAAACAAACCCATTTTGATAAAGAAATAGCTAAAACAAGCGGCAAAAACCACTGGGGCTAATATGTAAGGAAAATAGGTGAGGAGCGTTAAAAGTTTATTATTGGGGTGATTATAAACGGCTCTGCTGCCCCAAAAACCACATAGAGTAGAGACAAAAGCCACAGAAAGAGAGATAAGAACCGACTCGAAAAAGCTGGTCAGGAGTCCCATTTCGGAACCTAAAATGGTTTCCCAGTTTTTTAAACCCAAATACCCTGGTAAGATGTTGGGGTATTGCCATTCGGAAGCCAACGAAAGCATCACCAAATACACAAAGGGGAAGATGATGAGCACTCCCGCTATGGCCAGCAATATGGCTTTTATGCTACGTTTCATGCAAGTTTTTTTTTCTTGATAAGAATAAGAAAACCACACAGGCGGTCACCATCAATGTATAAATCACGGCCACCACATAACCTTCCGACATCTTGGTGAGGTCGTACTGTCTAATCTCTCTCAGTATCAAAATAGAGAGCATTTCTGGAGACTGCCGTCCAAGGATAATGGGTACTTCATAAGCTCCAAGCGTGGCTATAAAGTTTAGGACTATCAATATCCAGCTTTTTCTTAAGAGTAGCGGCAGGAAAATCTTGTTGGTAATTTGTTGTTTACTGGCTCCTAAAGACTGAGCCAAAATAGAAAGCTCTTCCACCCTTTCGTTTTTATAAATGTTTAAAAACAGTAAGAGAAAGAAGGGGAGGGCAAGGGTAATAAATGAGAGTACCATACCTATGGCATAAGTGTCGTTTACCATTTCTGGAAACTGATTGGCTTCTGATATAATGCCCAGCTCATAGGCTATTCTAGAGAAAAAACCACCTTTAGAAAGCAGCTGAAAAGTGAAGAAACCCGTCACAATTCCAGGCACCGCCAGAGGCAAATAAATCAAAAAGGAGAAAATGCCTTTTTCTAGTTCCTTTCGGAATTTGAGGGTAATCCATAGGGCACCCGAAATAGAAAGGAAGGTGGATACCGCGGCTATGCTAGCACTATAAAGAAAAGAGCGAAAAAACTCGCCTGAGCCCAGCACCGACTGCCAGAATTTTAGCGTAAAGCCATTATTAACCACCCCTATGATGCCAAAACTATATAATAAAGCATACAAAAAGGCAGATAGAAATGGCAGTATCACAAATACCGCAAAGAACAAGATGCCGATATTAAAGCGTTTATTTTTCAATCACCTCTGTTCTAAAGTCTTCAAAAAGCTTAATCATGTATTGTGCTGCTGGCTCTGCCATAGCGTGGTCTTTTAGGTCGTTCATGGTAGGGCCATATTCTCTTTGCATGGCTTCCTTAAATTTGGTTTGAAATTCGGGTGTTAATCGCTCCATATCCAAAATAGTATTAGAGTCCATACCCTCTTTACTCGCTTTTTTAAGTTGTGCCTCTGGCGACATCAAGAAATTAATAACCTGCATGGCACCTGCTTTTTGCGGAGCATTATGCAAAATGCCTAAGTAATTGGCGTTTTTAACTGTTCCGTTTTTCCATGGATAACCCACCGTTGATTTTGGGTAAAGCCCACTGTTGACTTTGTTTTCTATGCCACCCTCACCGAAACCATAAAGTATGTTTAATTCACCAATAGCATATAGCTGATTCATTTTAGACTGCTCGTTCGGAAAGGTTTCCCCTTTTTTCCAAAAGTACTTTTTGTTGGCATTGATGTAGTCCCAAAGCTTTTTGGAAAGGGTCATATACTTCTTTTCGTCAAATTCCCCATCCAAAACTTTACTTCCACCTCCCAGCTCTGCCATGAAACTTTTGAGCAAGGTCATGCCCGTAAAGTCGTTTGAAATGGTAAAAGTACCTGGATTGGCTTTTACGTAAGCGGCTAGCTGATCTAAATTGGCAGGAGGAGGTGTTTTTAATCTTGTGCTATCATAAATCATGGCAAACTGGCTGACCGTCCACGGAGCTTCCATGTAACCTACGGGCTGCTGAAAGTCCATACCAATGTAGGGGTCATTAAAGTTCACCAATTTGGCATTTGGTAGTTGTTCCACAAACGGTCCCCAAAGCCCTTTTACCTGTCTAAGCTGAAAGAAGGTTTCACCGTTTATCCAGACCATGTCAACTTGCCCTTGGTCAATGGAAGCGTCTCTTTCGCTCATCACCAACTGTACTATTTCAGGGCCTTGTCCACTACTGATTTTAAGGTCAATGTTGAATTGTTTTTTGACCTCAGGTATCACATAGTTATTCATGTAATTATTAATGGTGTTGCTGCCCTGCCACATCATAAAGTTTACGGTGGTACCGTCTGCTTCTTTTGAAATTTCTTCCCATGAAGCCTTTTTAAGGTATTCTTTATCTTCTTTTGGCTTCTGATTACAGCCTATAAGTACTGTAAAAAGAAGACCAATACTTAAGTTTATTTTCCAAATGGTCATTAAAAAAGGGGGTGTTGGTTTTACAAATATGGGATATTTTTTTGCTGGCGTTTTAATAAGGTTTGAAACAAGTTTAAAATTGGTCTTATGATTTAATTTTTAACGGTTTCAGCTGTTCTTCGGCTGCCTTTCCTCCTTACGGCGGATAAATCGGCAGACAGGTCAGAGAGTTCATTTTTGCCAAGCGAGGCACCGTTTGTAAAAAACGAACAGGGGAGGCGTTCCTCCAAAAAAAAACTACAGCGGCCGACCGTCTGTAAACTCGCACATAAAAAGTGCTATGACTTGGTAATTGTAAAATAGCATTTATCATGAAGAACTTTTTACGTGCTCAAACAGTACAGGGCTTTATAAGGAAGTCATGATTTCTTGAAATTATTGTTATTGATTTTTACTGTTTTTCCCACCAACCTTTGCTGTTGATATTGTCACCACCCATCTTGTCGGCGGCGGTTCTGTAATTGGCATTATTAGTGGCTTGTTCAGATTCAGGGTATAAATATCGCACTGGATATTTGCCGTCGTTTAAGTTATCTGGTCCAGCGGTTAGCATGGGAATGCCTGTTCTTCTGATGTTAAACCATGCCTCATGACCTACGTTTATCAAGCTCATCCATTTTTGGGTCAAGATTTTTGTCAAATCATTGGTGCCGTTTAGGGCAATGGCGTCTGCACTTAAGTAAGCTGCAGGTAGAACAACTTTATAATAGTCAAAACTCGCTTTGATGCCGTTTTGGTAATAGGTTGCTACATCGCCAGAGATATAACCTTTTTGGGCAGCTTCTGCTAAAGCAAATTGCAGTTCGGCATATTGCATAAACTGAGCGTCAACACCATTTGGCATATCTCTGAAAATGGAACCGAATAATGAAACGTCGTTGAGGTTGATGCCTTTAGTACCTATAGTTTCACGGCTTAGACCATTTTGAAGGCCTCTGTAAGCTGGTGAACCACTATTTACACTCAACTGTGAAGGTTTGTATAAAACAATCACACGAGGGTCATTCCACAGTGTTAAGACAGAATCCACAGTTTGGGTCATTCTGTGTTCTTGGTAGAGTCCAAGACTCGCAGAAGCCATAGGGAATTGATTTGGAGCGGAGCTTAAATAGGCTATTACGGCATTATCAGCATTTGACTGCATCAATTTTCCTGAGTTTGCAAGAGCTTGCATTTCGGAGAAGTCGGATAGTCTGTTACTGGCTCTTAATAAATATCTAAAACGAAGCGAATTAGCAAAACGAACCCATTTCTGTAAGTTTCCATTAAACATGATGTCGCCTTGGATTTTGTCACCTGTAGTCTCCAAAATAACTGCAGATTCCTTCAAAACAGCCAAAATGCCTGTTTGTGGATCCATATAAATACTTTCTTGACTGTCGTAAACAGGGGTGTAATTACCATCTAAAGATCCCACCGCATCGGTATATGGTATATCGCCCCACATATCTGTCAGCTGAGAGAAAAGGTAACACTTCATGATGTTCCCCACTGCCAAATAAGCTTTATTGTCGCCAGCCAGTTCTTGCATGGAGCGGATGTCTGAAAGGAGTTTATAGGTGGAATTCCAGTATCCACTGTTTGATCCCATTTCGTAGCGGTCAATTCTTTCAAATTCTACACTGGCAGCAAAGTGCGACAAATAGTTTGATAGTCTAAAGCCTTGTTCATAAGCGTTTTTGTCAGAGGATATAGAAAGGACATTGGTCAGTAAAAACTGAGGACCCACATTTTGTGGAGCGTTGGGGTTTTGATTGAGTGCCTCAAACCCGTCTGTACAACTCAGTGATGAGATGGCCAGAGCAAATATTGTTAGGAGTATATTCTTCATATTCTTAAAATTGGGTTTTTAAACTTAGACCGTAACTTCTGGTAGATGGGTAAGAGAAATCTTCCACACCGGCAATGATGTTGGTTTCCTGAAGGGCATTTAACTCTGGGTCAAAATGCGGGTTCTCGGTGAATAAGAAAAGATTACTTCCTATTAGACCTACTTTCAGATTTTGCAAACCAATGGCAGTGACGGCTTTAGCTGGCAGGTTAAAATATAAACCCACTTGTCTCACTTTTACATAAGAGGCTTCGTATAGAGCACTGGCTTCGTTTCCTCGGTCAAAGAAGTTATTATAAAAGGCACTGGCCGGTACCTTGGTGGTATTGGTCACATAGTTAGGAGCATCTGCTGTTCCTATGTTCATAAGGCCATAGCCCACTACACCACCTTCTCTGCCTATCAACGTTTCTGCCAATACACCTGAAGTGCTTCCCAGTGCTTTGGTTCTGGAAACTATGGTGCCACCTTGTCTCCAATCTACCAGTACTTTTAGCTCTAGGTATTTGTATTTGAAACTGTTGTTAAAGCCCATGGCAAAATTTGGGTTATAATTACCGAGCAGCCTCAATTTACCGTCTTGCACAGGAAGACCGTTGGCACCAAAAAGTGTTTTACCGTCAATCTCTACAAAACCGCTGCCGTACATATCGCCAACTCTTCCGCCTTCTTTAGCAATGTAGAAAACGGTATTTGAGCCTCCTGATCCACCAAAAACATTGGCAACACCCGTTACAAACTGGTCTACACCTTCTGGTAATCTGGTTACATTACTCCTGTAGGTGGAATAGTTCACAGAAGAATTCCATTTAAAACCGCCATTGTTTAAGATTTCGGCACTTAACATGGCTTCAAAACCTCTGGTTCTTACTGCTCCACCGTTGACATTAAAATTGGCAAATCCAGTAGCATTAGAGATAGGACGAGAGATAATTTGATTGATGCTTACGTTTTGATACCCTGCCACATCCAGTTGGATTTTGTTTTTAAACATCCACAGCTCTAAGCCTATTTCTGAGGCATTCAATCTTTCTGGTTTAAGGTTGGCGTTTTTCAGGACGTTCTCGTTTGTTACTCTAAACTGTGAACCATAATTCTGGTTGAAAAGGTAGTTCTGCGTGTTTTGGTAAGGGTTTGTGTCGTTTCCGACACTGGCAGAACTCAACCTCAAGTTAAGAAAGGAGATGTTTTCTGGCAGGTTAAACATGTTAGAAATGACATAGCTAAGTCCAGCGGAATAGTACCCAAAAGAATTATTATTGGAAGGCAAAGTACTTGACCAGTCGTTTCTGTAGGTCAAGTCTAGGTAAAGCGAATTTCTATACGTCACATTGCCGGTAGCATACACACTGTTAATTCTCTTTTCAAACTTCAAACTCTCCCCTTTTAGTGGCGTTCTGGAGTTGGTCAAGGTATAAATACCTGGAATGGCCAGTTGAGAAGCTTCTGAATATTGGTAGCCTATTTTCTGGTCAAATCTATTGGCACCAGTAGAAATGGTGTATTTGAAATCTTCGTTTATTCGGTCTTTGTAGGAAAGAAGCACATCTGTATTTAGCTCTGTAAATGTGACGAGGTCTTCTCTGTAAGTTCCAAAAGGGTTACTATTGGTACTCACGGCTCTTCTGATGGTTCGCTTGTCGTCATAAGTATCTAAACCGTTTCTTACGCTCAGATTGAGTTTGTCTGTGATTTCATAATTGGCAGACACATTTCCTAAAATTCTGTTTTTGTCAAAACCATTGGTGTTTTCATACAAGGTCAAATATGGGTTTGTGAGCCATAGATAATTAAAATCATAGTGCTGAATGCCTTCTTGACCAGCCTGCCAGTAGTTTCTCAAAGAGGCTAAATCTGTTTGACGTCCTGTCCAGTTAAATCCGTAAAGTACGTTTTCATAACCATATCCTAGGTTTGGCCTGTTTTTGCTTCTGGTGTTGATATAGTTCATGTAGGTATTAACACTCAACTTTTTTCCCACGGCTTGGTCTAAACTGATAGAAAGGCCATCTCTTTTTAAGTCTGTATTTGGTAAAATACCTTTGTTTCTCAGGTTACTATAGGAAATTCTGCTGCTTCCGTTTTTTCCAGATGAGCTAATGGCTATGTTGTTTTGAGAGGTAACACCTGTTTCAAAAAAGTCTTTGACGTTGTTTGGTCTTGAAATCCATGGCGTGGGTGTGATTTCCGTAAAAGAGCCATCAGGGAAAGTTCTAGAGATAACGTCTCCACCACGTACAGGATTTCCGTTGACATCTACAGATGGGCTATCAAATTGTTTGACCATTAAACCTTGGTCTAAAAGAGGGCCGTAGCTACTGATGCCGCCATCATTTACACCTGCACCTATGCCGTTTTCGAAGGCATATTTCCCATTAGAACCACCGCCATAAATATTTTGGTAATCAGGAAGGGTGAGTAGGTTTTCTACCGTTACGGAGCTGCTTAGGTTTATGCCCAATCCTTTAATGTCGTTTCCTCTTTTCGTGCTTATCAAAATAACGCCGTTAGCTGCTCTTGCTCCATAAAGGGCTGCAGAACCTGCTCCTTTTAGAACGGATATAGAGGCGATGTCGTCTGCACTAAAATCTGACCCTCCGTTTCCATAATCTATTTCCTGTAGTCTGCCATCATTCGTTAAGCTGCTTGTTATTTGGTCGTTACTGATAGGTACACCATCTACCACAAATAGTGGTTGATTGGTGCCGCTTAAGGAGTTTTCGCCCCGTATGGTAATTTTAGAGGACGAACCCACACCAGAAGAGCCGTTGGTGATTTGCACGCCGGCCACTTGCCCTGCAAGACTATTCACCAAATTGGTGAGTGGAACAGCTGTTAATTCTTTGGCACTCACGGTCGTAATAGAAGAGGCCAAAGACTGCCTTTCTCTTTCTATACCTAGTGCGGTGACCACGATTTCTTCTAGTTCTTCAGAGCTAGATTCCATTCTTATCATATTAGGAATGTTGCCGTCTTTAATACTTAAAGTAAGTTTTTCAAAACCAATAGAACTTATGTTTAAAACAAAATTTGGACTGTTAAATGGAATGGAAAAAACACCGTTGACATCTGTGGAGCTTATTATTTGCGAGTTTTCAATACTAACCGTAGCGAAGGGGATGGGTTCGTTTTGCCTATTGGTCACCTTTGATTTATAGGTTGACATTTGACCATAAGAAACGGTCAAACATAGCTGCAGAACAGCTAATAAAAATATTCTCATATTCGATTTATAATTTACTAAATGGTAAAATGAAGAAACATGGAATTCATGTACTTCCTAAAGGATATTATTTAGTAAACAGGCGAGGAGGACCTCTCAATTGAAAACCCTGAAGTGTGGGTATAGCGAAGGTGTGTTGAAAGTTGTGCGGTCGCGAGAAAGTGACGGTGGTAAGAAATTTAAGTATGTATCTTACTAATTCGGTTAAAGCGGCATCCCGCGTGAGCGTGTATAGGTCAGTTTTATGATCTAAATCTAATAAGCTTCCAAGGACATGACATACAATGTTTCCAGAACTAGCATAGCCCAATAAGTCATCAAAAAGTTTTGTTTGTGCCCAAGAGAGATTTTTGAATTTTTCAAAAACGAATGCTTCTTGGCTGATACCAATAAGATAAACACCGCCATCTCTTGAAGGTCCTAAAATTAAATCTTGATGCTTGAGTTGTTGAATGGCTTCCGTTAAAATCTCAGCGTTTAGGTCAGGAGTGTCGTTTCCTATGGAGATGACTTTGTGATAACCTTGATTGAAAATGTGCTGAAAAGAGTTGGTATACTTTTCACCGAAGGTTTCACCAATCTGATTTTTTTCATCAAACCAAAAAACATCGAGACCACTTTCTTTGGCAAGCCTTTGCGTCTTATGAATAAGCTGATGGAATAAACCAAGGGATGCGAAGTTCTTAGCTTTTCCAAATATGGGTTTCCGCTCTGCTTCGGCCTGGGCCGTCAGGGAGAAAACGAGTAAAGCGGTATTGGAAGCTTTAAGTTTCAAGCGTGAGCCAATGAGTTTTGGTTTATAATCAAGGTCACTTACGGGAAAAAAGAGAGATAGGACTTAAAGAGCCATACTTTTTTAAAAGATGAAAGATTAAAGGGTTGGTAATGAGGCGATAAATCACTGGAATTTTGTAAATCTAAGAACCTTTTTTGTAAGCCGTATCTAATAGAACTGCTGTAGTTTTGTATTTGAAGGTTGAATTGGAACAATTTATTAGCCTTTTA
Organism: Arcticibacterium sp. SM2516; assembly: GCF_057914865.1. NCBI lineage: Bacteria > Pseudomonadati > Bacteroidota > Cytophagia > Cytophagales > Leadbetterellaceae > Arcticibacterium > Arcticibacterium sp. SM2516. The sequence continues at coordinate 1,758,860 of NZ_CP195290.1, read as the reverse complement.
ATTCAGTTGTTAGACACAAATTATCTCTTATGCGAATATTATTATTACTTATCAGTTGTTTTTTATCTTTTCAATTTTCAGTATTCGGTCAAAGCGATACGACCACTTATGAACTCAGCATAAGCAATGTGATGGTTAATAAAACCGGTAAAAGCCAAATGGCCATGGCCATAAATGGGAGTATTCCTGGGCCTACGCTTAAATTTAGGGAAGGTGGCTATGCGGTAATTTATGTCACGAATCATATGGATGTAGAAACTTCTCTACACTGGCATGGCCTACTGTTGCCAAATTTCTACGATGGTGTCCCGTATCTTACTACGCCACCCATAATGCCTGGTAAAACGCAGAAATATGAGTTTCCTCTAGTCCAATCTGGTACTTACTGGTATCACTCGCATACCATGCTTCAGGAGCAGAGTGGACTTTTTGGGTCTATAGTGATAGAGCCTAAAGAAAAGACCTTGGATTATGATAAAGAATTGGTCTTGGTATTGTCCGACTGGACAAATGAGAAGCCAAAGAATGTATTAAGAAACTTAAAGCGAGGAAATGAATGGTATGGCATTAAGAAAGGAACAGCCACGCCTTTAAATCAAGTCATAGCAAGAAAAGGTTTAGGTGCTCAAGTTAACTTTTGGAAACAAAGAATGGAAGGTGCCGACATCGCAGATATTTATTATCCAGCGTTTTTATCCAATGGAGAAATCACAAGAGATTATCCTGAGTTTAAGCCAGGAGAAAAAATCAGGCTCCGTATTATCAATGGCTCGGCATCCTCACAGTTTTGGATGACTTTTGGTGGAGTAGACCCACTTTTGGTGTCTTCGGATGGTATGGATGTGGTGCCAGTAAGGAGAAACAAAACCTTCATTGCCATAGCAGAAACCTATGATTTTATAGTGGAGGTTCCCGAAAATGGGAAAATGGAATTTAGAGCGACGGCTCAAGACGGTTCAGGCAAAACCTCTGTCTATTTAGGACAGGGAGAGGTCATAGCTGCACCAGAAGTGATGAGGCCAGATAAGATCGGAATGATGAAGACTATGGCAAAAATGGATATGAAAATGGGTGCTCCGGCCATGAAAGCTAAGCCAAGTTTAGAAGAACCCGAAAAGATGAAGAACGAATGGGGAATGCGAATGGATGATTCCAAAATGAAGATGGATCACGCTAAAATGGATCATTCCAAGATGGATATGTCAAAAGAAGGGGACAAGAAGGTGCCAGCAGGCGATTCCAAAATGAAGATGGATCACACTAAAATGGATCATTCCAAGATGGATATGTCAAAAGATGTTGACAAGAAGATGCCAGAAGGCGATTCCAAAATGAAGATGGATCACACTAAAATGGATCATTCCAAGATGGATATGTCAAAAGATGTTGACAAGAAGATGCCAGAAGGCGATTCCAAAATGAAGATGGATCACGCTAAAATGGATCATTCCAAGATGGATATGTCAAAAGAAGGGGACAAGAAGATGCCTGCAGGTGATTCCAAAATGGAGATGGATCACACTAAAAAGGAAAGTGCTATGGATATGGACATGTCGATGAATGATGACTATACGTACGATTATCTGAAGTCGCCAGTTCCGACGACTTATGATGCTGACAAACCCGTAAAAGAAGTTTTGCTGAATTTAACGGGAAATATGTGGCGATATATATGGAGTTTGAATGGAGTGCCGCTTTCTGAGGCAGATTTGATAAAAATAGAAAAAGGGGAGGTGGTAAGAATCACCTTGAACAACTTAACCATGATGCATCATCCTATGCATTTGCATGGGCATTTCTTTAGAGTGTTAAATACTAATGGTGATTATTCTCCTTTAAAACACACGGTCAATGTGCCACCCATGCAGCAGGTGACCATTGAGTTTGATGCCAGCGAAGATGGCGATTGGTTTTTTCATTGCCACGTTTTATACCATATGATGAGCGGCATGGCAAGGGTTTACAGCTATGGCACACCTAGAGATAGCCGATTAGCTCCCAATAGCCTAAATAAAATATTGAAAGAAGGTAGCCACTATTATAACTGGGGTATGTTGGACTTCACATCGCATATGACAGAATTAAACTTGGTAAGTTCTAATATAAGAAATCAATGGAATTTGGGATTGGAGTATGGATGGAATAAAAATATGGAAGCGGAGGTCAGTTATGAACGCTATGTGTCAGACTACTTCAGAGTTTTCGTTGGCGTCAATGCAGAAAACGAAAGTGAAAATAGTCTGGACGAAATCTCGACAACTGCTGTAGCTGGTATAAGGTATTTTACGCCCTATATGTTTAATCTGGACGTCAGGTTAGACAATCAACTAAGACCAGAGATTAGAATTAGTCGTGAAATAATGATTTTCCCTAGAACCAGCATTTTTGGAAATTATGAATACAAGGCAGATTTGGGTTTTGTGAATGACTTAAATAATGAAATGGGTCAAAAGAAATCTTATTTAGGCGAAACGACATGGTCTGTAGGTCTAGACTACCTCATCTCTAGAAATTTTTCTGCCACTGCCAGTTATGATAACCGATTTGGTGCTGGTGCAGGTTTAATGGTAAGGTTTTAACTATTATTGAAAGAAGATGAAAATGAATAATTATTTAAAATTTGGATTGATGTTATGCGTGTCTTTTGTAACCATGTATGTCATCATGTTTTTGAATGCAGATGTGTTTGAGCACGTTATGCTGAGTAATACACGTACCTACATGACTGTTTTAATGATTGCCCCCATGGCTGTTTCCATGTTACTCTTTATGTGGGGAATGTATAAGAATAAGAAGGCCAATTATGCCATTATTGCAGGGGCAATCATCGTTTTTACGGTGGTGTTGAGTATGCTAAGACAGCAATCTTATATTTCGGATGTGCAATGGATGAAAGCCATGATTCCACATCATTCTTCGGCTATAATGGTAAGTCAAAAAGCCGACTTAAAAGATCCAGAAGCTCAAAAGTTGGCTTTAGATATCATAGAAGCCCAGAAGAAGGAAATTGCCCAAATGCAGGCTATGATTGATAGGCTGGAAAAAGACTAAACTGGAGGTAGTCCATTTTTTATAAAGTATGGAATACCTAAGTGGGTCAAAGTGCTAAAACGAAAAAAGCCCATCACTCCTATGAGAGACGGGCTTTCGGTTGACTCGCTAGAGTCGTGGCTTCTTAAAGCCTAACATGTCTAAATTTTCTTTCTATCGAATCGGGTAAACTGACGTCCGAAAGAGCTATAGTGCCATAGGCATTACGCATAATAAATGCTTTTGCTCGGGTAATCCATCCAGGATTTTCCCCAAAATGACTTCTAGTTTTGTAGTAGAGCACCCTATACTTTACAAAAGGGTTTACTATTTGCTCTGCAAAATAAAAGCTATTCGCATGCTTTACATCGTCAATTGTTAAAATACCGTCTTGTTTAACGCCAATAATAGCTTCAAAAGCTTTTATGTTGGCGTTGTTCTTACCGGAGCCTGCATTTATGATATGATCTATAAACACTTCGGCTACTTCTTGGCTCCTAAAAAGGTCTCCATGGAAGCGATCCCAGTAGTTTTTACGGTGAATATTCAGGGCTTCAGATTTTGTAAAATCTTTTTCGCCCCAAATCGGCTTATGGATACCATATCCAGCACCTTCAAAATGCAACAATTTTGGAGCATATTTCTCGAAGGAGGCCGCGTTAACGTTAATACAAAAAAATAAAGAACTAACTGTTAAAAGAAAAACGTTTATACGTCTTTGATTCATACAATTTATTTGGTTGGTATAACCTTACCACCGCAATACTTAACTCGCGGTTCGACAGTCTCTGACTGCAAATGTTTTTGTTGTGTTTGGATTATTCTAATGCCTTTAAAACGATACAAAGATACTGATATATTGCATGGTATACAAGAAAAATTATAAGTAAACGGAGTTGAAATGTCTATAGTATACTTGTAATAAGTGTGTTATGTCGAATATGGGTGTACCTCCAATCTGTGAATAATATAATTATAACTGGAATATCTCTATTGGAAACAGAGCTTTAAAATCTGTTTCCGATGATATTATTTTAATATTGACTGTTTTTTATGTAACGTATGGGAAGAATGGGCAAATTTCCTCACATGTTTCGAATAAAGGGTCTTTGTAAGAATAATATTTGGCGATGAAAGCTATAATTCTGTCTTTTGAGCTATTATTGAGCCCTAAATTGTAAGTGGAATGTAAAAATTGTTGTCCTTTATTGACTTACAAGCCTTTTAGATATCATAAGGAAATTAATATTGAAAATGTGCAAATTTTATACGATAACTTTCAGGAAGAAATGATACTTACAGCTTATGATAGTTCAAATGAATCCGAGAGCACAAAAGCAGCAATTCCTTAGCAATAAATAAGGTACTTTGAGCCACCACTAGAGCCAGACAAGTATATAGGTGGATATATGACTAGATTTCAGGTAGTTTGAATGGGTAATAAGCTATCTGATCCTACATTTGGGATGAAAGAAGCTCACTATTTTCTACAGACTTTTAATTAAAGCTTATAGGCTTAAGATGATCGACCTTTAACTCAAACTTATAGAAGAGCCTAATGAGTGACTTTTTAGGTTCAGATTAAGCCGTCACCATTTCCTCTTTGTCTTCTACAAGTGTGGTGGCTAGTGCGGCAAGGAGAAAACAAATACCACCTAAAACTAGACTGTATATGGCTTGATTATCGAAAAAGGTTTTCAGGATAGGTCCACCAGATAAGGCATTGACGATCTGTGGAAACGTGATAAAGAAATTGAAAATCCCCATATAAATACCCATCTTTTTCGGAGGAATAGAGCCCCCTAAAATAGCATAGGGCATAGCCAAAATGCTGGCCCAAGCTATACCAATACCTATCATAGGTATGATAAGGAAGTTTGGATTACTGATAAAGTAAATGGATATCAGACCTATTGCTCCGCAGATTAAAGATAGGGCATGGGTATTTTTCCTGCCAAATCTTTTAGCAATGCCAGGAAGCAAAAAGGCATAAAAAGCCGATACTAGATTATAAACACCAAAAAGTACACTAACCCAATCGGCAGCTTCATTAAAAATAAGGGAGTTTTTGTCGTCGATAGGCAAACCATAGGTATGCTGAGCAATAGCAGGTGTGGCAAAAACCCACATAGAAAAAAGACCAAACCAAGAGAAAAACTGCACCAAACCAAGCTGACGCATGGTTTTAGGCATATTTTTAAAATCAACGAAAATGTCTGATATGCTGGATGTTGTTTCTTTAGTTATTTCCTTTGTTTCAAAACTGGCCATTTGCTCTGGCGTATACTCAGAAGTTTTTACGACCGTCCAGATAATGCTACCCAATAAAAATATGGCTCCTATCACAAAAGACCATATCACATTTACCGCTACACCACCCTCCGTATTTCCTGTAATGTCAAACCAATTGGCCAATACGTAAGGTAGCCAAGAACCAATAACAGCTCCGATGCCTATAATAACCGTTTGTATGGCATAGCCTTGTGTTCTTTGGTCGGAGTTAAGTTTGTCAGCCACCAAAGCCCTAAAAGGCTCCATGGATATATTAAAGGAGGCATCCATGATCATTAAGAAACCGGCTCCCACCCAAAGTGCCGGAAGATATTTTACAAACAAATCTGCATTAGGCATTAATAGAAGACCTGCAGATGCGATAATGGCTCCTACCAAAAAGAAGGGTCTCCTTCGACCGAGTTTTGTCCAAGTTTTATCTGAAAAATAACCAACCACCGGCTGAACCAACATTCCCGTTAGCGGTGCTACGATCCAAAACCAAGAGAGCTCCTCTACATCTGCACCAAAATTTAAAAGAATTCTACTGGCATTCCCGTTTTGAAGGGCAAAGCCCATTTGAATTCCCAAAAAGCCAATACTCATATTCCATATTTGAGCAATGCTTAGATTTGGTTTGTTGATTTTCATTAGGTTTAGATGGGGGTTAGTTTCACTGCTTTAAATATATGCTTAAAAAATGCACTTTACTTTATTTCGAATATTTGCCAGCTATTTTCTTTTAATGAAAGTTTTATGGCCTTTTTAGTATCGATTTCTTTAGCTTTAGTTTTTACGTCTAGTTGTTTCAAAGGCTGAAGCTTTATTTTATCTTGGTTCAGTCCCATCATGCCATAGGCTAAGTCAGGAACTTTTAAATCAATATTATAAGAGTTATTTAAATCGAAATTAAAGACGAAGAGGAGTTTTTGCCCTTCACTATATCTCAAAAATGAGTAAACCTTGGTATCGTTATATTTAGGGTTCCCTTGGTTAACGTATTGCAAATCGAAGAACTTTCCTTTCGCAATGGCTGGGTTCTCTTTGGCTGTTTCGTTAATGAGCGTATATGCTTTTCTAAGGGCCTTTTCTTCAGAAGTTAATTTATCTAGATTCCACTTGCCTTTGTTATTCCATCTTGCCATTTCTTCTAAACCCCAGTAATCGAAGATGCTGGTTCTCCCATCATCGCCTTGAAAACCTTCGGCACCATTGGGTTTAATTCCTATCTCTTGACCGGCATATAGCATCAGCGGGCCATCATGTAAATAAGCCGAAAGAGCCATGGCTGGTAAGCCTATTTTGGCATCTTTCGCAAATTCTTTTGAGGTAATACGCTGTTCGTCATGGTTTTCAAGAAAACGAAGCATGTGATTGGCATATTCACCAGATTCATTTTGCCAAACTTTGGTGATGTCATTGGCATTTCCATGCCCTTCCATGAGTCTTCTTAAGGTATCATACAGACCCACCTTATCGTAGAGGTAATCAAAGCCCCCCTTAAAAATATAATCTTCATAAAGGGCTACATCATAAATTTCGGCAATGAAAATAACCTCCGGAAATACCTTTTTCACTTCTGAGATAGCGTAAGTCCAAAACTCAAGGGGTACCATTTGAGCCATATCACATCTAAAAGCGTCAATGCCTTTTTCCGCCCAAAATAAAAGCACTTCTTTCATTTTCAGCCAAGTGTCTGGTATTGGGTCAAAATGAGTTTGTTTGCCTTTTTGATAATCTACACCATAATTTAATTTAATGGTTTCAAACCAATCGTTGATAGTCGGCTCGGCAGAAAATACGTCATTTCCAGTGGCCTTTGCTGGGCTTTCCACATAGGCATTATCTGCCTTTACTGGAGATTTGACCTCAGAAGGAACTTTGAATTTAGTTTTTGGCAGATAGTAGAAGTTGTTATTTGGGTCAAAGCTTTTCGTATCGTCGTCATCAGAGCCAAAATCAACAATGCCTTTTGGCTTACTGTCCGAGTGATATTCTCTGGCGACATGATTAGGTATAAAATCAATAACCACCTTAAGGCTTTGTTCGTGGGTTCTTTTAATCAAATCCTCATATTCAGCCATTCTGTTCGGCACAAAGGTTGCCAAGTCTGGGTCTATGTCGAAATAGTCTTTTATAGCATAAGGTGAGCCTGCTTTTCCCTTTACTACCAGCGGGTTGTCTTTTTTTATACCAAACTTAGTATAGTCAGTCATGGTGGCGTGTTCTATAACGCCCGTATACCATACATGAGTTATTCCTAATCCTTTAATGCTTTTTAAAGCATTTGTATTGATATCCTCAAACTTTCCAACGCCGTTTTCTTCAATATCTCCGTAAAACTTGTTTGTAATATTGCTATTGCCGAATGTTCTGGTAAATATCTGGTAGATAGTTAGTTTGTCGGTATTTTTTCCCTTTAAGCCTTTGGCCATTTTAGTCTCTAATGTTTATGCAAATAAACCTACAGCGGGTTTATGTTATTAAAAAATTTTAATTAGTGGCTTTTCGCCAAAGTTAAGATTTCATTTTATGTATGAAAAGTTTAACCCCAAATATGTATTTGAACAGGGTTAATGAGTTTTTTGAAGGGAAATAAATCAGCCATATTAATCAAAAAGCTCGGCCCAACATATGATGACGGAATAAGAAATGGATTTATACTACCTGTATCTTGTGGAATGATAGTCATATAGATTCTATGAAATATTGCTTGTAATTAAACATTGACGTGATAATTATAGACCGAGAATAATTAAAATAAATTAATAATGGGTCTTAAAATTGGCGTTTAAAAGCGTGATTATATAATAATTAGAGTAAAATATATCATAATTCTACATTCTATCGAAACATAATATTGCAAAAGAATCTTTTTACAGAGAAATTCAGTTTTAATTGTATCTTAGGATAAGTAGTAAATAACTACGATAACATTAAATGAAGTGAACAACATTTAACATGATAAAGGGAATACTATTTGATTTAGATGGTGTAATAGTAGATACGGCGGTTTATCACTATGGTGCATGGAAAAGAATGGCTAATGAGCTAGGGTTTGATATTGACGAAGCGTTTAACGAAACGCTAAAAGGCATCAGTAGAATGGATTCTATTGATAGAATATTGGCCAAAGGCAATATAGCGTTGAGCGAAACAGAAATACTGGACTTGGCTGCTAAAAAGAATGTGTGGTACGTAGAAAACGTCAATGAAATGACCTCTGCCAACATTATACCTGGAATAGAAGGTATTATTGACCAAATAAAATCTCTTGGTATGGGTATGGCTTTGGGCTCTGCCAGTAAAAATGCACCGGTTATATTAGAGAAAGTAGGCCTAATTAATAAGTTTGACGCTTTAGTGGACGGAAATTCGGTGTCAAAGTCAAAGCCAGATCCTGAAGTTTTTATTAAAGGAGCTAAGGCTTTAGGTCTTAAAAATGAAGAGTGTCTGGTCGTGGAAGATGCATTTGCGGGCATAGAAGCCGCTCATGCCGCAGGAATGAAAGCCATAGGAATTGGGCAAAAAGAAAATTTGCCCAATGCAGATCTTATCTTGGAGTCTTTTGTTGGCCAAGATTTGCAGGAATTGTTAAAAACTTTACAAGCATAGTTCTATTATTTGCTGAAAATGAGTAAACTCTGATTAAATTAGAATTTTATTCAGCTTAATAGCGTTTAGGTCGATGAAACACGAATTACGAATTGGAAAAAGCAAAATGAGATTATTTTTAGGGTCATTTTCGAATCTTTTTTAAAAAAGATTCGTCTAAATCTCATCTTAATTTAAAACTAAAATGAAAAATTATATAAAACACGACGAGTGGTGTGTCATAGAAGAAGGGTTTCACCCAGAATTCAATGAAATCACGGAGTCACTGATGAGCCTCGGAAACGGCCGCATGGGTCAGAGGGGAAGTTTTGAAGAAACATATACAGGAAAGAGCTTACAAGGTAATTATATAGCAGGAGTTTGGTTTCCAGATAAAACGAGAGTAGGGTGGTGGAAAAACGGATACCCAAACTATTTTGCCAAAGTTATAAATGCCACCAATTGGAACGGATTATCCATCCAGATAGAAGGTGTTGAATTAGATTTAGCCGAATGCGAGATACTTTCTTTCTGGCGAACATTGAACATGAAAGATGGTACACTTAAAAGGGTGTGTACGGTTAGGATGGAAAATGGAAATGAGGTACGGATAGAGTCGGTTCGTTTCTGTAGTATGTCTCATGACGAGGCTGCAGTTTTAAGCTATTCTATTACGCCTTTAAACTTTGCAGGAACTGCTAAGATTACCACTTTCTTAGATGGTGATGTCACGAATAGAGACGCCAATCATGGCGAGCAGTTTTGGGATGAGATTCATAAGGAAATTATTGGTTCCGAGGCTTATTTGACCTTAAAAACCAAGGAGTCTCCTTGGGACAATGTTCCAAGGTTTACCATCACCACGGGAATGAGTGTTAAACTCTTTCAAGGGGATAAACCAGTGGAATTAAAATCTTTACCTGTAAAAAAAGAAAAATATGTTGGGGCCACTTATGAGGTACCTTTGGTACTGGATAAGAAGACCACTATTCAGAAGTACGTTTGTAATCTTTCTTCTGAAAACCATGCTCCTGAAGATCAGCTAGATAAAGCACAGAAATATTTAAATGAGATTTCTCATTTGGGATTTGAGGTTTTGCTTGGCGACCATAAGAAAGCATGGGAAAATAAATGGAAACAGAACGATATCCAGATAAAGGGTGATATTGCGGCCCAACAGGGAATTAGGTTTAATATTTTCCACTTACAGCAAACTTATACAGGCGAAGACTCCCGATTGAATATTGGGCCAAAAGGCTTTACGGGAGAGAAGTACGGTGGTGTGACCTATTGGGATACGGAAGCCTATTGTATACCGTTTTACCTGGCTACGGCGGACCCAGAAGTTTCAAGGAACTTACTTGTTTATAGACATAATCAGCTTCAGAAAGCGATAGAAAATGCCGCTTTACTTGGTTTTAAAAATGGTGCCGCACTGTATCCGATGGTGACCATGAATGGTGAAGAATGTCATAACGAATGGGAGATAACTTTTGAAGAGATTCATAGGAATGGAGCAATAGCTTATGCCATTTATGATTATATCAACTATACAGATGACAAAGCGTATTTGTCGGAATATGGTTTGGATGTATTGATTGGTATTTCACGTTTTTGGGCTCAACGCGTAAATTGGTCAGAGAATAAGCAAAAATATGTAATGCTTGGTGTTACAGGCCCTAATGAGTATGAAAATAACGTCAATAATAACTGGTATACCAATTATATGGCAAAGTGGACTTTAAAGTACACTTTGGAAGCTATTGATTATGTCAAAGAAAATGGTGCCATAAAACCAGAACTTAACTTTGATGAAGCCTCCGAGACAGCCCTTTGGAAAGATATCATTGAAAAAATGCATTTTCCTTATGATCAAGGAAGAGAAGTGTTTTTGCAGCAAGATGGCTTTTTAGACAAAGAGTTGCTATCTGTGAACGACATTGAGGAACACAGACCAATTAACCAAAAATGGAGTTGGGATAGGATCTTGAGGTCTTGTTTTATTAAGCAAGCAGATGTTCTTCAAGGAATGTATTTTCATGAAGATGACTTCACCAAAGAGGAATTAGAAAGGAATTTTGACTTTTACGAGCCAATGACGGTTCATGAGAGTTCGCTTTCTCCATGTGTGCATACTATTCTGGCTTGTAGATTAGGAAGGATAGATAAGGCGTATGAAATGTACGTACGTACAGCTAGGTTAGATATAGATGACTATAATAACGACACAGAAGACGGTCTTCATATTACTTCTATGGCAGGAACGTGGATGGCAGTAGTTAAAGGATTTGGTGGAATGAGAGTGAAAAATGGTGAGCTTTCTTTTAATCCGGTGTTACCAAAGGGCTGGGAGTCGTACTCGTTTAGAATAGGCTTTAAGGGTGAGCTGAAAGAAGTAAATGTTACCAAATCTGGGGTAGAGATAAAAGATTTGTAAAAGAATCAATTCCAGTTTAAACAAAAAATCTGTCAAGCTTGCTTGGCAGATTTTTTTATGCCAAACCATTTCAAATTTTATTGGCAGCCATCACCTTTTGCTTCCTTTTTCTCTTCCACAAAAGTCTTTTTGTATTCGGATATGGTTTGCCCCAAAACCTTCAAGCCATAACCTCCTTCCACCACCATTTTTACATAACCACTTTTACAGAGTGGTCCCCAATTTAGACTAGAGCCCGTTGTAAAGCCGGTATGCACATAGGCGAGTTCTTGGCCCGCTATGTTTAGGCTTACCCTTGGAAAGGCTACGCCAAACTGCACGTCAATAGGCAGTCCGATATTGGCAGCGGAGTCAAAAGTGCCATCCGTGATATCTTTATTGCCCAGCTGGGCGGTAGTGTTTACGGTAGTTCCTTGGTATTCAAAGCCCGCATCGGCAGATATGCTGAGATTACTTTCTGCTGTGGCTGAAGATTGTGCATCTGGAATGGTTAACTGAGAAACGAATTGAATTCCGATATCGATGGAGACGGGTATGGGTAAAGGGACTGGGCCACTAGGCGTAGGAATAAATCTTATGGGTATACTTAAGGCCACTCCAGGCAGTTCTAAACTATGTGACCCAGAAGTACCTCCGGCAGCAGAAAGGCTTAGTTTAAGGTCGGCCGTAATGCCTTTATTGTCTGCAGTGAAAGTTGCTAGTTTACCATCTTTAATGGTAATCTTTGTTTTTTGATTAGGAAGTTTAGCGACACCTTCTGCTGTAAAAACGACCTTGGAACTTCCTCCAACTTTCTTTACCATTTGCATGGTAAATCGACAAGCATTTATTTTTCCGTTTTCTAAAATCGGTTCAATGATGACTTTATGGTCTATGCCTCCATGGCTAATTGAAAATTCCAATGGGTTTTCTGTAAGTCCATCTAAGGTAGAAACACTTTTTCCTCCAATTCTCAAAGAAGAAGCTTGGTTCCATTCCGGCGTGATATCCCATGCTATGGTACCATTCTTTATAACGTCTGTGAGTGCGGCGTCTTCCGTTTTTATGGAATAGTTTCCGCTATTTTTTTGAATACCACTTACTTTTCTCATGACCTGACCAGTCACAATAATCACTTCACCTACTTTGGGTTCTTTTTGGAACTTACTGGCATCAAAAGTATACGTTTGAGAGGCGGTGTCTATCGCTAAAAGAGCATGAGTATCTTCTAGAAGTATAGCTTTTTCGGTATATTCTACGTTATATCCTAGGTCGTCTGACAAAACGGGTCCGACTTCTTTTTTGTCACCACAACTGGCTATAAAAAGGAATAGAAAAACAATAGAAATTTTGATGAGATGTTGCATTTTGAAGTATATGATTCGTTGTTTGGAGCCCATAATCTAAAACGATTACATAGATTTATATACCAATGTAGATAGGCTTTGAGCAGGCTCAAAATATGTGTCAGTTTAAACAATGAATGTTTTATTTTAAGGTATTCGAGGAGCTCAAGTGGGTATAAATATAAAAGACAAATAGCTGCCCGATATCTGCTATATGAAATCGGTTTTGGGGTTTTATACCGGTTTGAGATTAGAAAATAAAATAGTTTTGTAGGTATGGAAGTTGATCAGGTGATAGACTTATGGGAAATTGCTAATTTAACGGTTCAATCATTATTACATAACCAATTTCAAAATGAAAAAACAGGTTTTCTTAGGCTTAGCTTTACTAATAGGAGCTCAGTCTTTTGCTCAAAAAGGTAAATGGGTAAAATTAACGGATGGTAAAACTTTCAATAATTGGCATATTTATAACCATCCAGGTGAGCCAGTAAGCGGAAAATGGACCATCAGCGAAAAAGCATTTGTATTTGACCCAAAAGGAACAAGCGAATGGAAAGTGAACGATTTAGTTACAGACAAAAACTATGAAAACTTTGAGCTGGAATTAGAGTGGAAAATAGAGAAGGGTGGTAACAGCGGTATTTTTTACAGCGTTAAAGAAGACGAAAAAATGCGTACACCTTATGTAAGCGGTCCAGAAATTCAAGTACTTGACGACGAGAATCACCCAGATTCTAAAAATGGTAAGAATGGAAACAGAAAGGCGGGTTCGCTTTATGATATGATCCCTTCTAAATCTAAAGCAAAACCTTATGATAACTGGAATAAGGTAAGAGTTGTAAGAAATAATAATACCGTTTCCATATGGCAGAACGGCGAATTTGCGGTAAGCTATCCTACTTCTGGTAAAGAATGGGATGCCATGGTAGAGGATAGCAAGTTTAAAGGCTGGAGTGATTTTGGAAAGTACGCCTCTGGAAAAATTGGTTTACAAGACCATGGTAATGTCGTTTCTTTCAAAAATATTAAAATCAAAGAGCTTTAACCCGGTTTAAGATTTCCTGAAACGATATAGAATTGAGAAGCCTTTTATGAAAGGCTTCTTATTTTTTGATAATTTAATCCGTCATTATAGATCAAGATAACTCCGAATTATGATAACACTAATAGCCACTATTACAGCCAAAGAAGATTGTATTGAAGAATTAAAAGCAGAGCTTTTAAATTTGGTAAAGCATACTACCCAAGAGCCAGGCTGTATTCAGTATGTTTTACATCAAGAAATAGAGCAGCCAAACATTTTCAGGTTTTATGAGCAGTTTAAAGACCAGTCAGCTTTTGAATTCCATGGCAGTCAGCCATATATTAAGGCTATGGCCTCGAAATCTCATTTGAATGCGAAACCAACGGTTTTAACTTTTTTGAATTTGGTTTAAAACGTGGTCCATCCATAAAGAAGCCCTTCATTCCTATGACGAATGAAGGGCTTCTTTATAAGATAAAGTTTATTTTTTTGTCATTTTGTTACCAAAGAAATCTCCTGCGTTCCAAGTGGGAGGTTTGATTTCATTGGCCACTAAAAAACCAATTAGAAAATCAACTTTAACATGAGTGGCTGCGGCATTAAAATCGAAATCTTGATTCATGTCATCTTGAGGTGTATGATAATGGGTTCTTCTCCACATCACATCAGTAACAGACCTATCCACAGTATCAGAAGGTACCGTCATAAAGCCACTTTTGATGAATAGGGCAGGGATTCCCTTTCTGATGAAACTATAATGGTCACTTCTAATAAAGATAACTTGCTCAGGAAATGGGTCTGGACTGATTTTTAATCCGAGAATGTCTGCTGCCTTTTTAGTCTGTACACCTAAACTAGAGTGAACTGCTCCGTAGGGTACAATATCCAAAACCGGATGGAAGAAGAAAGGCATGTCCATCGCTATGTTGGCCACCATTTTTTCTTTACCTTTTGGTGGGTTATTGGCTAAATAATCAGAACCCAGTAAACCAGATTCTTCGCCGGTTACTATCGCAAATAATATAGAACGTTTTGGCTTTTCTTTTAAAGCTTGATAAGTTTTGGCTATTTCTAATAAAATGGCCACGCCCGAGGCATTATCATGGGCTCCGTTATAAATAGAATCTCCATTAATGGCTCTGCCAATTCCTAAATGATCCACATGTGCTGCATACACCACATATTCCTCCTTAAGTTTGGGGTCTGTTCCTTCAATTTCTGCTAATAGATTATGACTTATGATAAGTTCGGTTTCCGTTACCACTTTCATATTGGCAGAAAGATTTAAAGGAAATGAGATAGACTTACCTTCATCAAATAATCTTAACACTTCATTGAATTTCTCGGAAGTGTTGGCAAAAATCTTATCCAGGTTCTGATTGTTAAATAAGGCTGTGACTTTTATTTCTGAATTTGAACGGGCTGCTTTTCCATCGCTTTCTTGCCATTTGTATCCACCGTTTCTAGATCTACTAACAGAGGATGCCCAGGTTCTACGGGTATTGCTAGGATGCATAAAATTAATAACACCCACAGCTCCATTTTCAATGGCCACTTGGTATTTAGCTTCTCCTCCGGCATAGTATGCTCTTTCGCTATTAGGGAAAGTGGATGGAGCGTCATTTATAAAAACCACAATTTTGCCTTTAACATCAATGCCTTTATAATCGTCGTAATCAAATTCTGGAGCAGTTATGCCAAAACCAACAAAAACTAAAGGGGCGGTAACTTCTGAAATGGATTGGTCATAATAAGGGGATAGGAGAAAATCTTCTTCAATGGTGAGTTCCTCTTCTATTCCTTTGTTTGTTATACTCATGCGGCTTTTACTCGCATTTTGAGTGGCATGAAGCAGTGGAACCTCTTGATAATAGCTTTTGTCATTAGAAGCTGGTTTTAATCCCAAGGAGATAAGTTGAGACTTGACGTAGTTAGAAGCTATTTCAAAACCTGGCGTTCCAGGGCTACGACCCAATAATGCATCTTCCGAAAGGAAGGTCATGTGAGCCTTTATAGCGTTTGGATTAATGGTTTCTAGGACAGGATAATCTTTGACAGAACGCTGGGCTAAGGCCGTTTTCTGTAAAGCCAATAAAGCTAAACAAAACAAGAATACATTTTTCATAAATTTGGGTTAAGAGTTTCTCGATTAATGACAGTTTAAAATAAAGTCTTTAGTCTTTTTAACCCAAACATTAATTTGTTATATATTGTTTTAGTGCAATTTCTGACTGGTATTGTGGCACAAATTGAAATTAAAGTTCTTTTTAGTTAGAAGCTACTATTTTTTAGAAACCTTTTCCCATGTTCTTTCTGCCAGTGCTCTCGTTTTTAAAATACCTTCTCTGGATGAAAGGTTTTTTCCTTCGAATTCTATTCCAAAATATCCATTATAACCAGAATCCTTAATCACTTCGAAAAACTTTCGGAAGTCCATGGTAGATTCGTTTCCTAGAGCATCGAAGTCAAAGGCTTTAACACTTATTCCCTCTGCCGAACTTATTAGCTCTGAGAAACCTTGGTAGTAGTCATATTCTTTAATGCATGGGCTACTCCATAAATCACCCTGCTCTCTTTGGTAGCACCAATTATGAAAATCGTCGAGGCTTCCAACATTCTTATCCGAAAGTTTTAAAATAAGCTCTGATAACCATATCCCGTGACTTGAAATACCACCATGGTTTTCAATAATGATCTGTACTCCTTGAGTGTTAGCATAATCTGCTAGAGCTCCAATCCCTGCTATACTTTGAGTCATCATCTCCTCTGGGGTTCCATCTCCATGTGCGTTCACACGCATAATAGGACAGCCCAAATATTTTGTGGCGTCTACCCATTTTTTTCCTAAGGCCACTGCTTCATTTCTTTCTTGAGGATCAGAGGCACTTAAGTTCCCAATATTATCAACTTGAATCATTAAGTTTTTCACGCCAGCACTTTTGGCAGCAAGATTAAGGCTGTCTAAAAAAGCAAAGTCTTCAACTTTGTTTTGAAAAAACTGACTCACATATTCTACAGCTTCAAAATTCATTTCACCAGCCGCTTTAACAAAGTCAACGGTTGTCATCTCACCACCGAAAAGTTCTCTATTGAAGGACCACTGAGCTAAAGAATATCTGGGTTTTACCGTTTCCTTAGTTTCTGATTGACAGGAAATTAGACCTAAAATAGTTATAAAAAGAAGAGATAAAAGCCTTAAGATATGCATTACTTTTTGGGTAGTTTTCTGAAATCTACATGCTTTTTCCTTGGTATCAAATCTATGGAAGAACTTCTTAGAATTACAAGTATGAAGTTAAAGCTCATCTGGAAATCACATGGTCTTTCAAATTTCAAATTTTACATTTAAATCTAAAGCTCAACGACCTCTTTTATAGAAGGTTTTCCTAGCGTAAAGACAAACATTGCCCCTCCATCGAGTTTGGGTTCCATGGCTACTTTGCCACCATTCCTTTCCACAATTTTATGAACCGTTGAAAGGCCAAAGCCACTTCCAATCTTACTGTAAGAATCTTTTTTTGCAAGACTATTCATTATTTTTTTAATGCGTTCCGGACTTTTCGGTTCAATCTTCAGTCCCATGCTAGTTGAACTAAATCTATAGCTAGTTTCATCTTCTGAAATTAATATTTCAATCTTAGTTACTTTCTTTTCTGTTTGCTTTAATGTGCTTGCTATTAAGTTAATAATAAGTTGATTAGTGGCTGTTTTATTGGCAAATATTTCAATTAATTCAGAATTTAAGATGATTGATAATTCGTCTGAATAGTCAAACAAATCTTCTATTTCACTGACTAATCTACTCAGATTTACCCAAGATTTTTCTTCTTGATTTAGACTTTCCTTTTGATTGTACTCCAATAGACCCGAAATTAAGTTCTTAAGTTTATTACTTGTATTTCTTATACTGTCAAGCATATCTATCCCATCTTTACCTATTTGTATACCAAACTGTTGAGATAAGATCTGGGTCATTGATGAAATACTAACCAGCGGTGTTTTTAGGTCTTGGACAGAAATGAATTCGTATCGTTCTAGCTCCTCATTTCTTTCTTTAAGGTCTTCTAATGCTGCTTCTAACAACCTTTCCTTTTTTCTAAGCTCCATTAATACCATAATTTGTCTAGAAAGAGCTTGCAAAGAACTCAACTGGTACGGTGTTAAAACTTTGGGTTTAGTATCTATGACACATAAGGTACCAAGAGGCAGTCCACTTTCAGATAACAAAGGAACTCCAGTATAAAATATGATGTTGGGTTCTCCCGTTACCAAGGGATTGTTTTTAAATCGTTCGTCTTTTCTGGCATCTTCTACCATCAAGAAATTTTTCGAATCATTGATTACATGAGCACAAAAAGCCACTTCCCTTGGCGTTTCTGAAATATCTGTACCATGGTGAGATTTAAACCATTGTCTATTTTCATCAATTAAACTAACTAGGGAAATAGGTGTGTCACAAATTTGAGAGGCTATAGCCGTTAAGTTGTCGTAATCCTGCTCTGGCATAGAATCCAAAATAGAATACGACGATAGTTCTGCTAGTCTTTCCTTTTCTCTGATATGCTTTTCTGGAACTTCCATCTTGATTCAATTATTTTTTTTAGGCTATGAGTTACTCAGGTTCCAATCCCAAGAATCACGCCACTGTAAGTGGTATTGGACGTACATAGCTTTTTGACGTACGTATTATATTGTTGTCTTTCCGAAGGCAAATCTATGATTTATTGAATTTGCTGGATAAAACCCACTTTATACAATAGAAAATCTCCCGATAGCTATCGAGACCGTAGCTAAATTGCTTCAAATCAGTTTACTTCGTCAAGCTCAGCACAGGCTACACCCATTTAAACTCAATCATCATAGCGGTGCTATGCTAATCTCGTTTAAATGTCTGATTTATTACACTTGAGCTACTCATTACGATTCTCCAATGCATAAAGCGGGTTAAACCATTTTGTTGTTTAAATAAAATTGTAATGACTAAGATTTTAACTTATTCCAGTTATAGGTGCAGTTGTTTTGGAGATTTTGGGTATAAAAAGGAGGAGGTCTCATAAGTGAAAAGTAACTCTGAGAATTGCTTGTTAGAAAATATTCTCAGACAGGAATGCAAATAAAAAAAGAGGCTGTCTCACAATTTGGAGACAGCCTCTTTTACTCATTGAATTTATGCTAAAAGCTTTGCTAATTATTTAGCATCACTTTCCTTTACTTCTTCAAAGTTTACATCAGTAACACCTTCATCATCAGAAGGGGCTGCATCCGCTGCGTCTGCTCCAGCACTACCCATAGGGTCAGCACCATCAGCAGCTTGCTGAGCGGCGTATATCTCCTGAGAAGCAGCCTGCCAAGCAGTATTGATTTTCTCCATAGAAGCATCAATTGCCACTAAATCGGCTGTTCCATGAGCAGCTTTAAGCTCAGTTAATGCAGCTTCAATCGCCGTTTTATTTGGCTCAGAAAGTTTATCGCCATATTCTTTCAATTGTTTCTCCGTAGAGAATACCATTGCGTCTGCAGCGTTTATTTTTTCAATTTTCTCTTTCTCAGCTTTGTCAGACTCCTCGTTGGCTTTGGCTTCGTCACGCATCTTTTGAATTTCTTCGTCAGATAATCCAGAAGAAGCTTCAATGCGAATATTTTGCTCTTTACCTGTTCCTTTATCTTTGGCTGTAACATTTAAGATACCATTAGCATCTACATCAAAAGTTACCTCAATCTGAGGAATTCCTCTACCTGCTGGTGGGATACCATCCAAATGGAATCTTCCTAAAGACTTATTTTGATTGGCCAACGGTCTTTCACCTTGAAGAACGTGAAGCTCTACAGAAGGCTGGTTTTCGGCAGCCGTAGAGAATACTTCTACTTTCTTAGTAGGGATAGTGGTGTTAGACTCAATCATTTTAGTAAATACACTTCCCATGGTTTCAATACCCAAAGAAAGAGGAATAACATCTAATAAAAGAATGTCTTTCACTTCACCTGTTAATACACCACCTTGAATAGCGGCACCAACAGCTACAGCTTCGTCAGGGTTTACACCTTTAGAAGGTTTTTTACCCCAGAATTTCTCTACTTCTTCTTGAACTTTAGGGATTCTAGTAGAACCACCCACAAGTATAATTTCAGAAATTTGGCTATTTGAGATACCTGCATTCTTCATGGCTCTTTTGCAAGGTTCCATCATTCTCGTAAAAAGAGAATCTGCTAGTTGCTCAAACTTGGCTCTTGATAAAGAACGTACTAAGTGCTTAGGCACACCATCCACAGGGAATATATATGGAAGGTTAATTTCTGCCTGAGAAGAGCTAGAAAGCTCCATTTTAGCTTTTTCAGCAGCTTCTTTCAAACGTTGAAGAGCCATAGCGTCATGACGTAAGTCTACGCCCTCGTCTTTCTTAAATTCATCTGCTAACCACTCAATGATTACTTGGTCAAAGTCATCACCACCTAAATGCGTGTCACCGTCAGTAGATTTCACTTCAAACACACCATCTCCTAAATCTAGGATAGATACATCAAAAGTACCACCACCAAGGTCAAACACCGCAATTGTGGCATCTTTGTCTTGCTTGTCAAGACCATAAGCCAATGCAGCGGCTGTAGGCTCATTGATAATTCTTTTCACTTCAAGTCCAGCTATTAAACCAGCTTCTTTTGTCGCTTGTCTTTCAGCATCGTTAAAGTATGCTGGTACTGTAATTACAGCCTCAGTTACTTCTTGCCCTAAATAATCTTCTGCCGTTTGCTTCATTTTTTGAAGAATGAAAGCAGAGATCTCTTGGGGAGTATAGTGTCTATCACCAATTCTTACTCTTGGCGTATCGTTATTTCCTTTTTCTACATCGTAAGCTATGGTTTTCAGTTCTGAACTTACGTCAGAATATTGTTTACCCATGAAACGCTTAACCGAAGCAATTGTGTTTTTCGGATTAGTAATGGCTTGACGTTTGGCAGGAGCACCCACTTTCTTTTCACCATTTTCTAGAAATGCCACAATAGAAGGCGTTGTTCTTGCTCCTTCACTGTTGGCAATAACAACAGGCTCACTTCCCTCCATTACTGCCACACAGGAGTTAGTCGTTCCTAAGTCAATTCCTATGATTTTTCCCATGTTATATTTATCGTTTTTTTTAATTAAAATTCATTATGCCAAGAAATGAACAATCAATATGCCAAGGGCGTAATGCTCAAAGATTTGTGACAGTTTGTCAGGAATCGTATTTTTTTGGCAGTAATATTTTATGGGCAGCCGCCAATTGTTGCCGAAAAGACAGACCCAGGTTTAATTTCAAAACCAGGTGTCAGTAATATCTTTTGACCCGCCTTGTAAGCTGCTCCAGTGGGATTGGTCAATTTATTTGAGGCAGTTATCGTTTGGGAGGCAGAAAAATTAAAAGATTTTGAGCCATAGCTCAAATCATCAACAGTAGATTTTAATAGAAAGCTGTTTGGGCAATCCGGTATTACTTTCAGTTTTATTTTATTAGAAGCGTTGCTATAACAGGTTGAATTTTTACAATATGCAAAGTATGTGCTGGTATCGGTGGGTGTAACAGTGATGCTAGGGTTATTACTTTGATTATACCATTCAAGCGTATAACTGCTTGCACAGGCTGAGGCATTATATGTTACAGAAGTTCCTTTATTTATTAAGCTATCTATGACATTGCTTATTACTGGTGCGTTAGGCTTAACTAAACCTCCCACATAGAAAGTTCTATTGCCTTCACAAGTTGTTCCCACACCCCAAGTATATTTTAATTGTACAAAACCATCGGAACCAAATAGTATTTCTCCCGTATTTGCATTGAGGCTGAAAGTAACAGAGTCTGGCTTGTTATTAATGGAGAAAGTACCTCCTAGGGGTGAGAAGCTAGGAATAGATGGGCTGCCAATACATACTTGATTGTTGGCAGAATAGGAAACGGTAATATCGCTAGTTAGTATGGTACTATCTATTTTCGGACTTTCATAGCCATTTGTATCAATAGCCTTAACGCTAAACTTATAGGAAGTAGATTGGCTCAGTCCCGTGAAAGTGTATTTCAATGTGCCGGCAGGAACGTTGGATTGTAAAATGTCATTTTTGAAAACTTGATAAGATGCTATACCATTCATATCATTTTCGGATGTCCAATTGAGTTCCACACAGGTCGGAAATATTTTTGGGAAAGTTAAGTTCTTAGGTTTGTCGAAGATAATACGAGCATTCCCCCAATCCGCCTGATTCGCAGCTACCGATCCTCCACTATTTTCTACCACCAGTTTAATGCTGGTATATGCTGCAATATTTACATTAATGTTTAGGGCATCAGATAGGTTTGTAAGCGTAGGGCTGGTGTATATCAGGGTATTTTCGCCATAAACTTTAAAAATAACGCCAGCACCACTAAAAGAATCGTCGTCAATCCCTATGGAAGCCTTGAATCTAGCATGTAGACCCGTTTTCATTTTATAGATGAGCTCAGAGCCAGAATGCGTTCCTATTCCTTTAGTGAAAGATTTACCTTTGATTTCCATGATACTACCGTCCCCTTCATTGGCCGTACTTCCAACGCTTTGGTCGAAAGAAACTGGACCTAAACCATTTTGAATACTATACGGCGTGTAATTCGACAAATAAAGACTATCTACATAGGTACTAGAAAGGCTTTGCTGACTAAGAATGTTGCTGATGTTTACAGCTTGGCTCATGGTCACATTACCATTTCCGTCTGTTAAATAGCATCTGTAAGTACCGCTCGAGTTAGAATAACTCGCACTGGTTCCTTCTGCATTTCCATTGATATTATTCCCTGAAACCCATTTATAGCTGCTATAGCCTCCTGGAGCCGTTAAGGTAACCGAGCCATTTAAAACACTGATGGAAGTCTCTGGTACTGTTTTAGAAGGTATAGGTGTAGAGGATGAGAGAAATGTTCCGACGGTTATTGAGTTATATAGGTCACCCGCAAATTTGCTCATCCCAGATGCATTGAAGTGAATATTATCTGTTCTGTCTGCGGAAGTGTATCCGTCTGTTATGGGGCCTGCAAACACTTGATTTGATGGGTTGATTTGAGCGTTTTGGCCATTAATTACATTGACAGAAGTATTACCTTCAAAATAACTAGCACGACTCACCATCCATGGGATGATAGCACCAAAGTCTGTCCTAGTTTTAGTGATAAAAGAAGTCAATTTATTCTGATAATCAGATTGAGAGGTATTTATAGCCTGATCCGTTTCACCTTGATGCCAAATAATGGCCCTAACACCGTAAAGATTAGGGTAATATTTTAAGGCTTTTGTGAAAATATTATATGGTGCACCTACAGAATTACAATATTGACTACCATTATAAGGCTGATGCACTCCATTGGTGGGTAAACCATTTGAACTTGCAAGCCAATTTTCTATACTAGTTCCACCAGCTGCTCCGTTAAAAAAAGCGACGGGTACGTTTAAATTAGTCACTAAATTGTTTCCAAGAACACTATATGCCCAAGGGCTTTCGCCAGATACTGAGATTTTATGACCTGTATTTATGGCAGAAAGTTGAGCAAAGTCTGGATATGTTGCGAAACAACCTTGAACCGAATTATGACTGAGACTTCTCTCGTTATTCATCACTGGAGGATCTACGTAAGCACTTGCATCTAATGGATCAATACCCGCCGCATTTGATTGCCCAGAAATAAGGTAAACATCCCCAACCCCTAATTTAGCTACTGAGGTGGTGCTTAAAGTGACATTCGTATTGACCAGTTTAACCTCTAAAGTGTACCATCCAGCCGGAACGGCGTTCAATTGCCCATAATACTTCCCTTTAGTGGGATTGGATTGAATGATCTGCCAGTCGAAACCTGAAATAGGCGTAGTAGTGCCTGGGTTAAGTAATCTGGCTTGAATTGAGGTGACTATTGGATTTTGGTAGGTTCCTGCAATGTATACAGTGGCGTTATTACTGCTGTTCCTTTGAAAAACCGACATGTTTATAGGCAAATCAATACTAATCTGTGATAATCCAGGCAGAGAGGAAGTAAGAACAAAAAGTAATATCTTAAGGATTCTAATCTTCAAAATATTCGTTGAGTTTTTAATGGAATTATGATAGCAAGCTATTTAAGTTACGCAAAGCTACCAATTATAGACTTTCTAAGTCTGCATTAGTCACATACTTTATTTTTCGGTAGACTTAAAGCAAAAAAAAGACCCCCAAAAGGAGGTCTCATTTTCCAAGCGAAATGAATTTCGCTATTATTTCACTTTTTCTACTATCGCTTTGAAAGTCTCTGGGTGATTCATTGCTAAATCAGCCAATACTTTACGATTTAAATCAATACCAGCAGTAGATAACTTATTCATAAAAACAGAATAAGATAACCCGTGCTGTCTAGCACCTGCATTGATACGGACAATCCACAACTTGCGGAAGTTTCTTTTCTTTTGCTTACGGCCAATATAGGCGTAACATAATGCTTTTTCAACAGCGTTTTTCGCTACTGTCCAAACATTCTTTCTTCTACCAAAAAATCCTTTGGCAAGTTTAAGCACTTTTTTTCGTCTTGCTCTCGACGCTACATGATTGACACTACGTGGCATAATCTTTAAGTTTTTTGACTGGAGGCGATACGCTTAAAACGTATTCTTTCTTAGCCTTTTGTCGGGTGAAACAATTGAACCAATAATTAATTAATGTTGATTAAAGAGCCAATAGGCTTTTAATACGATTTTCATCTGTTGGATGAACAAGCGTGGAACCTGCAAGTATAGACTTACGCTTTTTAGACTTCTTAGTCAAAATATGACTATGAAATGCATGTTTACGTACAATCTTACCTGTTCCAGTAATTTTGAAACGCTTCTTCGCTCCAGAATTTGTTTTTTGTTTTGGCATCGATTTAAACAGTTTTAGTACAAAAAAGTAAATTGGGCTGCAAAGATAGTTAAAAGTAGGTCATTTTCAAATCAAAAGTTTTTTTTCTTCTTTAGCCCGAAATGAGCTCCTAAATCGGCTAATTTTGTAAACCATTTTCAGTGAATTTTAACTCTTAAAAAAGAATCAAAGTTATTAAAACTATTGCTTCTCTTGATAAACAAGCCTATAAGGTCCGTTTATTGAAGTGGAATGCTTTTATATAGTTTTTAAAGACTCCCATAAGACCGCCAATGCAGTTTTCCCACCTTCATAATCACACTCAGTTTTCTCTTCTAGACGGTGCATCTAGTATTAAAAAGATTTTTCAGAAAGCGAAAGACGACAATATGCCAGCCGTGGCCATTACAGATCATGGCAATATGTTTGGCGTTTTTGACTTTGTGGCCAACGCAGGGAAATTCGGGATAAAGCCTATTGTAGGTTGTGAGTTGTATGTGGTAGATGATCACACTATAAAACAATTTACCAAAGACAAAAAAGATAAAAGGTATCACCAACTTCTCTTGGCAAAGTCGCCAAAAGGTTATCAAAACCTTATCAAGTTGTGTTCTTTGGGTTACATGGATGGCTTATATAGTAAGTATCCTAGGGTTACAAAGGCCTTAATAGAGAAATATAAGGAAGGGCTGATTGCTACCACTTGCTGTTTGGGTGCTAGAGTTCCTCAGGAGATACTAAGACACGGAGAGAAAGCTGGTTTAGAGGAATTTAAATGGTGGCTGGATAGATTTGGCGAAGATTATTATATAGAAATTCAAAGGCACGATATACCCGACCAGAACACGGTAAATAAGGTGTTACTTAAATGGGCGAAAGAGTATAATGTAAACGTGATAGCTTCTAATGATTCACATTATGTAGATCAAGAAGACTGGGTAGCCCATGATATTTTGTTGTGTGTAAACACCAACGAAAAACTCGCTACGCCAAAGATGAAAGACTATGACGATGAAAGTGAGGGAGGAAATAGAGCGGGTAGATTTGCCTTTTATAACGACCAGTTTTATTTTAAAACTACGGCAGAAATGACTCAGCTATTTAGCGACATTCCTGCGGCTATTGACAACACCAATGAGATCGTTGGAAAAGTAGAAACCTTGGAGCTGAAGCAGGATATCATGCTTCCTAATTTTCCTATTCCAGAGGAATTTAAAAAGCATGCTGACGATAAGTTAAATCAATGGGAATATCTGCAACATTTGACCTATGAGGGAGCTAAGAAACGGTATGGGGAAATTACGGAAGAAGTAAAGGAACGTATTGACTTTGAACTTTTTACCATTAAAACCATGGGTTTTGCTGGATATTTCCTCATTGTGATGGATTTTATTGATGCAGGAAGAAAGCTAGATGTGATGATAGGCCCAGGAAGAGGGTCGGCGGCGGGTTCTGTGGTAGCTTATTGTATTGAAATTACCAATATTGACCCGATAAAGTATAATTTACTTTTTGAGCGTTTTCTAAATCCGGATAGAAAGTCAATGCCCGATATTGATACCGATTTTGATGATGAAGGCCGTCAGAAAGTGATTGATTATGTGGTGCAAAAGTATGGTAAAAACCAAGTGGCTCAGATCATTACCTATGGTACCATGGCCACAAAATCTGCCATTAAGGATGTATCTAGGGTAATGGACTTACCGCTGGCAGATGCCAACTATATTGCCAAAATGGTACCCGATAAGCCCTCATACGGGATAAATTTTGAGAAACTTATTCACTATCCTGAAAACGGCCCTAAAAGTTTACATTCTATGGGCCTAAGCCCAGAAGAAGTGGCCAATGTTCAGAAAATTAGAGACCTTTATCATGGTAATGGACTGGAAGCTAAGGTTTTAAAGCAAGCTGAAAAACTGGAGGGAACTGTGAGAAATACAGGTATACACGCTGCCGGTATTATCATTGCACCGCATGATCTTTCAGATATTGTTCCTGTGAGTACTTCTAAAGACTCCGAACTGCTTGTTACGCAGTATGAAGGAAAGATAATAGAAGATGCTGGGGTCATTAAAATGGACTTTTTGGGTCTTCGAAATCTTACCATTATTAAGGAAGCCCTTAGAATGATCAAGGAGAATCATGGTCAAGGGATAGATAAGGATAACGCCACAGAAAAGCAGAAAAGAACACTGGACTTGATGGAAAACGGGATAGATTATATTCCGTTGGATGACCCAGAAACCTATGCTCTTTTTCAAAGAGGGGAGACCAATGCCATTTTCCAGTTTGAATCTGATGGTATGAAAAAGTACATGAAGGAGCTTAAGCCCGATCAGTTTGGTGACTTGATTGCGATGAATGCCCTTTATAGACCGGGTCCAATAGCCTATATCCCTAAGTTTATTGATAGAAAGCATGGGAGAGAAGCGATTACTTATGATTTACCGGACATGGAGGAGCATTTGGCTGAAACCTACGGTATCACGGTTTATCAAGAGCAAGTAATGCTTTTGTCTCAGAAGCTTGCCAATTTTACCAAAGGAGATGCCGATGTGCTTAGAAAAGCCATGGGTAAAAAGCAGATAGAAGTCCTAAATAAGCTTAAAAGTAAGTTTTTGGAAGGTGGAGCCGAAAATGGTCACGCTGAAAAGGTTTTGGAGAAAGTCTGGAAAGACTGGGAGGCCTTTGCCCAATATGCCTTTAATAAATCACACTCTACGTGTTATGCTTTTGTGGCTTATCAAACAGCCTATTTAAAGACGCACTATCCCTCAGAATACATGGCAGGGGTATTGACCTCTCAGCTGGGTAATATTGACAAAATCACCTTCTTTATGGAGGAGTGTAGGGCACTCGGTTTGCCTGTTTTAGGACCAGACGTTAATGAGTCTGCCAAGCGTTTTGGTGTGAACGAAAATGGAGAGATAAGGTTTGGACTGGCAGGAATAAAAGGAAGTGGAGATGCTGCCGTCGATGATATTATCGCTAAAAGAGTGGATGGTCCTTATAAAGATATTTATGATTTTATGACCAGGATAACACTGAGGACGGTCAATAAAAAAACTTTAGAATCTCTGGTTTACGCCGGAGCATTTGACTGTTTTGAAGATGTTTATAGAAGCCAGTATTTCGCTCAATATCAGCAAGGTGGGAATTTCATTGAAATGCTGATTCGCTATGCCAATAAGATTCAAGACGATAAAAACTCTGCACAAGCCTCTCTTTTTGGTGAGGCCGCAGGTGGTGGAGCTGTGGCCAATCCAGTACCCGAAAAGGTAGAGCCATGGGGAAATATTGAACGATTAAAGTATGAAAAAGATGTAGTCGGTTTTTACATCTCTGGGCATCCGCTAGACCAATTTTCAATAGAAATGAGTCTTTGTAAACCCTTAGATACCCTGATTGCTCCCGAAAATAGAGATAGAGATTTTAGCATTGGAGGAGTGATAACCATGGTGCAGCATAGGCAATCTAAAAATGGTAACCCTTTTGCTATTTTCAAACTGGAAGACTACGCAGGTTCCTTAGAAATGATGCTTTTCGGAAAAGACCATGTGGCTTTCAATAACTATCTGATGGAAGGTCAGTTTATATTTATAAGAGGGAAAATTCAAGCCAGGTGGAATAGAGAGGATGAATTAGAATTTAAGCCCAAAGAAATGCAGCTCCTTTCTGAAATTAAGCAACAACGTTTTAAAGAAGTGAACCTTAAAATAGAGTTGAATAAAATAAATGAAGCCTTTATCCAAGATTTGAGAGCGGTAAGCAATGCTCATCCTGGAAATTTTGAGCTAAAATTCAACATTTTTGATAATGCCGAACAATTGAACTTGAACTTATTCAGTAGAAATTCAAAAATCGACATTAACAAAAAAGTTTATCAAGAGCTTTTAGAACTCTGTGGTGATGGGAATGTAAGTTTTGCTTAAGCTGGTTTTATACCACCTTTTAGTTCTTCTTTAAGTGCTTTTAAACCTTCCATATCACCTTTAGCGGCCAAGGCTGCTTGCTCTGGCCATGTTCTAGGATTGTTTGCATTGTATCTTGTACCTCCTTTTTCTACCATCATTTTTTTGATATCGTCAGCGTTTGCTTTTGATAATTTTTCAAAAGTATCGGTACCATCTTCCTTTAAAAAGGACTCTATTTTTGGACCAATACCTTCTATTAATTTCAGGTTATCACCAACCACAACTTTAGCCGTTCTTCTTGTGGTTACGATTTTTTTTCCTGGATTAGGTGTACTTCCTACAACAGGTTTGGTTGTTACTATTTTGGCGGTAGCAGCCGGCATTGCTGTCAATTTCTCTTCTACCTTTTTAGGTGCTGCAGCCTTTACCGTTACTGGAGGTTTTACGGCTGTTGTTGGTTTTGAAACAATGGCACTTTTAGGCTTTTCTTCTACTTTTTTTTTTGGTGAAGAAGGTTTTTCAATTTTAGCTTTTGTCTCGCTTTTTTTCGATTTAGATTTTGGGTCTACTTTTTTTACGGTGGTTTTACCTTTAGTAGACTTATCTTTTGATTTTGTTTTGGCTTCAGGCTTAACCTTTTTAGACTCTTTTTTCTTTTTAGAATCGCTTTTCTTTGAATTTGCTACAAGTGTTAGCTTAGATAAAACTTTACCACTTTCAGAAAGGCCTTTTTTGATGTCAATGGATTTGATTTTTTTAATACTTTTTAGAAATGCTTTTAAGGCTTTCTCGGCCAATTTATTTTTGGACATTACTTTGTTTTTATTTAAATACTGATTATTACAAAGCTAAATGAGCCTTTATAATTTAACAATTAATTAATACTAAATAAAAAATATGGTAATATTGGTAATACTTATTTGACTATTACTTTGATGTAATGTGTTAAAATATCATCAATATGACTTTTCTTTTAAGGATTTTATGGTCTCATTTTTTAAAAATTTTGATAATACGTTGCTAATTAGGGAGAAAACGAGAGCAAATGCGACTTAAAATTTCCTGAAGTAGTCCATGCATTATATTGGAAAAGTATTTTGAGGAATAAAATAGAATGATTCTATTTTAAATATTTATGCATATTAGATTTTATGCCTTTGGAACTAAATCAAAGAACATAGATGTTACATTGCTGAACTCAAATTAACAATAAGAAATGGCAGGTAAAGCAATTGAAATAAACGACGCAAATTTTAAGGAATTAATAGCTTCAAACAAACCAGTTTTGGTGGATTTTTGGGCTGAATGGTGCGGACCTTGTAAGATGATTGGACCAGTAGTTGAAGAAATAGCTGGTGAATACGAAGACCAAGCAATAGTGGGTAAAATGGATGTTGATGCCAATAGTGCCACGCCAATGGAATTCGGAATACGTTCTATTCCTACTTTGATGATTTTCAAAAATGGAGAAATGGTAGATAAAATTGTTGGGGCAGTGCCTAAACACGTTTTGACTCAGAAATTAGAAGCTGCTATGTAATTAGCACATTTAATATATAGAAGCTCGCTTTTTTTACAAAGCGAGCTTTTTTTATGAATAAATAATGGGTAAAAAGTAGGAGCAAAAAGCTTCCGAATTAAGTTCTTTTGACTGTAATGTTAAATACCGAGTAATGGTTGCATACCTTTTCTCAATATTAGATATCCCGCCGCATTGGGATGCAAGCCATCTGAAAACAGATCTTCCTTTATCTTGCCATCGTCATTTAAGAATTCACTTCCCAAATCACCGTATTTCACATTCAAATCTCCCGCTAAAGCTGCCATCAAAACATTGAGGTCTTCTATTCTGCTTTCGAAGGCTCTTCTTGGTAATAAGCCCATTAATCTTATTTCTGATTTTGGCTGTCTCACTTTAATGGCTTCTATCAGCGACTTAAGACCAATAATTATTTCCTCATTTGAATTTAATTGTAAATTATTGGTGCCTATCATTACCAGAATATTTTCAGCAGCAAAACCGTCCATTTCCCCATGGTAAACTCGCCAAAGAACATTCTCAATTCTATCCCAACCATAGGCATAGTTTTTTACCCCCGCTGGTGTAAATATGTTTTCCCAAGAAGCTTCCTCTCTCACCACTTTAGTACGAGGTAAGCCTCCCCAAAAGTGAATGATAGAATTTGCGAGAATAATGGATTTAGGAGGAGCCGTAGCGTTTATTTCTAAGATTTCTGTATGGCGTTTTTCCCAATCGTAATTACCCGGTTCTCTGTATTGTGTGACAGGTATGGTCGTGCTTAATGTACCTTTAGGTTCCTTAAGAATAGTTCTGAGCTTGTTTTCATAAGCTTCGGCATAGTGTTGCATGCCCAAGTCTGTTGGATGAGTACCATCCACCATGTCATCTAATCCTAAGTTTATCTCTTCTTTTGTGAGATAGAATAAATCCTGAATTCCTTCGAATTTCAATTGCTGGAAAGCTTCTCTCAGAACCTTGTTCGCGGTTTGATATTGGTCTTTTCTATGGTCGTTTATCATGGATTCGGTGTAGCCAGCATGTTCTACCACCAGAATAGGCATATTGCTTTTATTTCTTAAGTCTCGAACAGCAGCCATAATTCTATCTTTCAAATCTTCAGATTTATAAATCCCACTTCTTTCCCATGCATCAGGTATCAGGTTTGGTAGGCAATCAAGCACAAAAACTTTGGCATCAATTTCGGTCATTAAATCAATGATAGGAGCATCTAGTCTTCCATTTCCGCTAAAACCTAAATTGATTAATGGTCGGTCCATTTTTCTGCCTAAAATAGAAGTCCAAGCCATACCTGGTCTAGATGCACAGGCACCTTGTGCTATGGAAGTGCCATAAATGACAATGGGCTTTTCTTTTCTAATTGCCAGTGGCTCCAAAATAGCTTGAGCATCTACACCAATTTCCAACCATGAAACTTCATTATACAATGGTAAGAAAAGACGATATTCTCTACCTTGTTTATGGTAAGCATCGTTTGGGTTTAATTGGGTGAAATCGTATTGGCATGTATCTCCAAAACTCCTTTTACCTGCACACCACATTTCTTTGCCTTCGGCGTCTATGGCATATAAATCAACACCGCTAACACCCGTGGCTGGCATATGGTTTAGCTCGAAAACTTTTTCTCCTTTTTGGCTTTTGGTTGTGCCATACCGCACTTTTATTTCTGATGCGTTTGACCTAAACCGTATCATTAGACCAGCAGATTGTCTAGATAAACTCCAGATGGCAGAGCTTACATTTTTTTCTGCTTTTTCAGGGAGTCTTCCATAAGGACTTCCTATTTCATTTGGCCATGCTTGTCCTTCTATCACCTTAATATTACTGTTGGCAGGGTTCCACCAAGTAATTGAAGGGTTTTCTTGGGCTAAAATAGGAAGTGAAAAGCAAAAACAGACAAGTGTAAAAAGTCTTCTCATGGTATTTATTATGCTAGGGTTTATGATAAACGCAAGATAGCCCAAAATGCCTATTTGGAAGAAAAAGCTCTAAATAAATTGGTCTTCCTTCCTATGACGTTTTCTTTGTTTTTAACAAATCAAATTGTTCATTTATGATTATATCATTTTATTACTGGATTCTAAAAAGTTTATGGCTTTGCTCTTGAATAAAAATATAATTTTCCTTTTGTGGTTGAGAACATCCGGAGGTAGTTTCGCATTCGATGGCAAGGCTAATAAAATTTATTTTACCTATATGTGTTTTCCTGCTGAGTGGGTTCGTCCAACTTAGTTCTCAGGATACAGATAGCCATTTTAATGATGTAAGCTTTTCAGATTACGGTAATTTCACTTTTCAAGATGCCAGCCAAAATACGGTTAAACTTCTTTCTTCTGATAAGAAGCATTTAGGGCATGAAGATTACACTTTCGGAATTGAGGAAAAAGAAGAAGACGAAGATGATTTAGTTTCATTTTCTAATCATAGCGAGAGCAGTATTTATCATACTGCTTTTTTTTATGTGTTTAAAGCTGATTTTACCTCTACTTTAAGTGTTTCTAATGGCTTACATTTCAGTGAGTCGCTATCATCTAACAACAAGTATCTCTTATTTCAGGTCTTCCAGATATAAGATAAAATCTATCGGACTTTTAATCTAAAGTCTGATCACCCACTATTTTTTTCTTTCTCAGAAATTCTTTTTAGGCCTGCCTTAAAGAATTAGATATGATGGCATTATTCCGTTCAGTCTTTTCTGAGAACCCCTCATACGTATTACTAAAACTAAATTAAATAATGAAGAAAGTTCTCATGCTCTTAAGCTTGTGTGCATTGTTTTGCACTACAGGCTGCCACTCAGAAAAGGAAAAAGAAGCGGAAGTGGAAACCAAATTTTTGGTCACAAGTCCAATGCTTAAAGACACCACTATTACCAAGGATTATGTCAGCCAAATACACTCGATTCAACACATTGAATTACGAGCTCTAGAAAAAGGATATCTACAAAAGATTTATGTAGATGAAGGACAGTATGTAAGAGAAGGGCAAATGATGTTTCAGATTATGCCAGCCATGTATAAAGCCGAACTGCAAAAAGCTATAGCAGAGACCAATTTTGCAGAAATAGAATTTCAGAATACCAAGTCTTTGGCTGATAGCAATATTGTATCTAAAAATGAATTGGCTCTAGCCAAGGCCAAATTCGATAAAGCCAAGGCAGAACAGTCTATGGCCGAAGTTCACTTAAGTTTTACTCAAATCAAAGCTCCTTTCAGTGGCATTATGGATCATTTCCAAGTGAGACAGGGAAGTTTATTAGATGAAGGTGATTTGCTAACCACCATGTCTGATAATAGCAAAATGTGGGTCTATTTTAATGTTCCTGAAGCAGAATACCTTGATTATAAGGCTAGTTTGGATAAATCAAGCATGCTAAAAGTGAAATTAATGATGGCTAATAATAAGCCATTTGATTACCCTGGAATAGTAGAAACCATAGAGGCAGACTTTAATAATGAAACTGGAAATATTGCCTTTAGAGCAACTTTCCCAAACCCAAAAGGGCTTTTAAGACATGGTGAAACTGGCAATATACAAGTAAGCAAACCACTTAAAAATACCCTTATCATTCCGCAAAAAGCAACTTTTGAGGTTTTGGATAAAATCTATGTCTATGTCGTTGATAAAGATAGTATTATCCGTTCTAGACAAATTAAAATCGCCGCTGAGCTGCCACACTTATTTGCTATTTCTGAAGGTTTGGAGGTAAGCGATAAAATCCTCTTAGAAGGTTTGCGAAAGGTAAAAGAAAACCAAAAAATAGAATTTAAATTCTTAAAACCTGAGGCTGTGATTTCTGATTTAGGTCTGTATGCCGAATAATTAAAATATAGTAGAATTATGTTTAGTAATATCATTCACAGACCTGTATTGGCAATCGTTATTTCGGTTATCATTCTCTTTACAGGCTCGCTAGCAATAAAGCAGTTACCGACATCTCAGTTTCCGGAAATTGCCCCTACCACCGTTAATATATTTATTGCCTACCCAGGTGCAAGTGCAGACATTTTGGTGCAATCCACCTTGATAACACTGGAAAATGCCATTAACGGTACTCAAGATGTGCGTTATATGGCCACAGATGCCACCAGTGCAGGAGAGGCCACGCTTAGGATAGTTTTTGAACCCGGGACAGATCCCAATTTGGCGGTAATTAGGGTAAAAACGAGGGTTGACCAAGTGATGCCTTTACTTCCAGATCTGGTTCAAAGAGAAGGTGTGATCATCACACCCATTCAACCGAGTATGTTGATGTACGTTAACCTTTATAGTACAGACAAAAACCTGGATGAGAAGTTTTTGTACAACTACGCCAACGTAAATATGATCCCTGAAATAAACAGGATTCATGGTGTGGCAAGAACGCAGATTTTGGGTAGTAGACAGTATGCCATGCGTGTTTGGTTAAATCCTGACCGTATGCGTGCTTACAGTATTTCTGCAGAAGAAGTTATGGAAGCTCTGGCCGAGCAAAGTATCATTGGTCGTCCGGGTAGAATTGGGCAAAGTTCTGGTATAGCGGCACAGTCTTTAGAGTATGTTTTAACTTATAAAGGAAGGCTTAATAAACCTGAAGAATACGACAATGTTATTATTAGGGCCAATTCTGAAGGTGAGAGTATAAAACTGAAGGATATAGCCACGGTAGAACTGGGAAGTGAGTTTTTTGATATCTATTCCAATCTAGATGGGCACCCTTCTGCGGCCATTGTACTTAAGCAAAATTTTGGTAGTAATGCTACGGAGGTTATAGCAGATGTGAAGAGTAAACTGGAGGAAATGAAAGAATCATTCCCTCCAGGAGTGGACTATAAAATTAGTTATGATGTTTCTAAGTTCTTAGACGCCTCCATGGAGCAGGTAACACATACGCTTCGTGATGCATTTATCTTAGTGGCCTTGGTGGTATTTATTTTCCTTGGCGACTGGCGTTCTACATTGATTCCTATCATTGCGGTTCCCGTTTCACTTATAGGAGCATTCTTTGTCATGCAACTGTTTGGTCTCTCCATAAACTTAATAACGCTGTTTGCTTTAGTGCTCGCTATTGGTATTGTGGTAGATGATGCCATTGTGGTGGTGGAGGCCGTCCATGCCAAAATGGAGGAAGAACACCTCTCTCCCTATAATGCTGTTAAGAAAGTAATGGGCGAAATTAGTGGTGCTATTATCGCCATCACTTTGGTCATGGTTTCTGTGTTTTTGCCTATTGCATTTATGTCTGGCCCCGTGGGTACTTTTTACCGTCAATTTTCTATTACCATGGCCAGTGCCATTATTCTTTCTGCGGTGGTGGCTTTAACATTGACACCCGTATTGTGTGGCATGATTCTGAAAAATAACCATGGTAAACCAAAGAAAAAGTCCCCAATTGACTGGCTACTAGACAAATTTAATAAAGCTTTTGATAAGCTTACGGGTCGATATGTAAGTTTATTGAGGTTAATAGTTAACAAGCGATTACTAACATTTGTCATTCTTTTAGTCTTTGGTTTTGGGATAGTTTATGTCAATAAAGTTCTTCCTGCTGGTTTTATACCTGGTGAAGATCAAGGTACTATTTATGCCATTATTCAAACCCCTCCAGGTGCTACATTAGAAAGAACCAATAAAGTATCTCAGGAACTTCAAAAAATCTGTGAAGAAATAGAAGGCGTAGAATCGGTGTCTTCTTTGGCAGGTTATGAAATCATGACAGAAGGTAGAGGGTCAAACGCAGGTACATGTTTGATAAACCTTAAAACATGGTCAGAACGAGAGCATACGGTGCATGAGATCATTGAGGAGTTGGAAGAGAAAACAAGGGACTTAGGTGCCGTGGTAGAGTACTTTGAGCCACCAGCTGTTCCAGGTTTTGGTTCTTCTGGAGGTTTCTCCATGCGTTTATTAGATAAAACTAACTCAACGGATTATCAGGAGTTTGATGTGATTAACAAAAACTTCATGGCGGAGCTAGAAAAACGCAAAGAGCTTAGTGGCTTGTTTACTTTCTTTGCTGCCAATTATCCTCAATATGAGTTAGAAATAGATAATCAAACGGCTATGCAAAAAGGTGTTTCTATTGGCGATGCCATGGAAAACCTGAATATTTTGATTGGTAGTACTTATGAGCAAGGCTTCATTCGTTTTGGGCGTTTCTTCAAAGTTTATGTGCAGTCTTCTCCAGAATTTAGAAGACTTCCGTCCGATATCCTTAATCTTTTTGTGAAGAACGACCACGGTGAAATGGTGCCCTATTCTTCTTTTATGAAAATAGTGAAGAAGCAGGGACCAAACGAGATTACGAGGTATAACATGTACAACTCGGCTTCTATTCAAGGGCAGCCTTCAAAAGGATATACGACGGGAGACGCCATAGCGGCCATTAAAACAGTGGCTAAAGAAACACTTCCTAAAGGTTATGATATAGCATGGGAAGGACTTTCTTATGACGAGTCTAACCGTGGGAATGAGTCTATTTATGTATTCTTGGTGGTGTTGATTTTTGTTTACCTAGTGCTAGCCGCTCAGTATGAAAGTTTCCTTTTGCCATTGGCAGTAATATTCTCACTTCCTGTAGGGATATTCGGTTCATTCCTTCTTTTAAAAGCAATGGGTCTTGCCAATGACGTTTACGCTCAGGTTGGACTTATAATGTTGGTGGGTCTTTTAGGGAAAAATGCCGTGTTGATAGTGGAGTTTGCCGTTCAAAAAAGGCAGCAAGGTATGACCGTTTTTGAGGCGGCCATTGAAGGAGCTAAAGTGCGATTTAGGCCTATTTTAATGACTTCTTTTGCCTTTGTTGCCGGTTTAATTCCGTTGGTTATGGCTCATGGAGCAGGAGCCATTGGAAATAAAACCATTGGTGGCTCAGCCATGGGTGGAATGCTTTTCGGGACACTTATTGGGGTTATCATTATTCCAGGCCTGTATTACATTTTTGGCACTATGGCGGATGGTAAACAACTGATTAAAAATGAAGAAAATGAGTCGTTGTCTGGGAAGTTTGTGAGGTCTTTGGAAGAGGAAAGCAAAATTTTAAACAACATCCGTAAGGCCAATGCGAAACTTAAAAAACTTTTAGGTTTAACAAATATAAAAGATGACACAAATGAGTAAAAAGTTAATATATATAGGTTTAACGAGCTTATCTTTGGCATTTACAGCTTGTAAAACCCCACTTTTGGTGGAGAAGAATGTCAATAAATCAATACCTGCGAGTTTTAACGACTCGCAGGATACTGCAAACTCTGGGAAGCTTAAATGGCAGGAATACTTTCAAGATCCTTATCTAACGTCTCTCATAGATACTGCCCTAAGTAATAATCAGGAACTGAACATCATTTTACAGGAGATACAAATCTCACAGAATGAAGTAATGGCCAGAAAAGGGGAGTATATGCCCTTTGTGGATATTAGGGGTGGAGCAGGTTTTGATAAAGTAGGAAGATATACCAGCAAAGGTTCTAGTGAGGCTACCACTGATATAAAACCAGGAAGAGAAACGCCAGACCCCTTACCAGATTTTGGTGTTGGTGCTTATGCCTCTTGGGAAGTAGATATTTGGCACAAACTTAGGAATGCCAAAAAGGCGGCTCTTACGCGTTATTTGGCTAGTGTGGAAGGCAAAAATTTCATGGTGACTAACCTGATAGCTGAAATAGCAAACTCTTATTACGAATTACTGGCCTTAGATAATGAACTAGAAATAGTAAGACAGAATATTGAGATACAGAGTAATGCCCTGAAAATAGTAAGGATGCAGAAAGAAGCTACCCGTGTTACAGAGTTGGCGGTACGTAAGTTTGAAGCGGAAGTTTTTAGTACCAGAAGCCTTCAGTTCAATATTTTGCAGGAAATAGTAGAAGCCGAGAATAGAATCAACTTTTTGGTAGGTAGATATCCCCGGCATATAGACAGGAATTCTAATGGTTTTAACGATTTAAACACGGATGGAGTTCATGCAGGGATACCATCTGAATTGCTACAAAATCGTCCTGATATAAAGCAAGCTGAGCTTCAATTGGCAGCCGCTAAATTGGATATACAAGTGGCTAAAGCCAATTTCTATCCTTCGTTAAGCATTTCGGCAAACTTAGGTTTACAAGCTTTTAATCCGCTTTACTTAGCCAAAATACCTCAGTCTTTAATGACTTCTTTAATAGGGGATATGGTTGGTCCGCTGGTCAATAAAAATGCGATTAAAGCGACCTATTATAATGCAAATGCCGCTCAAATTCAGGCTATTTATAATTATGAAAGAACACTACTCAAATCTTACATTGAAGTAGCGAATAAGCTTTCAAAAATTGATAACCTGAAAAAGAGCTACGA
This sequence comes from Arcticibacterium sp. SM2516, assembly GCF_057914865.1. Classification (NCBI taxonomy): domain Bacteria; kingdom Pseudomonadati; phylum Bacteroidota; class Cytophagia; order Cytophagales; family Leadbetterellaceae; genus Arcticibacterium; species Arcticibacterium sp. SM2516. The sequence goes on along the minus strand of NZ_CP195290.1, from coordinate 1,720,548 downwards.
TTTGAAAGCATTAGAAGTGGAGGCACTTACGCAGTCTATAGATATTTCAAACCGACTTTTTAGGTCAGCGAGAGCAGATTATATGGAAGTTTTATTGACTCAAAGAGATGCCTTAGAATCCAAGTTTGAGTTGGTAGAAACCAAGAAACAACAAATGAATGCTTTTGTTGGTATTTATCAAGCATTAGGTGGGGGGTGGGAGTGATAAAATTCCCACAAACTCGAGTTATGATTCTCTAATAATTAATTCGAGTTAATGATTTCTTACAGTTAATTAGTTTAGTTTAGAGCACAGCCGCCTTAGTCTTTGACTTTGGGGGCTGTTTTGGTAAAAGAAAAAGAGGCTACCAGTGCAGGCAGCCTCTTTTGGAATACGCATTAAAAAAGACTTAAAACTTTCTATAAGGAGCATCCAAAAATGCATTGGCCTCCTCTTCTTTAAATTTGGCAGTTTCACTGTCCCAATGTAAAGTTTGATTTGGGAATCTTCCTGCAATCACACCTAAAAGAATAGTTTCTGTCAACCTTGAGGCATAAGAGAATGGTGCTGAGCACTTATCTTTACCTAAACAGGCATCCACAAACTGGTGGTAATGTCTTTTACCTTCCACATCATAATCTCTGAAAACATCGCCAATAGCTCCTTTAGCTTTGAGCTCTGAAAGATCTAGTTCTTCATATTTACCATTAACAATTAGTCTTGGTAATTGCATAAAATGCGGCAATAATAATCTGCCTTTTTCGCCAATGAACATGGCACCTTGGTCTGGTAATTCTTCGCCGTTAGGTAAAGCAAGATCGGGGTGGCTTAGTGGAGCATTTACACCGTCATACCATACCCATTTAAGAGATTCGGCGGTATATGGCGTTCCAGGGAACTCATAAGTCACTTTGTTTTCTTCTGGGAAACCAAAACCTGTAGGCTGGCGGCAATCGTTTATGATGGTTCTTGGTACATCTAATGCCAATGCGTTATACGGCGTGTCAAAAATATGAACACCCATATCCCCTAAAGTACCACAGCCATAATCCATAATTTTACGCCAGTTGCCTGGGTGATATTCACCTTCTTTGTAAGGTCTTTCTGGAGAGGTTCCTAACCAAAGGTTCCAATCTAAATTTGCTGGAATAGGATCGCTTCCCATAGGTGCTGGGCCATCATTTCCCCAGTTTTTAGGAGACCATGCTCTTACGGTAGAAACCTTACCTATAATACCCGACTGAATAAGAAGTGTTGCTAATTTATAATCATAAAAAGAGTGTACCTGAATACCCATTTGAGTAATCAGTTTCTTTTTAGCCGCCAGTTTGCTCATGGCTCTCGCTTCAGATACATGGTGGGTAAGCGGCTTTTGACAATAAATCTGCTTGCCCATTTCCATCGCCATCATAGAGGCGGGAGCGTGGCTATGGTCTGGTGTTGAAACTACTACGGCGTCTATCTCCTTGCCCATTTCTTTCAATAAATCTCTATAGTCTTTGTAAATTTTAGCATTGGGGTAAGTACTTTTTACCATATCCAAAGCTTTAGTATCTACATCACATAAAGCAACCACTTCCACAGAAGGGTGAGAAGCTATGGCTTCTAAATCTGCACGGCCCATGCCTCCTAAGCCAATATGGGCTGTTCTTAAAGTCTTCTTTTTGTCCATTGCCCAAATGGCAGATGGCATAACGGTAAGTGACGCCAAAGCAGCGGCACTCTTAAGAAATTCTCTTTTTTTCATTTATTCTGGTTAATAATTGGTCAATAGAATGGTTTAAATGGTTGTTTCATAAATAGGATATTAACTAATGATAGCCAATGGGCTCGTGTTTTTCCAGTTTCCTCTTGTGAAGTCGGGGAAGTTTTGAGGTGCTCCACCACTGGCCACCGAGCGTTCGCTTAGTGGAGATACAGCACTCCAAAGGCAGCCTTCATACATATTTTGGTCTAGTGGAAGGCCGTTTTGGAGACATTCTACAATTCGGTACATCATCATGCCGTCCATGCCACCATGCCCACTATCTTTCGTTTTTTGATTTAGTCTTTTATACAAAGGATGGTCGTACTTGTCATAAAGGAGTTGTAGTTTTTTACCTTCAATCCATTCGTGGTGACTTTCTGTAGCTCCCGGAAAACCACCTTCTAAAGCCACACGCGTAGGGAAACCTGCCAGCGTGCCTGAGGTACCTTGCACCAAATTTAATCTAGAATATGGCCTTGGGCTTGTTTCGTCCCATTGAACCATAACCGTTCGGCCTAGATTGGTTTTAATGATGGAGGTATTTAAATCACCTCCTTTATAATCTAGTTTATTCCATTTGTGGTTTGTGCCATAATTTTTCTCAGCGTATAGCTTTCTACCTAAAGATGGGGTTGAGAAAGAGACCAAGCTTTTGAAGTTGTCATCTTTTCTACCCAAATTCATATATTGAGCTACAGGTCCCAGTCCATGGGTAGGGTAGAGGTTGCCATTTCTGTTGGCATAGTGAGCTGTACGCCAAGAACCCGTACCACGTTCTTCTTCTTTCATTTGGAACCTTAATTCATGAATATATGCGGCTTCCGCATGCAGTAATTCACCTATAACACCCTGGCGACACATGTTTAAAAACATGAGTTCGTCACGGTCATAGTTGACGTTTTCCATCATCATGCAGTGCTTTTGGGTCGCTTCAGAGGTATCTACTATTTCCCACATTTCTTCCAATGTGAGAGCGATAGGTACTTCCACAAAAGCGTGAGCTCCCTGTTTCATGGCTTCAATGGCCATAGGAGCATGATTACTCCAATTGGTGGCAATGAAAACGACATCAGGTTTTACCTCTTGGAGCATGACCTTCCATTTATCTTCTGCTCCAAAGTAAGTTTTTACATTCTTATGTCTTTGACCTTTACCAATTTCTTTGGCTTTGGCCGCCCATTTGGTGGCGTTGTCTTCATATAAATCTGAGATGGCTACCACTTCTGTGCCTTCCATTTCAGCAAAAAACTTCATATGTCCAGGTCCTCTGGAGCCTACACCTATAAATGCGGCTTTTATTTTTGGGAGCTTTGGTGCTGCAAAATTCCCCATGTATTGGGCGGTAGACTTTCTAGCTGTTTGAGCCTCGGCGGCTTGAGCCAAGAGTGAGCCCGCCGTGATAGTAGCTGCGGAAAGTGAGGTTTTTCTAAGGAAGTTTCTTCTGTTGATATTCGTCATAGGTTCAATGATTGGGTTGTTGCTTTAACACTCATAATCAAAACCTTGAAAGTAGGTTTCGAAGCTTTGATTAAACATGAGTTATTAAATTTATTTAAAAATAGAATTTATGACTTAGAATGCCTGACTAATTCCATTATTATTTTGAAGAATTAATTAAAGCCCATACCATATCCGAATAGACATCTTGATTGGTTCCAGTAAGTTTTTCTAAGGTTTCGTAGTAATTTGCATTCCTTTTTGATACGCTCCGCAACGCAGCAATTCCCAAACAACAGCAAAGCCCTTTTCCTTTTCTAGTTTATCTATAATAAGAGCATTTACCACATAATCAACCATTAAATGCTTGTCTTGGCTTTCCCCAAAATTCTCAGGATTTTCTTTATAGTACTTCCAATCAATGTCTTTTTTAGAGGCATATTTAGCCTTAAACTTGTTTAGAATTTCATCCCAAGAATAAGCCCAACTTCCGCCATAAAGATAAGCACAGGCTTCATCCACAGGTCTATTGGTTTTATTCCTATTTATCGCCAAACCGAGCCTGTCATGCCATAAATCATGAGTGTCAAAATTTTCGAAATTAGGGTCGCCTATTCCTTGGATTATAATTTGATCATTATCCAGTGAGGCCATGGTAGAGCCGTGTGTGCGTCCATTATAAGGAGCCATATAATCTATACCAATAAGTTTCAAAAGGTCTATTAGATTTTCTGTAAGATAAATGGCCGTATTTTTTTGAAGAATCTTCAGTTTAGTATCAAATTCCGCTGTTTTATGTACATATGCCAGCGTATTTTCAAAATTGAGATTGGCTTGATAGTAGAAGGTATTGTTCTCAATTTGTTTAGATTTCCAGTGCAGGGTGTTTCTCTTTAGAGGTGATGAGAATTTAAAGTGGTCGGCTTCCTGATGGGCTATCAATTGTAAATTGGCCTTTAAAATAGGTTCCCCATTTTGCACTTGTAAATACGCCATCTGAATAAGATAGGTGCCTTTCTGCTCCTCTACCATATTTAAAAGATAAGGTTGGTAGAGCTTCTCAGTTGTAATGCCTTTCATTTCATCTAAAAGTAGCTGTGTTGATAGTTTTTCAGCCACAAAGAGGTAAGGATTGTCTTTGTCTCCTTTATGAGCCGCTTCTAGAAAATCGTTTAAAGCGTCCTGAAACACAACTCGTTTCAAACTGTCCAAAGGGATTTTGATATTAGGCTGAATGACAAGCTGACCGAAGCCATTATAGAAACAGATGAGCAGTAGAAAGAGTAATTTTGATTTCATGTCTTTAAGTTTTGGTTTGTTAAACCGTAAAAGTGAAGACAGATCCCTATACTTTATGTTAACATTTTTAAAACAAAATGTTATTGATTGTTAACACTTTATGTCGTTTTTTTAGGTTCGCTTGGGTTTTTCGTCTACCAAAATACCTTTTAACATATGCCCTAATATAGGTCGACATTTTTCTTCACAAGCCGGATAAAAAGCACCATGTTTCCAATAGTCGGATTTAGGAGATTTGCCCCACCAAAACTCTGCCATGGCAATGGGCTTCATTTTATGCAGGAAGGCGTATTGAAGTAGTTTTGGCGTAGCACATTCACCTGCACCAGCCGGCGGATTGCAATTGATATTATTCTTAAATATTTCTCGAATATTTTTTCTCTCTCCAAGAGCATTTAGAAAGAAATAGTGGTCAAAAAGCCTATTTTGAAGTGTCTGGGAATACTTTTTTCGAGCATCTTTCAAATCATTGATTTCTTTATAAGAAGCCGTTTTTTGAAGTTTTTTGATGTTTTCTCCCATTCTGGTGAGCTCCTGCATACCTAAATTCAGGAAACTGCCTTCTATCAAAGCATCATAAACGGGTGGTACAAATTTGGCGTGGTTATTTCCACCGGCTAGTTTACCAGAAAAAGCCGATAAATAACCAATTTCACTTTCTTGTGTTTCAACCACCATCACACCAAACATCTTTCCAATGACTGGTCCATCTATTTCTGGCACTAAGCCGAAATTATGAATCCAATCGGCCTGGTTATTGAGGTGTTCTTGAAGTTTTTTTGCTGCTAAAAGGCAAATGTCATCTACTTTATAATCAAAAGGGTATGTAAACTTATGAGGTAAGTTCGGGATATCTGGAGTGTGCTCAAAAGCCGTAAAAAATGGGTCTTTCAAGGTTTACTATATTTAAATTTGGAGCTATTATTCAAAACTTTACCCCAAGACTAGGCTTTTGATTTCAATTTGTTCTGAAATGGCATCCCAAAGTTTCACTCTTTGCTCTAAGGCCTGTTTAGCTACCGTAAAGGTATCCGACCATTTTTCAGAATCTTCTTCACAAAGTACTCTTATCATTTCTAGGGAGAGTGGACCGTGCTCATCACCATCTAGCTCAATATGTCTTTCTAGATAGTAAGTTAGTTTATTATAGTGTTCGTTCTTGGAATCCGCTCCTTTTAAAATCTCCATGAACATATCTGGAATCAGGTCTTCTCTACCAAAAGTAAAGGCTGCAGCCACCAAATGTGGCTGTTCGGTTTCAATAATCCTAAAGGTGAAATTAACAAAGTTAGCCACTTCATCATGTATTTTTAAAGCTCCAAGAGCATCACTGACAGACTCCTTATCTATAATGAGTTCAATAAACCTGTCAATCTCTAATGTACTAGCACCTATTTGGTTCATGGCTTCTAAGTACATTTCAAAATGACTTTTGGCTTCGCCTAATTCATTGATATCGCTCTCTTCTCCATGAACTATTTCGTTGATAAATCTGGCCAAAACAGGATCCTTTTTCGGTGTCCAAGGTATTTCTGTAGTCGTGAGTTTTATTTGAAGGGCTTTCAGCAAAGACATGAAATCCCATACCGCAAAAACATGATTTTCCATAAAGACTTTAATGTCTTCTAGGCTTCTTAGGTTTTCATAAAGTTTGTGCGTTCTTAGCTGATGTCTTAGGTCGCTCAGCTCTTTTTCTATTTCTACTATTCTGTTCATTATAAATGTTCTATAGCTTTTTCATGTTTGTGTTGACAAAGAATAAACGGTTTGCTCATTCATTAGGTTTAAAAAAAATGAAAATCTTCTAAGTTTTTTGCTCTAGATTTTAATAAGTTGAAGTTACCTTCTTAATTACCAATATCTTGTTAAGACATGCCTGATTTTTTCGTTTCGAAATAGAAATATAAGATTATTGAAAAAGCTCTATGGTGTAATCGAACAGTTCTGTACCGCCTGGCTTACCATGGCCCGGGATTACGATTTTAGCATTCCGGTGTTTTGCTTTTAGTTTGGTCACTGTTTCTGGCCAAGCAGCAATATTTGCGTCTCCTAGATAGCCCTTTTTAGCTCCTACTTCCTTAATCAGACAGCCACCAAAAATGACATTGTCTAGCGGGAAAGAGGCTATCACATTATCTCTGGTGTGGCCTTCACCATAGTATTCTGCAAAAACATTTTCTCCGCCTACTTTGAGTTTAAGGATGTCATCAAATCCATGAATGGGCACTAAGAAAGTGGTGCCAATGTGGGCAATGGTGTTATAAGAAGCGTAAGTGGGGACTTTGGCTGCCTGAAACTGAGTTATTCCTCCAATACAGTCGTCGTGAAAATGGGTGGCTACCATTCCCCTAATTTTTGTCTTTAGGCTATCGGAAAGAAAAGCTATTAGTTCCTCTGAGCTACTGCTATCAGAAGGGGTGTCAAAAACCATGCTTTCTCCATTATTTATGACAAACATGCCATTGCAGGCCACTCGCCCAAAATCGTCGGTATTTAGAAACGAAATATGCTGATAAGTATGTTCTGAGAGACGTTTTACAATTAAATCTTCGCTTTGGTAGGCTATAGAATCTATAGCCACCTTGGTAGGTGTTTGTTCAGCAGTTTCGTTTGAAGACTGGCAGCCTATTAAAAAGGCCGAAAATAGGAATATACTGAGGAGTGCTGTTCTTAAACTTATCATGGTTAAATTGGAATCTTTTGAGCGTGCAAGAAAGGCTTAAGGTAGCAAAATGCCTTCAGCTTAAAAAGGGCAGAGCTAAAATGAGTAAAATCTTAAAATTTAATACTGGGATTTTTATATACATGAAGAACATTCCTTATGGAAGTCAATCTCATTTAGGAGCATTAAGCTCATAGTAAGGGGTTATTTTTAGTGAAATGTCACGATTAGGTTTTCAGTATTTTCTGCCTAAATTTAAGTTCTGATATAGTCAAATTTCATTTTCGCCACCTTTGGGAATATTCGCTTACTGCCATAAAGCAAGTGAGTTTTCAAACAAGTTTTGCTGAAAGGTTTAAGTGAAATGCATTGTTTTCTCCTTGAACTGCCAAAAGGAATGCATCTTAAAAATGTTGCCTTCAGGATTATGAACTTTAAGGTTATTCTATTTGTGTTTGGGCTCAGGCAAATCAAAATAAATTCCTTGTGTTCTGTCCAAAGAAGCAGAAATAGTATTGAAATTGTCCTCTGAAGCTAACAAGTCAATATACTTATCTACGATGTTTCCATGTTTGTAGATGATAAAAGTATTTTCTCGGTCTGGGTTTATCTTATTGCGATGAGCTTCCGATTTATGGTCGGTAAAAGAGGGTACGAAAGTCAATGCAGTATGCTGAAGATGGAGCTCAGAACCCAAGTTTTCAAGTTTGGATTGTCGTGCTTCTTGGTTATAGTTTTTTTCATTTCCGTAAACAAAATAGACCTTCAGGTAACTTTTCCGTTTCTCACTTTCTATCTCTAAAAAAGTCAGCCATTTTTTTATATCCTGCCAGTTAGGATTATGGCCTACAAAGTAGATTATGCCGTGATAACGGCCGTATTTACAGACAGGACAGGTTCTGGTTCCTTTGTCTGGTCCATAGGCGTGGAAAGGCGTAAAGGAGGGTTGTGCTTCTCCAATGTTTAAGCCTGAAATGTTATTGACCGTACTTTCTTTTGGATAATTTGGAATGTTTAATCCCAGTACGATATTGTGCTCTACAATTTGTAAATTATCTTTTAAAAGTACTTTTACGACTGCATTTCCACCACGATTTTCCTTAGGATATTTCTTGAAATATGGTATTAGAAATTTATCATCATCAAAGGTGATTTCATCGGTGTAGTATTCATCGGAGACGTCTGGTTCTTTAATAGACAAATGAATATGGGCAGGCATTAATTGCTTGGGATATGGTGCTGGCCGAATGGTTTTAATGGTGTATTTTCCATTTAAATCAGTCTTAACCCAGCCACGAATATGCCCGTGCTTTTTTGCCTGCTCATTCATACCAAGTTTTGGTGAATAATAACCTTCATTATCTGTTTGCCAGTAATAGATAATGACATCAGGTGCCGGCGTCTTTCCGTCTATCTGACATACCGTTCCTGTTATCATAACTTTTTGACCTGTTTCATTCCAGGCAGGGCTGGTGTTTGAGGAAGGAATTTCTTTTGGCATTCCGATATACATCAGTTCACAGCCATCACATCCACCGCCTACTATTTTACTACTTGCTTCTTTCGAAAAGTTAGTCGTTTGACCATTACAGCTCATGGAAAAAAAACATGAAAGCAAAAAGTATTTACTAAAGCTTAACCTGTTCATATTGTCGGGATTTTTGTGTAAAACTCGTGATATAAACTTTCTGTGTTCTAATATAATGGTGCGAGTGGAGTTTAATTTGCGGTGAAACGATGAGAACTATCCAGCTTGGTTTTGAAATCTTGAGCATAACTGCGACTTACTCTCAGCGTAGTATGATCTGTAAGCGTAATGTCGTAGTCTCCGTTTTTACGAGATTTAATGGAAAACACCTTTGTGATATTCACAATATGAGATTTATGTATACGAACAAATTGATCGTGGTCCAGTTGAGATTCAATGGATTTTAGCGTTTCCGCGTGCAAATATTTTTTTGAAACGCCATGAACATTTACATAGGGCGAATTGGCTGTTAAATAGTAAATGTCGCCTACAGGCAAAATTACCTTTTTATTGTGGTCGGAAATTAAGAGGGAACTTAAGCTATTAGTTGTGATTACTTTTTCAGGCGTTGTAGAACCTGAGGGAAGCTTAATCTTGTCAACATTAAATAGAATAATGGCGAAGCTGTAAATGATAAGGGTTTCTAACAAGTAGGCCGATAATCCAAAATGAAAAGTCTGAGCATAAGAAAACGTGTGGTTATAGAAAGTTTTAGATAAAGCCCATACCAATGCTGGATAAGTAATTAAATGCACGGTAATTATTAAACCCGTTAGAAGTAAGTTGGGCTTCATTTTAGCCTTTGACTGCTTCAAGAGTATAAATAAAAAGGGAAGGAACAGTACCCAAAAAGAGCTAAAGAGTAAAGACTCCGAAATGTAAAAAGCCCCGTTTTGAAATTGTGCTGACTCATAATCCAAAGCTATATTTGTTATAATCAACATAAAAAGACCTAATAGAAGTCCATATTTTAGCTTCTTTTTATGTTCGAAAATGTGATATGTCTGTAGAAGTGTCATTGTATTTCGTGGGGTCAAATGGTTCTAATGAGCTTCTATACAATAGTTTGCTTGTAACTTCAATCTACTCATTTTTTTAGCTTAATAAAACCAATTTACATGAACTTAATCTTATGCAAATCAACAAATCGACGTCCAAGATTAAATCCCTGTCTCGTGTGATAACAGAATCAATGCTTGCTATTTTCTTGTATGTTTAGAAGCAAACCAATATTTCTTTTAACATTAAGAAGACTTTTGCAAAGCGAGGGAAATCTTATTAAAAAGCTTCGGGTTTTAGAAATATCTTAGAAACAATATTATACTAATATCTAGGTTTAAAACTTTTAGTTTATGTTCGGAATTATCAACTTTTGGGCGTTTTTATTGAGTGGTATCCTTGTCAATATTGCTCCAGGAGCAGACACCATGTTTATTCTTGGAAGGAGTATTTCTCAAGGCAAGAAATCCGGGATTTATTCTGCTTTGGGCATTTTGGGTGGAGCCCTCATTCATTGTATTATGGCGGCTTTTGGCTTATCCATTTTACTGGCAAAATCTGCCTTAGCTTTTTCTGTAGTAAAGTATCTAGGAGCCGCATATTTGGTGTTTTTAGGATTGAAACTGCTGCTTTCAAAGGAAAGTAAAATGAACATAGAATCGAAAGAAGTGAAAACAGAAAGCCTGAAAAAAGTATTTTGGTCTGGTGTACTTACAGATTTGCTGAATCCAAAAGTGGCCTTATTTTTCTTGGCTTTTTTACCACAATTTATAAACTCAGAATATGCAGATAACGCTATACCTTTCTTGCTTTTGGGTTTTACTTTTCTCTTTACAGGTGCCATTTGGTGTATAGGGGTAGCCATTTTTGCAGCCAAACTTTCTGGCAGTTTTAGAAGTAATCCTAAGATAAAATACTGGCTAGACAAAAGTACGGGAGGGCTGTTCCTAGCTTTGGGTGCTAAACTAGCATTCAGTAAAAGCTGATTTTTGAACCAAATACGATAAAGATTTTAAAGCTGTGACCTTAACTTTGTTTCAGTCACTCATTAATCTTATGCCCATGGCAAAAGTACACCCAGAAATTTCAGAAGAAATAAAGTCTTTTATAGCAGCTCAGCATATGTTTTTTGTGGGTACCGCTATGACAGACGGAAAAGTGAATGTATCTCCAAAAGGGCGAGATTCATTAAGGGTATTGGGACCAAATAAAATCATTTGGAGAAATCTTACTGGTAGCGGAAACGAAACTGCAGCACATCTTCAAAAAGTGAATAGAATGACGCTGATGTGGTGTGCTTTTGAGGGCAAACCTATGATTCTTCGCTGCTATGGTACCACCAAGGTTTATCACGAAAGAGACGATGGATGGGATGAGCGGAATGCTTTATTTCCAGTGAGCAACGGAGCCAGACAACTTTACGAAGTAAACGTGGAAATGGTACAGACTTCCTGTGGTTTTGCCGTGCCGTTTATGGATTTTAAAAAAGAAAGAGACGTCCTAGAAAAATGGGCAGAAAACAAGGGCAGGGATGGCATCAAGGCGTATTGGAAGGAGAAAAACGTCAAGAGTTTTGACGATGAGCCTACTGGTATTTTTGAATAAAAAAGGCTATTAAAGTCAACATACTTTAGTCATTAAAAATAAAAAAGCCTAGGCCTCCAGGGTCTCTAATGATAATATTATCCACTTTCCCTTCTGCGTTAAACGCGGTGATTTCTTCCGTAATGGGGATTTGGAGCGTTCTTATCTTCTTGATAATATCTAAGTTATTTTTACCATTAAAGAAGGTAAGCGAGGGGTTGAAGAATAAGTGAGGGCATGTAAAAGGACTCATCAGACTAATTTTCAAGTCGTTTTCATTCTTTAAAGAAACCCAACTGTCGCTTACAGAACCGGAGATAACTTCAAAGCCAATAATATCAAAAAGCTTGGTGGATAGTGCTAGATTCGGACTCTCTAAACTTATGCCCATGTTGTTTCCTAATACAGACAAATTGAAATTTTCTAGCATTGGATGCTTCAGTTTTTTCTCAATCAGGTAAACCCACATCCCAGAGGGAGTTACAAAAGAATAGTTTTTTTTTAAATCGTTTATCTCGGTAATTTCTTTCAAAGCCTCTAATTCCTTTTGCCATGAGGGTTTGTAAAGCTTAATACCAAGTCGGGCAAAAGGCTCTGGGTTTATTTCAATAACAACCCTTCCGTCTGAAACGGTATTTGAACTCTTGGTATTAAGAGGAGTGAAGTTCAATTTCCGATAGAACTCATTACTAACAAGCTGGTTTCCGGTGGGTGTTTGAATAATGGTTTTCATGAAATTATAGTGGGCTTGGGAGAAGTTATTAGTGAAGTGCCTTACTTTATCTTGGTAGATACGTTATTAAGCGAATAATCGTTTTCGCCGAGTGCGTTTTATTAATGCTTGCTATCGATAATGCATTAAATTGCTCGAAAATTCAATTAAACCCGCTTGATTGGTGCTGATAAATTATATTTGATACCATGAAACTTTATACTTTTAGTCTGCTATACTTAATTCCTTTTTTCTTTTTTTTCGAACAGTCTGAAATGGCAAAAGAGAAAACGAAATTGTCTGATTATGGTTTTTTTAAAGGCATCTTGAGCGAGCTTGTTCCTGCAAACGGTGTGTATCCTTACTCTTTAAAAACACCTCTATTTACAGACTATGCAGAGAAATTCCGATTTGTCGTCCTCCCGGAGGGTGGCAAAATTAATTATGATGAGCTGGAAGTCTTTAATTTTCCGGAAGGCAGCACTTTGATTAAGAATTTCTACATTCCAATAGATTATAAGAAGCCAGAAAAGGGTAGAGGATTGATAGAAACCAGACTCATTAGTAAAAGAGATGGATTTTGGGAATCGCTTCCCTATATCTTGCCTTGAAGGGCTGTTTTTGTCTTGCCGAAATAGTTTAAACGGTACTGTTTTGCTTAAACGATACTGGTATGATTCCAAGACGAGCGGTTTGAAATTTTTCTATAAAGTATAGTTATTTATAGGGCACTTTCGCTTTGAAATGACTTATTGAGATGTTTTAAGTGATAGCGTAATCTATTTAATTATCTTTGCAAAATATTAATAAATCAGAATAATGAAACCTGTTTATAAAGCACACCCTTGGCATGGGATTTCTATTGGAGATGATGCCCCGAATATTGTAAATACCTTTATTGAGATTGTACCTTCTGATACTATCAAATACGAAATCGATAAGGAAACTGGGTATCTATGTATTGATAGACCTCAAAAATATTCCAACATTGTTCCTTCTTTATATGGTTTTATTCCACGAACCTACTGCGGGGCAAGAATAGCGGAATACGCGATAAATAGCGGTGCCGAAGGCGTAACTGCTGGTGATGGCGATCCACTTGATATTTGTGTATTATCCTCTCACCATATTCCACACGGAGATATTTTATTACAAGCCAGACCAATTGGTGGACTGTGTTTAGTAGATAAAGGAGAAGCAGACGACAAGATTATTGCCGTTTTAGTAGGAGACCATATCTATGGAGAATACAAAGATTTGAAAGATATGCCTAAAGACGTAGTGGAAAGACTTAAGCACTATTTCTTAACTTATAAAAACCTTCCACACGAGCCAAAGCACTGTGTTATTGCACATGACTACGGTGTGGAAGAAGCCAAAGAAGTGATTAAAATGGCCATGAGAGACTATAGAGATACTATCTTTAGTCCTATTTAAGGTTATTTAAAAATTCTATCGTGTTTACATTGTCGGCGAAGTCATTTATACTTGGAGTTTGACTTCCGCCAAAAGGAATATGATTCTTGCCGACAATGCACTGAATACTCTCCTCATGCTGTTCTAGCATCTCTTTTAATTGTGCCTCGTTTTCGTACTCTTCATAGAACAAAACACTTATCGGGCTTACCAGATTCTCACTCTTTGTAACTAGAAGAAAGCCATTATCATAATGGTGGTTCATATTTACCAAATAAATTGACTTGTTATAGTCGTAGTTGTTATTGTATTTATGATGAATTTGAATGGTATTCCAGTATTCTATGGCCTGGAAAAACGGCGTGAAATCATAGCCTTTCGGCACAAAAGCTTTCGAGACATTTCTGCATCCCAGACCGAAATATTGGAAAATATCATTACCAAAATCCCTTAATTCCTGTCCTGTTTCGGCTCCATTTAAAACAGCTACCGAGCTTCTGTTTTTTCTAATAATATTGGGCTTTTTACCGAAATAATATTCAAAGTATCTAGAGGAATTATTGCTTCCTGTGGCTATAAAAGCATCGGCGTCATTTAGCCTGTCTGCTATCACTATTTGCTCATTTAGTTCGGGTTCAAATTCTATAAGCTTGGCGATCATTTTACGCATTAAAATGCTATCGGAACTACTTAATTTTAGTAAGGCAACATTTCCTGTAAGCAGAATACACAGTAAATCATGAAAGCCCACTAAGGGAATATTTCCTGCAGAAACCAGCCCTATTTTCTTAGGCTCTGAGTTTTCTATTATGCCAGAGGCAAAGCTCTCTAAAGCCGCTTTGTTAAGAAATTCTTTTCCTATATTCTGTAAAGAAAGTAAGACATTATCTTCCGTAAACCAGCCATTTTCGTTTTTGCACTGGGCAGCCCAATACTTTAAATTTTCTTGATTTGCTTCTGAGGTGAGAAAATCGCCTAATTTTGAAAATGGGACTATTCTTTTTTCTAATGTCATTTTTTTAATGCCGCTTTGCATTTTTTATTATTCGCTACAAAATTACTAAGCTCCTGAAACTTTGTAGGCTTATATTTGTTCTTTATTTGAATAAACAACGGAACTGCAATTTGCTATGGCGATTATTATAACAGACGAATGTATTAACTGTGGAGCATGTGAGCCGGAATGTCCAAATACCGCTATTTACGAGGGTGGTGTTGAATGGACTTGGGCTGGAGGAACGGCATTAGAAGAAGTAGATTTTGGTGATGGCACCATTATCGATGCAAAAGACGATCAAGAACCCGTTTCTGACGAGTTTTATTATATAGTTTCTGATAAGTGTACAGAATGTATGGGTTTCCATGAGGAGCCTCAGTGTGCTGCGGTTTGCCCAGTAGACTGCTGTGTTCCAGATCCAGATAGGGTGGAAGACGAAGAAACACTTTATGCTAAAAAAGCATGGTTACATGCAGAAGCTTAAAAAATAGACCTAATAGGTTGAATTAAAAATCCAGTTGACATTTGTCAGCTGGATTTTTTTTTGTTTTTAAGCTTTGAATATTAACAGATTGACCGAAAACGGTTTTAGCCTTGAGAGCTTAATAAATCATGTGTTTTCTAATGCATGGTATGGGATAAAATGGTCTTGACTTAAGCACTCCATAGGAATAGCCTGCTGCGTTTTATTTTGCGTAGGCACCAGAAGAATAGGTCAGTTCATAACTATGCGTATAGATTTCGAAAACAATACCGAAAGGGTCCTGGACGTAAACCATTTTATAAGGTTTGTCATTGGGATAATATTCTCGGATAGGCATTCTTTGCTTTCCTCCATATGCCACTATCTTTTTAGTTAACTCCTCAATATTTGGGTCTTGAACACTAAAGTGAAATAGGCCAGTATTAAAAGGGCTAAATTCGGGGGCTTCTTTCACGCCATGAGGGAAAGAGAATAGTTCTATTCCAATGCCGTCTGAGGTGGCCAGATGTGCAATTTCAAACTCCTCCCAATCATCACCAAAAACGTCAATACACATTATTCCAATAGCGGTATCGCTCTCTTTCTTTACTACGGCAGGTTCCATAATAACATACCAACCCATTACCTCGGAGTAGAATTTTACGGCATCCGAAATATTAGGAACCGTAATTCCAATATGTGAAAATGAT
This sequence comes from Arcticibacterium sp. SM2516, assembly GCF_057914865.1. Classification (NCBI taxonomy): domain Bacteria; kingdom Pseudomonadati; phylum Bacteroidota; class Cytophagia; order Cytophagales; family Leadbetterellaceae; genus Arcticibacterium; species Arcticibacterium sp. SM2516. The sequence goes on along the minus strand of NZ_CP195290.1, from coordinate 1,705,014 downwards.
TTTGGATAATTTTTATTTGAATTCATAAGATATATTTTTATTTGAAATACAAAATAAGGCTATATTGTCACCAATCGCAATAACTTACCTAAAAGTGTTATAGTATACTAAAAGAGTTAATAGCTTATTAATAGATAGTTAAGAATAAAATATGAAAGAAGATAATTCCTGTCCGCTTCACTATACCATGACCTTAATTGGAACAAAATGGAAGCCTTTGGTTTTATTTCATCTTTTGGACGGTGCCTTACGCTCTGGAATTTTACAAAAGAAAATTAAAGGGGTTTCTAATAAAATGTTTACGCAAACGCTACGGGAATTAGAGAAAGATGGCCTGGTCATCAGAAAAGTTTTTCCCGTGGTTCCTCCCAGAGTAGAATACGAGCTGAGTGAGAGAGGGAAATCTCTTGAGAACATTTTAAGAAGTTTAGATAGCTGGGGTGCCAAAGATGAGCGGAATGAATGTAAGTGATATATATAAATGGGATGATTATTTTAGGATTAAGATTTGATGCTTTTGATCATATCGAAGACTCACTTGTTTAAAATATCGTTTAACATTTCTACTTGAATCTTCTGCATCTCTAGTAGCTCTTGCTGCTGATGTAGCATCAAATGGTCAATTTTCTCGTGCAAGGTCCTAATCTCTAATTCAGATTTTAGGTTTATCAAATAGTCTTTTTCTGCTTCAATTCTATCTTTCTCGTCCTTTCTATTTTGGCTCATCATAATTACCGGAGCTTGCATCGATGCTAGACATGATAAAATGAGATTCAAAAGAATAAAAGGGTAGGGGTCAAAGCCCTTGTTGGCTAGCCAGTAGATGTTCACACAAATCCAGACCAGAATAAAGAAGCCGAAGGCTATGATAAAAGTCCAGCTCCCGCCAAAAGTTGCCACCTTATCTGCAATTCGCTGACCCAAAGTAGGCTGACTTAACACCAAGCTTGAGCTATCTGTCAACCTTGTGTGATTAGTGATTGACTGAATCACTATTTTTTCTTGCTCTGTTATTTCTTCCAGGTTTTTACCCAAGATTTGGACCAGGTATTTCTCTCTGTAGTAGTTTAATTCCTCTTTAGAAATGCAGCCGTCTTTGGCTATTTCTGGATAGTCTTGGTAAATCAGTTGACTGATACTGTGTCTCAGCGAATTCAAATTCACCCTTTGGTTTTCTAGCAGGCTCTTTCCCGAAATGGCACTTTTGTCCTTATTCATCTCATTATTGTTTTAAAATGTAGGTCATCCTAGCGTTATTTAAGTTAAATACATGCCATTATATACAAACATTTCATTTTAAAGCTAGTTTAATTTGTGGAAGATACTGCTGTTCGAGGTCTTTTTGAGCTCGAATTGATTTTAATATGTCAGCATAATTTAGCGATTAAGGGGCTAGATAGTGGGAGTTCGGGGCATACTTAAATTAAGGTCTTCATGGCTTTTGGTAAACAGGTTTCATAATCGTAATAAGGAATTCTGACCAATTTTCATTTTCCTAAAAATCGTAATTGATATTTTTTGGTAAGGATTCAACCTTTAATTTCATCCACTCTCCATCAACCTTAATAACGACGATGTGATTATCCTTATCATAGAAAATAGTACCATCATCACTGTTTTTTAGTGATTTGTAGTTGACATTCTTAGCACTCTCGCTATAATTTGTTTCGTCATCACCCTCTGGTTGTTCTTTTCTAATGTTATCTACGCCAATTTTCCCTAAGGATAAGGTATTTGTTAATTGTAAAGAGCCGTAAAAGATAGCCTTATCTCTTCCGAAAAGAAAAGAATGTTGTCTTACGTCAGAACCAATGCGAAACCAATTATAGGTAGCATCTGAATGTCCCCATAATGGGCTGTAATAATACATCTCAGCCACAGGTCTTCCTTCTTCAAAATGTTTGTTTACCAGCATTGTAATTCTCGATTTATCGTCACTGGCATAGCCTTCAAAAACATGAAATCCCCAACGTTTTTTGTTTTTTTCTATGCTATTACCTCTCACCTGTATCATATATGGTGTACTTAAAATACCGTCGACAGTGGTATACATTGGAGTAAGTTTGGGGTCAAATCCGAAATAGTATCCTTTCTCACTCCACTTATTCCAGGTACTGTCTATATCAGATGATATAGTGGTTCTGTAGGCATTAGTTACTGCCGAACCTTTGGAAATTTTAAAATACTTATCATGGGTTGATTTAGTATTATGCTGGCCATATCCAAATTTGGAAATAAAAAGAAATGCTGTCAAGATTAATCCAAGTTTCATAAGATTTTATTTTTTAATAATACGGTTACCTGTTTCCAATATAAAGTTTGAACTAAATCTAAGAGGTTTTTAGGGCTTTTATCCGTAGATGCCTTTAGGTAAATATTAATGTGTTAGTTTTTAAGCTTAACTATGAAATAGGCGACAATTAAATTAGGCACCCAACACAACCAAGCGACGATACGATAAGCCGGAAGGAAGTCTCCCAAGGCAATGGTGAGCAAGGGTAGCCATATTCTTAGGGTAACAGCCGCAAAACAGGTGGCATAGCTGTATATCATGAAGTTTTGATGCTGTAGCACATTACCGTTTTTGATGGCTTTAAACCCCATAGCTGTGGTGCTCAGCCACACTAGACCTAAACCGATAAAGCCCGTTTGACTTATAAGTCCACCGGTTGCGTGAAATCCTATATAAATGCCACAGAACCCACTTATTAAGACAGCAAGCATATAGACGGTCCCTATTCTTCTATGCCATATTAAGTGCCGTGTTCTGAGCTTCAAACTAAACTGACTCCAGCCAATGAGAAGTGCTAAACCGCCTAAAAGGATGTGCACATAAAAAGCCGCGTTCCATAAAGTGGCAGCTAACAGTTCTGGAGACTTAGAACCTAACAAACCAAAACGTCTATCAATAAAAAAGTAGATTAAGGGATAAAGTCCAATAAGGATACATAATAAAACAAAAAGGTACCAAGTAAGTTTTTTGAGCAGGCTTTTCATTTAAACGGGTTATAATTATTGCTTAGCTGTCACTTCATTTACTCATAAAAATATGCATTAATTCCGGTTTAATAAACGCACTATTTTCAAGGCAATAGCTGGGGTAATGCGTATTTATTTTCCTGATGCCAGCACCCTGAATCATGCGAAATAAAAGAAATAAGTCCTGCTGATATTAGCGTCAATACAGGAAAATACTTCTTGCAAAAGAAGTAAACAAGAGATAAAGTTTTAAATATTATGTAAGGTTTCGAATGCTATTTTCCAAGAATCGTCAGCTTGTCTTTTCCAGACAATGATGTACGTCCCAAGATTTTTAACAGTGTCCTTGGTTTCCTTATTAATGAAAATTTCATTGAAGCTATTATAAGAAATGGCCATATCGTCAGTTTCTATAATTGTGGGCTCGCCCCGGTCAATCAGCTGAATATTGTATTTCGCATAGATCTCTTTCCATTGTGCTTTAAAGGCGTCCTTTTTTATCAATTCAATGGGAGCGTCTGGATAAATGGCTGTAAACTCATCCTGATAAAAATCCATCCAATCATAATCAAATCTTTCATAGACTTGATAGAGGCTGTCAACCTGTGTTTTGATTTTATTTTTAATTTCAGCCGATGATGTTTTAGGATTTTCTTTTGGCTGGCATCCGATAGTGAAAGAAAAGAGTAAGGTCAGAAGAAATAGATTTATGGCTTTAAAAAGTGTCATGATTGTTGATATTAATGTTTCTAATATGCTGATATCCTTTAAGTCTATCCAAGGATTTTATAATCTAATCTAACATTTTTTTATAGTTTTAATAGCATAATAAGTCTCAATCGTTCAATCAAACACCGACTTGCTTTCTTCTTAATGTTTCCACAGAAAACCCTAAGGATGGAATTTATATATGAGAATTTAATTTAAAAAATAATGAACAAGTACTCCCGCAAAATAACCCACTAAAGCCAACCAACTTATTCTTTTCAGATACCAAATGAAATCGATTTTAAGAATTCCCATAATGGCCACCCCAGAAGCAGAACCTATGATTAACACACTGCCGCCGGTTCCGGCACAGTAGGCCAGTAGCTCCCAGAATAAATGGTCTGGAGGATATGTGCTTAAAGGGTACATTCCCATGGCTCCTGCCACCAAAGGCACATTATCCACTATAGATGAAACTAATCCTATAACCACATTGATGACATAAATATCACCAAAATTTTGGTCAAGGATAGTAGCGAAATCACTTAAATGCCCAGCGGTCTGCAAAGCAGCCACGGCCAAAAGAATTCCTAGGAAAAAAAGGATACTGGTGGTGTCTACTTGTCGGATGATACCTGACACCGTTAGGGCTTGACGGTGTTTGTCAGCTTTGTTTTTATGCATAAACTCCGTTACCACCCAAAGCACGCCCAAACTAAAAAGCATGCCCATAAATGGAGGTAAATGCGTGAAGTTTTTGAAAATAGGCACAAAAAGTAAACCTGCTATGCCCAACCATAGTACCAAATTGGATTCAAATTTATTGGTAAGCACTGCATGCTCGTTTGTTTCCGTTTTGCTTGGCTGCGACACATTGCCACTTTTGATAAAAGAAAGGATAATCAATGGAACAGCTAAACATATAATACTCGGCAAAATAATACTGGAAATAATATTGGCAGCTGTAATTTGTCCACCTATCCACAGCATAATGGTGGTAACATCTCCAATAGGCGACCAAGCACCACCTGCATTGGCAGCGATAACCACTATACCTCCAAAAAACCATAAGTCTTCTTTTTTCTTAACTAGTTTTTTTAGCAAGGTTGCCAGTACTATGGATGTAGTCAGATTGTCCAAAACAGAAGAAAGAATGAATGTAACGATGCTCAATATCCAAAGTAATTTAACCCTGTTGGTCGTTTTTATTTTGGAGGTAATCACCTCAAAGCCGTTGTGGGTGTCAATTAACTCAACAATGGTCATTGCGGCCAATAAAAAAAATAGGATTTGAGCTATTTCTCCGAGATGGTGGATGATATTTTCTTCAAAGAAGTTCTCGCTTAGGCTGGTCTGAAAAATTTGTTCTTGACCTAATACCAGAATTGCCCAACAAACGACCCCTGTAAGAACGGCAGATGCCGCCTTGTCAATACGGAGAGGATGTTCAAGTGCGATGAAAAAGTAGCCAATGACAAAGGCTAGGAGGAGTAAAATATACATTGATTAATTATTTAGGAGCATCGAAGTATGGAGTGATGCCATTCTAAAGCAAATGGACATTCGCTTATCCCTCTTACTAAGGAATAAATGTAGTTGGAAAAATATCTTTTCCAAAGTTTTTTTTTCGACAAACATAAGCACTGCTAAAATCTAGTACTTAGTGTTTTAGTATAGATGGCTTAAGCGGGTATTACGTTTTGTGTTTACGGATTATTCTGGAGAGATTGGCATGTTTTTCTTGCGTATTATGAGACATAATTATACAACCATTTTTAGACCAGAATGGGCTTGAATGGGTTTTCATTTTTAGCTTATATCTGTAAGAATAAAAATTTATAAATGCTGTCTTTTCCTCTCGATACTGGGCTTTATAGAAGGCATTTAATTCTATTCTTGATAATCTGTACGCTGCTTAGGCCAATGCCAAGCCAAATAAACAATAATCAATGTAATTATGCTTTCCACTATGGCGTAAAAAGCATAAAATGCCTGCCATGGTGTAAAACTATTAAAGGCTATGAGAAGCATCATTGCGGTATATAACACACCAAAAACAATGTTCATCCATTTACTAATACTGGGTTTTAAAATTATGGAAAGGGCTATCATACAGGCGGGTATGGCTAACACTATGGAGGCCGCGAATAGTTTAGTAGGGCTGTCTAACATATGGTCTCCACTTATGAGACTATCCATTTTTCCTGGTGTATAGAATTCGAAATAGTCGCCGTATACGTAACAGAACATCAGTGATGTCCAAAGAGCGGCGAGTTTGATTTTGATATTGACCTTTTGATTTTCTAACATGGTGGTGGGCTTGGGTTGGGTTATGTTCTAGGCTAGATGCGGTGCTGTGAGATGAGGTTGCTTTTACCTGATTTCAAGATATTGAACTTTAGGGGTATACAAGGATGAAGACAATATTTACTTTACGTCTAGAACACTAACTATTTATGTGGGATTATTGCTATTTTTAGACTACTTAAACCCAAAGATTTGAATACTAAAAAGTCTCTATTCTTTATCCTCTCTGTTCTTGTTTTGTTCTTTTCAGGCATAAGGCCTACTTCAGATTCCGATTGGTTAAGTTATAATGGAGGAGATGACAGAAATCATTTTTCAAGTCAGCATCAAATAAACACCGAAAACGTTAAAACGCTTAAGGAAGCTTGGCGATATGCTTCCGGTGGTGCGGATGTTGCTACCAATAAAACCCAAATGCAATGTAACCCCATTATTATTGATGGGGTGCTTTATGGTGTTTCTGCAGGTTCTCAGGCCTTTGCGATAGACGCAAAAACAGGCCAAGAAATTTGGAAAACCAACATCCAAATTGAAACATTTAATATGACTAGCCGTGGTTTAACTTATTGGACAGACGGTAAGGAAAGTCGTATTTTCTTTGGTTATGGAGCTTATTTATATGGCCTGAATGCTAAAAATGGTCAGCCCATTACATCATTCGGGAAAAAAGGGAAAATCTATCTGGTGGATGGTGTTAGAAGGCCGGGTGCCGATGAATATTTATCCGTAAATACGCCAGTGGCGGTTTATAAGAACATGCTTATTGTGGGCAGTCGTTTGGCGGAATCTGCTACAGCACTTTTAGGAGATATTCGAGCATTTGATGCCATTTCTGGCAAACTAATCTGGACGTTCCATACCATTCCTAAGCCAGGAGAGTACGGTTATGAGACCTGGGAAAAAGACAACTACCAAAACTTGGGAGGAGCAAATAACTGGATGGGCATGGCGATTGATGCAAAACGGGGAATTGTTTTTGCTCCTACAGGTTCAGCGGCATTCGATTTTTATGGTGGAAACAGAAAGGGAGATAACCTTTTTGCCAACTGTTTAATTGCCTTAGATGCTAAAACAGGAAAGAGACTCTGGCATTTCCAGACCGTTCATCATGATATTTGGGATAGAGATATTCCTGCTCCGCCAAACCTTTTTACGATAAATAAAGACGGGAAAAAGATAGATGTAGTTTCGGTATTAAGTAAGCAGGGTTTTGTTTTTGTTTTCGACAGGGAAACAGGAAAATCAATTTTTCCTATAGAAGAAAGGGCGTTTCCTAATTCTATTATTCCAGGAGAACAAGCTGCTGCTACGCAGCCTATTCCGCTTATCCCTGCACCATTTACACGCCAAAGTTTTACAGAGAAGGACATCAGTTATTTGGCAGAAAATAAGGAAGAAATAAGAGATACCCTGCGGAATGCCAATTCTGGTCAGCCTTTTATTCCATTAGGTTTTAAGAAAACCATATTTTACCCAGGAACAGATGGCGGTGCCCAGTGGGGTGGAGCTGCCGTGGATGAAAACGCAGTGATGTACATTCCTGCCAAGCAGAATCCTGTTTATAGCAGTTTGAGACCGGTAACCAAACAAGCTGGACAAAGTACAGGGAAAATGCTTTATACCCAAAAATGCCAAACATGCCATGGTGAAAACTCCGAAGGAAATGAGGACGGAACGATTCCGGGTATTTTGAATATTACGAAGCGGATGAAAACCGATAAGTTTTATCAAATTCTTAAAAAAGGACGTGGACGAATGCCTTCTTTTTCTCAGATTTCTGATACCGAAAGAAAAGCTATTTTGAACTATCTGAACGGTCAAAACGAAACGGTGAAAAGTGATTCTGAGGATACCAAAACAGAATATGTAGGTACGGGTTATAATAGATGGTATGATAGTCATGGCTACCCTGTGAGTAATCCGCCATGGGGTACGCTGACCGCTATTAATATGCATTCTGGAGAGCATTTATGGCAAGTGCCATTAGGAGAATATCCAGAGTTAACCGCCAGAGGAATACCGCTCACGGGAACAGATAATTACGGTGGTCCTGCCGTTACGGCTGGAAATCTCATTTTTATTGCAGCCACCAAAGATGAAATGTTTCGTGCTTTTGACAGACGAACGGGCGAGCTGCTTTGGCAAGCTAAATTACCAGCAGCGGGCTATTCCTCTCCTAGTGTTTATGCGGTAAATGGTAAACAATATGTGGTGATAGCTTGTGGTGGTGGCAAGCTAAAAACAAAATCAGGAGACTTTTATGTGGCTTTTGCCTTACCCTGATGATGTTCTTTTTTAGGAGCTTTTGTGTGGATGTAGTGTCTTCTTAAATTTCTAAACTTTGAAAGTTCATTAATGTTTCTTGATGGTCTGTAAACAACCCTCAAATACTGGTGGTAGTGGCTATTTTTACTTTCTGATTTCTTATGACTAGATTGCAAAATTAACAGGCTATCCGGCTTACATATGCAACAAAACATTAAGGAATTATTATCAAATCTTGGCTCAGAGCTGTTTGGGACGTTTTAGCCTTTCATGGGTGTGCAAATTTCTATCAAGAAACCATTATTATCTCTGAGGTACCCCACTTTTTGTCCCCACGGTTTTGTTTCGATAGGCTCAAACAATTTCGCACCTTCGTCTATGGCCTTTTGAAAATCGGTCTCAATGTTTTCTGTGCTGAACACCATTTCTACACCAAAAGGCTTGGCGGCGTCTGATATTCTTTCAAATCCAAATTTGAAATTAGCAGCTCCTAAGACCAAGGAGGCAAAGGCAATCGTGGTTTCACCGGATATTAGTTCGGCGTAGTCTTTTTCGGGAGAAATGAATTTCTGACTAAAGCCAAAGGCATTTTCATAGAAGCTTATGGTGGCTGCCACATTTTCTACATAAAGAATGGTATAAGCGTATTTCATATTTTGAAGATGTTATAATCCAAGGTAATTAATTCATCCCAAACACACCCGTTTTAAATGCAAAAAGCAAAGACGAATCTATGCTTTTTTTGAAACTTATAATATTAAGTTTGGGCTAACTGTATGTTCATCGATTCAATTGTATCTGGTATCTTCTTATTTGTTTTCCAAGTTAAATTTTGGGTTGTCACATACCAAATATGCGGTGTGCGTGACACCCATAAACCAATCCTATTTTGTTGATAGATGGCTGGTTATTAACAGGAAAGTTTACGACTTGGATACAATCTCTGTTTATCGGTGGTCTTATCGCTTTATTCTGTCTTCTCCGGCAATATTTATAACACCTGAGCCATCTACCAGCCATTTTTCATCTTTCTGTACCAGTTTTATTTTTAGCTTGAAATCTTCTGAAGAGTCCTTTCCTTTAACGGTAATAAAGGCAGCATCAGGCTCGATTTTCTCTAACTCAAATCCAGCATCTGGGTAATCTTGCCCATCAAAAATAGGGTCGAAGCCTAAACCAAACTCTGGGTCCACTTCTTCCATAAGTTTTTTCACCTCAGTTTTGAAGTTTTCCGTAACGTTAGATTGGCGTTCTACCCAATCCACCAGACTGGTCTCTGAGTTTTCGTTACAGAATTTGACGTAATTATTGATGAAATTAAGGGCTATTTTATCGTCCGGAACGGGAGCTTCTTCCTGAAAAATAGGTGCTGTTTCTTCCCTGACCACAGTGGCTTTTTTAGACGACGTGTTGTCACAAGAGAACAAAATGAATGCAAGTACGATGATGATAGGTTTCAAAATAGGTTTTTTAGTATATGGCAGTCTTTGCCTTATAATGCTTAGGGTTTTCCGAGTCAAATTTAAGCTTAATTCTATGTTTTCATTTTAGAAGTTCGCATATTTTAACCTTAAAGATTTTATGTCTACTGAAATGAAATTCATTATTGGACTCTAGCCTTCTTAGCGGCGACTATTTTTCCTGTAAATTCCTTTAACCCGCTTTATGCATTAGAAAATCTCCCAATTTTATCGGGACCGTAGCTAAATTGCTTCAAATCAGTTCGTAAACGCACTTAAATTTAGTCATCAGAACCCTTCGACAAGCTTAGGGTAGACCGCTATGCTAATCTCCTTTAAATGCCTGATTTATTCCACTTAAAAACTCATTACGATTCTCCAATGCATATACCGGGTTTAAATAATGATGTTCTAAGATTTAGTATAATATCATTAATGGAATTACTTTTTTAAAACCATAAATTCTGTAAATCAGATCATTACTTTCATCTTTGTGGCATGGATTCATTTTGGCTTAAGATAATAATGATGCCCCTGATAATTGCCAGTGTAACATTGGCAGCTAGAAAATGGGGAAATGTGATAGGTGGTGTTATTGCGGGTATGCCATGGGTCGGAGGTGCCATTCTTTATTTTATAGGCATGGAACAAGGCGAGGTCTTTATGATGAAAGCCATTCCAGGCGTTTATGTTGGACTTATAGGTTGGTTAAGTTTCTGTATGACTTATATCGTGATGGGCCAGCGTTTTTCTGCCTTTTTTAGTCTGCTTTCTGGTATGTTGTCTTATATGTTGGTAGGTTCACTTTTTAGAAATTATACCAATAGTATTTCAGTAGTAGGATGGTTTTTAGTGATGATCTGTCTATGTGTATTGTCTTTGACGAACTTTCCGGTTGTAAAGCGAATAGGAAAAAAAGAACCTAAAGATATTCGTTTTGAGATTCCCCTTCGCATGATCATGATAACTGCTTTTGTGCTCACCATCACTTATTTTGCAGAGCTTTTAGGGCCAAATTGGAGTGGTATTTTAACGCCATTTCCTGTCATGACGGCTACTTTAGCTGTTTTTACACATTATACGCAAGGCATGTATCAGGTAAGACTAGCTTTGGTAGGCATGTACACAGGTGTTATTGGTTTCTCTGTTTTTCTTATTTCCATAGCTTATTTTATTCCTACTATGGGTGTAGGGGCTGGTTTTTTAATTGGTTTGGCCATGAATGTGATGGCAACGCTGAGTGCTAAATTTCTTTTTACTCGTTTTCAATTGGTTTAGCGTAAACATAAACCGTGAGTTTAATGGAACTGTTTAAATAATAAAACTCGATTATATGAAGCATATCGTAAATGATGGGTTTCCTTATTATGTAGAACTTACTGGTGAAGGCCATTTTAAAGAGGCTTTTGCTTCAAATGACATCTTTACTTTTTTGGATACCATAAGTGAAAAACATGCTTCTTTTAGGTATGCAGAAGGAAAATGGAGCATCAAGCAGATAGTGGGTCATATAACAGACCACGAACGCATTATGATGTATAGAATTTTGAGGTTTAGCAGAAAAGACAACACACTTTTGTCTGGCTATGACCAAGACCTGATGGTGGATAATAGTAGATTTGATGAATCGAGTTTTGAGAGCCTTTGCACCGATTTTAAAAATGTAAGAGCGGCATCTTTAAGTTTTATATCCTCTTTGTCCGATTCACAGCTAGCACTTATGGGTAAGGTGTGGAAATATGAACTAAGTGTGGAAGGCTTTCTAAAAGCCACTATCGGCCATCAAAAGCACCATTTTAATATTTTAAAAGAAAGGTATTTTTGATATACTCAACCTTGGGGTATAAAAAAGCGGTACCCATTGGCACCGCTTTTTTTGTGATTATATCATCTTAAAGTTTAGCAGCGGTTGGCCTTCAATAGAGGCTACCAAATGGTCTCCTTTGTGTATTTGACCTGTACCCGTAGCTGGAGTTCCTGTAAAAATAAGGTCTTCTGGATAGAGGGTCATAAACTTAGAAACGAAGGCTATAATTTCCGCAAAGTTGTAAATCATCAAACTGGTGTTACCTGTTTGAAGCTCTTTACCGTTGATTTTCAAATCGAAATTAATATTGCCTAAATCGGTAAATTCTGCAATAGGCTTGAAAGTAGATAAGGGTGCACCACCGTCAAAACCTTTACCTAAATCCCAAGGACCCTTTCCTTCTCTAGATGCATCAAAGATGTCTTTAGCCGTAAAATCTATCCCTATTCCTATTTCCGAAATATAAGAGTTGGCTTCGGACTCACTAATGTCTTTACCTGTTTTACCTATTTTAATAACCAGTTCTGCCTCATATCTCAGGTCTTTTGTGAAAGATGGATACGATACGTCTTTGTTGCGTGTTACTAAACTGGATTCAGGTTTTGAAAATATAATCTGATGGCCATTTTTATTGGCATCGATTTCTTCAGCACTGTTTACATAGTTTTTGCCTATCGCTAAAATTTTCATTTTTTGTTTTTGAAATGGGTTGTTAACTAAAAAATTTGACGGTCTAATCTATGTTTATATCGTAAATCAAAACGGCCTTGCCACCCTCACACTTTACACCTTCTGGTGGTGTACTAATGGAACAGTCGCTTGTGATACTCCATTTAGTGTTAAAGGCTTTTTCGGCTTCTTGATGTGCTTTTACCATAGAAAGAAAAAGAGTTAAGTCTATGGTTTTGGAGTAGGCTATGTAGCCTTGAGGTCCACCACAGGCCTTGTTTCCATATTCTGTAAATGCCCAAGTGAAGCTGTTTTCACAGGTAACGCTTTCTGCCATTGCTTTTATAGCTGTAAACTGATTTTGCAGTTGCTGGGCTTCTTCTTGCTGACTTAGTCCTGAGTCTTTATCACAAGAAAAAATAGCCAATAAAATTATAAAAAATCCGAATGCTTTCATTTTCATTTTGAAATGTAACCTCATTAGAAATTGTGATTCCAAATCAGTTTATTAAATCCCCTCTATCTGTAAATTTTCTTCCGTCTCGTCTTCATAGTTGATTTCTGGATAACCAAAGCCAAAGAGGTTGAGAAAGCCTTCTTTATAGCCTGGCAAATCTCCCAAAGCAGGTAAAGTTTCGGTATTGGCCTTTAACCATAGTGCCGCCACTTCTTCCTGTACGTCCGGTCTCATTTCCCAGTCGTCTATTCTTATTCTGCCTTTTTCGTCTGTTTGTAGAGTTCCTTCACCAAAAAGTCTGTCTTCATAAAGACGGTGAATTTGCTCTATACAACCCTCATGAATACCTTTTTCCTTCATCACTTTATACAATAGTGAAATATAAAGTGGTATTACCGGGATGGCGGAGCTGGCCTGTGTCACCAAAGCTTTGTTGACAGATACGTAGGCTTTACCTCCAGTAGAGCTTAGTTTTTCGGTGATTTTAAAAGCCGTTTCTTCCAAATGGTCTTTGGCTCTACCAATGGTTCCTTTTCTGTAAACGGCTTCTGTTAAACTTGGCCCAACATAAGAATAAGCTACGGTTAGTGCGTTTTCTGAAAGTGCGTCTGCAGCCATTAAAGCATCTATCCACATTTCCCAGTCTTCGCCTCCCATTACGGCTACCGTGTTTTCTATTTCTTCCTCACTTGCAGGGCCAATGCTTATTTCTGTAACATTTCCTGTATGGAAATCCACGGTTTTATTGGTGAAAGTGCCTCCAATTGGCTTTAGCACCGAGCGATGAAGCACCTCTGTATCTGGATGCTTTCTTACAGGAGAAGCCAAACTATAAATAACCATGTCAATTTTGCCTAAATCGGCTTTGATAAGTTCAATGGTTTTGTCTTTTACTTCTTTAGAAAATGCATCTCCATTTACGCTTTTGGCGTAAAGACCTTCTTTTTCTGCTTCCTGATGTAAGGCAAGACTATTGTACCAGCCTGGTGATGCTGTTTTTCCTACCTGTGGTGGTTTTTCAAAAAACACACCGATGGTGCTAGCCTTAGAGCCAAACGCACTACTTATTCTAGAAGCTAAACCAAAACCTGTAGAAGCTCCTATGACCAATACTTTTTTAGGTCCTTCTATCTCTTTCTTAGATTTAACGTAAGCTATTTGGTTTAATACCCCCTGCTCGCAGCCCTTTGGGTGGGATGTCAAACAGATGAATCCTCTCATTCTTGGTTCTATAATCATACAGAGTCTCTTATTTTTTTGCAACGTTATTTTATTAACGCTACGGCTGAATTTTATTTAATTGGTCTGAAATATTATTTTGTTCTTCTATTTCAGGCTACAAATATGCTAATTCCACCTAAAAGTATCTATAAAGCTTCTCGATTTAAAAGCTTATTCATGCTTATTATAAATAGGCTTTTGCCCAAGCTTTATTCTTAAACCCAGATTATGCGTTGGGGAATCGTTATGAATAGTTAAAATTCAATAAATCAGACAATTAAAGGAAATTGGCATAGCAGGGCTATGATGATTTCCTTTAATTAGGTTTACGCCTGCACTGAGCCTGACGGACGTGAACTGATTTGTGTTATACTGAGCTTGCCGATGGGAAGCAATTTAGCTAAGGTCCCGATAAAATCGGGAAATTGCCTAATGCATAAAGCGGGTTATAAAGCTCTTTCTATAATGCCAAGGTATTTCGTGCTCCAGATTTAGTTCTTGTGCAGCATTTATAGCGAAATATGGATTTCGTAATTGCTCTCTTGCTATGACCACTAAATCCGCTTTTCCATATACTTATGATGTCATTCGCTTGGATGGCGTCCGATATTCCAGCAGAATTAACTCATCGGTATTTCCATCAGTAACACCTCTGCATCTTGACTAGTCGCTTTGATATCTAATTTTTCTACATCCCATATTCCAAAACCATCTCTTGTTTTAAGAGCTTGATTGTTAATGGTAATATCACCTTTTAATACGAAAGCATAAACACCGTTTGCTTTGTCTTTTAAATTATAGCTAGTTTCAAAATTCTCGTCAAATTTCCCAAGATGAAACCAAGCGTTTTGATGAACCCATACACCTTCGTCTTCAGGGTTTGGAGATAGAATCTGCTGTAAGTTATTTCTTCTATCGGCTGTGTTCAGTGTGATTTGGTCGTATCTCGGGGTTACGTTTCTTTTGTTAGGGAAAATCCATATCTGAAGAAATTTTACGGCCTCACCTTTATTTTTATTGTATTCGCTATGTGTTACACCCGTTCCAGCACTCATTACTTGGATATCTCCTTTTCTAATAACGGTGGTGTTTCCCATGCTATCCTGATGTTCTAAGTCTCCTTCTAAAGGAATACTTACGATTTCCATATTATCATGAGGGTGTCTTCCAAAGCCCATTCCACCACTCACCACGTCATCATTAAGTACTCTTAAAACGCCAAATTTCATTCTCTCTGGATTATGATAGTTAGCAAAACTAAAAGTATGATGAGAGTTTAACCATCCGTGATTTGCCACGCCTCTTGTTTCTGCTTTGTGCAATACTGTATTAGCCATAATAGTTGATTTTGTATTCGGAATATGATTGAATCTTAAAGTGTCAGCGTTTTGGGTAACTGCGGCATCGGCCTTAAGAACACTTCCTGCAGATGCTATCACGGTACTACCTAAAATTCCTTTTCTAATAAATTCGCTCCTATTCATGAATTGTTGTTTGATTAATTTCTAATACAAATCTATAACAGGGGGTAGGTCATTTGCATTGACCTAGTTCAAGAAAACGAGTAACTCTAAAATTATTTTTTCAGCTTTCTTTTTCTTAAGCGGCTCAGGAATTCGGCTGAAATGCCAATATAAGAGGCTATGAGATGCTGAGGAACACGCTGTGGCAGGCTTGGATATTTTAAAAGGAAGTTGTCGTAACGTTCATCTGCAGTAAGGGCAATGTTCTCAAAAAGCCTTTCTTGGTAAGTGGAGAGGTGACGCTGCACCATGAGCCTAAACATCTTTTCTAAGGCAGGATATTTAGTTAGCAGGCTTTCTTTAGCCTGTGGTGTGAGTATAAGAAGCTCCACCGATTCTATGGTTTCAATGAACATTTTAGTTGGCGTTTGTTCTTGGAAACTGGTGATATCACTTACCCACCAATTTTCTGTGGCAAAAGTGAGTATGACTTCAAAACCATTCTGGTCAATAAAATAGGTTTTTATACAACCTTCTATAATGAAGGCTTCAAATTTACAGACATCGCCCTTGTGAAGCAGGATAGTCTTTTTAGGATGCTTTACCGTTTCGAAATAGCTCAGTATGTCCTCATAGTCTCCAGACTGCAGTGGAACACATTGGTTGAGGTATTTTAGTAAATGGCTATGCAAATAAATAAATTTTAGAATTATGATGGCTAAAGATAGCTTTTTAGGGTATATAAACTGGAAATTATTTTGTCGGAATTCTTGAAGCATTTTTTTTGCAAAGATTTAGAATTGTTCGTTTCTGAAAGATTCATTGTTTCTTAATCCTGATATTTAGTACCATGTGCTATCTTTAAAAGTGGTTAGATTGAATCTTTATTGATGCCCTAAAGTGCACAATGTCGATAACGACGGACTAAGAGTCTAAGCTTATCGAAGGCAAAACCTTTTTTTATATTATTGAAGATATGGTTTATTTGAGAGGTTATAAATATTTGACTATAAATTCACTAAATCTATATTTATATTGAACTCAAGTTTTAAAGTAAGCAGTATAAACCGCTTAGTCAGTCTAGACGTAAGTTAGAATAACTTAAAACACAAGAATATGAAATTTAACAGAAAAGCAAGTGCTAACTGGAAAGGCACAGGAATGGAGGGAACGGGTTTAATAAGTACTCAAAGTACAGTTTTAAACAATACAACGCTCTCTTTTAAAACGAGATTTGAAGAAGGAGTGGGTACCAACCCTGAAGAGCTTTTAGGTGCCGCTCATGCAGGGTGTTTTACTATGCAACTTAGTTTTCTGATTTCGGAGGCTGGTTATGTACCTACCAATTTGGATACTAAAGCTACTGTATATTTTGAGGATGGATCTATTCCTAAAATCGAATTGGATTTGGTAGGGGAGGTTCCAAATATCACAAAAGAGGAGTTTGAAACTTTGGCTAAAAAAGCCAAAGAAGTTTGCCCTGTTTCTAAATTAATTAAAGCCGAAATAATTCTGAAATCAGAGTTAAAGTAGGTCTAACTTTAAGAGGAATGTGTTTAAAACACATTCCTTTTTTGTTTTGTAAGTTTCTGGGTATTTCTTCTTCCTTTTTATATGGTATGGTTACATTTTTCTAAATATTCTAAATGAATTTTCAGGTGTGGTATTAAGCTTTTATGCATGAAATTTTACGTTTTTTTTAATGTTATTTCATTAAAAATCAATAGTTTCATTATCCTTAACAACCTAAAGAGCATTTGAATGGAAAAATCTAGTGAAATGGCATCGCCCTCTTTTATTTTCGGTGTCGCCATAGTGTTAATTTGCGTAGGAATTGGCTTCGGTTATTATAAGTATAATAAAAGCAGCACAGCATCTTATCTGATAGAAAACGGGGCTTCCGTTAAAGGTGTAGTCACAGCACTTTCAGCAAGCATTAAAGATTTGGATAAGACCTATCACTATACCTTGGAATATCAATGGGAGGGAGAGACCTTTGTTTATGAAGCTTCCTTTAAATTTGAAGAATATAAAATGGGGCAGGAGCTTATACTTCTAGTCAATCCTAAAGAGCCAGAAAATGCCATCATCAACAGCGATTCTGATATGCAAAAAGGAAGCTATCTATGGTCAATCATTTTGATTGGATTGGGTGTTTTTATTTTCAATTTGGGTATAAAGAGAAGGAATCTTGTCAATTAAGTATCGATTCAAGTGGAATTTACCAATTGAAATTTCAAAATAGCTAAACTAAAATGTCATGGAAATTATCGCAAAAGTATTAATTGGTCTGGTGGCCGTGGAGCATATTTATATTCTTTGGATGGAGATGTTTGCCTGGGAAACAAAAGGAAGGGCTACTTTCAAAGGAGCCATGGCACCAGAAATGTTTAAACCAACCAAAGGTATGGCGGCTAATCAAGGTCTTTATAATGGTTTTTTAGCAGCTGGTCTTATTTGGTCTTTACTTATTCAGAATGCAGAATGGTCAAAAAACGTGTCTATTTTCTTTTTAGGCTGTGTGGCTATAGCAGGAATTTTTGGAGCATTAACGGCTAGTAAGAAGATTTTCTTTGTTCAAGCCAGTCCAGCTTTATTGGCTTTAGGTTTTGTCATTTTGAGCTCGTAATTCAGGTTCTGATAGGGATAAGTTCCGGCTGAGAAAGGTTTTGCTCTTTTGATTTTCCTAAAAGTCGATGGATTAAAGACAAGAATCCGTTTTCATAACAAAATATTTCGGCAAGTGATAAATTTTATGCAAATTGTATGGTCTTAAAACGAGGTACTTAACCCATTCCCTATGCCGAAAATAGAAATAAACGGATGCCAATATCATTATGAAAAAAATGGTGATGGAAAAGAAATTATAATGCTTTCACATGGCCTTTTATGGAGCAAAAAAATGTTTTATAAACAAGTGGCTCATTTTAGTAAGAATTACACCGTGATCACTTATGACCATAAAGGACAAGGGGAATCTGAAATTTCAGAAACCGGTTACGACATGGAAAGCCTTTATGAGGATGCCGTGGCATTGATAGAGAAATTGGAACTTGGCAAGGTTCATTTTGGGGGTTTATCCATGGGTGGTTTTGTGGCGATACGTTTGGCGGCTAGAAGGCCGGATTTGGTGAAATCATGCATTCTTATGGAGACTTCTGCTCAGGCGGAGCCTAATAAATCTAAATACACATTGCTCAACACCATTGTAAAAATGATGGGTGTAAACGTGGTGACCAAACCTGTTATGAAAATCATGTTTGGTAAGACTTTTCTGTATGATATAGATAGAATAGAAGAACGGAAGGAATGGATAGCGGAGCTTCAAAAAAATAAGAAAAGTATAGTTAAAGCCGTAGAAGGGGTAATAGTTAGAAAAGGAGTGGAAGAAGAATTGGGAAACATTAAATGCCCCACGCTTATTTTAGTAGGCACAGAAGATGTGGCCACTACACCTGAAAAAGCCGAGTTTATGCATGAAAACATTCCTCAGTCTAAATTGGTTTATATCCAGAATGGCGGGCATTCTTCGTCTATTGAAGAGCCTGTGGCTTATAATGAAGCTATTGAGTCCTTTTTAGAAAATATTTAAGTAATCAGCTTCCCAAAGCGTATGCAGGTGATGTTTGATGAAAACTTATGATGGATGAGTTTGTTGTATTATATATGATACTTATTGCTTCAATTTGGTAGAAAAACAAAATTCCTTGTTCGATTTACAAGAGGATGTTTCTAGTGAAAGTAGTGAAAAATGGAATGTTCTAAGGTTTTTAGGAGAAAGTACCCGAAGAGAATTAAATATGAGATGAAAAAGAGATAATTCTTGGTTTCTATTTGGGAATTAAGACATGGGACTGGACTAATTACAGTAAAGAGTTTGCAGTAAAAGAGCATTTCGCTTATGGCTACCGTTAAATGCATTAATTTGCTATGTGCGTAATCCGGACTTATGGTATGCCATTTACCACAATGAACGAAGAACATTTTAAATGCTTTGAAGAAGAAAACGGTATAATGCTCAAATGAGCTGGTATGGCTATGCCGTTAAAGACTAGACCTGTGTTGAGACCCACTTCAATCATTACATAATATACTCCCCATCAATACTTTGTATGGGTTCAGGGAGGTTGGATTCTCCCAATGTTTGAAGCATATTGATTTCAATGGTTCTTGTGATGGAGTTTAATGGAACTCCACTAGCGATATCCTCAAAGGGGTTAAGCAATGATTCGCCAATCTTATGTGTAGTTAAGAAAACATATCCTAATAAAGTTCCTGCGGCAATTGACCAAATGCCTATCGATTTGGCGGTAACTATAGTAACGAATACCACAAAAAACCAGATAAAGAAACGCGTATAGTAATTATAGGTAGTCGGGAAAACGGTGTTCGATATTCGCTCTGCTTTTCCCATTTCATTACAAAAGCTAACCTGTATGCTGTTTAAAGCTTGAAATTTAAAACCATCAAGCTCTTTAAGCTCGTATAAATGATTAAGGTCTCTTGTCTGTAGGTTTAAAAGGGCGTTTGCTTTGTTGGCATGCTGATTAACGTAGTGAATATCTTCAGAAGAAATATACTTTTCAAATTCGTTTTCATCCGATTTTCTAAGATTTTGTTTTAAAGCATAAAGGAAAGAAATATGTCTGTAAATAGCTGTTTTAACTTTTCCGTCTCTGTCAATGGTATCTGTATTTGGAAAATGTAGCATTGCTCTCGTCCATGTTCTGGAGTCGTTGACCAAGGCACCCCAAACTTTCCTGGCTTCCCACCATCTATCGTAAGCTTGGTTATTATTAAAACCAATAAAAAAAGCCAACGCTGTACCTAAAACGGAAGGAATCAAAACTAGAATTTCAAAGTCTGGGTGGGTAATCCTAACCAAGTAATAAGATAATACGCAGGTTACTATATTAAAGACAAAGTGTTTCCAAGTGCCAGAAATGATTCGGGTGATACTGATATTCTTTGAGATGATCATTTATTGCGTTTCTTTTAGATGGGTCTTGTCGGTTTGGCAAAATACAAAATGATTGGCTTAAACCCGGTTTCTGCATTGGAGAATCGTAATGAGTTTTAAATTGGAATAAATCAGACATTTAAACGAGATTAGCATAGCAGTTTACCCTGAGCTTTTTGTGGAAGGGTTCTGGTGATTGAGTTTAAATGGGTTTACGCCTGCACTGAGCCTTCCGAAGTGAACTGATTTGAAGCAATTTAGCTACGGTCCCGATAGCTATCGGGAGATTTTCTAATGAATAAAGCGGCTTAAAAACGTTTTTTAAAACTAGAGGAACTCTAGAAATCCTGAGCCTTAATAAACTATCGATAATAAGCAGTTTTTATTTGATTTTAATAGTGCCATTTCGGTATAAATCTAAGGCATTTTTAAGAAGAAGTTCAATCGTTTTAATGGGTAAATCTTCGGTGGGTTTTACCGTAAAGGTCTTCATTCTAGCCCGTGTTCCGGCTACCAGTTCTGGGTGATTAAGGAGTCTTCCTTCCACAAAAAGAAGGTAGGGCTCATCTGTTTTTTTGTCTGTCCATAAGTAACAAAACATCTTCTTTTTGAAACAGAAACAAGGCATGCCATACTTTGTAGTTTCCGTAATATTAGAATCTTGGGAGAGAATAATGCTTCTTAAAGCCAATAAACAACTTTTGTTAGGCTCTGCTTTGTTTAAATAATAATTGTCGTTGTCAAGGGTCACTTTTTTTGAATTTGATTTACTTATAATTTAAACAATTTGGGAATCTTAATCCAATGAAACAATAAAATGCTTTTGCAAAAACTCCTTTACTTGAGTTTTACAAAAGCATCTTAAATGAACGAAAAATGTAATGCTCTATCATTACAACAATCATACTATTATATTGGGCGTTCTCTATTATTCATTACAGATGGTTAATGCCATATTTTGCCTTTAATACCAAATAGAATTTTAACTTTATTAATTTTTCTAAACGGAGATGGCGTCTGGTTTTAATTTGTAATAGTAGGAGTACGAAATCATGAGAATACCCAGAACTATCAAAGGAAACACGGCTTCTAGACCAAACCCATCAACGGCCCAATGGCTAACAGAAGCAAAAAGGAAATCAAACACAAAACCAGCATAAGCCCACTCTTTCAAACGCTTTGGTATTTGAGGAATGATGAGAATAAGTGCTCCTAATACTTTAAAAACGGTTAAAGTAATGCCAAAATAAGGGGGGTAGCCCAAATGACTAATACCTTCTTTTGCCATGTCGGTCTGAGATGTTAATGCAGGCATTACTCCTTCAAACAGAAATATGAGACTCGTGGTAACCCAAAAGAATATTTTCTCTTTTTTCATTTAGTTGCAGATTTCTCCTGATTAATATTGTCCATTGATTGATTAAAACTTAATTCGGTGCCCCTCATTATTTGGTATTGTGATTAAACATCCATCTAACGCCAAAGCGGTCTGAAAGACAACCCCAATAGTCTCCCCAAAACATATCTTGAAGTGGCGTTATATCTGTGGCTCCTTCAGATAAGGCCTTAAAAAGACCTTCTGTTTCTTCTCGAGTATCGGGTTCTAAATTAATGATGGTGTTATTGCCTATTTCCAGTTTATGTCCCATAGACGCCAACATATCGGTTGCCATTAGTCTAAAACCTCCTAAAATAGGTAGACAAATATGCATAATCATTTCCAGTTCATTTTCAGGAAATGGAGGCATGCCTTCTTGTGAAGCAATGTCTCTATTGTACATAATAGGGCCTTCAAATTCTGTTTTGAAAACTGATTTATAAAAGTTAAAGGCTTCTTCGGTATTACCTTGAAAGTGGAGATAAATAGATACGTTTGACATGTTTTTTTCGGTTGATTAATTATTGAAATACAAATTTCATCATTAAAGCTATCTTTAATCTTGTGAAAAAACGACAAAAAAGAGGGCGTTTGCGACAAAAAAAAATACTAAATTTAGCTTAGAAATCTAAAGAATTATAATGAGACGTATTAGTATTTTAGTGCCGGAGTCTTCTGTTCTTCAGGCTATTGCAGACCCTCAATATTTATTTTCAACCGTAAATCAATTCATGACGGCTGCGGGTAGAGAACCGGTGTTTGACGTGCAGCTAGTAGGATTAAAAGCAGCCGTAAAACTAAATGGAGGGCTCTATACCGTCAATACCAATGAGGTATTAAGAAACATAAAAGAGACGGATTTAATACTAATTCCGGCCTTGTTTGGAGATTTAAAGACGGCTATTGAGCAGAATAATGAAGCCATAACATGGATTAAGGCTCATTATGAAAAAGGGGCAGAGGTGGCCTCCTTGTGCTTAGGTGCTTTCCTTCTAGCTTCTACCGGTTTATTGGATGGTAAGAAATGTTCTACCCATTGGGGATTTCAGAATCAGTTGATAGAAATGTTCCCTGAAGTGCAAGTGGTGGAAGGCCAGATTCTTACGGAAGAATCTGGCATTTACACAAGTGGTGGGGCGAATTCTTATTGGCGATTGTTACTGTATTTGGTTGAAAAATATACGGATAGAGCCACAGCCATTTTGGCTTCTAAGTATTTTGCGGTAGATATAGACAGAGAAAGCCAATCCGCCTTTGCGATGTTTCAGGGGCAGAAAAAGCATGAGGACGAAGCCATCATAGTAACACAATCTTTTATAGAGGAGAATACGCAAGAGAAAATTTCTGTGGAGGAATTGGCCAATATGGTTTCTTTGGGCAGAAGGAGTTTTGAAAGACGATTTAAAAAAGCCACAAATAATACGGTTTTAGAGTATATAAATCGGGTAAAAATAGAATCGGCTAAACGCAGTTTTGAAACGAAACAGAAAAATGTAAACGAGGTGATGTATGATGTGGGCTACACAGATACTAAATCCTTTAGAACGGTATTTAAGAAAATAACGGGCTTGACGCCTAAAGCTTATAAAAATAAGTATAATAAGCTCAACCACGCCATAGGATAAATGCTGGAAAATCGATAGCCTAGTTTTCCACTTTTTTTAATGTTTTAATTCTATTAATAAGAGGGTTGAGTGCAACATCCTATTACAAGATAGATTCAAATAGCAATGCTTTTCGTCATGATAGCTAATCAAATCGAAAAGCCTGTTTGATTTCATAGAGCCATGCATCAATTTGTTTTGAGGATGCCTTATCTGCTTGGTCAAAAAAGAAATGTCCTTTTACTTCCAAACCGCAATACGTAAAAATCCCATTATCAGTAGTCAAAGAAAGGGCTTTGTCCATTCCTATAATTTGGTATTCCAGTTTAGATTTTCCGTGGTAGTTGATAATGACCGTTTGCTTTCTTTTTAAACCCGGTTTATGCATTGGAGAATCGTAATAAGTCTTAAAGTGGAAAAAAACAGGCATTTAAACGAGATTATCATAGCGGTTTACCCTGAGCTTTTTGTCGAAGGGTGATTGAGTTTAAATGAGTTTACGAATTGATTTGTGTTACTCAGAGCTTGCCGATGGGAAGCAATTTAGCTATGGTCCCGATAAAATCGGGAGATTTTCTAACGCATAAAGTGGGTTTAATCTCCTGTACTTTCTGCTTCTTTGCCTTCTTCTATAATTTCTTCCACTTTGTCTTTCTCTACGGGCTTGGCTATTTCTTTCTTTTTGGATTCAATGCTGAATTCAGAAAATAACGGAAGATGGTCTGAGCCAATATCTTCCAGCGTGGTCATATTACCAATGGTTATTGCTTTAGAATGATATAGTAGGTCAATTGGAAACCTCAGTAAAAATGGCCTCACTGGAAAAGTCGAAAAAAAGCCCCTTCGCTCTCTGGCATCAATAAGATCAGATGTTCTTGCAAATAATTTGGAAACAGCCGACCAACAAACGCTGTTAAAATCACCTATGACCAGATTAGGCTTATCAGACTTACTTATAATCTTGGCTATACTCATTAACTCACCGTCTTTCTTTTTAGAGGTGGTTTCTTCTGTTGGGCTGGGTGGGGGTGGATGAACACCCCAAAAGACAAACTCATTTTGATTGGTGTCTTCTAAATGTGCTTCAATGCTAGGTCTTTCGTCAGACATTAAATAATGAACCTTAACCTTATTTACTTTTAGCTTGGTATAAAAATGCATACCGTAGGTATTTTCTTTAGCTACTTTTTCCGAAAAACTGTAATCGCTTTCAATTTCCGTCAAAGCTTCTTCCCATGCTTTGTCTGTTTCTATGGTGAGCAAAATTTCTGGTCGGTGCTTTTTTACCGTGTCAATAAGTCTCTGGTATTCCGTATTCGTTTGTAGCACATTTACACTTATAATAGAAACAGAATTGGTGAATTTGGGCTTTTTCCTTTTACCTATTAGTATATAAGGAGAGATGATTCTGAGCTGAAATCCGATGGAAATAAAAAGAGCCAACTGCATAGCCATAACAATTCTGGATTCACTAGACAGCAGAAAAAAACTTAAAACAAATATAATAGACATAAGTACCAAGGACTGGATTCGTATGAAATCAAATGTTCTTACAAACCAATGTTTACCTCCAAATGAGGGCAGAAAGGTTCCTAATACGAGCGGCAAGGCTAAGAGAATTAATGCAATTTCCTCGGTTAGCATATGTTTGATAAGATTAAGTAACTCCGTTGGTATAATATTAACCAATTTCTGTGAGTTACGAATATCATTTCATTTTGGCTTTTGGAAATGTAGCACAAATTTCTTTTTTCACAGCTTATCGGGTGGGCTTTGGTTAGTTTGAAAACTCCGTAAGATCGAGCGGAAATTTTGGTGAAGTAAGCAAGGATTTTTTCATCGTTAAATTCTTTAGAACCAAGTGATAAAATATCAAGGCACATTTTTAAAATAAATGGTCTTTAAATCCGGATTATGCGTTGGGGAATCGTTATGAGTTTTAAAGTACAATAAATCAGACAATTAAAGGAAATTAGCACAGCGGTTTACCCTGATCTTTTTGTCGAAGGGTTCTGGTGATTGCGTTTAAATGGGTCTACGTACTGATTTGAAGCAATTTAGCTGCGGTCCCGATAGCTATCGGGAGATTTCCTAATGCATAAAGCAAAGCGGGTTAAAATATGATTGATATCAAAAAAGCTTTTATTGATAAGGCAATTTTATGTCAAACATTTTTTTAATGTTAAATTACATTATCACAATAAACGATGGGTCCTTGCAGAAAAAATCAACTTATACACTTCTTTTTTTATTGACATTCTTGGCGTCTTGTCAATCTGATCAAGAAACGATGAAGCCCGTAATTCAGGATATAACCGAATCCGTTTACGCTTCAGGTGCTTTAAAAAGTAAGAATCAATATCAGGCCTTTGCTACCGTTAGTGGTATGGTCAATGAGGTTTTTGTGGACGAGGGAGATATGGTAGAAATAGGTTCACCTTTAATTTCTATACTTGATGAAACCCAAAAGCTGAGGACTGAAAATGTAAGATTAACCAGTGAGTTTAATGCTTTAAGTCTTAATCGAGGAAAAATAGAGGAAGCAAAATCTTATGTTAGCTTGACCAAAAGTCAAATGAAAAACGATTCTATAAATTTGGAAAGACAAAAGAACCTTTGGGCACAAAACATTGGGACGAAAGTATCTCTGGAGCAAAAGGAATTGGTTTATAAGAGCTCTATGGCCAATTATGAGTCTGCCAACGAAAAGTTAGAAGCGTTGGATAGGCAATTAAGGTATCTTTCTAGGCAAGCCCAAAACAATCTTTCGATTAGTCATAAAAATAATAACGACTACCTGGTAAAGAGTAAGGTAAATGGCAGAGTTTATCAATTGAACATTGAGAAAGGAGAAGTTACGAGCCCTCAGCTTCCGTTTGCCATTATAGGAGATGATGAGAAGTACGTGTTAGAAATGCAAATTGATGAGTATGATATTGTAACCGTCAAATTAGGAATGCCAGTTTTGGTAGTTTTAAACAGCTATAGAGATTCGGTATTTAATGCAGTAGTCACAAAGATAAATCCCATCATGAATTTACAAAGTAAGACTTTCACCATAGAAGCCGAATTTGTAAACCCACCAGCAGTACTGTATCCCAATATTTCTTTTGAAGCCAATGTGGTGCTTAGTACCAAAAAAGATGCCTTGCTCATACCTAGAAGTTACCTGCTCAATGATTCCATGGTCGTCAGCAAGTCAGGAAAGAAAATCATGGTAAAGACAGGGCTGAAAGATTACCAGATGGTAGAAATTCTATCGGGAATCGGCGTAAATGAAGAAATCGTTCTTCCTGCAGAATGAAAATTAAACTCATTGCAGAGATTTCATTGGCTTTGCTAACAGCACGCTTAAAACAAACAATGGTAGCAGCTTTTGGTGTCACCTTTAGCATTGCCATGTTTATTGCTCTTCTTAGTTTTATGGCTGGCTTAAACGATTTGTTGGATAGCCTCATTCTTAACAGAACGCCCCATGTAAGACTCTATAATGAAATCTTACCTTCCAAGGTGCAGCCGATAGCCCGCTCTAGCCAATTTACACAAGCATATCATTTTATAAGTCATGTAAAGCCCAAAAATGAATTATTGGATATTCACAACAGTGATGCCATTATCAAAGCACTGAAAAATGACCCAAATATTCGTGGCGTGGCTCCCAAAACTACCGTTCCAGTCTTTTATAACATAGGAGATATAAATTTAACCGGTATTATAAACGGAATTGATGTAGAAGAAGAAAACAGGCTTTTTAGTTTCAAAGATTATGTGGTGGAAGGCCAAACCATTGACCTGAAAAATATACCCAATAGTATTATTCTAGGCAAAGGGGCGGCTGACAAAATGCTCGTACACGTGGGTGACAATATTCAAATTACCACAAGTAAAGGGACACCGTTTATATTAAAGGTAGTCGGGTTTTTCCAGTCTGGAATGGAAGAGTTAGACAAAGTACAGAGTTATACCACATTGGGTACCGCACAAAAAATATTGGGGAAGCCAGCCAGCTATGTCACCGATATTCAAGTCAAAATTAAGGATATTACCCAGGCACCAGCTTTGGCAAAAAGTTACCATGAGCTTTTTGATACCGAAGCCATTGACATTCAAACAGCCAATGCTCAATATGAAACAGGAAGCTCGGTACGTACCCTAATATCTTATGCGGTGGGTATCACATTGCTGATTGTCTCGGGTTTTGGAATTTTCAATATTTTGAACATGATGATTTATGAAAAAATGGATTCTATTGCCATTTTAAAAGCCACTGGTTTTTCTGGAAAAGACGTTAATTACATCTTTCTCACCATTGCTTTGACCATCGGTTTAGTGGGAGGTGCATTGGGTCTGGTTTTTGGTTTAGGTTTTTCTGCACTCATAGGCATAATTCCTTTCAATAACGCCTCTATGCCGGCGGTGAAAACCTATCCCATCAATTATAACCCTATGTTTTACGTGATAGGAGCAATATTTTCCATCGTGACTACCTATTTAGCAGGTTATTTTCCTTCTAAAAAAGCAAGTAAAATTGACCCTGTAGATATCATAAGAGGTAAATAGTCATGGATAAAAAGAAAGTTATTGAAGCCGTAGATATTTGTAAGTCATTTCATGACCCTATCACCGTGAAAGTACTGACCGATGTTTGTTTTTCTATCTGTGCAGGGGAGTTTGTCTCGGTAATGGGAAAGTCGGGGTGTGGGAAGTCTACATTGCTCTATATACTCTCTACTATGGATACCAGCTATGAGGGGGAGCTTTTATTAGATGGGGTATCTATGACAAATAAAAAGGACGAAGAATTGGCAAAAGTGCGAAATGAGAAAATCGGTTTTGTATTCCAATTTCACTATTTACTCAGCGAATTTAATAATTTGCAAAATGTGATGTTACCCGGCTTAAAACTGGGTAAATTGTCACCTAAGGAAGTTGAGCATCATGCCTATGATAAATTAAAGATTCTGGGAATTGAAAAAGAAGCATTAAAATATCCCAATCAAATAAGTGGTGGGCAAAAACAGCGTGTGGCTATAGCAAGAGCACTGATAAACGATCCCTTGATTATCATGGGCGATGAACCAACGGGTAATCTGGATAAAAAGAATGGTGATGTGGTTTACGAAATTTTCAAAGAACTAGCCGAGGAATATCAGCAATCTCTTCTTATTGTTACACATGACCCGGATTTTGCTGCTAAAACACATAGAATCATTACAATGGAAGATGGAAGAATTATCAAAACTCCGTTAGATTAACATTTTCTAATATTCCATTTGAATGATTAGAAAATGAGAATATTATATTTTTAACTAAACATGTAACATAATGGATGCAAATAAAAGAATTGGAATATGGATGGATCATTCGGCAGCACATTTAGTCAGTTTGATTAAGTCTGAGGAAATACAAATTATCAACTCAAAGTTTGATTTTGAGATGCAAGATGAAGCAAAACAAAAAAGCGAAAATCTTATGCATAATAAAAGACAGCAAATGTTAGCAGCATTTTATAAGGAAATTGCTGCAGAGATTTTGAAATACGATCATGTATTGCTCTTTGGACCTACCAATGCTAGAGTAGAACTTCACAATTATATAAAAAAAGACTTAAGGTTTAAGGTTATTAAAATAGATGTGTTAGCAGCGGATAAAATGACGGAAGTAGAAAAGAAAATTTTTGTTATAAAACATTTCGAGGGCTAATTTGATCAATATTAAAGGGTGTTCTATTCATGGTTTGAATCGCCATGTATGTCTCTTGCACACCGAGAACTGTCTGCAGATAGAAGAAGTACTTCTGGAAATCTAGGAGATTTTCCAGCAAAGACTGGTTTAAAATGTTGAGTACATGCATTAGGTTTCGAGTCGTCGTATTCTTGCATTTAATGTCGGAAATGCTGCGTTTCTTCTTAAACTCACTGATGGTATTCCTAATTCATAGATACTGCAAAGCTTTCAGAGTTATAAGTGAATGACTGGTATTATTGAAATTTAGTCTCTCCAAAGGAAGTACTACTGAATACATCGGTTTATAACTACCTTTGCATTTCAAAAATTAAAGTTAAAGTGGAGAGTTTTAAACAACTGGGTGTAGGGGAATCATATATAAAAGCATTGGCCGATTTAAAAATAAGTAAGCCTTCTGAAATTCAGCAGAAAGCAATACCCTATTTATTGGCAAATAAAGGCGATTTAATAGGTCAGGCTCCCACAGGGACGGGTAAAACCATTGCCTTCGGTTTACCTCTATTACACTTAGTATCTGAGAACAAGAAAGGAATCCAAGGATTAGTACTAGCTCCAACTAGAGAGTTATGTCAACAAATTGCCAAGCAATTATTCAAATTGACGAAGTACGGCCCTAAAGTATTTACGGAGGCCATTTATGGTGGGGAGAAAATAGAAATACAAATAGCGAATTTAAAACGCCCTACGCAAGTAGTAGTGGCTACGCCAGGTAGATTGCTAGATTTGATAGACAGAGGTGCCATAGATTTAAGTGAAGTAAAAACGCTTATTCTTGATGAGGCGGACGAAATGCTCAGCATGGGTTTCAAAGATGAACTGGAAAGAGTTATGGATACCATTCATAAAAGTAGTGCCAAATGGTTGTTTTCGGCTACTATTCCAGTTGCGTTGCAAAGTCTCATTACAAGATTTATGGATCCAGGCTTACATCGAATTTCAATCAGTAAAAATGTTGAAATCAATAGTAAGATAGAGCACCAGTTTTTTATCTGTGAGCAAAATCAAAAGTTTGATTATTTGTTTGAGTTTTTAAAGTCTCAAGGGGCAGCCAAAGGAATTGTTTTCTGTAGGACCAGAGCAGATACGGAAGTTTTAGCTCGTAAACTCATAGGAAAACATGTTTCGGCCGATGCACTTCATGGCGACTTAGGCCAACGTGACAGAGATAAAGTGATGAGAGCCTTTATCAAAGGTAGAATTAAGGTTTTGGTAGCCACCGATATTTCTGCTAGAGGGGTGGATGTAGAAGACGTGGCTTTTGTGATTCATTACCAATTACCAGAACAAATAGAATCTTACACCCACCGAAGCGGAAGAACCGCGAGAGCAGGAAAAAGAGGGATCTCCATCTGTTTTGTAGATAAGTATGAAATGAAAACCATCAATGAAATAGAAAAAACTTTGAAGATTAATTTTATTAAGATTTAGGTTTAAGCAGCTGGAAAGTATGATTTTGTTCCCATGGTTGAATATTTCAATATGTTTTGGAATATTCTTGGTCGCAGAATAATAGCTAATACCGTAAGTCTGCAGGCTTATATTTTCATTAGAAAGAAATCGGATAGCTTAGTTAGCTTGAATCTTGAAATGAATTTGATGCTCGCCGCAATAGACCCAGAGGGTTCCGTTAATCCATTTGCAAATAATTATGCCACCCCATTCAGGGTGGTAAACACACATTTCAGAAATCTTCTATTCATATTTGCCCCTAAGGGGCTTCTTTTTAGCCACTCATTTTACCAATATTTTAGATGAGCTAATCCCCCAGATATTTAACCTAAAGGCGGTGTAATACGTCCTTTTGTTCGCTACCAACACGGTTCCAAGAAAGTAGTTCATTGAGTATCAAGAAATATGGATGTAATTGTCTGAGCAGTAGCTATATTATATGGTGATTTCTACCGTAGAATAAAAATATTTGTAAGGAATCATAGGAAAAAGTAGCTTTATATAATGATTTGACCCTGAGTATAATATCTAAAAATATACTAATATATATGAAAAAAATCTATTTCATTATAATGAGTTTAAGCGTCTTTAAGAATGGTAATTCGATACTTTTTTTGCTGCTATCTTTTATTTCTTTTCATGGTTATTCCCAAGAAGTTTATAACTCAAAAACCATACAGACTGTCAAGCCGGTGGCGATGAATTTTATGGATCAGTTGGCAGAGTATCAAGCTAATCCTCCCCGTGTTTCTATTGAATATAAAACACCTAAAGAACAACTTTTTATACCGCCCAATCCGATGCCATTTGGGATTTCGGCCAACGAAACAACGGCTAAACCGAAAATTAGTGGCGTAGGAGATGCAGACCTCATGGAACCAAACGGTGCCTATGCACCACCACCAGCTCCTTTTTTAGGATTCACTGCTATCATTGATAATATATCTACCATTCCTCCTGATGTAGCAGGAGCGGTGGGACCCAATCACGTGATGACGACCCTAAATAATGGGATTATGATTCAGAACAAAACGGGAGGAAATGCCACTTTTATAAATGACAACACCTTTTTTACGGTAGAAGAAACAACAAGTATCTATGACCCAAAAATTTTATACGATCGTTATACTAATCGATTCTACTTCATAGATTTAGACGGGGCTAATGAAGCAAGATCCAATATTCTTTTGGCAGTATCACAAACAAGCGATCCAACCGGGGCGTGGAATCAATATCGTTTCAAAACCAATATTGGTGAAACGGATATATGGTTTGACTTTCCCTCGGTAGGGTACAATAAAG
This sequence comes from Arcticibacterium sp. SM2516, assembly GCF_057914865.1. NCBI lineage: Bacteria > Pseudomonadati > Bacteroidota > Cytophagia > Cytophagales > Leadbetterellaceae > Arcticibacterium > Arcticibacterium sp. SM2516. The sequence goes on along the minus strand of NZ_CP195290.1, from coordinate 1,673,237 downwards.
ATTGGTTGGTGATTTCTGGAAACATGTTTCTGGTCAATGGGACATTTTCTAAAACAAAGTTATTTGTTCTAAAAAAAACTGATATCCTGAATGGGACAGCAACTACACCGACCGAAATAAGTTTTGCTGGAAGCTCATCAGGCTTTACCGTTTCTCCGGCTGTGGTTGATGATAATTCCACAAATTATATTCCTTTATTGACAAATTGGGATAACACTTTAGGTACTTACAAATTATTAAAAATAACGGGTGTTCCACCTTCCGCACCTGTATTGTCAGACGTGGGATTTCCTTCTGTTGGGGGAGCAAATGCGTGGCTTTTTGGCTCCTATTATTATAATGAAGCCCCTCAGAAAGACATGACCTCGCGATATCTTGGTGTTAATTATAATGATCATCGAATGTCCAATATCATACTAAAAAATGGCAAACTTTGGGCTGTCCACCCTGCCTTTCTTTCTTCTACAGGCACGCGTGTTGCAGCGGCTACTTATCGGGGAGCAGTACAATGGCTCAGTATTAATCCTATCACTTCCGCCATCAACGAATGGGGAAAGGTCATTGATATTAATACCACAAGTATGGGGGGTTATAATGTACCCACCAATAGTTTTGCGTTTCCTAGTATTGCTGTCAACGACAATGAGGATGTACTGTTGAATTTTGCACATTTTTCGCCTACAAAATATCCAGGAGCATCCTATGTTTTGCGAATGAATGGTTCAGCAAGTTTTAGTGATGTCTATCTTTTTAAAGAAGGTTTGGAACATTACTATAAAACATATGGCGGAAGCAATAACCGCTGGGGAGATTATTCCATGACGATGGTAGACCCTTCTAATGGTCTTGATTTTTGGTCTATCGGAGAGTATTCTGAAACAAATAATGGAACTCATGATCGATGGGCAACCTACTGGGCAAGAGTAAATGTGACATTACCGAATAGCATTACTATTAACGCCATAGCCAACGACACATTATGTACCCAAAAGAACTATAATATGAATTTTGCAGTAACAGGTACATATAATATAGGGAATTCCTTCACGGCACAATTATCAAATACTTCAGGTTCTTTTTCTTCTCCGGTAAACGTAGGGACATTAAGCGGTACCACAGCAGGCATCCTTATCACAAATGTTCCCATGAGCGTTTTGGGTGGTACTGGGTATAAATTGAGAATTACCTCTAGTAATCCTATAGTGACCAGCACCAATACTACTAATATAGCTATTATTGGAAAAGACCTTGCAATCGGTTCGGCGACTACTCCTCCATTTGAAGCAGTTGAGAACATCACCAGTCAAAATATCAGTATTTCTGGCAATAAAACATATAAGGCAGGTAAATCAATTACCTTATTAGCAACACCTACAACAAGTGTTTCTACAAGCAATGGAGCGGTATTTGAAGCAAAAATTATAGGATGTCCATATTAATACTGCCTGATATACAACCATTTAGCGAGTTTTAGCGTCTTAATAAAAACGATAAGATTATGAAATACTTAAATATATTACTTTTCCCACTAGCTGTCATAATATCTTGTGCCTCGGAAGAGCCAGCCCCTATGGCTGAAGTAGAAATAAAAGCTACCATAGGGCCTTTGTGTCCGGTGGCCAATGTGGACGATCAAACACCCTGTGGTTATAGTGTGGCAAAACTGAACGAAATCTATGGGGCTTATACCTTAAAGATATTAGCGGAAAAAGACGGGTCCGAAGTTTTCTCTGCCAAACTAACATATCCTGCGGTAGTCGTTAAAGAATTGCCCCAGGGGAATTATAATATCAAAGTTAGCAATCAAACAACAACTGTAAATGCAGATATTGAGGCCTTTGTCATTAGTTCGTATGACAAGAAAGTTATTGAGCTGAATATTGATACTGGAATTAGATAATCAGCATGGGCTTTAGCTGTTTTCTGTTTCTAGCCCCAGTGCATTCCAAAGCGTAAAACCGCCCATCAAATTATGCACTTTTTTATAGTTCTTATTGACTAAGATTTTGGAAGCCAAATACCCTCTGGTTCCTTTGGCACAGTATATATAAATCTTTTTATCCTTAGGGATTTCATTAATTCTAGTTCTTAACGAATCTAATGGGATATTCAGGGCAGTTGGAATACCGCCTGCATTCTTAATTTCGTCTGGATTTCTGACGTCAATCAAAAGGTCACTTTCTTTATTATATGCTGTCATTAAATCCATAGCAGAAACGGTCTCAAAGCCACCAGTAATCTCATTTTCGGCAGCATAGCCTGCTACTATCACAGGGTCTTTAGCAGGAGAAAACGGTGGAGCATATGCCAAATCTAAATTTTGTATGTCTTTCAAGGTCAGCTTGGCATATATAGCGGTGGCTAAAACATCTATTCGTTTATCAATACCTTTTTTACCAAAGGCTTCAGCACCTACTATTACTTGTGTTTTGGGTTCATAATAAATAGTAAGGAAAACGTCTGAAGGGTTTGGATAAAAGCTAGGTGTATTTCCTACTATCACGGTGGAGGTTTTGTAAGGAAAATTGTTAGCAAGGGCTTTGGTAGGCACCATACCGGTTCTGGCAACTGTTATATCAAATAACTTGACAATTGCAGTACCATAGGCACCATTAAAAGTGATACAACTTTTACCGCTAACTTGTGCTCCTGCAGCTCTACCTCCTTTGTTAGAGTGGGTTCCCATAGGGAAAAAACCAGTCTCGTTTGTAATTAGGTTTTTGATAGCCGCACAGTCTCCTGCTGCATATACATTGGGTAAAGATGTTTCCATCTTTTCATTGACGATTAATGCTCCGTTTTTAAGCTTCTTGGCAGAAGGTAAGAGAGCGGTATTTGGCCTTACGCCAATTCCGATAATCAAATAGTCTGTCTTGAGTTTTTTACCATTACTCAGTATAAGTTCTGAATCATTAAGGTTTAGCTCTGTAGCGGTAGTGTTAAGGTGTAAATGTATGTCGTTTTGAAGCAGTGTGTTCTTTATTAAAGTAGCATAAGTATCACTTAAAATAGGCAGTACGTTTTCTCCTAACTCAATAATATGAACTGTTTTACCTGTCATTTTGAGGTTTTCTGCGGCCTCAAGGCCAATCAAACCTGCACCTATAATGGCAATAGATTCTTTATTAGAAAGTACTTTATCTTTAATGATTTTATCAAAGTCTTCAATGGTTTTACAGGTAGACCATAAATCACAGGTATCTAGGTTTTTAATAGGTGGAATTAGCGGAGAACCGCCGGTGGCATAAACTAGCTTATCATAAGGGTAACTACCTTTTAGCGTGTGAACTTCCTGCTTTTCGGTATCTATATAGGTAACGGCCTCATTTAGTCTTAAATCTACATTGAATCTTGTTCTTAGTAAATCTGGCTTTACCACCATCAACTTTTCTCTGTCTTTTATTTGACCAGAAAGGGCATAAGGAATGCCACAGGTAGCGTAACTTATGTTCGCTGTTTTTTCGAAAAGTATAATCTCAGCATTTTCGTCTTCTCGTCTTGCTTTGGCAGCGGCAGATGGGCCAGCCGAAAGGCCACCTATTATTATAATTCGTTTTTTCATACCCTCATTTTGATGATTACCAAAAGTAGAATCTGCAGGCCAATTTGAACGTGCTTTTTGTTACATAAATGGCTCTATATGATATCAAACAGTTTTTTTGCGAGGAATGTGAGGACTATAACATACAGACTGCCCGAGCACACTTTTTCTAGAAAACAAGGGTGTAAAATAGTAGAATTCTAATTTCTTAGTTTATTTTGTTCATCTAATTCCATCGCAAGTATTATGAAGACTTTGTTCAATGTTTTTTACGGGATGTTTCTTTCATGCTGTATCTGCATCAATGTAAATGCCCAAGAGCGACTGACAGACTGGCGGAGTTCAATTAACGTATCTTCTAATCCTACAGGTTTTGCCACATTTGGCAATAAGGTCTACTTTGCGGCAGAGGATTACGAAAATGGAATTTCTGTTTGGGAAACAGATGGGACGCCAGAGGGGACTAAGATTTTCCATAAAAAAGAGGGACAGTCCTCTTCATTTTCTTACAAGTCAATTTCTGTTAACGACACACTTTACTATACTTTTGATAATGCCATCTGGAAAGTGACTTTAAAGCAGGCTCGTATTAAAATTGCAGATTTTCCTGCCAAAATATTTAATGGGTTTGCCAAGCCTGTATTAATACAGAATACCATCTTTTTTAGCTTAAATAAGTCTTATGATATTAGTAAAGGGCTTTGGCAGAGCACGTCTAACTTTGAAAAGGAATCGGAAGATAATTACCCTTATAATTATGGAACTATTTATACGGCCGATGATTTCCTTGTATTAAGATACGCTATGAATATTGTCTTTGAACCAGGAAGAAGCCTTGAATTAAGAGATTCTACCAATAGAGCTCTTTTTCTTACGGTGCCACCTGGACATCACTTACTCCATATATATAACTATAATAAAAAAAGATATGCTCTTTTTTCTTACCTAGAAACCAATAGGATTTTTGAAATAACAAATGACTCTTTGGAATTGGTAAATGAGTATAATTTTGCTTATTCTCAAAGCTTTTACGGAACCAAATTTGTAAGTGATGAAAACAAATTAAGTGCTTTCTTTTCAAGTGACAATCACTTTAATTTTTATGAAATTCAGGGAGATTCGGTGACATTGACGAGTAAGTTTCCGAAGAATGATTTAGGAAACGTTGCTTTTGCATATTTAGATTTTAACTCATTCTACTTTGTTAAAACAGATGCAACAGATAGTACAAATAGATTGGGGTATTTAAATTTTGCTGATAGTAGTATTACCTTTCTTGACCAAAAACTTCCAGCGGGAGACGTTAATGAGTTTGCTAGTCCTAAGCTATTAAAGGGCCAAACCGCAGGTTGGATGGGTATTCTTAAGAATCAAGAGTATTACTATTTTTCTCCCGAAGAGAAAAAGTTAATACCAAGACTTAGGGAGCATTATAATAGTGGATTTAATAGGATTGGAGAAAATGAAATAAATGTAGGTAAATCAATTCAGAGGAATGGATTCCCTGATTTAGAAGTTTATAGGTTTGGAGGAGACACATTAAGGTTGAAAAACATCATAAATTTTGGAAAACCAAACCATAGGTATCCCCACTTCTCTTATAACAATGCTCATTATTTTCTATCTAACGATAGCACTCATGACATAGCCCTTTATAGGCTTGATGATAGTTTGAATACGCTAAATTTAGAAAAATCATTAAAGAACACTGCCTTTATACCTAATACGGACAGGCCTATTAGTATAAATGATGGTGCCGGACTGCTTCTGAATAATTATAATTATTCAACGAACGAACTGCTTTATTTACATTTAGACGACACAGGGGTTACATTTGATAGCTTTGAATCCGAATCACCAATTAATTATTTTGTGAATTCAGAAGGGGACGTTGTTCTTGTATATATTCATAAAATTCAAGTTTATGATTATCATGACAAAACGCTAAACACCCTTTATGACGGTGATTTTATAGGTCCAGAATTTAAGTTTTATGAAGATTACATTATTTATACTTCTCATGAAAAGGAGCTTCGAGTTATCAATACAAGAAGCCAAGCCGAAGATATAATTGATAAATCAGCAGGCAAAATTGTGTCACTCTGGAATAATAACTTATTAAGGGTTTCTGAAGATTCTCTTTTCCTTTTTGAATTGGATAACAATATGGCAAAAAGGTTTTTGACTGAAGTTCCTGAGTATGTCGCTTTAGATGAAAATAAATTAAATGACTCTACATTCATAATTAAAAACCACAATACAATTTTCGTTAGTGATGGTTCATGTGAAGGAACCGTAGAAATACTGAAAGATTCTATTTCATCTTCATCCTACTACATACTAGAAAATGGTATTTCTTCCAAAATGATAATTTCGTTTGGTGACAGTATATTGACTTATGGTGATGGAATATCTACCCCTTTTCGGATTAATACTTGGGATCGTTTTTCAGCTATTTTTAGTGAAGAGTCCATCTACTATCTTTCGGGAAATATCAATGTTAGTTCGGACAGCTTAATGAAAGCAAACCTTTTAACGGGGGAGATAGACTTTATAAGATTGATAAAAAGGAATGAGAATCTAGACCGGAATCGTTTAAATACCATTCTGAAAAATATCGAAACAGGAACAATTTACTTTATAGCAGGAAGTTCCTTATTTCATTTGAAAACCGAAGTTGACGATTTGCAGGAAATATCAGTACCCGAAAAACTCTTGTATCCAGGGAATATAATAGCTAACAGTGGCGATTTTGATTTCATTTCTTTTGGGACTAAGTCCTTCCTAATAGATAAAACAACCTCTTCACTCATAGAGTTACCTTATAATGAAACTGTGGTTAATCATTTTGTAAAAGATACAGAAAACCATTGGTTGATTATTAATGATAGTCAGCTCCTGGTTATTAATAAAAATGATGGTTCTTCACAGCTTATTTCAGGGACCTATTCCGGAATTAGTAATTTGATAATTTCTAATTCAAAATTATACGCCATTGCGGAAGAAGAGAAGGAAGGATATCAAATATGGTACTTAGGTGAATATGAAGGCCTCAAAGATATAGTTCCTGAGCCTAAAAAAGCGTTCGGCAAATTACCAGATACTAACTGTTTAGAACCAGTATCTGAAACAGTGCTGGGAACGGAATCAGAAACTGATGTAATTTCAATATACCCAAACCCGTCTAATGGCAAATTTATCTTAAGGTTGAATGAAGAAATAAAAGAGGAACCTCAATTTACTATTTACGACAACTTGGGTAGAGCACATAACTATGAGATGGAGAAAATTGAGAATAATAAATACGAATTTTCAATAAAACCATCTCAGGGTTATATGCGTCTTTTGAAAATATCAATTGGCGATAAGCAGTACATTAAGAGGGTATTGACTTATTGATATAGCATTCTGTAGTAGTTTAAAGTCCTTTAGGTTCAACTTTTTCTACTTTATGCCCTCCCCACTAACCAACCTGAAATTTTCAAAAGATTGTCCTTTTAGTTCTTTTGACCATCTTTCTAATACCGGTTGTTCTAGTTTGAACTCTCTGTATTCGTCTGGGCTCATGATGGGGATGCCTTTTATGATAGGGTATAGGCGTTTGCAGCTATTACACACAAAGAATCCTTCCAATACGTTTTCGTCCAAATCCTTTGTGATTTCTGTTAAAGTAAGGTCTGCCTTATCAAATGGGCAGCATAGTTTTTTTATAGTTTCCGGTCTCATTTTACTTTCTATTTAATTTTTCTTGATATTGTTTTATGGCTAGGTCTGGTGTATCGGAGCTCATTACGCCCGATACTACCGCTACGCCATTGTATTTTAAAGAGCTCAATTTCTCTATGTTTTCTGGCTTTATGCCACCAGCTAGAAATATGGCTTTTGAAAAGATTTCGGAAGCCTGCTGAATGGTTTTAAAATCCACTAAATCGCAGCTATTAGCCGTGGTAGATGGAAATATGGAGCAAAAGGAGATATAATCCATCTGATTTTCGCTCGCCCAATGCACCCATGCTAAATCATTATTACAAGTCAATCCGCTTAAAAAAGGCTTGTTTACTTTCGTCTTTATTACGCTATAATTCTCTGGTATTTCATCAAAATGAACGCCATCTACATCTGTGTTTGAAAGCAAATTCCACCGGTTATTGATAAACACTCGCACACCTTTAGGCTGACAGCGTTCGCACACTTTTTGAACCAAGTCTGGAATGTTTTGCTCTGCGTTAAAATTATCCCAAATCTGTATGGCAGCCAGTTTCTCTTTTAAGCACAAGCTTAATTTGTGCAATAGCAGCTCTTCGTCCATAGAGGGGTCTAGCACCAAGTATATACCAGCATTGCTATTCATCATTTCCATCCTGTATTTATGGCTTTGAAAAATGCCGCCCAGTAAGGGTCATCTTCTAGGTAGATAACATCAGATGTTTTTTCATTTTCTATGATTTTGATGCCTTCTTGTTTTTCTACCAGTTCGCCTACTTCTGTGCAGTTGATATTGGCTACAGCCAAACGATTGATTACATTCTCCACCGCTTCTTTTTTGCAGGTAATTATCATAGCACCAGCACCTATGCAGTTTCTTGGGTCTAGTTCAAATAATTGACAAACTTCCTTTTGAATAGCACCTATTGGCAACTTCTCATTATAGATTTTGGCACCATTATTTGAGGCGGTAGCCAGTTCATAAATGGCTCCCAATACACCGCCTTCGGTTACATCATGCATGGCGGTGATGTCTTTATGCTCATGATTCTTGCCAACGGCAGTAAGAGCATCTTCTAAGGAAGAGGTATGATAAAAAGTTGCACAGGCTTCTTGCTGTATTTCGTTTCCTAGCTTGTTTTTGACCGTTTTAGGAAAACACATCGACAGTATGGCTGCAGATGAAATAGCACAAGTTTTGGTGACCAAAATTGCGTCTCCCGCTTTGGCATATTTAGAAACTAGCATTTGCTCCTTTGGAGCTACGCTTATAAACGTGCCGCCACCTGCTATGGTAGAGTTTTGTCCTTCTATAAAACCTGTGTGCCCGCCCGTTATGGCAATACCGATTTTGGAACAAAAGCCATGCACATAATCCCAGTAAATCTGAAAATCGGCCTTAGAAAATGTGGAAGGGAGATTTAAGACAAACTGACCATACATAGGAGCAAAGCCCGTGGTGGCCATGTCGTTTGCCATGAGTTGTACCGATAGCCAGGCTGATTCCTCCAAACCCAAGCTCGGAATAAGTGAAAGTGGGTCGCTGGTCATGGCCATCGCCATGCCGCCAGGTAAGTCTACCAGCGACACATCTACCCCAAACTGTGGACCCACAGCGACTTCGTCTCTTTTAGAACCACATTTTTGACTGATAAACCGTTCGAATATATGGCTGTCAATTTTGCCTAATTTCTCGCTCATGATGTTAGTCGTTTAGTTTAACGTATAAGCCGAAAAAGTCGCCCAGTGGTAAATTCCACTGCTGTACTGGAAACCAATTTGGCAACCCAGTACAAGTCCATTCTATGGAATAATCTCTGCCTTTTAATGCCTCGTCAATGATTTTGGTCAGCATGGCGGGTGTGTAAAAAGTGGCGGTCAAATAAAAGGGATTCAATCCGAAAACCTCTTGCACTCTTCTACGTACCACTTTGGTAGAGTTTCTGTTCATCATGCCCATGGCTATGCCGCATTTAGCCACACGAGCCGCTTCTCTAATCACTTTTACAGGGTCTTTGTAATATTCAAAAGTGGTAATGAAAGCTAGCGAGTCAAAGGTGTTGTCTTTGAAAGGCATGTGATGCGAATCTGCCATCACCAAGTCTCCGTCAAACAAATCAACCGCTTGAGAAAGCATCAGTGGGGAAATATCTCCTCCGGTGGCTTCAATTCCTATGTTTTTCCACCATCTGGTAAAACGTGCGGTTCCACAGCCAAACTCAAGCAATGTTTTTACTCGCTTGTCTTTAGAAACTAGCTGTTCCATGATTTTCTTTTGCCAAACTTCGGCACGCTTATAACGGCCTTCATACCACTGCTCGTAGGTGTCGGTATGTTCTCTATTGAAAAACCATTCAGGACGGTCTTGCCAGTTTTGGTCTTGCTGCGGAATAAGTACCGATTGTCTTTTTTCTATTTCCATTTTATTTTTTGTTTAAAAACAAAAACTCCACTTAATGGGGTATACCAAAACAGTGGAGCATAAAATGTAATATTTTAAGCTTGCATCCCTCCGTTGGCATTATCCATATCAGGTTTCGGGTATTATCTCAGCTTGGCATTTGCCAGGCACCCCGTGCGTCTTTGCTATGCAAATATAGTATAAAAAGGGAGGGGATGCGGTAAAGAATAGAGGTAGTGTATGTTTGTAATGCGTACTGCGTTTGCCATAAGCTCATTTAGTGCAAAAAAAACAAGATGCGATTGAAATTATGTACCAAGCTTTACCTATATTCGTTCATATAATAAATTATATTATCAAATGATACTCACTGAAGAGCCACATAAAACAACTACAGGTCACTATGACGAGCTTTTGGAAATTCTAGGTAAGAAGTACATTAACGCTACCATTGAAAGCTCATTTGACTTTATAAGTATTGCTTCTAAAGGAATTGACGCCCATGTTATTAGTAATTTTAGAAAGCATTTCTCTATACCAAGAGGCTATGCTGCAGAGCTTTTAAATGTATCTGAGCCAACTGTTTATAGATGGATTCGAGATAGTAAAAAGCTTGATAGAAATTATGCTATTCAGCTTTTCGAATTGACAGATTTATTCCTTTTCGGAGCCGAGGTGTTTGAGAGTAAAGAAAACTTTTTCAAATGGCTAGAACTTCCAAATGCTGCTTTTGGTGGCTTAGAACCTAGAGGACTTCTGGATATACCTGGTGGTATTTCTAAAGTTCGTGACCTTTTGGGAAGAATAGAATATGGTGTTTACAGCTAGGTTTTATGATAGTATATCGTATTGTAAAGCGTAAAAGAGCGACTTACATAAGTGGAACAGGAGCTGCACTTTATCCTGGCAGGTGGAATAAAAAGGGTACGCCTGTTTTATACACGGGAGAAAGTGAAAGTATAGCCTTATTAGAAAACATAGTTCACATTCCGGCTGGAATGACTCCAAAACTAGACCTCCTAACCATCGAAATTCCTGACAATTCAATTTCAGAGTTAAGAATTAAAAACCTACCATCAAACTGGAAACAATTTCCCGCTCCAACCGTTTTGACGGAAATTGGTCAAAAGTGGATTGATGAAGGAAATACAATGGCTTTGAAAGTGCCTAGTAGCATCATAGAAACAGCAAACAATTATATTCTAAATTTTGCTCATAAAGATTTTCATTTAGTGAAAATTTTAGACCGTAGGGAGTTTCATTTCGACGCTAGACTACTTAAATAAGTCCTTTCTACTTTAAATGCTTATCAGCAAAATCTAAATAATTAGCCCAGTCTTCTGGCATAACTTCATGTTTGCCACTTCTTTCATGATAACCTAGCGGCCCTATTTGTCTGGTTTCGTTTAATGCAGGTGGAGTTTCAGAAAGCTTTTTAAAGCCATAGGCTTGGTAAAGCTTAGATGCCTCATATAAACTCAAATACTGTCCTAGGGGGTCACTCCATTGGTCGTCTTCTGCGGTGGCTACGTATAATGCCCTAGGTGCAATTAAAGCTAATAATTGATGTTGGTCAATTGGTAAATTGGCTTCTTTTCCGTTATAGGTTCTAAACTTAGTAGCGAACCAGTGCGGGAAGCTATTGTTGATTCGTTCTACCCTTTCACCATATTCACGTTTAGAAAGAGCAGCTCCACCGCAGCCAGACTCGTTGGAGATAGTCATTTTAAAACGAGGGTCTTGTGCAGATGCCCAAAGTGCAGCTTTGCCTAATCTTGAATGGCCAAAAACAGCTACATTCTTTGCGTCCACGTCATTATCTGTTTCTAGGTAATCCATGGCTTTAGAGAATCCTACCGCCCATGCTCCTATAGTTGCCATGGAAGTTTCGCCAAGAATACTGTGAAGTCCATTTTTAAAACTGTCGTCAAAATCAGGGTCAAGGTCACCGCAATAGATATTTGCTAGTCCGTAACCCCTGTCAATGATTTTTTCAATAGGCCATCTGTAGGCACGCACGCCCCTAGACGTTTCTGTGGCTTTGTTGTTTTCTATGAAAAAGGCTTCCTTATTTGGTACCCAGTTTTCTGAAATAGAAATGCCCGAATCTGTAGACAGAGTATGATTGCCATAGAAGTTCAGACCAAGAAAAACGGGAGCTTTACTAACTGCTTTAGGCGTAAAAAGCATAATAGAAAAGGAATGTTGTTTTCCATTTCTTTCCATAGTACAGACTATTTCCTTTCTAATGGCTTTTCCGTTTAGGGCTTCATTGTCTCGATTAGTTACTTTAAAACTCGTTTTCACACCTTCTAAATCTGTTTTTCCGTACACTTCAGATTCAAAAAGACTCAAAGTTTCTGCACGTCTTTTGTTTTCCCAGTCGTTCACAGTTTTTCCATCTTCTAAAATAGGAGGGAGTTTATAAACAGGAACTTTGTCTTCATTATAATTTGCTGCTTGCTGTGCCATAATAGGGGTGATTAAGAAGGTGCTTATAAAAGCGATGAATAGGTTTTTCATGGGTTGTTTTCTATAGAAATGATTGAGTGTTTAAATTTAAGGAAAATGTGGGAGCAGGATTTGAAATTAGTGGATTTTCTGAGGATGGATTTAAGGACTAAAAGGTTTTACGCAGTAAGCAGGAGGTGCTCAACAGGAACGCCTGCCGCTTCGCTCAAACTGACAATATTAGAGTTGATTTTAAGTCCATTAGATACCCGTACTGTCAGTTCAAGCGACAGTCCCTGCCAGTCGGCAGACTGGGAGAACAGTCTTACAAGGATAATTTATCAGAGTCCTTATCGGAGACTCTCTTAATAGGAATAGAGTATAGCGTTATTTAAAGAAGTGCAAGGAGGTTCTCGTCTACGCTCGAACTGACAATAATAGTGTTGATTTTAAGTCCATTACATACCGTACTGTCAGTTCGAGCGACAGTCCCTGCCAGTCGGTAGACTGGGAGAATAGTCTTTTACAAGGGTGATTTAGCCGAGTCCCCATTGGAGACTCTCTTGACAGGAATAGGGTATAGCGTTATTTAAAGAAGCGTAAGGAGGTTCTCGTCTACGCTCGAACTGACAATAATAGTGTTGATTTTAAGTCCATTACATACCGTTCTGTCAGTTCGAGCGACAGTCGAGAACAGTCATTTTAGGGCAATTTCATAGAGGTTTTTAAGTCGAAAGGTCTCTAAAGGAGATTCTGCTAAAGGAAAAATAGCCCTAAAAACATTTATGTCAACGGACAACCTGATACAGAAATACTTTGAGGAAATGTCATTAAGCACTTCACCGATATGACCGAATAATCAATTTATTAAGCGGTGGTGTTTTTGTTGGTTTAAAACTGTTAGGTTGCGGGAGAGAAAGTGTAGGTAAATAGAAAAGAAAAAAATGAAAACAGCGATTCCAATAAATAAAAGACTATTTGAAATATTTACTCTCTTCACTAGAGAACCATTTGTATTACTTTATACGAAAGAATTGGAATTTTACTCAAATGGAAATGGTGGATTGGTAGGCGTTATAAGTCTTGACTTGATAGATAATGACTATTATGCCTGTATTTTATCAAGAGACAAATCAAAGCAATATCGAGCGGAATTAGTTATAGGGAACATTCTTGAAATTGAAGATGCAAGAGAATGGATTGCTCAAAAAATGGGTAGTAATTCAATAGTTCACCATGATAATAGCTCAGATCATTTTGATATATTTAAAGAATTAAATAACGAAGAAAAACGTCATCCTTATTTTAAATTATTAAAGCAAAACATTGGATTACTTTCAGCCAAAAGTGTTTTAGAGGAAATATCTTATCACTATAAAGATATTGATGGAAATTTCATTGAGCAGTTTCAATCGATAAACGGATTTGATTCTAGAATTTGGGAATTATTTTTATTCTGTTTCTTTAGGGAGCAATTTTTCTCATTTAAGAGAATGTATAATGCCCCCGACTATCTAATTGGAAAATTTGGTAATGATATAGCTGTTGAGGCCGTTATTGTAAGCAGGAAAACAGAATTGAATAAGGTTGAAGTTCAGACGGAGGCGGAAATAGAGAAACTTCTAAGCAATGAGATACCATTACTTTTTTCCAGTGCACTATTTGATAAAATGAAAAAGAAGTATTGGGAAAAGCAACATGTTAAAGGAATACCTTTTGTAATTGCAATTGCTGATTTTCATGATACCATGTCTATGACCTGGACATTCAATGCTTTATTGGAGTATTTATATGGTTACAGATATGAAGATTCTTTTAACGAGAAAGGTAATCTAAATGTTAAAGCAATAAAAATAGAACCCTATACTAAAGTTAACGGTACAAAAATTCCGAGTGGTTTCTTTTTTGAGTCAAATTCAGAGAATGTTAGTGCAGTAATTTTTTCTACATGTGGAACTTTATCGAAATTTAATCGAATGGGTAAACAAGCAGGATTAGGGAGTGAAGATAATATTTTGATTCGAAATGGTACTTACTTTAATCATGAAAGCAATGCCGCAAAACCAATCATGTCTAGTTATAAAGTGGATGAAACAAGCAAAGAAAGTTGGTCTGAGGGAGTTGTGATTTATCACAATCCAAATGCATTAATTCCACTAGATCTAAATTTATTTAACGATAGTGTTGCACAATGTTTTTTTGATGTTAATGATAATTTGATACGAAGTGTCATGCCTAAAATATTTCCGTATAATTCTTTTACTGAAAATGTAATTTTGCAATAGAAAAGCTTTCTGGGGCACCGAATCACTAAGATGCATTTACTTTAGTGTTAACTTGCTTTCAATAAGTAGTTTCTTGTGTAAGAAGCCATTTATCAAAGGATTTTCTGTTATAGGAAACAGACGAAAAAAAATATTTAAAGATGAAAAAGTTAATTGTAATTTTCTCGTTAATTGTTGTTTCATCTTCGCTAATCTCGGCTCAGAGTCTATGTGAACCTAAAACAAAAATGTATAATATTACTTCAAAAACGGGAGTGACTATTAAGTACATTGATTATGTGCTTCCAGGTTTAGACCTTATTTATGGAAAAGCAGATACAAAAGTAAAAAAAATCATAAGTGATGGTATAGTGGGCTATTTTTATGAGATTTCATACGAAAGTACAAAAGGTGCAAAATTGGCATCTATAGAATATCAGGATTTAGTAGATATTTTAATAGCGATGAATACATTAAAAATTGAATCTTAAAACGACCTTTTATTAAGTCCTGATTATTTGGAAAATAAGTTTGTAACGGGGGATGGATTTGAATTAGGTTACAATATTAGCGATGGTAAAGTTCTATGGTTTATAACTCTTGAAAGATGTGATTCTGGTAATTCTATTCGCGTTTATGATTATGAAACCATCGAGTCAGCCTTTAATTTAGCTAAGGATAAAATAGAGAAATTAAGAAGTTAAATTTCCCCTCATCAGAGTCTCCGCTAAGGACTCTCCCAGAGACCTTTGATAGGTTGAACTTAGCCAGTATTGACCCTTCGGATTGTGTGAAAAACTTTATATACAATATGAGTTTAGCAAGACAAAAGGATTTTCGATTATAGAAAAAGCGGAACTCATGAAATAGTATTCTGACGTTGCTCCAGCTTTTATTTAATCTTCGGCTGATAAGAGTAATTTATACATTCGACTATTGAACGAGAGTAAATTTCAGTCTTTTTTGCCCTCGTTAAGAAAAGGAGAGTAGAATTTACCTCTTTCATAGAGACACTATTATATACACCTGAGAACAGACCTAATTTGCACAGAAGAAGCCTTCCTCCTAAAACTCAAACCCAAACCGCACGACCAATCTATTATGGTTTCGGGTTTCTACGCTGGAATAATATTCATCTATTTCCTGAGTGCTTTCCGTTTTAAGGGATTGGTGTTTGTACCCAAAATTTAACACCCAGGCAGAGCCACTTCTAGTCGGAATTTTATAACCAATAGTAGGGGAGATGTTGAGGCCTCCTGATGTTTTGGTAGAAGAATTATCCTCGTGAAGAATGGTAGTACCGTAGCCGGCATCTAAACCCGCAATAATGGCTGCCCCTCCCTCCTTTTTTTGGACTAATTGCCTTCTTAAACCCAACTGAATAGGAACTATTAAGGAGTTATTGAACCAGTCGACCCCTGTGGTGAGACCAACAGCCGTTTTAGGATTAAGGTAAACGCCATTGAAAGTTTGTATAGTAATATTTGCCACATTTTTTACTTCATAGTTTTCTGTATTATGCGTAGGGGCATAATATGAACTGTAACTATAATAAGGATAATAATTGTAGAAATTCTTAACTCGGCCAAACATGCCACCAATTTCGGTGGTGTTAACAAACTGATACTTCTCAAATAATAATTCCGATTCTTTCTCTTGTGCAGAAACTCCCAGCGAGGCAAAAAGGCTTACAGCAACAATTAAGAGGGTAAGTGTGCTTATTAATTTCATAGTCTTAATTTTTTTCAACGCTAATTTTGCTCAATAATTTAAGATTTTTAGGGTCGCTATAGTCGTATTGATATAAACCGTCATTCCCCACCATTAGTAACAAATTTCCTTGCAAAGGAATGACGTCGAAGGCATTGACATCTTTGATGTGCTCTTGTAATTTGATGTCATTGACATTGTTTGCATCAAAACTTTTCAAGCCAAAAGTTCCTTCGCAGATAAATAGTTTTCCATTGTCAATCCCAAGGCCATGAGGATTCTCCATATCGTAGGATTTAATAAGCACTGGACGCGATAAATTCGCGACATTAATCACGTCAAGGCGATTTGGTGCTACACCACACCAGCCTTCTCTTAAGGTTACATAGGCAATGTCGTTTTCAACCACCACTGGGTCGCAGGCACGTGCATGCTCAAATACAGAGAGTCGCTTCGGGCTCATTGGGTTGGCGTTATCAAAAATATGCATGCCTGTATTAGAACCAATAAACAGCTTGTCTTTATATGGAAAAATGGTTTCAATGCCCCAGCCAAGGTTTATGGTGGTGGTAGAGTCTGGGTTTTGCTCATTTTCAATATTGAAGAGCGTCATGTCGTTTTGGGACACTGTATAAAGGTAATCTTCATAAACGGCAAAACGTGCCATAGAGCCTCCCGCACCTGAGTTTGCACCATTTGCTCCTGATGAGGCTGTGGGGCCCTGGAAACTATCATAAAATTCAGGACCCCAATTAGGCCAAGAACCGTATTTAGCACCACAATTGGTTTTAATAGTTTGCGTGACAGTTTTCCATTCATAGTCTATCACAGTTCTACTGTATGTGTCATATTGCCAGGCTATTCCATTATACAGACCACTTTTGAAAACATTTTTTTGACGTCCCACTTCTACTACATTTTTAGGGTCGGTGATGTCTAAAGCCACCATGTCCATATAGCTGTCTACATAAAGTGTGTTGTTTTTTACCGCCATGTCTACCGCCCCCGGAATTTCTATAAATGAAAGCTTGATAGGGTTAGCTGGGTTGGCATTGTCAATAATGTGAACACCTCTTTTGGCATCACTGATAAAAATAAAATTGTCTTTAATATAAATTTTGGCTGGGTTAATCAGCGTTGCTTGTGGAAGCACTCGTACACTAGCTCTTATGCTCTCCAGTGTAAATTTAACAGGAACCATGCGGCGAGAGGTAGTAGTGACTTCGCAATTATCTGTACAGGAAATCATAGTGCTTAAGAGCAGAATGGCGAAACCTGATTTAAGGAATGTAATGGATTTTATCATAAGGGTTTATCAATAAGTATGTGAGTGTGACGAAGTACTTAGGTGAAGTTAATTTTTGTGCAAAAGGTTGTATGAGATTTGGAAATATTTTTTCAAGAATCTTGAAAGGCTCGAAAATGGAAAGTCCTGAGTAATACGAATTTATAGTGGTATTACGCAGGTTACCTTTCTTTTAGATGCTATGGTGTGCTTATTAAAAACGCCTCATAAAGGTGGGTTAGAGGCTATTTCCGACCTATTGGTCCGCATGCGTCATGTGGTTTTCTATGTACCAGTTTCCGTCAATACGTCGCCACTGCGTTAAGTAGTTTCCAGTGAATTCGCCCTGATTAATTCCTTTCCAGGAACCTCTGTCTATGGCAATAGAATCTGCTATGATAACCTGTTTAGATTGGTTATTTGTAAGGCGAAACCCTGTGTCATACACCTCTTCAAAATACTCTATGATAGCAGCTCTGCCATGAATTTCGGGATATCCTGTAGGATTCATGATAGCATCATTTAGAAATATGGATCCAATGGCTTCAAAATCTCCTGCGTTAAAATTTTCAATAAGATTGGGGTTTATTTCTGTTAAGGGAGAGTTGTTCTTTGTGAGGTTCTTAGCTTTTACATATTCCGACATGCCAAAAAGCAGTATGGCTATTGAAAAGAGTAAGATGCTCAGTTTTGAAATGATGTTCATTTTGTTGTTTTTTAAGTTCGAAATAGCCGTATAAACTTTGGAGAATTTCCCGTTTCTGAGTTTATAATCCATGTGGTCGAGCTTATAAGAAAGCTTGCCAAACGAACTGTAAATTTCATAATCTAGGCTTTCAAAAATCAGTTTTATGGTATAGCTTCTGGGCATAACTTCAGCAGATTCTATTCGCTGTATGGTTCGGAGACTCACATTACATTTTTCTGCGAGTTCTCCCTGCGTGAAGCCTTTGGCTAATCTTAATTCTAAAATTTTCTTACCTAAATCTGGTTGGGTCATCATTCCTCTAAAATTCGATACAACATTAGTTTGAACTTAAAGAACATTCAAATTTACAGATTGTATTTGAAACGTCACATAGTAAAAAGGGATATGACATTCGTATGACACTTGCTGTACTTAGTTGATAATAAATATTTTAAAATTCGCCTTTGGGAAGGGTGAAATAATTTTAAAATCTGACAGCAGTACTTATCTGGATAAAAAACTGAATGGTCATAACGAGCACTTCTTCTAATTTTCAGTTAAAAGCATGTCTGATTTTGACTGGGGAGAGACTGGTTTTACATTTAATCAATTTGCTAAAATAGATGGCTTAAAATTTCATGATTGCTGATTTTACGGGTGATAAATTGGCATTCGTAATTGCGTTTGGCGTAGTTCAGTTTTACATTTCCATGATTGGTTACATCCATTTCTAAAGGCAGAAACCTTCCCGCTTTATCGCCTATTGCATTAATTAACGATGCTTTTTTCTTGAAGTAGCAGCAAGGTAAAATCGTTCTGCCAATAACTTTTTAGCTAAACTATAGCCTGAACCTTTAGAGACTCCGGTAATAAACCACACTTTTTTCTGACGCATTATTCTTTGTATTTAATTGATGACCCAAAGTTGGTGTGTTGCACAGAAACCTACTTTTCCATATCTATTGAAGGTTTAGTCAAATCTACTTTTTATTAAAAAAACGAGGTCAAAAAAACTCGCACAGCATAATTTGAATAGGAATATTGGACAAATAGCTCTTCTCCAAAACCTTTAAACCTCATAAAAAATTTATAGCTAAAGAGTCCTTTTTTTAGAAAATAATCAGTCAAAAATTAGCAAGAGTGCCCTTAAAGAATTTCAGAAATTAGTCATTGCTAACGCTTCAGAGGTAAAAGGTTTGTCGCTTAGCGATACCGCACCTGATTTTACATTGGCAAACCCCTTTTGGAAAAATGTATTGTTGGCGGAAGCCTTAAAAGAGGGTTTTGTCATTATTAAGTTTTATCGTGTCCAATGGTGTCCTATCTGTAATCTTGACCTAAGAGAGATACAGAAGAACTTGCCAGAGATTCAGGCATTGGGAGCGACTTTGTTTGCTATTAGTCCACAAAGTCCAGATGGTGCACTTACAGCTGCACAAAAGAATGAATTAGGCTACGAAGTACTCAGTGATGCTCATCAAGAAGTCATTAAAGCTTATAATCTACAGTTTGACCCAGGAGAAGATTATCATCAACGTAGAGATTTGACCAAGGAAAATGGCGACGGTTCTAAAACACTACCGGTTCCAGCCACTTTCATTATCGGTAAAAATGGGAAAGTAGTGGCAGGTCATGTTGAAGCGGATTACACGCAAAGAATGTCTGCATTGGAAGTGGCTTTGAAAGCTTTGTAGGGAGATTTAAGTATTATTTTTTTGGAGGCTCGGTTACGTGGAATTAGCATTGTCGATATAGATTTATAATCTATCCTAAACCCAATTGTCAGTCGCTGCCTGTCGGGAGACTGGGAGAACAGTTTATATTATGGGTAATTTAGCAGATACTCTAACAGTGGATCTTAAGGGAGGCGGGAGAGGCAGAGCTAATTAGTTGATAAGTAAGATGATTTTTGAGCTATAACCGAAGCAACTTCTATGCATGTGTGACTTTGGTTACCAAGTGTCTAAGAAATATAAGTTAAGTTTATAAGTGACGTGAGGGGCTACTATTGAGACTTCACAAGTATCATCTCAAAAATAAACTATAAACAATATTTCTATGAAAAAGTTATCATTTATTGCTGCTATAATAATGCTGGTAGGACTTACTCAATGTAGAGAGGATGAAAATGTAAATAATTATGTTATCCCAATATATTTATATAATACTAGCCCAGAAGATATACATATGTGGATAACACATGAAAGTATTGGCCCAAATAATAAAGTTGAGGCTCAGCATGGAAGAAGGGAAACTGAATTTCAGTTAGAAAAGAACGATTTAACTAATTTACCAGGTGAAACTCCCCAAACTCCTGATGAAAAAGTTACGGTATACATAGGAAGAAACGGAGTAGAGCTAGGATCCAAGCCTTATTATGTAAATAATAAAACCCATTCGTTAAGTTCAACTTGGAATGGAACTTTCCTTGAATAGTAGAGGAGCTGCGTTTATTTAGGCTGTCAGATTCTTGTAGAAGTGGACTCTACTTAGAAATGACGCTGAAAAAAATACTCTGCTCAAGGAGAGCAAAAGGTTTCGCATATTTGTTTATTCCTCCTATCAGAGCTTCCAATAGGGACTCTGACTCTGTAATATTCCTAAATCACCCCTTCCAAAACCTCCCAAACATTCTTAGCTAAGATTTTATGACCTTCTATGGTTGGGTGGATGCCGTCTGTTTGGTTTAGGCTTGGTACTCCGCCTACGCCATCTAACAGAAACGGAATTAGTTTGACATCGTTAGTTTTGGCTAAATCTGTCCAGATATTTTTAAATTCTGTGGTATAGTCTTGTCCCATGTTTGGTGGTATTTGCATACCTGCCAATATGATTTTAGTGTCTGGGTTTTTCTCCCAAACTAGGTCTATAATAGCCTGTAAGTTGGCTTTAGTCTCTTTTAATGGAATTCCTCTTAAGCCGTCGTTTGCTCCAAGTTCCAGCACAAATACATCTACTTTTTGATTAAGCACCCAGTCTAATCTGTTTAATCCGCCCGAAGTGGTTTCACCACTTAAGCCAGCGTTCACCACGGTATAATCCATTTCTAGAGAATCTAGCTTGTTTTGAATTTTGGCTGGAAAAGCCTCCTCTAATCCCACTCCGTAGCCTGCTGTAAGACTGTTGCCAAAAAACAGGATAGTTTTGGAATTATTCTCAGGTTTTGAGGTGTTCTCTGTCTGCGTGCTTGTTTCTTCTTTGGTTTGGGAAGTACATGCTGCCAGTATCAATACTAGAAAAATAGGAATTAACTTATTCATAGGAGATTTTGATGGGTATCGGAATTTCTTCAAAAGATAATTATGACAAAGATATTAAAGGTTAGCCAGCTGGGGAAGTCTTATAGCAGCGGCTCCAGACAATTAACAGTATTAAACGATATTTCATTCGACGTAAGTTCAGGTGCGACGTTTTCTATTGTAGGGCCATCGGGTAGTGGTAAAACAACTTTACTAGGTTTATGTGCAGGTTTAGACAAAGCCGATACAGGAACGGTGGAGCTTTGCGGTAAAACCTTAGAAAGTTTGGACGAAGACCAAAGAGCTTTACTAAGAAATGAGGAAGTAGGTTTTATTTTCCAAGATTTTCAATTATTACCTACTTTAACGGCTCTTGAAAATGTATCGGTGCCCTTAGAGTTGCAAGGTTCTAAGGAAGCTAGCACACGGGCTATGGAGCTTTTAGATAAGGTTGGTTTAGGTGATAGAGTGCATCATTACCCATCACAACTTTCTGGCGGTGAACAGCAGCGAGTAGCTTTGGCAAGGGCTTTTTCTACCAAACCCTCTATTTTATTTGCTGATGAACCTACAGGGAATTTGGACGAAGAAACAGGGGAGAAGGTGATAAAACTCCTTTTTGAACTGAACAAAGAGGCTGGCACCACCTTGGTGATAGTAACCCATGATTTAGAATTAGCCAAAAGAACACAGCAAGTTTTACGACTAAAAGGTGGTAAAATCTTATCAAACGAAATCAACACCATAGTCTAATGCAGCATTCAAAAGCAAATTTTAAATGGCTGCTAAAGATGGCATGGCGAGATGGGAAAGCCAGCGGTAAAAGGCTGTTACTTTTCATGGCATCCATCATTTTGGGAATTGCGGCGGTGGTTTCCATTCAGTCTTTCAGTAAAAACCTAAAAGATAATATCGGCTTACAGTCCAAGGCTCTCATGGGAGCAGATTATTTGATAGACAGTAAGCAGATACCTACTGAAGGTGTTCAAGCGATTATTGACTCTTTAAAGCCTGTTGGTAATGAAGTGAGTTTTGCTTCTATGGCTGCTTTTCCTAGCAAATCTGCCAATAAACTGGTGCAGGTGAGAGGTATTGGTGGGGCTTTTCCTATTTATGGGGAGCTAGAAACTGTTCCTGTTTCTGCGGCTAAAGCATATCAAAGTGGGAATGCTGCATTAGTAGACGCCACGGTGATGCTTCAGTTTGATTTGAAAACAGGAGATAGTGTAAAGGTTGGCAATACCACTTTTCCAATTGTTGGTTCACTAAAATCAGCACCTGGTAGTAATGCTTTTTCTACCACCATGGCACCGCCAGTAGTGTTGCCGTATGAGGCCATGGAAGCAACGGGTTTATTACAATTAGGCAGCCGTGTGGAGTATAATTACTATTTCAAAGCTGCACCAGAATTAGATATTGATGCTCTTGATGATGAAGTAGACCCAAGATTAGATGCTGATAATGCTGATTTTGATTCGCACACTTCGGTGAGTGAGCGACTGGGCAAAAACTATGAAAACTTTGCCAAGTTCTTAAACTTGGTTGCTTTTATTGCTCTATTATTGGGCTGTGTGGGTATAGCGAGTTCGGTACATATTTACATTAAAGAGAAGTTAAAAGCAGTAGCGGTTTTAAAATGTATAGGTGCCACCAGAAGGCAATCTTTTCTTATTTATCTTATCCAGATAGCTGGCTTGGGCTTCTTAGGAGGTATTATTGGAACTATGGCTGGTTTAGGTTTACAGGCTCTCTTCCCAATATTCATTCAGGATTTATTACCGTTTGATGTAGAAATTAGCATTAGCGTTCAGCCTATTATAATGGGCTTGCTTTTGGGTGTTTTTATGTCTGTGCTTTTTGCTTTGCTACCCTTATTGAAAACATGGTTTGTGTCTCCTTTGGAGGTTTTACGTGTTCAGGAAGACAAAAATCCTGCGAGTCAAAAAGCCAGTGCTTTGGTGCTATTGACCATTGTGGTTTTTATATTTCTGTTTTCGCTATGGTTTCTTGAAAGCTGGAAATACGCTTTGGGTTTTGTTGGAGGTATTTTAGTTACTTTCTCCATTTTAGCGGGTGTCTCTTATTTATTTATGAGAGGCATCAAAAAGTATTTCCCTCATTCTTGGGGATTTACGGCACGCCAAAGCTTATTGAATTTGTTCAGGCCAAATAATCAAACCATGGTGTTGATTTTGGCCATTGGTGTAGGTAGCTTTTTGATAAGTACACTTTACTTTACCAAAGATATTTTATTGGCAAAAGCGTCTTTAGAAAACAGTGAAGATAGTCCAAATGTGATTCTTTTGGATATTCAAACCCCTCAAAAGGAAGCGGTGGCTGCTGCCATTCAAAACAAGAAATTGAAAGTATTAGATAACATTCCCATTATCACCATGCGGGTGCATAGCATCAATGGCGTGTCTGCAGATGTGATAAGGGAAGATACCATTTCTAAAAGAGGAAAATGGATAGTGAATCATGAATTCAGAACGACTTATAGAGATTCCTTAATCGCTTCCGAATCTATGGAATCGGGTAAGTGGCCTGTGGCAAGAGAGGGTAATGGTTTAATTCCGATTTCTATCTCGGATAATTTAGCAAAAGATGCTCAATTAGAAGTAGGGGATAGTGTGGTTTTTAATGTGCAAGGCGTTTTAATGAACACGTATGTAGGAGGTGTGAGAACGGTAGATTGGCAAAGAATGCAATTAAACTTTTCAGTGGTTTTTCCATCTGGTATATTAGAAAATGCTCCTCAGTTTACGGTAATGACGACAAATGCTCCTGATGAGCAAATTTCGGCTAGTCTCCAGCAAGAGTTGGTTTCTAACTTCCCAAATGTCACCATTTTGGATTTAAGGCAAGTTTTAGCAACCGTTCAGGGTATTCTTGACAAAATTTCGTGGGTTATTAATTTCATGGCCTTTTTTAGTATTCTCACTGGAATTATAGTGTTGATAGGCTCTGTGAGAACCAGTAAATACCAAAGAATTAAAGAGAGTGTTTTACTACGAACTTTGGGAGCGAAGAGCAAACAGATTTTGAAAATTACCGCTTTAGAATATTTCTATTTAGGTATTTTAGGAACAGGAATAGGTATATTCCTATCCCTGGTGGCGAGTCAGTTATTAGCCTATTTTGTGTTTAAGGCACCATTTGTTCCTTCTTTAGTGCCGTTTTTCGTGCTATTGCCAGGTATAACGGGTATTGTGCTTTTGATAGGATTAAGCAATAGCAGGAGCGTTTTAAACAGTCCACCTTTAGAGGTTTTAAGGAAAGAGGCGGGGTAATTTTTTTAAAAGTTTGTTCTTTTTAGCTAAAGGGAAAAATCCCTCCATGTTATATTTCCGTTCATCTAAATCTAGCGTAACGGCAATATTAATTTATTGATCTACCGCTTATTATCGGTATTATGGGTAACAATAAACTTGTAGACATGAATAAAAAGAAACTTTGTCCTTTAAGCGACTTACAGGATAGAACTCCTATTCATCAAATTATCAATGGTTTGGATCTAGTTTTAACCAAGTTTGATGACAAGATTTCCTTACTTTATGGGCGTTGCCTTCACAGAGGTGCTTTAATGGCAGATGGTTTTGTGGATGGACATAATTTAATGTGCGGACTTCACGGTTGGGATTATCGATTAGACACGGGTGTCAGTGAATACAATAATGAGGAAGCCCTTCACCGTTTTCATACAGAAATAATTGATGGCTGGGTTTGCACGGATGAAGATGAAATCGATGCGTACTTGCTGAAATTTCCTCAACCTTTTAATAGAGATGCCTATCTAGGGGAATTTGCAGATACACATCCAGAAACTACCGAACCTTATACGGCATATATCAAAGATCTTGCTCAGAATGGGCTTTCAAAGCACGGGCACCATGGGCCTTCGGCTTCCATGGGTGTTGACAGAAACCTTTTACCCAAATGGGAAAATATCCAATTTCTCCCTGCTCAATTATCTAAAAGACCGCTTTTTGATGAAGATCCTGTACTTACTAAAGTGGTGATAGGTGTAAAAGCCAAGAAACCCTTAAGACTTGCTATGCCCATTTTTGTCTCGGACATGAGTTTTGGTGCTTTATCCAAGGAAGCCAAGATTGCCTTGGCAAAAGGAGCAGAAATGGCGGGTACGGGTATTTGTAGTGGGGAAGGTGGGATGCTGGAAGAAGAGCAAGAAAGTAACTCCAAATATTTTTATGAACTGGCCTCAGCCAAGTTTGGATTTTCTTGGGAGAAGGTCAAAAAAACGCAGGCTTTTCACTTTAAAGGTGGTCAAGGAGCTAAAACAGGCACTGGAGGGCATTTGCCTGGAAATAAAGTATCAAAGGATATTGCTAAAGTTAGAGGTTTGAAAGAAGGTGAAACCGCCATTTCTCCCGCTGCATTTCCAGATTTGATTACCGCTCAAGATTTTAGAGACTTTGCCAATGAAGTTCGTGTGAGAACGGGCGGAATTCCTGTGGGTTTCAAAATAGCAGCGAGTAGGATTGAAGAAGACATAAAATTTGCCTTAGAGGTGGGTGTGGACTACATCATTTTAGATGGAAGAGGCGGGGGAACGGGTTCTGCTCCTAAAATTCTTAGAGATAACATTAATGTGCCCACCATACCAGCTCTGGCTAGGGCCAGAAAGTTTTTGGATCAATCTGGGGCTTCTGATGTTGCCCTTATCATAACCGGTGGTTTACGCGTGGCTGAAGATTTCGCCAAAGCTTTAATGATGGGAGCAGACGCTGTAGCCGTCTCAAACGCTGCTCTTCAAGCGATTGGTTGTTTAGGTATGAGGGCCTGTGGTACTAATAACTGCCCCGTGGGTATTGCTACGCAAAAAGAGAATCTTAGGAGTAGGCTGAAAATAGAAAGCTCTGCTAAGCAACTTTATAATTTCTTTACCGCTAGCAATGACCTCATAAAAGTGATAGCTCGTTCTTGTGGTCATAACGATATTGGACAGTTCGAAAAGGAAGATTTGAGTACCTTAGATTATGAAATGCATAAATTATCAGGCATTAAATATGCTGGAATAGGATAAAAACCGCACGATGTTCATTAAAAGTCTTTGACATTTAAATATTAAATATATGGAAGAAAGTATCAAGAATATTCATTCAGCGGTTCAATATTTGTCCGCAGCAGGTCAGAGTTTTTTGCCTAAGGAGAAAGATGACAGTCAATCTAATTTGGCTTGGAATGCGGAAACCAACAGTTTGGAAACGAGAGACTTGGGTATGGGTGTGAAATTAATGCTAAGTCTAGAAAGTGGTCTTTTAGCATGGAACAGAACGATTGAAAAAATGGACCTAAGAAGCCATACGCACCAAGAAATATTAGCTTGGTTGACGGATACAAGTACTACTTTGGGTCTTACTAAGCCGTATTTGTTTTCTTTCAGTTATAAATTAGATTATCCCGAAATAGAAGCTGACGATAGATATTCTTTTAATTTAAGCCATTCGGAAAGCCTAGCACAGCATTTTACATTGGCACAAAAAGCGATGATATCTTTTTTGAAAACCAATAGTTTAAGTTCTGAAATACGAGTTTGGCCTCATCATTTTGATATGGGAATTTATACCAAACTAAAAGACCAATTTTTTCTTGGAGCAGGTTTGGCTATTCCAGATTCATTGGAAAATGAGTTTTACTTTTATGTCTCTGGCTGGAAGGATGGAATAGCCCTAGCGACTGAAGACTTACCAAAACTAACAGTAGGTTCATGGCATCCAAACTGGAAAGGTGCTACATTGAAATCAACAAGAGTTTCGGAAATGGCGGTGATAACCTTCCTTAATGAGGTTAAGAATATCTTTATTGCGAATAGTTGAGCGATTCTTGGTGTATCTGAATCTGCTTTGGCAGAAAATTCGTTTCTAAGATAAATCTAAATTAACAGCAAAATGAAGACCGCAATATGGAATGATGAGGTGATTGCAGAGAGTGATGAAACCGTTGTAATAGAAGGCAACCATTATTTTCCGCCAAACACCCTCAAGAAGGAATTTTTCAAAGAAAATGAAACGCATACGACCTGCCACTGGAAAGGTGTGGCTTCTTACTATGACATAGAAGTGAATGGCAAAACCAATAAGGATGCCGCATGGTATTATCCCGAAACATCTGAATTAGCCAAGGGCATAAAAGGTTATGTAGCTTTCTGGAAAGGGGTAAAAGTGTCTTAATTTGAAATACAAATAGGCTTCGGGTTAATATTTATTCATGATTTTAATAAATGACTTCGCTATCAAATCACTTCAGTTGTCTGATGGATGCAAACCACCGTAAGTCAGATTAACCGCTTTTAAGGGGTTAGGATATTCGTCATAATCGGGTTGAAATTCATTTCCTTAAAGTCTGGATAAGTATAATTTTGATATAGACCAAATTCCCGATTTTTCAGTCTTTTGAAATTAACCAAATGCTCATATTTGAAGCCTTTATGGGCATAAAGATCTATTAACTTTAAGTTTTCATGTTTGGAAACGGCATTCGCAAATTGTTCTAAAAATTGCCCGTTTCATCCAAATGGTCTTTTAGGTAGTTGATGGAATCCTCAATGGCCACTCATGTGATGGTTTGGGGTGTAAAAGAGCTAATAGAAATAGAACAATTATGACTTGTTCATATCTAGGTTAAAGATTAGATGCCACCAAAATAATGCATTTTACCAAGTCTTGATTTTGCTAAAAGAAATACGCGATGCGTTTAAGTGTAATTTTAGGGAAAGCTTAAGATGATTTATAGCACTTTAATAGAAAAATGATTCAAACCCATTTGTTTTTTTGAGCCATTTGTACAGCCTCCAGTTTAGAATGCACGTGCAATTTTTGATATATATTTTCTATATGTTTTCTTGCCGTTTTTGGGCTTATGAATAGTAATTCAGCAATTTGGTTGTAGTTTTTGCCTTCCGAAATTTTCTCTAATATTTCTATTTCTCGGGTACTCAAATCAAAAGAGTCAGGGTTCAGTAACTTTTCTTGCTTTGGTTCGTGGCCCTGATTTCGAAGCAATTCCAGTGCTTTTCTGGCTATAATAGGCGACATGGGCGAGCGACCCTCCATAGTATCTTCAATAGCCTGCATTATTTTGGTTGGCTTTTCATCTTTGAGCATATATCCGCTAGCCCCCGCTTTTATGGCATCAAATATTTTAGCTTCACTATCTACCACGGTAAGCATAATGATTTTGATATGAGGGTAGATATTGTTAATCCATCTGGTGGTTTCAATGCCATCCATTTTTGGCATTTCTATGTCCATCAAAATAACGTCCGGAATGGCTTCTCTTACTGCGTCTAAAGCATCTTGCCCGTTATGAGCCATAAAAATAATTTCTAATTCGTCAAAGATTGCCAAGTTATTTGCCACGTTTCGGAGCAAAGCAGGGTTGTCATCTACAATTCCAATCTTGATCATTCTTATTTCTTTTTACAAATGTACTTTTAGATTGTTTATTAGTGCAATAAGGCATTTGCCGTATTCGCTTATTCCGTTTCCGCTATTTCTAAAAAAGGCAGTGAAAATGTCACTGATGTGCCAAAATCAAGCTTGCTCCCTAATTCAAATTTTCCGTGTAAATTTTCGACTCTATTCTTCATATTGAAAAGTCCTAAATGTTCCATTTGCTGAACTTTAAACTGTTGATTAAATCCTATGCCATTATCTTCTATTCTGAATATAATATTTTTGGGGTCAGCTTTGATGCTAATATTGATTTTGGTGGATTTGGCATGTTTCAAAATATTCTGAAGGGCTTCTTGAATGACTCGGAATGCATTTAGGGCTGTTTCAGAGCGTAGTATTTGATTCATTCCGTTTTGGGTACTCACTTCCCATTCTATACTTTCAGGAATCGATTTAACTAAATAATTCTTAAGACGACTAGCGAAGTCTGTAACAAAGATCTCTTCCGTTTGGGTGGCCCAAATGCTATCTCGTAAACTTTGAACGGCGAGCTTTACATTTTCATTTAGGTTTTGAATATTTTCACCGTTCAAGTTTTTTTTGCTTGCCAAATAAGCTGCATTTTCAAGTCCAGTACTGAGGATAGTGAGCTGTGAACCAACATGATCGTGTAAGTCCCTGCTAATACGTTCCTTTTCTTTAAGTAATTTTAATTCATTTTTAATAGCAAGATGCCTTTGTCTCTCTTTTTCAGATAGTAAATTTTTAAAGCTCAAACCCATACCTATCATCAGAATAAGGACATCAAACGAAAAGCAGAGTATTTGAATTTCTTGACCCAGAAACCACTGATTTCTTAAAGCTCCTAAATTTCTTAAATAAGACAGCACTGTGAAAATCAACAAAGGCGTAATGCCTACTAAATACAATCGGGTTCCTATTGGGTTTGTTCTCTTTTTAAGAGCCGTAAAGACAATAATAAAACTGGTAATTACAGAAGAAAAAAAGCTGAATGAAGTGAACATTAAAAGCGGATTGGGCACATAGTTATAATTGGTGGAGTAGTAGGAAATAAGTTCTTTCTGGAGAAATATGCTCAACATTAAAAAAATGGTAAGCCACCAAATAAATTTTAATCCACCGGTAAGCTTATAATTGCCTAAAGTGAACTTTTTAACAAAAAGTAAAAAAGCAAATTGCCCTATCCAAACGGCCCATTCCTTAAACCCAGAACCATCAAATAGAAATGTTCCTTGCTGATAATAAGGCAAATAATTACCGACTACAGCATGAATAAAAAGTAATTCAAAGAAGACATATAAGGTATAATAGAGAAAAGTGAGGTCTTTTGTGAACAGGAACATAAAAAATGAAAAGAATATAATGGGTATGACCAGACCGGTGAACATACCGAAAATGCTTGTAGAGCGAATTTTCTCTTTGTAAAAATCGGATTCATTCCATAGATGTATATTCCCATTTATCAACATAACCTTTTGTGAAAAGCAAGTGTAAATAGTTGAACGATCACCAGACTTTAAGGTGACTGGAAGAATGAAGTTTTGATGTGGATACAGGCGATTTTCAAACATCGTTTTCCACGATAATTTAGCCAATACATGCTGATTGGAATCATAAAACTTTACTGAGTCTAACCAAGGAGATTTTATTTCTAAAAAGTATTTTTTCTCGTGATTAGTTGGATTCTGAATTCTAATTTGAAACCAATGGTTTGCTCTGTCTTTTCCGAAATTAATATCGTCTTGTTCAAATTTCTGAAAAGGAATCTTGCTGATGTCTTTCTCAGTAAATGTCTTATTTATATCCCGGAAATATTCAATTGTATTTTGAGCGGTTGATTGGTTCAGCCACAAACAAAACAGGATAATTAAAAGGGCTTTAAACATTTTAAAAAATAGGGCATTTGCCTTATTGAACACTCCATTTACTATATCAACCTTTGTAAAGTTAAAAACTTAAAAATTACTTTTATGAAAAAACTAATCCTTTTTAGTTTCCTTTTAGCACTAAATATGTCGTGCAAAAAGAAAACAATCACTGCTGACCCAAACCTATCTGAAACGACCTGCTTGGTTCAAAAAATCGGGTATGATGATGGCTTTTATGAAAAGTACTTTTTTGATGCCAATAAAAAGCTTACTAGCTGTGTCTTAACCTATAAAGATGAAGATGGTATCATAGTAGAAGTTCCTTTGAAATATGAATACAACGCTGCCGGTAATCTTTTGAAAACTTTGGGTGAAGATGGATTTACGGATAACTATATATATGATGCGTCTGGAAAACTGATAAGAGTAATTTTTACCGATGACAAAAACGAGATTATTGAGAGTTTTACGGTAACAATGGATTCTCAAAATCGCTTGACAAAAGTAATCGCTCAAAATTTGCAGCTAACGGGATTGTATGAATATAATGGTCTTGATAATGCTCTCTCAAAAGTAGAAGTAAGCTATCAAGGGAAAGTATTTGATCTCTATGAAATTTCCGCCTATGAGAGTGACAAAACAAAGAAGAATTATGACATACCTATTACAGGTCATCCATTTGATCCCACAGTTTTTACAAATGATATGATCTATTTCCCTTTCAATATTAAGCCAAACCAAGGTCTTGCTATGAAAGGAAAGGCATCGACGTCCTATGATGAAAATTGGGAAATGCTCACTAATAATATGAGAGTTTATTATGATTACACTGCTACGAGAAAGTACAACTCGAACAATTTTGTAGTAGAAAGAACTGCAAATGATGCCATAACTAAGGAAGTATATTTGAAATCATTGAATTATTCAAACTGTAACTAATTAAGAAAATGAAAAAATTACTAATAATATCCCTGAGTTTACTATTGATTAATTCCATTTCCATGGAGGCAATTCCTAAACCTAAAAACGCAAAAACAAAGAATGCACGGGTAACAAAAACAATTAACTTGAATCCAATGGCACCTAAACCTGAAAGGAGATTTTAGTAAGTGGACTAATTAATTCTTGTTTACTGCGACTTGGTTTTTACAAGATAATGCCGGTTAACCCTACTTATAAATGCGATAGTAATGCAACTATCACATTTTGAGGCGGCAAAATATTTCAAAATATTCTTTGCTAACATTTAAAGCCCAAAAACTTATTTATGAAAAGGAGATATTTGTTTTTGATTTTTCTTTTTGGAAGTAATTTAATCCAAGCTCAAAATCGATACTTCGACTTGATGAACAGCGAATTAAAGCAAATTGCTTCTGAGGATAGTGAATATGGTTGGATTAAATTTCGTGGTACAACCAAATTGAATGCGACAACTATTTTTGAGAATAACCGCATCGCATTTGGATTATCAAAGAATGATACCATGAAGGTGGCCAAAGTATTTAAGGATGATCTTGAGATGACCCATTACAATTACATTCAATACTATAACGGTATTCCCATAGATGGGGAATCTGTAAATGTTCATCAAGCTAAAAACGGTCAAGTGGTCTCCGCCACAGGTAATTTAAAAACGAATCTTCGATTGCAAACCGTTTATAATATCACTAAAAAACAAGCAATTAATTTGGCATTGAGCTTTGTCAACGCCGAAGAATATATGTGGCAGAACACATTTTTTGAAAACGAATTAAAGCAAAAATATTCAAAATCAGATACTACGTATTACCCTCAAACGCATTTAGTAATCAAAGAAAAACAAAGCATTAGTGGTGGCACCGGAATATTCTATTTGGCATACCGCATGGATATCTATTCTGCATCGCCATTTTATGCTCAACGCATTTTCATTGATGCGAATTCCGGTGAAATTGTTGAAAACTACCCTCTTCAATCTAATTAGTCTCGTATACAGAAACTTTAAGATGCTATGAAAAATATACCTATACTTTCATTTCTGCTAATTGTTTTTGCAAATTTTCAAGTAAAATCTCAATGTGTCAATTTTACGCATTATCAACCTTCAGGTTGGGACAGCAACATAGTGGTTTCGGCGACTACGGGAACAAATTCTTCTGAATCAAGTTTTTATTATAATCAAACGTTGTATTTAGATATAGCTATCCAAAACAACGGCACTTGCAATGCAACACAAGCGGTAACTGCAAATGTTTTTTTAGATGGTGTATTTAAAACTACCCTTAGCTTTCCAGTTTTAAATTCAAATTATTATGCCGGAGTACAAGATTTTGTTATTTCAGGTTCGCTTGGTATAGGTAGTCATACTATTCAGGTTGATATAGATAATCCTAGCCAAATTGCGGAAAGTAATGAATCAGACAATACTTTTTATAGATATTTTACTGTTCTACAAGGTGCTTGTGTATTAACGCCTATTAATACTATTTTTAATGGCAACAGAATAATTAATACAGAACACTATCAAGATACTAATTTCAGGCTAAGAGACCAATGCCAAACCGCAGTAATTAAGGTAAGGAATTGGAATAGTAGTGTTTCTAATCCTAATCCATTTAATCCAGTGGAAATTACTAGCCCAAACAACTCCTGGACAAGTACAACTCAAAGGTTTGGAGGAACTGTTATGTGGGCTGCCAAAACCACATATAATTATTTTAATGCGGTTCATTCAAGAAACTCATATGATGGTACGAATGGTTTGTTGGATTGTTTCGTAAATGCCGTATTTTGGGATGGTAGTTCTAATTATACCAACAATGCATCTATGTCCAATGGAGGAATTATGAAGGTGGGGCTCGGCAATTCTGGAACACTTGCCAGTTCGAATAGTACCTTAGATGTAGTTGCTCATGAATATGCTCATGCCGTTACAGCTTCATCAGCTGCTTTGGTTTATCAAAACGAGTCTGGAGCTTTGAATGAATCATTTAGCGATATTTTCGGAGAATGCGTAGAAAATTATGCATTAGGAAGCAATGATTGGTTAGAAGGTCAAGAAATATCGGTTGGAGCCATTAGAAGCTTGTCAAATCCTAAAGACTTTCGCCATCCAGATACTTATTTAGGTACTAATTGGGCTACTGGTTCAGGTGATAACGGTGGTGTTCATACCAATAGTGGTGTGCAGAATTATTGGTTCTATTTGCTATCTCAAGGGGGATCAGGAACAAACGATAATGGAAATGTATATAATGTAACAGGAATTGGAATAACTAAAGCGAGAGCGATTGCTTTTAGAACATTAACGGTTAATTTGTTCAATCAACCCAATGCCACCTACACCACCGCTAGAACGGCATCAATCCAATCGGCAGAGGAGTTATACGGGGCAAATTCAGTAGAGTCAAATGCCGTTAAAAATGCTTGGTGTGCAGTAGGGTTGGGTGTTTCACCAGCAGCAGTTGCCGCTTTAGGTGGTGGAACATTTTGTAATTCAACAACTGTAACTGCCGCGGGAGGATCGGGAGGTACTATCTATTGGCAAGGGACTAATAGCAATGGAACGTCAACAGCATTTCCTGCAACAAGCATGAGCATAAGTTTATCTGGTACCTATTATTTTAGAGCCTTAAACGGATGTGGTTGGAGTGTGGCAGGAAGCGTAACGGTAACTATAGTTCCTCGTCCTGATGTAGTTTCGGTTTCTGGAAGTGGAACATTTTGTAATTCTACCACTATTACTGCTTCTGGTGGTGCTAATGGCACAATATATTTTCAGGGGACCATTTCCAACGGCACTTTCTTTGGCTCAACTTCATTGAGTCAAGTTCCTACAAGTTCTGGGAATTATTATTTTAGGTCCTATAATTCAACGTGTGGATGGGGTACTCAAGGAAGTGCGTCAGTTACTATTAACACAATTCCAACGGTTACTAATGTTACTGGAAGCGGAACATTTTGTAACAGTGCAACGATATCAGGAACTGGTGGGAGCGGTGGAACGCTCTATTGGCAAGGTACCAACAGTGGCGGTACATCTACTGCTACGCCCTCTACAAGTCAAGAGGTAAATTCATCCGGAATTTATTTTTTTAGGTCATATAATGCTTGTGGTTGGGGTTCTGAAGGAAGTGCCTCTGTTACTATTAATACGCCCTATTCCGTTTCCGTCTTTGGTGGTGGAACATTTTGTAATTCCGCAAACCTAACGGCATCATCTATCGGCGGGTCCATTTACTATCAGGGTACTACCATTGGAGGGACGTCAACAAGTTATCCCTACACTTCTCAAATATCGGTTGGTTCCTCTGGCTCACATTTTTTCAGGGTACTTAATAGCTGTGGATGGGGACCAGAAAGTAGTGCGTCCGTAACTATTAATACGGCTCCTAGCCCTGTAATTGTAAGTGGTGGTGGATTATTTTGTAATAGTGCTACGCTATCAGCAAGCGGAGGCACTGGCGGCACCATTTACTGGCAAGGCACAACTAGTGGCGGTACATCTACAACGCCAAGCTCGGCAAGTCAGGTTGTGAATCAATCCGGCACTTATTATTTCAGAGCCAATAATAGTTGTGGTTGGGGTAACCAAGGAAGTGCCACAGTGAGTATAAATCCAAATAGTTTGACTTTGAGCGGTACGTCTTCAAACGGAATTCAAAAGGCAGGGCAAACAATTACCTCAACTCAAATTATACAGTCGGGTTCAAATGTAACTTACCAGGCTGGAAATAGTATTTTCCTTCAGGGTGCATTCAACGCTGAAACTGGCAGTGTATTTAAGGCTGAAATAAAAAATTGCACTAATTAAGATTATTTTGACTTAACTTAAAGAGTGTAAATTTGTCATTGATTTATTTTTTCGTACGTTTAACTTGGTTTTTGCATTGGAGAATCGTAATGAGTTTTAAATTGGAATAAAAAAGGTATTTAAACAAAATTAGCATAACAGTTTACCCTGAGCTTTTTGTCGAAGGGTTCTTGAGATTGAGTTTAAGTGCGTTTACGGCTGCACTGAGCCTGACGAAGTGAATTAATTTGTGTTAACCTGAGCTTGCCGATAGTAAGCAATTTAGTTACGGTCCCGATAAAATCGGGAGATTTTCTAATGCATAAAACAGGTTGAACCAAAAACAATTTATGAAGACAGAAGCATTGTTTAAACTAAATATTGTGAACTACCCCGAAACATCGGAATTAGCTAAGGACATAAAAGGTTACGTAGCTTTCTGTAAGGGCGTAAAAGTGTCTTAATTTGAAATAAAAATAGGCTTTGGGTTAATATTTCTTCATGATTTTAATAAATGCCTTTGCTATCAAATCATTTCCTTTGTCGGATGGGTGCAAACCATCGTAAGTCAGATTAACCGCTTCTAAAGGGTAAGGATATTCGTCAGAATCGGGATTGAAATTCTTTTCCTTAAAGTCTGGATAAGTATAATTTTGATATAGACCAGATTCTGGATTTTTGAGTCTCTTGAAATTTACCAAATGCTCATATTTGAAGCCTTTATGGTGATAAAGATCTATGAACTTAATGTTTTCATGTCTGGCAATGACGGTAATGGCATTCGCGAATTGTTCTAGAGATTGCCCGTTTTTTTCTTTATAAGAGCCAAAAGCGTTGTTTTTAGTATTGGCAATGTACACAAAATCTACTCTTTTAAGAGGACTTACCAAAATGATGGGTGCATCTGGATTGAGGCCTTTTAATTTGTCAATAATGATGCGGAAGGAGCCATAAAGGGTTTTGAAACCAGTATTATTTTCATAATCAGCCATGGTACCCACTGGTTTTCCTGCCCACCAATCGTTGGTTCCTAAAAAAACAGAGTAGGCATCCGCCTTTTCTATATCCAAATCATGTATTTTTTCGGCAATTCGACTAGCGGTCCAGCCATTGTGACCTTGGTTTATGTAATTGATATAAGGCAGTTTATTTACCACTCTGGTCATATAACCTTCCGTAACACGATTGCCCGTTTCATCCAAATGGTCGTTTAGGTAGGTAATGGAATCTCCTATGGCCACCCACTTTATCGTCTTAGAGGAGAATGAGAATACTAAAAGGCAGAGAAGGGCTAAAAGGAAGTTTCTTTTCATGTTTGGGCTGAATAATTAACCCATAAAACTATGGATTTTTAGACTAAAATCCTGAATGAAATTGTTTTCACATTTTCTAAAATCCAGATAATGTTATGGTGTTTTGGATAATATTTTGACTCCTATCATAGCTCCGAGGGATTTTGAAATAGTCGGAAAGGTTTCATAAAGTGCTAATAATAAGGAATAAATGATTATTTTAGTTTAACAAAAAAGCACCATATCATGAAAAAAGTATCAATTAAGTTATTTTGCTTCCTTTTGTTCTTAACAAGTTTTCATGTTTTCTCTCAATCTGGAATTGTTTTACCTCATGGGATTAAAGTACCGGAAGTTGAAGATTTGGATCAAGTGGTTTCCCCTGTAGAAGGCATGATGGTTTATAGTGAACAGCAAAAAGGATTGTACCTAAGAAAAGGAAGTTCTTGGGAAATATTAAGTGAGGCTGTACTCAACAGCGAGGCTCACATTTTTATAGAAATAGACGGGGAGTCACCTGATTTATATGATGAACTGGTAGGTAAAGGCGTTCACAATTCCGAATCAAAAGTATTGGAGATTGATTTTAATTTTTATAGAGATGCCGCAACCGGACGCACACGAGGGCCCGTTTATTCAAATATAAAATTCAAAAAGAAACTAGGAAGGACCACTTTAAGAATTCAAAGGTCTATTCTATTGGCTTTAGCCTATCCAGAGGTGGTTTTCACTTTTTATGTAAGAGACCCTAATACTTCAACAGATATACCTTACTACAGATACACTTTTGAAAGTGTCAGATTCCTGTCCGACGAAATAATTGGGCCGCATCCTGAATTAAATACCCTCATTCAAAGTTCACCCGTAAGAAATCCTAAGAGCTTGGTGGAGGAAATTAGTCTTGTATTTGACACAATAACAATCGAGGATCTCGTGAATGGTACCTCCTTTGAATATGATATTGAGACTGGGACTGAGTAATTTTAGCATTTCAAAAACTATTTGTTAGTGAATCTATTAGAACAATCAAATTGTTATGATTGTGCTGTAATCAAAACTCAAAATATTCGTTAGGCATAACACCAGCAAGAAATCAAAGTCTACACATAATATGTCCTACACGAATAAGAATCGACGAATAGAAACCTATGATTCTTTTGCTTAATGATTCAGTCTTAAGGTCAGCGAATCGTCCAATGATTCGTTAAAAAAAATCGTCCTGATTGGCTTTTAAAGTTGCTTTGGATGACAGGATATTTCAACCTGGATTATGCATAGGGGAATCGTTATGAGTTTTAAAGTGCAATAAATCAGACAATAAAAGGAAATTAGCATAACGTTTACCTGAGCCTTTTGTCTAAGGATCTTGGTGATTGAGTTTAAATGGGTCTACGTACTGATGGGGAGCAATTTAGCTTCGTTCCCGATAGCTATCGGGAGATTTTCTAATGAATAATTCGGGTTAAACCAAATTATGCGTTCGATAACTGCGTATTGAGAGATTAAATAGCAATAAATCAGACAGTTAAATTTTGAAGCATGTCACAGTTATGGTCACTGAATTGAGTTTGCGGACAGATTTGTGCAAGGCGTAGAATGCTGAATGCCAGTCATTTAAACGAGCGGCTTTCTATTTCGGTTTTAAGAAGCATTTTAGTACAGTTAATTCTGGAGCTTTGGTTGATCCAATCTGTTTTGATATAGAATTCTATAGTGTACTTATTATCCCAGAAACTGACAACAAAGAGCTCAACAATCTTGAAAAATTAATAGAGTAGAAAGAATAGTAAATTGGAAAACCCCTGGCATTTGCTGGGGATTTTTTTTGAGTAGAGAATGATAAAGATTCTCCTTAAGCTGGGCGAATATTAGTTATCTCACCTTTCCCTTTATCAGACAGCGTTTAAAATTAATTGGGATGCTTACAATCAAACAAGTTCTACTGTTTGGGCTTTTTCACAAGGTTTATGTATTTTCACCTACAAAGAAATTAACTAATGAATCAACCGAATTATAAAAAATGCTCTCGTCGTAATTTTATTGGAATTACCGCTGCTACCGGAACTGCCTTTGCTATTTCACCACGCTTCACCTTTGCAGGTATACCAACTTCGTCTAGAAAAGTACGTGTTGGTGTTGTTGGCGGAAGATTTGGACTAGGTTTTCACTTTAATGAGCACCCGAATGTCACCGTCGAAGCAGTTAGCGATCTACGAGCAGATCGACGCTCGGCCTTAATGAAAACCTATAAATGCGAGAAAGCATATAACTCTTTAGAATTATTACTTCAAGA
The DNA here is from genome assembly GCF_057914865.1 of Arcticibacterium sp. SM2516. Taxonomy (NCBI): domain Bacteria; kingdom Pseudomonadati; phylum Bacteroidota; class Cytophagia; order Cytophagales; family Leadbetterellaceae; genus Arcticibacterium; species Arcticibacterium sp. SM2516. The sequence goes on along the minus strand of NZ_CP195290.1, from coordinate 1,634,293 downwards.
CCCAAAAATTGAAGCTGTAGGCATATTTACTCCTGCTCCAGATCATGCCAATCATGTTATTCAAACTTTAAAAGCAGGCAAACATGCATTGTGTGCTGTACCTGCTGCTTTGACTATCGAAGATTGTTATCGAATATTGGAAGCCGTTAAATCTACAGGCAAAAAATATATGATGGCTGAAACCTCTACCTATAGACAAGAAACCATCACCGCCAAGAAGATGTATGCGGAGGGTAAATTTGGCAATATCTTTAGTAGTGCCGCTCAATATTACCATCCAGGGCTTGAAGAGTTGTATTTTAATACGGATGGTTCAGCTACTTGGCGTCACGGACTACCGCCTATGTTGTACCCTACGCACGTCACAGCTTTTTTAATTGCCGTAACTGGTGAACGCTTAACACATGTGACTGGTTTAGGTTGGGGCGATGATGACCCTATCCTCAAAGGCAATCCTTATAACAATCCATTTTGGAATGAAACAGCCTTGTTTAAAACCAATCGCGGAAATTCATTTACTGCCGAAGTATGTTGGCGAGGAGCCTTGTCGCATTGTGAAAAAGGAGAATGGCGTGGCGACAAAATGAGTTATTATATGGGTTATAAAAATGAACCTGTACACACGGTTCATGCAGGTGATAAATTAGTAAAAGATGATGGTGGCTTTACGGTAGCCCACCCCGAACTAAAACCCTATGATCAAGAAAAGTGGTGGGAAACTGATGCATTGCCACAAGCAATGAGACATAGTAGTGGTCATGGCGGTTCTTATACCTTTATTACCCACGAATTTATTTCATCGATACTTGAAGATAGAGAACCGGAGGTGAACATTTATGAAGCTTTGGCTTATACCGCTCCGGGTATCATTGCTCATGAATCAGCAATGAACGGTGGGGAATATAAAAGCATTCCAAATTTTGACATTTAATTAAAAATTTACCTCTTACTAATAATTTTAAAGTGTCCAATCCTGTTTATGAAATCAGTTTATAACAATCCAATCAGCGTAAAAAAAATAGTCAGAGCCTTCATATTTTTCATATTGGTAATCTATGCCTTCTCTAATAGCTCATACGCTCAAAAAGTTGATTCAACATTTTCTCTTTTTGATGGTAGCACACTAAATGGCTGGAAGACAGTAAAATCAGACAATAGCAAATATTGGAAAGTGGCAGATGGAGTTATTATCGGAGGTGATGGAGAAACTAAGATTTCAACCAATACCTACCTTCATACCACCCAAGCCTTTGAGGATTTTGAATTGAGATTCCTATTTAGGATTTCTGGTAACCATGACCAGGGTCTAATAAATAGTGGTGTTCAATACCGTTCCATTATTGAGGGAAATAAAATTGTTGGCTATCAAGCAGATATCGGAAAAGGCTACTGGGGTGATATCTATGATGAGCATCGCCGTGCTAAACTTGTTGGCGGTAATCTTAACATTTTAAAACACATTCTTAATGAAGAAGGTTGGAATAGCTACATAGTAAGATGCAAAGGAAACAAACACGAACTGTATATTAACGGTGTAAAAGTTTCGGAGTATGTTGAGAAAGACCCTGACATTCCCTCAAAAGGGGTCATCGGTTTTCAATTACATAGTGGTGGAAACGCAAAAGTAGAATTCAAGTATATAACCATTACAACTTTGTAATACTGTAATTGACAATCAATTAGTTAACAAATGAATATTAAGAATCTAGCATTAGCCGCAGGTGTTGCTTTCTGTCTAATTATTGGCTGCAAGAAAATGGCGTCGAAATCGGACTCAGAAATAAAAAAGGATGTGGCTCTTGATAAAAAAACTCAGTCAACTAGAACAGAGGCAAATTCACCAGAGAAAGAATTAGCGGGCTTTCAAGTACCCGAGGGCTTTGTTGTAGAACTTGTAGCGAGCGAAAAAGATGGGATAGTCAATCCGATAGATATGACCTTTGACGATGCTGGAAGACTTTGGACTCAAACCGGTTCAATGTATCCACTCGATCCAGTTGCAAATATACAGTGGCAAGATTTATTGAAACTAATGGATAATCCTGAAGCCCAAGAGAATGACCCAAATTTCAAGCGAATTCTTGACTTATACAGAGGTATTACTAAAGGAGATGATAAAATATTGGTCCTTTCAGGTTTGTACGGCAGCTCTAAAATAAAGACTAATGTTTGGGCAGATGGTCTGGCAATTCCGCAAAGTATTTTACCCTATAAAAATGGTGCGTATGTGGCTCAGGGTTCAGAACTATTCTTTTTAAGTGACAGTGATAATGACGGTAAAGCAGATGCCCGAACTCCACTATTCGAAGGATTTGGTTTTACAGACACCCATACCATGTCTCATACATTGGTGCGTGGCCCTGGAGATTGGATACATTTCAGTCAAGGTGCTCTTAATAAAGGAGAAATAAAATCAGTGCTTAGTGGTGTTAAAGTCCGTATTGATTACAGTAAAATAGCTAGGTTTTCTTTAGACGCTGATAAATTAGAGCTTGTCAATGCGGGACTTAATAATATTTGGGGTTTTCAATTACGGGGTAACGGGCAATGGTACGGAACAGAAGCCAATGACATTGGTTATTCAATTGTTCCCATGGAAAATGGCACTGGTTTTCCGGGCATTGGCAATGAGCGTTTGAGACCATATCAACCATGGATGCCCCAATTGCATAATTTTCGCGTTGGAGGGACTGGAATTTCGGGTTTAGCTTTTGCCGATGATAATTCAGGTTCTTTTCCTGACCAATGGAAAGATGTGGCATTTTTAGCAAACCCAATTGCGAGCAATATTAATGCAGTAAGAATAATTCGAAACAATGATGGGTCAATAACCACTAAACATCTTCCAGATTTTTTAACTTCAACAGACGATTGGTTTCGCCCTGTGAACATGGAATTTGGCCCTGACGGTTGTTTATATATAGCAGATTGGTATAACAAAATTGTTTCACATAATGAGTTGCCAACTTCGCATCCCGATCGTGATAAAACACATGGTCGCATTTGGCGTGTAAGACATGTGTCTCAGAAAACTAGAGAGATACCTAATTTTTATGAAGTTCAAACTGATGAACTTGTTGCTTATCTTAAATCGCCTTCATTATGGGCAAAAAGAGCGGCATGGCATCAGATAAGCGATCGTCCTAAAGAAGAAACGAAAGCATTGTTTAAAGATTTATTGGCAATTGTCTCTGACACTTCACAGGACGAAATCACTAGGATATTGGGGCTTTGGTCTTTGGAAGGAATTCGTCATTATGATCCATCGCTGATTTCCAATTTGCTTAATTCCAATTCAGATAACCTCAGGAGGGAAGCGGTACGTTCATTAGCTTCTTTTTCGATTAACATTGATGATTTGGCGAGCTTGCTTGAAAAGGTATCAGAAGACCCTAACCCAATGGTTCGTTCTCAAGTATTAAGAACTTTGGAAGAAATTGGTAAAGCCAATTCGAAAATAATAGCAATATTAATAAATGCATGTAAACCTGAATTGGGAGGAAGCAGCCTCGGAGGCTCTTACGAACGCCTTTTCGAAAGGTATTTGGCGAGAAAAGCACTTGAAAAGTATCCAAAAGAATTATTTGCTTTTATTAACGCTACAGAAGTAAATCAACTTCCTGCAAAGAACGTCATCTGGGCCTCTCAAGCATTGCCGGAAAAAGAACAAAGAGAACATGTTTTTCTGGATTTTTCTAAAAAAGCTGGCTATACATCTTTTGATGAATCTACATTTGTAATGGTTGCTAATATGTTGAATAACCCGGCAATATATCTTGAGCTTGAGCCAATTTTGGGTGCCGAAAAAGGTGCAGAAGCACTTTTATCAATGATAATCAAAAATTTAGATCAAGTTAAATCTATAGAACTTGGCAAAATTTTACAAAAGCCAATTCAATTTTTACTTTCATCGGACGAAGAGTCCAAACAATTTTTAGGGCTAAAAGCGGTTTCATTGCTCAATACTCCAAATGTGAGAGAGGATATTTTGGCCTTGAGCAAGAAAAATACCGATGCCAAAACGATGAGCCTTGTTATTTCGGTTTTAGAAAACAATGCCGAATTGAATACAAAAGCACTTTCAGAATTTGCCAAAAATGAAACTTTAGATCAGTCCACTCGTGCCCTTGCTGCTAGAGCCTTAGCTAAATGCGATATTGCTTTAGCAACCAGTCTTTTAAAAGAATGGTTACCTCCATTAAATCAATCACAACAGCTAGAAATAACTAAAATAGTTTCTGCATCCAAACAAGGTTCCAAAGCACTACTTACACTGTTAAAAGCTAACATTATAGACCAGAGTGCTTTTGATTTGTCAAGTGCCGAACGTGTACACAATTCGGATATAGAAGACGAAGTAGGTTCTGCCTTGTTGGAAGCCGTTATCCTTAGCGTAGAGGACAAGAAAAAGGAATTTAAAGCCAACTTAGAGAAATTTCTAGTCATTGCTGAAAATGGAAACGGTGACGTTAAGAAAGGAAAACAATTGTTTCAAACCTGTTTACTTTGTCATCGTGTTGGAAACAATGGGCAAAATATAGCACCAGCTCTTGATGGCTCAGCCAAACGAGAAAATGAGGCTTTATTAACAGCCATATTGAATCCAGATGCAGCAGTTGAAAGCAGCTATGCAATATATCGTTTGGTACAAAAGGATGGCAATTCTTTGGAAGGCTATCTTTCAAAAAAAGATGATAAGGGAACCAGCATTGCATTTATGGGCGGGAGTACATTATTTGTTTCTAAAGACGCAATAAAGACGGAAGGTTTTTTAGGCGGACGTTCATTTATGCCCAAAGGACTCATAAATAACTATTCGGATGAGCAAGCCGCAGATTTATTGGCTTTCATTAAAACTTTGAAGTAATAAAATTCAAACATTTAACTTTCTAATTCAGAATTCTTTTGGGTTTTCATCGTCAATTATGGGCTAAATGCGGACTAAAATCCAAATAAAAAACCTCAACTACTTAATAATAAGATAGTTGAGGTTTTACAAAGTGGAACTGCAGGGACTACCCCAATCCAATTCCATACAATCTTGGTATATCTATAACAATCTAGTAATAAGTTTCTTGTGACTGTTTTTAATTGTATTAGATTGAATTGTATTCGTTTAAGTTGTATGTTTACGGGAAAAATACGGGAAAAGTTTTCCCGCATAAACAACCCTCACAAATGGCCTCCATTCACTTTTTAGTTCTATCTGATAGAAACCCATCGAACATTTATGTAAGAGTACGTGACTCCAAAAGAGACATTAAAGTCAAAACGCAATTGTTGATTGACCCAGCACTGTGGAGTCACGCAAAAAAGCAGCCTAAGAAGTTGAAAGATGCCAGTATGAAGGTAATATCGGCAAAGCTGAATTCTTTACTTTCTGAAATCTCATCTTCACTTTCCAGTTCTTCGGAAGATGTTGCTATTACCAAAGAATGGCTTGAAGGCATAATCAATAAAAAGGAATCAAAATCAACCCCAAATTACCTAACAGAATATTTTGAGCTCTATTATGAAAAGAGGGTAAATGCTAATGCTAATATAGCCTATTTGAAAAAGGTTAAATCTGTGAAAAATCTGTTGATAAGGTACCAAAGATCGAAAAGGAAAAAGATTGAAATTCGTGATATCGACCATTCGTTTGCAGAGGACTTTGTTTCTTTTATGAATAAGAATGGATATAAGCAGAGCTATATTTTTGGTATGCTAAAGTTTGTGAAGACCGTTTGCAAAGATGCTCAAGTTGCAGGTGTATCAGTAAGTCTTGGTTTAGACCAAGTGAAGACTCAAAATCAAAAAGCTTATAAAATCTATCTAACGCCTGAAGAACTTGAATTGATAAAAAAGGCTGATATGCCATCCGAAAGTCTTTCAAATGCAAGAGATTGGCTTTATATAAGTTGCTTTCTAGGACAGCGAGTTTCCGATTTACTTAGATGCTCCTCTGATAAAATAAAGAATGTGGATGGCGGTCAGGTAATAGACTTAACTCAAAAGAAAACCAAAAAGGAAATAATGGTTGCAATTCTTCCTGAAGTCCATGAGATTCTTGTCCAAAGGAATGGAGAATTTCCATATCCTATTTCTTCCCAGAAGTATAATGAATATATCAAAGAAGTCTGTAAAATTGTAGGAATTTCAAGTATGACAAAAGGAGCAGTTTTTGACGCAGAGACAATGCGAAAAATAGACGGCACTTTTGAGAAATGGCAATTAATCACTTCTCACGTAGGGAGACGTTCCTTTGCGACCAATTATTATGGAAAGTATAGTACACCGTTTTTAATGGCTCAAACGGGGCATTCAACAGAAAGGTCTTTTCTAGAGTACATAGGCAAAGGCCGAATAGATCAAATAAGTCAATTTTTAAAAATGATAAATAATGGATGAGGATTTAATGGCCAAAATAAAGGAAGCGATGTTGAAGAAAGTAGAGCCTCCTAAAGTTACTAAGAAAGTATATGAAATTTTCTCATCATCTTTTAAGTCCATTCTTGATTTTAGATTAGAAGACAACGATGTGTTATTTGACATTAAAATTGCATCTGTTATCAATAAGGTAAAAATGGCAAATATGTCCAATTTGATTCTATGCCCACAAAGTGAATCTCATCCTGATTACGAATTAATTGTAAATAATGAAATTGAGGGGGATTTTGCCCAATCCCAGAGTAACTATAGTTACTCGTTTCCTGTAAAGTTGAAAGATTTGAATGAGTTTAAGCCTAGAGAACTTGGTGAGTTTTATAGAATGTGGATGACTGGTAGACTTAAAAGCAAGCTGAATACTCTTGAGCAATTAGTATATACCTATGGTCAGGTAACGAGCTTAGAAGCATTTCTGAAACAAGAGGTTAATGTAATGAGCACTCTACATTTTGGACTCGAATATTTGCATCATTTTAACAAACTTTATTGTAAAAATGTTAAAGACAAAAAGACTACTGGTAACCCATCCATAATTAAACATTTAAATTATGCCTATCCGTTAATTCTGAATTACTCAGAAATAGTTTGTCATCATTATTCACTTTCTAGTTTTTTAGAAAGTTCAGAATCTAATCCGAAAGATAGAGAGTACCTCTTATATACTGAGGAGGAATACCTTTATACCTTAAATCTTTATAGTTACCAGTTATCAGAATACTTAAGGAAGCTTAGACATGTTAAATTCTATTTATCTTATTATGAGTTTTTAACGAACTTAAAAAAGCTTGATGGAAGTGCTTTTGAAAACATAATAAAATGTACTGAAAATTCTACTTTCTATATTTTTGATAATAGGGAAGCCGAAAATATTTTCTTACTCTATTGTAAGCATAAAAGCTGGGATAAAACCAGTAGTTCTTTCAGTTATGTGCTTTCAAGGCTGAAAGCAGAAGGAAAACTAAACCCAAAAGTTACTAATCAAAAACTATTTGAGTGGATTTGGGGTGTTTATGAAATTAAATTAACCAAACTCAGACCATTTAATTCTATTAAAAATAGTAAATGGCAAGCTATGTATGAAGAGTGTCAACAGATAATTGAGACTAATGTTGTTACTTCAAGCATCAATGAATTTTTAATGTGGGAACATGAACTTAAATTTTTGCGATATTATTATGCTAATAATTAGCCGTTTACATTATTTTGTTAATTTGAAGAGGTGTCATAAAAGCCCAAAAGAGCCATTTTTGAGCTCTTTTTTTACTACTGCCATTTTAAAAATATCCCAAATCTCCGCCATTTCTTTGAGGCCTAATTAAAAAATAATAAACACATGTTAAAACAAGAAAACAGTCTCAATTCAGAGCTACTTACAAGAAAACAAGTAGCCGAACTCTTACAAATAAATTTTTCAACTTTGTATATTTGGACTAAGAATAAAAAGTTGAATTCGTATGGACTATCAAGCAGAGTGTATTACTTACGTTCTGAAGTTCTGGATGCTCTTATTCCATTAAACCATTCGAGCAAAGCCATTGATAAACTCAAAGGTGCTGCATAATATTCTCCTTGCTCCGGTATTTTCAATAAAAGCTATATTGAGGTTCGGGGTGACTATTTGCATAACAAGCTGACTCAGCTTAATTCCATCATGATGGAATACCAATGCAAAGGCCAAATTATAAACTGATAAGGTAAAAGAATAGTACTTCTAAAAGGCAGAAATGCGAAGAAGTATTAAAGTCTCAAAACATTTTTATTGAAACCACCAGACATCATAGGGTGTCTGATAGTAACGACTGTATGACACATTAGTGTCTCTGTTTCTGCTTGTTCCAATAAGTAATATTCGGGGTTTACCTTATTGGTTTATCTTAACGTCGATTCTAGCTGAATAAGGATTCGACATCAAATCAAAATATTATAGAAAACAGAAGTTGGTGAAGACATGAAAAATAAACTTACACAGACAGGCTTATTTGGTACCGAAAAGGCTATAGAAGCCTTTAGGAAAGCCTCAATACTAGAAAAAGCTCATGAAAAGAGCTATGTAATTGCTACAGACTCAGGAATTAGAGAGTTAGGTTCTTTCGAGACTACCGCAAAATTCAAAAGTCAAAGCATTACCCAAGTAGACATCTATCGCAGAAATGGTCCAAAGCCATTATCAAATCCAAACTCCATAGATAATCTACTTTTTCAGAAAGATGGAGTAAACGCTTATAATGGCTACCTATCGCCAGCCACTAAACGGAATTTAGAACAAATGCTACAAGTATGGCTGACGGCTATTGAACTTAATGTAGACCTGAAACAACAGCCTAAAGAAGTGAACAAAAGTGCCGTATTTCCTACGTTCGTGACCTTAACGCTACCTTCCCAGCAGATTCACGGAGATAATGACATAAAGGCTCATATGCTTCATCCATTTTTGGATTGGCTAAAGATGTCTGCCGATGATAATTATAAGCGAGGAGGGCTCAAAGGACAGCAGAAAGGCTTTGGAGTGAAAGCATACTTCTGGAGAGCCGAACCTCAGAAAAATGGTAACATTCATTTTCATATTTTGGTAGACCGCTTTATTCCTTGGGAGAGGATTCGCCAAAAATGGAATGAGATAGTAGAAAAGCATGGTTATATCACCAGATATAAGTACGTTAATCAGTATTTTCATAGAAATGGCTTTCGTATGGATGAAGAGCAGATGAGGTATGATAAGGAGAATTTAATCAGAATGGCTGAAGTAGTTCAGAAGAAGAGAGCCATTCCATATAAGGTTCATCCGGTTTTTAAATCGTACTTGGAAGTAGTAGCCAAGACAGGGAAACCGCTGAGGCTTAATATGATTTCTGCTGCCGTAAAGGAAAAGCAGTTTAGGGCGTATGAGGAAGCTGTAAAGTGCGACTGGACTAATCCAAACACCACGGACATACATGGTATTCAAAATTTAGATTCAATAGCAGCATACGTCATTAAATACGTCACTAAGAAACCTACGGAATTGCCTATCAAGGACAATCAAGAGTTAAAGTTTTCGGAAGAATTTAAAAGAGATTGTATTAGTACCTATGAATACATTGAAAACGAACTTACAGGAGAAGTGGAAAAGAAGGAAGTGGATATGCAATTCTATATTCCTCAATTTGAAGAAAGGCGGATTAATGGACGTTTATGGGGCTGTGCTGATATCTTAAGAGGAATGAAGCTAGGGGAGAAACAATTGCTTTATGAAGATGAAAATGGCTATAAGTATATTTATGAAATTTCTCCTGAGATAGAAAATGAGATTGAGTATGTACCATTACCTGGTCAGCGTAAAGAAGAATTTGAAGTAGTTGCTCCTGCTAAAAAGCCATTTTACCAGCTCAAGTATTTCACAAAGGTTGTGGAAGAAAGTCTTGTAGTTGCTCCCTCAAACAGAGACCAACCGCCAATCTATACCGAAAAGGAAGTGGTATGCCAAATGACCAAAAATTACTTAGATATAATTATCAATAAAGTAGGTCCACAGGTGGTGAATTCTGCCAGTCTTAAAGTTGGCCCTTCCTTTGAAAGAATGCGAGGGAAAATCATTCCATTAAATCCTGAAAAGCTAGGCTTTAAACCCAAAAAAGGTAGAAAAAAGGCACATGTACAGCACGGGAAAATAATGGAAAGGTATGCTCCAGACCTTTTTAAGGAATACATAAATTTTCATAGGCATATATTCTATTGCATCTACGGAGATATCGCTTAAGCGTTCAATTTATCATCAACTCATTCCGCTTCTTTTTAACTCCTTCATTTGGAGGATGGGTGGACAATTTATGGTAATTAAAGAGCTTCGACAGCAATTCTTTGAAGTGTAAATGCTACAAAAGAAAAGGTAAAAGTGTGTTCGGGAAACTGAACGCACTTTTAACAGTGTCGCCAAAATGTAGGATTTCCTTATTTGCTAAACCCTTGTCAATTAGTGTATTATTTACTAGAAAATAAATTTAAAATATGAAAAGTAGAAAGATAAGTGTTCGTCTGCCCTTGGGTCTTAATGATTTTATAGAAAAGGAAGTACTGTATGAGAATACAACTATTTCAAAATGGGTTGTATCAGCCCTTGAAAAGGTACAAGAAAATGCTGAAGTCGAAAAGGAACTTGCAATAGTTGAAAATGAGAAATTGGAGATTGAAAACCATTCAGAACCTAATGAAAAGGAGGTAGAATGGTCCTTCTTTCTAATGTTCGTTTTCATAGTTGCCGTTCTTTATGGCTTATTTAGAAAGGTCATTAATGCATGAAAAAGGACTATTTGTCTTTAGGGAAAGGACGCCTAATGGATGGTTTAATGTTGGCCTCCATTTCGTCAATTCCCTCTTGCGTAAAAGGTCGAATAATGTTTATGAAATAAGTCACAGAATGATATAAAACATCATCTCCCACTGGCACCCTTTGCTCCGGAATCAGTGGCCCCCTTTGACCGGAATATTCAAGACCAATTCTTAAGACTTTCTTTTAATTCTGGTTTTTCAATACTACAAATAGGTTTCTTGTTGCCAAGAAGTTTAGATAAGGAGTTCCGGTATCTTGATTAAAGATTATGGGGCTCCTTTTTCGTTTTATCATTAAAAGATTATTGAAGAAAGGCATCATTTTGCTAAGCGGCATTCTTTAGGGTATTTTTCCCCTTTTAGCTTGATAAATTATTGAGCAATTTGCTGATACTTTACAAAAATGAAGATGAATGAGTGATGTATTGATAAAAAATGAGGCTTCCGTGTGAATGCCTTAAATCTAATAGATTAACATTTTAACAGCTGTAAAATGATGAATATAAAAACCTCGATTTCTATTCTTCTGTTCTGTTTTTCAACGGGAGAACTCTATTGCCAAGAATATCTTCATCAAATGATTAACAGTATTATAAATACTGAAAAGCCTATTTCATATGTTGGTATTGCTAATAATTTTAATTCCTTAGTTCCAATTAGAAGAATACCATTAAGCGATGGAGAAGGAGAAAGCGGTTATGTTGTTGAACCGAATCTAACATTTAGGTATGCTCTAGCCTCCAAAAGGAAAACAGGAAATTCTATTCCCGATAGAAAGATTACTCCTTTTTTTGGTTACAGTCGTATTTATTTGGAGTATTCATTTCATACAAGAGTTGTTAAAGGTGAATCGAGTCCAATTCTCCCGCCAACTAATAGATTTGGCTTAGGTTATGAAAAAGTATTTGGATTAAAGAAAGATGGAGCCAAAATGGATTTCTCGCTAATTAGTTTTAAAGCGGACTCAATATCTGAACATGCTATAAATGATATAAAGGTTCCATATTCATTTTTCAAATTTGAAACTTATTATCATCATTTTTCAAATGGACAAGGTCCAGGGGTATATCTGATTGATTCATTGGAAGGAGCATTAAATAGAAATAATTATCTCACGGGTGATTTTTCAACAAACTTTTGGCGGTTTGGCCTCAGTCACCATTACTATAAGCCTAATTACTATCATCAAGCTTTGATGTTAAGTTATCAGATGGAAACTGGCACCGACCTTGGATTTTTATCCTTTCGTAAAGAGCAAGAAAATAGATATGGTAGAAAAAGAATTAATTTAACTTCAATTTCCAGTTTCGCTATCCCTCATTTAAAAGAGCGAAATTATCATTGGTTTGATCAATTTGATTTAAGACTTGAGCTTTCAACTATTTTGGATTCCGATGCAAAACTATTTCAGTTTCCATATGATAAAAAATTTCGAACAGCTTTTCACTTGTATGCTCAGTTGCCCATAACTCCGGTTCCGGCTCTTAGTTTAATGTTTCACTATTTCAGGGGAAGGGATTACTTGAATGTAAGGTATGATGACCCCGTAAGTGCCTTTCAATTTGGGATAGGTGTTGAATTATTTAGAAATTCGTTAAAATTTGGGGATGATGAATTCCATCAGCTTAATCGACCTAGAAAATCATTATTATAATGAGGTTTGGTAAGCTATACACCTTTTCCTACTAGACCAATTTTTAATACTTCTTTACCCTTTTTATTTAGAGTTTTTAGGAAAATGAGCACTTTAATTCAAGTGTCGGACATGAATCAAAGTGGATAACGGCACACTATGTTTCGTTCACCTAGCAATTAGTGACGAATCGGGCGAAACGTTGGCGAAACATGGCGAAACATTAACGTTTCGCCCATGTTTCGTTTAACGATTCTCACAATGTTTCGTCAAATGATTCGCCAAATCGAAGGAAATGATTCGTTACGACACGTAATAGAATTGTTTTTGTCGGACAATTCATTTTGTGGTTTTATTTAAAGGTAGAAAAACAGCAATATCCGCTAATCTTCTAAAAGTTTTAGTAATTATTTTAAGGCTCATAGACCTTCCTGTTCTCATTTTTGAGGTCAAGATGGTGGAAGATATTTCATAGAAGTTATTTGAGCAATTTAGTGCATATCCATATGGCACAGGAAATACTATAAGGAACAGCTTTGAGACCTGCCAATACTCTCACAAATAATGCAGGAGGGTGTTAACTTATCCTAAACTAAAAGGATACCGTTTTACATTTAGCGTAAGGATAATCAGCCAATGGTATTTGCTGGAATCTATGATTTTGCCATTTTGGATGGAATTCACCAAAAGACGGTATCAATAATTACAACAAGTGCCAACTCTTTTATGGCAAAAATTCACAATAAAGACGTAATTCATAAGCCATTTGAAGAGCCTGACCCTAGAATGCCGGTTGTTTTAGAAAAGGAGGATTTCGAAAAATGGTTAACTGGTGAAGATTACAGTAAACTTATGGTACCATTACCTGAAGGCAAATTAAAAGCACATACTGTGAAGAAACTTAGAAATAAGTTTGGAATAGTTAGCCACCCTGAAATTCTAGACAAGTACTACTACAAAGAATTGCCTGATGGTGTAGATTCCATTAAGCCACCACCAAATCAATAGGGGTTATTTTGAAAATAAGAACTAAGCATGTTCTTTCACTTTCTATTCTTCGAAATGACCTGACCTAAAATTTGATTTTTGTGGTTTCCTACATCCCATTTGAATTCAAATAAGGTTTGTGTCCTACACGAATCAAAGTGGACAACGGCACACTATGTTTCTTTCACCAAGCAATTCGTGACGAAACGGGCGACACGTTGGCGACACGTGGCGAAACATGTACGAAACATTAAAGTGTCGCCAATGTTTCGTTTAACGTTTCTCACAATGTTTCGTCAACTGATTCGTCAAATCGAAGGAAATGATTCGTTACGAAACGCAATAGAAATAAGTGTGTCCGACATTTAGTTTTATTAGAATCATAGTGACTTCATTGGATTTTATAAGTGATCATACTTAGCTACCTATTTCCCTTTCCAAATACCTTCTTTTTAGAGAAAAATACACTCTGGATACCAATTTTATTTAGTATTTAATATGCTCTATTTTTAGTTTTTTGAAAAGACTATTCTAACAGTATTAGGGTGTTTTTCCCATGTTTTTGTATATGGTGTATGCATTACATTTGATTAATGTTTTTCTTAAAAACTTTAAGCCATGAAAAAAATATTAGTCGGTTATCTAATTCTTACATGTTTTAATTCGATGGCTCATGGGGAGCTAGGAACAAGACTAGAAAACGCAGTTACAACAACTGATTCAACAATGCTAGAAAGCCCTAAACGAGCACCGGTTGAGACTACAAGTTCAAATAAAACCAAGGAAATACCTGATGAAGACTTTGAACGACCATTTAACTTTTTTGCTTCTGCTGGAGCTGGAATGAGGTTTGGAACATTATACGATGTTGCTATTTCCCCTGTTGACAATAATGTTCAATTTGAAAAAATATCGAGAATGCAAACTAGATTTTCAATGGGACTTGTATGGAATCCATTTGAAAACAATACGGATAAAAATGTAAAAGCTTATACTAATGCTATTACGAAAGCCATGGAAAAACGAATTAGTACTAGTAACATAAAAGCAAATAGGAATAATCTGGCCGTAGCCTTACTTTTAAATATAGCCAACTTGTCTTTTTCTTCTGGTTCTGTTAATACATCTTCACCTATTGATGTAGGTTTTGGGTTAGGTTATAGAAAGGATAAATTTTTAATCCTAGGTACTGTTGAGTTTACACCTATCAGAACACCCAGACAGTATTTTGTCAAAAATTATCGAGATAAAAAAAAGCCCCTCATATTATATGGTTCTGAAGAGGCTTCCAGAACAATCAGTATAGATGATAATACTTTATTTTATAATAAATTATATGCCTCGATTGGACTTAAGATGTCTTATTCTTTCACCTCAGAAAAGGAGAAGGACTAATGTCATAAACAGAGAAATTACTCACATCTTCATCCCAAACATCTTATCATCCAGTTCCTTCCAGTTTGGTATGTGCTTAGATAATTCTGCCCAGAAAGCCTTTGAGTGGTCTTTTATCTTGGTGTGTACAAGTTCATGGACTATGAGATAGTCTATCAAAGAAAACGGCAATTTAATAGCATCAAAATTGATAATGATGGTGTTCTTAGGTGTGCAGCTGCCCCAACGCTTCTCTAACTTTCGGAATTTCACTTCTTCATAAGTCAATCCCGTAGTTTTTGACCACTTCCTTATTCTTGGCGTAATTTTTTCAGTCGCTTTTGTTCTGAAAAATGCCTTTAATGCCGAATTAAGGTCTTCTTGATTATTTAGCTGATTTGGAAGATGAATTTTGAACGTGGACTCTGTAAAATCTATGTCTACTTTTTGTAGATTATCATTGATTATTAGCTCTGTGTAATATCTACGGCCTAAATATTGAATTCTAGCTCCTGTTACTATTTCCTCTTCGCTTATTGACCGTACCAGCTCTAGTTTGTCTAGAATCCACCTTGCTTTCTTTAAAACTAGCTTATCAGAAATTTCAATTGCCACAGGCTTGCCTTTAAGCGTAACACCCCGACCTTTTTCTACGGTTATATAGTGTGATTTTAGCTCTGGTTTCTCAGAGATATTGTATTCTATGGTGGTATTTCCGTATTGTACGCTAGGCATCCTTATTTTTGATTAATACGCTTATCAGTTCCTTTGCCTTAGCTTTTGCCTCTATGCGTTCCATTTTAGCTGTCTTAAAGTACCTTACTAATTTATTCTCTATGTCCTTTTTAACTTGGCCCTTTCCATGCCAACCTATAATATTTAATTCGCCATTTATGAGGTCAAAAAACGTTCTTGTGGCATCTTCCGCATCCTCGGCAAAAATGGTTTTCATGGAGTTGTAGACGGCTTTCTGACTATCTGTAACAAAACCTTTCTCTTCTCCTTCTTTTATATCATCTATGATTATATCTTGAATATCAGCATAGGCTTTTAGTAGTTCTGTATTATTTATGCGTTCGTTTTCCCTCATTTTTAGCAACTCATCCAGTCTTTGAGCCAAAGGCTTATAAAAATCAGGATTTTTGTCCAATCCTACTTTTATGGTATGCTTCAGGTTATTTCTCATTTTCAACTCCTTAGTGGCAGGGGAGGCGTTCATGATTTCTTCCTTGAACTTATCTTTATCTATAACCGATATGGGCTCAGCCAACAAACTATTCACACCTAAGGAGGTCAAATGCTCATCTATCATAGATTGAAGCATTTTACTCTCTTCTTTTGTCACTTTTAGTTCTTCATCATCTGGAAAAGCATTAGCTGCTCTTATTCTAAGCTCATTAAACAGCTTAAAATCCGATTGAAAACGCATTGCTGCCACATTGGGCAATACGATGTTCACAGACTTATTAAACTGCTTTAAAAGCATCTTAAACTCATCTCTTTTATTGATAGGCTCTATGAACTGCAACCCTTTATCTAAAAACCTTTCTCGCTCATAGTTGCGGTCTATCTTCATTGGCTTGAAAAAATCCAGCATTTTGGCATGATTCATTTCAAGCAATGGGATTTCTTCACTCAGGTTTTTAAGAATATCGTCCGGTCTTAAGTCTCCAGAGAATATTTCTAATGCCTGAATTAAATAGGCCGTGATGCCACAATAATCAATAATATATCCTGCATTTTTTCCTTTTCCAGAGCGATTAACTCGTGCAATGGCTTGTAATAGATTATGCTCTTTAAGTGGCTTGTCTAAATACAAACATGAGGCAATAGGTACATCATAACCTGTTAAAAGCATGTCTGAGACTATTAAGAAAGCAGTATTATCAAACTTCTTTTTACCGGACTTATCATTGTCATTTTCGTCCCCGAAAGGCAGTTTAAAATCTTCTGTAACGGTTTTAATAGTCTCTGGGGCTACTAACCATACTGGTTTAAGGTTATTTGGATGCGTTTTATTCCATTCTATGGCTCCGTAATAGTCCTTGGCTATTTCATCACTTTTAGGTGAACCTATACTCACCACTACTTTGGATTCAAAACCATGTATGCCTTTTTCCTTAAGTTTTTGTAAGGTTTCTTGGTATCGAATGGCAGCCTCTCTTCCAGAGCATACTATCATGGCCTTATGACCATCAGGAAAGATTTTGGTGCTGTAATGTTCTATTAAATGAATACATATATCTTCAATTCTGTCTTTTGAAAGCTGGTATTTCCGTAGGGCTGCTTTCTTTAACTTCTCTTTCTTCTCATTAGAAGCTTCGCTAAAGTTTTTTTCAAAGTCCTTATCTAGCTCTTCTTTTTTTACATCCAATTTGGCTATGCCTTCATCATACAATAAGGCCACCGTGGCACCATCTGCCACAGACTCTTTTATGGTATAAACGTCTATATATTCACCACCGTAAAACTCGGCTAGCGTAGACTTATCTTCTTTAGATATAGGAGTACCTGTAAACGCCACAAATTTGGCATTGGGCAATACTGTACGCATAAAAGAAGCTAAAAAGCCATAATGACTTCTGTGTGCTTCGTCTACCAGAATGTATAGGTTTTCTTTAGTAGAAAGTTGCTCTAAATCTATTTCCGTTCTTTCTATTTCTATCCATTTACCATTTTTCAGCTCTTTGGTAATTTTGATTAGTTTTTTACCATCAATGTGCTTTTCAATAAGAAAATTGCCAACTTCCTCTTCTTCCGTTTGGTCTGTAGCATCGGTGGCCTCCTTATCCGTTTCTTGAAACTTCTGTAGGGTAGTGGTGATGATTCCGCCATAGTCGTTTCTTAAAAGTTTATCTAGATGAACTACCGAAGACGCCTGATGTACATTCTTAAAACCAACGTTTTGGAATGTATTGGTAATCTGTCTGTCCAAATCTTTACGGTCGGTCATTATCATTACCGTAGGATTATCAAAACCAAACTCAGGTGCTTGTAGTTTTCTGGCAACATAAGCCATGGTGATAGACTTACCAGAACCTTGGGTATGCCAAACCACGCCACCTTGCCCTGCTTGCAGTTTTTCTATGGTTCTGTTGGTAGCTCTTATTTGCTGATATCTCGGTAGCTTTTTGATGGTTCTACCTTCATCTAATTCAAAAATCACAAAATGCCTGATAATATCTAAAAAGGTGTTTTTTCTGAAAATGGAGTAAATGAGTTTGGCCTGTTCAGAAGTATCTTCTTCTAAGAATGAAAGGTTATCGTCTTTTTTGGTTCTGAAAACCGAATAAAACTGTGAAGGTGCATTTATGGCTCCATATTTACCACCTAATTGCCAAAGGCCAACACAGATTTGGTTATAATGAAAAAGCCTTTCAGAATTTTCTTGATAGTATTTGATGTCTGAAAAAGCCTTATCCCATGCCGTTTCTGCTTTAGGAGATTTACATTCTATTAGTCCTATGGGCAAGCCATTGATGTAAACCATAATATCAGGCACAGAATGCTGATAAATGCCATGGAATTTCATTTGGTTTACCACCAGAAAATCATTGTTATCAGGGTCGTTATAATCAATGTAGCTAACAGCATGAAAATCTTCTTTGCCATCAATTACCTGTTTTACAGAAAAAGTCTCACCTTTTAAAAGCTCCCACACCTTCTGGTTAATTTCCATCAATGAGGCTCCATTAACTGTGGTGATGGCTGCATAGGCCTTATTAAGGTTGTTATCGTTTATCCATGGGTTTAACCTCTTAATAGCTGGCTCTAATTTATCTTTTAAAACCACCTCTGTTATGCCCTCCCGATTATCAGATACTTGAGCATTATAGTAGCTGTATCCCATTTTTTGGAAAAGCTCTATGGCGGGTAGCTCGCTGTAAATGTATTCGGGGTTAGAATTCATGTATTTTTTTGATTTTTGTATACGTTTTTCAAAATTATGTAAACATCATACAGTCAGTTATTTATAGATAATGTTAACTAGTTATCGCCCACTTATCGCCCATTTATCACCCATTTATATCGTTTTTATTACGCTTTTGGGCGATAAAGTATTTTCTCCCTCTATTTACTCCTTCGGCCTCAATGGTTTCAGCCTCAACCATCTCATCCAATTTACGCTTGATTCGTTTTCTGCTTATTTCCTTACCAATACGCTCGTTTATGTCACTTATTGAGCTTTTAGTGTACAAGCCTAAGTCATGCAATATTAAATGCTCTAGTCTGTGTGATTCTATTCCTTTGAGGTCTGTTTTACCCTTATAATCCACCTGCCTCAACATTTTAGGGTTAACAAAATACTCTGTTCCTTTTGTTTTACCTTTAGAAAGAATCACCTCATACTTTGTAAGTTTCCCTAACCACTTTTGCAAAGAATCATCATTTTTGATACTTAGTTTGCTAGTAAGATCAGTACTTGAAATAGACCCATTTTGGGCTATAAGGCCAAGGCTAATAATTTCTTTCTGAGTCAACAGGTAATCATCATTCACCTTGGTCATTAAACGTACAACTTCACTGCTTAAAACATTTTTCCGTATAGTTATCACAACCCTATCGTCCCACTCTTCTACCATTGGCTCAGGTTTTCCGTTGAACATTAGAAGTTCATATACTTTATCGAAACCACTACCTTCTTTTTCCATAAGCTTCAAATCGTAAAACACCTTGGCCAAATGGGCATTCCGATGTACGGACTTGTTGATAATATTCTCTGGTGTAACACCAAGGGGGAGCCTACCAGGAGAGTGTATTTCCAGCCTATCATGATAAAGGTTAATGAAAATATCACCCCTCATGGTATAAACCCTATGTACTAGAGCATTGGCAATCAATTCTCTAATAACCTCTATATTATAGTTTGGTATGGTTTGACGAAAAATACCGTCTGATATTTCTATGGACTCTTTCCAGTCTGGTATTTCTGTTAAAACGGCTTGTAGTAATTCTTTTGGGTTGAAACGATAGTCATCCCAAACAATCTTGTTTACTTTAATTTCATTTTCATCGTATTTAATAAACTGAATAGAAGGAGCATACAACAATAAGGCTCTTTGCTTTCTTTGCCCTAGCCACAGCACCCCAAGATTAGTTAAGTAACCATCACTCGCAAATAGATAATATTCCAAAAGCTCATCAGGGCTTTTTTCTTTAACGAATTGGCTAACTCTGTCTGAGTCTAGTATTGCACGTTCAAAATCATTAAACTTTTGAGCGTCTAAGTCTGTAATTGGGTATTTTCTTACGACCCTTTCTTCCCAAATGAAAGCTTGCTTTTCTGCCGCCATTCTTGCCATATCTTCAGGCAAGAGTGGTTTACATTCATCTGATACCCTCATATAATATCTACCATCTGAAGTACAAGCAATGGATTGACTGCTTCTAAATACCTTTAAAATGATAAATTCGCCACCGTTGGAAGCAACTGACTTACTGGCATTCATTCCCACCATCAGCGTTCTTTGCGGTATGGTCTTATTAATTTTTTCGATCAATGATTTGGGTATCTTTTGAGTAGGAGGGGGCATTTCTTCATTGTCTTCAATACCTATATGAATTTCACCACCAACACCATTGGCAAAACATACACAATCCTTCGCCAACTCGCTCCAGTCGGCGGAAGAGCCTTGCACCAATTTCAAAGATTTTTTATCAAACTCGCTGTTTTCTGTCATAAGAGAACACTATTTAGCAATTTTCAAGCGATCATAATAATAAAGCGTTAATTCCAAATGCCTTAGCGTAAGGTTTGGCTCTTCAATTTGACAAATATGTAGCCACTCATGCATTTTGGTGATGTAAAACAAAACCTTCTTTAATTCGCCTTTTTGATGTCTTAGGTCTAATGGCTTATCAATATGTTTCTTCTCTTTTCCACTAAAAAGACTTTGCCATGCTCCAATCGTTCTGCTATCATAAATGGGAATAAGATTGGGTTTAATGAAATGCAAAACCTTAGAAACACCTACATAGCTATTGTTAATAACTGGCACTAATGTTTCAAAAGCCCAAGTGAGGTATTCAACAGAAGCGGTTAATTTGTTTAGCTTATCCACTAAAATAGCTTCATCCTCAGGCTTTAACTCATCATAATGAAGTGTAGGAATGGTAGGCATCCAAGAATATGCAAAAGCCACCAGTTTCCAGAAATCATCCATGGAGGCTAAACCATGAGCAATGAAGAGCTTATATTTATATTCTTCCTCATTTATATTTTTCTGGTCTACGAATTCGCCTTTGACCAGCTCTCTTATTTTTTGATATGTAGTATAATCCAAAACCATCATTCAGCTACTTTTACCCTCACTTTACCTGTAAGTAATTGCTGCATTAAACCTTGTTTAAGTTCGTGATAGTTGGTTTTCTTGTCTAATAAGACTTCTAGTTTTTCATCAACTGTACTTAAAATTTCGGTTATTTTTTTCTGTTCTGGAATTGGTGGAATGGGAATTTGTAAACTATCAATTATGCCTTTACTCAAATTTGGTTGCCCTGAACCCTGACAAAGATTTAATAAGTCATTTGTGCATTTTTTCAAATAATGATAAAGAAACAGGTTAGTTAAGGTTGATACTTTAGAAGTTATAGCTAAAACTGCCTGATTACTACTCGCAGAAACTTTTAGTATCCCAACTTTTCCCGCAGTGGCTCCATACATAGCTACTAAAATTGAATCAGGTTCTATAAGTTTTGCCGAAGATTCTTTCAAAGCCAATTTTGTAATTTTTTCTTCTGCATCAATAATTGAATTATTGTTTACTTCTCCTGATTTTATCCAAGGAATTGAACCTCCGTAAAATCCTTCAGTACCTCTTTTTGGTGTTCCTCCAGCAAAAGATTTTGCAAGTTTGCCAAGTTTTCCAAATACCCAACTAACAGGAATCTCACCTAAAGGAGAATCTTTAAACTCGGTGTGTCCAATGCCTTTGGTAAGTAGGCGTTGCATCAAGCCTTTTTTGAGTTCTTGGGTTTCGGTGATTTGTTGGTCTATCACGGCTATTTTTTCATCTACCGTGCTTAATATTTCGGCTATTTTTTGTTGTTCTGGGAGGGGTGGGAGGGGGATCTCGAACTGATTTATTTGCCCTAAACTAAGGTTTGCTTGTGCAGTTGAAACATTAATTTTTTCAATTAGTGATTTTATATAATTTCCTCTTAGATAATGGAAGATATAATTTAAATTTTCAGAATTTTTCAATCTGATAATTGCAACCGCTTGGTTGGTGTTAGCTGGTAATATTTCTTTACTTACAACCGCACTTCTTCCTAAAGCTCCGGCTATTGTAAACAAGATATCATTATTCCTTAATTGCGACCTTTTAAATGCTTTATGACAGTCTTCACCCACGTGAGCAAACATCTTTGGCATTAAAGTACCATTTGCATGAATGCTTTCTACCTTAACGAAATTTACACCTTCTTCTAAATACGCAAATCCATTAGTTGTTGGAGTTGTTCCTTTTGTTATTACTTCTGTAATTTCTGAAAGCCTCGCTAAGTCCCAATACTTTGGTATTATATCTTTATCTTTCATACACCCAATTCCTTTAAAAATCCGGCCAACTTCTTATCTATTTCAACTTCAAGTTCTTCCAAATCAGAGAGTTTTTGGTGTACCTCTTTTATGTTCACTTGTACTTCGGGTTCAGAGGTATCTATAAAACGAGAGATGTTGAGATTATAATCGTTTTCAGCCAATTCGCTTACAGCTACCACTCGCATGTATTTGTCTACGTCTGTGGCTCCATCATACGCTTTTACAATTTTCGCTATGTGCTCAGCTAGTAACTCGTTTTGGTTTTTACCTTCTTTGTAGTTACTGCTGGCGTCTATGATGCTTACTTTTCCTTTTTGGGCTTCCGTTTTGTTTTTATTAATAATCCAGATAGAGGCTGGGATACCTGTATTATAAAACAAAGCACTTGGCAAGCCAATGATGCCTTCTACCAAGTCGGCTTTTATAAGAGCTTCACGTATTTGGCCTTCGGTTCCGCTTCTAAACAGCGTACCATGCGGTAACACCACACCAGCTTTGCCATCTTGTTTAAGTACGGCTATCATGTGTTGTAAGAAAGCCATATCTGCATAGCCTCTGGGAGGTACGCCGTATTGCAGTCGGCCATAAGGGTCGGTCACCACATTTTTGTAGTTGGGTGTTACCTTTTTCTCTTTGCCATCCTTATCTAGTTTTACTTCTATGTTGGTTTCAGCAGGTGTCCACCATTCACTAGCAGAAAAAGGTGGGTTGGCTATCACACGATCAAAAAGCAACAGCTCGTTTTGGTCGTTTAGGTGTTTAGGTTCTACCAGGGTATCACCTTTGCGTAGGTCGGCATCCATAAAATTATGCAAAAGCATATTTAGCTTGCCAATGGCCCAAGTACCTAGGTTTTTCTCTTGGCCATAAAGAGACACATTGATGTTATTATTCACTTTACCATCAGGTAGCTCACTTACATATTTAGCAGCTTCTATCAGCATACCACCAGAGCCACAGGTAGGGTCGTAAATCTTTTGTTTGGGTTGTGGTTTAATGAGCTGTACTATCAGCTGCACTACACCTCTAGGCGTGTAAAATTCGCCTCCTTTTTTACCAGCATCATCGGCAAACTGCTTTATAAGATACTCGTACGCATCGCCCAAAAGGTCTTTGCTAACCAAATCATCATTCCTTAGCGAGTGTTGGTTAAAATGTCTTAAAAGTCGCTGTAAAAGGGCATCAGAAAGCTTCTCTTTGTCTCCAAACTTGGTGGCGGTCATAACACCTTCCAGATTGGTGTTTTCACGCTCAATGGCTGCAAATGCCTTGTCTAAGGCAATGCCAATGTTCTCTGTTACTTTCTTAATGGTATCCCAACGAGATTCTGGCGGCATCTGAAAGAAAGTCTCTTCTTCGGCTTCCTCTCGGTCAATTCCTTCACGAGCCATGATAGTTTCCACTTCTTCCTCAAAAACGTCATTAGCACGCTTTAGAAAGAGTAATCCAAAGATATAGTTCTTAAAATCGGAGGAGTCTATACTGCCTCTCAGGATATTAGCAGAATCCCAAAGCCAAGATTCAAGGGTGGCAAGGTTTAATTTATTATCAGCCATTCAGGGTTTTAGTAGGTAAAAAATCAATAAGCTACTAAAGTAGAAATTAGTGCATGAAGTTTTATAGGGTTTTATGGGATTGTTTTTGATTATGAAACAATGCAGCTAAATTGCTTAAGAAATAATACTGAATCTAAAGAAGAGAGAGTAAAGCATGAAATACGTTTTTGAATCCTTAGAAGATAGATTCACTTTTGGGAAGTATAGGGGTTTTACCCTTAATGAAGTTTATTGTGGGAATAGGTTCCTCGAGCGAGAATTGTTTAAGAAGTATCTAAAGCAATTGGTTGACACTGATGGTTTCATTTTTTTAATTCCTCAAGTAGGGCATCGATTAGAAGTGAAAAATTTTAGTAAGGATTTAATAGAATTTAACTCTCCATTTTTGAATCAAATGATTATTAATTATCAATCCTCATTTGACGATAAGCCTGAATCTATTTATGAGGAATTTTATGATAGGTTTTTTTTGAATAAAAGAGAACAAATCGTAGTTCCCATAAATTGTAATTACGAATTAGTGCAGTTTGCCTTAAAAGAATATCCTAATAGTGGAAAGCTTCCAGCAGAATCCTCTTCTAATATTAGCTGGCACATTACGAATAATAAGGATTTTTGTATAAAACCAGATGTACTAGAGAGTTTATTGGCATCTGAGGTAAACAAATTCGAAGGAATAGAGTTGAAAAGATTGCAAAAACTTGAATTCTCTTATAACCCAATAGTTAAAACTGAGCTAATAAGTTTCACTCAGCAAACTATTGCAAAAAACAAAGCTAAATACACTAATAATGTTGGTCATGGTAGATTTAACGAACAGTCTGAAGATCGTACTTTTAACCGATACCAAGGTTCATATGCTTCTGACGAAATGGGTTTTAGTGATCAAGACATAGATGATGCTTTTGATGGTGATCCAGACTTATATTGGAATATTGATTAAATTATGTACAAGATTAACCGCACAGACAACGACGTTACAGAGTTAAAACCAAAGAAATTTGGAGAATTAAAAATTCGAGAAAGGGAGCATCTTCAAGAATGGATAGCCAAGAATCCAGAAATGCTAGGGGAGGAGCTGCTTATTATTCAAAAAGAATTTGACGGCTTTAGTGAAACATCAGAAAGGCTTGATTTGCTGGCTTTGGATAAAGATGGCAACTTAGTCGTAATAGAAAACAAGTTAGACGATTCAGGACGAAATGTGGTATGGCAAGCCCTTAAGTATGCTTCCTATTGTTCCACATTAACAGATGAACAGATAATTGACATCTATGGTAAATACTTAGTGAGATTTACTGATTCGGATGCTTCTGTGGCTAAGGAGAATATCATGGAGTTTTTAAATATTGAAAACGAAGATGATTTATTGCTTAATAAGAATGACCAAAGAATAATGTTTGTTGCTAACGAGTATAGAAAGGAGGTCACTTCAACGGTACTATGGCTATTAAATCACGATATTAAGCTTCAATGTTTTAGGGCTGTTCCGTATTCTTTTGGGGAAGACGTTTTTCTACAAATGGAACAGATTATTCCTCTACCAGAGACTGAGGAGTATATGATTGAGATAAAAGAAAAGCAGAAAGAAGTAACCGAAAAGAGTCAAAAGGTGGCAAAAACTGAGTCAATTTTGTCGGCACTTTGGAAAGCGTTTCAGAAAGACCTGAAAGAAAATAATATCAACTTTCTTGACAATGTGAGTGTAAGCTCAAGGGTTTACACAGGCTTTGGGCGTGGGCCAGGCTATTTTAGCTATAATGTAGGCAAGAATACAGTTCGTGTAGAACTCTACTTGAGTAAAGATGAAGATAAAAAGTTCATTGATGGTCTTCTTGATTTCAAATCTGAGATTGAATTAAAACTTGATAATATTTCTTGGGAACGCCTTGAGGGTAAAAAGGCATCTCGTTTAAAGTTAGAGTTGCCAAAAGATCAAATACCCGTAGGTGGTTTCCGTGATGAAGAAAACTGGACATTCTATTTCAATTGGTTTAAAGATTCAATGAATGAGTTTTATAGCGTAGTGAATCCAATTTGGGAGAAAGTACAGCAGAAGGTAAGTAGTTAATCCCAAGGTATTGTATTCTTCTACTAAAACGCTAAATTGACAATTGAAAAATAGATTAAAATCGAATGAACCCAAAACTATTATTAATAGCAACTACCTCATTACTATTTGGTTGTAGCCATGCCAATACTTCAGTTGAGAACTCAGACATTGGGACAGAAATTGTATTAACCGCATCAACAACTAAAAACTCTCTAAACTTTGAAAAGGAAAGTGATAAGTGGGAAAAAGAGTTGTTACTAAATGGTGAAGTTGGTCCTCCTTGTAAAGAAGATTATAATAAATGGAGTGAAGAAAATCCAAATTTTTATTGGGGTTTACAACCAATAAAAATTATTGAATTTGATTTTAATTCGGATGCCATTATAGATGCACTTATTTATTTTCCAGCCCAGAACTGTGTTGGAGGAAATGGGACAGCTTCTGATTTTGCAATGCTAGTTTATTCAAATAATGATCTAACGTTAACAGATAAGAATTTAACAAAAAATATTGAAGCTAAGTTAAAAAAGGGTTTGATGGATAAAGGCCTAGGCTATGATTCTGAAATAGTAATAAATTACAAAACACTTTCCAAGTCTATAGGAGGTAGCTATCGTGCATGGGAAACTGAAGACGCACATTGTTGCCCCAGTTTAAATGGCACGTTTGAATATAATCCAGTGAAATCTTCAATTGTGATAAAATCTGAAGTTTCTGCTGACGAAGCCTATTCTTCCGGACAAGATAATTTTCAAACTTTTGAGGCGGCTGGGTTTAAAGTTAAATGGGGTTGTATTTTATATACCAACAATACCTTAATCGAAATGGCTAAACAGCAAGGTGCGAATAATATAAAGGCTTACATCTGTGCCGAAAATGAAGATAATCCAGGCATTGGTTCAATTTGCAATATTAATGTTATTGATGAATCGAAGAATTATAATGGTATGAAACAATCGGGTTACTCATATTTTGAAAAGAAATACCTTGAACAATATGCAATTAATCTTAAAAAGCAGGGTATAGGATCTTTACATAATACTATACAGGGAGTTTCTGCAATTGAATATACTTTTGATCAAAATGGTTTGCCTACTAAGGCAATAGTTTTTTTAAAAAATAAAAAGATGTATTTATTACAAGTTGGAACTAGAAAGAATTTAATAACAAAATTCAATTCGTTGAAATCCAGTTTTGAATTCTTATGAAGCTAAAAAAATCTGGTTACCAATTCTATTGTCACTATGGTTTTAACTTTAAAGTGTAGTCCCAAGTAAAAGTAGAACTCAAAAAGTGATGTAATGGCATTTATAACTAAAGCTAACGCAAATAGTATTATTTACAAAATGGACATAGAAGCATCTGTTTTAACAGGAGATGTGTATAAACGTCCCATTTATTTTTTCAATAAAATTGAAATCAAAAGACTCCTAGCGATAAAGGAATTATTTTCTGACCCAGAGAGGTTCCTAAAAGAAGTTTATAAGCCTATTGTGAGTAAAGATACTTTGAGTTATGTATATGAAGGAAAACCTCCATCTTTTCATAAAACAACTAGTTGTTCAAGATTAAATTCAGATTATGAAAATTTTCTAATTCCAGAATCAATAAAAGAACAAGGGAAAGAGAAAATTATTGAATTTAGAAAGTGGTTTAAAGAAAACCAAATCAGTCTTGCAAAACCGGATATTTTTGCCAATAGATTATATCTGAGGTGGGGTATTATTACCAATCCCAAAAACATTAATAAGGATAATTCAGGACTTACCGAGTTTCATGACTTTACACCAATCGAATTGGAGATAAAGATTGATGAGTTAATAAAGAGGGCAGGAGAAATGTATCATACTGACAAAGCCATATTACAAAGATTTAATAAGGTAGCTTATCTTGGCCGCAGGCAAGAACCAATTGAAAATAATTCTACTGGATTTTCTGATGCCCAGGTTAAGAAGGTTTTAATGGAGTTTGAAGATAAAATAAAGAAGCCATTAAGTCCATTGCTATTAGATTATTATAGAGTAACACTTAATCCAGAATTAGATTTACATAATAGTATTTTAGAGGAATTGGGGTTTAGACCTTGCAATCAGTGTTACTCAAATAATGATATAATTAGACCCACAGTCAATAAAAATACAGTTTATGAGTCGAGGGTCAGGGGAGAGTTAAATGGTACATTTAAAGAGACTTATGTATTGATAAAGAATGGATATAATATTCAAGGAATATCAAGATTGAGAGGTATTACTGCTACTACTGTGGTTGGACATATTACCAAAATCGCAGAAATAAAAGAAAGCAAAAAATTGTCTTCAATTAGGCCTAGTGAGATGATTATTAGTAAAGTTCATAAGGCCATAATTGCGATTGGCGAGAGAGAAAAACTAAGACCAATTTATGAAAAGCTTAACGAAGAAGTTACCTACGATGATATTCGACTTGCATTGATATTTATTGATTAGTAAAATCCAGAATGTAAAATTTAGCCTACGGTGTGAATTTGCTTATTCTACTCCGACAATTCAATTGAATTCATGAATTCTATAAACTTAGCGTCTAAACCTGAATTCGCAATTACATTGAAATAGTACATTTTTTTATTATGCAAGGAAAAAAAAATCATATTTCTGCGATTTAAATATTCCATTTCAATTTTATATCCATCTAATCCTGAAAAAGTTATTTCTTCTGGTTTAAATTCTTCAAACTGGGCTTTTAGCTTACTGAATTGGCTGATAATTAATGGATCAGGAAATTTGGTTAAATCATTTATTTTAATTTCATAAATAGTATGTAACTTTTTATTATCAGTATTTTGCTCTAAAGCATAGTGTAAGGCTGCATTCGAATTTGCTATTTTAGAAACATCTTTAAGAGGCTCCGGTGATTTGATTTTTATACCATATTTCGAAAAGTCATTAAGGTAAGTAAAATTATTTATCACCTTATTTTTTTCTAAAATGATACTTTTTGAAAGTGAATCGTTTTCTAAAGCATGACTTTCAATGTGATCTTGCCCACTATTTTGTACACAGCTTGATTGGATCATCACAGCTATTATAGCTACAGTTTTTATATTCATTATTAGTGTTTAATTGTCGTTGGTTTTGTCCTTTACAAGGTAAGGATTTTCGGAATGTTTATTAAAGTTATAAATTTGTTTTCTGTTATTCTACGTTTAGGTTCATTCTAGGAATACCATGTGCCAGCAATTCTCTAATTTCTTCTGATAAACTTCAGAAATCGAGTTCCTCGGGAGCCGGCTCTCGAGGAAAGAGGAAGATTGAAAGATTATTTGATAATTTAAACTCTGTCTGAAAAAAAGGAAGGCTACAGCAGACTTAAAATAGCTAATCCCAAGCTCCAATACGAGGGTCATTTAGGATGGCGTATATGTAGGATTTCGCTACTACGTGTTTATAATCGGCTAACCTATCCTTCTTGCCTATTACTAAGGCTTTCTGGAACTCATTGTAGGTTAAAGGAAAAGAAAGCTTAACAGTGTCCACATACATATGCTCATACTTGCCTTGGCTGTAAGTAAATGGCTTACCTCTTTTTAAGTAGAAGGTTTCTCTTCGGTGTTTTAGTATCTTTTGCCAGATTTGTTCCATGTTATTTTTTACCATATTTTCTAAAAGCTTGAACGCCTTGGAATAATAAAATTGGGATGCTTAGTCGCCCAATAAAATCAATAATCAAGGCGAGGGATTCGCTGGGTTTGTTTTTTTCGATGTTAAAATCGTGTACAAAGTCAACTTTGTGTGTTGGGTTCAAAAACTCAAAATAGTAAGGGACTAGGTTAAATGCATGAAGGTAGTCTCCATTTACATCAAAACCGTACAAGAAATAGGAATACAAAACGAAAAGGAACATTGAAACTACCAAGGTCGCCATCATTGGTTTAACCCAGTTTGTGCCATGAGAATTAGTCCATTGATTAAAAAGTAGTTGAAATCGCTCTCCTCGTGTGGAATCGCTACTTTCCCTACTTTCAGAGTTGCGATTTGCCAGCAATATTCTCCGGTGAGTATCCATTTCTAGTTGATGATACTTTAATGGGGTTATTGCGTCACCACGATTCTCATAAATTTTTTTCAGTTGATTGTACGCAACTACTTTTTGATTATCCAGCTCTTTTGGATCAATGGTCTCTAGAATATCGGGAAGTCTCGGGCCCGATATAAACATTTCTACAATCTTGCTATTTAGAAAAATAAACTTGTCATAATGGGATAAATCGCTACTAATCATAGTTTTTCCCATATCAGAATTTAAAATGCTAATTGACGTTTGCTCTACGGAGTATCTTATTTTTTTATGAAAATCCACTCCTCGTGCTCTCCCTGTTATCTTTCTGTTATTTTCAAAATGTACCCCTTCCTTAAATGGTTTTAGATTGTTAATATTGACACTTGCCAAATTAAGGATTGTGTCAAATATCAAATTTGTGATTCGGGAGTCAATTAATTGAATTAGGCCATCCTTCCCTGTCTTCATCTGTTTGAATAGCAGGGTAACAACAGTGGAGTTTCTAAGGTTAAAAGTGGTATTGATAGAGTTTTGATAATCCAAATCTTCAATTAAGGAGCCCTCAATATCAATTTGAGGTAAGATTATACATTTTAGTACAAAATGGTTAATATCACTGTTTCCCTTTATAATGATGTGGTCGGTTATTGTTGCATTATCAAAAAGTAACTCTGAGCAAATAGAGTTTTCGCAAAGCTTCACTGTTTCTAAAGAATCATTTTTACTAACCGCTATTGTTATTGCACTAGACTTTTCGAAAGTAAGACCTTTGGCACTTCCCTTACTTTCAATTCTGACATTTCCAATACCAGTGTTGGTAAAATAGACATCACCTGCGTTAGTTTCTTTGTCTTGAACTAGTAATGAGCCGAAAGACTTGCAATATTCGAACATCAATAATTCACATTCGCTCTTAGTAGAAAAGCTTAAATCTGTTTTGCAATTGATATTCTCAAAAATGAGTCTATCAATTTTTGAATTTTCTGTAAAATCGAGTCCGTCAATTTCAGTACCATCTTTGAAATAGATGTTTTTAGCCATAGAGTTCCTAAAATGCATGCTGCCTAGCTTGCAGTTTACAAACCTTATGGATGGAAGCTGTGAAGGAAGGTCATGGATTTTAACGCTACCAGAAATCGTGTAATCTTTGAATTCAATTATTGGACTAATTCCACCAATAAGATATTCCGATTGTGCTTTCGTATCACCTGCCCATATTTTAATAAACTCTTCACTAGTGAGTTTTTTTTGTTCAGGTTCTTCTGTATTTTCTTTCGGGGTTTTCTTGGCCATGAGGTTGTTGATAATTGCTTTTTAGCGTGTAAAGGATTGTTAATTAATAATTGCTTTAATCTTAAACTAATCTAAGATTAATAATCCAAAATTGGCCTTTCTAGGATTAAAGAGATAGATTTTCTGCCTTATAAATGACATTAGAGAGTCTACTCACAGCCATCTATCACAGCATTGAATAGCACCCCTGAATCAACTCTAAATCCTGGCTTTAGCTCGATGTAGTTTTTCGCATCATACAAAACGGAATTCGCAGAGCTGATTGGACTAGTGGATTGAATACTTTGTTGTGTTTGAAACACGGTAGTTCCAGAACTTGGAATACCAAATAAATTAAGTTGAGTCGGACAGGGATTGTATTCATAAGCACCAAGGTCTGCAGTCCCAATTAGCCTTATATTGCCATCAAAATCAACCAAGCCGTTGCCATTAATGGGTAATGTTATGCCAACATTCTTTGCACTGGATATTGAAGATAAGTGAAGCTCGGGTG
Source organism: Arcticibacterium sp. SM2516 (assembly GCF_057914865.1). Taxonomy (NCBI): domain Bacteria; kingdom Pseudomonadati; phylum Bacteroidota; class Cytophagia; order Cytophagales; family Leadbetterellaceae; genus Arcticibacterium; species Arcticibacterium sp. SM2516. Next base: position 1,602,592 of record NZ_CP195290.1, on the reverse strand, counting down.
AATTAAAATCTGGATTTAGAAAATTTGGATTCGATGTAAGACCATTGCTGTCAAACCCTAAAAAGTTATAATGTGCATAAGTATAAGTACTGTCACGGTATTCATTAGGACTTATTTTGAATGTCTTGACTAAAGTTAGCGTACCAGTGCCACCTGAACTGTAAAATAGGTTATTGTTAATAGTTAGGGCAGAAAGGTCATTTGGGTTCTCCCACTTCATGAAAACAGCACTACTGGCTTGATATCGTACCGAAGAAATATTATTTACTATTGAAGAATTTTTGACTTTCTTAAGTAATATTTCGCCAAAGTTGCCATAGTATTCTGGGAGTTCATTGTAAAAGGAATTATTCCTAAAAAGAGTATTATTCACCACACATGAGTTTTCAACAAAACCTTCTGTACCGCCAATACCTATTCCCCATTTTATATTGTTGAAAACGATATTATTCCTGACGGTGTCATATTGGGCTATTTCACCTAGATTTTCGCATCCGATTTGAATTCCAACCTGATTCTCATAAACACGGTTTTGCTCTACAATTACATTCTCGGCACCATCGATGTAGATTCCAGATGCTGAAGAATTAGCAGTGGTCGGAAAAATGCATTTAAAGACTACATTTTTTCTGATTATACCATTTCTAGAAAAACCTTTACAATCTGTATTATACTTTCCTGCTGCTACGATTCCAATGTTACTCATGTCATGGACTTTGTTGCCCTCAATTAAGAAGCCATTCACATTCCCTGCAATGGATATACCCTCACTGAAACCCGTTTTGCATTCAAATACTTCATTGTTAAGAATTTGAACATTACTAATTAGGTCTGGACTATTGGCACAAATTTTCAAAGGTAATGCGTTCGTTGAAGAATTTAGAACCGTTTCATTTACATCTATATTACTTATTTTACAGTTTTGAATAGTTATGTTATTACAATTGCCATCTATTTTCAATCCGTAAGAACCATTCCCAATGGAGTTCGTAAAATGAATCCCATCTATTAAGATATTGGATTTGGAAGTAATATGGAGCATGATTTTACTTATTCCATTACTTCCATCGATTATTGGAATTTCGTTGGGATAATTTTTCAATGTAGCTTGATTCAATACTGAGCCAGATTCTGGCCAAATGAGCTCTGTTTCTAGATAAATACCACCTCTTAATATAATGGCATCTCCGTTTGAAGACATTACACTAAAAGCCTTATTAATGGTCTTAAACGGTGCGTTTAATTGACCATTATTGATAATGTCATTACCATTTACTGGGTCTACATAAATATTAACCTGTCCAAATGATGTTTGTACAGGAATAAGAAATATTAGTATTAAATAGATTGCTTTCATAAGTCATTACATTTCACTAAGCATTTTCTTAATCATCTCCACATCAGCTTTTCTTTCTTCTGGGATTATACCAGCTTCTTCAAAAGCTTTAAAGTCATCTATGAACGCATCTTTATAAGTAGCAAGGTTTTGCTCGCCAAAGGGTTCTTTTGCCCATTTTTGGTATTGGGCTATAGATTCTTTGGTTTTACCTTGAAAAAGTAAAGCAGGGGCTAGATTGGTGTATAAATACTTGTATTCAGGAAAAAGAGTTATCCCTTGGTTTACTAGGTTTTCTGCCTCTTCAAAATGCCCAGAAAGCAAGCCATACCATGCTGTAGAGTTTATGGCTTGGGTAAGAGTTTCATTCGTAGCATTTTCTTCTTTGAGAGCTTTTAAAAGCTTCCGGTATAAGTTAAAACGCTTATCATTAGCCTTTTCATTGCTGATTTCTTGTCGTATTTTATCTGAGGCTGAAAGAGTTTTATAAGCCTCTAAACGCTTTAAGTAATTTGAAATAAAAGTGTGATTGTTTTTGAAAGAAGCGGTTTGCGGTGAGGTGTCTAACAACTCGGCATAATGTTTTACAGACAATTCTAAATTTTCAACGGCTTTTTCTAAATTACTTTTCTCATAAATAGTCGCCAGATAATAATACGAAATAGCCAAACCGTTTTTAAAAGAGACATTATTGGGATAGGCCTCATAGAGTTCTTTACCAATCCTAGAACGTTCTTGATAAAAAGTCAAAGCCTTGTCTAGATTGCCCAGTGAGCTGTGTGTTTCGCCCAGTTTTTCATACGAAATAGCCAAGTTATTTTTAAACTCCACATTATTTGGATAGGCCTCATAGAGTTCTTTTTCTAAGGCATTATAGTCTTGATAAAAAGTCAAAGCCTTGTCCAGATTGCCCAATGATGAATGAGTGATTCCTAAATTTTGATACGAAATGGCCAAGTTATTTTTAAACTCCACATTATTGGGATAGGCCTCATAGAGTTCTTTTTCTAGTGAATTGAAATCGTCATAAAAAGTCAAAGCCTTGTCCAGATTGCCCAGCGAGCTGTGTGTCTCGCCCAGATTAGAATACGAAATGGCCAAACCGTTTTTAAAAGAGACATTATTGGGATAGGCCTCATATAGCTCCTTTTCAATGGAATTGTATGATTGATAAAAAGTCAAAGCCTTGTCCAGATTGCCCAGCGAGCTGTGTGTCTCGCCCAGTTTAGAATACGAAATTGCCAAGTTATTTTTAAACTCCACATTATTTGGATAGGCCTCATAGAGTTCTTTTTCTAAGGCATTATAGTCTTGATAAAAAGTCAAAGCCTTGTCCAGATTGCCCAGTGATGAATGAGTGAGTCCTAAATTTTGATACGAAATTGCCAAACCGTTTTTAAACTCCACATTATTTGGATAGGCCTCATAAAGTTCTTTTTTTAAGGCCTTATAGTCTTGATAAAAAGTCAAAGCCTTGTCCAGATTGCCCAGCGAGCTGTGTGTCTCGCCCAGTTTAGAATACGAAATTGCCAAACCGTTTTTAAAAGAGACATTATTGGGATAGGCCTCATAGAGTTCTTTTTCTAAGGCATTATAATCTTGATAAAAAGTCAAAGCCTTGTCCAGATTGCCCAGTGATGAATGAGTGATTCCTAAATTTTGATACGAAATAGCCAAACCGTTTTTAAAAGAGACATTATTGGGATAGGCCTCATAGAGTTCTTTACCAATCCTAGAACGTTCTTGATAAAAAGTCAAAGCCTTGTCTAGATTGCCCAGCGAGCTGTGTGTCTCGCCCAGATTAGAATAGGAATTAGCCAAACCGTTTTTAAATTCTACATTATAGGGATGGACATCATATAGTTCTTTAACAATTCTAGAACTTTCTCGATAAAAAGTCAAAGCCCTGTCCAGATTGCCCAGCGAGCTGTGTGTTTCGCCCAGTTTAGAATACGAAATGGCCAAGCCGTTTTTAAAAGAGACATTATTGGGATAGGTCTCATAGAGTTCTTCAAATAAAGAAGTCTCATCTTGATAAAAAGTCAAAGCCTTGTCTAGATTGCCCAGTGAGCTGTGTGTTTCGCCCAGTTTTTCATACGAAATGGCCAAGTTGTTTTTGTTAAATGAAGTGCTATCCTGCTGATACAGGCTTGCATAAGACTCCTTAAAACTCAAATAATAGCTTAAAGCAGTATTCAAGTCCCCTGTGGTGGTGTATAGTTCCCCCAAATGGCCATTTGCATTGGCTTTTTTATAGTCTTCTGCTTTATTATGGGCTATAATTTTAGGGTATAGTTTTTTTGCCTTCTGGTAGCGGTGTTGTTCACGGTAAAAATTTGCGGCTTCTTGTAGTATTTCAAGGTTGGTGCTGTCTAGCTCGTAAAGTTTGTCATAATAGGCCTCTGCCTTTTCAAATTCAAAATCAAGCAATAAGGTCTGCACGGCCAGCTGTATTAATTTAATGTCTTCGTTTATACCGGCATCATTAAGCCTTTGGTTTTCTGTTTCCTCGGCAATCACTTTAGTGGCTCTATTTCGCTCTTGTATTCTTTTGTCTGCCCGCTCAATAAGATTAAGGCTTTCTAAGAGTTCTTGGCAGGCTTTTACTTCTCCGTTTTTGAAAAGTGTTAAGGCCTTTTCATACGTTTCGCTTACATCGTCAAAGTTGGTTCTAGCAAATCTGCCAGCATAATCATCTATTAGGGCTTGCTGTTTATCAAACTCCTGCTGTAACTTTTCAAGTTGAGCCATATATTCATCCTGCTCAATCTTCGCATTTTTCAATTGACTCAATAGAGTCTCTTTTTCCCTTCTTAAACTTGCCGTTAAAGCATTTAATGAGACTCCAGCATATTCTGCTTTAGCTTTGGCGATAAGGCCAGCCTTTGCAAGAATTATGTCTTCCTCAAATTTGCTGTCATTGCCTAGCTTTGCCACCTGTAAGTCTTTATCATTTACGACTTCGTAGCCTGTTTTTATTATTTCTTCAAGAATAATACTTTGTCCAGGCTCTATTGCTCTGTTAAAAACTAAAGTAAAAACACCTTGATTGTCAGATTCAGCAGTACTAGCGTGTATGTATTTAACCTGCACACCAGGAAGTGGCTTCTTGCCAGAGTTAAATTCACGTACTAGTCCTTTTTGTACTGTTTGGGCGAGGCCAGTAATTGGGAGGATTAAAGTTAATAGGAGTAGTTTTTTCATGGTTAAGCAGATTACATATCATTAAGCATTTTCTTAATCATCTCCACATCAGACATTCTTTCTTCAGGGATGATTCCAGCTTCTTCAAAAGCCTTAAAATCATCCAGAAAAGCATCTTTATAAGTAGCAAGGTTTTGTTCACCAAAAGGCTCTTTTGCCCAGTTTTGGTATTGAGTTATTGCTTCTTTTGTTTTGCCTTGGAAAAGTAGGGCTGGGGCTAAGTTTGTGTATAAAAACTTGTTTTCAGGAAAAAGACTATTACCCTCAATGATTAGCTTTTCTGTGGCTTCAAACTTACCTGTAAGCAAGCTAAACCAAGCTTGTGAGTTGAGAGCTTGCGTGATTTCTTCTGCACTGGCTTTTTCTGTTTTTAGGGTTTGGATGAGCGATTGATAAAGTATTAAGCGTTTTTCATTGCTTTTTTCTTTACTGATTTGTAGTCTTAACTTTTCCGATTCACTCTGATTTAGTGCTTTTTTAAATTGAGATACATAGTTTGATGAAAGATTGTAATAATTTTCAAAAGACTTATTTGAAGGCGAAATTTCAAATAGTTCCTTGAATTGTTTATTGGCTAAAACCATGGATTCAAGAGCTTTCCCAAAATCATCTAATTTCTCAAAAGAAAACAGAGATAATTTAGCGTACGAAATCGCCAAACTATTTTTAAAATTTACATTGTTTGGATAGGCATCATAGAGTTCTTTTTCAAGTTTTTGATAGTTTTCATAAAACTCCAGAGCCTTATTGAGATTGCCCAGCGAAGTATGGGTTTCGCCAAGTTTTGCATACGAAATGGCCAAATTATTTTTAAACTCTACATTGTTTGGATAGGCATCATAGAGTTCTTTTTCAAGTTTTTGATAGTTTTCATAAAACTCCAGAGCCTTATTTAGATTGCCCAAAGAAGTATGTGTGACTCCTAATAATTGATACGAAATGGCCAAATTATTTTTAAACTCTACATTGTTTGGATAGACATCATATAGATCTTTTTCAAGTTTTTGATAGTTTTCATAAAACTCCAGAGCCTTATTGAGATTGCCCAGCGAAGTATGGGTTTCGCCAAGTTTTGCATACGAAATGGCCAAACCATTTTTAAACTCTACATTGTTTGGATAGGCATCATAGAGTTCTTTTTCAAGTTTTTGATAGTTTTCATAAAACTCCAGAGCCTTATTTAGATTGCCCAAAGAAGTATGTGTGACTCCTAATAATTGATACGAAATGGCCAAATTATTTTTAAACTCTACATTGTTTGGATAGACATCATATAGATCTTTTTCAAGTTTTTGATAGTTTTCATAAAACTCCAGAGCCTTATTGAGATTGCCCAGCGAAGTATGGGTTTCGCCAAGTTTTGCATACGAAATGGCCAAACCATTTTTAAACTCTACATTGTTTGGATAGGCATCATAGAGTTCTTTACCAATTTTAGAACGTATTTCATAAAACTCCAGAGCCCTATTTAGATTGCCCAGCGAAGTATGGGTAGAGCCAAGTTTTTCATACGAAATAGCCAAACTATTTTTAAAATTTACATTGTTTGGATAGGCATCATAGAGTTCTTTTTCAAGTTTTTGATAGTTTTCATAAAACTCCAGAGCCTTATTTAGATTGCCTAAAGAAGTATGGGTGACTCCTAATAATTGATACGAAATAGCCAAATTATTTTTAAACTCTACATTGTTTGGATAGGCATCATAGAGTTCTTTTTCAAGTTTTTGATAGTTCTCATAAAACTCCAGAGCCTTAATTAGATTGCCCAAAGAAGTATGGGTGACTCCTAATAATTGATACGAAATGGCCAAACCATTTTTAAAATCTACATTGCGTAGGTCGGCATCATAGAGTTCTTTAAAAAGTTTAGTTATTATTTCATAAAACTCCAGAGCCTTATTTAGATTGCCCAGCGAAGTAAGGGTTTCGCCAAGTTTTGAATACGAAATCGCAATATTTTCTTTATGAAATGAGGAGCTATCTTCATTGTATAGAGCGATGTAGTTTTCTTTGCACATAAAATAATTTTCAAGTGCTTTATCCAGATTACCCGTAGTTTTGTATAAATCACCTAAAAAACTGTGGGCATTGGCTTTTCGCCATTTTTCGGCTTGGGGGTGCTCAATAATTTTTGGGTAAATTTTAAAGGCTTTTTCGTAGCGGTGCTGCTCTCGGCAAAAATCGGCTGCCTCTTGTAGAATTTCAAGGTTGGTACTGTCTAGTTGGTAAAGTTTGTCATAATAGCTCTCTGCTTTTTCAAATTCAAAATCAAGCAATAAGGTCTGAACAGCTAGCTGTATTAATTTAATATCTTCGCTTATACCAGCATCATTAAGCCATAGGTTTTCTGTTTCCTCGGCTATTACTTTTGTGGCTCTATTTCGCTCTTGTATTCTTTTGTCTGCCCGCTCTATAAGGTTCAAACTTTCCAATAGTTCTTGGCAGGCTTTTACTTCGCCATTTTTGAAAAGTGTCAAAGCCTTTTCATACGTTTCGCTTACATCATCAAAATTGGTTCTGGCAAACCTTCCAGCATATTCATCTATTAGGGACTGTTGTTTGTCAAACTCCTGCTGTAACTTTTCAAGTTGAGCCATATATTCATCCTGCTCAATCATCGCATTTTTCAATTGACTCAATAGAGTCTCTTTTTCCCTTCTTAAACTTGCCGTTAAAGCATTTAATGAGACTCCAGCATATTCTGCTTTAGCTGTGGCGATAAGGCCCGCCTTTGCAAGAATTATGTCTTCTTCAAATTTGCTGTCATTGCCTAGCTTTGCCACCTGTAAGTCTTTATCATTTACGACTTCGTAGCCTGTTTTTATTATTTCTTCAAGAATGATACTTTGCCCAGGCTCTATTGCTCTGTTAAAAACCAATGTAAATACCCCTAAGTTATCAGACTCAGCAGAATTAGCATGTATGTATTTAACTTGTACACCAGATAGTGGTTTCTTACCCGAGTTAAATTCACGTACTAGTCCTTTTTGTACTGTTTGAGCGTAGCCGTCCAATGAAAATGAAGCTAATAAAATGAGTATGCTAAGTTTTTTCATGGTTTTTCTAGTTGTATGATACTTTCAATATTTTTTAGAACAGGTTCTTCACGTACCCATTCTTTATAGCCTGTTTTGGTAATACTAAGGCGTTGTTCTGTTTTTTGCTTGGCTAGAGGGATGGATAGTTTAAATTGTCCGTTTCGGTCGGTTTCGGTACTTAGGTCTAATACCTGTACCCTAGCATTGGCTATTCTGGCTCCTGTGAGGCCATCTTTTACCGTGCCTTGCATGCTGTCATAGGTGTCATCCCTGCCTATAGCCAAGTTTATGTAGTTTTGGTTTAAGACTACCATTGTGTCTAAGCTGTAAAAGCCGTAGGTTTCTACTTTTATTCTTGCAGAATCGCCTCTTAAGCTAGACGGAAGGTTTTTAAAGACCACTTCTATTAAGCTCTCTTGGCTTTCAGTTTTGTCTCCATAGGTAAGACTTATTTTGGAGGCTTCGATAGGTAAATTGGGTGTAGGTGTTGTGTTTTCTATGGCCACGGTAAATATAAATGGCTGTTGCAACTGCCAGTAACGATAGGCAAAGTACGCAATGCTAATAGCCACTATGGGTATCAAAAAATAGTACAAGCGGTTCCGTTTAAGGCTTTTATCCAATTTTTGGTCAATGCCGTGAATTTGTTGGGTTTGTATCCCGAGCTCTTTTTTAAGTTCTTCTACAGATTTTAGAATTTTACCGTTAGAGTCAACAACCAAATTAACCTTTGCTTCAAGGGGTTCTAGAAATTGATCCAGCTCGATTTTTATTTGCGGTAGTACCAGGTCTTGTTCTATTCGCTCGATAGGAGTTAAGGCTAGTTTCTCTAGAGCATCTTTTATAGCTTTATTATCGGCCTTTAAGGTCTGTAAGTCAGTGCTGTTGGCTTTTAGGTTTTTCTGTATTTGGGTACTTACATTTCTATTGTAGGCTACCAGTGCGGCATGTTTTTCAGGTTTTTTGAGCAATTCACCAAAACAGAGTTGGAAATTCTCTAAAAACCTTTCCTCAAAAAAAGCAGGAAAAGGTCTCTCTTCATTTATAGAATCCAACTTTTTCAATTCATTTACAAAAGAACCTAATAGATTCTTTGGGGCATCTACTTCATTAATTTGGTTTAAAACGTCCTCATTTTTAAGCCATTCTTTTTTGTCGGCAGCTTTCAGTTGGGTTAAAAGCGTTTCTTTTACTTTAGACAACTTTTCTTTATGCTCAACGTCTAGTGCGTACGGCTCATAAAGGCCTATTATATTTTTTACTGTCCAGGCTAAAGCCTCGGCAATTGTTTTCTCTAAATCATGATTCAGGTTAGAGGGATTAGTCCGTCCTAAAATTTGTTTTAGTTTATGAAGTTGAGCACTTTCAATCCTGTTTGTGGCTAGTCCAGTTAAGATTCCCCCTACAACAGTCCCTATCATTGGACTACCATATGCGGTTCCTAAGCAGGCGGCACCAATCATTAAAATAGACGAACCGAGGTTTAAGCTAGTGGATTTTAAGTTGTTATTCATTTAATACAGTTTGATATACTTGTATTAAATTTATGTATTTTTTTTCTTACACAGAAAGCGGTGTGTTCTTTTTTTACACTGTGAATTAGGACTTTACTTTTGCTAAATTTCCATAATAAATACTCCAAATCACCCCTTCAGGAGGTATTGAATTAGGACGGAAGGTTTCTTCAATAAGAGCCCGTAGATTCTCCAAACCACCCCTTCAGTAGCCGGGGCTGGCCAACCAGATGAATTAGGACAATCGCCAGAATCTTTGCATCACAATGACATAACTCTCCAAGCCACCCCTTCAGTAAGCATTGAATTAGGACGTAACTATATTGTTATGATACTCCATTCTGCTTTCACTCCAAGCCTAGCCGGGGCTGGCCAACCAGTTGAATTAGGACAATCGCCAGAATCTTTGCATCACAATGACATAACTCTCCAAACCACCCCTTCAGTAAGAATTGAATAAACTAACCGTTTAATTAGAATTAGTTTTTACAACTGGGCTGTTATTTCTTAGAGAGCAATATGGCAGTAACCATTTTCTAAGATATGACAAATCGTAATTACGGGAAAAATACGGGAAAGAATCCAAATAAAAAACCTCAACTACTTAATAATAAGATAGTTGAGGTTTTACAAAGTGGAACTGCAGGGATTCGAACCCTGGTCCGAACATGGCCCCTGTCGAGCCTTCTACATGTTTATTCGGTCTTAGTTTTCGAGATTGAGGAGCCGTCCGACGTACCTAATTCAACCCTTATTTTCTCCGATACTATTTACTGGTAAGAAAACCGCCAGAAAACGCCTCTGCGTGTCGACACCTCTAGTTCTCCCGCGGCAGAGGTTAGCAGGAGAGAGATGTGGCGTAAGGTTAATCTAATCTAGATTAAGCAGCCATGGCATACTGAGTATTGCCTCTTGTTGTTCGGAAGAATTTTTAAATGGAGGTTCTACCAACTCCATACATGCTTATACTCGCAAATGCATCACGCCGTCAAAACCGGTCAGTCCCATTGCGTTGTAAATCTACAACGATATATCGGTTTAATAGTTCCGTCTATTAAAAAGAATTTATCATATAATTTGCCAATATACCCAAAAGAATGGTAGGAGTGATGCTCATTAAAGTGCCTATAAGCACATATTCCATTTGTTTGATTTCGGTATCCTTAAATCTCAAAATCGCCTTTGTGGCAATCAGAAAGCCCATTGCAGAGAATTGACCTGTCAAAATGAAAGTCAGAATCAAAATCCTTTCTAAAATGCCTATCCATAATCCTGCTTTTTCTAAAGATTCTTGTCGGTCTGGTTCTAGCTGAGACCGCCATCTGTACGTAAAAATATTAATAACCACACTTAAAGGAAACGTGATGACGCCGTAGGCAAAAACTAAGACCCAGACTTTAGGGTTGTCAAATAATGAGAGTACGGATTCTCCTAGCCAATTCCAACCCTTAATGAGCCATAGCCAAGCGATAAAAAGCATAAGCGTGTGTAAAAACTGGTCTAATACAAACAGCACATAACGGTTCCATTTGATATAAATTTTACCCAGGTCAATGGCGTAATGCGTGATACCTATAAAAAGTGCGGCTAGAAAGCTTCCAGAAAATATCCATGCCGCTATAAAAGTGATGAGGATATGTATGTAAAGCTTTTTAGACCTTATTTTATTCAATTCTTTATCTCTGCTCCAAGAGTTAAATTGCAGAAAGTAATCAGATACCATATGTGCAATCAATAGCTTTACTAGGAGACTTATTTCGGGATTTGTGAGCGTCATAGCGTATTTTGATAGTGTTCAACTATTTTTTCGATAAGGTTCCAACCTGAATTTTTAATTCTTCTGTTTACAGAAGATTGCGTTATGCCTATTTGTTCGGCTATTTCTTGCTGCGTTTTATCTTGTAGCAGCCAGTAATGGACTTCCGTTTGATTCAGGGTGCTATTTCTTTCTAAATAATCCAAAGTGGCGGTGTGCACTAACCATTCCGCATTTTTGTATTCATCTTCTGTATGAATACTTAGTAGCCTTTTTTCGTCCTTCATTTTATCCAAACCCTGCCCGGAAAGCCAGAAAGCAGGGCCGTCGGAGTTAGAGAGTTTTTTTTCAAGAACCGTCACTTTTCCTATTCCTATAGAAATCCTGACGGTCAAACTAGTTTTAAGCTTTAAGAAATATTTAATCCTTAAAGCTTCAGTAAGTCCACCTTCTTTTAATAAAATTTGAAAGGAGTCTCCTCGTATAAAAAAATCATATTGTCCCACAGAATTATCAGAAAGCTCCTGAAAGGCCGCAGTTAACTGATCTCTTTCAGAAGCTTTCAGTTTTGTTGAGTCTATGATATCGCCGGTTAGTACTTGCATTATTTTATTAATATGTACAAATATATGCATATTTTTAATTTATGCATATTTAAGTGCATATTATTGGATTATGTATCTATGGATGCATATTTTATAGCGGATCAGGTATCAACTGAGGTAAGTGGATTTCGGCCAACATACACCTGGCAGAGCCGCCGCCTAATGTTTCTATCAGGCCAAGTTCAGCGTCCATAATCTCAGTTTTTGACCTTAAAAAGTCAAGCTGTATTCGATTCAAACTTCTAAGTGCTTTAGATGACATAACCAATATGCTATTTCCATGAGAATTTTCTACTTGAAGCATATTTCCAGCAAAGTTTTCCATTTGATCCATAGAAATGAGCACAGGTTCTTTGCCATTATCTTTTAAAGATTTTAAAACCAATCCCCGCTGATTTACATCCTTAATAGTATCTGCACAAATCACAGAAAAGTCTTCACCAATAGCCATGAGTACATTCGTATGATAAATGGAAATATTATCATTATCAGAGGCATCAAAAGTGATGATTTTATAATCTGGAAAGAGTTTTTGCCAGATATCTAGAACCTCTTTATGGGTTCTACTAGACAAGCAAGCGTAAGCTATTTTGTTAGTTCTGTCCAAGACTAAACTTCCCGTGCCTTCTAGATATAATCCGTCTTCTTCACTTTTGCTAATGTCAATTATCTCTTCGGTATTAAACGCATTCTTTATTATTTCAAGAATGTCTTGTCGCCTTTCTAGTCTTCTGTTCTTTGCTTCCATCGGGTACAAAACTATTCTCCCGTCTGCATGAAAAGACACCCAATTGTTCGGGAAAATGCTATCTGGGCTTCTCGGTTCTACAGTGTCGTCAACCGTCAATACGTTTACACCGGATGCCCTAAGCTTAGATACAAAAGCTTCAAAGTGTTTCAGAGCGTTTTCTTGAGGTTTTTCGCCTGCGACAAGGTCTTGCATAAAAGCATTACTTTCGGCTGTTTCCTCATTAAATCCAAAGCAAACAGGGCGAATCATTAGTATGTTGGAGGTACATTGTTTTTCCATTATATAGATGTTCTCAATAATGGTAAACTCATGCAATGAGAGCCTCCTCTGGCCCTTGAGAGTTCCGCCGAAGGCAACAGGATAATTGTATTTTTCAAAGTTTCTGGAGACTTTAGCCCTGCTTCAAAATTATCTAATAAATCTTTAGCAGATATGATGTCAAAACCCGCATTTATAAAGGCTTCTGAAGTCTTATTGTTTCTATCATAGCCTATGGCCACACCTTCTTTTAAGACCAAAAGGTTGCAGGAGTCGGTCCATTGCTCTCTGGCACCATAAGGAAATTCGTTATTTCCAGAATAAACAAAAACAACTTCTTTATCGGTTTTCAAGTCGGTTTTAGATATGTCTATCAATAAATCCTCAAGGTTTTCAAATGTCTTAGAAAATTCTTCCCCATTCTCAACATAAAACTGTTTGATAATTAACTCCTCTGCCTTGTTTCTTTGTCCCAAGTCTTCCCATAAAGAATCCTTTTTGTGCTTTTCTGCTGCACGACCTATGGATGCCAAAAGCACCCAAACATTTTTCTTTATTTGCGTAAAAATGGTGTCTATGTGCATATAATCTCTCTTAGCAGGAATTTTAATCAAGGTCACCTTAGTTAAGATTTTCATATCAAATAGTTTACGCATAACCTGCCTACCAGCTTCTACACTGGTTCTTTCGCTTATACCTATTAAAAGATGGTTTGGAGCCACCATCATAACATCACCACCTTCCAAAGTCTCGTCTTTTTTGCCCATTTCATTTTCTGGCATTAAAAACTGCTCTTCATTTTCTTCTATTTCTATCAAGTTTTCTCTGAGGCTTTTGAATACAGGGTGATTGAAAAAAATGTATTTAGCCAATAAAGATTCTCTTCTTCTAGCCAGTTTCGCAGGTTTGTTAAGCAGAAAGTGACCATTTATCATGATGCCAATATCCCTGGTGAAAATAAGATTAGGGATAGGGGAGAAGTACATTTCTCCAGATTTGGTCATGCCCGTAATAAGTAATCTAGTGAGCTCTAGGTCTGGCAGGGCCAAGAAACCTTCCATCTCTTTATAGGAACACTCTTCTATAGCACTTACGGCCGCCACCAACCTACTTTTAATGCCATTATCTGCTAAGACTTCCTTTAATAAAACTTCAAATTCTAAGACTTTTTCAGATGAGAAATATGCTTTACTATCTGGAATGTAGAAGTTCCTGTTTGCTGCATTATCAATTTCCGCTAGTTTCCCTTTCACTTTTTCAGGGTCTAAGAAATAGAGTAGGAGCTTTACGTAATAATCGTATTCATGCTTTCGCATGGTTTCTAAATGCACTATGTCCTCAAAAAGCCAATCCTGTGCTTTAGAAGGCACTACTTTGCCAAGCCCGCTATCTGGACTGTGAATTACTAATTTCTTTAACGTTGATATCTCACTATTTACATGAAAATCCATGATTATTCGGTTTATATTATAATTATTTATTCCCCATTTTAGACTAGAAATTAAGATCACATAAAACCAAAAAGAGCCATATAATATAATATTAAACCCTTGAAATGAGACAAGTAAGAAGCCATCTTGATGAAGTTTGGATATCGTTAGATTTCAAATAAACAAAAGTAATAAGAAGTTTCTACTCAATAATCACATTTAATCGAACGGATTACTTTCAATATAGGTTTATATATTGAAATATGATTTTGCAAAGAAAAATGGTATCTTTGCAGCCCAATTAAAGACAAAAAAATTGTTCAGCATGCTGAAAGTCAGTAACTTACACGCAAGAGTAGAGGATAAGGAGATATTAAGAGGTATCAATCTCGAGGTTAAACCAGGCGAAGTACACGCTATCATGGGTCCTAATGGATCTGGTAAAAGTACATTAGCTTCTGTTTTAGCTGGTAGAGAAGATTATGTAGTAACCGAAGGTTCTGTGGAATTTTTAGGTAAAGATTTGCTAGATATGGCTCCTGAAGAAAGAGCTGCAGAAGGCGTATTTTTAGCTTTCCAATATCCTGTAGAAATATCTGGTGTTACGACCATTAATTTCTTAAAAACGGCCATCAATCAAATAAGAAAATATAAAGGTGAGGGTCCTTTGGGTGCCGCTAGTTTTCTTAAACTAATGAAGGAAAAAGCTAAGTTGGTGAAGATTGATGATAAGCTTTTAAGAAGATCATTAAACGAAGGTTTCTCTGGTGGAGAGAAAAAGCGTAATGAAATTTTTCAAATGGCTATGCTTGAGCCTGTTTTAGGCATTTTAGACGAAACAGATTCAGGCTTGGATATTGATGCCCTTAGAATCGTGGCAGATGGTGTAAACCAATTGAAAAATGAAAGTCGTTCATTTGTCGTTATTACCCACTACCAGAGACTTTTAGATTACATAGTCCCTGATTATGTACATGTACTTTATCAAGGAAGAATAGTTAAATCTGGTACAAAAGATTTAGCCTTAGAGCTAGAGGAGAAAGGGTATGACTGGATTATAAAGGAAGTAGCTGATGCCGACGGAGCAATAGCATAATAAATTAAGAATTTCAATGTCTGAGAATAGTTTGCAAAGCCAAATAAAAGAGGTATTTCAAAAGCAACAGGCCAATTTAAATGGTAGTGTTGGGGAAGCCTATAACCAAAGACGTGTAAAGGCAATAAATAGTTTTGAGCAATTAGGTTTTCCAACCACAAAACATGAGGAATGGAAGTATTCTAATGTTAAAAATTTGGTAGGAGGAACTTATAACCTTAACTCTGATAAATCTTTAAGCAAAGAAGAAATTGATTCTTTTGAGCTTCCAGACTTAAAAGGGATTATCATCTATTTTGTTAATGGGGTATATAGGGCAGAACTTTCTGATTTATCTCAAGCCGAAGGTAAAGTTAGCATTCAAACTTTGAGCGAGGCTCAAAAAGAAAATGCTTCTTTACTAAACGACCACTTTTCTAAATATTCTAATGATGATTTAGAAGCGTTTACAGCTATTAATACGGCTATAGCTAGCCAAGGTGTGGTTATTACTGTAAATGATAATGTTACACTAGAATTTCCAATCATTTTAAGAATGGTTTCGGATGTACGTAAAGAAAATATAGCATCCACACTTAGAAACTTGGTAGTAGTTGGAAAGAATGCTGAGGTTAAAATAGCAGAGTCTTTTAGAACGCTAGGAGAGTCTTCTGCATATGTTAATACGGTTACAGAGATAGTGGTTTCTGAAGATGCTAGAGTAGATTATTATAAGGTTCAAGACGATAATAACGCATCTTATCATATAGGGACTACCAGTGTTTACCAGAAAGATAAAAGTTATTTTTATGCTGCTACCATTACAGTTAATGGTGGTTTTGTAAGAAATAACCTTCATCTAGAGATTGATGGAGAGTATGTTGAGAGTTTTATGTATGGTCTATATGTTCCTAACGAAAACCAGCATATTGATAATCATACGGTAGCTGACCACAAAAGGCCTAACTCTGTTTCTAACGAACTTTATAAGGGCGTTTTGATGGATAAGTCTACAGGGGTTTTTAATGGTAAAATATTTGTGAGACGAGAAGCACAAAAGACAAATGCATACCAAAACTGTAGAAACGTAGTAGTTTCTGATAGTGCCACCATGAACACTAAGCCGCAGCTAGAAATATGGGCAGATGATGTCAAATGTTCACATGGAGCTACCACGGGTATGTTAAATGATGAGGCCATTTTCTATATGCAATCAAGAGGTATTCCTAAAGAAGAGGCCATCAGAATGCAATTATTAGCTTTTGCTGATGATGTAGTTTCTCAAATTAAGATAGATTCTATTAGAGATTATTTAGCAGATTTAATACACGCAAAATTGGCTTAAAATTCGGATAGCATTAACTGTAGAAAAACACAGTCAAGCCATTTACCGTTTTTGAAACCTATTTCTTTAAAGGTTCCAATTTCCTTAAAACCAAATTTTAGATGAAAATCTATACTTGGTACATTGCTAGCATCAATACCGGCCGTCATACTATGATGGCCGTCTTTTTTTGCACGTTCTATTAATGCCAGCATCAGTGCTTTTCCGTAGCCTTTACCCTGTAAGTTAGGACGCAGGTAGACACCATGTTCTAGACTGTATCTATAGCCATTTCTTGCTCTAAATTGACCATAAGTGCCGTATCCTAGTATTTCATTATTAACATCTAAAACGAAAATAGGATAGCTGTGTTCCTCCTTCTCTTTAAAAAAACTTTCAAAGAAATGCATGTCCTTTGGTTCACTATCATAGTTATACGTTGTGTTTAGAATGTAATGATTCCAAATTTCTGAAATTGAATTAAGGTCTGAAAGTTGAGCTTCTCTGATGATCATTTTTTTAATAGAAGTTTAATACTGGCTAAATGGGAAAATAGTACCATAGGTACAATAAAGGAGGCTAACCAAACAAAAGGAAACTTAAGAAATCCCTTATTGGGCATGTCAAATGCCATTTGTTGAAATGGCGACTCTACAGAAAGAATTGCCATAACTACAATATTTAAAAGAAGAAAAAGGGACAATAAATTCCATAAGATCATTCTATTTTTATCTAGAATTGGCTTTCTTAAGCCGTAAAATATGATAAGTGGAGCCGTAATGCCAGCTATGATGTCATAATTCCGTCCTTCAAAAGTCATTATTTCTGGGATTTGGGAAGAAATGAAAAGCAACCACAGCACTATTTCTACAGGAATCCTTATGGTATGAATCCAATGAAGAGATTCTAAATCAAGTCCATCTATAAAGGTTTTACCTTTTTTTGATACGAAAAGATAAGCAATGAAAATCAAAGCAGGAACTACGGCAAAGGCGAATTTAGGGGGTATACTTTCGGTATCCTGATAAAACCCAGTATAAGCTAAATATGCCTGAAGAGATAACCATACAAACAAAATACTTAGGATGTTTATAGATGGTTTAAATGCTTTTTTATAGAGCCAAACACCGTATAATGTAGTAAGGGTAAAGATTAAACTGACGTATTCTGGAATTTCTTTGTCCATCGTTTTTTTTCAAATATACGGCTCAATCGTTTTCATTCTTAATATTTAGATCCATGTCTTCGTAAAAACCTAACTGTTGGTCTTTTGATAATTTGGTATAAAAGGCAATTTGCCCCGTATGGTAGGAGAGGTGCTCTACAACATGAATTAAAATACCAATTCCGGAAAAAGTAAAACCCTGCACCTGTCTTTCTTTCAGCCATGCTTCTTCGGAAAGGTTCTCTACTATTTTTACGGCTTCTGTTATGGTGTTTTCAAATTTTAAATAGAGTTCACTTTTTGAATATCCTCCAATCGTCTCAAATTCTTCATCTCTATGTCTTTGGTCGTTTCGATTTCCCAAAGATGAAATGGCATACTGCCTAACATTCCCACACAGGTGAAGTATCAAATTTCCCATGCTGTTAGAGGCATAGCTTGGTTTCTTCCAAACCTCTGTTTCGCTTAGTAAATCGAGGCATTTCTTTATCCTTGGAGGGTTTTCTTCCATTCGGAAAATGCACTGTTCTACAAAAGCTTTTTTGAAATTTGACATGACTTAAATTTTGACACAAAATAAAGGAATTCCAAGAAATAAATTATTTAGAATTTTTCCAAACTTATTGAATCATGGTGTTGTTGCTAGAGAGAACAAAGAAATACACGTTTTGACTAATCTGGATATAGATAAAATAAGAGCAGATTTTCCAATTTTAGACCAAGAGGTTAATGGGAAAAAGCTAGTTTATTTTGATAATGCGGCCACGACCCAAAAGCCAAATGTGGTTATAGATGCTTTAAGCGGATATTATAAAGGCTATAATGCTAATATACATAGAGGCATTCATCATCTTGCGGAGAAGGCAACCGCGGCTTTTGAATTGTCCAGAAAGACGATAAAAGAGTTTTTAAATGCTGAAAGTACGGACGAAATTATATTTACATACGGTACTACTGATGGTATTAACCTGATTTCTCAAACTTACGGACGCAAGTTTCTTAAGGAAGGCGATGAAATTATTATCAGTACTATGGAGCACCACTCTAATATAGTACCATGGCAAATGCTTTGTGAAGAAAATGGCTGTTTGCTAAAAGTGATTCCTATTAATGATGATGGCGATATAGATTTTGAAGCCTACCAGAGTCTCTTAAATGAAAAGACAAAGATAGTTTCTGTGGTTTATGCTTCTAATGCTTTAGGAACCATAAATCCCATTAAAGAAATTATAGAAGAAGCTCATAAAGTAGGGGCTGTAACTGTGGTGGACGCAGCTCAGGCGGTTTCACATATAGATATTGATGTGCAGGCTTTAGATGTAGATTTCTTATGTTTTTCGGCTCATAAATTGTACGGACCAACAGGAATGGGAGCACTTTATGGTAAAAGAGAGCTTTTAGATAAAATGCCACCTTGGCGTGGGGGTGGGGAGATGATTAAAGATGTTTCTTTTGAAAAAACCACTTATAATGAACTTCCGTATAAATTTGAAGCCGGAACGCCTAATATTGCTGATGTAATAGGCATTACTGCTGCCATAGACTATGTTAATGCCTTGGGTAAGAAAAATATTGCAGCTTACGAAAATCAGTTATTACAATACGCTACAGGTAAACTTGAAGCTATATCTGGTTTAAGAATAATTGGAAAGGCCAAGAAAAAAGTGAGTGTGCTTTCTTTTGTGATGGAGGGCATTCATCCCCAAGACATTGGAGTATTGTTAGATCAGCAAGGCATAGCGATAAGAACGGGACATCACTGCACACAGCCTCTCATGCAGCGTTTTGGCTTGGTAGGAACTTCAAGAGCCTCTTTTGCGGTTTATAACACAGAGGAAGAGATAGATAGATTGGTCTCTGGAATTGAAAAAGCGAAACGTTTTTTATTGTAATTTTGTAAAGAGACGCTAAAAATAAGGATAGATAGAGGATGACGATAAAAGAAATACAAGAAGAAATAATTGAAGATTTTGAACTTTTTGACGACTGGGAAGGCAAATATGAGTATATCATAGACCTTGGTAAAACACTTCCCGTGATGCCAGATGAGCTTAAAACGGACGACAATATTATTAAGGGTTGTCAATCCTTGGTTTGGCTTCATGCTTATGCAGAAGGAGATAAAGTGTTTTTTCAGGCAGATAGTCAAGCCATAATAGTGAAAGGATTAGTGAGCATGTTATTAAAAGTTTTATCTGGACATAAGGCAGAAGAGATTTTAAATAGCGATTTATATTTTATTGAAAAAGTGGGATTAGCTGGTCATTTAGCTCAGACAAGGTCAAATGGACTAGCGTCAATGGTTAAACAAATGAAAATGTATGCTTTGGCATATACAAGCCAAGAATTAAAGTTATGACAGAAGTAGAAACAGATTTAAAAGAAAAGGTATTAGAGGCCATAAAAGAGGTTTATGACCCAGAGATACCTGTGGATGTGTTTGAACTGGGTTTAATATATGAAATCAAAATTTTCCCAGTAAATAATGTTTACATTCTAATGACTTTAACTTCACCTTCTTGCCCCTCTGCAGAAGCAATTCCAGCAGAAATTGAGCAAAAAGTGAGAGAAGTGGAAGGCGTAAGTGATGTAACTATAGAGCTTACTTTTGACCCGCCATATAGTCAAGACATGATGTCTGAAGTGGCGAAACTGGAGCTAGGCTTCATGTAAAGAATTTAGAATCAAATTTGAACAATTAAATTAAATAGATATGTATCCTCCTCATTTAGTAGCACCTATGAAAGCCCAGCTTACAGACGCTGGTTTTACAGAGCTTCTTACTGCTGCAGACGTAGATAATTTTATAGAAAATCAAAAAGGTACGGCATTGATCGTTATTAATTCGGTATGTGGATGTGCTGCTGGAACTTGTCGTCCAGGAGTATTAGCTTCTTTAGCTAATGCTGAGCATAAGCCAGACCAATTGGTAACTGTTTTCGCTGGTTTTGATACGGAAGCTACTCAGCGTATGCGTGATCACATTCCAATGCCTCCATCTTCTCCATCTATAGCCCTTTATAAGGATGGTGAGTTGGCTCATTTTGTAGAAAGACATCACATTGAAGGTCGTTCTGCTGAAATGATAGCACAGCACTTAGGAATGGTTTATGACGAAATCTGTGCTACCGAAGTATAATTAAAAAATCAATCATCCTGCCCTTTATTTAAGACTAAGGAAATCTTTAAAGCCTGTGAGCATTTGCTCTCAGGCTTTTTGTTTAAACGCCCCTAAAGAAATTACGTATTCGCCAAAACGTTATTTATGAAATTTTCTTTAAGGTTTTTGAAATATTTTCATAATTCATATAGTCAATGGTTCAGTTAAGATATATAATGCCAGCATAGTCTATGTTATGTATCTGAATGGCATAAAATTTGAGGTTTTCATCGTGTATAATACGGAAGAATTAAATTCAGAAGCTCTATTCTTCATGGTCATTTTTTAATGATAGATAAATCCTAATATGTCTAAAAGAAAAGCAACGTTTGATAGTAACATGATTAAAATGATGGAAATAATCATGCAAAAAATATTGTGCGAGGGACTAATGGTGCGTTCAATCTTATCTAAAAAGAAACGATTTTATTCAAAAACCAAAAAATTGGATAGTGCTAAAATGGAGAATTTAGACTATTCCAGATTAACACCAGAACAAAAATCGCTCTCTAGACTAAATAGAAAAGACGCTGAGGACTTTTTCAAACAAATAGATTTGGTCAATCCGGATGTTTCAATTGAAAGTATAACAACCATACCTCTGAAAGATCCTCAAGGAAAAAACTTGGGTAACCTTTTAGTTTTCTTAAAAGCTGAGGATAAGGAGCCAGTCCCAAATTTGATACAAATCGAGCTGGATCTGCTTGGCAGTATTATAAATGAGTGTTATGAGTACTCTAACCTTTATTTTTACGAAAATGTGTTCCATATTTCTTCTGAAATGGTTTGTGTAGCTGGAATGGACGGTTTTTTTAAAAAAATAAACCCAGCTTTTAGAAGAACATTACGATGGTCTGAAGCAGATATCTTGAAAACCCAATGTATAGATTTTATACATCCTGACGATGTTAAGGAGGTAACAAGCGTCATTAAAACCTTTAATAGGAGTACTAAAAGTGTTGATCTCAAGTTAAGATTGAAACAGAAATCAGGGGCTTATAGTAAAACGGAATGGGTAGTAAGTATAGATTTTTCAAATGGTTTACTCTATGGTATAGGAAGAGATATTACTAGGCTTGAAGAAACCAAAGTTGAACTCGTTCGAGCTAATAAAATGCTGGAAAAAACCAACAAGGTTGCCAAAATTGGAGGCTGGGAGTTTGATGCTTTAACCGAGGAATTATACTGGACCTCTATCACCGAAGAAATTCATGAAGTAGGAGCGAATTATAAGCCTAACTTAGCAGAAGGCCTTGGTTTCTATAAAGAAGGCGAGAGTTTGGATAAAATATCTGGAGCGTTCAAGAAAGCTTTAGTATTCGGCGAATCCTTTGACGTTGAGCTTGAGATAATCACATTTAAGGGTAATGAAAAATGGGTAAGAACGATAGGTAATCCAAATTTTGAAAATGGGCAATGCGTAAAAATTACAGGTACTTTCCAAGATATCACTAGAGATAAGAAGAACAGTTTGGCTTTAGAAGCCATTAATACCCGAATGGAGGCGGTTCTGAATGCCAGCACCGAAACTTCTATAATAGCTACAGACCTGAACGGGAGAATCACTCATTTTAATTCAGGATCGGAGATTTTACTAGGCTATACCGCTAAAGAATTGGTAGGTATTTATACGCCAATTATTTTTTATGATCAAAAAGAATTAGAACAACAAGCCAAAGAGAATTCCAAAGAATTTGGATTTAAAGTGAATCCCGGTATAGATAGCTTTAGGTTAAGATCAAAACTCGGTTTACCCGATAATGGCGAGTACTCTTATATAAGAAGAGATAATGAAAAAATTGATGTAAAGGTATCTGTAACACCTATTAAAGATAGTAAAGAGGAGATCGTGGGATACTTAAGTGTGGCCGTAGATATCACAGAAAAGAACTTATGGGAGAAAAAAATACTTGAAAACGAGAAGAGATATAGAATTTTCTTTGACAACTCCAACGTGGTAATGTATACCCATGACATGAACGGAAACTTTATGTCAATAAACACGATAGGAGCACAGCTAATTGGCTTTTCTAAGGCAGAAATACTGAAAAAAAACATTATTGATATAGTCCCTATAAAGTCCAAAGTAAGCTTCCCCTTTTATTTAAAAGAACTTGCCGAAAATGGCAAATCTAAAGGCCTTATGCAGGTGGTCAACTATAGTGGTAAGGAAATTACTTGGATGTATAATAATGTGGTGGTGGAGTCTGTAAAAGGAGATGAGTATGTGCTTGGAACTGTCATGGACATCACGGATAGGATAGAGCTTGAGCGAGACTTAAATGAATCAAAGAAACTCGCAGAATTCAATGCTAAAATGAAGGATCTTTTCTTGGCCAACATGAGCCATGAAATTAGGACTCCAATGAACGCCATTACGGGTTTTGGTACACTCCTAAATGATACCAGGCTAGATGAAGAACAGAAAGACTATTTAAAATCAATAAATACGGCATCTTCTAATTTGCTGAATATCATTAACGATATCTTAGATTTTTCCAAGATTGAATCTGGTCAAATAAGTATAGAAAGTGTAGAGTTTGATTTGTTGGAACAATTAGGCAATGTAGAGCGAGTACTTAAAAGAAATGCAGAAGAAAAAGGACTAAGTTTTAAAGTTGAATTGGATACGAAAACACCTAGATTTGTGCTTGGAGATCCAACAAGACTAAATCAAATTCTGACCAATTTAATCAGTAACGCTATTAAGTTTACGGAGTCTGGGTTTATTAAGATAGAAGTTTTTGTAACTAAAGTTGAAAATGACTTTCAAGAGATTCAATTTAATATTCTGGACTCTGGTATTGGGATTCCAGCGGATAAAATTGAGATAATTTTTGAAAGGTTCACCCAAGCAAACACCAATACGACAAGAAAATATGGAGGAACGGGCCTAGGTTTAAGTATTTCTAAATCCCTTGTAGAACTACAAAATGGAACATTTTTGGTCAAAAGTGAAGAGGGTGTTGGTTCATGCTTCGGGTTTAATATTCCGTTTAAAAATAGAAAACAAGAAGAAATTATAAAACCAGTCGTTAAGAAATCAATTTTACAACATTCGGGCTTGAAGATTCTTTTGGTGGAAGACAACATTTTGAATCAGAAACTGGCTATGAAAGTACTGGAAAAGCAAGGCTTCAATGCTAAGATGGCTTGCAATGGTCGAAAAGCCGCAGACATACTCGAAAGCGAAACGTTTGATTTAATCCTGATGGATCTTCAAATGCCCGAAATGGATGGATATCAGACTACACAGCATATCAGAAATGTGCTAAGATTGGAAATTCCAATCATAGCCATGACCGCACATTCATTGGTGGGAGAAAAGGAGAAGTGCATTCGGGTAGGAATGAACGATTATCTTCCAAAACCTTTCAAGCAGGAAGAACTGTATGATAAAATTTTAGCACTTACAAAATATAGAGATATGAATTCAAAGATAAATACGGCTAAAGCTACCTATGATCTTAATTACCTAAGAACGATGGCAGAAGGAAATAAAGAATTTGAAAAGGAAATTATTAACACATCTTTGGTCCATATTCCAGAGAGTTTAAAAGAATTATTAAACGCCATAAGATTATTGGATTTGAAAGAAATTAGTGCTGTGGCTCATAGGCTAAAATCTTCTTTTTATGTGATGGGTATTGAAGACCAGTCACTTTTGAAACAATTCGAACTGAATGGAATAGATGATCTCACAACACTTGAAAATATGTATTTCAAACTGGAGGGTATTTATTTAGAAACAAAAGTGTGCTTGGAGAGTGAATTGGAACATTATTACGCCTAAAAGGCAAAAAATAAATAAAATATGAAGATAATGTTGGTTGAAGACGACGCCCTACTTCTAAGAACATTAGAGTATAAATTGGAGAAAAGTGGTTTCGAGATTGATTCTTGTAAGAATGGATACGATGCCATAGAGTATTTGAAATCTAATGTACCAGACCTCATTGTGACGGATATAATGATGCCGTTTATTAATGGATTAGAAATAGTTAGTCATGTGAGGAATATCATGAATAATCAAAGCCTGCCTATTATTGTTTTGAGTTCGGCTGGATTAGAGAAAACGGTTTTAGAGGCTTTTGAACTAGGAGCAGATGATTTTATTACAAAACCCTTCAGCCCCAATGAACTTATTATTAGGATAAATAAAATGTTTATTGGTCGGAGGTCTCAGGTATGATATGCTATAAATAAAAGTGAAAAACTTAAACTACTTTGACATAAGCGACATAGAATTACTCTATTTCACTAGCACGCTGTTGTTTCTCATAAGCGTAGGATTTTTTGTGATCGTAATGATAAGTAGAAAGACTAAGTCTATTAGAATTAAAGTAAGAAACCGCGTCTTACTGGCATGTCAAGAATTTATAAGTGAACTGGTCTTTGAAGACGAATTGAGTTATAAGACATGGAAATTGGAAAAGTATTTTTTAAGTAGCGACTATAAAAAACAGGTTCTTTTAGAAGAGATTATTAATCTTCATAAAAGTGTCAAAGGCGAATTGGCCACTTTTTTAGAGGGGTATTTTATAGAGAAAAACTTTCATCTCATTTGCCTTGCTAAGATTAGAAGTAAAAATAAATATAAGATAATAGAAGGGCTTTTGGAGTTATCACAAATGAACGCAACCGTAGTCTTAACGGAGGTTAAGGAAGTTTTACGAAAACAAAAGGATGCTGATATGAAAAATCATTTCATTGAATTTTTGATAAAACAAGATCCCAAAGAAGGTTTGAAAGAGCTTCATAAGGCTAATACATATATTTCGGATTGGTTTCAAATTAAAATAGTGAATGTATTAAAAGAAAAAAACTTCATCGATGTCCCTCCATTATCTATTTGGTTAAAAAATGGTGGAAGTCATGCGTTTTTTGGCTGTAGACTCGTGGCTTTTGCTCGCGTTCATGCTGAAATTCCGGAATTAATAGAAATACTTTCTTTTTTTGGGGACGATGAATTGAAAATAGAGGCATTAAGAACTTTGACAGAGCTTGAAGCGAAAGAATCCATTGAGGAATTAACGAGAAAGTATCTGTGGCAGCCGGAAATCGTAAAAAAAGAGATCCTAATTCTTTTAGAAAAATTTGAGGGCGAAATGAATGTGGACCTTCTGATAAAATGTGCTACTTCTAGTGTAGATGATATTAGAGTTTTCTCTATCAATGCCATCAGTAAACTAAAAATAGAGCGAAATTATGCAAAACTAAGAACGCAAAAGGTATTTCCCTATTCGCTTAATCAAAGCATAAAGCTGGTTGGATAATGGAAAATACTCTCCAACATATATCCCATTTTGTTCAAAACACCTTGGTGGTCTATTCTGCGGTGCTAATGGCTTCGTATATACTGTTGGGTTTAATATCGATTTTTACCCTTAGGAAATATCTAAAAACAAGCAAACATACCGATTATATCGAATTGTTGCCTAATGTACAAGTGCCAGCTATTTCATTAATAGCACCAGCTTATAACGAAGGCCTGACCATAGTTGAAAATATTAGATCTTTAGTATCGCTGCACTATGCCAACTTTGAGGTTATAATAGTAAATGATGGCAGTTCCGACGATACGTTGTTAAAGGCCACAAAAGCATATAAAATGGAGAAAATCGAAATGGAAATTCGTACTCCAATACCTTCAAAAGAAATAAGAGGTATTTATAGGTCTAGTCTGCCTGAATTTAAAAACCTTTTGCTCATAGATAAGGTAAACGGCGGAAAGTCCGATGCCTTGAACACCGGAATTAATGTCTCTAGTAGTAAATATGTGGCCTGTATAGATGTGGACTGTATATTGGAGCAGGATTCGCTTTTAAAGCTCGTTAAACCATTTCTTTCGTACAAAGAGAAGGTAATAGCCACTGGTGGCGTCATAAGAATTATAAATTCTTGTGAGATAAAAAACGGATCAATCACAAAGATTACTGTACCCAAGTCCTGGATTGCTAGAATGCAGGTTTTAGAGTATCTCAGAGCTTTTCTGCTAGGAAGAGTGGCTTGGGGTAATTTGGATGGTCTCTTGCTCATTTCTGGAGCTTTTGGCATGTTCGATAAGGACATTGTTATTGCCGCTGGAGGATATAGCACCACCACAGTTGGTGAGGATATGGAGCTGGTGGTGAGAATGAGAAGATATATGGTAGAGCATAAAATACCCTATAGGGTAGAGTTTATACCTGATCCTTTATGCTGGACAGAGGCTCCTGAAAGCACTCAGATTCTAGGGAGGCAAAGAAACAGATGGACCAGAGGTACCATAGAAACTTTATGGTATCATAGAATTATGTTTTTTAATCCTAAGTATGGGGTTATTGGAATGCTGAGCTATCCATACTGGTTCTTTTTTGAATTTTTAGCTCCAATTATTGAAACTTTAGGACTCGCTTTTTGTATTCTGGCAGGCTTTATGGGTTGGATAAATTGGGAGTTCTTTTATGCCATTTCTTTGATGATATATGCCTTCGTGATTTTCATTAGTCTCATGGCCATTTATGTAGAAGAATTTACATACTGCCAATACAAAAGCAGTATGGATATCATAAAACTAGTCGGCAGTGCTTTAGTAGAACCCTTTATATATCATCCTTTTTTGGTTTACTCCGCCATACTGGGTCATATAGACATGATAAAAGGGAAGCACACTTGGGGAGAAATGACGAGAAAAGGATTGAAAACGACATAAAAAATAAACCATGAATGACATTTTAGAAAAATTTGGATTAAAACAGCTTCTCAAAATAGGTTTTGGAATCAGCATATTACTTTCCTTAAGTGATATCATAAATACATTTTTATATAATATTCAGGCCATGGAAAGTGGCATTTTATGGATAGCCATTCAGACCGTCTTTATAAATCTCGGAGTGGGTGGTTTCTTCGTCTTAGTATTATTAATCCCTTACGCACTTATTAGGACTTTTAGTCAAGGCCTGGCCAATGCTATTATTATCCTCTTTGCATTCGTTTTACTTCTAGCCAACCTTTGTTTAAATAAGTATTTCTCTACTACCAATCTTTCCTTGGGTAGCGATTTATATGGTTATACGCTTTCAGATATTTTGATGATACTTCAGACATCCACAGATTTCAATATGATGGATTTATGGCCATTTGTGCTTTTCTTCGCCCTATTTCTACTTCTCATTAAGTTGTATTTCTCAGATTTGGGTTTCAAATCAAGTTTAATTTGGCCACTGTTATTTGGAGTTATTTTTTTATTCTTCGGTAAAGCTATTGGAGCCCAATATGGTACTAATCTTTCGTATTTTGTTAAGGATTCTATGGATTACCAAATGTCAAAGTCTGAAGAGGTTTCTTCCAATTGGGAAGGAGATTCAAACAGTTATCCTTTAATGAAACCCCTTAATATTAATAATGATGTTTTAAGCGATTACTTAAACTTAAAGGATATTAAACCCAATATCGTGATATTAGTGGTAGAGGGTTTAGGAAGTGATTTTACGGGCTCAGGAGGACAGTATGAAGGTTTTACACCCTTTTTAGATTCCCTTTCTAAAAAATCACTCTATTGGTCCAATTTTGTCAGTAACACTGGACGTTCTTTTGGTGCTTTGCCATCTATTTTGGGCTCTGCACCTTTTGGAGATAAAGGTTTTCTGGAACTCGAAGAAATACCAGATCATCTTTCGCTCATAGCTTTAATGAAACAGAACGGCTATCAAACTTCTTACTTTGAAGGAGGAGATTCTAATTTCGATAATAAGATAAAATATCTTCAAAATGAGGGTGTAGATTTTGTTTTGGATAAAGAAAATTTTGGTCCTGGTTACGATATGTTTTCTGATGATGAGAATGGTTTTAGTTGGGGCTATCCAGATTCTGAAATCTATAAAAAAACACTAACGCTTTTAGAACCTATTGCTAAGCCGAGATTGGATGTTATCTTAAGCATATCAAATCACGAACCGTTTAATTTTCCAAACCGAGATTTATATCAATCCAAGGCAGAAAAAATAAGGGATAATAAGGGCTATAGCCAAACCCAAAAGAAAATCATTACGGAGCATATCAATATTTTTTCCAGTCTGCTTTATACAGATGCTACTATTGAAAGCTTTCTTAAATCGTATGAAAGTAGCCCGAATTATGAAAATACAATCTTTATTATTACCGGCGACCATAGGCTAATTCCAGTTCCACAGAAAGATGATATCTGCCGGTATCATGTACCGCTGATGGTCTATAGCCCTATGCAAAAGAAAGCTCAAGAATTTAAGGGAATTAGCTCTCACATGGATATTACTCCAAGCATTATGACCATGCTTAAGAATTCTTACCAAGCCATAGTTTCTGAAAATGTACCTTGGATTGGATCAAATCTTAGCTCTTCTATAGATTTTATAAATGATCATGAGATTCCCTTAATGCAGTACAAAGGAGCTTTTAAAGACTTTATTTCTAATAATTATTATTTATCGGGGGATAGCTTTTTTGAGATAAATAAAGACTTTAGTCTGTCAAAAACAGACAAGGTCGAAAAAAGAAAGCAAGTAGGAGAGCGGTATAATTATTATAAAAAACTTAATCGTTTTGTTACCCTAAATAATAGAATAATACCAGCAGATCCTTCTGTTTCTAAAATTCAAAAGCTAGCGTATACCAAGGAAGAACAAAAAGTCATTGACGATAATACTAAGGGACAAAATCTTACCATTGAGCAGGTATATTTCATTGCCAGAGAAATGGCTTTTGAAAAAAAATATGAAGACGCTCATGCACTTATAGCTTATATAATACATAAAAACCCCAATCATTTTGATGCGATAACACTTAAAGGGAGAGTTTATGGTTGGAACGGTGAATTTGAAAAAGCTCAAAAAGAACTTCTTTATGTGATTAATAGAAGTCCTTTATACTTTGATGCTTATAGTGCTATTTTGGATCTTTATTGGTGGAATGATAAACCAGAACTGGCTAACGAGATTAATAAGAAAATTAAAGTAAATTTTGCCAATAAGAAGGACGTTCTTCAGATGGCTAATGTTTCAATGAGTAGGTTTAAAAATGATGAAAAATTGAATTCAGAAACCCTTAAAATGGCAAAAGCTGTTCAGGATGAATTTGCATCAATAATGGAGAAACAAAAAAATGATTAGAATTTATGTCATACTATCCCTGTTTCTGTCAAGCTATATGACCTTAATGGCCCAAGATGGGAGTATTGACCCAGATGCAGAATTCGCCAAAGCACGTGAGTTTGCCTTTAACGATAAAAGGAGCTTGTCGATTAAAATCTTAAAGAATATAGTGGTCAAATACCCAAATTATGATGAGGTAAGATTGTTTCTTGGAACTGTTTATGGCTGGGAAGAAGAATATAAGTTGGCAAGAAAGGAGCTGCAGATTTTAATAGAAAAGAATGAGCAGGAAAAGGATTACTGGGTCGCTGCCATAAAAAATGAAGTCTGGGCTGAACAGGCCATGGCGGCCATTGATTTATCAAAGAAAGGACTTGTTCTATTTCCTAACGATATTGATATTACGCTTTTAAAAGCCAAGGCCGAAAAGAATAATTATAAACTCAATGATGCCTTTATCACTATAAAAGCGTTTCTAAAAATAGAACCAGATAATGTATTGGCCAATGAGTTTTTACAGGGACTAAAAGAAGATTTTGCCACCAATAATATCAGTATTGGTATCTCAATAGATAGGTTTACAGAAATATATGACCCAATGACCTATTATTACCTCGGTTATGGTAAAGAAACGAAATGGGGTAGCATAACTGGTCGAGTAAACGTCAATAAGAAGTTTGGCGAGCTAGGAACTCAGTTTGAAATAGATGCCTATCCTAGCCTCGGAGAGGGTTTATATGCTTATATGAATTTCGGTGTTTCCAATTCTTCCATCTTTCCAGGTTTGAAATATGGAGCTCAGCTATACAAATCCTTACCAAAGAGCTTCGAGGCTTCTATAGGAATTAGAAGATTAAAGTTTACAGAGTACACCACCATTTATACCGGCTCTTTGGGGAAGTATTTTGGAAATTCTTTTATCAACTTTGTGCCTTACCTTATCCCTTCCAATGAGGGGCTAAGTAAATCGGGTACTTTGAATTATAGAAAATATGGAGCTAATGGAGACCAATACTTTTCAGTTACGGCTGGTGTAGGTTTTTCACCAGAGATAAATAGATTTGGTTTAGATACTGCTAACGAACCTATTATTAGCCTGAAATCTCAAAAATTGGGTGTCAGTAAAAATTTCAAAGTAAAAAATAATAATAATATTTTGGGAATTGGCGTGGCCATTGCTCACCAAGAAAGTCTCTTTGACCCAGGGGAGTATATTTGGATTATTTCAGCGAGTCTTAGTTACAGTCTTAGTTATTGAAAAGATAATTATGCTAGGAAAGGATGTTGTTTAAAATCTTACAATCTGGATGAAATTAACCCGAAGAGGCTATTAAAAGAAAAGCTCGGAAGCTATAAAGTCTGCTTTAAGCTTGCCAGCTTGTGTTAATTTGAGCGTATCGTTTATGGATATTAGAAGCCCTTTCGACTTGAATTTTTCAGTAGCATCTTTAAAATCAGTACCATCAAAAGACACCAATGTTCTAAGTTTTTTTAAATCTACACCCCATTTGGTCCTTAGCCCAGTCATAAGGTATTCATTGGCTTTATCATTGGCAGATAGATTCTCAAACTCAAAAGGAACAAATCCCCCTGCTATGGATTTTAGATATTTAGCGTTATTGGAAACATTCCAAAATCTCTGATTTCCATTAAAGGAATGAGCGGACGGCCCTAGGCCCAAATATTCGTCACCTTGCCAATATGAAGTATTATGCACAGCGTATTTGCCATCCTTAGCAAAATTGGAAATTTCATATTGTTCAAACTTGTTTTTTTCCATTTCTTCCAACAGAATATTGAATTGGTCGGAGGCAAAATCATCATCTATAGGTTTCATGATTTTCTGCCTAACTTTATTCCCAAAGACAGTTTTCTCCTCAATGGTTAAACAATAAGAAGAAATGTGGGATACCCCAAAACTAAAAGCCTTATGAAGATCGGACTTCCAGATTTCATTCGATTCCGATGGAATTGCGTAAATTAAATCAATACTTAAATTCTCAAAACCTACTCGAAGGGCATCATGAATGCACTTTTCGGAATGTGCTGCATGATGTGCTCTGTTCAGAAAATGAAGGTGTTCGTTATTAAAACTCTGAATACCTATACTAAGCCTGTTAATGCCCACAGAAAGCCATTCTTTTAATCTAGGAATAGTGATATCGTCAGGATTACATTCTAAGGTGATTTCAGCGTTTCGCTCTATCTCAAACTGGCTATTAATATGCTTGAAAATCATTTCCAATTCACCAATATCGAGTAGGGAAGGGGTGCCACCGCCGAAGTATATTGTCTGTAAACTTTTACTTTTTAAGAATTCCTTTTGTAGTTCTATTTCCCTGCATATGGCGTTCACCACATCTGTTTTCTTAGAGGTATTGGTAGAGAAATGGAAATCGCAATAATGACAGGCTTGCTTACAAAAAGGAATATGCAGATATAAGTGCATTACTTAGTGCCCATAAAGTAGAAATCTATGCATTGGTCTGGGTCTACACATAAAAAATGATCGTCCCAGTTTATTTCTGCAGCCAAGCCATTGGTTTGACTCATTAGTTTTTCTCTGTTCCTTCTGTTCATAAACTCATAAGGAATTCTGAGCATCCAGGATGGTAACTTGTGCTGAAGGTCTAGCACATCCCATTTCATGGTCTTATTTACAGAGACTTTATTTTCTTCATAGTATTGCCAAACTTTGTCATTTCCACCAACACCCATAGTGTCAACGGTTTTGAAGTATTTGGCCATTAAGTTACTCAACTCCTTGGTATGATACTCTCTTATATGCCAAGGGTTTCGACTTAGACTATATGTTTTATTTACGGTGGTTAAAATAATTTTACCACCTGGCTTAAGAACTCTATGAGCTTCTTTTAAGAATTTATGGTCGTCATTGATATGTTCTATGACCTGAAAGGTCACAACAAAGTCAAAAGTATTGTCTTCAAATGCTGATAAATCAGGAAAATCAGCTGTGTTAAAATGATGGTCCGGATATTTCTTTTGTAGAGCCGTTATCAGCTCTTTGTTTTTATCTAATCCGGTGTAATGCTCAGAAGCTGAAATAAGCTTTTCAACCCCACGACCCCAGCCACAGCCTAGCTCTAAAACTTTTCCGTTGATCACCTTGGCGGCCTCTTCATAAGGGAAGTATAACCTCTGATGTACTGGATTATCAGATATTATTTCTGCACTAGTAATTTCTGTAGTAGCGTAAGACATTCGTTTTATTAGGAAATTTTAGTAAAAATAAAGCTTTGGTAAGTATTAAACCAAAATAGTGCCATACTTATCACCAAAACCCCATTGCTTTTCTCTTGAACAGAGGTTAATGTTGAACCAGGTTTATGCCTTGTTGAATTGTAATGAGTTTTAAAGTGGCATAAATCAGACATTTAAGCGAGATTAGCATAGTGGTTTACCCTGAGCTATTGTGGAAGGGTTCTGGTGATTGAGTTTAAATGCGTTTACGCCTGCACTGAGCCTGAGGAAGTGAAATGATTTGTCTTAGCCTGAGCTTGCCGATAGGAAGTAATTTAGATACGGTCCCGATAAAATCGGGAGGTTTTCTAATGAATAAAGCGGGTTGAAGGACTGTTTTCGGCTATAATTAATTTTCAAGAAAACGCTAAAAAGTATAAAGGCTGTATCATCCGAAATGACACAGCCTTCATTCTTAAGTATTTTCGGAATTAGTTACCTACAAATTTGCTGTATGCTTTTGCTTGATCGGCACTCATTTTCTTTATTTTTTCAAGAGAATATGATTTTCGAGGATCTTTTTGAAGCTCAAAAGTAAACTCGAATTCTTCTGCATTCCTATTCACTTTTACGGTCATTTTTTCACCTACTTTTTTACCAATCAAGGCATTGGCGAAATTGATGTTGCTATTTCCATTAATGCTTATAATTTGGTCACCCACATTTAAGCCCGAGTGGTACGCACTTCCATCGCTGCTTAACCTATAAATGGCTCCGCTGCGATCTGTAATACCTAAATATGGAAGTTCAGAATTTTCTTTTGCGTCGGTGATTTGAAGCCCCACACCTTTATAGATTTGATCATAATCAGGCGTTTCTGTTCCTGCAATGTATTTCTGGAAGAAGTAGTCCAGTTTTCCACCATGAATCTCTTCCACAGCCATCTGAAATTCTTCATCAGTATAGCCTCTCCCTAATTCCTTATAATATTTCTGATATAAAAGTTTCATGACATCATCTAATGACCTTTCTGCTTTGCTGTTAGCAATAATTTTCGCATTCAAAAAAGCTGCCAATACACCCCCTTTTCCGTAGTAAGAAATTCTACTATTGTTTGCGTTTTCATTGGGTCTATAATATTTAATCCAAGCATCCCAAGAGGCTTCTGTTGCAGATTGAACCTTGTTACCTGGGGTATTTTCGGCAGTAGAAATTGCAGATGCA
This sequence comes from Arcticibacterium sp. SM2516, assembly GCF_057914865.1. Classification (NCBI taxonomy): domain Bacteria; kingdom Pseudomonadati; phylum Bacteroidota; class Cytophagia; order Cytophagales; family Leadbetterellaceae; genus Arcticibacterium; species Arcticibacterium sp. SM2516. The sequence continues at coordinate 1,568,441 of NZ_CP195290.1, read as the reverse complement.
ATAACCTGAAGCATATCCTCTTCTCCAATCATTCCAGCCCTTTTCAGGATTATTTCTTCGTAAAAGCTTGTAAAACCTTCTGCAACCCATAACATGTGGGTGTAGTTTTCTTTTTCATAATCGAACGGTCCAAGAGCTACTGGGCGTATTCTCTTTACATTCCATAAGTGAAAATATTCATGGGCCAATAAATTAAAAAGAGCAACATATGCTTTTTCAGAACTGTATGCGTAGGTAGAAGTCTGACAAGTAGAAGAAAACAAATGCTCTAAACCACCGCCAATGCCTGGTTGATGATGGATGATGAATAAATAATTATCCAGCGGGTTTTCACCAACTACTGATGTGGCGGCTTCCACCAATTTTTTATAATCCTTAAGCAGTTTTGCCTTATCGTAATTTAAAGGGGAAGAGCTATACATGGCCACTCTGTGTGGGATACCAAGAGCCTCGAACTCCAAAACTTCGTGGTTTCCTATTTCAATTGGGCTATCCACCAAAGTGTCAAAATCTTTAATAACAAAAGTGTTTTTAGCTGTCTCTGGTAGAGCTGTTGATATGGTAGACCATTTCTCATAAGGATTTATCTTTAAGTCCGCGACCTTTTTCATCAGCTCAGGAACAAACATAAATATGCTGGCCCCATTTAAAAAACCATGACTGGCGTCAATGAAAGAGGTTCTTACCGTCAATTCGTTAGCATAAACCTTATAATCAACTTTGACGTCTTTGGAGTTCTGAATATCAATCTGCCATGTGTTCTTGTCTATCTTTTTAAAAGGTAGGGTCTTTCCGCTTTCGTTGGTAGCTTTAAAATTTTCTACATTTCCAGCATACTCCCTAACTAAATAAGAACCAGGGGTCCAGACGGGCATTTTAACCAATACATGTTTTTTATCTAGCAAACTGGAATTAGTAAGTGGACTGTTAATGGTCATTCCTACTTCAAAGTAATGTGTTTCAGGTTCAGGCATACTTAATTCATAAGAAATTGCCGTGTTAGATTGACCTAAAACATGGGAGTGGAATGAGAATAAAGTAGTGGTAATAAGGAGATAAAAGAGGTACTTTCTGAGCTTCATAAATAGAGAATTGTTGATTTTTATTCGTTGAAAGATTAATTTTGCAATTTTAAGCAAAACCCGACGTTAAAAGCGTAATATTCTAAAAGAAAACTTAAAACCGCAAAACGCTGCATATTGAGATACATCTTTCCTAAATTTGGTTTTTAACACTATCACAGAATTCGCTTTTCGATGAAAAAAATCTTTTCGATTGTTTTTTCTTGTATCGTTTACTCGCCTTTAGTTTTTTCTCAAAACACACTTAGTTATACAGAAACGGAAGCCCACTATAACACAGGGGTGGAACTTTTCGAGAAAAAAGCTTATTCGGCAGCAAGAAAAGAATTTAAAACTTACGTAGATAAATCCTCTACGTCTTTTAATCCGAACCAATTCAATATCGCTAATGCCGAGTATTACTCTGCCGTATCGGCACTATATACCAATGCCACAGATGCGGATATTGAAGTTCACAGATTTGTACTGAATCACAGTGAACATCCAAAGGCTAAAATAATCTTTAGTGATCTAGGAGAAAATTTCTACGAAAAAGGAGATTATGCTAAAGCCATTGAATACCTCACCAAGGCCATTGACTTTAGACAAGATAATATTGCCATTTACGAACTTAGATATAAGTTGGGCATCTCCTATTATCAACTAAAAGATTTTGATAAGGCACTTGTTGAATTTAATTACGTGAAAAGAACGGTGGCAGAAAATGCTATCAATGCCGCTTATTATGCTGCCGTAATAAATTTCCAAAATGAAAACTTTGATGATGCACTAGTAGATCTACACCGGGTAGAGAATGTAAATCCTTATAAAATTGAAGTTCCTAACTGGATAGCCCAGATTTTGTACCGACAAGAAAAATATGATGAGCTTTTAGCCTATGCAGAGCCTATTATTGCAAGCCCAAACGGACGTAAAACGGATGAAATATGTATGGTAGCGGCTGAAGTACTGTTCTTTAAAAATGATTTTGAAAGAGCCGCTCAGTATTATGATAGATTTAAAGTTTTAAGAAGGGGTACTGTAGACCCACAGTTAACTTTTAGACATGGATACAGTCTATATAAAACAGAACAGCATAAAAAGGCCATTGATGTTTTTAAAATCATAGCAGATAGAGAAGATGAATTAGGGCAGCAGGCGGCTTATTATTTAGGTATTTCAGCTTTAAACTCTGGAGATTTGACGGCCGCAATGGCGGCATTTGATTTTGCCAGAAAGACCGATTTCGATCTAGAAATAAAAGAGGAAGCAAGTTTCAATTATATAAAAGTTCAACTAGAACAAAACAACACAGAGTCAGCCATAACTTCTCTTAGAGATTATGTGATGAACTATCCTTCTGGCAAATATATTGACGAGGCCAACGAATTAATGAGTGAGGTACTTTTTGAAACCAATGATTATGAGAAGGCCATTGGTTACATTGAGAACCTTAAAAGAACAACAATTAAAATAGATCAAGCGTATCAAAAGCTATGTTATGCACAGGCGGTCATAGAATATAATGCGGAGTCTTTTGATAAAGCCATTACCTATTTTGATAAGGCCATCAGCAAGCCTATAGATAAGACCATTGTTCAAAATGCTAAATTCTGGAAAGCAGAAGCTTCTTTTGCGGCTGAAAAACCAGGTGCGGAAGCTTTATACAAAGAAGTATCCCAGTCTGGGTCAAAAGAACAAAGGAATAAGAGTTTATATAGCCTTGGGTACCTGGCTTATAACAAAGAACAGTATGCACAAGCTCTCAATTACTTCAAAGATTTCTTAGCTTCTTCCAGTACCGCAGATTCTCAGCAGAGTAGAGAAGATGCACTCTTAAGGGTTGCCGATTGCTATTTAATTCGTAAAGATTTCGCTAATGCTTTAAAAAGCTATAATTCAGCCCTTGACAACAACCGTTCAGACAAAGACTACGCATTATTCCAAAAGGGGGTTACTTTAGATTTTATGGGTCGTAAAGCAGAAGCCCAAGCCGCTTTTGACCAGTTCGCAAGAGTCTATGACAATTCTAGATTATTAGACGACGCCTTGTTTGAAAGAGGAAACCTAGAAATGGAAAAACATGATTATTTGACGGCTATTACTACACTATCTGAAATGCTCAGAAAACGACCAAGGTCAGTGTTGGTTCCGTATGCATTGTTAAAAAGAGCCCTTGCTTATGGTAATGTTCAGAATTATGATAAAGCAGTGGCAGATTATAAAATCCTTATTAATCGTTTCGGAAGTCATGAAACCTCTAATGAAGCACTCATAGGTTTAAGAGATATTATGAACTTGACCAGTAGGAGTGAAGACTTTGCAGACATAGCGGATGAATACCAAAAAAATAATCCTGGAAGCTCTTCAGCGGTAGCACTGCAATATGACGCCGCTAAAAACCTCTATTATACGGAGAAGTACGCGGCGGCCATCCCGGCTTTGAAAAGATTTATTCAGAGTAATCCATCAAACGCAAATGTTGGTGAAGCCAGATACTTAATAGCAGAAGCATATTATTTTTCAAATGACCCTGCTAGTGCCCTTCCTTATTTTAAAGATGTAGTTTCAGATGGTCAAGCTCAATGGGCTGGCAAGGCCGCGTTTAGAGCTGCCGATATTGAGTATGCAGCTGGAAACTATAGAGATGCTGTTTCGGATTATCAGAACGTATTAAGCTCAAGTGATAATAAAAGAGACCAAGTCGCGGCTTGGGAAGGTTTGTTTCAATCTTATTACTATTTGGGGGATTATGAGAATTCCATTAAGTATTGCAAAGAAGTTATTTCTGATGGTGGTGGGGTGATAATAGGCATCAAAAATAAGGCGGAGTTATTTATCGGTAAATGTCATATGAAAAGACGTGATTTTACGCAGGCTAGAGCACAGTTTGATAAAGTTATTGGTATGGATAAAGATGTTAATGGGGCAGAGGCTAAATATTTACTTGGTGAAATTCTTTTTGACAGTGGCAAATATGAAGATGCCATTAAAGAGATGCAGCAGTTGGCCCAAGTCTTCGGTGACTATGTCGTATGGTACGAAAAGGCTTTCTTACTGATTGCCGATTCCTATTTGGGTCAAAAAGACTATTTCATGGCAAAAGCTACGCTGAATTCTATTATAGAAAACTCTGGCAATCCAGAAACAGTGAGTATTGCAAAAGCCAAACTGAAAAATGTTCCTAAATAATTAGAATTTAAGTTAAAAGATGAAATTGAATTCAAATAAGATATTGTTTTTAATGTGCCTAAGCATCTCTGCTTTGGCACAAAATACGGGTATTGGTGATGAGGAAATCACCATTACTAAAGAGAAACAAGTTAAGTTACAAAAGGCCAGTAGGGTATTTGACAAAATACCGACGGAAGAGAAAGTGACTAAGAAAAGAGAAATGGCTTATACTTTTTTTGAAAAAAAGCCAAATGGCATAGAAGAAGTAGAGTTTGCACCTAACATCGTTTCACCTGTAGATGATAATAAAAAAGGGAAAACTCAAAGTGCTGGTTACGCCAATTATTTTAAAGTAGGTGCAGGTAACTATGGACGTTTATATGCAGAGACTTTTATAAACTCTGATCAAAGTAAAAAAACAGTATTCGGTATTTATGGTTTGCATAATGCGGCTAAAAGAGGACCCATTCAAGGCGTTAATTCTGGGATAAATTTAGACCAAATAAAGCTTGACGGTAAATACAATGCCAATGGGTTTGAACTTAAAGGAAATTTAGGTTTCGAAGCCAGAAATTATAGATTTTATGGCTACGATACAACAGCAAATTATGATTTCCAAAAAGATGACATTAAACAAAAATTAAATATTTTCAATTTTGGAGTCGCTTTACAGAATACCAAACCAAAACCCATTTTGGATTATTCAATAAAAACGAACATAAGAAAATTGAGTAATAAAAATGTTCTTCCTCAATATCGATATGATGCGGAAGAAACGGATTGGGGAACACAATTCGATGCCACTTTCCCGCTGATTGAAGATAGAGTTACGGCGATGGTAAAAGGGGAGACTTATTTAACAGAAAGAACGGATAGTTATTTTGACCAAGAAGTAGGGAAGAGGAATCTATTTAGAGTAGAACCTTCCTTTAATATTGATTTTAATCAGTTTAATGCTAAGCTTGGTTTTAAAGCCGTGAATGAATTTGATCAAATTACACAAGTCAATCAAACAAAAGGTTTCCCTACGGCTACTTTAACTTACAAAACACCTGCCCTTTACTACTTTTTTGCAGGATATGATGGAGATATCATTCGTAATACTTTAGGCTCAATGTTAGACCAAAACCCTTGGTTAAAACCGAATGTATCGATTCTAAATACCACCAAAGACATGGAAGTATTTATTGGTAGCCGAGGAGATTTATTTTCAGGTTTGAATTACAACTTCAAAGCATCTTACGGGCAGTTTACTGGTTTGTATTTTTTCAATACTTATGAAGGCGATCCTAGAACGCGTCAATTTGAAATAGAATATGATAACAATCGAACAGATTTTGTCAATGTTTCTGCGGAGTTTAATTACCAGCCAAAGGAATTTTGGAGAACTAACTTAACAGCGGATTATTGGTATTATGAAACCATTGAATTTGACAAACCTTACCACAGGCCATCGTTTGAAGGTAGACTAGGAAACACATTTGTGGTTTCTGACAAAATTGTTTCAAATATCGATTTTTACTATATTGGTAATTCTTATGCAAGAGACCCGTTCATAGGAGAGGATGTTAAACTGCCAGCCATTACAGATTTGAATGCAGAATTTACCTACCTTTTCAGTGAGCAATTTGCGTTCTTTGTGAAATTGAATAATATCATTGGTAAAAATTACCAGAGGTATTATAATTATCCGCAGCAAGGTCTTAACTTTCTTGTTGGAATAAACGTCTCTCTTTAAAACCAATATTGGCTTTCTGAATGATAAACTTTGATAAGCATCTTAAAGAATTACTTTACGAAGAAGACTTCATAGTCATTCCTGGTTTAGGTGCTTTTATAGCTTCTTTTACGCAAGCTCAAATCAAAGAAAATGGAGCGTTTATAGAACCTTTTAAAACTTTTGAGTTTAATCATTTACTAGTCTCAGATGAAGGGAATAAGTTTATTAATTATATTCTAAAAAAAGAGAACTTTTCTAAAGCGGAAATTGAAGCCCGACTCAAAGCTTACTTATTTGATTTCAAAACGGGTTTAAATACGAACAATAAATTAGTCTTGGCTGATGTTTGTGTTATTAGCAAATCGGAAGACGGACATTTAGAAGGGCAATTTATTCCTGAAATCAACTATTATACTAAACCTAGTTTTTCAGATATTGAGTTTACGGTTCCAGCTAAACCAGCGTTAAAAGTCTCAGAACCGATAAGTGATACTCCTGAACCATCAAATGCCTCGGTTGGGGAAAACACAACTCTTGGGGCGTATGAATATCAGTATCAAGAAGAGGAAGAAAGTAAGCCATGGTTAAAATATTTGCTTTACATTCTGCCTGTATTATTTATATTTGGTGCTTTATATTACGTGATTCTCTATAGGCCTTTTCAAAAAAGAGAAATTCCAGTTCTTGATACGACCATACAAAGTGTTCCAGATAGTGTTGTTTACGAGAATGATAGTTTAATGGGAGATTCTACTTCTCAGGAAATGATACTTAAGGAAATTCACGAGGGTCTTGTGGAGCAGGGCAGCGAAAATATAAAAAGATTTGAAGTTTCTGCTGGGCTTTTCAAAAATAAGGAAAACGCCAATAAATTAGTAGACAAAATGAAGTCCGCTGGTTTTAATGCAGAAATAAAGGTGGTTAATGGCATGAGAAGGGTATATGTGCCCGTTATAGGAATAGAAGAAGCAGAAACCATGTCTGCTAGTATAGAACAGTTCACCGGCGATAAGTCCGTATATTTTGACGAAAATGGAATTAGCAATAGATAATAAAGAGCATAAAAGGAAAGCACTCATGATTAGTGCTGGGCTTTACGTTTTGTTTTTGGCAGCTTTAGTTTTTTTTAAAATCATTTATGATCCTAAAGAAGAGCCCATAGCCATGGGCGTGGATTTAAATTACGGTTTAGATTTAACTGGATATGGTGATATTCAAACCACCAATAAGGCCAGTAACTCTCCTAATAATTATGATGTAAAACCAGCGGATAAAGCCACTACGCAAAAGGCGGTTACGCCTCCTGCAAAAGTTGTTCCTACACCAAGCACAAAACCTACCCCTCCTAAAAGTACGCCACAAAAAACACCACCTGTTATAACTTCAGAAGCGGAGAAATCTCCCGTGATTATGAAGAAAACACCAACAAACTCAAAACCGCAACCAGCAAGTCCTAGCCCTAGTGCTCCCGCATCAAAACCTACGCCGCCCGCACCTTCTAGAAGTGTAGACACTGGTTCTGTAATGAAAAAATCTGGGTCTGGTAGTAATTCTAACGGAACCACAGGAACGAGAGATGGTGAAGGAGGAAATAATAATGGTGATGGAAGACCTGGGGATGTAGGAGATCAAGGTGATCCAAGGGGTACACCAGACGGAAAAAGCCTTTATGGTAATCCTGGTGCTGGAGGAAACGGTGGAGCCTCAGTAAGTATTTCTGGATGGAATAGAAAGAGTTTTACCTTACCTAAAGATAATAGCTCAGAGACAGGTATTATCGTATTTAAGGTTACTGTGGATAATAGAGGAGAGGTAATTGCTATAGTGCCGAGCCAATCTACCGTAAGTCCAAGTGTAACTAATTTTTACAAAAACTACATTCAACAGAGGTTAGGAAGCTTTTTAACACCACAAGGAACTCCGCCTCCAAAATCAAGCGGAACTATTACTATTAACATTACAAATTAGCCTTAAGCCTTAGTATTTTTGCGAACATTTTGTTAGCAAAAATGAATTATCAAGAAACCGTAACATATTTATACGCTCAGTTGCCAGCATTTCAGAATTCTGGTATCAAGGCTATAAAACCTTCATTAAAGAATATTGAAGCGTTCTGTCAATATTTGGGGAATCCTGAATTAAAGTTTAAAAGTATTCATGTGGCGGGCACCAATGGTAAAGGAAGTTCCTCCCATATGTTGGCTTCTATATTTCAAGAAGCCGGATATAAAACGGGATTGTATACCTCCCCACATCTTAAAGATTTCCGAGAACGATTTAAAATCAATGGAAATATAGTCGAAGAGAACTATGTGATCAATTTCGTTGAAAAACATAAGGAATATATCGCCGAATTAAAACCCTCATTTTTTGAAGTGACTGTTGCCATGGCTTTTGAACTCTTTGCTAAGGAAGAGGTAGAAATAGCCATTATAGAAACTGGGCTTGGAGGAAGGCTAGACTCTACCAATATTATAAAACCTATTCTTTCTCTAATTACAAATATAGGATTTGACCATGTGGATGTACTTGGTGATACCCTTGAGAAAATAGCATTTGAGAAAGCTGGAATCATTAAAGAAAATATTCCAGTAGTCATTTCTGAAAAGGATATATCAACTACAAAGATATTTCTTGAGCAAGCTAAATTAAGAAAGTCTGAAATTATATTTGCTCAGGAGCGTTATATTGGTCGCTTCATAAAAGAGAAAGAAGGATTAACTAATTATATAGTTGATGGTTTGAAGAATGATGATGAGTTTGAAATCGGTTTGGATCTTCAGGGTGCTTATCAAAAACAGAACTTATTAGGTGTTATCACTTGTGTTAATATAATTAACAATTCATCAGGCTATAATATATCTAGTAAATCACTGACTTCAGGGCTAGCACATGTTATAAGAAATACGGGATTAAAAGGAAGGTGGCAAAAAATGGCCATTAATCCTTTAACCATTTGTGATACAGGGCATAACCCTCATGCCTTTAGATTACTACAGACATATCTTAGTAAACATGTCTATAATAGAGTACATTTTATATTGGGTTTTGCTGCGGACAAAGATTTGAAGACTACTTTAAATTTATTACCTCATGATGCCAGTTATTACTTTTGTTCGTTTAATTCGTTGCGTTCGAAATCATTAGAAGAACTAAAAGCCTGTGCTAATAAGTTTAACATATTAGATTCATATTACTTTGCTAATGTTAATGATGCTTTAGTTGTCGCAAAAGAAAGAGCTTTGAAAAACGATTTTATTTATATTGGAGGAAGTACCTATTTAGTAGCAGAATTAGAAAATTTATAATCAAGTGTCGAGAAGAAAATTACATAGATTTCAGCATAATCAGGAGGTTTGGAACGTGATAGAGAATGGTAAGCCTCTGTATACCACTATTAAAGGAAATTGGAATAAGGTTTATTTTGAGAAAAAGCAACCTTTGGTATTAGAATTAGCCTGTGGTAAAGGAGAATATACCGTTGGTCTAGCTGAAAACGTACCGGATAAAAACTTCATTGGTATTGATATCAAAGGGGACAGGATTGCCAGGGGAAGTAAGAGAGCGTTAGATAAAGATCTGAAAAATGCTTCTTTTTTGAGGACTGGAATTCAGTATTTGGATGAGTTTTTTGAAGAAAAAGAAGTTGATGAAATCTGGCTTATTCATCCAGATCCACAACCCAGCGAGAAACAAGAGCGAAAGCGTCTTACCAATCAACACTTTCTTAATTTATATAAGAAGTACCTTAAAAAAGATGGCCTTTTTAGGCTCAAAACGGATAGTCCATTTCTCTATGAATATAGCCTAGAGATGATATCTAATGATAGTGATTTCGAGATATTGGGATATACAGATGATTTATATCATTCGGCTCTGTTAGCAGAACACCATGGTATACAGACTCATTATGAGAACCTATGGGTGGAAAAAGGTTATACCATTAACTATATTAAAGCTAAACTATTGGTTTAACCCGGTTTATGCATTGCAGAATTGTAATGAGTAGCTAAAGTACGATAAATCAGACAATTAAAGGAAATTAGCATAGCGTTTACCCTGAGCTAATGTCGATGTGCTATGGTGTTTGAGTTTAAATGGGTGTAGCCAGTGCTGAGAGCTTGACGAAGTATACTGATTTGAAGCAATTTAGCTACGGTCCCGATAAAATCGGGAGATTGCCTAATACATAAAGCGGGTTTAATCATCAGAGATTCAATGACAGCACATAAAAAAATCCCCATCGCTAAATTAGCAATGGGGATTTTTAGTGTTTAACAAAAAATTCTTATTTCTGGATTAAACCTGCGAAATATTTAACCGTTCTAACCAACTGAGAAACGTAAGACATTTCGTTATCATACCAGCTAACAGTTTTAACCAATTGGCTATCACCTACTGTTTGTACTTTAGTTTGAGTTGCATCAAATAATGAACCATAAGTAATACCAATGATGTCTGAACTTACAATAGGGTCTTCTGTGTAACCATAACTATCAGATGCAGCAGCCTTCATTACAGCGTTGATTTCTTCAACTGTAACTTTCTTGTCTAAGATGGTTACTAATTCTGTTAACGAACCCGTCAATGTAGGAACACGTTGAGCAGCACCATCTAAAACACCATCTAATTCAGGTAATACTTTACCTATAGCTTTAGCAGCACCTGTAGTATTAGGAACTATATTTTCAGCAGCAGCTCTTCCTCTTCTAAAATCTTTATGAGGACCATCTTGCGTACTTTGGTCGTTAGTGTAAGCATGAATTGTAGTCATTAAGCCCGTTTTGATGCCAAATGAGTTGTTCAATGCTTGAGCCATAGGAGCTAAGCAGTTTGTTGTACAAGAAGCTCCAGAAATGATAGTTTCTGTACCATCTAAAGTTTCATGATTTACACCAAATACTATCATTTTTACATCACCCGTAGCTGGTGCAGAAATAACCACTCTTTTAGCACCTGCTTTAAGGTGTGCAGAAGCTTTCTCGTCAGAAGCGAAAAATCCGGTACACTCTAAAACCACATCAACATCATGCTGAGCCCATGGAATTTGAGATGGGTCTCTTTGAGCGTATACGTTTATATTGTCTCCGTTTACTATAATACTATTTTCAGTAGCGGTAACTTCTTGATCGAATCTACCTTGAGCCGTATCATATTTTAAGAGATAAGCTAGTGATTCTGGGCTTGTAAGGTCGTTAATGGCCACAATATCAATGCCTTCCATGTTATATATCTGACGATAAACTAATCTTCCGATTCTTCCAAAGCCATTAATAGCAACTTTAATATCCTTCATTTCTGTTATAATTTTTATGGTAAATGATACACAAAAATAGCACTTTTATAATAATGCTGAAGTATTCTATGAAAGTAGCAAGAAGTTACGGGAATAATACAATTTATTTTTATGTCATTAATATTGTTAAAATAAATAGCACTCTTAACTGTTTGGGTTTTAATACTAAGGGTAGGAGGGTTTGAAAAATACAAATGCTTAGAAGATGGGCAATTTAGAATTATGTCTTAGTTTTGCGGAATGCTTGAAGGTGACGAGCGGTAGCCAAATATTATTTGGTTGCCAAAAGTGCAAAATAACATCCTGCTTTTTGGGTTCATTCACGACCTATATTACTCGACTAACCAGTCATTTGAGTATGTTATAATCAAGTAAAAATTTATTAACCAAATATTTGAATAGTTTAATGGAAGAACGTCAAAAAATAATCCTTGAAGCCTGGGATAACAGAGAATTATTAAAGAGTGAGCATGTAATTACTGCCATTAATGATGTAGTGGAAGCGGTAGATAAAGGAGAGTTAAGGGTAGCGGAACCATTAGAAGATGGTTCTTGGCAAACCAATGAGTGGGTAAAAAAAGCAATTATTCTTTATTTCCCTCTGAGAAAGATGGTTCCTACAGAGGTTGGAATATTTGAATTCCATGATAAAATGGATTTAAAAACGAATTATGCTGAATTGGGTGTAAGGGTTGTTCCTCCGGCGGTTGCTAGATATGGTGCTTATTTAGCCCCTGGTGTAATTTTAATGCCTTCTTATGTCAATATTGGAGCATTTGTAGACTCTGGAACCATGGTGGATACCTGGGCCACAGTGGGTAGCTGTGCTCAAATTGGTAAGAATGTTCATTTGAGCGGTGGAGTTGGCATAGGAGGAGTTTTAGAGCCTGCTCAGGCATCGCCAGTTATTATTGAGGATGGTGCTTTTATTGGCTCTAGGTGTATTGTAGTAGAAGGTGTTCATATTGGTAAACGTGCTGTCCTAGGAGCTGGAGTAACCATTACTAAAAGCTCAAAGATAATAGATGTTACTGGGGATGAACCCGTTATTTATAAAGGTTATGTTCCTGCAGATTCTGTGGTTATTCCTGGGACTCAGGTTAAGTCATTCCCTGCCGGTGATTACAGTGTCCCTTGTGCTTTAATTATTGGTAAAAGAAAGGCCAGTACCGACTTAAAGACATCTCTCAACGATGCACTTCGAGAGAATGACGTAGCGGTTTAAGATGTAGAAAGGAACCTAGAATGATAAAAAGCAAATAGCCACACTTTAAAAAGTGTGGCTATTTTATTTTAAGACAATCTCAAAGGATTAACGTCTTAAAGTTTTATTTATATTATTGGAAAGTTACACGTAGTCGGAATCTCTTTTCGCGACTTATTATATTCAAAGGTAGCATATAATAAATGTTAATTCCAAAGACTATTTCATTTATTTTTGAAAATTTATGAAATGCTATGAGTCGCCAAACCTTCTTTTCTCTCACAAATATTTTGATATAACTACTTAGTATAGAAGAAAGTCTGAATTTACAATCATAAACACCCAACAACAGAAATGTAAATTTACTAAGTTTAGTAATGTAAGTTGACTATTTGGAAATGTAAACCAATTGACATATATTTGTAAACGATGAATTGATATTTCTATAAGAGAACGATTATAATAAGATGACTTTAAACCAGAAAATTGAAATAATTATTAAAGAGCTAGGCTTTAGTAGTTCTAAATTTGCTGATCATATTGGTGTTAGTAGGCCCATCATTAGCCATATTATTGCCGGAAGAAATAGGCCAAGTTTAGAAATTATTCAAAAAATTCTTATGCAATTTCCACAATTGGGTGTGCAATGGACTTTTGATGAGCATGCGTTGAATCTAGATTTGTTAAAAATAATAGCAGAAGACGCTCATACAGAAAATGAGGATATAAAAGAAGCACAAGCGGATCTATTCTCAGCGAATGCTGCTTCAGCAGGTGAGAAAGAGATAGTGAAGATAGTCGTCTTTTACGATGATAATTCTTTCACTGATTTTAAGTCGTCTAATGTTGGGGCAGCTATGGCTTCAAATTCGGTGTCTTCGTCTTTAAACAACGATGCTAAATATGTTCATCAGAAAATGATTAGTAAAATTGTTCTATTCTATAACGATAATTCTTTTTCTGACTTTAAACCTGCCTAAAAGCATTCTTTCTATGAGTACTAGAAAATTAGCATACTTCTATTTACCAATCTTGGCCATTCTCTTAATTCTTGTGGCCACAAGCCTGGATTATTATTATGGAAGACCTATTCGTGTCTTAGGAGTTGTTTTTGTAGGTTTTATGGGCCTTTTGCTGATAGTTGGTATAAGAAATAAGGTTTGGCGGGATTAAACCCGGTTTATGCCTTGGAGAATCGCAAAGAGTTTTAAGTGGAATAAATCAGACATTTAAACGAGATAAGCATAGCAGTTTGCCCTGAGCTTTTTGTCGAAGGGTTCTGGTGATTAAGTTTAATTGAGTTTACGAACTGATTTAAGGCAATTTAGCTAGGGTATTGATAAAATCGGGAGATTTTCTAATGAATAAAGCGTGTTAAATGCTAACTATTATGGGTTAGAAACCTCCAGGGCTCACCGTTCTTGGTTTGGATAAACGGCCTTCGTATATAAAGGTTAGTTAAATCAAGAACTTTAACCATGCTTTGTAATTTAACTGCTAATAGGATTATCAAATGTAAAAGGTTGTTTTAAAGGCGGAATTCTGAGTTGTGAATATGTTATATAATATATATTATGTTAAATAGGGTTCTGTAAATTAAGGCCATTCTTTCAAATGGCCCTAAATTATAAAGTATGAAGTCTACTTACACTGACTTAAAATATTGGTAAGACTTTTTAGGTTTTCTTCAATTTCAGGCTCGCCTGGCTTAATTCTAGAACATGCTTGGAAATAAGGCTGAGAACTTCTGAATTTTTCACATGCTTTGGCTTCAATAGCAGCACCTTCTTTTTGGTAGGTCTTCATATCCATGGCGTCTACTTCTTTCTTAATTTGTACAGCATCGTTGAAATAGAATACTGCCAAGTTAAAGTTACAGTCATAGTTATCAGGATCCATTTTCAAGACACGCTTATAAATTTCTAAAGCTTTCTCTTTTTCGCCTTGATTATCGTAAAGGATACCAAGGTTTAAAAGATTATTGGTATTCGTAGGATCCGAGTCTACTAACTTTTCCATATCACCTACGGCATCACCTAGCATATCGTTATTGATATATGTATTGATCAATTCTCCTTGAAGATCTTTATCTCCAGTATCTACTACACCTTTTTTCAACCATTTGATGGATTCGTTCAAATCTCCTTTTTCTTTTGCAATAGTACTTAGGGTGTAGTAAGAGGCTGCGTCTCTCCCACCTGCTACTTCAATATATTGCTGAAAAGCTTTTGCTGCATCGTCAAAATTACCCAATTGGTTAGAAACGATTCCTGCATAGAATGTAGCCAAGGTATCTGTAGGTATTACTTCTGTACCTATTATAAATAACTTAACAGCTTCTTCTAAGCTTCCCACATTATAGTGAGCCACGCCTTGATTCATCACTGCACTGTACATTAATTCACCGTTCTTCACCGCTTTAATGTCTTCTGCAGATTCACCATCCGTGTCTAATTCTACGGCTTTATTAATCGCATTCCAGGCTTTTAAAGCAGAGGTTGAATCTTTACCACAAGATGTGGTATAATTAGCATATCCTTCCGCTAGTTTTATCCATGTACTAGCTTTAATACCTCTTTTCGCATGTTCAGAGTTCTTTATCATTGGTTTTAAAAGACTCTCTTGCGTTTGGCACTGTGCGTCATTTGCTAAATCTAAAACACTCTGACTCATGGAGAGCTGAGCGGTTAGTAAAAACGATAATGCAAAAACTACTTTTTTCATTTAGGTCTATTTTTGTTTATTTATTACTGAAACTATTTGGCCTTTTGACTACAAAATCCAAAGGATGTTTGGTTTACAATAGGCAATTAACACCAATTTAACATTTATTCTTCCGTAGTAGGTTCATTTTCAGCACCTTCAGTTAACTCGTCACCTTCTATGGGCTCTACTTCATCATCCTTAACCACTTGAGTTACTGAAGCAATGGCATCATTCCCACTGAGTTTAATAAGCCTTACACCTTGAGTCGCTCTTCCCATTACTCTCAGATCTGCTACATTCATTCTAATGGCAATACCTTTGATGGTAATAATCATTAAATCATCTTCATCAGAAACCTCTTTGATAGCCACTAACTTACCAGTTTTCTCCGTAATATTTAAGGCTTTCACACCTTTAGCACCTCTAGAAGTAATTCTATATTCGTCAATGTTAGAACGTTTGCCATAACCATTTTCAGAAACCACCATTAACTGGGTATCTTCTCTACTCACGCATACCATGCCTATGGCATGATCGTTTTCTGCTAACTTTATTCCCCTTACACCGCTGGCACCTCTACCCATGGCTCTAGCAGCAGATTCATGGAATCTGACAGCTTTCCCAGCACTTGCTGCGATAATGATATAATCATTTCCGTTTGTTAGAGAAACATCTAACAGCTGATCACCATCCTTGATGTTAATTGCAAT
This sequence comes from Arcticibacterium sp. SM2516, assembly GCF_057914865.1. Classification (NCBI taxonomy): domain Bacteria; kingdom Pseudomonadati; phylum Bacteroidota; class Cytophagia; order Cytophagales; family Leadbetterellaceae; genus Arcticibacterium; species Arcticibacterium sp. SM2516. Next base: position 1,552,570 of record NZ_CP195290.1, on the reverse strand, counting down.
AATACCATTAACCCTAGGTCTAGAATAAGCCTCAAGTAATGTCTTTTTAACCGTACCGTTTTTGGTACACATGATGATATAATTATTATTTATATAATCTTCATCTGTTAAAGTTTTAACATTGAGAACGGCTCTAATTCGATCGTCGGATTCGAGGTTGATTAAATTCTGTATGGCTCTTCCTTTGGCCGTTTTGCTTCCTTCTGGCACTTCAAAAACTCTTAACCAGAAAAGCTTTCCTTTTTCTGTGAAGAACAAAAGGTAATTATGGTTGGTTGCAGAGAAAAGATGCTCCGTGTAGTCGGTATCTTTAGTTTTCACTGCTCTAGAGCCCACTCCTCCTCTATTCTGAGATCTATACTCTTGAAGAGCGGTTCTTTTTACGTATCCTTCATTTGAAACCGTAACTAGCATTTCATCATCAGGGATCATATCCTCAATATTGAAATCACCACCAGCCATTTCTATCTTAGATCTACGCTCATCACCATATTTGGCTTTGATATCATCCAGATCTTCTATTACTAATTCTTCCTTAATAGTTTCAGACGCAAGAATTTCTCTTAGCCTGTCCATCAATTTCTTGATTTCTTCGTATTCTGTAATAATCTTATCTCTCTCAAGTCCCGTAAGACGTTGAAGCCTCATATCCAAAATAGCCCTAGCTTGAATTTCGGATAGTTCAAATTGGGTCATAAGACCACTTCTAGCTTCATCTGGGTCTTTAGACCCTCTAATTAAAGCAATAACGGCATCTAGATTATCTAGAGCAATCAATAAACCCTCTAAGATGTGGGCTCTTTTTTCAGCTTCTTTTAGGTCGTACTCTGTTCTTCTTGTGATAACCTCAATTCTATGTGCCACATAGTGCACAATCATATCTTTAAGGTTAAGCGTATAAGGGCGACCCTTTACCAAGGCCACGTTGTTTACACTGAAAGAAGACTGTAATTGCGTATACTTGTAAAGATTATTAAGAACTACATTAGGTACCGCATCTCTTTTTAAGTCATATACGACACGAAGCCCGTCTCTATCAGATTCGTCCCTTAGGTCAGAAATACCCTCAATTTTCTTGTCGTTAATTAGAGCTGCAGTTTTTTCAACCATGTTGGCCTTATTGACCATATATGGAATTTCTGTAATTACAATCTGCTCTTTTCCAGTTTTTGTTTGTTCAAAACTAGCGACAGAACGAATGACTATTCTTCCACGCCCAGTTTCAAAAGCAGATTTTACGCCAGAATAACCATAGATTATTCCACCTGTAGGGAAATCAGGAGCTTTTATAAACTCCATTAAACCTTCGATGTCGATGTCTTTATTTGCGATGTAGGCTTTTATACCATCTACCACCTCTGTTAAATTATGAGGGGCCATGTTAGTGGCCATACCTACTGCAATTCCAGAAGTACCGTTTAACAGTAAATTAGGGATTCTTGCTGGAAGTACGGATGGCTCTTGAAGAGAATCATCAAAGTTCGGCTGATAGTCAACCGTTTCTTTGTTAATATCTGCCAACATTTCTTCGGCAATACGCTTCAAACGGGCCTCCGTATAACGCATTGCTGCTGGAGAGTCACCATCCACTGAACCGAAGTTTCCTTGGCCATCTACTAATGGATATCTTAATGACCATTCCTGAGCCATACGCACCATTGTGTCGTAAACAGATGAGTCACCGTGAGGGTGATACTTACCTAGAACCTCCCCCACAATACGGGCAGATTTCTTATGGGCTCTGTTATGATAAACACCTAATTCTGACATGCCGTAAAGCACGCGTCGGTGAACTGGTTTAAAACCGTCTCTTACATCGGGAAGTGCACGTGAAATGATAACAGACATTGAATAATCAATGTATGCACTACGCATTTCATCTTCAATATTGATTGGAATAATGTTCCCGGATGGACTTGATTCAGGTATTGGATTATCGTTTTCCTCTGCCATAAATTAGTTTGAGAAGAAGATTAAGTTTAATAGATTTTAAAAGTGAACTTTTCACTCTTTTATAAGTTCAAAAATAGCTTTTTTTAGCCTCTTTTACAATGTTTTCTTCCATAAATCTGGCCTCCTTTCCTTGGTGCGTTCCAGAGCTTTTTCGCTACGCCAGTCTTCTATTTTTTTGAAATTACCTGAAAGTAAAATTTCAGGAACCTTAAGTCCTTGAAAATCAGCAGGTCGAGTGTATACAGGAGGAGATAATAAGCCGTCTTGAAAGGAATCTGTAAGGGCCGAGGTTTCATCATTCATGGCTCCCGGAACGAGTCTAATAATGGCATCTGTAAGAACTGCGGCTGGTATCTCTCCCCCACTCAAAACATAATCTCCAATAGATATCTCTCTGGTAATGTATTTTTCTCTTACTCGCTCGTCGATTCCCTTATAATGTCCACAGATTATAAGCAAGTTTTCTGTCAAAGAAAACCTATTTGTGCTTTGCTGATTCAATAATTCACCGTCGGGAGTCATGTAAATGATTTCGTCATAAACACGTTCTTTTTTGTAGTGCTCAATGGCATTTACCAACGGTTCCATCATCATAACCATTCCTGCTCCACCACCAAAGGCGTAGTCATCAATTTGTCGGCTCTTGCCCACACCAAAATCCCTAAGGTCAATGATGTTAACTTCAACTGTTCCGGCATCCATGGCCCTTTTAACTATAGACTGAGAAAAAAAGCCTTCGAGCAGCCCAGGCAAGCAAGTAATAATATCAATTCTCATATAATGAGTTTCAATTAATTTTCAGTATAAATTTCAATCAGTCCCTCTGGCAGATTTACATTCAGGATATTATTATCTCGTTCGATGTCTTTTACAATATCGTCTGAAATAGGAATTAATATCTCAATTTCATTGAGATTAAAAGCAATTAAATCTTGTCCAGCACCTTCGTAAACCTTCGTGACTATACCGATAATTTCTCCCGTCTTTTCTTCCTTTAATTGATATCCTGGGAGTTCATGATAGTAAAAGGTTTTGGTATCAAGTTTTGGTAAATTATCAATAGGTAAGAAAACTTCACAGTTGATAATTCCTTCTGTTTCTTCTATGCTCTCAATATCTTCAAACTTGGCAATAGATTTTTTGCCTCTTATTTGAAGTTCTTCAAAAAAGTAAGGTACTAATTCGCCTTTAATGTCTAAAAAAACAGAATCCAGCTCTTTATATAGCTCTGGTTCATCTACATCCATCCATAATGTAACCTCGCCTTTTAAGCCGTGAGGTTTTGTTATTTTACCAAGAAAGTAACACTCTTCTTTCGTCATGATTCATTTGTTGAGTTCCATTTTTATGAATTTTCTAAACGCAAACATTCATAATGTTCAAAGGTATTGAATTGATGGAATATTATTAAAAGGCATTTAAACAAAAAAACCCCACTTTGAATAAAGTGAGGTTTTTTTAGAAACTATAATAAATTATTCTGCAGCAGGAGTCTCTTCAGTAGCATCTGCTTCTGGAGCAACTTCTTCAGTAGCATCTTGAACCACTGGCTGAGAAGCAGCTAACTTTAATGCAGCTTCTGCGTCAGCAGCAGCTATAAGAGCTTGTTCTGCTTCTACTTTCTTAGCTATTACACCTTCTTTTTTCTTAGTTTCAGCCGCTAATGCAGCTTTCTTGATGTCTGCTTTACTTAAAGCTAATTTAGAAATTCTTTCTTCTCTAGCTTTAGCTTTGTTATCTAACCAAGTTTGGTGCTTAGCATCTGCATCTTCTTGAGAGATAGCACCTTTAACCACTCCAACTTGAAGGTGTTTTTGGAACATCAAACCTTCAACAGATAAGATTTTTCTTGTCGTATCAGTAGGCAATGCTCCTACCATTAACCAATGTAAAGCTCTTTCGTTATTAAGAACTAAACCTGCAGGAGTTGAATTTGGATTGTATTGTCCTAATTTCTCGATGAACTTACCATCACGTGGTGCTCTTGCGTCTGCTACAACGATGTCGTAAATTGCTCTTTTCTTACGACCATGTCTAGCTAATCTGATTTTAACAGCCATTATTTAAATGTTTGTGAGGGAACCCGTCCCTCGGTTATTTTTGGACTGCAAAAGTACGTCTTTTTAAATACAAAGACTAAAACATTTTAAAATTAAAAAAGAAATAAGCCTATAAGCCGAATTCTGTATTCCAAATACATGGAACTCTTATCATTTATCTAGGATTTCAATCACTCGAAACCTCTATCGATTTACCCATCCTGACCACCCGTAGGTATTTCACCGAGCAAGTGAAAATTCAGAACTTATTTAATCTTTCAGCTCATGAGGTTTACATTGCCATTGACATCGCTGCCAATGCGGTGAGCCCTTACCTCACCTTTTCACCCTTACCTTTTATTACCCTAAAGAACAAATGGCGGTATATTTTCTGTTGCACCGGCTGTAAGCAAACGGTCACCCATTTACTCCCTACCCGTTAGGTAGCATGATGCTCTATGCTGTTCGGACTTTCCTCTCCCTTATTCTAGGCAGCGATAAGACAGCTTATTTCTTTGGCACAAAACTACTCAATTTTACTTCTAAATCTCCTTTTGCTTTCACAGTTGTCATTAATCCTTCCGCTTTTAAATAAACTTCGCCAGGAGTCAGTTCTTGTAATTTTCCTTTTAAGCTTATTCCACTTTTAAAATCTGAATTAAGAAAACCATCTATAGAGGATATGGCACCTTTAAAAATAGGATCTACAGGTAGTCCAAAATTGTTTTCTACTTGGCGTGTAAGGCTGCCTGACATCATCCAGGCTGCGGTTTTCATGAGTAAACTTTTCGTTTTTACGTCAAAATCTACATTTTTTAAGACTATTTCGCGTCTTTTTGTATCGTAGACAGGATCGCCCTTTAAAAAGATTACACCGTTTAAATCACCGCTGGTGTTGACTTGGATAATGACTTTGTTGTTTTCTCCACCATATATTTTCATGCCCATAATTTCAATTTCCTTCCCGCTTCCAAGAGCCATCTTTTGCCCCAGAAACATTCCTTTGGCTATTTTCTCAGCTTCACTGAAAGTAACCAAATTGTAGAGATGAATCTCAAAACCTTTGGGAAGATAGTTTGCAAATTTTATTGGGGGCAAATGTGTAGAAATTTTCACTGGAACATTTATTTTACCCACACTAGAATTAACGAAAGCCTTGATGGCTACAGAAGTTTTGATATTATAATTATCAAACTTCAATTCAGTCATTAAAATGTCTTGGGGAATGGCCCTCACCCATAAATTATACTCTGTAGAAATATTTACAGGTTCTTTAATGCTATTCCATATTTTTAATACCGGATTTATCAGATCTATTTCATCAGATATTTTATCGTCTATTAGTCTGGCAATACTGGTTTGATAATTATCAATGATGCCGCCTATAATGCTGGAGACAGGAATTGAAAAACCAGCAAAACTTAGTTTAGGCTGACTTACCCACTCGAAACCTTCGGCGTTCGTAACCGTTTTAAGTTTCCAATCGGAAGATATAAAAGGTTTAGAGGAAAAGTTCGCGACTATCTCAAACTCGGTAGAAGGTGTTTTGGTCATACCTAAAACCGTAACTTTTTTCTCAACCCATATTTTTAAAGGCACCTTAAATTCAAATACTCCCCCACCTCTGTGTTTAAATTTAAGATCGGTGTTTTTCCAGATTTTATATTTTAGATCGTCTTCATTGAAGGTTGTATCCGAATAAATCAAGCCCTTGAAGTTTTGATTTATTTGACGCTCAATCTCCCTGATATCAATGTTCAAAGGCACAGTGATATAAGAGACCTTATTGGTAAGGCTATCTAAACCTGCCGTGCTATAAGACTCCGAAGGGGCTTCTGCTGTATACTTTTTACTACAACTTAAAGAAGTTGCTAAAATGCTAAGGCTTAAAATGAACAAGTGTGGCACCGTAGCCAAACTTCTCTTTCTGAGCCTCTTTAAACCATTCCACATGATCATGCGATGCTAAATATTTATGAATGAAGTTTTTAAGATGTCCGTTTCCAACGCCGTGAATAAGAGTTAACTCCATCACGCTTCCGGCCACAGATGTATCTATTTCGTTTATGAAGTAACTCTTTTGCATGTCAAATATTACATCGGTGTTTTTAGTAGTAATACCAATTTTATCTGCATGCAGGTCTACCGTCTTGGTTTTATTGAACGCATAGATATCTACGAATGGGCTTTCTATTTTTTCCTTAGCTTGATTCATGTCCTCAGGCTTAGCGTCTAAGGATAAGGTTCTTAAAAATCCAGAACGTTCAGAAAAAGGAAATTCTATTTTGCTTTTGAATAGGTTTGCCGCCTTTAATTTAAACTCTATGGTTCGTAGCGGTTGATTGGGTTTATCTTTTTCAAAGAAAATCAAATCTATCTTCCACTTTGACCAAGAATCAAATTCCTCTTTCTTTAAATCCTCATATATCCTTGCTTCTGTTTCTGAAGGAGCTTGTCCAGAAACAAAATTTATAAAAGCTCCATTTTTAAAGACAGAAAGGACAAAAGAGACCTCTTTAGACGTTTCATTGATAAAATATGGTCTAAATAAATAATCGTTGATTTGATCAAAAGCCAGCGAAATTTGATTCTTAGCAATTTTCTTACTCTCTAAAATCTTATCTAAAGCCTCGGCAGACTTTTTACTTTCTGCTACGTTGAAATATTGTTTTTCCGCTTCTGAGATCCGGACCAATTCCGAAGCCATTGTAGGTAAATCAAACCCATCTGTAGTTTCAATATCAATAAAATCTCCTTTGACCTTTACAACCACACCCTCTTCTGAAGAACGGAGCATTCTTACCTTATCCCCTACTTTAAATATTGACATTCTTGCTTGTTCTTTAGTTTGTTTTAGGAAATCTATTTCTTAAAATGAACATCCTTGAAGATGCTCGATTTTTTCAAGTTGATTAAATTTTAAGCCCCGACCTTTTAAAAATTTATCCACCACTTGGCTACGTCTATTTGGCTTGACTTTAAAAGTATCGACTTCATCTTTTAACTTCCATATAAAACCCTTGCTTTGTTCCGCTAGTTCATTTGTTTGCTGGAACCGCCATCATTATCGGGTCTCCCCTTATTACGCCTACATTTAGATCTCGGCCATTTAGAACTCCTTATCAAGATTTCTTACAGAAACCTAATAATGGATTAGTAAGTACCAAAATACTTTCTGAAAGCCCATTCTAAGGAAGCCAATAATAGTAAAAGAGGTAATAACCATTTTAAATTAATGATTTCTCTCAGATCTTCGGTATTCACAAGTTTTGACGGGGCTTTGGCATCTTTAAGTTTTTGTGCTAATAAACCAAATTCATCTGAATGATAGAATTGCCCACCATTTTTGGAGGCGAGCGTTCTTAAAAAGTCAAAGTCAGCCGTGGTACTGAGGAATTCAAGGTCTTTATCTTTAATGACAAACTGTCCTGCACTGGATTGTGATTTTCCTAAGACTATTCCTTCTGCCTTATAATTATAAACACCCGGCTCTAAACTAGAAATTTCAAAAGTGTTGCTTTGCTCGCTCACTTCATAATTGAAAGTTTTAGCATAACCTCCTGGACCACTAATAGCGAGGTTAACCTTTACATTTTTAATTCTTTCATACAAATCGTCATAGGCTTCAGTAATAAAAACGACAGATTCATCTATGTCTATTTCATTTTGACTGGTATAGACCCTAAGTTTTTCTTTGTCTGCCTTTACAGAAATTAACTGTAATGACTTTAAGATGAAGTCGTCTACGGCTTCGTGGTTGTCGTTTATATAGTATTCTTCCATCCTCCACTGCCAAATACCCTCTGCAGAAAATACGGCTGCCTTTCTGTTGGCATTGGTGTTGACTGCTAGTAATGGTCTATCAGTAAGTACGCTACCCACTTTTTGGTAAAGTATGATATCAGAGCCAGGAAAGCTTCTGTATTCTCCAAATGGAACAATAACTGGAGGCAACTTGGCGATAATATTCCGTAAATTTTCTTCAGATATAAACCTTGCAAAAGAGGCATTATAAGCGGCTGTTACTTGGTCTGTTTTTCCTGCTTGACCAGCGATGCCCAAAACTTCTTGCATGCCATTAAAGCGACTAATGTCAGTTTGAGCACCTAAGACAAAGAATGTTGGTTTCATCTTGGCCAGCAACCTTGATGTTAAATCCACATATTCTGCCTTAGAGTCTGGCAGCTGATGTAAAATGAGAATATCAAAATTTTTGGCTAGAATGTCACTGGCTTTATCGGTTTGGACAATATCAACGTCCAATTCGAACAGGGGATTTTTTTCAATGATAGATTTCAAAGCCTTAATATCTGGATGCGGAGCCAATCCTACTAAAAGGATCTTTTCTTTTCCATCTACCACATCTATCACTAAATCTCTGTAATTGTTTCTTGTATTGCTCTCTCCTTCTAAGGGTAAAAGCAGGATGGTGTATCTTTGCTTCCCAATATCCTTAGCGTTTAATTGAAAAGAGATGGTTTTGAAGTCGTCGTCAGAATTAAATGCTACTATTTTTCTTTCTATAACCTCGTCTTCTCTCTTAATTAAAACTGTGGTTTGCTTTCCATTATAAAGCTTAGCCAGAATATCTACTTGTACAGGAAATGAGTTTCCTAGATAGGCTAGTTTATTAGCTGTTAACCCTTTAATAGATAAATCTCTCTTAATGGTACTGTCGCCCAAACCTATCGTTTCAATCTCAAAAGGAAATGGTCGAAGAAGTGGAGAAAGACCGGAATTGGCAATTCCATCAGATATCAACACTACTTTTTTGAGGTTTTCACCACTGAATTCTTCATTCAGATTTCTAAAAAACGAGCCAAAGTCTGTTTTCTTCGACTTAAAAGTAAGAGAATCTATAGCATTGAAAGACTTTTCCGTATTTAACAAACGTATTTCAGTTTGATAATCAGAATCTGTCAATTCATTATAAAAAGCTTCTAAATTTCTTTTAAGTGTTGCTATTCCATCTTTTCCAAGCTCAGAAATGGAGCCAGAATCATCTATTCCTATAACCAAAATAGGTTTAAGTGTTCTGACGGTGTTGGATCTTAAAAGAGGGTTTAACAGTAAAAAACAGACTAAGGCTACTATGATGGCTCGTACTCCAGCTAGGATGGCATTATTTCTTTTATTCAGCGTAGTTTTTTTTGAATATAGCAGCCAAGCATAAGCTATACCAATAACTATACACCATAAAACAAGCCAAGAAGAGTTCTGAAAAACGAGTTTAGAATTCATTAATTATTATTAATTACATCACCATTCCACCGTCCACCACCAAGGTTTGACCCGTAATGTAAGTAGACATATCAGAACCTAAGAATACGCAGGCATTAGCGATGTCGGTGCCTTGGCCAGCTCTTTTTAATGGAATTCCTGATAGCCATGTTTTCAAACTATCTTCATCTAAAGCATGTGTCATTTCTGTTTCGATAAAACCAGGGGCAATGGCATTGCATCTTATACCTCTAGAGCCTAGCTCCTTAGCTACCGATTTAGTCAATCCAAGGATACCTGCTTTAGAAGCAGAGTAGTTTACTTGACCTGCATTTCCTGTAAGACCTACAACGGAAGTCATATTTATGATAGAACCACTTCTGGCTTTAAGCATAGGTCTGGTAATGGCTTTGGTTAAATTGAAAATAGATTTCAGATTAACTCTGATAACCTCATCCCAATTGTCCTCACTCATTCTCATAAGCAGGTTATCTCTGGTGATTCCTGCATTATTTATTAAAATATCTACTTTACCAAAATCCTCTAACACATTCTTAATAAGCTCTTCAGCTGCATTGAAATCTGAGGCGTCAGATTGGTATCCTTTAACTTTTATGCCTTCAGCGGCTAGTTCTTTTTCTAAAGCTTCACCCTTTTCTACACTAGATAGGTATGTAAAAGCAATGTCTGCACCTTGTTTCACAAATTCTCTTGCAATGCTATTTCCGATTCCGCGTGAAGCACCAGTTATAAGGGCTACTTTTCCTTTTAATAAACTCATTTAGATTTTTTTCTATTAGTTCCGTCTATAATAATAACTATCTCTCCTTTTATGGAGCGTTCAGCAAAATTAGCAAGAATTTCGGATAAAGTGCCACGCACATTCTCTTCATGAATCTTGGTCAATTCTCTTGATACGCAAGCTCTTCTGTCAGAGCCAAATAACTCAATAAATTCCGCTAGAGCTTTTAGCAGCCTATGTGGAGATTCATAAAATATCATGGTTCTGGTTTCCTCCTGAAGACTTTCTAGTTTAGTTTTTCTTCCTTTTTTTGGCGGTAAAAAACCTTCAAAAACAAAGGAATCTGAGGGCAAACCAGAATTAACAAGAGCGGGCACAAAAGCCGTAGCTCCAGGTAAACATTCTACATCAACCTCATTTTCAATACATTCTCTAACCAGCAAGAAACCAGGGTCCGAAATGGCCGGAGTGCCGGCATCAGAAACCAATGATATCACACTGCCGCTTTTAAGCATTTCAATGATATTTTTCAATTGCTTATGCTCATTAAAGATATGGAAGCTTCGCATTGGTTTCTTAATTTCCAAATGCTTCAAAAGTATGCCTGTTTTTCTGGTATCTTCCGCCAAAATCAAATCAGAACCTTCTAATACTTTAATGGCTCTTAAGGTTATGTCATCCAAATTTCCGATAGGTGTCGGTACTATTTTCAAAGACATATTCTTGTTTTTTTCAAATTATCTAAAATATTTTAAGCGATTTTATCAAAAAAACGCTTTTAGGCAGAGTTTTTGGTGAATCGATGTTATAACTAATCTCAATTTATAAAAGCCATGATAATAATTACTTTAACCACTGTTGCATTGATTCTTATACTTTTATCTAAAATTCAAGAAGAGGATGTGTTAAAGGCTCCGAAGAGCTACGTAACAAAATTAAGAAGCCGTCCGAGATCAACAAACTATTAGTGTTTATCAGGGCATAATTGTGGATAAAGATGATTTAGTTCCTGCTACTTGATTTAGAATAAGTCAAAATTTAGCATAACAGCCTATTAAACTTTAAAAAGCATGATTATAGTCGCTCGTTGCTTAGCTTTTAAAAGAAGCTTTTTTTCAGGGAGGATATAAACATTAAATTCTCTTTATCAACAATTTACCGCTAAAGCAACTTGTCAATGGCCTCGGCAAGTTTTCTGTCCTTTTCCGTTACAGTATTACCTTCGCTATGCGTTGATAGTTTTATTTCCACCTTATTCCATTCGTTATTCCATGACGGATGATGATTTTGCTTTTCTGCCAAAAGTGCTACTCTTGACATGAAGGCAAATGCCTCACTGAAGTCTTTAAATGTGAATGTTCTGCTGAGTGTATCATTTTTCTCTTCCCACATAATATTTTTTTTCTAAAGTTAGAATAAAAATTGGACAAGAAAAAAGCCTTCCCAGTTTCCTGAGAAGGCTTTTTCAGCAGAGGGAGAGGGATTCGAACCCCCGGACCTGTAACAGTCAATAGTTTTCAAGACTACCGCATTCGACCGCTCTGCCATCCCTCTGTTTTAACTTTGAATGTTCGTGTTATTCAAAATCGAGGTGCAAAGGTATTCTACTTATTTGAATTGTCAAGGCTTTGACTAAAGTTTTTTCATGTTTTTTTCTGCTGTTATTCTTCTAAGTTTTCATGCTTAATTATAAAGGCATGATTACGAATTAGTTGCACAATATCGCTCTTGATATTTAGAAAGTGGATGGCTCAAAAAAAAACTATTATCTGTTACAAATGGTTTTGAAAGAACAGTATTCACAGTTTTTTAAGTCTTCTGTTTGACTAAAAGGAATGTCTATATCTAGTATTTCTTTCACCAATGTATCTAGAGCTTCCTCGGTTTGGCTTAGGAGTTCTTCCTTACCAAAAGATTCTTGCTGTAAGAACTCCGATAGGTCTCTGAAAGAATACATTCCCGAAATGACCTCGGCATGCTCTGGAACGACAAAGCCTTTTACTTCACCAAAACTAAATATATGATTATAAATGAGGTATTTGTAAATAATTAACTGCCTGAATTTGGCTTTATTGGCATTAGAAAATGTTTCTAGGAAATTTGATCTGCTAGAAATATTTAAATCACTGGAGCTTACTTGACCCGTTTTAAAGTCAATCAAGTACAAAGCATTTTCGGTAAACTCAATGCTGTCAATAAGTCCCGCTATTTTGTATTCAATTTTCTCTTCACCAAGAAAGGTGTAAAGCTCTTTGAAAAATTTATCTTCCACAGACACTATTTGCCTTTCTTTACCATCAAAAATGCATTTTTCGTAATACTGCTTTAAAAGCTTTTCAGCCATTTTCCTATAAATAAGGTTAATGCCTCTATCTACCTGATAACCTTCAAAGTGCTCTTGAAAAACGCGATCTAAAACCCACGGAATGGCGGCTAAAACATTGGGCTGTGTTTCTGGTTTTATGGCCATTTGTAAGCCTATAGTTTCTTTGGATACTATTTCAATGCTTTCGTGAATCCAGTTACCAAAAACATCCGCTCCAAAGGTTTCCTCAATTTCATCAGCCTCTTTTAAGCCTAGAATTTTGGAATAATAAAATTGTAAGGTACAATTATAGTATTGGGAAATAGAGGAAGCAGACAAGCCCCTATTTTTCAAATAAGTCTTGATTTTTTCTTTAAGCTCTGGTTCTTTAAAGATGACAATTTCATCTAATTTCCGGTCTAAACTTTCTTTCGGGAAATCAATGAGCTTTTCTTCTATTTTGATCAGAGGGTTTTCTTTGGCAAGTCCATTAATAAGCTGAAGTACAAAACGGCTGGCGTCTTTACTCCCTCCTATTCCCGTAGATTTGGCATTGGTAAAAATGATATCGACTTTCTTTGCTCTCATCAGCAAACGATAAAAGTGATAGGCCATAATGGAATCTTGGTCAGAAAACACAGGAATACCATAGGCCCTGCAGGCTTCAAAAGGTATAAGAGAATTATTCTTGTTTGACGATGGGATAACCCCTTCATTGAAGGAGAAAAGCACCACATGTTCAAAATCCAAACATCGGGTTTCGAGCAAACTCATGATTTGTAAAGGAGCAATAGGCTCCCCAGTAAAAGGTACTCTTTCGAGTTTAGATAGCTCTTTGAAAAGTAACTTTATGGCAAGTAGGCTGAGTTGTGAATGTTTTCCCAATTCATCTTGAATCCTATTTAAAACAGAATAAAACAACATAAAGAACTCCTTCTCCATACTGTCTAAATCTTCGAATATTTGCTCTCTTAAAATCTCTGTTACCGTTTTTAAGGCTCTGACTGCTTTAGCGGCGTCGCCATTCCAAGAGGTGAAAAGTGGCACAAGTAGTGCTTCGTTAGGTATAAAATCTGTCATTTCTCGCTCAGAAATGAAGACCTTGTTTTTGAGAATTATATCTTGTTTTTTAAATGTGAAAGGTTGCTCTGATTCGTAAACTTTTACTTCATATTTTTTAAGAAGTGGATCGGTTAAGATCTTTTGAACGAAAGCGTGGCTATAGCGTGTCCCTTGTTGATTTTTTAAAGAGCCTATACCTTGTAGTTCAAATATGGTGCTGATAAGCGACGACAGTTTAGACTGGGCCATTCCTAAACCCATCGTAATGTTATAATCTTCTACCTCCTGTCCTAAAGAGAATAATAGAGGCTGAATGAGGTTTTCATCAGGCACTACAAAAACGGTATTGTCTTTGGTTAAAAACTGTGCTCCTACTTTGGTTTGTAAGGAGTTAAATGGACTTTCATAAATGTTAACTTCTTTCTCAGATGTGGATAAGAGGGTTTTGGGTTCGTTCCACTCTCCAAATAAATGTGTCTTTCTATATCTTCTTAAAACATCTCCGGCTTGATGGTTGGTATTCATAAACCATGTGTCGGTATCCCAAAGGCAAGTGGCTGTTTTAGCTTTTACTAAAGTGCTTATAATTTTCTCCTCAGATTTACTAAGAGCATTTAATCCTATGAAATAGAAGTGCTTATAAGTCATATCTTCCAACACTATTTGTTCCAGATCTTCAGCGAGTAAGCGATACGCCATCCCTCTATATGCTTTGTTTGCATCTCCTAGCTGCTTCCTAAACTCGAAATAAACCTTGGATAGGTTTTCGTATAAATCGAAATAGGAATGTGTGTGTGCTGTTGACTCAATGGTTTTATGGCTATCTGGCTCCCATCTTTTTAAAGCCTCGGCTTCACTCATGTAGTTAAACAAGGCTTTAGGGTCTTCTACTAAGTATTGATCAATTAAATCGAAATCTTTAAGAACCGTAGGAGACCAAGAAATAAAATCTTCGAAATTTATAGCCTTGTCAATTTTCTTATAACATTCATAAAGATCAAAAATTAAGGATACCTGATCCGAAATCTGGAGACCAGAGAGCTTACAAACGAAATCGTCGATAGCAAAAACCTCTGGGGAGACGAAAGGGATTTCTGATAATTCAGAAAGCTCCTTCTTAAAGAAAAAGGAAGCCCTCCTACTCGGTAATACGACGCATACATCTCTTAGTTCTTTTAAGGAATGTTTTCCAAAAACTGTTGAAGCGGCGTCTGCTAAAAAAGTTGTCATTGATTTCAATTGATTATTATCGAAGATAGCGGATTTAATATTTTAATCCTTTTAGGATTTCAAAGATGGGTTAAGAATCATTTTTATGGAACAAAACCTAAGTTTATAATTCAAATTCTATCATCCTTTATATTTTTGCATCAAAATAGGAATTATGGCATACCGTTCGGAAATAAAAGTTGGGATATTAGGTGGTGGACAGTTGGGCAGAATGCTCATCCAGTCGGCTATAGATTTTGACATAAAAATCAAAACTTTAGATCCGGATAAAAACGCTCCTTGTAAGGCCATTTCTCATGTTTTTGTTCATGGAGATTTTAAAGATTATGAAACGGTTTTGGCTTTTGGTCAAGATTGTGATGTCATCACGATTGAAATTGAAAATGTCAATCTAGAAGCCTTGGAAGAATTGGAAAATCTAGGCAAAAAAGTTTTCCCTCAACCAAGTATTCTTAGAAAAATTAAGAATAAAAGAGTTCAGAAACAGTTTTTTAAAGATAATAACCTTCCTACTGCTGATTTTAAATTGACAGATAACCCTACAGCGGTTAAAAACGCTGGCTGGAAACTACCATTTGTTAATAAAGTAGGTGAAGGCGGTTATGACGGAAAGGGCGTTCAGATCATAAAAACGGAAGGGGATTATAACAAATCCTTTACCGAGCCCTCTTTAATAGAGGAATTGGTTGATTTTGAAAAAGAACTAGCCGTGGTGGTGGCAAGGTCAGAAAACGGTGAGGTAAAATGTTTTCCTGTAGTGGAAATGGTTTTTCACCCAGAGGCCAATTTGGTTGAGTATTTATTCTCTCCTGCTCACATAAATGAAGAAGTTACGGCTAAGGCATTTGATTTGGCGGAAAGAACAGTGAATTGTTTCGGAATCGTGGGTTTGTTGGCTGTAGAGATGTTTTTAACAAAAGATGGCGAGATACTTATTAACGAAGTGGCACCAAGACCTCATAATAGCGGTCACCATACCATAAAAGCTAACCTAGTTTCACAGTTTGAACAGCATTTGAGAGCAATTCTTAATTTACCATTGGGAGACACCGAGCAGATAGCTCCAGCTGCTATGGTTAATATTCTGGGTGCAGAAGGATATGAAGGAATGGCAATTTATGAAGGCATGGAAAAGTTGCTTTCAGAAGAAGGTATACATCCTTTTTTATATGGAAAGGCCATCACTAAGCCTTTCAGAAAAATGGGACATGTGACTGTGATAGAAAAGGATTTTGATAAATTGATAGAAAAGGTGAATTTTGTAAAAAAGAGCTTAGTCGTAAAAGCAGATTAAGTTTAAAACCACAGTAAATGATAGGAATCATAATGGGTTCTAGCTCGGACCTGAAAGTAATGCAGGGAGCTATAGATATTTTAGAAGAATTTGGAATTCCTTGCGACATAGATGTGGTTTCTGCACATAGAACACCGCAAAAAATGATCAGCTATGCCGAAAATGCCAGAAAAAATGGTCTTAAGGTGATTATTGCTGGTGCTGGCGGAGCGGCACATTTACCGGGAATGGTGGCTTCTTGTACCTCTTTACCCGTTATAGGTGTACCTGTAAAGTCTAGTAATTCAATAGATGGGTGGGATTCTATTTTGTCTATATTACAAATGCCAAATGGGGTACCTGTAGCCACTGTGGCTCTTAACGCCAGTCAAAATGCGGGCCTGTTGGCTATTCAAATATTAGGCACTTCAGATGCCAATATTGCGGAGCAGTTAGATATTTATAAGGAAAAATTAAAAGAAAAAGTGGCTAAAATGAGCCACGATGTACGTGCTAAATAATAAAAACTATGGAATTCGAAGACAGAAACAAAAAACCAGAAGAACCTGCTAAAAACCTTCCTATGGCAGTGCTGATCACTCTTGTTGGGGTGGTTTGTTTATTACTTTATGTGGGTTGGCAAATGATTTCGGATGATGCTTCCAATGTGAGTGACCTCACACCACAGACAGAGATTATTGCAGAGCCAGAAAAAATAAGTGCGGAAGAATTTGAAGAAGCTACTCAGATAATTGAAGAAGAAAGTATTCCTGACGTGGCGGTTGCGGTGACTGAACCTGCAAAGAAAGAAACGGCTAAAGAAGTAGAGATTCCTGCTGGAGGAAAAACAGCCTCTCACGCTATTGCCAAAGGTGAAACGCTTTTTTCTATAGCCAACAGATATAATCTATCGCTGAATACTTTAAAAGCAGCAAATCCAAATACAAGTGCAGAGAGTTTGAAAGAAGGAGCAAAACTCAATATTCCAGTATTAGCTATTCACACCGTAGGCCCAGGAGATATTTTAAGAGTAGTTGGTGGAAAATATGGTGTTACCGTTAAAGCTATTATGGCCGCAAACGGCAAAACCAAGAACTATGCTGCAAGAGGTGAAAAGTTAATTATCCCTTTTAAAGAGACTAAGTAAATTCTTACTTAGATCCGTAAACATATACCATTAGGCCAATGGCCAAAACACTCAGGGCTAGTAAAATATAGCTCTGAGTTTTTTTTGTTCTATCAGATGTTATAAAAAGAACATACACCTGTAGCAAAACAGAAATCCCACCTGTTATAGCGATTATAATCTTTTGAATAAATGGAAAGGCTATTTGTGCTGGTAAGAATATCATGACAAAAGTCAATATGATTATGGAAGCACTTATTCCTTTAATTTTTTTATCTGTAGTTGTCATTTGTTGTCAGTCAAAGAGTCAATTATTTCTGAATTATTTGTTTCCTCAAGCTCAGGGCCGTTGGAATGGTTTTCTATTGTATTATCAATAAAAGATTTTTGGAAAATTAAAATGGCTACAACACCGCAGAAAATACAGGCATCTGCAAAATTGAAAATCGGTGTATTATTATATGTGCCACCAAGAACAGGAATCCAATCTGGCCAATATCCGTCTAAACCGTAAGCGTAAAACATGTCAATCACTTGACCATGAAACCAAGGTGTGGAAGCGTCAAAAGGTGCATTGTTTAAGAAAACACCATAGAACGTACTATCTAGAACATTTCCTATAGCTCCAGCAAGAATAGCCGCTAGGCACCATAATAAACCTTGGTGCGTATTTTTCTTAGATAATTGTGCCAAATACCAAGCAATGACACCCATCGCTACCAATCTGAACAAGGTTAAAGCAAGTTTGCCATATTCTCCTCCTAATTCCATTCCAAAAGCCATGCCTTTGTTTGTAATGTAGTGAAGTTTAAAAAATCCAGGAATGATGTCAATCTCACCGAAATGATTTGGAATGACCTCAAAATGCATCCAAAGCTTAATGGCTTGATCTACAATAATGAGAATAAATGCGAATAAAAAGTACTTTAATGCTGATTTCATGTATTGCTTATAATCCGTGATTCCATGCTTTTCTTTAAAACAAACGCAAAATAAATGTTTTTCCTGCTAGTAACATAGTTTTTTGAATTGCATTAGGATTTATTTTGGTTTTAATATCTTAACTTTACGACCTTAAAATTGATAGAGACAGAAATATACTCTGTTGGTTATAATAGGAATCTAGATAAGCGTAAGCTTGACAAACGAAAAATGAACGTAAAATTAAACACCGAGCCTCTAGAAAGTTGGATTGACACTGGAGGGAAACCATTAATTATTGCTGGACCTTGTAGTGCTGAAACTGAAGAACAATATCTTCAAACGGCAAGAGAGATTGCAAAAGAAGGCTATGCCCATGTTTTAAGAGCAGGCGTATGGAAACCACGTACACGTCCAGGTTCTTTTGAAGGCGTAGGTGAGGCCGCTTTACCTTGGTTGCAACAAGCAAAAAAGGAAACTGGGATGAAAACAGCTATTGAAGTAGCTACTCCAGAACACATTGAATTAGCATTGAAATATGATGTTGATATTCTTTGGTTGGGAGCAAGAACGACAGTAAACCCTTTTAACGTACAAGCTTTAGCGGATGCTTTGAAAGGAGTAGATGTACCTGTACTGATCAAAAACCCTATCAATCCAGATTTGGCTTTATGGGTTGGTGCTTTTGAGCGTATCAATGGTGCAGGTATTACTAAATTAGGTGCCATTCACAGAGGTTTTTCTAATGCTCAGGAAACGAAATATAGAAACTCTCCAATGTGGCAAATAGCGGTAGAATTTAAGTCTATTTTCCCTGACATTCCAATGATTGGTGACCCTAGTCATATTGCGGGTAAGCGTTCTTTATTGGCTGAAATTACACAGCGTTCTATGGATTTGAACTATGACGGTCTTATTATAGAGTCTCATAGAAATCCGGATGAGGCGTGGTCTGATGCTTCTCAGCAGCTTACTCCTGCAGCTTTGGGCGAAATGCTTAAAGGAATTGAATTTAGAAATGCTACTTACGGTGCAGATTTTCAAGATCAATTGGAAACACTTAGAGGTAGATTAGATAATATAGACAGAGAACTTTTAGAGGTTTTAGCTTCTAGAATGGCTGTAGTAGAGCAATTAGGAGATTACAAAAGAGAAAACAACACTGCTGTTCTTCAGTTAGACCGTTGGAACCAAGTTCATGATTCTCGTGCTAAATGGGGAAAAGCTTTAAATCTTTATCCAGAAACGGTTGAAGAACTTTTCAAATTGATTCACATGGAGTCTATTAGAAAGCAAACGGAAGTAATGAATCAAACTGCGGTTTAATTCATCCGTTTTTAAGAAATATAAAAGGCTGCCTCATTTTGAGACAGCCTTTTGCTTTTTAAGAAGATTAGTTTAGGGCTTAGGCCCTTAATATTCGCTTAAAAGTTTGTTAAAATCTTCTGCCATTTCTTTAAAACGTTGAATAACGCTGGCATAAAAGGCATCTGTCAACATGGAAAGAACCTCTTCATCTCCACTGACATCCATTTCAGACACTTTAAATACCTGCTCTAAAAGGCCAGCTTCAAACTTTATAATATATTTGTTGTTAAACACATAAAGGGAAGTTTTACAATAGGAATTCGGTATATCTTTTACAAATCTCATAATATGAATTGGTTTCAAAAGAGCCTGAGAACAGGCACTTTATTAATTATATTAGGCTCCATTTTAGCCTGTGGCAACAAAAATAAGACAGAAGCCTCGGAGTTTTTTGAACGCGGCAATTTTCATTTCAAAAAAAATGAAACAGAAAGAGCTTTAGAGCTATTTACAGAGGCCATAGAAAAAGTCCCTGATTTTGCAGATGCATATAATAATCGTGGCTTATGTTTTGAAAAACTAGGGAATATAGAAAAGGCTAGAAATGATTATAGGAAAGCAGTAGAATTAGATGATACCTTTTCACAAGCCAAATTAAACTTGGCTGCTGCACAAATTAATTTAGGTGAACTGAAGGAGAGTGAGCAGATACTGCAAAATCTGGCTCCCTCCTATGCAGATTCCTCAAAGTTTTATGATTTAAGAGGCAAGTATTATATTCAGGCTTATAACCCTGATGCCGCGATTAATGATTTTCAGAAATCTTTAGAATTGAGTCCTTTTAATTTTGAAACATTAACTAATCTAGGTTACGCGTTCTATCAGAAAAGAGATTTTGATAACGCCAAAGAGGCTTTTATTTCCGTCATTTCTGAGCAGCCAGATTTTGCGTTTGCTTTAAATAATCTCAGTGCCACTTTTGCTCAATTAGCCGACTGGGATGAAGCCTTAGTTTACTCTCAAAAAGCCATTAATCTTCAAGCCAACGAAGTTACATTTATCAATACGCATGCATTAAACTTATTAGAAAATAATAAAGTGAAAGATGCTGCTGCTTTTGTGGAACAGGCTTTGAAGCTTCAGCCAGACAATGCCTATTCTTTGCGTAATTCAGCAATATTGGATATTAAAACGGAAAACTTAAGCAAAGCCAAGACCATTTTAACTTCCGTTGAAAAAAGTAATCCTGAAGTTGAGTTTCTTTATTATTATCTAGGGATCTTGGAAGATAAGATGGGAAATAAAAGTGCAGCTTGCTCCTTTTTTAAAAGAGGAGCTCTATTAGGAGATCTAAGATCAGAAAATGAATACAAGCGTTGTCCTTAAACCCGCTTTATGCATTAAGCAATCTCCTGATTTTATCGGGACCGGAGCTAAATTGCTTCAAATTAGTATACTTTGTCAGGCTCAGCACAGGCTACACCCATTTAAACTCAATCACCATAGCCCTTCGACATTAGCTCAGGGTAAACGCTATGCTAATTACCTTTAATTATCTGATTTATTGTACTTTAAATACTAATAACGATTCCCCAACGCATAATCCAGGTTAAAATTAGCTTTTACTCAATATCTTTTCTTGTTCCACCACTTTTATGAGCCAGAAAGATAGCATAACAGTCAGAAGGCCTAAGGCACTTATGATACCGAAATTTATGGCGTAGCCATATCTGGAAACCATGTCTAAGCCAAGTTTTGGACTTATTATATGTGCTAATGCAAACGACATAGAATATAGAGCCATGTATCTGCCTTCGTTTCCTTTCTTGGCTCTTTTCATGGCAAAGGCGTTGGTGTAAGGAAATCCTATCATTTCTCCGAGCGTAATCAAAATCATACTTATCACCAATATTCCTGCCCAAGCTTTTACCAAAAGTACCAGGAAACTCAGCATAACCAGGATAGCACTGATATAAATGAGTTTAGTTTCTGGAATTTTCCTTTTTTCAATCCAATTTACCATAGGCATTTCAAATAGCACTATCAGGAGTCCGTTTAGGAAAAACAATAAGCCGGTATCAAACTCCGTAAGGTTAAACTGCTCTTTATGGTAGAGTGGCATGGTGGTGAAAATTTGAAAAAAGATAACACCGATTAGAAAGCTAATACTTAGAAAAATCCAATAAGGCTTATCTTTATAAACGGCTGCTTCGATGTCTAGAAGCTTAATTTCTTCTTTGGTTTTTCTTCTCCCCACCTTTTCTTTAACCAATATCCTGAACAGAACGATAGATACAATGCATGTAAGCCCGTCTATCCAGAAGAGCATATCATATCCACTGGCAATAATGATAATACCGGCCATGGTTGGACCAATTACAAAACCCAAATTAATGGCTAGTCGTATTAAAGTCAAAGAGCGTGTACGGTTTTCAGGTTTACTGTAAGTATTTAGCGAAACAAACATGGCAGGCCTAAACATATCGGCTACGCTCATCACCAAGAAAATACTAGCACATAAACCCCAAAATGAATCAACAAACTGAAGGAAAATAAATAGAACTCCAGAGATGAGTAAACTCCAGATCATAACTTTATAGAAACCAATTCGGTCTGTTAATTTACCTCCAAGCCATGCTCCTACAAAAGAACCAATACCAAAGCAGACCATAATCCATCCTACTTCTCCATAAGAAAAATGCAAATCTTCTTTTAAGTATTTTGAAAGGAAAGGTAAAATCATGGTACCTGCTCTATTGATAAAAGTTACCAAAGCCAGCCACCATACCTCTTTAGACAATCCTTTAAATGCTTCTAGATATAAATCCGTCGTTTTCTTTAACATGGTATTAAACTAAAAAATCCAGCTGTGAGCTGGAATACATAAAAACAAATACAATATTTTTAATATCATCCTCGCATATAGTTATCCCTAATATTCTTGACAGAATATTTTTTGCAGGTCTCCATAAGTTTAGATTGATTTTTCACGCTTCAAAGCTAAAGGAATTTAATAGACTAAATGAAAGGTTTAGCTGAAAAGTTTATAGGGGAGGGAATTACAATGCAGCATCCAATTTCCCATAAAAGATTTAGTCTTGCTGGAACAACTATTTTCTACTTTTAAGCATCCTTATAAAAACAACACAAGCACATGAAATCACTCCTTATCGTACTACTTGGAATTCTAAGCACTTCATCTTTATTTTCACAGGATCTGCTTGTGAAAGAAAAACCATCCCAGATTTTAAGTTTTCAGCCTATTGTTATTGGTGCGTATGCAGAGGATGGCGTCATGGGAATTGGCGTTTCCTATGAAAGGGAAATTACTTCTAAAATGGCATGGCAACTGCCCATTCAATATTATTTTGCAGAAGTTGGCTATGAAGGATTTGGTATCTCCCCTACTTTAAAACTTTATCCATTTGGAATGGATAGAACGGTTTCTTGGAGTATTGGACCTGGTTTAAGATATTCTTTGGTGAAGGGCAACTATTATTATTATGATGGATATTATGATCCAAATTATCCTCCTTCTTATCAGTCAGACGATTATCAGAGCGTTTTTGGTTTTGAGGTTCAAAGTGGACTAGGTATTAATATTGACCGCTTTAACTTTGGTATAAACTCTTCTTTAGGCCTGAATTATACGCAAGGTATTACAGGGACTTTTATCAATACCATGACTTTGGGTATTAGGTTTTAATTATAGTACTCTTCGTATAAAAAGGAAAGACTTCTAGAAATGGAGGTCTTTTTTTGTTCCAATGCATAAACCGGGATTAAAATAGAGCATTTACGGATTTTTTGATGTGTTACAATCTCTAATTTGAATTTAATTAAAAAAAGATTTAAAAACCTTCACATTGTTATCATAATCCGTAAAAACCTCCAAAATAGATGTATCTTTTGTATTCAAGAATTCAGAAAGCTTCAAGGCTATTTCTTCTTGATTTTTGATACTGAAATAAGTTAAACCGTATTCTTCTGCTATTAAATCAGCCTTGTTTGGTTGTTCCGTTCTGAAAAAGTCTTTAAAAGCGTCTTGCTTTTGAGGTCCATCTATCATGTTGAAGATAATTCCTCCAGCATTATTAAGGATGATGATTTTAAGATTCACTGGCAAATACCTGTTCCACAGAGCATTTTTGTCGTATTGAAAGCTTAAGTCGCCCAAAATACAATAAACGTTTTTATCTGTAGTCAAAGCCTGCCCTACTGCGGTGCTTAAAGAGCCGTCTATGCCGCTTGTCCCTCGGTTACAGTAAATCATAACACTTGGGTCTATAAATGTCTGTAAAGCATTAATATAGCGTATACTCATGCTGTTTCCAGCGTGGATAACGCTTCCTTCTGGAATTTGGGCTAAGACTTCTTTTAATACATGAAATTCAGAGAATACAGGCTTTTCGAAAAAGGACTTGATATCCGTATTGGCCTTATTTTCTAAGGTGTGCCAAGCGTTTTGATAAGAGTTATCTACTGCAACGAATGGACTTAAGGACAATTGTTCAAAAAATGTCTGAGGAGCCATTTCAACTTTCTTCGTCAGAGACCTAAAGGGATCAATAAAAGCAGGATTATCCTGAATATGCCAGTGTTCCTTTATTTCTCCGTTTCTTAAAAGCAATTTCAAAGATTTTGAAATCAAAGACATATCAGTACTTAAAAGTAAATCGGGTGCTAGGTGCTCCTTTTCAGCATGCTTTAAAAATTGATCATGATTTTTAATTCCATCATCTACATTGGCAATGGTGTCTGCCACTAAAACAAAACCAAACTTTTCTGCAAAAGCTACCGCCTGCTTTTTTACAGTTTCATTATGCTGCTGGCCTATAACTAAAAGTCTCTTCGGATACTTTAATAAAGTTTCCGTAAAATTCGGCAAGTCTATGGTATTATTTGATTTTAAAGCTGGGCTTAGCTCCCATTCTTGTTTTATTTCGGAAATGGAATCTGGATAAAATGGCTCCCGAATAGGAATATTGATATGAACAGGACCCAGTGGCCTAGACTGACAAATGTTTATAGCCCTATTACTGATTTTTGCGGCTGCAGTCAATGCTTCTTCATTTTGGTCGGGAGACCATGAAAAAGAACCTTTAACATGCTTTCCGTACAAGTTTTCTTGAAAAATAGTCTGCCCATCGTATTGATGCACCCATTCTGGTGGTCTATCAGCCGTGAGTACCAATAAAGGAATTTCTTGAAAATAGGACTCTGCCACGGAGGGGGCAAAATTTAATGCGGCTGTTCCAGAAGTACAAATGATGATACTCGGCTTTCCCGATTGTAAAGCCATCCCCAAGGCAATATAGCCCGCAGAACGTTCGTCTGAAATACTGTAACATTTTAGACCTTTTTGCTTGGTAAAAGCTATGGTAAGAGCGGCGTTCCTGCTGCCTGGACAAATGATTACGTTTTCTATGCCTTTCTGAAGGCATAATCTAGCGAGCTGCTGAAAAGGTTCTAGTTTGGTCATAAAAAAAAGGCACTCGAAACGAGTGCCTTCAAATTTAGCTATTATGTTACTTAGACCGAAGATTGATTATAAAATCTTTAATCTCGAGTCTTTTGTCTTTAGGTTTAATTAACCCAAATAGGCTTTTAAAGCTTTACTTCTAGAAGTTTGTCTTAAACGTCTGATGGCTTTTTCTTTGATCTGACGAACACGCTCACGAGTTAAATTGAATTTTTCACCAATTTCCTCAAGCGTCATCGCCTGCTCACCATTCAGTCCGAAATAATACATAATTACTTCTGCTTCTCTCTGCGTAAGTGTAGAAAGGGCTCTTAAAACCTCCCTTCTTAAAGAATCTGCCATTAGTTCAGAATCCGGCTTTTCCTCCATATCATTCTCCAATACGTCTAAAAGGCTATTTTCTTCACCTTGAACGAATGGAGCATCTACTGATACGTGTCTACCAGAAATCTTCATGGTATCTACCACTTCTTTGGCAGTAATCTCTAAAACTTCAGCCAATTCTTCTGGAGAAGGCTCTCTTTCGAAGTGTTGCTCTAGTTCAGAGTACTTCTTAGAGATTTTGTTCAATGAACCTACACGGTTCAAAGGCAAACGAACAATACGAGATTGTTCTGCCAAAGCCTGAAGGATAGACTGACGAATCCACCATACAGCGTAAGAAATAAATTTGAAACCTCTTGTTTCATCGAATCTTTGGGCTGCTTTTATTAAGCCTAAGTTACCTTCATTAATCAAATCGCCTAATGAAAGGCCTTGATTTTGGTACTGTTTTGCCACCGAGACAACGAAACGCAAGTTTGCTTTAGTAAGCCTTTCAAGAGACAGTTGATCACCTTCACGAATTTTCTGAGCCAGCGTTACTTCCTCATCAGGAGTAAGCAAGTCCACTTTACCAATTTCTTGTAAATACTTATCAAGAGATTGGCTCTCGCGATTGGTAATCTGTTTACTGATTTTTAGTTGTCTCATATTGCTTTATTTGTTTCAATCCTACTTATATATTTAGCGATTGTATAAAAGAACAACACTAATTGCCCTTTTATTGTTCGCTTAATTTTTGCTATTTAGATTCAGCTCTTTCTGGTCTAGGAAGTAAAACCTTTCTAGAGAGTCTGTACTTACCTGTTTTTCTGTCTACTTCTGTAAGCTTAACCTGAATTTCTTCGCCAGACTCCAAAACACCATCCATAGAAGGAAGACGCTCCCAAGAAATCTCAGAAATATGTAGTAAACCTTCTTTACCAGGTAAGAACTCCACAAAAGCACCAAATGGCTGAATAGATTTAACTTTAGCATCATAAACTGTACCAACCTCAGGTACCGCTACTATGCCTTTAATTCTATTTACCGCATCGTTCATGCTATCTCCACTTGTCGCGAAAATAGAAATGACACCTTGGTTACCTACTTCTTCAATATTGATAGTAGCACCCGTTTCACGCTGCATTTCTTGAATCACTTTTCCACCAGGTCCGATAATGGCACCGATAAATTCTCTATCGATAGTCATTTTATGAGCACGAGGAGCATGAGATTTCATCTCTTCTCTTACGCCACCCATAGCTTCTTTCATCTTTCCTAAGATATGAAGTCTACCGTCTTTGGCTTGAGCCAATGCTTGCTCTACGATTTCAAAAGAAAGACCTTCTACTTTAATGTCCATTTGACAAGCCACGATACCTTTTTCAGTACCTGTAACTTTAAAGTCCATGTCTCCTAAATGATCTTCATCACCTAAAATATCAGATAAAACCGCCCATTTTCCAGAAGCCGTATCTGTAATAAGACCCATGGCAATACCAGAAACTGGAGCCTTAATCTTAATACCAGCGTCCATAAGCGATAAACATCCAGCACATACCGTTGCCATAGAAGAAGAACCATTAGATTCTAATATGTCTGAAACGATACGAACAGTGTATGGGTTTTCCTCTTCAGAAGGCATTACTTTAGCCAATGAACGTTGAGCCAAGTTACCATGACCAATTTCACGACGAGATGCTCCTCTGTTTGGTTTTACTTCACCTGTAGAGAAACCTGGGAAGTTATAATGTAAATAGAACTTAGAATAACCAGAAAACATGGTCTGGTCAATCAACTGCTCATCTAATTTTGTTCCTACTGTAGTGGTAGAAAGAGATTGAGTTTCTCCTCTAGTGAAAAGAGCAGAACCATGAGCACCCGGAAGGTAATCTACCTCACACTCAATAGGTCTAATTTCAGTTAAAGCTCTTCCGTCTAATCTTTTTCTCTCGTTTAATACAAGGTCTCTAGACGCTTTGTACTTAACTTCAGAGAAATATTTTCCAACTAAGTCTAAATTAACTTCTTCTTCTGCCTCTTCAAATTTGGCGATATAAGCATCCAAAATAGCTTTATAGCCATCTCTTCTACCATCTTTTCCTGTTCCTAAAGCTCCTACAGCATAAACCTGATCATAAAGGTCTGCCATTACTTTGGCTTCTAGAGCTTCATCGTTAGTCTCATGAGAGTATTCTCTTTTAACTGTGGCACCTACGG
The DNA here is from genome assembly GCF_057914865.1 of Arcticibacterium sp. SM2516. Classification (NCBI taxonomy): domain Bacteria; kingdom Pseudomonadati; phylum Bacteroidota; class Cytophagia; order Cytophagales; family Leadbetterellaceae; genus Arcticibacterium; species Arcticibacterium sp. SM2516. The sequence goes on along the minus strand of NZ_CP195290.1, from coordinate 1,525,386 downwards.
CTGCAGCTAAGGCAATTTGAGATGCACAATGAACTTTGATAGCATCGTGGCCTACTTTGATGGCTTCAATCATTTCAAGTTCTGAAACTTCGTCAGCTTCTCCCTCTACCATGTTGATATTATCTGCAGTACCTGCAATAATCAAATCCAAAGTAGCACCTTTTAATGCAGAAATATCAGGATTGATAACATAAGCACCATTGATTTTCGCAACTCTTACTTCAGATACAGGACCATTAAATGGAATGTCTGAAACAGAAAGTGCTGCAGAGGCTGCTAAAGCCGCTAAAGCATCAGGAGATACTTCAGGATCCGAAGAAATCATAGAGATCATTACTTGAACGTCTGCATGATAATCTTTCGGGAATATTGGACGTAAAGCCCTATCTACTAATCTACAAATAAGTATTTCATTATCTGAAAGTCTTCCTTCTCTTCTTTGGAAGCTACCTGGAATTTTACCAGCAGCGGCAAACTTCTCTTGATAATCTACAGATAATGGGAGGAAATCTACGCCTTCTTTAGCCTCTTTTTTTGCAACTACAGTGGCTAGAAGCATGGCATTTCCACAACGTAAAACTACGGAACCGTCTGCTTGACGAGCTAATTTCCCTGTTTCGATTGTGATGTCTTTACTACCCGGCAATTGGATAGTTTGAGAATGTATTTTAAACATCTATTAATTTTTATATCGCATTTTCCGCTTTCTGATGCGATGATTTTATCCTATTCGTATTCCGCGGGGATAGTTAACACGTGTTAAAACAAAAAATGGGGAACCCCAATATAATTGGAGCCCCCTATTTTTTTTACTTACGAATTCCTAATTCAGCTATTATCGTTCTGTAACGATTGATATCTTTTTTCATAAGATACTTCAAAAGGCTACGACGCTTACCTACTAAGCCTAATAAGCCTTTCTGAGTGGAGTAATCCTTTTTGTGTTTCTTAAGATGCTCTGTTAAATGAGCGATTCTGTAAGTGAATAATGCAATTTGAGATTCCGCAGAACCAGTATCATTGCTTTTCTTTTGGAAACCTTTCGATTCGAAAATTCCCTCTTTCTTCTCCGAAGTTAAATACATAAGATGTTAACCTAGATTTAATGGTAATAAATAAAACAGCCGCAAAGATAGGCATTTTTTCACTTTAACCCGCTGATGGATTCGCTTTTATTTTATTTCTTCCGAATGCCAAATATGGTTTCAGTTTATCCCAATACTGTCTATATATATCTGAATCAAAGAGTCTTGCATCTTTGGTGGCTTTATTGAGCAGAAATAGACCCATTGTCATGAGGACCGCATCTGGTATCCATACCGCTATCACAACGGGCATTAGACCTTCTTTTGCATTTTTATCGGTAACCTGCATCATCACATAATAGAAAATGAAAAAGCTGATAGCAATAAGAACGGGCACACCAAAACCTCCTTTTTTAATAATGGTTCCTAAGGAAGCACCAATCAAAAACATGGCTAGACAAGCCACTGCAAAAGTGTAATTATGCCATCGCTCCACATCTGCACTGTACATCTCTCGCCTTTTTGAGCTTAACATAGCCGAATTGGTAGACAACTGGCTTTTGAAGCTTCTGGCAGAAGAAATGGCCACCGACCAGATTTCATTCATCCTGTTTCCGCTCTCTAGGGCTTTTATTTTTTCATCTATCCAAGGACCAGGAATTATCACTTTCAAGGTACTATCCCCAGAAACAGAATCTATATCATATTTAGCGGGGATTTTTTTAAACTGATAGTTGCTAAGGTTTTTAACCGAGGCAACTTGTGTTATGCTTTGCTTTTCAATTAATAATTTTGTGGAATCTATTTGCTCTTCAAGTTCCCTGACATTTTTCATGTAAGCGTGATACTTGAACTGATTTTCACTGGTTCTCTTCAAGTTGAAAGACTCCATGGAGAAAACCATCCTGTTTTTCTTGAATTTGTTCTTCATGAATGGCGTGTCGTTCATGCTTTGATCGCTCTTTTGCTCAGAATAGTTATAGCCATCATAAAGTTCTAAAACCAGATAAGATTCATCATGCATCATGTACATTCTACCAGAATCTGCCGTTGTAACGTTTTTGTTGCCATTTCTATCGGAGTGATCGTAAATGATTAAACCTTTCAAGGTTTCATTGTCCGGAAATTTTTCTTTGGCTTTAATGCTATAACCCGGTATTTCTCTATAAAAAATACCCTCTTGGATATTTAAAGCCACTTTCGTAGTTCTAATATCCCAAAGCAAAGAATAACCTTTTAGATTGGCCCATGGGGTCATTCTGTCGTTATAGAAGAAAGAAAAGATAGAAATCCCTACGGTGAAAACAAAAACAGGAAGTATAATCCTAGAAACAGGTACTCCAGCAGATTTTAAGGCAGTGAGTTCGGTATGCTCTCCCAAGTTCCCAAAGCTCATTAAAGCAGCCAGAAGGATAGAAAGAGGAAGTGCTGTGGGTACCGTAATTAAAGAAAAATAGGTGAAAAGTTTTCCAAAAGTGCTCATTTCTAGGTCTTTTCCTACAAAATCCTCAAAATATAGCATAAGAAACCTAAGCAAAAAAATAAACACTACTATTAGGGTGGTGAGTATAAATGGCCCAAGGAAATTCTTGATTACGAGTTTATCTATTTTAGTCATTCAAAACTTTCTAGATCTCAAAAGTCCGATAGAAAAACAGCACCTACAAGTCAATTTTGATTTTTTAAGAATATCAACCGCCAACGATGTCTTTTAAGTCTGCAATAAGACCGTCCCAAAGCTCCTGAAGCTCTTCCTCGTCTTCATTGTCTGACGTATCCGTTACTTCCAAATAGGTAGACCCATCCATTTCTCCCAAAACAAGCTTTAGCTCTAGGGAGTTGCCTTCATCATTTCCTAAGAAGTCGTATCTAGCAGATTTGTTTAACTTTTTATTTACTTGAGCAACATGTTTTACCCCGTCCCATACAATAATAAAGTTATGATTGGAGTCAATGGAAACATTGGTCGCAAACCACTGCTGCAACCCACCAGGAGTGCTGATATAGTTATAAATTACTTTTGGAGAAGTCTTAAAGGAGAATTCCGCGACAAACTTGTGTTTCGACATATGACACTCATATTTAATTTTTGACTAGTTAGCTTTTTAACATTAAGAATACAAGTTTCACAGGTTTTTTTTCTTTTTAAGATTTATTTCCAAAAGGTTTTGGTGGTAAAAAATCATTTCCTACATTTGCAGCCGGATTTGAAATGGCGGGGTAGCTCAGTTGGTTAGAGCGTCGGATTCATAACCCGGAGGTCAGGAGTTCAACTCTCCTTCCCGCTACAAAAAAAGCTTCCAAATTTTGGAAGCTTTTTCTTTTAATAAAGTATCTCATTTATTAAATCTTTATAGAGATCATCTGCCGTCTTTGTACCTACTTCAATCCCCTTAGAATACTTGTCTGCATTTCTTAAAGCAGCGATAATTTGCATCAATTTCCAGACAGGATAATTTTGGGCCGCTGTGGAGTAATCCTTTACAAAATAAGGATTTACCTTTAAAATCGTGGCTAAATTTGTCCCAGGTACAGTCTTACTTCCATGCACTAAAAGCACCTTGGAAAAGAAGTTATAAAGGATTAAAATAACCGGCTGTATAGGGTGATCTTTGGTGTTAGCAGAGAAGTAATTTACGATCTGAAAACTTTTTTTGACGTCCTTTATGGTGAGCGATTTTTGCAGCTCAAAGACATTATAATCCTTACTGATGCCTACATATTTCTCAATGGCATTGCCATCAATTTCTGCCCCTGCAGGTAAATTGATCAGCATCTTTTCTATCTCTTTTACTATCGCTTCGAGGTTATTGCCGATATGTTCAAAAAGTAATTGGGCTGCTTTTGGAGAAATTTTGTGTTTTTTTTCATTACAAATACCCTGGATAAAGTCGGGAACTTGGTTGTCGTAGAGCTTTTTAGCATTGACCATAAGACCATTTTTCTCAAAAGCTTTAACAAAAGCTTTCCTAACGTCCATGGCTTTCCCAAAAACCAACACTAAAATGGTACTCTTAAGCGGCTCGTTGGCATAGCTAGTGAGCATAGCCTGGGCGTCTTTATTTCCTATATCTTGAATTTGATCGGCATCTTTTATTAAAACCAGCTGCCTTTCTGCCATCATAGGAAATCTCCGGGCATTATTAAGTACCGCACCTACGGTTAGTTCTTTTCCAAAAAGTACAAATTCGTTAAAACCCTTTTCGTGCTCTGGAATAGCGACCTCAGAAATACGTTTGGCAATGGCATTGGGATAATAGGATTCTGCACCGTGCAGAAAATAAAGCGGTTGAAGATTTTCTGATTTGATATCAGCAAGTTCTTGTGAAAGTGATTTGGCCAAGGTTATGAATGACTGGTAATGTAATTTTGACAATAAATCTGCATGATGCTAAAAAAATCTTTGAATTTACCATCCAAGAAATCATAGTTTTCATGCATTAAAGGAATGCTCTTTAACATATCTGGACCCGATTTAATTCTAGCATTAAGCCCAGAGAATGATTTTTCTAAACCTTCATCAAATTCGTAACATTTTAACCAATCATGTTTTACCATGGAGTTAAAAAGCTGAATAAGATTTGGAGGCATAGCCGTTCTATACTTTTCAAGACTCAGATACACACGTTTTCTGAACAATTCAAAATCTTCGTCTGTAAACAGCTTCCAATTTTTTATCAAGAAATGGTCAAAAAGCACATCGACTACGATAGAAGCATATTTACCAAATTCCGGGTAGAAAAGGCTTTTACAGTCTTTAACAAGCTCATGTGTATCTGTTAAAGTGTCTATTCTTCTGTGAAGTTTAATGCCCACCTTAACGCGTTCGGAAAGGTGATTGTTTCTAGGGTGCTCCACCCTACCATGCATAAAGTCTTCTAATAAATTTCCAAAAAGTATGTCTTCGTCTTCTCCTGATAAAAATAAATGAGCTAGATAGTTCATGCGGCCTTAGGACTGTACTTCACTACTTCAATACCAAATTTTCTTAGAAACTCCACACCCTCATCTTCAGGAATGCCTTTGTATTCGGCATAAGAATCTAAGAAAAACACTTTCTTGATTTTCATGGAATAAATCACTCGGGCACAGGCAATGCAGGGAGATAGCGTAACATACATGGTAGCTCCTTCTACTTTTGCTCCATTTTTGGCAGCATAAAGAATGGCGTTCTGCTCTGCGTGCAATGCCAAAGAGCAGCTTCCCTTGGAGTCTCTTGGGCAGCCTTCGTCACCAAAGTCAGTATCGCAATTATGGGTTCCACTCGGAGGACCATTATACCCAATAGATATAATTCTGGTCTCATTGGTTAAGACGGCACCTACTTGTGCTTTCACGCAATGCGACCTTTGAGCCAAATTAATGGCCAATTCCATAAATATATCGTCAAAGTCTGGTTTAATTCTTCCTTTCATTCTAAAACACCATTATTCGTTTTATAATCTCTGTATTGGTAGACGTCATTTTCAGAATGAGCGTCCCCTTGGGTAAGTTAAGATCAGAAGCCCGCACTACGGTACTGGGATAATCTTTAAATGTCTTTGTCACTACCTGCCTTCCAAAAAAATCGTAAAAGCTTAAAGTGAAATCTTGGAAATCTGGTAGAAGAATTTGAAAAGCCATATCTTCTCTGGTTCCTGGGTTGCTCAATACATTAAGAGCTACCACGTCATTATTGGGCAGGAGAAATTGACTATTTAAAATTAACCTCCTTCTTCTTGGACTGAGCTCTAAAACCGCCCTTACTCTGGCCTTTTGGTCTTTGGTAAACACATTCATGCAGGAGTCTGGCGTGTAGTCCATATAATTCTCTATCATATTTCTAGAGCTTATGCCCGAACATCTCGAATAGATATCCCTACAGGTCTCCGAGTCATTTTCTTTTTCGGCTTGAGGTGTGTCAGCACAGTAATCATCTCCGCATCTTTCGTCTCCCCAAGTATGAATCAAGCCTAACCAATGCCCCAACTCATGTGTGAGTGTTCTGCCATAGGAATAGATTCCTGAATCGGCGGTTCCTATTCTTTTTCCAAAAACTTTATAGTCCACATATATACCATCTGTTCTAGCAGGTGGATCTGTTAATTCTAAACCGTCTATAGCCCCTCCTGGAAACTCACCGTACCCAAGATAAACGCCAGCCAAATCCACTACCCATATATTGAGGTATTTGTTGGAATCCCAATAAGCTAAACTTGAAATAAAGTCTAAGTCTCTAAAGACACTATAAGATGGTCTGTTCTGGTAAGTTCTGGTGATTCCAGAGCTGGGGTTTCCAAACTCATCTTCCTGAGCTAAAAAGAATTCGATTTCCATATCTGCTCCTACCTCAAAGGTATTAAAACCCATGGTTCCGGCAGCCCTTCTAAAGTCTTCATTCAGCACTTTTATTTGGCTGAAGATCTGCTGGTCAGATATGTTGGTGCTTCCAGAGGCTCCTATTTCTCCATCTAATTGATTATGGATAACGTGTACTACTACAGGTATCTTGATGATTTCATCGTGAACTTTGAATTTTGCCCCACCTTCCTTCTGATAGTTCTCTAAAACTTTTTGAAAGTCATCATGCCTTTGCTTTAATTCTGGACTGGCCAATACGCCAACCGCACATCGCTGTGAAAGGGCAGGGAAGAAAATTAAACAAAACAAAATACTATTTACTAGCCTCATCATAAGCTTTTAGGATATCTACCACTAAAGGATGGCGTACAACGTCGCGGGCATCCAATTCTATAAACTTAATTCCTTTTATTTTACTGAGTTTCTGAATGGCATCTTCTAAACCAGATTTTTGTCTTGCAGGTAGATCTATCTGGGTAATGTCTCCTGTTATGACAATTTTAGAATTAGGTCCCATTCTGGTAAGAAACATTTTCAACTGCATGGGTGTGGTGTTTTGAGCCTCATCCAAGATGATAAATGCATTATTTAACGTCCTACCTCGCATATATGCCAATGGAGCTATTTCTATGGCATTTCTCTCTTGGTAGTCTTTCAATTTCTCTGAATGTATCATATCATTCAAAGCATCATAAATAGGCATTAAATAAGGATCGATTTTCTCCTTTAGATCTCCTGGAAGGAAACCAAGGTTCTCTCCTGCTTCTACCGCCGGTCTAGTGATAATGATTTTCTTTACCAGTTTTTCTTTCATGGCTTTTACTGCCAAAGCCACGGCTGTGTAGGTTTTACCCGTTCCGGCCGGACCAACTGCAAAAACGATATCATGTGTAAAACTGGCTTCTACTAGTTTTTTTTGGTTCATGGTTTTGGCTTTTACCACCAAACCCCTGTTGCCATGAACGAGTACATCATCTGGAAGAGAAAGGCTTTCTTTGATTTCCTGCTCATTTTCAAGGAAATTCTTGACCAACTCCGGCGTAAGCTTTCCAAATTTATGATGATGCTCTAAAAGATTTTCTAAAAAATCACTCAATCTAAGGACTTCTTCTGCCGGCCCTCTTAGATGTATCTCATTACCACGAGAAACTAACTTACAAGTTGGGAAGAACTTAGCCACTTCCTTGATGTTTTTATTTTGAACCCCCAAAAAATCTAATAGAGATACGCCCTCTAGCTTTATTATTTTCTCAGTCAAACGCGGTATATTTTTATGTTCATCAAAAATCAAGAAAATTATTCACAACTACACCGAATTAGTTCACAAAAAGTATCAAAACAATTCACATTTGATTGACAAATAGTTCAGATATTACTTTTAAAAGGCAGTAAAAAAGAAGAGCTTTGTATCGCGTTTTTTTATATCAATTTTGAATGGTAGCATTGCATATTGCAACCTAAAAATATGATGAAAGTTTTATAATTCTGAATGAACCTAAACCAGACACTTGTTAGACCGAATACTTCTTCCACTAGGATGGAAAATGGTAAAATATTGCCATATTCTACGGAAATGGAAGCTGCCGTTCTTGGGGCTATATTGATAGACAAAGATGCTCTAGCAAGAATCAAAGACCTGATTAAGCCTAGGTCGTTTTATTCGGAATCTCATAAGCTTATTTATGGAGCTATGATGAGCATGTACGAAGCATCAGAACTCATTGATTTAATGACCATTACGAGGTATTTGAGAAACCAAAATAATATACGTGAGGTAGGCGGAACTAAATACTTGGCTCAGCTTATGGGTAAGGTCAATTCCGCATCAAATATTGAGTATCACGCTTTAATAATGTCTCAGCTGAGCATTAAGAGAGAGATGATAGATGCGTCTGAAAAGCTTATGAAGGATGCTTTTGAAGAGTCTAATGACATCTTCTCTGTTTTGGATAGAACAGAGCAATATTTCTTCGAAATTTCAGAGCAAAGCATAAAAAAGAACTACCAAAGTTCTGCTGAAATTATGCGAGCCACGATAGATGAGTTGGAGCATAAAAAATTGAATAATGGGGACGGAATTACGGGCGTTCCTAGTGGGTTTAAAGATCTGGATGACTTAACTGGTGGATGGCAGAAAACGGAATTGACCATTATTGCGGCTAGACCGGGTATGGGAAAGACGGCTTTTGTGGTTTCTTCTATGCGAAATGCCGCCGTAGACCATGGTGCAGCCGTAGCCATGTTTTCTTTAGAGATGTCTGCCACCCAACTGATGCTTAGGATGATTTCTGCAGAAGTGGAGATTGAAAGTAAGAAATTAAGAAAAGGAATTTTAGAGCCACACGAGTGGCAGCAGCTGCATACCCGATTAGATAAACTATCTGCGGCTCCTATTTTTATTGACGATACTCCTGCCCTATCTGTATTGGAATTAAGGGCAAAATGTAGACGTTTAAAAGCCCAGCACGACATTCAAATGGTCATTATTGATTATTTGCAGCTGATGAGTGGTGATGATGGCTCTGGCGTAAATACGAACCGAGAGCAGGAGATTGCCACCATTTCCAGGTCCTTAAAGAATCTTTCTAAAGAACTGGATGTACCTGTAATTGCTTTGTCACAGTTATCAAGAGCGGTAGAAACCAGAGGTGGCGATAAGAAACCACAGCTGTCAGATTTGAGAGAGTCTGGATCTATCGAGCAAGATGCAGATATGGTTATGTTTCTTTATAGACCTGAATATTATAAGATTACCGAAGACGAGAATGGTAACTCTACAGAAGGGTTAGGTGAATTAATAGTAGCTAAAAACCGTGCGGGTACTTTGAAATCTATCATGCTACAGTTTCATGGTGCATATACCAAATTCACCGATGTAAACACTTTAGGAGGAAATCTTACCGATTATGGGAAAATAACGCTTCCTGGAGGTGCTGGAGACACCAGTCATTTTGATAGCTGGTCTCCTCCAACCATGTTAAGTAAGGCTAATGAGCTTTCAAAAGACGATCCATTGAAAAAAGTTGGGCCAGATGATGACGTACCTTTCTAAAATTAAGGCCTTCATTTAGAACGATTTACTTAAAAACACCTATGTGGATACCTCATTTGTGGGTAAACTACGTATATACCTTAGATTTCAGGCAAAAGATGGAACTTATCCACTGTGGATTAACACTATTTTATCTGTCCGTTTTCTGGAATTAGCTGAGTTCAACTTAGAGGATATAGTTGAACCTTTATGCACCAATACTTTAAGTAATCGTTAGTCTTGATTTTGCTTTAAAATCAAGACCAACGAATTTTAGCTGGGAGCAACTAAGAGATTTCTTATACCTAGGTTATGCGTTGGGGAATTATTATAAATAGTTTAATTGGGTTTACGCCTACATTGAGCTTGCCGATAGGAAGCAATATAGCTACTACGGTCCCGATAAAATCGAGAGATTGCCTAATGCATAAAGCAAGTTCACACCAAAAATCTATTTTCTTAAAGTAAGCTTGATGATATTCTCCACGTGATGGGTATGCGGAAACATATCTACAGGCTGAACCACGGCTACATCGTACTTTTCTGATAAAAGCTGTACGTCTCTGGCCTGTGTAGCTGCATTGCAACTCACATAAACGATTCTGTCTGCTGCTATACGTAATAAAGTTTCCACCACCTCTTTATCCATTCCTGCTCTTGGTGGATCTGTGATGACAACGCTAGGCAATCCCTCTTTTTTAATAAAGGCCTCATTAAGAACGTCTTTCATGTTTCCTGCATAGAAAACTGTATTTCCTATGCCATTTTCACGAGAATTAACTTCGGCATCTTTGATGGCATCTTCTACATACTCCACACCTACCACTTTCTTAGCGTTTTTGGCTACGAAGTTGGCTATCGTGCCCGTTCCGGTATAAAGATCATAAACCACGTCTTCTGGGCCTATATCGGCAAAAGTCCTTGTGGCTTTATAAAGCTCGTAGGCTTGCTCTGAATTGGTCTGATAAAAAGATTTCACGCCTATTCTAAACCTCAAGCCCTCCATCTCTTCTTCTATGTATGGCTTTCCGTAGAAAAATACAGCGTCCAAGTCTTGGTAACTGTCGTTTCTTTTCTGGTTGATGAAATAGTTGACAGAAGTTAAATTTGGGAATTTCTCTACCAGAGCTGCTAAGCAGGCTTCTATTAAACTGACATCGTCTTTGGCAAACTGCATTACCACCATGGTTTCTCCGGTAGATGATGTTCTTATCATCAAAGTTCTGAAAAAGCCCTCATGCTTGACATGATCATAGAAGGCCTCATCGCTGTTTCTGGCGTATTCGTCAAAAAAGCGTCTGATGTCGTTAGAAGGGTCATCTTGTAGATAACAAGTATCTATTGGTAAAACCTTGTCGAAACGCTTAGGGATATGGAAGCCAAGGGCGTCTCTATTGCCTAAATCGTTGCTAGAACTTATTTCATTAGCCGTTAACCACCTGGTATTGGAAAACGTAAATTCTAATTTATTTCTATAAAAACGGGTTTTTTCTGAAGCTAAGATCGGTTTGAAGTTAGAGACGTCAATTTTACCGAGCCTAACCAGCTGATCTTTAACCTGTTTTTCCTTTTGGGCAAGCTGAGCCTCATAAGGGATATGTTGCCATTTGCAGCCGCCACAAACTCCAAAGTGAGAGCAAAACGGTTCAATACGTCCAGGAGAGTCTTTGATTCTCTCCAGCACGATGGCTTCCGAAAATGACTTTCTTTTTCTGTTAACCTGAAGTTTAACAATGTCTCCAGGGGCTACATTGGGCGTGGTTATAAATATGACCTCACCATCGTGTTTGGTAAGACATTTTCCTTCCGCTGCGAAATCGAGAACTTCAATTTCGTTAATGACTTTTCTTGTTTTCTTTCTTGCCATAACTTAAAGTGCTATATAACAAAAAAAGCCACCGAAATGGTGGCTTTTGTGATCCCGCTGGGGCTCGAACCCAGGACCCATACATTAAAAGTGTATTGCTCTACCAACTGAGCTACGGAATCAATTTTTTCTCTTTACATTTGCAGAATCTCATACCGTTTCCCTCAAATGCGATGCAAAAGTATAACGTTCTGTTTAAACATCCAAGTCCGTCTGTGAAATATTTCATACTTTTTTTTATACTCATAATACAAGTGGCTGACAGTAAAGGACAAGGGCAATTTACAAAGAAAGCAGATTCATTATTTAAGAATAAAAACTACGATGAGGCTGCTATCCTTTATGAAGAGTTATTGGCCAAACATTCCATAAACAGGAGCAATTGTTTCTTAAAACTGGCATTCATTAACGAGCAAAAAGGAGATTTTCCAAGGGCCATCTATTATTTAAGCGAATATTTTCACCTGAACCCGTCGGAAAATACTTTTTCTAAAATAAATAAAATGGCGGAAGAAAACTCTTTTAATGGTTATGGAAGAAGCGATCTTAATTTTATCTTACTCATTTATGAAAGATACTATTTATGGATCAGCATGGCCTTTATATTGATAGTGAGTTACAGTTTTTATGTATTGCTGCTGAAAAGATTTAAAGGAGAAGAAACCGCTTTAAGACATAAATTGAGCTTCGTCTTTTTGGTCTTTGGGAGCTTTGCCATTCTAAACTTAGACGGCTACTTTAGACATGGTATCGTGAAACACCAAAACATTTACTTGCGGGAGGCTCCATCTGCGGGTGCAGACGTGAGCTCCAACCTGGCAGAAGGCAGTAGAGTAAATGTGATAGGAGAAAAGGATATTTGGTTGAGATTATTGATCAACGGGAAAATACAATTCGGCAAAAAGAGTGATTTTTGGATAATTGATAAGAATTGATAGAAAACTTATTAAATGATTTTTTAGATTTGCAGCCTCTTCGGCGATGTGGTGGAATTGGTAGACACGCCAGCTTGAGGGGCTGGTGGGCTTAGCCCATAGGAGTTCGACTCTCCTCATCGTCACAAAATCCCGTATGTTCTTGATATTCAAGAAATACGGGCTTTTTTATGCCCATTTGATAAAGTACATTTCAAATGAATCAGAGCTCTCGAATGCTAGCGGCGTAGTTTAAGGCTTTCAAACCTCTGGTTTGAAAGAATGTTCTTTTTGTCAAATTAAGGCTGATGAACATTCCTGCTAAGTTAAAAGCCGAGCCAAGTGAGATTTAATATAAATGTGATGCCGCTGGGGCTCCAAACCAGGACCCATACATTAATAGTGTTTTCCAGCTCTTTTTACTTCCGTCTTTTCAGCCAATCTTTCAAACTAAAACTACTTTCTTGAAGAACAGGGCAGTCCATAAGTTTGTTTTTAGGACGTTTATGACCTAAAAATAGGCTTAATCCAGCATGTACAGAAAGGCCTCGAGGTTTTCCTAAACCCAAGACACCTGTCACATTATCAAAACCAAAGAACAAGGGTCCTGCTCTCAGTGAAGCTCCAAAATTGAAGTTTTGGTAGTCGTTATCTAAGGATACAGGAAAACTGACTTCGAGGTTTTTCTTTTCAAAACGAGGAATGATACTTAAGCCAGAAAACCCCACAGGGCCTAGCTTGCTTTTACCCAGAAGAAACTGCCGTAAAACAGCACTGACATAAAATCCTTCTCTCACTAGATAGTCGCCATGAATAACCAGAGTAGCGGGCATAAAAATCCGGTAAGAATTCAAGTAGGTAGATGGGTCTAGTGAGTACACTTCTTCTAAGTCTTGGATAAACTCGTCTGTAGAAGTTAGTTGATAAAAAGTAGCCGGCGGAATAAAGTCATTTTGGCTGTCTACCTGCCCTACCTGCACCAGTTGTGGGTCGGCATATTTTACAAAACCGATGTCCTGAAGTGCTACCCCTATTTTATAACTGTATTTATTGATGTTTGGGTCTGGAATGTAAGCCCGCTTGTACTTATATCTTTGTCTGGAATAATTCGGTCTTTTTTCAAAAACAAAACCAATATCACCCGCAAAACCAGCTCCTACTCCATTGAGCGAGGTCATTTCGTTCAGCATCCAAGAAAAAGACGGAACGGCATTTTGCGAGGCATGGAAAAATGTCCCCTTGGTTTTATCTACCGTAATATTTTGATATTTATTACTCGGTGGAGCAGGCTCAATCAAATAATCCACGCCTTCGCCCACCAGATTTAAGCTTAGGTTACTGGTGACCCTTTTAAGGGTAGCTCCTACTTTAAGAAAATTCTCATTATCCTGTCTTATGACTTTACCAAGACTCACAAAGAACTCATTAAAAGCCCCTACGTTCATTTGAAAGGTCTCATTACGGAACGTCTGGTTGTGCAAGACTGGATTTTTAGTTCCTGTTAAAATGGCTGTGGCAATGTTCGTCGAAGTATTTCCAAAGGAATTTAGGAGTCTAAACCGTACGCCAGCGGCTATACCTACACCGTGTTTTGGCGAACTAAACTGAATAGCAGGCCCGCGTATCTCGGTATTGATATAAGCTTTGGCACTATTGGCTTTGGTGAATTTATAATAGTCTGGTCGCCAGATGGGTTTACCAGAAATATCAGAGCGGTATTTGGCATTCACCGTTCCGCTACTTAACCTAAATAAGGAATAGGGAGCGTTCCATCTGGCATAGTTATTATGTATTTCTGTACCCGCGGCTGCCAGGTTGATATAGACCTGATATCTGGAATCTACGGCATTGGCGGGATTTAACATCACGCCATGCGTTCCAGCATAATTGCTAGAACCAATGCCTAAAAAGTTCTGAGCTTTAAGTTGCTCAAAAGAAGTTAGGAGAATAAAAAGAGCATAGAATTGTTTCGACAAAGCTTCTCTCAATGAGTTTGATTACAAATATAATTAAATGCCTCTAGCTTGAATACTTGATTTCTCATAATACAAGTACTATTTTTGTGCAAACGTGAATAATGATGAAAAATAAACAACTTATTATAACTGCTATTTGTTTGGTGGTGTTTGCAGCCCTATCAAGATTGGTGTCTCATCCAATGAATTTTACTCCTATAACGGCTGTAATACTATTTTCTGTATTTGCCTTTGAGGGTAAATGGAAGATAATTGTTCCTTTGATAGCGATTGTTTCTAGTGATGCCCTTATTCACCTGAATACAGGATACGGCTTTCATTCTGGTACTTGGTTAGTTTATTCTGGTTATTTATGCATTGCTTTAATAGGGTTTGCTCTTTTAAAGAAGATATCCTTACTAAAGATTGTATTTAGTTCTGTAGCTGGTGCCGTTGCATTCTTTTTACTAACCAATTTCGCTTTTTTCTATCCTGTGGCTAGTGCCGCAAACGATTTTCAAGGATACACGCATAATATGACGGGTATTTTGGCTTCTTATACCGCTGGAATTCCTTTCTTCAGAAACATGCTGTTTGGTGACATTTTATACACTTGTATTCTTTTTGGTGCGTATTTCACTGCGGAGCATATTATTCTTAAGCCAGCTCCAATCAAATAATATCATTGATTTTATCAAGTTTTACTTTTAGCGTAGAGTATTCACATGCTCTTTTGTTTGAGCGTAGCTTAAAACAAGATGTTATCCCTTTCTTATTAGAGATAGAGGGTGTTAATGATGTGAAAGCATTCAAACTTATTTCAGAGATAGAGACTGGAGGACAGAATATTTCCGTTCAAATATTCCTTAAGGATATGGATATCCATAACGGTATAGAAGAGCAGCATAAAATCAAATTTCTAAGCTTGCTAGATGCTAAGTATGCTGGTCAATATCTTTACTTTCAATCTCTGTTAGAAGAAATTTAGTCGAACAGCGGCCAATCTACTTTTATAAAGAAGGTTCTGGCCATGGCCAAATAATCTGGACTGGTATAAAAGCCATTATTAGGCAGCCCCTGGTTAATGAAATTAAAGCTAAAGGCCAACTTAACTCTTTTTACTACGAAATTGGTATAGATATCTGCCACGGGCACGCCCCAAACTGGCTGCGTATCTTGCAGATAAAAGCCTCTTAAAGTCGGCGAATAAGCATCTCCTTTATAAGCAGAACGATAATATATATCAGACCCTAGATACACATGTAGTACATTGGCGTAAAAAAGATGAAATTCCAGATTGGTGTTATTGATGACACTTGGAATTCTGAACACATCCTTATTATCTGCTTGAGAAAGAATAATTTTGTTGGATACCTTGAAGTTGTTTAACTGAATACCTGCCGCCAGACTTAAGCTATATATGAAAGCCTCAGAAGACAGCTGTTTAGGGCTTAAATTTTGGTCAAAGTACAAATGATTACTCACCAGATTTATCTTGGCACTGGGTTCAAACCATGCTTTCTCGCCTTTGAAAAGGTATTTCCCTGAAGCCTCTGTATGTGTTACGTTTTTAAAATCGCTGTTTTCCCAAGACAGCATAGGGCTGCTAAAGTTCTGATAAAATAGGTATGCGGGTTTTGTGATAAATTTAAAACCCAAGTCAAATCCTTTGAATCTAAGTTTTGAGTGTAAGTAAATATTAGGTTTATCACCAAAACCCAAATAGAAATCTGTATTTAGATAATTGCTACTGTCTGCAAACCAGTATCCTGCGTTTCCGCCCACCAAAAACTCGGTTTGAGGCTCCGCCTTATCCCCATTATGCAGGGCGGCATAACTATAAATTCTGTTTGTAATGCCTACATTGTATTTAAAACCTTTGTAAAAGCCCTTAAAGCCAAACCTGTTTTGAATATTATTGAACAGGTAGTAGGTTCTGCTCTTTTCTGCTAAAACGGTGTCTGGATAAAGACCCGCTTCATAATTTTGACTAATCAGCGTATCTGAATGAAAGTATTTCTGCCTTTCTAAGTCAAAGGTGTGAAAGACCTGAATTTCCTTAGAAAGCTTGTACTGGTGATAAACATGATAGTTATTCCATCTTTCACGAGACTCCACACCACTTAAAAGCTGCTGATAACTGGTATTATAATTTCTGTCCAAGTTAGACTTGTCAATAAAATCTACGCCGTCACGGGGCTGAATACCACCTTGCTCTTTTTGTTTGTGGTTAAAATGAATAAAGGCACCTAGAAAGGTATACTTTTTATTTTCTGAGGTATAATTGGTACTAAAGGTAACATCCCAGTGGTCTATCAGCCTATCTTCACTGGTGCTGGCAGAATACTGCTTGGAAGACGCTATTCTATGAGAGCTTAAGGCGAGGTTCCAGTTTGGTTTAATATTTTGAGTATGTGTAAAGCCTACATTCATAAGCCCGTTAGAGCTTTGAAGGTACGCCATATCGGTGTATGGAGATCTGGTATTATAATATTTTATTTCCGAGACCTTTGGGGCATAAAAATCACTAAAAGCTTTTAAACCCGTTTCTGTGAAGGCATTGGTAGGCGATACGAATAACATGGATCTTGCTGCGGTGCCTTCGTTTCCAAGGTCCTGCCATAAAAAGCCATTGGCCTTATTGATGGTCATGAACCTAAATCCATCTATTAAGGTATCTGGATGAATAAGAGTGGTATCGTCTGCAAGAAAGTTTCTTTCAAACAAATAACCGGTGCTCGTTGGTCCGTAAACCTGTTTGGTACTATCATCCAAAATTTGTGAATGTCCTAAAGCAGGAATTAAAAGCCCAAGAAACAAAAGAATGCGACTGCTATTCATTAAGTATTATTGATTTCGAGGCAAATTTAGCCATTATTTAAAGAACCCTTTCTGTCTTGAAAGCTTTTAAAATCTGTCATAATTTTTCTTAAAAACTCAGATTCTTTTTCAGAAAACTTTGAAGTAAGTTTCAAAACATAAAATAATGCTAATTGTTCCACCGATAAGAGGAATTTGATTTTGACGAAATCCTTTTCTGTAGTGACAATAGGCATAGACGGTTCGGCATGAAGAATAGCCAGTATTTCCCCTTTTTGATAATGATGATGATCAGCATAGAAGTGTTTTTCTGCTAGCTGATACTGTTTACTCAGTTCAAAAGCGAAAGATTCATTGTCGGCGATTCCTGATATAACCTTCACATTTTCACCGCTTTTTAGCTTTTTGTCGAAAATGTTAGACGGAGCGTCAAATGCTTGATAATTAAAATATACAGGGGTATGTTCTGGAATAAATTGGACGATTTTCTGCTCAAAGCCTTTTTTTGTTTCAGTATCAGCCCGTTGCGATTTGGTCACCACCACCAGATCTGCTCGTCTTGCTCCTTTTCTAGCCTCTCTTAATCTACCAAAAGGCAGGAGGTAATCTTTAAAAAATGGGGCGGCGTAGGTGGTTAATAATATGAGTAATTGTGGACTTACATGCCTGTGTTGGAAGACGTCATCAAAAAGAATAATTTTTGTATCTGGATAGGCGGCGAGTAAGTTTTCTACGCCCGTTTTTCTGTTTTCACAAACAAAGAACCTGGCCGCACTTTGATGCTTTTGAAAGAGCATGTACATTTCGTCTCCCACGGTATCTGGAGTGGCCTCTTTATTTATGGCGAGGTAGCCTTTGGTGTTTCTTCCATAACCGCGACTAAGCACCGCTATTTTTTGTCCCTCAAAGGCCTCAATTAAAAAAGAAATGAAAGGCGTTTTCCCTGTGCCGCCAACGCTTAGGTTTCCAACTCCTAAACTGAAAACTGGAGGCACATAAGTTTTGAATAATCCTTGATCGAAAAGAAAATTTCTGATTCTGGTGATGACATCATAAAGAATGGCAAATGGGAACAAGAAAGTCTTAAAAAACCTTTTCAATTATGTAATTTCGATTTTTGATAAAATATGACACTCAAAGCCAGCTATTGCAAACATACGTTAAATTTTAAATTTGACGCCGGTACTTCTCGTGGTATTCTTAAGACCAAGGATACTTACTTTATAAAATTGTTTGATGAAAGCAATCCAGAAATATTTGGTTTAGGCGAAGCAGCACCTTTGCAGGGTCTCTCGGTAGATTATAAACCGCAGTTTGAGGATTATCTTAAAATCTTTATAGATAAGTTTAATGGCGAAAGCCTTACAGAAAAAGAGCTTATAGAAGCCATTCATTCGGAGTTATTTCATCGCTGGCCTTCTATAAGGTTTGCTTTTGAAATGGCCCTTTATGATTTAAGAAACGGTGGTAAACGCTTACTTTTTGACAATGCTTTCAGTCAGGGTAAAAGCGACTTAGAAATAAATGGGCTTATTTGGATGGGTGATGAGGCTTTTATGAGTCAGCAGATAGTGTCAAAGCTTAAAGCAGGCTTTAGAACCCTAAAAATGAAGATTGGTGCCATTGACTTTGATACGGAGTATAAACTCCTTCAAAGTATCCGTTCCAACTTCCCCAAAGACGAGTTGACCTTAAGGGTGGATGCCAACGGCGGTTTTGAAGAAAGTGAAGCACATGAAGTTTTAAAAGTCCTGTCGAAACTCGATATCCATTCCATAGAACAACCTATAAAAGCCAATCAATGGGAAAAAATGGCTGCCTTATGTGGTTCTACGCCTGTTCCAATAGCCTTAGACGAAGAACTTATTGGCATAAATGGAAATTCTAGAAATGAGTTATTAAACTTGATAAAGCCTCAGTTTCTGATTTTTAAACCGACCTTATTAGGAGGATTTAGAAATACTGATGAATGGATGGGGCTTTGTGAAAAGAAAAACATTGGTTGGTGGATTACATCTGCTTTAGAGTCCAATGTAGGCTTAAACGCCATAGCTCAATATACCGCGACCAAAGACAGTCTTTTACCTCAAGGCTTAGGCACTGGGCAGTTATTTCATAATAACATAGAAAGCCCTTTATCAATAGAAAAGGGCTTTCTTTATTTAGCACCCAGCCAAAGCTGGGATTTGTCTGCTTTAAACTTTAATTGAGTTGCTTATACCCAGTTGATACCTTTTTTTAAGGCGTTCAGTGTTAACTCTTCATGAGATCCACTTTCTACTTCATGGCAATACTCCCAATTGGCTTGCGGTGGAAGGCTCATTAATATGGATTCTGTTCTGCCTCCGGTCACTAAACCAAATTTGGTGCCTCTGTCCCACACAAGATTAAACTCTACATACCTACCACGACGTAAGTATTGCCAGTCTTTGTTTTTCTGGGTAAAGGTCTTTTCGGCGTTCATGGCCATGAGATGTGTGTATATAGGAGCAAAAATGCGTCCCACATCCTTTACAAATTTGAATATCTGCTCTTTACTCATCGCTAGACTTTTTTCGTTGAGATGGTCAAAGAAAATACCTCCAACGCCTCTGGTTTCTTCTCTATGAGATAAATAGAAGTAGTCGTCGGCTCTATTTTTAAAGTCTGCGTAAAAGTTTAGGTCGTGCTTATCACAAACTGTTTTTAGCTGCTCGTGAAACCATTTGGCTTGGTCGGCATCTAAATAATGTGGTGTCAGGTCTATCCCCCCACCAAACCAGTATGTTCCGTTAGAAAGTTCAAAGTACCTTACATTCATGTGAATGATGGGAACCATAGGGCTGTTAGGATGCTGTACGATGGAAACGCCAGTTGCAAAGAAGTCGGCGTCATCTTCTATTTTTAAGGCCTTTTTCATATCCTCCCCCAGTGGTCCTTCAACGGCCGAAAAGTTAACGCCCCCTTTTTCTAAAATATGACCGTTCTGAATTAAGCGAGTTCTTCCTCCCCCACCCGTTTTATGGCTCCAAATGTCTTCTTGAAACTTCGCTTTTCCATCCGTTTTTTCTAAAGATTGACATATTTCGTCCTGTAAATCTTTAAAAAAGTCCTCTATTTCTTTTCTATCCATCATTGTCAGTATTTTTGCAGCACAAAATTAGAAAAAGAATTCACAGGGCTTTGTATGTTTGCACATGATGTTTGTCACGCTCGAGTTATGAGCATAATCATTTAATATGTCGATAATAAATCTTTTGGTAAGAAAGCACCTTTTAGAGCTTAAACCGTACAGTTCTGCACGAGATGAGTATACAGGAAAGGAAGGTATTTTTCTTGATGCCAATGAAAATCCATATGGTTCGGTGGCTGGTAAAAACCTAAATAGGTATCCAGATCCTTATCAAAGGGAAATTAAAGTAAAATTGGGTAGGCTTAAAGGAGCCAGACCTGAGCAAATATTTCTAGGAAATGGCTCCGATGAGGCCATAGACCTTATTATTAAAACTGTTTGCGAGCCGAAAGAAGATAATATTTTGCTGCTACCGCCTACCTATGGTATGTACCAAGTATGTGCAGATATTCAGCAAGTAGAGGCTCGAAAAAGTAATTTAACGCCAGACTTTCAGTTAGATTTGGAGGATATTGCTTCCAAAGTAGATGATAAAACCAAAGCCATATGGGTTTGTTCGCCTAATAATCCAACGGGCAATCTTATTAATGTCAGTGCTATTGAAAGCCTTTTAAGAGCTTATCCAAAATGTCTGGTGATCATAGATGAGGCCTATATCGATTTCTCTACGCAGCCATCTTTTATTGGACGCCTAGGTGAGTTTGAGAATCTGGTCGTACTCCAAACTTTCTCAAAAGCCTGGGGCATGGCTGGATTAAGGGTAGGAATGGCTTTTGCTCACGAAGATCTTATTAAGATTTTAAATAAGATTAAATATCCTTATAACTTAAACTTAGTATCTCAAAAACTTATTTTAGAGGTTTTAGATAACGAAAGCAAAAAAGATAAGTTTGTAGAGAAAATACTAGAAGAGCGATTTAAACTCTACAAGAAATTGATAGAGTTGGAGTCTGTAAGACATATTTATCCATCAGATTCAAACCAATTGCTCGTTAAATTTAAGGATGCAAAATCTATCTTTAACTATCTGATTGAGAAAAAGATAATTGTTAGAGACAGAACAAATGTGGTACTCTGCGATGACTGTTTAAGAATAACCGTAGGGAAAGGAAAAGAGAACAATGCTTTAATTGAGCAATTACAGGCCTATAGATAGGTTAAAAAAGCAGGTCTCATCTAAAATGGGACCTGCCTTTTTTAATCTGACATTTCTCAATTGGGCGTCAAAATGGCATACTTGCTTTCAAAAGTAGGTTTGTATGTTTTCTCTAAAATCAAAATCTTGTCGTATTCATAAGCTGTAAAACGTAAAAATTCCGTTACCGAGGTTTCAAAACACGTATCTAGCGTTCCGTTTTTACCTGAAACTTCGTTCTTATTATTAATGCTCACGGAGTGCACCAGTGAATTATCTAAATAGAGCAGTAAGGCATCACAGTTGTTATTTTCTGGATTGAATTCGGAATATTTATACTCCTCATTTACTATCTGTTCCACCATCTCTGGTTTATCTAGCCAAAATTCTGAATCACAAAAGGTTTTACCGTGACAGTTAAAAGAGAAATGCCTGTTTTGCGGTATTTCGTCAAACTCATAGTCGACAAAATTCTTGTAGACCAAATCACCACCCTTTTTTGAATCCATTTCTAAATAAAGGGCATTGCTCTCCACATACTTTAAAGCTTCTATTTCGGTGCCTTTGTCGGTATAAAGTGTTACTATTTCATAAGGCACAAAAAACGTGTCTACCCGAGATGGAGAACTCAGGTCGTGCTGAAGCAGTTTAAATTTACTATTCGAAGTAAAAATTAGCGAACCGTCTTTGTTTCTTTTCATAGGGATGTCGGTGAAGTTACTATTCCTGATTTACTATCATTATAGTTATAACGAAACAATAGGCTATATTAAAAAAAAACTCACCACGAATTAACCATGGTGAGAATAAAAAAAAATCACGCTGACCAGGTCATAGGTGATAGGTGTGGAGAATACAGGAATCGAACCTGCGACCTTTTGACTGCCAGTCAAACGCTCTAGCCAACTGAGCTAATTCCCCAAATATGTGTCAAACGCCTGCCTCCCGATAACTATCGGGAGAGCTAATTCCCCAAATATGTGTCAAACGCCTGCCTCCCGATAACTATCGGGAGAGCTAATTCCCCAAATATGTGTCAAACGCCTGCCTCCCGATAACTATCGGGAGAGCTAATTCCCCAAATATGTGTCAAACGCCTGCCTCCCGATAACTATCGGGAGAGCTAATTCCCTTTTAAAACGACACTTTCTAAATCTTTAAAAGAGTAGTTTCTCTATTACGGTCGCAAATATAATAGAACTTTTAAAATTACCATCCAGGAATCATAAAGTTTACTCCAGTAACGACAGGTTTTTTTCCGCCATTATAAAATGGTAAAGCAAAATAAGGTTCAAGAATGAGATAACCCAAGACGTTAATTCTTAAACTAAGTCCCGTGGTTACGATTAAGTCGTTCTTAAAATCTATGACGGAGTTTCCTATGGTTGGGAATGTGCTGACCTCTCCTATTTTCTTTTCTTTGGACCAAACCATTCCAGCATCCATAAAGAAGTTTAAATCGCTAGGAACAAAATTGAACGGGATTAAGGCAATTTGCTCAGGTCCTGTAAATGGTAGTCTAATTTCAAAGTTAGCGACGGCCAGTTGCTCCCCAGAAAGTGCTTGTTGGGTAATTTGGCCGTCTGCCTGCTGTTTTGAAAAGGCTTTACCATAAAACCCATGCATGTACCATGGATAGCCCAGATACAGTGGATTTATTTGATTTAGTAAATCGAGATTATTGGGGTTCAATCTTCCGTTATATTGAAACTTCGCCGCTAATGTTACTGGTTTCAGGAACTGATATTTTCTAGCGTCAATGAGTACATCTGTGTAACTGGTAGAACCAAAATACTGCCCAACCTGAAATCTATATCTATGTCCATTAAGTGGAGCAACTGTCCCGAAAGTGGCATTATCTCCTACAAAAGCAGCGTATACACTATTTAAATTAAATGGCTCAAACTGAAAATTGTCGGGATATTCTGACCTATTTAGTTTTACCGGTCTATCGGACCCTAAAGAGTAATAATCAGCTAAATAACCTGTTGGGCTTAAACCTATCCTGGCATATTCTGGATATTCTTTAACACTGGCAGAATAGAATGCCACTGAGCCCCCTATTTCTAACCTTTTTGTTTTACTTAAAGGTCTAAAAGCGAAAACAGAAAAATCATCAATGAATATTCGGGCTATTTGCCTATTTAATATGGCGTTATAGTAATCTATGTTTCCACTTTGTCCTAACGTATCCAAAATCTCAGTTTCATATCCTATCAAAAACTGATAAGGAATGTGTGATACAGAAGCTCCAAATTGTAAAGGATTTTTCTGGTTCAAATAGAAAAACTGCCCTCCAAAGTCTTGTATTTCTCCATTGAGAGCTACGGTGGCAGAAAGTTGGTTATTGTTTAGCATATCACTGAAAAGGGCGGTAATTCCGCCTCCAACTCCCGTACCAAATCTTGATGTAGAAACCCCAAGACCAGAATTGGCCAAATAATCGAGCTTGAAATATGGCTTGTAGGATTTCTCAAGAAGCGTACTTGTTCTTGTCCTCGAAACCAAACCCTGTTTGTTCAGATTCGTTTGAACCAAGTCTCTCCCATCTTTCCAATCTAAAGGTGCCAACTTTCCCGCCAGTTTGTTAACCGTATTTTCAACTGGTTCATTGAGCAAATCGCTAGGTTTGGCTTTTAAAATGCTGTAAGAGCCATCTAAGAAGTAAGAATAGGCAATATCGCCATTTTCGGAGGCCATGCTTAAAGCAGGCGAAAACATGGTGATACCACTAACGCCCGTATAGAAATTAGTAAGCTTAGTCAGATTTCTAGAGGCAATATTGTACTTATATAAGTTCCTAAAACCATCTCTGTCGGATAAGAAAACAATGTTTTCGCCGGTGGGGTCAGAAACTGGATTGAAATTATCTGCTCCTTTAAAAATGTCGAAATTTTCCACTTTTCTTGTGGACATTTCAATTCTATTAATGCTTAGGTTGGCTTTCTCTAATCTTATATATCCATCATTTCTGTCAGAAACGAAATAAACGTATCTTCCATCTGCCGACCAGCTGGGTTGAATATCTGAAAACTCGTCATTGGTCAGATTTACCACTTCTTTAGATTTCAGATTAAATGAATATAAATCTGAATTACCTTCTACTAGACCAGAAACCACGATGGTATTTCCGTCTGGAGACCACGCTGGATTAGAAAAGGCGTCTACCCCTTTAATGCCATAGGTCTTTTTGCTCCCGTTAGCAGCATTTATAATACTCAGTTTATTTTGCCCTTTGGATTGAACTACGATAGCCAAGTTTTTACTATCTGGTGACCATGTTCCGGCTGTTTCTATAAAACTGTAAGAATCTACATGACCAGCAAAAGAGTTCGAAGAGATTTTCTTAATGGTTTTGCCCGTTTCAGCATCCACTATAAAAATGTCTAGGGAAAGTACATTTTTAGAAGAAATATAAGCAATATACTTGCCGTCAGGGCTTATGGTAGGAGAAACGTTCATTTCACCTCCCGTTTTTTCTGAGGCTAAAACGGTTCCCCTAGGTGCTATCTCTGTTCCTTCTCTAAGGGGTTTGTAAGCATCGATTAAAGACTGCTTAAACTTGGCAGAGAACCTGTCTAAGTCCATACTGAGCGTTCTTTTAAAAGCGGTCTCAATACCATAGATAGCTGTTTCTTTAAACAATGGTCTGATGATATCATCTCCGTAAGTGGCTGTTACATACGCCCAAAATGCCTGACCCCATCTATAAGGGAAATACTTATACTGTTTGGTAACTAATTCTTCAATAGTCGGAATGTCGCCACTTTCTACGGCATCCCTCATCCACATAGCGGTATGGGAGTCGTCTCTACCAATAGACATATACTCTGCCAGACCTTCTACCATAAATAAAGGTAAATTTCCGATGCTGGACAATGAGGTGGAATCAGAGCCATAGGTCATGGTCTTATACTGAAAAGCATGAACCAACTCATGTCCTAAAACATGATCCGTTTGTCTTTTGGTATACATCATGGGCATGACAACCCGGTTTCTCAAACCCTCTGTAACACCACCAGTCCCCTCGCCTATTTGTCCGCCAATGGCAGTTGTTTCCTGGAAATCAGGATGATTCTTGTATATTATCAAGGGATTAGGCTCAATAAAAGCCAGTTTGAAAACCTCTTGATGCAGTTTATACCAATGCTCAGAGTTTATCATCAATTGATTCGCCTGCTCTTTATCATCAAAATAATGGTAAAGCTCGTAATGTGGACTTTGAAGAACTCTAAAATCTATTTTCTTGTAGCGTGGCTTATTCTGACCAAAATACTGCGACTGTGCAAATGCACCATAAGACAATAAAGTGAGGACTAGGCCTATTTTTACTCTTTTAATCATTGGTTAAAGTTTGATAAACATCTCACATCTGATGGTACCTATTTCGAATATTCAATGGGTCGGGTGATCTTAACAAATTTAGGTTCCCAATATTTGGAACGCAAATTATCTATTCTCACCCCACCAGAAGTGGATGCATGTAAAAACATCAACTTCTTTTTACCCCTTTTCTTAATCACCACGCCGGTATGATTTATTCTACTTCCTGCGGTTTTGAAGTAGAGCAAATCTCCTTTTCTAGCTCTATTAAGCTTTATGGTTCTAAAAACTTCTGCCTGCTGATAGGATACCCTAGGGAAAGAAACGTCTAAAGCGGTAAAAGCATTGTGAATTACTCCTGAACAATCTATACCACGTTTATCATTACCTCCAAATTTGTAGGGCGTTCCTTTATATCTCTTACATTCCTTAACGAAAGTTCTGGGTGAAAAGTTGGTTTGGGCCAAGCAGCAATTGGCCATTAAAATAGCAGAAAGCAGTAATATCTTTTTCAATTCAAGTTATGGTTAGTATCAGTTCTTAGAAAAAATGGTTTCCAGTTGTTTAATTAATCCTCTTCCCTCATCAAAAGAAGGCTCTATAAGTTTGTCCTCCGACCAGTTTCCATTTTGGTCAATTAATACATAACTAGGAATGGTATTAATGCCGTAGTTTTTAAGAAAAACACTGTTAGGGTTTACTCTGGTGGTTCTGCTTGCGGCTTTTCCTTTTGAAACCACAAGGGCAAAATCTTCTGGTGTATCCACAGCAATATTTAACAAACTCAAATTTTTTCGGTCTTTAAAATAATTTTCTACAATGGGTAAGTATGTCAGATCTTTGAGGCAAGGATCACACCATGAAGCCCAAAAGACCATTAATAGGTTTTTTCCTTTATAATCCTTCAACGAAAAATTTTGCCCATCAGTATCTGTCAAAGTAAAATCTGGGGCAGGGCCTCCCAAAGCTTTGCCTTTAAAAATTGACATTTTATTAGATAGGAATTTTTGGTATATCTCAATTTTTCCAAATCCCAAAAAATCTCTAAGGGCAGTCTCGTTTTCAGTGGTATAACCATTGATATCTAAATCTGCATTTATTTTATGGGCAATGAGCCTTTCGGCAATGGGCTTACCTATTAAATCCTTGGTAAAAGAGTACTTCAAAAAAGTATAGTCGTTTAGGATGCCATCATCCTGTTTACTATTTATACTTATCTTATAAGCTTCTAAAAGACTTTCAACAAAAAAGCCATATTCGAAAGACTTGTTTTGCAGATCTTGGTTGATGGTTTTTAATTCAAAATTATTCATGACCATATTGAGCATGTCATTTGAAATGAGGTAGTCTAAATAAAATTGGTCTATCCTGCCCGTTATATCCGCCCTTCTAAGCCTGAAAAAGTCCTCTGATATATTCGGTCTAAAATTATCTAGTAGGGCTAACTGCTCTCGCTGAAGCTTTTTAAGCTTACCACCATAGACTTCTGGACCTTCTTTTAGGTATGAATACAATTCTTTCTCAGCGTCGGTTACTAATTCAAATTTTTTCCGATGGTTCAAATAATACATCCATTTACCACTTCCAACTCCTGAGGGTAAAAAAGTCTCGTAGAAATCTTGAGCATCGCATTCTATTAAAATTTCATCTCCAGGCTCTATCACTTGAAACAACACCCCGTTTAAGCCGTAGTTTATGTCTATATAGGCCATTTCACTCAAAACCATTTCAAAAGAAAATCGATTATTTTCGTCAAGAATGAGATTATAATCTTCTGGGTCTTCTACCCAATTTCTATAAACGGTAAGCACCACCTTTCGCTCGTTGGGGTTTGTTATCTCTCCTTTGAGCTTAAAGGATTGTTGTGATTTTGAACCCAATGGAATAAGTAAAAGTGCTAAAAGAAATATTCTCATATAGTATTGTCCTCTGTGAACTCAAATGTAAAGTAATTACTGCTCAAAATCCACCAAGAGAGCACAGAAATGGAAACAGCAAAACATATGATGGGTACTTTAAAGGTTATTAGCATACAAATGGCAATAGCTCCAAAATAGATGCCTTTCATAGGCGTGTCTTCAAAAGCTCTGGGAGCATAATTATAGATAAGCCAAAAGAGCATACTAGACCAAATAAAAAAGACAGAAGAAATCAGGTGAATTGAGTCAACTTTATCATACCAGTAATACCCAAGAAATAACGAGTCAATAATAATTAAGCTACTTGCAGTCCAGATTCTTTGTGTAAGCAAGTTTGAAATATTGAAGGGCATGTTCCGCTCAAAAGGCATATAATTGGCTGAGAACAGCCCAAACTCCTTACCTAAAGGAAATTGACCTGCCACGGTGATTAAGCAACAAATGAATAGTAGTCTTTCGTCGTATTCGTCGCTAAAGTATAGTTTAGCTCCGCCAATGATGAAGAACAAACCATACAACTTAGTACTAAAGAATAAGATGGGTTGTTTCAGTAATAGATGCCTTAAAAAGTAAAGGACGGGCCAGTTAGGGAAAATGCTTCTGCTGCTAGCAAGTGCATCTATCTTGAAGTCGAAAATGAAATGGTGCAATCTATAATACTTTAGAGCAATGGGTAATACAAGTAAAATCAGATTGGCTACTGTCACAGCTATAATTCCTAAAAAAGCTCCTTCTTTTAATGCCACAGCCACCATAAAACAAGAATACGCTATGAATGGAGCGTTTAAGTTTAGCTGTAAAATTGATAGGTTAAAGAGCTTTTTAGACTTAGGCAAGAGGGTGAAATCTTGCAAAAAAGCATATTCAGGAAGTTTTAAAGTCCGATGAAAGAAAAGACTGGTTTTTACAACATGAAGTAGCCAGAAAAGGCTAGCCCATAAAAGTAAAATGGCATTGCCCATAAAGAGTTTAGCAAAAGCTACATGCTCGGTTCCTCTCAAGAAACCAAAGGCAAAGAGCAAGATGAACAGGTAAAACGCAATGTTTTGCTTGAAGTATTGTTTTGATATGGTTTTTAGGAGTATCAATTATTTTTCTGTCTGGTGTTTGTTGTCAGATGCTCGATGTCTGTTTTTTTTGCAATGTTTTAGCTCCAGAGGAGCGATATGTTAATAATAATAGAGGAATACACCATTTGTTTTCGTTTGGCGGGGTTTTGGATTTTCAAAAATCATGACAAACGTTTCTTTATAATTCTTAGTTTTTGCAATTACTAATTCTTGTTCTTCCGTTGCTCCTGCCGCCTGCCTGTCCTCCTTACGGCAGATAAATCAGCAGACAGGGGTGGGCCTGTCTTTTTGTTTGGGCAAAAACCCGAAACGTCGGACCGAATCAAAAACCATGTACCAAAATAAACATGCACAATGAAAATTCTTTATCTTCTTGAGGTTGTATTAAATCATCGGTTTTAATGAGTTTTCATCGTGCTTCAGGCAGTATTTGGGTGATAAGGTTTATTAATTTTGCTTTATAATCGTTTGACTTTCTACTAAAAAATGATGTTCCACTTTAAGGTCGCTTTCTGGTAGCTTATGGTGGGAGGCTATTAGGATGTTGACTTCTTGGCTTACTTTCTTGGCCAGAATCTCTAATAATTTCTCTTGCGATTCTTTGTCTATGGTGGTTAGTGGCTCGTCTAGGGTTAAAATCTTGGCTTCGCCAATTAATGCGGCTATCAGGCTTATTTTCTTCAACATACCACTAGAATACGTTCCTATGGCTGTTTTGTAGAATGCTGCCACACCAAACAGCTCGACCAATTCCTCTATTTCTGAACTATCTGGTTTGTAGATTTTCTGATAATAGTCTAAAATGTCTTTTCCAGACAAATAATCAGGAAAACGGGGTTCTGCGAAGCTATAATTGATAATTCGACGGAATGCTACGGGAGACTTCTGTAAATCTAAATGACCATCAAAAACCACGGCTCCTTCAAAAGGAATAATACCCGAAATGGCTTTAAAGAAAGTTGACTTCCCAGAACCATTCACACCCTGAAACCAGGAAACGCCTTCAGGAATATCTAAAGAAGGAATATCAAGAATCAAATGACCCTTATATTCCTTCTTGAAGCTTTTAATTTGAAGCATGTGCAAATATAGATTCGATATTGAATATTAAAACTACAAATCCATAGCTGGTGATGCAGAAAGATGGGTGGTGCAAAGAGTTAATGCTTTTAAAATAGATTGTTGAATGGTAATCTTGCTATAATTAAACTATAAGGTCAAATTATACGAATTGAACTCATGAAAAATATCATTACGCTAAGTCTTTTTTTACTAATACCTTTTCCACTTCATGCTCAAATTGGGCTGGAAGATAAGCTAATAGGCATATGGAAAGTAGTAGAAGTACGTTCTACTTTAGAAAGCTTTGATGACCTAGATGAAAAAGAAATAGAAGAGGCAAAAGCAGCACTAGAAGCCTTTGAAGAAAGTGTATTTCACTTTGATTTGAATAATTCTTTTCATTTAGATATCGAATATCCAGAATTTAATAGTCAAAATTTAAAATGGGAGTTGGATAAATTAAAGGGCCGCATCATTATAGAAGATGTAATTGATTTAAAGAACGCTATCTACATAGAAATAGAGTTCATGGAGAAAGAGGAAGACTTATTTTTTAGAATTTTGGATACCCCTATTAACTTAAGGCTTCGGAAAGAAATGCACAAGTAACATTTTTACAAGATACATTTACAAAAGAAACCTCTCAGTAAAGATTAAACTTCACTAAGAGGTTTCTCATTTTTCGTAAATATCTTAGTCTACCTAACCCTCAAAACCCCCTGCATCAGCGTATAATGCCCTGGGAAGGTACAGACAAAAGTATAATCTCCTTTTTCTAAAGGTGCCGTGAAATAGATACTTTCTGAGCTTTCTGGTTGCATTAAACCTGTATGGTAAAGCACATTGTCAGAGTCTGGGATATAGCCTTTATTTGCACCATCAAGTCCCATGTTTTGAGCACTCTGCCCCACTAAATCCACCGTATTTGGTTTCACTATCACCAAGTTGTGCAGCATGTCATCATTATTATTGAAGGTAATTTTGACCGTACTTCCAGCTTTAACTTGAATTTTGGTTTGGTCAAACTTTAAACCTGGTTTAGTGCCCAAAGTAATGTTTACATCGGCTTTGCCATTCCAGCTTAGAGGCATTGTATTTACGCGTTTCTCAGAAATTATCTCCACCACCTTAGTCGGCATATCCATTTTGTGATGCTCATGACTAGTAACGGCGTATTTGCTTAAATCTAAAGCAGCAACAGCCTTGTTTACCGAATTAAGTGTAAAGTAGCCTACCTTGTGCAATAGTTCTTCTTGTGCCACACTTTCTAAGCCAGCGGCAGTTATGCCAAATATGTAACCCAAACGCATAGAATCTACAGCCACATGAACCGACTTACCATCATCAGCAAGTGAAATTCCTTTAATGTTTACCTGTCTTTGATTGATTATTGGGCTTCCGTATGTGTGATGATACTTATAATTAAAGCTTTTTATATCGTAAGAGGCAGGGTTTAAAGCTGCTGATTTATTGGCTTCTTTAGTGAATTCAATAATGAATCCGTCCGATGCTGACTTAATGGCTTTAATTTCAAAAGGCACCTCGCCAGACCAAACTAGTCTTTGTAATCCAAATTTCGATTTCCCAGTGCTTGACCATCCACGGCTTGTCATTCCTACAAACATTGAATTATCTAGTCCCCATCGCATTCTTAAAATACCCGACATAAAACCTTCTACAAAAGGAAAACAAGCTCCTTGATAGACACCATTCACTTTTTCCATGGCCACTCGCATGATGGTAGAATGCCCTTGGTCACCCACAAAATATTGTCCTTCAAAGGGTCCAAATTTGCCTTTAGATACATCTTGAACAATATCTGAAGTAGAAATCCCCATCAATGTATGCGGAAACCAAACAGCCGGCGGTTTAATACCAGGCACACGCTGAGCTACATCAAATAATGGTTCTCCAGTATCAGGAATATCCTCCGGCTTTAATTTTACAGGAGAATTAGGCTCTCCAGACCAAACAAGACTCTCTGGGTTACCCGCAAAGTCTCCTTTTTCTAAATGTGTCATTCTGCCTGAACCTACCCAGTCACCTTGATTTTCGGCATAAAAAATATCGCCAACATCATTTACCATGTAACCAGCTGGAGACCTTAATCCTGCAGCCCAAGGTTCCATTTTTCCATTCTCGTCTAATGTCAGCATCCAGCCTCTCCATTTAGATTGTGAGGAACCATGCCCTATCCAGTCTAGATTTAATGTAAAAAGTTTTTTGCCATCTGGCATCAAAACAGGACCGTAAGAATATTGATGATAATTTCCTGAAAGCGGCCATTGATAGTATGATTGATAGACATCTGCACGGTCGTCTCCGTCCACATCTTCCAAAATAGTCACTTCTCCTCTTTGCGTCACCCAAAGCTTATTATCAATAAAATTCATGCCCAGTGGTTCGTGAAGACCTTCGGCATATTTGCTAAAAGTAGGCCGCGTGTTATTAATCATATATGGATTGTTTATCATCCATACATCGCCTCTTCTGGTGGTGGTTGCCAATCTTCCGTCTGGTAAAACGGTCATCCCTCCTACTTCCATTTCTAATCCTTCCGGAGTAGGAATGTTTTCTATCCTATAATAATCTTCTTCTGTTTTTAGAACTCCTTGAGCTATTGTTTGAGAAACAGAGCAAAAGAGCAGAAGAATTAAGCCTATATTTTTTATATACAATTTCATTTTTTTACCAGATTAATTTGAATGATTCAATAGCACTTGCCTTTCCAGAAAGTGAACTAATTCCATTTTCTGTTTTAATTTCTAAGGCAACCTTCTTTGCCAATTGAATGTAATAGTCATCTATTCTATACAGGGTATCTCCTACTTTCTCTACTTTTTTACCCATTCCCAGTAAGTAGTTGACATCCTTGTTATCCGCCGAAATAGTGTATTCGAAGCCATTTTTCACAGGCTCTATTTTTTGGCTTACAGCCGAACCATTTAAAGTATGTAGGTAAGTGGGTAGGTTTCTATCGTCAATAAAGTATTCTTTGAAAAGAACGACATCATTTTTACCCAGGAAGAAACTTGGCTTTCCTGATAAAGTAACTACCTGGCCTAAAGGTTTTAATAATTGAGGTTCACCTCTGTTAAACCACATTTCTGTTACATCAGCAAAATCTCCTTTCCAAACATAAAGCATAGAAGCATCTACCAAGTCAATAGAATAGTTTTTCTTTTCTGCTGTGCCAATAGAGAGTGTTGTGGTTTTCTTTTCCCCTTTGAAATCCATAAACGAGCGAATCATTTGAGCTCGTGTTCCAGTTGGGTTTTCAAAAATTCCTCCTGGAAGTTGTGGTGCAGGCAAGCTTTTGTAAGGATGAAGTCCATAAGGTTTAAAATCGCTACCTGAAACATAAAGTCCGAAAGCTGGTTTTTGCCATGTTCTTCTGTAGAAATACTCAAAGCTGTGCTTTCCTTTTTCCAATTCAACTAAAGCGGTTAAAGGCTGACGATTCACCATACCATCCGCTCCTAGCACTTTTTTCCCATCAATTTTCAAATAACCAAATCCTGAGTATTCTATGGTAATGGCATATTTATCTGTTTGGGCTACATCAATATCGCCAGTATAGTCTATTGAAAACCATCTGAAATCATGAGGAATATCAATACGTAACCCCTCCGATTTTCCTTTTATTGGGGCCGTTTCCGTTGGGCTCCACTCCTTTTCCCATCCATTTGTTTCTTGCAGCGTATAATTCAAATTAGATATGCTGATAGGTGTTCTGTACCCTAATTCTATGTACTTAATATTTTTAACTGCCAGCAATCCATTGGAAACGTCAAAGGCAATAGAGGTAGGTTCCAAGATTGGATTTTGAACAATATAATTTTCAAAAACTATAACATCATTTAAAACCACTTTTTCGAGTACGGCCAAGCCACCATTTATTGGTGAAGTATAGGCTAGTTCAATTTTTTGCCATAATCCGGGTAATTTACTTACTTCCTGTTTTGGCTTTTGCACTGTATTATTTGTAGTAATAATGCTCCCAAATTTGCCATTCTTTTCGTTGGCAGATTGGTCTAGATTAAGTTTTAAGCCATTTCCTAAAATAAAGGAGGCCTTTGTCTCTGGGTTTTGTAAAATCTCAAATTCAATTTTATAATCATTGAACTTTTTCTTTGATTTCAACACAGATTTACCATTCACAAATAAGATACCTGTGCCATTGGTCAGCTCCATTTTGTCTTCAAAAGGATGTACTGAAATGGCAAGTGCATCACGCCATTGAGCACCAGTAGCCTCCCAATCTGATTTATTCATGGAAGTGGCGGGGAAGTCTTGGGCATGCAAACCCACAAAAGGAAGCAGAAGGAATATCAGCTTCCAATAGGATAATTTCATAGTAGGGAATTAGATTAATTGTTTCAAATTTATAGAAGTCCGTTCTAGATTTCTATTTTTGCGTCACAATTTACGAAACCAAGAATGAGCAAACCAACTTTATTGATTTTAGCTGCTGGAATGGGTAGCAGATATGGTGGAATTAAGCAACTGGACCAATTTGGACCTTCTGGCGAGACCATTATAGATTATTCACTTTATGATGCCATCAGAGCTGGTTTTGGTAAAGTAGTCTTTATAATCAGAGAGGAACTAAGAGAAGATTTCGAGAAGACCTTCGGTCCAAAATTGACTGGTAAAATTGAATATGACTACGCTATTCAAGGCTTCCAGAGTTATGTTCCAGAATCTTTAGGAAATGTAGAACGAGCCAAACCATGGGGTACGGGTCATGCTATGCTTTGTGCATGGGAACAAACCGAAACGCCATTTGCGGTTATAAATGCAGATGATTTTTACGGAGCGGAAGCTTATAAAACAATGGCTAATTTCTTATCTACCAATACAGAACAAAACGTTCATGCGATGGTAGGTTATCAGGTTAAAAATACACTTTCTGAAAACGGAACGGTTTCTAGAGGTGTATGCGAAAAAGATGGAGACGGATTCTTAACCTCTGTGGTAGAAAGAACAAAAATATTAAGAAACGAAGCGGGTCAAATAGAATTTTTAGATAACGGTGAACCGGAAGCTTTAGGAGAAAATACACCTGTTTCTATGAATTTCTGGGGTTTTATGCCAAGTGCATTTGCCAAGACGAAAGAATACTTTGAAACATATGCCAAAGAAAATTACGATGCTCCAAAGGCAGAGTTTTATATTCCTACTATCATGAGTCAAATGATGGGTGAAGGCGTAGGAAAATGTATGGTTTTTGATACAGCTTCTGATTGGTTTGGAGTAACTTATCCAGAAGATAAGCCAGACGTTCAGGCTTCTATTCAGAAATTAGTGAATGATGGAGCTTACCCTTTGAAGCTTTGGGAGTAGGTTTTGTTCTTGATAGCACACTAGCTTAAGACCTTTCTGCCCTTAGGCAGAGATTAGACACGGATATTTTTGTCCGTGTCTTTTTTTGTTTCATTTCAACCCTTTCAAGGTTGTGACCATTACTTCGATTTTGCATTCTATTTACTTTTAACCCCTCTGGGGTTTCCTTACTTCGGATATTATTGCTTTTTGGTATGCCCGAATGGGCTAGAATATGAGTAGAAAACAAATAGATGAAGATTTTTGGAAGCCTGCAGGGCTTCAATATCCTTTTCGTCGAAATTCACATTCAACCCTTTCTGGGTTGTGACTATTACTTCGATTTTTAATTCTATTCACTTTTAACCCTTCTGGGGTTTCCTTACTTCGGATATTATTGCTTTTTGGCAAGCCCGAATGGGCTAGAATATGCATAGAAATAACAGCTTCTTTATCTTAGAAGCCTTGAGGGCTTCAACGTTCTTTTCTATTAATTTTAACCCCTCTGGGTTACTCTACTTCCGATACTATCAAATAAGCCCGAATGGGCTTGAATATGAATAGGAAGAATAGCTTTTTTATCCCAAAAGCCTGGAGGGCTTCAAGATTAAACAGACCAGACAAAAAAGACACGGATACTATTAATAATATCCGTGTCATAATATGTTCTCCAAATCTATAAAAGAGATATTACCCCTTCTTCACTTCCTCAATAACCCTAATCTGCTCTGCTATTTCTTCTGGTTTAATGATGGCTTCGGCCCCGTTTAGAATAACATCAGCTAAGTTATTATAGAGCTGCATCCAGTCGCCACCAAAAGTATCAATTTCGCCTTTCATCTCCATTCCAGCAAGATTAGCGGTTAGTTGACCATTATATTCTATCGCCTCAAAACCAAAGTCAGGATCAACACCAGGAAGCATTCCTGCTTTCAAATGGTCTTCTTGAGGGTCTAAACCGTATTTGATAAAAGAACCATTTGTGCCATGAACTACATATCTAGGCTCGGCTTCTTTCACCATCAAACTAGCACTCAGTTTGACTTTAACCTTGCCATAATCCATACTCATGTTAAAGGCATCGTCTATATTACTGTTTTCTCTTTGAATAAAAACATCACCACCTACGCCTTCTGGGTTACCGAATAAATAGATAGCTTGGTCAATCAAATGAGCTCCTAAATCATAAATTATTCCGTTGGCAGGCGTCACCGCTTCTTTCCAAGGTTTTTTATTCAAGATTGGATTATAACGGTGCCATCTTGCTTCATAAGAAAGTACTTCACCCAAAACACCAGATTCAATCACTCTTTTTACGGTCATAAAATCACCATCAAAACGTCTGTTCTGATAAACCATCAAAGTTTTGTTCACCTTTTTA
Organism: Arcticibacterium sp. SM2516; assembly: GCF_057914865.1. Lineage (NCBI taxonomy): Bacteria > Pseudomonadati > Bacteroidota > Cytophagia > Cytophagales > Leadbetterellaceae > Arcticibacterium > Arcticibacterium sp. SM2516. The sequence continues at coordinate 1,489,107 of NZ_CP195290.1, read as the reverse complement.
CAAAGTTCCACCAATTCCTTAGCCTCGTCATAGGTAGCCGTCATTGGTTTTTCTACCAAAACATGCTTTCCTGCATTTAAAGCTCTTTTACAATAGTCGAAATGCGTACTGCTAGGTGAACAAATAGAAATAAGGTCAATCTCAGGGTCGGCAATAAGTTGGTCTAAATTAGCTGCTTTTTCGGTCCCCTTAAAGAGGTCTTGTCCAATGTCCTGAGAAGTAACAATGTACTTCAATTGGAAATTTGGGTTTAATACAAAAAATGGTGCTTGTAACCATCTACCTGAGAGTCCGAATCCTACTAATCCTACTTTTATCATTTTAAATTGCTTAGTGCTATTAGCTTTGAGCCTTTAGCCTATTTTTGGTTGAATACTATTATAAAATCTTGTCACAAGGTAATACCTTTTAGACAATTGTTTGATGCTTGACGGTAGGTGTTAGATGATTTTTTCAGCTTTACTGATTTCTTCTTTCGATGAACAAAACACCGTTCATCTAACACCAATCATCTGACTTTCATTAGTCCAACTCCACCTCTATCTGATGTCTCAAAATATCTTCGAGCGTTTCTCTTTCTCTAATTAAATGCGTGTTTTGGTTATAAACTAGTATTTCCGCAGGTTTTGTTCTAGAATTATAGTTGGATGCCATGCTAAAACAGTAAGCTCCTGCATTTTTCATCGCGATGATATCTCCTGGATTAACCACTGGAAGTGTTCTGTCTTTTCCTAAGGTATCTGTTTCACAAATATATCCTACGATATCGTAAGTTTCTTTTTTAGAATCATCCAGATTGCTCACATTAAGTATCTCTTGGTAAGCATCATACATCATAGGTCTAATCAAATGATTTAGACCAGAATCAACGTGAACGAAGTTCCTAGCAGGGTTATGTTTAACCACGTTGCAGGTCATTAAAAACGTACCACTTTCACTTACCAAATATTTACCAGGCTCAAACCATAGCTGAACTGGTTTGCCATATCTTTTCTCAAATGACAAAAACTCTTTCACCACTTCCTTTCCAATCTCTTTCATTTCCGTAATGACGTCATCGGAGTGATATGCCACTTTAAAACCAGAACCCATGTCTATAAACTCTAGGTTGGGGAAATGCTTTTCGGCCACTTCAAAAGACTTTTTCATCGCCTTTATGATGACAGAACCATCTTTAAAATCGGAACCATTATGCTGATGAATACCTACTATTTTAAGCTTATAAGTATTAACCAGTGCTATCACCCTGTCAATATAATCTATTGGAATCCCAAATTTAGAATCGGCATGTCCTGTAGAAATCTTCAAATTCCCACCAGCCATTATCGCAGGATTTAACCTAATCGCAATGGGATGGGCGTTGCCATACTTTTTTCCGTATTCCTCTAAAAGGTTTAAACTGTCGATATTAAGTCTAATGCCAAGAGTAAGAGCATTTTCAATTTCAGAAAAGGCTACACCGCTGGGTGTGTATTGAATTTGTGAAGGATTATAACCCGCTTTTAAGGCTAATTGTATCTCTTCAATAGATACTACATCTATATCTACGCCATTTTTTAACATCAATTTAAGTATACTGATGTTGGTTAATGCTTTGCACGCATATTTAAGTTTGACCGTAACACCTTCAAAAGCATCTCTCATTTTTAAGATTTGCTCTTCTATTTTGTTTCCATCATAAACATAAAGTGGTGAACCAAATTCTGCTATTAAATCTGAGGGTTCACGATGCTGAATGAGATATTTCCCGTTTTCTAAAGTTATCAATGTGCCTGTAAATTAAATTTTGGCAAAGATATGGAAAGCATTGAAAGTCTATAAGTATATGTTTTAACTTTGAGAAAGGATTTCAATGTAATCCTTTAAATATCTTCTTAAACAGTTTGTTTTGCTGTTTAAACAAGAATTTCTTCAACGATTAAAAATCAAAAAATGCTAAAAAAACTATTACCCTTTGTACTATTATTTGCTTCACTGAATTCGTGGGCTCAAATAGTAGCGGGTCCCATGCTGGGTTATTCTGAAATGAGAGAGGTTATGCTCTGGGTACAAACGGAGGCATCTTCTGTGGTGAAATACAATTACTGGGTTAAAGGTGGAGATGGAACAAAATTCTCTACGGAGCCAATAATCACCCAAAAAGACAACTATTTCATTGCAAAGGCAATTGCTGAAGAAGTATTGCCAGGCAATAAGTACGAATACGAACTTATTATTGATGGCGTAACACAGAGCTTTGATTATCCATTAGCATTTCAAAGTCAAACGCTTTGGCAATATAGAACTGACCCTCCAGCCTTCAAATTTGCGGTTGGAAGTTGTGTTTATACCAATGAGCCTGCCTTTGATAGACCTGGTCGTGGATATGGTTATACCTTTGATATTTTCAATAAAATTTACGATACTAAACCAAACTTTATGGTTTGGGGTGGAGATAATATTTATCTAAGAGAAGCGGATTGGAATACTAGAAGTGGTGTTTACAAAAGATACATCGACTTTAAGAAACAACCAGAACTTCAAAAATTATTTGCCAATACACATCATTATGCCACATTGGATGACCATGATTTTGGGCCAAATGATGCAGATAGGTCTTATTGGGGTAAGTCTTGGACTTTGGATGCCTTTGAGCAAAACTGGGGAAACCCTAACTATATTTTTCCAGGAGAATCAGTAACAGGTACTTTTTTCTGGGAAGATGTACAGTTTTTCATGATGGATAATCGCTCTTTCCGAGCTCCAAATTATCTGAATGATGATGCGAAAGATTACTTTGGTGAAAAACAATTAAACTGGCTTATAGATGCCTTGACACATAGTAGAGCACCTTTCAAATTTGTGGTTACCGGTGGGCAAGTGTTAAACAAAGCTGCCGTCTTTGAAAACATGTCAACCTTTCCGGTGGAGCAAAAGAAATTGCTTGATGCCATTGAGAAGAATAACATCAGCGGCGTTATATTTATTACGGGTGATAGACACCATACTTCTCTTAGAAAAATGGAGAGAGCGGGAAATTACCCACTTTATGATTTAACTATTTCTTCTTTAACTTCTGGTATGGCAAAACCAATGGATATGGAAAGAACCGATCCTGATTTAATTCCGAATTCCATAGTGGAAGATCTTCAGAATTTCGGCATATTAGAAGTGTCTGGCGAAAGAACCAACCGTGTCTTAAAAATAAATATTATTGACAACACGGGTAAGGACAGATGGAAATATGAAATAAAAGCGAATGATTTAAGAAAGCCTAAGAAGTAGGATTTTGAATCATTGATAATCCTATTTTGAATCAATCTCGTAAGTGTAATAAAATGAAATTATGAAAAATATAATAATGGCCATTTTGGCTTTAACCATGTTTAGTTGCACGTCAAAAGCCCAAGTTCAAAACACCGATTGTCAACTAGAAAAAGTGAAGAAATCTGACAAAGAATGGAAGTCACAGCTGACAAACACGCAATATTATGTTGCCAGAAAGTCTGGAACTGAAAGAGCGTTTTCTGGGATATATTGGGACAATAAAAAGGATGGCGTTTATAAGTGTATCGGATGTGGATTGCCACTGTACTCTTCTAAAACGAAATTTAAATCTGGCACGGGTTGGCCTTCCTTTTATGAAGCGGTGGATCCATGCAATGTGAAGGAAATAAAAGATTCTTCTCTTGGAATGGTTAGAATTGAAGTAGTATGTGCTAGGTGTGAATCTCATTTAGGGCATGTTTTCAATGATGGTCCTAAACCCACTGGATTGCGTCACTGTATAAATTCTGCCAGTTTAGATTTTGAAGAAAAGATTTAAATGATTTAAGAAATCATAAAGTAATATATTTTACAATAATTTTAAATAGGGTTTGGTTTTCTTACTAGAGAGCCAAACCCTATTTTTGCTTTTAGACATATATCCAATTAAGATCAAATGGAAAAAAACATAGAATTTCTTTACGAATACCTCAATAATGCCTCTCCTACTGGCTTTGAACATCCCGGCCAACAGATTTGGTTAGATTATATCAGACCATTTATAGATGAGACTATTATTGACAGTTACGGTACGGCTGTAGGGGTTATTAATCCCGGACAAGATTACAGTGTGGCTATCGAAGCTCATGCAGATGAAATCTCGTGGTTCGTAAATTATATTACACCAGAAGGATACATATACGTTATCAGAAATGGTGGTTCCGACCATCAGATAGCTCCTTCTATGAGAGTTAACCTGCATACCCGTCATAATGGCTTAGTAAAAGGTATCTTTGGCTGGCCTGCCATCCATGTTAGAGGTGGAGAAAAGGAAGAAGCACCATCTTTAAAGAATATTTTTATAGACGTGGGAGCTTCTACGGCAGAAGAAGTGCTAGAAATGGGCATTCATGTAGGTACGGTAATTACATTTGAAGATGGTCTTACAGAACTTAATAATAAATATTACACCGGTCGAGCTTTAGACAACAGGATGGGCGGTTATGTGATAGCGGAAGTGGCTAGAAAACTGCATGAGAATAAAGTGAAGCTACCGTTTACGCTTTATATCGTTAATGCTGTTCAGGAGGAGATTGGCCTTAGGGGTGCAGAAATGATCAGTAGAAGGTTAAAGCCCAATGTGGCCATTATAACAGATGTAACCCACGACACACAATCTCCAATGTATGACAAAAAGAAGTCTGGAGATGTGGCTTGTGGTAAAGGTCCGACAGTTTGTTATGGTCCAGCGGTTCAAAACAACCTTCTGAACTTCATTATAGACACGGCAGAAGAAAAAGGAATTCCGATTCAACGTCAGGCCACTAGCCGCTCTACGGGTACAGATACGGATGCGTTTGCTTATTCTGGAGAAGGTGTTCCTTCTGCATTAATGTCACTTCCTTTGAAGTATATGCATACTACGGTAGAAACATGTTCTAAAGAAGATATTCAGGCCTGCATAAATTTGTACTATGAATTATTATTGAAATTAGAATCAGGTCAAGACTTTAAGTACATAAAATAGTCAAAAAAAACTGATTTACGATTACCCCAAGGACAGGTGTTCTTGGGGTTTCTTTTTATCTTGTGATTGAGATAAAAAAAAGAATATATCAAACCCAAACCCTATTGGATGATTCCTCGTATTTCAAACAACTCTAACTAATAGCCTCAATGCATATAGCCATCATCGGAAATGGTATAAGTGGTATTACTGCCGCCAGACACATTAGAAAGCTGTCTGACCATAAAATTACCGTTATTTCATCTGAAACCGAACATTTCTATTCCAGAACAGCCCTTATGTATATTTACATGGGACACATGAAATACGAACACACTAAGGGCTACGAAGATTGGTTTTGGGAGAAAAATAGAATTGACTTGGTTTTTAATCATGTCAGTTCCATCGACTTTGATTCTAAAAATTTGACATTCTCAAATAGATCTCAATCTTTGACATATGATAAATTAGTAATAGCCACAGGCTCTGCACCTAATAAATTCGGTTGGCCGGGTCAGGATTTAAATGGCGTTCAAGGGCTTTATTCCATGCAAGACTTGGAGAAATTAGAAGAGCTCTCGCCAAAAATAGAACATGCTGTGATAGTGGGTGGTGGTTTAATCGGTCTTGAATTAGCAGAAATGCTCAAATCCAGAAATAAAAAGGTAACCATGTTAGTGAGAGAATCTTCTTTTTGGAATGGTATTCTACCCGAGGCAGAGTCTGAAATGCTTAACGAGCATATTAAAGAGCATCATATAGATTTAAGACTTAATACCGAACTATCAGAAATTAAAGATGATGGAGAAGGTAATGCCGATGGTGTTGTCCTTAAAAATAAAGAGATTTTGGAATGTCAATTTGTAGGGCTCACGGTAGGGGTTAGTGCCAATATCTCGTTTTTAAAAGAAACAGGTTTAGAAATAGATAAGGGCATTTTAATCAATGAATATTTAGAGACCAATATATCAGATGTATATGCTATTGGAGACTGCTGTCAGCATAAAAACCCTCCTCCAGGGAGAAGGCCAACAGAGCAAATCTGGTACACAGGGAAGATTATGGGTGAAACTTTGGCAAAAAGTCTATGCGGGCAAAGAACTAAGTATGAGCCTGGTGTATTTTACAACTCGGCAAAATTCTTAGATATAGAGTACCAGACTTATGGAAATATACTGGCAAAACCTGAAGAAGATGTGGAGAGCTTTCATTGGAAGCATCCAGAAAAACACGTTTTAGTAAGGTTAAACTTTGAAAAATCAAGTAAATCCATCATCGGTGTAAACACCTTCGGTATTAGAATGCGGCACGAAGTATGGGATAAATGGCTCACAGACAAAACCCACGTAGAAGATATTTTAGTAGACCTCTCAAAAGCCAATTTTGACCCTGAATTCTATGCCACTTACGAGGCAGACATCGTTTCTCATTATAATCAGACTTACGGCACCCATTTAAAACTGAAAAAGCCTAAGAAGAGCTTTTTCTCAAAACTATTCAAATGAACATAAATCAAGTAAAAAATATAGGAACAGTAATCATCCTGAGTGCCCTTACGCTTTGGATAGGTGTGCTATTTGGGAATAGTTTTCAGCTAGATGAAGCTACCTTTAATGATACGGTATCTAGCGAACACCGTGTTTTGCTTAAAGAGAAATTAGCCCCACAGTTTGAATCAGAATCATCTAATGTTTTTTCTTTTAATAATGCCATAGAAGCTGCAGAAGCCGAGGTAAACAAATCGCTAGAAAACGAAGGAAAAGGGGATTTGAAAATCTCGAATTCCTATCAAATGTCCCTCACCAAGGCATCTGGAGTAGGCTTTGTCTCAAAATACAATACACTACTTTTCTTTTTGGTATTTGGCATGCTAATTTTTGGGACCATGCTGTTTGTCCTTCCTGATTTAAAAAAGCTTCCAGGCATCAAAAACAACGGTATTTTTACACATCCTGTCAATAGAGGAAAGGTGCTAGGTATTATTTTGGGAAGTTTATTTATATCTTTTTATATACTGCTTTACTTTTTCCCTCAATATATAGTTAACTGGCTTATCGTTTTAGACCCTTTAAGTAAGGTTATGAATGGTGGTTTGGCTAGCCAGTGGTTTTTATATGGTTTCCTTTACACGGTCGCTGTATTAACGATGGGCGTAAGAATGCTTATCAAATACCGACATAGCAAGTATCAAATGGTAAGAACTTGCTCAGTGATGTTCTTTCAGCTGATTTTTGCTTTTATGATTCCAGAAATACTCTCAAAACTGAATTTGCCATCGGCAGATTTAAAAAACATGTGGCCGCTGGACTATTCGTTTTTCTTCGATTATAGGATTGATCAAAAAATAGAGGCAGGAACTTTAGGAACCTTTATGTTCGTATGGGGAATTGTTCTTTTTGCCGTAGGTGTACCGGTCTTGACTTATTTCTTTGGAAAAAGATGGTATTGTAGCTGGGTTTGTGGCTGTGGCGGTTTAGCAGAGACTTTAGGTGACCCTTTCCGTCAGTTGTCTAACAAGAAAATCAAGGCTTGGAGATTTGAAAGGTATTCCATCCATATTGTTTTAGTCTTCGCTGTAGTAATGACTGCAGGCGTTTTGTACACTTATTTTACCGGTGAGCCAAAAGTAATGGGAGTTTTGGATACGGGAACCCTACGCTATTACTATGGCTTCGGAATAGGTGCTATATTTTCAGGTGTTGTAGGCACAGGCTTCTATCCTGTCATGGGAAACAGGGTTTGGTGTAGATTTGGCTGCCCATTAGCAGCTTATTTAGGCCTAGTACAACGTTTCAAAAGTAGATTTAGAATTACCACCAATGGAGGCCAATGTATCTCTTGCGGAAACTGTTCTACTTACTGCGAGCAAGGTATTGATGTGAAATGGTATGCACAGAGAGGACAAGACATTGTAAGGTCTTCATGTGTGGGCTGCGGGGTGTGTTCAGCAGTATGCCCTAGAGGAGTTTTAAATCTAGAAAATCTTCCAATAGTCACAAGAAAAATCTAAGTAAATCGCCTTTATGTTATAATGGCTTCTTAAAAACAAAAGTAATTCAAGTTAACACTTAGGATAAAAAACTAATCGACTTTCAAATACGTTAACACACATAGTTTTGACTACTATATGCAAATTAAAAATAAGTGAAAAAGTCGTTGTTTTTGTCCATCATAATTGGTCTATTTTCTCCAGTTATTTTGGCTCAAAGTATAAATATTAAGGGGAAAGTTTTTGACAATGTAACTAAAGAGCCCTTGCCTTTTACTTCCATTAGTTTAAAAGGAACTACGGTAGGTACTAATTCAGATTTTGAAGGTAATTTTTCGCTAAGTTTTGAAGATATTTCCCCAGATTCTCTTCAGCTGAGCAGCATGGGATATGAGACGCTGTTTTTCCCTTTAAAGAAAGACTCCTCAGGAATCGTCATGAAGGACCAATTTCTCAAAATATCTTTAAATCCAGGTGTTATTCAGTTAGCAGAAGTGGTGGTTTATGGCGGTGAAAACCCTGCTTGGCGAATTTTACGCAAAGTGGTGGACAATAGAGATGCCAACAATTTCAAGAAGCTAGATGGTTATGAGCACGGCAGTTATAATAAAGTAGAAATTGATGTCAATAAAGTGGGTTCTAATCTAGAAAAAAGAAAGATTACCCAGAAAATAAATGCTGCTATAGAAACCGTAGGAACACTTACTGATGATGATGGCGAAAAACTGCTTCCAATGTTTATCTCCGAATCAATTTCGGACTACTACTTTCTGAATAAACCCAGATTATCTAAGGAGGTTATTAAGAAAACCAATATTAAAGGTATCGCCGTAACCGATGGGAGCCTTACTTCTCAGCTTATAGGTTCCACCTTTCAGCAGTATAACTTTTACGATAATCAGTTGAATGTTCTTCAAAAGAATTTCACCTCTCCTATTGGTAATGACTGGAAATCGGCATACGAGTATTATTTAGTAGACAGTTTTGAGGTAGAAGATGGTGACTTCTATTATGAAATTCAGTTTGAACCTAAACGAAAACAAGATTTAGTTTTCACGGGTTATATGTGGCTGAGTAAGGCTAAAAGTGCTTTAGTGATGATAGATGCTACCATTACCAAAGATGCCAATTTGAATTTTATAGAAAGAATTAAAATTCAGCAAGAGTTAGAACAAGTGGAAGAGGTCTATTTTCCCATAAAAAATCGTGTGGTGGTGGATGTTTCTGAAATCACCAGCAAGTCTCCCGGACTTTTACTAAAGTTCACCAGCTATAACCAAGACATAAAAATTAATCAACCCCGTGATTTAGCTTTTTTCAAAAGTGGTGCAATAGAGCTTTCGGACAACTACAATGAAAGAAGCATGGATTATTGGCAGTCTGTAAGACCAGAACCATTTTCTGCGGACGAAAAGATGGCTTACATGATGATTGACAGCATGAAGCAGGTTCCGGTGGTAAAAAGAATTACGGGATTAATTAATTTGGCTTCTACCGGGTATGGTAAGCTATTTCATGGTGTAGATGTAGGGCCACTGATTCATTCAGCTGCTTTGAACGATTATGAAGGTTTAAGATTACGTTTTGGACTAAGGACTAATATTGATTTTAGCAAGAAATGGATTCTTCAAGGTTACGCCGCTTACGGCTTTAAAGATGAGGGCTGGAAAGGTGGGGCTAGTGTCACTAGAATTCTTACAAAAAACCCATGGACCACCATTAAAATGGGTTATGACAAAGATATAGAACAAGTGGGTTTTAGTACGGATGATATAGGTTCCAGCACCCTTTACTCGGCTGCAGTTAGATTTGGAACATTAAGAAGACCTTACTATCAGAAAAACGCCTACGCTCAGTTTCAAACCGATATCTCTAAAGGTGTAACAGCTAGAGTTAGTCTTCAGAATAAAACATTTGACCCCTTATATAACTTTGTTTACCTAGACGATTTAAGAGACGTTTCTTCTACTAGAAGCTCTTTCATAACTTCAAATATAAAAACAGAATTAGTTTTTGCTCGTGATCAACTTTCTGTAGTGAGCGATAACGACCGTCTGGATTTTGGAACAGTGAAATCTCCTACGGTTACATTGTCTTACGAGTTAGGTTTAAAAGGGGTGCTTAATAGTGATTTCAAATATCAAACAGTAGGTATTAAATATAAGCATCAGTTGAATTTTGGATATTTTGGTAAAACCTATTACAGAGCAGAAGTCAGTAAAATATTTGGCACTCTGCCCTATCCCTTATTGAAAAACCATTTGGGTAATGAAACCATTATTTCGGTTTCCAACTCTTTTAACCTGATGAATAATTCGGAATTCTTGAGTGATGAATTTGCCTATGCTCGTTATTATCACGATTTCGAAGGCTTATTATTCAATCGCTTTCCACTTATTAAAAAGTTGAAATGGAGAACTTTCACAACTGGTAAGTTCTTAATTGGTAATTTAACAGATAGAAACCTAGAAATGTCTATGCCTACAGCCGAAGAGGGTTTTATACCTTTTAAAAGTTTGAATCCTTCTAAGCCATACATAGAGTTGGGCTATGGTATTAGTAATATTTTTAGGGTATTTAGGGTGGAAGCCGTACATAGGCTTACTTATTTAGAAAATCCTAACACTAAGAGATTTGGCGTTAAGATTGCTGCAGAAATTACGCTATAATGACTTAAACCCGCTTTATGCATTGGCAATCTCCCGATAGTTATCGGGACCGTAGCTTAATTGCTTCAAATCAGTTCGTAAACCCATTTAAACTCAATCACCAGAGCGGTCTATGCTAATCTCGTTTAAATGTCTGATTTATTACACTTTAGCTACTCATTACAATTCTCCAATGCATAAGCCGGGTTTAATTGTCTGATTTATTGTATTTTATATCTCATAACGATTTTCCAACGCATATTCCGAGTTAAAATATTAGAATTGTTTTTCAAGAAGTTGTGGTTCAAATTGGTCTAAGCTTTAGTTTATCTATAATTTTAGGATATGAATTTACATGTAATAGACGCTGGAAATTTCAAATTAGATGGTGGTGCCATGTTTGGGGTTGTGCCTAAACAACTATGGTCAAAGAAGATACCCGCGGATGAACTCAATCTTTGTAGTTGGAAAATGCGATGCCTGCTCATAGAAGATGGCGATAGGCTAACGCTTGTAGATACAGGTATGGGAGACAAACAGTCTGAAAAGTGGCTTTCATACTACTATAGACATGGTGATGGCGACTTGATTAAATCAATTAGGGCAAAGGGATTTCATGAAAATCAAATTACGGATGTAATTCTGAGTCATTTGCATTTTGACCATGCTGGAGGTGCAGTGAAATGGAATTCTTCAAGAGATAAACTAGAACTTACCTTCCCTAATGCTAAATATTGGACCCATTCTGCACATTGGCAATGGGCCAATAACCCGAACGATAGAGAGGCTGCAACCTTCTTAAAAGAAAATCTTGGTCCCATTGAAGATTTAGGTCATTTGAACTTTATAGATAAGACAAAGAATGCTTTTGGGTCTAACTATGAGTTTCTTTATGCCAACGGTCATACTGAAAAAATGATTATGCCTGTCGTCAATTTAAATGGACAAAAAGTAATTTTTATAGCAGATACTGTTCCTTCTCATGCTCATATTCACGTGCCTTGGGTTATGGGATATGATGTAAGGCCCTTAGAAACCATGAGAGAAAAGGATTTTCTTTTGAACAGGATAATAGAGGAAAACATGCTGGTTTATTTTGACCACGACCCATTTTACGAAGTATGCAGCATTCAGAATACCGAAAAAGGATTTAAACCAGATTATACGGGAAACCTAGCCGACTATCTATGATTCAAACCGCAAGTCGCTTTTTAAACCTTCCTATAAACATTGACCCATCTATGTTATAAATAGGTGGCGAAGCTATGATTCAAAAAAACAATAAAAAGATAGGTTTATGCCTTTCAGGCGGTGGAGCTAGAGGTTTTGCTCATTTAGGTGTATTGGAGGCTGTAAATGAGTTAAATATTAAACTGGATATGATATCTGGCTCAAGTGCAGGTTCTTTTGCGGCCGCATTATATGCCGAAGGTCATCAGCCACATTTTATAATGGAGCAGATTTTGAAAAAGAAACTTTGGCAGTATCTTAAGTTTTCGCCCAACAGGTATGGATTTATGAAGTTAGACAATACTGCAAAGATTCTGCTGGACCTGCTGCCTCATAATTCTTTTGAAGGGTTAAAGATGCCCATTTCTATATGTGCCACTAACATTAGCCAAGGAATCCCGAATTATTTTACATCCGGAGAACTTATCAACCCTTTATTGGCTTCTTCAGCCATTCCTGTCGCTTTTAGACCTATCATTATTAACGGAGACAAGTTTTTGGACGGAGGTTTGAGCAATAATTTGCCCTTAGAACCTCTCATGGAAATGGATTATAAAATTGCCGTGAATGTCACACCTTTTAAAAAAAGATTGCCCGTAAGAAATATGAAGGATGTGATTCTGAAAACAGTCTATATTTCTGTAGACAATCAAACTCGTCAGAAAAGCCTTTTGGCAGATTTAACCATTGAGCCCGAGGGAATTATGAAGTTTGATGGATTTAAGCTTAAGAATGCCGACAAAATGTTTGAAGTAGGATATAAATCTGCTATCCTAGCTCTGCAGCATCTTTCCATTTCGTGATATTTGAGGGATAGCAGTTATTAAATATCATTTTGTCTCCTTATTGGCATTAAATTGGATAATTTTGATTTGAAATCTGCGTTTTTATTAAAAAATCGACTTACAATTTGAGAAAATTACTTCTCCTTGTTTTGATAGGCTTATTTGTGGCCTCTTGCTCTCAGTTTAGCAAATCCCCAACAAGCAAAGCTTGGCATAATATGAATGCTAAGTTCAATGCCTCTATAGATGCCCATGATTATTTTGATTGGGCTATGCACAAGATTGATTCCACCAGAACAGAAGATTTTTCTAGAATCTTACCTATTCTAGTAAAAATAGATTCCAATGAAACGATGGTTTCTAAGCCAGAATTAGACGAAGTGATAAGACTGACATCATTGGTGGCAGAAAGGCATTCAAATTCGAAACATTTAGATGATTCCTATCTTTTATTGGGTAAGGCTAGGCTTTTCAAAGGTGATTTTATCAACGCTACCGAGGTTTTCAAATACTTAAACTCCAATAACAAATCTGACGAAGCAAAAGGAAGGGCATTGATATGGCTAATGCGTTCCTATTTGGAATCGAAAGATATGGCAAAAGCCGACGAAGTTTCCAAGCTTATTCAAGGCTTAAAACTTTCTAAAAAGGACAAAGCTGACTTTTACGAGATAAAAGCCGCTTACCATCAAAAAAACGGAGAATTGGCATTGGCTGCCGTATTTTTAGAGGAATCTATAAAGTCAATGAAGAAGTCTACCCGTAAGGCCAGGGCTCACTTTATAACGGGTCAGCTCTATGCGACACTGCAGAGGGGCTCATTGGCTAGAAAGAATTGGAAGGCGGTCGTGAAAAATAGACCTACCTATGAACTAGAGTTTAATGCAGGAATAGAGCTTTTGATGCTGGGTAGCGGTTTAGGAGATAATGCCAACGCGAATTTCTTAAAAATGCTAGAAGATCGTAAAAACGTGGATTTAAAAGATAAAATCTACTATAAAATGGCCGAAAGTAAGGCTAAGAAAGGTAACTATCAAAACGCTATAAAAGACTTTAGTAAATCTATTCAATTAGCCGCTAATAAGACTTCAAAAGCCAGTGCTTATTTACAAATAGCAGAAATATACTATTCCAATCTTCAGAACTACGAATTGGCTAGTAAATACTACGACAGCACGCTTTCAAATATGAACGAGCGTTCGCCTAATTTTACGGAAATTTCTGAGAAATCTAATTCCCTTGCCAATTTTGTAAAATACCAGACCATCATACACATGGAAGACAGTCTGCAGGCATTGGCAGCCATGAATCCACTGGCATTAGAAACAAAAGTAGAGAAAATTTTGAAGGATGAAGATGATAAAAAAGTAAAGGAAATCGAAGAAGCGGCTAAACTGGAAAAAAGCCGAGCGGTTTCTGGAAATTCTGGTTCATCCAACCCTAATAAATGGTTTTTTTATGATCAAGTCTCATTAACTCGAAGTAGAGCAGCTTTTATCAGAACATGGGGCAGTAGGCCGCTAGAAGATGATTGGAGAAGAAAAGATAAAGAAATAGGAAGCATAAGTTTTGCCATTGAAAGAGGTATTGTAGGTCAGGAAGAAGTGGTGGTGGATCCGACTATTGCCGAAAAGGAAAAGGAGAATGTCAGAAAAATGGCGGAATTAGAGAAACAGGCCATGTTAAATAAAATTCCGGACACGCCTGAGAAACTAAAAGCCTCTAAGAAAAGGCAAGAAGAGGCCTATTATGAATTGGGTAAGATTTATCGTTTACAATTTAATGAGATAGAAAACGCTAGAAATACTTTTACCACATTGCTTCAAAGATTCCCAAATACAGTTTATGAGCAAGAGGTGCTTTATTTTTTAGCTTTGATGGCAGAAAATAAAAATAACAACGCTTTTAAAGCGGCTTTAATCGCCAAATATCCACTTTCTACCTACGCAAGACAGCTTAAAAGAGGGACTTTTGAGATAAATGCGGATACGGAAAGCAACGCAGAGAAAGATTATGCAGTCTTATATGAGGAATTTAAAAACGGTAACGTGGCAGTGGCATTGCAAAAAGCAGAAAAGGGATTAGATAGTTATACGGGCACCAGCTTAGAAGACAAGTATGCTATGCTGAGAATCATGCTTTTAGCTAAAACCAATAATACTGCCAACTACCGCATAGCTTTGATGGATTTTGTTAGAAGTTACCCTTCTAGCAATTTGCTCCCTCAAGTGAACAAAATGCTCACTACCCTTTCAAAAAATTAAAAATATGCCAGAAGAAAAACCACCCATTTTAGGTACTTGGAAAAACTTATACATGCTTGTTATAGGCGTATTACTTTTCCTTATTGTGGTTTTTTATTTTTTGACTAAAACTTTCTCATGACTACTTTAGACTGGATTTTTCTTTCTGCCACCATGGCATTTGTTATTCTATATGGCATTTTTAAAAACAGAAAGAACAGTAATAGTAATATTGACGGATTCTTCCTTGGAAATAAATCCCTGCCTTGGTATCATGTAGGACTTTCTGTAATGGCTACTCAGGCTAGTGCCATTACTTTTTTATCAGCACCAGGACAGGCTTTCACAGACGGTATGGGTTTTATACAGTTTTACTTTGGTTTGCCACTAGCCATGGTTGTTTTAAGTATTACTTTCATCCCTATTTTTCATAGACTTAAGGTTTATACGGCTTATGAGTACCTAGAAGGAAGGTTTGACGAAAGAGTACGCGTTTTCACCGCTTTACTTTTTCTGGTTCAAAGAGGTCTTTCTACTGGTATTTCTATTTATGCTCCCTCTATTATCCTTTCCACCATTTTTGGTTGGGACATATTTTGGACTAATGCCTTTATGGGTGGAGCAGTGCTTACTTATACCTTAATAGGTGGCACCAGAGCCATTTCTCATACGCACATACAGCAAATGATAATTGTCACCGCTGCCATGGTTTTTGCAGGGATTATGGTTGTTCAACTTTTACCTCAAGATATTGGATTGATGGATGCCGTGAAGGTGGCAGGAAAGGCTGGCAAGGTAAATATTATTAATCTGGAGTTTAATCCTAAAGAAAAATACAACGTTTGGTCGGGTCTTTTGGCCGGTTTTTTCTTGCAGCTTTCTTATTTTGGTACAGATCAATCTCAAGTGGGCAGGTATTTAACAGCCAAAAATATTACCCAGAGCAGATTAGGTTTACTTTTTAATGGTCTCCTAAAAATTCCGATGCAATTCGGTATTTTGTTTATTGGTGTTTTGGTTTTTGTTTTTTATCAATTCAATACTTCTCCCCTATTTTTTAATACGGTAGAAACAGATAAGTTACTTAAAAGCACTTATGCGAATGAATACAGGGCTTTGGAAATAGAACATAAAGCCAATGCGGAAGTTAAAAAGGCTGAAATGTACAAACTTCATGAAGCCATCCAATCTGGCAATGAAGGTCAAATAAGTGCAGCTCAAGAGGCTATAGCCATTGGCGAAGCCAAATTCAAAGCCTTAAAAGCTAAGGTAAGCGGGCTCATAAAGAAGAGCAATCCAGAAGGAGACCCTGGCGATATCAATTACATTTTCATTAGGTTTATTTTAGACCATTTACCTCATGGCTTTATTGGCTTATTGATTGCCGTTATTTTCTCAGCTTCAATGGGTTCGGTGGCCTCAGCATATAATTCATTGGCTGCCTGTACGGTGGTAGATGTATTGAAGAAGAGAAAGTCTTGGACACAGTCGGAATCTAAGGAATTGATGCTCTCAAAACTTATCACGGTCTTTTGGGCTATTTTCTGTATCGTGGTGGCTTTCTTTGCCAATAAGCTTGGCAGCAGTATGATAGAACTTGTGAATATACTTGGTTCATGGTTTTATGGTATCATTCTTGGTATTTTCTTAGTCGCGTTTTATTATAAAAAAATAGGTGCACAGGCTATTTTTTACAGTGCCATCATTTCTCAGGTTCTTATTATTCTCACTTGGAAATTCGATTTAGTAGCCTACCTTTGGTTAAATCCAATTGGCTGTGCCTTAGTATTCTCTTTTGCTTGGGTGTTTCAGCAGTTTTTGAATCTTAGAAAGTGAATAAAAACATCCTAATAGTAGAAGACGACGAGCGTATCGCCAAGACTATAAGCAAAGGCTTAGAAGAAGTGGGATTTGCTACTACTATCGCTTTCGATGGTAAAATTGGCTTAAAACTAGCTTTAAGCTCCTCTTTTGACTTGATTCTTCTTGACCTGAATTTACCCGAACTAAACGGATATCAGGTTGCGGAAGGTGTAAGAGAGGCAGGGCTAGAAACCCCAATTTTAATGTTGACGGCCTTGGGCGAAACGGACGACAAGATTGAAGGTTTTGAAAAAGGAGCAGACGATTACCTGGTTAAACCTTTTGACTTTAGAGAGCTGGTAGCTAGAATTAATGCTTTGCTCAAAAGAGCTGTTAACAGCACCTCCAACGAACTTTTAGTGGCCAATTTAAGGGTAGACTTAGATGCCAAATTAGTTTATAGAGGTGAGCAATCCATTCAGTTAACGCCAAAAGAATTTGGATTGCTAGAGTTTCTTATTCAAAATAAAGGACGCGTGGTGTCCAAAGAGGAAATTGCGGCAGCTATATGGGACCAAAACCCCGGGAAAAGCTTAAATGTAATTGAGGTTTATATCAATTTCTTGAGAAAGAAAATCGACAAAGATTTTGAACCTAAATTGATTAAGACAAAGTCTGGAATGGGCTATGTTCTTAGAGAAAAGTAATTTACACCTTGCTTTCATCATAATAATCAAATAGTCTCTTGACGATTAGAACCAAAATAGCTGTTCAATTCTCTGTGATAGTGGCTGCTATCCTAGCTATATTTTCTATTACCATCTACTATTTATCGGAGAATTATAGGCAACAGGAATTCTATAATAGCCTTAGAGATAGAGCTGTAACTACCGCAAGGCTTCTAATTAAAGAGCCACAAATAGATAAACAATTATTAAAGGTTATTGATAAAAATACCCTCAGTACGCTTTATCCTGCTCAGGTTTTGGTCTTTAATGATTCCAATGAAGTGGCCTATTATAACTATGAGGCGGATACCATTTACTATAGCCCAGAATTACTCAATAAACTAAGAGAAAAAAGGTATCTGGAAACCACTTTTGGGAATAGTCAAGTGGTGGGTACCATGTACAGCGATACACTTAATAAAACCTACGCCGTACTGGCACAGGCAGAAGATACCTATGGTAAACAGAAATTACTGAACATTCGGGAAACCATGTATACGGGATACTTCTCCGCCATTATTTTAACCGTATTATTAGGTTTTCTTTTTGCGGGGCAATCCCTTAAACCCATTTCAAAAATAAACGAAGAAATATCACAAATTACGGCATCGAGTTTAAGAAAGAAACTAGGCACAGGAAATAATACAGATGAAATAGCCACGCTGGCAGTCAATTTTAATAAGATGCTTTCTAGGTTAGATTCTTCTTTTGAACTTCAAAAAAGCTTTGTTTCCAATGCTTCTCACGAGCTGCGTACACCTTTGGCGGCGGTTAAATCTGAGATTCAAGTGGCTTTACAAAAGGAAAGAACGCCAGAGCAATATAAAAGTATATTGAACAGCCTGCTTAATGATAACCAAAGACTTATTAAACTTACCAATAGTATGCTTCAGCTGGCTAAGTCTGAAGAACTAGAGCATGGCGTGAATTTGAGACCTGTCAGAATTGATGAAATTCTGTTTGCTGTACAAGACGAGGTACTCTACTTAAATCCTGATTATGAAATAAACATTGATTTTGAAGATATCCCAGACGATATCCACTGGGTTACCATAAATGGCAAAGAAGCCTTGTTAAAAACACTTTTTACCAACCTCATAGATAACGCCTGTAAGTATTCCCAAAACCACAAAGCCGATGTTAAAATCAAAGCCAATAAAGATAACTGTTTGATATCTGTAAGTGATAGTGGCATAGGCATAAAAGAAGAAGAACAAGAACATGTATTTCAGCCCTTCTATAGAAGTAAAAGAGCCGCTTCTTATAAGGGTTCGGGTATTGGTCTATCTATTTGTAAACGTATTGTTGATTTACACCAAGGACGGCTGTCTTTAAAGAGTGAAGTAGACAAAGGGAGTTTGTTTGTGGTTGTTTTACCACATTCATAACGCTAAGAACCCGGAGGTTTGACGAAGTTGATGTTGCGAGACAAACCTTCCATTTTTGTTCGCTTTAAGGCGGATTTGCGAAAAACTTCCCTAAAGACCTCTGCGGTTATTTCCTCCCAATCATTATTCGAGAAGCCTTCCAGAGCGGGTTTTAGATTAAATTCAGTCGTTTGATGAGGTTTTGAAAATTTATTCCAAGGACAAACGTCCTGACAGATATCACAGCCAAAAATCCAGTTATCCATTTTGCCCTTTACCTCTTCAGGAATGGCAGCTTTAAGTTCAATGGTGTAATAGGAAATACACTTGCTTCCATCCACCACATAAGGCTCCACTATGGCGTCTGTAGGGCAAGCATCTAGGCAAGCTGTGCAGGTGCCGCAATGGTCTTTCACAGGTCCATCCGATGCTAATTCTAGGTCGCAGATTATCTCGCCAAGAAAAAAGAAAGAACCCGTTTGTCTGTTCAAAAGATTGCTATGTTTGCCTATCCAACCGAGGCCACTTTTGGCCGCCCAAGCTTTATCCATTACGGGTGCCGAATCCACAAATATTCTTCCCTCTACCGCTCCTATTTCTTCATGGATATAGTTAAAGAGCGTTTTCATTTTGTCTTTTAAAACTAAATGATAGTCTTGCCCATAAGCGTATTTAGAAATTTTGTAGTCTGCTTCACCTTCTGGAAGTCTTTTAGAAGGATAATAATTAAGCATGAGAGAAATGACAGATTTAGCCCCAGGAACTAGTTTTGTAGGATCAAGGCGTTTATCGAAATGATTGGCCATCCAAGCCATTTCTCCATGATAGTTTTTACTGAGCCATTGGTCTAAACGAGGGGCTTCTTCCTCTAAAAAACCAGCTTTAGATATACCACAAAAGTCAAACCCTAGTTCAGCGGCTTTTAACTTAATTTGTGCAGCGTATTTACTTGTACTGATCTCCATTGGCACAAAGTACCTTGTTTTCTTAAAAAGAAGTGGCATTGTCAGTCATCTTTTAGTTTAATTTCCTCTAAATGTGACATAATGACAGCCTTTGTGCACATGGTTTAATTATTGATTCAAATACATGCGTTGAATAAAATGATAGAACATGTCAAAAAATAATATAAAAGAAGAGAACGCTGAAGAATTGGCAGAAGACAACCTGACAAATCAAGAAGTTGAAGAAACTGTGGAACTGACAGAAGAAGAGCGTTTGACACAAGAGCTGGCAGAACAAAAAGATAAGTTTGTTAGACTTTATTCTGAATTCGAAAACTTTAGAAGAAGAAGTGCTAAAGAAAAGATAGACACGATTTTAAATGCTTCGTCAGGATTAATTAAAGAATTACTTCCTGTTTTGGATGATTTCGAAAGAGCTCAAGGTGCCTTTGATACAACCACAGATGTAGAAGTCTTAAAAGAAGGTGTAGAACTGGTGGTTTCTAAACTGAGGAAGACGCTAGAGTCTAAAGGTCTTAAGCCAATGGATTCTAATGAGGAAGAGTTTGATGTAGAATTGCATGAGTGTATTACTCAATTTGATGGAGGAGCTGACAAAAAAGGTAAGGTTATAGATACCGTAGAAAAAGGTTATTACCTTAACGATAAGGTATTAAGATATGCAAAGGTAGTGGTAGGAAGCTAAATTGCTAAAAAATAATAGGGCATTAGCTCAAAATCATTTTCAGAAAGCTCAAGGTCATTAGGACTCAAAGCAGAAATAAAAAACATGGCAAATAAGAGAGATTTTTACGAGGTTTTAGGTGTATCAAAAGATGCAACACCAGAGGAACTGAAAAAAGCCTATAGAAAATTGGCAATTAAGTTTCACCCAGATAAAAACCCTGACGATAAAGCAGCCGAAGATAAGTTTAAAGAAATAGCAGAAGCTTACTCTGTGCTTTCCGATGTACAGAAAAAAGCAAGATATGACCAGTTTGGTCATGCTGGTATGGGTGGTCAAGGATATGGAGGTGGTCAGGGAGGATTTACCGTGGATGACATCTTTAGTCAGTTTGGTGATATTTTTGGTGATGGTAGCCCTTTTGGTAGCTTCTTTGGAGGTAGCAGAGGTGGCGGCGGTCAGCGAATTAGAAAAGGTTCAGATTTAAGAATCAAGCTAACGCTAACCCTAACGGATATTGCCAAAGGCGTAGAAAAGAAAATAAAAGTTAAGAGATATACTTCTTGTAACACTTGTACTGGAAACGGCTCTAAAAATGGGACTTCATTAACCACTTGTGGTACCTGTAATGGTCAAGGTCAGGTAAAAAGAGTACAGCAGACCATGCTTGGGCAGATGGTTTCTACCAGTACCTGCCCTACTTGTAGTGGAGAAGGTAAAATGGTCTCTGAAAGATGTGAGACCTGTTTTGGAGAAGGAAGACAGCTAACAGAAGACCAAATCAATATTAAAATACCTGCTGGTGTTTCCGAAGGTATGCAATTATCTATGAGTGGTAAAGGAAACGTACCTGTGAGAGGTGGTGTGGCCGGAGACTTATTAATTGCGATTGAAGAAGAAGAGCATCCAGATCTTAAAAGAGATGGTCAAAACATCCTTTTTGATTTACCTGTAAACTTTGTGGATGCCGTTTTGGGTAAGGATTTAGAAATTCCAACGGTAGATGGTAAGGTGAAAATCAAATTAAAGCCAGGAACTCAAGCAGGTGAAGTTTTAAGACTTAGAGGTAAAGGTCTTCCAAACGTAAACGGATATGGCACTGGTGACCAACTGGTTCATGTTAATATATATACCCCGAGCACAGTTTCTTCTGAAGAAGAGAAAATGCTTTTTCAGCTTAGAGATTCTCCAAATTTTGCTCCGAGAAAAGGTGGAAATAGCAAGACCATTTTTGATAAAATGAAAGACTTTTTCCAAGGCTAATTTGGAAATAGCATGATAAAAAGAGCCTCATTATTAATTTAATGAGGCTCTTTTGTTTTAACCCGCTTTATGCATAAGGCAATCTCCCGATTTTATCGGGACCATTACTAAATTGCTTCCTATCGGCAAGCTCAGGATAAACTGCTATGTTAATCTCGTATAAATGTCTGATTTAATGCATTTTAAAACTCATTACGATTCTCCAATGCATAAACCGGGTTTAAAACTTATAACTAATTCTCAGGTTAATACTTCTTCCTAATTCGTCTGCAAAATACCTTTGTCTGTTCAAATAATCTCTGTAAATGGTGTTTAAGAGGTTTTCAGCTTTTAAACCTAATCCTAAGACATTGCTCTTTAATTGATAGGAAGTATTGAAAGACAGATTCCATAATTGATAAGTATCAGGAGGTGCTAAAAAATCTTGTTCTTCCAATAGATTATTCTGCTTGAAAACCACCTGATGCTCTAGGGAAATTGACATGGTTTTCCAATTCGGGGTATCGGTGAAGGAATAATTCAAGGTATTGCTCCAATTGTTAGATGGCATATATACCAATGGTTTATCATTGGCCACATCCATTCCTTTTAATATTGCTGCTTTACTAATCAGTCTTAAGTGTGTGGTAGGTTCAAAAGAAAGTAAAAAGTCAGCTCCAACGAGCCTTGCATCTGTTTGCTCGTAATTGAATATTGGAAAAGCTCCTCTAATGGTTAGTGTATTCTCTGTCTGAGCTTGTAAATAAATGAAATCCGAAATGTTTTGATAATAGGTTAAGACCTGAAAAAACAGCTTTTTTTGAAGAGCAATGTCTAATGCTGCGGTAAATTTCAAGGATTTTTCAGCATTTAAATCTACATTCCCTACTTCAATACTGCTCACACCTTGGTGTAAACCAAAGCTATAAAGCTCGTTGACTGCCGGTGCTCTGAGGGTGTATCCCGCATTGAGATTAATTTTAAACTCTCTGGATAAATTATACCTCAAACCAGAGGACAGACTGTAATTTTCAAAAGTACGATTATACCTTACTATTTTTCTTGGCAAATCTCGGCTAATCGTAGCGGCGTTTAATTGATGAAGGTCAAACCTTCCCCCAAATTCATAAAATATCTTGTCAATCCCTTTTTGGTAAAGGGCAAATCCAGAACCCGTTAAAGAAATATAATCTGGAATAAGCGGTAAAATACCCGTTTCAGGATTATTGGTATTGTCTTTAAAATCAAACTGTAATCCGCTTTTAAAAAAAGCACTATTCTTCAGACTTGTACTGTAATTACCCTCCAAAAAATGACTGTGCTGAAACAGACTCAAAGCCGCCTGATCTGACCTTCCTGCCCTTCTTACGTCAAACTCTTTTCTGTCGTCAATTTGACCGGCATACTGGAATGTTAAAATTGAGGATTGAGCGAAAGTCTTTGAAGTTTTAAGTTTTAACAAATGGTGATTTACCGTCTGAGAGGGAGCATTTATCTGATAAGAAAAGTTTTCTGAAGTGAAAAATGGCTCTTCTCTGTCAAAAGCTGTTTCAAGATCTGTCAAATTTCCAATATGAGCACCTCTTAAAATACCTATTTCTGTGTTGAAAGTGCTAAAGTATAAACTGCTCTTCCATTCCTTTATTTGCTTTTCCAATTGCAATGAACCGTTAGCCTCTCTCCTTCCTGAATTGGTTAGATAGTAGCTGGGGCTATGTTGATCTCCCACTCCTTTTAAGCTTGCATTTACCCGCCAACTTAGTTTTTCATTATACTTGGTCAGTTCGGTATTGAGTGTATGTCCTAGGCCGTTGCTCTGAAAAACATAATTTATTTTGCCATGTAGATGAGGCTCGTGCTTAATTTCATCAGGTTCTATTAAAACCACGCCGCCCAAAGAGCTTCCTGAAAACTCTAAAGCACTTACTCCTTTTATAACCGAAATGTGATCAGCCGAGAAAGGGTCAATTTCTGGGGCATGGTCGTTACCCCACTGCTGCCCTGACTGAGCTATTCCATTATTTAAGAGTGTAATTCTGTTACCGTAAAGGCCGTCAATAATAGGTTTTGAGATACCAGAACCTGTTTTTAAAGAACTCACACCACTGATGGTTTGAAGCAATTCTCCAAGGTTTTTGTTGCTCTCTTTGGCTATTAAATCTTTATCGATCGTATTGCTATTTTGAGTACTTAAATCACTTCTGCTACCATGAACCAGCACTTCATTCATAAGTTCTTCATGATGGTGCAAATAGAGGGTTAAAACGGTATCTTTGCTAAAAACGATGTATTGTTTTAAGGGGTCACAACTGACATGGCTAATTCTTATGTGTGTTCCACCTGCACATATGCCTTGCAATTCAAAATTACCATCGGCATCTGCAGAAACGCCCTTAGCTGCATTTTCTACATAAATGGAAGCAAATGGCAAAGTTTCACCGGTGACTTCATCAAAAACTTTTCCCTTTACTTTTATCTGGCAGTTTTGACCAGATAAAAGAAAGGGAAAGGCACTTAGTGCCATAAATAAGAATAGGCTATTTAATCTCAACATTAAAAGATACTTCTATGTCTGTTTCTCCTCCTGCGTTTGCTATTAAGCCTTCTGCTACACCCATAGCAGACTTATTAGGCTCATGTCTTAAAGTTATCATTAATTGGCCGCTAGAAGCCGCACCAGTGGTTAATTTAGAAACCAAACCAATGGCATTTCCGCTGGCGTCTTTGTCAGCATAACTAACGAGAACATTTAAACCTCCTAAACCTGAAAAGAAAAACTGATGTTCCTCTCCTTCTTCAGAAATTTCTGTAGTGATATTTTGCGAAGGGCTTACAGATTCATTCATAATACTTAGCTGACCTGTGTAAGTTGTATTTGCTAAAAGAATTCCTTCAGAAATTACGGGAGCTGTACCACCATCGCCATCAATGTCTTTAAAATTTAAAGTAACCATTTGTCCCCCACTTTCTGGCGTCAGGGTATATGTTAAAGTCGTAATCAATTCTTCTTCATTTGGAATGATAGGGTCACTTTTTTCGCAGGATAAAATTGGGAGTGCTAAAGCAAATAATAATGAAATGCTCTTAAAATTCATTTTTGGGATAGTTTTATGTGCAACAATGTTGCAAGTATACATATTAAATTGATTGCAACATTGTTGCAAGTATTAAAAAAACTAAAAAAATACCCGTCAATTTTGACGGGTATTCTTATCTATCTCATTTACAGCCTACTGAATAGACGTAATGTGTTTATCGTACACTGCCTTATATTTCGCTGCCAGAACCTGATCGTTTTGTTCGGTTATATTCGCTATCATATTTAAGTCTCTCAGATTGCTTTGAATAAAGTTTTGAACGTTATCCATTCCCCATTCTTTTACTTCACCGGTTCGCTGCTTTTTAATAAAATAAGTTAATTCCTCGTCAGCTCTTTTAACTATCACATCAGAGATTTCCTGTGCTTTTTCAGATTCGCCTATGGCATAATAGAAAGTCGCAAAATTGGCAGCGAGTTGGTCGTAAGGAATAGACTCGTTTGGCATAACCTCCATGGCCCTGTCTAAAACTTTCTTCGCTCTTTTATTATCTCCTTCTCTTACCAGCTGGTCTGCCAACCTTAAGAAAGCGAACCTGGCCGTAATAATCGGTACTTTTAGGTAAGTTTCAGAGTCATAGTAGATGTCAGGATTGTTTAAGTTTCTCCACTCAAACTTATTCATAACATTGTCATACATCACCTCTGTGTTTACTACACCATCTCTTGCACCCTGAACTTTCACAGGCATTAATCGGTATGCGTAACCTTCTAGTGCTAAGAATTCTTTAAGATTAAGATAAGAAGTTGGAGATAAAGTACCTCCAAAGTAAATAGGCCTTTCCCAGTTATTCTGAGCAATGATGTCTAAGACCATCAAATCGTTTTTCAACAGGTCTCTTTCACCAATATTCCATCTCATTTCACCAGATAAACCACCCACATATTCGCTAGGAACAAAGCCTTTAGCCTTTACAGCTTCTGGATCATAATCCAAAAATAGATTGCTAGAAGGAAGCGTATTTATCAATTCACCCGTGGAAACAGCCATTTGGATAGCTCTTTCATTATTTCTAACCAGGTTAAGGTATTGTTTCAAGTTAATACCTGCTTTAACCTGCTCATTAGGATTTTCTACATAAGGAATTTGATCGTTAATACCTTTAAGTGTTTGATCTTTAGAGAAAGATATTGGCAATGGCATAGACTCGTAAGTCTGACGTTTCATTTGGTCAATGTACCAGTCTGTACCTAATAGACTCAAGTTACAAACCCTAACGTCTGTTCTTATACCTTCTACTTCCTGTGCATACCAAAGTGGGAAAGTATCGTTATCACCACCGGTAAATAATATAGCATTAGGAGCTACAGAATTTAAAAGGTTCTTAGCAAAATCTATCTGGTGATATCTATCAGAACGGTCATGACCCTTCCAGGTTTGAGTAACCATTTGAACAGGTACCACTAAACCAATGGCTACGGCTGCAACAGACTTGGCGTTATTATTTTTTATGACTTTCAATACAAAGTCGGCTATCGCCATAACTCCTAATCCCGCCCATATGGCGAAAATATAGAAAGATCCTACATAAATATAATCCCTTTCTCTCGGTTCTACTGGCGGAGAATTCAAGTAGACCACAAGGCCTAAACCCGTTAAGACAAATAACAAAAATGTGACTAAGAAATCTTTGTCCCTTTTGAGGTATTGATAAAGCAAACCTAAGATTCCCAAAATTAATGGTAGAGCAAAGAAGTTTGTTCTGCCGCCATTGCTTCTAAGTGAACTTGGCAAATCGGCATTTGCCTCAAATATATCTGTGGCACTGGATCCTTCAATGTCTGATGCCCTACCCCAGAAATTCCACAAGAAATAACGCCAATACATATGACCAAACTGATGACTGAACATGAAGCTCAGGTTCTCGCCCATTTTAGGTTCTTGAGTCTCGTTTAATCCAAGTTTACTTTTATACAAGCTGACATGACGTGGGTCTTGACTCCAGATTCTTGGCAGAAGCATATTCCCACCCCAAACGTACTCTGGAGAGTAGTCATATATTTCATATTTATCTTCACCCATTTTATAATTAGGTGTTCCTTTATTTATGGCAGTAAGTCTTGAAGTATATATAGGACCATATGTCAATGGTCTGCTACCATACTGCTCTCTTTTAAGATAATAAGTAAAGCTTAATACATCAGAAGGGTCGTTCTCATTTATAGGAGGGTTATAATTTGATCTAATCAAGGCCAAAGAATAAGTAGAATATCCTACCAAAATAAAGGCAAATGAGAGCAAAGCTGTATTGACCCAAACTTTACTGTTTTTGCCAGACCAAATGATGCCGTAAACCAATGCCGCTATCAGAGCCAAGACAAAGAAAATCATTCCAGAACCAAATGGTAAACCGAAGGAATTGACAAATAACTTCTCGAAGAAAAAGCTGAAAGAAGGAATTCCGGTAATTACCCCTACCATGATGACTCCTAAAATGACTAAGCCAATTATTAGAGCCGAGATAATCCCTCTAAGGCTTACTTTTTTAGTCCTTTTGTAATAAACCCAAAGTCCTAAAGCAGGAATAGTAACTAAGTTCAAAAGGTGAACTCCTATAGATAGACCTACCAGATAAGCTATGAAAATAAGCCATTTGTTAGCTGCGGCTTCGTCTTCTATTAATTCCCATTTTAATACTGCCCAGATAACTATGGCGGTAAAGAAAGATGACATACCGTAAACTTCTGCTTCTACAGCAGAGAACCAGAAAGAATCTGACCAAGCATATATTAATGCCCCCACTAAGCTGGCTCCTAAAACTAAGATTCTGTCTGAACCATTCAATTCTTCACCTTTCTTGTTTAATATTTTTCTACCCAATAAAGAGATAGTCCAATACATAAAGAGGATGGTGAAAGCAGATGCCAAAACAGACAGCATATTGATACTTAAAGCTACTTTTTCAACATTACCTCCTGCAAAAAGGGAGGCTAAACGACCTAATAGCAAGAAGAAAGGTGCTCCAGCTGGGTGTGGAACTTGTAGCTTATAGGCACAGGCTATAAACTCGCCACAGTCCCAAAAACTGGCGGTGGGCTCCACGGTTAAAGTGTATGTAACAAGGGCTATCAGGAAAGCTAACCATCCGCCTATTGTATTTAATTTTTTAAAATCCATAAGTGTTTTATTAGATGCAGTATTTTATGTTAATGGGCTATTTTCGGTCAAAATAACAAAATTCAGTCCAAACCGTTTTCATGAATTACTTTAAATAGTGTTAAATGTTCCTATAATGGGATGGTTAACAAACATACAAGGTAGATTATGCCTTGTATTTGAAAGTAAAAATAGGAGTTAGGCTTATTTGGAGTAAATCAAATTTTCAATTGTTTACCCAAGTTAATATGCTTTTCAATGGCCTTTGTAATGCTCAAAAAGTCTGTCTCGTTATTCACGAAATCCATCTCATTCACGTCAATTTCAATCAGTTTCCCATGCTCATATTGGTCTGAAAATTTTTCGTACAAAACATTGAGGCTTTTTAGATAATTAGGGTCAATGCTCTGCTCGTAATCTCTTCCTCTCTTTTTAATTTGCTTCAATAGCTTTGGAATGTCAGCCTTTAAGTAAATCATTAAATCGGGCGGACTTATAGCCTGCATAATGGTATTAAAAAGACTCTCGTAAGTTCTAAAGTCGGTTTCATTCAAATGGCCTGACTCATAAAGGTTTTGAGCAAAAATATAGGCATCTTCATAAATGGTCCTGTCCTGAATGATGGTTTTTTCTTCTTGAGATTTAATTTTAAGCACTTGCTCAAATCGTGAGTTTAAGAAGAAAACTTGCAAATGGAATGACCATTTCGGCATATCGCTGTAAAATGGAGCTAAGTAGGGATTGTTATCTACGGCTTCGTAATAGACTTCCCAGCCATAGTGTTCTGCTAATTTTTCTGCTAAAGTGGTTTTTCCGGCACCAATATTTCCGGTAATGGCTATATGCATAAGGCAAGAGAGCGTATAGGTATGAACCCAAAATTAGGACTTATACTGTCAATAATCATAGAAAATGCATAGAACCTTTATTAACTTTGCATTCGCATTTTTGAATTTATTATGAAAGACTTTAGCGTTATACTTTATTATATCTATTCGCCCATCGAAAATTTGGTGGAATATAGAGACGTACATCACCAGTTTTGCCTTGATAATAATTTGCTTGGTAGAATTATAGTGGCACCTGAGGGATTGAATGGTACGGTTTCTGGCTTAAAGGCAGATTGCGAAGCATATATGGCTTGGGTAAAAGAAGACCCACGTTTTTCGGCAGTAGAATTTAAAATAGAGGCTCTTGAAACTCATGCTTTTAAAAAATTATATGTTAGAATAAAGAAAGAGATAGTTCATTCTGAGCTGGGTGTCAATCCTAATGTGAGAACAGGAAAGCACTTAGAACCCGATGAATTTAAAGCCATGATGAATGACGATGACGTGGTGTTGGTGGATATGCGTTCTAATTATGAGCATGCTGTAGGGAAATTTAAAGGTGCCGTCACTTTTGATATGGAGAATTTAAGAGATTTGCCGGATCATATGCAGGAGATTGAGCATTTAAGAGATAAGAAAATAATTACCTACTGTACGGGAGGCATTAAATGCGAAAAGGCCAGTGCTTATTTATTGGAGCAGGGATTTGAAAATGTCTATCAACTTCACGGTGGTATTATCAAGTATGGTTTAGAAGCCGGTGGAGAAAATTTTGATGGAAAATGCTATGTTTTTGATGGCAGGCTCACCACGGAGGTTAATGCTGTAAATCCAGTTGTAATTTCGAAATGTCATATCTGTGCAACAAAATCTGATAGGATGGTGAACTGTGCCAATCCTGTTTGTAATCAGCATGTGGCCATTTGTGAAAGCTGTGGGGATGAAATGCAGGGGGCTTGTTCTACTGCGTGTAAAGAGCATCCCAGAAAGCGATATTATGATGGTACCGGTTATTATCAAAAAACACTAGAAGGTTACAAACCTGAAATTGCCGCCAGAACCAGAAAAAACACAAAGAAGCTCCATATTGTGGAAGATTTAGGTTTGAAAGACTGATGAACATTTTGCTCCAAATCTGGAAAAAGCTTCTGGGCTTTGCTAAGAACTTAATACATCCCTCCTTTCCGAATACCCAAATTCGGTGATAAATCGTCATCTTTTAAGATTATCTTTTAGATTCGTCGTTTGCTTATTTAGTGTTTCCATTAGAATGACCTTATTTCAACATTGGAAAGGACTATTCAGGAGCGTTAGGATGTGTTGTTGTATCAAAATAAGTTTATGACGCATTTCAATTCAAAACTGGATAGAATTGAGGCTATGTTACATTCTGATTAAACCAACCAAGAAGTAGAGCATTCCAAGCTCATAGCATGACGCTGAAGTAAAGTTTTTGTTAATAATTAAACTTCACAAGTGCCTGACAACCTGTCGTCAACGAATACCTACATACCAGAATTGAATTAGAGCCGAGAAGCAATAGCCTTTTTTGCCTACTTTTGTTGACCAAATAAAATAGACTTTTGATGAAGCCACTGATTGTAGTAAGTAATGACGACGGCATAACCTCTCCTGGAATAGCTGTTTTAATAGATGCAGTAAAAGAAATTGGTGACGTTTTTGTTTTAGCTCCAGATAGTCCAAATTCGGGTATGGGACATGCCATAACAGTAGATAAAACTTTACACACTAAGAAATCAACTATTCACGAGGGTATAGTGGCTTATGAGTGTAGTGGAACACCTGCCGACTGTGTTAAACTGGCTAAACATCATTATTTAAATGGTAGGAAAATAGATTTGGTGGTGAGTGGTATTAATCATGGTCATAATGCATCACTTTCTGTTTTATATTCTGGAACTATGGCCGCCGCCAGAGAGGCTTCCATTGAAGGTATACCTGCTATTGGGTTTTCTATTGACGATTTCAGTTATGATTCAGATTTTTCTCATACAAAGCCTTTCATTAGAAAGATTTGTTTGGCTGTTCTAAAAAACGGAATACCGAAACACAATGCACTCAATGTTAACTTTCCCAAAAAGTCAGAAGAACCTATAAGGGGAGTTAAAGTTGTCAGACAAACTGATGGTTACTGGAAAGAGGAATTTGACGCAAGAAAAGACCCTCACGGCAGACCCTATTTCTGGATGGGCGGTGACTTTGTGAATCATGAACCTGATGCTGTAGATACAGATATGTGGTGTTTGGCAAACAATTATGTTGCTATTGTGCCTTGTCATTATGATATGACAAATTATGAAGGGATGAAAGAAATGGAAACTTGGAAATTCTAATATGGCTGTGATTGGAAACGTATTAAAAGGTGGTATTAAGTTATCAAATGCACTTCAAAAAATTCGTCAACCAAAGCCGTTTAAATGGCAAAAGAACACCTTGAAGAAGCTGTGTTCTACAGCTAGGGAAACACAATTTGGTCAGAAGTACGGTTTCAATGCCGTTCTTAAAACTTCTATAACAGGAGGAAAAAGAGATTTCTATGAAGCCTTTAAAAAGAATGTTCCTGTTTATGATTATAACAGAATTTATAAGGAATGGTGGCACAGATCTAGACATGGCGAAGTAGATGTAACATGGCCCGGAATCATCAGAAATTTTGCATTAAGTTCTGGCACCTCAGAGGCCGCATCTAAGGCGATACCTGTGAGCAATGAAATGATAAAGGCCATTCAAAGAACAAGTATAAATCAGATTATCTCTTTAGGGAATTATAAAAACTTACCTGCGGACCTATACGAAACAGGTTATTTAATGTTAGGAGGAAGCACTATTTTGAATGAAGTAGGGCATCATTATGAAGGAGATTTGAGTGGAATCACTCAGAAAACTATGCCGGCTTGGTTTCATAGATTTTACAAACCTGGTCAGCAAATAGCTCAAGAAAAAGATTGGGCTAAAAAACTGGAAGATATTACGGCAAATGCCAAAGATTGGGATGTCGGTTTTTTGGCTGGGGTACCTGCTTGGATTCAATTATTGATGGAGAAAATCATCGATAGATATGAACTCAAAAACATTCACGAAATATGGCCAAATTTAACAGCCTTTGCTTGGGGAGGCGTTTCCATTGAGCCTTACAAAAAGGATTTTGATAAGCTTTTAGGGAAACCTATCATTTACATAGAAACTTATTTGGCTTCTGAAGGTTTTCTTGCTTATCAGGTTAGACCAGAGGGGGGCTTACAATTGGTGCTGAATAATGGGATTTTCTTTGAATTCATTCCGTTCAATGAAGCCAATTTTGATACCGAAGGTAATATGCTAGCAAATCCTCAAACCTTTATGGTGGATGAGGTAGATGCCGGAAAAGATTATGCATTATTGATTTCAACCTGCTCAGGGGCTTGGCGATATCTGATTGGCGATACCATCAGGTTTACCAATGTGAAAAGAGCTGAGATTATTATTACAGGCAGAACCAAACACTTCCTGAGTTTATGCGGTGAGCATCTTTCGGTAGATAATATGAATAAGGCCGTGGATGCCGCTTCTGAGCATTTCGGTGTTTCAATCAGAGAATTCTGTGTTACTGGAATTAAACATCCTCCCCTTTTTGCTCATCAGTGGTACGTTGCCTGTGACGCAGACATTGACCCAGACGAAATGGGCAGATATATTGACCAAACGCTTTCAGAAATAAATGATGATTATGCTGTGGAACGTGGGCATGCCTTGAAGAATATTTTTTGTCGCGTATTACCACATGCGGCATTCATGTCTTGGATGAAATTAAAAGGTAAAGAAGGCGGTCAAAATAAATTTCCAAGAGTCCTTAAAGGAAATAGCCAGCAAGATTGGGAGAGCTTTGTGAAGCTAAATTATCCGCTACAGCAGATTTGAGTTTACTCAAGTTCTAAATAATAAGTTGCATTATTAGCTCCCAAGGAGTGAAATATAAGTAGAAAAATCTTCACAAAAGATGAAAATTGTTTTCGAGATTTTGCCAATGTTATCGATTCAAACCAACATCATGAATAACGGTCAAAAGGGTTTTATACCCCACTCCTCTTAAATAAAACCATCATAAGCAATTTTGGTAGCAATTATAATAAATATAATGGCGGTCAAACGTTTTATGTTACTTAAGGTTTTGGGATTCAAAAACACTTTAAGTTTACTAGCATAGTGGGCTATGACACATTCGGACAGAAAAATGGTGCTTAAGCAAATGACAAAAAAAAGGATAGTTTGATTTTGAGATAGCTGATAAGACTTTATCCCGCCAATGATAACAACCCATGTTAAAAAATTAACAGGATTTATAATATTTAACATGAAGCCTTTGGCGTAATAATAGATAAAACGTGCGGCTCTAAAATCCACAAACCGCTCTTTACTTGTTGTTTTTCTAAATTGACCCAAAGCCATCGCAAATAAAAGCACCACACAAATGGCTCTGGCGTAATTCTCAAAATTAGGAATATCGGGTAAAAATGAAGTTCCCATCAAAGCAACAGCCACTAAAACGACATCGCTACTTAAAACACCTGAGGCAATCTTAAAGCCCGCTTTTCTGCCGTATTCAATGCTGTTTTGCAGTAAAACAAAAAAAACAGAACCAAAACCGAAACTCAGGAAGATGCCCATCAAAAAAGCATAAAGACAAGCCTCTATCATTTTATAAACCCTGTAATTGGAATCGTTTTCAAAATATCTGCCATATCTAAATCCAAAATTTCATTGTCAAGTGAAGCCTCTTTACCCAGCATAATCAGCTCGGTAAAGAGGTTTTCTTTTGGTACTATTTTCTTTTCTCATTAATCCAATCATCCACAAGGGTCTCCAGCATACTTAAAGGAAGGGCTCCTGAAGTAAGTACTACTTCATGAAATTCTCTTAAGTCAAAATCCTCCCCTAATTCAGCCTGAGCTTTAGCTCGTAATTCTAGAATTTTCATCATCCCAATTTTATAAGCAGTGGCTTGTGAGGGCATTACAATGTGCCTTTCTACCATTCTTTCACAGTCTCTATCGCTACCAGCAGTATTATCTTTATAATACGCTATCCCCTCTTCTCTTGTCCATTTTTTCAAGTGAATTCCGGTGTCTACCACTAACCTACACGCACGCCAAAGCTCGGCTGCCAGTCTCCCATAGTTAGAATACGGATTAGCATATAAGCCCATTTCTTTAGGGATAAACTCACTATACAACCCCCAACCTTCTACATAGGCCGTATATCCACCAAACTTACGGAACCTAGGGAGGTTTGTCAATTCTTGAGCTATAGACCTATCCATGTGATGCCCAGGAATACCCTCATGATAAGCTAAAGCTTCCATATCATATTTTGGCATATCTTGCATATTTGCCAAATTGGCATAATAAGTTCCTGGCCTACTGCCATCTGGAGCGGGAGACTGATAAAAGGCAGAACCAGCCGCTTTTTCTCTAAAAGGCTCCACTCTTTTGACAATCATTTTTGCTTTAGGTTTTGTTATAAAAAGCTCATCTAAACGTGTCCTCATATTGTCAATTATGGCCGTAGCACTATCTAGGTAGGCTTGCCTTCCAGCATCCGTATTAGGATAGAAAAATGCTTCATCTTTTTGAAGATAGCCAAAGAATTCTTTCAAATCACCCTTGAAATTAACCTGCTTCATAACTTCTCTAATCTCATTATGAATTCTAGCCACTTCTTTCAGTCCAATTTCATGAATTTGCTCTGCCGTTAAATCTGTAGTGGTGGTTCGTTTTAAAGCAATGTTGTAATACTCCTTCCCGCCTTCCATTTTCCAAATACCGTCTTCGTCCGTGGCACGCTCATGCTGACCCTCTAGAAAAGCTATTAATTTATCGTAGGCAGGTAATACAGTACTTAACAAAGCTGCATCAGCCTTTCTTTTTAAGGCATCTTTTGAAGAAGGACTAAGCTCAAGTTTATCTATCTTATTATAAAAATCATACTGCAGAGCACTTGATTTCCCTTTGTCAAATGGGGCACCAGAAATGATATTTTTTGAAGATTCAATGACCCTCGGAAATACAAATTTCGGTGGTATAATATTCTTTTTTTCTCGAATTTCTAGATTTTCAATGACTTGGTCAAAGTAGGTACCCACCCTATTTAATCTGGCTACATAAGCCTCCGCATCACTTGAATCTGTAATAATATGCATATTTATCAAGAAAGATGCTACATCAGCATGCGGCCCAAACATCTGATTTACAGGATAATTATAATGACGCCATTTGTAATCAGATATCTCGTTTTCAGCATTTTCTTTGAATAACTTATAGCTAATAAGATCCTGTCCCTTTAAGGCATGGACATTAATAGAATCAAGCAGAAACTGTAACTCTTTTTTTGTTATTTCCAATTCTTTTGCCTTGTTGTCTTCTGAAAGGTCATTCCATTTGTCATAATCTTTTTTGATGCCTAAATAGGTTTGGAAAGACGGAGACCTATCCAACATCTCACTAAAGCTCTTTTCAAAAAAATCATTTATCTTGGTAGATTCGAGTTCTATTTCCTCTGGTGAATATATTTTGTCTTTATTGGAAGATGAACAGCTTAACAGAAAGCAAGCGAAAACAAAAAAGTATATGTTTTTTTTCATGGTATTATTTTTTAACCTTATAAGATAAGATATATTTCTTGGTGAATCCCAGTATTTTAGTCAAAAAGTAAATACTTTTCAATCAGACAATTTAAGCCTAAACGTACAACGTCACTATTGAAAACTAAATTTTCAACATTCGAGCTACTTTTAGGATGGCGGCTACGCTGAGGGAATCTGTAATTTCATTATCCATGACCATCTGAAGAGCTTCTGAGATGTGTACTTTTTTGACCTTTAGGTCTTCAGTATCTTCTGGTTGTGCGTCGCTTTGAGAAAGCCCTTTTGCTGTAAATACATAGCCCACCTCGTTACAAACAGAATTAGAAGTATGCACCTTACAAAGCATTTCAAAATGCTCCGCAATAAGACCAGTCTCTTCTTTAAGTTCTCTTTTGGCAGCTTCAGTCCACTCCTCTCCTATTGGGCAGCCACCTTCTGGGATTTCCCAAGAATACTCGTCTAAGGGTACACGGAATTGACCCACCAGCCAAGTAAAGCCTTCATTATCTAGAGGGAGCACGCCAATAGCCACATTTTTGAAGTTTACCTGACCATAAATGGCAGGATTCCCGTTCGGGTTCAGCATTTCTTTATGAACCACTTCAATCCAACTATTTTCGTATTCCGTTTTTTTGGATAAGGTCTGCCAAGGACTTTTCTGCTCTATCATGCCTGCGAAATTAGTAGAAATCGCTAAGTTTAAGCAATTGAAATAAAATTATTCTGGAACAGAATCATAGAAGTGTTAATCAAAAAGTCATAAGCCTTTCACTGGCAGTGGGTTTTGTATTAATGCTTATGAAATTTTTGGCTTACTACATGACCAATTCTAAAGCTGTTTTAACAGACGCTTCAGAATCTATTGTCAATGTGGCCGCAGCAGCCTTCGCTTTATATTCCATTTATATTTCTAATAGACCTAAGGATAGGAATCATCCTTATGGACACGGGAAAATAGAATTCTTTTCTAGCGGTGTGGAAGGAGTCATGATCGTTTTGGCGGGTGTAATCATGATCATACCTGCGGTCTATTCATTCTTTGAAAAGGCTGAAGTCAAGGCTATAAATAGTGGAATTGGGTTGATCAGCATCACCATGATTGTCAATGCTCTCTTGGGTTATTATCTGATTAGCGTTGGTAAAAAAAATGACTCTATTGCCATTTCGTCTGACGGAAAACACCTACTAATAGACAGTCTAAGTAGTGCGGCTTTAATTGCGGGTCTCTTCTTGGTGAAATGGACCGGAGAAGAAAGAATTGATGGCATTTTAGCCTTGAGTTTAGCCGCTTTTATTATTTACAACGGCCTTAAGATAGTCAGGAAGTCTATCAGTGGATTGATGGATGAACTAGACGAAGACACCTTTAGCACGCTTTTAGAAATTTTGAATCGTCATAGAAAACCCCGATGGATAGACGTGCATAATTTTAGAGTTCAGAAATATGGTGCGGATATACATATAGATTGCCATTTAACACTACCTTACTATCTTAGCCTAGAAGAAGCTCATAAAGAGGTAGGTCTTTTTGAAGACACGGTAGAATCAAACTATCCTTTTGATGTCGAAGTGTTTATACATACAGACCCATGTATTCCAGAATGTTGCAATTACTGTCAAGTGGCAGACTGCCCTGTGAGGAAAGAGGAATTTGCAGGCATAAAAAAATGGACTAGAAATAGAATTTTGTCAAATGCCAAACACTTTGAAAATTAGACTACGTTTAACCCGCTTTATTCATTAGAAAATCTCCCGATAGTTATCGGGACCGTAGCTAAATTGCTTCAAATCAATTCGTAAACCCATTATATTCAAACCAATTATCAATAACCCTATTTTAAGAATGAAAAAACTAATCTTACTCTTATCTATTTCAATGGCCTTCATGGCTTGCTCTTCCGAAACAACAATAGAAGAACCCTTGCCAAATACCCTATCGGAGCAGGAAAAGGAAGATGGCTGGAAGCTGTTATTTGACGGAGAAACCACCGAAGGCTGGCACCTTTACAATATGGGTAAAGTACCTTCTGCCTGGATTCCTGTTGACGGCATGTTGTATTGCAACCCTGATACTTTTGAAGTGGAACATGGAGATTTGCTGACAGACGCACAATACACCAATTATGAATTAACCTTCGACTGGAATATTTCAAAGGCAGGAAACAGTGGCGTTTTTATCAATGTCATGGAATCTGAAGAAAACCCGACGGCTTGGACCAGCGGACCAGAATATCAACTTTTAGATAACGCTGGCGTTCAAGCAGATTATCTTCAAGATTCAACCCGATGGGCGGCATGTTTATATGGTTTCCAGAAAATAAATAATGAAGTGACCCCTAAGCCTAGTGGGAGTTGGAACCATTCCAAAATCAGACAAGTAGACGGTAATGTTCAGTTTTGGCTAAATGATGTGCTTACTGCAGAAGAAGACTTCAACGGTGAAAACTGGAAAAAAGTGGTTGCCGAAAGTAATTTTAAGACTTTTGAAAATTTTGGAAAAGCCAGTAGTGGACATATTGCCCTTCAAGATTGGGCAAAAGGCGTTTACTTTCAAAATATCAAAATCAAGGAGCTTTAAACTCAAGTACGAACCTATAAAGAAAATTAAAAGGGGCTCTATCAAATGAATGATAAAGCCCCTTCTTTTTATATGATAGCTACCTCAGACTTACAAATCAATACTTCAACACGCCCTGTCTTAGACCCACCATTTTTATAAATTCATTTCTAGTTTCTGTTTCCATAAACTTTCCACCATAAAAAGTAGTGACCGTAGAAGAGGTTTGATCATTTATCCCCCTTGACGATACACACATGTGATCTGCATCCAAAATAACGGCTACACTTTCTGTTCCCAATACCGTTTTAAGAGCTTCCCCTATTTGAATGGTCATTCGCTCTTGAACCTGCGGTCTTCTTGCAAAATGATTTACTACCCTATGCAGTTTAGATAAACCTATTACATGCCCATTGGCTATGTATGCCACATGAGCTTTACCTACTATGGGCACAAAATGATGCTCACAGTTAGAATGGAACATGATATCACGTTCCACCAACATTTCTCTATACTTATAATGGTTCTTGAAATGTGTCAAAGCGGGTAAGTTTTTCGGATTTAATCCAGAAAAAAGCTCCTTTACGTACATTTTGGCCACTCGCCTAGGTGTCCCACTAAGGCTATCATCTGTTAAATCCAGACCCATGATGTGCATGATTTCTCTAAAATGTTCTTCTATTTTTTCCATTTTAGTATCATCATCCATGTCAAAAGCATCTGGTCTAAGTGGCGTTGAAAAAGCATTAGATGCAATGTGATCGTCGCCGATGGCATTTATTTCTTCGTCTCTATTATGCGGGGTATTCAACATAGTTTCTTTCAGTTTCATAGAGCCTTACTTTCAATTCTAGCTCTTTATTATTTAGGGCTCTTTCTAGTTTTTTGTGTATAACTATTGCAATGTTCTCTGCTGTAGGATTCAAATCCTTGAACTCAGGAACATCTAAATTTAGGTTTTTATGATCAAAGGCATCCAAAATATGCTCCTGAATTAAATCTGATAGAATCTTAATGTCTATCACATAGCCCGTTTCAGGATTCACCTCACCGGTTACCTTAATGTCTAAGTTATAATTATGACCGTGATAATTGGGATTATTGCATTTGCCGAAAACAGCAACATTCTTTTCATTAGACCAAGCAGATCTATGAAGTCGATGAGCAGCATTGAAATGCTCTTTTCTAAAAACGGCTACTTTTTTATTCAATAGTTTGAGATTTAGGATAAAGAAATTAAATGCAAAGTCTGTGCTTCATATTTCTTATCTGACATACTGTTTTGAAATTTGATAACTAAAATATGAGGGAATACGTTCATTTACGAGTGCGAGTTTCTAGAAGATTCTCGACAATTTCATTAAAGGAAAAATTGCTAAAATTTTAAGAGACCAATTAAACATAAGATAATTAAAAACTATTTGATGAGGGTTTTCGTTGGTGTAAGTGTCCTCCCTATAAAGTATTTATTTATATGAAAATATTTCAATTTTTGACCTACTTGGTTTTTCAGATTGTTCTGCTCCCAATTACTATTTTTGGGATACTTCTATCTGTCATTAAGTATTTAGCCTTAAGGAGTGCTGTAAAGCTTCCTGTTTCTGTGACGAACTCACTTTTTAATAAATGGGTGCTTCATACTTTTGGACAGCGGAAAGATACGGATGCGGTAGAGATGCTAAGCAACCTACCAGAAATGTCCATGGCTGGACTATGGTATATGTTTTTACCCGCCATACTGGCCAATAGGTTGACGGGTTATTTACCAAGTATTGCACGCATTTCTATGCCCGAAAAAGAATCCATTTATACACTTTTGGCTTCTAGAACACTGTTTTTTGATAAATTATATGAAGAAAAATTTGATGGCATAGAGCAAGTCGTACTTATAGGTGCTGGTTTTGATACACGTTTAGTAAAGTATTGTCATCATAAAAACATATCGGCTTATGAGCTCGACAATGAAGCCGTATTAAGTCAAAAACGTGTGGTGTCCCAAAGAGCAGAAATGGACCAATCATGGATTAATGCCATCTCCACAGACTTTAAAACGCAGGATTGGGTTCAAAAACTCACTTTAAATGGTTTTGATATCAAGAAGAAAACCTTCTTTCTTTTAGAGGGATTTACTGTAAATGTTGACGAAAACGAGCTGAAACAAACCTTAAAAGAGATTTCTAAAATTTGTTCTAAAGGAAGCCAATTGGCCTTCGACTTTTATTCTAAAGATTTTGATGAAAGTCGTCAAAAATCATTCAGAATTAAAGATAGGCTTATGATAAAACTAAATGGGCAGAAGCTTAAATTCGGAATTGAAATGACAGCCGCTCCCAAAGTTTACCTCGCTAATCTCATGACCTATGCAGATATGTTGCTCACAGATTTTGTGATGATGGGCGACTTCACGCCTACCAGCAAGCCACTGGGGGCTCTCGTTTTAGCTCAGAAATATTAGACAATATTCATACGAAATGTTCGATTAAATTGAAAATAATTAGTAGTTATTAAGAAATATGTAGGACCTTTTATATATTTTTAAAATAATTTAATAACTAACCTATTTGTATGACAGATAATCGTTCTAACAACAATCTGGTTCCAATGCTCATTATTGGAGCTATGTTCTTCATTTTTGGATTTGTAACTTGGATAAACGGGGTTCTAATTCCGTTTATGAAAACAATAAATGAATTAACCGACACCCAAGCCTATTTAGTAGCTACCGCTTCCTATGTTGCTTTTGTGGTGATGGCATTACCCGCTTCTTATTTATTAAAAAAAGTAGGGTATAAAAAAGGAATGTCAATAGGCTTAATGATTATGGCTGTTGGGGCATTGGTATTTATACCTGCCGCAGAAGCCAGAACGTATTGGATGTTTTTAGCTGGTATATTTATTCAAGGCACCGGTATGACGCTTATGCAAACTGCCGCTAATCCGTATATTACCATCTTAGGGCCCATAGAAAGTGGGGCAAAAAGAATAGCAATGATGGGCATTGCTAATAAGTTGGCAGGCTCTATTGGTTCCATCGTTTTTGGAACCTTATTATTGTCTGGCATAGATGATGTAAAAGATAAATTAAGTTTTGTTTCGCCCGATGAAAAATCACAATTGCTTGACACCATGGCAAATAGTGTGGTAACACCCTATATTATAATGGCAACTGTTTTGTTTTTATTCGGTTTGTTAATTTTAAAAGCACCACTGCCAGAATTAGAAGGCGATGTGGATCAACAAGTTGCAGATGGTACAACAGCTAAAACTAGTATATTCCAATTTCCTCATTTATGGTTAGGGGTATTAGCATTGTTTGTTTATGTAGGTGCTGAAGTTATTGCTGGTGATTCTATTATTGCCTATGGTTTATCTTTAGGATTACCCGCAGACCAAGCTAGTCACTTTACCTCGTATACCCTTATGGCTATGGTGTTCACCTATGCTTTAGGTGTATTATTAATACCAAAATACCTAAGTCAAGGTTTGGCATTAAAAATTAGTGCGGCTTTAGGAATTGTTTTTTCCATATGTATTTTAATTACAACAGGCTTCACCTCTGTACTTTTTGTTGCAGCATTAGGTATTGCTAATGCGTTGGTTTGGCCTGCCATTTGGCCTTTAACGCTTCATGGCTTAGGTAAATTCACCAAAACAGGATCCGCTTTATTGGTAATGGCAATTTCGGGTGGTGCCATTATTCCGCCTTTGTATGGCAGAATAGTAGACGCAGGTAAACACGACTTAATGACCAACGGCATAGCCGAAGCACAAGCATTGGCTACTTCTGCTAATAACAGTTATTGGATATTATTGCCGTGCTATATTATTATTCTATATTATGCTATTTGGGGTCATAAAGTTGGGTTTAAGAAATAAAATCATAAGTTTAATCGAGTAAGAAGAGGCCGTCTTAAAAATGTGAGACAGCCTCTTTTTATTTGGACTCCTCTGAGAAAATTTTCAAATAAGTAATTCACAGAGCTTACTTTTTACTTATGAGACTTGCTCTGCCCTCTCACACCCGCTTGGCTAATTATGATGATTGCTGGAGGAGCTATATTACCTTTAAATTATGGTCAACTGGCTGATATATGGGATACGCAAATGGCTTACCTTACGCTAATTCCTTTATATATGTTTATTCTATATTTCTCTATCTCAGGATACAAGAAAAAGAAATGGTAAAACCATTTTAACAATAGAAAAGCCGTCTCTTAATAAATTAGGAGACGGCTTTCTGCATATAGAGCATTACGATTTATCTTTCAATAACGATACCTTCAAAATCTGTCAAGGCAGGTAATGTCATTTTCAAATAACCGTTGGTGTAAGTGAAGTCTAGCTTCTCTCCTCCTTGCATGGTCCAAATTTTACTGGGTTTAAAATCCATTCTGATTTCAAATTTAATGTTCTGTTGTACATGGGGTTCAAAGTAAGTATTCCCACTAAATCCTGTCAAATTCACCAAATGAAGAATATGCCCATTTGACTTAAACGGTGTATGAATGGTCACCTTTTCGGTATTCATCATAAAATCCTGTAAGATAATCTCTACCCGTGGATGAGCTGAACTGATAGCTTCCTTAAAAGCGTTTGGGTAGATATTTTGTAAAACATCTAAAACAATGTTTTTATGCTGTTCATAGCCATGTTGATAATAGATTTTACCAATGTTCATTGGCATCAAAACGTTGACCTTATTTTTCATTCCCATGCCAAAATAACCTGTTGGTTCATGTCCACCAATCATTTCTGGTGGTCCTGGTCGGCCCTTGCTTAAAATGGGCAAGAAAGTCTCTACCCCCTCTTCGAAATTATAAAGCCCTAGGTTAAACTTGAAATGCACCATACTTTGACCTTCAAAACTTTTGAAAATGTCTTTTCTATTTGGCGTCAAATAATTCCCTGCTCCATCATTCTCTGATTGGACTATAGTAGCTCCAAAAAGCTCCCTTAAAGCCTCAGGATTATCAAAAAGGCTGGTGTTGGTCGCGATAAGCTTTACTCCTGATTTAGAAATTTCTTTTAGAGCCGTAATATCAATTTCACTTAGATAATTGATATCTGGGAGAATCAATACCTTGTATTTATGCTTTATTTTGTCTGAAAGGTTTGCCAAATGATTATCCTGAATAATATCAAACTGCACATGTGCTTCTTTCAGCATGAGCGATAGGCCACGGTATTCCTCCATTTTATCCCCTCCTGGCCAATACCCTGGAGCCACTACTGCCACATGGGCCATACTCTCATATTTTCCAAAATAGGGTTCAAACTTCTTCTGATGAGCATAAATCTTCTTCATGGTTCCGAAGTTCCTTTCGTCCTCATAGTCTCTTAAGTCGCCCATCAAACTTACATCTGTACCGCTTCCATTGGCTATATTTTCATAAAGTCTGATGCTTATTTCCTCTGGTTCTATGGCATTATATCTGCTTTGAAACGAAATCTGTTGAATACTGGCATTGCTTACAATTTTATCAGGAAAAGTTTGCTCTATATGGTTGGTGTTATCTGAAGCCGTGTACGGCCAATATGGCAAGCCATGCGTTTGACTTTCATGCCTGATAATGTCTACAGACTCTTCTAAATAGGTGCAAATGGCTATCTTCTTTCCAGAAGCACGTAATACTTTTCCATTGGACAAACGCTTTTCAGAGGAAGACTTAACTATTTTATGTAGGTTTCTAGACCACTGCTCGATGCTCGCCGTTTTAAACGCTAAATATTGATTAAAAATAGGGTCGGTTCGGTCTTCCTTGAGTGGTAATACCAGTCCACCACTCCATTCAGAAAAGGCTTTTTTATCATATTCGTTTTGGTCTATGCCTACATATATGTTTTCATAAGGATTTCTGGTTTGATAGCCCGGCATGTTTAAGAAAATACCGTCAATATCAAATTTAGAAATCACCTCTTCGACTATCCTGAAGGCCTTATCTTGTACATATGGGGCATTGATACTCACCACATACTTATCGGTATTGATGATTCTTTCTCCTTTGGCTGAAATATAAAACCAGTCTGGATGAGCTTTAAAAATGGTTTCATGTGCCCTACTAAAATCAAAACGAATGATGACGCGAATGCCGTTTTCGTGACATTTTTCTACTATTCTTCCCATTTCACCGGGCTTCATATAAGGATTGGTGTATTCAAAATCTAAGTCCGACTGGTAAAAGGACATAATGCCTGCCCCATTGATGATTAAAGTATTGGCAGAAAATGCCTTTAAGTCTTCCACGATTTCATCGGCATCAATATTGGCCGCCTCATAGTCAGGCAAATTCATTTGAATCAAGCGAAGGTTATTTCGTTTCCACCATTCGGAGTCGTCGGAAGAGACTATTGGATTTTGTGCAAAAGCACCGGAAATGACGAAAAAAAAGAGATAAGGCAACTTGAGAAATTTCATTTTTTATGGGTTGTATTCCCGAAAATTACGAGGGTTTTAAGTAAAGCCCAAAAGTAGTAGATGAAAGGATTGAAATAGACTCAAATAAGCGATTTGCAATCTATCAAACGCAAAATCCCCCACAATTCATTAGTGTTTAATCCGTGATAATTGTACCAGTTGGCAAATACTACATGAAAGTTGTCAATTATCTATGTGATTCTAACCCTTACCAATCCTTCCCGTTTAAAAAATAAACCCTTCT
Source organism: Arcticibacterium sp. SM2516 (assembly GCF_057914865.1). Lineage (NCBI taxonomy): Bacteria > Pseudomonadati > Bacteroidota > Cytophagia > Cytophagales > Leadbetterellaceae > Arcticibacterium > Arcticibacterium sp. SM2516. Next base: position 1,444,591 of record NZ_CP195290.1, on the reverse strand, counting down.
CCATATGCTGTTGTAATAAAGGCGTTTGACTAAGAACTAAGTTTATTTTCTGAAGTATCAGGTAAGGAAACTAGCTGGTCAAGAAAATCTACCACTTAGTCTAATATTTGTTCTAATCTATCTCAAAATCCCTACATTTATTCTTTATACCAACCCTAAAAAATAATTACATGAATCGTAGAGATTTTATATACAGTTCGTCTGCCGCCATACTTGGTGGATTAGTACTGGGCTCAAAAGCCTATGCGGGTGTTCTTAAACCAAATTCCCTTATCAATGGAGTGCAGATTGGCACCATCACCTATTCTTTTAGAAGTTTGCCAGGAAGTGCGGAACAAGTGCTTCAATACTGTGTGGATGCAGGCATTTCTGCCATTGAACTGATGGGCGACCCTGCTGAAGAATACGCAGGAAAGCCTAAAAGCCCAATTGATAACAGCACATTTTATGTCAATGGCAAAAGAAGAAAACCAACGGACGAAGAGCAAGGCAAAATGGACCAGCATAAAATGGATGTGGCTAAATGGCGTGAAACCGTCTCTATGAAACCTTTCAAGGAGTTTGCTAAAATGTACAAGAAAGCAGGTGTGAGCATTTATGCTTTTAAACCAAATGCCTTCGGAGCAGATAATACCGATGCGGAGATAGAATACGCTATGCGAGCAGCTAAGGCACTAGGAGCAAAATCTGTTACATTAGAGCTACCTAGAGATTCGGCACAGTCTGCAAGACTTGGAAAACTAGGAGAAAAAAACAAAATGTACGTGGGTTATCATCTTCATACCACGGCTACAGATACTATTTGGGACGAAGCTCTGGCACAATCTCCTTATAACTCCATGAACTTAGACTGCGGTCATTATATAGCCGCCGGTGGAGATAATACAAAGGAGAGCCTATTGAAGCTGATAGAAGCCCGTCACGACAGAATCACGAGTATGCACATCAAAGACCGCCAAACCAAAGCGAACGGTGGAGATAACTTGTCGTGGGGTGAAGGCGACACACCAATAAAAGAGATACTGAGACTGGTAAGAGACAAAAAATACGACATCCCATGTACCATAGAACTGGAGTATGCAGTTCCTGAAAACTCAGACCCTGTAACAGAAGTGGGTAAATGCTTTCAATTTGCGAAGGCGGCTCTTTCTTAAAAGTAGCATTTCAAATGACAAAACGGCTTTGCCTTATAAATTGGTGGAGCCGTTTTTTTTAGATTTATTTACTGGTAAAAGGTCAATTTCTTTTTTGACCTTTTAAAAGAATAACAAATAATTAACTGCCCTAAAAACTTATTTGTTTTAAACACTTGACCACCTTTTGTAAATATACCATGATGATTGGTACTCCCCGCCTTCCGGACGGGCAGGGACTTCGCTCGACTGACATTTAAACATTAAACAACAAGCATCTAGCAACCGACATTTAACATCAGACACAACAATAAAACCTCAATAGACAAACCCTTTCTAGACACTCTCCCACCAATTCCCTATTTTTGCCAAAATTTTAAGTTTAAAAGGCAGAAATGGCAGTTTATAATCCTTCGGAAATAGAGAAAAAGTGGCAGGCATATTGGGAAAGCAATGAGACCTATAAAGTCGATATTGACCACTCAAAACCTAAATTTTATGTACTAGACATGTTCCCTTACCCTTCTGGGGCAGGTCTTCATGTGGGGCATCCGCTGGGTTACATCGCTTCTGACATCTATAGCCGCTATAAAAAACTGAAAGGTTTTAACGTTTTGCACCCTATGGGTTTTGACTCTTTTGGTCTTCCTGCGGAGCAATACGCCATTCAAACTGGGCAGCACCCTGCCATTACAACAGAAAAAAACATTGAAACCTACATAGGTCAAATGAAGAATATTGGCTTTGGTTACGACTGGAGCAGAGAAATTCGCACTTCTTCACCAGAATATTACAAATGGACGCAGTGGATTTTTATGCAGCTTTTTAATAGCTGGTATAATAAAGACACGGATAAAGCTGAGGACATTGAAACATTAGAAGCATTATTTGCCAAAGGTGGTTCTGCTGCTGCTAATGCCGTTTGTGATGATGAATTACCAGAATTTACGGCTGCCGAATGGAATGCCCTTTCGGAAGATGAAAAATACAAAACCACTTTAAATTACAGATTGACCTATTTATCAGAGTCTATGGTAAACTTTTGCCCTGAACTGGGCATGGTGCTATCAAATGACGAGGTAAAAGATGGTGTATCGGAGCGTGGTGGTTATCCTGTGATTCAGAAAAAAATGCGTCAGTGGATGATGCGTATCACGGCCTATTGCGACAGATTAATTGATGGCTTAGAAAACGTAGATTGGTCGCATTCGCTCAAAGAGCAACAAAAAAACTGGATTGGTCGCTCACAAGGAGCTTCTGTCAAATTTCCAGTAGCTGAGACCGCTTTATTAAAAGAAAGAGGTTTTGAAGGCAAAGTAGAAGTGTTTACCACTAGAATTGACACCATTTATGGCGTGAGTTTTATGGTTTTGGCTCCCGAGCACGAATGGGTAGACACACTCACCACACCAGAGCAAAAAGAAGCCATTGAGGCCTATAAACTAGAAACGCAGAAACGTTCTGAATTAGACCGTATGTCTGATGTTAAAACGGTTTCTGGAGCATTTACGGGTTCTTACTGCGTAAATCCTGTCAATGGCGAGCAAGTTCCTATCTGGATTGCTGATTACGTGTTGGCAGGTTATGGTACAGGAGCTGTGATGGCTGTGCCAAGTGGCGACCAAAGAGATTGGAATTTTGCAAAGCATTTCAATTTGCCAATTCCTGCTATTTCTGACGCTCAGCGAAATTTAGAAGAAGCTGCTGACGCATCAAAAGAAGGAAAATACATCAATTCGGGCATGATTAACGGCATGGAATACCAAGAAGCCGTTGACACATTAATAAACTGGATTGAGGCAAATAAAGTAGGAAAAGGTAAAATCAATTACAGACTAAGAGATGCGGTTTTTGCACGTCAGCGTTACTGGGGAGAGCCTGTTCCTGTCTATTTTAAAGAGAATGGCCTACCCTATTTAGTGGACGAGTCTGACTTGCCAATAGTTCTTCCTGAAATTGACGAGTACAAACCTACAGAAACCGGTGAGCCACCTTTAGGACGTGCTAAAGACTGGAAATATGTACCCCAACCCCCAACCCCTTCCCCAGAGGGAGAAGGGGAGATTGTTAGTTATGACTACGAATTATCTACTATGCCAGGTTGGGCTGGAAGTAGCTGGTATTGGTACCGTTACATGGATGCCAAAAATGAAGATGATTTCGCATCAAAAGAAGCATTGGATTACTGGCAAGATGTTGACTTATATGTAGGCGGCACAGAACACGCTACTGGTCACTTATTGTATAGCCGCTTTTGGAATAAATTCTTGAAAGATAAAGGTTTTGTAAAACAAGAGGAGTTTGCCAAGAAACTGATAAACCAAGGGATGATTCAGGGGCGTTCTAGCTTTGTTTACAGAGTGAAGAATACCGAAGTACCAACTTTCGTTTCCTACGGTTTAAGAAAAGATTACGATACGCAAAAGCTTTATGTCGATGTCAATATTGTCGACAATGATATTTTAGATATTGAGGCTTTTAAGTCGACCAGAAATGATGTGGATGCCAATGCCATATTCATTCTGGAAAACAGTAAATATTTTTGCGGAAGCGAAGTAGAAAAGATGTCGAAGTCTAAATACAACGTCGTAAACCCTGATATTTTAGTAGACCGTTATGGTGCAGATACCCTTCGTCTTTACGAGATGTTCTTAGGACCATTGACAGAAGCAAAACCATGGGATACTAAGGGGATTGAAGGAACTTCAAGGTTCTTGAAAAAGCTTTGGCGTTTGTTCTTTGACCAGAATGGCGAAGCTCTTTTGGTAGATGAAAAAGCTACGCCAGAAGAGTTAAAAGCTTTGCATAAAGCCATCAAAAAAGTAGGTTCAGATATTGAAACATTCTCTTTTAATACTTCCGTAAGTACATTCATGATTTGCGTGAATGAACTGACTGATTTGAAATGCCATAAAAAGGAAATTTTAGAACTCTTACTAGTCATTATTTCTCCGTATGCACCGCATATCGCAGAGGAGCTTTGGGCTAAAATAGGAAACGAAGAAGGCAGCATCACCTCTCAAGAATACCCAGATTTTTCTGAGGAGTTCTTAAAAGAGGATGAAATAGAATATCCTATACAAATAGGCGGAAAAGTTCGCGTTAAACTGAGTTTCCCTGCCGAAACGGGTAAAGAAGAGATTGAAAAAGTGGTATTAGCTCATGCAGACGTTATCAAATGGATGGATGGCAAACCCTTAAAGAAAATCATAGTAGTGCCGAAGAAGATTGTAAATGTGGTGGTTTAACCCACTTTATACAAATCTTAGCATTAAAAAGTAAGGCGGCATTTTGGAAATCCAAATGCCGCCTTTTCTTATACCTTATTTTCTATAAAAAGCTATAAAGAAGCCCAGTTTTGATATACAATAGGTACCGAATAAATTTCTTTCAAGGCGTCTCTGTATTTTTCTTCTAGGGCACTTTGAATCTGGCTAAACTTGGAGGCCTCAGAGATAAAGGAAAGTTTATGTACGGTTTCTTTTATTAGCTTTTCGTTATCAAGAATATAATGCTCTCGGGTATAGTCTATTTCCACTGAAAAAGCAAAATTATCTCTTAAGAGCCATTCAGAAATTTGGCTTAAATACTCCTTATTATTGATTAATAAATGTACGAGAACCATAATTATAAATTTAATTAGTGGGTGCTAATAATCCAGCCGCCCATCTTTGTTTAAAATACGCTTTTAAATATTTCAGATTAACTTCTAATATCTTTTTTCGAGCATCAATGAGTTTGTTTTCTCTAGAAATAATCAGAAAAAGAGAACTCTCCCCTTGTGAGAATTTAAGTTCTTCATTGCGTAGCAGAAATCTGTAACTATCGGCCAGTTGACTTGCTGTACCTAGCTGATTCGCTAGTAAGTCTGTTTCAACGGCATACTGCCTAACTTTATTTTCAATATTCCAGGTTTTCTGCTCTTGAAGAAAGGTAGTCTCTTGAATTTTGAAGTTCGTTTTCGCAAACTTACCTCTTCCTTCTCTCAAAAATAAGGGAATTTTAAAATCGATACCAAATTTGTAATTGTTAGCCAAATATGGATTAACAGCATATTCCGAAGAGAAATAATCCTTCCCCAAAAGATTATATTTTAAGTCCAAAGTCGGCAGCATAGCCTGCCTGTTTAGTTGGCGTTCCACATCTAGCCCATCCAATTTGAATTGATACGTTTTAAGCTCCGGATGGTTTAATTTGGCTAAATATACCATCTCATCTACAGGCACCGCTTCTAGGTTGGTCGGCATTGGTTGTGGCCTTTCTGTTTCATTTAATAAATATGGGCTTCCATCAGTATCCCAAAGGAAAGCCGACAAGGCTATGGTGTTTTTCCTTAAATCTATATAGGCCTCTTGGCTGAGTAATTTGATATTTTGAACCTGTAAAAAAGCCTCAACCGTATCAACTCGTGCCTCAGCTCCATTATTAAATCCAAGTTTTGTCATTTCCAATCGCTTCTGGGCATTCATACCTTGTTCATTTAATAGCTCATAGCTTTGAAAAGATGCTGCCCATAGCCAATAAGCTTCAATGGCATCCAAATACATGTCATTGAGCATTTGACGCTGCTCTTCGGCACTTTGAGAAATCATCAATTCCGCCTGTTTTCTGGCTGCCCTCTGGCCATCCATCAGCAAACCCTTCAAAACAGGCAGTTCTAAACCAAAATAGGTGAGGTTACCTGAGGTCTCGCGTGGATTTAAGTATTTGCCAGAAGTATATTCATTTCCTGCTTTAAGCCGCAAGGCATAAGGAGTTTGAACCTTTAATTCTGGATTCTGTGTATTATAGTATTGGTCTCCTGCTAAAGTCTTATTATCCGATTGGTAAGCTAAAACGGGGTCAAAGACACCTTTTGTAGCCAATAAATGAGCTCTAGATTGATTGACGTTTGCCTCCGAGATCTTAAAAGCAGGATGATTTTCTTCGAAAGTTGTTAAAAAGGTCTCAAAGAACAGCATATCCTGTCCCATAGAGAGAATCGGGAAGAAAAGCCATAGGTATATTATTCTTAATGTCATTTTGCTTTCGTTTTAGCGATAGAGCTTTCTGCCTGATAATATTCTGGTGGGAAGCCATTAATATTCCGCCATAGCTCATAATAGATTGGCACATCTTTGAGCAGAGAGATGCCTTTAGCTCCACCTCCCATTCTTAACGTAGTGGGCCATTTTCTTTCTTCAGCATCCTCTGCCACCAAAACTCTAAATTTCCCATTAAGGCTGCTGGAGGTTTCTACCATGGTTATTACACCTCCAAAAGTACCATAGCTGCTATTTGGCCAACCACTAAAAACAATCACAGGAAAGCCATCAAAAACTAATCTGACTTTCTGACCTATTTGAATTAATGGCAAGTCCATGGGTTCAATAAACATCTCTACGGCATAGCTAGGATTCACAGGAACTATCTCCACGATATTCTCGCCCTCTTTTAACATCTCTCCTATTCCTGATTTTCTAGCCTTCGTAATTTGACCACTTTGCGGAGCCAAAATATAATAGAGCTCACGTCTGGCATCATAATTAGCCAACTGATTTTCTAGTTTAGCTATTTCTGCTTCACCATTTGCCGCCAAAGAAATACTGCTGTATCGTTCACCTTCCGTCTTTGACAGTTTTTCAAGGTAATCCTGAACCACGGTGTTTTTCTCAATTTGAAGATTAAGAAATTCCTGTTTGCTTTGCGTAAACTTATTTTCTGACGTATTCAGTTTTGCCAGTCCGTCTTGAAAAGCAATTCTACGTTTTTCAAAATCGGTCGTTGAAATGGCTCCACTGTCTAACATCGTTTGAGCAGCTTTAAACTGTCGGTTGTAAGCCAAGAAAGCATTATTCGCTGCTATCAGTGAAACACTATCACTCGCAATTTTCATTTTTTGCTGTCCTAACTTATTTTCTATGGATTGAAGTTTGAATTTCATGGCAGATTCTATAGCCGCCATCTGTTTTCCTGCTGTTTGAGCTTTTCCCTCGTAGGCATTAATGCTCCCCTGTTTGGCAGTTATTTGCTTTTGGGTTCTGTCTATTAGAATAGGGTCAAAATAATCCACTTTAACTTCGCCTAACTTTAAAATGGTATCTCCTTTTGACACAAAATCGCCTTCTTTCACATACCATTTTTCTATTTTACCGGGTATAATGGTGTTCAGTTCCTGAGGTCTATCTTCCTGCCTTAGTGTACTGACTTTACCCGTAGCTCTGATATTCTGTGTCCATGGCAGAAACAAAATCAAGGCAAACAATACAGCCATACCCATAAACCACTTGAACACTGAATTTTTCTGGTCTATTTTGTAAATCTCTGAAAATGCCTTTACACTTCCCCTTAAATCCTTCTTCAAGTAGGTGTTTCCTTCAAAATGATTATCCATAAGTCAATTTTCCGTTTTCGAGGGTTACGATCTGATTTACTAATTTTTCACAGTAACTGTCTTTTGATGTAAGAATTACCGTACTTCCATCCGCTTTAAGTTTGGCTGTTAATGCTTCTTTTTGCATTTGATTTAAATATCTAAACGGCTCTTCCATCAGAACAAGTCTATGTTTACATAGCAATGCTCTGGTAAGCAGAATCTGCTGCCTAATAACGGCAGGAATTCTTTTCCCTACAGGGTCTAGAACACTGTCATAACCATGAGGTAAACTTTCAATATAGCTTTGTAAGCCTGTAATTTCCGCAATGGATTTAACATCGGTCAAGCTGACACCCTTATTGTCCAGATTTAAATTCTGTAAAAGGGTTCCTTCAAAAATATTTTGCTGTCCAAGCAAAAAGCTCGTTTGATTTCTAATGGATTGCACATCATAATTTCTTATAGGTATGCCATCTATTAAAAGCTTTCCTTCAAAATTTTGAAAAGCCCCCGTCAAAAGCCTTAAAAGAGTTGTTTTTCCTGCACCACTTTCTCCTTTTATCAAAAGCCATTCTCCTTTTTTGATGTCTATATTAATATCTTTTAGCTTTAAATCAGAAGGGTAATATCCAAATGAAACATCTTCAAATTTGATAGTTACGGACTCCTTATTAGGATCTAATTTTACTGTTCCTGTGGGTTCAATATCTGCTTTAGCAACTTTATCTAACTTTTCTACAGCTGTTAGAGACTCGTAGACTTGATCCATATTTACGATCAATTTCTCTACGGAAGCTATGATGGCAATGATGACAATGTCTGATGCTATAAACTGGCCAATGTTAATTTGTTGTCTGGTAAGTAAGCTTACACCCAATATAAGCATAGCTGCGGTAATAAGCAGTTTGAAGGATATCATGCTCCAGTATTGCACTTTTAGCGTCGCAAAGTGGTCTGTTCTGGCTCTTACATATTTTGTAATGATTCCATCTGTTTTATCTAGATGTAGCCGGGTCTCTCTGGCATATTTAAAAGATTTTATACTTCTGGCCATTTCTTCAAACCAACCCAAGGTCATATACTTATAGTTGGAAGTTTCCATAGAAGTTTTAAAGCCTTTAGCTGAAGTAAATCTGATAATCAGAATGACGATCAATAGTAAAACCAAACCAAAAGCTATAAAAAGAGGGTGATAAAAGGCCAGTAAAATGGTACCCAAAAGAATCTGAATAATGGAAGCCGGAATATCCACAAGAAGCTTGTGTAAGCTTTTCTGTAAACTGCCCACATCCATAAAACGATTGACCAGTTCTGGCAAATGATAAGCATCCAATTTGGAAATATCTAATTTTGGAAGCCTATGTGCATATTCCATGGCATATCTCACAAATATTTTCTGCTCAATTTTCTCAATAATCTCTAGTTGTTTAACTTGCAGCCAACCAGTTAAGAAAGTACCCGTGAGCACCATCGCTATTAAAATACCTATAGAAGTTGACATCTGTGCGGCCATCACAAAAGTGATGATACTTTGAATACCTAAAGGAAGAGAAAGGGCAACTAAACCTGCAAAAACGGAATAAATATAAATGGCAGAGATGTCTTTCTTATCCAACCAAAGTAGTTTGAATATTTTACTTATAGCCTGACTGATAGTGGTTTCTAAGTACTTTTCTTTTTCCATTTTTATCATAATTTGCACAAATGTAGTAAAACTTTACATAACGATAGCAATACTATTACAAATAGTAAGTTTACTTTGATTATTAGCATAATTACTATTATTTTTGATTCAAGATAAATACATCAATGCAGGGAAATTTCAACATTAAATTAAACGAGAAACTCTATCTTAAGGATCCTAACAGTACTTCTATAGGTGAAAAGATAGTACAAGAAGGTTTGAAAATGCTTTCAGTGAAAGGTTATGAGCATTTTACCTTCAAAAAATTATCTAAGGAGATTCCAACTACAGAAGCCACCATCTACCGCTATTTTGAAAACAAACACAAATTACTCATTTATCTGGTGGATTGGTATTGGGCTTTTATTGAATTTCAAGTGATGTTTCACTTGAACAATATGAAAGATCCAAAGGAAAAAATCAAGAAGATTATTGACCTACTGGTATGGGAAGACCAAGAGAATGCCTTTTTCAGTACTTTGGATCCAAAATCTCTTTACAATTTGGTTATAGCCGAAGGCAGCAAGACCTACCTATCCAAAGAAGTGGATGTCAATAATCAAGAAATGCTTTTTAAGCCATATAAGGACTTATGTGGTATGATAGCTGAAACTTTCCGAACGTATAACCCTCATTTCAAATACAGTCATTCACTGGCAAGTACTTTGGTGGAAACCGCTCATTTTCAGCACTTTTTCATGGAGCATTTACCCCGACTATGTGATTTTTCTGAGAATAAGGACAGAAAAGATTTAAAGAAATTCCTAGAAAGCCTCGTTTTTGGAACAATGAGTTTGAACTAGCCACCAATGATCAAATTGATATAAGTTGACTTTAAATTAGGCAAAAACTTGTTTGGGAACCTATATCCTACCCTTAGCCCAATAGGCAAGTCAAACAAATTGAAAACGGTTTGGTCAAACAGAAACTCGGCACCAGCTGTTCTTAAATCGGTTTCCCCTCCTGAATCTTTTGCATGCGTCGTGTCAAAATAAAGGTTCATTCTTAAACGCTTTACATAGGTAATGCCATTGATCCCTAAATCAGGATATAATAGCGGCATTTTATAGTTAATGGATGTCCTATAAGCATTCTGAATACCAAAAATGCTATGTCCACGACCTAGCGAAAACGTATTTGGGAATCGGTAAAGGTTCTTGTTGCTTTCATCATAATAGGCTTGCTGAATCTCCAAACCATGATTGACACCAATTCCAGGTAACAAGATATTGGCTCCAGCCCTAAACATTTTGGCTATTCCAGTTTGAAAGGATTCTGCATAACTCAGGCTAACACTCCCCCCTAGTTTACTCTGCAGGTTTTTGTAAGCCTTTTGACGATTCACAGAAACACCACCTTTTAGCTCATAGAGCCCAAATTTAGAGTTATCGAACTCAAAGAAATTATCAGACCTAAACTGCTGAATACCTTTCCAATTGGCCACCACATTTGTATTCCAAACATAGTTGCCTTTTATCATTTCTAATGGAACATTGAGCCCTATTGTAGCTTCCTGCTCGTCAAATTCCAAAATTCTATTTCCTTTGGCGGCTTCTACTTTTCTTCCTCTATACTCGTAAGCCACATTTAATTTGGCAAAATACTTCGCCATCACGTAATCTATTCCATAAGCGTTTTCTCCTTCTGTAATGTAACGGGTATAGTTTAAGACTAAGCTATTGGCTCCCAGAATGTCATCCATATTCAGAAAAAAGTTGGAAGATGCCAAACTGGGTAAAGCACTGTTTTCTGATGAACCAAAGGCTGGCAAAACTCCCCAAGAATGAAAGTTCCAACCTCTTAAAAAGCCTTTGTAAGGCTCGGCTTGATAGTTCTGTTCTTTTATATTGTCCAGTATACTCCCATTTTCAGGTAGGTTATTGAGGTCATTAAAAAAGTCTGTATTTTCTTTAAGATTAGTGGTTACTTCTTGAAAATTAACATCCGTTAAATCCATACTTGCCAAATGGTACCCTTTATCGGTCAGATTACTAAATAAAATTGTGTTACTCCTGTTGTTAAAGGAAGGATAGCCAGCTCCCACGGGAACAGAAGAGACTTTATAAAGACGTTTATCACCTGATTTTGACACCTTGTAAATATTATCTATTCCCGTAAAATTCCCCTTGAAGTAGATGTCATCTACGGATTCACTTAATTCCACCATAATGGCATTCATCCAGTTGGTAAGAAGCTCTTTTTGGTCATTAGCCAAATCGTGCTTTACGATGGCCAATTTCCCATCTTTTCTTGCCACATAAAACAACTTCATACCATCATTACTGTAAATAGGATACGCTAAATCCCAGTTCTCTTCATTACTGAAATCATTCTTTTTCTCACCCGTTTGGGTATTGAAAGCGGTTAATTCATAAGCCAAATCCTCATTCAATATAATGGTCATAAACTCCTCAGCAGACGGACTGAGAGCGGCATAAAAATAACGGTCAGCGTCTTTTAAAATCCTTTTGGTATCTGTAGCGAAGTCGTAATAAACGACTCTTGCAAAATCGACATTCGCCCACCTTGGATTGGTTTGATTTTCTAACCATAGTGCTCCTTTTTCGGCATAGGAAATGTATGGGTTATTAGAAATACCTATACTAGAAAGCGTACTTTCCTTTCCATTTATATCCCATTTAATCAACTTTGGTGTCACAGAAAATCCAAATTTCCTAGCAATCAAACTGCCATCGGCTAAGGTTTTTGGATAAATATAATTTACGACGCTTTTTGTTTTCGCGGTACTCAGTGAATCAAAACTTATTACATCTAAATCATGGATAAGTGCCTCTGTCTTCATTTCAAAATCTGCATAAGCGGCCTTATAAAGCTTTTTGGCACTCAATCCAGTATGTCTTTTTATAGCTCCAGAAAAAGGATAAATAGGTGGTTTGAAAAAATTAGCATCATGAATAACCTTTGACCAAACGTCATCCCCGTAAGTCTTTCTAGCATAAAGGTTCAAAACATATCCAAAAGGATAATGATTAGGCATTTTAGTCTTATAAGAACCGTTCCTCGATTTGTTATAAGAGAAATGCTTTCCTGCATAGAGGTTGGCTCTTAAATCAGCGGTAAAAGATGCCATCCTCCCTCTTCCGGCCTCCGTCAATAAAGATTCTGTCATAACCGCATCTCCCTCGGCAAACCAAGCGGGGTCCGTAAATCTTAAAACAGCAGACCATCCCCCTCTTCCTGTAATAAACCTTGCTAATTTTGAGAATCCCACATCTGCGTTACTATTTTGAAGCACATGCCTGTATTCATGAATTGCGAGTGCGTCTAACCAGTTATTTTGACCCAGAATATTCCAATTAGCAATTGGTGTCGTATATATTTCGCTTCTAAATGGCACACTAGCCACAAAACCATTTCCCTCCATACTCTTGCCATGAAGTATTATTGGAATAGGAGTAACCTTTGGCCCGATGGTGGTTTTATTGTTTTTATCAAGATGGTCAATCGTGGCTGCGAATTTATTGGCATAGCTTTCTAAACCTTTAGGATAAATTATCGTTGAATTTTCATTTTTGATTTGCATCCAGCGTATACTGGGAGGATTTTCGGAGTCTGCACTTGCCTGACCATAGGTCCAATTTGCGATGCAACTAAGCATCAAACAAAAGAATAATTTCCTCATATAATTAGAATTTCAAACGATAAGTTTGAGCTAAAAACCTTTTAGGGTTACCGATTTAATGAATCCAACGATTCAAATACCACATTATTTATGAATATCTCAAACAGATTTGAAATTGTACCGCTTAATTTCGAGGTCAATTCTTAGATTGATGCTAGTGAATTTTTATATTGCGTTCAGCAAAAAATATGATGCCATGTTAAAAAAAATCTACCTACTTATAACGGTCAGCTGTTTAGGTCTATCTGCACAAAAGACGACACCATCTTATTTTACAAAGGATATTGCTGCCATAGAATCTAAAATCATTGAATGGCGAAGAGACTTTCATACTCATCCTGAATTAGGAAATCAAGAGTTCAGAACTTCCGAAATTGTGGCTAAACATCTAGAATCTTTAGGCATTGCAGTAACTAGAAATGTAGCTAAAACGGGTGTTGTAGGTATTCTCAAAGGTGATAAACCCGGGCCAGTAATAGCCTTAAGAGCAGATATGGATGCTCTTCCAGTGACTGAAAGGGTGGATGTGCCTTTCAAGTCAGAGGTTATGGTGGAATATGCCGGTCAGAAAACGGGCGTTATGCATGCCTGTGGCCATGACAGTCATATCGCTATCTTAATGGCTACAGCCGAAGTGCTCTCAAAGCATAAAAGCGAGTTAAAGGGTACTGTTAAGTTTATTTTTCAACCCGCCGAAGAGGGTGTTTTTGCTGAAGGAATAGCTTTTGGAGCTGACCTCATGGTCAAGGAAGGCGTATTGAAAAATCCAGATGTAGATGTGGCTTTTGGATTGCATATAAACTCCCAAACACCTGCGGGCACTATTCTCTACAAACCTGGCTCTGTCATGGCAGGTGTAGATCAGTTTTACATCACCGTCAAGGGCAAGCAAACGCATGGGGCTTATCCATGGTCTGGTATAGATCCCATTATGGTTTCTTCACAAATCATTATGGGTTTAAATACCATTGTAAGTAGAAACGTCAATCTGATTAATAATCCTGCTGTAGTGAGTGTAGGAGCCATTCATGGCGGGAATAGGCATAATATTATTCCTGAAAAAGTAGAGCTAATTGGTACCATCAGAACTTTGGATCTAGAGCAGCGGAAGATGATTCATCAAAGAATTAAAACCATTGCCACCAATATAGCGGCAAGTGCTGGTGCAGAAGCGGAAGTATTGATAGAAGATGGCTATCCTGTAACTTATAATGACCCCGAACTTACTTTAAAAATGCTTCCCTCTCTGGTTTCAGCCGCTGGTATTGGTCATGTAAATGAGAAAGCCGCTGTTATGGGTGCAGAAGATTTCTCCTATTTTGCGAGGGAAGTTCCTGGTTTATTCTTCTTTCTGGGAGCGATGGAAAAAGGTAAAAACCCTGAAGACGTGGCACCACATCATACGCCTGATTTTTATTTAGACGAAAGTGGCTTTAAGGTGGGCGTTCAGGCATTTTGTAATCTTGTAATGGACTATTCAAACACAAAATAATGATAGCTAAAATTTTAAAAATATATGAACACGATCCCGATCCTCAAAAGATAGATGAGGTGGTAAGGTGCCTTAAGGATGGCGGTATCATTATATATCCCACAGATACGGTTTACGCCATGGGATGCGATATTTATCAGAATAGGGCGGTTGAAAAGCTGAGTGCATTGAAAGGGCTAAAGGTTAAAAAGAATAACTTTTCTATTGTTTGTAGTGACTTAAGTAATATTGCGGATTACGCCAGGGTTTCTAACAAGGCTTTCAAAATCATGAAAAAAGCTTTTCCAGGGCCATTCACTTTTATTTTACCCGCCACTGGAAAGCTGCCAAAGCTTTTACAAACCAACAGAAAGAATATTGGTATAAGAGTGCCTGATCATCCCATACCGAAGGCTATTGTGGAAGCATTAGGAAATCCCATCATCACCACTTCTGTTAAAGACGACGTAGACGATATGTTAGAATACCCAAACGAAATTGAAATCATCATTGCACAAAACGAACACAATGCAGATTTAATCATAGATGGAGGCTGGAGTGGCATAAATCCGTCTACGGTTGTAGATGCCACTGATGACGAATTTGAAGTAATAAGGCAAGGTATTGGAGATTTTGATATGCTATGAGGAAGTTTTTACTGATTTCTCTTTTTGCTGGAATTTGTTTTTTTTCATTTGCGATTAAAATTTACGTCGCAAATTATTTTTTGGCTAACGGGCTCGGTAGTCTTCCTTTTGTAATTCTTTTATTCCTGATTTATTCACATAAGCACCAATACGAACAAACCTTCAAACACATTTTTGCAGGTTTAATCATTACTCATTTCATTTTAGATTTAAAGTCTTTTTTTGAGAGTAAATTTCTAAATAATAATATCACCGTTACCATTGATGCTCTTTATGCCTTTGTATTTTATTTAACCTTTGTCTTCCTTTTTAAGAAAAGGGGGGCGGGTTTGTATACCAAAAGAAAAAAAGACTGGCTAATTAGCTTCCCGATTGGATTTGTATCTTTCCTAAGTTTTCAATATTTCTTTAACGCGAAAATTCAAGCCAGATACGAGCCCATTCTTGTTCTGCTAAGTACGTTCATTTCCTTTTTTATTGTTTTAGGATTAAATACACCATTATCAAAAAACAGATATGTTGTTTTATGTTTTGGTCTGTTCTTTAATTTCATTGCGTTTTCTTTAGGTCTCTTGATATATCAAATAGAACCAAACGTAGAAAGTGAAATTTTAATGAAAGGTTTTTTTATGACGGGATTCTTCTGCCTTCTGGAGGCATTTTATGGCTATTTGGATGCCTTTGATAAACGAACTTAGGTGGGTCTTTTATGCTTCCATCTTCTATGACTCCACAACCAGTATTCTGGTGTATCTTTTATGTTTTGTTCTAAAATACGGGCATGCTTTTCTAGAATGTATCCTTCTGGTTCCTGCTTGGGAAATTCCGTTATTAACTCGAATGTTGACACATAATAACCTCTTTTAACGCGTGCTATCGAACAAAAAATCACTGGCATGTCAAATTTCTTTGCTATACTTTCTGTCCCATTAAAAAAAGAAGTTTCTTGGTTTAAAAAAGTCGTCCAATAGGAGCTTTTGGGTGGAGCCGATTGGTCATTCGCAAGGCCAATAATAGATGGCGATTCGAACCCTTGCATTATTCGTTTAAAGGTTTTTGAGGTAGGATACATTTCTGTGCCAAACCTTATTCTCATTTTGTAAAACAGTCTGTCGAAATACGGATTTGATAACTCATGGTATGGTCCATTGCCATTGTGCTCAAAACCGTTACCTAGTCTTTGTGCCAAGAATTCGTAATTCCCATGGTGCCCCGTAGTAAGTACAACACTTCTATTTTCTTCGTACCATTTATGCATCAATACTTTATCATATTGGCATACAAACCTTTTATTCAGTTCTTTTTCTGAGATGGTAATACATTTCAAAGTTTCCAGAAACAAATCGCAGAGGTAATGATAAAATCGCTTTTCTATGGATTTCCGCTCCGCTAATGACTTTTCCGGAAACGCATTTGCCAAGTTTTCACTAACCACCTTTTCCCTGTAACCTAGCATGAGATAGATGATAGGATAAAGTATAATATCTGAGATAAGATAAAGTACCCAAAAAGGTAAAATAGAAATAAAGTAAATGAATGGAAGTGCCAAATAATACGCTAAGGCAGAAAAATTAATTTTGGGCATCTAAATAGTTTAAATAATCCTCTTTCGTATCTAAATCAATACCAGTCCCTAAAAAACTTATTTTCTTAGTATGAGACTGGTTTTCCTTTAATATCTGTCTCGCTCCAGAATCACCTTTTAAATTCAACAGAATGGTAAAAGTCTCTTTTTTGAAAAGGACGGGTACCCCAACGGTCTTTTTATATTGAGAAGCAACAATAAATTTATCGGTCTTTTTCGCCTCCAATATCATATGTTTCAGGTATTCCGAATTTACTTCAGGCATATCAGAAGTCATCACCAATACGGCGTCAATGTTCTTATTGAGCATATAAGTTCCTGCTAAACCTCTAATGATGGAACTTGCCATGCCTGTTTCCCAGAGGGGATTCTCAACAATATTAATTGGAAGGCCAGAAAGTTTTGGCATAATAAGGTCTTTATGTGCTCCTAAAACTACCGTAACCAATACGTTATCAACACTTAAAGCTTCCTTAATAAGCTTTACGACTAGTAAATCACCTTGAACGTCTAGTAATTGCTTTGGAACACCCATTCTTTTGGATTCACCCGCAGCTAAAATTATGATTCCTACTTTCATATTTATATCTTTACACAAAATTACAAGAAATTCTCACGGTCATATAATGATTATAGACTTCTTGTCGTTTGGAATTACGTGCTAACAAAATAAAATTTAACATGAAGATCTTCAAAAGATCCGCATTATTGCGGTTGGCTACTGTTGCCATTTCCTTTTTTCTAATATCATGCGGGGGTAAGGGACCAGATCCTAAAGGTAAAGTATTTGAGATTTACCTTGATTTCTGGAATACCACAGGAAAAACGCCGGAGGTTCGTTTTGACGAATTAAACACATCAAGAGAAATTAAAATCGATTTTAGCAAAACTTTTCAAGGTAGCTCTCAAGGTTCATCTTTTACAAAAGTGGAGATTGATAACTTCAGAATTATAGATGACAATTCTAACAATTATAACATTGAAAACATCACCGCTTATGAGCTAAGAGATGGTGCATGGAAAAAAGATATCGAGTTCACGATGGACTTTGACCAATCTGAAGACATTTCTGTCGTACTGGTCTTAGACCGTTCTGAGTCTTTAGGACAAGATTTTACTACGATTAAATCTTATGCCAATAACTTCATAGATCAAGTTTTTAACGACAGAAAAGTGGTTAAAATGGGCGTTGTAGACTTTGCGGATGATGTAAAGGCACATCCACTTACTACCAACAGAGATGACCTAAAATCTTATGTTAGCAGCCTAGTTCAAGGGAAATTTACGACACTTTATAACGCCGTAGATATAGGAATAGACATGCTTCAAGATTCTAAATCTCAAAGCAAAGTATTATTCGTCTTTACAGATGGATCAGACAATAACTCTTCTCCTACGGTAACAGTAGATTACTTGTTAAACAGAATTAAATCTGACAAAAATGCCTACAAAATAACAAGTTTTGCGATTGGTCTTAACGGAGATGGTGGAGTAGACCAAACGATTTTAACTAAACTAGCTGGTAACGGAGGAACTGCCAGTTTCCCTAAAACAATTTCACAAGCTAAAGGAGTTTTTGAGAAATTCTCAAAAGTAATCTCCAATGTTTATAGCCTTGAATACCTTAGAAACCAACAGGTTATTCCAAGAAATACGCCAGCTAAACTAAAATTTGAGATTACGACTCTCAAGTAAGTGAGAAGCATAAAATAGATAGAAAAAGCTCTTTGGTTTAGGCCGAAGAGCTTTTTTTGTTTTAAAAGGTTCGATGACCAACTAATAAAAGTTAGGATCACTAGATGAACTTAACTCCCACTCCCTTAATTCGGCCATGGGAGACTCAAATCAAAACCGCATCCCCCAACATTCAAAAAAGATGATTAGAAAACTACGACGATTTAAACTCAAAACAGAAAAGAGACTTTTTTGATTTACCACTCCATAAATATTTGAAAATCAGCATTTAGTTATTATGAGTAATGGTTAAATTGAGTGTTATAGCTTATAAAAAAACTAACCATAGCCATGGATGCTAAATCAGATTTAGAGTATCTCCTCCGCGAAAAGTCAATAGAAATAGGTCATCTAAAAAAAGAATTGGAAATAGAAGCGGCTCTGGAAAGGGTAAGGAGTCGAAGTATGGCCATGCTCAAAAGTGAGGAACTGCTAGACTTGGTCAAAAAATTATATAAGGAAATTGAACCTTTTGGAGTTTCTACTTCTGGAATCACGATATCATTGTTTCGAGAGGAAGAAAACGCAATAGAGTGCTGGTTTGCCGACAATCTCCATTCCGACTTATTGCAGAGTTATAAAGTTGTAGGTCGAAAAAATAAGGTTTTTAATCAAATTTGGGAAGATTGGAAAAATAAAAATCCCCAAAGAATAGTATATCTGGAAGGAGAGGACAAAAAGGATTATGACAATTATGTTTTAGAAGAGACCGATTTTAGGAAACTACCCGAAGAATTAAAACAAAATATTCACGCTCATAATACGGTATGTTTTACCTTCAGCTATTTTAGGTATGGATATTTCGAATCCGTTGATTTAACAATGCCTAGTGAAGAGAATGCCCAAATATTGCTTCGCTTCGCCAAAGTTTTTGAACAAACCTACACCCGCTTTTTAGATCTCCAAAAAGCAGAAGCACAGGCAAAAGAAGCTGAAATTGAATTGGCTTTAGAAAGAGTTAGGGCCAGAACTATGGCTATGCACAAAAGTGAGGAACTAGGAGAAGTGGCAATTCTACTTTACAAAGAATTCAATTCCCTTGGAATTGGCAAGTTTTTCAACTGTGGTTTTGTCATAGTAAATGAAGATGAAAAAGTACAAAATGGTTGGTTGACTCAGCCTGAGGGAACTTTTATTGAAGAGTTAAACCTACCATATCCAGGTGATACAATACTAAAAAAAAGGTTAAAGGCTTGGAAAGAAAGAATCCCAGTTTTTCATCAAAAAGTAGAAGGTAAGGTACTTAAAGTGCATCAGCAATACGTGAAAGACCGGTCTCTTTCTAAAAATGCAATGAAAAGTATTATTCCTTTCATGCCAGATCCCTGCCACTTTTACTGTGGAAACTTCGATGAAGGTTACTTGCATATAATAGCAAAAGATGAATTGTTGACAGAAGCCGAAACCATTCTTTCTAGGTTTACAAAAATATTTTCACAAACCTACACCCGTTTTCTTGACCTCCAAAAAGCGGAAACACAAGCCAGAGAGGCTGAGATAGAAGTTTCTTTGGAACGTGTCAGATCAAGTTCCATGGCCATGCACTCCGCTGAAGAATTGGCAAGCGTATCCTCAGTGGTTTATATAGAATTAAATAGACTAGGAATTACCAATTTTCAGTCTTGCGGATTTCATATCATTGATGAGCCAAATGAAATCCAGGAGGTTTGGAATTTTCATATTGACCATAAGCAACTAACCCGATTTCAAATGCCTTTAAAGGGTAATGATATTTTAGAAATCAGGTATCAGGCATGGAAAAAGAGTGAAAAGTTATTTCATCAAAAAGTAGGAGGCCAGCAGCTGAATGATAATCTAGAATATATTACGTCAAAGGAAATAAAATTAGGCAAGGCTTCTTCTTGGATTGAAAAATATGGATTCCCAGATCCAGTCCACTTTCATTTCGGAAATTTCTCAAAGGGTTATTTACATGTTATTTCAGAACAAGAATTATCCGAAGAACATAGGACTATTTTAGGAAGATTCGCCAAAGTATTCGAACAAACCTACACTAGATTTCTTGACCTTCAAAAAGCAGAGGCACAAGCGAAAGAGGCAGAAATAGAACTAGCACTTGAGAGAATTCGGGCAAGAACGATGGCGATGCAAAAAACTGAGGAACTGAGTGAGGTTATTGCTGTTGTATTCGAACAACTCACCGCAATGGGATTCACTTCGGAAGGCTGTGACATTATAATTTACGATAGGGAAAAGTTAGATGCTCACTACTGGTTTGCTGGATTTGAAAAGGGAAGCGACCCCATGTCCTACCTTGTCCCCTACCATGAACACCCCTATTATCAGAGCCAGATCAAGGGCTGGAAAAACGGAGAAAAATACAAGGCGATTATATTCGAGGGAGACCTAAAGAAAAGATTTGACGATCACGTCTTTACCAAAACCGGTTTTAAGAATTTTCCGGAATCCAGAAAGAAATTATTGAAGTCTCTCAAATATACTGTTGTTCACGATGCATTTATGAGCCACGGCATCGTAGAAACTATTGACTTGAAACCAATCTCTGATGAAAAGGTGGCTATTCTTCAGCGAATTGCAAAGGTCTTCGAACAAACCTACACCCGTTTTCTCGATCTCCAAAAAGCAGAGACACAAGCGAAAGAGGCAGAAATAGAACTAGCACTAGAGAGAGTTCGGGCTAGAACTATGGCCATGCAAAAAAGTGATGAGTTGTCTGAAGTAGCGGCACTTCTCTTTAGACAATTAAAGATACTCGGAGCTGACCTCTGGACCGCAGTTATAGCTTTTTGCAAAGAAGATGAGTTATTGGTTGAAAAATGGGGAGGTAGCCCTATAACAGATCAGATGTTTGACCCTCTGTTTATTCCATACAATGCTGATCATGGTGAACAAAGCATGTATGATACATGGAAAAACAAAGTTGAACTCTACTCTTATATACAAGATGGAAAGGAACTTAAGGATATCTATGATCATCTTATGACTATACCTAGTTTCAAGGCAAGTTTTCAGAAAGTTATTGATGCCGGTAGACCACTTCCTGTGTGGCAGAAAAATCATGTTGCTTCTTATAAGTATGGTTACTTATTGATAGTTACTGAAGAGGAATTCGAGGAGGAATATGTCTTCACCAGATTCGCCAAAGTCTTCGAACAAACTTACACTCGTTTCCTTGACCTTCAAAAAGCGGAAGCTCAGGCAAAAGAAGCTGAAATTGAATTGGCATTGGAGCGAGTGCGATCCAGAACTATGGCGATGCACAAAAGTTCTGAATTAAATGAAGTTTCCGTTCTGCTTTACAAAGAACTGATGGCTTTGAGTGTTAGTGATTTTTTCAACTGTGGCTATGTAGAGCTTCTCGAAAAAGAGAAAGTTCAGTACGCCTGGCTAACACGGGATGATGGTACCTTTTTAGGTAAACTCGAACTTCCGCTCAAGGGAGATCAGATTTTAAATGCCCGGTACGGTGCCTGGAAAATGCAGAAGTCCCTTTTTTATCAAGAATTGAATTCGGTACAATTGAAAAAACACATCGCATTTATCAGTCCTCAATACAATAGCAAGGAAGCTGATGCGATTGTAAAGCGATTTCCCAATCCAACGATCTTTTATAACGCTAATTTCAAACACGGATACCTCCATCTAAATACGGGAACGTATTTAGATGACGAAGGAGAGTCAATTCTGATTCGGTTTACCCAAGTCTTTGCTCAAACCTACACTCGTTTCTTAGACCTTCAAAAAGCTGAAAAGCAGGCAAGAGAATCTCAAATAGAAGCAGCATTAGAAAGAGTGAGAAGCAGGTCTATGGCCATGCACCAATCTGAGGAACTTAATTCAGTTTTATCTACCATGTTCTCAGAGTTGACCAATCTTGATTTTGCCCTTGCAAGGTGCGTGATTTGGATATTTAATGAAGAAGATAAATCCTTTAAATGGTATTCTGCCAATCCGGAAGCTGAAATTGATATCTATCACATCCCATATAATAATTATAAAGTGATAAGTGATTATTGGGAAGCTTGGGAAAACCGTTTGTCAAGGTTGTATTATAACTTATCTGGAAAATTGAAAATAGGTATGGATGATTATCTTTTTAACCATACCGAAATGGCAAATATGCCAATGGAAGTAAAGGAAGGAATGAAGAAACCCCATCAGATTCATCTCTACAACACATGTAATGACTTTGGAGTGCTATTGGTATCAAGCGAAGTGCCACAGGATGATGAGATATTGTCGATTCTTGAAAAATTTGGCAATGTATTTAACCAAGCCTATACAAGGTTTCAAGACATCCAAAAAGCAGAAGCACAGGCCAGAGAAGCTGAATTAGAACTAGCATTGGAGAGAGTTAGAGCTAGAACTATGGCCATGCAAAAAAGTGATGAGCTGTCTGAGGTTGCTGCACTACTCTTTAAACAATTAAAGATGCTAGGTGCTGACCTTTGGTCCGTAGTAATAGCTTTTTGCAAAGAAGATGAGTTGTTGGTTGAAAAATGGGCAGGTAGCCCAATAGCAGATCAGTTTTTTGACCCTGTATTTATTCCTTATAATGCTGACCATGGAGAGCAGAGCATGTATGACACATGGAAAAATAAAGTTGAACTCTACTCCTACGTACAAGATGGAAAGGAACTTAAGGATATCTATGATCATCTTATGACCATTCCAAGTTTCAAGGCAAGTTTTCAGAAAGTAATTGATGCTGGAAGACCACTTCCTGTATGGCAGAAAAATCATGTTGTTTCTTATAAATATGGTTACTTACTAATAGTTACTGAAAAAGAATTTGAGGAGGAATATGTCTTCAGCAGATTCGCCAAAGTCTTCGAACAAACTTATACTCGTTTTTTAGATCTGCAAAAGTCGGAAGCCCAAGTAAGAGAAGCCGAAATACAATTGGCATTAGAAAGAGTTCGAGCCAGAACCATGGCTATGCAGAAAAGCGATGAATTAGGGGAAGTAGTTTATGAGTTATTCACTCAAATGAATAGTACAGGTTTTGCAGAATGGGGTGCCGCCATAGCATTGGCAGATGAAACCAAACATGGTTTTGATGTTTGGTTTTCTACACCCTACAACCCCGTTTCACCAGAACGATACTTTTACCCAAATCACGGACACGAAGTAGCCAATACGCTCTGGATGACATATGAGAATCAAAATGATCTTCAGATTATTGAATTAGAGCACGAACAGAAGACACTATATACACAGTGGCTTTTTGAAAACACTAATTTAGGAGGTATGTCGGAAGATGATAAAACAGAAATATTATCTCAGCCCTACGTAATGTTTTCTTCGGGTGCAATGAAATATGGCCTTCTAGAAGCAGTTAGCCATGTTCCTATGTCTCCAGAATTAACCAAGATTTTACCTCGATTTGCCAAAGTCTTCGAACAAACCTATACTCGTTTTCTGGACCTTCAAAAAGCAGAAGCACAGGCAAGAGAAGCACAAATAGAAGTAGGCCTTGAAAGAGTCAGAGCAAAGACAATGGGTATGCATAGTTCTAATGAATTATTAGAAATAGTGGATTTACTCTATGCCGAATTGTCTCAATTAGATGTTGAGCTTGCAAGGGTTGTATTATTAACTGTGAATCCCGAAACTTTAGGAATGCTTTGGTGGATGGCAAGTCCTGAAAAAGAAATAAAGACACATGGGTTTTTAGTGCCATCAAATGGGCTACCAATGACGTTGTCAATGATTAAGGCTTGGGAAAATAAAACAAGTGAATGGAGCTATCAATTAGTTGGAAAAGATAAAAAAACGTATGATAAGTTTCTTTTTACTTCATCAGAACTATCAAAACTGC
The DNA here is from genome assembly GCF_057914865.1 of Arcticibacterium sp. SM2516. Taxonomy (NCBI): domain Bacteria; kingdom Pseudomonadati; phylum Bacteroidota; class Cytophagia; order Cytophagales; family Leadbetterellaceae; genus Arcticibacterium; species Arcticibacterium sp. SM2516. The sequence continues at coordinate 1,420,536 of NZ_CP195290.1, read as the reverse complement.
CTGAAGAAGTTAGAATAGCGATGTCTGCTGCTAAGCAAATGTATGTTTCGGGATACTGCAATAATTTTGGATTATTAACTACATCTACAATAGAACCTCTTTCTGTAGCCAATTCAATTCTTTTGACTCGCTTTGGTCAAGTCTTCGAACAAACCTACACCCGTTTTCTTGACCTCCAAAAAGCAGAAGCACAGACCAAGGAAGCACAGATAGAGGCTGCATTGGAAAGAGTGCGAAGCAGAAGTTTGGCAATGCACCACACCTCAGAAATTCAAGCGGTTATCCACACTGTACATGAAGAGTTGCTCAAATTGAACATTTCCATTGTTGGGGGCTCTTTTGTAGTTATCAATAACGATATTGACCTAGAGCTGAGTGCATGGGGGGCAGGAGGTACAGCTGATACTTCAACAGAAGTTTTTATACCAAATTTTGGAAAACCGTTTACTACCAACTTGCTAAAGGGTATTCTACACGGTCCAGGTTTTTTTACTGAAGAATTTACAAATCAGGAAAAAATTGAATACTTCAAAGCGTTGTTTGAACTCGAACCCTGGTCGGAATTAACAACCGAACAGAAAAAAGAAGTTCTTGAAAGTAAAGGAGGATATACCAGGTCATGTTGCGTTTTGAATCATACGAGTATTTTTATCATTAATCAAACGGGGAGAAAGTTCTCAGAGGAGGACAATGACATCCTTAAACGTTTTACCAGAGTCTTCGAACAGACTTACACCCGTTTCCTTGACCTCCAAAAAGCAGAAACGCAGGCCAGAGAGGCAGAGTTAGAGGCTGCTTTGGAGAGGTTAAGAAGCAGAACTATGGCCATGCAAAAAAGTGAAGAACTATTAGACGCTGCATCGCTATTCTATAAAGAGCTTTTAAAATTTGGGATAACAAATCATACAAGTGGATATGTTTTAATGGATGCAGAAGAAAAAATTGGCTGGAGTTATATATCTAATCAAATGGATGGTACTGTATTACCAAAACCAATGGGCATACCTCATCAGGAGACTGAAGTAATGCGTTCGATTACAAAAAGCTGGAAAAGGCAAGAGCCCTTTTGTCTCATCCAGCTGAATGAAAAGGAAACCATAACCCATCAAACTTTTATTGCTGAACGCACCATTAATTTTAATCTAACAGCTGAGGAATTAATTGCAGCCACTCCTAAAAGGTTAGCCCTTCAGACATTCAACTTTAAACAAGGGTACTTATTAATTGTAGGAGCTGAACCATTATTGGAGGCTCGAATTGAAATATTAATACGTTTTGCAAAAGTATTCGAACAAACATATACTCGTTTTCTTGACCTTCAAAAAGCCGAAGCTCAGGCGAGAGAAGCACAGATAGAAGCGGCACTTGAAAGAGTGCGAAGCCGTTCTATGGCCATGCAGAAAAGTGAGGAACTGTCCGAAACCTCCTTTTTATTAGACAGCCAAGTAAGAGCATTAGGCATCAAAACTTGGGGATGTGCATTTAATATTTATCAAGAAAATGATTCCATGGAATGGTTTGGTAATGAAGCGGGAGTATTACCTAAATATATTGTACCACGGGTAGGTATTTTTAAGAAATATTATGACCATGGTAAAAAAGAAAATTCATTTTATGTACAAGAAATAGCTGGTAAAGAATGTGTGGCTCATTATGAATTTATGAGTAACCTTCCCATTATAGGAGAAGTTCTTAAACAATTAAAAGTATCAAATGGGTCCTATCCAGAATATCAGATTGACCATGTGGCCTATTTCAAATATGGTTATTTATTGTTTATAACAATAGAGCCGGTGCCTGAAGCTCACGATATTTTTAAACGATTTGCTAAAGTATTCGAGCAGACTTACACTCGTTTCCTAGATCTTCAAAAAGCGGAAGCACAAGCAAAAGAGGCTACAAAACAGGCATCCTTAGAAAGAGTTAGAGGAGAAATAGCAAGTATGCGATCTACTACAGATTTGGAGAGAATAACGCCTTTGATTTGGAACGAGCTGAAAACACTCGGTGTGCCGTTTATACGATGTGGGGTTTTTATTGTAAATGAACAAATGGAGCATGTGGTAGTTCATTTATCGTCTTCAGAAGGACAAGCACTTGGTGTTTTAGACCTAGCATTTGAATCCAACGAACTTACTACAAAAGCAATTCGGAGCTGGCGATTAGATGAAGTTTATCATCAACACTGGAATCAAGAAGAGTTTCTTAATTGGACAAAATTGATGATAAAAGCTGGGCAAGTCAAAAGTAAGAAAACATACCAGGGCATGGAGAATGCTCCTGAATCTCTAAACCTTCATTTTATTCCTTTTACTCAAGGGATGCTTTATGTTGGTTCCGTTGATGCTTTAGGAAAAAATGAAATAGACCTAGTGAAATCTTTAGCTGATTCATTTGCCATAGCCTATGCCAGGTATGACGATTTTATACAGCTAGAAAAGGCCAAAGAAAGTATTGAAATAACGCTTTCAGAGTTAAAATCCACTCAAAAACAACTCATTCAATCCGAAAAAATGGCTAGTCTAGGTGAACTCACCGCTGGCATTGCTCATGAGATTCAGAATCCACTAAACTTTGTCAATAACTTTTCAGAAGTGACCAAAGAGCTAGCTGAAGAATTAGAAGAAGAGGGAGAAAAGGGGAACGGAGAAAGGGACAAGGAATTAGAGAAAGAACTGATACACGATATTAAGGAAAACTTAGAAAAGATTAACCATCACGGAAACCGAGCCAGCAGCATTGTAAAAGGCATGTTAGAGCATTCCAGAACAAGTTCTGGTAAAAAGGAACTAACTGATATCAATGTCTTGGCAGATGAATGTTTAAGGCTTTCGTATCATGGTCTCCGTGCGAAGGATAAAGACTTTAATGCAGAAATGGTCACAAACTTTGACACTACCCTTCCCAAAATTGAAGTCATTCCACAAGATATTGGGCGAGTGCTTTTGAATTTGATTAATAATGCCTTTCAGGCCGTGTCCGAAGAAGCCTTAAAACGAAAGTTAAAGTCGAATGAAAATGCGGACAGCTATAAGCCAACAGTCTCCATCAAAACAGAGCTCACAGCCCAAGGCCAACTGCTCATAGCCATAAAAGACAACGGCCCAGGCATCCCAGATTCCATCAAAGACAAAATCTTCCAGCCCTTCTTCACCACTAAAGACACTGGAAAGGGTACGGGTTTAGGGCTGAGTTTAGCTTATGATATTGTTAAGGCTCATGGTGGGGAGTTAAATGTTCAATCAATCATAGATAGCGGTTCCAGTTTTACAGTTAAAGTCAAAATAGCATGAGAATACTACTTTATACACTATGTATTGGCTTTTTAAATTTCTCCGTTTTTGCTCAGCAAATAAAAAAGGATTTGGGCCTAGTGGTTGATAGTTTAATATTTGAAATTCAAAATACTAAAAATGATAGTCTAAAGTCGGAGTATTTATTACAGCTTTCAGAGTTAACCCAGATTTATAACCCAGATACCTCGATTTATTTTAGTAAACAAGCGTATGACTTAGCTAAAAAAGTTAATAATATTCCTGTTCAAGCGGGAGCATTGGGTTTTATATCAACTGCATATTTTTATGATGGAAATTTACCCAAAGCCGTGGAGATTGCATTGGAATCTATTGAGCTGGGTAAGCATATTCCAGGTCGCATTGGGGGAGGTGTTGGACCTGCGTATTCAATTCTTGGGACAATTTATGTACAAATAGGAGATTATGATAGAGCCTTTAAATACCTAAATAAATTAATTGCCCTCGGTGAAAATGACTTAGTGGGAGTAGCTTTTGGCTATTTTAATCTGGCCACGCTTTATGAAAAGCAGAACAAACTGGATTTAGCGAAGCATTATTTGAAAGAATCCTATGAGGTTTTTGGGGCTTTAAATTATAGCTTTTATCCAAAGGTTTATGATGCTTATCCTTTATGGTATAACTTAAGAGCAAGAATTTATTTAAAAGAAGGAAAACCAAAGCTGGCACTGGCAGATTATTTCTACACTTTAAATATGACCTTGCGTAATAATGAACACTTTTTCTCTTCTGGAAGCTACAATGATATTGCATTCTTTTATAAAGGAAATAATCAACTTGATTCTGCGGTATTTTTTGCTAAAAAGGGATTATTAGAGGCTCAGGAAAATACGATTAAGCCTGAAATTATTAGGGCATCTGAATTTCTAGCAGAATATTACGACACTAAAAATCCTGCTCAAGCCTTAACTTATATTAAACTAGCCAATGAAACTCGAAATTCATTTTATGGTGCAGGTAATATGCAGGTAATGAGAGATATAATTGAAAAAAATGATAAAAAACAAGCTGAAATAGAAGCTACTGAAAAGGCTAGTAAAAATCGCCTAATAATAGGTGGGATTTTAAGCTTTGCCATACTATTACTAGTTACGGCCATCTTTTTATATAGGAATAATCTAACGAAACAGAAAGCAAAACTTAAAATCGAAAGTGCCTTTGATCAACTAAAATCCACCCAAGCCCAACTCATCCAATCAGAAAAAATGGCAAGCCTTGGAGAGCTAACGGCAGGTATAGCCCATGAGATTCAGAACCCTCTGAACTTTGTCAATAATTTTAGTGAGGTAAGTGAAGAATTGATAGAGGAAGTTTTGGGAGAAAGGTTAAAGGTTAAAGGTGAACGGGATGAGAATCTTGAAGAAGAAATATTAGGAGACATAAAAGAAAATCTCTCTAAAATCCACCACCACGGAAACCGTGCCAGCAGCATCGTAAAAGGCATGTTAGAGCATTCTAGAACTAGTTCTGGCAAAAAGGAACTGACCGATATTAATGCTTTGGCAGATGAATATCTGAGACTTTCGTATCATGGACTCCGAGCGAAGGATAAAGACTTTAATGCTGAGATGGTAACAAACTTTGACCCTACCCTACCAAAGATTGATGTCATACCTCAGGATATTGGACGAGTGCTTTTAAACTTGATTAATAACGCATTTCAAGCCGTAGATGAACAAGCAAAAAAGGGAATTGAAGGCTATAAACCTACCATCTCCTTAAAAACGGAGCTCAAAGCTAATAGCTCATTACTCATAGCCATAAAAGACAACGGCCCAGGCATCCCGGACTCGATAAAAGACAAAATCTTCCAACCCTTTTTTACTACCAAAGACACTGGAAAAGGAACAGGATTAGGGCTGAGTTTGGCTTATGATATTGTGAAAGCTCATGGAGGGGAGTTAACTATGGAGAGCGATACAGAAAAAGGAACAATATTTAGTTTTTACTTGCCAACGGATTATCACACCTGACTAATATTCAGTGGATTGTAACTGTATTCTCAAATCATGAAACGATAAAGCCCACTCATATTTTATAAAAAACGCAGAAACTCAAAACCACAATTACTTACAATTTTCGGTCGATTGACCAACGTAGTATTACGATTATCACATGAAACTATTAATAAAATGAAAAAAGTAGTAATTATTGGAGGTGGTGTTGCAGGTATGAGTGCTGCCCATGAGCTTGTAGAACGTGGATTTGAAGTAGAAGTTTACGAGAAGAAAAAGGTCTATGTAGGCGGGAAAGCCCGTTCGGTAGATGTCCCAGGTACTAATCTTCAAAAGCAGGATAAATACTTGCCTGGCGAGCATGGGTTTAGATTCTTTCCGGGTTTTTATAAACATGTAACAGACACCATGAAACGAATCCCATATAGCAATAGTGATGGGACAAAAAACAAAAATGGAGTCTTTGACAACCTAACCCATACTACCGAGATAGAGCTCACTCGCTATGATATGCCTCCAATAAAGATTTTGGCAAACTTCCCGAAAACACGAAAAGACCTTGAATTATTAGTTCATGATATGTTTGGCGGCGTTCATAGTGGTCTTAGCCATGAGGAAAAGTCCTTTTTTGCCAAAAGAATATGGCAATTAATGATAACATCGTCAGTACGAAAAAGTGAACAATATGAAAAAAATTCTTGGTGGACCTATTTGGAAGCCGACCGTTTTTCTGACAACTATCGGCATCTTTTAGTTCAGGGGCTTACGCGTACACTGGTGGCCGCAAGAGCCGAAATAGCAAGTATGAAAACAGGTTCAAGCATTACTTTACAGCTTATGTATAATATGCTTAATCCAGGTTTGAATGTCGATAGAGTGTTAAACGGCCCAACAAATGAAAAATGGTTGAATCCATGGTATGACTATCTGTTAAGCAAAAATGTTAAGTATTTTAAGAATCATACTGGAATTGGCTTTGAAACCAACGAAGACAGAAGCATTGCCTATGCCAAAGTTACTGATGATAAAGGAAATGAAATTCAAGTAAAAGGAGATTACTATCTGCTTTGTACTCCTGTTGAAAGAGCTGTTGGGCTAATCAATGAGAAAATGAAAGCAATGGATAATCAATTTCAGTTTCTTGAAAAATTATCTGAATCTACGGCATGGATGAATGGAATTCAGTTTTACTTGAATGTAGATGTAGAAATGGCACATGGGCACGTTTGCCATAGCTATACGGAATGGGCAATAACCTCCATTTCTCAAGTTCAATTTTGGAAAGACTACGACCTTGGCGAAAGATATAATGGAAAGGTGAAAGGCGTTCTTTCTGTTGATATTTCAGATTGGCTATACACAAAATATAAATCTATTGAGGACAAAAAAGCCAAAGCTGTGTTTGCGGAAGACTGTAAGCCAAAGCAGGTAGCAGACCTGGTATGGGAACAATTAAAAAGAAGCGTAAATATTGATGGAGTAGAGTTATTAAAAGACGAAATGATTGAGTTTTGGTACCTTGATCGTGATATTAAATGGAATGATGCCCTTGGTCATGAAAACGAAGAAGAACCTCTACTGATAAACTCTGTCAACTCCTGGGCTCTTAGACCAACTACCTTTACTAATATCCCTAACTTTTTTCTAGCATCTGATTACGTCCGGACAAATACCGACTTAGCCACCATGGAAGGAGCAAACGAAGCAGCTAGAAGAGCGGTTAATGACATTATTGATGCATCTGAAAGTGATGCAAAACTTTGTGAAATATGGCCACTTTCTGAACCGTCTTTATTCAATTTGCTTAAGTGGCATGATAAAAAGCGATACCTTAAAGGACTACCATTTAGCCATAAAATTCCTCGATGGATGGAGATTTGTATGGTTGTCTATACGCCAATTTGGATATTAAATCACCTTGCTATGACATTTATAAAAAAGCTATGGAAAAGTTAAAAAGAAGGTTTAAAAGTTTCGTTGCTTGGTTAGATAGCTTGGGTGAAAAATTTCATACAAACCCCAAAACTCAACGGCAGACAAATATCCTAATAAGAGCAAGTGTGCTGGCCGGAATATTTATGTTACTCTATATTGGCAACTGTCTGATGATAGATTTCAAGCTTGGTTTGTATATACTGCCTATAGAGTCCGCTATCTTTTTCAGTCTTCCATTTTTGATAAAATTAGGGGTTAAACCCAAAATAATAGCCCACCTGTTTATCTTAAACGGAACCGCGTTTGGGGTTCTTTTGGTGGCATTTTCAGGAGGACTTCAAAGTCCAGTTACTCCTTGGTTAACTTTAATGCCAATTTGTGCAATTTTATTTATGGATGTGCGGAACGCCTTTATTTGGGCATTTATTATTTTGTTTGTGGTCATAGCCCTAGGCTTATTTTGGATTATAAATGGCCCTCTTCCCAAAAATTACAATACAGAGAACGATGCCCTATATTTTCTTAATTGCTATGCGGGTTTGATATTCATTTATTTATTTCTAAGTCTGATATTTGAAAATAGACTGAACGCCACTATTAATGAATTAGAAAGCAATAAGGAGTCTTTAGAAGTAGCTAATAGTAATTTAAATAATTCCATTGTAAACCTTAAAAAAACACAGGCCCAATTAATCCAATCCGAAAAGATGGCAAGCTTAGGTGAGCTTACTGCAGGCATAGCCCATGAAATTCAGAACCCTTTAAACTTTGTCAATAATTTTTCGGAAGTGAGTGAGGAGATGATTAAGGAGATAAAAGAGGAAAGACTTAAGACTAAAGACCAAAGAGATGAGGCTTTGGAAGATGAAATACTTACAGATATAGAACAAAACCTTCAAAAGATAAACCACCACGGGCAGAGAGCAAGCAGCATCGTAAAAGGTATGCTAGAGCATTCCAGAACTAGTTCTGAAAAAAAAGAATTGACAGATATAAACGCACTAGCTGATGAATATTTGAGATTGGCATATCATGGCTTAAGAGCAAAAGATAAAAGCTTTAATGCTGATTTTAATACAGATTTCGACCCTATCCTACCTAAAATAGAAATCGTATCTCAAGATATTGGTCGAGTACTTTTGAACTTAATTAATAATGCTTTTCAAGCTACGTCCGAAGAAGCCTTAAAACGAAAACTAAATTCATCTGAGAATGAGGCGAAGTCGGATAGTTATAAACCAACGGTAAGCATCACTACGAGCCAGGAGCCCATAGCCCAAGGCTCAAAGCAAATAGTCATAGCCATCACAGACAACGGCCCAGGCATCCCAGACGCCATAAAAGACAAAATATTCCAACCCTTCTTCACCACCAAAGACACTGGGAAAGGTACTGGTTTAGGACTGAGTTTAGCCTATGATATAGTAAAGGCTCATGGTGGGGAGTTGACTATGATATCTCATGCTATCGAAACAGAATTTGTAATTAAGTTACCGCTATGAAAAAGAAACAAAAACATAGCTCTAATACGCTTATTTTCAATAAAGTGTTCAATGCTTTAATAATATTCATTTTTGTTTTTTCATTGTCCTGTAAAGACAAAAGACAGAATGTGGCAAGAGCATTGAAAAAGCCTGAAGTTTCAGTAGCCAAACTGGTAGAAATACCAAAGGAAGGGCTCCTTCCCCCACAGGTTATAAAAGCTGGAAGTCCTGTGAAGAAACTAGCAGGTAAACCCGAAATTATACCTTATAAGGATAATGTAAAATTGACTGAATCGCCAAAGAGAATTCTTATGGGAAAGCCAACGATAAGCACTCCTGGTGAAGGGAAATACGCTTTGCCCCAAAAGGTAGAAGCTATTCACAAGCCATTTAAAGCAGGGGCACCAGATATAGTCAAGGCTGGAAAGCCTAGGATGAAAGATATTAATCCCGACAGTTTTAGTTCTTTAAGTGCCCTGCAAGGCCTTCCTTCAAATATTATTAAAGCTATAATCTCGGATAAGAAAGGCAATATTTGGTTAGCGACTTTTGGAACTGGTATAGTCAAATATGATGGAGAGTCGTTTAGCAATTATAATTCTTCTCAGGGACTTATAGCTACTACGAGTCAAGACATTCTAGAGGATAATAGCGGAAATATATGGGTGGGAACGCAATTAGGCTTGAGTAAATTTGATGGGTCTAATTTCACTAATTTCACTCTTGAAGAAGGACTAGTAGGCCTAAACATTACCAATATTACAGAAGACCATAAGGACAATTTGTGGATATGCACCAGTGACGGAGGAATAAGTATGTATGATGGTAAGCATTTTACGCAGTTCACCACCAGTGAAGGCTTGCTTTCCAATACTGTGCTTTCATCTTTTGAAGACAGCAAAGGCAATTTATGGTTTGGGACAGATAAGGGTGTAAGTCGATACGATGGCAATCATTTTTTTAATTATTCAGAAAATCAAGGACTGGTCGGGAGAATAATGGCAATTGAAGAAGATAGAGACGGTCATTTATGGCTAGGTACTGAATATAGCGGAGCTTATCTATTTGATGGTACCTCTTTATTACATTTTGAACCTGAAATTGGATTTATTCCAAGTGTTTTGGCGATAGCCGAAGATATATCAGGGAATATATGGTTTGCGGGATATCAAGGAACCCTTAAGTATGACGGTCAATATTTCACACATTATGGTGAGCAACAAGGCCTAAATGACGAAACAATCTTGAGCATTTTTGTACCTCAGGATGGCACCATTTGGTTTGGTTCAAACGATGGAGGAGTTAATATCCTAAATGGTGCATTATTTGACAACATTGATATTAAAAACATACGAGGATTAACCAAAGATAAAAATGACAATATTTGGGTGGTTACTTGGGATTATGGAGCCTATTATATTACAGAAAATACTATTTATAAATATTCGAAGGAACAAGGCCTAAGTCTTAACATATTTCATTACGTTTTTGTGGATTCAAAGGACAACGTTTGGTTTGGTACACGAGGTGGCAATTCGGGAGCAGATAAATTTGACGGCTCATCTTTTACTAATTATTCTACCAAAGAAGGACTTATACAGAACAATATAAATACTATCACAGAAGATGACGAAGGCAATATTTGGTTTGGAACAGATATAGGTGTTAGCAAATTTGACGGAGAATCTTTTACTAATTATGGCTCAGAGCAGGGTATGTGTTCTTCTTTAGTTTGGGGTTCTTTAAAAGATAAAAATGGAAACGTCTGGTTTAGTTGTATTGATGGCGGTGTCCGAAAGTTCGACGGCAAATCTTTTTATACATTCGAAGATTTTGAATCACTAAATTTAGGAGTGATTAATGATTTTGCTGAAGATGAAAAAGGAAATATATGGCTTGCATCTACTTCAGCAGGCTTAGTCAAGTTTGATGGAGCGAATTTCACCAAATTCAATTCATCAATTGGTCTTTCAAGTAATGCCATCAATAGTGTCGTCGCTACCCCTCAAGGAAATATCTGGGCAGGAGCCTCCAACGGACTTAATAATCTTTCTTTTGGAGAAAACCAAAAAACAGCTGAGCTTCCGCTAATTAATACGTATTCACATGCTGATGGTTTCCTGGCCATTGGGCCATGGTACAGAGCATTAGCTCAAGACTCTAAGGGTAACCTTTGGGCCGGTGGTGTGAATAAAGTTACGGTCTATCATCCTGAAGGTGATGTTTTTGATTCTAGGCCCATTGGGCTAGAATTAACCCGCATCAAATTGTTTAATGAGAAAATTAACTGGTTAAATCTTAAGGCTGAAAAAGATACCACCATTGTTTTGAGTAATGGTTTAACCCTTAATAATATAAAATTTGATAGTGTTTCACACTGGAATAATTTACCGCAATGGCTTTCTCTTTCGGCAGCCACCAATAATATTACCTTCGGTTTTACAGGCATAGAGATCAAAAGGCCTGATAGAATCAAATACCAGTTTTATCTGGAAGGTTTGGATGACGACTGGGGCGTGATAACAGAAACGGGAGAAGCTACATACAGCAACCTTTCTAATGGTTCTTACACATTATTGGTTAAAGCGGCTAATCCAGAAGGTATTTGGGGAGATGAAATCAGCTATTCATTTGAAATAAGGCCGTATTGGTATCAAACATGGTATGCCTATATTCTTTATTTGATTTTGGGTCTAGGTTTATTGCGGGCCTATATTGTTTATCGAGCGAGAAACTTAACTCGTGAAAACAAAATTCTGGAAGAAAAAGTGAGCCATAGAACTAATCAATTAGAGCGTTCGCTAGATAACCTCAAATCCACCCAAGCCCAACTCATCCAATCCGAAAAAATGGCCAGCCTTGGTGAATTGACAGCTGGAATAGCCCATGAGATTCAGAATCCTCTCAACTTTGTTAATAACTTTTCTGAAGTAAGTGAGGAATTGATAGATGAGGTTCTGGGTGAAAGGTTAAAGGTGAAAGGTGAAAGAGATGAAGCTTTGGAAGAGGAAATTTTAGGCGACATAAAAGAGAATTTGTCTAAAATAAATCACCATGGAAACCGAGCCAGCAGCATAGTAAAAGGCATGTTAGAGCATTCTAGGGCCAGTTCTGGCAAAAAGGAATTAACAGATATCAATGCATTAGCTGATGAGTATTTGAGGCTTTCGTATCATGCCAGCCTGTCCGGCAGGCAGGGTCTCCGTGCGAAGGATAACGATTTTAATGCAGAATTCGAAACAAGCTTTGACCCTACCCTACCCAAAATTGAAGTAATTCCACAGGATATAGGCCGAGTACTTTTGAATTTGATAAATAATGCGTTTCAAGCAGTAGACGAACAATCAAAAAAAGGCATTGAAGGTTGTAAACCATTGGTCTCTATAAAAACTGAGCTCAATGCTCAAGGACAGCTGCTCATAGCCATAAAAGACAACGGCTCAGGCATCCCAGATTCCATCAAAGACAAAATCTTCCAGCCCTTCTTCACCACTAAAGACACTGGAAAGGGTACGGGTTTAGGGCTGAGTTTAGCTTATGATATTGTTAAGGCTCATGGTGGGGAGATTGAATTGGAGTCGAAAGAAAATGAAGGTACTGAGTTCATTATAAAACTACCAATAGCATGAAATCAAAATCAGTGAAATCCAATAATCTATTGAAATCCCCCGAATATTTCGGGACAGGCGTGGTTCAGACTGGTATTGTGAGGGCACACGATGGGGAGTTGAAAGTGGAGAGCCAGCCTGCCAGACGAACTGGTCAAAAAAATATTAGTACAAAATTTATTATTTCCCTACCAAACTAAAAAAAATGAAAGGAAAATCAATTAAAGGAAAATCTACAGAAGAAATTAAATTAGCTTTAGAAAAAAGTATGGTAGATGGTTTTAAACCAACCCTAGCGATCTGTTTTATATCGGTTGCTCTCGATAGAACAGCCATTACTGCCATTTTGGATGCTGAAAATATTACTGTTTTTGGATGTACAACCAATGGCGAATTTACCGATGAAGAAACCGAAAAGTCTTCTGCCGCCATTCTTTTACTCGACATGAATAGAGATTATTTTGAAATCTATTTCGAAGAATATCCCAATAAAAATTATAGAGAGATTGCTACAAATATTGCACAAAAAGCCAAAAATAAATTTGCCAAACCCGCTTTTTTACTCGGTATTAGCAATGTCGCTGTTGATGGCGAAGAAATTCTTCATGGCTTGGAAGATGTAATTGGTATGGATGTAAATGCTTTTGGCGGTGCCGCAGGAGATGATCAGTCTTTTTCTGGGACTTTTGTTTTTACCAATGGCCAAGATAGCGGCAATGCAATGGTATGTATTGCTTTAGACGAAACTAAAATTGAGATCAAAGGAATTGCTACCTGTGGATGGAAAGCAGTAGGAACAGATAAAATTGTGACCAAAAGCGAAGGCAATCATGTATATACAGTAGATAATATTCCTGTTTTAGATATTACCGCTAAATATGGCGGAATAGAGAATTTAACACCAGGAAATACTAATTTACTTTTAGATATTGCAGCTAACTTTCCATTGCAATTACAACGTGAAAAAGGGGATCCCGTCATGCGACCAGGTTTACAAGTTGATTGGTCAGATCATTCTTTTTATACCAGTGGCTCCGTCCCTCAAGGTTCAAAAGTACGGTTTTCATTACCGCCTGATTTTGATGTAGTGGACAAAGTTGTAAAAGCTTTAGAAAAATTAAAAGCAACTGAAATGCCCCAAGCTGATGCATTAGTTGTATTTAGTTGTTTAGGCAGGATCATATCTTTAGGGCCGTTAATGACACAAGAGTTAGAGGGTGTAAAAAATGTATGGAATGTACCTATGGCGGGTATGTTTAGCAATGCAGAATTGGGCAGAGCCACAGGAGGAAACTTGGAAATGCATAATTTAACTTCTTGTTGTGTAGCTATAAAAGAGAAATAAGAAATGAAAGCAAAATCTATAAAAGGGAAATCAAACGAAGAAATTAGTGTTGCTTTAATTAAAAGCAAGGCCGACGGCTTTAATCCAACGCTTTCCATCGTTTTTATTTCCGTTAAACAAGACCGGAAAAGCTTAGTAGCATTATTGAATAAACAAGGAATAGATGTGTTTGGTGCTACTTCTTGTGGTGAGTTTATTAATGGTAATCATAGTGATGGAGAAATTGTTATTCTTTTACTTGATGTTAAAAGAGAATATTATGCAATAAGTATTGAAGATGTTGAAAATAACAATATTGATAGTGCAGCTTCATTAGTAGCAAAAAATGCATTATCACATTTTAAAAACCCAACAATGTTATTATCTAGTTGTGGTGTATTTTCAGATGGACAATTCTTTGATGGCGACAAGTTTGTAAAAGCAATGGTAATAGAATTAGGAGAGGATATCGTCTTTTTTGGTGGTACGGCCGGTGATGATTGGGCCTTACAAAACAGCTTTGTATTTACACATCAAAAAGAATCTCATAATGGCATAGTTTCATTGGTTTTTGACGGCGATAAAATTTCTTTAAAAGGGATGGCCATTCACGGATGGAAACCATTAGGAATTACCAGACGAGTGACAAAAAGTTCGGGGAATAAAGTATATAGTATTGATGGTAAACCCGCGGTAGAAATGTATTTAAAATATTTGGGAATGTCTGAAAAAAGTATTGACGAAAAATTTGATGTTTTCAGGGACATATCCGTCGATTTTCCATTTATCGCAAAACGTAAAAATGGAGAAACAATTCTTAAATCACCTCGATCAATAGATGCAAAATCCAATGCACTAATAATGGACAAAGAAATGGAGGAGGGTGATGAATTTCACTTTACCACTCCGCCCGATTTCGAGATTTCGGAAGAAATTATTTCAGAGGCTAAAGCTTTAAAAATCAACACTGAAAACAAGGCTGATGCATTACTTATTTTTTCTTGTGCTGGCAGACCACCCGTTTTAGGGCCCTTAACCGTTAATGAAAATGAAGGTTTAGCAGAAGTTTGGCAGGTGCCTATGGCTGGTTTTTATACGTATGGGGAGTTTGGAAGAATAAAAGGGGGGAAACAAAATTTTCATTCTGGTATGTGTTGCTGGGTTACATTAAAAGAAATGTAAAATGAACCAATCCTTACAATTCATAATAGAATACTTAAACCAAATCGATAATGTATCGATAGAAATAAAAGAGGAACTTATAAAAGCAGCCAAAAGGGTAAAAAGTGATTTAGAAATTGCCGAATTCAAATTAGAACGAACGGAGAAAGTAAAACGAACCACTTCAATCCTTCTCGAAGAAACAATTGAAGAACTCGAACAAAAAAGAAAGGCAATAGAAGAAACTAATGTGGCCTTAGAACAATCTCTAAAAGATTTAAAATCCACCCAAGCCCAACTCATCCAATCCGAAAAGATGGCGAGCCTGGGCGAGCTAACAGCAGGCATAGCCCATGAGATTCAGAACCCGCTAAACTTTGTTAATAATTTTTCAGAAGTGACCAAAGAGCTAGCTGAAGAATTAGAAGAAGAGGGAGAAAAGGGGAACGGAGAAAGGGACAAGGAATTAGAGAAAGAACTGATACACGATATTAAGGAAAACTTAGAAAAGATTAACCATCACGGAAACCGAGCCAGCAGCATTGTAAAAGGTATGTTAGAGCATTCCAGAACAAGTTCTGGTAAAAAGGAACTAACTGATATCAATGTCTTGGCAGATGAATGTTTAAGGCTTTCGTATCATGCCAGCCTGTCCGGCAGGCAGGGTCTCCGTGCGAAGGATAAAGACTTTAATGCAGAAATGGTCACAAACTTTGACCTTACCCTTCCCAAAATTGAAGTCATTCCACAAGATATTGGGCGAGTGCTTTTGAATTTGATAAATAATGCTTTTCAGGCGGTGTCCGAAGAAGCCTTAAAGCGAAAGTTAAATTTAAACGGAAATGAGGGGAATTCGGACAGCTATAAGCCAATAGTCTCCATCAAAACAGAGCTCACGGCTCACGGCCAACTGCTCATAGCCATAAAAGACAACGGCCCAGGAATACCAGACTCCATCAAAGACAAAATATTCCAACCCTTTTTCACTACCAAGCCTACAGGAAAGGGCACCGGTTTAGGGTTGAGTTTGGCTTATAATATTGTGAAGGCACATGGTGGGGAGTTGAAAGTGGAAACAGAAGATGGGAGTGGAAGTGTGTTTATTATAGTTTTAGATGGATAAGATAATCTTAGTTTAAAATTGAAAATGGTAAATAAAAAATATATGAAAATAATCCAATTCTTCATTTTACTGCTTTTCTTCATTTTACTGCTTTTCGTACCCTCTGTTTTACAGGCACAGTTTAATGTTAAGTTTGATATTAATGAAGAAATCAGGCTTGATAAAGATAGTATTTATCTTGCTGGGGATTTCAACGATTGGGATTATTCTGCCAACAAAGATTACAGATTAAAACCTATTGGCTCTAATAAAAAATCAATCACGCTGAACTTAAAAGCGGGAACCTATCAGTATTGCTTTTACAGAGATAGCGAGGATAAAAAAGAAGCAAGCTTTTATGGGTATGAACAGAATGATATAGGGGGCTGGAGCCGATCTGTTACCATTACAAAAGATACCCTAATACAAAATAACATCAGGGCCTGGAAAGACCATATGCCACGATTGGAAGTGTTAACAATTACACAATCTGTACTAAATGAAGTAAAGAAAATTAATCTGTCCGATATGAATGTCTGGTTTTTCAAAAAAGGCCACGACAGTCTTTATGCTCAGTCCAACCTGAATACCGACAGCTGGGAAAAATTAAAACCTGCAGATATCAAGGAGTCTTTTGCTGATTCCAATGGACGATTTGAGGGTTGGTTCCGAACAAAAATAAAGATAGATTCTAGCCTACTCAATAACCACATCAACTTTTTCACTCTAGGCTGGGCTGCCATGGATTTGTATATGGATGGAAAATTGATTCATCGTTACGGAAACACAGGCAGTGATGGGACACCATTCAAAGAAAATCTGGTAAATCATAAACGCCCTATAGTACTTAGCGTTCTTCCTGGAGCAGAACATGTCTTGGCAATTCATTATGTGGATGAACTTTCTGCTTTACCCAAAAGTGCTTTTAAAGGAAGTTCAACCTTAGGATTTATGAATGAGACTGAAAACGCAATTTGGGATAAACACATTACCGAAGAACCTATTTACACAACACTAAGAATCGTAGTTGGTATATTTTTGAGTTTGCTATTCTGGCTATTGGCATTTCTAAATCCAAAAGAAAAAAGCTTCAAAATCATTGCGGCTTATTCCACCATGTTGGCAATATTTTCAGTTGGTAGATTTATGATTCATAATCCTTTTGCATCATACGATAGCTTGATTATTTCAAAATTTTTAATGCAATTTATATCAGTTTTTTTTGAAGCAATAAGCATCCTTCTGTTTGTTATTGTTTTTAACAGGAAAATCACAAAAACCTTAAACATTATTTTTCTTTCGTTTATAGTCTACAATCTTTCTGCTCTTTTTTATCAGTCAAATGAAGTAATTGATATCCTGATTGTATTGTTTACGCTTGCCACTATTTTATACTATATTATTTCTTCGTGGAAATCATTAAAAGTAACCCATTGGGCAATAATTATAGGTTTTTTGCTTATGATAATCTGGGTGATTTTTATTGCCCTCCTTATTGGGTCAAATCAGGAAAGAGATATAATAACGGAGTCTATTTTAGTAACGGCTTTATTTCTTTCTTTTCCTATTTCCTTGTTAGTTTATGTTGCACTGCGTTTCAAAGAAATAATCATCGAAGTCCGTCAAAATGCCGATAAATTATTACTGGTTACAGAAGAAAAAAAGGAACTTTTAGAAAGTCAAAATATAATTCTTGAAAAACAAGTTAGCGAACGGACAAGAGATTTAAACCTGTCCTTAGAAAACCTCAAATCCACCCAAGCCCAGCTCATCCAATCCGAAAAAATGGCAAGCCTAGGAGAGCTAACGGCAGGTATAGCCCATGAGATTCAGAATCCACTAAACTTTGTAAATAACTTCTCGGAAGTAAGTGAGGAATTGATAGATGAGGTTCTGGGTGAAAGGTTAAAGGTTAAAGGTGAACGGGATGAGAATCTTGAAGAAGAAATATTAGGAGACATAAAAGAAAATCTCTCTAAAATCTACCACCACGGCAACCGTGCCAGTAGCATTGTAAAAGGCATGTTGGAGCATTCCAGAACCAGTTCTGGCAAAAAGGAATTGACAGATATCAATGCATTAGCTGATGAGTATTTGAGACTTTCGTATCACGCCAGCCTGTCCGGCAGGCAGGGTCTCCGAGCGAAGGATAAGAACTTTAATGCAGAAATGGTCACAGACTTTGATCCAAAACTGCCTAAGATTGAGGTAATCCCGCAGGATTTTGGAAGGGTGCTGTTGAATTTAATTAATAATGCTTTTCAGGCCGTAGATGAACAAGCTCAAAAAAGGATTGAAGGCTATAAACCAACAGTCACAATCAGCACAAAGCTCACAGCCCAAAGCCAACTGCAAATAGCCATTAAAGACAACGGCCCAGGCATCCCAGATTCCATCAAAGACAAAATCTTCCAGCCCTTCTTCACCACCAAGCCTTCTGGGCAAGGTACTGGTTTAGGGCTGAGTTTAGCTTACGATATTGTCAAAGCACATGGTGGGGAGTTGAAAGTAGATTCTGTGGTTGGACAAGGAAGTGAATTTATCATTGAGATACCTATAAAAAACCTTTAGCCAGTACGAGTAAGAGACCCAGCAATTATTTTGATTTTAATGACTATCTTGAACAGATAATTTACCCTAGATAGATTTAAAATGAAAAAATCGCGTAGAGACTTTTTGAAAGAAGGTACAGGAGGTGCCTTCTTACTTTCTTTAGGTGGAATTTTGCCAGGTTTTTCTGCAAAAACTTACGCTAATATTCTTGGTGCAAATGACAGGATATTAGCTGCCAGTATGGGCGTGAATAGTCGCGGATTAGCAGTGGCTAAAAACTTCGCCAATCAGAAAAATTGTGAAGTGATTCACATTTGTGATGTGGATGCTAGAGCATCCGAAATATGTATAGAAGCGGTGGATAAAGTGCAGGGGAAAAGACCTCATAATACACCTGATTTCAGAAGAGCCTTAGAGGATAAAGACGTTGATGTATTAATAGTTACCGCACCAGACCATTGGCATGCACCAGCTACCTTATTGGCATGTTCGGCGGGCAAACATGTTTACTTAGAAAAACCATGCAGTCACAATCCAAAAGAAGGAGAAATGCTTTTGGAATCAGGCAAAAAGTACAAGCGGGTTTTACAAATGGGAAATCAGCGTAGATCTTGGCCAAATGTAGCCATGGCCATTAAGGAACTACATAATGGTATTATCGGTAGGCCATATTATGCTAAAACATGGTATACAAATAACCGTGATACCATTGGTATTGGGAAAAATACGGCAATTCCTTCCTGGCTAAATTATGATCTCTGGCAGGGTCCTGCACCACGAAAACCGTTTAAGGATAATTTAATACACTATAACTGGCATTGGTTTTGGCATTGGGGAACAGGCGAAGCTCTTAATAATGGCACTCATATGGTAGACCTGGCACGTTGGGGTTTGGGCGTAGATTTTCCTGTGAAAGTTAATTCTTCTGGCGGTCGATTTAGATTTCAAGATGATTGGGAAACGCCAGACACTCAGATGATTTCTATAGAGTTTGCGAATAAAAGTATGATAACCTGGGAAGGTCGAAGCTGTAACGGGAAATTGGATGAAGGCAACAGTGTGGGCGTGATGTTTTATGGAGAAAATGGTTCTATGCTTATTGGGAGTGGAAATGCTTATAAGATATTTGATCTTCAAGATAGACTAGTAAAGGAAGTAAAAAACGATTTTGAGATTGACCCTAGAAATTTGCAAAATCCCTCTCAACAATTAGATGCTTTGCACATTCAAAACTTTTTTGATGGTATTAGAAAAGGTACCCCAGTAATATCAGACATTAATGGTGGGTATAAAAGCACACTTCTAGTTCAATTAGGAAATATATCTCAGCGAACCGGCCGTACCTTGAATATTGACGCTAGCAATGGGCATATTATGAATGACGAGCATGCCTTAAAGTTTTGGTCACGTACTTACGAACCAGGTTGGGAGCCAAAGATTTAAAATACATGTCAGCTAAAAAAGAAGTTTTTATCCAGTACAGACTACTTTCCTTAGATGCTTTGCGTGGCTTCGATATGTTTTGGATAATTGGTGGAGAAGAGTTGATTCATGCCATGGCAAAAATTAACCACGGGTCCATTTGGACACCATTATCTGCCCAGTTTAGGCATCCTTATTGGAATGGTTTTACTGCCTACGATTTGATTTTCCCTTTGTTTATTTTTTTGGCTGGGGTTTCCACCCCATTTTCTATTGCGAAAGCCTTAAAAGCCGGAAAAAGCAGGCGAACGCTTTTGATAAAAGTTTTAAAAAGGGGCTTGATTTTGTTTTTGTTAGGATTGATTTATAATAATGGATTGGAATTAAGACCAGTTTCAGATATACGGTTTATGAGTGTATTAGGCCGTATTGGCATTGCTTATACTATTTCTAATATCATTTATTTATATGTCAAAGAAAAGTGGCTTTTACACTGGTTTATGGGACTGTTGGTTTCCTATTACCTGATTCTGAAATTCAACGCTGCTCCTGGTTTTCTTTCAGGTGATTTAAGCATGGAGGGCAATTTTGCTTCCTATTTTGATCGCTTGGTTTTGCCAGGTAAGCTTTCAAGGGGCATTCATGATACGGTAGGGCTTTTCAATAATATCCCAGCTATTGGAAATGCTTTGGCTGGTATCATAACGGGAATATTATTGAAGAAAACCACTGTGAATCCAACAAGAAAAGCTGTGTATATGGCTTTGGCCGGGATAGTAGCCATTGTTATTGCACAGGTTTGGAATTTAGATTTTCCTATTAATAAAAACTTGTGGTCTAGCTCGTTCGTCATGCAAACGGTTGGAATTAGTTTAATACTTTTTGCCCTTTTTTATTACTTGATAGATGTATTGAATTTCAAGAAATGGACACTGTTTTTTCAGGTGATCGGAATGAATTCTATACTCATTTATGTATCGATTAAATTTATCAATTGGGAATATACTGCTGAAGCGTTTTTTGAGTGGTTATTGAAATGGATTGGTGAGCCATACTCACTCTTAGTTATGGCAGTTGGTATTCTTATTATTAAGTGGTTAGCTTTAAAGTTCTTGTATAATAAAAAGATTTTCTTACGAGTTTGACAAATGAATATTACTATAAAAAAAAACGGTTCAAGAAATGGGCCAAGCCTCTGGTGAGTTGGCAGCTCAGGAAATTAGAAGGTCCGTCCTAGAAAAAGGTTTTGCCAATATATTTTTGGCGACATCTAGTTTTCCGTGAAACAATTTTTAACCATTCACTATAAATTAATTGAATATGGCTCCAATTACCATTCCATAAAGTTTGAATGCTATTCAGCTCTTTAAAATGAAATTGCCATAAATTGGAACATATAATCTATTGCTATGAAGATAATTTGTATGAAGAAATTAATGTTTGATAATGAAAATGGGCTTAAAAAAAACAGAATGGCTGTCAATCTTCTAATTTCTTGCTTCTTTTTGTCATTTTTTGCCTTTTCCTGTTCAAACAAGAATGAGGAAATTGACCATACAAAATCATTAGAGTTTAAGACCCCAAAATCATTTCCGCTGAAGTTTTCAGAAGAGAAACCACTAAAGTGGAACATAACAAACCTAGATACCCTACCATCTCCGAAGACTTCCTATTTCGATTTGGACAAATTGCCTTCCAAGGATTTTGAACTGAATAGTTTTAAGCCTTTGAAAAAGCCTATGACCACAGTTGACTTAGATTGGGATGAGATTCCTACATCAAAAATTAACTTGGACACTTTACCTAGTAAGGCATTTATTCCTAAAATTAGCATTCTAACCGAGCCTCTTTATTCTAAAGTGGGTGTACCTATAGTTTTGGATAATGTGAGTTCAGGAATTCTAAGTATAGCAGGTTTAGAAAGTTCGCAGTCGTTCAGTGCTTTTGTAGATCGTAGTGGTATGAAATGGTTTGGTACAGATCATGGTTTGATAATGATTGATGGCCAAAATATGACCACGCATTCATCTTTCCGAAGAGTATCTGGAATAACCCAAGATAAGGCTGGTAGAATTTGGTTGGCCACATTTAATGATGGCATTATTGTCTTGGACATTGAAAATGGCTTACAACTCAAATATTCCTTTGATGGAAATGTGAACGATATATTATGTGACTTTAAGAATAACATTTGGATATCCATTGGTAAAGGAGATGGAAATGGATCCTTGCATAGAATAAGTACAGATTTTAGAACAATTACTCAAATAGTTCTTCCAGAAAAATTGGATGGTAAGAGTATCAGTCTAGTGGAAGATCTCTCTCATAATTTATGGATTGGGCAGCACCATTCTATTAGTATGTTAGATTCTAGCCGTACTAATCTTAAGACTTTTGGCTCAAAAGAAGGCCTAGAAATAAATTTTTCCATGAATCTTTACATGGATAGTCAAGGCGACGTTTGGTTCGGTTCTTTTAACAATAGGCTAAATGCCATTTCTTCCGAAAAGAAAACCCTCAAAACCCTGTCATTTGAAACAAACGCGAACATGGAGCTCCAAGAAGATAATGAAGGGAGATTGTGGATTATGGCTCAAGGAGGTCAAATAAATGTATTAGATAAAGATAAAACCAAAATAATGACGGTCAATTCCGATGCCCTAGTTTACGGGCAAGGATTGAGTGGTTCTCTCGTAGACGAATTGGGGAATTTATGGATTGTTACTCAAAATCATGGAATAATAATTATTGACGCGAGTGTACCATTTACAGAGCATTTTAATGAAAACTTAGGACTAGTAGATGGCAATGTCTGGTCCATTTGTGAGGATTCGGAGAGTAATATTTGGATGGGAACCTACAATGGACTTAACATATTTAATCCTAAAACTAAAAAGTTAATGAGATATGGGGCTTCTCAAGGGTATCAGAAAGAAGTAGATGAAGATAATAGACATACAAATACAATTCTAGAATACGAAAAGGATAAAATACTTTTAGGAGGTTCTGGAGGTTTTAATCTAATTGACAATAAAAAACATAGCATTAAAAACTATGGTAGAAACCAAGGAATTAGAAATATTAGTAAGGCAATTCAAGACGATGCAAAGAACATTTGGATTACCGAAGGCAGCTCTCGTGTGAGTATGTTCAATTATAAAACAAACGTGCTAAAAGTTTTGGACGAATCCCTTGGTCTCACTTCCAGTTCCACAATTCCATTACTGAATGACAAAAAGGGCAATATTTGGGCCGGCACTACAAAAGGAATATTTGTAATAAATCCTCAAAAAAACACATATAAAACGTTGTCAAATGGCGATGGATTGATTTCCAATGAAATAATGACAATGGAGCTCAACATGAATGGAGATATTTATATAGGGACTACTATAGGGATTAGTATTATTAATCCTGTTGATAAAAGTATAACCAACATTGGAGAATCTGAAGGTTTAGTTCCAGAAATGACTTTTGATTTGATAAGCTTGGATAGTACTGTTTATGCTGGTTCATTAGACGGATTGATAGAAATAAAAAAACCAAGTGCTGAAAATGAAAATTGGGTTTTTAATAACTTCAATACTCAAAACGGTCTATCTAATGTTGATTTTAATCAAGACGTAAGTATAAGTCTTAAGAATGGAGAGCTATGGTTAGGTGTTTATGGGCTGACACCCAATTTGACAGTTTTTAGAAAGAAACCTGAGGTAAAAATAATACCATTAAAAACCAATATCACAGGTTTGAATATAATGGATGAAAGAACCCAGTTTAAAAAGAACGAGCGGTTTATGACCTATTTGATCAAAGGAGATAGCATTTGGAAGCCAAATGGAAGAGACTTCTTTACGGAAAGTACCTTACCAAAAGAGGAAGGCTATTTATCAGTTAATAATATAAAATGGGATAGTACCTATGGCTATTATTCTCTACCGGCAAATTTGGTTTTGCCATACAATCAAAACGCCTTAAACTTTTCTTTTAATAATAATTCGGTCATTGGAGGTAAAAGCATATCATATAAGTACGTACTAGAGGGTGCAGATACAGAATGGCTTATAGGTGGTGCTGCCGCTAAATCAAAAAACTACTACAACTTAAAAGCGGGGAATTACACCTTTAAAGTAATCTCAAGGGATATAAATGGGATATGGTCTGAACCTGCAAAATTTTCATTTACAGTTTTACCACCATGGTGGCAAACCTGGTGGGCGTATTTACTCTTTGGTCTATTAATAGCAGGTCTATTAAGGTTATACATAGTTTTTAGAGCTCGAAAACTTGTAAAGGAAAATAGAATCTTAGAAGAAAAAGTAAACCATAGAACCAAAGAGCTAGAAGAATCAATTCAGAATCTAAAATCTACTCAGACCCAATTAGTCCAATCAGAAAAAATGGCGAGTCTGGGAGAATTAACAGCTGGTATTGCTCATGAGATTCAGAATCCTCTGAACTTTGTAAATAATTTTGCGGAAGTAAGCGAAGAACTCGTGGCTGAGCTTAAAGAAGAGCTAGAAAAAGGTGATATAGAGGAAGCCAAAACTATTTCTGATGATGTCATTCAAAATTTATCTAAGATAAGTCATCACGGTAAAAGGGCCAGTAGTATTGTCAAAGGTATGTTAGAGCACTCTAGAACTAACCCAGGCCAGAAAGAAATGGTTAATATTAATTTACTGGCAGATGAGTATTTTAGACTTGCATATCATGGTCTAAGAGCCAAAGACAAGAGTTTCAATGCTGAGCTAGTTTCAAAATACGATGAGGGCATAAAAGAAATAAATGTGGTGGGCCAAGATATTGGAAGAGTGATCTTAAACTTAATTAACAATGCTTTCCATGCCGTGGCTGAGAAGGCCGAAAGAATGAACAATAGTACTTTCAAACCAACGGTTACAGTATCTACACTTGGACATGATAATTCTATAGAAATTTCTATAAAAGATAATGGCTCGGGCATTCCGGAAGAGATAAAGAATAAAATATTCCAACCTTTCTTCACAACAAAAGAAACAGGTAAAGGAACTGGTTTGGGTTTAAGTTTGGCTTATGATATAGTGCAAGCACATGGCGGGGAGCTAAAGGTTACATCAGAAATTGGTGCCGGTACCGAATTTATTATTAGACTACCTAGCTAATGAGATATCGCCAATCATTTTATATTTTAGAGAAATATTTAAGACCCATCCATGTTTAGTTTTTTAATCGTACTTCTAGGCTCTATTTTTATCAGGAAACGCTTTGATTTTTCTGCTAAGTACCCACAATTAGACGGTTTCCTGAAACTATGGTGGATTCTGGCACTATTAACATTATGGTCAGACAGTTGGATTCAAAATTTAACGGGTATTGATGTAAACCCAATCTGGTGGCTTTTATTAGGATTCGTGTTTTATTGTTATTGGTTAGTAAGTGATAAACAAAAGAATGACCCTATCCTCTGGAGTGCACTTATCTTCATGGTCATAAGAATAGTTTCAGAATTAGCCGAGGCCTACTTACCTGACTTTTACGAAGCCTACTCTTCCTATATAACATTTGCTTTAACGGGCTCTTTTATCAGTTTAATTGCTTTTGGAATTGGGGTTTCAAACCAGCAAAAGGCTCTTAAAGAAGAGCAAAAAAAGAATGAAACCATCTCAAAAAAGAAGGACGAATTAGAGCATTTAGTTTCAGAAAGAACTTCTCAAATCTCAAAGCAAAAGGAAACGTTAATATCTGCCCTTAATGATTTAAAAGCCACGCAATCACAGTTAATTCAATCTGAAAAACTAGCGTCATTGGGAGAGCTAACTGCCGGCATTGCTCATGAAATACAAAACCCTTTAAACTTTGTCAATAACTTCTCGGAGTTGACAAAAGAGCTCATTGAAGAATTGGAAGAAGAAGGTGGCAAAGCTGAGGGGGAAAGAGATACGGAATTAGAAAAGGAACTCCTTTATGATATAAAACAGAACCTTGATAAAATATTCCATCACGGAAACCGAGCCAGCAGCATTGTAAAAAATATGCTAGAGCACTCTAGAACCAGTACGGGTACTAAAGAAAGTATAGATCTAAATAAAGTTTGTGACGAGTACATCAGGCTTTCTTATCATGGCTTAAGAGCCAAAGACAAGAGTTTTAATGCGGACTTTAAAACCATATTGGATCCTAAAATTGAAAGTATTGAAGTGGTACCTCAAGATTTTGGTAGAGTATTACTTAACATCTTAAATAATGCTTTTCACGCGGTTAAATCAATGTCTAAAAATAACATTGAAGGCTACAAGCCTATTGTTACCATTTCTACGACCAAATTGAAAGATAAAGTTCAAATCACCATTAAAGACAATGGGATTGGTGTTTCTGAAGAAAATAAATTAAAGATATTTCAACCCTTTTTCACCACTAAGCCATCAGGTGAGGGAACTGGCTTGGGCCTTTCTTTAAGTCATGATATTATTGTAGCTCATGGAGGTGAAATAGAACTAAAATCAAAACATAATAAAGGTTCTGAATTTATACTTACGCTCCCTATAGGTTAGAACTTATTAAATAGAATTAACTTGCATAGACATGAAAATACTGGTAGTAGATGACGAATTGGATGTAAGGGATTTATTCCTACAAAAGTTCCGTAGAGAAATAAGAAACGGTTTAATGGATTTCTCTTTTGCCCATTCCGGTGAAGACGCTTTAGTATACCTAGCCGAGCATGATTCAGAAGCAGTCTTGATATTATCTGATATTAATATGCCAGGAATGACGGGTATTGAACTGCTTAAAAATATTCGTTCGCATTATCATAAACCACCACCTGTAGTCATGATGATTACGGCTTATGGAGACGATGCTAATAGGCAGCAAGCAAAGGATTTTGGTGCTGATGATTTCCTTACCAAGCCTTTAGATTTTTCGCAATTAAAGATGAGACTGATTAAAGAGTGAAATACAGCGTTTTAAATGAATACCAAAATACTTGTTGTAGACGACGAAAGCGATTTAGAAGCACTAATTCGCCAGAAATTCCGTCGCCAAATCCGTGAAGGTAAATACGAATTCTTCTTTGCTCAAAACGGAAGAGAAGCTCTTGAAGTTTTAGAAACTAATACGGAGATTTCGCTTGTTTTAAGTGATATCAATATGCCTGAAATGGATGGACTAACCCTTTTGGTTAAAATATCCGAAAACAATCCGCTCATTCAAGTGGTGATGGTTTCTGCCTACGGCGACATGGATAACATCAGAACGGCCATGAATAAGGGGGCTTTTGACTTTGTCTGTAAACCAGTCAATTTTGAAGACCTCGAAGTGACTATGGAGAAAACCATCGTTCACATTCTTCAAATAAAAGAGACCATAGATGCCATAAAAGAGAATAACATACTTAAGATGTATGTGGACGACAGTGTTCTGAAATTTATGAGCAAACAGGAGTTTGCAAATTCTCTTACCGCTAATGAAACTATAGATGCTACTGTACTATTTGTGGACATCTGTGGATTTACAGCTATAACAGAGAAAGAAGATGCAGATTTCGTGGTAAATATATTGAACAACTATTTTGATATTATTGTCAAAGAAATCATTGCTCATAAAGGCTATGTAGATAAGTTTATGGGAGATGCCGTCATGGCCGTTTTTAAAGGTGAATATCATATAGATAGAGCCATTGATGCCGCACTTTCTTTGGTGGCAAACATTGATGCCATAAAAGAACCCGTAAAAGGAAAAGGACAAGATTATTTACCCAAGGTAGCCTTAGGTATTGCGACAGGTGAGGTTATTTCTGGAAATATTGGCTCTTCTACCCTAAAAAGGTTAGATTATACAGTCATAGGTGATATAGTTAATACTGCGGCTAGACTTCAATCTGCAGCATCGGCCAGTCAAATACTCATTCCCGAAAAGGCATATCTCCAAGTGAAAGACTCCTTTAAATGTAATGAAGTGGGAGCTTATGAACTTAAAAACAAGTCAAAGCCTATCAAATGCTATGAAGTTCTAGAGTAATTACCTTTTGACGCTTTTTAAATCCAATCCTTGGAGCTTAAGCAAATGTTGCTGCTTAAAACTCTCCTTATATCTCTGACAGAAATCCGTATGGTATTTGTGCTGACTTAAAAAGTCTATCTGAATATCATTCCATTGTTGTTTGGTAAGGCTTGGATTGAAGTGCTTTAGCTCCTTAAAAAGCATTTTACTGACTGGTTCAAAATTTTGGGTACTGAGGTATTCTAAATCGGCATCGGCCAAGATTTTCTCAAGATGGTTCCGAGGGTTTTGAGGAATCTTAGTTGCCATTATCATTCCGCAAATAGCAGCTATATCCTTCTCAGAGAAGCCATATTTCTTAAGTGCTACTTGAGCTATTTCACAGCCTTTTTCTTCATGATTTTCCATGCCCTTTATAAAACCTATATCATGAAATAGAGCAGCCACTTTTATCAGCATTACATCAGCCTCCGAGCAGCCCTCTCTCCAAGCTAGATATTCGGCCATTTTATGCACATATTTTGTATGTTCCACACTATGATAAGTCAAATAGCCGGGAAGTTGGTTTGTGAGAATATCAATTACCTCTTCATAAACATTTTCAAAACTTTCACTCATATCATTTTAGTAATGGAAAGCTAGTGTAAAACATACCCATTGACTTAAGCTTATTTTAATGACTCCTCAGTCTTTTAATTTCACCCCCTCCTACTTCTTTTATGCTTTGTATAAAAATGAAAGCCGCTGGGTCTTTTCGGAAAATGGCATTCTTTAATTTATGGATTTCAAGCCTTGTAACTATAGTGACTATAATATCTGTATCATGCTTTACCTTAAAACTGCTAGGAAGATAACCTCGCTCCCCTTTATATACAGAAATGGCTTTATTATAATCATTCACTATCATTGATTTCATCTCCTCATGTTTGGCAGATATTACAGTAAGAGAAGTATATTCCTCAAAACCATCCACCACATAACCTGAAACCTGCAATGCTGTGAAATAGGTCAAAATAGAATACATGGCCTTTTCAATGCCTAAACTATATGCTGCAATAAGAAAAAGAATGGTATTAATTACCATAATTATTTCTGCGGTACTTAGAGCAAATTTCTTGTTGGAATATTCTGCTATAACTTCTAAACCGTCTATGACGCCACCGCCTCTAATCACAAAACCAATTCCGAGCCCAATAAATAAACCACCAAAAATAGCAATTAGAACCTTGTCATTTGTAATAGGCGGAATCTCAATAAATTGTAACAGAATGGCCAACAGAATCACTGCTATAAGGGCATGAACAGCAAAGTTTTTACCAATCTTAAAATAGCCGACCAAAATAAAAGGCACATTGATAAGCACCAAAGGTATGCTGACGTCAATATGAAAAATCTCGTGAATCAATATGGAAACTCCTGTGACACCACCATCAATAAAATGGTTAGGAATCATAAAACCTTTAATGGCAATAGTGGCACAGAGGGCACCTAAAACGATATAAAGAATAGACTTCAGGGAAAAAATAGAATCCCAACGAATACTTTCTGATGCAGACAATGTAAATGCGTTTTATATTATTAATGGCTAAATCTACCTTATTTTAGCGGATTTCTCGAGTTCAACTTAAATTTAGAAAATGGTTTATCACTAAAAAAGAAATACTTCAAAATCTCATCTTTTTATCAACATTCCTATGATTCTGTTTTGTTCTGTATGCGTTGTACTTTTGTAGCTTAATTATGAACCTAAAATGAAATTAGATTTAGCGTTTTATCAAAAAAAGTTTCTCGGGATTTTTAGCCCTGATTTAATAAAGGAAATCCATGAGTTCGGCACCTATATAGAAATGGAAGCGGGTGAATATTTAATGAAACCTGGCGGCGTTATTGCATTTATTCCCATTCTGCTTGAAGGCTCCATAAAAATAATGAGACAAGACGACGAAGGCAAAGAAGTGCTACTTTACTACATCGGTGGTTTAGACAGCTGTGCCATGTCTTTAACTTGTTGTCAGGCTGGCAATATCAGTGAAATAATAGCTCAGGCGGAAGAAAATGTTAAGCTGGTTTCTATCCCAAACTATAAAGTGGATGAGTGGCTGTGTAAATATGATTCATGGAAAAACTTTGTCTTCAATACTTATCAGAAGAGATTTGAAGATATGCTTGAAACCATTGACAGTATAGCCTTTACCAAGTTAGACCAGAGATTGCTGGTTTTGATTAGAAAGAAAATTGAGATTACTGGTGGCAAAAAAATATTATACTCCACCCATGAAGAATTGGCAAATGAACTAGCTACTTCTAGAGAAGTGGTCTCAAGATTACTCAAGCAATTAGAAAAAATAGGTACCGTAAAATTATCTAGAAACAAAATAGAACTAATAAACCCTCTTCCAGATTAGTCTTCTATAAATTCCAATAATGCGTAATTGGAGGACAATTTGGAAATAGATATTTTATAGGTGTATTTTCCTTCTTCTAAGGGCATTTCACCTACATAATCGGTTGGCTGTATCGTATACGCTTTTCCATCGATTTTGAAAGAAACAAAAGCATATCTGTAAGCGGAGCTAAACCTTTTATATTCTGAACGTCTATTAGAATTCAAATTACCAAAATCGTTTTGACCGCCACTGGTGTCAACGAAAACATCGTCTAAAGCCCATGAAGATCCATTCCAAATTCTTATCTGGATATCTCCTTTTCCATCGGGCACTACGTCAGCATCTTTATGACAGCCGAAAGCCATAAAAAGTAGAAAAGCGTATATCGTTATTTTCATAATTTCCTGTATGACCCCTAAGCTAGTAACATGGTTTAAATTCAAGCGGTTATTTTCGCAAATTCTTAGTTATAGGCAATATTTTTTCTCTGAACTAATGTTATTCCTTTAGGGTTTTCATTTTCAAAGTCGAAAATACAAAATGATAGAATTTTTAAAACAACCATGGCCATGGTACGTAGCGGGCCCACTTATTGGATTAACCGTACCACTCCTTCTTATCTTTGGAAATAAGTCTTTTGGTATCTCCAGCAGTTTACAACATGCCTGTGCTGCCATTTTACCAAGTAAAATTCCATTTTTTCAATATGATTGGAAAAAAGAACAATGGCTATTTTATTTTGTAGGAGGTGTCATATTAGGTTCATTTATAGCCACAAACTTCATGAGTAATGGAGCCAATGTGGATTTAAATCCTCAAACCATCGCTGACCTTAAGGCTCTTGGAGTTACTAATTTTAATGGTTTATTACCAGCCGATATATTCAATTTTAATAGTTTAACTAACCTGAAGGGGCTGTTTTTTATAATCATAGGTGGCTTTTTAGTTGGTTTTGGAACCAGATACGCAGGAGGCTGTACTTCTGGACATGCTATTATGGGTATTTCTAATCTGCAATGGCCCTCATTGGTTGCTACTATTTTCTTTATGCTCGGCGGTATTTTCACCACCCACATTATTTTCCCTATCATCTTCAAATTGTTTTAAAACATGGCAAAAGATATTAATACAGCCACTAATTCTCCCTTATCTAATTTCAAATATATTCTAGGCGGACTACTTTTTGGAGCTGTGCTTATTAAAAGTGAAGTGGTTTCTTGGTTTAGAATCCAGGAAATGTTCCGGTTTCAGAGTTTTCACATGTACGGTGTCATAGGTTCCGCCATAATTACAGGCATCATTTCTATTCTCATCTTGAAGAAGTTAAAAATCAAAACTATTGAAGGTGGAGATATTTCTATAGTGCCAAAAACATTTTCAAAAGGACAGATAATCGGTGGTTTTCTTTTTGGTTTAGGATGGGCCCTTACAGGTGCGTGTCCTGGCCCTATCTATGCTCAAATTGGAGCTGGGTTTTTAACAACTTTTATTACCTTACTTTCTGCTTTAGTAGGCGTTTGGATTTACGGAAAGTTCAGAAATAAATTACCGCATTAAATGAAGCAAAAAGCCGAGAATTTCATCTCCCATCTTATCTCTAGCATTGGTCATCCCATTCTACTGGGGAGTATGGCGGCTATTTATGTTAATTTTAAAGAGTTTCATACCGAGAGGGCTTGGAAGTTGACGCTGACCCTAATTATAGGATGCGTCCTTCCCTTGGTTGCCTTTTTAGTTTATAAAATGAGAAAAGGTGATTACGAAAATTTTGATGTTTCCAATCAGAAAAAGCGAAATAGCTTATATATCTTTTCCATAGTTCTTTTGGTCCTTTTCATGGGCTATTTATTTTATGCAGACAGTACATGGCTAATCAAATGTGGTATTATTCCTGTTTTTCTATTGTCGCTCTCCTCCTACTTTATAAATAAGAAAATCAAAGTTTCGCTGCATACTTCTTTTTCCTTTCTTTTAGCAACCATGATGATTCAAGTAGAAACTTCTGCAGCCTTTACCATGTATTTGTTTGCCATCATGATAGGTTATTCTAGACTACATCTTAAAAGGCATACCATACCAGAGGTGGCATTGGGAGCTATTTTAGGAATTGGAATAGGCTTTATTTTCCATTTTGTTTATAAATTGGGTTTATGAAAAAACTAATTTTCCTGCTCACCTTTCCTTTTCTGGTTCAAGCTCAGTTTTTCAAACAAAATGACGGACTGGCTCATACGTTCTCTATTGTTGCCATTGACAAAGAGGCTGGAGAAATGGCTATTGCCGTTCAAAGCCATTGGTTTTCTGTAGGTAATGTTGTCGCTTGGGCAAAGTCTGGTATAGGCGTGGTAGCTACGCAATCTTTTGTCAACAAGTCGTTCGGAATTAGAGGCCTAGAGATGATCAAATCAGGTAAAAATGCGAAAGAAACTTTATCAACACTCCTCTCGGATGATGAAGGAAGAGAAGTTAGACAGGTAGCTATAATTGATGCTGATGGTGTTATATCTGTGCATACTGGCAATAAATGTGTGGATTATGCCGGACATATTAAAGGACAGAATTATAGTGTTCAGTCTAATATGATGCTAAATAATACGGTGCCTCAAGCTATGTCAAAGGCATTTGAAGCCCATCACGACTTACCATTAGCCGAAAGAGTTTTAGAAGCTCTTAAGGCAGCTCAGGCGGCTGGGGGTGACATTCGTGGTAAACAATCTGCAGCTATTAGAGTCGTCAAAACTAAAACCAGTGATGAGCCATGGAATGATGATTTTGTTGTCGATTTACGTGTAGACGACCATGATGATCCTATTAAAGAAATAGGTCGCTTGCTTAAAGTGCAGCGAGCCTATGAATTCATGAACGAGGGCGACTTAATGGTAGAAGTAAATGAAATGGAAAAAGCCATGAACGCATACAATGCTGCCATGCAAATGTTTCCAGAAAACTTAGAAATGAAATATTGGACGGCCATTACACTAGCAAATAATGGAGAAACCATTAAAGCCACTAAAATGCTTCAGGAAATTTATTTGGAAGATAAAAACTGGCGTGAACTAACCGGAAGACTTCCTAAAGTCGGTTTACTCACCGTTGATAAAAATACACTTAAAGCTTTACTGAAATGATAACATTTCAATCGCAGGACATCAAATTTGACTTAAAAGGGAAACTTAAAACAAAAGCTTGGCTAAAAGAAGTTACAAAAAAAGAAGGTTTCAAAATTCAAGATTTGAACTACATTTTCATGTCGGACGAAGGTCTTCATAAAATCAATCTAGAATACCTCAATCATGATACCTATACAGACATCATCACTTTTGATAATTCAGAAGAAGAGGGCATTATAGAAAGTGACATCTTCATTAGCATCGACCGAGTTAAAGAAAACGCAGAAAGCTTCAAAACCACTTTTGACAACGAATTAAGAAGAGTTTTAGCCCATGGCGTACTTCATCTTTGCGGATATAAAGATAAATCTGATGAAGATGCGAAACGGATGCGTGAGATGGAGGACTCTTCTCTTAGCTTATATAATATGGATTAACATGACTGTCTTTCCTCCTAACGGAGGAGAAGTCGGCAGACAGGGATTTAAGGCATAACTCATCTCAATCCGGCAAAAAACGATTATCGTTCTTAATCTCGCCCATCACAAAAATGCTTTGCGTACTTCCTATGTTTTCAAGCGAGGCCAGTTTATTCATGATGAAGCTTTGATATTCTCTCATGTCATTAACCACCACTTTTATGAGGAAATCGTAGTCACCAGAAATATTCAAACATTCTACCACCTCTGGTAATTCTATAATTTGTTTGACAAACTTTGCTCCAGCTATTTGTTCATGTTCTTTTAAACGAATATTGCACAGTACCATCAGGTCTTTTCCTACTTTTTCGCGGTCAACAAGGGCTACATACTTCTTAATAACGCCGTCATTCTCCAGACGTTTTACGCGTTCATAAACAGGTGTAGGAGATAAATTAAGTCTTCCGGCCAGTTCCTTTGTCGTAAGTTTTGCATCTTGCTGCAAATACATTAAAATATCTTTATCGGTCTGATCAAATTTAGTCATAAGCTTATATTTTGCTCAATTTTAGATAATTCAACACCGAAAAGCAATATTTGACAGATAATTTATCTATTCTATGTCAAAATCACTTCGTTTTTTATCTTTTATATTATCTTTGCGTAGCTCAATAGAAGAACTGATTAAAAGCAGTTTTTAGGATGTCAAAGTCTGCTTGGTTTGTGATACGTTTAGTTATTCGAGGATTGTTCCCGACGGTAAACTTCACAGCTTTACTTTGACAAGAATAGTTTAAAGAACAGTAAAGGTCAACAAATGCCCAACATACAGAAAGAACTTGCCAAAAGAATACTCATTTTAGATGGTGCCATGGGTACCATGATTCAGCGTTACAAGCTGACCGATGAAGATTATCGTGGCGAAAGATTCAAAGATTTCCCACATGATGTTAAAGGAAATAATGATTTACTTTCTTTGACTCGACCAGATATTATCTCTGCCATTCATAAGGAATACCTCGAGGCCGGAGCAGATATCATTGAAACGAACACTTTCAGTGCCAACTGGGTCTCTATGGAAGACTATAAAATGGAGCACTTGGTTAAGGAGATAAATTATGAAAGTGCCGTTTTAGCTCGTAGAGCATGTGATGTGTATACCGCCAAAAATCCTAACAAACCTAGATTTGTAGGTGGTTCTATGGGGCCAACAACCAAACTCGCTTCCCTTTCTCCTGATGTAAACAATCCAGGCTTCAGAGCCATTACTTTTGACCAGTTGGTCAACTGCTTCAAAGAACAAGCCGAATCACTTATTGAGGGTGGAGCAGACTTGTTGATCATGGAGACTTCAACGGATACTTTGAACAGTAAGGCGTCTATTTATGCGGCTAAATTGGTGATTGCTGAAAAGCGAAAAACAGATCCTGACTTTGATATTCCTATCATGATATCGGGAACCATCACAGACCAATCTGGTAGAACCTTAACAGGACAAACCACAGAAGCTTTCTATAACTCTTTAAAACATGGCGAATTATTGGCCATAGGCCTAAACTGTGCTCTTGGAGCCAGAGCTATGAAACCATATTTGGCTGAAATGTCAAGAGTGGCTTCTTGTTACGTAAGTGTATATCCTAATGCTGGTTTACCAAACGAAATGGGTGCCTATGATGAGTCTCCTGAATTTATGGGAGAGCAGGTTCGTGAGTTTTTAGAAGAAGGGTATGTCAATATTTTAGGAGGCTGCTGCGGAACGACACCAGAACACATTGCCGAATTTGCCAGAATAGCCGCCGAATATGAGCCACGAAAAAAGTCACATCCAGAGCAATTATTAAGACTAAGTGGTTTAGAACCTATGACATTGACCAAGGAATTGGGATTTGTCAATGTAGGTGAAAGAACCAACGTAACGGGTTCAAAGAAATTCTTACGTCTTATAAAAACAGAGAAATTTGAGGAGGCTCTTTCTGTGGCTTTAGACCAAGTGGAAGGTGGTGCCAATGTGATTGACGTCAATATGGACGAAGGTATGCTAGACGGTGTAGAAAGTATGACTACTTTCTTAAACCTGATGGCTTCTGAACCTGATATTTCAAGAATTCCTGTCATGGTGGATTCCTCTAAGTGGGAAATCATTGAGGCCGGATTAAAATGTATTCAAGGAAAAGGAATTGTCAACTCTATCTCTCTTAAAGGTGGAGAAGAAGAGTTTGTGCGTCAAGCCACCATTTGTAAAAACTTTGGGGCAGCCGTTATCGTCATGGCTTTTGATGAAGATGGCCAGGCAGATACCACTGAAAGAAGAATAGAGATTGCGAAGCGTTCTTACGACGTTTTGGTAAACAAAGTGCGTTTCCCTGCAGAAGACATCATTTTTGACTTAAATATATTTCCTGTAGCTACAGGAATAGAAGAACATAGAATTAACGCCATTTCATTTTTTGAAGGAACAAAATGGGTGACAGAAAACTTACCTCATGCTCATGTGAGCGGTGGTGTAAGTAATGTTTCTTTCTCTTTTAGAGGAAATGATAAGGTAAGGGAAGCCATTCATTCCGCTTTTTTATACCATGCTACCAAGGTGGGTATGGATATGGGAATTGTAAACCCAGCCTTGCTGGATATTTATGATAACATTCCTAAAGACCTTCTAGAAGCCGTTGAAGATGTCCTTTTAAATAGAAAAGACGACGCAACAGAAAGACTTTTAGATATAGCGGAATCTCTGAAAGGCACCAATGTGGAAACCGAAAAAGCCATTCAAGAATGGCGTAGCTTACCCGTTGCAAAGAGAATTGAACATGCATTGGTACGTGGTGTGGTAGAGTTTATTGAAGAAGACACAGAAGAAGCAAGGGCTTCTTTTCCATCTCCGCTACAGGTTATAGAAGGTCCATTAATGGATGGAATGAATGTGGTCGGCGATTTGTTCGGTTCTGGTAAAATGTTTTTGCCACAGGTGGTCAAATCTGCTAGAGTAATGAAAAAGGCCGTAGCTTATCTACTACCTTACCTAGAAGAAGAAAAACTTAGAACAGGAAATACGGCGAAGAACAATGGTAAAATACTGATGGCGACTGTAAAAGGTGATGTCCATGATATTGGAAAAAACATTGTAGGCGTGGTATTGGCTTGTAATAACTTCGAAATCATTGACCTTGGCGTGATGGTAGCAGCCGATAAAATCTTGGATGCTGCCGTTGAACATAATGTGGATATAATTGGCTTAAGTGGTTTGATTACGCCTTCGCTTGACGAAATGGTTTATGTGGCCAAAGAAATGGAAAAAAGAGGGATGAAAATTCCGCTTTTAATAGGTGGAGCTACTACTTCCAGAGTGCATACTGCGGTAAAAATTGATCCTTACTATTCTGGCCCAGCTATTCACGTTTTAGATGCTTCTAAGTCTGTACCAGTAGCCAGTAGCTTATTAAGTAAAGGACAAGAAGAGGCTTTCAAAGCTAAATATAAAGCAGATTACGCTGTATTTAGAGAGGAATATTTAAACAGACAAACGGTAAAAACTTATATCACGATAGAGCAAGCAAGAGCTAATAAAATGGCGATTGACTGGTCAACTACAGAAATTAAGAAACCTACTTTCTTAGGTCAAAAGGTGTTTGAAAGCTATAATTTAAGCGAAATAGTAGATTATATAGACTGGACCCCATTCTTCCAATCGTGGGACTTGCATGGTAGATACCCTAAAATATTAGAAGACGAAGTCGTAGGAACAGAAGCAAAGAAACTCTTAGCAGATGCTCAGGCTATGCTGAAGAAAATCACAGCGGAGAAATGGTTAACCGCTAAAGCGGTGATAGGTTTTTGGCCATCAAATACCGATGGAGCTGACGCTCAAATAGTATATGATTTCACGGTCAATGAGGAAGGTCATTCAAGTTCGTGTTCGCCTTTAACGCATGACCACAAGGTTTATATTCCCGATAACACTAAGGAGCTGGCTATATTCCATCATTTGCGTCAGCAGGGTAAAAAGGGTAAGAATATCCCAAATTTATCTTTAGCGGATTTTGTGGCACCTAAAGAAAGTGGAAAGCAAGATTATTTCGGTGGCTTTGCAGTAGGCATTTTCGGTGCAGATGAAAAAGCTAAGGAATTTGAGGCGGATTTTGACGATTATAATAGCATTATGGTAAAAGCCTTAGCAGATAGATTTGCAGAAGCCTTTACGGAATTATTACATGAGAAAGTAAGAAAACAGTATTGGGGATATGCCGCAGAAGAAACGCTAGCAAGTGAAGAACTTATCAAAGAGAAATACGCTGGAATAAGACCTGCTCCAGGATACCCTGCATGCCCAGACCATACCCTTAAAAGGCCTTTGTTTGAGCTATTAGACGTAGAAAACAGTATTGGTCTGACTTTAACAGAAAGCCTAGCCATGTGGCCTGCTTCTGCGGTGAGTGGCATGTATTACAGCCATCCAGACAGTAAGTATTTTGGTTTAGGTAAAATCACCAAAGACCAAATAGAAGACTATGTGGCCAAAAAGGGCGTAACGATTGAAGAAGCGGAGAGATGGTTATCGCCAGCTTTGAATTATTGATTGTAAAGGCACATTTACTGCCAAAATGACAGGATTGCTGTATTGCTATTTCCACGGAGTTTAGCATCGTTGATTCTACTTTTTAATAACGTCTTTTTGGCAGGTAAATGCATTTTGGCAGAATTTATGAGATCTTGTCTACAAATGTATATAACAAATGAAAGACCAATACCTATTTGAAAAAGCCAATAAAGAATCAAACAAATTCTATCAGAGTAAATTAAACAATCTAATTTTCGCTGATGCCTATTGCAATTTTTATATTCAAAAATGCTACGATTCTAGCTGTGGTAATCAAAGTACTGAAAGAAGAGATGGATGCCTGATAGACGCTGTTAAATTTCCGGATTTGTTGGAAATTAGTAAAAGCACATTCATAGCTATTTGGAAAAGTTGTGACGAACAAGCAATAAATGATATTAATGCTGACTGTCCTAATTGTCCTTAAATTAATTTTGGCCACCTTCTTTAAACAAAAACCACAAACTTTCAACTATGAATATAGCTGTCCTCAAATCAAAACTAAAGCAACTAGACTTTAAATTATTAGTACTCGCTTTTGTGAAAACTTCTAGCCTAGAAGAGCTGTATAGAATAACAGAATTACCTAGAGTCGTAAATACTCTTAATTGGATTTCGGAGAATTTTGAATTTCTCAAACCAGAAGTTAATCAGGTATTTAAAACTTTGGGAGACGTCTCTCTGCCCAGCTTAATTTCATTTAAAGTAAATCAAATTAAGGAAATTGAAAATTCAATGAATACTTTAAGAATTTCAACATTAGCACTTTATAATTTAACAAACCATATAATTAACGATGAACCAGAGAATTCGATTCGAATAAAACTCCCTCCAATAACTGACTTTGAGGATATGAGTAAAATCATGAATGACTTAAAAATTGCCGTAAGCATGCCTATCACAGGTGATAAAGTTGGAGGGACTACTCAAATTATTAGGACTGAACAAGGCTCAATTTGGTTATATGTGGCTTTGGGTACACCTATTGCCCTGAAATTAATCGCTGAACTATGTTGGTCAGCTGCCGTAATAAACAAGAAAAATGCAGAATCTAAATTTGTAAACGAATCAGTAAAAGATTATCAATTGACAAATGAATTAAAAGAGGCATTCGTGATTGCACAAAAAACATTGATAAAACAAACTATTGAATCTGAGGCTCTTCACGCCCAAAAAACTTATCTAGACAATTCCGACCCAGAAGATACTCAGAGATTAATTCTGTCTATTACTAAATTGAATGAATTGATGAATAAAGGGGCAGAGTTTTTACCCGCAGAGTCGACTCCTGAAAATGTCAAAAACCTTTTTCCTGCCAATACTGCAACCGCACTTTTGGAATCAAGAATAAAGGCTTTATCTGAAAAAAATGAGAATACGAATTGAAGCCCGTCAGGCTTCCTAATTCTTGAATTCCTTTTCCTTCTATTCACTTTCAAGCCCATTCGGGCTTGGATTTTCTATGAATCAATCCAAAAATATGAACCCAGAAGGGGTTAACAATATCGAAAGAAGTACAACCATGAAGGTGTTGAATATAATTCTTTCAAATTAATATTGAAGCCCGTTAGGCTTCAAGGCTCTCTGATTTCCATTCTCTTTCTATTCATATTCAAGCCCATTCGGGCTTGCCTTTTCTTAAGAAAATTCCGGTCAATTAGAACCCCAAAGGGGTTAAATGTGAATAGTAAAGATAATATGGACAAAAGCACAACCCTGAAGGGGTTGAATTTAATTATGGACAAATTAATATTGAAGCCCCTCAGGCTTCCTTCTCCTTCGACATCGGTTCTTTTTCTATTCACATTCAAGCCCATTCGGGCTTGCTTTTATTAAGAAAAGCTCGATTAATAAGAACCCCGAAAGGGTTCAACATGAACAGAAACACAACCCTGACAGGGTTGACTAAAATCATAGCAAATACTTCTCATCAAATTCAATCTCAAATTCATCCAAAAGAGAAATTAATTCCTCTTTAAAAGTGACTTTCTTATGATGCTCTTCTTGATTCTTGATGTATTCTATCAAATTATCTTTAGCATCAAAAGAATAGGTAAATGCTGAATAGCCCTCTTGCCAAGCTGTAAAAGGAAACAACTTTTCTTCTTTTATCATTATAGAGGAAGCCAATTTTATATCTTTTACCAAAGCAGCTAAAGAAATAGTAGGATGTAGGGAGAAAACAATATGAATATGGTCTTCAACACCATTAATTCTATATAAATGGCACTTTTTTTCCTTTAATATACCCCAAATATATTTGAACAAAATAGGTCTACCTTCAGATTTTAAACTCGTTTCTCTATTTTTTGTTGAAAAAACTATATGATACAAAATTTTGGTATACGTGCTCATTTTTACTTGAATTTCATTCGATATACCTTAGGCCACAGTTTACCAGTTAACAAAAACTCATCCTTTTCTTTGTCATAAGCTATACCGTTCATTTCTAACAAGTTTGGGTTCCCCTTTTGAGCGTCTAAATATAGCGTTCCAAAATCTGACTTAGAAACCACGTTTCCATTCTGAGCATCTATTTTCAAGATCACATTGGTACCATAAACATTGGCATAAATAAAACCATTGACATATTCCAGTTCGTTGATGTTCTCCACGCCGTAGCCGTTTTCTTGTACGTTTATTTCACGCACTCTAGAGAAGTCTGCAGGATTGATAAAAGTGACTTTAAAGGTTCCGTCGCTCATAATGAGATGAGTTCCATCTGTGGTCATCCCCCAGCCTTCGTTGTTTGGAAACTTGAAAGTTTCTAACTTCTCAAAAGTATTTTTATCATATACAAAACACTCCTGACTTACATAAGTCAGCTGATAAAGCTTATCACCTAGAATAGTTATGCCTTCCCCAAAATATTTGTTTCTATCCAACTTCACTTTGACCTCCAAACTACCATTGGTGGTATCTAAAATACCTACCACAGACTCTGTGAAAGAAAGATTTGCTGGAGAGCCCGTACTTTCATAAATCTTTCCATCATAGACAAAGAGCCCTTCTGTAAAAGCCTCTGTACTATGT
The DNA here is from genome assembly GCF_057914865.1 of Arcticibacterium sp. SM2516. Lineage (NCBI taxonomy): Bacteria > Pseudomonadati > Bacteroidota > Cytophagia > Cytophagales > Leadbetterellaceae > Arcticibacterium > Arcticibacterium sp. SM2516. The sequence continues at coordinate 1,379,155 of NZ_CP195290.1, read as the reverse complement.
GGATATGTTCCTACTTGGGTATATGCAATGCTGGCAGTTTTAGTTTCTTCTTGATTATTTGTACCCTCCGAATCGCAGGATAGAAAACCAACGGAGATGCACAAGCAAAAACTGGCAATTTTAATACTTTTATTTTTCAATGAATCGCTGAATTTTATCTCTTAAAACCTCATTTATTTTCACATAAGACTCGGTACTCCAGCCTGCTACATGAGGCGTAAGTATCACATTATCTTGGCTGGCAAGGTAATCGAAAGTGCTTTTTTGTTCGGTCGTGAGGGTTTTTAACTTCTCATTTTCTAAAACATCTAAACAGGCTCCTCTTACCTTTCCTGTTTTCAAAGCACTTACCAAATCTTTTAAAACGACAATTTCTCCTCTAGCAATGTTGCAGAAGAATATAGTTTTTTTGAATTTCTCAAAAAAGGCCGAATCAATCCATTTATCCGTGTCTTTGGTCAAAGGAATATGTAAACTCACAACATCTGCCCTTTCGAAAATAGCATTCAGGTCGCACTCTTCAATAAGATGATTCCCAAACCCATATTTTAATTTATCATAAGCTAGAATCTTACATCCAAAGGCCGCCAGTCTCTCTGCGGTAGCTTGCCCGTTATTTCCATAACCTATTATCCCTACTGTTTTTCCTAAAAGCTCTTCTCCTCTATTAGCTTCTCTTTTCCATAAGCCTTGTTTTACTTCTCTGCTTCCCGTATTTATCTTATGGAAAAGTGTCAACAGCATTCCTATTAAATGTTCCGCCACAGCCACTTTATTGGCTTCATTTGCTCCAAAAACCGTTACACCTGCCTTTTTGCACGCTGGCAAATCTATTAAGTCTAAGCCTGCTCCTGCCCTACCAATAAATTTCATTTTGGTAGCGTGCGAGAGAAAGTCGGCGTTTATGGAAAACTTACTTCGTATAATGAGACCCTCATAATCTCCCACACGTTCCAAAACTTCCTCAAATGCAATATTGGGAAAGTAATCTACCTCTAAACCCAATGCTTTTGGCATCTCTACTATAGAGTGATGCATTTCATCCACAATTAGAATTCTCATTTTAATACTACCTGTTTTAATCTACTTCTAAGTTTAATTATATATCATGCCCTTAAAACCACTTTTCAGTCTTTAATTCATCATCCGAATGAATCAAAAACCTTCCTTAACCTGACATTTTATATTAACTTTGGCAATTTAGAAATAACCGTAAAATTTACCCCTATGGATGGTGACAACATTCCAAGAATTGGAATTAGTATTGGAGATATGAATGGTATTGGTCCGGAAGTGATTATAAAAGCACTTTCCAGTACCAGAATTAACAAAATCTGCACCCCAGTGATTTATGGTTCTGGAAAACACCTGAGTAAGTATAAGAATTTATTAGGTTATAACGACTGGCTGTTTGCTACCGTCCAAAACACAAAACAACTAAACAAGAAGCAATTTAATCTCGTTAATTGCTATCAAGGTCCTCTTTTTGATTTGGCCTTAGGTACCGTACAAAAAGAAGCGGGTCAATTGGCTTTTCAAGCACTAGAAAGAGCCACACAAGACTTAAAAAATGGTTATATAGAAGCTTTAGTTACTGCCCCTATATCTAAAGACAATACGCAAAGCGAAAGCTTCAATTTTCCAGGTCATACAGAATATCTGGCTGAAGTTTTTGAAGCAGAAGAAGCTCTAATGTTTTTAGTTAGCGAAGAGCTTAGGCTGGGTGTTGTTACGGGTCATATTCCCATAGAACAGGTCAAAAAGAACATCAATAAAAAGCAAATTAAGTCTAAGTTAGACTTAATGATGAAAAGCTTAAAAATTGATTTCAAGATTCAGAAACCTAAAATAGCGGTCTTGGGTCTTAATCCTCATGCAGGAGAAAATGGCCTTTTAGGCAAAGAGGAAACAGATATTATTGAGCCTTTGATAAACGAATATCGTCAAAAAGGAAACTTGGTTTTTGGACCTTTCCCTAGCGATGGTTTCTTTGCTACGCAGCAATGGAAGCAGTATGATGCCGTTTTAGCCATGTATCATGACCAAGGTTTAACGCCCTTTAAAATGCTTTCTTTTGATTCTGGGGTAAATTTCACAGCTGGTTTATCTGTTGTAAGAACATCACCAGATCATGGTACCGCTTTTGACATAGCAGGAAAAGACGAAGCTAACCCTGGTTCTATGCTACATGCTATTTTTACTGCCGCGGAAATCTATAAAAACCGTGCAGAATATAAGGACTTGACAGACAATGCCATTTCTACCGTAAAAATTCAAAGAATCATTAAATCTAGTAAGGAGAAAAAGTAAATTCTCCTTCATTCAGATTAATATCTTGAATAGGATTTCTAATGGTACTGGCATCTACATTGGCCATTTGATTATAAATGGATGTAGTCTGAAGAAATCTATGCCCTAAAATATACTGTAACAAATGTATGTCCATACCTGCTTCTAAGGCATGAACAGCATAACTATGTCTAAGAGTATGAACCGTGGCATTCTTCTCAATAGAAGCCTTTTTTAAGGCAGATTGAAAGAATAACTGTACGTTTCTGGAACTGTAAGGTTTTCCATTTTCTCCAGGAAACAAAACCGCAATGGGTTTCTCTTTTACAAAATATCTTTTGACAAAATCAATAATATTTGGGGAGATAGAAAGCTCCCTTTTTGTTTTTTTCCCTTTATCCACTATCCTGATTATGCCTTTTCCAAGATCTAAATCATCCACATTCAGGTTTATAACTTCACTTATTCTTAAACCTGTATTATAAATTAATAGTAATACCGCTTTATGCTTGATATTGGTAACGGTATATAATATCCTCTTTATCTCTTCTTTAGAAAGTGTTTCTGGTAGTTTTTGTTCTTTTGCTTCGCCGGTAGACTTTATGCTAAGTTTTCTTCCAAAAATTACCTCATAAAAAAGCTTTAGTGCTTTTCCAGCTTGTATCGCTTCTGCTTTGTCCTTTTTTTCAGCTAATTCTTTAAGGTAATTACCAATATATTCATCCGTGATTTTACTCTGAGGCATATCACGCACTTGATTATAGAAAACGAAGATAGCATTACGATAAGCCGCCACGGTCATGCTATTATATTTACCAGATTTTAAGTGTTCGGTAAATCTCTCTATTAGGTGGGTCATTTACTTTTGTTTCGCTATATATTAAAAACAAAGATAAATGTTTGAAGCGTTCTTACTATAACATTTGGATTAATAATTTAATGCGAATGTATCAAAAGCTTTAAGTCCTTGAGTTTCCTATGGCCCTAGCTACATGCCATCCCCCAGTCCAAGCCGCTTGAAAATTAAAACCACCTGTTATCGCATCAATGTCTATAACTTCGCCAGCCACATAAAGTCCTGAGTATTTTTTAAGCTCAAAGGTATCAGCATTTACCTCACTTAAGTCAATGCCACCAGCCGTAACAAACTCTTCTTTAAAGGTACTTTTTCCGGTGACTTCAAAGGGCATTTTTTTTAAATTATCCTGAAATTGTTTAAAATGCTTTTTTCCCGTTTCACTCCAATTCTGAAATTCCCCTACATTAGACTTTTTACATATATATTCCCAAAATCTTTTTGAGAAATCGAAAAGTGGTGTGCTGACAACTTTCTTTTTGGGATGTAATTCCTGATACGCCTTTAGGGTTTGTAGGATCTGCTTTTCCGTTATTTCGGGAAGGAAATCCATTTTTAGATTAAAACAGTAATTCTTTTTCTCTAAAGCCCTAGCCGCAAACGCAGAGAGTTTTAAAATGGCCGGACCAGAAAGCCCCCAATGTGTAATCAAAGCAGGTCCTGAGGTTTTAAACTCAGGTATACTTGCCAAAGCATTCAAAAAACTATTGCCTGCTAAGGCATGCAATTCTTTGTCCTCTATTTTAAATGTAAACAATGAGGGTACAGGAGCCACGAGATTAAGCTCCATGGTTTTCAATTTTTCCCAAATGGTTCTGTCGCTACCTGTGGCCAACATTAAGTTTTGTGAAGAAAGCTTTTCGCCACTTTGTAGGGCTATTTCCCATATATTATTGACGAAGTTGAAATCTACAACACGCTGAGAAGTCTGGAGTTTTATGCCTAAATGATTTATTTCTTCCGTAAAAAGGTCAATGATGGTTTGAGAAGTATTAGATACCGGAAACATTCTTCCGTCGGCCTCTTTTTTAATCCCGACCCCTCTTTTCCTAAACCATTCTATGGTTTCATTTGGGCCAAATCTTTCAAAGGGTTTTAAAAGGAATTCATTACCTCTAGGGTAATTCTTAACCAATTCCGAAGCTTGAAAACAGAAATGGGTCACATTACACCTACCACCGCCCGAAACTTTCACTTTCTGTAAGGGTTCTCTGTTTTTTTCAATAATGAGGATTTTGAAAGCGGGATTTAATGTAGCCGCATTTATGGCCGCAAAGAAGCCTGCGGCACCGCCGCCTACTACAATAAGGTCATAATCTAGTTCGATGGCAGATACTTTTTTGATAAGGCTGTTCTTTGATTGCGGAGCAAAATTATCAAATTTTCAATGCCTTTTACTTCATCTCCGTATTCAAATGTAACCTTATAGGTGCCGGACCTATCAGAAATTTCTAACCACTCCGCACCGCCGTCTGCACAGTCTGGGCATCCATATACTTTCTTAAGCTTCCTAAAGGCCCTGGTATTAAGCTCGGCTAGTATATTTTTCCAAATCTCCTCATCTAAGGCATCTGTAAAAGTTTTTCTTTCATTTTTGAAATCTATAAAATTTGGTTGTGAAATAAACTGCACATCAGGAGTCTGAGCGGTTAACCTTAAATACTGCGTACATTCACCTGAGCACATGCCAAAACGCTGCCCACTAACTATAACTAAATCAGAATTAATCTTTGGAGCAACATGACCACAAGAACTTATGATAAATGTGGAAAACATTGCAAAAATGACGAGGGCTTTCTTCATAATTATTGAGACTTTTGCTTTTACAATATCAAATAAAATTTGATAAAGAATGGTTGTATCGGCAATCCGTTTCTTTTTCGAAAGTTAGATTTATACTTCTATACAAACTATGCTAAATAATTCTCAGATTTCTTATATAACGCAATCTATTAACGTTTCCTCCAATTCGGTTAACCAAACCATTCAACTTTTGACCGAAGGTGCCACGGTACCCTTTATATCAAGATATAGAAAGGAAAAAACAGGTGGTTTAGATGAAGTTCAAATCGCAGATATTAAAAAGGCTTACGAGAAGTTTCTGGAAGCAGATAAAAGAAGAGCAGCCATTATTCAGTCTATTGAGGAGCAAGAAAAGATGACTCCTGAATTATTGAAAAAGCTTCATGCGGCTTTGCATCTTAAGGAGCTAGAAGATTTATATCTGCCTTATAAACAAAAAAGAAAAACCAGGGCAGTCATTGCCATTGAAAAGGGTTTGGAGCCTTTGGCAAAAAGAATTTTTGAGCAAAAAGAAAACAGCTTGGATGGCCTTATCGGTCAGTTTTTAAACAAAGACGTCAAGTCTAAAGAAGAAGCCTTACAAGGTGCCAGAGATATTATTGCTGAATGGATAAATGAAAACCTAGAGTCTAGAAATAAACTCAGGGTGATTTTTGAGAAGGAAGCCATCATTTTCTCAAAAGTGAAAAAAGGGAAAGATACCGAGGGAATTAAGTATAAAGATTACTTTGAATTTGAACAAAAGCTGAGAGAAGTTCCATCCCATAGACTGCTGGCGATGAGGCGTGGAGAGCAGGAAGGCTTCTTAAAAGTTGGTATTGAAATAGATGCTGATAAAGCTTTAAACATGCTAGACAGACAATATTTACGTGGATTACAAGCTTGTAAAGAGCAAGTAGAATTGGCTATAGAAGATGCTTATAAGCGATTATTGAACCCTTCTATTGAAAACGAGTTTAATGGAATTAGTAAAGAAAAAGCGGATGAGGCCGCCATTCAGATTTTTGCTACGAATCTAAGACAGCTTCTCCTTTCGGCACCATTAGGCCAAAAACGCGTTTTAGCCCTAGACCCAGGATTTAGAACGGGTTGCAAAACCGTGGTTTTAAACGAATTAGGCGATTTACTTTACGACACCGTGGTTTATCCTACTTTTAAGAAAATGGAAGCGGAGATTACCATAAAGAAACTTGTGGCGGATTATAAGATTGACGCCATCGCTATTGGCAATGGCACGGCCAGTAGAGAGACAGAGCAGTTTGTAAAATCAATAAAAACGGATGTAAAAGGTATATATGTAGTCTCGGAACAGGGAGCCTCCATCTATTCTGCCTCTGCCGTGGCTAGAGAAGAATTTCCGGACAAGGATGTGACCGTAAGAGGTGCCATTTCTATAGGAAGGAGATTAAAAGACCCTTTAGCAGAATTGGTGAAAATTGATCCTAAGTCTATAGGTGTAGGTCAGTACCAACATGACGTCAATGCCAAAATGTTAAAGGAAAGCTTAGATACCGTAGTGGAAAGTTGTGTAAACTCCGTTGGCGTAGAATTAAATACGGCCTCTAAACATTTGCTTTCTTATGTTTCTGGTCTTGGGCCTACCCTAGCACAGAATGTCGTGGATTATAGAATGAAGAATGGTAAATTTTCTTCTAGAAAGCAGCTATTAAAAGTACCTAGACTAGGCGATAAGGCTTTTGAACAAGCGGCAGGTTTTTTAAGAATTCATGGGGCAAAAGACCCATTAGATAATTCTGCCGTACATCCAGAAAGGTATGATTTAGTAAAGCAGATTGCCAAAGATAAAGGTGTTACCATTGATAATTTGATAGAAGATTCGCTGGTCAGAAAGTCAATTGACCTTAAAAAATATGTTTCCACGGAAGTTGGTTTGCCTACCTTAAATGACATTATGTCTGAATTGGCCAAACCTGGTCGTGACCCTAGAGAGCAGTTGGAGGCTTTTGAGTTTGGCAATGTGCATACCATGGAAGATTTAAAGGAAGGTATGGTACTGCCAGGGATTGTTACCAATATAACGGCATTTGGTTGTTTTGTAGACATTGGGGTACATCAAGATGGTCTTGTGCATTTATCACAACTGGCTAACAGGTTTATAAAAGACCCTAACGAGGTTGTTAAAGTACACCAAAAGGTTCAAGTTAAGGTCATGGAGGTAGATGCTGCCAGAAAACGTATAGGGCTCAGTATGAAAGATGTTTAAAGTGATTTTCTTAAGCCCTAAATCATCCAAAATCAATCTTTTATCGATTAATTATTTTCGTTTCAGTTCAATTGGTTAATTTTCAGTTCAATATTCAACCCAATGTTATAATGAAATTTAGTTCTCTAGGCATATTAGCCGTCATAGCAGTATCTTTTACTGCTTGTAGCTCTTCAAATACTTCTGAAGAAAAGCTAGAAATAGCCCAAAAAGCTTGGACCGTTCTTTTTGATGGCACTTCTACTGATCAACTTAGAGGTTATGGTATCAAGGAATTCCCAGAAGGTGTTTGGACCGTAGAAAACGGAGCTTTGGTGGCCAATCCAGATACGGCCAACCTTGATCTTGTTTCAAAATCTAGATATGAGAATTTTGAATTGGAATATGAATGGGCGGTAGATACCGCAGCAAACAGCGGTGTATTCTTCCACGTTCAGGAAATAGCTCCAATGGAGTCTGGCAATGGAAACAGTCAAAACTGGTTGAACAATTTTGAAATTCAGATTTTAGATGACATCAATTTTAATGATACTGCGGCTATCAGGTCTGCAGGCTCTTTATATGATCTGATTGTTCCAGTAAATAAGGTCTTAAAGCCTATAGGTGAGTTTAATAAAGCAAGGTTGACCCATAAAAACGGACATGTGGAGCACTGGCTAAATGATGCTAAAGTTTTGGAGTTTGAGATTGGTAGCCCCGAGATGAAAGAAGTGCTGGCAAATAGTAAATTTAAAGATAATCCGAAATATCATTCGGATAAAGAGGGACATATCATGTTTCAGCATCATGGACAAAGAGCCTATTTCAAAAACATCAGAGTTAGAGAATTGTAGTCCGTTAATTTCTTAATAAATAATTTTAGGGTACCAAATTCAGAATTTGGTACCCTTTTTTATCAGCTTAATTTTCTCAATAGCTCGTAAACAGATTGAGTATTATTAATCCTAAACTTGGCCACTGTCGGCTTATTTCCTACTTTAATTGTTGTAGATGAATTTGGCAAATCCTTAAACATATACTCGTCTGTCCAGTCGTCTCCCATCGCCAATATAAACTCTGAAGGTTGGTCTGCTAGATACTTACTAGCCGCCTTGCCTTTGTTTACACCGCTTACTTTAATCTCCAAAACTTTATCGCCTTCCATTATCTCTAAGCTGTGGTTGGCTATTAAGGGCTGTATGGTGCTTTTAAGTTCATTGGCTCTCACTTCACCTTGAATAGGATCTACCCTCCTGAAATGGAAGGCCATAGAGAAGTTCTTAATTTCTATCTGAGAACCGGGAGTTCTATCCACAAAACGCTCTAGAATAGGAAAAATAACAGAAAACCACCTATTATTGACTGCTTCCAATTGTCTCCACGCTGTACCTGCACCATCTTTTTGCCAAAGGCCATGTTCCGTAATTAAGGTATAGGGTTTATCTCCAAACCATTTATCAAAAGTTTCTCTATCACGACCCGTAATTAGAACAAGTTTATTTTTATTATCGGCGTATAAATTATCCAAAATTTCATACAGCTCCTGTGTTGGTGTGGCATCTTCAGGTCTATTGGTAAACGCTGCCAAGGTGCCATCATAATCTAAAAACAGTACCCTTGAATTTGCCGCCTTAAAACTCTTAATAATTTTATCTTGAACTTCTCCTTTCACCGTTAAGGCAGAAACCTCTGGCTGATTTGTAATGAGATGTGTGAGACTATGTAGAAATTCCTTAGCCCAACGTTCTACGTTATATCGCTGAATTCTATCCTTCATAATCACGTTAGCCTTGATCTGTTTGCTCTCCGGCATTTCTAGGGCTTCTTTAATAGCATCAGCTATTTGATCCAAATTATTCGGGTTTATAATCAGGGCTTCATTCAACTCCTTTGAAGCACCTGTCATCTCGCTTAAAATCAGTACGCCTGTATTATCAACACGGCTAGCGATGTACTCTTTAGCCACTAAGTTCATTCCGTCTCTTACCGGAGTAAGAAGAGCTATTTTACAAGAACAGTACAGATCTATCAGGTTTTCAAAAGGCATAGACCTATAGAAATACCAAATAGGTGTCCAGTTTACCTCCGAGAACTTACCATTCACTCTACCTACCAATTGATCAATTTCATTCTTTAAATCTTGATACTGTGGTACATTTGATCTACTGGGTACAGCCAACATTACCAGCCTAACTTTACCCAGATATTGGGGATATTTCTCTAAAAACTGTTCGAAAGCTAAAATTCTTTTGGCTATGCCTTTGGTATAATCTAACCTATCAATACTTAAAATGAACTGGGTATCGCCTTTTATTTCTTTATGCTTATCTATACTTTCTTGAACCTCAGATTTCTCCTTGCTTTTGGAATGTGCTATGGCAGCGTTATGAAATTTGTTATAGTCAATACCCATTGGGAATGAGTCTACTTTTACTATTCGTGTATCATAAAGTAGATCATTGAAGTTTACATCACATAATAATAATCGCTGAACCGAGCTTAAAAAATGTCTTTCGTAATCATAGGTGTGAAATCCTATCAAATCTGAGCCCATTATGCCCCTCAAAATTTCCTCTCTCCATGGCAAAGTTCTAAATACCTCATAAGACGGGAACGGGATATGAAGGAAAAAACCGATTTTGACATCGGGCCTTTGAGATTTTATCATCTGAGGTACTAAAAGAAGCTGATAGTCGTGTACCCAAACCACATCTCCCTCTTCAATATGCTTTAAAACTTCGTCCGCAAACTTCTGATTAACCAGTTTATAAGTTTCCCAGTCTTGTTTATTAAATTCTGCAAATTCGGTGAAATAGTGAAACAAAGGCCATAAAGTTCGGTTGCTAAAGCCGAAATAGAAGCCATCTACCTCTAATTGTGATAAAGAAACCGACCTGCACTTTTGATTTTCAAGAGCTTTTTCTACTTTAGGCTTCAAGGAAGGATTAACCTCTTCTTCTATGAGCCCGCTCCACCCTATCCAGATACCGTTACCCTCGGCATGAACAGATTTGAGACCCGTAGCAAGTCCCCCAACACTGGGAGTTGCTATAACCTCATTTTGGTTTATTTCTAAGGACAAGGGAAGCCTATTGGATACGATGATAGTTTTACTCATGGATTACTTTAATGAATTATAAAAAAAATAATGAGAAATTTAGATTATGGAATGATAGGTAATTGTCAAAGTGCTGCTTTGGTCAACTTAAACGGTAGCATTGACTGGTGCTGCTTACCTAAATTTGATTCCCCCTCAATGTTTGCAAAAATCTTAGATGAAAACAAGGGTGGTTCTTTTGAAATAATAGTTGATTCCACATATATCTCTACTCAAAAATACATTTATAAAACCAATATTCTTGTAACAAAATTCGATAATGGCACCGACTGTTTTGAGATTATTGATTTTATGCCACGTTATATTCCTGATAAAGAGGTTTATCAATCTCCGGCAGAAATAGTAAGATATGTGAAGCTAATTAGCGGTAAACCAAAGTTTTCTGTCAATTATGATCCAAAATTGGGCTACGCCAAACAAGAGCAAATAACACAGGATAAAAGGGAGTATATTAAAACCAAAACTACTTCAGGAAATTACGATTCCGTTTACCTCTACTCTTCATTTAAACATTCAGATATTCTAGAAGGCAATGAATTAACCTTAGAAGAAAACCAATACTTTTTGTTTAGTTATTTTGAAAAACTGCTTCATCAAGATGTAGAAAGACAGTATCTTAAAATGCAAAGAACGAGGGTTTACTGGTTAAATTGGTCGGAGAAAACGACTTCTTATAAACTCTATAATGATGAAATCTTACGTTCTGCTTTAACTTTAAAGATGCTTACATACGAGCGTTCAGGGGCTGTTTTGGCTGCTGCCACCACTTCTCTTCCAGAAACCATAGGAGAAGTAAGAAACTGGGATTATAGATTCTGCTGGATTAGAGATGCCAGTATGGTTATCAAAGTGGTCTCTGGCTTGGGTCATGAAAGAATAGCCAAGAAATTCTTAGAGTTTATCGTTAAAATAGTGCCCCAGAAGGATGAAAAAATGCAAATCATGTATGGCATAGACGGGCAGAAAAAACTAACAGAAGAAATCCTTGACCACCTGGATGGCTATGAAGGAAGTAAGCCTGTAAGGATAGGTAATGCTGCATATCATCAGAAACAGAATGACATTTACGGTATTTTAATGGATGTACTCCATCAACAATACTTAAGATTTCAAAATAGTCTTTTTTACAGCGAAGAACTCTGGACCATCACAAAATCGACGGTGGATATCGTGAAGAAAAACTGGCAAAAAGCAGATAAGGGCATCTGGGAATTTAGAACAGAGGAACGTCATTTTACTTTTTCAAAACTGCTTTGCTGGGTTGCAATAGACAGAGGGGTCAAAATAGCAGAACTACTTCAAAGAAACGACAAGATTGAAAAGTGGAAGGTTCTAAGAGATGAAATTAAAGCAGATATAGAATTAAATGCCTGGAATGAAGAAAAACAAGCTTATGCACAGTCGTATCATTCGGCAGATTTGGATGCTTCTACCTTACTAATGGAAAGTTACGGGTTTATTGAGGCTAAAGACCCACGATTTGTAAGCACCGTTTTGGCCACTCAAAAAGAGTTATGTAAGGATGGTTTAATGTACAGATACATCAATAAGGATGATTTTGGCACGCCTTCTTCTTCATTCACCATCTGTACTTTCTGGTTTATAAATAGCCTGTTTAAAATAGGAAGACAAAAAGAAGCTAAAAAGCTTTTTGACCAAGTTTTAAGCTATAGCAATCATCTCGGGCTTTTTAGTGAAGACATTGACTTTAAAACTAAAAGACTCTTGGGTAATTTCCCACAGGCCTACTCCCATTTGGCATTGATAGAAACTGCCGTCAATTTCTCAGGCTTAAGTGAAGAAGACCAAGTGATGTCTGCCATTAACCATGAAAGTCAGCCAGAAGCTTCGTTAAAAGTTAATTAACAAAACACACTTAAAGCAAAAAGGCCAGCTTGTTTAGTAACAAACTGGCCTTTTAATATTCTAAGAAAACTACTTAGGTTTAATAATTTTCATCCAAGTTAATAGTTTAATAACAGGATATGTAGGGTCTATTTCAAACCACTTTTTAGCAAAGTTGATAGACATCGGATGTTTATGGTGATTATTTTGAAACAACTCACCCATCATTAGAAAATCAAAGAGTAAACTGTTTTTAGATTCGTCTCTATTGTCAAAGTTTTGATAACCATATTTATGACCACTCCAGTTTACGATAGCACCATGAATTGGTCCCATTAAAAAATGAATTGGTAATAAGAAGAAGAAACCCCAGTGGATATCAAAATAGAAGTAACCAACCACATAGAAAGAGATATAAGCCAATCCCCAAAGGGTTCTAGATATCCAAGATTCTCCGAACTTATCTAGAGCTTTCCACTCTGGGAAATTTCTATCAAAACGCTCTTCTATCTTAAATTTATAATCTACTAAACCCGTATACAGATCCTTGGTTTTCCACATCATGGTAAAAAGGTTCTTAGTATGGTGTGGAGAATGTGGGTCTTTATCTGTATCAGAAAAAGCATGATGCATTCTGTGCATTACCGCATAAGCTCTAGGATTTAAATAAGATGACCCCTGCGTTATATAAGTAAATATATAAAAGAACTTCTCCCAGAATTTGTTCATTTGAAACATTTTGTGGGCCGAATAACGATGTAAAAAAAAGGTCTGACTAAAAAGAGACAAATACCAATGTCCAATAAAAAAAGAAAGGGCTGCTACCATTTATTAAGTTTTGCTTTAACAAAAAAATACTTCTACGCCACAAGAACGTGCGTTTAACTAAAAAGTTCAATTGATTTTGGGGGAAAAATCACCCAATATTGATTTTCTTAAAATAATGCAATGAATGCCCTCAAGAAAATACAACATATAAATTAATAAGATGTAAACGCAAAAGACACGATATTCGCCCCCATTTTCAACGCAGATGTTCTTATTGCCTGAGAATCTCCATAAACGGATTGGTCTTCCCAGCCATTTCCTAGGTCACATTCGTAGGTAAAGAAACAGACCAACCTACCTTCATGAAATAAACCAAAACCCTGTGGGGCTTTGTTGTCGTGCTCATGAACTTTGGGTAAGCCTTGGTTGAACTCAAACTTCTGATGATAAATGGGATGGTTAAAGGGTAATTCCACAAATTCTGCATCTGGGAAAACTTTTTTCATTTCTCTCCTGATATACTTGTTCAATCCGTAATTATCGTCTACGTGTAAAAAACCACCAGAAAGCAGATACTTTCTTAGGTTATCAACTTCAGAATTGGAAAACACCACATTCCCATGCCCTGTCATATGTACAAAAGGGTATTGAAAAAGCTCAGGGCTTCCCACTTCCACGATATCTTCATCACGGAAAAGGTTCATTTTCAAATTCGTATTACAATAATCTATTAGGTTTGGTAAAGCGGTTTTATTGGCATACCAGTCTCCACCACCACCATATTTTAACTTCGCAATTTTAAGCGTTGGACTTTGAGCACTTAATGCCAAAGAGCTTGCAAAAAACACAAACAACAAAATCCTTTTCATGCTGATCAAATCATATTTAAAAGTGTAACGGCCACTACACCTGCCGTTTCTGTTCTCAATCTAGAATTCCCCATGCTCACCATTTGGAAACCGCATTTCGCGGCAAATTCAATTTCAGAAGGGTCAAAATCTCCTTCAGGCCCAATCATAATAGAAACTTCATTCCCTATCGCTTTATTTAAAATATTTTCAGAATCTTCATTTAAATGTGCCATGAGCTTTAGGGCCGTCCTGTCGTTTTCCATAAAATCTTTCACAGGTGTAAGCTCCACCAACCTAGGCAAATAAGCTTTCAAGGATTGTTTCATTGCCGAAATAGCAATTCTATTTAAACGATCTAACTTTATTTGCCTCCTTTCTGAATTCTGAGTTAGGATAAATGTCACCTCCGAAATTCCGATTTCCACCGCTTTTTCTATGAAGTACTCTATCCTGTCCATATTCTTAGTTGGAGCTATGACCACTTTAATATATCTTTCAGGCTTCTCAAACGCTCTTTGGATTTCTATAATGTTCAGCGGCGTCTTTTTGGGATGAGCCTCTGCAATTTTGCAATTGAAAAGATTACCGATTCCGTCTGTTACATTTATTTCATCACCAATTTTCTTTCGTAGTACTTTGATGCAATGTTTTGAATCAATTTCATCTAAGAAAGTCTCCTGTTCGAAATTCTCCTTATAAAAAAGCTGCATTATTCCCCTCCTAAATCTTGCTTAAAGCTGAATCTGTTATTATCGATAATGAGCGTCCCAGCATTAAAATCTTTAATAAAATTTTCTATATCTTCCGGATAAATCTCTTCTACATTTATGGCTATTTCCAGCCCGATGCCGAATTCAAAATCCAAATCTTTGGTAACGAATTCACTAACTTTCATGTCGTCATCATCTTCCATCTCCATGATAAACTCTTCAATGAGCTCGTCGGCCTCTGGATTTATAACGTAGTCGTCGTCTCTTTCGCCAATCGGCACAAAGTCCTTATGAATGGCGGCTACCCTCTTCTCTGCTTCCTCTAACACCAAGCTATTATAATGTAGCTCCAGTGTATATATTGCGGCATCATAAATAACATCTTTGCCATCATGGGTTTTTCCGACAAACTGGAATTGAAAAAACTCTCCACTATCAGAAAGTTCTTGCTCATCTTCCACTAAAACATAACTTTGACCCTCTTCCTCGCATTCCTTGCGAAGCTGGGCTATTTCATTTTCATCAAATCCTGGATTCATTAACATTTAAGTTTATTTCTATCTTTGACCCAAAGGTCACAATTTACTGCTGAATGAAAGAAAGAATACAATTTTTGTTTATATATTTTGGTTTCTGGGTTGCCTATTTTCTGGCTGCCAGACTAATTTTTCTTGGCTACCATATCAATGAGGCCAAATTGCTCACTTTGGAAACGCTATTTGGCGTTTTCTGGAACGGTATCCGGATGGACATGTCCATGGCGGGCTATTTCAGCATTTTCCCTTTTTTCTGGGTGGCATTTTCCAATTTTATCAAAAAAAGTATTTTTGAAAGAGGACTCTATGGCTACACCCTAATTTTAGTTTTTCTAGTGACACTTATTACCGTAGTTGATCTTGAAGTATATCATGTTTGGGATTATAGGCTGGACGCCACACCTCTGCAATATCTAAGTACGCCTAAAGAGGCTTGGGCCTCGGTTAGATCTTCACCGATTTTTAGGTTGATTTTGAGTTACATCCTTTTAATTATCATAGCCAGCTTTTTTGTTTACAGGATTATTGGCAAAAAAATCAATGCCTGGAATAGTATCAAGAAGTGGCCATTTATGCCTATCTGTATATTCATGGCATTCCTTCTTATTGTGCCTATTAGAGGTGGTTTTGGAATAGCTCCGATGAACCAGAGTACGGTATACTTTTCTGAGAATAATTTTGCCAATATCTCTGCAGTTAATGCCTCATGGAATTTTTTCAGTTCACTGGTGAACAATAGAAATGAGAAGGTAAATCCATATACTTACCTTCCAAAAGAGGAGATTTCTGCTTCTATGTCGCAGTTATACCCTAGTGAAAATATTTCTGATATTGTTATAGATGAGCAAATTGAAAAGCCGAACGTGCTTATTATCGTTTGGGAGAGTTTTACAGAGAAAGTGGTTGATAAGTTTGTCAATGGCATTGAGGTAACTCCAAATTTCAATAGACTTAAAAAAGAAGGTGTTTATTTTTCAAACACCTATGCTTCTGGAGACAGAACGGATAAAGGATTGGTGGCTATTTTGAGTGGTTATCCTTCTCAGCCAACACAGTCTGTTATTAAGGAGCCAAAGAAGACCGCTAAAATGCCAATTCTCACGAAAGACTTCCAACGTGCTGGATACAGAACTTCCTTTTATTACGGAGGTGAAACAGAATTTGCCAACATCAAAAGCTATCTATATGCTGGAGATTTTGAAAAAATAATCGATTTAAATGATTTTCCAGATGACCTTTTTATAACCAAATGGGGCGTTCATGATGAAGTGATTTTCAACAAATACTTGGCAGACCACAGTTACCCTAAAAAGGATCCATTCTTTGAAACGCTGCTTACCCTCAGTAGCCATGAGCCTTTTGATGTGCCATTGGATTCGGCAAGAATTGCAGGAGATTCAGAAGAAGACCTCTTTCTAAATTCCCTTTATTATACAGATAGAGAATTTGGACGATTCATAGATTCTGCCAAAACTCAGCCATGGTGGAATAACACCGTAATAGTGATTTTGGGAGACCACGGACATAGACTTCCTGAGTCTATCAAGAAATCCAACAATTTCAGAATCCCAATGCTTTGGACTGGTGGAGCTATTAAATCACCAAAAGTAGTTACGGAGATCGTATCCCAAATAGACCTGTCTAAAACACTACTGAATAACCTGAAATTGCCATCCGACAAATATATTTGGAGTAAAGATGCCCTTCTAAAAAAAGACAAACCTGAATGGGCATACTTTAGTTTTAGTGATGGATTTGGCTTTATTCAAAAGGGTAAAGAGCTTCTATTTGACAATATCGGGAAAAAATTAATTTCGTCGGAAGGCCCAATCACCAAAGAAGATATCAAGAATGCTAAAGCTCTCCAACAAAAAACCTATCAAGATTATATTGACAAATAGATCGCTTAGAACATATCTATACTTTATTGTACTATTCTAACAAAGTAGAAGAATAAACTTCAAAATTGCCTTTTGGGTATATAATATACTGACTTTTCATATATATTTGTTCTATAATTTTCTGAATTAATCAATTTCAACAATTAATCACAATCATGGCAAAAATTAAGTTAGAATACCTTTGGCTAGACGGTTATTTCCCTACTCAAAACATTAGAAGCAAGACTAAAGTAGAGGAGCACGAAGATTTTAAAGGTACTTTAGAAGAGATTGGCAATTGGTCATTTGACGGCTCTTCAACGCAACAAGCAGAAGGAGGTTCTTCTGACTGTTTATTAGTTCCTGTAGCGATCTATCCAGATCCTGAGAGAATTAACGGATGGTTGGTTATGAATGAAGTAATGAATGCCGATGGAACACCTCACGTTTCTAATGGTAGAGCTACTATCGACGATGATGATAATGATTTTTGGTTTGGATTTGAGCAGGAGTATTTTATTATGGATACTGCTACTTTGCTTCCTTTAGGATTCCCAATTGGTGGCTATCCTGCTCCACAAGGAATGTATTACTGTTCTGTAGGTGGTAAAAATACTCACGGTAGAGAATTGGTAGAAAGACACGCAGATTTATGTATTGAAGCTGGCCTTAACTTTGAAGGTATTAACCAAGAAGTGGCTTGTGGACAGTGGGAATTCCAATTGTTTGCCAAAGGTGCTAAATTAGCTGGAGACGAACTTTGGATCGCAAGATATTTATTAGATAGATTAACAGAGCAATACGGCTACTATATAGAGTATCACCCAAAACCTCTTGGAAAAGATATGGATTGGAATGGTTCTGGTATGCATGCCAACTTCTCTAACAGCGTATTAAGAACATGTGGAGACAAGGAAGTTTATGCAGCTATCTGTGAGTCTTTCCGTAGTGTTGTGCCTGAGCATATAGCCGTTTATGGAGAGTTTAACGACCAACGTTTAACTGGTAAGCACGAAACTGCTTCTATTCATGATTTCTCTTGGGGAATTTCTGATAGAGGAGCATCAATTCGTATTCCTTTAATAGCAGTTCAAAAAGGCTGGAAAGGATGGTTAGAAGACAGAAGACCTGCTTCTAATGGTGATCCTTACAAGATTGCTGGTAGAATTGTTAAAACTGTAAAAAGTGCTAAAATCTAATTAGATTTTAAACAGATATTCTTAAAACTCTCAGACTAGTTCTGAGAGTTTTTTTTTATTATCGCAGTTTTAAATATTACCCAAATTTTGCATTAGAAAACCGCTCGATATCATCACGATTTCCTTAAACCCGGATTATGTGCGTTGGGGAATCGTTATGAGACGTTAAACTGCAACAAATCAGACAATTAAACGAAATTAGTATAGTTGTTTAACTTGAGCTTTTTGTCGAAGGGCTATGGTGATTGAGTTTAAATGGGTTTACGAACTGATTTGAAGATTTAGCTAAGGCCCCGATAAAATCGGGAGATTGCCTAATGCATAAAGCGGGTTAAATCCAATACCCACAGCAGTATGTTTTTCGAATTAAAATGCCTGCTATATGGCTGTTAAAAATCTCATTACGATCGTCTGATAAATAATTCGGGTTAAACTGCTTACCTTTGTGGCTGAAATGAAAAAAGTAGCGTTTTACACTCTAGGCTGTAAGTTAAATTACTCAGAGACCTCTACCATTGGTAGAATGTTTGAGGAGAAGGGATATTCAAAAGTAGACTTTTCGGAATCCCCCGATATATTTATCATTAATACCTGCTCTGTTACAGACAATGCTGACAAAAAGTGTAGAAAGATCGTAAGGGAGGCGAATGCCATAAATCCAGATGGCTATGTGGCCATAATAGGATGTTATGCCCAACTAAAACCTAAAGAAATTTCCGAGATTCCAGGAGTGGACGCTGTTTTAGGTGCCGCAGAGAAATTTCGTTTGTTAGACTTATTAGGTGATTTTGTCAAAGAGCCTTCAATAGCAAATGTGCTACCTGTAGGCAAAGTTTTTGCTTCCAAAATAGACGAACAGAAATTAGAATACCATACCTCCTACTCTTTAAACGATAGAACACGTACTTTTTTAAAAGTACAAGATGGGTGTGATTATCCTTGTACCTACTGTACTATTCCGCTGGCACGCGGAAAAAGCCGCTCTGATACTGTGGCCAACATTGTTAAAGCAGCAGAGGAGATTGCGGCTAATGATGTTAAAGAAATTGTTTTAACAGGTGTTAATATTGGAGATTTTGGTCTAAGAAACGGAATTAAAGAAGAGACGTTCTTAGATTTAATTCAGGCACTAGACCGAGTGGAAGGTATTGAAAGGTTCCGTATATCTAGTATTGAGCCTAACCTTTTAAGCAATGAAGCCATTGATTTTGTGGCTTCTTCAAAGCGTTTTGTTCCGCATTTTCATATACCGCTTCAATCTGGAAGTCCAGAAGTTTTGAGACTGATGAAACGGCGTTATAAGAAAGAGTTATACATTGATAGAGTGACTCAAATCAAGTCGCTCATGCCAGATTGTTGTATTGGTGTAGATGTTATTGTAGGGCATCCAGGTGAAACAGAAGAGCGTTTTCTAGAGACCTACAACTACCTGAACGAACTAGATGTAAGCTATCTACATGTTTTTTCATATTCCGAAAGAGCAAACACGGAGGCCGTGGCTATTCATCCCAAAGTGAGCAAGCAGGACAAAGCCAAGCGTTCAAAAATGCTTCATATTCTTTCTGAGAAAAAGAAAAGAGCTTTTTACGAAAGCCAAGTTGGCAAAACAAAGAACGTCTTGTTTGAAGACGATGTAGAAGAAGGTCAAATGCATGGATGGACAGAAAACTACGTCAGAATAACGGCCAAATACGATCCACTGCTTATCAATACCACCAAAGAAGTTTCT
This sequence comes from Arcticibacterium sp. SM2516, assembly GCF_057914865.1. Lineage (NCBI taxonomy): Bacteria > Pseudomonadati > Bacteroidota > Cytophagia > Cytophagales > Leadbetterellaceae > Arcticibacterium > Arcticibacterium sp. SM2516. The sequence continues at coordinate 1,359,368 of NZ_CP195290.1, read as the reverse complement.
TTGACTGGTTTTAGCGAAAATGGATTAGTAGAAGTTTCTGAAACTGATTTAGTTTTTGAGAAGCACTAATTGCCTCTCAAAACGCTATCTTTTTTTAGTTTATTTTATCTGAATACGTCACAAATACCAGTGACTTTCCATCAGCACTCCAAGCGTAATTATCAAAGCTTCCTTTACCGCCAAAAATGTAAGCCACTGTTTTAGGTGCACCGCCATCTGTCGCCATTACTTTAATGGATGCCTTTTGATAGGAACCCAGTGCACTAGGGTTTGACATGTTTGACATGGAAAGATATGCGATGTACTTTCCGTCTGGCGATAAATAAGGATTCCAAGCATGGTCTAAATCATGAGTCCATTGCATTTCAATATCTCCCCTTTTACGCCAAATTTGATTGGTGCTATTCTTCCCTTTTGAATAATAAGCGTACATGCCATCCGACTGTCTTGAGTCCGTTGATGTAGCCGTTCTTATTTCATTAACTTTACCTCCATTCACGGGAATATTGAAAGATTTACCCTCCTTTTGAAAGATAATATGGCTATTTCCTGCAAATACAGCTGAAGTGTTATGCTCATGCGATTCTAATAAAACTTTTCTTTCTCCAGTGTTTACATTTAAGGTTTCTATCCTACTTCCATATTTTACGCCTTCATGTGATATGGTTTTAATCAGCCTGTTTGGATGCCAGTCGGGCTCAATGGGTGTAGAAATTCTAACATTCCAAACCTTCACTTCTTGTATGTCCTCTGGGTCATGAGCTAATGAATATAAGCCCAAAAGAAGCTCTTTGTTTAGTTCAGGAAAGTAAGCGGAGCCCACTTCTTCTAAAGGCTCACCTGGATGTGCCATACGCATGGTCAAATAATCGCCCTTTCTTTCGAGCTGAATAATACTTTCACCAAAATATTGTTTTGGAAAAAAGACTTCCTCTTCTGGGTCCCGCATATAAGCTCCTCTCATAAGTCTCCATTGCATCACCACTAGGCCATCGCCATGGATACAAGTATTGACACTTTTGGCGTCATGGTCGGTGTTTTCTCTAAGCATCCATCCCGTTTTACGGTGGGCATTACCATTTTCATTTCCTATCAATTCAAAATTTGCGGTGGCAATGAAATCACCTTTAATATGCTTAAAGAGATAATGAAATTCGTCATGATTAAACCAGATATTACTTCCACCGCCTTTTAAAGTGTAGGCTTGAGTAGTTTCATTATAAACGGAAGAGCCTTTCATCTGAGGTTCTCCAATATCTAAACCATTTTCGAACTGTCCGATTTGAGCCCATAAAAGGGTCGGAAAAAGTAGCATTAAAGCTACATGAAAGTATTTTTTATTCATATTAGGGTTGTATTAAGTTTTACTGACACTTTCTATTAAACCACGTATATAGCCAATGGCATATAAGGTTCCAATGGTACTATAACCAGCATGATCATTACTGTCACCATACATGGTGGGTACGTGGTCTGGTCTCATAGGTCCTTTGAATCCAATGTTATAATAGGCATGCATAGCGGCGTACATATCTGTTTTTCCGTCATCGTGAAAAGTCTCTTCGAATTTATTTTTTGAGCCTCTTACATCTCTAAAATGCACAAAATGTATGGCATCTCTTTTTCCGAAATACTCAATAGCAGCAGGAATGTCTTCCCCTTCACCCTCACTTCCCATAGAAGCGAAACTTCCTTGACAAAACGTGATGCCATTGCTAGGACTAGGGTATAAATCTAACATCCTTTTAAAGGCCGAAACAGAAGTCATAATTCTGGGAATTCCTCTTATGCTATCAATCGGTGGGTCATCAGGATGAAGAGCAAGCTTTACGCCTGCCTTTTCCGCTTCTGGAATTACGGCGTTCAGGAAATACGCCATATTATCCCACATCTTCTCATGCGTTAAATCCCCATATTCGGTAATTATCGGTTCGTCTTTTACATCATTAATATCAAAGGCACTTACTAAAGCCCCACCCCTACTGGATTTTGCAATATCTGACCTAGCCCAACTTATAACAGGCATCCAGTTATGGCAAACAGTGTCGATCCCTACAGCTGCGATATTTTTTATAAAAGTTATGAAGTTCTCAATTTCTTCATCTCGTCCTTCTAAACCTAATTTTGTTTTGGTGTTTAATGAAGGCGGGCCTTCAATAACTTTGAGTTGAAGCCCTTCTTTATCCCAGGCCTCTTTTATAGCCTTTATAGCCTTGAATTCATAGTTCTTTTCTCCACTTAAACCTACCATACCAGGGTTTATGCCACCTACGGCTCCATAGACAGCCATTTGCTTGGCTAAAGCAACTTTTGCGGGCTCAATGCCCCAGAAATATGCAAGGCTGAGCTGAATGCCAGCATCTTTGCTTAAATCATCTGCGGTTTTTTTAGCATAATAAAATGCTCGGGAACTAGGTGCTGAAGAGACCAATGCACCTGCAGCAGCTAGAGCCACAGACTTTTTGATAAAATCTCGACGTTTGTTTTTCATTTCAACAGGAACGTTTTTAGGGTATCAAGCTAATCCTTTTCAGGTAAAAATATTAAAAACATAGACCAACCATCCAAAAGGGTCTTTATTAAATGGAAATAGGTATCTCAAAAGCCGTTTACATAGAAGAATGGCAGAATTTCTCAAAGTTCGAGCCCTAGTCAAGAACAGTTTCTAAAAGAGAGAAGACTTCATTTGATCTAACATTCATGTTGACTGTTTAGGTAAACAATAGAATGAACCATTTTAGCCTAGATCCTTATCTCATTTCTAACGTTTTATAATTGGGCTCTCAAGATAAATAGAAAATCAAAAATGGCCTATCTAGCTAGGTCAAACAAGAAAGACAAAGGCACCCATGTCTAAATTCGAAATCAAGGCTGTCAATAAAAATTTAAGGGAGCAATTTGTATATTAGATACCACAAAAGCATGAAATCTATCAAAAGTAACTCAAATCGGTTAATATCGTCTAAAAAAGGATGCCCAAGGTTTTTCCTACTAACATTGGTATTGCTTTCCTTTTCCTGTCTAACTTTTGGACAAATTAGCACAAAGAATTCCATTAAAATCAGTAATATACAGTCTTTCAAGACAAATGAAGACTTACATTTAGAGCAAGCACTAGCTCAAGATTTTATAAGTTTTGACCAGCTCACTATTTCAGCAGACACCTCCTATTATTGGCTAAGCTTTACACTTCAGAATTTAGAAAATTTCACACAAGAGTCCAGACTTAAGCTTTTTAACGAGTGGTGCGAACTGGCTATAATATACTCCAGAACCATTGGAGATAATCAATGGTACATTCAAAAAGCCGGCTATTCGGTTAAGATAGATGAGCTTGACGTTAATCCAAAGGTCACATCCGACATTTTAAAAATGCCCAATGCTGTATCACTAAGCTTTATACCGTCCGAAAAGAAAGAAGTTGTGGTGAAATATACCAAAGTGATGCGGCCTGGAATAATGATAAAGCCTCAAATTTATACTATGGCTGAAATCAGTTCTGACATATTAAAAGATAAAAGATTTGATTTTAGGACTGCTGGTTTTATGGCCATGCTCATCATTATTTCAGTATTCCATTTGTTTTTCTTTTTCGTTCAGCGAGACAAAGCCTATCTGTACTACGCCTTTTATGCTTTTTGTGCGGCTTTTGCCACCACGGTAATGGATTATTATGGTCTATTTACCTATCATCTTTTCTATAGTCAATACCCGCAGCTACAACCCTATGTTTTCTTTTGGATTGGTTCATTGACCATTATTGCTTACTCCTTATTTACCCGTACTTATTTACATACCAAAGAACGTTTTCCTCAAATAGATAAGGTCATTCTCATTTTAATTTATTTGGGTTTACTCATGTGTATAGCCAACACCATAAACTACACACTAACAGGCAGACAATACATTAAAGGAATGCCATTTTCGGCGTATATGATGCTATTGGGGCTCACATTTTTAATCACGATTTTGATGGTTTGGCGAAAGCGGACTAAAGCCGACCTGTTTTTTTTTGCTGGGGTGGCTATTCTAGTATTCATATCATTGCCTTTCCATTTCTTCTCTCTTTTGGGCATCGAACATACAGACACTTTTCTAGGCGAGTTTAGACTTTCTGATGGCATGCAAATAGGAATGCTAGCAGAGCTTGTTATTTTCTCGATGGGTTTAGGTTATAGAACCAATAAAATCCATTCTGATAATAGATACTTTAAAGAACTAGATTCTTTAAAATCAAAATTCTTTGCCAATATAACGCATGAGTTCAGAACGCCACTTACCTTAATTAAAGGACCACTAGAAACGATAAAAGAGAAATTGCATGAGCCGCAGGACCGTCAAATGCTTGAAATGGCTCAAAAACACAGCAATAAAATACTAGATTTAGTTAATCAGGTGATGGATCTTTCTAAACTTGAGTCTAACAATATGGCACTGGAATACTCACAAACAGATTTTGTGGTCTTCGCCAAGGGTTTATTTTATTCTTTTGAATCAATTTCCAGCCAGAAAAACATTGAGCTTGTCACTCAAATTGAACCAGATGAAATACTCCTTGATTTGGATTATTCAAAAATGGAAATGGTTCTCAACAATTTATTTTCTAACGCTCTTAAGTTTACCTCAGAAGGAGGAAAAATAACACTCAAAATAACTGGACATAAGGAACTGCTAGAAATTCAAATTATAGATAATGGCATAGGCATAAAACCAAAACATCTGCCATTTATATTTGACCGCTTTTACCAAGCCGACCATCAAAATGAAATGCAGGGAAGCGGGATTGGACTTGCCTTGGTCAAGGAGCTCATTACTTTACATAAAGGGACCATAAAAGTCTTTTCTGAACTAGGAAAAGGTATGCGTTTCAACATAACATTACCTGCTTCAAAGCATAAAAACACACCCGTTTATTATTCAGATTTGAAAACTAAAATCCCTGAGATAATTACTGAAAGTGATTTTGATAATGCTGATACACAGGCTACGGTACTCCTAATTGAAGATCACCCAGAGGTTCGGTCTTTCATTAAATTACAACTGAGTAAAAATTATAAAGTAATAGAAGCAAAAGATGGTGAATTAGGCGTAAAAAAAACCTTGAAATTTATGCCTGATATGGTAGTTTCCGATGTTATGATGCCAGGACTGAATGGCTATGAGGTTACAAAAATTCTTAAAGAAAACATTTTGACCAGTCATATTCCTGTTATCCTATTAACCGCCAAAACAGCAGTAAAAGAGAAAATGGAAGGACTAATGTCTGGTGCTGATGATTATTTATCCAAACCTTTTGACTTTGCAGAGTTAGCCATTAGAATCAATAATTTATTAAGGATTAGACAAGAATTAAAGGTTCGTTTTTCCAAAGCTATTCAGATTAAACCGGAAGAAGTTTCTGTCAATTCCTTAGATCAAGACTTCATAATTAAGGCTCTGGCCATCGTGGAAAAACACATTGACAATGAGCACTTAAATCTAGAACTTTTCTCAAAAGAAATAGGCATTGGAACCACCCAACTAAACCTGAAACTGAGAAACTTAATTGGTCAATCCACCAATCAGTTCATTAAATCTATCCGACTCCAAAGAGCCGCTGAATTATTAATTAAAGAAGTAGGAACCGTTTCAGAAATAGGTTTTCAAACTGGTTTTAGCAGCACTGCTTATTTTGTTAGTTCTTTTAAAAAACATTTCGGTGTTTCTCCAGGAGCTTATAAAGCAAGTCTTTAGCGTTCAATTTTGAAAATCTTCCGTTCAAATTTGATACCCTCCCCAGCAGTTCTTGAGTGAAATTTGTGGTATAACTAATCTAAAGCTAAGGCCATGAAAAACTCATTGATTTTAAAAAAGGGGCAATCCAAAAGAAAGAAAATAAACAATAATTTTCAAATGCTTTCTATCGTTTTCTTTTCTGTCCTTATTGTATCCTGTTCAAAAAATAATCCCGCTCTTGATGTAGCTCCGGCGAAAGAAATACCAGAAGTAGTTAAAATAACTTCCAGAACCACCGCTTCAACGGAAATCTATATCAGAGCTATTCCAGCAAGAAATACTAAAATAAAAGACGGTGTTAACTTGCAAAAAGTCATTGACTTCGTTGACATAAGAAGCAATGATGGAAATATGACCATTGGCAACTACTTCCCCACTGGCTTAGCATTAAACGTCTATTTTAACAACGTTTCTGATTTTACCCTTGATTCGGGTGGTAAGAAATCTTTAGCACCTGAGGGTACCAAGGGGAAACTCTTCATCATGGCTTCCGATGGCATAAACCAAATAAAACAGGGAGACATTTATTCAGATACTTTAATTGTAGAATTCACTTCGCTGAATATAGAATCATCTGATTTATCGGAAGAGTCCATATTGGATAATCAAGTATTCGCGAAAAATCATCATTGGACCTTGGATCAACTTCAAAAATCTTTGACCCTTCTTCTGGAAGAAGATAAGGGAACATATTTGGATAAAGATGGAAATGTCGTTTCAAATGAATTTAGGTCACTATAATTCTAAGTTCCGAGTTCAAAACTTATACAGAACAGTTGGAATTCGAAATACTTCATCAAATATTTATTGAAGATTGCATGCATATATTGTTTCATCCTCCAAACCAATATTTAATACCATGAAAATTAAACTATTAACCCTCTTAAGCCTAGGATTAATTTCATTTGAAGCTTTCTCTTGTATTCAAATGTGTAAGGAACCTTACTGTGGCAGCACACCTTTTGTAAGAATAGCATCGAATTCAAAAAGTAGTTCTAACTACCATCGTCAAAGTCTAAAAAATGGAGGTTTTGATGCCCTAAATGTTAAAACTGTGGCGGCAGAAAGAATTAAACTAGCGGCACAATCTACCAGCAAAAAATTAAGTAACGCTGCCACTCCCATTACGATTGAGAAAGCGGATGTAGAGCAAATTTCTGCTCCCAGAAATACTTGGCTGACATTTTTCGGCATTTTAGATCCTATTTCCATGGATATAGGCGTTGCCGATATGGTCTCACCACAAACTTGGACACTTCCGGCAGGGCTTTTGGATTCCTTCACCTATTATTATAATGATGACTTCATACCAATTGCAGAAGTGCCCACAGATTTGATTTTCCCCGATGCGAATAAAGTCTTAAAATCACAATATCTCGATGACGAAGAAAATGTAATTGACCTTTATGAGCAATACGAAGTATCTGACGATTCTGTCACATTTTTAGGTTCTAGTTATTATTATTATTTGGAAGGCGATGACGAGGCCATTGATTTTACAGACTTTAAATTTACTGATATTCCATTGAGTTTAGGAGATTCGTATCAATTCCGCCAAGATGACGATGGTTCAAATAAAGGGCTTAAGTATTACATTAGAACCAAAACAGTGGATGCTTTCGGTACTTTGCAAACCCCTTATGGTAATATAGAATGTCTTAGAATAAGCATCACCACAGACCAATATGTTCGCTCCGACTCATCAAGTGCTTATACGCAAGAGGGATCTTTCTATGGGGTTGGTTTTGTATCCAAAGAAGGCATCTATTTCAGTGGAATTACTGATGGTGTTTCAGGAACGGTGTCCATTGAAGCAGTAGAGTTAAAAGTAGTCGCACCTACCGGAATTTTGAGCCCTCAATCAGAGGTTCAGATAAATAATGATGGCGATGCTGTCTTAATCAGCAATACCGGTGTATACATTGATGTCCTCAGCAAAACCGCTGATCCTAATGCAATATTAGACCTTGAAAGCGATGATAAGGGAATAATGATTCCGAGACTAGAAGAAGCTAACAGACCAGAATTCCCAAATGAAGGCTTACTCATTTATCAGATAGACAACAGCCCAGGTTTCTACTATTATGATGGTTCATCTTGGACGAGGCTCGACAATACGACCTCGGCACCATCTGCAAGAGCTGCCATATCTGACCAAAATGAGCATGCTAAAATCAAAAAGAAAGGCATAAACAAATTGGAAAATGGTACAGCATTTATTCCATTAAATACCAGCAAAGGATTTAGCCCTGACGAATTCCTGATCCATCTTCAAGCAGAAGGCCAATGCAACGGTCTTTATATTTCAAAGAAAACTTCAGAAGGTTTTGAGGTAAAAGAACAAAATAATGGCAAATCAAACATTCAGTTCTCTTGGACATTAAATCAACTATAATCATGAAGAAAATAATAATCGCATTCGTTTTAAGCATTATTACATTTAATGTTTCAGCCCAAAGAGTAAGCTATTTCGGTGTTTTTGCAGGAGGAGCCGGACCTGATGCAGCTCATTTACAGAGAGCTTCGGCTCTAGGCTATAATGCCAGAGTTTCTGTCAACGACGGCCTTGTTTTAGGTGACACTACGCTGGTGAAAGTAGGTATCGGTATGTCAAACCCTCAATATCGTCTAGATGTTAAAGGCGTATTTAATATGCGTGTAGCCTACAATGCTCCTACCATGAAGATAAACGACCGTAACTTTATTGAATTAGACAATAAGGGTCACTTTGTGCTTAATGAATTTAAAATTAAATATGCCAATGAGGGGCTTTGGTCTGATAAAGTCTTTGAAAATGACTATCCGCTTATGCCCCTATCAGAGGTGAAAAGTTTTATTGAGACAAATAAACATCTGCCCAATATACCTTCCGCTAATGACGTAGTGCAGAATGGTGTGGTTGTAAATCAAATGGTTTCGAAACTGTTAGAAAAAGTAGAAGAACTAACCATTTACACCATTCAGCAACAAGCAGAGATTGAAGCATTGAAGGTACTAATGGCAACTAAAAATTAAGAAAACATGCGTTTAAACAAAGGAATAGGACCTTGGATACTTTCAGCATGTCTTCTGGGGCTTTCTTATCCTTCTTTTGGTCCAAATATTCCTAATGGTATTCTAGCTTGGTTTGCTTTTGTTCCAGTTTTATTGGCATTGGCTGAGCTACCTTCTTTTAAGAAGCTATTGATTTATAGCCTTATTTTCAATGCGATTTTTCTGTTTATAGATACCTGGTGGTTAGGTCATTTTAGTATTTGGAAGGCGGCTATAGTTATTTTGAGTCAAGTTCCCCTTTTAAGTGTTCCATGGATTGTGTTTTACTATATCCATAAAAAATGGGGTTGGTTTACAGCCCTATTTTCATTCCCATTTCTTTGGACACTTTCTGATTTTATGCACCATTTGATGCCACATGGCATGCAAATCTACTTATTGCCTTATACGCAAAGCCATCATATATGGTTAATCCAATTTATTGACATTTTTGGCATGTATGGCATTTCATTTTGGGTATGTTTAATGAATGTACTTTTAGTCTTATTTTTGAGCAAAGTCAGTTTTAAAAGAGCACTTATTCCTCTAATATGGTTGGCTTTGCCACTTTTTTATTCTTTCTGGTCAATTTCCCTGAACCCAAAAGGCATAACAGGACTAGGTCATAAACAAACAAAAGTGTCCATTATACAAACCAATCAGGATTCTTATGCCGAAAGGGACTCGCTGCACTTTCAGAGCGTTTTGGATGAAATAGTTAATCTATGTGATTCGGCGGTACGAAAAGACCAGCCTGATTTAATGGTTTTACCAGAAGGTGCGGTTCCTATACATTTGCTGCAAAACGTTCAGATTCTTGATATCACTAGGAATTTAGTTAATCATTGGCAGACCTCATTAGCCATTGGTTTTCATAATAAACCCGACAGTACTAAACCCTATGAATTTGAGAATGATGCTCTGATTTTTACACCACAATTAGCTATGTTTTGGGATTCTTTGAGGATTCAGCCTGAGGATGTAAAAGTTTATCAAAAAGAGCATGGCTTACCATTTGTAGAAATTTCGCCTTTCTTCAATGAAACGCCAACGCTGGCAAATCAAATACTAATCAGCAATAAAGAAATTTACACATTTAATTACCAAGACTTTGATAATCAATCATTCAAAGCCGCAATAAGTATTTGCTGGGAACAACTATTTCCAGAAAAAATTGCTGCTTTGATTAATGATGGTGCTCAGTTTATTGCTCTTATGAACAATGATTCATGGTTTGGCAAAACACCTGGAGCCAAGCAATTAAGAGCTTTCACAAGGCTTCGGGCAATTGAAAACAGAAGGTCTATTGTAAGAAGTAGCAATGGCGGCATATCCTGCTTTATAGACCCTTTTGGTAGAATATATGGTGAGATTCCATGGTTTACATCTACCATTAGCACCGCAGAAGTCCTTTGTGTAAATAAAAAGAGCTTTTATACCCAACATCCGGATTGGTTCATAAAAGCACTCCTCGTATTGTTTTCTGTTTTTATCATATATAAGAAACTACTCACCAAAGGCGAGTAGTTTGCTTTCGGAGTACAACAAAACCACAATAAATTGTGTTTTTGACATACATATTCCCTTACCTAACTTTATTTCCTGAATTCTATATTTAGCAATATTTTATATCGTTAGACCTAGTGCGTTAATTTGACACAAATATAGAGCTTGCATATATTTCCTTCTGCATCAACCGCACTATATTAAGGAAAAAGACACATATTTCACTGGATCTTAATATATTTCTGTCAAATAATTAAATTAATTTAATAATTAAACACCATTTACATATTTGGCATTAATTGATTTTTTCAGAATATTAATGAAGTACTATTAGAATTATCCAAAACTAAAAAAAGCCATTCCTTCAAAGAATGACCTCCATTAAAAATCATGGTTTCTATATAATTTTAGCGTTCAAGCTAGAGAACTTAGATAATTAGGCCAGCCAAATATTTGTTTTGTGCTTTTTACTACGCTCTTTTTCTATCGACCCAAAAGGCAGCACCTGCTAATAAAAAATAAACAAAGAGTGCCGAAGCAACCAAAGAAGCGATATTCTCCTCTTGTGGTAAAACATAAAAATTTAAATAATTTACGAGGATGAGTAAGAGGACAAAGACGATAGCGGCATACTTGCCCATGGAAGCATGAGCTTTGGTTTTCCTTAGATAATAAAACAATGAAGCTGTCAATAAAACCCCTTCTAATAGGAATGTCAATGTCTTATAATTCCATAAACCGAATCCAAGCTTAGGTGCTCCATAAATAAGCGGTAAATCTGGTGTATGAACCAATAAATCTGCAAACCAATGAGACAATACCCCCAGTCCCATTACGATGGCAATACTTTTCTTGTTTGTATTATTTTTCTCCAAAATGAAGAAATAAAGTAGATATATTAAGCCAGCCCACACCACAGATGCTAAAAGACCATGTGTGTAAGGCATAAATTCTAAATCAAAATTATTGACTGCCGTGAAATTCTCTACTAAATTTAAACGCTCTATCCCTAAAAGCGTTAATGGAAAAAACAAAATATCAACAAACTGTGTGGCTATAAAGAGCATTCCTAAAGAAGCGGTTCTTTCTTTTCCTTTTAATGCAAATGCAGCCGCATAATGACCTACAAACATGTGGTTCCTTTTTTAAGTTATATATGGCAGTTTTGGAGGTACTTCAATGCTAAGAAAGCTCTCTTAGGCAACCAGCTTTTTTTCATTAAATAGTCTTAATTCAAAATCTGCCAAACTCTTTTCTCCCTTAAGCTTTTCGCCCAGTTTGATAATGTTAAGGTACTTTTCAACCGTATCTATAGCTGTCCAAGACAGTACTTCTGTTGCCGGAATACCCATGGAACGCTGCAAGGTTCTGTCGACAGGAAAATGTGGTGGTTCATTAATTTCGCCAAGGCACCAAACGTACTTTAAATAAAGATTTAGAAATTTCTGTGCGATTCCAAAGGCAGGAATGGCTTCATCAAGCACTTCTGAAGACTTAAAAAAGGCGGCCAATTGTAAAATATTCTCAAGATGACCTTCTGAGGAAACCTCTTTTTTATAATGCTCCTCCTCCAATGAAATCACAAAGATTTTCAGCTGCTCTTCAAAAAATTTTATGTCATTTTCGGAAAGCTCATCTTTATAGATTTTCACTCTTTGATAAGCACCATTAATCGTTAAATACCAAATTTCGCTTTTGATAAAGTTGTTATCCATGATTTTAATGGCATTATTAAGCCATCTCCTGAACTAAATATATCCTAAATCAAAATAAGAACAAATTAATATTTCACATATTTTGGATTAACCAAATATAATAAAAGAAGAATTAGAAATAATAGAACTTTTCCGTTAGCAGTGTTTATGGTAGAAAACAAATGCCTAAAGCCACACTTTTAGACCTCTGGATGAACTGATTTTAAGGCCGTTAATTCAGAGTAAGCTTATCCTTGTTGTCGGGCTGAACAAAGTTGAGCTTCCAAATGTAAATCACCTGTTATCAACTTTGTTCAATCTGACTTTATTATTTATACTTTAAATTCGCTCAAAGTTTAAGCTTTGCGATCAACCAACCGATGCCAAAAATCAGTATGGTTCCAAAAACGACCACCCAATTAGAGTGAATCAAAGGCTCAAGTCCGATTAATGGAATGATGCTGGTCCAAACAATAAAAATTAAACCCACTGCAACCGCAATCATCGCCGCCTTTGGCGTTATGTTTTTTATCAAAAGCCCAAGCAGGAATAAACCCAAAATACCACCACTGAATATGGATGCCAGTGCCCACCAAGTATCCAGAGCACTACTTACACCATTAAAGGCCAGTGCCACGATAATACTAAGTAGCCCCATAGCCAAAGAAGACAACCTTAGAAAGCCTATTGAAGCTTTTTCTGATACTTCGGTTTTACTGAATTTCCTATAGTAATCTGACAATAATACCGTAGCAGAGCTATTAATACTTGTACTTAGCGTACTCATACCCGCAGAAAAAATAGCGGCTATTAAAAGACCTGTAAGCCCAGCGGGTAGCTGATTGACAATAAAATGAGGAAAAACCTTATCTGAGGCCATACCATTCGGCAATAAATCCGGATAGGTTTGATAAAAAACCCACAGAGCGGTTCCTATCATAAAAAACACCACAGAAACAGGAACATATAACAAACTTCCCATCCAAACAGACTTGGCAGCATCTTTGTCATTTTTGGCTCCTATATACCTTTGAATATAACTCTGATCTGCACCAAAATTCTGAAGGTTAATAAAGAAGCCATAAACCAAAATTAACCAAAAGGAGGGCTGGGTTAAACTCACATTTAAGTCTCCTAAACTAAATTTCTTACTTGCTGAGGCTGCTTCTACAAATCCGCCAAAACCTCCTGGGATATCAATAATAAGCATCACAAGGCAAGTTAAAGCTCCAGCAATAAGTATTATACCTTGAATAGCGTCTGTCCATACTACGGCTTCTATTCCCCCTAAAGTGGCATAAATCATCACCAATAATCCCGTAAAAATAATAATGGAAGGTATGCTCCACCCCATCAGGGTATGCATCGGCAATGCCAACAGATACAAAATAGCTCCCATTCTGGCCAATTGGGTTAGCAAATAACACGCGGATGCATAAATTCTAGCCCAGACGCCGAATCGCTGCTCCATAAAAAAATAGGCCGATTCGCTCCCAAGCTTTCGGTATAAGGGAACAAAAAACTTCACAGAGATAAACGCAGCTAAAGGTATGCTTAAGCTAAAAACCAATCCGTTCCAATCTTTAAAAAAAGCATTGCCCGGAAGGGCTAAAAAACTAATACTACTTACATAAGTAGCAAATACAGACATGCCCAACGCCCAAGCGGGTAGCCGGCCTTCACCCGTAATAAATCCCTGAGCCGTTCTCTTTTTCCTGTAAAAAGATAGTCCAAAGGCTACGACTAAAATGAGGTAAAAGACAAAAATGCCGATATCAATAATGCTCGTTTTCAAAACAGTGACTTTAAGTTTTCTATAAGCTCTTCTCTTTTATTTTCAGACATCTGCTGCAATGGCGGAGCCAAAGTGTCTTCACATAAACCATTCACGTTCATGGCTGTTTTAAGCCCTTGAAGGTAAGAATTAGGGCTGCTGGTCATATTATATAGTCCATCGCTTAGCTTTTGTATCTGCTTCTGAAGTTTTTCAACTTCTTTCAATTCCTTGTTTTTAAAGGCATCAAATGCCGCTACATAAAGCTCAGGAAATAAATTTGAACCTCCATTAACACCGCCTTTAGAACCTAAACTTAAAGACTCACTTAGGCTTTCTTCTGGTCCCACAAAAAGGTCAAAATCCACTCCTTTTAAGATATTATTCAAGTCCGAGAAGTACTTCATATCACCAGAACTGTCTTTAAGCCCCAAAATATTAGGGTGTCCAGATAGACTCTTAACTGTTTCTGGTTCAATATGCATTTTAGTCATCCCAGGCATATTATAGAGATACAGTGGTAATTTCACTTTGTCTGCCATATTGCTGAAATATATCTCCATTTCCTCCTGCGTCATGGTATAATAAAAAGGTAGCGTGGACACTACAGCATCTGCTTTAAATAGAAATGCCATTTCCGCTAATCTTAGGGAGTCTTCAAGGCTACATGAACTTATGCCCACTAAAACAGGAACCCTGCCTTTTACGGCGTCACAAACGTGCTGCATGATCTCTATCTGCATGCCTAAAGGGAAGCTAGAAAACTCTCCTGTAGTACCTAATGGAAAAACGGCATGCACACCACCTTTAATCACGTGCTCCACAATGCCCTTTAGAGCAGCTATATCAAGTGAAAAGTCCGAATTTAGTGGTGTTACCAAAGGGGTAATGATACCCGAAAGTTTCAATTTTGTATTATCAGTCATCTTTAATTTAAAGTCTTTTTGGGTCTACTTTTACGTATTTAATTAACTCACGGTTATAGGTATATGTAATATGTACCGTGCCGTCTTTTGCTTGAATAATAGCGGGGTAAGAAAACTCCCCTTTTTCAGTTTCTAAAGTCAAGACTGGCTTCCACTCCTTACCATCCGTAGAAGTGGCAAGTTGTAGCGGAGAGCGTGGTCCGCCCCATTTTCCTGGGAAGTTTACGGTAGGGTTATAAATCAATAACTGACGACCATCTTTAAGGGTCACAGCGTCTGTTCCCGAGTTAGGATTGGGAATATTAGTTATTTCTATCTCAGACCAAGTTTTACCATTATCAGAAGACCATAAGTTCATAAGTCTACTTTCTTTACTTCTACATATCATTTGCAACCTACCGTCTGGATAAGTCAAAATACTTGGCTGAATGGCATTGGTTTTAACACCATCGTTTAATGGACCAGAAATGCTCCAGGTTTTACCCCAGTCTGTAGTTTCTTCTAAATAAACCTGCCAATGGTCCACATCATCTATTTCCACTTCCTTGCTGGTAGGACAAAGTAAGCGGCCATCTGCTAATAAAACTGGCTTGTTCTTAACAGGTCCAAATATATCTTCAGGCAATCTTCTAGGCGTAGACCAAGTTTTTCCACCATCGTTACTTTCGGTCATTTCTCCCCACCAAGTTCTAGGGGTAGGTCCGACTTTAAAAAACAATAATAATGGGCCATTCGGCACTTGAAATAAAACTGGATTCCATGTAGGGTACCTTTTGGTGCTATGTTGAATTCCGTTCGCTACAGACATAGGAGCTGTCCATTTGTTGTTTACCAAACGGCTCACATAAATTTCTACGTCTTTGTCTCTTTCTTCAGTTCCACCAAACCATGAAGCTACGAGCCCTGTGGGGGTTTCCTCAATGGTGGATGCATGGCAACTCGGAAATGGAGCTTTTTCATAAATAAACTCAGATTTCAGTATGGCTGACTTCTGAGCCTGTATGTTCATTAAAGTACTGAGCATCAATGCCAGTAAGGCAATTTTAGTTTTCATTTTTACGATTTATAAGGTTGAATAGAATGGAAAAATATGAAAATGTTCCTGATTTCCTATCCTAGATCGAGCAATTAAATTTTACTCATACTACTCTTTTTAACACTATTAAGGCTATTGATCTTTTTAATTTATTCTCGGCAACCAAAAAATTAGCAATAGCAGCATTTCATATCTTCTTTACAAAATACGGAGCATCGTTTACTGGCTCTTTGATGCCATCCTACTGTATATGAGGCAGCTCTTTCCCAAATTTGATAAACAATCAATAAATCTTTCCGAACCCGTCCTTTTTCTCCATATTAGAAACCCTTAAACCTTTCGTACCGTCTATTTGCTTCGCAAAATCGAGTATGGTCTTATCCATGCCTGCTCCCACTATTTTGATGTTGTTTTTACCTTCAATAGAAAGTGTGGAATTGATAAAAAAATGCATTTCGGCAATATTCATAACGTCACCATCTTCTGCCTGAATCATTTCGGTTTGAAGAGCTTTCTGAAAATCCGCCTGAGCCAAAATAGGAATAAACGGCAAAAAAGGCTGTTGCAGTGAGTAGGGTTTTTCTAAAACATAGATTTTTCTCAATATAGCGGTCTAATCTAAAAATATTTTTTCTTTGCATTCGTCTTATACCTAATAAAACCTTTCAAAATATTTTCCTTAAATTGGTATAAATCTTTGTCTTATGTCAATGATTCTAATATCCCCTTAGAAAGTATTTTTAGCGTTGTTTTTACACTTCAAGTGGAATTGTGTGTTTTTTGTGAAAAATAATTTCATCAGTACTAGCCACATTTTCAGCATGGTTTATGAACTGATAAAAAAATATTTGGTCACATCGTTTGCATATGTCCGCTAATTCAAATTTACTTAGCAGAAATTTTCAATAAAAGACTGTCACTTATGAGTCAAAATATCAGTAAGCCTAGGGTTATCAAAGATTTCGATAAATTGGAGGAAACCATTCAAGAACAAATTAAACTGTCCTACCCATTTGGTTTTGCAGATCACCTTATCCGTTTCACTAATAAAGATGGAGCCTATGTTTCTGCTCTTCCTTTTGAGACGGATGAAAGATATTATCTGGTAAGGATGACTGTGGAGAAAGCAGAATCCATTATTGAGGATGATGATGATTTTGACGATGATGGTAACCTTAAAGAAGAAATCAAAGAAGAATACGCGGACAAGTTTAGCGATCTTGATTATATCAATACCGACGTGGAAAATGATGAAGATAGTGATTCAGATGACGATGATGAAGATTAAGGTCTGAGTCAATATTTGAGATTGGCTTAATCTTTGTAAAATGATTATTGACGAAAGTTTCGTCTAAAAACAAACCAAACACGGTATAAACTCCGTTAATTGATAAAATACAAAGACTACGAATGAAAAAAATCGCTATACTTTCCTTATTTCTTGGCTTTATGAGCTTGGCTACCATGGCACAAAGCGGAATAAAGTTTGAAGAAAATTCATGGGCAATGGTTGTTTCGAAAGCTAAAGCTGAGAACAAACTTATTTTCCTAGATGCTTATACCGCTTGGTGCGGGCCATGTAAATTGTTACAGAACAATGTTTTCCCAAATGAGGAATTAGGAAAATATTTCAATGAGCATTTCTTAAGTACTAAGATTGACATGGAAAAAGGAGAAGGTCCATCAATAGCCAAAAAATATATTGTGAGGGCATACCCTACGCTTTTATTTATTGACCCTGAAACTCAAAAAGTGGTTCATCAGGCATTAGGATATAGAACTCCAGAGCAATTAAAGCAGGTGGCTAGTGCTGCTATCATTCATGCTGCCGGAGCAAAAGGTAAAACCAAATAAATATATTTGGTAAGCATACAGAGAAGACTCCATGATTAAATTCATGGAGTCTTTTTTATGTCTAAGCTAAGCGTTAAAAGCCCAGTCTAAAAAATGCGGCATAGCCCCATGCCAGGTTTCCTGATTATGTTTTCCACCTAGGACTTCCAGATACTTTATATCCGAGTCTAATTTGAAACCTTTTTGAATCAATAGCTCCATCAGGTCTTGGGTGTCGTCTATGGCATCTATAATGCCGTTATTATTCCTGTCGGCGGTTTCGTCTTCTGTGCCACACTGAAACCAGAAATTAAGGTTACGTTTATAGGGGATGGACTTCACTTTCTCATGGATGATTCTGTGTTTGGAGTCTTGGTATTGTGCCCCATAATCTACACTTCGCCACCATAATGCACCACTAAAAACCCCAACCTTAGAGAAAGTCTTTGGGTTTTCTATGAGCATATCAAAAGCCGACAAACCTCCTAAAGAAAAACCACAGAAAACATGATCGGCATCTTTGAGACTGACTTTAGATTTTAGCTCAGGCAATAATTCCTTTAAGATAAAATCTTGGTAGAAAATAGCTTTATCTCCCCTGCCCTTAAAATCTAAAACACCCGCTGTTCCATATTCCGACAGCCTGTTTTCATTACAGTGCACCCCCACAAAAATAAAGGCTGAACCATTAGTTTTCCAGAATTTCTCTAGCACTTCACCCATCCTTAATCGCTCAAAATCCTGCCCGTCGTTCATTAAAAGTAGGGTGTATTTCTTGCTATCTGAATAGCCTGGTGGAAGCACCAAATCATAGATAACAGTTCTCTTAAGAAGACCAGAGACCAAAGAGGCCTTTTTAAATAACTTCATGCTTAGCTTTTAAACGGATGAAAATCGAAAATTGTTAAACCTAAATGTTTCTTTCTATCTGTTTTCGACTAATTTGTTACAAAATTAATTCATCCATTCATTAACAACAGAATCAAGTGCAAGAAAATCACACCGCGTTTTATTCCCATGCCTTGGGTAGAGATATAGA
This sequence comes from Arcticibacterium sp. SM2516, assembly GCF_057914865.1. Lineage (NCBI taxonomy): Bacteria > Pseudomonadati > Bacteroidota > Cytophagia > Cytophagales > Leadbetterellaceae > Arcticibacterium > Arcticibacterium sp. SM2516. The sequence goes on along the minus strand of NZ_CP195290.1, from coordinate 1,340,752 downwards.
ATTGATGACTTATGGACACTGGGGTTTTCCAGTTTTACTATTCCCAACCTCTATGGGAGACGTTTTTCAAAATAAAAACTTCGGATTAATAGACAGTGTGGCCGACAAAATTGACCATGGTGATATTAAAATATATTCCGTGGCCAGTATTGACCACGATAGCTTTTATGCCAAACACCTCTCTGGCCAAGAACGAATTGCCAATTATACTAAATACACCCATTTTTTAAAGTACGAACTTGTTCCATTCATTCAGAAGGCATCAAATACACACAGAATAGGCATAGCCGGCTGTAGTTTTGGTGGATATCATGCCACGAATTTTGCCTTGAAAAACCCCGATGTGGTCGCATTTCTCATTTCTATGAGTGGGTCTTTTAACATCCGTAACTTTTTAGATGACTTTTTTAACGACGAGGTCTACTTTAATAACCCTGTTGATTTTTTACCTCATTCAGACAGTTGGATTTATAATCACATGAATATAGTTTTGGGCACTTCAGATTGGGACATTTGTCGGGATGACAATATTAGTTTGTCTAAACTCATGGGCGACAAGCAAATAAACCACTGGTACGATGAGAAAAAATGGATAACCCATGATTGGCCTCTTTGGAACATGATGTTCCCTGAATATATTTCTGCATTTTTACATTGAAAATAAAGAAGTACTTAGTCTATTTGAAACAGTATTTGTTTTCTCAAAAGTCTCTCATAACTTTTGAACTTTAAAATATCTAAAATGAAAAAAATTGGTATTCTCTTCGGAATGGAAAACACCTACCCGCATGCATTTGTGGAACGGGTAAATGAACTTACAGGCAAAAAAGACATCATAGCCGAGCAAGTTCAGATAGGAAAAGTAGAACAGGGTGTAGAAACGGAGTATGACGTTATCATTGATCGTATTTCTCAAGATGTACCTTTTTACAGGGCCTATCTTAAAAATGCCGCTTTATGTGGCACTGCGGTTATCAATAATCCTTTTTGGTGGAGTGCAGATGAGAAATTCTTTAATAACTGCTTGGCCGTAAAACTAGGAATACCGGTTCCTAAAACCATGCTGCTTCCTTCTAAAGAGAGACCCACCGATACCTCGGAGACCAGCTTTAGAAACCTTAAATTCCCGATGGAGTGGAACGAAATGTTTTCGAAAATAGGATTTCCTGCTTATCTAAAACCGCATGACGGTGGTGGCTGGAAAAGCGTTTATAAAGTCACCGGCGAGTCTGACCTTTGGCATAAGCATGAAGAAACAGGACAGTTGGTCATGATGCTGCAAGAGGAAATAGATTTCACAGATTATTACAGATGCTACATTCTTGACGGTAAAAACGTCCTTATCATGCCTTATGAGCCTAGAAATCCTGCTCATTTGCGTTATGCGACGCAACCAAAAACCACAGGACCCGAACACAAAAAACTAATGACACTCATTACGAAATATGTGATACAGCTAAATCAGGCATTGGGTTATGATTTCAATACGGTGGAGTTTGCCATTAGAGACGGTATTCCATATGCCATAGATTTTTGTAATCCTGCTCCAGATGCGGATGTGTACTCTGTAGGTCAAGAGAATTTTGACTGGGTGGTAGAAAATTCTGCTAAAATGGCGATTGCGAGAGCAAAGAGTAATAAACCAGGTGTAAATAACTGTACTTGGGGTACTTTCTTGCAGTCTTCTATTACCAAGGAGGATATTTTGAAAGTTCAACAATGATAGCATATGTTAGAAGTTATTGGTTAATGGTTAATGGTTACAATGATTTAATGATTCAATGTTTTAATGATTCAATGATTTAATTATTCTTTTTCCAATGATTCAATGGGTTATTGGTTGAAGGTTAATGGTTAAAATGATTCAATGCTCCAATGGGTTATTGGTTAATGGTTACAATGATTCAATGTTTTAATGGTTCAATGATTTAATTATTCTTTTTCCAATATTTCAATGGGTTATTGGTTAAAGGTTAAAGGTGAATGATTCAATGCTCCACTGACTTAAGAATTTAATATTTCTTGGACTTCTTTATATATATCTAAATTTTAAACGCTATTAACAAATCAATGTCATTATTCACCCTAGGCATAGAAGAAGAATTTCAGATTATAGACCCGGAAACACGGGAATTGAAATCTCATATGTCGCAGATTGTAGACAGAGGTCAGGTGATTCTGCAGGAGCGTATCAAACAAGAAATGCACCAGGCCGTGGTGGAAACGGGTACCAACATCTGTCAGAACATTGCGGAAGCTAGAGAAGAAGTGCAGTTTCTAAGAAATAATGTGATCAGCCTCGCCGAAGAAAAGAACTTCAAAGTGGCGGCGGCTGGTACACACCCGTTTTCTGACTGGGTGAACCAACTCATCACCGTGGATGAACGCTACGACGAAATCATCAATGAAATGAGAGACGTGGCTCGTGGTAACCTCATTTTTGGTCTGCATGTTCATGTAGGTATAGAAGACCGCCAAGAAGCCATAAAAATCATGAATGAGGTAAGATATTTCCTTCCGCATATTCATGCTTTGAGTACCAACTCGCCTTTTTGGTGTGGCAGAGACACCGGTTTTATGTCTTATCGCTCCAAGGTTTTCGACAAATTTCCGAGGACAGGAATTCCAGATTACTTCGGTTCTGCAGCCGAATATGATGATTATGTGAATCTTTTGGTAAAAACCAATTGCATTGACAACGGCAAGAAAATCTGGTGGGACATCAGGGTGCACCCCTTCTACCCTACCATAGAATACCGTATCTGTGATGTGCCCATGAGGTTAGACGAAACCATCTGTTTGGCGGCCATTATGCAGGCACTCATTGCGAAGCTGCACAAAATAAGACAAGAAAATCTTAGCTTTAGAAGCTACAGACGCATACTGATAGCCGAGAATAAATGGCGTGCTGCCCGAGACGGCATTCATGCCAATTTGATAGATTTTGGAAAGGAAATAGAAGTACCTTTTAAAGATTTGGTACATGAGCTCCTTCATTTTATAGACGATGTTTTAGACGATTTAGGCTCTAGAAAAGAAGTGGAATATGTACACCAAATTATGAAAAATGGTACAGGTGCAGACAGGCAACTGGCTGTGTATAATGAAACCGGAGATCTTAAAAGTGTAGTGGACTACATAATAGACGAAACCAAATTCGGTCTTTGAACCAAAAATAACGACCTTTGTAGCGTAACAGAATTAAGAGCTTAAATCAATGTCTACCGAAGTAAAAATAGCCATACTCGACCTTTACGATGGCTACCCCAATGAGGGAATGAGATGCATTAAGATGCTTTTAGGAGCATTTCTGTCTCAAGAAAATATAAAGGGAAACTACGATATCTTTGATGTAAGAGGAGATGCAGCACTTCCAGAAATAGAGGCTTACGACATCTTTATCTCTACCGGAGGCCCTGGAAGTCCGATAATCCAAGGTTTTCAATGGGAAACCAAATTTTTTAATTTCTTAGATGCCGTACTAAATCACAACAAAGTCAACGACCATAAAAAGCACTTGTTTCTTATCTGTCACTCGTTCCAGTTGATGGTTCAGCGTTTTGGTTTTGGACTGGTATGTGAAAGAAAATCTACCTCTTTTGGCGTTATGCCTATTCATCAAACGCCAGAAGCCAAAGGCGAGGTGTTGTTTGAAGGACTAGAAGACCCTTTTTGGGCCGTGGACTCTAGAGATTATCAGGTCATTCAGCCCAATACAGAGCAGCTGGAAAAAATGAATGCCAAAATACTGGCATTGGAAAAGATAAGACCGCACATTCCGCTAGAAAGAGCTATTATGGGTATTAGGCTCACAGATGAGGTGGTGGGCGTTCAGTTTCATCCAGAAGCAGATGCCGAAGGCATGCAGCGTTATTTTTTACAATCAGACAAGAAATTAGCAGTGGTAAATGAGCACGGAGAAGAAAAGTATGAGGAGATGATAGTGCAACTTGACGACCCAGACAAAATACTATTGACGGAATCCGTCATTATTCCAAGATTTTTAAATCATGCTTTGCAGAGCATCAAAAATGTTCCGCAGCTCATTATATCTAGTCAGCAATAATGCATCTAAAAGAACGCGAAAGCTTTAACGCCTCTTTCTCTACAGAGAAATATGAGAGCATGATTTCGGAGATCAACAGCGAGTTTCCGGGAGCCTTAGATTTTAGAATAGCCGAAAGTCCCATTTTCATTACCAGAGAACTTAAGTCTAAGTTTTTAATGGCGGCAAACGACGTCATCAATGGTATCAAAAAAGACGACTTTATAGCCAAAACTGAAAAGGCCATTCCTGCAGAATACCGCTTTAACGGAGAATCTAAAAATCCTCATTTTTTGTCCATAGATTTTGCCATTGCGAAATCTGCAGACGGAGAGCTAGAACCGCAACTGATAGAGCTGCAAGGCTTCCCAAGCCTGTTTGCCTACCAGAGTTATTTGGCAGGTAAATACAAGAAGTTTTTTGCTATATCCAACAGCTTTTCTCCTTATTTCAATAAGTTAAACGCCTTTTCTTATATCAATGAAATGGAGAAAATCCTAAAGGGAAAATCTTCAGAAAATACCATTTTACTGGAAGTTTACCCCAGTAAGCAAAAAACCAAATTGGATTTTGAAATCACGAAAACCTACTGGGGCATAGACACCGTTTGCCTGAGCCAAGTTTTCTTAAAAGGGAAGCATCTTTACTATAAAAACAGCGAAGAGGAAATCAGGATAGACCGGATATACAACAGGATTATTTTTGACGATATTGAGCAAAATTACCCTGAGCTAAAAGTCCGTATTGACTTCTTAAAAAAGGCTAAATTAAAATGGATTACGCATCCAAACTGGTTTTATAGGGTGAGTAAGTTTTGTATGCCTTTGCTTAAAGGAAAGTACATCCCCGAAAGCAAATATTTGGATGCTTTAAAAGCATACCCAGAAGATCTGAACAACTATGTGCTTAAGCCACTTTTCTCTTTTGCGGGACATGGCGTAGACCTACACCCTACGGAAGAAAAACTAGACAGCATAAAAGACAAGGAGAACTACCTGCTTCAAAGAAAAGTACAATACGAGCCGATTGTTAAAAAGCCAGATGGCACCCTTATAAAAGCAGAAGTTCGCCTACTTTACATTTGGCCAGAAGATAAAGGAAACCCAAGGCTAATGACCAACTTGGCTAGGCTAAGCCAAGGAGAGATGATTGGAGTAGATTATAATAAAGATTTTGACTGGGTAGGCGGCAGCTCCGCATTTTTTGAAACAGATTAGACGACCATGCACTTAAGACAAGTCTTCTTAGAAAATATGGCTCAAACGAGCGACTTTCCGCTGGCACTGGAATTTACCAAAGCCGAGGGGGTTTATTTGATAGACAAGTCTGGAAAAAAGTACATTGACCTCATAGCGGGAATAGCCGTTAGTAATGTGGGCCACAGGCACCCAAAAGTGGTACAGGCCATTAAAGACCAAGCAGACCAATATCTGCACCAGATGGTGTATGGCGAATATGTGCAAAGCCCGCAAGTGCTATTAGCCAAAGCCCTTACCGACACACTAAGCCATTTTAAAACAAGCAGTGGTTTAAGCATAGACAATGTATATTTTACCAACTCTGGCACAGAAGCCGTAGAAGGTGCCATGAAACTGGCCAAAAGATATACGGGAAGAACAGAAATTATAGCTTTTCATAATGCCTACCACGGCAGCACTCAAGGGGCACTCTCCCTAGGAGACGAGGCCTTTAAAAGAAACTTTAGACCTACCCTACCCGATATACGCAAAATAGCCCGTGAGCAGTTTGAGGATTTAAACCTCATTACCGAAAGAACCGCCGCTGTGTTTTACGAACCTGTGGGTGGTGAAAGCGGCGTAAGACCTGCCTCGCAAGCCTATATTACGGCATTGGGCAAACGCTGTAAGGAAACAGGCACTTTGCTGGTTTTTGATGAAATACAGAATGGCTTTGGACGTACGGGTTCTTTTTGGGCTTTTGAGCAATATGGCGTAGTACCCGATATTTTACTGTCTGCCAAAGGCATGGGCGGCGGCATGCCGATAGGTGCTTTTATGGCTCCTAAAGCAATTATGAGTGTGCTGACCGATAATCCTATTTTGGGGCATATTACCACTTTTGGTGGGCATCCTGTGAGCTGTGCGGCTTCACTGGCCACGGTGAACATCCTACATGATGAAATAGACCACAGCGAAACCCTACGCAAAGGCGAGCTTTTTAAAAGCCTGCTGGTACACCCCGAAATTAAGGAAGTACGTGGCATGGGACTTATGCTGGCCGTACAGCTTTCTGACTTTGAATACATGAAAGCGGTGATAGACCGCACCATAGAAAATGGCGTAATAACCGACTGGTTTCTCTACTGCGACAACGCCATGCGAATAGCCCCTCCCCTAACCATTTCCGACGAACAAATTCATGTGGCTTGCGAGGTGATTTTAGAGGCTTTGGGGAGTTAGGATTTATACATTTAAGTTTATCAGATTTAAACCCTTTTGACAATTTTCAATAGGTGGGTATATTTTGCTTGATTCTACTCATAATTTTGCTAGTTTTGGGTAGAAGTAGATATACGACAACTAAATGGGTAGAATTTCTATAGAACCATAAAACACACCTTTCAGTCAAACTTTCATATATATTAATTTTATACCCACATGGTAACAAACTCTTAATATTCATTAAAAAGCTATTAGATTCGTGCGGATTTAGAAATAGTTTAAACACCTTTTGTTCGGATACATAAGCTGAAAACATTTTTTTATGAAATCAAAAATACTCTTAGGAATTATCATAACAATTGGAATTTTGACTTCGTGTGAAAATTCTCAAAAAAAACAAAGCATAAGAATACAAACTGTTGACTACTCAAACAAAACATTACTTGATAGTCTGATTAAAACAACACCTCATTCTAAAGACACCCTATTTCTAGGATTTACAATTGGAATGAATAAATCTGATTACAAAAATCATATTCAAAAATTAAGGAAAGAAGGTAAGACTCTTGAGTATTCTAACTCGAATAGAATGTCAGTTTATGCTGAAACTTTTAACCTTGGTTCAGGTTACACTTTTAACACAAGTATTTCGACAGAAAAATCAGGAAAAACAATAACTGGAGAAGGAAAATATTTTATTAAACCCTTTTACAACAAAAATGGAGTTTTAATAAAATTAAATATTGTTCCGTTTGAAAAATGGAACGGAGTTTATGGAAATAATAAATCGAATTGGCTTGAGGATAAAATAAAAGAGAATTCAGAACAATTAAAAGATGAGGGTCTAAAACAAGCTCTAATTAACAATAATTTCATCGATAAATATGACTTTGTAAGACGAAAAGGGAATTTGATAATTTATGAAACTACGCTATCTGTCAATTACATCGACCTTAAAACATTACTGCTTGAATTACTAATAAAAGAAACCCAAAAAGATATTATTAAAGAAAAAAGTGAAGACATTAAATTTTAAAAATCCATTCTCCTAAGCTTCCAGCTTAGGTTAGGCGTTTTAAAAGCCTCTGGCTTGACATCATTATTGTATTTCCCACTCTGTAAGGTGTTCTGTCTGCCAATTTATCCGCCGATAGGAGGACAAAATGGTTAGACCTCAAAGAGCGGATTCCATTAGACTTCATGGAGAATTTCAATATTTTTGATAATAAGTTTTCAAGTTTGAACTACAAGAAGTCTGGACAATAACATCCCGATAGTTATTGGGAGACGCTACTTGGACAGAAAATTTGTCTAAACTAATGTTCGTCACAATCTAAACCTATCATTCAAAATATGTCGTTTGAGAGAACAATAAAAGTAGCCTATGACAAAATATCAGGCGAAATTCTTGAAGCAAATGAGGTTTTTGAGACTGCAAAAAGTGGGTTTGAAGTCCGTAGACAATTTCACAAAGATGAAGTTGAATTGTACTGTTGCGAATGCTCGCAAAAACTAAATGTTTCTACAAGTAAATATGACCGACTTCATTTTAAGCATCAACCCAATGCTGATTATTGCCTATTAAAAGACACAAAGCTTTCGCCTAAAGAAACTGAGGAATTAACAAAAATCTATAAATCAAAAGAAAGTGATAGACATAAAGAGCTAAAAAATAAAATTGCTCAAAGGATTTCAAAAATAGACGGAATTTCTTCGATAAATGTGGATGATAGATTTATCATTGATAATAATGAGAAACGAAAACCAGATGTCTTCTGCATTTATAAAGGCAAAAAGCTTGTTTTTGAAATCCAACTTTCCGATTTATCATTAAGATATATAATTAGTCGTTATAAATTTTATAAGCGTAATGGAATGTATCTAATATGGATTTTGGACAATTTTAATGTTCAAGGTCAAAATCAAACTGAACGAGATATAAAGTACTTAACTGAATATCAAAACTTTTTTAAATTAGACGAAAGCACAAATGACTTCAGACTTCTTTGCACATATAAATTCCCGTTTTTAGTTAATGACAATAAGCTACTAACTAAATGGATTGAAAAATCAATCGGTCTTTCTCAATTGAAATTTGATAAAGAATCTTACCAAGCTTATTTTTTCGACTTTAGAATGAAGTTGGAGTTAAAAGACAAAGAGAGATTAATAAACATTGAGAAATCTAAAAAAGAAGAAACTGAAAGAATAAAAGCAAGAAAGTTAAGTGACGCAAAGGAAAAATCAAATGAAATAATTGACGATTTAAGATATTTATGGAAAACCGAATCCTTCAATTTTAAACCCATAAAAGAAAGAATTTTTAAACTAAGTGAATATGAATTAAAAATACTTAATGAATCAAACGCATTTAAAGATGATAAAGATGAGCCTAAAATTCATAAATGGTTTTCAATCGCAAAAAGAAATAATTATCCGTTTTTAGAATTTATGCTTAATTGCCACTTACTTGAGATAGACGTAAATAAAAAGTCTAAAGAACAAAAAAGCCTTTTCCAAACCCTATTTGGAAATAAAGAAATTAAACACGGAAAGTATTTATCAAAACTTATACTCAAAAGAGGTTATATTTTCACAAAAACAGACGAATCAATTATTAAAGAATGGTATCCAATAGAGAAAGAAAAACAATCGGAAATATTACTACATTATTTATCCACTAAACTTAACAGCAAGTATCTGATAGACAAATTATTTGAACATCGGAACTTAATCTGCACAATTGAAAGTGCGAAAATAAATGAAATTATTGGGTTTGGATATAAATCGAATCAATGGATTGCTTTTGCGAATAACGCAGTTCATTCATATCAAGAATATTGGGATTATATAGAATTGGCATTTAAACATTACGGAATTTGGAACAAATTAATCGAATTAGACAGAAAAGGAACATTTAGAAAAAAAGTAACTGCTTTTTATGAAGAAAGACCCAACGCAAAATTTGACTGTGATTTACTAATTCAAATTTTATATCCTGAATTGAATACTGAAAATTACTGCAGCTAACAATTAGGACCGAATACAGCGAAGTAGGGCTTCGGTTCATCTGAGCCTATGTTGAGCTCAAGCACCCAGATATTTGCTCCCGATAGCTATCGGGAGGGATTCAATTGAACTCGTTTGTTATTTGTGTTTTAAGAAGGAGTTTCTGCAGCTATAATTTTCAATTTTCCCACACTGTAAGGCCTTCTGTCTCCACCGTTAGGAGGACAAACTTCCTAGACCTCAAAAAGCGGATGCAATTAAACTTCATGGATAATTTCGATATTTTTGATAATAAGTTTTCAAATTAGAACTAAAAGAAGTCTGGACAATAACATCCCGATAGCTATCGGGGGACGCTACTCGGACAGAAAATGCATCTACACAATGTTATAGCCAATGACAAACAACAAGAAATTACAACGAATGAATAAATCATCAAAATTCTGGGATAGTGCTTCAAAAAACTACGACAAAACAGAAGAACGTTTTGAATATATTCATAGCAAGTCTCGAAAAAACGCTAAAAAGTATTTAGAAAAAAGTAATGTTGTTTTAGATTATGGCTGTGGAACGGGTACAGTATCTTGTGAAATTGCCGACTATGTTAAAGAAATACACGCCATTGACATATCATCAAAGATGATTGAAATTGCTAAAGCAAAGGCAGTCGATAAAAAAATTGAAAATGTAACTTTCTCTCAAACGGATATTTTTGATGAAAAACACAAAAAAGAATCTTATGATAGAATACTAGCTTTCAATATGTTGCACACTATTCCTAATCCCAATGATGCTGTACAAAGAATACACGAATTATTAAAACCTGATGGTTTGTTTATTTCTGTGACACCTTGTTTAGGAGGTAAATTGTCTTTTTTAGTTGGTTTGCAAATTCGACTTGTTCAAATAATGTGTGCAATTGGAATAATCCCAATTCCTATAAGAAGACTTAAAAGTTCTGATTTAGATGACTTAATCACAAATGGAAATTTTCAGACTGTTGATTCCGAGAAGATTTATAAAGGTGCATCTAGTTATTTTATCGTGGTTAAGAAAAACGGTAAAAAATAGGCCAGATAAAGTCAAAGCTTTTGACTCGAGTTTACTTAACTGAAAATCACAAGCTTCTACTTTTCACATACTAACCTTTGACAACAATTAAAAAATCTATTTATGAAAAAAACATGGAGTATTGTCATATTAACTCTTGTAGTGGTTTCTAGCTTATTTTTTAGCTGTCAATCCAAATCAAATAAGACCGAAAAGGTGGTAGAAGGTCCCACCTGGAATCCAGAGGAACTAGAATTAATAGCCCTTGTAGAAAAACTCTTGTTTGCAGTAGGTAATTCTGACTTTAAGACCTTGGATTCCATAGTTTCAGACAAAGCAAACTTGGCAAGTGCCATAATACGAGATGGTGTTTCGAAAAACTCCGTTATCCCAATTGCCGAATACTTTGAAACACAAAAAAAACGAGGCCAAGAACGCAAGCCCTTTTACGAACCCGTGAAGGAATACAAAATCCTTATAAATAAGGGCGAAATTGCTTTTGTTTGGGCTGATGCTACACTACATAAATATGGTGTCCCTCGGACAAATAACATAGACAATTTCACCTTAATAAAGGAAGATGGTGAATGGAAATTCATTAATATCTCATTCACTAATACAGCCTTACCAGAAGAACTTCAAAAATTTGATATAGCCATTTTTGCCAAGAGTTATGCACAGGTATGGTGTAGCCAAAGACCTGATTTTGTTTCCTCTTTTTTCGCTGAAGATGGAGTTCTACAGATAAATGAGGACTCACCAGCAAAAGGTACTGCCGCAATTACAAATGTTGCGAAAGGATTTATGGAAGCTTTTCCGGATATGGTTGTTTCAATGGATAGTCTAGTTACAAAATCGGACAAAACACGATTCTATTGGACACTCACTGGCACAAATGATGTACCAAATGGAACTGGCAAGAAAGTTAAAATTAGTGGATTTGAGGAGTGGACTATAAATAAAGGATTAATTCAAAAATCAAACGGATATTTTGATGAAAAAGAATACCTGCGACAACTTGAATTTGGAACAGATAAATAAAAACTGCAGCCAGTCTGCTCTCCTAAGCTTCCTTCTAAGGCGGATAAATGTAGCTTAAGTTAGACGTTTTAAATCCTCTGGCTTGACATCCATTATGGTTTTTCCCACTTTGTGAATTGTTTCTGTCTGGCAAAAAGTAGGTTAGACCTCCCAAAACTTAATTATCCAGTTTCCATAACAGTTTTCACTATTCTACATTCTATAATCCGCACAAGTATTCATAATTAAATAGATATCTGAACTTAGATTTGAATATAGTTTCTAATGGTAACAAAATTAACCATAAGCGGTTTGAAGCGTAAGGTACACAGTTTTGCGGTCAAGAAGACCTCAAAGAGTCGGGGTATCCACTCCCACGCTTATAGGACGGCGACGCCCAGTCTTCCACCCTTTGGATTGTTCCGCTAAAGAACTAAATTCGCCATTCAAGGCTCACACAAGCGATATGCGTCACGCTATGAAACACCAAGTGTAAATGAACTATCAGACATATGAACCACATAAAGACTTAAAATCCATAGTAAAATTTTATTGGACTTTGGAAGTGCCTTTTGACCCAAAAAATCAAAAGCAAAAAATCGTACCTGACGGCTGCATAGAAATGACTTTCAATTTTGGCGACAAGATTAAAAGATACACTTCGGAAACAGACTTTATCCTTCATCCCAATGCAATGGTCATGGGACAGAGAACAAAATCATATTACATTTTACCCGTTGGTAATGTTGACACTTTCGCAATCTGTTTCTATCCTATTGGATTTGTAAACTTTGTAAATACACCACTGGAAAAATTGGTTGACAAGGAAACACCTATTTCAGAACTTTTCGGACAAGCAGAAGCCTATGAATTAGAGCAACAAATGATTCAGGCTATAGATTCTGAACAAAGAATGAATATTATCGAAACCTTTCTACTAAAGAGACTTTACGAAAAAAATACGATTAGTACTATTGTAAAATCAACCGTTGATGCTCTTCTCAAAACAAACGGAACGACTCCCATAAATGTTATTTTGAAAGATGACGTTTCAAAGAGAAGACAGCTTGAAAGGCATTTTAGAAAACAAATTGGCATCAGCCCAAAGCAGTTAGGCAAAGCTATTCGACTGCAAACAACTTTAAATTTGTTGCTCAACAAAAAATCAGAAACACTGACAGACATTGCTTACGAGCGTGAATATTTCGACCAAAATCACTTCATAAAAGATTTTAAAGACCTTGTTGGGCTTACACCAAAGGAGTTTTTAGACAATGAACATATGGCTCTATCTGCCCTTTTCTATAAATAGGTTTTGCAGTGTCGCATTTCTACTATTTCGGCTTCTTTCTAACATTTAATTTTGAATTAAAATTAGATAGTCAATGGCAGTCAAAGAAATAATTTTAGCTACGTTGGTTTCTGCAATTTGTTTTGTTTCATGCTCCAATTCGGACAAAACAAATTCTGAAGGAACGAGAAAAGACACATTAACAAATTCAGAAGTAGAAAATATGAAAAGTTACATTTCCATGTTTGAAATTCCAGCGACGGATATTTCACGAGCAATTAATTTTTATCAAGCATTGTTGGACATCAAAATAGAAAAAATGGATGTTGAAGGAATGCAAATGGGAATATGGCCTTATGAAGGACAAATGGTTACAGGGGTCATAATTCATGCAGACGGATATAAGCCATCAGCAGACGGAGTAACAATGTACTTGAATGCAGGAGAAAATCTCCAATTAGTACTTGACAAAGTAGAGAAAAATGGCGGGCAAATAACAGTGCCTAAAACCGCTCACGCAGACGGAAGTGGCTACTTTGCAATATTCCTTGATTCGGAAGGAAACAAAATGGCTCTTAACTCACCGAACTAACTGAGAAAAGAAAAGAGTGAACGCATAACAGCGGTTTTGCGTCAGACGAGGTTACCTGCTTCGTTTGACACATTTTACGTATATTTAAGTTCGGTTCTTCGTATCAATTGTTGTGCTAAAAAGTCCACATGAACGGAAAGCGGCAAAACGTTGTAGCTAAATAAAATGTGACATCGAAATTTGTCCGATAATCCTAAGCTAGGAATGGCAACAGACCCAATCTAATTTATATGAAAAAACTAAAAGAACTAACCGATGCTAAAATTGAATCAGGTAGAAAGGCTAATCCTGAATTCATGAAAGGCGTTGATGATATTATTAACCAAGCAAAAGCTTTCCAACAAGGTAGTGACGCCATTAAAGTTGGCCAAAAAGCCCCAAAATTTGAACTCCCAAATCCTGATGGAAAATCGATATCCTTAGAAACCTTATTAGATAAAGGCCCTGTTGTGGTCACATTTTATCGTGGTGATTGGTGTCCCTACTGCAACCTTCAACTTAGGGCTTTGCAAGCTAAACTAGATGACATTCATGCATTAGGTGCTACATTAGTTGCTATCAGTCCACAAGTACCTGACGGCTCCATGAGCAAAAGTGAAATTAGTAATATGGACTTTACGGTATTGTCTGACCAAGATGCCAAGGTGGCTTCAGAGTATGGAGTTGCTTGGGAAGTACCAGAGTTTTTGATGGAACATATGCGAGTAGATAGAAATCTTGATTTAGAAACAATCAATAATGGCAATGGTAGCATATTACCTATTCCAGCCACATTTATTTTAGGACAGGACGGCGTAGTAACATGGAGCTATGTTAACGTAGACTATAGAACTCGTTCTGAACCTGATGAAATTATTGAAGCTTTGAAAAAGCTATCTTAAGAATTAGCTTGATTTAAGAAGATGTTTATTTGTTTACCTCACAAACAATTCAGCCCGCTCAGTGAGGTCTTCTTGTCTGCCGATTTAACTGCCTATAGGAGGACAGGCTGACCTGACCTCTCGAAATTATTTATCCGTCCTCAGACTGTTTCAAGTTTCGCTGATGCTATCTTCCAGAATCTGCACAAGCGTTTATGATACCGGAGCTTAGATTTGATTTAGAATCATGGAAAAAATCTGTCAAAGATTCTAAAACATTGAGGTACTCTCATCATGTTAAGGTTAAGGTCAATCTCATCTATCTATTGATGTAACTCACACCGCTTAATCAGTTTTTTTTGGAATTTATTTAGAAAATAAATAATTTTAAAACTATTAGCACCTTAAAGCTAGCCATGAAAAAAAAATTCGTTTGCATTTATCTTCTTTTCCTATTCGTTCAATTCGAACTTGTTGCTCAAAATACCGGTGTCAAATTTGATTCCACGGGCCAAAAACCGGAAGCTGCTTCAAGTGCCATTTTAGAAATAGCTTCTAAAACGAAAGGCTTACTAATTCCTAGAATGAGTAGCCAAGAGCGTCAAAATATCTTAAATCCCGAAAAGGGTTTAATTATATTTCAAAACGATGAATCTAATTCAGGTATTTGGTATTTCGACGGACAAACATGGAATCAAGGTGTGCAAGGGCCGAAAGGCGATACTGGCGACCAAGGAATTCAAGGTGAAACAGGACCAGCGGGTATACCAGGTCCCAAAGGAGATCAAGGAATTCAAGGTGAGACAGGACCTACAGGTGAGCAAGGGGTGAAAGGAGATCAAGGAATTCAAGGTCCTAAAGGAGATACCGGGCCTGAAGGTCCCCAGGGACCATCGGGAGATGGTGATAATAATTTGCGTAGCTCCGAAAGGGGGAATTGGGATATAATGGGGGATGGAGCTAGAAGGTTTGTAAAATTTAATAATATTAGTGGAAACAGTCCTAATGCCAATTTTCAAGATTACTTGGACGTAATAAGGATGGAGAGTAAAGAATTTCTCAATGTTACTGGATTTAACAACTCAAGTCCTGAAATCCCCAATAATTTTGAAATAACAATTCTCCTGGAAGTTGATGAAAAAACACCGGAGATTTTGGATCAACATCTATCTCCACCAAGAAACAATATTGGGCAGGAAGCAATAATTTACTCTTTTCCAGGTGACATTGGAACACCAAATCCTAACGATGATCATTTGCAATTGACCTTAGGTAAATATTTTATCCAGCAAGTTGAACAATTAGTTATTAGTGGTAATAAACCTTTACTTAGGCTTACGATGGTGTCCGAAACGCTAGAAATGAAGGTTAAGAAAAATGGAAATACAAGCATTGAAACATTTGATTACGCTAGCTATTAAGGTTAGAAAAAAATAAAATACAAGAACTGAAACTTTTGAATATACTGATTAAGATGATTAAATACTTATACACTTTAATTTTCCTTTTAGTTAGCTTTTGTTCACAATCACAGAACGCCTATTTGGTAGCTAATGAACCCATTTTTAGTGAAGAAGATGCTACAACCATTCAGGGCTTAAGTGGTGATTACATTCCTCTTTTGGAAGTTTCTTTGTCTTTGCAAAATGGTGATAATGAAAGAGTACATGGTGCCCCATCAAAAGAATACTTAACCATAAAAATTGATTTTGACGATATTTTGTTTTCTTATCCGAAAATAATTGTTGAAAAACTACAAGGAACTGTTTTTAATGAAGGAGAAATTATCGTCACTCGGAATGAAGGAGATACGGAAATTTATCAAAAGTACAAATTTGACGATTTTGTTATTTCAAATACTGAAATAGTGAATGGAAAAGAAAACATTTTAGTGATTGATATCTTTTTTGATCAGTTCGAGCAGACAAACTATTCTTTTTCCAACTCCGGTGAAGTTACAGGAACAATGCGATATGGTTGGGATTACAAAAGTATGGTGGAGTGGTCAGCCCCATTTTGATTTTCTGTTGCCTTGAATACTTACACTTCAAAGGATCCCTTCGTCAGAACCGCTCTACGGGGGCTTCCAATCTACCGATTTATCTGCCTATAGGAAGACAGGCTGACCTGACCTCTCGAAATTCACTTATCGGTCTTCAAACCGTTTCTAGTTTCATTGATGCTATCTTCCTGAATCTCAACAAAAGTTTATGATACCGGAGCTTAGATTTGAATTTAGGTGCTATTGGGTAGATATTCCGGTTTAAAGTGAGCCACTCATTCCGGCTCAAAGTAAGCCACTTTTTAGTCTAAAATATATTTTCATAAATTAATACTCCTTTTTATAAATCCTATGTCTGAATATCAAACACCCAAAGACCGTGCATTTGTTGAAACGCTTGTTGGTGCAGCTCCTAAAGAAGCCGCGGCTTTCTTTAAACTTAAACATACTGCAGAACGTGAAGATGGTGTAATTCCTATAAAATACCGGGAACTCATTTCTGTGTCTGTGGCTCTTACTACGCAATGTGCCTATTGTATTGAATCACATATCCAAAATGCGGTTCGGGCAGGGGCAACACGTGAAGAGATTGCTGAAACAGTTTTCATTTCGGCTGCAATTCGAGCAGGCGGTGCAGTTGGCAATGGTTTACTCGCTATGCGACTTTACGAAGAGGAAGTTAAGGCAACAACTTGAATGTTTCAGTCTTTAATAGAGTATAATGACTTGATTAAACCCCGTTTAAGTATTAGAAAACCTCCCGATTTTACCGGGACTGTAGCTAAATTGCTTCCCTTCGGTGTTACTCAGGGTATCACAAATCAGTTCACTTGGTCAGGCTCAGTGCAGGCTTACAGCCATTTAAACTCAATCACCATAGCCCTTGGACATTAGCTCAGGGTAAACTGCTATGCTCATCTCGTTTAAATGTCTGATTTATCCCACTTTAAAACTCATAACGATTTCCCAACGCATAATCCAGGTTTAAAACACGTTACTAGCTTTATACAAACACGTTAATGTTCATCTAAAAAATCCTCGACCTTATCAATTACAACGAAATTTAAAAAAGTAAGAATGGAAAAATATCAAAAAACTAACTTCAAATTAGTGGGATTAAAACTTGAAGAAAAAACCATAAATAAAAATAATCAATCAGGTAAAGATTGTGGGGATTTATGGCAGAAATTTGAAAAAGATAAAATTTTCGACTCTATTCCAAATAAATTAAGCCATGAAATCTATGCGGTATATTTTGACTATGAAAAAGACGAAACAAAGCCTTTTTCATATTTCATAGGTTGCATGGTAGATGAAAATGCGGAAACTCCTAAAAATTTAGAATCTTTAAAAATTCCTTCTCAAAAATATGTAAAAATTACAGCTAAAGGCGTAATGACGGGTTGCATAACCGAAGCATGGGAAAAAATTTGGACCTCGGAAATTCAACTAAAATTTGGGTTCGATTTTGAAGTTTATGATGAAAGAAGTCAAGATTGGAATGACGCTGAATTGGATATTTATGTTTCAATAAGTGAGTAAAAATAATAGCGAACCAGCTCTCCTAAATTTGCAGCTTAGGTTTGGCCTTATAAATCGTTTGGCTTGACATCTAATAACTAATTTACGTATAAGAACCACATGATAACTTCCCAAATTAGAAATCGATAAGCTTGAAGCCGTGCTCTTTGGCTTTCTTGTCCCCTTAATTATTCCTATGGTTTGTGGGTTAATTTGGGAAACTTTTTTTCTGGGGGGATAAGACACCTCAATTTCCTGTCCTATTTCAAGTTTAAAGGAATCCTGCTCCTTTTAATGATTAAACGGTTGCATTTTACTTGTTTTTATGGATGAATTCAATAGTTTTGAGAGGAAGTAGATTCACAACAGCTTTTGGTGTTGCACACAATAACATTCCGATAAGATTGGGGGACGCACCTGAAAGTAAAATATTGTACTTCAATAATGTTTACCGACACCCTAGACGCCCTACACAAAACGAAACCACAGAAAAAATGAAAGAATTCTTCGCAGGACATATTTTACAAGGAGTAGCAAAAAGCATAGAAAGCTCTGTTGACAAAAACTATTGGTTAGAAATAGCGACTAACTTATCAAAATTCTATTGTCAAAATCCGACCATAAATAATGCTGACAATGAAACTGAACATCCAATATTTTCAGTTCTTGACAACCAAATTTCAAGAGGACTGCCCACAATTT
Source organism: Arcticibacterium sp. SM2516 (assembly GCF_057914865.1). NCBI lineage: Bacteria > Pseudomonadati > Bacteroidota > Cytophagia > Cytophagales > Leadbetterellaceae > Arcticibacterium > Arcticibacterium sp. SM2516. The sequence goes on along the minus strand of NZ_CP195290.1, from coordinate 1,322,258 downwards.
CAAGCATATTTATTGAAAGAGAATTTGAAAAGATTTTCAATTTAACAACTGAAAAAATAAACGGCATAGGAACTATTTCATTTGACTTTGACAATTCAAATGCTATTAATTTTTTAAAGTGTTTAGTAATTGCTGATAACAGAACACAAGATCTAAATACTGAAAACACTTATAATAATTGGGAAGACCACGGAGGAAGCCCATTTGAGAGAGATTTTTTTATAAATACAATTTCACGATTTGGACAAAATACAAATCAACTTTTGCAACTCCAAAGAACAATGCCGTCAGTTGTAGGAAGACAAACAGAAGATTTGTTTGTTCATCAAAATATTGATTTTCTAATTCAACTGCCAAAAGCAGATGGATTTAAAAACGGAATTGTAATTGAAATAGATGGACAACAACACAGGGAACAAACACAAGCACTAAAAGACCAAAGAAGAGATTTTTTTGCAGACCAAAATAACTTTGACACCGTAAGAATTTGGACAAATGAAGTCAATAATTTAACAGCAATACAAGCTAATAAAATTAGTAGTTATTTACAACATCCTTATTTTCAGACTTTCAAACAAAATATTGAAATACCCCTATTTGCAAATGAATTAGGTTTAGACTATTTACAATTACACCTTTCAACGTTTGGGATTTCAAGAGTTCAAAAGGCGTTTCTAAAGGCTCTAAAAAGTGGCTTAATAAATAGAAATGTAGAAACTCTGAATATTGCAATCATAGAAAGAGACATTCCTTGTGGAAAAATTGCAATTGAAGATTTGCTAATTCAGATAAAGCATTTATCAATATTACAAAATGAAAATGGCGAAGAATTAAAATTGGCCAATATAGAACTTACAATATTTAATACCATTGAGTTTGCTAACGCAAAACTCAATGTTGATAATAATTGTCAAATCTTCAATGCTAATTCAGACTTTCGCAATTACGATTTAGTTATTGATATTTCTGTTCTCAATTACCCAACTTTTCTTAATCGACCTACTCAAAGTTTAGCACAAAATACAATTGTAATTCGTTCTATTCATCATACAGAATATACTCGAACTTTTAACTTTCATAAATTTATTAAGTACGAAAATGTACCTGAAAACAAAGAAGATGATAGAACTGAAAACCTTAATTTTTTCTTACAATCATTTTTCAGAAAAACAAGTTTCAGAGAAGGGCAAATAGAAATATTATCTAAGGCACTACAAAAAAGAAACCCAATTGCACTTTTGCCAACAGGTGCAGGAAAATCATTGACTTATCAAGTTGCATCGCTTTTGCAAGCAGGTTTAATAATTGTTATTGACCCAATTAAGGCATTAATGAAAGACCAAAATGAAAACCTTAAAAATGTTTTCATTGATGCTACAACTTATATAAACTCAACTTTATCGGCCAAAGAAAAAGAAGAAAACACAAATAAATTTGTAAACGGCAATTACTTATTTGCCTTTGTGTCGCCTGAACGATTTGTAATAAATGATTTCAGAAATAAAATAGGAAATGTAAGAGCAAGAAATAAAAATTTTGCATTTTGTGTTATTGACGAAGCTCATTGTGTTTCAGAATGGGGACACGATTTTAGAACAGCATATTTAAAACTTGGAGATAATTCAAGAGCATTTTGTTTTTCAGGGCATAATGGAGAAACAATTCCAACATTAGGACTTACAGGAACAGCATCTTTTGACGTTTTGAGTGATGTTCAAAGAGAAGTAGGATTACAAAACAATAGTGATATTGTAAGACCAGAAAAATTAGAAAGAGAAGAATTAAAGTTTAAAATCAAAAATATTCCTGCAATTAAAATTGGTGCAGGCACAGACTTTTGGACATTACACAATTCTGTCTTTGAAGCGAAGAAACAAGGACTTTTAAATGTTTTACAGAATGATTTAATTTCCGAACCTCATTTGCGAGAATGTAATGCAAACTCATTTTCTGATTTCATTAAATATCAAGGCAATAATTCAAATTGTGGAATTATATTTTGTCCACATTCTACCGACAAAATGCCATCGGGTGTTCAATACATTGCAAATTATTTAAGGCAACAATTTCCAGATGTTGCACATTTAATTGGCGAATATTATGGTAGTGGAGATAGTTCTTCATTAGAACAAGTTCAAGACGATTTCAAAAGCAACAAAATCACACTATTAGTTGCAACCAAAGCGTTTGGAATGGGTATTGATAAACCAAATATTCGTTTCACTTTACATATTACTCACCCAATTTCAATAGAAGGATTTTATCAAGAAGCAGGTCGTGCCGGTCGAGATAGAAAAAATGCAGTTTGCTATGTTTTACATTGCAACAATTTATTAGTACTAAATTCAAAGGGTAAAGACGTTTCTGTTGCCCGAAATATCCAAGATACATTTTTGTTTAATTCATTTAAAGGTAGTGATTATGAAAAAAGTATTACACTTGAATTATTAGACAGAATTACGTTTCCTCACACATCAAATAAAGACCAAACCCAAGATGTTATTTTTTCAGATTTAGGTCGTGAGGTAAGATTTGGAAAACCGTTTCCAAATCCTAATCCAACAATGATTTACATAAATGGTGGCGAATTTGGTCAAACTTATGGCAGAATTAGATTTAATGGTCTTATATCTGAAACCAACGGAAATAATATGTGTTCAGAAGTTGAAGCAACTCAACTATTAAACTCAATGACACAATTTGTCAGAGACAACAAACCAAACAACCTAAATCTTTTAGAATGGTTACAAGTTGTAAATGTTACACCTGAAAAACAAGGTATTGAATTTATTATAAGTCAAATTCCAAACAATCAAACGAGTGTAATAACTATTGGATTAGAGAATAATGGCGTTCAGCAAACATTAGAATATCTTAATCTAAACTTCAATCCTTCTTTTGAATATGCAATGGTCAAAAATTCTACGAACTTTTGCCAAAGCGATAATGATTTTATAAATAATCTCAAAACCAATTATAAAAGAACACACGGAAAAGCAATTAATTTTTCAACACAACAAACAGATGAACTGAAAGAGTTTTTTAAACAAGTGAGACAAGAGCAAGATACTTTCAAAATTATTTATCGTTTATCAATTTTAGGTGTAGTAAAAGACTATACAATTGACTATGGTGCAAAATCAATAAATGCTATTTGTCAAAATCAAACAGCCGAAGAAATATATCAAAATCTATATACTCACTTCAAAAGGTATTACCCAGAAAACTATGTAGCATCTTTAATGCAAAATGCTCGAAATGGCGGTCAAAGAACAGCATTGAGAAATTGCATAAACACATTAATTGATTTTACATACGACAATGTTTTTAGCAAAAGAGAAACTGCATTAAATAATATGGCTGACACAATAGATAAAGCTATTTTCAAAACTTTATCTATGACTAATTTAAGCAGACAAGAAGCTGAAGAATTAGGGAACAAAGAATTTTTACAAATTGTGAATGACTATTTTGATTCGCAATTTGTAGATGAAATTAGAGAAATAACTGAATTTGGAAGTAAATTAGACTTTTCTGTATTTGAGCATTTTGCAAACAAAGCTATTAACAATGACCAATTAAGACAGCTTGAAAATTCGGCAAGAAGGAGTTTAGAATCCTACAACAAGAACCCAGTAATTTCATTAATGCAATATTATTCTGCAACGATGATTAACAATTTTGATAATTCTGAACTTCTGAACCGAACCAAAGATTTATACATTATTGATAACGACTTCACTCTTGAGGAGTTAGATAATATAATCAATAAAGTAACACGTTACATCCAGGACAGAGATTTGAACTGTTTGGACAGCCATATTAAAAATATCCAAAATGTATTGGCAAAACAAACCCTAAATAATTTTAAAAATTATAATAATAAAATCTTAAAAGAATATTATGTTTAAAGAATTGGACGATAATTTGAAGGCAATGGATAAAGAAGTTGCTAAACTTAATAGTGCAGTTGAGCACATTAACCAATCAAAACTTGTTGCAAAAAAAGCAGTTGAAACTTCGGTTCAACTTCAAACTTCTTTTGCAACACACATAGAAAGTGTTACAAACAATGTGGAGAGTATTTTACATCCACATAAAGCTCTAATAAAAGCGTCCGAAAGCTTAACTAAAACCATTTTAAATATTGACTTTCCAAAACGGTTAGACAACCAAGAAAAGGAATTAAAATCGATAAAAACGCTTTTGTTTGTGGTGTGTGGACTTGTATTAATTGCGACTGTTACCATAATATTAATCTTAAAAAAGTAGCTTGACAAGAAAGGGAACGAACCGATAAGATGAGTTTTCATAAAAAGGGTGTTTGTACTTCAAATTCCCGATGTACTTAAAGCGTCAAACCGTTGGCAACAATTTTAAGCCCACCCAAACGGACAGAAACATAATAATGACAAGGATATTTTTAGCTTCAATCATCTTCCTGAATGCTTGTTCTCCTACTAAAAAGCAATTCGGGCAAGTTGTCCTAAAAAATAACGCGGATACCACTTTATCGAAACAAGAGATTTTCAAAATCAGAAGTTTGGATAACGATATTTTTGATACCGCTTCTTTTAGAGGTAAGGAGCAAATTGAAATCAAGTATCGTTTATTTAGGCCCAAACAAAAGACAAATGAAAAATATCCATTAGTGGTAGTTTATCATGGTTCAGGACGACCAGTGGGGACCGACAATACCTCTCATTTAGGGATATTACCAAAGCTGTTTGCCAGTCCTGAAATTCAAAATAAGTATCCGGCTTATGTTTTGGCCCCACAATTCCCAACCCGTTCTTCAGACTATGTCATGGATAGCACAACAAGAAATGTGCTTTATTCGGTACCGAGACCTTGTTTAAATTCCGTATTAGAACTTATTGACTCGCTTAAATCAAATTTGAATATTGACAATAACAGCATTTATGTCGTTGGATTTTCAATGGGAGCTTCAACCGTAATAAATTCCTTGTCGGCAAGACCCGATTTATTTGCGGCAGGCATTAGCATTTCAGGAATTCCACAGTTTGACAATTTGCCAGATTTGACCGAAATACCTATTTGGTTAATTCACGGCATAGACGACACCGAAAATCCAATCGATAGCGATGAACAATTTTATAAGGAATTGAACAAAAATGTTCGCTTTTGGAAACTAAAAGGAACGACACACGGCAATGTTTTTACTACAACGATTTTAGGAGAAACCATGCCAAAATGGCTCTTCCAACAGCGTAAGAAATAAAACTGCTACAGCACCGCTAAACTAAGAGAAAGTGGATTCTGCTATACGATATCTGGAAATCATTAGGCCACCATGGTCGGTTGGCATACACGCTTTGGGATTATTCTCTGAAAGAACTAAATTCACCATTCAAAGCACACTACAAGACTGCCGTCTGGTGGTGTAGAAAAATACCCTAAAACCCAGCCATGAATAAAACTTATTATGCCATTATCAGTTTTAGCTTTTTGCTTATTTTTTCCTGTACGAGCAAAATCACCCTTTCTGACTCCGAGGCATTGGCCTTAAAACAAGCTCAATCAAATGGCATATTGGTCAATGAGGGCTATGAAAGATGTCGGCGTTTTGTGGATGATTGGCTTAAATACGCTGACCCCGAAACGGGACTCATTCCTAAAAACCTAGCAGAAAATACAGACATCTGGAATGCCAAGGATGCCGCTGCCGATAACTACCCATTCATGGTATTGACCGCTGCCTTAACCGACCGAAAACTTTTTGAAGGGAGAATGTTGGATATACTTAAAACGGAAACCCGTTTAACTTCACGCATTGACCGTTTACCAGATACTTATTCCTTCTCCAAAAAGGGTTTTGTTACGACCGAACCCGATTTACATGATATTTTATTTGGCTCATCAGAATATATCAAAGATGGTTTGCTGCCGCTCACAGAATGGCTAGGAAAAAGTCCATGGTCAGAGAGGATGATTGCCATACTGGATGACATATGGAAGCATGCACCCGTGGAGACAAAGTATGGAAATATTGTTTCTACCAACGCGGAACTCAATGGTGAGATGTTACAGGTATTGTCTAGAGTATACTGGATGACCGGGGAACAAAAGTATTTAGACTGGGCAATACGGTTGGGCGACTTCTATTTATTAGGGGATAAGCATCCTACCAGAAACTCTGAGATTCTAAGATTAAGAGACCACGGATGTGAGGTTATTTCAGGGCTTTGTGAATTATATGCTTCTGTAAATTTTGTAGATATTAAAAAGAAAGAAGCATATCAACCCCATATTTATGCGATGCTCGATCGCATATTACAAGTTGGCAGGAATGAAGATGGACTTTTTTATAATGCCATAAACCCAAAGAATGGAGATATAAAATGGGATGGAACTGCAGATACTTTTGGTTATATTTTTGATGCCTTTTACACCGTTTATCAGATTGATTCAGTCGAAAAGTATAGGACGGCTACTTTGAAAGGTTTGAGTGTACTCAATGAAAAGTACAAAAACTTTGATTGGGAAGAGGGTTCGTCAGATGGCTATGCAGATGCCATTGAAGGATCCTTAAATTTATATGCCAGAGAGCGTATACCTTCCACAGCAGAGTGGATTGACAGTGAAATTCAAGTGATGTGGTCTATGCAGGATTCCAACCACAGAGCCAATAGTCTGAAGTGGCAGGGTTCGGGTGTAATTGAAGGCTGGCATGGTGACGGAAACTTTGCCAGAACCACCATCATGTATTGTCTTTGGAAAACCCAAGGCATGACTGTCCAACCATGGCGGTCAGACATGAAAGTAGGAGCCGTAATGAATGGTGATGATTTGATGATCAGTGTTACGGTAGATGAAGATTGGCAAGGAGAATTACAATTTGATTCACCAAGGCATAAAACGTTCATGAATATGCCATTTGACTGGACCAGAATCAATCAGTTTCCAGAATGGTTTACTCCGCTCGAAAACACAAACTATCAACTGATTAGTCTGAATGAGCAGAAAAGTGACCGTTATTCAGGGAAAAAACTATGGGCTGGCGTTCCCGTTTCCCTAAAAAAGGGAGTGAACCAATTCAAGCTCTCCAAATCTTGATGGAAATGAATGATATCAAGGTTTCCATTTGGGCACTTTTCGGTAAACGTAAACAGCTCGCAATGAGATTCGCTCAGGCTATTTAGCTTGGGTCTTATAATGCCTTTGTATCGATACCTTAAGCAGTTAATTTTCATGGCGGTCCCTACTGAATTCCCAAATGAGTAATTGATAAAATTCAGGCACGTTGCTCCGCTTTCACGTCGACACACCATTATTCATTCTGTTTATGAGTTATCTTTGCAGGAGTATAAACGTCGGAAAACTTGACGAAAAGAAACTCGAAGTGTTTTTCAAAGCAACAGGATAAAATATGATTATCAAACATTTAACTTTCGGTATTTCAATTGTATTTATATCTTGGTTAGTCGGGTTGATTTTAAATGCTATTTTGATGAAAACGGCATACTACAAAAGCATCTCAAATCTGAATATCATTCAAAGTAAAACGCTGAATAAAAATATTGGCATTGGTGTTTTTAAATGGATTGTAAAGAATACGCCCTTCCAATTTTTCAATCAAAAGCTTCAAATAAAAACCAAAATTGGACTTGCTGAATTACACGTGCTTAGGAAAGAAATGACAATAGCCGAGATAAGTCATTTTATCGGCTTTGCTTTCATGACCATTTTCGCTTTAGTAAAACTATTTAATTACAATTACCTCTTTGCCCTGATTATGATATTGATGAATTTATATCCCTCCTTATTGCAACAAGAAAACAAAAGACGCATTGATAGATTGATCAAAGTGGCAGGTTTAAAAGCTTAGAACCAGTAAGGTTTTAGACATTACCGTTTAACTTAGTCGCTAGCTCAGAATTATTTCATCAAAGAAAAAAATCCTTTAAATTTGAATGAACAAAAGCTGGAATTCTTACCACACACAATAGAATGATAAGACAGTTAATAGGAATAATCTTAGTTCTCACGGGCTTTGGACTAAAAACCTTTTACGGACATTTAATTCTATATTGGGGCATTATAGAAACGTTTAGCCTTATTTTCTTCGCCCTTGGACTTACCACCCTATTCTTTAAATTCACAAACAAACATGAAAAAAATATAAAAGGAATTTCCTTTAAACAGAGTCCATTATTATGGATTCTCAAAGGTCCTCTTTTTGTCTATTTAGCTATAGTTGTAATCATTATATCTTTGTTTTGGATGAGCAACAATCTAAATACCAAACTAAAGGAATACGCTTTGGAACACAGCCCAGTAAGAACCATAGCGATCTTCCTTGGTTTTGAAAAACAAAATTACCATACTGGTAGGTACAGTAAAAGTTCTAAAGATTTTGCTATTTTTCGATATAAGACAAAAAAAGGGTACATCACTCAAGGAATCTCTGTGGAGGAGTTAAAACAGACTAAAAACTCTTTCCGTTTAAAGAATAGTAAAGAATATCAATTAACATCCACTTCAAACCGGCACAAACAAACATTTAAGATTATCTACTCAGAGAGTCATCCCACTTTCTTTAAAATTTTATAAGTAACTACATTCACCATCACTTGAGACCTTAAGCATATTGAGAAAAATAACAATCCTTTTTATCAGCTCCTTTACCATTCTAATGATTGGTTTTTTAATCCCTCAGGATTTAAAAATGCCTGTTAAAGGAGCTACTAAATCAGACTATAATGTCAATTCATTTTGGGCCTACCCTTGGGGGAAATCTTTAACACATCAGGGTGTGGACATTTTTTCAAAAAAAGGAACTGTGATTAATTCTTCTACTGCCGGACTCGTTTTATTTTCTGCAGAAATGGGTATGGGCGGAAAATTTGTTTTGGTCCTTGGGCCAAAATGGCGACTGCATTACTATGCACATCTAAACGAAATAAAAGCCTCTTCTTTATCTTTTGTAAGTCAGAACTCCGTAATTGGAACAGTAGGAACTAGCGGAAATGCAGCTGGAAAACCACCACACTTACACTATGCTATTGTTACTGCTTTTCCGTACATCTGGAGAATGGATTCGGACATACAAGGTTGGATGAAAATGTTTTATTTAAACCCAATTGAATATTTTAAAAACTAGTCTATAAAAAACAAGCCATTTAACCTAAGCTTATCAAATGTCTGCTAGACATTATTTCTATTTAATTAGACCTAATAGATTAAATACTTTTTCGGTAATTTGAGTTTTAAAATATGAACCCTAACTACATTAAGTTATGGCTTATTAAGATAAACGACTACAAATGACCGAAAAAGAACTATCAGAATTAACAGACGAAGAGCTTTTAGCCAAAGCAAAAAAAATGAAGTCAAACGCCATCATGAACGCAACGCTTATTGGAATAATGATTGGAATCACAATTTACGGCATGGTCAAAAACAATATTGGACTCTTCACCTTAATTCCTTTGTTTTTCTTATTCAGAGCATTTAATAATCCTAAAAATAAAGAAAAGGATAAAGCTCTGAAAAGCCTGTTAAAAGAAAGAAACTTAGCATAAATAAGAGATTTAAATCCTTTAGTTATTTCAAGTATTGAATCAAAAATGCTATTACCACAAGACAGCAAAACCAATATTTACCTTACCCTAATCTTTGCCATAATGATGTAGGTTTATTTGACTAGTTCGGCAGATACGTTATCGCCAACTCCCTACCCGCCAGATTCCCCATAAACACCCACGTAGTGCCCATTGGAAGTGAATTAAGATTGACAAAAACAAACAAAAAGATGCCATAGATTAAACCCGCTTTATGCATTAGAAAATCTTCCAATTTTATCGAGACCGAATCTAAATTGCTTCCATCGGCAAACTCAGGGTAAACTGCTATGCTAATCTCGTTTAAATGTCAGATTTATGCCACTTTAAAACTCATTACCATACTCCAATGCTTGAACCGGCTTAAATAGAGCCTTATGTCGCTATCAATAATCGGTATACCATCGTGACAGAAAGCCATTCGAGCGTCTGCCCTATCGACAGCCTGGTTTTAAACCCGCTTTATGCATTATCGCGAAAATTGAAATCCCTCCGTCTTGATATTTTCTCTAAAAGCAGCTAGCTTGCTAATACTCAAGAGAAACCCACCATTCCCTGAAAGCTAAAAATGAAACGTATACTCCGCATCTTATTTATTCTTGCCAGTATTGGCTCCTTGTATTTTGTACCCTGGATTTTGGTAAAAGCTTGGATAATACCCCTACCCAATACCGTTCAAGAGCAACTTGATGAAGCCATTGGTTACGGATTTGATGGAATGATAGTTTACGTGGACCAGGCCGGCAAACCACCGCAATTTTATGCAGCTGGCTATAAAAACAGAGCAGAAAAGATACCAGCAGACCCAAAATCATTATTCAAGATTGGGAGTATAAACAAACTATATGTTGCTGTGGCTATCACCAAATTAGTCAATGCCAAAAGGCTTTCATTAGATAAAACGCTAGCCGATTACTTTCCAGAACTTGTGGGTAGAATTGAATATGCAGATGAAATCACTTTGAGATTGATGGTGCAGCACAGGAGTGGCATTCCCATTTTTACGGACTACCCTGGCTTTTGGGATCAGCCACAAGACAGCACTAAAGATGTACTGGAATACGCACTTGATTTGCCCGCCAATTTTAAACCGGGTAAAGATTATCAATATTGTAACACCAATTATTTGTTACTTTCCAGGCTCATTGACAAAGTGGTGGGTTATAGCCATCACCAATATATCAAGGAAGAAATTTTGATACCTCTTGGCCTTAAAAATACGTTCAGTTCGCTTAGCGAAATCAATTTAGACGACCTTATGAGTGGCTATTATGTAGGCTATGAAGAAGATATAAAGACCAATGATTATGGTTCCATGATTGCTTCGGCAGAAGATGTAGGCATATTCTTGCGTGCATTAAATGATGGTTCTGTGTTTAAAGAAGGCGGACAGGAAATCTACTCCACCATTTATGAGTATGAACATGGAGGTCTCTTACCTGGTTATCAGAGCCTTTCAGAATACCATAAAGACATGGATACCGTTGTGGTACAGTTTATGAATACCACAGACTTTAATGGATACAACTGGAATTTATCCGAAATATTCATTAACCGCATTGTCAAAATTTTGAAGAAAGAAGGCAAATAAGTTTGCGAATTTCATAAGCTTAAGACCTTCCTGTTTAACACCATTAAATCACGAATGAGCACTTGTATTTGGTCCTTTGAGATTCCACTAACACCTCAATTGAAATACCCTATTAGTTTGCATAACATTCATGCCTAGGTTCTATCCTACCTAAGAATCTTATTTACTACCGGAGTTCGCAGATTTTCTACCTACCTGTCGGTAGGTTCGATTTTTATTTACTAAATTAGTTACTTAAACCCGCAAAAACCATATACTCATAATGTTGGCTTAAAGGCGTGAAAAATACTTCATATTTGAATTAAATTGAAACAATGGATATTCCAACAATACAAGTCAGAGATGTTTTACTTCCTAACGATTTAAAGGATGTAAAAAGACTTTGGCTTGAGTATTTGATTTGGGGGAATGACGAAATGCAATGTTTGTATGGTGTACATCCTCATAATCCCGACGAAGCAGTAGAACAAGACATCAAGATGATAGATAAATTTCTACCACCTCACGGCCGACTTATACTTGCCATTTATGATGGTAGGGTTTGTGGTCTTGGAAGTCTTAAAAGTATCAATGAAGAAATTGGCGAGATAAAAAGAATGTATGTTGACCCCACATACAGAGGTATTGGAGCTGGACGTGACATACTTGAAGCTCTACTTTTAGCATCGAAAGAAGCTGGTTATAAAAAAGTTCGATTAGACAGCCCCAAGTTTATGGAAACCGCTCATTCTCTTTATAGAAGTTTTGGTTTTCGAGAAATTGAAGCGTATCCAGAAATGGAAATTCCTGAGAAGTTTAAGGCCTACTTATTGTTTATGGAATTGGACTTGCCTTAACCGACATCAACCCGCTAAATTAACAATCCGCCTAACAGGCCATTCTGCATCCCAAGTTTGACCTTAGAGCAAACTGCTGCATACCCTATCTATAGCCGTGCATGCTCGACGTAATGTTGCTTAGCAATAGTTTTAAGCCACTTTTAACTACAACTCTACCTTAGAGAATCTCCAGATTGATATTGGGAATCGTTTAAATGGACATTAAGATTTACCAATGCATCAATGCTGGCTTTAACTAAATCCTCGTGAACAAGTTCATCAACCCAATCTCTTCATTAGCATTTATTCGTTTATAGTATATAATTCAAAAAAATCTAATCATGAAAGCATTAATAATTTCTGGTGGCGGCAGTAAAGGAGCATTTGCTGGAGGAGTAGCAGAACACCTCATAAACGACTGCTGTCATGAGTACGACCTTTTTGTGGGGTCATCTGCAGGAAGTTTATTATTAACACATTTGGCTTTAAGAAAGGTGGCCAAAATAAAGGGAATATTTACCTCCGTTTCTCAAGAAGATATTTTCAATATTTCACCCTTTAAAATCAAAAAGTCTAAGTTAAATGGATACGAAACGGGAATAAATCATTTTAATACTTTACGTGCTTTTATAAAAGGTTGCCCAACTTTTGGTGAAAGCGATAACTTATTAAAACTTATAAAAAAAAGCATCACTGAAGAAGAATTTCAAGATTTACGGGTACAAAATAAAAAGGTCATTTTTACGGTTTCTAACCTCACCTTAGATAAGGTAGAATATTTTAATTCTAATGACTGCAGCTATGATGAATTTTGTAATTGGGCTTGGGCTTCAAGTAATTTTACCCCTTTTATGAGCCTTTTTACTAAAAATAATTTTCAATATGCCGATGGTGGTTTTGGAAGTTTTACACCTATTTTATGTGCCATAGAAAATTGAGCTACCGATATTGATGTCATCATTTTAGAAAGTGAAACTGGCTCGTCAAATCATCCTCCTATTAAGAATCCTTTTTCATTACTATTAAGAACATTTAAGTTCATGAATAACCAAAGTAATTCAAAGGATATCATCATTGGAAAGTTAGTAGGGCTAAACCGAAAAGTAAATATCAACCTTTACTATACCCCAAGTCAGTTAACAACCAACCCACTTATTTTCGATCCAGAGCAAATGACGGAGTGGTGGAAAGATGGTTACCAATTTGCTAAAACCATGAACCCAGAAAACTTTTGTCATGTGCCCATTTGAAAATGTTTAAGGCAAATTATAAAAATCACTTCTATATATACGTTTATCAAGATCGCACTGTATTTTTTTTGTATTTATTTTCAAAACGATATTATGCTTTCCCTCCAAATAAAATAAGCGAAAAACAGGAGTAAAAAAACCATTAATTTCTACCTCTATATTCGTCAGATAAGACACTTTTAAACCCATTATCTAGCCAAACAACTTCTTTATCCATATACTTGGCATTCCCTTAATACACAGCTAAATAGACCCTATTACTTAACATCATTCCATGAGAAATCATGGTAAAAAAATATGTCCAGCTTAATCCTATAGTTAACAGCTTAAAATTTAAGTTTTTTTTAAGTCCGAAAATAAAAATAAATGAATCTTTTAACATTCATTTACGGGCTTTTTAATTCAAAATCAAACTAAACTATGCGTAAAAAACTACTATTAAGTTTTGCTCTTTGCTTAGCACTTGTTTATCAAGTGGCTGCTCAGGACAGAACAATCAAAGGGAAGGTGACTTCTTCGGAAGATGGCTCAGGCTTACCTGGAGCAACTGTTACCGTCAAAGGAAAGTCTGGAGGGACTTCTACCGACGCTAATGGAGAATTTTCAATTTTGGCTGCGGGGAACGAAACACTCTCCATCAGTTTTGTGGGTTTTAAGAAAATGGAGGTATCCGTTGGTTCTAAAAGTCAGATTAACGTATCTCTAGAACCGGATGCAAATTTATTGAACGAACTGGTTGTTATCGGTTACGGCGTTCAAAAGAAATCTAAATTAACATCTTCTATAGCAAGTGTTAGCGGAGAGTCTCTATCTAAACTAGTATCGCCAAGTTTTGACCAACAGTTGGCGGGTCGTGCAGCGGGTGTTCAGGTTACCACGGGTAGTGGACTCCTTGGACAGGCTCCACGTATAAGGATTAGAGGTACAAACTCCATTACTTCTGGAGGTTCGCCATTATTTGTGGTGGATGGTGTTCCTGCACTTTCTGGGAACCAAGCAGGAGCAAATGTTCCTTCTAATCCGCTAGGAGATATTAACCCTTCGGATATTGAGTCGATAGAAATCTTAAAAGATGGTGCAGCGACTGCTATTTATGGTTCTAGAGCCACAAATGGTGTCATTTTGATTACCACTAAAAAGGGAGCTAAGAATCAGCCTATGAAGGTTAATTTTGACATGCAATATGGTGTAACGAATCCTGTAAACCGTTTTGATTTATTAAATGCGGAGCAGTTTGTAGAAATTGCCAACGAAAAGGTTAAAAATGCCAATGGCACTACTACTCCAGCTGCTTTGGATGCAAATAACACCAATACCGATTGGCAGGATGTGATTCTGAAACAAGGTACTGCTCAAAACTATAATTTGAGTTTTTCTGGTGGTATGGACAAAACCAATTACTACTTCTCTTTGGGATACAATAAGCAAGAAGGAGCGGTAGTTTCTAACGGTCAGACGAGATACAACTTCACGACAAATTTGGATCACAAATTTAATAAGTACGTGTCTGTAGGAACAAAAATGCAAGCGGCTCGCACAGAAAATATGGGACTGAACTCAGGCTCGAATGCATTATCTGGTAACTTATCGGCAGCAGCTAGGATGTTCCCTAACGTGCCAATCTTTAGCGATACGCATTCTACAGGTTATAATATCTCTCCAGATGGTGCCGTATTAGGACAAGGTGCTAACACCAGAAACATTGATAATAATTACACAAATATTGCCTTTGTACTTGCTAACAATAAATTTAGCAATCAAATCGGCCGTGTACTTTCTACTAATTACCTTCAAATCAATCCATTCGATGGCTTGGTTTTAAAGTCGATGATCGGAGTAGATTACACAGATCTTCGTTCTTTTGCAGCTCAAGACCCGCGTCATGGCGACGGTCGTGGCTCGAAAGGAACGGTGAACCAAACGTCTAGAAACGTTACAAGATGGAACTGGCAAAATACAGCCAACTATATCAAAGATTTCGGATTAAACGCTCTTAGCTTAACTGCCGGTCTGGAATATCAGAAACAACAGGTATCCTCATTTACTTCAAGTGCTGCCAATTTCTCGGATAAATTTTTCCAAGGAGAGAACATCATTTCTGGAAGCTTTTCTGTTCCAGCGGTGTACGGTGGTGGTGTAAACTCAGGATTCGATTCTTATTTTGGACGTATTCAATACGATTACGACAATAAGTATTTCTTTACTTTTTCTGGTCGTAACGATGGATTGTCTGATTTACCAGCGGCAAGTCGTAGAGGTAACTTTTTCGGAGGATCATTGGCATACAAGGTTTCAAACGAGGATTTCTACAGAAAATCTAGTCTAGCAGACGTTGTTAATGACATTAAATTCAGAGCCAGCTACGCCCAAGTAGGAAACGTTTCTATTGGAGACTTTCCTTATTTAGGACTTTTTGGAGCTGCTCAGTATGGTTCACAAAATGGTGTAGGATTTACACAAGCAGGAAATTCTGAACTTAAATGGGAGTCTAGTACTCAAACCAACTTTGGTATAGATTTAGGCATTTTGGATAACAGAATTTTATTCAGTGCAGAATATTATAAAAATGATGTTTCGGATCTTATTCTTGCTGCTCCTACTGCTCCATCACTTGGAATTCCAAATAACTCGATTTCTAAAAACGTTGGTTCTTTGTATAATAAGGGTTACGAATTCAACCTTTCATTTGATGTGTTAAACAAAAAAGATTTCTCTTGGGATATGAACTTAAACTATTCTACTCAAGAGAATAAAGTTACGGGTTTGAACAAAGGTCTAGATGGTAAAGATCAGCCAATTTACCCAAGTGCATATCATATTGTTAGAGTAGGTGATCCAGTCGCTTCTTTGTATGGCTACCAATCTGCAGGTGTGAATCCAGCAAACGGTTTCCCATTATTCTTGAAAGGAGATGGAAGTGTTGTTCAGCGTAATGTAAACAACGGAGCCTATTCGTTCTACGACGCTGCTAACCCAACGGTAACCACAAATACTACTGGTGCTTCTCTAGCTGCGGCAGATATTGCTGATGGTGGAGACAGAACGGTTTTAGGAAATACAAATCCTTTATATTTCGGTGGTTTCACTAACACGTTCAAATACAAAGGTGTTGATTTAGAGATTTTCACTCGTTTCTCTGGTGGAAACAAAATCATGAACGTAACTCGTCAGGAGACACTTTTAAACCAGGACTTCAATAATAACGGTGTAGAAATAATGGATCGTTGGAAGAGCGAAGGTCAGGTAACAGATGTTCCTAAAACGGTTCTTAACAATGGTAACATTATCAACTTGAATGGTAACGCTATCAGTCGTTTTGTTGAAAACGGAAGTTTTGTAAGAATTCAGAATATCGTTTTAGGCTATTCTATCCCTACTTCTATTTTGGATAAAGCTAATATTGGTATTCAGAGTGTACGTGTATATGGTCTTTTACAGAATGCCATCACTTTTACAAAATACTCTGGTCTTGACCCAGAATTGAACGCCAATGGAGATGTAAACCAGTCATTTGGTCTTGATTATAATACCAATCCACAGTTTAGAGCATTCACATTTGGTCTTAACGTGGGACTATAATTCATCAAAAAAATTAAAGAGATAAAAATGAAAATATCAAAATATAGCAAATACTTAGCCTTTGGGCTGCTATTCGCAGGTGCGTCGTGCGACGTGACCGATTTGGCACCGATTGATGCCTTATCTGAATCTACTGCTTTTCAAACTCCAGAGCGTATTGAATTAGTAGTTGCAGGTGTTTACGATGGAGCTCAATCAGGGTATTACACTGGAGGACTTAGTGCAGGTGTAGTAAGAGGGTATCCTTTCGGTGCTGCTCATTTACAGCAGGGCGATTGTCGTGGAGAAGATATGGTAAGCGTTGCCGCTTTCTATGGTGTTACTTACGATGGTACCTATGATGCAAACTCTCCTAATAATGGGTATTTCTGGCAGACCATTTACGCCATGATCAATCGTGCCAATGTGGCTATTGCTGGAGTTCAAGGGGCACCTATCGAGGGTTCTCTTACTCAGGAAGTTAAAAATGGCTATGAAGCGGAGTTAAAACTTCTTAGAGCTATGGGCCACTTTTATTTATTGGTAAACTATGCTCGCCCTTATGGCGATAACCCAACTGCTGCCGCTGGTGGAGTGGTATATCGTACCGAGCCTGTAGGCACTAGTACTGGACTTACTGCTGATGAAGCGGGTAAACTGGGAAGAAATACTGTTGCAGAGTGTTATGAGAAATTATTGGCTGATTTAGATTTTGCGGAAGCAAATCTTGCCGCTACGCATCCTAAGAACAAGATTACTCGTGCTACCAAAGGTGCTGCCATTGCTCTTAAAACAAGGGTAAGACTGCATCAAGGAAACTGGGCACAAGTAATTGCAGAGGCGAACAAGTTGATACCTGCATCTGGTGCCATCACGAGTCCAATTGGTGGATATCAGCTTACAGCTACGCCAATGGGAGCCTTTGGTGCAGCCAATAAAACCAATTTGGAGTCTATCTTATCGATGGAAAACAATGATGTGGACAATGCTGGCGTCAATGGTGCCGCTCCATCTATGTACTCTACTTCTGTTAGTGGTGGACGTGGGATTATAGGCATAAGCCCAGTGATTTGGAATCAATCTTTTTTTGCAGCTGACGACTATAGAAAGTCTAGCAATATGGTGGCTCAAGACGGAGCTACATCTCCCGGTCGTGGAGCTTATTTCACTAAGAAATACGCTGATGCTACTGCCCGTACCGATAATGCACCAATTATTCGTTATGCAGAAGTTATCTTAAATGCGGCTGAGGCTATGGCCCGTGCTTCTTCTGGTGTAGATGCCAGAGCCCTTGAACTATTGAATACGGTAAGAAACAGAGCCTTACCAGAAGGTTCTGCGGCTAGGTATTCTGCTGCAAGTTTTACTTCTAAAAAGGAGTTGATAAAAGCGATTTTGAATGAGCGTAGAATTGAATTTTTGGCGGAAGGTATTCGTTGGATGGATATTCACAGATTGAGCACAGACACTGACTTTACAACCGGAGGAATTCCAGCAAAAGCCAGCCGTACGCTTACTTTTACGAATTTGTATACCAATGATGCGGCAACAACATTTACCATGCAAGCTGCCGTACCTTATTCAAATTTGAAATTCATATGGCCATTGCCAATTGAAGAAATTAATAATAACCCGACTTTGAAAAGCCAGCAAAACCCTGGTTACTAAAAGTTAAGAATTTATTAAATGCCTTTCCATGATATGGAAGGGCATTTTTTTTGTCCGATTGGGAGATGTCTGGTATACCGGAACTGCTTATTATAAACCCGATTTATGCATTAGGCAATCTTCCGATTTTATCGGGACTGTAGTTAAATTGCTTCAAATCAGTACACTTCGTCAAGCTCAGCACAGGCTACAGCCATTTTAACTCAATCACCATAGCCCATCGACATTAGCTCAGGGTAAACGCTATGCCAATTTACTTTAATTGTCTGATTTCTTGCACTTTAAAACTCATAACGATTCTCAAACGTATAATCCGGGATAAAAGTACGTGCGTTAAAAACGCAAGCAAATTATAAATGTCAAAGTTTGCTAAGATAGCCTTTGTTATATTAAAAGCTTACACCATGGATGCCGCTGGAAACAATAATTTCATTAACAATTTTGTGGGTGCAGTTGCCAGATCATGACAAGCTATCTGTTTTCTAAAATATTCTGAATAAAAAATGGTGCCATATTTTTATTCGTCTCAGACTGCCAATAACAAAATAGATATTTCAACGGAAAACTATTTTTTTTACATATCGTATATAAACTGACAGGGATTAAAAAAGAGTGAAGCCAAAATTCAGTATAAACAGTCTAAAACTTTATAACACATTATGATTCAACTATTAAAAGTATTTTGCTTACTCCATATCTGTTTACTTACTTCCTGTGCCTCAGACCAAGATTCCGGAAAAGACCCCATAGATTCTACCGACGGAAAAGTTGAAGTTTTTAACCAAAAACAATTTGATGATTATTGGTATTCCGGCAAAGCTGAACTGAATAGCTATGAGTTGAAACAATCTCGATATGGAGAAATCCGCGAAGGTGAAGTAGTATTGGTATTTGTGACAGAACCATTTTCATTAAGCAAACAAGTCAAACTAGATAATCCGAAAGATGCTGGAAAAGACATGGTCTCCGTGATGAAATTGAACCATGTTAGGAAGTTTACAACTGGTATTTATGATTACGCTATTGTTACCTCTAGTTTCACACCGGTTGATTTCAAAAAGTATCCACACACATTAAAGTTGAATACCAGCATTCAAGAATGGTGTGGACATACTTTCACACAGCTAAATCTCAAAGAAGAAAACTATCAGTTCAAACAGTTTTCTTACTTCGAAACGGATGGAGATACCGAAAAAAGTATACCAGTAGCCCTATTAGAAGAAGAACTAATGACGCGTATTCGTATAAATCAAGGACAACTACCTCTAGGAGAAATGGATTTGATTTTTTCTACTTTATATAGTCGTTTTGCCTACAAAGATCTGCAAGTCACCAAGGCTAAAATCAGTAAAACAGCATCTGACACATCTTCAAAATATAAAATTGAATACTTAGATTATGATAGGACTTTTACTATCGATGTGCAAAAAGAATTCCCATATAAAATATTGGGATGGACGGAAGACAATGGCGATGGATTGATAACGGAAGCTCACTTGAAAAAAAGTATGAAAGAGCCCTATTGGGAGCAAAAAAGTTTAGATGATGAAGCCAAGAGAAAAGAACTCCAATTGCTGAAGTAAAAGATTTAAAATATAGAATGCCTGTGGCGTTAGATATAATAACTGCTCTGCCTTATCACACTATAGATATTAAACCCGCTTTATGCATTAAAAAGTCTCTCGATTTTATCGGGACCGTAGCTAAATTGCTTTAAATCAGTACGTAAACTTAGTTAAGCTCAATCACCATAACCCTTCGACAAAAAGCTCAGGGTAAAATGCTTTGCTTATTTCATTTAAATGTCTGATTTATTCCACTTTAAAACTCATTACGATCCTCCAATGCATAAACCGGGTTAAAAGAATTACACCCTAGTTATCAACGATTCGATTTTGAAGTTTCATTCCTTCAAAAAATGAATGCATATTTACGGCACGGAAGGCGTACCTCATTTTTTCAAGGTACTTTAAGCCTCAAGATTTCAGGATTTAAGATAATTATGAAGGCATCTAACATTAATAAGTATACACCGTTTCAACCTATAGCTTTAAAGGATCGAGAATGGCCAAATCGCACACTAACACAGGCTCCTATATGGTGTAGTGTAGATTTACGAGACGGTAATCAGGCACTTCCAGTGCCGATGAACATTGAACAAAAGGTCACCTTATTTAAGACTTTAGTGGCCATCGGATTTAAGGAGATTGAAGTAGGCTTTCCGTCCGCTTCTGATACGGAATTCAATTTTTTAAGAACGCTTGTAGAAGAAAACCTCATTCCTGACGATGTTCGCATTCAGGTACTGGTTCAGGCCCGTGAACAACTTATTCGCAGGACTTTTGAAGCCTTAGATGGTGTAAAAAATGCCATCGTACATCTGTATAACTCCACTTCTAAACTGCAGCGTAAGGTCACTTTTGGTAACGCCACCAAAGAGGAAATTAAGGCTATTGCTGTGGATGGTACACTTTTGGTAAAATCACTTATCGGAGAATTGCCAAACACCAATATAACACTAGAATATTCGCCAGAAAGTTTCTCTGATACAGAAGAAGATTATGCCATAGAAGTATGCGAAGCCGTGATAGATAGCTGGCAGCCAACCCCTGAGCATAAAATAATACTCAATCTTCCGTCTACCGTAGAATGGAATTTGCCCAATACCTATGCAGACCAAATAGAATACTTCTGCCGAAAAATCAAAAACAGAGACTCCGTAGTTGTCAGTTTACATACCCATAATGACCGAGGTACGGGCATAGCGGCAACAGAGTTAGGTTTATTAGCAGGAGCCGACCGTGTGGAAGGCACCTTGTTTGGGAATGGCGAACGCACGGGCAATTTGGACTTGGTGACATTGGCTCTAAATATGAATAGCCATGGTATTCAAACTGGACTAGACTTCTCCAATATCGATGTCATAAAAAAAGTTTATGAAAAAAACACCGGAATGAACGTTCACAAACGTCATCCCTACGCTGGTGAGTTGGTATTTACAGCCTTTAGCGGAAGCCATCAAGATGCCATAAAGAAAGGAATGGACCTGAGAGGAGAAGATGAAATTAAATGGGAAGTGCCATACCTAACTATTGACCCAATAGACATAGGTCGTAGTTATGAAGCCATTATTAGAATTAATAGTCAAAGTGGCAAAGGTGGCGTGGCGTATATATTAAAGAGAGAATTTGATTACGATGTGCCTAAGAAAATGCATCCTGAAGTGGGCTTGCATATCAATGGCCTGGCAGATCAATATGGCAGGGAGTTGACCTTCCAAGAAATCCAGACAGAGTTTCTAAAAGAATTTGTTAACCGCAAAGATGTTCTTGAATTGAAGAAATATGATATTCAGGAATTGACAGATACCGAAGTTCAATTGTTTATAACACTTACCCATCAGGGAAAAGAAATGACATTGGAAGGGAAAGGAAACGGCCCAATTAATGCGGTGGTTTATGCCATGCAGCAGCAAGGATGGAAGGATTTCCACGTAGATCAATATCGTTCGCATTCCATAGGACATAGCTCTGCTTCTGTTTCGGTTTCTTACGTACAGCTCTCCATGAAGTCTGATCCAACCATAAAGTTTTGGGGTTGCGGTGAGCACACGAGCATTCGTAGATCTGGCGTGTACGCCCTAATATCGGCATATAACAGAGCTCAGATTCTGATGAAGAAATAGAGATTGGTTTTACTGAGTACTACGTTTCTCATGATTTTGGCACGATTTCGACAAGCTCCGTTACCTTGTTAAAAAAATGTCATGTAAATTCTATTTAATGATGAAACTTGTAAAATAAACTTAGGCTTAAACCCAATTTATTCATTAGAAAATCTCCCGATTTTATCGGGACCATAGATAAATTGCTTCAATTCATCAACTTTAAAGGGACAGAATAAAAGCTTAAACAATAATTGTGCTTCATTTCAACGATTCGCTACATACCAAATGGCAGTCCCATTACTAACCCAATTCACTATTTATACGTGCAAAATTTAAAAACCCATTATCACCCTGAGGTAACTACTTTAGAGCATAAATCCGTTTTTACACGCTTAGCAACAAGGAGTATTGCCATTCAAGGGAATTCTATTCTACTACTTTATACCGAAAGATATGAAGACTACAGTCTTCCAGGAGGTGGCTTAGATCTGGGCGAAGATAAAATAGAAGGAATGATGCGTGAACTTAGCGAAGAAACTGGAGCCAAAAACATTAGGAATATTAAGCCCTTTGGTGTTTACGAAGAATATAGGCCTTGGCACAAGCCAGATTTCGATGTTCAGCATATGATTTCTTATTGCTATACCTGCGAAATCAACCCCGAGTTGGGCGAATCAAACTTGGAGCTTTACGAGACAAAAAATGGTATGAAAGCCATCTGGATTAATATTCATGAAGCCATCAATCACAATAAAAAGACCATGGCTACAAGTGCCAAAAAGGGCATGTCTATTGAACGAGAAACCTTTTTGCTCATGCTTATTGCGGAAAGAATTGGCTAGCTAAAACGATTCACGGCAGAGCCAATCATTCACTTCCGTTATATAAAAATCGCTTTAGAATATTTAAAGTAATGGCCGATTTACGGCTAAGCTTCTGTATATTAAACCTTTGCAACAGATGAATGAAAACCATGTCAAAGATTAGAAAATCATCCATTGAGATGGATAAAGAAGCGTTTAGGAAAATCGGGCATCAACTGATAGATGATATTGCCAACTTCCTTTCTTCCATTGATAAAAAACCGGTTACGCCAAACGAAAGTCCTCTTCAGCTCCAAAAACTATTGGGTAATGCCTCCCTACCTGAAAATGGCAGCCCAATAAGTGAGCTTGTTTCAAAAGCGACATCATTGCTGTTTGAGCATTCCCTTTTTAATGGTCATCCTAAATTCCTAGGCTACATCACGTCCTCTCCTGCCCCACTTGGAGCCTTAGCCGATCTATTAGCCGCTGCCGTAAATCCGAATGTCGGAGCTCATATATTAAGCCCAATGGCCACGGAAATAGAGAAACAGACCGTGCAGTGGTTGGCGGAGTTTATTGGTGTTTCTCCTAGCTATGGTGGCATATTGGTCAGTGGTGGAAACATGGCAAATTTCACAGCTTTTTTAGCAGCTAGAACGGCCAAAGCTCCTAAAAGTATCAAAGAGGAAGGATTAAGCGGTTTACCTAAAAAACTAACTGTTTATTGTTCTAAAAGTACGCATACTTGGGTAGAGAAGGCCGCTATATTATTTGGTTTAGGGACTAAATCTATCCGTTGGATACCCACAGATGACTGCAACAAGATGAACAATGCCGTGCTAGAAGAAACCATCAAAAAGGACATAGAAAATGACTTTCAACCCATCATGGTGATTGGAACTGCGGGTGATGTCAGTACGGGCGTGGTAGATGATCTCATGGGCATTTCCACCATTTGTAAAAATTATGATTTATGGTTTCACATTGATGGTGCCTACGGCGTTCCTGCAGCGGTGCTTCCTGCATTTCAAAAGGTTTTTAAAGGCTTGTCTGAAGCCGATTCAATCGCTCTAGACCCACATAAATGGTTATATAGTCCACTGGAAGCTGGATGTACTTTGGTTAAAAATCCACAGCATTTAATAGACACCTACAGTTCACACCCAGCGTATTATAATTTCACAATACATGAAGAAGAAAATGCTCAGAACTTTTACGAATATGGGCTACAAAACTCTCGTGGTTTCAGGGCGTTAAAGGTATGGTTAACCTTACAGCAAATAGGCAGAAAAGGTTACGAAGAATTAATTGGTGAAGATATTGAGCTATCTAAATATTTATTTCAACTTGCCAAAAGTCATCCGTCATTAGAGGCTATGACTCAAAATCTAAGTATCACTACCTTTAGGTACATCCCTGATGGAGATTTGGATTTAGAAAATGACTATTTAAATAAGCTCAATGAAATCCTTTTGAATGTTTTACAAACAGGTGGCGAGGTATTTCTTTCGAATGCCATAGTGAATGAAAAATATTGTTTGAGGGCGTGCATTGTCAATTTCAGAACTTCAGAAGATGATATAAAGGAAATAATAGAAATCGTTGTAAGAGAGGGCCGAAATGCTCATCTGAAAATGAAAAAGGGTTCGAAGGTTTAAACCCGCTTTATTCATTAGAAAGTCTCCCGATTTTATCGGAACCGTAGCTAAATTGCTACAAATCAGTTTACTTCGTCAAGCTCAGCACAGGCTACACCCATTTAAACTCAATCACCAGAACCAAAAGCTCAGGGTAAACCGCTATGTTAATCTCGTTTAAATGTCTGATTTATTACACTTTAGCTACTCATAACAATTCTCCAAGGCATAAACTGGGTTAAACGAGCTATGACCTGAAATCGTTTTGCAACTCACATAAATCACTTAGATTAGCGGAATCGATAAACAGGCTATGCCTATGTTAACCCTATTCAACCTTTGTGCCTAATGAGCAAAAAACGAGCTAAAGCATTGCATAAAATGAGCAAAAAAACAGCTTTGCTGATTATGTTTTTCATCCTTGGAATCGTTTTAATATTTCACATTCTGATCTTTTTTGAGCAAATATCATATGATAAAGTTTGGTCAGGAAAGCTTGATTCCGTAGAGGAAATGAAATCTTTTGAAACATTCTCAATACTCCTGAATATTTTCATGATGACTATTTTTTTCTTAAAGTACAAACTACTTATAAGAGCAACCACCAATCGGGTAATTGATATTCTTATCTGGATTTTTGCGGTGCTTTTTGCTCTCAACACCCTGGGCAATCTGTTTGCACAAAGTATTATAGAATTAATTCTTGGAACCTTTTTGACATTGATTTCATGTATATTATGTATCATCATTGTTAAATCAAAAGCTCCTTAGAGGAGACCTAAAATTTTAAGGAGAAGGCCCGCTTCATGTTCTAAAAGGCCGCATCATTCATGTGTCTTCTTATTGAAGCGAGGAAACAGGTTAGGACTTTTTAATAGGATACCGAGGTTTCAGAAGTATAGGAATCGTAATTATCACCAGAAACTTATACAAACATGTTTGAAATCATTTTTCACCATTAATAAATCACGTAGATTGGCCACGACAATAAGCAGGATATGCTTAACGTCAACGATATCCAATCTTATGTGCCACAAGTTCTCAAGCACAGAATTATTAATAAATGTTCAAACACCAAGGTAAAAGCCGAACTTTTAAGCATAATCTCCAACTGGCCACGGTCTTATCTTTAGTAGCAGGAATAGTCAATATCTGTGGATTCTTGTCTATACAACAACTTACCACCAATGTCACAGGGCATTTTGCCTTATTAATATACGATGTCGCTAATTCCCAATTTTTGAAAGCTGCTACCTATTTTGGATATATTTTTTCATTCTTTATTGGTTCCTTCACTTCCAGTTTTCTAATAGAGAGCTTTCTTGAAAATAAACGACTTAATGTATATGTTATTCCTACCTTCATAGAGTGTATTGTGCTACTGTTGGTGGTGCTGATGGGTTACACCAACAAACTAGAATATCCTAATGTTATCGCCTGTTTACTACTTTTTGCCATGGGGCTTCAGAATTCTTTTGTAACCAAAATATCAAAAGCCGTGGTTCGAACAACGCACCTTACAGGGCTTTTCACTGACCTAGGGATAGAACTCTCGCAGCTTCTTTTCCCAAAACGTTACCCACTGAGAAAAAAAATAAAGACTACTATTAAACTAAGGATTTACATCATCACGTCTTTTTTTATTGGAGGTTTATCTGGTGCTTACTTATTCATTGAATTAGACCTTAAACTAAAGACACTCATCATTGCCATACTTATTTTGTTATTCGGTGTCTTTTATGATGATTTCAAATATAGAATCTTAATAACCAAAAGGAAATTTACCCAAAAGACTAGCTAAGTAATTGTTTATAAATACTGTGCACCACAAATCACTGGCTTAGTCATAGATACTTTTTGATGATCGAAAGGAATACTTTAACCCGCTTTATTAGAAAACCTCCCGATTTTATCGGGACTGTAGCTAAATTGCTTCCCATCGGCAAGCTCAGGGTAAACTGCTATGCTAATCTCGTTGAAATGTCTGATTTATTCCACTTTAAAACTCATTATGATACTCCAATGCATAAACCGGGTTTAATAAAGTTAATTGTGAGAAGTATAATTTTACTTGCCCTAATCTTTTTTGCAAGGGTACCATCAATAAATGCACAGACATTATCGTATAACATCACAGCTAATAATACGCACCTCGGTCAGATTACCGTAAAAAAAAGTCAAGAAAATGATTTGGTTAAAATTGAAGTCCACAGCGAAGTAAATGTTAAAATATTAATCGACATTGATTTGACCTATAAGCTCACTGCTTATTATAACAGCGGTGAATTGGTGTCCAGTTCGGTTTCAACCTTTGTAAACGGAAAATTGCATTCTTCTAGCGTCACTGAAAAAATCAATGGCATTTACTCCGTGACAAAAGATGGCGAACTATCCAAATTCGAGAAAGACATTAACTACTCTGGAGCCATGTTATATTGGGATCAACCTGATAATGTTTCCAAAGTTTATTCTGAAATCGACAACATCGAGAAGCCTATAAAAAAAATAGGAACTGGGCAGTATCAGCTTACGGAGCCGAAAAGTAAACGCACGAGTGATTACTTTTATAGTAAAGGAACCTTGAACAGAGCAGTCATTCAACATAGGTTAATGACTTTTGAGCTGAACAAGAAGTAATGCGTTTTGAAGTATTCTGCTGTTATGGTTTCAAAACATTTCTTTACATAACTCACCTAAATTAACCATTTCCTTCAAGAAAGTAGATTCAATGATTTTTTTGTAATCCGAGATCTATATGATAGCGTATTTTCAAAAAAAACTATTGAAAGTTATACATTCCTTGTAGTACAGTAAACCAGCCAATGGGTAAACTCAAATTATAGTTGTTCTAAAATGTGATAGACATGGAATGTATATATTTTTTAAAATCATTATCACCCATGAAGAAATACAGAAAAAGATCCGCCTTACTCATCATAGTCAGCTTATTGATTGTTTTCCGATTATTCCTTCCATCCATTGTTAAGAACTACTTAAACAATGTATTAACAGAGCTACCGGGCTATACCGGAGCAGTAGAAGACGTAGATATTGCTTTGATAAGAGGAGCCTATATTATTAGAGGCATGCACTTATCTGTGGTGGATGCTGGTACCGAAGTTCCTTTTATCCAACTACCAGAAGCCGATATTTCCATTGAATGGAAATCCTTATTCAAAGGCAGAATTGTCAGTGAAATCATATTGAACACCCCCGAGATTATCTATGTCATGGAAGATCAAGCGGATGCCAAAGGGGCAGATCAAAAGGATTGGACAAAAGCCCTCACGGATATTGTACCGCTTAACATCAATCGTTTTGAGGTCCATGAAGGTAAAATTAGTCTGGTGATGCTGTCAGCAGACCCGGACGTTGACTTAACCATGGAAAAGGTAGAACTTACGGCCAACAACCTGAGTAATGTCATTGCGGCTGAGCAGACACTTCCTAGTGCATTTAATATGAGTGCGAGTACATTTGGTAATGGTACATTGGCTATGGATGGTAACCTTAATCTACTTAAAGAAATTCCTGATATGGATATCACTTTCAAATTAGAGAATTCTGATGTAACAGCACTAAATGATTTGACAAAGCATTACGGAAAAGCTGACTTTGAATCTGGGATTTTCAATCTTTATGGTGAATTGGCCATTGCAAATAGCTACCTGAAAGGTTATGTAAAACCATTCATCAAGAACTCAAAATTAATTGGTCCAGAAGACCATTTTGTGGAGACGGTTTGGGAAGGTTTCATTGGCTTCTTTAAATTTGTTTTCAAAAATCAAAAGACAGATTCTGTAGCGATGAAAGTACCTTTCGAAGGTGATTTAAAAAACGTAGACACGGCTGTCTGGTCGACCGTGGTGAGTATTATAAATAATGCATGGATAGAGGCTTTTGTAGATAATGTCGATAATACCATAGAATTTCAAGATGCATTTCAGGATAGAAAAGACATGACCAAAAAGAAATCTAAAGGCAGAAAAAAAAGCTGATGCCCACATTAAATCCCGTTGGACATGAAAATTTGTTGCTTATGCTCTTTGGCGATGAACGTTAGGAAGTTATTTTTAATGAAGTTTGAATTAGTTGATTATAGTGCTCATAACATGGCTCAATAACCCATTTTAAAAACCTGTTGCCAAACCCAGCACAAAATTCTTTTTAAACGCCTTAAAGATATTGCCCTTTAATTGACATGAAATTCATAATGTAACCCATATTATTATTTATTTAGGACAGCATTGATCTTTAATGAAAAAATGTATTTCAAAGTATAATTATTTAAAATTTGCATAATTTAGTTTTTTTAATAACTACCCTTATTTTATGATAATTATTCAGATGACTGGTTTATCTGGTGCCGGTAAAACAACTATCGCAAACTTTACAAAGGAATATTTGACAAAACATAAAATCAAAACGGAAGTTATTGATGGTGATATTTATAGGGGACTTTTTTTCCCCGATTTAGGTTTTACCAAAGAGGAAAGGGTTCATAATATTAACTGTTTGTTCTATTTAGCTAAAAGATTCGCCGATCAAGGTATTATCGCAATTATTTCGAGTATCAACCCTTATGAAAAAGTCAGGCATGATAATTCTTTGGAGACGAAACACACTGTAAAAACGGTTTATATTGAAGCTGAATTAAACACATTAATCAAACGTGATACAAAAGGCCTATACAAAAGAGCCTTTCTAGAAGACGAGAACCCACAAAAACTTAAAAACTTAACAGGAGTAAGTGATGTTTACGACATTCCTGAAATTCCAGACTTATTAATTAAGACCGATAAGTTGTCAATTGAGGAATCTTCAACAAAGCTAATTGATTTGATTTTAGAAGTTTTGAAAAAGGATAATACCCAATAGTATATTAAGGAGATGAAACATATCGAGTCTACCAATTTAGAAGACAACAATAAAAGGATTGTCTATTATTACAGTTAGGCAAACTTTAAATTAACAGGAACTTTCTTAAAGTTATCAAATATTGTAATAAAAGCAACCTATAAATGTATCCATTCAAAGAAACTTATCAAATATTTATCTTAGGACACATGCGAAGTAGATCATCCTTGTTTGCCCATATACTCATGACAGATAAGAAGATATTTGGAATGGGTGAAAGTAATAAGGTTTATACAACTAAATTGGATATTGTAAAAATGAGAATTAAGACTCAGCAATACTTCGGCAAAATACTTCCATTGAACTTTAAATTTCTTGATCAAATTAATCACAACCAAAAAACACCCAATTTAGATTTAATCAAGTCCTTTTCTCGCATTGTGGTTTTGGTAAGGAAACCAGAAGAGACGTTCGAGAGCATTAGAAAATTGACAAAAGACTTTTATAAAGAATGGGGGCATGAAGAGATTGAGAAGTACTATATTGATAGATTGGAATTCTTGAAAGAGCTCAAAAAGACTAGTTTGAAATCGCAACTCTTAGTTGTTGATTCGGAAGATTTAGTTTCCAATACAGCTAAATGCCTAGAAGAAGTACGTTCTTTTCTGCATTTAGAAAATAAATTATCAACAAACTATGACCTTCATTCATTTACTGGAAAACATGGAGACCCATCAAAAAACATAAGTGTTGGTAGTTTAATTCAACCAGAAAAATCTTTATATCAAAAGGGGATTTCGAAAAAATCCTGGAAACTTTATGAGTCAATTATTAAATGAATAAGGTTTAGAAGTTTTTCATTTAAAATAAACTCAACTTGAGTTAGTTTTAATCCCTGGTTTAGCCCCCTAATAGGCAGACACTTGCCGAAGGTTTATTAAATGTATAAAATTGTTTTTCTTATACTACGATTTTAGCTGTTTAAGGTGCTTGTTCTCTGGTTTCTTTGTGCCAGCAGAGCTTTAGTTTCTTCTGATATAATTCTGAATTCTCCATTTGGTTTGATTTTATAATGAGGTATTCGTAATTGAATATTGTACTTGTGGTTAATCTTTTTATGCGGTTCTACCAATATCATTTCCTGTTCCCAAAGTTTAATAAATGCGTTGGGGTTTAGGTGCTTTAGACTTCCATGTAACCTCACGTTATTATAAGTATAATAGAAGTGTTCTAGCTGTTTCTCTAAGTCAGTTATGGTCTTGTATTCCTGGAGTTCTAGTGAGCGACCAAGTATGGCATGAAAGCTTTCTACATGACCATTTTCTTGGGGCGTATAGGGATGTGTAAATACCTGCTTGATGTGATTTTTAGCAAAGTATTCTTGGACTGTTTTGGCAGCAAATCTTGTGTCATTATCGTTACGAAGCTCTAGGGTTAGTTCTTGCTCCAGCAGACCTGCTGGTTGTAATTCTTGAAGGATAATTTGCTCCCAAGCAGCTTTAATTTGGGCTTGTTTAATGGAGTAAGCCACCGTCCAATAAAGTACCTTTCTTGTAAAACAATCTATTACTGTAAGAATGAATGCATAGCATTGATGTTCTATAACCCACTGGAACTTTCTATCCATCTCTAAGACCTCTAAAGGCCTTTTAAGATTAACCCGCCTATATTTTACATAATTCCTAGCCGCTCTTTTATGTCGGTCACCAAGCAGTTGATATTTATACATTAGGCGATATACCTTTTTGTGATTAATCAAAAAACCTTCGTGCTGTAAGGCCGCGGTCATAACTCTATATCCATAACTGGTCTCTGGCAACAGCAGGGTGTTAATAATTACACCAATGACAAGCTCTTCGGCTACTTCCACCAAGTCGCCATGCCCATTTATTTGATTAGTGATACAAGTAGGTTTCCTACCTGCTTTTTTACGTTTGCCTAACTTCTTGTAGTACTCATATTTAGTGAGTTTACAGAGCTTTAAAGTAAGTTCTAATTTCATCCCCCATCCGACGTACTTTCTGACTAAAGCTTGTTTCTCAGATGGGGGTACTTCTTTTTTAGCAACTCATCTTTTAGCTTACTCTCCAACTCTTTCTCAGCTATGATTTCCTTCAGAGCTTTGTTCTCTTTTTCCAGTTTCTTGATGATAGCAAGGCGTTCCTTAGTAAGGCCATGAGTCAGGCCAACCTCACCCATCTCTTCTACCTTTTTCTTCCAGCCTGCCTGTCGGCAGACAGGTAATAAAAGGTAGCTGGATAAAGTGCATACTTATCCAACGTGATTTTTACGCCTTTCTCTGAGGCTTCTTTTACAATAGCCAGTTTTTCGGCTTTGCTATACTTCTTTCCCATACTCATAATTACAAAAAATATTTCGTAATCACGTTTGATATATTAAGGGGCTGAAACAATCCCTAAAAAGGTAAAACTACACGAACAGTAAATTTATAATTCAAATTTTGACTAAAAGATTATTTGCAACTTCTTCAATTCTCAATCCTATGGCATTGAACGAAAGGTTATTCTGAAATTGAAGTAAAACTTGTTTACGCATATCGTCTATTTTAACTTTTTCACTTTCTCTTAATTTACTAAATAAATCCATTTCATTAGCTACCTCAAACAACATCCCACAATCACCATTATTCGTCATAGTTCTAAATGAAGCAATATTAGTTCCTATCGGAATACAACCACAGCTCATCGCCTCACAAAATGCAATACCACTACCTTCATAATGTGAAGCAGAAATAAAAAAGTCACTGGAATTGTACCAATTTTCTAACTGGTCATGAGAAACTTTCCCTAAAAGAATAACAGATGAAGTCATGTTATTTTTCTGAATGAATGATTTCACCTCACTTTCAATAATGGCACTCGCATAAATCATAGTTAGCTTAGCAATAGGATTATGATTAAGATATAAGTTAAACCCTTTCAGCATGGTTATGGGGTCTTTGTTGGCATCAAGACGGCCAACCCACAAAAAAGAATGAGCAGGACGCTCCATATTTTTATTTACAAAGCAACTGGAGAACTCCATAACCTCATTAATACGACAGGAGTCTTTAATAATATTGTAATCCTCAAACGGACGTGCTAGCTCACTTGACGCAAATAGATATGCATCTGCTCTTGAATAGACTATTTTTTGTAACCATCTTTTAAAAATATTTTTAAATGGCTTTTCAGCATGGTGTTGAACGATAACCTTTGTTGACTTATCTAGGAAAAAAAACAAACTCAACAATTGAATTGGGAAAATGAAGCCGTGTACAAACACAATGGAAGGTTTTTGCTTTTTTATAAACAAAAAGAGTGAAAAAGGGAAGAATCTGAAGAGCCCCCTTTTTACATTAAAATGAATTTCATTTTTAGCATTATTGTCAATGACAATAGGTCGTGTTTTTACTTTCAAATACTTAACACTATATATTTTTTCTAAGGACTCAAAGATTGGGGCAATGAGTGATTGAATCAATCGTAAAAAATCATTTTCACTTTGGAGCATAACTCTGAAAGTAATAATTACAAAAAGAGGTTTACTTTGTGATATTTTTTTTTCCATGTTTCAAAGAATACTTTTCCCAAAATTAGTGCTAAACAATTTCATTATAAATAATATATAAAGCTAAAGTTGAGCTGAGCAACTTGAAAGGATCTAATCGGAGGAACTATTACAAAAATTCCTAAAAAAAGGGTAAAAGCAAAGTGAGTTGGAATATCTTTAATAATAGAGAAGACTGTCTAGTAATATGAAATACAAGCATGGATTAAAAAATCTCATATTTCTAAAGAATAATCATTCTCACCAAAAATGAATAAGCATAGAATATTAAGACTTTTTATTCTAACATCAATAACTCTAACTATTAGTCATGATACAAGAGGTTTTCTTATCCTTTTTTTACGAAAAGAATCTAAGGTATTAAATTAATACCCTAGGCTTAGCGTATCAATATAGTTTTAATTCGAAATATGCTAAAACATGTCGAATTTGATTCATGTTAAGATTAATAGTTTAGGTGCTAAATCAGCTGAAATTACGGAGAATCACCAGAGAAAATTATAGTTGTTGGAAGCTTACACTACAACCTCTAAACGATAGGCCATTTATTAAAATTACCTTTTAAGGACATACTTTAAAGAATATAGAATGAACCGAAAAGCTAGTAGCATATGGGCCTATGTTGAGCTCAAACTTACCAGATATTTGGCATGAGAAAACAATTGAATGTCTTTTTATTTCGTAGTTTAGAACTGTGTTTTGGGTTCCGAAATCTCACATGTTTTTACTTGTACCATAATATTTTGATTAAGAGCATAATTTAAGATGAACAAAGTATATCTCAGCTTAATTTGGGTGCGTTCAACAAAACCTAAACTACATTAAAACCCAGTTTGGCTAAAATATTATTGCACATAAATCATAGTAATCCCAAATGATAAAATACATTTTTTCTATAAATACAGGAAGATCTGGTTCCCACTATCTTTCCAACATACTGAAAGAGTTCGAAAACATTAATGCTTTTCACGAACCAAATCCCTCTATGCTTGGTAAACCAATGGTTGAATTTCTTCGTGGTAGACCGGAAAAGTTAGAGAAGAAAATGAAAGAGAAAATCATTGCGATAAATTCAGCCATTGATGAAAAAAAACATTACATAGAAACTAATCACACTTTCATTAAGGGATTTGGCTGGTTAATACCCTCTTTAATACCACATGAAGAATTGGGTATAATTATACTTAAAAGAGATAAAGATGAAATCATCAAAAGTTTTTATAGAATAAATTGTACTCCTTTAAATTATAACGGATTGGTGACAATCATGAATCCATTAATGAAAAACCCCATTAATCCAGTTTCTAATTTTGATAAAGTTAAATACCGAATTCTACTTTTTATTTCAAGACTGTCAGAAAGCAAAAAAAACCCATTCCCCTTTAACGTAAAAAAACTAAAAGTCATTCGGGAATTCGAATTGAAATATTTAGAATGGTACGTAAAAGAAACACATGCTCAAGGGCTAAAATTCAAGAGTAAATTTACTGATATCAAAATTTATGAAACAACAATTGAAAAATTAAATTACGCCCATGAATTTAAGAAAATGTTTGATTTCTTTGGAATCGACTTTCTACCAAAGGATTCATTCTATCCAAAGTTGAATATTAAAACAAACTAAAACTTGCTACAATCGAGCAGCCTGCCGTAAGCCAAAAACCTTATAGAAGGATCATGCCAAGAAATTACCCGAACAACCTATCACTACATTGCAACTCGATTTGTCTATAAATTGAATTGTTTTTTTAGTATGTTTCAAGATGATTTTGAAAGATAATTCCTTTGGAATTTATTCTTTTTTGAATGGCCAAGTTTCTAATTTTGAAGGGATCGTCTCATTTATTGTAGGCTATCCAGATGGCAGTGTTTCAGAAACAGTCAAATGATAAAAAATTACGAAAACAGAATACAAAGTTTGTCACCTTTATTTCCCTAATGCTATATATAAACTATTGGTAAAGCAAAGTAAACTATCCTGAGAAATTTATAGACACAAGTTCTAATGATTTTGATCCAAGCCTAATAAATGAAGATATTGTACAAACAAGCATATAAGTCTTCTCTGATATATCCTGATTATGATAAATTCATTTTATACATTCCATAAAAAAACTAGTTATCATGTTCGCAGAATTGGTATTGGTATGATATCTCATTTTTGTGGAACCAACTGGTTATTGAGTGATCGACCAGGAAAATGTATTCTACTTTATCATGGTGTTGATTATATAGGGCAAACCTCTATAAATACACGTTTTGTTTCGGAACAGCTCTTTGAACAACAATTAGATTTTTTACAAACCCACTATAATTTAGTTTCGCTGTCTGATTTAGTATCCGATAAAATCGATCCAAATCGCATGAATATTGCCATCGTATTTGACGATGGATATAGAAATAATTTACAAATAGCTTTACCAATTCTTGAAAAAAAACAGATACATGCTACGTTCTTTGTCACAGCCATTAATCACACTAAATATCCGATGCTTTGGACTGACTATTTAGACCTTGCATCTTATTTAAGCAACGCCAACATAACCGTTGGAGGTGATGAGTATTATAAAAAAAAAGGAGTCTATCAAAACATCGATGGTTTAAGCCTAAAAACTAGGTGTAAAGCACAGAATTGGACTTTTAAAAAGCAAGTTTATTCCGCCTTTCCAGAAATTGAAGACATGACAAAATTAGAAGATTGGGAAATTTACTGGAAAACCCTGTCTGACGAAGAAATAATTAAATTAGACAAATCTAAGTATGCTACTGTAGAATTACATGGATACTACCATGAAAACCTCGGGATTTGCGGTCATACTGAAGCAGTTCGATTAATAATTAAGGCGAAGCAATATTTGGAAAACCTATTACAAAGAGAAATTCGGAGTATTGCTTATCCTGATGGGTCTTATACCAGAGATTTAATTATATCTTGTTTCGAAATGGGCTTAAAAAACCAATATGCAGTAGATTATCTATTTCCGGAAGATGTGACCGATTCTAGAGTTCACTCAAGGCTTACAATTAACCCTTTTACCAATTTGTCACATCAAGCTTGGGCTATATTAAATAATAAATATTAGATAAATTGAGTACACAAATAACGGTCAAAATTCGCGAAAGGATGTGAACAGAACTGGCTAACTATTTCGGTCAAAATTAATAATTGAAGATAATATCAAATATTACATAAAATATTATTCAAAAGACTAGTTCTAAGAAAACCTAAACTGATTTAAAAGAAGCTTTAGCAAAGCCCTCAGCTATATGAAAAAAATATTCCCTAATATATTATTGATTCTATTTGGTCTTTTAATTGGCTTGCTGATTGCTGAATTAATATTAAGGATTTATAATCCTCTTCCTACCAGAGTTGTGGGAAATTCTTTACGCTTATTAAAAAACTATGAGAAAACTATAATCATCGATAACCCATCTCAACAAGCAGGACTAGATGATACAATTTATTATAGCACCAATTCCATAGGTTTTAGGGGGATAAACCCGCCGTCTAATTTGGCAGACTACTATTCCATATTTACAGTAGGCGGCAGTACAACTGAATGCTCCCTTCTTGACAATACGAAGACTTGGACACATATATTAAATTCAAAGTTATCTCAGACAAAGGACAGTGTTTGGGTAAACAATGCCGGAATTGATGGGTGTTCCTCTTTTGGTCATTCAGTTCTATTAAAAGAACATATTTTTTACTATAACCCTGATATGGTATTGTTTTTAGTTGGACTCAATGAAATGTATGTAGTAAAAAATAATGAAGATTCATTTTTAGAAGATTCACGTGAGTATCGACTTAGAAAGTTCGCTCAAAAAAGCAAGCTATTTTCTTTCCTATGGAATCTACGCAGGCAATTGCTAGTAAGAACATATGAGATGGGGCATATGTCAAAAAAGTCTCCTGAGAATTTATCAAAAAAAGAATTTAAAGAGAAAAGTAAACTTTATTTAAACAACCAGAAAGAATATAAGCAAAGATTATATAAGCTTATAAATCAATGTATTAATAGGAACATAACACCTGTACTCATTACTCAACCAATATATAATCTTACTGATTTGCATCCACTTTCTTTTGTTAAATATTATAACCAAACAACCATCCAAGTTGGACTGGAAAATGATGTATTAGTGATTGACCTAGCATCTAAATTAGAGGATAATCCTGATTTTTATTATGACTTAGTACATTATACTAACATTGGAGCAGAAAAAGTAGGATACATCATTTATGAAGAGCTAATAAATGAACTCCCATTCTCTAAAAAGAATAAAGTGCATTAAAATGCTCTTTATTTAAACATGATTTGTTTATTAAACTCATTGAATGGCAAAATACATATTTTGGTCAAGGGACTAATGTTTTAAATAATACATTAATAATTCAACGAATATGATAATTCAACGAATATGATAATTCAATTAGCAAAATAAGTCCTCAAACATCATGAATAAAAAAAGAATCGCCATTATTACTTTTGGAAGTGTAGGTACTGGATTTAGATCAGAGGGAATTCCTCACCAAGCGATTCTTATTGAGGAGCTGGCTAATATTTATGACATAACAGTTTATTCTTTTGCCAAGGTTAATGAAAACTTTGTTGCGAAAAACTATAAGTTAATTGACGTATCCTTTTTTAAAAATCAGCGACTTTTCATTCGCTTCTTCTATCTTTTTTCTTCCATACTATCTAATCATTTAAAACGGCCTTATCACCTATTTCTGGGTTATTGGGGCTTCCCTTGCGGTTTTTTATCCGTTTTAGTAGGTAATATTCTAAAAAGGCCAGTGGTAGTAGGCTTTATGGGAGGAGAAGTTGTTCGTTTTCCTGAAATAAACTACGGCGAATTTCATAAAAAATGGTTTAGAAAAATACTGAATTATACAGCTTGGAATGCTGATTGCATACTGGTCTTATCTAAGTATCAAATTATTAAAATCAAAGAAAGTGGTATAACATTTAAGCAAATTCAATTAATCCCTTTTGGGGTGGATAACCATAAATTTAAATTTATAAATAATCCACTAACACTTCCATTACAAATAATCCATGTAGCTAGTATAAATTTGGTAAAAGACCAAGTGACATTGTTAAAAGCATTCAAAAAAGTCAATCAAGAAATAGATGCTCATTTGACAATAATAGGATTAGATACACTTAATGGGAAAATACAACAATTAGCAAAAAACATGGGTCTGACTAATAATATTTCCTTTCTTGGGAGGGTTGCTTATAAAGAGCTACCAGAATACTTTTCTAAATCACATATCTTCCTACTTACTTCATTATATGAGAGTCAAGCTGTTGTAGTTAATGAAGCCATGTCATCAGGCTTGGTTGTGGTTGGAACTCGAGTTGGTTTGATTGCAGATTTGGAAAACTTCTGTACACTTGCCGTCGATATAAAAGATTCAGACACATTGGCACAAAAGGTAATTTCACTTTTAAACAACCATCATCAATATACTGATTATCAAACAAAGGGATTAGCATGGTCTAAGAAACATGATATAGATTGGACTGTGAGTAAGTATCAAGAACTATTTGATAAGCTTATAAAAAACTAAAAAGTGTCAGAATCGGCAAAGGTTAATTTCAATTTTTCCCATGGTATGCCTGAACCTAAATCTTTATAAAAAATGGTAGAAGATACTTTAGCATCATAATTATTATCAAAATACTGTTGAAGATTACTACCAGTCTGGGTTTGAAAAACAATTTTCCTTAGCCCCAATTTCCTACATATTTGACAAATTTTATCCATTGCAGATAATAGCTCTATTTCAGAATCCGTCTTAATATCTCCAATACAGAGTTGACCATAATTTATTTTTACCCAAAAAGTTACTTCTTCTACTTTTAAAAAGATACTACCAAAGTTCAACTTGTACTCCATATGCTCCTTATTTCTATCAACAATTAAATATTCTTCATGGCTAAATGAGTTAAATAAAACGGGCTTAACCAAGTGTTTCTTCAAGAAATACATTGCAGATTTTGTGTAAAATTGACCTAGACCTAATCTGTTGAAAATACTCCAAATTGGCAATGTCTTTATTGATATTTCATACCTTTTAAAGGGCTCTAAAACTGTCCAATTTAATTTTGAGACTACACCACTACTAGACTTATTAGCAATCCCAAAAAAACCTGACATTTTCTCTTTAATTCCTATAGAAGTGCAGTATTCAAATAATTGTGAAGAGAGCCCCTTTCTAAAATACTCCGGATTAGTAACCGTATCACAACTTTGGGCCGCCAAAAACTTTTTTCCTTCGTAACTTAATAGATAAGGTAATTGAGCAATGTATGCTACAGGTGTATTACTATTTTCATAAATAGCCACCCCTAAAACCGTTTTTTTTAAATGTTTACAATCATATTTTTTATAGAAATCTATTTTTTTTTGACCTGATGCTTCAAAAAGCCTTGCCATACCTAGATAGTGTACGGCGGTTATTCTTTCGATTCTATAGTTACTTTTTCTTTCCATTGCTAGATTAATTCAAGAATAAGGTCCTGATAAATTTACTATTACAAACCT
This sequence comes from Arcticibacterium sp. SM2516, assembly GCF_057914865.1. NCBI lineage: Bacteria > Pseudomonadati > Bacteroidota > Cytophagia > Cytophagales > Leadbetterellaceae > Arcticibacterium > Arcticibacterium sp. SM2516. The sequence continues at coordinate 1,282,688 of NZ_CP195290.1, read as the reverse complement.
TCCCTTCATTTACTATTTTTTCATAAAAAATCAAATTGATTAATAGTCCTTACGTTGATTTCTTTACGCTCTTTATCAAAAAACCAGCCCCATTTATTAAAGTACTTGATGGCAGAATGAACGAAAAGCATAAATAACTTCAGGTCTTTCCCTGCCCCATTCTGGTAGGCATGATATACTGAAACATCTGGATAGTAAATGGTCTTATACTTTTGATAAATTCTACGAGATAAATCTGAATCTTCGAAATACATAAAAAAACGCTTATCATACATTCCTAATTCCCTGATCACTTTCAAATTTAACAAACTAAAACAGCCAGAAACACGTGGTGCAATATACGTTTTGGTTTGAGGTGCATTTCTCAATTCGTATAAATTGATAAACTTATTAAAGGCCTTTCTTGGAATCTTTATTTTTCGCCAAATCATATAAAAAGGAGATGGCGGAAGCTTCGGCAAAAATTGAATACTTCCATCATAATTCAATATTTTAGGCATCATTAGGCCAATTTCCGGGTCATTTACCATAACATTTACCATTGGAAGCAACACCTCTTCCTTAAAATAAATATCGGGATTTACTACAAAATGATAGGCCGATTCACTTTCAATTGCTGCTTTTATCGCAATATTATGTGCCTTTCCAAAACCCAAGTTTTGTTTATTATGTAAATAAACAACTCGCCTATCGTTTGTGATATTTTCAAATTCGTCAGTGTCCGAATTATCAATTAAATAAAGTTTTGTTAACTCTTCTGATCTTAACACACTGGAAATAGCCTTTATCAAGACATTTCTCTCATTGTTATAAATTACGATAGAGGCTGTTATAGTTAGTTTCAAATTATAATTTCCTTAACAGGAATGTCATTTTAAATTAATTCAAAAGAAAACGATTTCATTACGTAGGAAAGTTTTTTTAATTCAAAAGTAATTTGAACAGTTCCTCCCAATTTTCTGCTTTTGGAGCCGGAATCTCAGCAGATCCGTTATTTTCATAATCAATTTTCTCTTTTAAAATCACCTTTTTCATAACCGCAGCCCAGGCTTGCGGGTTATTTGTTTCTAAGAAACGGACTTTTCTATATGCTCCAACTGTTTCTTTGGCATAAGGCAAGTCGGCTACCAACATTGGTTTTTGAAAGTCTTTAAATTCCGAAATAGGTAAACCCCATGTTTCTAATCTTGAAGGGAAAACAAGTGCAGAACAATGACCATAGTGCTTAAAAACCTTTTCCTTGTCCAAAAGTCCAACAAATTCAATTTGAGGAATACCTCCAAATTTCTTAAAAAGACTTCTGCTAAAACTATTGTCGTTCTCATCAATGGTTAAAATAATTTGAAAATCAGTAATTCCTTCTTTCAATAATATTTCAGCAGCTTGGCCTAGAACAGTGAAATTCTTATGTGTCCTTGGTAAGCTTGGATAGAAAAAAGTTGGTGTTTCACTCGCTTTCTGTAAACCAGCTTCTTTTAGAACCTCTTTCCGAATTGGCTGGGCTACAACTATCTTGTTTTTAGGAATATTAAACCAAGAGCTCACCTTCTCTTTTAACCAGTACGCCTGAACTACAATAAAATCGTTTGATTTATGATTAAACTGTAAGACATAGCGATACAAAAAGGAATGAACAAACAGTTTTGTATTCGAAAGTAACTCACCAATATTGGCCTTATAAAATGGACTTGGACTTTGCCAATAAACAGCTTTCTTTTCTGCTTTTAACTTAGGGCTAATGTCATGTAGCGAAAACCATAAATAGACATTTTTAAAGGAACTATCACTTTTAATAAGTCTACTGAAGTAAACAAATTCGTAATAAAGTCTAAACAAATAACTTTTCCTTGATTTAGGAAATTCTCTAAACAGTATATTTCCTGGGTATTTTTTTATCTCAAAAAGTGAAATCTTGTGCACTAAAACAATGATTTTAAAATCTGAATATTTAGCATTTGCCAACTCATTCAAACAATCCATCAAAATTGTTAGTGGACCACCCTCAAAATAATTAATAGCGGAAAGTACAATTATTCTTTTATTCATAACTCTATCAATACCATGTATTTCCCTTCGCTTTTTAAGTCCACTATTTTGTCAATTATGTTTTCTTCAAATGGCGTTTTTGATAGATTTATTTTCCTGAAAAATCCGGTCAAAATATTTTCATTTTTATTTAATTCAGGAAATGAGGTTACTAACAAATACTTACTTTGACTTCTTCTGAAATTTTGTAAAGCTTTCATTACAAGTTCATCAGATAAATGACTCAAGCCATCTCTACATAATATCACATCAACTTTTGGCAATTCATCGCATACCATGTCTAATTTTTGAAATGATATATTTTCTTGGGTAAATTTTTGCTGACATGTAATAACCAAATCCTCCACAATATCGGCTCCCTTGTAATCAATACTTTTTAAGTCAATTGTTTTAAACCAATTAAAATCTCCGCACGGAATATCCAAAATCGATTTTATCAAATATTTTTCAAGTAATTCAGGTAATTCTTCCCTTAATGAATGAGTAGAATTATACTTTGATCCGCTACCTGAAACTGTTTCATGGTCACCCCAGATTTTTCTTCTATATATCAAACTAAAAACCTCTTCTGGCGTGTGAGTTTTGTAATACTCCAAAATTCTATTCTCAATCCATTTTTTTCGAATATTTAAAATAAAATCAGGAATGAGTGTCTTGATAAGTCGTTTTATTTCTTTTGAAAACTCGTCCATACGAAAGGGTTCTGTTTTTTACCGAGTATTTTATTCAAAAAGTAAAACTTAAGACGTTTATAAGTTGGCGAAAATGGTGTAAAATCGTCCAAACTATGATGAAAGTAAAATTCTGCCATCTCGGTACAGCCAATCGACTTATAATACTTCATTGTTCTATTCCTTGCTAATTCTACTTCACCTTTTTTATAAAAAGGGCTATCTAAAATATGAATTTCACCACCTGATTTTAGAATTTCAAATAAGTGCCAAAACAATTCAGGAATAGACGGAAAATATTGTATTGCCGAATTAATTACTACCATATCGAAACAATCTTTACCAAATAAATCTTCAAAAATATCCCCATAGGCAAACTGAAGCCTATCATTACTAAAAAGGCTTTGTGCTTGTTTTAATTCATATAAATTTAAATCTAAACCCAGCACTTCATTCTTCTCTATTTCGGCCATCTTAGAAGAAAACCAACCATTACCACAACCTAAATCTAAAATTTTCAATGGCTCTTTCTTCATCTTTAAAAATTCACAGAAACTATCTACTGTATCTTTTCTTAATTGCCATTCTTCAAAATGCGGATGTTCTAATGGTAAATCAGGCAATTTTTTAACTAAGTCATCACTTAAAACTCTACCTTCTTTACTCCTCAATTTTAAATATAAATCTTCTATCTTGTTTTCACCTTTATACTTTGAGAGCAGCCCCACACCATCTGTGTAATCAATGAGTGGATGATTCAAAATATTATTCCAATATTTCATATCAACTCTGCCCCCTCTATTTCTGGTTGACGGTATTTAAGCCAGAATTTCTGTAATACCTTAAGTTCATATGGAGCTTTATAAAAGTTCGTTTTGTATCTGATATTTGCTATTCCTGAAATGAGTTTTCTTTGGAAACTACTCAATTTTATATCTTGTGTTGTTGGATATCGAGCATTCAAAACTACCTCGAAATTTTGGATTTTATCAATCATGGCTCTCGTTAGCCAAGGGGTAAGCGGATTCTTTCGTAAATCAAAATTTTGCCAACTATCATCTAGCCAATCCTCTAAGGTTTTAGGAAAACGAAAACCTGAATCCTTCACCTTTTCATACATTTCAGAGCCTTCTTGTGGCACTGGACTATAGACATAAATAATAATTTCGGTATCTGGATTTATCTCCTTTATTTTTTTAATATAAAGTATCTCTTTATCTATTTGTTGCATTACCTTTTCTGAGCTTTCAGCCGGAAAACCCAATACGAAAGAATACTCTGGAATGATATCGAAATCTTTCATACGCTTTGCAAATCCTAACATTTGGTCTCCCGATTGCGTGCCACCCTTATCAATTTCGCTCAATAATTCGTCATTGCCGCTTTCTGCTCCCAAAAAGATCATCTTACAACCCGATTCTCTTAGTAGGGCTAATGTCTCATCTGAAAACTTGTCCATTGTGTCAATCCTTGCTTCTCCCCACCAATTTATTCCATGCCCATTTATCAATTTTGAAAACTCAACTACCCTTTTTTCAGAAACAAAAAAATTATTATCAGTGAACTCCACTGAATCAATTTGGTATTTTTCTTTTTGATATATGATATCCGCAAACATCGTTTCGGCAGATTTCCCTTTCCAACGAGCTTTAAAAATAGGAACAATGCCACAAAACGAACAAGTGAATGGGCAACCCAAACTACTATGATACTGGGTGGTTCGCTTACCCAAATGGGTTTTCCCTATATAACCGTCCATCGAATAAAATTTCTCAAGGAAAGTATATGGCAACCTAGGAATGGTATCCATATCAATCATCGTAACCTTTGGCGTTTTTATGATTTCTCCTTTTTCAAGGTAAATCAGGTTCTTGATCGACTTCAAAGACTCTTTTGCTTCCAATGCATCAATCAAAGCCGGAAAAGCAATATCACCAATCCCATTAACAAGATAATCCACAGCATCAGATTCAATACAAACTTGATACTGGTTAGAAGCGAAATAACCACCCCAAATAGTAATAATTTCAGAAAACTTCTCCTTTATTTTTTTTGTAAATCTTATTGCCTGATCTAATTGTGGACCTGGCATTACAGTACAAGCAAAATACTTAAATTCCCCAGAATTTAGATAGTTTTCAATCTTAGAATATGGGTCAGTTTCACGATTTCCATCAACAAAAACGAATTCATACTTCCCCCACAAAGCCGCTCCCAACTGCATGATAGTTATAGGTAGTCGAGGCTTACTTTTTGTTGCCCTTGGATTAAAAATAATTACTTTATTCATAGTTAATAACACGACTTTTTCAAAATATTTTTCGGGTAAAACTTTGCTTTTAGTGCTTGAGAGCTTCTTTCCTTATCATTTTGTTGCACTAATTAATACACCACTCATGTATTTTTTCCCTTTTACAAATGGTGGATTTATAGAGTCTAACTTTATCACATTCCTTCTAATTTCTGGAAATATGATTATTTTCAAACGTCCAATGAAGGAATACAGCTTTGAAAGCCTTTCTGACAAATTTGAAATCTTTTTGGAATAATTATTTTTTTTCATTTCAGTCAATTTAATATTGTCAAAACCGATTTGGTATAGTAGAGCTTGCCAATTTTCAGGATATGCAAATTCTCCACTTGCTTGTATTATGCCATAGTTTTCTAAACAAAAATCATTTACAATCTTAACCTCTTCTCCTGTTGTATCAGTGAGCCATAAAGTTTCGTTCAACACTACTTTTCCTTTTAAAGTCAATACTCTATGAATTTCTTGTAAATAATTCACTAAAACCTCAGCATTTTGTATGGCTAAAACTGATTCTATATAAACAATATCAAAAGAATTATCATCAAAAGGTAGTTTCCCTAAACCCTCAATCAGTTTTAAAGTTATACGATTTTTCAGCCATGAAAACCTTATACGTGACTTTGCCTTTTTTAACATAGATTTTGAGATATCCACTCCAGTTAACTTTATGGATTTGTTTCTGGCTGCTAATTTCACCAAAGTAGCACCAGTACCAATTCCAATTTCTAAAATTTTGTCATATTCCAAATCACCTATTTCTTCTAAAAGTAGTTCCGTTCCATCCTCTGAATATGCATGTAGAAAACATCGATTAAGTGTAGCGTAATGGTTAAATAAATTATCTGAAGATATCATACGCTATAAAAGCTCAAAAATAAAATTCAACTCACTCATAATTCTTTTCCTTTCTACTTCTTTCCACTTAAAGTCCTGATATAAAGCTAATTTCATAATTACATCAATCTGACAATCCTCTGAAAGTACCATGATAACTTTACCATCTTTCTCCAAGAACTCAGGCAACTGTTTGAATAGATTTTTGAAATACTCAAAATCTTCTCCACAAAAAAAGGCTCTTTCCGTATCATCATTTGGGTATTTTGGGTAATAGGGCGGATTAATTACAATTAAGTCAAATAAGCTCAATGGGAAGTTTGTAAATAAATCCGATTGAAGCACTTGGAGCTTTACATCATTTAATAATGCGTTTTTAGATACGGTCTCACAAGCCACTGCATTAATATCAGAAGCAGTCACCTTTGCCCCTTTCTTTGCCATAAATATTGACAAAAGTCCAGAACCTGCACCTAACTCTAATACATTTTTAGGAATAGGCCCCTTTTTAGTTTCTTTATAGAACTCTTCCTTTTCAAGAAACTCCAACAAGAAAAGAGTGCTGAAGTACAGTTTAGGGTGAAATACACTTGGTGGAACAGATATTTTCATACCCTGAACTTCCACTTGTTTCTCTTTCGACAGATAAACTCGCAGCGGAAAAATAACAATTCCATACAAAAGCTTCTTCATTATATTTCTAAGCACTCCTATCATTTCATTTAAACAGTTGCATCTTATTTATTTTTATATTTAGATATGTTCTTAACGTCGTTAAAAACGGATTCTAGAGAATTGAAAACTGGAATCCCAGAAATAAAAACCGTTACTAACACAATGGAAAAAGAAAGAAAGTTAGTTTAATTAAATTGCAGTAGTTGATAAGATTACCTTTTTTCGATCATCATCCCGGCACGAGCCTTCATTGATTTCAATTTTAATTTTAAACTACCTATTGAATTCCCTTTTCGTTGAAAATATGCCATTTCATTTACTACCCAGTGGACGGCATAATTGTAATACTTTTTAGAATAAGTCCTTTTAAAATCAATATCTCTATCCGTCGTTGTAGACCAATCTAAATCATTAATGGTGCTATGAGCTTCTACCTCTTCGTATAATTCAGTCCCTTTAATCGGATAGGTTAAAGTAATGGTAAACTGATCCGGGTTGGCAGTTTTAAGATGATTTAAGGTGTTTTTAATATCTTCTTCGGTTTCATTTGGATAACCCAACATAATAAAAGTACCTGCCTGAATTCCCGCTTTTTGGCTCAATTGAATCATTTCTTGTACCTTTTCAACTTTCACTCGCCTATCCATCAAGTCTATTATCCTCTGAGAGCCACTTTCCGCACCAATCCAAAGCCTAAAACAACCTGATTTTTTAAGTAAATTTATTACCTTTTCATTCATACGGTCAGCACGGCTAATGCATTCGTAACTTATTTTGACTTGCTGTTTATCCAGTTCCTCACAGAATCCTTCAAGCCATCGGTGGCTAATGGTAAACACATCGTCCACAAACCAAAAATTATCAGTTTGGTATAGGCTCTGAATTTCTTTTATCTCCTCCACCACTTTTTCTGGCGACCGTCTCCTATAACTTAAGCCATATACGCCGCGGCTACACCAGTGGCAAGTATAAGGACATCCCCGCATAGTGCTGAGCGTCATAGAACTTTCTCCGTGATGTTTTTTCCAAGCTTTCAAATACAAGTTCAAGTCAATTGCAGCTCGGTTAGGTAATGGCAAATCATCTAAATCTTTACGCAAAGGGCGGTCTGGATTGATAATAATTTCACCTTTTCCATCTTTGTATGCTAATCCCGCAATTTGAGAAAGCTCTTTTTCTGGAAAGCCGTCGCTGCTATTTATAAAAGATTCACATACTTCATAAAATGTTTCTTCTCCTTCCCCTATCACTAAAAAATCAGCTCCGAAATTCAATAAATTTTCAGTATTATATTTTACATCTGGACCTCCTAACACAATTTTCGTATGACTTAATTCTTGATAACTTTTCACAAACTTAATCATTTCCAAAACGTTCAATTTGGTCATCAAATTGATATAAATGGCCAAAACTGCCGGCTTTCGTTCAAGTAAATGTTTATAAAAAATACTTTTCGTTGAGAAGGTAGTATCAAAAACTTCATGCTCCATATCCTTCTCTTTCAGATAACCAGACAAATACAGAATCCCTAATGGTGGATAGGGTTTCATAATTTGCTGCTCTTTAACATCATCAGCAAGGAAGTAAGCGTGCGTTAAAATAAGTCCAGAAGCAACAGGTGTTCTAAATCCAGACGGGGGGGATTGTTCGAGATTCATAGTCATCGCTGTTTTACTTCAATTAAAAAATGGTCCGACATATTGGATAAGAATGGAATTTGGATCGCCCAATTTTCTAATTTCTCTAAAAAACGTAAAACGGGTTTTCTTTTTTCAAAAACTCCGTTTAAATATGATGGAGGTATGAAAAATCCAATCGCTTGTTTATGACTAATTATTAAGTTTTTAGGAAGCATATTTTCTATACTTTTTGGTGAAAAATACCAAGTTTTGATAGTTGATCCATGGCCCAAATTAGCTTCAAGTGCCTTTTTTGATAACCTTCTAAATGCCTTTTTAAACTGCAATTTCATCAGAAAATAAAAGCTTTCCCACACACAAAACTGCGGCATAATTACTCCAATAAACTTACCATTTGGCTTTAATAAACATGACATTTTCTCGTAAAAAAAAACTTTCATTTTTTTAGGGCTCAAACAATTAAATCCACCAAAATTAGACAAAATCAAATCAAACTTCTGCTCATTAAGCACTTCTCCAATTAACTCAATATCCAGCACTTGAAATTTCACCTTTTCACTCAAACCATGTTTCACAGATTTAGCCCCTACTTCTTTGACCATCTCTTCAGAAATATCTGTTGCCAAAACACGGTATCCTTTTTTTGCTAACCAAATGGCATCTTCGCCTGTTCCACAGTTCAACTCCAAGACGGATACTTCTTTTTTCACTTCCAGTATTTTTTCGAGATATTCCCAAACTAGTTTACGCTGAGCCCTTCCTACAGCTGTATACGTAAAGCTTTCGTCATATTCTGTGGCGATATAGTCAAATGCGTTTTTCAAACTTTCGCAAGTTGTTTAAGTTTTTTACCACTCATTTTCTCTTTTGCCCAAACTATCGGAAATTTCAAAGCTCCTTTTACTGTTAAAGTATTTTTTAGTTTCTCTTTTCTATATACGTTATGCGTGTGAGCATGTAATTGCCTATAAAATGAAGACGAATAAGTGGATTCATACATCATGTCTAAATCATTTGAATCTTGCCAATTCTGTTTTGTTATTAATTGATTCTTTACTTTCTTATGAAATAATGTACCCGGCAAAGGATATGAAACCGAAATACCAATATCATCTGGCATTAACTTTTTGACCATCTCTAAGGTTTTTTCAATATCCTCCCAGGTTTCGCCCAAATAGCCGTATTGCAAGAAAAAAGCTACTTTGACGCCTTTTTCTTTCAATAACTGTGTTGATTTTTCAATTTCTTCAATGGTAGTTCCCTTATCCATAGCATCTAAAATGCTTTGTGAACCACTTTCTGCACCAATCCAAACCTCAACCAAGCCTGACGCTACCAAATCATCAATAGTACTTTCTTTTAATAACAAATCGGCCCGAGACTGAATTTTTAAGCAAGGTTTTAAATTTTCCTTTTGCAATAGTTCTTTAAACTCTTTGGGCCAGTCAGGTTTCAAGCCAAAAATGTCATCACAGACCCAAAAATGTTTTACACCCTCATTTTGCATTAAAAACTTTAATTCCTCTACCACCAATTTAGGAGAACGCACATTGTAACGATTACCATAAATAGGTTTGGCACACCAATTACATTTAAAAGGGCAGCCCCTTGTGGTAGCTATATTTAAAGAAAAATAACCATGAGCCTCTTCCCAAACAGCTCGATATTCCGATAAATCTATTAAATCCCAAGCCGGCATGGGTAAGGTATCAAGGTCAATAAACTGACTCCTTGGATTTGTTTTTATTACCTTGTTATCCAGCAAAAAAGTAATACCTTTTATCTCATCAATAGACTGAAAATCATTATTAAACAATTCCATCAAAGCATTTTCTGCTTCACCTAAAAGAACAATACAGGCACCTTCTTCCAAATATTTTTCAGAATGGTCTGTGGCATCCGCAGAATTTACTAACACCTTACAACCCGCCCTTTTACCTAAGTGTATTAACTCAAAACAAGCTTCTCGCATCACATTGAGACACATTTTGCTCAAATAGTTAAAATTATCGTCAAAAATCACCAAGTAATCTGGCTGAAAATCTGTGAGATATGACTGAATTTCACTTGGCGAATACCTCAGGTTGCTATCAAAGAGAACCACTTCATAACCTTTTTGACGAAGTAATGCAGCCGCCAAAATTGTCCCATAGGGCGGATAAGGTTTTTGTGTTTTCCACTGTTTTTCATCAAAACGATAGAAATAAGCATTCGCTAAAAGGATTTTTTGAGGTTTCATGTTTAAATGGAGTGGTAAATCATTTAAATTAATTCCATATCGTCTTTTCTAAGTCTGATATTCTTTGTTGATATTGGTTTAATATTCTTTCGTAATTACCACCAAAATGGGCTTTTGCAATGTGTCTATTTATAAGTAAATTTTCTCCATTTATTCCAAACATTTCCGGTTTGTGATTTTTTCTCCAACGTTTTTCCGTCTTTTTCATTAAAAAAACATCTAACCAATCTCCTAAACGATTATTTAAACACTTTTCTAGTGTTTTTTTAATCCAACTATTAAATGTTTCCAATTTAGAAATATCATGGATAGGATAATTGGGATAATGTTTTCGAATCCATTCGTTTTTTGCCTTAAACTTTAGATAAAACTCTCTTCCATAGGTGGGAATAACCGTAGCAATTTCAGTAGCTGTAAAAATACTTTTGTCTGTCAATTCAAGTGAATCGGCATCAATCATATAATTAAAACATAAGAATTTGGTTCTATTTAAGTAGACTATTTTTTGTGTTAAATAGAAACATAAACGAGCAATCCAAAGCCGATTAGGAGCAGTGATAATAAAATAATCAATATCACTTTTTTCATCCATGTAGTTTTTGGATAAGGAGCCAGAAATCATAACAGAACGCACGTAAGGAAACTGGCATATAAAAGATGTTATCCTTTGAGCCTTTTTCAAGTAAACTTCCGATAATTTATTCCCTTTTAATCTACGCTCCAGTAATGAAATATCTTCATTCAAAGAATAATATTTCATTACTTGATAAAATATTTTATTGTTTTGAACTAAACCATCTAAAATTTCCTCTACCAATTTAATCGAATCAACATCACTTCTTTCATAAACTTCTTTAGCAGTAAGTGGGTAATTAAATAAATCAAAATAACAAAGGGTATGAAGCACATTTTGAATATCCGCTTTACTTGCATTCGAAAATTGTATACGCTCCTTAGTGGCAGAATTAGGCATTATTAGGGCTTTCGCTATAGACAAATATATGACTTGTTTATTTTTAAAAAATGTAAAACATAAATCAGGTTAGAAATAAATATAGCAATCAACTTTAGTTAACTAAATGCTAGCAGTTTATAAAAAAAAAGAATTTGATTAATACTTCTTCGACCAAGCATAAACTGGCACCAGCCTCAATGTTATATTTACACCTTGTATTAAACTAAACCATAACACATCTCGATTACCTTCGTAACCTTCCTTTTTTAAAGGAAGAAATATTTAAACTTTATACTAAGCCCAAATAATTTTATCACAGTCCCAAAGCCTATAGATTCGTTGTAATACATTAGATTTACCAATCTATTAGCCATTAAAATACCAACCCAATTGAAACACCAATTCTTGAATACCAAGGGAAGCCTGACAATACTTTTTTCCCTATACGTTGCCGCTGCCATTATTTCTCCCTTACATGCCCAGGTAAATCTTGCCAAAGGCACAGTTTACCTTGATGCCAATGAAAACAAAATGTTTGACAATGGAGAGAAAGGGATTGAGGGCGTAAAAGTCTCCAATGGTCTGGATGTGGTTATAACCAATGCCTTGGGTCAATATCAAATAGAACTGCAGCCTGAAAGTACACTCTTCATTTCAAAACCTGCCAACTATCGTGTACCACTAAACGAAGTGCAGTTGCCACAGTTTTACTATAGCCATTACCCAAATGGTACTCCCGGAAAGGCAGATTGGAAATGGTCGGTATTTGGCCCTACAGGACCATTGCCTGAGGCCATAAATTTTCCACTTTTAAAGGGAGAAACAGTAGATGAGTTCAAAGCCATGGGCTTTGCCGACCCTCAAACCGCCAATGACGAACATTTAGATATGTTAAGGAAAGACATCATAGATGAGCTTTTTGGTAATCCTTTTGGTGCAGCATTTGGATTGGTAGCTGGCGATGTAGTACACGACAATCTGGGCCTTTATGAACGTCATAACAGGTTGATGTCACAAATTGGCATTCCGATGTGGAATGTCCCAGGTAACCACGATTTAAACCTAGAATCGCCAAACCATAAGTATGCCACACAGACCTTTAAAAGTATATTCGGGCCAGATTACTACTCATTTGACTATGGTCAGGTACATTTTCTTGCTCTTAATAATGTAAGTTATAAAGGGAAAGGAAAAGGGTATAGTGGTCATATAGACGCAGACCAAATGAAGTGGATTGAGAATGACCTCAAAGACGTTTCTCCCGATAAACTCATTATGGTCATATCGCACATTCCCCTACTCACTTATGCCAATAATCGCTCATTCTCTGCAGGCACCAACACGGTAAATTTCAATGAACTGCTCCGTATTTTAGGTCGTTTTAAAAATGTTTACTCCATAGCTGGTCATGATACCAGTAATAGCTGGAAAGTGGAAATTAACCATACACACGGCTGGCATGGCTACCCATTTATTACGCATACCTTGGCCGAAGCTCGAGGAAGCAGTTGGAATTCTGGTCCAAGGGACGAAAGAGGGGTTAGGCCTGCTACAATGGCAGACGGAAACCCAAATGGTTATTATGTATTTTATTTTGAAGGTCATACAGTAAAACCAAGGTTCATCCCTGCCGGAGGAAACTCAGACGACCGTTTAAGGATTTTGCTGGATCCGCAACTAAGCCATCCAAACAGCCCTGTTCAGACGCATCCTCTAGGTCTGGATCGAGGTTTTCAGGTAGACAATATGTTTGTGGTCGTTAATTTCTTTGATGGTGGAGAACGTGACGTTGTCACGATAACACTCGATAAAGCAGCACCAGTGACCATGGAACATATAGAACGTACAGATCCTTTCTACGAAAGGCAATACCAAAAATATAAGGATACGGACGATTCCTTTCCATCACCTGCTGTTTCTTCGCACATCTGGAGTTTTGCCCTTCCCGCTAATTTGAAACCTGGCATCCATGCCGCTCGAATAAAAGCGGTAGATGAATTTGGTTTTGAAGACGAAAAAACTTTCACTTTTGAGATCATGGCAAAGGAATAATTAAGATTAAACTTTATTTCATTGTTGGCTTATTCATTTTGAAAGGTTACCGTTTAGTATTATCAAAAACGGAAGCTATACCATTGACAGAAGTCCAATTCTCCTTCGGGAAAAGTAACGAAGACATAGACCTGGTGACTGAATTATACAGCGAATCTGAGTTAGGAAAAGGAGACAACTTTATAAAAGTTGGTTAATAATGCGACTACTTGAGCTTTATTAAAAGTGATTTTATCAGGATTTACGCCAGTCGTAGGTGTAAAGAGGTTATGCAGTGGATTTCTTCCAAAGGTAATTCATATTCATGCATGTAGAGAAACCCTTTGAGAAATCCTCACTGATTTTAAAAGTACCCTTAATGGAATCTATTTATCAAGTACGTTTAAGGAGAAATGTAGGTTGGGAACCAGATAAAGTTATAAGACATAGTTTTAAACCATATCTTTTGAAATTTAAAGAAAATTTAGAAATTAATTGGCTAGGCCACCTATGGTTCAAAGGCCTGTTTGCATAAGTTGAAAACAAGGACGGTCGAGCAAAGCAAGCTCTTTAGTGGAGTACGGATCGTATTATTCTCGAAAAGCATGGACAAAGACAAAAAAAAGCTTGGAGAAAATCAATCAAAAACTGAAGGAAATAGCGGAAAAGAACTGAGCCCCTTAATTAAGAGCGTGAACTTAAATCCTTCGGGAGCTTAAATAGTTATAGCCCCCCCCCATGTAACGCCGATCTGAGATTTGATTTTTAGGCATTTACGTTTCAATCATTCCAAATTTTAATATATTTAATCTGGTTTCCAAATCATTTATAATTAGTTTGATAGGTTCCGATTTATATGAAAAGCCAATTATTTCTTTCAATAGGCATTCTCTCGATCTTACTCGTTACTGGATGTCGTAATAAATCGCATAGACCTACCCAGAGGGTAAAATTGGATTAATAGGTTTGGCTCACTTACATCCAAAGAAAATGTGAGTGCCAGTCTAAGGCATGCCTACGCGGACTCGGTATATTATATACACTTGGACGGCTTTAAGCGTGAATGGAATTTCGCCGGAGCTAAAAACGACGAGCATCTGTCATCAGAATTATTAAAATACGATTACTTCTACATCAACGGTGGCGATACCATTCCATTTCAAAAAACGAATTTTCTAAACATCCATGCCAGATAGCACCCTAGCTATCAACTGTGTGCTTTATTTTGTTACTAAAGAGGAGCTGGCGAGTATTGATGATATGGAAATAGGATATGAACGAATCGACGTTACCCATCAGATTTTAGGGTGTAGTATAAAAGGAGGAAGAGTCTATGCATATCGTGCTAAACCAGAATATATTTATCGACATGAAACCGACACCTTAACGGCGATTATTGAAAAGGAATATGCTGAGCTGGTATGGGGTGCCTATGATCGTTTAGGTACCATGGCAAGAAAAGAATTCGATGCTTCCACCACACCTATTGATATAGACCTCTTAGCTCCAGTGATTAGAGTTAAAGTTCGAGATTAAGAGAAATATATGTTATTAAAATAAAAATTTACTGATTAATTAAATCATATGACACGAATTGACGCCATCATTGCGGTAAAAGATGTAGAAGCCAGTGCAAAATGGTATCAGCAAGTTTTTGGATTTAAAAATGCCCATGGCGGAAAAGATTTTGCAGTCTTAAAAACCGAAGAGGATGAAATTATGCTTTGTCTTCATAAATGGGGTGAACATGACCATCCATCCTTAACAGACCAAAACAATACAGCGGGTAATGGTCTACTACTTTATTTTAGAACCGACAATTTGGAAATCATTAGAGATAAGATTGACCAAATGGGTGGCAGAATTCAGGAAGACATTCACCAAAACAAAAATTCGTTGAGAAAAGAGTTTTCTTTAAGAGATTTAGACGGCTATTATCTTACCGTAACGGAGTTTCACCAATATGAAGGATAATCCATTTTATCCCGCTTTATTCATTAGAAAATCTCCCGATAGCTATCGGGACCGTAGCTAAATTGCTTCAAATCAGTACGTAAACCCATTTAAACTCAATCACCAGAACCCTTCGACAAAAAGCTCAGGGTAAACGCTATGCTAATCTCGTTTAAATGTCTGATTTATTAACACTTTAGCTACTCATTACAATTCTCCAATGCATAAACCGGATTTAAGCTTTGCAATTTTATATAAAACGGTCGTTGAAAAAATGGAAATAGTTCGGACATTGCCTAAACGGTCATTACCCATAAAGTGTTACGCATTAATAGTACGTTTGAAGTTCGTTGAAAGACCACGGAGATATTAGTAATTAAATAATAGTTTGAATAAAAGATTTCCTTCATTGCTTAAATAAAGGCTCAATAGACCCCAATAAACCGACCCAACTTATAAGCTTAGCATACAGAGTTCCCTTCGTATAGCCTTGTATTCTTATTAACTTGTTGTTTTGTCTCAGTAATGACCTAAATTCGGGATTAAAGAAGCCGAGAACCGAAATTCATTTTATCAAAACCCTATAGCCAATCCGCCCAAAGCGATATGAATAATATAGTTTTATCCGTCATCCTCTTATCGTCTCTATCATTTACCAGTTACGGCCAAATAAACATATCATCAGATCCTACTTTGGAAGAGACCGCCTTAAAGAAGGTGGTACCTCTAGAAGAAATGGAGCGAATTTTCGATGAGATTAAAACGCCTTTTAAATATGGTGTGGTAATGGAACAACCTGAAAGCACAAAAATGGTTGATTCTCCTACCATTTACCGAAAAGGTGGTGTTTGGTATATGACCTACATTGTGTTTGATGGGCAAGGGTATGAAACCTGGTTGTCGGAAAGTGACGACTTGCTGCATTGGAAATCAAAAGGCAAAATATTATCGTTTACCGAAAACACATGGGATGCCAATCAAAAAGCCGGATATGTATCCCTGGTAGATATACATTGGGGTGGAGATTATTCTGTAGAAAAATATCAAGATAAATACTGGATGACCTACTTGGGTGGAAACTCAGCAGGTTACGAAAAAGGTACTTTAAAAATTGGCCTAGCCCAATCCAACACTATAACCCAAGCCCATGAATGGATTAGAAGCAGATCCCCTCTTTTGTCCCCTGAGGACGAAGACGTTCGTTGGTTCGACAACAAAACCATTTATAAAAGTTTAGTCATTCGCGACACCAAACGACACACGGGTTACCCATTCGTAATGTATTATAACGCTAAAGGAGATACAGCCAACTATGAAAGTATTGCGATGGCAGTATCTGATAACATGCTTAACTGGAAACGATATGGAGAAAACCCAGTTATAAGCAAAGGAAAAGGCATTTGTGGTGATGCACAGATTACAAAGATAGGTGATATATATGTGATGTTCTATTTCGGAGCATTCTGGAAACCTGGTGCTTTTGAAAGGTTTGCCTGCTCTTACGATTTAATAAACTGGACAGACTGGGATGGAGAAGACTTATTGGCTCCCTCTGAAGGTTTTGATAAGAAATATGCACACAAGCCATGGGTCATAAAATGGAATGGCGTGGTTTACCATTTTTACAATGCCGTGGGAGATAAAGGTAGGGTGATTGCCTTAGCTACATCCAAAGATTTAAAACAGTAAATACCATCATCGCGTAAAAAGGCTTATGTAGCTTCTTAACTTAACACGCTTAAACAGACTTGCTTTGTTGATTCCAATAGATATCAGGTCATTAGGTCTTTTGGGTGAAACGGCAGATATCCTTATCCGTAATAAACAACTCTTTTAGCACAAAGTGATAAATCAAGTGTTTTTCAGATTAAAATACATTAATATGCAATAGAGCTTAAAATATTATTTTAAAAAAAGAATCTCGTATGCCAATATATATGGATCGCCATGATGTGTCTGAATTAGTTACTGCAGAAATTGTTGCAGAGCTGCATAGAGAAGACCTAAAAATTCAGAAGGATTATAACTGCCGGGGTTTAACGTATTGGTATGATGACATTAAGAAAATAGCATTTTGCTTAGTAGATGCACCCAATATAGAGGCCATAAAGAAAATGCACAGTCATGCCCACGGTGAGGTACCTAATGAAATACTTGAGGTTGATTCAAATCTTGTTGAGGCTTTTCTGGGAAGGATTAAAGATCCAGTGAGCTCAAATCAAAACGAATTGAATATCATAAACGATCCAGCCCAGCGAACATTAATGGTCATGCGATTTATCACACTTTCCTTAGATGGTTTTAGTATTTCACAATCAGCTAATGGTATGCAGAGAGCCATTAAAATAATTGGCGATTTGCTCAAACGTTTCGATGGAAAACTGGTACAACAAAATGATGGTTATTTATTAGTTTCTTTTAAGTCCGTTTGTAAGGCTGTATTCTGTGCTTTTGAAGTACAGAAATTAAATAAAGCATTGAAAGAGGGATTTGGTAATCCCTGTATCGACTTGAAAATAGGATTGGCTACGGGTATGCCCGTTAATCGGGGTAAAAGCTTCTTTGAAGATACCATAAAAATGGCCAATGGTCTTTGTTTAATCAATAAGAAGGACATTATGGTGTCTACTGAAGTTAAAAATGCTTTCATTACAGAAAATACGGATGACACCTTTGAGATAAACAAATTAGATAGTTTAACATTGGCAGATGAAAACTTTCTAAATATATTAATGGGTTTTATCGAAAAACAATGGCAAAATCAGGAGCTAAAAGTACAGGATTTTGGTTTTTCATTGGGAATGAGCAATACATTAATATATAGAAAAATGATGTTGCTCACAGGTAGTTCACCGAGTAACTTTATTAAAATATATCGTTTAAACCGTGCTTTAAAAGAGATGAATTTGAAAACGAAAACAATCTCAGAAATAGCCTTTGAATCAGGTTTTAACAGCACCTCTTATTTTTCGAAATGTTTTCAAAAACGATTTGGACATTTGCCCTCTGTGTATTTAAAGTCCTAAAGTGAAAATAATTCAATATTGACCCAAAAGTTCACTTATTATAACCAAAATTTCTATTCTTCCCCTCTTTATGTATTTATTTTTGTTGACAGTATTGAACTCTTAATCAATAACTTAAATTCAGAAATATGAAAATTTCAAGGGACAAAATCGAAATTAAAATGGAGATTCCTGGAGCTATTATCCGTCAAAAAACTGATTTTGGCGACGCTACTGGTCTAGCTAAGATAAGCGGCGAGTATTTTAGTCTTTCTAAAGGCGTAGATACTACACCCCTATTTATGGGACTTGAAGGGAACATGTGTCAGTGCCCACATTGGGGTTACCTTATAAGCGGTCAAATTACAACAACGGATGCAGAAGGTATGGAAGAAATGGTCAATGGAAAAGATCTTTTTTACTGGCCATCAGGACATAATGTAAAGGTCAATGAAGATGCAGAAATCGTTATGTTCAGTCCACAGAAGGAACATACCCATGTTATCAATCATATGATTGAAATGGTAAAAGAGTAGTAGCTTAACTAAAAAAATGGCAGTTTTACTTAAACAGAAAGTGTTGTGCAAACTTTATTAATTCCATATTTAGGTTAGAAAACATTTAATCCGCCTTTAATTTAGACCGAATAAAGGTGAATTATTAAAGGTTTGGTCATTTAATAAAAAAGTGACCTTCTAAAAAGTTAATAATTTCAAAATCTGGCAAACTCTTGTTGGAGAAAAGTGAGAAGTTTGCAAAAATGTTTTAAAAAATCGGGTTAAAACCTGGTGTTAAATAAGACCTAATTTATCTCTTTCAGAATGGGTAATGGACGGCAGTCGCCAGTTGACTCTGCCCATGGCGAAACTTATGATGTTCAATAAAGTAACTAAAACACTTCATTTAAACTCAAAAAAACTTTTTTTGATAGATGGATTGGGTGCAATTTTATCTACTTTTTTATTGGGGATTGTGTTGGTAAAGCTTGAACACATTTTTGGAATCCCTTCTTCGACATTGTATTTTCTAGCCTTGTTTCCATTCTTATTTACAGGATATGATTTTTATTGCTTTCAGAAAGATGCACCCAATTCCACGGTATTCTTAAGAGGCATTGCCTTTATGAACCTGCTGTATTGTTGTTTAACTATCGGAGTAGCCTTTTATCATTATAAAACTATATCGCATTTCGGATGGATTTATATGACACTTGAAATTATGATTGTAACCACCCTAGCCTATTTTGAAATTAGAATGGCGGCAAGAGAAATTGACAAAGGTTAAATACGGATACTAAATAGAATATCCGAAATTCTGACACAATATAGAACACATGGGCTCGTCAGGGCCTCATCCAATAAAATATGTCTGATCATTTGCGTAACTTCAAAGTTACCCTTAAGTTTACGTAACCTTAAAGTTACATAACAATGAAGACAGAAATTAAACACAAGTGGTTTTTTAAGCAGTCAGCCGAAGAAATTTGGGAATATCTTACAAAAGCCGAGCTACTTGAAAAATGGCTGATGCCTAACGATTTTAAACCCAAAATCGGGCACGAATTTAAGTTTACTACAAATCCGATTCCCAGTTTAGACCTTGATGGAACTTTCTATTGTCAAGTTTTGGAGCTTATCCCACTGAAAAAACTTGTTTATAGTTGGAAAGGTGGCACAAGCCAAAATAATCCAAGCCTTGACACCACCGTGGAGTGGACTTTAGAAACCAAAGAGGACGGCACTGAATTAAGGCTAACACACAGCGGATTCAAAGAAGAGAACGCTTCCATTCTCAATGGCATGTTTGATGGTTGGGAAAAAAACATTCAAAAAATGTTCCATCATTTAAATTCGTTCTAAAAATGGCAACTCCTACCCTCGATGCCTTTCAAGTCATTGCAGACCCAAGCCGAAGGCAAATATTGGGGATGCTTACCCAAAGCACCTATAATATAAATTCGTTGGCAGAAAATTTTGATATGAGTAGGCCTGCCGTTTCAAAACACATTAAGATATTACAAACGGCAGGTTTTATTTCCATTCAAGTAATAGGCAGAGAAAGGCACTGCATTTTAAAACAGGAAGGTTTCAATGAATTAAAAACTTGGATAAAACATTTTGATAGATTTTGGAATGATAAACTTAAAAATTTAGAGACTGTATTAAATCAAAAAAAACAATAATTAGCACATAAATAAGGCCGTTTCTACGTTCGCCCAAAATGTTCTTTTTGCCAATAAACACGGTTATTACATCATGAAGACGAAGTGTTGGCTTTCAAAAATAGTTGGCGAAAAGGCACTCACTAGCAGATTTTTCTCGATTACTTTGCAAAATGAATACCTTCGAAGATTTTAAAATTAAAAAGCAATTAGGTAATGCCGTTGCCGATTTGGGTTTTACAGAGCCAACTCCTATTCAGCAAGCGTCCTTTTCCACCATTTTGGGTGGCTCTGATTTTGTGGGCATTGCACAAACCGGAACAGGAAAAACGATTGCTTACTTGCTGCCTATCTTACAGGATTTAAAGTTTTCCGATCAACCGCACCCTAGGGTCGTAATTTTAGCCCCTACTCGGGAGTTAGTGATTCAGATAGTAGAACAAATAGAAAAGTTAACGGCCTACCTCACTGTAAGAGTATTAGGGGTTTATGGTGGTACCAATAACATAAACGCCCAAAAAGTGGCTGTTATAGAAGGTGTAGATATCATTGTAGGCACGCCAAGAAGGTTATATGACCTCACTATTAGCAATGTATTGCGACTAAAATCAATCAAAAAACTGGTGATTGATGAAGTGGACATAATGCTGGATTTTGGTTATAAAACACAGTTGAAAAACATCTTCGAACATCTACCCACAAAAAGGCAAAACATTCTCTTTTCTGCCACCATGACCGACTATGTCGATGATTTAATTGGTGATTTTCTGGTTAACCCTGTTAAGAAAACCATTTCTCTCAGTGGTACACCTTTGGAGAATATCAGTCAGGTAGCTTATCCTGTTCCTAATTTTTATTCCAAGGCTAACTTACTAAATCATTTATTTGAAGATAAAGAGGAATTTAACAAAGTTTTAATTTTTGTTGCGACCAAAGTCAATGCCGATAGGCTAGCAGAAACATTGGATTTTCAGTCTGAAATTTCTGTCATTCATTCTGGCAAAGAGCAAAATCACCGTTCTACTTCTATAGAAAAATTCGGGAACGGTACAAGTAGAATTCTTATTGCCACCGATGTGATAGCCCGCGGAATAGATATTGAAAAAGTGAGTCATGTCATCAGTTTTGATACACCTTTCTATCCAGAAAACTACATGCATAGAATTGGCCGTACTGGTAGAGCGGAAGAAAAAGGAAAATCCATCCTATTCTATAATGAGAACGAAGTAGCCTTAAAGGAATCCATTGAAAGTTTGATGAGCTATACCATTCCTATAAATGCATGGCCTGAAGAAGTGGATATTTCTTACCACCTCACCCCAGAGGAAAAACCCAAACCTGAAGAACCCGAAGAACTACTGCATAAAAGTTCAAGTAAAGATCTTGGAGCTGCTTTCCATGAGAAATCTGCGAAAAACAGTAAAGAAAATGCGGAAAGAATAAGTTACAGTAAGGCTATAAAAGATAGATATAAAAAGCCGGTTAGGCGTGGAGACAAGATTCAAAACATGAAAAAGAAAAGGAAGAAGTAATCATTAGGCGATCGGTTTAAGATTTTTCTAAAATATTACACCGCTAAGCTCATCGCTTAAAAGCACAACATTTGGGTTAAATTAAAAACCCCATGATCCTTACAAGTATTTTAATGGACAGTGCAAAATCAATCATATCGGAAATTTTTAAGGGCATTTCTTTTTCTCCAGAAGAAACGGACCTGATTGAAAGTAAACTGGAAGTTAGTCGCATAAAAAAGGGCAAAACACTTCTAAGAGCTGAAGAAACTGTACTTAACCAATTCTACGTTTATAATGGCTGCTTAAGAACCTATTTTATTGACCATTCAGGAAAAGAACACACCCTTCAGTTTGCTATTAAAGACTGGTGGATTAGTGATTATACCGCCTTTTTTTCAACATCAAAAGCCATCCTGAATATTGAATGTATTCAGGATGCTATCTTGTATAAACTTTCCAAAAAAAATAGCGATGATTTGTTCACCGAAATTCCACAACTAGAGACTTTTTTCAGGAAGAAAATGGAAAAAGCTTTTGCCAGTTTTCAAAGGAGAATTCTAGCTAGTCTGGCACAATCAGCAAAAGAAAGATACCTGTCTTTCATGAGTACCTACCCCAACATTGAGCAGAGCGTAAAAAACTATCACATCGCTTCATACTTAGGCATAACCACAGAAAGCTTGAGTAGAATTAGAAAAGAAATAGCTCAAAGCTGAGTTTCTTACCATACATCAATTTTTCCCTGATTCTATTGACATACTTTTGTAAAAGCAATTCGAAGGGATTGTAATTAAACAATAAAGTATGAAAAACTTATTCCTATCACTAGCCGTAATTATGGGACTCACATCTTGTAATATTGGTTCTGGAAGGCAACAAACAGAAGAATCATTAACAATAAAAACAGAGAAAATGAAAAAGGTATTATTTGTATTAACCAGTCACGAAGATTTAGGAAACACAGGAGAAAAAACAGGCTTTTGGATTGAAGAGTTTGCTGCTCCTTACTATCTCTTAAAAGATAAAGGCATTGAAATCACCTTGGCATCTCCTAAGGGAGGTCAACCACCAATAGACCCTAAAAGTAATGAGCCAGATTTTCAAACTCCTGCAAATGTAAGATTTAACGGAGACAAGGAAACTCAAGAAACTTTGTCTAAAACAGTAAAACTATCCTCTATAAATCAGACAGATTATGATGCGGTGTTTTACCCAGGCGGTCACGGACCTTTATGGGATTTAGCGGAAGACAAAAGTTCAATAGCCTTGATAGAAAGCTTTTATAACAACAATAAGCCTGTGGCTGCTGTTTGTCATGCTCCTGCTATTTTTAAGCATACGAAAAACATAGATGGCTCACCCTTAGTAAACGGAAAGAAAGTAACAGGTTTTACAAATGGTGAAGAAGAAGCTGTCCAATTGACTTCCATTGTACCATTTTTAGTAGAAGATATGCTAAAAAGTAATGGTGGTATTTACTCTAAAGGAGCAGATTGGGGTCCTTATGCAGTAGAAGACGGTTTATTAATTACGGGTCAAAACCCAGCATCATCTGAATTAGTAGCGGAAATGCTCTTAAAGAGATTGAAGTAAAATCACACCTACTATCTTACTTATAGCGACTTGAATTTTATTCAGGTCGCTATTTTTTTTTGTAGAGCCATCGCAGATCTAAACATGCTTTTATTTAAAGTTTCTATGATATCTTCTTTTCGTTTATCACTAATTTAAACCGTTGATTATTTTATAAGGCCAATACGTATTGGCATCCGTTAGAATGCAATATCTTAAGCGAACCTTAAGAATCTTTTAAAGCTTACTTAATGATTAAATATTGAAATTTGTACCATGAGAATATTGATTGTAGAAGATGAACAAGGTATTTCTGCCTTCCTGAAACAAGGTTTGGAGGAAGAGTCTTTTGCTGTCGATGTTGCAGATGAAGGAAAAAAGGGCCTGCACCTTGCATTATCAGGAGAGTATGATTTACTCCTATTAGATTGGATGCTTCCCGGCTTAAGTGGTATTGAGATTTGCAGACAATTCCGAAAAGAATTTACCGATACGCCCATCATATTCTTAACCGCTAAAGACACGATTGACGAAACCGTTTTCGGCCTACAGGCTGGAGCCAATGATTATATCAAGAAGCCTTTCCATTTTGAAGAACTTTTGGAAAGAATAAAAGTACAGCTAAGACCAAAATCAGGCACTCACTCTATTTTTGTTTTAGGTAGCATTACCCTAAATACCGAAACGCATCAAGTACACAAAGGAAGCCAAGAGGTTAACTTAACACAAAAGGAATTCGCTCTTTTGGAATACCTCTTACGCAACAAAGGAAAAGTTTGCAGAAGAACTCGAATCATAGAGCATGTATGGGATATTCATTTTGATTACAACACTAGTGTTATTGATGTATATATCAACGCATTAAGAAAAAAGTTATCATTATCTGAAAAAGAAAATTATATTCAGACCGTTCGTGGAGTGGGCTATATCGCAAAAGAAATATGAATGTTGGCCTAAAAAATAGAATAGCCTTTCACTATATGATTGCAACCGCAATTATTATGGCTTTGGCCTGTATTACCATCTATTTTGTAGTGCATGAAACGGTTATGAGAAACCTTGATTATGACTTATCCTATGAAGCCGAAAAGCATGTAGGTGAGATCAAAATTGACGGTGACAGCATTTTATTCATTAATAAGGCTGAATGGGAAGAAAAAGAACACCGTGAGATACAGGTTAATCCCGTTTTTATTCAATTGATTGACAAACATGGTCAGTTAATGGATAAATCTCCCAACCTAAAAGATGAATATTTACCGTTCAAAGAGGCAGAATTTGGCGGACATTTTGACACTCAATTAAGCGACAAGGCGATTAGACAAGTGCAGCTGCCGTTAGAACAAAACGGAAAAATAAAAGGATATATTCTAGCTGCCATGTCATCAGAATCAGCACAATCCGTAATTTTAAAATTGAGGAATGTATTATTGGTCTCTTATTTGGTGGTATTGGCTGGTTTATATTTTATTTCCCGCTTTCTAGCAGGAAGGAGTATCCAGCCGATTCAAAATGTAACCAACACGATTACACATATCACAAAACTCAATCTAAATGAACGTGTGGTCTTACCACAACATAGAGATGAAATCTATGGCTTGTCTATAGGTTTCAATGCCCTTCTTGAGCGGATTGAAAATGCTATTAAGCGAGAGCGGCAATTTACTTCTGACGCATCTCACGAACTTAGAACTCCTTTAGCCACACTAAGAGGAACACTGGAAGTCTTGATTAGAAAACCAAGAAACCAGCAAGAATATGAGGAGAAAATAAAATTCAGCCTTACGGAAATTGAAAAGATGGCCACCACCCTTGAGCAATTGCTTTTGCTCGCTCGTCTTGATTCAAATTCCAGTACTTTAGACAACAGCTCTGTTCCCCTACCCACCATTATGGATGAATCGTTGGGTCGTTTGAAAAAACTAATTGTAGAAAAAAATCTTAAAATAGAATTCCTTTTTAATCAAAAGAAAAACCTTTTAGTACCTCAATATTATACAAACCTTATTATAGAAAATGTATTAAGTAATGCCATCAAATATTCTAAGAATAACGGCATGGTGAAAATTACAATTGATGAAGTTGAAGCCCGAGTCGTATGTACCATTCAAGACCAAGGTATTGGTATTGATGAAAAGGATTTAAATAATATTTACGATAGTTTCTTCAGGTCGGAAGCACTCCATCATAAACACATATCGGGCAATGGTTTAGGGCTTTCCATAGCAACAAAGTGTGCTGAGGCTATAAAAGCTAATTTGACCATTGAAAGTGTTTTGGATAAAGGAACAATAGTGACCATAAAGTTCTAAGTTTGTTACCTAGCACGGCATTAAAATGAAACTGTGATGCCCCTCACCATTTAGAAATTAAATATGGAAGCCACTATTGATAATTATTTAGATAATCATTACATACATCGTAGCAACTGGCTAAGAGCAGCCGTTTTAGGTGCCAATGATGGCGTTTTATCAACCACCAGTTTAGCCATAGGTGTAGCGGCAGCAAGTGATTTAAGAGAGCCCATTATATTAGCGACTCTAGCTGGATTGGTGGCTGGAGCCTTATCCATGGCGGCGGGAGAATACGTTTCTGTAAGCTCACAAACGGATGTAGAAAAAGCCGATATTGAAAGAGAAAAGCAAGAGCTTGAAGAAATGCCAGAGCTTGAGTTACAAAGACTTACAGAAATCTATGAACAAAGGGGCTTAACAAAGGAAACCGCTGCTATTGTGGCTAAAGAACTGACCGAATATGATGTATTAGGGGCCCATATCAGAGACGAATTAGGCATTAATGATATCAGTCAGGCCAAACCACTTCAAGCGGCCTGGACCTCTGGTGCAGCCTTTAGCGTTGGCGGGATTCTACCTTTACTCATCGCCCTATTTATGCCGCTCCAACAAATGGAGTACTACCTGTATGGATTTTCAATTTTCTTCTTAATTGTTTTAGGAGCTGTAGCTGCAAAAACAGGTGGTTCAAGTATTTTAAAAGCCATACTGCGTATTACTTTCTGGGGTACTATCGCTATGGGACTAACAGCCCTTGTAGGTCATCTCTTTGGCGTAAACCTAGGCTAAGCTATAAATCTTAAGCAAATCTTAAGAAAAGCTTGAGAAGAACCATAGGAATATCTATCTACTTTTAGTGTAATTAAAATCATGGACACTAATGTTAGAGCGGATTATTCAATATAGCATCAACCACAAACTAATTGTATTATTATTTTCATTAGGCATAATCAGCTTTGGCCTGTTTTCTCTTTCTGAAATTTCGATAGGTGCTGTTCCCGATGTCACCAATAATCAAGTACAAATCATTACCACTTCCAGAAATTTAGCGACAGAAGATGTCGAGAAATTTCTTACATATCCAGTAGAGCTGGAAATGGCTAATCTGCCCGATGTAAAGGAAATTCGATCTGTGTCAAAGTTTGGGCTATCGGTAGTGACTGTTGTATTTGATGACAAAATGGGAACCTATCTTCCTAGGCAGCTTATTGCCGAAAAAATAAAAGCTGCAGAAGAAAAGATTCCTGCTGGGTTTGGTAAACCATTTATGGGACCAATTACTACGGGCTTAGGAGAAATTTATCAGTATGTCATAGAAGTAGACTCCGCACATAGAGATGATTACTCACTTTCTGATGTCAGAACCATACAAGACTGGATAGTAAAACGGCAGCTTTCGGGTATTCCGGGGGTGGTAGAAGTAAACACTTGGGGTGGGCATCTCAAACAATATGAAGTTGCCATAAATCCTGAAAAACTAAAAAGCCTAAACCTATCCCTTTCCCAAACATTCTCTGCCCTCGAAAAAAACAACAGCGTGGCTGGAGGTGGGTACATAGAAAAAACAAATCAAACCTATTTTATTAGAGGTGAAGGGCTCATCAGTTCATTAGAAGATATTGAAAACATTGTCATCGAAAACAGAAATGGAGTCCCAGTTTTCATAAAAGATGTAGCAACAGTTGGATTTGGACATGCAACACGTTTCGGGGCAATTACTGGAAATGGCGAAGGAGAAAAAGTATTGGGACAAGTCATGATGCTAAAAGGAGCAAACTCCAATGCTGTTATAGAAGCCGTAAAAGTACGCGTTGCTGAAATCTCCCCTTCACTTCCTGTTGGTATTAGTATCAATCCCTTTTTAGAAAGAAGTGAATTAATAGCAAAAACCACTTTCACCATAGCTGAAAACTTAATACTAGGTTGCTTAATTGTCATTTTTGTGGTGGTTTTACTCCTCGGAAATATCCGATCAGGGCTGGTTGTTGCCTCCGTAATTCCGATGTCTTTGCTTTTCGCATTGTCGCTCATGTACATATTTGATGTAGATGCTAATTTGATGAGCCTTGGGGCTATAGACTTCGGAATTATCATTGATGGAGCCGTGATTATTGTAGAATTTATTGCTTTCAAAATTACAGCAGAACGCTCTCACTTTTTGGCATTACCAAAAGCCGAAAGACAAAGTTTTATTGACAAAGTCACTCATTTAGGAGCTAGCAAAATGATGCACTCCGCAGTTTTCGGCCAGCTCATTATTATTATTGTTTTTATACCCATACTCTCCTTGGTGGGTATAGAAGGGAAAATGTTCAGACCCATGGCACTGGTTTTTACTTTTGCTCTGGCGGGTACTATGATTCTTGGTTTTACTTATGTGCCGGTAATGGCTTCCTTGTTTATCAGACCTACTGACCCAAACAAGAAAACGATTTCCTCTCGACTCATTACATTTTTGGAAAACAAATACAAGCCTATTATTACTTGGGCACTAGGCAGAAAAAAGATTGTGCTTGCTATGGCATTCACACTTTTTGTGGCCACAATATTTCTTTTCTCTCGTATGGGAGGTGAATTTGTGCCTACTTTAGATGAAGGTGATTTCGTGATACAACCAGTACTGAAAACAGGAACTTCCTTGAGTAATACTGTGATTGCTACCACAAGAATAGAAACCATTCTCAAAAGGTTTCCGGAAGTGCTTCAGGTAGTCAGCAGAATTGGAGCCGCAGAGGTGCCCACCGACCCTATGTCCATGGAAGAAAGTGATGTTATTATCAAACTCAAACCAAAGGGAGATTGGGTAACCACAAAAAGCAAAGATGAGCTGGCCGATAAATTCAAAGCGGCTTTGTCCGAAATTCCTGGAGTAGACTTTGAATTTACTCAACCCATCGAGATGCGTTTTAATGAGCTGATTACAGGTGTTAGAGCTGATTTAGCCATTAAGGTTTTTGGAGAAGATTTAGACATTCTTTATAAGCAAGCTTTGAAAGTTGAAAAAGCCATTCAAGGCGTAGATGGTGCTGCCGATATTATAGTAGAAAAGGTGGTAGGACTTCCTCAGATGTCGGTCAAATATGATAGAAGAAAGATTGCCAAATATGGCTTAAACGTGGAAGATCTTAATAACATTATCACCATGGGTTTTGCAGGTAAATCTGCTGGAACTGTTTTTGAGGGTGAAAAACAATTTGATATCGCTATCAGGTTTGACAAAGCCCACCATCAGGATATTGAGGACATAAAAACCGCCACAATCCAACTTCCTAATGGGAATCAACTACCGTTAAGTGAATTTGCAACCATTTCTTACACAAAAGGACCCGCTAAAATCTCCAGAGATAATACCAAAAGAAGAATAGTTGTTGGCGTAAATGTAAGAAACCGAGATTTGGAATCGGTCGTAAAAGATGTGCAGCAAATCATAAATGAAGAAATCAAACTACCAACGGGTTATACCATAGCCTATGGGGGCCAATTCGAAAACTTGAGAACCGCCAAAGACCGTCTTATGATAGCTGTTCCTATAGCACTCTTATTGATTTTTATATTACTCTATTTCGCTTTCAATTCCATCAAAGAAGCACTAATCATCTATAGTGCCATTCCGATGTCGGCCATAGGAGGCATTGTTCTGCTGTACTTACGAGACCTACCTTTTAGTATTTCGGCCGGCGTTGGATTTATTGCTCTCTTTGGTATAGCCGTATTAAACGGAATAGTACTCATTGAAGAATTTAAGGAGCTAAAAGCAAATGGCATCAATAACATTAACCGTCGCATACTTATGGGTACAAAGAACAGATTACGACCCGTTTTACTTACAGCCTCAGCAGCTGCATTAGGCTTCTTACCTATGGCTATCTCAACCTCGGCTGGTGCTGAAGTTCAGCGACCACTAGCCACGGTTGTGGTGGGTGGACTTATTTCAGCCACGGCACTTACGCTAATTGTATTACCTGTACTTTATGCACTTTTTGATAAAAATAGAAACTTGCCTAAAGTTAAAATTCCAGCGGCCATATTAACCATTGCAGTGCTATTGGCCTTCCCCGTTTTAGGTCAAAACAAGGAGAATAAAATAACCGTGGATCAAGCCGTAGAAATTGCTTTGCAAAACAATCTTGGATTAAAGGCATCGGCCCAAAGAATTGTTCAGAGTGAACAACTTATTGAGAGTGCGATAGACATCAACAAAACAGAGGTTTACTATAATAAAGACCAAAACAATATAGCTCCAAACAATTTTCCACTTAATGTTTGGGGCATTAGTCAAACCTTTCAGTTTCCTACGGTTTATGGTGTTCAGCGAAGGGTAATGGAGCGTAAATCACAATTAACAAAAGACCAATTCAGTATAGATAAACGCATGGTCACCAAAGAGGTACATATGGTTTATTATGAAATAGTCTATTGGCATGAAATGCTTAAAAACTATACCTATCTAGATAGTCTTTACACGGCTTTTGAGCATGCAGCCAACAGAAGATTTGAACAAGGTGAAACTAATTATTTGGAAAAGTTAACCGCTGAAACTAAGAAAAAAGAAATCTCAATACAGCTCCGCCAAATTCGTGAAAGTATTCAAAAAAACTATATTCTTCTCCATCAATGGTTACAATCAGACACTGACTTTACCGTAAGTGAGGAAAATTTTGACAGAATTGCGGTCATGCAATTTGATAGCATTGCCCACCCTACCCTCCGTTACTATAAGAATGCGTTGGAACTTTCAAATGAAACCCTGGCTTTGGAAAAACAAAAATTATTACCTGATATCGTCACTTCTGTATTTCGGGGTTCAAACAATGGTCCAGGTACACAATCGTATGCTGGCTTTCATGTTAGCGTAGCTGTTCCTTTATGGCTGAAAAGTCAAAAATCAAAAATAGCAGCCGCAAAAACTGGAGCAAGTATCCTTGAAACTGAAAGAAATAATTATAAAACACAGTTATCCTCAAGGTATGAGTCACTTCAATCCGATTTAAGGCAATACGAGGAAGGTCTTACTTACTATGAATTAACGGGAAAAAACTTATCAAAAGAGACACTATTTTATGCCAACAAGGCCTATCAGAACGGTGAAATAAACTTTCTTCAATATACTCAACTATTGGAGAATGCAAAAAGCATTGAATCAAACTACCTAAAATCTCTTTTCCAATACAATATGACAGTTTTGGAAGTGAATTATTTAATGAACTGAAAATGAAAAAATATATCAATAGTATAATGAAAAAACATGCTGTAGGCTACTTAATGATGGCTTCACTACTCACTTTCATATCATGCTCTTCTAATACGGATTTACAGGAAACGGTTGGTCAAATTGCTCAAGAGGAAACCTACGAGCTTAGCCAAACCCAATTTGAATCTTCTAATATGAAATTGGGACAATTGGAAACAAAAACCTTTCATGAGGTGGTTAAAGCTACTGGGATGTTTGACGTACCGCCAGAAAACCAAGCCTCTGTTAGTTCATATTATGGTGGAACGGTAAAAAGCTTAAAGTTGCTACCAGGAGAACGCGTAAAAAAAGGGCAAGTCCTTTTTACTTTAGAAAACCCTGATTTTATACAGATGCAACAAGACTTCTTAGAAGCAAAGGGGCAATTGACTTATCTAAAATCAGATTATGAAAGACAAAAGAATTTGGTACAAGACAATGTTACCTCCCAAAAGAATTTTCTTAAAGCGGAATCAGATTACATCGTTACTCGAGTAAAAGTAGAATCATTGGCTAAAAAACTCTCTCTGATGAATATAAATTCAGAGGCACTCACTTTAGACAATATGCGAACTACTTTAAACATATCTTCACCTATCAATGGCTACGTGACGCAAGTAGATATTACTAGAGGCTCATTTTTGAATCCTTCGCAGTCTGCCATTACCATAATAGACACCGATCATCTACATCTTGAATTAAATATCTTCGAAAAGGACTTACCAAAAGTTAGTGTCGGACAGCAGATTGAATTCCGGATACAAGAAGACAAAAGCAAGGCGTATGCAGCAAAGGTTCACCTTGTGAACAGAACCGTTGACCCAAAAAACCGAACCATTGGCATTCATGGTCACCTGTCAGAAGAAAGACTATCATCTAAGTTTAGCCCTGGTATGTATGTAGAAGCAGATATTTATTCAAACTCGGTTTCTAAAACTGCATTATCGGAGAATACGCTGGTAGACATTGATGGTAAATACTATGCCCTCATACTTCAAAACACTTCTAATAATGGGTATTCATTCCTTAAAAAGGAGATTAAAGTAGGTGAAACGAGCAATGGTTTTGTTGAAATTCTAAATCAGAATGACTTTAAAGACAGTACGCAATTTTTAACGGAAGGAGCTTTTAATTTGATAACCGAATAATCTTAAATAAGCCATATTTTCACCTAGCGGTAAGTTATCTCCCCATTGGTTGGTTTATGGCTAGGAGTTCTTGTATTCCTAGCGGGTATCTTGATAATAAAACGGAAATTGTACTATCGCCAATTGCAATATTTGTCTTTAGTGCTATCACTTTTTACACGGTCAAATTGCTGCGGAAATAGCCTTAAATATTTCAGGAATTAGCGAAACTCGTATACATAGACAAGAAGTATTTAAATTACAACTTGTCTTAAGTAGCGTAAGTCTACAGGAGGTTCATCCCATTTGAGTTCGTATACACGCCGGTATATTGAACCCGTATCAATACCTATTTTTAACCATTCAAACCTACAAAATCGCTTGTCTTTATTAAGTATTTCTATATTTTTGGTAACGTGTATATTTTATCAGTGCTTAAAGTATTCCACAAATGCTTAAAAGCAGTAAATGAAATAACTGAAATAATACTCGATTTAGCCATTGGGATCTATCATTTTGAAACACTTCAGAAATGAAAAGCATATTTGATTTCTACAAAATAAAAACATTTCAGACCGAAACAAGCTATCTGTTTGTTGACAATCCACAAGAATTCATTCTCTTAAAAAAATGTACTTTCTTTTCAACTCTCGGAGTCGCACCCCTAGTTGATAGCGTATATTATTCTGGATAAGGAGCGATTGCTCGTTTGAAAGTGACTTATCACTTTTTATTTTTATTTTAAACGTAGGTAGTGATGCCTAATAAAACATTAAGAATTGTTTTTTTGATTCTATGATTTTCTACTAATTTTCAGTAATGGATAATACAAAACTCTCAATTTTACTCGCCGATGACGACCAAGACGATTGCGATTTTTTTAAGGATGCATTGCTCGAAATTTCATCCTATACTACCCTTACCGTGGTGAAAGATGGCGTGAAACTGATGAATTTTTTATTTTCAGATTCAGAAAAATACCCTGACGTTATTTTTCTTGACCTTAATATGCCAAAAAAGTCAGGAATGGAATGTATTGAAGAAATGAAAGTAATAGATAGGCTAAGAGATATACCAGTTATTGTTTCTTCTACTTCTCTTGATATAAAGGTGGTTAACAGGCTTTATGAAATGGGTTCTCATTACTATATTAAAAAACCAGGAGCATTTGAAGTTTTAAAAAAGGTCATTAAAAAAGCTATTACGCTGATCAGCACTAGCAATTTACAGCAACCTACAAGAGATAGATTTATAATACAACCCTAGTAAAATGTATGAACACCGAAAATACCAACTATAATTTTTTACAAGGTGGTGGTGAGATGGGTAAGCTCATCAGGGCTAAAGATTGGCGTAAAACCCCTTTAGGAGATCCCAAGACATGGCCGCAAAGTCTGCGAACCATGGTATCTGTGGTCCTGGATAACCCTTTCGGAATGTATATTGCCTGGGGTAAAGAATATACCCAAATTTATAATGACGGTTATCGCCCAATTTTGGGAGCATCTAAGCATCCTCAAGCTTTGGGAATAAGCTCTAAAGAAACCTTTTCCGAGATTTGGCATATTATTGACACCATGTTCGAAGGCGTAATGAATGGAGAGGCCGTTGGCTTTCCTGACTTTATGCTACCACTCGACAGAAATGGATATGTGGAAACCTGTTATTTTGATTTTGCCTACAGCCCAATAAGGTTAGAGAATGGTGAGGTGGGTGGCGTGTTGGTGACCGTTATAGAAACTACCAATAAGAAGAAAGCAGAAGAAGAGCTGATTGAAAGTAAAAATGAATTGGAATTCGTATTAGAGGCCGCCCAATTGGGCACTTTTGACTATAACCCACATACCAAAAAGTTTTCTGGAAATGCCAGACTGAAAAGTTGGTTTGGCTTGCCTCCCGAAGATCAAATGGAATTATCAGATGCTATAAACGTCATATCAGAAACAGACAGAAAAAAAGTAGCCATCGCCATTCAAACAGCTTTAGATTATTCATCTGGTGGTATTTATGATATTGTGTACAGCATCATTCAACCTATATCAAAAAAAGAAATCATTATTCATGCCAAGGGTAAGGCATGGTTTAATGAAGATAAAATTGCTTATCGGTTAAATGGAACATTAGAGGATATTACAGAACAAGCTCTTGCCAATAGAAAGAGGAAAGAAACGGAACAGCATATCCGCACCATGGTTTTGGAATCGCCGGTGGGTATCTGTGTCATGGATGCCGCAACCCTGATAAGCGAAATAGCAAACGACAGTTTTATTGAAATTGCCGGCAAGCCTCATGATGCCATTGTAGGAAAATTTTACTGGGATACCTTTGCAGAAGCCAGGGCTTATTACGAAGAACCAATGAAAAATGTGGTGGAAACAGGTAAACCATTTTATGCCAATGAAGTGGAGATGATGCTGATTCGCCATGGCAAAGAAGATATAATATATGTAACCTTTGTATATGCTCCATTAAAAGATGAAAACGGTAAAGTAATTAAAATTGCGGTGTGGGTACTCGAAAATACCCCGCAGGTAGAAGCCCGCAAAAAAATAATGATCAGCGAAAACAATTTAAGGCTGATGATTCTGCAGGCTCCGATGGCTATTTCCATTTTGCGGGGAAGTGATTATAAAGTAGAAATTGCTAACAAATATGCGTTGGAACTTTGGGGACGAACGGAGGAAGAGGTGATGAATATTTCCGTTTTTGAATCCATGCCAGAACTTTCAACACAGGGCATTAAAGAATTGCTGGATGATGTAACCAATACTGGTAATCGCTTTGCAACGGCAGAACTACCCGTTCAATTTTTAAAGAATGGAACTTTAGAAACGGTTTATATCAATTTTTCTTACGAGGCACTTTATGATGCGGATGGAAAAATAGACGGCATCATGGCCATTGGCTTTGATGTAACACCCCAGGTAGAAGCCAGGAAAAAGGTAGAAGAAAGTGAACAACGCTTTCGTAATTTGATTGCACAGGCAATTCACCCCATTTTCATTCTTCGGGGTGAAGAATTGACTTTGGAAATAGCCAACGACTCATTATTCAAGTTTTGGAGAGTTGGATCGGAAGCAATTGGAAAACCATTTTTGGACTTATTACCGGAAATGAAAGGCCAGCCCTACTATGATTTGTTAATGGATGTACTGCACAATGGTGTAACACATTACGGCAATGAACAACCGACATTTTTCAGTCGTCCAAATGGGGAAGAATACACCCTTTACTTCAACTTCATCTATCAACCCTTTCGCGAAGCCGATGGAAACATTTCGGGAGTGTTGGTACAGGCCTATGATGTAACAGAACAGGTATTTACAAGAAAAAAAATAGAAGAAAGCGAACAAAGGACCCGTTCACTGGTTGAGAGTGCCCCCTTCCCAATTGCAGTATATGTGGGGAAAGAAATGCGGATCGCACTTGCTAATCAATCTGTCATGGATATCTGGGGCAAAGGAAATGATGTAGTAGGTAAGTTATATACAGATATTCTGCCCGAATTAGTAGGTCAAAAAATATTTGAACAGGTAGCTGCAGTGTTAGAAACAGGTATGCCTTTTCACGCCAAAAATCAAAAGGTTGACCTGATAAAAAACGGTGCATTGGGTTCTTATTACTTTAATTACAGTTTTACTCCCCTCTTTGATGCTTCCGGTATTCCTTATGCGGTAATGAATACGGCGGCAGAAGTTACCGAACTGCATGAAGCCAAACAAAGAGTTGAAGAAAGTGAAAAACGATTCCGGGATTCTGTAGAGCAGGCACCGCTTGGCATTGCCATTTTCAGAGGCCCCGACTTTAAAGTAGAACTGGCCAATGAAAATTATTTATTGCTCGTAGATAAAAAAGAAAGTGAATTTATTGGCAAACCACTATTTGAAGCACTACCTGAGGTAAAAAGCCTGGTAGAGCCTTTGTTCCGTGATGTAATAAGTTCTGGCAATGCATTTTATTCGCCTGAATTACCAGCTACGCTGAACCGTTATGGAAGCATGGAACAAGCATATTTCAATCTGGTATACCATCCATTAAAAGAAGAGAGTGGCGAAATTTCCGGTATCATGGTCGTAGCCACAGAAGTAACTACCACTGCAATTGCAAAGCATTTACTGGAAGAAAGTGAAAAACATTTCCGCCACATGGTGATGCAATCGCCCATACCCATGACGATTTTAAGAGGCAAAGATTATATAATTGAATCTGCAAATAAAGTGATGTTCGAAAACATGTGGCGTAAAAAAGAAGCTGATGTTTTAGGCAAATCAATTTTAGATGTATTTCCTGAGCTGAAAGAGCAGAAATATCCTGAATTACTGAACAAGGTATTTACCACCGGTAAATCTCACACCGAAAAAGAGTCGCTTGCTTATGTGCAGGGAGATGATGGTATGAAAAAGTTTTATCTTGATTTTGAATATGCAGCTTTGTTTGAACCTGATGGAAAGATATCGGGCATTATGATAACGGTAAATGATGTAACAGATAAAGTGGAGGCCCGCCAAAAAGTAGAGGAAGCAGAAGAACGATCTCGTTTGGCAGCTGAAGCCACAGAATTGGCCACCTGGGAGTTGGATCTGCACTCCCGGCATATCATTCATTCACCCCGCCTGGCAGTTATCTTTGGACATGATGAATCTGCAATAATCACTCATCTGCAAATGCGTAGCCAGATACATCCGGAAGATATTCATGATATAGTTGAAAAAGCATTTGATGAAGCCATGATAACGGGTATTTATAGTTACGAAGCCCGTGTTGTAAAACCTGATAACAGCTTCTGCTGGATAAGAACACAAGGAAAAGTTTTTTTTGATGAAAATCGTAAGCCAATAAAAAAACTCGGAACTCTCCGGGATATAACAGAGGAAAAACAATATCAACAGGCATTAGTAGAAAGGGAACAAAAATTCCGTTTGCTGGCAGACTCTATGCCACAGCATATCTGGACTTCCGATAAGCAAGGAAACCTCAATTATTTCAATCAGTCGGTTTTTGATTTCTCTGGCTTAACACTGGACCAAATCAATAAAGATGGCTGGATACAGATTGTACATCCCGAAGACCGTGAAGAAAACATTAGACTTTGGAC
Source organism: Arcticibacterium sp. SM2516 (assembly GCF_057914865.1). NCBI lineage: Bacteria > Pseudomonadati > Bacteroidota > Cytophagia > Cytophagales > Leadbetterellaceae > Arcticibacterium > Arcticibacterium sp. SM2516. The sequence continues at coordinate 1,245,335 of NZ_CP195290.1, read as the reverse complement.
AGAAGCCATTAGTACGGGAAAAGACTTTATATATGAACATAGGTTTCGAAAACATAATGGGGAATATCGCTGGCAGTTAAGCCGTGCTACACCACAAAAAGACAATGATGGCAACATAAAAATGTGGGTAGGTACCAGTACTGATATTCAAGATCAAAAAATGTTTACCACAGAACTTGAAAGCCAAGTGCAGCAGCGAACCAATGAGTTAAATCAAAAGAATATTGATCTCGAAAGGATTAACAAAGAATTGCAATCCTTTGTCTATATCTCTAGTCATGATTTACAGGAACCATTGCGGAAAATCCAAACATTTTCGTCCCGTATCTTAGAATCGGAATATGCTTCCTTATCATATAATGCTAAGAAATACTTTTCCAGAATGCAGCAATCTGCTAATAGAATGCAAAATTTGATTCAAGATTTATTTGCCTATTCCCGAACCACTTCTCATGAAAGAAAATTTGAAATAGTTAATCTTCTTGAAATTATTGATGACATCAAAGAAACTTTAAAAGAGGAACTGGAACAGAACAATGTAACTTTTGAACTCCATAATATCTGCGATGTAAAAATCATTTCTTTTCAATTCAAGCAACTCATTCTTAATTTAATAAGTAACTCCATTAAGTTTGCTAGAGTTAATCATCCGCTGCATATAAAAATTGAATGTGAAATAGCAGCAGGTGCTAAGTTTGGAATTGACAAACTATCGGATGAAAATCAGTACTGTCATATTAGTATTTCCGATAATGGTATTGGTTTTGAGCAGCAATACAATGAAAGAATATTTGAAGTTTTTCAAAGACTACATGGTAAAGAAGAGTATAACGGAACTGGCATTGGACTAGCAATTGTCAAAAAAATTGTAGAGAATCACGATGGTATTATTACCGCATTTGGCGAAGTAAATAAAGGTGCAACATTCAATATATTCATTCCCGTTTAAAGGTGATTTAAAATAAAATACGTAAAAGCTATTTCCGATTCCATCATTGCATTATGAAATGAAATGGTTTAAACGGCATTGGCACTTTCTGGTAATAAACAGTCAGGAAAAAAAGATAATATGTCCACAAAAGATAAAGTAAGCCTTAAGGATGCCATTTCCATTGGCATTGGGGGGATGGTAGGTGGTGGAATTTTTGCAGTTTTAGGGCTGGCAACAGACCTGGCCAAAGGTGGCACGCCTATTTCTTTTTTGGTGGCTGGAATAATTGCCTTAATCACAGCATATTCGTATTCCAAATTATCCATTTCTTTTCCAGACAAAGGAGGTACCGTAAAATTCATCAATAAAGGTTTTGGTATAAACGTGCTTAGTGGTGGCCTAAACAATTTACTTTGGATAAGTTATATCATCATGCTATCGCTTTATGCTTCAGCTTTTGGTTCTTACGCTCCCAACCTTTATCAAATCACAAGTAGTGTTTCGTTAGACTCACATATTTACGCCAGTGTCATTATCGTCTTTGCCACTTTCATAAATTATTATAGCATTGCTGTAGTGGGTAAAATTGAATCCATAGCTGTAATTATCAAGTTAATAATTCTCTTGTCCTTTGTGGCTATCGGTATTTATGGATTATCCAGCAGCACCCATTTAGAACAATTAGCTGTTTCCAATTGGGAATCGCCCATTAACCTTGTAGCCGCAGGCATGATGATCTTTGTGGCTTACGAAGGATTTGAATTGATTGCCAATGCTGCCCCAGATATTATAAACCCCGAAAAGAACATTCCTAGAGCTTATTTTGGATCGGTCATCTTTGTTATTTTTTTATACATCATTATTGCCATTATTACCGTAGGCACCCTTGATTTCAAGGAAATTGCTACTGCTAAAGATTATGTGCTGGCAGAAGCCGCAAAACCGATGTTAGGTACTATAGGATTTACTGTCATTACCATTGCCGCTTTAATCTCCACTTTTTCAGCCATAAATGCCTCTTTATATGGCGGAAGTAGGGTTAGCTATGAACTGTCTGAAGACGATGAACTTCCACATCAATTAACTTATCAACTTTGGAATCAGCCCATTGGTTTATTGATTACGACCATTGCCACACTTATTTTGGTAAATACCTTAAAATTAGAAAGTATTTCAACCGCTGGGAGTGTCGGTTTTCTGGTCATCTTTGCCAGTGTAAATTATGTTGGATTTAAGCTTTGTAAAGAAATAAAGGGAAGCAAAACTATTTCCTTAATTGGCTTTTTATCCTGCTCTGGAGCATTAATCACTTTAATTTTTAAACAGTTGAGTACCCATAAATCAAACATAATCATTGCTCTTGGTATCATAGTATTCTGTTTTAGCATGGAGTATTTTTATAAGAAACTTAAGTAAAAAAGCCTTGATTACGGCTTACTGATAAAACCATATGGATAAAATAATTTGGATAATTATGGCTTTGCTTGCCGGTGCATTTCTACCTATTCAGGCTGCCATGAACAACAAGCTCTCCAAAACAGGAGGTAGCCCGCTTCACGCTTCCTTGATCTCCTTCTTCGTTGGTATTTTGGCATTGGTTATCTATATCCTTATTACCGCTCAAGAAGTTTCATGGAAGGGTCTAAAAGAGGCTCCATCCTACGCATGGGTAGGAGGAATATTAGGGGCATTTTATGTCACTATTATTGTGTTTGCGTTTCCCAAGATAGGACCAGGCTTGACCTTTGGACTGGTGATTACAGGGCAACTATTAATTTCTATGTTCATGGAGCATTTCCAACTTATGGGAACGCAATTACAACCTATGAGCCTAGGTAGAGTGGCAGGAATGCTGCTGATTGTAGCTGGGGTCGTTATAATGAAGATGTTTTAAGCCAATTGCTAAAATGCTTCAGAAAACCCTTTGAAAATGTAGAATAAATTCGATGTACAAAATCCCTCGTATTACACTTCTCCACGACAAACGTTTTTAAATTTACCCAGAATTATAAATTAATGAAGTGGCACAATGAGCAACATTCTTTTACTTGAAGACGATGCCGTCTTATCCAAAGAAATAATTAAGTATTTAGGGATACTTAATTACCAATGTGACCCTGTTTACAGTGGTAGTTTTGTAAAAAGCCAGTTCAAACTTAAAGCGTATGACTGTGTCATATTGGATATTAACGTGCCTGGGCCAGATGGCATTGAAGTGTGTAAGCAGCTCAGAGAAGAGAACAAACATATTCCTATTTTGATGCTTACAGCTTTTGGAGAAGTGGAAGATAAAGTTTCCGCTTTTGATAACGGTGCCGACGACTACTTGGTAAAACCCTTTCATTTTGATGAATTATTGGCAAGAATCAAATCACTTCTAAGAAGAAAGGGCGTTCCTCAAGAAACTGCAAATGTGCTTACTATTGGCGATTTGGTGATTGATACCGATGAAATGCTTGTCACCAGAGAAACAATTCAAATAAACCTGACCCCAAAGGAATTTAAGCTGCTTTCTATCCTAGCCAAGGCTAACGGAAGAGTACTGTCAAAAAAACAAATTGCGGACGAACTTTGGGATTATCATATTGAAACCAATCAAAATACAATAGAGGTTTATATTAACTTTTTGAGAAAAAAAATTGATAAAGATTTTAACACAAAACTTATACATACCAAAATAGGTTATGGCTATTACTTAAAAGTTGAGGATTAAGATTATGAACTTAAATAGTAAAATATCGTTCATTGTTTCTCTTTCTTTTACCATCATTTTTGCGGTTTCGGCTAGTATCATTTACCTTTTATTTGAAGATTTCAGAAAAGATGAATTTCAAATTCGACTAAATGAAAAGGCCATATCATCCATAAAACTGTTGGTAGAAGTGGAAGAAGTAGACCGGCAACTTCTTAAGATAATTGACCAAAACAGCATTAACAAACTTTATAACGAAAAAACGCTCATTTTTGACGCCGATTATAACCTCATATACAGCAGCCTAGACGACACAAAAATCAATTGGACAGTAGACGACTTAAAATATCTCAAAGCAGAGAAATACTTTTTTAGGAAAGAAAAAGCACATGAAATATATGGCGTTTTTTATGACACCAACGACAAGGATTACTATGCACTAATCTCAGCTCAAGATAATTTTGGGAAGAGAAAATTAGAATACTTACTATACATTTTGATAGCTACCTATCTGGGTTTCACCATTATTACATGGCTTCTTTCTTATGGAATGGTCAAAAAACTTCTCTCACCTATTGATAATTTTCTAAGGAAAATTAAAGGTATCAATGAAAACAACCTGGATACCAGAATACCGGTTAAAGAAAGAAAAGATGAAATAGATTTATTAGCGGAAGAATTTAACCAAATGCTAGAAAGAATAGCTAACTCTTACAAAAAGCAGCAAGAATTCACAGCCAATGCTTCGCATGAATTAAGAACCCCGATAGCCCGAATTACAGCTCAGCTGGAAAACGAAATAATAGCAGAAAATTCGAGCAATGCCTCTAGTGCTTTTAATGTAAACTTACTAAATGATGTCAACCAACTTTCGGAATTAACCAACTCGCTACTTCTACTTTCTAAATTAGATAGCGAAATCAGAAAACAAAATGAAGTTTGTAGAATAGATGAATTGATATTTGAGGCTGCTGAAAAAGTAAATAAAATATTTTTCGAATTCAGAATTGATCTTGAGTTTTTGGAAATAGAATCCTTAGAAATTAAAGGAAACAAACCATTATTAACCATCGCTTTTGTCAATCTCTTTAAGAACGCATACCTATATTCAGACAGTAAACAGGTAAAAATAGAAATTGAAAGTACTTCTGATAAATTAACGGTAACCATTACAAACGACGGAAAAACCATCTCCTCTAACGACCAAAACAAAATTTTTGAGCCTTTTTTAAGAGGACAAAACGCTAAAGATAAATCTGGTTTGGGCTTGGGACTTAGAATAGTCCAAAGAATCTTAAATCAAGAAAAGGCAAAAATTGGCTATTCAATTTCTGCTGATCATCAAAATCAATTTCGGATCCAATTCCCAGCTTATAATTCTTAACCTTTAAGGTCTTTTTAAGCCTATAATTAAGGCGTTTTAAAGTCTGACATTTCAGCTTTGCATTTCTAATTAAAATAAGTGCAATTGATGAAACAAGTTCTTTTCGTTTTAACGCTCTTTCAGTCTTCACTAGGTGTGGCACAAAAAACACTTACTTGGACAGAAGCAGAGCAACAACTTCAGACCAACAACCTTCTATTACTGGCAGAAAAGTACAATATCTCGGCGTCGCAAGCGGCTGTGATTCAGGCCAAAATATGGGAACTACCCTATTTATCTGCAGAGTTCAATGCCATTAATCCACAAGATGGTAAGGTTTTTAGCGTAGGCGGTCAGGGTCAAAAAGGCCTATCCGTGGAACAACTCATTTATTTAGGTGGAAAAAAGAAAAATGAAGTGGAGTTTGCTAAGTCAAATTTATCCATTGCAGAGCTCCAGTTTGAACAGTTGATCCGCAATCTAAAATACGAGCTTCAGCAGAACTTTTACACCCTTTTTTTTGACAATCAAAAGATAGTGACGCTTGAAAATCAAATAGAGATGCTTGATAACCTTTTAAATAACTATACCATACAAGCCCTCAAAGGAAACATACCTCTGAAGGAGGTTGTGAGGTTACAAACATTGGTTTTAGAACTCAAAAGCGACAAAAACGATGTGCTAAAAGGCATTGCGGAAGCTTCTCAAACCTTGGCTTTACTGACTGGTATTTCGGAACCCGTTTCGGTGGTGGCTAATGAAGCAGAACTTATCAATATTTATCAAAACAAACAGATCTTAAAAGAAACTATTCTGTCTTCTGCTTTAGAAAAAAATTTGGATTACTTAACGGCAATAAAAGTATCAGAAAGCCAAGAACTTCAACTAAAATGGCAGAGGTCACTCGCTATAAATGATTTAACAGCCGGAGCTTCTTATGACCAACGTGGCGGTGCTTTTAAAAATCAAATAAACTTTACGGTTGGCATTCCCCTACCCCTTTGGAATAAAAACAAAGGCAATATCAAAATAGCCGAAGCTCAATTAAATCAAACTAACCTAAACGTTGATTACAAAAAATTGGAAGTAGAAACGCATGCCGCTATGATTTGGACACTATGGCAACAGCAGCAAAAACAATTAAACGGAATTGATATGTCTACTATGCAAAATCTAAACGCTGTATACGACGGCATGATAGCCAATTTCCAGAAACGAAACATTAACCTCCTAGAATTCACTGATTTTATGGAAACCTACAACCAAACTACCATTCAAGTGAACGAAATAAAAAAGGCCTTGATACTCTCAGGCATCAGTTTAAACTATATCACCAATACCGAAATTTTCTAAGACATGAAAATATTCCTAATTATCATAAGCTCCCTTTTTCTGCTTTCTTCTTGCCGTAAAGAAAATAAGCAAGAAGAAGTTAAAGAAACTTTTGTTCTGAGCGATAAAATGCTTTCTACCCTAAAGGTGGATACGGCAAATCAAAAACCTCTACAAAAAGAACTCAATTTTTATGGAAAAATAACTACCGACAACAATAAAATGATTGAGATTTTTCCGATTGTTGGAGGTAATGTGACGAAAGTCTATGTTGAACTTGGGGACTACGTAAACAAAGGCCAATTATTAGCGACCATACGCAGTACCGAAGTAGCGGGCTTTGAGAAAGATCTAGACGACGCCAAAGGCGATGTAATAGTAGCCAAAAACAATTTCAAAGTGGCACAAGAGCTTTTTGAAGGAAAATTAACCGCTGAAAGAGACGTAATAGAAGCCAAAAACTTGCTAGACAAAGCCCAATCTCAGCTGCAAAGAGTGCAAGAAACCTACAAGATTTACAACATTAAAGGTGGGGCTACATTTGAGGTGCGTTCCCCTCTGAGTGGCTTTATTATCCAAAAAGACATTAACCAGGATATGCTCTTACGGAGCGATAAATCGGACAATATCTTTGACATAGCAGAAATCGATGATGTTTGGGCTATTGCCAACGTAAACGAAAGCGATATAAATCAAGTAAAACTAGGAATAGATGCTGCAGTGAGCACATTAAGCTATCCAGATCAGAAGTTTTACGGTAAAGTAGATAAGATCTATAACATCATAGATCCGGAAACAAAAGCCATGAAAGTAAGGATAAAATTGTCCAATAAGGATTATTTACTTAAACCAGAAATGAGAGCCACCATAAAGCTTTCTTACCAAGAAGACATTTCTATGGTATCCATTCCTTCTCAAGCGGTGGTTTTTGACAAAAGTAAAAGTTTTGTCATGATTTTTAAGGACAGAAATAACATAGAAACCCGCCAAGTAGAAGTATTCCGACAGGTGGGTGACACCTCTTATATCAGTTCTGGTTTGCAAGAAGGCGAAAGGGTTATCACCCAAAATCAGCTTTTAATTTATGATGCCTTAAACGACTAAAAAATGAACAAATTCATAAAAAACATCATTGCTTTTTCTTTAAAGAATAAGCCGTTTACTTTCTTTTGGGTAGGCGTACTCATAATTTCTGGTATTGTAGCATTCAGAAATATGCCAATTGAGGCGTTTCCTGATGTTACTAACACCCAGATTATTATTGTAACAGAATGGAATGGTAGAAGTGCCGAGGAAATAGAACGCTTTGTCACCACACCGGTGGAAATAGCGATGAACTCGGTTCAGAAAAAAACAAGCGTTCGAAGCATTACTATGTTTGGACTTTCGGTTATCAAAATCATCTTTGAAGATGGTGTAGATGATTTTTTCGCAAGACAGCAGGTCAATAACTTATTGCGAAACGTATCTCTCCCAGACGAGGTGATTCCAGATGTTCAGCCGCCTTACGGCCCCACTGGAGAAGTATTCAGGTATACCTTAAAAAGTGATACTAGAGATTCCCGAGAACTCCTTACCATTCAAAATTGGGTAATAGATAGACAGCTGCGTTCCGTATCCGGAGTAGCAGATTTGGTAGCATTTGGTGGCCAAGAAAAGACCTATGATGTAAGTGTGGATCCTAACAGGTTGGCAAAATATAATATTACGCCTTTACAAATTTATGAGGCTGTAAACCAAAGTAATATTAATGTTGGTGGCGATGTCATTGAAAAAAATGGACAAGCCTATGTGGTAAGAGGTGTGGGTTTATTAAGTAGTATCCCAGATATTGAAAACATTATAGTGGATGTAGCAGGCGGTAATCCCATATTGGTAAAAAACCTAGCCACCGTTATTGAAAGCTCCATGCCACGAGTTGGGCAGGTCGGTCTGAATGATAACGACGATGTAGTGGAAGGGATTGTGGTCATGCGTAAAGGAGAGAACCCTAAAGAGGTGCTTGCCAGAGTGAAAGAAAAAATAACGGAACTCAACGAGCACATTTTGCCTAAGGACGTAAAAATGGAAACCTTTTACGACCGCGACAACCTCATGAATTATACTACCACTACCGTCATGCATAATATGTTAGAAGGTATTGTGTTCGTGACTTTAATTGTATTTCTGTTTATGGCAGACTGGCGAACCACCGTTACTGTATCCATCATTATTCCATTGTCGCTTTTGTTTGCTTTTTTATGTCTAAAGCTGAAAGGAATGAGTGCTAATCTCCTCTCTCTAGGTGCGGTAGATTTTGGTATTATCATTGACGGAGCAGTTGTGATGGTGGAAGGTATATTTGTTACTCTAGACCATATTGCCCTCAAAAAAGGGATGGCGGCATATAATAAATTGGCCATTGGGAGTGTCATAAAAAAGACTGGAACAGAACTAGGGAAGGCCATTTTCTTTTCAAAACTCATTATTATTACCGCTCTCCTACCCATTTTTGCCTTTCAGAAAGTAGAAGGTAAAATGTTTTCGCCCTTAGCATACACTTTGGGCTTTGCTTTATTAGGTGCCTTAATTTTAACATTAACACTGGTACCCGTTCTTTGCCATATTTTCCTTAATAAAAATGTGGTCGAAAAAAATAACCCTTTCGTAAACTTCTGGAATAATCTCGTAGAAAAAGGGTTCTCGTGGACGTTTAAACATAAGCGTAAGACTTTAGGAATATCATTTGCTTTTATAGCAGTAGTCTTATTTTCCGCTAAGTTTTTAGGAACTGAATTTTTACCCCAGCTCAATGAAGGAGCATTATGGGTAGAAGCCAAATTTCCTATGAGCCAAAGCCTTACAGAAACGGTACAAAAAACAGCCTCTTTAAGACAGGAACTACAAAAATTCCCAGAAGTAAATGGTGTGCTGAGTCAGGTTGGCAGAAGTAATGACGGCACAGACCCTAGTGGATTTTATTATGTGCAGATGCAGGTGAACCTGAAACATAAAGACGAATGGGAAAGAAAAATCACTATGGATGATTTGGTACGAGAAATGGACGACTCCCTTTCTATTTATCAGGGTATTGGTTATAATTATTCTCAACCTATCATAGACAATGTAGCTGAAAGTGTAGCTGGCATAAACGCTTCTAATGCCGTTAAAATTTATGGCGATGACCTGGAAAAGCTTGATGAAATAGCCAATAAAGTTATTAAACAGATAGAAAATGTGGATGGAATAAAGGACGTAGGGATTTTAAGAAATTTAGGACAGCCAGAAGTAAGTGTAATTCTAGATAGAGAAAAAATGGCGGCCTATGGCGTTAAAGTGTCTGAGGCTCAGGCTGTTTTAGAAATGGCATTTGGAGGAAAAACTGCTACCCAAAAATATGAAGGCGAGAAAAAGTTTGACATTCGGGTTCGTTATCTGAAAGAGTATAGAAAAAATGAGGATGATATCAGTAACCTCAAAGTCTCTACCATTCAAGGGAATAAAATTCCTTTAAAAGAGATTGCATCTATTCAGAAAATAACAGGCCCTGCGTTTATTTATAGAGATAATACCAAGCGTTTTATTGGTGTCAAATTTTCTGTTAGAGATAGAGATTTAGGCAGTACCATTAAAGAAGCACAAAAGAGTGTGGAAAGTAAAATTGATTTACCACAAGGCTATAGCATTGGCTGGACAGGAGAATTTGAAAATCAGGTTCGTGCCACTGGCACATTGGGACAGATGGTGCCCATTAGTTTGGTGGGAATATTCGTTTTGCTCTTTATTATGTTTGGGAATGTCAAAGATTCTCTTCTAGTGCTTACTAACGTGCCTTTTGCCATTATTGGTGGTATTATAGCTCTGCATGTCACCAGAACCAACTTTGGCATTTCTGGTGGTGTTGGCTTTATAGCTCTTTTTGGAATTTGTATACAAAATGGCGTTATCCTTATTTCAGAGTTTCATAATAATGTTAGGCTCAATTTGAGTTTAGAAAGTGCCATTAAAGAAGCCGTAAAAGTAAGAACCAGACCAGTAGTGATGACCGCCCTCATGGCATCCATTGGCCTTTTACCTGCCGCCATAAGCACAGGAATAGGCTCAGAATCTCAGAAGCCGCTAGCCATTGTTATTATAGGCGGGCTAATTACCGCCACCGTTTTAACGCTCATGGTTTTCCCCATTATCTTCTGGTTATTTAATAGAAACAAACACAAGGCCTTTGTTTAACCCGATTTAAACCTTAGAAAACTGGGTTTGTTCATATTAATGGTCAAATCCAGTTTTTTAATATTTCACAAGGTCAATTAAAACCCGATTTATGCATTGGAGAATCGTAATGAGTTTTTAATTGGAATAAATCAGGCATTTAAACGAGATTAGCATAGCAGTTTACCCTGAGCTTCCCGATGGAAAGCAATTTAGCTACGGTCCCGATAAAATCGGGAGATTTTTTACGGCATAAAGCGGGTTAAATCAAAGGAACTTAATAAGTATATTATGTTTTTTCATGGTTCTGGTCCTAAAACGTAAATTGAAGATGATCTTGATAAAAATGCATCTAATAGAATCGCTTGGAGCACTGACTTGATAAATTGGGACTGGCCTGATAAAACGAAATAAGTGGAGTAGTCAAGCTACCTTACTTGCAAAAAAATCTTAAAAACGATGCACTGGCCTACAAGGGTTTCTTATGGAAATTCTTTCAGTAAAGATTCACAAATAAAACATCATCAAACGGGGATAATTTGATGCTAACTGATGTTATTCACTGGGCGGATAAGAGATATGTTTGCTCTTTAGAGACTAATTTTTAATTCTTTAGACCAATATATCATAGTCTTTGCACTGACACAGTCTTCACCGATATCCATCCATTCGAAATTACTTTTTAAATGGGCCTGTTTTTCATAACCGCGTTTTTTCCAAAATTCATCTAGAGGCTTATAATCTTTGGGTCTGAGGTGATGATTTTTTTCTCTAAGCACCGCACAGAAACAGGTCTTTTTAAATTGAGAAAAACTTCGGGCATGTGCCTCTCGCTCTTCAAAAAAACGATTCCCCAAACCAAAACCCCTATATTCTGAGAGCAAAATACTTTCGCCAAAATACAAAACTTCTGAAAGGTTTATTCCTGCTTTAATAAATGGTTCTTGAACTTCTGCAGTTTCGTCTTCCAGTGGAATGCAAGTGGTAGCTCCAACCATTTTTTCGCCATCATAAACGGCAAATAAGAACGAGTTAGGGGCATTATTATAAATCTGGAGATAGGACTCCTCGTACGCCAATGAACCCGCATATAAATAAGGAAAATCCTTAAAAACCGCAATTCTTAAAGCTGCCAAATCGTGAAGAACAGTAGCTATTTCTGCTCCTATTTTTGTTTCAAAACGAAGTTCTGCCATTTATTTAGAAACTAAAGATATCCAAAGTGGAAGGTTATAATATGTGGTTACACGTGATATTTTACCATCGGTCAATTCTAAAAAAGCCGCAGCTGGTAAAACATATTCCTGATTATTTGCTTCTGGCAGACCCTCTGCATCCGTTTTTTTATAGGTGCCGTTCACAACAAATTCCACAGCCACTCGCTTGTTATTGGGTTCTGAAAAAAACACCATATCACTTAAGGTTTCTTCATAGCAGTCGTCCATATGCTGAAGAAATTCTGTGAAGTTTTCTACACCAATTCGTACACCTCCTTGGTTGGCTTCATGTCTTACTTCTGGATGTAAAAGTGAAAGCATTCCTTTCCAATTTTTATTATTGAAATGCTCGTAATATGCTTTTGTTACCTCTAATGACGTCATTTTAAATATAGGATATTTAAGTTTTGAAGTGCCAAAGATAGATACATGCTTTTTTATAAAAATGGTCTTCCCTTAATTTTAAATTCCGCTATAGCTTAAGTGTAATGTGACCATTAAAAATCCAGTTTTACTTTTTGATTGAATTTAAAAAGTGGTTTTGTATCTTTAATTCACAAATAGGAAAGCCTGTGCGATACATTATCAAAATTCAAGACAGGTATATGTTCCACTAATTACAGGTAAGGTAAATGAGCAACAAGCATCCAGAGGTTGACGGTTATTTTGGGAGAATTATAAAATGGCAGAAGGAATTACAGCAACTAAGAGTGATAGTACTCGAGTGCGGCCTTACCGAAGAATATAAATGGAAACAGCCATGTTACACCTTCCAAAACACCAATGTTATTATCTTGGGAGGTTTTAAAGAACATTGTGTCATTAGCTTTTTAAAAGGTATCTTATTAAATGATGCAGCAGGCATTCTTGTTAAACCTGGCGAAAACTCCCAATCTGTTAGAATGGCTAAGTTTACCAGCGTGCAGGAAATAACTGAACTAGAAAGTACCTTAAAAGCCTATATCTATGAGACCATCGAAGTAGAAAAAGCAGGTTTAAAAATAGATTTAAAAGAAAGTAAAGACCTTACTTTCCCAGATGAACTCATCAAAATATTGGACCAAAATTCGGCCTTAAAAACGGCATTTAATGCCTTAACACCTGGAAGACAAAGAGCCTATAACATGCATTTTTCTTCTCCCAAACAGTCTGCCACCCGAGTATCTAGAATTGAAAAAGTTATAGACAGAATCTTAATCGGAAAAGGATTAAATGACTGTGTCTGCGGGTTTTCTAAAAGAATGCCTTCCTGCGATGGCTCTCATAAGTACCTCTAAAAACCAGACTCTTGTATAAAGAAATTTGAAGAACACGCCTAGAAGAACACGCCTAGAAGAACACAATGTCTGGCTAAATGTTTACCACCAGCCCTGTTAAGCTATTAGATTGCTTTACCGCATTCAAGGACTGGATGGACTTGCACCAAATTATATAGACCAGTTCATTAATTGAAGTTAAACCCGGAATATGCGTTGGGGAATCGTTTGAGTTTTAAAGTACAATAAATCAGACAATTAAAGGAAATTAGCATAGCGATTTAAGTGGTTAATTTTAAATGGGTTAACGCCTGTACTGAGCTTGTCGAAGTGTACTGATTTGTGTTACCCTGAGCTTGCCGATGGGAAGTAATTTAGCTATGGTCCCGATAAAATCGGGAGATTGCCTAATGCATAAAGAGGGTTAAAGGCCTAGCTTTTGATTGGCTAAAAATTGGGCTAGAAGCTACTTTGGTAAAATGACATCTCACCTACTTTTGAAGCACCAAAAAAACAGTGCTTCGCCATTGGATAATTCATGATAAACGCGGCCAAATCTTATGGATTTGTGGCGTTTAATCCAAAACTTGGAAAATAATCAAAGCGTATATAGCAAAACGTGTATACCTAAAAAGTGACCACAACAAATACTGTTTAAAATCATATCTGATAAGACCTGAAGCTAAACTCACCAAAGAATGTGGAATGGGTGATATAGCACCTAGCAAAACAAAGAGACCGCCCCACTTACGTAAATTCACGATATGCTTGGCAATCTTGTTTTCAATATGGTTTTTAACTGCCGGAATTAGGAAAAGACGGTTACCAATAAAATATGAGATGACACCTCCCAAATATGACATTGTGGCCAATACAAATAAGAACAACCACGGTTGAGAAGATTTAGAAGCCCAAGCAATGAAAATTTCTGGTGGAATAATCCCTAAAATAGTTTCTGACGCTAAGAAGAAAAGAAAAATGGCTTGTGAAGAATAAGTCTCCACCATATTATTCAAAAGAGCATTAATATCAAGCACAAAGAGTTCAAGACCTATCAAAAGCAACACAAAAATAGCTATAGCAATACCTCCTTTTACAGCGGTATCTTTTAAAAAGGAATAGAACTTGGTTATTTTATAATAACGATTTAAAAGCGATAATCGCTTATTAAAATTATTCTTAGTTGTCATATTTTCTACTTTCAATAGTTCCGTGAATCACTCCAAAATCCATAAATCTTATACAAAAAGGGTGCTAATAATTCTTGATCAATACAATAATATCATTTCTAAAAAAATATTGTATTGGTTCATAAGATTTTCAGATTTCATCCTTCACAGACTGCTCTGCTTTTCATTTTTTGAGAGCCAGTAGAACAGAAACGCATATAAGCTAAGTTAAATTCATTGGCTCCCACTTTATTCGTACACATTCATTATTACGCTAAAATAAACTAGCGTATTAGCTTATGATTTTGACAAATGAAACAACCAAATAATGATAACTCATCTTTGAAAAAGATAATACGCTTTTTTTTCAAAAAAAATGTTTCTAAATGAACCTACGCTCACCGCAACTTTTCGACTAAATTCACGGTTTAACTTATGAAAATGGTGTGTATTCAACATTATTTAAAAAAATCTTTGGTTCAAAAGAACCTTAAAAGCCCGCTAAACCATGATACCGTTTTTTAAACGAATTATTAACAGAACTATACTAAGAAGTTGGAATCCTGGAGGAACTAGAACCTATGCCCATTATAACCCAGCAAGAGCTTACCGAAATTTCTTAATCACCACCAAACGTTACACAAAAGACTTTATCCTTATTACTATTGGTATATTTTTAGCCGCTTTTGGATTTAAAGGATTTCTTTTAACCAACCACTTCATTGATGGTGGAGCCACGGGTATTTCTTTATTGATTTCCGCTCTTACAGACATTCCTTTACACTATTTGATTATTGGTGTAAACGTTCCCTTTATTATTCTAGGGTACATCATCATGGGACAGCAGTTTGCTATTAAAACAATACTCGCTATTACCGGACTATCCATTTGTTTAGTTACAGTTACCTTTCCAAACGTAACGAATGATAACCTGCTGGTAGCGGTTTTTGGTGGTTTTTTCCTAGGAGCGGGTATCGGCTTTGCGGTGAGAGGTGGAGCTGTGATAGATGGTACAGAAGTTCTCGCCATATTTTTAAGCAAGAAAATAGGAGCTACCATAGGAGACATTATTTTGATGATAAATGTCATGATATTTGCTGCCGCGGCCTATTTTTTAGGTGTAGAAGTGGCCCTTTATTCTATGATTACCTATATGGTAGCTTCCAAAACTTTGGATTTTGTGGTGGAAGGTATTGAAGAATACATTGGCGTAACTATTATTTGTACCAACAGTGAGGAAATGCGTCAAATGATCATAAACACCATGGGACGCGGCGTCACAGTCTATAATGGCAAGCGGGGTTTTGGTAAACGAGGCGAAAGCGAGGCGGTAGATATTATTTATAGCGTGGTCACGAGATTGGAAATAGGCAAACTAAACGCCGAAATAGAAAAAATAGAGCCCGATGCTTTTGTGGTGATGAACAGCGTAAAAGACACCAGAGGTGGCATTGTAAAAAAACGACCTTTACATTAATTCTGCAGTTTTAAAGAGTACTTTATCTTTTTAAGAAGCATAGGCACTTAACATGTTATAGCATGAGTCATTATTGAAGACATAGGTCAGAAACTTTCATGAAACATCTAAACAAATTCATTGAAATAAGAGGAGTCCGCTTTTCCTAAAATCTACAGTTTCTTTAAAACAATTGATGTTAGTTAGAAAGGAAACCTTCTTATTGAAGGTCACACAATTTTGTTCGCAGAAGTTGCCATAGAAAAATCTTTGTTCATGAAAAAGACTCCGAAGAAACCACGGAATTTGCCATAGAAAATTGGTAAATACATCTCCTTTGAACACGGAACGTCTTAGGAGTTTTACATTCAAGCTGTAGAAAACTCAACCATCCCTAGACCGCGATTCACGGAAGAAGTCTCTTTAACCCGAATTATGCATTGGGGAATTGTTATGAGTTTTAAAGTACATTAAATCAGACAATTAAAGGAAATTAGCAAAGCGTTTACCCTGAGCTAATGTCGATGGGCAATGGTGTTTGAGTTTAAATGGGTGTAGCCTGTATTGAGCTTGGCGAAGTATACTGATTTGAAGCAATTTAGCTACGGTCCCGATAAAATCGGGAGATTGCTTAATCCATAAAGCGGGTTTAATTCACAAACCAGGTTTATCAATCGAAACCTTGTAAAAGAGCTGCGTTGATTTTCAGTGAAAACTATATTACTCAATGAATCAGTGCAATGGTAACCATGAATACTTGGAATAGAATTGCTAAAAGTATCAATATGGAAATCGAGTCAAACTTCATATCGTGCGAGAGCTTAATGTTTGCGGTCTGAATTACATTCTTCCATGCATCCGACATAGTATGGTAGCTTATAAAAAAATCATTTAAAAATTCACACGCAATAAGCTAAACGCTAATATCTAACCAGAATTAAATTTATTCTTGGAGCATTTAAGAAGATTATTAAAAAAACTATAGATAATCTGTTATGCCTAAATCGCAATGTCGTTATCTAAGTATAAGATGAAAACAAAAGATTTTAAAGATAGGGTACTTTCATTATCAGAGCGAATATTTCCGATGGTAAGTCGTCTGCTAGGAAACAGCACCAAAGCACAAGACGCCACTCAGGAAATTATGATAAAGCTATGGGGCAAGCGTAGGCATTTAGAAAACCACCCTAATCTTTCCGGTTTTGTATTCTTAACGGCTCGGAATTACTGTCTGGATATTTTAAAGAAAAAAGGTCCAGAGTTGCTTTCAACGGATTTTCAGCTGAACCATTTAGTTGCATCCAGTGGTCAAGAGGAGTTTGAATGGAATGAATTAAAAACTGTGATTGAAAAGATAATGGAACAGCTTCCAGAACAGCAAAGAGAAATTATGATGATGAGAGACATAGACGGTATGGCGTTCACTGAGATTGCGGAAGCTACACATCTTAAAGTAGAACACATTAGGGTTTTACTTTCTCGTGCAAGAAAACAAGTGGCGGCATCTTTAAAAAAAATGGAAGATTATGGACATTAACAAGTTAATAGAAAAATATAAAGCGGGAAAAACGACTTTAGAGGAAGAGCAATTCCTTTTGGAGACTACCAATGATTTTGACACAGATTTATCTCCTTGGTTCGAATATGCCAAGCTTCAGAGAAAACAACCCACCCCTATTTTAGAAAAGAATATATGGGCAGGTATAGAAAAGAAAAGCGTACGATTTAGGCTGGGGGTTTTCTCAGCTGCAGCCTCTTTTCTCCTTATTGCATTTATTTCCTTCAGAAATGTAAAACAAGAGAAAATAGCCTATAAAGAGAAAGAAGCAACCCTAAAAGCGGCATTGGCTATGCTTTCCGACTCTGAAATATACCCACCGAAGGAGCGTATTTTATACGAAGACGAACTCGTGGTCATTTATACATCAGCAGAATAAACTTAAACCAAACAAGATTTAATAAACACTTTAATATGATAAAAATGAAGAAATTACTTTTAGCAGCTTGCCTTTTTTGTATCACCTTATCTGGTGCTCTAGCACAAGATTCCAACATAAAAGTGAAGGTAAAAGATGGCAGCAACCCTGATATTTATATCGATGGCAAAAAATACGACTATGCCATAATGGAATTGCTAGACCAGAATAAGATAGCTTCGGTGAATGTCATAAAAGGTCAAAAGGCCCTAGAAGCCTATAACGCCCCAAATGGGGTAATAATGATAGTTACTAAAAGTGTAGATATCAGTCCTAAAGCCAAGAATAGAAGCACAAATGACGTAAAGGTCACAGGTTATGCAGATGCCGACCCCAAAGTGATGATAGACGGAAGGGAGTCTAATAAAGAGATACTTTCAAAAATATCGCCCGACGATATCTCCAGTATTAATGTTATAAAAGGTGAACAGGCCATTAGTCAATATAACGCACCAAATGGTGTGATAATGGTGATAACCAAATCTGCCAGTAAAAAGAAAAGTAATTAAAACCTAATTAATAAAGTACAACGAATTAATAAAAGTCAATTCTTTGTACTTTATGTACAAAAAATACTAAGAAACACATCGTAATTCGAAAGATTATGCTTTACGAATATGAGAATAGTTTCTGAAGCATTAAATTTGCAAAGTGAAAAGGATAGGGAAGTATTTAAGCGTTTTACTCTTCGTATCGGTTTATTGTTTTGCAGTAGGCCGTGTTAGTACATCGAACGTTTCCTACCTTTCTAAAAACACCGAAAAAGCAAAACATATCACTTCGGTTTCTACAGACCTTTTCTCTGGTTTTGTATCTTCACAAAGAAACCTATCTTCTTCTCAGAATTTTCCAAACCCTAATTTAAAAGACTCTTTTAGCGGACCTTGGATATTAGGAAAGATCCATAAGGCGGTTTTTATAAGCAAATACACACAATACGTGTCATCTGCAAAAAATCTGCTGATACGGCATAGAAAAACAGACATCATTTTCCCCTTTCATTATTTCTGGTAATTCATTTTTTAAGTCATCGGCTGCCGTAAGGCAATTTGAAAATTTATTTCTGGGTTTTGCATACCGCAATACCCTAAAAACTATATAAATAACTTAAGAAATGGACTTAGATTTAGGAACTATCACAGTCGGTATTATCTGTACCGCCATCTGCGTTATACCATTTATGTTAATGGGCAGAAGCAAAAAGAAAAAAGAGCAGCAGAAGCTGTTATCGCTAAGAAACATAGCCAGTCAATACGAAGGACGTATTACTCATCATGAATTCTGTGGCAATTTTGGAATAGCCATAGACGATAAAAAAGGTTTTGTATTCTTTAACAAAGTGGTCAATGGTGAAGTAACAGAGGGTTTTGTAGATTTAAATCTAATAGACCAATGCTGCATAGCTAATACGAGTATTACTGTCACAAAAAATAAAGAAACTTATCCGATGATTGACAGATTAGAGCTTTGTTTTAAACCTGAAAATCAAAACAGTAAAGAGATAAAGTGGGAGTTTTTTAGCAGAGAAAACAATCTCCAACTTTATGGAGAATTTCAAGCCGCAGAAAGATGGAGTAAACGCATTAATGATCAAATCCAAATCAAGGTTTGGTAAGCATCTAGAAACCTAGTTTACAAGTACAAACAAAAGCGGCTTTATGGGTCGCTTTTGTTCGTATTTGTATGAAAATTTGACCCGGTTTATGCATTGGAGAATTGTGATGAGTGGTTAAAGTGGCATAAATCAGGCTTTAAACGAGATTAGCATAGCGGTTTACCTTAAGCTTTTTGTCAATGGGTTCTGGTGATTGAGTTTAAATGGGTGTAGCCTGTGCTGAGCTTGACGAAGTAAACTGATTTGAAGCAATTTAGCCACGGTCCCGATAGTAATCGGGAGATTTTCTAATGCATAAAGCGGGTTTAAATAGTAACCGTAAATTCCCTATTTTAAAAAAGGTAGAATAAAACTTGGGTGTGCCCAACAATATATCCGCAAAGGATTTTCACGACTTCATATATCTCCGCAAATTTCTAAGCTACTTCTTAGCAGCCCTTTAATACCATTAATTATCCTTGGATAATTACGACAAAATAAATGCACGCTCCCCTAGTGCCCCGATGGGTACTTTCTTTCAAATTTATATCAAAACATTAATGGATAAACTTATCCACTATTGAAATTCAACACTTATATTTGTGCTATCAAACGAAGAAAACGTTTTTGAAGGCAACTAAATACCCCAATAGAATAGCTATTTACATGGCCTTTCAATCTTTTTTGCACAGTAAAAGGGAGTATATAAAAATGGCAGTGGCTATGGAATTTTCAAGAGTCAATGCTTCAGAAATTCTGCAGCGGCTTTTACGAAAAAACATACTGAACTCCGCCAAAGTTTCTTGCTGATTTAACTGACTACAGTAGCTCATAAACAAAAGAACTTGATGAGAGATTAACCTACTTAGAACCACAAAAAATCAAACAAATAGTGGACAAACTCATCCAATATAAATAAGAGATGGAAACAAAAAACATACTTAGCGAATCTGGAATTATTATTACGCTAATACTCATTTCAATTCCCGTAATAGCTGCTTCAATTATAGTTATTATAAAAGCTTTTTCCTTCGTTACCTCTTACCTTAAGGAAAAGGAACTAAAGAAATTCAATGATTACTTGGTAGGATTAAGTCCGGAAGAAGTAGAAAAACTGGAACAACGTAAAAAGGAACTTGAATTTGCTCTTTCAAATAATGAATTGGCAGGAGATAATACACCAATTGATAGCAAAGGATTAATTATCAATATAAGCGAAGCTGAATCGCTCAGTTTTATTGAACAAAAGAAAAAAAGTCAACCTCGCCCTAACATTGAACCCGATTTAACCAAACTCATTTTGTGGTACTTAGGCTGTGCTACATTTTGGTTATTATTTGGAACAACAGTAGGAGAATATCTTGGCATAAAATTCGTAGCTCCGGATGTTGATCATTTTAGTTGGCTAAGTTTTGGCCGACTTAGACCTGTTCATACCAACGCTGTTTTTTGGGGTTGGGCTTCTTTGGCAATGATGGGCTTGGCATATTATGTTATTCCAAGAGTTAGTAACGTTCCTATTTCAAGCATAAAAACAGGCTATCGTTCTCTTATTCTTATTAATGCTTCGGTTATCATAGGGAGTATTTTCCTCATGGCGGGTATTAACAATGCGGGCGGCGAATACCGGGAATACATATGGCCTGTGATGGCATTATTTGGGATTGGCGTATTCATTTCTTTAATAAACTTCTTCAAGACAATTGCCCATAGAACCACCAAAGAAATTTATGTATCCAACTGGTACATTATTTCCGCCATGATGTTCTTATTGGTTATTGCCATTGTAGCCTATTGGCCAAGTTGGCAGTCAGGTTTAGGTGAAACCATTGTACAAGGCTACTACATGCATCAAGGCGTAGGCATGTGGTTTATGCTTTTTACCCTCGGTTTGATGTATTATTTTTTACCACAACAATTAAACAAACCTATCTATTCCTACAGTTTAGGTATTTTGGCCTTTTGGGCACAAATCCTCTTTTATACCCTCATTGGAACTCATCACTTTATCTTTAGTGCCATCCCTTGGTGGTTGCAAACCATTGCTATTGTAGCCAGTGTGGGAATGGTGATACCAGTGGTGGCTGGTACTACCAACTTCCTGATGACATTTAAAGGGTCTTGGAATAAACTATCTGGTAGTTATACGCTTCCATTCTATTTGATTGGGATTATATTTTACTTCACTGGTTCCTTACAAGGCACCGCAGAAGCCTTTCGATTTACAAATTTGGTCTGGCACTTCACAGACTTTACCGTTGCTCACTCGCATTTAACCATGTATGGTATCATCTGCTTTATGCTCTGGGGTTTTATATATACTATAGTCCCACGACTAACCGGTAAAGAACCACCACAAATAACCGTTGGAGCTCATTTTTGGCTTGCATTAATAGGTTTATTATTCTACACCATACCATTAATGTATGGCTCCACACTAAGGGGCTTAATGTGGATAGAAGGAAAACCATTTATTGATAGTGTAGCATTGATGGCTCCTTACTGGCTCTGGCGAGCTATTGGAGGTTCATTGATGTGGCTTTCGCATATTTTATTTGCCTATAATTTTTACGTGATGGTAAAACCAAAAGTACAAATGGTGATACCAAAATCACCTTCTGAGATTTTGAAAGCGAAAAAAGAATTTGACAATCAAAGCAATAAATAAGTAAAATGGAATTTTTCGATAATCATAAAAAACTGTTTGGAACAGCACTGGGCTTATTTATAGGCTTGACTATTATGGTTGCTATACTGCCAGCTTATCATAATCAGAACAATAATGCTCCACTGCCCAATGATGAACCTTTAAGCGAAGATGCTAGATTAGGAAAGCAAAGTTTCATTGCCAATGGCTGCGTGGCATGTCATACGCAACAAGTACGAAATGTAGACATGGATAAGGTTTGGGGCAAGAGACCTGGGATTGCTGCGGATTATGCCGGAATTACCCGAACTGATTTTTGGAGAAACACAGCCACCTTAATGGGTACAGAAAGAACAGGTCCTGACTTAACCAATATAGGCACAAGGCAACCAAGTTTAGCTTGGAATCTATTGCATTTATACCAACCCAGAGCCGTGATTGAAAAATCTATTATGCCAGCTTATCCTTGGCTTTTTGAAACTAAAGAGAACCTTGAAAAAGATGACATTGAAGTGACTGTTCCAGATAAATTCAGAAAGGGCTTAACGGGAAAAATTGTAGCGACTAAAGAAGCGATACACTTAGTCACGTATTTGCAAAGCTTAAAACAAACACCATTACCTGACGGAAAAGTACCTATGGATTTTCTTTACAAAAAAGAGGAGAAACCAACTTCAAACGGCGACAATACGGTCAATTTACCCGACGGTGAAATGCTATACACTCAGAACTGTTCCAGTTGTCACCAAGCAAACGGTGAAGGATTAAAAGGTGCTTTTCCTCCGCTGAAAGGCAGCCCAATAGTATTGGGTGACGACCTAGAATTGTTTATAGATATTATTATGCGTGGTTATGATGCCAGAACAGAGTATGCCGTGATGAATGCTGTAGGAACAGACAATGGTTTAACGCCTGAAGAAGTAACAACTATCATCAATCACGAAAAAACAAGCTGGGGTAATGACGCTAAAACCGTAAGTCCTGAGGAAGTTAAAAAAATAATGGATTTCATTAAAATAACAGTTCAATAATATTATGGCAAACACAGAAATATGGTTAGAAAGTCTGATAACCAAAACACCGCAAGAAGGAAGAGATTTGGCAATGAAAATGGCTCGAAAATCAATCGCTGCTATTCAGACTGACCCTGAAAAACGCAAGCAAATGCGATCAAACTATGCAGAAGACACTGCTCAGCTTATTGGTTCTGCCCAAGTGGTTGCGGTAGAATTTCAAACAATCGCACAAGCAAATAATTTTTGGAAACATGAAAAGTAAATTCAGAATTATACTTTTATCAAGCCTATTATTATTTAACAGTATGATAACTTTTGCTTGTCCGGTTTGTGAAAAACAGCAGCCCAAAATAACACAAGGATTCACACATGGAGCGGGCCCACAGAGTAATTGGGATTGGCTTATTATTGGTTCTATTGCGGCCATCACTTTATTGACGTTTGCTTTTTCCTTGAAATATCTCATCAAACCAGGCGAAAAGAACTTCGATCATATCAAACAATCAATCTTAAGCAACTCATAAGATGAAAGAAGATAAAAGTAGAATAACGCTGTTTGTTGACGATGACCGGCAGCCCATTGCCGAACTATTCGCTCCGGTGAAATTTGAATTGGATACAAAAAAGTTAACCGACGGTGAGCATGTACTAAAGGTAATTAGCAAATCGCCAGCGGGCAGAGAAGGCATACGTGAAATAAAGTTTATTGTTCGGAATGGACCTGCTATTTCGGTAGAAGGCATTTCAGAAAACGCCGTAGTGGATGGCACCGTACCCTTAATGATTAATGCTTACGATAAGGGAAATCAAAAGAAGTTTATCATAGAAGGAAGCGAAACACCACAAAGTATACCCAGTTGGTTGTGGATTTTATTAATAGCTTTTTTCGGTTGGGCAACTTTTTACCTTATTACCAACTTTAGTCTTTAGCCGCTATTAAATCGCCATAATTTGCCTTGTGGAATCTACAGTGTTGAGCTCACTGTTTCACGAATTTCGAGCTGCAGTAAACTCATTAATGATCAAATCCAAATCAAAGTTTGGTAAGCATCTAGAAACCTAGCTTATAAGTACGAACAAAATCGGCCCCTAAAGCCGCTTTTGTTCGTATTTGTATGAAGATTTAAATAGTAACCGTAGCTCCCATTATTTTCAAAAACGCTCTAATGAAGCTTGGGTGTGCCGGCCAAGCTGGAGAAGTTACCAAATTTCCGTCTACATAAACCCCATCTACAGCTATCGACTGAAACTCGCCACCAGCCATAGTTACCTCTGGTCCTACCGCCGGATACGCCGTTAGTTTTCTTCCTCTTACCACATCTGCGGCCGTCAAAATCTGTATACCATGGCATATAGCTGCCACTGGTTTGTTCTCATTAAAAAAATATTTAACCATATCTATGACCTTGGCGTTTAACCTCAAATATTCTGGTGCTCTACCCCCGGCTATCACAAAACCATCATACTGCGTAAGGTCAACATCGTCAAAACTGTAGTTCAAAACAAAGTTATGACCGGGCTTTTCTGAGTATGTTTGGTCTCCTTCAAAATCATGGATAGCGGTTTTAACTATATCACCTTTTTTCTTATCTGGGCAAACCGTATGCACCTCATAGCCGACCATTTCTAGCATCTGAAATGGAACCATAGTTTCGTAATCTTCGGTGTAATCGCCCGTTAAAAAAAGTACTTTTTTCATGCTTTTATATTTATTTATAAATGATTTATGATTCTTCTTTTCAAACGAAATAATTGTGCTCTCATTTCATTAAAGAGACAAAAACACGCGTTTTTTCAAAGAAAAACACCTTTTGGATAGAATTTAAATGTAGTCAAGAATTTAGATTTAACACAGTTTGAAATATTAAGAAAAAGTAAAATTTACCGTGACATAAATTTATTTTTTGCCCTTTCATGCTTAAACCCTAATTTTCAAGGACTACCGTCCCATTCTCATTTAGTTTATACTTATCTTAAAGCCAACAAAAGAAAGAATATATTGAAAGAAGAATATAAACATGCCAGCTGCTGTACGACAGATGAACCCGTTTTCCATGCTGAACATGAGCATGCTCCCGACTCAGAAAGTAAGCTTAAGTTATTTCTGCCGGCCATTATATCGTTGGTGCTCCTTGTTGCCGCCATTGCCTTAGATAATTACTTTCCGCAGGAATGGTTTACAGGTTGGCTAAGAATAGCTTGGTACATGCTGGCCTATCTTCCTGTTGGTTTTCCAGTTTTTAAAGACGCTTTAAACAGTATCATAAAAGGAGATGTATTCTCTGAATTTCTGCTCATGACCATTGCAACCGTCGGAGCTTTTGCCATTGGCGAATACCCAGAAGCGGTGGCGGTGATGTTGTTTTATACCATAGGCGAAATCTTCCAGTCTATGGCGGTACAAAAAGCCAAATTGAATATCAAAACGCTTTTAGACCAGCGACCAGACCAAGTCACCGTTATAAAGGATGGTGTACCCAAAGAAATTAAAGCAGAAAACGCCACTATAGGAGATATCATTCAGCTAAAACCAGGTGAAAAACTAGGATTAGACGGTGAATTAATTTCAGCCACTGCGGCTTTCAATACTGCGGCACTAACGGGAGAAAGCAAGCCAGATACCAAAAGAAAAGGAGAAACAGTTTTGGCAGGCATGATAAACCTAAATGCCGTAGCTCAAGTTCATGTGATGGCTGCTTATAGCGATAGTAAACTGAGCAAAATTTTGGAAATGGTCCAAAACGCTACTGCTCAAAAAGCTCCCACAGAATTATTTATTCGAAAGTTCGCTAAAATATATACACCCATAGTGGTGCTGCTCGCTACACTGATTTGCCTTATACCCTATTTCTTTGTAGCAGATTATGTCTTTGAAGACTGGCTTTACAGGGCCTTGGTGTTTTTGGTTATCTCCTGCCCCTGTGCCTTAGTCATCAGTATTCCTTTAGGGTATTTTGGAGGAATAGGTGCTGCTAGCAAAAACGGTATCCTCTTTAAAGGAAGTAATTTTCTAGACCTCATGGCCAATATCCAAAATGTGGTCATGGACAAAACGGGTACCATGACGGAAGGCGTTTTCAAAGTAGAGGATGTTCAAATACAATCTGCATACGAAACGAACGAAATACTACAAATGGTGAATGCTTTGGAAAGCCAAAGTTCGCATCCTGTAGCTACCGCCATTCAAGAATATGTAGGGTCTGTAGACCATGCCATTATACTGAAAAACGTAGAAGAAATTCCGGGTTATGGACTAAAGGCCATCGTGGAAGAGAAAGAACTGCTGGTAGGAAACTTCAAACTTTTAGACAAGTTTGATGTCCAATATGATATAGACGTGAGTACCATCGTTTATACCGTGATAGCGATAGCTTATAACAAGCAATTTGTTGGGTATATCACCATTGCCGACCAAATAAAGGAAGATGCACAATACGCTATAAACCAACTCAATAAACATGGCATAAAAACAACAATGCTAAGTGGAGATAAAGCGACTGTGGTGAAATTTGTGGCAGACAAGTTAGGGATATCTCATTACTTTGGAGATTTACTCCCTGAACATAAAGTGGCTAAAATTAAAGAGATTATAGCCCAAAATGAAACAGTGGCATTTGTGGGAGACGGCCTAAACGACGCTCCAGTGGTGGCTTTAAGTCATGTGGGCATAGCCATGGGTGGCCTCGGCAGCCAAGCCACCATAGAAACCGCCGATGTAGTTATCCAAGACGATAAACCATCCAAAATACCAATGGCAATAAATATTGGTAAAAAGACCAAGAAAATAATTTGGCAGAATATCACTCTTGCGTTTACGGTGAAGCTTATTGTATTAATACTGGGTGCGGGCGGATTAGCCACCATGTGGGAGGCCGTTTTTGCCGATGTAGGGGTAGCTCTACTCGCCATTCTAAATGCCGTAAGGATTCAGAACATGAAATTTGATTAAGCATTTTTCGATCGATAATGAAGCTTATTGTATTCGTTTCAGTGTAGTCTCAATTTATATCTAGGTTCGAGCATTCATAGAAAATAGTAACACGGATTTTTTAATTCAGATGAACCATAGCAATTTCAAAAAAGTAACATAAATCCATTAGATTAGTTGTGTATGTTTAGCCACAATTTTTAACCAAAAAATGTAAAAATATGCGTAGAACTTTAACCTTTCTGACATTTATGTTCGTGCTTGGATGTGCCGAGTAACAAGAATCATTGAATACTAATTTTAAGTCTTTTTGGATTCGGTGAAATTCCTGATTCCAACATTTTCAATCAGCCTAAAGTATAATTTGACACATTCGATTATATTATTCAGCCTAAACATTTACAAAAATATTACGGTCACCCTGGTGAATTAGGTTACATAGCTGAAGGCAAAGATTATGGTTTTGAATCGCTTTCAATATTCATGGCGATGATATTGCCAAATGGCTGTCCACCATTGCATACTCATGACATTGATGAACTGCATGTGGTTTATAATGGGACTGTTGAGTATATTAATAATAAAAAACAATTTACGGCAGTGGGGCCATACATTGTATAAATTCCGGCAGGTGCTCCTCAAGCATTCGTAAATCGCGGGGGGACTCCGATAAATGTATTGGGTATATTGCCCAAAAATATTGCGACCTATCAAGAGTTTGGACCAAATCCATTGCTGGAAAATAAGGTAATAAATTAAATGAAACTCGGGCTAACAGCAGTTATAAATGAATGGTGTTTTAATGGTCAGGAAACTTTGTTGGTACTTGGAATGTCCATCACAATTAATGAATTTAAAATAAGGCGAGGCTATGAGCGACTGGAAAGGTGAGTACTTTCTAACCCCACTCATCATATCGCAGTCATTAGACAGAATTAAATGAAAACTATGAAAAACATTTTTCTACTTCTTTCAATTTTATTGTCAATCAATACTTATAGTCAATCTGAGTATTTTATAACAGGTGCCGACCAAACTAAACTACGTGTTAGGGAATTTGGGCGTGGCGAACCTTTATTTTTTCTTGCGGGAGGCCCAGGATTGAATGCCGACTATTTAGAAGCGATTTGGGGAAATTTATCAACCGATTACCGATGTATTGTTTTAGATCAGCGTGGGACAGGAAAATCCATTCTACCGAAAGTGGATGCCGTTTCATTGACTATGGAAAATTATGTTGGCGATTTAGAAGCATTGCGTAAGCACTTAAAACTGGAACATATCACCATACTTGGCCATTCATGGGGTGGAATGCTCGCAATGGAGTATGTAGTTAGAAATCCTAAACGTGTAGAAAAACTAATTCTACTAAATCCTGGAGGACCAACAAACAGTTTCTTTTCTTATTTTTCAGACAATATTAACATGAGACTTCACGAAGAAGATACCAGGGAAGCAATGGTATTAGATAGTTTAGGAAAATCAGATCTCAGAGCTATTTTTCCAGGATATTTTTTTGATAGAGATAGAGCCTTGGCATTAAAGGAGGCTTGGGATTTTGATGCTATATTAGGTCAACCAGGAGTAATGGGTTTTACTTTTTCTAACTTTGTTGCAACTCAAAAAGACAGGGTTAGTCATTTGAAAAAATACACTGGAATAGTTCATATAATTCAGGGCAGACAAGATCCAATCGGGGAATCTACTGTTTATGAAATAAAAGAATTGATACCCCAATCTCAAGTTACTTTTATTGAAAAATGTGGCCATTTCCCATGGTTAGAAAATGAAGATCAAGTTTCAGAATTCTATACGGTGGTTCGTAACGCGTTGAAATAATATTTTTTTTAAAAAGATTATAAAATTTTATCTAGCAAAAATGTACACCATTAAAACGGACGTGTATTCAAGACGCCAAGCTTTATGCCATAAATAAGAGATATGAAAATTAAAAAAATAATCATTGCTTGTATAATCCTTCTATTTGCATTTGGATGTAAAAACAGTAAAAAGGCTGCTTTCAGATTGGATAGTAGCAGTTTTCATTCTTACATAGAAAGCTTTAATCAGAATGATAATGAACTTTATATTCAGCATATTTCTAATGATTCGGCCTTTAGATTTCTATCTGAAAATATCCCTATAATTGAAGTTCCTGATAAAGACATTGAAGAGACGTATTACTTCCGCTGGTGGACTTTTAGGAAACATATAAAAAGTACTACAGATGGTTTTGTGATAACAGAATTTTTGCCAGACGTCACTTGGGCAGGAAAGCACAACACTGTAAGCTGTCCTGCTGGCCATCAGATATATGAAGGCAGGTGGCTTAGAAATTCAACATATACCAGTGACTATATAAACTTCTGGTTAAACAAGTCAGGAGATGGAATACGTAGTTATAGTTTTTGGGCTGCTGATGCGGTTCTTGCATTTCATAAAGTACATCAAGATGAATCGAAGCGACTTGATCAATTAGAATTATTGATAGCGAACTATGAGCAGTGGGAGCAAATAAGACGAGATTCAACGAATATCCTGTTTTGGCAAATTGATGATAGGGATGGCATGGAGGTAACCGCAAGCGGACGTATTTTGAATGATGGCGTTCCTGCTCAAAAGATGGCGGCTATACGCCCGAGTATTAATAGTTATATGTATGGTGATGCCAAGGCCATAGCGACTATTGCAGAACTAGCAGATAAAGCTTTGATTAGTGCAAAGTTTGAAGAAAAGGCCCAATCCATAAAACAAGAAGTACAGCTCCGTTTATGGAATGAAGAACTCGGATTCTTTACGGTGCTTCCTAGGAATTATTCAGAAGTGACCAAACCTATAAATGTAAGAGAAGCCATTGGATATATACCTTGGTATTTTAATCTACCAGACGACAATGCTACTTATTCAAATGCCTGGAACAAACTAATGGATACAACAGGATTTTATGCCCCATTTGGATTGACGGTTTGCGAACGTTCACATCCTTACTTTTCAATAAACTATACTGGGCATCAATGTCAATGGAATGGTCCATCATGGCCTTTTTCTACCACACAAACGCTTAAAGGCTTGTCGAACCTCTTAAATAATTACTCGATTAAAGGGAGTCTCTCAAAAGATAATTATTTTGAACTCTTGCTTCAATATGCGAAAAGCCATTCCATCATAAACGAACAGGGTGAAAAACAAAAATGGATAGATGAAAACATCAATCCATTTACAGGAGATTGGATTTCAAGAACCAGACTTAAGACATGGGAAAATGGGACCTGGTCAGAAAAGAAAGGAGGAGAAGAAAGGGGTAAAGATTATAATCATTCTGGATTTTGCGATTTGGTAATCTCAGATTTACTTGGGCTAAAACCAAGAATTGATAATGTTATAGAGGTAAATCCTCTAATTCCTGACCATTGGGATTGGTTTTGCTTAGATCGTGTTTTATATCATGGGAAAGAAATAACTATTATTTGGGATAAAACAGGCGAAAAATACAAAAAGGGAAAAGGCTTAATGGTTTTTATTGATGGAGAATTAAAAACAAAAACTGATGGTATAGAAAAGATTATATGTGAATTATAAATAGGTACGAAAGCATAGTCGAGTAGCCCTACCTCGGTTTTTTTCCAGACTTGGCATATGCTAAGACCTGAATATCCTTCGTCAGTAGTTGCTCACAGCAATGGAATTGTTGTCCGTACCGACGACGACTTGGCCGGTAGGCGTCCCGATTACTTCATATTGATTAGTCAGTTGCTTAAGATAACGACTCCTTGCTTTTGGGGACGGAGACCTACTCTTTCACCGTTTGGATTGTTCCGCTAAAGAATTAAATTCGACATTCAAGGCACACACAAAACCTAAACTGCCTTAAAACGTCGCTTTGCTGTAACGTTAATTCGTTCTAAAATTGTTTTTGTAACATATTAACCAATTGTGTATCTCATATGTAAACCAGTTAAATGAAAAACCCATTATCAGATAATAATAAAGTAAATCTTGAAATTACATGGATAGAGAAATCTTTGTTAGGAGATAAAAATGCTCTAAATAAACTCATACAAAAACACCAGCCATTTATTTATAACGTGGCTTGGAAATATACCAACGACCCTGAAGAAGCGAAAGACCTAACACAGGAAGTGCTGATAAAAGTGATTACAAAACTATCTACTTTCGAAGGTAATAGTTCCTTTAAAACGTGGTTGTATAGAATCGTTGTCAATCAATTCTTACTGACCAAGAGAAGGCCAATGGAAGATAGATGGGAAAGTTTTGATGCATTTTCTGATGAATTAAACTCGATTCCTAGTCCTGATTTATTGCCAGAAGAGGAAATCGAACAGGAATTACGTACCAGAACGGCTCGTACACGATGTATGTCTGGAATGTTGATGTGTCTTACGCGTGAACAACGATTAATTTATCTATTGGGCGATGTATTTAACATAGACCACAATATAGGTGCTGAAATTTTCGAAATAAGTAAAGAAAACTACAGGGCTAAACTCTCTCGAACTCGTAAAGAGTTCCATGCTTTTATGAATCAACAATGTGGTTTGGTTAATCAAGACAACCCCTGCCGTTGTTCAAAAAAAGCTAAAGCCATGGAAGCCGCTGGGAAAATGAAAACAGATGAAAAATTATTTGACCCAAAATATACTGCTACAATCGGCACTTATGCAGAAAAAGTTGCAGACGAAGTTGCTGATATCGTTGATAGAAAATACATTGATTTTTTTCAAAAACATCCTACCAAAGAAAATTTCAATTCCGAAACCGTGATTAATGAAATTGTCAATGATAGAGACTTACATAAGTTTTTCAACTAAAAATTTCTAAGGTTTTGTAACACATTGATTCACTTTGTATCTAAGTATTGAAATGGCGTTCGAACTCTAAATTTTTATGTAAAACTTTAAGACAATGAAAGAAATAAGCGTACAAAAGGAACTAGAAATTAATAAAAATATAGGTGAAGTTTGGGAGATTATGGGAAACCAATTTGCCCAAGTGGATTTATGGTCAACTAATTTTAAAAAATCAAAACCAGGCGGAAATTCAAAATTCTCAGGATTAGATTATTCGGCAAGAATTACGGTAACAGACCGTGGAGAAACCATACAAGAATTAGATTCTTTTGATGCAGCCACCCACACTTTGGCTTATCATATTACCAAAGGTGCACCCAGTATTGCAAAACGAGCAAGTGCTATATGGTCTTTAAGAAGAGAAGATGCCAACAAAACGACTGCAGTAATAGCATTTAAGATGGAGCCGAAAGGGCTTTTAGGATTTCTGATGACACCTCTGATAAAGAAAGGTTTAGGGAAGTCTGCTTTAGAAATAGCGGAAGATTTGAAGCATTATGTAGAAAATGGAATTCCACATCCGCGTAAAATCAAAATACAGTAGGATGAAAATAGATATAAAAGAATCAATAGAAATTAATACCTCAGCAGATAAAGCATGGGAAATTATCGGTCCGAATTTTTTATACATTGGGGATTGGGGACGAGGCATTAAAAGGTCATGGAATAATGAGTACGAAAAAGCCACTTTCGAAGGAGCACCTGCTGGCGGACGGTTTTGCGACTTAGGTAAAATGGGCATTGCCGAAGAAAGCATTTTAAATTACGATCATGCAAAGAGAGAAATTACATGGTCAGCTAAAAGTGACAAAATTCCAGGTTTCATTAAGAATCTACAAAATGCTCTTTACGTTGAAGTTGTGAATAATAACACCTCCAAAGTGCATACAAATATTACGGCAGATGCAATTGGAATTGGCGGTTTGTTAATGGGAGGAATGATAAAGAAAAACTTCGATAAACTTCTGAAAGGATTTGTCAAAGATTGGAAATGCTATGCAGAATCTGGTGAAGTATCTGAGACAAAAAAAAAGGAATTGAACAAATAGAAAACACAAAAATTAGACTCGAATGCAATGGAATAAGGCTTCGATAAGCTCAGCAACCCTTCATTTGAGTCCCGATAGCCATTGAGATTGAGCTCTAGCCCCCGCTTTTGGCCATCAAGGTGCTATGTGGATATCTTGTTTGGAATTTTAATTATAGGTCTTTTGAGAGGGTAATTTGCTTATTTCAGTTTCTAGTAAGTTGGTTTTCAAGTATTATTTAACCTGATTTCTAAATAAAATTTAAGCCATAGGCATACCTCGCTCAGCCCATTTTTAGTGTATTTTTTGAGCCATAATTCTTATTATTTACCATTTTGTTAAGTCGGACTTTATATGCGTGGGCGGTCTTATTATTTCAGATGGTCACCCTACCCCACCCTTGCGGTTTACTTTGCTTAGGGTAATGACTCACCCGCTTAAGGATGGCGAAGTCTAGTCTTTCACCCTTGGGATTGTTTCGTTAAAGAACTAAATTAGCCATTCAAGGCACACTTAAGTTGTAAACGTAATTCAGGCATAGTGATAAATAAGAACGAAATATTATTTTAACCGTTTGTGTACTTTGAATCCCACACCAAGCTTACAAGTGCCATTAGTATCAAGCTTGAAGAGTCGCAGAGCTCAATAAAACAGATTGCAAAATTGAAAAGAATGATATGATAAAAGCAGTTTTCTTCGATATGAACGAAACCTTATTGAACCTTAGCTTGCTTAAGAAGCAGTTTGATAAGCACTTTGAAGACAAGTATGTATTGAAATATTGGTTCACAAAATTATTATACAGTTCCAGTATAATGGGGATTATGGGCGAATACAGAAATTTCGGAGAATTAGCAGAAGTTGCTTTAGAAAATCTGTTTTTTGAGAATAATAAACCTTTATCTGAGAAAGTAAAAACTGAGATACTTGGTGAATTTAGAAAGTTGCCTGCATATGACGATGTACGTCCTGCTCTAAAACTATTGAGAGAAAAAGATATTCGTGTAATTGCTGTTTCTAATTCGTCTTTATCAATGATAAAAGAACAACTTACTAACGCAGGGATAATTGACCTTTTTGATTCCTATTACTCTGTCGACGATGTGAAAAAGTACAAACCCTTTAAGGATGTTTACCAGTCAGCGGCTAAACAAGAAGGATTAAGAACTGAAGATATTATAATGGTTGCAACCCATGATTGGGATTTATTTGGAGCAAAGAAAGCTGGACTGACCACCGCTTATGTAAAACGAAATGAAGTAATCTACCATCCTTTTTATTTACAAGCAGATTTTATGGATTCAAATCTATCCGATTTAATTATGCAATTGATTGATGCAAGAAATTAATGGACACTGTTAGATAAAGAAGAAAGCCAACTTACAGACGAGCACGGATCCACCAGTTGTAAAACTAATGGAGTATGCCTCTGATACGCCAGCCCGGACACACCACAATTCCATTGTGGCAATTCCATTGTGGCAATTCCATTGTGGCAATTCCATTGTGGCAATTCCATTGTGGCAATTCCATTGTGGCAATTCCATTGTGGCAATTCCATTGTGGCAATTCCATTGTGGCAATTCCATTGTGGCAATTCCATTGTGGCAATTCCATTGTGGCAATTCCATTGTGGCAATTCCATTGTGGCAATTCCATTGTGGCAATTCCATTGTGGCAATTCCATTGTGGCAATTCCATTGTGGCAATTCCATTGTGGCCTAAATACGGGACTAGGCGTGCCTGGTTTTATTGGATCCATTGAATCTCTGGTTACATGCGTTGATAAGAATCTAACATTCTTTCATACCCTTTTTCGTAAACTTTCAAGTGTGATGGTAGTCTTTAATTCCGATAGCTATTAGAAGGACTTTATTTGCCGGGCAAGGTTTGTACAGCCTTCCATATCTTGGATTAAAAAGTGGCAAACCGCTCTATCGATATACTTGAATTTGAATTATCTCAAGCCCAATCAACTTTGCAGCTTACCGTCGGGCTTTTATCTAGTCCTGGCCTCCTATACATCCAAATACAGTATCTCAAGCTGTTTCTTATGCATTTGTGTTACAGAACTTTCATCTGCTGGATAATTATTTGTTTATATTTGATAAACGAGCCATGTCAGGCACACACACACTGTAGCAATGCCTCCTAATGTCGGCAGGCTAGATATAGTGGAAGCGTTTGCAGCAAACTAAAGATACACCTGTACACAAATTGAACAACATCGAAACTACAGAAAACATATTCGACCATTTTGAATCGATTATTAGGCATTCGGAAAATTTGAATTCTTAACATTCTAAGTCGATAAAATTTAACAAAGGGAAACACGTGTTAGATGCAAAACACTAATAAAACAAGTCGCTCATACATGAAAAGAATTATTCCAGCAGTACTCCTATTTTTTGCAATATTTCATCTATCCGCACAGGGTCCATTACGGGTACACCCAGAAAATGGCCGCTACTTTACCAATAATACAGGCAAAGCAATATTATTAACCGGATCGCATACTTGGGCAAATTTCCAGGAAAGCAGAACACCCGATGAAGCACTTTTCGATTATGAGGCCTACCTAAAAATGCTTAAAGAGCACAATCATAATTTCATAAGACAATGGACCTGGGAACATGCTAAAAATGCTTCTTGGACTAACGATGAAGTTGTCTTCTCGCCCCTGCCCTACAAAACAGTAATTAAAAATGGCAAAGAATTTTATGATGTTTCACAATGGAATGAAGCCTATTTCTCACGTCTTCGTAAGCGAATAAAAGAAGCTGGAGATATGGGAATTTATGTTTCCGTTATGCTTTTTCAAGGTTGGAGCCAAAACCGCTTAGAAACACCCGGGAGTGATCCTTGGGAATATCATCCGCTCAATCCTCTCAACAACATAAATGGGCTGGGAAAATCAGTAAAAAACAATGGCTTTGATGATGAAAAAATGGGCACTTTACATTCGATGAATAATGGGGATGTGCTTAGACATCAGGAAGCATACGTAAAAAAAGTGATTGAAACAGTAAACGATCTTGATAATGTACTTTACGAAATCATAAACGAGGGCGGTACTAAAAAGTGGCAATACCACATGATAAACTTGGTGAAGGAAATTGAAAAAACCATGCCCAAACAGCACCCTGTAGGCATGACACCTTCTGTGGTGGTGAGCCCGCCAATGTTTAACGATGATCTATGGGAAAGTCCAGCAGATTGGATATCACCCACTCCTGAGCCCATTTCTTGGATGTACAAGGGTACCAATTTCATTCAAGATTATAAAAATGATCCCCCAGCCAATACCGGTGAAAAAGTAATTATTCTCGATACAGATCATTTGGGAGGCCACTGGGGTACATATATGTGGGCATGGAAAGCCTTTGTTCGTGGTCATAATCCAATTTTTATGGATTCATGGGTGCCCTTGGCAGGAAACTACGATAGACAAAAAAGTGCTGATATCTATTACATCGGTGGTGTAACAAAAAACGACGCCGACCATCCTGATTATGAACCTTTGCGTAAAAACATGGGACACATTCTGGCATTGGCAAACCGTATAGATTTAGCCAATATGACACCACAAGACCAACTCATTTCCACACGATTTTGTCTTGCCAATCCAGGTGAAGAGTATGTCGTTTATTTGCCCGAAGGCACCGGAACGCTAGATTTGAGAAATGCCAATGTAGCATTTGATGTTGAATGGTTTTTTCCGGTACTCCATAGAACCATTAAAGGAACAGAAACACTTCAAGGTGGTAGTTATAAAGCAATAGTCGCTCCGTTTACAGGTGCTTCTGTTTTGTATTTGAAGAAAAAGTAGCGTATCAATCGGCCATAGAGACAAGTAGTAAACAATCGATCTGGAAGTAGTTCGCTCATCATGCTTGTCATGTTGCAGTCTTAGCTTTTTGCAGACACCATTCAACGATTAGTTCTTCAAAACCAACGACACTCCACTTACGGTAAGGAACGCCTAGTTTTTCATACTTTGGATTGTTCCGCTAAAGAACTAAATTCGTCATTCAAGGCATACTGAAAAACTTTCAAGGAAAAGCTCATAAAATTTAAACCCTATAAAAGACACATACATGACTCCAATAAAGTTATTACTAACATTTGTAATACTTTCAACGCAGAACCTCCTCACATGGGGTCAGGAAATTTCAATAAACCAAAATAGGGTACAGATACCGGTATTGAAGTTCAACTCATTTACACCAGTTTTGCAGTTTAAAATAAATGCTACAAAAGAACTTAAGGCAAAAAAGTTAGTGGTAGAATTTGAAGGAACTACGAACATTAAAAATATAGCCGCTGTCTTTCTCTTTGATATGGGTCAAGATAGCACTTGGCAGGCTGACAAAGGAAATTTACTTGCACAGAAAGTTTTGACCAAGGAACAGGCCATATTTGCTTTTTCAATCCCACAGCAAGTTAAAAGCCACTATTTTATTGTCGCTGTAAAAGTATTGAATAATAGCCCGCTCGACCATTTCGTATCTGCAGGAATAAAAAAGGTTGAATTTTTAGAATCAAAAGTATTAAGCCCTTCCATTGATTCGAAACGCCTAAAGCAGCGAATAGGTGTAGCCTTAAGAAAAGGTGGAGATGATAATGTTGTTAGATATCGCATTCCCGGTTTAGCTAGCACTAATGAAAACTCGCTACTTGCCTTATATGATGTTAGGAGAGACAGCGGTCGTGATTTGCAGGGAAATATTGACATCGGCCTTAGTCGAAGTAGAGATGGTGGAAATACTTGGGAGCCTATGCGTATAGCCTTAGATATGGGAGAATATGGTAAGCTTCCACAAAGATTCAATGGTGTTAGTGATGCTTCTATATTGGTAGATAAAAACAGCAAGACCATTTACATTTCAGGATGTTGGATGCATGGTGTCATTGATAGTAAAACAGGCCAACCAGTGACAGGCCTTACAGCAGACGCCACTGACTGGAATCATCAATGGAGAAACTATGGTTCTCTTCCTGGATTTGATATTGATAAAACTTCACAATTCTTGATCACTAAATCTATTGATGACGGAAAAACATGGGGAGCCCCAATAAATATCACGAAACAGGTAAAAAGCGATGACTGGCACTTAGCAGCTCCTGCCCCAGGTAACGGAATCACACTGGATGATGGCACCTTAGTATTCCCAACACAAGGAAAAGACAAAAATCAGCAACCTTTCTCAAACATTATTTATAGCAAAGACGGTGGAGAAACATGGCACTCAGGCAAGCCATCATACAGCAATACGACCGAAAATGCGGTGGTACAGTTAAGCGATGGAAGTATTATGCAAAACATGCGTGATAATCGTAATGGACAGGATAAATCAGATAGCAACGGGCGTGCTATTTTTACCACAAAGGATTTAGGCGAGCATTGGGAACAGCATGAAACACATCATGATGCTTTAATCGAACCCGTTTGTATGGCTTCTATCTACAAACATACCTACACCAGCATAAGTGGCGATAAAAACAGCATCTTACTGTTTTCTAACCCAAATTCTAAATATAAACGTGAACGCATGACCGTTAAGGTAAGTTTTGACGACGGTAAAACATGGCCTGAAAAGCATTGGTTGCTTTTGGATGAACTGGGGCTTAGTGGAGGGTATTCTAGCTTAACATCGATTAATAATGCTACCATTGGTATTTTGTATGAAGGCAGTCAAGCACAAATGACTTTTGAAAGTATTGGATTAGAAGAGTTGGGTATCCATGATGCTCAATTACCTTAATTGATATTGACCAAAACGGATATTAAGATACATACTGAAGACCCACTTTACCGAAAAATAAATGCTTTTGGCAGTACCAATTAATTTCTCCAATTTCACTTATTGAACGGTTATATTTATCCGACAACAAGCATTTACAAGTGAATACATAAGCGATATAGACGCACCTCAAGCCAAAAAGTAGATCTACGCTAATGTTATCAAAAATTAAATACTAGCTGCAATGCTAATTAATACTAT
The DNA here is from genome assembly GCF_057914865.1 of Arcticibacterium sp. SM2516. Classification (NCBI taxonomy): domain Bacteria; kingdom Pseudomonadati; phylum Bacteroidota; class Cytophagia; order Cytophagales; family Leadbetterellaceae; genus Arcticibacterium; species Arcticibacterium sp. SM2516. The sequence continues at coordinate 1,206,669 of NZ_CP195290.1, read as the reverse complement.
GAAAAAAATTAAAGTCGCCAAAGAAACAACAACTGGCAGAAATACCCACTTCGAAATATCCCTGACTAGGGCAGAATTTGTTAAAGAAATAAGAGAAGGTAAACACGAAAATTACTACGTTAGAAAAATACACGGTGTTGATACACCAGTATCAAAGCCTAATTCATCTAAAAAAGATAATTTAGGCTAAACTAATATCCGTAGCTAAGAAAACATCTTCTATCTCTTTAATACTTCCATCGGAGGACTCGTAAAAGTACTCGTAAGATTCAAGCCCGTCGATGTCGCCTAACTTGTTTTCATGTATAGCTACACAATCTAGTAACCCAACAGACTTTATTAGTAAGTCCTCTCCTCTTTTAAAAACAACTGTATTAATCACACTTTTAAAAATTAATAGAAATGAACATTGTTAACAAAATCCAAACTGTTTTAGATAATGTAGGTGATATAAAATATAATACTCCGCACGAATCAGTAAAAGACAACTTTTTCGATGCTCTTAACATATTAACTACTTACATTGAAACTGAAAATGATACTACTATTCATGATGAATGTTCTAAAAGTATCTCAGGAATAATACAAGCGTGTGTGGAGTTAGACCGTTCGAAAGGAAAAGACATATCTAAAGCTCTGGGTCTTTTAATTTCAAATCTAGCGGGCTTCCACCATCTAGAGCTTGAACATGTAGAGATAACTTACCCAACAATGTATTCAGTGAAGCTAGGTCAGTGACAACTACTGGCTCATCGCTTATAGCCCTCACATAATGCTTCCCTGACGGGTATCGTCCTTGTGTATCTCGTAAATATGGTACGACACTATCATCTTTAGAATAATACGTTATCCAATAGTTATATTTCCTATCGTCGCCAATACATTTACATATTAGATAATTATGCTCATCATCGTCACGAGAACCGCTAAATTCATACTCGAAAGAATTATTTATTAGGATATCTTTTATTTTACTTGACATATATGAAAAAAATAATTGAATACATTTATAATGATAGCCACCCTGATACGGTTAAAATTAAGTACGACCAGCAGTTTGGTGACGAAGACACTGTTTTAAAAAAACTTGTTGCTACACTCGTACAACACAACTTGGTCAAGATTCATCATTTGGTGACTTAAAGTTCCACCATAAACAAAAGAAATACCCAAACGCTATACATAATGCACCTAAAATGGAAATAGAATCAGAATCTCCAGCTCGTAAATTTTGCAGAAAATTAGGTATAAGAGAAATAATTATAGGCATAGTAGTAACCGTAATTGGCGGAATTGTACTGAATTATCTGTTTGAATAAGACAAACTCTTGATAACATTATGTATATGTAATAAAGCCCGATTTTAGTTAAATAGCTACTTGTATGTGGGGCTTTAATACACATACATTTAGCGTTGAACAAAACCCCTCTGATGCTCATCGGGGTAGCTTTTTGATATGGAATAATTATTGTACTTGATTGATTTCTAAACAAATACAATAATGTTAAAAAAAATAATTTTCATCATCGAGCAGTAGATTTAGTTCCGGGGTTTGCCGAATTAGAAAAACGCTTTCAGTTAGCCATCCAGGTTAATCAACTTTCAGCCAAAACATTTCAAAACTATATAACGGCTCTAGGTCGAATCTCGCTCCGCTATGGTAAAACACCGGAAAAACTGAGCCAATATGAGTTGGATATTTATCTAGCAGACATAAACAAATGCTCTCCTGGGCCTTCCAAAACACTTCTTAAACTCTGTGTTTTCGGAATTCGCTTTTACTTTAAAAATATACTTCGCCAACAAAGCCATTTAGTTTTACCATCTGTTGTCCAGAAGAGTTCTTTACCACAGGTGTTTTCCCGTGAAGATTGTAAGAAGATTTTCTTTGTCACCAAAAACCTGAAGCATCGGGCAGTTCTAACGTTAACTTATTCGGCAGGCTTAAGAGTCAGTGAAGTCTGCAAGTTACGAGTATGTGACATTGATTTTGACCGCATGACCATTACTGTCAGGCAAGGAAAGGGGAACAAAGACCGCTGTTTACCTTTAGCCGAGCTTATGAAAAAGGGTCTTTTAAAATACTTGGCAGTATATAAACCTACCGGCTTTTTATTTTATGGAATGGCAGGTAAACAGAACCCTTACTCTGTAAAAAGTGTGCAAAAAATCCTGAGTAATGCACTAAAAACTGCAGACATTCAAAAGCCTGGTGCCTGTCTTCACACCTTACGCCACAGTTTTGCTACCCACTTGCTGGAGAACGGCACTAACATTGTCAAGATTCAGCAACTCATGGGTCACAGCAGTATACAGACAACCATGATATATACACGGCTGGTGAATGCATACTACGGAAAAGTGGAGTCGCCACTCGATTCGCTTTACCGAGCATGAAGGAAGTTTTTGAGCTAGCCGATGTAATCCAGCATACAAAAGAATACATCAGGGGGCATCTTGGAAACTCGGCACGAACCCTCTTTGCTTTGTCACGCTGCCGTACTGCCGAATTGGGCGGCCATATCGATAAATGCAGCGATGCTGCCTGTTCACATGTAAGGGTATCCTATAACAGCTGTCGAAATAGACATTGTACTAAGTGCCAACAGATACAAAAAGAAGCATGGCTCTTGGCCATGCAGCATCGCACGCTACCGGTAAGTTATTTTCATGTGGTTTTTACTATTCCACATGAGCTAAACAGTCTCTGTTTGAACTACCCAAAACTCATGTATGACACACTCTTTAAAGTAGCTTGGGCTACACTCAAAGGTTTTGCAAAAAATGATCAATATGCCATCAAGATGGGCATGACCGCAGTACTTCATACATGGGGTCAAAATCTGAGTGTTCATCCACATATTCACTGCATAGTGCCTGCTGGAGGAATGAATACTAATGGCAATTGGAAAACGCTGAAAGGCAACAAAGCCAATGGCAGAAAGGGCTTCCTATTCCCCATGGAGTCCCTCAAAAAAGTATACAAGGCCAAGTTTATGGCTGCCATAAGAAAGATTATTAAAAGAGGTCTAATACCAAAACAAGAGCCTCGATTTTTAGATGAAGTTTATAAAAAGGAATGGGTAATATATGCCAAAAGGCCCTTTGCCGGAGCTAAGCAAGTGATAGAATACCTAGGAAGATATACGCATAAAGTAGCCATAAGTAATCACCGATTAATACAAGTAACTCAAAGTCAAACCACATTTACTTATAAAGACTATAAGGATGGTGCTCAACAGAAACTGTTGACACTTACAAACGAGGAGTTTATCCGTAGGTTTAGTCAACATATTTTGCCTGATGGCTTTACAAAGATACGGCACTTCGGGCTGCATTCAGGAGCCTGTAGTTTTTTTATGGATAACCTCAGCCTGCAACTTACGGGCAATATACGCCCGATATATAATCGAACCGTAGCTTTAAAAAAGGCGAAAGAAAAAAGTAATTACCAGCCTGACATATGTCCTTGCTGTGGTAAAAATACAATGATAACCATACTAAACTGGCAAACTGGGATTCCACCACCCAAGGAAATATCAAACGCCATCAGCTATCAAAAATAAGACCTCCCGAAAATAGGGCGGCAGCTATTCTATTGTCCACAGATTATCCAAAAAGCATAACCTAAATAAAAGCTGTGAAATTTATACCAAAAAATAAGCATTGAGCTGAATACTCCGTCAAAAGTCCACCAAAAACTAGAAATCCAAACGACAAAAGAAGCCACAAAACAAGGAGAATTCCCCATAAGAAAAAACAAGCCAAGCCACCCCAATAAGCATCAAAGCAGCTTCGTACAACGGATTTATTCCCAACTCATTGCGGGTCAAAAATCTTTTCCTAAATTGATGCAAAAACGCATACCCGCAATAACTCGGGAATACTTTAATGTTGGCGGTCATGTTATTCGGACACAACTATATTTTATTCACAATAAAAATTCATAAAAATCATGAAATATTTAGCTCTGGCATTTTTCATCAACTTAGCAGTACCTGGTTATTCTCAAAAAACTGAACCAAACCAACAGAAAGCAACTGCTGTTTTGCATAAAATTTCAGAAAAATTAAATAGTTTAACTTCTCTCAAATATGACTTAAAAAGAGAATCAAATTACGCTTCAGAAAACTATCTCAATATTACCGAATGGTCATGTTATATTAATTTTGACCAACCCAATTCAACAGTTGGTTTTATATATCAAATTGATAACCCTAAATCAAATGATATTTTCAACGGAACTGAAATGTTTGCTTTAAATAAGACCGATAAGACAATCAAAATAGTTCAGATTCCAAAAAAAAGTGAATTCGAAAGTCTTTCTTACTTGTATAATTCAATAGTGACATTAAGAAATATTTTGCCACTAATAATTAGAGACAAGAATTCAACTATGATTGTTGCGGACACTATTATAAACAATCATACTTATGAAGTAGTAACTATCAACATAGGGAAAAGACGAATCCAAAACCTTGGTGAAGGATTTGATGAAATGCAGACTAAATCTAATTTTATTTATAAAATAACAATTGACAAAATAGGCTATATGCCAGTAGAAGTGTTTCAGAAGAATGACTTGAATGATGATTTTATAAAGACAAACTTCTCCAACATTAATATACAACCAAACTTACCAGCAGAAAACTCTTGGTATTATTCAACTTATTTGGATGAATATAAACGTGCCAAACAAAAAGAAACTCCACAAATAATCCCAGTGGGTTCAATTGCTCTAGATTGGACACTTCCTCTTTACAATAATAATGAAAATGTTTCGCTGGTTCAATTTAAGGGAAAGGTGGTTTTACTTGACTTTTGGTTTAAAAATTGTGGTCCTTGTATTGCGAGCGTCCCACATTTAAACGCCATGGACAAAAAGTTTAAGGATAAGAAATTTGAAATTTTGGGTATAAACACATGGGATTCGAAAAAGGATATTGAATGGTTTTACAACAAACATCACTTTGCTTATAAGGTGGCGATGAATGGCAAAGACCTTGCAGAAAAATATGGGATAAATGCTTTCCCCACAGTTATTCTCTTAAACAAAGAAGGTAAAGTATTGTACGTTGGTGGTTTTGACCAATCTGAAATTGAAAGATTAATTGAAAAAGCTTTATAAGTTTTGCATAATTCAATTATAGAACGAAGAAACACGAACCGCCAACATCGGTTTGGAAATATGGCTGCTGAAGTGCTTCTATGAAACATTTGTGCAAGGTTCAACGACAGTAATTCTATTGAACTTTTGTGCTAAAAATCCGCCACATCGCCAAGCCGTAAAACGTTACCTGCAAGCAAATGAACAAACTGCAAATCATCATCATCCCGCTTTTATTGTTGGTTCAGACTCTATTTTCTCAAACCAAAGAAATAAAAGGAGATACTGCTTATTGGTACAAACGAAATGTTGAATTTCGAAAGACATTGGACTTAAAAGATTTTGAAAAATCAGAAGATGACTTCAATTTTAGATTTTGGAATCACGGACAGGTAATTGAAATATCAAAAGATAGTTCTGTTATAAATGGAGTAATTGTAAATTATATTTATCATACCAAAAAAGCTAACAGAAGTCAAACCGAAACATTTACAAATAAAATTCTACTGACAACAAAACAATCACAAAACGTCTATAATATTGTACAAAATTCCAAAATCTTAGAACTTCCGTCAGATAAGAATATAGAAAAATGGAGTCAAGGAATGGACGGAATAACATACATAGTAGAACATTCAAATAAAGAAAGTTACTGGCAAAAAAACTACTGGACACCATCTTCGCAAGATTCAATTCCAGAAGCAATTATAGTTATGGACTTAGTAAAAGAAATATCCGATACTTTAAAGCTTAAAGAGGTGTACACAAAATTTAAAGAAACACTACCAAAGAAAGGCTGTTACAATTCTGGAGGAATGGTAAATATGTGTTATGTATCAAATTCTTTAGAATTGGGCTATAGTGGAGCTACAAAATTACCTTTAGGTTTTTTCACTTCCTATTCTGCGACATATATCGGTAAAACAAAAATAAACGGAAGTAGCTCGTTACAGTACAACTTTGACAACAACGGATTTCATCATCTGAATTTACAAATAGCCAAATGGAATATATTTCATAAAAATTCTAATCTTTCAGATTATATAGCATATAATTATCAGAATAGAAATGTCAATATAAATTACAGACGAAATAAATTTGAAAATCATCAAATTAAATATGGATTAAATCTTAAAAAGAACTTAGGCGTAGGAGTTGGATTTGATTATTTGAGCAGGAATTATAATAAAATCGGAGGTCATTTTTATGCTTCTAAATGGTTTTCAAAACTCAATGTAAGCACGACACTTTCTACATCAGTATTTGAAAATCAAATTAATTACAAAGCTGAAATTTTTAAGGATATTAATTTTAATAATGGATTTCTGATAAAAAGATTTTCCTTTGGAATGGGTTACGAGGATTTTATGGAATATAAAGATTTGTATTTTAATTTTAGAATAATGATTTGAGAAATGCCAGCAGGTAACACCGTATAAAATTAATTGCTAGTGCAAGCCTATTTACGAAAGTCCTTGCGGACTTTCCATCTGTGTTTTATTTGCTAACTTTAGTGCTTAAAACACGCAACTAATCTTATACAAACACGTTATGCCCAATTTTAGGAGGACAGAAATATGAACGAAAAAACACTTTATACATCTGATGAACTTCTTGAAATTTTTAAGGAGCAACATCGACTATTTAGTCCATTAGACCCAATGGCTGACGAGACCTTTGTTTTAACTCGTGAGACAAAAATATGGGAATTACAAGACGCTCAGGATTTGTTGCCTTGGGACGAGTATGCGGAATTTTTAAATCAAGAATTTAGAATTGAAGTTTCAAGAAAGATATGGAAGACAATTTTAAATCCGGACGATAAACAAACACTTGGCGATTTATGTGACTTTTTATCAACTGTTGCGGAAAAGGAAATTATAAAACCTGTTAAAAGACTGGGGGGAGAATGTTTATCAGCTGCAATATTTTTGACTTTAAAGAGAAATCTTAAAAACAAAGGAGTAAATGTTGCTGACCTGAGACCGTCAACCAAAATCGAAGAATTTCTCAGCATTAATGAAAACTTCTCTCCGCTAATGGAAGAAGTAACGTTGACAGGTGTTAAGACTTTCGACAAACTTGAATACGGAAAATTACAAACAGAGAGAAGGTTTAAATATTGGATCGACAAAATATTTCCTAACTGGGTTTACAGACGACCTATTCACACTGGCGACATCCTGACGTTTCGTGATCTTGTTGATAAAATAATGGACAATGAAAAACTGGGCATAACACGGGTTTTGCGTTAGTGGGCGACAGTGCGAATAGAAAAAATTGAGCAATTAATAAACGTTGGTGCTGGCAGACAGTTTTCGGTTTCAAAAGCCCACCAACGCAAAGCCCGAAACCGTTAGGCTTCATTAAAAAAATGACATTGAAAGAATATAAAATAGGAAAAGGTTGGGCAATTTTTATTTACGTTTTCGCTCCATTACTAATTGCTCTTTTCGTCTGGTTATTGATAGTGCCATTCGTATTGGATGATACTTCTATCGAGATGTTATATTTTTTCGCTCCTTTATCATTAGGAATGATTGGACTAATGGTTGTTGGAATATTAGATACAATTAAGGGAAAGGTGATAATCTCATCTGACACATTAGGTATAAGAAGTACTTTTATCAATCGCGATTTGAAATTTCAAGAAATCAAGGGCTTTCAAGTAGAGCAGAACTACATTTTTGTACTTCCAAATACAGAAAGAAAGAAAAGAATTAAGATAAGCACATATATTGGTAATTCTAATGAATTGATAATGTGGCTGTATTCAAAATTTCCTGATTTACACCAAGTAAATGAAGAAAAAGAAGAAGCTGAAATTTTAGACAATTTTGAATATGGGATAAATACAGAAGAAAGGTCTTCTCTACTTAATCAAGCAAAAAAGGTTGCTAAAGTTTTAAATTGGACTGGCGGACTAATTCTTATTTGGACATTATTCAAACCTGAACCATATGAATATGCAATTTTAGCATCTATATCATTACCAATCATTGCAACATTAGTAGTTATCTACTACAAAGGTCTCATTAGAATTGATGAAAAGAAAGGAAGTGCATACCCGACAGTATTCTTTGCTATTTTAATGACTTCTTGCGGATTGTTTTTAAGAGCTCTACTTGATTATAACATTTTTGATTATTCTAACATTTGGACTCCTTCAATTACAATTGGAATTGCTATGATATCCTTGGTAGTATTTGGAACAAAGGAATTTAAGTTTAAGAAAGCAAAAGATTATTTTTCAGTTCTATCTCTAACCATTTTCTTTTTTGGATTTGGTTACGGTTCTATGGTAACTTTGAACTGTATGTATGACGAAAGCGTTCCGGAAACATTCCAATCGAAAGTATTAGACAAACGAATTAGTTCTGGTAAAACAACAACATATTATTTAGAATTAGCAATTTGGGGTACACAAACTGAAAGTGATGATGTTTCGGTATCTAAAGAGCTTTATGACAGAATTGAAATAGATGATAATGTAAATATTTATCTAAAACAGGGGTTGATTGAAATCCCTTGGTTCATTGTAACTGAATAGGATAACGAAAGCCTAACAATGGCTATAATTAATACGGGTTTTGGTGCTTAATCCAAAGTTTTGAGCTTTTAACCAAGTCCGCCAAATCTTTTTGATTTGGCTTTACAAAGAAAAAGATAAAACAAAATAAAAAGTTTTGGCTAAGTGCTAAATCGGAAATTCAGTAATTTTAATTCCCGTACTAACCATAGCCTGAACGTTGGGCAACATGTTGAAAAAACCGCACACGTATTCCGATTTGATATGATAAGAAAGATAACTATAACGATTTTGATACTTATGGGATTATTTAATTTTCTATATGGACAAAGCAATTTAAAACAAATTGATATTAGCGATGAGCCTGATTTTGTTGATTTACAATTGACAATTACTAAGTATTGGCAAGATGAATTTAAAAATCATATTTGCAAAGTTGAAGGATTGTGGGGTAAAGATACTGTTGGATTTGAGATTGCATTTAGACCAGATATGAAATCAGGAATGATTGATGGCGAGGTTGATAAAACCCGATTTTATAAAGAGGGGATTAATTTCTATTCGATTGGTAAATTAAGCGACAACTTTATTAAAGCGTTGATTGGATTATATAAAACTGATAACCCAATTCTAAAAATGAAAAATAGGATTTCATCAACTACTTTTCTACTCGGTGGCGAAATAGAAAATATAAACCAAGATTATATCAAGACTAAGATATTTTTTGATGATATCGAAGAAAAAGGATTCTATTCAGAGTGGTATGTAAACATAGATTTAAAAGATAAAATTCTGGAACTTCGGGAAAAGGATTCAGAATATAGGAGAAATATAATTAACATTTTGACTAAATAAATAAAACACGTTGCCCAACAATTAGGCTCGAATGCAGCGATTAAGGCTTCGGTTCATTTGAGCCCCGATAGCTATCGGGATTGAGCTAAAGCACCCAGATATTTGCTCCCGATAGCTATCGGGAGGGATTCAATGGAACTCGTTTGTTATTTGTGTTTTAAGAAGGGGTTTCTGTAACTATAATTTCAATTTTGCCCCCTTGATTTCGCCTAAGCTTCCGACTACTCCAGCCTTTTAAATACCCATCTTTAGTAAAAATGTAAGCCAAAGACATAGCTCTCCCAGCTGAGTACTTTTTTTGAGCCATCATTTTTACCTTCTACCATTTTGTTCAGTTTGGTTTTATACTTCTTGGTGGCCCTCTTTCGGGTTCTAAGCTTCTAATCATTTTTAGGGTATTCCTTTTACCATTGATTTAGCTTAAAATCTAACTTTTCTCCTGCTATTTTTGGAGAAGCTTATAACAACACATTGGCCAGTAGATAAGCCCAAATACAGGAAAGATCATTAAATTGAAAATCATTAAGAAAGTCGAAAAATTATGTCAAAAAATATAATACTACTTCTAGGAATTGGATTGTTTTTTTCTTGCAAAGAAGAAAATGTAGGACTTACCACGATCACAAAGTGGCAAGATGACAAAAGGTCGGCAATTTCAATTACTTATGATGACGGAATAATCAATCAATTTATGGTGGCAAAACCGATTATGGATAAGTTTCAAATGCCCGGGACTTTTTATATCATCACGGGAAAAATAGATGGTTCAAAAGAAGGTAAGTTCATAGGGCGACCAAAAGAAGAAATTATCGAAGAGACAATTTCCATAAAAACGGATAAAGAGAACTTTTTTGAAAGGGCTTCACTCATGGCTTATACGGGAACTACAGAAGCCGTAGAGTATCATTCTAGGGCAGGTTCGCTTTATGAAGCTGGCAAAATATTGGAAGCTTATCAGCTTTTAGACGAAGGATATCAAAAAATCAGAAATGGAGAGATAAGAAATTTAGACCAAGTGATACATCATGATAATTTGGTGGATACCACCACTTGGGAAGATTTAAAAATTTATGCCAAACAGGGTCATGAAATAGCTAGTCACACGGTTACGCATGCTAGATTGGCGGTTTTGGATGAAGTAAATTTAATGTATGAACTGGAACAAAGTAAAAAGGATATTGAGAACTTTTTAGGAAAGAAGCATACATTTTCTGCCGAATGCCCCTATGGAACAGAAAATGAAAGAGTGATGGAATATGCTCATAAACTATACCCTTCACTTAGAAACAGAATGCCGGAACCTTATCTAGAAGAACTAAATAGATCGAGTAATAAAAGCCCAGAGGAATCGGAAAAAGAGTATGTACAATGGCAAAGAGGTCCACTTTCGGATATAGGATTAGGGAAAATGAAAGAATGGATAGATAGATGTTTGGTTCGGGATAATGTATGGCTGGTATTGGTATTTCATGGCATAAATGGCATCGGTTGGGAGCCAAAAACAGGAAAAGAATTAGAAGAATATTTTCAATATATAAATGAAAAAAAAGAGCAAATGTGGGTCGCCACTTTTGCAGACGTTACCAAGTATATGAAAGAACGGAAAAACACAGAAATTAAAAGTGAAATGAGTGGTAACAGTATAAAGGTCAGTCTCTCCTCTTCCCTTGATCCAATAGTATACGATGTACCCATTACCTTAAAAACTTACGTGCCTAAAAATTGGGAGAATGTTTCCGTCAATAAAGATCTAATTCATTTAAAAGCAAAAACCGATACGAAAGGTAATTATGTAATATATACCGTCTCACCAAAAGATAAAGAAATAATACTGCAAGAGCGTTTATAGAAGAAATCGTATATCGGGGTTTATCTCATAAAAAACGTGGTTAAAAACAATAAGATTATAGTCCAAAACGAAAAAGAGCAATTCGTGGGAGATGGTCTAAACACCGCACCTCTTGCAACTTTAACATATGCGTTTAGCCATACTTAACGCTGTCCGTATTTCAAACATGAAATTTTATGGAGAGCTTATCGATAGCTCATTTAGCTTAAGGCATTCGCTTCTGGTTAGTATCTTTTCAACCCGGATTATTCTTTGGGGAAGTGTTATGAGAAGCTAAAGTGTAATAAATCAGATATTTAAAAAGAGATTAGCATAGTGGTTTACCCTGAGCTAATGTTGAAGGGCTCTGTTGATTGAGTTTAAATGGGTGTAGCCTGTGCTGAGCTTGAGAAGTATACTGATTTTAAGCAATTTAGCTACAGTCCCGATAAAATTGGGAGATTTTCTAATGCATAAAGCGGGTTTAAACTCCAATAGCTATTTGTTTAAGATCAAGACCGTGCTAGAATCATAAATGCAAGCATATATCGTAATTTTTGGTCTTATTATTTCAGCTTGATGACTCACCAGTACTCATATTTAAGACCATAGGCAACAAGCCCAAAAAAACGGAAGTTCTTGCCATAAGAAAATTTCCAAATACATCTTTTTTGACAAAATTGAGAAAGGGCAACATATTGATAACCCAAACATTAATCTAAAAAATAAAAATTATGGCACTTATCAATCCTTACATTAACTTCAATGGAAATGCAGAAGAAGCATTCAAATTTTACAAATTAGTATTTGGCGGAGAGTTTGCTACTTTAATGCGTTTCAAAGATATGTCATTTCCTGAAAATCAAGTAACAGAAAATGAAGCAAATAAAATAATGCACTTTGCTTTGACTATTGGCAAAAATATTTTGATGGCCAATGACGTACCCGAAAGAATGGGACGAGTAAATGAGAATGAAAACAGGTCTAAAATATCTATTAGTGCAGAAAGCCGTGAAGAGGCCGACAGGTTATTTAACGGACTTTCAGAAGGAGGTAATGTTGAAATGCCCATAGGCGACAGTCCTTGGGGTTCCTATTTTGGAATGTTTAGAGACAAATACGGAATTGAATGGATGGTGGACTTTGACCCAAAGCATAAAGGTCAAAAGTAAGGGAACAAAAAAACAAGACCTATTTAAAGTTAAAAAACAAGCTTAAAAAATCCTGACAATGAACAAAATATTTGACACCTATCGACCAGTAGGGTTTTGGAACTGTAAACGCATATTTATTCACGGAAAACCCAAATGAACTAATTGACTTTCTTAAAAAAGCATTTTTTGCGGAAGAAATCAACCGTTCAACTCATCCAAAGAATGGTGAAATTGCAAACTTAATTTTAAAAATCGGTACTTCCTGCTTTATGATAAGCCAAGCGAAAGGTCAATTTTTAAATATGCGAACGTCATTTTATTTATAAGTCGACGATGTTGATGAGATGCATAAAAGAGCAGTTAAAAACGGGGCCAAAGTTGAGTTTAAACCTGCAGATAAGGATTACAAGGATAGGCAATCTGGCATAATAGACCCAAGCGGAAACTATTGGTGGATTTCAAAACGACTTGTAAAAGAAGAGTATCGCGAATAAGTAAAATTATGACAAATAATGACCAAATAATCGCTTTGAATATCAGTGTAAAATGGAATGAAAAAAATATTTAGATTCAAAAAATCATCTCGAAAATGACATGGTTTCACTGTCAAAAAATCCAAAGGAACTGAAATCGTTTTTGTCTTTACCTTGCTACCTTGGGTTGAGTTCTGCCCTGTGTTTCAACCACTCCATGGTCAAAACTACTTTGGAAAACCCTAGCGAATTTACCAGCTGGGTTTTGTAATTTTAATAATTCAAGCCTGAACACGCAAGGGCTCATTCACTAAACCTTAGCAAGCATTGGAATGATGAAACCGCTAATCGAATCAATTTCAAAATATTTTCCTTTAAATGCGGAAGAAGAAGCTTTAATTGAAACATTTTGGATTGAAAAAACATTAAAAAAAGGAAATTATCTGTTAAGAAACGGCGAAACTTGCAAAACTGACAATTTCGTAGTTAGCGGAACACTAAAGGCTTTTTACATAAATTCCGAAACGGGAAAAGAGGAAATCCTATATTTTGCTATTGAAAATTGGTGGGCCACAGATATTGAGAGCTTTCAAAAACAAGTACCTTCCATATATAATATCCAAGCCATTGACAAAACCCAATTACTACAAATCCACTATGATTCTTTTCAAGAAATGCTAAGGCAAATCCCCAAACTTGAACGTTTTTTTAGAATAATTCTTGAAAATTATCTCGGCAGTTTGCAAAGGAGAATCATATTTAATAATGTTCTTGACGCAGAACAACGTTATTCCGATTTTATTGAAAGTTATCCGAAAATTACAGAGAAAGTACCCAACTATCTTATCGCATCCTATTTGGGAATTACTGCCGAATTTTTGAGCAGAATTCGGAAAAAAAATAGAGCATCTTAAACTAGGTCAATATTTTTTACTTTTCCAAAAACGAATTTTGCTTCTCAATTAAAATTAAAGCAGATGAACAAAGTTCTAATCATTAATTCAAGTATAAGAAACAAAAAATCATACAGTAGAAAACTAACATCACTTTTTGTAGAAAATTGGCAAAGAAAAAATCCAACCGACCTTTTTTCTTACCGAGAAGTCGGACTGGAAGAAATTCCATCAATAAATGAAAAATGGATTGCAAGTGCTTTTGTCAAGCCAAAGGACAGAACAGAAGAGAATCAAAAAGGGGTTCTATTTAGCGATAAGTTGGTCAAAGAATTTAAGGAACATCATATCTATGTTATAGGTACACCAATGTACAACTGGTCAATCTCGAGTGGTTTAAAATCATACATTGACCAGCTCATGAGAATTAACGAAACGTGGAAATTTCGTTCTGGTGAACCAGACGGAAATTATGTAGGACTTCTCAAAGACAAGAAAATGTTCATTTTATCAAGTCGAGGCGATACTGGTTATGGAGAAAATGAAAAAAATGAACACATGAATTTTCAAACAACGTACTTGAAATTTGTATTCGGAATAATGGGGATAAAAGACATTACAACAATTTCACTTGACAATGAGGAATTTGGAGGAGAAATATTTCAAAACTCGCAAAGAAAAATCTATCAAGAAATGGAACAAATTTAGAAGGTAGTTGCTAAGAATAAGGCTTTCATTCAAATAAGAACATTCGTTAAAGCTCCAGACAAGCTTAAAAGTTCCGCATTAATTCATTTGAGTCCCTGTGGCCATAGGCAATAAGATACATTAACTTAAATATCAGGCCTTTGACCCAGGGTTTTCAATCAGAAACTGCGAAGTCAACCAAAAAGTAGTCGACTTTTTAAGTCATATACAAACCAATTACTTTAATTTCGCAGCTTTGGAGCAATTACGACAAAACTTGGCAATAACAACACCTCATCTTTCCTACTTATATTCGTTCAAATACGACTACCATCATACGGAGCTATGTAAGCTAGAATCAAGGCAGATTTTTGATAAAGAAGAAACGGATAAAGTGTTATTTTCTGATATCAGAATAGACCCTACTGTCAGTCCGTTTATTAAAAACAGATTTGAGATAATTTCATCTTCAGAAAGTTATTCCGAGCTA
Organism: Arcticibacterium sp. SM2516; assembly: GCF_057914865.1. NCBI lineage: Bacteria > Pseudomonadati > Bacteroidota > Cytophagia > Cytophagales > Leadbetterellaceae > Arcticibacterium > Arcticibacterium sp. SM2516. The sequence goes on along the minus strand of NZ_CP195290.1, from coordinate 1,191,652 downwards.
TTAAAAAACATCGAAGAAGAAAATATTCATGTTGAAGGCTTTAAAGCCGAATACCTGATTTTGGACGGTGATACGGCAGACTATGCAGAAAGACGTAAAAAATTAAAAGATGTAGGACATTGCATAGAAGGTGAACCCGATTTTGATAATCCAACCGTCACTTACGCAATTTGCCATTATAAAAACCTGTGGTATTTCGGGATTTTGATAAAACATGATCCTGACTGGCATAAGCACAAGAAAAAGCCGTGTTCTTTTAGCAATTCCATTAGCATGACTATTGCTAAAACCCTGGTGAGTCTGGCGTCGAAAGGTGATGAAAAGCGTCAGCTGTTAGATGGTTGCTGTGGTGTGGGTACCATCATGTTAGAAGCATGTTTTTCTGGGTTCAACATAGACGGGTGCGACATCAATTGGAAAGCGTGTAGCCATACCAGAGAAAACTTGTTATACTATAACTATCCATCACAGGTATACTGTTCAGATATTAAAGACTTAGACACACGGTACGATGCCGCTATAATAGACCTTCCATACAATTTATACTCCTATTCAAACGACGATATAGCTTTAAACATCATAGCATCAGCAGCAAAATTAAGCGACCGCATAGTGATAGTATCTATCTCAGACATAGAAACCATCATCAAAAATTCAGGATTGAAGGTTACTGATTTCTGCACTGTGGCTAAGAAAGGGAAATCAAAATTCGTACGAAACATCTGGATTTGTGAAAAGGAAATAAGCTCCAACTGAAGAAAAGTTCACAACCAAAACTAACACCTATGTAGCACCCAACTAAGTGGGCTCTACTCCTTTGTGTTTTCTTCTCGAATTAATAAAAATGAATGCATTTAACAGTAAGACATAAATGACCATTCCTTTACAGAAGTCTTCTTAATAAAGCAAATCCTTATCCTGGGCATTCATCGGTAAAAAGTCTATGTCCAAATAAGCTCCGCTGGCGTTGTCATCGGAAACGATTTGTGGTTTTCCTTTAATAATTTCCATAGAATTCCGATGAATGTGTCCAGCAAAAATGCCTAATAGATTGGGTGCATCAAAGACTTCCTTATGAAAATTAAATGTGGTTTGCGTATGCCCACTTTCTGGCCACATTGGCCGCCTTTCTACTTTAAAACCTGGGTCTGTGGCTGCTCCCCAGTTCGGGTTTCCACAACCAAACGACACACCCTTACCTGGGGCATACATGGGAATATGCACCAATAAAACCAATGGTATTCCAGTAGCTACCTGTGCTTTAAAAAATGCCAATTGCTCCTCGTTAATTTGGTAGGTAGAATTATCTATGGCTAAGAACCGAAGGCCTTTAACATCGTAAGCTGCCATCAAAGGATGATTCCCTTGATATAATGGCAATAATCGTTTTTCTATCCAAGTATCACGTAAAGTCTCCATTGTACCTTCCATGCCTTCATAATGCCAATCATGGTTACCGGCCGTATAGATGTAAGGAATGCCTGTTTCTTTTAGCTTTGACTGTACCCACGCTATAGCTGCCTCTGACGGAAAACTAAAAATATCACCAATCAACGTGATCACATCTGCTTTTACTGCTTTTGCATAGGCCAAGGCTTGTTCAAAAGCCTCTTCTGGATTCGTCTCTTCTCTTGACTGAAAATGTGTGGTTTGGTTATAGGCCTTCGCCATTCTCTGACTAAACTCTTGATAAGGAACTCCATTTTCATCATCTTTAAACAAATGCGTATCAGTGATATGAACTACTTTGATGGCTTCATGGATAACCTCTGCATAAAAGAACACTTTGTTTTGGTCTAAGGTAGCACAAACATTGAAAGGTTTTTCGTCCCCTTTATTGCGTGTATTTGCGTAAGAACTGGTGCTAAGCCCAAGTCCCATTAAGGCTGCAGAAGTTTTTCCAAAAAATGACCGACGTTTCATAAAAAAGAGCTGTTAATTTCTTAAATATATTAAAATTTCAATGAAATATATGCTTGAAACATTTGGAACGCTAGACACTTCAACGAAAATAGAAACACACAAAAATGACAAATAAATTCAAACTAGAAAGATTTACACAAGTGCAATCTAACCCTTATAATACCGTTACAAGCTTATAAACCAACCAGCAGCATATTCACAGCAAATTGATTGATATAACCAAAGAAAACGCTCAACCACGGCACTCCTTGAGAGTGAAATTACTTACGAACTGAGTTTTGAACAATCCTTTCTTTCTGTAAGTTTTTTAAGCTAAATACAAACCGTTCCCCTATTGAATTTCGACAAAACTTTGATGGAAACATAAGCCTTAAGATAGACCAACACTCCTAAGCAAACACAAAAAAACGGTCACCAAAAAATACATCAGTGACCGCTTTAACTAAATAATTGCTAAAGACCTGTGGCTACTGTTACCGCACCCCGCTCTTTTATCAATTCATTTCTTACACCGGTTTTTCTGTATAATTCTACAGGGTTAAGGGCACCGTTTGTTCTTAGTCTGGCTTCTGCCACCAGAGCTCTTAAATCTGTCCTGTAAGCGTTTTGCAGTATCTCTTGGGCTTTAGTCACATCGTTTTCTTCTTGTGCTATTTCTAATGCTTTTCTATCTACAGAAAGTGCTTGGGCGTAAGCCAACATAATGGCTTCCACAGATTGTAATAAGTCCTCTAATGGGTCTTTTACATTATGCGAAGCATCTATCATCCAACCTAAATCTTTGGCGTGGCTCATGCCTCTGGCATCCATTCCTTCTACCAATTCATTGAAAATCAAAAATAGCTGATAAGGCTTAACGCAGCCCGCAGTTAAGTCATCGTCACCATATTTCGAGTCGTTAAAATGGAAACCTCCAAGCTTTTCTTCCATAAGCAAAAGGGCCACTATCTGCTCTATATTGGCATTGGGCAAATGATGACCTAAGTCTACCAAGGTAGAAGCTTTGTTTCCTAGTTTCTGTACATAAGACAGCGACTGTCCCCAATCTGCCACCGTGGTAGAATAGAAGTTTGGCTCATAAGATTTGTACTCCAAAAACAATTTCCAGTCTGACGGAAGTGCTGCATATATTTCTTGTAAACTCTCCAAAGTATTTTCATAAGCTTTTCTAAAATTAAGTTGGCCAGGGAAACAAGAACCGTCTGAAAGCCAGACTGTCAATGATTTAGAACCTAGCCCTACTCCATGTTTTATGACTTCAATATTATGGTCTACCGCTTGCTTTCTGATAGCCTTATTAACATTCTGAAGTGAGCCAAATTTATAGCTATGCTTTTGGTCCGTTTGGTCTTGAAAGGTGTTTGAATTAACCGCATCAAATGCTAAACCATGTTCTCCTGCGAGTGTTTTGATAGACTGATAGTCTTCTGGGATATCCCATGGAATGTGTAATGAAATGGCTCCTGAAGACTGGTTTAACTTATGCAATAATCCTACATCTTCTATTTTCTCTTCCAAAGAGCGAGGCTCCCCTCCTCCTGGGAAACGACCAAATCTTGTTCCACCAGTGCCTAGTGCCCAAGAAGGAATAGCGATCTGAAACGCCATGAGTTTTTCTATAATTGCTTCCGTATTTGCTACCTCAGAGGTCGTAAACCGAAGTTTTGTGTCATGCTTACTGCTTAAATCGGCATTATGATTGCCTATTAGTTCTTTGCTAATTTTCATTTCTTAAAATATTATTTCTCTAAGCTTTCTTCTATATCTAATTCTACGTTGCCTTTGCCTGGCGGGCGATACTTTTTTACTGAAAAAAGTAACCAAAAAGCAAGCACCCTTCTTAACTCCCAAATCAATAAATTAAGAAGTCTAAAATGTATGAACTCTAATTTTTGCTTTGCTAAAACAGCGAATGCTGATATAAGGACTTACCTATAAAAACCCATCGCTACGCCACCGTCAACATTGATGGAGTTTCCTGTGCTTTTGTTTAGCATCCCTCCTACCACTATAAAACATGCGTTTGCGATATCTTCCGGTAAGATAATCTCGTTAAGTAACGTTCTTTTGGCATAAAATGCAGGAAGCTCGTCGACCGTGATTCCGTAGGCTTTGGCTCTGCCTTCTCCCCAGCCCCCTTTCCAGATGTTTGAGTCAGAAATTACCGCGTCAGGATTAATGGTATTTACTCTAATTTTATCTGGTCCAAGTTCCGCTGCTAATAAACGGGTCAAATGAGCTTGAGCCGCTTTTGCAGAACCGTATCCTGCATTATTTGGCCCAGCCACTACCGCATTTTTAGAAACAATATTGACGATATCTCCACCGATATCTTGCTTTCTTAAGATTTCCACAGCCGCTTTAGAAACAATAAATTGTCCTTTTACTAAAATGTCATACAATCTATCCCATTCTGCCAAGGTATGTTCTGCTATCGGTTTTGAAATGCTAATTCCGGCATTGTTAACGATGATATCCACGCCACCAAATGCCAAAACAGCAGCATCCAGAGCAAGTTCGCTACTGGCTTCGCTGGTGACATCTAAGAGGGTATTTGATACGGAATCTTGACCAAATTCTTTAATAAACGCTTCGGTCGTTTCTTTGATTCTGTCTTCATCAATATCAGAAATAACCACACAAGCTCCCTCCTCTGCAAATTTTCTAGCGATAGCCTTCCCTATTCCACCACCAGAACCAGTGATTAAAGCCACTTTTCCTGTCAATGCTTTTGGTTTCGGTCTTCTTTGAAGTTTTGCTTCTTCTAAAAGCCAATATTCAATATTGAAAGCTTCCTGACGTGGTAAGGAGGTATACTCCGAAACGGCCTCCGCCCCTTTCATAACGTTGACAGCATTGATGTAATACTCCGATGCCAATCTGGCTGTGTTCTTATCTTTTGAGAAAGTAAACATGCCTACTCCAGGGTATAAAATCACCACAGGGTTGGCATCTCTCATGGCTGGAGAATTGTCATGTTTGCAGGTATCATAATAGTCGGCATACATTTTTCTATAGGCCTCAAAAGCAGGTAATAATTTAGCTTTAAGAGCCGCCAAATCTGTCAAATCTTCGTCTGGAGCTAATTCAAGTACCAAGGGAGAGATTTTTGTTCTCAGGAAATGGTCTGGGCAAGAAGTCCCCATTGGAGCCAACCTCTCTAAATCCTGCGAATTGATAAACTCTAAAACGTTTGGCACATCTGTAAAGTGACCTAGCATTCTATTTTTCTCAGAGCAAAAACCACGTAAAACTGGAGCAATTTTAGCCGCCTGATTTTTACGGGCATAAGCATTCAGACTTTCCACTTTTTGTCCTCCAAACACGGGGCCTTTTTTTCCAGAACTAAATGCCAAGTATTCCGCACATCTTTCTACCACCTCTAAGGTGTTTACGTAACTTTCGTAAGATGTATCTCCCCAAGTAAATAAGCCATGTGAGGCGAGCATAATCCCTTTCAGAGTAATGCCTCTTGAAAGTGCTTCTTCAAAACATTCTCTTAACTGTAAACCCAAATCAAAACCTGGTCTTTGCCAGCCTACCCATCCTACTTCGCCATCAAAAAGCTTTTCCGTAATCTCTTTACCGTCTTTAGCTGCCGCAATAGCTATGGCCGCATCTGGATGTAAATGGTCAATGTGTTTGAAAGGCAAAAAGCCATGTAATGGCGTATCAATAGACGGTGCTTTTGAGTCTAAATCGAAGATGCAATGATTAAACAATGCCACCATTTCATCTTCATGCTCAATACCCCTATAAACATGCTCTAGGTTCATTAAACGCTCCATATATAATGCGGCACAGCCAGATTTTTTAAGCGTTCCGATATCTCCACCAGAGCCCTTTATCCACATCACTTCCACATCTTGACCTGTCAAGGGGTCTTTATCAATAACCTTCACAGAGGTGTTTCCACCACCATAATTGGTCAATCTTAAGTCTGCACCCAGCAGATTAGAACGATAAATGAACAAATCGACTTCGTTATCAATTTTTGCGGCTTCAGCCTCATCCCATAAATAAGACACGTGTTTGAATTTCGACATAAAATTTAGAGTAGTTTGATTAAATTAGGTTTTAAGACTATTAATATTTTTTATAAAGGATCGTTTATTTCAAAAAAGTATTGACCAGATGCTAAGGGTATTTTTATTAAGCCTTGCTCAATAATTATCCCTTCCCAATCCATAACAGACTTACCTCCTTCTGTTACTTTATCTACATCATGAACTGGTAAGTAAAGCATTGCAGAAGAGTTAGCAGGAATGGTGGCTTCATATATCCATTTGTTTTCAAGAACTTCCCATCCACTTCGAATTCTTCCATAATTGGAGTCGTAATGACCTTTGGCATAGGTCATTTTTTTAGTTGGGTCTGGCGTAGGTTTTAAAATAAAACGCTTAAAACCAGCCACCTTCGGGTCACGTTGGATGCCCAATGAATGGTTATACATCCAAGCCGCCACCGAGCCAAAGGAATAGTGATTAAAGGAATTCATGCTGTTATTACCTCCAAAACCTTTTTCTACCGTATAAGAGTTTAACCTCTCCCAAATAGATGTGGCTCCGTTTACCACCGAATAAAGCCAGGAAGGATAAGACTCTTGCTGAAGCAATGTATAGGCTTCTTTCTCTTTGCCATTTTCCGCTAAGGCTTCCATAATGGATGCGGTGCCTATAAAACCCGTCATTAAGGAATATTCAGGGAGTTCTTGGCCTTGATCGTCGATATTTTTTCTTTGGATGGTCTCCGTAAAATGCTTTACGGCATATGGTTTATTGGCTTTATTAAAAGTACCTAAAGCCAAAGGAATGGCATAGGAAGCCTGCGTATCAATCAAATCTCCTTTGGCTAATTTACCCATTTTCTCAGCCTCGTTTGGAGGACCAATAAACATGGTCTTCACGCCAGACCTAACGGTCTTATGGGTTTCAGCATCTACATAAACTTCATTGAACTTGGCTTTGATGTCGGCACTTCGACGGAGGTATATCTCGGCTTCTTTGTTTTGACCTAAGACTTTGGCCATTTTAGAAACTATCTCTAAGTCATAAGCAAAATAGGACATCCAAAACAGTGTATTATCGTTTCGGTTTCCTTCTGGACTTAGCCAGTCGCCTAGTGGACCTTCATTTAGAATTCCTTCACTGTTAATTTTGGTTTCTAAGAAAGTCAAATACTTTTTCATGGCCGGGTAATGCTCTCTTAAAACTGCTAAATCTCCATATTGACGGTAGGTTTCCCAGGCCACCACTATTCCAGCACTTCCCCAGAGTGTTCCACCAAAACCACCACCAATTGGGGCTACATCTGTAAAACGACCGGAGTCGAACTGCACATCACGCATGTTTAACAAGTGCCTTCTTAAAAACAAATTGGCATCTGTAAGATAAGTCGCTGATTTAGCAAAAACAGAAATATCGCCACTCCAACCCATTCTTTCGTTTCTAGCCGGTGTGTCTGTTGGAATAGACAAAAAGTTACTTCTTAAAGACCACGTGATGTTTTCCCAGAGTTTATTGACTTTTTCGTTTGAAGTGGTGTAAGAAGAAGCCAATTCATCTACGGAACTAATGACCATGCCTTTTACATCCGCCACAGGAATGGCAGACTTAATTCCCGTAATTTCTAGATAGCGATAACCATGAAAAGTAAAGCGAGGTTCTATGGTTTCGTTGCCACCTCTTAGAATGTATTTATCTTGAGTAAGGGCAGCCCGAATATTTTCCATCATCACCATACCTTCGTTGCCTTCATAATCTTTTAAATTAGGATATTTCACCTCAGAATAACGTAAAGTCACAACATTTCCTATGGTACCACCTTTCATGTTTATCTGAGGAAATCCCACCATGTTTTGGCCCATGTCGTACACATAAACATTTGGTCTAACTTCTTCCACACCTATACATGGTATTAATTTCACTACACTGGCATTTCTACCCAGCTGACCAACCAGTTCCTGTTTGTCATAATTAAGGCTGTGTTTATTACCCATGAAATCTGTAAATTCTTCTTGGTTTGTTGTACCATAAAGAGGCACTTCTACCGCCGCTTTCCATTTAGAACTGTTGTATTCCGGTGTAGACCAACCCAGTACCGCAACTTCTTTGGTGGCATCGTAAACTTCGCCTTGGAAAAACGAACCGTAAATCACTGGACCTTCATTAAAAAACTGCCAAGACGCTGGATTAGAAACTATCTTTTGCTCTGTGCCATCTTTATAGCTCACCACGAGTTTTGACAATAAAGATTGGCGATCGCCAAAGTAATTCCAGTTTTCACCAGAATACGTAATATTTCCTGACCACCAGCCTTCACTTAGCCATGCACCCAAGACATTGATCTGCCCAGCATTTAAAGCCTCTGTCAAATCATAGGTTTGGTACATTTGAGTTTTGTTGTACTGTGTAAGTCCTGGGTTAAAATAGTCTTGACTGACTTTTTGACCATTTATATACATTTCATAAATACCCCTAGCGGTTACATATAGTCGGGCTTTAGCTATCTCCTTACTTTCTAAATCAAAACCGGTTCTCAGCATTGGAGCTCCATTTTGACTTGGATCTACCAGTAACACTTCACCGCCATTTATCACATAACTTTCGTTTTCTATTGCCACATTTTCGCCTTTAAAAATGCTCTCTTGTGTTGAAAGGTCTTCCTTAAAAAGTGTATTGGACGGCAGTCTGAAATTCATAATTTCTACTTCTGAAAAAATGGCTTTTTGACCCTCGGAAACCTTAAAGCCTATATCTGCCAACATGGGGAAACTGATGAAATTGTTTCCACTACCTATAGGGTTAAGATTTATACCCGGTGAGCTAAATCTAGTAACTGGTGCTGCCCCCTTTTCTTTTAACAGGTTACCACTATTTTTGCCGTCCACATAAATACGGAATAATCCAAAGTTACACTCAGCATAAAAGGTATGTTTAGCATACTTATTCTTTTGATTGACAAGGCTCCTAGGAATCTCAAAAGTCTTAAAAGGTGCATTAGTAGAATCTTCTTTACTATACCCTACTCTGTATACGTTCAACTTAGCACTTCCTTTGGAAGATGCTTCTAAAGCTGAAATGTCAATTTCAAAAGCCACATAAGATTCATTTTTGGCATTTTCCATGCCCATTAAGTTCAAATTGGCATTGGCTAATCTGCTGTCGTTGCCTCCAAAAAGAAAGGCGGCTTTGGTAGTCTTACTTTCAGCATCAAGCTGAATACCATACTGAAATTTAAAAACCGATAAATAGTGTGAATAAAACACCAAATCTTCATCTCCACCACCTATCCATTTGGCACCATCCCATGCGGAAATATCAGGATTTAACAATCCTGTTTCGAACCAAGAGGCATTGGTCATTAAAGTCCCATCTTTATCCCAAACCTTAACCGTCCAATCGTATTTTGTGGTCGGTATTAATTCTTCTCCTGCGTATTCAATATCATTAGCAATATCGGACGTCACTTTTTCTGAATCCCAAACCAATTTTCCAGACGCATCTTTAACTATAATTTGATAAGCCGACTGATATTGGTTTCTTTCATTATTGATGACCTCCATTTGCCAGCTAAAGTGAGGATTCCGGATATCTATACCTAAAGGGGTTTCTAGATTTTCTGTTTTCAAAAGAATGATAGAAACGCCTTTTTGACAGCCCTGCAGCAAGAGACAAGAAAGAAACAAGGAGAAAATGTTTTTTATCATATCGTTTTTTATTCAATAGGTCTCAATATATCTAATAGAACAAGTCATGCAAACATTACACACATTAAATAATCATTCCGAAAACATATAATAGTTTTATCAAAAAGATAAACTTAAGACGGATATTTCTATCAGATATATCATCATATTACAAAGTAATGGTACTTTTAAGACATAATCCTTGCATGTTTTGATAATAGTCTTGCACAAAATGATATGAAGACATTTAGAAAGTATTTTGATTTAGTAGATAAAGAAGCAGATACTGACCTGGGAATAAGTATTTTAAACCTTGGACATCATATCCATCCCAAAAACCTAAACTACCCAGATTTAAGTCACCCAGACCATTATTATTTCGAATGGGAGAAAGGAAGAAGCCTCCAAGAGTATCAGATTCTTTACATCCCGACGGGTAGCGGCTATTTCGAAGCTAACGGAATGAAGCCGCAAGAAATAGATGCAGGCACGGTCATATTACTTTATCCAGGGGTTTGGCATAGATATAAACCTAAAGAAGATACTGGATGGGAAGAATATTGGATTGGTTTTTCGGGAAACTATGCTCATTATTTGTTAGAACAAGAGTGTTTTAGCCCGCAGCATCCCATCATTAAAGTTGGGTTTAACTCTGAGTTTACCGATACTTTCTCCAAGTTGCTAAAAACCGTAGAAAACAAAGACGACTCCTTCAGAAAATTCTCTTCCTTTCTTATTATTCAGCTTTTAGGGATAGTTTACGCCTCAGCACTGATAACAAAAAAGAAGCGTACCAAAAAAGAGAGCTTAATAGAAGCCGCAATAGCAGAAATTCACGAAAAATGGAATCAAATTTTGGACTTCAAGGCCATTTCAGCTCAGCAAAATGTGAGCTACGTTTGGTTTAGAAAGACTTTCAAGGAAGTTACAGGCACATCTCCAAATCAATATCAACTGGTGCTGAAACTCAGAAAAGCAGAGCAACAAATACAAAACAGTAGCCTTACGCTTTCTGAAATCGCTTTTCAGTCGGGGTTTGAATCAGAGTCCTATTTCTCCAGAATTTTTAAACAAAAAATGGGGTATAATCCTTCTGAATTAAGAAAGAACTAACCCATATGTGCAATTAAGCTTTGCCAACCCTCATATGCCTTTACCGCAGAAAGATTTTCTAAATCAGGCTCCACCCTATTCTTACTCTTTTGACAGAAATCCTTCAATTGCTCCATATCCTTATAAACGCCACTTTTCAATCCTGAAAGTAGGCCTGCTCCAAACAATGCCAGATTAGGCACTATCCATATTATTCTAGCCATAGCAAACCATGCAACCCCTTCCCTAACTCGCTACCAAAGGGTAATAGTCACCGTAGAGCCTTAAAGTATAAACGCATACTATCTAAATCAAACACTAAAAGTGAAAGATCAAGGTTTATAGCAAGAGTAACTGAATTCTTCGTGGCCAGACTATCAAAACTATTTTATAGGTTTATTATATTCAATAGACAGCATCCTTTCCTATCATAAAACCCAAAGCTCTTATAAAACAAAAGGCCGCCTCAAATAAATGAGACGGCTTTGCTTAAATAATAGAAACAATATTAGTATGGTGTTTAAAATTAGTAATGCAACAAATTAGTTTTGACGAATGTCAATGAATTCCATTACCCGCTGGTAAGCTCCAAAAGGTAAAATCGCTAACAAAAACTAAGCTACTTTCTTATTTTTCAAAATCAGTTTCGAGAAGCTGTTTCTCATTAAAAACATCGCTACCTATAGGCTTTTTATCTCTCATTTTTTTTACGTCCTCTGCTTTAATACCTTTTCCTGCTTTAGCAAATGCATTTTGCGTAAATCTGATAATATCTGCAATATCCTGATCGGAAATTTCATTGTTATTTATCAGGCCAGGCATATCGTTGTTTAATTCATACAACTTTCCATCTACATGAATAGGCCCGCTAATTCCATGTAAAATAATGGCGGCTAGGCGTTTCATAGAGCCATCGATATATTCCGATCCTTTAAGCGGTGGTGCCAAGTCTTGAGTTCCTTTTCCGTCTACCGCGTGACATGTGGCACAGATACCTCGGTAAAGTTGCAGGCCTTTCGTACGTGGATCCAAAACATTTTTTTCCTTCACAAAAATTGAATTTAATTCCTCGTTCTTGTGATTATCGATTGCAATTGATAAACTGCTTTTTAGCCCCGCAGTAGGATTCATTGTATTCGTATACTTCTCTTCTATACCTTCTAAGCTACTTACGATAGCCTCTTGAAAGATTTTTTGAGTCTCGTACTTTTTGTCAATTTGTGCTAGCATCGGTAAAAACGTAGCTTCTGAGTATTTGAGCCAGCTACTCAGCGACATGGACAAGTAAAGGTCAATAACTTCATTATTACGAGCCATTAGCTTTGAAGAAACATCCTTCATTTTTGACACATTTTGCGACGAAGCAAATCGCTCTAAAAGCCCTAAAGCATGAGCCACGGTTTCAGGCTGCGTGGATTGGTTTATAATGTTGCTTAAAGTACTAAAAGTTAGCGAATTTAAGCCTTCAAGCACATAAAGAGCATGAATGGCTGTTGAAAACTCATTATCAGTCTGAGCCAAATTAATCAAATCTTTAAGCACCGAACGATCTTTCTTTTGAATCAATAATTGTTGAGAACGATCTCTAATCCAGCCATTAGAATGGCTTAGAAAGGCCACTAATTCTTGGCTTGAAGCCTTAGACAAATCTGGTACTGCGTTAAGCTTACCCGCTTTGTTTGTGATTTTCAAAATTCGTCCAGCATTCTGTAATGTATCCAATCTTTTAAGACCGAGCTGCTCTGTCAAGTACTGAGAAATATATGCTTTGTGCTGAATAATACCTCTGTGCATATCTACCACATAAATAGCTCCATCTGGTCCATTAAACAAGTTTACGGGGCGGAAGCCTTCGTCTGTAGAGGCAATAAACTCTTTATCTTCCGTAGCTTGTTCTCCTGAGGTTTGCGTATTTTCAAAAGTCAGAACATTGCGTTTAATAAGGTTAGCTTCTGGTACACAGGCAAACGCATTTTGATTGTGTATTTCTTGAAAAGCTCCACCACGATAAATCAATGGACCACAAGCAGCGGTAACATTTATCAAATAACCCCTTTCATCTAAAATACCTTTTTGATACCCTCGATTTACCGATGTTTGATGAATTGGGAAAACGCGATCGCTGGCTAACTTTTGATTTTCGGCTATTTCTGGTTTAAAATACTTGTTCTGAATTGCTTTGTTTGGTAGAACAAAATCACCCTTAAATTGAGTGGAGTTGCTATTGAAGTAAAGTCGCCCAAAATTATCTTTAGTAATGCCCCATTGGCCACGATAGGAAGTCGGTTCCTTTACCCATTTACCATTTTTAAGTTGATACCTAAAATTATACTTGGCGTTGTATATCCAGTTGTCAATATTCATCATTAAGCCGTTCGACGAATGTTCCACATTGCCTCCTTCTGCATAAATAGGATCCACTAAGGTTTTCTTACCGGGTTTATCCTTCTTTATCTCAACGAACCAAAGCTTGGGACCATCCACATATAAAAGGCCGCCATAAACATGAGCCAGTCCACGTGGCAAGACAAGTTGATCCAAAAACACCTTGGAATGGTCAATGACACCATCATTATCTAAATCTTCCAAAATGCTAATTCTGCCGCTTGGCAAATCCTCTCCAATACCTTCGAGGTTTGGCATATAGCCAATCATTTCTACCACCCAAATTCTCCCTTTATCATCAAAGTCTATACTCACGGGTGCTTTCAAAAATGGTTCGGAAGCGGTTAAACTTAGTTCAAAACCTTCTTCTATTTGATAGTCCTTTAGGGAAAAGGTAGGTTCATTATATGAAATTACCTGAAATCCCATAATGCAAATAGAAAATAGTATAAATGAGTAGAATGCAGGTTTTATTAATCTTTTGTTCATTTTTTATGAATGATTTTATTATAATATATAGGAATTCACACTTGAGTACAAATCATGGCTCCATGATGCGGAATGCTTGGGAAAAAAACAACTACAGCTCTGTCTCGAAGTCAGTTTCTATTGTTTCTTAGGTACAATTTCCAATAAAGGTTTATCTAGATCCCAATCACTTGGCACTTCATAAACCACACGCATAATAAATGGATATTCCTTTGAATTCTCTACGGATAATTTCAGGAGCTCCGATTTGGTGGCTTCGGCAAAAGTACTCTTTAGACTCGTATTAATGCCTAAACTGATGCCTGAAGGTTTCCAAGATTTATCTGAAAAATCGCTCATCGAAATTTTATTAGCATAGACAAACAGTTCTATTTCTGTGGTGTTTTTGTCTGCCAAATAAACACCCATTTGTTTCTCATTTACCTGGACATTAGTTTGACCATTGCCCGGAATCAATAACCAGCCAATGCTTCCATCTTCAGCTTTCCAATGCATGGTACCTGTTTTTATTTGAGCCCACTTTCTTCTGTTGCCCCATAATCCACCCATCATCCAGTCTTTTTCTATAAAATGCGTCGCCTTTTTGAGTGAATCACCTATATAGTTACTAGGAACAATTTTTGAAACATATCGCGGTTTTGAAAAGGACTTAAATTCTGCTAAATCGGATTTGGACACCGAAAGCCCAAGATGGAAAATGGTAGCTAGATTACTCATTTCTCCATTCTTTTCTCCATTTTTCCCTGGAATGGGTGAGCGTTTTTTATCATCCAAAGCAATCGCAATCCACAGTCCGATGATGGCATTGTGTTTCTGCATATCCATTCCATAAGCCCTGAAATACGGACCGACAATATTTTGTAAATTGGCATTGTAAAGCGTAGCTGTTTCATGCCAAAGTGCCTTTTCAAGGGTTTTTCCCATCGTTTTCATTTCATCAGAAAAAGCCAACTCTCGCCACATCGCAATTCCGATGAGCGTCACACCATAGTAAGTCGGAGAATTGTACTCACTAAAAGAGTTATGAGATTGATGCAAAGCAAAAATATCTTTCGCTTTTTTAAGTCCTGCAACTCTTAATGCTTCATTTTCAAAAGCATTACCCACATATTCCATTAAAAAAGCACTCATAATGGAAATGTTACTATAAAACGGTGTAACATCCCTTTTCATTGCTCCTTTGGCCGCGTGAACCAAGCCAACTTCGATGTCCTTTACTACTTCTGAAGGCAAAATATTTTTGTAATGATGGTAGATGACTATCAAATCGCAACCGATAAATTCCCTCCAATTTTGGTCTAATCGATCATTGATGGCGTTTGTTTGCCACATGCCATAATAGGGACTTTTTTCATCCTGATACTGATATTTCAGAATCCATTTGATAATCGTTATCGCATTTTCAGTGTCATCATTTTGATTTCTAAAAAGAAGTGCTTCTGCCAAACGGGTAATACTTCTCAAGCTTGCACCATCCGACAATGATGTTGTAATTTCAGCACCTTTGGAATAATCTAAGGCTATCATATCTTCCAGCAAAGATTTTTGATAGGACGAAAGCGTTTTGTAGCTATATTGCTTTGAAATCAGTTCTTGTTTTTGGGCCAGAACGGGTTGTAAGAAAGTGAAAACTAAGAGCGTAATAATTAGTAATTTATTCATAATGTTTTATTTTTTAATGCTCCATCGATTAATGCCCATCTCCCAAAATTCCTGTTTACAGCATTTCCGTCAACTGATTTAATAACCCACATATCCTTGGGAGCAAGTACGTCATAATCTATTTGCGAGCCGTTTGGTAAATGAATTTTTGTTTTCAGATTTTCAGCATTGGGGTTTAAGTCTAATAGTTTTTGAGCAAGTTCTTTCGAATTTTCATTTTCAAAAACTAGCACAATTCCTAGATTTAGAGAAGAATGAACGGCTATTTGTACTTGATTTTTAGTATCATAAATTGACCAAATGGCATTTTGTACAATAGGTTGAAAACCTTCTGGAACAAAAACTTTCCCTGCCGCACAAGCAAAGTTTTCGTAAACTCCCGTATTATTCCATTTGTAGAAATCGTTTGTTGGACCAAAAAGATGAAAGGCATCATTGACCATTTTTGCATTGTCGTCTAAAAAAAGCATGGTAGGCCGAGGCAGAATCTGTGAATATTTCCCTTGATTGCCCCCTCCTGCTGAAAGTAAAAAGTGCTTGCCAGCGGTGTAAATTTCGGGACAAGATTTTTTTCCATGTCCTAGTTTTACGAAATAACCATTTTCCTTTTCAAGCAGCATTTTGGCAACCTTGTCCGTAGGACGATATGGCATAGTTGAAGCCATTAGAGCATGAACGCTCTTGATTTTTTGGTTATAATCAACTTTTGCGTTTGGACCAAAGCTCATCCAAGTTTGCATAAAGATTGAATGATAATCCGTAGTCAATTCTTTAAATTTAGCCTTATCAATTCTACGTCGCATAGGTGGAAAATACTTGTATTGGTAGCTTCCAAGAGCAAAACACCAGCCCATATAGTCAAGCGTATTGCGAGCTTCTGTTCTAACTTTTTCTGACCCAAAGGCTTCCAAATTGAGCAATGCTGTAATTGTATAACCACTATAGGGCAAAGAATTAAATTCATAAAGACCAGCCATTTGCATTTCAACCAAGAATTTCAAAATTCTGCTTTCCATGCCATTTTTAGTGTTGTCATAGATCGGGTCATGGCTGCCATGGCTCATTAACCATTTGTTTTTCAAATATCTGGAACCCTCTGTCATTAAAATGTGATTTTCCGTTTCACGTATAAGTTTGAGCGTACCAAGCGTATAATATCTGAATTTATGGCCTTCATCAATGAGCAAGGTATTCACCAAATATTCCGTTGTCTCAGGAAAAAGAATATCTGGCTTGTCACCAAAAAGATATAAAATAGTAATCAAAACGGTTTCCGTAAAATCATAGTCTCCCTTTGGATTCAATTTCCATTTGCTTCCTGAGACGCCCCTTACTGTTGTATTTAGGATGGTATTATTGACTTCTTCAAGGTCTTTTTTCATCCATAGTTTAGCCATCAAAACTCGCGGATTTTTTACTTTTTCATCGCCTTGATTAAGGTTTAAGTTTGCCCAAGTTGATATAATGGAATCCGACAGAGCCGATTTTTCAGACCATTGAATTGTTCTTGTATGTGGCACTTCAATATTGCTTTTTTTTAAGGCAGGCCTTTCAAATCGCCTTTGAGCTAAGAGAGACGTTGAGATACCGAATATGATTAAAAGAAGTGTTAGTATCTTTTGATATTTTTTACAATTTAATTCATTCATTGCTACAGCCAAGTTAATTGACTCCAATGACTAGGCCCATCATTCATTTGATTTTTGCCCACTGTACTGCGTCCATTTTTGAGGTATTTTGTCAGCAAATCTGTCAATTCCTTTACGACTGCAGGATTTTTATCATATACATTTTGAGTTTCGGCTATGTCTTTTGATAAATCATACAACTGAATGGGAGGCATCGCTTTTGCCTCTTCGCTTATTTCTTTGGGAAACCCATTTCCACCCGAATGTGAACACATAATTAATTTCCAATTATCTTTACGTATGGCAAAAAAGCCGTTTGACGAATGATGAATAATGGCCTCACGTTTTGGATACTTTGTTTTTTTGCCTGTAATTTCAGACAAAAAGCTATAACTATCTTCTGCAGTATAGTCGTTCAGTGGTGTTTTAGTGAGTTCTGAAAGCGTTCTAAATAAATCTGTTGTGCATACAAATTGATTGCTGACTTTTTGCTTTTGAGTACTATAGCCCCCAGAAACAATAAATGGTACATGATGCCCCCCTTCATAGATATCTGTTTTATAGCCGCGGAAATCAATAGATGGGAAATGTCCTTTTTCAAGTTGAGCCTGAGTATTTGCAGCCGGGGCAAAACCATTATCAGAAGCAAAAACAATTAGGGTATTTTCGTATATCCCTTTAGCTTTCAAGATTTCTACTACTTGTCTTACCACATCATCTACCATTAACACAAAGTCTCCGTAGGGTGAAACACCGCTTTTTCCTACAAACTCACCAAGAGGCAAAATAGGCGTATGAGGTGCCGCCAAAGGAAAATACAAGAAAAATGGTTGCTCCTTGTTCGCATTTTGATTGATAAAACTGAGGGCTTTTTCCGTAAATTTCCCTAGAACTTCTTCGGGCTTAAAATCAGGTGCTTCTATACCGGCACGATACAGAGCTATCCCATTTCTTGCCAAACAAGTGTCTTTTGGAACAGTGGTGCAGCTTCCGTTTTCAACATAAGCGTAAGGAGGCATATCCAAGGAAGCCGGTATGCAAAAGGAGTAATTAAAGCCAAGACTATTGGGGCCTTTTTCCACCGGTTTTGAGAAATCAACATTTTTTTCACCACCTTCGACGCCCGACCAATTCCAGCCTAAATGCCATTTACCTACAATACCCGTTTCGTAGCCCTGTTTCTTCATAAATGAGGCCACGGTTTCTCTTTTGGGATCAATCAAAGGTGTATCATAACCATGTAAAACGCCCCTTTTCATGGTAGTTCGCCAATTGTATCGGCCAGTCATAATGCCATATCGGGTGGGTGTACAAACCGATGACGTAGTGTGAGCATCTGTAAACCGAACACCCTCATGAGCCAATTTATCTATATTGGGTGTCATGATTTTACCTTTAGGATTATAGCATGACACATCGCCGATACCTAAATCATCGGCAAGGATATAAATAACATTTGGGCGTTTTTGGCCGATGGCATTTGACACCATTAGCATAAAATAGAGCACTATAAAATTGGCTTTTTTCATACGATTTTCGCATTTAAGAAATGTAACTGTGTCAAAGTAAATGGTTCTGATACAAACTGAAACTTCCTTTATGACGAGGGCTTACTGTCATTGTAAAATCAAAAAAAAACCCTCTTCATTTAAGTCTGTTCAATAAATATCAAAATTTAAGCTTCGCTTATTTCAAAGTGATTACGTGCTTAAATGGTGTAAAACCAGTCAAATAAACCGAAGGAGAACTAGGATCTCCTGGCAAGCCCCCTCTTAAATGCAAGCCTTTATGCTCTATTTTACCCGGCCCAAATTTTATACTATCATTTCCAACCGTATATGTTGCTTCTTTTTCACTGAGCAAGTAGGCATTTGGCTCTTTTGCAGATTGCTGAACGCCTGTTAATTCACCGCCAGCTCTGAATATCAATTCCAAGGAAACAGGTACCCCATCTGTCCCGTGTAGATCAAATTCAACTTCTAAGCCGCCTGATATTTCTTTGATGCTAATGGTAGATTCTAAATATTGTACCTCACTTTGGCGGCGAATACTTTTTGGCATATTTCCCCAATCTCCTTTAGGGTCAATTTTATCTTTACTTACCGGTTGAAAATATGGCCCTTCCAACTTATTAGTCATTACCCATATATCACCTTCTTGAGAAATAGTTGGGGATTGAAATTGACCTTTGCCAAAGAAGGAAGCATTGATACGCATTCCTTGTAAAATAGCATTGTTTTTATGAAAAGTCAGAAAGTTCGGATTATTGATAAGCAATGTTGCATCCCAAGAATCACGTCGAATGCGAGCTAATTTGGAATAAGGGAACAACTTGGCATAACTTGTTTCAAACGGCCTTGCCTCAGGCAGGTTTTTCCAAAGAAATTTCTCCTCTAAAAAATGATCTAAATCTCCGATAGTTTTTTTAAAATAATTTTTCTCTATCATTTGACACATGGCTGCAAATTCAGGATTTTGATCCAAAATGGCCATGAATCGATATGCATAATAGTAGTTCTCAAATATACTTACCCCCCCCTTGTCTTGTCTGTTTGATGCGTCGGTAACGACTTCGCCATTTGGATGAACAAAATACATGGTCATTTTCAGATTTTTCCGCACAAAATCTAACAATTCAGGCTTATTAAGACCGTTGGCAACGGCTATCAGTGCTTTGTTGACAACCGATGAATAAACACCTGTACTTTTTTCGGTGTACTGACCATCAGAATCTAAATCAATATTTTCGGCCAGCCATTGTTCAGCACGATTAATATATTTTGGATTTGGCCAAAGGTTATTGATTTTCGTTAAAGCGGCTGCGACTACCCATCGATGATTTGGCGTGTGAATACCACCGATACTTAGGGCTTCACCTGCAGCTAATAAAAAGGCTTTTAACGCTGCAAATAGCTCGTCCGATTCTTTAATGTTGGCTTGTTTTAATAATTCACAACTTGTGGTAACCCTTTCTACGATAAATCCTGTATCAGGCGTAGAATGAAAGTTAGTACTTAAAAGGTCGATGGTTCCATCGGCATGTTGAATTTGTCGCAAATATTTTGCTGCCAAAATCATTTTAGTCTTTAAATCTGCTGACTTATAAAAGGATGATTCTAAATTAGTAAAACCAATTATCCCACGAGAAATGAGTGCATTTGTAGAATGAGGATTTGGAATATCCTCGCCATCTTTTAGCCCGCCATGGTGTTTTGATTTTTTATCTAGAATTTGATATTTCAATAAATCGGTAATGGTTGTATCATTGAGTTTTATCAAATCAACTATCCATTTTGGTTTTTTTTCTGCTCTGTCGCTACTGTTCGCAAAACCTAAAATTGGTAACATACCCAATGATAATGTGCTTATCGATACAAATTCTCTTCTTTTCATTTTAAGGTTGATAAGTTTTTTTATTTCAATTTAAGAAATAATTATAAGGCTCTAATTTTGATACTTCTAAAGTGTACTTCATCGCCGTGGTCTTGCAGCAATAAATGACCCGATGGTGCTTGAGCAAAATCGGGATATTTACTGTACTTACTCTTTAGTATCAGGTTTCTGAAAATCTGTGAATGACGGTCGTACTCCACCATCTTAAGGTTATTGACCCAATGTTCCACATGACCATCTTTTACAACCAAGCGTAATCTGTTCCATTTATCTGGCCCGTGAATCCGCTTATTGCTATCATTTTCTGATAGATTTTCTGCTGTAATAAGGTCGTAAAGAGAGCCTGTGGTGCGGTTGCCATTTACACCTTCTTTGGCATCAGGATGCACTTTATCATCTAAGATTTGAAATTCAGGGCCTAAACCCGTTCCTGGTTTTTTATTTGGGTCATCTACCACAAAGTATTTTAAGCCGCTATTTCCACCTGTGGACACTTTGAAATCCATTTCGAGCTCAAAATTTGAAAATTCCTCGACCGTTTCTATATCACCACCCTTACGAACAGCGTCTTTTTTTGAACCTAAAACGGTCAAAACGCCATCTTCCATGCTCCAACCATCCTTCGGAAAAGCATTGCCATTGGCTATTTTCCAACCGGCAGAAGTTTTGCCATCCCAGAGTAATTTCCAGCCATTTTTTATCTCATTTTCAGAAAGTTGATTATGCAAATAACTTACTTCCTGAGCTTGCTCACCGTCTTTTATCCTAACCTTATCAAGATTTTCGGTAGCAATTCTGATGTTTTTCCATTGTACAGTTAAGCCAACTTGTTCGGGTTTCTTAATGGCGTGCACTTGAAATGCAATAAAACCTCTAGCCGTTTGCGGATCTATAAGATTAGCACAAGGAACGCCATTTACCCAAGTTTTAATACTTTGACCTGTGGCTTCTATATGGTATTTATTCCATTCTCCTTTCTTGAATGCTTGTCGTCCTTTTTGATTAATGGATAATGGGTATAGCCATCCCGTACGCCCTTCGTCAAAGATACCACCACTCCACGCTCTATCGCCAGATTCAATCTCAACCTGATAGCCATGTACTTTTCCAGCCATCACATTTGGGTCGCTTATGCTTCTAATTTGAATACCAGAATTGAGACCCCTTTCTATTTTGACCTCTAGTTCTAATACAAAATCACCGTATTCTGCTTCGGTACATAAAAATGAATTCGGGGTATTCAATTGGGAAATTCCAACTATTGTGTGGTCTATTACTTTATAATCGGCAGTGCCATTTCGCTTTACAAAACCTTTTAAATCTGTACCATTGAACAGGTTTTTCCATTGAGCATGCGTGGTGATATTGCTACAAAGCATAGCCAGTATCACTATAATAGGATATTTTTTCACGTTATATTTTCAGCTAGGGTACCTAAATTTTTAATTGATCAGGAGCACTTCCTGATTAATTAAACAAGGTTAGTTTATAGATTTAAAGAAGAATTAAAAAAAGAGAGGAAGAATCTTCTTCCTCTCTTTTAGTCTTGACTTAATAACCTGAATTTTGCGTCATTTTAGGAAATGACAAATCTATCTCTCCCTGGGGAATAGGTTTTAAGTTATGAACATCAGAAATGGACTGTCCTTTTGTCCAAGGATTATACTTTTTCACACGCTCAACCAATTTACCAGTACGTTTTAAATCAAACCATCTGTTAAATTCACCAAATAGTTCTCTGGCTCTTTCATCTAAAATTAAATCCACAGAAATATTAGACAATGTTGCTCTATAAGAAGCAGTACTTAAAGATTTTTGATCCCCAGGAGCTGCTGCTGCCAAAGGCTCTGTTCCTTTTTTAGCACCCAAAGCACGATCAAGCACTTTATTATAATAAACATCAGCGGTACCTAGTTTACCACCTTTTGCACCTTTTACGATTGCTTCAGCAGCAATCAAATAAGCCTCTGCCGAACGGAAAATTGCTTCATTGAAGGTACCATAGCCATCACCGTAAGGAATTCCAGGTTGCCAGAACTTCCACATTAATGCTGGAGCAATTGGTAATCCAGAGTTATCAATAGGATAGCCTCCTCCAAACTCATCCGTATTGATTACAGAATAATTTTTCTTACCTCCTAAATCTACGCCTCTCTCTTCTAATTTAAGAGCCGGTCTATTCCATGGTCTTGAAGCTATCACAGTATCACCCACATTATAACTAACTCTCAAATCTGGTTTAGAAATAGGTAGTGGTTTGTAATCTTTAACAGCCAGAAGTGCATAGCCAACATGTACAAAATTATGGGCATATCTTGTATCATTTTCTGGGTCAAAAAAGCGATAGCCTGCTGGAGTTACATGAAATATACCTAAACTACGATTGTAATCAGGTGTTCTTCCTTTAGTGCCAGGATACCCTTCTCCACTTGGTCCAAATCTCGAGTGCAAATCATTACCACCCTCAATAGTTTGAACAAATGCAGCATCTGTTTTATTGGTTAATACGTCAGCGTTATATTGAACGGCAAAAATGATTTCAGCATTTTTATCATTTTGTGCACCGGTGTATTGCGTTAAAGGATTATTTGACCTTTTAGGAAATAAATCACTGTAATTGGCCGCCAATGGATAGCTCTCAATCACCTTATCGGCATATTGTAAAGCCAGGTCAAAGTCCGCACTTGTACCTCCCAAGGAATTGTTAAAGTTCCAGCCCCTGGTTAAATAGACTCTTGCTAATAAAAACTGAGCCGCACCTTTAGTTACTCTACCATAATTGGTTGCTGTAACAGGCAATTTGGCTTCACATTCTAACAAATCGCTAATTATTTGCTTATACACGTTTGCTGCAGGTACTCTTGGGAAATCTTTGCTTGGAGATGTAACTTCTGCAAGTGGCATAGGAATATCGCCCCATTGCTGAACGGCATAAAACAAACATAAAGCTCTCAAAAATTTAGCCTCCGAAACCCTAGCATCCTTCAATCCTGCTGCCATGGTGGTGACATTACTAGCACGGCTAATAGCAGTATTTGTTCTTGCGATTTCTGCATAAATCATCGTCCAAAATCCCTGAATATCTCCATTATTAGCATTATAACGGCTATCATACACATCCCAAGAGCTCGGAGTGTTCTCTTTTCCCGTCACTGCCGATGGATTCCAACCAAGTGCAGACGTGAAAATATCTGTTCCTTGTAACGCTAATAATCTACCACTGCCTTGATGCAAGTTTCTTAAGATCGGATAACACGACTTTATCAAATCTTCAAAACCAGCCTCTGTGTTGTAATAAATATCGGTGGTTAAAGTTGACTTAGGAATTTCATCTAAGAATTCTTCCTTACAGCTTGATAATGTAACAAATAAAATTGTTACAAGCCAAAGACTATATCGTTTGAATATTATTGATTTCATTTTATTAAATTTTAAAAATTAAAAACTTACGTTTACGCCAATACTCATTGTCATAGATGGAACATCATCCTGATAAATTGCTGAGTTAAACTCCGGATCAAATCCAGTGAATTTCGACATGATTATCGGATTGATAGCTTGTGCATAAATGCGACCATTAGAAAGTTTCATTTTTTCCATAAATCCTATTGGCAGGGTATAACCTAAGGTAATGTCTGAAATTCTAAGAAAACTAGCATCTTCGTATTGAATCGCCGCACGATATGGATTTGCTACTGTTGCACCATAATAGGTATTCGAAGGGTTATCGCTCCTCCAATAATCTAATGAAGCAAGACTGTTATATCGTGTCCCTAATTCTCCAAAAGTTCCTGCGAGCGTATTGTTCTTATACTGAGTGCCATTTCTGTAATAGGCAAAAAACGAAAAATCAAAGTTTTTATATTTGAATCTATTGGTCATACCCATTAGGTAATTAGGGAGTTGTGTGCCCAGATATACTCTATCGTCAATACCCTCAGTAGTTGAAATCAGACCATCGTTGTTTTGATCTACCACCTTTACTGAACCCGGCACTTGTTTGTATACAAGGGCTGCCTCTTTTTCTGAAGTTTGCCAGATTCCGTCAAACTCGTAATCAAAATTTGCTCTAATTGGATATCCAACAAATAGTTTATTTCCTTTATCAACCAACTGGCCATCGCCATATAATTCGAGTAACTTATTATTGTTTTTAGTGAAAGTTAAAGTAGTGTTCCAAGTAAAATTACTTTTGGCCACATTCACTGTGTTTAATAAAATTTCTACCCCTTTGTTTTGAATTTTACCAACATTTGAAGTCACTTGAGAAAAACCTGATGCTGTTGGAATCTTCTGATTTAAGATCAAGTCAACTGTTTTTCTGTCATACACTTCTATAGATCCTGAAATTCTGTTTCTGTAAACACCGAAATCCAAACCAAAATTTAATTCTTTACTTCTTTCCCAACGCAGATCCTTATTCGCCAAATTAGATGGAGCAAAACCATAAGCTGCAGAACCGTCAAAATCATAAGCCGTATTCAAAAGACCCGCCTGAGTGCTATAAGGTGCTACACCTGAGTTACCCACTTGACCGTAGCTAACTCTTAACTTTAAGTTAGAGAGCATGTTAACACTTTCAAAGAATGATTCATCAATCAATCGCCATGCCAATGCCACGGATGGGAAGAATGCCCATTTGTTTCCAGCAGCTAATTGAGAAGCCCCATCGGAACGTCCAGTCACAGTTAATAAATATTTATCTGCATAAGAGTAATTCAATCTACCCATATAAGAGGAAATTGAACGCTCTACAAGGCTACTTCCGAAATTTGTGATTGTTCCAGTATTCAAAGCATACCAATCTGAGCTATATGGGAGGTCTTTGGCAGAAATAGTATAAGTTTCATTTCTTTGATAAAAAGCACTTTGTAATCCTGTTATACCAATTTTATGCTTACCCAAATCCTTATTATAGTTTACAATATTATCAAGGGTATAGCTTCCAATAGTACGGTTATCAAATTGAACTCTTGGGAGTTTTCCAATTTGAGATTTTGACCATTGCCCTCTAAGGTCACCTGCTCTTGTAGTACCATACGTAGCCGATAAAGATGATCTAAAACTTAATCCTTTAATCGGCGAATATTCTACATATGCGTTGCTCATTATATTTGCAGTAGTCGACTGCAATTTTGAATGCTCTGGGTCAGTATCTAATAATGGGTTGGGCACTTGTTTATCATTTATACCCATCCAAACGGCTACACCATTGACATTCAAATCAGCATTTTCTGATGGATTTGCGATATCAGCATAATACGGAACACCCGTTGGTCGGGCTCTATAAGCACCTCTTAGCGATTCCTGAGAACCTAAATTTTGGTCTGAATAAGTTACATATGAGGTAAATCCTACTTTAAAATGTTCTCCCAATTTACTGTCAAGGCCAGCATTTAAATTATACCGCTTATAATCTGTACTTAATACATTACCATCTTCTCGTAGGAAACCACCAGAAAATCGATAGGTAGTTTTTTCAGTTCCGCCAGAAACACTTATATTTTGGCTTGTTTGCGTAGCTGGATTTGTCACTAAATCTACCCAGTCAGTAGATTTATTGTTGTTTATAATATCCAATTCGGAAGCCGTAAAAGTTGCCCCAACAACACCCTCTAAAACTCTATCGGTATATGCCAATTTATAAAATTGCTGTGCATCCATCAATTCTGGTAAGTGAGCAGGAGATTTAACGCCAACATAAGAGTCATAACTTACTCGTGGCTTACCAGAAATACCTTTTTTTGTGGTGATAATAATGACACCATTTGCTCCTCTTGCACCATAAATAGCTGTAGATGAAGCATCTTTTAATACATCCATTGATTGAATGTCGTTAGGATTAAGATTATTCATATCTCCACCCATCAGTCCGTCAATTACGACTAAGGGAGCTGTAGAATTATTAATGGTATTCTCTCCTCTAATCGTGATATTATAACCACTACCAGGGCGGTTGTCAGACTTGGTAACAGTAACACCCGCAATTTGACCTTGAATGGCTTTAGCTGCAAGGGTTGGATTGGCTCTAATGATATCTTTTGTTTGAATAGAGGCAACCGCTCCAGTTAAGTCGCTCTTTCTTTGTTCGCCATAGCCAACCACCACGACTTCTTCCAACAGGCTCATATCAGACTTTAGGATGATGTTGAAGTTAGTTTGATTCCCAATAGAAACATCTTGAGATTCATAGCCTACAAAGCTAAAAACTATAACATTTTTATCATTTGGAACATTTAAAGAAAAATTACCATTTACGTCAGTAGTAGTACCTAAATAAGTACCTTTTATGGTTACACTGGCTCCTACAATAGTCTCTCCTTGATCATCCTTTACGTTCCCTCCTATCCGTTTTTCCAATATAATTGGAGTTGTAATTTGAGTGTTTTCATGATCGATAGAGCCAATTTTGTTTTCAACTCTTTTTAATACTATTTGATTCCCTAAAACCTTATACTCCAATTGAAGTGGGTTTAGTAAGTTTTTTAAAACATCACTCAATTTTGAGTTTGCTACCTTTAAACTTACTCTACGATCTGCCTTAATTAAACTGGAACTATAAATGAACTTTATGCCTGCAGATTTTTCAATCTCGTTCAAAACTTTCTTAAAAGGTTGCTCAGCGACATTTAGGCTAATTTGTTTGTCGAGAATTTCTTGAGCATTGCCATCTTTTGCAAATGTGACCCCTGCAAAAGTTATTGAAATAAATAAAAAGGATAAAAAAAACTGCAAGAGGTTAGACCTATCCTTCTGATAATGTAGTCGTTTTATTTTCATAATGGTAAGAGATTAATTCGTTTAGGTATTAAGAGTTACAAAAAATTGAGTATTATATATAAATTTCATTTGAGCTGCTTGCTCTTTGGTTTATTTACATCCGTTTGAGTTTATGATAATTTGATTGTCCACTTTTTCATAAGTGGCTTCTAGTGCTAGGCAAATCAACTTTATTTTTTCAAGCAATGGCTCGTCCGATAAATAGGCAGTGAGCTTGCAGTGTGAAAGCTTTTCTTTATCGTAGATGATCTGCACATTATATGCGTTTTCTAAAATATTGAAAATCTCGGGTGCTGGTTTGTCATCAAAATCAAAACCGAGCTTTTGAATTGGCATTAAAAGTTCTGAAGGCTCAACTTTTAATGGTTGTCCAATTTTATAGTCATTTCGATTTATGGAAACCTTTTCATTGGCACTTAAAACCATACCTGTCAAATTATTTCCATTTAACTTTTCTTCTTTATCAACATCATTTTGCATAAAAACAGCCACTTTTCCCGTTTTTACAATCACCTGTGTCTCTTCTGATTTTGGCTGTGCTATTATGGTAAAACTTGTACCTAATACTTTTGTAATCATTTCATTAGAATAGACAACGAAAGGTACATTTGCATTTTTCTGAACTTCAAAAAAGGCTTCTCCCGAAAGAATCACTTCTCTTTTAATCAAATTATATTCTTTTGGCGAATAGCTAATTTTACCATTGGGTTGGAGCAAAACAGTACTATTATCTGGTAAGCTCACCAGTAAAGGCTCTTGGGATAAATTAATTTTTTCATAAGTTTCCCCTGCCACCATTTTAGTCTGCTTCACCAGTTTATCGTACGAATTATTATTGTTTTTTGGTAAATAGTTAAAACCTATCAGGCTTAAAATAAACACAACAGAAGCCGCGGAAAACCAGTAATAATTAACACTAATTCTCCACTTTTTTTGCTTGACAACTACACTTCCCTTCGTAACATTTGAAGATGCTATTTTTTCCTTTATTCTAACTCTACCATTTTCTGGATTGAATGTATATTGAGGATGTTCAGATTCCCATTGATTTAGAAACTGATAGTATAGTTCCTTGTTTCCGTTATCCTTTAGCCATTCTTCTATCATTTTATATTGAATAGTAGAATGCTTCCCATCAAAGTAGTCGAATAGTATTTTTTTTGCTTGAGATGAGTTCATCTTTTTTTGAAGTTATGTATAGTTTTTAGCTTAAAATGAAAAACAAAGTAGCACTGAGAAGCCATTCGGATCTGAGCTCTTTTCGAATTGTTGATAATGCTCGGCTTATCAACTTCTCCACGGCACTTAAAGTAATCTGCAACTCCGCCGCTACCTCGGCATACTTTTTCCCTTCAAGTCTGTTTAATTGAAATGCTTTTCTCGCTTGTTGAGGAAGATTTTGAATTGCGAAATCTAATTTCTTTGTTAACTCATCAAAATGAAGAATTTCGTCCGGTTGAAGAACCAATGAGTCCTCGGAGTGTAAGTTGTCTTTAAAATTTGATTTACGATTAATTTCGAATTTTATAGTGTTATATGCACGAAATCTAATCGATGAATACAAATAGGAACGGTAAGATGTCGAGATGTTTTTATAGACACTATTTTGCCAAAAATTTGCAAAAACTTCTGCAACTATATCTTCAGCAGCCTCTTTGGAATACACAAACCTTACGGTGTGGTTGCATAAATTGGTATAATACTTCTTAAAAAGTAAGTCAAACCCCTTTTGAGGCGATTCCAAAAAACTTCGTTCTATAAAATATTCGTCTGAAATAACCTTGGTTTCCTCTACATTTTCAGAGAGATCCAATATTTCATGATTGAAGCTTATTTTATCTCGCTTTTTTGATAGCATTATTCCTAATTATTTTTGACTAATTCTAAGACAAACTTTTCCTGTTTTACCTCACATACAATTCAATATATTTTCAAAATAGATTTAGAGCTTAATCCAATTAGAAGACTTTTAGTGATTCAAACCAATATGATATTCATACTATCTAGAACCGTGAACACAGAACAGAAAACTTAACTAAGAAGTTGATTTTATGGATTTTACATCAATATTAGACTAAATATTTTTGAATCCATATCAGTGGTTCAAAACTTTATTTCTCATCAAAAACAATTTTCGAATTAAATAAATAAATATTTGAGTCTAGACGGAAAGTCCGTCGGTTCGGCGATAAAATTAGTGTTATTATCGTTTGGATTTCTGTAATGTTCCAAACATTAGTAAGTCATGACATCGGTAATACTCCCAGTACTCCTAAACTAAAGTCGATTGCAAGAAATGTCTACACCAATAATGTTTATGGAATCCGAGGAATTCCCTTTGTAAATCCCCTAATACTGCCGGCTGAATAGTTTAATCCACTTAAAAGGGCGGTCTTAAACCTGCTTTATGCATTAGAAAATCTCCCGATTTTATCGGGACTGTAGTTAAATTGCTTCGAATCAGTTTGTAAACTCAATCACCAGAACCCTTCGACAAAAAGCTCAGGGTAAACTGCTACGCTAATCTCGATTAAATGTCTGATTTATTCCACTTTAAAACTCATTACGCGTCTCCAATGCATAAACCGGGTTAAATATATATGTTCTTTCGACACTATTCACCCCAAGATTTGAACAATTTAAGCCTCACAAATCTGTGTCAACAAAGTACGGCAACCTTACTTGAGATCATGTTCTTATACGGCGGGACGACATTTCCTAGACTACAGAAATGGGAATTTGAAAACAACAAAAATAAATAACCTGTGCTTCACTATCCGATTACTACTCCAGTGATAGTCACTGTGCTTCTACAAAAAAAGCATCTAGAAAAAAAGATATGGTTTTGTTTACCTTTTTCTCTAAAGACCTTTATTATTAAAAAATTAATTGAGGAATGTTTTTACTCAACTATGGGTTTACCTTCATAATTGACATTTCTGTAAGGCACCGTTTCTGTTTCATCTACCAAATAATTCCACTTTTTAACATACTCCATACCTGGCAGAAACGCATCTTTTCTCTTGACCAATTCTTTGTTCAAATCACCATTAAGCGTTTTTTGTAGTTTTGCATAATTGGGGTTATCAATCAAATTATTGAGTTGTAAAGGATCCTTTTCGTTATCAAAGAGTAACCAAGGGCCATCTAAATCTCTGGTATATGTGTACTGCTGCGTTACGATTCCGCGAAACTCCTTTCCTCCAATTTTCCTGTGCCATTGCCCAAAAGGTTGAGCACATGAAATTAGGGTTTGTTTTACTTTATCTTTTTTCTCACCCGTCAAAACTTTCGAAAAATCAATGCCTTCCACGGTATTTGGAATTGGTATTCCACTCAAACCTAGAAGCGTAGGCATAATATCAGGCGAATTGATCAATGCAGGTGACGTTTTGCCTGATTTGCCAAATAATTTTGGATAATGAATCAAGAATGGCACACGAATACTTTCCTCATAAGGTTGCTGTTTATTCCACGAACCATGAGCCCCAAGCAAGTCACCATGATCTGCCGAAAAAACGATAATCGTATTGTCATCGATACCTAAGTCTTTAATGGTTTGCCACATTTTACCAATACAATCGTCAATAGCAGCTATGTGAGCATAATACCCACGTAGGTCATTTTTAACTTTTTCTCGCTTTTCTAGCGGTACATTTTCATTAATAACGATGTCTTTGTCCGCAAACATTTGTCGATATTTTTCTGGGGCAGTCTGATAAGGATCATGCGGACTACCGATAGAAATAAACATTAAAAACGGCTCTTCTTCCCTGGCCTGTTCTGTGAGATAGTTACAGGCATCTTCTGTTTGAGCTATGACATCATAACCTTTCCAAAACAGTTTTTTGTTTGAATCTCCCGCATAATAAGCCGAATTGTTATAATCGTGCGTACATTCTAGGGTTTTCCAATAGGCAAACCCCTGCTGACGAGTAGGCGGAATATAGGTGTTTCTACCGTGGCCATCTAAGTGCCATTTTCCCACAAAACCCGTGTTATACCCTTGATTTTTATACACTTTGGCTATCGTGGTGGCATTGGTATCCAGCAGTACATCATTCATAAATACACCATTAGTTAGCGGGTATTGTCCCGTCATTAAAGATGCTCGATGCGGCGTACAAACAGGTGTTCCAGAAACGGCATTTTTCAGATTTAGACTTTCAGAAGCTAATCGGTCTAGATTAGGGCTATAAACATTTTTATCCCCGGCATAGCCCGTCGCTTGAGCCCGCCATTGGTCCACAAGAATGTATAACACATTGGGTTTCGTGTCCTTTTGAGCAAGTAGTTCTTGACCACTAATGTACATTAGTATCAAAAACAATATTCTTATTATTCTCATGTATTAATAACCAGGGTTTTGCTGTAACTTATTAATAGAAACCTCATTTACAGGAATTGGAGCTAATAATTTGTTTGAGCTCAAAGCGTAAGATTCTGGATAGAGAAATGTCTTTTTAGCTTTTTCACGAATACCGTGTGCCGTCATAACTTCTACCGCTTTTCCAGTTCTTTTGAGATCATACCATCTCTGGTTTTCAAAGCAAAACTCTACTTGACGCTCTTTTGCAATCACACTTTTAATAGCCTCTTTAGACAATCCTCCTAAAGAATTAGTCAAACCGGCCCTGTTTCTAACTTGCTCTATATAAGAAATAGCTTCGCTAGATTTACCGATTTCATTCAAAGCTTCGGCATACATCAACAAGACATCAGAATAACGTAGTATTGGAAGATTATCTCCACTGCGGTCGTCTGGTGCAGAAATAGGTGCTTTGTATTTTGCACAGTAAGGAATTTGACGCACTTGGTTATCCCAATCTAAGCCATTCCAATAACCTATGGAAACACCTTTACGTTTATCGCCAGGCTCAAAGGCATCTATGAGGTCTTGAGTGGGTTGGTTCCAGCCTGCACCTACAATATTTATATTAGGACGCCCAGTAACCGCACCGCCTGATGTATGAGGAGCAAACCAAAAAATAAATCTGTTGGATAACTCCACACTGTTTTCAGAATACTGAATAGAAAAAATAGTTTCTTGAAAATCCTTTTTAGAAGGATTAAAAACATCGGCATAGTTGGCCAAAAGTGTATACTTACCAGAAGAAATCACAGATTTTAAAGTCTGTTCCGCTTCGGTGTATTTACCTGTTGTTAAATATACTTTGCCTAACAAAGCCAATGCACTCATTTCGTTGGCACGACCAACTTCTTCAACGTCTTTGGCATTAGAAAACAGTATGGCGGCTTCTTTCAAGTCATTAATAATGCTTTCATAAACTTGAGCCTCAGTAGAGCGTTTTACGGCAACTGCATCTTGCGAAGAAATAGGTTCTAACACTAAAGGAACACCACCAAACTGGCGTACAAGGTTGAAATAATAAAGCGACCTTAAGAATAAGGCTTCAGCCTTGCAACGGTCTTTTATAGACAATTTAGACCAATTCACTCCTTCCCTATCTAATTCGCTCAACAGCTTATTAGATCTTGTAATACCGTTATACGAAAAATTCCAAAATGTAGAATAAGCAATATTATCCCCCACTAAAATAAACTGGTCTATCACCCCTCTGGTGGCTTCACCCGTTCTCACATTATTCTGAAAGCTGGCATTATCGGAAATTAATTCAGCCAAAACCCAGTGGTTCGTCTTTTCATAATCACGCATGGGCACATAGCAGCCATTCGCCAACAGCACATATTCCACCTCAGATTGATAGAAGTTCCCCTCATTCAGCGTAGCTTTTGGATAAATCTCTAAAAAACTACTTGAACAACCCGATAACAATAAAACAACAAAAGCATATACGATATTTTTCATAATAGTAGAGTTTAAAAAGTTAGATTAACACCAATTGAGGAAGTTCTAGAAAGTGGATAAGACGACATGTCAAATCCTGGTGAAAGCGTATTGTCAATATTTCTTGACTGTGCTTCTGGATTGGCTCCTTGGTATTTTGTAAACATCGCCGCATTTCTAACGGTTAAGTAAAAACGACAATTATTAACGATGTTGGTCTTTTTAACAAACTTGTCTGGAAGTGTATA
The DNA here is from genome assembly GCF_057914865.1 of Arcticibacterium sp. SM2516. Taxonomy (NCBI): domain Bacteria; kingdom Pseudomonadati; phylum Bacteroidota; class Cytophagia; order Cytophagales; family Leadbetterellaceae; genus Arcticibacterium; species Arcticibacterium sp. SM2516. Next base: position 1,158,556 of record NZ_CP195290.1, on the reverse strand, counting down.
GCCCAAAGAAATATTAGAAATTCTTAAGAAAGACGCATCTTCCACCCATCTGCTGTTTACACGGTGACCCCAGCTCGGTGTTAACTTAGGTACACCATATAATGTTCCATCACCTGGCTCTTCTGTGCTTTTCCATCTGTTTGCAAACTCTTTGTTTACATTAAAAAAACCTTGTAGGTTGTCTGTTGTCTGACGTAAACCATTCATTACTTGACCACCATACATACCGTTCATGATTATTCCTAGACTAAGTTTTTTGTAGGAGAAGTTGTTTGAAAAGCCAAAAATAAACTTAGGATGAGGGTTACCGATTAGGGTATAATCCAAAAAGTCATTGATAGTTCCGTCACCGTTTACATCCTTGTATTTGGAGTTTCCTTCATACACTTGGGTGGTTTTTATGAGTTCTGGATTGGCCATATCTTCTGCGGTATATACACCTTCAGAAATAAATCCAAAAAATTGCCCGATGGGCTTTCCTACCACCGTTACGTGCGTTGGATTGTTGTCATTATTTCCAGATAAAACCCTATCTCCATTTTCATTTAAGGAAAGTACCATGTTACGGTTAAATGCAAAGTTCAGGTTGGTATCCCAGTTCAACGCCCCTGAAACAGGCGTGCCTCCAAGCGATATTTCGATACCTCTATTTCTAACATTTCCCTTGTTGACAACTTGTGAGTTGAAACCTGTAATACCAGGGATAATATCATTAAGTAGCATATTTTTACTCACGCGGTTATAGAAATCTAAAACCACTGATAACCTATTATTGAAAAGTTCAACATCTAAACCGGCGTCAAATTGATTGGACTCTTCCCAAGTAAGATATGGATTTGACAAACCCACAAAAGATGCAGAAACTTGATTGGTTCCAAAAACATAAGTGCCCGGACTAATAGAAGCTAAATGAGAATAATTTCCAATGTTATTATTTCCACTGATACCATAACTCGCTCTTAGTTTTAAGTCACTGATAACCTTACTGTTTTTCATAAAATCCTCTTCCGACACTCTCCAAGCTCCAGCCACAGATGGGAAATTGGCATATCTGTTTTTAATTCCAAATCGAGAAGAGCCATCAGTACGGAAAGTTCCGGTTAAAAGATACTTTTCGTTAAACGCATAATTTATTCTTCCTAAATAGGAAATAATACTCCATGCTTCTACATTTTGGTTCCAACTGGTAATGGCTTGAGCTGCATTTATAGTTTCTATCAAGTCATTTGAAAAAGGACTCGCTACTAAGCTGGTGGAATTCGAAACACTCTTTTGGGTTGAATATCCGCCTAATACATTGATTCTATGTTTTCCAAATGTTTTATCATAAGTAAGCGTATTCTCGATCAACCAATTAAAATTATTCGAATTGACCTCAGAAGCTCTACCTGTGCCTGGCAAAGGCTTAACATTAGATCGCCCTACGGTACTCGGCACGTATTGATCAAACTTGGAGGTACTCCAGATGGTATTAAGAGCAGTTTTTGCTTTTAAATTTGGTAAAACAGTCCATTCCATAAATGCAGAACCTAGATTTTGAAATTGGTTTTGGTTTTGAGAAGTTTCTCGTAATACAAAAAGCGGATTGGCGAAACTCCAGGCAGAGTGGTATTTGCTTTGCGGAGAAACCAAATAAGGAACCAGGTTGCCATCACTGTCGTAAGGAGAAACAACTGGATTGGCCCAGTTGGCCACTCCAATCACATCTTCACGGTTTGAATTTGTGCTGGTACGTGTTTGATTGATAAAAGTGGGTTGCAAAGAAACACCTATGGTAAGGTTGTTGCTGATGTTTGACTCCATACCTAGTTTTGCATTGTATCTCTCCACTCCCGTGTATTTCAATACACCCTCTTGGTTAAAATAACCGAAGCTAAAGTTTAAACGAGAATCTTCATTCCCTTTTTGCATATTTACGGTATGCTCTTGTATAGCTGCCGATTGCAGCAATAAATCGTACCAGTCTGTACCATCTCCAACCAAATTTTCAGGATTTCGGTATTCCACAGGATAGTCGTTGAGTGTAGTGGCTCTGTTTTCTGCTCTAAGAACTGCTATATCAATTTTATTTCGTTGCAAATCAACAAACTCCTGCTGGTTCATCAGATTAGGTCTCCCTTTCTGCGGAACTTGCTGTACACCTACCATAGACGATACCGTTACTTTCAACTGATTGAATTGTCCTTTTTTGGTTGTAATCATAATGACACCATTTGCACCACGCGAGCCATAAATGGCAGTAGAAGAGGCGTCTTTTAAGATCGATATAGATTCAATATCATTAGGATCTATTAATAAAAGTGGGTTAAAGTCTTGATTTAAACCTGCCGAATAAGGCATTCCATCTACAACATATAAAGGCTCATTACCTGCACCCAATGACCCACTTCCACGAATACGAATAGAGGTACCTGCTCCAGGAGCTCCAGACAATTGCTGAATTTGCACCCCAGCAACTTGTCCAATCATTTTTTGATCAACCGAAGACACTGGCAAATCCTTAATGGTACTTTGGTTTATTGTTGCCACCGAACCCGTTACATCTTTTAGGCGTTGCGTGCCATAACCTACCACCACAATTTCGTTTAGCGTCTTTGTATCTGTCGAAAGAATAATATCTATTCGAGTACGATTACCCACTTCCACTTCTTGGGGCTCATAACCCACAAAACTAAAAACCAGTTTAGATTTTTCATTTTGCACCGAAATTTTGAATTCTCCATTCTCATCGGTTATGGTACCGTTAGTAGTCCCTTTCACGACCACACTAACTCCAGGTATTCCTTCTTTGCTTCCCGTTTCAGTTACTTTTCCTTTAACACTAATCTCAGCGTTAATATGGTCAATTCTATCCATCTCTCTAACCCTACTCATTTTGTCAAAAGACACCAATGAAGCGTTAAGGAAGCCTAGCTCCTTAAGTTTTTCTATAGAATTTAGTCCAACTTTATTATCCTTACTTACAAATATGGTGTACGACGTTCGATTGATTTTTTTGTATTTTAATCCAAAAGGAATTAATAAAATGTCCAAGTTTTGTTCTAGACTTAAGCCTTTATTAATCGATTTATTAGTAATTGATATTCCTTCTACCGTTTTGGCTTCAAACAAAATATCAGCGTTGTAATGAGACTTAAGCTCATTAAGAACTTCGCCCAGATTACGCTTGGTGGATTGATTCGGCACTTCCGTGTTTAAGATTTGGCTCGTCATAGCAATCATTTGCGAGCGACCCGGGAATCCTGCAAATAGCAGGAGTACTAAAAACCCCAAACTAGAGGCATTTTTTAGATTTTTTGTCATTGTTTATAGGTTTATTAAGTTGAATATTATTTTTCTGAAAGGTGTACTTTATCTTCTTGTCGCACCACATTTAAATCTAGGAGTTCCGAAATTGTCACTAAAAGCTCGTCTACGTTTTCCGCTCTAAATGAGCCCATTAACTTTCTATGGGCAAGCTCAGGACTTTCAATCGTCACTTTCAATCCGTAAGTTTCTTCCAACATTTGAGCTACATCCGAAAGCATTGTTTCTTCAAAAACAAATCGCTTTTCTTTCCATAAAGACAAATGATTTGTTTGCGTTACTTTTTTAACCAAAGCCTGATTTTGTTTATTAAAAGAAACCAGCTCCCCTGGCTTCATGACGATCTGTTTGTGGGTTTTGCCTTCGTTATAGTTGACCAAAACTTTACCTTTTTTCAACACCACATTAGCTCCTCTAGAACGAGAAAAAACCGAAAACTCTGTTCCCAAAACCACGACTTCAAAGCCCTTATTGGTTTTTACAATAAACTTCTGATTACTTGGCGTATGTGTGACAGAAAAAGCAGCCTCACCATTTAAAGATACCCTACGGGTTGACTCCCCAAATCCAAACCGAGGCACGCTCAATTGAGAATTTGCATTGAGCGTAATCTGTGTGCCGTCCCTAAGAATAAATGACTTTACTTCCCCAAATGTGGTTTGGTAAGATTTGTAGTAGATATTGTCTTGATATTGCCAAAAAGCAATTCCCAAAAGAAAAAAGATGGAAGCAGCAGCTGACCAACGAACTACATGTTTAGTTTGCAGTTTAAATCGCCATTTATGTTTGGGTTGTTCCACCTCAAGTGGACCAGCATTATTACTAAAAAAATCTGTGTAACGCTTAATTAAAGCTTCGCTGTCAGGAGAATATTCCAGATTCTGGTTTTCCCATTCCTCTAGCCATTTATAATATTGTTCCTCATTTGATATCGATTGTAACCAGGTATCAATCTGTTTTCGCTGCAAAGGGGTCGTCTTATTGGCAAAATTATCAAATATTAATTCTTTTGATATTTCTATATTCATGTTCTAAGTGGATGTTTTACTTTAATAATATTAAAAGCAAACTCAATGAAAAACTCAGGTAATCCTTCAATCCCTTTTTTATGGTACTTAAACCCTTAGTTAAATGCGTTTCGATGGTTTTAATAGAAAGCCCCATTTCTTGAGCAATTTCTGGAGCTTTTTTCCCTTCGAATCTGCTCATTAAAAACACCTTTTTACACTGCGGTGGCAAAGCGTCTACCAGTTCTTTTACTCGGTTAAATGATTCATCATATTGCGTGATATTATCTGGACGGAGACTGTCAGAACCTTTGGTGTATATAGAATCATCTAAGCTGGTAAAATCTTTAAATTCAGACTTTAAATAAGAAAAGGCCTCATTTCTTACAGATCGAAAAATATAAAACCGGTAAGAAGAGCTAATGGTTAGGTAAGATTGATTTTTCCAGAATTTACAGAACACATTGCTGACAATATCCTCGGCTATTTCTTTAGAATAAACATACCGCACGGCATGACTGCATAGTGCGATGTGGTATCGACGAAATAGCAACTCACAACCTTTTTCAGGGCTAATCTTGAAGGCCTCTTTAATAAACAATTCATCATCTAAAGAAGTCGCATTTTGGTTTTCAGAATCAGACAAAACCTTACAATCCTTGTTAACATAAAGCTTCGATTTTGGCTCACGCTCTGAAAACCTATTATTTTGTGCTTGTTCCATTAAATAAACCTTAAAATTATAATCATAAAATAAATTCGAATAATCATAAAATCTAACCCTATAACTACCAAGACTAAATTCTTCTAAAAAACCCTTAGTCTAAAATATCTTTTTTTTCAAAACGCCTTATATCTACTTGATTTTCAGAAATATAAAACCCGAATATTCTTTATCGGAATATCCATCATAAGGTCTTTTAAAGTTGTATGAGGTAAGATTCTACCTGCTTTTGGCGTAAAACTGGCTTTAGATTTCAAACCATAACGCTATCTACCAAAGAATTAGAAAAACACAGTCCTGCACTTACCCGCTCTAAACCTGTTAGCGTGATATAAGCACCTTTGAATTTTATCCTATCCCATATTGTAATTGGAAATCAGACCTAAATTGGGGGAGCGATGTATCGCAAAAAAAAAGCCGTCTCAAATAAATGAGACGGCTTTGCTTAGATTATATGTACAGATTTAGTTGTATCCAGGATTATGTTTAAAATTAGGATTGGCATCAATTTCGTTTTGAGGAATGTCAATATATTCCCTTCCCGGCTGATAAGCCCCAGTACCACTGCTAGATGATTTAAGTTCTGGATGCTTCACCAGTCTTTCTTGTATTAAACCCCATCTTAGTAAATCGTGATATCTTGTTCTTTCTAACGAAAGCTCTTTTACACGCTCATCTTCTATATCCTTCATCGTCATTGACAATCCCAATGGTGGCATATTAACACGAGCTCTGACTTGATTCACGGCACCTACAGCTGCCTGAGTAGCTGCTCCGCCTTTCCAGCCTCCTATTTCTGCCTCGGCGTACATTAATAGTACATCGGCATATCGCATTAATCGTAAATTATTTCCCGACTGGTGCCAGCCTTCCGATTGAGAACCTGTAAAACCTTGTTTCACGTCCAGATGCTTGCTAGCGTAAATGGTTTTTCTACCATCGCTATAAACATCTTTGTAAGATTTTCCTAAATAGGTGCTAGATTTCAAGGTCCTACCTTTATAAGTCGTTGTTTCATTGGTATCCCAAAATAAAGTTTCAAATGCACGTGGGTCAATTTGACCATCTACCGTTTTCTCATCTAAGAAAAGGTCTAAAGTCCATTTGTTTATCTGCATGCCATCTTGACCTGTGAAACCGGCTGGCGATAAGTCTGGATGAAAAGCCGCCCCTTTACCTGTTCCAGCAGCATCTCCACCCCAGCCCTGATTTCCATCAGCAATAAACTGAATCTCGAAAATGGACTCCGCGTTATTCTCGGTATCTTCTGAAAAGTTATCGCCATAATCTGCTGTCAACTTATATTTACCACTATCAATTACTTTTTTCAGTTCCGTTTTTGCATTGGCATAATCTGATTGGTAAAGATATGCCTTACCCAAGAAAGAAGTGGCTGCACCCCAAGTGGCTCTTCCCAAATTGGCAGAATCCCAATCTTTCGGCAACAAGCCTTGAGCAGCTTTAAAATCAGCTATAACCTGTTTCCAAGTTTCTTCTGGTGCCGCCTGAGCAATAGCTTCTGGGTCTGCTATTTCAGAAAAAGGCTTCAAAATCAAAGGAACATTTCTCCAGTTATTCACCAACTGAAAATAATGATATCCTCTTAAGAAATGGGCTTCGCCAATTATGGCGTCCTTCATAGCCTGATCCATTTCAATATTTGGCACATTAAAAATGACCTCATTAGCTCGTGTGATAGCCTGATAATGCGTACTCCAAACCCAAAATGTACCATTACTGGTAGAAATACCATTAAATGCTCCTACTGCCGTTCTTTCTGAAGTACCGTAAGCATTCACCACATCATCGCGATAATCCGACACAAAAATCTCAAACCTTGAATAATTCCAGATGTGTGTAAAAGGGCTGTAAGCTCCTAATATACCCTTTGTGGCATCATCCGCGGTCTTCCAAAAAGACTTGGGAGTGATGGCATTCGGATTATTCTGTTCTAATATATCTTCATTACAAGAATAGAAAACTCCCGTGCTGAGCAGCATAAATAATGCTGATGTTATTTTCCAATTTATTTTCATAATCTTATTTCTTTAAGTCTCTTTTAAAAATTCACTTGTAATCCTATTTGATAATTCTTTGGCATAGGATATGCTCCTTCATCCACACCCTCATTAAATAATCTTGGATTACTTCTCGTATTACTTCCTACCTCAGGATAATATCCCGTATACTTTGAAAGCGTTAATAGGTTTTGGCTACTGACATAAATCCTGGCACTAGTCATTCCTATTTTGGTTAACATATCGTTAGAAATACTATAACCTACCTGCACGTTTTTAAGTCTAAAGAAAGAACCATCTTCTAAGTAAAAATCAGAGAATCTTCTATTATAACCCGGGTCTGTTTGCGTATTTCTTGGCACATCCGTGTTGGTATTTGAAGGCGTCCATCCGTTCAAGGCATCGGCCAAATAATTACCTTCTGTATCAAAATACCCTCTATATCTTGTTCCGTTCAATATTTCGTTACCAGCAACACCATCAAACAAGAATGTCATATCGAAACTCTTGTATTCTCCACTGAAATTCAAACCATAGATGATTCCAGGTGCAGGATTACCAATGTATGTTTGGTCACTGTTGTCTATTTTACCATCGCCGTTGAGATCTTTAAACTTTAAATCTCCAGCCTGTGGTTTGTTAAAATCCTTAGCCGCTAAGGCTTCCTCATCTGACTGATAAATACCGTCTGTTACGAAACCATAAAACGCTCCGATTGGATGACCTACGTCTGTTTTAGTAGACTTAAGCCCGTTTGAAGTAAACTGACCTTGAATAATTGGCGTAGCTCTACCTAAAGCAGTCACTTCGTTTTGAAGGGTTGTAAAATTGGCACTTACAGAGTATTTGAAGCTTTTACCAAAGTTGTCGTAATAGTTGGCTTGAAATTCAAAACCGTTATTTTTTATACTCGCGGTATTGAAAGGTACCGCATTTCCAAAACCAGTATAAAGAGGTAAAGAAAGAGCGACTAAAACATCTTCAGAGTTTTTATTGAAATAATCCATCGTAAACTGAAGCTTATTTTGAAGCATATTAAATTCTACTCCAATATCAGTGGTTTTCGTTGTCTCCCAAGTAATATTAGGATTCACTCCTTTAGTAATAGAATACCCTTGGTATCTTGTCTGTCCCGCTCCAATGATATAGTCGGAGTTCAGATTCAATTCAGGGTCGATAGCGTAAGCATTGACGTTATTAGAACCAATCTCACCATAACTTGCTCTCAATTTAAGATTCGTTATAGCGGTTACGTTTTGCATAAAAGACTCATTACTAATATTCCAACCTATAGCTGCTGATGGGAAGGTACCCCATCTTAAATCTTCTCTAAACAAGGAAGAACCATCTCTTCTTAAAGTAGCAGTAAGAAGGTATTTACCATCAATAGTTACATTGGCACGTCCAAAATAAGACAACAAACCAGTTTCATAAGCATTTGAAGGAGCTTGAGCTCTATCAGAAGCAGCAGAAGCCACTCTTATGTCGTTACTAGGGAAGTTTCTTGCAACTATACCTAATGAGCGACCTTTTCCTACTTGGGAAGAATACCCCCCTAAAACATCTACTTGTGTCTTGCCTAATGTTTTAAAGTAGTTCAAAGTATGCTCGGTTAGATAGGACAAAAAGTTAGAATTACTTTCATTTAATTCTGCAAAAGGCTTATTACCCATTGGGGTATCATTATGCTTGTATTTCGGCGTAAAAGTGTAATTATTTGAGTTAGACATATCCACACCCACATTAAACCTATACTTAAGACCTTTCAGTATTTCCAAAGTAGCATCTACGTTTCCAAGTAAGCCATTGCTGGTTACTGTTCTATCTTCAATAGTGGCTAAACCTAAAGAGTTAATCAAATTACCCACTCCTGAATAATTACCTAAACTTATAGTTTGTCCTGCTGGTACGTTTGTTCCAGTAAACGCTCCGTTCTCATCATAAATAGGCACGGTAGGAATTTGGTCTCTTTCGCGGCTAAAATAATTATTAGGATTATTCACCGAACGGTTTACGCCTAAGGTCTGCTGTAATTTGAATCTACCTTTTGTATAACTTGAATTAACCCTGATGTTTGTACGTGAGAAATCAGACTCTTTCACAATACCTACTTGTTCCATGTGATTCATAGAGAAATTCATAGTTGTATTTTTAGAACCACCACCCATACTTAATCCAATATTGGAAATTGGTGCATTTCTCAAACTTTCACGTTGAATATCTGAATCTACATTTGGATTAAACTGAGCATCGTTTGAAGGGAATCTTGGATTGCCGTCATTATCTCTCGCTCTGTTCACTATATCTGCATATTGACGTGCATTTGCCCAATCTATCAAATTAGCTGCTTTTTGAATTCCTGTACTTGCATTAAAATTAACAGTCATATCGCCACTTCTTCCTTTTTTAGTGGTTACAATGATAACGCCATTAGCCGCTCTAGAACCATAAATGGCTGTGGCAGAAGCATCTTTAAGTACTGAAACACTTTCTATGTCTTGTGGATTTAAAGAACCCATTCCACCAGTAAGCATACCATCTATAACATATAAAGGACCAGCATCCGATAGTGTACCTGAACCTCTAATTGTGATTTTCATAGGTGAATCTGGTGAACCACCCTGTGGAGATACTCTCACGCCCGCCATTCTACCTTGAAGCGTTCCTGCCGCATTTGAAGTCGCAAACTTGCCCAGTTCTTCGGCGTTTACTGAGCTCACAGAACCAGTCATGTCGCTTTTCTTCTGGCTTCCGTATCCTATAACCACTACTTCACTAAGTGCATTGGCATCCTCTGCCAATGTTATATTAATGATAGACTGGTTACCCACCACCACCTCTTGGTCTATAAAGCCGATATAACTGAATATTAATTTAGAATCCGCTCCACTAACGTTAATCTTAAAATTCCCATCGAGGTCTGTCATAACCCCATTACTAGTGCCGCTTTGTAGCACACTTGCACTTGGCAAACCAGACTTATCGGCTCCTGAAACAACTTTTCCGGTAACTTGTCTAGACTGTCCAAAAGATTGCCCAATAAATAAACTCAGAACAAAAGCAGTCATTGGAACAGCCTTCATCCAGAGCTTTCGAAATTCATGTAATTTTCTTCTCATAATTAAGAATAGTTTGGTTGTTTTTTAATTCTATTTATCTTCTACCTACGGTTCATCCATTTTAAAACAATGAAACCTCCGATGAAACTGAAAGACTTTGGCCTAGCCCAGAATCAACTTTACAAAATTCTATTATTTATCAGAATTAGTCTATTAATGAAAAAGCATAAGACAATACTATATTACCATTAGACCAAACGGAGTACAATTGAACTTAAACTAGAAATTAATGTAAATTAGAAGTGTAAATGCCCTTTAAAGAGATATAAATGAGAAAACATGGACTTATTAAGCATAAGTACCGAAAGTAAAATAAATGTTCGATAAGTATTATATCGGGTATATAAAAAACCAAAATCATAGGAATATGCCTCTTTCACTAGAGACATATTCTTTAACTTCACATAATATTATACGTTGTGAAAGATAAAATCGCTTGATTCTCAGGTGCTCGCTAAACCTATGTTTTATCTAATAAAACAGTACTAGTCATTAAGACTCCATATTCACCAAAGCCAATATAGTACTACATTTTACTCATTTAGTTCAACAAAGTGCGAGATCTTATCCCTTCAAAGATCAGAGGGAAAGGCGAGTATACCATAAGATATAGGAGACCCAATCAGGCAGTATAACAAACCTTAGTCATAAAAAAAAGGGTGAATCCCTTTTGGAAATTCACCCGATTTACGACTTAAATTTTTAACTATTCGTTATGGCATCTACAATTTCGTCAAAAAGAGATTCTGTCAAAACGCCCGCCTGCCAATCTGAAATAGTGGATGTAATCTGCTCTATTTTTCTAGCACCCATAACCACCCTATTGGCCTCTGTCATAGAAAACAAAAAACGCTGAGCCAGGGTGGAGATCTTCATGCCTTCTCTATCTGCGATGGCTTTAATTATTTCTGCGTTCCGGACATCCTGTTCTGATATCCACTCGTCGTTTGGTGGATTTGTAACATACTGATCGTATCTATTTCCTAAAAGAGAAAAATGAAGTGCAGAAGCCGCATAATAAGCAACCCCTTCTTTATGATTATGTGGTAAATCCTTCTTAAAACCATCTAGATTACATGCATCCACTTTTAAAAAGCCAGAGACGGCTTGGAAATTATCGCTGGTAATATAAGGTCTGAAACCATCTGTCGGGTTTCCACCTACGCCTAGTGAACGAACATAGCCGTCGGCCACAAAGCCCTTCAATGTATCCAGAATTTCCTCTATCTTATTTAAAGGCACTAAATAGGGCTCATGTAGAAACAATAGATCCACGTAGTCTACACCAAGTGTATCTAAGCTCTCTTCCACACTTTGTCTCATTCTAGCGGCACTATAATCTACAACAGTGTCATGAGCGTTTTCACTTTTTAATCTACCCACTTTGGTAGAAATAAATGGTCTTTCCCCCTTCCATTGCTTAAGAGCTTTTCCCACAACCGTCTCAGATTGATTATAAGACGGCGAAGTATCCAGCGATTTTATACCGTTTTCAAAAGCATATAATAAGCAATCCACAGACTCCTCATAGTTGGTTTCTCCCCACACTCCCCCAAGACCAGAGCAGCCGTACACCAATCTAGAACCATGGGTGAAATCAAAATTCTCTTCGTTAATATCTTTTAAATAAGTAGGTTTCATTATTCAATAGTATTCAATTCGTTGCTCGTCAAAATAGCATCTCTTGCACAAACAACATTATTATAAAACTATCCTCAGATAGACAATGCAAAATTATATGACCCTTCCTAGGTGGCTTGCAGCCCATTTGGCATTTGCAGATATTATTTTGGGAAATACCTATTCTAAGATGAAAATCACCCATACACAGGGATCCCAATAAATCACAAAATCTTGATTTCAACCCACTTACGAACATTTAACCTACACCTGATTGGCCTCTAATCTATAGGTAGTGGCAGATTTACCAGAAAGTTTTTTGAAAACTTTAGAGAAATAGGTTCTATTCTCAAAACCTACTTTGTACCCAATTTCATTGATGCTGAGATCTGAAAATAATAGCAAATGCTGAGCCCTTTCTATACGGACTCTATTGATATAAACAAGAGGCCTAACGCCTATGAACTTCAAGAAAAGTCGACTAAAATAGTCTTCATTATGATGCACAATGCCCGCTATTTTTTTAACAGTTAAATCCTTATCATAATTCTCGTGTATATAAAGGAGTACTTCCGACATCTTATTTAATCCGGCCAGCTCCTTTCTTTCAGAGCCGATCTCAATATGTACAAACCTTGACATCAACTGAAGCACAATACCATTGGTCTCCATAATCCCCGACTCCAAAGACGCTGCCTGAATACTACTCTGTGTCAAATCTACACCCACCTTAGGATTCCAATTCATCAAGGCTTTTTTTGAATTAATTGACAATAACCTTTCAAGTAATGCCTTATCCAGCTCCGTTACTTTGACTTCGAAAAGCAGTGTATTTCTTTGCTTTAAGGAGGCTTGCGACTTTAGGACCTCTTCTATATGGACATAATGTTGTGTAAAATGAGAAAAGCAATTATAATTGGAAAGTGTAAAGCTGGGAATGAGGTACATATAGCCCTTCTTTATTGTCCTTACCTTATTATCAAAAGTCACTTCCGCTGCTCCATCACTTATATAATAAAGTCGGTAAAATGGACTTATTACATTTTTGTAATTCCAGTTTTCATCTAATTCTAGCTTGCCCGTATTTAGCAATTTAAAGTCGTTCATTGTCCTATATCCTCTTAAATACTAAAAATACATTACCCTATCCGAAGATAAAAATAACACAAAAGTCGGATTTGTTAACTACAAAGTCTTTTTTGATAAATTGCTTTCTTTTAAAGTAAGCTACCTTTATTATCCAATTCAAAACACCTATTTAAATACTTCTAATTAATGACTGGAAGATTCATTCAGCATATAAAGCACACAGGCAAAGCACTGGCATTACTTACATTAATAGCCTGTGGACCAGAGTTGCCACCAGAGTTAGAGCAAGCCCTAGATGAGCTACCGAAAGAATTAGACTATAATATTCATGTTAAGCCTATTTTGTCTGACAAGTGTTTTGCCTGCCACGGACCTGATAAGGCTAAACAAAAAGCAGGACTGAGGCTCGATTTGGCTGTAGGAGCTTATGGCGAATTGCCCGAGAATCCTGGCAAGGTGGCTATAGACCCAGGAAGCTTAAATGGCAGTGAAGTTTTTCATAGAATTACGTCTACAGACCCTGACTTGGTTATGCCCTCACCAGAATCTCATCTCTCACTTTCTGATTATGAAAAAGCCGTACTCATTAGGTGGATAGATGAAGGAGCAGAATACAAAGAACATTGGGCATTTGTAAAACCAGAAATGCCGAAGATACCTTCAGTCAAAAACGAAGAATGGATTAAATCTCCGATTGACAATTTTATTCTAAGCAAAATTGAAGAAAAGAAGCTGACCCCATCTGCTCCGGCAGACAAAGAAACCTTAATCCGGAGAGTCACTTTTGACTTGATAGGTCTTCCTCCTACCTTGAAAGAAATAGAAAACTTTAAAAACGATAAAAGCCCAGAAGCCTTTGAAAAAATAGTAGACAGGCTCCTTAATTCGCCTCATTATGGAGAAAGAATGGCCACAGACTGGCTAGACCTAGCCCGTTTTGCAGACACCCACGGGTATACTGTAGACAGGCTTAGAGATATGTCGCCGTATAGAGACTGGGTCATAAAAGCATTTAACGAAAATCAGCCTTACGATAAATTCATTCATTGGCAATTGGCAGGAGACCTCATGCCCAACCCAAGCAAAGAAATGCTAATAGCCACGGCCTTTAACCGTAATCATCAGCAAAACATGGAAGGAGGTATTATAGAGGAAGAGTTTAAAGCCGAGTATGTTATGGACAGGACAAACACGCTGGGAGATGCCTTCTTAGGGCTCTCCGTAGGCTGTGCCAAATGTCACGATCACAAGTATGACCCTTTTTCTCAAAAAAATTACTTTGAGCTTTTTAGCTTTTTCAATAATGTAAAAGAAGCCGGTCAAATATCATGGGACGACGCACTTCCCACTCCCACGTTATTGCTTCCTACCCAAAAGCAGGAAGAAATTATAAGCTTTATCAATGGGGAGTTGACTTCTGAAGAAGCGAAGCTTGAAAAAATCATTAATAGCGGACAAAAAAACTTCCAAAACTGGATAGAGAAAGAAGGCTATAAGCATCTTAAAAATCAAAGCATTCCGGAAAGTGGGCTAACCGCCAAATACACCTTTGACCAGAAAAACATTAACAATGCTTTAAATGCGAATCAAAAGGGATTCATGAGCATAGAATCTGGGGCTAAAGAGCAGCCCACTTTTATACCTAGCCTTAACGGAAATGGTTTGAAATTAAATGGAGATGCCTGGCTAAATACCGGAGGTGCAGGAATATTTGGTAAATCAGACGCTTTCACCATCTCTTTAAATACATTTATTCCTACAGAATTTACCGAAGGTGTCATTTTCCATAAAGGAATTTCAGAACGCCTTTACAACTTTAGAGGATACCATGTTTACATCCGGAAGGATGGTATTTTGGAAGCCAACATCGCTCACACTGCTCCCTCCAATGCTATTCTAAAGTCTAGCAAAATAACTATACCAAAGAATAAATGGATCAACTTATCCATGACCTACGACGGCTCCTCAAAGGCCAAGGGACTCCGTATATTTCTGGATGGCAAGGAATTGGAAATGAAAACGGAAACAGATGAATTAACAAAAGACATACTGTTTGACCCTCAAAACTTTAAAAACCAACCACCGCTTCAAATTGGAGCTTGGAGCCGAGGGTATGGTCTTAAAAATGGTCTAGTAGATGACATTTTGATCTATAAAAGAGCATTGATCCCCTTCGAAATCAAAGTGATTGCTAAAACGAATAAATGGGCAGTAATCGCCAATAAAGCTCCTACAGCACTCTCAAAGGAAGAAAAGGATATACTTAGACAATATTATTTCGGGGTCGTTTTTGAACCTGCCACCCTACAATTGGCCAAAATCCAAGTTAAACGAAAAACCTTGGCCGACTCCACCGAAAATATCGAGGAAATCATGGTCATGAAAGAAATGGCAGAACCACGTCAAAGCTTTATTATGGAACGCGGAAGCTATGATGCCAGAGGTGAAGACGTTTTCCCAAACACTCCTGAAAGCATTTTACCGATGCCAAAAGACCTTCCTAAAAACAGATATGGGCTGGCACAATGGCTTACAAATCCAGAACACCCGCTAACGGCCAGAGTGGCGGTGAATAGAATATGGCAGAATATTTACGGTAGCGGTTTAGTGAAAACATCGGAGGACTTTGGAAATCAAGGAGAGATGCCCTCCCATCCTAAATTACTGGATTATTTGGCGATTGGCTTCATGGAATCTGGCTGGGATGTAAAGAAACTGGTGAAAGACATGGTAATGACGGCCACCTATCAGCAAAGCTCTACAGCTACAGAACAGCACAGAGAAAAAGATTTAGAAAATCGTTTTTTAGCCAGAGGACCAGCCAATAGACTCACGGCAGAAATGATGAGAGATAACGCATTGGCGGCCTCCGGATTGCTGGTAAAAGACATTGGTGGTAAAAGCGTAAAACCCTACCAGCCTAAGGGACTCTGGGAAATTAACAATACTACTTATACGCCAGACAGTACTGATGCCGTTTATCGCAGAAGCTTATATGTACTCATAAAACGCTCAGTACCAAATCCGACATTGGCTACTTTTGATGGAAACTCTAGGAGTTATTGTGTCATAAGACGTCAAAAAACCAATACGCCTTTACAAGCTCTGGTTACCCTAAACGACCCCACCTATGTGGAAGCATCTAAGGTGATGGGAGAAGAAATGTCAAAAATAAGTGACCCTAAAAAGGCCATCAGCTCTGCTTACATGAAATTAACAGGCAAAACACCAGACAAGAGAGAACTTGTTTTGCTTTTAAGTGTACAAGCTAAAGAGTTGGAGAACTTCAAAAAACATCCCGAAAAAACGAAAGGCTGGCTAGAAGCCGGTTATTATAAAGTAGATCAGAAAACGGAGCCTTCTCTTATAGCATCTAATGCTGTAGTAGCGAATCTCATCATGAATTCTGACGCCACCTTAATGAAAAGATAAAATGAGCCATCATCATCACAAAGATTTCAGAATAGATTCGCCAGAGTTTGGCGAAATAAATAAAAAAATTGACCGGAGAAATTTCCTAAACAAGACCTCTCTAGGTTTAGGCACCTTAGCATTAGGCTCCCTGTTTGGTTTTGATAAAATAAATTCAAAATCTCAATCAAGCACAGGAGTCATTTCTGACGAAGAAATGCAGCAGCAAATCTTGGCTAGCCTACCCCATTTTGCACCCAAAGCAAAAAGAGTCGTTTATATGTTTATGAGTGGAGGGCCTTCCCAGTTTGAGACCTTTGATTATAAACCAAAGCTGGTGGATATGATGGGACAAGACCTGCCTGAATCTGTCAGAGGTGGACAAAGACTCACTGGAATGAGTGCCTCTCAAAGTTCCTTACCCATCGCACCTTCTTTTACGGGATTTAAAAAATATGGTGAATCTCAAACCTGGGTGAGTGATTTGCTTCCACATACCGCACAGGTAGTAGACGACCTCTGTATTGTAAAGTCCGTTTATACAGAACATATTAACCACGACCCAGCCATTACTTTTTTTCAAACAGGTCATCAGCTACCCGGGAGGCCTTCCATGGGTTCTTGGATGAGTTATGGCCTAGGTTCTGATAACGAAAATCTGCCCTCTTTTATAGTCCTTGTTTCAAAGAACGGCGGAAAAGACCAGCCACTTTATTCTCGACTATGGGGAAACGGTTTTTTACCAACTGAGCATCAAGGCGTACAGTTTAGAGCAGGGAATGACCCTGTACTCTTCTTAAACAACCCGGAAGGTTATGACGGAAAAGACCGGGAAGAGATGCTAGGCTATTTGAAAAAACTCAATCAGTTTCAAAATGAAGATATCAACGACCCTGAAATTGATGCCAGAATAGCACAGTACGAAATGGCTTTCAGGATGCAAACCTCTGTACCGGAAGTCATGGATACGGCTGGGGAAAGTGAGGCTACTTTTGAAATGTATGGCCCAGATAGTAGAGACTCTGGCACCTATGCTGCCAATTGCCTTTTAGCCAGAAAACTGCTAGAAAAAGACGTGAAATTTGTTCAATTATACCACCAAGGATGGGACCATCACGGAGGTCTACCAGGCGGGATAACCAAACAATGTCAAAACACTGACCAAGCCACTGCAGCATTTATCAAAGACTTGAAACAGCGAGGTTTATTAGAAGATACCTTGGTGGTTTGGGGAGGCGAATTTGGTAGAACTGTTTACTCTCAAGGTAAACTTACTAAAGATAATTATGGCAGAGATCACCATCCAAGATGCTTCACCATGTGGATGGCAGGAGCAGGTGTAAAAAGTGGTTTTAGCTACGGCGAAACGGATGATTTTTCTTACAACATCACCAAAGACCCTGTACATGTTCACGACTTCCATGCCACTTTAATGAAACTCATGGGTGTAGACCATGAAAGACTCACTTTTAAATCTCAAGGAAGACGTTTTAGACTGACCGACGTACACGGAAAAATAGTAAACGACATTCTAAGTTAAATTTCAAACCCTATGCAAAAAAGAAGAAATTTCATAAAAAACACCACGCTTCTAGGTGCAATTGCCGCCATAGGCTCACCCATAAAAAGCTTCGGCATCTTACATCAAAACTTAGCAGAAGAAACCGTGATTGGGCATGGAGGTTTTAAATACAAAGTGGATAAAGCTTGGGCAAAATTGAGCGTAAGCTACAACCCACTTTTAAACTGCCACGAAATGGTGCAAGACAGCCAAGGCCGTCTTATCATGATAGGTGACCATACCAATAACAACATCCTGATTTTTGATAAATCTGGAAAACTCCTAGACACTTGGGGACACGCCTTTCCTGGTGGCCACGGACTTTCCATTGGTAAAGACCAAGGAGAAGATTTTTTACTTATTACCGACTGCGGATGGTTTCAAAACAAAACGGGAAAGTATGAAAAGCAAGCTGGTCAAGTGGTTAAAACGGATTTAGATGGCAGGTTGCAATTTGCCCTAGGACATCCTAAAACCATTGGTATTTACCGAGAAGACGAACCTTTCATGCCTACAGAAACTGCCGTAGCACCAAATGGAGACATCTATGTAGCAGACGGTTACGGCAGCGATTATATCATTCAGTATGATAGTAAAGGCCAATACATCAGGCATTTTGGTGGTCATCATAATGAGAACAAAGAGCACAACCTATCTAATGCACATGGGGTGGCCATAGACTTAAGAAACCCTGCAAAGCCAACTTTGATTTGCACCTCAAGAAATGAAAACTGCTTTAAGGTTTTCACCCTAGACGGTCAATTTATTGAGAGAATTGACTTACCGGGTATGCACGTATGCAGACCTGTATTGCATCATCAAAACATTTATGCAGGCGTATGTTGGAGCAAAGACGAGGAAGGCAAAACAAATTGGGGCGACTCTGGATTTGTGACCATACTAGACCAAAACAATAAGGTAATTAGTAACCCTGGCGGACAAGCACCTAAATATACAGCAGGTAAACTGCAGGCTACCACCAACCTAAAGAATCCAATTTTTGCTCACGGTCATGATGTCTGTATAGATGAGGACGACAGCATTTATGTATGCCAATGGAACGCCAACCATACCGCACCCATTAAACTAACTCGCGTCTAAAATGATATTACTGGATATAAGTACTTTTCTTGGGAGAATGCACCCATTGGTGGTGCATTTGCCTATTGGCTTCTTATTAATAGCAGGCATTTTTCATTTGGCTTCTTATTTTCCAAAATATAATAACTTTGGGAAAGCAACAGAACTGGCCCTTCTTTTAGGTTCACTCTCGGGGATTGCGGCCTGTTTTTTGGGTTGGCTTTTATCAAAATCAGGGGATTACTCCTATCAATTATTAGAGAACCATAAATGGAGTGGCATAGGCTTAACGGCTATTAGTTTAATCCTGCTTTTCTTATTAAGCGAAAAGGGAAAATCTATGGTTAAGGTGCCTAAACAAGCCACTTCCGTCTTGTTTCTAAGCATAGTGGCACTGATGAGCTATGTGGGTCACCAGGGTGGAAACCTGACCCACGGTACAGAATATTTAACCTTGGCTACTTTAACAGAAACCAAAAGAGAAATACCGGAAAAAATAGAAGATGTATTGGTCTTTGAGGATTTGGTTCAACCCATTTTGGACAAAAAATGCACACAGTGCCATCAATCGGGTAAAAAGAAGGGTGAACTGGTACTTAGCTCTTATGAAACCATCATAAAAGGCGGTAAAAATGGGCCCATATTGGTGTCAGGAAAAATAGAAGAAAGTGAAATAATCCGAAGAGTCACATTAGAAAAAGAGCATGAGGAATTTATGCCAACGGATGGCAAAACGCCACTGACCAAAGAAGAACTAGCCATTTTGAAATGGTGGATTACAAATGATGCGGTGAACAAAGAGGTGGCCTTTTTAGGCTTGGAAAACCATAAAGAAGTTCTAGACAATGTAGAAGTATACCTGGGCTATAAAAAAGCTACACCTGGCGGTGAAAATAATTTGGCAAGCTATAATCCTAATATTCCTGCAAAGGCAGACCTGAGTTTGTTACCCGAAATTGAAAAAGGAGGCTTTACTTTTAGAGTGATGAATCATGAGCCTTTAATGCTTGATATTGCGATTGACAGAAATAGGCTGAGGGATAAAATAGATGTAAAAGGACTTTTACCTTTGGCCAAAAACATCGTTTGGCTTAACCTAGCGGATGCAGCCCTTTCAAGTTCAGAGATTCAAGACATTAGCCAACTAGAGAACCTAGAAAAGGTCAAACTGAATGGAAATAAAATTGAAGACTCTTTTCTTCCAAAACTAGCCTCACTCAAATATTTGAATGCCGTTAATTTGAATGACAACCCTGTTTCAAATAAAGGTTTAAACTCTTTTAAAGGCCATGAAAACCTAAAACATATTTATGTTTGGCATAGTCAAGTAAATAAGGCAGAAGCCGCTAAATTTACAGAAGAGAACCCGCAGATTGAGGTAGTTTTGTAACTATTATATTTCTAGGGAAAAGATAAAATAAATATTCCCAATATCGCCCTGTACTGTTTGAGCACTAACAAATTTTCAATTTAGATGTAACCAAACAATTCCTTGGTTTAAAATTTGTTGGTGTGAGTTTACAGGGTGCTGTTTTTTTTGATTCGTTTTTTCCTGAGTTTGACAGCTAAATGAGTTAAATATCTGATATACAGGTATATGCAAAAATGGCTTCGCACCACACTTTTCTTTTAATATGCTCTACTATAGATAGTTATGAATTTCCGATTTTGGTAGCATGTTGGGGAGCTTTTTAAGGCCCAATAGGTTGGAGAGTTGGTCGACATGGGGTTTGCTTGCAGACCTTAGGTAAAACTGAGTGTCGTGGGCTTTTATCAAACTTATCTGCATTTGACTTATAGCTTCTCTTATTTGATTTTCACTTAGTTTTTGATTTACTTTTTTGAGTTTATTTTGGATGTAGGTCAATAAAGTGTAGGTGAGGTAACAGAGGCCGATATGCCCTTCTATTCTTTTGTCTGTCCAGTGAAACATCGGTCTGGTTTCCAGATAACTCTTGTAGGTTCTAAAGCTATGCTCGATTTGAAAAAGGTGTCGATAATGATCTAAGGCGGCTTCAATATTTAGCTCTTTTGCACTGGTGGCAATGGCCAGAAAGCCATCGAATCGTTTACTTTCAAGTATCTTTTGTTGGTTTAATTCAAACTTGCTTGCCTCGGTTTCTTTCAGGTAATAATGCTGTGCTTTCTTTTTGAGTAAACTTGGGTTTTTAAGCAATTGTTCGGCCGTTTGAAGTTTTTCTTCTCTGTCTTTTGCGTCTTTTTGAGCACGTTTTTCGCTGTAAGTACAGATTATCTTTCGGTCTTGATACTCCATACTCGTGTACCTGATTTGTACCTCTTGCCCATCTTGGGTATAAACCCAGAGCTTTTCGTAATTCTCAAGGTTAGTCAAAAAAGTCTTTATCTTTTCTGGCAAAACTTTCAATCGCTCACCGATGATAAAATCATAGCCATGTCCAGTTGTCAGCTCTAGATTTGCCTTGCTAAGCATGCCTCTGTCAGCTACCACAATAATATCCTTTATTAAATATTCCTCCTTTAATTGAAGTAATGCTTCTTTAAAAGTATGCCCCTCGAAGGTGTCGCCTTTGTAAACTCGATAAGCAATGGGTTGTTTGTCTTTGTCTATTAACATCCCGAATAGCACCTGAGTATTTCCTATTTTACCATCTTTTGAGAAGCCTTTTTGACGTAACTCACCTTCCTTTTCTACCTCACTGTCAAAGTAAAAAGTGGTCACATCATAGAAAACGACATCGAGCGATTGATTAAATAGATCACGCCCTTTTTGGTAAATCACTTTTTGAATATGTGATTGATTGTCTGCCAGGTAGTCCAATGAACGATATAGATGATGAAGTTCAACAGGCTGCAAGCCCAAATAGTCCTCTTGATGATAATAATTACTGCGTTTACTGGAAGGTTCATGAAGACGCTCCAAAGTCATTAACATCACAGCGTTATATAAATCATATTGAAGTTTATGCTTACGCCCAATAGATTGAAATACCCTCTCAAGACCATAATGGCCAATGACTTTCCTGAATACTTGATAAAAACCGTAGTTAAAACGACCTAACTCTTCAACATTAGAATTAAACAATTCACGAGGGTCGCCACCACCTAGTTCAAAAAACCTTGAACCTATTCGCTTTAGCTGCTCAGCACTATAATCGCTCACCTTACCAAGGCTATAAAGTGTTTCCTTGACAACCTTGCCATCTTTACGAACAGACCTCACGATCCGTAAGTATTTTTCGCCGCCTTTATTGTCAAGTCTTAAATGTGCCATAATGTAAAATTATAGCACATAATCATCATAAAACAAGTAAGTTAACCTAAAGTTTTCGCACCACACTTTTGGCTTGAGGAACAAAAAAACCTCCCAGATTTAATTAGAAAGCCGATTTGCATGTGATTTTTACTTTTTGCTGTCAAACTTGGGAGATAAAATAAATATTCCCAATATCGCCCTGTACTGTTTGAGCACTAACAAATTTTCAATTTAGATGTAACCAAACAATTCCTTGGTTTAAAATTTGTTGGTGTGAGTTTACAGGGTGCTGTTTTTTTTGATTCGTTTTTTTTCGAAAAAAAATGAAGTTCCCGCTGAAAAGCGAGCGTTGAAAAGGTTATTGCCGTTATGAGATTATGGAAAAAGTTGCCACTTTAGTTATTCAGGCATATTCTCTAAAATTCCCCAAAGTACATAAACAACACTATGAAAAGAAGAGACTTTCTTATAGCCAGCTTGGCAGTTCTTAGCATTCCTGCTTACGCGAATACGAAGAAAAAGAAAATTGCCTTTATAGGCGATAGCATAACTGCTAATGGTGGTTATATAGATTTCCTGAGGGAAAATACTCCAATATCGACTAAGTTTGATTTAGTGAACTTTGGGAAAAGTAGTGAAACTGTTTCCGGGCTTTCAGAAGCATTTCATGATCCTAAACGACCTTATCTTTTTGACAGATTAGACAGTATTTTAGCAGAAGACCATTTTGATGTTTGCTTTCTTTATTATGGTATAAATGATGCTATTTATAGCCCATTTGACCAGAAACGCTTTAAAGCGTATAAAAAAGGAATTGCAAAGGCTGTTAAAACCATCGCCAAAACGGGAGCCAAAGTAATTCTGCTCACTCCTACGCCTTTTATGGAAACGGGCATGAAGCCTAATGGCGATTTGCCATTGGATAGCTACAGCTATAAAGAGCCTTATTATAAATACAATTCTGAGGTTATTAGTCGCTATGCATCGTTTATTTCTACCTATACCCACAAGAATGTACTCAAAACAATAGACACTTACCATCCCGTTTTAGAAAACGCCACCATTTCTTTTGGCCAAGACCGCATTCATCCATTGACGGCTGGGCATAGGGTTATTGCGGAAACTATATTCGAGGCCATTGATTGGTTAAAGCTTTAAACTAAAAAAAGAACTTTTTGGGGAATTAAAGGGCTTGCAAAAGCAGTATGGAGATGAGTTGGTTTTAGCTTATATGAATCTGTAAATCGGAAGCATAAAAGTGAAAATCCAAGCAAAAATATCCATTGCTACAATTTGTTTATCAACTATTTAAAAATCTTATTTTAACTATTAAGTTTTCTCAAAAAAAAGTATGCATAATTATAAATGGCTGATAACAATGAGTGATTAGAAATCTCTATATTAACGCAATTAACGCGAAATCTAAACCTATGAATTTAATGAAAAAAGCTCTGATACTTTTAGGTTTATTTTTGGCTGGTTGCAGCGGCTCAAATGAACTCAAAAAAGAATTGATGACTCTTGATAGTTCATTTGCTCCCTATGTGGCAGCTTATACCTCTGGAGAAATCAGAAAGAATGAGGAAATTAGAATAAAACTCCAACAAAGCCCAGGAGAATTTGAACAAAACATATTCCATATTTCACCCAAAGTTGAAGGAAATTTAAGCCTGGCAGAAGATGCCAGAACCTTGATATTTAAACCAAACGAAAATCTAAAAAATGGGCAAGTCTATGAAATAGGATTGGAACTTGATGAAATTGTTCCAAATATTGACAACAAATTTTCTTCCTTTTCTTACCAACTAAAAGTAATAGAACAAGACTTTTCATTGGAAATTGATGGGATGGAACCTTATAATTCGACGGATAAGATTATAAATAAATTCTCAGGTACGCTTTTCACAGCAGACCAGTTAAATACCGAAGAATTAGACCAAATCCTAAAGATAAAATTAAAAAAAGGATCCTTAAAGATTCAATGGGAATCAAATAGCGAAGGCACTAAACATCAGTTTGTTGTAGATAGCATTAGAAGAGAAACGGACGACATGAAATTAGAAGTTCTAGTTGACGGGGAGCCAATTGACATCGATAGAAACTTCGAAAAATCATTTCTCATTCCAGCATTAGATAGTTATCAAATACTGTCGGTTGAAAACTCATCGAAAATAGAAAATTTCACAAGCATTCGCTTTTCTGATGCCCTTATGAATCAGGATTTAAATGGCCTGATTAGATTTAAAGATGATTTGCCAGCAATACGCCAAATGGAAGTTTATCTTAATGAGATTAGGATTTATACAGATGAAGGAATTGCCGGTACGTTTGAACTTATTATAGACCGAGGAGTAAAAAATTTCGAGGACAAAGAATTAGCAGGAGAGTTTAGAAAAGAATTGACCTTTGATAGCAGTTTGCCTCAAATTATCTTGCTGGGTAACGGAAATATAATCCCTAAATCGAATCAATTGTTATTTCCATTTGAAACCATTGGTCTTAAAGGAGTTAATGTTCAGATTTATAAAATTTATGAAGATAATATTTTACAGTTTTTTCAACAGAATGATATCAACGGCAGTTACAATTTAAGAGAAGTAGCTTCCCCTGTTTTTGATAAAGATATTATTTTCAAAGAAACGGGAAATGTAAACCTGAATCATAAAAACAAATTTAGTCTTGATTTAGCTGCATTTATTGAACCAGAACCAGGAGCCATTTATAAGGTTCAGCTGAACATGGCACCTCATCTATCTAATATGGCTTGTTTTGAAAAAACGACAAAACAAACCCAGGTGGTCATGTCTAAACCAAATGAGGATTGGTCTGTATTTGAAAGTGAGGAATATTACGACGATTATTTCTATCCTGAGGGATACGAATGGAGCAAAAGAGATGACCCTTTCGATGTCTCTTATTATACTTCTGAGAAGTCTCAATCCAGAAATATTTTGGCATCTAATTTCGGTATAATAGCAAAGATATCTGGTGAAAAAGAGCTGGATGTAAGTGTTTCAAATCTTCTTGACACCAAGCCAATGGATGGGGTAAACATTAAGGTATATAACTACCAAAGAAGGCTTATTGGCGATGGAAAAACAGACAGTGATGGATTTTATAAACTTAAATTAAAAGAGAAACCTTTTATTTTGGTTGCTACCAAAAACAATGAAAAAGGCTACTTAAAATTAGGTGAGGGTAATTCCATAAACATGAGTCGTTTTCCTATCGACGGTACTATCCCCGAAGATGGCCTAAAAGGATTTATCTATGGAGAAAGAGGGGTTTGGAGGCCTGGCGACAGTATTTATGTCACTTGTATACTTCAAAACAACTTAAAAGAAATTCCTAATAATTATCCTTTAAGGATTGAGTTTTACTCTCCAGATAATCAACTATATGAACAAACTGTTCGTACCAATGGCCAAAATGGTTTCTATGTCTTTAAACTAAAAACGCCTGAAAATGCTAAAACCGGCAGGTGGTACGTAAAGGCTGTAGCAGGAAATTTTGAGTTCTATAAAAACATTAACATTGAAACAATTAAGCCCAATAAGTTAAAAATAAATCTTGATTTTGAGAATAAAGAACTTAGCAATAAAACCAATACTACCAATCTAAAAGTGGCTTGGTTAAATGGCTCAAAAGCATCCGATCTTAGAACGAATGTGACGGCTTCTTTCTTTCCACAAGAAACGAGTTTTTCAAAATATCCAAATTTCATTTTTGATGACCCCACCAAAGATTTCAAACAGGAAGAACTTGTAGTTTTCGACGGCAAAATCAATTCTAATGGAACCGCGAGTTTTCCTTTAAACATGAAGCTTTCTCAATTGCCATCTGGGAAGCTCAAAGTAGGTCTTTTCACTAAGGTATTTGAAAAAGGCGGAGATTTCAGTACCAACTATTCCAGCATAGAATATTCTCCATATACTTCATATGTAGGTTTTCACATTGATTATAGTAGTAAGGATTGGGAAATGTTAGAGACAGGCAAAAATCATAAAATCACGGTGCTAAATATCAATTCCAGTGGGCAAGCCTTAAATAATAAAGAAATCAAGGTATCCCTTTATAGATTAAAAAGCAGGTGGTGGTATTCTCAAGAAGACGAGCAGGTGGAGTTTATGTCTAGTGAATATAGCACGCTTATTTCCACCGAAACCTTAACAACCGTTAATGGCAAAGCAACCTATGCTATCAAAGTAGAAAATGATGATTGGGGTAAATATTTTTTAAGAATTGAAGATTCCGAAAGTGGGCACAGTGCAGCACAATTACTATCCATCGATTGGCCTAATTGGCGATCTCGTGGAAATATAGGGGAAGACGCCTCAATATTGGCTTTTAAAACCGACAAGGAAATCTATCAAGTAGGAGAAACTGCTGAAATCGTTATACCGACTCATGAAGAAGGTAGAATTCTTTTAAGTATAGAGAACGGTACTGCTATTTTGGAAAAGCGATGGATTAAAACCGAAGCCGGACAAACGAAGATTAAGATAGCGATAAAACCAGAGATGCGGCCGAATGTGTATGCTTCAATTTCACTCATTCAGCCACATTATCAAACCGCTAATGACTTGCCTATTAGAATGTTTGGTGTAACGCCGATAATGGTAAATGACCAAAACTCACATTTGGAACCCATCATAAGTGCACCTAAGAGTGTGGAACCACAAAAAAACTTTACGATAGCCGTGAAGGAAAAAATGGGGAAAGAAATGACCTATACACTGGCAATTGTGGATGAAGGTTTATTGGATATTACAAGTTTCAAAACACCAAACATTTGGAGCCATTTCAATCAAAAAGAGGCCTTAGGAGTAAAAACTTGGGATTTATATCAATCTGTTTTAGGTGCCTTTAATGGTAAATTTGCCAATATTTATGCTATTGGAGGTGGTGACGAAGCCGTGCAAGCTCTGGACAAAGGAAAAGTAAATAGGTTCAAACCTGTTGTTATATATTTGGGACCTTTCACCTTAGGCAAAAACGGCAGTAGAAATCATAAAATTAACCTACCAAATTATTTAGGAAGTGTGAAGATTATGGTGGTTGCTGGGAATCAAAAGAATCAGTTCGGTCAAGCCGAGCAAAACTTGTTGGTTCGCAAACCTCTAATGTTAACGGCCACTTTACCACGGGTTCTGAGCCCTGGCGAAAACATAAATGTACCAATCACAATTTTTGCAGAGCCAAATATCACGCGAGCCACTGTAACGTTTAGCACCAATAAATTGCTTCAGTCGGATAATAAATCTTATGACGTTAATTTGAATAAAAATGCGGAAACCATTCTAAATATCCCGCTTAGGGTCAATGAAGAATTAGGTACTGGACAGGTTAAAGTAACCGTGAAGTCGGGCTCCTTTAGTTCCTATGAGGAAATTGAAATACCTATACGATTGCCAAATCCTCTTATTACTAAAAAGGCGGATAAGATATTGGAAAGTGGAAAATCGGAGTCTTTTCAATTTGAGCCATTTGGAATCTTAGGGGCTTCCAAAATTGAACTGCAAGTATCAACAGCCCCTCCAATTAATCTATCTAAACGAATTAATTATCTAATTTCTTACCCACATGGCTGTGTGGAACAGATAAGTTCTACAGGATTGGGACAATTGTTTTTAGGAAACCTCATTGAACTTTCGCCGAAAGAACAAAAGGAGATTGAACAAAACATCAAAGCTGCTATAGCTCGCTTGAAGTCATTTCAAATGAGTAATGGAGGGCTTGGTTATTGGCCAAATGCACAAATTGCTGATGATTGGGGAAGTTCCTATGCAGGGCATTTTTTAATTGAAGCTGAGAAAAAAGGGTATGCCTTACCTACTGGTTTAAAAACGAATTGGATTAAATATCAATCTTTGAGAGCTGACCAATGGAATGCTACGGCATCTGAGCGATGGGTCAGTTTAGAACAACACCAATTGGCTCAAGCTTACAGATTATTTACATTGGCTTTGGCCAATAAAGCAAACCTAGGTTCTATGAACCGACTAAGAAATACGGAGAATCTAGGGGCTTTGGCAGCAAACAGACTTGCAGCTACCTACGCATTGCTCGGAAAAAGGGATATTGCTCGGGAGTTATTGAAGATAAAGGAAAGTACAAAGTCCAGTTATTATGCCTCTTTCACTTATGGGTCAGAAGAAAGAGATTTGGCAATGAAATTGGAAACGTATACGCTCCTCAAAGATAATGCATTAGCTAGCGTTGTGCTAAAATCCTTATCTGCTAGACTTAATACTGACAAATGGTTAAGTACTCATTCAACAGCATTCTCGCTCATGGCCATTGCCAAATTCTTAGGAGATAAGCCTAGCAAAAATCTGAATTTCGAGTATACGCTGAATGGAAAAAAACAGGTGTATAATTCTTCCAAAGTATCTTCAACCGGGCTAGAACTACCTCTCAAAAAAGGAACAGTTTCCATAACCAATACCACAGGAGCTAAGTTATTTGTCAGTTTAGTGAATTCGGGAATTCCTGTAAGAGAAAATGTAGAGCCGCAGCAAAAAAATCTTACCATGCAGATTTTATATAAGGATATGGATAATAAGGTGCTAAATATTTCAAAACTAAGGCAAGGGACAGATTTCAAAGCAGTGGTTACCATTAGTAATCCCAATACCATTGGCGATTATAGCAACCTTGCTCTAAGTCAATTATTTCCATCAGGTTGGGAAATCATCAATCAAAGAATGAATGAGGGGACTACATTTACTCAAAGTGACGCTGCTACCTATCAAGACATACGAGATGACAGGATTTATACTTATTTTGACCTGAAAAAGAGCCAATCTAAAACCTTTGTAGTTTTATTAAATGCAGCATATAAAGGCTCTTATATTTTGCCGGCGGTTCAGTGCCAAGCCATGTACAATGATGACGTGAAGGCCATTGTGGTTGGTGGAAGAGCATCGGTTGATTAATGATAAAAAAGGTCAAATATTGGAGCATTGTCAGCCTATTGATGGTAAGTTCAGTCTGGTATCTGGGTTTTGCATTGCCAAGACCTTTATTCGACAAACCTACTTCTACCATCATAGAAAGCTCCGAAGGCATCCTTCTAGGTGGTTCAATTGCCGCTGATGGGCAGTGGCGATTTCCAGAGATTGAAATCGTTCCTGATAAAATTGCTTTGGCTGTTACACACTTTGAAGACGAATATTTTTATTGGCATCCAGGTTTCAATCCTTTTTCACTTTTGCGGGCAGCTAGACAAAATTTAAAAAAAGGAGGCATACACAGTGGCGGCTCCACTATAAGCATGCAGACCATTCGACTGGCAAGTGGAAACCCCGCACGCTCCTATTTTCAGAAACTGAAAGAACTTATTCTTGCTACCAGATTAGAATTAGGCTATTCAAAAGAAGAAATATTAGCCATGTATGTTTCCAACGCACCTTTCGGTGGAAATGTAGTTGGTATTGAGGCCGCCGCTTGGCGATATTACAAAAGAAAACCGTCTGAACTCTCTTGGTCAGAGGCGGCAACTCTGGCCGTTTTACCCAACGCTCCGTCGCTCATTTATCCAGGTAAAAACCAATCAATTCTTCTTAAAAAAAGGAATCGTTTATTGTATAAATTATGGCAAAACAATGTAATTGACGAAAGCAGCTATATGTTGGCCTTGGAAGAACTTCTTCCCCAAAAACCAAATGCTTTGCCTCAGTTTGCACCCCATCTTTTAGATTTGGCAGATAAAAAATCAAAAGGCAAAAAGGTAATAACTACAGTGAAGAATGAGCTCCAAGAACATGTTAATAATGTAGTTTCCAAGCATCATAATCAGCTAAGACTTCAAGAAATACATAACCTTGCCTGTATCGTGGTTTCTATCGAAAATGCTGAAATTTTGGCTTATGTTGGTAATGCCAATGACCCCAAAAACGAACACGCTAACATGGTGGATATCATCCAATCTCCACGAAGTAGCGGAAGTATTTTAAAGCCATTTCTGTATCAAAAAATGTTAGATGAAGGCTACATTTTGCCCAAAACTTTACTTCCCGATGTTCCTTTAAAAGCCTTTGAAAATTATAGTAGAGACTATGAAGGAGCAGTTCCTGCAGATGAGGCACTTGCTCGCTCGCTCAATCTCCCTGCTGTTCATATGCTGAGAACATTTGGTGTTCAAAAGTTTAAAAATGTACTAGAAAATTATGGTTTTCAGCATTTTACACAATCCAGCAGTCATTATGGTCTTTCATTGATCATTGGTGGCGGTGAAATTACTTTGATGGAACTTGCTCAAGCTTACGCCAATATGGCGAGGCAATTAAATTATCCTAAAAAGAATCAAAACGATTTTCTTGAAAGCACATTTATCAAAAATGTTCAAAATGTAAAACATGAGGTCAAGTATGCAAACACTTGGGCCACGTATCAAACATTAAATGCTCTTAAAGAAGTAGTAAGACCAGAATCAGAAGCGGGTTGGCAAAATTTCAAGTCAAACAGTATTTCATGGAAAACGGGAACCAGTCATGGTTTCAGAGATGCGTGGGCCGTTGGCATTAATTCGAAATATGTGGTGGCTGTTTGGGTAGGAAATGCAGATGGCGAAGGCCGACCAAATATGACCGGAACTACCGTAGCAGCACCCGTTTTATTTGATGTTTTTGAACAGTTGGTTTCTGAAACGGGTCATAAACCTTCCAAGGAACCAACCTTTCCTTTAAAAATATGCAAACAAAGCTCCTATATCTGGTCAGATGCTTGCCCAGAATTTGATGTAATATATGTGCCTGCATCAAATCTTAAAATCACCTCTTGCCCCTATCACAAAGAAATATTTCTAGATAAAACCGACCAATACCAAGTGAATAGTTCGTGCTATGCAATAAATGAAATGCATAAAAAAAAGTGGTTTGTATTACCGCCTCAAATGGCCTGGTATTATCAGAAAAAGCACCCTACTTACCTCTCTCCCCCTCCCTATTTATCTGAATGCAATAATTTTAGTACTGGATTTGCATTGATTTACCCTAAAGACCTTTCGAAAATATATGTTCCAATCAACCTCGGAAACGAAAGAGAAAAAGTGATTTTTGAAGCTGTACATGCCCAAAAAGAAGCTGTACTATATTGGCAAATGGATAATGAATACCTAACCGAAACGCATGGCATTCATAAAATTGAGATAGCCCCTACAAGAGGCACTCATTTACTCAGCATTACCGACCAAAACGGAACAAGTATCCTTAATCAATTTATGGTGTTGAATTGATGGATACAAACTCATAGTCTATCCAAGAGCAAATACCATCAAGCCTTTTCACCTAAAAAACGACCCCAACCAAATGCATGACATTTCAAAGCTCCAGAAAACGCAGGTAAAATATAAAAAGCTGTTTGGGGAATTAAAGGGCTTGCAGAAGCAGTTTGGAGATGTTTGGTTTTGGCGGGGGTTTTAGATTTTTAATCATTAAGGAGTTAAGGTTCATTAAGCTCATAACAAGGCTGTTTGATTATTCTTAAATCACCTCAAAAAGGCCAGCCGGCATAAGGTTATTGCGGAAACAATACTACAAAACGGGAACAGCCTTTAAAAATAAAGAGGCTGTTTCACTATCGTGAAACAACCTCTTACCTTACCAGGAGAAGGGTCTTATTCAATCAATCCTTTTACTCCTTAGTTTCTTTAATTTATCTTAAGACCATAAGCAAAATCGCATGGTCTGTAAGAAGGTAAAATCACTTTTAATCCTTCCTTAGTTTGTTTAAACTTGATAGTTTCGTCAGAACCCATCATGGTGATAGCGTTAATTTTCGCCGTATAATTAGGGTTCCCTTTTGCTAAGGTCTTGATTAATATTTCGTTGCTTTTTGGCCACTCCATAAAGAAAGCATAAAGCTGCTCCCCTTGCATGGTGTATCTGATATCTTCAGCACCTAAGTCTTTGTTGTTTCCTTCAGAAAGGTGTCCTTCTACTATTTTTGTAGGGCCTTCGCCGTAAATACTGAATGGTCGGCTACCGTAAATAGCTTCTCCGTTTACTTTCAACCAATCGCCCATTTCTAGTAAAACCTTCTGTTGGTCGTAAGGAATAGTTCCGTCAGCTTTCGGGCCAACATTTAATAGCATACTTCCGTTTTTACTTACAATATCCACTAAATCATCTATCAGCGTATTAGTTTCTTTAGACTCCCAGTTGCTCACATAACCCCATGAATTTTTACCAACTGAAGTGTCTGTTTGCCAGAAAAAGTCTCTAATCACAGCAGATTTACTTCTTTCCATGTCATGCACATAGGCTCCTTCTGCCAGTGACTCATACTTATGATTTTTGCCCTGCAATACTACTTCTTTGTTCCAGTCAAGAGCTTTATTATAATAGTAAGAGGTCAATTTCAAGTGCTCATCGGCGTACTCGGGTCTGTCCCAGCCAAAGTCAAACCACAAAATATCTGGCTGATAGTTATCAATTAACTCGGTAGTTCTTTTCATCCACATATCTTTAAACTCGGCAGTGGGAGCTTCATTACTACTTTTCATTATTGGACCGTACAATTGCTCATACTTAGGAGCGGTATTTCCCAACTCTGGCTTCTTATTAAAAAAGTCTTGATTAAAGGCCAAGTGTGAAGATACCCCGAACTTCATTCCCCTCTTTGCTGTCTCTTTTTTAAGCTCGCCTATGATATCTCTTTTAGGCCCCATATCCACCGAATTCCAAATCGTATAAGAGGAGTTATACATAGCAAAAGCATCATGATGCTCCGCCACAGGCACAATGTATTTTGCACCAGACTTCTCAAAGATATCTAGCCACTCAGCGGCATCAAATTGCTCCGCCTTAAACATGGGTATAAAATCTTTGTAGCCAAATTTACTAGGATGCCCAAAAGTCTTTACATGATATAAATAATCATCTGATGGCCCTTGCTTGCCCTTATTGCCATGATAAGAAGTATTAGAATTTTCATCTATATACATATTACGAGCATACCACTCTGAGCCATAAGCTGGAACAGAATACACACCCCAGTGAATGAAAATA
Source organism: Arcticibacterium sp. SM2516 (assembly GCF_057914865.1). Classification (NCBI taxonomy): domain Bacteria; kingdom Pseudomonadati; phylum Bacteroidota; class Cytophagia; order Cytophagales; family Leadbetterellaceae; genus Arcticibacterium; species Arcticibacterium sp. SM2516. The sequence goes on along the minus strand of NZ_CP195290.1, from coordinate 1,125,374 downwards.
CCAAATTTGGCATCTTTAAACCACTCAGGAATCTCATATTTCTGAGCGATAAGGTCCCAGTCTTCTCGGTATCTTTCCTGAGAAAATGCGGATACAAAACCCACCAATAATAAAAGCGTCAATGCTATTTTTTTCATACTTTTTTTGAATGCTTAAGACACACAAAAAGAGAGAAAATCTCTCTTTTTGTAATCTTTAACTCTATTAACTAAACATTATATGTAACCTATTACATCAAAACAATATAGTATTAACAAAAAATATACTCCATCATATTTTCTTTGTCTAATATTAATCTATAACAAAATTATACCATTTAGAAGTGGATATTTACCATAATTCGAGCATAACATAATACCATTTTAGCATTTATGCTTTTACTTGAACTTATCTGATATCAGAATTACGTAAACTGTAGTATTTAATGGGGCTGTCATTGGCACCTACTATCAGGTTTTGCCCCTCATTTATGAGTTTCATAGACCTCACATCACCTTTTAGAAATAATCCTGAAGAATAAGAAGGCATAGAAAGCCATCCTTTCCCTTTTTGATTTATTAAAACTGTTCCATAGGAAGCATCCGATCTGCCAGTACTCACCTCTGTATGATATTCATTCCCTGCCAAAATGATATCAACAAAACCATCCGCGTTTACATCCGTTATTTCTATGGCGTTTACAGGGGCAAACTGTGCTTCTTTGGGCAATGCATGCCTCATGAACTTCCCCCCTCCCAAGTTTTCAAACCATGCCGTACTTAAGTATTCACACTTTAATTCCGTTAGATCTTCCCTACCAAAGTAATCTAGAATTTCGTTCAAGTTTGCTTTAGAATAAGCTTCATATTTGGCATAACCCTGTCTTATTTTAGGCGTTTGCTCCGCGAACTGATCTCTACTTAAATCCGGGTAAAGTTCATATTGACCCTTAATACCCTTGATGAAATAAGCAGGAATAAGCTCCTTAATGCCATTATTATCCAAATCTTTTGCGAACAAGTAAGCCGAACGAGATGCTGAAACATGATATTTATTATTGTCTCCAAAATTACCAGCCACAATATCTAAATCACCGTCATTATCCAAATCAGCCAGTTTCAAACTTCTCCACCAACCATGATTCCCTTTTAATCCTGTTTCTTGCGTTAAACGCTTAAAACCTTTTCTTGTATTTTTAAAAAACTCCAGCTCCATATAGTCTCCACAGAGCACAAGGTCTTGCAAGCCATCTTGATCAAAATCCAAACTAACGGCATCTGTAACCATTCCTACATGTTTCAAATCTAGAGAAGTAATATCTTTAAATTTTCCGTTTACATTTTCAAACAAATAGCTCTCTGGACTGCTTGGAAAAATAGCGTTATCTATACGCCCACCAATAAAGAGATCGTCATCGCCATCGTTATCATAATCCATGGCGTCTATCGTGGACGAAAACACTTTAAAGTTCTCTGGGAAAATATTTTCTGTAAGCTTAAAACCACCCCTAGCATCGTTCAAATAAACGGATACTTTCTGCTGTCCAGAACCCGACAACTCTGTACTTCCGCCTACAGTTACTAAATCCAAGTCGCCATCTTTGTCTAAATCTAAAAAGGCGGCATCCAAATCTTCCATTTCAAGACTTCCAGCCAAACTGTTTTTCGCAAAAAAGCCTTGCTTATTTTGGATATAAATTATAGATTCTTGGCCCTTTGCTCCGCCAATAAAAATATCCTCTAATCCATCACCGTTTACATCTGCTTTTGCCATGGCAGGTCCAAGTTGAGAATATTTCTGTGGCTGCATTCTTCTTAAAGAATAATCAGAAAAAATATTTTCTTTATGTGGCTCAAAGCTTCCAGAAGAAAGTTCTTTAAAAAGTGGCGTAGCTCCCTTTAAAAAACGCCAAAATGAAGCGTCTTTAGCCTCTTTTTCCGTTATGACAATTTCCTGATTTGCCTTTATGTTTACCAAAAAACTAAGCTTCCCCGAACTCCAAAGCACCTTTACTGAGTCTGCATTTTGTAGTTCTCCTAAGCCTACATGAATCCTTTTATCTACACTCGAAGCATAACCTCTGGTAGATGTTTCCTCAAAAATCTGGCTATCTTCTCCAGAATACACCAATATTTTGGCACCTATTCCATTTACGTTACCTGCAAGCCCTTCCAGTCTAATTCTTAAGAAATTATTCGTAGAATCTTTCTCTGTTCCTCTTAGTTCGTTTCTATAAATGAAGGCCTCTTGATTCATGTTATTGACCACCAAATCCAAGTCTCCGTCATTATCAAAATCGGCGTAAGCAGCCCCCTGAGAAACAGACTTTTCTCCTTTTCCTAAAAGCTCTGATTTATTTGTAAAATTTAAATCCTTTTCATTGACAAAGAGGAAATTCTGCTCGCTTACCGAGCCAAATTTATCCAGCTGTTTTGTCCATTTTATTACCTCTTCTTGTGAAACACCACGTTCGGAGGAACCACCAAAAAATGACTGCTTCGACAGCTCTTCACTGGTAAAAGAAATGAAATCATTATTCGTTAAATCTTTCCCTAGGCCATTTGAAATGTGAATATCTTTCCAGCGATCATTGTTAAAATCGGCAAAAAGAATACTCCAACTCCAATCTGTTTCAGATATTTCAGCGAGCTGACCTACCTCCGAAAAAACAGGAACATTCCCTGAAGGAATTCCCTGATTCACTTGAAGCATATTTCTACTGTACTGGTGATGATAGCCTGCTCTTCTTTGCATATCATACTTATCTGGACTGAAGCCCAAAGACATCATCTTTTTCCTTTCGTTGGTATTTGGCATCATATCCAGTACGCCAATGTCGGGCAGCAAATCGTTGTTAATATCAGCAATGTCCACCCCCATACTGCTAAAGCTTTGATGCCTGGTAGCCGTATTTATATGATTTTCAAATCCACCTTTGCCATTATTAATCCAGAGGTAATCATTGCTTAAGTAATCATTTGCGACATAAATGTCTGGAAGGTTATCTTGATTAACATCCGAGATAACGACACCTAGCCCATAACCATCTTCCTTTATTCCGGCAACATGAGACACATCCACAAAAAATGGATGCTCTAAACCACCCTCATTTCTAAAAAGCTTATCTGCAGAAGCAGATAGCCCAGAAGTATCTATCCTTACTATCCTATTAGGCTGTGATTCAAAAAGCTTATGATTAAGCAAATACATATCCAAATCGCCATCTTTGTCGTAATCAAAAAAGGCAGCATTGCTCGAAAAACCGGTATCTGCCAAACCGTAAGCTTCAGCAGATTCTATAAATTTGAGTTCTGCGGTGCCTTGATTTATAAATAGGAGATTTCTTCTCTCGAGCGGATTTCTAAAATGTGAAACACAAAGATATATGTCGTCCCAGCCGTCTTGATTGACGTCCTCTACGGTCACCCCGGTAATCCATTCGGTATGGGTAATACCAGCCGCAAGGGTCACATCTTCAAATTCAAAATTACCTTTGTTTAAATAAAGCTTACTCTCCACTTGACTACCTCCAAAGAAAATATCCTGAAGACCGTCTTTATTAAAATCACCCACCCCTACACCTGAACCGATATAGATATACTCATTATGGTAAAAGTTGAGGGAGTCGTCTTCTATAATTTCATTATTAAAAGTGATACCAGAATGACTGGAAGATATTTGTGTAAACTTCAGTTCACCCGTCTTCACCTCATTAGTGCAGCTTAAAGCAGCAATCAAACCGCTTATTGCCACCAGAAAAACCCAATACGGATGAAGACGACTAGTCATAAAACCATACACTAAAGTTCAATAATAGCCTTTATCACCTCTTGACTTGGTTCTAAAAAACTCTCAAATTTATCCGGCATATCCTCGAAACTAGTGCGATGCGATAGCCACGGATTTGTATCAATAACCTTTCGTTCTATCAGAGAAATAATCTCTTTAAAGTCTTTTGGTAGACAATTTCTACTGGACATCAGCGTCAATTCTCTTTTATGAAAATTAGGGTCAAAAAACGTGACGTCACCTTGGAATAAACCCACAAAAACCACTCGGCCACCATGAGCCACAATATTAAATGTGTTTAACATAGAGTTTTTATTTCCAGTAGCATCAATCACCACAGATGGCAATTCTCCTCCCAATGCAGCCCTTAAATCTTCCTCTTCTAACTTACCAGAAACCTCAATGCTACTTTCTGAAAGGCCTAATTTTTCAATAAAACGTAAGCGACTCGTAGAAATATCGGCCATGCACACCTGTGCCCCCTTCAATTTACTAAACTGTGCGACTCCCAAACCTATAGGACCAGCCCCAATAATCAGAACCTTTTCTCCTTGGCTTAAATTAGCCCTATTAACCGCATGTAAACCAATACCCAAGGTCTCCACCAATGCCAACTGGTCAAAACTCATAGTATCTGACTTATGAATTTTATTTAATGGAATAGAGATATATTCTGCCATACCACCGTCTGAATGAACACCAATAACTTGGATTTTCTCACAGCAATTAATATGTCCAGAATTACATGCCTGACATGCTCCACAATTCAAATAAGGTTCTATAGCGACCTTATCCCCTACCTTTAAATTGTGCTTAGCAGAACCTTCAGAAATGGAAACTATTTCGCCCCCTAACTCATGCCCTAAAATTCTCGGATAAGTAAAAAATGGCTGGTCTCCCTTAAACGCGTGATAGTCTGTGCCACAGATACCTATTCGTTTAATTTTAACAATTGCTTTGTTTTCTTCAGCTTTAACTTCGTCTTGCTCTATAAAACTAAACTGTCCTGGTTCTTTAAGAATAATTGCTCTCAATGTCCTATTTTTTATTTCTATGACTTATTCAAATGTAGGTAAAACTTCCTTTTGCTAAGAAAATTTTTCACTTCTCTCAGATTTACAATTAAATATTACTTTATTTGTCCCTCTATTAGATTTAAACAAAATAACCACAGAAAAAGACAACAATTCGTAAAAATATTAGCAATACGTAATACTATATAAGCAAGTCATAAATAGTTTAAAAATGAAAGCTCAATTACTCAAAATTTCGAATAAAATAGAGCAGTCCTTTAGCATAAGGCATGATGAAGTACCGGTCTATCATAACAGGTGGCATTACCATCCGGAAATAGAAATTATCCTTATAAGAAAGGGTAAGGGCACTTTTATTATAGGAGATGCTGTATCTCCATTTGAGGAAAATGACATTTTTATGCTCGGCTCTAATTTGCCCCACTTATTCCGATATGACACTACGGAAGACCAGAACTATTCCGATGCTTTTGTGATTCACTTTTTGCCCTCATTTTTCAATAACGACTTTCTTTCATTTCCTGAAATGAAGGCTGTTAGAGAAATCATCTCAAAAGCAACCAGAGGTATTCAAATAAAAAACAACGACCCCATCCAGAACAATTTTATATTTGAATCTCTGCACGACTCGCAAGGGCTTCAGAGAATAATAAAATTATTCAATGTAATGGCTCATATTACGGAGAACTCAAACAATACATTGTTGAGCTCTTTGGGCTTCTCTCAAACCTACGACTCCATTGACAGTGAGCGACTTGACAACATTTACCAGTATGTTTTAAGTAACTTTGATAGAGAAATTAGCTTGGAAGAAATATCCAACGTGGCGAACTTAAGCGTCAACTCTTTTTGTAGATATTTCAAAACCAAAACCAATAAAACTTTCACCAATTTCTTACTTGAAATCAGGATTGGTCATGCCTGTAAATTGCTGCTAGAAACAGACTTGAACATTTCACAAATATGTTTCGAATGTGGCTTTAATAACCTATCCAATTTCAATAGATATTTTAAGAAATTTGTAAAGAAAACGCCAACCGAATATCTAAAAAAAGTTAAGTAGATCTCTTCGAGATCCTATTCATTAACTGGTTTTATATAAGCATAATACACTTGTTTTTTCTCGCCAGAATCTAAACGAAAAGAAGCCTCCATAATTTGCTTTCCTTTTTTTAGTTCAAGATTAAAAACAGCTTTGTCGCCTATGTTCTTTGGCGAAATAAAATGGGTTTCCTTGTCCACGATAAGTTCCGCTCCATTAATTAACCACTTCTCTCCTTCTAAGTATTGATTTTTCCCAGGGATATCATCTCCCTTCGGTGCAGCATCTCTTAAACCTAAAGCAGACTCCTTTGGCCATCGGCATAGTTCCACTTCGTAGAATCCATCATTTTTAACCTCTATTGGCCAGTAACCCCTAGCTCCCGAACCACTTCTTACTTGAGATTGTGACCAGGTAGGGTGCCCCACCGGGGTATGTAAATCATGGCTATTTAACTGAACCAACTCCGGAATATCCTTTCCAACAGGAATAAAGCTCATATGTGCAGCTGCCTTTTCACTTCCTTTCCACCACGTTTCATAAGCCGTTTTTAGGCTATCCATTAAAGCTGGATGCAGCTGAGCAAGATTATTTTTTTGTCCTGGATCGTTTTTAATATTATAGAGTTCGTTTTCACCTATCATCCTCCATTTATCTTTCATAATAGAAGGCTGTTTCCACTTTATTAAATCATCCTCTCGCTGCGTATCTACCACTAAAACCCTGTCTGGATTTTCATTCTTATAAATTACATTTTTAAGCGAAATGCCATCCAGCTTAGCAGAAGGACTTGAAATCCCACATAAATCTGCTAAGGTTGGGAAAAAGTCTACATAAGATGTCAGCGTATTGATCTCTTTTCTTTGGGCAAGATGACCATTAGGCCAATGCATAATAAACGGCACGCGATGCCCTCCTTCATATTCTGAGCCTTTGGTTCCTCTCATTCCTGCATTAAATCCCTTTTTCACTTCGCCATTTTTATCAAAAGAAACACCCGCTGCCGTACCATTGTCCGACATATAAATAAAAATGGTATTCTCTGCCAATCCTTTCTCAGCTAAAAAAGCTCTGAGTTGACCAACGTTTTCATCAATATTGGTTATCATCCCGTAAAACTCTGGATTAGGAACTTCTTCCTGTCCTGCATATAAAGCACTGTATTTTTCAGGAACATTATACGGGCTGTGAGGAGCGTTAAGTGCGATATAGCAGAAAAAAGGTTCATCCTTACGCTGCTCTATAAACTTTTTAGCCTCTGAAAACCAAACATCGGTGCAATAACCATCAAATTGCTCTGCCACACCATTTCTAAAATAAGTATCGGAGAAATAATCGTTATTCCAGTAGTCTGGCTGTTGTCCTACACCACCGCCTTTATGAATTACAGATTCGTCAAAACCTCTATCTTGAGGTCTGAAAGGATAGTTATCTCCCAAATGCCATTTACCAAACATGGAGGTTTTATAGCCATTTTTTTGAAAATATTCTGCCATAGTAGCTTCATTCTCATTCAAAATCTCTCTACCCATAATGGTATGCCATACCCCCACATTATTGCTGAATTTACCCGTCATTAAACCGCCACGGCTAGGAGCACAAGTGGTTCCTACATGATAATCTGAAAACGATACACTTTCGTTTTGAAGAGCATCAATATTTGGCGTTTGAATCCATGGATTGCCATTGCAGCCTAAATCACCATAGCCTTGGTCGTCTGTTAGAATAAAAACCACATTAGGCTTAGCACTAATCTTGGCCTTTTTCTCTACACAACTTAACAAAATAAAACCTAAACACAGTAGGGCAAAAAGTGGATTTTTAATAATTTTCATGTTTACTTTTTTACAAATCAGGGTTCTTGATAGCATGCTGTTGCCATTACTTCTTCCAACTTTTACTTTGGGCTGTAATTTCTACATCCCAAATCTGAGCTGGATTGCTAGTATAAATAGGCTCAGCATCTTCAGCTGGAAAGTTAATAATTTCTCCCACCAATTTCTTATAACTCCTTTTACTTTCTGTTGTGTTCAAATTATCCTTTATATCCACTATTTCTTCTGGGTCAATCTTTAAGTCTACAAACTTTACCACTTCCCTTTTTGAATCTACAAATAGCTTAAAGCGTTCGTCACGAAGTACCCTATCCCGAAAAACATATTGGTTTTCTATGCCCTTATCGGTCAGCTTCGCATTATTCCCTCCCCCCATTCCTAGAATATATGCTTTATCAGATTTGTCAGACTCTCCCAAAAGCACTTTTTTAAAAGACTTACCATCTAGGGTATACGAAGAGCTATTTTTACCATTTATCAAATCAAGCGTAGTAGGTAATATATCTGTAATATCAATGAGTGCCTCCGAAACCTGCCCTTTTTTAATCTTTGAAGGCCAGCTCACAATAAATGGCTCATTTATACCTGACTCATTCGTGGATCCTTTGCCCCCATTTACCGTTCTCCCATCCAAAGTTCCAGTGATACTTCCAGACGTACCGTTATCTGTTGTCCATATAATGACGGTATTATCTAAAATTCCAGCTTCCTTTAAAGTCGCCACTATCTGACCAGTAAGTTTATCTGCATATCTCACCATGGCCTTATGTTTTCCTAAAACCGTGTCTGCCTCTTCGTCTGGTGTATTTACAAAAGGCGAATAGGTAAGCACCATTGGATAATAAATAAACATTGGCTTCTCTTTGTTCTCATTTATGAAAGTTTTCACAAAACCAGAGAAAACATCAGGTCCAAATTTGTCTCTATACGTTCTAGAACTCTCCTTATCTGAAAAGATGTAAGGGTCTTGGTATCTATTTGCACTGGCTTCAATACCGCCCTCATAACCAGTCCACATACAAAAATTATCAAATCCACTTTTAATTAAGGCATCTGGCTCCACTCTAAAATCGTCTATTTGCCATTTTCCGGCTATACACGTTTTATAACCTGCGTCTCTAATATTTCGTACCAATGACGGATTCAAAGTTTCGTCAAAATGAGCTCCTCCACCCCATCTAGGTACGTCCCAATGGTTTACCCAACCATGTCTAAAGGGATATTGAGCTGTTAAAAGACTAACCCTGGTAGGTGTGCATTGCGGCATGGAATAAAAATTATTGAAAACCATGCCGCTTGCTGCCAGCTCATCAATATTTGGTGTTTCTATATCATCGGCTCCAAAAGAACTCACCCACTCTTTCCCCAAATCATCCACCAGAATAAAAACCACATTGGGCTTTTGATAGGCTACGGAATCATTTGCTTTTTGATGACAAGACATCAGCAGCAGAGCACTGACAAAAACAAATATTTTTTTCATGGCTATAACCTCCTTAATGGCTATTTACTAAACCCTTATTATTTCAATTGGCTTGGATATAAAATCCGATACTAAATCTATTTTACCTCAGTCATTCCAGTGTGCTTTTATAACACTTTCAATATTGGGGTAGGCTTTATCCTCTTCATTATATTTTGTTCTTTGAGATAATATCTCCAGCTTTAATTTCTCTATTTCAGCTTTATACTTTGGGTCTTTATATCTGTTCACCACCTCTTTCGGATCCAAACTTAGATCATAAAATTCCCATGCCGCTGGTGTAGGCTCAAAGTGATACGACTCATTTGGATCACTCACCCAAGTAAAACTATTTTGACCATAAAGATCCGTATTATAATGCTGACCATAATAGAAGATGAGCTTTGACTTATCTGTTCTCACACCAAAATGAGCAGGCACATCATGATGTGTTAAATGCATCCAATATCTGTAATAAGTTGCAGCTCTAAAGTCCTGAGTAGGATTTGATAATACATTCTTAAAACTTTCTCCTTGCATATAAGAAGGTACTTTTCCCCCTGCTAGCTCTAATAAAGTTGGGGCATAATCTGTATTGTTTATAATCGCTTTGGTTCTACTATTAGCCTTAATCAATTTCGGATATTTAATGATAAAAGGCATTCTCATAGACTCCTCGTACATCCATCTTTTATCCATATAATCGTGCTCTCCAAGCATCATCCCTTGGTCACTGGTATACACGATAATGGTGTTATCCCACAGATCATTTTCTTTCAAATATTTGAACAGTCTACCCAAATTATCATCCACGCCTTTTACGCATCTTAAATAACGTTTTGTGTATTCCTGATAAGCTTGATGTGTACGTTCATCTTGATTTGCAATGCTATCTAAACCATACTGATGAGAATAATTACGATATGGGTGCCTAGATGAAACAGAAGTTCCTATCCTATCTCTCAGGGTATTATTTCTCCCTAAAGTAGCTTCCGACCCAAAAAATGGTTGAGCATACATACTGGCAGGTTCTGGAATTTCCACATCTGCCAAGTAAGGCTGATATCTTTCTGGATACTCAAAATCGTCGTGCGGTGCTTTATGATGATGCATTAAGAAGAAAGGCTTTGTTTTATCCCTCTTCTTTAGATATTCTAAGGTGATATCCGTGATAATATCGGATACATAACCCTTATGAGATTGCATATTGTCTGGCCAATTCCCTTCTGTACTCACCCTAAAACTTGGGTCAAAGTAATTTCCTTGACCGGGCAACACATTATAATAATCGAAAGCCGCAGGCTCGTCTTTTAAATGCCATTTACCAATCATAGCTGTTTGATAACCCAGCTTTTTCATTTCAATAGGTAAAAACTGCTTTTCTGGCGGCAAATTTCCATCTAAATCAAGTACTCCGTTGGTTTGGCTGTATTGGCCCGTCATGACGTTGGCTCTACTGGGAGTACAAATAGAATTGGTACAGAAAGCATTTTCAAAGACCATACCCTCTCTGGCAAACGCATCAATTACGGGAGTTGGATTAAGGGAAGATAAAGCTCCACCATAAATCCCAATCGCCTGACTGGTATGGTCGTCGCTCATGATATAAATGATATTAGGTTTCTTTTGAGCTAATCCACTTACAGTATAGCAGCAGAATGCCAACACTAAACTTAAACCTCGAAAAACTGATTTGAATTTACGCATACTTTTATTTCAATAGAATTTATAAATCATGATTTGAATCAAACATCCAGCACTTTAAAGCAAAAGCCCTGAACATAATAATATTATACCACCGTTTTCTAGCATATTCCTTTACAATGAAACTATATTACTGAGAAGTATAATTTTTCCGCAAATTATGGACATTTTTAGACTGGAATCCTCTATTTATTGGCAATAGCTAATATTAAATTAACTAAGGAGTGGCTAATTACGCATTTTGAAGAGTTTGGAATAAAAATCAAGAAATTCTTAGCCGTATATATCCAAAACAAATCATTCTGTAAAATCAACCAAATACAAATCAAGCTCAAAAGAAGAGCAGTTTTCGGTAAGAAAACTCTAAATCCCCCAATTACGTCGTTTTAAAGCGAATTGACGCATTCAAGAATCTGTATTTGTAAAAAAAAATTATAAATTGATTCGAAATTTCAACCATCATAATAAATACTTAGATCTGAATGTTAAATTCTTTCATTCGAAACCTTAGCCTTTGCCTTTTGGTAGCTATCGTTTTTATTGGCTGCAAGCCAGAGAAAAACTATCTTGAACTCACCCAAAACGCTCACATCACACTTATTGGAAATAACCTATGCTCCAGTATGTTGAACTATGGGTATTTTGAGACAGAAATGCACCTTAGGAATCCTGAGAAAAACCTATACATAAGAAATATGTGCGATGGCGGAGATACACCAGGCTTCCGTCCTCATTCTGGAAGAGTTTCTCCTTGGGCATTTCCTGGTGCTGAAAAATTTCAAACAGATTTAGCTCAGAAATCTGACAGCCGAGGTCATTTTGAAACACCAGATGAGTGGATAGGCAAGCATAAAACGGATATTATCATTGCATGCTTTGGTTTTTCTGAATCTTATGCTGGTGCAGCTGGATTAGATAATTTCAAGGCAGAACTTTCTGCTTTTATTGAGCATACTTTGGCTCAAAAATATAATGATACACTGGCTCCTCAGCTAGCTTTAGTGTCTCCTATAGCATTTCAAGACCTTTCGGATAAATATGATTTACCAAATGGCAAAGCCGAAAACGAAAATTTAGCCATGTACGCAAAGGCTATTGAAGAAGTAGCTGGTAAATATGAGGTGCTTTTCTTGGATGCCTTCACTCCTTCACAAGACTGGTTCGTTTCAGGGGAGCAATTAACCAGTAACGGTCAACAATTAAATGACGACGGATATAAAAGATTCTCTGAATTACTAGTAGATGGTGTTTTTGGAAAAGCTTCTGTTAAAAATGAGGACTTAAGAGAAGTCGTTAAAGAGTCGGTTTTGGAGAAAAACTGGTTCTGGCATAATGACTATAAAATCCCTAATGGCGTTCACGTTTATGGAAGGAGGTATGATCCTTTTGGAAGCGATAATTATCCAGAGGAATTGATTAAGGTAAGACAAATGACCGCCATAAGAGATACCTTAATATGGCAGACGGTGAATGGAAAACCTTTCGATTTAGCGGCGGCAGATGCCCAAACGCAAGACCTACATACCATAGAAACGAACTTCAAGCTTAAAGATAAGACGAGGTATTTAGATAAAGATGAAATCATGGACGCCTTTACCATGGCTCCGGGTTACAAGATTGACCTTTTCGCTTCTGAAGCAGAATTTCCGGAGTTGGCCAATCCTTCACAAATATCTTTCGATAATAAAGGCAGACTTTGGGTGGCTGTAATGCCTACCTACCCTCATTATAAACCGGGTGATGCTAGACCAAACGACAAATTAATAATCTTAGAAGATACTGACGGCGACTTCAAAGCGGATAAGTTGACCGTTTTTGCGGATAAGCTTCACATTCCTGCTGGTTTTGAGTTTGCACCAGAAGGTGTCTATATCTCTCAAGGAACCAACCTAAAATTATATACCGATACCGACGGTGACGATGTAGCTGATAAGTCTGAGATAGTATTAAGCGGTTTTGACGACCACGACACCCACCACGTCATAAGTGCATTTTGTGCAGACCCTTCTGGAGCTCTTTATATGGGAGAAGGTGTCTTTTTACATACCAATGTAGAAACGCCTTATGGTACCGTTAGAGCTACCAATGGTGGTTTTTATAGATATTCTCCACAAAAACATAAACTAGAAAGAACCGCTCAGCTGTCTATACCTAATCCATGGGGAATAGCTTTTGACCAGTGGGGACAGAACTTTTTTGCACATACTTCTGGTCCAGACATGAACTGGATGATGCCTGGAACCATTAAATCTAAATACGGATTGTCAAATCCAGGTTCTAGAAACTTGATTGAAGATGCACATCGTGTAAGACCTACTTCTGGCTTGGAATTTATTCATAGCAGACATTTCCCAGATGAAGTGCAAGGTGATTTCCTGATTAATAACACCATTGGTTTTTTAGGAACCAAAATGCACACTATGGTGGATGATGGCACGGGTTATAAATCTAAACACAGAATGGATTTAGTTAAAAGCTCTGATACCAATTTTAGACCTGTGGATATGGAGTTTGCTCCAGATGGCTCTTTATATCTAGCAGACTGGCATAACGTATTAGTAGGACACATGCAGCATAATGCAAGAGACCCACTGCGTGACCACGTTCATGGCAAAATATATAGAATTACGTATCCTTCAAGACCGCTGGTGACTCCTGCTAAAGTTTATGGTGCCAATATCACGGAGTTATTGGACAATCTCAAACTTCCAGAATACAGAACGAGATATAGAAGCAGAAGAGTATTAAGAGAGAAGAACCAAGATGAAGTGCTTTCAGCCTTGAAAACATGGTTAGCTAACTTAGACAAGTCTGATAAGAATTATGAGCATAACCTATTAGAAGGACTTTGGGTAAGCTGGGGTTTGAATAAGATTGATGAAGATGTACTAAAACAAGCACTGGCTGCTAAAGATCATAAAGTAAGAGCTGCGGCAGTAAAAGTCCTAAGATATTCAGGAAATGAAATACCAGACCAGCTAGACTTATTGAAAATAGCGGCTGCCGACCCACATGGCAGAGTAAGACTGGAAGCTTTTGTAGCAGGTTCATGGTTGGATGATACCTCTTCAAAAGAAATACTCAAAATAGCTGGAGAACAGCCTCTAGACGACTGGATGGACAAAACCTATCAGGCCGTAATAGATCATATGGTTCCTTTTAATCCGACAGAAAACCCAGATAAAGTGGCTCCTCTGGTTGAAAGTGTGGCCAAAAGAGACGTTGTTTTAAACGGAAAAGAAATTTTTGAGAGAGATGGATTCTGTGCCACCTGTCATCAGCCAAATGGTAAAGGTTTAGAGTCTTCTGGATTCCCTCCATTGACTAAAAACGAGTGGGTATCTGGTAGTGAAGATCGCCTTATAAAATTGGTTATGAAAGGCATTTATGGTCCCATCACCGTTAGTGGTAAACAATATCCTGGTCAGGTTCCGATGACACCTTTTGGAGCCATGCTAACCGACGATGAATTGGCATCCGTTTTAACCTATGTAAGAGGCTCTTTTGGAAATAATGCAAGTGCTATTACGAGCAAGAAAGTGGCGGATATTAGAGCACAGATAGCATCGAAAGATGGTTTTTACACACCTGAAGAATTACTAAAAGAACACCCTATAACCGAATAATTTTATGTTTTCAAGAGTATTAAGTATTGCTGCGGCTGTATTCATAGGCTTTAGCTCATGTACCAGTTCAAAAGCTAAAACTGAGAAACCACCCCATATTGTTTTTGTAATAGGTGATGAAGAATACCGCTCAGAAGAATCTATGCCTATGTTGGCCAAAATCCTAAAAAGAGATCTAAACGCCAAAATAACGCTGTGTTACTCCGTAGACAGTGCAGGCTATGCTGACCCTAATCGCTTAGATCATATTCAGGGATTGGAAGCTTTAGAAACTGCAGATTTGATGGTGATGTTTACCAGGTTCAGAGCTTTGCCGAAAGATGAAGCCAAATACATTACAGATTATGCCGAATCTGGAAAACCAATGGTAGGTTTTAGAACAACCACTCATACTTTTATGTACAAAAATGATTCTACCATGATGCACCTCAACAACGAATGGCCAACCAAAGTTTTTGGTCAGCAATGGATAACCCATCACGGACATTTTGCCGATGGTCATGGAGAATTAACTTCTGTGAGTTTATTACCAAATGTTAAATCACCAATCTTAAATGGTGTAGAACCTTTTGACGCCTTTTCATGGCTTTACCATGTGGATGGCGGGGATTGGAAATTATCTGGCGACAGCAAACCGCTATTAGAAGGTCTTTCTTTAAAGTCAAATCATGAAGCCAAAGGAGTGCTAGACAAATTTCCATTAACTAATCCAGTGGCATGGACCAAAACATACACAGGACAGAGTGGTACGCCTGCTAGAGTGTTTTTCACCACCTTAGGGCATCCTTATGATTTCAAAAAGGAGTCTATGAGAAAACTAGCTTTAAATGGTATCTACTGGGCTTTAGGAAAAGAAGCTGATATTCCAGAGAATGGAGCCAATGCTGAATTTGTAGATGCTTATGAGCCTAATAATTCTGGTATGGGAAATAAATTTAAGAAAGAATTAAAACCATTAGTAGTTGAATGATCAATCTTAAAGGCACGAAAACCCTGAAAAAGGTGTGGTTTGTTGGTTTATTTCTATGCTTAGCCAGTTTTCAAAGTTGTAAGAATGCTACAAAGCAAATAAAAGGTGGCAGCAATACAGCCTCAGAAGCCTCTATAAATTTAGGTAGAAACGTTTTTGAAAGTAACTGTGCGGCATGTCATAATTTTGAAAGAGATGGTATTGGACCTAATTTGGCTGGCTTGACAAAGCAACTAAGCTCCGAAGAGATTATGGATTTCATTTCTAATCCAAAGAAAGTTATTGACACTGGAAATGCCAGAGCTATTGATCTTCAGAAAAAATACAAAACCGTAATGCCTTCCTACGCTATGCTAGGAAAGGATAAATTATCAAGTCTAGTATCCTTTATACATACTTATAAAGATGTACCAAAACCTGTTGATATTAACGAAGAGGGTATTTTGGAAGACCCCATTCCTCAGCAGATTGAAAAGGCGGATTTTGTAGTTAATCTTAATTTCGCATTTCAGATACCGGCCTCTAACGATGAGATACCCAATACAAGAATAACTAAGCTGGAATCTCAACCAAATACGCATGATATTTTTGTTTTGGATATTAACGGTAAACTCTATCGTGTAAAAAACAATAAGCCAGAAGTGTACATGGACATGCAGGCATTAATGCCAAACTTTAAGCAAAAGTCGGGTTGGGCTACTGGTTTTGGAAGCTTTGCTTTTCATCCTGATTTCGAAAATAATGGTTTGCTTTATACTACGCATACAGAGCCAAAATATACGGAAAAGGCAGACTACGCTTTACCAGAAGAATTATCGAGCCAACTGCAATGGATCATTCAAGAATGGAAAACAGATGCTCCAGGAAATGTTCCTTTTAAAGGTACGAATAGAGAATTGTTTAGAATAGACATGGCCACACAAGCTCATGGTATGCAAAACATTGACTTTAACCCTACGGCTAAAAAAGGTGACAAAGACTATGGAAACCTATACATAGGTATAGGCGATGGTGGTGCTGTAGAAAGGAAATCCCCTGAGGTAACCTCCGGAAAACATTCTCCTTGGGGAAGTATTTTAAGGATAAACCCAATGGGAAATAATAGCGATAATGGATTGTATGGCATTCCATCTGACAATCCCTTTGTGAATATCATAGGAGAAAAGATAGCTAAAGAAGTTTACGCCAATGGTTTTAGAAACCCGCATCGTTTTACATGGACTAAATCGGGTAAAATGATTTCGGCCAATATAGGTCAACATAACATTGAATCGGTATATGTTGTTGAGCCCGGTGCTAACCATGGCTGGCCTAAGAGAGAAGGGTCTTTTGGTTTAAACCCGAAAGAGAGTGTTAGGAAAATATATAAACTCACCGAAGACGAAATGAAGGATGGTATCACCTACCCTACATTAGAATATGACCATGATGAAGGAAATGCCGTTTGTGGTGGTTTTGTCTATACCGGCACAAACATTCCTTCTTTAACTGGAAAGTACATTTTTGGCGATATTTTAAAGGGCAGACTATTCTTTGCTGAAGAAAGTGAAATGAAGGCTGGAAAAGCCATTGATTTTAAAGAAATGAGAATTGCCCTGAAAGGAAAAGAGACTACGCTTTTAAAAATGACTAACTCCGGTCATGCCAAATTGAGATTGGGTCAAGATTATAATGGAGACATTTATTTGTTTTCCATGAATGATGGTAAAGTATACAAAATGATAGGAGAGAAATAATTCGATCTGAACATTAAAAAGTAGATGAGTCACGAATCTTCAATTCGGGTTGAAAAACCTCGGTTCGTGGCTCAAATTCTTCTTCAGAATTTAGTTGCTCTATAAAAAGTCGAGCTGCCATTTTACCCATTTCAAAAGCAGGCTGAGAAACACTTGAAATAGAAGGTGACAATAAACTCATGATAGGTTCATCATTAAAGCCTACCAAAGCAATATCTTCGGGCATTTTCAATCCTTTATCTTTTATGGCCATATATGCACCAAGTGCTAATCTATCACTAATGGCAAAAATGGCATCCGGAATTATTTTCGAACGCAATAGCTCCATAGTCTTAAGATAGGCATTGTCTTTCTCAAACTTCCCATGCACTATTAAGGACTCATCAACGCTCATGTTGGCCTCCTTTAATGCTTTTAAATAACCTTGCTCTCTAGAGTTACTTATTTGTAGGTTTTTCTCAGCACCTAAATATGCTATCCTTTTACAGCCTTGATTGATCAAATGCTTCACAGCTTTGTAAGCACCCAGTTCATTATCTAGCACCACTTTTGATGCTCTAATATCCGGTGTATCTCTATCAAAAAACACCACTGGTTTATTCCTTTTAAGAATCTTCTTTATATGATCTGTATTTTGAGTTTCGCTACTTAAAGAAACTATAAGCCCTTCTACCTGACTACTCATAATTCTTTGTGTATTGGCTAGTTCCCTTCCATAAGATTCATTGGATTGACTAATTACTACGGTGTATCCAGCCTCCATGGCCGCTTCATCAATCCCTTTAACCGCAGAAGCAAAGAAGTAATCCATGTTTGGAACGATAACCCCTATTAAACGTGAATTCTGATTCACGAGGCTAGTAGCGACCATATTGGGTTGATAATCTACCTCCTCTGCAAACTTCAAAATACGCTCTTTCGTTTCAGGGTTTACTTCAGGCATATCTCTTAATGCTCTAGAAACGGTGGATATAGAAACGCCAAGTTCCTTGGCTATTAGTTTTATGGTTGGTGCCTTTCCTTTCATTTATGAATTCGTTTTAAACACATGTGAAATTGTATTTTTATCAGAAACCCATAAGGTTCCCATAATTTTTCAAAAACGCTCTAAATCACTCTTAACATTTTCAAAAACTAAATTAAGTTATAAAATTGTAGTTTACCAATAATTAAGTGTTAAATAAGAATAAAAATGCAAACGTTGCCGGAAACGTTTGCAGTCTATTTTTGTACTTTTATGTGTTTTTATTTCAGTATTCTCCTTGAAAACGTGCTTCAGGCTAGTAACTTTATATAAGAAACAGCATTAAATATTACTATTGAAACAATCTTAATATTGCATTATTCTTATATTCAAAACCTTAATTAACATTATGAATTCAAAACATGTACTTAACATGAGATGGCTCACAAAATCAATTTTAACCATAGGATTGGTTACAGCTTTGGCGTCATTTTCTTTTGCAGCAGACCGACAGGTGTCGGGTAAAGTAACTTCGGGTGAAGATAACATGGCACTTCCAGGTGTTAGCGTAACCGTAAAAGGAACAACAACGGGTACCATTACGGATATTGACGGAAACTACTCCTTAAATACGCCAGATAACGGAACCTTAGTGTTTAGCTTCATTGGCTATAAAAAAATGGAAGTAACCTTAGGAAGTCAAAGCAAAATTGACATCGTACTTATGGAAGACACTGGACTGTTAGAAGAAGTGGTGGTTGTTGGTTATGGCTCACAAAAAAAGAGCGACATCACGGGTTCCGTATCGTCCATTAAAGCAGAAGAAATAGACGCATTTCCATTGGCAAATGCAGAACAAGCCCTTCAAGGACGTGCAGCAGGTGTAGTGGTTCAGTCCAATAATGGTGGAGAGCCAGGTGCTCCTATTAGCATAAAAATTAGAGGTAACACTTCTATTAGTGCAAGCAGTACGCCGCTGATTGTTGTGGATGGTTTTGTGGGTGCCACAATGCCTCAACCTAACGATATAGCCTCTATAGAGGTTTTAAAAGATGCCTCTGCCACAGCAATATATGGGTCTAGAGGATCCAATGGTGTCGTTATGGTTACGACTAAAAAAGGTAAAAATGGTAAATTGTCTGTTGAATTAAATTCAAACTATTCAGTTCAAAATACCGCAAATAGACTAGATCTACTAAATGCAGATGAATTTGCAGCTTATCAGCAATCCATTAATCCTAATTATGTTCAAGGTCCTGCAAATACAGATTGGCAAGATTTATTGTACAGAACTGGTAATACTCAAAACCATCAGTTTTCTTTCTCTGGCGGAAAAGATAATGTCAATTTTTATGCTTCAGCCAATTACTTTAAGCAGAATGGAGTAATTACGAATTCTGATTTTGAAAAAATAACTTTCTTGTCAAATATTGATTCACAAGTTACTGATAAACTGAAACTTGGATTTAATCTTTTTGGCAATAGGTCTGAAAAAGATGGTGTTCCTACACAATCAACCGGTGAAACTGCCAATGGTGGTGGTGACGATGTAATTTCCTTGATGTTTAGATTTATGCCTGATTTAGGTGTTAAAAATGCTAACGGTTTAAACTCAACTAACTCTATTGGTGATAACATTGATAATCCATATGCTGTTGCCACGGAAAGTGTAAACAATACTAAAAATGATCAGTATAGAGCCAACCTTTATGCCAATTATGATATTATTAAAAACCTTACTTTCAAGACTACCTTAGGCTTTAGTGCCTCAAACGAGACTTTTGGCCTTTTTAGACCATCTACATTAATTATTACTGCTGGTGGTGGTACCGGAGGAAAAGCAAGTATATCAAACTTTAGAAAAACCAACATACTGAATGAGAATTACTTAACTTATACTAGAGGTATAGGAAAAGGTAATTTAGCTCTTTTGGCCGGTTATTCTTATCAAAAAACGGCTACAGAAAGATTTGCCGCAGGTGCTTCCGGTTTTACTTCAGATAGCTTTTCTTTCTATAATTTGGCCGGAAGTTCAGTGACTACTGTACCTACTTCTTCTTTTACGGAACAAGAAATTCAATCTCAATTTGGAAGATTAAATTTTGATTATGATGATAAATATTTAGTTACTGCTACGGTAAGAAGAGATGGTGCATCCAACTTTGCTGCCAATAACAAATATGCCATCTTCCCTTCTGGTGCCTTAGGATGGAGAATATCCAATGAAGAGTTCTTGAAAAACAGTACTAGCATTTCTAACTTAAAACTTAGAGCTAGTTATGGTGTAACGGGTAACCAGGCCATTGATGCCTACCAATCTTTAGCAAAATTTGCGACTATTTTTACTGGAATTAATGGACAATCAGTGAATGCGGTTGTGCCAGATCAATCGGCCAACCTTAATCTAAAATGGGAAACTTCTTACCAAACAAATATTGGTGTGGATTTAGGTCTTTTCAATAATAAAGTAGCACTAGCCTTAGATTATTATAACATTGATACCAAAGATCTTCTTTTAGCAGACCAAAGTCAGCCAGAATATCTTGGATTTCAGACATTGGCTAGTATCAGAAACGTGGGAGAGATTAATAACAAAGGATTTGAAGTTACTTTAAATACCAGAAACATTAATAAAGATGATTTCAGCTGGTCTACAGATTTAAACTGGTCAACCAACAAGAATAAGGTGGTATCCTTGATTAATGGCATAGATGTATTCTTAGATGCTTCTCCAGGATATTTTAGTGTTGCTCGTACTCACGTTTTAAGAGAAGGTGAAGCTGCAGGTGTTTTTTGGGGCTATGAATATCAAGGTGTTTATCAAGGAGATAACTTACCAGCAGGTACAGCTACTTTTCAAGGTGCAAAAGCAGGAGATCCATTATTTACCGATGTGGATGGTAGCGGCGTAATCAATACGAATGATCAAAAAATAATTGGAAACCCGAACCCAAATTTCACAATGGGTCTTACAAACAATTTCTCTTATAAGAACTTTGACTTGAACATCTTTTTTCAAGGTGCTTACGGTGGAGATGTTTTTAACCTAACTAAAGTTCAGCTGTTAAATGGTGACTCTAACGCTCTTAGAGATGTCTTAGATTCTTGGACGCCAACAAATACAGACACCAATATACCTCGTGCAGTAGGAAATAGAGGAAGAGAAATTTCTTCACGTTTTGTAGAAAACGGTAGCTACACAAGATTGAAGAACGTTGCTTTGAGCTATAATTTTCCTTCCGCTTTTGCTCAAAAAATGCGTATGGAGAATATTAGGTTTTCTGTTAGTGCACAGAATTTGTTAACATTTACGAAATACTCAGGCCTTGATCCTGAAGTGAGTTATTTCGGTGCTGGCGGAGGAAATTCTTCTTCAGGCAATACAACTCAAGGGTTTGATTTCGGAAACTTCCCGACCGTTAAATCTGTGAATTTCAGCCTTAATTTAAAATTTTAAAATTATTACGAATATGAAAAATATTAAAATCTTATTCTTGTTGTTAGGGATAACCACAATGGGATGTTCGAAATTAGGAGAGGAGCCTGTTGGTTTACTAGCTCCAGAAAGCTTTTTTACATCTTTAGGTGATATACAGACTGCCGTAAATGGTGCTTATGGCCACATGGAACATCGTTTTTTTATGTCTCGAGAGATGTCTATGTCTCTTATGTTGCGAAGTGATATGGTAGATCTTAACAAGAATGTTACCAATGCTGAAAGAGTCCAGTTTAATGATGTATCTCTTCTAGCTGATAATGCAAACATTTCAAGTTATTGGCCAAAGGCTTATCAAATTATTGGTGCCGCGAATCAGGCTATTGCCGGAGCAGAATTAGTAAAAGCAGATGAAAGTGCAAAAAACAAAATTGTAGCCCAAGCTTATTTCGCGAGAGCATTTGTGTACTTCCATTTAGTAAGACAATTTGGAGCCATCCCTTACTTATCTAAGCCCGTAACAGATATACAAGCCGCCTCAACCATTAGCAAAACTTCAGCTGATGAAGTATATGCAAACATCATCGCAGATCTAATGTTTGCCAAACAATGGTTGCCAAATACGCAAGTTTCAAGAGCTATACCAGCTAAATCTGCCGCTAGTGCATTTTTGGCAGATGTGTATTTAACAATGGGAAATTATCAAATGGCCTATTCAGAAGCTAAAGAAGTTATCGCTAATGAAGCTACCTATAACTTAGGTTTAGAATCAGATTTCCAGAATTTGTTTGATGTGACAAAGATAGATGCTTCTAAAGAGCCATTATTTGTAATAGATTTTATTGGATTGTCAAATGGTGACCAAGGTAGAGATTATCAAGCAGCGTTTACAGGTATTAGAGCGGATGACCAATACGGTTATGGTGGCGGATGGTCTGTCTCTGTTCCTTCTTTAGGTGTGTATAAAGCTTGGAATGGTCAAGACTACAGAAAATCAGTTAGTTTAGATACTACAGGCGTTTTTAAAGGCAAGGTAGAACCATATACCAAATTCACAACCTTCTTCTCTGCCGGTGATAACCGCCCTCATATCGCAAAATTCACCCGCAAAGCAGGACCAGCAGCAGAAGGAAATGGTAGAACTACAAAAAGTAACTACATCATGATGCGTTATGCCGAAGTCTTGTTAATTGCTGCTGAAGCCTTAAATGAAATTACTCCAGGCTCTGCGGAGGCTGCAGCTTATGTAAACAGAGTTCGAGCCAGAGCCAGAGCTGGAGCAGCGGGAAGTACGCCTAGAAGTTTCCCTGCAGATGTTTCTGGTTTAGGCCAAGATGCTTTTAGAACTATGGTCTTAGAAGAACGTAAATGGGAACTGGCATTTGAGTTTAAAAGATGGTACGATATAGCTAGAAGAAAATTAGGTGACGGTCCAAATGGTGTTTTTAGTGCTTCTGGATTAGAAGGAGCTAAACCAAATTTTCAATCAAATAGAGATTACCTATTTCCATTACCTGCTAATGAATTAGTAAGAAATTCTAACCTGTTACCTCAAAACCCAGGTTACTAAATTTATTCATGGGTTGAATAATCAGTAATTCATTTTACTGAGATCTTTACTTCGAGTTGGGGTTTCAAATTACCATCAAAGGTAGTCTGAAGCCCCACTTGGAGATGGATCAAAATCACCTGATTAAAATTGACTTATAATGACATAATTTTCACTATGAGCAATAATACCAAGCAATTGAAATTAATGAAAATAAAAATCACTTTTATAGCTTTAACAGTTCTATTAACATCTTCTGTTCTGTGTAAGGCTCAAGAAATTCCAATAGAGCATTTATACACTAAATTATCGTCAGGGACAAAAGAGTATAGCAAAACAATACTAGAGAATGAAATTGGAGGAATCAAAGTCACACAAGTTTCTTTAACGGGAGATATCGTTAAAAAAGAGTTTCAAGATGATAATTACAGAGACATTTATATTTTCATAAAAGGATCAGGAAAAATCACAGCCAATAAGGAAAAATATGACATTGAACCAGAAACCATTCTAGTTCAAAACGCAATAAAACACATTACCATACATCCAGAAAAAAATGATACGCTTCTTTTTTTAAAGATATCAAGCTTACTAACTCTACAAGATAAGCTGGACTTGAAGGAGTTTCCGAAGAGAAATACACAAGAAGTATATTTCAGGAAATTCACCGATTGCGAAGCCTATACGGAACCTATCAAAAGTCCTAATACGATAAGTAGGACTATTTTTCCAAATAAATATATACCAAGAATAGCTATGGGGACAGTTCAAACTTCGGGTCCCGACAAGGTTGACCCACACGAACACGCCATGTTAGAGCAATTGTTTCTTGGCCTTACCGATAATGATGTGGTGGTTTTTGCAGATGATGCCAAAGTAAACCTCCCAGCTTACTCTTTGCTTCATATTCCATTAGGTTCTAGCCATTCTGTAAAGGTGGATGAAGGGAAAAAAATGTATTATGTCTGGATGGATTTCTTTTTAGATAAAAAAGGAGAAGAATGGCTAAAAACGCATAACACCATTAAGAATCCTTAAACAAAAGGTATTTAATATTTGCTCGTATTTAAAATATCAGGTCAGTATTGATATTTTAAACTACCCCAATCCGATAAGGAATATTCATTTCTTTATCGGATTGCTTTTTTTATAGGGTTATAAAAAAATCCCCTCCCCTAAATCCGAAGGATGTATTAGAGCACCGGAAAAGAGGGTTTATATAAGGGCAAGAACTATTGTTAAAATCTAACAACATGACTTGACCGAGAGCAATGTAAATGGCGACTTTTTCCTCATTTATTAGTGCTTGGGTGAATTTAAAAAAGCACTTAAAGTTGTAGGTAGCATTTTTCAAAACAAATGAGCTATCTCAAGAATTATTCTTTAAGCTTTCACAAACCGTAGCCCTAAAATCACCTAATTATATCTCTTTTTAGTTTTATGATTGGCTCTTTCCCTTTCATTTAAAAAATTACAAAATTGTATTTTTATGAGAAATGCTTTGAAGTTATCAAATGTTAAATAAAAGCTCAAAATCTCACATCTATCTTGTGAAAATAAAATATACCTTAAAATTGGAGTTTACCAATAATTAACTAGTAAATAAATTCTAACAATACAAACGTTACCGGAAACGTTTTCATAAATATATTGTACTTTTACATGTTTTTATTTGAGTATTCTGGTTGATTTTCTCATTTCTATCCCTAATTTTATAATGTATTCAAGGGACAGCATAACTATATCCCTCTCTATTAAATAGTAATATTCTAATATTTAAACTTAACTATCGACGCTATGAAATTAAACTTTTTACAAAAAAATGGACGTTTAGTTAAGACATGCTATTATGGTAAAGTGGTTTATACTAAAGCTTGTTAACTCAAACCCTAGAATATTCATTAAATCGAAAGGAGCCAGATTCGTTTCACTCCATTTATCTAATCAACCCGCTATGAAAAAATTAATCATATTTCTCCTCTTCTTATCCTTAAAGTCATTCGGAGGAGAGAAACTTGTTTCTTCAAATGATGAGCTTAATAAAGCCATAAAAACGGCAAAGCCTGGAGACGTAATCATCATGACCAATGGAATATGGAACAATACTGAAATCCTTTTTGAAGCTACAGGTACTAAAGCAAGTCCTATAACGCTGAAGGCTCAAGAAAAAGGAAAAGTCACCATAGAGCAGTCTTCTAATCTGAGAATTTCTGGGGAATACCTGATTGTGGAAGGATTGGTATTCAAAAATGGCTTCTCTCCTACTTCGGAAGTTATTTCTTTCAAAAAGGATTCTAAAACGCTAGCCAATAACTGTAGACTTACAGAAGTAGTCATTGATAACTTTAACGGACCAGAAAGATATGATGGACAAGCTTGGGCAGTGCTTTACGGCAAAAACAACAGAATAGACCACTGCAGTTTTTTAAATAAAAGGTCACAAGGTGTAACCTTAACCGTAAGGTTAAACAGTCCTGAAAGCGTTGAAAACAACCATTTAATTGACCACAACTATTTTGGGCCACGTCAAAACCTGGGCTCAAATGGTGGTGAAACAATGAGAATTGGCACCAGTCACTTTTCTATGATGAATTCAAAATCTGTGGTAGCGTATAATTACTTCGACAGGTGTGATGGAGAGCAAGAAATCATCTCTAATAAATCAGGACAAAATACCTATAGATTTAACACCTTCTTTGAGTGTAAAGGCACTTTAACCATGCGTCACGGAAACGAAACACACGTTGAAGGAAACGTTTTAATTGGTAATGGTGTAACCAACACTGGCGGAATTCGAGTTATCAATGAAAAACAAACCGTTATTAACAATTACCTAGAAGGTATTACAGGAAATAGATTTAAAGGAGCCATCACCGTCATGAATGGTGTTCCTAACTCTCCATTAAATAGATATGTTTCTGTAAAAGACTCTAAAATAATAAATAACACGCTCATAGACTGTGCACATATAGAACTCTGTGCGGGCAGCGATTCTGAAAGAAGTGAAACGCCTACTTCCACCACTATAGCCAACAACATTTTCTCTTCAAAATCTTCTGATATATTCGGCATTTTTGACGATATCTCTGGATTGAATTTTAGTAATAATGTGGTATCTCCTGAGGTTAAAAAGCCTACAGAGGTAGGGTTTCTATCTAAAAAAATGACCTTTGAAAGAGCCGCTAATGGTCTCTTAGTTCCTAAAAACCTTCCTTCAAATTTGGGAG
The DNA here is from genome assembly GCF_057914865.1 of Arcticibacterium sp. SM2516. NCBI lineage: Bacteria > Pseudomonadati > Bacteroidota > Cytophagia > Cytophagales > Leadbetterellaceae > Arcticibacterium > Arcticibacterium sp. SM2516. The sequence goes on along the minus strand of NZ_CP195290.1, from coordinate 1,099,021 downwards.
CAAATATTACTGAAGATTTTGCAAGTAGAGGCAACACAGGTGCTAAATGGTATAAGTCTGAAACGATAGACGTTCCCTTTAACTCTGGAAAATTGATAAAGGTAGCCGCTGGGCTTAACACGCTTCAAGAGGCCGTTGAAAAATCAAGTCCTGGCGATATTTTATTGCTAGATGCTTCTGCTCTGTACAACACTTCAAAAAGCATCTTCATACACCACCCATTAACCATAAAAAGCAATGGGAAGGAAAAAGCTAATCTGTTATTTGAGACTAAATACTTATTTAAAATAGAAAACGGTGGTAGCTTAAAATTAGAAGGTCTTTCTATAGATGGAGAAGAAGCTCCTGATGCCTCATTGAATGCTGTTATTGCTACCAGCAAGTATTCTATGAACAAAAACTACAAGCTTTTAGTAGACCACTGCGACTTCCGAAATCTGGATATCAATAATTATTTCAACGTGCTTTATGTAGCACCATCCACTTTTGCAGACAGTATTTCATTTAAGAATTCTACGTTTAGCAGTATCTCTGGAGACGTATTAGCCCTAAATAAAGAAACCGACGATATCGGTATTTACAATGCGGAGTCTGTAACTATAGAAAACTGCACATTCAAAGACATTAAAGGTTCTGCCATTAACATGTACCGCGGAGGCAGAGATGAAAGCACCACCGCAGGTATACTTGAGGTGAGCAATTCCATGTTTGAAAATGTGGGTAACACTAACTCGGAAGGAGCTTTAAACCTATATGGCGTTCAGGAGGTGGACATTAAAAACAGTGTCTTTAAAAATACGGGGGAATTTAACATCACACTTACCGTAGGAGAACCCAGCAATGTAATTCATGACTGCGTGATAGACAGAACTCAAAAGATAAATGTCATTGGAGAAGGATACTCAAGTTCCAATATATGGAATGACCAAAAAAATAAAATAGGTGATAACGGCAAAAAAATAGGTTTAAGATGATTAAAAATATCGTATACAGCATTTCGCTTGTCTTATTTCTAGGCAGTTGCACAGTACTTGGGCAAAATCATAAGCATATTATTATTAATAATGAGCAGCTCATTTATATAAAAAAGAATTTAGGTAAGGCTCCCTTGTTTGACCAAACACTAGCTGAAACCAAGGCTAATCTTGATGCAGAAATCGCTGCAGGATTTGATGTGCCAGTACCTAAAGATTTAGCCGGCGGATATACCCACGAAACCCACCGAAAAAACTACCTCCTTATGGAGCAGGCAGGTTCCTTATATAGAATTACGGGAGACGAGAAATACGCCATGTTTATAAAACAGATGCTTTTTAAATATGCCGAACTTTTCCCCACCTTAGGCCTACACCCTTCTAAAAAGTCATATTCTAGAGGGAAACTTTTCTGGCAATGTCTTAATGACGCCAACTGGCTGGTAAGTGTAAGCCAAGCCTATGACAGTATATATGAATGGTTGAATAATGGAGATAGAAAACTAATTGAAGCACAACTTTTAAGACCTTATGCGGAGTTCCTTTCCACTGGAAACCCGCAGTTTTTTAACAGGATTCATAACCACAGCACTTGGGCTTGTGCCGCCGTTGGGCTTACTGGGCTTGCTATTGGTGATGAAAAACTTGTCCAAAACGCTCTATATGGTTTAGATGAAGACGGCTTAAGTGCTACCGCCCACGATAACGATGGAGCACTTATTAAATCTGACACACAAGGATTTTTGGCACAAATAGATGGTTTATTCTCTCCTGACGGCTTATATTCTGAAGGTCCTTATTATCACCGCTACGCCATATATCCATTTTTAGTTTTTGCAGTAGGTTTAGAAAACGTAAAACCAGAATTAGGGATTTTTAAATATCGTGATGGTTCCCTATTAAAATCTGTCAATACCTTATTGGGCGAGAGTAACCAAAAAGGAGACTTCTTCCCTCTAAATGATGCTCAAAAAGGCATGTCCATTTATAATTCTTCCTTAATTTCAGCTGTTGACATCGCTTATTATTATGGAGGAAAAGATCCTAGCTTACTTTCTATTGCGAAAACTCAAAATGCCGTTAATTTGGATGCCACGGGAATGGCGGTAGGTTTAGACCTACCGAAAGCTAAACCAATGGTGAGAAAATCGATGGTTATAAAAGATGGTAAAGACGGAGATATGGGTGCTCTAGGCATTTTGAGATCCACCAAAGGAGAAGAACTCGTTTTCAAATTCGGTTCACAAGGAATGGGACACGGTCATTTTGACAAACTCTCCTACTCCTTTTATAATGATGGCTTTGAAGTTGTTCAAGATTACGGGATGGCACGATTTGTTAATATCGAACAAAAAGGTGGTGGTGGATACCTCAAAGAAAACAACACTTTTGCTAAACAAAGTATTGCTCATAATACATTGGTAATAAACGAAACATCACATTTTGGTGGCAATACAGACGTGGCCGAATTATATGCCCCATATCTAAATTTCAAAGATATTTCGAGTCCTAAGATTCAGGTTATTTCCGCTTCAGACACCAATGCTTATAAGGGCATAAAGATGACTAGAACACTGTTTATGATGGACGAATCGTTTTTTGGTAATGCGTTAACTATTGACTTATTCAAAGTCAATAGTGACAAGCCAAATCAATATGACCTACCTCTTTATTACCAAGGTCAATGGCTTTCTACCAACTTCGAATATCAAATTCCTACTGCTTTAGAAAAGTTAGGTTCGGCAAATGGCTATCAGCATATCTGGAAAGAAGCAGAAGCTATTTTAGATGGATCCAACATGCAATTTAGCTGGCTAAATCAAGGTCAATTTTATACTTACACGGCGGCAACACATAAAAATGATGAGTTTATAGCTGGGAGAGTGGGTGCCACAGATCCTAGTTTCAATTTAAGGAGAGACCCTCTTTTAATTCTAAGAAGAAAGAATGCGACCACTACTTCTTTTGCTAGTGTTACCGAAACGCACGGAGCTTATTCTCCAATAGATGAAAGAGCCATCGATCCTTATGGAAAGATAAGGTCTATTAGTGTAGAAATTGACAACGAAAAATATACCGTCTTAAAAATAAAGACGGACGACAATGAAGGCATTCTGGCAATTGCCAATAAAGATTATAGTAGCAATCATGTAATCAACTATAATGGGTCCAATCTTCATTGGGAAGGGCCATTTTATTTCAATTTAACCGCAAAATAAGAATGACAAAATTAAAAAATAAGGTAGCTATTGTAACCGGAGGGGGAAGAGATATCGGAAAGATGACTTCCTTAAAATTAGCTTCTATGGGAGCTAAGGTGGTAGTGAATTACTTTGGAGGAAAAGATGCTGCTGAGCAAACTATGAAAGAAATTGAAGCGATAGGCGGTGAAGCCATATTGTTTCAAGGAGACATGACCAAACCAGTTGAAGTAGACCAATTGGTAAAAGCGACTATAGCGGCTTTTGGTTCTGATATACATATTTTAGTCAATAACGCAGGTGGCTTAGTCGCTCGTAAAACACTTGCAGAAATGGACGAAGATTTCGTAAACACCGTTTTTAAATTAAATTTCAATACTGCCTTTTTATTAACCAAGGCAGTAGTACCGTATATGCCTCAAGGTTCTTCTATCATCAACTTTGCTTCACAAGCAGGAAGAGATGGAGGGGGAGCCGGTTCCGCCGCGTACTCATCTTCAAAAGGAGCAGTAATGACTTTCTCACGTGCTATGGCCAAAGAATTAGGACCACAAGGCATTAGAGTAAATTCCTTATGTCCTGGAATGATAGCGACAACTTTTCACGATACTTTCACTAAAGACGAAGTAAGAACTAAAGTTGCAGCAAGTACACCATTAAGAAGAGAAGGAAGACCAGAAGAAGTTGCTGATTTAGTAGCCTATTTAGCCACGGATGAATCTTCATTTATCACAGGAAATAACATAGACATAAACGGAGGATTAGCCTTTTCATAATAAACAAGAATAAAATGACAGAAAATTTGCAAAAAGCATTTGTTAAAGACAACTCCATGGAGTGGGAAGAATTAAACGACATGGTTAAAAGAAAAATCATGGCGTATGACGATAGTCTAATGATCGTAAAAGTACACTTCAAAAAAGGTGGAATTGGTCCTATTCATGATCATTTCCATAGCCAAACTTCTTATGTAGAAAGTGGGGTTTTTGATGTAACAATCGACAACGAAACTCAGCAATTAAAAACTGGTGACGTATTTTATATTAAACCCCATGCTCCCCATGGAGCGGTATGCATTGAAGAAGGCGTATTACTGGACTTTTTCTCACCCGTTAGAGAAGATTTTTTATAAACCTTCCCTAACTTATGAGATGCACTTATCCCTAAAATAGAAAAACATGAAAGTAAACGGATTACGCTGGTGGGTTATAGGCCTTATAGCATTTGCGACTGTAATTAATTACATCGACAGACAAACACTAAATGTGCTTTGGCCTGATATTGCAGATGACTTATATCCCGATAAAACCAGTGACGAAAGAAAAGAGATCTATTCCTATATTTCAATAATATTTGTATTCTCTTACGCTTTTGGTCAAGCCATATTTGGTAAAATATTTGATTGGATAGGAACTCGTTTAGGGTTTGCATTATCGATAGGGGTTTGGTCATTAGCTACCGCCCTTCATGCCTTAGCAACCTCTTTCGGAATATTCGCACTTTTTAGATCTATCTTAGGAATTGCAGAAGCAGGAAACTGGCCAGGAGCTGCCAAAGCCAATTCAGAGTGGTTTCCAACAAATGAAAGAGCATTTGCTCAAGGTTTGTTTAACTCAGGAGCGGCTATAGGAGGTATCATTTCTATACCAATGATTGCATTTCTTTCCATCTATTTTAGTTGGCAATATATTTTCATCCTTGTAGGATTAGTGGGTTTACTTTGGTTGGTGCCTTGGTTTGTTTTAGTAAAATCACCACCAGGAAAACACCCTTGGTTAACTGAAAGCGAGCGTGAATATATTTTAAGCGGACAGCTAAATCAAAGCGAAGAAACTGATGCTGACACCTATAATCCTGATACTAAAGAGTTATTAGGACATAAAGAAAGCTGGGGTGTGATTTTAGCTACTGCGGCCATTGACCCCATCTGGTGGTTATTTGTATTCTGGATACCGATTTATTTAAATGAGGTCTACGGAATGAACGTACAGGCCATTGGACTTTATGGATGGGTACCTTACGTTGGTGCCATGTTTGGTGCTTGGTTTGGTGGCTTACTAGCACAAAACAGACTTAAAAAAGGATGGACAGTGGATAAAACAAGAAAAATGGTCATCTCCTTGGGTTGTGTCATTATGCTCCCTGCTTTATTCGCAATGGCTAGCCCAGGTGGTCCAACAACGGCCGTATTAATAATGGCTGTTATACTATTTGGATTCCAAACGGCTATTGGTAATATACAAACATTACCTAGTGATATTTTCAACGGAAAAACAGTAGGAACATTATCAGGTTTTTCAGGTATGGCAGCCAAATTGGGTGCCGCAGGATTAACATACTTAGTTCCTTGGTTAACAAGTGGCGGAAATTACACTCCTGCCTTTATTATAGGTGCAGCATTAGCTGTAATAACCATGCTAAGTGTGTGGATTTTCATACCAAACATTAAAAGATTAAAAAGAGCATTTTAATCAAAAAACAAACAAATTATAAAATGAGTAAAGTAAAAGGGCAAGTAGCAGTAATCACTGGTGCCACCGGCGGAATAGGTTTTGAAGTAGCAAAAAGGCTTGGAACAGATGGATATACTGTAATTTTAAATGGCATAAATTCGGAAGATGGTGCTGCAAGAATAAAAGAACTTACCGAAAAAGGAATTACAGCTGAATACTACGGATTTGATGTTACGAAAGAAGATGAAGTAACAGCAAACATCAATAAAATAGGTGAGAAATACGGAAGAATAGATGTATTAGTAAATAACGCAGGTGGACTAGGTGGAAGATCCAGGTTTGAAGAAATGACCACGGAGTTTTACAGAAGCGTAATGGCCTTAAACTTGGATTCTGTGTTTTTTGCTTCTAGAGCTGCAATTCCATTCCTTAAAAAAGGAGAAAATGCTTCTATCATTAACTATACCTCTAATGCCGCTTGGAATGCTGGCGGACCAGGAGCTGGAATATACGGTACTTCTAAAGCCGGTGTACATGCAATAACAAGAGCGTTAGCAAAAGATTTGGCAGAAGATGGTATTAGGGTTAATGCGGTGTCTCCAGGTACCATTGACACACCTTTTCACGCTCAAATTAAATCAACCAAACCAGAAGTTTTTGCTTCATGGAAAAACAATATCCTGTTAGGTAGATTAGGGCAACCAGAAGAAGTAGCTTCTGTAGTTTCATTTTTAGCGAGCAAAGATGCTTCTTTTATAACTGCAGAAACTATTCAAATTGGTGGTGGTCAAGCATTAGGAATATAAGTGTATAATAATACTTAGTGAAGTTTAATTAGTTTAAATCCGCTTTCATTAGAAAATCTCCCGATTTTATCGGGACCGTAGCTAAATTGCATCAAATCAGTTCGTAAACCAATTTTAGCTCTATCACCAGAACGGTGCTATGCTAATCTCGTTTAAATGTCTGATTTAATGCTCTTTAAAACTTATTACGATTCTCCAATGCATAAACCGGGTTAAACTTCACTAAGTATTAGCCCTTTAACAAAAAAGTCAATGGTGTGCTATTATGGATTCACGGAGGTCTTATTGTTTTTAGGAAGATTCAAAAAAAGCAATAATGAATTGCTGAGTTTAGTCAATAATTTAAGGAAATGAACACTAAAAAAGTAGTTACTTTCGGAGAGGTAATGATGCGATTATCCGCTCCAAATTATCAGAAAATTGAACAAGTAAATAGCTTAGAAGTTTCTTTTGGCGGCTCTGAAATGAATGTGGCGGCTTCGCTCAGAAACTTTGGCTTAGAGGCTACGCATGTTTCCGTTTTCCCAAATAACAGATTAGGAAAAAAAGCCATCTCCTATTTAAGGCTCCTAGGAATAAATACCTCCGGCATAAAGCTTTCTGGAGAGAGAATGGGCTTATATTTCTTTGAAAAGGGAGCTTCCATGAGAGCCAGCCAAATCATTTATGACAGAAATGACTCGGCTTTTCAAAACTTGGATCCCTCATGGTTTAATTGGGAAGAAATATTAAAGGATGCCGATTGGTTTCACTGGAGCGGTATCACGGCTGGCATTAGCCAAAATGCTGCAACAGCCTGTTTGGAGGCCGTTAAAGCTGCCAATAAATTAGGGATAACTGTTTCATCAGATATTTTTTACAGAAAAGACCAGTGGAAATATGGGAAAACACCAAAAGATATTTTACCAGAAATAGCTTCTTTTTCTAATATACTTCTAGCCAATGAAGTGAATATGAAAGAGATTCTTGGCGTAGATTATAAGGAAGGAACAGATGCATTCATGGAAGCTTGTCATAACACAATGAAACTTTTGCCGGCTATTACGAAGATTGTGGACACCAAAAGAAAACAATATAGCAGTCACCATAATGTCATAAGTTCTAAGCTTTTTGATGGTAAAGATCTTATCAAATCACAGAAACAAGACATTACACTTATTATTGACAGGATTGGTGCGGGAGATGCATTTTTAGGAGGTTTTATATATGGCCAAATAGTTTTACAAAATGACCAAGAATCTCTAAATTTTGGAACAGCCGCTTCCGCTTTAAAACATACCATAGAAGGTGATTTTAATCTGGCCAGCATTGAAGAAATCGAAAATTTGGTTTCTGGAGATATTTCCGGAAAAATAAAACGATAGTTTATTACAACTCTTAACAAGGGTACAAACTTTAACTAATGAACCTTAAACATCAGACCTTAGGAGAATTCATCATTGAAAACCAAAAGTCTTCTAATTATTCTTCTGGCGAGCTTTCTAAACTATTAAACGGAATAGGATTAGCGACCAAATTGGTAAACCACGAAGTTAATAAAGCAGGATTAGTGGATATTTTAGGCGGTGTGGGAGACTTCAATGTCCAAGGCGAAGCTCAGCAAAAGTTGGATTTAATGGCCAATAACACTTTTATTGACACATTAACGAAGCGAGAAATTGTTTGCGGAATAGCGTCGGAAGAAGAGGAAAGCTTTATTAACATCAATAGCCTTGACTTAAAAAACAAAAACAAATATGTCTTATTGATAGACCCTTTAGACGGTTCAAGCAATATTGATGTCAATGTCTCTGTAGGAACTATTTTCTCTATTTATAAGCGAGTTACCAAAATTGGAACACCAGTAGAAATTGAGGATTTCCTTCAAAAAGGCAGCAAGCAAATAGCCGCTGGATATATCATTTATGGTAGTTCCACCATGCTGGTTCTTACAACAGGTCAAGGCGTTAATGGCTTTACATTAAACCCTGCAATTGGCACCTTTTATCTCTCTCATCCAAACATGAGACAACCGGAGAATGGCGAGATCTACTCCATAAACGAAGGTAATAGTGCCTTTTTCTCAAAAGGTTTAAACGATTATTTAGATTTCTGTAAACAACCTTTAAATAATAAACCGGCCTACAAAGCAAGATATGTGGGTTCATTGGTAGCGGACTTCCACAGAAATTTATTAAAAGGTGGCATTTATATGTATCCTCAAACCAAAATAGACACCAAAGGAAAGCTTCGTTTACTTTACGAATGTAATCCTATAGCTTTTTTGGCTCAGCAAGCCGGTGGGGAAGAAACCGATGGCTTTCAATCTGTTTTAGACATTAAACCCGATTTACTTCATCAAAGAGTCCCTTTTTTCACGGGTAGTAGTAATATGGTAAATAAGCTCAAGACTTTCTTAAAAGAAGAGAACTAGCGTGTGTTAAATCATAAAGTGCATCCGAAATAATTCAGATGCACTTTATTTTTTATGAATTATATAAAGATTACTTTAATCTTACTTTCACGGCATTTGAATGCCCTTGAAGCGACTCCGCTTCTGCCATAATTTGAACCGCAGGGCCAAGTTTCTCCAATCCTTCTTTCGTGATTTTTTGAAAAGTTATTTTCTTAACGAAACTATCCAATGAAACTCCAGAATATGCTTTCGCATAACCATTTGTAGGTAGCGTATGATTGGTACCTGAAGCATAGTCGCCACATGATTCTGGCGTATAATTACCCAAGAATATAGAACCTGCATTAATAATCTTCTCCCCTATCTCTTCTGCATTTTCCACTGCTAAAATCAAATGCTCCGCAGCATATTCGTTCAAAATATCTATTGCCTCTTCCTGAGAAGACACTAAAATGCATTTTGAATTCTCTAAAGAAGCTGCCGCCAATTCCTTTCTTGGCAGTTCCTCTAATTGCTTATATACCTCGTCCTGAACTGCCGTGATCATAGCTGCTGAAGTAGAAACCAAAATAACTTGGCTATCTATGCCATGTTCTGCTTGAGAAAGTAAATCGGCTGCTACATAAGCTGCTTGAGCAGTATCATCTGCAAAAACGGCCACCTCTGAAGGACCGGCAGGCATATCAATAGCTACTCCTTCCTTGCTAACCAATTGTTTAGCAGCAGTTACATATTGATTCCCAGGGCCAAAAATCTTTGATACCTTTGGAACAGATTCTGTACCGTAAGCTAACGCAGCCACCGCCTGGGCACCACCAATTCTAAAAACGCTGGTTACACCTACTAGTTTTGCGGCATAAAATATTGCTGGATGGTTACTCGGAGAGCAAAGGATAATTTCTTTACAGCCAGCAATTTTAGCAGGAATACCTAACATCAAAACGGTAGAGAAAAGAGGAGCTGTTCCACCTGGAATGTATATCCCTACCTTTTCTATTCCTACAGATTTACGCCAACATTGAACACCAGGCATCGTTTCTATAATCTCTGGCTCAGATTTCTGAGCCTCATGAAACTTATAAACGTTAGCATAAGCCAATTTGATAGCATCCTTTAATTCTTCACTTAAAGCGGCTTCTGCTGCATCTAACTCCTTAGCGTTGACCTCAAAATCGTTTAACAGAATGTTGTCAAAAGTCAGAGCGAATTTTCTTAGGGCTTCATCACCATTACTTCTGACTTCTTCTAAAATAGGCTGCACCCTACCTTCTATTTCAGAAATATCAGCCGTTGGCCTAGCCAAAATAGCTTTCCATTCCTTCTTTTCAGGCTTATCAAATAACTTCATTATCAATTACTGGTTTGTGTTTTCAATTGGCATTTAAGCACCATGAAAACTAGAATATCATTTTCTCAATAGGTATAACGAGAATACCTTCAGCACCCATATTTCTCATCGCTTCAATATTCTCCCAGAAATCGTTCTCTTTTAAAACAGAATGTATAGAGCTCCAACCTTCTTTGGCCAAAGGTGTAATGGTAGGACTCTTCATACCAGGCATGATATTGACAATATCCTCAATTTTATCATTGGGAGCATTCAATAAAACATACTTATGTGTATCGGCAGTTTGAACCGCGTTCATTCTAAAAACAATTCTATCAAGCAGTTCTAGCTTCTCATCAGATAAACTATTATTGGCAATTAGAATGGCTTCCGAATTGAAAATAGGTTCTACTTCTTTTAGTCCATTACTTAATAATGTACCTCCAGTACTCACAATATCACAAACACCCTCAGCTAAACCAATGCCCGGAGCTATCTCCACAGAGCCACTGATAAAGTGAATCTGAGCATTTACACCATTCTCTTTCAAAAACTTACCCAAAATATTTGGATAAGAAGTAGCGATACTCTTCCCTTCAAAATAAGAAACACCAGAATAGTCTACATCTCTAGATACCGCTAAAGACAATCTGCATTTAGAAAAACCTAAGCTTTTCACTCTGTTCACATGACACTCATGCTCTACAAGTACATTATCTCCTACTATACCAACATCTGCTACACCGTCTGCCACGTATCCTGGGATATCATCATCTCTTAAAAAAAGAAACTCAGCTGGAAAGTTTTTTGACTCGGACATCAACTTTGATTTCCCTACTTCAAACTTAATTCCGCAAGCTTTAAAAAGTTTAACAGAATCGTCGCTCAGTCTTCCTGATTTTTGAATGGCAATTTTAAGTTTTTTCATTTAAGATTTTCTATTGCTGTTTTGAGCCACAAAGGTAACCTAGCTATTGACCTCTGCCAAAAGTTTTTTACTTAAGATTTATATTAAGTTTCAGTAATTTTTGAAATTTCAATTACTTTGGTTAGTATTGTAGTACCTAGTGCTTTCCAAATAAAAAAACTTAGCAATGAACAATTATAACTACTATTCAAAATCGCCTAAAAGAAATTTTCTTGCCTCCAAAGCAGCAACAGTATTAAGCGGACTAATTATACTCGGCTTATTCATATTTTCTTTTATTAGTCTTTAAGCCTGTTTTTTATATTTTAGGTACTTTTGCGACTCATAAAGTCAATAGGTCATAAATGAGAATAGGAATAATAGGATTAGGGGACATGGGATTGCTTTACGCAAACATTTTTTCTAATGCCGGTTATGAGGTTTTTGGTTGTGACTTACCCGCCAACTATGAGACTTTAAAGGTCAAACTTTCCGAAACAACCATCGTTTTGTTGAAAGAAGGATTGGATGTGGCTCGAGTTTCGGACTTTTTACTCTTCTGTGTGGAAACAGAGAATATTGACTACGTTGTTCAATCTGTAGCCGCAGGAATTCAAAAGAATACCTTAGTGGCGGGACAAACTTCTATCAAAGCTCCAGAAATGGAAGCTTTTGAAAAGTATCTTAGTCCAGATGTTAACATTGCTAGCATTCATGCCCTCCATGGACCAAATGTGAATCCTGTGGGTCAAACCTTAATTGCTATTAATCATAGATGTGACAATGAAAGATTTCAGGAGATGCTCCATCTGCTTTCTTTTACAGGATCAAAAATAGAAATTCTGCCTTCAGCAGCCGTTCATGATAAAATGATGGCCGATGTACAGGTGGTAACCCATATTGGTTTTGAGAGTATAGGTACTTCCTTTATGCACAGGGGCGTTTATCCATGGATAAATCCACTGCACGCTAGCGGTTTAGATACCCTAAAAATGCTGATGACACTCCGCATTTTCAGTTACAAGCACCATGTATATGCTGGAATGGCTCTAATGAATCCGTTTGGTAAAAATCACGTAAGAGCCTATGCGGAATCCGAAAATGAAATATTTGGATTAATGATTTCTGAAGAGCGGGATACTTTTTACGATTTAATATTAGCCGCCAAAACCAAAGTCTTTGCAGATTTTGATGGTACACTCATGCTCAGTGATGAACTCATGAAAGAGTATTCCTTACATCATTCGGATGAAAATCTGCCCAACTCTCATTTAAGTCTGTTAGCAATGGTGTTAACTTGGGCTAGATTAGATAGTAATCCTTACAAAAATAAAGTGGTGCAAACACCTCCTTTCAAGTTAAGAGTGGGGATGGCTGAGTACCTTTTTATGCATGAAGGCTTGTTAGAGGAATCTATGCAGGCAGCTCTATACAATAAGAGTATTAGAAAAGACGATTTGGCTTTTCACACTTCTGTACAAGAATGGGCTCATATAGTTGAGATAGGAGATAAAGTGGGCTATGAAAGTCATTTTGAAAGGACAAAACTCTTCCTTTCAGATAAACTGGAAGAAGGAAGGCAAAAAAGCAGCATGTTAATTGAAAGACTAAATCAATGAGTAAAGTAGACCTGTCTAGATACGACAACTCCTGGTACAACCATGGCTCCTTATTTCGAAGGATATTATGGATGATTATAGGAAGAATTACCATCAATTCTTATTTACCTTTACCCACCGGTTTTAAAGTATATGTTTTAAAATCATTTGGTGCCAAGATTGGGAAGAAAGTCATGATTAAACCGCGGGTAAACATAAAGTATCCTTGGTTACTGGAGATAGGAGATTTTGCTTGGATAGGTGAGAAAGTATGGATTGATAATTTGGTAAAAGTGAAAATTGGAGCCCATGCTTGTATTTCTCAGGATGCCATGTTATTAACGGGTAACCACAATTATAAAAGCCAGACCTTTGACTTAATGGTAGGCGAAATAATCATCGAAGATGGGACTTGGATTGGAGCAAGAAGCCTAGTAACCCCTGGCGTTATTTGCCATGAACATAGTGTGTTGAGTGCCGGCTCCATACTTAGCAAACATCTTCCTTCCTATGAAATCTGGAGTGGGAACCCAGCAGTTTTTGTTAGAAAAAGGGTAATCCTATAGATTTTAAACCCTAAAATAAAGTTTCAGCGAGGCTATTTTCCTTTTTAAGTAGGAATTAAGATTAAATTCCTATTTTTGATTACTATTAGACCATTACTTAGATTTTTTTTGAGTGAAATTAATATTTGAAGAAATCGTTGGTGACCCAAGCGTGCAAATTTTCCTTAGTATCATTTTATCGCTTACAGTCACTTGGCGTTCCATTCCTGTTATAAGAAACATTTGTATGTTGAGAGGACTTATGGAAAATCCTGTAAAAAGGAGTTCTCATAAATCCCCGACTCCTACATTTGGTGGCATCGCTATTTTTGCGGGCACTTTGATAGGCTACATGTTATGGAATTTTGAAGATGAAGGATATCTTATGCATAAGATATTTGCAGGTCTTTTAATTCTATTCTTCTTAGGTCTTAAGGATGATCTTTACGCATTAGCCCCTTTGAAAAAGATCGGCTCACAAGTAATCGCTTCTATATTAGTAGTGGTTGGTTCAGACCTAAGGATAAATAGCTTTTTTGGTATCTTCGGAATAAATGAACTGCCTTACCTTATCAGTGTATTGTTCACTATTTTCATTTTTGTGGCACTCATAAACTCTTTCAACCTTATTGATGGCATTGATGGTTTGTCTGGTGGAATTGCCATGATAGCCAGTGGCGGCTTTGGATGGTGGTTCCTCCTCAATGACCAGTGGTCAATGGCCTGTTTGAGTTTTTCTTTGGCAGCTTCTCTTCTTGGCTTTCTTCGGTATAATTACTCCAAAGGAAGTAAAATATTTATGGGAGACACTGGTTCACTCATTATTGGATACCTCGTAACCATATTTGCCGTAAGGTTTATAAGTCTAAACGAAGGTGCTAATTTTTCTCCTGGACAACATTTTGTAAGTGCTCCTGTGATAGCCTTATCACTTTTAAGTGTCCCTATTTTTGACACATTAAGAGTTTTTGCGGTAAGAATTCTGAAGGGAAAATCTCCATTTGAAGCAGATAGACTACACTTACATCATCTGTTGGTTGACAACGGTCTATCACACTTGGCATCTTCTTTAACACTGTATGGTATGACTATTTTACTTTCTGTCTTTACATACAGTTTAAGAACATTTTTCACCAATACAGCCTTGTCTATCTATGTTATTTCCATTTTTGGAATCTATCTAGCTTTTAGCCAATGGTTAGAATTAAGAAGATTCAAGAATCACAAAATTAAATTGATTGAATCAAATAAAGGGAATACTAAAAATTCAACACTAGATTTAGAAGGTTCAATATCTAAAAACTAAAATTAGTCTTTAGATATTGAATATATTTTTTAGAAAGGAGATTACTTACTCCCATTCTATTGTAGCTGGCGGTTTAGAACTAATATCGTAAACCACTCTATTTACTCCCTTTACATTATTAATTATCTGATTAGAAACGTTTGCTAAAAAACTGTGAGGTAAGTGAGCCCAATCTGCCGTCATGCCATCCACACTGGTTACCGCTCTTAAAGCCACTACACTTTCATATGTTCTTTCGTCTCCCATTACGCCTACGCTTTGTACTGGAAGCAGCATAGAGCCTGCTTGCCAAACTTCGTCGTATAAACCTTCATTTTTCAAACCCTGAATAAAGAAATAATCCACCTCTTGTAAGATTCTTACTTTTTCTGCAGTGATGTCTCCTAAGATTCTAATACCTAAACCTGGCCCAGGGAAAGGATGTCGCCCTAAAATAGATCTAGGCATTTCTAAAGCTGCTCCCACCTCTCTCACACCATCTTTAAATAATAGCTTAAGCGGTTCTACTATTTTCAATTTCATGTAGTCTGGCAATCCACCTACATTATGATGAGATTTAATGGTAGCGGATGGCCCTTTTACAGAAACAGACTCAATAATATCCGGATAAATAGTACCCTGAGCCAACCACTTTACATCTTGAATCTGATGAGCTTCGTCATCAAAAACTTCAATAAATGTCTTCCCTATAGCCTTTCTTTTAGCTTCTGGGTCTGTTAAGCCTTTTAATGCGTCATAAAACTTATCTTTAGCATTTACACCTTTTACGTTCAATCCTAAACCTTTATACGACTCAAGCACTTCCTCAAACTCGTTTTTCCTCAACAGACCGTTATCTACAAAAATGCAATACAGGTTTTGGCCAATGGCCTTATGAATTAACATGGCCGCTACCGACGAATCCACACCACCAGATAGACCTAAAACTACTTTATCACCCCCTAACTGCTCTTTCAACTCGGCTACAGAAGTTTCTACGAAAGAATCCGAAGTCCAACTCTGATTACACCCGCAAATTCCTACCAGAAAGTTTTTTAGCAATGTTTTTCCATCCGTACTGTGTGTTACTTCAGGATGAAACTGTATACCGTAAACTTGAGCATCATTAAACTGAAAAGCCGCCATTTCTACAGAATCCGTAGAGGCTATCACTCGGGCGTTTGAAGGCAAATTGGTAATGGTATCGGCATGAGACATCCAAGTTTGTGTACCAACAGCAATATCTGTAAATAAGGGATTGTTATCTTCTATCTTCCCTAATATAGCTCTACCGTACTCTCGCGTGGTAGAGGCCTCTACGTTTCCTCCTAAACTGTGAGCCAGTAACTGGGCTCCATAGCAAACCCCTAAAACAGGAACCTTAGAAATGATACCCTTTAAATCCACCATTGGAGCATCTTGCTCTCTAACAGAACACGGACTTCCAGACAATATCACACCCTTTATAGAATCATCTAATTCAGGAAAATGGTTAAACGGATGGATTTCGCAGTAAACATTATGCTCTCTAACACGTCTAGCTATTAACTGAGTCAATTGTGAACCAAAATCAATAATTAGTATTTTCTCTTCCATTATTCAAAATCTGTATATAAAAGGTATTTTTTTCTTATTTTTTTAAATGCTATCAGGTCATCCTGCCATTTCATTTCAACTTCTTCAACATTTTTCCCTGATTTCAAATCTTCCAAAATCCAGCTATTACCGGCTAAAAGATTAAAAAAGCTCTCACTGGAAAAAAAGTTCTTCTTGTCTTTATAATTTCTATAAAAATCAAATAGTAAACTTAAATCAAAACCCATTTCCATGGCATTAACCTGAGTTAAATCCCTGCCATAACAATCCACCCCTTCGTTAACAGGGTTCTGAGCCCCAGGCTTGTCTGTCGGGATAAAATGAAAACTTCCAAGATTTACATCCGGTCCACCTATAACCTGAAATTGCATATCTGTGCCTCTACCCACACTTATTTTTGTTGGTTCAAGGAGACAAATCGACGGATACAATAAAATAGATTGAAGGTTTGGTAAATTCGGTGATGGCTTAATAGGTAATGAATATGGTGAGGCGTGCGTATAGTTTTCACACTTTATTACCGTTAAATTACTTTTTGTTTTATTCGCCCAAGCTTCACCATTTATGGTCATGGCCAACTCACCTATAGTTAAACCATAAACTACTGGTATAGGATTCATTCCTACGAAAGACTTATACTCCTTCTCTAAAACAGGTCCAGCCACATAATGTCCGTTAGGATTTGGCCTGTCCAGTACGATTAAAGGTTTGTTATTTTCAACTGATGCTTCAATGATATAATGTAGCGTGCTGATATAGGTATAAAAACGAACACCAACATCTTGAATATCAAAAAGTAGGATATCTAAATCTTGCACTTGCTCTTTTGTAGGTTTCTTATTTTTTCCGTAAAGAGAAACTATTGGGATACCCGTTTTTGCATCTTTAGAATTGTCAATATGAGCACCTGCGTCAGCAGTTCCTCTAAAGCCATGTTCCGGGGCAAAAATAACTTTGACTTGCACTCCTCTGCTTAATAAAGAGTCCAGAAGATGCGTTTGCCCAATGGTTGAAGTATGATTAATGATGAGTCCTACTTTTTTATCTTTCAATAAAGGCAGGTACTTTTCCATCATTTCTGCACCTACTTTTATTTTTTCGGGCGTTTCTAAAGAGTTTGCTTTAGATTTACAGCTGATAGGAGATAGTCCTATCATAAATACAAACAGAAGACTTAATATTTTGTCCATATATATAAAATGAATACTGAATATTTCTTGGCTCAGAAAATCAGAAAGACCAAAGGTAAGACCTTTTCTGCTTCTGTCATCAATATTGGTATCACAAGTATTGCTATTGGTGTGGCGGCCATTATACTTTCATTTTCTGTCTTATTTGGTTTTAAAGATACCATTAAGGAGAAACTGTTTAGCATGTCCGCTCATTTACAGATAAGTAAAATTACACTGAATCAATCTTTTGAGGAAAGTCCTTTCGTAATTAATCAAGAAATCGAAGAACTAATTTCCAATAATGAAAGTATAGCTTCGATAAATGCAATTGTCCTAAAATCCGCTTTACTCAAATCTGAAGAAGAGATTTCCGGAGTGCTTTTAAAGGGGGTGGATAAGCAATATAACTGGGCCATTTTTGAGGATAATATCGTTGAAGGAAGAGTTATTCAACAAGACTCTTCAGGCTATGCCAAAGAAATAATTTTAAGCCGGAAACTTAAAAAAATCCTAAATGTTAAACTGGATGATGAAATTCTAATTTATTTTATCCAAGAGCCTCCAAGGGCACGAAAGGTTAAAATAGTAGGTATTTATGATACTGGCATTGAAGATATTGATAACAGCTATGGCATTGTAGACATTAATCTTATTCGGAGAATAAACGACTGGGATGATAATGAAATTGGTCATTTAGAAGTTTTCTTGAAAGACTTCAATGATTTGGATAAAACCACAGAACAACTTTATGAATTCATTCCACAAGACCAGAGAATTCATAAAATCACTCAATTATTACCCCAGTTTTTTGATTGGTTCAATCTCCTAGACAGAAACATCTTTATTGTGTTATTCTTAATTATAGTTGTGGCTAGTTTTAACATGGTCTCCGTATTGCTAATTATGATTATGGAGAGAACACCCATGATCGGTCTTCTAAAATCTCTAGGAGCTAGAAATGGTTTAATTCAGAAAATTTTCATTTCAAATGCCGTTTTAATTATTCTGAAGGGTCTGGCCATTGGAAATTTAATAGCTTTTGGCTTTTGTTTTATTCAAGACAAATTTAAACTCATCCCCTTGGACCCAGAAAATTATTATATGGCTTATGTGCCCATTTCATGGCACTGGCCGACATTCATTTTGGTCAACCTGGCCACCGTGATTTTAGTAAGCTTGATAGTGATTATCCCAACCCTATCTATTTTGAAAATCAGTCCTGTGAAGGCATTGAAATATAAAGATTAGACATAAAAAAGACCAGTTTTGAGAATTAAACTGGTCTTTTAAAATCTGCGAAGTATCTTTATTAATATCTATTGACTTTCACAGAAGAAAGACCGCTAGACATGTCTATGTAAATCTTTTTTGAAGCCGTATCAAAATTTGAAGTCTTCCATCTAGATCTTCCATCCTGTTCAAAACCTGAAAAATCTTTAGAATTAAGAGCCCCGTCCATCTTAATTTCACATCCTACGCTTTCTGGAACAGAAATATCCACTTTGGCGACCCCACTTTCCACTTTAATCTCAGTCTTTTCTAATTTATCTCCCAATTTAACATTCACTGCCGCTGCTCCAGTTTTAATTTCTAAGGATTTAACTTTGAAATTGCTGAAATCAAAATCTAAATCGCCCGCACCTATGCCCATTTCAATCCTCCAAACTGGCTTAGTGCTTAGTTCTAAGAATATTTCATTGTGGTCGTTATCACCGAAATTAAAGCTCTTATTCTTTCTAGATTTCATATCAAAATCTATTTGATGATGATTGTTCTTCAGTTCATCTGAAAGCCTGTAGCTTCCTGAATTGAGCAAAGTAGTTGCCTTAAAAAGTTCTCCTTTGGCCTCTTTCAAATGAAACTCTGCAGCACCACCACCAAAGTTTAAACTGGCTTCCTCTAAGTTATTCGAAAACGGAACATTAAAGTTTTGTTCTATTCTATCTCCGTTTTGTTTCTCTTCTGATCCATCCTTATAAGATTTTCCATCTTTAAAAGAATTATCCCAATCTTCGTCATTTTCGTCCCAATCGAAATGAAAATCATCTTCAAATTCCGTTTTTAGATGTTCTACCCCATCAGAAGCCGCACTATATATACCAAGAGGTATAGCAAAAGCTACCAAAAGAGCGGTAGTAGGATTATAAAAAGACCTTTTCTCATGAAGTAAAACTGCCACACCAGCCAATATTAATAATAAAGGCCAAAATTTCGCCACCGTTTTAAAAGTGTAATTGAACTCAAGCAAATCATAGTTGAATGCTAACAAAATAGCCCCAACAGCCACTAAAATGGCTCCCAAGAAAACATTACTTCTACTTTTCATAGACTAAAATGTTTCCACATTTGAAGTTCCTTGATCTGGGTTTGAAGGAGGATTGTAATTAGATTTAAAGTTATCGTTATCGTCTTTATCTCTTATAATAATCCATACGCCAAGTCCGATTAAAAATAATGGCCACATTTTACCGATATAACTGAATAAGTTAATATCAAAGAATGTACGAAAGGCAAAAATGGCTCCTAAAGAGATAAGGACAATACCTCCTACAAGATTTCCGTTTTTTGATGAATGATTGCTCATATTATTAAAATTTGATGTTTTAAGTGCTGGGTTGTCATTGTCATTGGCGTAACTAAACGCTCTATCTTCTTCTGGCAAAACTACCCATAAAATTAAATAAGTAATAAATACGGGTAAAGGAGTAAAAAATAGAACCACAAATAACACTTTAAATATGGTAGGGTCAATCTCAAAATACTCTCCTAAGCCCTGCGTTACGCCTCCTAAAACCGAATCGGAGTTCTTAATTCTTCTAAGTTTTTTTTCATTCTTTTTCATTTATAATTTGTATTAATTCATTTCAAAGGTATACCTCAAAGTGGTACTATGTATTACAAACTACACGAATGGTTACAAAACTGGATAAACTACTACATCTAATGTTTGACATTTTTTACCTTATGTCCTATACGTCTAATCTTCCTCTTCTAAAGCCTCCAAAACATCCATTAAATCCTCATAGTTGCTTTGACCGGGTCTTACTTCATGATTACCCGTTAATGCAATTCCAGCTAAAGCACCAATATTCAAAAAATCTTCCAGATTATCTAAATTCACATCACCACCCACAAAAAGTGATTGGTGATTTACGTCTTGGCCCACCTGTAGGGAAGAGCATAAAACATGGTCAAAATCCTCCAAATTAATTGAACTTAAGTTTTCTTCTGTTAATTCAAAAAACAATTCGGAGACTTTTCCTTTTGCACTATCTACCAAATCTAGATGGCTAATTATCAAATAATCTAAACCCAGTCCTGACCACTGCTCACTAGTGATATCCTTAGGCCACTTACTTATCCTACCTCCTATCTTGGGACCACTAACCCAATTTTTAATTTCAATAATCTTCTCTAAAGGAATATGGTCTGCATGTTCTGAATTTAATTCAAAACATAAATAATCAACAAACATCCCCGCACAATAACGTGCATCTGAAAGGTTAGAAATGCCATTGACCAATACTTCTCTCTTTAACATAGTTTGCTTTATTTGTCGCAAAAATAGGGTTCTAATCCTTAAAAGACCTAAGACAAAACAATAATTCAAGAAGATAATTAAATGATTGCGATAGCCATTTAATGTCAATTAGCAAGATTAAAACATTTTAAAGAACTAAAATCTGCTCATTTCACTTTCTATTGTTTGTACCTTTGTATTTCGCAGGATTTGATAATCAGTCTTGGACAAAAGGAATTTTATTTAAAATATAAACGATGGGCGTTCAACCCATTTAGTTCAATGAGCAAACACGGAAGAATTTTAGTGGCCATGAGTGGCGGTATTGACAGCTCTCTGGCAGCAGTATTACTGCACGAAGAAGGATATGAGGTTATAGGAATGACCATGAAAACATGGGATTATGCCGCCTCTGGAGGAAGCAAAAAAGAAACAGGCTGCTGTAGCTTAGATTCCATAAACGACGCAAGAAATATTGCTGTAAACCTCGGCTTCCCACATTATATACTAGACATCAGAGAAGAATTCGGCGATTACGTCATAGACCATTTTACCGGTGAATACTTAGAAGGAAGAACGCCAAACCCTTGTGTTTTGTGTAATACCCACGTAAAATGGGATGCTCTCTTAAGAAGAGCTAATAATTTGGATTGTGAATTTTTAGCAACTGGACATTATGCCAATATAAGAGAAGAAAATAGCAGGTTTGTCATATCGAAAGGAAAAGATGACTTAAAAGACCAAAGTTATGTGCTTTGGGGAATTTCTCAAGACAGCCTTTCCAGAACACAACTTCCATTAGGGCAGCTTACAAAAAAAGAAATAAGAGAAATGGCCGTGGAAAGAGGTTTCTATGACCTCGTTAACAAATCTGAATCTTATGAAATCTGTTTTGTTCCTGATAATGACTACAGAGGATTTCTTAAAAGACGAGTGGATGGTTTGGAAGAACGCGTAAAAGGCGGCGATTTTGTTTTAGAATCTGGTCAAAAAGTAGGAAAGCACGAAGGCTACCCTTTCTACACAGTAGGTCAAAGAAAAGGCTTGGGCATTGCTTTGGGATATCCAGTTTACGTTACAGAAATCAGAAAAGACACCAATGAAGTTATACTTGGAGTTGAAAAGCACTTATTCAAAAATGCCATGCATGTAGGTAAACTCAATATGCAGAAGTATACAGACTTGCTGGGTCAGCCAAAGGAGACTTTTGCCAAAATAAGATACAAAACTCCTGCTGCGGCAGCCATGGCGTCTCAGATAGGGAATGATAAAATGGAAGTTATTTTTAACGAACCTATCAGTGCGATTGCTCCAGGTCAGGCAGCCGTTTTTTATGAAGGGGATGACGTGATAGGTGGTGGTTGGATTCTTAAAAGTTTTAATGCCTAAAGATCCTTTGATTTACTAACGAAAAATTACAGATGCCACCTTTATAAAAGGCAAATAAGAATCAGGATAATTCTTTTTTCTGGCTGTTTTTCAAAAAGAATCATACAAAAACATCTTCGTAAGACGCAGTTTCGTATTTTTATTCTTATAAACTGTTATATGAAAAAGTCATTATTGCTTTTGCTGCTTACGCAAAGTACCTTTCTTTTTGGTCAAAATAAGTATCTTGTTGTTTTCAAAGACAAATCAAGTAGCCCTTATAGTATAGAAAAACCTCAAGAGTTTTTATCCATTCGTTCTGTGGAGAGAAGGCAAAAACAAGGCATAAATATTACGGAACAAGATTTACCTGTTAATCCAGCATACCTAAAAAGTCTTCAGTCTGCCGGCATAGCCGTAAAATTCACTAGCAAATGGTTAAACGCAGCACTGATAGATATTCCTAAAGAAAAATTAAGCGAGGTTCTGGCTATGTCTTTTGTAAAAGGTCTAGAAGGTAACTACACCCTAGGACTTGAAAAAGCATCAGCTAGGATAAAAACTGGGAATATGAGTTTAGGAGAGATACCAACCATTGACCCAGGAACTTCATCTAATCAATTGGCTATGCTAGGGGCAGATGTTATGCATCAGAAAAATTACACAGGAAAAGGTGTTTTAATTGGCCTTTTAGATTCTGGCTATTCCAATGCCGATAAATTAGATGTCTTTGAAAGTCTTTTTGCAGAAAAAAGAGTTCTTGAAACTTTTAATTTTGTCAATACCAGCACTTCTGTTTACGACGCCCATTCTCATGGCACCTCCGTTTTGAGCTGCATCGCAGCCAAACTAGATGGGCAAATGGTGGGAACTGCTCCTGATGCTTCTTTTGTATTATACACCACCGAAAATGTAGCTTCTGAAACTAAACTGGAAGAAGCCAATTGGCTTTTTGCAGCAGAAAGAGCAGATTCTATAGGCGTCGATATTGTGGGATCATCACTAGGGTACGCAGACTTTGATGGCAGTGAACAAGACTACGTTTATGCAGATTTAGATGGGAACAAAGCACTGATTACAAGAGCGGCTGACTGGTTGGCGGCGAAAGGTATTATAGTAGTGGTATCCGCTGGAAATGAAGGAAACAAAGCATGGAAATATATCACCGCCCCTGCAGATGGGGATTCTGTAATAGCAGTTGCCGCAGTAGACGCAGACCAAAATTATGTGAGCTTTAGTTCTATAGGCCCAAGTGCAGATAATAGAATCAAACCAGAAATAGCCGCTCAAGGTGGAAGAACCACGGTAGCTTATCCTAGTAATTTTGTTGGAACATCAAATGGCACTTCTTTTGCCGCTCCATTGATTACTGGCCTTGTGGCTGGACTGAGACAAGCTTTCCCTGATTTAACAGCAACAGAAATTAGAGAAACCTTGCTGGCGTCTGGAACACAGGCAAACCAACCCGATAATATATTAGGCTATGGAATTCCTAATTTTGAGAGGGCCTATGAATTGGCTTCATTGAAAAGATTGGTTCATAACACCGAAAAAGATATTATTGTATTCCCTAATCCTACTGAAAGTAACGGGAATGTGAAAGTTTTAGTCACAAAAACAGATCCTGGGGCGACATTCAATGTGGTTCTAACCAACGCCAAAGGGAAACAAGTTTACTCAGATACGTTTAAAAGAAATTTATTTGAATTGGCTTTAAATAAGAATGAATTGGCCGCTGGCTTGTATATTCTAAGAGTTTTTAACGATAACTTTTCTGCCACTGAGAGAATCTTTATTGAATAGTTATACAGATTTAATACATTAAAAAGTCATTTTATTTCTCATCCTTAGGACACTCTCCTCTTTTGTAAAGTCTTGAATTTTATCTAGAGACAACCATGCCATTCCGTTGGTTTCATGATTTTGCATTAAGGGATGGTTTTGGTCTACCACAAATAAAAATCTAATATCAAAGTGTTCATGAGATGGCACACCCTTTCTTTCGGGTATGTCGTGGATGTCTACATCAAAAATTGCAGAATTATCAAATAAAGGCATTAAACCCGTTTCTTCTACCAATTCCTTTTTAGCAACGGCATAAACATCGGCATCTCCATCACAGTGTCCACCGGGCTGCAGCCACTTATTTAGTTTCGCATGATTTATCAAAAGTACCTCTGTTTTATGCTCATTTACCACCCAACAAGAAGCCGTAACATGACCTATTAAAAGCTCTCTATCAAAACAATTTTGATGCTTTTCTACAAAATCAAGCAACCTTTCCTTCATTAATTCTTCTTCAGGATTAAATGCTACATATTTTTTCAAATATGAAATGAGGTCGTTTCTGTTCATTAAAATGGTAGTTTTGAAATATCTTTTAACAATTATAGTTCTATACAAAAAACACAATCGATGAAAATATCAATTTTAAGTTTAATTCTTCTGGCATTTATGTCATTTCACCTTCAAGCTCAGGTTACACCACAACCTAGTCCGGGAGCCAATTTTTCTCAAACCATCGGAGTTACCAAAATATCTGTAGACTACTCTAGACCTGGTGTTAAAGGAAGAACCATTTTTGGTGGTCTATTAAAATATGGTGAAATATGGCGTACAGGTGCCAATGCCGCCACAAAGATAAAGATTTCTACTGATATTAAAATTAGTGGTCAAACACTAAAGGCAGGAGAATACGCCATTTTATCTATCCCCGGCGAGCAAGAGTGGAAAGTGGTTTTTAATACCGAAATCAACACCACACAGAACGATTACGACAAATCTAAAAATGCATTAATCGTTTCAGTAAAACCTAACAAAGTAGACTTTACTGAAACCTTCACAATAGATATTTCCGATGTCCACGAAGACATGGCTAGATTAAATATTTACTGGGAGCACACGGGTGTTAGTTTACCACTTTCTGTGGATAATGAAAGCACTATAATCTCAGAAGTAAACACAAGAAATGATGAAGCTGCAGGTGCTTTTCAGCAAGCTGCGGAATATATGGTGAACAAAAAAATGGATTTAGGCACAGCCCTAGAATATGCCGATAAGTCCATTTTATTAAAAGAGACTTTTAGAAACACTTGGATTAAATCTGTTATACTAAAAGAAATGGGTAGAAATACGGACGCACTTAAAATGGCTTTAAAAGCTCAAAACTTAGGTGCTACCGACCCAGTCTATCCATTCTTTAAAGAAGCTGTAGAAAAAGGAATCACAGCCTTAAGAGCAAGCGTTCCAGCCAAGAACTAAAGAATGGCAATTCCGTTAGGTTTTTGACCAACCGTTATCGTCTTTAAAACTTCTTTGGTTTCTGTATCTATAAAAGCAGCAGTATTTTCTTTTTGATTGATGAGCAATGCTCTCTCTCCGGCTTCGTAAAATTTAATCATGTGAGGGTCGGCATCCGCAAATTCTAATTTGTGGGTGTTGGCCCAAACTCCTCCTTCTTTCTTAAATATCTCTACACTGTTCCCAACTGAATTGCAAACCCATAACTCTTTTGTTAAAACATTGAAAGTCAAAAAACCTGGAGAAAAATTAAAGTCTATAAAATCTGTGACCACATAGCTATCTGTATTCACAAAATTGACTGATTTTTTATCTGAATTAGAGACCAAAACGATGTTATCATAGCCTTCCCAAACATTCCCTGCAGATAAATCTACTTTCACTATTTTCACTAATTCTTTCGCAGCTACATCCACAAATTGAAGAAAAGTACTTTCTCCACTCCTCACCACAGCATTTCTTCCATCTGTTGTAAAAATGATTTCTGAAGGGTCTGCATCTAAAAGCACTTCTGTTTTAGCGTTTCCTGTGGCGGCGTCATGAATAAACGCCTTTCCTGAATGACTCATTCCAGTGGTCCAAATCTCTGAATTGTCTGGAGAGAAAAGAGCATTATGATTGGCGAAAGGCACATCATACGCTAGTTGTTTGGCTCCAGAATGGGCATTTAGAATAATCACGCCACCTCCTATCTCCTTTCCATGGAGTCCTAAATGACCGTTAGAAAAGTCGTACTTGGGATTAGCTATAGCCAACATTTTCTTATCTCTTGATAAGTAAACATGGTGGGGAAACCGCTCAGAATCGTTGGTGAGAAGATAACTATTCACCACTTCCTGATTTATTAAATCTATGACTTCTACTGTTTTTGAACCACCAGAGACTACAAATGCCACATTGGAAAGTTCATTAAGAGGAACAGTATCTTTAGACTTACAGCCTAATATTACAAAAGAAATTAATAAAAAAGTAAGCAGTTTATTCATAAAAAAAGCGTTGCATAATAGCAACGCCTTTATCTATAGAGATAGTTTATAAAAACTATATTAATGTATCAGATTAATAATAAAAGCTGAAACACACTTCAAAACCGAAATGAATGAATCAACCAAAAAAACACCCACCTTTTCTGATAAACTTTTAGAAGGCTTTAATAATAAAGTTTCTTCTAAGGCCTGTTCAGAAATCATTAATGAAGAAGTCTCCTCATTTTGAGAAACTTTCATTCCATTCGAAGAATTACTACTTTGAACTTCAGACTGCACATAACTATTATTCTCGACCGCTCCAAAACCAGAGCTAAACAAGAATACAGACGACATCAACAGAGCAATAAGTATTTTCTTCATGAGTATGGTTTTTTGTATAAAACAAAAGTAACAATTATTTAGGCAATTCTCCAACCATATCTTCAGGCCTTACCCAAAGGTCAAATTCTTCTGCGGTTAGGTAACCCAAATCAATAGCCGTCTCCTTCAAAGAAGAGCCTCTTTCATGAGCCGTTTGAGCTATTTCGGCCGCTTTATAATAACCTATTTTCGGGTTTAAGGCCGTAACCAACATCAAAGAATTATTTAACTGACGTTTAATATTATCGTACAATGGCTCAATACCCACGGCACAATTATCGTTGAAAGAAACACAGGCATCTCCTATTAACCTGGCCGAATGAAGGAAATTGAAAATCATCATTGGTTTGAAAACATTCAACTCAAAATGGCCATTTGCTCCACCTACGTTTATAGCCACATCGTTTCCTAAAACCTGAGCTGCCACCATAGTTATGGCTTCACTTTGGGTAGGATTAACTTTTCCCGGCATGATAGAAGAACCTGGCTCATTTGCGGGAATGGCTATCTCTCCTATTCCAGATCTTGGCCCAGAAGAAAGCATTCTGATGTCGTTTCCTATTTTCATTAAACTTACAGCAACCGTTTTTAAAGCTCCGTGAGCTTCTACAATGGCGTCGTGAGCGGCTAAAGCCTCAAATTTATTTTCCGCAGTTACAAAAGGAAGACCCGTCAAATTAGCGATATGCTTCGCTACATTTACAGAATAATCTTTTGGCGTATTTATTCCTGTACCCACGGCCGTTCCACCAAGTGCCAATTCCGACAAATGGTCAAAAGAATTTTTGATGGCTTTGATACCATGATTTAACTGAGAAACATAGCCAGAAAGCTCCTGACCTAGTGTTAAAGGTGTGGCGTCCATGAAGTGGGTTCTTCCTATCTTCACCACATTCATAAATTCTTTAGACTTTGCAGCCAAAGTATCTCTCAGTTTCTCTATTCCAGGTATAGTACATTCCACTAAGATTTTATAGGCAGCAATATGCATGGCCGTAGGAAAAGTATCATTAGAAGACTGAGATTTGTTGACATCATCATTCGGATGTAAAACCTTGGTTTTATCGGTCAACTCACCACCGTTTAAGACGTGAGCCCTGTATGCTATCACTTCATTACAGTTCATGTTACTCTGTGTACCAGAACCTGTTTGCCAAACAACTAGGGGAAATGAATCGTCTAATTTACCTTCCAATATCTCCTCACAAACCTTTCCAATCAAATCTGCCTTTGTTTTATCCAAAACGCCGGCATCCAAATTTGTCAAAGCGGCAGCATGCTTTAAGTAGGCAAAGCCTTTGATGATTTCTTTCGGCATTTTATTGATATCTCTGGCGATATCGAAGTTTTCAATGGAACGCTGAGTTTGGGCACCCCAATAAACGTTTGCAGGAACCTGCACTTCTCCAATAGTATCTTTTTCTATTCTGTAATCCATGATTGTTAGTAATTGAGCCACAAAAATAAGGCAGGCTCTAAAGCCTTTCAAACATTATTTAAACAAAGATTTCTTTTATTCCGTCATAAGTAAACTCCTGAACTTCACCAGACTTTAAATTTTCAATGGAAAGTTCACCTATTTTAATTCTAATAAGCCGCAAGGTAGGCAAACCTACCGCAGCTGTCATTTTTCTTACTTGTCTGTTTTTTCCTTCGGCAATGGATAAAGTTAGCCAGCTGGTAGGAACCGTTTTCCTAAATCTTATAGGAGGGTTTCTTTCCTCTGGAATCTCACCATCGTAGGCTCTGGCCTTTGCTGGGGCTGTAAAATGATTTTTTCCTTTATGCTTTATTTCTACCCCAGATTCTAACTCCTTAAAAACCTTATCTGTTAATTCTCCTTCCACCTGTGCCAAATATGTCTTAAACAGCTTAAATTTGGGATTTAGGACTTTCTGGTTTAAGGTTTTGTCGTTGGTTAATATCAAAAGACCCTCGCTATCATGGTCTAACCTACCTACGGGATAAACATCTTTAGGAAAATGAAAGTCTAAATCTTTTAAAGAAATATGTCCTCCCTCAGAGGTAAATTGCGATAACATGCCGAATGGTTTATTAATAATAAAGTATTCCAAAAAATTCTGAGTCTATTTGACAAATAAGATTTGGACTAAAATTAAGTATTCCAGACGGACTAAAAGTTTAATTTTGCACAAATCTTAGGAATGCGATACTTTTTAGAAACAAGTTATTTAGGAACAAAATACCATGGTTGGCAGATACAACCAAGAGAAATTAGTGTACAAGAGTGCATAGAAGATGGTTTGAGTAGAATTTTACAAAGCCCCATCAGAATTAATGGGAGCAGTAGAACAGATACTGGAGTTCATGCCAGACAGCAATATGCCCATTTTGAGCTAGAAGAATTAAAGATGTCTACCACAGACCTCAAATGGAAATTAAACAGCTTCCTACCTAAAGATATTTCAATAACCCGTATAGTCCGTTTGGAAGATTTTAAGCATAGCAGGTTTGACGCTGTCAGCAGAAAATACATATATCGCATTAACCTTCAAAAAGACCCATTTTCTCTTGAAAATTCTCTTTATTTTAGAAGAGATTTAGATGTACAAATCATGAATGAAGCATCTAAACTTTTGTTAAAACATACAGAATATGAATGTTTTAGTAAAGTAAAAACTGAAGTCAATAATTATAGATGCACCATTCAAAACGTAGCATGGTTTCAATACGGTTCTCAATTAGAATTTCATGTTACGGCCAACCGATTTTTAAGAGGGATGGTGAGAGCTATAGTTGGAACACTTATGGATGTAGGGCAGGGACGTATGTCTATAGAAGAGTTCCAAAAAGTGCTTGATTCTAATGATCGAACCATGGCTGGAAGTGCAGCTAAAGCACATGGACTTACTTTAGAAGAAGTTAATTACCCAGAAAACTATTTCCAATATGATTGTTAGAAAATCAGACTCACATGAAATTGAGACTGTTAGACAGCTTTTTAGAGATTACGCCATAGAGCTAAATGTAGATTTATGTTTTCAAGATTTTGAGAATGAACTTTTACAGCTTCCAGGTGTATATAGCGAACCAGAAGGGTGCATTCTGGTTTTAGAAGATCAAAGCAAACAGCTTCAAGGTGCGGTGGGGCTTAAGAAATTAGAAGAAGGCGTATGCGAAATGAAACGCTTATATATTACTCCAGAAGGTAGAAAAAATGGGAATGGAAGAAAATTAGCTTCTGCCCTACTCGAGGAAGCCAAAAATAAGGGATATGAAATCATGAAGTTAGACACCATCGAAAGACTAGCACCAGCCATTGAACTATATAAAAGCTTGGGATTTTCTAAGACAAGAGCATATAATTATAATCCTGATGCCACCGTTCTATATTTTGAAAAGAAGTTATAAATGGCAGATATAGGACAGGATTTATCTAAAGCGAAAAACGCCCTTCAAAATGGAGGGTTGGTGGCCATACCAACCGAAACTGTATATGGTTTAGCCGCAAATGCCTTCAACGATGCCGCAGTTACCAAAATATTTAAGGCCAAAAATAGACCCTCTTTTGATCCACTCATTGTTCATACGGACACTATAGAAAAAGTTAAAAACTTTGTGGAATACATTCCCTTAGACCTAGAACTGCTATTAAGTCATTTTTCTCCAGGCCCAATAACGATCTTGTTGCCGAAGAAAAATATCATTTCAGATTTGGTAACTTCTGGTTTAGATAGAGTGGCCGTAAGGATTCCTAAACATCCTTTAACCCTAGATTTGTTGCGGCTCTTAGATTTTCCATTAGCAGCTCCTTCTGCCAATCCGTT
Source organism: Arcticibacterium sp. SM2516 (assembly GCF_057914865.1). Taxonomy (NCBI): domain Bacteria; kingdom Pseudomonadati; phylum Bacteroidota; class Cytophagia; order Cytophagales; family Leadbetterellaceae; genus Arcticibacterium; species Arcticibacterium sp. SM2516. The sequence continues at coordinate 1,068,437 of NZ_CP195290.1, read as the reverse complement.
TGGTTATATAAGTCCTACATCCGCACAGCATGTAGAACACCAACTTAGCGATAAGGTAGATTATATATTAGACGGAGGGGAGTGTTTAGTAGGTCTAGAATCTACCATTATTGGTTTTGAAAACCATAAATTAACTGTTTACAGAAAAGGTGGTTTGGCTATAGAGGAAATTGAAAAAGTAGTGGGGAAGGTCAATCTGAAAGAACATTCTAGCTCCAATCCTGCAGCTCCAGGAATGCTTAAATCGCACTATGCCCCCAAAAAGCAAGTCTTTTTCAAGGACCAGTTTTTAACTTCAAATCAAGAAATCAATCCGAATAGAATTGGATTCTTAGGGTTTGCTGAAGTTTTAAACTTTTTACCTTCCGAAAACCAATTCCTATTATCTAAAAATAGCAATGTAACAGAAGCAGCCCAAAACCTCTTTAAAGGCCTGAGGTTTTTAGACCAGTTAGACATTGATATAGTCTTAATAGAGTTGGTTCCTGAAACTGGCTTAGGTATGGCCGTAAACGACAGATTGAAAAGGGCTGCCGCTAAAGCCGAATAGGTTTAATTTTCTATAAGCACCATTTCCACTCTCCTATTCTTAGCCCTATTTTCTTCGGTATCATTATCTGCTACAGATTTCTCTTGACCAAAACCTTTACTCTGTATTCTGTCTGGATCAGCTCCTTTAAAAAACAAATAGTTTGCAACCGCCTTAGCCCGGAATTCCGACAAGCCTAGGTTTAGCCTCGGATCTCCTACGTTATCCGTATAACCTACTATTTCAATAATGAGCTCTTTGTTTTCTTTTAAGCTTTGAGCCAGCTCGTTCAACTGTTTTACTTCAGAATCTCTTATTTTAGAACTACCTTGATCAAAGAACACTTGCTCCAATAAGTAACGTTTCCCTAACGACTCCTTTTTAGAAAATTCGGAAGCCATTTGATTGACACTTGAAGGCAACTCAAAAGCCGGCTTTTCTTTCACAACTTCTGGCTTTTTAATGGCCACAGGTTCTTCCTTCGCCACAGAAACTACCACCGTTTTCTGTTCTTCTACTTTAGGCTTAGGAATCTCTTTCACTGGCTCAGGTATCACCGCTGCCACTTTCACCTCTTCCTTGATTGGTGCCGGAAGCTTTATCAGCTTAATAGATTTTATATAGTTTGAATTGGCTAAATCTTTTAGGAAAAAGGTTTCAGAATACCTTTCATATCCATCTTTAATCAACTCTAAAGAATATTGTGTTTCAAGTATCAAATCGGCCTCATACAATTTCTCTTTTGCAGAAAACTTCTCTGGAATTCTATCGCCCTTATCCGCATTGATGCGAAATGTCAAATTTCTTAACTCCGCATTATCTTCAATATTTTCAATCTTAAACTTTACGGGATATTTGTCTTTTTTGAGCATCACCTCAACGACCTTGCCCTTCACCATGTCGGGCTTTATTTGCCCTATAAACGGGCTATAATCCTTTAATCTCACCTCCAAAGCGTATGGCTTTCCCTGTCCATAATATATTTTCTTATTGCCCTCTGATGCAGCTCCTATCAATGTCATTTCTTGCTCGCCAAGAAAATATCTTACATTGGCATTTAAAACTTCTTTACTAAGAAAGTCAATAATATTTAACTCATACTGTTCTACCCCTACAGCTGTCAAATACAACTCTTGTGAGTTACTAGTAAGTACTTTAGGCACTACATCGGATTGATAACCTTCCGCGGTTATGGAGTAATTGACATTTCGTTTCTGATTCATTTTTGTCAGAAAAACGCCATCTTTTTTGGTGTTGTAAACAAACAATTCCTCCCCCTTTTCGGTAATAATTTTCAAATCTGCATTAGAAACAGGCTTATTGGTAAAACGCTCCAACAAGGTGTAGGAATGCGTAACCTCTGGAGTCCAATAAAGCTCTATGTCAAATCTCTTATTGTCTTCTTTTAAAGCTTTGGTAACATTCTGATATCCTAGTCCACCAGTTTCTATAAAATAGCTTTTTTCTGGATCGGTAATGAAATACCAAATACCCTTATCATCTTTTTTCACACCAGGCACTTCCTCTCCTCCCGGCCCAAAAACTCTAAAAATAGCCTCCGTCACTTGCTTCTTACTATAATGATCAATGACCTGAATGTAAAACTGTTTATCTGCTTCTACCAAACTATAGGAAGGCTGTACACTACTACCGTAAAGACTGGCTACACCCACAGTTCCAGAACTAGGCACGTAGCCATCGCTCTGTATTTCCACTTTATAATTTCCCGTTTCATCGGGTCTTATTTTTTCACCCGTCTTATATACAAAAGATTTACTAACACCGCTTGGGGAAACCATTTTAATAAAAGCGGGGATAGGTTTCTTGGTATAACTGTCTATAATAATAAATTCAATGTAAGCATAAGGACGCATGATGGCTTTCAAATCTTCTCTTTGAGCCCCTTCAATGGTCTTATTATATTCTCTATAGTTTTCCGAAGTACCTTTTATTTCATAATTAATCCCATTTTTGAAGGTAAATAGAACCACACCATTAGGGGATACTTTATCATAAACTATTTTACCTGAAGCCGTTTCTTTTATGGTTACATTGGTACTTACCAATGAACCAGTTTGCTCATCTGTAAACCTAACGGCAACTTCATTACCTGGTTTAGCTAGCGAAATCATCTTTTCTATTTGATTAGAAGGATTTCCTATTTGCACTTCTATCATTTCTGTACTTTCAGAAAAACCAGCTGCATTGGTTTTAATTTGATAAGAGCCTGCCTGTTTTACTATCAAATCATATCTTGGGGCATTTCTAGTGGTATTGCCCCTTCCTATCATACGACCTTCAAAAAACACTTCAAAAGCTGCAGGTTCATTTCTACTACTGAGTATATCTACTGCAGCAATATGTAATGTTGCCGTTGGCCTTTTCTCCACAGAGACCTTCACCTCATCACCGTCCGAAACATCAGGCTCTAGGAGTAGCTTTTCCTCTACATAATAAAAGTCATTGATAGTTTTTAACTGAACCTCGTCCTCTTTGTTAATATCGAAGTACTGACGCTTATCCTCCGTTTTAATTACATAAGAATGACCCGTTTTTCTAGACTCTGCACGCCACTCCACTTTTACCAGCTCACCGTTAAAAGAGTCAGCTGCTTCCAAGTAAATTCTCTTTTGAGCTGAAGAATCAATACTGTTTAAAAATGCCAAAAGTAACATTGGCAGGAAAAAAAACTTATTAGGATTTCGTTTGTTGAAAGTCATTTTATCTATAAAGCGTAAAAGCACAGAAATTATAAACTTGAAGATAAGATGCTCTAGCATCCTAAAATCTGGAAACGCAGCAATTTTGACAAAAAAATGTCAATTTCCACTAAATATTGAATGTTTTCATAAATCTAAAACGATATAAAAACTAAATATTATAAGTTTGAGAAACTCATTATCTGCTTCATGCTAAAACGGCTATTACCTCATATGTTATTTACTCCAAATTTTTTGCCATGCATCGCGTATTTTCAAAAAATTGTGGAAACAGATGTGATAGCCTTAAATGCAGATGACATTTATGTGAAGCAGACTTACCGCAATAGAAGCAATATTCTTGGAGCAAATAAAAAGGAAAGTTTAATCGTTCCAGTGCATGCCAGCTCCACCGTTACACCTAGTCAAGAAGTGACGATCGATAACAGAATGCCTTGGCAACGAACCCATAAAAGAACTTTGGAAGCCGCTTACCGAAGTTCGCCTTTCTATCAATATTATGACTACCTGATGATGCCAATTTTCGAAAAAAAATACAATTTCTTATTAGATCTTCAAATAGATAGTTTGACATTTTGTCTGAAAGCCCTTCAATACAAGCAGACAATATGTCAGGAGCCAAAAACGCCCGCCAAAGTCCTAATTAACATAAAATCAAAGGTTTTACCATCCAATTTTCATTTTGAACCGTATTTACAGAACTTTGGCAATGAGTTTGTACCTAACCTATCTATAATAGATTTACTGTTTTGCAAAGGACCTGAAGCTAACCGTTACTTAACAAATCAAAGTCTGAGTGAACAGTAAACATCCTATTTTCGTTATATTTGAAACTAACACGAATAGCGTGTACTAAATATCAATAAATGGAACCCAAATTTTCACAGAGAGTAAAAGAAGTAATTTCCTTAGCGAGAGAAGAGGCTTTGCGTTTGGGTCATGACTACATTGGCACCGAACATTTGATTCTAGGCATGATTCGCGAAGGCGATGGTATGGGTTTAGAACTGATCAGGAAAACTGGCATCAAAATTACTGACTTGAAGCAGAGCATTGAATCTGCGACACGTGGCACAGCCACTAATAATATTAAAAACCTTGCAAACATTCCGCTCACAAGGCAGTCTGAAAAGGTTTTAAAAATCACTCATCTTGAGGCCAAGATATTCCGTTCGGAAGTTATTGGAACAGAACACCTACTTCTGGCTATCTTAAGAGACTCAGACAACTTAGGATGTCAAATAGTGAACAGATTCAAGGTAAACTATGAGTTGATTAAAGAAATGCTGGAATACCAATTGACAGGCGAAAGTCCAAGTATGGAAAACCCAGATACCGATGACGAGGAAGGAAGACTTTTCTCTAATCCTGGAAAAGGTGCCACTGGCTCGAGAGATGCCAAAGGTGCTGAGAAATCTAAAACACCTATTCTAGATAATTTTGGTAGAGATTTAACCAAAATGGCAGAGGCTGGTAAATTGGACCAAATAGTAGGAAGACAAAAAGAAATAGAGCGAGTAGCTCAAATATTATCTAGGAGAAAAAAGAACAATCCAATACTTATTGGTGAGCCTGGTGTGGGTAAAACAGCCATTGCCGAAGGTTTAGCATTGAGAATTGTGGAGAAGAAAGTTTCTAGGGTATTATACGGCAAAAGGGTAGTAACATTAGATTTAGCTTCATTAGTGGCAGGTACAAAGTACAGAGGTCAGTTTGAAGAAAGAATGAAAGCGGTAATGGCTGAATTAGAAAAATCTAAAGATGTCATACTTTTCATTGACGAAATTCACACCATTGTAGGTGCTGGTGGAGCCAGTGGATCTCTAGATGCCTCAAACATGTTTAAACCTGCTTTGGCCAGAGGCGAAGTTCAGTGCATTGGTGCTACTACGCTTGATGAGTACCGTCAATATATAGAAAAAGACGGAGCATTGGCTAGAAGATTTCAAATGGTCATGGTGGATCCTGCTTCTGTAGATGAAACCATAGAGATTTTGAATAACATCAAGGATAAGTACGAGGAGCACCACCATGTGAATTATTCGCCGGAGGCTATTGCTGCTGCTGTAAAATATTCCGATAGATATATTTCTGACAGATTTTTACCAGACAAAGCCATTGATGTGATTGATGAAGTGGGTGCAAGAGTCCATATCAATAACATTCATGTTCCTCAAGAAATCATCGAACTAGAAGAGGCTGTAGAGAATATTAAGGTAGAGAAAAATGCTGTAGTTAAAAGTCAGCGTTATGAAGAAGCCGCTCAGCTTCGCGACAAAGAAAAGAAACTGATAGACCAACTAGACCGTGTTAAGCTAGCTTGGGAAGAAGAAAGTAAAGAAAAGAGGCATCTCGTTACAGAAGATAACGTAGGTGAGGTTATTGCCCAAATGACTGGAATTCCGATTAACAAAGTTAATATGAATGAAGGTGAGCGTATGCTCAAAATGGGTGATTCTCTTAAGAATAGAATCATTGGTCAGGATGAAGCCGTTAAGAAACTGGTGAAAGCCATTCAAAGAACGAGAGTAGGCCTTAAAGACCCGAAAAAACCGATTGGCTCGTTCATTTTCTTAGGTCCTACCGGTGTAGGAAAAACGGAATTGGCGAAAGCACTGACAGAATATTTGTTTGACTCCGACGAAGCTCTTATCAGAATAGATATGAGTGAGTACATGGAGAAATTCAGTATCTCTAGATTGGTAGGAGCCCCTCCAGGATATGTGGGTTATGAAGAAGGTGGTCAGCTTACAGAAAAAGTTCGTAGAAAGCCTTATTCGGTAATCCTTTTGGATGAAATCGAAAAAGCACATCCAGATATTTTCAATATTTTACTTCAAGTATTAGACGACGGTGTTTTAACAGATAGCCTTGGTAGAAAGGTGGATTTCAGAAATGCCATTATCATCATGACTTCTAATATTGGTGTTAGAGATTTGAAAGATTTTGGAGCTGGCATTGGTTTCAGCACCAAAGCTAGAAAAGATAATCAGGACGAGGCTGTGAAAAGCACCATTCAGAGTGCTTTGAGAAAAACATTCTCACCAGAGTTCTTAAATAGACTGGATGATGTTATCATTTTCAATTCTCTAGAGAAAGAGTCTATTCATCAGATTATAGATATCTTGCTTAGAAAGTTATTCGTAAGAATCAACGGTCTGGGTTATGAGATAGAAGTAACAGATGCAGCCAAAGACTATGTTGCAGAAAAGGGATACGACCAACAGTATGGAGCCAGACCGTTAAACAGGGCCATCCAGAAATATGTGGAAGACCCAATGGCTGAAGAAATTCTGAAAGGTCAGTTGAAAGAAGGAGATGTCATTCATGTAGACTATGATGGTAAATCTGAAGAACTAAGTTTCTCTAAAAAAGGGAAAACTCAAACTGTAGAGCCTTAGTATTGCTTACTTTAAGATAAGAATGAACATAAAATATTTAGTGCTCATATTTAGTCTGTTGTCCTTTTCGGGCAACAGACTTTTTTGTCAAACGCTATCGCAAAACAGCGAAGTATCCTTATTGACCATTTCTCCTGGAAAGGAATTATTCTCTTTTGCTGGCCATACAGCCATAAGGGTAAAAGACCCTCAAAACGGCATAGATGTGAATTTCAACTATGGCGTTTTCGATTTTAGAACCGAGGGTTTCTATCTTAAATTCTTAAAAGGTACCCTACCCTATCAGATTGGTGCTTATAACTTTAGAGACGAAGTACCCAGCTGGACAGAAGACGGACGTGGTGTTACGGAACAAGTTTTAAGGTTAGATTCTACCCAAAAACAACAGGTATTTGATTTTCTACTTCATAATTATCAACCTGAAAACAGAAAGTACAATTACAAATTCTTTTATGATAACTGTGCTTCCAGAGTTAGAGACGTTTTTCAAACCGTAGCTGGAGAAAAATTAAAACTGAGCCCAACCCTAAATGCAGACCAGAGTTTTAGAGATTGGCTGGATATATACAACAGGAAAAGCAAAAACGACTGGACGGAGTTCGGAATGAACCTTGCTTTAGGACTGCCGTCAGACGAAAAAACAAACGCTTTAAGAGCCATGTTTATTCCTGATAACTTAATGCATGCCATGGATTCGGCAAAGGTGTTTAGTGATGGTAAATGGGTGAGTTTTGTGAAAACAAAAAAGGAATTAAGCCCTTATACCCTTGAGCATTCGTCATTTCTTATAAAGCCTTTTCTTTTATTTGGCATCATTTTCTTGATGGTAGCTTATATAACATTTATAGAATACCAGAGAAAGAAGTGGTATCTCTGGATGGATAAGCTCCTCTTTAGTCTCACAGGAGTAACAGGCTGGTTTCTTCTTGTTCTTTGGTTTTTAACAGACCATGGCGTAATGAATCAAAACTTAAATTTACTTTGGGCTTTCCCTCCTGTTTTTCCTTTGGTTTTATTTCTAAACAAAAAGGCTGATAGCCAGTCGATTATTAGCAAACTTTTCTTAATTCAGGTCATTTTAGCCATTATTGTGATAGTAGGGTTTTCATTTCTACCACAGGGCTTTCATCCTGCTATTATTCCTATAGCCGGTACGGTACTTCTACGATCGTATTTTATCTGGAAACGGAAGACCAACTCAGAACCATTATAGATAAGTAAATGTTTTAAATACAAACACAATTATAGTATTATGATTGATTTTCAATACCCAATCGGTAAATTCAAAGTTAAGAAGGATTACAGCAAAGAAGAGGTTGCAGAATTTCTAAGCATCCTTAAAGACTTTCCAAGCGAATTAGAAAAAGTTGCTGCTGGTATTACGGATGAACAACTATCTAATGTTTACAGACCTGATGGCTGGACTGCTCAACAGGTAGTGCACCATATTGCAGACAGTCACATGAATATGCTAATACGTCTTAAATGGACTTTAACAGAAGATTCACCTAGGATAAAGGCATATTTTGAAGACAGGTGGGCGGAACTACCAGATTACAATCTGCCCATTCAGCTTTCTATAGATATGTTAAAGGTTATTCATGCCAAAGTGGTAGCACTTCTAGAAAACTTAGACGAAGAAACTTTAAACAGAAGTTACGTTCACCCAGAGACGGAATATAGTTTCACATTGGAAAGTGTGATGGCTCTTTATGCTTGGCATGGAGCTCATCATATTGCACACATTAAAATTTGCAAAGGAGAATGGTCGTCATAGAAAACATAGTCATTATTGCACTGTCAGGGTTGGCCTTAGGCTACCTCATACGAATGGTTTACAAACAGTTTTCTTCTGAAGGAGCTGGTTGTGCATCGTGCTCGGGAGGTTGCTCTGCAACCAGTCAAATGGATTTCCCTGAAATTATTAGTCAGAAGAAGTAGCTGCATCAATTAATTGATCCGACTCTTCTTTTCCAAGCCATTTATCTATCAAGTAATGAGCAAGGTAAATAAGAGGTGTTAGAGCTATGGCTATAAAGAATTTAAAGATATAATTATTGGTAGAAACCTGCCCTACCTGCTCTAAAGACCAATTTCCGAAAACATAGAAGGCGATAAAAATTACTACAAAAGAATCGATAAGCTGCGAAACCACGGTAGAACCTGTAGCTCTTAACCAGATAAATCTATTTTTTGTTATTTTTCTTAGTTTATGAAAAACAAATGCATCCAATATCTGACCTATTAAAAAGGCTGATAAGCTTCCTATGATAATACCAAGCCCCTGCCTGAAAATCATCTTAAAGCCTTCATTAATATTGATAGACTGTCCGTTAGAATCTATAGCATTTACATCCAGCCAGAATGCTGCGGGCTTAACATATACCGCAAGATAAATGACTAAAAAACTAAAAGTAATAAGAGCCGCGGCTAAGTAAGATATAAACTTTACACCTTTTTTTCCATAGTATTCATTGATTACATCGGAAACAATAAAAACGATAGGCCAATTAAGTGTTCCAGCAGTTAAAGCAAAACTCAAATCAAAACCTAAAACAGAATAACCCGAGCCATCAAAACCTAAGGTCTGGTCTAAACTAAATATCTTGGCCCCAATAATTTCTGCCGTAATGGCATTGGTTAAGAAGATACCACAAAGTATTATGTAAAGTTTTTGCTTTTTTGAGCCCATTTGTCAATTTCTAATAGTCTTGATTAAAACTTTTGTTGGAATATTTAGTGTACATTTTGTTTCCCATTCCTACTTAATTCTTCACATCATCACACAAATACCAAACTAAACCACTCTACCATCTTTGAGCGTGATTACCCTATCTGCCATATCGGCTAATTCTTTATTATGCGTGACAATCACAAAAGCACAATTAAATTTCGCCCTTATATCTAAAAGCAAATTATGTAAATCAAGGGCATTTTGAGTATCTAAATTACCGGTAGGTTCGTCGGCAAAAATAATTTTAGGCGAGTTTATTAACGCTCTGGCCACAGCTACTCTTTGCTGCTCACCACCAGAAAGTTCTGAAGGTAAATGCTCACTCCTATCCTTCAATCCTAAAGTAGCCAAGAGCTCAGAAGCCCTCTTCTTAACTTCTTTTTCATTTCTTTTTCCTATCCAGCCTGGCAAGCAGACATTCTCTAATGCCGTAAGTTCCGCCATGAGGTTATGAAACTGAAAAACAAAGCCTAGTTTCTCATTTCTAAGTTTTACTATTTCTTTTTCTGACATAGAACTCACCTCCATATTGTCCAAGAAAATCTTCCCTAAATCCGATGAATCCAATGTGCCCAGTATCTGAAGTAATGTTGTTTTTCCTGCCCCCGAAGGCCCCACTATGGCCACTATTTCACCAGAAGCTATTTCAAGGTCAATCCCTTTCAAAACTTCTAATTCACCATATTTTTTATAAATACCTTCTGCTTTGAGCATGTAATTCTCTTGTTTTAATAAACAATATTATCAGTTTTTAGCTTTTTATCTTATGAATGAAACGATTATTTCCCTAATTTGCCCAAAAATTAGAAAAGTTCAATTCTCTTAATCTCAAATAATGAACATTCACGAATACCAAGGTAAGGAAATTTTAGCCAAATATGGGGTAAGAATCCAACGAGGAATCGTTGCTGAATCTCCTGAAAGTGCAGTTACGGCCTATAAGGAAATTGCAAAAATGACAGATTCAAAATTTGCTGTCATTAAGTCTCAAATCCATGCTGGTGGAAGAGGAAAAGGCCAGATAGTGGGAATGGAGCAACGTGGTGTGCAGCTAGTTAAATCTGCTGAAGACACTAAAACTGCTGCAAGCAACCTTCTTAGGAATGTTTTGGTGACACACCAAACAGGTCCTGAAGGAAAAGTAGTTAATAAGGTATTAATAGCTGAAGACGTTTATTATCCTGGAGATAGTGAGCCGAAAGAATTCTACATTTCTATTCTTTTAGATAGAACAAAAAGCTGTAACGTCATCATGGCTTCTACTGAAGGTGGAATGGACATTGAAGAAGTAGCTGAGAACACTCCTGAGTTAATTTTCAAAGAGTGGATTGACCCAAGAGTAGGCTTACAAGCTTTTCAAGCAAGAAAAGTGGCCAACAAATTGGGCTTAACTGGTGGAGCTAATAAAGAGATGGTTAAATTCATTTTCTCTTTATATAAAGCATACGAAGCTTCGGATTCTGCTATGTTTGAAATTAACCCAGTTTTAAAAACATCTGACGATAAAATTTTAGCAGTAGATGCCAAAGTAGATTTGGACGACAATGCTCTTTACCGCCATCCAGAATTATTAGCTTTAAGAGACAAAGCGGAGGAAGATCCAATGGAAGTAGAAGCTTCTGAAAGTGACTTGAACTATGTAAAACTTGACGGAAACGTGGGTTGTATGGTGAATGGTGCTGGTTTGGCTATGGCTACAATGGATATTATCAAACTTTACGGTGGAGAGCCAGCTAACTTCCTAGACGTAGGCGGTTCTGCTAACGCTGTAACGGTAGAAGCTGGTTTCAGAATTATCTTAAAAGACCCAAATGTTAAAGCGATTTTCGTTAACATTTTTGGTGGTATTGTAAGATGTGATAGAGTAGCTACAGGTATTGTTGAGGCTTACAAAACTATAGGAGAAATTCCAGTCCCAATTGTAGTAAGACTACAAGGAACAAATGCAGAAGAAGGTGCTGCAATTATCAATGAATCAGGTTTAAAAGTATTTTCTGCAGTGAAATTGAAAGATGCTGCCGAATTGATTCAAAAAGTTTTAAATTAAGAAGAATTACTTCTAATATTGACTCCGTGAATAAACCATTCACGGAGTTTTTTTATGATACAAATCTGGAATGAAGTAAGAGGCCTAGCAAAAAGATTTCTTGACCTAGAATCTGATAGAGCCTCCTATAATGAAATTATTGAGCGTATAGAGGCTGGGGTAGAATTTAGAGGTACCAACCTCTGGATTTTAATGTTTGCCATCATAGTGGCCTCTGTGGGTTTAAATATGAACTCCACTGCTGTCGTAATTGGAGCCATGCTTATCTCGCCATTAATGGGTCCCATTATTGGATTGGGTTTAGGTGTCGGGATTTATGATTTTCAACTTATCAAAAGGTCCTTCAGAAGTTTGGCCACTGCGGTTATAATCTCCGTATTAGCCTCTGCCCTATATTTTGCCTTGTCACCTATCAGTGATGCACAGTCGGAATTACTTTCTAGAACTACTCCTACGGTTTGGGATGTTATCATCAGTTTTTTTGGTGGTTTAGCGGGAATAGTCGCTTTCACTAGAAAAGATAAAAGCAATGCCATTCCTGGTGTGGCCATTGCCACAGCCTTAATGCCACCGCTATGTACGGCTGGTTATGGCATAGCTACAATGAATTTGGCCTACTTTTTAGGTGCTTTCTATTTGTTTTTCATCAATAGCGTGTTTATTAGTATTTCCAGTATGATTATCATACGTTTCTTGAAAATACCTAGCAAGAAATGGGTAGATGAAGCACGCCAAAAAAAGATGCGTTCCTATGTGTTTGTTGTTGCTGTTGTGACATTAGTGCCAAGTGTATTCATGGCCGTTGATATTGTGAAACGAAGTATTTTTGCTCGAAATGCTAGTAATTTTATAGATAATGAGTTTAATTATAAGGATTCCAACGTCATAGAGGAGCAAATAACTCCTAAAGAGAACAAAATAGAAGTATACTTATTTGGTTCACCCCTTCCTGAAAGTGAAATTGACAGGTTAAAATCAGAGTTATCAGATTATAATTTGGAGGGTGCTGAATTGATTATTAGGCAGAATCAACAGAATCTTGATCTACCTGACGCTGAAAGTATGCGGACAGGAATTATTGAAGATTTATACCGGAGGAATGAGGAATTGGTTAAAAATAAAGATGAAAAAATCAGTCTACTGGAAAAAGAGTTATCTTCATTTAAAAGTAACCAACTCATCCAAGATGATGTCTGTAAGGAATTAGAGGTTCAATATCCGAAAATAGTAGCAAGTGCCTTTAATACCATGATAGTGCATCATAAAGATGCCCCAAAGGATACTGTAACCATGTTTTACATTCATTCAGCGTCCCCTATAAGGACCTCCGATCTTAATAAAATGAAAGCATGGTTAAATGTTAGGTTGAAAACGGATAAAGTAAATATTGTTCAAAATTGAAAAAACTAAAAGACATTCTAGACTATACTTTTTTCCAATATAAGGATTACCACTTTGACTTGGCACACGTTATGATTGTGCTATTGATTATATTAATCACAAAACTGATAATCTTATCTTTCAAAACTGTTCTAAACAAATTGGTAAAAAGAGAAAGAATAGATGCTAGAAATAGTCAAAGTTTCCAATTACTCTTTAAATACTTTATATCCACTTTAGCTTTTGTGCTCATTTTAGAGACGCTTGGCGTTAGGGTTACTATATTATTGGCAGGTTCTGCCGCTTTACTGGTTGGTTTAGGATTAGGCCTACAGCAAATATTTTCTGATATCGTTTCAGGTATTTTCCTACTGGTAGAAGGTAGCGTAAAAATAGGAGACATTATGGAGGTGGATGGAGGGTTAATAGGAAAAGTGACTAAGATTAACCTCAGAACCAGTGAAATACAAACAAGAGAAGGTATTATTATCATAGTACCAAATCATAAGTTCATTGTAGAAAACGTGGTCAACTGGAGCCACAATGCTACATTAACGAGATTCTCGGTAACAGTAGGTGTATCCTATGATAGCAATCCTGACAAGGTTAAAGAAATACTCTCTATGTGTGCCGCAGAACATCCAGATATTACCATCACTACCATTAACCCCGCTGTAGTTCGCTTAGTTAATTTTGGAGATAGTTCTCTAGATTTCCAATTACTTTTCTGGAGCAGAAATGGCTTTTTAATTGAAAATACTAAGTCGGATTTGAGATTTATGATTGTCCGTAAATTCAGAGAGAATGGCATTGAAATACCATTCCCTCAGCGTGACCTACATTTTAAAAACGGAATTCCTCCGAAATAATTCTTTACTTATTTTCCTCCGTAAGCGTAATAATATTTCATAGCCTTTGGAAGCAATGCTTCTAAATCAGCAATTCTTTGAGCATCCGCAGGGTGTGTCGATAGTAATTGTGGCGGTTTTTGCGAACCTTCACCTGCCTTTGCCATTCTCTTCCAAAACGCCACAGCTTCTGAAGGATTATATCCTGCCATGGCCATAAATATTAACCCTAACTGATCCGATTCAGATTCTTGTTTTCTACTGTTAGGTAACACACCACCTAGTTGCGTACCTATACCTAATACTTGTCCGGCTGTATTCATAACCTGCTCATTATTGGTAATCACTCCTGCAGCTACCGCTCCAACTTGAGTAAGCCCCTGAGCCACCATCGCTCTGCTCATTCGTTCTCTACCATGCTCTGCAATAGCATGGGCTATTTCGTGTCCCATAACCACGGCTATACCATCCTCAGACTCACAAATGGGTAAAATCCCTGTGTAAAAGCAAACCTTTCCGCCTGGCATACACCATGCATTGACTTGACTATTTTCCACAGTAATAAACTCCCATCTATAACCATCAATGGCCGAACTGTAATTATTCTGTATTAAATAATCCTCTACAGCCTTCTTAATTCTAGAACCCACTCTAGCCACTTGTGCTGCATCGGCTTTTCTCAATGGAACTACCATGGAAGTGTCTTTAAAACCTTTATACTGTGCAAAACTCAATTCCATCATCTGGTCTGAAGAAACCATACCAACAAACTGCTTGCGGTTTGTCAGAGGTACTCTCTGGCAAGACATGGCTATAAAGCCAAGGGCAAAAACTCCGAGAAATAAATTTTTCATTCTTTTCATAATAAGGTGCAATTCTTTCTAAAAATATTAAGCGTTTGTTTATTCTGTATTTGGTAAATTTGTAAAAAAGATACGTAAGAAAACGAAAAAGGATGAAAATTATCTGTGTAGGAAGAAATTATGTTGATCACATCGAAGAGCTAAAAAATGATTTCCCGACGGCTCCCGTTATTTTCTCAAAACCTGATTCAGCAATCTTACGGAAAAACGAGGCATTTTATTATCCTACTTTCTCAAATTCTATCCATCATGAGGTAGAAGTCGTATTGAAAGTTTGCAAGCTTGGGAAAAATATTCAAGAGAAATTCGCTCATAAATATTATGACGAAATAGGCTTAGGTATAGACTTTACCGCACGTGATATTCAGTCTGAGTTAAAGCAAAAGGGTTTACCATGGGATCTGGCCAAAGGCTTCAATGGCTCCGCTCCTATTTCTGAGTTTTTCCCTAAGGAAAACTACGATATGAAAGATTTGAATTTTAACCTTGAGGTTAATGGAGAAAATAAGCAAATAGGAAACACTTCTAAGATGATTTACTCGTTTGACTATCTGATTAGCTTCATTTCACAATACTTTACGCTTAAAATTGGTGATTTGATTTTTACAGGTACGCCAGCAGGAGTAGGAGAAGTAAAGGTAGGTGACAATCTCAAGGGATATCTTGACGGTTCTATAATGTTTGATTTTGATGTAAAATGAGCTTAACTGGCTTTTCTATAATATATTATTTGTTTCTATTCTTTCCATTTCTGACTGCAGAAAAAGAGGTGGTCCAAGAAGTCGTGGACCCATATGTAAAAGGATACTTTATCTTTCCATTGAGTCCAGGAGTTACTACTTCATTGTCTGGCTCTTTTGGAGATTTAAGGTTTAACCATTTTCATGCTGGCCTAGATATTAGAACTGGCGGACAAGAAGGTAAAAGCATTTATGCAGCCGCTGAAGGCTATGTTTCTAGAATAAACGTATCCACTGGAGGCTACGGAAATGCACTTTACATTACACATCCAAATGGTTTAACCACCGTATATGGTCATTTAAAGGAGTTTTCGGAACCCATAAAGAAAATACTTTTGGCCGAGCAATACAGGTTGGAAGATTTTTCGGTAGATCTAGTGCTTGACCCCGCTACTTTACCTGTAAAAAAGGGTGAGTTAGTAGCGTTTTCTGGTAATACAGGCGGTAGTGGTGGGCCACATCTACATTTTGAAATAAGAGACGAACAAGAAAACACCTTGGATCCAGCTCTTTTTGGCTTTAAAGAAATAAAAGACAACACTGCCCCAGTAGTAGAGTTTATAAGTTTAAAGTGTCTTTCTGCCGACGCCAGAATTAATGGTGTTTTTGGTACTTTCGACTTCCCCGTATCCAGAAATAGTGCTGGCGAATATTTCATAAACCGAAACATCAAGGTTTGGGGAGATATCGGCGTGGAAATTTATACCTATGACAAAGCAGAAACCAGCCCATTTAGACTTGGAATTAAATACCTAGAAGTTAAAAAGGATAAGATTTCGGAGTACAAATTTGTGTTAGATAAACTTGCTTTTCATAACAAAATAGACATGAATCTGCATACCAACTATCAAAGAATGGTGGAGGATAATGAAAAGCTGCACAAAGGATATTATGAAGAGGGAAACGATCTTGGCTTTTATACCTATAATGATAAAAGGGGACTATTAAGCTTTAGAGATAATATAAACCATGACATTAATGTAACTATCAAAGACACTTATGAAAATGTGCGTTACATCAACTTCTCTTTAACAAGTGACGAGTTAGAAGACAAAACCATTCCGAGCGTTCTAAAGTATAATGAACCTAATGAAACCACTGTGTCGGGTAGTTTCTTGAAGATTGTTAGAAAAAAATCTGGTAAAGGTTTTAGGCTAGTAGACGGTAATTTTGCCAAAGAGATTGCTCCATCTTATGGAAATGACACGGAAGAGACATTTATCATTGACCTGAAAGAAAACTATTTTAGCAGTTTTATGGATGGTGACCAAACATACCCTTCTCCTGTTACCGTTGAAGTTTCTAAAAGATTTAATAAAATAAAGGAGAAGAACTTTGAAATCGATTTTAAAAACGCCCTTTATCATCCCTTGTACATTAGTATAAACGCCAACGACCAAGAATTAAAATTAGATAGAGACATTCATCCAATTAGAAACAGGTTTGAAACCAAATGGAAGGTAGCAAATACAAATATTGACCCGGAAAAAGATAAGGTTTATCTTACAAGTGGAAGGCGTCCAAAATACATTGGAGGGCAATGGGAAAAAGAATCAATTGTTTTCCAACCGAAGGAATTCGGTGAATATGGAATACTTCGTGATGTTGTAAAACCCGTAATTACCGCCAAAACAGTTAACTCCAGCAGATTACTTTTTTACATCAATGACGCATTATCAGGCATCAAGTCTTTTGAGTGCCGCGTGAATGGCAAATGGGTGCTTATGGAGTATGAATACAAAAACGGTACAATCTGGTCTGAAAAGCAATTTAACGAACCATTTTCTGGTGAATTGGAGTTAAAAGTTACAGACCAATGCGGAAACCAAAATATTTACAAAACAACAATCTAATAATGGCACTTAAAGTAGGCGACAAGGCTCCCGAATTTGAAACAATTGATCAAAACAGTAAAATCGTAAAGCTATCTGATTTTCAAGGTCAAAAAGTAGTCATTTACTTTTATCCAAAAGATAATACACCTACTTGCACGGTTCAGTCATGTAATATTCGAGATAATTATCAAACCTTTTTAGATCAGGGAATTAAAGTTTTCGGAATAAGTACGAGTGGCTTAAAGGCTCATCAAAACTTTATTGAAAAGTTTGATTTACCGTTTGACCTTTTATTAGATACGGAGCATGAAATCACAGACTTATATGGTGTATGGCAAGAAAAAAAGACCTTTGGTAAAACTTATATGGGAACCGTTAGAACCACATTTGTACTCGATAAAAACGGTGTTATTGAAAACATTATAGACGATGTTAAATCCAAAGAACACTCCGAGCAAATCCTCAATTAATAAGTGTCAATAAGACAATTAATTGAATTTAAGCTTTCATTTGTGTAGTAAATCCCTATTTTTGTGCAGTTTTTCAATTCAAAATCAATATTTTAAATGCAAATCAAAGAACTTCAGGACGTAGCCTCTCAGGTCAGAAGAGATATCGTACGCATGGTACACGGTTGTGCTTCTGGGCACCCAGGTGGCTCTCTTGGCTGTACAGATTTGCTGGTAGCTTTATACTTCCAGCAAATGAAAATCAATAATAGAAAAGGAAAAGGCGGTAATTTGTCTTTTAAAATGGACGGCGAAGGAGAAGATTTATTCTTCCTTTCTAATGGTCACATCTCGCCTCTTTTCTATTCAGTACTTTCTAGAAGAGGTTATTTTGAAGCATCTGAAATGGCCACTTTTAGAAAATTAGATTCTAGACTTCAGGGGCATCCTACTACCCATGAAGGTCTTCCTGGTATTAGAGTAGCCTCTGGTTCTCTTGGTCAGGGTATGTCTGTGGCTATTGGAACAGCACTTGCCAAAAAATTAAACGGAGACGATAAAACCGTTTACGTTTTAATGGGAGACGGTGAGCAGCAAGAAGGACAAGTATGGGAAGCAGCACAGTTTGCCCCACATCATAAAGTAGATAACCTGATCGCTATCATTGACTATAACGGTCAGCAGATTGATGGTTCCACAAACGAAGTGATGAACAACCTTGATTTGAAAGCTAAATACAAAGCTTTTGGATGGAGAGTTATGGAAATTGCTGATGGTAATGATATGGAGCAAGTGGTGAAAGGTTTGCGTAAAGCCAAAAGAATTTCTGGAAAAGGCGTACCTATCATGATCTTGATGAAAACTGAAATGGGAGCTGGTGTAGACTTTATGATGGGAAGTCATAAATGGCATGGTATTGCTCCTAACGATGAGCAATTGGCGGCCGCTTTAGCTCAATTACCTGAAACTATAGGAGACTATTAAAACCTGAACATATCATGAAGAAATATACATATACAGAAACGCAAGATACACGTTCGGGTTTTGGAGATGGCATGACCGAACTAGGAAGAACTAACCCTAAAGTTGTCACGCTATGTGCAGACTTAGTGGGTTCTTTAAAAACTGCCACTTTTATCAAAGAAAACCCAGAGCGTTTTTTCCAGACTGGTATTGCAGAAGCAAACATGATGGGCATAGCCGCTGGTTTAACTATTGGAGGTTACATTCCTTACCCTACCACTTTTGCCAACTTTGGCTCTGGTAGAGTTTATGACCAAATCAGACAATCAATAGCTTATTCTGACAAAAACGTCAAAATAGCGGTTTCTCATGCGGGCCTTACGCTTGGAGAAGATGGTGCTACCCACCAAATTCTAGAAGATATAGCAATGATGAGGGCCATGCCAAACATGACGGTTATTAATCCTTGTGATTATAATCAGACTAAAGCTGCTACTATTGCTTTAGCTAGCCACGTAGGCCCAGCGTATTTACGTTTCGGTCGTCCGAAAGTGCCGGTTTTTACTGACCCAAATCAAAAATTTGAGATTGGTAAGGCATGGATGGTAAACGAAGGTACGGATGTCAGCATATTTGCAACTGGTCATCTCGTTTGGGAGGCTATTCAAGCTGGTGAAGCTTTAGCAGAAAAAGGAATCAGTGCGGAAATTATCAACATTCACACGATTAAGCCTTTAGATGTTGCGGCCATTTTGAAATCTGTTCAGAAAACAAAATGTGTGGTAACTTGCGAAGAGCACCAAGCAAACGGCGGATTAGGAGATGCTGTAGCACAAGTTTTAGCTAAGAACTTTATTGCTCCTCAGGAGTATGTAGCTGTAGAAGATTCATTTGGTGAGTCTGGTAAGCCAGAGCAACTGATGGAGAAATATGGTTTATCTTCAAATAACATTGTAGAGAAGGCTCTAAAAGTTATCGGAAGAAAGAATTAAGAATAAATTCCTATTTTTAGGGGTTTTCCAATTCAAAAATTGGGAAACCCCTTTTTTTTATGAAGACAGAAGAAATAATAAAACAACTCCTACTAAACGAAGAATCTCATACAGAAGCCTTCCAGCTCATCTTAAAAGAGTATAAGGAAAGACTTTATTATTTGATACGTAAGATTGTCATAGACCATGACGATACCGATGATGTACTTCAGGAGGCCTTTATCAAAATCTGGAAGAACCTTGATAAGTTTAGAGGTGACGCTAGTCTGTACACATGGCTTTATAGAATTGCTACGAATGAGGCTCTTACTTTTTTAAGAAGGAGAAAAGACGCTAAGAATATCTCAATGGATGAAAATCCTGAACTTATGAACCTCGTGGAATCTGGCAATAATAGTTTTCAAATGTCTGGTGATGAAATAGAAATGAAACTGCAAAAAGCTGTCTTACAACTACCTGAAAAACAGCGAATAGTGTTTAATCTAAAGTATTTTGAACATATGACCTACGATGAAATTTCTGAAGTTACAGAAACAAGTGTTGGTGGCTTAAAGGCCAACTATCACTCTGCCAAAAAGAAAATTGAAGATATTTTAGGAGGGCACTAAACCTTTGAGTCTTATTTACATCTAATAGACCGTGGATAACAAGAATAAAAATATAGATAAGCGGCCAAAAGAATCACTGGACACTGAAAACTACTTTAAGTCTTTGGAAGAAAGCATTTTGGCCAAAACTATGGGAACAGGCTATCACCTTCCATTAGGTTTAACGCATCCCTATGTAGCTCCTAAAGGTTATTTTGAAGCACTAGAGACAGATATAATGTCTCTAACCTCTTTAAATTCATTCCAGCTTACCAATGACATTCGTCACCCTTTCAAAGCTCCTGATGGCTATTTTGATGCTTTAGAAGCTAAGGTTCTTGATTCGACAGCTACTTCGGGAGCCTATCAGTTGGTAGAAAATATTGGTCATCCTTTTACTGCTCCTAAAGGCTATTTCGAGTCCTTGGAAAGTAAAATTTACCAGAGCACTATGAA
The DNA here is from genome assembly GCF_057914865.1 of Arcticibacterium sp. SM2516. NCBI lineage: Bacteria > Pseudomonadati > Bacteroidota > Cytophagia > Cytophagales > Leadbetterellaceae > Arcticibacterium > Arcticibacterium sp. SM2516. The sequence continues at coordinate 1,047,893 of NZ_CP195290.1, read as the reverse complement.
CATCCAGCATGAACCTAGCTCTCCTTTCAAAGTTATCTGGAAAAGTTATGGTGCCTTTATTAGACTTGCAGCTGCTTTAATTTTAGTTGGAAGTGTGGCTTTAGGTATTTATAATAATGCTGCTAAATCTACCACTGAAGAGTTAACCCTGGCTGAACTTAACTCAGACGCTATTCTTTCCTACTTAGAAGAAGAAAACTTTGTTTTAGATGATTTTAGTGAGCTGGATGCTCCAACAGAGTTAGAGGCAACAGACTATTCAAGTATGGATGATTTGACGGAGGATGAGCTTTTACAATTAATTGATTTTCAATTTACTGATGAGATATAATTCTATGAAAAACACTTATTTCCTAAGTTTAATTTTAATCATTTCTAGCATGGTTTCTACTTATGCACAAAAAGGAAATGCAAACATGGAAAGAATCAAAGCTATGAAAGTGGCCATGATTACCGAAAAGCTAGAATTAACAGAAAGTCAAGCCAAAACTTTTTGGCCTACCTATTATAAATTTGAAGGTGAAAGACGCCAGATCAATAGAGCTGTAAGAGAAAAAATGAGGTCTGGCAGTTCTCAGGATTTAAGCGAAGCGGAGGAAATAGCTATGCAAGACGAAGTTTTTGAACTAAAATCTGAAGAGGCTGAATTGGCAAAAAAATATAGACCTCAGTTTTTGAAGTCTATATCTGCAAAACAATATTCTGACCTAGTTCTTGCAGAAAAGCAGTTTAATCAAATGCTTTTGCGAGAGCTTAATGAAAGAAGAAGAGAAAAAAGAGACAAGTAATGTTTCCCTATCTTGCGGGCACCAAAACGCCATCCGCTATAAAAGTGAGGGCTATTTCTGGCTCAGTTATGGCTTCAATTTCGGCTTTACTTTTACCAGCGTCTTTAGCGTAATGTCTCAACTCAGATACTGATGTTTCTGTTATTTCGGGTTTCCCTTTAAATACCACTTTAGTTCCTGCTAAGTTTTTAGGAACAAAGAAACCGTAGTCTTTGAAAGTAACACGCATGGTCTCGCCATTCTCTAGATTCACGGTCATCCAGCATCCTTTTGCTTGACATACCGCATTTACTTCTCCTTCCACCTCCAAATTTTCTGTTTGAGACAGATCCATTTTCTTCAAATCCGAAGCTTGCGTGGTCTTTGTCTTCTCAAATGCATCACCATAGCTTTTAAAGTTTTGTGCTAATGAGCCAACCGAAAAAATGGCTATTGCCGATAGGGTTAAAATTATTCTTTTCATTATTTGATTCTTTTAGAACGCATGGCCTTCGTTTGTGCCAAGTCTTGATTATTTATAAACGTACTATACTCCTCCGATTCTATTCCAAAAATGGCCATCTTCCCATCCTCATTATTGTGAACACCCCATCCATATCTCTTTGTCAAAGGAGAAGCTCTAAAACACGGCTGTCCTTTTGAAAAGAACTGCTCTCTGGCTTCGCTCCATTCACTTTCAGGTATTTCATTTTTTATTGTAAATACCTTAAAAAGAACGTCGTCAGACGTAAATTGGTACGGATGTTCATAAACCATTTCAAACTGCATATTGGCAATGGATTTCTTTTCCCCTTTTAATGGAGGGATCTCAGCCGCTTCTGCTGAGCAATCTTCGGCAATCTGAATAAAGGTGTTATAATAATTTGTAGTGCTCATTTCATTCAATTAAAAACTTCTACCCAACCTTTGCATATTTCACTATTCTCCAATTTCAATTCATAAAAATAGGTTCCTGGCTCCACTCCTTCCCCCCATGAATTATCGTAAACCGAGTTTTCATAAACCAATTTACCCCATCTATTAAAAATATTCAAATGGGCATTAGGAATACCTATTACAAAGGTATCATTTTTACCATCTTGGTTCGGAGAAAAAGCATTAGGAATAAAACCATCATCCTCTGGAATCACGAGCGTCTTCTCCGACTTAAATTCACATCCAATATCACTAGTGGCTATAAGATTTACCAAATAATCTCCAGGCTGAGGATAGACAATTTGACGTGGAGATTCTTCAATAATAGTAGCTCTATCTCCCAAAGACCAACGATAAGATACGCCACCTGTTGAGAGGTTTTCAAAATTTATCTCTAAGGGTGCATCACAATGATAGTCCAGTGCATATAGAAAATCTGAAACCACAGATTTATCTACTTTTAAGGAAACCTCCTTACTCAAAATGCAACCGTCGCTATAAAACCCATTCACCTTATAAATGCCTTCCTGTTGAAGAATAAAACTTAATTCCTTCTGGTTTAGCTCATTTTTATCTGGGGTAGTCCATATAAAATAATCTGCCAAACCCTCTGCCGAAATAAGCACCTCTGTACCTTCACATAAGACCATGTTTGGACTTACTTTAAAGTCACTTTTATCATCCTCTACAGTTAAGGTAATATCCTTTTTAATAACACATTCGCCATTGCCAATCAAAACTGAAAAAAGTGTGGTTTCTTTTATAGAAGTTTTCGGGTTAGATATTTCAGAATTATCTAATAAAGCTTTTGGAGACCACTGATAGGTTAAACCACCACTCGCATATAATTGTACCTCTGTACCATAACATACCGACGAGTCTTGCATAATTTCATTTTCAAACGAAACCACTTTGATGTCTCTAAAAATGGAGTCCGATTTAGCACAAGAAACATTATTAAAAGCTTCCAACTTCACCTTATATTCCCCGACTTCTGGAAAATCATAAACCAGCTCCTGCTTCCTTGAAATAACCTCATTATTAAGCGACCATTGATACGTTAAGCCACCTCTACTCTTGTTATTAAAGTTAACTTTGGAGCCTAAGCAGACTACTTTTGGATTAACATTACCGTTTTCTTCTAAATCAAAATCGGCAATTAGAATATCAATGTCGAACTTAAAAGCCGCCATGTTACAATTGCCGCTTTTATGTGTTTTTTCGTAACCATTATCAGTAGGGAAATCTACAAAACCACCAGCCTTACATACACAAGCCGAATGATAAATAATTCCGTTTTTATCAAATCTACAAGTACCTCCGTCCAGATGGTCGCCACGTTCTTCGTTAGCGTTTGTAGGGGCTTGTGAGCCGAAAAAGGTGCCATAAAGTAAAGATTTAGCGTTTGCTTCAAATATGGCAAAGTAATAATTACTGCCAGTCGTTTCTTTGCGATTAGCATTGGATGTTATAGGCAAACCTTTGGTGGTGCTTTCAGGATTAAATCGATTGTTGGTATTAATCTTACCACCCCATCCAGCTACATAGATATTGCCACAGTCATTCACTAAGAATGCTGTCGGTACCAAATCCACTTTCCCTACCCCTCTTCCCGAACCAAATACCGTTGAAAATTTAGTTTCGGATAAATCCGAGTTCAAAGCATGAATAAACTGCCCACTATCTTTATTTCTAAATACTAGCCCATTAATGGGATAATCTCCCAAGGTCAAACCAAAGACATAAACATTGCCTTCACTGTCCAAGTCTAAAAGGCTTCCAATGTCATCTTCTTTTGTACCGAGGTAGGTTAAATTCTGAAGTACGGTATTCTTGTATTTAGCTATAAAAGCATCTGCATTTCCTAAATGTTGAGGTATTATAGCCTTGGAAGATGTTTTCAAATCACTACTTAATGTGGTTCCTAAAACAAAGACTTCTTTGGCTTCATTCACCCTGACACCATAACCGGCATCATAATTATCTCCACCTATATAAGTACTCCATTTTAGATTTGAAACATCCGGACTTAATTGAAAAACCACGGCATCATGACTGGAGCTAATAGCGGTGTTTGAAAATTTTAAAGGGAAATCTGTAGAGGTGCTAATAGACGCTACATAGATGTCATCATCCGCACTCACATAAACTTCCCCTCTAAATTCGTCACCGTAATTTTCTATTAAAAGTGGTCTATAATCATGGATACCGTCGTTTCCTGTACCTCCCATATAAGTACTCCCTAGAAGTCTAGTACCCTCTGAATTAATGACTGACACAAAAATATCTGATCCCTTCCTGAAGTCAATATTTGACGTGATAGGCACCCCCAATATCGCTGGACCACCTTTAAACTGTTTTTGAAAAGCATTGCTGGTAATGGGAAAATCGTCGGAAGAAGTAGTGCCAAAAATGACTAAATCGTCTTTAGAATTACATATCAAACTATGTGGCACTTCGGTTTCTCCACCTCCAAAAAATGTGGCGTACAGCAACTGTTTACCATCAGAACTGTATTTCATGATGACCATATCTGTTGTTAAGGCTACACCTGGCGTATAATCGGCACCTCCGAGGTTTGGCTGAACCACACCGATGGTTGCCGAAAAACGAGCACCAAAGACCGTCCCTCCTGCATATAAATTACCTTTACTGTCGTAAGTGGCAGTATGGCTCCAGTTATCTGAAATAGAACCACTATAAGTGGAAAAAACCAATTCCGGATCGATGATAAGATCTTTGGTCGTATCATAAGCTCCTATCCGAAACGACAACTCATTTTTGTCTAAAATAAAGGCAGCACTGACTTCATCTTTTGTGTTTGCTCTTTTTTGAAAAGTAAAAGGGGCATATTCTTTAAAACGATTGACACGAGTAGTTAAATGAACTTCACCATTCTCGAGGGCGATATTATTTTGACCTTCATAAGACATTTTAATATCGGCAGGGTTACCATTGGGATGAACTACATATTCGTATTTCAGTGCATCTCCTATTCCATAAAGTCTAAAGTCTATATTGGTGTAAACATTTTTTAACCAAACTTCTTCAAAACCTTTAGCGTTAGACACCCATTTAGAGGCATCGTTCCCGAAATAGTAATTATAAACCTGTGACAGCGGTTTTAAAGCCTCACTTACCGGCTTATGGGAAGCTCCATTAAATTTGACAGAAATACCATGGGTTTCAATACTTTTATCCTTCTTTAAATGCTCTCTATTTTCATTTGAGCCAAAATGCAGATCGGAAAGTTTCTTGGTATCATAAAATAGATATTCTAGACCCGTTTTTTTTACCATCAAAAAACCTCCAGGAATATCTGCTTTAAACAGCACCTCATCAGGCCACTGTCCCTTATTCTCAATAAAGGTATATTTAGATGGCGATGAGAAAGCTTGAAAGGAAAAAGTAGAAAGGAAAAAACAAAGGATTATAGATAGGCTTTTTCTATCAATTATTTTTATAACTGATGACGTCCAAAATCTCGTCGCAAAAGTTGTACTCCTTGGCATCATTTGAAGAAATAATAACCAATTTAGTTGGTTCTAAGTTAGAAACCATATCTAAATACCATTCCGTACCCTTCTCGTCAAGATTAGTGGTAGGTTCATCTAGAAAAATAACATCTGACTGTGTAAAAAAGGCTAAACCTAATTTTAGCCTTTGTTTCATTCCTGAAGAAAATTGCTTTAAAGGCTTATTAATTTCCTTTTCAAGATAAATTAACTCTAAAAAAGCGGCCTTAGATAAACCGCTTAATAGGGGCTTAAATTTTACATGAAAATCTAACGCTTCTGAGAGGGTATATTCCTCTATTAAATCTATATACGGGGCTGTTATATAAATGTGTTTGTAAACATCCTCTTCCTTTAAGGGTTTTCCGTTTAGACTATAAGTTATAGCACCTAAATTTGAAGGAATAAGGCCAGAAATAATTTGGAGTAAAGTAGACTTCCCAGAACCATTAAAGCCGGTTAAAGCGTACTTTTTACCGGCTTCAAAATCAAAACATACATTCTTGAAAATCCATTCATTACTAAACTTTTTTCCAATGTTTTCAAGTCTAATATCCACAAGATTTATCTTTCTTCTCCTCTAAGGTTACCATTTTTAATAATCCCTCTTTCAGAATTTTTTAGAAAAAAGAGTATTTCGTCACGTTCTGGAGTAGCATCCATTTCTAGTTCTATAGCTCTTCTGGCATCAGCCATATTTAAGCCTTTTAAAAACAAATAACGATAGGCCTCTTGAATTTCGGCTATTTTCTCATTGCTGAAATCACGTCTTCTAAGCCCAATAGAGTTTACACCTGCAAAACCCAAAGGCTCTCTAGCAGCTTTTATGAACGGTGGAACATCTTTTCTTACCAAAGATCCTCCAGCTATCATCGCATGAGCACCTATTTTCACAAACTGATGTACGGCCGTGGTCCCACCTATAAAAACATAATCTGCAATGGTAATATGACCTGCTAATTGAACACTATTCGCTAAAATAACATTATCGCCAATAATACAGTCATGGGCAATGTGCACATAAGCCATCACTAGACAGTTCTTACCTACAACGGTTTTATATTTATCTACCGTACCTCTGTTAATAGTTACACACTCGCGTATAGTAGAATTATCTCCTATTTCAGTAGTAGTATATTCACCGTTAAACTTTAAATCTTGCGGAACAGCGGAAATAACGGCACCAGGGAATATTTTACAATTTTTTCCTATTCTAGCACCCTCCATAATAGTTACATTAGGTCCTATCCACGTTCCTTCATCGATGGTTACATCTTTAGAAATAGTAGTGAAAGGTTCAATAACAACATTCTGAGCTATTTTAGCTTCCGGATGAACATAAGCCAGTGGCTGATTCATATTATAATTCTAATCGTTTTTTTTCTTTACTAATCTCGCGGTCATGTCCACACTGCAGACAAGATTTTTTCCTACCCAAGCCTCTCCGTGCATTTTCGCAACACCCATTCTTATAGGCATTAGAAGTGAACATTTGATAACTAACGCATCTCCTGGTAAAACATTTCTAAAAAACCTACATTTATCAATCCCCACAAGATAAGGCCAGTACGCTTCTGGTTCACCTGTAGAAGTTAAAACTAAAACACCACCTGTTTGAGCTATTGCTTCCACTTGCAGCACTCCTGGCATTACAGGATTATCTGGGAAGTGGCCCATAAATTGAGGCTCATTCATCGTAATATTTTTAACACCAACAACTGTACTACCATCAAGAGACATTATTTTGTCAACTAGTTGGAATGGGTATCTATGAGGCAACAACTTTGCAATACCATTGATATCAAAAACAGGCTCAGCGGACACATCAAAACTTGGTGGCTCCTTGGCTGCATCGGCTATCACTTTAGTAATCTTCTTAGCCAATTCCACATTAGCAGCATGGCCAGGTCTGGCGGCTAAAACATGACCTTTTAAAGGTCTACCTACCAAAACTAAATCACCAATTAAATCTAACAGCTTATGCCTTGCAGGCTCATTTTTAAACTTCAATGGCTCATCGTTTACAAAACCCGAATCACCAATCGTTATTTTTCCTTTGCCAAGCATCTTGGCCAATTCCTCTATTTTTTCATCGCTTACCTTATTTTCAGCAATTAAAATAGCATTGTTGATATCGCCACCTTTTATAAGACCTGCTTTATACAATGCTTCTAACTCATGGACGAAGACAAAAGTTCTACATGGGGCAATATGTTCCTTGAAATTAGAAAAATCGTTTAACTGAGCATGTTGAGAATTCAACACTTTAGAGTTATAGTCTACCATTACTGTTAAACGATAATCGTCTAATGGTAAAACGGCCAACTCTATTGAATGGTCAGGATTATTTAGCTGAACAGCTTCCGTAATGGTAAAATAATTCCTCAGTGCATTTTGCTCTACTATTCCAGCTCTTTCTATCAATTCTACAAATGGCAAAGCACTACCATCCATAATAGGCACTTCAGGACCATCTAATTTGATGAGGACGTTATCTATTTGCAAACCACCCATAGCTGCCAAAACATGTTCGGTGGTTTGTACCTTGGCTCCATCTTTTTCTAATACCGTTCCTCTGGCGGTATCTACTACATATTCTACTAAAGCGGGAACCTTCGGAGTGTTATCTAAATCTATTCTTTGAAAAACGATTCCTTCATTAATGCCAGCTGGGCAAATGGTTAAAGTGACCGTTTCTCCTGAATGTAATCCTACTCCCTTTACAGAAACCTCGCCACCGATGGTAGATTGTTTAGTGTTCATTTAATTATTTTTTTCTCTTTCTAAATCGCTAATACGTCTGTCTAATTCAGGTAATTTTCTAAAAAACACCAATGACCTCTGATGTTGCCTAAGCTCCATGTGAGGGGTACCATTTAATGATAGATTTTCCTTTTTAATATCTGAGTTTATGCCCGACTGAGCTCCAATTTTAGTACCATCTGCAACTGTAATATGACCTGCAAAACCTACTTGGCCACCTACAGAGCAATTGGCTCCTATTTTTGTAGAGCCAGCAACACCCGTTTGCGAGGCTATGACGGTATTCTTACCTACAGTAACATTATGAGCAATCTGAACCAGATTGTCAATTTTAGCACCATCATCTATTAATGTGCTACCAATGGTGGCTCTATCAATGGTGGTGTTGGCTCCAATAGAAACATTGTTTCCTAAAACCACATTTCCAGTTTGGGGAACGTTCTTATAACTACCATCACTTTGCGGTGCAAATCCAAAACCATCACAACCTATAATTGCTCCTCCGTGAATGGTACAATTATCTCCGATAACTGTATTTGAGAAAACTTTAGCTCCTGCATATAAGATACAGTTTTTGCCAATAATTACATTTTCATCAATAAAAACTTGTGCATAAATGGTAGTGCCTTCGCCCACCGAAGCTTTTTCACAGATTTCGGTAAAGGGTCCTACATAAACACCTTCAGCTAGATTTGCAGAAGATGATATTTCTGAGCGTTCAGATATGCCTGTTTTACGTTTTTTCATCATCTTCTCATACTCACTTAATAAAGTAGAAAAAGCAGAATAAGGGTCTTTAACCTTTATAAGAGAAGACTGAATGTATTCTTTCGCAATAAAAGAATCTGCCACTATTACCGCAGAAGAATCAGTATGGTAAATATGCGATTCGTACTTTGGATTGGCCAAGAAAGAGATTCCTCCCTTTTTTCCTTCCTCAATTTTATAAAACTGGTCAATTTCTAAACTATCATCACCTTCAACTTCTCCTCCAATGAGCTGGGCAATTTGACGCACTGTGAATTTCATACTAGCTTTTTAATGGCTTTATCTGAAGATAAGCGTTAAGAATGCAAATATACATCTTTGACCCAACATAGGTAGTGTTTTTTGACGATCTTACCCAATGCCTTGATAGTCGGCAAATCTGAGGCATCTACGATATCTTTTACTTCGCCGGTTTTCATTAATATTTTGATCGTACTGTTCTCTAAAACGTATCCAGAGTTACTAATGCTGCCTTGATAAAAAAAGTAATTAAGGTCATCAGGATTAACACCTTTTTCTAACAAATCTGATTTAACCTGACTTACCAAGCTTGCCTCAGGCATATCTTCTGTTAATTTTATCTTGAATAACTTTCTATTAATAAAGGACTTAGACAAATAGGACAAAATCTCGTCAGAATGGTCTTGCCAATATTTCATACAAAACCACACGTCGGTATCATCAATATTCAAAAAGCTTTCCAATATCTCCGTTCTTTTCTCAAACTCTTCTAATCCTATTTTTCTTTCCAGAAATGGCATAAGATGTTTTGCACAAGGGACCTCCACTCCAGTAGACAATAGGAATCTAGCCCTTTCCAACGCTTTTATCAAAATAACCTCTGCACTTATGGCTGTTTTATGAAGATAAACCTGCCAATACATCATCCTACGAGCATTCAAAAAAGTTTCAACACTCAGTAAGCCTTTCTCTTCTACTACTAAATCTCCATCGTGAATATTGAGCATTTTTATGATACGCTCCACCCCTATTCTACCTTCCGCTACTCCCGTAAAAAAACTATCACGATTGATATAATCTAACCTATCCATATCTAGCTGGCTAGAAATAAGCTGATGGAAAAATTTTCGATCATATGAATTATTAAACATCTCTATGGCCAAACTAAGCTTACCATTGAATTCAACATCTAACTCATTCATCACCATTTCCGTGATTTTCTCATGATTTATACCCGAAAGCAAGGTATGCTCTAAGACATGAGAAAAAGGGCCATGTCCGATATCATGGAGTAAAATGGCAATTTGAGCAGCTTCTCGCTCCACTTCCATGATTAAATTCCCTTTGGCTTCCAAGCTATTGAGTACTTGGCCCATTAAGTGCATGGCTCCTATGGCGTGTTGAAAACGTGAGTGCAAGGCACCTGGGTAAACAAAATCCGTCAAACCCAATTGTTTAATCCTTCTTAACCTTTGAAAATATGGGTGCTCGATCAAATCATAAACGAGGTCGCTAGGCAGTGTTACGAAGCCATAAACGGGGTCGTTTAAAATTTTTCTTTTGTTTGATTTGTACATTTTACGCAAAAGTAGCTAAAGCTAAGCTCAATTAATATTCGTGATTATTAAATTCTAATAACTTCTTCATAAAGTATATATCCTTACAGACTGTTTATTAATAGATTACCTTTTAATTTAAAGAATTTTAAAATAATCTAAGGAAATGACTTTGGTTTCAAAAACAAATCCTTTTATCTTTGCACTCGCTTAACAAAGGCAAGACCTATTTTTCATGAATTTGAAACTTAGTTTTGGTAAAGAAAAGCAGGACCTATAGCTCAGTTGGTTAGAGCACCTGACTCATAATCAGGTGGTCCCTGGTTCGAGCCCAGGTGGGTCCACTTGATAATCAGAGAGTTACGTTAATTCGTGACTCTCTTTTTTTTGAGGTTGCAATACAGGTTGCAATACAAATCGAGACAAAGCATAAAACATATCTCCATTTTTGAGCACTCCCCGTTTCTATGAAATTATGGTACGCCCATCAAAAAGTAGAGCATTGCAGAAAAGCCACTCATCAAATTTGGCCTTTTGTCCTCCTGTTATCTGGGGGAGATAGAATATGGATGTAGGTAGGCTGTCAAGCCAAAAGGTGCATGGAAGCAGAATCCTCAATTTGATTAGATGTCGGTATTTAAGGTAATCTCTAATTCAGAGTTCCCTTAGGAAGACTCCGATCAGGTCAAGCAAAAGACAGAAGCTGGCAATCGTTAAAACGCAAGCTAAAGGCAACCACCAAGAAAACCAAACCTTACAATTTTGACCTGTGACTAGCTAAAATCAAAAAAGTTTATAGAGGATGGGTGAACAAAACCGATTGGCAAGTATTCACGGCAAACTCAAAGCCCTTGATGAATGGTTAAGAAATAGGTTAAGGTATTGTATTTGAAGTGATGGGAACGCCAAGTCTGGAAAAAGCACGAACGTAAGCGAAAGAACCTGATTAGGCTTGGTGTAAACCATATTCAAGCATATCGGTGCAGCCGTACAAGAATGGGAGTATGCACTGGGCGTGCCCGGCAGCTCAAAGCCCTTCCGATAGCTATCGGAATTGAAGACTACCATCACGCTTGAAAAGTTAAGATTACGTGGATACGAAAGTATGTTGGATTATTATCAACGCTTACAACCAGAGATTCAGAACGGGAACGCCAAGTTCGCCGTACCGATAGCTATCGGTACGAGACCCGTACGTACGGTGGTGAGACCGGGCTGGCGTACCAGAGCCCCAGCCCATCATGTTCTATTGATGGGTCAGGCTACTCAATTGGTGGCAGGCTTTATTGGATGTCCAAATTTCACTAAGCAATGCCAAACATATTTTGCCAATTGAAATACTTCCAATTTTTCGTATTCCGCTTTTAATTTTTCATTGGTTAGTGCTTTTCCTATAATATAAGAATTGATAATTCCATTTTCCGCAATTTTTTTCGCAAAAATTTGCGTTTCTATCCCTCTAAAATTATTAGGTATATCATTGATATGAAGTTTATAGCCAAGATTCCAAACAAGTGAAATGTCAAACTTTTCACACAATTCTTTAAATCTACTTTCAAATTCTGTTTCTTTAAATGAATAGTCCGCTACTAATGTAGTTATATCATTTTTAAGGTCAATTCTTCCATGTATTTGTGCCTCAATATAAAAGTCCAAATTGTGGGTGTTTTTTCCTGTCAATTCGCCTGGTTTAAGTAATTTGGTTATATGCTTAATGAAGTCTCCTAAACTATTATGCTGAAAACCTAAAGCTGTATTTCTGATAAATATATCTTCATATAATTTAGCATAAATTAGAGTTAGATGATTAGCTGTTCCTATTTCATTTGGAAGAAGGTATGAATCGCCATATGTAAATGTACTTCTATGTTTTATCTCTGGATTTGTTACAAAAAAGCAAGAACCAAATCTTGGTGAAGCTCCATCACTCGTTGAATTTAGACTCAAAGAACCATATTTTGGTCTTTCATTGATATTTCTACCATATATATTGTTAAACAGCTTATTTTCCCAAAAATCTCGTTCTCCACCAATTTCAGCAGTTAAACTTCCTGAAGATATTTTGGTTTGGTATTGATTTTTATACTCTCCAGATTCTATTAAGCTATCTATAATTGTACAATTATTATATGAAATTCTGTCGGGGTGAAAGTGTAAATTTACACAAGCTTTTTCCAAAATTAAATCATTAAAAAAATCATGTTCTTTTTCAGAAATATTTGAGAATCTCAAAATTGACAGTAAGTTTTCAAATTCTTTTGTCGAATTTAATTTAATAATTTCTTCTGTCTGTTTTAATAGTTTTTCGATCATTTAGCAGTTTTCAGTTAAGCTTGCCACCAACGATAGAGTATCTGAACAAAAGGTGCAAATACTATACTTATATATTCGTTTAATAAGTGTTTGTTTTCGAATAATCGTATCCGTTCAATAAGTGAAATTGGAGAAATTACTTGGTACCGCCAAAAGCGTTTATTTTTCGGTATTTCGGTGTGCTTAAATTTGTTTGTTTTAGAAAAGGGTGTCTCTGGTTAGCTTTCGGGATGCTTATTGTCTGGATTTCTCAAGTTCTCGTTTGAACTACTTTTTATCTAAAAAATCGGAATTCCAGAAAGTCTTATCTACTCTTCTCTATTTTATTATTTACGGCTAAAACATGGGTATAAACAAACTTCGGTAGTCTTGCTTTTACTGCAAGAAATATGGGAGAAATCTGAAAGGCCATCCAGTACAATTTGATTTTTTAGGCTTTAGTTTTCAGCCACTTCAAATCAATCTCAAAAGAGGGTGAGTTTCCAGCAATTTGATTGCAAAATGAGTAGAAAATCTAAGAAAAGAATGCTTGGAACATTTAGAGAGTTAGCTTTTCATAAGAAAAGTCAAAGTACGATTCAACATTTGGCATTAAAGCTAAACCCGAAAATCAGAGGTTGGATTAATTACTATGTAAAAGTGAGCAAAAAGAGTTTAACTCTAGTGTTCTACCATTGGCAGCTGGGATACAAGTTTGTAAGAACTTAAATCCAAGACCGTACAACAAGAGCCGTATGAATCGAGAGGTTCACTACTATGCGTCTCGGACTTCGCGTCTCGGACTACGCATCTCGGACTACGCGTCGCGGAACTGTTCTGTGAGAGGTAAGGGGTGAAACTCCCCTAATCTACTCGACTACCTGCTGGCATTCTGTTCAATTATTCCTAAATTTTTGAATACTTTTTTGGTAATTTCCTTTCTGCAACTACCGAAATCCGATCTGTTCATTTTTCTGTCCTGTAAAAGTCTTGTCGCAAAAATGTATGTGCCTTTTCTAGTTTCAATGTACCCTGTCCACCAACCAGTATTGATATTATTTTCACGAGTCCAACCTGTTTTCGCTCTTATGGTGTATTCTTCCGCTTGCTCTGTAATCATTACCCTTTTTACAATGTCAATGTTCCGTTTAGAAAAAGGTAAATTTTCTTCAAATAGAGAGAGTAAAAACTCAACCTGGTTTTTAGGTGAAATTGCAAAGTCACCAAAATTCCAAAAATCAGCTTCTGTTTGGGTCAAATTATTGTTTCCATACTTGCTCTTTGCGAGGTATTTTTTATAAGTATCTTTTCCAATTTTCTTTGCAAGTTCAACAAAAACCCAACCTGCTGATAATTCAAAGGCTTCTTTGACTGGCATATCGTGATAAATCTCAGGTCGATAACCATACTTAGCCGTATCTGTACTACCGACCCATTTTACTATTTCGTTTTCATCTTTAATCGTATTAGTTTCAAGGGCAATCAATAAATTAATAATCTTGAATGTAGACGCAGGAAGCGTTTTAACTACTAGTCCAAAAGTGTCTGATACAATCCATTTTTTACTTTCTACGTCATAAATAGCAATTGAGCCTTCAACTCCACAACTGTCGAAATAACTCTGGAAGTCGCCCCTTAAAGTCATATCGTTTTTAACCGAAATATTTGATTTTTCGTCTGCTTGTTTGTTTGACGAACAGCCATAAATAAAAGATAGTGTTGCAATACAAAAAAATAGATTTATTGATTTCATTAGTTTCTTGGTTTGTTCTTTATGCTTGCAGGTAACATTAAAGTATTCCCGAGTTATTGCGGGTGTGCGTTTTTGCATCAATTTAGGAAAAGATTTTTGACCCGCAATGAGTTGGGAATAAATCCGTTGTACGAAGCTGCTTTGATGCTTATTGGGGTGGCTTGGCTTGTTTTTCTTATGGGGAATTCTCCTTGTTTTGTGGCTTCTTTTTTGTGGTTTAGATTTCTAGTTTTTGGTGGACTTCTGGCTGAGTATTCAGCTCAATGCTTATTTTTTGGTATAAATTTCACAGCTTTTATTTGGGTTATGCTTTTTGGATAATCTTTGGACAATAGAATAGCTGCCGCCCTATTTTCGGGAGGTCTTATTTTTGATAGCTGATGGCGTTTAATATTTCCTTAGGTGGTGGAATCCCAGTTTGCCAGATTAGTATGGTTATCGTTGTATTTTTACCACAACAAGGACATATGTCAGGCTGGTAATTACTTTTTTCTTTCGCCTTTTTTAAAGCTAAAGTTCGGTTATAAATCGGGCGTTGATTGCCTATTAGGGGGCTAAACCATTACCATGAACAATTGAACTTCGAATTGAATATAGTTTATTAAAAATCTATTAGGATAGAATTGTCCTTTTATGAAACTGGTTTGAAAATGAACTGAACAACACCCTCCTTTTTGAGACAACGTTCCTTAATTGTTTGATTATGTCAAAGATGAATCTGTGAATTGTGTAATTCTACCCATTTATTATGTAACACTTTTGCATAAGCAAGGAATGTAACTTTGTCTATCAAGTTTAAAACATACAGAAGGAGCTCATTAATACAAAAAATAGTTCACTAGGGAGTGGCGAAAATAACATGGTCGCTACTAATTAAGCAGTGGAAGGGCGTAGAAAAGTTCGCCGTATTGATAGTTTATTTAACACATATGAAAAATTATTTACACAAGGTATTAACCGCAGTTTTTCTTCTTTTAGTACCAGTCATAAATTTTGCTCAGGCTCCCCCTTTGGGGACTGCTGCTGATTTTGTTCTATTTACTTCGGTGGGGGCAATGCAAAATGTAGGAACATACCAGTATTTAACATTAATAACAGGTAATGTGGGAACAAATAGTGGTTCAAACACCAATTTTGGTAACGTGAATGGTGTTATGCATGCCGGCGACGGAGCAAGTATTCAATGTGCTGAAGATGTACTGGCTGCATATAATTTTCTTGCGGGAGCGATTCCCGATTCAACAATTGTAAATCCGGTGTTGGGTAATGATTCTACCTTTAAAGCTGGCACCTACTTATTACCTGGAGCAACCTCGCTCAATCAAAGTATTACCTTAGATGCACAGGGCAATCCTAATGCAGTGTTTATTTTTAAAATGCCTGCAGGACCACCTACATTTGCTTTTAGCACCAGTGCAAATGCACAGGTAAACTTAATAAATGGTGCACAGGCATGCAATGTGTTTTGGTATGTAACCGGTGCAGTAAGTATTGGCACAGAAACGTCAATGAAAGGTACTATTGTTGCCGGTGGAGCAATATCCATGGCACCTGGTAGTGAACTTGAAGGAAGAGCACTTACCATTAATGGTGAAGTTACCGTTACCAACGGAGCCATAGGATTATTGGCATATTTGCCTGTCGATATAGCAGCTTCACTGCCTACAGGACCCGCTGCCCCAGTATTTGTTGAATCAGAACAATATGCAGTATTTTCTTCGATAGGGGATGTTTCCGATGATGGTACATCGCATGTTTCAGGTAGCGTGGGCGGTAATAGTGCAATGCCTACAGGTTATAACGCTTTATTTGTAACAGGAAATATTGATGGCATGAATCCTGCTACAGCAGGTGCTGCTGCTGATTTAATCCTTGTTTATAATTCTTTGAATACCCTTACGGCTGATATTGCATTGTTGGCACCTGCTCAATTTGGACACAATTTGGTTCTTACACCTCATTCTTATGTAATGAATTCAGCTGTAATCTTAACTGATACATTAATTTTAGATGCCACAGGAAACGAAGATGCTGTTTTTATTATTAAAACGTATGGTGCCTTTGCATCAGGCGTAAATTCAAAAGTTGTATTGAAAAACGGAACACAAGCTAAAAATATATTTTGGATGGTTAATGGAGCTGTAAGCATTGGTGATTATTCAGTTTTTAAGGGAAACATTATTGCCAACAATGGTGCAATCGACCTTCTTCAAGGTACATGCCTTGAGGGTAGAGCTCTTACAACAAATGGTGCCGTTTCAACAGTTGGAATGACAACAGTTTTACCAGATATTCCGGCAGATTTAATAATCCAAAATGATACTGTTGTTAATTCCGAAATTGAATATTTTAGAGCAACAAATACAATAGTAGTAGCTGGAAACAATACAACAGTTGATTTTGAAAGCGGTTCAACCGTAGACCTGATTGCAGGTAGATCAATTACCTTACTTCCAGGTTTCCATGCTCATTCAGGTTCAAATGTACATATGTACATTCCACCTGCAGGTCCATTCTGTGAGGCACCACAGCCATTTCAAATCCAACCAATTGTTAATAAAAGTATTGGCGTTGATAGAAAAGAGAACACAATCGACGAATTTGAAAAGCTGTTGAAAGTTTATCCGAATCCAAAAGATTGAAAATTCACTATATCCACCCAAAACTTTAATAGTAACATTAACGTAAAGGTATTTAACCTTTCAGGAAAAATGATTCACTATAGCCATGGATTGAATGGAAATAACGCAGCAATAGAAATTAGCAACCCAAATTCTGGATTATACTATATACGCGTATCGGATGGTGAAACAGTAAAAACCGCGAAAATAATAATTCGTTAAAGTAAAAAATTAGGGAAAAGAAATTATAATACCATTTGCGATAATGAAAGAATATGGCTCATTCATTGTGGTAAATGGTATATTACCAAATTGATTATATAATGTCGCATTGGATGTTACTGTATTTTTGATTAATACAAAGCAAAATTAACTAAGCATCTCCAAAGCATTTCGGAGTTAGCTACGGTTATAAATTTAATGAAGTAGAAATCAAAAAGAGAATACTGATATGCGTCATTATATGGTTTAATTGGTAAAAGATAGACACTTTAACATTAATAAATTGAACCAGTCTTTGTTCAAAATCTTTTTTGTGAAATTGTAATACAATACAGGATCGCTTTCCCATATCTTATTTGTCTTATGGTCAAAGTCTATCAAATTTTGTCTACCGTTGATTACCAAAAGGTACTTGTCAGGATAACGTCCATCGATACATTCATAAAATGAAGCATTATCTTTTAAATTAATATCATATGTGGTTGAAGTCTCAAATAAGCTTCTGATTTCTTCCACTATTCCTACTATCTTCTTCTGGAGCATGTCGATGCGTTTTTTTGCTTGGCGTTAACGGTTTACGTATTGGCTATGGTGGGGCATTTGGAAAACGTCAGCCCAACATTTGCACAAATGCCCAATAGGAGTACAAATATTGAGTTTACAATGTCAGCCTCACTATTGCCAATAGGATGTGTGTGCCTTGAATGGCGAATTTAGTTCTTAAAAAGAACATCCAAAGGGTGAAAGACTGGGCGTCGCCGTCCTGTAAGCAGGGGAGTCGTTACCCCAAGCTAAGTAGGTGGCAAGGGTGGGTCAGGTGACTGACCATCTGAAGTAATCGGACCGCCGAAGCGGCCAAACCACGTTGTCTGTACTGACGACAATTCCATTGCGGACAGCAACTACATACTGAGGCTATTAGGACTCGGCGTCGCCGTCGCAAGCGGTAACACATGCTGCCGAAGTCCAAAACTCAGCAATGAGACAGTACCGAAATAGTAGATGTAGCAGGGATAGACAAAAGGATACTCGTCTTACCAAGGGAGATCTCGAACCATACTAGTATGGATTGAGAAGTCACGGGAACGCCCGCCGGCAGGTTCATATTAGGTAAAAGAAATGAGCGAGGATTGCTAAGACCATACCCTCGAGGACTCACAAATTACTGAAGGACTGGGCGTATTCTAAGACCTGAATCTATCCAAAATTTTAAGCAACTTTATTTGAATTGCCCATGCTATTTGAGTAGTTATCCACATATTTCGTTTGATTTCTAATAACTGCAAACATCCTTGTAATTAGCTTGAATCGTACTGCATTAATTATTGAACCATAATGTTTACCTTCATCTATTTTCTTAACATAATAAGCTGCTATTTGGCTATCATGTATCAATGTGCTTCTAGCAGCTTGAGTTAGATAGGCCTTGAGGTTCTTATGTGCATAAAAACAAACATGAGTCTTACCTCTAAGTGAAGTACCTGATGTGTTTTCAAAAGGAGCAACTCCGCAATATGAAGCATATTTTCGTGGGTCAGAGAATTTCGTAAAATTATCGGTATATATAAGCGTAGCTACAGCATTTACAAAGCCAATTCCTGGAATACTAGTCAGTAATGTATAATTCAAAAACAGCTCTGGGTTGGCTTTAATCAATTCTAACATTTTAACCTCCAGCTTTTCAATTTCCTTTTGAGCAAGATTAAACATTCTCTTGTAACCCTTTAAAAATGGATCATTTTCTATAAGGTCTAGTTTATGAGACCATTCTGAAATATGAACCTGAAAAGTCTTTCTAGTGTCAATAAGTGTATTTCGAAGGCTAAAGAGCTTTTTGAGCTCGAAAACTACCAGAGAACCTTGATTTTCAGGCTTTAAAGTCTCTCGCTTTTCGTTTGCATATTTTGCAATTCGGCGAGCATCTACTTTGTCACTTTTTCCGTGAACTAAACCCATTGATTTCTTCACCTCAAGGCCCGAAATTCTCGTGAATCGAATCTTCTTTGCAGTACAAAACTGAACAAGCCGATACTCATAAAAGCCAACATATTCAAATGTAAGCCAGCATTGCTTTATGTCAATTGAATTAGTTTTTAACCAAGCACAAAACGACTTAAACCCAACCGCATCATTTGACGTAGAAAAGTAAAGTTTAGTGCCGTGAACATGCCCATCAAAAGTGAGTTTGGAAATATCAATTCCCACAAAAATATTATTACTTTGCATTTGAAAATTATGTTTAATGGTTTTCAAAAAATGATGCCGATGGTCTAAGACCTTTGATTATTTCCTACGAAAAAAATATTCTAAATAGACATTTCAGCATCTTATGAAAGGAATGGAGTCTAGTACGCCCATTAGGTAACAATACCTAAGTCCCCGTTTAGTTTACTCCATTCTTTTTTCTTTCACAATTTAAGAGTTACCCACAACTTAATTCCCCCTAGAACCCCCTATTACAAAAGAAGTAGTTTTAACTAAGTTTTGATATCTCGGAGTCCAAAGGTCCCCGTCCACTGAGCTACTATTTCCCAATTCCTTGTTACGTTCTTTCCTGTTTCCAAATCCTTCCATTTACGACGTTTGACATGAAGGAACACTTTGTAATTACGAATCGGAAAGTCTTGGATGGTTATTTCATCATAGAAGCCTTTTGAATGAAGTTTTAGTTCTGATAATTCCTGTGGAATATCCAACTTCTCTTCTAAATAAATTCGCAGAATTTCAGTCTTTTTATCCTTATCGACCTTTATCAGATTGAAATTATCGACTAACAATTCGGGCAACAATAGCTTTACTAGTTCTTCCAATTTTATAGATGTTAAATTTCTCCAAAATTCAGAATTTAACAGCTATCCCCCAACTTTTGTTCTTGGTCCGTTGAAATGAGACTACAGCACATCTAGGTCTTTTGAGTGCCCCCCATTTCTATAGTGTTTTGGTTTACTCACCAAAATAGTAGAGGATTTCGATAAAATCTCCACCACAACTTCTTTATTCATTTTTGCCCAAATTTTAATGATAACACTCCAAAAAGAAGCTGGGAGAGGTATATCAATGGTTTACATTTTGTAAAGAAATCAGGTTAAATCACACTATAAAGCTGGCCTTACAGAACTTAAAATGGCAGCAATAAGTCAAAAACTTAATATCAATCGCTACAAATAATAATTCTTTGAGAGAAAGAACAGATTCAATTCCCATTCTTCGACAAGCTCAGTTTAGATAGCAAAAAAATCAATGATAAGGCATACAATTATGCCCTAGGGGCTTGAGCTTTTTAGATGTCAAATGAAGGTTGCTGAGTTTATCGAAGCACCGAAGCCTTAATCGCTACATACGAGCCTAATTGTTGAGCTCAACCCAAGGTAACTAAAACCGAAACATGAATAGAGCGAGATACGCACCAAAATCTTACTTGCTTTTTACAAAGGTAGACGCTTTTATACGAGTATATTTAGGTTACACTTTCATAGAAGTAATTTTAGAAAACTCATTTTTTTAGTTTCTCTATAAGCCATTTATCCCTCATTTCATGTTGTTCCGGAAATGACCAGTGCTGGGTTTCCTGAAATATATGAAGCTCTTTTTCAGACTTAAGCACATTATATGCAGAATACGTTGAGGTTGGAGGGCAGACATTATCATTATAGCCCCAACTATACCATCCTGGCACTTTCACAAATCGGGCGAAATTTACTACATCAAAGTATTTTGATGTCTCTATTTTCTCTGGCTTGTTCGTATAATCATCAGTAAATATTTGTGGCCAACCTCCCGCTCGATTATGCAAAAAACCAGTTAAATCTGAAAGGGCTGGGTAAAATGCAGCCAAATATTTAATACGGCTATCTAAACTCGCGGTAACTATTGAAAGTGCACCACCTTGGCTTCCTCCTGTTACCCCAATATTCTCTCCATCAAAATTATCAAGACCAAACATGAAGTCTACCGCTCTTACACATCCAAGATAAACACGTTTATAATAGGCATTGTCTTTATCATCCAGATTGATACCCCAATAATTTTTCAATGCACCTTCCTTTAAATTATCGTAAACACGCTGGTCAAGGTTTACAGGTATACCATGAATACCAATGGTAAAGGATATAAATCCTTTTTCTGCTTCTGATACCACGCCATAGTATGGCCGAACACCTGCTCCCGGAACGTGTAATATTGCTGGATATTTGCCCTCCTTTTTCGGAGTACATAGTATACCATAAATTTTTCCTTCAATATTGTCCAATTCTACATGATATACATTGGCTTTTGAGGTACACCTTTCAGGCATTAGGGTAATAATGGGATTAACCGGTACTTTGGATAAATCATTTTTTCCTTTGTCCCAAAACGCTTCAAAGTCTTTGGGTAGCGTTGTGGTTGGTTCAATTTTTTCAGGAGAAAAACCAGCCGTTGCATAGGAGGAGTACGTATTACCATCCACTTCTACAGTTGCCGTGCAACGAAGAAAGCCTGGTTCTTTAAATTTTTTGGCCTTTATTTTAATTGATTTCTTATTAAGTACAAACGCCCCTTGGTCCCATATCTCAACTAACCGATAGCCAGGATCTGGTTGTATGGTGTACTTGATTTCAATCCCCTCAAGCGGTACATTATTTCTTAAAGCTGTAATGGTAAATTCAGCCTGATCGCCAACTTCATAGGTCCAGTCAGCATGATTTGGTGTTACAATCACCTTCACCAGTTGTTCACGGGGCTGGGCATCTATATGGCTATAAAATGTTAGTGCTAATAAAATTGTTAAACAGAATTTGAGTCTCATTTACATTTATGGGTTGAACGTGTTAGAATTTTTATTTGGTGTGGGTAAAAGCCGAATTTAGGAAATAAAAGCTTAGTAGAAAATCCACAGGGCTTTTGGTTAGTCTGCATAAAGCAATTGAAAAGGGACTTTCTTTAACCCGGTTTATGCATTGGAGAATTGTAATGAGTAGCTAAAGTGTAATAAATCAGACATTTAAACGAGATTAGCATAGCACCGCTCTGGTGATTGAGTTTAAATGGGTTGACGAACTGATTTGAAGCAATTTAGTTACGGCCCCGATAAAATCGGGAGATTTTCTAATACATAAGGCGGGTTTGAATTATAGCGTAAATTAAATAAATCTACCCTAATGTATGTGTATGAAAACTCTCGTACAGGAAGCAATTTTTAACAGGTAAAAGATTATATATGTGTGCCTTGAAAGCGAATTGAATTCTTTATCGGAACCAATCCAAAGAGTGTAAGCTTAGGCATCCCCGTCCGTAAGCGAGAGAGTCATTATCCTAAGCTAAGCAAGTGGCAAATGCGACCGACCATCGGATGCCTTCACAAGGTAGGGAAGAACATAATGGAATTATGGTGTGATTCGGGCTGGCGGACAAAAGCCCGACCCATCATGTTCTATTGATGGGTCGGGCTACTCGATTCGCAACTGATTATTTATACTACATGAGTAAATATCTTATTTACAATTTTCCAATTGCTATCAATTTTAGCAAGTGATATATAGTCATAATAATTATATCCTAGCATTGGAACATGTAATTTAGCCATGGCAATTTTACCCATAATATCTATTCCTATTATTTTCATTCGGAAAGATTCATTTAAATCTTTCGGGCTTTGCCTATTCTGAACTCCATCTAGATATTCTTTTATGCTCTTCAAATATTCAATCTCTTTTATATCTCCATAAATATTTACGTTCTCATTAAAACAAGCTTCAAGTTTAGCCCTATCTCCATTGAAAATCCCTATGAAGTAATTGGTAATCAAATTTTCAATTTCTTTTATATTCTCTTTATACATGATTATTGATTTTAGATAGCGTGTCCGATGGTATGGCCACCAGCTACGTTAATTGTTTCTCCTGTTACAAAATTTGATGAAGCCAAGTAATAAGCTGCTTCTGCGATTTCAATTGCTTCTCCAATTCTTTTTAATAAGTGTAATCCAGATAAACTGTCCGCATTTTCAATTCCAATTTTACTTTGTAATGGACTTCGGATAATTCCTGGAGCGATAGTATTAACCTTAATGTTGTTTTTCCCAAATTCAGTGGCTAATTGTCTCGTTAAAGAATGAATAGCACCTTTACTTGTTAGTGGTGCTGTTGCAGGAAACCCACCTATAGCATGTTCTACTAAAACAGTTCCTATGTTTATTATAGAACCATTATGTTGTTTTATCATTGAAGGAATAGCCGCTTGAGAGGTAAAAAATGTTCCTTTCAGGTTTACGTTCCAATACAGGTCTAAATCGTTTTCTTCAACATCCAAAAAAGGTTTTGGAGCAAATACCCCTGCATTATTTATTAAAACATCTACAGTGTTAAATTTTCTAAGTGCCAAAGCAATAAGTCTTTGACCTGTTTCTTGTTTGCTAACGTCTCCAGCTAAATAAATAGCGTTAGAAGGGGATCCAAATTCATGGTAAGTCTTTCTTAAGTTTTCTTCGTTGGAAGAGTTCATGACAACATTACTTTCTCTTGCTATAAAATATTTTGCAATTTCTTTACCAATTCCTGTGGATGCTCCTGTAATGATTACGGTTTTGTTTTTCATTTTCTTTACTTTTTAGATCCTAAATACTGTTTTCCATTTACTCCCCAATTTGCTATTGGTACTTCATCAATAACCACATGGGTTGTTTGTGGGTTTTTGTTAAGTATGTCAACTACTAGTTGCGTAGCACCTTCTATTAATTGACGTTTTTGCTCTTGAGTTACTTGTTCATCAGTAACTCTAATATTAATGTATGGCATAACCTTTTTATTAAATTAATTGTCATGCAAAATTGATAAGAACCTGATTTTTCAGAAAGGAGGTTTGTCACTTCTTTGAAGTGATGTAGGTCACATTAAGTGAGGAAGAAATAGATTTATGAATTTAATCTACTCAGTGTTTCTCTAGAAACACCGAGATAGGCAGCTATCATTTTTTTAGGAACACGTTGAAAGAGCTTTGGATATTGCTCTAGGAGCAAGTCGTAACTTTCTTTGGTTGAATTTTTCAACAACGATAAAATGCGGTTTTGAAGTGAAATTCGACCGATTTTACTCTTTTTAGCCCAAAAACGTTCCATTTTATGCATTTGAGCAGTTAGCTTATCCCTGTTTTCGAAAGATATGTACAGTAATTCGCTATCCTCGATACAGTCGATAGAAGTTTTAGATTTAGTTTGATTTACAAAAGATTCATAATCGGTAATCCACCAATTCTCCATACCAAATTGGAGTATATGTTCTCTTCCGCTACTGTCAACAAAGTAGTTTTTTAAGCAACCTTTTATTATCCAGTATTCTTTGTTGACAATTTCTCCTTCTTGAACAACATATTGATTTTTACGCTTATTGATTCGCTCAAAATGGCTCAACACAAAATCAAATTCCTCATCGGTTAGGCTAATAACTTCTTGAATATGCTCTCTTAAAGGATGTGTCATTTTAATTCTGACTAAAGCTTTTTATTGATAAAGATAATAGATGCCAGCCAGAAAATGAAAATGACCCTAAATGTTAAGCGAATTTGATGCAATATATTAACGCATGTACATATACGCATCCCTATGACTTTTTAGCATCCAAAAACAAAACTCAAGAGCCAATAGAATCATTAATATTAATTTGAAAAGGTTAAGCCATGCTTTAAAATTCGCCTCATAGCATTTCAAATGGCAGTAGTAAATCGAAAACTTAGTATCAAATACTACAATTACTCAAATTTAAAAAGTAAGAATATTTTCAATCCCCATACTTCGACAGGCTCAGTATAAATAGCAAAAAATCAATGATAAGTCATACAATTATGCCCTAGGTGGAGGCTTAAGCTCAATTCCGATGGCTATCAGAACTCAAATGAAGTTTTACCCGCTTTATGTATTAGACAATCTCCCGATTTTATCGGAACCGTAGCTAAATTGCTTCAAATCAGTATACTTCGTCAAGCTAAGCACAGGCTACACCTAATAAAGGAAATCACCATAGCCCTTCGACATTAGCACAGCGTAAACGCTATGCTAGCTTCCATTAATTATCTGATTTATTGCACTTTAAAACTCATAACGATTCCCCAAGGCATAATCCGGATTTAAGCGTTTATCGAAGCTTATACTAAACATGTCGATGTAGCTCAATCGCTTCATTTGAGTCTAATTCTTGCTAGCATTTATTCCTATTCAATTTCTAAAATCATAGCTGTAATTGCGGGAATTTCTAATGAATTATTTATTCGTAATATTTTATTGGTTATCACATCTTTTGCAACAAAATTATTAGTAATCATCTCATTGTATCTGTTTATATCCAGATTTACAGCTTCCTTGTTTTTATTTAAAATAACCATTATTTTTTTATCGTCGTTATATCTGAAATAGACATAAACGTCATTATTTTGTGGTGCATAGTGCTTAAATTTTCCGTTTTCAAACACCTTATTTGTTTTCCTCCAGTTTAATAGTTTGGAAAAATAAATTTGTGCTTCCTTTTCTTTTGAAGTAAGCCCAATTCCAGTCTGTGCATTTTTTGAGTCTTCTTTCCAACCACCATAAAAATCACCTCGTCGCTGTCCGTCACTTCCTGCTCGTTCATTGGTCATTAACAGCTCGGTTCCATAAAAGAACTGAGGGATACCTCTCATGGTCATATACATTGCTATTCCCAATTTCCAGTTATCAAAATCTTTATTTATCCTAGAATAAAATCTGTCTACATCGTGATTGTCAGGAAATATCAATTGGTCATTAGGATGCGGAAATTGATAATCTTGAGCAATCCCAAAGTAAGTATCTCTCCAAGTTGAAAACCAAGGGTTAGAACCATTAAGGCTCGAAACTATATTGTCATTTAACAAGAAGTCCATGAGCGTGGGCAAATAGCATTGATAACCGTCAGTATTTACTTTATCTTTTTGCCAATAGGCTGTCTGAGCCACTATTCTCGACATTTCTTCGCCAGCGATGTTAAAATTGGGATATTCTTCGAGTATTGTTTTAGTCCATTCGGCTAAAAAATCTTTATCTGAATAAGAAAAAGTATCTTCTCTAAGCCCTGAAAGTCCGGCAAATTCCGCCCACCAAATTGTGTTTTGAATCAGATATTTTGCTACTAATGGATTTCTTTGGTTTAAATCCGCCATGTGACCATCAAACCAACCGTCGGTATATTCTTTTTTATCAATCTCACTCGCATAAATATCTGTCACAGTTGTTCTTGCGTGATTGGTTCGCGTTTTACTCGTTGAATAATTAGTCCAATCTTTGGATGGCAAGTCTTTTATAAAATAATATTCCGCTCCGCAATGATTTAGAACTACATCCCATATCATACCAATACCTCTTTTTTGAGCTTCTTGCACCAAGGTTTTAAATTGTTCGTTGGTACCAAAACGAGGGTCAATTTTATAAAAGTCCGTTGAGGCATAGCCGTGATAAGAGTATTCCGGTTGGTCGTTTTCTATTAAAGGTGTGTTCCAAATTTGGGTAAATCCGAGCGTTTTTATGTAATCCAAATGATTGATTATACCTTGAATATCTCCACCGTGTCTTTTATCTTCATTTTGTCTGTCTATGGTTTTTTCATTCATTGATTGTAAAATATCATTCTGAGTATTGCCATTTGAGAACCGGTCCGGAACTATGAGTAGAATAGCATCTTTTTGAGTGTAACTTTCTCTTTCAGCACTATTTTTTTCTCTTTCAAGAATGGGAAATTCCTTAGTTATTAACAATTCCTTTTTATCGTAGAATTTCAACTCAACATTTCCTGGTTTAGCCGTTGGATTTATTCTTATCGTAACAAATAAATAGTTTTTATTAGTTACTTTTTCAATTGAAACTAGTTCTACTTCAGGATAGTCAATTTCAGGCTTCAACTCAGAAATGTTGTTTCCATAAATCAATAAATTCACCGTATTATATTTCATATTCGTCCACCAATTTGGTGGTTCCACGCTGTTCAATGTTATGTTTTGAGCTGTTAGAATAAGTGGTAAAAACAATAATAGGGTTGGGATAAATATTTTATACACCGTTTTCATATTGGAAAATTAAAATTTGTTTGCCCAATATTAATGCTGACAAAGAATGACTACCAAAAGCATTATATAAACAACCACTTCTGCTTATCGAATAACCTTTAGGAGTGGGCTTTATAATAAATTGAACAACTATAGAATTAGTAATTCCTCGTGGTCTTTCGTACAATATTGACGGTTGTTTGTATATTATTACTGGTTATTAAGATTATTTTATTGATTTTGGTCGAATGAAGTTTAGTAATATGAAATGCTCTCTTTTTTCTGTGAAAGCGAATTCTTACCCAATGACCAAACACATTTTGTATTGGTTGGTCTTTGTGAGTTTCTTCACTTTGGTTTGGGGAACTTATGATTACGATTATTATAGGAATTTTATGATTCAGATATTAAGTCTTCCAGCCAGAATGATTTTGGTCTATGTAACCTTGTATCACTTGTTTCCTAAATATTTTCTTAAAAATAAACATGGCAAGTTCATCGTTTTCCTTATTCTGTTATTGGTATTTGTTTCCATCTTTATTCAGCGGGTTGTATTCTTTTATATTATTCAACCCTATTATCTACAAAGCTTCAAATCTTCAAATTTCTTCGCTATTACTGAAATCATGAATACGCTATTAGATGTTAATATGGCGGTCATTATACCTTTAGGCTATACGTTCTTCAAAAGTTGGCAAAAGTCGAATGAAAAAACTAAGGAACTGGAAAAGGAGCAACTTAATGATGACATGTTCATTTATTTGAAAGTTGAAAAATCACTTCAGAAAATTTCAATAAATGATATTATATTTATTGAAAGCCTTAAAAACTATATAAAAGTCAAAACCACTGATAAAGAAATTATTGCCTATAAAAGTATTTCTGCAGTAAAAGAATTATTGCCTAAAGAAAAGTTTTTGAGGGTGCATCGCTCATTTATTGTAGGTCTCAATTTTATTGATTCATTTTCGCCAAGTAAATTAGATTTGAAAGGTATCTCAATACCTGTTGGTCGAAAGTATAAAGAAGAAGTTAAAAATGTTTTAGGCTATTTTTAGATTTGGTTGCATTCCCCTCGCTTTCACAATATTGTTGGTTAATGCTACTTTTTAAATGACAGCAACGCACTCCTATATAATTAGTAGAGGCTTCCGAAACGCCCATTTGCCGGTTTAGCACAGACTTTTTAAGAGTTTGATTAAAGTATTTTTATTGATTGTGTGTGACTTGAATCGCACATTTATTTCTTTAACCCGCTTTCGCTTTACTCATTAGAAAATCTCCCGATAGCAATCGAGACTCGAATGAATCCTTGATGAGTTTATCGAAAGCACCGAAACCTTAATCCCTACATTCGGGGCTAATTATTAGCAGTATATGTTATTTTTTTTTAAGATTAATGTGAGACTACTTTCAGCCCAATAATGGAGGTAATTAATGTTGTAATGAAAAATAATCGCCAAAATGTGGCTGGTTCCTTAAAAATTAGCATTCCAACCAAAACTGTCCCTACAGCACCAATTCCTGTCCAAACTGCATATGCAGTTCCTATTGGTAGTTGCTGAGTCACTTTTACAAGCAGAAACATACTTATTCCTAAACAAATCAAAAACCCTATGTACCAATAAGTTGTTTCAATTCCTGTTGATTCTTTTGCTTTTCCAAGACAAGCCGCAAAGGCTACTTCAAATAGTCCAGCAATAATTAATAGAATCCAATTCATTTGCATTAATTTCTTTTTGTGACGACTGCCAATCTTAAAATACATTCTGTTTTTGGCATTACTGCCATTGGCTCCGCATACATGCCCTGACCAAGATTTTGCGGTGCATGAACGTTGCATGCCATGTGTGTGCATGGAATGGCGAATTTAGGTCTTTAACGGAACAATCCAAAGGCTGATAGACTGGGTGTCGCCATTCCATAAATAAGCGAGAGAGACGTAACCCAAAGCTAAGCAAGCGGCAATGGCAATCCCACAAGGCAGTCCACTGAGTTCAAACATTATACTTGACCAGTTGGTGGATAAAGAATTCAAAAGAAAAGGCTTGTTATTTGTCTGCTATGCAAATGGTTTTAGTATCTATTACAAGTCAAAAGAAGAAGCCAAACGAATAGGATATGAGATGCATCTCTTTAGAAACAGGTTGAGATATTGTATTGGAGTGATGGGGACGCAAAGTCTGGAAAAAACCCGAAAGTAAGCTACAGAATCTGATTAGACTTGGGGCAAGCGTTCCGATGGAGCCGTGGTCTTACAAGAATGGGAGGCTGCACTAGGCTTGCCTAGCAGCACAAAAGCATACTGATAGCTATCGGAATTAAAGATTACCATCAAGCTAGAAAAGTTAAAATTATGAGGGCATGTTGGATCATTATCACTGCTTACAACCAGAGATTTAATGAACCGTGGTATAAAGACGAGCACACCTAGTGCCGTATGTTGGCCACAATGGAATTGCCGTAATGCAATTGGCGTATGATGGGGCTGGCGGCGTACCAGAGGCGTACTCCTTCAGTTACTACTTCTGGAGCAGTCTTCTCGATTGGCAGTAATGTTTTTTTCTAGCTTTTTACGCTACTGGTTTTGCTGGGGTTTCAGAAGCGTGCTCATACACAATTTTCCATTTATTGTCTATTTTGTTATAAAGTAAACTCGTCGTATGGATGTCATTCTTAAAGCGTTCGCCAGTTTTAAGTTCAACTTCTAGTGTTCCTGTCCAAGTACAAAGCACAGAAGTTTTTGACATAAATAGGACATCCTCACTTAATTTCGTCAATGAGAATGATTTTAAAGCTGAAAATGATTCTTTCAAGTCATTTTCCAAAATTTGATAATCTGAAGTCGCACCCACTACACTCACACTCTTAACATTCTTTTAGTATCCCTGCATTGCCGCCTCAGCATCAAGGGCATTCAAATTTGAAACGATTTGAGTATTGATATTCGAAATTTCTGTTTTTGCAGTTTCCTTTTCGTCTACTGTCAATTCTGTTTTTGCGGATGAAGTTTCTTGAGAGTCACTCGAATTTTTGCAACCGATAAATACAATCGATGCGAAAAAAATTAAGACTCCTAAAAATTTGATTTGTTTCATTTTTTTTAAATTTGTTTTTGCTTACTCCAATCCGTTTTTAGCTTCCCTGTTATTGTATTAATCGAATTTCAATGATTTATATCTTTGGCATCTCATTAATCCGTTTAAGCCTGACGTCTTTATAGTATACTTCAGCCCCTTCCGATTGAATCACTAGCTTGCCAGCCTTTCGAGGGCTTTTATCGCTCATTTTTCTTGCGTTAAATAATCTCATAACAACAGTACCATTGACCATGTGTATACTTGAATCACCAAAGCAGATTAGGTCAATGTCATTCCACTCTCCATGCTTATTTTCTTTGTCTGGAAACTTTTTAACATACATTTTCACTAAACTATCCATTAAGCCTACTTCTACATATTCTGTTAGTCCATCTTTATAAAACTTAGTAGTTGAGTAGGTTCGAAGCGGTGAATTTTCATCATATTGATGGAATTTACTATCTGTAGGTTTACTCGGAACATCGATTTCTATGTCTCCTATTGGCCAGAAATCTCCCATGTTACCTTCTTGAATTTCAAATTCCACCGTATTCAAATAGGCATATGCAGATCCAGGTTCACCAAATCCATGATATAGCAAACCAGTATTCCTGGATTCATATACTACAGGTGCGTGCTTGTCATTGCCCCATTTAACTTTCAGTTTGAGATGATAGTTGCCATAATCCTGCTCTGTAAACATCATGCCAAAAGCGGTCCCTGAGATGCGAATGGCACTACCATCCTCCAATTGGACTACATCAATGATGTCCTGCGTAGGATTATCCAAGCCCAAAAAACCCTCCTGGGTTATGTCATAAGCAGAGAAAGGACTATTGAAATAAGTATGCCAGCCAGTTAAGTCTTTACCGTTCCAAATTGAAATCCATTCCTTTTCTGAATCTGTCAATGCTGTTTTCTCGGATGAAATTTCTGGAGAGTCACTCGAATTTTTACACCTGACAAATAAAGTTGATGCTAAAAATATTAAGACTCCCAAAAAATTGTTTTGTTTCATTTTTATTCTAATCAGTTTTAAGCTTCCCTGTTATTAATTATTAAGTTGGTTGCCAAGGTGATATTGCATTATTGCCAACATTGGTATAGCGGTGACTCCGGCAAAACCATTAACTTTCAAGATTGTGATTGTACGCGTTCCCCCACACTTGAATAAATTCAAAATACCTACTTAGTTCTAAAATAAAGATACACTAAAGTGCTTTTGAGATTATTTAACAAACTTATTTATAAGCAATAGCCGCACTTGAAGGTCCTGTCAATGGCATTATAGAAGTTGATTTAAATCCAACTTGTTTCGTCCATTTATTAAAATCATCAAAGGTATAATCAAAGCCATCGGCGGTTTCTATCAGCATATTCAAGCTCATCATCATACCAAAAGCATTTTGTTTTCTTTCATTGTCTATCACGGCTTCAATGGCAATAAATACACCTCCATCAGGCAAGGCATCATAAGCTTTTTGAATCAGCTTGATTTTATTTTCCTCATTCCAGTCATGAAGTATATTGCCCATGGCCACCACATCTGCTTTTGGCAATTCTTCGGCAAAGAAATCACCGCTAATCGCTTTAACACGATCGGCTAATTGAAACTTTTGAATTGTTTCATTCGCAATGGATTCAACTGGCGGTAAATCGAATGTTTTACATGTCATATTAGGGTTATGCTTGGCCACCATGAGAGACATCACTCCTGCGGAACCGCCCACATCCAAGAAGGTATCATATTTTGAAAAATCGAAACCTTGAGCCAATGCTATGAAGTTTCCCATTTGCATGCCAGTCATGCCATTGACAAATATTTTTAGCAAATCAGGACTGCTGTACAACAATTCAAAAATAGGTTTTTCTCCAATGCTGACTTCATTTTGTGCTTTTCCTGAGATAAGTGCCTCATCTAAATTCCCCCAGAATCCGTAGAGCCGGTTGTTCATCATTTCCAAAATCCCTCCAATGTAAGACAGTTTGTTTTTGTCTAAGAAAATGTCAGAATCGGTTCCGTTTGAATATTCAGCACTCTCCAGCAAACCTTTTCGACTTAAGAATCCGAAACTTGTCAAGACATCGAGGAAATCAAAAAGATGCCTATCCGTACATCCAAGTTTTAAAGCTTTTTTAATGGAATTGCCAGTCATATTTCCTTTGTGAGCCAAAAGTGTAAACAATTCAAAATTTACAGCTGTCAACAAGATTTTTGATGGCCAAAAACCTGTACCGATTTGCATAATCATCTCTGGAGATGGTTCATTATTCTGATTTCCCATTTTAATATAAGTTTTAGATTAACCCGCTTTATGCATTAGGCAATTTATGCCGTAGCTAAACTACTTCAACTCATTACACTTCGTCTAGCTCAGCACAGGCTACACCCATTTAAACTCAATCACCATAGCCCTTCGACATTAGCTCAGGGTAAACGCTATGCTAATTTCCTTTAATTGTCTGATTTATTGCACTTTAATTACTCATAACAATTCCTCAACGCATAATCCGGGTTTAAATACTATAAGGACTTCTCAAATGTCTTCAAAACTAGTGACACATGAAGTTAAGTCCTTTATTCTTAAGTCCTTAAAATTTTTAGGGAATGGTAATTATACTTAACGGAATCCCGTTATCGAAGGAGTGAAACTTTTTTGAAGCATTATTTATTTATTCTTTTTATGAGAATTTCACGTGTATGTTTAGTCAAAAACTAGAACTTCGAAAAATGATAACCCTCCTTTTTTAATTTATTAATGAGTTCATCTAGGTATAAATAGAATTTATCCTCTCTTTTCGGGCTAGTACCAGGATGAATTAGCAAGTGAAAGCCATTCATATTGTGGGATTCTTGATAGGTATATATGCTTTCTAAAATAGCATTACTTGTGATATAGTTTGGCATATCAGGAGTGGTATAGTCGGCATTGCTACGAGTTCCCGGTGAAAAAATTACAGTTATTTGATCTAATTCTGTGGCTATTTCCACCACTTTTTTATTGTACCATTCGTATGGCGGCATAAAGTACTTTGGAAGAATCTTAAGTCTTTTCAAGGTTTCAAGATTGTGTAAGATATCCTCTTTGATTTTATTTTCAGAATGTAGAAGGCTATCTCTTTTAGTCCAGTCGCAGTACAAAAGATGCTTATCAGAATGAGCTCCAACAAAGTGTCCTTTTTTTACAATGGCCTTTACTAAATCCTCATTAGCCCTAATAAAATCACCAGTAAAAAAGAATGAGCCTTTTACTTTTTGTTTATTTAGTACACTCATGACATGTTCAAAACCATCCACATAATAATGGCCAGTAAAGCATAGGTAAATGTTTTTCTTCGAGGTATCAGTTCTAATAATTGCCCCTTGTGCATCGATCACATGCTGAGCATTAATAGAAATATTAATTAGAAAAAAGAGGAGACTTAAATAGATTTTATTCACTACTCATCTTAATTAAAATAAGAAGTAATTCTGCTGAACCATCTAGCGTTGGCTCATTGGTGCTATAATCTGACCAATCATCCATATACTTGATGTGTTTGGGCTGTAAGTGACTGTATTCATCAGGTTCAGACAGGGTAATCCCTAACATGTTATCGTGAATGGTAGACCAAAGCGGCCCATCAACCAGGCTTCCCTTGATGGATTTTTTATAAATTCTCCAAAATGGCATGTGTACATCCACGGGTGTATCTGCATTTTCTGGAATTTCTGTAATCATACTAGAATTCCAAGGGTTTAATCCCAATAGCCAATTCATATGATCTTGCATGAGCGAACGATATTTTTTTGAGCCCGTCATTTCTTCATATAACATAGCTTGAGTGGCCACTGCTGCCGCCAGATTATTAGAGCACCATATAAACAGATGGCCTACACCATACGGGTTTTGATCTGCTTTCTTTTTTATGTTTTCTAGATTGTGTTCGTAATGATTTATCATCTCTTTTTTGTCTTTTGCATTACCAACTTGCCACAAGGCGTAATGCCCCATGTTGACATAGGGATACATTTCGTAATGACTAGCAGAATCCCGCTCCATCCAAGACCAGTTGCCAATGATTTTTGCGTAAGCTCTTGCATCTTTAAGATACTTTTTCTCTTTGGAGATCTTATACAAACAGGCCGCAGCCCACTCCATGTCGTCTGCCCAAGTGTTTTCCTCATAGCGATAAGGTGCTCCAAAACTGTTGCCTTGTTGATAACCCTCTTGCTGCTTTCCCATGGTGTAAAGTTCCTGTGCAGCTTTCAGACAGGATTGAGCAAACACTTCATACGTCTTAAACTGGCTAAAGATTTGATAGCCTAAGGCCAAGGTTGCCGACGAACGACCTGCTAAATTAGCAATTCCTGTGGCCCGGCTTTTGTACTTGGATAGCCCCTGTGGCTCACCTGTAGCGTAATAAACCGGTCTGTAGTCATTTGGTCCCCATCCATAATCTGCATTTTCTTCGTGAGGCAGTTTAAAGCCTCTATGATCTCTATCATCTGCCACCTGATGGTAAAGTTCATCAGCACTTGGGTGTAGTTTTAATAGCCATTCCAGTCCCCATTTTGCTTCATCAAGCACATCTGGTAACTGATTATTACCTTTTAATCCTCTAGCATCTACTTCATCAAGAAAACCATCTGGATTCATTTGATATGCCATGAGTAATCTGGCAGCCGTGTTGCTACTGGTAATAAGATATTTTAACTGGTCACCGGCATCGTGCCAGCCACCTGTGGCATCTATTCTGGTGGAATCTAATCGCTTTCCAAAGAAACTTAAACCGTCTTTTTGATGACAAAACTCTTGGGTATACGGATTGAAACCACATCGTTGTGTTCGAATAAAACTAACCACATCTTCTTGCCATGCTGGATAAGGACCAATGGTAAAATCATGACTTTGAACTTCACTTTCTTTTAATTCAAAATAGTAATTTCCTGTTTTATGAAAGTCTGAAAAATCCGCACTGTAATAATTAGAAAATGGATACCAAGACTTTATATGTGGTGTGCAGGTGTACTCATTAATTGTTTTTCCATTTTTATCCTTTAGAAGCACTACAGGATTGTCTAAGGCTCCTTTGCTAAGAATAAGAGCCTTTTTGGGCATATGGCTTGGGTAACCCGCCAGGTTAACTCTAATCTCTATGGCAGATTGAGACTGAGCATTAAAGGCAAAAGCCAAAAAAAACAACATACAAAACACTCGCACTTTATTCATAAACCATTTGATTCTTGACAGTTCACTTTTTTCATGTACCAAAGCTTGTAAATAAATCATCCATTTCAAATTTCATTAAACTTGTTAGCACTTGGCTGAATTCGTGGTTTAATATAAATCTGTAGATGGTGCGAGATATTGAAAGCTTCTGATAAGACACTTTTACCTTTTCTTCGAATAGCAAAAGCTAGTTTAAAATCCACCATAACACCACGCACTCTGGTAATGGTTTCTACATTTTTGACAAAACTTACAAAACCGGGAAGGCAACAATGTCATAAGTCAAACCAATGGCCTTTCAGGGCGACAGACTTTAAGCCGGAATATAATTACGAGCTTTAAAATGCTACTATAAGTCTTTAGACAACTTCAAAATTCTGCATCATCCCATCATCCTCATGTTCCAAATTATGACAGTGAAAGACAAATTTCCCTTTTTGTTCAAATTTCATTATCACTTGCACTTTCTCACCAGGTGCCACTAACACAGTATCTTTCCAACCTGTTTCATGTGGCAATATGATTCCACGACCTCCTTTACGGGAAATTAACTGAAACTGTACGGCATGAATGTGCATCGGGTGTGGCTCATCTCCAGAGGAATTATCAAATTCCCAAATTTCTGTAGCTCCAAAAGGGACCGTTTCATCAATTCGATTCATATCAAATACTTTATTATTGATACGGTGCATGCCCCCCTTTAGACTTAGCATTTTCATCTTCAGTTCAAAATTTCGGGTCTTTGTACTCCCCGAAATTTTAGTCATTGGAATCAGCGTATTCGGTAACTTGAAGGCATCTTTTTCCTCCGTAGTAATACTAAATTTCAAAATATTAAACTCATTTTTTCCTTGTGCTTTTCCCATACCGCTGAAGGTTTTACTCATCAAAAACAAATCCTCTCCCACAGGATACTTTGAAAAATCAATGAGTAAGTCTACTCTTTCTCCTGAGCCTAAAAGAAGACTATTGACCTTTTGAGGCTGAGGAAGCATGCCATTATCCGAACCTATCACATAATAATCGGAACCATCACTTAAAGCGAGGTTATAGATCCGAGCAGACGAGCCATTTAGAATTCGGAATCGATAAAAACGGGTCGCAATATTGAGATAAGGCTTAAGTGTACCATTGGTCATTATTTGATCACCTAAATACCCATCCATGGTTTCCTGCATTTTGGGTGCGTACTTTATTGAACCATCGTTATTAAACCGCTTATCTTGAATAACTAATGGAATCTCAAATTGGTTACTTGGCAAAGACAAGGCTTTTTCTGCATCACTTTCAATGATAAACATTCCAGATAATCCATGGGTCACTTGGCTTCCTGTGGATTCGTGAAGGTGTGGATGGTACCAGTTCATTCCTGCTTGCTGATTGACCTTGAATTTAAACTGAAACTCATCATGGGGTTCTATTATATGTGTAGGATGACCATCCATTTCGGGTGCAATGACCAATCCATGCCAATGGATATTTGTATCTTCGTTTAATTCATTCCTAAACGATAAATTCACCTCCTCTCCTTGCCGAGTACGGATTGTTGGTCCCAATAAAGCACCGTCATATCCCATAACAGATACCTTTTGATTTGTTCCAAAAGCATCTTGACCATTCATTGCTTTCATTTGGCCAATAGCAGATAAGGTGGCAGGCATTCTTAAAGGATTGCCGATATCTGCAGAAGTAAAATCCATTGGAACAATATCCGCATTATTACAAGATGTCAAAGCTACATTACCGGCAAACAATGTAATGGCACCTAAACCCAAACTTTTAAAAAAGTCCTTACGACTCAATTGATTATCTCTCATTTATTATTTTCAATAGACCATACCATTACGAATTTCCAAGAACGAAAGTCGGGCTTAAGAATTTCCCTTTACCTCATAACGAAGAGGGAGAGATTTACAGTATTGTCGGTATGCATTCTATCCTTACATTCAGAATCATTTTTTAATAGGTATTTAAAAGATTATTATTCACTCCAAAGACGACTGCTTTCATTTAATTAATTCAAACAATGAATGCTACTTCATTTCGCCATGATTGTGCCCGGCCATAGCTTTACCACCTTCTGGATTCATCATACTGGGTTTGCCCGCCAGCTGAGCTGCTGCATCTATGCTAAAAGTACCATAGGTTACAATTTCCTCACCGTATGTTAAACCGTCTGTAATGATATATGAATCTCCTAATGATGGCCCTAGCGTCACTACACGCATGGCAAAACTTGTACTTTGCTCGTTCAACGATTTCACATAAACGACAGAACGTTCTCCTGTCCACATTACAGCAGACTTTGGAACCACAATATCTGATTGACTACCCTTTACCTGACTTAATAGCATACCGGTCACAAACATCTCTGGCTTAAGTTTATTTCCAGGATTAGCCGTAACAACTCTTGCCTTGGCCACTCTCGTGGTAGGGTTAATAAATGGGTCGATAAAGCTAATTTTCCCTTTAAATTTTTGACCAGGAAATGCCTGAATCGTGTATTCGACAAGGTCTCCTGTCTTGATCCAGGTTAAATCACTCTCATATACATCAAATAATACCCATACTTGTGATAAATTAGCCAATTCAAATAATGAAGAGCCTCTGTTAATGTAATCTCCTAGTTGGATTTTTTTATTAATGACGACACCATTAATATCGGATAGAATTGGAAATCTTTCTTGAGGCTTTCCTGTCAGCAAAATGTTTTCTATCTGACTATCGCTTAGCTTCCAATTTCTCAATCTTTCTTTTGACGCTGCGAATAATTGAGGTTGCATAGCTTTCATCTTTTGGGCCTCAAATAATTCTTCCTGTGCAGTCACCAATTCTGGCGAATAAATTTCTGCAATAACTTTCCCTTTCGATACATATTCCCCTGTAGTATTGATATACAACTTCTCTACTCTTCCAGAAATGTGTGCTGTTTGTGTAGAAACAGACCTCTCGTCTACCTGAATTTTACCAGACAAACGTAACTCTTTGGTTGCTTTTCCTTTTTCAATGATGGCTGTTTGGACGTTTGCCAATTGCATTGCTGTAGGAGACATCTTTACTTCCATGGGATTTTCATCATCCGAATCGCCCATATCTACCGGTATTAAATCCATTCCACAGAGAGGACATGGGCCTGGTTCACTTTGCCTAATTTGTGGATGCATAGAACATGTCCAGACTTCTGAGCCATTAGCCATAGAGTGATTGTGCTCATCTTGTTCTGCTTTACCCTCGCCAAAAAACAACCAACCGAAGAATAATCCTAGGATTAGAGTTAAGAGGGCAATCAGCAGTGTTGGTCGGTTTACATTTTTCATTTTTATCTTTTTTAATTCTCTTCAGACAACTACTAACTTTTTCTTTAAAAATTGAATACTCTATGCCGTTTCACCGTGGTTAAATTGCTTTGGCATTCATAATTATCCATATACTTCACAGGCTCGTTTTTCAATAATACAATATCGCCTTACCGAAAAATTCATAAGGCCACCTTTCATCAAGACAAATCGAAACCATACCAATCTTCAAGCATTTATGTACAGAAGCGTTATTTTGCAATCTTCTTTTAAATCAACACTGATTGATTATTTAGCATTTTCAAAATCAAACGAAACGTTAACTTTCTCCCAACTCATTTTTATTTGGCCTTTGTTTTTCCCTAAATCTATGACGTCGTAGGTTAGAGATTCTACGTTTGATTTATTTTTACTTGGCTTAACTTTAATTCGAATGATATCATTTTCCGTTTTATAATCATCCGCTAAGTGCATATCCCAAACTTTATTGACAATTAATACCCATTCATTTTTTCCAGGAATAGTGAAAAAACCGTACTTTCCCTTTGGTATTAATACCCCATTAATTTTCACATCCTTACCAAAATCTATCCAAGTAGCCTTATGAGCACCAGAAGCCCAAACTTGGTCAAAAGCCACAAGCCCATTCCAAATACTACGCCCTCTTACGCTTGGAGAGCCATAATCAATGTGCACGTGATTTTCTCCAATCATCTCCATAGCTGATAATCGTGGGCTTGCTGGTTTCTTTTTAGTGTCTGAAGTCACTTCCGAAACATTATTATGATCATGTTGAGCAAATCCCATTTTGCTCACGAATATGATGGTTATTATTATGATTAGTTTTTTCATCTTTAATTAAATTTAGTGTTGCTACTGGCAACATTTTTTTATAAACAATTTCTTAAAAATCCATTTTAGCGTTTTCATACCTTTACAATTTTAAACTTCTCAACCTCAAAGAATTAGCAATTACCGAAACCGAACTAAAGCTCATCGCAGCTGCGGCTATCATAGGCGAAAGCAACAGTCCGAAAAATGGATATAAGATACCAGCAGCAATAGGAATTCCTAAAACATTATAGCCAAAGGCAAAAAACAAGTTTTGTTTAATGTTTCGCATCACTTTATGGCTGAGCGTTTTTGCTTTTACTATACCTTGTAAATCCCCTTTCAACAAAGTAATTTTAGCACTTTCTATAGCCACATCTGTTCCCGTACCCATGGCAATTCCGATATCTGCCTGTGCCAGTGCTGGTGCATCGTTAATACCATCACCTGCCATGGCTACCACTTTGCCTTCGGCTTGAAGTCTTTTTATTTCCGCCAATTTATCCTGTGGTAAACATTCGGCTTTGAAGTTGCTAAGGTTTAGTTCGTTTGCCACCGCAGCTGCCGTATTATGATTATCGCCTGTGAGCATAATGACTTCAACACCCTCATCCATCAACTTTTGGATAGCATCCTTGCTACTACTTTTTATGGCATCAGAGATAACTAAAAAACCCTCCAATTGCCCATCAACAGCAAAATAGGAAACAGTTTTTCCTTTTTTCTGTTCCATTATAATTTGCTCTTTTTCGTTTTCAGAAATGGCTATATTTTTATCTAGCAAAAGTTTATCATTACCAATTACAATGCTTTTATTATCTACTATTCCTATAACACCTTTTCCAGAAACCGCTTCAAACTTGGAAATAGCTTTAACAGCTATACCTTCATTTTTTGCTTTATTTACGATGGCTTCAGCCAATGGGTGTTCGCTTTGAGAGTTAATAGAAGCCGCCAACAGCAAAAGCTCGTTTACAGCATAAGTATTGAAAGAATGGATCTTTTCTAAAGATGGTTTACCTTCCGTAATAGTGCCTGTTTTATCTGTAATGAGTACATCCACCTTGTCCATTTTTTCCAAGGCTTCGGCATTTTTAATCAAAACACCAATTTGGGCACCTTTGCCGACACCCACCATGACGCTCATTGGGGTGGCTAAACCTAAAGCACAAGGACAAGCTATAATAAGCACCGCCAACGCATTGACAAAAGCATAAACATAAGAAGGTTCGGGTCCAAAAAACTTCCAAACAAAAAATGTAATGACCGACACGATAATTACCGTAGGAACAAAATATTTAGAAATAGTGTCTGCCAATTTTTGAATGGGTGCTTTGCTTCGACTGGCATCGTTCACCATTTTAATTATTTGAGCAAGCAAGGTTTCATCTCCTACTTTTTCGGCTTTCATCACAAATGATTTATTGCCGTTGATA
Source organism: Arcticibacterium sp. SM2516 (assembly GCF_057914865.1). Lineage (NCBI taxonomy): Bacteria > Pseudomonadati > Bacteroidota > Cytophagia > Cytophagales > Leadbetterellaceae > Arcticibacterium > Arcticibacterium sp. SM2516. The sequence continues at coordinate 1,006,860 of NZ_CP195290.1, read as the reverse complement.
GTCGCCGAACTTACCTTATCATTTACATTTTTTTCTACAGGAATAGGTTCACCCGTAATCATACTTTCATCTACATTACTGTTTCCTTCCGTAATGCTTCCATCAACCGGTATCTTATCACCAGGTTTTACCCTCAGTAAATCACCTACTTTAATATCATGGATGGAAATTATTTTTTCAACGCCATTTTCCACCAAAACAGCCTCTGTAGGTGCTAATTTCAGCAATTCTTTTATGGCTCCACTGGTTTGGCTGTGTGCCCTTGCCTCTAACAATTGCCCTAATAAAACCAAGGTTAGAATTACAGTTACCGCTTCAAAATATAGAAAAACACTACCATCCGCGTTTTTGAATTGGTCTGGAAAAATAGAAGGAAAAAGTAAGGCCACAATGCTAAATATAAATGCAGCTCCGGCCCCAACACCTATCAAACTGAACATATTTAAATTCCAAGTTTTAAAGGAAACCCAAGCACGTGTAAAGAACATCCAACAGGCATAAAAGACAACAGGAAGAGACAGCCCAAATTGAATCCAATTTTTAAAATCAACATTAAGGTATTTTGTTATTGGATTATTTGGAATCATTTCGCCCATTACCAAAATCAAAATAGGCAATGTAAACACCACCGCAACTTTAAACTTTTTAAGTAATTTTTGATAGGTTTTGTTTTCATCATCCGTAGGGACTAATGGCACTAAATCCATTCCGCAAATGGGACAGCTTCCTGGCCCATTTTCAACTATTTCTGGGTGCATCGGGCAGGTGTACTTTGAGCCACTCTCAACGCTTGCTTGTTTCACCAAATCCATGCCGCACACGGGACAGTTGCCTTCCTTTTCATACATTTTATCGCCTTCACAGTGCATCGGGCAATAGAAATTTCCATTATTATCTGATGTTGGAATATCTACTTTTAAAGGAACTTCTTCCATTTTTTCATTCAACATTCCTATTCTATACTTTCCTCCTTCTTTTTCCAAGGCTGCCTTAAACGTTTCTAATGGAATATGACTTCCCATTTCAATAGTTGCCGACTTGTCTTCCAGGTTTACTTCCACATTAGTAACCCCAGGCACTTCGTTTAACGTTTTTTGAACATGGCTTCGACAGCCATTACAAGTCATTCCAGTTATTTGATACTTATGTTTCATTTTTAAAAAATTAAATGAGGGTACAATATTTCTTATACCCTCATAATTATAAGCTAGTCCCTATGCATACTTTCATCCGTTGGCTCTAATTCCATTTTACAGATGGAACATTTGTCTCCCTTAACACCCGTAATTTCAGGATGCATAGGGCAAGCGTAAATTGTTTCCGTCATTTCCATACCTTCATGATTCGTGTCATCGTGATTATTCATGCCATTGTGATTCATTTCACCATTTTCTTCACCATCCATGTGTTCATGAGATTCTTCATTGTTCGCTTCACTTCCACAAGAGCTAAATGTTAACGCAGAAAAGAATAAAAAAGCAGAAGACAGTGCGATTGTTGAAATTGTTTTTTTCATTTTGAAATTGATTTGTTAAAAGTTAAAAAGTATTTTTTGCCGTAATAAAGTCAATCTTAGCTATGGCTAAATGATAATTCTTCATGACGGTAGCTTTAGCCATTTCGTACTTTAGTGTTTCTTGTTGCACCCTAAGCACCTCCTCAAAATCTCTTCCTGAATTGGCATAAGCCGAATAAAGCAGATTTATGATTCGGCTATTTCTATCTATTTGGCTTTGATAATGCAGATAAAGTTCTTTAGCCCTTTCTACCTCAAAAGATGCTGTGGAATAAGTACTCCAAAGTTTGTTTTCCATCCCCTCTCTCTTTTCAGAAAGTGCTACTTGAATCAATTGTGATTCTTTCACAAAAGCTACATTCTTCTTTTTGAAAATCGGTAGGCTTAGCGTAACCATTGGCATTAAAACATCTTTACCATTTTGTGCCATTTCCACATCCTTTCTTTTGGAAATCATGGCGTAATCTAGACCTATTCCAAAATTTGGTTTGGATTTTAATTTGGCTAAATTCTCATTTGCTATCTCTGCTTCTATTTTGGCATCAATCAATTGCAGAGATGGATTCGTCTTTATGTATGCCTCAATAGAATTCTCGTTTATTGGGAGAAGTAAGGGGTTTTCAATTTGTACTATTAAAGTATCATTTCTATTTAAGAGTCTATTAAATGATACATAAAGTGGATTAAGACTTTCATGAAGTATTTTAATATCTGTTTTCACATTTTCCAACATAATATCCACTCTTAGAATATCTGTAAGAGGAACTTTCCCATTGGCATATTTTATGGTGCTGACCTGTTTGTAGGTATCAAGGATTTTCAGGTTTTCTTCATTGATTCTAATGTGCTCCATGACTTCATAAATTGGAAAATAAGTCTGTTTAACGTTTAGAAATAATTCATTTTTAGCCACGGATATCTCCTTGTATTTAGCCTGAGCCATTAAACTAGCGGCATCTTCTCTAGCTTGTAAAGTGCCAAACCAAGGAAACATTTGGCTGAGGGAAAGTTTTGCCCTTTGGGCACCCACCCTAGTTTCAATTGGACTCACAAAAACACCAAGAGAAACCGTTGGGTCTGGCAGCGTATTTACTTGCGGTATTTTTTGAAGTGCGGCATTGAATTCACTAAATCCGGCTTTAATGTCTGGATTATGCTCAGCCGCTTCTTTAAGATATTCCTCCAAAGTCTGGCCTTGACTGCATATTGATAAGGAAACGAAGAACAGGATATGAATAATTGATTTCATCATGATTTCAGTTTTTTTAATTTCCTTTCCTCCCTTATAGAGAAAAGTACAGGTAGTATGAAATAAGAGGTGATGTCGATTATCATTCCGCCAAATGCTGGAATAGCCATAGGTAACATAATATCTGCTCCTTTACCCGTAGAAGTGAAGATGGGAAGCAAAGCGATGATAGTGGTGGTAGTGGTCATGGTACAAGCTTTTATTCTTCTGTGCCCACCAATAACTACCGCCTGACGGAGTTCTTTTAAATTACTATACTTGTTCTCTTTAAAGCTTTGGGTAAGATATGTTCCCATAAGCACGCCATCATCTGTGGCAATACCAAACAGTGCAATAAAACCTACCCAAACAGCCACGCTTAGGTTGACAGTTTGCATTTGAAATAGATCATGCATATTAGTCCCAAAAAAACCGAAGTTCATAAACCAGGGTTGACCCCAAAGCCAGAGCATGATAAAACCACCACTAAAGGCTACAGAAATACCAGTAAAAACCATTAAAGAAGTGGAAACGGAATTGAACTGAAAATATAAAATCAGGAAAACGATTCCCAAGACTAAAGGGACAATGACAGCCAGTCTTTTTTCGGCACGAATTTGATTCTCATAACTTCCAGAAAACTTATAACTGATACCTGACGGAACCACCAATTCCCCGTTATCAATCTTACGCTGAATATGTGCTTGAGCAGCTTCTACTACATCTACTTCGGCAAAGCCTTCCTTTTTATCAAGTAGCACATAACCCACCAAAAAAGTATTTTCACTTTTGATCATTTGGGCTCCTTGTACATATTCCAAATCAACCAAATCACCTAAAGGAACCTGAACACCAGTTGGCGTCGGGATATAGATTTTTTTTAGACTGCTGGGGTCGTCACGGAGTTCTCTTGGATATCGAATCCGAACAGGAAATCTTTCTCTACCTTCTACTGTAGAAGTTATCTGCATCCCACCTATGGCTGTTTCTATCGTTTTTTGAACATCTTCAACGGTTAGGCCATATCGAGCAATGGCATCTCTGTTAATATTCAGATGTATATAAGGTTTACCTACAATTCGGTCTGCAAAAACGGCTTCTTGTTTTACAGAAGGTACTTCTTTCAGAATGGCTTCTAGTTCCATTCCAAATGCCTCAATGGTTTTTAAATTTGGTCCATATACCTTAATTCCCATTGGTGCTCGCATACCTGTTTGGAGCATAACGAGTCGTGTTTCTATGGGTTGCAGCTTAGGAGCTGATGTAACGCCGGGTATTTTGGTTACACGAACAATCTCATTCCAAATATCGTCACTTGACTTAATTTCTTTACGCCAATTTCTGAAGTACTCACCATCTGGGTTTGTCAATAAATCTGTGGTACTAATACCTTTTAACAGAGCATCTTGATTGGAAAGGGTATCGCCGCTACAAGTGATGAAATCATTATTGTCATCCACCATAAAACGCTGTCTATGTCCTTTTGAATTTACGGCGTATTCTGGCTTATAATTGATGATGGTTTCATACATTGAAATAGGTGCTGGGTCTAATGCCGTCTCAGCTCTACCCATTTTTCCTACTGCCAGGTCCACTTCAGGAATGTTGGCCAAAAGCATATCCAATTGCTGAAGCACCTGCTTATTTTGAGCTACACCTGCATGAGGCATAGAAGTTGGCATTAGAAGAAAACTTCCCTCATTTAAGGAGGGCATAAATTCTTTGCCCATTCCTGGGAAAGAATTTGACATACCAGACCATATCACCGTATTTCGGATATTGATATCTACTTTATCAAAACCCGTTGATACAAATCCAAAAATAGAATTAAAACCCAACCAAATGTTTGCAGCCAGAAAGATTAGAAACGAGGGAATCAAAAGAAAGCTGGTTTTGTGCTCCAGACACCAGCCTAAAATGCGGGTATAATAATGCTCCAAAAGCAGGAAAATACTTATTATGACACCCACGATGATAGCCACGAAAATGAAATTGGTCATTAAAGAGGTGGAAGCACCCAAGGGTAACCAATATTTAGCCAGAAGCCACACAACGGCTATAAGTGAGACAATTAATTCCCCATGCCTTAAAGCAAAGGCAGGTATCTTGGGAAGTTGTTTATTCTTGAAAAGAAGGTAATTTTTGCTTGTACCGATGAGTCCGTACAGAAATAAAATGCTACCCGGCAAGAAATAGCCCATAGTGAATGTGACTAAACCAATAAGAATTAAAGCAAAGCTGCCATATTTATTCACCTTGTCGTTTTTGATTTTGAAACCAAAAAACCAATGAGCAAAGCTTGGCAACAATAATAAGGCCACTATCAATGCCGCTATGAGTGCAAAGGTTTTGGTAAATGCGAGTGGCGTAAAAAGCTTACCCTCTGCGGCTTGTAAAGTAAATACAGGCACAAAGCTTACAATGGTAGTGGCTACCGCCGTAAGAATAGCAGAGCTCACCTCAGAGGCACCTAGATAAACGGATTCAATGAGCGTTTGTGACGGAGGGGCTTCCTCCATCTTTTTAATTACATTTTCTGAAAGAACTATCCCTAAATCTACCATCGTACCAATGGCTATAGCAATACCAGAAAGAGCCACAATGTTGGCGTCAACATGGAAATATCGCATAGCGATGAAAACCATCAAAATTGCTATAGGAAGTAAACTTGAAATTAAAATAGAGGCCCTCAGATTTAAGACCATCACCATCACTACCAATAAACTGATTAAGATTTCTAGTGAGAGTGCTTCCTCTAAAGTGCCTAATGTCTCCTGAATGAGCTGTGTTCTATCATAAAAAGGGACTAAAGTCAGTTGGCTTTCTACACCATTTGCCAATGTTTTCTTTGGCAATCCACTGGAAATATCTTTGATTTTATCTTTTACCGCATTGATGACATGCAGCGGATTAGAACCGTATTTGGCTACTATTACGCCACCAACCACTTCAGCTCCATCTTTGTCTAGTAATCCTCTTCTGGTAGCAGGTCCTAATGTTACTACGCCAATGTCTTTAACTCGAATAGGAACATTTTGATTGACCCCTACGACGGCTTTTTCCAAATCTTCTACCGAACGTATGTAACCTAAACCCCTTACTAAGTATTCCGCTTTATTTATTTCAATCGTTTTAGCCCCTACATCTCGGTTAGACTCTTTAACCGCTTGCATAATTTTATGCAAAGGAATGCCATAAGCCCGCATGGCATCGGGATTCACATCAATCTGGTATTCCTGTATATATCCACCAATAGAAGCTACTTCTGACACTCCTTCAACAGCATTCAGTCCGTATTTAACATAGAAGTCTTGAACGGAACGAATCTCGTGTAAATCCCAGCCTCCCGTAGGGTTGCCATCTTTATCTCGCCCTTCTAGCGTATACCAATATACTTGTCCCAAAGCTGTAGCATCTGGACCAAGAGCCGGCTGTACCCCTTCTGGTAAAAGATTAGTCGGTAAGGAATTAAGCTTCTCTAGAATTCTGGATCGAGACCAATAGAATTCTATGTCTTCATTAAAAATAATATAGATACTGGATACCCCGAAAATGGATGAACTACGGATGGATTTAACTCCTGAAATTCCCAATAATGAAGTGGTGAGCGGATAGGTAATTTGGTCTTCAATATCCTGCGGAGAACGACCCATCCATTGCGTGAAAACAATCTGTTGGTTTTCTCCAATATCAGGAATAGCATCCACAGGAACGGGGTCTGAAGGCAGAAAACCTGTTTGCCAACCGAAAGGTGCGGTTATTATGCCCCAGCCCACTATAAGAGCTAGAAATAAGAGGGTTACAAGCTTGTTGTAAAGAAAATATCGGATTATTTTATTTAACATATCATTAGATAACATTAAGTAATTAATGTTTTAAGACATAGTCATGCCTTATGGTCTGTTACGAAAGACCCATTCTATGATAGTGTATTAAATAAGGAAAGATTGAAACAAGATCTGGACGTCTTGTTTTATTAGAGGATGTGGAGTATAGTTGGTATAAAAATTATGATCTTCTAATAAAGGGAAATTAATATTGAAAAAAGTGTAAACAAATGCAATGCTAAAATCAGGGTTTACGGTTATTTGTTCTCTCGTGGATTGATAATCATCTTGAATATCAAGCTGATAAACAAGATTGGCACAGCAGTTTTCTGAAATAAATGGCTGTCCGTTGTGAACTACTGCATTGTCAACGTCCATCGACGACATTCCACAATCCAAATTATGTTGACCAAAGCCCACCTCTGATTTTACAGCATGACCACCACAAAAGTGGGTGGCAAATGTAAATCCCATGTGACTGAATAGAATCAGTGAGGCTAGCGATATGGCGATTAGTTTTTTCAATACTTCAAAATAGACAATTATCTCATCGAAAAAGAATGATGAAAATCATTATTACAAAATAACAATGATTTCTTTGAATTGGTCTTACACAATTTCTCGAAGTTCTTACACAATTATGGTATTAATCTCTTTGCCATAAATATCTAAACCCGCTTTATGAATTAGGCAATATCGCGATTTTATCGGGACCGTAGCTAAATTGCTTCAAATCAATTATTAAACCCATTCATTCCACTTTAAAACTCATTGCGATTCACCAATGCATAGACCGGGTTAAACAAAAAGGAGGCCATCTCCCTAATAAGAGATAGCCTCCACTTTTTTAGAATAATTCAAGTTCTACCTGTGGTAAAACTCACTCAGAACTTTTATTCAGATACTACTCCCACCAATAATAACCTATCACTATCAACATATCCAGCAGAGTGAAGTAGAAATGACGACATAGATAAGACGCCAAAGGCCACATTATTTCTGCGGAGAACTAATAACCCCTAGATATCTTCCCATCCAATAAGGCAAAAGCCAAATGTCGCCAGCACTGTACTCTAAAGTTCCGTTTTGACCAACTCTATCTAGTCTAAACATATTACCATTATGTCTTTGTATGGGTCTTTCATCAGGTGGAAGTACCTCTTTGGTAGTCTGTGTTCTAAAATTAGGAGCCAAATTATCAATGTCTTTTCTATGACTGTTACTTATGTCCCAACCTATGAGGTCAATAGGATGCTCTCTAAGATACCAAGCAGCCTCATCCAAATCAAAATTTGGTGTGCCCGTTATGGCCGTAAAAATATTCCAAGCTCCTTCTTTTTCTGGTCTTTCGGCTTCCCAATGGTCTATAATGGCCTTTTTATATTTGGCTTTCAGGGCTTCATCAAAAGCATAGCGATACAGACCCCAGTATCCCACAAAATACATTTCATCGTCAGAGTGATTCCATGCATCTGAGAGCATTTTACTTTTATCATCAGAACCCTCTCCTGCCGAAGCAATTTCTTTCATTGAACGCATCAAATTTTCCAAATAACCATGCTTGTACATCAGTTCCAAGGCTTTCTCTTTGTACTTCTCTTTTTTGGTAAAGTGATACGCCGTTTGAAGCATCGCAATGATATTAGACGAGTTCAGTTTTCTATCGCCAATGTTTGTCGGAAAAGAATTAACATATTCTGGATTCCAACGCCCCCATAGGGTAGGTTTACCGTCAAAATCAATCAAATACATATCATTTTTAACAATATGCGACATAAGTGTATCGAGTAACACAATAGACCTACGTTTCATATCAGGATCTGGTATAAATTCGGCCATAGCTCCAAAAGCAAATACATGACCAATCACCTCATCACTACTCGTGGTAGATTTCCAGTCCCACTCAGGGTCTGAGGCATGTTGCCAACGTTCCGGATCAGAAAGTTTTTCAATAAATCCGCTACGCTCAAAAGACCTGGATGGGAAACCCGGTACGTCGTTGATAGTATATAACCTTTCCATGGCATCTAATGACTCTCTGCAATTCTCGAGTGCTTCTGGACTTTTGGTGCTGGCATATCTAAATATCTCTCCACCCATATACATGGTAGTCCAAAGTCCGTCGTTGTCGGAATCGTCTAAATATCCAGTAGAAATATTCCCTTTTTCCATACCAGTGAGCGTGGCATTGAAACCATTTCTGATATGTCGGCTTCGCACTTGTTTATCAAACATATCTGCCTTGTCGGCCAAGGTCATTTTTTTAAAGCAAATTTGGCCTAAACCTGCATCAGTCAATACCAAAACGGAACCTTCTGGACCATCTGAAATATGGATGACGTTATTGCTCGGCAACCAACGCTCTCCATTATAATAATCAAACTTACCATCTGCACGTTTTGCGAAAGCACCTTTTGATGTTCCAAACCATATTTTATCACCAATGACTTTAACCGCTGTAATTTCTGTCCATGGCAATCTTTGTTGCAGAGCACCTTGTTTTTTTGTGACAAGATTGTACTCAAAATAACCGTTATGAGTACCCACGATTAAATCATTGCCTTTGATATCAAAAGCCGTTAAATCAGAACCACTTAAAAGCTTAGAAAATGTATTGGATGGAGTTAAAAAAGTATAGACCGCCTTTTTACCTAAAATCACAAAAGTATTGGTTGAAGCTAAAAATTTAATATCTAAAACTTCATCTCCTTCTAAATTCAACTTCCAGATTGTTTGTGAATTCTTTACAAAATGCAGATTCTTTTTATCTGAAATCAAAAATCCAAAGTCGTTACCGGCTTCAAAAATAGAGGCCTTAGGTAAATCATGTTTAGAAAACAAACTTCCAGCCCAAGCATTGCTCAGAATAGCGATGTCATCCAGAAGCACAAATTGTTTCTTGTAAACGCCTAAGGCTGCTATTTTTTTAGGCTGAATGGTTCTATAGGTTTTATCGGCCAATAGAGTGCCAGGGTAAAGGAACTGGCCATCATGGGGTGTTAAAATACCTTTGTCTGAGAAAATTTTAATATTCCCGTTTCTATCAGCAAATACTTTATCGAAAGAACCCTGTCCATAATACTTAATGGCAAAGTCCTGAGCATATGGTTTGTCTAAGTAAACGGGCTTTTTAGTTTGTGCAAAAGCGATATCTAAAAAAGAACAAAATACTAAAAGTAATAGGAGTCGTTTCATAATCATTTATTTGAAATTTTAGCTGGGTTAACAACCACGTATTTAATAGACTTATTATTGTTTGGTAAATGGTGTGAGTACGTTATGTGTAATAGGCCGTCGGAAGTTTGTATTAAGCTTGGATAAGAAAATCCACCAGCATTGGGCTCTACATTTTCAAGAGCCGTTTTCCACTTCCATGTTTTGCCCTCATCGTCAGACAGAAAAAGCACAAGTCGATTTCTACCATTTGGTAAATCATTCCCAATAAATGCCCAACGGCCATCGGCAAGAGCAAGCATTTCCACGCTGGCTGTATTTGGAATGTCAGTCTTTATACTCATAGACCAAGACTCGCCAAGGTCTGAAGATTCGCTGTAATGTACCCTTGGTGGGTAATCTCCGCTGTCACGCAAAAAGGCCACCAAGTTTTTATTCTTTTTCTGAACCAAAGCTGGCTGAATAGGTCCACGCCCCACCAATGGTAAACTTGGCCTCCAAGTGGTGCCTTTATCATCAGAAATGGCCATCATTGACATATTGTAACCATCGGAGTATAATGGCAGCACTATTCTACCATTGTCCATGACCAAAGGTTTGATTCTGGTCATCCAGCCAATACTCCTTTTAGTGATGTCTTCGCTGGCTTTAATGATCATGTCATCATAACTAGGGGCATACTCTGACCATCCTTTGCCTCTATCTGGCTGTTCTTTGAGTTTTTTCACTACCTCTTTTGCAAAATCATCGCTAGGCTTTAGCAGAATATTATCTTGCCAAGTCCAATTCGGAGGACCTGGATTAAGGTAATCTGTGGTGGTTTTATACCTTAATATAGACTGCTCCCATTTATTGGCTTGAACCGCTATCCAAACCAAGTAAAGTTTTTTATCTTGATTCAAAAAAAGCACTGGATTGCAGTCTGGAATATTGGGTGTGTCTGCCATCTGAAAAGGTTCACTCCAACGTGTTTCACCTTTTTTGAGCCTTGCTCCCATTAATTGTACATCGTCGAAAGTTCGTTCACCACTACCATAAAACCACACCGCTAAAAAATCACCATTCGGCAAATTTACGATGCTGCTACTGTGTACATGTTTGGCCTGTGGGGCAAAAATAAGGTTTGAACTCACTAAGGCACCCTCCTTACTTATGGCTTGCTGGGAAACAGCACCGATAGAGGTTTGGAATAGTAAGATAAAAATCCAATTCTTATAATAATTCATTTGGCATAATGTTACATCACTAAATATGGATTAATACTTCACTTTGCACTTTTGGTACTATTCATAGATAGCGAAATATGTTTTTTTTCTTATTCACGGAGCTTCAAAAACTCAAAATATCTTCACTAAACCTCGAACATAACACTTCAACAGTAACCAGATTAAGTTTTAAGATTCATCTTATAAAGACATCAAGAAAGAGCTCTCAATATTAACTAAACATTAAGAAATCGGCCTTGTTTACTAACTCAAAGTTAAACTATAGGCCATTTGCGTAAATTGAGGATTTAATTACGCAATATGCGAATACTTATTATCAAAAATGACGCAAATTTATTATAGGATTTATCTAAACGGCATTTGAAAGTTTAGAAACTACATATAATTCTGTCATCAATCAATTGGTTTTTTGGGTATTGTAAAATTGATAAAGAAGTATAAAATGGAAATTTCAAAATGTTACTATTTGCCTTTTTTTTTAGACATTTTCAACATATCTACCTTCACCGTAATCTCTAACTACCATGGAAGCATTAAATGAAATAATTCAGAAAGTTGCCGAAGGCGATTCTAAAGCATTTACACAATTGTATGATTATTACAGAGAACCAGGACTAAGGTTTATCACCTCTATTTTAAAAGACAATGAGGAAGCCGAAAATATGCTCCAAGAAGTATTTATTAAGATTTGGAATCGCAGAGATCAAATTGATCCTGAATTAAACTTCAATGCCTATCTTTTTACCTGCTTAAAAAACATGGCTTTTGATCATTTGAAAAAGCTAAACAAAAATCAACAAATGCTAGACCAGTATTTGATAAATCTTAAAGAGAACCAAAATACAGGCGTAGATATAGAAGAAGTTAAAATAGACATGTTGCTTTCTGCCATGTCAACACTTCCTAAAAAACGAAAAATGATTTTAAAACTCGTGGTGGAGGAAAGAAAGTCATATCAGGAAATTGCCGAAATAATGCGAATTTCGAAAAACACCGTTAAAAATCAACTCGTAAAAGCCAAGCAATATTTGAGGTTAAATATGGATTTGTCCTCCGCTTTTTAAGCACCCATAAACCTCCTTATTATAAACCAACTATGAGTCAAAAAACCTAAAAATGTTAAGACTATTGTTTTCCATTTAAGGCATTTTGAATAGCCTATCGTTCACGAACCTTTCATCCAAACTCTGCTGCATAAACGCTACTTTTTTGAGCTATATCAAAAAAGTAATTATGTAGATCCTTATTACTTGATTACGAGTACGCTGTACTTTCTTCCTCCCCCTTAGTTTCCTATATAATTGGCCTCCATAAACAAAATATAAACTTTTGATATTTTAAATTATATGGAGTAGTCTTTTTTTTTACAATAAAAGTATTAACAGTATAATCAATTCTAAAATATAAACAATATGGAACTACGCTCTACTTATCATCGTATGTTACGGCGTTTATTTATTACGACCGTAATAATTGGACTTTGTTTTTCAAATGTTTGGGCACAGAGCCGAACAGTTACCGGTACAATTACAGCCGAAGAAGATGGCTCAGTTATTCCCGGAGCAAACGTGGTATTGAAAGGTACCAACAAAGGCACTACAACAAATGCAAACGGAATTTATTCGATTGCCCTAGATAATGCCAACGCTACTCTGATTTTTTCGTTTGTGGGATATAATCCCATCGAAGTGTCCGTAGGAACTCGAAGCGTAATAGACGTTTCAATGACGCTTAATGCTTCCACCTTAAATGAAGTGGTTGTGACTGCCCTAGGAATTAAAAGAGAAGAAAAATCTCTCGGTTATTCTGTAGCTAAGGTAGACGGAAAAGACATGAATAGAGTAACCACTGAGAACGTTTTAAATGGCATGTCTGGCAAAGTAGCTGGTGTTGCCATCAACTCTACGGGTGGTACAGGCTCATCGGTAAGTATGATTATCCGTGGTGCCAAATCACTTTCTAGCGACAATCAACCTTTGTTTGTGATTGACGGTGTACCTATTATCAATTCACTTAACAATGTGAGCCAAATAGGTGGCGACAATAGAGTAGATTACGGAAATGCCATATCAGATATAAATCCTGATAATATTGAAAGCGTATCTATTCTAAAGGGTCCAAGTGCAGCGGCATTATATGGCTCTAGAGCCGGTAATGGTGTCGTATTAATTACCACAAAAAATGGCTCCAAAAACAACAAGATGACCGTAAATTTAAGTACTAACACGGTCTTTGATAATCCTTATAAGTTTTTGGATATGCATAGCAAGTTCGCTACTGGAGTTTTACCTTTTACACCTACCAATAATCCTTACCCAGGTGGGGTATTATATATAGATGAAGGTTCTGCCGGAGGTTCTGGTCCTGAACTAGACAAAGGATATAATGCGGTACAATGGAATAGCCCTAAAGATGCCAATGGCAAACCGATTCCTACTCCTTTGGTTTCTTATCCAAATAATGTTAAGAATTTTGTTCAGACGGGTATTACCACTTCAAATGGTATCTCGATAGCCAATAGCACTGACTTAATCAATTATAGAGTTTCGTATTCAAACATGACCAACAGAGGTATTATTCCAAACTCTGACCTCTTCAAAAATTCATTGGCCATAAATACCTCTATGAAAGTTAGCAAAAAGCTTACTTTGACCACTGTTTTAGATATGAGCAGAAACAACTCTAATAACCGCCCTGCAGGTGAAAGAGGAGCTAATCCTCTTCAGTGGGCTTATGCTGTTTCTCCGCATATTAATATTTTAGACATGCAAGATTACTGGGTTCCTGGACAAGAGGGACTTCAACAAAAATCACAGTCCATTGGCAATTTCAATAACCCATACTTTTTGGCTTATGAAGTTAATAATGCATTTGAAAGAAATAGATTATTTGGTAACATAAAAGCAGACTATCAGCTTACTCCAAATATCAATTTAATGGCCAGATATGCCTTAGATACCTATAAAGAAAATAGAGAGACTACAATTGGTCGTAGCTACGATAAAGAACCACGTGGAGCTTATGGATTAATTAACTTAGGCAGATACGAAAGAAACGTTGACGTTTTAGCAACATACGCTAAACGTATGGAGGACTTCTCTTTATCAATTTCGGCAGGAGCTAACTCAAGAGACTCTAAATTTACGGACGTGAGCAATGCCAGTAGAAATGGTACAGGACTGATTATACCAGGCCTATTCACTTTACAAAATATTGCACCAGCTAACTTGTCATACTTCAGCAGTTTATCTCATAAAGTGGTATACAGTGCTTATGGAATGGCAAATATTGGATTCAAGGATATGCTTTATTTAGATTTGACGGCTAGAAACGATTGGTCTAGTACATTGCCAGTAGCTAACAGATCTTATTTCTATCCATCAGCCTCTTTGAGTTTCCTTGTTAACGAACTCTTCCCTGTTTCTTCTAATAACATCAATATGTTGAAACTTAGAGGTGGTATAGCACAAGTAGGAAATGACACCAACCCTTATACTTTGATCAATACCTTAGCCAATAATGAAGCTTGGGGTGGTGTAACAAGACTTTCTAAATCAGGAACTATACTTTTACCTGATTTGAAGCCTGAGATTTCTACCTCTTATGAGGTTGGCGTGGATTTGACGATGTTTAAAAACAAACTTAGATTCTCTGGAACCTACTACACTGTAGAAAACAGAAACCAGATTATTCCAACTAAGCTTCCTTCTTCAACAGGATATACCTCAAAGAATATCAATGCTGGACTTCTGGTAAGTAAAGGATTGGAGTTTAGCTTAGGCGGTACACCTTTTGATAGAAACGGATGGAGACTAGATTTAACGACTAATTTCTATAAAAACTCTACGACTATTAAGAGTCTTTCTGATGGTTTAGATTTCTACACACTTTGGACAGACGCAAAAGGTGGAGCATGGACCTACGTAGGTGAAAAAATAGGTGACATTTATGACGCGGAATTGGTTACGGTTACGGACGAGTCTTCCCCATACTATGGTTATCCTATCTTAGACAAAAATGGTTCTTGGCAGGCCATTAAAGCATCTAATACAAGATCGAAAATTGGAAATTTTAATCCAGATTTTATTTTGGGAATGCAAACATCTTTGACCTATAAGAAGATGAGTTTAAATATGACCTTTGACTGGAGAAAAGGTGGTGATTTTGTTTCTCAAACTTACAGATATGGAGAATCAGATCTTAAGTCACAAAGATTCTTGGATAACCTTATTAATCCAAATGGTTTGACGGGTGATGCCCTTCGTAATTATTTGGTAGCAAACCAAGAAGAACTGATTAAGGTCAATGGAAATAAATTTAATATCGTAGGTGGTCCTACGGAAGAATACGGTGGATATCCATTTGAATATGGTGGAAATACTTATCCATATGGCGTGTTCAATCCTGGTGTACTAGCGGTATATAATGCTCAAGGACAAATAGAAGGATATACTGAAAACCTTGGAGGAACTGGCACAAAGTATATCCCTTATGGCGACAATTACCCATGGGATTTCACAAGAGCTGCTACGTTTGACGCTTCATTTGTCAAATTGAGAGAGGTGTCATTTGCATATGATATCACAGGCGATGTAACCAAAAAGCTTGGTTTACAAAACGCATCTGTTTCTGTGTATAGCAGAAACATCATTCTTTGGACTGCTGCCAAGATAGGCATAGACCCAGAAATGGCATTCCAACCTCAAGCAGGTACACAGGCGGGTACACAGTTTAAGCAGGGTATTGAAAGATACAATGTAACCCCATGGGTAATTCCAGTTGGATTTAAATTAAATCTAACATTTTAAACCTTAAATCATTTAATATCATGAAAAAGAAGAATATTATCGTCTTATTTATATTGATGGGTTCGTTCTTTTCTTGTGAAGATCTCACAGAAGTAAATTACAACCCAAATGGTGTTCAGCCAGACTTGGTGAACCCCAACCTGATCATGCCAACAATTTTAACTGAAACGGCTAGACTATATGTTAATTATGGCTATCAGGACATCGCTGGCGTAGTGCAGCATACTCAAAAAGATGCTTGGTCTGGAGGCCATAACGATTACGACTGGGGTGGAAACCAAAGTTGGAATGCTCATTATGATATACTTAGAAACAATGCTTTATTCTATGACAGAGCGGTAGCTTTAAATCTTGAGTTTCATCAAGGTGTAGCTTTGGTAATGAAAGCCTTTAATTTTGGCCTTATTACTGACCTTTGGTCTGATGCTCCTTATACCAATGCCCTAAAAGGAGAAGTAGGCGGTTTAGAGAATATCTTACCTTCATTTGACAGCCAAGAGGTTATTTATACGGGAATATTAGCCGATTTGGAAAAAGCAAATACCCTACTCTCAAAACCAAAAGGAGAGTATACGAGTATAGTAGACAACGTAGATGTATACTATAATGGTGACCCTGCTAAATGGAGAAAAATGGCCAACTCTTTAGCCTTGAGATACTATATGCGTATTTCTGCCAAAAAACCAGACGTAGCAAAAGCTGGAATTGAAAAGATAGTTGGAAATGCAGCTCAATATCCAATAATTCTTTCAAACTCAGATGACGCCACCATGAGTTTCCCTGGAACAAGTGATGGTACTTCATGGCCAGCAAATGCTGTTTATGATGCCAGTGGAAGTAACTATAGAAGAATAAAAATGGCATCTACTTTGATAGAGACTTTACAATCGCTCAAAGACCCAAGAATAGCGGTATGGGCCAATAAAGTAGAAGTACCTTTAGTAGTAGACGCAACCTTACCAGCAGGAACGGACAAAATAGTAGATGGCAAAAGATTACTTTCTCCTGATAAAGTTGGAAATACAGTTTTAGACACAGATCCTGAATATGTGGGTTTACCACCAAGTTTCTCTGCTTTACCATCGGCATATAACCTCAATCCAACGCCTGGTCAAACGTCTTTCAATCCACATGTTTCTTTCTTAAATAGCATGTATAAGCAGGCCACAGGACCACTTTTAAAGGCTCGATTGATATCAGCAGCAGAAGTAAACTTTATCTTGTCAGAGGCTTCATTGAAAGGATGGTCAGCTGGAAACGCAAAATCTCTATATGAGGCTGGCGTAAAAGCATCTATGACCACTTGGGGGGTAGGAAACTCGTCCGCTACTTATTTAACAAATACTGGTGTAGCATATGATGGCACGCTGAAACAAATCATGGAACAAAAATGGATTGCTAGCTGGACGGCGGCCACGGAAGCATGGTTTGACTTTAGAAGAACTGGACTTCCAGCTCTTAAGGCTGGCCCATCTGCTAAAAGACAAGCTCTACCTTTACGTTTTTATTATATGCAAGATGAGTTAAACATCAACAAAGTAAACGCGAATGCAGCTCTGGATAAACTGGAAACAACAAATTTCTCTCAGGCTGACGGTAAAAATAGCCCTTGGTCAAAACCTTGGCTTGTGCAAGGAACTGGCAAACCATGGTAACGGCTTATTAACGCATTAAAATTTAGCGTATAGAATTGAGAATTAAATTGGTAGTGGATATTTTGAAGCTACCAATTTCTATCTAATTCAAACCATTCTTAAGCTGCTTTCATTCAACCTTACCATTTCTTTTCTATGCTTATATATCCCCAAAAAAGAGTCGTTTTTTACACTTTTTTGCTCAGCCTCATCTTTTTATCGTTCGGAGTATTTGCTCAAACACTTCAAGTAGGTGCAGCCAAGAGAATCATCACACCAAACCCATTGTTGCCAGTATCTGGTGGAATAGGAAAACCCAACCCTGTTACCGAAAAAAGAGGAGACCTCTTTGCAAGAGCCTTAGTCTTAGAAAACGGTGAAACCCGCATAGCCATTGTAAGTGTCGATAACTTAGGCTGGACTTCGGTATTGGGAAATAAATCTCGTGCTTTAATTAAAGGCATTCTGCCCGAAAATATAATCATAGCGGCAACACATACACACAGTGCACCGGATGCCTACGGTTTTCCTGATGAAACCGGTACATCTTATGCCGACTTAAAATATTTAGATTGGTGTGTTGCTCAGATAGCAGATGCTGTGAATGAGGCGGTCAAAAACCTTGAACCAGCTTCTCTAAAAATTGCAGTGGACGATGCCAAAGGCAAAATTGCTTATAATTATTACGCTCCGGCTCTATATGATCCTCGGTGTGGAGTGATACAGGCTATTGCAACTACAGGTAATAAAAAAGGTCAAAAAATAGCTACTCTCGTTAACTACGCCATTCACCCCGAAGTATTAGGATCAGGTAGAGGCATTCTCAGCCCAGATCTATGTGGTCCACTTTATGATCGCATTGAAAGTAAAGGTGGTGGAATGGCGATATTCTTGAATGGAGCACAAGGTGGAATGGTTACCGCAGACACCCGCTTGGAAAATGGCAAAGAGGCCAATACCTGGGAAGAATGCATAAGAATTGGTCAACTCTTAGGCGATGAGTCGCTTAGAATCATAGAAAATGCACCAACCGTTGAAAATCCTTCTATATTTTGTGTTTCTAAACAATTAGAAATATTGATAGAATCGGACATCATGCGATATATATTAAAAAAATCACCCCTGAATTACGAATTTGGAAAGGAAAACTATGTAGAAACACAAATAAATTTAATCAACATCGGTCCCGCTCAAATATTAACCATACCTGGTGAGGCTTTGCCCAATATTGGATTTTATTTGAAACGTAAAATGCCTACCAAATTTCCATTTTTATTCGGTTTGGCAAACGATGCATTTGGCTATATCCTAACTAAAGAAGACTTTAATAGTTTTAAAAGATATGAATACGTCAGTAGAACGAGCTTGGGCGAGATGACCGGCGATACCTACATCAATCAAGCTTTGGAATTAGTAAAAGAAAGTCCGAAACCTTCATCAAAATAATTACTTATAATATTTTATCTATGAAAAAAAGTGTTCTAAAATCTATATTTGGCTTATTGCTTTTGATGATCATGAGCAATGTTATTTATGCCCAAAAGATTACGCCAGAAAATGCACTGGAAAACTATATTAATAATGGCGACAAAACCTACAATTGGGAGCTAAAAGACTCTATTGTTCTGGAAAATGTAACCGCTTACCACCTACTGCTTACATCTCAAAAATGGCGTCAATACACTTGGAGACACCAATTAACGATATTCATACCTAAAAATAAACTTTACGATGGTGCCTTGCTCTTCATTACTGGAGGTTCTAACAAAGAAGAACAACCTAACTGGAGCAAATCAGATGATTTATGGCAACCATTAGCAGAAATAGCCTTAAGGAATAAGGCTGTTGTGGCACTTATTAGACAGGTCCCTAACCAACCACTCTATGGCGATTTGACAGAAGATGCACTAATTTCATATACTTTGCATCAGTTTAAACAAGACAAAGACTACTCCTGGCCGCTATTGTTTCCAATGGTGAAATCTGCCGTTAGAAGTATGGATGCCGTTCAGGAATTCACCAAACAAAAAGTCAATTTTGATGTCAATAATTTTGTAATCTCAGGGGCTTCAAAAAGAGGTTGGACTACTTGGCTGGCTTCGGCTATTGACGACAAACGTGTAAAGGCTATTGGCCCGATGGTGATAGATATGCTCAACATGCCAGCCACCTTAAATTATCAATACACCACCTATGGCGAATATAGTATCCAAATAGAAGACTACGTCAAACTTGGAATTCCACAGGGTACCGAGACAGAAGACGGCAAGGCACTTACAGCGATGATAGATCCTTTTTCTTACCGGAAAAACATGACCGTACCGAAAATGATTTTCATTGGCACCAATGATGAATATTGGACAGCTGACGCTATAAAGCACTATTTTACTGAAATACCGGGCAAAAACATGATACATTATGTGCCAAATGCAGGGCATAATCTTGGTGGAGGAGAACAAGCTTTGAAAGCCCTAAGTGCGTTTTTTGGTATTACTATTATGAACAAAACTTATCCTGTAAGCACTTGGACCATCAATGATACAAGTTATGGAGCTGAACTCTTGATTAATCCAGACCCGAATGGTCTAGTTGAAGCCACGCTATGGGAAACGACATCTAGTGATAAAGACTTTAGAAATAATTTATGGATAAGTAAAAATATCAAACTCAAAGATTTACCAAATATCAAGTTGACCCAAGCATATCCGCAAAAAGGATTTCAGGCATTTTATGTTGACATGAAATACAAAGGTCCAACGGGTGGTTCATTTACAGTAAGCACACGGGTATTTATGACCGACGGTGCCAAAGTACTGTAAAAAATAGGGAGAGCCTGTGGTGGTTTTTGAATAAAAATACAAAAGAAATGACATCGTCACGTCCAGCGTACTTAATAGATAAACTCCTCAAAAACAATATCTCGAAAGAGGAATTGGAGGAGTTGCTCTCCAATATTGGCGATACAGAAATGTCTGAAGATTATGCCATAGTACTTGAAAAGTACTTTAATCATCTTTTGAAAAAGAATAGCACTAAAAAGTTTTATAACAATGACATTTTGTAATAAAGCTGCCACTTTTGTTTCATTATTTTTCTTATTTAGCTTACAAACATCCGCTCAAAACAGCTTTAAAGTAAAAAATAGTAGTTTAGAGGCTCGTGAATATGTGCATCATTTACGAGTCTCTGCCCATAGAGGAAACTCAGAAGTAGCCCCTGAAAACACTTTAGCTACATTTAAGAAAGTTTTAGAAATTGGTGTTGATTATATTGAAATTGACGTGAGAACCACCAAAGATGGGCAATTGGTAATCTTACATGACGGAAGCCTAGACCGAACTACAAATGGAAAAGGCAAAATGAAAGATTTTACTTTAGAAGAATTGAAAGCCTTATCAGCAGGAAAAGGGTTCGGCGAGAAATTTGACTCCGAAAAAATCCCAACATTGGAAGAAACACTTTCCTTAATATCCAGGTGGAATGCACTTCATAAATCAAAAACCAACCTTTATGTGGATTGTAAGGATGTATTAGCTGCCCCCCTTATCAAAGCACTCAAAAAGTATAACTTACTTAAGAATGCCGTTTTTTATGGATCGGATGAATTTCTTTTGGCATTAAAAACTACTCATAAACATGTAAAAGTTATGCCATCCTTAAGTCATCCAAATGAGTTATTAATCAAGAAAAAAACATTGAAACCATATGCATTTGATGTTAAATGGTCGATAGTAAATCAAGAACTGGTCACTGCTATTCATAAAGAAAACATAATGGTTTTCACCGATTTACTAGGGCTTTATGATCATAGTAAAAATTATATCAAAGCCGCCGAATACAAAGTAGATTTGATACAAACTGACCACGTTAACAGCGTAAATACAACACTTATAAATCAATAGTAAATCTCTTTGTACAAACGGCATTAAAACAAACGATTAGGATTGCAAATACTACGCTTAGAATCTTAATTTAATTCGAGAAGTTTCCATAATTATGCCTCAAAGTCAAGTTGATTAGAGCCCTTAAAAAGGCCTTCTAAAACAAAAAATCCCAAGCATTAAATACTTGGGATTTTTAATAATCATTGCCTCTGCTAATTATTCTACTCTATATATCTAGTGGATTGAAAAATGACTATTCCGCTTTAACTGTTATTTCCTCTCCACCAAATCTTTTCTGTGAATGATCCATTTCTCCATGTGTATTAATGGCGACTAATGCAAAAATGGCTATCAAAAGCACAACCCCAACCAAACCAATTAGCCAAGTTTTTACATTCATTTCAACAGAAGTAAAAGAGGCCTCTGCCTTATTTATAAGTAAAATAATGATGACAAAATTGACTAAATAGAGATATTGTTCAATACGATAAGTACTCAAAAACGCCCCAGTAATAAGCCAAGAAAATATGATATAAATAAAGAAAAGACCGACAAACAAAATCTTGATTTCTGAGTATGGGAACTTGCCTGTATTTAAAGCTTTAATTCTCCT
This sequence comes from Arcticibacterium sp. SM2516, assembly GCF_057914865.1. Taxonomy (NCBI): domain Bacteria; kingdom Pseudomonadati; phylum Bacteroidota; class Cytophagia; order Cytophagales; family Leadbetterellaceae; genus Arcticibacterium; species Arcticibacterium sp. SM2516. The sequence continues at coordinate 984,950 of NZ_CP195290.1, read as the reverse complement.
ATAATAAAACACTGAAAATGCTAAAATTAAGACCAAAGAGAGCCACAGGGAAACAGTGACTCCTAAACTTAAATCTGAAAAGTTGATTTTTTCAAGCATAGCCGTGATTCGTTCCGAATTAAAGCTTTGCTGCCACACTATGAATGGAATAAGCAATGAAACACCTAGTAAGGACAGAAATTCATTATTGCTTGATACTTCTTCTACTTCATTTTCCTCCCACTTTGCGGTAAAAGCTCCATAAGCCATTCCCAAGCCACCAAAAAATCCTAAAGAATATTCCATTACATTCCAGAAATTAAAATCTATTTCTGAAACACGACCAAGGACATGAAGAAAATTACCAAAAGCGAAGCCAAAGCCACCGCCTAATCCTGCAAAAACAGCGACACGCAATGGTGCATATTGCTTATTTCTGATGAGATGTGATGTAAGTGCAACGGCCATTCCAAAACAAATGGCCCAATGTTCTGCTCTTGGAGGTGTCATATTCCAGCCAAATTGCTCAATCATAAAAAAATAAAAAACAAGGCCACTCACCACCATTTCTACAATCAGTCTGGACCACTTCACTTCTGTTTTTTTAGGATTTAAAAGTGCAAAACCGAAAAAACCTCCGCCAATAAAACCGTAAAGCCCACCTATAACGAAGAGCATCAATAGACCATAAAAGACATTAACAAAATCGGTGGCACGACCATAGCCTACTACCATTCCGTAGCTCATCATACCGCCTAAGCCCCAGCCAACGGCACCTGCAAGCGTAACGGAGAAGGCTTTCGAAAGCCAATCCTTTCGTTTTGAAACTAACAAAATACTTAATGTACCAATAGCACCCGCCCATGCTGCACCTTGCTCGTGACCAAACTGACCTCGAATAGCCCAAGCAGTACCTAAAGACATGCCTACCAAAACCATACTAAACCACAATTTCTTATCTTTCATCTGATTTTTATTGTTAATTTCATTGACCTTTGATACATATACTTTAAGATGTCACTTTTAGGCTATTTCCAAATTAAAAACACATTCTAAATAGCCCAATTAGATGTTTCTGGAGTAAACTTTACATACGGTATATACAATCATTATGACAAAAACTGTTCGTTTGCTTTATCTGGCTTCCATAAGCTTTATCCTTGTTAGTTGCAGCTCCAAAATAAAAATCGGGGAAACCATATTAAGTAAAGGTTGGACGATAGCACCTACTGCAGGTATCTCTGCAAATGGAGAAACACTTTCTTCCAATGTTATAGACTCTGAAAAGTGGATAAAAACTACCGTTCCCAACACCGTAATGGGAGCATTGGTGGAAGCTGGCAAATATCCAGACATTTTCATGGGTGATAATTTGGCGAAAGTACCTGCCGAGCAGTTTGAATCATCTTGGTGGTTTAGAAATACGTTCAATCTTGATGATTTCGACAATAAAACTGAACATTTAAAACTACTGATAGATGGAATAAATTATAGTGCAAACTTTTGGTTGAACGGCAAACAAATAGCCCATAAAGACTCCTTATTTGGAGCATTTAGGCAATTTGAACTAGATATTTCTGGGCAAGCCAAATCTGGTGAGAACATATTAGTAGTAGAAATATTCCCGCCACAAGTCCGAGATTTCTATATGGGTTTTGTGGACTGGGCTCCTACCCCACCCGACCACTACATGGGTATTTTTAGAGAGATTCGACTAAAGCGTTCGGGAAAAATATCCATTGACGCCAGTTTTGTTGCACCAGATGTAAACACCATTGACTTAAGTAAGGCTTCAGTAACTATAAGTGTGGAAGTAAGCAACCACAGTGAGGAAACTAAAAATGTAGAACTAAATGGTAAAATTGAAAATATATCTTTCCAAAAGAAAGTCATACTTCAAGCACATGAGAAAACCGAAATAAAGTTTAGCCCAGAAGAATTTCAACAATTAAACATAAGCAATCCGAGACTATGGTGGCCAAATGGACTCGGAGAAGCAAATATGTATAGTTTAGAAATGCAATTGACCGAAAATGGAATAGCCCAAGACCAACAAAACACAAAATTTGGTATTAGAAAAATAGAAACTTACCTCAACCCAAAAAACGTTCGTGGTTATAAAGTAAATGGAAGAGAAGTGTTGATAAAAAGTGGAGGCTGGGTAGATGATCTATTCTTGAGATTCATGCCAGAAAAAGATGCCGCACAAATCAGGTATGTAAAGGAAATGAATCTAAACTCACTCCGGTTTGAAGGAATATGGGGTAATAACCAACACATCTACGATTTATGCGATCAAAACGGCATATTGTTGATGGTCGGATGGAGCTGTCAATGGGAATGGCCTGATTATCTTGGAGAAGTATTAGAGAAAAGTGAAGGCGACGAAAACTTACCTATAAATGAAGATGTAGCCAAATATGGCATCAAACTTAGCCCTGATGAGGAAACCTTGTTGTCTGACTATTTTAGAGATCAAGTAAAATGGCTACGAAATCACCCAAGTATATTTACTTGGGCGGGCGGAAGCGATGCCATGCCAGCACCTTCCTTAGAAAAAAAATACTTACAAACCTTAGAAAAATACGACCCAACGAGACCGTTTTTGATTTCTTCTGGTGATTTTGAAAGTTCTATTTCGGGTAAATCTGGTATGAAAATGTACGGCCCTTATGAATATGTGCCACCCATTTACTGGTACGAAGACAAAGAGCTAGGAGGAGCGTATGGGTTCAATTCTGAGGTAGGGCCTGGACCGCAGATACCACCCATTGATGCTATTAAAAAGATGATACCAGCGGATAAACTTTGGCCCGCCGAAAACGAAATATGGAATTATCATTCTGGTCGAAAAGATTTCAATACTTTGGGCGTTTATTTAAAAGCCCTAAAAGCCAAACTTGGCCAACCCAAGGACTTAGAAGACCTCGCTTTTAAAGCACAAATAATGAATTATGAGGCCATTAGACCAATGTTTGAGTCGCATGTAATGAACCGACCAACCTCCACGGGCGTGGTGCAATGGATGCTAAATTCTCCTTGGCCTGAGTTTTATTGGCAATTGTACGATTATTATTTAATGCCAACAGGTGCATATTATGGTACAAAAAAGGCTGCAAATCCAGTATCCGTTATGTACAATTATTATGATCACTCCATACACTTGAGTAACGATACTCAATTAGATTTGAAAAATATAACCGCTCAAATAAAGCTTTTCAACTCCAAATCTGAAGTGGTATTTGAAAAAACTTTAACAACAAATTTAGATAAAAACAGCACCTTAAACGCCCTTAAAATCCCAGAACTTCAAGGTAAAAATCAAGTATACTTTTTAGATTTAAAACTCAAAAAAGGAACAGAAGAGCTCATTGCCGATAATTTCTACTGGCTAGCCACTCAACCGGACCAAATGGATTGGGACCAGAAATTTTGGTTTTATACTCCGCAAAAACAATATGCCGATTTCACTTCACTCAATAATTTGCCAAAAACTAAAATTGAAGCAACAAAAAGAATTTCAAATACTACTGATGAATACGAGATAACACTAGAATTAACAAACCAAAGTAATAAAATCGCATTCTTTATAGAGGCTGAGTTGATCAATTCTGATTCACAAACTGCCGTAGTACCCGTCTTTTGGTCAGACAATTACATCTCTATTCCACCAAAAGAAACCAAAACTTTAACTGTGAAATGCTATAAAAAAGACACTGGCAACAAAGAACCAAAAGTCAGCATCAAAGGATACAATTTGGAAAACGTAATGGTAAAGTAATGCTTCGGAAAAAAAACATTATGCCAAAAATTGATTTCGATATTCGCTGGGAGTACAACCTTTGATTTGCTTAAATTGTCTTGCAATATTCTTGGTATCTGAAAAACCCAACTCAAGAGCAATTTCGAAAACACTTAAGTCTGTTTCAAGCAATTTCTGACTCAATTTCTCTATTCTCAAATTAAAGATATATTTGTAAACAGGATAGCCAGTCATATCTAAAAAACGTTTTTCCAGAGCCCTTCTTGACAATGGGACTTGCTTTACAATATCATCCACCTGCAGCTTTTTATCTATATTCTGATGAATATACATTAAGGAGGTTGCTATATGTTTGTCGTTTGTAGAATAAATATCAGTGGATTGGCGTGTGATAACCTGCGTAGGCTTTACTATAATGTCATAATGAGCTGATATGTCATTTTCCATCATTCGGTGCAAAAGCCTCGCAGCATCGTATCCACCCTTTTCTGTGTCTTGCCCTATGCTAGAAAGCGGAGGATCCGAAAAAGAACAAATCATCTCGTCGTTGTCTACCCCTAAAACAGCCACCTCCTCGGGAATTCTGATACCAGAATGACGACAAGCTTCCGTAATATGCTGCCCTTGGTTATCGTCACAGGCCATTAAGGCGATAGGTTTGGGTAAAGATTTGAGCCATTGACTTAGTGAACTTGGCCTGTAGTACCAAACTTCGGAAGAGCGAGCCTTAACATGCTCAAAATAGTGAACTTTATGACCACTCTTTACTATTTTTTCTTCAAAACCCTCTGCCCTTTCTCTTGACCAAACAATATCTTTAAAGCCATAAAAAGCAAAATTTTTGAAGCCTTTCTTTAGAAAATAATCGGCTCCCATTTTACCTGCTTCCTTGTGTGCACCGGTAATATTAGGAATTTCATTAAATCGCTCCTTAAAATCCTGAGCAATTACTGGGATTCCTGCTTCTATAAACTTCTCGATACCTGGCTCATTATAAAGTTGCCCAATGATACCATTTGCTCCCCATTCAATGGCCCATTCTAAAATCCCATCTAAGCCAATGGTTTCTCTCTGAAAAAGCGGCATTCGACAAAAAATCCATTGACCGTTTTCTTTTGAATATTTAGCAATACCTTTTAACAGGGCCTTGCTATATTCTTCAGCAAAATCGATCAATAAAATAATTTTATACATGAAAGAGTTCTTTCCAGCTTTTTATGGTTGAATTAGTCACTAAGGGTTTGGCCCAAAAACCAATACCTAAAATATAACCTAAAGTTACCAACAAAAACAACATGGCCATACGTAATCCGACAAGTTCGCCCAAGCCACCAATAATCAAAGGCACAAAAGCACCTCCAGCTATGCCGGTGCAAAGAATACCTGAGAAAGTACCGTGGTGCTTAGCTACGGAATTAAGAGCCAGTGAGACGACTATAGACCACATCACCGAAGCAAAAAAACCAGTGAGAGGAAAACAAATCAAAGCCCAATTAAGCGGACCAAACAATCCTAAGAGCAGAGCAACGATTGCACCTAAGGAAAAGAATATCAATACCTTACGACTATCAAAAATCTTCAGCAATAATAGTCCTAAAAAACAACCGATGGTGAGCAACCCCCAAAAATAGGAAATAATACTCGCTCCCAAAGTAGCTGGATCTACACCGTGATACTCTTGAAGAAATTTGGAGGTCCAATTGGCAATTCCTTGTTCTGTGCCCACATAACAGAAGATACCTATAAAAAACAAGATCACTTTTTTGTCCTTTATCAATTCACGAAATGCATTTCCTGTGTCAATTCGCTCATCTTCTGCCAGCTCCACCTCCGGAAACTTTATAGATTTTATAATTAAAATCATCAATAATGCGATAATCGCAAATACCCAATATAAAGAGATCCAAGTTAAATTTGCTGGCACTATGTTATTCATCGTTTCAATGATAAAATTGCTTGGCTGGCCTACATGTACATGCTTAACAAAATAAGAATAAAGCATAGGACTAAGAAAAGATGCTCCCCCAAAAAACAACTGAGCCATAACCGAATTGAAGGCAAAGTTTACACCTCCACCAGCCACACGCAACAGTGGGTTTATCACCACCTGAAGCATGGCCATGCCAGTACCAATAATGAATAAAGAAAGTAATGCTACTGGAAAAATAGGGACTAAAGCAAAAAATAATGCTCCTATGAAAGCCAGAAAAAATGCCAATAGCAGCACCTTCTTTTCCTTATATTTTTCAACCAAAACACCTGCAGGTATGGAAGCAACGCCATAGGAAACAAAAAACGAAAAAGGCAGAAAACCTGCTAAACCAAGACCAAGATCAAAACTATTTAGTATATCAGGAATAATTGGACCCAGAATATTACTCAAAAAAGAGATAACAAAAAATATAAAGAAGATAAGGACGACTATAAATGTATTTTTTCGCATTGAATTTTGGCTAGATTTTACAATAGTTTAATTACCTACTCAGTGCAGCAGCACCTAGTAGAGCAATGTTATCGTTATTGGATTTAAATATTTTAATTTTTTTCAAAGATTCAGGAAATTCGAAATCCTTTAAAGCTTCATGCATGGTGTTTTCAAAAAATGAAAAGGCATGGCTTATTGAGCCCCCCACCACCACCACTTCAGGGTCATACGTGTACATAACAGCCTGAATAGCAGCCCCTAAATGCATACCAAATTCAGCATAGGCATCCAATGCCCACTTATGGCCTCCTTGAGATGCAATAAATACCTCGCGAGCATTAAATCCAAAATTCCGCTCAAAAAATGAGTTTCCTAAATAGTATTCATAGTTTTTTTCAAGGTATTTCAAAAGTCCAATTTCACCTGCACCGGTATTGAAACCTTTATAGAGTTTATTATCAATGATTATACCTCCACCAAGACCCGTACCGATGGTCAAACCAACTACTGAAGTATAGCCCTTAGCTTGCCCAAAAAGATGTTCGCCAAGTGTAAAACAATTGACATCGTTGTTGACAAAAGTCGGTAGATTAAATTCATCTTCAAGTATGTCTTTTAAGGCTACTTTTTCCCAAGAAGGAATATTGGTTACATTATATACTATGCCTCTTTCTGTATCTACTACAGATGGAACCCCTATACCTATTTTACTAATTTTTTTGGAAACATGAGGCCTAATGAGGTCTTTAAGTTGTTTCAGCGTAGAAGACAATGAATCCTTTTGGTACAATAAAGCCGTATTCTGCTCGAGAATTAAACCCTCGTTTGCTATTCCAACCTTTATTTTAGTTCCCCCTAAGTCAACCCCTATATTCATGGTCAAATTGTTAGATTAGCAAAATATTTCAAATCAAAACCCAACTGTATTACTCCGATTTTAATGAAAAATACTATTAAGAAATTGTAAAATTTAATAATCACCTTCGATTGCTTAACGAGTAAGCTATGGCACCTCGTTGCCAAAAAACAAACTATAATAGACTCAAAGTCTATTCTTTTCTACTCAGACGGAAAATCAGCCTAAATAATTATAGTATTTTCACATGGATTGTTGTGATGCACTAAATGTTCGCTTAACATTATCATCTGTAATATTCCCGGTGCTCCAACAACCAAAGACTATTACCAGGAAAAGACAAGCCCATTATCTTTTCTTTAATACGGAGAATTCTATACGTAACTTCTGCTATGAGCGACCTTTCAACAATCTAACCAATTGAATTATTGACGGCAAAGTGAGTTTATATCTAAGCATAATGACCACAAACAAACGCCAATATTCCCGAAATCAAAGTCTCGTTCAATGCCAGGCATATTAAATCTTAGAAAAAGTTTTGTGAACGGGTCACAGTTAACATATTAGCCCTATGCATTTACCTGTTCTTGTAGCTTTTCCAGTCCAGTTTGTTCGGCTAAAGCCTTAAGGTCGATTAAGCCTTTAAGAATACTCCTCTTCATAAACAATCTCAGGAGGTACTTAGCCCATCCTCTGTATTTTTTGAATGTTGCAAAAAGGGTAAGTTCTATATTGGTACCTGTTTCTGTTTCCGTGAATACGTAAAAATTATCTAGTTGACTTGCAAATGGAGCAGATTTCGTTCTCTCTGCATAAATAAGTGGCTTTCTTTCTTGGCCGGTATCCAATGTCTCAAACGCTACAATATCACCATTAATGACACATAGGTGCGTGGACCCTGCCCGATTGACTCTATCCTTCTCATAAGAAATGGAATCTACCCCTTTATTCCATAGATGGCGATAAGCAAAATTACTGGTGATTTCATGCACGTCGTCAAGCGATGCTGCAATATCGATTTTGAAATTCAATAGCTCAACTTTTGATTTGGTTACTTCGAACTTAGGGATGGCTGAAACCTCTGACCGAAGCGGGCTCATATCAATCGCCGAATACTTATAAGGACCAAAATCATATTGAGTTTCATAATGCTTGACATCTTCAGAGCCAGAAAATAATCCTAAAGCGGAAGTTGTTTCATTAGACAGTAGTAAATATTCGCTGTTCTGAATATCATTTTTCAAAAGTCGATGAACTTTAACTACCTCGGGACCATATGGTTTCTTTCTACCGGCTACTTCTATAAAATCAATTGGAGCTATGTGTACAACAAACTTTAGGCTCAAGCTGCTGGCTGTAAGACAAGCTCCACAATCACAAATCCTTCTGTGCTTATAAAGTAACAGATGTTCGTGGAAAGCTAAGAACATTTTTTTGGCCTGAGTCCAGACATCTTCAATGGTAGACGCACTCTGTAATTTATACAGAAAAAGAGCATCGCCTTCTATTTCTGCCAATTCCAAATTCAAGGTATTCTTAGCCAATATGACCTCCAATAATTCTGAAACAATATGACGACTATGCTCTACGTCCGTATGATTGATAAATTTGGTATAACCACTTATATCAGGAATAAAAAGTAGGGCATTTTGGCTCATATAACTATTTATTTGGAACGTTTAAATATTCTTCAGATCAAGAGAATACTTGGTTATTTATTCTGCTTGTTATAAAGTTCTCGCATTTACATACCCAAAAGTTCTCATTAAGAGGATTCATAGGTAAGAACGTAAAATTACAGCAAAACGATTGAGAGTGCCTAGAGCATTCCTTTTAAAAAAGTAACGTTTCGCAATATCAAAACGCTTCCAGGGAATCTTTCAAAAAAGACTATTGAGCTTTATGGCATATTAGGGATGCTTTTAAGCTCCAGATGGGTCAAGAGAAGAAAAAACAACATTTAAAATCAATTCTTGACGAAGGTTTCAATAGGCAGGCATTCTTGTCATAAGTGAACCCATTCATTGACGAAGAAGACCCAACTTTTGTGCTTGACCCAATGTTTACGACTTAATTAATTTGAGTTTTAGATAATCTGAAAGTTGTAATGTTTCTTGAAGCATTGCCTTATAAATCCATTCGTATTTCGTTTCACCTCCTACCTAACTGCGGTAGGGTATATCTCGCTATAGTTCATCACTTCTGTCATACTGATTCTTCGATTGATATGTGATCGATTCAATTCAGATAAGTTTCTGATTCCTGCAGCCCCAACCAACTCACTAAAACTTTGCAAAGTAGCATGATGAAAATTTGCTACTCGTACGGCTTTATCAGGAACATTCAAGCCTTTTATTAAGGATTTATTTTGTGTGGCAACACCTACGGGACAAGTATTTGTATTACACTGTCTAGCTTGAATACAACCTATGGCAAGCATCATTGCTCTGGCACTATTTACCATGTCTGCACCTAGAGCCAGCATTCGGACAATATGAAATCCTGTAAATATTTTTCCAGAAGCAATTAACTTAATATCCTTTTTTAAATCATAAAGCATAAGCGTATCATGAGCAAAGGCCAGTCCCTCTCTTAAAGGCATACCGATAGAGTTAGAAAATTCTATTGGTGCTGCACCAGTACCACCTTCGCCTCCATCTATTGTTATAAAATCTGGTTTAATACCCGTAGAAACCATTGCTTTGCAGATATCAATAAATTCTTGCTTTTTGCCTATACATAACTTAAAGCCAATAGGTTTACCTCCAGACTTATCTCTAAGTAACTTTATAAAATCCATTAATCCTTTTGCAGATGAGAATGCAGCATGTGAAGGCGGAGAATTTACATCTGTATGTGGTTTAACATCTCTTATTCTCGCAATTTCTTCTGTGTTTTTAGCGGCTGGTAAAATACCTCCATGACCTGGTTTGGCACCTTGAGATAATTTTATTTCAATCATTTTCACACTATCCAAAGTCGCTTTTTTAGCGAATGTGTCAGGGCAAAAATTTCTATCATGTGTTCTACATCCAAAATAACCTGTACCCACTTGCCAAATTAAATCTCCTTCACCTTCCAAATGAAATGGACTAATTCCTCCTTCTCCTGTATTATGAGCGAAACCTCCTTTTTTTGCACCTTTATTCAATGCTAAAATGGCATTTTTACTTAAGGAGCCAAAGCTCATAGCAGAGATATTTAATAAACTAGCGTCATACTTTTTTTTACAATCTGCCCCACCCACAAGTACTCTAGGAAGCGGATTAATATCTTTATGGTCTACAGCATATAATGAATGATCTATCCACTCATATCCAGCTCGGTAAACATCCATTTGAGTACCGAATGGTGCTGTATCGTTTGCTTTTTTGGCTCTTTGATAGATTAGGCTTCTAAACATTCTATTAATCGGTGCCCCTTCCGTATCTGTTTCTACAAAATACTGCATTATTTCAGGACGGATTTTCTCCAAGAGGTATCTGAAATTTCCGATTACAGGAAAATTATTTTTTATCGAATGTTTGGTTTGAAGTATGTCGCTTATCCCTAATAAAATAACAGGACCTATAAATACTAAAGTCCAAATAATTGGTTTCCAGACTATGTAAACTCCTGCTACTACAAGAAGTAGCATTATTGACAGCAGGATAAACTTTTCTCTTATTTTCATTTTTATAAAACTTTGCTTTTTATCACCATCAGTTTTTCTCTTGTCATTTCGTGCATAGAATATTGTATGCCTCCCATCCCGATTCCTGAAGTATCTCTACCGCCAAAAGGCATCCAGTCTACTCTAAAAGCGGTGTGGTCGTTTACCATAACTGCTGTGGCATTTAGTTTTTTAACACAATCCAAAGCCACATCTAAATCCTTTGTAAAAACGGCTGCTTGAAAATGCACATCTAGACTGTTGGCAATTTCAATTGCTTTGTCTCTATCTGAATAGGAATAAACGCAAACCACTGGGCCAAAAATCTCTAATCTTGACACCTTGGCATCCAAAGGTGGGTCTAATAATACCGTTGGTTCAAAACAAGTATTTGAAATTCGTTTTCCTCCACATAACACTTTGGTTCCAGCTTGAATGGCTTCATTTACCCATTCCTCTACTCTATCTACTTCTCTTGGTAAAATCAAAGGCCCAACTTCCGTTTTTTCATCCATTTGGTCTCCTACTACTAATTTTGAAGCCATTTCAGCTAGTTTATTCGCAACATCATTACAAATGCTCTCTTGAACAAAAACGCGTTGCACAGAAACACATACCTGCCCAGCATGATAAAAACCACCTTTTAATAGCGATGGCAAGAGTGTTTCAAAATCTGCATCTTTCTCCACTATTACAGGAGCTGCACCGCCGTGTTCTAAAGCACATCGTGTTCCATTAGCTAATTTTGACTTTAAGTACCAGCCAACTTTTGCAGAACCGATAAACGAAAAATAATTTATTCTACTATCTGTGACTAAGCGTTCTGCAGCATCATTATCACAAATAATAGCTTGACACCAACCTTCTGGCAAACCAGCCTCTTTTAGTATGTCAACCAATGCTAGACAAGACAATGGTGTAGTTAGAGCTGGTTTTACAATCACAGGGCAACCGGCAGCAACAGCTGTTATTACCTGATGTACAATTAAATTTAATGGATGATTAAAAGCACTTATGGAGCTCACCACTCCAATGGGTTCCCTACTTGTAAAAGCAATCCTGTTTTCGGAAGCTTTGGTTAAGCCCATCGGAATCTGTTCGCCTTTTATTTTTCCTATATGCTCTGCCGCTAATTCAACTCCGTTAATAGCCCTTAAAACTTCAATTTTGGAATCGACCAATGGCTTTCCTCCTTCCTGAGTTGCCGTTTTTGTAAGCTCTTCCAATCTGCTATGCATGATGGTGGCTGCTCTTTTTAAAATGGCTATTCGCTCATGAGGAGCAATCCATTTACTTTGATCTTGAAATAAAGCATAAGCCGTTGATAATGCTTTTTCCACTTCTACTTTTCCAACTAAAGGAATTTCTTTAATAAGGCTTAAATCGTACGGCGATTTAACTTTTAGTATTTGTACTTCCATGTCAATTGTTCTATTGCGATCCAGTTTAAAATTATATGACGTAAATGGGCTTCGGCATTTGCTGCTTTAGTAAAATCCCTTTGTCAAAAACAGAAGGCATTTTTCTTAATAAGAATATTCAGTAATAATTTATAGGTTTAAAGAATGCAGGTTTTTTCTTTTAGCAAGACGTTCAAAATAGAATGATTTAATGAGTAATCCACTGCTAAATCAATGACATGAACACCGTCTGAGTTTAAACAAGTTTTTAAGATTTCTCTAAAACTTTGGTCAGAAGTAGGTCTGTGCCCTTTAGCCCCATAGCTTTCTGCATATTTTACAAAATCAGGATTTTTATAATCTAAACCGAAACTTTCAAATCCCATCCCTTCTTGTTTCCACTTTATCATTCCATACGAACTATCATTTAGAATAATAACGACCATATTTAAACCCAATCTAGTAGCTGTTTCCAGTTCCTGAGAATTCATCATAAACCCTCCATCTCCACAAACCGAAATTACTTTTTTATCTGGGTTAATCAACTTTGCAGCCATTGCGGAAGCCAAACCTGCACCCATTGTGGCCAGTGCATTATCTAATAAAAGTGTATTGGGTTGGTAACATTTATAATTTCGGGCAAACCAAATCTTATAAACACCATTATCCAAGGTTACAATGCCATCATCCGGTAATTGTTCACGCACAATATGTACCAGTCTTTGTGGTAAAATAGGGAAACGAACGTCTTCAACGTATCTTGTCAAATGACTTTCTACCTCCTTTTTAATTCTTTCATAATAGGAGAAGTCCCAATTGCTTTTGTCTTTGATTTGACCCGTCAATTGCATTATCGACGATGCTATATCTCCAATAACATTTAATTGAGGAAAATAAACTTCATCTACATTAGCTGGAAAAAAGTTGACGTGAATCACTTTGGTTCCACCTTTCTCCATAAAAAATGGTGGTTTCTCCACTACATCATGACCCACATTTATAATTAGATCTGCCCTATTGATAGCACAATGTAAAAAGTCATCACTTGATAAAGCGGCTGTTCCTAAAAATAGAGGATGCCGTTCATCTAAAACACCTTTCCCCATTTGTGTATTAAAAAATGGAATCCCTGTAGACTCAACGAATTGGATCAAAGCATCACTTGTTCTTTGTCTATTTGCACCAGCTCCTATTAACAATAAAGGCATTTTGGCCTCTTCCAGCATTTTTGTGGCTTCTTGGATAGCCACCTCATTGGCATCAGGTCTTCTAAACCCAACTACATCAAATAATCGGTCTTCACATTCTTCCGCAGCAATATCCTCTGGTAATTCTAGATGAACAGCTCCCGGCCGCTCTTCTATAGCCAAACGAAAAGCTTCCCGAACCATAGACGGAATTAGATTCCCATTTACTATTTGTCGGGTATACTTTGTGATTGGTTGAAATAATTCAACAATATCTATTATTTGAAAACGACCCTGTTTGGATTTCATAATCGGCTTTTGGCCAGTAATCATCACCATAGGCATGGCTCCCAATTGAGCATAAGCCGCGGGTGTGGTTAAGTTGGTGGCACCAGGCCCTAGCGTTGCTAGACAAACCCCAGGCTTCCCCGTTAATCGACCATAAGTGGCAGCCATAAAACCTGCTCCTTGTTCATGACGGGTAAGAATTAATTTAATCTTAGAATCCTTCAGAGAGTTTAGCATATCTAAGTTTTCCTCGCCAGGAATTCCGAAAATATACGTTACACCTTCGTTTTCAAGTGCTTTTATAAATAAATCTGATGCCTTCATTTTAGGTTTGATTTTATAGTCTGAATTAATTGTTTTGCTTATAATTGCTTTGCCACAGCTTTATAGACGTAGATAATTGTAATCCTGACAAAATAACATTAAAATCCATCAAACCATTTATTATAAGATATTTACATAAACATAGGGAAGAATAAATATCTAACACATAATCAGGAGACCAACGATTCTAATCTTTTTGGACAAGCAGCTGCTCTTTTTGCAGAAACCATTATATCAAATTCAGCTTAAGCACTTAGGCATGCGTTCTAAAGTCAATAGCCTAAAAACCATTATTCTACTTTTGAAGCAGGTTTGATTTCTAAAGTTTAACCAGGATTATGCGTTGGGGGGTGGTTATGAGTTTTAAAGTACAATAAATCAGATGATTAAAGGAAATTAGCATAGCACCGCTATGGTGATTGAGTTTAAATGGGTGTAGCCTGTGCTGAGCTTAACGAAGTATACTGATTTGAAGCAATTTAGCTACGATCCCAATAAAATCGGGAGATTGCCCAATGCATAAAGCGGATTAAATGCCCGTTGCTTGAAAATTGGGTTTTAATAAATTTTACAAATTTTTATTACATTTTTTGTCAGTATTCTAATAAGACTCCGTCAAACAAGTATAGAAAATAAACATCAATATGTGTACTGTAACCTATCTACCGGTCAATAATGGCTACTTTCTCACCTCTAATAGAGATGAAAAAACGGCTAGGCCTACGTTAAAGCCTGAGCTATATTGTACTAACACTGGCAAATGGATATATCCTAAAGATATGATAGCGGGTGGGAGTTGGATAGCGGTGGGAGAACAAAAAGCCCGGTGTCTATTGAATGGAGCTAATGAAAATCACCTACCTAACGTTAAACAATATAAAAGAAGCAGAGGGCAGGTTTTATTAGAAAGTCTGGATTACAAAGACGATAGAAGTTTCATTCAGCATGTTGATTTATCTGAAACAGAACCATTCACACTTATCCTGATTGACAATACAAACAAGCAATTCTATCTGGAACTAAAATGGGATGGTAAAAGAAAAATTGTACATGAACTACCCATAAATGTGCCTAGAATTTGGTCTTCCGTTACACTTTATTCTGAGTCTATAATAGAAGGAAGACGAGCATGGTATTCTAAATGGCTAAGTTCAGAAGTGATTCAAGCTGAAAATATGTTAGCATTTCATTTATTTAAACATACCGACAATTCATTTGAAAACGTACTCATGGAAAGAAATAATGGCGACTTAAAAACAGTAAGTGTTAGCCAAATAGTACGATATAAAGATCACTCCTATTTTAAATATTTAGATCTTTTAGATAATAGTCAAATTAACCACCTATTAAACCCCATGGAACTATGTATTCAGGATGGGCAATAGCCTTAGCATGGCCTGAAACGCACTGCAAGGCCGCAGGAGCATGGTACGATAAACCAGCTGGATGGTTAGGTCTGCACAAAAACTACTATTACAAAGTAGGTCATGCGGCAGTCATCCTAATAGAAAACTTCGAAAATGAACCACTTTATTTAGATTTCGGAAGGTATCATACTCCTTATGGCCATGGCAGAGTAAGAGATAAATTCACAGACCATGAATTAAAGTTAAAAACTATATTAGAATGGCCAGAAAAAGGTGAGCCTTTAAATATAAAAGAATTACTCGTTGAGATTCAACAAAAAGAGGCATGTCATGGAAGCGGAAGGGTATATGCCGGTATTGCACCTGTAAATTTTGAATTAGCGTACAAAAAAGCTAAAGACTTACAAAGTAAAGGCTGTCTTGCTTATGGTCCTTTTGTGAAGAATGGCACTAATTGTTCGCGTTTTGTTAATACTATTATTAAGGCAGGACGGCCTCAACTTTGGACTAAAGTTAGGCTATCCTTGCCACCTACCATCTCTCCTACTCCTTTAGGAAACGTAAAGTCGTTGACTCAAATCAGCTCAAGTTTTGAAATTACTCCCGCTATACATATGAACCAAAATATATCCATCTATGAGTAAAAAAACGGCCTATCTCAGAGGAACTTTACCTCCACCAGAAAAGCCCGCTAATCTACCCGAAAAGGTACAATGGTTGGCTGGAGAAGGAGCTGGCTCATGGTTTCATGTAGAATTCATGAGTGATAATCTTGCTCAAATTAATAGATATAACCCAATAGGTGAATTGGAATGTGCCGGTTTATTTATTTCGAAAGACAACATTAATAAAAATGAACCCTATGAAATATCTCATCTCAGTCATTGTATGGAGGTGCGATATAAAACACTCGATAAAATGGTACTTTTCAAAAATGTTAACAACGATTAATTAGCTTCCGAATCTATAATACCTAAATTCGACGTACATTAAATATGATTATTTGCTATTTTAATAAGCTAGTCATTAAGCTTTCCAAATAGGCACTACCAACTCGTTTTAAATATGAAAAACCTCTTATTACTTTGTTTCTTTTTCACATCATTCCATATTCTAGCTCAAACGGCCGAACAACCTGAAGATATATCCCCACTGCTGATTGGTGAAAAAATCCCAGAAGCTACGGTTATAGACCCATCAGGAAAAAAACATAATTTATTAGATGTTCTCAATGAAAAACCAACAATCTTAGTTTTTTATAGAGGCGGCTGGTGTCCATATTGTAATAAGCAGCTGGCTGGACTTGTAAGTATTGAGAATGATATTATAGCCTTAGGATATCAAATTGTTGCGATTTCTCCTGATAATTATGAGGAATTGGTGAACACGGAAGAGAAAAATAAAATTGCTTACCGATTATTTTCAGATCCTGGTGCCACACTTTTAAAAAACGTTGGGATTGCTTTTGGAGATCCTGATGATAAACATGGCATTTTGCCTGTACCAACATTAATGATTGTAAACAAAAAAGCAGAGATAATTTTTGAACATATTAATCCTAATTTCAGAAAAAGAATAGAGCCTGATTACCTCATGGAGGTCATTAAAGCCCTAAGAGATAACTAATTCCTTTCGTTCTTTTCCCTCCTAGAGTAACTTATTCATTGGCGAAAGTAAAAAAGGCGTAATCATAGCCTTGTTGCCACCATTTAGTCATCTCCACTTTGTCAAAAACTAAGGAATTTGTCGTAAGTATGGTAGGTGTGTGTATCATATTTAACTTGACATTCTCATACTTGGCTCTTCTACTTGCTAATTGAAGACCTTGGAAAGAGATAGTGTTCATCATAAATGTAAATGTATTGGTAAGCAATGTGAACGCATTTTTAATAGCCATATGATTGATTGCATACGTTTCTGTATCTAAAATTATAGCATCAATTTCTGTGGCTCCCATTTCAATAGCCCTTTCTATTGGTGCAGTAATGGATAAACCGCCATCTGCATAATCGTACCCATTTTTATGTACCAGAGACATAAACGGAGGGTAATTGCAACTCAGCCAAATCCAATCGCAGAAGTCTTCATATTCTACTTCAGATATGTTTTTATACTCCACTTCATGGGTAGAAAGGTTTGAAACCGTTACCACTACTTCCTTATGTACTTGTCTTATTTCGTCATATATCTCTCTGGTGATTTCTTTTTCAATCAGCTTTCTAAGATTTTTACTTTCACCGAAAGTCCTAGAACCTAATAAGAAATTGATAAGAACATTAAAATGATTTATCCCTACATGGGTAAAACCTCTTTTTTTTCTTTTAGTAAAAGGACAATTGCTAAAAATATCACCCTGGCTAACATTCGTATATATCCTTTTTATTTCTTCCACTTTATTCAAAGCTAAATGGCTTATTAAAAGGCTTCCTGTAGAAGTGCCCAAAAATATGTCATATTTCTTATTCTGTTTAAGTAGAAGATATTCTGCAACTCCTCCAGCAAAAGCACCTTTGCTGCCTCCACCTGAAATAACCAAAGCCTTTTTATGATTCAAATTTGTTGACATTATCTATGAAGATTTTGATTATTTATCTACAACAAAGTTTCTCTCTGAATTAAAGATGCTACCGAGTAATTCTATTCAACACTCCTTACAACAGAAATTTTTCAAACTGTCTTTGACGTATGAAATACGCATTCCAAGAAAAAGAAACCAATAAAATAATTGAAACAAAAAATATAAAAACCGCAATGATTATCAAAATGGCTGTATTGTAATTCTCGAAAATATTCAAGCCACCTAACATAGCGTTTATCACTAGTAATAAGAGACTTAAATACATTAGAAGGGTAGCAATACTTAAGGTTTTCAATTGTTTTATTTTCAGAGGTATTATTTCTTCATACAATTCATGATCTAGATGTAATCTATTATTTAATTCATCTGTGAGGCCCAAAGCCATTCTGTTTACACTACCAAGAATGACCGCTAAACTCGGAATTAAAGATAAATTAATTTGCCAGGTTTCCATTTTTCAAAGGTTTAAACAATAAACAAAGTCTTAATTTTCAATCAATATGGATTTCCTAAAGCGAACTGTAGCAGGAGCCACTCCGAAGTTTTCATCCACCAAAACGCCACGGTTTAAATAAAGTAAAGCAACTTTTATGAGGGCTTGATGATGAATACTATGCTCCAGGTTATAGGCTAATTCCCTAGCTAAAGAAGTGTCAATTTTATCAATTTCACTCTCTTCTTCTTTAAAGTTTCCTTGCAGACTTATTGGGACATGCTGTTGCGGCAATAATTGAAGAGATATCAAGAGATTATTTATAGTATGAGCAGCAAAAATAGGGTCTTCCTCTATTCTTATGTCTCTCTTTCTGAGGTCATAATTAATTGTTCCGTCAATTTGCCCTTCAAAAACACACAGATAAAACTCCAATATATGTCTGATGTGTTGACCAATACTTGCACCTGATAGCAAATCAATTTTCTGTTTATAGTCATTTTCGTTTATAACCTTTGTTAACTCTTTGAGTTGGCGAAGGTTTTCTGAGCAATTGTCAATCATTTATTTTATGGTTTAATAGTTTGAATAAAATCCTCACAAGATTTTGGATTAGTTAACGCTATTTTGACACTTTTGATTTTTGGTAGTAGAAATGAAGAATTCGAAAAATTCACATAAATACCGCGTAGCAAAGCCCATGAATCACCTTCAGAAATCATGACAGTTGGCTTCTCATTCATTTTTAGCCTTATGATTCTTTGAGAATAAGCGGCGAAATGAAGGTCAATGAAATCATCAGTGATTTTATCTACCACAAGCCCATAAGCATATTTCTCTTGTATCAAGCTCAAAGCTTCCTTTTTGCCATTTTTTAGCCAATACGTTTTAATCGGTTCTTTCAAAATAACATTACCCTTTTCATTCAAATTCAATTGATATACTATTTTAAAATCGTCCTTATTTCTTCTAATTTCAAAGAGAATCCCATTATCCGTTTCTCCTTTGGAAGGAGTGAGAAAACTAGCCAGTATAATGAAAATCAACTTCATGATTGCTTAAAATAAGGTTAAACCCGCCTTATACATTGGAAAATCTCCCGATAGCTATCGGGACCGTACCTAAACTGCTTTAAATCAGTTCGTAAACCCATTTAAACTCAATCACCAGAGCGGTGCTATGCTAATTTCGTTTTAATGTCTGATTTATTGCATTTTAACTACTCATTACGATTCTCCAATGCATAAACCGGGTTAAAAAAGAGGGTTTACCTTAAAAGGCAAACCCTGAAAACCTAAAATTCTGCTTCAAATTCAATAGTGACCTCTTTGGCTATATTGGTAGAAGGTTTTCCATCGCTAAAAGCAATTTTATAGTCCGCCAACGTAATATCAAATTTCGTTTTGGTGGTAACTTTTCCTCCGCTAACGATTATTTCTCCTTTTTTAGAGACTTTTTGCGTTACGCCGTTGATAGTTAAACTTCCAACAACCATAGGAGCATATTTCCCATCTTTCTCAAAGTTAATTTGATTGAGGTTAGTGATTTTACCCACAAATTTTGCCTTTGGATTCGTTTTAGTGTCCAAGAACTTTGGGCTATTGAAGTGCTTTTGCATCAATGATTTTTCAAATTCGAAACTTTGCATCGGAACAGAAAAAACAACATCTCCTGTTTTTCCTTCCAAGGTGCCCACTGTTTTGAAATTAACAGCTGTAATATCTTCCAAGGCTGTATGACTAAAGAAACTTACTTTTGATTTTTTAGAGATTAATTTTTCAGGCAATTCGGTAAAAGAGGATAGCCCAAGAGCTATGGTCATAAGAATTAGCGTGTTTTTCATTTTATTGTTATTTAATTTATAATTGTACATTTTTCTAGAATTACATTTTCATACATATCAAGGTCTTCGTCAAATGCAGCTCCAGAGCGTATAACTCCTTTTACCATGACTTTTTGACCCAACTTAAAAGACTGTTTGTCGGTACCTGATGAACTTAATAAAGTACAACTAACTCCAGCTAACTCTTGCTCTTCTTTTAGCAATAATTCAACTTGTCCATTGTAATCTTCACCTATTGAAGCAATTGTTCCATTAACCATAAGGATTTTTGAAACTCCTTCGGCATCCAAAAATTTCTGATTTGCCTTTGTAGGGTCAGATAGGTATTCATTGACTACTTCTGAAGCTTTATAGCTATAATCCGCTTCTGATGCAGCAACATCTCTTTTCGGTAAATTATAGAGGTAATAAGCATAGGTGGCTCCCGCCAGAAGAATGGCCACTGTACCAAGAAGAAATGCTTTCTTATATTTTTTCGACTTTTCTTTCATTCAAACTTTAGTTATTTGAATGCGTAGTCGTGGGTAAATTAGTATCCTGACAAATACTTAATTATTATTTTGAAGAAATTTAATTAGCTCATCTTTTTCCTTGTCTGATAGTTCTGCAGAATCATCGCTGGATTGGTGGTGATGTTCAAACAATTGGTCTATTGTTTCAGATTGCTTTTCATAGCCTTTGCATGCCTTGCACATCCCCAAATGGGAATCCAGCAATATTTTTTCTTGCCAGCTTAAGTTATGAATTTTCCTTTTCTCTATGAGTACAGTAGCCTTTTGACAGCTGAGCAACATATAAGACATAATACGTTTTAAGATTTTCATAATTTTAGTCAGTTTTTAAACCAATTCATTTCAAGACATTTTTTCATCATAAGCTTTGCTCTATGTATTATCTGCCAATAATTAGACTGACTTAAATCGCATTCCTGACATATTTCTGAATGTTTTTTGTTAAGCAAATATTTAAGTCGTAGGAGTTGTCGCCATTGATCTGGCAAATCAGCCATACATACATCCATTACTTCATTAAACTCCGAATTGTCAAGTAAATTTTCTTGGTTATTCCAGGAATCTTCGAGGCCATTAGTCTCCCAGTTTCCATTTTTGTCAAACATACTGTCAGTTACTTCCTTTACTATTTTCTTGTCATCTCCTTCTAGGGAGATAGCAACTATCTTCTTTTTTTCTCTGTAATAATCAATGATCTTGAAGTTAAGAATACTGAAAAGCCAAGTTTTAGGAGAGCTATCATTTCTAAATCCTGATATATTCTTATAAGCCGATAAAAATGTATCTTGAATTAAGTCTTTTGCGATTTCGTTGTCTCCAACTTTTTTAACAGCCCAACCATATAGCTCATCAGAATATAGTCTTACCCAATCTGTGATGCTTTCAGATGAAGATTTATCCAAGGTATGTATCGAACTGTCTGGCATAATTAACCTTTATTTTAAACAATTTAGACAAGAATTAACACATTAAGAATGAATCGATATAGAAAGCACTTGAACGGCATCAAAAGAAGCATCGAACAAAAACACTTGGAATGTTTTCTGTCTCCGTAATATCGTTTATTTCTTCTTTTTACATACGGAATAATGTTTTAATCAGATCTAGATGTAGTAGTCAGTTTCTTTAAACATTATGCTGATTACAGTAAAAATCAATTGACGTCAAAAACACCTTGCTGGAAAAACTATTAAACCTTGCATTAAGTCAATTTTGAATAGCGTTTACTAGCTGAATATTTATTCCTTATTCACATGATTGGCTTTTGATCCATTATTTTTTAATTTTTGCAAGTGCCACTTAAACGATTTTGAAGACGAGGAAAGCTAATGTAGTTTTTATTGGAGAGTTCTTTCATTTCTGGAAACTTCAGTCGTAAATCTATCGCTAATTTCTTGACCAACTTTGCACCCAATTGTTGATTTTCTTGTTGGGCACTAAATATTTAGGAGCCAGTTTGCCACTTTAAAGGATCAGATAATAATACAAAAAAAGTCTTAACGGCTCTTTCAAGTTCCTTACAACTTAAAGTTCTACCTTTTAGATATTTGAGGTGTAAGTAATTAACATTCCTTTTTTAAGTATTGGAAAATCATCAGTCCAGGCTTCCCATTCTGGCTAAAGTTAGATTAATAAGCTATTTGTCTGTTTTAAACAGAAACGTTTCTCCGTATTCACCTTCAAGCACAAGCCGGTCTGAATTATACGCAGAACTACCATTTTCTTTGACATTCGTAAGGGACCACTCAGATGGAAGTAGGATTTCTCTTCGACCCGCCTCGCTAAGATGAACCATTAGCCATCCGTTTCCTGCATAAATTACATCATTTGATGTACTGAAAATATGTACACCTGCATTCCTCAAAACTTCACGTATTTGTTCTGGTGTCCATACTACCCTACCTATAATGCTATTGATCAGCTTCTTTCTATTGTAAATAAACGACCCTTCATCACTAGTAACGATAACACGGTTTGACCTTGCATTTAAACGAATTATGATCTGCTCCTCTTCACCTGTTATTTCCTCAACTCCTATATACCAGATTACCTTGTATGCTTCCTTTTCTAAGGCCGCCAAGTCATCTCGGAGGTAGACATCAAAACTAGTTCCCACCTGACCCAATGCATATCGGTTATTCAACAATTTTCCTGTAATTCTTCCATAACTATCATCATAAAACTGCAGCTTTTCGTCGACTACTACGGCTATTTCTGGACGGTATAAATCCTCATCAGATTTAGCATCGATTACGTACTTCTTGTAAAGGTTATTGGTTTTCTGAAAAACTGAGCGTAATTCAGGATCACTAAACCACCCGCCCCACATATCAAACCACCATCCACCATACCCATAAGCTAACATGCGACCGGCATTTTTCCAAAGAAGTTCTTTTGAAGTCCTTAAATCCTTAGGGCCTTTCCATACACCTTTATCATACCAATCCCCTTCCGGAACAATATTAGGAGCCTTCTCGCGAAGGAGCGTCGTCAACGAAGTCCGGGTATCATTTTCTGCTAACCATAGTTTTCCATGAAGCTGAACAGATCGGATGGCAGCCATCGGGAGCCAATCAATACCGACCTCCCTCCGGTAGTCGTTAGGGCTGGAGAGATAATCAATATCAGGGCAGTCCAATAAAGTAGATAACGAGCCGTGTCCTCGCCTTGGGTCGTGCACAAAAAGGTGATAGCCATAAAATGCCCCCGTCAAAAGCCGGCCCTCACTGGCTTCTTTGACTAACCGAGAGAAATAGGCAATATTATCCGACATGATCTGCCCATGATATTCGAAGGTATCGTCCAATTGGCTATTTTCGCCTTTTTTACGTATCGATTTTCCAGAAGTAATTCCACTAATATCCGCTTCTTTCGCATTGAGGAATGAAAGCGTTGGATTATTCCAAGCCTCTTGAAGTACATGAAGATCCTGTTGGTACTTTTCCTTCAGCCATTCCCTGAAACCGTTGCTTCGGGCTAGGCTCTCGTCGAAAAATTTATCTTTATAGTGAAAAAACCATTCCTCTGTAAAGCCACCTGCTACATGAATACCGATAAGATTGCTATTGTAATCGGAACTCCGTATCCAATCCAACAAAGCCAAAAGTGCACCTCCCGCATCTTTACGCCACTTTTTCGAGGAGTAACTTACACGGTGGCTTTCTCCAGTCGGCAAACGGCAAAGTTCTGAAGGGTTTTGACTTTCCCACCAAACCGGAGCATCAAGATGAATTCGAATAATGACTTTTGCATCCTTTTTTACATTAACCAAGTCGTCAAATTCACTCTTGATTATTGAAAAGTCGTATTCGTTCATCCCTTTCCAAAAAGAAGGGCGGAAAGGCTTTATCCCAGAAGTAGAATTTATTCCCTGATCACCGAGATAAGCCAGCAAACAGAATACCTCAAGTCCAGAAGAGGCCATCTCGCGGTAATTCGCAGCTTCTCCAAGGTATGACATGTATGCAAATGGCGGAACCTGCCCATCATTAATGAAAAGAACAGGATTATCGTTGACTATACGAATTTCCGAGTGATTGTTAAAGGACTGGCCGTACACTAATCCACTGTACAATTTGAGAAACAAGCATACCAAGAAACAAAGAAATAGTCGCATTAATAACCTGGATTTTGAGCCATGAATACTTCCTTATTGGCCTCAACCTCCGAATAAGGTATTGGCCATAATCTGTGAGAATCCAAGATTTCTTGCACATACATAGTTGGCATTCCACAGTCTAAATGATGTACCCAAAAACTTAGCTCCGAATCTACCGCATGCTCTCCACAAAAGTGATTAGCAAAGGTAAAGCCTATATAACTTAATAGAATCAGTGAGGCTAGCGATATGGCGATTAGTTTTTTCAATTAATCAAAGTTAATAATTATCCCATGTAAAAAGAATAAGGGATATCGAGATTGTAAAATTACTATCGCAGCACAATTTGCCGTTATATAATTCGAAGATGTATTACAAAATTTCAGCAACAAAAGCTTGACTATAAACTTTTAGAGTAGAAAACATTTGATGGTTTCCTAAAATCTGGACAGTGAGTTAAGATAGTTTTTCATCTAAATTTTGACAGTATTATGACCACAAGAAAGTTTACACCAAAATTCAAGAAATAATAGAGGTAGTTATGCTGTTAAATTAAGAGTTTTCGAACAAAATATATTATATTTTTAGTTAGCATTAGAGAAGGTTTCAGCCTCCGCAATTCTAAATCCTTCCCTTTTTTAAATAGAGTTTAACACTAACAAATAATCTTTCCTTCGTTGAGCTAGCTACTGAGGAACTCTCCTATTCAATGATTTATAGTAATCATTGTTTTATAGCGTTGTCACCACTTTTCTGCCAAAAATGCTGATAGTCTTCTAACAAATAATTATCTAACATATCTTTTCAGAAAAGTCTTTTAAACATTTTAAAGGGGCTTCTCCTAATGAATATTTATTTAATATTCTCATGATTGGCTTTGCTAATTTTCTTGCCCGTAACTATAAACCACGCCAATACAATGAGCGTAAAAAATGCAGCTATGGGATAGGCCAATGTAGCATTTAGCCCAAAACCCTCAGGAGCAATTAAGATATAAGTGGAACACACCGCTGTCATAAATATTGCGGGAATTAAAGCGACCCAATAGTTCTTGGAACTTTTGATGAGGTAAATACAGATTGTCCACAAAACGATGGTTGCCAAAGTCTGATTACTCCAAGCGAAATACCTCCAAATAATTCCGAACTCAATTTGAGTAAGTGCAATGGCAATAGCAAACAGTGGAAGGCTTAATAGAAGCCTTTTTGAGAACTTGATTTGAGAAACATTAAACGTATCTGCAATGATGAGCCTTGCAGAACGAAAGGCGGTATCTCCTGATGTTATAGGAGCTGCAACAATGCCAAACAATGCTAAAATTCCACCAACAGGGCCAAGCATCTTTAAAGAAATTTCGTTTGCAGCCCAAGCAGCATTGTTACCATTTAAAGCCATCGCTCCATTCAATTCTTCTACAGAGCCAAAATATGTCATAGAAACAGCAGCCCAAATTAAAGCAACTATCCCCTCTGTTATCATGGTTCCTGCAAAAATTACTTTACCTGATTTTTCATTGCCCATGCATCGTGCCATAAGTGGTGACTGCGTGGAATGAAATCCGGAAATTGCTCCACAGGCAATGGTCACAAAAAGGATCGGAAATATTGGTGTCTTCTCTGGTGAAGTGCTCATATTTCTAAGATTGTTGTAAGTTAACTCCGGAATATGATAATCCCCAAAGAGCAACACACCCAACAAGCCTACCGCCATTAAGAGCATAGCTACACCAAAAACGGGATAAACTTTGCTAATCACCTTATCTATAGGGAGTAATGTAGATAAGAAATAATAAACCAAAATAATAGTAACCCAACCCCAAACAGACAAAAAGCCATCTGTCATGCCGTCTAGTATTTTTGCAGGACCAACCAAAAACACAGTCCCAACAAATATTAATAACAAAACAGTGAAAACTCTCATGAGCTGCTGGGTATTTCTCCCCAAATAAATTCCGACGACCTCACTTATACTTTTACCCTCATGCCGTAGAGATAACATCCCTGAAAAATAGTCATGCACAGCCCCTGCAAAGATACTTCCGAAAACAATCCATAAAAACGCTACCGGACCAAACATAGCTCCCGCAATAGCTCCAAAAATGGGTCCTAACCCGGCTATGTTCAAAAACTGAATCAAAAATACTTTCCAGTTCGGTAACACCACAAAGTCCACTCCATCGGCGAGCCTATTGGCAGGAGTTTCACTGTGTTCATTCACTCCAAAAATTCTTTCCAAGATATTTCCGTAAACAAAATAGCCCAGAACTAGAATGGCGATAGATAATAAGAAACTAATCATTGGAATTTTAAGTATGTAAAATGGAAAATGAAGATTTAAAGGCTTTGGTTTTAAAAGAGTACATTCTGAAATACCTGCTTATCTTAAAGTAATTTCTTTTGTGATTTTGAATAAGCGACATGTTGAACTGTTTTTTTCATCAATTGCAATATAAAGAGATATCCAGTTTTTACTTTTCCCGAAGGATATTTTTTATGGTTTCGGCTCCTTCTTTATAAATATTATGCACTTTAAACATACCTCTTTTTAATTTAGAATTAGCTTTGGGATAACCTTCCCAAACCTCTCTTAGGCGACTGGCAATTTGTTCCCCTTCAGTTTGCTCTATTTCAAATACCCAATCATCAAAACCTAAGTCATAGTACATCTGCCCTTTTATGGTGTCTTCGGGTTGGCGAAGGTAAAAGAAAGGTGTTCCATTGGCTGCGGAAATAATGGGTGAATGACATTCAAAGCTCAACACCGCAAGAGCTTTGGCATAAATGGAAGCCGCTTCGTCTGGCAACCAATAGCCACGTTTTACAACAAATGGTTTCACATCATCAGGTAAGGGATCTATCAGCAATTCGTCCATGATATCCACCTGATAAGTCATTTCAGGACAAATCAAAACTTTATTCCCTGTTTCCCTAACCCAAGCAATCAGAGCCTCACGGAGTTTCGCATGATCTTCTTCTTTATACTTCTCGTTGGTTTCTTCCACTTTCTTTATTTTCGCTTCGTCCCATGTATTATGTTTAGTGAATTTATGGTAAGGCGTATAGCGTAAGCGTGGAATAGCACAAATAAATTTCTTATCTTCTAATCCGTTGGACTTCAAAAAGGCGTTTCCTCTTTCATCATTTCGGATATGAATAAAAAAGGTAGCATCTGGAGCAAACTTTATGTGCTTTCCTGTAATACCGAGTTTTTTCAAATGCTCAATCGACTTGGTTTCTCTGGTATAAATAAAAGAGGCTTTTTTCAAAATACCTTGTTGGTATTCGCTTGGATTTTCAAGGGTTGTTCCAAATACGCCAAATGGTTTATTAGAATATTTTATCCAACTTGCCAGATTGTCGGCTCCTACTAGGCCAGGCCCTGAACCGTGTAGCATAAAGTCTGCTGTCTGAAAAGCTTCTTCGAGTTCTGGATTATCTAATTCTTTGTCTTTATTGACTGCACCATAAAGAATTTTGACTTTGGGGAAGTTTCTATGAAGCAATTCTTTTACTTCTTCACTACTGCTCCGTTTCCATAAAATAACGTTTGCTTTAGGAATAAACTTTTCCAAAATATGTAATAGTCCTGGTGTATGTGCGATATCGCCAATGTTTACATCTTGCCAACCCGACACAAGTAAAATGGTTGGATTATCTTTCCCTGTGGCATTTACAATAAAAGGTGCAAACAAAGCTGTAGTGGAAAAAAGGCTGCTTTGCTTAAGAAATTCTCTCCGATTTTGCATGTGAATAATATAGATTTGAAAAGAAGGTTAACCATAATGTTAACCTCTTTTAGATATTTTTTTTGAATTTAAATACGCTGATTTTTGCTCCAATTACGCACCTGTACAGGCAGGCGTATTATCTTATGACAGCTTTTCTATTTCAGACGCTAAGAGTTTTAAGTTTTCCTTTTGATAACTTTCTACTACCATCTTAGCCTTCAAGGCTTTGGATTTCGCATTTTCATTATTTTGAGCAATAGCTAAAACCGCGGATACAATTCCAGCAACTTCATCCTCATTATCCATGTCAAAAAGCCAATCACCCAAACCTATATCTCGCCACATCATTCCTTTGCTTGTTTGCTGCTCCCACCTACACACTATAGCCGGAATTCCCATTCCAATGCACATGATGGGTGAGTGCTGCTCATTTCCAAATATTCCAGCAGATTGTGCGTAAGTACTCAAGGCTTCATCCGTTAGCCAATATTTATCACGCCAGACTACATTCTGTTTTATGTTTTCAGGAAGGGGATCGTAAAGCATTTCTTTTCCTATAGCCACTTGAGTTTCGTCTTCAGGAACTATCAAAACTTTCATTTCCGTTTGCTCCACTAAGGCTATTATGGCCTTTCTTAATTGCAGATGGTCGTGCTCCTTATTTGCTTGGTTTACGGCATCTCTTTCCTCATCAAGGGCTCTGTTTTTAGATGGAATTAACCAATATGGTGTATATCTATATTTAGGAATCACACACATAAACCTACCTTTTTCTAAGCCATGACTTGACAAAAAGGCATTAGCGGCATCATCATTTTTAACATCAGCAGCAAAGGCACCATCTGGGCCAAAAGACATCACTTTAGAATTCACTCCAATTTCCTTAGCATATCCTAAAGAAAACGAGTCCCTAAACAAGACAAATTCTGCATTAGTAAGCAGAGCATTTACTTTTGGAGACATGTTTACTTCATTATAAGTAATGCCGAATACACCGTAAGGTTTCCCCGTTTTTTCAGCCCAATCTTCCACATCGCTAGCGACCACCAAATAAGGGCCAGATCCATGCAAGAAGAAATCACACTCTTTAAAAGCTCTTTCCAGCGAAACTTCATCCTCTCGGGTAAATATTTCCAATCCAGGAAAACGATTTAAAAGCATTTCTCTTACACCATTACCTACATCACTTGCCCATAGTCTCACTTCTACTTCTGGGAGGTATTTTTCCAGCAAAGCCAATACTCCAGGCGTATGTCCAATATCACCAATGTTCACAGTTTGCCATGACGAACGAAGCAATATTCTTTTTTTTGACTTACTGTTACTAAAATCACAGCCCTGAATCCCTAATATTAATCCGACGATTGCAGGTGTCTGTATTATAAAGTCTCTACGTGTTTGCATATTATTGTATTGTTTTCATGAAGTTTATCAGACATTGATTATCTATCATACACTTGATGTATATGAAGATATTGTCCAATAAACTTCATAAGCTTTTAATAACCTGGATTTTGTTCTAAAGCCGCTCCTGTATTGGCATCAATTACCTTTTGAGGAATTGGCCAAAACCTGTTAAAATCCCGAATGGTTTCGCCTGAAGACGGGCCATTGGGTACTGAAGGAGCCGAATTATACTTCCTAACCCTATCTACCAACCTTCCCATACGGATTAGCGTGCGTAGGCGTGGCTCTTCCACAATCAATTCACGTGTACGTTCATCTAAAATGAAGTCCTCGGTAACATCTGAACTACTTATTTGTGAAGCATGGGCTCTCGCTCTTACCACATTGATATCTTTGGCAGCATTAGCTAAATCACCTTTTCTGAAATAAGCTTCGGCACGTAGTAAATAGGTTTCTGCCACCCTCATTCTGCTAAAGTCTTTTGATGTATTCCCAGAAAGTATATCTCCATTCATTGAAGGTCCTTCAATCTTTCTAAAATAAGGGTAATATTGCCTTAATGTATCCAGCGTATTAGTGGTCAATGTTCCATCGTTTGTAGTAACAAATAAATTTCCATTCGCTCCAACTTTAGTTAAAACAGGCTTACCGAAGTATTCCGTATCTGCGGGATTATTATAGTAAAAGGTACGTCTAATATTAAAGTGAGAGTTTCTCATATCTTCAGGATCTAAGGCCCATACTTCATACTTGGCATAATTAGTTGGAGAATTCACGCCTATTCCTCTTCCCAAACTATCAACGTCTATATTTAAAATATCATTAGGAGTTTGAATTCTACCATATTCAGGTGACCAATAGCGTATGCTATTATTTGCAGTAGAAGCCGAGAATCCTCCGCCCAATGTAGTAGCCTCAAACTGCCAAGCCCAAAGCACTTCTTTATTACCAGATGATCTATTAATCTGTCCATCAGCAAATACATCAGAGAACACATCACCAGGTCTGGTAGCAGCTGCTCCAAAACGATGGGTCATGATTTCATAATCACCCGCCTCTTTGTTAATAACCTTGCTTGCTGCACTAATGGATTTATCATACATAGTGGCATCATTTGTTTCCATTCCCAATGAAATATAAACTTCACTTAATAAGTGAAAAGCGGCGGCTCGTGGTATTCTGCCATCGTTCACCGCAGTTGGTAACAGTGATACGGCCGCTTCTAAATCTTTAGCTGAAAAGCTAAGAACCTCTGCTCTTGAATTACGCACAAAGTCAAATTTAGGCTCAGTGATTCTGTCTTCTACTATAGGTACACCACCATAAATGTTCGCTAAGAAATTATAGGTATAAGCTCTGAAAAATAAGGCTTGACCTTTAATGTTTTCTCTAGCCTCGTCCGAAATAACTAAATCTGGATTGTCTATATTTTCAAGAATTAAATTGGATCGTACAATCATCTGTTTGTAAGCCCAATCCCAATAGATAATAGCGGCACTCAAATTTGAGTTAAGCAAACTATAATCTTTATTCCCTCTTGAATCATTACGACCCCACTGCGTTTGATCTGTACCAAGAGTCATGTATTCAAAATTATTGGAAGCGATAATATGTTCCTTTCTGGCTCCTTCGTAAAGTGCCACCACAGCCGCATCAAATCCGGCTTCATTGGTCAATAAGTTCTCAGGGCTGAATCTGTCTAAGGGAACTTCTTTCAGGAAGTCGTCTTCACAGGCTGTTGTAAAAAGTAAACAAAGTATAAAAATCGTTAATCTATTAAGTATATTTTTCATGTTTCTTCTTTTTTAAAATGAGACATTAATACCTCCTACGAAGGTTTTCAATAAGGGACC
This sequence comes from Arcticibacterium sp. SM2516, assembly GCF_057914865.1. Taxonomy (NCBI): domain Bacteria; kingdom Pseudomonadati; phylum Bacteroidota; class Cytophagia; order Cytophagales; family Leadbetterellaceae; genus Arcticibacterium; species Arcticibacterium sp. SM2516. The sequence goes on along the minus strand of NZ_CP195290.1, from coordinate 953,758 downwards.
GTTGTCATAAGGATTTCTACTTCCACCTCCAAACTCAGGATCCCAACCTTCCCAATTTGTCCAAGTGTGTAGGTTTTTACCACTCGCATACACTTGCAAACCAGAAACATGAAGCATTTTTGTCCATCTTTCAGGCACATTATATGAAAAAGACACATCTTGTAATCTCACAAAGCTTCGGTCTTGATAAAAACCATATCCAAGAGGATTACGGTAATTTATTCTTGGATTCGTATCTATTGGATTTGAAGCAGTCCAATAGGGTGTGTTTAAGAAATTAGCTAGGTCGAAAAAGTTAGACCCTGGATTAATAAGTGAATTAGAACTCTGTCCACCTTCTCTAATATTTAATGCTACAGAAAGACTAAAGTTTTTGTAACTAAATATATTGGTGATACCCATATTAAATTTAGCCTGGTTATCACTAATTACCATTCTGTCTAGCGGTGTAATATTACCATCTGGCTCACCGTTAGGCCCACTGATGTCTTTAAATTTAATATCACCAATTTGAGCTCCACGGATTAAACCAAGATCGTCTCCTTCTTGAAAAATCCCATCAAATACGTAGTCAAAGTTAGAACCTAAAGGATAGCCAATGAACCATCCACTGGCAATATCATCATCCTCAATCCCATCTAAATCAATGTCTCTTCCTGTCAATTTCAGAATCTTATTTCGATTCATTGAAAAAGCTAAATTGGTATTCCAAGTGAAGTTGCCTCTTTGAAGATTCAGCGTTCTTAAATCAAATTCAAAACCTGTATTTTTAGTTTCACCTATGTTTCTTAAAAAATTCTCAAAACCGTTGGTATTAGGTATGGTCTGATTAAGAAGTAGATCAAATGTATTCGATGAATAAAAGTTAATAGAGGCATTAATTCGTTCTGAAAAAGCTTGTATATCAGTTCCAATGTTAAAACTTTCGGTAGTTTCCCATCCAAGATTTGGATTAGCTAGTGTAGTTGTACTTAAACCAATAGAGGCAGGTGAACCATCGCCAAAAACATAGTTATTTTGGCCAACTTGACTTAAAGAAGAGTATTCACTCACACCCCTATTTCCATTTCTACCCCATGAAGCCCGAAGTTTCAGGAAATCAACTTGACTGATGTTTTCGAAAAACGGTTCTTCACTGATATTCCAACTGAAAGCAGCAGCAGGGAATATGCCATATTTCTCTCCCTCACCGAATGCTGAATATCCATCTCTACGCATGCTTAAGGTGAAAAAATACTTGCTTGCTATATTATACCCAAGCCTAGCCATATTTGAAATCTGCCTATTTTGTGAAGCACTTGCGTCAATAACAAACCCTTCTCCGATTTCCAATGCATTATACCCTAAAGCATCATTAAAAATATTTCGGCTCGACAAAAATGAGGACTGGCTAGTTAGCTCGTAGACTCCGTACAATAAAGTCAAATCAAGACTATGATTTTCAGCTACTTTTTGCTTGTAATTTACGATATTCTCAAAAGTCAAATTTTGACTTTCTCCATGTTGTTTTGAACCCGAACCCAGTCTATTCAAGGGTACATATGATGGACTAAATCCAAAGTTTTTCGAATCCGTTCGCGTATAGCCCACATTCATTTTATAAGATAAACCTTTCCAAATACTTACATCGGCGTACGCATTAGAAAACAAAATGTTTTTGATAGATTTATTATCATTTAAAAGTGTTCCCAGAATGGGATTCTGCACCAGACCCACATTTTGAGGAAGTGGGTTCGGTGATACACCATCTTCTAAAAATAAACTTGCATATGGCCCGAGGTATGAGGCACTTTCTAAAGAAGCTCTTACCCCTGAATTATCTATGGAAGAAAAACCTGAATTAATACCAATTTTTAGCCAATCCGTAGCTTGTACACCCAAGTTTAGTCTACTTGATAATCGAGAGAAGTTATCTCCTTTCACAGGTGATTTTGAACCCGTATAAGCTCCTGAGAAAAAATAATTGGCTTTATCTGTTTTTCCAGACACACTCAATTGATAGTTTGACATAGGTGCCGCTTGTTTGATTTCATCAAAAGGATTGATGCTTCTTCCTGCTGCTATATTTGCCAATTCAAGTACTGAAAATGGTACGGATCCACCTTCCGCAATTTCAGCATCTTTACGTGCTGCCAAATACTGTTCCGCATTCAAATAATTTGGCAAATAGGCGTAATCTGATGCACCCATATAGGTATTTAATGAGAATTTAGGTTTGCCAGTTTTACCTTTCTTAGTCGTAATCTCAATAACACCATTGGCAGCCAATGAGCCATAAACAGCCGTAGAACTAGCATCTTTTAAGACATCAATGGATTCAATGTCATTAGGGTTTATATCTGCTAAACTTCCGCCCGCATAAATTATCCCATCTAAAACTATTAAAGGATCCGTACTTGCAGAAATAGAGTTGATACCTCTAATTCTTATGCTTCCAGCTTGCCCCGGTCTTCCATTGTCTATTACTTGTACACCGGCTGTTGTACCTCTCAAAATCTGGGAAGCATTGGTATTGGGTTGTAGTCTTGTATCTTCAATATTCACGCTGGATACTGCACCAGTTAAATCTTTCTTTTTAGCAGTACCATACCCCACTACCACCACTTCATCAAGAGATTGCGAATCATATTTAAGACTCACACTTATTAGTGATCGATTACCGGCAGCAATCTCTTGGGACAAAAAACCTACAAAGCTAAAAACAAGAATAGTGCTTTCGTCAGGTACCGTTATGGTATAACTTCCATCAACATTAGTGGTTGTTCCTCTGGTTGTTCCTTTTAACGTTATACTTACTCCTGGCAAAACCTCTCCATTATCGTCTTTTACAATCCCAGTAATGGTTTGTAAAATTCTCTCAGGAAGCATATAGTTCATTCCACCGAAGGTCTCATTTAAACTGGATTGCCCTTTTGACACCTTTCGCAATACAATGCGGTTACTAATCAATATAAAAGATACGCCCAGCGGTTTTAGTGTTTTGGTAAGTACGGAGGAAAGCACCTCATCTTCAGCAGTGAGATTTATTTTTTCATTCAATTCGGTCATTCTCGAATTATAAGAAAATTTAACACTGGTTTTTTTCTCAATTTCCTGTAAAGCATCAATGAGCGTTGTCTGATTCAAGCTAATTGTTACTTTTCTGTCCAACATATCTTGCCCCTTTACATTGGTCGCCCATGTAGAGCTGGTAAAGAGTAATGTTAGAAATAATTGTAATAAGGTTGATTTCACGATCCGAAAGATTAATCGTTGATTAATAAAGGTAATATTCATACTTTTGATTGGTTTTGGTAAATACTTTTACTGGTTTTACTTAAGGCTAAATAGTTACAATCCAGTGCAATGGATTATAGCTCAAAGGGGCGTCGCACATGCGACGCTTTTTTTTACATAGGCATATTCATTTTAATTACAGCCATTAGACTTTATAATTATTTCATTATTATTAAATTCGTATCGTGTATTATTTCCTAAACTTTCACAAATGATACTGAGCTTCTCTGTTAAGGGCTGGTCGCTTAAGGAGCTGGTTAAGTAGCAATTTCTTAGCGTATTTTCGGGGTACTCAATTTCAACGGAATAGGCTTTTTCTATCGTTTTTAAAATCTGAGATACTGGCATATCCTCAAATTCAAAGCTTATATCCTCAATTTTCTCTAACTCCTTTTCAACCGGTCTAGTTTTTAAATCTAAGGTTTGAATCTTTTCGAACGCCACTTTCTTTCTATTAAAAACGATACTTTCGTTTGGAAATAAATCTATGGGAAGAATTGATTTCCTAGCTATTGTTTCGTTTTGACTTACATTGACTTTTCCGGTTTTAACCAATATCTCGACATTCGTGTCATTCTCATAAGCCTTCACACGGAAGCTGGTTCCTAGCACCTTTGTTACTACCTCATTGGCGTATACGAGAAAAGGTTTTGAAGGATTTTTCTTGATTTCAAAAAAAGCCTCCCCACTTAGAAAAACTTCCCTAACGTTCTCTCTAAATTTTTTCGGGTAGCTGACCTTACTTTTAGGTTGAAGCAAAACTGAACTTCCATCAGACAAGGAAACTACTTGGGGTTTAGAGCTATTATTGGTTTGCTCGATCAAGCCTTCATGGTCTTTTTCAACTAACTTTTCATAGCTTATAGCTAAACTGCTATCTTGATGGGCTTGGTAGTAGAAATATAGGGAAAATGAAATTAATAACACAGCTGCTGCCCTAAACCAGCCCTTAGTCCAAAATACATTTATTTTTTGAGCATTTATTTCATGTAATAGTATCTTGTTTCTAGCTTCTACCAAGGATGCTTGTATTTCTTCATGGCTTACTTCAAGCTCATCTACGCCTAAAGCAATTAAAAAAAGACGTGCCTCTTCCACGAGTTTACCTCTCTTAGGACTATCTAAGGTCCATTCTTCCCAATGGTGAATATCCTCCTGATTTAATATCCAACGCCTGAAAGAAGCATCTTCTAAAAAGTCTTCAATTTTATTATATTTATCTCTTCTCTGCATTCAATTTATCTATTCCTTTCAAATACATAAAGGACAGACAATTGAGTTAATACTCACTTTTTTGTAAATATTTCTAGAAAATAATTAAATATTACTCGAAAGCAAAACCAGTAAGAGGGAAACATCAGTTCCCCATTGGCTTTTGATATGTTGTACTGCCCTGTGAATCAGATTATTTACTGATTGATAATTAACTTCAAGTATTTCAGAAATTTGTTGCGGATTGAGGCCCTGGAAATACCTAAGATAAATAGCCTCTTTTTGCCGAGCTGGCAGGTTATTTAAGATTTTATTTAATTTCATAGCCTGAGCTAGCTGTTGCTCATCGGCAATTATCTTGTATTCGATAGTAAAGTCTAAAGCAAACTCAATATTGTCGGTATTGGTACTTTTAAAGAAAATGTGGTCTCGCTCTAGTTTTCGTGCTAATCTTTTGCGGGCTGCACTCAAAAGATACGGTTTCACGAGCACAGTACTTTGGAGTTTCTTACGGTAAATCCATACATCCATAAACACATCTTGAACACAATCCTGTGCCATAGATTTATCCTTGACAAAAGAGAACACATAATTCACCAAGGTCTTATTATATAACTCAAATAGCTCAGAAAAGGCAGATTCACTACCATTTATCATCTCTAACCAGAGTGTCAAATCTGAGTCTAACTTGTATTTATCTATTATTTCTTTCAAGGTATTAATTGACTTTCATCTAAACTATCATCCGCAATATATAAACTAAATTAAATATGTTTTTTAATTGGCTTTATTGAAATATTCCCAGATAGTGGTAAAGTTTTCTCATTCTTCTAATGCAAAGCTTCTCGATTACAATCTCACCAATCACTAAAAAAACACTTAATCCACTCCAGTTTGAGAGCAAATAGCTCATAATATACCTCCATTTGATTTCCCCTATTTCAGCGTTTTCAAAATTGAGCGTACATCCCATGTCACAAATGCTGATTCTACATTAATGATTCTATTTTTTGTTAAAAAAAGGCTAACTTTTATCATCTAAAAAGGAAGGCTTTAATTTAGAAGACATAATTACAACAGCATGAACTTAGTTATCGGAATAGACATTGGAGGTACTAAAACAAAAATTGGCCTTGTCAACAAAGAAGGAGAATGTTTAGAAAATACCTTTTTCAGAACGAAAGAATATCCAGACATTGATGACTATTTGGATAAAATGGTCGCCACAATAGAAGAGCTGAAATCTAAATTGAATGATCCGAATATCTTGGGTTGTGGCATAGGTGCACCTAATGCATCTAGCAAACACGGTACTATAGAAAATGCTTCCAACTTATTATGGAAAGGCACCGTTCCCATTCTTGAAAAATTAAATGAACGCATGCCCATGCCTATGAAAATAATGAACGACGCTAGTGTGGCCGCATTGGGAGAAATGCTCTTTGGAAATGCCAAAGGCATGACTGATTTTATTGTTATTACACTCGGCACAGGTTTTGGCTCCGGCATAGTGGCCAATGGTAAATTAATAGATGGCTTTGATGGTTTTGCTGGAGAGTTAGGGCATATTGATATGACACTTGGCGATGGAAGGGTTACAGGATTGGGGGTTAAAGGAGGACTGGAAGCTTATGTTTCTGCTACTGGCTTAAAACGCACTATCATGTATATGCAAAGTAAATACATGGACGAAAGTAGGTTTAGGTCTATTGCTTACAACGATTTACATGGTGAAGACATCACCCAAGCGGCCGAAGAGGGTGACCCAATAGCCTTAAAATCATTCGATTATACTGCAAAAATCTTAGGTTTGGCCCTGGCAAATTTCACAGCCTTTTCCCAACCAGAGGCAATCTTTCTATTGGGTGGACTTGTTAATAGCGGTAAATGGATAATGGATCCTTTACGCATCTCATTTGAAGAGCATCTATTACAGGTTTATAAAGGAAAAGTAAAACTATTACATTCTGGCATGGAAAGTAGAACAGCAGCCATTGCTGGTGCCGCCTCTTTAATTTGGGAAAATAATAACAATGAATATTAAACCCGCTTTAAGCATTAGGCAATCTCCCGATTTTATCGGGACTGAAGCTAAATTGCTTCAAATCAGTATACTTGGTCAAGCTCAGCACAGGCTACACCTATTTAAACTCAATCACTATAGCCCTACGAAATTAGCTCAGGGTAAACGCTATGCTAGCTTCCTTTAATTGCCTCATTTATTGCACTTTAACACACATAAAGATTCCCCAAAGTATAATCCGGGTTAAACATAAAATTTATGACTTATTATTTTAGTAAGGTCTTAGAAAATAAAAATTTCGATGAAGCCGTAGAGGGCGTTACCTCCGAACTTAAATAGGAAGGTTTTGGTATCTTAAACGAAATTGATCTAGAAGCGACCTTAAAAAATAAGATTGATGTAGATTCCAAGAAATATAAAATTTTAGGAGCATACAATCCAGGTTTTGCTCACAGAGCATTATTAGCTGAAGATAAAATCGGACTTTTTCTACCTTGCAATGTCATTGTGGAAGAGCATGAGAATGGGCAAGTTGAAGTTTCAGCTAAAGACCCCATGGCCTCTATGAGTAGTGTACAAAATGAAACTTTAGCGACACTAGCCGCAGAAGTTCAAGCAAAGATGAAAACGGTGATACAGATTCTAAAATAAAGCTAGGCGTCTCAAAAAAGCTTCGAATGAAGATGGCAGCGATATCAAAACGCTGCCATCAAATCTTGTTTTATAATAATTCCCGTAAGTACTTCAATTCACTCTTTGTCGTATCTACTATTTCCGCAAAATTGCCATTAACCATCAGTTTGGTCATGGATTTAGCAAAACCTTTAACCTGTTCAAAATTCAAAGTTGGAGGCATTGCAAGAGCATTTGGATCTGTAAAAATATTGATGATGGCAGGTCCGTCATGTTTAAATCCGTTTGAGATGGCTGCTTCCACATCTTTAGACTCCTTCGCCTCCCATGCTGCAATGTTCATGGCTTCTGCCAATTTCACAAAATCAGGATTTACCATATCAGTTTGCCAGTCCACATACCCTTCCACCCTCATCTCTAGTTTTACCATACCCAGAGAACGATTATTGAAAATGATGATTTTAACCGGAATTTCATATTGACTGATAGTCATCAAATCGCCCAAAAGCATGGAAATGCCACCATCACCACAGAATGCTATCACTTGACGTTTAGGATGCGACAGTCCCGCTCCAATGGCCATGGGCATGGCATTCGCCATAGAGCCATGATTGAAAGAACCTGTCAAGTAACGATTTCTACCCGCTTTTAAATAACGAGCCGCCCATACCGCACTCATCCCTGTATCCACTGTAAATATGGCATCGTCGGACGCTAATTTATTCACCAAATGAGCCACATATTCGGGGTGAATATGCTTTTCTGCTCCTTTTTCTTCCACATAGCCATCATATATCGTTTCAATTTCTTGATGTAGCAAACGCATTTTATCAAGAAAATCAGTAGACGTTTTTGTTTCGACCATAGGCAGCAACTCTTGCAGCGTTGATTTAATATCACCACAGTAGCCAAAATCTACTTTAGCCCTACGTCCTAACCGCTCAGGTTTGATATCTATTTGTATAATTTTGCATTTTTCGGGAAGGAACTCACTGTAAGGAAAATCTGTACCCAACATCAACAAAACATCTGCTTCGTGCATGGCTTCAAAGCCGGATTTGTTACCCAAAAGTCCATTTAAACCTACAGCATAAGGATTTCCGGTACGTTCAAAGAAGATTTTTCCTCTAAAACTATAGCCCAATGGCGATTTAAGTATTCCTGCCAATTGCATAACTTCATCCACTGCGTGACGGCAGCCGTGCCCGCAGAAAAGCATCACTTTTTCATTAGAATTGATAACGGTGGCCAATTCTAGAAAATGTTCTTTGCTTGGCGTTATCCTTGGCTCCGTATAAAAATTATAATTGGCTGAATGGACAGACTCTAAATCAGCAGCGGCTACATCACCCGGAAGCCCAAGAACAGCCACACCTTTTTTGCTTATAGCATGCTGAATGGCAGTTTGCATGCCATTAATAGCCTGCTTTGGCGTGTTGGCTTGAAAAACGTACTTAGAGCAATCTTGAAACAACAGTTCAGGTTTTGTTTCTTGAAAGTTTTCCAGCCCCATTTTTTCAGTATGGATGGTGGAAGCTATCGCAATAACTGGGTTTCCAGATTTATTGGCATCATATAGCCCATTGACTAAATGAACATGCCCAGGTCCGCTGCTTCCCATACAACAACCTATGCCGTTCAGCTCTGCTTCCATAGATGCAGCATAAGCCCCAGCCTCCTCATGCCTTACATGTATCCATTGGAGTCTACCGTCCCTTCTTACGGCATCATTAACGGGATTAAGACTATCGCCTGTTACGGCATAAACTCTCTTAACCCCTGCTTCTACGAGCATTTCTACTATTCTATCCGATACATTTTGTGACATGGCTTGCTTATATTTTTATTTATTTTTTGTGCTAAAGCGGGCTTATTGACCTTCTATATTCCATCATGAACGAACGGCTTCTGCTATCGGAATATCCCCACTTATAATTTCAAAAACCTGATTTTGTCCAACATCACTATCTAAGGCTTCCACTAATGTTTTAGCTACATCTATTCTTGAAATACTTCCTTGAGTATCTAGTTTTTCGTTCAGTTGGATTTTGCCAGAACCATCTCCATTTGTCAATTGACCTGGCCTTACAATACTATAATTCAATCCACTTGCGATTAAATGAGCATCTGCATTATGCTTGGCTCTGAAATAATCCTCCAGATTATGACTTTCATCGGGGCTATCAGCTCCCATGGAGCTCAACATCACAAACTTCTGCACTCCGGCTTGCTTGGCAGCATCCGTTAAACTTTTTGCTCCCTCCTGATCTACAGCTATAACATTATTACCTTTCGAGCCTGCAGCAAAAATCACTTTATCTATATTTATTACAGCGTGATTCAAATCTTTCTCTAAATCAGCAAGAACCGCCTTTACGCCTTGATTTTCAAAATAGTCTTTTTGGTCTTGCTTTCTTACCATGGCTATAGGCTGATAGGTTTTTGAATTTTTCAATAGGTTGACAATAGATCTCCCTGTGCTACCATTGGCACCCGCTACTAATACATTTTTTAAACTATTCATGCTTTTTCATTTTTGTTGAGTTAGACAGTTATTATTTTAATTCGATACATTTTAGGAAATCCTTATTATAATTTTCCCTTTTGCATGTCCAGTTGCTAGATATTGATAAGCCTCAATACCGTTTTCGAAAGAATAAACTTTATCAACTACAGCCTTTAGCGTTCCGCTTTCCACCATATCCGAAATTTCGTTTAACTGCTTACTGTTCGGTTGCATCCATGTCAGTTTATAAGTAGCAGCTTTCTCACTAATCAGCTTTGACAATTCTTCGGGTAATTTGTAATCACTCAGACCCATATTTGCTGCGGTTGCTTCATCAGGAGGGCCTACTATGGTTGTTACTTTTCCACCTTCTTTTATTATTTCAAAGGCTTCGAATGTGTAGCTATTTCCTAAGGTGTCAAAAACAATATCTAAATCAATCGCTATCTTTTTATAATCCTCCGTTTTATAATCTATCACACGATCTGCACCCAAACCTCTGACCCAGTCAACATTTTTCCCACTTGTGGTCGTGTAGACGAATGCTCCTTTAGCCTTGGCAAACTGGATGGCAAAACTCCCTACCCCACCTGAACCAGCGTGAATCAGAACCCTATCGCCCTTTTTAATACCAACATTCTCTAAAGCCTGAATTGCGGTAAGACCTATTAATGGTAAACTAGCCGCTTCTTCAAAGGAAATATTAGCAGGCTTTTTAGCCACCTTGTCACTGGATACTGCTACGTATTTAGTTAGCGTACCCATTTGTTCTTGTGGCACTCTAGCATAAACTTCATCACCAATCTCGAAATCAGTAACCTTCTCACCCTTTTCTATGACCACTCCACTTAAATCAAACCCGATAGTACTTGGTAACTTTAAAGGCACCATATCTTTTAAGTGACCTTCTGCCATTTTATAATCAATAGGATTTAAAGAAGCTGCTTTTACCTCTACAAGAATATCATCTGGTTTTACGCTTGGCTGGTCTACTTCTCCAAAGGCTAAACTATCTTTAAGGTCGCCGTATTTTACTATTTGTAAGGCTTTCATATTAACTGTACTTTTTTTTAAGTTTTTTGTGTGTTTTCTTATTCGCTTTATCACATCCACTAAGAAGCTTAAAAGATTGTTCCGACTAAAAAAAGGTGTTTGCAAACTTGCAATTAACCGAGTCGACAATGAGTGCAAACATTATTCCTCTGATTTTATGCAGAGCATAGAGGTGTAAATATCTACTGATTAGCGTTTAAGGTGTTAGCAAATTGCCTTATGCTACGCATCAAAGCCTAGTCCAAAGTGAACTGTTTTCTGATTAAGATTTACTGGGTGTAGAATCTATTCATCAATTGCTTTAGAATCTTTTACAACATTGGTATCAAACTACAGACTATCAATACCTAATTTACTATCAAAGCCGACATGACAAATACATAATAAACTAATATACAGTAAATTACCTTAATATAGAGATAAAGACAACACTTCTTTTGTAAACAAAAATCAACGTGGGAAATATAAGAGACGCTTCTAAAAGGGCTTGAGACCGTAGAGATAAAGTCACAGATTAGCTCTTTACAATCAATTTAACCCGCTTTATGCCTTGGAGAATCGTAATGAGTTTTAAAAATCAGGCATTTAAACGAGATTAGCATAGCAGTTTACCAGGAGCTTTTTGTCGAAGGGTTCTGGTGATTGAATTTAAGTGCGTTTACGCCTGATTTGTTTTACCCTGAGCTTGCAGATTAGATACGGTCCTGATAAAATCGGGAGATTTTATAATGCATAAAGCGGGTTTAACTTGCTCGTTATTCTATGTTTTGAAACTTGATTGTATTTATCAGATTCATTCAGCCTCTTTTGAAATAAAATGATAGCAAAAGGTCATTTTACTTTTTGCCACTGGTTTACTTTTCCGTTTTTTTAGTAGGTACAATGAATAGCGGAATACTTGCGTCTTTTAGCACTTCTTCAGCAACACTTCCCATCAGTATGTTTTCCAACCATTTACGGCTATGGGTGCCCAATACAATAATGTCTGCCTTTATGTCTTTTGCAGCATGTAATATTTGCTCAGCAGTATCCCCTTCTATTACAAGTGTTTCAATACCTTCCGCTCCAAGATCTTTTTTCGTTTTATCCAAAAAATGTTGAGCTGATGTCTTCAGGTCATCCCTAAGCTCTAGTTGCTGATACATTCCAGAATATTGCGTATAATAGAAAAGGGGTTTTGAAATCACGTGGAGCAACACAATTTCAGCGTGCATTGTTTTTGCCAAATCAAAACCAGATTTAGCAACTTTCTGTGAAGTAGGATCATAGTCCAGCGTTATAAGTACTTTTTTCATAATATGTGTTTATAAATTATAATTTTCAATAGAACGAAGTTAAGCTTTCTGTCAACAGGATATGTTATACAATTCTTAACATGACTTACATAATTCACACCTTGAAATAAATGCAATTTCCTAATAATCAAATCCATAGCCTCTTTATGTAATAAATCTTATACGTCCGCAATTCGAGCCGATAAGAAATCCGATTTACACAGGAATATCTAGAAAGTAGTAGGGCATGATTTTTTGAAGCATTAATTACACCCGTATCTGTATAAGTTAGATCTTTGGAAAATCCCGCTCAATGATTATGCGAATCAACTCACAATCTCTGAATTAACTAGAGTCATTTTTTAGTCATCTTCCCAATGCTTTCCTTGTTCTTTTACAGTTTTGTTATTTCCAATAGGATAGTCATAATGCATTTCGAGCACTTTAGAATTTAGACAAGTTATTTTAGCCATATACCTCCATTCTACATAGAATTCTTTATCAAGCAGAAAGCCTTATACATCTGGGCAAGCAAAACTTCAAAACATACTCAGAGGAGGCCGTTTTTTCAAACGATTTAAAACTTGCTTTTTGTAGGCTCATCTATAAAATTATCGTCTTCACAAGAAGCTCTATAAATATCCTAGAACTAGCTTTAACCCGGTTTATGCGTTGGGGAATCGTTATGAGTTTTTAAATACAATAAATCAGACAATTAAAGGGAATTAGCATAGCACCGCTATGGTGATTGAGTTTAAATGGGTTTACGTTCTGATTTGAAGCAATTTAGCTACGGTCCCGATAAAATCGGGAGATTGCCTAATGCATAAAGCGGGTTTAACCACAAGAATACAGTAAAGGAATTAAGTCTAGTAGAAGTGTTACTACATCTTCAACTAACATATTGAATTAAAACGGCCTAGGCCATTTCTTCTTCATTTCTGTAGAAATCAAACGAACTGCATTTTTAAAATTAACAGCAACAGCTTTGGCAACTATTGAATTTCTCCGTAATTGCTACCTTTTAAAAATCAACCTTTTGTTTTAATTAAAATGAACTACCTAAAAATTGCAAAAAAAGGACTCTTCCTTTTTGTTGGGCTAAGTGCTGCTTTATTTACTTTTTCTTGTGAATCTGAAAATAAAACGGAGCGACCGAACATTGTTTTTATCATGTCTGACGACCATGCTTATCAGGCTATCTCGGCTTATGATAACAAACTCATAGAAACACCTAATATTGATAGGATTGCTAAGAAAGGAATGTTGTTTACCAATGCCAGTGTAACCAACTCCATTTGTGCACCCTCTAGAGCCACCATATTGACTGGTAAGCATTCACATATGAATGGAAAAGTGGATAATGTTAACCCTTTTGACACTACCAATGTCACTTTCCCGCAATTGCTTCAAGATGCTGGCTATCAAACTGCCATGTTCGGTAAACTTCATTTTGGCAACAGCCCAAAAGGTTTTGACCAATTTAAAATACTACCGGGTCAGGGAGACTATTACAACCCAGATTTCATTACTAAAAACGAAGGCAAAATCAATGTCAAAGGATACGTAACAGACATTATCACAGACATGACGCTAGACTGGTTAGATAAAGAAAGAGAGGAAGAAAAACCATTTATGCTCATGTATCTACATAAAGCCCCGCACCGCTCATGGTATATGGCAGAGCGTCATATGGAAGAATTCACCAACAAAACTTTCCCAGAACCTGCTACACTTTTTGACAGCCATGAAGGAATGCCTGCAGCAAAGGTTGCAGAAATGAACATTAGTGGAAACATGGGTTGGGCTCGTGATTTAAAGATATATCCGGAAACCATGGATGAAATGGGTTTAAATGAAATGAATGCTTATGATAAAATGGGTTTTGACAACTATTATGGCAGACTAGATTCTTCTCAGAAAGCCAATTTTGACTCATTTTATAAAAAGAGAAGTGCTGATCTAAAAGAACGTTATCCGTCAATGACTAAAGAAGATTTAGCCAAATGGCGTTATCAAGTCTATATGCAAGACTATTTAGGAACCATAAAGTCTGTGGATGAAAATGTAGGCCGTGTCTTAGACTATTTGGAGGAAAATGGCTTGATGGAAAATACCATTATCGTTTACACTTCAGACCAAGGTTTCTACTTAGGAGAGCATGGTTGGTTTGATAAGCGTTTTGTGTATGACGAGAGTTTCAAAACACCTCTTTTAGTTTCGTGGCCAAATCGTATAAAAGCGGGTAGTGTTTCCGATGAATTGGTTCAAAACTTAGATTTTGCACAAACCTTCTTGGATGTAGCCGGTGTAGCACAACCTGCCGATATGCAAGGAAAAAGCATGGTACCAGTATTAATGGGAGATACAGAAAACTGGAACAGAGATGCTGTTTATTATCATTATTACGAGCATCCATCTGAACACAATGTAAATCGACATTACGCTGCCGTAACCAAAGAATATAAGCTTATACATTATTACTTCGATTTGGATTATTGGGAGCTAATAGACAGAAAGAAAGACCCACTTGAGCAGCATAATTATTACGACGACCCAGCCTACGCTGAAATCCAGAAAGATATGCATGCCAAGCTAGACGGACTTAGAGAAGAATACGGCGACAATGAAACTATTAGTCAGAAATACATTGACGATTTCATGCCGCTAGCCAAAGAAGGTAAAGTTTGGGGTGTTGCAGACGAAATCCTTAAAGGTATTGTGGATAAGTGGGAAGAATTGAAAGGTAAGTAAAACCAATTTCAAGTTTTTTAAAAAAGCCATGGTTCAATTCATGGCTTTTTTCTTAAAATATGCTAAGACAAGAAGATGTGCTTCTTACCTAAGAACAAACATCCATGCCATGGAGCATCGTCATTGTAAATATCCAGATGCCGGATTGACGCCGACTTCAGGTCAAAAATCACGACAAATGTTGTACATGAAATGATGAAAAAGCGTTTGAGTCCGTAAATAATTAGCGTAAATTACCCCAACAAGAACCCATTTATTCAATTGTTAATTGAGCTAAATAATTTCAAAAAAGAGTGCCTATTAATGGCAAATGATGCATATGACAAGATTTAAAAATAAGGTAGCGATTGTTACCGGTGGTGCAGATGGTTTAGGTAAAGGTATAGCGGCATTAATAGCGTCTGAAGGTGGTATCGTGGCATTGTTTGATATAGATAAAAATAAGTTGATTCAAACAGTAAATGAATTTAGTGGTCTGGGTTATGTTTCGGCTGCATATCAAGTCGATGTTTCTGATGAGGATTCCGTAATAAAATCCATTGATGAGGTAGAGGGGCGGTTTGGTAAAATAGATATCATGGTGAATTGTGCAGGAAAAGTAGGGCCTACAAACACAAAAATTACGGAATATGAAGTAGAGGACTTTAATAAAATATATGGCATCAATTTGAGAGGTTCATTTCTGATGACGAAATATGCAGTCAGGGCCATGGTAAAACACGACTATGGTAGGATTCTACTTCTAGCCTCTATTGCCGGAAAAGAAGGAAATCCTGGCATGGTCGGCTATTCCGCCACTAAGGCTGGGGTAATTGGCTTAGTAAAGAGCATCGGAAAAGAATATGCCACTACCGGCATTACGGTGAACGGCATGGCTCCTGCGGTAATCAAAACAGCCATGAATGCAAATACAGCCCCAGAGCAGCTTGCTTATATGACCGCTAAAATACCAATGAGCCGTCTAGGAACTATTGACGAAGTCGCAAAAATGGCCGCTTGGATTGTTTCTGATGAATCTAGCTTTACCACTGGTTTTACTTTTGATATTTCAGGAGGAAGGGCTACTTATTAAATCATTTGAACTAATGCATTTTATTTTCGAGATTCCCCATTTTTGATTTATTCCATGAGAAAGAAAGTAGTTGTTTTAGGTGGTAGTTCTGGAATAGGCAAAGCCACAGTGGAACGATATGCAAAGGAAGGATGGCAAGTATTATTTACAGGAGTAGAAAACGGTCTCACTCAGGAGGTCTTATCTAAATTGCCGAAAGGTGAACATTTTGGATTAACCATTGATGTTAGGCTTGATGCAGATATCAATATATTGAAAGAAGCAATAAAGTCTAAACTCTTACATGTAGATGCTTTTGTGAACTGCATTGGTATATCTGAAAATGTTCGCGTATTAGATGAAGATTTTTCTCATTGGGACAATTCGCTACAAGTGATGCTTTATGGCTCTGTGAAATGCAGCAGAGCTATTATTCCTTTTATAAAAGATGGAGGCCGAATTGTCAATATTACTTCTATACATTATGAAAGAGTAGCTTCGGGCAGTTCTTCTTACGGAATGGCAAAAGCTGCCATAACACAGTTTACGCGTTCATTAGCAGCCGAGTTAGCACCAAAAGGTATTTTGGCCAACACCATTGCTCCAGGATTTATAAAAACACCTATGTCTGTCAAAGAAGATGGACAAGATGAATTGAACTCTGAATGGTTTAAGGAAAATTATATAAAGCAGGAACACTTACCTTTAAAAAGAGCAGGAAGGCCAGAGGAGATAGCAGGAGTTGTATGGTTTTTAACCGGTCCAGATTCTAGCTATATTACTGGGTCCGTGATTACTGCGGATGGCGGTTTGACCATTACTTTTTAAATCGATACGCTTTATTAGCTGAACCATCAAGTCTCTTCTCTAGGCAGTTCAATACCTCTCCATATTGTATCTCCTTTTAAGTGCGATATATTTAAACCCGGTTTAAGCATTGAAGAATCGTAATCAGTAGTTAAACCCGATTGTATGATTAAGGTATAGCGTATCAAAAAAACCAACCTCAGTTCAACTGCTCTCTCACTGAAACCCGATTCGTAAGACTTTCATCGTAATAGTCTATAATTAAGACTGCACCCACTCCTGGAATGACGTATTGTTCACTTGGATAAATTCTTATGCCTTCTGTATTGGTAGGCGTAAACTTTGCCGTAATATAATGGATACAGTTTTCGTATTTGGTACCAGAAAGCGGAGAAACAATGCTGACGTTGGTAGACAATACCTCCACATTTTTCACTCCTGTAATCGTTTCAAACTTCTCGTCGGTTACCGGTTTATAAGTGAAAACAAAACTATTATAAACATCGCCTTTAGTAGCGGGGTATTTATAAACGAGCGACTCCTCTCCGTTGAAAGAATAGAAATAATGTAGACCATCAGCCTGATTATTTACAAAAGTGCTCGTGTTTTCATTTTTAAACCATGTTTCACCCGCAATAAGCGTGTCGCCGTTAATGGTTTGCGAAAAACGTCTATCCGCAGATTCTTGACCGTCTGGGTCATATGTTTTTATCCAAAAATTAAAAGTTTTCCCTTGGCTCAATGGAAACAACTCCGTTTCTGAAAATAGCGGGTTAGGCTCATCTCCTTTTTGGCTATCGCAAGCCAACATGAAAGATAAACAGGATAGAGCGATAATTTGATGGTAGATTTTCACGGGATAAATTAATTTTAATATTCCACTTCAAAAGTAAAAATATCTCAAAGTTGACCGCTAGTTAGTATCATTCCTACCCCCGACCGTTTTTATTAGCGAAGATTTTATATTACGGTAATCAATTCAATTACACCTATCAAAAACGGTTGTTTCTTAGTTTACTTACGCATAGATACAAGTAATGAAATATCCTTTTCAATGCTTAAATCGATACAAATAAGGAGCCTTATTAGCAGCACCTGTGTATTTTTTTTCTAAACGTTCTAGTACGTTTAAGTCGAGCATCTTCTTTTGGAAATTGTTTCTCGCAAATGGCTTATCGTAAACTGCTTCGTATAGTTCCTTAAGTTCACGCATGGTAAAGGTTTCAGGAAGCAGATTAAAACCAATAAGCTTTCTATCAAAATTTAGACGTAAGGTCTCTAGGGCATGCCGCACCATAAGACTGTGGTCCATGATTAAATTGGGAAGTTTTTTATAGTCTACCCATTCCACCTTTTCATCAAATACGCCTTTTGTGAGCTTTACTTTCTCAATTTCTACCAAAGCATAATAACCGATAGACACAAAACGCTTACTTAACCATTTAAAATCTTCCTTTGTAAAAAAGTCAGTTTTAGGTGCATCCAGCAGATTTTCAAAAAGCACGTTATTACTCCTCCCCTCTTCACCAAATACCCGGTATTGCTCCAGAAAAATGTTACGTAGTCCTGTCCGCTCCTCTAAGATTCTTGCAGCCGCTAAATCTGTCCCCTCTTCCTTATAAACAAAGCCACCAGGCAAAGACCAAAAATCACCTTCGAAATGGACTTTTGCTACCAAAACTTTCAATTCCTTATTCTTATAACCAAAAATCACAGAATCTATAGACAGCTGTGCTATGTATTCTTCTACTTTAAACAATTTCATTCCTTCTATTTAATCATCAAAAATACCGCTATCTCCTTTATGAACCGTTCAATTCGAATTTCATTATTCAAATATAAATTTACACAAATTTAATGTCTACAAAATAGACATTAACATTTTTCTTGATACCTTTAAGCCTGAATTAACATTAACCTCACCTACATATGAGATTTTCAAAGCTCAAATTCCTTCTAATACTCCCCCTGACCGTGCTTCTTATGGTACAGTCGGCCATAGCACAAAAAAAAATAAATCTCTTAGTTTTTAGCAAAACGGCAGCATTTAGGCATGCGTCTATTGAAGCTGGCCAAACTGCCTTCAAAAAAATGGCAGGACAAAAGGGTTTTACTGTAAGTTTTACAGAAGACGCCTCTCTTTTTACCGAGTCAAATTTGAAGAATTACAATGCCGTAGTTTTCTTAAACACTACTGGCGACATACTTAATGATAAACAGCAAGCCACTTTCGAACGTTATATTCAAGCTGGCGGTGGTTACGTGGGTGTTCATGCAGCTACAGATACAGAATATCAATGGCCTTGGTACAACAGACTGGCTGGAGCCTGGTTTCAAGACCATCCTATGACACCAAGTAATGTTCAAAAAGGACGTTACTATGTAACAGAGAAAAATGCTTTGACCGCAGGTATGCCTGAATCTTTTGAAAGAACTGATGAATTTTATGCTTTCAAAAACATCTCTGATAAGATTAACGTCGTTTTAAAGATTGACGAAAGCACTTACCAAGGAGGTACAAATGGCGAGAATCATCCCATGAGCTGGTACCAAGAATTTGACGGGGGGCGTTCGTTCTATACTTCAATGGGGCATACAGATGAGACTTATTCTGAGCCTCTATTCTTAAACCATTTATATGCAGGTATCAAATACGCCATTGGTGGCGACTCTCCTAAAGGAATTGACTTTTCAAAAGCTAGACCAGAGGAAAATAGATTTACTAAAGTGGTTTTGAAAGATAAATTAGATGAGCCAATGGAGCTTACACTTTTAGATAAAGACCGCGTACTTTTCATCCAGCGTAAGGGAGAAGTTAGACTATATAATAATCAAACGAAGGAGCTAAAGACCATTGCAAACATTCCTGTAAGCAAAATGTATGTGAGTGCAGAAGGAAAAGAAGCAGTAGCTGAAGACGGACTTTTGGGATTAAACAAAGACCCAAATTTTGCTAAGAATCATTGGATTTACATGTACTATTCTTCTACCAAAGGGTCATATAATGTACTTTCTAGGTTTACCATGAAAGGTGATGAGCTTTTGATGGACTCTGAAAAAGAAATGCTTAAGGTAGTTACGCAAAGAGAAGAGTGCTGCCACACGGGAGGCTCTATAGCATGGGACAAAGCAGGAAACTTATTTTTATCTACAGGTGATAACACAAACCCTCATGGCTCAAACGGCTATAGCCCAAGTGATGAAAGACCCGGTAGAAGTGCATGGGATGCTCAAAAATCTTCCGCAAATACAAATGACCTTAGGGGTAAAATCATAAGAATTACGCCTCAGCCAGATGGTACGTATACCATTCCAGAAGGAAACTTATTTGCCAAAGGAACAGCGAAAACAAGACCTGAGATATACACCATGGGACACCGTAATCCTTTCCGTATTTCGGTAGATAAACATACTGGTTTTGTGTATTGGGGCGAAGTAGGCCCTGATGCTAACGACCCACAAGAAGGTAGAGGCCCAGCAGGCCATGACGAAGTAGGCCAAGCTCGTAAGGCTGGTAATTTTGGTTGGCCACATTTTGTAGGTAATAATAAGGCTTACAACAAGTACGACTTCGCAAACGAAAAGTCTTTAGAAAAGTGGGACGTAGCTGCTCCTACCAATACCTCTCCAAATAATACTGGTTTAGAAGTCCTTCCTCCTGCCAAAGACGCTTTTGTGTGGTATCCTTATGGTGAGTCTCCTGAGTTTCCAATAGTAGGTTCTGGCGGAAGAAATGCCATGGCTGGTCCAGTTTTCTACTCGGAAGACTTTAAAGCTGCCGAAAGGGCTTTCCCTAAATACTACGATGGTAAGTTCTTAGAATATGAGTGGATGCGTGGCTGGATAATGGCCGTGACTATGGATAAAGAAGGAAACTTTAAGTCTATGGAGCGTTTTATGCCAAGTTACAAATTTAACAACCCAATGGATATGGTCTTTGCAGACAATGGCGACTTATACATGTTGGAGTACGGTTCTGGTTGGTTTACGGGAAATGACGATGCTCGTTTGATTAGAATAGAATATAATGGCGGTAACCGTCAACCGCAAATTCAGATGACTGCCAACCAATTGGGCGGTGCCGCTCCTTTTAATCTTGAGCTTTCTTCTGAGGGTACCGTTGATGCGGATGGCGACCCATTAACTTATAACTGGACTATTACCAGTGATAATTTTGCGACAGCTTTAAACAATCAAAACGCAAAACTAACATTAAAAGAAATAGGTGTTTATCAAGTAAAATTGACCGTCAAAGACGGAAAAGGTGGTACAAACAGCCAAAGCATGGAAGTGACCGTAGGTAACGAACCTCCAGTTTTGAGCTTAGAAATGCCAAATAGCAACAAAAGCTTTTTTGTGGCAAACAGAACGTTTGACTACGATATCAAAGTGACCGATAAAGAAGACGGTTCATTGGCAAACGGAATTTCTACAGACCAAGTAGCCGTAAGTATTGACTATTTGGCCGAAGGCTTTGACAAAGTAGACATAGCCCGTGGACACCGCTCTGCGGATGCATCTGCAGCTTTTGCCAAAGGCAGAAAACTGATAGAAGGAAGTGATTGTATGGCGTGCCACAGCAAAAACAAGAAATCTATTGGCCCAAGTTATACGGACATAGCCACAAAATATAAAGGCGACAATGCTGCTTTAGAAACGCTAACCAAGAAAGTGATTTCTGGCGGAAGCGGTGTTTGGGGAGAAACTGCCATGGCAGGTCACCCCTCTTTATCTACAGAAGATGCTTCTGAAATGGTGAAATATATTTTAAACATTGCCAATGATAAGCCTGCGGGCAAAACGCTTCCTGTAAAAGGAACATTTGCTGCCAAAATACCTGCTGCTGATAAAGGGCAAGGCGTATTTATAGTTCGTGCATCTTACGAAGACCAAGGAGCCATGGGCATGCCATCGCTTCGCTCTGAGCAGTCTTTTGTATTAAGAAATTCTAACTTAGGACCTCATGACTTTGATGTTTATGAAGACATCAACAAAATGGCCTTTGGTGGAAATAAACTGGCCATTCCTTCTAAAAATGGAGCCTTTATGGTCTTAAAGCAAGTTGACCTTTCAGGAATTAAAGCGATAGAATTTGCCGCTACTGCACCAAAACCTCAGTTAAATGCCGCTGGTGGACGTGTTCAAATAAGACTGGGTAGTGCAAAAGGCAAGCTAATTGGTCAAACAGCGTTTTTAGAACCTAGCGAAGCCATGAGTTTTGAACCAAAATTTATAACCGCTGATATTATTTTACCAGAAGGAACAGCAGATAAATTACAAGACCTATATGCCGTTTTTGTAAATCCTGATGCGGGTTCACAGTCCATGATGGTAGTGATGGGCATTGAATTTAAAATGCTAGCTGAAGGTGAAGTTATTCAAGCTCCAAAATCAAGTCATGCCGATTTCTTCGTTGGAAAATGGAATACCAAGTTTGTAGAAACTCCTCAGGGAGATGTCAAATTGCTTTTAGACATCGCTAGAAAAGATGGAAACTTAGTAGGAAGTATTACACCGGATATGCCAGATGCTGAAACTGTGGCATTAGATAAAATAGAAGAAACCGAAGAGGCCATCACCATCTATTTCAATATGATGAACTATGACCTTAACGTGACTTTGAGCAAAGAAGGTGACAATAACCTAAGCGGTAAACTGATGAACATGATTGATGTGACATCGGAACGTGTGATTGAAAAAGTTGATTTCTTCGCAGGAAACTGGAAGACCACCTTTATAGGTACTCCGCAGGGAGACGCCGAATTAGTACTAAACTTAGAAAGAAAGGATGGAGAATTAACGGGGACTATCACATCTGCAGAAGCTGGTTCGGAAGCCGTAGCTCTTGACAAAGTAGAAGAAACAGAAGATAGTGTAACCATCTATTTCAATATGATGAATTATGACCTTAATGTGGTTCTTAAAAAAGAAGATGAGCAAAACCTAAAAGGTAGCCTAATGGGCATGTTTAATGTTACTGCGAAGAAGATGAACTAACATTATCGAATCGTTTACTTTAAAAGGCGAATCTCAAAATGAGGTTCGTCTTTTTTTTGTATTAATTTATCAAGCATACATTTGTCACGATTTTGGTTTTTAAGACCAAAATTCCGCCAAATACCATATTCGTATTCATACGATATTATACCACGGGTTTTACCCGCGGCAACCGATGTTTTACCCCTATGGGGCAACGTTATACCTTGTTAACGCATTGTTCTACCGATGTTGTACCCCTACGGGGCACCATTATTTCAAACATTTTTTGAAACCTGACAACTGTAATGTCTCGTAGGGGCAAGACATCGGTAAAAGGCTCACCAATCAAAACCCCGTTTTTGGGCGTGTTTTTTTGCTCTAAAGCAAAAAATATGACAAAAACACCGATGTTTACCCCTACGGGGTGTTTTCTTTCAATTCTTCTTATTAAAAGCCCTTCCATCATGTCCCATAGGGACAAGACATTGGTAAAAAGCCTCCTCAACCCAAGCCATTTTTTGGCGTGCTTTTTTGCCCTAAAGCAAAAAACATGACAAAACATAGAGCAAACCATCATGATTCAAACATATACCCACATCTAGTAAACTTTCTAAAAAGCTTTGAGGTTTTAATAGATATCATCGACAACTAATGAAAAAAACACCGATTTCAGTTCTTGAATTAGCCACCGTAGTAGACGGCGGAAATCACAAGATTGCTATAGATAACTTGGTAAAAGTAGCTCAACATACAGAGGCCTTAGGTTACACTAGAATCTGGATGGCAGAGCACCACAACATGGAGTACATTGCCAGCTCCGCCACTTCTGTTTTGATAGGCCATGTGGCAGGAAAAACCAGCAAAATACGTGTAGGTTCTGGGGGAATAATGCTTCCAAACCATAGTCCGCTGGTTATAGCAGAGCAGTTTGGCACTTTAGAAACCATGTATCCTGGCAGAATAGATTTGGGTTTGGGACGTGCTCCTGGTTCTGACCAAGAAACGGCTTGGGCACTAAGAAGGAACAACATGAATGCTTCTCAAAACTTCCCTGAGGACATTGGACATTTACAGCGATATTTTAGCAAAGAAAATAGCACTGCAAAGGTTCGTGCTTTTCCTGGTGAAGGACTAGATATTCCGCTATACATTCTTGGTTCTAGTACAGACAGTGCTTATTTGGCTGCAAAACTTGGTCTTCCTTATGCCTTTGCCGCTCACTTTGCTCCTGCCCAGTTTAGACAGGCCATAGCTATCTACAGGAGCAACTTCAAACCATCTGCAGCACTGGCAAAACCATACGTAATGGCATGTGTCAATGTTTTAGCCGCAAACACGGAGGAAGAGGCCACCATTCTTTTAAACAGCCTAATAAGCTTAATTATAGGCATTATTACGAACACAAGAAAGCCACTTCGACCGCTAAAAGAAGTTCCAGAAGGATATCAGATTCCAGAAATCAAGCATACGGTGGACAACATGCTGGCCTGCACTTTTGTAGGAAACAAAGAAAGTATCAAAACCAAGGTAAGCGGATTTATAGAAGACACTGCCATTGACGAACTCATAGTCACTTCGCACATCTATGATTTGGAGGCTAAATTGAAATCGTTTAGTATTTTGAAGGAGGCATTGGGATGAGGTGACATTTTCTAAGATTTGTATGAGCTATAGTTTATGCTTTTGGTCTTTATAGAATTCCTTATGATTTTTATGCAAATTGCAAATCATGGACAAGACACAGCAAAATATAATCATTTATAATACCACCGATGGAAAAGCATCGGTATCACTCTATGCCAAAGATGGAATGGTATGGATGAACCAAAATCAACTGGCACAGCTTTTTGGGACCTCAATACCAAACATCAGTACACACATATCTAACATACTCAAAAACAATGAATTACAGCCAGATTCAGTTATTAAGGATTACTTAACAACTGCCAGCGATGGTAAAGACTATAAGGTTACTTTTTATTCGCTTGAGATGGTTCTGGCGATTGGTTTTAGGGTTCGAAGCAAACGAGGCACACAGTTTAGAGTTTGGGCAAACCAACATCTAAAAGAATACCTTGTCAAAGGTTTTGTAAGCTTCCTCTATTATAATTCATTTCCAATAAAACGAATAAAGTAAACAATCAATTTAAATGACAAACCAACTCGAAGAATACATAAAATCTTACTTTGGTGTGGTAAAGGCAGACCAGCTAAAAAAAATAAGTGCTTTGTTTAAACCTCTTTTCATAAAGAAAGGGGAGTTCTTTTTGAGAGCAGGGCGTCAATCAGATAAGTTAGGATTTGTGCAGACTGGGCTTTTGAGAGTTTTTGTAGAAACGGAGGAAAAAGAAATTACGCAATGGATTTCCTCAAAAGGTCAATTTGCAACCGACCTTTCTAGTTTGGTTTTTGAAACTCCATCTAGGTGGAATATTCAAGCTCTGGTAGATACCGAATGTTATGCCATCAGTAGAGACGCTTACAACAGAATTGGTACACTTATTCCTGAATGGCATCATTTGGAGAAGCTATTTATTGTTCGCTGCTTTACCCTCATGGAAGATAGAATTTTCGGACATCTCTCTATGACTGCAGAAGAAAGATATAACACCTTTTTTGAGCAAAATCGAGAATTATTCCATCAAGTCCCACTTCAACACATCGCTTCCTTACTGGGGATGACGCCAGAAACCTTCAGCAGAATAAGAAGAAAACAGCTCGATTGATTTCTTGATTTATGTCAATTACAAGCAGCTAATTGGTTTAGATATTTGTGTTTCAAAAGACAAATAGCTATTCACAATTACCGATAAACAGACATAAACAATGGCATTCGAAATCAAAACAGAAATTACGATAAACGCATCTCCCGAAAAAGTTTGGGGCATTCTTACCAATTTTGAGGCATATCCAAATTGGAACCCTTTTATAAAATCAGTTACTGGTCTTGTGGCTGTAGGTCAAAAAATCACAGCTAAAATAGCTCCTCCAGATTCACATGAAATGACTTTCAAACCAACCATTTTGACTTTCGTTAAGAATAAGGAATTGACCTGGTTAGGGCACCTTTTATTTTCAGGGCTTTTTGACGGAAAACATAAATTTGAACTCACAGATAACGGAAACGGAACTACTACCTTTATTCAAAGTGAAATTTTTAAAGGAATATTGGTACCTCTTTTCAAATCACAATTGAATAAAAACACTAAAAATGGCTTCATAGCAATGAATGAAAAGTTAAAGCAATTGGCCGAAAAGGCTTAATTAAAATACTCAAACAAGCTAAAAGCCACTTTTAGGTTCAAATCATGGCTTATTGAAAAAGCAAACAAGTGGTTTAAAAAAAAATATTACACCTTATTAATCGAATTTGAGTACAAAGTTTTAGCTAGAATAGCTGAAAACATCGGCTTTGCTTCAAATAGCACCTTCTTGTCTTGGCAGACGGCCCTTCATTTTTGTTTGGGCAAAAACGAAGCAAAAACCATTACCAAAATAAACTTGCACTGTTAAAATTCATTATATAGTTAATTCCAAGAATATTATGGGAAATGAATTTTAACCGTGCTTCAAACAGATTTTTTTGGCAATTCGGAATTCACCTTTTTGTCTTATTTCAGTATAACTTAATTACTGTAACAAATGAGGATATTCTGCCTCACGGTTTTGAAACCTAAGAATTGAATCTTTCATAATTCTTCCTTGGTCGGTATTTATGGCATTTCTAAGCGTACTGTTTTGTTCCCAACCTTCTGGTCCAGCTAACATTGATGGCAAATGAACAACTAAGGCTGCTGAGATAGAGCGAGAAGCACTTTCCCAGAAGTAACTTGGTGTATGGTCTACCGCATAATAATCTACCTTATCTACATTAATTATGGGTTCTTTGAATGTAGTAGGTTTGGCAAAGTAAAAACCCATGCCTTCGTCACAACTTACATCAATAATCAAAGTCCCAGGTTTTAGGCAGGCTTTTTCTTCCTCTAGCACAAAATTAAGTGGGTCGTCAATGTCTTGATAAGTACCATTAATAATGATATCAGACTCGCTTATCAAATCAAAAAGAGAACGCTCTGAGCCATCATGTTCCACCACTTTTAGTCGTGGTTCATTTGCTCCACCTTTCTGAATACGAGCATAACTTACATCTAAAACTTCCTCTCGCACTTCATGGTCGGGTCTTTGAATATATATGGTGATATCTCTAAAGCCATGAGCTTTTAAAGCATAAATAGCTCCCCTACTCACCGCACCAAAGCTAAATATGCTCACCTTTCTTTGATTGCCGTAATGCCCATCTATTCCTTTGAGCTGTAAAGCGTGAATTACCGCACAGTAACCCGCCATCTCGTTATTTTTATAAAAGGTATGCCTACCAACAGTGCCACTTGGCGACCAAACAAACATATCTTCGAAAGCAATCAGCGTTAATTTTCTATCAATAGCCGTTTGTGTAACATCACTTTGCTGTGCACAATGAGGATATCCCCATATAATGCCACCTACTTTTAACTGCTTTAAATCAGACAAAATTGGTTTAGCGATAATGGCCGATCCTATATCGGTCAAAATTTCATTTCTAGAAGCTACGCCACCCGTTTGACTGGCAATTTTTTCATCATCTATATTGAATGGCTTGCCATATCCTTTTTCAAAAATCAGTTTTCTACGAACGTTTTCCGGAAGCCGATTTAAATGTTCTGGATGAATAGGGACGCGTCTTTCGTCTTCTTTTTTGGAAGTTCCGATAACGCCCATTGTTGATAATACCATAAGATATTTCTTTTGATTGAGGCCAAGCATCATTAATGAAATGAGCAGCAAGGCACGTGAAAATAAGAGTTTACTTACCAGCTATCAGGCATTAAGATGACGGCTAGGTTTCAATAATCAGAGAAGACTGCTACTATTTAAAGCGGAGATGGTGATTAATATCGACTGATAATCAATTGTTTGGTAAGATACATCAATTAAACTCACAAGTAATACTTAATCAGGAAAAGCTACCCTTTCATTATAATTATTTCAAAGGCCTAGTTTGCTATGAAAAGTCAACTATCCGCCATGTTTAAATTTTAAGCAAGAATTAACTCATACCTTTGAAAGCCCGAAATATCTGGTAATGAAGAAAATTAATGATTAAAAAGAAGACCGACTCCAACCACTTCGATGTTACAGAAGAAAAAGAACTATTGATTTTCTTGATTTCTGTAATGCCAAGTAAGAGCCGCCATGTGGTCAAAAACATGCTGCGAGATAAACAGGTTTTTGTAGATAACGAAGCTACAAGTCAATACAACCAGCTCTTGAAAATTGGGCAAAAAGTAGAAATAAGGAAGGATAAGCAGTCTTATAATCAGAAGCTTCAAGGACTCAAAATAGTATTTGAAGACCAACACCTCATAGTCATTGATAAAGAAGCTGGAACATTATCCATAGCCACAAACAAGCAAAAAGATAACACCGCATACAGTATTCTAAGCACATACGTTAAAACACAAAATCCCAGTAATCGAATTTTTGTAATTCACAGGTTAGACAAAGAAACCTCTGGTATCATGATGTATGCTAAAAGTCAAAAAACACAGAAGATGCTTCAGGAAAACTGGAATGATAACATCCTAGAAAGAAGCTATTTAGCAGTGGTAGAAGGCCATGTAAAAATAACAAAAAGCATTATTACTTCTTACTTGAGTGAAAGCAAAGCCTTTATTGTTTATTCTTCTCAAAATGCCACCAAAGGAAAAAAAGCGATTACACACTACGAAGTGCTAAAAACGTCAAAAAACTACAGTCTTTTGAAGGTAGATTTGGAAACCGGGCGTAAAAATCAAATACGTGTGCATATGCAAGATATTAGGCATTCTGTGATTGGCGACAACAAATATGGTGCCTCTAGTAATCCTATTAAACGCTTGGGCCTTCATGCATGGGTGCTAGCATTTACCCATCCCATCACAAAATCTGAAATGCGATTTGAGACGGAGATGCCAGTTCTATTTTCAGGATTATTTAAGAACTAAAATAGACCTCTTACTTTAACAGAATCAGCTCAGTGCAATCTTTATCTCCTTTGGAGTGTTCTACTCTAAACACCTAGATTTTTATAGTGGAATTTTCTTGACACCCTATCCTAATTAATGTCCAAACTATCTCCTGTAAATAAGTTTCTTGACTTTTCTGATTACGGAAGGCCACTAGCCAAGCTTATTGTGTCGGGTTTAATCAATACCAAAGTAACGCCCATTCAGCTTACGCTGGCTTTTGGTGTATCAGGCCTATTGGCTGTATATGGCATTTTTAAAGGCTATTTCATTCTCGCAGGGCTTTTCCTCATCCTAAAGTCAGTTCTTGACGCAGCAGATGGTGAGCTGGCAAGACAAAAGAATACACCCTCCTATGTAGGCAGATACCTAGATAGCATTTTTGACATTATCCTGAATTTAATTCTCCTACTACTAATTGGATACTTAAGTCAATCGCCGCTTTGGCTGACTCTATTGGCGTTCATTTGTGTGCAGATGCAAGGTACATTGTATAATTATTATTATGTAATACTTCGAAATATCAGTGTGGATGGCGACCAAACGAGTAAAGTTTTTGAGCAAAAAGCACCAAAGGCTTTTAACGGCGAAAAACAAAGTACTGTCAATATCATGTTTCTAATATTTCAGGTTCTGTACAGCTTCTTTGACCGCACCATTCAAGCTTTAGATAACAATGCTCACCGCTCAAAAAAGTATCCCAACTGGTTCATGAGTTTGGTTTCTATATACGGACTAGGTTCTCAGCTATTACTCATAGCCCTCTTTTTGGCCTTTGGCAAAATGACCTTGATTATTCCTTTTTTTATTGGGTATACGATACTGCTGCCTTTGATTATTTTTGTAAGAAAAACCTTAAAATAAAACACTCAGAATACCGTAGCATATATATTTATTTGTGTGTTTTTTTGATTCAAAAAAATCATAAAAACATGAAAACAATTATCATATTAACCATACTTAGTCTACTCACCATAAAGTCTTTCTCACAGTCAGTAGAAATATCTCCGCAAAAAGGTACGATAGATTTAAAGAATACCTCAATAAAAGTATCGGGTACTGATAAATCCGTATTTATTCATGAAGTCAATCCAGGAATTAATGACGGTGGCTCTGTTTCCATTATTGACAATGTGCTGTGTAATGCAAACTATAACGCCATGCTTCTAGTAACACATTACATAGGATACACAGAGAATTTCGTGTATAACTCCTCGCCTGTAGGTGTTTTTTATGATGCTTTATTGGAGAAATGGAAGCTCATAAATTTAGATTCCTCAACGATTCCTACAGGTGCCAAATTTAACATTATGGTGATTAACAAGTAGTCAACTTTGCTATGCCGTAAAGAGATTTCTAGGTCAGTAGAGCTTTGAGATAAAAGATTGCTAAAATCTCTTTTCCGTGTAATCATATTTCCAATTGAGTATTTCGGATAAGCAAAACTTAATCCCCAATGAGGAAAGGTCATAAATCCGAGTTGCCTAAGCACATCAAAAATTTAAGACAATACATCCCTATCTATTTAGTCTTTATAATAGCCAAGCGTTTTAGAAATTCATTTTTCCGACTTAAGGAAATTGGGAAATTTACCGAAGTATTATTCAAGTATATCGTTTCAGATTCTATCTTATTGATGTAGTTTGTATTAATGAGATAGGAACGATGTATTTGAAAAAAGTTAGAGCTCGGAAAAAATTGAAGGTAGTACCCTAAGTTGCCTGTAACTCCAATCTTAGTTCCATCTTTTAAATAAAGAAAAGTAAAATTTCCTTCGGCTTTCAGATAGACCACTTCAGATTTATTGATCTTTTTATGGCCTCCACCTGTTGGGAAATAGACACTCTCTGATGTACTAGGATGAATATTGCTTTCATTTATTTTATAATGTTCAAAAGCCAGTTCTACCTGAAAAGCTAACTCTTGGTGTTTAAAAGGTTTAAGCAAATAGGCTGCTGGTCTTAATTCTTTGGCTAGTTTGAAGGTAAATTCGTCGGAATTGGATGTAAGGAAAATGAAAGGAATATTTACACCTTCACATATATACTTTGCTATCTGAATTCCATCTCCAGAGGAGTTTCTTAACTTTATATCTATTAAGGCTAAATCCACGGATTGCCTGTCCAAAACCGCAATAGCTTCACTATAATTTTTAACAGTGGCCGCTATTTTATGACCACATTTCTCTAGTGTTTTTTTGAGGTCCAAGGCCGTTATAGCCTCATCTTCTACAATCAGAATTTCCATTTATCTATTTCTAAAGGTTATTTTTTCAAGAATGCCCAGTCTATCATTAATCATTTGTCCATTTATTTGTTCCACAAGCATGCTTATTAAGTTATAGCCGAATGCTGAGTTACTTTTGGTGGCTACTTTGGTCTCGCCAGAATGTTTAATTATTAGACAATAGCTACCATCATTTTCTGGAAAGAGCCCAATCTGTATTCTATTTTCTTTCTCCAGTTCAATGGCATATTTACAAATATTGGTAAGCCACTCATGCATAATTAAGCCTAAAATGATGGCCAGGTCGGCCTCTAAAGTACTAAGTTTAATATCACTTTCTAAAATCACTTTATCGTACCCAAAACTTTGAAAAATAGCCTCTGAAAGTTCCTCTATAAACGGTTCCATTTCAATTAACTCAAGAGATTCTGAATCATATAGCTTGCTATGAATCATGGCCATAGTCTGTATTCTAAGCTGGCTTTCGTTTAACAGTTTGCGAGCTTTTAAATCAACGACTTCATCATTTTGTAGATTTAATAAACTTGAAATCACCTGCAGATTATTCTTTACACGGTGGTTAACTTCCTGTATAAGAAGCTTGTTTCTATGACTGAGTTTTTTGTTTTTTTGAGAGAGTTTGTAAAAAAATAGGGCAAGCACAGAAATTAAGACTAGACCCAATATTAAGAGAATAATGTTTCGCTTTTGAATCATCAATTCCTTATCCTTTTGATTTATCAACTCTTCCTTTTTCTCTGTTTGATATTCAATATTTAACTTACTAATCGCTGCTTTTTGATCTATTATTCTAATTTCTTCACTGATTTGGTTAATTAAATTACTATAATGTTCTGCTTTTTCAGGATTCTTTTCTATTCTGGTAAAATACTGGTGCATAACACTATAAAAATGCATACTAATAGGTCTATCTAGTTTATCCATTGTATCGTAGACGATCAATGTCTTCTTTACTAAAGAAGATGCACTATCTAGTTGATTATGACGGAAATAATAGTCGGATTGAGATAAGTAATTCGTTAAAAGTTTATAATTCGAGCCTGGATAATAATCCAACGACTTTTTAATATAACTTATGGCATCTTTATGACCCAAAGATTGTTTCGTTGTACCAATTTGATACATACCAGTGCTTACATTTTGAGAATCTGCCAACGTAATAGGTGGCATGCTAGTTTGGATCAATTTCTGAAAGTAGACAATTGCTGAATCGTAGGCGGGTTTCTCATATTTAACATCGTCATGCCATGGAGTCAAATAAAAAAAAGCTTTTCTTTCATATAATTGAGATTGGTTTACTGTCAATTTGTTACTTTTCATCAACTTTTCAAGTTCATTAACCCAAAAAAGATAATGTTTGGACTGATGGGTTAAAAGAGCATTGGAGCTTAGCTCAAGATAACTTTTAGCCGCTCCCTTAGCATCCTTTATCTTTTCTTGAATTTTAGCAGCTTTTATAAACCACCTGTTAGATTCCTCCAACTCAAAATAAGCGGCCTTTACTTTTCCTCTGATATAATAGGACTCAGCCACTTTGCTGGGTTGCTTACTTTCAATGCCCAATTTCTCTAAGTCTAAGCAATATTTTAGACGCCCTTCATCATGTGGAGAATAGGTTTGTGCGGTGGTTGCTAAACTAAAAGATAGAAAAATTAGAATCCTATATTTCAATTACTTACATGTTAAAATATAGGAAATCTAATCAAAAATAGAATTAAAATAAGCTAGTCAGATAATAATTATTTTATCGAAAAAAGCACTCGTTAGGATTTCTCCTTATCTCATTAAGTTATTGCTGCATATTAAAATTCACGCAAAAAGAAACCACATTTTGCATTCAAATTTGGTTTAGAATTTAAAGTTAACGAAACCACTACTACTTAAAGCCCTGAATGCAATTAGAAAATACGACCAGTTATTAAGACTTATTTAGGAACTAAGCTATTGCAAAAAAAATGAAATTTCCACGTTTAAATTAAACCATATTATTATGAAAATTATCTACTCACTAATCCTATTCGTTTCCATTCTCTCCTGTAATGAAAGACCATCTGAAGACTTACAGCAAGATAAATTACCAGAAAAACCTAAGGTAAATGTAACCTACAAAGAGCAGTCTGATTTAGAATACTTAGCGAACAAAGTCAAGAAAGTAAAGCTGAATAATGTACAAAAAGGAATAGCTATTGGAGCTGTTTCTGGGGCTGCGGTGGGTGCCGCTGTGGCTAAAAATAACAGATTAGGAGGAGCAGCAATTGGTACTGTAGCAGGAGCAGGTGCGGGAGCCCTTACCGCTACTATGGTAGAAAACAAAAAAACGACAGGAAAACTTTTCAAAAAGCCTCTTTTTAAGAAAAACAAACAATAAATTAAAATCTCCATGGCCATGAAAACTTTTAGCCTGATACTAATTCCATTTCTTTTATTTATTAATTCATGCTCTTCTTCTTCGGTAGAACCCGACCCTGATTCTAATAATCCTGACCCAGATAATCCTTTACCAATATCTACCTATACTGGTATCTGGACAGCAGAAAACGGAGGTGCTGGTGGACTCAATGAATCTGAATCTTTCAAAAATTTCCAACTTGAGTATGAGGTAGAATCAAATAATCAAAAAATCTCATATGCTTTAATTTCATCAGATTTGAATGTTAGATTTTTAATTTATGATTTAAATAATGAAAGAGTTTGGCAATCGGCCTCCGATAAAAGTGTTTCATACGAAACTATTTTAAATCAAGGTAAGTACCGCATTTCCATTCTGGCAGAGCGAAACGGTGTTGGAAAATTTGATCTAAAAGTGGCTGGGGTTAAAAAAACAATTACACTGATTCCTTCATCAATACTCAACCCTGGTGAGTCTAGCTGGGGAGAAAACGGGGGAGGCGGAAAAGAAATTTCTCCCAAAAATCACGTTTATAGCTTCGAGGTCACCGAAGATAACACCTTTATTGATGGGAATTTAAGTTCAAAAGACACTGAAGTTGCTTTGTATTTATATGATAATAATGGTACTCGAATTATTTCAGAATCATTACTAAGTAAACGAAGTCAATATTTCGTTTCCAAACTAAACAAAGGTGTTTACTCACTGCATGCGGCTACATTTAAAAGGTATTCTAAGGGTAGTTATGACTTAAATATTGTTGGAAAAATTAAAGACTTAAAGAAAAAAGTTACGTCTGAGAAAGTTATTAATGGCAACTGGGCTTCTGGAAAAGACATTAAGAAATATGAAATAACAATAAATGAGGATAATTCATATTTGGATTATGAAATCTCCAGCTCTGATTACAGGTTTTCTTATCAAATATTTGACCCAAAAGGAGTTAAAATTGCTAGCAATACTAGCACCCCAAATGATGGTCTTCTAGATGGCGTATTGAAGGTCACAGCCGGCACTTACACCATTAATATGTCGCCTCGCGATACAAATGCAGGAAGTGGAAATTTCAAAATGGTTTTAGTTGGCAGTTTTAAGTAATTCATTTTGCGTTTGGCATTTTCAAATAGCGGTTTGATGTTAAAAAACTTTATCCAAATATGCTAAACCTCAGAACAAAAACTAAAATAGAACCTCACGACATTCTATTTCTAAAGTCGCACTTGAACTATACAGAACTTATCCTTTTGAATCAAAAAAGCCTGATTTTTTCATATACCCTTCTGAGATATGAAGAGCAGCTTCTTAACTATAATTTCAAAAGGGTACATCGTGGGTATTTAGTGAATCTAGATCATGTTGTTTCAAAGGAAAGCCATTCCCTTACCATGTCTAATGGTGCTGTAATACCTATATCAAGAAGAAAAAGAGACTAAGCCAAATGCTAAAAAGAAGCATTATGCACTTAGAATTCAGAAAGACATTAACACAGATTCAGGAGGCTTAATTCACGAATTTCATTCTTTTAATAAATCGCGAATGACATCAAACCTACTACTTTAAAAATGAACTCATAAAGAACAATAAATCAAATATGTGAGATAATCATTTCTTTCTCAAAAAGCCTTCCTTAAGAAATTCAATTCATTCATTAGGAATATGGCGTATTAGGTTTGTTGACAGATGGCAATTGAGAATTTACAGCGAAATTTGGTTGACCCTGAATCGATATAATTTGAATTGAAACATTCTTTTATATCAACATGTTTGACAGGAATTCTAAAGAAAATTTTACTAATAGATTATTCAGTTTCCCAAAAGCCGAATTTAAACATTCTCTTCTACTGTTAACATGAAAAAAAACATAAAAGCCTTTCTGCTACTTTTTACCTGTATTTCGTTATCCCATGGGCAAACACTAATACCACCAACTTACTCACCTGATGGACCAATCAATTCAATTATTGCCAAGGGTGACACGCTAATTGTAGGTGGAAACTTTAATCACGTAGGAAAATATACTGGCGGGGGGGCTTTACTTTCACCCGAGACCCATGAGCCAGATTTACTATTTCCAAAAATAAATGGTAGCATTAAATGTAGTACCTCTGATGGAAATGGTGGTTTTTACATTTTAGGTAGTTTTTTCAAAGAATCTGAAAACTCTAACAATTCCAGAACCCGCATTGAACATATATTAGCAAATAATACATTTGAAGCTAATTTCTCCCTTACGCTTTCATCGCCACTTATCAATCATATTTTATATCATAACGGAGTTTTGTATATCGGCTCGGATGTGCCCTATACAATTGATGGGCAAACTGTTGATAAATTAGCAGCTATCAATGTTACTAATAAGGTAATTCAAACCTGGGTTCCAGCTCTCACTATTTCAGTTGGTACCACAAACGTTAAAAGGATTTATGCCAAAGGGCATTCCTTGTACATACTTGGTAATTTTGGTGAAGTAGCTGGTATAGCCAGAGAAGATGCCGCATCTATAGTAATAGGCACAGGCCTAGTAAGATCATGGAATCCTAGGCCAAACTGGGTTAATTTTACACATTATTCTGACTTTGTTTTTTATAATGATAAAATAATTATTGGCGGTGCTTTTAACAATGGTGAGTTCCCAGGTAACTTTAAACATGGCTGTGCCATTGTTGATACACTTTCAGGACAAAGCTTCGATTATCTCTTCACCTCTGGTGGATTATTCGGAAATAATGGCGATTATCTTTATTGGGCTGCCTGGGTGAAATGTTTACAAATAAAAGACAATACTTTATTTGTGTTTTCCAATGGTACTTTCGATACCCGAGTAACAGCTATTAACCTAGGCACGGTAAATTTGAACAACCCTAATATCCCTTATGCTTCTGGATACTCATGGATGAAATATTTCAACATGATTGCTGATGCGAAAGATATGGTTGTGGTAGGGAATTCCCTATTTATCACTGGTTCTAACTTTGAAAAGGTATATCTAACCAACCAAGTCAATAATGAAGAATTTTTAGAACGAAAAATTATTGGTGTTGTAAAATTAGACATCACTACTGGTAACCTTCAAAATTGGTTTCCAGACCCTGTTGATCAAATATTCAACTATATATGGACCATGTCTGCTTCCAATAGTAAGATTCTTATTGGAGGACAATTTACCCATCTAAATGGTATTAAAAGAAATGGGGTTTATATGTATAATACGTCTAATGAAACTGTTTTAGCCTTTAATCCCAACTTTTATTAT
Organism: Arcticibacterium sp. SM2516; assembly: GCF_057914865.1. Taxonomy (NCBI): domain Bacteria; kingdom Pseudomonadati; phylum Bacteroidota; class Cytophagia; order Cytophagales; family Leadbetterellaceae; genus Arcticibacterium; species Arcticibacterium sp. SM2516. Next base: position 917,257 of record NZ_CP195290.1, on the reverse strand, counting down.
GACACTCCCATTTACAGTATGAAGTTATCTGGAGAAAACCTTTATTTGGGTGGTGATATAAGTTGGCAGGCCCTTGACGATTATTCTATTTTGGGATTTAATGTGAACACGGGTAATATTCTAAACTGGTATCCGCCAAGAATGGGAGATCGAGGGCAGATAAGTGCCATTGAAGTTAGCGACCAATTGGTTTTTATAGGCGGAAGGTCTTTAAAAGAACCTACTGGGGGACTAAATAGAGTAAACCTCTTTGCAATAGATAAAACAACAGGAATGTTAAACAGCTGGGCTCCAAATCCTAATTATGAAGTTAGAACAATGAATATTTCTCATGACCAACTTTTTGTAGGAGGTGATTTTTTTTCTATTAGTGGTCAAACAAGAAATTACGCTGCATCTTACAATATTCCTAACCTAACGCTTACAGGCTGGAATCCTAATACAAGTTCGAGTGTTCATTCCATTCACCCCAAAGGAGGAAATATATGGTTGGGAGGTGCTTTTTCACGTGTCGCAGGGACAACAAGTTTTTTAATTGCCGGGGTCGACCCTTTAACTGGTAGTAAAAACATTGGCTCTACCATCATTCCTTGGGGTATACCCATAAATAATATAAGCTCGAAAGGATGTATATTGTTTACTGGTGGAGATTTTAGATTTGATTATATAGGCACGTGTAGAAACCTATTTCAGTTTGACCTTTCCACAAATGCCTTCGTTCCATCCGGTTCATATTGTTCAGCAGTTTATGGCATAACAAGAAGCAGTACGATTATTGGAAACGATTTATTTTTTGCCGGGAGTTTCACCAAAGTAAATAATGATACCAAGAGTACGAACATTGGTAGAATTCGTTTCCCAGCAAACTATTTTGATAACTGCAATATTTCTAATTGTGACAACGAGGTAAAACTCACAAGCTCCATAGATGATTATCATGCCGGAACCTATATACAAAAATCCAACCTAGAGATTTCTGCGACTAATAAAGTACTTGGAAATTCAAAAGTAACATTGAAATCAAATAGCAGCATCCTATTGCTACCAAATACTGAAACAAATTCTGGTTTTATAGTTAAACCAAATACCACAGGTAGTTTTAAAGCTGAAATAAGCCCGTGTAACTAAAGTCAGCTTTACTGAAATATTCCCGTGTCTCTCATATCTCCAATGCCAAACTAGCAATAGGCGTAAATCCTGTACCCTTTTTCTGTAGTTCTATAGTTTTGGTGTCAAGGTTATAGTACGCACGAGAGTAGTTTTGATACCCGCTTACATTCTGAATATCATTGTCCTATTTGACCTGACGTTTTTAAGCCGTTAAATCGGTAAGCAACCCTAGCATCTATCCGTTTATACGCTTGTGCTTTAAAAGTATTATACGTAGAAATTTCAGGAATAAAAGTATTGTATTTGTCAGAAAGAATAACATCGGGCTCAGAGTATAGAAAGCCTCCATTTGTCAAAACCCTGAAACTAGATTGTTTAACTCGTTTTTTCCTCAAAGAAAATTCGCGACCAAAGGTTAAACTTCCACCATATCTTCCATTAAAGGATGAATTATATCGGTTTCCGTCCAATTTCTATTATTTGGTATTAAACAAGCTAACAGAGAACATTCAAAAGTGTTTATTTCGTCTTTAAATTCAAAGAGGCTGTCTCAAAAGTGTGATACAGCCTCTCTTTAAGTCCTAATTCAGACAATATTCTTAAAAATAAGGCCCTTCCTCTGCATGAATCTGTAGCGTGGGCTTGTATTTCTGTAATGCTATAATGACGTCTTTAGTGGTTTCTGTACTATAGGAATAAACCTCCTTTAAAGCTGGAAATTTCACCAAATCTAACAGTGCTTTATCATCCACTTTCGTAAAAGACACGTTTAAAACTTTCAGGTTTTCCATCTTACTCAAATGAATCAATCCACTGCCGTTTAACTTTGTCTTTTGGAGATAAAGCTCTTTCAAATTGCTCATTTGAGCTATCAGGTATAAATCTGCATCATCTATCTGTGAAGACACTAAAGACACCTTAGTAAAAACGTCCAAATAAGGCTTTAACTGCTCCAGTTTTTCACTGCCAAAAGGCGAAGGAGGAAAGGTGGTAGACAGTGTATACATTTCGCCTTCTGCAGTCTCATCTCTTTTTATAACCACTTCCATGTCGGTGGCCAAATATTCCAATTCTGCTGCTAGTTTCTCAGCATTCAATGCCGATTTCTGGACATTAAAGCGGTACTTTTTCAGTGCTGGCTCTAGCTGATTTACCAACAATTCCATCTCTAATTTTGTACTATCAGCCGTAGTACTATCTGCCAAAGGCTGTTTCATTTTGGCTCCATTGGCAATCCAATATTTCAAAATCGCTATCTCTTTTAAATCTAAGGGCGTTTTACCGGCTGGTGGCATACGGTCTGAAACGGTATCTGGCATAATAACCCTCAAAAAAAGCTCGCTTTCATCTGGTAAAAAATGCTTCAAACCTATCTTCCCACTCTTGCCTTCTTTGAATAAATCTTCAAAAGAGCTTACAGAAAAATTCCCTTTGGCCCTTAAAGTAGAGTGGCAGCCCTCACATTTTGCTTCGAAAATGGGTTGGATTATATCTTCATATAAGTACTGAATAGAATCTGATTTAGGTTCGGTTTCTATTTCTTTTCCTATCATCGGCAAATACTCCGTTAAATAGTTTTGACCATGTGTCAAATTACCACCCTGATGGCCCGTATAAAGTGCCGCTACATTGGTTCCTATTAATGCCAATAAATAAATCCAATATAGTTTTTGATACTTCCAATGGTATACAAAAAATGCAAAACTCAGAAACAATAGACAGCCCGTTATAAGGGCTCCATTAAAATGCTGCTCCATCAGATATCCTGAATATTCTCCTGAAGCAAAAAGCATATAGCCAGAAAATATAGAGATTAAAGTAAGCAGGATAATTATCAAAAAAGAATAAAATAATACCCTATTTTCTATTTGGATGAGTTTAAAAAAACGCAGGAACTCCGCCCCTAGTACTATCAAAACTAAGACTATAGGGAAATGCAATAAAATAGGATGAAAACGACCAATGGTAAGCAAAACGGGTGATTCTAATGTAATATTTAAGAATTTCAACCCAAAAAGTAGCAAACCAAATACGCCAAAAAATATAATAGTAACAGGCTTCGTCAGAAACCGCTCGAGTGGTTTATCAGGCATTATAAGATTTTTCGATGAAGTATTTATGACATTAAAGAACCAAGTGTGTTGGTGCTATCTCCAAACTGCTTCATATCAAAATTTTGAGATTGAAGCATTGTCAGATACAGGTTTGCAAGCGGCGTCTCTTCTTTAAAGTTCAAGTTTTGTCCTTGCTTTATTTTTCCTCCCCCATGGCCTCCAATAATGATAGGTAAATCTCTAGGTGAATGGCGATTCCCATCTCTTAAATCTGAGGTAAATAATACCATAGAATTGTCTAACAGTGTTTTATCTCCCTCTTTGATGTCTTTCAGTCTTTGTAAAAAGTAAGCGTATTGCTCCACATGCCAAACCGATATTTTCAAGTATTGCTCCATCAGGTCAGGATTATTCATGTGATGCGAAAAGGAATGATGATTTCCTTTAACACCATCTAGAAAAGAAAAACTTCTATTACTTACAGAGTTACCAAACATAAAAGTAGAAACACGACTGGCATCACTCCAAAAAGCCAAAACCATGATATCTAACATCAAACGTGTTTTTTCGGTAATGTCTATGCCCGAATAGATTTCCTGATACTCTTCAATGTTTTGATTGACTCTGGTCAATTCCTTTTTTATATCAGCGGTAATTTTTGAACCAAACTTCTCACGCTGCTCTTCATTCAGAATACGTTTTTCTACGCTTCTGATAGACTCTAAATATTCTGATAGTTTATCTTGGTCTGAACGTCCCAAGTTCCTTTTAAGAGCATTAGCATCTTCTAAAACCGTATCTAAAATACTTTTTTTCCATGGGTCATCTTTAACTTTTACGCCAGGCACAAAAGATTTGAATAGTCTATCAAAAGCCAACTTAGGGTCAATTTCCTTGGTCATAGGCTGCTGTGCATTTTTCCATGAAATGCTAGAGCCATAGAGTCTGGTAAAGCCCACATTAATATCTACCCCTGTCGTGATTCGATCTAAGCCATATTCCAGCGAAGGAAAAATGGTTTCGGTCCCATATTGTTGAGCCATAACTTGGTCAATAGAAATACCTCCACTAAAGATATTATCCCCAATCGTCTGGCGTATCTGACCGCAAGTGAGCAAACTAGCCGATTTGGCATAATGACCATCTGCACCATTAAAAATTGAATGTCTATTCATCAAGTTTTTCAGAATAGAGACATCTCCCTTAAGTTTTGCTAAAGGCATCAATTGACGTGTCAATTCATAGTTCTTTCCAAATGCTGAGGGTGTCCAATGGTCTGGATGGACGCCATTAGGCATGTAAAAGAAAGCCGAACGAACGGGAGACTTGACAGGCAAAGCTGTACTAAACGGTTTACCCATTGCTTCCAATACTGGTAAGGCAATGGTGGCTCCCATTCCTTGGAGCATTCTTCGCCTTGATATTTGCCAACTTTTTGCCATTATAAATTCTTTATTATTTCAATTATTTCTAAGCTTGTCTGACCTCGCTTTCTTCCTTCAAGACCATATCTGATCATAAATCCCGCTTCATGCTCTCAATATCCCAAACCAAGCATCAAATACTCTTCTTTTCGAAATCGCTTTGTTTCATTAAAAAAGGATAACTGTTCACCAGTTCAATGAGAAAAGGTTCTGGATTAAAGTTATTTTCTATTAAGACGTTTTCTAACCTCACTAAAGCCGTTTCGTCCGTAAACAAAATCGTTCTACCTAGTGCATAAGAAAGAATTCTCTTAGAAAAATTTCTCGCGATTCTCTTTTCATCTTTTAGCAATATCTTTTTCAGCTCCTCTGGACCATTAAAGGCTTCCCCTTCCGACGTTATTCCGGAGGCGTCTATCTTCACTTTTTCATATTTCTCTCGCCATTGACCTGTAGGGTCATAGTTTTCTAAACCCAAACCTAAAGGGTCCATCTTTTCATGGCAAGACTGGCATTCCGGATCAGCTCGGTGCCGTTCCAAAATTTTGCGTAAGCCCAAAGCCTCATGAATCCCTTTATCTTCGGTAAGTTCGGAAACTTCAGGTGGTGGCGGCGGCGGCGAAATACCTAAAATCTGTTCCATGACCCATTTTCCTCTGAGCACAGGACTGGTTCTGGTAGAAATGGACGTCGTAGCCAAAACGCCCGCCATTCCTAAAACCCCTCCTCTCCTATTATCTGCAAATTCCACTTTTAAAAAGTCATCGCTTTGAACACCCTCTATGCCATAAAAATTTGCTAAAGATTTATTCAACATTGAATAATCGCTATTCACCAAGTCCATCATGTTCTTGCTTTTAGTAAGCACATGATGAAAAAAAGCTGCGGCTTCTTGGTACAAATCCTTTCTTAACTCCAAGTTGAATTCTGGATACATCTCTGCGTCTACCATAGGCTCTGCGTCCAAAAGCTTCGTAATACCCAACCACTGCACAGTAAAGTTTTCGGCAAAGCGTTTAGACCTTGGGTCGGCTATCATTCGTTTAACCTGCGTGGCCAAGGTGGTAGAATCATGTAACTTACCAGCATAGGCCAAATCAAACAACTCTTGGTCTGGGGTACTACACCATAAGAAGTAAGATAACCTAGAAGCCACCTCAAAGTCGCTCAATGGATAAGCCCCTTCTTTTTGTGGTTCTTCCTCTACTTTATATAAAAAATTAGGAGAAACAAGCAATGCTTTCAATACTTGAGCAATACTCTCATTGAATCTTAGCGGGTTTTTAACCGCCTCTTTCTCAGAATACACAGACTGAAACAAAGTCATCAATTTTGATTTCTCTTCCGCCTTTAAGAATCGTCTGTACGCCTTACTAGCCACTTGGTCTATCACCTTTTCTGCCGCTAAATCTGAATCGTTTAGATAATCATATTTGTCAGAAAAAAGTGTTATAAACCAATTTTTTATACCCTGCCAGCCAGAAGCCTTAAAGGCAAAAGGAACAATCCTGTTCCATTTATCTTCATCTGCCAAAGCCGAGTCTACTATCTGACTGCCTGCATCATAATAACGTTCCAACTTTAATGGCGTAAAAAACAGTGCCCGTCCTTGATTGTCAAAACCTCCACCTCCCGAACCATCGGATGGAAAATAGCTTCTAGCGTCAAAATCTACGCCTAGTAAATCGAAAATGGTATATTGATATTCGGCATGGCTTAATCTTCTTATCACCACTTTCCCTGGCGTCTCCTTTTCTAAAGAAGCTTTTAAAATGGCATCTATTCCTGAAACTAATTTATGATAGGTGGCATCAGAAAGTGGTTTTTCAGACTTTGGGGGCATCGATTTATCTTTAATTACACCCAAAACTTCCAACCAAAAAGACCCACTCTGGATTACGCGAGCCTGCTCTTTAAAATTGTCAATATTAATTCCCCCTTTAGAAGTATTGGTATTATGACATTTTATGCATTCGTCCACAAGCATAGGCCTTATATCCTTCTCGAATGTAAGGGTATCCGCCGCAAAAGTCAATTTTGCGAAAGCCATAAAAAGTACGATTATAAAACTCTGTTTCAAGTTCACTGGTATCTCTTAGTTTCCTAAAGATAGCCCTTCTTGAATTGCTTTGGAAGCTTTTGTATTATAGGTAGATAATTTGGCAAAATTTGAAGATGTAAATTTTAAAATATGCCATTGACCGCTATTCTGTAGAGGAACCCGCACAGTTCCTGTGCTTTGCTAAAAAAGAATGGCTGGTATCCGTATTAGAAACCGCTTTTTATAGTAAATTTTGATAAACATTTTTCCAAATATTGCAAGGATTTTGCAACTTTCTCTAAAACATTCTCATTCACTATTTCTAAGCAATCAGCGTGTACACCAATCATTAATCTCTCATCTCTTTTAAAACTTCTATGATTTCAAGTGCAGACATTCTTTCGGTATAGTTGGCCTCAACATGAGCTGCCAATATCTTGTGATTGGAATCTATAATAAAAGTTGCTGGGACAGGGAGTGTTTTAGAACCATCGCCATTTTCCTTTGTCAAATCTCTACGTTGATGGTAATCTTCTCCTGGGTCAAACTGTAGATTATAAGCTTTTATTACTTCTTGATGGGCATCACTAAGTACTTCATAACCTAGTTCATTCTTTTGTGCAGCAGTAAGTGCACCGTCCGGACTTTGTGGACTAATGGCAAAAACCGTAGCTCCCAATGCCTGAATCTCTGGCAAGTGCTTCTGTATTTCTCTAAGGTCAAGATTACAAATAGGACACCATTCTCCTCTGTAAAACTTCAAGATAACCTTACCTTTCCCCAAGGCTTCTGAAAGCGAAATGTTTTTACCAAAAGCATTTGGCAAAGTAAAATCTGGAGCGGTATCACCAATTGACAAACCTTTTACCTCTGATGCGTTGGCTATAACTAATTTTTGAAACTCTTGAAGGGCACTCATTGCTTGTGTTGTTTATTTGAAATCTTTTCTATAAAAAGCGACTACTGCCATATAAACGATTTATGGGGTTTATAGGTTTGGGTGAATTTGCATCTATCTGTTTCAAACCTTCCTGTCCAAAGACAAGAAGGTTTGAAAATGTAATTATCTCCACATCTCTATTTTACAAAAGGTACAATCATTGGCACCTCCTTCTTATAGTCTTCATAATCTTTGCCTATTGCTTTTTCCAAGTCCTTTTCTTCTAAAAACTTAACGGCTATGAGTATGTAGACAGTAGTAACTACAGCAAATAAAAGATGTCCCATGGTCATGATTGGTGTAGCCCAAAAAGCAATAATAAAACCCAACATAATTGGATGTCTTACTATTTTATAAAACCAATTTACCTGGAATTTAGGGCTTGGAGTATGTTTATTTTTAAAATTATTAAAGATTTGCGTAAGCCCAAAAAGTTCAAAATGACTTATCATAAAAGTAGATAAGAAAACGATTAGCCAGCCCATGTAAAATACTCCTACCAAAATAGAAGCTATCATCTCATTTTCAATATTCCATACTAAGTCGTTCATAGGTTCCCACTTCCAATAAATCAAAAGAAGAGCCAGACTGGACAAAAGTACGTAGGTACTTCGTTCTATGGCCGGACTTAAAAAGTTTGTAAACCACTTTTTAAATGCAGGCCTCGCCATAATACTGTGCTGCAGGGCAAAAACACTTAGTAAAGCTACATTAACAAGAAGTGCTGGAAGCGAATCAGTTGCCACCCCGCTATCGATTGATTTGGGTACTAAGAGGTTGCCCACAAAACCTATGGCGTAAAGAAATGCCACTAGAAATACCACATAGGCCAGACTTCCATAAATTAGAATAATTATTTTTTTCATGCTTATTTAACTGGTTATTAATTGATAACCAAATTTCAATTAAATATTGCATGTATGATTTGCTAATACGTTCAAAAAATGTGTTTTAAAGTCCAGCGAAAATAATCTGGCTCTATTTCTTAAAATTCTTGACTCTAAATTGATTGGGAGGTAAATGAAACCGCTGCTTAAACGACTCTACAAAGTGCGAGTTATTTTTAAAACCGCTCTCATAACAAATCTGATTAACATTTAAATCACTTTGATATAGGAGCATTTTCGCATAATCTAAACGTTTCAATTTAAGCCACCTGTAAGGTGTGGTATGATAGTGTTCTTCAAAATCTCGTTTAAAAACAGAAAGGCTTCGCCCGCATAGTTTAGCAAACTCCTCTATTTTTAAATCATATTTAAAGTTTCGATTCATCGTGACTTCAATATCGATTTTTATCGAATTTCCAGCTTTTTGAAATGCGAGATAAGCTTCTCTCTTTGGTCTTATTCCTGTAATAAAATTTTCTATTTCTGCTAAAACAGAAAAAGAATCCCCTACCCAAAAACAATGGTCAGTGCCATATAATTCTACATACTGCGAAGTGGGAATACTATGGGCTAAAAATTTGGCTTCTTCTATATTAACATCTAGATCATCTGTTCTATGAAGAATCAGTGCAGGAGCTTTAATGGTATTTAAAATATCTGTAATATCAGCTTCGGTATTCATTTTGGCAAGAGCCAGTGCATCTCCTGGACTAGCAGCAGAACGTAAATAACTAGCAAACCAATTGTAATAATCTTTATCTTTAGACATAGAGGGCATAATACATTCTAGTCCCATCTTTTGTCCGTTTCCCCAATGGTTTTCGATAGCATGATAAAATACCTCTCGTTCTTCTGTTTTTGGTGCCCAAGGATAATCTTTAGTATATTTTCTTTTTGCAAAACCACCAAAAGTGATTAATGAAATGGTTCTTTCGGGATATTTAGCGGCAAAAAGACTTGTGATAGTTCCTCCTTCGGAATGCCCAAAAAGAACAGCTTTTTGAACCCCCACAGCATCCATAACACAAAGGATGTCATCCATTCTTTCTTCTAGTGTACAGAGTGGACTAACACGATCCGAAAGTCCTGTCCCTCTTTTGTCGAAGAGAATTAATCTGGCAAAATCTGCTAGTTTACTTAAGCAAGCGGCCATATACTTATCTACCCACATGAGATCAATATTAGAAACCCACCCTGGCACAAAAAGTAGGTCTATACTACCTTGACCCACTTCCTGATAAGCTATATTAACATTGGCACTTTTAGCATATTTGGTTATCGGTTTCATTGAATTCCATAATTCATAATATTTTAGATTTCAAATTCCAATACCAGATCTGTTTTAAGAGTTTCATGGAACGATTAAATTGGGTTACTTAACTTATTTAAAACTACTTTATAAATTTTAAACTATAGATATCTTTTATTTAACGGCAAACCTGATTTAAGCTGCCGAAATCCAATTATGTACTTTATTTAATTCTGATTAAAAATAGAAGGGACTCTAATCCTCCTCACTCAGCCTCCTCATAAGCCTCCCTAAGCCAAGAAATCAATTCTTCATCCACTTCTGCGACATCTGTTAGTTTCACACGGTGCGTGCACATGGTGCCAAAAGGTCCTGAGTTTCCTAGTCTTTCTGTTTCTGGCTTTCCTTTGAGTTTAAGACCTAAATCTATGCGGGTTTTGGTGGCTGGTTTTATGAGTGCAAACTGCCTTTTTCTTATCAAACTAACCGAGTCCTTTTTGGGTGTTTTAGTGATATCATCACCTAAAGCCAAAATCACTTCTAGCAGTTTATCATAAATTGGCTTTAAGGCTTCTTTTCCTATGTATTGTTTAGCTACTAAATCTTCTGGCGTTGCTTGACTCTCTTTCGACAATTGAAGAATCATGTTTGCAAAACCATGTGTAACACCATGCTCTTTCTTCAGGAAACTCATGGCTTCACCGTGCTTAGCAAAGCTTTTAGCCGCCAATATTGTTTTCCATTCTGCTAATGATTTGCCCGTTTTTTCGGGCATATTGTCAATCATCGTTTCTAGTGCTTGCTCCATAGTCTTTTGATTTTGAACTTCAAGATAATAAAACCTAAGACAATTATTATGAAACACGAATTTGGAACCTAGAGTCTTAATCTACCACCACCAACCACAAAAAAGACCCTTCGGCAAAGCCAAAGGGTCTTAATTAACCAATCTTTAAAGATTGGCATTATTTAAGTAGACTAGATTTTCATCATTTATTTACCAAAACAGTCACAATAGACTGAGCAGGAATGCTCAATTTGCCAGCCCCTGCTATCTTCATTTCTGCCAAATCCGCAGTTTCAGAAGTAACATAAGCTTTATAGGTGTTTGCTTTTTTTCCATTCAGGTTTAAAGCTGATTCTATGGCAGCGGTACCCGAATTGACCAAAACATACACCATTTCTTTGGTTTCTGGCTGCTCAAAAGCAGACACTAAGAAGTTTTCACTTTGGGTAAATTTTCCGTCTAAAGAAACCTCCACTCTTTCAAAACCTGGACGAATGAAACGGCTATAGTTTCCTAAAGCCCAAAGCATTTTAGATTCGTAATAATTACCGTCGGTATTGTTCTTATCTACATAAACCAAGCCGTCTTTATAATCATACGCCGAAACGGCCGTCCACCAGTTCCAAGCAGATGCATTGGCTACTGCCAAATCATTATGAATAACACGAGCCACATACAAGGCAGGTGTTATACCTAAATCGCGTCCGCCTCCTTTTATCTCGCCATCATTATTTCCCAATATGCAATACTCACTCATCCAAAAACTTAAGCCAGCCTGCTGCTCTACGGCATTTTTCAACTTGGTTCTCATTGCCACGGAACTTTCAAATGGCGACGTGGTAAAATAACTATGAGCAGAAAGATTACGAGCTACATGCTTTAAATCCCCAATGTAGTCCGCAGAACTTTCATTAAAAAAAGCGTTTATTTGACTTCCTATTCCGGGCTTATCGGCATCCTCAAACAGGTAGTTAATTTTACCCGCTTCTGCCAAGTCAATGGTCGTTTGCAATCCATCCGAATCCAAAGCTTTGTCTAACGCTCTTATAATACCCGCTATCTCATTATTATAAAACGGCGTACCTTCTTGGTTCGGCTTAGACCAATCCCACTGCGGCTCATTAATTGGGCTTATGTAATCTATCTCTAGTCCTCTTTCTTTTAGATTTTTCAGGACTGTGCTTAAGTACTTCGCAAATTTCGGATAGTTTTCTGCGGCTAAATTGGTTTCACTATTATTGGCGTAAGCCTTACCATTTCTGGTCATAGAAACAGGCGGACTGTTAGTAAAAGCCAAAAGCTTTTCTACACCATGTTTCTTAGCTTCTTCTGCAAACCAAACTTGACCCGCTTGGCGAGTCCAGTCATACGTACCATCCGCATTTAAGAAAGACTCTCCTCTACGCCATTCGTCTTTAATGTCGGAGCCGGCTCCTTGTTCAGCACTTCCAGCACCTAAATTAAATCGCCAAAGTGACAAACCAATTCCTTTCGGGTTTCCACTGTTATCCAATTCTTTGCTAAATAAAAGTTCAGCTACGGCTTCTTTTTTAGCGGCTGGCCATTGACCCACAAAAGCACAAGACCAAGCGTCTGATGCTCCAAAGTTTTCAATTTCTTGAAACCTTCTGTCGGTCAAAGCATTTATCTGAATAGCATTATCTATTTCTGGAATCACCACTGGAGCGGTTAGCAGTGAATCTGAGCCACAAGAAGTAAAACTAAAAAATGAGATAAAGCTGAAAAATATGACGCTCTGGGTCGAAATTCTAAATTTCCTATTACGTTTTAACATATAATAAATTTATAAAAGAGGAGGACTTTCATCCTCCTCTTCATTTTAGTTATATCCTGGATTTTGCTGTAATTGATTGTTTGATGCTAAAATCTCGGCCCTAGGAATAGGCAACCAATAATGTTGCGTACTAAAGCTTTTGCCCTGTAAACTTACCATTCTCTTGTATGTAAGGCTACCATCTGCTGCTTTAAAAATTTCAATTCCATAAGCTGGCTGATTTTCTACCACATCGGCTGTCATCCAACGACGCACATCATAGAATCTGTGCTCCTCAAACGCCAACTCAATACGTCTTTCACGTCTAATTCGCTCACGCATTTCTGATTGACTCAAACCTGTAGGAAGATTTGGCATTTCCACCCCTGTTCTACTTCTAATGCTATTGATGGCATCATATACCGAAGCGTCTGGACCTACAGCTTCGTTTTGAGCTTCTGCGTAATTCAGTAAGATTTCTGCATAACGGAAGTATGTCCAATTTTGAGTTCCTGCTACATTCCAAGGGTTTTTGATGGGTAGGCTTTCATCCACAAACTTCTTTAGGTAATATCCACTTTTAGTGGTGTTCCAGTTGGCAGGCCCATCTTTACTGTCTCTTCCGCCAGGAATAAACGTTTCCACCTTTCTGTCTCTATAATCTGCACCATTATAAAGTACAGTTTCATAAAAACGTGGGTCACGGTTTTCATAAGGAGCTGCTGCCTGCTCTGGATTATCCCAAGAGAAGTCGCTTCCGTCCATCATTTCATAATCATCTACCAGGTTTTGAAGCGGTACATTCCCCGCCCAGCCATCATATCCGTTTGGACCGTTGGCAATTTCTAAAGCCGTATGTCTAGAATTGATGTTATAATATCTCGCAAAAATTGTTTCCTCATTGCTATTAGGCGTCAAGAAAAGCTGTCCGTAGCCACCTTGATAAAGGTTGTACTGTTGCATATCCATGACAGCTTTGGCTGCTTGAGCTGCTGCTTGCCATTTCTGAGCATCGTTTTGGCCACCCGTATATAGTGGACTAGCCGCATACAGTTTAAGACGAGCATTTAATGCCAATGCAGCACCTTTTGTAGCTCTACCTTCTTTCCAGTTGCCTGAGTTTTGAGCTGGCAAATCTGCGGCAGCTGCAGCTAATTCAGTTGTAACATAAGCCAAACCTTCGTTTAAAGACGCTCTATCGTAAAAAGCAGGGTCAGAAAAGTCTTCGCCTAATTGAGAAACCTTATCTCCCATCAACACTACTTGACCGTAATTTCTTATCAAATCATGGTAGCGGAATGCACGAATAAACCTTAATTCGGCGGTTAGAATCTTCTCATAAGATTCACTCAGACCTACTTCTCCAATATGCGTTAAGGCATAATTACACTCTCTTATACTGCGGTATGAACGTCCCCAAAAAGTACCAGCAATTCCCGTGTTTTCAGGAGACAGCTGCCCTTGCTGAATAAACCAAGTGTTGTCGTCATTATTATAAATGGACTCATCAGTAAGCGAACTCCAAAGAGCGTATTCAAAACCTCTACCAAAACCAGGAACATTACCGTCACCTTCTTTATTGGTCAGTCTTACGCCTAAATATCTGTTAATGACATAACTTTCAAAAAGCGTAGAATCATTTAAAATAGAAGCATCCGATACCCTATCTGTAGGTACTATATCCAGAAAATTTTCTTTGCAACTTATTGCTGTTATCGCCGATAGGCCAAGAGCCAAAAGCGGTATTATGATTTTTTTATTTTTCATTTCTAATTATTCTAAAATTGAATGTTCAGACCTAGGTTAAGAATTTTCTGTTGCGGGTAAAACTGACCGCTTTCACTAGAACCCTCTGGGTCAAAATCTTTCACACCTGTAAGTGTAAATAGGTTAAAAGCATTAGCGTAAACTCTTAAAGAGCCAATATTTGCTCTTTCTAAAATGCTTTCAGGCAATGTGTAGCCAATTTGAATGTTCTTCAATCTTGCAAAAGAGGCATCATTTAACCAGAAATTATTTCTGTAAAGACCACCACTAACAGCAGAAGACGAACGCTCACTAACTCTAGGATATGTGCCCTCGGTATTTGATGGGCTGTATCTATTGTCGGCCCAGGTGCTGTAAAAGTTTCCAACAGTACCAGACTCAGGAAGCACATATTGACTCACCTGCGTTTGACCAGAAATCACGGCAGAAAGGTCAAAGTTTCTGTAGCCCGCCTGAAGCGTTAAACCAAAAGTCATTTGCGGAATATTTCCATATTGGCTACGCACCATATCATCCGCAGAAATATTGCCATCGCCATTATAATCTTCATATATCAGGTCACCCACTTGAGCTCCTGCCACATGGGGAGTAGCATCTAACTGCTCTTGACTTCTAAAAATACCAATGGCATTATAAAGCAAATAAGTATTTAACGACCTGCCTGTTTCTCTCTGATAATCTAAAACACCCGCGGCTTCATCTTTAAATACTAACTCATTTTTAGCATAAGTGAAATTGGCAGCTATACCAAAGCTAAAATCTCCGCTTTTGTTATAACCAACTGACGTCTCAATACCGCTACTTTTTACCTCACCTATATTTTCTGAAGGTACCAGTGTGGTTCCATTATAAGGATTCACAATGCCAGACGTAGCAGGAATAGAAGCATTTCTTACAGTTAAGATGTCACTTCTATTTTGTTTAAAGTATATCACTTCCGTGGTAAAATTCTTTAACCAAATGGCGTTTAATGCGATATCCGTTTTCTTAGCTACCTCCCAAGTAATGTTAGGATTCCCTAATCTAGTCAAATCAATACCTGTAGTTACCTCATCACCTATCAGGTAACGGTTGTTAAAAGAGTAGTTGTCATAGTACTGAAACTGTCCTACGTTATCATTTCCTAATTGACCATATGAAGCTCTAATTTTCAAGTCATTAAAGAAACTTATATTATCCTTAAACCAAGACTCTTCTGATATTCTATAACCGGCCGATACGGAAGGGAAGAAACCATATCTACTACCTTCAGGGAAGTTAGAAGAACCATCAGCTCTTAACTGTACCTCCGCCATGTATTTCTCATTATAGTTGTAAAGAAAACGACCTAAGTAACTTTTTCTAGTAAAGTTATAGCTACTGCCGTAGTTGTTATAATCAGAAGCCGCAGCACCACCTTGACTTAATTCGGGTGTTTCTGTAGTAGGGAAATGTAATCTAGAAGCACCCATAGTGTGCGAACTATTTGAGCTTTGCTCATAACCTACAAATACATCAAGATAATGACCTGCGAAGTAATTCTTATAGTTTAACTTGATATTACTCACACTCATTGATTGATTATAATGTTCTTCAAACAATGCCGCTTGCTGGTCTGCATCACCGCCTACTACCACAGGATTATATGAATCTGAAGCTTTGTTATAATTATATAAAGTGTAAGGTGTCAGGAAATTCTGTTTCCTGTTAGAGTTTTCATCCACAGAATAAAAACCATCAACTGAAAGACCATCTAGAAACGGTAGTTTATAGCTCGCTCTTAGTATTCCATTAAATACATAATTTGGATTCTGATTTAATCCACCGGCTTCTGTAGCCATTACTACCGGATTAGAGTTTTCTATCCCTGAAGATGGCAAACCATTAGGATAAACCGCAGGTACAGTAGGATAAGCTCTATAAATAGAACGGAATAAGGTACCCGCTCCCTCTGTAGGATATTGTCTGTCTTCTTTTCTTCCAGACAAAGAGATACCAACTTTCAACCTTTCGGTTATATCGGCATCAATATTCGTTCTGAAATTATACTGATTATAGGATGTGGCTCCATTTTTATATAGACCGTCTTGACCAGATTTCCCTAAAGAAATAAAATAGCTAACAGCATCAGAACCACCTCTAACACTCAGGTTATGCTGATTTTGAAGAGCTACATTATTTAATGTGGCTGCTGCCCAATCCGTATTAGGATAATTTATTGGGTCAGAACCATTGCTAAAGTTAGCCAATTCCGCTTCGGAATAAACTTGGTTTAATCCATTACTCGCATTATTATAATAGGCTATTTCATTTCTGATTTGAGCATAGGTGGTTGCATCAGCCATTTCAGGTAAACGAGTTGGTGAAGAGAAACCTTGGTTAAAGTTATAAGACACTGTTGGTTTACCACTCTTTCCTCTTTTTGTCGTTACTAAAATAACACCGTTAGCAGCCCTAGAGCCATAAATGGCAGCTGAGGCATCTTTCAGTACAGAAACGCTTTCAATGTCATTTGGCGAAAGCCTTTCTAAACCACCGATTTGACCGGGAACACCGTCTATAACCACTAAAACGTCATTATTTCCTGTAGTAGCTAAACCACGAATAGTAAAGCTAGAACCATCATACCCTGGCTCACCCGCACGGTTATTGGCTATGATTCCAGAAAACCTACCGGCTAAAGAGTTAGATAAGTTAGGCTGTGGGCTAGTTTCTAAAGACTTTCCGGTTATTTGAGAAACAGAACCTGTCAAGGTAGCTTTCTTTTGCTCGCCATAACCTACCACCACTACTTCACTTAGTGCTTGTAAGTCAGCCTCTAAACTAATTTCCAATTGAGTTTGTCCATTAAGAATAATCTCTTTCGCCTGATATCCTATATAAGAGAATATCAATACAGGATTTTCTTTTCCAGATATATTAATCTGAAATTTTCCATCTATGTCTGTAATAGTACCGATGGTAGTGCTTTTTATTAAAACAGAAACACCAGGAAGTGTCATTCCTGTTTCGTCCAATACTGTTCCAGTTACTGAGTTTGTCTGACTGTAAACATCTGGGCCTCTTCCTAGGAGTAATGCAAGTAGCATCAGGCAAAACGGCCAGACTTTCAATCGTAATCTTGTTGGCATCTTTTTAAAGTATTTTTAGTTAATAATTAAACAGGGTCTCTAAAAGCCAAATAACTTCATATCATTATTGGAAGAATATTTGGGCTTTATTTCCTAGTGCAATATTAAAGGGCTAAGCAGCGTGAGATAGGGTGTAAATCGTTATAAAAAGAGGGACAAATCGTTCACCTTTGTATTATTCCCAACATTAGTAGGACTTTTAACAATCATTGGGCTCCAAAGGCGTATGAGAATTTCAATTTTGATTTTAGTTTTCTTTATATTTTCTAACACCTTAAGTGCTCAGAAGCTAAAGAACGCTGACCTATTTAAATCGGAATCTTCTTTAACTTTCTACCTTATGGACGTAGAATCTGGCCTTTCTCATAACGTAGTCAACAGCATTGAGCAAGACGCTATCGGATTTTTATGGATAGGAACTTCTGAAGGACTCAACCGATATGACGGCAAGAACTTCAAGCATTTTATGAAAAATGAAGACTTACCTAGTAAAAGCCCATCGGATAATCACATTGAAAAACTCCTTAAAAACGGCAAAGGTCAGATACTCATCACGGGCGGAAACGGGCTGGATATTTTTGATCCAAAAATCAATCACTTTTATAAACTGAATAAAGCATCCGGACTCATAGGCGACAATATTAGTAGTGCTATATTGGGTTCACAAAATGAAATTATCATAGGTCTATATGACGAGGGTATACAAATTCTTAAAAACGGAAAGAGCGAACAGATTTTCCGCAGTGGTTTAAACGGATTATCCTCTAGCGAAATCTCCGGTTTGGCTTTAAAACAAGATAGTATTATTTGGGTGGCAACCTATAGTAATGGACTCAACAAAATCAATAGAAAAACTAAAAAGGTTACACAGCTACCTTTAAATCTTATTCATGAATCCATTAACTGCCTGTATACCGACGAGCACGATAATTTATGGATAGGAACTGGAAAAGGAATTCAAATCATAAAAGCCAATGGTGAAATAATCAACCTAAATAAGGGAAGCAGTCCCAAAACAGGACTAAGTGATGACAATATACTTTGTTTTGAGCGTGATTTATCTGGGAACCTTTGGATTGGTACCCGAAACGGCGGTTTGAATATTATTAAACCCGCCAGTATTCTTGATAAAAAGTTGCCACAGATAAAGTGGTTTCTTCCGAATTCTGACGGCTCTAGTGTATTTAACCGCTCGGTGTTATCCTTAAAAAGAGCCATTGATGGCAATATGTGGATAGGTACAAACACTGGGATAAACTTTGTAAACCCTCACGGTGAACCCATAAAACTTATTAATAGAAACCTTTCTAACCCTCATACACTGGCCCATGACAGAATTGCTTCTTTTAGTCATTCTAAAAACAGAAATATATGGATAGGTACAGATGGCGGTGGTCTGGATTACTATAATCCAGAATTAGGGGTTATAAAAAACTACCATAGCCGTAAAAACTCAAAATCTCTTTCAAACGACTATATACTCAGCATTCTTGAAGATTCGAAAAACAGAGTTTGGGTAGGTACCTACCAAGGAGGAATCAACCTTCTAAATCCTGACAATGGAAATTGCCAATACTTCTTAAACGGCGAACAAGCTGATGGTAATGATGTTAGAAAAATATTTGAGGATAAAAACAAGGTCATTTGGGTAGGAACCAACCGTGGAGGGCTATACCGTTTCAAGGAGTCTACAAAGGATTTTGAATACATCAAAGAACTGGGAAAAATAGATATTAGAGATATACTGGAAGACGACAAAGAAAACCTTTGGCTAGCCACTTATGGCTCTGGCATAGTTAAATACAACAAAAAAGACAAAACCAAGGAGATCTATAGCAATGCTACATTAAGAGATATTCCCGGGTCTGTAGTCTATAACATGTGCTGGATAGGAAAAGATGAACTTTTGGCGGGCACACGGCATAACGGTCTTTTCAGGTTTAATGTTTCCACAAAAAAAACGGTGAGATTCACAAAAGAGGATGGCCTAAACAACAACACCGTTCACAGCATTACGAAGGATAAAGATGGTATACTTTGGTTAGGTACATTTAGTGGTATCAACTATTTTGACCCTGCCAGTAATTACATTGGAAACCTCAACTCCTTTAATAACATTCAACAGAGCGAATTTAATCTAAGTGCTGGATTTTGCTCCGAAAATGGTCTGATTTACTTAGGCGGAAATAAAGGCTTGAACATTTTTAATCCAAAAAAACTGAATGAAAAATCTTATAACTATCCTTTGGTGTTCACAGACCTTAGGATTTTAAACAAAACCATAGTAGCCGGAGACACAAGCCAGGCGGTCTTCTTATCAAAGAATATCCCATATCTAAAAGAACTTCACTTAAAATATAATCAGAGTCTATTTTCACTAGACTTTGTTAACTTAAAATACCCTAGAATCACGAATGAAAAATATGCCTATAAGCTAGAAAACTTCCATAAGCAGTGGATTGAAACCAATGAAGTGGGCACGGCGAACCTTTCTAATATTCCACCTGGAAACTACATTTTAAAAGTTCGCTCTATCAGCAGTTCTGGGAGCTATGTAGAAAACCAAATGATGGTGCATATAAAACCGCCTTTCTGGAAAACCATATGGGCATTTTTTCTTTATGCCATTTTGTTAATCGGATTAACCATTGCTGGATTTAAATATTACAGCGAGCGTTTAAAACTTAAAAACTCCCTGCTTTTTGAGAAGAAACAAAGACAGCTAGAAACTGAACTTAACGAAGAAAGGGTCCGCTTCTTCACTGGTTTCTCTCACGAGCTAAAAACACCCTTAACCTTAATAATGGCTTCTGTAGACGACCTCGCTGAGGACGCCAAAGACAGTTTCCATGAAAAGGGTTTTAAAATGGTGCAGCGAAATGCCCGATATCTGCTAGATATGATTAATAAGCTTTTGGAGTTTAGAAAAACGGAATTGGACCTGAGCCAACTCAAGCCTTCCAATCACTTTATTGTAGACCAAATAAACCAGTGGGTAGAAGAATACCAACCGTTGGCTAAGCACAATAATATCCTGCTGAAAACTTATTTTCCTACAAAGGATTTCATTGCTGCCATAGATTTAGAAAAGATACAAATTGTGGTCAACAATTTACTTTCTAACGCTCTAAAATACTGTAGAGCAGGAGATCAGATAGACGTTTCTGTCCAAGAAAGAGAAAACGAATTTGAGATCATTGTAAAGGATAATGGTCCAGGAATAGAAAAAACATATCAATCGTTAATCTTCGATTGGTATTATCAGGCAGGCACAAAAAACACGCAAAAAGGATCCGGTATTGGCTTAGCCCTGAGTAAGAGGTTTGTAGAAGAGCATTATGGTGAAATACAACTGGTATCCGAAGAAGGTGAAGGATGCACTTTTTCTGTGATTATTCCTAAGGTACTGGCAGCTGTAACGGAGAATACCGAGATTGAAAACTTCACCCAAGAAGCTGCACCACAAAGTCTTTGGACACCTGAAATTGTCGTACAGGAGCCTATTAATTTTGAAAACCTAAACAAGCCAGAAGATAGCCGTCCACTAATCCTACTGATTGATGATAATCCGCAAATTTTATCTTATTTGTCAGGCTTGCTAAAATCTAAGTTTAACCTCATTTTTGGTCAAGATGGAAACGAAGGTTTGGAACAAGCTACAAAGCACATTCCGGATCTCATCATTTCTGATGTAATGATGCCCGAGAAAAACGGTATAGACCTCTGTGGCATACTGAAAAGTCAAATGTCTACCACGCACATTCCTGTGATACTGCTGTCTGCCAAAGACAGCGAGGAGGCTATAACCAGCGGTTTTGCAAAAGGGGCCGACGATTATATCACCAAACCTTTTAATAGGAAAATACTGCTCGCCAGAATCCACAATCTGCTGGATGCCAAGGTGCGATTAAGAAGGTATTATAATGAAAATGAAACAACAGAAGAACCGCTCACCGATAGCCAAAAAAATGATGTAAAAAGAGAACAAAAATTCCTAAACGCTCTAGATCAAATTATTTTGGAACAAATGGCTCGGCAAAAATCTGACGTGGATACCATATCCCAGTTAATGGGTATGAGTAGAACTTCTATGTTCCGAAAAATAAAGGCCATAACAGGACAAAATATAAACCAATATATCAGGACGTATAAAATTAAACGTGCAGCCTATCTTATTTCTGAAGAAAAACTGGGCATAGCCCAAGCCGCCTATGAAGTGGGTTTTAACGACCAAAAATATTTCCGAAAATTGTTCAAAGAGCAGTTTGGTATGTTACCTTCTGAAATGACAAATAAACAGTAGTGAACCAACTATCACTAGCTTCTTGATGTCTCTAAATAGGACATCAAATGTCTCATTTTACAGTAAAAAATTGGATAAACAGTGACCTAATGAATCCTAAAAAGCTAACTGTGAGCTTAAAAGGGCAATTTTTACATTTTCTTAACACTTCTTTAAGCAAAAGGCTTAAAACCATTTTTTACGCTAAATGCCTTAGCTTAGTGATATGACTTCAATTTCTGTCCTGCTAAAAACAAATGAAAATCAAGATTCCTTTACTCGCTCCTCTTCTTATTCTTTTTTGCATTGTTCAAAGCATTGCTCAAAAACAACCCAATATCATTCTCATTTATGCCGACGACTTAGGGATTGGCATGCTAGGGCATGAAGGGCAAAAAATCATTACAACGCCACATATTGATAGGCTGGCGGTGGAAGGCATGCGATTTAAAAATGCCTATGCCAACATGCTTTGTGCTCCTTCTAGGGCTTCACTTATATCTGGCATGCACGATTGTCATGAAAATAGATTTGAAGTGACCCATGGTGGCATCTATAAAAAAGCAACAAAATCAAATCTTGCCGACATTGAAAAGACCATCAATAATGTGCTTTCACCTATTCCATCAGACCAAGTATTTTTAGGCGAAGTGGCTCAAAAGATGGGCTATAAAACAGCTCAATTTGGTAAACTTGAGTGGGGTTTTTCTGCTACAGATAAGCAAATGAAAAGACATGGATGGGATCATTATTTTGGGTATTTAGACCATGAAAGAGCCCATGGATTTTATCCTCCATTCCTTTTTGAAGATGGCAAGCTTGTAGAGATTGAAGGCAATACACTCTTAAATTCTGGAAAATCTGCTGAGCCAGAAACTCCAGAAGGTTTAAAAGAACGCTGGAATATGGAGGGTAAAAAAGTCTATTCTCAGAATCTCTTCATGGATAAGGTGCTTAACTTTATAGATGAGAATAAACAGAATCCTTTCTTTTTATATTTCCCTACCCAGCTGCCTCATGGTCCTGTTTCCATTCCCGAGGTTCACCCCGACTTTATTAACAATGATCGCTTAACTCAAATAGAGAAGGAATATGCCTCCATGGTAAAAATGCTTGACGACAATGTAGGTCAAATACTTCATAAACTAGAAGCCTTAAATCTCGATGATCATACCATGGTCATTTTTGCCTCAGATAATGGTCACGAAATTTACTATGGTTTGGAAGGTCGTGTGCTAAAACCTTATACCAATATGCAAACCGGCGAGCGATTCAATGATTTAGATCAGAAATATTACAGTGAAGTAGGTGGCGATGTTTTTAACGGAAACGGTGGTAGAGCAGGGATGAAAAGAAGTAATCTGCAAGGCGGCATTAATGTGCCACTGATAGTAAGATGGCCGGGGAAAATTCAAGAAGGATTGACCAGTGAAAGATTGGTAACCAATTACGATATACTACCAACACTAGCCGAATTAACAGGCTTTAATAAAAACTATAAAACCGACGGCATTTCTTTCTTAAAGGAACTGCTAAACGGTAAAAAAGATAAGGAACACCCGTTTGTTGTTTATGCTTCTTTCACAGGACCTACGCTCATTACCAAAGACGGTTGGAAAATCAGAACCGACCTGATAAAAGATGCAGTAGAGCTTTTTTATTTACCGAACGATTTTAAAGAAGAAAATGACCTGTCTGAACAGCAACCTAAAAGATTAAAAGAACTAAAAGCCTTACTCCTGAAAGCCTGCGACGGCGATTTAGACCATGGTCATTTCCAGAATAAAAACAATCTTGGGTATGGTAAATAGCTTCCTCTAAAGTGAATTCGAGCGTTGAAAAGTTAATGTTTTCCGACAAAGATTTTATTCATATAATACTCCTAAGAAACCAGAAGAGGGCTGCCGCTAAAACGGCAACCTTTCTTTTTTCTAGTGCGTGTGAGCTAAATCTCCAGACTGAGACTTGGCATAAATGTAATAAGCTCCTTTAGTCACTATCTTAGTGCCTTCAAGTAATTCGTCTAGGAAATCTACCGCCACATAACCTTTATTGACAGCACCTGGAATTACCACATGCTTTTTAAAATCCGACATCTCACTATTACTGTTGGGAACAGAAAGGTAGATATAAGAGTTTTCTCCATCTTTAAAAATGGCTTCTTCGGGCAGAGCATTTACCGTTTTATTATTTAACCAAATCTCTGCATTGATAAATAAATCTTTCAAAAACGGAGGCTTTTTGCCATGTAAATGGCCATGAACTCTTACCGTCTTCGTTTCTTGATTAAACTCCTTCCCTATCACACTCACTTCTCCATCATATTTCTGATTTCCTAAAGCAGGTACGGTATAGCTAATTTCTTGTCCCACTTTAATGCCCGCAATATCCTTCTCAAAAATATCTAATTCTAAGTGCAGGTGGTCGTCTGCTACAATCTCCATCAGAGAGGCCGTAGCTTCAGCAAACATGCCATTATGCATCTTAATACTAGAAATATAACCACTCATTGGTGCTATTAGAGCTATCCGCTGCGTAATGGTCTCAGGAGTTAGTTTTTCTACAGAAATACCCAAGTAAGCCAGCTGCTTTGTCAAACTCATGGTTTTAGCTTCCAATACCGCCAATTCTGCCTCTGCAGTTTCTAAGGTTCTGGAAACCCCTGCCGCAGCATCAAAAAGCGTTTGCTGTCTGGCCTTTTCTAGTTTCTTCAGCTTTAATTGGGCTTTAGCTTCTAAATAATCCTGCTGCTTTATAATGAAGTCAGGGTTTTCTATGAAGGAAATCACCTCTCCCTTTTTAATAAAATTACCTTCTACATACTTTTTGCTGCCCACTATTATTCCAGACGCTTTGGCAGTGACAGAAGAATAGGCGTTTGGTGGAATACCCAAAGTACCAGCCGCCTTCACAAAACCGTTCACCTTCATGGTGCTTAATTCTCCAAGCTCTAATCCGATGGTCTGTACTTGTTTTGAGGTTAAATGAATGACGTTTTCAGGGGTAGCCGTTAGAGCCGTATTATCCACTGCTACGTTCTCTTCCTTTGTTTTTTCAGAGCCACAAGAACTAAACAATGCCACCGTGGCAATTGCTAAATATTTTATATAATGATGCATCTATTTATTGATTTATAAAAAATTGATAATTGGCTATAGCCTGATTAAGTGCCCATACTTGCTCTAAATAAGCCTTATGTGTACTGGCAGAAATTTGTAGGGTATTTAGAAGTTCCAAATATGGAAGCTCACCAGCCTCATAATTTAGTTGGGTCACTCTAATCATTTCAGGATTAACAGTTTGCAACTGCCCCTCGTAAAATGCTCTACCCTCTTCATAGATTTGAATGGCATTTTGAGCGGTATTAATGGCCAACTGAATTTTGATCTTTTCGCTGTCAATTTGTTGCTCCGCTTGCCTTACAGAAATTTTCTGTGCCGCTATTTTCTTTTTGAGTTGAGAATTAAAAATGGGCAAACTTATGCCTGCCTGAACACCATTTAGCCAGCCTCCTTGGTAATAGTTTTGTGCGGAATAACCCAAATGAAATCCCGGTTTCAATTGAGCCTTTATAATAGCTTCTTGAGATTTGGCTATTTCCATTTCTTGTTCCTTCATCTTCAAGCTGGCAATACTTTCAAAGTCAAAACTGCCATAACTCATAACCTCTGGCACAGCCGAAGTAGTGAGTTGATCGCTGATGTTGATCTGAAATGCCAAAGCTTTCTCGAGATTAAGTATTTCAATTTCAATTTGCCTTTTAAGCAATCCATATTCGGCACTTTTAGCCTTCAGGTTTAATGTTTCCATAGGATTAGCAGAACCTGTTTCTAATCTTAGTGCGGCTGTTTTTTGATAAGTCTCATATGTTTTGGTTTGCTGCTCATAAAGACTTAAAAGCTGCTTTTTAAACTGAATGTTGTAAAATAACAGCCTTATGTTCCTTTTCAATTCCGTCATGGTAAGGCTTTTGCCTATCTCATTTTGCAACACCTTATGGTTTTGTAAATCGTTTGCCGCTTTAAAAACACTTGGATTTTCAAAATTTTGCCTAAGCACGAGCTGATTCACTTGCTGACCATACAGCTTTTCATTGATAGCATCCGACTGGTAATTGAAATCTGTATTTCCCGGATTGTATTTCAAATTTTGTAACGATTTGCTTTGTTCAATAGCCAAGTTTGACGCCCTCATCTCTGGATGATTTTGAATGGCCAAATCAATAGCAGTTTCTAGATCAACCTCTCTTTTCTGTGCATAAGAAGAAATCGAAATACCTAAAAAGAAAACAAGGATGAGAGCCAGTTTGCCATTAATGATCGCTTCTTTTCGTTCACTCCATTTCTCTAACCAATAATACAGAATTGGTATAATGATGAGTGTTAAAAACGTGGCAGTTAGTAGTCCACCTATCACTACGGTAGCCAGCGGACGCTGCACTTCAGCTCCACCTGAGGTAGAAATGGCCATGGGTAAGAAACCGAAAGACGCCACTGTGGCCGTCATTAAAACAGGCCTTAACCGCACTTTGGTACCTTCAATAATTCGATCTACCACATTGCTCATTCCTTCATCTTTTAGCTGGTTAAAATACCCTATCAATACAATTCCGTTTAAAACGGCCACGCCAAACAATGCAATGAAGCCAATACCGGCTGAAATACTAAAAGGCAGCCCTCTCAGCTGCAATGCCCACACACCGCCAATGGCAGACAAGGGAATGGCGGTAAAAATGAGACCGGCTTGCGACAAGGAACCAAAAGTGAAATACAAAAGAATAAAAATAAGCCCAAGGGCTATAGGCAGGGCAATCGCCAAACGAGCATTGGCCTTTTTTAAGTTTTCAAACTGCCCGCCATAGGTAAAGTAATAACCAGTCGGTAGCTGAAGTTTGGCCTCTAATTCCTCTTGAATACTAGACACCAATGATTCTACGTCTGTATCTCCCACATTGACACCTATAACGATACTCCTTTTGGTGTTTTCTCTTGATATCTGCATTGGAGAGTTCTTTAGAGAAATGTCAGCAATAGAACTCAAAGGAACCTGGCTGCCATTTTTCAAAGTGATAAATAGATTTTTGATATCTTCTACGCCCGTTCTATTTTCTTGGTCTAGTCTTATAACCAAGTCGAATCGTTTTTCGCCCTCATATATAATTCCAGCTTTTTCGCCCGCAAAAGCAGAGCGAACCACCTGATTCACCTCTTTTATATGCAAGCCATATTGTGCCATTCTATCATAATTATAATCAATAATTACCTGTGGCATACCTATGGTTTGTTCCACATTGATAGTGCCCACACCCGCAATTTGGGCAATGATCTGTTCTGCTTTTTTAGCATTGACATGTAGTAAATCCAAATCGTCTCCAAAAAGTTTGATGGCAATATCTGCCTTTGTCCCAGTCATTAATTCATTAAACCTCAATTGAATAGGCTGAGAATATTCATAAGCTACGCCCGGAATTTCCATTAAAGAAGCATCTAGTTTTTGAAACATTTCCTGCCTATTTGATGCCGTTGTCCATTCTTCTTTTGGTTTCATAACTAGCGTATAATCTCCTATCTCAACAGGCATGGGGTCTGTCGGTATTTCTGACGAACCAATATTTACCACCACCTCTTCTATTTCCGGAAACTCTGCCAATAACTTCTTCTGAATGACCTTGGCTGTTTCCACACTTTGACTTAGAGAGCTACCCGGAGGTAGAATCTGTTGAATAGCCAAATCTCCCTCTTCTAACGTAGGAATAAACTCACCGCCCATCTTTGAAAAAACGATATAACTTACTATAAAAAGTACAAACGTACCACCCACAAAAAGGGTCTTAAAACGCAAGGCTAAATCTAAAATTGGGGTATATAATTTCTGAAAGAAATCAATGATTCTGTCGGCGATGGTTCTCTTATTACTCACCTCTTTTTTCAAAAACAAGGCAGACATCATAGGCACATAAGTAAGCGACAAAATAAGAGCTCCTGTAATGGCCAACATGACGGTTTGAGCCATCGGTTTAAACATTTTGCCCTCTATACCCACCAAAGCTAAGATAGGTATATACACCATGAGTATGATAATTTCGCCGAAGGCAGCAGAACTTCTAATCTTCTGAGATGAGTTTATCACCTCATTATCCATTTGATTCTGAGTCATCTTTTTACCTCCATAACCCACCTGCAATCGATGTACCACAGACTCAACTATGATAACCGCCCCGTCTACGATTAATCCAAAATCTATAGCTCCTAAACTCATGAGGTTGGCCGAAATACCCAGCAGGTTCATCATGGAAACAGCAAAAAGCATGGCAAAAGGAATAACAGAAGCCACAATAAGCCCTGCACGCCAATTTCCCAATAAGATAACCAAGATGAAAACTACAATAAGCCCACCTTCAATCAGGTTTTTCTCTACCGTACCCATGGCAGTACTTACTAGTTTATCTCTGACTAAATAGGGTTCTATGATTACACCTTCGGGTAAAGACTTTTGAATCTGCAACACCCGCTCTTTCACCAGTTCAGTAACCTCTGCGGAGTTGGCTCCTTTAAACATCATCACCTTTCCGCCCACCACTTCTTTGCCATTTCTAACCATGGCACCGTATCGCAGGGCTTTTCCAAACTGAACGGTGGCCACATCCTTAATTAAAATAGGAATATTGTTTTTTTCGGATACCACTATATGCCCAATATCCTCCAAAGACTTGGCAATGCCGTCTGTTCTTATATAATACGTGCTCGGATTTTTCTCAATATATCCGCCGCCCGTATTTTCATTGCTACTTTCCAAGGCTTCAAAAACCTCAGTAATACCAATGCCCATCGACTTCAGTAAATTGGGATTTACAGCAACCTCGTATTGTTTAAGATGACCACCAGCGGAGTTAATCTCTGCTACTCCGGGTATTCCAGAAAGCTGACGTTTCACTATCCAATCTTGAATGGTCCTTAAATCGGTATCGGAATACTTCTCTTCAAAACCTGGCTCAGGAATTACCACATACTGGTAAATCTCTCCCAAACCTGTAGAAATAGGTGCCAGTTCGGGTGTTCCGAGTCCTTCAGGAATATTACTTTGAGCCTCTTTCAAACTCTCTCCTACAAGCTGACGAGCCAAATAGATGTCGTAATCTTCTTCAAAAACTACGGTAATGACCGATAAACCAAACCTTGAAATTGACCTGATTTCTTCTGTTTTTTGAAGATTTTGGAGCGAGAGCTCAATGGGGGTGGTGATAAACTGTTCAATCTCCTGTGTAGCCAAGGTGGGAGAAGTGGTGATAATCATCACCTGATTATTAGTGATGTCTGGTACAGCATCAATGGGTATTTGGCGAATGGAGAATATTCCCCATACACTCAGGGCAAGCATAAATAGCCCTATTATAAACTTATTCTGTACAGAATAAGCAATTATCTTATCAAACATAAATTGAATTTTAAAACCTTAGAATGGAATGATTTGGACGTAATACGCCCTAGAAAAAGCTTAAACTTGGCTAGGAGGATGCCAGACACCGGCAGAGTAATCGCCAGTATAATTAAAGGAATAATAAAATGTATAAGTAAAACGAGCGGGAATCCAGATTTTAATGGGAACCAGACTGAGGTCAAAATGAAATGAGGAGCCACAGCACTGGCAAAGGCAAAATGGACTACAGTCGTCTTCGTCACCTTCTTGGTGTTGATGCGTTCTATCCACTAATCTAGCTCCATCCGTATTACCTTTTACAGATAATAGAAAATCGTCTCCGCATGGCATAATAGCCATTAGCAGCACCGAAAGGGACAATATGAAGGTTGTAAATCTCAACTGCCGGCAAAAGTACAAGAAAATAGAATGCAACACATCTGCAAAACGCTTTAGGTTTCTAAATTAGAATTAGTCTTGGTTGGTTGCGTAAAAAAGGAGTGGTCTGTTAAGGGAATTACCTTAGGTATGATAGCCAAAACACTTGTTAGCATAGCCTCCCAAAAGCATAAAACCCGGTTGATGCATTGGAGAAACGTAATGAGTTTTAAAAATCAGACATTTAAAATCAATCACAATAGCGGTGCTATGCCAATCTCGCTTAAATGGATTTACGAACTGATTTGAAGCAATTTAGCTACTCTCCCGATAAAATCGGGAGAGTAGCTAATGCATAAAGCGGGTTAAAGAAATTATAGAAGTGAATAAGTCACAACAAAAAATAATTAGGAAGCATTAAAAGTTTTAACATCCAGTACTACTGATGTAAGCCCGTTGACTTTAAAGCCTTAAGCATTTTTTCTGGCTGGTCTGTTTGCAATACATTAGCACCATTTTGTAGGAAATCCATTAAAAGGTCGCTACTTCCTTCTGTTAAGGATTTATCAATTTTGCCAAAGGCATTAATCCAAACTTTAATCTTTTTAGACTTCATATCGTCTACCAAAGCTTTGGTATAAAAACTTGGGTCAATATGAATAATAACAGGGTTGAAAATACGAATAGCCTTGGCCACCTCTTTATCAGAATGCGTTCTTGGCATAAGGTACAGGCTAGGATCTATCCTTTTTATCTTCCTTAATACACTATAATCGCTATCAAAAAAGAAGACTTGATCATGCATCAATGATTTTTGAACTTCCGCTACAACAGATCTAATATTCTTCAATTTTAAGTCCAAGTCTATCAGAATATGACCCTTTGTTAGCTGGAAGACCTCCTCCAAAGTTGGAATTTGCTGGTCGCTCAAAGTGCCATCAGCATTTTTAAGTCTAAGCTTTCTAAGTTCCTCAAAAGTGTAAGTCTCCAATGCCCCTGTTCCGTTGGTGGTACGGTCTATTGTACCGTCATGCATTAACATGGGCACTCCATCTTTTGATGTTTTGACATCAATCTCGATAATATCAATCCCCTCTTTAATAGCGTTTTCTACGGATCGTAGAGAGTTTTCTGGTGCGGCATTATGGGCAGCCCTATGAGCGGCTACCAAAACAGAGGAGGCATGCTCTCCAAAAAAAGCATTTTGAAGATAATCCCCACCCTGCTGACTATAAACCGCTGGTCCAATTAGTAAAAATAGAAGTGCTGTTTTAACAGCATTTTTGTAATTCATGGCTATAAAGCAAAGGTTTTTCATAGTATAAGTTTTCATGGCTCTAAAGCAGTGGTTAGGTAATTATCTGCTTTAGTGTTTTATAGTTTCATGGCTATAATCCTTTCTATTTTTGTGGTTACGGTTAAATAAATTTCATGGCAAAAAGTGCCTTTAAATGGCTTATAGTTTCATGGCTATAAAGCATTTTTTTATGTCATTATAATGTTGAATAAATGTTTCTTGGTAGAAGGCTATTTCTTTTTATGTCTTCTTTCTGGAGTATCTGGAATCTGATTGATAAGCACGTTTGGTTTCTTTCCGTTTTTCTTTAAAATAAAAGAGTCGTATAGGTCTCCTGAGCCCGTGAAGGCTTTATAATGTACTAAATCTTCTGCTACCGTAATCACCTGAAACAGCTGCGTATTTTCTGCCTTTCGCTCCATCCAGCTTTCTTCATAGGTCATGTCATACATTTTAGGACCACTTACAGAAACCACATACATGGTACCAGATTCTTTAGATTTCACAGAAGAACCTGTAGACACATTATTGGCTGTTCCTCTTCCATAAGCATGGTCATGCCCTTGCAAAACTAAATCTACTCTGTGCTTGTCAAATATAGGCTTGAAAGTATCCCTCAATTTCACATTATCTCTGTTCGGTTTAGTAGAGTAAACTGGGTAATGAAGGGTTATAACCGTCCATTTTTTAGGATTGTAAGTCAAAATGGAATCTAACCAATCTGCTTGAGCCTTACTATAAAAAGGAGATTCGTCAATCTGCTCTGCATCTAAGGAAATCACCTTCATCTCAGGGTAATTGATTTCATAACAAGTCTCTTCCAATCCCTTTACGCCATTTAGCGGTAGATTAAACTGCGGCCTCCACTGTGGCGATAGTTTTACATTCCTGTATTCATGATTTCCGGGCGTCATAATGCTTGGTACCTGAGCATGAATAAAACCACCCGCATGAAACCACTCTCCCCACTCCACATCTCTGTTATGAGCATTTATCAGGTCGCCCGCGTGAAGCATAAAATCTATCTGAGGCATGGTATGATATGCTTCTCTAATAATTCTAGACCACATAGACTTCAATTCATTTTGAGCATCGCCAAAATAAACGAAAGATATAGGCGAATTCTTACCAGGCATGGTGATTTGAAACCACTCGCTCCAGCTTGATCCCGCCCCTACTCTATAAACATATTTCTGGCCTGGTTCCAAGTTTTTAATGATCCCTCCGTGATAATTAGCCTTTACAACTGGCTCATTCTCCCGCTCCACCACTAGGGTTTCTGTGATGGCTTTTAGACTCATAACAGCATCTCTAAACTCTGGGCCATGTGTAGCCTTAGCATATTCTATAAAACCTTCCCTTACATTTAAAGAGGTTCGCCAGTTTACGGCCACCGATGTAATAGGGTCTTCTGTAAGGTTTAGTATGATTCTGTCGGGGACATTACTTGGAAAAAGTAATTTATGATCTGCAAACTGACTCATCAAAGAATCCAGATGTGCATAACCATGACTGTGCTGTGAACCGCCGTGTGTATGCTGTAAATCTTGAGCAAATGAAGTGCTTAAAACAGAACAAAGTAAAAGCGAGTAAAATACTGACTTGCAGTACGTTAACCTAACTTTAAATTTCATATTTAGATTTGATTTATTATTAATAGTTAACTATTTTTGTCTCAGTTCCTACCTGAACATATCCCCATGTTCACCCTTAAGACTCCCAGTTCACTAAAATGGACTACTCGTTTTAAGAAGTATTTCTAAAAAAAATATTCCCAATTTCTCGTAAACAATGGTGTTCTAACATATGCCATTATTGACCCAAAAAAAATGAAATTAAAAAACTTAATTTTCGGACTTTTTCTGTCCGCCATCCTTTTCCAATCTTGCAGACAACAAGCCAAGGTTGCAGAGGTAAATTCTATCAATGCCTTAGAAAGTTACATTGCCAAGGCAGATACTGCTTATCAATGGGCTGTTACAGACAGTTTTGAACTAGATTCCGTAAAAGGGTATCAACTTATTATGACCTCTCAAGTTTGGCAAGGCATCACATGGAAACACCAGCTTACGGTTTTTGTACCAAAAGAGGTAGCATACACGGGTTCGCTCCTATTTATATCTGGCGGAAGCAATGAGGAATCCGAACCTAATTTAAGAAGCAACACAGACGAGCTTTCAACAGATCTGGCTAATATGGCTATAAAAAACAAAGCCGTGGTTTCATTGATAAGACAAACGCCCAATCAGCCACTCTTTGGTGATTTAACAGAAGATGCACTGATATCATATACGCTACACAACTTCAAAAAAGACGGCGATTATAACTGGCCGCTACTTTTTCCTATGGTAAAAAGTGTCATTAGAGGTATGGATGCGGTTCAAGCGTTTGCCGATCAAAAATTACATAAGAAAATAGAGAAATTCACCCTGTCTGGTTATTCAAAAAGAGGCTGGACCACTTGGTTAACAGGCTCACAGGATAAAAGAGTAGAAGCCATAGGACCGATGGTGATAGACGTCCTGAATATGCCAGTTAGTTTGCAGTATCAAATATCTACTTGGAACGATTACAGCATCGAGATTCAAGACTACGTGGCTCTAGAAATACCCCAATCTATGGCGTCTGATACGGGTACTTACTTGGTAAATATGATTGACCCTTATTCTTATAGAAAGCAATTGACCATGCCTAAAATGATTTTCATTGGAACCAATGACCCATACTGGCCAGTAGATGCTATCAAAAACTATTACGACAGTATTCCTGGTGAAAACTACATTCATTATGTGCCCAATGCAGGTCACGATTTAGCAGGCGGGAAACAAGCCATGGAGGCCTTAGGTGCTTTTTGGGGCAACACACTTCAAAAAAGACCTTATCCAGTTTGCACATGGAAGACGACTTCTACTAGCAAAGGAATGGATATCAATATCAAGACCTCCGCAGACAAGTTGATAGACGTGCTAGTATGGACGGCAAGTTCTGAAGACAGAGATTTCAGAAATGACGAATGGACCTCTAAAAGCCTTGGTCTTAAAAACGTTTCTAACGTAGATGTCTCTACCGAATTTGCAGCCTCCGGCTTCAAAGCAATTTATGTGGATTTAAAATACCAAGATGCCACTGGAGGTACTTTTACAGAAAGCACCAGAATGTTTGTTTTGGACAGTAAGGAGTTGCAGTAATTCTTTTTTTTGATTCTCATTTAGCCCATCTCTTCTAGGAGTGATGGGCTTTTTGCGTTTTTGGGGTTCGAAACGCTTAAGATTGATATTTTTAAATATCAATTCCTGCAGCATCATTATACCCCGTTCGGGGTATTGCCTTCCCGTCAAACTTGAACTAGTTTTAATAACTGTTCATTTAGCCTTACAAAATCATGATTTATACAGAGAAAGAACTTATCAATCTACATAAATGCTCTGTCTTCAAACTTGACGCTCTTACGTATCTTAATGAAGAAATGATAGTAGATATAGGTGAAGAAACCGATTCTCTCATTTCTGTCAATAGGTCTCAGGATTTTTCATACGGAGTCCTAAGTCCAAAAAGTTTGGCGTTTTATGGTAGGACTCAAAAAGAATTAAATCAAGAAGATAGTTCATTTGTTTTGGATCGTTTGCAAAACAGAACTATTGAAAGAATTCTACCTGCACTAGTAAACTTTTACCAAAATGGGGATCAAAACACCACATTTACAGATATTCAAGTGGTAAGGAGAGACATTGACCAACCATTCCAGAATATCTTGACAACATCGAAAATAAGCTCTAACGGTAATTTTTTAACATTCAACCTTCCTACTGAGGAGCTTGGCTCTATGGGCAAGAAAATGGAAAGAGAGCTGGAAATCTCTAAAAAGTATCAACAAAGACTACCTCAGTTTCTAAAGCTAACTAAAAAAGAAAAGCTGGTGCTCACGCTCTTATCAGAGGGATATACCAATGCCGAAATAGGGCATCAATTACTGTGTTCTCCGCACACTATAAGAACGCAAAGGATTTGTATTTACAAAAAACTAGATATCAAAAGTTTAAAAGAGGCCATTAATTGGGCTATTATGTTTAATCTAATCTAAAAGATGGTTTACACCGAAAAAGAACTCCTTCATATTCATTCTTGTGCCATTTACAAACTTGATGGCCTTACAGCATTTAATCAGCAGAAAGCCTTAGACTTAAGCAAAGAGACTAAAACAATGGTTTTCACCAATAAAGGAGAAGATTTTTCCTACGGTTTAATGAGTCCTGTTGGCCAATCTTTTTATAACCGTTCTTTAAAAGAATTAAACAATGAGGATAGTCAATTTGTATTTGACCGCATTCATCCTGAAACAGCTGAACGCTTAGTTCCAGCCTTCCAAAGTTTTTACGCAACGAATGACAAACATGATGTTTTTACCGATTTACAGAAAGTACGAAGAGACATTGACAGACCTTACGAACATGTTTTGACTTCTACTAAAGTTAGTCATAATGGAGACTACTTAACTTTTTGTCTTCCCATATCAGAATTGGGGCGTTTAGGTGCTAAAATTCAAAGAGAGCTTGAAATCAGCCATTCTTTTCAAATAAACCTAAAACGGTTTCTACAACTAACCATTCGCGAAAAAGAAGTTACAAGGCTAATTTCCATCGGTTTCACAAACAAAGAAGTCGGTAACTTTCTTGGAATTAGCCATCATACCGTAAGAACTTTAAAAATGTATATCTACAAAAAACTAGAGGTACATACCTTAAAAGAACTAATCCGCTTTGCAATCACATTTAATTTAGTCTGACATTGACCAACACTAAACTTAATAACAAACCCAACAAAACACCAGAAATCACTGGAGACAAGGCCTACATTCCTGCAATGTTGTCTTCCGAAAAGTATATTCCACTAAACCTGACCACACTTACAAAAATTAATCTAAGAAGGGTTTTAGAGCTGGAACGCTTTAGAATAAGCCATGAATTAACTTTTAGTAAACTAACCAAAAGAGAAGTCAAAATCATGGCCTTACTTGCGGAAGGTTTTACTCGTAAAGAAATAGGAGAACAACTATTCACTTCCCCAAACACAGTACGAACACACCGCAACAATATCTACAAAAAACTGGAAATATCCCGATTTCCTGACCTTATACTATATGCTAGAGCTTTTGATTTAATATAGCTAAAGCACTCTATCATAAAACTTTACCTACCATTCACCACCTAGAAGGTTCTAAAAATACGCAAAACGTCGTATTGACTGCCTACGCCCTCGTTTCTAGCTTTGTAATGTACAAGAAGGGTTAAAACACCCTCTATATAAGGGTGATAACCTTCTTACTAAAACCCCTTAATAGATAGAATTTTGAAATAAAAAAGAGCATGAAAAAACTAACACTCCCCTCACAAAGCGAAATAATTTATCTCAAAGGAATTATCAATTACACAGAATTCCATCTTGAAAATGGAAAAAAAGAAATTTCCAGTTCCACCTTACTAAGGCATCAGGAACGCCATACTCATTTTTTAAGAGTCAATAAATCACATCTAGTTAATCCCAAGTTTGTGAAACGCATTCATTCAGATGGCCCTCAATATGAAGTAGAACTAAAAAACGGCCTAAGGCTTAATGTAAGCCGCCGTCGTAAAAATATTTTAGACCAATTTCAAATAGCATAAAATGAAATCAATTTTAATTAATCTAGTTTTCAATAGTTATCGCAGACTATCATTCCTAGTTGCCTTATTTTTTTCACAATCTCTTTATGCTCAATTTTTTGTAGAACAATCACCTTCAATAATACAAGGAGTTTCTGACAGCCGTATTGCAAACGCTGACGTAGATGGCGATGGAGATATTGACTTTGTGTTGCAAGGGAATTCTACATCTGGTGCTGTTACCAGATTATATTTAAATAACGGTTGTGGCTTTTTTGGTGCTTCAAGTAGTTCAGGAATAGATAACCTAGTAAGAGGATCTGTTGATATGGCAGATATTGATGGAGATGGAGATCAAGATTTAATTAGCTGTGGTCGTGAAACATATAATGGTACAATAAAGACCTATTTGTACCTCAATAATGGTAGTGGTATTTTCTCTAGTACAAGTACGCCTTTTGATGACATGTATGGCATCGTAAAATTCATCAATCTAGACAATCAAAATGGTATAGATGTATTTATTGGTGGATATGACGGTAATGATTTTATCAATAATATTTACTTAAATAATGGATCAGGGAGTTTTACTGAAGTAACGGGTGCACCTTTTTCTGGTAAATACGCAGTTGCAGCAAATTTCGCTGATATAGACGGAGATGGAGATCAAGACTATTTATTTAGTAATAGCTCAGAAGCTATTACTTATTTAAATGATGGCAACGGAATATTTACAGTAAAGCCTAATCCTGCTATTGCACCAGTATATGTTTCAACTATCAATTTCGCAGATATTGATAATGATTCCGACATGGATCTCTTAATGACAGGGGTTGATAACTCAAATGGTTATGATAGAACTTGTCGACTTTACAAAAATGACGGTTCAGGCAACTTCGCTTTAGATAATTCAAACAATTTTGTTGGGGTGCAATCTGGAAGTGTAGATTTTTATGACATAGATCAAGATGGCGACCTAGACTTCGCTATCACAGGTACCATTGACAATACCCCGTACCGCCAAACCAAAGTATATCTTAACAATGGATCAGGTATTTTTAGTGACTACTCAAACGCTACATTTACCGCTGTGGAAGGTGGAACTGCCACATTTTTCGACATTACAGGAGATGGACTTAAAGACTTGTTTGTAAGTGGATATACTGGTTCTCCTGGAAATAAATCTAAGTTTTACATAAATGTACCTTCGGAAAAGATCACGGCTTGCGATTCCTATACATGGATAGATGGAGTGACATACACTTCTAGTACTAATACGCCCACTCACACTATCACTGGTGGAGGGATTAACGGCTGCGATTTAATAAAAAATCTAGATCTTAATTTAGTTCACTCTGCCAATACAACCGATTATGTCATAACCGAGGAAAGTTCCTTTACATGGATTGATGGTAATACCTACAATACTAGTAGTTCTAATGCAGCCACATTTACTGTGCCTAATTCTCAAGGATGTAGCAATCAAATTACTCTTAATCTTACATTAAATTCTACTGGCGTAAACCCCGAAGACGAACCCGAGTTTAAATGGGTTCATAGAGCCATAGAAACCAGCCAGCACCCTTCTTGCATTGCTCCTACATATATTACAAGCACAACGCTGAGCAATGGCGACGCAATTGTTGCTGGAATTTCACCTTGTGATTTCAAATTAAAGACTCCTAGCGGAGAAATGGACTTGCTAAGTGGAAATTACTTAGCAAGGTATTCGAAAAATGGTCAACTATTATGGGTTAAATCTAATCTAAGTATCGACGTACCAACGTTAATCGGTACGGATGAGTTTGACAATATTTATGTCCCTAGTAGTAATTCTACCACTCAATTAATTCGAAAATACTCAGGAAATGGAGATTTTGTAATGGATATAAGCCTTCAAGGGATAGGTGTACTTTTCAAGACACTAATTGTTCAAAACAATATCATCTATTTAGGAGGTTACATCAGAACATCTGGAGGCAACCCAATTCCGTTTGGCTTACCATCCCCTACTTCAAGTGACGGCTTAATTGCAACACTTAATGCCGCCACAGGTGCGGTTATTTCAGCTAATAGTATAGAAGGAGCGGGAGAATGTTTTCTTCAAAGTTTGGATGTTGACAGCCAAGGAAACATTTATATAACAGGGGACATTGTTTATACCAATGATTTTGATTTAACCAATGGTGAAAACATTCAAAACGGGGCTTCAGGCTTCTTTCAAAGTGATTTCTCAGGCACAGTTTTCTTAGCCAAGTATGATTCCAATCTCAGCCTCCAATGGGTGAAGCCTTTCCGTACCTCAGGCAGCACGATTCAAAGACCGACTGGAATGAAAATCAATATGACCACAGATGATATTTATCTAACAGGTTATTTTAGAAACAGCATAGACTTAGATCCCTCTGGTGCCACATTTAATGTTAGCACAAACCATAACCGAAACTTTTTTATTGCTCAGTATAATTCAGACGGAGATTTGAACTGGGGAAAAGGTTATGGAGGAAACGACGAGGACGAGCCTAAAGCAATTGATATTGACTCAGAAGGAAATTTACTTGTTGCGGGCAATACTAATGTTAGGCTAGTTACACATCCTGAAAATAGTAATTGGGAACTAGTAAAAGCCGATATAGAAATTCATAAGTATATGTCAACTGGTTCATTAGCTTGGATAAAATCTTTCACCAGCGATTATGGTCATTATATAAATGAAGACCAAAACAGCTTAAGAAATATCTCTGCTACACCAAATGGTGGATTTGTAGTGACTGGGACTTTCACTAGAAGTATGGATTTTGATGACAGCCCTGCTTACAATGTCCTAAATGCAAATACTGCCTATGACAATGCCTATTGGGGGCAAGACCTCTTTTTTATGAGCTATGGAAATGTATCTCCTTGCCCTGAAAATCTGGCACTTGGTAGCCCTACAGATGATATCACTACGGGAACTATTGAGTTAGAAGCCAATAGTACAACTGGTTATATCAATGCCGAAAATAAACTTTCAAACGGTACAAACACTATTTACCGAGCAGGTCGATATATAAAACTAGAACCAGGCTTTTTGGCAAACACAGGTGCCATTTTCAAAACTGAATTTGGCGGATGTGAAGAATAAAACAAAACATGAATTTTAAAAATCAAACCAATAATACAATGAAAAATCTTTACTCCATTTTCTTACTCACTATTTTAAGTACAACACTTTTAGCTCAAACCACCCGCCGCGTAAACGGTGATCCAAACATCACTGGTGTCAATGTGTACAATACTGTTCAAGCTGCTGTGGATGCAGCAAATACGGATGATGTGATTTTAATTGAGAATTACGGTCTACCTTCAAGTACACAATCCAATTATTCTGAAACGGTGGTAGTGGATAAAAAAATACATTTTAGAGGTAATGGTTACTATCTTACGAACCCAGAACTAACTATCAGCCCCCTCGATCCAAGGTTTGTATATGTTAGTGCTATTACATTTGATATAGGAAGTTCTGGAAGCTCGGTAAAACACTTATTTGTTAATAGCACTAATATCTACACCCCAAATGTATTATTTGAATCTTCAAGAATAGGATTAATTTACTTTAATAGCTATGGTACCCCAGCTAATATAATCTCAGCTGGAATTAATACTATCGTGAGAAAATGTTTGATATCTTCAATTGACGATAACAGAGGGGAGTTAATTGAAGAAGTGCAGAACTTGAATTTATTGGTTGAAAATAGCATGATTGCTTCAGCAATAAGGGATTGTAACAACTCAATAATTAAGAATTGTCATATCGGTGAGATTAGTTCTACTAGTAATTCAATCTTTACAAATTGTATTGTTGTTAGCTCTGTTTCAGACAGAAACAACTCAAATAACTCAATTTCGTACTGCATTAGTTTCGCAAATGACCTTCCAACACAAGGAAATAATACTAACAATATTCTTTGGCAACAATTGTACTCTGGTTCTCAGTATTTTAACGACAATAGTTTTGATGGTGAGAATGATTTAGTTCTTTCTAACTCTTCCATTGCACAAAACGCCGGAATAAACGGAGGTGATATAGGTATTTATGGAGGTACTTACCCTTATGAACTTTCTGGTTTGCCACATCATCCTATAAGTACGTTTTTCATCAATAGCGGTATTGGTAATAACTCAATTGACATAGACGCAGTCATCACTATAAAGGCAAATTAATTATGAAAAAGCTAAGCCTGTTAATTGGCTTTGTTTTTTCTGTCAACTTACTGTCAGCTCAAAACATTGCCAACATAGAATACTTTATTGATACTGACCCTGGTATAGGAAACGGTACGCCCATAGCCGTAGCTACGCCGGCAGCAGAAATTCAAAGCTCGTTTTCTTTTCCTTTAACAAGTCTGTCGGATGGTTTTCACACCTTACAAGTTAGGGCACAAGATGATAATGGAGATTGGGGTAATACCGTTTACAGAGTTTTTGCCAAGTTCTTTGTAACAAACGGCGTAATACCTGTACCCGAGAACATAGTAGCGGTAGAATACTTCATTGATACCGACCCTGGGCATGGAGCGGGTACTGCGATACCTATTACACCCGGTATAGCTCTAAATGAACTTTCATTTAGTTTTCCTGTAACTGCTTTAGCTAATGGTTTTCACACGCTACAAGTGCGAGCCCAAAATGATGATGGGCATTGGAGTAATACTTCTTATCGGGTATTTGCCAAGTTTGACTTGACCAATGGTGGGTATCCTACCCCAGCTAATATTACTGCCGCAGAATACTTCATAGACAACGACCCCGGCCATGATAACGGAACTTCTATTCCTATTTCCGCAGGTCAGTCTTTAGATAATTTAGCCATTACTTTTCCTGTAAATTCACTTTCTGATGGCTTTCATTCACTTTCCGTAAGAGCCAAAAATGCTGACGGGCATTGGGGAAATACTAGCTACCGCTATTTTGTGAAGTTTGATACTGCTCCGCCTATAAATACGCCACCATCGCCTATAGTCTATTTGGAATACTTTGTGGACAATGACCCAGGGGCAGGCAACGGAACAAGTGTACCTATTTCTAGTTCAACTTTTTTGGACAAACAAATGATAGACGTACAGCTAAATAGCTTATCAAATGGCATCCATCGTGTATCTGTCCGTTCTAAAAACCAAAATGGAGATTGGAATCAGGTGAATTATCAAGAGTTCACTGTTAAAGATAATGTAGTTGCTATTGGCAATGCCTTAGATGCATTTTGCAGAGATAATGCATTCAATGTCCCTTTTTCTGTATCTGGAAGCTTTTCTCCTACGAATACTTTCACACTTCAATTGTCCGACCAAA
Source organism: Arcticibacterium sp. SM2516 (assembly GCF_057914865.1). Classification (NCBI taxonomy): domain Bacteria; kingdom Pseudomonadati; phylum Bacteroidota; class Cytophagia; order Cytophagales; family Leadbetterellaceae; genus Arcticibacterium; species Arcticibacterium sp. SM2516. The sequence continues at coordinate 875,771 of NZ_CP195290.1, read as the reverse complement.
ACGGAAGTTTTAGTAGTCCAACGATTCTCGGTACCGTTTCAGGCAATAGTTCCGGAACTATTTCGGCCATCATTCCGACGGGTACCACTGTAGCTCCTGGGTATAAAATGCGTATTGTTTCTTCTAATCCGTCAGATGACGAGCAGCCCATAAAGCTTTTTGAAGTTTTGGCCATTTGCCCACCGCCATGTGCTGCTAGTACAACTCTAGTAAGCTCTGCTGATGACATCAATGGAAGTATGACTTTAATTGAGGTAAACGGTACCACTGGCTATATTCAAGCAAGTAATAAAATTCTAAATGGTGCAAATGCTACCTACAATGCAGGTCGTTATATAGAGCTGACTGAGGGTTTTGAAGCTCAATCGGGGACTATTTTTACCGTTGAGATAGGGGGATGTCAATGACATATATATTATAGCACAAAGCCCTTCTCTCGTAGGAGTGATGGGCTTTTTACGTTTAGAGGGGTTTGATAAATTGATACAGCAAGCACTAATTCCGTATAAAATGTAAAACCCTTGTCCCGCCCAGTAAGAAAAACAGGCATTAAACCATAGTATATTTGAATGTAAGGTGGACTGATTGATAAATTGAAGTAATACAAATCATAACAGAAAATGAAAAAATCAATCTTCCTTACCCTACTAATTCTCAGTATCGTTTCCATAAAGTCTTTCTCGCAAGACTTGAAAACCAGTAAAAACACCATAATTAAGGTTGAATATTTAGGTGGCACTTTTCTACTGGGACACCTAGATAAATATGAACCTGCCACCACACGTGAGAAAAAAAGCTATGACCTTAATCAAAAACAACTTAATACCGACTGGCAGAGTTATTTATTCGAAAAGGTAAAACTAGCTTTAGATGAAAGCGACATTAAAACCGAGCCCATTAACGTATTAGAAAACCATAAGGTACTTTACAGCAATGGATTTCCAACCATTTTAATGGCAAAATCAGCCATCAAAAAGATGATTAAAAATGGTTACAGTTCTGACAATTTTATGGTCATCAGACTTGACACCGAAGCCGAAACGGGGCTCAAAGGGGCTTCTACAACAGCTGTAAACAAGTTTACTCCTACCGCCACGGTAAGTATAGACGTCTTTGGTTCGGACGGAAAAAAAGCACATTCGGCTGACCATAAATCCTCTACGCCAGAAAAGATAACAAATAAGGCTTATTTCGGAGGCAGATTTGACAAACTAGATGATGACATGATACTGAGGCTAAAAGAGCTTTATGAGCCTTTGATAAACGAAGCCATTTCTGAGGCTGTGGCAAAACTTTAGGCAATTGTTTGACCATACACGAAGCTCTATGAATTTTGTCTTTTACCAGCCTCGGCTCTGAGTAGTTGTGTGTGTTAGCACTTAACTTTACAAGTATACATCAAGTTGGAAATTCTTGCGGAATTTCCAACTTAGGCGAGAACAAGCCATTGTGTGTGCCACAAACGAACCGAAGCCTTACTTCGCTGCATTCGAGCCTAATTGTTGTGTGCTGGCTTTTATTTCATAATGTTCTAACCAAGCCAGCGGTTCAGTCAAATTATGCTTATTAAATTCTAAATGTATTACTCGCCTTTTCTTTCCGTTTGTTGTTCTGCTTGAAGCGTGTAAAGTCAGAGGTTTCATTAACATTGCTCCGCCTTTTTCTACTTCACAAACAAATTCGTTTTCTATATTCCAATCTTTCGAGTCAGCACGAACTATTCCTTTTAAGTGAGATTTTGGGATTACTTTTAACGCTCCGTTGTTTTTGTCCGTTTTATCTAAATGAATTCGGATTGTTATTGTGTCTTGTAAAATTTCTATTGGTGGCTGAACTCCGTATTGTCCTTTTTTAAAAGTCCAATTCACATAATTTTCTAAATCCACTTTTTTATCAACTGAAATACTCAAATCTTGATGGTAAGCAACAAACCAATTCGATGCACTAGGTTTGTCAAAATAAATGGCTTTTGTAAGGAAATATTCGGATGCCGAAAGGTCAGTAATTAATTCAGTCAGTTTTTTGTTGAACAACAAATCGCTCAATTCAGGTACATTTTTGATTAATTGTCTAATCGCAAATAAATCCTCTGTTTTCATAAACGAATTTCCGTTTTGCTCAGCATTTTCAATACAAGCCAGCATCTGACTTATTTCATGGTCCGAATACAAGTCCATTAAAACGGAATATCCATTTTCTTCAAGTTCTATTTTGTTTCTTTCGTAATTCATTTTTCAGCTTACATAAAACGTTTTTAGGATGAACACTACTTGGCGGTATAAACAACTTTTCCATCAAAAATGGTCATAGCCACTTTAGTCTTTAAGATATCTGCTTCTGGTACAGTCATAATATCTTGGTCAAAGATGGTAAAGTCAGCTAATTTCCCCATTGTGATTGACCCTTTTATTTCCTCATCAAAAGAACCAAAAGCCGCATCTATGGTATAAGACTTTAAAGCCTGCCATCTCGTTATTTTCTGTTCTGGTTCATAACCATTTTCGGGTGTTCCTTTTAGAGTCTTCCTGCTCACACTAGCATAAAAGCAGGCAATTGGGTTGATGGGTTCTACTGGAACATCCGTCCCATTGATAATAGGCACTCCAGACGTTAAAAGTGATTGCCACATGTAAGCTCCTTCTTTTATTCGTAGCTCTCCTAGCCTATCTATGGCCCACGGCCTATCAGACGACATATGAATACCTTGCATGGCTGGAATTACATTTAACTCCGCAAATCGTGGAATATCCAACGGATTAAGATGCTGAGCATGTTCAATTCTGAATCTATGATTCTGACTTTTTACAGGATACTTTTTAAAACCTAGTTCATATTTATCAAGAATCTCTCTGTTAGCTCTATCGCCAATGGCATGGCTACAAACTTGAAAGCCGTTTTCTAATGCTTTAAAGACTATATTTTCAACACTTGCCAAAGGAATAGTAGAATGTCCGAAATGACCGGGCATATCTGAATATTCTTCTAATAACCAAGCTCCTCTGGAACCTAAAGCCCCATCTGAATGAATTTTTATAGCCCTAATGTTTAAGAGATTATCTTCATCAAAAGCAGGTCCTTTCTTATACCATTCTTCCAATAAAGTACTATCGGTACTAGATAACATGGCATGAAGCCTTACCTTAAGCTTACCTTCCGCCTTCATTTTATTATAAAGCTCAACTGTTCCTCTGTAAATACCAGCATCATGAAAACTCGTAATTCCGTTTTTATGACAAGCTTTCATGGCTGATTCAAAGGCCTTTTGAACTCTTTCAGGACTATCTTTCGGTATAACAGAGCCAATTATGTATTCTGCATTTTCATTAAAAATACCCGTTGGCCTTCCATCTGGGTATCTAATTATTTCGCCACCATCTACTTTTTTCGGAGCCTTGGAAATAACGCCAGCCATTTCCATAGCTTTGGCATTTGCAAAACCTGCATGTCCGCTTGCATGACCTAAGTAAACAGGGTTATTTGGAGAAACAGCACTTAGCATCTCGTGCGTTTGAAAACCTTTGACCATAGGTTCTGGAAGTTCTGACCATTTACTTTGATGCCAGCCTCGTCCTAATATCCACTCACCCGGTTTGGCATTTTTAGCCGCATCTTCCACTATATCAATGATTTCTTGATAACTGGTGGTTGTGCTTAAATCTAGTTCTAATTCACTATATCCCAATCCCATTAGGTGTCCATGCCCTTCTATGAAGCCGGGTGTCATGGTTTTACCCTCTAAATCTAACATTTCAGTATTAGAATCCTTGAAGCTCAAAGCATCTTCCAGGGAACCACTAAAGAGTATTATATTATCTTTAATAGCAACCGATTCCACTTTAGGATTACCCTCATCCACGGTATAAATAGTGCCACCATGAATAATTAGACTTGCTTTTGAAGAATCGCCTTCCTTTTGACAGGAAAAAGACATAAATAAGGATAAAACAATAAGTATAACTCTCATGCTCAGTTTCTGATAATAAGATTTAAGCTAAGAGATTCTTTTGTTAAAGTAAAAGTTTAAATGATAAATTATGGAAGAGGTAGTAGCAAAAAAAGCAGGCGGCCAATAAAATTGACAGCCTGCTTTGAATTATATAAGAAAGGATTAAGAATTACTTCTCTCTCACACTTACCGCTATTCTACGGTTTTGTTCAATTGTCTAACTAAACATCGATGCTAGATAACAACTAATGATTAAATTTATAAGTCAAATAATATCTAGCTAAATTCAAGTATGAATAACGACTTAGGAATAGCTTTAGGAACTCTTATAATATTATGTGGTACTGGTTGGACGGCATATCACACTTACAAAAAGGGAATTGAGGCAGAAAAATCGGAACAAGCAAGTATAAAACAAGCGACTGATACAAACTCAGCCGTTAAAATAACAAAGGAAATAGCTCAAAGCTCAGATATAAAAATTGACGCACTAAATTTTCAAAATTTGGAGCTCAAGCAACAAAATATACATCTGCAAGAACGTATTGATAATTTAAGAGCTGAAAACACTAGCCTCTATGAAAAATTGCAAGGAAAATCCATCAAAATGTTTGACTTTGCCAGTGATGCCAATACTTACCCTAGGTTAACATATTATACTCATCAAGGTCAAAATCGATTATCTGTATTTTTGGAAGTAATAGGAGAAAATTCACTTTCAAATGTAGAAGTAGAGCATATTAACCTAACTGATTTAGAAGACTTTAACCGAAAGGGCTACCCAGTAAACTCTGACCCGACAATCCAAAATAGAATTAGAGAGGAATTCCTATCAGCAAAATTCAATGCACCTGAACTATCAGGAGGTTCATTTTCCAACAAATCCAAAACAGAAGTTTACTCAGGCCCAACAATTAGGCTCAAATCAAGAGACCCATTAAATACGAAAATCTACAAATTAAAAGCCATTATACGGACGAAAACTAATGCATTTGAACAAACTACGGTATTAAAGTCATACATGACTACAAAATCTGGTTTTCTGTGGACTGTATCATACACGATTAAAGATCAAACAGGAAAAGTATTAGAAGAAAAAAACTTCCCACCCCCGTATTAAAGTAAAAAAGCCCCGAAACCATAGTTTCGAGGCTTTTGATATAAAGATTCTATTCTTACTTCTCTCTCACACTAACCGCTATTCTACGGTTTTGAACTCTACCTTCTTCGGTGTCATTTGAAGCTACAGGATGAGCTTCACCATAACCTTCTGATTCCACTCTAGAATTATTTACTCCTAAACTCAATAAAGCAGACTTTACGGAAGCAGCTCTATCGGAAGATAACTTTAAGTTAGCATCAGGATTACCAGTATTATCTGTATAGCCACCTACTTTGATTTTTACATTTGGGAATGCTTTTAATATCTGAGAGATATTCACCACTTCTTTCATGGTATTGGCGTCAATATTCGCACTTCCAGTGGCAAAGTTCAATTGATTAAAATTAAACCAATTCTCTTTTCCTGCTTCCTCTTCAGATTCAATGAATCTAACCATGGACTCTTCTATACCACCTTTTTCAAAATCCAATGCCTTGCCTTCGCCAAACATAGAAATGGTATTAACAGGTAATTCTTCAAAAACGGGATAAGCATGTTGTTCTCCCACCACTCTATCTACCGCAATATGAGGTGCAATAACCAAAGAAACGATAGACATCAACTTAATAAGAATGTTCATGGATGGCCCAGACGTATCTTTGAATGGGTCACCTACGGTATCACCAGTTACTGCAGCTTTGTGAGCGTCAGAACCTTTATATTCCATTTTACCATTAATTTCCACGCCTTTTTCAAAAGACTTCTTAGCGTTATCCCAAGCACCACCAGCGTTATTTTGGAAAATACCCATCAATACACCAGAAACAGTTACACCAGCTAACAAACCTCCCAATACTTCTGGTCCGAACGTAAAGCCTACAATTACCGGAGTAATTAAAGTAATAAGCCCTGGAAGCATCATTTCTCTAATGGATGCTTTGGTTGAAATAGCCACACATTTATCGTATTCAGGTTTCCCTGTTCCTTCTAAAATTCCAGGAATCTCTCTGAATTGTCTTCTCACCTCTTCTACCATCTCCATAGCCGCACGGCCCACAGCCGCAATAGCCAATGAAGAGAATATGAAAGGAATCATACCTCCGACAAAAAGACCTGCTAAAACGTCTGCCTTATAAATATCTATAGAAGAAATACCTGAAAGACCCACAAAAGCAGCAAAAAGGGCTAATGCTGTCAAAGCAGCAGAGGCTATAGCAAAACCTTTTCCACTGGCTGCAGTGGTATTACCTACCGCATCCAAAGTATCTGTTCTTTCTCTCACTTCAGCAGGAAGCTCACTCATTTCTGCAATACCACCGGCATTATCTGCAATAGGGCCAAAAGCATCAATAGCCAACTGCATGGCTGTGGTGGCCATCATACCGGCAGCAGCAATAGCCACACCATAAAGACCTGCAAACTCAAATGAAAGATAAATACCCGCAGCTAATACCAAAATTGGAATAACCGTAGATTCCATTCCTACCGCTAAACCACCAATAATATTAGTAGCATGACCCGTTGAAGACTGATTCACGATAGACTGAACAGGTTTTTTACCCATAGCTGTGTAGTATTCCGTCACCCAAGACATCAAAGCTCCAACTATAAGGCCTAAAACGATGGCATAAAACACATCTAGACTTGTAAAAGACTCACCTCTGATAGACATTTCATGAGGTAAAATATACATGGTCAATGGAAATGAAGCAATACCCGTTAAAACGATAGAACCCCAGTTGCCGATATTAAGAGCCGTTTGAACGTTTCCGTTATCATCTTTAACACTTACAAAGAAGGTACTGATGGCAGAGAAAATTAAGCCCATACCTGCTATAAGCATTGGTAGTAATATTGGAGCCCATCCGCCAAAGTTATCATCAGAAGCAATCTCTCTTCCTAAAACCATGGTAGCTAAAATAGTGGCCACATAAGAACCGAATAAATCTGCTCCCATACCAGCTACATCGCCTACGTTATCACCCACATTATCGGCAATCGTTGCAGGGTTGCGAGGGTCATCTTCTGGAATACCCGCTTCTACTTTACCTACTAAATCTGCTCCCACATCCGCAGCTTTGGTATAAATACCGCCACCTACACGAGCAAAAAGTGCGATAGACTCTGCACCTAAAGAAAATCCTGCCAATACTTCTAAGGCCTTTTCCATGCCATGAGCATCTCCAGAACCCGTTACGAACATATTGAAGAACCAGATAAATAATAAACTTAAAAACAATACCGCTAAACCTGCCACTCCAAGACCCATCACAGAACCTGCTGTAAAAGATACCTTTAAAGCATCTTTCAATGAAGTACGTGCGGCTTGGGTAGTTCTTACGTTTGCTTTAGTGGCAATGTTCATTCCTACATATCCTGCAAAAGCCGAAACGACAGCCCCTATAACGAAGGCAACCCCAATTAACCAATGAGAATTTTCTACAAGCGTACCCGACCAAGTCAAAAGTATAGCAACAGCAACAACAAAAATTCCCATCACTTGCCATTCGGCTTTTAGAAAGGCCAAAGCTCCATCTGCAATCGCCTTTGCAATTTCTTGCATTTTTCCGCTTCCCGCATCTTGTTTAGTGACCCAACGAGCCTTAATTACCATAAAGAGCAGTCCAACAATACCAAGAATTGGTACTAAGTAAAATAATGGATCCATAAAATAATCTGGTTTACATTTTGGTTTTGTATTAACAATAGAATCAAAGTCCCGCAAATTAAGCGTTTCCTTAATAAAAAAAAATTAAAGTGCCTCTGCTAAATTAGTTAGGGCAATTCCCTATCTCAGCTTTAAAAACGGTCGTTTCCGTCGTTTCAAAACCTGCAGTCAAAAGTATAGAATTGGAGGCTACATATTTAATATGAGAACTTTCTCCAATCTGCTGAGAAGAAGAAATAGGTTTTCCATAAAAAAACTGTTCGCTACTGTTATTTAATTGACCACTTAAAGTTAATGGAGTATTACCATCTTGAAAGCTAAAAGGAATGTTAGTTATGGCTGGGCAGTTCCACGACTGAAGACAAGTGGCCGTTAAATTCAAAGGGGTTTTAACGTTATTAAGTACCACACCATCACCATATTTAATAATACCACTATGCTTCCACTCTATGGTGCCACTACACCCTAAGCCAAAAATTAGATAACTTTCTGTAGTACAAAGTGTCACAGGAGAGACTTGTGGAGCCGTACTAGATATCTTATAAGAATAAGGGACATTATTCTTATCCAAACCTGATAGCGTAAGAGAGCCAGAACCAGATGATGCTGAAATTCCAGAACCTTCTACAATTTTATTAATCTCTGAACTATTCAAAGAAATACCACCAATGGGATAGGCATAAACATCCGGAATACTTTTTACTTTTACTTCGGATTTTTCAGAAAGGCTGGTACAAAAACCTTCGCACTGACTCACAGCATAATAATTTTGAGTACCTATATTAGCGGTAGAAATTGTCAGCGTGTCATTGTTTGAGAGAAAATTTGTTAGTGCCTCATCCGCATACCACTTAACACTTGGCGGAGCCACAGGTTCCTTTGTCTTAATAATGACCGAAAAACCACTGACGCATAATGGGTCTAAGGTGGCGTCATCATCTGCTATCAAAGTCCATTTCCCTTGTGGAATCATATTCTGATAAACACTCAAATCACCACTAGCTTTAAAGTTGCCCGAAGCCGGCAAAGGATCTCCTATTAAAGCCTGCCCGTGAACATTAAAAACGGTAGTGACCACACCCGAAGTGCCACTTCCTCTTCCATAATCACTTACTCTCACTAAATCCACTTTGACTCCTTCTGGCGAAACAATACTAAAAGAGACCTCCTCGTTAAAGGCCGAGCCTCCACCGTCTGGAACATCGCAGTTATTATGTGTGCCACCGTCTTTCTTTTGCCAGGTAATAGATACGGAAATAGAATCTATTAAGCCGCCCAAATTGGAAACGGTTACTTGAGGATAATCTCCACTTTTCTCAAAACCATCAAACCCAACGACAGGCCCCACATAGTCAAAAGATGAAGGACCGTAGGCATCGCAATCCGTTGGAGTAGCTACCACAAAGTTATTTTCAGAACTACAGTAAAACGCTGATAAATCAGTCACGGATGGTCTTGGTGAGACATTCTGATTATGAACCACTTTTAAAACTTCTGATTCCACCACACAGGTACCTAAGGTTCTCACCAACTTATAGGAGCCTTCGGTTTTGGCGTATACGCTTTTAGCATTTGAAACACTGGTTCCATTAAAAAACCACTCGAAACTTTCTGTGGAGACCGGATTAATATCAAACAAGACAGAATCTCCTTTACATAAATAATTAGAACTTAAGGCAAAGGGCGACTCCGAAAACAGATTTACACCTTTACATGAAACCGCTGTCAGTAAATTAACCCTTCCACTACCTACTGAGCCAATGTAATTCGGATTTTTATCCTCTATATCATCCGACGTAATCTCTAAAATATATGCTATACTATCTGACGACAATGTTGGAAAACAAGCTTTTAAATATCCTGCACACGCTGCCACCAGCGGTGTAGCCATTGAAGTACCATTAAATGAAGCATAAGCATTAAAAGGTATGGTACTAATAATGCCCCTACCTGGTGCAGATATATCGACATAAGAACCAAAACTAGAAAAGCTACTTAACTGGTCTGTCATATCCAAGCTAGCTACAGCCATGACGTGGTTATATGCGGCGGGATATTGCAGCACATTGCTGCTTTCGTTTCCAGCTGCCGCAATGATTAGAGCACCATTGCCGTAAGCATCATCTACCACGTCTTGCTCCAATTGTGAAAAGCCACTTCCACCCCAAGAAAGACTAATTATCTTAGCTCCATGATCAACCGCCCAAATAATTCCTTCGAATCCGTGACTTATGGCTCTATTGCCGAAAATATCAGCATTACCTTTAACAGGCATCACTTTTACTCTGTTATTACTCGCAGAGGCCCCGCCAGTAATATTATTATTAACAGCCGCCACAATTCCAGCCACATGGGTACCATGAGAATAGCTGGCGTTTAAAGGTCTTGGGTCGGAATCATTATCTCCCACATCAAAACCAGAGACCAAATTTGCTGCTAAATCTGGGTGTGTGATATCAAATGCATTATCAACAACCGCCACTATAATGTTTTGAACTCCTGGGTTAACATCCCAAGCTTGAGGAGCTTTAATTTTATCAAGATGCCACTGCTGGCTGTAAAGTGTATCTGTCGGCGTGCCAATAACCTCTCTTTTTCTTACCCTTTCCGCGTATTCAATAGTACCATCTTCTTTCAGGTCTTTGAGTATTTGATCCATGGATTGCTCGTTGTCTATTTTTATTCTATAGACATTTTTAAGCTTCTCATTTTTGGACTTATAGAAAGGCGTGACGGCATAATCTATTTTAGAATTTAAATTCTCCACCGCCCTTTGAATAGTGGGAATCTCTCTTACTATATTTACAGCCGATGATGTCTTAATTAAACCTGGTCTAGCAAATTGAGCTTTAAGCCGAACATATATTTCACCATCAACAAAATCGTTGTTAATTTGCTGGCCCGTACAGATTGACACCGTAGCAAGCCATAAGAAAAAACCGAGATTAAATAATCGTCTGATAACCATAACTGTATTAGTAATTGCAAATTAATGAAAAAACTAAGCTTCCTCCTCTTAATCCTTTGTAGTTTTATTCAAAGGATCCATGCCCAAGAAAAGATATACGATTCAGGTGATTTAATACAGGGCTTAAACAAGCTTAATGTAGTAGGTTCTGCTCTTTATATTGCCGCTCATCCAGACGATGAAAACACCCTTCTGATTACCTGGCTTGCCAATGAAAAAAAGGTAAGAACGGGCTACATCGCCATGACAAGAGGAGATGGCGGCCAAAACCTTATTGGTACAGAAAAAGGCGAGTTTGCTGGCCTACTAAGAACCAATGAGCTCCTAGGTGCTAGAAGCATAGATGGTGGGGAGCAATATTTCACTAGAGCCAATGACTTTGGTTATTCTAAAACCACGGAAGAGGCTCTGGCTACTTGGGGTAAAGAGCAAATTTTATCAGATTTAGTTTATCGCATTAGAAAATTCCAACCCGATGTACTCATCACCAGATTTCCACCCGACGAAAGAGCAGGACATGGGCATCATTCCGCTTCGTCAATATTGGCTGAAGAGGCTTTTGATGCTGCCGCAAATCCTAAAGCTTTTCCAGAGCAACTTAAAGAAGTGGACGTCTGGCAGGCCAAACGATTGGTTTGGAACTTTTATAACAGAGGTTTTACCAATACACCTCCAGAAGACGACAGCAAATTTATCAGAATAGATATTGGTGGTTTCAATCCTCTACTTGGAGAATCTTATGGTGAAATTGGCAACAGAGCCAGAAGTATGCACAAAAGCCAAGGTTTTGGTTCTGGCCTTTTTAGAGGAGAAAGAATGGAGACATTGAGACATACCAAAGGAGAGCCTGCAGAAAATGACCTTTTTGATGGCGTAAATACCACTTGGAGTAGAATTCAGGGTGGGCAGCTGGTCACCACCATTATTAATGACATTAAAAGAAATTTTAATCCTGAAATCCCTTCAGCCTCTGTTCCTGCTTTAAACCAACTATACAAGTTAATGCAGACACTTCCAGAAAGTCCAATGGTGAAAAACAAGTTGACAGAATTGGAAAACTTGATACCAAAATTTGCTGGAATCCATATAGAAGCCAATGCCAAAGACTTCAGCAGCAGCCCAGGAGATTTACTAAAAGGTACGCTTAGAGTGATTAACCGCTCTCCTTTAAAGACTTCTTTAGTGTCTTTTACCATTGACCAAATCAATTATAAATCTGCTGAGCAAATTGACCTTAAAAATGGGGAAAGGCTAGAAATAGATTTCTCTGGAAATGTGCCTTCAAATACCGAGATCTCCCAGCCATACTGGTTGAAAGAAAAACATGACTTAGGGCATTATCAAATTAGTGACGAAGCTTTGAAAGGGCTACCCTTATCTCCACCATCCGTGATGGGAACTGCAGTGGTTAATATAGAAGGTTTAAGCCTTGAATTGCCTATTCCAGTAAGCTATAAATACGTAGAACCTTCTCAAGGAGAAATATACAGACCGCTAGAAATTAGTCCATTAGTCACGGTCACCCCAAATATTGGTTCTCTTATTTTTAGCAATACCACGCCACAAGATATCTTGGTAACCGTTCATGCTGGAATAGATAATGCCGTAGGTGAAGTCCACTTAAAATTGCCAAGCGGCTGGTCTTATACTTCTAGCAGCAAGAAATTCAATATTGAAAAGAAAAACACAGAAAGTACGCTAAGCTTTAGTATAACACCACCTAAAAGTGCTTCTCAAGGTGCCATCGAAATTAGTGCCTCCATAAATGGCAAAACAATAAACAATGCCAGAAACACCATTAAGTATGATCATGTCCCAGAAATCACCACATTTCCTAAATCAGAAGTGGAAATAGTTAAACTTGATCTTAAAAAGGTAGGTCATACCGTAGGATATATCATCGGAGCGGGAGACGACATCCCAGAAGCTCTAAAACAAATAGGCTACGCGGTAGATATTCTTTCAGAAAAAGATCTAAACAAAAACCTTTCAAAATACCAAGCTATAGTGATTGGCATAAGAGCTTATAATGTGCACGAATGGCTTCCATTTTATCATAAAAACTTAATGAATTATGTTAAAAATGGTGGAAATGTTATTTGTCAATACCAGACCAATGGTGGTTCAGATAAATTCTCGGATAAAATGGGCCCTTTTCCTTTTAGCATTAGTAGAGACCGAGTAAGTGAAGAGGATGCTGAAGTTAGGTTTATGGATAAGCAAAGCCCTGTTTTAAACAAACCAAACCTCATTTCTCAAGACGACTTCAAAGGATGGGTACAAGAAAGAGGTTTATATTTTGCGGCAGATTTTGAAAAGAACTACCAATCTGTTTTTTCTATGAACGACCTCAATGAATCTGAAAAAACAGGCAGTCTTATTTACGCCAAATATGGTAATGGCCATTACATTTATACTGGAATCTCATTTTTTAGAGAGCTGCCAGCAGGGGTTTCAGGAGCTTACAAATTATTTGCTAACTTGATTTCTCTTAAATGAATTGGAGCAAAACAATTTCTTGGTGGGAGATCTCCATCATCTTTACCTTTTTACTGATCTATGCTTTCTATTTCTATAGAATGTATAGGATAGGAAAGAGTTTGGGTAAACCCTCCAAGTCTATTTACTTCAAATTTTTTTTAAGAACGGCTTATATGGCCTTAATTATTATTGCCATTCTGGGTCCAAGTTTTGGAATATCAGAAACTGAAGCAAGGTCATCTGGAAAAGACATTCTTTTTGCAGTGGACTTGTCGGCTTCTATGGATTGCTCTGATATAGCACCAAGCCGACTAGAAAGAACCAAACTAGAAATCATTAACTTAATAGAACAGTCTAAAGGTGACCGAATCGGGGTTATGGTATTTTCTTCCAAAGCTTATTGGCAAATCCCTTTAACATTTGATTTGGCTCTTGTTAAAGAGTTTGTTACACTAATGAATACTTCCATGATGCCAAATCCTGGAAGCAATCTAGAAGCTCCTTTGGCAAGCTTACAAAAAAGGCTAGAGCCTGATTCTAGCAGTACTCGCTCAAAAATGGCCTTTCTTTTTACTGACGGCGAATCTTTCCAAGAAGTGACGGAGGAAACCAAAAAACTTTTAAAAGGATCTAAAGACCATCTTATTTTGGTGGGAGTTGGAACCCAAGCTGGTGCAGAAGTTCTAAAAAACAATAAACCAGTTTTATTAGAAAACGATATTCCAGCCATTTCTAAACTTGATATTATAGGGCTTAACAAATTAACAAGAAGCATCGGTTCTAAGTTATATTTTTTAAAAAACGAAAAGAATAATCTAGAAAATGCCTTGATAGATATCAAAAACATTCAGAGTACGGCCTTGGACAGAAACAAGTTATTGGTCACCAATAATAAATACCAGAACTTTCTGTTCGTTGCTCTTATATTAGTGGTGTTAGACCTTATCATCTCCACCAAAGTATTCCAAATTTGATACCTTTTATATTCCATATCCTTAGGTTGTTATTTAGTCTCATTTCCCCCTTTGACGCCAAAGAGAGGAACATCATCTATGCCGAATTTGAAGAATCCTACCGGCAAAAAAAATGTGACGCCGCTATCGTGCATTTTGAAACTTTAAAGCAAGAAGAACTGCCTATTACGGTGGAAATAAGACTTAAAGTAGCAGATTGCTTTTATCAATTAAAAGACACCGCCCGACAGAAAAAAGAGTTGGCTTACTTGTCTTACGTTCATAATCCTACTCAAAAATCAACGATACTTAATCAAAAAGCCATGTTGGCGGCATATGCTGGGGATACTTTAAATGCAATAAATCTCTTAAAAATGGCAATTGAGACAGAAAACACTAATAACTTTGCCAAAAGGAATTATGAGCTCTTAAAAAAAGTTTACCGTCCCAATCAAAACAGGACGCCACCGCCGCCTCAAAACGCTTCTAATAATAACCCATTAGAAAACCAAGGAGGCACCGTGGCAAAATCCAATGAAAAGGAAGACCAACTTAATAGTAGCAATCCACCAGCCATTGAAAGAGCCCAAGCTCTTAAGCTTCTGGATGCCATGAGGGCAAATGAATATAATAAACTTCCAATGCTTTTGGACGTCTCGTCCGACACGTTGGATTATGGAAATTGGTAATTAACATGAATGTATTAAAAGAATCAAATTTTAGTTTTGAAGGTCAGCAAAGCCTTTATCATGGCAAAGTAAGAGACGTTTTCGGTTTTGAAGACGGTTTGTTAATGATTGCATCTGACAGAATCTCTGCCTTTGATGTTATTCTTCCAGAGGCTATACCTTGCAAAGGACAAGTACTGAATCAGATTGCAGCTAAATTCTTAAAAGCCACGGCAGACATCGTTCCAAACTGGCTCCTAAGTGTACCAGATCCTAATGCCACCTTTGGACTAAAATGTGAGACTTTCCCTGTAGAAATGGTAGTGAGAGGCTATTTGGCCGGGCACGCCTGGAGAGAATATAAAAGTGGAAAAAGAGCGGTTTGTGGTGTAAAACTACCTGATGGTTTAAAAGAAAACGACAAACTCCCAAACCCTATCATCACCCCTACCACAAAAGCTCATGAAGGGCACGATGAAGACATTTCAAGAGAGGCTATCTTGGCCAATGGAATTGTGGCGGAAGAGAAGTATGTTCAGTTAGAAAAATACACGCTTGCCCTATTTCAAAGAGGAACCGAAATAGCCGCCGAACAAGGTCTGATTCTCGTAGATACCAAATATGAATTTGGAGAAAAGGATGGTGTCATTTATTTAATAGATGAAATACACACGCCAGACTCTTCTAGGTATTTTTATAAAGATAGTTATACCGAAAATCAGGAGAAAGGATTAGCTCAAAAACAGCTTTCTAAGGAGTTTGTAAGAGAGTGGTTAATAGCGAATGGATTTCAGGGAAAAGACGGACAAAAAGTGCCTGAAATGACACCCGAAAAGTGCAACGAAATTAGTATTAGGTACATTGAACTTTATGAAAAAGTGACTGGTGAAGTCTTTGTTCCTGCCAATAATGTAGATATTTATAAAAGAATTGAGGAAAACGTGAATGATTTCCTTAGAAACAGAGGATAAAATGAGCTATCTAAAAAGTGAACGCCTAAATAACCTTTCATACGCTATACGCGGGCCTATTTTTGATAAGGCTCAGGCACTTGAGGCGGCGGGACATAAAATTGTCAATCTGAATATTGGAAATCCAGCCCCATTTGGATTTGATGTGCCAGATGAAATCATGGAAGACATGATTTTGAATATGAGAAATGCCCAAGGGTACTGCCACCATCTTGGTATTTTTCCTGCCAGAAAGGCTATCATGCACTATACCCAGCAAATAGGCATTCATGATGTAAGAATAGAAGATATTTTTATAGGTAACGGCGTAAGTGAGCTTATTGTAATGTGCATGCAGGCCCTACTTAACCCAAACGACGAAATACTTATTCCTTCTCCTGACTATCCTCTATGGACCACAGCGGTGGGTTTGTCTGGCGGAAAGGCCGTCCACTATGTATGCGATGAAGAGGCAGACTGGAATCCTGACGTAGCCGACATGGCATCTAAAATCACACCCAAAACAAAAGCCATTGTACTTATCAATCCGAATAACCCTACGGGAGCGGTTTATGATAAAGACGTGCTAGAGCAGATTGTGAAATTAGCCAGAGAGAACAACCTTATGGTCTTCTCTGATGAAATATATGACAAAATCGTTTTTGATGGCAATAAGCATGTACCCATTGCCTCACTGAGTGATGATGTTTTCTTTATGACTTTTGGTGGCTTATCTAAAAACTATCGTGCTACAGGTTTTAGAGGTGGCTGGGTGATAGCCAGCGGTGCCAAAGAAAAAGCAAAAAGTTATCTCGAAGGGATAAACTTACTAGCCAGCATGCGTTTATGTGCCAATGTACCTACCCAGTATGCCATACAGACCGCTCTTGGTGGTTATCAAAGCATTGACGACTTAGTAGCAGAAGAAGGTAGATTAAGAAAACAGCGAGATTTGATTCATTACCGCTTAACGGATATTCCGGGTATTACCTGCGTAAAACCAAAGGGCTCTTTGTATGTTTTTCCTAAAATCGACTTAAAACAGTTTAGTTTTAAAGACGACGAACAGTTTACAATGGACCTGCTTACAGAGCAAAAAATATTGGTAGTTTCTGGTTCGGGTTTCAATACATTTGACCAATCTCACTTTAGAATTGTGTTTCTACCAAATTCCGAAACATTACATAATGCTGTAGATCGTATCAGTGAATTTTTAGATGAAAAAAGAGTGACTGTCAAACAAAAGGCCATATCATAAATATGGAAATATTCCTCTTAATCTTAGGCGGTGTCTTCTTAATTATTGGCCTTGTAGGTTCTGTTTTACCTCTTCCCGGCCCACCACTAAGTTTTGGAGGAATAATAGCCCTTCACTATTCTAAATACGCTCACTTTTCTGAGGAACTTCTTATTGGTTTAGGAATAGCCACGGTAGCTGTTGTGATATTAGACTATTACGTGCCTATCTGGGGCACTAAAAAGTTTGGTGGAACTAAGGCTGGCGTAAGAGGTTCTATGGCTGGTCTTATTATTGGGCTTTTCTTTGGTCCTTTTGGTATTTTTATCGGAGCTTTTTTAGGAGCCTTAATTGGCGAATACCTTTTTGGCGATAAGCGTAATGCCCTTAAAGCCGCCATTGGCAGTTTTGCTGGTTTTGCAGCAGGCATGGTCATGAAAGTTACGCTATGCCTTTTTATGATTGGTTATGCCATTAAGGCAGTTTGGGGCTTCTGGAATTAACAGAAGTTCAATATTATATTTATTATCTATACCCCAGCGGGGTATAGTATGATATGAATAGATATTGGAATAACCCGTCTTTATTTCAAATATAGCAGTAAAGCATTTGGAGGAATTTTGGCCACTAAAAGCCAAAATAGTGACAAATAACTAAAGAGTATGCTTACAATCTATTACCTCCAAATGGAAGGAATCTTTGGCTCAAACCCTACACTACCGCTTAATAAGCTAAAAACTCAATCCCTATTAATCAGAAAACGGGTATATCTAAACGAAACTCAATATAAAAAAAACCTTTATTTAACTGAAATATAGGAGATTAGCCCTTCGTTTCAAATACTGACATTCATTCAGTATTCACACACTTATGAAACACATACTTTTTATAGTTTTAATCCTTGCCGCCAGCTCTATGAGCTTGTTTATCTCTTGCAATAATCCTGATACTCCTGAGCCTGAAGTTATTGCGGTAGACTCCACCAAACTTAAACCCGAGCTTGATTTCTCTTATCAAATATTAGATAGTGGTTGGGTTCAGTTCTATAATAATACTAAAAATGTAAAATCTTCTGGCTGGGGAACTATTTGGGGAAGCACTAGTGGGAGTCCAAAATTTTGGTTTCCAAATGGTGAAGTCACAATTAGATTCAGAGGGATTTCGAAATTTGATGTTATTTCAGACACTACTTTTAGCTTTAATGTTAATAACTCAATTCCTCAAATAGACTCAGAACGTTTTGTTAAAGGGGTGTTTTTTGGTGATACTATTAACTTAAAATACAACTCCGAAATACAAAATTCTTTTTTAGGCTGGCCGCTCTTTTTTTATGGCGAAACTCCAGTGGCTGCCGTTTGGCCTAGCAATGAAGCATATATAATAATGGCAGATTTTAATGAAGTTAGTGGAACGGATGTAGTCAAATTAAGAAACCTTCTGAAAGTAGGAAATGTACCTTTAGTTAAATACAATACTGACACATTAATTAATGGAAACGTATTTATAAAAGAGAGACTAACAGAAGGTTGGAACTTTTTCATGAGTCATGTTTCGGGTAGTCCAGAGCTTTCTAATAGAAGGCAGGAAATAGTTTTTACAGGTACAGGAGAAGATGAATCTTTAGAAATAATTGATATCAAAGAAATATATCAAGCCCCCGTTTTTCCAGGATTAGAGACTACAGCCTTTATAGCTACTTTCCATTACCGAGGAAAGATTTGGGGTCAACCCACACAAACATCCTCCAGAGTTTATGAAAAAATCCCTGGAAGAGATAATATAGACCTTACTTTTGATGTTAAGTTCAATGTTTATCCAAAATGGGCTATGGAGTAGCATTTTCGGTAAAGTTACCAATAACATGAAACACATACTTTTTATAGCTTTAATCCTCACCACCAGCTCTATGAACCTGCTTATCTCTTGCAATAATTCAGATAATCCAGAGCCTATAATTCCAATTGATTCCACCACGTTAAAACCCGAAATAAAAATATCGTATGAAATTCTAGATAGCGGCTGGGTGCAGTTTTACAATTATACAGAAAACGAAAAAGACTCAAAATGGATAACTATCTGGGGAGGAGTTTCTAGCAATTACAAAAAGAATCCTAAAATCTGGTTTCCTGATGGCGAAACTTCTATTGAATTTAGAACATATTCGATATATAATCGTGGTGCAGATACCACATTTAGTATTAAAATTAGTAACTCCATCTCCCAATTTGATACCGAGCGATTTATAAAAGGTGTCATTTTCGGAGATTTGATAGATACTACCTATAATAGGTTCATACATAATTCTCCCTATAACGGTAGTTTATTTCCTGATGATAAATTTCCTTCCGCCGTAGCTCGGCCTACTTCTATATCTTATATTGAAGTGGATGATTTAAATGAAGTACCAGGCAGAGATATTGAAACTATGCGTAACGTCTTCAAAAAAGGTCCTGCTACTTTAGCAAAGTTGGGTCAAGAGCAAAATCTGGGGGATGAGTTCTTTAAGCATAAATTTGACATAGTCTAAAAAGGAAGAATTCAATACTCCTGACACCTCTAAACCTAGATCTAAAAGCTTTGATTTTCGCATTGAAAGATTCTGCTGAAGCATTGGTACTTCTGTTATCAAAATAATTAAGAATAGTTCTGTAATGATGCTCAAATGTTCGGGCAATTGAATTAAAGGATTTAAAGCCTGCTTGTCTTACTTCTTCATGCCATTTGGCTAGTCGAGCTAAACCATAAGTTTGGTCAGTGGTTTTGTCATAAATCTCGGCTAGTTTAATACCCAGTCCGAAGGCTTTTTCAATATCTGGATAGCGTTCAAATAATAGAGCAGCTCTTTCGGCTTGCGACTTAGACCAGTTTGCTGGTCGTTTATAAAGTACATATCTACCTCTAGCTAAAAGCTGCTTGAGTGTATCGCCATTATTTAGTATCTCAGGTTTATAAGGAGTTCCCTTTACTTTTGCAAGTTCGATGGCATCACTTTCTTGGTCTATAGCCTCCCAACGATGCTTGATTCGCATTTCTTGCACCGCATCCCAGGCTAATTTTTGTACGTGAAACCTATCGGTAACTCGTTTTGCACAAGGAAATGATTTCTTGATTGCCAACTCCATATTAGGAGCCATGTCAAGGGTTACTTCTTTGACTTTCTTACGTTTAGGCTCTGGTATTTTACGTAGGGCTTTTATAATATCAGCCGCCTTAGTGCCTGCTATGATGGCAACAATGCTCCCTTTTTTTCCTTTCGCTTCTTTATTGGTCAGAATAGTATAGAGTTCTCCATCCGAAAGGCTAGTTTCATCTATTGACAGATATTCTCCCATATTTTGCGGATAAACTAGCCATTCTTTGGCTCTTGGCTTCTGCTTCCAGTTCTTGAAGTCGCTTAAATGATTCTTATACTGCCGCTGTAGTTTCTTCCCATTCAATCCGAAGAACTTGCCAACCGTTTCGACATCAATGGCCTGTGTATCTATTGAATTCTTTTAAAAAAGCAGCAAACTCTGTTGTCATTCGAGTTCCCTGAGCTACTATTTCCCAATTCCTTGTTACGTTCTTTCCTGTTTCCAAATCCTTCCATTTACGACGTTTGACATGAAGGAACACTTTGTAATTACGAATCGGAAAGTCTTGGATGGTTATTTCATCATAGAAGCCTTTTGAATGAAGTTTTAGTTCTGATAATTCCTGTGGAATATCCAACTTCTCTTCTAAGTAAATTCGCAGAATTTCAGTCTTTTTATCCTTATCGACCTTTATCAGATTGAAATTATCGACTAACAATTCGGGCAACAATAGCTTTACTAGTTCTTCCAATTTTATAGATGTTAAATTTCTCCAAAATTCAGAATTTAACAGCTATCCCCCAACTTTTGTTCTTGGTCCGCAAAGTTTACTACTAGCTCTCATGAAAATGGCAATTGGAGCATTGGAAGGCAAACAAGTCCAGGTTGGAGAGTTATAGTATATCATAATTATGCAATACCAGGAATGAAAATAAGCTTATCTGGAGGTTTAGCGGAAAATGAGTCTTTGGAAATTTTAGATGTAAAAGAAGTTTATCAAGCTCCCGTTTTTCCTTGTTTAGCTAGCACTGCCTTTATTGTTACTTTCCGCTTTAAGGCAAAAACTTTTGGCCAACCAATTAACGGTGCAAATGATACTATAATACCACGTATACCCGGTAAAGATGAAATAGATTTAACGTTTGATATAAAGTATAATATGTACCCGCAGTTTGGAGAGTGTTATTAAAAAAGACAACACAAAAAATTAGCTCCCATCATTGATAGGAGCCAATTCAGCTACTGAGTGAATCTATACTACTTAAATTTTCTAAATCGGTTTTACTTTAATTCTATCTCCGATTTCAATAATATTGGTATGTAAACTGTTTAGTTTATATAACTGATTTACAGTTACTCTATAGTTTACAGATATTCTATACAATGTTTCTCCCTTTTTTACGGTATGAATAACAAACGCTGATGGCACCTCTTCGCTATCTTCTACACCTAGTACCTTATTCTTTAAATTAGTGCTGTAACTCTTATTCTCTACTGGCTTTGCTATCAACTCCCTTCGCTGCACCTCTTCTTCCTCCTTAACCAAAACCACGAGTTCCTCTTTTGCTATTTGGGGTTCAGAAATAATCTTTTCAGGTTCTACAACCTTTTTAATAATAAGCTTAACTTCCTCTTTCGGAGTTTTTGTTTCAGCCAATACTTCCTCTTTTATAACCTCAGGATTAGGCCAATCAAAAGACATTCTAGTTTCCAAAATCGGGTCGTTTTCCAACGCCTCTTCGGCTATTTTTTTCTCATTTATCTTTAAATACTCCACGGGTTCATTCTTCCCTCTTTTATCTTTCAGATAAACCACTCTTCCTCGTTGAAATATCTGTGTGGTTTCTAACCTGTTATACTTCAGAAGGTCTTGCAGTTTTATACCATAAAGCATAGAAATATCCCAAAGGTTTTCGCCCTCTCTAGAGATATGTTTATCTATTGGTCCTTTTGAATCTTTATCTTCTAAATAATAAATCTGACCTATAGTTACCACGTCTGTCTCCTGCATGTCATTATAATCCAGAAAACTCTTATCAGAAACTTTCGCTTTAAAAGCCAAATCCACGTAAGAATCGCAAAGGTCTGCTTTAATGCCACGCTTACCATTAATTCTATAAAACTGCCCTCCTCTTCCTTCTGCTAGGCTGGGCTCTTCTGTTAATACAGGAAAACCCATTTCCTCTTTCGGAAAATCTGTATTGCTAGATATCTCTGCCAAAATCCTGACATCATTATATCTGGCTGCAGGAACAATCACCAACACGGGAACAAATTCCTTCTGAATGCGGTCATCTTTAAGCCACAGATTCCATTTTTTTAATTCTAATGGTTCCACTCTTAGGTCTGCAGCTATCACATTTAATGTTTTCTGGCTTCCGTAAGGATATTGATAAACCACCTTCTCTTCTTTAGGTCTAAACGTTGGCATCTCATTCTCCATGACTAGCTTAAAAGCCAAAAACTGAATAAGAGAACTAAACGCAGGACTATCTATAACCAAGTATTTTTTACCATTCCAGTTTCTGTTAACTCCTAAAAGATTAATAACATCTCTGCTGGCCAACTGGGCAAAAAGTGTCGTACCCCAACTATTATAAAGAACGTTATTTCGACGAAAACCTATGGCTGCACCATTAGTGGCTAAGAAAAAATTCTTTCTTTCGTCTATTTGTGAATTCACTCGCAGGTCTTGGTCTGCAGCAAAATCTTTTGTCATACACCAAAAAACACCTTTCTCTAATAATCCACTCTCAGCGGTGTTTTTTTGATACTTATTATAAATTACTAAATATCTAAAATCGTCAGGTACGGCAGATTCTTTTAGTACTGGCGTAACTTCTGGAAGAAATAAAGACAAAAACTCCAACTGTTTCTGTTTCAATTCCTCATCGTTATCTAGCTTAGTGACCTCTTCTCTTAAAAGAAATCTTGTGGCATCATTAAGCTGAAAAACAACATCCGCGAATTCAATTTCGTATGGAATTTTTGGTAATTGAACTTGCCTGTTTGCTTTTGAATAGGAAAGCGTTAAACAAAATACAAACAGGCAAATGGTAACCTTTCGAAGGTTTAGGGGTTCAATTTGGTTTATCAAAAAAGCATGTAAGTCCATCAAATTTGCATACCATCTCAGACAATCGGGAGACTTATTTCCCTTTTCCTGATTTGATGATTCAAACTTAATTTATTGAATTTATACTTCCAAATAAAAAGACAGTAAATATTAGAAATTTAATCTTTTCAGTAAGTATTGAAAATTTAATACGAAAATAAATGCCTGATTTCAGGCATTTACGAGAGAATAATCTTATTTACTCCACTTTTTATAAGTGTTAATTAAGCCGTTTGTAGACGAATCATGAGAAGAAACTTCTTCATCTGCCAGTAGCTCAGGGTAGATGGCATTGGCCAATTGCTTTCCTAGCTCTACGCCCCACTGGTCAAAACTGAAGATATTCCAGATGATTCCTTGAACAAAAATCTTATGTTCATACATGGCAATTAAGCTTCCCAAAACTTTTGGGGTAAGTTTCTTAACCATTATAGAGTTGGTAGGTCTGTTACCTTCAAATACTTTAAAAGCCTTCAATTCTTCAATCTCTGCTTCTGATTTACCCGCCTTTACAAATTCCGCCACTACCTCATCTTCCGTCTTACCATTCATTAAAGCCTCTGTCTGAGCAAAGAAATTTGCCAAAAGCATTTTATGCTGGTTTCCTATCGGATTCTGACTTTGAGCGTGAGCGATAAAATCGCAAGGAATAAGTTTTGTTCCTTGATGAATCAATTGATAAAAAGCATGCTGTCCATTGGTGCCTGGCTCACCCCAAATAATAGGACCTGTCTGATAATCTACTTTTTTACCCGCTCTAGTGACGTTCTTACCATTAGACTCCATGTCCCCTTGTTGGAAATAGGCCGCAAAACGGTGCATATACTGGTCGTAAGGTAAAATGGCATGTGAGTCGGCATCGAAAAAGTTATTATACCAAATACCCAAGAGACCCAAAACCACAGGTATATTTCTTGACAATGGCGTCGTCTTGAAATGATTATCCATTTCGTGAGCTCCTGTTAATAGAGAAACGTAGTTTGTATAACCAATACTACACGCGATAGACAGACCTATGGCACTCCAAAGACTGTACCTACCTCCTACCCAATCCCAGAACGTAAACATGTTTTTGGTATCTATCCCAAATGCACTCACCCCTTTCTCATTGGTAGAAAGAGCTACAAAGTGTTTCTTCACATCTTCTTGGCTGCCACCATTCGCTATAAACCAGCTCTTGGCCGCTGCAGCGTTTGCCATGGTTTCTTGGGTAGTGAATGTTTTAGAGGCTATCATAAACATGGTGCTTTCTGCTTTTAGGCCTTTAAGCACTTCTGTGATATGCGTACTGTCTACATTAGAAACAAAATGAACATTCAAACCCTTTTTAGCATAAGGTTTTAAAGCTTCTGTTACCATAACAGGCCCTAAATCTGACCCACCAATACCTATATTTACAATATCCTTTATCTTTTTCCCTGAATAACCCTTCCACTCACCAGACCTTACCGAGTTAGAAAATGTCTCCATTTGAGCCAAAACTCCATTGATTAATGGCATGACATCCTCACCGTCGACCATTACTGGCTCGTTAGACCTATTTCTTAATGCCGTATGTAAAACAGCCCTTCCTTCCGTTTTATTGATGGCATCGCCATCAAACATCTTCTGAATGGCGTCCTCCAGTTCACACTCTTCCGCCAGTCTTATTAGAGCAGCCATGGTTCTCCCGTTAATTCTGTTTTTAGAATAATCTAGGAGAATATCTTTAAACCTGATTGAGAATTTACTAAAACGCTTAGGGTCTTCCTGAAAAAGCGTTTTGATGTCGGTCTTAGAAATGGTCTTTTGGTGGCTCTTCAATTTACGGAAAGCATCCGTTTGGGTGAAATCAACAGATTTTAGCATAGAATAGAATTAATTCTTTTTTGATAAACAAATGTGTTTTAAAAAGGATTATTGAAGAAGTGTAAGTCTTTCTATCTCGAAATCATCTCTAATAAATACATTAAAATCTACTGATGATTCTATTCCTTCCACTCGGCCTTTCATGGTGTGTTGCCAGAAATATACCTGAGAAAGATCATAGCCTATCAATTCGGGAACTTCATAATGAGATATCCAAAGTGGATAATCCGTAAAGCCCTCCCTTATATAGAGGTCATAAATATGTTTGTTGGTATAAATGATGGGTTTTATACCGTAATGTTTTTCAATAATTTCTAGCCAAATTTGTACATTATCTGCAATATCCCTTCTATTCCTACCCGACCCTAGCGTCTCCCAATCTAAAACTGGAGCCAAGTCCCCTTTTTCTAACTTCACATTAAGAATGAAATTCAAAGCCTGTAATCTAGCATCTGTTTTAGGATTAAAGAAGTGATACGCACCTCGTTTAATGCCTCTATCTCCTAAAGCTTCCCAGTTATCCAGAAATCTTTTATCAATCATGTCTGTGCCCTCAGTCGCTTTTACAAAGCAAAAACGAACCGCTGAATGGTGTTCCTTATGAGAAGAAACTTTCTCCCAATCTATGGCTCCATTATGATGAGAGATATCTATACCGTGCGTCTTGTATTTAAATGGTAACCTAATCCTAGCTTCTTCGGTTTCTACTTTACGCATACCGTCAATAACCGAAGAAGGATAAGAAACCAGTAAAAACAGCAGAAAAATGGCATAAAGGCTTGACAGACGCCAATGCCGATTTAGCAAACGATCTAATAACGTACTATGATTTTTTCTTTTCTTCACACTTCCACAAAGCTAAAACTATTAGGAATCAGAATCAACATCCTGTTCCATAAAAGTTTGATATACAACAAAAAAAGGGGCTGCTCTTCTAATGAACAACCCCTTGTTTTATTGTCTTTAAAAGACTATTTGTTTGGCTGCGGTGTATATCTCAAGTAAGGTTTAACCTCTCTCACCCCTTTAGGGAATTTCTTAATGGCATCTTCTGTCGAAATACTAGGAACCACAATAGCATCATCTCCGTCTTTCCAGTCTGCTGGTGTGGCTACACTATAATCTGCAGTAAGCTGTAAACTGTCTATTACACGTAGCAACTCTGTGAAATTACGACCCGTAGATGCAGGATATGTTAACATCAATTTGATAGTTTTATCCGGCCCAATAATAAATACTGAACGTACCGTAGCTTTCTGAGAAGCATTTGGGTGAATCATATCATACAATTCCGCCACTTTTCTGCCTTCATCAGCAATGATAGGGAAGTTCATCTTTACACCACTCACCTCTTCTATGTCTGGAATCCATTTATTGTGAGACTCCAAGTTATCTACTGAAACAGCCAATACTTTCACATTCTTCTTCTCAAACTCTCCTTTTAATAAGGCCGTTTTCCCCAACTCTGTAGTACATACTGGTGTAAAATCTGCAGGATGCGAAAAAAGCATTCCCCATGAATCTCCTAACCATTCGTGAAAATTAATCTTTCCTTGCGTTGTTTCAGCTGTAAAATCTGGTGCTATATCTCCTAATCTTAGTGACATGGTATTATTGTTTTGATAAAAATTAAATTCGTGTATTTTTTTAACAAAAAGAGGTACTTAATAAATCCCTTAAGCTGATATATTTCACAAATTATTTAAAGGAACAAGCTAATGTTTATTTTTGCAGGGCTATGTCAATACTTCAAACCAAAAATCTTGTTCATACTTATACAGAAAGTGTCAACTTTTCTTATCCAGACTTGATATGCTCGGCTGGGGAAGAGCTGTTGATAATAGGAGAAAGTGGAAAAGGTAAAACAACATTATTGCACTTATTAGGATTAATTCTTCCTATTCAGCAAGGTTCGGTGTTTATTGACAATGTTGAAACCGCTAGCCTCTCCAATAAAGAAGCAGCCGCTTTTAGAGCTCAGAATATTGGACTTATTTTTCAACAGCACCATTTCATAAAGTCGCTGTCCGTTATGGACAATTTGCTTTTGGCCAATTATTATGCAAAAAAAACGCTCAATAAAGACAAAGCGAAACTGATGGCTGAACGCCTTGAAGTAAGCCACTTACTGGGTAAGAAAATATATGAATTAAGTGGTGGAGAAATGCAGCGATTGGGCATTGCGAGAGCCTTATTAAATGAACCCAAATTGTTATTGGCCGATGAGCCCACTTCTAACCTTGATGACCGGAACTGTGAAAGGGTGCACGACTTGCTTCATCAGACCGCAAAAGAACATGGAGCGGCACTAGTGATAGTAACACATGATCAAAGATTAAAAGACAAAACTTCCAACCAAATCCATTTATAAAATGCTTCTTAAACTGGTTTGGAATAAAATAGCACATAAAAGGTTAAGTAGTTTCCTCTGTATTCTACTGATGGCAATTGGCGTAGCCATCATTTCATTGGTGGCTAACCTTAGTAAACAGCTGGAAGGAAATTTCACCAAATCTATCTCAGGCATAGATATGGTGGTTGGAGCCAAAGGTTCTCCATTACAACTGATTCTTTCGTCCGTATTTCATATAGACGCCCCTACGGGCAATGTGTCTTTGGAAGAAGTGAATCGATTAAAATCTAATCCTTTGGTTAAAGAACTTATTCCGCTATCCTTTGGAGATAATTATAAGGGCTACCGCATTATAGGTACTCATCCAACATTCCTGAAACATTATCACGCCACACTTACCACGGGAGATATTTTTAAAGAGAAACTAGACGTGACCATCGGTTCTTATGTAGCCCATGTTTTAAATCTAAAAATCGGTGATAGTTTTGAAAGCTCTCATGGTTTAGACGCAGCCGGTGAAGCTCATGAAGAAAAACCTTATAAGGTGGTCGGGATTCTTAAAGAAACGGGTTCTGTACTGGATAAACTAATAGTTTGTAGTCTAGAAAGCATCTGGAATATTCATGCTCATGAAGAAGAAGCCGACCATGAACATCACTACGAGGTGACATCAGCTTTAGTGAAATTTAGGTCTCCTATGGGTTTAATGACTATCCCAAGAATGGTCAACGAAAACACCAATATGCAAGCGGCTTTGCCATCCATAGAAATAAATCGACTTTTAAAGCTGTTTGGAACAGGAATAGAAATAGCCAAATATTTGGCCTTCCTGATCGTCCTGATTTCAGGAATCAGTGTTTTTGTTTCTCTCTTTAATTCTCTTAAAGACCAAAAAAATGAAAAAGCATTGATGCTCACCTTAGGAGCGAGCCGGACCAAAGTATTTATCCAACTCCTTTTAGAAGGTCTTATACTTAGTTTTATAGGCTACGTTTTCGGAATTCTATTATCCAAATTTGCCATGCTCATTATTGGTAACCTCTTAACCGAAACCAACTTTACAACATTGAACCTATTAGAAATTGGCATAAGCGAAATTTATTTGCTCCTTATGGCGTTAGTGATAGGGGTGCTTTCCGCGGCATTGCCGGCTTTAAGTATTTATAATATCAACATTTCAAAAACGCTCGCTAGAGATTAAAGCAGCTTTGTTAAATAAAATCGCCACTATGAAAAAGCTTTTACTGATACCTATTCTGTTTTCACTCGCTTCCTTTACAGCCGATCCACCGAAGGTGATTACCTGGAAAACATTGACTGATGTCAGTTTCGACAAAAAGTGGAATCAGGCAGAAGGTATGTTTATTTTAATCCCAAAGTTTGGCTCTACCGTAGCTCCTTTAAAAGACAAACAAGTTCGGATCACAGGTTACATGATTCCGATTGACATTGAAACAAACTATTACGTCTTATCGGCAAACCCTTACGCCTCCTGTTTCTTTTGTGGTGGAGCTGGTCCAGAATCCGTCATGTCCATAAAATTTAAAGGGAAGGTTAAACGTTTCGATACCGACGACCGAGTAACCTTAACGGGTAAACTTTCGCTTAACAAAGACAACCTTGATGAACTAAATTACATCTTACAAGAAGCCACCTTAGTTGAATAACATTAACCTAAACACTCATCGAAATTTTTATGAAAAAAACAGTTTTTTTAAGCTTGTTAGTTTTTCTTTCAATAAGCTTTAACGCTGCCGCTCAATATGAAAAAAATCTTGCCGTAGGTTTTAAAATTGGAGAACCTTTAGGCATTAACCTTAGGAAATATTTCCAATATGGGGACAAAACATTTGACCTGAATTTTGGTACTTATGGCTTTATTTACGGTAGAGAAAGAAAATATAGAAAAGGTACTTACTCTAAATCTGGACTTATGGTTCAGGGTATATACTCTTGGCATAGACCTGTAGGTAGTGGTGACGCCCTAAAAGTTTATTATGGCTTTGGAGGCCAAGTTAACTTCCGTGAATATGTTTCAGAAGAAAACTTGGTTGGTACAAGACAAAATGGTGATAAGCAAATTTCATTAGGACCAACTGGCAATGCCGGTCTAGAATACAACCTTCCTGGTAACGACATTGGTATATTCTTAGATGCCGGTTTGTATGCAGAATTAGTACCAGACTTGCTCTTCATGCACCCTCAGATTAGTACAGGTGTAAGAGTCAACTTGGTTAGAAGTAAGTAAACAGGTAATTTCTCAGCAAGATTAAACCCGGATTATGCGTTGGGGAATCGTTATGAGTAGTTATAGAGTACAATAAATCAGATAATTAAAGGAATTTAGCTTAGCACAGCTATGGTAATTGAGTTTAAATGGGTTTCCGTACTGATTTGTGTTACCCAGAACATGCTGATGGGAAGCAATTTAGCTGCGGTCCCGATAGCTATCGGGAGATTTTCTTATGGATAAAGCGGGTTTAACTATATTTAGTCTGAATATCAGCATTTAACTTATGAAAATTTATAGCTGTCAGCATTGCCAAAATAAACTCTATTTTGAAAATAGTCACTGTTTAAAATGTGGTTACAAAGTAGGTTTTGACCCTTACCAGCTTCGTTTCATTACGTTTTACAAAGATGACGACAACAACCTTGTCAACGTTAAAAACAGGAATGAGCGTTTTAAATTCTGTAAAAATGTAGACCACTATACCTGCAACTGGCTCTTGGCATCAAATGCTCCACAAAACTTCTGTAGAGCCTGTGAATTAAACCATACCATACCGCAGCTTGCCAATGGTGAGAATTTGGACCGATGGAAATTAATTGAAATAGCAAAGCACAGGTTGATTTACTCTTTACTTAGAATGAATTTACCTTTGAAGGCTAAAAAAGGTAAAGAAATGCAAGGGATTGCATTCAAATTTGTGGAAACCTTAAGTCCAGAAAAACGCATCATGACTGGACATAAAAATGGTGTGATAACCATTAATATAGAAGAAGCAGACGAAAAATTAAGAGTAAGAAATAAACTAGATTTAGGAGAGAAATACAGAACCCTGTTAGGCCATTTCAGGCATGAAGTAGGTCATTACTACTGGGATGTTTTAATAAAGAATTCTCCTAAAATAAGTGATTTCAGATGGCATTTCGGTAACGAAAATGAAGATTATGGAAAGGCCATTTCCACCTATTATAAAAATGGAGCACCTGCAAACTGGCAGTCGAGCTTTATTAGTCAGTACGCCTCATCTCATCCATGGGAAGACTGGGCAGAATGCTGGGCAAACTACCTCCACATGATGGACACCCTTGAAACCGCCTATTCATTTGGAATGAAACTATTTGGAGATCAGCAGCAAATCAAGATTGACATGGACCCTTATCTCATCAAATCTTTTGACGATATTTTCGACATGTGGCTACCTTTAACCTTTGCTACCAACAGCTTAACAAGAAGTATGGGACATACAGATTTTTATCCGTTCGTAATTTCTAAAACTGTTAAGAAGAAGCTCGCCTTCATTCATGAACTATGCCTGTCTAATAGAATGTTCTAAATTTTAAATTTGTTTTAAACTGCCACTTAATAATCTGAGACAATCGTTATGTTTGTAAAGGAATAACGAAACCAAATGGATTTAACGGTAAAAAGTAGATTCTGGTTAGAATCAGGGAACACCAAGTTTCTAGGTTCAGGCAGAGTGGAATTACTAGAAAAAATAGACACACTGGGTTCTATCAATAAAGCTGCTGCGGAAATGAAAATGGCTTACAGGAAAGCTTGGGGTCTTATCAAGGCCATGAACGAAATCTCTACAAAACCCTTGGTCGTTAAAAAAGCGGGAGGAAAAGATGGCGGTGGCACTTACGTCACAGCAGAAGGAAAACGAGCTATTTATACTTACAGGAAATTTGAAAGTGAGTTAAACCTTTTTCTTCAAACCACAGGCAGCAAACTAAAGCTCTAAAATGACAAGATACTTTATTTTTATATTCATTATTTCGGCATGTTTCATAAACCACAACCTGCATGCTCAAGAAAGAGTGATAACGAAAGGAAACCAGCAATGGGTTCAATACTATAACCAAACCTCTTTGAATAAGAAATATTCCATTTTAGCAGATGGTGGTTTTAGATGGAAAGATGGTTTCTCAGAAAATTCGCAATTTATAATGCGAGCAGGTTTAAGAAGACAAGTCGCTAAGAATATGTACATCAGTGCGGGAATGGCCTATTCGGGTTTTTATAAAAATAACGAATTAAGTAAAAGGGAGTATCGTCCTCATCAGGAATTCACTTTAATGCAGCATTTCCACAAGATACCTATCCAACATAGAATAAGAGTGGAAGAACGCTTTTTTCATGCCATCTCTGCCACAGAGTTTGTGAGCCCAGATAGCTTTAACTTTCGATTTCGATATTCCCTTTCTGGCATCATTCCGCTTTTTAGCTATTCGTCAAAACACCCAGATAAAAATGTAGGTTTTTCCATAGGAGATGAAATATTCTTGAACGCTGGAGCCAGCTCTTTCTTTGACCAAAATAGATTTACCTTAGGTCCAGTGGTGAAAGTTAATGACATACTGAACATAAGCCTGACTTGGCAAAGCCAATTTGCCAGTACCTCAGAAGCCAAACATTATAAATATACAGATGTGATATGGCTGAGTTTAAGACATAAATTAGATCTTAGTTCAAAAAGCAAAAAGGCATGAGAAAACTAATTGTCCTATTGTTAAACTGCCTTTTATTATGCTCTTCTTGTAATACTGCTAAGGATTCAAAACTCACCATTGCCACGGCGGCAAATATGCAGTTCGCGATGGATTCTCTGGTCAAAAACTTTGAGTTAAAAACGGGCATTTCATCTCAAACGGTGATTGGCTCTTCGGGTAAACTAACTGCTCAAATTATAGCCGGGGCTCCGTATGATGTTTTTGTAGCGGCAAATATGAAATACCCAAAAGCACTTTTCGACAAAGGTCATACCGCCAACAAACCCAAAATATACGCACAAGGGAAATTAGTCTTATGGACGCTTGATGCTAACATAAAGCCGAGTATTGATATTTTAAATAGCCAAGAAATCAATCACATTGCCTTGGCTAATCCTGATACAGCACCTTATGGTACTGCCGCCATGGAGGTACTCAATTTTTATAAACTTAATGAGACATTAAAAAATAAGCTGGTATTTGGCGAAAGCATAGCTCAAACTAACTCTTTCATTCACTCACAGTCTGCCGAAATTGGGTTTACATCTTTATCTACCATTAAAGCTCCTAAACTTGTCAATAAAGGAGCTTGGATAGAAATTGACACCCAATTTTACAAACCTATAGAGCAGGGCATTGTGCTTTTGAAAAACCATAATAAAGACGCCCTACAGTTTTACGACTTCCTTTTTACGGAAGAAGCTCGGCAAATTTTAACACATTTCGGTTATGAATAGCTTTTCAGGACATATTGCCCAAATAGAAAGCAGCGGAAACATATCCATTGTCAGTGTAGCTATTGATGAAAAACTGACTTTAAAGTCGGTCATTATAGACACCCAAGAAACTGCTCCTTATTTAATTAAAGGAGCTTCAGTCAAAACACTTTTTAAAGAGACAGAAGTCATTATTTCTTTAGAGCAAAATTTAGCCATAAGCCTTCAAAACAGAATAACAGGAACCATATCAGAAATAGAAAAAGGAGCCTTACTTAGCCGTATAGTGATTGATACTGATAATGGTAGCTTAGTTTCCATCATTAGTACGCAAGCTGCAGAAAACTTAAAACTCACACAGGGTTTAAATGTAACTGCCATGATAAAACTTAATGAGATAATTTTAGCTCCATGATAGACTGGCAACCCATCATATTGACACTCAAACTTGCAGGATTGACCAGTTTAATCCTCTTTGTGATTGCCATTCCTTTGGCCTACTGGCTCACATTTACAAAGTCAAAATGGAAACCAGTTTTTGAGACCTTGATAAGTATGCCATTGGTACTCCCTCCTACTGTACTTGGCTTTTATCTTTTGGTAGCTTTTAGCCCTTCTAATGCTTTTGGCAACTGGCTAAACGAATGGTTTGGTATCAAATTCATTTTCTCTTTTGCTGGCTTGGTCATAGCCTCTATCATTTATAGTTTGCCTTTTATGGTGCAGCCCATTCAGGGAGGCCTTTCAGCCTTGCCATCTTCATTAAGAGATGCATCTTATACTTTAGGAAAAAGTAGATTTGAGACGTTAACAAAGGTGCTGCTGCCAAACATCAAACCCGCTATTTTGACCGGAATAGTACTCAGTTTTGCCCATACTGTTGGCGAATTTGGCGTAGTGCTTATGATTGGCGGAAACATTCCCGGCAAAACCAAAGTGGCATCCATAGCCATTTATGATGAGGTAGAAGCCCTAAATTATGGTGCTGCAAATCAATATTCTTTGATACTTTTTGCCATTACATTTTCCATTTTACTTACGGTTTATTTGGTAAACGGCGGGTATTTAAAACGTATGAAAGCATAAAGAAAAATATCACATCCGAGTACCCTACCCTGTTAGTAATGTGAATGTTTACATAAAATTAATCTAAACTTTAGTTTTATAAATGTTACTTTTTTTATCTTCGTGGAACATTAAACACATTACAACTATGCAAAAATCTACTTTCTTTTTTCTTTTTTCTTTTTAATAAACATTTGTCGAGGTCAATCGATTCAACTAGTAAAATCTTTTGATGTTCCTCCTCAAAAAGCTTTGAATATCGAACTTAGCAACTATGATCTGGCTGAACCCAATCCTGTTTATGAGCAAGTAGAGGGTCAACAAACAGTTGTTTTAAATCTTGACAATTTAGAATTTAAAGAACTAAGCGGTGAGCTTCGATTTAGAAGAATAGAACTATTTGAGAAAGAAGCTATCACTTCCAACCCTAAGCTTGCCAATTCACAAATATTCCAGTCTAATGAGAATGGTTATCGAGCCTGTTTAACAATATTTGAAAATTACGTTCATCTTTACATTCAAAAAGGTGAAGCTGAGTTTTTTGTAGTAACTGATGCTTTTTTTGTTACAGAGAAAAACATGAAAGGATTTTTAGTTAAATATAAAAGTTCTGATAACCCATTACCATCTAGTAAAGTCTGCGGTATTTCTGACAAACAGTTAGAATCTTTAAAAACACAATCGCTACGTCAAGTTAACTCTACTAGTTATAATGGTTGCAGAAAGACGAAAATTGCCTGTGAACTTGGCAATGATTGGTATAATCAATGGGGCTTTTTTTCTTACATTAATGTGAGTGCAATCATGAATAATGTGCATTCATACTTTTATAATCAATTAAATATTACAGTTACAGTTTCATATATGTATGAGTGGGACACGACGGATCCCTATTCTTCTTCTACTGATAGTCAGACGTTGGTAGGAGAATTTAGAGATTATTGGAATAGCAATAATACAAGCGTTTCAAGAGATGCGGCTATACTTTTTACTTATAGAACTTTTACGGGGAATATTGGTGGCCAAACATATGATGTTTCTTCGCATCTTTGTCATCCATCTGATGCTTATGCAGTTATAGGAGCAAATGGTTCTTCCTTTAATTCCTATTATTCATGGATAACCGGCCATGAATTAGGACATCTAGCAGGGGCAGAACACGATTCAAGTTCAGCTAACATTATGTGGAATGGTGCTGGTAGTATTCCAAATACCACTTTTTTATCATCCACAAAGAGTGAAATTTGGGATTATTTATACAGCTCAGCTGATAAAACATGCCTTATAACTGGGGATATTCAAATGATATATGGCGGTAGCAACATTCAGCCATATAATCCCAATTATGTTTGTACAAATAATAGTTCGGTTCTTGTAGCTCCTGGAAATCATAACCTTACATGGTCGTTGACAGGCAATACTTCAGGAGCCTATTATTCTTTCACATCAGGAACAGGTGCCACGGTTCAGAACGGAGGAAGCGTTGGCTCTTTTACGGTTAAAGTAGATAAATCTAATGATTGTGGGACCATCGCAAGATATTACCCATTTAATGTATCAAACTGTTTTGCTTATTCCTATTATCCCAATCAAACTTCAACTTTTTTAAATATTGCGTTTGAAAGTATTGAATTCCAATATTTGCCTGATGATATATTTGTTGTGGATGAAAAAGGGAATCGTCTCCTAGAAGTGAAACCCAAGGACATTCTTGACAACAGGAAAAACCAAATGATAAACGAAATAATTAAACTAGATTTTTCTTCTCTTAAAGATGGAATTTATTACCTCAAAGTATATTATGCCTCAAAGGAAGATAATCAAACTGACACTCATAGAATTCTTAAAATCCAATAATTATGAAAAAGAGAACACTAATTTATCTTATCCTTTTTAATACCATTTTGCTTAACAGTTGTAAAGAAGAAGTTAACAGGGAAATAACCTTAGAAGAAAAAGTTCTATCTAGACTACAAAACGATTGTGATGTGTATAAGAATTTTGTTCCCGAAGATGTAGGGTATATTTGGGAATTTAACAATGCTGAGTTTACGGTATCTCCTTGGCTTGAGTGGGCTAGTCCAGAAGATTTTGGCGGCCCATATCTAAAATATAAAGAAGGAGAGGCTTCTTCAGAACAGTTCATGGTTTCTTTAACAAGTTGTTATTTAAAAGATTCCACCTTTGCTTTGAATGAAAAATATCTCATTTCGGGCTATGGAATACTACATATCCAAGAGCCCAATTCAGGAATCAAAGAATACAGGTCTGGAATACTTATCTTAGACAGTATAAAAAAAATAGAGTAAGATTAACGGAACACATCCCATAACCTTAATTGGATGAAGTAACAGACAGGAAGCTAATCAAACTGACACTCATAGAATTCTTAAAATCCAATAATTATGAAAAATAGAGTACTAATTTATCTTATCCTTTCTAATACCCTACTTCTTAATAGTTGTAAAGAAGAAGTTAACAGGGAAATAACCTTAGAAGAGCAAGTTCTTACTAGAATTCAAAACGATTGCGGCTTCTATCATGACTTTGAGCCGGAGGATGTTGGTCATATTTCAGAATTCAAGAATTCTGTTTTTACCGTTTCACCTTTCATTGAGGGGAATAGTGTTGACCACTTTGGTTTGTATCTAAAACTTCTAGGAGAAGGTGGCATTTCTGTGGCATTCTCTGCTTCTGTAGCAAGCTGTTATCTAAAAGAAACCACATTTGCACTAAACGAAAAATACCTTATTTCCGGCTATGGAATACCCTATATCTATAAACCCAGTGAAGGGTCTCCTGAAACCGGGTCTGGATTTCTTATAGTAGACAATATTGAAAAAATAGAATAATACTTAACACTGTATCTCATTAATCCAGTCAGCATAGCTATATTAGTTCTTTTCAAACAGAAGCCATTGGCTTCTGTTTGGCTTTAAAAGCATTGGTACAAACTGGACATGTTAAAACAAAGCATGATTAAGATTAATATAAAAAAGAGTTTTGACAGCGACCTAAGCCTTAATTTGAATTTAGAAATCAACAAAGGCGATTTTATCACGCTTTTTGGAGCATCTGGGGCAGGAAAAACTACTACCTTAAAAATCATTAGCGGTTTACTCAAACCTGACTCAGGTCAAATTGTGGTTAATGATTCCATTTGGTTTGACTCTGAAAATAAAGTCAACTTCCCTACCCAGAAACGCAGTATCGGTTACGTTTTTCAAGACTTTGCTTTGTTCCCCAATATGACCGTTAGGGGAAATTTAGAATTTTCCCTTCTAAAAAATCAAGATAATAGTATAATTAATGAGCTCATAGAACTTACCGAATTAGAGAACTTACAAAACAGAAAACCGGACACCCTATCTGGTGGGCAAAAACAAAGAGTGGCATTGGCTAGGGCATTGGTACAGCAACCTGAAATACTCCTTTTAGATGAACCTCTTTCTGCCTTAGACAATCAAATGAGGCAGAAGCTTCAAGCCTACATTTTAAAACTGCATAAAAAGTATAAGTTGACCACTATCTTGGTCAGTCATGACATAGGTGAAATAGTAAAACTCTCCGACCAGATATTTGAAATAGAAGATGGTAAAATATCCAAAAAAGGAAATGTAAAAGAGTTTTTTGGACTGAATAAAACAAGTGCCAAATTTAGGTTTAGCGGTGAGATTATTGAGATTCAAAAGGAAGACGTCATCTATATTGTATCCATTTTGATAGGAAATGACCTCGTCAAAATAGTGGCAGACCAAAACGAAATAGAAAATTTAAAGAAAGGAGATAAGGTCTTTGTAGCTTCCAAAGCCTTTAACCCTATCATTCAGAAGGTCTCATAAAACCAGGCAGTTCTTATAATTATTTCAATATTTTGTTTTATATATCCAATATTATTCGTAGTTTAATACCACTAAACTATAATGAAATATGGAATCAAAACTTACCATCGGAAACATTTTTGCTTTCATTGGCTTTGTTTGTGCTGTTTTAGGTCTTCTATTATATCAAGGAAATAAAATAGCTCAGTTTTCAATTTTAGCAGTAGGGGTTATTATCGCTCTTTTCGGTTTTCTATTGTCAAAGAGCAAAAGCTAGTTTAAGTTAAATCCCCTTTTTGAAAGCAAAAAGCCTCGGCCTCGGCCGAGGTTTTTCTTTATATATCACCCAAAAAAATGGCTTCTACTAAAGTCAATTTTCATACTTGAAATAATATAATGAGCGTTTCAAATTGCAATAAATAAGGCGGCTGAACGCGAAAAAACAAGCATTGGTTATAAGAGATTTTACTGACCGATTCCTATGACTCTTAGCATATCAAAATTCATTACTTAAGCTTTATTTGAAACAGCTTTTTAACGCTGCCAAACCTTTTTGATGTGCATTAATCCCATTCATTTCCTCCGAACTTTCTTTCTCAACACACTGCTCCAAAACAATATGAGGATTCATCTTATTAGCTTTTAGAAAAGCAGCCACCCTAGCATAATCGATATCGCCCTCAGGGCTAAAAGTCTCAGTCCATACGCCATTTTCCGATTGCCGAACGTGAAGCTCTATTATGCTATCTTTATACATTTTCAATATATCGAAAACTGCCAATTCAGAATTATGAGAACCTCTAAAAATCCAATGAAGGTCCAAGCAGAAACCCACATTTTCAGAGGAAGTGTTCTGCAACATATGATGAATCTCTTTCGCACCAGCCAGCATTTCAGTACTATGTGTATGATACTCCAGCTTTATACCCAATTTTCTTAAAGACGCCCCCAAACTGTTCAAAGCTTCCAGTTGACGTTTTAACTGCTCATCAGACTTAAACGCCTCTTTATTCCAGTCTATAGGATTGGGATTGGTCACTATTATTTTAGTACCATAACTTCTAGCAGCTTTTGCTAGCTCTAAAATAGCATTAATGGAATGCTCTGTTTGACCCTCTACATGTAAAATACTATTGGCATATATAGAAGGCATTTTAATTTGATGTTGTTTTAATATAGGCACTAACTTCTTAACCATATCAGGATTTGTGAAGCTGTACTCTATACTCTTGAAACCCGACTTTGAAAATTCAGCTATGTCAAAAGCTAAATCATCACCCCAAACTTTCCCCTCTCTTTTAAAAAAAGTATGCCAATTATATGAACTGCATGAAAAAGATGCGGCTTCATTATTCCATGACAAATTATGAGAGACGGCCAAGGCAGGCACCCCAGCTAAAAATGTTCTTCTTTTCATTATAATTAGCGTTGAATGTAATAATATTAGTTAGAAACAAGCATTAATTCAGGATTTAAAAAGTTCATATCAGTGTAAAATTGACCTGTAATCGAAAGCAATTTGAGCTAAAAATGTTAATTTTAAAACTTATTCAACCATTCAAATAATGACATATCTAAGCAGAAGAAACGCCCTTAAACTTACTGGTGTATCATTTCTATCACTTGCAGCCCTTAGCATCGCTTTTGGAAGAGAAGACGAAGTCCTCATAGGGCATGGAGACTTTAAGTACAAAGTGAAAATGGGCTGGGGAATGTTAGACGCAGAAAAAAATCCCGTTAACGACTGCCATGAAATGGTAGAAGACAGCTCTGGCAGATTAATTCTACTCACCAATGAGACCAAAAACAACGTTCTCATTTACAGCAAAAATGGTAAACTCCTAGACTCATGGGGACACACATTCCCTGGTGCTCACGGCTTAACAATAGCTGGAGAAGGTAAAGATCAATTTTTAATGATATGCGACAATAGCCGTCATCAGGTTATAAAGACAGATTTAAAGGGTAATGAAATTTTCAAGATTGAATACCCTAAAGAAACTGGCGAATACGAATATCCAACGCAGTTTGTCCCTACAGAAACTGCAGTAGATAGCAAAACTGGAGAAATATATGTAGTAGACGGTTACGGACTAAACTTCGTAATAGTCTACGACCAAAACGGTAAATATCTTAGACACTGGGGAGGAAAAGGAGAAGGAAATTATCAATACAAGTGTAATCATGGCGTGCTGATAGACGAAAGAAAAGGCAGAGAAAGAAGTCTTTTGATTACTTCTAGACAAGAAAACTGCTGGAAGAGATACACCATGGATGGCAAGTTTATAGAAAGAATAGAAATGCCAGGAAGTTTTATTTGTAGACCAGTACAAAGAGGTGAAAATCTATACGGA
The DNA here is from genome assembly GCF_057914865.1 of Arcticibacterium sp. SM2516. NCBI lineage: Bacteria > Pseudomonadati > Bacteroidota > Cytophagia > Cytophagales > Leadbetterellaceae > Arcticibacterium > Arcticibacterium sp. SM2516. Next base: position 835,730 of record NZ_CP195290.1, on the reverse strand, counting down.
GCCGTTTTCCGTTCAGGACTAGAGTCCAATGAATATTCGGGATACGTGCAGATAATAGATAAAAACAACAAAGTAGTCAGTACTCCAGGAGGAAGCCAACCTATTTATAGTAATGGCGTTTTAGCTCCGCAAAAAAAGGAAGACCCTGCCAATGTCTTCATGCATCCGCATGACGTATATGTAGATTCTGATGAAAACATTTATGTACCACAGTGGGCATCCAAGAAAACTTATCCTATAAAATTGGAACGGGTTTAATCTTGATTTAACTAGAATAAATAGCGTGGAGAATAAAGTCCTTCGCGTTATTTTTATTTTCTATAAACCGTCGTAGGTGCCGCTTGAGCTTTAGCGTAAATGGTCATATCTGCTATGGTGACGTGGTCTGGTACAGAGATAGCATAAGCGATGGCGTCCGCAATATCCTCTGCCACTAAGGGTTCAAAACCCGCGTAAACACCCTTTGCTTTTTCCTTATCTCCTTTAAAACGAACTTCAGAAAATTCTGTTTCTACTGCTCCTGGGGCAATGTTCGTTACTTTAATACCATGCTGTGTGTGGTCTAAACGTATACCTTCCGAGATGGCTTCTACTGCTTTTTTGCTGGCACAGTAAACGGTTCCATTGGCGTAAGTTTGCTTTCCAGCCACCGAACTCAGGTTCACCACATGTCCACCACCACGAGAAATCATACCCGGTAAAACGGCTTTGGTCACATATAAAAGACCTGTAACATTACTATCCATCATGGCGTCCCAGTCTGCCAATGCACCTTCGGCGATAGAGCCATGTCCATGAGCATTGCCGGCATTGTTAACCAAAATGTCAATATTCTTAAATGCTTCTGGTAAGGATGTTATAGCATCAAATACAGCATCCTTATCACTCACATCAAATGTTAAAATGGTACTTTTCACATTCAAAGCAGCTTGAAGTTCTTGCAGCTTTTCTTTTCTTCTTCCACAAAGAACCAATTGAATATTTAGTTTCGCCAAAGCCACCGCTGTAGCTTTTCCTATGCCCGATGAGGCACCTGTAATAAGAGCTGTTTTCATGTTAAAGTCGTTTTAATATGATTAGAAACAAAAAATCCAAGATTCTTACAGAACCTTGGATTTTAAAAGAAGATTATTGCTGCTGCTGCTGGCTTTGTTCTAGTTTAGCCTGCTCTTCCAAATGTTTGGTAATTCCTTTTCCTGCCGTGTTAAGAAGTTCAATAACCTTTGGGTCGTTGGTACTGTCTTTTATCATTTGAGCCAAATTACCTATTAAGTCTACCGTAAAATGATTCATCTCATCCACAGGCATGTCTTTGGTCCAAAGATTTATACCTAAAAGACCTTTATGGTATTGATCCCAAACCCCCACACAAATGGCTTTGGTTTCGTTTATTCCTTCATTTGGATTTTCTGTTGCATCCCAAAAGATTTTTTCTGGAATCCTATTTGCGTCTAATTCTACGGTAATATTAATTTCTGATTTCGTCATCTCAGCAGATTATTTTTTTTGCAAAGGTAATTTTTTGAATTTAGTGGATGACTAGATTCTCCACTTTTTCCGTCAAAACATATCCATTCAAAAAATAGTTTGGGCAAAGTCTAATAAATCAGAGTCTAAAGATTACTGCCAAAAACTCTTTTCAATAAATCAGATGTTCTCGCCATAGGGTCTTTTCTTATTTTAGCTTCCTCTTCTGCTATCATGATAAACAAACCATCAATGGCTTTTTGCGTAGCATAACCCACTAAATCTGGATCCACTTTCTTCGTGAAAGGAATTTGATTATAAGTAGTCGCTAGGTCTGTATAGTTTTTTGTTGCTCCCGTTTTTGACAAAGCTTTCTCTACCACTGGAGAAAATAATTTAATTAATTCTGGCGAGGTCGTTCTTGTCAAATATTGCGTAGCTGCATCTTGCTCGCCTTTAAGAATACTCATGGCATCTGTAATGGTCATTTGCTTAATAGCACTCACAAATATCGGTTTCGCCTCTTTGGCAGCCTCTTCTGCTCCCTGATTAAGAGTCATGACAAACTTGTCTACCTCGTTTCCAAGTCCTATCTTACGTAAAGCAGTTTCTACTCTTTGCACATCTTCTGGAAAAGGAATTTTTATTTTGGCATTACCCAAGTATCCATTTTCTTTTGACACGGCATCTGCTCCTATAGAGGCTCCCTTTACCAAAGCTTCTTTCAAACCAGCCGCAATGTCGCCACTACTTAATGCACCTCCTCCACTGCTACCTAAAACGGCTTCGGCCACTTTGCCTAGGTTAATGCCTTGTGCACATGAATTGAGAAAAAATGTGGAGAGAAGAAGTGCTATAAATACTTTTTTCATTTTTGAAATATTGGTTTAATAAGAAGTGTTAATTGGAAAATTGACCGATTTTCGGGAAATTTGACCCAATTTAGTAACGCAAAAATAGTTAGGGTATTCTTTTGACCAAGCCCAATTAATATTAATAAATCTATGAAGCATATCAATGCTGAAGTAATTACCATTGGAGATGAGATTTTATACGGTCAAATTACAGATACTAATAGTCAGTGGATAAGTGCTGAATTGGATAAAATAGGCATCAAAACTGTTCGTAAAACTAGCATAGGAGACCAAAAAGAAGAAATCTTGGGGATTCTTAAGGAAGCCCAAGAAAGAGCGGACATCCTTATTTTCACAGGCGGACTAGGTCCTACCAAAGACGATATTACCAAGAAAACCTTAGCGGAGTTTTTTAACGACATATTAGAAATCAACCCAATTGCTTTAGAAAATGTTAGAGAGATTTTTGAAAGCAGAGGTTTTGAATTGACAGACTTAAACAGACTGCAAGCAGAAATCCCTACCAAAGCTACTTATTTAAACAACGCCGTGGGTACCGCCCCAGGTATGTGGTTTGATGAAGGCGGTAAGATCATTATCTCCATGCCTGGCGTGCCTTTTGAAATGAAATATATCATGGAGCATGAAGTGCTACCAAGATTAAGAAAGCATTTTAAAACGCCGTTTATCCTTCATAAAATAATCAGAACCGTGGGCATTGGCGAATCTTTCTTAGCGGCCAAAATAGAAAGTTGGGAAGATGCATTACCGCCGCATATAAAACTTGCCTATTTGCCAAGCATGGGTCAGGTGCGTTTGAGATTGACCGGAACGGGAGATAATAAAGAGAAACTACTTGCGGAAATAGATGCGGAAGCCGAAAAAGTATATCCAACATTAGACAAAAACCTCTTCAGTAAGGATAATGAAGAATTAGAATTGGTATTAGCCAAAATGCTTTTAGCAGAAAACGCTACATTAGCCACCGCCGAAAGTTGCACAGGTGGTTATCTGGCTCATAGCATTACGGCTAATGCTGGTAGCTCGGCATACTATTTGGGTTCTGTAATCTCATATTCCAATCAGGCCAAAATGGATTTATTAGGAGTACTTGAGGAAACGCTAACCAAGCATGGTGCCGTATCTGAAGAAACCGTTATCCAGATGGCGGAAGGTGCAAGAAAAGCTTTAAAAAGCACCTACGCTTTAGCAACGAGTGGCGTAGCAGGTCCTGGAGGAGGAACACCAGAAAAGCCTGTAGGCACCATTTGGCTGGCAGTGGCTGGCCCTGACAAAACCGTGGCAAAGAAAATATTGACGAGTAAAACGCGTATAGTCAATATTGAATACAGCAGTAAGGCTGCATTGGATTTATTGAGAAAAATGATTTTAAAGGAAATTTGATTTAAACACTTCAATGGCAGAAATAAAAATGAATTTGCCCTCCATGGGCGAAAGTATCTTTGAATGTACCGTACTTAATTGGTTGGTAAAAGAAGGAGATACAGTGGTGGTAGATGATATGATTCTTGAAGTGGCCACAGATAAAATAGACACAGAAATAGGTTCTACCCATGCCGGTAAAATTGTTAAGTTTCTGGTTCAGCCAGGAGAGGTTGCGGCCATAGGTAAACCTTACTGTTTGATAGAAATAGAAGGCGACGAGGAATCAGCGGATGAAGAGTTGATTGCTGAAGAATTGTCTCAGGAAATTAACGAGATTAAAAATAAAGTTACTGAGCCTCAAAAAGTAACCGAAAGCGATAGATTCTACTCTCCTTTAGTCCTAAGTATTGCTAAAGAAGAAGGTATTGGTAAAAGTGAGCTAGAGCAAATGGATGGCTCTGGAATGCAAGGTAGAGTAACCAAGGATGATATTTTAGCCTACATCAAAAAAGGTAAACAAGGGAACACTTTCAAACTATTAAAAGCTGAGTTTACGGCAGGAGAAGATACCATTATAGAAATGGATAGGCTTCGAATGATGATTTCTGACCGCATGATCAGCTCTAAAAGAGTAGCCGCTCACGTAGCCTCTTTTCAGGAGACCGACATGACCGCCATTGTAAAGTGGAGAGACAGAAATAAAGATGCTTTTTTCAATAAACATGGCGAAAAAATAACCTTCACGCCTATTTTAATAGAAGCTGTAGCCAAAGCCATAAGAACTTTCCCGATGATTAATATTCAGGTTGATGTACCTAGAATTATCAAAAAAGGAGATATCAATATAGGTATGGCAGTGGCCCTGCCAGATGGTAATTTAATAGTACCCGTAATTCATCACGCCGACCAATACGACCTTCCAGAATTGGCAAAGAAAGTGAACGATATGGCTATGAGAGCCAGAAGCAACAAGCTTAAACCAGACGAGCTCATGGGTGGCACTTACACCATTAGTAATATTGGGATGTTTGGAAATATGGCCGGCACGCCTATTATTATGCAGCCACAGGTAGCTATTATGGCGTTTGGCACCATAGCCAAAAGAGCGTCGGTCATTGAAACACCAGAGGGAGACTTGATAGGGGTACGTCAAAAAATGATTATTTCGCATTCTTATGATCACCGCGTTGTAGATGGTTCTTTAGGAGGTTTGTTTGTAAAGCAAGTCTCTGATAATCTTGAGAATTTTGACATCCACAGAGTAATTTAAGAAGCATGGTTTTTAACTCCTTCGCGTTTCTTATATTCTTTCCATTGGTAACGCTGCTTTATTTTTGGCTGCCTCATAAATACAGGTGGTGGCTTTTGCTGGCGTCTAGCTGTTTTTTCTACGCATGGTTTAAGGTATCCTATCTTTTGATATTGGTCTTTACCATTATCGTAGATTATTTTGCAGGTTTATGGATTGAACAGTCTGAAGGAAAAAGGCGAAAATGGGCACTTATTATTTCTATTATCGCCAATGTTGGCGTTTTAGCAGTTTTTAAATACGCCAATTTCATGATTGGTTCGGCCAATGCCGTGCTTTTTAAAATGGGTCAAGAGCCCTACAGTCTTTTGGACATTCTTCTGCCCATAGGTCTGAGTTTTCATACATTCCAGGCCATGAGTTATACCATTGAGGTTTACAGAGGTAGAGTGCCTGCTGAGCATAATATTTTTAGATATGCTCTTTACGTGATGTTTTACCCTCAGCTGGTAGCTGGACCTATTGAGCGTCCACAAAACGTTATTTACCAGTTTTACGAAAAACACAAATTCGATTTTCAAAGGGTAGTGAGTGGATTAAGACTTATGCTCTGGGGAATGTTTAAAAAAGTGGTGATTGCAGACCGTCTCGCTGTCTTTGTGGATATGGTTTATGACAACCCTCACGAGTACACTGGATTACCCATTATCGTTGCCACTGTGTTTTTTGGGATACAAATATTCTGCGATTTCTCTGGTTATACAGATATAGGCTTAGGTGCTGCCAGAGTCATGGGATTTGACCTCATGAAAAACTTCGACAGACCTTACTTCTCAAAGAATATTTCAGAGTTTTGGAGAAGGTGGCACATCTCTTTGTCTTCCTGGTTTAAAGACTACGTTTACATTCCTTTGGGTGGAAACAGAGTTTCTAGCTTCAGAAAATACTTTAACCTTTTTTTGGTCTTTATGATTAGTGGACTGTGGCATGGTGCCAGTTGGAATTTTGTCATTTGGGGTTCTTTACATGGTGTTTATCAGATAGTTGGAAGATTTACAGGAGGTCTTCAAAACAAGGTGATAGGCCTTCTCAAAAATCCTATTTTGGAGAAAATGGTACATGCCAGCATTGTTTTCTTTTTGGTAAGTATTGCTTGGGTTTTCTTTAGAGCTCGCCAGTTGAGCGACTCCCTCTATTTGCTAAAAAACATGGCTGCCAAGTCAAGTCATTCTGTTTCTGAGGTTATCACTTTAATAGGTCAGCAAAACCTTATCGTAGCTATTTTGGCGGTAGCCTTAATGGAAAGAGTGCACTGGATGCAAAGAACAGTTGACATCGCTCAGTGGTTTGATGCCAAACCAAAATGGCAAAGATGGAGTGGTTATTACCTTGTTTTAGGGGCTATATTATTCTTTGCTGTTTACTCAAATACACAGTTCATATACTTTCAATTCTAGATGGATCAAAGAAAACAATTTCTGACTTTTTTAAAGAAACTACTGGTTTTCGGCAGTCCGATTATTCTTTTGGTGGCTTCCTACTTTGTATTTGACCCTTTTCACGTCATAAGAAAATATGATGCTTATCCAGATAACTATCTTGAAAGCTATAACAGAAACCGTATTAGCACTCAGATATTCCTAAATAACAATCCTGCACAGCGTTACGAATCTTTCATTTTTGGCAGTTCAAAAAGCAGTGTTTTTTATACCAAAGATTGGGGCAAATATGTGGACGACAAAACCGCTTATCATTTTGATGCCTCTAATGAGGTTATCTCCGGAATAGCCAGTAAAATCAAGTTTATAGATGAGCAGGGCAACGACCTAAAACATGCTCTGATAGTTTTTGATGGCGAAACTTTTAATTATTCGGTAGACACCGCAAACTCTATTATTCATATTCAGGATTACCAGTGGAGTGGACAGAACCCCGTCCTTTATCACCTTGTGTTTTTCAAAGCATTTTTTAAAGATATGTACTTCGTCAAATTCTTCGACAAACTTATTTTCAAAAAATACAGACCTTATATGTACGGAGCTTTTGAAAACAAACACATGCTTTATACGCCTATTCATAACGACTTTATTTTCCAAGGATATATTGATCAAATCAAACAAGATTCTTTAGCATATTATGACCGTGACATTTTTTATGAAAGAAGTAAAGAAGAACTCACAGCCAGTGCCGGTATTAAACCCTATCAGGTCGATTATTTGAGAGAAATGAAGGCCATTTTTGATAAACATAATACAAACTATAAGATAGTTTTTGGACCAAATTACGACCAGAAAAAGGTCAATTCAGAAGATTTGGCTATTGTTAATGAGATTTTTGGGAACACGAATATTTATGATTTCACCGGTCAAAATGAATTGACAAATCCACTACCCAATTATTACGAAATCTACCATTACAAACCTACAGTGGCGAGAAAGGTGATGGAGGAAATTTACAGATAAAGTTTGAAGAATTTTTTTTTCATCTTTTTTACCTGAATGGCAAAAAAACTTCCAAACTAAAATTTAGAAGTTCTCATAAACGCAAATAAAACTGCTATTCCTATTTTACCCCTTGGCCTAAGAGAGCACATTTCTACAGAATAGTTTCATAACATTTTAAACCCAGATTATGCGTTGAGGAATCGTTATGAGAAGTTAAAGTGCAATAAATCAGACAATTAAATGGAATTAGCATAGCACGGTTATGGTGATTTCCTTTAATTGGATTTACGTACTGATTTGAAGCAATTTAGCTACGGTCCCGATAAAATCGGGAGATTACCTAATGCATAAAAATGTAAAAGCCCTAGCAGGGCGAAATGTGAATAGCAACAAACTTCATTTAGCAATGACAAGCCCCTGCGGGGCGACATATTTCTAGTTCATGATTACCAAGTCCCGTAGAAACCATATATCGGCAAAAAAATACATCCAAAAAACTTATAAAATCCCCTAAGGATAAGATGTTGGTAAAAATGATATATCTTATGTGACAACTCTCACTTGAAGCTAGTTTAGTTGTACCTAATTTTAGTGCTTAATAAAGTATTAGCAATTGAAACAAGATGAAAAATTAATCAAAGAGGGTACCATCACCCTCAATATTCTCAAGCTCTTACTACTGCTTTTAGTAGGGCTATTTCCTATTTCAAAATTCTATATATTCCTTTCAGAAAATTGGCCTAAAGAAGCTGAAATTCCGGAGCATATCACGCCTCCTTATGAGCCCGTTCAAAAATTAGCTTCTGCTCCTATGGCATGGAGAATGCACAATAATGAATTGATAAAATATGGAGAGGAATTAATTCGGAATACGGCCTATTATATCGGCTTCAATGGAACAGAAAAACAAATCACAAACGGACTCAATTGTCAGAATTGCCATTTGGATGGGGGACAAAAACCTTGGGGAAACAATTATCTTTCTGTTGCCGCAAACTACCCTCAAATAAGGAAACGTTCGGGTAAGGAAACCGACGTTTATGGTAGAATTAATGGATGTCTACAACGTAGTTTGAATGGCTCGTCTATGGACAGTACTGAAAAAGAGATGAAAGCCATGGCAGCCTATATTCTTTGGCTTGGGCAAGATGTTCCCAAAGGTAAAATGGCCAAAGGTTCAAAAATTTACCCCCTTGACTTTTTAGACAGAGCGGCAGATCCAATTGCTGGAAAACCAGTTTATGAAAGCAAATGTGCCAGTTGCCATCAAAGCAATGGAGAAGGTATTTTAGCCGTAAATGGCAGAAGTTTCACCTATCCTCCTCTATGGGGTTCACTATCCTATAATGACGGAGCTGGACTTTTTAGAAACTCAAAATTTGCGGGGTATATAAAAATGAATATGCCATTTGGAGTAAGTCACGAAAACCCACAACTCAGCGATGAAGAAGCTTGGGATTTAGCCGCTTATGTGAACAGTATGCCCAGACCAGAAAAAGACAAAGCGAACGATTGGCCAAATATAGCTGATAAACCCCTTGACCATCCTTTCGGCCCATTTGCTGACCCCTTCCCTGAAAGCCAGCATAAATATGGACCATTTAAACCTATCCAAAACTGGTACGAAAATCAAAAAACAAAACAATGAAAAAAGTAATCCTCCTTGCCCTAATCACATTTGCGAGTATCGGTGTAAAAGCTCAAGATAAGCACAAAATCGTATTTCAGTTGGCCACTGCCGATGAGAAAGAACAAAGCTCACTAACCAGGCAATTGAATAATGTGCTTAACTATTGGCCGGAAGCAGAAATTGAAGTCGTCGTTCATAGTGGGGCTATAGAATTTATGATGAATGAAAAAAGTGTCGCCAAAGAAGCCATCCTTAAAAACATGAAACGTGGGGTTGTTTTTGCCGTTTGCCAAAACACCATGAAAGGCCATAATGTGACTAAAGAAGAGATCATTCCGGGTGCCATTTTTGTACCTGTAGGCATTGCAGAAATTGTACTAAAACAAGAAAGCGGCTTCTCTTATCTCAAAGCGGGATATTGAGTCCGTTTTAAAATATAGACGTGTGACAAAAGTTACATCTTTTCACTTTTGGCCGCTTTAGCTTTGTAAATCGGAGAAAAGCAACCTTTAATACTTTTTGTGAAAGCATTATTACACTTCATCGTGGCATTTTTATGGGTCTTTCATGTTTCTGCCCAGCAGGTAGAACATGAAAGCCTTGCTCAATTTTTGGCCAAAGGCAAGGTAAGCGGTAAAACTCGTTTTTACTTTATGGCTACGGACAATGAGGCTCCATTAAGTGATTATCACGCCTTGGGATTAGGAACAGGTATTGGGTACACCACCCCTACTTTTAAAGGTTTCTCTGCTGGAATAAGTGGCTATTTTATGCTAAACGCCGCTTCTTCGGATTTATCCATATTAGACCCGACCACCCAAAACCCTAACCGGTATGAGCTAGGTTTATTTGATGTGACAGAGCCAGAAAACAAAAATAATTTATCACGACTTGAGAATCTGTATATTCAGTTTGAGAGAAAAAGCTTCAAGGTCAAATACGGTCAGTTTGTTCCTAATCACCTTTTCATCAACCCTCAAGATGGCAGAATGAGCCCAACGATGGAAAGAGGCTTAGAGGCCAATTGGAAAAGTGAAAATTCAAAATTGATATTAGCCTTTATTCATGGAATTTCTCCTCGCTCCACAGTTAGATGGTATAAGGTATCTGATACATTCGGTATTTATCCAAGCGGAAGAGCCACAGATGGTTCGGCGGCTAGTTATCAAGGAAACATCCAGACTCCTGGAATCCTAATGGCGGAATGGAATCACAAAATAGAAAAAGGAATTCTTTTAAAGCTAGGCTCCATGTCTGTTTTAGATGTTTTTCAAACGTGGTATACCAATTTAGAGACCGAAAATAATGGTTGGAAATTCAATGCAATGGGAATATATCAGCACCCATTAAACGCAAAGACCAATCAATCTTACATAGATAAAGACGAAAAATCACTCGCCTTTAGCACTCAGATAGCAAAAGAAATCAATCAATGGCAGGCCAGTATCAACTATACAAGGATAGCTGATAAAGGCCGGTTTTTGATGCCACGGGAATGGGGACGGGAGCCCTTTTACACCTTCTTGCCAAGAGAAAGAAATGAAGGAGCGTCAGACACACATGCTGCCAGTATTAAAGTCAACCATTCACTGACCGAGCGTCTTTCTTTTAACCTTGGTTTAGGGAAATATTGGCTTCCAGACCCATCTGATGCAAGTAAAAACAAATATGCCATGCCCACTTATTACCAATTAAATGCCGAAGCAAATTACGTCTTCAACGGCTGGCTGGAAGGGGGTTCATTAAAAACAATATTTGTCAGAAAAACAGGTACTGAAGACAGCTATGACAGCCCGAAAATAATCTTTAACAAAGTGAATATGAGCACTTTGAATATCATTTTTAATTACACTTTTTAATCAATTACTAAAGTATGTTTGAGTTATTAAAACAACCATGGCCATGGTATGTGGCCGGACCATTAATTGGCCTAACGGTACCATTATTATTACTCTTAGGTAATAAATCACTGGGTATTTCTTCTTCCTTAAGGCATGTATGTGCCATGTGCATTCCAGCTGGAATTTCCTTCTTTGACTACAACTGGCGAAAAGAAGTTTGGAATTTATTTTTTGTGGTGGGCATTGCTGGTGGAGCCTTCTTGGCCACCTATTTCTTAAGCAATCCCTATCCCATAGAAATCGGTGAGCGTACACATCAATTGTTGCTTTCTTACGGAATAACAGACTTTTCTGGACTAATCCCAAATGAATTATTTGGTACTGCTCAGATATTATCTCTTAAAGGGCTCATTTTCTTTGTTATCGGCGGGTTCATGGTTGGTTTTGGTACTAGATACGCAGGTGGATGCACCAGTGGACACACCATCATGGGCTTGTCTAACTTACAATGGCCATCTTTAGTAGCCACTTGCTGCTTTATGGTTGGTGGTGTTATCATGACTCATTTAATTCTTCCTCACATTTTTAAACTTTTTTAATAATGAATAATACACTAGAAAAACGACCGGAAGCCTGCGAAGCACCAAACTCATCTAAAGAGAACGAAAGCTTCTTTTCAAATCTTAAATACCTCTTTATTGGAGCCATGTTTGGTGTTGTTTTCATCAAAGGAGAGATAGTTTCTTGGTTTAGAATTCAAGAAATGTTCCTTTTTGACAGTTTCCACATGTATGGTGTAATTGGTTCCGCCGTCATTACAGGAATTATATCTGTTTGGCTTATCAAAAAGTTTAATATCAAAACTATTTATGGTGAGCAAGTAGTCATAAATCCCAAGAAATTTAACAAGGGACAAATCTACGGTGGTCTCATCTTCGGATTAGGTTGGGCACTTACAGGAGCTTGCCCTGGGCCACTTTATGCACAACTAGGTGCTGGTTATATGGCCATTGGTGTAACGGTGCTTTCTGCTATAGCTGGCGTATGGATTTTCGGAAAATTCAGAGATAAATTACCCATGTAAACAGCCGGCTTTGTGACATGCGTCACAGCATTCCGATAATGGAGTAAGTAAGTTTGTATTAGATAATCACAAAGACTAAAAGATGACAGAAATAATAGGATATGCATTGGCCACAGTAATAGGAATAAGTTTAGGACTTATTGGTGGTGGTGGTAGCATATTAACACTTCCGATACTGGTTTACCTTTTGGCTATCAATCCGGTTTTGAGTACTGCGTATTCGCTGTTCATTGTTGGTTCTACCTCTTTAGTGGGCTCTTTTAGCTATATGAAGAAAGGTTTAGTCAACTATAAAACGGCTATCATATTTGCGATACCATCGTTCATTGCTGTTTTCTTGACTAGAAAATACCTGATGCCTGCGGTCCCAGATGAGTTGTTCAGTATTGGAAACTTTTTGGTAGATAAAGACCTAGGTATCATGGTGCTCTTTGCACTAGTCATGTTAATGGCTTCCTATTCTATGATTACCGATAATAAGCCAGAGGCAAAGGAAAACACGGAATTAAAATATAATTATCCACTCATAGCCATAGAAGGATTGGTGGTAGGAACGTTGACAGGTGTGGTAGGTGCAGGAGGCGGCTTTCTGATTATTCCGGCATTGGTGCTCTTGGTTAGGTTGCCTATGAAAATGGCGGTAGGAACTTCCCTTTTAATCATAGCCGCAAAATCACTCATTGGCTTTATGGGAGACCTTGGAAACCAAGCCATCGACTGGAAATTTCTATTCATATTCACTGGACTTTCCATACTAGGAATATTCGTTGGCACCTATTTGACCAAATTTATTCCTGGCGAAAAATTGAAAAAATCATTCGGCTGGTTTGTGCTGCTAATGGCGGTTTATATACTAGTGAAAGAAATTATACTATAAACTTAATACAGATTTAAAGAGTTATTAAACTAATAAATATTACAACTATGAAGATAGAACAGATATATACGGGTTGCCTTGCTCAAGGTGCTTATTACATTGAAAGTGAAGGAGAAGTGGCCATTATTGACCCATTACGTGAAGTACAGCCTTATATCACAAAAGCAGAAAAAGAAGGAGCTAAGATAAAATACGTTTTCGAGACTCATTTCCATGCAGATTTTGTTTCTGGACATTTAGATTTATCTCAAAAAACAGGTGCACCTATAATTTACGGACCAAACGCCGTTACCGGCTTTGATGCCATTATAGCCACGGATGGTCAAATCTTTGAATTAGGGAAAATCAAAATAAAGGTTTTGCATACTCCTGGGCACACCATGGAATCTACTTCTTACCTTTTAATAGACGAAGCGGGTAAAGAAACAGCCCTTTTTAGCGGAGATACGCTGTTTATAGGTGATGTAGGAAGACCAGATTTAGCACAAAAATCAGATTTAACTATTCAAGATTTAGCAGGTCATTTATTTGATTCTCTAAGAAACAAAATTATGGTTTTGCCAGATGATGTTACGGTATATCCAGCTCACGGTGCGGGTTCAGCCTGCGGCAAAAACATGAGTAAGGAAACTACGGATACGTTGCTTAATCAAAAAAATACGAATTACGCTTTAAGAGCCAATATGACCAAGGAAGAATTTATCAAGGAAGTGACAGACGGCCTTGCTCCTCCTCCACAGTATTTCCCTGAAAACGTAAAAATGAATAAGGAGGGTTATGAGTCTATTGATACCGTAATGGATAGAGGAGCTCAGGCTTTAAGTCCAATTGCTTTTGAGGCTGCCGCCAATGAAACTGGTGCTGTGGTTTTAGACACCCGTGACCCACAAGAATTTGGAGCTGGTTTTGTTCCAAATTCCATCAATATTGGACTCAATGGTCAATTTGCCCCTTGGGTGGGTGCGTTGATTCCAGATTTGAAACAAGAAATTTTATTAATCACAGAAGCTGGAAAAGAAGAAGAAACGGTGATACGCCTTGCCAGAGTGGGATATGACAATACCTTAGGATACCTAAAAGGTGGTTTTGAGGCTTGGAAAACTTCGGGTGCAGAAACAGACAGCATTGTGTCCATTGACGCCAAAGAACTGTCTGAAAGAATGACTGGTGAAGAAATAAACGTGATAGACGTTAGAAAACCTAGCGAATACGAAGCCGAGCATATAGAAGATGTGGCTAATTTTCCATTGGACTTCATCAATGATAACATGGCAGAACTAAACAGAGACAAAGCCTATACCATACACTGTGCAGGTGGCTACCGCTCTATGATGGCAGCCAGCATTTTAAAAGCCAGAGGTTTTGAAGTAGTGGACGTAAAAGGAGGCTTTGCAGCCATCGATAAGTCAGGACTTTTTAAGACAACGGCATTTGTTTGTCCTAGTACTTTAAAGTAAATTCTGAGCAATTACTAATATGAATCTAAAAAGCTAAACCGAAAGGTTTGGCTTTTTTTTGGGTAAGGGTTCTTGTTTTCTATATGAGAGCTGATATCTAAGAAATGTCTAGTCACCTGAAATCGGCGGGCATTCCTGACGAAATCCCACTAAAACCTTTAGCATTTAAAGAAAGTGGTAAACCCTTTTTAACCCATATCCGTTTATTAGGACATAGAACTCAAAATAGTCCAAATGAACTCGCTATTAGAAAAGTACTTATACACTAGAAAACACTCCGAAAAGCTCTGTGCACCATTAAATCATGAAGATTATGTGCCTCAGAGTGCCGAATTTGCCAGCCCACCTAAATGGCATTTAGCCCATATTACTTGGTTTTGGGAAGAAATGGTTTTGCTTAAATACGTGAAGGATTATCAAGTTTTTGACCCTTCTTACAGATTTCTATTTAACAGCTACTACAACTCGGTAGGAGACAGACTAAAAAGAAATGAAAGAGGTTTAATTAGCCGACCAAACGTTCCCACCGTCTATGAGTTCAGAAAATATGTGGATGGGTACATGATCGAGCTTTTGCAACAAGAAACCTCTGAAGAACTTAAAAACTTAGTACACTTGGGCATCAACCATGAACAGCAACATCAAGAGCTACTACTGACCGACTTAAAATATACTTTTTCTAAGAATCCTACTTATCCTGTTTTTACAAAAGAACCTCTAATTGACACTCAAAACGAGGAGTCTGGATGGTTAGAAATCCCAGAGGGTGTTTATGAAATAGGTCACCATTCAAATGACTTCTGTTTTGATAATGAACTTGGCAGGCATAAGGTATATTTAAATCCATATGAAATAGCCCAAAACCTTGTCACCAACGGCGAGTTTATAGCATTTCTAAACAGTGGAGCCTACCATAAATCAGAATATTGGTTGGACGAAGGCTGGGCTTGGATTCAGGAGCATAAAATTGAAAAGCCACTTTATTGGTATTTTGTAGAAGACGGATGGTGGCATTACACCTTAGCGGGTTTACAGAAGGTAAATCACGAAAGCATACTTTCACACATTTCCTTCTACGAAGCGGCGGCTTACGCACAATGGAAAGGCTGCCGCTTACCTACCGAATTTGAATGGGAAATAGCTTCCAAATATTTAAAATGGGGCCAACGATGGGAATGGACAAATTCTTCCTATCTCCCCTACCCTAATTTTGCGATAGCTGAAGGAGCAGTTGGCGAATACAATGGCAAATTCATGATAAACCAGATGGTGCTTCGTGGTGCTTCTGTGGCCACTGCCGAAGGGCATAGCAGACCTACCTACCGTAATTTTTTTCCACCTAACACCCAATGGCAATTCTCTGGAATTCGATTAGCCAAATAATATTGCAATGAGTCAATTCGAAAAAGACGTTCACGATGGCCTTAGTCAATCGCCCAAATTTCTTTATTCTAAATATTTCTATGATAAGATAGGCGACGAGCTGTTTGTGCAAATTATGAACATGCCAGAATACTATCTCTTTAATGCCGAATTTGAAATATTTAGCGAGCAAAATCAGCAAATTATCAGTGCTTTAAAAATAAATCCTGATTTGTATTTTGAACTCATAGAGTTAGGAGCGGGAGACGGTACCAAAACCAAACAACTATTAAAGTCTTTAGTGGCAGCGAATTATAGTTTTGACTATATGCCAGTGGACATTTCTGAAAATGCCTTAGAAAATTTGGAGACATCACTAAAAAATGAAATCCCCAGCCTTTCCGTAAAAACTAAGCAAGGAGACTATTTTGAGGTACTTAGTGCTCTAAAAGACTCCCATCATCCAAAGGTTGTTTTATTTTTAGGTTCAAATATTGGCAACCTGCTAGACCAAAGTGCACATGATTTCATCCATGAACTTGGTGCCTGCCTTAGTACCGACGACAAGCTCTATCTGGGAGTTGACCTAATTAAACCTGTAGATATTGTCCTGCCCGCATATAACGATGCAGCGGGAATTACCGCCAGATTTAATCTCAACCTTTTACATAGAATAAATATAGAATTAGGAGGTAATTTCTGCTTAGAGAAGTTTATTCATAAACCAGAATACACAGAAGAAGAGGGTATTGCGAGGAGTTTTTTAGAATGTACAAAAGACCATAAAGTACTTATCGCAAATAAGAGCTATCATTTTACGAAAGGAGAAAAAATCCACACAGAAATTTCTAGAAAATACAATGACGAAATCATGAGAAAAATTCTAAGCAATACTGATTTTAAAATGATTCATAAATTAACGGATTCTAAAAAGCTCTTTGCCAACTATGTTTTGGAAAGAGCTTAATTTAACCCGCTTTATGCCTCCTGATAGCTATCGGTACCGTAGCTAAATTGCTTCAAATAAGTTCGTAAACGCACTTAAATTCAATTACCAGAACCCTTCGGCATTAGCTCAGGATAAACCGCTATGCTAATCTCGTTTAAATACCTGATTTATTACACTTTAAAACTCATTACAATTCTCCAATGCATATACCGAGTTTAAAGGCTCATTCACTTTCTAATTTGGAAAGCTTCTTATTACATATAGAGTAACCGGTATATTCTGTCTTCAAAAGCTATTGAATAAGTCGGAAAAATATTACTTTTTTGAAACTCAAAGAATGCAGCATTCGAGCCATTCTAAATCAACCTAGTACAATGAAAAAACACAAATTAGTCTTGACATTAATTGCCATAGGCATTTCCTTTATTTCTAACGCACAATCTATTAAAAACGGTAAATTATTTCTCAATGAAGAGGGTTCCAAATGGGTGAAACTCACCATGCTCAATCAAGTATGGCTAAGACAAACCGACAATAACCCAGGAAGTACGCTTTTTGGCTACAGCAAGGCATCCAGTACCAATATTGGCATAAGAAGATACCGGGTTCAGTTTTTGGGTCAGTTAACAGATAGAGTCTTCTTTTATTCGCAATTTGGAGAGAACAACTTCAGTGCCTCTGCCGATAGAAAATTGGGCTTCTTTGTTCATGACGCCATAGGCGAATATGCCATAGATAAAGAAAAATTAAGTCTAGGAGCCGGACTTACGGCTTGGAGCGGTCTTTCTCGCTTTTCCTCTCCTTCTGTAGGCTCTATTTTAGGGGTAGACGCTCCATTATTTCTTCAAAGTACCAATGACGTCACAGACCAGTTTTTAAGAAAGCTTTCGGTTTATGCTAAAGGTAAATTGGGTAAACTAGATTATAGATTAACGATGGCTGAGCCCATGGCCATTCAGAAATCAAATGGTTATAATGCCAAAGTAACATCACAGTCCGACTTCTCTTCTAGACCAGCTAAAAAACAATGGAATGGTTATTTCATGTATCAGTTCAAAGACCAAGAGTCTAATATGACCCCTTATAATACTGGTACCTACATGGGAAATAAATCGGTCTTTAATATTGGAGCAGGCTTTGTTTATCAACCAGATGCCATGTGGCATTCTGCCTCTAATGGCTTAGATACCATAAGTACCAACATGGTACAGCTAGCAGCAGATATTTTTTATGATGCCCCCATTCATGAAAATGGATCTTCTATTAGCCTTTATGGAAACTATACGCATTTCGACTTTGGCCCGAACTATTATAGAAATCTGGGTGCCATGAACCCAACCAATGGTACCACTAATACCGACCTGTTAAACGGTACAGGAAACAACTTCCCTGCATACGGTACTGGCGATGTTCTTTATGCACAAGCCGGCTATAAGTTGAAAGATAATCTAATAGGCCAGACCACTTTAATGCCTTATGTTTCTATTCAGTATGCCAATTATGAACGATTAAAAGACCCAGTAAACTTCACGGATGTTGGCTTTACTTGGTTGCTTTCCGGGCAGACATCTAAGTTAACTGCGGCCTACCAAAGTAGACCACTTTATGATAATGCTGGGGAAAAAATTGACAGAAAAGGAAGTTTCATTTTACAGTACCAAGTCTATTTCAATTGATATTTTTGATATTAGATTTTGAGGTTAACTGAAAAAGCTCCAGAGATTTATTCTTTGGCGTTTTTTTTATGCCTTTAAAATATAATGCTGCTTAGGTTGATTCTTTCTAAAAAAGACGATTCCCATCTGAAAAAAATCTAGACTTAAACTCACTTCTGGATGTTCCTTTATCTCATTCCAAGCTTTTTTCATGCCATTTGACCAATAGATATCATCAAAAACAAAACAGCTATTTTCATGAGCTTTTGCCAAACAAAGTCTGAAATATTCTAAAGTAGGGGCATATTGATGATTGGCATCAAAAAAAACGAAATCCAATGGGGGCATTTGATGAAGGCAATACTTAAGAGAATCGTTGATATCACCTAGCATCGGTGTAATGTTATAAAGTGCGAGTTTATTAAAGCCTTCTTTAGCCACTTTCAATGTCTCTGGACAACCTTCAAAGGTATAAACTTTACCATATTTAGCAGTTTTAGACATCAAAGCCGTAGTTATTCCTAATGAGGTTCCTAACTCTACAATGGTTTTGTAATCATATTTAGAAATTATTCTGGATAATATCCCCGACCACTTCTCTGATTTTTTAGCCTTTTTTGCTATCTCAGAAACCGTTTTATATGCTTTGTTAGAATATTTAGAGCCAGCTCCTAAATCGTTGATTTTTATTTCTCTCTTATCTTTTAATAGACTTTCCCTTAATGCTTTAATATCCGCATCGTCAATGTTAAGTTTTTTGTATTTTATAACGTCTACATAAAATTCAAAAACGAAGGGAGAATGGAGCGAATGCTCGTTTTTAGCTTGGAAAGCATGATTCAGGAAATCCTTTATCATTAATTTTGAGAAAATGGCGTAAGTAGATTAAACTCAGGAATATTGACTTCAAATCGTTTACCGTCTAAAGACCTTTCCATCATAAAAGTGCCGAACATCTTTCCTAAAGTAGTTGAAAGATTACATCCAGATACGTATTTATGTTCTTGCCCAGGCTCTATAATGGGCTGCACACCTATAACGCCCTCGCCCTGAACCTCTCTTTTAAAACCACTGGCATCTACGATATGCCAATGTCTGCTTAATAATTGGATAGTGTGCGTACTGTTGTTCTCAATAGAAATTTCGTAAGCGAATACAAAATTCATCTGCCGCGGACTAGAGTAGTACGGCTGATACTTCGTTTTCACACTAACTTTAACACCTTCTGTAACTGCTGTAACCATTTTTTAACAATTATCTAAAACAAAAATAAGTAATTTAGCCTATTCAAAAAACGTACCTACACCTCAAGAAGTATGGCAATAAAAATAGAGCAGAGTTGGAATATAGCCCTTGAACAAGAATTTAGCAAACCTTATTTCAATAACTTGATAGATTTTGTAAAAAAAGAATATGCTCAAAACCTATGCTACCCTCCTGCCAAACTAATTTTTAACGCTTTCGACAGCTGCCCTTTTAATACTACAAAGGTAATAATACTTGGTCAAGATCCATACCATGGTGTTAATCAAGCACATGGTTTATGCTTTTCTGTTAATGACAATGTACCTTTACCTCCATCATTAAGAAATATCTTCAAAGAATTGCGAGATGACATGGGAAAAGAAATTCCAGCATCTGGCAATCTACAACACTGGGCAGACCAAGGTGTGCTTATGCTTAACGCCACGCTTACCGTTAAAGCAGGCCAAGCGGGCTCTCATCAGAAGAAAGGCTGGGAAACCTTTACAGACGCTGTAATAGATACATTGAACAAAGAGAAAGAAGGTCTGGTTTTTATGCTTTGGGGTAATTATGCCCAGAACAAAGGTAAATTTATAGATGAAAAAAAGCACCTGGTTTTAAAAGCAAAGCACCCTTCTCCCCTCTCAGCCAATTTCGGCGGCTGGTTTGGTCAAAAACACTTTTCTCAGTGTAACACCTATTTGAAAAACTTAGATAAGCCAGATATCAAATGGTAGAAGATAATGACCTAAATGGTTTTCATGCTCTATCAAAATACTCCAAACAAAAAAAGCGACCTCCTTCCGGAAGTCGCTTTCAATAATCATCAACCTTTTCTTACTTAATTAAGCTGAAAAGTCTTTTCCATCTAATCTTGTTTAAGAAACTGCCTTCAGAGTCTATAGACATCCAAATAAACACCGCTTTTCCTACGATATGATCTCCTGGTACAAAACCCCAAAAACGGCTATCGTCAGACTCATAACGGTTATCTCCCATCATGAAATAATAATCTTGATTAAAGGTATATTCCGTAATGGCAACACCATCAATATAAACCTTTCCATCTTTTACTTCAGCGTTCTCATTATGGTCAAAAGTGGTAATAACACCTTTATATAAAGCAAAGTTTTTTTCGTCGGTTAAGTCTATAGTCATTCCTTTTTTAGGAATAGTCACAGGACCAAAATTGTCTCTGTTCCAGTTCAACAAATCTGGTCTATAAGGAAAACTTTTATAGGGTGTGGCTTCGTCACCAGCTTCTATGATGTCTGGATAAATATTAGAGATAAAATCCAAACTGTTCAAATTATCTACGGCACTTTCTGTAGCATTAATGGCATAATAATACTTGCCTTCCTGTGTTCCAGAACCTCTTTCTGTTACATCATATTTTTTCCAAAGGTTCGGATTAATATTTGTAGAGCTTTCCACGGTATACCATTTCTGAAGACCCGCAGGGTTTTCTACAGCCTTATCATTTACATATACTTGAGCATCTTTAACACTTACCACATCTCCAGCTATACCAATACACCTCTTAATATAATTGGTTCTTAAATCCACTGGATATTTGTCGAAACCACCAAACTGGTCTGGTCTTTCAGGGCATCCGGGATAGTTAAACACCACCACATCATTATTTTTCACCGAAGTAAAACCAGGCAATCTATAATTTGGAAGCTGAATGAGCGTAGAGTAAGATGGAATCTCCGTAAACCATATTTTTTGATGTGTCAATGGCACTTGTAAAATCGTTTTTGGCGTACGTGTACCATAATGCATCTTACTCACAAAAAGGAAATCATTGACCAAAAGGCTTTTCTCCATAGAACCCGTAGGAATGGTATAAGCCTCTAAAAACATCCATCTAATTAAGGTTGCGGCCACTACCGCAAACAGTACGGAATCAAACCATTCTCTAATTGGACCTTTCTTTTTTTTATCTTTTTCTGTTGCCATCTAGCTATTAAAATTTTGGCGAAACTAATTCAATTATTTCAATAAATCCTTACAAAAAAGGAGGAAGGGTGTATATCGGTGTTAAAAACCCAGCATTTCTTCCATTCCCACTACTCCTTTCTCTTTTTGTATCCACTCAGCCGCTATCACCGCACCAAGAGCAAAACCTTGTCTACTTTTGGCTTCATGTTTTATTTCTATCTCATCTACATCAGAAATATACTTGATAGTGTGCGTACCTGGCACTTTCCCTTCTCTGATACTCCATATCGGTACTTCATTTTCCGACGGAATAGCCTGATTCACCCAAATGTCTTTGGTATCGTTATTTTCCATAATACCTTCTGCCAATGTAATGGCCGTTCCACTTGGAGAATCCAGTTTTTCGGTATGATGAATTTCACTGCTGGTAATTTCGTATTGGTTATGGCCATTCATCAGTTTCGCCAATTGTTTATTTAACTGGAAAAACAAATTGACCCCAACGCTGTAATTACTGGCATAGAAAAAGGTAGCCCCATTGCTATTACATAGCTCTTCTATTTCTGTTTTATGCTCTAACCAACCCGTGGTTCCAGAAACTGTTTTTAAACCCGCACCCATACAGAACTTTAAATTCTCATAAGCCGAAGAAGGAGAACTGAACTCAATCACGGCATCCGTATTATCAGGGCTGATTTTTCCCCTATCATCCAGATTAGAAACATCTATTTTGAACGATATGGTGTGTCCTCGGGCTATGGCAATTTGCTCAATCACCTTTCCCATTTTACCATATCCTAATAATGCTATTCTCATATCCACTTAATTATAAATCCTTAAAATCAAACTATTAACACCTTAAAAATCTCGCCTTTTGTTCAACTCATCAAACCAGAAGCAAATGGTCGCTTTACTTAAAATTAAATGCCAACTTAATGCCAGAGGCGTGCATGCCAAATGTCTCTGGGCCTGCCGGAGAAATTTTCCAAGAAATATCTTCCGACATATCAAAGGTTTTTAAATGAGCAGCCACATTAGCTTCTAAAGCAAAAAATAACCAACCCGCCGCAAAACCTATCACAGAGGCATCTCTCCATCTTCTATACTGGTCTTTGGCAGATTTAAAGGTACTTGCATCAAAAGAACCTATCACATCTGCCCCTTCTGTCTCGTGGGCAATAAAATAAACTTCCTCATTTCCTTTCTCTGTTTCTCCATAAACCAATCCTTTCTTCTCCTCCAAAGTATACTGAACGCCTTCGGAATTTTGAAGATAAAAAGTGCTATTGTCTTTATCGTTTGATAGATAAAATAGAAAGGAACTTGATAATGCATTGGTGGCCGTTAAATCGGTATCGTCCTTAAAAACCAATCCACGACTTAATAAAGTAGCTCTAGTATAATGACCTAAATACTTTTTGTATCTCTTATTATTGGTGTATGCTCCAAAATAATAACCAGCTCCAGCTCCTGCGTATACTATTCCCATCTTCCAATAATCTCTATTGGTATATTGCCCCCAACCTGGTAAAAACAGAGACCTCACAAAAGCTATTCTAGGCTTTTCGTTAGCTTCATAAGGTCTTAATCCAAAGGTCTTTGCCAATGTTTTGAGGAATACTTTGGACGTATCTTTAGCAGTTACATTTTTCAAAAGCGAGTCTGCCTTAACCACAATGGTACTGTCTTGAGCAAAACTACCCAAGCCGCAAAGCAGTAGAAAACAAAGCAAAATTGACCTCATATAATGTTTAAAACGGAATTTTAAGCTTTAAAATTCTATTTCCTTCTCAGTCTATTTAATATTTGTTCCAACTCCTCATTTGATTTAAAAGGAATCTTAATTTCACCTTTACTTCTCGCGTCTGATTTAATCAACACTTTGGTGCCAAACCAACCCGCCAAATTCTCTTGAAGATTTAAATGTTCGTTTTTTAAGGAAGAAACTTTTTTAGGGGCTTTTTCTTTAAAGTCACTTTGGTTTATGCTTCTAACTAAATCCTCAACCTTCCTCACGGACAACTGCTCATGCACCGTTTTCCTGAACACTTTGGCCATTAGGTGCTCATCTTCCAAACCTAAGATAGCTCTAGCATGCCCCATAGAAATGGCCTTTTCCCTAAGTCCTTCCTGCACCTCCACTGGTAATTTGAGAAGTCTTACGTAGTTATTGACCGTAGAACGATTTTTACCCACACGCTCTCCTAAGTCCTCCAACCTAAGCTGGCACTCGTCCATAAGTCTTTGATAACTGAGAGCCACTTCCATAGCATTAAGGTTCTCTCTCTGGATATTCTCAATCAAAGCCATCTCTAGCATTTGTTGATTATCCGCTGTTCTGATATACGCCGGTATCGTCTTGAGATTGGCTAATTTAGACGCTTGAAACCTCCTTTCTCCAGAAATTAACTGAAACTTACCTTCTGGTAATTCCCTCACTGTAATAGGCTGAATGATTCCCTGTACTCGGATAGAATCTGCCAGCTCTTGCAGTGATTCCTCATCAAAATGAGTACGTGGCTGATACGGATTAGTTTCAATAGAAGATAGCCTTATTTCTGAACTGATTACCGCAGTCTCTACACTGGCATTCTGCTCTTCGGGCTCCTCCTTCTCCTTTTCTGGCAATAATGCCCCTAAACCTCTCCCAAGTCCTCTTCGCTGTTTCATTGATCTTTATCTAAAAGGTTATTTGCTAAATTTAAATACGTCACTGCGGCTTTCTCTGTCATTTTACTTTGAGAAAAAGTCTCAAAATCCTTTTGCCTCGCTAAATAATAATTTCTTTGAATAGAGAAATTAAAGAGCAAATCTCCAAAATATTTCTCCATACTAGAAATAACAATTTCTCCCGAACTGGTTCCTAATCTATGCATCACGGGTATTAAGCCTTCAATTGGCATATTGGAGCCAGAAATTGCGTCAAAAAATGATTTCAAGGTATTAAGACCGTAGTACTCCGCCTCCACAGGCACGATCAGCTTTGCTTTACTTGAAAACTTCTGCGTCATATCAGCTAGCTTATTCATGCCCACATCCATTAAGACATACTGAAAAGCATCGGTATCTTCTGGGTTTACGTCCTGAGAACATAGGAAACTCAAAAAGGGTGACACATAGTTGATGGAACTACTCTTCTGTGGGTTAAGTAATCCATTTACCCAACTGTTAAGTCCGCAATCTATGAGAAGCGTCTTTTTGCCCATTGCTGCGAAGCAAAGAGCCAGATTGAAAGCGGTAGTGGTTTTTCCCGACTGTGGGGAAGCGTTAGAAATTATGTAAGTTTTAGCCATTCTTAAAAGCAAATCTCTCCTTAATTCATGGCTTTACAAACAATTGTTCCACGATTTTTCTATGAATTGTTCCACGAAATTAAGAAATAAGAAATTTCCCTTCCGAAAGTACGCTATTTCGAGCTTCTCCTTAAGATTTACAAAGAAGAATGTGGAAACAATTTATTTACTTCCACGTCTCCAAATATTCATTATCAAAAAAAAATCTTCTCATTAACCAGACATCTTTTACATTGGTGAAATATGAATTCCGACCATGCAATAGTCTGCCGTGGGGAAAGAAAATCGCTACTCCCACTTTTAAAAAAAAACGGCACTGTGATGTCTGAAAATCATTTTGACCCTTGATATCGGCTTCTCAAGAAACAATCTCAAACTGTTTTTAACCCGGATTATGCGTTGGGGAATTGTTATGAGTAGTTTAATTGCAATAAATCAGACAATTAAAGGAAATTAGCATAACACAGCTATGGTGATTGAGTTTAAATGGGTTTACGTACTGATTTTAAGCAATTTAGCTACGGTCCCGATAGCTATCGGGAGATTTTCTAATGCATAAAGCGGGTTTAATCATTCCTTAAGATTAGGCTGTTTAATAATTAAAGCGTTTTCTTATCTTAGTCTGATTTTATAATTCAACAATAAACCCTAAAATGAAAAGCACGCTAATTACTAGTTTTATCCTAATCGCCGTTGGCTTTATTTTTTATCAATCTGGTCCTAAACCAGACGCCCCTAATTTGTCTGCGGAATACCATTTCCAAATTCCTGACAATCTTGACGACTTAGAAAGTTATATCCAACAAAGAGAGTCCGAAATCAATGGCATAAAAGAGAATAACCAAGCCGAATTTGTCTGGGAAAATGATTCTTTGAAGACCATCACGCCATATGCCATTGTCTATATTCATGGCTTCTCTGCTTCTCATGAAGAAGGAGCACCAGTTCACGAAAATTTGGCAAAAAAATATGGAGCAAATTTGTTTAAAGCCAGACTCTCTGAACACGGCATAGACTTAGGAGATGAAACTATGGCTAATATGAACACGGACGATTATTTGAAATCTGCGGAAGAGGCCTTGGCAATTGGAAAAAAAATAGGGCAAAAAGTTATTCTCGTTGGAACCTCGGCAGGTGGAGCACTTACTACCTATTTGGCATCAAAACATCCCGAAATTCAGGCTATAGTCCTTTACTCTCCTTGCATTAAGATTTATGACCCTTCTGCCGAATTATTAGATAATCCATGGGGCCTAAAACTAGCAGAAATGGTTCAAGGGAAACCATTTAATGATATTGAACCCAAAAATGAGCATCAGCCTCCATATTGGAGCATACATTACAGGCTAGAAGGCGTGGTGGCTTTGCAAAACTTCCTAACCACTGCCATGACCAAGGAGACCTTTGAGAAAGTAAAATGCCCCGTATTTATGGGCTATTATTACAAAGACGAAGAACATCAAGACCAAGTGGTTTCTGTACCTGCCATGCTAGAGATGTTTGACCAACTAGGCAGCAAGGACAAAACTAAAATGGCTTTCCCTGATGCTAATAATCACGTTATTGCATCATGGGTGATGTCTGATGATCTAGCACACGTTCAATCTGAAACAGAAAAATTTCTCGATAGAATTATTCTTTAAAGCATTTATAGCTTTATAAATCTAGAGAATGAAAAAACATTTTCTTCATTTTGGATTCTCAATATGTAAGCCCCTGCCGCCAATTCTGATATTTTGATAATTCTCTGTGTTTTATCAAAGTACAGTTTTGACTGCTCTCCATTTACTGAAATGGCAGAGACATCTTTTATTTGAAAACTCTCTGGATATTTAAGAAACTCATGTGAAGGATTAGGATATATTTTCAAACCTAAACTGGAAGGGTTTTCCGTTGACAATACTTTATTAATAACCAAGGTAGTGGTCACAGATATACTACAACCTAAAGTGTTCGTAACAATTAATTGGTACACCCCGGCGTTTAAAATAGAGCTATTTTCTATCGATGGGTTTTTCTCCGTAGAAACAAAATTATTCGGACCAGACCATGCGTAAGTACCCTCCCCAGAACCACTTAACTTTGCTGTTTCTCCCTCAAAATAAGGTCCAGCATTGCTAGCCGTAGCATTTACAGAAAGTACTTTGACTTCTATTTGGCCTTGTGGACTGTTTGAGCAACCCGCTAAACGACAAGATGCGGTGTAAACTGTTGTTGTCTTCGGCGAAACTAAAATGGATGAGGTGCTCGCATTGGTAGACCAATTTACTTGACCAGCCTCGCAAGCTCCTTTTAAAGTTAAAGCATTGTCGGTTTCTAAACATTTCTCTAAAACATCACCCGACAAAGATGGCTGCGAAAGGCTTCTAATTGAAAATGGAATAGGGTCAGAAGATACGTTGGCCTCATTCGTAAATACAACTTCATAAGAACCATCAACTAAGGCCGGCACTAAAGCAAATTTCCTATGATCTGTATTATCCTGAATTAAAGTATAAACCACACCATTGACCGTAACTGTGGCCTTGTATTTACCTGCTTCTAGATTGGCTACGAGGGTATCGTTGACGCAATAAACAGACTTGGCCAAGGATGCATTTAATTTCTGGTCTAAGCCAAACTCCCCAGAAGCTGAAATATAATTGGTGAAGAGGTTATAGGTATCATTGGCATTAATATCTGAGTTTGTAGTTCCAGAATACAGGGCAATTACCCCTCCAGAAACATGTGGAAAAACTCGATATACACCAAACCAATTAAATTGTTCTATTTGTAAACCTTCTTGCCCCCAAACTTGATTACCGTTTCCATCTATATGCTGAAGCGATAAATTAAACGTTCCACCAGCCTTCGTGGTAAACCAAAGACTATACAAACCATTTTTGCCATCCGATGCATACTTATTTGGGGTGAAATAACTTTTGCCATTTTGACCTATGTATATGGGTTTTTCCCATAAAACAGTTCCATTGGAAGTGAACCTAGCCGCCATCATTCTATTGGAACTATTTGGTTCTATCCAAGCCACAGAGCCGCCACCATCATCGTTTAAACTGGCATGGATATCAAAACCAGTTCCGGAACCTAAAACAACCCCTCCTTCTCCCCAAATACTTTTTAGGCTTTCATCTAATCTATGAGCAATAACCTTCCGGCCTGCATTGCCAGTCAATGTTCTACCAATGATCACCTGACCCTTCACAACGGTAAAATCATCAAATCTGGAATCTCCGGTAAAAGGATTTTTCAGGAAATTACTATTGGAGAATAACAAATTTTTATTGCTATCATAACTCGACAGATCATAACTGCCGAATCCTCTATTCATAAGAACAATCATTCTCATGTTCTTTTCGTCGAAAACCACTTTTGAACCCTGCATATATGATTCATCAACGAAAAACCAATTATCGGCAATAAGCCCTTCTTGGTTCATATCAACACCAACAATCGAATTTGCTCCAGTACCAGTTCCCGTGTTAAATACGACCCTAATTTTACTTTCTGGGGTTTCCGTAACAGCCAGCGTACCTAAGGTAACATCAGCATTGGTGATGGCTCTATCCACATTAATTTTTGCAAAATCAGCCTTTAGTACCTCACCTTCTTTTGAAATAATGTTATACTTCACTTCTTTTTGATCGGTAGAATTCACATTTACCACCTTATGCCATGCAATAAATACATTGCCATTACTTAAAGGGTAGATACTCTTTAAAGTTAAAGTGTAGTTAACCGCGTCTACCACCGTTCCTACTTTTACGCCATTGGTTTTCCATTGAGGCACACCAAATCTATTGAGCTTTTGTGCAAATAACTCACCTTTCCCATTTCGGAAATCAGTCCAACAGTAATAAGTATTACCAGCATCATCACTGGCAAATTCGGCATCAAACTCTAATTTATTTTCAACGCCAAGTGGGCTTGAAGTCTTATCGTTTTTTTTCCATTGAGAAAAGCCTGTGAGAAACACAAACTGGAAAACAATTAATAGAAGGTTTTTCATTTCTTGTCAATAAAACTATAAAGCGTTAAAAATAAAGCACATATTATAAGACCAAGCGACTCTCTTCCGAGTTCAATATTTAAAGTTTTCATTCCTACTTGATTTAAAAGCACGCCTTCCCACTCAGGTGGAAACTGATTTAAACCCCAAAAAAGATAGACCAATGCCGGCATCCAGTAAGCATCCTTTCTTCCTTTAATTTTCTTAAAACCTAAAAATGCCACAAACAAATAAGCCAAAATCCAAGTAAACGGATCTGGATCATTTAACTGCACAGCGGCAGAAAGTATCATTAATATAACTGTAAGCCAGAGTATTATATTTTTCAGGTTCATATCATTGTTCTTTTCGGTCGTGAATTTAGTTATTTGTTAGAAGCATATTGCTATACTTATATATATATCATTGCCTAGTCTACTGACCACAAAGCCTTTTAAATGATCTCTTAATATTTTTTTAAAATTAAATGCAGAATCATTGGGGAGAAAAACAGAAACTACTACTTTTGTGACGGCAAATTACCAGCTCCTGCTGAAACCCCCAGGGCCGGAAGGCAGCAAGGGTAGGTGGTCGTAGCGGTGAATTTGCCATTTTTTTTTACCCTTACTCTACATTAAAAATGAAATTTTTCGTTGATACCGCAAGCTTAAAGGATATTCAAGAAGCCCAAGACCTAGGTGTTCTAGATGGCGTAACTACCAACCCTTCCCTAATGGCCAAAGAAGGCATAGGTGGAGCAGAAAATGTTAAAAATCATTACAAAGCCATTTGTGATATTGTAGATGGTGATGTAAGTGCAGAAGTTATCTCTACGGATTTTGAAGGCATAGTAAGGGAGGGAGAAGAATTAGTTAAAATCAGCGACCAAATAGTGGTTAAAGTTCCGATGATTAAGGACGGAATTAAAGCGATTAAGTATTTCTCTGAAAAAGGAATTAGAACCAACTGTACCTTAGTATTCTCTGCAGGTCAGGCTCTTTTGGCTGCCAAAGCAGGTGCTACTTATGTTTCTCCTTTTATTGGTAGATTAGATGATATTTCTTCAGATGGTCTTCAGTTAATTGATGATATCAGAACTATCTACGATAACTACGGCTACCCTACTCAAATATTAGCAGCATCGGTTCGTCACTCTATACACATTCTAGAATGTGCTAAAATAGGTGCTGATGTTATGACAGGCCCATTATCTGCCATATTAGCATTATTAAAACACCCACTTACAGATAGCGGTTTAGCTACATTCTTAGCTGACCACGCTAAAGTAAACGGATAGTATTTATAACATTATTCTAAGAAGGTTCAAGAAATAGATACCAAAGATTATCTTTGTGTTTATTAAACTTGAACCTTCTTTATGGTTATATCAGTAAGCAATGCCGACATCTATCAAAAAGACAATCTAATTCTGTCTGATGTAAATTTGAATGTAAAAGATGGCGAGTTCATTTTTATGATCGGCAAGACCGGAAGCGGTAAATCTTCATTGCTTAAAACATTATACGCTGAATTATGGCTTGAAAAAGGTAAAGCCTCAGTAGCGGGTTATAATCTTCATGAAATAACCAAAAAGGAAATACCGATGCTAAGGCGTCAGATAGGAATAGTATTTCAGGATTTTCAATTACTTACCGACAGGAGCATCAAACACAACTTAGAGTTTTTCTTAAAAGCTATGGGCTGGAAAGATAAGTCCGCCATCAACACGAGGATTGTAGAAGTGTTAGTTCAAGTGGGACTTCCAGATATTCTAAGTAAAATGCCGCATCAGCTTTCTGGCGGAGAGCAGCAGCGTATCGCCATTGCTAGGGCATTATTAAATAACCCCAAAGTAATCATGGCCGATGAGCCTACGGGAAATTTGGATCCAGAAAAGTCTTTGGAAATATTAAAACTGTTCCTCAAAATAAATCAAGATTCAGGTACCGCCGTTTTAATGGCCACACATGATTTAGAATTGATTGAAAGATTCCCGAGAAGAACGGTCTATTGCGACAAAGGGACTTTAAGCGACCTTACAGAAAACCTGTAAGTCCTAATTTTATTTGAATGGTGGTAGGCTTAACAATGGTTTCTTCATAACCTGTGCTACCGTCAGATAATATAAAGAAGGAGTTTCTTCTTATACTCCTTACTTTCTCTGAGTACTTATAATATAAACCTATATCAATATACCTCAGCTGACCATTTCTATTTTCATTTTTAAAACCAAGGCCTCCGCCAACACCATAATTCTTAGTCCATTTAGCATAGGACAAAACATTGACAGTTTCGTCAGAAGATAATATTTCAGACACTCTTGAAGTTACTAATTCCGGCCCAAAGAAAAGGTCAAAAAAGGGATTTACTGCACTTGCAGAGAGAATAGGTCTATACCTAGCGAGTCCATTAAACCTAAAAGAGCGATGAGCATGTGTGAAATTCCCACCCACTTGGCTACTGACATTGTCTGTGCCTAAAGGCATAAAGCCTATCTCCGCTCCTATTTGCATAGGTGAATTTACCTTCGATTTCTTTTGAATGTTAAATAAATAGCCAAAATCCAAACCTACTTTGGTCTTCTTTACGCCATAATTTTCAAGATAATCCTTATAATCACCAACCGCCGACCCTATAACTAAATGCCCGTACCAGGAGCCTTTATCTACCTCTTGTGCCTTAGTTTGAAGACCAATAAATAAAACCACTAGTACGGGAATTAAACGCATTACTTAGACTTTAAATAAACACAAGGGATAATCATTTCTTCCATCGAGATACCGCCATGCTGGAATGTATCTTTATAATGACTAACATAATAATTAAAGTTATTAGGATAAGCAAAGAAGTGATCATCTGTAGCGAAGAAATAAGAAGTAGAAACATTAGGACTCGGTAGTCCGAAATCATCTGGTCTCCTCACTTCTACCACATGATCTTTCTTATCTGTAAGATTAAGATTTTTACCTTGCTTATATCTCAGATTGGTATTTACGTTCCTATCTCCTACTATTTTCTTAGCGTTCTTAACTCGTACCATCCCATGATCTGTCGTTAAAATAACCCTTCCTTTATTATGAGCTACCATTTTCAACAAATCTAATAAACTGGAATGCTCGAACCAAGATTTAGTGATAGAACGATACGCAGCCTCATCAGGGGCTAGCTGTTTTATCATAACAGAATCTGTCCTAGCATGCGACAGCATATCCACAAAATTATAAACGATACAGTTTAGGTCGTTTTGAAGCAAGTTATTAAAATTGTCATTCAAAGACTTTCCGTGAGCATTGGTGATGATTTTATTATAAGAGAATCGGATCTTTTTGTTGGCTTTCTTCAGCTGCCTTTCCATAAACTCTTTCTCATTCTTATTCAAACCATCTTCATTATCACCTTCATCATTGACCCATAAGTCTGGATGCTTCTTAGACATTTCCAAAGGAGTCATTCCTGAAAAAATGGCATTTCTGGCATAAGAAGTAGCCGTAGGCACGATAGAATAATACGTCTCTTCTGTTTCTACAGTGAAAAATTCCGTTATAACATCTCTGATGACTTGCCATTGGTCATATCTGAAATTATCAATAAGTATAAAGAATAATGGAGAATTTTCTTCTAATAATGGGAATACATTTTTCTTCATTAAGTGGTGAGACATCACCGGCCTATCCACATTTGGGTCACAGATCCAGTCTTCATAATTTTCCTCCACAAACTGAGAAAACTTGCTATTAGCCTCAATTTTCTGCATCTCAAAAACCTCTTCCATAGATTTATCAGCAGACTTCTCCAGCTCTAATTCCCAATAAACCAACTTCCTATAGATGTCTGCCCACTCATTATGGTCTATTCTATCATTATATTGTGTTGCCAAATTTCTAAACTCCTGAGAGTAACTCATATTGG
The DNA here is from genome assembly GCF_057914865.1 of Arcticibacterium sp. SM2516. NCBI lineage: Bacteria > Pseudomonadati > Bacteroidota > Cytophagia > Cytophagales > Leadbetterellaceae > Arcticibacterium > Arcticibacterium sp. SM2516. The sequence goes on along the minus strand of NZ_CP195290.1, from coordinate 803,099 downwards.
TCTTTTCAGATACCAATCTTTTGTTATCCAAAAGCTTTTTAACCGACATCAAGATTTGATTGGGGTTAATAGGCTTAATAAGGTAATCTGCTATTTTAGAGCCGATAGCTTCCTCCATGATATGTTCCTCTTCAGATTTTGTAATCATCACACAAGGAATGGAAGGCTTTATTTTCTTGATTTCGGCAAGTGTATCTAAACCACTCATACCAGCCATCATTTCATCTAAGAAAACTATATCATAATTATTTGCTTGAACCTTATCTAAAGCATCTGAGCCACTTGGTACTGGGGTTACGTCATATCCTTTTCCTTCTAGAAAAACGATGTATGGTTTCAGTAAATCTATCTCATCATCCGCCCACAGGATGGAGTATCTATTATTCATAATTTGGCTTCTTTTAACTTTGGTTTTAGGTATTAATAATGACTAAAACCACGGTTTTATTGCTAATTATAGCTTAAACCTTTCAAATCTTCTGGCGTGTCAATACCTATGCTATCATAATCTGTCTCTTTCGCCATTATTTTGTATCCATACCCAAGCCATCTTAATTGCTCTAACTTCTCGGTACTTTCCAAAATATTTAGCGGTAATTTCACTATTTGCTCCAAAACATCATTTCTAAAAGCATATATGCCAATATGCTTATAAAACTTTGAATGCTCCAGCCAATCTTCTTTGGGCACATCTCTTACAAATGGAATCGCTTGCCTGCTAAAATACAAGGCTTGCTTTCTCATGGTCAAAACGGCTTTAACTACGTTATGATCATGGAGCGTCTCTAAATCTTTAATCTGCTTTACCGCTGTAGCTATTTCTGTTTTAAAGTCTAGTAAACCTATGACCTCATCTATTAACTCTGTTCTGATGAATGGCTCATCTCCCTGAATATTCAAAATATAGTCATAGTCATTCGACTGTTTAATATTAAGGTACGCTTCAGCACAACGATCGGTTCCACTAGGATGTAGCTCCGATGTGAGGATAGCTTGTCCACCAAATGACTCTACATGGTCTTTTATTCTAATATCATCTGTGGCCACCACTAAATCGCTAATTAGCTCTGATTTGCGACTTTGCTCATAAACACGCTGTATCAACGTTTTACCACCAACATCTACTAAAGGTTTACCCGGAAATCGGGTAGAACCATAACGTGCTGGAATTATTCCTAGAATCTTCAATATTATAGGTGATTTGAAAGTTTTAAATATACGTGATTTGTTTTTTTCAATCCTCTAATCCACATTAAATGGATAAATTATTTACATTTGTTACAATAACGCTTCCTAATAAATAAATGAAAAAGATAATAACAATTGCTATTGGCATATTACTTGGTTCCCAAGTATACGCCTCAAAAATTGCACCGGCAGACTCACTCGTTTCACAAAACGATACTAACAAAGCTTTTGTTGAGCACAAAGTTAATGCGGATGAAACACTTTACAGCTTACTTAGAAAATATAATTGCTCCTCTGTTGAAGTTTACATCGCAAATCCATCTTTAAGGGGCGGCAGTAATATTTATGTGAACCAAATCCTAAAGTTCCCAATCCATAAATCTTCAAATACTATAGAGAGTACATTACCATCTGTTGTTAGTGAACGTTCTGCTAGCCCTTCTTCAGAGAGTTCGGGAGAAATTAGCACCGTGCATCATGTACAGCCACAGGAAACACTATATAGTATTAGTAAGAAATATAATGTAGATATAGATAAGCTAAAGAAAGTCAATAGAATTGAAGAAAATGACATAAACGCTGGTCAAACTTTAATCATCAGAACTTCTAAACAGAACTACGAAGAGCATATCGCAGCTTCGATGCCAAGTAAATTCCCTGACGACAAAACCCCAGAGAAGTTTGTAGTATCCAATGCCCCAATGGGTTCTAAAGTAAGCGAGATTGGTATTGCTGAGCTAATTGAAACGGACAGAAGTTCTAATAAAATGCTTGCTCTTCATAGAACAGCTCCGCTTGGTTCTTTAATGACCGTGAAAAACGAAGCTACAGGAGATAGAGTTGTGGTCAAGGTTATTGGCAAACTTCCAAACACTGGAAATAATACCAATACGGTAGTTAGACTTTCCCCTTCCGCTTTTTATAAGTTAAATCCTAAGGATATAAGGTTTAGGGCCGAAGTGGCCTATTTTGTAGCCCCAAATAATTAATAATTGAAAAAAGAAAACAAAGTTGTTAAGGTGATTTGGAATGTGATTTTTGGATTATTCTATCCCATTATCACCCTGTTTTCATATATATTAACCGCTTTTTTATCTGTCTTTTCTGCTATATCTAGCGTTCTGGCTAAAGTTCTTAACGGCAAAGATTCTGAAAAATAATGCTTTCTTTTGAAGAACTTAAGACCTTACTAGAAGAGAAGTACTCATTCTTCAATCAAAAGGGTTTCATTGAAAATGACCCTATTTGTATTCCGCATCGTTTTTCGACAAAAGAGGACATAGAAATCTCAGGTTTCTTGGCTTCTATACTAGCTTGGGGGCAACGGAAAACCATTATCAACAAATGTACAGAGCTATTAAACCTCATGGATAATAGTCCGTATGAGTTCATTCTTAACTTTCAGGATTCAGATTTAAGAAAGTTTGAAAACTTCAAACATAGGACTTTTAATGGCACGGACACGTTATATTTCATAGAGGCTTTAAGAAACATATACCAAAACCATAATGGCTTAGAAGGAGCGTTTTCTGCACCCATTCTTAAAGAAGATACTACTGTGGAGAAAGGCTTGATAAACTTCAGAAAAGTTTTTTTTGACCTTGAAGATTTCCCCTTGAGAACTCAAAAGCACATTTCCTCTCCTTTGAAAAAGTCTGCATGTAAAAGAATAAACATGTATCTAAGATGGATGGTTAGGAAAGATAACTTGGGGGTTGATTTTGGTATTTGGGATAAAATATCTCCGAGTCAGTTGGTTTGCCCTTGTGATGTGCATGTGGAACGCGTTGGCAGGAAACTAGGATTGATTGAAACTCCGAAGCCAAACTGGGGAATGGCCGTCGAATTAACTCAAAATTTAAAGGGCTTTGACCCAAAAGACCCTGTAAAATATGATTTCGCATTATTTGGACTTGGTGTTGAAGGTTACCTATAATAAGCTAATTTCTATAGCGTTGACCCCCGCTTGACTGAAACCAAGGGCATATTAACCTAGGTGATATCAATTCTTATCTGTCTTTAAGAAGATTTTAAGGTTTATTTAAGCCTAATATTTCTATTTTTGCACCGCAAAAATATTTACATGGCGAAGCTACTACTTAAGAATAAAAAAGGAGACCAAGTTGAAATTGAACTTTTCAACGGGGCAGCGGTGACGGGATTACGTTTAAATGAGGTGGATGTTATCAAATACCCTTTAAAGGAAGAAGACCCTAAAAAAGGATATCCTTCTGCCATTTTATTTCCGTTCCCGAACAGAATTAAAGACGGCATTTACACTTTTGAAGAAAAAACGTACACACTAGAAAAGAATGATGTTGAGAGCCATAGTGCCATTCATGGTTTGGTGGCGTTTGAATCTTTTGAATTGGTTTCCCATACTGCCAGTAAACTGGTGGCAAAATATATTTATGAAGGTCATAACGAGGGTTACCCCTTCCCTTTTGAACTTATATTAACGTACAGCCTTAAGGATGGTAAGCTACTACTGACTGCTGAGGGCATAAATACAGGTGAAACGAACATGCCGGTAGGTTTTGCATGGCACCCATACTTTGGTTTTGACGGAGAAGCCATTGGCGAAATGACAGTTAAAGCCCCGAAAAGGAAAAAGATAGAACTATCAGACAACTTTATACCAACCAGTGAGTTTGAAATACAAAGAGCTGAAGTAATTAATCTTAAAAATACCATTCTAGACCATGTTTATGGAATAGAAGAGGAAGGCAATACTTCTGAGATAGAACTTAGATGGAAGAAAAAGAAGTTAATTGTTTCTCAAAAGACCGGTAAAAATAAACTTAACTATTTCATTTTACATACCCCGGCCAGTAGAGATTGTATTGCTATTGAGCCGCAATCCTGTAATACAAATGCTTTTAATAACGAAGAGGGTCTTATCATTTTAAAAGCTGGAAAGAAAATTAAATTTGAAATTTCAGTTTCTGTGGAAGGTTAAAACAGTCTTTTTATATTTGTGAAGTGGATAAAATAAAACTAGAAATATTAGATATCTCTCCAAGCCAAGTTCAGGCTGGTTCATTTACAATGATCTTGGGAGAAGAAAACGGAAACGTAAGACTGCCGATCATTATTGGAATGTTTGAGGCTCAGGCTATTGCCATTGAACTGGAAAAAATAGAATCTAAAAGACCTTTAACTCATGACCTCTTCGTGTCATTTTCAAATTCCTTTGACTTCACCGTAGAAGAGATTTTGATTACAGACATTCAGGATGGTGTGTTTTATGCCAAAATAGTTTGTTCTGACGGTATAAGACAAAAAAATATTGATGCAAGACCTTCAGATGCCATTGCTATTGCTTTAAGGTTTAACGCCTCTATTTTCACCAATAAGCGTGTCTTTGATGAAGCTGGGGTAAATACCGAAGATATAGAGGATGACGCTAAACCAAAAGAAAAGCCTCAAAGAAGTATTACGGTGGAAGTTCAAGGAAACAAATTGCTTTCTGACCTTACAATGAGTGAGCTTAACCAAAAACTTAACGAAGCTCTAGAAAATGAGGAGTATGAAAATGCTGCCAAAATTAGAGATGAAATAGAACGCAGAAACTAATCTGCGTTTTTACTCCAATTATTTTGCTATTTTGGGGTATATAAAAATCATATGCTTAAAATCTTAAGAAACTTCCTTCCCTTTAAGGCCATAGGTGATAAACCAATGGCCAGGATATTGAATTATATTGACATTTTTGGCATTTTTCAGATTGACCCTTTTGGTTACCCCTTACTGTTAAAGAGATTGGTGATTTTTGTAGCGGGTTGGCCTACTTATTGGCGTCTGGCTGTAGCTAATAAATTAACCATTGAAGGTGGCAACTACCTTAAGCAGCTGCCAAACAACAATGTACTTTTCATCTCCAATCATCAAACGTATTTTGCTGACGTCATCACATTTTATCATATATTTTCTGCTGCTAAATGGGGTATGTATAATAAGCTTTACCCTTTTTACCTGTTTTCTCCAAGAGGAAAAACCTTTTACGTGGCCGCAAAAGAAACCATGAAGTCGGGTCTTATACCCAAACTTTTTAGCTTGGCTGGTGCCATTATGGTGGAGCGTTCGTGGCGTGCTGAAGGGCAAAATGTTAAACGAGAAGTGGACACCTCTGCTGCTGATAATGTAAAAAAGGGTTTGGACTACGGCTGGGTAGTGACCTTCCCGCAAGGTACTACTACGGCTTATGCTCCTATTAGAAAAGGTACAGCTCACTTAATTAAAGAGAATAACCCCGTTATTGTTCCGGTGGTTATTGATGGATTTAGAAGGGCTTTTAACAAAACCGGGCTGAGCTATAAAAAAAGGAATACTAATCTGAAGGTTAGGTTCAAACAACCCATCTATTTCGATAAAGACCAGCCGCTTGAAGAGATTATTGATATCGTTACTAAAATCATTGAGCAAAACATTCCAGAGAATATTGCCGAATGGAAAGCTGAAGCAGAGAATTTAAATTCTTAAAAAAGCCTAAACGACTCTTTCTTTTCCATTAACAAGATTATCTTTGTTTAACCTTTAGAGCAAATGAAATCAAACAAAAAACTTGGTAGCTATCCTGGCATTCTAATTACCGTCAGTTTGACGGTGGCCTTATTTCTTATAGGTTTCTGTGGCTGGGTGGCGTTTTCGTCAAAAGAGCTCATAAAATATATCAAACAGAACATTGAAGTTCAGGCTTACCTTGATAGAAATCTAGATGCCAGCAAGATAGATTCTGTTAAAATGGCTCTTATGGCATTTCCTGAAATAGAAAAAAGCGGCGATAGTAGTGTTATAAGTTTTATATCAAGCCAAACTGCCGCAGAAAATTTCTTAGCAGAAACCAACGAAAGCTATGAAGAGATTTTAGGAGATAACCCCTTCAGAGATGCATTCAACTTGAAAGTAAAGGAAGAACTGTTAAATGAGGGAGAGTTGGCTATATTGAAAATAAAAATAGAAGCTATTCCTGGTGTTTATGAAGCAGATTACGCCAAAGACTTTGTTAACGGAATCACAGAAAATGCCAATAAAGCCTATTTGATTTTAGCTTCCATTGTCCTCATTTTCTTAATCGCTACCATCCTACTTATCAATAATACCATAAAGCTAGCATTGTACTCACAGCGTTTTATCATAAGGACCATGCAGCTGGTTGGAGCAACAAATGCATTTATTCAAAAACCGTTTATCAGCAAAGGCCTTTTGCAAGGTTTAATTGCTGGGGTTATAGCATCTGTCTTGATATTGATCACGCAACAGTTAGCCTTGAGCGAGCTGGAAGGCTTGAGTTTGATTCAAAACCAACTTATGATGGTTTATGTCATTGCCATTATGTTAATATTAGGCCCTTTAATTGGACTAGTAAGTACTTTCCAATCTATAAATAAATATTTAAACGTAGATTTAGACGATTTATATTAATAAACAGACCTTATGTCAAAGAACAGAAAACTAACAACTAAGAAAGATATTATTTCTGAGCAGCCAGCTGCAAAAACAGTAGATAGAAAAACATCTTCCATTTCAGCAGACTTACCATTTGGGAAAAGTAATTTTCTTTTTATGCTTATTGGTATTGGAGTAATTTTGACTGGATTTATTATCATGACATTAGACAAAGAAGAATTTGGCTTCGGATTCTTAGGAATTACACTCGGACCTATCATTGTTTTTTGTGGTTTCATGATTGAACTATACGCCATACTAAAGAAAAAAGCATAAATAATAATGGATTTTATTCAAGCTATCATCCTCGCAATTATAGAGGGTATAACGGAGTATTTACCTGTAAGCTCCACAGGTCACATGATAATAGCCTCTTCTCTTATGGGGATTGGCGACCAAGATTTCACAAAAATATTTGAAGTAAATATCCAGTTTGGAGCAATACTTTCTGTTATAGTTCTGTACTGGAAAAGATTCCTTCAGTCTTTAGATTTCTACTATAAATTGTTGGTGGCATTTTTGCCCGCTGCCGTTATTGGCTTTTTACTGAACGACTATATCGACATGCTTTTAGAAAATGTTATTGTCGTAGCAGTCATGTTATTATTAGGAGGAATCTTCCTAGTATTTATAGATAAAATATTTGAGGGAAAGCCCCAACATGAGGAAGTCAGCTACCCAACAGCCCTTAAAATTGGTTTCTTCCAATGTATTGCCATGATTCCTGGTGTATCTAGGTCTGCGGCTTCTATCATTGGAGGTATGACACAAGGACTAAGCAGAAAATCTGCTGCTGAATTTTCCTTCTTTTTAGCCGTACCTACCATGTTTGCTGCATCAGCTTATAAAATGCTTAAAGGCTATATGGACGGTGCTTTATCTTTCAGTAGCGAAGAAATTCAGCTTCTAGCGATAGGAAATGTAGTGGCATTTATTGTGGCCTTGGCCGCTATCAAATTCTTTATTGAATTCCTTCAAAAATATGGATTTAAGGTATTCGGTTACTATAGAATAGCACTAGGCTTACTAATTCTTGGCATGATGGCCATGGGTTACGACTTGAAAATTTAATGGATTATTTCGACGAAAACGGTACTGTATTACTCATTGATAAACCATTAACTTGGACTTCTTTTGACGCTGTAAAAAAGATAAGATGGGCTGGTAAATATAAGAAGGTGGGCCATGCTGGTACACTTGACCCCTTAGCCACCGGCTTGCTAATACTTTGTACAGGAAAAAAAACAAAGGAAATCGAGAAATATCAGGCTCAAGAAAAGGAATACACTGGCACCTTTACGCTGGGCGGCACAACCCCATCTTACGATTTAGAGACTGAAATAGATGAAGTATTCCCTACAGAACACATTTCAAAAGAAGATTTAAAGGAAGCTGTCAAAAAAATGACAGGACTCATTGAGCAGACTCCTCCCATTTTTTCTGCCGTAAAGGTAAAAGGACAACGAGCCTATGATGCCGCTAGAAAAGGGGAAGAGATCAAACTAAAAGTAAGACAAGTAGATGTAAAGGAATTTGAAATTGATGACACTGATTTCCCTGTCATCTCTTTCAGAATAGTTTGTTCTAAAGGCACATATATAAGAAGTATGGCCAACGATTTTGGGAAACTGCTACACTCAGGAGCACATTTATCAAGTCTTAGAAGAACCAAAATTGGGGACTTCTCTGTTGAAGACGCAGAAGATGTGATAAGCGTCTCAGAAAAAATTAGAGCAATACGTGAAAGTTTATAGAAGCTTAGAAGAATTTACTCCTCTTAAAAACGCCGTAGTAACCAGTGGAACCTTTGATGGCGTCCATATGGGTCATCAAAAAATCATTGCTAGACTTTTGCAAGCCGCAAAAGAAACGAATGGGGAAAGCGTGGTTATCACCTTTTGGCCTCACCCTAGACTGGTGGTGGCTCCAGACAGAGAAAATCTTAGATTACTATCGAATCTAGACGAGAAAATTGAACTGCTGTCTTCTCTAGGGATTGACCACCTTTTAGTTCTTCCTTTTACCAGAGAATTCTCTGAGTTAAGCTCCGAAAAATACGTTGAAGATATTCTCATATCTGGAATAGGTACGGAAACCCTCGTTATCGGTTACGACCATAGATTTGGCAAAAATAGAGAAGGTGGTTTTGATTATCTAAAGCTTAATTCTGAAAGGTTTAAAATTGATATTGTAGAAATTCCAAGGCAAGAAATTGACAGCCTTACGATAAGCTCAACTAAGATAAGAATTGCTTTACAAAAAGGCGATATAAAGACCGCTAACGAACTTTTAGGAAGAAACTACTCCTTTCAGGGCTTAGTAAAAAAAGGTCGTCAGTTGGGCAGAACCATTGGATTCCCCACCGCCAATATTAATGTCTCCAAAAAGTATAAGTTAATTCCAGCGATTGGGGTATATGCTGTAAAAGTACATTTGAGAGACCAAATCTTTAATGGTGTAATGAACATAGGAAACAGACCTACCGTAGAAGGAACTGGCATTACCCAAGAAGTCCACATTTTGGATTTTGATGACGATATATACGGAGAAAATCTTAAAGTGGAAACGGTAAGCTATATCCGTACAGAAATGAAATTCTCCGATATTAAAGTGCTAAAAGAGCAGATTAACAAGGATATTTTGGCTGCAGCAGCAGTTTTAAAATAGAATATTTAGTCGTGATGACACGACTAAATATTCTTCACATAAGAACCCAAGACCTTAATTTCCTTACCATATTTGGCAATGACCTCTGCTAAGTTCTTCTGCTTATAATTTCCTTCAACTTCAATAAAGAACCAAAAGTTAAACTCTTGATCGCCTTTATAAGGGCGACTTTCTATTTTGGTAATATTGATTTTATTCTTTTTGAATTCATTTAAAAAATCTGCCAAAACTCCAGCCGATTCAGTGTTGTTCAGCCTTGCTATAAGGGTAGTTTTATCCGTATCTGTTGGTTGATTTTCAAACTCCTTCGAAAGAATAAAGAAACGCGTTCTATTATTGCTATTATCTTCAATGTTTTGAAAAACCATAGGTAAGCCAAAGAGTTTGGCGGCTATTTCAGAACAGATGGCGGCACTTTCTGGGTCTTCAGCTGCCATTTTTGCAGCTTTTGACGTTGATTCTACTTGAATTTCTTCAATTTCCTGTTGTTCAAAATATTTATTCAAAAAACTTCGACATTGCCTAAAGGCAATGTCTTTAGAATAAATTCGCTTGATGCCTTTCAACTTATCTACAGAGGATGCCAAAGCAAAATGGATGGAAAGCTTTAATTCAGCTACAATCTGAACATCCATTTCGTTCAATAGATCGACCGTTTCGTAAACTATTCCCGCTTGATTATTCTCAATTGGAATTACACCGAAACGAACTCTTTCTGAATCCACTGCTTCAAAAACTGACTTAATAGAAGGAAGCATAATATAATCTCCTAAGGCTCCAAATCTACTTTCGGCAGCTTGGTGGGTAAAACTACCCTCAGGACCCATATAGGCAATCTTTTCGGCCAATTCAATATTCCTTGCCGTAGCAAAAATCTCTAAAAATATAGCTTCAATGGCCTTTGGATTCAAAAGCCCGTCATTTTCACCAGAAAGTCTGGTAATGATTTCCTTTTCTCTTTCAGGTCTATAAATTACGGTATTGGTTTGTTGTTTTAACTCCCCTACTTTTTTGACATAGTCCATACGCTCATTTAACAATTTGAGCAACTGACTGTCAATCTTATTTATCCCTTCTCTTAAGTCTTCTAATTTCAAAATCAATGATTTAATTTATAGTTGTCATCCCAGTTTTTGACCTTAGGTTCTTTTAATTTACCCAAGCTTTTAGCAACCAAAATGGCTACCGAAGCATCACTGGTGATATTAACAGAAGTCCTTATCATATCTAACGGTCTATCTACCGCAAAAATAAGAGCAATTCCGGCAGGATTTACACCAATGGACTCTAAAACTATCACTAACATTAAAATTCCTGCTCCGGGTACCGCAGCAGTACCTATTGAAGCTAAAGTGGCTGTCAAAACGATGATGAGCTGATCAGCCAGTGTTAGGTCGTTCCCAAAAACTTGAGCAATAAAAACAGCCGCCACTCCTTGATAAAGACTGGTACCATCCATATTTATTGTGGCTCCAACAGGACAGACAAAAGAAGCTACATCTTTCTCTACCCCTAAATGTTCTTCCACCCTCTCCATGGTAACTGGCAAGGTAGCAGCACTAGAACTGGTAGAAAAAGCCAACAGCTGGGCTGGAGAAATACCGTTCATGAACTTTTTATATCCAATTCCAGTAAAAATTTTGACCATAGTTGGGTAAAAAAGAAAAAGTAAAATAGCCAAGCCTAAAACGACCGTTAATCCATATGCACCCAAGGCTATGAAGACGTCTGTAGAGGGGGCTTCTACAACAAGCGTTGCTAGTAAGGCAAAAACTCCAAACGGGGCAAACAGCATAATGATATCAATCATTTTCAGAATGACTTCATTTAAGCCATCAAAAAAGTCTTTTACGGGTTTAGACTTTTCTGGTTCTATCAGAATGATGCCAATGCCAAAAAACACGACAAAGAATATAATCTGTAACATGTTACCATTTGAGCTGGCTGCCGCAACAATATTATCTGGAACTATATCTATTAAGGCATCTAAAGGTCCACGTTCTTGAGTTTCTGCCGCTGAGGCTATCCTGGAATCTGCTTCACCAGAAAAACTGGCCATCATTTCCAATCTGGTGTTTTCTTCAATAAACCTGCCTGGCTTCACTACATTCACTAAAAGTAAACCTAGAGAAATAGACACCACCGTGGTTACTAAATACATCCCAATGGTTCGAGAGCCCATTTTGGACAATTGGCGAATATCATTTAAATCTGAAACTCCTTTTACTAAAGAAGCTATAATAAGTGGAATCGCAATGAGCTTTAAGGAATTTATAAAGATGGTACCAAAGGGCTTTATCCAATCGGTAACGAAATCTTTTCCCCAAGGAAATAGAAGCAAAAATGCCCCTATTAGAATCCCGGAAAACATTCCAATAATAATTTGCCAGTGTAATGCGATTTTTTTCATAGATATTAAATTTCGGAGGTTAAGCAATTACTGTTTTCTCGTCCGGAATCATATCCTCTTCCACCATATCCTTTTCTATTTTCAAGTTTTCAATAATAAACTTCTGTCTCTCGGGGGTGTTTTTCCCCATAAAATAGCCTAAGATTTTGGCAATACTTGATTCCTTTTCGAGTATAACAGGGTCCAATCTAATATCTTTTCCTATGAATCCTTCAAATTCGTGGGGAGAAATCTCACCAAGACCTTTAAATCTAGTTATTTCAGGTTTTCCTCCAAGTTTTTGTATTGCACGCTTTTTTTCCTCATCAGAATAGCAATAGAAAGTTTCCTTCTTATTCCTTACTCTAAACAGGGGTGTTTGAAGAATATATAGGTGTCCACCCCTAACCACATCAGGAAAAAACTGCAAAAAGAAAGTTAGAAGCAATAATCTAATGTGAGAACCGTCAACGTCAGCATCTGTTGCAATCACAACTTGGCTATATCTGAGGCCATCCATGCCGTCTTCAATATTAAGTGCGTGTTGCAGTAAATTGAATTCTTCGTTCTCATAAACGACTTTCTTGGACAAACCATAACAGTTGAGGGGCTTCCCTCTTAAACTGAATACAGCCTGCGTCTCTGGACTACGAGCCTTCGTAATACTACCAGAGGCAGAATCACCTTCTGTAATAAAAAGTGTCGTATTTAATCTATCCTCATATTTAGTGTCTGTAAGGTGATACTTACAGTCTCTAAGCTTCTTATTATGCAAACTCGCCTTCTTCGCTCTTTCGTTGGCCAGTTTCTTAACACCTGCCAATTCTTTACGCTCTCTCTCAGATTGTTCAATTCTTTTCTTTAAAGCGTCTTTTACCTCCTGATTCATATGTAAGAAGTTGTCAAACTTTTCTTTGATGAAGTCATTGACAAATGTTCTTACGGTCTGAGCATTCTCTTCGGGCGAAATAGTGATTGAGCCTAATTTTGTCTTTGTTTGAGATTCAAATACGGGCTCTTGAACTTTGATGGCAATAGCACCTATAATAGAAGCTCTAATATCCTCCGCAGCGTAATCCTTGCCATAATGGTCTCTCACGGTCTTTACAATGGCTTCTTTAAAAGCGGACAAGTGGGTTCCTCCTTGTGTGGTGTTTTGACCATTCACAAAAGAAGAATACTCTTCTCCATAATGATTGCTATGGGTAAGAGCCATTTCAATATCATCACCTTTTAAATGCACAATAGGATATCTGATATCTGCCTCTTCCGTTTTTCTTGACAGCAGATCTAGCAAACCATTGTGCGAAATAAACTTCTTCTTATTAAAAGAAATCGTTAACCCTGCATTCAGGTAGCAATAGTTCCAAATCATGCTATCCACAAATTGTGGTATATAATGATAGTTCTTAAATACCGAGTTGTCAGGAACAAACTCTACATAGGTACCATTTTTCTCTGAAGATACCTCTATCGGAGATTTTTCAGTAAGGTTTCCAATATTGAACTCGGCCCAGGCCGTTTGCCCCTCCCTATAAGCTTGAACTTTGAAATAGCTAGACAATGCGTTCACCGCTTTTGTACCCACTCCATTCAATCCCACTGACTTTTGAAAGGCCTTGCTGTCATACTTGGCACCCGTGTTTATTTTCGAAACCACGTCTACCACTTTTCCGAGAGGAATACCTCTTCCATAATCTCGTACAACGACTTTTCCATCTTCAATCGTTATGTTAATCTGCTTTCCATGCCCCATCGCATATTCGTCAATACAGTTGTCCATAACTTCTTTAAGCAGGACATAAATGCCATCATCTGCGGAAACGCCATCGCCTAGTTTCCCGATATACATACCTGGCCTTAACCTTATATGTTCTTTCCAATCCAGCGATCTAATACTGTCTTCATCGTACTGGGGTTCTTTTTCTGTATTCATTGTTATTCTATCAGCAGCGGCAATAATTATTATTTTTTTACCAATATTTAAAAGCAATATGAGTTCTGAAAACCAAAAATCTTCTGTTATTTTGCAGAAATTTAATAATAAGAGAGACCCAAAAGCGGTTTACAGTTTATTTAAACATTAATCTATGAATTGGTCCAAAGTTAGGAATTCAGATTTAATCTCGAAAGTTCTAATTGGTATTATACTACTTGCTTTTTCCACAACCCACACTCAAGGGCAAACATACCCTGGATATCCGCAAACTGTTCCGAATAATGGGGCAGTCGTTCCGATTTATCCTCAGCAAGGAACTACAAAAAATCAATTGCCCACTAACAAAAACGCGATTCCAAAAACTGATGACGGTTTTAGGACAAATGCTTTAAATGACGAGGATATGGAAGCCATGACTCGTGAAGATTCCGTGGCCATGGTCTTAGAAGAGAGGGAAGCTGAAGATTTAGCCCTTGAAACCTTAAGACGTAAAATTTTTGGGTATAAACTTTTTAACTTGAATAATTATGACCCAAACGCTGTCCACAATATTCCAACTCCAAATAACTATGTTTTAGGTGCTAATGATAACCTGATCATAGATATTTACGGCTATATTCAAGAGCATCAAGAAGTTGTAGTTAATACAGATGGATATATTACACTTAATAGAGCAGGTTTAATAAAAGTATCTGGCTTAAGTATTGAAGAGGCTACTTACTCCATAAGAAAAGCTTTAACACAAATTTATCCAAGTCTTAGTAATGGGACTGTCAAATTGAAAATCTCTTTAGGAGATGTGAGAAGCATTAAAGTTAGCGTCACGGGAGAGGCTGTAGCCCCTGGTACATATACGGTAAGTTCGTTAAGTACGGTAAGTTCTGCTCTTTACAGAAGTGGTGGTCCTAACGAGATTGGTTCTTTCAGGCAGATTAAGGTCATAAGAAATAATACTACTGTAGCCACTTTGGACCTTTACGATATTTTAATGAAAGGCTTTTCTAAAGATGATATTCTTTTAAAAGATCAGGATGTTATTCTCATCTCTCCTTTTGTTAACCGAGTGATAGTAGGAGGAAGCACTAAAAGAAAAGGGTATTTTGAATTGTTGCCCAAAGAGAGCTTATCAGATGCCATTAATTACGCAGGAGGTTTTGGCACCAAATCCTATACGGCCAGATTAAAAGTATATAGAAATACTGCCAAAGAGAAAGAAATTATTGATGTTGTTAATTCTGAATATGACAATTTCAACATGACCAATGGAGACTCACTTTTTGTCAATGTCGTATTGGAAAGGTTTTCTAACCTTGTGAGTATTGAAGGTGCTGTTTACAGACCGGGCGAATATTCTCTAAACTCCAGTTCTTCTTTGAAGGCTTTGATAGAGTCGGCAGACGGGTTAATGGACGATGCCCTTATGGGTAGAATCTCCTTGGTAAGAACAATGCCAGATTTATCAACCGAAAACATTTCGGTCAATTATAAAGATCTTTTGGCCGGCAAAGTGGACGACATTCCATTAAAAAGAGAGGATGTGGTTATAGTACCGTCCATTTTTGATTTGACAGAGGTGGCCTTTGTAAGAATACAGGGATCCATAAATAATGAAGATGCCGAAGCAGGTATTGAAATCCCTTATGTTAAAAATCTTACTTTAGAGGATGTCATTGTCAGAGTAGGTGGCCTAACAGAAGCAGCTAGTCTTTCAAGAGTAGAAATCGTTCGTAGAAAAAGAAACGTGGATAATACACTCGTTAATGCTCAAATATCTGACATTATCAGACTTGATATTTCTCCTGATTTAGAAGTGGTTAGTGGTAAGGATAATGTTATTCTTCAACCTTTCGATGAGATATTTGTAAGAACTTCTCCTAACTATGAGAAACAGACTTATGTTGATATTCAAGGAGAGGTAATTTATCCTTCTAAATATGGTATCGCTAGCAAAGACGAAAAAATTTCAGACTTGATAAAAAGAGCCGGAGGCTTAACGCTTCAAGCTTATGTACCAGGAGCTACCTTAATTAGAACGGTACAATTAAGTGCTTTAGAACTAGAGCAAAAAAGAAAGACATTAGAAGGTCTTTCTACCAGTGGTACGGCAACACAAGTCATAGAGATTGACGAAGTAGAAGAAACTAGAGAAGAGTCTATTGATATTGATCTTGGCCATATTCTAAAAAACCCTGGTGCTGTAGGTGACCTAACTCTTCAAGATGGTGATTTAATTAAAGTTCCCAAATTGCTAGAGACCATTAGAATTCAGGGAGAGGTACTTTATCCTACTACGGTGAAATACATGAAAGATGCTAGATTTAAAGATTATATTAGTGGAGCTGGAGGGTTCAACAAAAAATCTTTAAAGAAAAAATCATATGTACTATACCCTAATGGCTCTGTAGACAGAACGAGAAAACTTTTAGTGTTTAACATTTATCCTAAAATAGAACCAGGTTCCGAGATCATTGTTCCACAAAAGGCTCAAAATAATGCTGAGCAGTTATCGAAAGTGGCCAATGTTTTAGCCACGGTAAGTGCCACTTTAGGTACATTATTTAGTATTTATGGATTTATTAGCCTTGGCAAATAGTTAAATTATGGAATTACAAAGCGATACGGAAAGCCAAATTTCTACAAAGGAGTTATTGTCTCAGTTTTTTAACTTTTTAGACTTAATAGCGGCCAAATGGCGTATATGGCTATCTGCACTTTTATTAGGGGCTTGTATAAGTATGACCCTCGATTTATTTGTGGAAGAAGAAAGCTTTTTTAGAAGCACTATTATCTTTAACCTAGAACTTGGTGGTAATAATTCTCAAAGTCAATTTGGTGGCTTAGCTAGTTCATTTGGACTGCTCAACCAAAACACTGCTTCAGGCGGAGATTTATTTACCAGTCAAAACTTTCCTACACTACTGCGTTCTAAAGCGGTTTTGGAACGGGCTCTTATGAAGACCGTAGTGGTCAATGGAGATTCTCTATTGATGATAAACTACATGATTGACAGCAGTGACATTCAAACCAACGAATGGGGTGGTGGTATGTTTAGGAAACCATTTCAGGCTGCTATAGACCATAGATTTGAGAAAAAGGAAATTAATGATTTTACACCTTTGGAAAATCTAATGATCAAATCATTATACGATAAGCTTATAGAAGTAACGACCATAGATATTGTAGAAACAACAAGTAGCATTATGGTATTGACCTCTCTTTTAAGCAATGAGATGCTGGTGAAAAAATGGATAGAAACTGTTTTAGAGACCACAGAAGAGTTCTATGTGGAAATGAAAACAAAGAAAACTCGAGTACTGCTGAAAACTCAAAAAGAGCAATTATACAAAATTCAATCCGAACTGTCTACCGCTGATAATAGAATGGCTAGGATTACTTTTGAAAACCCTAATGTTGTAGATCCAAGAGGCGTACTAAGCCAAACTCAAACACAGCGAAAAAGTGGCTACTTGACTACACAGTATATTGCCCAGTTAAACACCATAGAAGGACTAGAAAGAGTCATTTTAGAGCAGACACCCATCTTCACTATTGTAGAAGAAACGAGATTGCCTTTAGAAAAAGAAGAGTCTGAGACAGGTTTAAACCTTAAATTGAGTAGTTTGGCCCTAATGATTTTAAGCATTATTATTATAAGTTTGGCTGATTCTTATAAAAAAATTATGCAGAATTAAAACCGCAATACCTTGAGTAATAGGAAATTAAAAGTAATATCGTCTTATCCCTCATTTTGGGATTACTGGAAAGAAGTATTTGATTATCGCGAATTATTCTGGATTCTAGCTAAGAGAGACATCATGGTTAGGTATAAGCAAACCATTTTTGGCGTTGCTTGGAGCCTACTTCGTCCTCTTATTTCGTCCTTAGTTTACGTTTTTGGTGTTAACCGAATAGGGACTTTAGGAGAAAATTCTGAGATACCTTATATTCTAGTTATACTGTCGGGAAACATCCTTTGGCTATTTTTCTCCCAGTCATTAATGACGATAAGCCTCAGTGTGGTGACCAATAATAATCTGGTTTCGAAAGTCTTTTTCCCGAGAATTATCATTCCATTTAGCTCTTTCTTTTTGGGCTTATTGGATGTTATCATCGGTTTGGCCGTTTTTATAAGTTTCTGTTTATATTATAACTACATACCAGACTACAAAATAATTTTTGTTCCATTATTTATTATTTTAGCCTACATGGCTGCCAGTGGTATAGGGCTTTTTGCCTCTGTGCTAAACGTAAAATACAGAGACATAGGTCAACTCATTCCTTTTGTCATTAGCTTTGGTTTATTCATATCTCCTGTGTTGTACACTACAGATATGGTAGCAGGTCATTGGACCTATCAATTATTTGTATTAAATCCTGTAACAGGATGTATTGATGGCATTCGTTGGGCTCTTCTAGGAGATAACTTTGCTTTTAACTGGGATAGTTTTATTCCTTTGGTTGTTTTTTGCTTTGTGAGTCTTTTTATATCAATTCGTTTTTTCAGGAAGCACGAAAACTCATTTGTCGACTATATTTAATCATTTATGCCAGCAATAGAAATTAAAGATGCTTCAAAGAGTTATCTTATTAAACATAAGCTTAATAAGGGAAATACACTCAGAGAAGATATTGTAAATTTTTCTAAGTCCGTTTTTTCTAAAACTAAAACTTCAGAAAATGAATTATTCTGGGCTTTAAAAAACATAAACCTCACCGTTGAAAAAGGTGATAGACTTGGGGTTATTGGCTCAAACGGTGCTGGGAAATCAACTTTACTTAAGATATTAAGTAGAGTAACCGCCCCTACAACTGGAGAAATCAGGATTAAAGGGAGAATGGCAAGTCTACTGGAGGTTGGAACAGGTTTTCACCCAGAGTTAACTGGTAGAGAAAACATCTACCTTAATGGCTCTATTCTTGGGATGAAGAACTATGAAATAAACGCCCAATTCGATGACATTGTAGAATTTGCGGGTATTCAGAAATTCTTAGATACGCCTGTTAAGAGATATTCTTCTGGCATGTATGTAAGACTAGGGTTTGCTATTGCAGCCCATTTAGAACCAGAAATACTTATTGTAGACGAAGTTTTAGCCGTTGGAGATGCCGACTTTCAGAAGAAGAGCATTGGTAAAATGAGAGATGTTTCCAAAAGTGGTAGAACCATCCTTTTTGTTAGTCACAATCTTACCGCGGTAGAAAGCCTTTGTAATAAAGGAGCTTTCCTTCAGAAAGGACACTTAATAGACTCGGGAGACATAAACACGGTCATCAATAACTACGTACAAAATGTTTCCTCTTTTCAAATAAAGCAAGAATGGGAAGACCAATCTAAAGCCCCTGGAGAGAACGGAATTTTAGCAAGAAGAATTGAGCTGAAATCAACCGAAGAATTAGAAAGCGGTACTCAAATTACTACTCAAACTCCTTTAACAGTAGAATACGAATTCTGGAATGACCACGACGACGTAAAGCTTAATGTGAGTATTTTTCTATATACCATGACTGGGCAATGTATTTTTAACTTGGCCAACCAAGGAAAAATTTATCAAAAAGGTATTATAGCCACAGAATTCAAAATCCCCGGTAACTTCCTTAATGATGGCTCCTATTTCATTTCTTTAATGGTAGTTAAAGATGAAGCCAAGCCTTTATTCTTTTTTGAAGAGGCTTTAATGTTTGACATTCAAGATTTCAGAGGAAATGCAGAATGGGTGGGTAAATGGCCTGGAGCTATTAGACCACTTGACCTCAAAGTAAAAACTTGGCAAAAAGAACTTCTGGGCTGATAAAAGCTCCGACTCTTTCGTTAATTTTAAGAAATCCTATAAAAACATAGAATTGAGTATCTTTGTCACCAAATCCTTTTTACCCCCACAAGCTGAATATCAGGCTTATCTGGATGAAATTTATCAGACCAACTGGCTGACAAATAATGGACCTCTCTTAAGGAGATTAGAAGATCAACTCAAAGATTATTTGAGTTTAGACCAGTTACACTTTGTAACTAACGGTACCATAGCCATTCAATTGGCCATTAAAGCTTTAAATTTAAGTGGGGAAGTAATCACGACGCCATACTCCTACTGTGCGACTACTACCGCTATTTTGTGGGAAAATTGTAAACCCGTTTTTGTTGATGTTAATCCTGATGACCTTAACATAAACGCTGATCTTATCGCCGCTAAAATAACACCTAGTACCTCGGCTATTTTAGCTACACATGTTTATGGAAATCCTTGCGATGTGCAGGCTATCCAAAAGATAGCAAAAAAATATGGTATACCAGTTATTTATGATGCAGCACATGCTTTTGGAGTGACCTTAAATGGTAAATCTTTACTGGAATACGGTGATATATCTACCTGTAGCTTCCATGCCACAAAGGTCTTTCATTCTGTTGAAGGCGGTGCTGTTGTAGTAAACGGTGGAAATAAAGAACTTTTTGAGAAAATATGGTATTACAGAAGCTTTGGTCACACAAACGACCATTATGAAAGTATAGGAATTAACGGCAAAAACTCTGAGTTTCATGCCGCTATGGGTTTGGCTAACTTACCTCATGTAAAGGATATCATACAAAGTAGAAAAGACATTTTTGATATTTACGATACCCATTTAGATTTTACACATATTTTCAGACCTTTCACAGCACAGACTGGTTTTGAATACAATTATGCTTACTACCCTGTAGTTTTTGAAACTGACGAAGTCACAAATCATATTATTGAGGCTTTAAAAGCCGATGACGTTTTTCCTAGGAGATATTTTTACCCATCTCTTAATCAGCTCAGTTATGTCAACAGTAAAGACGTTTGTCCCGTATCCGAGTCCGTGGTAAACAGGGTACTTTCGTTACCATTATATCCCGATCTACCTAAAGCCGATGTGATTAGAATTAGCAATATTATTAACGAAGAATTGGCAAAGTAATGACGGTAAGCAAGGGTAAAATACTTTTTGTAAGTCACGATGCCAACCGAGCTGGAGCTCAACTCTTTCTGCTTAATATCATGAAAGATTTTAAGGCAGAGGGCTATAATATTCAGCTGCTATGTCTTCATAAATGGGGACCGTTACTTCCAGATTTCGAACAATTATGTGTGGTAAAGGAAATCCCTAAAGCCAAGAAGTCTAGCGTTATATCCAAGTTAATTAAGGTTGACAAAAAAAGGAAAATAAAAGAATTCATCAAAGAAAAGTATGGTAACAAAGGCTTTGATTTAATCTATGCCAATACCATTGCCACGGCAGGTTATGCTTCTTTATTGAAAGAAACCTTAGGGATTCCACTTATTTCTCATATTCATGAATTGCAATTTTCTCTAAACCTTTATGCAGGAAAAGACGACAGAGAAAAGCTTTTAAAAAACTCTAATGGAATCATAGCCTGTTCTCAGGCTGTAGCAGATAATTTGATTGAGAAAGATGGCTCCTTAGCTACAAAAATTACAGTTATCCATTCTTTTGTAGACAATGATAGAGTGCTAAAACTCTTTAAGGAATCCAAACCCAATGAAATAAAGAAGGAATTTAAACTACCTGCTGACGCTTTTTTAGTGGGGGCATGTGGTAATGCAGAATGGCGAAAAGGCTTGGACATTTTTGCAGGATTAGTGAATGATGTTAACCTAAAAAATCCAGAGCAAAACATACATTTTGTATGGATTGGCCTTAAACCTGAAGGTGAGTACTATGATCAGATCATGTATGATGTTAAGAAAATGAACATCTCCGATAAAGTCACTTTCATCTCTCCTACTCCTAAAGCTATTGAAATTATCAATGCTTTAGATGTATTTGTGGTTAGTAGTCGCGAGGATCCATTTCCTTTAGTAATGTTGGAAGCCGCTCTATGTTGTAAACCAATTTTAGGTTTTAAGAAAACGGGAGGTTGTTCAGAATTTGTAAAAGACGAAGCCGGTATTCTAGCCGAGTACTTGGATATAAATGGCATGACTAAAAACCTCATTACTCTTCTTGAAAACAAAGATCTAAGACTTACCAAAGGTCTTAATGGCCAAAAGTCTATTCTGGAGCACTATAGTTTCGAACATTCTGTAGAGAAACTAAAGGTTTATTTAGCTCAATTCTAGGCTAAAAAAGATGATATTGCTTTTTAGTTTTTAAGTACTCAGACTTTCAGCAATTTGATCTTAGCTATGTCAAATGCTGCTAATCAGAAAAGTAATCTCAAAGAAAAGATGCAAAAAAGACCCATATACGCAATTTATGTGATGTTTTTAGAAAACTTCCTTTTATCGATACACTAGGTTTGTGTATCTTAACAATCTTCTATTCAAGTGTGAACGGATGATATAGCAGCTAGAAAATTTCTACCTTTACTC
The DNA here is from genome assembly GCF_057914865.1 of Arcticibacterium sp. SM2516. Lineage (NCBI taxonomy): Bacteria > Pseudomonadati > Bacteroidota > Cytophagia > Cytophagales > Leadbetterellaceae > Arcticibacterium > Arcticibacterium sp. SM2516. The sequence goes on along the minus strand of NZ_CP195290.1, from coordinate 781,120 downwards.
AACAGTAACAGTCAAAGAAGAACATTTTTATTCATTGCCTTTCTCAGCTAATTGCCATAAAAGCCTCGCCTTGCTCAACTTATTGCTTGAAAACTAAATACAGTTCGTCCACTTCTCTTTAAAAGAAAATAGTCTCCCAAACTATCAAATCTTTAGTTGGAACAAATAAGCAGACCACTGGTTAGATTAACTAACACCTGCCTACGTAACTATTGATTTTTTTTCATTGCATCTATAGCTCTTCTGCAACATTAAAAGACCTTTTTGATTGATTTTGACACCCTCACAAATTGGCATGCATATTTCTTGAAGACTAATTTTGATTCATTCAACAAAACGAATCATTCATGAAAACCCTATTTTTAAGTGTTCTCTTATTTCTGGTATTGTTGGGATGCACCACCCAGAAAGAAACCGTGAACCTAGTTCCTACTGAGCCTAGCCATGCCGCCAACTATTGGTGTACCTGGTATTGGCAAAACTATCTCATTCTGGCCGGAGAAAAGGTTACAAATCCCGATCCAGAAACCGTTTATAGTAATTCTGCAGCTAGAGAACAATTGAATGAAAAGACCATCTTTGGAGAGAACGGAATGGCTAAAATCATTCTTCCAAAGACTAGAAGTGATTACTATTTTGTGATTGACCATGGATGGCAAGACAAAAGTATTCCAGAAAACACATTTTTTACTTCCATTATGGATACACTAGATTTCCCTATGTATGCCAAATTGGAACCCAAAGAGCGAATTAAGCAAATGAATGAAGACATTAAAGCTCTGGGATGGAAAGGGCTTGGTCTTTGGGTTAGGGGAAATCCCTCTGAAGATGAAATGAGAAGAATGGTGGATTGGAGCAAATACGCCGAAATTGAATACTGGAAGATAGATGGTGGAGATACCAAGCATTATTATGCTTCAAAAATAAAAAAAGAGATTTATCCAAAGCTAACTTTAGAGCATATCACGGGAGCAGGTGCCATAAATCCTAAATGGGATATACCTGGCCTATCATTGTACCCTTCCGTTTACAATGGTCAAGAGGCGGTTTCTCAAGAACTTGATGTCTCTTTTGAGAAAAGTACAAAAAAAGTGGAACAGTCTTTAGAGGCCATTAAAATCACGGATGTATTTAGAACATACGACGCCGCTCCCCTACTGGTAAGTACCACCACCATGCAGCGTATTCATGACATATTAGTGCAAACCGCTGGGAAACGGGAATATACGGCACAGCTTAACATTCAAGACGACTGTAACATTGCTGCTGGATTAGGTCTTCTTGTGGCTGTTAAAAGGCATCCTATGAATACCCCTAGAATGTATAAAGGAACGGATTTACATTTTCAAATAGCTGGCGACCGCCATGTAGATAAACGCTTGAACGAAATGGACAGATTAGCTCTTTGGCAACGCATAGCCCCACCTATGGCAGCGGGATACGGTGCCTATTTGGCATCAGAGCATAATCATATTGACAGTATCGTTTTTAAAAGCAGTGATACTTGGTATAAGTCTACTTATGGTAAAATGGTGAGACAAAGTGCTCCAGCCATTATGAGCAGAAACATACCCTTACCTGAGGTTAGGTCTTCGGGATTAGCACCCTATGTCATGGCATCCAAATTTCCAGATGGGCAAATTGCAATAGCTACAGAAGGTAGAGTAACACCGACATCAAGCTGGATTCATCCTAAAGCAGATATCACTTTAAAAGAGGTAGAAGTAAATAAGGCAATTGGCATCTTTGGTTTTTACCAATCCTTAACCTTGGAATTGGAACAAAGTTTAACTAAAAACATAAAAGTTTTTGCTCAAGACTTATTGGCAAAAGAATCCATAGAAATTTCAAACCAAATAACGATAGCAGAAAAGAGCATAACGTTATCTGGTGCTCTGATTGAGAAAATAGGTACGATGGCGTCAGATTCTGGAGATATTTCTGCTCCTGGAATGGTACTTAAAATTGTTCCTTATAAATAAGACAAAAAACCGCGGTACCTATCAAATTGTACCGCGGTTTATAAACTATGTTTTCTAAGCAGTGCTAAAAAAAGCACTCTCCTCTTTGGTCAATAGTCTAGATTTGATAATAAACCTAACACCATGTGGGATTTCTAAGGAAAAACTAGCACCTCTGCCTTCTATAACATCCAATGTTAAAAGAGTGTGTTTCCAGTATTCAAACTGGTCTCTGGCCATGTAAAAAGGAACCCCATCTACCTCTCCTAATGGAATATCTGTTTCGTTGATATAAAAATCTTCTTTTGGATAACACATTGGAGCTGAGCCATCACAGCAACCCCCACTTTGATGAAAAATAAGAGGGCCATATTGGTCTCGAAGTTTTGCGATTAGGGCAACGGCCCTTTTCGTTGCTATTATTCTGGTAGGATTCATATGTTACTCTTTAATGGCAAAAGGGACTCTGCAGTGCCCCTTTTGCGTTGACTTTTTCTTAGAAGAAACCCATTTTCTTTTTGTCATAAGAAATCAACATATTTTTAGCTTGTCGGTAATGTCCCAACATCATTTTATGGTTTTCTCTACCAATTCCAGATTTTTTATACCCTCCGAATGGAGCATGAGCTGGATAATGATGATAACAGTTTACCCATACCCTTCCAGCCTGAATGGCTCTAGAAGCTTGATAAGCCTGATGTGTGTCTCTGGTCCAAACCCCAGCACCTAAACCATAAAGTGTATCGTTGGCTATTTCTATAGCTTCAGCCTCGTCTTTAAAAGTAGTTAAGCATACCACTGGCCCAAAGATTTCTTCCTGGAATATTCTCATTTTATTATGCCCTTTGAACACCGTAGGCTTAATGTAATACCCTTGCTCAAGACCATCTACCAAAGCTTCTGCCCCACCGGTCAATAGCTCTGCACCTTCCTCTTTTCCTATTTCTATATAATTTAGTATTTTCTGGTATTGGTCTTTAGAAGCTTGTGCTCCCATCATGGTTTCTGAATCTAAAGGATGCCCCATTTTGATGGCCTCCACACGCTCGATAAACCTTTCAATAAAAGCTTCGGCAATAGACTCTTCAACCAGTATTCTTGACGGAGAAGTACATACTTCACCTTGATTTAGAGCAAAAAGCGTAGCTCCCTCTAAGCATTTGTCAAAGAACTCATCGTCGGCCTCCATAATACTTTTGAAGAAAACATTAGGAGATTTCCCACCCAACTCGAGCGTCACAGGAATGATATTCTTAGAAGCATACTGCATAATTAACTGCCCTGTAGTGGTTTCCCCTGTAAAAGCTATTTTGTTAATTCTTGGGCTTGACGCCAATGGCTTACCAGCCTCTAAGCCAAAACCATTAATTACATTTAATACACCTGAAGGTAAAACATCCTTAATTAAATCCATCAGTACCATAATGCCTATTGGAGTTTGTTCCGCAGGTTTTAGAACCACACAATTTCCCGCTGCAAGAGCTGGAGCCAGTTTCCAAGCAGCCATTAAAATAGGAAAGTTCCAAGGAATAATTTGTCCAACTACGCCTAGCGGCTCATTTATAATAAGAGAGAGCGTATTTCCGTCCAACTCTGAAGCTGAGCCCTCCTCTGCTCTAATTACACCTGCAAAGTACCTAAAATGATCTACCGCTAGTGGCAAATCCGCTGCACGCGTTTCTCTAATAGGTTTACCATTGTCCCAGGTTTCTACTTTAGCCAATAACTCTAAATTGGCTTCCATAATATCCGCCACTTTAAGGAGTATATTGCTCCTTTCTGTAGCAGAAGAGCTGTTCCATTGCGGTGCAGCTGCCCATGCCGCATCTAAAGCCAAGTTCACATCTTCCTCTGTTGACCTTGCCACCTTAGTAAAAGTCTTTCCATCTACTGGAGATTCAGCATTAAAATACTCTCCCTTTAAAGGAGCTACCCATTTACCTCCTATAAAATTATCGTACTGTTCTTTAAACTTTGGTTTGGTTGCGAGGGTTTCGCTTATCATTTGTAATTCCGACATATCTCAATAGTTTTTGATTTGATAAATTATATATGTATAAATTAATCGCTGAAAAATCACATTTGAATAATACTATTCTGCCTGACCGTTTCAGTTTTAGCCCAAACTATTGTATTATACTCTCATCTCTTTCAATATTCTCTCAAAATCGGATTCATTGGAGATATATAAATTCATATCTATTGATAGAATTATACTATTTACATACATTTAGGTATAAGAACATCTCATCATATATGCTCACATTATCGTCATCATACCCTTCCAGAAGAAAGTTGGAAACCTTGGTAGAAAACCGTACAATTCATTCTTTGAATAATGCAGAGCTAAATATCTTTGAAACGCATCAGCAAGCCACTGACGTCCTACTAAAATTTCCAGACCCTGTTTTAGCGAGTATGCTGACTGGAAAAAAAGTAATGCATTTAAATGGCTTAGAATCGTTTGATTTTTTTCCCGGTGAGTCTGTCATATTACCCAGAAACGAACTCATGAGTATTGACTTCCCGGAAGCCACAGCCCAAAAACCGACGCAGTGCCTTGCCCTCTCTTTCTCCACCGACCTTATAAAATCCACCATTCAGATTCTTAATGAGAAAAGTCCGAAAAACGAAGGGAAAGAGTGGCAGATGACCGACTATAATTTTCACTTCACAAACGACATTGCCATACAGCAGATTCTACAAAGACTCATTTTCATTTTTGCAGAAAACCACCCGTCGAAAGACCTCTTTGCAGATGCTCTTCTACAAGAACTTTTAATAAGAATAGTACAAACGGAGTCAAAGGGCTTACACCTTAAAAACTCAGCCTTTAGCTGTACAGATGATAGAATAAGCTATGTTATTAAGTTTATAAAGGAAAATATCACAAAGCAGCTTTCTGTAGAAGATCTAAGCCAAAAAGCATATATGAGCGAGTCTAGCTTTTACAGAACCTTTAAAAATGAAATGGGGATTTCTCCTAATGACTTCATTATCGATGAACGCATCAAAATTGCCGAGCGGGTATTAAAAAAGAAAAAAACCAGTATAAAAGAAGCATATCTAGCCAGTGGCTTCAATAGCTTCTCTTATTTCTGTAGGGTGTTTAAGAAGAAAAGGAACCTTTCTCCTTCTCAATTCAAAGAGAAGGAAAATTCATTGGTTCAGTGGATTCCCTAAGTGTATAACCAATGCTTACTTCTTCTTTTCCCAAATCGTTTCTAAAAAAACGGCATTTGAAAACTCTTCTTCTCTTATAACGGTATTACCCGTTATTCCTCCTAAAAGTCCTATACGCTGACAATTAAGATTCAATACCTCAGAGGCCATATCAGCTCCACAGTTTCCTGGGTTAAAGACAACAACCGTACTGTCTTGGAATGTATAGGCTTTAATATTAACGTCATTGTCGCAAGCTTGTTCTTTAGAAAACTCCTCAAATTTTTCTTTCAAACAAGCATACGCTGGCGGGTCTACGATTATCTCATTTTTTACATCTTCAAATTCACATCCGAAGGCAATTAATGGCAATAGCAAAAAATACTTTTTCATAATTTTTAAACTTGGTAATGTTACGTGTTCTTAAACATTGATATCAATTAAATGAACCAGCAAAGGAAAAGGTTGGCTGTTGTGCTATTTTTCCCTGTACTTTAGATTAAACCCGCTTTATGCATTAGGCAATCTCCCAATTTTATCGGGATCGTAGCTAAATTGCTTCAAATCAGTTCGTAAACCCATTTAAACTCAATCACCATGGCCATTCGACATTAGCTCAGGGTAAACGATATGCTAATTTCCTTTAATTGTCTGATTCATTACATTTTCGATTTCCTAAAGCAGAATCCGGGTTAAAACAATGTAAAGAATCACTCCTTCTGTTCTTAGTAAGTCACAAAATCCTTGACAGGTATCATCACCCAATTCTTTATTTTTGTAAATTGCTCATGACCCACTTAAGTCAATTAAAACGTGAAATTAAACCTAGAGCTACCTAAAATACTTAATGCAGATCAAACCAAAGCTGCTGATGATTTCACTATAAAAAATGAGCCCATCGCTTCCATAAATTTGATGGAAAGGGCATCTAAAGCATTTGTCAACGCTATTTTACCCAGAATAAATCAAAATTATAAAATAGCGATTGTCTGTGGATCGGGAAACAATGGTGGAGATGGCTTAGCGGTAGCCAGAATATTGGAAGATAAAGGATATCAAGTTGATATTTTTTTACTTGGATATCCTGAAAATTGCTCACCAGATTGTATAACTAACTTCAAGAGATTACCGCAAGTACAGCTTATCCAATTGGAAAGTCAAATGCCTAATTTCACTCTTTACGATACCATTATTGATGCCTTATTTGGTTCTGGCTTAAACCGACCTGTAGAGGGAGCTGCGGCTAAATGCATTCAAGCTGTGAATAATTCAACAGCCTCAGTTCTTTCTATTGATTTACCATCTGGACTATATGCAGATCACCTTCCTGAATCTGATGCTATCATTGTTCAATCAGACTTCACCGTAAGTTTTCAAAGACCCAAAAAGACCTTCTTCTTTCCTGAAAGTGGACCATTCCTAAAGGAATGGGCCGTAGTAGATATTGGTCTAAATGAACATTTTATACAAAAGACAGAATGCTCTTATTACGTATTGGATGAAAAAGTCTCTCATATCATAAAAGCTAGGAAATCTTTTTCTCATAAAGGTAGCTATGGCCATGCCCTCATTATAGCGGGATCATATGGCAAAATAGGAGCAGCAGTTCTTAGTTCAAAAGCCTGTTTAAGAAGTGGTGTGGGTTTATTAAGCAGTTTCATTCCAAAATGCGGTTATGAAATCATGCAGGTTTCTTTACCCGAAGCCATGTGCATTACGGATCCTCAAGACAACCACCTGACTCAAATACCTGAAACGCTTGAAAAGTATAGTGCTATTGCAGTAGGACCTGGCATTGGCACAAAAATAGAAACCAAAACTTTTATAAAAGAGCTATTTGGCAGCTATAAAAAACCCATGGTAATAGATGCCGATGCTCTCAATATACTTTCCGAAAATAAAACATTACTAGAACACATTCCTAAATTCAGTATTCTTACCCCTCACCCAAAGGAGTTTGAAAGACTGGTAGGCAAATGGAAAAATTCAGAAGAACGTTTGGATAAACTTAAAAGCTTGGCCAAAAAGATTAGTTGTATCGTGGTTTTAAAAGATGCCCATACGGCTGTTTGTACACCAGAAGGTCAGGTTTATTTCAACACTTCTGGGAATGCGGGCATGGCCACTGGCGGTAGTGGGGATGTGCTTACAGGCATTATTACTGGTTTATTGGCACAAAACTATTGTCCTTTAGAAGCCGCAATCATTGGTGTTTATTATCACGGAAAAGCTGGAAATGACGCTGCCAATAAAAGAGGCATGAATGGCATGGTTGCTTCGGATATCATCGAGCATTTAAGAATTGAGAAAACTTAATTAACGTTAAGTTGATTTATAAATGCATTTCCCTTTGCAGAAAAAGTCTTAGTTTTAAGCATCCAATTTCAAGAACAAAAATCTTATATAACACAACCTATTTAGGGCTTAACTTCTGGCCTTTATCATCAAGAATAATAGGATATTACTTCCTAAATACACAAATCACTTAAAATTATGAGAATTCCTTTCTTCGTGTTTATTGCTCTTTTCCTATGTCATCCTTCCTTCTCCCAAGGCACTGATTTATCCCTAAGACTGGAAAAAGGCAAAGTTTACAGACAAAACACAAATTCTAAAGTCAATATTGTTCAGAACTTAAACGGTGGAGAAATGAAAATCACCATGACCGTAAAAGGCACCATGCTATTTATGGTTACTGGTATTAAAGGAGATAATTACGAAATGGACGCCAGTTTTGAAAAGCTGGGCATGGTGATGGAAATGCCTCAAGGAACTATGGATTTCAACTCTGAAAAAAGCGATGAGAACGATGTTTTTTCTTCTATGCTTGCCGCCATGAAGGGAAAACCCTTCGGCGTACTTATGAATAAAACAGGAAAAGTTATAGCGGTAAAAAAGGTAGACAACCTTTGGGGTGATGCCATAGACCAATTTGACCAACTACCTGAAATGCAAAGAGAGCAAATGAAATCCCAAATTTTAAAAGCTTATGGTGGAGAGGCCTTAAAAGGTAACATTGAAATGGTGACAGCTATTTTTCCAGACAAACCCGTAAAAAAAGGAGATATCTGGAATATAAAGACTGCTTTAGAATCTGGAATGTCTGCTGTTATGAACACCGCATATCAACTGGTAGAAAACAAACCAGACTACTCTTTAATTAAAGGGAACTCTACCATCAAAACAGAAGAGAAAGACGCTTATATAGAAACCAATGGTCTACCTATGAGATATAACATGAATGGTATCATGAATTCTGAAATTAAGGTAGATAGAAAAACGGGATGGATTTTAGAAGCTACCATTCATCAAAACATGGAGGGTTCGGTCATTATTAAAGAAAATCCTCAAATGCCCAATGGCATGAATATCCCAATGACTATGGAAAGTGAAATGCTTATCACTAATCAGTAAATATTAACTACCTGATTATCTCTAACATTAGGGCTTTTGTACACAACCCTTATGCTATGAACTCTAAGGTAATCGGGGTTTACGCAAATCTTTATTGATTTTACTTTTTTGTCAAAGTACCCGTTGCTCTATTATCGGGATAGGGTTCTTCATACCAAGTGACATTAATGGTGCTTGAATTAACAACTGTAATTTCAAAAATTCCATCGCCACAGGTGTTATTTGTTCCCGAAATGGCTTGGTCAAAAACAAAAAAGCTTCCAGACGAAGAAACCATATCTAGGGAAAAATTACAGAAAAGAGCGGTGCAGACAAACTGTGTATTGTCACAATTTGACAGATCTCCGGATGTGAAAGAACCACTCCCTGTACCCATATTACCATTTACGGAACTTATTGAGAATACCGTCTTTAGCTCTCCAAACTCTGGCTGAACCAATGTACCGGACCATTCTCCCACTAAAATTTCTTGGTTAGTCGGTTCGTCATCACTACCACATGATGAAATCAAAAAGAACGCAAAAACTGCAATTAATAAGCGGCTTATTTTTTTCATGACTGTTTAGTTTTTAATAAAGCTAAGACTGTCCAATGAGCTATAAAAGTAATTCCAAAGTGTTTTATTTTGCGGTAAAGCTGTTATAATCAAACATCTGACTACAGTCAAACAATATGTTTTGTCATACAATCTTAGCGGCTTATTACTATAAAAGTATAATTTCTGATTAGAAATTATACCAGAAATATTCACGCTGAACCATATACTGTCGCATATAACTGTTTCATAGATTTAAACAAAAACACACTTTATCTATAGACTTACAGGAAAAGTCTTTATACTTTTTTAAACAAGCTATTCCCTGCTTTCAAACTGCCCAATAATTTTTAATTTTGGGGACAACAAAACTTACAATTCTTAAAGTATTACTCCAATTCCCTGGTGAAACTGTTTCTTGAAAATTCTCTTTAAGAATAAGCTATTACCTGCGGAAACCCATCTTTAAGAACATATAAATTCGTGGTAAAAGCTAAATTTAAACGTGGACTAAGAGTCTCACGGTATGTTATCTATAAAGAAACCTTAGTAGATAGCAAAGAACATCTTTGGTCATTTTTGGGAGCTTTTATAGGCATCGCACTCATTGCTTTTTTACAAAGTCACTTTTTGACCAAAGACGAAAATATATTCTTGATTGGCTCTTTTGGAGCTTCCAGTGTGCTCATTTATGGAGCCATACAGAGCCCCCTTTCCCAGCCTAGAAACCTTATAGGTGGGCATGTTATTTCTGCAATTTTAGGTGTTACCATTTATAAAATATTTCCAGACATCATTTGGCTTACGGCACCCTTGGCCGTTTCTCTGTCCATAGTTATTATGCAAATCACTAAAACGCTGCATCCTCCTGGAGGAGCCACGGCTTTAATTGCGGTGATTGGTTCAGAAAAAATAACCGAATTAGGATATATTTATGTGCTATCTCCTGTACTAAGCGGCACCCTAATACTTTTTGCGGTCGGTTTGATTTTCAATAATATAACGCCATACAGAAAATACCCTACGAGCAGAAGATTTACCAATACGGTAAAAAAGATTTTCAGAGGAAAATTGGCTAAGGGTTAAAATTTGGTCGCCTTCAAAACAGAATCGATTACTAATAAAGCTCCCAAATGACGCTGTACGTGCTCTGCCAAATGGAATAACAAACCCATAACAGTGGATGGTAGCTGTTTTCTATCAACACCTCTATTGACAAGAGGGGCTTCGGTTTCCAAAGTTATATTATAGGCTAAGGCTTCCGAAACCAAGGTTTTAAAAGCCTTTATAAACTCCTCTTTTTGAGAAAGAGGTTCTTTAGTTTCTCTACGATCAAACTGTTCCTTATTTAATGGTATACCTTTAGCATAAGTAAGCATTCTATTCAACATGCCAGTCATTTGTTTTAAATGAAAAGAAACCGTGGCTCTTCAATTCTTGAATTAATAATTCTTCAGGAAAGTCATTTAATATCTCATAAGATGTCTGTAGTAAAGCATGAGCAGATGGCTGTAACAGTACAGGTATTTCTGGAATAGACCCTCTGAGTCAAACTTCAGGTAGGTTTTCTTTTAGCAAAACGTATCTTTTAATTTTCAACTAAGATAATCAATTATAGTTTTTGTAAAGGCCTATATTAAAAAAACCAACTCATATTCTTTTGTAGCCATTTCCCTATCTTCGTAAAAAAAGTATCTCAAAGTGATAACACAAATAAAAAACAACGCAGAAACAGTTCAATTTAAAGATGTCATAGATTTTATAGACGCTAATTATGACTTCACCCCCACCGCTTTCAAAAACGGTGAAACTCAAAATGATGCTGGTCAAAATAATGGCTCTTGTAAAGTTTTTGCCTTTGGTCTTTTGAACAAATTGAGTGTGACGGAAACTCTGACTTGCTTTGGAGACTATTACCGAAAAGATGTTTTAGAAAACCCTGACGCCGCAGACCATCAGAACATTAGGAATTTCATAAAGACAGGTTGGGAAGGTCTTGGCTTTGAAGGGGAAGCCCTTCGACTAAAATCTTAATTTAGCACTTGGTAATATTAGAAACACACTGCATTAGGACTAAAAATCAACTAATTATTAGACCTTATGACTTATTTTCTAAAATTTCAATCCATTTTTATAGACCTTGCAAAACTACTTAATGGTTTAACTGACAGAACGTTCCAAAAATAATGTCATCATCGGTCACTATTAAAGAACGAAATATCCATTCTGGTCTAAACTTTGATTAAGTAATAACCATAGCTGTCATTTGAATATTTCGCCATTAACATGAAACTAAATCCAGGTATCTTTTTAGTCTTTCGCTTTAATAGAAAATCAGTACGGAGAAATATTACTGAACTAATAATTGCATTAGCTTTTTCTATACCATTTTTAATGACCTTTTCAAGTTTTGCTCAGACTGACACGAGTCGTGTTTTGGAATTGGAGTTAAATGAAATTACGGTCACTTTAAATAAATTCGAGGAAAATAAAAGAGAACAACCCATACAAACTTATCAAATTAGAAAGAAAGAAATTGAATTTCAAAATCTGGGTAATACGGCGGACCTATTACTGAATTCAGGAAATGTATTTGTACAAAAAAGTCAAGGTGGTGGTGGAAGCCCCGTTTTTAGAGGTTTTGAAGCCAGCAGAGTGTTATTAGTAATTGACGGTATAAGAATGAATAATGCCATTTATAGAAGTGGTCACTTACAAAACATTTTAAGAATAGATCAATCCATACTTGAATCCGCGGAGATTATTTTTGGCCCAGGTTCTCTCATATATGGAAGCGACGCCCTAGGTGGCGTAATTTCGTTTAATTCAAAAACGCCAAAGCTTAATAAATCTAGTTTCAATGCCTATACCAGGTATTCAACGGCCATCAATGAGAAAACAGCACACGTTGATATAAATCTAGGTTCAAAAAGATTGGCGTCTTTTTCAAGTTTAACCTTTAGTGATTTTGGTGACATAAAACAAGGAAATCAAAGAAGAGAAGCTTATCCTGACTTCGGATTGAGACCGAATTTCCAATCCAGAGAAAGCTTAGTGAAAGATGTAACTCAACAAAATTCCAATCCAAATATTCAAAGGCTCAGCGGTTATTCTCAAATAGACTTGTTGCAAAAAGTATTATTCAAGGCTTCTGAAAAACAACAGCACATTCTAAACTTTCAATTATCACTCACTGGAGATACGCCACGCTATGATAGATTAACGGAACTTGACTCAAATGGTGATTTCAGATTTGCGGAATGGTATTACGGACCAGAATACCGTTCCTTATTCGCTTATGAGTTAAAGCTAAAAGGCGAAAAACTATATGATAATTCTAGTATTAAAGCAGCATATCAACAAGCAAAAGAAAGCAGACATAACAGAAAATGGAACGCAGAAAATTTGTATTCTCAACTTGAAAAAGTGTCTATTTTTAGCTTAAATGCAGATTTCATAAAGCATATAAAGAGAACAACATACCAATACGGACTAGAGTATCTAAATAATGACGTAGATTCGAAGGCTTTTAAAAGAAACGTTTTGGGAGGTAGTCAATACGCACCGAAGCTACCTACAGCAACGCGTTATCCAGATGGAGGAAGCCAAGTAAACTCCTTATCTGCCTATTTAACTTCTAAAAAAATGTTGGTTAAAGACCTCCTTTTTCTAAACTATGGGCTTAGATATTCTTTCAATAATTTGACAAGCCAATTCGAGGATAAAACATTTTATCCATTTGACTATGATTCATTTGTTCAAAAAAATGAAGCTGTTGTGGGTAATTTAGGTTTGACTTTTTTGACCAAAAGAAAAAACAAATACTCGCTACTCTTTTCCAATGGATTTAGGGTTCCTAATGTTGATGATCTCGCCAAAGTGTTTGATTCGGCTCCAGGCCAAGTTGTAGTTCCAAACCCCAATATAAAACCAGAGTATACCTACAACATTGAGTTTGGAACGGAACAAAACATAGCAGAAAATTTCTCTGTTAGTACTTCCATTTACACCACTTTTTTTGACAACGCTATCGTTTTAAGACCATTCAATCTGAATGGAAATTCCAGTATAGAATATCAAGGAGTTATTAGTAATGTTTATGCAAACCAAAATGCTGATAATGGTTTATTATACGGCGGAAATATTACCCTGTCTTATCTCATGTTTGACAATTTCAAGTTAGCATCATCATACAATCTAATTAAAGGTCACCTAACAGATATTTCAAAAACACCATTAGACCATATTCCTCCAAGTCATGGTAAATCATCAATCTCCTATAAGAAAAGTAGGTTTAACGGTGAAGTATACAGTATCTATAATGGTTGGAAAAAGTTAAAAAACTATTCTCCAAGCGGAGAGGATAATTTACGGTATGCCACACCAGACGGAATGCCCTCTTGGTATACGCTCAATTTAAAAATGTCCTTTGAAATAAATAGGAGAATCACATCTCAATTTTCCTTGGAAAACATGCTAGACAAAAACTACAGGTCTTTCGCTTCAGGGATTTCTGCACCTGGAAGGAACTTCATATTTACACTAAGAGTCAAAGCTTAAGAGCTGATGTTTTCAATTTCCTAACTTTTTAAAAGATTATAAATAGCTAAAGCAGAAAACCCTAAGGTTATCATAGTATTCTACGCAACAAGCACTTACGCTAAAATCAACAAAGGATTTCTTGCTAAAACTAAGTAGGACTGCTGGTGCTAATATCTCCTCCATCAAGAACATATCTTACGAATACTTAGAAAAGAAGTGTAATCAGCCCGTATAGAAGCGTTGTTAATGTTATACCCCAATAATTTGGACGGGATACTTTGATTGTAAAGCTATTTGAGGACGGGACAAAAGAATAAAATCCCCCCCTACAGTTTTCACTTATGGGGGGGATGCTTTACTCCTTATATTAAAGAAATTTAAACTAAGAGCGTTTAACCTTTAAAGGATGACAAGTTCCTTCTATCGTAAAAATTACTTATTTAATCCTTATGACTTTTATTGGAATACAAATTTCAAATGGACAACAATCTCTATTTTCAATGATTACTGGGCAACAACCACCTTCTGGACAAGTACCATTCGTAGATGTAAATGTATATATTCCGACATCTCCTATTTGGACGATATTTCCAAAAGCTACCGGAGTAGAACCACCATCCTTGAACCAAAACACATTCATGAACTTAGAAGGTATAACTATTTCAGTCAGGTCTCCAGGACATAATTTCAATGGAACAGTGAAACATTGATTAACATTACCATGATCGGGATTAAAACCACTACCTGGAGTATAATCTACAAGGTTTCCATTTATCTTAATGATATTGGCTGTATTATAATGAAGACCTTCTGCAACTACTTTTATCTTATAGCTCAATGTAATAGTATCTCCATTTGAGCCTGAATTTGCGGCAATACTTGGTATGCTCCATTGAATAAAATTATTCTGAATCGATGCACTTCCACGACTCGCAACCAAACTTCCAGGTACAATTTGAATGGTGTTGGCTATGCTATCACTTACTTCAATTCTATTTGCAGCCACATTACTTTGATTATATAGCTTAATGGTATAAACTAATTCATCTCCCAATTCAACGACCTTTTTATCAACCTGCTTCGTAAGCACAAGATCGATAACTGAAGGACAACTTGGGATGGTCACTTTAACCGTATCACTACAGGTTGAGTTTACAGCCCAAATGAAGTTATAAACGCCAGGGTTTAGTCCCGTCACTTCTGAGTTAGCGGCACTGGAATTTGTAAATGTTGCTCCTGATGGATTACCTGTTACTTGGCTCCATGCTCCGCCTGTTACTGCTGTGGCGGCTAATGTTACGGAAGTTATTGCAGTATTACCTACACAGGTAGGTGCTTGATCTACGCCTGCATTTGGTTTGATACAAACACAACTTGGAATCGTCACCTTAACGGTATCACTACAAGTGGAATTGACAGCCCAAATGAAGTTATAAACGCCAGGATTTAGTCCGGTAACTGATGAGTTAGCGGCATTAGAATTTGTAAATGTTGCTCCTGATGGATTGCCAGTTACTTGGCTCCATGCTCCGCCTGATACGGCTGTGGCTACCAATGTTACTGTTGTAATTGCCGTATTACCTACACAGGTTGGTGCTTGATCAGTGCCTGCATTTGGTTTGATACAAGCACAATTAGGGATGGTCACTTTAACCGTATCACTACAGGTTGAGTTTACAGCCCAAATGAAGTTATAAACGCCAGGGTTTAGTCCCGTCACTTCTGAGTTAGCGGCACTGGAATTTGTAAATGTTGCTCCTGATGGATTACCTGTTACTTGGCTCCATGCTCCGCCTGTTACTGCTGTGGCGGCTAATGTTACGGAAGTTATTGCAGTATTACCTACACAGGTAGGTGCTTGATCTACGCCTGCATTTGGTTTGATACAAACACAACTTGGAATCGTCACCTTAACGGTATCACTACAAGTGGAATTGACAGCCCAAATAAAGTTATAAACGCCAGGGTTTAATCCGGTCACTGCTGAGTTGGCGGCACTGGAATTTGTAAATACTGCTCCTGATGGATTACCAGTTACTTGGCTCCATGCTCCGCCTGATACGGCTGTGGCTGCCAATGTTACTGTTGTAATTGCCGTATTACCTACGCAGCTTGGTGCTTGGTCTACGCCTGCATTTGGTTTGATACAAACACAACTTGGGATGGTCACTTTAACGGTATCGCTACAAGTGGAATTGACAGCCCAAATAAAGTTATAAACGCCAGGGTTTAGTCCCGTCACTTCTGAGTTGGCGGCACTGGAATTTGTAAATACTGCTCCTGATGGATTACCAGTTACTTGGCTCCATGCTCCGCCTGATACGGCTGTGGCTGCCAATGTTACTGTTGTAATTGCCGTATTACCTACGCAGCTTGGTGCTTGGTCTACGCCTGCATTTGGTTTGATACAAACACAACTTGGGATGGTCACTTTAACGGTATCGCTACAAGTGGAATTGACAGCCCAAATAAAGTTATAAACGCCAGGGTTTAGTCCCGTCACTTCTGAGTTGGCGGCACTGGAATTTGTAAATACTGCTCCTGATGGATTACCAGTTACTTGGCTCCATGCTCCGCCTGTTACTGCTGTGGCGGCTAATGTTACAGAAGTTATGGCGGTATTGCCTACACAAGTTGGTGCTTGATCTACGCCTGCATTTGGTTTGATACAAACACAACTTGGGATGGTCACTTTAACCGTATCACTACAAGTAGAGTTAACCGCCCAGATGAAGTTATAAACGCCAGGGTTTAGTCCCGTCACTTCTGAGTTGGCGGCACTGGAATTTGTAAATACTGCTCCTGATGGATTACCAGTTACTTGGCTCCATGCTCCGCCTGATACGGCTGTGGCTGCCAATGTTACTGTTGTAATTGCCGTATTACCTACGCAGCTTGGTGCTTGGTCTACGCCTGCATTTGGTTTGATACAAACACAACTTGGGATGGTCACTTTAACGGTATCGCTACAAGTGGAATTGACAGCCCAAATAAAGTTATAAACGCCAGGGTTTAGTCCCGTCACTTCTGAGTTGGCGGCACTGGAATTTGTAAATACTGCTCCTGATGGATTACCAGTTACTTGGCTCCATGCTCCGCCTGTTACTGCTGTGGCGGCTAATGTTACAGAAGTTATGGCGGTATTGCCTACACAAGTTGGTGCTTGATCTACGCCTGCATTTGGTTTGATACAAACACAACTTGGGATGGTCACTTTAACCGTATCACTACAAGTAGAGTTAACCGCCCAGATGAAGTTATAAACGCCAGGGTTTAGTCCCGTCACTTCTGAGTTGGCGGCACTGGAATTTGTAAATGTTGCTCCTGATGGATTACCAGTTACTTGGCTCCATGCTCCGCCTGTTACTGCTGTGGCGGCTAATGTTACAGAGGTTATGGCCGTATTGCCTACACAGGTAGGTGCTTGGTCTACACCTGCATTTGGTTTGACACAAACACAACTTGGAATGGTCACTTTAACGGTATCGCTACAAGTGGAATTGACAGCCCAGATGAAGTTATAAACGCCAGGGTTTAATCCGGTCACTTCTGAGTTGGCGGCACTGGAATTTGTAAATGTTGCTCCTGATGGATTACCAGTTACTTGGCTCCATGCTCCGCCTGATACGGCTGTGGCTGCCAATGTTACTGTTGTAATTGCCGCATTACCTACGCAGCTTGGTGCTAGGTCTACGCCTGCATTTGGTTTGATACAAACACAACTTGGGATGGTCACTTTAACGGTATCGCTACAAGTGGAATTGACAGCCCAAATAAAGTTATAAACGCCAGGGTTTAGTCCCGTCACTTCTGAGTTGGCGGCACTGGAATTTGTAAATACTGCTCCTGATGGATTACCAGTTACTTGGCTCCATGCTCCGCCTGTTACTGCTGTGGCGGCTAATGTTACAGAAGTTATGGCGGTATTGCCTACACAAGTTGGTGCTTGATCTACGCCTGCATTTGGTTTGATACAAACACAACTTGGGATGGTCACTTTAACCGTATCACTACAAGTAGAGTTAACCGCCCAGATGAAGTTATAAACGCCAGGGTTTAGTCCCGTCACTTCTGAGTTGGCGGCACTGGAATTTGTAAATACTGCTCCTGATGGATTACCAGTTACTTGGCTCCATGCTCCGCCTGATACGGCTGTGGCTGCCAATGTTACTGTTGTAATTGCCGTATTACCTACGCAGCTTGGTGCTTGGTCTACGCCTGCATTTGGTTTGATACAAACACAACTTGGGATGGTCACTTTAACGGTATCGCTACAAGTGGAATTGACAGCCCAAATAAAGTTATAAACGCCAGGGTTTAGTCCCGTCACTTCTGAGTTGGCGGCACTGGAATTTGTAAATACTGCTCCTGATGGATTACCAGTTACTTGGCTCCATGCTCCGCCTGTTACTGCTGTGGCGGCTAATGTTACAGAAGTTATGGCGGTATTGCCTACACAAGTTGGTGCTTGATCTACGCCTGCATTTGGTTTGATACAAACACAACTTGGGATGGTCACTTTAACCGTATCACTACAAGTAGAGTTAACCGCCCAGATGAAGTTATAAACGCCAGGGTTTAGTCCCGTCACTTCTGAGTTGGCGGCACTGGAATTTGTAAATACTGCTCCTGATGGATTACCAGTTACTTGGCTCCATGCTCCGCCTGATACGGCTGTGGCTGCCAATGTTACTGTTGTAATTGCCGTATTACCTACGCAGCTTGGTGCTAGGTCTACGCCTGCATTTGGTTTGATACAAACACAACTTGGGATGGTCACTTTAACGGTATCGCTACAAGTGGAATTGACAGCCCAAATAAAGTTATAAACGCCAGGGTTTAGTCCCGTCACTTCTGAGTTGGCGGCACTGGAATTTGTAAATACTGCTCCTGATGGATTACCAGTTACTTGGCTCCATGCTCCGCCTGATACGGCTGTGGCTGCCAATGTTACTGTTGTAATTGCCGTATTACCTACGCAGCTTGGTGCTTGGTCTACGCCTGCATTTGGTTTGATACAAACACAACTTGGGATGGTCACTTTAACGGTATCGCTACAAGTGGAATTGACAGCCCAAATAAAGTTATAAACGCCAGGGTTTAGTCCCGTCACTTCTGAGTTGGCGGCACTGGAATTTGTAAATACTGCTCCTGATGGATTACCAGTTACTTGGCTCCATGCTCCGCCTGTTACGGCTGTGGCTGCCAATGTTACTGTTGTAATTGCCGTATTACCTACGCAGCTTGGTGCTTGGTCTACGCCTGCATTTGGCTTGATACAAACACTGTACAAATCACTCTCCCATAATCCTCTTCCATAAGTGGCAGCCCTGATTTTTGAAGTGGGATAATAGATTTCTAAATCATTGACATGGTTTCTTGGTAAGTCTGTAAAAAATTGGGTCCAAGGTGTATTATTATCCATATAATAAACACCGATATCCGCACCTAAATAAACCGCATCTAAAGGGCTATTTTTTGTGTAAACAATGGTATTCATTGGAATATTTGGTAAACCAGAAGAAATATTAATCCAGTTGGCACCACCATCCACTGTCTTAAAAACTTTTGTAGATGCGTTATAACCTGAAAACGTTACCCACACTTTATTTGCATCTGTATTTGATACGGTCAAATTTGTTATTACCGCCAAATCAACTGGCAAATCTGCAGTGATGTCCGTAAAGTTCAAGCCACCATCTATCGACTTTGAAATATTAATAGAACCGGTATTGTATATATCTGCCTTAACAGCATATATTATTTGAGTATTACTTGGTGCTATCTCAAAACGAGTAATTCCACCATTACCTACAGGAATTCCTAAAGTAGTCCAAGTCGCACTAGCGTCTGATAATACACCATCGCTTTTGTACAAAGCTGGACGTCCACCGGCATAAACTAAACTAGCATCTACCGGATCTTGATGAATAGGGCTAAAAAATTCGATTCCTGCGGGTAAACCAGTAATGTTTGTTCTATTTATTCCACCATCTAAAGATAATGCAAAGGCTCCGTTAGGATTTGAAGTTATGATGACTTGATCATCTGTACGATCAATAAATCCATCTTCGCCATCTCCACCGTTTGTTACATACCAATTTCCATTCGTATTTTTCAAAGTTCCAATGTCTTGTAAACCTGCAATCATATTATAAGGCGTCAATGATGACTGACCAACGTTGGTCATCTGAGCAACCCTCAAATTTGTACTGATATCAGTCCAATTTGTACCATTATTCAATGATTTTGAAATACCCCCATCGCTGGTTATAAAAAGCGTGGTATTGCTACCCGGCAAATACTCAAGGGACTGAATATCTGCATGCACATAGTCGGCGGAAGACATGCCTACACCTGGATAATTGGTATCATTACCTAACCAATAAGATCTTAATGCCCAAGAAGTTCCTCCATCCGTTGATTGCCAAGCATTACATCCACCAATGGTTACAAGGTTGGCATCGGAAGGAGAGACCACAAGAGCTAAGTTATGCGTAGCCTGACCTGCAGGATCAGTAGTTAATGTATCGCAGTTTAAAATATTGTTTGATAAAGAAGCCATAGAAGAGCGTTCAGAAAATGAATCGCCACTATCTGAAGAACGATATGTTCCTAAATAGCCCCCATCAGTATTACCATATAGCACATATACATAAGCTGAATTTGCTTCAGAAACAGCCATCAAGGCACGGCTTACACTACTTGAATTTGGTAAACCATTAGTTATCTGCGTCCACGTAGCTCCTTTATTTGTCGATTTATAAAAATCTTTGCCTACGGCATACACCGTATTTGGATCTCCAGGTTTAAATTCAACGTCCTGCAAATCATAACTTCCTGATAAACTAGGATAATTAACGGTTGCCCAACCATCGGTAGTTACGGCCATCCCTGCATTTAAAACCGCAATCATGTTTAGCGGGTTGGCAGGGTCCATAATCAAACGTCTGATGGTCCACCCATTACTCGCAGGAATTACAAACGCGGTAGTCCCCCAAGTACTTCCGCCATCCATGGACTTTAGAATACCAATACTACTTCTATCATACTCTCTATTACCAGAGGCTAAGTACATTATTTGAGTATTGGTGGGGTCGATCACCAAGTCTGCACAACCTATAATGGGCAGAAAGTCGGAGTTCGTAGTCCAATTTACTCCGCCGTCAATAGTTTTCCATAGTCCACCGTCAGGAGAACACACATACATGATTGATGGATTGCTAGGATCAAAACGAACCATATCAATACGCCCCACACCCGAGTCATAACCAGAAGGCTTACTCAATGGACCTATTTCTGTCCAGTTTCCAGTACTTGTGTTGGCGGCCATAAGATTCATACTCACCCTGGCCTTGGAATTTGGCTGACTAGTGTTTTCCTTTAGCCAGTTTTCAAAGTTGCCATATGCCGTTGATGGCAAAGTCATGTCACCAGATGGATATACTCTAGGAGCCGTAAAAGCCTCCCATCTTTTAAAGGGTTTATACCCTTGACCTTTTTTAGGTTTTACACCATCCCAATTTTTATTAAAAGCGGATTGTAATTCCATAAAAGTGACACCTCTTCTATCACCAAACTCTCGCCATTCAATATTTCTATTTTTGGGCTTAATGTTACTTGGCAAAACATCAGTATTTTTACTATTAACAGATGTCGCATCTTGGCTATTGGATGTATTCTTCTGACTAAAGCAATTGATTGCTAACAGTAGCAAGAAGCTAACATTGAAAATGTTTATTAATTTCATGTAAAATTTAGTGTTTCATTACCCCTTTATAAGTAATACAGGGAATATGTGTTTTTAAGAAGCATCTATTTATAAAGGAGAACTTCATAAGTTCTAAGTTGTGGTCTGTAACTTCAAAAGTATAATAAGGCTGTTTAATCCATTTATTTATACAGTCTTTATCTATTTGAAAATTCTCATTTTCAAATTCATTAAGCTCAAGTGGTAAAACTTGCTCTTCCATCATTATAGCATAGTGACCCCGTGGAAGTTCAAAGGTAAAATCACCATTAATATCCGTCGAAAAGGTTTTAATTATTTCTGAGCGACAGGTGAAGTTTGAATCCCCTTTCTTGATGTAGAAAGTTTTATTTGGATAGGGCTTAGGTTGATACGACGTACCAAGTGTTTCTTTTGTTGGTCTTGCACCTTTACAATACTGATCGACCTGCTCAACTTTGCCTTTTATAATAAAAACAGGGCGTTGCGTAGAAATGCAAAGGACCGCATGATGTCCTTGCAGAAAAGCTAACAAAAAAATAAAAAAACTCATTTTGTAAGAAATTATTTTCCAAGTTCTAAATTTTAAAAAGGCTACCAATCCCTTAAATCAAACAACCACTATAGCTTTATCATTAAATGAGTTTTACTAGCTCCGTCTTATCCATCTCCGACAATTATATAACGAGCTTTCGGGTACTTAAAAATATCATAATTTAAATATTAGCTTTTTTGGTACAAACACCACTTTTACCCACACGAACTCCGCAAAAATAGTGCCATTCGGCAGATTACATTCCTTGGTAACGTGCCATTTTAGACTGTAAAATCACTACCAAATTGATTAAATATATCATTGATATGCCCGCTGAATAAAGGAAAGTTGATACATCTATATTGAATCACACAGCCATTCCTTTAATATGATTTAGCCTATTTAGGTACGAATACGCTTAAATGCTTTTTAGCGAACAAGAAGCAGATCGATTTAGGAGATTAAAAAATTATTCTAAAAGCTCATTTCTAGCCCTTTCGGGCGAGAGACTTGAAGTAAAAGTTTGAGCTATCGAAATTCTGAAATGATCAATTAATGTTGATGATTCTTGACACTATTAAATGGAATCAAGCATAATTTTGCAGCACAAGCTTATCACTTCTGCTACAAATAATCATTCAATTTTTGTTAGACGGATTTGTTTTTAAGCCCAATAAATATTAGAAAATTTCTTTCTTCCTCGTTTCAAGAGAGCTTGAAAGTTTCAAGATTTTCTCAGAAACTACAACCGACGCCTACCTTCAACAATTATGCCGTTTATAATTTCATGCAAGACTTTAAACCACTCCATACTGACACAAAAGTATCCTATTTAATAATTTTCAGGAGCCCTACTATTGGAATTAATCCTAAGATTGTCTGTCAAGACTGGGATGCTTGACCTTATCATTAAAATTAAAAGGTTTATTTAGAAAAAAAAAGGAGCCTCGAGGCTCCTTTTAAATATCAAAACAAAACTGTTTTTTTTAAATTAAGATATTACCCGTCATTTCTGCTGGGATTGCTACGTCCATCATTTTGAGGATAGTAGGTGCTACGTCTCCTAGTTTTCCAGCTTCGGGCTGGCCTTTGTATTCTGGGTCTACCACTATAAACGGAACTAGGTTAAGCGAGTGAGCCGTGTTGACAGACTTGTCGTCATTTAACATGTAATCCGCATTTCCGTGGTCGGCGATGATGATGAAAGAATATCCATTTGACAACCCTACCTCTACCACCTCTTTTAAACAAGCATCTACCGTTTCCACAGCTTTCACTACGGCACCAAAATCACCGGTATGCCCTACCATATCTGGGTTGGCAAAGTTTAAACACACAAAATCAACATCACCTTTTTTTAGTTCTGGTATGATGCCGTCTCTAATATCTGCAGCTGCCATTTCTGGTTTCAAATCATAGGTAGCCACATCTTTTGGCGATTGAGCCATGATTCTACTTTCTCCTATAAATTCTTTTTCACGTCCACCTGAGAAAAAGAATGTTACGTGCGGGTATTTCTCTGTTTCGGCTACTCTAACTTGCTTCTTTCCAGCAGCTTCTAATACCTCACCCATGGTATTCACCAAATTGTCCTTCTCATAAATAACCTCCACGTTTTTGTACGTAGCGTCATAGTTAGTCATGGTTAAGTATTTCAGTTTCAATGGATGCATATCTTGCTCAGGGAAAGCCTCTTGCGTAAGTGCTATCGTAATTTCACGGCCACGGTCTGTTCTAAAGTTAAAGCACATCACCACGTCACCTTCCTCAATCACAGCCACAGGTTTGTCGTGCTGCGTTACCACAATAGGCTTCATAAATTCGTCTGTCACTCCAGCGTCATAAGCATCTTGGATGACAGAAAGAATGCCACCGTTTGAAACAGAATGCTCACCAATACCCTTCACCATGGCATCATAAGTCAGTTTTACTCGATCCCATCTTTTATCTCTATCCATAGCAAAATACCTTCCTGTCAAAGAGGCTATTTGACCACCATGAGTGGCTAAATGCAGTTGCAAATCAGATACAAAGTCTTTTCCAGACTTAGGGTCACAGTCTCTGCCATCTAAAAAACCATGGACAAAAACATCTTTACATCCTGCCTCTGCTGCTATCTTAGTCAGACCTTTTAAATGGTCAATATGAGAATGCACACCACCATCAGACACCAGTCCAATAAAATGCACCTTTTTGTTATTATCTTTAGCATATTTCAAGGCATTTTTAAGTACAGGCTCATCGCCCATTCTACCTTCTTCAAGCTCTACATTGATTTTTTCTAGTTGCTGATACACCACTCTTCCAGCTCCTAAATTCATATGACCCACTTCAGAGTTTCCCATTTGACCGTTAGGCAAACCCACCGCTCTACCAGAAGCCTCTAACGTGCTGTGCGGATAAGTGCTCATTAAATGGTCAAAATAAGGTACATTGGCCGCTTCAATAGCCGAACGCCACTCTTCACCTACTTTAGGAATTCCCCATCCGTCTAATATGATTAATGCTACTTTCTTATTCACGTCTTTTATGTTTAGTGTTTCTATTTCTTAATTGTTTGCTTTAATGGCTAAAAGCTTAAAACTCTTCCTTAATTAACCGCTCTGTAAAACATGGTGCTACAGTTTTCTGGTCTCAGTACCTGTTTTGCTACGGCTTGAAAACTTTCAGGTGTTATGTTCTCCAAATTCTCAGCGTCTTTATTGCATAACTCTGGGTCGCCATAATTAGCGGCAAATGCCAAATTCATGGCTCTAGTTAGTAACTCTACTTCAGAAAACTGCAGTGAAGCTTCCGCTTGGTTCTTTACCTTTTCTAGCTCTCTATTTTCCATCAATTCGGTTGTCAATTTACTAACAATTTTTTCGACAGCTTCATTCCCTTTTTCCATACTTATTCCTTCATTTAAATTGCCGCTTATCATCAATAAACCAGGATCTAAGGAAGAAGAAATATAAGCATTAATATTATTAAAAAGCCCTTGCTTTTTAACTAATTCCTTATAAAGTCTTGATGACTTCCCTCGGCCTAATACATCGCTAATCAAATCTGCCTCATGGAAATCGTCATGATACCTACCCGGCATATGATACGCTTTATAAAGTGCATTTAGCGGCACTTTAGCTTCAGTTTCTAAAAACCTTGCTTCGGTCTGAATAGGCTCTACAGGCAATTTCCTTACTTTTTTTGGCCCTGCAGGAATATCACCAAACCACTTTTCGCTTAATCTTTTAACCTCCTCTAGCGAAATATTACCTGCCACTACGAGTGTCGCATTATTAGGTCTATAATGTTTAAAGAAGAAGCCTTTGACATCTTCCATGGTTGCATCTTCAATATGCTTAATTTCTTTACCAATAGTCGCCCATTTATAGGGGTGATTTTTATAAGCCAAAGGTCTCATTTTTAACCAAACGTCACCATAAGGTTGGCTTAAATAACGTTGCTTAAACTCTTCAATAACCACCTTACGCTGCACCTCCAGTACTTTGGGGTCAAAAGAGAGACTCAGCATTCGGTCAGACTCTAACCAGAAAGCCGTCTCAATATTTGAAACGGGCAATGTGATGTAATAATTAGTTACATCTGGCGATGTAAAGGCGTTATTCTCCCCTCCTACTTTTTGTAGCGGCTCGTCATAACTTGGAATGTTTTTAGAACCGCCAAACATCAAATGCTCAAACAAATGGGCAAAACCAGTACGGCTTTCGTCCTCATCTCTAGAGCCTACGTTATATACAATATTAAATGCTGCTATGGGCGTGGTTTTATCTTCATGAAGATATACTTGAAGCCCATTTTTCAAGGCGAAATGTTGGTACGAAATCATTAATTCGGTTTTGCTTAATGCGTGGCAAAAATAAGGCTATTTGAAGATTTGAGAGATTTTTTACGTTAAAATCACACTATTTTTTTACCTTCAAATTATCAAAAGAAAACCTATTGAAGACAAAATCTTATGTGGGCGGCTGGAAGTCCATTTTTTATTCGTTCCATGTAATAAAAGAAGCTGGACTAGGAAGCGTAGCCAAAACCATCACTTCTAAAAACACCTGTAAAACCTGTGCTTACGGCATGGGAGGTCAAAATGGCGGCATGGTCAACGAGGCCAACGACAAAATAGAAATTTGCAAAAAGAGTCTTCAAGCACAATTAACCGACATTCAAGCCCCCATTCCTGCTGAATTTTGGGCAGAGAATAGTATAGAACAGCTCCGAAAACTTAGACCAAGAGAATTAGAAATGCTGGGAAGATTACGGCATCCGCTCTTAAAATTAAAAGGAGAAAACCATTATAAAGCCATTACTTGGGAGGATGCACTTACTAAAATAGCCGACAAGTTTAAAACGACCGAACCAAACAGAACTTTCTTTTATAGCTCAGGAAGAAGTAGCAATGAAGCCGCTTTTCTTCTACACCTTTTTGCAAGAATTTACGGCACCAATAATGTAAACAACTGCTCTTATTACTGCCATCAAGCCAGTGGTGTGGGCATGAAAAGTACGCTTGGCACAGGCACA
Organism: Arcticibacterium sp. SM2516; assembly: GCF_057914865.1. Taxonomy (NCBI): domain Bacteria; kingdom Pseudomonadati; phylum Bacteroidota; class Cytophagia; order Cytophagales; family Leadbetterellaceae; genus Arcticibacterium; species Arcticibacterium sp. SM2516. Next base: position 754,721 of record NZ_CP195290.1, on the reverse strand, counting down.
GCCACCATTCAGGTACACGATATCAAAAAAGCAGATTTAGTTTTTGTCATTGGGGCAAACCCTGCCTCAAACCATCCTCGTTTCTTAACAGAACTGCTGCATGTGAGAAGGCGTGGCGGAAAAGTGGTGGTGCTCAACCCTGCCAAAGAACCCGGTTTGGTAAATTTCTCGATTCCTTCTGATGTCCGCTCTTTATTCAGCTCAGGTTCAAACATTGCCTCCCATTATCTTCAACCAAAAATTGGAGGTGACATGGCGGTGCTTTATGGAATTGCCAAAGTTTTGATAGCAGAAAACAAATTGAACGACGATTTCATAAAACAACACACAGAGGGTTTTGAGCACTTTAAAAAAGGCGTAGAGCATCTTACTTGGGATGCTATTGAAAACAATTCAGGATTACCGGCTAAAGAAATCAGAGAGATAGCGGAAGTTTATCTTCAAGCAGAAAACGTCATTTTCTCATGGGCTATGGGCATTACCCATCATAAACACGGATCTGAAAACGTGGAGGCCATTGTCAATTTAGCCATGCTACGCGGTATGGTCGGAAGAAAAGAAGCGGGTCTACTCCCACTAAGAGGGCACTCTAATGTACAGGGAATAGGTTCTATGGGGGTTTCTCCGGCTTTAAAAGAGAGCGTATTTAAAAATATAGAACAGCACCTGAATGTCAAACTTCCTACATCAGCCGGCTGGGATACCATGAAATGTATGGAGGAAGCTTATAAAGGAAAAGTAGACATGGCTTTCTTATTGGGAGGAAATCTTTATGCCTCCAATCCAAATCTTACTTATGCCGAAAAGGCATTGAATAAAATTCCGCTTAAAGTTTTCATTAACACCACACTTAACGAAGGACACATAAAAGCGGTAGACCAAGAATGTTTGATTCTCCCAGTACTCGTCCGTGATGAAGAGAAACAAAAGACCACACAGGAATCTATGTTCAACTATGTTCGAATGAGTGATGGCGGTATTGATCGAATAGAAAACCTCCGCTCAGAAGTTGACATCATTGCTGATATTGGAAGTCGTGTTTTAGGTGATGAATTGATAAACTTCAAAGCCTTCAAAAGTCATGAAGCGGTTAGGAAAACCATAGCCGCCGTAATTCCCGGCTTTGAAAAGCTCAACGACATAGACTTGACTAAAGAAGAATTTCAGATACCTGGCAGAACCTTCCATACCCCTGAATTTAGTACGACATCTGGCAAAGCCCAATTTGTTTTCAATCCCCTACCCGATTTGGAGCGTTCAAAAGATGCTCTTTCACTGATGTCTGTCAGAAGTGAGGGGCAATTTAACTCTATAGTGTATGAAGAGCATGACGCTTGGCGTGGCACAAAACATAGAGATGTGTTACTGATGAACACGGAGGATATTGCTGAAAAAGGCTTAAAAAATGGGCAACGCGTTAATGTCAGAAGTAAATCCGGACAGATTGATAATTTTGAAATCGTAGCTTTTGATATTGCCAAAGGTTGCGTTTTGGGTTTCTATCCAGAAACTAATTTTTTGGTTTCTTCCGAAACGGATGGTAGAAGTTTGACGCCGTCGTTTAAGAATACGGAGATTTGGCTGGAGGCTGTTTAGTTTGTCATGATTTTGGCAAAACGCCAAAATCCCGCCTAACTAATCGAATACTTTATCTTCGCAAGGGATTTCATTCCTTGCTATTGATATTATGCCCTCTGGGGCATATATAATCTACATATTATATTAGACTCAACCTGCATTGAAGGAAGAATAAGCTAGTGGTTGATTTTCCAATAGCGGAGTGTTCCTAAAAGCGTATTTCTAAAGCCACATTCTTCTATGTATTGAAACCCAGCTTCTTCCAGATAGCGTCTAATTTCGCCATTGACATGAGCCGACGTGGTATGGAAATTATCGAAAACTTGAAGTATAAAAAACAAGATTCTTTGCACAGGATTAGAGGCCTTGCCCCAATCTGCCAAAATAAAAACACCATCCGGTTTAAGTACTCTTTTCAGTTCTTTGAAAGCATTTATCTTCTCTGCCGCTGTCAAATGATGAAAAACCCAAGAAGAAATAACTTTGTCGAAATAATGGTCTTGGAAAGGAATGGTTTCACCGTCAAACGTCTTTAAACTCAAATTAGGAATGTTTTTCTTTCCTGCTATCTCAAGAATTCGTTTGTCTACATCTAATCCTACCATTTCCATTACACTATATTTTTCCAGTAATATCTGGCAAAGCGTAGCGGTACCACAGCCAAAATCTAAGATTTTATCTTCCTTTTTAATTTCCGCCAACGCTATGACTCTGGATTTAATCTCTTTTTCAGGTACGCTCATATTTATGAACCAGTCGTAAATGGGGGTAAAAATATGATACTTGAGAGCCGGAATATATGCCATTACCAGTTTCCTGTTTGGGTGACTGTTTCTAGCTTTTGCTCTATGTCATCTGGTAGTTTCTCAAAAAAATCAAGCTTGGTCATCTGCTCCAAACGGTCTATGCTCACTTTCATGTTTTGTTTATCGAAATGATATAGGGGCTCATTAGGCATAAGGTACGCCACCATATTTCTTGGCTGGGTGCCGTCACTTGAAAGTGTAAATAATATTTTGAAAAAATGTGTCGGTACACTTACATCATTATACCTCCCGATGTATTGAAATCTGTGCTCAAAAACGGGTCCTGTTATCACGTAAAGCGTTCCAAATTTTCTGGCCCAACTTCTAGTTTTTATCTCCAGTTCATTCCAAGCATACCTGTTAAGCACCGAGTCAAAAGGAGCAATATTAGTCATTGAAAAAGTTTCTTCCATTTTGGACTGGCAGCATTTAAAGTCGCCTGCTGGCACCAGATGCCCTCTGTCATAATCTGAGCCAGAATAATCTTTATACTTTGCCGTTGGCGAAGCTAAAACCTCTTGGTCGTTAAAACGTATCCCATATCGGCTGGCATTACCTCTGGTAAAGCTACTTTCTAATTTATGTAAGCTAAATCTCGCTTGCATAATGTCTTCATCATAATACACCAAAAAGTTTGGTTTTTCTATCCACTCGCCGTAAGTGTCAGGCTTTGGAAGTAGCGTTTCGGGATAAGCTAAAAACTCTGGTATTTCTTTCGGTGCTCTGGTCAATGGCAGTTCTATCCCGAATGTTTCTGAGATAAAAGCTACTATTTTTTTGGAATTATTAAAAGCGTAAATGAGCCCTAAAAAGATGATATAAACCCAAAAAGAACCAAAATACCTTTTAAAAAAAGATTTGCGATACGCCATGAATAAAACAAAAAATGCTGAGCGAACAAATATCAGAAAAAGATTTGGGCAAGCATTAAATAGCCCTTTTTAGTTTAAAAGAGGTAAAAGTCAAAACGCCATCTCTTCTATAAAAGATATTAATATTCCGCCCTTCTTTTTTGGAAAGTAAGCGATAAATTTCCGCCAAAGTCATCTTCGATACATGCACGTTATTGATGAAAATAACTTCATCATACACCTTCAATCCAGCTAAGTCAGAAGGAGAACCTTCAATCACATCTTGAACATAAAGTCTATCTAAAGAGCCTTTTTTTGCTCTAATATCTAAGCCACTCATATCATGTTCAAAGGGCTCTTTTATCTTACTTCTAATAGGCTTAAGAGCCATATAACCCTTGCTGTAATTTAGCGTAACCTTAAACCTCCGCAAAAACTCCCCTCCAATACTGCCCTGTCGGTTATCATCAGACGGTGGGAACTTCATACTAAAAGCCAAGGAATCAGGAAAGGAAGCTATCACATTATTCATTTTAGTATGCCCAATAGATACTTTCGGCACACGACCTACATTTCCAAAAATCTCACCATTTAGCCCTCTACCTAAACTTGCTCTTATCACTTTTTCGGGTAATTCAATATGGCCTTCTTCAGAGTTTAATAGTAAAGCGTGACCCGCTCCCGTGTCTATCACCAATCTTACATTACGCTTTTCTTTATTGGCTTCTGTAATGTAAATGGCATCCGTATATGGTTTGGATTGGGTAATCACAATAGGGAATTTGTTGCCATACTTTCTCTTAAACTTAAATTCTCGTGGATCGTTGATGGTTAGAAAGAAATTTGAAAAATCTATCGTCACTACAAAGTTTTCAAAGAGAGCATGGCCAAAAATACCATGGATAGGCACACCCATAAATTCTGAAAGATGCAATATATCTTCACTCAAGACCACAATGTTTTGTCTATAGCCCGTTATGTCTCCTAACTCAAACCTGTGGTCAATGGATACCATGGCTAAAAGGGATTTTTCTTTCCCTGCACCACTTATTTCTACCTCTCGCACATATCTCAAACCCATTTTCTTTGCCACATCTGGATCAGTGATAAAAATGGAGCTTACACCAGTATCCAAAATAAAATTTAGGGTGTCCGAATTATCCAAAAGTACGGGCACCACAATAAGGTTAGAATAAACCTTAAATGGCATCACATATTTTTTTTTCCCTCCTTTAATATGAAAACCATAAACTGGATTTTCTTTCTCTTCCTTACCCTTTTTCCAGAACTGCCCATTAGCGGTCTGTACAAACGCTGTAAATAGTGCGATCAGAAGTAATGTGGTTATTTTGGGGTGCTTCTTCATTTAAGTATCTAAAAGTCTCGGAATATACACTATATGCTGCATAATAGTAAAGAGAATACGATTCAATCATGTTGAAAGCTAGGTAAATCAAGGGGAAATGCAGAATTTTGCATACGAATGATAGATAAAAAGGTAGACATACGAGAACTTAACAAAGTCAAACTTACAGATTGGTTCATCGTAGAAGGTGAAAAGAAGTTCAGGGCTAATCAAGTTTGGGAATGGTTGTGGCAAAAATCTGCCACTAGTTTTGAAGATATGTCCAACCTTTCAAAAGATTTACGAGTTAAACTCCAGCAAAATTTCGTTATAAATCCTGTCATAACAGAGAGTTCTCAGTTTAGCTCAGATAGAACCATAAAATCTGGTTTTAGACTGCACGACGGGCATTTAGTGGAAGGTGTGCTCATTCCTACTGATAAAAGAATGACGGCTTGCGTATCGTCTCAGGTAGGTTGTTCATTGACCTGTAAGTTTTGTGCTACCGGCTACATGAACAGAGAAAGAAACCTCACCGCAGCAGAGATTTACGACCAAGTAGTCTTGATAAAAAAGCAAGCCGAAGACAACTACCAAGCTCCTCTAACCAATGTGGTTTATATGGGCATGGGAGAGCCTCTTCTAAATTATGCAGGAACATTAGGCTCTATTGAAAGACTAACCGCAGAAGATGGCCTAAACTGGTCTCCTAAAAGAATTACAGTTTCTACCGCCGGTATTGCCAAAATGATAAGAAAACTGGGCGACGATAAAGTTAAATTCAATTTGGCTCTTTCCCTGCATGCTGCTAATGACGAGAAGCGTAATCAAATTATGCCAATTAATGAGAGCAACTCACTGGCCAATCTAAAAGACGCTCTTAATTATTTTTATAAAGAAACTGGCAATCAAATAACCCTAGAATACATCATTTTTTATGGCTTTAACGATAAGCTAGAAGATGCTCAAGAGTTATTGGATTTTGTAAAAAGAGTGCCTTCAAAGGTCAATATCATTGAATATAATCCTATTGCCGAAGCAAACTATCAAAATGCTGACCCAGAAGCCATCGATAAATTCGCCAACTTCCTTGAAAAAAGAGGTGTAACGGTTAATGTGAGAAGAAGCAGAGGAAAGGATATAGATGCCGCTTGCGGTCAACTGGCCATCAAAGAAAAAAAATAGGCATCACAAACGATTTTTCATTAAAGTTCCACTTAATATAAAGCGGGTTTTAATCTTAGCTCAGTTAATCCGTTGAACAGAATCTTCATCCTGCTTTAAAGGAAAGCGTTGGTCTTAGGGAACATTAATTCTTATGTCCCGTTTCTTGCAGGCTTATTTGGTACAAACCGTAAAGGTGCTCATTGAAACAATCGCCTTTAAATATGGTTTAATGAAATCGGTTTATCACTTGAGTTCACATAAGAATATCAATTAGCCATCTAAGAGCTTTTAAAAGTCTCGTAACTCAAACCTCTCTAAGAGTTCGGAATTAGTCTTTGCTAATTCTATTTCTCTTTCGAATGTCATTATCCTCACCACTTTTTCTTTTATCGTAGATCTATCAGGATGCGTTTCAAAAATATTAATAAAAAATTTATCGAAGAAGTCGTCTTTAAACACAAAACAATAACCAAAATCATAAGTAGACAGCTGCTCTAGTAAGTTTCCCTGATAATTTTCAGGATTGTATAGAATCAACTCTTGTTCTAGACTCGGGAATATTTCATTTAACTGTTCTTGGATATGACGCTTTTCTTTTAGTGCTAAATCTTTTAACGTTCGAATAACAATCGTAAGCTTAAAATAATTAAGTCTAAAAAAGGCCTGTGCCTTCAATAAAATATTTAAATACCGAATATTTTCCAGCTCAATGGCCACCATTACCTTATTCTCAATCTTAATTTTACAGGCCATTGGCACCACCATAACATTGCAGTTTACTTCTTTGTAAATGGTTTTTATAAAACTTCCCCAACCTTCTCCTTTTCCAGTTCCCTGAAGTCCACTAACCACAATAATATACCCTGAAGTGTTTAATTGCTCCATCAAGCTATCTCTTTGACCTTCTTTAAAAAGGTACATTTTAACTTCTGAAATATTACTTAAGGTATGTTTTAGTTCGATTTCCAATGCATTCAACTTATCCTTAGACTTTTGATAATCATCCTCAACAAGATGAATGACATCAATATCCACTTTAAAACTCCAAGAATTAAATAGTAGGGACTCAAGGGCACGACCTGAATTGCCAGAGAAATCTGTACATAAAGCTATTTTAACATTTGATTTCATTGCTCTGTATTTATGATTCTAATACATCTACAGTCCTATTTGAAACATTAAAGAAAAACTATCAGAATTATCTTTATTCGTAAAAGTCAATAACATCCAACTCAAGAATAAGTGACGTTTTTGACCCAAACCGCCTAAAAGTTAAAATACATAAAAGTCTCAAATTAAAATTAAGGAAATTTATCATCAAGCAAAAAGAATGCCTCACCCTATCAAGATCGAGGCACAGTAACCCTACATTTACTCCTGCTTATTTATCAGAAAAAGCTATCTCGTATAATTTCATTTAATTTTGTTACTACTTGCGAGCAGCTTTGTAAAACCGCATTATAAAAATTCTCTTTTAACCTTAAGCAGAACCATCCCTAAATGTAGCATATCTGTTTCTCAATCATTACAGAAAATCTCACTTCATCACATCTCTTATTATAAGCGTTAAAAGAGTAAGCAGAAAGGAGGCATGCCATTATTTGCACACCAACTGTCTTTATTTTAAAATCTAATTACGCATAAGAAAACCTGTTGTTTCCTTCCTCAGCACATAAGAAGAAACTATCTTAAGAGTAGCGTAACTCAAATTTCTGTAAGAAAGGAGAATTACTTTTTACTAATTCGAGTTCCCTTTCAGAAATCATAAGTCTCGTCACTTTTATCTTTAGGATAGATTTATCAGGGTGGGTTTCAAGAATAACCTTCAAAAGCTTATCGTAGTAACTGTCTTTAAACACATAAAAGTAACCGAATTCCTGGACTATAAGCTGTTTCAGTAAGTTTCCATGATAATTTTCAGGATTGTGAAAAATCAAGTGTATTTCCAGATTCGGTAACATTTCACTTATCTCTTCTTGGATTTTGAGCTTATCTACTTCGGCGAACTCCTTTAGTGTTCGAACGACAATAGTGAGCTTAAAAAAATTAAATCTAAAAAAAGAATAAAACTTCTTCAAAAGATTTAAATACGGAATATGCTCTGATTGCACGGCCACAAGTACCTTATTTTCAATCTTAATGGCACAGGCCAAAGGCACCATCATGACATTGCAGTTTACATCACTGTAAATCGTTTTAATGAAACTTCCAAGTCCTTCTCCTTTCCCATTCCCCTGAAGACCAATAGACACGAATAAATAGCCGTAATTGTTCAATTGTTCTATTAAGTCATCTCTTTGATGTTCTCTAAAAAGTTGAATTCTTACCTTAGAAATATCATTTAATGAAAGCTTAAGTTCTTCATTAATAGCACTCAATTTCTCCAAAGATTCTTGATAATTATGCTCTACCAGATGAAGGACGTCAAAATCCACTTTATAATCCCAAGTATTAAAAAGTAAGGACTCAAGGGCACGCCCCGCATTCTCAGAAAAATCTGTACAAAAAGCTATTTTAACATTGCAGTTCATTACTTCACTTTATTATGAAAACATCATACCCATGCCTGAAAAGTCGTATTAAAAAATACCTCCAGTCAGACTTATTTTTATCAATTTAAAGTAAGAAGTCAGCGAAATTAACCTGTTTTTATCTCAATTCGTGTAAAGCAATCATCACATCAAAACAGTGATTTAATGATTATAAACAGCGGAAAGCCATGTTTACGAGACAATTTTTAGTAAATTTTCTGCAAAGTTTAAAAAAAATATCAAAGACAAAAAAATGCCTCACCCTATAAAGGGCGAGGCATATAAAACCTTCGTTTATTCCTGTTATTTATTAGAAAACTCTATCTCGTTTAATTTCATTAAATAATCATTGCTTGAAGCTGCTTCGTTTCTAAAAACCAGATACACATCATGAAAACCTTTAATGTCTGAAGAGACCGCTAAGTTAGCTTTAGAACTATTTTGTCTTCTCCAATCTACCGCACTCACGCCTTCTGGTGGTCTTCTAGGACCACTTGGACTGTTCACAGGAATGTCTTCTGAAATACTTATTAACTTTCCATCTGGAGTGTCTAAATGCAATTCCACCTTACCTCCGACAGTACCAGACCTTTCTGAGTTTTGAATGTAAACGTGGATGTTTTTCACACCAGTAAGATCAATATTCTTGTAACCGATATAAGACTTGTCGCCTACCGCGAAAAAAGCATTCCCAGAAGCCGTCAAAACTTCTGTGGCCTTACGAAAATCAGCTGTATGAGGCCTTAAATATGGGTCTTTCAAAACAACTACTTTCTCTGTCAACAGCGGTTTTACACCTTTACCACCCTTGTCTTTATACGCAGCTCTTAAAACAAAACTGCCTTCTTCAAATTCATAGTCTGGCTTCATCGGTTTCACTACACCGCTTAGACCTAATGAGGATATTGCACCCCCTGTAGAAGACATATTAAGTATGAAGTCCACCATTCTGCTGGCATCAGAATTACTCAAATCTGGATGGGCACTCATTCCGTGCTCTCCCCATACGCCGCTACCACCATTGATAACTTTATCTACCAACAGCTCTCTATTCTTTTTTGTGTTGGCATAACGCTCGCTTACGGCCACATAACTAGGCCCGATGGACTTGGCATTAAACTGATGACATGAAATACAATCACTAGCTTCTATTAAACTTTTTCCTACTGCAAAAGACGCCATAGCATCCGCTGTAGCATGATTTGCTGCCATTTCTATTGGGTCATAACCGGCAGGAACGTAATCAAAAGTGACGGCCACTTCTTCTGGAGTAATGCCATTTTCGGTACTTCCATCTTCGGCATCAGCCACTTTTACCGTAAACTGCAATTCTTTCTCTCCGTAGTAGAAAGTCTTGTTTTCTTTATTGAGGCTTAAAGTTATGGCGGGAGCCTCATTACCAGCGGTTATAGAAAAAGATTTAGAATTCGTCGCCTTTTTGGAGTCTGTCACAACTAATTCCACCTCAAAATCGCCACTTTCTTCAAAAGTATAATTTGCTTTTTCTCCGGAAACCGAGCCTATCTCTACACCTTCTTTCTTGATTTTCCAATTGTAACTTAATTTACCTTCGTCATACTTATCATAATCAGTAGTTCCTTCTGCAGAAAAATTAACGGTAAGCGGTACCTTACCAGAACTCACATCAGAACTGGCTTCCACCACTGGTTTTCTGTTGCCTGAATTGTACTCCAACTTAACCAACCGAGAATTTTCATTTCCTTTAAACCATGCCGTTCCATATTCCAAAACATATAAATCGCCATTAGGGCCAAAATCCATATCCATAGCTCCACTGAAGTTTTTCTCAGGTAGTACTTTCTCCATGGACACATAGTTGCCGTTTTCGTCCATAGTGACAGCCATTATCCAGCCTCTCATAAACTCGGTAATTAACCACTTACCTTCATAGTAAGCAGGCCACGGTCTGGCGGCATCTTTGAAATCTGCTTGTCGGTAAACGGGTCCACCTGTGGCACTACGGCCTGCGGTCCCCATCAAAGGAAACTCAGGAGATGGGCCATATGGATAATATAAAAAAGCGGGAACAGCCTTTGGTAATTCTTTAATACCGGTGTTATTGACTGACTCATTGACCAAGTTATTTGGGTCAAAAGGTTCGCCGTAAGTACCGTCTTCAGAATTGTATCTATTATAAGGTCTATTATTACCAATCAAATAAGGCCATCCAAAATATCCAGCTTCTTTAGCTTGATTAAACTCATCATAACCCATAGGTCCCCAAATAGAATCTTTGCTGGCATCTGGACCTACCTCACCCCAATATAAGTAACCTGTTTTGCTATCTAACGAAGGCCTCCAAGGGTTTCTGTGACCCATGGTGTAAATCTCTGGACGCGTTTTCTCCATTCCCACTGGAAAAAGATTGCCCTCAGGAATGCTATAAGTACCGTCCGCTTCTGGATGAATTCTTAATATTTTTCCTCTTAAATCCATAGAGTTACCAGGAGCTCTTTGGTCGTCTTCATTTTCATGACCTGGAGCTTCATTTAAGTTTGAAGCACCACTTCGTGGATTAACCGTATTGTTTCCTACGGTCAAAAACAAATTGCCTTGTGCATCCCATGTCATACCTCCTCCAGTATGGCAACACTCTTCACGCTGCGTAGGCACCTCTAAAATCACTTTCTTAGAATCGTCTACTAGGTAGTCGTCCACAAACTCATATCTTGCTAAAACATGCTTAGGCGTTTCTGGGTCTGCATAATAAAGATAAACCCAATGGTTTTGAGAAAAATTAGGGTCTACCACCACACCCATTAAGCCCTCCTCGGCCTCACGCACATTTCCTTCTTTATTGGTATACTTAGTATTTACCTCTATCCATCCAGCATCAGAGGTTTCTTTCGTGTCTTCGTTGATAAGCTTTAGTCCTCCTTTACGTTCTACCACCAGCACTTTGTTGTCTGGCAAAAATGTCATTTCCATGGGCTCATCTAAGCCTCTGGCCAAAACAACTTCCGTAAATCTGCTGTCTTCTGGTTTGGTGTTGGGGTCATCTTCACTGGAACATGCATTTAGCAGCAGTAGAATGCCCAATGCATAAAATGAGTATTTCATATAGGTGTTTTTGGTTAAATTTCAATTCAAAAATACTCCATCCAAAAGAAACAAACTGCCACATTCGATATATCTTATCTATTAGACGACCTTCCCCCAAATAAACCGTATATATGGCAAAAAAAACACCCCGAATTTCATGCTAAGTATTTGATTTCCTTAGCCATTCGCCTCTACAACCTTAGGTTTACAAAGAGCCAGCAGCCATATCTATAAGCCTACCTATGCGTTCTGAAACTTGGATACTACTAGAAGTTTCTATCGCTTTCGAAGTTACCTTCTTCAGCGTCTTGGCTATGATGTCTATCACCTTTTCGTCTGTATGTTTTGCGGCAAAATCTTCTAAATAATGCTCCACAAAAACTAAGAAAATAACATCTTCTAGCAGTTGTGTTTCTTCGTTTTGTTTCAATTGCTTTTTCTGCAATAAAAACTTCACTTTATCTATCAGTTCATCATCATAACCCAACCCTGCCAATATTTCTCCTGCTGTTTTGGCATGATGAATAGCCAACTGACTTCTCCATTTCAGATAACCCGTTCTATCCATAGGGAAGCTATCTCTAGCCATTTCCCAGCGACCAATATGCTGACTTCGTGCAGCCAACTTAACTTGGTCTGGAGCTTCAGAATCATATCTATTTAGCCAAATACTCATTCTAAGACCGTAAAGTGTTTCTTTACTTAACTTTTGATTACCAATACTTTCATGATTTGGGTCTTGGTTATTATAAGCGTCAAATGCCGCAAAGGCTGGTGATAAGTCTCTCATTTTTATAGTATTAATTGCTTGAAAGCATTTCTTTTAAATCTTCGTAAGTCTCCTCATATTCCCAATAAATTATCCTATCAAAGGCGTAAGAAGTCAAGATAAACTTCTCACTTATTGACAATATTCTATCTACTTTGATAAGCTTTTTAGCCGAATTCTGTACCTCTACAGATTCCAGAATCTCTTGGTTATTTTCATCAAAACCATGGAGAATCTGATGGTTTTTGACGGTTACTTCTATAAATTCTTTGTTTTGCATTTTTACTCGAAATATTAATTCATTTCTTTAGAGAACAATTATAAACCATGCAATGCCCAAATCAAACTTCCGAACACTTTCTTTCTTCATTTTCTGTCTTAGCTCTTTTTATTTCTGCCAAGGGCAAGATTCCTTAAGAGCACTAAAAAGTGAAAGGTATTTTCACAAAGGTGAAGTCTTTCAAGCCCTTTACTTTAACGAAAAAGGGCAAAAAATTTTAGAATGGGAAAACGATATTGGTGTTTATAGACTTGTCTCGAATGGCCTTAAAGTTTATAGTTATGATAGTCTTAAAAATGATAGACTGACCACCCATTATAATGTAAAAGTCAAAGATGAAAGGACAGTTACATTTTTGAGAGAATCTGGCGAACCAGATGGGCGAATTTATATTACCAAAACTGATTCAATTACCGATAGAGAATACTCCGAATTTTTCATATTCCAAGTGGCCAAGAACTATAAAAAGTACACAATAGAAGAGCTTCCTAAATTAGCTTTTGCCGCAAGATTTGATAAAATTAGGCTTAGCGAATGTAAGGGTATATTGATAGATTCTACCGCAACCTTAAAAGAGTATAGGGCAGAAACCAACGAAAACACATATCACTTCTATGGTGCTATTTATGACTCCCTAGGAAACTATGTAAAAGGCTATAACAAACATTTTTATGGTGATAAAATGTATCAGCATGAAACTGAAACTATCAGAAACACAGAAATAATCAATTACAAAGACTTCTATTTACCCTCTAGTGAGAATAGACTGACAAGCCATCAAAGAATAATTATAAAATCTAATGACAGTAAACAACCCATACAAAAAGAGTTTTTCCGAGTAAATACTGAAACTGGAGCCAAAAAACTAGAGGAAAAAATTGAATACGAATACTTCGGAGATAGACTAGAAAAACAAACAATAACCAGAGGTAGAAAAAAGTACGAAGTGGAAATTAGTAGGACTTATTGGTAAGTTTCGGTTATGCTATAAAGCAGAAATCAAGCATATTGTAATTAATTTCTTATAACACGAGAAAACAATATTTGTCACAATTTTGGCTTTTAATGGTCAAAATTCTGCCAAATGAAAAGATTGAATATTACGACAATTTTCTGACGATTCGCTTTTGGGCAGCAGTTACCACCTCTACTATTTCTATGACCTCTTGGCTGTTTTCATCAAAACCATGCAGTATTTGATGTATACAGACTAGAGGTTTTTGAAATCGATAAACAACTTCATTACTGCTTTTTCTACCTCTTTCATCACTGGCTCTAGAATTACACCAACATTACGTTCAATAATACTCTTATCTGCCGTAAATAATTTATTTACCCTTATAAACGAATCTAATGGTAAAAAGGCACTTGTGATATCCTCTTTTTTCAAGGGTACAGCAAAAGGTTCATTCTTATTTCTACTTGTTATTTAACATAGAATGATATCTTCACCACCCCAATCAGCTAAGACTAATGCTGGACGCAATTTAGAATTACTTAAATCAGAAAAAGGAAACTTAACTACAACAACATTACCAGCTACAAATTTCTCCATGCTTCGTCCTCTTCTTTTGAAAGCCAATCCTTGGCTAACGATTGCTCAGAAGCTAAACTAATGTTTAGTCTATGTTCTTCGACTCCAATCCTGTCAATCAATTCCAATTTATCTTTCGAAGATAAATTATCAATCATTTTGACTATTTCGTCTAAAGTATAAGTTTCTTTTTCACCTAGTACCTTTTCCATATCTATTCTTTTCTTTTTCCCCTCTGTATCAGAACGAAATTAACCAGATTTTCATTCATTAAAAACATAAACAGTAATAATTTCACTTCATAACATCACTCCAAAGCCACCTCAAAGACATTGGCAAAATAGCCCCTCCATGTTCTGAATTATGACCTCCAGTTCCCCATGCTGTTTTCACTTCATAGTCTTTGTACTTTAAAGCAGACTCCATTTGTAGATTACCCAAATACCAGTCTCCATGAATATTATCCAAATCTGTGCTGCCATCTTGCATAAATATTTTGATGTCTTTCTTTGCTGATTTTCTGATAATCCCAGGGTATCTATCACCTCCACGAATGTTGGTAAAACTTCCAATATGACTTAATACTTTATGAAAGAAGTCTGGCCTTTGCCAAGCCGCTGTCAAAGCACATATACCACCAGATGATAAACCACAAATGGCATGTAGCTTTCTATCCTCTGAGATGTTAAGTGTTTTCTTTAATTCAGGAATCAGCTCTTCCAGTAACATCGTCACATATCTATCATCCATTTCGTCATATTCATTTGCTCTGTTAGAACTTTGAAATCTATTTTCTGGTAAATCTTCCGAACTGTGACCAGGCGTAATAAATAAGCCAATAGTTACGGGCATCTCTTTTTTATGAATGAGGTTATCAAAAACTATCGGCACTCTCATTGCTCCATCATTCTTAACATAAGCTTGCCCATCTTGAAAAACCATCAATGCTGCTGATTCTGACACGTCATACTGAGCTGGAACATAAACATGGTATTCTCTATAATTATCATAAGAAGGGCTGTGCCACAGATATTTTGTAACCTTACCTTCGGGTACCCCATCCTGTCTATGAGAATCAGGGCCTAATTGATATTGAGCCGAAAGGCTAAAAGGAATAAGAAAAATGAGAGCAAATAGGTGTTTCATAAGGGGTACTTTTAAATCGCTGCCAAAAATGAATTTATAAAAAAATCGCCCTGAAAAATTCCAGAGCGATAAAAAAAAGAGTTATTTAAGGATTAAACTTTATTTGGGTCTGGGTGTACATAACCGGCTCTATAGGCTCTTTTCAGCATGGCGGTAGCTTCTTTATCTCCCACCACAACACGTTTCACAGGGTCATAAACCAAAGGCCTTCCGCCCAACTCCATAGAAATATTTGCCAAAATACAAGAGGCTGTAGAAATGTGACCTTGCTCTATATCAGCAACAGGTCTTCCGCCATTTTCAATGGCATTCAGAAAGTCTCTCATATGGGCTCTATTCGCATTAGCTGCATGAATTTCAATTTTCTCTTCTGTCAAATCTTCCGGATAAGTCTTGCCTTCTACCAAAGGCTCGCCATGCATTGGTTCACCATCACCTATAGGCGTAAAGTCGTACATTTGCGTACTGCACTCTAGCGTTCCTTTATCTCCATAAAACTTATAAGACCACGGATACTTGGTATCAGCCGCCCTGCCCCAAGTTCTGTGCTGCCAAACTACATTGAGCTCGTCATATTCAAAAACGGCAGACTGTGTATCAGAAATGTTCGATTTAGCGTCCTTTTGAACAAAAATACCGCCCTGCGAGCTGATTCTTTTTGGCCAGCCTAAATCCATTGTCCATCTCACGGCGTCTAACATGTGTACACACATATCGCCCATAATACCGTTTCCATACTCATTAAATGCTCTCCACCATCTTATGTGCGGCGAACCATCATAAGGTCTTAATGGAGCTGGACCTGTCCACATCTCATAATCTAAATACGCTGGCACCACTTGTAAGGGTGGGTTTGAGCCATTACGCATATGGAAATAACAGCAGACTTCCACATGAGAAATCTTACCTAAAAGTCCTTTATCAACTATATTTTCTTTGGCTTCTTTTAAAAAAGGTGTGCTCCTCCTTTGTGTACCCACTTGTACCACTTTATTATATTTCCTAGCAGCCGCCAATATGGCTTCCCCCTCTATCACATCCACAGATATCGGCTTTTGAAGATACACATGAGCTCCTGCCTTTATGGTGTCTATAGCTTGCAATGCATGCCAGTGGTCTGGAGAACCAATAAGCACCACATCCAGCTTTTGCTCTTTCAGCATTTTATTATAATCAGCATAGAGTTCAGGTCTCTTACCAGATTTCTGTCTTTCACTCACCCGAGTGGCTGCCTTATCCAGCTGCTGTGAATCCACATCGCACAGAGATACCACTTCCACATCTGCCACTTGAATGAGTCTTAGTAAGTCTGAAGTGCCGTACCACCCGGTACCAATGAGAGCCACATTGTATTTCGGAGCCGCTTTTTCAAATTCCATTGCCTGAGCTCCAAGTGTACTTATGGCCAGAGATGTAGCAGCGGTGCCTTTTAGAAACTTCCGTCTGTCTAGGTTGAATTTTTCCATTTTAAAAATTAGGGTTGTTGTCATTATTTCCAACTCAATTTAACCATATTATTGACACTCCTTCAATTTCAAGACCTAGGAAATAGTAGAGAAAAGAGCAAACCGTATTTTTAGCAAAGAAAAAAGCCTTCCAATAGGCTCAAAATAAAAAAAAGACGTCCATCCCTGTAAGAAATGAACGTCGAAAATAAATTTGAATGTCTATAATTTTAAACTTGACTAGGGTGAGGATGTACATAACCCGCTCTGTATTCCCTCATCAATAGTTGCGTGGCCTCTGGGTCTCCCACCACTTGCCTGGTTTCTGGATTATAAACCAGCGGCCTCCCCAGTTCACAAGATAGGTTGGCAAGGATACAAGATGCAGTAGAAATATGCCCTTGTTCTATGTCTGCCACTGGTCTGGTATTGTTTTCAATAGCCGCCAAAAAATCTAACATATGTGCCCTCATCGCAGGTGCAGCATTCAATTCAATACTGTCTTCTGTTAAATCTTCTGGATAATTCACTCTATCGTAAGTCACATCCACATGAATAGGGTCACCTTTTATTGGGGTAAAATCATACTTGGTTGTACTTGCTTCAAGGGTACCTTTGTCCCCATAAATCTTGTAGGACCATGGATAATTAGGGTCAGCAGCTTTCCCCCAAGTTCTATGCTGCCAAACAATATTTAATTCGTCGTATTCAAAAACGGCCGACTGCGTATCAGAAATATTGGATTTAGCATCTTTTTGCACATAAATACCACCTTGGGAGCTAATTCTTGTAGGCCAGCCCAAATCCATGGTCCATCTTACGGCATCCAGCATGTGCACGCACATATCTCCTACTACGCCGTTGCCATATTCCATAAAAGCCCTCCACCATCTTCTATGTGGTAAGCCGTCATAAGGTCTTAACGGAGCTGGTCCCGTCCACATTTCATAATCCAAATGGTCAGGAATAGGCTGTAAATCTGGATTACTACCATTTCGCATAGGGTAATAACAGCAAATCTCAGCATGAGAGATCTTTCCCAATAGTCCTTTTTCTACAATATCCTCTTTGGCTTGTTTAAGGAAAGGTGTGCTCCTTCTTTGTGTACCCACCTGTACCACTTTATTGTACTTTCTGGCGGCTGCAACCATGGCTTCGCCCTCTATCACATCCACACTTATGGGTTTCTGGACAAAAACGTGTGCTCCTGACTTTAAAGCATCAATGCACTGCAGAGCATGCCAATGGTCGGGAGAACCTATCAACACGATATCTAGCTTGTTCTCCTTTAGCATTTGCTTATAATCGGCATAAGCTTTTGGTTTTTTGCCAGACTTTAGTCTTTTGCTCACCAATGTAACGGCTTCGCTTAACATCTTAGAGTCTACATCGCATAAAGCCACTACATCTACATTGGCCACCTGAATAAGTCTGAACAAATCTGATTTACCATACCAGCCGGTACCTATCAATGCTACTCTATACTGTTTTTTTGTGTCAAAAGTTTCGGCAAAAGCACTACCAGAAAGTGTAGTGAGTGCAACAGTGGCCGCCGAACCTTTAATAAACTGACGTCTGTCAACATGAATGTTTTCCATTTATTTATTTAGGGTTATTCTATCGTTCCAATTTGAAATTACGCAAAATACGAGACTCCGAAAATTATTTAATTCTAAAAGAGAGCAAACTCAACTTTTAGCATAGAAAAAGCCCCAAAGTGTATCACAATGGGGCTCGTTTTTTTTTAAATAAGGCGTGTTAATCAGAAATAGTATTTAAATGACTGCATTTCTTTAGAATAACTCCCCTTAAGATTTTCGCCGTTCGATAGCTGTAAATCCAGTTCCAAAGATACTTGTGGGTACCGTCCGGCATAAAATACCTTACCAGAAACTACCGAAATACCTGCTTGAGCACCCTTTAGTGTAAAAAATTCCACTTTCACACCAGGCTCAATGGTTTCAATATCTGCGTTGACCGTGTATTCACCGTTTTTAAATGCCGAACCCTGCATAAAATTTCTCAATACCATGGAAATTTGCTCATGTGAATTTTCAGTAGCATTGTTTAAGTCCTTATCAGAAAGATATATATTCGTTCTGAAATATTCTGGGTGCTCCAGATTTAAGACTTCTTCAATTCCACCAAAGTTGAGTTCAATTTTGGTATTGAGATAAGACAACTCGTCTTTTTTGAGATCGGGGTCTTTATCTGCTTTCAAAAACGCAAAGGAACATAATCCTAAAGCTAATAAAAGGCTGAAAATCTGCTTGCTAAATAAAGTTTTATTCATATTTCACTCGTTTGTTTCCTGACAAAAACTTACGAGCAAAAATCTAGCCATAGCAGAAAAGGTTCTTCCATGCCAAAAAAAAATCCTATGAAACTCTTTTAATCAAAGCGGTATAAAAGCCATCAAAACCAGTTTTTGCTGGTGATATTCTATTTTCCTTTTCCAGTTCAAAATTTAAATTCTTTTTCAAAAACGCTGCTACTTGGTCTTCGTTTTCAGACTTCAGAACGCTGCAAGTGGCATAAACCAATTTCCCACCAATTTTGGTCATTTTAGAATAATCCTCTAAAATTTGGGCTTGAACCATCTTTATTTCCTCTAAGAATTCTGGCTTTAATTTCCATTTGGCATCAGGGTTTCGTTTTAAAACCCCCAGTCCAGAACATGGTACGTCTAGAAGTAGCCTGTCTGCAAATTCACTTCTCTTATTAATATTGTCTCCTTTTATTGGCTCTGTTCTTATGATGCTAATCTTATTTCTAAAGGCCCTCTTCTCCAACTCCTCCAATTTAGGAGCTTTAATATCCATGGCAATGAGGTCTCCTTGGTTTTCCATAAGCGTGGCTAAATGAAGACTTTTGCCTCCAGCACCAGCACAGGCGTCAATAACAGTCATCCCTGGCTCCACGCCCAAATACTGAGCGATTAACTGGCTACCAGCATCTTGTATTTCAAAATAACCTTTAGTGTATGCTTTTAAAGACTTGAGGTTTCTTCGTTTCAGCAGTCTAAGGGCATTTCTAACATTAGGAACAAGCTCTACCTCTACCCCTTCTTTCTCCAATTTTTCTATCAAGTCCTTCTTTGTAGAAAGCAGCGTATTGACTCTAAGAAAAACATCCGTTGGCTGATTTAAAGCAGCGAGTTCCACTTCCCAATTTTCCATTTCGACTAAGCCCAATTCGTCTATCCAGTCTGGAATGGACTCCCTTATTTTTCTTATCGTATTCGCTTCTTCTCTTTTTGCTAGAATCTTTTCAGGGACCAGGTTTGAAAACTCTTCCCATTCTGGCAATTCATTTCCAGAAATAACGAACCAAGTTCCCAGCATTTCCCAGAAAAGCTCTTCGTCTTTTATCTTTCTTTCATCTATTTCGGCAGAGAATTTCAATAACCTCCACCAACGGATAATTTCATAAGTATTCTCCGCTATAAATCGTCTATCTCTAGCTCCCCATTTTTTATTACTCTTAAGGGATAATTCCACTACCTTATCGGCCTTTTGATTTTGATTAAAAATAGCCAATAGGTTTTCTATAATACCTTCTGATAATGGACGATGAATTCTACTCATATATAAATTTTAAATCTTAATTCTTCACAAAGGTAGTCAGGCTAACAGACAATATGAGAGGCATCATGAAGCTTTAGCAAAAAATACTTTACTTTTGCCTAAACCCCTTAGCATAACTATGATTTCTAAAAAGGCCAAATACGCACTAAAGGCACTAAAGCATTTGGGAACAAAATACGAGAATAAGAAGCCTACGCTTATCTCTGAGATAGCCGAAGCGGAAAATATCCCCAAAAAATTTTTAGAAGCTATACTCTTGGAACTAAGGAATAATGGCCTTTTACAAAGCCAAAAGGGTAAAGGTGGCGGATATTTACTTCGTTTACCTCCAACAGAAATTACTTTTGCCAAAGTTTTAAGAATTATAGATGGGCCCATTGCCCCTCTTTTATGTGTATCGTTAAACTTCTACGGCCAGTGCGAAGACTGTAAAACAGAAGAAGAATGTAGACTGAGACCTATTCTTGGTCATGTGAGAGATGCCAATTTGGAGGTTTATGAAAAAACAACCGTGGCAGATTTAATGGGATAAATTCCAAATTTTAAACGTGTCAGCACAAATCAAAGCCTACGCATAGCTTCAATAAAACAGTCTAAAATTTTCATATATATTAAACCAAGACCGTTTGCGTATTATTTAATTTGGCAATTTTGAATAAAGTCATAAAAATGTTAATCTTGATAACGAAACAAGCAAATTTTACAAAATGAACGAAACTTTACGCCCAACATTTCTAACCATCTTATGTGTGCTCACATTTATAGGAAGTGGCTGGGGAATACTCAATGCGGTATCCTCTTATAAAAATGCTGAAGTGGCTGTAGGAATGGGTACTGAGGTACTTGAAGAGGTCATGGATAATATAGATGACAAAGTGGATTCAGAAAAAGAAGCCAACATGATTCAAAGCCTAATGGGCTCAGTAACGGCAGGACTTACCGTAGAAAATGTTAGAAATATAGGTATCGCAAATGGCATTGCTGCATTATTAACCCTTTTAGGAGCTGTATTGATGTGGGGCCTAGACAAAAAAGGTTTTTGGTTGTATCTTATTGGAACGGCAGTAGCGGTAATAGCCCCAATGATGATTTATGACGGCATATTAGGAGCAATAGCTGGAGGCGGTGCCGCATTTTTCGGAATTCTTTTTTGTGTATTGTACGGCGTTAATTTAAAATATTTAAACTAAATCATTTAATATGAGCAACTTAGACATCATTAGTAAATCAAGAGACCTTCTAGCAGGCAAATGGCTGCCTGCCATCGGGGTGGTACTTATCTTCTCTTTAATCTCCAGCCTTCCAAATCGGCTAAACGAAGACCTTTCATTCCTGGGATTAATATTAGGAGGGCCGTTGAACTTAGGTTTGGCTATATTTTTTCAAAATACCGGTCGTGGTCAAAATTCTGGCATCGAAAACCTTTTTGATGGCTTCAGAAATTACATTCAATCTACCATTGCCTTTATCTTAATCCTTGTGGTGGTTTGTTTGGGTTTAGTGCTTTTAATCATACCTGGTATTATGTTGGCCATGGGACTTTCTCAAACATTCTTCATCATGGCAGATGACGATAAAATTTCCGGTATAGATGCCATGAAAAAGAGCTGGGAAATGATGGGTGGTTTCAAAATGAAATACTTCTTACTCAGTTTAATACATATAGGGATGGCGATTCTAGGTATGTTAGCTTTATTGATTGGTTTATTTTATGCCCTTCCTATCATTTATAATTCTATGGCTTTGTTTTACGAAAAATTAAAGGCCAATGAATTATAATTAACGCACAAAATCATAACAGAAGCCTCCTCAGTATTTAGGAGGTTTTTTTTATGGTTCTACTAAGCCTAATTTTACGCCATGCCTACACCCAAAGTCAGCGTACTCATAGCCATAAGAAATGAAGAGAAGAACCTTCCTGGTCTTCTAGATTCTATTTCTAAGTTAAATTATCCAAAAGATTCTTTAGAAATACTCTTCGGCAACGACGCCTCCACGGACAAATCTAAATTTATTTTGGAAGAATGGGTAAAGGATAATGCTTATGCCCGGCTCCTAAACTATTCAGAAAAACAGCCCGATGAACCCCTAAAGGGAAAGGCTAGAATTTTAGAAAAACTGGCACATCAAGCCAATGGAGATTTCTACTATTTCACAGATGCAGACATTACTTTGCCGAGAAACTGGATTCATGCCATGAACAAGTATTTCATAGAACACGTGGGCGTAGTAGTAGGTATCACAAGTATGAAAGCCAAACCCTTTTGGAGCGGTATACAAGGTTTGGAGTGGCTTATTACCCTATATATTATGCATTTATTATCCCAATTAAAAATAATGTCCACAGGCATGGGAAATAACATGGCGGTCAGTAAAGAAGCCTACTGGGCTGTTGGTGGGTATGCTAAAATTGGCTTTTCAATAGTAGAAGACTATGCCCTTTATAAAGCCATCATTGACAAAAAATATGCCTTCAAACATACCTTCGAAGCCGACGTCTTGGCATACACTTTACCTCCTGAAAAGTTCCTAGAACAAAGAAAACGATGGATTAAAGGTGGTTTTGAGAGCAAAAGTAAACTTCTATTTATAGCTTTTCTGCAAATTCTTCTGTTACCCCTACTTCTATATCTAGCATTTTTCGAGGTTCAAATTGCTCTTTGGCTTGTTCTAAATATTTGGGTGTTTTATTTCATTCTGATAACTTACCTTGAAAGAAAGCTCAAACTAAAAGGTTATTTAAAGTATCTCATTCCCTTCTCATTATATGTTCCTTTTTCTGCCATTCTGCAGTTCCTTGCTTTTATTTGGCCAAGTAAAGTGGTTTGGAAAGATCGAAATTATTAGGATTTGATTCTAAGGCCAACTTTAATGCTATAGTATAACTAAATTTGCACTCACAAATTAAAAACCTTCCTAAAGAGACATGATCTTAGACTACTTACCAGACATCAATAATTTTGGAGAAAATTTGGTCCGCCTGTATGATTTTGATTCTGCTGAAGCCACCGAATTTGCCAAAGCTCTTAAGAAAACCATTATTGATGATTTCAAAGTACTGGATTTGGCTACACTCCCATTTATTACTCGAAAAAAAATCAATCTTATTATGAGGCTTTCATATGAAGATGAGGGTGTTAGGACCAATAATAACGAAACTTTTTATTGCGATATGACGCTAGAAGGCTTCGTGGAAATGCTAAGGTTAATTCATCCGTTTTGTCTGAAAGAAACACGCTCTCACCAATACCTATACGACATAGACTCTCCAACAGACCTGCTTTTTTCACCAATGGGCACTTGGGAAATGGAAATCTGATCACAGAAGTAGGCTCAAAAAAGCTATAAGTTCAACCAGTTTTTAACCAACCTGTGATACTCATTCTGTTTTTTTGATTTATCAATACCTCATGCTCTATTTCATCACTTTTGAAGAAAACACAACGCCCTTCTAAAGGACTTATATTTTGTGGTAAACCTGTATGATAAACACATAGTTCTCCTCCATCTCCTTCCTGCCAGTCTTCGTTGAGATACATGATCATAGAAAAAGCTCTAGCATTATTGCCTCTAAACTGATCTAAATGTTTCTGGTAAAAACTACCTTTTTCATATAGGGCGTAATGAAACTCATAACCTGTAATACCCGCATAACAGGTTTCATTAAGATATTGAATAAATTCCTCAATGAAGTCTAGAAAACCATTTTCAGCTATATCATTATGGCTTCTGTCAAGCCAATAAATCATATCGCTTCGGATTCCTGAATTCAATTGGAGATTTTGAAGGTTTCCAATGCCAGCTACCTTCATAAGCTTTTCAGCATACAACGCTAACAAATTATTCTTGAGGCTGTCAGACATGGACTTGTTCAAGAAATTTTCAAAAAGGCCCACTTTATTAACCATAAAGCTATCTATGAGGCCCTCAAAGGATGTTTTCAAATAATAAATTAGTGAACCCTACTCGGCATATAACCGAAAGTGGTACAAGGTAAAACTTTTTAATTCAGTTATATTTAGTAGCTAAACCATTTTTTTTCTGGAAATTGGTTTTGAAAAAAAACAACCCTCAAAAAATCATATAAATGAAGACTAAAAAAAGCTTATTTTTCTTTCTCTCCTTATCAATCCTTCTGTTTGGATGCCAAAAAGAAGACCCCAATAAACATCAGGCGGATGTTATTATTTATGGTGGTACTTCAGCCGCCATCACCGCAGCCGTTCAGGTAACTAAAATGGGTAAAACGGTGATTGTTGTTTCCCCAGACAAACACCTCGGCGGATTGACTTCCTCTGGCCTTGGCTTTACAGATACCGGTAATAAAAGCATCATAGGAGGACTTGCCAGAGATTTTTACCAACGTATTTACACTTATTATGCGTCTCCTGAAACATGGAAACACCAGAAAAAAGAAGAATATGGTAATGTAGGACAGGGCACGCCAGCCATGGATGGAGCTAATAAAACCATGTGGATTTTCGAACCCAGTATTGCCGAAAAGGTATTTGAAGACTATGTGAAAGAATACAAGATTGAAGTTCATAGAAACGAATTTCTGGATAGAGAAAATGGTGTTAGCATGGAAGATGGTAAGATAAAATCTATCACGACATTAAACGGTCAAACCTACGAGGGCAAAATATTTATGGATGTCACTTATGAAGGCGATCTAATGGCCGCCGCAGGAGTAAGTTACCACGTGGGAAGAGAAGCTAATAATGTTTATAACGAAACATGGAACGGTATTCAAGTAGGCGTCTTACATCACGGACATCATTTTGGCGACCGAAAAATAAGCCCTTATGTAGTAGCCAATGACCCTAAAAGTGGTGTGCTACCCCGAATATCTACCGAAACACCCGGAATTAAAGGAGAGGGTGACCATAAAATTCAGGCATATTGTTTCAGGATGTGTTTAACAAAAAAAGAGGATAATAAAGTGGCATTTCAAAAACCTGCCGAATATGACGCGAACCAATACGAACTACTTTTGCGTGTATTTAACTCTGGCTGGAGAGAAACTTTCAACAAATATGACCCTATTCCAAATCATAAAACCGATGTCAATAACCATGGGCCGTTCAGTACTGACAATATCGGTATGAACTACGACTACCCAGAAGCTTCTTACGAAAGAAGAGCTGAAATCATTAAAGAGCATGAAAATTATCAAAAAGGTCTGCTATATTTTATTGCCAATGACCCTAGGGTACCAGCAGATGTTCAAAATGAAATGAAACTATGGGGATATGCCAAAGATGAATTTACGGATAACCAAAATTTCCCACATCAAATTTATGTGAGAGAAGCACGAAGGATGCTCGGTGATTTTGTGATGACCGAAAACGAAATACAAGGGCTTAAACCAGTTGCTAGACCTATAGGAATGGGCTCTTACACGATGGATTCTCATAACATTCAGAGATATATCACCGAAGACGGTTATGTTCAAAACGAGGGTGATATTGGGGTTCATCCTCATCAGCCTTACAGCATAGACTTAGGTAGTATTTTACCTAAACCACAGGAATGTTCCAACCTTCTAGTACCGGTGGCTGTTTCTAGTTCTCATATTGCCTTTGGCTCTATTAGGATGGAACCTGTATTTATGATTTTGGGACAAAGTGCCGGAGTACTAGCATCTATGGCTATTGATAAAGAAAAGAACCTTGCTGAAATTCCATATGCCGACATGAAAGCGGTTTTAGAGCAGGAAGGTCAAATCTTGGTTAACAAAGAATAAGGGTTTCTAGTAACACAAATAAACCCTCCTATTTGGGAATTCAGCCTAAAGTAAGAGGGTTTATATATTAAATTTTCAGCTTAAACTTCTCTGTGATCACCATTAGTGGTGTTTGATAAAAATAATTATAGTATTATTGTTAATTATCCATTTGAAGCATAAACAAGCTTCCCTATTAATAATTCTTTTTGTCTGATTCATCTGCTTACCAATTCCTAAAAAGGAAAAAAACATTTATAGCCTACTTTTTCACGGCAACATGTGGTGTTGTGGTTCAATATGTGGTAGGAACCATTTTATGTATCAGATATCTTGGTTTACCATTTAATACTGGTGTTTCTTGGGGTTATTTGGCAGCTATTCCTGTAGGATTTTTCCTTTCCAAAAACATGGCTTTTGGAGCTAAAAAGTCAGGAAATACCAAAAGTGAAATCTTAAAGTATTTGGTGACATTAGTTTTCTCCTATGCCATTACCGTAAAAGGTGCCGAATTTACACTCTGGATTTTAACCCAAACACTGGGTGATATAACTGCCCACATACCTTTTACTACGACAGAATTTAGCCCTATAGGTACTTTTAGCCACTTTGCTGGCATGGGTTTTAGCTTTATCTTTAACTACCTGGCACACAAAAGATTTACTTTTGCTTAGGTAACAATGCTTTTAAGGATTTTCGGAGCTTACCAAAATGGTTATTTCATAAGCTTTCAAATCATTTACTAAAGCGTTTAAAATCTGACGTTTACCATAAACTAACCTTAAAATGAGAAAGATAGTATACTATGTAGCTATGTCTTTAGATGGATATATTTCAGGAACAAACGATGATATAAGCCAATTTAAAACGGAAGGTAATGGTGTGAAGCAATATTTAAAAGACCTGGAAGAGTTTGACACGGTGATTATGGGTAGAAAAACCTATGAATTTGGTTATAATTATGGCCTTCAACCTGGCCAAAAAGCTTATCCACATTTGAGGCATATTATTTTTTCAAATACATTGAAACTTGAGAACCCGGAAGACGGTGTTGAAATATGCGAACTTCATCTTCAAACCATTATTAGACTCAAAGAAGAGCAAGGTTCGCCTATATATTTATGTGGAGGAGGAAGATTTGCCCAATGGCTTTTGGAAAATGAGATGATTGATCAAGTAAAGGTCAAACTAAACCCATTTCTTACAGGGACTGGTGTAAGGCTTTTTGGAGATTCTAAAAAGCGAGTAGCCTTAAAACTACTAAAATCCAAAGTCTATGAGGAAGGATTACAAATAATGACCTACGAAGTGGAATACTAAGGCATAAAAAAAACTCCCACTATATGCAGGAGTCTTTCTGTGATTACACACAATATATATTAATATCTATTGTTGAAACCTCCACCACCACGGTTTCCACCGCCACGGCTGTCTCTGCTTTCTCTTGGTTCAGCTTTCTTCACTACGATTGTACGACCGTCCATTTCGGTGTCGTTCAATGCGTTGATAGCATTTTGGGCTTCATCGTCGTTAGGCATTTCAACAAAACCGAATCCTTTAGAACGGCCAGTGAATTTGTCCATGATAATCTTAGCTGAATCTACAGCACCGAATTCAGCAAAAGAGCTTTCTAAATCAGCCTCTTGAGTATCGTAGTTTAATTTTGCTACAAAAATGTTCATAAAATAAAAATAAAAAGTAAATAAAATTTTTGCGACTTCGCATGATATATTCAGCTAACCGCAGTACAAATGTAGAACTATTATTCCTTTTTTTAGTTCCTTCTTCTAATAAGTATTTAGTAAATATTCAAGAAAATACTTTTGATTTTTATAAAATGACCTAAAACATCCCTTAGAACTACCTTAAAGCCCGTTTTTTACTATTCACTGATCTAAAACTTTTTCAAAAAAATTACATTAACTTAATATCCAATATTAAGTTTTTCAGAAAAAAAAAGACTTTTACACCTTAAAATGACGCCATCTAATAAGCGTTTTTGATAAAAACGGCTGTCTATACTACCTCACATGAAGCAAAAAAAACAGAACTTTCCTCCAGATTTTTGATTTCACTTTCTCTAAACTTTTGAATTCCAGTAAATTAATAGACACAAACCCTTCCCCGAAATTAAAAGATTACTGTGCATAAAAATGATGAACTTTATTATAATGATTTGTCATCAGAAGCTCCTTCCCTTAAAACCAATCCCGTACTTTGACAAAACCCTACCGTATTGGGCCGTAACTTTTAATTAAAATAGAAATGCTAATACAAGAGTCAATATATTGATTTTACGTTTTTCACGATGAGTCCCATTGTCAATAACATTAACCTGTCCTGCCCGAAAAAAGTAAGAATTGTTAAACCCAGTTTATGCTTTGGAGAATCGTAATGAGTTTTAAAGTGGAATAAATCAGGCATTTAAACGAGATTAGCATAGCGGTTTACCCTGAGCGAATGTCAAAGGGTTCTGGTGATTGAGTTTAAATGAGTTTAAGAACTGATTTGAAGCAATTTAGCTCCGGTCCCGATAAAATCGGGAGATTTTCTAATGCATAAAGTGGTTTTAAGGAGGGGTTAATGAGTAAAGGGTATAAATGCTAAGAATATCACGGGAATTTAACACCAAATATGACTGCCATGACTTTCCAAAGTAGCGGAAAATCTTCTCAAATTATGCTTTAAAAAGAAGTCATGCCACGAGCTCTTCGAATTCCTGATTATTTGGACTTATTTGATCTTGGGAGAAATGGTGGAGTTTGGAAGCTCAAAATAATTTATTCTGTTTGCTAATGGACAAACAGAATAAAAACTTCCTCGATAGACTTTGGGTTAATTCCGCCTATTATAGGGTTTAAAGGCCTATTGGCTCTGTAATTTATAATATCATGACCCTAAGTTCTCAAAATTCAAAAAGATTTAAGAACTTGAGGCTTCTACATGAAAAGAAAAAAGAAGACACTAAATCGTATCGTATTTTATCCACCATTAGCCATTTTGGTGATAACCATATGCTTCGGAATTTATGCACCAGATAATTTTTTAGCATACGTTTCTGGCTTAAACAAAAAGATCCTTGAACACTTCGGTGGCTTCTTTACATGGAGCAGTTTCTCCTTTCTCATTCTGATAGCTGGCGTATATTTTTCGCCTTTAGGAAGTAAAAGAATTGGTGGCAAAAATGCCAAACCTCTACTTAATAAATGGTCGTGGTTTGCCATATCCATCTGTACCACCACCGCTTCTGCAATTATGTTTTGGGCTTGTGCAGAACCGCTTTACCACCTAAACACACCGCCTAAAAGTTTAGGATTTGGCATTGCTTCCCCAGAAGCAGCCGAATTTGCGATGTCTACCCTATTTATGCATTGGAGTTTTACACCCTATGCTATTTATACCGTGGGGGCACTTGTTTTCAGTTATGCCTACTACAATCTCCAACAGCCTTTCAGCGTAAGCAGCATGCTTTATCCTATTTTAAAAGACAAAGCACATGGTAAACTGGGGAATCTGGCAGACGTCATTTGTCTTTATGCTCTCATTCTGGGCATGTCGGCCTCCTTAGGAGCTGGCCTTCTGGCCATTACAGGTGGTTTACAGAGTAACCTCGGCATTGAAAAAACACCACTTATTACAGGCATGGTATGTGTAATTATTGTTGCCACATTTATAATATCTTCAGCCACGGGCTTACAAAAAGGGATTCAATTTTTCTCCAATATAAACGTAGTTCTCTTTATAATTTTAGCCACCACTGTTTTTGTCTTAGGACCTACCTATAATATCATAAGCTCTGCATTGGTAGGTGTTAAGGATTATATCATTCATTTTTTACCCAGAAGTTTGGATATCAATTCGGGCATTGATAGCGACTGGTACCATAACTGGACGGTGTATTATTTGGCCAACTGGTTTGCTTGGGCACCCATAACATCCCTTTTTCTGGGTAGATTAGGAGTTGGATATACCATAAAGCAATTCATCCTATTTAATCTAGTTTCTCCTTCCCTTTTTACCATAGTCTGGATGAGCGTTTTTGGTGGAACCACCATCCATTTTGATATGATTTCTGGCGGTGCTCTTTACCAAAACATGCAAGAGTTCGGCGAAGGCATAGCCATGTACACCATGTTTGATAATTTGCCATTGGGAAGCTTTATGAGCTTTATGGCTTTAGCCATGCTTTTTATAGCTTTCATTACCGCCGCAGACTCTAATGTTTCTGCCATGAGTGCCTTAAGTTCTAAAGGTATTAGCCCTAGAAATCCAGAATCCGCCATTTGGATAAAAGTGGTTTGGGGCACTATCATAGGTGCCACCTCTTTCATAATGCTCAGTTCTGCAGGTATAGATGGTATTCGTATACTCTCTGTTCTTGGTGGTTTCCCCTCCATGTTTTTGGTTATTTTGGCAGCTTTGGGGCTTTTAAGGTTGGTGTTTACAAGCAATAACAAATAATGTTGTTCGATTTTCATTTGGAGCAGCAGCAATAAAAGAATCTTTATTAACTTCGGATTCTATTTCTAAATAAAACGCCCATGAAAACCCAAATCCTAATTTCTTGTTTAGCTACCTTAGCTCTAAGTGCCTGTAAAAAGACAGAAACTTATACCATGAGTGAAGAAAATTTAACCAAGGATATTATCACTTTATCATCAGACGACTTTCAGGGTAGAATGCCTTTCACAGAAGGTGAAACTAAAACAGTCGCATTTTTAGAAGAACAGTTTAAGATGATTGGCACGGAATCAGGAAATGGTGATAGTTATTTTCAAGAAGTACCACTGGTCAATATTACTTGCCAAGCAGACCCTACCATGCAAATCAAATCTGGCAAGGGTAACTTTAACCTAACAGGATTTGACGACTACATTCTTTATTCAGAAAAACCAGAAGACCATCAAGCATTAAAGGAATCCGAAATTGTATTTGCAGGATATGGCATTGTGGCTCCAGAATATAATTGGAACGACTATAAAGACATTGATGTAAAAGGAAAAGTAGTTCTGGTGATGGTCAACGACCCTGGATACGGCACTCAAGACGAAAGCCTTTTCAAGGGGAATACCATGACTTATTATGGCAGATGGACTTACAAATACGAAGAAGCAGCACGTCAAGGGGCTAAAGCCTGTCTAGTAATTCATAATACCGCCGCGGCGTCTTATCCGTTTAGCGTGGTGCAAAACAACTGGAACAGTCCGGCATTAAGGTTAGATAAAAAGGATGAGGCTTTGTCTGACATGGTAGGCTGGATTTCTGGGCCTGCTACTTTGAAAATATTAGCTGCTGCTGGATTAGACAGCACTGTTTTTCAAGAAGCAAATAAATCAGCCTTTAAATCAAAAGCTTTGGGTATTACCGCAAATACAAGCCTCTCAGCCAAATACGAGTATAACACTTCCAAAAATGTCATAGCCAAAATTACGGGTTCTAAATACCCTGAAGAATACATTATCTATACCGCTCACTGGGATCATTTAGGTATAGGAACTCCAGACGAAACTGGCGATAGTATATATAATGGTGCCTTAGACAACGCTACTGGTACTGCTGGTCTATTAGAGTTAGCCAGAGCTTTCAAAAATGGGCCTGCTCCTGAAAGAACAATTGTATTTTTAGCCGTAACAGCAGAAGAACAAGGACTTCTGGGCTCCGCCTTTTATGCGGCCAACCCTATCTATGAACCTAAAAAGACACTTGCCAATATAAATATGGATGTCCTTAACTACTATGGTAAAACCAAAGACATCATAGTGGTGGGACAAGGTCAAAACGATCTCGAAGAGTATTTAGAAATTGCTCTGAAAAAACAAAATAGAGAGATAGCTTTTGAAAAGCATCCTGAAGGTGGCTTCTATTATCGCTCAGACCATTTTAATTTTGCCAAAATAGGAATACCAGCCTTATATCTGGAAAATGGTGAAGAGGTTTTGGGCAAACCTGAAGGTTATGGTGCTCAGAAAAACGACGAATACAGAAACAACCTTTACCACAGACCAGCCGATGAATACAATGCAGATACGTGGGTATTGGATGGGGCAGCTCAAGACCTAGAACTGTTATACCAAGTAGGTTTACAAATTTCCAGTACAAACAAATGGCCACAATGGAAAGAAGGATCTGAATTTAAGGCAATAAGAGATTTAAAAGAAAAATAGAAAATGAACGGTCAGGAAAGAAGCAATATCTCTGTAGGAGCAGAAGTAGAAATTGTACAAAAGCATCATCAAAGATCTGGAGAGCTCACACATGGTTTTGTTAAAAGAATATTGACTAAAGTAGAAAAACATACACATGGCATAAAAGTGATGTTAGAAACAGGTGAAGTGGGCAGAGTAAAGACCGTCATAGAAAACTAAGCATGTGTCCAATTTCTTAACCACCATGAAAACTCATTAAATTTCAAAGCCTATTAGAGTTAGTTTTAGCCATAAAACAACGTTGTGCCAGTATTGGGGATTTCCAGCAGTAATTATTCAAAATAAAGAAAATATGGATGCTCTTTTACGACAATTATTCTGTAACAGTCTCCAAATTCGACTTCTCAAAAAAAACCGTATTATATATGCAATTCTTCATTTCAGACGTAGCAAATGGCAGTTTGACAACAAAAAAATAAACACAACCCTTTACAATATACGTTTGAAGGAAATCTAAAAACCGAACCTTTGAATTAATTTCATTCAATAAAGAGCACCCCCTAGATACCCACTCTTGGCATATAATTTGAGGTAAAATATATAGTTTACTATTAAAAATTTAACGTTCAAATTATCATGAAAAAGACATTACTGTCCTTATCGACACTACTGCTTTCGGGCATGTTGAGCTTCTCGGCATTGGCTCAGGATTCCCACGAAGCAGGTCACGATATTTCTTTTGCCATTCCAGAAGTAGCACTTCTAGATTTGGAAACCGATGAAGTTTTAGACTTCACTTTTGGCCCTGAAATCCCTGAAGAGGCTGGTATGCCGGTTGATTTTACCAATGGCACCAACGCTGACATATGGTTAAACTATACTTCTTTAGTAGCCTCGGGTATTAAGCTTATTGGAGAAATTGAAACTCCTACCCTAAAGTCTAGAAAAGTTAAGGTTTCAGCCTCAGCAAACTTAACATTACTTCCGGTAGATATTGAGGTTATTGCTGCCGCTGCCGCTTCAGGTGGAGGAGGAACTTTGGGCACACCTACTGGTAAAGTAACGCTTTCTCTTATTCCTCAAGATCTTATTACGGGAATCGGTAGCTGTTATACAGGGGATGGTGTAGGAAAAGGGCACCAGCTTACTTATACCTATAAGGAAAAAGGCACACCTACCTTTGGAACTTATACCCAAGGTACTCAAACGGTTACGGTTACTTATACCCTAACTGACGACATCATTTTATAATAAAAATGTCTTTGGCTTTGTCCAACAATAGTTAGGGCAAAGCCATTTTAAATTTCGTGCAAAATGAAAAATATCCATCTTTTCCTTCTTCTCCTTCTTTCTTCCCTTTACTCTAGTGCAGCCATAATTGTTAAAAATGGTTTAACGCATGTTCATGAGCTGGATGGAAGCCGCAAGCAGCGAGGTAAAATTTTAGTAGCTAATACCGGTTTAAAAACCCAAAGAGTCATTCTTTACCTTAACGATCTTTCTATTAAATGTGACGGAGAAGTCAACTATACAGAACCAGGAACCGTAGAAGGTTCGCTGAATGGTTTCTTAAAATTAGAAACTCAAGAAGTGACTCTTGGCTCAAAAGAAGAATATGAGATTAATTATCAGATAGATTTTTCTCATGGAGATTATACGCAGGGCTCCTTTTGGTCATTAGTGATGGTAGAGGGGGTTGAACCTATATCCATAGATAAAACAAAACCAGGGGTTGAAGTTGGCACCAAAATCCGCTATGCCATTCAGATAGTTTCAAATTTAGGTAGCAGTGGCTCCAATGATTTATCTTTTACAGACATCAAACTGGGTAAAGACCCCGAAAATAACCAGCTCATTAATGTTATACTTAAAAATGATGGCAATTTTTTAGTGTACCCATCCATGGAACTTCAAGTATTTGATCAAGATGGAATTGAAGTTAAAAAACTTTTAATAGCCCCTAGAAATGTTTACCCAAGAAATTGCCAATCATTCAAAATAGGCTTGGAAGAACTTAAGAAAGGTAAATACAAAGCAGTGCTTTTTGCAGAATATCAAAACGAAGTAGTAGGTGTCAATCTTGATTTAGAGATCTAATAGTGTGCGAAATACCTTTAAAATATTTCTGCTTATTTTCATTAATCTCCCTCTTTGGGGACAACAACTTACTATACAAAACACGGGAGAATCCACTCTAAAAATAGAGAACGATAAAAAACAGGTGTTTTTTGTTGTGATATCAGAAATAACGGAAGACTTAAATAATG
Organism: Arcticibacterium sp. SM2516; assembly: GCF_057914865.1. Classification (NCBI taxonomy): domain Bacteria; kingdom Pseudomonadati; phylum Bacteroidota; class Cytophagia; order Cytophagales; family Leadbetterellaceae; genus Arcticibacterium; species Arcticibacterium sp. SM2516. The sequence continues at coordinate 720,481 of NZ_CP195290.1, read as the reverse complement.
TTTCGATACTTATTAATATCCCAAATGGTTTTAGAATTATTACACAAACAAGCCCTTCTACCTTAAAAAAGGGGGTACCACATCAATTCTATTTTGCTATACAAAATAATAGATTCGCGGAAAGTGGCGTACATGCCATTGACATCAATTTATTAAATGATGGCAAATTTTTAGCTTCCACCGCTATTGCCGTGGAGCTACAGAAATTTTCAAACCTTCAAGTCATTCCCATAAACCAGCCTGAGTATATTGTAGAAAGTGATAGGACCGAAATAGAATATTTAGTAAAAAACACCGGAAATTCCGTGGAGACTATTTGGCTTAAAAGTAGAAACGGAGATGTCTCTGGTAATAGAAATTTTGAATTACAAAGCGGTGAGAGCAAAACCGTAAAAGTGGTTACTATGTTACCTTCTGGTAGTAACGGGAAAACCAATCTCACTTTTGACCTCAGTGCATATGCTGGCCAAAATACCCAGGCTTATAGTTCTAATTTTACGGTTCCATATCTTATCAATAACAAAAAAAGGAATGACCCTTATTTAAGATTTCCAATAAGAGCAAGTCTTCTTTACAATCAGTACTCCTATGGCACTGAAACTTTAGGGTTGTTTTCTTTTGACATTACGGGTTCTGGTCATCTTGATCATGCCTCTAAACACCATCTTGATTTTATTGCGAGAGGTCCTAATAATTTCAAAATAGCCCGTTTTGGTGTTACCGACCAATATTTCGTTAAGTATAGCAATAAAAAACTTGACGTCAGTCTAGGTGATCAAACCTTTAATCTCTCTCTATTGACGGAATATTCTAGATTTGCTAGGGGTATTAGTGTATCTCATAAACTAGATAAAGCTACGATTAATGCCGTCTATCTAGAACCCAGATTCATTTCTTCTATTCAAAGAGAATATGGGCTAAACTCAACTTGGAATTTAGGAGAAAGTGCTAGTTTCAAAACCTCCATTCTTAGAAAAGAACATATCAATGCCGCACAGCCACTTGTTACAGATTTCTTGAATATTGGTTTCGAGGTTGACAAGCAGAAATACAATTTAGAAATGGAAGGTGGACTTTCTTATACCGACGGAAAAATCGCAACAGCCTTCCAAAGCAATGGGGTTTTAAAACTTAAAAGACTGGTAATTAACTCAAACACCATATTTACAGATAAAACCTATTACGGTTTTTATAATAATAGTCTTTTGTTGAATAACGCCATTAATTACCAATTTTCAAGAAGGTTTGATATCAGTATTTCTAAATCAATCAATAGAACCAATGCCAGTTTAGACAGTATTTATTTAGCTTCAGCCCCTTATTCCGATTATAATTCCGCTATTCTTTCTTATAGATTTAGTGACAATTCGAGGTTGAGCGTTTCTTCTGTCTTAGGTGAGCGTGAAGACAGAATGGATGCCAAGTCTTATCACTATAAAGAAAAATTAGCTCGATTAACTTTTAATACGAGATTAAAGAGCTTTCAAATGAAAGTAGAAGGTGACTTGGGAGATACGCAAGACCTACTTTTTATAAAAGATGGTTCTAATGGTTATAATAAACAATACAAAGGCCGATTAGATTTGAACTATAAAACCGAAAAGAACCTGGCTCTAGGAGTTTTTGGAGAATATTTAAATACCGCCCGATATGCTAAAACCACCGCTCAAACTGAATTTATCTATTACGGAATGAATCTAGGATATTCTTACCGAGACTTCTTCAAATTTAAATTAAGCTATCGAAACAATTATTCATTAGAAGAACTATACACTAGTAGAGATATATTAAATGGTAAGGTGAAATTTGATTTTAAGGAGCATGCCATAACTTTGGATGCATTTTACAGAAAAAATCCGTTTGTTAACAATAATAGGAATGTACTTTTCTCTTTAAAATACACCCTTAGCCTAAACACGCCAGTAAATAAGAAAAAAGGTTTAGGAGCTATTATAGGACAGGTACAGGGAGTGAAAACGGAAGGGGTGATCTTTAACTTCAATGGAGAAAAAGTGGTTACGAATAACAAAGGGGAATTTAAAATAAATGACCTAGAAGCGGGTAAGTACAATTTATCTTTAGATAAATCTTCACTTGGATTTGAAAATGCCATTGATGTTAAGTGGCCTCTGGTAGTTGAAGTATTAAAAGACACCACCAAAAGACTGGTAATGAACGCCATAAAAACTGGATATATTTCTGGGGCAATTGTTTTCAAGGAAGGTAATGCCAATAGAACTCAAAACTTCAATAATGTGCTTGTGGAAGTTTATAATGATAATTTTTCAAAATTTACCACCACCAACCAGAAAGGAGAGTTTAACTTCTATGGCCTTAAAGAAGAGGCTTATTCTCTCAGAATTATTTCTAGAGAAATAAGACGTTATTTTACCATACAGAATCCCGAGACCAGTCTTCTAGTTAAGTTTGGAGAAAAGTCGGAATACAACTTTTTATTGGCTGACAGAAAGAAGAATGTCCGCTTTCAGGAAGAAACCATTAGACTTTCAGGTTTATGAGAAAGTGCTTCATATTACATCTTTTATTTCTACTAAGTAATCTTAGTTATGCTCAAGTGACTACCGCTGGAGCCAGTGTAAGTGTATCGTCCTTTGCTCTATTAGACATAGAACCAGATAATAGTACGGTAAATCTTAGCCTGCCCTCTCCTTCTGAGGCGGGCAGTTTAGACTTGGCTGTACAGTTAAATGATGAGAAATGGATTAACTATACCTCTTCTTTGCCATTATTACGTTCTAGAAAAGTTATGGTACAAAAAGATTATGGTTCCATTCCGCCCGGCACAAAACTATATATCATTGTATCAAATGCTTCGCTTTCGCTTGATAGAGGCGTTTTAGGCACGGGTTCTGGAAAAATAGAAATACCAGCCGTGGGTCAGAAAGTAGCCATCAACAATATTGGCTCTTCTTTCACGGGTAGTGGCGTAAACAAAGGACATGCCGTAAGTTATAGGCTGGAAGTCACCAATGTGTCTTTATTAACAGCCTCTACTGGGAATAATATAGGGCTAACCTTTACTATAATGGATAACTAATGAAGAAATTTATAAGCATATTCATTCCTTTATTTGGCGTTTTTATAGCCAATGCCCAGATAACAATTTCCTCAACAGGAGGAACTTGGAGTCCTGTTATAGACCCTACAGTAATTGTAGACGCTGGAGATGATTATCCATCCGACTATTTTGTAATCAGCGACCAAAGTCAAACAGAAATAAACATTTCACCACTTTTACCAATCGGACTACCATTAGGACTATTAAAATGGAACGTTAGTGTTTCTATGACAGACGTTGACTTGGGCTTAAGACTTAAGCTTCACGCAAGAAGATCTGGAAATGGAGACGGAACGAGTATTGGAAACTGGCTTACTGGAATAATTGGACCAAGTATTTCTGGTGGAGAAAACTACCAAGAAGTAACAGCTCTCCCCTTACCATTTTTTACAGGAAAAGCTAAATATGTGGATATTCCTATACAATACAAGATAACTGGCATGAGCGTATTAATTCCTGCTAGAACTTATACCGCAACTGTAATTTACACCTATACCGGACTTTGAGGTTTTCCCTACTACAAATTTATTTTAACTGTTTAACACCACCCTCCATTCTGATATCCCTCATGATTTCTGGAGTCTCGATGTCTTTACTTTGTTGTAACAAAAACAAAGAGAAACATCATGGAAGCACAAGCATATTTATTTGACCTACACGCTACTCATTCTGAATGGACTAAGGATCTTGATTTTTATGAAGATGAATTAGGTATTTTAAAAGTTCGACTTTCTGAGGTCAGCATTAAAAACACCAGTGAAGTTGTAAAAGGAGAGGTTGAGAAATTTCAAAATCAATTTATCATTCAGAAAGAAGAGATAGATAGGTTAAAACATGAAATAACCATTGAAGAAGACTTAGTGGAAAAAAGTGTGAAGGAAAACCCCGTTGCATCTGATCATAGAAAAATAGACCACGATTCTTCTTTGGAAGGCAGAATGGAAGTTTTTCAAACGTTGTTTAAAGAAATGAAAAGTGAATTTGCAGAATTTGTTGGGAAGTATTTGTAATTAAAAGCATCTTATATGCTATAAAGAGAAGACTCGTGGAGTCTTCTCTTTATTTTTATGACTCCATCAATAAAATGCAAGATGTTTACCTCCGCCATAGAAATAGCTTCTGGATTTACCCGAGCCGTTCATACCATCAATAGAAATTATCTATCAGAAAAAATAATTCCAGGAGCGGCTACCTTATTTTTTGTAAATGACGAGGGATATGCTTTGACCTGCAAACATGTAGCAGATGTTTTGATAAATTCTCAAAAAATAAATGAGCAGTTCAATGCTTTTAAAGCAGCATTTAACCCTTCCCTTTCCACGCAAGAACAAGAAGTTTTAGCACAAAAGTATCAGCTCAACGTATCCAGCCCCGCACAATTAAAATCCAAGTTTATTAACTGTGCAGAAAGCATCTCTGACCTCACTATTCACACACATCCAGAATACGACCTCGCCATTTTAAAATTCAATGGCTTCAAAAAGCTAAATGTTAATCGTTTCCCTGTCTTTAAAAAGGATGACGCAGCCATAAGACAAGGAAAAACGCTGTGCAGGTTGGGTTTCCCATTCCCAGAGTTTAACAACTTCCGATTTAATAAAACCAATGACGATATAGAATGGACCAATAATGGCGTAATTAACTCCCCACAGTTTCCGATGGACGGAATGATAACCCGATTCACTGGAGATAAAAGCGGTAAAATAGCAGGAATTGAGTTAAGTACCCCCGGCCTTAGAGGGCAAAGTGGTGGCCCACTTTTTGACCAAAATGGCATCATTTACGGCATGCAATCCCAAACCAAGCATCTCCATTTGGGTTTTGATCTAGAGAATAAAGAAATACAAATAAACGGTGAAAATAAAACCATTAACGACTATTCATTCCTCCACCTTGGTGAATGCGTTCACGTTAAGGTCATCAAAGACTTCTTAAGACAATTCAACGTCAATTTTAATGAAGGTTAAAACCCTTTAAAACTTTATATTCGTCTACAAAACCAACCCTATCTAAAAAAATGAATTCAAAAAAACTCTTTTACTGGTCCATAACCGTGGCTTTAGCAGGTTTCCTTTTCGGTTTTGACACCGTAGTTATTTCTGGTGCAGACCAGTCTCTTCAAGAATTATGGAACAGAGGCGATCTTTTTCATGGTTTTGTTATTATCTCCTCTGCCTTATGGGGTACAGTCATAGGAGCTATTTTTGGCGGAATACCTACGGAAAAGTTTGGCAGAAAAAATACATTAATCCTGATAGGTGTTTTCTTTTTAGTTTCTGCGTTAGGCTCTGCATTTGCCACAGACCCATGGGTATTTTCCATTTTTCGCCTTATTGGTGGCTTGGGCGTGGGAGCATCTACGGTGGCGGCTCCTACTTATATTGCGGAGATTGCTCCAGCAAAACAAAGAGGAAAACTAGTGGCACTTTACCAGTTTAATATTGTATTCGGTATCATGATCGCGTATTTATCCAACTTCCTTTTAAGTGGCATAGAGCATGATGCTTGGCGATGGATGATAGGTATAGAAGCTGTACCGGCTTTGATTTATTCTGTACTGGTATTTGGAGTTCCTAAAAGCCCAAGATGGTTAATATCCAACAGGAATGATGAAAGTGCCGCAGCAGATATTTTAAGAGTGACGCTAACAGAAGAAGAAACACAAGCTCAAATAAAGGCCATAAAAGAAGACATGCTCACGGCGTCCAAGTCTGAAAGTATTTATGGCAAAAAATATAGATTCCCGCTTATTCTAGCTTTCCTAATTGCTTTTTTTAATCAATTTTCTGGGATAAATGCTTTTTTATATTTCGCTCCCAGAATTTTCGAATTGGCAGGATTGGGGGAAGATTCCGCTCTTTTAAGTAGCGTAGGCATAGGTTTTGTTAATATCCTTTTCACTTATTTGGGGCTTTCTCTGATTGACAAATCTGGAAGAAGGCAACTGATGTATATAGGCTCTGTGGGGTATATTATTTCGCTGTCTTTGGTGGGCATTGCCTTCATGCAAGGCTGGCAGGGCATGTCTATTCCTATTTTCTTTTTCTTGTTTATTGCCGCTCATGGCATTGGACAGGGTACTGTTATTTGGGTTTTCATATCCGAAATTTTCCCAAATCATTTAAGAGCAAAAGGTCAGTCTTTTGGCAGCAGTGTTCATTGGATTTTGGCGGCAGCCATTCCTTCATTGATTCCTTTCCTTTTTACAAGTATTGGAGCTTCCACGGTATTCTTCATCTTTACTTTTATGATGGTTTTGCAGCTCATATTTGTATGGAAAATGATGCCAGAAACGAAGGGTGTCTCTTTAGAAGAATTACAAAAGAAGCTTTTAAAACAGTAAGATTTGAAACAGACCCTATTTTTACTTTTAAGCCTACTTTTTGCCGCTTGTGGAGGTGAAAATAAAAATGTAGATGATGATGAACAAGAGCACGAAAGCAATTTTTTAAATGTCATTCCTAAGATAGATTCTTTGTATATCCTTGAGCTCTCTGAACAAGCAGAGTTACCTTCTGAATTAACAGGAAAAGAAGTAGCATTCCTTTCATCTAAATTAAGCCCTCTAAATGTCAATGGATACTTTTATCAAATTATCCCGGAATTTTTAAAGATCGATTCTCTTAAAACAAATGCTCTTTATGAGGACTATTTAAAAAAAATGGATATTGGATTCTTGCAAAACGCTGAGGCTTATAGTCTTCAGAAAATTGCAATTAATTCTAACTTTAAAGCCGAACTTTGGGTTATCAAATATAGTTCATACGAAGCATGTCCTTATTTTCATGGCGTAGACATTTTCGTTTCTTTTTACGCTCAAAATATGCTGCAAAGAACCATTCAAGTTGGCTCAAACTACGCGGTAGTGGACCCACCAATGGCTTTTGAGTCTCATCTGTGGTCGGAGCAAAATGGGAATGAACTCATTATGACTCTGAAACAAAAGCAAATTGAAATGGAGGAGAACTCAGATAAAACTATGGAAGAAAATAATCAAACATTTACCTACGACTTAATTAATGACAGATTCATTGACTAGACTGCTTTCAGGAGAAAGAAATTTTGAAGAAGAAACCTTTCAAGGCCTAAACTTAGATTTAACACAATTATTAGACTTCAATTTTGAGGATTGTGAATTCAAGTCTTGCAAGTTCAATAATGTTAATTTCACAGGTTCTAAACTTCAAAATGTTAAATTTTTGGACTGTAAGTTTACCGGAGTAGACTTCTCTGAATTAAGTAAGTTTCTCACGGAGATGTATTTCGAAAGTTCGGTATTAGAAGTTTGCACTTTTAGAAACCAAAAACTTCAAAGTGTAGGGTTCAAAAACTCCGCACTTAAAGAAGTAGATTTCGATTCTTGTGATTTACAAAAAGTAAGTTTCCATGAAACAGAGCTGTCTGGAACCACATTTGTAAACTGCGACCTAAGAGCCACGGACTTTAGAACTGCTAAAAACTATTACTTTGACCTCAATAGGAACAAGGTAAAAGGTGCCAAGTTTTCTCAGCCAGAGGTTTTATCCTTTCTTTCCATTTTTGGATTGAAAATAAATTAATAGAACATCGCATTAAAATTGACCAAGAAAACCTCCTTTACACCACGTGTGACACCCGTATAAAGCCATCTTAAATAATCTGAATCTATCTCATTATTAGGAATATATCCTTGGTCTACAAAGACGGCATCCCACTGTCCACCTTGCGACTTGTGACAAGTAAGAGCATAAGCATATTTTACCTGAAGAGCATTTAAATAAGGGTCTGCAGCCAATAACTCAGACCTTTCTTTTTTGGTTTTCACCCAGTAATAATCCTTCAAAACAGACTCATAGAGCTCTTTATTCTCTTCTCTGGTGAGTGTTGGTGCATTAGAATTAAGGGTATCCAGAAGGATCATACTTTCAAACTCAGGGTCGTTAGGGTAATCTACGAGCTGCATCGTGACATGCTGAAACCTGAAACCATGCATCTCCTCTTCCCTTCCCAAATGTTTTACCTCTGCAAACTCCCCATTGGCTATAAAACCTGCCTCCGATTCCTCGCCCAGAATGGTATAATTATTTCTTACCACCATCAGTATATCTCCATTCTCTAGTTCATTTTCGCAGGCATGAATTCTATTCCGGATATACTGATTATACTGAACCGCATTCTTATTCGATCGGGTAATAACTATGGTGTTTTTTTGACCGTATTTCTCATAAGCGTACCTTAAACCGTCTTCTATTCGCTCACTGGTCATTCTAAAAATATCTTTGAAAGGTTTGGTCTCAAATTTGACTGTCGGGTTTTCAGAACCTAGTGTTTCTCTGATTTTGGTGGCATTCACCAAAATACCCGAACCTTGCTGCTGCCTTGTAACTTCTGTCAACGATATACCCGAAACCTCCGCATAATATTGATTTTCTAAATGCTCGACGTTTAAAGCTGGGCTGTATTCCATACCAATAGGTGGTAGTTGTGCCTCATCTCCTATTAAAAGTAGCTTGTTGTGTTTTCCCTCAAAAACATAACGAATCAGATCACTTAATAAGCTGTCTTTTCCAAATTCCCGCTGGTCTCCTATCATGGATGCCTCATCCACAATATACATGGTACCTTCGGCATAATTTTTCTGAAGTTCAAATACAAAATTCCCCGTATACGAATTCTCTTTCTGCTTGTAAATCTTCTTATGTATGGTTTGAGCCTGTCTTTTAGAATAGTTTGCCATCACTTTGGCTGCTCTTCCCGTCGGAGCCAAAAGCACCGACTTCCATCCATATTTGGGTAGCACTTTCATTAATGAACTTAAGAAAGTAGTTTTCCCTGTTCCAGCATAACCCCGCAGTACAAAAATGGAACGCTCCTTTTCTTCTTCCGTGAGGAAGATATCCATCATCTCAAAAAGTTTGAACTGGCCTGGAGTAGGCTCATGTTTAAACTTTTTTAATAATAATTCTGAAGGTTTTGGGATTTCTTCTGCCATAGATATTTTTTAGAAAGCACTCATGGAAGCTAAGACTTCTCACGAAGTTTAAATAATCAGAGGTTCGTTTTAACGAAGCTTATTATTTAGATACGAAATACGCTAATTTTGAACAAAAGTAAGACAATAATGCCTCCAAATATCAAAGACCAAATAGAACATCACTATGGAAACAGAATTAGAGTACGTGCCTGTGGTGTCTTAGTTAAAGACGGTAGATTATTAATGCTGAAACATGATGGAATAGGCAAAAATGGGTATTTTTGGAATGTACCAGGGGGCGGTGCAGAATTGGATGAAAATCTAGAAAATGCCGTCGAAAGAGAGTTTATGGAGGAAACTGGTTTGAAAGTAAGGGTTGGACAGCTTTTATGTTTCCATCAATTTATAGAAGCTCCCCTTCATGCGTTAGAATATTATTTTGAAGTAAAACATTTAGAAGGAACACTCAAATTAGGTCACGATCCTGAAGAGGTGGCAATATTGAGTGACGTAAAATGGTTTACCAAAGAAGACTTTTTGAATTTGCACAAGGAAAGAAGACCCGATTTCCTTTTAAATTTATTGAATTTTGATTGAAGATATAGGTTATATAGAGCCGGTTTTGACCATAAAACCAGAAAAGTTTGATATTGAAGAAATACCAAATAGTGAATTAATAGTAGAGATTGGAGCCACTTATTTTAGGTTCGCCATTAAGTCTGGGGGCAACTTTGTGGCCTTGGAAGATTTCAGATATGCCACAGATAAAAGTTTCGAAGCGTTTATTGAAACCATTTTCAATGAACACCCTTATCTTTCTGCAAGGTTTTGGAATAAGATTGTAATCATCGTTTACGCTCAGAAAAAAACGGTTGTACCTGCTATAATAGAGGAAGAGCAAGCTTTGGCAGTCTGGAACACGCTGTTTGGAGCCTTGGAACCGCTACGAGAAATAATGGTTTCACATGTTAAAGAGCATTCCATCGTTTACGATGTCAATTCCCATATTCTAGATTTTCTATCAGACTTCTATCAAGACAAAGCTTTCGAGATTAAACTAGCAGATAGTGTGCTCTTTGAGTCCCCTTCAAAAGAATCTTTTCTCCTTTTTGATGGTATTGGCACTCATTTGGCTGTACATAAGCCGCAGCTTAATGCTTATTATTCAGAAAAATGGGAACCATTAATGGCCTTAAAGAATGAGGAAAATCTTTGTCTAATTGGTGAAATCACAGAATACTCTACGGAATATCAAAAACTGTTAAACGAAATTTCATCCATTAGGAAAGCTTTCTTGCATCAAAGTGTTAGGCTTTCTCCCCTATTTGACCAAGTAGCACAATTTAGATATTTCATAATTTTCAATTCTTAATATATTTTCAAAATATACTGAAACATAAGTATGATCAATGATCTAGAAAACAAGAAATGGTACCTATGGCTTAAGAAACTCGGTTGGGCTGGATTTTTCTTTTTTTTGATAAAGGGATTAACGCTTTATGTACTTCTACCTTATTTAATTACTAAAGGTGTGATAAATTGCGAAGCTTAAAAAAATAATTTATGTCTCTAAATACCATTTATAAACTTTCAGACAAACAAGTGTCCACCTCTCTTTCTGGAGAATCTGTTGTTCTTAATCATGAAAAAGGGAGTTATTATTCTCTAAATGAAGTAGGAACCTTCATATGGAATATGCTAGAAAAGGGAGCATCAAGCAAAGGAGATTTAAAAGAAAAGGTATTGGAGCGTTTTAACGTGGAAGATGAGGAGTGCGAAAGTGATTTGAGTACTTTAATTGAAGACTTGATCAATGAAGGATTGGTGGAGGAAGCTTAACAAGTTCAGTGGACTTAGCCTGGAAGAAAAAAGACTATTTTTTAAGGCTGCTTATAATTTAATACACATTACGCTCGCATTAAAAATACTTAAGTTTCCATCTTTCAAAAACTATTATCGCCGGATTTGTAAAACAAGAACTAAAAGTGAAACGGAAGAAATGTATAAAACAGCCATAAAAACATTCTCTGCCATTTCCCCTAAGACTTATACCTGTCTACCGCAAGCTTTAGTTTTCAAGAAACAGTTTTCTAACAGCAAATTAATTATAGGAATACAGCCCAATAAAACCACCCAATTAGATGCTCATGCTTGGGTAGAAAGAGACGGTAAATTTCTTATAGGAGACATGCCAAATTTTGAGTACCTCCCACTTTGGGTGTGGGAATAAACCAACATAATGTGAAATTTCTAAGCTTTGGACTACATATTGACTCCGACTTGGATTTCTCAGACATGCTAATTAAAAGCTCTGGGAAACCGACCGTGATCATAAAGCAATCTGAAATACCAGCAGTGGATTTTGAGTTTACTAACGTTTTCAGAAAAGGGGTTCAAGCTTCGATTGCCTTTAACGACCAGGGTGTTATGCTCAACTGGGATGGTATAATGCGATGTCAGATAAATAAAGGCAAAGAAATTTATTATCAGCAACTTGGAGATGACACACAAACCCTGAAATTATTCTTATTAAGTGAAGCTATTGGTATCCTACTTCTACAGAAAAACATTTTTCTATTGCATGGTAGTGCCATAAGAATTAAAAACGAAGCACATGTTTTTGTCGGAGAACCAGGGGCTGGAAAATCAACGACGGCTGCGGCATTTTGGAAAAACAATCAAACCGTTTTAACCGACGATCTGGTGGCCATTGACCTTTCGCAGGAAACACCACATTTGATTCCTGCATTTCCTCAGTTTAAAATTTGGGACAATACTGTCAATGGACTCGAGATTCGAAATGAACATTTAAAACCTTCATTTGAAGGACACAAAAAGTTTCTCGTCACGCAGGACTTCGGAGATTTCCCTACAGAAAATATTCCTTTAAGAAGCATCAATATCCTTGCTTTAGAAACTTCGATAGAACCCTTAAATGTTCTAAACGTTCCCATAGAACTATTAAAACATTTTCCACTACCACACCAAATCTTAAGAGGTCTTATTCATGCCAACCATTTCAAATCTGCGGTTAAACTATCCTCGAAAGTGAAGATTGTTCATTTTACAAGACCAGAGGGTTTCGATGCTTTAGATTCTTTTGTTAAAAACATGATCGCAGCGTATGAAAGCAAGTAATGAAGTTCAAGCTCTTTTAAATATAATAAAGGTTTATTTTCATCCTAAAAGTGAATTAGATAGACCGCTTTTTGAGAAAATCAATTGGAAAAAACTTGAACAAATACTAGAATTTCATGCCTTAAGGCCAATTGTTTACGAAACACTTAAAACCGCTGGAATCTATGTCCCTTCAGATGTTTTAGCTAGGCTAGAAACCTTCTCCACCAGTCAAGCCGTAGCTCATTTGAGCAATTTCATGGAACTTAAAAGGTTAGCGACTATATTTAAAAAGGAAGCTATCCCAATGGTACCCTTTAAAGGTGCTGTGTATCAAAACGCCCTATATGCTAAAGGTTTTAGAGAAGCTGGTGATATTGATATTTTGATATCTAAAAAAAGCCTTGAAAGAACTTTAAATTTACTCCTGAATGAAGGGTACAAGTATAGCATAGACATTAAAGGAACTCCTACTGAAATAACCCAGAATTTTATTCTGGCAAATGAACAATATGAAATACCTCTTTATAAACTAAATTTTCATATTGACCTTCACTGGGATATTCATTATGGGTTCCTTCCTTATTCTGTTCCCAAAGATTATATTTTCGGACTCCAAAATGATACAGAAATTATATTTTGGACCATGCTCAATCACCATGGGGCTAAAGAATTTTGGCTAAGACTGAAGGGCTTGGTAGATTTTGGTCTTTTTATCTCTAAGTTTAAAAATGAGCTAGATTGGCAACAGATTATGATACAGTCTGAAAACTTCAAGATGAGAACTGTTCTATTAAATGGCTTCTATTTATTAAAACATTATCATCTAACAGAAATCCCATCCGATATGGAGCACGCTCTAAGAAGTCACAGCTACCTCTCCTTAGCTAAAACAGAAAAATACTGGAGCCGTGGTGCCAGTTGGTCTACCCCATTTGAAAGGTTTAATTTTGAGCAAATCTTATTTTTATCTCAAGATAAAGGTTTTCGCAAGTCCGAATATTTCAAAAGCGTATATCTTGCTTTTTCCAAACCAAATTCAATTGATCAACATAGGCTTATTACATTCCCAGAACGTTTCCACTTTTTGAACTTTTTAAGCAAGGTTTTCTCTTATCTTATTAAGAAAACTTTCGGCATTAAATAAAGCATGGCAAACATCAAATTTGATTATAAATCTAAGATTCCGCTCCTTCCCAATGAGCCCGGAATTTATAAATACTTTGATGAAAATGACACCATCATTTACGTAGGTAAAGCCAAGAATCTCAAAAATAGAATTAGCAGCTATTTCTATAATTTTGACCGAGCAGACAGAAAAACAAAGCGGCTGGTAATCAGTATTCGAAAACTAGAATACACGGTTGTTTTATCAGAATGGGAAGCCCTCTTGCTGGAGAACAGCATGATTAAGGAGCTTCAGCCTAAGTTCAACATCCTCTTAAAAGATGATAAAACTTACCCTTATCTATGTGTGACCAATGAACGATTTCCTAGAATTATAAAGACGAGACGCATTGAAGATAAAAGTAAAGGAAAAATGTATGGACCATATGTAAATGTGAAAGCCATGTATGCACTTTTAGACATGTTCACACAGCTCTATACCATCAGGACATGTAAGTATAACTTGTCGGAAGAAAACGTGGCTGCTAGGAAATATAAGCTTTGCTTGGAATATCATATTGGTAATTGTTTGGGGCCTTGTGAAGACTTACAAAATGAGGCCAACTATATGCATGAAATAGACCAAGTCCATCATATTTTAAAAGGAAACCTGGCTCCTGCTAAAGAATATTTTCTCAGAAAAATGCAGGAAGCTGCTGCCAGTCACTCGTTTGAAAAGGCTCATGAATATAAACTAAAACAAGACTTTTTACTTAATTATCAGGCCAAGGCCACTGTCGTAAACCCATCTATACAAGATGCAGATGTATTTGGTATTCAGTCTGATGCAGACAATTCGTATGTTTGTTATCTAAAAATAAGTAACGGTACCATTATTCAAACCCAGAATTTTGAAGTCAAGAAAAAACTTGAAGAGCCAGATGATGAGGTATTAGAAAAGGTTATGTTTGAAATAAGGCTCAAATATGAAAGCCAAGCCAGAGAAATTTTCTCTAATATAGAAGTAGACACCGACTTAAAGGCAGAGGTAATAGTACCCAAAATTGGTGATAAGCGTAAGCTTATAGAAATGGCTTTGAGAAATGTGATGTACTATAGACATGAAAAAGCCGAAAGAGATGCTATTGCAAAAAGCGGAGCTACAAATAAGCGTGATAGGGTTCTTATAAAACTGAAACAAGATTTACAGCTGAAGGACCTGCCAAGGCATATTGAGTGTTTTGACAACTCCAACATCCAAGGTACAAACCCTGTCTCTGCTATGGTGCTTTTTAGAAACGGCGTGCCAAGCACAAAGGAGTATCGCCATTATATTCCAAAAACAATAATAGGGCCTGACGATTTTGGCACCATGCGTGAGGTGGTTTACAGAAGATACAAAAGGCTCTTAGAAGAGAAAGAAGATTTGCCAAACCTGATAGTTATTGATGGCGGCAAAGGCCAACTTTCTGCCTCTGTCTCGGCCTTAAAAGATTTAGGTATCTATGGTCAAATTCCCATCATTGGTATTGCTAAAAGATTAGAGGAAATTTACTTCCCAGAAGACAGCCTCCCACTTTACATCGATAAGAAATCAGAATCCCTGAAGCTTATTCAACGCTGCCGTGATGAGGCTCACCGTTTCAGTATTACCCATCACAGAAACAGAAGAAGCAAAGGTTTTATTAACAGCAGCTTGGAATCTATAGAAGGTATTGGTAAACCTACCGCCACAAAAGTTCTGAGCCATTTCAAAAGCATTCAAAATCTAAGAAATGCTACTGAAGAAGAGTTAATAGCCTTGGTTGGAAAAGATAAATCCAGAAGAATTAGAGAATTTTTCGAGAAAGATTCTTAAGAAAGTACCAGAATTAACGGGTACTTTCTTAGCTCAATCCAACCAGACATGGAATAGGCGAATACCTATTCACCAGCACATTTCGAACGGCTTGCTTTCCGTTCCGAAACCGCACTGCCAGACCATAGCATGATGTTCATAAATGCTCCGCCAAGCAGAACATTTCTAATCTCGCCATAAGCACCAGATTCTTTTAATGCACTTGTACAAACTATCATCACTGTAGCCCAAATTAATGCTGTTATGAGTACAGGTATCGCCTTTTTTACTTCTTTCATTTTATCTATTCTTTAACCCGCTTTATGCGTTAGAAAATCTCCCGATAGAAATCGGGATCGTAGCGAAATTGCTTCCCATCGGTAAGCTCAGGGTAAACGCTATGCTCATCTCGTTTAAATGTCTGATTTTTAAAAATGATTACGATTCTCCAATGCATAATTCGGATTTAACGGACCGCATTCTTTGACACATATTGGAATCTCCATAGTTCATTTGTATCGATCTCGCCAGTTAAACTGCATTTCACCCACCTCTTCCCTATTCCTAAAAATCGATACTTTACTTTGCCAAAAACTAGTTGGTTTTATTTCAATGAAGTTTCCTTTATGCTTGGCAGATACTTTATGAGAACACCAATTTTCATAGATCATTTCTGTTATCAATACGCCTCCATCCGTAAGTTTAAAACTTCCTTTACCAGCTATTGATTCTATTTTCATATTTAAAGTTCTTCTGCTTGCTCTAGGGCATCACCTGTAGTTTTCATATTCTTATTGTAAAACTTAAAAAGAATAAAAATTAAAGGGATAGCTATTAATAATGAAAAGCCAATTACTGCTAAAAGATCATCTTTGGCAGCACTGAAATCCTGAAAAATATCTTTTCCAATAAATACCTTCAAAACCACTGGAATAAAGAAAATCATGGTAGGTAAACTGCTGTAAAGTCCCACTTTCTTATAAAAAACTGCAGCTTTCTTCAAAGCCAAAAAGTTCTTTTGACTCTCTACTATACTGTTTTCTAAAAGATTTACCTTCTTCATTTTAGCAATAAAATCCCAAGATATATAGCCAGAAAAAATGAATAACGCTCCGCTCAATAAAGCACAAATGGCCAGCGGCGTTGTTTGGAAACTACCGTTCAGCATACTGCCTAACAAACCCACCAAAAGCACAACACACATTCCCAAGCCAGCTACCGTTTCAAATACTACCATCTTGCCTATACTGTTCTTGCTTTTTTCATGAGCCATTTTCAGGATAATCTCATTGGTAAGCTTTTTTTGCTTTTCTAATTCCATACTCAGCTCTTGCCAAGTATTTTTCATCTCTTCTAATTCCATATCTATATTTTTTAGATAAAGGCTATCACTAAACGCTAGCAAAACCCTTTTTTAATTTCTCTTTAATGCGTGTCATTCTAGTGCCCACATTACTCACAGAGAGTCCTGTAATTTGAGCTATTTCTTGGTGACTTTTGTCTTCCAGAAAAAGTAAAATCACCGCTTTTTCTATGTCGTTTAGCATACTTATATGCCTATACAGATGCTTACTTCTTTCTTCTAAAAGCGGGTCATAAGCTTCTTCCAAAATATTCAATCCCGCATCTAAAGCCACCATCTGTCCTTGATTCCTTTTCTTTCTTAACCTTGTGATGGCGGTATTAAGTGCTACGCGATAAAGCCAAGTCGAAACTTGCGACTGGTTTCTAAACTTCTCAAAAGCCTTCCACAGTTGCAGCACTATTTCTTGGTACAAATCTTTCCTATCTTCCGCATCATTCCCATAAACGGCAGTCACCTTGTAAATGAGGGCTTCATTTTCTTTTATAGTTTCTACAAATGCTTTTTCTGTATTCAAACCGTTTTTTTTTGAATTCAATTAGTTAGTCGTAGCTCACGCTGAAATATCACACTATTCTCCATTTTTTTTCTCAAAATATTATTTCCATCTATTTAAAACTAGCCTAAGAGTACTACCTTTAAACTACAAAAATATCAAGCCAAATGCCTTCCATTTCTACCAAAAGACTTTTTACGGCCGGAACCGTTTTAAATAATAAAACCATCTCTTTTGAAAATGGTAAAATAACGGCGATTGAAAACCATGAAGGCAATCCTACTTATCAAAACATCGCTGCACCGTTTTTTGATACACATATTAATGGTGGCGAGAAACTCTATTTGACAGAAGAAGTAAGTATAGAAGCCATTGACGATATTTTTACGGCCTCCGTAAAAACGGGGACGTTTTACGTTTTGCCCTGCGTCATTACTTCCTCGCCAGAAAATATATTAAAAGGTTTAACGGCTATTAAGGAATACATGAACCAAAATCCTAAGTCAGGCGTGGTGGGTTTACATCTGGAAGGGCCATTCTTAAATCCAGTAAAACGCGGGGCACATCTGGCCAAATATGTCAGAAAACCAAGCAATACAGAACTGGCAGGTATTTTGGAAGCAGGCAAAGGCCTCATTAAAATAATGACGATTGCCCCTGAACAGTTTACAGACGAACAAATAGAAATGATACAAGATTCGGGCATTTGCATTTCGGCAGGTCATTCTGATGCCACCAATACAGAAGCCAACAAGGCCTTTGATTTGGGTGTCAATCTGGTGACACATCTCTTTAATGCCATGTCCGGTTTGCACCACAGAAAACCGGGTCTTGTAGGAGCTACACTCGCTCGTAAGGAGATTTGGGCACCTATTATTTTAGACGGGAAACACTGCGATTTTGATGCCGCTAAAGTAGCTTTTAACGCCAAGCCCGACAGGCTATTTATCATTTCGGATGCTCTTTTCTTAGGCCAAAAGAAACTCAAATTTCAATGGGAAGAGTTTGATGCGACCCTTGTAGATAGCCAATACATCAACAGCGATGGTAACTTGGCTGGCTCTGCCGTTTCTATGGGGGATTGTATTAAAAATGCTGTAGAACTGGTCGACATTCCACTAGAAACAGCTATTGACATGGCTACCGAAAGGCCCGCTAAAGCCATAGGACAAGATAAGGAAATCTGTAAAGTAGACCTAGGCTATCCAGCCATTTTCACTTCTTTTAATGATGATTTAACGGACTTTGAAGTATTGAATTTCGTCTAATCTTCTTTCAAATTCTCTATCAAAACCCTTTCGTAACTATCTATGTTTTTGTTAAAGTCTTCCAAGGTATATTCTACTGGAATATCGGGCTCTACAAAAAAAGGTTCATAGGCTCGTTTTTTTCTTGTATGTACGATACGGTATTCCGGAATCCTAACCCTGATTTTACTATGGGGTAATTTGGCTATATACCAGCTTCCTGCATGACTGCCCCAGTTGGCTCCACCAGGTGTTTCGCCTACAAAAGTGGCTCTACCCATATCATCTAAAACACTTATAGTAAAAGTTGTAGCAGAATAAGAACCTCCATCCATAAACACATACAGGTTTCCGTCGAAGGTCCATTTAGAAGGTTTTTTCTTAGGTGGCTTACCATTGGCTCGGTATCTATACTCGTCGTCTTTCTTATTAAAATAAAACGGAGCCACTAAAGGGGGCAAAACATTAAAGGGAGAAAAAATCTTGTAATAAGCCCTTCTGTTGAATGCCATGGTGTCTACAAGCTTAAAGGGCTCATCTACCAGATATTTGAGTACCTTACCCACATTAGGAATATAGCCACCACCGTTACTTCTTAAATCCACCACCAAATTCTCAATACCATCTTTTTTTATTTGTTTGAAATTCTTCTTTAGTTTTCTTCCAAACTTGGATTGAAAAACATCTAGTGGTGAGTTTTTTAACACAAAAGATGTAATATCAATTTTAGCCAAGGATAAACTCGAATCTATCACGCTGTAATGGAGATTTTTCCTAAGCTGTTTTGGATATTGCATGGCAATGATAGCCCCCATCTTCTTTTTGGATATCGTGGCCAGTTTAAAAGGTGTTATGGAGTCATTTTCAATACTGCGTGTTACTAGACTTACAGAATCCTTTAATTCAAAATATTTGGGGTAATAGGCATAAAGCAGTCTAGAGGAATAGAGCTCTTTTGCCACAATATTCCCATTATCTGTTCCTATTTTCTGTTTCAGTTCATCTCTAATTTCCGCTATAGGCTTTCCGTCAATTTCTATTAACTCCAGTCCTTTTAAGAAGGTCGTATCTGAAGATGCGTTATATTGAATTAAATTCTTATCCGCTATGTTTTTTGTAATGAACGGCAGGACATTGGGATGCTCCTTGCTCCAAGATTTACTGTGCGTGTGACTGGTATGTAAATCCTTTACCTCATAAACTAAAGGAGCCATTTTATTAAAAAAGTCCAAATAACTCACAGAATCCACTAAAGACTCCTTAATCTCTTTAAAGATATTTTCGTAATCTTCTGCCTTCTGATACCGGAACAATCCAGGATGAATCTGCATCATTTTTTTATACAGAAAGTCCAAGTCTTTCTTCGCTTCCTGTGAACTGAGCTTGTTTTGAGCCGAAAGCGGCAAACTACTTAGCGAAAGGCAAAGCAGTAAAAAAGAGATAAAAATACGATGTGTTTTGTAGCTCAAGGCCAATTCTTAGATTAATTATATGAGATACTTTCAAAATTAGGCCGAATTAGCCATTTATCTTCAAATCCTTTTAATTATCTTTGCGGCACAATTAACAGTTCTTTGACCAAATATGCTGAACAGACGTCTGATTCGAATTAGGGCTATGCAATCTTTATATGCCTACGAGCAGTCTAAAAAAGCTAATTTTCTATTAGCTCAAGACTTAATCCACGAGGCTTTTGCACCGGATCTAAACTCCATGGAAGTTCAGGATAGAGTAAAATTACAGGGTTTAACAAGACTGGGACTTCAGCAGCTTCAAGACGATTTCTCGATAGCAGGTGATACCGAAGATTTTGAGCTACCAAAAGAAGTAAAAGAAGTCGTAAGAAAAGCCAGTAGCTTCTTTTTAGAAAGAAATCGGACAGATTTTGATAACTTTACCATAAGAACTTTGAAAGATGCCGATAAGGTTTTTGAAGTTTATCTTATGCTCATGAACCTTTATGTGGCTCTGGCAGAAATGGCAGACAAAGATATTCATCATGAAGGTAAAAGTAGATTGAGTTCTAACAAACTATTGAAGGAACTTGATGTTAATAAAGACTTTGAACTGCTTAACTTAAGATTAGGGTTCAACTGGGACGAAGAGATTGACTTTGTAAAAAGTCTTTACAATCAGGTTCTAAAAGTCAATCCTAAATACCAAGAATACTGTCAAAACCTAAATCATACATTAGAGGAAGAGATTGCTTTGTTGAAATACTTAGTAAAAAATGTTTTTCTAAAAAATGATATTTCTAGCAACTTCTTTGAAAGATACCACCTCTATTGGTCGGAAGACAAAGAAACCCTAAGAGCCATGGTGGCTCACAGTTTCCAGAATTATGAAGAAACTAAAGAACTCACCATAGCTAGAGCAGATGAAACATGGCAAGAACGCAAAGATTTTTTGATGATACTCTTCAAAAACTGCGTTAAAGAAGAAAATAAACTGATGAAAATGATATTGCCAAGTTTAAAAAACTGGGAGTATGATAGAATATCAGAGACAGACAAGATTCTTTTGAAAATGGCACTGGTAGAAATGATGGAGTGTTCTGGTATTCCTGTAAAAGTGACCATTAATGAGATTATTGAAATAGCCAAAGAATACAGTACACCTAAAAGTGGGCAGTTTGTGAATGGTGTTTTAGATAAACTATCGAAAGAGTTGGTTTCTAATGGCGAAATCAAGAAGTCTGGACGTGGCATGTTAGATAATAAATAAACGGTAAAAATTGCCTTAAATGGCTTTTTGAGATAATTTTAAGCACTAAATCAATTATAGATATGAGCAAATCATCAGGTTCGTTTTTCGCTTTCTTAGCTGGTATAGCCGCCGGTACGGCCATAGGCATATTATATGCACCAGAAAAAGGTGAAATCACTAGAGACAGACTAGCAGAAAAGCTAGGTAAATACCGAGGTCAGCTAGAAGAATTTATAGCAGACCTTATAGAAAGAGGCGACGAAGTAGCCATAGAAATGGCAGGCGGAAAAGATGTAGATAGTAAAGCCAAAGCCGACGGAAAAAAAGTAGTGAATGAGGCACGTCAAAAGGCTGAAAAATTACTGGAAGATGTAGAAAACTTAATGTCCCAAATAAAATCTAAATCATGAAAATCCTTGCTAGCCTTTTTTTAGGCCTTGTTCTTTTCTCTTGTAATACGAGCAGTGACAGCACCGAAGGAGCTGAAGCGGCAACTACTTCTAATGCGGTGATAGCGTTTGAAGAATCAAACTTCGATTTTGGTACACTTAACGAAGGTGACCAAGTAAGCCATGCTTTTAAATTCACAAATACAGGTACAGACCCTCTTCAAATTACAGCTGTAAATGTTTCATGTGGCTGCACAGTAGCTTCTAAGCCAGTAGGAATGGTGGGTGTGGGTCAGTCGGACGAAATTGTTATAAACTTTAATAGTGCCGGAAAAGTAGGTGTCAATAAAAAGACAGTGGGTGTTATATCTAATGCTACAAACAGTCAAGAAACACTTTCTTTTACCGCTACCGTGCTGGCGGCAGATTCTACTGCTACAGCTCAATAATCAATCTTTGAAATAAAATATTAAACTTAAACTAATTAAAATGGTATTACTACAAGCAGATGCTGGAGCAGGAAATTATAGTTTTTTAATTCTTATGGCAGGTATGTTTGCGGTCATGTATTTTTTCATGATTAGACCACAGCAAAAGAAACAAAAAGACCAACAAAAAATGGTGAATGAACTGAAGCCAGGCGATGAGGTAGTAACCTCTGGTGGTCTTCATGGCAAAGTAGTGAGTACAGAAGACGATACCGTTACTATTTCAACTGGTGGAGCTGCTAAGCTTACTTTTGAGAAAAATGCTATAGGTAAAAAGAAATAATTTTACCCACTTTATTTAAACCTGTCGGCGTAATGGTCTGGCAGGTTTTCTTTTTTTATCACCCACACGGAACTTGCAAATGCGGCATTTTTTCGTAACTTAGGTAAACAGTGAATCAATATAAATCAGTGAGAAAAAGTACCAGAAATAGTCAGGCTATGCCTTTGAAAGATGCCTTAAATGACTTCTTGGAATCTTTTAATCTAAAATCCAAATACAACGAAACCCACCTTGTGGCCTCATGGGAGAAAATAATGGGCCAAACGATAGCATCCAGAACCGACAAGATATTTATTAAAAGCAGCACGCTTTTTCTGAGGATTACCTCTGCCCCACTCCGCCAAGAACTGGTATTGGCTAAATCGAAATTGATTAGCCTCATCAATAAAGAAATGGGTCAAGATATCGTAGATGAGGTGGTTTTTATTTAACTTCTAACTATCAATATTTCATCATCTGAGAAATCCATCCATCCAAAATCATAACAATAATGTAAGGTTTTCCCTTGAGAATTGAGGTGATAATGGGTCATGTATTTGAAATGAAATTTCTTCTCTTCTAAACGTATTCTTGGCACCTTGAGTTTTGTACCCTTTATTTCTAAAAGTATAGACCTGTTTCTATGCAAATGCCTATCTATGGCAAAGGCTTCTTTGGTGGTAACGGCTCTTAAGCTAACATGGTACAAATTCTTACACTTAATAGAGCAAAATAACTTGTCCTTTCTTCCCACCAATTTTGTCTTGCAAATTTTACATTTTGACATATTATGAAACGACTAATGAATTTATATGGCATAAAACTAAGTCATTAGGTCAAATATTACAATATCCGTTACTAACGGTTAAGAAACGTTTGTAAACGATTATAAGCATTTGTATTCGGGTTTTATTCAATTCCTTTCTTTTTATTTACCACTTATTAATAAGAAAAAGATGCAGCTTGTTATCGTGTACACCCCTCAGCCCAGAAGCCAACGGTTTAAACGCTATATTCCATATGCAATGGAAGATGATAGGAAATGAATAAAATCTCAAAATTCTTCTTTCTATCATCCCACTCAGAAGCTTTGGAGCTTAATAAACACAAAGGAAAACAAAAGGCTAATTGCCACTAGATTCAAAGGTCGCTTTACGGTTCAAGATATTGATAATAAGATAATTAAAAATCCAAAGGTAATATTGGATGAATCGCAAAAGAACGCCATGGCTCTCTGTGAACAAAAGTTTATTTTAAAATCATTCAGTAGAGCTACTATTAAAAATTACTTAGGAGAACTAAGCTATTTCTTTAGTTTTTTTAAGTCTAGAGATTTTCGTGAAATCACAAAAGACGAGATTGAGTCATACGTTTATCATCTAAAAACGAAGTATAAGATATCCGATAGCAAACAAAACATGGTGATAAATGCCATAAAGGCGTATTATGAGCATGTCTTAGGCAGGCCAAGGGAATACTATGACATTCAAAGACCCAATAAGTCGAAATCACTGCCAAATATATTTAGCAAAGAGGAAGTATTGAAGATTGTGACCGCACCTAAAAACATCAAGCACAAAGCGGTATTGCTCACCATTTATAGTGCTGGCCTTAGAATTAGCGAGGCTATTAACTTACGAATAGCAGATATCCATAGTGATGAGGGTTACATTTTTGTAAAAGATTCCAAAGGGAAAAAAGATAGAAAAACGGTACTATCACCAAGATGTATTAAGAATTTATTTTAAAGCTCATAGACCGTCCTATTGGCTTTTTGAGGGGCAGGATGGAGGACAATATTCAACAAAAAGTATTCAAAAAGTCTTAAGAAATGCTATTGAGCAATCGGGTACAAATCCATGGGGAACGGTACATACACTAAGGCATAGTTTCGCTACCGGCCGACGCTCGGACATTTGCTGCAAGAAGGTGTTAATTTACGGTTAATTCAGAGTATGCTAGGTCACAGCAGTAGCAAGACTACCGAGGTTTATACCCATGTTTTGGCCGTTAATAATAAAACAGTGAAGAGTCCATTAGACTTTATGGATAATTTCGATATTTTTGATAAAAAGTAGTTCAAATTAGAACTTGAAGAAGTCCAGACAATAACGCTCCCGATAGCTATCGGGAGACACACCTCAAGCCAAAAGTAGATCTACGCTAATGTTACCGGTCATGCTAAAAGACGACACGAACAGGAAAATAACGACAGAAAAATGAACAGACAAGCCAACGCTTCAGCAAAATCAAAAGAGCTGCAACCCATCGCACAAGCCGACACAGTTGCAGCACATTTGCTTTTGCCCAAACGCACTTGGCAACAGCGGACAGTGACTTTCACAAAATCAATCCTGTTTGTTCTTCTATTTCTTTCCACGACATTTTCAACTTTTGCCCAGACAAACCCTCGACACGTTAAGGTGAGCGGTTATTATCGTAAAGACGGCACTTATGTTCAACCGTATTTCAGGACAGCACCCAACTCAACAAATCGTGACAACTTTTCCACGAAAGGAAATACAAACCCATATACTGGTAAACCTGGATGGATAGAACCTGATAGCAAATACAATACATTTTATTACAGCACTTACACCTACCCTACCAATAAAGCCCAAAGTGGCTATACGACAACATCCACAGCAAAAACCAATCTACCAATACAATACAAGAACAGGACATACATTGAGGATGAATATGGAGGTTATTCATGCTATTTGACTGTTAAAGATGAACGGACATTTAATATTTACGACATGAAAGACGAACTCATCTTATATCTTGTTATCAATCACCGTGGAGACTGGAGAATTTTTGATAGTAATTGGATTTACATCAAAACCATATTTGTAGAAACAGAAAAATGAGAATAGGTTTAATCATCATATTGACATTTTGTTTGAGCAAGCTAACGCTTGCCCAAACGGCTTATGAAAGCCCATTGGGTTTCACACTAAGTTTTGACAAAACTTGGAAAAGATTACCTAAAGAGGTATTGCAACAGCGAATGAAAGATGTAAAAGACTTTTTAGAATATAGAAAAGATATTCAATTTGATGCTTGTTATCAGAAAATCGGAAATGCTGATATGGATTACCCATACATACTTTTTAAGAATGTTTATGCGACCTCATCAAATGAAGATGAAATCAAAAAAGTTCAGGAATACTTCACCAACAAACCTCAATTTGAAAAAGTAATTGAAAATCTAGTTAATGGTAAATTTGGAGTAGAGCTTAAAGTCGGAAAAAACTATTATGATGCGAAGAATAAAATATTAATTTTCACCTATGACATGGGAATAAGTATTAAGGGGAATTTGGTCGGAATGTTTGCCTTCTACTTTGGCAAAAATGCCAGCTTAATAACCTATTGCTACTCTTACAAGGATGAATTTAAGTATGACCAAAAAGAGTTTTTAGACATCATCTATTCCATAAAAGATAAAGGAATGGTAAACACAATGGGTAACTATGTTTCAAAACATGACCTTGCTGTAAAATATTACAATGATGGAAAAATGCAATCAGAAGCCGGAAACCGTGAAGCAGCAATAAGTCTTTATACAAAAGCTATTGAAAACTACCCTGTAGAAGATAGTTACATGAAGTCAGAAGCATATTACAATAGAGGTTTGAACAAACGATATTTGAATAATTATAAAGGAGCAATAGCAGACTATACCGAAGCGATTAAACTCCGCCCTGATTATTATAAGGCATGCAATAATAGAGGATTTGCCAAACTTCAAATAGAAGACTACGCAGGTGCAATCATAGATTTTACACAAACAATCAAATATGACAATTACAATACTGAATTTACCAGTATGGCACTAGGAAATAGAGGTATTGCAAAATTGTCACTTGGGCAAGATGGTTGTCCTGACTTGAAAAAGGCTATCGAGTTAGGAAATAAGAATGTATTACAAGCCTATAACGAACTTTGTAAATAAATCAAAATCAATAATTAATAACAATTAAAATCAAACAACATGTTCAAAAATCCATTCTCATTTGAAGGTCGTATCAGAAGATTAGAGTACGGTCTAAGTCACCTTATTGGCACTTTTATCTTTTATGTAATAGCATTTATAGTAGGTGCAATCTCTGGCTCATCAGGAGATGACGGAATATTTGCAATTCTATTTCTTTTCTATATTCCATACTTATGGTTTATTTGGGCTCAAGGGGCTAAAAGATGTCATGATGTTGGGAATAGCGGTTGGTGGCAACTAATCCCTTTTTATGCATTATGGATGCTTTTCCAAGACGGACAACCCGGACCAAACCAATACGGTGAAAATCCAAAAGGAATTCAATCAATTGGTGGACAACCTTTCCAAGGTGGACAAAATACAGGAACATCAGGCGGTTATCAAGGAGGATACAGCGGAGGACACAATAACCCAACGACAAATTATTCATCAACTGAAAACCCATCTAACTCTGGCGGTTACAAGGACGGTGATTTATACAAATAAAATCAATCAATATGCACGATATTAGAAATCTTACAATCAGCAGCACGAACCCTTGCTTACTTGTTTACTTAATTGACCAAAGCGGTTCAATGAATGAAAAATTCGGCAATGCTTCGCATACAAAAGCGGTCGAAGTTACTAATGCAATCAACGACATTTTGTATGAAGTTGGTTTACGTTGCATTGGAAGCGGTGGCGAACTCAAAAACCGATTTGAAATTGCCATTATAGGATATGGCAAACAGAAAAATGTTGTTCAATCAGGCTGGGAAGGTCAACTATCAGGGAAATGGGTAGTTTCAATTAAAAATATTTTTGAGTTTCCTCTTGGTCAAGAAAACGATAAACCCATTTGGATTAAACCTTATTCGGTGAGTAATACCCCAATGACAAAGGCTTTTGAAAATGCTAAACGACTTTGTAATGACTGGATAAACTGGGGAAATCATAGAGACTGCCATCCACCCATCATTATTAACATAACTGACGGTGAAGCCACTGACGCAGGAAGCAATTTTAATGCTTTAAAAAGTCAGGTAGAGCAAATAAAAAGCTTGAGAACCAACTACGGTTCAGTTAGCGTTTTAAACATTCATATTTCGACAAGAGCAGGTGACAAATTATTATTCCCAAGTGAAGTAAATACAGGTGACAAATTTGAAAGGCTTCTATTCGAGATGTCCACGCCACTTGATGAAAACATGATAAGAATAGCCCAACAGAAAGGGTATGACATTCGACATAATGCAAAAGGTTATGTTTTCAATGGTAATGCCACAGACTTAATTAACTTCTTAAATATCGGAACACCACAGTAATGGGCATAACAGTTTTACAACTTCACAAAAGAGCATCTTATGAATTTAAATACATACAGGATAAGTATGCAGTAAATTCAGAAAGGACAACTTTTGCATTAGCAGATGGAACAACACAGAGTTTCAATTCCGAAATTTGGGCAGAGATAATTACAAAAGAATTTGTAGCAAACCCAATATTCAATACAAATGAGCTTATAACTTCATTTACCAAGCAGGTAGAATTATACAAAAGTGCAAAATTCGAATTCAGCACCAATCCAGCTAAAGCATCGTTAGAAAAAGCAAAACAAAATAAAGGTGGCACAGCCACCTTTATTGGTTTGCAATTCACAGTGCAAAACAAACTTGACGTAATTTCATGCGGTGATACAAATTTATTTTTACTAAACTCTGAAAACAAAATTACTCCATTTCCTTTTGCTGATGTGGATAGTTTAGACGCTAATAATTATTTCATTAATACCGAGCAACTTTTACAAAATAAAATTGATGAAACATTTTTTAAGCAAAGAACCCTTGAATTTTCGCCTTCGGATGTTCTGATTTTAGCCACGGATGCTCTTAGTAGGCTTATTCTGAAAAAGCCATCTACAATAACAGAACTTTTAGGAATTAGGAATTTTGAGCAATTACATGAATTCTGTTTAAAATATTGGGAAAATAAAGAACTCCAGGAAGATGACATTTCAGCTATCATTATTCCACTTAATAATATGGCAGATTTAAAGCCAATTCTTCCGCCAAAAGATTTTTCTTTTCCAAAAGAAAAAGAAGAAGAATTTATCCCAACATCCTTACAACAAAAAAAGCAAACAAATTATAATGACATGGAAATAAATGAAATCAGAAACCAATTTAATGGGGTCGCTCAAGACTTTCATCAAGTCAAAAAAAAACTAAAACTACACGAAATGCTACTGATGGTAGCAATTAGCCTTTTGATGGTAAACATACTACTAATGTATTTTTTGCGACCAAGGAATTCTAAAGATGATATTTCAAATGCGAAAGCGAAATCAGAAAATGTAATTATTGAAAAGTATGAAAATACAATTGGTGATTTGAAATCAGAAATTCAAACACTTAAAAGTAAAATCACCGATTTAACTCAATCAAAGGAAGAACCAAAAGAAGAAAAGACTGAGCCGACCAAAACAAGTCAAACCATATCCAAGGAAGAAGCCAAGAAAAGACAGGAAGAGTTAATTAAAGCTGGCTATAAAGTAACCGCAGATGGCATATGGGGAGCACAATCTGAAAAAACTTGGAATGAATATCAACAAAAGAAAAAAGATAAGAAGTAGTAATGGCTAAGAATTATCCAACCATTGGTGAATACAACCAACTGATACAAAAGAAAGGCGGTAGTGCTTTTAGGTCTTTAAATGGTATAAATCTAATTCCATCGAGAACATCACCAATTAAGGTTTACTTATTTGGTTCAGGTGCATTTGCAGCAGTCTTTAAAGGTTCGCTGAATGGTAGAACATATGCTATTAGATGTTTTTTGTCGGTTGAAGACGAAACAATAAATCGCTACAAAGCAATATGTAGTTATCTAAAAAACATCCATTCATCATGGAAAACTGAATGTGAATTTATAGAAAATGAAATATCTATTAATGGGAACTCATTTCCAATTCTGAAAATGGAATGGATGAACGGACTACTCATTAACCAATTCGTTTCAAATCATTTAAGTGAAAACAAAGTATTGACAGAATTGCAAGCACAATTGGTTTCAGTATCAGAAGATTTGGAAAGAAACAAAATAGGTCATGGCGATATTCAATGTGGTAATATCATTATTTCAGGGACATCTGACGATTTTCAGGTTAAACTGATTGACTATGATGGAATGTATGTTCCCGATTTAGCTCATAAGAAATCTATTGAGAAAGGCAGAAGTGAATTTCAGCATCCTAAAAGAACACTAAATAATTTTAGCTCCGAAATGGACAGATTTTCGTTTTGGGTTATGATAACAGCTTTAGAAGCTCTCAAACATGACAAAACTCTTTGGCGTGAAGTAATGCAAGGTGGCTTCAACACACTTGACAATTTCCTTTTTACAATTCAGGACTTTCTAAATCCTAATCAATCTGCTTTATTTAATAGACTTTATAAACTAAACTCAACATCGCTTAATTTCTATTTAGAAACACTCAAATGGTTATGTAACAGTGAATATTCAGTTATTCCACCACCAGCGTTATATGGAAATTCGTCCAAAAATTCAAAATCAATCCCCTCGGAGCATCAGAAATATGTTCCGAACAGCCAGAGTATCGACAGAACAGTATCATCCAACAATTATAAAATTATTACGACAAATGGCTCTGCATCCGTTTTGACATCCACATTTCAAAAACTTGGCTCGACACCTTTAGAACTTGACAAACAAACTTATGAAGGAAAATTGATTTTAGTTTCAAACGGCAAGGAAACAAAACGAATTACACTTAACTCACATCAAAACTTAATTGAAATAAAATTTGACTAACAGCCTACGCATTTGGTGGCACATTTGCAAAACCGCACAAGCCCAACACACAAGCCAAGTTTTGCAAAAGAGCCACCAAGCCAACGCACAAAGACACTGCTAAATGGACAGACAACAACACGACAGAGAAGAAGCACGAACCGGTTATCGAGTAGCCCGACCCATCAATAGAACATGATGGGCTGGGGCTCTGGTACGCCAGCCCGGTCTCACCACCGTACGTACGGGTCTCGTACCGATAGCTATCGGTACGGCGAACTTGGCGTTCCCGTTCTAAATCTCTGGTTGTAAACGGCGATAATAATCCAGCATACTTTCGTAACCTTAACTTTTCAAGCTAATGGTAGTCTTTAATTCCGATAGCTATCGGAAGGACTTTGAGCTGCAGGGCAGGCTTATTTCAACCTCATTTTGTTGTTCTATCGGCGAAGGACGTAAAATACTTAAGACTCGGCGATCCGATTACTTCAGATAGTCAGTCACCTGACCCACCCATGCCACCTACTTTGTTTAGGGTAACGACTCGCTCGCTTATGGGACTACGCACCCAGTCTTTCACTCTTTGGATTGTTCTGTTAAAGAACTAAATTCGCCATTCAAGGTACACAATGTGTTGCATAATGTTCAGAGCCTCAACATGGTTGGAACCGTCATATCCAATCGCCTTAGCAGTAAGGACAAAACCGAACTATGTTGATTTATTAGAGTAGAATGTATTTGAATGAAATGGAAAGAATGAAAATATTTATTGTTGGTTCAGGAAAATTAGCAAATGCAATTCTATCTTCTAATTTATCATTCCCATCTTTTGAACTGATAAAGTGGGAGACTCCAAATAAGACCTTAAATGAAAAGTTTATGCTCATTCATGCAGGTTCAGGACGACAACTAAATGAATGCATAGCAATTTGCTCCAAGACTAAATCTGTTCTTATAGAGCTTTCTACTGGTTTAGAAACAGAGAAAATGTCCCCTGATTTTCCTCTAGTTATATGTCCAAACACTTCCATCTTATTATTAAAGACCCTTAGGATGATGAATATATTTGGAAGCAACTTTGAAAATTATGATATTTCTATAACAGAATCTCATCAATCGACAAAAATTACGGAACCAGGAACGGCTTATAATTTTGCTGACTACTTAAAAGTTCAACGAGATAGAATCTTATCAATAAGAGACCCTGAAAATCAAAGGAATCAAATTGGTATTCCTCAAGAGTTTTTAGGAAGACATGCTTATCATAAAATTGTTATTAAAGATAATAATGACGAGGTAATAATAGAGACAAAGGTTTTGGGACATGATTCCTATATTAACGGAGTTAAAGCAATTATTGAAACTTGTATTAACAATAGGATAGAAAATAAAAGACACACCGTTTTAGACTTAATTGACAATGGATTGATATAAGTAACTGAAAATCAAACGACAAAAACGCCTACCGCCAACAATTAGGCTCAAATGAAGCGTTTAAGGCCTCGGTGCTTCGATAAACTCAGCAAGCATTCATTTGAGTCCCAATTACTATCGGGATTGAACTCTACCTTTCGGCGAGCTGCAGGAAGGTTTTTAACTTGTAAAGCTTGCTCTATCATAGTTCAAGCTTTCTGTCCTTCTAAAATCAGGCTGTCATGGACAGCCTGATAATTCAATGTTCGTATAGTTGTGGCTATGAGACTACTGGTTTATAGCTTGGCTGAACTATCTCATAAAGCTCTGATTCAGGAAGCTTTTAGAAGTCTATTAAACTGTAGGCTTGAGCCGCAAATAGCATATTTATCAACCTAATTCCGAGAGATAAACACCGTCCTACTTATACAGCGGCGTGGTATACCTGCTATCAGAAGCTGTAGAATTAAATGTGATTTGTTCATAGATAATATTTGATTTGCCATCCTGATGTTTTTTATGCTACTAAGATTACCATCAAATCATTTATTATTAAAGCCTAAAAAGTGGCTCACTTTGAGCCGGAATCAGTGACTCACTTTAAACCGGAATATCTATATGTTTTAACCCCCTTTATTCATCAGAAAATCTCCCGATTTTATCAGGACCGTAGCTAAATTGCTTAAAATCAAATCGTAAACTCATTTAACAGAACGGTGCTATGCTAATCTCGTTTAAATGTCTGATTTATTCCACTTTAAAACTCATTACTATTCTCCAATGCATAAACCGGGTTTAACGTTGATGATAAAATGCCTTGTGGAATTCATATTGCTAAAAATTACGGAGACCGTTTATTTATGGGGAGTATTGGCGAAACCGAATATTTTAATCAAATAAGTAAAACAGCATGTTTACCAATGGACTTTACAGGAAGGTCAATGAAAGGCTAAATATTTATTATTCGTGATGGATTTGGTTCCGATAAAAGCATATCCTATTCGGCTTAATTTATGCCTTGCATTTAATCCCTTGATAAAAGAAGTAATAACTACTGCTAATAATTAGGCTCGAATGCAGGGATTAAAACTTTGATTATTTTGAGATCCGACAAAACCGGAGTTGAACTCAAACCCTCCCCTGCTTTCTAATCTTTTAGCTCAAGCATTTTAAAGCTTTTGGCTTGGCACCAAATGAAAACAAACATAAAACATTCCACCTGTACTTTTTATATATATATTTGCAGTATGGAGCAAGAATTAAAGTCGGAAATAACCAAGCAGCATATTATTCACCACGCCTTTAAGCTTTTTTATGAAAATGGGTTTAAGTCTACCAGTGTAAATGATGTAATGAAAGCTGCCAAAATGTCTAAAGGGGCTTTCTACCACCATTACGAAAACAAACACCAGCTTGGCTTAGAAGTCATTGAATTGAAAATTCAAAAACGAGTTTACGATGGTATGATTTTACCCTTAAAAGGAGCTGGAAACCCCATGGAAATTTTAGAGACTACTTTTTTAAATAGAATTAAGTCCTTCCCTTTTTATGATAAGCAACATGGATGCCCTATGAATAACTTTATCAACGAAATTGGCAATTATGAAAGTAGTTATCAATTGGCTTTAAAAAACATTATTGAAAAATGGAAAGAAGCACTTGTCATTCTTATTGAAAAAGGTAAAAATCAAAACGTTATAAAAAAAGAAATTCCGAGCGAAGCCGTAGCCATTTATTTAATTAGTGCTTTTGAAGGAATTAGAGGAATTAGAAAACTATATGATAATGACATTATTCTTGACCAGTATATTTCAGGTTTGGCATTATACCTCAATCAATTAAAATCTTAATTTTTTTATACATAAACATACCGAATAGAATGTTTTAAAACAATTACACAAACGATGAAAAACAACAGAAGAAATTTTATCAAAAAGACAGCTTTGCTTGGAATTACTGGTAGTACAATTCCTCATTTAGGATTTGCAGGAACAAGTGTAAACACGCAGGATACAGAAGCCTTAGCGATACGGCCTAAAGTATTATTTTTTGATGTTAATGAAACGCTACTAGACTTAACAGCGATGAAAACAAGTGTTGGAAACTTACTCGGAGGAAGAAGCGAATTATTGCCCTTATGGTTTACCACGATGCTGCAATATTCTTTAGTTACAACCGTAGGAAGGCAATACAATGATTTTGGAATCATTGGAGCGGCAGCCTTGCAAATGGTAGCAGCCAACCACGGTATCTCTATTACGGAAAAAGAGGCTCAAGATGCTATTTTGGGACCTATACGTTCCTTGCCGGCACATCCAGAAGTTAAAGCATCTTTACAAAAATTAAAAGATGCTGGTTATAAGTTAGTTTCCTTTACCAATTCTTCAAATAAAGGTGTGAAAACACAATTTGAAAACGCTGGTTTGTTAGACTATTTCGAAGAAAGATTAAGCATTGAAGACATGGGTAAATTCAAGCCCCATTCAGATGCCTACGACTGGGCAGCAAGAAAAATGGATATAAAACCCTCTGAAAGTCTTTTGGTAGCCGCTCATGGTTGGGATATTGCTGGGGCACTCTGGGCTGGCTGGAGAGGAGCTTTTATTAGTAGACCAGGTGCACAATTATATCCCCTTGCCACAAAACCAGAAATCAATGAAAGCAATCTGGCACTAGTAGCCAACAAGCTGATTTCTTTAAAAGCATAGGTCAAATCATAAATATTATCTCAATCATGGGAGTGGGCTAAGGTGTCTATCCCCCAAATTTCCTATTTAAGAAAACAAAACATGATGAAGGTTAAAAATAAAGTAATTATCGTAACAGGAGCTTCTAGAGGAATAGGAAAAGAAGTTGCCATTCTTTTAGCTGAAAATGGTGCAAAAGTAATTGTCAATCATTCAAATAGCGAAGATGAAGCAAATAATACCGTAGAAAGTATTATCCAAAATGGCGGCACAGCTTTGGCGATTAGAGCAGATGTCAGTCAAAGAAATGACGTTACCAATCTATTTGATAAAACGATTGAAGCTTACGGTAAAGTAGATGTTTTGGTAAACAATGCTGGTATTATGTACAATGAATTTTTAAAGGATAATACACAGGAAGAATTCACTAAACTTTTTGACGTAAATGTTAGAGGTATTTTTAACACACTTCAAGAAGCGGACAGTAAACTAGCAGACAACGGGAATATCATTAATTTTTCCTCAAGCACGGCCAAATTAATGTTTCCAAAATACGCTTTATATTCTGCCACCAAAGCAGCCGTTGAGCAAATGACAAAAGTTTTTTCTAAAGAAATAGGAAGAGGGATTTCTGTTAATGCCATTGCTCCAGGTGCAACAGCAACGGCATTATTCTTAAATGGAAAATCGCAAGAAACTATAGATAAACTGAGTGCTATGAATGCCTTTAATCGATTAGCGGAACCCATTGATATTGCTAGAGTAGTTTTGTTCTTAGCGAGTGATGATTCTAAATGGATTTCTGGTCAAGTAATTGGTGCAAATGGAGCTTTAGTTTAGTTGAAAGCCTGTTCCCTGTCAAATAGACGTATAGCCTTAGGTACGCCGATAGGTCATACCACAATGCCACGGCCTTCATAAGGCACTTGACGTGCCAGTTCTGATGAGGTGGTTTATTAGCTGAACGCTCTTTTTTGATAATTCGCCAGAATATAGCCTAGCCCACCAACTTGATACTTTAATGTTTAAGCTCTAATAAACAAAATCCTTAAAATTAAAAACACATTGTAAGGCCAAATTCTTGATTGTTGCTTAATAGAATGAGTGTAATCCTGACGGTCGGCCGCTGCGGTTGGAGTGTGAATTATAACTTAAGTGGCGGTTCTGATTTATCAGAAACCCCGTTCAGAATATTTATTATTCCAAAAGAGTACTCCCTTTGAGTATTTTGTTCACTTATAACTCAAATTTAATCAGGCAAAAAGTAGAAACATTATCCATTGAAGTAGTCAATCCAGTTGGCAGGGCGAAGTACACCCCCTTCTTTGACAAAAAAAAGAAAGCTCGGTATAGTAAAACGAATTCAAAAACAAATTGATAAATTCGGTTTGATTAATTAGGAGCTACAATTCACAATCAGTTGTGTATAAACGTAAAACAAAAGCGTCAGTCAGAATTCAAAAACAATATGGAACTTTCTTCAAAAGCAAAAAACATATATAATCAAATCGATAAGCAAACAACCAAATTGGGAGATTTGAGAAAAATTGCAAAAGAATTGAAAAAGGACCATGATGTAGCTATGGAACTTTGGTCTACTAACGAATTTTTACCACGTCAGTTAGCTATCCTAATAATGGATAAAAAATCTCTAAATAAAGAAGTGATTGACAAACTTGACCAAGATATTCAAAAGCACGAATTTGATGAGCGAATTCATTTAATGGATTGGTTAATGGCTAATCAATTATCTAAAGACAAAAAGATAATTTCTCTTATGGTGTCTTGGGAAAATAGCTCATCTTCTTTACAACGCAGAGTGTTTTGGTATTATCAAGCAAGATTAAGATGGATGGGAAATACCGACCACTCAAATACAGAATACCTTCTATCTTCAATAGAAAAAAATATAATGAATGAACAACCCGAGGTACAATGGGCAATGAACTATACCGCTGGTCAAATAGGAAAATGGGAAGAAAAGCATCGTGAGAGATGCATTTCCATAGGAGAAGAAACAGGCTTATACAAAGATGAAGTTGTCCCCAGAAATTGCACACCAAGTTATTTGCCGAAATTCATTCCGATTGAAGTTGCCAAATTGAATAAACAAAAAACAACACTCAACAATTAGTGTCGAATGAAGTGTTACAAGTCCCTTCTGCAGCGTTCAAGAAAGGATTCTATTCATAAATTCTTTTAAGTCCCAACTTCTTTAAACCCCCTTTATGTATTAGAAAATCTCCCGATAGCTATCGGGACCGTAGCTAAATTGCTTCCCATCGGCAAGCTCAGGGTAAACGGCTATGCTAATCTCGTTTAAATGCCTGATTCATTAAACTTTAAAACTCATTACAATTCTCCAATGCATAAACCGGGTTAAAATGAAATGTATGGTATAGGCATACCGCTCTTATAAGCTATTTTTGGAAGAACATCACAGCATCCAAAAATCATATAAAAACAATTACCAAACGTAAAATTCCAGTGTGATGGTACAACAAAAAACCGCCTCTGGAGCGGTTTTTTATCTATAAAAAGTAGGTTAAAGAAACCTATTCGAAATCACATGCCTTACCTAAGTCTTCAAACTTAGCTAACTCTTCTATTAATCCATTATTTACTTTTCCGAAAACTTCATAAGCTATTTTACCTAAAGGTAAATGTACCGGAGCTTCTTCTAGCTGTGCTAATTTATAAATAGCAGCTGCCGCTTTTGCTGGATCTCCGGGTTGATTTCCATTTAAACCTTGTAAACCTCTTATTCGCTCACCTACCGTACTTTCGTAATCGTCAATCTTGGTGTTATCATAAGCTGCTGAACTTCCAGCCCATTCTGTTCTAAATGGTCCAGGTTCCACATTAGTTACTTTAATGTTTAACGGCTTTAATTCTGCGGCTAAAGCTTCCCCAATGCCTTCTAAGGCAAATTTGGACCCGTTGTAAATTCCTAAACCTTGAGAACCGATACGTCCCGCAATAGAAGTTATATTAATAATATGACCAGAACGCTGCTTACGCATTTGTGGTAATACTGCTCTAATGGTAGTTAAAACACCAAAAACGTTTACTTCAAATTGTCTTCTTACTTCTTCGTCAGAAATTTCTTCGATACTTCCCATAATACCATAACCAGCATTATTCACCACAACATCAATCTTTCCGAATTTATCAAAAATGGTTTTAATACCATCTATAATCATCTGTGTAGAAGCCACATCTATAAGTACACCAAAAGAATTCCCTGGGTTTTCGTTGTTAAACGCCTCTACTTGGTCTTGTTTTCTAAAAGTCCCTACCACAATCTGCCCTTGTGATAATACCTCTTTAGCTAACTCTTTACCTAATCCTGATGATACACCAGTAATAAACCATACTTTTTTTTCTGTACTCATTTTTGTTTCGTTAAAATTTTGCGGAAGAAACTGAAATATTTTCCTCCAAATTACTAAAAGATTTATAGTTATTGGGGTCTTCAGTGTCATATGAAGATGGTAAATCCATCTAAAATGATAACATTAATTTATTTTGTTCTTTTCTGACATTGTGAAAATTTAAGGTGTAGGGTTTGGTTTTAAATCATGTACTGCATTCATTTCTATATGGATGTATGCGGTAAATGAACAGATAGACTACCAAAAAGGCTCTTTTTATAGACAAATTAACGGTGAAGGCGTCAGCCTAATCTTTCATCCACTGGATTATTATTATGGTTATATTTGATGTCAAGCACACTCAATTCAATAAGAAGTAATCGTTTCTTTATTTCCAATACGCTTATCCCTACTCCCCCCCTATCAAAATGAAACATATATGAATAATTTAAAAGATTGTCACAAGCTAATAGTTGCAGTATTAATATTCTTGACTTTTGGATGTGATAAAAAAGTATCACAAAGCTATTCCGGAACTGAAGAATCCACAGATTGGGCATTTACTGCTTTTGAAAAGGTGGATAGCATTAACCCCATTTTGAACCCTACCTCAAACCTGTTTTTCACATGCCCAATATCACAAAAACAGGTTAATTGGGAAGAAAGAAACGTATTAAACCCTTCTGCGGTAGCAAAAGGAGATTCAATTTACCTGTTTTATAGAGCTCAAGACTCAAGTGGCACTTCCCGAATTGGATTAGCCATCAGCTCAGACGGTCTTCATTTCAAAAAACAATCATCACCTGTCTTTTACCCAGAAAATGATTTCATGAAAAAATACGAATGGAATTACAAGAAATTCTCCGAAGACACCTATGTACAAGACTGCCCCAACTGTTATTTTGATGGCGTTGAAGATACAAGAATCGTAGAAACGAAAGACCATACTTATATCATGACCTATACTTCCTATGACGGTAAAACTGCTCGATTAAGTATTGCGTCTTCCAAAGATTTAGTATCCTGGACAAAACACGGATTGCTTTTAAAAGAGGACGAATACAAAGATACATGGTCCAAGTCGGGAGCTATTGTGGTAGAAATGAAGGAAGGTAGACCTATTGCAAAAATGATAAATGGGAAGTTCTGGATGTATTTTGGAGATACCAATTTATTTTTAGCAAGTTCAGAAGATTTGAAAAACTGGGATGTATGCAAAAACGAGGAAAATGGGAAAATGATTTCGGTACTGCATCCTCGAGCAGGATTCTTTGATAGCAGGTTGGTGGAACCCGGCCCTTTTGCCTTATATAAAGAGGAAGGCATTTTGTTAATATACAATGGCAGTAATGCTACCAATTTTAACGATCCCAAATTACCCAAATTCACTTATGCTGCAGGGCAGGCTCTATTTGACGGAGACTATCCGTACAAACTAATAGATAGAACAAAAAGCTACTTCATTCATCCTGACAAAGATTATGAGAAAGTTGGGGAAGTGAATGAAGTATGCTTTGTGGAAGGCTTAGTTAGTTTTCAGAACAAGTGGTTTCTTTATTACGGGACAGCAGATTCCAAAATTGCTGTAGCCATCAATACAGATAAAAATTAATCGCAGTTCTCAAAAAAATCAGGCTTTAATGCATCGAAATAAGACCTTTGGCAAAGCTCATGAATGCCACTTTTCTATTTAGAAGGGTGTAAGCCCTGTAGGTTTCAACGGCTTAATAGGTCAATCGTGATTACACAATGTTTTTTTTTTGATTATGAGTATGGGAAAGAAGCACTGAAAAAATATGGCCATATTAATAGAAGTTGAATTAATCCAAAACTCTAAATAATAATAGGATGAACTACAAAGAAAAAATTGGAACAAAGGAAAATCCCTTAACGCTAAAAACGCCTCCCCTTTCATCTGAATACACCATGCATATTGATGAGAAAGACGTTTTGGTGTGTACTGTGGGTAAAACGGTATTGCATTACAACATAAATTGTTTACAAGATTTACACCAAATGCTTAAAAAACATGGTGACTGGATGGAATTAGCGAGTGCAGACGAACAAAAAACTGCGAAAGCAGGAACCGTTGAGGCTTGGGCTCGCTCAGAAAATAATCCAGTAGGTGGATGGTACGGACTCAAAAAAGGACTCCGAGGCAGATTTGCGATGTATATTCCACCCTTAATGGAGCATCTTGGACTTGCTGAAGTAAGCCACGAAAAAAGAGGGAATAACATGAGAGCCAAATAAGTATAGCTGGCACCACCGATGATTAAACCCGAATGATGTCTTGAAGCATCTTAATGAGGTTTGAATAATAAACGAGTTCGCATTTTTTATCTTTTCCATATGTCACTTTTTACGTTAGCGGATAAAGATTTAATATGTTTTATTGGGGATTATGGGTTCCAAAATGCCCAAAACTGCAAGAGAGATGGCT
The DNA here is from genome assembly GCF_057914865.1 of Arcticibacterium sp. SM2516. Classification (NCBI taxonomy): domain Bacteria; kingdom Pseudomonadati; phylum Bacteroidota; class Cytophagia; order Cytophagales; family Leadbetterellaceae; genus Arcticibacterium; species Arcticibacterium sp. SM2516. Next base: position 680,731 of record NZ_CP195290.1, on the reverse strand, counting down.
AATTTTACGTAAAACTTTAAAGCGAATTTTCCATTAAGAAGTATTCTAAAAATGAACAATTTAAAAAACAAAAAGGCCATTATTACTGGTGGTGGCAGAGGACTGGGAAAAGCAACGGCCCTAGCATTTGCTAAAGAAGGCATTGATGTAGCCATAACAGGTAGGAATGAAGAAGTTTTAAAAGAAACCGTTTCAGAATTGGAGGCGTTAGGCGTTAAGGCTACCTATGCGGTTTTCGATGTTGGTAATTATGAGGAAGTTAAAAGCAGCATAAAAAGTATTATAGATACTTTAGGTACTGTTGACATATTGGTTAATAACGCTGGAATTGCAGCCTTTGGGTCTTTTAACGACATGGAAGTAAACCAATGGAGTCAAATTATTCAAACCAATGTTATGGGGATGTATTATGTGACTAAAGAAGTTTTACCCTACCTATTAGATAAGAATGAAGGTGATATTATTAATGTCTCTTCTACGGCAGGACTAACTGGAAACGCCAATGTTTCTGCCTATTCTGCATCCAAATTCGCAGTTATAGGGATGTCTGAATCCTTAATGAAGGAAGTTCGTAAAAATAATATTAGAGTTTGTACGCTAACACCAAGCACCATAGCATCTGATATGAGCATAGAATTGGGTATTGCAAAAAATGATTCCCAGGATACCGTCTTGCAACCAGAAGATTTTGCTGAATTAATTCTGGCCGGTTTAAAACTACCGAGAAGAGCAATGCTTAAAAGTGCTGCTTTGTGGTCTACAAATCCTTGATAGACTTTTTATTTTGATAGCAGTAATTAACCTGCCTTGGGTAGGTTAATTGCTATCTTAAGCCACACCTAATTGTCTACTTGTATCTACTGAAAAATTGCTAAAACCGCGTCGTTAAGCGTAAAAGGTCTCCATAATAATCTACTAGGTCTCCGACCAAGATGAGATCTTTGGCTGTTTGTTAGAGCAAATAATATTAATACGTATTGCCATCCTAGCATTTTAAGATGCTAACCGAAGAATCAATCCATTACTTGTAACTGGTTTATGGCTCAAAACGAGTATTTTGAGTTCGTTATTCAGAAAGCCAAATTATCTAATTCGATGGGCATGATTTCGTCGACAAAAGATTCATTTAAATCTTGATGCTAAGAAGTAAGCTTAGCTGAAATGCATAAATTTGGACGCAATGAAAAACCATGATTTCTAAACAGATTTTCAAATTCAAACCCTTCGAAATAGTATATATAATGAGATTTAATAAACTGACGTATCCATTAGCGGTTGTGCTGGTTACACTGTTAAGTACCAACTCTTTTTGCCAAACCGCAGAAGCTGTTTCAAAACGTTACGACGTCTCCCTAAGAGAAGCACATATAGGAAGTTTAGAAATAGATACCCAGCTGCTGGATAGTTATATTACCCTTCCTTCCAATGTTAGACAATTTTATCTAGACGCTAGAAGTGTTTTTGAGAAAAATAAAGTTGACTTTACGGACAAGAGAATTATTATGGCTGCCACCAAAAATGATATAAGCTTAATGGCAGGACCAATGTTAGGAGATATAAAAGAGAATGGGGTAAGTATTTGGCTTAGACCATCAAATTTACTGCCGAATACGATTGTAGTAACTGCTTTAAATAGTAACAAAAAGAATACTTACACATTAAAACCTACAGCTGCGGGTAAGGAACAACGCTTAGTCTTAAATGACTTGTCTCCATCAACGAAGTATAAATATGTTGTAATATCACAGGCTATCAAAATAGCGGAGGGTGCTTTCCAAACTACATCAAAAATTGAGGAAAAGAATGAAATAAGACTAGCTTTTGCTTCAGATTTCCATAAGATAGGACTTCATAATCCAAACCTCATGGATGCTATTTTAAAAAGAGGGCCAATTGCGATGATGCTTCTAGGTGATCTTGCGGTGGATGACAGAGAGATTAATATGAGCATGCATAGGTCTGACTATTTACTTCGTGATGTTTCTCAAGCTTGGAAAAACCTTTCTGCAAATGTTCCTTTATATGCGACTTGGGATGATCATGACTACCTTAACAACGACCTAAGCGGTCTACCTAAAGGGGTTACAAAAGAAGACAGGGCTGAACTTCGAAACTTATGGCGTGAAAACTGGAACAATCCCAAAACTGATGCGGAAGGAATTTACTTCAATACGCGAATAGGTCAGGTAGAAATAATAATGCTTGACACCAGATCTTTTCGGGAGAACGAAGAAAGAGGAGAGTATCATTCCTATTTGGGGAAAGAACAACTTGGTTGGTTGAAAAATGTTTTAGCTCATTCTACCGCACCTTTTAAGATTATTTCTAGCGGAACCATGTGGAGCGATTATATCTCTGAAGGAAAAGACTCATGGGGAACTTGGGACACGCTGGCTCGGGAAGAAATTTACAAGTTTATAGAAACAGAAAATATCCCAGGCGTACTATTATTAAGTGGAGACCGACATGGTGCACGCGGTTTCACCATTCCTAGAGATTCAGGATTTGAGTTCTACGAGTTTGGACCTGCTTCCTTAGGAGGAGTGCCTGGACCAGAAGCAATCGCGAAAAATTCATCGAGTCAAATGTTTGGTTATCTTGGTTTAGGACTAAAAGCTTTTGGCGAATTTACATTTAACATGGGAGGAAGTGAACCTCGAGTTACATTCAGATTAATTGATGAATTTGGGAATATCATGGAAGAATATAACGTGCCATACAGTAAGTTAACGCCACCAAAAGAGTAGCATTTGATTGAACCCAGATTATGCATGAGACAATCTCCCGATTTTATCGGGACTGTAGGTAAATTGCTTCAAATCAGTATACTTCGTCAAGCTCATCAAAGGCTACACCCAATTAAACTTAATCACCATAGCGTGCTATGCTAATTCCCTTTAATTGTCTGATTTATTGCACATTAAAACTCATAATGATTCCCCAACGCATAATCCGGGTTGAATAAACCGCTCCACTAATAAATTCTTGCCAAATCAAAAAAACGGCAAGAATTAGTCTTCCCATTTATAAGTAGCAGGCTAAAACGACGGGACTTTAATAATGCTCAATTCTTAGTCTCTTAATGGATAGCTGGTTTCGGAACAGGTGTTTGAAAGGACATATTAACTCCTATTCGGCTTTAGGCTTTTGGGAACAGCGGCATCAAATTTTGGAATACCTTTAGGAAAGAGCAATAGCCTTATTTAATGGTTTCTGAAATCCAGCTGGCATTTGAGGCTGTCCTGATAAAAATGCTAATATCTCCGTAGGAAGAATCCTTGTGATTTTTTATGGGTTCGTCTGCTCCACCAGATAGCACTCCAATAATGGTCCAACCTTGACTGGTTTTGATAAAAAGTGGACCTCCGCTATCTCCAGTAATGGTAGTTCCTTCCAATTCCAAGGCTTGAGGACTGCTGGTGCCCCCGCCCAATGACTTTTCATCCTCACTCTCATAACTATCACCAAGCGTATTAATCAGACCGTCTGGTGAATCGAAATCAATGGCCAAAAGGCCTCCTAGGTAAGTCTTGCCATTTATGCTGGTCCTTTTTCCGGTGGTTCTCCTATCCAAAATGTTTTCAAAAGCATGCTTGGGAGAAAATGCGTCCGCGTCTCTTCCGATCTGCTGACTGTAATCACCAAAACCGGCAAACCATACTTTAGAACCTATAGTCTCTATATCTAAGGTATAATTTACATTGGCTGGTTTAATGGACAGCATGGGTGTTTTTAACTTAACAAGACATAAATCATTGGCATAAAAAAAACCATCATTGTCTTGAATCCAAGTAGGGTGAAAAACCAATTTCTCCACCTCGTACATTTCAGGTTCACCATTGGGGTCATTACCAAAAAACACCTTTATTCCATTAACTTTTCCTGGACTTGATTGCTCATCTGCTACAAAAAAATTATGCCCTGCAGTAAGAATCCATTCCGAAGAAATAAGGGTGCCTGAAGCCACATATTCTATTTCATTACTTCCATTTAAACTATAGCAGAATTTAACAACAGGCGAAAATGAAGGATAGTCATTACCACTATAAATACCAGAATTTGTGGCTACCAACTCATAATCCGACAAATCTCGGTCGTGCCGAATACCAAATGTAATAGTAGCATTATTCTCTGGAATAGGTTCCGAATCTTCCAATTCTCCACATGAAAAAAGAAGAGAAGAAAGTAATAAAAAATAACTAAGTTTTTGATTCAAAATACTTGATTTATGGGATATAAATCTATTCTATTTTCAACAGAAATATTGTTAAAACCTTAGATAAAGTTTTACTCAAAATGTTAATGAGAATTTCACGTTTCACACCCTATATGCAACAATGTTGCATATAGAAATTTTGGCAACTATATTTGCTTAAAAATTGATACCATTCCATTAACTAAACAGAATTTAGCACATGAAAGTCCAGCCCGAATTAGATGTCATAATAGTAGGAGGAAGTTACGCAGGCTTGTCGGCCGCAATGGGTCTTGGAAGAGCCTTAAGAAACGTACTCATTATTGACGCTGGCAAACCTTGCAACAAACCAACACCTCATTCACATAATTTAATTACGCATGACGGTTCCCTACCTCATGAAATAAGTGCATTGGCTAAAACACAGGTATTAAAGTATGATACGGTACGATTTTGGAATGATACTGTGACAGATATTTATAAGGCTCAAAATACCTTTACCGTAGAAACCAGCACAGGAAGACATTTCACAAGCAAAAAACTAATTTTTGCTACAGGCCTAAAAGACATCATGACAGACATTCCTGGACTTGCAGCGTGCTGGGGCATCTCTGTCATTCACTGCCCTTATTGCCATGGTTATGAATACAAAAAAGAAAAAACTGGCATCATAGCCAATGGCGATATGGCCTTCCACTACGGCAAATTGATTTCTAACTGGACTTCTGAATTAACTATTTTCACCAACGGTACATCAACACTTACGCCAGAACAAACCCAAAAATTAGCAGACCATAACATCCAAATTATAACGGCCGAAATAGAAAGTTTAAGTCATGAAAATGGGTATTTAAAAAGCATCTCATTAAAAGATGGTTTTATCACCAATTTGAAAGCGGCTTATGCCAGCATACCTTTTGAGCAACACTCCACCATGCCCGTTAAGTTAGGTTGTGAATTAACCGAAATGGGACTTCTTAAAGTGGACAACTTGGGTAAGACCAACATCAAAGGTATATTTGCCTGTGGAGATAACTCCAATATGAGGTCTTTATCCGTAGCCATAGCTTCAGGTAGCATGGCCGCCGCTGCACTTAACTTTGAACTTATAGATGACACCTTCTGATTTGGATACGAGATTTTACCTTGACACGCCATCAGCTTTGGAGTATCCTCAGCTTTTGGCTCTATGGGAGAACTCTGTCAGAGCTACACATCATTTTTTAAAGAAGGCGGATATAGAATATTTCAAACCTCGCATTTTAAACGAATATTTTGATGCCGTGGCTTTAAAAACCATTAGAACTCATAAAGGAGACATTCTTGGATTCATGGGTACTGCGGAACAGAATTTGGAAATGCTTTTTATACATTCTTCCTATATAGGAAAAGGAGCTGGAACAAGACTCTTAAAACACGCCATAGAAACCATAGGTATAAAGTATGTGGATGTAAACGAGGGAAACGAGAATGCATTAGCATTTTACATTAAACATGGCTTTGAAGTAACAGGTAGATCGGAAAAGGACGGCACAGGTAAGCCCTACCCTATCCTTCATTTGACTTTAGCTTAAACCCTGCATTAAAGCTAGACATTGGAATTTTCATATACGCTTAGTGTATTTAATTCCCTGTACATTTCCGTTTGACCAGCATTCTTGAAAGCGGGTGAAAACTGTACTCAATGATAACGCTTGGATATTTTGGACAGTTGAGAATGTCAGACCTGAGAACTATACCTCCTAGCTATAACATGTTGAAGAAGGGGCTTTAATAATTAAGGGTACTTCGCAAGCTATATTCTTAATACTAGGATTACTCTTCCTCGTTTGCGTTCCTTTTATACTATTAGTTAAGAAAGGGGCAGGTAAAATAAATATTGTAGACGCTCATTAGAACCACAATTACCACGCTCCGCGGTACTAAATGCAGAAAGAGATTTTCCGATGGAAAATCTCTTTCTTTTGTAATACATAAATAATCCTAATTCACAGACCCACCGCCTCCAAAGAGAACAATTGGTATCTCGTTGGGGCGGGATAACGCGTCTGCTATTAAACTAAAATTATTTCTTCATGGCTATAAATACAATGGCGAAAATCGTCCAAAACAGTCGATCATCCAATTTTAATAGGGGTAGTCTGCGGGTAGTTTGTGGGTAGGCAATAGGAGAAATGGCTTTAAACGTCGATTTGAGCTAGTTTTACAAAAGCTAGTTCAATTTAAAGATTCAACAAATCCTGGCTGTATTTCACTTCTGCTTTTAATGTTAAGTTTAGCATAAAGTTTTTTGGTGTGATACTTAACCGTATTTACTGAAATAAATAATTCCTCCGCTATTTCCTTGTTTATTTTACCTGCGGCAATTAGCTCTAAAATCTCTATTTCTCTCGAGCTTAAAACATCTGCGGTAATGTCATTTTCTTTTCCTTCATTGAGTTTTTGAAGTTCATCTTCCAAAGAGGTCAGTTGTTTTGTATAGTCATAAAGTTGACGCCCCATCACCTTATAATCCAAGTGCAGCTCCCGCATTCTATAGACAACCGCATAACTTAAAAGCATCATTTCCAAAAGCCCTCCTATTTTCATATACTTGGTGGTAATGCCCAAATTGGCCCAACCGATAAGTGGAGATATGAAAAAATCACAAGCCATAATTAATATAAAGAAGTAGGCTATTACAAAGATTTTAGAATAGGTGTTTTTACGAAACAAAAACACAGCAGTAAACCAGATTAATATCAAAATGGAAATAACCAAAAACTCGGATACTTTCATTACTAAGAACGAATCTGTCATGACATAGACGACTAAACTTATCAAAACAAAAGCATTTAATGAGAATAGTATGGTTTTATATTGCTTCCAATAGTTTTCCATATTCAAATAATCCATCGCAAATATGGTTCCCGTTAAGCCTACAAAAAAATGTGTTAATATCTCCAAATAAGAATATATGTAGGCATTTTGACCAAACAGCAAGTGACTAAATCCGTCTCTTTGAAACATAGCGACACTAATAAAAAACAGAAAAACACTGTAAAGGAGAAAACTCTTTTCCTTCAAACTAAAGAAATAAAACAGGTTCATGACCAATACCATTACGGTAAAGCCGTAATAAAACCCTGAAGTAAGTAAACTTTTGTTTTCCTGCTGATTGAATTCCTTATGGTTTGTAAACCTAAAAGGAATAAAAGCCTCCATTTCACAGGTCACCTTTAGAAACGCCACTTTATTTGCTGGTAAAATGAAAGTAGGAAAAACAGAACCGGAAACAGGAGAAAACATAAAGCCATCAATAAAACACACCACTTCCTTAATATGTGAAGATGTTACTTCACATGCCTTTTCCTCCGAAATATTTTTAATTTTTATCCAATAGACACCATTGAGAGAACCCTCATTTACTTTTTCTTCAAAGTCAATAAAAGGTTTTTCAAGAATATCTTCTAGGTTTTCTGACTGTGAAGCAGACCTATAAAAAGAAAGTTCTTGAGCTGCTAGATGTAAGGGTTGGAGTAAAAATAATAGAAAGAGACCTCCTACAATTCGTTTCAATTTTATTTTCAATGGTTAAAGTTTTGCGAGTTTACAAATTTTTAACCTGTCAAGAAAGAAGCTTTGAACATAAAAAAGCCCGAGGACTGATGTCATCGGGCTTAAAAGAAACATAGCGAATTGTTTTAAAACTCTTTATGCTTGGCTTCGTCGAACAATCTATCTTTTGAAAATCCTTTGAAATATTCGAAAGTAATGGCAAGACCCTCTTCTCTTCCAACCTTTGGCTCCCAGCCCAAAATCTCTCTTGCTTTGGTAATATCTGGCTGACGTTGTTTCGGATCGTCTACTGGTAAGTCCTTGTAAATTACCTTTTGGTCTGTATTGGTCAATTTGATGATCTCTTCCGCAAAGTCCGCTATCGAAATCTCAATTGGATTACCAATATTAACTGGCTGAGCATAATCCGAAAGCAACAATCTATAGATACCTTCCACTAGATCATCTACATAACAAAAAGAACGTGTTTGACTACCATCTCCAAAAATGGTTAAATCTTCACCTCTTAAAGCTTGACCCATAAAAGCAGGAATGACACGTCCGTCGTTCAGTCGCATTCTAGGACCATAAGTATTGAAAATCCTTACGATTCTAGTTTCTACCCCATGGAAAGTATGATAAGCCATAGTCATAGACTCCTGAAAACGTTTGGCCTCATCATAAACGCCTCTTGGACCTACGGTATTCACGTGTCCCCAATAGTCCTCTGTTTGAGGATGCACTTGTGGATCACCGTAAATTTCAGAAGTAGAAGCAATTAAAACTCTGGCATTTTTTACTCTAGCTAAACCCAAGCAGTTGTGAATACCCAAAGAACCTACTTTCAATGTTTGAATAGGAATCTTTAAATAATCAATTGGCGAAGCTGGAGAAGCAAAATGAAGGATATAATCTAATTCACCCGGAACATGAATAAACTTGCTCACGTCGTGATGATAGAACTCAAAATTCTCTAATTTAAACAGATGCTCTATATTTCTTAAGTCACCTGTTATCAAGTTATCCATGGCTATGACATGATAACCTTCTTTAATAAATCTATCACAAAGGTGAGAACCTAAAAAGCCTGCCCCACCCGTTATTAGTATCCTTTTCATTTAAACTTTAAATATTTAACTTAAGATTGAATGTCGAATCTTCAGCCAAAATACATTTACTGAACAATTGATTTCCTTCCAATTGAATGGTAGGTAAACCCCTTTTCCTGCATATTATTTAAATCATACAAGTTTCGACCATCAAAGATAACTTTGTTTTTTAAAGCTTCACCAATTTTATCGAAATCTGGAGACCTAAATTCTGGCCACTCTGTCATGATCATGAGTGCATCTGCTCCTTCTAAAGCATCATACATGGAAGTGGCATAAGTTACTTTTCTACCGATTTCTTTTTTGATATTTGGCATAGCTTCTGGGTCAAAAACCACCACTTTAGCTCCAGCTCTTCTCAAAGATTTAATATTATACAAAGCGGGTGCTTCTCTAATATCATCGGTATGAGGTTTAAAAGCCAAACCCCACATGGCTATGGTTTTTCCTTTTATGTCTCCGCCAAAATATTCCTTCAGTGTAGGTATCATTTTGGTTTTCTGCTTGTCATTCACCTGCATCACAGATTTCAATATTTTGAAATCGTAATCATATTCAGATGCCGTTTTACCTAAAGCCTGAACATCTTTTGGGAAACAACTTCCACCATATCCAATTCCTGGAAATAAGAAACGCTTACCTATTCTGCTATCTGTACCTATTCCTCTTCTAACGTTGTCTACGTCTGCACCAGCTTTCTCGCAAAGGTTAGCGATTTCGTTCATGAAGGTGATTTTCATAGCCAAAAACGAGTTTGCGGCATATTTCGTCATTTCAGCAGAACGTTCATCCATAAATATCACAGGATTACCCTGACGTACTAAAGGAGCATAAAGACGCTTCATGATTTCTTGAGCCCTTACAGACTCCGTACCTACCACTACCCTATCTGGCTTCATAAAGTCATCTACGGCTACACCCTCTCTTAAAAACTCAGGATTAGAAACCACATCAAACTCAACCGTAGCATTTGCCGCTATGGCTGCCGTTACTTTTTCTGCAGTTCCTACGGGCACCGTACTTTTGTCTACGATAACCGCATACTTTTTCATGGTTTTGCCCAAATCATGAGCTACTCCCAAAATATACTTTAAATCTGCAGACCCATCTTCACCCGGAGGTGTTGGAAGTGCTAAAAATATAACCTCCGCATCTTTTATACCATCTTCTAAAGAAGTCGTAAAAGTCAAACGGCCTTCCTTCGTATTTCTATCAAAAAGTACATCTAGACCAGGTTCGTAAATGGTCATTTTACCTTTCTTTAGGCTCTCTACTTTTTCTGGATTATTATCTACACATATAACCGTATTTCCCGTTTCAGCAAAACACGTTCCGCTTACTAAACCTACATAACCAGTTCCTACTACAGCAACTTTCATTTTATATTAATTTTAGTTGAAATTTCTTGACACAAAAATAGTACTTTTCTAATCAACTGCAATTATCTTCAAATAAAAAAGTCTACATATGACCTAACTCGTGCTAGACTTACAAAGACATTTACCCTAGAAAGTCATACATCAACACAGTCAATGTATGACTTTTTAAAACCATGCTAAAAGGAAGCACTTTAACTATTCTGAGAACAAATCATATAAATCGCCACCCAAAACACACCTATGCCACCAGATTATTAACCCTGTAAAGGTGCGGAAACGCTTTCCCAATAAAAGCAGATTTAGATATTCCAAAACTGAAAAGCGTCTAACTTAAAAATAATCTCCAAAGACTATACGTTTTATCAAAAACAAGAATTAAACCTTTCTAATTATAACTATTCCAAGTACCATGGTTCAATGCAAAGGTTTGCAGTAAATAATTCCAATGAAAAACCCCTCAAATTTTGATTTAAAGGCATATTGCCCTTAAATTCACCCCCTCATAGTAATATTTCACTTTAATCTATAAATAAGCGACGAAAATTGAATAGAAGAGAAGCATTAAATCGCGTAGCCATTTTAATGGGTGGAGCTGTTTCAGCACCTACTTTAATGGCTCTTATGGAGGGTTGCACGCCTAAGCAAGCTGGCAATACCCCATTTAGTCTTTCAGCAGACTACCAAAGTTTGGTAGCAGAAATAGCGGAAATCATTATCCCGACTACAGATACACCTGGTGCTAAAGAAGCTGGTGTAGGACCATTCATTGAAACCATGTTGAAAGATTGCTATTCTGAAGCTCAGGGTGCACACTTCATTAAAGGCTTAGATATGGTGGAGAAAAAATCAAAAGAATTAGGTTCTAATTTCCTTTCTCTTTCTAGTGATCAACAAGTAGAAGTTCTTAAAGCAATGGAAGCGTCTGCTGCTGAAGAGAAAGAAGTAGAACAAAAAGCAAAAGAAGTGGATGCCGAAACAGGCAAAGTGAAAGATGATGGCAAAGCTGCAGAGTCTGTAGCACCTTTCTTTAACATCATGAAAGAATTGACCATTTTTGGTTACTTCACTTCAGAGATTGGGGCTACTCAAGAATTGGACTATGTGCCTATCCCTGGAAAATTTGAAGGATGTATTCCTTTAAAAGAAGGTCAAAAAGCCTACGCATTATAGGCCAATTAAAAACTTTAAAGAAAATTAAGAATGAATATTCAAGGAAAAGCAAAGGAGCAAAACACCTTTGATGCTATAGTTGTAGGCTCTGGAGTTTCTGGTGGATGGGCAGCCAAAGAACTGACAGAGAAAGGTTTAAAAGTGCTAATGCTAGAAAGAGGTAGAGACGTAGTTCATGTAAGTGGATATGATGACATGATGAAAGAATCATGGGACTACCCGCACCGTGGCAGAGTAGACAAGCAAGCTGCAGAAGATTATTGGGCGGTGGCCCGTACAGGTTATGCCGCAAATGAAGGCAATCGTGGTCTTTTTGAAAAAGATGTAGACCACCCTTACAAAGAAAAAAGAAGATTTGACTGGATTAGAGGATACCACACTGGTGGTCGTTCTTTAATGTGGGGACGTCAGTCTTATAGATTTAACGAAAGAGACTTCACTGCCAATTTAGAAGATGGTCATGGAGTGGACTGGCCAATCAGATATGGCGACTTAGCTCCATGGTACGACTATGTAGAGAAGTTTGCTGGTATTTCTGGTCAAAAAGAAAACTGGGATGTACTTCCTGACGGACAATTCCAAAAGCCAATGGATATGACCTGTGTAGAGCAGCACTTCAGAGAGTCTTTAGAAAGCAAGTTTGAAGGTAGACATGTAACCATTGGTCGTGTGGCTCACTTAACAGAACCTACCGCAGAGCAAACGGCTTTAGGAAGAGGTACTTGCCAATACAGAAATAAATGTATTAAAGGATGCCCTTACGGTGCATACTTCAGTACGCAATCTGCCACTTTACCTGCAGCCAAGAAAACGGAGAACTTGACGCTTATTAACGACAAGATTGTTTTCGAAGTTATCTATGACGACGATTTAGGTAAAGCCACTGGTGTAAGAGCCATTGACCAGAACACTAAAGAAGAAGTAGAGTACTTTGCTAAAGTTATATTCCTTAATGCTTCTGCTATTAATTCGGCTTGGATTATGATGCAGTCTAAATCTAAAAGACACCCTAATGGTTTAGGAAACATTTCTGACCAACTGGGAAGAAACATTATGGATCACCATTTATCTTCCGGTGCAGGTGGTGTTATTGACGGTTGGGAAGACAAATATTACTATGGTAACAGACCTAACGGAATCTACATTCCAAGGTTTACAAACTGGGGAAATGATAAGAGAGAATTCTTAAGAGGTTTCGGTTATCAAGGAAGAGCCTCTAGAAACAGAGGTGTAGCTTCTGATGCTACTTTTGGTGCTAGCTTTAAAGAATCAAGCACTGTGCCAGGGCAATGGAACATGGGCATTGGTGGATTTGGTGAAACCTTACCAGATGAGTCTAACCTGATGACGCTTAGTGGGGAAAAAGACAGCTGGGGACTACCAATCATCGAATTTGATGCATGGTGGGGAGATAACGAGCAAAAAATGCGTGTCGCCATGCGTGACGAAGCCGTAGCGATGTTAGAAGCGGCTGGTTTTAAAGACGTTCGTGGGTATAAAGACGAGGAGAAATCTCCTGGTATTGGTATACATGAAATGGGAACAGCCAGAATGGGGCGTGAAGAGAAAACTTCTGTGTTGAACAAAAACAACCAAGTTTGGGGAGCAGAAAACGTTTTCGTAACAGACGGAGCGGCTATGACCTCTTCTTCTTGTGTAAACCCATCTTTAACTTATATGGCTTTAACTGCTCGTGCGGCAGATTTCGCTGTAAAAGAGTTAAAGAAAATGAATATGTAATCTATTCAGACCTTTATAATGAAAGCCCAATGGAGAAATCTGTTGGGCTTTATTTTTTGCATAAAAAAAGGAGAAGCCGCTATGACCTCTCCTTTCTACAAATTCCCTATTAAAACTTTAAAGTATCTGGTAAATATTTCGCCACCAAATCTTCATAATAAGGTCTAAGGGCCTTTGCATCTGGGGGCACTGGCACTTTAGAATAAAGATCGTAAGGGTTAAATTTATCTACCCAGTTAAACATTTTATGATCATGCTCAGTCATTAAGTGAGCATAAGCGTTTTCCTTATGTTGAGGATAAAAAGAGTGATATCTTATCATATATAAAGCTTCCTCTGGAAGATAATTCTTCATCATTTGATAAAGATACTCATCATGTCCCCAGCTCATTTTTACTTTATCCAATCCACAGTTAGGCTCGTAAACACCATACTTGGTATTATAACGCTCATCTGTACTATCGGTATTAGCCTGAAAAAATTCTGGATATACTATTTTGTCGGAATGTTTACAGCCTACAGGGAAGGTATCACCTACCACAGCCCACTGAGGCTCTCCAAACAAGCACAGCACTTTTCCCATGTCATGCATAAAACCCGTCAGTACAAACCAGTCTGGATGACCATCGGCACGTATAGCTTCAGATGTTTGTAATAAATGCTGCAACTGATCTAAAGATGTATCTGGGTCAGAATCATCTACTAGCGTGTTAAGAAAATCTACTGCGTCCCATAAAGACATTTCCTTTTTATCAAATTTCAAAAACTCTTGCTCTTTTTGAGTTACAAAATCATACGTTTGATGGGTATGATTCAATCTGTAAAACTCACGCACAGTATCTTGTCTTTCAGAGTCAGTATAGTTTCTATATTCCTCTTTTGCTTTTGATTCCTCTTCAGGATATCTCTCCAATAAATCATCCTCCCAATCTTCAATGCTATTCAAAGGATTTATCTCTTTTTCAGAAAATGAATTACTCATTGGTATATTTTTAAATTTCCAACAAATTTCACATGAAATCTTTGAATTACAAAACTTTTGCCCTCTAAGCTTTTTGGCTTAATTTGTCAGCTAATCCTAACCCATTGAAATGATACTAACCCTTGCTGGCTTTTTGGGCTTTACTTTTTTGGTAATTGCCTTTGTTTGGTACCGTTTAAAAAACGAGAATCTCAGCAGTGAAAAAGGCTATTTCCTAGCTGGAAAGAGCTTAACGGCCCCGGTAATTGCCGCCTCCATGTTACTGACCAACATCTCTACCGAACATTTAATTGGTATGAATGGCAATGCCTATAAAAATGGCATCATCGTAATTGCATGGGAAGTCACATCGGCCATAGCACTTGTAATTGCAGCACTTTATTTTATTCCAAGATATATTAGAATGGGACTAACCACAATTCCAGAATATTTAGAAAACAGGTACGATTCACTTACTAGGACTTTGGTGGCTTTATTCTTGATGGTATCTTTTGTAGTGACTCTCCTTCCTATAGTTCTCTATTCAGGTGCTTTAAATATTGAAAGTATTTTTGATATCTCCGACAATCTGAATATTACAAAAACGGAAGGTCTGTGGTATTCGGTTTTGGCTATTGGCATTATTGGCTCTGCATACGCCATTTTTGGTGGTCTAAAAGCGGTGGCTTATTCTGATACATTAAATGGAATTGGTCTTCTATTCTGTGGACTTTTAATTCCTATTTTGGCACTTTGGAGCATTGGCGATGGAAATATGCTGAGCGGACTTACTAAAGTTTATGATTATGCCCCTGAAAAATTCAATATCATTGGAGCTGAAGATTCAGTGCTCCCCTTCTCTGTCTTGTTTACAGGTTTAATGATTAATCAGCTTTATTTCTGGGGAATGAACCAGACTATTATACAGCGAGCCTTTGGTGCTAAAAACTTAGCTGAAGCTCAAAAAGGCCTTTTATATACAGGCGTTTTAAAAATCTTAATCCCTTTAGTTATCGTTTTACCCGGAATGATAGCCTTTTATTATTTCCAAGACCAATATTATGACAATCAGGACATCGTGTACCCATTATTGGTCAAAAAAGTATTGCCCGCAAGTTTAACAGGATTGTTTGCCGCTGTTATTTTGGGTGCCGTGTTAAGCACGTTCAATAGCGTTTTAAATTCGGCTTCCACTATCTTTTGTTTCGACCTTTATAAAAAGCATATTAATAAGAATATTTCAGAGAAAGAACTGGTAAAAAAAGGAAAATGGGTTGCTGTCATTTTAGCCGTTTTCGCCATAATAGCCGCACCCTTAGTTGCCAGTGCTCCAGAAGGCTTATATCAAATGATGCAGCAATTAAACGGCATATTCTTTATTCCTATCGCTTCCATTTTAATGGCGGGCTTCTTTGTTAAATCTGTCAATGCCAATGGTGCTAAAATTGGTTTATTGTTTGGTTTCATTTTTTACATTCTTACCACCTTCGTTTTTGATTCGGGCATTCACTTTGTGCACATTTGGGGAATAGAATTCGTTCTTAATATACTCATTATGATAGCGGTTTCTAAACAATTCCCAACAGGTAAAATTGTAGTAGAGGAAACAAAAGACAGCAGCGAACCTTGGAAGTATAGTAAAATAATGGGATTGATTTTGGTGATAATTACTGTTTTGATTTACTGGTTATTGTCATAAATCTATAAATATCTATTCTAGACCGCAGACAATTCATGCTATAAGCCCATGTTAATTTTCAAAAACCAACCGCTTACGCAGTATTATTAAATAGACAAATAGACAAACCTGCCTGCCGCAGGCAGGTTCTCAATCCCTGAGACAACGAACAGAAAAACCAGCACCCTTCTTGAGGCTGCTCCTTAAGACAAAGTCATTGCTATAGTACAGGAACCGATTCCAAGCATCTGTTGAATTGTACTCGGTAGAACTCAACCAGTAGCCGTAGCTGCCAATGAAGTAGAATGTTCCATTGAAGCCACGGAAGCCGCCCGAAAGCCCTGCAAAGCCGCTTTCGTTCGTGGCTCCCGTATTTGGTAAAACCCAATGAGCCAGACCTGCCTCTTTCATTTTACCTCCTGTCCCTCCTGCTACCACACCTTCCCCTCCCAAGTAGCTCGTTAGCGTTGTCCACTCCCCGTCTGTAGGTACATGCCAGCCCGTAGGGCATACATTCTTATTACCATTTGACAGCGGGTCTAAGGCGTACCAGTTGTATAATGCTCCATAGGCTATAAGATTCGTAGTTTCATTTGGAGCATTGTACCAGCAATATCCAGCAGTGCCATTCGAGCTAGCGGTTTGCCAAGCTGTACCATCTGTAACTAGTGGAATAACCGTACCATCATTATAGCGGGTCGTTTTTAGATTCTCTGCCATCCAAGTTTGTGTCCCTATTGTGATTATATCATATCGGTTATTGTCTATGTCATTTACTCCTCTTAAAGCTTCGACCTCAGCCTCTAATAAATCCACAGTCGATAATTTTGTCCAAACAGGTGAGACTGCTGTTCCTGAATTGTAATAATACCCCGGTAGTACATCGCTCACAGAAGCGGTGTTGTAAACCAACAAACTCAATGCGGGTGATGCTATGGTAGTGGCATCTGTAGTTCCGGTAAGTGCTACATTGGGTATCAAAATCCCCTTACTAGGTGAACTTACTACCAGCATGGCACTGCCGGGGTCTCCTTCATTGTTCATTTTTACCGATTGTGCGTAGCTCGATACTTGTAGTATTAATGCTAATACTGCAGTTAATAATAGTAGTTTCTTCATGGTTTTATATTAAAAGATACAGCTAATTCCTTGTGAACTAGCTTACAAGCTGAAGAATCAAAACGTATGTAATTACGTCATTTAAAATGATGTAATTATTGTATTTATAACCTGCTGTTTATTCTAGTCCAGTCTTATAGGAACTAGATTATAATAAGAATAATGTAAGATAAACTTCACAATAGACTTATTATTAACTATTTAAAAACATTGAGAGGCTTTATTCCAACAGTTTACGAATTAGTTTTGTCCTAAAATATGGTTAAAATAAATCAGCCATTTTATTGAGTGGTAGGAGGTTTAAAGGTTAATCGCTTGTAGTCATGCTGCTTTTTAATACCATTGCTTTCTCAAAGTCATGCTTTTTAATCCTGCTTTATGTATTAAACTAAAGCTTTTCGGATTTTCTTTATAAATTTATTTCTAATTAAAGACGAGATTCATATTTAGACAGGGCAATTTCTTATGTGCTATTACCCCGAGATATTTTTGAGTTTAAAGCTATTTAAATTAGGAAACAGACCATAAGAAACATTTTAGAACCCTATGAAAAACACCAGAAGAGATTTTATTAAGAAAACGGCACTAGCAAGTACTGCCATGGCTTTAGGAGCCAATAGGGCCATTTCTCAACCTCCCAAAAATGCCATACCAAAATGGAAGGGCTTTAACTTTTTAGATTTCTTTTCTCCGGACCCGAGTAATCAAAGAGATCAAACACCAGAAGAGTTTTTCAAATGGATGCAAGACTGGGGTTTTGACTTTGTAAGGATCCCTATGGCTTATCCGAGTTATATAAATTTTGACCGAAGTAAAGACCTAAGGATAGAAGACGTCAGGAATATCAATACAAAAGCCACAGATAAAATAGAGCAATTGGTATACAATGCTCAGAAATATGGACATCATGTGAGTTTGAATATACATAGAGCTCCAGGGTACTGCATCAATGCCGGTTTTAACGAACCCTATAACATATGGACAGACCAACAAGCGGAAGACGACTTCTGTTTTCACTGGAAATTTTGGGCGAAGCGGTTTAGATTCCAGAACGCTAAAAGAATGAGTTTTGACCTCCTCAATGAGCCCAGCTGGCGTGACGACATGAACGACCAATTTGGTGCAAAAACAAAACTACCTGGCGACGTTTACCGGAAACTGGTTTTAGCTGCTAAAACTGCCATACACGAAGTCAGTCCAAATAGGTTAATCATAGCCGACGGCAATGAAGTGGGTAGTAAAGTAACCCCTGAACTCATCGACCTCAAAGTGGCTCAAAGTTGCCGTGGTTATGCCCCAGGCATCATTTCTCATTATGCCGCTCCTTGGGTGTTTAAAGACACGTCAAATTTGCCAGAGCTTAAATGGCCAGGCCAAGTAGGTGAGCAATACCTCAGTAAAAAAATGCTGGAAGACATCTATGCCCCATGGATTGAACTAAAAAATCAGGGTATAGGTGTTCACTGTGGCGAATGCGGTTGTTATAATAAAACACCACATGATGTCTTCATGGCTTGGTTTAAAGACTTAACTGGCATATTAAGTAAGAACGATATTGGCTTTGCCTTATGGGAACTAAAAGGTTCTTTTGGAATCCTTGACTCAGGAAGAGAAGATGTGGATTATGAAGACTGGTACGGTTATAAACTGGATCGTAAGCTTTTAACACTGTTGCAGAATGCATAAAAGGCTCTTCCTCTTAATTTTAGGATTCAGTCCATTGCTGCAGTTAAAAGCACAACTTGAAAGCCGACAATTGACTTGTGAGTATATTGAAAACCCAAGAGTGGTGGATGTGCTTCAGCCAAGATTGGCGTGGATAAACACTTCGCCTGAAAACACAAGAGGACAAAAACAAACAGCCTACCAAATAAGAGTGGGAAGCAGTCAAGAAAAATTAAACACACCCGATTTATGGGATTCTGGCAAAACCAATTCAGAAAACGCCAATAGAATAGTTTACAAAGGGAAAACTTTAAACTCAAGACAAGAATGCTGGTGGCAAGTGAGGACTTGGGATATGAAAAATAAAGTAGGCGAATGGTCTCAGCCCGCTTTCTGGAGAATGGGTTTGTTAGAAAAAATGGACTGGCAGGCTAAATGGATAGGTGCTCCTTGGCAGGGTGAAGAAGCCATTGCCAAACCCGAGGGTGGACCCGACAAGAAAACAGAGATAATGCCCCCTCCCGCCCCATTGCTACGCAAAACGTTTGTCATCAATAAAGAGGTGAGCAAAGCGGTAGTCTTTACTACTGGCCTAGGATATTTTGAGTTTTATGCCAATGGGAAAAAAGTAGGTAACGATGTGTTGGTTCCAAATCAGACTAATTATGGTAAAAGACCTGAACTGCCAAATGCGTACATTGCTTTACCGGACGATTTCGCTGGATACAAAGTGATGTATCTGGCTTATGACATTACCTCTCACCTTAAAAAAGGTAAAAATGCCATTGGCAGCATTTTAGGAAACGGATTTTATAATGCACCCAAATTCTGGACGGCTTCTTATGGCTCTCCTAGATTTTTAGCTCAACTCCATCTCACCTATACGGATGGCACAGAAGAAATAATAGTTAGTGATGAAAGTTGGAAAGCGGAAAAATCGCCCATTCTCATGGACTTAGTTTACGATGGTGAAATCTATGATGCTAGAAAAGAAATAGCCAACTGGTCTGAAGACGACTTTGATGATAAGCATTGGCAAAATGCAGAGCAGAGAAAAGCACCTTATGGCGAGCTGGTAGCCCATACCGCAGAAACCGACAAAGTAACCCATCAATATGCACCTGTCAATATTGAAAAATTAGGCGAAGGGCATTTTAAAGTTAACTTTCCAGAGGAGATTTCGGGATGGCTTAAACTGGTCAATGTGAAAGGTCCTGCAGGTCAGAAAGTCCATATCACTTTTAACGGCAACTTATACTCTGGTGAAAACACCTACATTTTTAAAGGGGAAGGTTTGGAGCAATACGCTCCCAGGTTTAACTGGTTTGTGTTTTCCGGAGTAGAAATCACCAACTGGCCAGGAGAGCTGAAAGCAGAAAATTTGATTGCGGAAGCGGTGAATACCGATTTAAAAGAGAAAGCCACTTTTAAAACATCTTCTGACCTTTTCAATCAAATTCATAAAATCTGGAAAAGAAGCCAGTTGGATAATACGCATGGCGGAATAGCGTCTGACTGCCCGCATAGAGAGCGTTCAGGCTATACGGGAGATGCACAAGTGGCTTGCCAAACCGTTATGCATAACTAT
Organism: Arcticibacterium sp. SM2516; assembly: GCF_057914865.1. NCBI lineage: Bacteria > Pseudomonadati > Bacteroidota > Cytophagia > Cytophagales > Leadbetterellaceae > Arcticibacterium > Arcticibacterium sp. SM2516. The sequence goes on along the minus strand of NZ_CP195290.1, from coordinate 660,590 downwards.
AACGCCAAGGCGTTTTACCAGAAATGGATGAAAGACATTAGAGATGCTCAAATTTTAGAAACGGGCTATATTCCCAATGGTGCTCCATGGCAACCAGGATGTGGTGGCGGTATAGCTTGGGGGGCAGCCATCCATGTTATTCCATGGGAGTTTTACCAACAATATGGCTCTAAAGACATGCTGCAAGACAACTACGAAGCCATGACAGGCTATTTGAATTATATGCAAACGTGGCTTACCACTGAGGGAACTATTTACAGTCAAAGAAATGGCCATGATGGCCAACCACTTAAATGGTGGAATCTAGGAGAATGGGCTGGTGTATGTGAAGATTGTTTACCCTCAGATGAACTAGTGCATACCTTCTACTATTGGCTATGCTCCGATATTACGGCACAAACTGCCCAAATTTTAGGAAAGACTGAAGAATCAAGATTATTCAGAGCCAAAGCCGATCAAGCCAAAAAGGCTTTTGAAACCAAATTTTACAATCCTCAAACGAAGTCATTTGGACCTTATGGCGGAAACATCTTTGCTTTAAAAATGGGTGTATCAAAAGACATTTACGCTAACGTAATCGCTTCCTTAAAAAAGGATATTCTAAAGGCCCGTGGACATTTTGATACCGGAATCTTTGGCACAAGATATTTCTTTGAAGTTTTAAGTGATAACGGACTAGAAGAAGAAGCTTTTGATGCCCTCAGTAAAAGAGGAGATCCTAGTTTTGGACAATGGCTAGAACTAGGTAGTACCACCACCAGAGAGCATTGGAGTGAAAAAGGCAGCTATAACCATCCGATGTTTGGAGGTGGACTTTCTTGGTTTTACACCCATCTTTCTGGGATGAAAATTGATAAAGACAAGCCCGCTTACAAACACATTATCTTCAAACCTGAAATAGATAACGATTTGGAGTTCGCCAACTTTTCTACCGAAACCATTTATGGAGATGCCGCTATAAAATGGGAGAAAATATCAGACGACATTCTCAGTGTTTATCTGGAAGTTCCTGTAGGAAGCGAGGCTACGCTATACGCTCCATTTAAAGAAGTTACCAAGGTTTTAGAGCATGGTAAATCTTACAAGAAAAGTAAAGGTGTAAAGAAATCCAGAGGCAAAAAGAATGTCTCTTTCAAACTCCAAAGTGGTGTTTATGCCTTTGATTTTTCTAGGAATTAGGGGAAAACTAAATGATAAAATTCATTCAAAATGTTTCATCAACAAAAAAACACCTGCTTAGCGAAGCTCGAAGTTTCGATGTAGTGTTCCCAAACCGCTGGTTTAATCTAATAAAAAGATATTATCTAAAGGCTGACAGGTCTGACTTTTGTCGTTTATCCGCTTTTCGTTGAAAAAGTTTAGTGGGTCATAGATTCCCTAGCCAGAATATTCTAAGTCTTACGATGACCAAATTTGAGATTAACCAATTATTAAAACATAGCTTTTTTTACCAGACAGCTTTAAAGTAAATTTAAATGCCAGTGGAAATCTGCCAATAACGACCCAAAAAACATTAAGATTATATGATATTATGGATTTATATGATAGCAATGAAAACCCATATTTCTGTATAAAATTGATGCTGAAAACAAACCCTTATGAGACTACTTACTTTAATTTTGATATTCCTTGTATTTAACTCAGCATACAGCCAAGACTTTACCAACACCAAAGCCGATGGCTACAAAGGCATTTGGTTTGAGCTTAATCAAAAATATGAATTTGGCGACAAATACTCTGGAGCCTTGGGCACCTACACCGCCAAACATGTTCCATTAGCCATCTATGCCAAAGAAGTAGATAAAACCTTTTTTGTGTATGGTGGAACCACGGCAGAAGACCAAAGGCATTTGCTTTGCATGATTGGGGAGTTTGATCATAAAACGGGCATGGTTTCTAAACCAACCGTGGTTTATGACAAAAAAGGCGTAGACGACCCGCATGATAACCCTTCCATATTGATAGATGACGACGGATTTATTTGGGTTTTTATAAGCGGGAGAGGCCAAAGAAGACTTGGCTTTAAATACAAAAGCAAAGAACCTTATAATATAGATGCGTTTTCTCAAATAACGGAAGAAGAGATGACCTATCCGCAGCCATGGAACACGGAGCATGGCTTCTTTCATTTCTTTACAAAATATACGGGCGTTCGCCAATTATATTTTGAAACCAGTGAAGATGGGGTGAGCTGGACAGCAGATAAATTGCTTGCTGCTATTCCAGAAAACAAAGGTGAAAAATCTGGACATTATCAAACAAGCAACACATTTGAAAATAAAATGGTGGGGACATTTTTCAATCGCCACCCAGATGGCGACGTAGATAGGCGAACCGATTTATACTACATTCAATCAAAAGACTTTGGTGAAAAATGGACCAATATAGATGGTCTAGAATTACCATTGCCCATTACAGACTTAGAAAGCCCAGCTAGGGTGATAGATTATGCTGCAATAGGCAAAAATGTGTATGTAAAAGACATGGGGTTTGACGCCAATGGCAAGCCAGCTTGTTTATATATTCGGAGCAATGGTCACGAACCCGGCCCTAAAAGTGCACCCTATGAATGGTGCGTCACCAAATGGGATGGCACCGCATGGCAAACTTCTGTAATAGCCACATCTGATCATAATTATGATATGGGTAGTTTATATATTTCAAAAGATACTTGGCAGATAGTAGGACCCACCGAAAAAGGGCCACAGTCTTGGGGTGTAGGTGGCGAAATAGCCATTTGGCAATCTAACGACAAAGGCGAAACGTGGACGAAACAAAAAATACTCACCAAAAATAGTGCGATGAGCCATTCCTATGTACGCCGACCTGTAAACTTTAATGCTCCCTTTTGTTTCTTCTGGGCAGATGGCAACTCTCATACGTTTAGTAAATCAAGTTTGTATTTCGGTAATTTCAATGGAGAGGTTTGGAAGCTACCTTACGATATGAAAAGTGATTATGAAAAACCTATAAAAGTGTTAAAATAGGATTAATTGTATAGCAATTCGTAAAATTCCATATTATCAGTTTCAATAAAATCTACCTGTAAACCATAAACTTCATCAATAAAACTATCTTCTATACTATATACTAACACTTTAAGGTTTAAACTGTGAGCCAAGTCCACCTTTGATTTTGTGAGATCGTCTTTTCTGTCATGATCAAAAGAAATACCCGTCAGGTAATACTCATATGTCCTTTTTATTCCTTGGTCAAAATCTCCCCAAGTCAAGTAATAAGTCTCTATACCAGAATTTTCTTCTCTTACCATTTTAAGGAAGCTTAAAGAATCTGACTGAACAGATATTTTACCGTCAAAATTGTAAGAATCAGTAAAATCTGCTAGTTTTTTAGCAACAGCACTAAATGTTTCAGACTTAAAGAGTTCCTTGGGGTTTTTAACGTCTAAAGAGATATGTTTAGAAGGATATTTGATTACCATTAGGGCGAGAATGTCTTCCAGCTTATCATAATAAACTTGTCCATTTTCATCTTTTACATCGGCTATTTCTTTATCTGTAGCATCAATAAAAGGCTTATCTAAAAGCCGCACGTTGTCATCATGACTGAGCCATAGACCACCATCCTTACTTATTGCTATGTCAACTTCCACACCCCCTAATCTATCTAAAGCATATTCTATACCCTCGGAAGTATTTTCCCTAAAAAGTAGTGAATTATATCCTGCACCTCTATGACCCAACACTTTTGTACTTTCTTCTCCTAGGTCAGATTCCCTTGGTTCTAAACGCCAAATATCCTTGCAAGAACTAATCAAAAATAAGATTAGAGTAAATACGATTCTGTTTTTAATAAAATATGTCAACTGTTTTAGCAGATTCCGTGTTTACAAATAATCAGTAATTTAGTCTTCCTCAAATCTGTAGAAATATTTAATTTATCATGATTTTCAAAGGTGAATAAGCTCTATTTTACATAAAAACGCAGTTTTCTAACTATGCGTTGCCTAACGCTATCGGTTTCCGAACAAGAAATCTCATAATATATAAGTTTAGCGAAAATTCAGTAAAAGCTAAAACGCTTATCTAGGACAGCTCCTTAGATCACTCTTCTAATCCCCACCTTAAAATCATAAAGCTTAATTTCTAGACTGAGCACCATTCCATACTTTCAGTAAATCAAGTTTGTATTTCGGTAATTTCAATGGGGAGATTTGGAAGCTACCTTACGATATGAAAAGTGATTATGAAAAACCTTTAAAAGTAGTAGAGTAAGTGTATAAACTTCTCGAAAGTGCTGTGGAATAGTATCAGGAAGATAATTTTCAATCTTCATCATCAAAAAAACTTGAAACTGGTAAAACAACCATTCTTTGGTGAAATTGTTGGATCCTGACCAACATACTTATTTTCATTTTAATGGGAAAGGGGATCTTCCTTTTACAATTAAACGATCTAACTAAAAGAGTTCCTAAATTTATGCTTTAGCAAGAATTCATCGAAATTATTTCCATAATTGCTTTCTATTTTTTCATTCAATTTCCCCTCCAGTAGAGTCTTTGAATGATACAAAACGCTGGTTTGAAAAATACCTCCTTATGATAGACTTACCTCCCACTCAGAATCAAATTCAATGTGTTACGAATTTTCAAGATCTGGTTTCCACACCTTTTCATGGAGTCATTAATGCGATGTGCTGGACACGTAAACTTATAGGTGATTTCTCTGAGATTGTTGAAAAGTTAGAACTAAACGATAATATAGCGGCATTTGACCAAGATGAGCTTCGTGAACTTACTTTGAGTGAACGCGGGCAGCTTGCTCGTGAAATACTTTTAAATGACTTAAAGCTGTTAACCGCTCATGGAGCATCTCCAACGCTCAACGTTATCAAGTACTATGACAGAGATGATTCCTACCCGTTTTTCCCAACTGATGTTTATTCTTTTCATGTAGATCGCTCTCCTATACCCACCGACACTTTTTTATGCACTTATCATGGCGAATCGAGTGATATATTGCCAAATTCACAAGCCATACAAAAAATACTTATTCCCGAAATACGTGATGAACTCAAAAAACTATACGAAGGAACAGATGAAGGCTTTGAGGCATTTTTAAGTGAGCATTTCTTTGACCTACACTATCAAGCTAAAACTAAAGCACGCCCTATCAGCTTAGGCCTCGGTCACATATGGAGATTGGCCATTGAGCACCCTGAAAGTCAAGTACCTCCTTGTGTTCATCGTGCTCCAATGGAAAAAAATGGACAAAGCCGTTTGATGATGATTTGTTAAAGACTAGCTTATCTTTCTTTAGCTAAACTATTACAACGCGTCTTCCTGATTTGGCAGCCATATAAACAGCATCAATCACCTTTAGATCTCTCAAACCTTCTAGACCACTTATGTGGTCTGGGAATGGTTTGTTGTTCAATAGAAACTTTGCCATTTCGTCCATTTGAACCTGCTGCTGATTAGTCGTCGGAAATTCAAACTTCCCATCACTCGTTTTTCCAACAAACGGTCCATAACTAATGGCAGGACTCAGCTCGAAAATACCACGCTCGGCAGATGCCAATAACCTATCCATAGAGGTTATGGAACTAGAACTACAAGTGGCTGTGGTCCCACTTGGAAATTCCATTTGCCAATGAATGGATTCCTCCACTTCTTTAAAAACGTCTTTATAGATTTTTGGCCCAAACTGTGCCGTAACCGAAACGGGTTCCTCCCCTGTGACATATCTGGCACCTTGAATACAATACACACCTAAGTTTTGAAGACAACCACCTCCCGAAAGTTTTGCATTTAAATGCCAATCATTTAAATCTGAATTACTGGTATTATATCCCAACGCCGCCTCAACATGACGCACCTCACCATAAACTTTCTCGCTGCCCAGTCGCATCATTTCCATATTATAGGGCTCAAAATGCAATCGATAGCCTACCGCCAATTGCACATTATTCTCTTTACAGGCCGCTATAATTTCTTCGCATTCTTGAGCCGTGATGGCCATTGGCTTCTCCACTATGACATGTTTACCTGCTTTAGCCGCTCGTATGGCATATTCTTTATGCATGCCATTGGGCAACACGATATAGATGACATCCACATTGCCGTCATTGGCTATTTTATCAAAGTTGTCATAATTATAAACTGAGCTTTCTGGAATGTTATACTTCTTTTGCCAGACAGGTATTTTAGAAGGCGTTCCGGTAACAATACTCGTCACTTTGCAATGTTTAGAAACGGCAATGCCTTCCGCCAGATAGTTGGCATACCTGCCCAAGCCCACCAAAGCCACACGTAGCTTTTTATCCGGTTCCACCTTCGAATCACTGGAAAGTCCAAAAGGAAGCATCATAGCTCCTAACGACATTTTCTTAACAAAAGACCGTCTATTTTCAATCACATATATGCTGTTTTGCTAAGGCAATTTAGAAAAAGAATAAAGGATTTCAGCTTGGTTTTATTTGAATGGTTAGCGTTTTAGGCTTAGCGGTTTCCCCAAAGAGACATTGCAGGGCTCCCTAGCAGATACAAGATTCTAAATAGTACCTAAAACATGTAGGAAGACGCACATTGTATGGATGAGTTCGAAGTCGAAAAGACGTTTCTCCATAACTAGAAGCGTCGCAAACCCTTTGTCTTAGTTTCAGCTGTGCATGGTGCTTTAAAGGTCAAAAACTGATGACATATAATTTACTTTAAGTATTATTATAGGGCTGAAGGTATACTACCAATAAATATGAGGTCAAAAAAACTATTCCTTCATTAGGAAAGTCGGATTATCATCTTGAACAAAACAAAAAATAAAAATATTCTTCCACCAAAAGAATTTGGAATAAGAGTAATAAAGTATTCTATCTTTTCCATACTCCTCTTGGCTTTCTCTCTAGGAATTGGGATTTTAGGATATCATTATATCGGTGAATTAAAATGGATTGACAGCACCTATAACGCTTCCATGATTTTAACAGGAATGGTACCCGTTGATGAATTGAAAACGGTTTCTGCCAAACTATTCGCTTCGATATATGCCATATTTAGCGGCGTTGTTTTTTTAAGTACGGTAGCCATATTTTTTGCACCTTTTGCACATAGATTGATGCATTTATTGAAGATTGACTCATAAGAAATTAGCTCTTTCTTTTCAGCCTACTCAGAAAAGCTTGTTGCTTCGATATAATGACTTCAATCCTCTGGTTTAAACAAAGAACTATTTCATCAACATTAAAGAGACTTATTTAAATCTCCAATACTCCAGCAAAGAAACCAGAGATGAATTAAGGTCATAGTATAAATTTCTTGGCTTTTCAAACTCCCATTACCCTCCTAATCTATCCATCAAGAGCTTAAAACCCTGATGTCTACGCATTTTTTGTATCATTCAAATAAATTAGAGCACAACACCTAGTGCATCTATCTGAATAACAGCTCATTGTAAGCACACATACAATAAGTGGGTTAGCGAGAAATTAGTATTACTGGCTGCTTTCCATAAGAATAAGAACACTTTTTATCTATATCTCCATGTTTTTGAACGAAATGTCCATCCCTAAAAAATATGCTCTTATTAATTTTGAGCTCGGTTTTATATTTGAACAATTCCAAGAATAAACTAAACTTAACCCATAATAAACAAACTTGATATGGAAAAACTTAAACTTTTATTAATTGCCATTGCTATAAGTTTTACATCATTGGCCTACGCACAGGATACGGTATCAGGTGTGGTATTAGACAATCAAAATACGCCCATCCCTGGGGTTAACATAGTAAAGCAAGGGACCACGACTGGTACATCTACCAATTCAGAAGGTAAATTTAAAATTGGCGTAAAGAATGGTGATGTCCTTACATTTTCATTTATAGGATATGTATCTCAGGATATTACATATTCTGGTCAATCTTCATTAAATGTCGAAATGATAGAAGATGCCGCTAACCTTGAAGAGATTGTGGTTATTGGTTATGGTACGGTCAAAAGGACGGATTTGACGGGAGCTGTAGCATCTTTAGGTAATAGAGAGCTTACCTCACAAAAGAAAACAGATTTGGGGCAGGCTTTACAAGGCCGTGTGGCTGGTGTTGATGTAAGAACTACTAACAATAAACCAGGTGCACCATTATCTATTGACATTAGAGGTAATACTGTCATTCAGAATACCAACGAAAATCGTGACGGTTTAAGTGATAATATTGCTGATGACCTTTCCAAACCATTATATGTAGTTGATGGCGTATTTTTTGATGATATCAATATTTTGAACCCTGCTGATATTCAGCAAATGGATATTCTAAAAGATGCATCGGCTACCGCTATTTATGGAGCTAGAGGGGCTAATGGTGTGGTTATTATCACTACTAAAAATGGAATTGAAGGGAGAACACAGTTTAGTTACGATGCTACTTTTGGCGTAAATACCGCTACTAATGTTCCGGATATGCTTGACGGAGATGAATTTGTGGATTTTGCTGATAAAGTATTACGTAGCACGGCTTGGAAGCAGATGTTCAAACCAAATGAAGGCGTTTACCCAACCGTAGAAGATTATAACAATGCAACGGTAGATTTATCTAGAGAGTTTAGAGCCACAAACGAAGAAGCGAGCAATGTAGCTAACCGTCGTTATACAGATTGGCAAAATGATTATTTGAAATCAGGAATTCAATCGAGTCATACCTTGGCCATGTCGGGCGGTAGTAACGGCTTAACTTATAATGCCTCAGCCGGTTATTTAAGTAATAAAGGCGTCATAGGAATAGAATCTTATGACCGTTTTAATTTAAGCACATCATTATCCAAAAAGGTATCCAATAAATTTACCTTGGGTGTAAAAGCTTATTTATCCTTATCAGATAGAGAGACAGGAAGTAATGAGCTCTTTAGAAGTACTTTGCGTTTGTCTCCAACAGTAAACTCATTCAATCCAGATGGAAGTGTTATATTATTTCCAGATGATCAAGATGGACGTTTCTTAAATCCTATTTATGAGTCGCAAGGGTCATGGTTAAGTAATACCAAAACCTTAGATGTTATCACCAATGCATTCTTGAATTACAAGCCGACTAAATGGTTGAGCCTAAAAACACAGTTTGCACCTAATATTTCAAATGACCGTTATGGGTCACATTTTGGTTTGTTAACTAAATCGGCTAGAAACGAAGAATCTCGTACACGTGCTTATTACAATTCCACTTTTAAAACCTCTTATACTTGGGATAATATAGCTGACCTGAATTTCGATGTAGCAGAAGGGCATAGTCTAAATGCAACTTTGATTTCGTCTATGTATTATAATCAAAGAGAGGGGAGTGCGGTTGAAACTAGAAACTTTGATACCGATGCATACCAATTTTATAATGCTGGTGCCGGCTTAGATGTAAGGTCATACAATACTTTTTTCTATAAAGAAACACTCGCTTCTTTTGCTGGAAGGTTAAACTATGGCATTCAGGATAAGTACTTATTTACTTTTACAGGAAGATATGATGGTTCTTCTAAACTAGCACCGGGTTATAAGTGGAATTTCTTCCCATCCGCTGCTTTTGCTTGGAAAGCCAGTGACGAAGCATTTTTGCAGGAGGCAGATTGGTTAAACAATCTTAAAGTCCGTTTAAGTTACGGAGAGTCAGGAAACGAAGGTTCTATTAGAGCATATCAATCATTAGCCTTCTTAGGAGGAGCTGATTACCTTTTCGGAAACAGCCATGTTAATGGTGTAAAAGTAAACGGTTTGCCTAATTATGAATTGACTTGGGAGCGTTCTAAAGAGTTTAACTTTGGTGTAGACATGAGTATGATACAGTACAGGCTTGGTATAAGCTTAGAGATTTATAACAAGAAAACTGTAGATGCTATATTAGGAAGAACACTATCTCCAATTACGGGATATGGCTCAGCTACTGGTAATTATGGTTCTGTTAGAAATAGTGGAGTGGAGCTTACGCTGAATACCGTAAATGCTCAAACTAATAATTTCAAATGGACTACCAGCATAAACTTTGCGAAGAACAAAAACGAGATTCTAAAATTAGACGGCGGCATTGATAAGTTTACATACGGAAACCACGGTGTACGCCAGATAGGACAGCCAGTTGATGCTATCTACGGATATGAAATTGAAGGTATTTGGCAGTTAGAAGAGGCCGCAGAAGCTTTTGCTTATGACGGAAGTTTTCCTGGACAGTATAAGTATAGTGACTTAGATAATAATGGAAGTTTAAATGAAGATGATAAAAAGGTAATAGGTTCTTTATCTCCAGATTGGATAGGTGGTATGACTAATACTTTCACTTATAACAATTTCAATTTAAATATCCAGATGCACACTAGACAGGGTGTTTATGGACATTCTGAGTTCTATAACAATTTTGTGCCATGGCAAAACGATGACGCTAAATTTAACAAAGTAGATTTAGATTATTGGACGCCAAATAATCCAGGTTCTCCAAACCCTGCACCTGAGTATGGTTCTACAGGAAATAACTATTATACAGACTTTAATTTTGTGAAAGTAGGAAACATTGGTTTGGGTTACACTGCGTCAAGTACACTTTTAGACAGGTTGAAAATCAATAGTTTAAGATTGACTTTGGATGTTCAAAATCCATTCACATTTACTGATTATGCGGGTCCAGACCCTGAAACAGGAATGCAAAACTCATACAACGCAGGTTATATGATTAAAACCGTTCTTTTTGGACTGAAAGTAACTTACTAATTTTTAAAAAAGATTAACAATGAAAATATTTAATATAAAACAAGTTGCTGTCCTGTTGACGTGCTCAGTCTTGATTGGCGGATGTGACAACTATATTGACGAAGAAATATACTCTGGTATTACCAGTGAAAACTTCCTTACGGAAAATAATGCGGACCAACTCGTAATAGGTCTTTATGACGCAACAAGAGATGTCTACAAAAACTACGGCTATATGTTTGCCGGAACAGATATCTTTACCACTCAAAGTGAAGTTTTTTCATTTAGTAGTGAAAACGATTACAATAGCTTTAATGCTCCACAAAATAACGGGGTATGGAGTAGTAATTATGGCGTAATATCTAAAGCAAATACAGCTATCAATAGATTTGAAACGCAGATAGATTGGAGTGACGCTAATTTAGAAAATAAGGCTTACGGAATAGCTCAAGCTAGAGCGTTGAGAGCTCTGGCATATTATAATTTGGCCGTGCAGTATGGTGGTGTTCCTTTAGAGTTAACCGAACCACAAAGTATCCGTACTGATTATTCACGTTCTAGTGAAGAGGAAACATTTGCCTTGATTATTAGTGAATTAGAGGCTTCTATTCCTACACTAAAGGATGCTCCTGAAACTGGCCGTTTATCAAAAAGAGCAGCTCAGCATGTTTTAGCAGAAGTGTACTTAACCAGAGCATATAAGTCTTTTGCTGGAGGAAACGATTTTCAAACGGCGGCAGATTTAGCGGTACAAGCAATCGGGTCTTATGATATTAGAAGCCAAAGTTTTGCAGAGCTTTTTGACTATGACAACCAAGTAAACCCAGAAATTCTTTTTGCTGCTCACTGGGGTGATACAGGTTTTGCCGAAGACAGAGGAAATAATAAGCATTCCTTATTTATGTCAGGCGTTCAATCATTACCGGGTGTAAGTAGAAGTAATCTTTACGGTAAACCAGGAAATGGCCTAATGATGACGCCTTATTTTTATTCTTTGTTTGCTGACAATGATTCCAGAGAAAATGTGACCATACATAGATCAATAATTGCAGACGAGGCAGGGTTTGCTATTGGTAATGATGAGATAGCTATTGGAGATACTGTTGTATATTTTCCAAAATATACGCTAAGCGAGGCAGAGCTTAAAGATAAACTAGAGCGTTATTGGGTATATCAGCCAAACCAATACCTTTTCGGAAGACCTGAAACAATAGCAGGTGTAAATTATCAGTATACGGCGAATCCTATATTGACAAATTTCCCAATGATGAAAAAATTCGATGATGAGGTTTTCCAAGAAGAAAATAATGGAGCGAGAGATACCTATATTTTCAGAGTAGCCGAAACGCATTTAATTGCTGCGGAAGCTTTGTTAGGAGCAGGAAATACTACGCAAGCTTTGACTCATATAAACAGAGTAAGAGAGCGTGCTACTGGTGTGGCAGATCATTATACTACCTTAGATTTAGACACCATCTTGGATGAGCGTGCTTTAGAATTAGTAGGCGAAGATAACCGATGGACTACGCTAAAACGTATGGGTAAATTAGAAGAGAGAGTGGGAATGTATAATCCTCATTATAGAGATCACGGGGCGTTTGAGGCTTCAAAGCACATGCTACGTCCTATTCCATTAATAGAGTTGGAAATTTCTCCATCAACTATGACACAGAATAGTGGATACTAAAAAGGAGTAAAGTTGATGGTTTAATATGGTTTGGTTTGAATACGGGTGGGTTTGAAAATAACCTGCCCGTATTTTGTAAAACCGAGATGAATAAACAATGATTCGGGTTTTAAATTATTCTTTTGTCCCTTTTAGTTTAGTCGATATGACTAGAAACATTCAAGAGAAATGAAAACTTACCGCTAACTAGGTAAGACAAGGTGGGTTATATTTAAGCTGCAATTTATCTTTGTTTTTACTTATTCAATCATAGGAAATGATGGAACCTAGAAACTAAAAAGAGGGATTACCATTGCAAGAAATACTTTAAAATATTCTAAATAATTAAATGAAATTAATAAACGTATATCATAAAGGGTTGGCAATAGCTATTCTTCTTTCTATCACTGTTCTCTCTTGTAAAGTGAATGAAAAAAATGCCAATGTCGGATATTTAACCGATAAGGTTTATCCAACGCTAGACTCAGAAAACTCAAGGTGGTTTTTCTTTTCATCGGCAAGTAGACCATTCGGAATGGTTAACTTAAGTCCCGACAATGAAATAGATGGTGCTTGGGGCAGTGGATATAGATATAAGGTAGATACCATTAAAGGTTTTAGCCATATTCATGCTTGGCAAATGTCTGGATTATCCGTTATGCCTGTAACATTTTCGGATGAAAACAGCAAAAGCATTTTTACCGATTTCTATTCGAAATTTAGCCATGACAATGAGCTGATAAAACCTGGATATCATAAGGTTGAGTTAGAAAGATTTAACATAAAAGCCGAATTAACCAGTACAAAGCGTGTTGGCTTTCATAAATATTCTTTTCCGAAAGGTCAAAATTCAGGGATATTATTCAATCTAAATACCATGTTAGGTCCATGTGAAAATTTGGATGGCGTATTAGAAAAAATAGGTGATAGAGAAATAACAGGAAAGCTTGTAGCTGCACCTACACGTAGAAGACCAAAACCCCTGGATATTTTCTTTAAAGTGGAATTAAACCGATCTTTTGAATCCATTGAAAAAGATCCTCAAACAGGAAATTATTTAATTCGATTGAACGCTTCTGATGAGCCCGTTTTAATGAAAGCGGGTATTTCATATACCTCCATAGAAAATGCTTCTAATAATATTGCTACAGAATTACCACAATGGAATTTTGATAAGATTGTTACAGATTCTCATAACGAATGGGAATCATTATTAGGCAGAATTGAAGTTAAAGGTGGATCAGAACAAGAGCAGCGACGTTTTTACACCGACCTTTGGCATGCTTTACAAGGCAGAAGGATAATTAGCGATGCTAATGGAGCTTATCCAGATAATACAGGAAATACTTTTAGAGTGGGGCAAATCCCAGTTAATGAAAATGGTAAACCGAAATTCAATCATTATAACTCTGACTCTTTCTGGGGAGCACAATGGACCATTAATTCTCTATGGGGATTAGTTTATCCAGAGATTATGAAAGAATTTACCTATTCTTTATTGCAGTATTATAAAGACGGGGGCTTGATACCGCGTGGTCCTTCCGGAGGAAACTATACCTATGTAATGACGGGAGCATCCTCCACCCCATTTATAGTTACTGCCATTCAAAAAGGAATTGTCACAGAAGACTTAGAAGAAATTTACCAAGCTTTAAAGGTAAACCATATGCCTGGTGGCATCATGGAGAAATCTGGTTATGAGCACAATACCAAAATTGGTGGAGGATTAACATATTATATCAAAAATGGTTTTGTACCCTATCCTATTCCAGAGGGTAGATTTGGCGGTCACCAAGAAGGTGCCAGTTTAACCATGGAATACGCCTACCAGGATTGGACCTTGGCTCAATTGGCAAAAAAACTAGGGCATGAAGATGACTATAACTATTTTATCAAAAGGTCGAAAAATTATCAAAATGTTTTTGATCCATCTACAGGTTGGATGAGGGCCAAGGACATCAATGGAACTTGGAAAAAAGATTTTGACCCGTATCAAACAGAGCATGGATTTATAGAATCAAATGGAGCACAATCTACTTGGTTTGTACCTCACGATTTAGAAGGCTTAGCTACCCTAATGGGAGGAACAGAAAAAGCGATAGATAAATTAAACAGTCAGTTTATCACGGCCGAAAAACTAAATTTTACAGCCGGCAATTCGCATGCCCAAGAACTGCATCCAGAATACAGACGCATTCCTATAAATTATGGAAATCAACCTTCTATACAGACCTCTTTTGTTTTCAATAAATTAGGCCATTATGATCTGACCCAATATTGGTCTAGAAAAGTGGTAGACAAAGCTTTTGCTGGTCTGTCGCCAGCTACAGGGTATAATGGAGATGAAGATCAGGGATTAATGGGAAGCTTAGCCGTATTAATGAAAATGGGTTTATTTCAAATGAATGGCGGAACAGATGACCATTCTGAATATCAAATAGGAAGTCCGATTTTCAACGAAATTATTATTCACTTAAATCCAGATTATTATATAGGCAAAAAATTTGTGATTAAGGCTGAAAACAACAGTCCAAGTAATGTTTATGTCAACAAGGTAGAGCTTAATCAAAAAGTGATTTCGAATTTCACTTTAAAGCATTCTGATATTACTAACGGAGGCGAGCTTGTTTTGGAAATGTCAGAGAATGTTGGACTAAAAACTAAATGATTTGCCCGAACTGCAAGAATTTATATTCAGTTATAGTTTTACTTTTGACCGCTTCTTTAATACGAATATTTCTCAAAAAAGTGTCATAACAAACGGTTAAAATCTTATATTAGGTATCATGTCTAAGTTCGTTGCTAGTGCAGAATAATTTCAACCTTTTATATAAGTTAATACTTGTTTTTAGTGCCATTACATTTCAAAGTATTGGGCAGGATTTGAAATTTGACCACTATAACGATAATAACGGCCTTTCTCATAATTCTATAAGGCATATAGTTCAGGATAAGCACGGATTTTTATGGATTGGGACCTTTTCAGGACTTAATCGTTTTGATGGCTATGAATTCAAATCTTATTTAAGTACGTCTGAAGGGAATAATAAAATTCCTAACGACGACATTACGGCTTTAGAATTAGATGAAGCGTCAAACAATCTATGGATTGGAACCCGAAAGGGCTTAACATTATTAAAGTTAGATACGCATCAATTTACCACATTTTTAAACGAGGAAGGAAACCCTAAAAGTTTACCAGATAATGAGGTTCGTTCCGTTTATATAGATAAATACAAACGTGTTTGGGTGGGAACAAAAGACAAAGGGCTTTATCGGTTTAATTTAGACGACAAACAATTCATAAAAGTACATCTGCCTAATTTCAACTATATTAAAGAAATTTTCGAAGACACCTCCGGCAATATCTGGATTGGAAGTTTCGAGACAGCTTCCGTCGCCAAAATAAGGTTAGATAGTAAAGGAGAAGTACAGCACACCTCCACTTATACCCTTAAGGTTACAGACTCTTCTGAGCGAAACCCTTATTTGCATTTTATCTTTGAAGACAGTAAAAAAGACATTTTCGCGGGAACAAGAAAAGGCCTCTTTAAGCTCAATAAATCAACACAAAAATTTGAAAACATTTATATAAAAAACACGAAAACAAGAGAGGCTTTGGGACCCTATTTTGTCTCCATTGCTCAGGCTCCCGATGGTAAATACTGGGTAGGCACGCTAGGTGGAATTCTTGTTTGTGAAAACCTAGAAGATATTGCCCAAGGTAATTTTGAGTGGCATTATTCCATTTTAACTGATCAAACTTCTTTGGTCGACAACTTGGTGACCTCTTTGTATTTTGATCCATCAGGCATTTTATGGATCGGTACAGAGGATGGTTTGGATAAATATGACCCCAATAGAAACCATTTCAAATTCAATAAGGACATCTCAAAATTTATTGATGGGAAAGCACCTAGAATACGTGGTTTTGCTAGAACGTACAATAATAAAGTTGTTGTAGCCACTAGGCACAGCGGACTTTTTATAAAAGAAAACAATCAGTTTGTTCCTTTATATAATAACCAAAAAGATATCGCCCATATTTATACAAAAGATGGAAAGATATTTTATTGCGGTTTATGGAATGGTAAAGTTTTAGTCTATAACTATACCAATAATCAATCTATTGAAGTAGATGTTGGTTTCGAACAAGTAGCCATTTCCTCCATTAAAATCATCAATGAGAATGACATTATTATAGGCTCATTTGGCCAAGGGGCTAAAATGCTTAAAGTTAAAGGTACCACAATCTCGTCTGACAAAATCGACTTGCTTAAAGATGGAAATATCAACAAAATCATTACGGATAAGGAAAACAATTTGTGGTTTGCTACGCAAGCCGGAGTGATAAAATATAATATTTCCACCAAGGCTATTGAGACCTATAACTCGTCCTTGAAGAAAGGAGAAGGCCTACCCCATGACAATGTCAGCGATATTATTTTTGACAAAACGGGTAGGCTTTGGGCTGCCACACGCACAGGCTTGAGTTACCTTGATGCCGAGAAAAAGACCTTTCTTCCAGCCACAGAATTCAGCCAATTGGCGAATAAATGGGTCACAGATTTTCTTTTAGACGCTAATGATAACTTATGGTTAAATGTCAACAATAATAGCGTAGCCTGGATAAATCCAGATACTGACCAGTATAATGTTTACCATGTGAATAGTGGAAATAGACTAGATTTTTTCAGTTCACAAGGGTTTTATAATCTGGGAGAGTCTAATATTTATTTAGGCGGTAAAAATGGGATCATCTATTTTTCACCAGCCAGTATCAAATCAAACGAACGGTCGCCTAGACCTATTATCACCGAAATAAAAATCAATAACGAAGCGATACTACCGGGGAAGGAAATCAATGGTGAAATACCTTTAAAGGTGGATATAAACGAAACTAAACATTTAACTCTTAGTTATGCCAACAGAAACTTTTCCTTACAATTTTCTACACCTTCTTATGCCAACGAACGCCTAAATATGTTTGAATATATGCTAGATGGTTTCGACGACAACTGGATATCCACCTCCAGTAGTTATAGAACGGTTCAGTATACCAACCTCTTTCCTGGCGAGTATCATTTCAAAATTAAATCAAGCAATAGTGCTGGCTATTGGAGCGAAACGGTGTCATACAAAATTACCATAGAACGTCCGATTTGGTTTAATTATCCCGCATTACTCCTATATCTAGTACTCTTTATGCTTATCTTTTACTTTGTGAGACGTGAGCTTAGAGACCGAATGCGTTTAAAACAAGAACTAATAAATGAAAAATTAAACAGAGAGCGTGATGAAAAATTAAACAATGAAAAACTCCGTTTTTTCACAAACATTTCGCACGAATTAAGAACACCCTTGACCTTGATTTTAGGTCCTGTTAAACAACTTTTAGAACAAGAATCTTATAGTACTTATGCTAAAAGTAGAGTCGATTTAATCCATAAAAACTCCAATAGATTATTACGACTGGTAAATCAAATTCTAGACTTTAGAAGAGCCGAGACTGGTGAACTGGAGTTAAAAGTGGCTAAAACCGACATTTTACCCTATACCGAAGAGATCTTTAACTCCTTTGTGGAACTGTCGCAATCCAAGAACATCAACTTTAACTTTAATGTTGAAGACGAGTTAGGAGAATGCTGGATAGACATGGATAAGTACACCAAGATTCTATTTAATCTACTTTCCAATGCCATGAAGTTTACCAATAATTATGGGAATGTAGATTTATTCCTAGGTACTATAGAAGGAGAATCTAAAATACTTAAAATAGAAGTGAGTGATGATGGTATTGGCATCCCCATAGAGAGTCAAGAAAAGATATTTTCTAGATTTTATCAAGCCAAAAACAGTGTAGAAAGCACCACGGGTACGGGTATTGGTTTATCGTTGGTGAAGGCTTTAGTAGAATTACATAAAGGAAAAATTAGTGTAAAAAGTACGCCAGGAGCAGGTAGTATTTTCACTATCCAGTTGCCTGTCAATAATTATGCTTACACGGAAAACGAAATACTTCAGATAACAGCTCAAGAGGAACAAACCACCACTATTAAGCCCGAATTTCTAAACCATAAAAATGTCAGTCGTGTAAAAACCAACACCGACATTAAGCATGGTATTCTAATCATAGATGACAACCCAGAGCTAAGAAAATATGTGGCAGAATATTTATCTGAATTCTACAAGGTATATCAGGCAGAAAACGGAAAAGAAGGATTGGATGTTTGTAGAAAAGTAAAACCTGTGCTTTGTGTGGTAGATGTCATGATGCCAGTGATGGATGGCTTTGAGTTTGTGGAGGAATTAAAAAATGATGAAAATATTAGTCATACCGCTGTGGTTTTATTAACCGCTTTGGCGGAGAATGAAAATAGGATTAAAGGATACAAAATTGGTGTAGATGGATATTTGGTAAAACCATTTGACCCTACCCTTCTGAGAACACGTATTGATAATATCATTAAAATTCATTCTGACTTAAAACAAAAATTTTCTGGAGATGCTGAATCTGATGTTATTAGTCTGGCACACTCCCAAATAGACATTGAATTAATATCAAAAATAAAAGACCTGGTAGAAATAAATATGAGTAATCCAGAGCTGACTTCTGGGCTATTATGCGACGAACTCGCCATGAGTTCGTCTAAACTTTATAGAAAAATAAAACAGCTTACAGACTTATCGCCAAATGAGTTTATAAGAACAGTTCGATTAAAGAAATCGGCGGTCTTACTTAAAACTAAAAACCATAATGTGACCGAAGTGGCAGAAATGGTGGGCTTTAACGACCCTTTATATTTCAGTAGGTGCTTTAAAAAACAATTTGGAAATGCCCCAAGCGAACTGATAAAATAAGTTTTTCAACGCTGACCGACCTATTTCGTTAGGCCGATTCCATCGAATGTTGGAAGTTTAAAAAGTGGGAAAACTCATAGAGAAATTCCCCCACTTTTGTACTTGAGCCTATTTCCCTTTTCTCTTAATTGTATATTTATAACTCAATCCTATAATGCTAGCTCGCCTTAATGCTTCACTATTCATGTTGCCTTCAAAGCCATAAAAGGCGTTAAGTTTACCAGATTTTCCTAATTTATAGGAGGTGCCAATAGTTATTCTATACTTTTCCGGCTTGTACCCTTCTGCTGGTGAAAAAATCTCGCCTGATATTTCAGGGTCAAACTTCCAGTGGTTGAAGTTATAATCTAAATTTAGCTTGAGTCTAGTTTGAGCGTCATTAGGGTTATCACTATCTAATTCACTCTTATTTTGATATCGAAACCTATATTTTATGTCTAGTCTATCAATTTTATGCTTATAAGAGGCATCAATTTGGTAACGCAAATGATTTTCATATCCTTGAATCTTACCATTGGTATCATTGGATCTAATAAATCGCAGTCCTGCACCAAGGCTAAAGCCCTTCCATATATCATATTTCCCAGAGAGCTCAGTAAAGTATCCGTCTATGATAGAACTGTTTTCTTTTAACCTTAATTGTTCTTCAAGGCTTACGCTAAATTTTGAATTTATGTCGTATTGAAATTCTAAGCCGGACCATGTTTCCAGGTCTTTGTCTATGGAGGTTTCGTCCGTTTGAGCTCGAAGAGCCTGTGCCGTAAAAAGGACGATAGTTAAGATTGAGATTGTTTTCTTCATTCTAATTATCTTTATTAAAATGAATAGTTACTTCAGCCGTATCTTTTAAAAAATCGATGGTGTCTATGCTTACTCTGCTAATAAGCAAGCCCGTTCTTTTCTCCAAATCATCTTTCATTAAAAGATAATTTTCCGGTTTTATGTTCTCTATTTTTTCGTAAAGTATGGTTTTACTTTCTTCATTATTAACTCGCCATAATCTTTCCATAATATATATGGCTCCCACGACCAGTATGTTACCCGCAAAAATTTCGGCATAACTCATTTTTTGGTTGGCTAGGGAGTTTATGACAGAAACGCCTATGACTATGAAAAGATAGGTCATCTCTTTAATGGGGATGGCGTCTGTTCTATAACGAATTATTCCAAAAATGGCAAAAAGACCTAGTGCCATACCTATGTCAAGTTCATATTTCTTAAGCGTGAAGCATAATAAAAAGACGATGATGGCAATCATGTAATAGGTGAAAAGGTAATCTTTTCTTTGACTCGATTTAAAGTACAAGCCAGTGATGATTATACTCAAAAATGTGATGTTGATGATGAACCGGAACATCATTTTAAAGAAGTCGTCATCAAATAAGGGGATATCTAAGAATTCCATTTTACGCTGTTAATTTTTGTATTTGTAGTAGTTTGATTTTAAAAGAGTTGTATTTAACATCCTCATAGAGGCTAATGATGCCGAGGCAATATTTGCTTATGCTATTGGGAAGAATATGTCTTTTTTTGAGCTCTTGGTAAATTGGCGAGTTTCTGTTTATACCCTCCTGTTTGATTTCTATTATGGCCAGATCGTCATAGGCTTTATTCTTACACCCGTTACGAAAATTCAAGTTAAAATCAATTGTTGCTCTTTCTTTATGAAGTGTACTCACCAAGGTGATACGGTTAAATTCGTTTTCTAACGTTGGAGACAATACGTAGCTTCCATGGGTGATTTCTTGAATAAAATCATTAGACTTTTTACTTAGATTTTCTTCAAAACCATCAATTGGTATGCGGCTTTTATGGGTAATTCCCTTACCGTTTTTCTTTTTAATCTCTAAAAAGTGAATTTTAGATTCGACATAGTTCCGTATTCTAACCTTAACTCTATTAATTTTCCCATTATGGTGCCATTGATAAAAGTCATTTCCAGGGGTGTCATAGTATAAGGAGTTATAAGTCATAACCCGATCTTTGTTCACCTCTAAAACCCTGTAATTGTTCAAAACAGAATTTAGAATTTCTAAGACTTGCTTCTTGGGAAGTATAAACTTTGTGTCAGATCTTTTCATTAAAGACACTTGGTCCATATCCGTAAGGGATATAGGCCGAAAAGTTTCGGCAATTTGTTTTATTTCTTGATTCATATACTTCTGTAGACGAAAAAAACTATTGTGTCGTGGTGTCTACTAAAGTTAAAATCAGTTAAATAATGGAATTCTCTTTTGATTAACCCTTTTGGAGGCTGCTATAGATCTTAAATTTTAGTGTGGTCAAGGATAGAAGGCTCCTTTTAAACTAGTTGAATCCTTTAACCCGCTTTATGCATTAGGCAATCTCCCGATTCTATCGCGACCAGTAGCTAAATTGCTTAAAATCAGTCCGTAAAATCATTTATTCCACTTTATAACTCATTACGTTTCGCCAATGCATAAACCAGGTTTAATAAAAAAACACTTAAATCCAATTGGCATAGCGGTGCTTTTACCTTTGGATTTAAGTGACTTTATAGACTGATTTGTTATACCCTGTTTATGTCGATCGTCTATTTTAAATTAACGGTAAGCCCTAAAGGTGTGTTAATCTGCTTTGAAAAAGAGTCGAGATAGCTTTCCCATTCCGCCTGATTTTTAAACTGCCCGCTTTCTTTCCAGCTAAAACCAGCATAATAAACCACCTTATTATCTTTTACTTTGAGGTGGGCATAAGCATTGCTTAAATCGGCTATCTCTGTATCATACTTTTCAAATCCTATGAAAGCATTTTGAGGTACCACAATGGCGGTTGCTAATTCAGAATCGGCATGTGGCTGCCAATAGCTAACCCATCCATTGTCGTTATTTTCTTTCACTACACCGTCTTTTTCGTGAAGCGTCAAACCAGCTGAAAGCGTGTCGGTTCCGCTGATAGTAACATCAAACTTCGATAAGTTACTACCAAGATCTAGACTAATAATTTTCGACTCTTTTATTGGGTTTCCTGCTACATCCCAGTCCCCTATTTCAAGATAGAAACTGGTACGAATTGGTCCTGTCGTTATGGTTCTCCATTTTGTGTAGTTTTTTGAAAAAAAGTAAGAATCACCATTTTTTATGGCGACGCCCCCCACCCCTCTACTTTGACCTACATGAAAGTTATCTAAGCCATCACCAGAATCTATATGATAAGCTCCTTGGTGCTCTAATTCTTTCTTATACCATTTGTTGATAATCGGATATTCTACTTTTTTCAACCAAGCATCTACCCCACTAGAAAGTGTACCTCCCGGAATGTTCTCTTCAATCATTTGTTGAGCCCTTGGACCATACATTCTAAAAGCTACTTTATTGTTTTCCCAGGTATAATCGTCTGTTCTTTCAGGCACAAATCGCGAGTAACAAAGTTCTTCTGCTTTAGGTTTTTCCGCTTCAGATACACTTACAACTTCATAGACATTTTCAGCGTTACCCGCTATTTTGGGTTGAAACAGTATATCGTCCATGATGCCGTCTCCATCATTATCAACCAATTGGGTAAGCTGAAGCTCACCCGTTTTGGTATCTTTAATGCCTGTATTGCTCAGGTCTTCTATGTTCAGTTCTGATTTGCTTAAAACGACGGTTTCAAAAGTCCTTTCAAAATCCAATTCATTTTTCACTAAAACAGTCGTCGTTTCTTTTTTGGGAACACAAGAATTGAGCAAAAGAAATCCCAAAGAAAAAATAGAAAAATTGATAGTTTTCATACTGATATTTTTGAAATTATTCATTCGCTGGTTTACCTATGGTAGCCAAAATGCCCCCATCCACATAAACAACATGACCATTCACGAAGTCGCTTGCCTTGGAGCTTAAAAAGATAGCTGCTCCTTGTAAATCATCTGGATCTCCCCATCTAGAAGCTGGCGTTCTTTTAATGATAAATTCATTAAAGGGATGCCCGTCTACTCTAATTGGAGCCGTTTGGCTGGTAGCAAAATATCCTGGTCCAATACCATTGGTTTGGATGTTAAATTTAGCCCATTCCGTAGCCATACTTTGCGTCAGCATCTTTAAGCCCCCTTTAGCCGAAGCATAAGCACTTACCGTATCTCTTCCTAATTCACTCATCATAGAGCAGATATTGATTATTTTGCCGCCACCTCTAGAAATCATGCCTTTAACCACATGTTTAGAGACAATGAAAGGACCTACTAAATCAACATCAATGACGGCTTTAAAATCAGAGACCTCCATATCCACGATCGGGGTTCTTTTAATAATTCCTGCATTATTGACCAATATATCTATAGGGCCTATTTCTGTTTCTATCTTTTCGATAGCCGCTTTTACCGCAGCTTCATCCGTAACATCAAAAAGGCTTGGATATGCATCAATCCCCTCCTTCTTGTATGCTAGAATAGCGTCATCTAACTTTTGCTGAGATGAACTTCCGTTTACGATAATTTTAGCACCTGCATTCCCTATTCCCTTGGCCATGGCCATACCTAAACCGTGGGTTGAGCCCGTTACTAAAGCTACTTTTCCTGTTAAATCGAATAATTTTATTGACATGATTGTTCTTATATCGCTTATTTCAACTCATTAATTTTACAATGATCCATATCTCCATAATCTAGGTTTTCGCCTGCCATTCCCCAGATAAAACTGTAACTGCTAGTACCAGAACCTGAATGAATAGACCATGGTGGCGAGATAACGGCTTGATTATTACCCATCCAAATATGTCGGGTTTCTTGAGGCTGACCCATAAAATGACATACGGCTTGATCTGCTGCCACTTCAAAGTAGAAGTAAACCTCCATTCTTCTGTCATGCACGTGAGCAGGCATGGTATTCCAAGAACTTCCTGCTTTCAGTGTCGTCATTCCCATCTGTAATTGACAAACATCCACAACACTGTTAACGATATACTTTCTTAAAGTACGGGCATTAGCAGTCTCTGGAGAACCTAATTCTATGACTTCAACATCATCTTGTCCAATTTTCTTTATTGGAAAGGCTTTGTGTGCCGGCGTAGAGTTTAAGTAAAACATAGCAGGCTTATCCGCTGAATCACTTGAAAATTCAACACTTTTATTTCCTCTACCTACATATAAAGCTTCTTTATGATTTAGAGCATATGAAGTTCCATCCACGGTAACTGTGCCTGCTCCTCCTACATTGATAATTCCAAGTTCTCTTCTTTCTAAAAAATACTCCGCCTTTAAAGCATCTATACTTTCTAGTTTTAATGAGGTATTCGTAGGAACGGCACTTCCCGTAATAAATCTATCATAGTGCGAGTACACTAAATTTATTTTATCCTCCTCCATTAAGTTATCTATTAAAAACTCGTCTCTTAATTTCGAGGTATCATAAGTTTTGACATCCTGTGGAGAAGCAGCGTATCTGGCCGTATAATATGTTTTCATTCTTTTGTTGTTTTTATAATTTCAACGTAAATATAAGAAAACAATATAAAATACAATCGATTGGCTTTTTGTAATTGTTGTATATTTGCCTGATACTTAAAAGACCAATCCAATTTCAGATGGAAATAAACAAGGTTACCATTCATGACATTGCTAAGCGTTTAAACATTGACAGTTCTACGGTTTCCAGAGCTTTGAATGACAGCCCTAGGGTCACAAAGAAGACCAAAGAGAAGATCTTAGCAATGGCACAAAGCATGGGCTATCAACGTAACTTGTTGGCCTCAAACCTGCGAAAAAACGTTACCAATAGTATTGGTGTGGTGGTTCCTAGAATCTCTAGACACTTTTTTTCTTCGGTTATTCAGGGTATAGAAGAAACAGCCTATAAGGCGGGGTACAGTGTTATCATTTGTCAATCTTTAGAAGAGCTAGAAAGGGAAGGAATTATTATACAAACCTTGGTCGCCAACAGAGTTGATGGTGTTTTGATTTCCATTTCTATGGAAACGTCAAATTATGACCATTTCCAAATCTTAAAGAGCCGAGGTGTGCCATACGTTCTTTTTGATAGACATTGTGACATAGCGGGGAATAATAACGTGATTATAAACGACTTCCAGGGAGGCTATGACGCCACCCAACATTTAATTTCTAAAGGCTGTAAAAACATTGTGCATTTTTCTGGCCCTGAAAAGTTAGAAATATACAAGAATCGTTTAAGGGGTTATAAAGAAGCATTATCTAAGAATAACATCCCTTTTAGAGCGGAAAATGTTATAAGCTCCCGACTGATGGAAAGTGATGGTCAAGACCTCGTTAAAAACCTTCTAGATAAAAAGGTAAGCTTCGACGGTATTTTTTGTGCCAATGATCAGGTGGCTATTGGAGCCATAAAATTATTAAATAACATGGGCGTCAAAATTCCTGAAGAAGTAGCCATCGTAGGATTTAGTAATGAACCCGTTTCTAATGTTATCACCCCTACCCTAACTACGATAGACCAGCCCGGCTTTGAAATGGGAATTAAGGCTACGGAATTGTTAATTAAAAACATAAAAAAACAAGACGGTATTTTGACTGCTGAAACCATTACTATGGATACAAATCTTATTGAACGCAATTCGTCCCAAAGATGATTTATCTTTTTTAATTTGAAGGACTTCTCGTTACTAAACACCATCTTTAAGTAAGTATTTATTAATTAACCCTATAATTTTTTCTTTAAAACATTCCGATTTTAACGTTTTTCAAAGGGCTCTTAGCTTCGAGTAGGTGAAACACCATTCGATTTTAAGGCGTAGATTTGGGCTATAGTCATTCATTAAATCACTATCAATCAAATGTTTTAAGAGTACTCAACTGAGCATAAGATGAGTTTAAGGAAGTGTTTTTTTCTTTTTTGTTTTTTACCAAGCATAATTTGTTTTGGGCAATTCAATAATTTAAAGTTTGAGAATTTAGATACTTATAATGGCCTTTCAAGCAGTACATGCTTTGAAATATTTCAAGACAAAGATGGTTTTTTATGGTTCGGAACGATAGATGGTTTGAACAAATACAATGGCCATGAATTCGAAGTTTTTAGATCAGAATTAAACAACACTAGAACTTTAAGTAATAACAGAATTAATGCCATAGAAGAAGACAGTGAAGGCAATTTATGGATAGGCACCAACAATGGATTGAACTTATATAATAAGCAAACCAATACCTTCACTCGAATAAATCTTTACCGCCAAATATCACTGGCCAATAGCACTCAAAAAATCATAAACGACTTATTCTTTGACGATATCACTAAAAAACTATGGGTAGCCACTAATAATGGAATCATTAAAATTGATTTAGGAGATCACAGTGCAAACGCCAAAAACTATGAATACGCATACTATATAAACGACAAAACCAACCTCAAATCTTTAGATGACAATAACGTAAGTGTTATCTTAAAAGACAAAGACAACAAGATTTGGATTGGAACGAATGGCCAACATTTAAATAGATACAATCCCTCAAAAGATAATTTTGACAGAATATTGATTCAGAAACAAAAGTCTTATGAACTCAATCACAAACCA
Source organism: Arcticibacterium sp. SM2516 (assembly GCF_057914865.1). Lineage (NCBI taxonomy): Bacteria > Pseudomonadati > Bacteroidota > Cytophagia > Cytophagales > Leadbetterellaceae > Arcticibacterium > Arcticibacterium sp. SM2516. The sequence continues at coordinate 633,910 of NZ_CP195290.1, read as the reverse complement.
AAAAAGGTTTTTATAGATGCTGATGGAGATTTCTGGATAGGAAATGACCTATCTAATCTAATTTTATGGAATAGAAAAGAAAACGAGTTTAAGCATGTTTCTTTGGTTAATAAAACCATTCCTATTCACGACATTTTTCAAGATCATAATGGGTTATTTTGGGTTTCATCGGATGCCTTTGGTTTATACTTATTTAAAAAAAATAAAGGCGAAGTTCTGCTACAAAAACTTATAGAAAGTAATATTTCTGATCCTTTTTCGCTTCCCAACAACAAACCCGCAAAAATATTCGAAGACAAAAAAGGAATATACTGGATAGGCAGCTACGACAAAGGCGTAAGCAAATTAGACCCTACCAATTATTCTTTTGGACATTATTACTACCAAGCCAGTAACCCTAATGGATTGAATGAAAAGATAGTACAATCGGTTTTAGAAGACTCTAAAGGAAGAATATGGATCAGTGCTTATAACGGTGGCCTCAACCTATTTGATGAAGAAACAAAATCTTTTAAACATTACCAAAGTAAACCTAACGGATTGAGCTCCAATAGAATCCTCTACACCTTTGAAAGTAGTGACGAAAGCATATGGGTTTGCACATTGGACGGAGGTGTAAACAAATTCAATCCGAAAAACAATACTTTTCAAACTTTCTTACATCATTTAAACGACCCGAAGTCTATAGGTCAAAGTTCCGTATGGACAGGAACCGAAGATAAACTAAAACGGATATGGTTTGGCTTAAGAACTGAGGGCATCAGCCTTTTTGACCCGAAAACCAATCATTTTACTACCTACAAAAACAACAATATAAAAGAGAAAAGCTTAGTAAGTAATTCGGTAATCTGTACGTTTATCGATTCTAAAAACCGTCTATTTATAGGTACATCGCTAGGCTTAAATTATGTAGAATTAGATGAACTAGAAGCTTATATTCCTAAGGACATATCATTTAAACTTATCAAAGAAAATAATTTAGAAGGGGCCGGAATAAATTATGTAACCGAGGATGATTTAGGGAATATCTGGATAGGGTCAGACTATGGTGTTTATAAGCTAAACCCTAAATTGAAACTTGAGAAGTCTTACACATCTAAAAACGGTTTGCCTAATAACTTGGTTTTAGGAATAAAAGAGGATAATAACCAAAAGCTATGGATAACCACCAAAGGAGGCTTATCATTACTAGACCCCAAAACAGATAATTTCAAAAACTTTAATGTCCATGATGGAATACAGGGGCCTGAGTTTCAAAGCAAATCTATTGAAAAAACTAGCGATGGACGTATCATCATTGGAGGTATAAATGGATTTAATATTTTCCATCCCAACGACATTAAAACTTCGACCACGGACACGGTATACCCGCAGATAACAAAATTTAAACTAAATAATAAAACCGTTTCTGCTGGTGATACTATAAATGGTCGTATCCTTTTAAATAAAGGAATATCGAAAACTAAAGACCTTACCCTAAACTATAATGAAAATTACATTTCCTTAGAATTTGTGGCCCTACATTTTGATAACTCTGAGCAAGTCAAGTATGCCTATAGAATGAAAGGGCTGGATAATGAATTTATAAATTTGGGTTCCAACAGAGTTGTCAATCTTTCTAATTTAGAATTTGGGGATTATACTTTTGAAGTAAAAGCCACGACCACAGGAGACTGGGAATCGGCCGAAACCGCCTATCTAAATATTGAAATCACTCCGCCAATCTGGCGAACTTGGTGGGCTTATCTGTTTTATGCTATTATAGGTTCACTCCTATTGTGGGCGATAATGCACTACTATACACTTAAAGTAAGAGAAGGCCAGCAGCGTGAATTAGACCAAAAACAACTTGAGTTTTTTGTGAATGTATCTCACGAGTTTAGAACGCCACTAACCCTTATTTTAAATCCTGTAAATAAAATATTATCTAATTTTGGTAACGACCCCCAAGCTATAAAAGCCTCCGCAACCTCTATACAAAGAAGTGCCAGACGGTTAATGCACTTAGTTAATCAATTATTGGATTACAGAAAAATGGATGTAGGCATGTCTCCCATGCAATTAGAAAAAGGAGATATCGTGAAGTTTAGTCAGGATATATTTTCACTGTTTAAAGACTTAGCATTAAAAAAAGACATCCACTATACATTTAAAAGTAATCCAGCGAGTATCAACTGCCTTTTTGACTTTGATAAAGTAGAAAAAATCATTACGAATTTAATTTCAAATGCGATAAAATTCACTAACAGTGAAGGTACAATTTCGGTATCTGTAGAAAAGCATAAGCTTCCAAATCGTACTTCTAAATTTCCTTCTTTTAAAAAGAAAGAAATGTCAGATTACATCCTATTAACTGTGGAAGACACTGGTATTGGATTGGACATAGACCAGCAGAAAAACATATTTTCACGTTTTTATAGTATCGACAAAACAAAATCAGGAACGGGTATTGGACTAAATTTCACAAAGGGATTAGTAGAACTTCATGGTGGCGAAATATCCATAGACAGCAAACATAAAAAAGGCACAAAATTTACTGTAAAACTTCCTTTAGATGTTAAATCCAAACCAAAAACAGTAGAAAATATCAAAAATGAGTATCTCATAAATTCTATGAGAGCCGTAGAGTATGATATGTTAATATCAAACGACACCACGTCTGACAACAGCGATGACCCGAATACGAAACTAATAAGCGATAAAAATTTACCGATTGTCCTCATCGTGGAAGACAATAAAGAGCTTAGGGTACATTTGACGAATGACTTAAAAGGTTCTTACAGAATTAGGGAGGCTGTCAATGGCGAAGAAGGCTTGAAAATGATTGAAAAATATCACCCAGATGTAGTCATCTCGGATGTCATGATGCCTAAAATGGATGGTTTTGAGATGTGTAAATTGATGAAAACTGATTTAGAGACATCTCACATTCCAATCATCTTATTAACAGCCAGAACATTAGAAGAAGATCGCATTGAAGGTTATGAAAATGGAGCCGACGGTTACCTTTCAAAACCCTTCTCGATAAATGTTTTGAGATCGCGAATAAATAATTTATTGGTTGCAAAAAATAGATTGCGAGAGCGATTCTCTGAAATAGGAGGCGTTTTCCCTTCCAGAGAGGTCACCACTAATAATTTAGACGAGGCCTTTTTAGATAAGGCAACACGGATAGTTATGAAAAACATTAGTGACCTTGATTTTAAACAAGAGGATCTGTTGAAAGATATGCATTTGGGGCGTTCTCAATTTTACAGAAAAATAAATGCACTTACCGGAAATAACCCGAGCTATTTTATCAGAACGATCCGCCTTCGATACGCCTCTGATTTATTGCTAAAAAATGAGTATTCCATCAAAGAAATCACCTACATGGCAGGGTTTAACTCAACGGCATACTTTAGTAAAACCTTCCGTGAGTTATTTAAACTTACGCCTAGTCAGTACATAGAACAGGCAGAAAAAGGGGCCAAAACGGCGTCTTAAAATTCGCTCAGAAGCCGATTTTCTAATTATTCAATTCTGGCATCTGTGCATTAACTTTCTTTTGCCACTGTTTTAATTCAGAAGATAGTTCTTTCACCTTCGCAGGATATTCTAGTACTAAATTTGTCTGTTCTCCTAGGTCATTTTCTAAGTCGTAAATAAACGCTTCTTCGGTTTCAAATTGGTATATGTATTTCCATTTACCCTTTCTAATGGCAGCTCCCATGGAGAGTCCCTCTTTTCTATGGTGTGGAAAGTGCCAATAAAGTGACCTTTCCGGAAATGTATTTTGGCCGTAAAATAAGGGCAACAGACTTTGTCCCTCTAAGTGAGCATAATCTGAAGGTGAACCTCCGGCTAACTCCAGGATGGTAGGAAAAAAATCGACACTCGTAACAGGGGTATCACTGATCGTAGATGCTTTCACTTTCCCAGCCCAATTGACAATCATTGGAACACGGATTCCTCCTTCATGAAGGGTACCTTTCAATCCTTTTAGCGGAGTATTTCCCCAAAGACCACCATTGTCAGAATAGAAAATAACAATCGTGTTTTCAAGCAGATTTAGCTCCTTTAATTTGTCCATTAGCTTCCCAACATTTTGGTCAAGCTTTTCTATCATTGCGAAATACTTATTGCCTCCATATTTCTCTAGGCTTTCTTTTGGAGCTGCCAAAGGGGTATGAACAGTGTAGGTTGAAAAATTCAAAAAGAAGGGCTTATTTTTATTTTCTTCCATGAAAGTCATCGATTCCTCACCTAATCGGTCGGTAAGGTATTCGCCTTCTGGACCATCTTTTATAGTGCCATTTTTATATGGAGAAAAATAACTAAAAGGCTGACCGTAAGCACAGCCGCCTATATTAACATCAAACCCTTGAGCATTTGGCAAGTACTCCTGATTTACGATGCCATCTTGGGTATAAATAGAGCCGTCACCCCCTAAATGCCATTTGCCAATATAGCCTGTGGTATATCCTTGATTTTTCAAAGCTTCGGCAATGGTAATCTCTTCATGAGGTAAATGGTCCATAAAATAAGCCTCCTTTAACTTATTTCCTTTGTTTGAATTGGTCAAATACTTTTCCATTGTAACCCCAGGAATATGGCAGGTTAGCTTTAAAGCCGCTGGTGATTTTCCTGTCATAAGACTGGCACGCGTAGGAGAGCACACGGGTGCAGCCGCATAAGCGTCTGTAAACATCATTCCATTATTTACCAACATGTCGATATTAGGTGTTTGAATTCCTTTCTTTTCCTTCCTATAACCCAAATCAGAATATCCCAAATCGTCTACTACGATAAGGACAATATTGGGCTTTTTTTCCTCCACTTGATTTCTAAATTCTCCCTTAAAAGAAAACAAGATAAATATGAGTAGAAAAGCGGTTAAACTTGTTTTAATATTTTTCATAGACACTACTCATTTTTCATTTCAAATCGGATTAAATAAGTCTGTTTGTTTTTTTGAACCATGGCAATTCCCCAATTACCAAAATCATCACTTTTAGAACTATCTGTTAGACTTGGCCGATATAAACCAGGTGCTTTAGGAATGTCCACCAGATTATTAAAAAGAGGCTTAAAACTAAATCCATCGGCAGCTAAATAAATACGCTGACTAAAAGAAGCCAAGGATAGCACGCCTGCGTCTTGACTCCAAATAAGGACTTCATGGCTTTTGTCTAAAACGGGTTTGGGATTTTTATTAAACGGACCTTCTGGTTTGACTGCCAAGGCTACACCCATCTGTGTTAGTCCAGGCCCTTTTTCTCCATGACTGGCAGACCTGCCTTTGTAATACATCCATATTTTACCGTCGCGAACCAATAAACTAGCATCGTCCACCCTATAACTGTCAAAATCTGCTGCTGTATCAGAAATAGTTAAAACTGGATTTTGCTTTGCTCGAATAAAAGGACCATTTGGGTTATCAGAAACAGCCAAACCTATGGCTGTGAAGTCATTGTTTGAATTCGCTTCAAATTCATTATTGACATTTCCTTCGGTAGGTTTTACAGCAGTGTAATACAAATAATATTTGCCATTTTGCTCCAAAACATTCGGGGTAAAAACAGAATGACTATCAAAGGCACCTTTTTCTCCAACATTCAGTGCCATACCTTGTTCTTCCCAAGTGAAACCTTCGTCTGAAGAGGTCGCATACCAAATGGTACCCCAATAGCCAGAAGTTACTGGACTATCCATACGTGTGTACCAAATATAATAGGTATCGCCAACTTTTATAATGTCGCTGTTATCTCTTCGGTTGTAGCGTAAATCACTGCCAATACCACTTATTTCTACGTACTGAAATTTCAGATTGGTGCTTTTCGTTTTTGGTGTTGTCGGTCTGCCTTCTTGAGCATTCGCACTTTCGCTTATGCCGAAAATGCCAAACAATAGGGCCAATAATCTTATTCCTTTCATTCTTTAGATTTTAATACTAATTACTTGGTCTAATCCACATGCAGTGTCCTCCACCAGCTACCATTTTTGTATGAATGACATCTCCTTTTTTAACAGTCCCCTTTCGTATTTGATACGCCTCTGGATTTGTCCTACTGTCTGTTTTTTCGGTATCTTCATAATAAGTGACCAAGTAATCTTGCCCATCCTTTAAAAAGTCCAGATTTAAATCTAAACCTCCTCCTTTACTATGCACCGAGCCAATAAACCATTCGTCTCCATGCCTTCTGGCTGTTGATATATATTCGTCCATTTTAGCATGCATGACTTTACTCTCATCCCATTGTCCTACTGGCATTTTTTGAATAAACTCGAATAAATCTAACTTTTCGGTGTAGGCCTCTGGAGCATCAGGAATACAAACAAGGCCACTAAAAATAATTAATGTTCGGGCCACTTCGGCTGTAACGGTAGTAATCAGAGAATTTAATTCCTTAGGGCCTTTCTCTCTTTTACCAGCATTCACTCCCCTTATATCAAAAATGCCATTATTCATATCTAATGGGCCTTGCAAAGCATTGATTAGGGCCATTCTGATAAATGCTTCAGGCGTAAAAGCACGTCTTGAGTCTTGCTGTGCATGACAATACTCTCTGGAAATAGCATTAGGGTAAGTTCTGGTCATACCTGTAAAGGGTACCGGATTATCATGAAAATCTATAAGCATTTTACTTTCAGCACTTAAACGAATAGCTTCTCTTGAAAACGATACATTCTTTCCCATAAAGCCATATTTAATACCACTCATTCCTAGCGATCTATAGTATGGAAAAAGCTCCTCATCACCATATATGCCCTTGTGCCTATCGTAATACAAAATCAAAGAAAAACCTTTCTCTTTCGCATATGCAGACACTTTTTCCAAATCCAGTTTATCAGACATTTCTATATGCCCTTTCTTGACATCTGTGTACCAAGAATCGTCTATTAAGAAATACTCGATTTTATTTTTAGCCGCAAAATCAATGAATCGATAATAGCTGGCATTGTTTATACCATACGTAAAACCGTCAGCCGTTTTGTAGCCATGTACTCGCCAGTCCCAAAGCGTTTTACCAGGTTTAATCCAAGAAGGGTCTTCAATTTTATTTGCTGCGGCCACATTAAGGGGTATGGTATTGGTCACTAAGTCGCCTATATTTTTCTCCATCAAAATAAGTCTCCAGGGAGTGACTAAACTACCCTCTTGCTCGACAAAATCATTCTTCCCGATTAGCTTATCTCTCCGTTTATCAAATTTAAAATCAATCACGTTAAAGCCTGGAGCACTTGCCAAGTCCGACTCAAGCAAAGCAATAAAATATTCATTTTTAGCCTCAACCAGCAATGGCATCAATAACTTTGCTTTGCTTAAGGAATCTGGCGAGGTAGATAGACCAATGGGACCTATGGGTTTACGCTCTCCTGCAGGTGAATAAAGATGGCTCGTTTTAGACAATCCATATTCCATAAAAAACTGTGGCTTTAAACTATCTGGAATATCCTCAACGATATACCGAAATGCCACGCCACCATTATACACTCTAATGTAAAGTTTAACGGGTATGGTTTCATAAAGCAGTGAAACTTCTAATTCATGATAATTATTTTCAATTTCGCTAAACTGACCCCAGACTGGACGCCAATTTTCATGCACCCTTGTCTCAGAAGTCTCTAAAATCTTGACCTCCGTATCTGGGAAAATTGACATTTCAGATTTCGAAACCATCGATTTCCCGTTCACATTTATCGCGTAATAAAACCCGCTCGCCTGATTCTCAATGCTAACCAAAATTTTACCATCTGGCGACTTTAAATTCTTTGTAGTTATACCTGTGTCATATGAAAATGCTACTGATTTTAGGCTTAAGAAAAGAAATGAAATCATGATGCTTTTAACGCTTATTATCATCGTATCGATAGGATTGTTTAATTACATCACAAGATTAACAAACAATGACCTTAACCCATTTAAATTATGATGTCATATTAATCATTTCATGCTCATTTTTCATAAAAAGGAGCTTTAAGCTTACAATCCAAGCCGATTGACACTATCAATTCATGCATATTAATCTACTAAAACTAGTGTTCTATAAGTCTTTACCCTTAAAAGAACTATATTTTATACGCTTTGAATCATGTTTTATACTGCTCAAAAGCAATTGTTTTTAATATTGTAACAATATAAATATTTCAAAATATCGTAAAATATTTTCAAGGTTGAAGTCGAATGAATAGCCTCAAAATTTCACAGAAAACACTAGTTTTTTGCGTTACAAATGGGCTATTTAAAACAAGTCAAAAAAAGAATTGAAATATTGAATCGAGACAAAACGAGTATTTACTAATGCTCGTAACCCTAAAAGTATAAAATGAATAGAAAAATTTTACTGTGGTCAATTACTGCCGCCCTAGCAGGGTTCTTATTCGGATTTGACGTCGTCGTTATTTCTGGAGCCGACAAAAAACTACAAACCTTATGGCAATCTTCGGATTCTTTTCATGGATGGGTAGTAATGGGAATGGCACTTTGGGGAACTGTGGTTGGAGCCATTTTTGGTGGCATTCCGACCAACAAATATGGTCGTAAAAACACCCTCATTGTCATCGGAATTTTATTTGCAGTTTCCGCTATCGCCTCCGCATTCGCAAATGACCCTTACTTTTTTGCCTTTGCCCGCTTTATTGGTGGTTTGGGTGTTGGTGCTTCCACCATTGCGGCACCAGCTTATATTTCTGAAATAGCCCCTGCAAAAAATAGAGGACGTTTGGTGGCCATGTATCAATTCAACATCGTATTCGGAATCATGATTGCTTTTTTGTCGAACTACCTCTTAAGCAATTTGGGTGAAAATGCTTGGCGATGGATGCTGGGTGTTGAAGCCATTCCTGCCCTATTATATGTACTTTTTACACTGAAGGTACCCAAAAGCCCAAGATGGTTATTGTCAAAAGGTAGAGAAGCTGAAGCAAGAGAAGTTTTAAAACTCATAGAACCCGATGCGGACATAGATCTGCTCGTGAAAGAGTTAAATGCTCATTCGGATAAAAGTGATCACACAGAAAACATTTTCTTAAAGAAATATAGGTTTCCATTGACCTTGGCTTTTCTCATCGCTTTTTTCAATCAGTTATCTGGAATAAATGCCTTTCTATATTATGCTCCACGGATTTTTGAAGAAGCAGGCTTAGGTGAAAGCACTGCACTTTTAAGCAGCGTAGGAATTGGTATCACAAACTTGATTTTTACCCTTTTAGGCGTATTTCTAATTGATAAACTCGGCAGAAAGACGCTCATGTATATCGGTTCTGCAGGATACATTATATCCTTAAGCCTTGTTTCAGCTGCGTTCTTCTTGGGCTGGACGGGCATGGCAGTGCCAATTTTCTTGTTTTTGTTTATTGCCGCACATGCCGTAGGTCAAGGAGCCGTAATTTGGGTATTTATATCTGAGATTTTCCCGAACCACCTAAGAGCTTCTGGACAAGCGTTTGGAAGTTCCACACACTGGATTTTGGCTGCCATAATACCTTCTTCCATACCCTATTTATTCAATCATCCTAACATTGGTGCCGGTGTCGTTTTCTTAGTTTTTGCGGGTACTATGGTTTTGCAATTGATTTTTGTAGCTTTTATGATGCCAGAAACCAAAGGGAAAACCTTGGAAGAGTTAGAAGTCATTATTTTAAAGAAATAGGGGCAGTTATGATTCATAAGAGGTATACAAAGGAAATTCCATTGTTAGCCAACCGATATTTATTTGTTACTTTTTACCCTATTAACAATTATAGAAAAATGAACATAAGCGTAATTAAATATTTTTTATTCATAGGTATTCTTATTAGTTTCTCATTTAATTCAACAGAAACTACCTTATCAGAAGAGCCACACTCGGCTGCCAAGAAACCTAATATTATAGTATTGCTTTGCGATGATTTGGGCTATGGTGATTTATCCTCATTCGGACATCCTTTTATAGAAACCCCAAACCTAGATAAACTTGGAGCTACAGGAATAAAGCTTACTAATTTCTATTCCGCAGCACCCGTGTGCTCTCCTTCTCGTGTTGGTTTATTGACAGGAAGAAGCCCAAACCGTGCAGGCATTTATGACTTTATTCCAGCACCAAACAAAAGTGAGGATATCAGAGATCTGGTGCACTTGCAAGCCCATGAGCAAACCATACCAGCTTTGCTCAAAACAGTAGGATATGCCACTTGTTTGGTCGGTAAATGGCACGGTAGCTCAAAGTTCAATTCGGATGCCCAGCCAAAACCTGACCATTTTGGTTTTGACCATTGGATGGCAACACATAATAATGCCGGTCCGAGCCATAAAAACCCTAAAAACTTTGTACGAAATGGAGAAGAGGTCGGTGAGATAATAGGATTTAGTAGCCAAATAATAGTTGATGAGGCCATTGATTGGCTAGAAAAGAAAGAGAACAACAATCCTTTTTTCTTAGAAGTGGCCTTTCATGAACCACATGAGCCAGTAATGTCGCCTGAAAACTTGGTTCAAAAATACCTTCAATACACCGACATTAGAGAAGAGGCAGAATATTTTGCCAATGTAGAGAATGTAGATATTGCTGTTGGCCGTTTGCTTGCTTATCTAGAAAAAAACAACATTGACAATACCTTAATAGTCTTCAGTTCTGATAATGGGCCAGAAACTTTGCACAGATACCCAGGTGCAAAAAAGAATTACGGAATTACTGCTGGTCTTAAAGGCCGAAAACTATGGACCAGCGAAGCTGGCATTAGAGTGCCTGCAGTAATGAAGTGGATTGGCAAAGAAACTTATACCGGCACTTCAGATGCCGTAGTTTCTTCTTTAGACTTCTTACCTACATTTTGTGAATTGGCAGGAGCCAAATTGCCTGAAAATAAATTAGACGGGGAGTCATTTAAGTCGCTTTTGGATAAAGGCGAATTTAAGAGAAGAAAACCTTTGATATGGGCATTCTATGACGCCATAAACGAACATAGAGTAGCCATGCGAAGTGGCGACTATAAAATTATGGCTCGTTTGGTCGCGAAAAATAAGGAGTTACCTCATATCCACAACTTATATGATGGCAACATAGACTTTGTCAAAGCTGCCCTGTTAACAGATTTTGTACTGTTTAATTTAAAAAGTGATTTTGCAGAATCTGAAGATTTGTCAAGCAAAGAGCCTAAAGTTTTCAAAAAGATTAAAAAGGAATTTGAAGCCGAATACAAAGACTTATTGGCTGGAAGCCATGTTTGGGTACGTGAAGAAGAATAAAAAATGAGATTACTACTACTTGTATGTTTTAGTTTGCTTTTAAAGCAAACCACAATAGCTCAATTTGTTTTCCCAGAGACCATTGAGCGGAATCATCCTAGGTTAATTTCACCAAAAGTGACCAAAGAGGATATTCGTCAAGAATTAGAAGTTTCTCAGGAAGTAAAAGAGTCTTATGAAGCCATAAAAGGTAAAATCTCTAAATACGTCATCCAATATAAAACCGACCCAGAATGGCTATCATCTCGTTTGCAGATGCATTGGAAAACTCATGCTACGGAGGTTTATGTAGATGGAGCGTTTTATTTGCACGCCACAGGCTATGCACCAGTCCCAACTGTCCGATTTACAGGGCAGCGAGACTATGTGACAGACTATAAAACGCCTTCATTAGAAGAAACACAGCCTTATCTGGAAGATGAGCGAGGTATGTATGTTCAACATAAAGAAACAGGCAAATGGGACTGGATACCTCCGTCAAAAACAGGCCGCATTATTGAAAATACCAATGAGAATATTCTGGGTATAGCTCGTGATGCCGCATTGGTCTATTTTATTGAAGGTGATGAAGCTTATGCCAAATTAGCCACACATCTTTTTGATGTTTATATGCAAGGTTTGTATTATAGAAATGAACCTATAGATCTACAAAAAAGTAATATCCAAAACATAATAGGCATCACCTCTTTTCAAGTGATTAAGGAAAATATCGTGGACGAATTGGCTGAAACCTATGATTTCCTTTACGATTACCTTCAAAAAAACAAAAAAGAGCAAATTCCTGTTTACACTGCTTCCCTAAAAAAGCTAGCCGAAATTATCATAAAAAATGGTGTTCCAGATAATAACTGGAACCTACACCAGGCCAATTTTGTGATTCAATTAGCCTTGGTTCTTGATGATAACAGTGCTTATTCTGATGGTAAAGGATGTCAATATTATCTGAATCGGGTTTTTAATGAAACCGAAGCCAGACAATGGTCTGTTAAAGACGTTTTGGCTTCTGGTTACGACCAAGAAAATGGCATTTGGAATGAGAGTGCTGGTTATGCTATCAGTGTGGCTAAAGGCTATACACATTTGGCAAGAACAATTCAAGAGGCATTGTCAATAAACATATTACCTTACATGCCCATTTTGCCCAAAGCAGTCGCGATAATGCCGCAGTATTTGTACCCAAATAAATCGATTGTTGCCTTTGGCGACTCACATTATGGACCACTGGAAACCGAAGCCTTTTTAGACTTAGTGAGCAATGCCCAGCAATTTAAAAACCGTGAGCAGGAAGATGAATTCACTTCTCTTATTTATATGCTTGAAGGTAAGAGCCAAGAACATGGTAAAAGCAAAAATGCCTTTAACGAGTTTTTGTATGATTCCAAAGTAGCATTAGATGCTAACATTTTACCCGCAAAGCCCGAAGATTACATCACAAGTTCATTTTATGCTCCAAACGTAAGTTGGATAGCCATGCGAAATGGCTTTGACAAAAAACATGGTTTAATGGTTTCACAAGTTGGTTCACTAGGCAACCACGCACATTCAAATGGCATAGCCATGGAGCTTTATGGCAAAGGATTCATCTTAGGTCCAGAAGGCGGAAGAGGTTCTAGTTATTTCCAATCGGATTATAGAGAATACTATTCTCAATTCCCAGCACATAATACCGTGTCTGTTAATGGGAAATCGGAATATAATAAGATGCGGAGTTATTATGCATTTGAAGTCAACTCCTTATACCCTTCCTCTGAAAGAAAGACGGGCTTTTATCCCAATATTAACTTCTCTGATCTGTATTTTCATGAACCCAGTACCAATGCTGACCAAAATCGTGTTATGAGTATTGTGAGAACTGGAGAAAGCACTGGTTATTACATTGACATTTTTAGGTCGAGACAGAAAGAAGGTGCTGATAAATACCACGATTATTTTTATCATAATCTTGGACAAGAACTAGAATTCACCACTATTGATAATCAAAGTATAGTTTTAGAAAGTAGTTCAAAACTCACGTCTAAGGAAGGTAACATCAAAGCATACGATTATCTAAATGAAGAACGCTCTACTGCATTTGACAAGCCATTCAAAGCTACCTATAGCCTTAACCTAAGCGGACAAGAACAAGTCAAGATGAATATGTGGGTTCAAGGAAATCAGAACCGAGAAATATTTAAAGTATCAACCCCACCATCGGAGGCATTTAGACATAATGTAATTCCTGATGAAATAGTTAAAGACCCACTTCTAACCACCATCGTCAGGCAATACGGAGAAGCATGGACTAAGCCCTTTGTAACAGTTTACGAGCCATCTTCTGAAAATGAGCCGGCAACAATAAGAAGCGTTGAAAACTTTAAATCGGGTAATAATGAGAGCTCTTTTGTTGGTTTAAAAATAGAAAGTTTAGACCATAGAACGGATTATGTTTTCTCCTCTGATAAACATGACATTTATAGTCATGATGGAATCTCTTTTGAAGGAACCTACGCTCTGTCCAGTACAGAAAATTCAACTACTACCCTCTTTCTAGGAGCAGGAAAAAGAATTTCAAAAGACGGCTATTCTATAGAAATTCTTGGAAAGAAATCAGGCTCCGCGGCTTTAGTTTTTGGAAATGAAATGATGCTCAGCTGCGATGAAGCCATTCTACTAACCTTCCCTGATATCCTATCGGAAGGAAAACCATTATTAAATATTGGCATGAAACCACTAAACGGAAGCAGAGCCATAATAGACGGAAAAGCTTATATCTCTTTCAAAGTACCAGCGACAGAATATCAAACCATTACCCTAGAATCAATAAAAGATTAAAGAATGAGTAATTTATTAAAAATATATGGTCTTGGTATTAGCCTATTTCTGTCATTGGTTTCAGGAATACAAAGGCCGGATTACATTCAAGTAAGCTCTCCTGACGGTAGTAAAACTTTTAAGCTAATAAGCTTAAAAGATGAAAATAACATCCACTTTTCTATCTTAAATAATAAACAAGAACTTGTCTTACCGTCCGATTTAACCCTAATTTCGAAAGAGTTAGACTTCAAGGGGAAGCTTTCTATTCTTAAAACAGAAAAGGTTTCTATTCGCCAAGAGTGGAGTTCTACTTTCGCTGAATTGAATACCATTCCCGACAACTATAATCAAATAAAGGTTTATCTAAAAAAAGGAAAAGCTCATGTAAACCTTATTTGCAGAGCTTATAATGAAGGGATAGCATTCTCCTATGAGATTCCAGAGCAAACTGGTGTTTCAGAAATCGGACTTGAAGAAAAAATCTCCTATAATTTCAAAGAAGACTATCCAGTTTGGTCTACACCCAAACGTGAAAAAGGAGTCCTGACAGCTCAAGGGGAATACAAAAAAATACCTTTAAGCCAGCTAGAAGAAGGCTGTGAGCGACCACTTTTAATAGATATGGGTGAAAAACTAAAAGTGGCATTAGCAGAAGCTAAACTTATAAATTATGCTCGGCTTAGTTACACCAAAGGAAACACCTCCGCCTTTAGTATTTTGTCTACTCTTGATGGGGAAATGGAAACACAAAAACAAGACACCATAACAGGTGCCATAATATCAGAGAGTTTTAAAAAAGGGGCTAAAGTCTATAAGCAACTACCCTTCCAGTCTCCATGGCGAGTAGTTATGATAGCTCAAACTGAAGGCGAACTTTTAGAAAATAATTACATCATTCAAAACTTAAACGACCCTTCTAAAATCAAAGATGAGTCATGGATTACTCCGGGGAAAGTTTTAAGAGAAACAACGCTGACTACAGAAGGTGGTTATGCCGCTATAAATTTTGTAGCAGAGCATAATATGCAATATGTATTGTTTGATGCTGGCTGGTACGGAAATGAAATGTATGACAACTCAGATGCTACCACCATTACGCCAGACCCAAAACGAACTAAAGGACCTTTTGACATTGAATCTATCTGTAAATATGCAGATAGCAAAGACATAAAAGTAATTCTGTATGTGAATCGGAGAGCACTTGAAAAACAGTTGGATGAAGTCTTACCACTTTTTAAAAAATGGGGTGTTTCAGGAATAAAGTTTGGGTTTGTAAGAATAGGCGACCAAAACGCCACAAGCTGGTTACATGAAGCCATAAAAAAAGCCGCTGAATATGAAATGATAGTGGACGTTCATGACGAATACAGGCCTACAGGTTTTTCACGAACTTACCCTAATTTACTTACCCAAGAAGGAATAGCGGGTGATGAAACTAGTGTAACTAATGAACACACATTAATCTCCATGTTTACTCGGATGCTTGCTGGTGCCGCTGATAACACCGTTTGCTATTACAACAATAGAGTAGACAAAATGGGCTCTAGAGCCTCACAATTAGCTAAAACCGTCTGTTTATTTAGCCCCTTACAGTTTTTATACTGGTACGACAAGCCTTTAGATTCGCCTGAAAAAACAGATGGTTTATGGGGAGACAGTAGACATATCGGTGTCGAACCAGAATTAGCTTTTTTTGATGCTGTGCCCACTACTTGGGATGAGACAAAGGTACTTATTGGAGAAATAGGAGCTATAGGCGTGATAGCAAGAAAAAAGGGCAGGCAATGGTTTGTTGGTGGTATTAATGGTACAGAAGAGCGTAAAGTAACTTTAGATTTCTCCTTTCTGGAGAAAGGCCAGAAATATACTGCAACAATTTACACAGATGACCCAGCAGTAAACACCCGAACCCATGTAAAAATTGAAGAGTTAAAAGTCACAGCCGACTCAAAACTAGAATTGGTCGTGCGTAGTAATAATGGTTTTGCCATTCAAATTGACCAAATAGTTATTAAATAACAATCAACACCAAACCTTAGAAAAGTATAACATGTCAAAAAGGTATTTATTAATCATTTTAAGTTTGCTATTTAATGTATCTGCATCAATAGCACAAAGCTCCGATCATCCCAGAATTTATATCAATAATGCTTCTAAGGCCCATTTTCTTAAAACATTAGAGCAGGTTGAATGGAAAAATGAACTGGTAAAAAAGAAAAAAGAGAACCTAGATAAATACCTAGGTTTAATAGAAAAAGACCCACAATGGTTGGTTTCTAGATTACAAATGAACTGGAAAACCAAACATGACAAAGTCTATTTAAAAGGTGGTAATTTTTCCCATTCTGAAGGCTCGGCACCAGTACCTACAGTAAGGTATTCAGGCACCAGAGACTGGGCTACCGATTATAATCGACCAAAACTAGCCGATGTTATCCCTTATTTAGATGACCCGAGAGGCTTGTATCTAGAACATAAAAAAACTAAAAAGCAGGAATGGGTTCACCCTTCAAAAGCTGGCTTTGCCATTGAAAAAATCAATGAGCAGATTATGGAAATCGCTGAAGATGCCGCTTTCTTGTATTGGCTAACTAAGGAACAAAAATATGCAGCCTTGGCAGCCCCAATTTTCCTAACCTACATGGATGGCATGCATTACAGAGATGCTCCTATAGACTTAGAAAACTCTACTCAAAATGACATCTCAGGGCTTGCTACTTTTGAAGTCATACACGAAGGCATAGTGGTCTCATTAGTTACCACCTATGATTTTATGCATGATTACTTGATCAGCAAAAATACCAACCTGGATAATTCCATTGCAGTTTTTCAAAAATGGGGTGACCAAATTATTACAAAAGGAATACCTGACAATAACTGGAATCTCTTCCAAGCTCGCTTTTTGACTTACATCGGTTTGGTTTTAGAGAGCAATAAAAACTATAAAAATGGAAAAGGAAGAGAATATTTCTTAGATCACACTTTTACTACCTCCACTGATAGACAACTCTCTATAAAAGAATCCCTATTGGTGTATGATTTCGAAACTGGCATTTGGCCAGAATCACCCTCCTACTCTGTTCATGTAATTACTACGCTTTTGAGAATAATGACACTGCTAGACAATGCCACCAATCAAAACGAATTCCTAAATTATCCTATCATTGAAAAGGCAGCATTGGCCTCATTTCAATATTTATTCCCCTCTGGCTATACCCTAGGTTTTGGAGACGCTAATCATAAAATACTTCCTCCTGAAAATTTTGAGCTACTAATAGCAAATTATCAAAAGTATAATGGTACGGAGAAAGAGGCATTGATATCTAGTTTATTGGACCAAATGATTTCTGATAAATTATATACTCGAGAAGCAAAAGATTACTTCCAGCTATTCTTTTATGTGGATGAGCTAAAGCCTTCTTCTAAGAAGGAGTTACCAAGCTTAACCTCGCCTACTTTTTATGCTCCAAATGTCAGCATGTTTAACCAAAGGATGGGCTTGGGAGATGATGCAGTCATGATATCGACCGTTGGCTCCTTTGGTAATCACGCTCACGCCAATGGCATTTCTTTAGAGCTATTTGCTAATAATTACGCTTTAGGACCAGACTTAGGCAAAGGTCCAAGTTATTGGCATGAAGATCATAGAGATTTTTATGCTAGGTTTCCAGCTCACAATACCGTGGTGGTAGATGGCAAGTCTGACTATGCTGCCATGCGTACTTATAACCCTTTTACCTTGGATAATTTCTATCCACAAGTAGGAGAAACGCCTTCTTTTGATAAATTGACCTTTTCCAAGGTTTCTTTCTTTGAGCCAGAAACTGTTTCTGACCAACAGCGATTTACCGCCATTATCAAGTCCAATTCTGCGAAACCCTATATTGTCGATGTATTTCGTTCAAAGAAACAAAACGATGGCACCCAAAAACATGAATACATCTATCATAACCTCGGCCAATCGCTTGAAGTATTTAACTCAAAAAGCCAGCCTCTAAATTTGACAACAACGGATGATTTAAGTTCTAAAAAAGGCGATTTAACAGGATATGACTATTTCACAGATAAGAAAAAGATAGCTTACTCAGAAGATGTTCAGGCACTCTTTCGCTTAAAAAGCAATGAAAGTCCAGACAATTTGATGAGACTATGGGTCAAAGGCAGTCCAAACCAAACGGTATATGATGTCAATTCCCCTAAATCAAATGCACTTAGTGCTGGTACTGCTCCGGCAGAAATTGTAGACGAACCACTGCCAACTTTAATTCTAAAAAGAGATGAAGCGGCTTGGTCAAATCCATTTGCGGTAGTGTTTAATCCATACTTTGAAAACGGCGATAACCCAATTGAAAATGTTAGCTATTCTTCCCTAGCTAAATACCCAAACACACAAATAATTGATGTATTGCTAAACGATAAGAAAACGGTAGATAGATTAGTAATAAATGCATCAGAAAATGCTGTAGCTGCCGAAAGATCGTTTTTCCAAAGAGGTCTATTTTCAATCACTCGTCAATCAAACATTGATAATAAATTAGATTTCCTATTTCTCTCAGGAATGGAGAAATATGAAAACATGGGTTGGGATATTGTCTCTTCTGGTGAGCCCTTTACACTTACCTTAGAAAGCAAAGAAGGCGGCTTTTCAGTTTCTACCGATAAGCCTATTACCATTAACATGCCTTTAGCCAAAGGCAGTGAGGCTTTCATCAAATTTTATGATGATGCAGATAAGCTGATAAAAACAAGAAAAGGAACTACCAATAGAAATGACGATAAGCAAGTAGTCTTTAAGATAGAAAAAGCGTACGAAAAGATTGAAATAACATACTAATATGACTAAGAAAATCACATTATTTCTAGCTGCATTGCTCTTCATGAGTAATCTCTTTGGACAAGATAAATCAGCCAATGATATCACCTATAAAATAGTAGACCGAGATACTTTAAAGCTAAGGTTGATTTATCCTGACAATTATCAAAAAAACAAGAAATACCCTATCATCGTATTCTTTTTTGGAGGCGGTTGGAACGGCGGAACTATTCTACAGTTTGAAGACCAAGCTAAGTATTTTGCCACCAGAGGAGTCCTTTCTGCACTGGTAGATTATCGCGTAAAATCGAGGCATAAAACTACGCCCTATGAATCTGTAAAAGATGCAAAATCTGCCATGCGGTTCTTAAGAAGCAATGCCAAAAAATATGGCATAAATGGCAAGAAAATGGTAGCTGCAGGAGGATCTGCAGGTGGGCATTTAGCTGCTGCTGTGAGCATGCTCCCTGGTGTAAATGAAGACACCGATGATTTATCTGTCAGCTCCAAAGCCAGTGCTTCCATTTTATATAATGCTGTAATTGACAATGGTCCTACGGGTTTTGAACATAAAAGAATGGGCGAACGCTATTTAGAGATATCACCTATGCATAATATCACAAAAGGAGCTCCACCAGCCATTTTCTTCTTAGGCGACAAGGATAAATTAATCCCTGTAAACACTGCTTATGAATTCAAAGCGAAAATGGAAGCGGTAGGAAGCAGGTGCGATGTGTTTATTTACAAAGACCAGCCTCATGGATTTTTCAATAAAGGAAAACAGGAAAATGACAGATGCTACATAGAAACAACGCATGAAGCCGATGTTTTTTTACAATCTCTTGGTATCTTAAAAGGAAAAGCGACGCTATAATTATATGAAAAACCTAGTTTTAATTTTCTTGGTAATAGGCTTGACCGTGCCATGTACTGCTCAAAAAAACAGTATAAATCTATTTGTCGCTAAAAACGGAAAAATAACAAATACTGGCTCAAAAAAACAACCCTTCGAAGGATTGGAAAGTGCCGTAAAAAAAGCCAGTGAAATAAGGGCGAACAAACCTGACGCTGACATTAGTATTACCATTTCAAAAGGAGACTATTATTTGACTCATCCCATCATAATTCCTGCTGCACTAAGCGGACTAACCATCAAAGGAACAAGTGCTTCAGATGTTAAAATAAAAGGTTCAACAGTTTTGAAAGGCAACTGGCAAAAACATACAGATAACATCTATGTGACGTCTGTACCTGAAAGTCTAGATTTTGACCAATTGGTGGTTAATGACAAAGCTCAAATTTTGGCTCGGTATCCAAACTATGACGAAAGTGCGGCTTATTGGCAAGGATATGCCGAAGATGCCATTTCTAAGGAACGATTGGCATCTTGGAAAAAACCGGAAGGAGCTTTCTTTAGTGCTCTGCATAAGGGCAAATGGGGTGGTTTCCATTTTAAGATTACGGGCATAAACAAAGACGGTACTGCAATTTTAGAAGGCGGCCAACAAAATAACAGATACTCTAAACCCCATGAGGAATTCAGGATGGTTGAAAACGTATTTGAAGAACTTGATAGCGTCGGCGAATGGTATTTGGACAAATTAGAGCATAAGCTTTATTACTGGCCACAAGAAAACATAGATTTAAACACATCCGAAATTGAAGTCTCACAGCTAAAAGACTTAATTCAAATAGTGGGCACACTAGAAAATCCGGTAAAAGATGTGAGTATTAGCGGCATCACCTTTGAAAACACCAAACGAACTTTCATGGAGGATTTTGAACCTCTTTTACGAAGCGATTGGACCATTTATAGAGGCAGTGTGCTATTTCTGGAAGGCACCGAAAACTGCAAGATTGAAAATACCGAATTTGTCAATCTAGGTGGTAACGTTATCATGGCCAGCAAATACAATGATGGCTTAGTTATTAGAGGTAACCATATTCATGATTGTGGTGCCAGTGCCATATCGTTTATTGGCGACCCATCGGCGGTTAGGTCGCCTTCGTTTAATTATAGTGAATTTGTACCACTTGATGAGATGGACACCGTTTCAGGACCACAAAACGAGTTATACCCAAGAAACTGCTTGGTGGAAGATAATCTCATTTACAGAATCGGGAGAATAGAAAAACAAACTGCAGGAGTTCAAATCTCAATGGCGATGGACATCACGGTTAGACATAACAGCATTTATGATGTTCCAAGGGCTGGAATAAATATAGGTGATGGCACCTGGGGTGGCCATATCTTGGAATTCAATGACGTTTTTAACACCGTTTTAGAAACCAGTGACCATGGTTCTTTTAACTCGTGGGGTAGAGACCGTTTTTGGCATCCTAATAGAAATACGATGGATAGCATTACTACTGCTAATCCTACTATGTATAAGTGGGATGCCATAAAAACCACCATTATCAGAAACAACCGTTTCAGGTGCGACCATGGTTGGGATATTGATTTAGATGATGGTTCTTCCAACTACCATATTTACAACAATCTCCTGCTTCACAATGGTTTAAAACTCCGTGAGGGATTCAATAGAGTGGTAGAAAACAACATTATAGTTGATAATTCCTTGCATCCACATGTTTGGTTTGAAAACAGTGAAGACGTTTTCAAGCATAATATAGTAGGTGACGGTTACAAAGACATAAGACTATCTGGCTGGGGAAAAGAACTGGATTATAACTTATTCCCTAATGAATTGGCTCTAATGAAATCTCAGCTTTATGACAGAGATGAGCACAGCATTTTTGGTGACCCTATGTTCAAAGACCCTGAAAACTTAGATTTTTCTGTAGCTGCCAATTCTCCTGCCTTAAAAATAGGCTTCAAGAACTTTCCTATGCATCAGTTTGGGGTGCAAAAACCAGCACTAAAAGCCATTGCAAAAACACCTGAAGGAATCGAACGTGAAGACCAAGCTGAAAACATAAAAAATGCCGCCATAAAAGTGGCATGGCATGGAAACGAAATAAAAAGTGTTGAATCAGAGCAAGAACAATCAGCCTATGGTTTAAGCACAGCGGAAGGTGTAATACTTGTCAACGTTCGAAAAGACAGCCCAGCCGCAAAAAACAATGGCCTGAAAAAAGGTGATGTTATCCTAGAAGCTGCAGGCAAGAAAGTCAAAACCGTCAAAGACTTTTTCCAAATTAGTTTAGACAACGAAACAAACAATTTGGACTTATTAATCATGCGTAATCAATCAGAAAAGAAAATAACTATTAATACTAAATAAGAAAATGAAATACTTACAGAAATTAGCACTTCTCCTACTGGTTGTTTTTAGCACCAATGTTGGATTTGCACAAAGTAGTGCCACTACAAAAAAACTGAACGACGACGAGCGTATGGCTTGGTGGCGAGATGCCAAATTCGGAATGTTCATTCACTGGGGTGCTTATTCCATTATTGGCGGAGAACGAGGTGAAAAAATAGCTGGTGGTGGAGCTGAGTGGGCCATGGACAAGCTTGATTATACCATTGAGGAATATGAGAAGTTTCCTAGAATGTTTAATCCAGAATTATTTGATGCCGACGAATGGGTAGCCATGGCGAAAGATGCGGGTATGAAATATATTGTCATCACGTCTAAACACCATGATGGTTTCGGACTATGGGATTCTAAGGTCTCAGACTATGACATCATGGATTCATCGCCGTTTAAGCGTGATATCATCAAAGAATTATCAGATGCTTGTAAGAAAGCAGATATTGTATTCTGTTTCTACCATTCTATTGTGGACTGGCATCATCCACAAGCTCAAGGAAATTTGTTTCCAAACTATAATGCCGGACAGAAAGACCAAACAGTGGTTAATCCAGAATTTCCTGAGTATTACCAAAACTATCTGAAACCTCAGGTAAAAGAACTTTTGACAAACTATGGCGACATAGGTGTGGTTTGGTTTGATGGCGATTGGATTGCCGATTATACCACTGAAATGGGCAAAGAGTTTTATGATTTTATTCGTGAGATTCAGCCGAACACCATTATCAACAATAGAGTAGACAAAGGTCGTAACGGTATGGCAGGCATGGATACGGAAGGTGATTTTGCAGGTGACTTTGGTACACCAGAACAAGAAATACCAGACACAGGAATAGATTCAGACTGGGAGGCGTGCATGACAATGAATGGCTCATGGGGCTACAAACCATCTGACCACAAATGGAAAAGTAGTCAAGACCTTATTCAAAAACTAGTAGACATTGTTTCTAAAGGCGGTAACTTCTTATTAAACATTGGACCAGATGGCTACGGGAGATTCCCTTCTGAAAGTATCAGAAGACTGAGCGATATGGGAGATTGGACCGACACAAACGGCGAATCACTTTACGGTGCATCGGCAAGTCCTTATGAGCGACCAGAATGGGGTCGTTACACCAAAAAAGGTGATGTGATTTATGCTCACGTTTTTGATTTACCTGAAAACGGGAAAATTCTAATTAACAAAGACATCAAAATAAAGAAGGCTAGCCTTTTAACAGGGAAAAAATCCAATTTAAAAACAGAGCTTACTCCTAAAGGAATTTTAGTTTCTGTGCCTAAAGAAGCTTTAGACCCAAATGTGACCGTCTTAAAGTTAGAATTAGCATCGAAGTAAACTTCTGCAACAATTCATGAATTGACAAAAATGAACAAAGCGACCCTCTTGCCTATGGAGAGGGCTCGCCTCTTGTTATGTGTCAATAGCCTAATCGCTAGAAAGCAAGTTCTTGCCGGCAAAAAGGATAAATAAAATTCTCAAGAATTTTCAAAATCAATCAACCATAACAATGCATCTGAGATACTTTATGGCTTAACCTAATTTTGAGGTATCGATTAAAAGAAAAGCATTATTTCAATTTAAATGCAGAATACGCATTAGTAAAAAATGAAAAAAATAAACCTAGCTATTCTTCTATGGATAGTAATACTACCCATAACCGTTACCGCACAAAAAAATCCAAACTCAAACAAAGGCTTTGTCCAAATCTTTAATGGAAAAAACTTTGATGGTTGGTATCTGAAACTCCGAAATGGAGATGAAGAAATGGCAAAGGAAGTTTATGCGATTGAAAATGGCATGGTACACGTTTTTAAGCACATGCCAGACAGCCTAAACCTTAACACTGGAGAAAACGCTACACATGGTCTTTTTTATACCAAAAAGAAATATAGTAAGTACATACTGAGATTTGAATACAAGTGGGGAAGTAAAATAACCAACAATTTTGACAGATGGCAGTACGATGCAGGTGTTTACTATCACGTCATTGATGATGCCGTCTGGCCTGTAGGCATAGAATATCAGGTCCGTTATGATCATCTTTTAGATAAAAACTACACGGGCGACTTCATACGTCCTCCTGGGGCAGATTATGACTGGTACACTACAGCAGACGGTAAATCATATTTACACCCAGATGATGGAGGGCAGCTAGAAAAAAACAAAAAGGAATGGTACCATTTTGCTAAACCTACAGAGAACTATAACGCCCTAAACGATAAATGGAATCAGTGCGAAATCATTGTTATGGGAGATCAGTACACCATTCATAAATTAAATGGAGAAGTTGTAAATATGGCATTCAACCTTACTCCAGGAGAAGGAATCATAGGATTTCAATCTGAAACAGCAGAGATTTTCTATCGTGATATTAAAATCAAGGAATTTGATAAGGTAATACCAGCAGAAGTCTTCTTAAAAAAATAACACGTTTACTAAGCATGACCCGATTAAATAAAACATTACTTCTTTTTACTCTTTTGTGCTTAACACATTTGAGTCAAGCACATGACTTTTATGTTGCAAAAAGTGGAAACGACCTAAACAAAGGAACAAAAAAGAGTCCCTTCCATACTTTTGAAAGGGCAATCAAGGAGGTAGAAAAATTGGCAGGGCAAGAAAAAATAACTGTCTGGTTCAATGAGGGTACATACTACCTTGATAAAACTATTACCTTAAGTTCAGCGTATTCAGGTACTGAAGAATACCCAGTCACATTTACTGCCATACCGGGTGCAAAAGTGATTATAAAAGGTTCAAAGAAACTGGAAAACCTTAATTGGAAACCATATAAAAATGGCATTCTTGTAGCACAATTGCCCGCTGGTCTAAACTTTGACCAATTATTTATTAATAGTACGCGACAAGTCAGAGCACGTTTTCCAAACTATGACTATGAGAACCCCTTGCGTGGTGGCAAAGGTTATCAGCAAGTTTCGGGTGGAACAGACCGTCGTTATGACGAATGGTTTTCTTATAATCCAGATACGTTTACAAATAAAGACTGGAAGAATCCAGAAACCGGTATTGTGCATGCCTTCCAAAGCCATAACTGGGGAAACATGCAATACAAGATAAGTAGTGTAAATAAAGACGAACAGAAAGTTTACCTTAATGAGGGCGGATGGCAATTGCAGCGTTCACACGGAATTGGTGGCAAAGGAACTAAGGCTTCTTGGTTTTTCATTGATAACATTTTTGAAGAGCTAGATGTGGCCAGTGAGTGGTTCTTTGATAAAGAAACAAACCTGCTTTACTATTATCCTGAGAAAGGAACTGATTTGAACAACGCTCTGGTAGAAGTCCCAGTTTTAAAAGACCTGATTCAATTAAAAGGAAGTTCAGAAAAGCCTGTTAAACACATCACTTTTAATGGATTCACATTTACCCAATCACTAAGTGTGTTTATGAATACCTATGAGCCAATGGCTCGTGGTGATTGGGCTATCCATCGAGGAGGAGCTGTTTATATGGAGGGAGCAGAAAACTGTCAGGTCGTAGATTGCAACTTTGAATATTTAGGTGGCAATGGCGTTTTTATGAGCTCATACAATCGTTATAATAAAGTGTCTTCTTGTCGCTTTGTACATACTGGTGAAAGTGCCGTGGCTTTTGTGG
This sequence comes from Arcticibacterium sp. SM2516, assembly GCF_057914865.1. Taxonomy (NCBI): domain Bacteria; kingdom Pseudomonadati; phylum Bacteroidota; class Cytophagia; order Cytophagales; family Leadbetterellaceae; genus Arcticibacterium; species Arcticibacterium sp. SM2516. Next base: position 608,198 of record NZ_CP195290.1, on the reverse strand, counting down.
GTTTACCATCCGCCGTACGCTTTTATCAAACTTGGGACGATAAAGAGATTCTAGGAAAAGATTGGGAAGAAATGTATAAAGGAATGGATTTAAAACCAGGCCCAAAATCACCAGATTACCCTCAAAACTGTACCGTAGAAAACAGCATCATGCATGATTTTGGAGACTACGGAAAGCAAGTAGCGGGTGTATTTATTTCTATGAGTCACAAAATTACAGCTTCTCATAATACCATTTACAACTGTCCCAGAGCAGGCATTTGTATAAACGACGGTACTTGGGGCGGACACATCATAGAATTCAATGACATTTGGGAAACCGTGAGAGAGACAGGCGAACATGGCCCTTTTAACTCTTGGGGACGCGAACGTCAATGGCGAGGCTCAAGAGGTTTGGATGACCATTTCTTAAAAGAATTGACCAAACTCGATGCTATTGATAATGTCATTATAAGAAACAACCGAATTGCCAATTATAGAAAATCTATCAGTGCAGGAAACTGGACCATAGATTTGGATGATGGCTCTAGTTACTTTGAAATTTACAACAATCTAAACCTTGGTTCCACCATCAAATTAAGAGATGGCATGGCCCGTAAAGTGTTTAATAACATCACCGTAAGTGCGGTTCCGCTTGGCTGGCACGTTTGGCCAAAAGACTCTGAAGACGAGATTTATAAAAACATTTTTGTGATTTCTGGAGCCATTCCAGGAAAAGAAGAACCTACCAAAAACTTCATACGAGATGTGGCCTTACCTACTAATAGGCCATGGAGCAAACATTATGACAATAATCTCTATTGGAACATTAATTATCCGGAAAATTTTGAAGTAACAACAGGTGTCAACTTTAATGACTGGCAAAAGAAAGGTTACGATTTAAACGCCACAGCTGCCAACCCACTATTCATCAATCCACAAGAAGGAAACTTTCAGGTAAAGGCTAACTCTCCTGCATTAAAACTTGGCTTTGAAAACTTCCCTATGGATAAGTTTGGGCATCAAATGACCCGTATCAAGCCTTATGGTGGCGAATTTTCAGAAGAAACTCTAGTTAGTTTAGAAGCTGATTTACGTGCAGGAAGCCGTGCTGATATTTATTATACTTTAGATGGCTCCGTGCCAACAGTGAACAGCCTAAAATATACCACAGCTATGCCATTAAAGGAATCAGCCATTCTTAAAGCTCAAACATTTACTGCTGATGGACTCTCCGTAGGGTTCATATCAGAAGCCACTTTCACCAAAGTAAAAGAAGTATCCTACCCAAGTTGGTATAATACGCTAATAGCTGGAACATACTTAGGCGATAAAGAAGAAAATACTAAAAAAGCACTTGAGGCAGAACTAGCAGGTGCGATTCTAATAAACATTGCAGAAGACCCTGACCTTATAGACGCCACTGGAGGATATGACTATGGCTGTTACATAAAATCTATAGATGCAAAGAAAGGGAAAATGTGGTTAGACGCTGGCTTGGATAAAGATTGGGTAATTCAAGAAATAAATGGAACTAGGGTCCAAAACATTGCCGATTTGCAAAAGTATTCGCAAGAATATCAAGGAAAAAAAGTAAGTTTGACTGGAGCTAGAGATTATAAACGAAAGAAATTTAAGGTCATTTTTTAGACATGAAAAAGAGCATCTTTTTAAGCCTAGCATTTGGCATTTCACTCCTAATTTCAACTGGCTGCAATGAGGAGCAGAAGCAATCAAAGACAAAACCTAATGTCATATTTATTCTGGCCGATGACATGGGCTATGGTGATGTGTCTTCTTTCAATGAAAACTCTAAAATACAAACTCCCAATATTGATAAACTAGGTGAGCAAGGTGTCAAATTCACCGACGCACATACTAGCAGTGCTGTATGCACACCCACCAGATATGGAGTTTTGACCGGCAGATACAATTGGAGGTCAAGGCTAAAGCAAGGTGTTTTATTTGGTTATGACAAAGCTCTTATTTCTCAAAACAGAAAAACCTTACCAAGCTTTTTACAAGATAACGGTTACAAAACAGCAGGCCTTGGAAAATGGCATTTAGGCTGGGACTGGAACAATATAGAAGCTGGTAAAGACAGTATTGATTATTCTCAAAGTGTAAAAAATGGACCTTCCACTTTAGGCTTTGATTATTTTTATGGGTTTAACGGTTCCTTAGACATGCCTCCTTATGTATGGGTTGAAAATGATAAACCTACCATGGTTCCTACCAAAAGCACGGTGAACAAAGGAAAGCAGTCTTGGTGGCGAGAAGGACTAACGTCTGATGATTTTTCTCACGAACTCGTTTTACCCCACATAACGGATAAGACGATTAGCTACATTGAAGAAAATGCTAATAAAGACAAGCCTTTCTTTGTTTATATGCCTTTACCTGCCCCTCACACTCCTATTCTTCCTACAGAAGAGTTTAGAGGAAAAAGTGGTCTAAATGATTACGGAGACTTTGTAATAATGGTAGATGCTATGGTAGGCCGAATAATGGCTTCGCTAGAAGAGCAAGGTATTGCGGATAACACCATTTTAATATTCACTGCCGACAATGGCTGTTCTAACCAAGCCGATTTTGAAGAGTTGGCCACTAAAGGCCACGACCCAAGTTATGTATATCGTGGGCATAAAGCCGACATTTTTGAGGGAGGACACCGAGTACCCTACATTGTTAGGTGGCCAAATAAAGTTAAACCGGGTAAATCAGACCAGCTCGTTTGTACCACAGATTTATTTGCAACACTAGCCGATGTATTAGATGTACCTCTTGAGGATAATGCGGCGGAAGATAGTTTCAGCTTTTTGTCTTTATTAAACGTTCCGACAAATAAACCAAAGAGAACAAGCATTATTCACCATTCTATCAATGGCTCTTTTGCTTATAGAAAAGCTGAATGGAAAACCATTTTTTGTCCTGACTCAGGAGGTTGGAGTGCACCAATACCAGGCTCTGAAGGCATAGAAAACCTCCCTCCTTTTCAAGTTTATAATTTGACAAATGACGCCGCAGAAGAAAATAACCTATTTGAACAAAATCCAGAAGTCTTTGCTCAACATAAAAAGGAAATTGCCGATATCATCTTAAATGGAAGAAGTACGCCTGGAACACCTCAGGAAAATGATGCCATAGACTTTGAGTGGAAACAAGTTGACTTTATTAAGCAATAGATTTCCCCACTCAGAGTCTCCGTCAGGGACTCTGAGCATTGAATGTAATAAGTTCCCAAAACACTACCTATAGTCATTGGTAGTTTATTTCTTATAACAGCAGAAAGCTTGACCAAGATTTATCAGGTGATATGTATATTGCCATTGGTACGACTATCTTGGTATTTGGGTAATTTAATAAGGAGGTTTCAGAGTCCCTTCCGGAGACTCTGTAAAAGGGAAAGAAGGCCTAGAGACTCATATTTCATGCGGTCCTTAGACCGAAAAACATATTCCACAAAGTCAAAAAGACTTTGCGGAGCGAGGATTACCCCCAGGAAACAAAATCTTTAGATAAATATGAAATTTGACATAGCATTAACCATCGACCGAAAGGTACAAAGTAAGGCTTCAATAGTCCATTCCGTTGCAAAGAGGATAGGAGATTTTTTTGCAGACAAAAAATATGGAGTTGGGATTAATGAATTCTTAGTCGGTGTTGCCATTGTAAATCCGTCAAAAGGGTTTGAGCATTTATTCAAAGAGTATAAACCAAAGTTGATACCTTCGAAAAAAAGTATAAATGAATATACCAAAGAAGAAATTTTAATTGAAAAGCAGTTTCATTACTCAATTAGAATTGATGGAGATGACTTTTCAAAATTCACTGAGGCTTCGGAAATAATTTGTCGAGAAATGGTGGTTTCTGCTATTTTTAGTTCATTAAATGCTGCGTTACCAATTTTATCAAAAATTAAAAGTTTTGAGGCCGTGAAGTTTAAAAATGATTGCGACCAATTTTTGACTGAATTCAAATAACTGCTGTGCAAGGTCTTCGACCTTACTTGTATGGAGGCGGTCTTTAGACCGAAAAACATATTCCACAAAGTCTAACCAGTCTGCCGATTTATCCGCCGAATGGAGGACAGGCAGGAAGACTTTGCGGAGCAGGGACTCTGAATGGCTACTGTGAGGGGAAAAAACTGGCCTTCATTGTTGTTTCGATTTATTAAATAATGAGTAAATTCCATGAACAATAGAAAAAATTGCAATTAATCCTAACCATATTTCTAAAAGATCTTTAATCATTCTAGACCAAAATTGAGGCGTCCAAGTTCTATCCATCCGTGTTAAAAATATCAAAATAATAAATAAAGGCAGTGTACTTGTGTTGAAAACTAAACCAATACCATAAGACTGTTTATTCTTTTTAAGGTGCTTAACTAAAAAAAGGTTAATACCCACATGAATTATTCCCATAACAATAAGACCACCCTGATATAAAAAATAGCCAGATGCCAAGCCAAGCAAAATACCAATAGCGGATATAATATTGTAGAACACTATTTCATTTAGTTTAATCATCCTTATCTGAAGCCCTCTCATATATATATCGCCATTCTTTTCCCATCTCAGAATCTCCGTCAGGGACTCTGAGCATTGAATGTAAAAAGTTTCCAAAACACCACCTATAGTCGTTGCCAGTTTATTTTTTATATCAGCAGAATCCGCCCCGCTCCGCAAGGTCTTTTTGACCTAGCGGAATATGTTTTTCGGTCTTCAGACCGATTTAGTGAAATTACACAAATAAACCCTTGTCCAATGGTTTTACCTTTTCCCTCTCAGGGTCTTCGTTAGGGACTCTGAGCAATGAAAGCCAAAGGTACCTCAGCTATCGACAGGATTCCCATCTATAAATAGCAGCTAATTCTTTTTCTCAGCCAAAAACTAATTATTGAACATAGCCAATAATTTCTAGGCTTAAATAAGCACTATTCCCCTCAAATAACTCATAATTTATAGTTCATGAAACATGAGTAATACGCTGGCGGCTAGAAAAGGGATAATATTGCATACAGCAAAAAGTGGAGAAACGCTCTGCTTTTTGAATTATGACACCCTAATCTATAATTATGCTAAGAAGCTTATTACTCCTTTTGTTTTGTGGTTTTGTACTTTCGGCTAATGCCCAAAACAGGAAATATCTGATTTATACAGATGAAAATATTGCTCGCTTAAAAGAGCAAATAAAAAATAACGCATCTGTAAAAAAGAACTGGGAGAACCAGCATCAGCATGCACTTGAATTACTCGAGAAAGAAAAGCTACGGTCTTCAGATGGACTCTTACTTGGCTTAGCCTACAGGCTAACTGGTGAAGAAAAATTTGCGATTAGATTAAAGGAATTACTCTTTGATTACGCCTCCAAAGAAACTTGGGAAGGCAGAACTTTGCTACAAAGAGACCCACCATGGCAAGCTGGATTAGGAACCTCGCACACCAGCTATGATATAGCCATGGGTTATGATAGCATATATGATTTCCTCCCCAAGCAGGAACGTCAAGAATTAGCACAACGCATAGTGGACTTGGGTATAATACCAGCAAAAGAAGACTGGCTAGACCCTGCAAAGAATATGCACACTTTTGACACCATGGGTCATAACTGGTGGAGTGCCTGTGTTTACATGTCTGGTTTTGCTTCTTTAGCGGTAAGAGACGAAATACCAGAAGCTGCCAATTGGGCTAAAGAAACAGAAGATTACACCCAGGAGTGGATGAGCTTCACAGGTAGCGTTCTCCAAAACAAACCGCCAACATTTGACAAAGATGGTGGTTTTTATGAAAGTCTTAATTATGCGGAATATGCCGCTTCGCAATACTTATTATTTCTCTCTGCCTATAAAAACGTGTGGCCAGAAGCCACATACTACCAATCCCCCATTCTAGATAATTTGGGGGATTTTTTCATCAACACCACCTATTATACCAATGGAGAAAATGATTTAGCCGTAAACTTCGGGGATGCAAACGTGCACGCTACTGGCGAAAGAATAATTAAACTCCTATGGTCTGTTGGTTTTCAAAAGGAGCAATATGCTTGGTACTTAAATCAAGTAAAAAATGAAGAATCAAAATATTGGAAGTCTGCAGAAGCATTAGCATTAATGCCAAATTTACCAACGCTGAGTGCTTCTTACGTACCAAACAGCCATAAATCGCACCTTTATGAAGAGATGGGCTGGGCTACTATGAGAAACTCTTGGGATGACAATAAAACCATGTTAGCTGTCAAATCAGGCTTTACATGGAATCACGCTCATGCCGATGCAGGTTCCTATATTTTATTTCATAATGGCAAAAACCTAATCATAGACCCAGGTAGTGCGAGCTATTTGAGTCCACTTTATACCGAGTATTACTGTCAAAGCGAAGCTCATAATGTGGTCTTTTTTGATGGTAAAGCCCAAAACAGAAATGACCCCTATTTTGGAAGTGTTAATTCGGGCTCACTTCATAACCTCATTGAAGGAAAAGACTTTAAATTCTTATTGGCTAATGCCACAGGTCCGTACTCCCATATTCTGGCTAGAAACTACCGTAGCTTTATTTGGGTAGGTGATGTCATTTTAGTTATTGATGATTTATTGGCTTATGAGCCAGGTCAATTTGAGTGGCTATTGCACTATAACGGTGAGTCAAACTTAAAAGGCGGTATTGATTTAAAAATCCAAGAAGAAAACGCCAAAATAAGAGTACGTCCCCTATTTCCTGAGACCTTCCCTCCGGGTGGCGAGCGTCCTCATGACTTCCCTGAAAACATGCGACTAACGGAAAAGATGGGCTATGAAGACCATAAACCTGAAAATAGCAAGCCTTATTGGTCCATCAGTCATTTTGAAAAAACGGCTCGTACCAAATTTGTTTCTGCCATCATTTTAGAAAATGAAAACGAGCTGCCAATTATTACGCGTGACTACGGCAAAAACTATTTAAAAGTATCTATTACCCAAAAAGGAGAAACCACTGTGGTATACTTCAACCTGCTAGCTGACGGACGCCTAAAACACCGCAATAGCCAGATTAGTATAGAAGGTTGGGATACAGATGCCTACCTAACGGTGCTAAAATTTGACGAAAACGCTGACAAAACTGATATCAATAATATCAACGAAGTATTCATTGGCCATGGTAGTTATTTGAGAAGAGACTCTCAGACTTTATTGCATTCGCTATCAAAACATTACACACTTGTAGAAGATTTTGGAAAGAATCCGAAAATAACGTTTGACGGTCAGCCCAATGCTACTATTAACCTTTATAATGCAGAGAAAGTCAAAAGCATCACGCTCAATGAAAATGCAAAAACCGTAAGTTACGATGCGTCAAAAAACACAATACGATTTCAGATAAGAGATAATAAATAACCCTAGAAACAAACAATGAAAGCCCTACCATTAGAAATAAGAAAATTTCAATCCGTACTCCTATTAGCTTTAGTTTTTAGCCTGGTTCAATCAATATGTTTTGGCTCTGAACCCATCAAAAAGCATGATGCTGACGTGATTATTTATGGCGGAACATCGGCAGCCATTACCACTGCAGTGCAATTAAAGCGGATGAATAAAACTGTTTTAATAGTATGTCCAGAAAAGCACATTGGTGGTTTGTCAGCCAGCGGACTTGGCTTTACTGATTTAGGTAATAAAAGTGTAATCGGTGGTATTTCTCTAGAGTTTTACCAAAGCGTTTATGAGCACTATCAAGATGAAGAAGCATGGAACTGGCAACCAAGAAATGAATATGGAAATGTAGGGCAAGGCACCACAGCCATTGACGACAGCCTTAAAACTATGTGGACTTTTGAGCCACATGTGGCAGAAAAAATCTTTGAAGAGATGGTCAAGAAGCATGACATCAAGATTTTAAGAGATAAATGGCTAGACCGTGAAAACGGCGTGGAGATGAAAAATGGCAAAATCGTGTCTATCACCATGTTAGATGGAACAAAGTACACAGGAAAAGTTTTCATTGACGGTACTTATGAAGGAGATTTGATGGCAGCTGCAGGCGTAAAATATCATGTAGGTCGCGAGGCGAACAGTGTTTACAACGAAGAATGGAATGGTGTTCAAAAAGAAATATTTCACCACAGTCACAACTTTGCTGACAGAAAAATAAGCCCATATATCATACCAGGCGACCCATCAAGTGGTGTTTTACCAAGAATCTCTACAGAACCTCCAGGGGAGCAAGGCCAAGGAGACAAAAAAGTGCAGGCCTATAACTATAGACTATGCACCACAAATGCCGAAGACAATGTAGTGCCATTTGAAAAACCTGAAAACTATGACCCTGCAGAATACGAGTTACTAAGAAGGGTATTTCAATCGGGCAGATATTCTATGTTTGGTGGAGGAAAAATTCCAAACATGAAAAGAGATGTAAATAATGTGGGACCTTTTAGTTCTGATGCCATCGGTATGAATTACGAGTACCCAGAGGCCTCTTATGAAAAGCGTAAAGAGATTCTTAAAGAGCACATCAACTACCATAAAGGCTTACTATATTTTTGGGGGCATGATGAAAGCGTACCACAGAGACATAGAGACAACATTAACAAATGGGGACTGTCAAAAGATGAATTTGTAGACAATGGTCACTGGCCTTACCAAATATATGTAAGAGAAGCCAGGCGAATGATTGGGGAATTTGTGATGACTGAAAACGAAATTTTAGGAAGAAGCAAAGTGAGTCAGCCGATAGGAATGGGTTCATACACCATGGATTCTCATAATGTACAACGTTATATTACGGAAGATGGTTATGCACAAAACGAAGGAGATTTAGGGGTAGATGCGGAAGAACCATATCAGATTCATTTAGGTACCATACTTCCAAAAAAAGAAGAATGTAAAAACTTGCTAGTTCCATTGGCAGTGTCTAGTTCTCATATAGCCTTCGGCTCCATCAGAATGGAACCTGTATTTATGATTCTAGGGCAAAGTGCTGGTACATTAGCCGCCTTGGCCATTGATGCTGATTCGGGTATTCATGATGTCAATTATGAGACACTGAAAAAAGAGCTAATTAAAGACAAGCAAGTTTTGAAATTCGTAAAATAGTCATTCTCATGTCAAATTTGATAAAATGCTTTTTCGTACTGCTTCTTTTCGGAAGCTATCAAAATGCCCAATCTCAGCTAATCAATGCTGGAGTAGGTGGAAATAACACCGATAATTTATTAGCTCGTTTAGAGAATGACGTACTAAGCAAAAAACCAGATTTAGTTATTTTGATGGTGGGTACTAATGATTTGCTCAACTCTAAAAAGATGATAAGTTATCAGCAGTATCAGCAGAATTTAGAGCAAATAGTAAAAGCCATAACAGAAAAAGGTAGCAGCATGGTTTTGATGTCCTCCCCTCCTGTAGATTCTACCTATTTATTTGAAAGGCACGACAGGAAGTTATTTGACGCAGCACCTAACGTTAAACTTAATTCGGCTAGGAACATAGTTGCCCAAATGGCCGGTGACCATAATTTGAAATTCATTGACCTCTATCAAGTTTTCACAGACATGGACTTACCCAAACACAACGAAGATTTATTCTTTAGAAATCAAAAAAATAGTGGTGTTCATGATGGTGTACACCCTACCACTCTAGGGTATCATTTCATAGGTGAAACTGTCTTTTACTTTTTAAAAGAAAATGACTTTTTAAAGCCTAACCAGAAAATAATATGCTTTGGAGACTCCATAACCAGAGGAGGTGGAGCTACCTACCCACAAGTATTAGAATCCAAAATAGAGATGAATTAAATACAAGACCCATGAAATTAAAATTACTCTTTTTGATAAGCATGCTATATGTTTCCATATCATGTTCCGATACGGCATCAAAAAATGAAATAGCGTTCTACGTTTCTCCAGATGGTAGTGACACACAGAATGGAAAAAGTGCTAAAAGTCCGTTTGCAACCTTAGAAAAAGCACGAAATGCCATAAGAGAACTCAAGCAAAGCAAAAAGCTAGACAAAGCTGTTACAGTATATCTGCAAGGTGGAACTTATCAGCTTTCAAAGCCCTTTGTGTTGGCTGCTGAAGATTCTGGTACTGAGGAATTCCCAATTACGTACAGTGCTTACAAAAACGAAAAGCCAATAATTAGTGGTGGCTTGAAATTTAGTCAATGGACAGAAACCAAACTAAACGATTATAAGGTGTTAGTTTCAGACTTGTCAAACCTTGAAGGTTATGTTCCCTTTGAACAGTTATGGGTAAACAGTCATCGTGCAATTCAAGCAAGAACACCTAACAGTGGTTATTTAAAAGTGCCAATGTCACAAGGCGAAGACACCAAAGAAGTAAGACGAAATAGTGCTTATGATTTTGCATATCGTCAAGCGGATGAACATTATCTGAAAGATGCAGATGACGGCGTAGCTGTGGTGTTTAATAAATGGTTGGAGTATCATATGCCTATAGACAGTATTGACAGCCAAAACAAAAAGATTGTCTCCACAAAAAAAAGTGGTAGAGCTATTGAAGCTGATGATGATTACTATCTAGAGGGTGGTCGTATTATGCTAGATAAACCTGGTGAGTGGTATCTAGATAGGCAAGCTAAAAAACTGTATTATTTTCCACTAGAAGGAGAGACCGATGTGGTAGCAACAATACCATCTTTGGTAAATGTACTTCGTTTAGAGGGAGATGCCGCTAATAATAAACTTGTTAAAAACATTCAATTTAAAGGAATTACATTTAGCCATACCACATGGATTTTGCCTAGAGATAATGAAGAATCTGGTTATAGCCAAGCAGACATTAAAATGGAGGGTGCTTTGTTTCTTACGGGTGCTAAAGATTGCCTTTTTGAAGCATGTGAAATTACGGCAATTGGTAACTACGGTATCGAAATGTCATTAGGCTGTACCAATAATCGCATTTTACGATGCGATATTCATGACTTGGGTGCTGGCGGCGTTCTTGTTGGTCCTAAACTCCGACCTAAAGCCAAAATAGGACCTGAAGGAATTGGAGGAGAGTTTCCTCCTGTATTAGAAAGGCCATCGGATGCCACTAGTAATATCGAAATAGCGGATTCTAGAATTTATGATGGTGGAAAATATTTTCATTGTGCGGTAGGTATTTGGATTGGGCAGAGCCCGAACAACAAAATACATCACAACGAAATCTATAACTTTTATTACTCTGCCATTTCCACTGGCTGGACCTGGGGGTATGGGGCTGCATTAGCCACCAACAATACTTTTGAATACAATCATATTCACCATATAGGTAAGCTCCAAAATGGTGATGGTTCAGTTCTAAGTGACTTAGGAGGTATTTATACCTTAGGAAATCAAACAGGAACTGTCATTCGAAATAATGAATTTCATGATATTTGGGCTGGAAAATATGGAGGCTGGGCCATTTATTGCGACGAGGGAACTACGAATATATTGATAGAAAACAATCTTGCTTATCGCTGTCGCCACGCAGCCTTTAATCAGCATTACGGGGAAAATAATTTAATTAGAAACAATATTTTTGCTTTTGCAGATGCCAGCGTTGTCATGATGGCAAAGATGCAACCCCACACTGCTTTTATATTGAAAAACAACATTTTACTTAGTGATGGTACGCCAATATATGCTGGTGGTTATGAGTACAATGTGGAACAAAAAGGTGGTTTTATTGCCGACAGTAATTTGGTATGGTCTACTACGGGTAAGGTGCTAGGTGGGCAAAATCGTTTCCCAAGCAGAATTTACGAACCTAAGGAAGCCGTCATGAGTTGGGCCGATTGGCAGACGCTTGGCAATGACAAGAATTCAATCATCGCTGACCCAGGCTTTATAGACCCAATAAATGGTGATTTCAATTTATCTAAAAATAGCCCTGCTTTAGAAATTGGTTTTAAGCCTTTCCCATTAGGTCAGGCTGGACCACGAGACTAGATTTCGAATAGAACTTAACATCAAAAAATGAACTTAAATCAAACCCAAAAACACATGTTCTTGAATCAAGCAAAATACATTTCTTTGCTTTTGTCCATATTCTTATTCATTTCTTGCACATCGCAGGGAGCGAATGATAAAAAGCCAAATGTAATCTTAATCATGGTAGACGACCAAGGTTATGGCGACATAGCTAGTTTGGGAAATGAGTACATCAAAACACCAAATATGGATAACCTCCATGCTAACAGTGCTAGGTTTACCCAATACCACGTATCCCCTACTTGTGCTCCTACGCGTGCTGCTATAATGACAGGGCACCATTCCAATAGGGCTGGGGTTTGGCATACGGTAAATGGTCGCTCTTTGATTTTAGAAAGGGAGACGACCATGGCACAAATTTTTAAAGAGAATGGATACAGCACAGGAATTTTTGGCAAATGGCATTTAGGAGACAATTACCCTTTCAGACCAGAAGACAAAGGTTTTGATGAGGTATTGGTACATGGCGGCGGCGGTATAGAACAAACCATGGATTATTGGGATAATGACTATTTTGACGACACCTATATGCATAACGGAAAGCTTGAAAAGTTTGATGGTTTTTGCACAGACATTTGGTTTGAAAACGCAAAAAAGTATATCAGCGAAAATAAAGACAAGCCTTTCTTTTGCTATTTATCTACCAATGCTGCTCACTCTCCATATTTTGTAAATGACAAATACTCTGACCCATATAAAGACAATGAGAACATCCCCAATGCGGCATTTTATGGCCTATTGGCAAACGTAGATGAGAACATTGGTAAGTTGGTTGAATATCTAAAAGCCATAGAACTTATGGATAATACCATCATCATTTTCACTACAGATAATGGTACTGCCGCTGGAGCCAAAATGGCGAAAGGAGAAGACCGTTTAGATGGCTTTATAGGTACGGGTAATAACGCAGGAATGCGGGGTGTAAAGGCAAGCATGTATGAAGGCGGCCACCGTGTTCCGCTTTTTATTCATTGGAAAGATGGCGGTATTTCTACCGGAAAAGACATTGATGAGCTAACCGCTCACTATGATATTCTTCCTACGCTGATTGACCTTTGTAAACTAAATGCTAGTCCTGACCTAAATTTTGATGGAAAAAGCTTAACGCCACTAATGGCTGGGAATACAGAAGGTTTTGTAGATAGAATAGTCATTACAAATTCACAGCGAATTGAAAATCCTGAGCCTTGGCGAAGAACAGCTTTAATGCAGTCTAACTGGCGATTAATTAATGGGGAAGAATTATATGATTTAGGCACTGACCCAGAGCAGCGTTCTAATATTGCGGAGCAACACCCTGAAAAAATGGATGAGTTTAAAAAGGCTTATGACGAGTGGTGGGCTGAAATATCACCAAGTTATAAAGACCAACCTTACATCTATATAGGGCATGAGGCCGAAAACCCTGTTAAGCTCTATTCGCACGATTGGCATACAGACCAAGTAGCTAGCCCTTGGCATCAAAGGCACATTAGAACAGGATACAAAGACAATGGCTATTGGCTACTTAAGGTAGCGGAAAAAGGGAAATATTCTGTAAAGCTACGCCGCTGGCCAGTGGAAACTAAATTGGCTCTTAATGCAGAGGCTCCAATACGCCCTGCCAAGGAGGGAACTAGCGTAAGTGCAAGTAAGAAAGGAAAAGCTTTAAACATTACAGCAGCCAGAATAGCGATACAAGAGCTCGCTTTGTCTAAAGAAGTTGATTCCAATTCTGAATATGTCGAATTTGAAGTCGAATTAGAAAAAGGTGAAACACAGCTTAAGACCTGGTTGACCTTAGCGGATAAGGAAGAATTAGGAGCCTATTTTGTGATAGTCGAAAAATTATAAGAGCATTAAATGAAACTGAAAAAAAATTACGTATTCCTCCTAGGAATTTTAGCCCTAAGTGGTTGTATAAAGCATTTATATGCTGACAAAATATACCAGAAACCTGAAATAATTCAGGAAGCACCATCCACTTTTCTTTCTCCTGAAGAAAGCATGAAAACTTTTCATTTGCCCGTGGGATACAAAGTAGATTTGGTAGCTAGCGAACCCATGGTAAATGAACCTGTGGCCATAGCTTGGGATGGCGACGGAAGAATGTATGTGGCAGAAATGAACACCTACATGCAAGATGTGGATGGCTCCGGTACCAATAACGCCATCAGTAAAATAAAACTATTGGTAGATACGGATGGTGATGGCAAAATGGATAAAAGCACCGTGTTCATAGATAGTCTGATGTTGCCGAGAATGATTTTACCGCTCAAAGACGAGCTGATAGTAAACGAAACTTATTCTTACGATTTATGGAGTTATAAAGACACTGATAATGACGGCGTAGCCGACAAAAAAGAACGTGTTTATTATAACCCAAACCGTAGAGGAGGAAATTTAGAACATCAGCAAAGCGGATTAGTTTGGAACTTGGACAACTGGGTTTATACCACTTATAATCCCATGCGTTTTAAATTTCAAGCTGGAGGCATACAAGTAGACACCCTTGAAAACATGCCGAGTGGCCAGTGGGGACTTACGCAAGACGAAATGGGGATTAACTATTACTCATCTGCAGGGAGTGAAAACCCAGCTTATGGATTCCAACAGCCTCCTGCCTACGGCAATTATGACCCAGAAGGTAGATTATCAAAAGGTTTTATAGAGCCTTGGCCTATTGTGGGCACTCCAGATGTACAGGGTGGCCCAAAAAGGCTTAGAGAAGACAACACGCTAAACCATTTCACAGGCGTAGCAGGTCAAGAGATTTTTCTTGGGCATAAACTCCCTCCTTCTACCTACGGCGATTTGTTTATTCCTGAGCCAGTTGGTCGACTAATTAGAAGAGCTAAAGTAAAAACCGAAAATGGTAAAAAAGTACTTTATAACGCCTATGATAAAACCGAATTCATGGCATCTACTGACCTCAATTTCAGACCAGTGCAAGCAAAAACTGGCCCTGACGGTGCTTTGTACATCGTAGATATGTACAGAGGAATTATCCAAGAGAGCAATTGGACGAGAGAAGGAAGTTCGCTAAGACCTGTGATTATTAGAAAAGAACTGGATAAGAACATTGGAAGAGGAAGGATTTACAGGATTGTGCATGAAGACATTACCCCAGATGCTCAACCTAAGCTTTTAAGTAAATCAGCATCTGAATTAATTCCATATTTGGGCCACCCAAATGGTTGGTATCGTAACACTGCTCAAAAGCTATTGATATTAATGGACGACAAGTCTGCTGTGGAGGAATTGAAGCATATAGCTGACAGCAATATGTCGTTTTTTGATAAATTGTTTAACCGTGACAAAGACTTTGGAATAGAAAGAGTGCACGCACTGTGGACACTTGAGGGCATGGGCGTGATTGACAAAGAACTAATTACCAAAAAATTAAAAGATTCAGACCCAAGGGTACGCATTACCGCCATCAGATTAAGTGAGAACTTCTTAAGAAATGGAGATGTAAATATCATTTCTAGCCTAAGCAGCTTATTGAAAGATTCGAATATTGAAGTGGTCAATCAACTTGCCTTAAGTTTGAGGTATAGTAAAGACCAAAAAGCTACTGACTTGCTGAATAAAATAGCAGATATGTATTATGAAAACGAAATAGTATCACACGCTGTAACAGAAAGCCTTAAAAAAGATGATTCCGCTTTGGCAAAATTAAAAGAGCAAATTGCCGATAGGAGTCTGGGTGAAAAGCAAAGCATTTTAAGAGGGTACGACTCTTATAAGCAGCTATGTATTACATGCCATGGACCAAACCTAATAGGTATTGCCACAGAAGACGGCTCCCTTATAGCTCCATCACTTATTGGAAGTGAACGCGTGAATGGGGATAAAAAAATACTAAGTAAAATAGTCTTAAATGGACTCATTGGCCCGATAGAAGGAAAAGAATACGGTATTATGATGCCTTTAAAAAGCAATAGTGACGATTGGATTGCGGATGTATTGACTTATATAAGAGCCATGAACAATGAAGACGGTGTTCATAGAAATATAGTAAGAGAAGCAAGAGCAGAAACTGGCGATAGAGAAGACTACTGGACCTTAAAAGAATTGTTAAAATAGCCCACAAGTACCATAATAACCTATTAAACAAAAGTTTACAAAATGAAAAACTCCGCCATAGTACTTTTAATTTTTGGATCCCTATTTTTTTGCTTTACAAGCATAGACAAAAATAAAGGGTCAAAAGAGCAAAAGCGACCAAATTTCCTTTTTGTATTGGCTGATGACCAATCGCCGTTTGATTTACAAACCTATGACCTAAACTCAATTTTAGAAACGCCAAACATTAGCCAATTGGCAAAAGAAGGTATTGTGATAGAGTCTGCAAGACACATGGGTTCTATGAATGGAGCTGTATGTACACCTTCTAGACATATGACGATGTCTGGTAGAACACTATGGCATTTACCTCCCAGTGCTGAGTTTCAAAAACAAACAGGGTCTCACTTTTTAGATGAGCAAACCATAGGAGCCGTTTTTAATAGAGCCGGATACAAAACCATGAGAACCTGTAAAAGTGGAAACTCATACCCCGGTGCCAACAAACAGTTTACCGTAGTACACGATGCTACCAAAAGAGGCGGAACGGAAGAAAGTGGTAGTGCATGGCACTCCAAACAAGTATTAGCATATTTGGATGATAGAAAAGCCACAAAAGAGGAAGACCCGTTTTTTGTTTACTTAGGATTCTCGCACCCTCACGATACCAGAGATGGCACACCGGAACTATTAGAAAAATATGGAGCAGTAAATCATAAAGACGAAAACAGCCTTCCATTGGCCAATCCTAAGCAACCAGTTTTACAAGACAACTACCTAGAAGCTCACCCTTTCTTTCATGGACATCCAGAATTAAGAGATGAAGAGCGTGTAAGTGGCGTATGGAAAAACAGAGACGAAAATACCATTAGAAATGAACTAGGGAGAGAATACGCTTGCTCTGAAAATATTGACATTCAGTTAGGTAAAGTACTCAAAAAACTAGAAGAACTGGGCGAATTAGATAATACCTACATCATTTATACTTCTGACCATGGTATGGCCATAGGACGACATGGCCTACAAGGAAAACAAAACCTCTATGAGCACACTTGGCGTGTTCCTTTTATCATAAAAGGGCCTGGCTTAGCGGCTAATAAACGTGCCGAGGGCAATATTTATCAGTTAGACTTACTCCCAACTTTATGTGAACTGGCTGGCATAGAAATTCCAGAAACAGTAGAAGGAAAGAGTTTTTTACCAGTACTGAAAGGTGAGAAATCAGTAATTAGAGATGTGATGTATGGCGTTTATGCCGGTGGTACCAAACCCGGTATGCGTACCGTCAAAAAAGGTGACTGGAAACTCATAAAATATGATGTAATGGATGGAGCTGTAAGAGAAACACAGCTGTTTAACCTTGCCAAAAATCCAAATGAGTATTTACCAGAACACCACAAATCAGGTGAAATGGAAACTGACTTAGCGGAGAACCCAAAATACGCTGTAAAACTAGCAGAAATGGAGGCTTTGCTACTGGAACAAATGGAGCAACATGACGACCCATACAGACTCTGGAACCAAACTAAATAATATAAATTCAACCCGGTTTATGCATTGGAGAATTGTAATGAGTAGCTAAAGTGTAATAAATCAGACATTTAAACGAGATTAGCATAGCACCGCTCTGGTGATTGAGTTTAAATGAGTTTACGAACTGATTTGAAGCAATTTAGTTACGGTCCCGATAGCTATCGGGAGATTTTTTAATGTATAAAGCGGGTTCA
Source organism: Arcticibacterium sp. SM2516 (assembly GCF_057914865.1). Taxonomy (NCBI): domain Bacteria; kingdom Pseudomonadati; phylum Bacteroidota; class Cytophagia; order Cytophagales; family Leadbetterellaceae; genus Arcticibacterium; species Arcticibacterium sp. SM2516. The sequence continues at coordinate 590,492 of NZ_CP195290.1, read as the reverse complement.
ACCTTAAATTCATGAAAAAACACTTACAATTAGTCCTTCTAGTCTTATTCCTTTATCCCCAATTTGTTTTTGCGGATGTTAAGTTGAATGCTCTTTTCACAGACCACATGGTGATACAGCGAGAAACAAAAATTCCAATTTGGGGTTGGGCGGATGCAGGCGAAAAGGTTACCATAAAAGGTAGCTGGGGAAAGAAAGCAAGTACGGTAGCCGACAAAAACGGAGCATGGAAATTGACTTTAAAAACACCCAAAGCAGGTGGCCCGTACCAGATCACCGTTTCTGGAAAGAATAAAATATTAATTGATGATGTTTTGTCTGGAGAGGTTTGGCTTTGCACAGGACAATCTAATATGGATTTTGCCCTTGAAAAGTTTTTAAACAACTCTAAAGACCCCAAACACCAACCCTTAGTTGAATACGTAAGAAATGAAGTTGCACAAGCAAACGACAACCAACTTCGGCACATTGAAGTTCTTCAAAACACTTCCGTATATGAAAAACAAACCGATTTTAGTGGTAAATGGATAAGTGCCAAAGGAGAAGACGTCAAGAAAATTTCTGCAACAGGCTACTTCTTTGCAAAAGAATTAAGACAACAGCTCAACGTGCCCATAGGTTTGGTGGAATGCTCATGGGGAGGAACAAGAATTCAACCTTGGATTTCGGAAGAGGCCTTTTTGGCTGACCAAAACCTAAGAGAATACTTCTTGGCCAGTAGGAAGGAAACAGAAAACAGTATAGAGAATTGGGAGAGCCAAGCAAAACCTACAGGTAGCAAAAAAGCTAAAGTGCATCCGCTTAAAGATATGCAAGTGCCAGCCACGCTGTATAATGGCATGCTCAATGCTGTTATACCCTATGCCATAAAAGGAGCTATTTGGTACCAAGGCGAGAGTAATGCCGTAAATATGCCGAATGACTACGAAACCATGTTTACCACCATGATAAACAGTTGGCGAGCAGATTGGAATCAGGGCGACTTCCCATTTTATTGGGCACAACTGGCGGCTTGCAATCGCGGAAATGACACCGCCGACAAAGGCTGGGCTACCGTCAATGACAAATTACGTAGAACTTTAAAGCTTCCAAACACAGGCATGGCTGTGCTGTATGATATTGGCGAACCACGCGACATACACCCACACAACAAAATGGATGCGGGTAAGCGACTCGCTCTTTGGGCTCTGCAACAAGATTATAATATCGAAGTAGCTGCTGTAAGCGGTCCTTTGTACAAAACTAAGACCATTGATGGTAACAAAATTGAGATAGAATTTATGGAGGTGGGTTCTGGATTAATGGTTGGTTACAAAAGTTTGATGGACCCAACCATCCCGGTAAACGAGCCTTTAAAATGGTTCGAGATTGCCGGTGTAGATGGTGTTTGGAAATCGGCCGAGGCCAAAATAAATGCTTTTAACAAAATTGAGGTGTGGAATGCAAATGTACTAAAGCCAATAAATGTTAGATACGGTTGGTCTGGAAACCCTGAAGGTGCAAACCTTTATAACAAAGAAGGCTTACCAGCGGCCGTTTTTTCTACCGAACCATAAACTTCAACTACTAGCATCCGAGAAAAAAAATAACAGCATGAATTCCTTATATCGCCCTGTACTGTTTGATCACAGACTAAATTCTGAAATCAGAAGGTTGTTTTATTAGTAATTGGTTATTAGAATTTGGGATGTGTGAGTTTACAGGCGGTCGGCCGCTGCCGTGCCGTTTTTTTTGGTTCGTTTTTTTTCAAAAAAAAATGAACTCCCCACTGGAAAGTGAGCCGAGAAAAGGTTGGGGACATTTTTTGAAAATTCAGAAAAAGTGGCTATTGAGACAATTAAAGGCCACTTTTCACTAAGTTAAGAATTTAATCAGACGCCAGTAAATTCCATTAATAACAAACCAATTAATCACAAATCATGAAAAGTAGACATCTGATTTTTACGCTCTCTATATGCTTTTTTTCACTCATTGTTGTTCTATCTTCTTGCAATGTCAACTCTAAAAAGATAATTATCAATGATAAAACTTACACGAGTAAACTCATTTTTGAAGATGATTTTGACAAAGGATTAGAAAACTGGAAAGTAGAGCAAATGCCTAAAGGCAATACTATGATCAATAAAAGTAAACTAGAAATAGACGATGTTTCTGGCTGTACGGTTTGGTTAGATAAAAAACTAGAAGGGGCTATTAGCATTGAATATGATGTATTTATCATTCAAAACGGAGGAGCCAACGACCGTGTTTCAGACCTCAATTGTTTTTGGATGGCCAACGACCCGCAGAATCCAGAAAACCTGTTTGCAGCATCAGAAAAACGGGGTGGCAAGTTCTCAAATTATGACTCCCTAAAATTATACTATATGGGTGTAGGAGGAAACGACAATGGCACCACTAGGTTTAGAAGGTACATAGGAAACGGAGAAAGGCCTCTCCTACCTGAACATGATTTAAAAGACAGCAAATACATGCTAGAACCAAACAAAACCTACCACATAAAGATTATAGCCAAGAACAACACAGTCCAATACTATAAAGACGATGTCCTGTTTGTGGACTTCACCGACGAAAACCCTTATACGTCAGGGTATTTTGGTTTTAGAACGGTTAAAAATCACATGACTATTGACAATTTCAAGGTCTTTAAGATTGAAACAGAATAATAAGTGTTTAATTGTAGACTTGACACCTACTAGTATTATTTAGCAACATTAAAGACTGAATTTTGCTGACAGCTTTTACCGACGGCCAGCATTGTAGCCTTTTTTCTTGAGACGCTTTAGCTGTGTTTGAAATTCAATCTACTCCCACTTAGCAACGCATCAATTTACAAGACTCAAAAATCCTTTGGACTAGGTATTTTTACTACATTTATTATCCGTAAAAGGCGGGTTTGTATATTACACAATACCAACCAAAAAGGGGATGCAGATATAAGCTCGCTATGTGTAATTAAAAAAATGACATCGAACTATTAATTCAGTCAAAGTGAATATATTCTCTTATCATTTAGTAGAACTTCCTTTTTTTGACGCAATCAAGAGAATATTCTCGAATCCAATTTCCAATAACATTAAAGGATTGATTCACTCAGAATCCATGACAGCGATGACCTTAGGTTCTCCAATCTTTTCTCCCTCTAGAGTTCTAATAGGTCAAATAGCAATTTTTATACAATGGGAAAATGAAAATGCACTTGAAAATTATTTGGAACATGACAATTTTGGAAGAATTCTAGCAAAAGGATGGCACGTGCGTTTGTCTTTTATTAGAGAATGGGGAAAGTTTAGTGGTTTCAAAATACCCGATTATAAAGACAAATTGGAAAGTCCAAATTCTCCAGTAGTTGCTGTAACAATAGCAAGAATGAAACCTTTTGCTGTACCTAGATTTATACATTGGGGAAAACCTGTAGAAAAACTAGTAAGAGACCATCCAGGAACTACTCTTTCATTGGCATCAGTAAAGTTTCCGAATACAGTCTCAACTTTTTCACTTTGGAAAACGGAAAAAGAAATGACAGATATGGTTCATGGTCATAGTGCGGTTGAAAATCCTAAAAGACATTCCGCTGCAATGAAAGAAAGAGAAAGAAAAGACTTCCATTTTGAGTTCACTACTTTAAGATTTAAACCTTTGGCCGAGTTTGGTCAGTGGAAAGGAGAATCAAATTTTATTCCCAACACTTAAGGGGTTTAGTAAAATGGGAATAGCACATAAAAAACAAAGCATACAAGATTGGATTACTCAGCAATGGGTTATTGCTTTTGGGAAGAGAATTGATAGAACAAATTATAAATGGCTTTTAGGCCCTTTTGGAGGCTCAAATGGTATTGGTCATAAATTCATCAAGCAATTAGCAGAAAAAGAACATTTAGTAATTGATAATAAAAAAATAGACAAGGGATTAATTAAATCAATCGACCAGTTAAATCTGTCCACAGATGAACTAAAGGCTTTATCCCAAGATGTGATTGACTTTTATGAGAATACATCTAATTATGACCTTAGATTAAAAGCAAAATGGAATCCAATATTTAAAGGTTTCGGCATTTTGGTAAGAATAATTTTTAGTAAAAGAATAGAACAATTAAATGTTCCAATTCAAAACGTAGAGGACTCATCAGGATTGACAAGTGAAATAATTCAACTACACGATTCTAAAACAAATGAAGTTAAAAGAACGATTTGGCTTCGAGCATTTAAATCGACGGGGCAAGTAGTTTATTCAGGTGTTTATGAAACTTGTACCATACCATCAGGTAAGACATGTATCAAAGCAATTTTTCCTTTGCCAAATGGAAATGCAACAGTCATTTTAACTCCTAAAATTGGGAAAAATGGGGATCTCATACTAGATTCCGCAGGACAAGAAATTGGAGATAGCGGGTTTTACTTTTTGCTGAAGGATTCAAAAGGACAATTATGGACTAAGTTCATTAAATCATTTAAAGACAAGTTAGTGGTAAGAAGTGTAAATGATAGAATTACTGCCACGCAAACTTTAACTTTATGGAATTTAAGAGTTCTGAAATTTGAATATGAAATAAAAAAAACTACACATAAAAAGGTGTATGGTGCATTGCACCCTGCGGGATACGCACCATCTACAAACCGTTAAGCGTAATTTGAAACGTATCATTACCGTATATTTTCGTATCCCAACGTATCATTATCTTCAAATTCATATCGTATCATTATCGCATATTTTCGTATCTTATCGTATATTTATTGAAAGTATGCTAACGAACTTTGTTATAATATGAACCAAGTACACACATTAAATATTGAAATCGATTGGAAATTAATTTCAATCATTAGCAAAATAGACAGGTTTGACGCAGAATGGACCTCAATCGAAAAAAAAGAAGGTCAAAGTCTAAAACAACTAAAAGCAATAGCAACAGTACGAAGTGTCGGTGCTTCTACAAGAATTGAAGGTTCTAAAATGAGTAATGACGAAGTTAATGTTCTATTAAGTGATTTAAGCATCGACAAATTAGAAGATAGAGACTCTCAAGAAGTTGCTGGTTATTTTGAAGTTTTAGATTTAATTTCTGAATCTAATGACGGAATTGACATAACGGAAAATTCTCTTAAAAACTTACACCATAGATTACTAAAATATAGTGCTAAGGACGATTGGCATAAAGGAAATTACAAACAACTTAGCAATAGTGTAGAAGCGACATTCCCAGATGGCTCAAAGCAAATAATTTTTGAAACAGCTAAACCGGGAATAGAAACTGAAGATGCAATGAGAGCGTTAATAGAATGGTATACTAATGACCTAGAAACACATCCATTAGTAAAAACCGCAATATTTTGTTACGAATTCGTAAGTGTTCATCCATTTCAAGATGGTAATGGCAGACTTAGTCGATTGCTTTCATCTCTATTACTAATAAAGTTTGGATATAAATGGATTCAATATGTAAGTTTTGAACATGAAATAGAAAACCGAAAAGTAGAATATTATCAAGAATTAAGAAAGTGTCAAGCTCAGCGACCTGGAGAAGAAATTACTCCATGGATACATTTTTTCTTTGATGCCTTAATTAATATTCAAAATCAACTTATGGCAAAACTTAATACTGAAGGAATAGAATCAAGTCTTTCACCAAAAGAAAAATCTATTTTAGTATTTATTTCAGTTCATCCTGGAACAAAGTCAGGTGAAATAGCAATTAAACTAAACATTCCAAATCCCACAGTTAAAAAGATACTATCTGAACTTGTGAGTAAAAATCTTATTGAAAAATATGGTTCAGGTCCAGGAACAAATTATGGTATAAAATAGGACCAGAAATAGTCCCTAGCGAAGCACTCCCCATTCTTTAGACATTGACAAAAAAAAAACGACTACAGACAAATGTCCGTAGCCGTTCCTAAACCTATTCAACTATTGTATTCTTTTATAACCAACCAGGATTTCGAACCATTTAGTATCCTGAATTTTGTCTTAAATTATCATTTAACCCCGTCTGAGATGTAGGCAATGGGAATAAATAATCATCTTTAGTGAAGTTACGAATTCCAGAAGGCTGTACGATAAGACACCTTCTTTGACCAACTCCAGTCATAGTGGTTTCTTCTCCGTAACCATATTTAGATGGATCATATAAGGCCTTGTTACCTTCATACACCGTACCTTCAATAACAGCACCATATATAGTTTCGCCTAATTCTTGCTCCGCAATACCCCAACGTTTAAGGTCATTAAACCTTGTTCCACTTTCTGCGTAAAGCTCAATAGTTCGCTCTCTTCTAATTTCAGTTTTTATATCCATGTTATTAGCAGATAGAAAGGCGTTTGTTATTCCAGGTAAACCAGCTCTGGCTTTCACCAAATTAATAGACTCAGCCATTTGAGCATCCGTTAAACTACCGTTTAACTCATAAAGAGCTTCGGCATACATCAAATATACTTCTGCCAAACGTATTAAAGGCATGTCATAAGCTTCAGTCGTTGTCGCTCTATAAGCCTCATCGGTTCCATATTTCCAAGTCATGAACTTCGAATTGAAGTAACCGAAATTATTTGTTCCATTTAAAAGCACATCGCCGTTTTGAGGAACCTCACCAAGATTTTTATGATAGGTAAAATATGCCCTCATTCTATAGTCTCTGTTTTGGAACTCATCAGGTGTATTTGCATAACCTTGAAACTTTGGAGATTGAGCTATAGGCAAACCATCATCACATAAAAACATATCAATCATTTTTCTGCTTGGTTTCATACGCCCTTCATAAACGTGACTTACTAAAGTACCGGCCTGTCTGAAAGTAAAATCGTACTTATTATAAAGAATAAATTCCTTATTAGTTGCCTTATCAAATCCACCTGGGTTAGACCCACCATCTTCAAGATTAAATAAGAAGTTTGAACTTAAATTATCAAGTTGCTCATTGTGATCCCAAAGTTCAAAACCACCGTTATCCATTACTGTTTTAGTTAAGGTAACGGCTTCTTTAAGATAAGTGTTAATGTTAGATTCAGAAAAACCTGCACTACCAGCTCCTGTTGTTGTGCCATCTCCATCCGTACTTGTACCAACATATTTCATCCAAGTAGCCTCATGCAATAGCACGTTTGCTTTAAATGCCATGGCTGCCCATTTGCTTATTTTCCCTTTATCTCCACCTGCAATATCCTGTTCTGCAGGCAAACCTGCTATAGCATCATCTAAGTCAGATAAAATTTGAGCAACCACTTCGTACCTGCTATTACGTGCTCCAAAAAGTGCTTCTGAATCAACATCTAAAGGTTCTGTTACTAAGGTAACACCTCCAAATCGCTGAACTAAAAAGAAATACTGCCAAGCTCTATGAAATTTAGTGGCAGCTACATACGCATCAATATCATTTCCTTCATAGGCCTCTGCTCTTGCCAATAAAAGATTCATGTCACGAATAGCAGCGTAAGGAGCTGAATAGTAGGCATCTTCCGCTGCTGCCTGAGTATCTCCTCTACTATATTCTTGCATACCACCGTCTTCGGTATAGCCAACTAAATCAGAGCCATGACCCGAATATATGCCTTGGTCATTCCATCTTATCAGGTTGGTATAAAACCTATTAGAACCTGTTAAAAAATGCTCCGCTTTGGTATAGTAAACATCGTCTGTTATTGAAGCGGGAGGTGTTAAATCTATAAACTTATCTTCACAAGATGTAAAGAGCACCATTACGCATGGTATAATTATATTTATTATTCTTTTCATTATTCTATAATTTTTTGATTGAAATTAAGCTTAAAGGGATATTTTTAAGCCCGCTGCCCAAGTACGCATAAATGGATAAACACTTTCATTTGTACTTTCTCTAAATTCTGGGTCATAGCCGTCTTTTACACTGGTAAATTCGAATAAATCATTTCCTGATAAATAAATTCGTATGTTATCAACAGATGTTTTACCCAATTTTACCCCTCTAATATTATAACCTACAATGAGAGACTTCAATCTCAAATATCTGTTGTTTTGTAATATATGGTCTTTACTTCTATAGTTCCAGCTAGACAATCCACGTTGCGTTGTTAATCTCGGAAACTCCGCGTCTGTATTATCTTCTGTCCATGTTCTACCTAACCAAGTATTAGATTGGTTCTGCCATTCTGCCTGAAAAGGTTGAGCAAAATAACCTGTTCTATAGATTTGCTGATTAAGAACTCCTTGGAAAAAACCACTTAAATCAAAGTTCTTATACTTTAAATCAAAGTTTAAACCATATACATAATGGGTAGCATTATCGCCCATGTATGTTAAGTCATCAGTGTTAATGGTTCCGTCTCCATTAGAGTCTACAACTTTCATGTCTCCAGGACGTAAAGCGTCATTAGAGGTTTGTGAAGGTAAAATTCCTCCAGGCTTAAGACTGGAATAATAGGCATTCACTTCTTCTTGAGAGCCAAAATATCCATCCGTTTCCCATAAATAAAATGAGTTAATTGGTTTTCCCAAAATGTTTCTACCAGCACTTGCAGCATTTAAGTTCTCAACAATAGATTGTGCTCCATCATATTTAGTGATTTCGTTTCTGCTATCACTCATATTAGCACTTATGGCTAAATCTAAATCATTACCAATTTTGTTTCTCCAGCCTAACATAGCTTCCCATCCTTTTGTCTCTAAAGTCCCTATGTTAGTGAATGGAGCAGAGGTTCCTAGTGTCTGAGGCAAAATCCCTCTAACTAGCATACCAATATTATTTTTTTTGTATAGGTCAAATGAACCAAACAATTTATCCTGTAACAATCCGAAGTCTACACCAATTTCTGTTGTAGCAATACGCTCCCATGTTGTAGTACTACTAAATAAACTACTAGCTCTTGAAGTTGCCTGTTGTGAAGCATTAGTTTGACCAAAAACAGTAGTACCAAAACCAACTGTTGATAAATATCCGAAATCACCAATACCTGAGGTACTTCCTAATTCACCATAACCTCCTCTTATTTTTAAGAAGGATATCAGATCATTGTGTTCTAAGAAACCTTCTCTAGACAAGACCCAACCAGCTGATATACTACCATAATTAGACCATTTACTTCCTTCTGCAAATCTTGAAGACCCATCTCGTCTACCTTGCAATTCTAGTAAATACTTACCTTTGAAATCATAATTTAAACGTCCAATGTAACCGAAAGCTCCCCAAGTACTACCTCCACCTGAAGTTGAAACAAGTTGATCAGTTGCTCCAATATTTATGTCGTATACGCCATAATCAACAAAACCATTTCTTCTTAAATAATACTCATCAAGTATGTTTTTCTCTGCTTCTATACCTGCTAATCCAGACACATTATGGTCTCCAAAACTATTAGTATAGTTTAAAACTGCTTTATAATTGTTATAGGTAATGTTACCATCTCTCCCACTAGGCCCAGTTCCTTCTTCAATAAAAGTTGTATTATTTATATTATTAGAGAAACCTCCTTGCCAACTATATAGCGGTACTGAGACTGCATATCTTTGCCAAACGCTATTTTGCTTACTAAGGGCATAAGAGCCGGTAAGGTTTAAATGGTCAGTTAATTTATAAGTAGCCTGTGCTGATATTTTAAACTGCTCTCTCGTTAAGCTTTCACGGCCAGCATCTTTAACTTGGGCTATGGCATTTCTATCACCAGTAATATTGACTCCCCCAAAATTGGCATAGTATTGTCCGTCTGCATTATAAGTCGGAAATAAAGGAGCATCCCAAGTAGCAGCTTCTCTAGCTAAACCTGCCGCAGGCCCAGAAAATTTATTATTAAAATAAGTAATGTTAGTGTTTAGACTTAATCTATCAGTAACGTCAATACCATAATTTGCTGAAAAATTATATTTATCAGCAGTATCATCAGCAACTTTTAAACCACCAACATTTTTATCATAGCCAGCAGATATACGATAATTACTTTTAGCAGTACCACCAGAAACACTAAGGTTTGTTTGATTAGAAGCTGAGTTACCAAACATCTCATCAAATTTGGCTGAATTACCTAACCATATGTTTCCATTAATTGGTAAATCATAATATCCTTCTTCACCAGAAGCAATTCTTTCTACCGTTGCACGATCATTCCAAAAGAAATAGCGAGGAGGTTTATTAGATGCTAAATCTTCATCAACCGCCGCTAAATAAAGCTGTCCATATTCAGACATTGTTGGTGATGGTGGACGAATACCCACTGTACCCATACGAAAAACTGAACTTAATTCAACTTTAACATCGCCTTTTCCTTTTTTAGTAGTCACCAAAATAACGCCACCAGCAGCACGAGAACCATATACGGATGCAGACCCTCCTTTTAAAACACTGACACTTTCAATGTCATTAGGGTTCATATCATTAAAAGATGATGCATTTATAGATGGAATACCATCTATAACAATAAGAGGAGCTATTCCATTAATAGAGGAGGCTCCTCTTATAAGAAAACTAACACCTTCATCACCTGGTCTAGATGAACTACGGCTAACAACTAATCCAGGAGTTCTACCTTGAAGAGCTAGGGCAGGGCTTCCTACTGCTAAATCTTCGAATGCTTCTGATGTAATTTGTTCTACAGCTCCTGTTAAGGTTTCCTTTTTTGCCGTTCCATAACCTACAACGACAACCTCATCAAGTAATCGGTCATCTTCCTGTAAAGCAATATTAATTACTGTCTGACTGTTAACAGTCACCTCTTGACTTTCGAAACCTATAAAGCTAAAAACCAATATTGCATTGGCATCTACATTATCTATAGTATAGTTTCCTCCGCCATCAGTAAAAGTTCCTTTTTGGGTTCCTTTTACTAAAACATTTACGCCTGGCATTCCCAGGTTGTCACTAGAAGACACAACTTTCCCTGTTACCTTTGCATTAATCTCTGATACTTTTTCAGCAGCAAATACTGGTGTAATGGCTCCTGAAGCAAGAATGCCTATTATCCAAAATAGACTCAAAAAGTGATACAGATTTCTTAGATTATGTTTAAATTTTGTCATAAAAATTTGCCGTTAGGGTTAAAAAATAAATTTTGATTTTGACTCAATAAATTGATAGAACAATATTAGAGACAATAGGCAAGAGAGCTTGTAAATTATAATCCAAAAGCTATAAAACATCGTCCATTTTAGTCGATTATTTATCAATATTCACCTACCACAATGCATTATTCCACGTTTTAGGAGATATTCTTTACTTTTATTAAGATTTTATTGGACTCCTTAGCCAACCAGAATTACACCCTTGAATTATTAAAAAAATACCAAAGAATATGAGGCAGATCATATCCTTCAGACCCATTCGAATTCCTATATTGGTTTTGAAGCATTGAAAATCCATCTACAAATTTATCCGATTAAGAATTCGCTATTGTGAACTACATTATTCATGGTAAAATATAGGTTTCTAAAGCCTTAATAAACTGTGGAAAAACCTACTACCTATTAACTCAGGTCATTTGCACACCTATATTCAAAGACCAAATTGAAGCGACTAAAAGATGCCTACTATATTCTGTGCATGTCTATCATCATCTGCCCCCACCTTTAGCTAATCTCTTTGAACTTACTTTCCGAGTAGGCAAATTCCTAAAAAGTGGGTGCTATTTCTATAAATAGAGCGAGATGAGGATGCAAATCCTGCCCATACGCTGCATAAAGAGTAATATGTTATAGCTTTTGGCTCATAATTTATCCTTAGTGCTTCTCATAATCTCTAAAATTGTATTTCAAGTAAATGCTACTTTTTTATAATTATTTATAACTTAATTTTAATTAAATGAATATCCTAAAGGCCATGTCGTGGCTAGCTATTTTTTCACTACTAGCATGTAATGCCACATTAGAAGAGGCACAAGCAGACCATTCGGCTGAAGAAATAGAAAGAAATAAAGTATTGGATGACTTAGCACAAAAAACTAAAATTACTGCAAGTGCTTTAGTTAAAGTGGATAGCTTCCCTAGGAATATAAAAGAAGGAAAAACAAATTGGGATCTTGTAGACGTTAAAGACTGGTGCAGTGGCTTTTGGCCAGGTGTTCTGTGGTATGCATACGAAGCTTCTGGCGACGAAGAAATAAAAAAAGATGCCGAGCGATTCACAGAACCTCTTAAAGAGATTGCATATAACAAAGCAGAGAATCATGACGTAGGATTTATGGTAAACAGCAGTTACGGTAATGCCTATAGGTTGACAGGAAATGAGGACTATAAAGTAGTTTTACTTGCCGCAGCTAATAATCTGGCCACCTTATACAACCCTAAAGTAGGTACTATTCTGTCTTGGCCGAGCCAAATGGATAAATTCCAATACAATACCATTGTAGATAATATGATGAATCTGGAATTGCTTTTTTGGGCGTCAAAAAACGGTGGTGGGCAAAACCTATATGATATAGCTAAAAGTCATGCAGAAAAAACAATGAATCACCTAGTTCGTGCAGATAATGCACTTTACCATGTAGGTTCTTTTGACCAAAAAACAGGAAAATTTTTAAGAGGGTATACACATCAAGGTTATGCCACAGAGTCTATGTGGGCAAGAGGGCAAACTTGGGGTATTTATGGATTCTCTGTGGCTTACAGAGAAACGGGAGATGAAGCGTTTTTAAACACAGCCATAAAATTAACAGAACACTATATGAAGCGTCTTCCAGAAGATGGCATTCCTTTCTGGGATTTTGACGATCCTGCTATACCTAATGCACCAAAAGATGCCTCAGCAGCAGCCGTGGCAGCATGCGGTATGTTGGAGCTATCTGGACTCGTGAAAGATCCATTGCTTAAAGAAAAGTATTACAAGGCTGCGGTGAGCTACATCGACAAATTATCTACTAAAGATTATCTAAGTGGAGACACAAACCAAGCTTTACTGCTACACTCCACAGGTCATTATCCTCACAACTCTGAAATAGATATGCCTATCATTTATGCAGACTATTATTTTATGGAAGCTTTGTTAAGACTAAAGAAATTCAAGAAATCGTAACAAAGAGCTTTTTCTACTCACCAAACTGTTTAATCGCAAACAGTTCGGAATAGAAAGGTAAAAAATCAACCCTATTATTTAAAATTTAATGAGCAGCCCGAAAAAAGTATTACAAATACATGAAAAAGATAATGTATTAGTGGCCTTAACTGATTTAAGCCAAGGAACGGAGCTTGTATTTGATACCAAAACGTATACACTGCAAAGTAATATACCCGCAAAGCACAAGTTTGTTACAGCATCCTTAAAAGCTGGTGACCCTGTATATATGTATGGTGTGTTAGTGGGCAAGGCAAAAATAGCTATCAAAAAAGGGGATTTGATTAGCACATCAAACCTTATACATGATACCGAGAAATATGAGGTTCAGGATCGAGGGAGAAATGAAAAATGGCTTGCTCCAGATGCTACCAAATTCACACATAAAACATTCAATGGCTATCATAGGGCCGACGGTAAGGTAGGTACAGAAAACAATTGGCTGATTATTCCGCTGGTATTTTGTCAAAATAGAAACGTAGAAGTACTGAAACAGGCCTTAATTGAGCAACTCGGTTACGGTAAAAAACAACACCTCGGTTTTGATGTAGCGGCTTTAATCAACGCCTACAAGTCAGGAGTGACTGCCGAAAGCATTTTAAATACCGATATCATTATTGAAGCAAACGACAATACCAAAAATCCAACATTCCCAAATGTGGATGGCATAAAGTTTTTAACGCATGACGGTGGCTGTGGTGGAGCCACCTCAGATGCTGTTACCCTTTGTCATCTGTTGGCAGGCTATATCAATAACCCCAACGTGGCTGGAGCCACCGTTTTAAGTTTAGGATGCCAGCATGCCCAATCTAGCATTTTACAAGAGGCTTTGTCAAAGTTTGATTGTAAAAAACCTGTTTACGTTTTAGAGCAACAGCAAAGCACATCGGAAAAAGAACTATTGGCTGAGGCCGTTAAAAAAACATTTGTGGGTTTAATGGAAGCCAATACCCTCACCAGAAAACCGGCTCCCCTATCTAAATTAGTCATAGGCTTAGAATGTGGTGGTTCAGATGGTTTTTCTGGTATTTCTGCAAACCCTACTTTAGGTTATGTATCTGATTTAATCGTAGGCCTAGGCGGTGCCACAGTTTTATCCGAATTTCCAGAATTAAACGGGGTAGAGCAAGAGCTGATCAACAGGTGCAGCAGCAAGGAAAAGGCTCATAAGTTTTCTACCATTATGACCACTTATAATGAGAAAGCCGATGCTTTAGGTTCAGGTTTTTATGCCAATCCTTCTCCTGGAAACATAAAAGACGGCCTCATAACAGATGCCATAAAATCTGCAGGGGCAGCTAAAAAAGGAGGCTCTTCTCCCGTGGAGGATGTTTTAGACTATACCGAACAAGTTGTAAGTTCGGGACTTAACCTCTTATGTACGCCCGGCAATGACGTAGAATCTACCACAGGTTTAGCGGGCTCTGGATGTAATATCATCTTGTTCACTACGGGTCTAGGTACACCTACTGGAAACCCGATAACGCCAGTAGTTAAGGTATCTTCAAATACCAAACTGTTCCAAAAAATGAATGATATCATCGATTTTAATACGGGGGCTATCATTGAAGGAAGTGCCAATATCGCGGAAACTGGCGAGCTATTATTAGATTATATTATCGCGGTAGCTAGCGGAAAACAAACCAAAGCAAGACAACTAAAACAAGATGACTTCATTCCGTGGAAACGTGGAATGTCTTTGTAAAAGATCGTGAAATAAACCAGAAATAGGTTAAAAATAAAATGACAAAATTTAGTTTAAAAAACAAAGTAGCCATAGTAACGGGCGGAGGAAGTGGCATAGGTAGAGCTATATCCTCCACTTTTGCCATGCAAGGTGCTGAAGTACATATATTGGATTTCAATTTAGATTCTGCTTTAGAAACCGTAAAAGAAATAGAAGGTTTTGGTGAAAAAGCAAAGGCACACCAATGTGATGTATCAGACCAAACAAACGTAGAAAGTATCATTCAGTCTATAGCCCAAAATAGCGGAATTGATATCTTGGTGAATAATGCTGGAATAGCTCATATAGGAAATATAGAGGCTGTGGAAACAGCGGATTTAGACAGACTTTATAATGTCAATATCAAGGGGGTTTATAATTGCGTGAAGGCATGTATACCCACATTCAAAACAAATCAAAGCGGGGTAATTTTAAACATCGCGTCCATTGCCTCATCAGTCGGAATTAACAACCGCTTCGCTTATTCCATGACCAAGGGGGCGGTTTTGACCATGACTTATTCCATAGCTAAAGACTATATCGCTGATGGTATCCGTTGTAATTGCATTTCACCTGCCAGAGTGCATACCGCTTTTGTGGACGGTTTTATAAATAAAAACTATCCTGGAAAAGAGGCCGAAATGTTTGAAAAATTATCTAAAACTCAGCCTATCGGAAGAATGGGAAAACCACAGGAGATAGCAGACTTAGCACTGTTTATATGCTCTGACGAAGCCCAGTTTATAACAGGCACCGACTACGCCATAGATGGTGGGTTCATAAAATTAAATGGCAATTAAAAAACAACGAAGATGAAATTAATAAGATTTGGAGAAATAGGAAAAGAGCAGCCTGGCGTACAATTGGAAAGCGGAAAAAAAATAGACGTATCGGCTTTTGGCTCCGACTATAACGAAGATTTCTTTGGAAATAAAGGTATAGAAAAGTTAACAACTTGGTTGGCCAAAAATCAGGATACTTGCCCTGAAATCGAGGACAAAGTAAGATTAGGTGTACCCTTAACTAGACCCTCCAAAATAGTATGTGTAGGCTTAAATTACGCTCAACATGCCGCAGAAGCAGGTATGGACATTCCAAAAGAGCCTGTGCTATTCTTTAAATCTACCACCGCTTTAGTGGGACCAAATGACACCGTGACTATCCCAAAAGGAAGTACAAAGACAGATTGGGAGGTTGAGTTAGCCATCGTTATTGGTAAAAAAGCTACCTATGTAAAAGAAGCTGACGCATTCGATCATATAGCGGGTTATGTATTACATAATGATGTAAGCGAGCGTGCTTTTCAGATAGAGCGTTCTGGACAATGGTGCAAAGGTAAAGGCTGTGACACTTTCGCTCCTGTAGGTCCATTTATAGCTACAAAAGATGAAATTAAAGACCCCAATAATTTAAATCTATGGTTAAAATTAAATGGAGAGATGATGCAAAACAGCTCTACCTCTGATTTCATTTTTAATGTGCAACATGTGGTGAGTCATATCAGCCAATTCATGACATTATTACCTGGAGACATCATCTCCACTGGAACACCCTTTGGCGTAGGTTTAGGCCTCAACCCACCACTATATTTAAAAGAAGGAGATGTGATGGAACTGGGCATAGATGGCCTAGGAGTTTCTAGTCAGGTGTGCAAAAACTACCAAGAATAAAACCCTTATTATCCCATTGCTCTCTTGAAAAAGAAAGCAATGGGTAATTCAAAAAACTCCGTAATGGATTTAAAACTAAAGGATAAAGTAATCATAGTAACAGGTGGATCCAAGGGCATCGGACTTGGCATTGTAGCATCATTATTGAGAGAAGAAGCCATACCAGTTATAGTAACCAGAAATAAAGCAAGCGTAGAAAGCCTCTTAGAGGATTTCAAATCTCAAGGCCATGAAGTTTTCTACACCATAGCCGAACTATCCGACCCATCACAATGTAAAAGTGCCGTGGATGCCGTTTTAGAAAAATATGACCGCATAGATGGCCTGGTAAATAACGCGGGCGTAAATGATGGCGTAGGGCTAGAAAGTGGCACTTACGACGGCTTTATAAATTCGCTAAAAAGCAACTTGGTGCATTATTATCTTATGGCACAGTATGCTCTGCCTGCCCTTAAAAAAAGTAAAGGTGCTATCCTTAACATAGGCTCAAAAACGGCAGATACAGGCCAAGGAGGCACCTCTGGCTATGCCGCATCAAACGGAGGACGCAATGCTTTGACCAGAGAATGGGCGGTAGAATTATTACCATTTGGCATAAGAGTGAACGCTTTAATTGTGGCGGAATGTTACACGCCCTTATATGAAAAATGGATTAATACTTTTCCAGATAAAGAGGAAAAACTAGCGGCCATAACTAAAAACATACCCTTTGAGAATAGAATGACCACCGCAGAAGAAATTGGGGACACCGTGGCATTTCTATTATCGAGCAAGTCTAGCCATACCACTGGCCAGTTGATTTATGTCGATGGCGGTTACGTGCATTTAGATAGATCCTTATAAACCCTATAAAAACCCTATGAACAAGCTAAAAAACATACCTGTAGTCCGTAAAGAATTATTGTTTTCATTTATAATTATTACGTCTTTATTCGCACTCTGGGGAATCGCCAATGATTTAACCAACCCCATGGTTTCAGCATTTAAAAAGGTAATGCCGGAGTTAAGCAACGTGCAGGCTTCGCTGGTACAGTTTGCCTTTTATTTTGGTTATTTTTTCATGGCACTTCCTGCCGCTATGTTCATCAGAAAGTACTCCTATAAATCTGGAATTATAGTCGGTCTAAGTTTATATGCTATTGGTGCATTTCTATTTTACCCTGCTGCTGCCAAAGAAGAATTTAGCTATTTCCTTATTTCTCTTTGGGTCATCACTTGTGGCTTAGCTTTCTTAGAAACGACTTCTAATCCTCTCATATTAGCCTTGGGTGATAAAGAAACCGCTACACAGCGACTTAATTTGGCCCAGGCTTTTAATCCCGTGGGTTCACTCACTGGGATGATTATTGCACAAGTTTTTGTCATCAACGCTCTTCGCTCCGACGATTACACCAAAGAAGCTTATAATGCTTTAAGCTCTGATGAATTGGCCGCAATTAGAGAAAACGACCTAGGAATAATCAGTATTCCATATATCGGTTTAGGAATTTTAGTCTTAGTCATTATGGCCATTATTATCTTTACCAAAATGCCAAAAACCGACGAGGATGATAAGATAAACCTGTCGGATTCCTTTAAAAAGCTATTCGCAAATAAAAACTATTTATTTGGAGTGCTTACCCAAGCATTTTATGTAGGGGCTCAAATCATGTGCTGGACCTACATCTTTCAATATGTAGATTTTTTAAACGAAAGTTTAGGCCTTCAACTCACCGCCACTTACTATAACATTACGGCCATGATCTTATTCCTATCTGGTAGATGGATTGGTACCGCATTGATGAAAAGTATAAATCCATCAAAACTGCTGATGTATTTCGGAATTGGAGGAGTGCTTTGTGCTGCTGGAGCTATCCTACTCCCTGGCATGATAGGTTTGATATCCTTGGTAGCCGTTTCTATTTTTATGTCGATTATGTTTCCAACCATCTACGGCATTGCCTTAAAAGATATGGGTGACGAAGCCAAAATTGGCTCGGCAGGTTTGGTCATGGCTATCGTGGGTGGAGCATTATTGCCGGTATTGCAAGGTAGCATCTTAGACTGGGGTGGCAGTGGTTTTTCCGATGTACATGTACTGGGCTTTTTACCCGAAATAAAGTTTTCTTTTATACTTCCCTTAATATGCTTAGCAGTGGTAGGTTTTTATGGCTATAAAACGCAAAAAAACTAAGGCTTTAGCAAGCCACTGTAATCTATATATCATGTAGGTTTAGCGTAAATGGAGTTCGCTTCGATAGGTAAACAAATATTCTCATTTGCTATATCATAATTGATGTATCAGCTTTCTCATTTTCAGAAATTTAACGATATTTATCATGTAGAAAGCTTGCGTATTATTTGATTCAAATACCAAGCGTTTCGAATGGTAATTATTGGTTTTATATAAGCCTTTAATGAGGATATTTTCACACTTTCACTTCGTTAAAAATAGACCATTTTAAACCCTATTAAGAAATAAAGTAGAAATTCAAATCCAATAAATGAATGTCAGCTGAGGAATTTATTGAAACTTTAAATATCGTTAGCCAAGAATATGCTGGAGGTATTCCTAAAAGAGAGCTATTTTCTTTAGCTAAAGAATTTCAATTTATGCCCGTGCTAGAAGTGGTGAAATTACTTCAAAACAAAAATTACGATCACCGACTTGGTGCCGTTTCTATTTTAGATTGGAAAGCTCGAAATAAGAAGACGACTCAAGAAGAGAAAGAGGCTGTTTACCATGCATATATCGATAACCATAAGTGGATTGATGACTGGGGAATGGTAGATAGGGCTGCACCCTATGTGGTAGGAGGTTTTTTGGACGGCAAGGATAAAAAAGCCTTATATGACTTAGCTAAATCCGTCCATCCCATGGAAAGGAGAACGGCCATAGTAAGTACCTACTTTTTTATCAGAAAAAATGAAATTGAAGACACCTTCAAGATTGCTAGCCTATTAGTAAACGATACAGAACATTTCGTACAAACAGCCGTAGGCAGTTGGCTTAGAGAAGCAGGGAAAAGAGACGAAGAAAGATTAAAGAATTTTTTGGACGAATTTGCGGCTACTATGCCAAGAACCGTCTTGAGGTCTGCCGTAGAGAAGTTAGCCTCAGACCTCCGAAAACACTATCTGAGTTTAGGCAAATAGCATTTATGACACACTGGAAATTAACCTTCAGGATACCAAGTGGTCAGATAATATCCGTTTTTTGTTAATTTTTACACAAATTCACTCTTTAGATATGAAAACAGTTTCCTCTAAAAAGAAGCCTTCTTTTTTTCTCATAATGGCTCTGATAGGACTTTTTGCTGCTCTAGCTGGGTTCGCTAAAACATTTTTTATACCCATTGCTCATGGAAGCTTTAACGCCCCTGTAAGTATTCACATTCATGGTGCCTTTGCATTCGCTTGGATAATTCTATTTGTGGTCCAAACTAGTTTAATCCATTACAAAAATTATCGCTTACACCAATACCTTGGAATTACCGGACTTTTTATTGCCGCAGGAGTTACCATTACCATGGTGCCTGCAGGTGTTTTCGTAGTTCATCGGGAGTTGTCGCAAGGTTTTGGTAACACAGCTTACTCTGGCTTGTTGGGTGTCGTTACTTCTGGGATATTATTTTTTGGTCTTGTCTTATTTGGACTCATCAACCGGAACAGACCTGAATATCATAAGCGATTTATGCTATTGGCAACAATCGTAGTTTTATGGCCAGCATGGTTTCGTTTCAGGCACTATTTCCCTTCCGTTCCCAGACCTGAAATATGGTTTGCATTAGTGCTCGCCGATAGCCTCATACTTATTGCTTGGATATGGGATAAAATGAAAAATGGTTACATACACCCTACCCTTAAATATGTAGGGACTTTTGTCATCATAGAGCAATGTATTGAAGTGAGCATTTTTGACACTCCTATCTATCAAGTCATTGCCAGACAATTATATGATTTGGTTGTTTCCTGAAACATCATTCAGGTTAAACCCGGTTAATCTATTGGAGAATCGTAATGAGTTTTAAAGAGCAATAAATCAGACATTTAAACCAGATTTACATAGTGTGTTAAATGCAAAAACCAATTTCTAAATAGCATGAACAGATTACATTCGTGAAAAAATCCTTGGGGTTTTGGGTTTTATAAATCAGCAGAATTGGAAGATTTATCTAAAAGAACTCCAAGTTAAAACCTCTTAAGTTCTGATCAATAAATCAGCCAGATATTGCTAACTTAGCTATGGATCAATAACCCATTTCCATCCTTGAACGAAATTCCAAAAATAGCCTTCCAAAGTGCCGAAAATGCAACAGATATTGAATTTCTGAACGTTAAGGATTTATTCTCAAGAATAGATGAAAATCCTACTCACAACCCTAAAAAGCCTCATCGCCTAGATTTTTTTGCCCTCATGGTAATTACAGAAGGTGCAGGAAGTCATCAAATTGACCTGAAAAAATATCAGATTACAAAAGGCAACGTATTGAAGATTGCCAAAGGCCAAGTGCATGCTTTTCAAGAAAACTTAAGCTATGATGGGTATCTTATTGCCTTTACAGAAGAGTTTGTTTTAAAGTACTTTTCAAAATCTTCCATTGACTTCATATCGCAGCTTTATAACTATCACATTTCCGCCCCCATTGTAGAGCAAAGTTCATTTAACGCATCTTTTATTGAGGAGCTTCGAAAAGAACTTTCTGGCGAAAACTCTTACGCTCAAAAGAATATATCGGCTAAATTACTTGAGCTGTATTTATTAAGGTTAGAGCGAATCGCACATCAGTCAAAACCTGAAACACCTAACCAGAAATACCATACCCTGTTTTCTCAATTTAAAACCTTAGTTGAAAAGAAGATCACAGAAACTAGAAATGTGAAAGACTATGCCAACTTTTTGTCCATTTCCACCAAACATTTGAATACCATTATTCAAAGTGTCACCTTAAATACGGCCAAAAATTTCATTGACCAATATGTAATTTTGGAAATAAAGAGGGCTATTCTTAGCTCCAACAGCAGCCTAAAAGAGATAGCTTATCAATTAGGTTTTGACGAAGTAACCAACTTCACTAAGTTCTTTAAAAAACACACCGGACTAACTCCTAAAGACTATAAATCGAGCATTTAAGTTTACTGGTTCCACATTTACCATTTTTACAACAGAATTTACCTTTGCCAGGGTATGGGCTCTTCATAACTTTGTAAAATAATCAGGAGATTTTCTAAAGAATAAAACGGGTTATGAGTCAAATAGTAAATCACCCAACATGCGAAAGCAAGTTAAAAAAACGTAAAACTATTTATGTCGCTGTTCAATATGATGAAGCATTCTAAGAAAACAATTTAATATGAAAGTAGCAGTAACATCAGCCAGCGGACAGTTGGGCTCGGCAATCGTAAAACAACTGATAGCCGAAATAGGAAAAGACAATGTCATAGGAATAGCCCGTACACCAGAAAGAGCAAAACATCTGGGTATAGAAGTCAGAGCGGGCGACTATAACAACCGTGAACAATTTAACAAAGCTTTAGCCGGTATAGACGCCGTTCTATTGGTATCTGGCATGGATGACCCTCAAAAAAGAATCCAGCAGCACAGGAATGTTATTGAAGCCGCCAAACAAAACGGTGTTAAGAAAATTGTTTATACCAGCATCATTGGAGCGGAAGAAAACAATGCTTTCAGCCCGATTGTTCAAACCAACAGACAAACCGAAAGCGACGTTAAAGACTCGGGTTTAGCATGGGTTATTGGCAGAAATGGTATCTACATAGAGCCTGATTTAGAATACATTGACACGTACCAAAAAGAGGGCGAAATCAGAAACTGTGCAGCGGATGGAAAATGTACATACACCAGCCGAGGAGAACTAGGCTATGCTTATGCCAAAATCCTTTTAGAAGAAAAACACAATGGAAGTACCTATAATTTAGTAGGTGAAGGAATTACCCAAAGTGAACTTACTGCATACATCAATCAAGTTTACGCCACCAATCTTGTTTTTAATTCTATTTCTGTAGCATCCTACCTAACAGAAAGAAAAGCAGCATTAGGAGACTTTATCGGAACTGTGATTGCCGGAATTTATGAAGGCATAAAAGGTGGAGCTAATGATGTTCCTTCCGACTTTGAAAAAGCAACTGGAAGACCACATAAAGCTCCTTTAGAAATTATTAAAGAATTTAAAAACGCTTAAGAAAATGAAAGCAATCATATAAAAGTCAAAGATTAGCCTTCAAACAGCATGGGAATTATAGAAAATATATTAAAAAAAGTGGTTCTAGATGAAGCCACCATTACAGAGAAAACAAAACTGTCTGAAACCGTTTATAAAATTCGATTAAGTAGTGAAACCATCTCCAAAGCCGAGTTTACACCCGGATATTTTTTACGCTTGGGCGTTGGAATTGGTCAGGAAGATGTTCCGTTAAAAGATAAAGTAAGAAGTTACTCCGTCTGGGATATTAACCGGAAAGAACAGTACATGGATCTTGCCATAGCTACACATAGTCATGGCCTAGGCTCTAAATGGGTATCAGACTGTAAAATAGGCGACAAAGTACACTATAAGTGGAAGAAAGGTAATTTCTTAGTCGATGAAACGGCAGACAGTTATCTGATGATTGGCGATTTATCTGCACTCTCCCACCTATATATGATTCATAGGAATCTTCCGGAAGACAAGAATGTGCAAGGCATTTTATATAGCCAGAGCAAAGCCGATTATTTCCCTGATGTAGATGGAAAGTCGCCATTTGACTTTTATGAAATACCTCAAAATCCCTACGAGGATATCATTGCTAAAGTAAAAGAAAGTATTCCTAGAATGACCGGACAAAAAATGGTTTACCTCGCTGGAGACAGCAGGTTATGTGTAGCATTAAACACTTATTTCAAAAAAGAACTTAACTGGGAAACCAAACAAATAAAAAACAAGCCTTTTTGGAATCCTGAAAAGAAGGGACTGGAATAAGAACAGCCTTACAGACATCTTATTTAAAGCTTATTTCTTCCCTTCCTTTAATAAGGGCCTATCGCGTTTTGACTTTGAATTTACCATCGGTTACTTCCAGAATATCTGTAAGATCATCTCTATTAACAAGTATGGCCTCAAAAGTACCCTCGGCGTCTGTTGCAGTCAAAATATGGAAGTCTACATAACCATCTCCACCAGTTTCAAGAGCCGCATAATCCTTATCGCCAAGAAAATAGTTGATATCCGTAAGATATGAATTAACGTTGGTTCCTACGGGCACTTTGCTAGCCCCAAGACTGGCAAAGGAGTTGAAATTGAAGATTTTATCTTCTGAATTAATGGTTCCACTAACCGACAGTTCTCCTTTTAATGGGGAACTGTACCAGCTTAACCAAGCATTATTATTCGTTTGAGCCCTAAAAGTTTGTCCTTCTATTTTACATTCAATAAAGTAGGTAGGATTAAGGTCGGTGTCTTCAAAAAGCTCCTCGCATGATGTTGACACCAATAATACCAGAAAAAGTACCAAGTGACGCCACAGTGAAAATGTTTTTCCTTTAATGTATCCATTCATAGTCATTAAGTTTTATAATTTAAAGTTAAAAACCTTAAAAAGGCTTTCCAAAACGACCCAAAGAATTCGATTTTACGGTTTAGGGTCGAAAGACACAAAACCTTCTAGTTTTTTAAGACTTCGCAAATCTGATTTTCAGTCCTTAACCCAATGGGATATGATTTCTCGAAATTATCTAGTATTAAGTCTAAAAACATCGTAATTAACACTAGGAGATCAAATTGAGCTCGGTTAATGCTGTAGAGCTAGACTTCTGTGGAGTCCAAAAACATTACAAACATTAAGAAACACCATGATAGAATTTCGACCTCTCAACAATTTAACCGTCCATTTAGAACGTCTTATACATGGCCGTTTATGGCTTAAAGTAATTATTGGACTTGTTTTGGGAGCAGGACTTGGGTTACTACTAAACCCTTCTACTGGTCTCATTTCGGAAGGCATTAGTTTACCGCTCGCCGATTGGCTTGACCTACCGGGTCAAATTTTCATGCGATTGGTTCAAATGATCATGATTCCATTGATATTCACATCCATCCTTACGGGAATTGTGAGTAACACCTCTGAAAATCTTAAATCGTTTGGTCTTCGACTTTTGCTTTATTTCGTTTTTACTACAGCCATCGCCATCTCCATAGGCGTAGCGGTAACGCTTATTTTGAAACCTGGTCAGTATATTTTTAACCTGGGTGGATTTCCAAATAGTAGCGAAAATCAAATCGTCCCCAATAAGGAAACCAACCTTATTGAGAACATCCCAAGTGCTATATCAAACCTCATCCCCAATAATCCGCTGGAGTCCATTTTAATGGGAGAAATGCTAGGTGTTGTCATTTTCACCATTATCATCGGAGTGGCCATTACCCAACTTCACACAGAAACAGCCAGACCTCTTATTCGATTTTCAGAAGCCATTCAGAAAATATGTATGATTGTGGTATCATGGGCCATGATGTTGGTGCCTTATGCTGTTTTTGGCTTAATAGCAGCTTTGTTGTCCAGAACAGGTGTTGAGATATTCCTCGGCTTAGGCTACTATATGCTTGTAGTTATTCTAGGCCTCCTCCTATTAATCATGTTTTACTTGATGTTGGTTTCGGCAGTGGCCAAAACAAATCCATTCAAGTTTTTAAGAGCGGTGAAAGAACCACAACTATTGGCATTTTCTACTGCCAGTTCAGCGGCCGTTATGCCACTATCTATGAAAACAGCAGATGAAAAGTTAGGCGTCTCTTCTAATATCAGTGATTTCGTTATCCCGATCGGAGCCACCATTAATATGGATGGAACCGCCTTGTTTCAATGTGTGACCACATTATTTATGGCACAGGCTTATGGCATTGAATTGTCGGTACCGAGCTTACTGTTAATCACTTTCACTGTTGTAGCCGCATCTATCGGAACCCCTGCCATCCCAGGAGGTGGCGTTATTATTCTTGCTTCCGTCTTACAAACTGCAGGAATCCCTGTTGATGGCCTAATTGTTATTATAGGTATTGACCGCATTTTAGGCATGTTTAGAACGGCAGTCAATGTAACGGGAGACCTTACGG
The DNA here is from genome assembly GCF_057914865.1 of Arcticibacterium sp. SM2516. Classification (NCBI taxonomy): domain Bacteria; kingdom Pseudomonadati; phylum Bacteroidota; class Cytophagia; order Cytophagales; family Leadbetterellaceae; genus Arcticibacterium; species Arcticibacterium sp. SM2516. The sequence goes on along the minus strand of NZ_CP195290.1, from coordinate 565,005 downwards.
CTTGCTTGATATTCAATAAGTTTTATGGAGAAAACAATGAATCAGAGCCTGAATAATATACTTCTGCTAGCCAAAACTTCCTGATATCCTTAAAAAGACCGTAAAGTATTAAGCTGAAATTGAAATGCTGTTGAAAAATTATAATATGCCATAAAGCGAGCACGTTTTTGGGTATTTTAATCTAATCAATAAAATATCTACCTAGAACCGAAAGCCAACTGAAAGCGACTTCTGAGGTATTAAAGTTAGCAGTAACGGTATTCAATTTGTCTGTATTTATGGAATGAAGTTTCTTTACAAAAGCAACCATAAAATAGTTGAAACCAATAACATTGGTATTAAATTCTATCTCTTCAGACTTCCCTTCATATTGCAGTCTTAACAAAAACTTATCAGGTGTAAAATACCATCTATGATTCAGATAATCTGAAGCACTGGGGAAAGTACCCACCAATTCGCCATCTACATAACGATCTAACATAACATGATTTTCTATCTTATATAAACTAAAATCTCTATTTCTTCTCCTTCGAAACAGATACCTCACCTTAAGCACACCTTCTTCAACCTTCAAAAACGCCATATTAGGTTCTCTGAAATAGGCAAATAAACCAAGAAAAACTAAAAGTACCAGAGCATAAAATAGAAGACCCATAATGTTTTCAGAAACATCAATGGCCCAGATAGTAGTAGAGAAAAAAATCAAGGAAAAGAGTATAATATTATTCGAAGGAATTGTTCTAATCATCAGTAATTAAGTTATGTGAAAAAGTGTTTACAATTTAAGTTTCAAAATCTAATATAACTAATCAAGTAGCTGAAAAACACGATTAGACCGCTCTCCTAAGCTTGTTGCTTAGGAGAGGCCTTATAAAATCTCTATCTTGACATCAAATGGCATTTCCTGTAGCCTACCCACAAAACACTTGACATCCATTAAAAATGGCCTAGATTAGTTTGGATTTAAGAATAGTGTCTGTACCTTTTGTTCGGATACACAATCGTTGTAAACCAATTTTAAGACGATAGTCATAAGAAATGAATGGAATCAGAAAACATAGAGGACTAAAACGATATTATAAAAATCTTGCGACAGAAAACGACCTAGACAAAGCAACTTGGCTTGACTTTGACAATCCCGAAAATTGGTTTGACAATTGGCATCTACACTTTGACTGGAAAGGCTATGGTAACGGCAGTTTTAAAAGACGAAAACCACACTTAGACAAGTTGTTTAGACACTTTGATTTACTCGTGGACAAGACGAAAGAATTGAAAACCGACTTTCAACTCTATTCAATTCTACTCGACTTTGACAGTTATAGTGATGCTTTATTCTTGCATACACCTAATCCAAACAACAGTCAATTTCCGTTTAAAATTTCAGACTTGCAGTTGATAACAACATTGACAAATCAACAACTAAATGAATACATCGACAACTTGGACGGATACGAAAAACTATATGGAAAAGCTGACGAAGCGTTCTGTTTAATATTCAAAAAAAACCTGGGACAACCTTTTTGACATAAGACAAACTGGCCATAACACGGGTATTGCGTCAGGCGGGCTGACGTGCAAACTTGGAACTTTGTGTTTCTAATGAACTTTAGTAATAAATTGAAACTTTGTGCTCCGAAACACGCCCGAACGCAAACTCCGAAAACGTTAGTGGTAATAAGACATAAGTTCAGGTCAATAAATTATTTAAACAAATCACTTAGAGCAAAATGAAACAAACAACACTAATATTTTTCGCACTGATTAATGTATTTTCTTATCAGTTATTGGCACAAGAAAGCAATTACAGCGAAATGATAGTAAAAAGTGCAGACAAAATTGAGCAAAAAGTAATTGCTTGGCGGCATGATATTCATCAACATCCTGAATTGGGAAACAGAGAGTTTCGTACTGCCGAACTCATCGCGAATCATTTGCAATCATTGGGTATTGAAGTAAAAACCAAAGTAGGCATTACTGGTGTAGTGGGCATTTTAAAAGGAGACAAACCAGGACCTGTTATAGCCTTAAGAGCGGATATGGATGCTTTGCCAGTAGAAGAAATAAATGATTTGCCCTTTGCCTCTAAAGTAAAAACCAATTATAATGGTAAAGAAACCAGTGTGATGCATGCATGTGGGCACGACGCACATGTGGCAATATTGATGGGCGTTGCTGAAATATTAGCAGGTATGAGAAAAGACATAAAAGGCACCGTTAAATTTATTTTTCAACCCGCAGAAGAAGGAGCACCGATTGGTGAAGAAGGCGGGGCATATTTAATGGTAAAAGAGGGTGTACTTGAAAATCCTAAAGTAGATGTGATTTTTGGATTGCATATGGATTCAAAATTAGAGGCTGGCAATATATCCTATCGCCCAGGTGGATATTTTGCAGGGGCAGGTGATTTTAAAATTACTGTAAAAGGCAAGCCAGGTCATGGGTCTAAACCATGGTTTTCAGTTGATCCAATTCTTGTTGCGTCTCAAATCGTTGTTAGTCTTCAACAAATTGTAAGCAGAAATGTGAATATTACCGAAAATGCAGCTGTTTTAACAATTGGAGCTATTAATGGAGGCAACCGTTCCAATATTATTCCTGCCCAAGTAGAAATTCTTGGTGATGTGAGGGCATTCACTAATGAAGATGAAACCTTGATTTACAGCCGTATTAAACAAATCGCAGAAAAAACGGCCGAAGCTGCAGGAGCAACTGCATTAGTCGAGTTGCCTTACAAAGTCCATTATCCCGTTACGTATAATAATATCGCACTTACAAATGTCATGTTACCTTCTTTGCAAAAATCAGCAGGAATGGAAAACGTATTGCTTGTACCCGCTAATACTGGTGCGGAAGATTTTTCATTTTATGCTCAAAAAGTACCTGGATTGTTCTTTCGCTTAGGAGGAATGACGAAAGGCAAAGACCCTAATATGGCGGGACCACATCATACCCCTGAATTTATCCTTGATGATTCTGCATTTAAATTAGGTGTCGTTACCTTTTGCAATTTGGTGTTGGATTATGTAGTGGAAAGTAAAGAATAAGCTTGGCAACATTCTTAAATATCTTATAAGTCAAATAAAAAACAATTAACATGAAGCCAGAAATACTACCACACATACGGTGTATATGCCTTACCCTTCGGAATACAGCACATACACAAATCGTAGTCCGAACCATTGAGCAATGGTATTTTTTTAGCTTCAATACAGCAAAACAATGACAAAATCATATGACTGAATAGGACCCAATGTTCATAAACTTGTTCTTAAATTCCTTGTTCGTTCCATATCAGGCTTTAAATTGTTTGTTATCCCTTAGACCAAGAAATACGAAAACAGAACAAGTTTTATGAATCACATTTTAAAATACTGGCCTTTAATTATTCCAATTTAGCTTTTACTTTAGTCTAGATTTTTATTTTAACCAACTTGTTGACACCTATATGAAACAGACATTAGACAAGTTTGGAAATAACAAGTTTCGAACTTTCATACGAAAACATAAAAAATATGCACCTCTCATATTTTTTATCGGCGGCTTCATTTTCGACACATTGACTCTTGGACGTATAGACAGATTGTACGACCTCATCGTTTTGTGCTTGCATATGACCTCGTTAACCGTGACACTTTATCTTTATAATTTGGCTTTTGATGGCAAGTGGAAAAACACCATTCTTCAGCGATATGAAGAATATTTTCCTTTAGCAATTCAGTTTTTCTTTGGTGGACTTTCTAGTGCATATGTAATTTATTTCTCAAGAAGTGTTTCTTTATCTAAAACAATCTCATTCTTCATTATTCTAATTGTTCTACTTTTCGCCAATGAATTTCTAAAAAAAAGAATATCAAACAAGTATTTACAATTTAGCGTCTATTTCTTTTTAAACTTCACTTTTTTCACTTTTATGATTCCTGTTTTCATCAAAGAAATGAACACAGATATTTTCATTTTTTCTGGACTAGTTAGTTTGCTTTTGACACTAACATTAATAGCTATAATTTATTCTAAAAGTCCTAACACACGTTCAGAAATTAATAAAGTGAAAATTATTGGAATGATGTTATCAATATACACTATCATAAATATCTTTTATTTTTTTAACCTAATTCCCCCTGTTCCCCTTGCTTTAGATAAAGGCATTGTTGCATACAATATTAAACAAGAAAATAATGACTATATCGTCACTTATGAAAGAGGTGATTCCGAAATATTTTGGAGGGAATATAAATTAAAATTTGCTTACACTCCTGGTGAAAAAGTTTATGTTTTTACATCAATATTTGCTCCAACGGATATAAAAAAATCGATTCTTCATCGTTGGAAATGGTATAACGATTATACTTCTGAATGGGAGATTACTGATGACATAGGTTATAATATCACTGGAGGAAGAGACTCTGGTTATCGTGGTTTTACTTTTAAAAAAAATGTAAAACAAGGGTTGTGGAAAGTTGAAGTTGTTACAGAAGAAGGGTTGGTTATTGGTGTCATTCCTTTCGAAATTGTAATTAACTCTTCATCGAAACCTAAAAGGCTGGTCAACAAAAAACTCTAATCTAGCGTACATACTTAAAAATGGATGAAGGACAGGGCCTTTTTGAAAATTAGAGATAAATACATCTTGAAAAAATGACCGAAAAAGCAGCAAGATATTATGACAGATTTTGGACTATTTACGATTAGGTTTCTTCCAAGTCTTATTATAGTTAACCTAGCGACTTAGCTATTAAAGAAATGAATCTGGACAGATATCAAAATATCTTTAATATTCCGTATAGAGCTGGATATAGTTTCAAGTACTACTAAAATTACCTTTCCAATACAGGAACAATTCTTGGAATCGGCTTATCGAAAGGTATGTTTGAAAAAACACAAGAGAAAAGACCGCTCTCTTAAGCTTGTAGCTTAGGTTAGGCCTTATAAAGCCTCTGGCTTGACATCAAATGGCATTTCCTGAGGCCTACCCACAAAACATTTGACATCCATTAAAAATGACCTAGATTAGTATGGATTTAAGAATAGTATCTGCACCTTTTGTTCGGATTCACTAACCTTGTAGGTAATGCTGTAGAAACATCTGAACTACAAACAAAGTTTTTAATTTGACAAATGTTCGTTTTCCAATTTCTCTCGGATTTGGGAAATAAGGTAATCCCGATTTTTAGTTGCTTGAGCCAAAAATACTTTTCCCGCTTCCGTTTTGTCGTCATAAAATCCACCCCAAATAATCATTTCGACTAAAACAGGGAGCATTTTAATTCCTTTTTCCGTAAGACTGTATTTAAAACGTGACCTTTTTACATCATCCTCGCCTTTCGTAATGATTTCGTTTTCTTCCAACATTTTCAGCCTATCGCCAAGGACGCTTGTGGAAACTTTTTCATCGGATTCCAAGAACTCGTTATAGTGCCTTTTTTCCTTGAACATTAAATCTCTTAATATCAACAAAGACCACTTATCGCCAAAGTGTTCCAACGTAAAATTTATAGGACAATGTGAGCGTACTTTCATAAGGTAAAGATAAAAAATATTTTCATTTAACTTGGTTTTTCAAAGTTAATTTGCAACTTCACTTCGGATTTACAAGTTAAATTTGCAGTCTTTAAAACAAAAACAATGGAAAAATCACCAATGCAAGTATTTCAAGCCTTCGGACAAGGCTTGATGTCAGGAACAGATTCTTGGAAAGATGCAGTATCTAAAAACGTAACATTTACAGGACCTGTTGACGCAGTAAAAGGTTTATATGCGTTCGCAAAACTCAACGAAGGCTTTATGCCATTGATTAGAGGCAACGAATTGAAACAAGTCTTAGAATCGGGAAACTTCGTAATTACACAAGTATTAATTGATGTGGCAATGCCATCAGGCAAAACAATCCAATTGGATATGAACGAATGGTACGAAATAAAAGACGGAAAAATCCAAAATATCAAGGTCTATTATGATGCAGAGGAATTTAGAAAAGAAATGAAATAAACATTCACAATGGCAATAATACATAACAAAATAGTCATCAACGCAAGTCCAGAGCAAGTTTGGAATGCGTTGGCTGACCCAGCGAAACTTGACCAATTCGACCCAATCGTGAAAAAGTCGAAATTAATTTCATCTTTAACAAGCGGTTTAGGTGCTGAACGACATTGTGAAACAACCACAGGTTGGTTTAAGGACAAAATTACGGTTTGGCAACCTTATGAGAAATTATCTTTTCAATTAACCGATTGTAACCAACCAATGAAAAGACTTCAACACAGTTACACTTTGGTCAAAAACGGAAATACGACCGAAGTAAGTCAAGTAATGGACTACACAATGAAATTTGGAGTTATTGGTATACTTTTAGATGCTTTAGTCGGCAAACGAACTTCCGACAAACAGATAAAAATGTTTTTTGTAGGACTAAAAGAATATGTTGAAAAGCACAAAAACTAAATTATGGCTTATGACCAACATTTTCCAATTGCAGAGTTCTTTAAGTCCAAAGGTCTCCGTTAGGGACTCTGCAATTCCACGACATAGCAAACATATTTAAATAGTCGATAGAATCATTTAATTCAAATACATTCTGTAATATTAAATTTTACATATGACTGTTAAAAGCGGAGAAAAAGAGGCATTACTACTTAGCAGAGTCCCTAACGGAGACACCGCTGGAGGGAAAATAAATGCTGGCGGTACCAGATAGTTACATATTCGGCGGTAAACCTACCATAAAGGACTTACAAACTATGTATTAGAATAGTCTCTAAACTTTTCTATTCGGATACACAATCGTTATATTCCACTCCAAAATTAAACATCACTCCATGAGAGAAACTTACCTTCAGCAATCTATTAGATTGCTAGAACAAAAAGCTCTTGACAGAGCAAAAAAATCAACGAAATCCGCGACGAAAATTCATGATGAAATAAATAAAATATATCCTACAAATCATAGCTTTCGTACAGCCGCAACAATGTTGACAGACACCTATTTCAGCCGTGCTGCCGAGCTCGCAATTGTTGGACAATTACCTTCGTCATATATCGAAATGCATAGTTTGGTAGAAGTCGCAGCAATTCGCTTTTTTTGCAAAAACATGAAGATAAAGAATCATAAAGAAATCGTTGGGCAGTTGTTAGATCGGAAAACACTCAAAGATTTGTCTCCCTATTATGTTCAAATGGGAATTTGGACAGAAGGGGATGGAAGTTTTGCTAAGCGACTGGCTAACATCAGGAACGGTATTGCACATCGGAACTTGGAACACCTGACAAAGCACTTAGGAACTAACACCTCGCATTCCTTAGATCAGTACGAAAAACTTAATTTTCGGGAATCCGAGTGCTTCGAATCGTTGCAAAAGCAATTGTTCTGTGCGTCAAATTATTTAAGCAATCAAAGAGAAAAAGACGGACATAACCTCCCCGATCCGCGAGGTCTTTTTGACCTCGTGGAATTCAGTCATCGGTCTTCAGACCGCTACACGTCCTAACTCTCATGCTAAACTTTAGAATAAACAATAGATTCTATATGGGAACAAGATATATTACAATCAGTCTGTAGACCGAGGAACATTAATCGAGGTCAAAAGACCTCAAAGAGCGGGTGTGAAAATAGTTTTGGAGAAATAATCCTTTACGAAAAGTTATTCTATATTTTTGATTGACATTACTGATTCATAGCAGCTTTAAGCCTCCCAGACAATGACGAAATAGACGCTGAACTTTCGTCTATGCCAATCTTGGTGCCAAGTGTAACAGTCGATAATAAAATAATGCAAGACATACTCTTTGATTTTATATCAAAATACATTTCTCTAACAGAAGAAGAGAAGAACGCAATTCTTTCTTTTGACATTTTCCGAAGTGTTAAGAAGGGGACTATTTTACTCAAAGAAGGTCAGAAATCTAAGGTTGAATATTTCATTATAAAAGGATGTTTACGGAAATATTACATCATAAATGGTGAAGAAAAAACTACAGCCTTTTTTACAGAAATGGAATCTGTTACACCCCATTGTGTAAAAAATGGTGCTCCGTCTGAATATTTTATAAGTTGTGTAGAAGACACGATACTAACGGTTGCAAACCCAGATTTGGGAGTTGATATCAATACTAAATTTCCCAAATTTGAAATAATGTGTAGAAAGTTTTCGGAAGAAATGTTAGCCAAAGAACAAATCAATTTTGACGAGTTCAAAATCTCTTCTCCTGAACAACGATACCAGAATTTAATGCAGAAAAGACCGGACCTTATTCAGCGTGTGCCACAACAACAACTAGCGAGTTATTTAGGCATAATACCACAATCGCTTAGTAGATTAAGAGCAAGAATCATGAAAAAAAACAAAGAGTAAATCGTTTCTTATCTTAAGAGAACTTTTTGCCTCTATAGCCCATCTAATTTTGCTGTATCATTTAACAATAAAAAAGATATGCAAAAGAAAATTCTATGGATTGGAATTGTTATGGTGTTGGCAAGCTGTTTAAAAGTGAATGCACAATATGCCAAACAAGACAGTACCTACAAAAGGTGGTTTCTTGGTAGCACTATGTTTATATTAGGTAATTTAGATAAGGTAGACCCTCCCAACTTCGCTCAACTCAATCTTGGCTATCGCATCACAGGAAAAGATGTAATATCTCTTGAACTAATAACTTGGCAACATTCCTGGCCACTTGGCATTAACCCTTTTTATAATAAGGCCTACGGTACACCTGAAGAGAAATATCCCGGTAATATAAGAGAATATGGTTTTGGTATAGCTTACCAAAGATATTTTTGGAAAGGACTTTACGCAGCAGCACACGTAGCACCTATGTGGCAAACATTTAAGAATGAAAACGGTAATAAAGTTGGTGATGGTTTTATAATATTCAACACATATCGAGTAGGTTATCATGTTAAACTCTTTAAGGATAGTTTTTTTATTGAACCATCTGTCGGTATTGCTGGCCGTCCTTATTTCACTAAAATGCCTGATGGTTTTAAAGAAAAAGATGACAAGTGGCCAAAATGGACCCCTGAACCAGGGCTGCATTTCGGATTTAATTTTTAGTATCCTTTAACACAATTTGATATGCAAAAGATATTTTTTTTGTTCGCTTTGACCTTTATAATGGCAAACTCAATACAACTGAAAGCACAAAATTCCAAACAAGATAGTATTTCAAGAAAGTGGTTTATAGGAAGTACTCTCTATCTTTTAGGCAATTTTGATAAAACAAATAACCCTGAGTATGTTCAATTAAATGTTGGTTATAGAATAACACCTAAAGATGTAGTTGCTTTTGAGTTTAAAAGATCCATTTATACTTGGCCCATAGGTATCCCTTTGGGACCATCATTTGATGCCCCGGGACTAAACTATCCTGGACATGCACGCATACTTGCACCTACATTAGCATACCAGCATTTTTGGTGGAATGGAGTTTATACATCTGTTCATGCCTTGAATGCTTTTGAAAAATATATGGATGAGGATAATAAAAAAATTGGAAATGGATACACATTATATCTGGACTTCTATTTGGGTTACCAATTTAAGTTTTTTAAAAACCGTATTTTTTTTCAACCAGCTATTGGATGTAGTTATTGGCCTTTAAGAACTAATGTTCCAGAATCTTTTAAATTAGTAGAAAAAAAATGGCCGAACTACTTTATTCAACCGGGGTTTAATTTTGGATTTAATTTTTAGGGATTTTCTGGCTTCACAAGGTATTCCTTTATGCCGATTTATCCGCCGATAGGAGGATAGGCAGCTTCGACCTCTTGGAATTCAGTTTTCGGTCTTCAGACCGGTTCTCCCCTTTCATTAACTAGCGAAAAACGCTACAGCCAAGTTTAGATTTCAGTTCGAAGGTAATCTCCCCCATACTCACAAAAAAACCTCTCCCATTTCTGGAAGAGGTTCTTTATATAATCTTAAGAGATAATCCTTAAACCAACATCTTGGTTGGGTTCTCAAGCAATTCTTTTACGGTAACCAAGAAAGCTGCTCCACCTGCTCCATCCACCACACGGTGGTCGCAAGTCAGTGTTACTTTCATGATGTTCGTGGCATAAAACGCTCCGTTTTTCACAGCTACCGTTTCTTTGATACCACCTACAGCTAGTATACAGCTTTCGTTGTTTCTGTTATTGATAATAGACGTAAAGCTATCTATACCAAACATACCCAAGTTACTTACCGTGAAAGTGTTTCCTTCCCAGTCTTTAGGTTGTAATTCTTTGTTTTTTGCTTTAGCTCCAAGCTCTTTTGTGCTCGCCGCTAAGACAGAAAGTGGTAATGTATTTGCAAATCTAATCACCGGCATCAAAAGACCATCTGGTACAGCCACAGCCATGGCTACATGTACGTGATTGTTCTTTCTGATATGGTCACCTCTCCAAGAAGAGTTTACATTAGGGTGTTTAGTAAGTGCCAATGCACAAGCTTTAATCACCAAGTCGTTAAATGAAATCTTCACAGGAGAATACTCATTCATCTCTGTTCTGGCAGCCATTAGCTTATCCATACAGATTTCCATAGTCACATAAAACTCTGGAGAAGGAATCACATCAGAGAATCCTCTGGCAATAGCCTTACGCATTGGAGACAGTGCTATTTCTTCAAAGCTCTCTACACCAGAAGCAGCCACAGAACCGGCAGCGGCAGCTACAGGAGCAGCAGGAGCTACATAGTTATCGATATCTACTTTGACAATTCTTCCACCCTCACCAGAACCATTGACGGTTCCTATATCTATACCTTTTTCTTCTGCTAACCTTTTAGCCAGTGGAGAAGCCAATATTCTTCCGTTATTATTTGCTTTTGGGGCTGACGCTGCAGGAGCAGCAGCCTTAGATGCTTCTGCCTTAGCCGCAGGAGCGGCAGCGGGCGTAGCAGCAGGTGCTGGAGCTGCTTTGGCCTTAGGAGCTGGGGCCGCATTTGCTTTAAGTAAGGTTTCAAAATCTGCACCTTTCTCACCGATTACCGCAATAACCGAGTTTACTGGAACAGCTTCGCCTTCTTTTACACCAATATAAAGTAAAGTACCTTCATCATAAGCTTCTAATTCCATAGTCGCTTTGTCGGTCTCTATCTCCGCCAGCATATCACCAGCTTTAACCGTGTCTCCTACTTTCATTAACCAAGTATGGATAACACCCTCTGTCATGGTATCGCTCAATAATGGCATTTTAACCAATTCCGCATTTATGCCAGAAGTATCAATCGTTTCAGCAGGTGCTTCGGCTGCAGGTGCTTCCTCTACAGGTGCCGCAGTTTCCTCTGCCGCTGGAGCAGGTGCACTAGTACCTTCAGCATCTAACAAAGCTTGGTAATCTTCGCCTGGGTCTCCAATAACAGCCATAATAGCGTTAATAGGAACAGCTTCACCTTTCTGTACACCGATGTACAAAATGGTTCCGTCTTCATAAGACTCCATATCCATGGTAGCCTTATCTGTTTCCACCTCTGCTAAAATGTCTCCCGAGCTTACCTTGTCTCCTACCTTAACGTTCCAAGCCGCGATTACCCCTTCTTCCATGGTATCGCTCATTTTGGGCATTCTGATTACCTCCGCCATAATTCTATTGTAGTTTCTTTATATTCTTCAACAAAGTCCAAAATTAAGACATCAGCCTATAAACTGGCAATTTGCCTTTGAAAAAAGACTAATTTATTTTCAACACCGCCATAAATGCTTCCTGCGGAACCTCCACATTCCCTATCTGACGCATACGTTTCTTTCCTTTTTTCTGCTTTTCTAGCAACTTACGTTTACGAGAGATATCCCCACCATAACACTTGGCAGTCACATCTTTACGCATAGCTCTGACAGATTCTCTCGCTATAATTTTTGCTCCGATAGCCGCCTGAATTGCAATTTCAAACTGCTGACGTGGCAATAATTCCTTTAATTTCTCACAAAGCTTCTTTCCCCAGTCATAAGCCTTATCTCTATGCACAATGGCAGAAAGTGCATCCACTGGATCGCCATTTAACAGGATATCTAGTTTTACCAAATGCGATTCTTTATAACCAGATAAGCTATAATCTAAAGAAGCATAGCCTCTAGAAATAGATTTCAATTTGTCAAAGAAATCAAAAACCACTTCAGCCAGTGGCATTTCAAAAGTCAATTCAACCCTGTTGGATGTCAAATAAACTTGATTTTTTATAATTCCACGCTTATCCATACAAAGCCCAATAATAGGCCCGACGTAATCGGAAGCGGTAATGATTTGTGCATTAATAAAAGGCTCTTCTAGCTTTCTTATCAAGTTAGGGTCTGGCATTTCTGATGGTGCCGAAACGGTAACCTTCTCCCCTTTACTATTGGTGACATGAAATTTCACAGATGGCACCGTTGTAATTACGGTCATGTCAAACTCACGCTCTAAACGCTCTTGAACAATCTCCATGTGGAGCATTCCCAAGAAACCACATCTGAAACCAAAGCCCAATGCAGCAGATGTTTCTGGCTCCCACACTAATGAAGCATCGTTTAATTGCAGTTTATCCATGCAATCTCTCAATTCCTCAAAATCTGTGGTATCTACAGGATAAATACCCGCAAAAACCATTGGCTTTACCTCTTCAAAACCTTGAATAGCCGTTTTGGAAGGATTAGTAACCAAGGTAATGGTATCCCCTACTTTTACTTCTTTGGCTACTTTTATACCAGAAATAAGGTAACCTACGTCACCGCAATTTATTTCGCCTTTAGGCTGCTGTTTTAATCTTAAACTGCCTATCTCCTGAGCTTCATACTCCTTACCAGAAGCCATAAATCTTACTCTATCGCCTTTTTTTATAGAGCCGTTTTTCACACGGAAAATAACTTCAATCCCTCTATAAGAGTTAAAAACAGAGTCAAATATCAAGCCTTGAAGCGGAGCGTCTGGGTCTCCCACAGGATGCGGTACTCTATGCACAATGGCCTCTAAAATATCTGTAATGCCTATGCCTTCTTTGGCGGAAGCCAAAATAATTTTATCACTATCTATTCCAATCAAATCTACAACCTGATCTTTCACCTCTTCAATCATTGCCCCTGGTAAATCAATCTTATTAATCACCGGAATAATCTCCAAATCATGCTCTAAAGCCAAGAAAAGGTTAGAAATGGTTTGTGCTTCAATACCCTGAGCCGCATCTACAATCAATAAAGCACCCTCACAGGCGGCAATAGACCTTGACACCTCATAACTAAAATCTACGTGACCAGGAGTGTCTATCAAGTTTAAAACGTATTGCTCACCGTTTAGCTCATAGTCCATCTGTATGGCATGACTTTTAATCGTAATACCACGCTCTCTTTCTAGATCCATGTTGTCTAGTACTTGAGCCTGCATGTCTCTATTGGTTACCGTTCCGGTAAATTCCAAAAGCCTATCCGCCAAAGTGCTTTTCCCATGGTCTATATGGGCTATAATACAGAAGTTTCTTATTTGCTTCACAAAGAAAAATTATGAGTTTAATACAAACGGCAAAAATACCACAAATGCAGTGAAAAAATGAGGAGTTACCAAATTCTTTGGTAAGCAAAGTTAATACCGTAGTTATCTTTAATAAGTTCACCATGATCTATACCGATATCTACCTTAAAAAAGGCTCCTTTAGATTTTAAAGGCACCTTGAATTCAAAACTGGTATTTAATTGATTTAAAGGGGCTACTGGATACCAAATAGAACCAAAGTTTTGACTGTAAGACCCTTTGGCCACTATCCCAATAGCATTAAGTTGCATTTGCGTAGCCAAATAAAATACCTTCAGCCGGTTAGAATTACTGAACGTAAAGTTACCTTTTGAGCTTTCTAGTTTCAATTCCTTATCGGGCACAAAAAACGGCGAACCGATGGTTTCCGATTGATAAGACCATCCGTCTAAATACTGTTGATGGTTAAAATAAAAGCCATTATTACCATAGTCTTTTATGGGTTTATTCAATAAGCGGGCTATCAAGGCATTATAACTTCCTTGATTCATAGAAAACAAATATTCAAACACCACCTTCTTAAAAACCGCCTTCTCCTTAGCATTATGGAAACTAAAGCCGTAAAGCCCATCATCTAAATTCGAAAAACTACCTAAGGTTCTGCCTGTTTCTATAATGTTGTTTTTATAGAGCATCACCGTGCCTCCTTTAAAGGAGAAGTCCATACCCAAATCTATTTGGCTTACATGATTTCCAAACCTATTTTCGGTTTCAAATCCTCCGTATCCTAAGGTCGTGTCTACTATGGCTTCATAAGGGACAACCACCTGTCCATAAGTAAACCAATCGGATGGAAACTTGCCATCCGTCAGCTTTCCAAATTCACCTTCTGCATCATATTTTGGCGTCCCGCCCCACTGCACACTGTGTAATACGCCCCCATAGAGATGAATCTTGGATTTTTCGGAGCCTATTCTGCCATAAAGAGATTTTTGATGTAAAAAAGACGCTTTAACAAAGTTTTGTTCGCCAAACCATCCATGCGAATAATGTCCTTTAAACGCCAGCCAATTAAAAAACACCTTTCTAAATTCTGGAACGGACAATCTGATTTCAGGAATGGGCAATGCATTTCCAGACCAGGTAATGGAACCACTACTCAATGTACTGTCTACTAAGCCGTGGATACTTTTTATTCTTCCACCTGAAAGTCTAAATGCTCCTAAGTTTAAACCGACAAAAGCCTCTGGTAAAATAATTAAGGGCTTCTCCCCCACTATGGTGACCAAATCGAAACAATAATCTGCGGAAAAGAAACGCTTGGTGGTATCTTTTTTTGACTTTAAAACCTGCCGAAAATATAGAGAATTACCATTTTGTGGCACGGCACCAAACTTGTTGTTTTTTTGCCAAAAAGGGATTTTGTCATTCAGGCTGAAGTAGCCACCCAATTCAAAACCGTAGTTAAATTTGTTTTTCAAACGGACACTATCTGTCTGAGCCTGAGCCATCAAGGAACAAGTCATCAGTATACCAAATAGCACACGAAGCGTAAGCCGCATTTAATTTTTAATCAGTTTTTCACTTAAAGCTAAGCAAAAACTACGCCACTATTGACCTGACGCTAAGCGAATTAATTGTGTGGTAATATAGCCCGCATAAGTTCCTAAGGCATAGCCCAAAACGGATAAAATGACGCCAACAGAAATTAAAGAAGGATGAAAAGCCGCTGCCACCACAGAGGCCGAAGCCGCACCGCCCACATTGGCCTGTGAACCTACCGCCACAAAGAAAAATGGCACCTTTAGGAGTTTTCCTGCGGCTATAATAAAAATGGCATGAATCACTATCCAAATAAAACCTACCAAAAACAACATGGGATTTTCTGTAATGGCCACTAAGTTCATTTGCATGCCTATGGCTGCTATCAAAACATAAAGAAAAACCGTAGCTATTTTGGTGGCTCCCACATGTTCTATCTCCCTCACCCTAGTCTGCGAAAGGAAAATGCCAATTAAAGTAACAATAACCACCACCCAGAAAAAGCTAGATGTTAAACTAAACTGAGCCAAAGAAGGATAGTTGTTAGAAATAAAAGGTGTGATTAGATCGGATAAAAAATAAGCGACCGCCGTACCTCCAAAACCCACAGCCAAAATTTTTATATAATCTTCAAAAGCGGGCACCTTGGTTTTCTTTAAAGATTCCGCTTCTAGTTTCTCTTTGATTTCATCTATTAAATCCGAGTTTGAACCAAAAAATTTGTTCATTTTGGCTTTATTGGCTACGCCCAAAAGAAGAATGGCCAACCAAGTTTCTGCGACCAAAATATCCACCGCCACAGATTGAGAAAACAGCACAGCACTGGGATTAAAGACTTCTTTCAACGCCGTTTGGTTAGCCCCTCCTCCTATCCAGCTTCCTGCCACAGTAGACAGTCCTCTCCATGTATCGGCATTTACTCCAGAAAAAGTCTCAGGGCTTATGGCTTTTACTATCAAAACCGCTAAGGGCCCTCCTATCACCACTCCTGCTGTTCCAGCCAAAAAGACCAAGACTGCTTTTATGCCTAACTTCTTAAGCATCTGAAGGTCTAAACTCAGCGTAAAAAGCAATAAACAGGGTGGCAAAAAATACCTGCTCACCACAGGATACACCTGAGATTCTTCACCAGAGATAACTCCTAAAGAGTTTAATGCCCCTGGTAAAAAATAACACAAGAGTATAGGCGGAAAGAACTTAAAGAAGGATTGCCATGGCTTGCTCCCGTTTTTGTTTCGGTCAAAAACAAAGTAAAGAAGACAAATTAATAAGCCTAAAACGATGGCGTCGTTGGTGATGAGGGTTTCTTTGAACATGCTCAAAACTAAGGAAATTTTCATTCCATAAAATTAGAAATCCTTGCAAGTCCCTTTAATGCTCTGAAAATAGACAGAAAAGCTATTATTCAATAAAGCTTTTTTGCAATTTTGAATGAAACTAACTTTCATCAATACCCTAATTTAATAATGAAAAAAACTTACTTAAGTTTAATCGCAGTCCTGATTGCGTTTTCTGTTCAAGCCCAAAACGAATTTATTTATGGCGATGCCCTGCCAGATGCTCCCGAATTAGCAAAAAGAGGCCCGCATAAAGTGGGAGTTAAATCCTTAGAATTTGTTCACAAAAACCAAGTGGACATTATCAATTCTAAAGATGGCGTAGACGCCTTTTATGATAGGGACTTAAAAGTGGAAGTATGGTACCCTGCCGACGTGGCAGACGAAAACCCAGTGATATTATACGACGAAGTAATGGGAACAGCCAATGACGAAAAACGCCCATTAATTCCCTTTCAATTTAAAGGTCGAGCTAGCAGAAATGCCAAGCTTAAAAGCAGCTCTAGCAAATACCCGCTTATAGTGGTTTCACATGGTTATGTGGGCTCTAGATTCTTAATGACTTATTTGACAGAAAACTTGGCTTCTAAAGGTTACATAGTAGCCGCTATAGACCATAAAGAATCCACTTTTAGAGATGCCAATGCTTTTCACAGCACCTTATTAAACAGAGCTCAAGACATTCATTTTGTGGTTAATGAAATGACTAAACTGCCATTTACCAGTAAAGTAATGGACTCCGAAAACATTGGAATTATAGGCTACTCCATGGGTGGTTATGGTTCTTTAAATGTAGCTGGTGCTGGATACTCTCAAGGTTTAGCTAAGTTTTTTGGTAGCATGACAGGTGGTAGCAAAGCCATTGATGTGTTAACGACAGGAAACGAAAAATATGAAGCAGCTTTTGACAGCAGAATTAAAGCGGTAGTGGCTTTTGCCCCTTGGGGAATGACCAGAGGTATTTGGGATGCAGAAGGACTTAAAGGTTTAAAAATACCAACCTTCTTTGTGGCTGGAAGCCAAGACGATGTATCTGGTTATGAAAAAGGCATTAAGGCCATTTATGAAGGTGCTACCAATGTGGAACGCTATATGTTGACTTACGATAACGCCAGACATAATGTAGCTCCAAACCCACCACCTGCAGAGTCTTTAGCAGAAGGCTTACCTTTTGATGAGTATTACAGATATGCAGAACCATCATGGGACGAAAGACGCATTAATAATATTAACCAGCATTTTGTAACTGCTTTTATGGATACCAAACTAAAGCAAAAAGACCATGCAAAATACCTAGACTTAAAACCAAACTCAAACGACGCCACATGGGAAGGTTTTAAAGACAGGTCTTCTACTGGTTTGGAATTATTGCATGCTGGGGCTGGGGAGTAGTCACTTTCAAAAGAAAACCCCTTGCAGAGGCCAATGAATTGAGATTCTGAAAGGGGATAAACACTATCTTTTATGACGAAAAATTCTCTATTGGTCGGTCAAAAGACCGACTAACACAAGTACAAGGTCAAAAAGACCTTGCACAGCGGGGTCCAATGAATTGAGACTTTGCAAGGGGAAATAAACGTTACCGTAAAATAAGTTTTCTGTTTAATAACTAATATCGAGCAAAGATCAGTTAACACCTTGATAATATATACATATATATCCGAAATACGATTATATAAAATTCGCTTGAAAACCATAAAAAACTAACTACTTGAAAGTTAACTTATTTTTTCATACGTTTGAAAAGCAAAATCGCTTGATTTTTAAACTAATTTCTAATAACACAATTTAAACTTTAATTCATATGAAAAAATACACATTTACACTTTTATTCTTTTTTGTAATTCTAAATATTTATGGTCAAGAATACGTAAAGTCTCAAGAGATTGTTCTTTCATCTGAGGACAATATCGTATTGTCTCAAAAACTAAGTGATTACAAAACATTTTCTTTAGACATGGAAGTTATTAAAAAATTTAACATTCAAAAAGGCGGCATAATTAATTTTGATTTCTTAAGTGAGCTCTATAATCTAACAGACATTAAATTAGAAAATTATAATTTAATCGAAAAAAATCTAATGATTACTAATTTAGACAAAGGCGAGAATGAACTCTTGCCTTTAAATATATATACATATAAAGGTTACGAAGCTATTGATACAACTAAGTGGGCTAGATTTACTTTTAACAGTGAAGCATTTTGGGGATTTATCAATAACGGGAAAGAAGGTAATATTATAATTGAACCTTTGAGTAATTATCTGAAGGACAATAAGAATCCTTCTTCATATATAATTTTTAAAGAGTCGGATTTAAAAAATATTGGAATCTGCGGAATCAAAGATGTTGAGAATTCAACTTCAAAGAACTTGAAAGTTTCGAATTCGAGTAATATGTGTAGGATAATGGACATTGCGTTAGAGAGTGATTATGAATGGTACTTACAATATGGTTCCAATTCTTCATCACAAATGGCTCAAAATATAAATATAGTTGATCAAATTTATACCAATAATTTTAATCTCAAATTAAATGTAACTTACATAGGTACATATACCAGCACTTCCGACCCATATTCTGATACATCCGATCCCCATCAGGCATTGAGTGATTTTAAAAATTATTGGAATGCGAATAAGAGTTCTGTAAAAAGAGATTTATGCCACATATTTACTGGTAAGAGTCTTACAGTTGGGACTTTTATTATTTATGGAAACTCATATGGTGTTGTTGCTCCAACTGCTAACGGCGTAATTTGCAATCTACCAACCTCCAGTTATTCTTTTACCACAAAAATTGCCCCACAAAGTACTACATGTGCTCATGAAATAGGACATAATTTTTCGGCCGTTCATGATAATTCTTGTAATAACTTTATAATGTGCCAAGGAACGGTCATAAGTTCGACCTTTTCAACGACTTCTTTTAATACAATAAATAATAAAATAAATAGTATAAACTCATGCTTTGATCAGGGCGATATTTCTCCCGTTTATTTAAACAATGTTCAAATTGCACCATATAATCCGAATAATGTTTGCATTTCAAGTTATCATAGTTTATACGCTCCTGGGGATCATATAGTTTCTTGGTCTTTTTTCCAAAACACATCAGGAGCTTCAATAACTAATATTTCCAATGGAGGTACAAATGCAACCATATATGCAGGAAATACAAGTGCTAACTTTACAATGAAAGCCTCAAAGTCAAATTTATGCGGAAGTTTTGAAAGATTTTATCCTTTTAATGTTAATAGCTGTAATAATTTTAAAGTATATCCAAATCCTGCCAATGAACTTCTTTTTATTGTGATACCAAATGAAATTGACCTAAACGAGTTGTCTTTAAGTTTTTATAATATAGATAAAAAAATTGAATACCGTATTAAAAAAGATGAATCAAATTATAAATTACATTTAGAAAATAATGATAAAGTAATTGAATTGAATGTTGAAAAATATGCGAGAGGTCAGTACTACTTGAATTTCATACTAAATGATAAAAATTTAATTAATGACGCTGTAAAGATTATTTTAGAGTAGTAAAGAGTCTTTTTTCTTGATTTCATATATAGTCAATTGTACAATAAATATTTACACAAAAACTAACGAACAATGTTCAAAATAGTCTTCAAGTCTTCTTCTTTAAAAATTATCCCAATTATAGCCTCAATATGGTTAACTTCATGGTCTTGTACCAAAAATGAAGGAATAATTGAAGAGTTAAATGCTAATCCTTGTAATGAAAAAATTGAAGGGCTAATTTTTAGTAAGAACTATGAAACTGTTGAGATGGCCTTAAAAAACGCCAATATAAGTCTAGATAGCTCCAGTATTGTTTATGGATTCACAAATCCCACTAGCCAGCAAGTTTACTTAGCTTGTAATTTTCCAGAAGAGTTACAAAGTGGGTTAGGCAAGAATATAAATGTTACATGCAAAGTTTTTGACATAATAAACGTGGATGTAAGAGAAATCCCAATTGAACTCATAAACTATGAGATACTAAAATAGCTGTATACTTTCTCCTCCATCGGAGTCTATATGAGAGACTCCGATGAGAAATCCCCTCCTCTGAAGTCTCCGCCAGGGACTCCGAAGCTTTACAAATAACCCATTTACTTTTCAAAATTTTCGCTAAAACCTATTACCAATTCTAACTATTCAAACCAGCCTTTCCTCCTATCGGCTGAAAAATAGGCAGCTAGAAGACCTTGCAATACGAGCTTTACAAGAGTTTACTAAATACCATAGAGTCTGCTATGCTGGGTCTTTTCGACCCAGTATGTCTATTAACAGGTCTTCAGACCTATACAAGGAATACTCCGCTTTTGGCTGAGAAATCGGTAGCTAGAAAGATCTACCAGAGTTTGCAGAGTCAAATGAGTTGAGACCCTCCAAGGAAAGAAGTATTAAAACTGGCGAACGTCTAGTTTTGAAAAAGCTTGAATCATCTCTTCTAGATTATCGGTCAAGATAAAATCGACTCCAGCATCAAAAAGTGTGTTTAATTGAGTTACTTTTTCTGAATGAAAATAATTAATCATAACACCATTATCCTTTAATCTTTTAATATCGGATAGCATTTGATCATCATCTCTACTACTTTTTATTTGCAAAAATGGGTAAGCTTCTTTAATGGTATCTTCAATATATGCTGCACGTGAATTTAATCTGTTCATGTTGCATATTTTCAGACCAGAATCTACACTTCTAACACCGCGTGCAGCCTCTTTTTCACAAGCAATTACGGCTTGATTCATTCTATTTTCAGCAATAATCACTTTAGAAGTTTCTATACCCACTTTTTCAGTACCCTTAAGATGAATATTTAACCAAATATTTTCAGGCATCATCTGAAGAACCTCTTGAAGCGTTGGTACTTTTTCACCAGCAAATTTGTCAGATTTCCAAGTACCCGCATCTAGCTTTCTTATCTCTTTAAAAGTCAATTGAGAGACTTTCCCAGAACCATTTGTTGTTCTGTCTACGGTCTCATCATGCATTACAATCAGCTTGTGGTCTTTTGTAAGCTGAACATCGAACTCAATCATGTGTGCACCTAATCGAATAGCCTCTTTAAAGGCAGCCAAGGTATTTTCTGGATGGGTTTTATTTGCACCACGATGAGCACAGATTCCTTTTGAAGGTAAACTTTCAGATTGTGCTACACAAAACACATTAATAAGAAGAAATGGTAGCAAGAATAAACACTTCTTTAAGAAAACGAATTTATCAGAATTCACAGACTATTGTTTTAGGATGATATACTTAAATAAAGATAGCCTTATTTAAAACTAAATTTCAACAGTAGAAATCAAAAAACTCACAACATAGCCTCTACCCTAGGTAATAGAACCTCATCTTCAATAATGGCGTGTCGTTTTAAATCTAACTCGAACAAGTCAATATGATTCATAAACACGCTATAAGCGAAAGGAACTTTCATGTCCTTAACAGCCTTTTTCCCTCCTTCGGACTCTCCGCCATGGACTCCACAGCTTTACAAATAACCCATTTATTTTTCAAAATTTTTGCTAAAACCTATTACCAATCCTAATTATTCAAACCAGCCTTTCCTACTATCAGCGGATGGAAAGACCAGTCCTAGCAGTGCAGGGTTCAATAAATTGAGACTTAGCTAGGGGGAGATCAATAGCAATTAGAACTAAAGCAAAACCTCCTTGTTACTGACATGTTTACGCTCTGTTTTTTCCCATTCTGATGATGAAAGAAAAGCACTAACCTTATCTTGATAATAAACCCTAGGCCATAACTCCTTTTCAAAACTGCATAGATTTTTATACGTGGCCTCAGAATGAAGCATCAGTCTATAAATAAAAGTATCCTTCGGGTCACGATGGTTATTTATAACATGACTCAAGGTAGTAGGCTCAATATCAATATCTAATGCAAAGTTTTTCCTCTTTGTATAAAGAATGTCGACGTAAGTTTCTAAAAACTTAGAAAAAGCGGGCTTGCTCTGCGACAAAGGTTCTTCTAAGTATTCTTCCATTTGATATTTCAACTGTAAAAGTTTTGCAGAAACTCCTTCTCTCTTTTTAAACCTCAAAGCTCTAGCAGCTAAAATCGCTTCGCTTTCCGATGCCCTTTCGGAATCCGATAAATTACGAGAATCAACTAAATATTTAAACTCCTCTAAATCCTTATTTACCGTTTCTTTATTCATAATCGTATTTTTTTATTAAGTAAATAAGCTCATTTCCATCTAAAAACAAGCTCTTTCCAGCTTCCAGCATAGCATACTTTTCCTTATAATACTCTTTCAATACTGTTTTCGGAATAAGTGAGATGCACGCCCATTCTCCAAACATTTTAATAGACTGTTTCCCTGCAAAGGCAATTAAACAACCCACTATATTCCTATACTTCTTATCCTTCCCGCTATTTTCTTTTGAAGCAGCTAAAAGCCTGATAACTATTCTAGATTCACTCTCTATAAGCTCCAAGGATACTAGACCTAATATATCCTTTGAGCCCTTTATTTGTAATTTATAAACCTTGAATTTCCTTTCTTCTCTCCAATCAAACCAATAGCGTTCTTGCGTAATAGCATTAAAATCCTCCTCAACTACGGTAACAATTTCAACCTTATGGCTATTTCCAGAGTCGCTCTCGATTACCTTCATGTATTAAAGTTAACAAAAAGTATACATAAAACGTAAATAAATTTAATACATATTGCGAATTTTGAATAACTTTTAACATTGGCTCTGCTAAATATGAATAATATTCAATCTTAGAATATTCTGCCATACAAATTCTTCATTTCTGCCGCTTTATTCACCCGTAGGAATACAGAGTCCAGTAAATTGAAACTCTGTAACAGAGAAGCAATTTACAATCTTAGAATATTCTGGAAGTGGGAATGTATAAGCACTAGGAGCGTCTGAGAATCCTCCAAACCAACAAACCCTGAAAAAAACCTGCAAGAAAACGTCCTAAGAAGAAAAAACACCGAAGGTTATGAGTTCTAGTCCCATAAACATGGACCATAAATAAACTGACTAGAAGTAATAACAATCCGTAAAAGGTAGGAAAACCTATTACTAATCCTAATTATTCAAACCAGCCTTTCCTCCAATCGGAGATAAATCGGCAGACAAGAAGACCGTGCACAGCATAGGCACGGAAGCCTCGGAAATCAAAAAGTCTTAAATTCATTAAGCCCCTTCCAATTGCTTTTCCCCTTCCAAATGTGTAGATTTCGTACACTTCAACAACCAAACCGATTAAATCTTATGAAACGCATTTTAGTCCTAGGAATGGGCAAAGTGGGTAGTCTGGTAGGCGTACTTCTTAGCAAAAAATTTGAAGTCACCGGGCTGGATAAAAAGAAACCCCATTACAATTATCAATTACCTTTTAATGTCATTGAAGGTGACGTTAGTTCAGAAGAATTCTTGCAGAAAACGCTGCCAGACTTTGACGCCGTAGTCTCGGCTTTACCTTTTTTTCTAAACAAACCTATCGCCAGATTGGCGGCTGCCTTAGGTCTTCATTATTTTGACCTCACAGAAGATGTTTCTACTACGAATTACATTAGGGATCTATCTAAAAAGGCCACCACGGTAATGGCTCCACAATGTGGCTTGGCTCCTGGGCTTATTGGCATAGTGGGAGCTAATCTGGCCTCAGAATTCGACAAAGTAAGAGACATTGAACTTAGGGTAGGAGCTTTGCCCAAATACCCCAACGGTTTGCTGGCTTATTCTTTCACCTGGTCGCCAGATGGTGTCATTAATGAATACATCAATGATGCAGAAGCTATTCATAATGGCGTTCGCAAAATGGTGACCTCTCTGGATGGTCTTGAGTACATAAATATAGAAGGAAAAGAATTTGAAGCTTTTACCACCTCTGGTGGTTTGGGCACTATGTGTGAGACTTTTGAGGGTAAAGTAGATACTTTAAATTACAAGACCATACGCTATCCCGGGCATTGTAAATTGATGAAATTCCTTATCCAGGAATTAATCTTAAAAAAAGATAAGCCCTTACTTACCAGCATTCTGGAAAACGCTAAACCTCCGGTAAAAGAAGATGTAGTGTATGTGTATGCCATCGTAGAAGGCTGGCAAGATGGAAAATTACTCAGAAGTGAGTTTTACAGAGCTTATATGCCTTTAAGTATTGAAGGTAAAGTATGGCGAGCCATCTCCTGGACCACCGCTGCATCTATTGCCGCAGTGGTAGAAATGGTGGCCAACGGCAGTTTACCACAGCAAGGCTTTATAAAGCAAGAGGAGATATCATTTGACGCTTTTCTGGCGACAGAAAACGGTCAGTATTTCGTTTAATTCTAAAGACCAAAGCAATGAGATTCGAAGAAAAACAAACCTTAGATACTGTGATGAATCGCCTGTTTACACCTTATGAAGAAAGGGTACCCGTGGTTCAGAAAATCATGGAGGCTATGCTGGCAGAGGGTATCATTAAAGACCCTCAAGAGATAGTGAATGACCATATCGCGTTCAGAACCATGGGGGTGCCCCAACTGGGCGTGGCCTCGTTCGAAAAGATATTTCTTCATCATGGATATCAGAAAAAAGACTACTTCCATTTTGAAGGAAAAAAACTAGACGCATGGTGGTACGCACCACCTGAAGAAAGATACCCCCGCATTTTTATCTCAGAACTTCGGGTAAAAGATTTGAGTACTAAGGCACAAGAAATTATCAAAAAATACACGGATGAAGTGCATGCCGATCCTGTAGATGAATTAGACTTAGATAATGCGGATGAAGTGGGTCTTTTTTTTGAAAAACCATTATGGCCGCTCCCTACTTTGGCAGATTACCAGAAACTCAGTGAAGAAAGTGAGTACGCTGCTTGGGTAATTTATAATCGCTACTACCTGAATCATTATACCATAAGCGTACATGCCTTAAAACAAGGCTATAATACGCTGGAGGAGTTTAATGCTTTTTCAGAAAGCCATGACGTTAGACTTAATACCGCTGGTGGAAAAATAAAAACAAGCCCTGATGGACTATTGGCTCAGAGCAGCACCGTGGCAGATATGGTCATGGCTACTTTCAAAGGAGGAGAGAAAGTGGAGATTCCGGGCAGCTATTTAGAATTTGCGGAACGCCGATTACTTCCAGAATTTCAACATTTAAAAGGGCCCGCCATCAAAAGAGAACATCTTAGGGATGGCTTTGAAACTGGCAATGCCGATAAGATTTTTGAAAGCACATTTTCATCACAGACCTCAAAAAAAGCATGAAAGAATTAATTCAAAGAATAAAAACAGAATTGAATAATGCCGGCGTAAGCACGGGTACCATAAACACCATAGGAACTGGAAAAAAATTCACCATTGACTCACCAGTGGATGGCTCAGTGATAGGTGAAGTGTATGCTGCGAGCCTGTCTGACTATGAGAGCGTCATCAAAACTGCTCAAGAGGCAGCCGTCTTATGGCGAAATAAAACAGCCCCAGCAAGAGGGGAAGTGGTGAGGCAGTTTGGACAGAAATTACGAGAGCATAAGCAGTCCCTGGGAGAACTTGTTAGTTTTGAGATGGGTAAAAGCTTGCAGGAAGGTCTGGGCGAAGTACAAGAAATGATAGATATCTGCGATTTCGCAGTGGGTTTATCTAGACAGCTTTACGGCTTACAAATGCATTCAGAAAGACCGCAGCACCGCATGATGGAGCAGTGGCATCCATTGGGCATTGTAGGGATTATCTCCGCCTTCAATTTTCCGGTGGCTGTTTGGGCTTGGAACACGGCTTTAGCCTGGGTTTGTGGTAATGTATGTATCTGGAAACCGTCGGAGAAGACGCCATTTACAGCCATGGCTTGTCAAATGATTTTTGCGGAAGTGCTAAAGGAAAATGATTTACCCGAAGGCATTTCTAATTTGGTCGTGGGGGATCGGATTATTGGAGAAGCAATGGCAAAGGATCCTCATATAGATTTGCTTTCTGCTACGGGTTCTGTCCCAATGGGGAAATCTGTTGCCGTGAATCTGGCGGCCCGCTTGGGTAAGTCTTTGTTAGAACTTGGCGGCAATAATGCCATCATTCTTACAGAAAGTGCAGACCTAAAACAAGCCATTCCTGCTATTGTTTTTGGTGCAGTAGGTACTTGTGGTCAGCGTTGTACGTCTACCAGGAGGTTGATAGTTCATAGCTCCCAATATGACGCATTAAAGGAAAAGCTGGTTAAAGCCTATGGCCAATTAAAAATTGGCGACCCCTTGAATTCTGAAAACCATGTGGGTCCACTAATTGACACAGAGGCGGTAGAGAAATATTTCGCCACTATTAAAGAAGCAAGCGTTGAAGGAGGAAAGGTTTTAGTGGGAAACGGCCAAGTGGAAGGCGATGTCTATAATTCAGGATGTTATGTGCTGCCTACTATAATAGAAGCGAATGCTCAAATGCCTATACTTAAAACGGAAACTTTTGCCCCTATCCTATATTTGGTAAAATATGAAACACTGGAGGAGGCCATTGCTATTCAAAATAACGTTCCTCAGGGATTATCCTCCGCTATTTTCTCCTTAAATCTTAGACAAGCCGAGCAGTTTCTTTCTGCAAATGGCTCAGACTGTGGCATTGCCAATGTGAATATAGGTACTTCTGGTGCTGAGATAGGCGGAGCCTTTGGTGGTGAGAAAGAAACCGGTGGTGGCAGAGAAAGTGGCTCAGATGCCTGGAAAGCCTATATGCGTAGACAAACCTGCACCATTAATTATGGCACAGAACTACCACTGGCTCAGGGGATAAAATTTTCTCTTTAGGAGATGTTAGCATTCGCTGTAAGGAAAACACCCCAACATTACTTAAGATCTAAACGCTTTGCAGGCATTCATAAAAGTAAGAAACGGTATAATCTGATTTAGGTTATAGTTCTAGATACAAATGCTTATATTAAGATAGATAAAGTGGTTAGCTGCACTTGTTCAAATTATATTCCTATATTGCCCCTTTTTATACTTTCTGCATGACCATTGCCACCAGCTCCGTAAGACAAATGCATGAAAATAGTTTTAACCTTTAAGCTAAATTTTAAACCAAATGAAAAACATCTTTCTTGCGGATGATGATGCCGATGACCGAGAATTTTTCAAAGATGCACTGGAGCAAGTAACGATTCCAACTGAACTAACAACTTCAAGTAATGGCTTGGAGTTGATGAGCAATCTTGACATATTAATCCAACATCCACCGCCCCATATTATTTTCTTAGACCTAAACATGCCTTTAAAAGATGGTTTTCAATGTTTGGAAGAAATAAGAAATACGCCCAAGTTAAAGAGTATACCCGTTGTCATATTTTCAACTTCGGACAATCACGTTTTTGTAGATAAAACATACGAACAAGGGGCAAATTATTATATCCGAAAGCCAACTTCGTTTTCTCTTTTGGTAAAGGCTATTGAAAAAGTTTTAACACTAGAAATGTTTCCAGTTCCGCAACCATCGAAAGAGAATTATTTCTTATCAATTGTCTGACATCATGGAAGAGAAATCATCCAATACTATCACTGAACGAGCTTTGCAAAAGGAAAAGCTGGCGGAAGAATTAGTCATGGCAAAAAAGGAACTTGTTTTTCAGAATAAAGAGATAAAAAAAAGAACCACCGAATTAATAGAGGCCGACAAAGAAATGGTTTTTCAAAATGACGAAAAAGGAAAACGTGCTGAGGAATTAGTGATAGCCAATAAGGAACTCGCTTTTCAAAACGATGAAAAAGAAAAACGTGCTGAGGAATTAGTCACAGCTAACCACGAACTGGCTTTACAAAATGACGAAAAAGAAAAAAGAGCTGAGGAACTTAGCCTTGTCAATAAACAACTTAATCAATCGCAAAAACGCTTACAGGACAGCTTAAAGGAGGCATCAGAGTATAAAGATGCCTTAGACGAAACCACTATAATAGCCATTACAGACCAAAAAGGAATTATTAAAAAAGTAAATAGTAATTTTTGCAAAATATCTAAATACACAGAAGAAGAGTTAATCGGACAAGACCACGATATTCTCAATTCAGGATATCACCCCAAGGCATATATCCATGATTTATGGAAAACTATTGCCAAGGGAAAAACATGGAAAGGCGAATTTAAAAACAAAGCCAAAGACGGCACTTTCTATTGGGTGGATACCACTATTGTTCCTTTTCTCAATGAAGACAACAAACCCTATCAATATCTGGCCATCAGAGTTGACATTACCCAACGTAAGGCCTCTGAAGAAGAATTAAAAAGTGCAAACATAGATCTTGTTTTTCAGAACGAAGAGAAAGAAAAGCGGGCCGCAGAACTCGGTATCGCCAACAAAAAGCTTGCTTTTGAAAACGAAGAGAAAGAAAAGCGGGCTGCAGAGTTGGGTGTTGCCAATAAAAAACTTGCCTTTGAAAACGAAGAAAAGGAAAAACGTGCTGCAGAGTTAATTGTGGCCAATAAGGAACTTGTTTTTCAAAACGAAGAAAAGGAAAAACGTGCCGCAGAATTAATCAGTGCTTATAAAGAGTTAGAATCGTTTACCTACATCTCTAGCCATGATTTGCAGGAGCCATTAAGAAAAATACAAATATTCGCTTCAAGGCTGATTTCTGACGAATCTCAGAAGTTGTCTGATAAAGGCAAACGGCATATTATAGGAATGCACGACTCCGCCAATCGTATGCAAAACCTGATTACTGATTTGCTTGCATACTCTCAAACAACAACGCTAGAAAGAAAATTTGAAACCACTGCTCTTAACATTATAGTAACAACTGTACTAAATGATCTCACAGAAATCATTGCCGAAAAAAATGCAGTTGTACGTGTTGGTGAAATGTGCCATGCCCTTATAATTCCCTTTCAGTTTCGCCAACTCATGCACAACATCATTGGCAACGCACTTAAATTTTCTCAACCCGATATACCACCGTTTATAGTCATAGAAAGCACCATTTTAAAAGGCAGCAAAGCAGAAAATCCTAAACTTTTGCCCGATAAGGACTATTGCCACATCACCATTACCGATAATGGTATTGGCTTTGAACCTCGTTACAAAGACCACATCTTTGAATTATTTAAACGCCTTCACGGTAAAGAAAAGATATCGGGCACAGGAATAGGACTGACCATCGTAAAAAAAATTGTAGAGAACCATCATGGTATCATTACAGCTACAAGCGAACTAAACAAAGGTGCAACCTTTGATATTTACATTCCTGCGAGTTGATAGCTTTATTGAGAAACCCTTCTAGCACAAAAGTTGAGCGTAGAGACCGTTTACGACCTACTAATAAAAGGGTTCATTTATAAGTCTGTATACGGCCTTAAATAAACCATACCTCTAATTAATAAATAGCACTAAACTGTAATCTTCCGCCAAAGTTTCAACAAAATCCTCCCACGTCTACTCCTTTCCTATTAAATTCCAAACTTAGCGTTTGAATATAAAATTTGATTCTATCTTTCATTATGAAATTGAATACCCTAGTTTACCTATTCTTGGTGGCAGTTTTGTTTGGCTGCGAGCGTGAAAACACTACCACTGAACTTTCTGGAAATCCTATTGCCGAAGGTTGGTATGCCGACCCTGAGGGCGTTATTTTCGGTGATGAATATTGGATATACCCTACCTTCTCAGCCAAATATGAAGACCAATTATTCCTTGACGCTTTCTCTTCTAAAGATTTAGTAAACTGGACTAAACACGAAAAAATCATAGATACCACCATTATCAAATGGGCGAGACAAGCAGTTTGGGCTCCTTCTATCATAGAAAAAGACAAGAAGTATTATCTATTCTTCTCTGCCAACGATGTACAAAGACCCAGCAGAGGAGCGGCTTTTGACCCAAATAACGACATCAATCATTCAGGAGGAATTGGCATAGCCGTGTCAGATTCTCCCAAAGGCCCTTTTAAAGATTATATCGGTAAGCCATTGATATCTGACTTTTATAATGATGCTCAGCCCATTGACCAGTTTGTCTATAAAGATGAGGACGGCACCTATTACCTTTTTTATGGTGGATGGGGACATTGTAATGTGGGAAAATTAAACGACGATTTTACAGGATTTATCCCCTGGGAGGATGGCTCGCTATTCAAAGAAGTAACGCCAGAGGGCTACGTAGAAGGACCCTTTATGTTTAAAAGAAATGGGAAATATTACTTCATGTGGTCTGAAGGCGGCTGGGGAAACAGTACCTATCATGTTTCTTATGCCATGGCAGATAAGGCGACTGGACCTTTCAATAAAATAGGCACCATATTAGAATCAGATACCACCATAGCTACGGGAGCAGGGCATCACTCTGTGATGCATCCTGAAAACACGGAGAAATACTACATGGTTTACCATAGAAGACCCATCCCAAATGAAGGACGCGACCACCGTGTGATATGCATTGACGAGATGTATTTCAATGAAGATGGCACCATAAAGCCAGTCAAAATAACGAATGAGGGTGTTAAGTCTCATTTGTTACCTTGATAAAATGAATCAGTGGTGGAGCTTAGATAAGTTTATTGATTTTGATACAATACAGCGACCCTATCAAAATCAATAGCATCATTAATTTCAAAGAAATAATCTAACTGCCACTTTTGGGTTCTTTCTGCTTGCTTATTATTTGCAGTATCCCAGATAGGATAAACTCTAAATGCTCTTTTTCCTTCTTTCTTTTCTGTTGAAATTATTCCTTTTTGAATCAAAATAGATTTCGGAAAAACAAACTGTCCAAAAGCATTCTCTGTCTTAACATTGACCACATAAAAATCAATTTCATCTGATTCATTAAAAGGCTCTATGAGTCGGTTGCCATTTCTTTTCCAAAATGTCACAAATTGACCTGCCTTCTTTGGAGTAATTTTTGAGTTTCTGCATAGTACGTTTTTCCCGTTCAACAGAAATCGACAGGCATCATATTCTCTGCTTTCTAATTCTGCTTTATAGCATGACAGTTCCAATCCACATTTATCATAAACCGCTGGGGTCAAATTAATATCCACTATCCTCTGCTATTCGTTTATTTGCTAAGCTAGTTCGTTTTATTTTTTTTATAATCCAAATAAGCCCGAATTTCGAATATTAACAAAACGAAATAAAAATGGCTTTTAAATTTTTCAACGAATTCAAAGAGTTTGCTGTCAAAGGTAATATGATAGACATCGCCATTGGTGTCATTATTGGTGCGGCATTTAACAAAGTAATAGATAGCCTGGTAAAGGAAGTCTTTATGCCTCCCCTCAGCCTGATGACAGATGGGGCACGCTTTGAAAACAAAAAGATAGTGCTGCGTGAAGCTGTGATGCAAGGTGAAAAGCTTTTACACGCAGAAGTGGCTATAGGATACGGTAAACTACTAGAATCCACCCTTGATTTTGCTATCATTGCTTTAACAGTTTTTCTGGTTGTAAAAGTGATGCACTCTATCAAAAAGAAAGCAGACGACCCAAAAGACGCTACCGTAGCAACACCCAAAAACATAGAACTTCTTTCTAAAATCTGCGACTTGATGGAAAAACAGGTGAACCTACTTGAGAACAAGAAATAGCCTCATTGGCCAGGGCCAATGGTCTAAATACATTTAAACTAAAACATAGACGCATGAAAAAAATATTATTCTTTTGGAACAAGCTTAAGTCTACGTTTTGGTTTATACCTGTGGCCATTATCGTTATTGCCATACTTGCCGCCTTACAACTACTTTATCTGGATAGCCATTTAGCATTTACACCAAAAGGTGTTTTACAATACATTTTCCCTGGCAGTGCAGGAGCCGCTAGAAGTGTGCTATCCGCCATCTCTGGAGCCATGATTACCGTGGCGGGTACCGTTTTCTCCATTACTTTGGTGGCTTTAACTTTGGCTTCTTCGCAGTTTGGGCCACGTCTGCTTCGTAACTTTATGCATGAGCGACTTAACCAGGTGGTGCTCGGTACCTATGTATCTACATACCTTTATTGCCTGATTATTCTCAATGCCGTCAGAGATAACGACAGCATCTCTTTTATTCCTACGCTATCGGTTTTTGCAGCCTTTTTGGCTACCATCGCCAATATTATTTTGCTTATCATTTTCATACATCATATCGCCATCAAAATACAGGCCGATGCTGTGATAGCTGACATCTCCGAACTACTCTCAAAAAACTTTGAGTCTCTTTTTCCACAGGAAATTACATTAGGAGAACCTACTCGTCAAGAACCTGATATGACTCAGATTTTAGACCATTATGAATATAATATGCCAGTTCTAGCCCCGAAAAATGGATATTTACAATTCATAGATGCAGATAGCTTAATTCGTACCATGAAGGATAAAAACCAGCTACTCATTATGGATGCTAGACCTGGAAGTTATTTAGTCAAAGGATTTACGGTCGGTATGCTTTACGCATCAAAACCCATTCAGCCAGATGAGCTTAGTTCGCTCCAAAACATGTTGGTTTTAGGAAATCAAAGGTCACCCGACCAAGATGCTGAGTTCTCCATATTACAAATGGTGGAGATAGCCGCCAGAGCCTTATCGCCTGGTATCAATGACCCATTTACGGCCATAGCCTGCATAGATAACTTGACGGCCACCATGTGCCGATTAACGCAAATTCAGTTTCCGTCGAAATACAGATATGATGATGAAGATCAACTCAGGGTTATTGCTAAAAACCTAGATTTTAAAGGCCTCATGGACGCTTCTTTTAATCAAATAAGGCAATATGCCGCTGGGAACCCATCGGTGTTGATTAAGCTTATGGAAGGTTTTAAAACACTAAAGAGTTTTGCGACGCTTGACGAACATCACTCTGCCATAAAAACACATGCAGACATGGTCAAAAGACTGGCAGAAGAAAGTATAAGTGAGGTGAACGACCTAAACGACTTAAAAGAGCGATATCAGACTTTTGAGGATTGATTGGTTTTGGTTCTTAAGCCTTCGACCACGCTTTGG
This sequence comes from Arcticibacterium sp. SM2516, assembly GCF_057914865.1. Lineage (NCBI taxonomy): Bacteria > Pseudomonadati > Bacteroidota > Cytophagia > Cytophagales > Leadbetterellaceae > Arcticibacterium > Arcticibacterium sp. SM2516. The sequence continues at coordinate 531,772 of NZ_CP195290.1, read as the reverse complement.
TCGTGGTTTCTCTTTTTTGCTTGCTCACTCTACCTTTAGCCTAGCATCGTAAACGAAAGGCAGAACTAATTTATCACCTTGAGGCAAAGTTTCATCTTCCACCTCTAAACTTTTGAGACCGACTGAAAATAGCATAAACTATAAACCAGCATAGCATCAATACGCCTAGAAGCAGTAAATAAGATTTTAAATGAATGCTTAAATCTAACTGTCTTGAAATTCTATATGAGTGATTTAGCATCGCAGAATTGAGTATAGATAGGATTACAATGCTCGAGTAAATAATTACGGAAAAACATATATTGTCCAAAAATCCTTTAGAAAACCCATTATTAACATACCTTTTTAAATAATAGTATTCCATTACTAAAAAAGAAATAGGGGTGACTATTAGAAATAAAAATCCCACTGCTGGAGCCATAAGTATTGATATTCCTATAGGAAAAATAGCTAAACCGCTTAATCTTAAAAGCCCCTTTATTTTCTCCATTTTTATACTGCGTGTTCATTCCCAATATAATCAGCCTAAGGCTGATACGCTTTAATCACTGGCTTCCGAAAACATTACCTTCCGGCAAACCAAAGGCTTGCAAACACTCCATCGAAGCTACAAGCTTTGAAGAGTAAGTTCGCTAATTGGAAAGCCCACCAATCTCCACACATTCTATTAAGGGTCTCCTATCTTCAACTAAGAAGAAATCACATTTAATAGCTTCAGTTTTAAAATCAAACATTCGTGTTTCCACTTCCAGATATCCTACACAGATGGCCGAAAGAAAAACCTTGACACTTAAAGGTCCATTTGCACTAAAAGTATATTCACCACTTTCTGTTGTTTTTACTTTTAAACAACCCATAGTTACTACTGAATGACTAAGAGGTAAACCAGTTATTTTATCGTAAATAGTTCCTGAAATATTAGTTGGTTTTCCTTTTGAATTTATCATCTCTAAAAGGTATCCGCCATCATTATTTGTTGGCAGAAGTGCCAATTTCGGTCTAACAGTACAAGAAACATTTAAGGTAAGAAGTGTAATCACCAAAATGACTAAGTTTTTTTTCATTATTCAATATTTCATTAATTCCCATTACTAAGCCTCTAGCTTAGCAGCTGCGATAATCATATGCCTTAATTTATACCTACCGAAAACATTACCTCCTCACAAGCCAGAGGCTTGCAAACACTCCTCCGAAGCTACAAGCTTCGAAGAGCAAAGACTAAAACGCGACCTCTTAATTGATTAATATTTTTCGCCACTTATCCGTTTCAGCAAATTCTTTAATAATTTGATTTCGTTTTGATAATAAATCTGTCATATAATTTTCAAGAAATAGCACATCAGCTAATTTACCCAAAATACCTAGAGGAGATGTATACTCAAATACGTCGACCATTAGAGTGCCATTTTCAAAATCAGAAAAATGATGTTCATGGCTAAATCCTGAAAAAGCACCTTCTTGCATTTCATCTACAAAGTATTTTGGCTTTTCAAATTCCATAATTTTTGATGTTAGATTTTGATAAACTCCAAAATGCCTTGCTCTCCAAGTTACACTTTCACCTAAACCTATCAATCCGCTAGTTTTACCGGCAACGGCCTCTTCATTTGTCTGTTCTGTTGATATTTTATGTAAATCAATACTTCTAGAAAGGTCAAAAACTATTTCTTTATCAGCTGTAATAACTTTTCTAAGTTCGATTCTAGGCATTTTTGTGATTGAAAAATATACACTAATATAGCAAATCCCTCTATTTAGCTTGATTGATTTAAGGCTATCAATTAAAATTGTTTTGGGAGGAGAAAAGTAACAGTAAAATTTAGGATTGCCCTAAAACAGAACACGCAGCCCACAAAACTGGAGCTGCATGTCGCAATTACACTTCATCAACAAACTAAAAACCAAATAATATTTTTAGTGTTACAAATCTATAAAAAGTTTAATCGAAAAACTAAATGATTATAATACAAGATTAGCAAAAGGTAAATTAGTACGTCAAATTGTTCAAATCGACTTCACATTTTGTTCATTTATCTTCTTTTCCGATAAAATAGAAGGACTATTGAAAAGCAAATCTTCGCCAGATCCCGTTTTTGGGAAAGCCATCACTTCTCTAATGGAGTTTCTTTTTTCCAAAATCATCATCAACCTATCTATACCCCAAGCTATTCCTCCGTGTGGCGGTGCACCGTAATGGAAAGCCGTATACATCTGCCCCACGCTCTTCATCATCTCCTCCTTATCGTAACCCATGTTCTTATAAGTAGCCTCCAAAATTTCTGCTTTATGAGCCCTCACAGAACCTCCACCTATCTCGTATCCGTTAAGCACCATGTCATACTGCTGAGCTATGATCTCTCCCACGTTTTCGCTCTTCATATGCTTATCTAGGTCTTCTACCTTTGGCATAGAGAAAGGATTATGGGTAAAGGTCCATCTACCTTCGTCTGTTTTTTCAAAGAAAGGGAAATCAATAACCCAAGCCGGATGCAATTCCTTTGGTTTGATAAGTTTCAGGATATCGCCCAACTCTTGTCTTACGGCGTCTAAAGCCGTATTGGCCGTTTTATAATCTGCCGCAGAAAAGAAAACAATATCCCCTACTTGGGCATCGGTAGCCTTAATAATATTGGCACAAACGTCCTCTCCTAAGAATTTAATAATAGGCGACTGTAAATCGTTTTCGTTGACAATAATATAGGCCAAACCTCCCAAACCGTGACTTTGAGCCGTAGCCGTCAATTTCTCAATCTGCCCTTTTGAAAGTCGCGTTTTCTGGAACTCTGCTCCTACTTTAATACATTTCACGATTCCACCATCTTCTATTGGCTTCGCGAAAACTTGAAATTCCGTTTCTTTTACAATATCCGTAATATCCTGCATTTCCAGTCCAAATCTTATATCTGGTCTGTCGCAGCCATATTTATCCATAGACTCTTTATAAGTCAATACTTTAAACGGATGCAGTTTCCATTTTTTGCCATAAACCTTATGAACCACCTCGTTAAATAACTTGGTATTGATGTCAATCACATCTTCCATGCTCACATAAGCCATCTCAATATCCAGCTGCGTAAACTCAGGCTGTCTATCGCCACGCGAATCTTCATCTCTAAAACATCTGGCTATCTGGAAGTATTTTTCAAAACCTCCCACCATCAGCATTTGCTTAAATTGCTGTGGAGCTTGCGGAAGCGTATAAAACTTACCGGCAAACTTACGGCTAGGCACTATAAATTCTCTGGCTCCTTCATCTGTTCCTGCCGTTAAAATAGGCGTTTCCACCTCTATAAACGACTCAGCGTCTAGTACGTCTCTTATCAGTTTTATAACCTTATGACGGTTAATAATAGCCTGACGAGCTTCTGCACTTCTGTGGTCCAGATATTTATATCTAAAACGTACATTTTCACTCGTTTTAGCGGCTCTCTTAATTTCAAATGGCAAAGTGCTGGCAGCGTTAAGTACTTCTAAATTAGACGCATTCAATTCCAGTTCTCCTGTTCTAATGGCCGCGTTAAAATCATCCTCTTGTCTTTTGATAACACTTCCGGTTACCATTATCACAGATTCAGGTTTTAGCTTCGCAAACAAATCAATTTTAGAGATGTTATCTCTATCTAACCTGATCTGCATCACCTCGTAAGAGTTATCTCTAAGGTCAATAAACACCAACTCCCCGTGATCTCTCACACTAGCTACCCATCCAGAAAGTGTCACTTCCTGCTCAAGCAAAGCCTCAGAAACTTCTGAAATTTGATGTGTCCTATATTTATCTTTAACTACAATTTCCGTAAACCTGACATCTTCCTCTAATTCCGTAGATTTCTGGCGTGTCCCACTAGATTTGGCATTCTTTGCGGCTGCTTCACTCGCTACCATTTCAGCATTAAGTTGCGACAAAATCATCTCACGCACCACTTTACCATTGGCACCTTTACCAACCGTCTGTAATACTTTACCTACTAAAATCCCGGCTTTCCCTTGGTTTCCGGCTTTAATCTCGTCGGCAGTCTCTTTGTTATCCGCAATCACGGCGTTGATGGTCTCTGCTAATGTATCGTTTGAAATGCTATGCTCTTTAAAGTAAGTCTGAAAATCAAAATTTGGGTTATGAATCAGCTCTTTAATAGCATTTTGAAGCAAAATTTGCGTAATACTTCCAGATTGTAAAGCAGCAAAAACCTTAATCAGGCTTGCCGAATTTGTGATAGACGTATAATCTTCTGGTTTCAGATTGTTCAATAAAGTCTTAGCCACAAAAGAAGTGTCTTTTAGCTCTTTATTGATAGCCGTAAACAAATCTGACCTTACAGAATCTGACGTGAAGAATTTAGCATCCTGAGGTCTTACACCTCCATTAATCAATGTGCTTTCAATAGCAAACGGCAATAAGGACTCGTCTACCTGCGTAGCGGCTACTTCTTTCTCAATATTGACAAAAGGAATGTCAGGCTCTAAAACATAACGATAATCCGCAGCAAATTCCTTGGTACGCATCACCTTAGTTTGCTTTAGGGCTTCATCCCAAAGTACAGTGGTTTGTTCTGGTCTTGGTTTTTTATGCTCTTTAAAATAGGCGAATTGCTTGCTAACTTCCTCAATTAGAGCCTCCACCATAAACTTGAAGGAATTCAAGTTCTTTATTTCTGTTCTAGGGTTTAAGTCGTCTGTTCCTATTTTTCTTAAAGAAACCGAAACGTCAGATTTAAATTCCCCTTTTTCAAGGTTTGCTTCTGAAATTCCTAGATTCTGAACAATACGCTGCACATATTGAGCATACGTAGCTGCATCTTTTAAGGTTTTGATACATGGTTTGGTCACCACTTCTATCAATGGAACACCACCTTTATTAAAGTCTACCAATGTTTGCTTACGCTCGTGCATCAGCTTGGCGGCATCTTCTTCTAGGTGAACTTGCTCAAGCTGCACCGAAAAAGTGGTTCCATTATCTCTGTAACAGTTTATTTCCCCATCTGGAATAATGGGTCTTTGAAACTGTGTCAGCTGAAAGTTTTTTGGATTATCAGGATATTCATAGTGTTTTCTATCCCAGCAAATAACACCATTTGAAAAAGTAGAATTTACCGCTTTTCCAAAAATGATGGCTTTTCTAATAGCCTCACTATTGATAGCGGGTAATACGCCCATTTGTCCTGTACAAACAGAACATATATTGGTATTAGGCTCTTCTGCTTCTGCATTTGGGCAGGCACAAAAAAGCTTGGTTTTAGTATTAAGTCTGATATGAGTTTCTAAGCCAATGACTACCTCAAGGCCGTGTTGCTCTAATTGTTTTTCTAAATCTTGTACCATTTTCTATTTTTTGGTAACCCCAATATTCTAATATGTCAATGAATTAATGCGTCAATGCTTAAATAATTCACCTTTTAATTATTGTAAGTTGTGTCTTTAGCTTTTGTTATAATTCGAGATATTTCGTTCGCTTCTACCAAGAGTCTTTCAAGCTCTTCTTTACTGTCTGACAAGTTCGTTTCTTTAATGATTTCAAGCCAGTATTCCGTTTCATCCGCTTCTTCTTCCACTATACAGATTTTACTAAAAAACTCTTTTTTCGATCTCGCTCTACAAGCTGCTCTATAATTAGCTCCTGTAGAAGTGGCAGATTTAATCAATTGGTATGTTATCACAGAGGATGCTTTATTTTTTTTCAAAGTATCACAAAGAAAAATCAAATCAACGGCAAATTTCTTTGTCCTTGTTTTCATCTTCTCTATAAAAATACTTTTCTCACTCATACATACTTAAGGTTAAATTAAAACATCGCGTCCCTCATGAATTCTATCCCAGAAACATTAAATCCATAACCCCTTTTATCATTAGAACATTGAATCATTGTATCATTAGAACATTGAATCATTGTATCATTAAAACCCTGAACTCTTATTATTGGAGCATTGAATCATTGTATCATTAAAACATTAACCCCTTTTATCATTAGAACATTTAATCATTGTATCATTAAAACCCTGAACTTTTATCATTGGAGCATTGAAACCTTTTATCATTAAAACATTAATCCCTTGAGACATTGGAGCATTGAATCATTAAAACATTAACCCCTTTTATCATTGGAGCATTAAATCATTGTATCATTAAAACATTAACCCCTTTTATCATTGGAGCATTAAATCATTGAATCATTAAAACATTAATCCCTTGAAACATTAACTCCTTTTATCATTTAACCATTGAGAGTCCTTATCTATTAAAACATCAACTAAGCTTTAACTCATTCAAGTAATTAGCGAACTGAAGAACTTTATCTTCACGCTTTTTATCTGCGGTTATTTGAAGACCGGTTTCTGTACCATGCGGTACGGTAAGCGTTGGCAAGCCTCCCAAACTAAAACCTACCGTGTATGCATCAGAAAGGTACATGGCCAATGGGTCCTTTAAATTATCACCAATAAGAGGTGTTGGCTGCGGTGTCACTGGTGACAATATGATATCCACGTTCTCAAAATCCGATGAGAATTTGCTAGAAATCTCGTTTCTAATGGCTCTTGCTTTAAGGTATATAGCTTCAGAGTGCCCCGTAGATAATACCTGATTACCACCCACAATCCTTCTTTTGGTTTCTTCCGTAAAATTATCAGAACGTGTTTGGGCGTAAATCTCCTTCAAGTTACTCCCCTCTTTGCGGTCTCCGTAATTTGTTCCATCTAACCTTGCCAAATTGGAAGCCGTTTCTGCCATGGCCAACGTATAATAAGTAGACACCAAAGTATCACTCTCATAAAAATCCAATTCCACTACCGAAACGCCATCAGATTTCAATTTTTCTATCAAAGCCTTAAAATCTGCTTTAATACCTGCATCTAAGGCCTCTGTTTGAATGAAGTTTCTATAATACCCAACTTTTAGTGTTTTTGCCTTAGCTGTATTTCCAAGTGTATCCTTAGAAACTGGCGTAGTTTCTAGTGTGGTTTGATCGTGGTAATCTTTCCCACTCAACAAGTTCAACACAATTCTGATATCCTCTAAACTCTTCGCGATTGGACCTACGGTATCTGTAGATGAAGCATAGGCCATTAAACCGTATCTAGAAATACGTCCGTAAGTTGGCTTTAAACCATATACCTTATTATATCCAGCTGGCTGACGGATAGACCCACCGGTATCTCCACCAATAGAAAAAGCGGTATAACTCTTTGCTACGTTCACAGCACTTCCTCCACTTGAGCCTCCTGCTACTTTCTTTTCGTCCAATGCGTTTTTGGCAGAGCCAAAAACCGTATTCTCTGTGCTACTACCATGGCCAAAACTATCACAGTTTTCTTTCACTATGGGTATGGCACCCGCATCCAATAATTTTTGAATCGCGGTAGCGGTATAAGGAGAGATATAAGTCTTCAGAAAATCTGAACTCGCAGAAGCGGGCTCTCCCTGCAAAAGGTAAACATCTTTTATTCCGAAAGGAATCCCTTCTAAAAGACCTATCTGCTCACCATTTGTTATTTTATCATCTACCAGAGCAGCACTTTTCAATGCTTTGTCTGTCAAAAGAAAATTAGCAGTATTATTGGTGCTTTTACCTAGCAAATCCAACTTACTTTTAACCAATTCCGTACAACTGATCTCCTTATTCAAAAGGGCATTGTGTAGTTTTAAAATTTCTGATTCCATATTACTCCTCTATCACTTTAGAAACTACCAAATAACCATTCTTGCTTTTTGGAAAATTTGCTTTGATTAAACTTTTTTCCAACTCCGAGCTTTCTATCACCTTATCTTCTCTTAGGCTATCCAGATTCACCCCTTCAATAGTTAGAGAATTGGTCAAATTGGTCTTTGCTCCTTTTATTACATCAAACAGTTTCTCAACTGCCTCAGAGGATTGGGCACCTTTTATACTGGATAGTACCTCCAGCGTCATTGTTTTACTCATTGCTAATCAAGCAGTTTGGGCATTTATCATGCCTTTCTAAATTTCCTTTATACTTCTGTTTCTAAACTCAGTTTTCGAAACAAGGCACAAAGGTAAAAAAGTACAGGGAAAATAGCATGTAAAATCTATGTTTGATAGCTATCTATTAATTCTTAAGAGTAACAATATCCAACATAATCCTTTAAATTTTGAAGTATATTTGCACAATATTTTAGTGCTTTTCTTCTTATACAATTAATAAAACTTAGCATCAATTGAAATCAATTAAACTCATCACTTTCCTTTTATTCAGCACTTGTGTGTTTGCTCAATCTGCCGATGATAAATTAGTAGAAAAGGTTACGTCTAACCTTGGGAGTCAAACCAGGGCCGATAAACTCATAGAAATAGGAAAACAGTTTTTAGGAAAACCTTATTTAGGAGGCACTTTAGAATCTCCAAAAGAACAGTTGACATGTAGATTAGACGGCTTTGACTGCTATACTTTTGTGGAGACAGCTTTGGCACTGGCCCTTACTTCAGAAGCTCCTCAAAGGAACGTTGAAACCCTCAAAGAAGAACTTCAATTTTTAAGATATAGAGATGGAGAAGTAGACGGTTATGCTTCCAGAATTCATTATTTCTTTGAATGGGCAAAAATTGCAGCAAAAAATGGTGTCCTAACAGATTTGACGCCAGAGCTAGGTGAGCCAAATTCTAAAATTATAAATTTCATGGGCACTCACCGCCAATTTTACCCCGCTTTTAAAACGGATGAGAAGGTTTTAGCTCAGATTAAACTGATGGAAAAGAATGTGAGTAAGTATCAGTTTAACGAAATCAAGAAAGAGAATTTACCCAAGGTGCAAAACCAAATCAAAAACGGTGATATAATAGCTTTTACGTCTACCATTGCAGGTTTAGATGTAAACCACGAAGGTTTAGCTTACTGGAAAGGCGATAAATTACATTTTATGCATGCCTCTTCTGAAGATAAAAAAGTGGTGATTTCTGATGAAACTCTGCAAGAATACTTGAATAGAATAAAAAAACACTCAGGATTGATGGTTTTAAGAGTGAATGAGGATAGTGGTTTATAGACAAACAGCCATTAAAATTCTTAATTGAAAAGACTACCTTATACTATAAATATTTGTTTATGAATACACAGGAGCCTCTTTACTAATGTTAATGCACTTCTTGCTCATTTAAAGATGGAACTCCATGACTTTATGGCCTTCCTTAAATCAAAAGCAGAGAAAAGTCCAAATTCAAAGAACGCTCTTTTGGTGTCTTGAAAGGTAAAATCACTATCTCTGATGATTTTAATGAGCCTTTAGTGGTTTCTCTCTGGAATGTTTTTTTTGTCCAGAGAAGCCAAAAATGCTAATGTAACCAGCGAAAATGCTTGTTTCTTTAACATGGTATGCCTTTGGTAAATCACCATAAAACTAGCAGTATCACGAAAAGACTTTGGTGAAATGTTAGTTAAAAATAACACTCAAATTCTTCCCCTCACTTTTGAACATTTATTGAATCTAGTTAATATTCATAGAGATCCTTTTGATAGAATTATGATAACTCAAGCCTTGACAGACAGAATGACCATGATTTCAAAAGATTCCTTTTTTACCAAATACAAGAATTTAGAAGTACTTTGGTAAAAGACAAATACTTATTTAATGCGTTATACACCCCTTGCTAATACCCTTTTCAGTAAAAATAGAGCCAAGCTCGTTGAGCGACTTAAGAAAAACAGTATGGCTCTTTTGTGCTCAAACGATGTTATTCCGACCAATGCCGATGGCATCATGGGTTTTAAGCAAAACTCTGATTTGTTTTATTTGACAGGAATAGACCAAGAAGAAACCTATTTACTACTCTACCCTGACCATCCTAAAAAGAAGTTCAGAGAGATCCTTTTTATTCGTGAAACCAATGAGCATCTTAAAATCTGGGAAGGGGAGAAATTATCTAAAAAGCAGGCCAAGGAACGGAGCGGCATAACCACCGTCAAATGGTCTGATGAAATAGATAAATTCTTGGACAAAAACATTGACCTGCCTTGCAACATCTATTTGAATTCGAATAAGCATTCGGGTAGAAATGAGGACTTCGTGACAGAAACCATACAATTCAACAAGTGGATTAGAAAAGCTTTTGGAGTAAAAAAGCCAAAGAAACTCGCTCCTATACTCTGGGATTTACGCAGCATTAAAGAACCAGAAGAGCTGGAACACATCAAAAAAGCCATTGACATCAGTAAAAATGCTCTAAACCATTTTGCTAAGAAACTACGTGTAGGTGTTCCCGAGTATGAACTTGAAGCCGAACTCACCTACCAATTCCTTCTCAACAAATCTAGAGGGCATGCCTTTCAGCCTATAGTGGCTTCGGGTAAAAATGCTTGCGTGCTGCATTATATCAGCAATAATGAAATCTGTCAAGATGGCGACTTGGTCCTTCTTGATTTTGGTGCCGAATACGGCAATTACAACGCCGATATCACGAGGTGCTTTCCTGTCAATGGCAAATTCAATGATAGACAAAAAGAGGTTTACCAGTCTGTTTTAGACGTTTTCAAATTTAGCAAAGGAAGACTCGTGCCAGGAAACACCATGGCAAAACTCAGAAAAGAAACAGCTCAATTCATGGAAAAGGAGTTGATTAAACTCGGACTTTTAAGCCATAAAGAAATAGACGACCAAGATCCCAAAAAACCAGCATACAAGAAATACTTTCCTCATGGCGTTTCTCATTACCTTGGCTTAGATGTACACGATGTAGGGCCTGTAGATGTAGAATTCAAAGCGGGAATGCTGTTTACCTGCGAACCCGGAATCTATATTTTGGATGAAGGCATAGGAATACGATTGGAAAATGACATTCTTATTACAACAGATGGAAATATCGATTTAGGAGCTGACATACCTATTGAAATAGAAGACATTGAAGCCATGATGGCATAGACTTCCAGAAGAAAGAACATATCATTTTAATAAAAAATATAGATTTCGCATTTAGCTAGGTCATAAATTCATGACCGATAAAGCTTAAGTTTGCATCCGATGAAAAGAGCAATTATAGATTTAGGAACAAATACGTTCCACTTACTTATAGTAGATCAGCAGGATAAGGTCCTATTCAAAACTTCGATGGCTGCCAAAATTGGCATGGGGGGTATCAATAAAGGAATTATCACCCCAGATGGAATTGAAAGGGGGATTGCTGTTTTAAGCGTATTCAAAGAAAAAATCACGGAGTTCGAGATTGACCAAGATCAAATCTTCGCTTTTGGTACCTCCGCTTTAAGAAGTGCCAGCAATCAAGCCGAAGTATTAAAAGCAATAAAAGAAAGCACTGACATTTCTGTTAAAGTAATTTCTGGCGACAGAGAAGCAGAGCTTATATATAAAGGGGTAAGTCAAGCGGTGCCAATCAAAGACAATAACCTCATTGTGGATATCGGAGGCGGAAGCGTAGAATTCATCCTTTGTAATGAAGAGGGCATACTTTGGAAAAAAAGTCTAGAAATAGGCGGACAAAGAATGATGGAATTATTCATAGATAGAGACCCCATTTCTCCTGCGGCCGTCAATAAACTGGACGATTATCTTAGAGAGAAACTATTGCCGCTTACCAATGCCATTCACCAATATTCTCCTAAAATAATGGTGGGTTCATCGGGTAGCTATGATACGCTAAATAGCATACATCATTTTAAACAAACGGGCGAAAACACACCAATAGACCAAATAGGATTTGATTATCCTTTAGAGGCATTTATTGATATCTACGAACAACTGCTCACTAAAAACAGGGAAGAGCGAATGGCCATTCCTGGTATGATAGAATTAAGGGTAGATATGATAGTGGTGGCAGTTTGTTTAATTCGCTATTTGATTCAAAATTTCGGACTGACCACCATCAAAATCTCAAAATACGCGATGAAAGAAGGAATTCTAAAAGAAACCAATGCACTGTAATTACCATTTCTTTAAACATTTAGTCCCTGCCCTTCATGAAAAACTGGAAGGACTGGAAATGCTATCTTGTTTTAGTCAAGAGAAAGATGAACTGGTGATTGGTTTTGGAAATCCAGAGCGTGATTTTTTCATCAAATGCTCCGTTTTACCTAGCCACAGTGGCCTTTATTTTACAGAAGTATTTCATAGAGCTAAAAGAAACTCTATTGACCTTTTTAAAGATTTTATCAATGAAACGGTTTTATCTGTCCAAGTTTTTGAAAACGAAAGAGCCTTTGCCGTGTACCTCAGTCAGGACAAAATCCTGGTTTTTAAAATGTTTGGAAACAGGTGTAACGTCTTAGCATTTAAAAATGAAAAACTGACGCAGCTATTTAACAATACGCTGAAGCAAGATTTTGAACTTCAACTCTCCGATTTCAGCAAAGAAAAAGTTGTTTCCTTTCAAGATTTTCTAGATGCCGAAGGCGATGTATTCAAAGTCTACCCTACTTGGGGCAAACTGCCTCAGAAAGTATACAAAGAAAAAAGTGGCGATGATCTAGAAGAAAACTGGGAGCTTATTCAAAACATAAACCAGGTTTTAGATCTGGGTCAGTTTTACCTCATCAAACTCAATGAGCGATTGCATCTCTCTTTAATAGAAGTAGGTGAAGTTTTAAAAACTTTTGACAATCCGCTAGAAGCGGCCAATGCATATTTCGTAGAAAAAATGCAGGTGACCCAGTTGGACTCAGAAAAGAACCAACTGAAAAGGAAAGTTCAGAAATCTATCAAGGGCTGCGAGACCTATATCAAACAAGCCAATGAAAGGTTAGATCAAATCATTTTAGCGACTAGCAATCAAGATATAGGGCATATATTAATGGCAAACCTTCATTTGGTTCCGTCTAAGGCGACCAGTGTTGAATTACTAGATTTTGTTTCTAACGCCCCTATTACCATAAAGCTAAAGAAAGACTTATCTGCTCAAAAAAATGCCGAAAATTATTACAGAAAAGCAAAAAAAGAGAAGATAGAGATTGAATTCTTAGAGAAGAATATTGCCGAACGAACTCAGGAGGTCGCTTCGCTTCATGCCAAACTTGAAAACCTAGAAGACGAAGTTTCCTTAAGAGACCTAAGGAAGTTTGCTCAAAAAGAAGACCTTTCTGAAAAGAAAAAGAAAGACAAAGGCGTAGACGAGCTTTTCAAAAACTTTGAAGTGGATGGGTATAAAATCTTAATTGGGAAAAATTCAAAAAACAATGATCTGCTCACTTTAAAGCATGCCACCAAAAACGACTTATGGCTTCACGCCAAAGATGTGCCAGGATCTCACGTGATTATAAAGGAAAGACCGGGTACAAAGACACCCATATACGTGATAGAAAGAGCCGCGAGCTTAGCGGCATGGTTTTCAAAACGAAAAACCGATACCATGGTACCGGTAATGTATACACCGAAAAAGTTTGTACGTAAAATAAAGGGTTCTTTAGCCGGACAGGTAGTCGTAGATAAAGAAGAAGTCGTTTTGGTAGAGCCTGTAGACCCCGCAAAATTCTAAGGTATATTACTTAGCAGCTATAGAGTAAAGCAAGTTTACCGTTCCTAAAGAATACAATTCCAGTTTCTGGACAGCATTCTTAATATAGACACCATTCACCAAAAACCTTACGACATCATTGTTTTGAGCTAAATCTAGTATGGCACTGATGTTTCCTTTCTCTCCAATAATCTCTGATGCTATTAATCTGCCACCTCTTACTAAGTTCACTTCTATTTCTGGAATCACTAATTCCGAACCAGCATCTCTACCCACAGAAAAAGCTTTAAACTCAATATTCCTATCACTGATATTGATGGTTTTGGCATTGCCTAAAGGCTTCCCATTGGCCGTAACTTTTATCTGCAGATGTGAAGGATTGTACACAGGTAAAATAGACACTTCACCTTGGGCAAGCACCGACAAAGAAGAAAAAAGACAGATAAGTATAAGAAGAAAATTTATTTTTTTAGAAAGCATATTCTTTGGATAGAATTAATGTTACAAAAGAAAGGAATCAAATTGGAATTGTCCAACTAATCTCACAATATTTTCCATGTTATCTATGAATTTTATACAAAAACCTATCCAATCTTATTAACTAACAAAAATCTCTATTAACTTTGGGCTTCGATGAATAAATCGGAATTCCTTCCCTGAAAAAATGCCAAAAAATCCCAATCTGAGATCTGTATTGATTATCGGCTCTGGCCCTATAATAATAGGTCAAGCCTGTGAATTTGACTACTCTGGCTCACAAGCCGCCCGCTCTTTAAGAGAAGAGGGTATTGAAGTTTCATTAATCAACTCAAATCCAGCTACCATTATGACAGATCCGCTCAACGCGGATTTTGTATATTTGAAACCCCTTGAGAAAAAATACATCAAGGAAATCCTAGAAAAGCATGTAGCCATGGGCAAGCCCATTGATGCAGTATTGCCGACTATGGGTGGTCAAACAGCCCTTAATCTGGCCATTGACTGCGACCAAGCAGGTATCTGGGAAAAATACAATGTAGAAATGATTGGCGTGGATATAGACGCCATCGAGACTACTGAAGACCGTGAAAAGTTCCGTTTAAAAATGATGGAAATTGGCGTTAACGTCTGTAAAGGACGTACGGCAAGGTCATTTTTGGAAGGAAAAGAGATCGCTCAAGAAATAGGTTTCCCCCTAGTTATTAGACCATCCTTTACCATGGGTGGTTTTGGTGGCGGATTTGTAAACTCTCCAGAAGAATTCGACAAAGCCTTAAACGCTGGTTTGCACGCCTCTCCTACCCATGAAGTATTGGTAGAACAATCTATTTTAGGATGGAAAGAATACGAATTAGAGTTACTGAGAGATAATATTGGTAACATTATTATCATCTGTACCATAGAAAATTTTGACGCCATGGGCGTTCATACTGGAGATTCCATCACAGTAGCTCCAGCTATGACACTTCCTGATACAGTCTATCAGCACATGAGAGACATGGCCATCAAAATGATGAATGCTATAGGGATGTTTGCTGGAGGTTGCAATGTTCAGTTTGCTTTGAGCCCAGAAAATGACGAGCTTATAGGTATAGAAATTAACCCTCGTGTAAGTCGTTCTTCTGCCTTAGCTTCTAAAGCTACGGGGTATCCTATTGCTAAAATAGCTGCCAAATTAGCCATTGGCTATAACTTAGATGAGCTTATCAATCCTATAACAGGAAGCACTTCAGCATTTTTTGAGCCAGCCATTGACTACGTTATCGTTAAGGTTCCAAGATGGAATTTTGATAAATTCCCTGGAGCTGACAGGAAGCTAGGACTACAAATGAAAGCCGTGGGTGAAGCCATGGGTATTGGTAGAAACTTCCAAGAAGCTCTTCAGAAAGCTTGTCAATCACTTGAAATTAGAAGAAACGGACTTGGTGCCGACGGAAAAGAATTAAGAGACCAAGCCGCTTTAAAAGAGAGTTTAGAGCACCCATCTTGGGACAGACTCTTCCATATATACGACGCTTTTAAAGCTGGACTATCTTTTAATACCATCCAGAAGCTTACCAAAATAGATAAGTGGTTCTTACATCAGATAGAAGAACTTATTCATTTAGAAAGGAAGATTGAGGTTTACAAGCTGCCAGAATTACCTTTTG
Source organism: Arcticibacterium sp. SM2516 (assembly GCF_057914865.1). Lineage (NCBI taxonomy): Bacteria > Pseudomonadati > Bacteroidota > Cytophagia > Cytophagales > Leadbetterellaceae > Arcticibacterium > Arcticibacterium sp. SM2516. The sequence continues at coordinate 516,241 of NZ_CP195290.1, read as the reverse complement.
ATTTATTGCTAGAAGCAAAGCAAAAAGGATACGCTGACAGACAAATAGCTCATTTACTTCATTGCTTAGAAAGTGAAGTATCAAACAAAAGACATGAGTTAGGAATTAAAAGAGCCTATAAATGTGTGGATACTTGTTCTGCAGAGTTCGAGGCTCAAACACCTTATTACTACAGCACTTTTAATGTCACTCAGGATAATCCTGATAATGAGTCAATCGTTTCCGACAAAAAGAAAATTTTAGTCATAGGTTCTGGCCCGAATAGAATTGGTCAAGGCATTGAGTTTGATTACTCTTGCGTTCATGGTGTTTTAGCAGCCAAAGAGTGTGGTTATGAAACCATCATGATTAACTGTAACCCTGAAACCGTATCTACAGACCCTGATATTTCTGACAAATTATACTTTGAGCCTGTTTTCTGGGAGCACGTTTATGACATCATTCAGCATGAGAAGCCTGAGGGCGTAATTGTGCAGCTTGGAGGTCAAACGGCTTTAAAGATGGCTGAAAAAATGACAAACTATGGTATCAAGATTATTGGTACTTCTTGGGAAGCGTTAGATTTGGCCGAAGACAGAGGACGGTTCTCTGAGAAACTGGTGGAGCTTGGTATTCCTTACCCTCCATTCACCACCGTTAGAACAGCCGATAAAGCGGTAGAGGTTTCTAAAGACCTTGGATTCCCTTTATTGGTACGTCCGTCTTATGTTTTGGGAGGTCAAAACATGAAAATCGTTATCAACGAGCAGGAACTAGAGCAGCACGTTGTTAAAATATTAAGTGACATTCCAGATAATAACATTCTACTTGACCACTTTTTAGAAGGAGCCGTAGAAGCAGAGGCTGACGCTATTTGTGATGGTGAAGATGCTTACATCATCGGTATCATGGAGCATATTGAGCCTGCAGGTATTCACTCTGGAGATTCTTATGCCGTACTTCCAGCTTTTGATTTGAGCGAAAACGTCATGAATCAAATTGAGGAATACACAAAGAGAATTGCGATAGCCCTTGATACCAAAGGACTAATTAATATCCAGTTTGCTATCAAAGACGAAATCGTTTATATCATTGAAGCCAATCCAAGAGCCTCTAGAACGGTACCGTTTATTTGCAAGGCTTACCAAGAGCCTTATGTGAACTACGCCACCAAGGTTATGCTAGGAGAATTAAAGGTAAAAGACATTAAGTTTAACCCTATCAAAAAAGGTTACGCCATAAAAATACCGGTATTCTCTTTCCATAAATTCCCGAATGTAAATAAAGAACTAGGGCCAGAGATGAAGTCGACTGGTGAAGGGATTTACTTCATTGACGACCTCAAGGATGAGTTCTTCTTAGACGTTTACAAAGAAAGAAATATGTATATGAGTAGGTAATTAATGACCTCTCAAACCTTGATACTAAAAAGCGGCATAATGATATTATGCTGCTTTTTTTTATGTATAACATTTAGATTTTGTTAAATCACCTTCAGAAAAAATGGATTGTGGCATTTTTTTAATTAATTAGGGTACTTATTCAACCCTTACCTATGAAAAACACATTTTGGCGGATGCTATTGACAAATAACAATACCATCTTTCAACATAATAACCACTCGATTTCTTCAAGTCGAGACATAAAATTATAACTGGTTTTCTCTAAGTATAAGGGTTATTAAAATTTCGAAATTCATAAAAACAGAACGTATCAATGCAAATTGATTTTGACTTAAGTGCAGGTGATTTAAAAAGTAAACTTGCCGGCTTCTGGAATTTATCCGGCAAAAAAATTCTTGATATTGAAAAGAATTACGACAGCTCCAATGGAGCACCCGTTTTCACCATCAATGGCAAATACTCTTCAAGAGGTTGGACAGAATGGACAGAAGGGTTTCAATATGGCTCGGCACTTCTACAGTTTGAAGCCACTGGAGACGAACAATTCCTAAAAATTGGAAAAGACAATACGGTAAACAAAATGGGCTCTCACCTGACGCATATAGGTGTGCATGACCATGGTTTTAATAATATCTCTACCTACGGAAACCTATTAAGGTTCATGAATGATGGGCTTATTCCTCATAACGAGTGGGAAGCTGAGTATTATAAAATGGCCTTAAAAGTTAGCGGAACCGTACAAGGAGCCAGATGGACAAACACCAAGGATGGCGGCTATATCTATTCTTTTAATGGTCCACACTCGCTTTTTGTGGACACTATAAGGTCGGTCAGGATTTTAATGCTGAGTCACTTTATGGGACATCAGTTTAAAGGCGAAAACGATCAAATCATCAGCCTTTTAGAAAGAGGAATTAAGCATATTATGGCTACCGCCAAATACAATGTGTATTACGGCGAAGGACGTGACAAATATGACGATTGGGGAAGAACAGCTCATGAGTGCATTTTTAATGTCAACGATGGAAACTTCCGTTCGCCAAATGCTCAACAGGGTTTTAGTGGATTCACCACTTGGACAAGAGGTTTAGCTTGGGCTGTCTGTGGTTTTGCAGAAGAACTAGAATTCTTCCAGAAAATTCCTGAAGCATCATTTCCTGAAGCATATCCTAAAGCTGAACTCTTAGCACTTTTAGAAAAAGGGGCTAAAGCCACTTGCGATTTCTTTATTGAAAACACGGCGAAAGATGGTATTCCATATTGGGACACCGGAGCCCCACATCTATATAAACTTGGCGACTATAAAGCGGTGAACTCTGACCCTTATAATGCCTTTGAACCTATTGATAGTACCGCAGCGGCCATTGCCGCACAAGGTTTACTAAGATTAGGTAAAATATTGAACGACGAGAAATACACAAAAGCAGGATTAACTTCTTCAAGAGCACTTTTAGGAAGCCCTTATATCTCTGAAGAATCAAGCCATCAGGGTATCTTGTTGCACAGTATTTACCATGAACCCAATGGCTGGGATAATGTGCCTGAAGGCCAAACCATAGCTTGTCATGAATCTAGCATGTGGGGAGATTATCACATGAGAGAATTGGCTATTTACATTGACAAAATGATTCAAGGTAAACCAGATTACGCATTTTTTAACTGTATGGAGGAATTTAGAAACAAATGAGTGACAAGAACAAAGCAAAATATCCAAAAATAGCTCAGCTAAAAACAGCAGAAAAATTCACGGAGCATTTAAAAGAGATTGGAGCGGAGCTACCATTTTCTACGGAAGTAGAATCAGGAGATTCTTCTGTTTTTGCAGAAAAAATAAAACTAAAATCTGGCTCTGAAATAGGCAACAGATTTTGCATTCTTCCTATGGAAGGATGGGATGGCACTACGGATGGAAAACCAAGTGAGCACACAAAACGCAGGTGGAAGAACTTTGCGGTAAGCGGTGCCAAATTACTTTTTGGATGTGAGGCCGTAGCTGTAAATCCTGAAGGAAGAGCAAATCCTAATCAATTAATGATTAACGAGGCCAACTTTCAAGATTTCAAAGACTTGCATGACATGCTGTATCAAGAGCATGGTGCAGAGTTTGGCAATACCTCAGACTTGATGGTAGGCTTGCAGCTGACCCATTCTGGGAGATTTTGCAAACCCAACGACAAACACAAGATGGAGCCTAAAATTCTTTACTACCATCCTGTATTAAATGAAAAACAAGGATTAGGTGAGGATTACCCAATTCTTACAGACGAGTACATAGACGGCCTTATTCAAGATTATATCAAAGCGGCTGTTTTAGCTCAAAAAGCTGGTTTTGACTTTGTGGACATCAAACACTGTCATGGCTATTTAGGACATGAATTCCTTTCATCTTACGACCGACCAGGCAAATACGGTGGAAGTATGGAAAACAGAACTCGCTTCTTGAGAGATATTGTAGCGGGTATAAAAGAAGCAGCACCGGGGCTACAGATGGGCATCAGATTAAGTGCCTTCGACTGGATACCATTTAAAGCAGATGAAGATGGTTTTGGAGAGCCTTTCAATGATAAGAAAAGCTATAAATACTCTTTTGGTGGATCAGAAGATGGTCTTTCAGAAGATTTAGAGGAGACTTTTCAATTTATCAAACTAGCCCAAGACTTAGGTATTGAACTTATCTGCGTGACGGGCGGGAGTCCTTATTATAACCCACATATCATTAGACCAGCCATTTTCCCTCCTTCAGATGGTTATTTGCCACCTGAAGATCCACTTTTAGGTGTCGCACGTCAAATACGTGTGACCGCACAGATAAAGGAACAATTCCCTGAAATGGTGATTATTGGTTCTGCCTATTCTTATTTACAAGAATGGCTTCCAAACGTAGCCCAAAGCGTATTAGAAGATAAAAAAGCCGACATGGTGGGTTTTGGTAGAATGGTATTAAGTTACCCAGAAATGCCAGCAGATATTATCAAAGGCGACGTGGTAAAAAGAAATAAAATCTGTAGAACATTCTCCGACTGTACCACTGGACCAAGAAATGGTCTTATTTCAGGTTGCTTTCCGCTAGATTCCTACTATAAAGCAATGCCAGAAGCTAAAACAGTGAAGGAGATTAGGAGTAAAATGTAGTTCTTCCCATAATGATTCAATGCTCCAAGGATTAATTGATGCAATAGATGAATTAAACAACTATTTGAGCATTGAAACATTTACACATTGTAGCATTAATCACTTTAGATAAAAAAAGCCCGCAGCTCAAAACTAAAGGCTCAAAGCAATAAAAATGAAAGTAGCACTTATAACAGGAGGAAGCCGAGGAATAGGCCTAGGAATAGCTAAAGCATTAGCCGAAAAAGGATATAGCCTTGCTATAAACGGGGTAAGAGATGAAAGTGGCGTAAGTGAAATTTTAGATGAATTAAAAGCCTACGGTCAAGACGTAATCTATTGCCAAGGAGATATTTCTAAAGCGGAAGACAGACAGAGTATTGTGAGCAAAATTAAAGACCATTACGGTCAATTGAATGTTTTGGTCAATAATGCAGGAGTAGCTCCAAAAGTCAGAAAAGACATGTTGGAAGTAGATGAAGAAAATTTCGATTACATGATGGACATTGTCCAAAAAGGCACCTTTTTCATGAGTCAGTTGGCTGTAAAAGAACTGATTGCAGGCAAAGAAAAAAATCCAAACTTTGAGGCCTGTATGATAAACATTACTTCTATTTCAGCCAGAACGGCATCAACCAATAGAGTGGAATACTGTATGGCAAAAGCCAGTTTAAGTATCATGAGCAGCTCTTTTGCTGTTAAACTGGCAGAATTTGGAATTCCTGTTTACGAAGTACAGCCCGGTGTTATCTCCACAGATATGACCACCGTAGTAAAAGAGAAATACGAAAAATTAGCTTCTGATGGTGTAATTCCAGAAAGACGCATGGGTACGCCAGAAGACATCGGTAAAATAGTAGCGGCTATGGCCACAGGTCAAATACCGTATTGCACCGGTCAAATGATAGCTCCCGATGGCGGAATGGGGATTTGGAGGTTGTAGGGTCTTCTAAAACTGTTAGTTTACTTCTCAATAATTTCTTTGCTCTTTCGTATAAAAAAGCTTGAAGAACCTGAAAAGAATTTTCCAGATTCTTCAAACTTACAATTATTCACAACCTCCATTCTCAGCTAAGAATACTGTTCCTTTATCGGCTTTAAAACCTGGTCCGAGAAGAATATGGCTCCCCGCCCGTATGGTAACCTTCGAATTTCCTGTCAATTTATTTGTTGCAGTTACTGTTCCGTTGGAACTACTGACTTCTTTTAGCACAACACCTGAGTTATAATCATCAGCTGTACTTTGCAAAACTAAGTTTTGAGTACAAGTACATATACCCGCATCCGATGCACAGAAATCTGCCCATGTAGCAACCATTCCTGTATTTCCAGATTCGACAGAAACCGATGTTAGATGATTGCATAAACTCTTTAAACTAGCTGGATAACAACCTGTGAGTTCATTATTATTAAGATAAAGCGTCTCAAGTTCATCCAACTCTGAAAGTTGAGCTGGTAGTTTCCCCGATAAATTATTATAGCTCAAATAAATAGAACTTACCCTACCATTAGAATTTAACCCAATGCCAGACCATTCGTAAAAGGACTTATCCGATAACCAATTAGTATTATTATTCCAATTATCACCATTTGTAGAGTTATATAAGGCTACTAAGGCAGTATAGTCGGGGTTCGTTGAAAGATTTTCTTTTAATAGAAAATCTCCAGTTTCCAAAGTCAAATAAGGGACTTTGTTGCTAGTTACTAGACATTTATAGACCCCAAACTTATTGGGTTTCAGATTGGACAGAACTAGAGCGGTATTAGTTTCGCCAGTAAGGGGCGAATTATTAAAGTACCACTGATAACTATTCTCAGTACCTCTCACAATAGCGTTCAAAGTCTTGCTGCCATTAAAGGGGATTGTATAAACCAACTCTTCAGATGTCTTCTTCTGACTGCCATAGTAACTGCCGTATTGCCATGGATAAGTTAGCGTAGCATAATGTTCAAACTGGTTTTCAAAATCACCAAAATGGTAGCTATTACTCGAAATGTCAAACAACTCTAAACCATTAACAGAAGAAAAGTTAGGAACTGTACCGGTTAGATTATTACTAGACAAATAGATTTTTTTAAGGAACTGTAAACTATTTAAATTTGAAGGCAAAATCCCGTCTAGATTATTACTAGAAAGTTGTATGTCCGTTACATGTTTACCATTATTTATGATGGCCGTCGTAATGCCAAACCAAGTACTTACATTTTCAGTTTCTCTTGTCCCTAACGGATTCCAATTTGTCTTATTCACCCAATTAACCCCTTCTGTATTATTGAATAAAGCAATTAAAGCATCTAACTCACTCTGAGGTATGCTATTATAATTGCTACAGTCTGTCTCTCCCCAAGCTATATTTGAGTAAGAGCTGGCATACGAACTAGATTGCCAAGAAGAAACATGAGCTAAAGGAACCGCCACACAGAATAAATGCTGATTACTTCCTATATCTAGTGAATTGTAATAACGCTCATAATAATCCAACCCTTCGTAATTATAGGCTCCATCAAAAGCAGATGGTGCAATTCCTAATTTAAGCCCTGCAATTTGATTGTTTTGAATTTTTAAACTTTTTAGGTTCACAAGGTTTTCAAAATCTAGTTTGTTTGATATGGCGTTAGAACTAATATCCATATGAACAATGTTGGTTAAGTTATTCAGTTCTGCGGGAAGATATTTTAACACTCCGCCGCTTGCTCCTTGCTGTCCTTTTATTTCCAGAATTTTCAGATTAGACAAATTCCCAACTTCAGGAGATATCTCGTTAATTTCATTCTGATTTAGCCTTACTGATTCTAACTTAGTTAAATCTTCAATTTCAGAAGGAATAGAGCCTACCAGTAAATTACCATTTATCTTTAAATCGGTCACATGCTTTTGACCATTAATAATAGAAGTCTTAACCCCATACCATGCTCCTACGTTTGGTTTGTCTGTGGCATCTACCAACCACGGTACTCCATCATATCCTGACAAATCATTTCGCCAAGAGTTCCCTGAAGTACTGTTAAAGAATGCGATTAGAGCTTGCCTCTCAGAATCTGGAACACTATTATCACTAACACCAGCACAATTATCGCTGTACACCACGCCATTATCAATATACCCTCCAGCCTCAGAATAATCAGAAAGTTGCCATGAAACCAATTCTGATGTTGGCACTTCAATACATCCTAAAGCATTACGTCTGGCAGAAAAGTAATGATTAGCAGTAAAAATGGTAGGGCTTACTCCAATTTTCAAGTTGGAAATATTGTTATAGTTAACCTGTAAGTAGTTGATAATATCAAGCTTACTTAAATCCAGATTACCAGAAATAAAGTTATAAGACAGATTTAGACTCGTGAGAGCTTCTAAATCTCCTAGCTCCTCAGGTACAGAAGTTAATCGATTATAGTATAAATTCAACTCCTTTAAGGAACTTAAACCTCCTATACTTGATGGTAACGTACTAAGAGCATTAGTATATAAATTAAGCCTCTCCAACGAAGCTAAGTCTCCAATGCTTGCCGGAAGGCTTGTTAAACTATAATCCGTACCATTGTGCTGAGAAGTTAGGTTTAGTTCTTTCAAATTTGTTAATCCCCCAATGCTAGAAGGTAAGCTATTTAAACGATTTTGACTTAAATCCAAATATTCAAGACTGCCCAAATTTCCTATCTCATCAGGAAGTGAAGATATATGTTGATTATTTATTGTCAAACGTACCAGATTGCTTAATTGACCAATTTGTGAAGCTACAGACGTAATTCTTGGATGTGGGGAATAACCAACTCCTAAATAAAGCTCTGTAAGTTCTGTTAAATCCTTAATTTCAGATGGTATTACGCCATTTAAATATTTACCATAGAAGACTATCTTAGTTACATGTTTCTGTCCATTAACAAGTTCTGTGGTCACACCTTCCCAGGCTCCTACATTACTGAGTGAATTTGGGTCTGTATCCCAAAAGTTTCCTGTCCAGCTTGTGCCACCATCTGTAGCATTGTAAAAAGCTATTAGGGCTTCACGCTCCAGCTGAGGAACTCGATAGGCACTACAGTTATCATTAAAAACTACACCATTATCAACATAATTAACATGCCCACTCGATTGCCAATTCGACACCTCTGAAGTGGGCACCTCTACGCAAGTAATGTAAGGGTTATTATCCAATCGAAAATTGCTTAAACCATAAATATTAGAGGGACCTATACCCAATTTAACGTTAGAAATCTTATTATGGGAAAAGTTTAAATGGTTTAAAGCCGTCAAATTAGTCAAAATCAAATTGCCCTCAATTACATTACTTGATGCAGAAAAAACTTTTAAAGCAGTTAAGTCACCTATTGTACTTGGTAATGACGTTAAGGTCTTTTCTGTGACATTGCTCGTGGTATTATAAAAACTCTGATAATCTAGATTTAACGTTTCCAAAGCTCCCAAATCTCCTATTTCATCAGGCAATGAAGCAAGACGATTATGGCTCAAATTCAACTCCTTTAAGGAACTTAAACCTCCTATACTTGATGGTAACGTACTAAGAGCATTAGTATATAAATTAAGCCTCTCCAACGAAGCTAAGTCTCCAATGCTTGCCGGAAGGCTTGTTAAACTATAATCCGTACCATTGTGCTGAGAAGTTAGGTTTAGTTCTTTCAAATTTGTTAATCCCCCAATGCTAGAAGGTAAGCTATTTAAACGATTTTGACTTAAATCCAAATATTCAAGACTGCCCAAATTTCCTATCTCATCAGGAAGTGAAGATATATGTTGATTATTTATTGTCAAACGTACCAGATTGCTTAATTGACCAATTTGTGAAGCTACAGACGTAATTCTTGGATGTGGGGAATAACCAACTCCTAAATAAAGCTCTGTAAGTTCTGTTAAATCCTTAATTTCAGATGGTATTACGCCATTTAAATATTTACCATAGAAGACTATCTTAGTTACATGTTTCTGTCCATTAACAAGTTCTGTGGTCACACCTTCCCAGGCTCCTACATTACTGAGTGAATTTGGGTCTGTATCCCAAAAGTTTCCTGTCCAGCTTGTGCCACCATCTGTAGCATTGTAAAAAGCTATTAGGGCTTCACGCTCCAGCTGAGGAACTCGATAGGCACTACAGTTATCATTAAAAACTACACCATTATCAACATAATTAACATGCCCACTCGATTGCCAATTCGACACCTCTGAAGTGGGCACCTCTACGCAAGTAATGTAAGGGTTATTATCCAATCGAAAATTGCTTAAACCATAAATATTAGAGGGACCTATACCCAATTTAACGTTAGAAATCTTATTATGGGAAAAGTTTAAATGGTTTAAAGCCGTCAAATTAGTCAAAATCAAATTGCCCTCAATTACATTACTTGATGCAGAAAAAACTTTTAAAGCAGTTAAGTCACCTATTGTACTTGGTAATGACGTTAAGGTCTTTTCTGTGACATTGCTCGTGGTATTATAAAAACTCTGATAATCTAGATTTAACGTTTCCAAAGCTCCCAAATCTCCTATTTCATCAGGCAATGAAGCAAGACGATTATGGCTCAAATTCAACTCCTTTAAGGAACTTAAACCTCCTATACTTGATGGTAACGTACTAAGAGCATTAGTATATAAATTAAGCCTCTCCAACGAAGCTAAGTCTCCAATGCTTGCCGGAAGGCTTGTTAAACTATAATCCGTACCATTGTGCTGAGAAGTTAGGTTTAGTTCTTTCAAATTTGTTAATCCCCCAATGCTAGAAGGTAAGCTATTTAAACGATTTTGACTTAAATCCAAATATTCAAGACTGCCCAAATTTCCTATCTCATCAGGAAGTGAAGATATATGTTGATTATTTATTGTCAAACGTACCAGATTGCTTAATTGACCAATTTGTGAAGCTACAGACGTAATTCTTGGATGTGGGGAATAACCAACTCCTAAATAAAGCTCTGTAAGTTCTGTTAAATCCTTAATTTCAGATGGTATTACGCCATTTAAATATTTACCATAGAAGACTATCTTAGTTACATGTTTCTGTCCATTAACAAGTTCTGTGGTCACACCTTCCCAGGCTCCTACATTACTGAGTGAATTTGGGTCTGTATCCCAAAAGTTTCCTGTCCAGCTTGTGCCACCATCTGTAGCATTGTAAAAAGCTATTAGGGCTTCACGCTCCAGCTGAGGAACTCGATAGGCACTACAGTTATCATTAAAAACTACACCATTATCAACATAATTAACATGCCCACTCGATTGCCAATTCGACACCTCTGAAGTGGGCACCTCTACGCAAGTAATGTAAGGGTTATTATCCAATCGAAAATTGCTTAAACCATAAATATTAGAGGGACCTATACCCAATTTAACGTTAGAAATCTTATTATGGGAAAAGTTTAAATGGTTTAAAGCCGTCAAATTAGTCAAAATCAAATTGCCCTCAATTACATTACTTGATGCAGAAAAAACTTTTAAAGCAGTTAAGTCACCTATTGTACTTGGTAATGACGTTAAGGTCTTTTCTGTGACATTGCTCGTGGTATTATAAAAACTCTGATAATCTAGATTTAACGTTTCCAAAGCTCCCAAATCTCCTATTTCATCAGGCAATGAAGCAAGACGATTATGGCTCAAATTCAACTCCTTTAAGGAACTTAAACCTCCTATGCTAGTTGGTAAAGTCGAAAGAGCGTTTGCTGACAAATTTAGCTTCTCCAATATGGCTAGGTCGCCGATAGAGCTAGGCAATTCTGTTAATTTATTATTCTGTAGAGGTAATTCTTTTAGTAAATCTAGGTTTTGTAGCGTATTGGGTAATACGGTCAGTTCGTTATCATTTAAGGTTAATTCCGTTAGAAGAACTAAGTTTCCTAAATCTGAAGGCAAGTTATTTCCATTTCTGCCCAATCTATTTTGATGTAACCTGAGCTCTTTCAGCTTCAACAGATTCCCCAATCCGGGGAAAATGATTTGAATTTGATTATTATTTAAATACAGTTTTTCTAAATCGACCAAACCACCCATTCCGCTTGGTGTATTGGTTATCAAACTCCCTGAAAAGTCTAAAACAACCAACTTTATTAGATTGGCTATTTGTGTTGGAATACTTGAAATAGGATTTGGTGACGCATACAACTCAGTCAGATTTACCAAGGTACCTATGGTAGAAGGAATCAATGTAATCTGATTATTAGCAAAATTCAGTTTCTCCAGATTTGTCAAATCTCCAATTCTTGTGGGAATAAGATTAATGCCGCAGGAATTAAAATAAAACTCTTTCAAACTTGACAAATCGCCAATAGCAGCAGGAATTGTTTGTAAGCTCCCGTTGTTGGAAATATCGAATTTTTCAAGTTTGTCTAAATCACCAATTTGCGTTGGTAATTGAGAAATACTATTATAATGCAAATCCAATTCCATTAATTCAGTCAAATTCGAAATACTTGCAGGTAAACTTCCATTGAGATTCATGGAAGGCAGACTAATCTGAGAAACCCTCCTTTCTCCTCCAACAATGGTATATGCAAGACCCATTTTTGAATTAGGGTTCACTAATAAGTCGAGGTTCGCATAAGTTGCCTGAGACCAACTCACTCCATTGGTCGAGGTGTATAAGTCATTTAATGCAGTTCTATCTCCTACATTTAAAGCAGCCAAAGAAGAACAATCATCAGAAATGACTAAACCTAAATCGAAATAGTTTAGACTTAGATTGTAAAAATGAGCCAGTCTGGCTGTAGGTACTTCCAAGCAGCTCAAATTCGAGTTATTCTTTGCATTAAAAGAGCCATAAGAAACAGCTGAACCTAATTTGACAAAAATTAATGAATTATCATTTAGTATAACCTCACTCAAATAATTTAAAGCACTTATATCCAAGCTCCCTATCAATAGATTCTGGCTTAACTTAAGAGAACTTAATCGAAAGAATGCTGACAAGTCTGGCAAGGTTCCATTTAGGTTATTATTGCTCAAGTCTATCTCTGTAACATACTCTACACCAGAAATACTCTGGGTAGTAATGCCATACCAAGTATTTACATCCGATGTACCAGAAGCATTGGTATCCCAATTTGTTTTATTTGTCCAAGAGCTACCTTGCGTATTATTATAAATACCAATCAGGGCGTTTCTTTCAAGCCCAGAAATTTGAGCTTGGGCATAGATAGATACTAAAAAGAATAGGATAAACTTTTTCATGTTCGTAGTTTTTAAATAATTAATCGCACCCACCATTCTGAGCCAAGAACACAGTTCCGCTATGGGCAACAAACCCAGGTTTTAAATAAATGTATCTCCCTGCCGAAAAAGTAGATTTCGCAGTTCCCGTAATCTTATTTGAAGCTTCTATAAAACCTGTGCTATTTTTAACATCTATGTTTGTTTGCCCTGATGAAACATCATCGGCCATGCTAACTAAAACTGTACTTTCAGCACATGGAGGTAAAGTGCCCGGACAAACACCTGCATTAGACGAACAGAAGTCTTCCCAACTAGCGTCTAATAGATAGTTGTAAAACTGGGCTGTTGTCAATTGTCCACAGAGTTTTTTAAGGTTATAATCAAAACAACCACTTAGTCCCTGGTTTGCAAGTTTAACAGATGTTAGGTGGACTAAGTCACCTAATGACCCAGGAATACTTCCGCTGATGTAATTACCAGTTGCTCCCACGTAATTTCCATCCATATGTAGGATGGTAAGTTCTGAAAGGTCGCCAAGTGAAGAGCTGAGTGTACCTCCTACATTATTCCCTTGTAAGTTCAAAGAAACTATTCGTTCTTCATTATTTACTTCGGCTTTGGCAGTTCCAAAAATGCCAGTAAAAGTACAATTGGCTGGAGGAGTAGCGTTTTCTGTTATAATTTCCCAGCCCGTATTGTATCTCCAATTCTCCCCTTCAGCCGCATCATAAAAAGCTTTCAAAGCCGCAAAGTCTGTCGCGGAACAGTTTACGCCATTTTTGAGGGGAACAAAATCACCTGTTTGTAGAGTCAAACCTGTTACAATATCGCTGTTTATTTCACAGAAATAACTTTTAGCTATTTGAGATGGCTGTATATTGTTTAGCACTAATGTGACATTAGTTTCTCCTGCTAAAGGACTTCCATCAAAATACCATTGATAGGTATTTTCGTCTCCAGAAACCACAGCTTCAAAAGTAAGACTTCCACCTATATTAGTTCTTAAATACGAATCTGGACCTACTTTTTTCTGTGGATTATAGTAAAAGGAGAATGCCGCATTAAAGTCATCAAATTTTGTTTCAAAATCTCCAAATTGAAACTTGTTTTGACTAATTGAAAAACTTTCCAAAAGTGGTAGGGTTGATAAATCTGGGACAGTTCCAGATATGTTGTTTCCATAAATGGATAGTGTTTGAAGACTACTCAATGAAGTAAAATTTGAAGGAATTGTCCCTGTCAATTGATTATTTCCAATATTGATTATTTTAAGGTTGCCTAATGTTCCAAGTGAAACAGGAATACTTCCTTCAAGCTTGTTATAACTTAAGTCCAGCTCTTCCAATGATACTAATCCAGATAAGGAAGGAATCGCTCCTTCAATCTCCAAGTCAAATAATACCAGTTTTTTTAAATTAGCAAGACCATTAATTTCAGATGGAATAGCTGCTATTTTTGGAGATCTTAAGGAATTGGTATTCTTAATTTGAAATACTTCTAGATGCTCCATATTACCAATTGAAGGTGGTATAGACCCGTTTATTCCCCATGCATCGTGAACAAAAGAAGTAATACGCTCAGCTCCTGCATTTTTTTCACTTGTTAAATACACAATTCCATAAAATGTACAGTTTGCTGGGGGAGTTGCATTTTCTTTTATAACATTCCAAGAAGTAGGCGAATTGTTAAACCATGAAGTCCCTCCTGCCGAATTGTACAAATCCTTTAATGCTGCAAAATCTGCTGGATGACAATTCACTCCATCCTCTAGAATAATTATATCTGGAGTTATCATTGTTAACCCAGGGATTGAGCTGCTAGTTACTACGGCTTTATATTTATCTTCTGCAAATTGACTTTCTTGAACATTTGATATAATTAAAGTCGCGTTAGTCTCTCCGTTAATCAAAGAGCTGTTTTTCTTCCAAACATACTGATTATTAGCTCCTGACACATTTGCATTAAGTGTAGCATTTCCTCCAATTTGAGCCCTTTCATTCCAAAAGTTATCTTTGAAGCTTTGGCTGTGAAATGTAAAAGAAGATATCGTTTGGTTGGAGGTGAAATTTGTTTCTAAATCTCCAAATTGAAAAAAGTTACCCGATATATTTAAACTAGTTAATGAAGGCAATGAACCAAAATCAGGCACTACTCCAGACAATCCATTATTGCTCAAATTTATATTTGTCAATTTAGTCAAATTCAGTAATTCGGCTGGAAGTGATCCATTTAAAAAAGCAATAGGGTATACCGTTTTAGTCTCCGCTAGAATAAGAGTTTTCAATTCAGTTAGATTACCTATAGAGCTAACTAAGACTCCTGTAAAACGGTTATACTGGAAAGATATACCTGTTACTCTTTCTTCACCGCCAATTGTCTCACTCGTTATTCCATAAATCCCTTGAAAAGTGCAGTTTACAGGCGGTGTGGTATTATTCTTTATAATATCCCATGTACCAGTTTGTGAACCATAAGACCAATCTTCTGTAAGTGTTAGGTTATAAAAGTCTTTTAGCGACTGAAAATCAACCGTATTACATTGGCCGTAAGAAAAATGGGCCACAAAGAAAATTATCGAAATTGTAAATATTTTTTTCATGTCAGGGTATTTTTATTAAGCTAAATATGAATTCAGAACTTCTTGTCGTCTTCTACTTACTTGCACCTTATTTCCTGTTTTCAGTTCCACCACTATACAACTACCGCTACAGTCTATACGTTTTATGAATTTTGGATTCAACACATGAGACTTACTCACTCTTAAGAAATGAGAATGGTCTTCATGGTGTTTTCTTAATGTGGTGCTTGAAACTCGCTTTTTACCATCTATAAGATGGAATTCAGTGTAATTCATGACGCCTTTAAGGAAGACAATTTCACTTTCTTCGGGGTATTTATTTCTTTTCATGGTACTTTATTTATTAATTGTGTATCAAAGTTCTATCGTTAACAATGCTGATCCTATGGGTTAAGTACCCATTATGAAAGGGTGTTTTTCCCGTATTATGTTTCCAGTCATATATGTATTTTGAGTAGACTTTGCGACTCTTAAATCTCCTTTACGCAAGAAGAACCAAAGTTTCTAAGTCGAGTTTTATGCAAACCTTCTAAAATAAATTTCTTTTTTTCATAGCCTACTCTAAAAATCTAAATGATAAAGTATTCTTCCTCTGCATAACAAAGTTCGGCAGAAGTCCACCTCACATACAATACCTCAAATGGGGTATTTTTGAATAGTTGAGAACATGTTACTTTTGATGCTAGCGTTGATAAATACAAATGAGGTTTTTCAAAAACTTAGCTACATTTTGTCTGATAATCCTATTCCTACTGCCAATTAAAGCAGTTGGTCAGATGGATACCGTTCTAGTTTCTAGTATTAAAACAATGCATTACATCAAGTCTTATGAAACATTTATAGACTCCTCAAAAAACTTAGTTATAAATGAAATAATGGATAAACAGTTTTCGAATTCCTTTATTTTAAAAAGTAAATATGGCTTGAGGCAAGGAGTGGGCAATTATAATTATTGGACACATATTACTCTTGAGAATGATTCTAATTCAGATAAAGAATTAATTATTGAATCAAAAGTATCAGGGATTGATAGAATACAGGTATTCCAAATTTTATCAGACAGCATAGTATTTGAAGAAAGCATAAACGGAAAACATGCCACTATAACAGAAAAACCACTTGGCAGTATTGAAAACGCTATTAAACTAAAGCTGACCTCAAATAAAACATATGACGTCTATATCCTTATCAATAAAGAAATAGGAGCCGTCAGAGGGAATATTTTAATTCATTCTCCACAGGCATTTTTTGTACTTAGTAAAGTGTATAACTCGCGAGTTTTCTTTCTTGTGGGAGTAGTATCCATCTTACTCATTTTTAGCTTTTTATTTTTCATATTAACTAGGCAGAAGACGTATATCTATTTTTTTCTAAATATACTTTTCAAAACATTAATTGTAGTAGGGATATTTGGCTATTACACATACTTAAAAATATCATGGCTTAATCATTACAATACCTCTCTTTATTGCAGTATAGATATAATCTTTCTTTTACTGCTTTTTGACTCATTTATTTCGGTAAATAAAGCAAAGACAATTCTTCGTGCTTACTTAATCACCGCAACGGTAATCTGTGTTTTAATATTCATTTTCAGGACGTCTGTATATCTTTATTATGCAAATTACATAATCCTTACTCTTGCTTTCCCCATTATTTTATATACCATATTTAAAAATTATGGTCAAAATAAAATTATTGCACTTACATTCGCCCTGGCAGAATTACCCCCATTCTCTGGCCTTTTAATTTTAATTATTGGAACGGTTTCACCGCAATCAAACTTATTTTCGCATTTTGTGGAGTACGGCCTGGTCTTTACCACAGTTTTATACGAAAGTTTCATTTTCTTAATTTCTATTATCATTTGGCAATTTTTTAACTTTAAAAAATCGGCGTCATTAAGTTTAAAATTAAATGAAGCCCAAAATAAAATAATTTCAGTACAAGAGGATGAACGAAAAAGAATCTCACAAGACATACATGATGATTTGGGAGGAACTTTATCCGCTTTAAAGGGAAAAGCAAATGATGAAAGTGTTAGCACGAGTGTAAAAAGTCTAATTGATAAATCAATTCAAGACCTAAGAACTATTTCTCGAAATCTACAACCTCAAGACTTTGAAAAACAGGGTTTAAAAGAATCAATTGCTCAAAATATTGCTCGATTGCAATTGAAAGGTGGTACAAAACTTCTATTTATTGTTTTTGGTCAAGAAAGAAAAATGGCCAATGAGCGTGAACTTAATATTTATAGAATTGTAAACGAACTTGTTAATAATATCATCAAACATTCCACAGCAAAATCCGCTACCATCCAAATGATTTATTATGACGATCATCTTCAATTATCGATAGAGGACTCTACTATCAAAACCAATAAAATTAAAAATACTTCAGGAATTGGCTTGGATAACATATATTCGAGAATAGAATACCTCCAAGCTAGGATAATTAGCTCAGCTAAGGACGGAAACTATAATTATGTTTTTGAAATTCCATATACAGCCAATGCCTTTGATATTCTATGAAATATGACATATTGATTGCCGATGACCACAAACTTTTTAATGATGGTTTAAAGGCTATTTTATCTCCCTACTTTAACTCAATCTCTCAAGTCTTTGAGGGGCAAAAAGTAATTTCTAAAGTCATAAAAGTAAGCCCACATCTTATTCTTCTGGATATTAATTTACCCAAAATCGATGGCTTCGAAATTGCTAAAGATTTAAGACAAAACTTTAACCATGTTAAAGTAGTTTTTCTTTCTATGTATGGTGAAATGAAATTTATAGAATTAGCTAAAGAAATACCTGTGGATGGCTATTTGCTTAAAGATTCTACAAAAGAGGAGCTTATAACTGGCTTAAATTCTGTACTTTCTGGTAACATTTATTATGATCCTAAGTTAGAAATAGATATACCCAATTTACATCAAAACGATTATTACGTTAAACGTTTTTCATTGAGCCCAAGAGAGGTTGAGGTTATAAAACTCGTGAAAACTGGTCGTTCGTCTAATGAGATTGCAGAGCTATTGTTTCTAAGTAGCCAGACTATTAGAACACACAGAAAAAACATTTACTTCAAATTAGGCATAAATAATATTTCGGAGTTAATACAATTTGCGAATAACAATGGAATTTAAATAGTTTACGAATTTACAATGAACATGAAAAAGTTCCTACCCCTCTTACTGCTTCTAGCCGCCTGCCAAACCCAAAAAAACACCAAACCAGAACTGGATAAACTAGCCACAGAATATGTAAAACTAGGTTTGGAGATAGGCCAGCAAGACTCAGATTTTGTAGATGCTTATTACGGGCCAGATAGTCTGAAGCCTGAACCCGAAGTGTACGAGGTTTTCCCAAAAGACGAATTTCTTTTAAAGATTTCATCGCTTCAAAATGACTTCAAAGCTTACTTGAATTTAGAAAAGGACAGCACCAATATTAAAAGAGCCAATTATATCAGTGCACAATTAAACGCTTATGCTGAACGTGTGAAAATTGTGGGCGGAGAAACTTCCGATTTTGATATTGAATCTATGGCTCTTTTTGGTGTAGAAGCTCCACATTATGATACTGCCCATTTCGACCAATCTATTAAAAAGCTTGATGCATTTTTAGAAGGTTCTGGCAGCTTACAAGATAGATTCCAAAGTTTAGCTTCCCGTTTTGTCATTCCTGTTGAAAAACTGGATACGGTTATGAAAACGGCCATTGCCGAAGCTAGAAGTAGAACGCACCAACATTATCCCATTCCGAAAAATGAAAACTTTAGCTTAGAATTTGTAACTGACAAAGCTTGGAGTGGGTATAATTGGTATCAAGGTAATTTCACCTCTTTGATTCAGATCAATACCGACTTCCCTATTTCTATTGAACGGGTGATTGATGTAGGAAGCCATGAGTCATATCCAGGGCATCATGTTTTCAATATGCTTTTAGAAGAAAACCTATATAACAAGCAAGGTTTGATTGAAACCAGCATTTATCCGCTTTTTAGTCCACAGTCACTCATTGCCGAAGGCTCTGCCAATTATGGTATTGACGTAGCATTTCCTGGAAACGATAAAGTAAAATTTGCAAAAGAGGTTCTTTTACCATTAGCTGGCTTAGACACCACTGGAATTAGTAACTATTTCGCTGCTTTAGAATTGGTTGGCGAATTAAATTATGCAGGAAACGAAGTGGCCAGAGGTGTTCTAAATGGTACTATGACAGACCAAGAAGGCATAGACTATTTAATAAAATATGGCTTTTACAGTCCTGAAAAAGCAAAACAAAGAATAGCGTTCACTAAGAAATACCGTAGTTATGTTATCAACTACAACTATGGTAAGGACTTGGTTAAGAATTATATAGAAAAGAAAGGAGGGACTTCTAAAAACCCTAAGAAAAGATGGGAGCTTTTTGGTGAACTTTTAAGTAACCAGATTTTACCTTTTGAACTTATCAAATAGTTTGTTTAAATAAAGTTGACTTTTGTTAAACTAAAATAAGACGGTAACTGTTTTTTAATAAACCTCAGAAATCATGGCAAAAACAAAAAGTTCTATCATCGACTTATACATGAACTGGACATTAGAGCATGGTGCTCCTCCAGCTAATGTTTATAAATTTTGTAAAGAAAATAAGCTCACCGAAACTGAATTTTATCAGCAATATTCCTCGCTTAATGTGCTAGCTAAAAGCGTATTCTCTGCTTTTTTTAAGCATACTATAAGCATGCTGGAAAAAGAGGCAGCTTACGCCACTTATGGTCCAAAAGAAAAGCTATTGAGTTTTTATTATACTTTTTTTGAAATACTAACGGCTAATAGAAGTTACATTTTACAAGAACTTCCTGCTAGTTTAAGTGACTTAAAGAAGCTGGACCAATTAACGAGCCTTAGAAAAGAATTTAAACATTTTACGAATGAGATTTTTGCAGAGCATATTTCTTCTGAAGTGAAAAATGTTCAAAAGGTAAAGGCTATCACTTTTGAAGAAGGAGCATGGCTGCAGTTACTTCTTATTATGGCTTTTTGGATAAAAGACGAGTCCGCTGGTTTTGAAAAAACAGACATTTTTATAGAAAAGGCCTTAACAGCCACTTTTGATTTGGTGGATAATACACCTATCAATTCTATTTTAGACCTTGGAAAATTTCTCTTTAAAGAAGTAGCCGCTTAATACAATGAACACCATTGATAGCATTCCCACTGGAAAGATAAATAGGGCCGCCAAACTCCTAAAAACCGGGGCAAAAGTGGGCGGAAACTATTTAAAATATTACGGAGAAAAGCTTATTAATCCAGATTTGGATAAAGAAAAGCTTAATGAATCTAATGCTGAAGATATTTACGACGGACTGAAGAACCTAAAAGGAAGTGCTCTTAAAGCAGCTCAAATGCTGAGCATGGAGAAAAATTTGCTGCCAAATGCCTACGTAGAAAAATTCTCCCTTTCTCAATTTTCTGTGCCTCCCCTCTCCGCTCCTTTGGTGAGAAAGACTTTTATAAAGTATTTCGGGAAGTCCCCCAATGAGATTTTTGACCAATTCTCTGAAAATTCAGTGAATGCCGCCAGTATTGGACAAGTGCATAAAGCAGTGAAAGACGGAAAAAGGCTGGCTGTCAAAATTCAATATCCGGGTGTGGCTGATAGTATAAGCTCCGACTTAGCTTTGGTTAAACCCATAGCTACGAGGATGTTTAACCTTCAGGGCTCCGACTCCGAGAAGTATTTTAAAGAAGTAGAAACCAAACTCAAAGAAGAAACAGATTATTTGCTAGAAATAACTCAGAGTAAAGAAGTTTCTGAGGCTTGTTCAGGCATTTCCAACTTACGTTTTCCAAAATATTATTCAGATTTATCTACGGATAGAATTCTGACCATGGACTGGATGGATGGCGTGCACCTTTCTGAATTTAAAACAGATAATCAAGATATCTCTAACAAACTCGGTCAGGCTCTTTGGGATTTTTATATGTTCCAGATTCATGCTTTGAAAAAAGTACATGCCGACCCTCATCCTGGCAATTTCCTTATCTCTGCAGAACATGAGCTTATAGCCATTGACTTCGGCTGTATGAAAGTTATTCCGGAGGAATTCTATGCACCATACTTCCATCTATTTGAGAAGGGGAATTTAGAAAACAAAACCGTTTTTGAGCAAGGATTAAAAGACCTAGAAATATTTAGGGAAGATGATAGTGAAGAAGAAAAGGCTTTTTTCTCCGAGCTATTTTATACCCTTTTAGAATTCTTTAGCCGACCTTTAAAAGAAGATTCATTTGACTTTTCGGATGAAGCGTATTTCAAAAATTTGGCAGAATTAGGCGAAAAATACGCCAGAAGCACCGAACTCAGAAAAATGAACGGCAACCGCGGCAGTAAACATTTTCTTTATATTAATAGAACACTTTTCGGGTTGTACAACCTGCTGCATGAACTCAAAGCAGAAATCAGTGTAAACACTTATCAGAAATACTTAACTCCGAACTTGGTACCAGCGGATTAAAATCAGTCATCGATTTGCTCTTGGGTTATCTTAACAAAAGGGCTGTTCCAAAATAATGGAGCAGCCTTTTTTATTGACGTTAAAGAAAAACATTACCATGGCAACCGCCGGATGCATCCTTTTATAAACTTAATGAACTAAAAGCTACCGCTTTAAAAGGACTGTTCCCTAGAATAAGTGGGGAAAGCCCTCGCAACTTCTCTTTAAAAAGTCACAAATATTACCCAAAATACCACATTTCGTAAAAGCACTAGACAGGGCATATTTCATATATCCCGACAATAGATACATATGTATATAGTGCTCCTTGGTTTATACTTTTTTACATTTTTTGGAAAGTTTATTGCAACAATCGAATAAAACCTTCGAAGGTTTATTTCTAAATATTTTCAGGAAAATAAATTATTTAATCCAACAGAAACTGGTCTATGTACCTCATCAAACTACCTCTTTTTCAATTGAAGGCATAGGTTTAAAAGAAAATCATATGAACAAAACACACCACAGCTCACTATTACTTTAGGCCTATTTAGTGAAACTTATAATTTGAAGTAGCCAAGAAAACCTTACTTCCAACAACCAATTATTAATCCAAAATATATAAAGTCATGAACAACGTAACTGAAGAAAAATCAAAAATTATCTTTCTAAAAGCAGATGCAAACTACACCGTATTTTTTCTAGATAATGGCACTAAACATGTATCTGCCTATAACCTTAAGAAGCATGAGGAAGCGGCAGAATTGAAAAGTTTCATTCGAGTTAATCGGGCATATTTGCTAAATCCAAAACATATCATAAAAACCGAAATAGAAAATAAAATCACCTCGGTTATTATGTCGAACGGAATTAAAACCACCATATCTAGGAGGAGAGGCTTATTTGAAAACAATACAGTGGTTGCATAAAATAGTCCATGGCTAACTCAGATTGTTATGAAATAATAAATATTAAATTTCATTTATACAGACAATGAGCAGCCACACCACCCATAAAACATTATGTATCCATAAAATAAACTCATTCGTATAAAAACGTAATTTATGGCGAGCAATTTGAAGCTAAATAAACTAAAATATTTTAACTAAGGGGATCTGTACTAATCTTTTTGAGCTACGATAGTTTAAAAGATATTCACACACTTTTAAAAATACCCAGTAAAAAAAACTACCCATCTAATCTAATTAGAAGGGTAGTTTTTGAAATCCTAAAAGGCGAATTTCATTAAAAATCTTTTAAGTAAGCTAGACGGTTTAGCGAGCACAACTTCATGCAAATCTTTGCTAAAATCTCAATGAAATTAGAACAAAAATGTTAATAAATCTACCCATTACCCCATTTTGTCCAAAAAATTATTTGAATTCGGACATTTATAACAATTTCTGTGGAAAAGCTCAAAGACAACTATTACATTGGTAATGAACTTTAAGCTAGATATTATTCAACCCTATGAAATTAAGTATTTTACAGCTCTCGCTGTGTTGTTCTTTGCTATTGGGCATGATCAGCTCTAAGGAGAATTCACTACCACTGTCTCCCGGAAATGAGTTAAAGTCGCTCCAATTAGCAGAAGGATTTAACATTGAGCTATCCGTTTCTGAACCACTAGTAGAAGATCCCGTTTATATCGACTTTGATGAAAAAGGAAGAATGTGGGTCATAGAAATGAGATCTTATATGCCAGACATTGATGGTAAAGGTGAAGAAGAGCCTATTGGAAGGGTTTCCTATTTGGAAGATACCAACGCTGATGGGCAGTTTGACAAAAGAACAACCTACGCCGACGGATTGATATTGCCAAGGGCACTATTCTTTTATCAGGATGGTGTCTTAATTGCAGAAAACATTCCGCTTTGGTTTTATGAAGATACAAACGGAGATGGTAAAGGAGATAAAAGAACATTGGTAGACAGTACGTATGGAGGCGGTGGTTTACCCGAGCATTCAGCCAATGGACTTCTACTGGGATTGGACAACTGGCTTTATAATGCCAAATCCAAGTATAGATATAAGAGAACAGAAAACACTTGGATTAAAGAAGAAACGGAGTTTAGAGGGCAATGGGGCATTAATAAAGATGATTTTGGAAGACTTTATTATAATTACAACTGGTCTCAACTGCACGCCGATCTGGTGCCACCAAATTACCTTAATAGAAACCCCTATCACGAAAGCTCGACAGGAACAGACCAAGTTTTGTCTGTAGAAAGGGCGGTTTTCCCTATTGGCCCTACCCCTGCCGTCAACAGAGGATATATACCTGGTGTTCTAAACGAAGATGGCAAATTAACCGAATTCACTTCCGCCTGTTCTCCTTTTGTGAGCCGAGATAAGCCTTATTATTCAGAAGACTTTTATGGCAATGTATTAGTATGCGAGCCTGCGGGCAATCTTGTAAAAAGAAATATTGTCAACGAAAACGGCAATTATTTAGTGGCGACAAATGCCTATGAAGGCAAAGAGTTTCTTGCTTCCACAGACGAACGTTTCAGACCTGTTCATATAAAATCTGGCCCAGACGGTGCCATTTATTTGGTAGATATGTATAGAGGTATTAGTCAACATAAGGCCTATATGACGGAATACCTTAGAGAACAAACCTTAGAAAGAGGTCTAGATCAATACATCCATTTAGGTAGGATATGGAAAATAACACCTGATGGTTTTAGACCCGCCGCTTCTATAGACTTGAGTACTCAAAACAGTATACAGTTGGCCGAAAATTTAGAACATCCAATCTCTTGGTATAGAGATACCAGTCAAAGGTTACTCCTCCAACAAAATAGAAAGGATGCCAAAAATAAACTAGAAGAAATAGCACTGCACGGAACCTCAACCGCCAGAATTTCTGCCCTGTGGATTTTAGAGGGTCTAAATATATTAGACCCAAATATCTGTCTGCATCTACTTAATGACAAAGACCCAAGAATTCAGGCGAATGCATTACGTCTCTTAGAGTCGCTTTCTGAAAGCAATAAAAGCTTGGTTCCGAAAATCCAGAAATCTATCAAAAAGAACATTGGGGCTAACGACATCTCTGACCTACAAATTTTATTATCTTCTTCTGCTTTGCAAGAAGATTTTGCCATTGAGACGGTAAGTCAAATCATTTCAGAAAAAGGTTCTGATTTACTCCTTACAGATGCCGCTCTTTCCAGTTTGGGCAATAGAGAATTGAAAATGGTGACTCACATTCTTAAAAATAAAAAGTGGAAAGAAATATCTGATTACAAAGAAATGTTTGTAGAGCAGTTGGCCGGCATTTTAATTAAAAGAAGAGACTCTGAAGAGTCTACAGATTTTATAGCATTGATAAGCCATGCTCAAGGCTGGCAGAAAAACAGTTTATTAATTGGGGCTTCCTTACAGGTGGCCACCTCCGAAAAGGAACCTGTCGCCTTAAAAACGAAACCTACCTTATTTGTAAACAATGAAGGTTCCAGAGAAATACAAAATCTTCAAAAAGGTTTTAGCTGGCCAGGAAAACAAGTCTTAAAAACCAAAGCGGTAGAAGGAACTAAGCTAGATGCTGCAGGTATGAAACAGTTTGTGGCCGGAAGGAGATTATTTTTAAATTATTGTACTGGATGCCACGGTACTGATGGTGCAGGTTTAAAAAGATTTGCTCCACCACTGGTAGGCTCAGAATGGGTAACGCAAGAATCCGAAAAATTAGCTCTGATTTTGCTTTACGGCATAGAAGGGGCTATTACCGTGAAAGGAAAGACCTACGATGTGCCAGACATTCTACCTGTAATGCCCTCACATTCTAGCCTTTCAAACCAAGAGGTGGCCGATGTCATGACCTATATCCGTAATGAATGGGGTCATAATTCTGAAGCCATTTCTGTAAGAGATATAGGTATGCTCAGGTTAAAAACACAAGGTAAAGTGGTGCCTTGGACCGCAGAAGAGCTGATAGAAAGAATGACCAACAAGGAATCGGAAAATTAAACTATTGAAATAATACCCATGATAAACCCAAAAATAGGCCTCAGCAGAAGGGCTTTCATAAAAAGCTCCGCGTTGTTGGCTACCGCTTCGGCATTACCTTCTTTGAGCTCGTTTAACGTTGCTCCAAATTTAGTTGGCATTTCGGTGGCATCTTATTTCCTTCGTTTCCGTGATGGCGGTAGCACGGCACACCCCTCGTGGAATGGGGCTTTGCCCATGGCCAAACACCTACACGAACTAGGTGCCGGAGGCGGGCAGATTGGTGTTGACAAATGGGATGGTGCTTACACCAAAGAAATTAGAGATTTGAAAGAATCCTCTGGAATGTGGCTTGAAGGTCAAATCCGAATGCCTAAAACAGATCAAGACTTGGCCGAGTTTGAGCATAATGTCGTCTCAGCCAAGGAAGCAGGGATAGAAATCGTTAGGGTGGCATGCCTCAGCGGAAGAAGATATGTCAATTTTAAAACCGAGGAAGAATGGGCCGACTTCAAGAAAGCGTCAGCCAAATCTATCAGGCTTGCTGAGCCTATTATGAGAAAACATAAAATGAAGTTGGCTATTGAAAACCATAAAGATTGGACGGCCGACGAATTGGTGAAAATTCTAAAAGATTATGACAGTGAATATCTAGGATGCAATTTAGATACTGGAAACAATTTATCTTTCCTGGAAGACCCTTATGAGGTCGTTGAAAAACTAGCTCCATATACCATGACCACACATTTCAAGGATATGGGTATAGAGGCGTATAAAGATGGTTTTTTGCTTTCAGAGGTACCTTTTGGTCAAGGCTTCCTAGATTTAAATAGAATGGTTATGACCATAAGAAAGCATAACCCCAATGTAAAATTCAACCTTGAAATGATGACAAGAGACCCACTGCCAATACCATTTCTTACAGACGAATACTGGACCACTTTCGGTCATAAATCTGGGAAAGATTTAGCAAAAAGTCTAAAAATTATCCGAGCCAACTACAGTCCCAAGCCGCTAGTTAGAACTACGGGCTCATCTTTTCATCAGCAGCTCGCTCTTGAAGAAGCCAATCAGATTGCCTGTTTAAATTACGCCAGACAAGAACTAGGTATCATGTGATGAACTGAGTAAATTTAACAAACCAATTCTATTTAAAAATAAACATAAGTATTTGTGAGCAACTCAAACGATAAATTACCGGGATTAAAATTATTTGACCTAACCGGCAGAGCCGCCATCATCACTGGAGGTTCAAAAGGATTAGGCTTAGCCATGGCAGAGGGTATAGCCGCCGCTGGCGGAAACGTTCTTGTGGTTTCAAGAACGCAAAGCGAATGCGACCAAGCCGCGGAAAAAATCAGAAATGAATATGGGACCAAAGCCATAGGTATGGCCGCTGATGTAACCCAAGAAACTGAAATGGAGGCCATGGCTGCTCTATGTTTAAAAGAATTTGGCAGCGTAGACATTTTGATAAACTCCGCTGGCATTAACATTAGAGGTGCTATAGATGAACTCAGTTTGGCAGATTTCAATAAAGTGATGGACATCAATGTCACTGGTACTTGGCTAGCCAGCAGAGCGGTAACACCCATCATGAAGAAACAAAAGAAAGGAAAGATTATAAACCTAGCCAGTACCTTAGGTCTGGTAGGACTCGCCAATAGAACGCCATATACCGCATCTAAAGGAGCGGTGGTCAATATGACTAAGGCTCTGGCTTTAGAGTTAGCCCTCGACAATATTAACGTAAATGCCATATGTCCAGGACCATTTTTAACAGAAATGAACGAGCCTATAAAGGATACAGAAGAGGGCAAGAAGTTTATTGTAGGTGCCACGGCGGTAGGTCGCTGGGGTCTATTATCCGAAATTCAAGGTGTAGCCATGTTTCTGGCCTCCGATGCCTCTAATTACATGGTGGGCTCTTGCCTATTGGTAGATGGCGGTTGGGTGGCTAGGTAAATGCTTAAAATGAGCAAAGGACATTTTACTTAAAATGTCCTTTGCTCACACATGTCACCTCTTTGAGGCTGCAAATTTCTCCTTATT
This sequence comes from Arcticibacterium sp. SM2516, assembly GCF_057914865.1. Classification (NCBI taxonomy): domain Bacteria; kingdom Pseudomonadati; phylum Bacteroidota; class Cytophagia; order Cytophagales; family Leadbetterellaceae; genus Arcticibacterium; species Arcticibacterium sp. SM2516. The sequence goes on along the minus strand of NZ_CP195290.1, from coordinate 488,526 downwards.
AAAAGTATCCGATTTCCCGGTAGGAATGGATAAACTCTGCCACGCAGCTCCTTTAATCATTCTTCCGATATACATGATTTGGCCTACATGAGAACTATAATGAGCCAGCTGTCTGATAAAAGCGTTTTCTATACTATGCCCTTCATTTCTAATATAAATCACCGTGTCTATGTTACTCTCATTTACAGCATCTAGTGCTTCAAAAAGACATGCCCATCCTAGCTCCCAGTCTCTTAGCATTTCAGCTTTAGAACTATAACTCGACTCAAATTCTGCATCTCTTTCACGCCACTCCTTTTCGCCATCTGTAGTTAAAAAATCTGTCCATCTAGAAAGCATATTTCCGTGCATATGCTTCACTATTACTGCCAGAGAATTACTTTGTGGATTAAATCTCCAATGGATGTCTTCGTCAAAAAGCTGCTCAAAAGTGCGGTCTCCCAGTTTTTTATAGGATTCAAACTGTTGTTTAAAAAGTCTTATAATCTCCATGATTAAGCAAGCATTAAAAGGTTTTCATTAAATCTATCGTTAAACTTCTCGATGAAATACTTCAAAAGTAGTGGAGATTCCTTTTCAATATTTTGATGCACGAAGAAATAAAGCTTCTCCAAGCCCTGCTCTCTCCAAACCGCAATCCTATCAAGCCATTCGTCTAATCTTGGGTAATCACTCGGGTGATTTGCCCCTACATTTCTTATAAAAGCCACGTGCGTAGTCATCCGCATATGCATCAAGTCTCTCCTAACCGCCGTATCGGTTAAAATGTTGGTCAGCTCGTTTTCTTCAAATAATTGATAAACATCTTTGCGGCTGCGGCGTCTTAAAACCAATCTGTATTTCTAAGCTCTACGGCCAGAGGTATATCCTTTGACCATTCGTTTACAAATTTCCTCAAGCTATCCATATTAGAGGGCTTGAAATTATCGAGAACTTGAAGGAAAACCATTCCTAACTTTTCGTCAAAGGCTCTGGCTGTTTCTCCAAATTCTATCACCGGAGCGGTGACATCATTCAGTCTTTCTATATGGCTAATATATCTTGGTACTTTAGGAAATAACTTAAACCCCTCATGTGTTTTGTCATACCATGTCCTCGCTTGTTCAGAAGGATAACTATTATAAAACGTGGCATTTAACGCTTTTGAATTAAACTGTGTTCCGTAATAAGTAAGCTCATCTTTAGTACCCTTCTGAGAAAACCCCTTTAAATCTCCCTTGTTCCATTTGGCACAACCTACATAAGTCTCAAACGGTTCTTTCCCTTTCTTTAATATTCTTAAGGTTTCTAGAGCATCCTCTGGCATTGTAAAATCTACCATTTCCGGATTGCTTACTACTCCCAATTTCATAGTTACAATTTATAATTTTCTCCTAAACTTAACCAATCAAAATTCGAGGAGAAAATCAATTATTAATTTTCTCTAATCATTATACAATGCGGAATACCATCTTCTATATAGTCCTCACCTATTTCTCTAAATCCCAGCAATCCGTAAAATTTCAAGAGGTATTTTTGAGCACCTATTTTTATAGGATGGTTTCCATAAAGCTCATGGCATTTAGCAATAGAAAAATTCATTAAATCTGCACCAAAACCGTACTTTCTATAGGAGGCCTTGGTAATAACTCTGCCTATGGCTAGAAAACCATCAAAATACTGATTCAATCCAAACAAACGAGTATAGGCTATAAGCTCACCTTTTTTATTGCTACCCATAACGTGAATAGCCTTTCCATCTTTAAAGTCTATGTCCTGATAGACACAATTTTGCTCTACCACAAAAACTTCAGAACGCAAAGCCAATATTTCATAAAGCTCATTTAGAACTAAATCGTCGTACTTTTTGACCACCCAGTAAATTTCTGCATCATTTCCTTTCATCTACTTATTTTACATTACGCTTATATGAATAACTATACCTAAATTGCTTTTAAGCTATTCATAGATAATAGTACAAAATGTTTTCCTATAAAGGTATTGTTTTGGCACGGCTATTGCATCTATTTAGTCACATTGGAACTGATTATTCTGGTGGTTAAAATTTACAGAAAAAGGCCGCACGTAAACTGATTACTTACTGCGGCTTTTTTTATTTAACTGTCCAAATCAGAAGATTCCCTTTCTTGCTCTAGAGCATCTTTCAAGCTTGAATTAATTTCAAATCCAAATATCAAGATCACTGCAATCAAGTATATCCAGACCATCATCCCTATAAGCGTTCCTATAGATCCATAAAGCCTGTTGTAAGAGTTAAAATTTACCAAATAATAGGAGAATCCATTGGTAGCCAGAATGCATAATATAGAAGCCAAAACAGCCCCAATATTAAAAAAAGTCATTCTCTTATTTTTACCAGGAGCAAAATAATAAATGCTACCAATACCTAAAAAGAAAATAATAAAGATGGAAACATACCTTAGCACCTGAATCATGTAATAGGTAAAGTCTTCACTTAAAAAGCCTATTTCAAATAAATATGCAATGGAGAATTTCCCTACAATGAGTACCAAAATAGCCGAAATCATAACCAAAACCAATAGGAAAGTTAATAAAAGAGCCACAAGCCTTCCTTGAAAAAAACCTCTTTTATCATCTTTTTCTAAAGAAATATTGAAAGCTCTTATTAAGGCCATCATACCATTTGTGGCTGCATAAAGTGCAAACAAAAAACCAAAAGAAAGTACATCTACCCTCCTTCTGCTAATGATGTCTTGAATGGTGTTTGCCGCAGTAGAATAAATGCCCTTGGGCAATATATTGGCTAAAAAGTCCATAATCTGCACATCCAGATTTTCAATGGGAATATATGGAATGAGTGTAAAAAGAAATATGACTGCAGGAAAAATAGCCAATAGTAATGAAAACGAAACAGCAGCCGCTCTCTGGTCTATGTCAAACGTAATAATTCGCTGCCATAAAATGGTCAATACATGATATAAGGAAATGGTGGTATCCCACAGATATATACTTCTTAAAAACCTCTTGAATTTCTTAATAAATACGGTATTTCCTATTTTGCTCATTCAGCTTTAAAAAAATGGTTCTAAAGCCTTTTCTATACCCTCAGGACAAGAAATAATTCTGTTATTGGCCGTATTGACAAAAACTAAAGTAGTCTCTCCCTTGTGTATTTTTTGTTCCTCCTCGTTATAAATTTCATAGTTAAACACAATCCTCGCCTTAGGGATCTCATTTAAAATAACCCTAATAGTAATGAGTTCATCATATTTAGCAGGAGAAATAAATCTAGAATTGTTCTCATAAACAGGCATAATGAAGCCATTGTCTTCAAAATCCCTATACCTAATCCCCAAACTTCTGAGTGCTTCCACCCTACCTATTTCATACAGCCTAGCATAATTTCCGTAGTACATGTAGCCCATTTGGTCTACATCCGCATATCTCACTCTATATTTATAGTCAAAACTAAACATTAAAGAACCCCCCTTTTATTTAAGGCATCATGAAAACGTCTGGCGTTGGCATTATGCTCTGAAAGTGTACTGGCAAAATTATGGTATCCTGAAAAATCTTCTTTGGCACAGAAATAAATGTACTCGTGGTGCTGATAATTAAGCACCGCATCAATAGCCTTTTTTTCTGGCAAGGTTATTGGGCCTGGTGGCAATCCTTGAACGCGATAGGTATTATAAGGAGATTCTGCCGTAAGATGCTTCTTCAAAATTCTTTTTAAAGTAAAGTCGCCTACCGCAAATTTAACCGTAGGATCGGCCTGTAAAGGTATGCCCTGCTTAATTCTGTTTACATAAACCCCAGCCACCGTTGGTTGCTCATCAGATTTATTTGTTTCACTTTGAACTATACTGGCCATGATTCCCACTTTAATAGGACTCATTGTTGTGATAGCAGCTTTTTTAAGTCTATCCTCATTCCAAAAAGTCTTATACTCATATTTCATTCTATCCAGAAACTCATCTTCCGTAAGTGTCCACCACATAAAATAAGTATCTGGCAAAAACATGCACATGATATTATCTGTGGTAAAACCATACTTTTCGCAAACCGCTGGATCGTTCAACTTTTCTAAAAGCACATTTTTATCAATAGAAAGATTGGCCGCAAGCCTTTCTGCCAGTTCAGACTTCAGACGAATATTGTTGAATGTCAATTTAACCTCGTCTTGGTCTCCAGACCTTAATTTACTTAGTAGTTCTTTATTACCAGTATTTGGTGGTATCTCATACCTTCCTGGTTTCACAATCTCTCTATAATTCATGAATTTACTCAAAAAGCCAAAGCTTATCTGATCATGAATAAGATTACGTTTATTTAAGCTATCTAGAACAGTTTCGTAAGTAGCTCCTTTGGGAATCAAAAGCACGACGCTCTTCTCTGCGTCTAAGTTCAGATTAGGACTTTTGACTACTTGCCAAAAATAGAAAGAAAAAGTGGCCACCAAACTAGACACTATGACTAGTAAATAGGCTATTAATTTTTGTTTTTTAAACATTAAGAATCTTAATTATTTCATTTATACCTAAGCTTTCCTGTTCTCCAGAAGCCATATTTTTCAAACTATATTTCTCCGCTTTTATTTCCTCTGACCCTACCACCAAAACATAGGCTATTCCTTTTTTATTAGCATAATCAAACTGCTTTTTCATTTTTGTACTGGTCGGATAAAGTTCTGCTGCAATATCGGCATCTCTGAGTTGCTTTAAAATAGGCAAACATGCTTTCTGAGATATTGCATCAAAATTAGTTATTAAAACCTTCGTGCTTTCTGTGGCATCTTCAGGAAAAAGCTCCAACTCATCCAATACATCATAAATTCTATCGACTCCAAATGAAATCCCCACACCTGATAATCCAGATACGCCAAATGTGCCAGTTAAATCATCATATCTCCCTCCTCCAGAGATACTGCCTATCTTCACCCCTCCAGCTTTTACTTCGAAAATGGCACCGGTATAATAGCTTAAACCTCTGGCTAGGGTAAAATCAACTTCGACTCTTGCATTATCTAAACCAAAGCCCTTCACCAACTCAAAAATATCCTCCAGTTCTGAAATTCCTTTAAGCCCAGTTTCAGATTCTTTAAGAAATTCCTTAAGACTTCCCAAAACTTGAACATTATATTCTAAATTATGTAATTTGGCTTTAAAAAGCTCTTCCATAACTTCTGCTCCCCCCACTGAAACACCTTCTTCGATCATTCTTTTGGTGTCTTTCTTTACATATTCATTCGCTTGACTTTTAGCATTTGAAGCTAACGCGTTAGAATCAAACAAATCATAAAGTAATTCAATTTGCTCTTTCTCAAAACCATTCGCTTCTAATTCCTCGGCTACTTTTTCTTTTCCTATTTTATCTAACTTATCTATAGCAACACACAACTCAGCTTCTTTTCCTGGTTTCCCAATAGCCTCTGAAATACCTGTAAGGATTTTTCTGCTATTTATTTTTATAGTAAAATCATCCAGTTTAAGTTTCTCAAACACTTCATTAAGCATCAATATGATCTCTGCTTCGCATAATAAAGATTCAGTACCTACCACATCTGCATCACACTGGTAAAACTCTCTGTATCTACCTCGCTGTGGTCTGTCTGCTCTCCAAACTGGCTGCACCTGAAAACGTTTAAAGGGCATGGCTAGTTCATGGCGGTTCATCACCACAAATCTGGCAAACGGTACAGTAAGATCGTATCTCAAACCTTTCTCTGCCACTTTAGAAAGCATGGCTGGTGCACCATTATCAAAATCTTCTTGCTTTAAACTTTTAGCAAAATCACCAGAATTCAAAATCTTAAAAAGAAGTTTGTCTCCCTCCTCTCCATACTTACCCATCAGCACAGATAAATTCTCTACAGCAGGCGTTTCTAAAGATAAAAATCCAAATTTCTTGAAAACTTTTTTAATAGTTTCTAGAATATAAGTTCGTTTTGCCATTATTTCAGGCCCAAAATCACGTGTTCCTCTGGCTAAACTTGGTTTCGACATAAGTTTTTTAATAGTTCCGAGCACAAAAGTACAGTTATTCTAGATTTATCATTGATAATTCTAAACAGAATAGCTACCTTTGCACCTCATTTGAGTAAACAAGCAAACTAGTATTTAAATTTATATATAATGGCAGTTACAAGATTAAAAAGAAAAGGCCTTAGAAACAGAGCAATTGCAAACAACAAGCAAGCTGACATTAAGCGTCTTACGCTAAAGCCAGAAATCAGAAAAGTAGATATCGAAGAGCTTAAGGCTTCTTTCACTAAGTAATTCTATTTTTTTGCATTTCTATTGCAAATAAGTCTCAATCTAGATTTGGAAAGGTTGAGACTTTTTTAGTTTCCTTATACCCAACTTCATTTACCTTCTATTTGAAGTGGTATATGCTATTATACCTGGTACTCCCAAGAAACATCTTCTCATAAAAATCAGCACTCCGATACTCTGAACCCCTTGACATTAATTTTCAAGAACAGTAACATATTATAACTATCGTAAATTCCAGAATGGAATACTTGAATTCATCCTCGCTGATTTAACAAAAAAAAATAAGCTTCCCATGAAATCAAGGAAAGCTTATCTGAAAAACATAAAATACGATTGGTTAAGAAGATAGTCTTAAGCTTTCTTCGGAGCTGGTTTTTTAGGGCCTTTACGTTGATTTCCCCCATTAAAATTTCGGTTTCTTTTCGCTATTCTAATGGCATCTAGCTGAAATTCATACCTTAAACCCCTGCCAAAAAACCACAGTCCCACTAGCAAAACAGCTATGCCAATAAAACCATGAAGGGCAAATTGCCAATGGTGAAGCATCTCTGGCCCAGTTATGGTCAAAATTACAGCCCCAAGTGCCGTTAAAGTTAAACCCAGAATAACATTGATTTTAAACTTTTGACTTAGTAAAAGACTTTGATACCAATTCTTATCTTCCTTTCTTTTATAATGTTTATTTGTTGGCGAATTTTCGGCTTTCTTCTCTTGCATTTTTTTTGCTGTTTACTTAATTCTATTTTTGACCTTAAAACAAGGACAGGTCAAATATTTCGATGAAAAATATAATTAGTTTTCTTATTCGTTTCGTTCCACGCAAATACCTACAATTATTCAGCCACATTCCTTTAAGGATATATGCTGGCTTTATGAAGGGAGATTCCGTGGAGTGTACGGTTTGCTCCGGTAAGTTTAAGAAATTTTTACCTTACGGCAGATTAGAACCTAGAGAAAACGCATTATGCCCTTCTTGTCTATCCTTAGAAAGACATAGACTTATGTATCTGTATTTGAGACAAAAAACTACTTTCTTTGAAAGCAAACTTAACGTACTCCATGTAGCACCAGAATATTGCTTTATAAACCGTTTTGAAGAATTGCCTAACCTAGAATACATCACGGCGGATATTGAATCGCCGCTGGCGAAGGTTAAGATGGATATTGAAAAGATTCAGTACCCAGATAATTCCTTTGACGTTATTTTTTGCAATCATGTTTTAGAGCATGTAGAACACTTTGATGTGGCTACATCAGAATTATACAGGGTTTTAAAACCAGGCGGCTGGGCCATTATGCAGTCTCCCCAAGACATGAAAATGGAGCATACCCTGACAGACCCCACCATCACAGATCCTAGAGAAAGAGAGCGAGTATTTAAGCAATCTGACCATCTGCGTCTTTTTGGTAAGGACTATGGTAAAGAACTCGCTAAGGCTGGGTTCAAAGTAACTGAGGACAATTTCGTCAACGAACTCCCTCCAGAATTAGCGAAAAGGTATGCCCTACCAATGGAGGAAATAATATACTTCTGTGAAAAATGAAAAGATTTGAAAACAAAAACATTGTCATCACCGGTGGGAATGGAGGCATTGGCCTAGAGGCCGTAAAGCAATTCCTTTTGGAAGGTGCACAAGTTTTGGTGATGGATATTACCGAAGCAAAATCTCCCAAATTAGCGGCTTTGGAAGGCTCCATATTTTACCTAAAATGTGATGTAGCCCAACCCGAAGAGGTGAAAAATGCATTTGAAAAAGCCATAAGCCAATTTGGACAAATCCATGTGGTGGTAAATAACGCTGGAATTCTTGGCCCTCGAGTTAAAACGGAAGATTACCCTGACACAGAATTTGACCGTGTTATAGATATCAATATTAAAGGTGTTTTTTACTGCATGAAAGCCGCCCTTACGCACTTTAAAGCTAATCGTGGCGGTGCCATTGTCAACACTGCATCGGTTGCTGGAAAAATCGGTATGTCTCGTCATTTAGCATACTCCGCCAGTAAGCATGCTGTAATTGGCATGACAAAATCTGCAGCAGTGGAATATGCCAAACAAAACATTCGCATAAACGCCGTTTGTCCAGGCTTTACAGAAACCGCCATGTTAGACAGCATTAACGACGAGCCGGAATATAAAAACATGCTCAAATATGCAACGCCCATGAAACGTTTTGGCAAGCCAGAAGAAATAGCTGACGCCATACTGTTTTTAGCATCTGACCAGTCCAGTTTTATGACTGGCCAAAGCATCGTACTAGATGGCGGACTGAGCGTTCAATAGCACAAAACTTAATTAAAATCAACAAACTATAAACCCTATGAATTACAAAAACGCATTTGACCTCACCGGAAAGGTGGCCATTATAACGGGAGCCAGTAAAGGTATCGGAGAGTCTATGGCCAGGTTTTTTGCTGCCCACGGAGCCAAAGTGGTTATCAGCAGTAGAAAACAAGACATTCTAGACGAAGTAGCCGAAAGTATCAGAAAAGAAAGCAATGCTGAGGTACTTCCCATAGCAGCACATGCTGGAGATATGACACAACTTCAAAACCTATTGGATAAAACCATTGAAACCTATGGAGGTGTAGATATTTTAGTTAATAATGCGGCTACCAATCCAGTATTTGGCCCCTCATTGGATTGCGATGGTGATGCCTTTGATAAAATAATGGCGGTCAACGTAAAAGCTCCTTTCGAATTCTCTAAGATGGTTTACGCCTCTATGAAAAGCCGAGGTGGTGGCAGCATTATTAACGTCAGCAGCGTAGCAGCCCTTACACCAGACCCAGGATTGGGTATGTACTCTGTCAGTAAAGCCTCACTCAATATGCTTACAAAAGTTTTGGCCAAAGAATGGGGAACGGATGGCATTAGGGTCAATACCATTTGCCCAGGACTTATTAAAACTAAGTTTTCTCAGGCTCTTTGGCAAAACGAGGACATCATGAAAAGATTTACGAAGCACATGCCTATTTCTAGAATAGGCACAGTAGACGAAATAGGAGCCTTGGCACTTTATTTAGCTTCTGATGCTTCTTCTTTTACCACAGGGGCAGTCTTCACGGCAGATGGCGGAATGACCATCTAGGCCTACTTATGCACCACTCTGTGTGTCGTTTCGTCTTCCCCTACCTTGACTTTTAGAAACTGTAGGGTTTGAGCAGAATGATTTTCAGGGAAATTAAGATTCAATCGATTTTGTCCTATTTCTAAATCAAAATCTTGATTCTTAATTTCTCTTCCCAAAAGGTCTATCAAGCGAATATGGGCGGTGCTACTTTTCACAGCAATTATTTCAATACTGAGCGAAGAGATATAAGGATTAGGATAAGCCTTTACCTTAAAATCTAAACGCCTTTCTGAGGAAAGCACTTGCATTTCAGAAGGTATGTTTTCGTCTAACCACTGCAGCCTTAAAGGAATCCACTTCTTCAATTCATTCACCTCGCCCTCCCACGTCGTTGGTACAGGCTGTGGCTGCGGCCAAATGTATTGACCAAGAATAGGCCATCTATTAAAGTTTCTTACTTGTGCATCTTTAATCTCATTGGCAAGGCTATCCACTAAGCCAATTAATTTAGAATCTTCTAAAATACCATTTTGACGTAAATCATCATAAGTTTCTCTATAGGCTTTTATGAAGTTGATATCTCCTAGAAACTTCTGCCACCAGAAGGGCACCTGCCAATAGTCATCAGGACAAAAGGCATTAAAATTATACGAGAAACCCCTGTAAGACGAACCATTGCAGTAGTCTGCATTCCCAAAACTAATATCATAATCCCAAGGCGGCCCCATTTTCAATTTTTCGTTTTTATCCTTGTACAGAAAAGTACTGATTCTATAGCCATCCACGTTTTTGGAAACTTCATTGACGATGGTCATCAACACAAAAGACTGCATGTCTATATACTGCTGGTAACCCTTAGTGGGGTCTGTATAGTTTTCACTTTGCAGCGAATTCTCAAAAGACCCTATATATCCTTTTATATAGTCCTTTTGAATTGTAGTAATGTCTTTAGGATACTCATAGAAAAACTCAGAAGGCTTAAAACCATTCGATTGATTACTATAATTTGAAAACCAACTTCCAATATTAGAGCCTGTATTTTTATCTATCTTGATAATGTAACCTCCGGTCAAATCTTCTCCTGATTCCTCGTCTGGTTCTAGCTTAGAAATATCTACCCGTTTCTTATCTCTTTTTATCTTCTCCATAAAAACATAAACGCCTTCATAATTGCCATTAAGATAGAGCTCCACATATTTGGTTCTACTCCCGTATAAGCCCATCTTTTCGGCCATTCTAAGCGTCAGCACATTATGAATAAGACTCTTCTCATTATATGAAGCATATAAAATCCAGTCGCTTTCCTCAGGCCATCCAAAAAAAGATACTTTTTCGTCTTCTCCATTCTCATCCCAAGTCTCTAGACCAAATGGTTTTTTAGGAAAACTTTGTGAAGACGAACCTCTATATTCTATTCCAATATTCCCTTCGTATTCTGGGCTATCTGTAGGGGTATTCTCCTTACCTTCCCCATTATTGATCAAAGTCATATTGGCTAAAACCTTAGGCTCATCCACAATCTTTCTACCTTTTGTATCAATCAAAATAATAGGCAAATTGGTTTTTATCTGGGCCTGGCTTATAAAAGAAATGCAAAGCAGAAATAATATTTTTCTCATAATTTATTGTCCTTCGGCGAAGATAGTCCAAATACTACCACAAAAAAAAACAGCGGTCTCAGAATTGAAACCACTGCTTATCAAAAATTTCAAGGTCGCTTATCTCAAATCTTTCTTTACAAAATCTTCTTCCGTTATTCCAAATGTTTGAGTAATGCTATCGTAAGATTTAGAGCTTAATCTACCCGTTTCTAAAAAAGCTGCAGGAACCACGACCACCCTAAATACTTGACCGTTTAAATATGCCACATCCAATTTTGAGAAATCAGGAACTGTGCCGTCCAAAAATATAGAGAAATCTCCCTGAGTGAAATCATAGTTATAAGTCAAAATCCCTTGATTTAGATAAGCGGTTTGAACCAAGGGTCTCCAAATTTCAGTGCCGTTAGAATCATTTTCCCATTTTATAAACACAAGTGGAACATCTGCTGGAAACACATCAAAACCAAAATCTTCCACAATTTTAAAATCATTGGCGGGGGTAAAGTCTACAACAAGTTCAATGGCGGTAGCGTAAACTAAACCTCCATCTTGTCCTGCAGGGCCAGGTTCACCATCAAAACCTGCGGGTCCTCTACAAGAGCTAAAACCAATAACCAATGCTGATGCGATAAAAAGTAGCTTTTTCATAATCTATAAAATTTTAAATGTTTGTATTTCTATTCTGCTTTTTAGATGTGAGAAGGACATAAAAGGTTGTTCCATAAAACGAAAAGCACCTAAAATATAGGTGCTTTAAGATTGCATTAACAAATGATTTAAAGCGGAAATACCGCTTCCATATTATTTCGCATAAGCCACGGCTCTCATTTCACGTATCACCGTAACCTTGATTTGACCTGGATATTGCATTTCTTTTTCAATTTTCTGAGAAATATTAAATGACAACATGCTCGCAAACTCGTCACTTACGTTTTCTGCATCTACTATCACTCTAAGTTCTCTACCCGCTTGAATAGCATAGCATTTCTCCACACCTTTAAAGTCTAGTGCCAACTCCTCCAAATCTCTTAGTCGCTGCACATAAGAATCCATCATTTCTCTTCTGGCACCTGGTCTAGAACCACTGATGGCATCACACACCTGAATCACAGGAGAAATCAATGAAGTCATCTCTATCTCATCATGGTGAGCACCTATGGCATTACATACCTCTGGATTTTCCTTATATTTTTTAGCCAACTCCATTCCTAAAATGGCGTGTGGCAAATCAGACTCTTCTTGATAAACCTTTCCAATATCATGTAAAAGACCAGCCCTTTTAGCAAGTTTTACTTTCATACCCATTTCGGCCGCCATGGTAGCACAAAGCTTAGCCACTTCTCTAGAGTGTTGAAGCAAGTTTTGTCCATAAGACGAACGGAATCTCATACGACCTACCATCTTTATCAGTTCTGGATGTAGTCCATGAATACCTAAGTCTAAAACGGTTTTCTCACCAATTTCTATAATCTCGTTGTCAATTTCTTTTCTGGTCTTATTCACGACCTCCTCAATTCTGGCGGGGTGAATCCTGCCGTCTGTCACCAATCTGTGAAGTGATAACCTTGTCACCTCTCTTCTTACAGGGTCAAAACTAGAAATCACAATAGCCTCAGGGGTATCATCCACAATAATTTCGGCTCCCGTAGCTGCTTCCAAAGCTCTAATATTTCTACCTTCTCTTCCTATAATTTTTCCTTTGATTTCGTCACTTTCAATATTGAAAACAGATACACAGTTTTCAATCGCCTGCTCTGCGGCTGTTCTTTGAATCGTTTGAATTATAATTTTCTTAGCCTCCTTGGTGGCAGAAAGTTTTGCTTCTTCAATAGACTGTTTCACAAAAGCCGATGCGTTTGATTCCGCCTCTGCTTTGAGTGCATCCATTAATTGCTCCTTGGCTTGGTCTGCAGATAATCCAGAAATCTTTTCGAGTTGCTGCACATGTAGACTTAGTTGCTTTTCTGCATCTTCTTGCTTTTTGGCAGCTATCTCTAGCTGATTAGCTAACTTGTCTTTTTGACTTTGGATTTCGGTCTCCTCTCTTTTGTTTTTCTCCATTAAAGAGGCCGCCTGCTGTTGAAGTGTTCTTACCTTCTGTTCATTCTGAATAATAATATTCTTCTTGTTATTGGTCGTTTCTTCAAATTCGGTTTTCAGTTTAAGGAAATGTTCTTTGGCTTCTAATTTCCTATCTCTTTTAATGTTTTCTGCCTGAGACTCTGCATTTCTTTTTAAGTTCTCTGCCTGTGATTCTGCATCTCTTAAAATGTTTTCTGCCTTTCTTGCAGCTTCTGCTTCTTGATTTTTGTTGGTACTCTTTAGGATTGATTTACCTATGAAAAATCCCGCAAGTAAGCCTCCGGCAATACCTGCGATTAACAATAAATATTCTGACATTAATTCTTTATTTAATAATTCGTTGATAGAATATTAAAGTAAGGAAATTAAAAAAAGTGGGAGAATTCAGCCGTCAAGCCGACTATCAATTTGCTCTAATCTACCATTAATTTCATCTCTGAGTCTCGTGTAATTCTGATGTGCTTGTAGGGCGTCCACCATAGCTTCTACTGCCACTGTAGAAAGCAAATGCTCAAAGTTAGCAACCGCCCCGTATTTGTTGTGTAATACGGCCAATCGCTCATTTATTTTAATAGCAGCTTCTCTAAAATATGGTTCTTCTTCGGCCGACAATAAAAATGGCAATGCTTCACCATTTATTTTAATATTTGCCTTTACTTTTTCCGAACTCATTTTATGAAAGCAAAATTATTTATTACTTCAATAAGCTTATACAATCGTCTATTTCGCCTATTAGAGTTTGTATCAATTCTCTAACCCCATCTTCACTTACCCCTTGACTATCAATATCCGTTACAATCTTAGCGATTTTATTCCTAATAGTAAAATTTTGAGCCGTTATGGCATCTAATTCATTTACTTTAGAAACTTCATCTATTTTACGTTTCTTAAAAAAAGAGAGCCTTTTCTTTAGGTCATCTCTCTCATCTGTTAATTTTCTAAGCTCAAATTCCAGTCCAATAATTTTCTGCTCATAGCTGCGAACCTTCGCAATACGCCCCTCTACCTTTCCTGAAAGCTCTTCTAAACGAGCAAACATCATGGCATTTTCTTGGTTGTATTGTTTTTCAGATTCCATATTCTTCTAGCAGTGGAGACTTTGAAAACAAAAGGCCTATTACCTTCTTATTTCCGCTCCCAATTGATTTTCAAAGGTTGAAATTAACTTGCTCATCGTTTTATCAATCACCTTGTCATTTAAAGTATTAGCATTGTCTTGTAAAACAAAACTTACAGAATAAGACTTTTTGCCTTTGGCGAGCTTTTCTCCTTCATAAATATCGAAGACATTCACCTGCTTTAATAATTTCTTATCTGTTTTTAATGCCAACTCTTCTATTTGAGCAAAATTAACTGCTTTATCCAATACCAATGAAAGGTCTCTTCTTACCTCCGGAAATTTCGGTATCTCCGTAAAAGTAACCTTATAAGAATACTTTTTCAATAAATACGCCCAGTCTATCTCCGCATAGAAAACCTCCTGTTTCAGGTCGGAAAACTTCAGATAGGCCGCCTTTACTTTCCCTAGTGTGGCCACCACCCTGTTATTCAATTTGAAATCTATACCATAATCAAACAAACCCGATGCTGCTTCTGTACAGGAAAGCTGCGTCAACCTCATGGCCGTAAAAACCTTTACCACCTCATTCTTCAAATCAAAGAACGAAACCTTTTCAGATTTTTGATACCAAGACTCGGCCAACTTATTTCCGGTCACCCAAATACCTAACTTTGATTGGTCATAGTAACTGGTGCCGCTCTCATCTTGTTTTTTGCCGTAGGTTCTTCCAAACTCAAAAACCTTAACATCCCTACTTCTCCTATTAATATTATAAGAGAGCGTTTGTAAACCTGAAAAAAGTAAACTGTTTCTCATCTCAGAAAGGTCTTCCGTCAGCGGATTCAAAAGCCGGACGCGAGAGCCTTCTAATTCCGTTAACAAAGCGTTCTGAGAAGGTTTAACGATCGACAAAGTCTGAATCTCATGAAAACCGTTTGCTGCCAGCAGCTCAGATATTTTTAAGCTTTGAGTTTCTGGAACTACCTCTCTAAAATCAGATAAATAATCGGAAGAAAGATGCTCTGAAAGTTCGATATTATCAAAACCATAAATTCTCAAAATCTCTTCTACCACATCTGCCTCCCGTGTTACGTCCACGCGATAGGCCGGTACAGAAAGCTCCATGCCTTCATTGCTCTCGGATTTGATTTCGATATCTAGCTTTTGTAGAATTTCCTTTATTAAATCCCGTGGTAATGCCTTCCCTAAAAGTCTGTCAATGTTCTTGAATTTGACAGACACTTCATGGTTTGGAATAGCTACAGGATAGTTATCAAAGGCTGTATCCACTATTTCACCACCAGCAAGCTCCAAAACCATTAACGCCGCCAACTTTACTGCGTAAGAAGGCATATTGGGATCAGTACCCCTTTCATACCTGAAACTGGCATCTGTTTTTAAGCTATGTGCGGTGGCGGTATTTCTGATGCTGTCTGGATTAAAATAAGCAACTTCCAAAAACACATTCTTTGTCGCAGAAGTAACTCCTGAAGTCTCTCCACCAAAAACGCCAGCAATGGCCATTGGTCCGTTGCTGTCGCAAATAGCCAAATCGCTTCCCGATAATTTTCTTTCTACCCCGTCTAGTGTAGTTATTAAAGTGTCTTTTTCAGGGGTTTTCACAATTACTTGTGCTCCACCAATTTTATCGGCATCAAAAATGTGCATTGGTTGACCCAAAAAATGACAAATGTAGTTGCTGATATCCACCAAGTTGTTGATGCTATTGACTCCGATAGCATTTAAAAAGTTCTTCAACCATTCCGGAGATTCTTTAACCTCAACTTGAGTAATTTCTAGCCCGCAAAATCTCGGACAAGCATCCGTGTCTTCTACTTTTAGAGAAATGGAAGATTTTTTTGATCCTAATTTAAAAGAAGAGACATCCGGTAAAGTGATTTCTTGACCTGTTATAGCCTTAATATCTCTGGCAGTTCCAAAATGTGATGCCGCATCTGCCCTATTCGGTGTTAGACCTATTTCTATCACATAGTCAGACTCCAAATTAAAATAAGTAGCTGCTGCGGTTCCGATAGGCAGTGGTGTATCTAATACCAAGATGCCATCATGTCCTTTTCCAAGTCCAATTTCATCTTCAGCACAAAGCATCCCTTCAGAAACCTCACCTCTTATTTTGGATTTTTTAATCACAAAGCTATCGCCCTCAGAAGGGTAAAGCGTTGTTCCAATGGTGGCCACTATGACCTTTTGACCTGCAGCCACATTAGGTGCACCGCAGACAATATTTAGTAATTCCTCCTGCCCTACGTCTACCGTGGTACAGTTTAATTTCTCTGCGTTGGGATGCTTTTCGCAAGTTTTAACCTCTCCAATCACCAAGCCCTTTAAGCCTCCTGGTACAGATAATTTCTCTTCCAAGCCCTCAACCTCAAGACCTGTAGAGGTCAATAAAGCAGAAAGTTCTTCAGGATTTTGAGGGAAATCAATAAGTTTTTTTAACGTATTATATGATATGAGCATCCGATTCTTAAATTTTCAATCGGCAAAGATAGAAAAAGTAGCCCAAGAAACTTCTACGAATTATTCTGAAATGGACGTTAGCTTTTCGTCTAGGTAAGATTTTGCGTCATCAAAAAGAAATACGATTCCAAAAGCTCCTATCCCTACCGTTTTATAATCCCCGTTAATTTTAAGCTTGGTTAAGGAAAAAACCTTATAGTCGTCTACTTGAACATTATTATTAAGATACTTCTCCATGGCATTGAAGCCAATAGCCTCACCAAGGATGGCTCCTAGTTTTTTAAGTGTATCTCCTTTCACTTCTCCTTTAAAACTTTCTAGCTCCTTAACTTTTTCTTGCACAGCAGCTTGATGCTTTTCTAAAGACGGATTGGTGAATACGCCTATAACGAGGATAAGTAGGAGAAAAAATAGATTGTTTTTCATGAGACGGTTAGAAAGATTTTATAGTTAACGCAAAAAGGCAAGAATATTTTGTAAACCAGTTAAACTGTTACCAACGGCTTATTCATAGGATGGAAAACACGCTGATACTAAAAAAGTCCTTTTGCCAATACCATTAGCTTCATTCAAGATTTTTCATCAGCCTAAAAAGTAATTACTCTAAAAATAAATCGGACGCTATGGATATTATGAGGTAGAACGCTCATAAACTTAAGGGACAGCCAGACTTAAAACGATGAATTGGTAAATATTTTAGCTAAAACGCAGCACATAAGCAACTCTAAATAAGCACACTAAAGTCATTGCTAAATATATTAGCCAATCTTTGCTAGCAAATTGTGCAAAGTTGCAATATCTTTGTATCAGACAAAAAGAAAAACCTCAAACGCTAATAATATTACCAATGGCAGAAAACAACGAACGCCTAAAAATACTTCAAACCACAATTGACAAATTAGACAAAGCTTTTGGCAAAGGTACTGTAATGAGACTTAGTGACACCAAAGTTTTGGATGTACCTACTATTTCTACAGGATCGCTTGGTCTGGACTTAGCTTTAGGTATAAATGGTTTTCCAAGAGGTAGAGTCGTAGAAATATATGGACCAGAATCTTCTGGTAAAACTACACTAGCCATGCACGCCATTGCAGAGGCACAAAAAGCAGGCGGAATTGCGGCATTCATTGATGCCGAGCACGCTTTTGATAGGCTTTACGCAGAAAAATTAGGAATCGACACCGCCAATCTTCTTATATCTCAGCCAGACTATGGTGAGCAAGCTCTAGAGATTGCGGAACATTTAATTTCTTCTGGAGCTATAGATATATGTGTGATTGACTCCGTAGCCGCTCTTGTTCCTAAAGCCGAACTAGAAGGTGATATGGGAGATAGCAAAATGGGCCTTCAGGCTCGTTTAATGTCTCAAGCACTTCGTAAACTTACTGGTACTATTAACAAAACTGGATGTACTTGCATCTTCATCAACCAGTTAAGAGATAAAATTGGGGTGATGTTTGGTTCTCCAGAAACCACCACCGGTGGAAACGCCCTTAAGTTTTACGCTTCAGTAAGAATTGACATTAGAAGAATAGGCCAAATAAAGAATAGCGACGCCGACATAGTGGGTAACCGTACCAGAGTTAAAGTGGTTAAAAACAAAATGGCACCTCCATTTAAAGTAGTAGAGTTTGATATTATGTATGGCGAAGGGATTTCTAAAGCAGGAGAAGTTTTAGACTTGGGTGTTGACTTAGATATTATCAAAAAATCTGGCTCATGGTTTTCTTACAAAGAAGACAGACTTGGACAAGGACGCGACTCTGTAAAGAATCTTATTAGAGATACTCCTGAACTCTTGGATGAAATAGAAATGAAAATCAAAGAAGCCATCATTGGTAAAGATGAAATACTTCTTGGAAAAGATGCAGAGAAAGAAAAATAGAAATACAAATAAAAAAATACAAAAGGTATAAATTATTATTATTAGGAAAGCGTTAAAGAGTAGGAGACATTCTCCTGCTCTTTTTATATGAAAAAAATCTTCAAGTTCCTCGCTATAATTTTATTGGTAATATCTCTAACTTTCTATTTCTCATTTTTCAATGAGATTAACTATGGTCTTAAACAAACCAAAGGTCAGTTAAATGTCATTTACAACACCACTCCAATAAATAAAATACTGGAAGATGATAATTTCCCAGATAGTTTAAAGGCCAAAATTCTCTTAATTGAAGACATCAAAAAATTCACTGTAGATTCTCTAGGACTTAAACCTAGTAGAAGTTACAAGGATTATTATGACCAAAAAGGCGAACCCATCATGTGGGTTTTAACAGCCTGTCCACCGTATAGTCTTGAAAATAAAAAATGGAAGTTTCCAATTGTTGGTACTTTCGCCTACAAAGGTCATTTTGATAAAGAAGATGCACTGGAGGAGTTAGCACTACTCAAAAGCCAAGGTTTAGATGCTCGAATTTCTGAAATTTCTGCTTGGAGTACATTAGGTTATTTGTCAGACCCTATTTTAAGTAGTATGCTAGAGTTAGATGAGGGTTCATTGGCTGCACTTCTCATTCATGAATTAACGCATGGCACTCTTTTTGTAAAAAACAACCTAGCTTTCAATGAAAATCTGGCTGATTTTATTGGGGATAAAGGGGCATTACTTTTCTTGAAAAGCAAATACGGCGAAGATTCCAAAGAATTGAAAAAGTACAAAAAAGTAAAAGATTTTAATACGAAATTTTCCAAGCATATCAGGAGAGGTACAGAAAAACTTGACAGCTTGTTTCAAACCTTTTCCCCAGAAATGTCGTCTATAAAGAAGGACCAGTTGAAATATGACCTTATAGATGAGATTATGATTTCCGCTGATACATCAAACAGCAACCCAAAATATAAGTACAAAGGAAGAGGTACTTTAAACAATGCGTATTTTACGGCATTCAGAACTTATCAAGGAAAACAAAATGAGTTCGAAGAGGAATTAAATTCAAAATTTAACAAAGAATTTAAGGACTACGTAGGACATTTAAAGGACGAATTTCAGAGTTTAGGGAAATAATGAAAAGACGACTAATACTTTTATTGACATTAAGCATAGCCTTTGCTGCATTTATTGACAGGGGCTATCGAACTGTGGAAAATAATAGCTTCCAAGCTGGTGAAAATTATACCTATAAGGTAAAGTATGGCTTCATCACCATAGGGCAAGCAAAGGTAGATGTTCACAGAAAAATATTTGAGGTAAATAACCGACCATGTTACAGAGTAAATGTTACTGGAAAGACCGCGGGTGTGGCAAGTCTCTGGAAAGTCAGCAATGTTTACAGATCATTTATCGACACCACCGCCTTTATACCTCATAAATTTGAATACAGTGCTAGAGAAAACTCTTATGAAAGAGACCAAACCTTTACTTTTGATCATAAGAGAAACACGGTAAAGAAACTGGAAAAAGAGAAAATCACCGAATACAAAGTACCTGAATATGTGCAAGATGTTATATCAGGCTATTACTTCCTCAGAACCGTGGATTTCTCCCATATGAAAATAGGAAGTAGCGTAAAAGCTCCTTTGTTTTTTGATGACGAGCTTTATAACATGCAGGTTAAATATGCAGGTAAAGATGAAATCAAGACTCGTTTTGGTAAAATGAGGGTTCTCAAACTAAACCCTATACTTCCTAAAAACGATTTGTTTGAAGGTAATGAGGCCATAAGAATATTCGTTTCTGACGATGAAAACCGTGTGCCTATTAGAATGGAAATTGAATTTTCTTTTGGGACGATATCCATGGAAATTATCAATTACAAAAATGTCAAAAATCCTTTCATTTGGTCCTGACAGCTTTTCCTTCATATCTTTCAGTCATTAACCTTTCTTTTACTTATTGGTAAATATTTATTAGGACTTGCGAAGTTTCTTTTAAATATATTTATTCATATTTAGGATCTAAAACCTTAAATAAATGAGCCAATCTGAATTGCAAATGGTCATAGATAGAATGATATTGACCATTACAGCCGAAATACCAAATTTTAAAAACAGTCCTTTAGATTGGAATATATCAGAAGGAAATGTAGCTCTCTGCATTTTAGACGATCCTGGAAATGTTTACGGAAAAATCTGGGGAAATGACAAAGTAAGAGGTAGAGGATTTTATGATATCGCATATAGAAAAGCTTCCCAAGTATGGATTACAAACATGAAGACAGGAGAATACGAGGTTGAAGTATTTTCTGGACGAATAAACTATAAAGATTTCGGAATTGAACTACCTGATTTGATGGGATGGGAAGGTGGCCAGCCGATTCAACTTGACATCGACACTAGAATTTATTGTGGCTTTAGTGGCTTTGAAGGAGTTAATGACTTATCTCTGGTTAAAAATGCCGCCGAAAACGCTACATCTAAAACCTAACCGACCTTCTAGTTCTTCCAAAAATATAATAATCCAAAGAGTACCTACCTGGACCCCACATAAATAAAGAAATATAAGGAATAAGAAAAAGTAGTCCTTTTTCCATGCCATCAAAACCTTCTGAGATTTTCACAACAAAAGTAATCACGAAAAGTGTAAAAATGAGGATGGACAATGCCGGTCTGGTAAACAACCCGAACAATAGCAAAAGAGAGCATCCTAGTTCGGCGAAAGTTGCAGAAATCAAGGAAAATCCTTGACCCATACCTATAGGATCTGAGAAGCCAAATTCTCCATTCAAGATTTTTTGCAGCTTTTTAAATCCATGAGGAAGCATTAAAATGGCCATGCCTACTCTTAAAAAGAAAATGGCAAAATCTACATAAGGAGGTAAAGCAGTTACTCTAAAAAATCTATTTAACATACTCAAAAATGTTGTTTATCAAAAAATAGGATAACGGAATAATTCCATCCCGAATTGCCAAGATATGACATTAATTATTCTACTTCCTCATAGTCTACATATTGGCCTCCCTTAAAACCCTTAGTGTCTGTATCCTTAGGAACATAGTCAACATTTATTTGACCTTCTTGCTTCATATTAGATTGCTGACCCTTGTTGGCCTTTTTCTGCTCATTGACCATTTGTTTCCCTACAATCAACCAAAATAAGAATCTTCTTACTGGCGGTACAAAGGCAATTATGAGTATAACGATTAAAATTATTTTGAACATATTGTCTAACTTTTTCTGAAAGTAAAATTATATAAAAGCACCGTTTTTTTCACTAGAGTAACTCTAATAATAACGGCAAAGTTTCCTCACTGCTTGGTCTTGGAGCATTATCATTTACCAAAATTCCTTTTTTGTCGATAACCATATATCTCGGTATGCTAGAAACCCTGTATTTTATAGAAACATCATAAGAATGACCATTTTCTCCAAAATCTTCTAAACCTAATTTCTGAACTGCCCCCCTCCATTTGTCTAAGTCTTCGTCTATAGAAATGTAAAGAAAAACTATCTCCTTCTTTTGCTTACTTGTAAGCCCTTCATGCATCGCCTTACTATAAGGAAACTCCTGCCTACATGGTCCACACCAACTTGCCCAAAAGTCTACATAAACTACCTTACCTTTAAATTTCTCAAAAGTAAAAGCGTGGTCATTTAGATCCATTATTGCGGGCAATTCAGTATCCTTTTCTTTTGCTTTAGAGAGTTCCGTTGCTCTGCTAGTTTCTGCAGTTAACAGTTCGTCATAAAAAGAGTCCGACAGGAATTCCTTCAATTTGTCACAATAAACCTGGCTAGTCCAAAACCTAAAAGCAGAAGTGCTCAGCACCTTATAGTTATTCTCTATCAGTCTGGTTAAAGTGTAATCTAAAACATCACCTCTTAAATATTCTTCCGCAAATTCGGCTTTATCTTTCATGGATAAAACACCGTCTGCATATTTATTAAAACCTTTTTTTTCAGAATTAAAATACGTTACAAAATAGGGCAAAAACTCCCTATAAGATTTAGACAGCAATCTTTTTGGATTATTTATCTTATTTAAATCTAAAGCGGAAGTCATAATTCTAGGCAGAGATGTTACTTGCTTTAATCCGGTATTTTGGTTACTTCTGTTAATAGCGTAAGCCAAAAGCAAATGCCAATAATTATAATTAATGTTGGCTTGAGTTAAGTCTATAAATTCCTCTGAAAGTCCGTCGTATTTAACATAAGACTTGAGAAACTCCATTTGCTTATTTCTCTCCTCAAAAAGACTTAATTCCCAGTCATCCACACTAACTTGGTTTAACTTCTCATATTGAATCTTCTTATTAAAATCATCTCCAAATTTCGCATCAAATTCTTCAACAAATTTGGCGTGAGTAGGTTCTTTAAGCAATTTACCGATAACATCCTCTTGAGAAAATGTGGCAAGGGTATAAACATCGTCCTCATTGGCATTGAAAACCTCGGAAAACGTTATTTCATAAGGTGTTAAGGCCACAGAACCCAATAAAATAGAAAACAAAAGAATGGTGTATCTCATAAGTATAATATAGACCGAAATAGATTAGTAATAAAGTCTAAACGATTATCAAATTATAAAGTTCTTCAAATATGCCATAGAATTTCTATATAATTGACTCAAAAGCAGACATAACCCTAAGAACATACACTATTCTAATTACTTTTTTATCAAAAAGTCTCATTTTTGTGGCTTCAAAATCATCAATCTAAATGAACTTAATTAAAACTCTTCTTCTTTTTTCTGTCTCAACTTTGACTTTTGCTCAAACACCAATTGAATTTCAAATTGACGTCACCCAAAATACGGATACCTTTTACGTTTCAGCTAATTTGGCAGAACCCTTAAGCAAAAACAAGGGATTATATCAATTTGCAGCTACCGCACCAGGCACTTACCAAACTCAAAACATTGGCCGCTTTGTTAGTGATTTTAAAGCGTTTAATAAAAAAGGGAAAGAGATAAAAGTTTCCTATAAAGAACCCAATCAATATATCATTTCTAAGGCAAATAAAGTAAAAAGTATAAGTTATAATGTCGCTGAGACATTTGACACCGAAGTCGAATCTTACCCAGTTTATATGATGTGTGGCAGTAGCATTGAGGATGACCATTCCTTAATTAATGCTCATACCATGATAGGATACTTTAGCGGCAAACAAAGCCAACCCATAAAACTGAGCATAAAAGGAAGAGATGGATGGCAAACGGGAACGGCTCTTAAAGAGGCTGAGGGTTTTCTATGGGCCGACTCTTTCGATGAAATAGTAGACTCCCCTATTCTTACTGGAAATTTGACTTTTGCAGAAACCAAAGTGGCAGATACGCCTGTTCGCATTTTCACTTATTCTGAAAACGGCAAATTTACCTCTCCTGCCCTACTTGAAAACATGAGAGCAATGTTAGAGGCATCTAACCAATTTCTGATAAAGCTTCCTGTTGATAGATATACCTTTCTATACTACTTTATACCTAATCCTGATGGAGTAACCGGAGCTTGGGAACACGCTTACAGCTCTGAATACGTCCTAGCCGAGAACGAACCTACAGCGGCTTACATGAAAGAGGTTACAGATATTGCTTCTCATGAGTTTTTCCATATTGTAACCCCTTTAAATATTCATTCAGAAATTATTGAGTCTTTCAATTTTGTAGAACCTACGCCATCAAAGCATTTGTGGTTATATGAAGGGGTTACAGAATGGGCATCTAACATTCTATTATATCGAGGTGGTGTAGTTGATTTTGACTCCTATATCAAAAATGGCATCCGTCAAAAAGTCCTTATCAATGATAATTATTTTGACAAATCTTGGAGTCTTGCAAGAATAGCAGAAGAGTCTTTCAATGAAGATGGAGCTAAACAATATGGCAATATCTACTATAAAGGGGCATTGGTAGCAGGTTATCTAGACATCAGGCTACTAGAGCTATCCAATGGAAAAAGAGGATTGAGAGAACTTATGTTAGAACTGGTGAGTAAATATGGAAAGGGTAGACCTTTTTCTGAAAAAAACTTTTTCGAGGATTTAGTTAAAATGACTTACCCAGAAATTGCAGACTTTATTCACGATTATATTGAAAACGCTGAGCCGCTTCCTCATAAAGAATATCTTGATAAAATAGGATTAAGTTTCTTTGGTGAAGGAAAAGACTTAGAAATAAGAAAAATAGTCAACCCTAACGACAAGCAACTTTTACTTTTTAACGCTTGGAGCAAGAATTTATAATCTAAAATTAAATGTATCAATTTCTACTTAGCAGCCATTCAATCATTCGCTGGTTAGTATTGTTGGCATTATTAATTTCTACATTTAAAGCATATCAAGGATGGATAAATCATAAAAGGTTTACCATCCTTGACCAAAGGTTATTTAAACTCACCACTTCAATAGTCTATCTGCAATTCACTTTTGGAGTTTTGCTCTATAGTCTAAGTCCAATTGTCAAGCACTTTTGGTTCCATCTCCCTTCGTCCATTCAAATGAGAGAAATCCGCTTCTTTGGCATGGAGCATATTACGATTATGGTCATTTCGGTTTCATTGATAAGTATAGGTGAAGCAAAATTAAAGAAGTCCGATCTGGACATTGAAAAATTTAAGATAATAGCCATTTTTTTCACAATTGCCCTTCTACTAATTCTTTCTTCTATTCCTTGGTCCTTTTCTCCACTTACATCAAGACCGCTTTGGAGATGAAACTTATTCCATAAAAATAGGAGAATAATGTACGGAATATATAACACTTTTTCTTCATAACTTCAATTGTATCAGGCATAAGAAAAGAATTTTTAAGATAAAACACACTTACTGCACTTCTTCAAAGCTTAGCATTTTAATTTCTAAATGGAAGCATTAAAAGGCTATTCAAATAGTACCGCTTATTCGAGCTTACATTAAGATTGAGTTTGATATTGCATGATAACGGGTAACCCACTATCTTCATGCTTTAACCCTATTAAAAATCATGAATAAACTCTCTTTACTCCTTTTTCTTAGTACGTTGATATGCTCGTGCACAGAAAGTAAAAAAGGCAGTGACTCCCAAGTAAATATCGTATACATTATGGCAGACGACCTCGGCTATGGCGATGTTGGAGCTTTTGGTCAGAAATTAATTAAGACACCAAACATTGATAAACTGGCTACTGAGGGTATGATGTTAACCAGACATTATGCAGGAAACACCGTATGTGCTCCTTCAAGATGCACCTTAATGACAGGT
The DNA here is from genome assembly GCF_057914865.1 of Arcticibacterium sp. SM2516. NCBI lineage: Bacteria > Pseudomonadati > Bacteroidota > Cytophagia > Cytophagales > Leadbetterellaceae > Arcticibacterium > Arcticibacterium sp. SM2516. The sequence goes on along the minus strand of NZ_CP195290.1, from coordinate 462,880 downwards.
AAGCATAATGGGCACGCCAGAATTAGAGGTAACAAAAGGGTGCCACTAGAAGACGAAGACTTCACTGTAGCAGAATTACTAAAAAAGGCGGGATACGTCACTGGGATTGTGGGTAAATGGGGACTAGGCGAAGAGCAAAGTTCTGGTATTCCAAACAAACAAGGTTTTGATTACTTCTATGGTTATCTAAACCAAGCCCATGCTCATAACCATTACCCCGCTTGGCTTTATGAAAATGAGTTGAAAGACAGCCTAGGAAATGAAGTGGAATACATGACCACAGGAAATAATGCCGGTATAAGCGGACATTCCACCAATAAAAAAACTTACGCTAATCATAAATTCATAGAAAAAGCAATAGGATTTATTGAAGAGAACAAAAGCAAACCATTTTTCTTGTATTTGCCTGTTACAGTGCCTCATGCCAATAATGAGTCACAGCACTTTAATGAATCTGGAATGGAAATACCAGACCTCGGTATTTATGCCGATGAAGATTGGCCAGAAAACCAGAAAAGACATGCTGCCATGATCTCTGAGTTGGACAGAACGGTTGGTCTGGTTATGGAAAAACTTAAAAGCGAGGGGCTAGACCATAAAACGCTCGTGATTTTCACTTCTGATAATGGCCCACATGCGGAAGGTGGAGCAGACCCAGATTTTTTTAATAGCAATGGAGACCTTAGAGGTATAAAAAGAGATCTCTATGACGGCGGAATTAGGGTACCAACCATAGCCAGATGGCCAGAAAAAATAAAGGCAGGAACCTCCTCTGACCATGTATCTGGATTTGTAGATTTGTTTGCTACATTGAAGGCTTTGGTAAACGTGAGTGACGAACATCCAACGGATGGCATTTCCTTTTTACCAACTTTGCTTGGTTATGAACAACCAAAACACGAATTCCTCTATTGGGAGTTTTACGAACAAGGCGGAAAACAGGCCGTAATCTTCGATGAGAACTGGAAATGCATTAAACTCTTTGTAAACGACAGTACGAAAAGCAAAGTGGAATTATACAATATTGCTGAAGATCTGGGTGAACAAGTAAACCTAGCAGATTCCAACCCCGAACAACTGGCCAAAGGATTGTCCATTATAAAAAGAGAACATATTTTTTCTCCAGATTTTAAATTCAATTTTGAATGATAAATAAACTTTCTGAAGACCTTCTTCTAGCCGTTAAAAAGAATGAAGAGACTTCAGCACTAGAAGCCCAAATGGCTAAGCTAGACCTAAAAGAACTTGAAAACGAAATTTCTAATGATGAAAGTAAAAAAGCCTTTTGGATAAACTGTTATAATGCATTTTATCAAATTCTTAGAAAGAAAAATATGGTAAATCTGTCAGAGATTTACACCACAAAGGCGATTGATATAGCTGGTCAGAAATTGAGTTTAGACGACATTGAACACGGGATATTAAGAAAAAATCGGATAAAGGCCTCTCTAGGATATCTCCCGAACCTATTCGCACCTGCATTACTAAAAAAACTCGCGGTCGATAAAATTGATTATAGAATCCATTTTGCTCTAAACTGCGGAGCAAAGAGCTGTCCACCTATCGCTTTTTATCATACACAGAAGATAGAACAACAGCTAGAAATGGCTACGATGTCATTCCTAGAGTCTGAGACCTCTATTTTCTACGACACCATGGAAATCCAAACCAGCAGCTTACTAAGCTGGTATAGAGGAGATTTTGGTGGCTCCAAGGGCATAAAGTATTTGCTTCAAGAAAAACTTAACATTCCTACTAGAGGATTTAAACTCACTTACAAAACCTACTCATGGGAAGACCAGTTAGGAAACTTTAAGGAGTAAAAATACTTTTACACAAAATTGAAAAATGAATTCAACCCAATCATAATGAAAAATAATAGAAGGAACTTTCTTAAAAATGTTGCCATAAACTCAGCAGGTTTGGGTTTATTAGGCTCTGTCCCATTAAACCTTTCTGCTCAGAAAAGCATCATAGCGTCGTCATCGTCTACACTTAAAACTTGGGCAAAGCCTAGATTGAAATTTGCCGTCATAGGCATGAATCACGGCCACATTTACAGCATGACAGAAGCCATTAAAAGAGGTGGAGGAGAACTGGTTTTGTTTTATGCCAAAGAACAAGAACTGAATACGGCTTTTGGTAAAAGATACCCCGAGGCTAAACTTGCCAAAAGTGAAGCAGAAATACTCGAAAATCCTGACATTAAACTGGTGCTAAGTGCTGGTATACCCGTTGAAAGAGCTCCGCTAGGAATTCGAGTAATGAAAGCAGGAAAAGATTATATGTCTGACAAGCCAGGCATTACAACCTTGAAACAACTGGCAGAAGTAAGAAAAGTACAAAAAGCGACCAAGCAAATTTATAGCATCGTTTACAGCGAAAGACTTGAAAACAGAGCGACGGTTAAGGCCACAGAATTAGTGGCAAGTGGGGCTATCGGAAAAGTAATTCAAACGATAGGTCTTGGGCCGCATAAAATGAGACCTGAAACTCGTCCAGATTGGTTTTACGATATGAGCCAAGTAGGTGGTATTATTACAGACATTGCTTCGCATCAATTCGACCAATTTTTACACTTTACCAATTCTACGGAAGCCAAAGTTCTGGCCGCTCAAGTAAAAAACATCAATCACCCCCAATACCCCGGTTTTGAAGATTTCGGGGATGCTATGGTGACCGGAAATGGCGGTTCTGGATATGTGAGAATAGACTGGTTTACACCTGACGGCCTTAAAACCTGGGGAGATGGAAGATTGACAATTTTGGGAACGGAGGGCTTTATTGAAATAAGGAAAAATATTGATATCGCGAGGTTTGATTCAGGAAACCACCTTTATCTGGTCGACGGAAAAGATACCATTCACATGGACTGCAAAGACGTAGATTTACCCTTTGGTTCTCAAATGGTAGATGATGTATTAAATAGAACAAATACCGCTATGACACAAGAACACTGTTTCTTGACCATGGAATTAGCGTTAAAAGCTCAAAAATTAGGACTAAAAAACTTTTAAGTATTATGTTATTTAAAAATATACTTTTCGTACTCTCTCTTTTCCTTATCGTTTCATGTGGCTCTGACAATCAATCTATGACTAAAGAGTCTCAAGAAAACGTCCCCCCTCAGCCCAATATTTTATGGATTTCGGCAGAAGACTTAAGTCCCAGAATGGCAGCTTATGGCGACTCCACTATAGCTACTCCAAACCTTGATAGACTAGCAAAAGAAGGTGTTGTATACGACCATGCTTATACATCTGCAGGCGTATGTTCGCCTAGTAGAAATGCTATTATTACGGGTAGATATCAAACCAGTAACGGTGGGCAGCATATGAGAACCATGGGCATACATGAGCCTGTGGAATTGGGTCTGCCGTCCATGTACAACTCCGTACCACCTGCAGATGTGAAATGTTTCCCTGAATACTTAAGAGCTAAAGGGTATTATACCACCAATAACGACAAAACAGACTATCAATTTACCGCCCCTCCTACCGTATGGGATGAAGTAAGTAAAACAGCAGACTGGAGAGGAAGACAAAAGGATCAGCCTTTTTTCTGTGTTATCAATTTCACGACTACGCACGAATCTCAAATTTGGGCGAGAGCCGATCATGAGCTAAGAGTGGATCCAGCCAAAGTGCCTCTTCCACCCTACTATCCAGATAATATAACCTCAAGAACGGACGTAGCCAGGCATTACAGTAATCTTTCTGAACTGGACGACCAAATAGGTGAAGTACTGGCTAAGTTAGAAGAGGACGGACTCCTAGAGAATACCATTGTTTTTTTCTGGGGAGACCATGGAGACGGACTTCCTTTTTATAAAAGAGAAGTTTACCGAAGAGGTTTGCATATTCCTTTAATTGCGAGGTTTCCAAACAAGGAAAATGCGGGTACTAGAAACAACGATTTTATCAATGCTATAGATTTTGCACCAACCATGTTATCACTAGTGGGTATAGAAAAACCTTCTCAGATGCATGGAAAGGCTTTTTTGGGCGAATTCAAATCCGACAACGATCATGAATTTATTTTTGGTGCTAGAGACAGAATAGACAACGATTATGACCGCGTTCGATCGGTCATGGACAGGAAATTTCAATATGTCAGAAATTATGAACCTGAAAAACCATTATATATGGATGTGGACTTTAGGAAAGGAATTCCTACCATGAAAATGCTTCTGGCCATGAAAGATGAAGGAAAACTTAATAAAGAGCAGTCCTTCTGGTTTCAAGAAACCAAGCCCAAAGAAGAGTTTTACGATTGGACAATAGATCCTTACCAATTAAATAACTTGGCAGAAGACCCCACTTATTCAAAAGAGATTAAGCGATTAAGAGACGTCATGGACAATTGGATAGCATATACTGAAGATTTAGGAGCTATTCCAGAGGCAGAAATGCTAAAAAATATGTGGAATGGAGGTACTTCTGCACCAATCACCTCAGACCCTATTGTTTATAAAACCGGTAATAAGGCAAAGCTCATGAGCATGACCGAAGGAGCCTCTATTGCCTACCGTATAAAAGGCGTTAAGAGGTGGGAAGTTTATACAGAACCCTTCATTTTAGGAAATGGAACTTACGAAACTATGGCCATGCGAATAGGCTACGAACCTAGCCGTATTAAAGAGTTTTAAGGCTTATTAGGTCTTGTAGCACAGAATTTATCTCATAGCTCTCTTTTTTTGCGAAAGAGGAATTGTATATATTGGCCTCTCATACTAAAAAGTACCATGAAAAACATTTTCGATTCGGCGGTTACAAATGAAGTTATTCACAGAATAAATCAGCTAACACCTGAAACTCAGGCACTATGGGGTAAAATGACTGTGGCACAGATGTTGGCTCATAACTGCGTTACCTACGACATGATTTATGACGACTCCTTTCCAAAAGCGGGAGCGTTCAAAAAAATCATTATGAAGCTTTTTGTAAAAGGCATTGTGGTAGGTCCTAAGCCATACAAAAAAAATAGTCCTACGGCACCGGCTTTTGTGATTACGGATAAAAGAGACTTCCAAAAGGAGAAGAAAAGATTGATTGAATTTCTTAATAAAACGCAGCAACTAGGTGGTAGTTATTTTGATGGTAAAGAATCCAATTCTTTTGGAAAACTAACCGAAAGTGAATGGAATACCATGTTTTATAAGCATATAGATCACCATTTAACACAATTTGGAGTTTAATAGAATGAGATTAGAGGAACTTAAGCGTCCGCCATTTCTTCAAAAAGGAGATACAATAGCCGTGGTTTCTTTATCTTCTGTTTTAGATGAGAAGCGGCTTTTATTGGGTCAAGAAATCATGCATGAACAATTTGGACTCAAAACACAGTTAGCAAATAATGTGCTTAATGTTTATCATAATTTTGCTGGAACAGATTCTGAAAAGATAAGCTCATTTCAACAAATGCTGGATGATCCTAAGCTTAAAGCGATAATAGCGGGTAGAGGTGGCTATGGTGCTTCAAAAATCATTGACAAAATGGACTGGACGGCCTTTAAGGAAAATCCAAAGTGGATTGTGGGTTTTTCGGATATTACGGTCGTTCATCAGAAAATACAAAGTTTAGGTTATCAGTCCATTCATGGGCCTATGATGGTCACCTTAAGTAACGATAAAACCTCCACGACCTCGCTTAAAAATGCTCTTATGGGCAAAAAACTCTCCTACAAAGAACGTGGACACGATTTTAATAGGATAGGAAAGGCTAAAGGTCAAATTATTGGAGGAAACCTTTGCCTTTTGGCTCATAACATTGGTTCGCCCTCAGACATAAGTTTTGACAATAAAATTCTTTTCCTAGAAGATGTAGGAGAATACTATTATAATATGGACAGGATGATGGTTCAGCTAAAAAGAGCCGGAAAACTGCGTAAGTTGGCAGGCCTTATAGTGGGACAATTTACTGACAATAAAGACAATAGCACACCTTTTGGGAAATCTGCCTTTGAAATAATTCAAGATCATGTAAGTGAATATGATTATCCTGTTTCGTATGATTTTCCGATTGGGCATGCCCAAGAAAACCGAGCCGTGAGGTGTGGCGAAATAATGAAACTAGGCGTTTTAAAAAGCAGCGTTAAACTAAGCTCTTAAAAACTAAAAAATATGAATAATACCAATCCTCTAAAAGAAATTCAAAAAATTTATATGATCAGTGCTTTCGGAATTTTACTTCTAGCAGCGGTTTCCTTTTATCTCATTCAGTCTGGTAATGCTGGCCGAAATGCAGATTATATGGATATTCTCTTTAAAGCTATTCCTATGTCCATCGTTATAGGTCTTTCTGCTTCATTTTATTTAGGTAATAAGCACCTAAAAACAGCCTTAAAAACGAAAGGACTTAGCCAGAAACTTGGGCATTTTAAACAGTCCACTTTGATCAAAAATGTTTGTTTAGCGATACCCGCAGTGATAGCTTCTGTGGCTGCCATTCTTACAGGGGAAACCCAGTTTTTGTTTATATCATTGGCTATTTTGGTGGTTATGTTGATCGCTTTTCCATCTAGAAACAAAGTTGTTTCTCAGTTAAAGTTGGAACAGAAAGATATTACGGAACTGGACAAATGGATGTCTAATTAATTGTTTTAATTGCAATGAAAGAAGTTTTAGAAAAATTCTACACAGCGTTTTCAGAAAAAGACGCCGAAGCCATGGTCTCTTACTATCACGATGACATTTATTTTAAAGACCCTGCATTTGGAGTATTAAAAGGTAAAGACGCTAAAGATATGTGGAGAATGCTCTGTAAGAACGGCGGAACTGATACCGTAATAACCTTTTCTGAACCTATAGCCGACCAAACCAAAGGACTTGTCAAATGGGAAGCACATTATACTTTTAGCAAAACGGGCAAGAAAGTTCATAATGTAGTTTTGGGGAAATTTAAATTCAAAGACGGGAAAATTATTGAACATATTGATACTTTCAACTTATACACTTGGGCTAAGCAAGCCATGGGATGGAAAGGCATTTTACTCGGTAACACCAGATTTTTTAGAAAGCAATTGCAAAAAACGACTGGAGCGGCTTTAGCAAAGTTTCAGACCAACTGAAACCCTTCAAAAAAAATAGATCTCAAAAGCCTTCCTACAAACATTGGGAGGCTTTATTTATATCCGGTTCAAGATGCCACATATCAATAAATGCCATTTATCTCCAACTAATACACTTTGAACTTCCAAATAAAGCCTTTCACCGCTATGTCATTTTTCAGATGAGTGATACTGCAACTTCCTGAGCCATCTCGTCATCTGAAGTACAAATTAGTTCAAAACCACTCATCCAGTTTATTGAACCACTTGTGTATAAACTATTACCTTGTTATGCATAATACCCATAATTTTGAACCAAGATTTAAAGGGAACCCGTTGTTCAACCCTCTGTTTCTCCTTGATCTAAAAAAGCTATTACGACATAAAAAAAATGAAAAAAATGAAAAAACTATTACTTACCTTCTTCGCCCTTACAATGACATTGAGTTCATGGGCACAGTCTACTTATTCGGTCACAGGAAAAGTACTTGACGAAAATGCAGATGTGCTGCCGTTTGCCAATGTTCTTTTACTAAACTCCTTGGACAGCACATTGTCCAGAGCCATTGCTTCCGATATGGACGGAGAATTCTTCATGGATAACATAAAATCTGGAAACTATTTTGTGAAAATATCCATGGTAGGTTATTTAGATTTCCTTTCTCCAAAATTCAAATTAAATTCAGATTCGCCCATCTTTAAATTTCAACCTGTCAAACTTCAAATATCTGCAAATGAACTTGGTGAAGTAACTGTCGTAGCTAAAAAACCATTCATAGAACAACAGATAGACCGCATGGTTCTCAATGTAGAAAACAGTATCGTGGGAAGTGGCAACACCGCCCTAGAAGTTTTGGAAAAAGCACCAGGAGTGGTAGTTGATAGACAAAACAATGCCCTAAAATTAAAAAACAAAAATGGTGTCCTGGTACAAATTGACGGAAGAAGGAGTTATTTATCTGAAGAGGCTCTCATGCAAATGTTGAGTAACATGAACTCAGATGAAATTACCTCTATAGAAATCATCACCAATCCTTCTTCAAAATATGACGCCTCAGGGAACTCAGGTATCATAAACATCAAACTCAAGAAAAACAAGGCATTCGGAACCAACGGTACCTTAGTTTTATCTGCTGGAGACGCCTATCTGCCAAAAGCTACTGATGATCTTTACAGAGGCTCGGCTAATCTGTCCTTGAACCATAGAAACGAAAAGTTTAACGTTTTTGGAACAGGGAATTTAAGCAGAAACGCTTTTTATAACGATAACCACCTCATGAGAACCACTAACTTTGAAGGACTTAAAAGTACATTTGACCAAACTTCACAAAGGAACGGAAGTGGAATTTACAGCTCGGCTAGAATTGGAGCAGACTTTTTTGCGAATAGCAAAACTACGATAGGTGTCATGCTAGACGCCAACAACTGGAACGGCACCATGAAGTCAAACGGATTAACAAACATTATGGAAAGCCGTAGTGATATAGAAACAGGAAGCTCACTTATTCCATTATCTAACCGAGAAATGGACAACTGGAACTACTCGGCCAATTTTAATTTAAAGCATAACTTTAATGATAAGGGCAAAGAGATGACTTTTGATGCAGATTACAGCGGTTTTAATAACTATGCCTTTCAAAGTTTTGACACAGAGTATTTTGACGCCAACAAAATCATCACCAATAATATTCTTCAGCGAAACACTACACCATCAGACATCAACATATATGCGGCTAAAGTAGATTTTGTAATACCAACAGCGGATAAATTTAAAATTGAATTTGGAGCTAAAACGAGTTTCGTGAAAACAGATAATGACTTTGCGTTTGAAACAAGAATAGACCAAGAATGGATTATTGACCCAAGTAAAACTAACCATTTCATCTATACGGAATTTGTGAATGCCGCATACTTTAATATTGGAAAACAATGGGATAAAATAGGTTTCCAAACAGGTCTTAGAGCAGAGCACACGCAGTCTGAGGGTAATTCTTTGACATTAAATAAAATAGTGCCACGCTCTTATTTAAGCTTATTCCCTACCGCATTCTTGAATCAAAAAATAAACGACAAAAACAATCTAAGGTATTCTTACAGCAGAAGAATTGGAAGACCAAACTATCAGCAACTTAATCCTTTTTTATTCTTCTTAGACCCTTATACTTTTGAAAAAGGAAATGAATATTTAAAACCGCAGTTTACCGACAATTTAGAGCTTACTTACTCTTATAATAATGCGGTATCTTTAACCTTGGGTTACGCATATACCAAGGACAATATGTTTGGCGTAATAGAGCAAGATGACCAAACTCGTCAAACTTTTCAAACAAACACCAATTTAGAAAAGGTAGAGAATTATTCTGCAAACCTATCTTTCCCTGTTCCAATCACGAAGTGGTGGAATATGCATAATAATGTAAACTTATATTATGTAAGATACCAAGACAGTAATTTAAGTGGGGGTGTATTAGACGTAGATCAAGTGGCCTTTAACTTTTATACCGGAAGTACATTTACCATGAAAAAAGGCTGGTCTGCTGAAGCTAACATGTGGTTTAACTCACCGCAAGTTTTGGGTATTATAAAACAAACTTCTCCTCAGTATTCTGTCAATGCGGGAGTTCAGAAAAGTTTCTGGGATAAAAAAGCTCGTTTAAAATTAAACATCAATGACATATTCTTGACGTCCTTCTTCAATGGTGCCATTGATTATCAAAACATAGATTTAAAAATCGAAAACAGGTGGACAAGCAGGAATGTAAATCTTAGCTTCACCTATAATTTCGGTAACCAAAACGTAAAAGGTAGCAGAAAGAGAAGCACTGCCACAGAAGAGCTAAAAAGCCGTGCAGGCGGAGGTTCGAATTAAGACTTTTAGGTACAGTTTAAATGAAGGTAAAAGAGCCTCTGACACGTTTCAGAGGCTTTTTCTATATAGCCTCATAGTATTTTAGTGCCAAATCTTCAACAAAAGTACTTTCGGATCCAGCCTGCATAAAACCAACGTGCCCCCCTTTTTTGGGTTTAACTAAATGAAGCTTACTGTTATTTTCTGCGGTACCTAAATCATAACAGGAGTTTCCCAAAAAGGGGTCGTTTTCTGCCTGCACAATTAAAGTAGGTACATTAATGTTTCCCAATATGGGCTTAGCAGATGCTTTTTTGTAAAAATCCATGGCGTCCTTATAGCCATGAAGTGGTGCCGTGTATTTATTATCGAACTCAAAGAAATCTTTGGAAGTAACATCTAGGTCTTTGTGATTAAGGAGTGGATTATCAGGAAACTGACCTGCTTTATATTTAATCTTAACAGCAAGCTTATTTAAAAAACGCTGCATGTAAAAGCGTTTCCATTTTTTCTGAAGTTCTAAAACAGAATCTTTTAAATCTAATGGAACAGATGCCACGGCTGCAAAGATGACTTCTTTAGGTAGTTTTTCTGGGTGCTCGGCTAAAAGTCTCAAAGTTAAACTACCACCCATACTAAACCCCGCCACCACTACTTCTTTATAGTTCATTTCCTTTAGGGCATATTCTAATACATACCTTAAATCTTCGGCATCTCCATGATGATAAAACCTTGGTAGTCTATTTATTTCTCCACTGCAACTTCTGCAATTCCAGCCTAAACCATCAAAACCTTGATCTACAAATTTCTTAATCATTCCAGTGACATAATGTCTACCTGCATCGCCTTCTAGACCGTGGGTCACTAATATAAGTCTATCGCTACCCGTTTTAACCCACTCTAAATCTAGAAAATCGGTATCTGGTAGCTCAATCCTTTCTTTCACATATGGTAAGTTTACCGTTCTAAAAAAGCTCGGATAAATGGTTTGAAGATGGCCGTTAAACTGCCAAAAGGGAGGTTTAAAAGAAGTTTTCAATGATTTAACTGTCTAAACATAAAAAACACCAGCACATTAAAACAATGTACTTAATGATAACCTAACCCCAAAACCATAGCGATAGTTTGAAATTTGATAAAAAGAATGCTTTCGCTTTTCTTTGTAAAAAATTAACCCACTATACCTTCTTAAGAAAAGAAGACATAGCGGGTCAGTAGAATAGCTTTTTCAAGCTTATATCACATTATAAAAACAGCTTATTAGGAAAGCTAGTTTTAGTTTAACGCATAATTGCTTTTTTGGTTAATCTCTCCTTTTCATTTGTAAATGTTACAAGAAGGACACCACTTGGACTGTTTATTGGACTAATTTGATATCCTTCTGATGTTAGGTTAATGTTATAAGAAATATCTCTTCCTGTTATATCAGAGATGCGGACCATCGGGTTATTCATATTAGTCTTTACTTCTATCCTATTATTTTTAACAGGGTTTTCGAAGACCATATAACTCCCTCCTTTTTCATAATTCACAGAAATAATCTTGGAAAAGACAAAACCTCCGTCCATATCCCTCAGTTTTAATCTATAATAGTTAACCCCTTCGATTGGGCTCATATCATTTTCATTGTAAATAAAGGTATTGGCATTATTAACCATTGCAATCCCCTCAAAGCTTTTTGCATCCCTGCTTCTTTCTAAAACAAATGAATGAAAATCCTGATAGTCCGAAACTTCCCAAGAAAGCTGAACCCTTTTTTCGATTTGCGTTCCTTTCAAAGAATGAATCTTTACTGGAAAAACACCCCCATTGACCCCTATGGTTGGCCCTGTTTTTAAAGTGTTATTTGTTAAAGCACCAGTTTCTATGATTGAGGTTAGTTGAAATGAATCTTTTGGAAGGTTACTCAACCAAATGACACCATCACCGCTGAGAAAATCTTCCCCTCTTAACACATCTACAACCTTCTTAATTAATGCACCTAAAAGATCTAAAGGATTTTTTACCCAAGTTTCCACTTGTTCAATATAGCCCTCTACAAACTCACCACTTCCAGCTATGATACCATCATTAATCATATTTCCCTTAATTAGAATATCACCTTCCACAATAATTTGGTTGTTATTAACACCTGGAATATTTGTGGCTCCAGGTACTCCGATTTGGAGGTCGGCACCTACTCCTATATAACCGTTATTATTAAATACTCCGTGTGAAAACAGATCCCTAGTTACATCTATTCTTGCAGAAGAAGCATTCGTAATTGTCCCTAGAGCACTCTCTAAATAACCGGCCAACACCCTTCCTCCATTTAAATTGTTCAAGGTGCATCCTGCTAGTCTAATTCCTGCTTCACCTAAGACATCAAAGTCCATGACGGCATTTTCTCCATCATTATTTATCAAACAACCAGCTACTATCTCGACAATTCTATCTCCAAGCAAATTGACTTGAGCAAAATTATTCAAAACGCCAATTTGTATAGGAGAGACCAAATAAGTTGTACCATCGGCATACTGTCTGTTATGTATTATACTGATAGAGTCTTGGTTAATATTAATAGTTCCAAGATTAGAAGCACCTAAAATCTCTATGCTTTTACAACTCAGGTTTATGATACCCGAATTTAAAAGATTTTGGGTAAGTAATGAACCCGAATTTAAGGTAAGTAACCCACCTAGATTATTCCATAAAGTATCTCCAAAAGTGACCGGACTTGATGTATCACAGATAAGCGATCCTCCGTAATTCTTTACTTTTCCTGCCAAGTTAATTACTGGATTACCTAAACCTATCTCCACTAAGCCACCGGTGTTAATGCCTAAATCAAAATTCCCAGAAAACCCTGAAACGGATAAGGCTGGAGTTGCAGGAATCCATTTTCCATTTTCTGTGACACAAATAGATGCCCCGCCTAAATGGTCTGTAATAAAGCCAGTCCATTCGGAATCAACACATATCCCACCATTATTTGATGGTAAATTGGCTGCTCCAGTGGCTACAGTCCAACCAACCCCGCAAACGCATTGCCCTATTAATATATAAGGCATAAAGAGAAATGAAAATAAAATTATCTTTTTCATGGCGTATGGATTTAAGGTTGAAACTGATTAGAACCAAAATCGGATACGGAACCCGTCTTCAGGGTAAGAGACGCCACTGAACCTAAGTTTTTTAGTTTAGGCTTTTGATAATTCTTCTTTCTTGAGAAACTGCTGTTTACTATGTGAACCTTTTTCATGATTGTATATTTTTACTAAAACTTTTGAGTATTACAATCTGAAAAAAGGGAAAACTATGCCATGAGGTTGGGAAATTTTGTTCAATAAAAAGAAATATTAATTTATTGACAATTGTCAATAAATTTAAGATGCAAATAACCAAAAAATGATTCGGCTGCATTCCATGCCAAAATAAGGAAACGGCTTAAAAAGAAAAAGCCTCTCTAAAAAGAGAGGCTTAAGTACCCAGAGCCGGGGTCGAACCGGCACGATATTGCTACCATTGGTGTTTGAGACCAACGCGTCTACCAATTCCGCCATCTGGGCCTAATTCGTGTTGGGAGTGCAAAAGTAGAGTATCGGACACTATTCACAAAGGTTTTTCAAATCTTTTTATAAAACTTTTTTAGGTGCCCACTTTACCTGCTATTCATATCTTAAAGATTCTATTGGATCTAGCTTTGAAGCCTTGTAAGCAGGATAAAAACCAGAAAGCAATCCTACACTAATACAAACCACCAAGCCTATCAAAATCCAACCCCAAGGAACAAGAAAGCTAGATTCATCAAACATGAGTGAAGAAACCAAGTTTCCGCCCAAAATACCTAGCAACACGCCTACTATGCCACCGAATAGGCATATAATAATCGCCTCTATTAAAAACTGCAATCTTATTTTCATTGGGCTAGCCCCTAAAGCCTTTCTAACGCCTATTTCTCTGGTTCTTTCTGTAACAGATACCATCATAATATTCATTAGAGCTATGGAAGCCCCTAAAAGCGTAATGATAGATATAACCAAACCTCCTATCTGCATGCCTCCTGTAATATCCTCTGTTTGTTTCACCAGACTATCGGCTCTTTCTACCTTAAAGCTATCGTCTGCACCTATTTTATCTCCCCTCACCCTTCTCATTACTGCGGTAGCCTCACCTATGGCCTCTTCAATATTTGAAACATTCTTAACGGAAGTAGTTATCTCATAAGAAAATGAACCATTGGTATCATATTGCCTTCCCACACTCAGTGGAACTAATATAACTCTATCATCTCCGCCTCCAGATAAACTACCCTTCTGATCAAGAACACCCACTACCTTAAACTTATCTCCGTAAAAAGAAATCTCCTTTTCTAAAGGAGACTCTTTCGGAAAAAGTGTTTTAGCCAGTTCAAATCCAATCACCGCAACTTTGCTGGATAATTGAAGGTCTATCTGACTAATATTTCTTCCGTTTTGAAGCTCGTAGGCCTTAATGCCCAAAAACGCCTCATCTATACCTATAATTCTGGTGTTAGGATTCGTTTTGATGGAGCCTCTTTTTACCTCCGCACTTCCAGTAACACCCGTATATACACTCACCAAAGCAGTCTCTTCCTTCATAAAGAGCTCCTTAAATTTTTTGGCCTCTCTGTAAACTATTGGAGGAACTTTTTTCTCCTTAATACCACTGCGTCGTCCTTGTCGCTGTTCCACTAGAATGTCAAAAGTATTCGCACCAAGACCCGCCATACTTTGATTTACATTATTTTGAATACCATCTACAGCAGTAAGAATGCCTACCAATGCCAAGATTCCAAAAGCAATGATGGCTGCCGTTAAAACTGCTCTAAGCATATTGGCTTGAATAGATCTAAATCCCTCCGCAACATTTTCTTTTAAATTCATCTCGTCTAATTGGAACAATTATTGATTTTTAAACTATTTGACAGCATTTCTTACACTATTCGGAAGCCAAATCGGTTATATTTACAAAATTGGACAGAGTAATTAAAACTAACAAACCAATGAAACGAGTCTTATTGCCGCTTATCATTTTTTTGACTATTTCTGGGTCTCTCAGAGCCAATCAGCTCTTAATTCCTATGGATAATACGCAAACAAACCATCTTAAATCTTATGGTTTGGTTTATTGGATATTGGCAACTTACGAAATCGAGGTGGATTGGTTACTCAATTATAGAGGAGGCAGTTTTATGGTCCCAGTGACCCAAGAATTTATCAACGAGTGCATCATTAGAAATATTAGTTACGAAGTAATTTCTGAAGCTGACGGAGCTCAAATATTAACGATAGTAAAAAATCCAGATGCAAATATGGATGCCGTTAAACTTCAAAAGATACCCAAAATAGCTGTTTATTCACCAAAAAGCACTCAACCTTGGGATGATGCCGTAACCATGGCACTCACCTATGCCGAAATTAAGTATGAAAAGATTTTTGACGAAGAGGTATTAGAAGGAAAACTTCCAGAATACGACTGGCTGCATCTCCATCATGAAGATTTTACTGGTCAATATGGCAAATTCATTAAAATGAGAGGCCAGTCCTGGTATCAGCAGCAGCAAATGGAAGCAGAGGAAATAGCAAGCAAATTTGGCTACGATAAAGTGAGTCAATCTAAACTGGCCGTAGTTAAAAGAATAAAAGAGTTCGTATTAGGTGGCGGCTACATGTTTGCCATGTGCAACGCCACAGACACCTATGACATCGCTTTAGCCGCAGATGGATTGGATATTGTAGAAACACCTTATGATGGTGATGCCGCCGACCATTCCGCCGATTCTAAACTTGATTTTAATAGCACTTTTGCTTTTAAAGATTTCTCTTTGATTTATGACCCATATACCGTTGAATTTTCAAATATTGACAATACAAGCCAAGAAAGAGGCATACAAGAAAATAATGACTATTTCAATCTCTTCGAATTCTCAGCAAAATGGGATCCTATTCCTACCATGCTAACTCAAAACCATCATAACCTTATTAAAGGATTTATGGGGCAAACTACCGCATACAAGAAAAACCTTATTAAACCTGAAGTAGTTATACTCGCCGAAAACAGAGAATTAAACGAAGCCAGATATATTCACGGAACAGTAGGCAAAGGGTTTTGGACATTCTATGGTGGCCACGACCCAGAAGATTATCAGCATTATGTGGGTGAAGAGCCCACAGATTTGAATTTACATCCAAATTCTGCAGGCTATAGACTCATCCTTAATAATGTATTATTTCCCGCTGCCAAAAAGAAGAAACTTAAAACCTAGGCGTGTACTAACTTTCGTTTTGTTTCATTAAAACGATCTGTTTCTTCGAGAGCAGAATAGCTCGTGTACAAATACCAGCTAGAAGCCATCAAAACTATATTCTTAACAATGTATTGTCCTGTTAAGGTCAATATCATAAAAGATTGCCATGTTTCTGCCCTTAGAAGAATTAAGGGTAAGAAAGCACAAATCATGTGCATAAAAAGAGCATAAAATGCTATTTTGGTAAGTTTCGGAAAAAGCCAGATTAACCCTAATGCACATTCTCCAGCCCCAAAAACAGTTAGAAATGAATCAATATCCATGAATGGAGAAAGTGTTAAGTTGAACAACTTTACCACCAATTCCTCTGCAGGTGACACACCAATAATTTTCAAAAACCCAAACCAAAAAAACACGACAAAAAGTGCCATTCTGTTTATTTTATCTACATTTCTAGTAGACCTTATATTTTCTATCATTATATATCTTGTTATGAGACACAGCCGAAATCATTTGAAGTATGAATCGGCCATATACTCTTTGTGCTTTTAAATCTGATTTAATGTATTTGGCTGCCAGTGCTTTTATGACCTATCCCAATAGTTAAACCGAAATTGATTAGATAATCGGCAAACGCAGCATCTCCCGCCCTTGGCGTACCCGTGAGTTTTTCAGTTTCCAAGTCTGTCAAACTCTGAGGTCTGTTTCTGTACAACACTACCGGTACATTTAGACTAACCATCACTTGATTTTTCATAAAAACAACCCCTGGATCTAAAGAGCCCGCCATTCCTGGTCTTCTAAACCCTAGGCTACCTCCTATGACATCTTTTACAGGAACGCCTTCAAATCTTCCCCCTAAGCTTAGGCTTAAATTTGGGTTAAAAAATGAATAGCTTAGTCCAGCAGAAAGGGAATATTGGTCAGTCACCGACATAATAGACTCGTTTTCTAAAAGAGGGCTTAAGGTTTCTCTATAAGTTCTTGTATGATTGACTTCTTTAGGATTAGAAAGATAAAACCCAGAACCATATACGCTAAGTCTCGTTCCTAATTGCTTAAAACCTTGTAAACCTAAAGTAACACCAAAACCGCCATCACCTGGCTGAATAGATTGGTCTACTGGCCTTAGCTCATCCGTTCCATTTGGACCGACATTATAGAAAGTACTCGTAGCTCCATATTGCCCAGTTGGAAGCTTAAGACCCAAGTTTAAAGACATATTGGCGTTATGAGCTTTGGTTACATCTCTCACCCAGTATCCCACGCCTATTCTAGCATCACCCAAACCCTTTGAAAACGAAGAATGCCTTTCTGTTCTACCATGTTCATATAAAGAACTGCGTTCATTATAAACTAAAGGGAGATTAGCCGTAATGAAGGTCTTGTTTCCTAATCCATAGGTAAAATTCAAATCTAAAGAATGACTGTAATTAATAACCTCGGAGCCATTAGCCACCCTGTCTGGCTCTTCATGTGTTCCTCTAAAGTGTCTAAACGATTTGAAATATCTATAGTTGGCACTAAAAAGTGCGTAACCTTTACCTGTCTGAAGAGAAGAATTAGGATTTCCTGAACAGGTAGAAAAGTGCCTAATAGCCACACAGCCTTGTGCAGAAACATATATATAAGGAATGATAAGCAATAGTAATATTGCAAGTAGTTTTTTTAACATCTTGATTATAATTTAATGTATACAGCAATGCACCAACATGCTCTATTGGTGATTTTTAAATTTAGCCCTTACATTAAATTAGTTGCGGAGGAGGCGTATCAATTAGAGATATGACGGAGTTAAAAGCAGCATTATGACAAAAAATCACTCGCAGTTTTTCTGTGAAATAAAGATTCAAATACTGAAATCCATCATCTGAATTTGTCTTAAGCTTCAAAAACATCCAATTGGATAACAGAGAGCGTCTATCAGAATTCTGATCCAGTGGGTCGTCTTCACTAGCACCTACACTATCAGATAGCATACTAAAGATTTCTCTAGCGTTATTGTTTTTTATATACTTAAAATAGAGCGTATCATTAGCAAAATTCCTTTCTACCAATGTATAGAACTCACCATTTTTTTCTAAAAGCCCATTCCCTTTTTTAGGAGCATCCCATTCAGAAGCATAAGGGAGAGCCATTGACATCTTTATTTCTAAAATTTGAGGTCCTTCTGCTTTACTTAAATGAGATGCGGTGGTAATATCACCCTCTCTTTCTAGCAAGCTTAAAAGTATAGTAGGAACTAAGAAGAGGTTCGCCAAAAAGCAAACCGCTAGAAGTATTCCACCAAACTTTAGTTCTTTCCTATTATTCACCACAATCAAATTTCATCCGAAATTTATATTAATTTAGAAAGAACTCCAATTCTTAAAGCGAAATATACAAGATTCCTACCTAAAAGAGCCTAGTCAAGAAACATGCCATTCAAAAAATGAATAATATGCTTTTTGATTTTCAATTTCACTATCGTCACACAGGTCTACAGAATGGTACTGTAAGTATTTCTATTTAATTTTGGCCCCTTTTAAGAACTGTTCTGGATTGATTTTTGCAGCACAAAAGGAAGCTCACTTATCTAACTATTATGTATAAAAAGTTCTACCAAGCAATCCTAATTATAGTGTCTGCATCTATTTTTTGGTCTTGTAACCCTAAAGATGAATTAGAGATTAAGGCTAACGACATCGACATTGCCCTTGAGAATGCTCTTATAGCCAGTTCAGATGGAGTGGGTAAATCATTTTATCAAATGCCTTCTAGTGATGATTTCTCTAAGATACCTCAAGATCCCCTAAATAAACTTACCGCTGCAAAAGTAGAACTGGGTAAACTATTATTTCATGAAACGGGCATTGGTCAACATCCTACCAAGTCTATTGGTATGAATACCTATTCTTGTGCCAGCTGTCATCATGCCAAAGCGGGTTTCCAAGCTTGTATGCCACAGGGTATAGGCGAAGGTGGTATAGGATTTGGTCATTATGGTGAAGCCAGAAAGAAAAACCCTGAATATGCCGATGCCAATATTGACGTGCAACCTATTAGGTCTCCCTCTGCTATGAATTTAGCTTATCAAAAATTAGTTCTTTGGAATGGTCAATTTGGCGGAACGGACAAAAACATTGGTACAGAAGCTTCTTGGACAGCTGGAACCCCAAAAGCAACGAACAAACTCGGTTTTGAAGGTATAGAAACTCAAGCTATAGCGGGTCGAGATGTTCATAGATTAATGATCGACAAGATTTTCATGAGCAATGTAGGCAACTACAAAGATCTCTATATTAAGGCATTTGACGAAACAAGTTTTAATAATCCTCAAGAGTTAAACAAGAATGGCTCTTTAGCAATGGCCGCTTATGAAAGGGTTTTATTGTCAAATCAATCGCCATTTCAGCAATGGTTAAAAGGAGACTATAACGCACTGCTAGATGAAGAAAAACAAGGAGCTATTTTGTTCTTTGGTAAGGGTAACTGTGCCAGTTGCCATAACGGACCATCTTTAGCAAACATGGAGTTTAAGGCTATTGGCATGAAGGATTTAACCAAAGGCAGCTACGGAAACCTAGAGGTATATAACGTTACTGATCAAAGTGTGGAACACAAAGGTCGAGGAGGCTTTACAAACAGACCTGAAGACATGTATAAGTTTAAGATACCTCAAATTTATAATTTAAAAGATTCTCCCTTTTACGGACATGGAGCATCTTTTACATCAATAAGGGATGTGGTTGCCTATAAAAACAAAGGTGTCTCTGAGAATCCTGTAGTTCCTAATGCTCAATTAGACCCTAACTTTAAGCCACTGAATCTAACAGAAAACGAATTAGATCTGATAACACTGTTTATTAAGAATGGTCTTTATGACCCTAATTTAGAACGATATACTCCAGCCAGTTTACCATCCGGCTTGGGCTTTCCAAACAACGATATGCAAACAAGAATTGATCTAGGATTTTGATTTAGTTCTCAATCCTAGCTCTTTGAAAATTTCTATTTCTTTCTGAGCGTAAAAGGAACTGGTAGATATCAAGTTGGCTGCTACATTAGCCACCATGCCGGCCAATAAAAAATAAAAAATGGCGGAGTGTCTATCTGTCATTTCAAGCACCAAAATAGCTGCTGTAAAGGGAGATCTCGTTACTCCAGTAAGGAAGCCAATCATACAAACTAACACCATAAGATTATGGTTCTCTTGGCCCATATGAAACGTACTTACGAGCAAATGACCTAACGCCGCTCCTGATGATAAGCTGGTGGAAAAAATACCTCCAGCTCCACCAATACTAAATGAGAGCAAACTGCCAATCATTCTAGCAGGAAGCATAAACCAAGGTAATTCCTCACTGGTAAACAGTATTTCATTAATTAAATGCTTTCCTGTACCCATAGAAAAATTCCCTGTAAAAAAGACTAAGGCGGCAAAGAGCATCGAAATGCCTAAAACAAACAAAACCTGGTGGCCTCCTTTTTTAACTTTCTTCCTTAATTTTGAAATTTCTGTAATGCCTTTGGTGAAAACGGAGCCTAAATAGCCGGAAATAAATGCAAAACCAGCTACCCAAAATAAACTTAAAAAAGGCAATTTACTTATTTTAGGAAAACCTAAAAAAAGGTAAGATCCAAGAAACAACTGAGCCGTAAGACCAGAGATGATAACGGCTCCAAAAACCGCAGTACGAAATTTACCTATATGTGATTTTGTGAGCTCTTCCACCACATAAACTATCCCCCCAAGTGGTGTATTAAACGCCGCTGCCAATCCAGAAGCTCCCCCGGTAATAAGCATCACTTTTTGAGAAACCTTCGGCCATTTCTCTGGAATTAACCTATAAACCGTTTCAAATATAGAACCTGAAATTTGGAGCATTGGGCCTTCTCTCCCGATAGCACCTCCACCTAGCAATAATGCTAAACTGCTAACAATTTTAATTAAAATGATTTTCAGGTTCAGAAGCTTATCCACCAATAAACCATTTCTAGTACCCGCAATATTGACTGCTGCCATGAGCTGCGGAATACCCGAACCTCCGGCATTTTTCTCATATCGCTGCACCAGATACCAGCTTAAAAACATAAAAACCGGGGCTATTACAAAAATTAAATAGGGATTAAATTCAAAGATAGCTATGCTGGTCGTTTCTACAAATTCAAAAGCTTTCTCATAGCCTACAGATACAAGACCCACTAACACAGAAGCTATCCAGAAAGGGATAGCTTCATAGGGTATTTTACTTAATAAATTCGCTGGCATCCGCTGAATAAGCTTCAAACCAAAGCGTGATTCTTTCCAATCTCGCAGTTTACGCTGCCAAGCTATTTCCCACGGTTTTAAATGGTATTTTGGTCTCAAGAAAAAATCACACTTTAATATTCCTAATCTACTTCAAACTTGACAGATAACTCACTAAATCTACCAATTGTTTCTCTTCGAAAGGAAATTTAGGCATAAGAGATATATTTAACTGCTTTACGGAGGTTACATCTTTCAGTAAATAAATAGTTTGTTCAGATTGTCCTAAAAGTTTAACATTTAATTCATTTTCAGTCTTAGAAGTCACGATCGCCTGAAACTGCGTACCGTCCTTTAATTTTATCTCCTGAGTTTCGTATCCAAAACCCATTCCCTCGGAAGGATTAAGTATAGCATTATAAAGACCTTCTTTAGATAGCTTCGCTCCTATTTGACTAAGTCCAGGTCCAAAGTCCACGCCCTTTCCACCTGCCAAGTGGCACGAGGAACATAACATTTCAAAGGTCTTCTTCCCTTCGGCCACATCACCAGTTTGTTTAATCATTTTGGAAAGGTCGAGTTTTGATTCTTCGTCTTCGCCAAAAAAAGCAGAAGCCTTTGCTCTGATGTCTTGATGCCAAGTTCTCATCATATGATCCTTGGCTATATCCATTACGTCTGCGGGTACTTTGTCTGCCTTAATTAATTCCCATAGACGCGACTCGCTGTCCCAGCCATTCATGGCCTTCATAGCTTCTTGTCTTAGAGATAAATCCAATTTAGGATTTTGAAAAATACTAATTAACAAATTGGTTATTGGTTCAGAATCCACAGCACCAAAACGTTCGGTTGCATTTTTCGCTTTTGCAATATCCGAATCCAGACAAAGGCTCTTTACTTCATCCATGCCATAAAATTTCACAAAAGTGTTGGCAGCAGATTGAATATTGCTTGTTTCAATGTCCGTTCTAAGAATCTTAAGGAGTCCTTCTTTTTGACCCTTTAGGTCAAATTTGGCCACTATATCTAGGAAGTCTTCACTACTTAATTCGTTCACAAAGTTAGAAACCTCATCTTTTAATTTAGGATAAGCCCCAAGATCATTGATGTCAAGTTGTCGGAAAATAACAGTCTTCTCTTCCACTTCCTTTGCTTTGCCTAACAGGTTTAGCAGAATGCCATTCTTGTCGCCAGTTTTTTGAAAATCCATGGCTCGGTAATACCTCCACTTAGTATCCATAGGTTCATTAGCTATTATCTGTCCAAGTAAATCTAAGGTTCTAGAACTTCTACTTCTCCAAACTATATCTTTTGCTGCTGAAGAAGTAGCCCATCCATCACCTACGGCATCTAAATATTTAGATAAGTAATCGTTCCATTGATCCTCTGCGGCTATGCCCAACGCTTCCAAATACCATCTATCTTTCCCATCATACATGGACGCTAATTTCAGCCATATTTCTGGAGCACTTTTATAACGAATAGCCAATGCCACCTCTCTTCTCACCTGAGCCGAAGCATCTGCGGCCAGTTCATTATACAAGGTGGAGAAATCTCCTTTTAATTCTCTAGCCGCTCTTACAGAAACAATCCTGATATGAGCATCTGCATCTTTTGAGGCCTCTGTAAGATAATCTTTGCCATTAGGAAGTTTACTTAATAACCATAAGGCTCTGGCTCTCATTCGAGGGTCAGTGGACTTATAAAGCTCTTTTAAACCATCCTCTGCTTCGGTTCCCATATCATGAAGTTTATTCCATGCTATATATCTGGTAGCAACATTTGGGCTTTGTAAAGCCATAATGTTTCCTGCCAGACTTTCAAAATCTGGCTTGTTAACTTTATAAGTATTTCCTTTAGGAGCTACTCTATAAATTCTTCCTCTGTTCTGATCGCCAATGGCATGCCCACCCACGCCCGGGTCGTACCAATCTGAAATAAACAAGGAGCCATCAGGTGCCACTGTCAAATCTGAAGGTCTAAACCATCTATCCCTTTTAGACCCATCCAATATATTTAAAATCTTGGCCGTGTATCCTGCACCATCATCCGTAACAGGATATGCTCGAACCACGTTTGGCCCAGCATCTGTATGAATCATCTGATTCTGATATTTTTCAGGAAGTAGTTTACCTTCATAAACGACCATTCCGGTAGGAGAACCTGCGTAGGTTTGAAGTACATTAGGCACAACACCAGGGTCGTTTAAGTGCCAATGTCTCAATGGAATGGAATCCTCCATATTTACCCTTCTGGTTCTCCAGTCTGAGCCTGTCATTTCATCTTTAAAGCCATAATTTCCGTAATCCATGACATAGTTTATCCTAACCCCTCTATTGCCATCGTCATCGTTGTCAGATTGCCACATGAGACCATAAGAATCTACAGCTACCTCGTAATTATTTCTAAAGTTCCAAGCCAACAATTCGACATTGTCGCCTTTCAAATCTGCCCTATAAACCATGCCTTCTCTGTATGGTTTACCATCGGATCTCATCACTCTTCCTTTAATATCATAAAGCGGTTTCCCATTTTTAGTCAACAAACCCTTTCCTGCATTTCCATAATTAAAGTAGAATTTCCCATCTGGTCCAAAAGTAAATGCATGCATTCCGTGGTCGTGGTCTTCTCCGCCAATTCCTTCGAACAAAACTTCTTTTTTGTCTGCTACATCGTCTCCGTCCTCATCTGTAAAAACAAAAACATAAGGACTCACAGAAACCACCACTTTATTTCCAAACACGCCTATTCCTAAAGCAGCATTAATGTCTTTGCCCTGATAGAAAACCTTGCTTTTATCTGCTTTTCCATCTCCATCCGTGTCTTCCAGAATTAAGATTCTATCACCTTCCTCATCTATCGTATTTTTAGGATTAAGCTTAGACCTGTAATTATACCCCTCACAAATCCATACTCTTCCCTTGGAATCTATATCCATGTTGGTAGGATTTCGCATCATTGGTTCTGATGCAAAAAGTGTAACTTCTAAATCCTTATCCCCTAAATCAATTCCTTCTAAAGCATACGCTGAACTTCTTTTTTGTTCGTCTGAAAGTGCATCATATTCGTTTTGTGATAATTTCTGATGGCCACTATTACATGAAATCAGTAAAGCAGAAGCAAAAAGAAAAGACAGGATTTTCTTCATTTTAATAGAATGTTTTTGGGTTTAGATATCTTGTATTATTACTTCCAATAATTCTTTTAGCGAACAGAAACCTATTGAGATTAAAGTCATCATAAAACTCCGATTTAGGATTAAAGCTCCCATTTTTAACCATGCCCGAAGAATGAATAAAGTCTAAATCTCCAAGATATATGGCTACATGAGTAACCTTAGGGCCTTTATCAGACTGTCGTCCAAAAAAAAGAAGATCACCTTTTATCAGATTTTCGAAACCGTTTTCAGTATCAATTTCATCACCAATCAAAGCCTGCTGAGAAGCATCTCTAGGGAGATAAATTCCATTCATCAAAAATGAGGTCCTTGTGAACCCACTGCAGTCTACACCTTTCCAGCTGGTACCGCCCCATAAATAAGGCACACCCATCAATTCTTTACTTCCATCAGGTGCATTTTCAGGCTTAGTATTATGGACGAAGTCTGATAAAGATTTCAAATGATGATGTGGCAAATAAGCTATCCTTCCATCAGGATATTGAATTCTTGAGTATTGACTTCCCTTATTCAAAAGTTTGAAAATATTACCAAAAGTGATATCCGAAACTTTTGCACCGCTTCCCTTCTCGGATGCATAACTAAAACCAAAAGGCTCTGTGTAAAGTATCTTATCCTCATCTGTGTCAAAAAAGTTTTCAAATGAAATAGCAGAGCTTTCTATGAAACCTATATACGCATCAGGTGTTTGAACCCGATACCAATATCCCGACTTCTCCAAAACTCTTAGTGGCGTACCCAAAAGGGCCTGTGTAGATAACTCTGAAGATTCTTGAGCCTTAGCTCTAATATTACCAACAGATACATTGATATATGCCAAAGTATCTGACTTTAAGCCTTCAGAAGGTAGTTTTTCTAAGGCATTGGTAATGCCAGCACCTTTTAATAAATCTTTAACCTTTTGGCTGACAATAACATTGTCAGTTTGCCCTTTAAGAGAATCATTTATGATCTCATAAGTAAATACAGCGGTTCGTTGATCTGGTGTATAAGAGGATTTAATTTCCTCTAGGGCGTTTTCTAATGCTTCATTCGATTCAGAGATTCTGCATGAACCTAAGAAGAAACAAATAGATGTAATGAATAATAAAGTTACTTTTTGTCTTGAAAATGATTCCATCCTTGAGCAGTAATCTGAACTTTCTCGCCAGAGTTTGTGACTAAAATATTGCTTTTATCCTCAGTAACGAAACCTATCGGAGTAATTTCTGGAATAGCTTTAACCTTTTCATAATCCGCCTGACTGACCGTCATCAATAGTTCATAATCCTCTCCACCATTCATCACTACGGTTATTGGACTGATATTAAATTCATTAGCTGTTGTCAAAGTCTTATTCTCAATTGGAATATTATCTACAAAAACCGTCAAGCCTACACCAGAGCTTTTACTAAGGTGTAATACCTCAGATGCCAATCCATCAGAAATATCGATCATACTGGAAGGTACAATCCCTTTTTCTTTTAAATCATGGATAATATCAGTTCTACCTTCAGGCCTCAATTGCCTTCCTACGATGTACTCGTACTCACTTAATTCGGGCTTCATTTCTGGATTATCAAGAAAAACCTGCTTTTCTCTCTCCAAAACCTGCAAACCTAAGTATGCTGCTCCCAAATCACCCGTGGCACAAAGCACGTCGTTAGGCTTGGCTCCGCTTCTGTAAGCAATAGCCTCTTTAGCCACTTCACCCACTGCAGTAACAGAAAGCACCAATCCAGACCTAGAAGAAGTGGTATCTCCGCCTACTAAATCTACTTTATAATTCTCGCAAGCGGCGTTAATTCCCGCATAGATCTCCTCTACGGCTTCAACCGAAAAACGATTACTAAGCGAAATACTAACGGTAACCTGTTTAGGTATACCATTCATGGCAGCTATATCCGACACATTTACGGCCACGGCCTTATAACCTAAATGTTTTAAGGGGGTGTATGAAAGGTCAAAATGAACGCCTTCTACCAACATATCTGTAGAAATCAAGGTGTAGTGCGTACCAGAATCAATAACGGCCGCATCATCTCCAATTCCAAAGATGGTTGAAGGTTGATAAATTTTAACTTTCTCTTTCAGCCTGTCTATCAAGCCAAACTCTCCTAAATCTCCTAGTTCCGTTCTTTCCATTTTCGATTAGAATAAACAAAAAAAGGCAGGCTAATTGCCCACCTTAGTTTTTAAATAAAGTTTTTTATTGTGGTATAAGTGTATACCTATTCGTGGTATTCCCTGTTTTAGGATATATGTCGTTCATCGTAATAACAAACTCTGAACCGTCCTCTGAAATACTATTTATCGTAAAAGTCAATGTCCCTCCTGTTCCTGTTGGCTCTGGTGAAATTCCAGAAATCACCAAAGTACTTTCTCCCTGAACGGCATAAGTACCCGTAAAAGTCTGACCACCTATCTCTGTTATAGAAGCTTGCGGTGGAGAAGAAAGGTTAAGTCTGTAGGCAGAATAGCCCGGCTTTAAATTCGAACTTCCTCCAGAAGAATAAACTGTTGAACTGTTTTCAACCACATTCCTTGCTACCCAAACCTTTGCGATTCTCTCAGAGATGGGGCTTATCTTCTCTTTACAAGAAAAAGTAAAACTAACCAACATCACTGCTACTGCTAAAAGACTGCTTGTTCTTTTCATTCAATCGTTTAATTTTCGATTTTTAAATATATGCGAAATTATTTCTTAATAGTGCAAAGCACAATTTTTTTGCCAATTATTTCAAACTTAATAAGCTAAAACTTGTTGTCTACTTAAAATACGACATTTCCTCTTCAATGGATGCTTTAAAGAAATACAAAAAACAACAACTGGCTTTAAGAAACGGACAAGATAAAGATGAAGTCTGGGTGGCCTTTAACGGCATCATTTATGACGTAACTAGCTCCAGACTATGGAAAAACGGTAAGCATTATGAGCACTGGGCGGGTCAAGATCTCACAGAAGAATTGGCCGATGCTCCACATACGGCATCTGTTTTTGAAAAATTCGTTAAAGTAGGGCAGCTAGAAGAATAAACTTATTCTAAACATCATCTCCCTATTAATTTTAGAACTTAATTCCTTTGTCGTGTTATTTTTGCAAAGCGTTATTTATGACGCCAACCAGATTTAATATTTTGAAATTTTAATTTTAGTAATGAAAAAGTATCTAGACACTTTCCTTCTTTTTGGTAGCCTTGGACTCATCGTTATCTGGGTAGACCAGTTTATTTACAAAGATGTGGATTTTAAAGACTGCTATTTCTTTCTCATGTTTTCTATTGCTGGTTTCTTAATATACCTATACAGAAGAGGCTTAAAAAAAATGGAAGAAGATAAAAATAAACCATCCAAACCCAAAATTAAGCCTACTATAAACCAGAAATCAAAGAAAAAGTAAAACAATAGGAAGCAAGAAAACACCATCGCCCACCCATCGGTAACGGTCTTGCTCTAAAAAGAGCTCTTGTTTGGCAGGCATAAAAGAGATTATCTGACTCATTATCGCTAATAATAAGCCAACTTGATGTATATAATCCCAACCACCTGAGAATAAGAAAATGGCTAAAAACAAGACTACAAAGCCTAAAATACGGACGATTCTTACGGTAGTTTTTTGACCAAAAAAATCAACTGTATTGTCGGACGCTTTCTTTGAAAAACCTTCAAAATAGGAAAAAATTAGAAGGTTTTGTGAAGCAATTAGGAAAAACATAAAAGCCAATATCCACCCACTGAGATTAATAGAAGAATGCTCTACGTAGGCTATTCCTATTACTGCCAAACAATAACAAATGGCCGTAGTTGGTTCCTTTAACCATTGCATTTTATTCGTTTTCAATATTTTATTCAAAATGAAAAAATAAAGTACCAAACAGGCCGAAAGTATGCAACCGTACCAAAAAACTGCTTTTGGAATAAAAAAACATAATACACTAGCTATTAAGGTTAGCACTACCACCAAAACAGATAGGTTGAATTGATGCTCTGCATGAAACCGATGCCTTTCCGAAGGGTTTTCTGGATAAACTTTCAAGTCTAACAGTCTATCTAAGATGTAAATAATCCAAGTAGAAATACCCAAAAGAAGTATGGAAGGAAAATCAATCTGTCCATTTCCATCTGGTAATTTCCAGAATATCATAGAGCTGAGCATGGCTCCCAAAACCACGTTTAAACTGAGAAGATTAAAAAAATGAAAAGCTTTCTTTAACACGTTTCTGAGGGAATAATATTCATACCTAATTCTATTTCTCCCTCTTTGGCTATTACAAAGTTTCTGCCAAACAGAACCTTTTTGCCTTCTCTCCTATACTGGGCAAGCGTTTTCAAGGGTTCCTTGTCTCTTTCTGAGCCATCTAGTTTGTTGGTCACCATAATACATCTAGCACAGTTTTTCACGCCTATAATTTGAGTTTCTCCTATGTTTAATGCTCTTAAAGCATCTTCCTCAAAAGGCTTAACGCCGGAAATAACAATATTGGGCCTAAACCTCAACATCTCCACAGGACTTTCTAATCTACCGTTCAAATCTGCTAAACTAGCCTCACTTATCATTAAGATAGGATATCCGTCTGCATTACTTACGATTTCATTCCCACTGATAGCATATTTAAGGTCAACTTTTCTCCTTGAGCTTTCAGGCTGAAACATGAGCTTGACCTTTTTCAATAGCACCTCAGAAAACCATTGACTAATACTTGGAGAAACTTCTAGAGCATCAAAAACATCGTCCCATACTTTGATGGCCTCCTTTGGAGTGGGAATATCTTCAGATTGAAACGGCACCAGTACGGCATTTCCAGTTCTATCATCCGAAACCCTTATACCATTATGTTCAATAATGGTTTTTAAATGCACCATTTCGGGCATTTCTCTTTGAGTAATATGATAGTTGTTTTCATCCACTAGCACCCACCTTCTATCAAATTCTAGCCCCCTAGCTGTCAATAAACTCTTACTTAGGCTTATTCCTGATAAAGATTTGATAGGATAAATATAAAGCGAAGTGATCTGCATGACGCAAAGTTAAATCACCCAAAATATTTTACAGTATTTATTTGCCAAACTTTAATCCAAACGAAAACACCTGTGTCATATATTTCCTATTCGCCTGACTGGAAGAACCCGCAATACTCGTATTTTGTATGACCTCTAATTCCTGATTTTGAACTTTATTTTGAACCATTTGGGCGAATATCGTAATGCCTCCAATGCCCAATTCGCCTACCAAACCATACCTAAATGGTAAGGTACTGACTCCACCAACCACTATCGGCGTAGTCGGAATATCGTCTTTTATTTTTGTAATGGAATTACCTACCACATTTATTCCTACTGTTGGCCCAAAACCAAGAGAAACCACTCTTCTTTCCGTATTATCATTTATAATCACCGTAGGCACTAGTTTAAAATTAAAGCCTGCTTTCACCACATTATATGGCACAGTAGTAAAAGCTTGAGTTCCACGCTGTCCGTCAGAATATTCCCATAATATATTGTCAGAATTGGAAACAAATGAACCAGAAGCCAAGGTATCTTGACGATAGTTGGGTGAAAAAGGAAAGTCAGAGCCACTCTGTTTCACTAGATTAGAAACATTAGAATCAAAATTCCCTTTGGCTTTACCAAATTTCTCAAAACTAAAAAATGCCTCTAAGCCTCCTTTAAGTAAAATGGAACTGTGCCCAGATTTATATAATTCAAGATGGCGATTGGCAGAAGCTGCTAAATAGGGTGACTGAAAAACTTTTATAACGTAAGCTTCTTGACCGCTAACATTATTAAAAAGCGTATTAGACTGATTTCCAGTATAAGCGTTTAATAAGGTGGAAATTAAACTCGCATTAAAAATCTCATAATCTTCTGCAAAATTAAAACCCAAATAGTAGTTCATATAATACTTAGAAAGCGTTTTCTTTTCTTTCAAAAGGTACCGCTCTCTAGAATTATCTTTCAAAAAGGCCCTTTTTGTCTGACTGTCGTCCAATTTCTGCTTCATTTCCAAAAGCATTTTATTGAAGTCATAGTTTTTCAAATCGTCATAAGCACTCGGGTCCTTTGCAATGAAAATCAATTCAGAACTATTCCCAATAATTACCTGAAGTGTGTCTGACTGGCATATGACCTTCCCTGACCATAGAAAAAGCAATACGAATAATATTTTCTTCATGGTTTAAAGTTTGGTTTTCGTTTCCGTTTTGGTGGATTCCACAAATTTAGCCCAAAGCTTCCCTATGGTCTTTTTCTCTTCAGATTCCCATTCCCCAGTCCTGTTATATTCTCCCACTTTCTGAATAAAACGAACCACCTTGACATCAGAAGTAACCAACATTTTATCTTCTTCTGGAATCACTAATGTTATTTTTTTACCGGACATACCACTTTTTGTGTTAACGTCTTCTATTGGCTTTACAGCCTCCAAATTTGGAAATTTCGTATGGACTACCGCTACCGAAGCCAAGGCTCTAGGCTCTGGTTCCACAAAACTTTCCATTTTTAAATCCACAATAGGTTTCAAAGTGCTCAAATTCACTGCATTCTTAAATCCATTATCATTCCTTTTCTTAGTTTGTGACTTTATCATACCGTTTTCCGCGAATGCCAATGGAGCTTCTAAATCCATTTCAGGCTTCACGTCTTCTGACACTAAAACATCATTGCTTTCCACATTTAAATGGATAATAGAATTCGCCGTCACATCAGAAATTGCCTTAGTTTCTTGATGGTCAAAACGCCAAAACAGTAAAATGCTAATTGCAGCCACAGAAGCTGCCAAGCCTATCGGCCAAAATGCGAATCGCTTCTTTTTTTGAGTCTCTTGCTCTATTTTAGACCAAACAGCGGCTTTATTCCACGCTACCTCAGAAACTCTGTCTTGAAGAATATTCCTTATTTCTTCAATATCTGAATCTAGTTTCCTTTCCATAGATATTTGTAATTTTATTTCTCAACATTTTCTTTGCATGGCTTAGCTGCGACTTAGATGTCCCTTCAGAAATCTTAAGTTCTTCTGCTATTTCCTTATGCGAATACCCCTCCATGACATACATATTAAACACGGTTCTATAGCCTGGCGGCAAATGAGCCACCAATTCTAAGATTTCATTAAAAGCCATTTGTTTTAATACATCAGGTTCTAATGCCAAATTCTCTGCAACGCTTTGCGGCAGCATTTGAAAAGAGCTTTTTCTTCTAAGTTCTGATAGACATTCATTAACAACGATTCTCTTTATCCAAGCTTCAAAACTTCTTTGATTCTCAAAATTCCCATTTTTTGCTGCTTTAAATATTGACATAAAGGCATTTACAACCATATCCTCAGCGGCCATGGCGTCGCCCATGTACCGTTTTGCCAAAGCAAAAAGTACATCACTATATCTCTCAAAGACCTCTTTTTGAGCTTTTTCGTTATTGCTCTTTAGAAGTTCTATAGTTTTCAGCAAAATCAATTTTGATTCTATTTGTCTATATAATGCCTTAAAACTAAAAAAGGTTGTACGGTACAATTTAGAATTACATAAAATTATGCTTCCATATTTAACTTTCCTTGGCTAATTTCGCAGCTCCAATAGAAGCAAGAAGCTGTCTAAATAAAACGATTTAAGCCAAAAGATGAGAGAAATTCAATTCAGAGATGCTATAAAAGAGGCCATGTCGGAAGAAATGCGTAGAGATAAAGACGTTTTTCTTTTAGGTGAGGAAGTAGCTGAATATAATGGTGCCTACAAAGCTAGCCAAGGAATGCTAGACGAATTTGGACCAGATAGAGTATTAGATACCCCTATTGCCGAGTTAGGTTTTTCTGGCATAGCTGTAGGAGCTGGTATAAACGGTTTAAGACCTATAGTGGAGTTTATGACCTTTAACTTCTCTTTAGTGGCTATAGATCAAATTATAAATGCCGCCGCCAAAATCATGTCAATGTCTGGTGGACAGTACTCTTGCCCTATAGTTTTTAGAGGACCTACAGGTAGTGCAGGTCAGCTAGGAGCTCAGCACTCTTCCAATTTTGAAAATTGGTATGCCAACACTCCAGGACTAAAAGTAGTTATACCGTCAAACCCTTATGATGCTAAAGGTTTATTAAAATCCGCCATCAGAGATAATGACCCTGTCATCTTCATGGAGTCGGAGCAAATGTATGGCGATAAAGGTGAGGTGCCAGAAGGAGAATATTTAATCCCAATTGGCAAAGCCAAAGTGGTAGAAAAAGGTACTGATGTAACCATCGTTACTTTTGGAAAAATGCTCCCAAGAGTGGTTATGCCTGCCGTAGAAGAATTAAAAAAACAAGGAATTAGTGCGGAAGTTATAGATTTAAGAACTGTAAGACCTATAGATTATGCGACTATCGTGGAGTCTGTTAAGAGAACAAATAGGTGTGTAGTGGTAGAAGAAGGACCTCCATTGGCGGCGATTTCTTCAGAAATTTCTTATCATTTGCAGCGTAATGCTTTTGATTACCTTGATGCTCCAGTAATTAGGGTAAATAGCATGGATATTCCATTAAACTACGCCCCTACGCTTATTGAAGCTACATTACCAAATGTAGAAAGAGTAATAAAAGCAGTAAAAGAAGTTACCTATAAAGCATAAATCAAGCTTTTAGGTTAATTCCCCTTAAAGCCCGAAGAAATAATCTTCGGGCTTTTCTTTTTACCAAAATACTTTCTAATTATACATTAGAATTCGCAGACGACTTCAAATTATTAGCAATCTTAATTACTCATGAGCAAAATAAAAATATTAGTTGTAGGTGCCGGAAACATGGGTGCATCTCATGCCAAAGCCTATCACGATATGCCCGAATTTGAGATTTGTGGTATCGTATCAAGAGGAGATAGTAAAGTCAAATTAAACGAAAGCTTAGCTTCCGATTATCCCCTATATGAAGACTATTATGAGGCTTTAAAAATCACAAACCCAGATGCTGTAAGTATTTCCACATACCCAGACACACATGAAACCTATGCCACAGCGGCTTTAGAAGCAGACTGCCATGTGTTTATAGAAAAACCATTAGCAGATAGCGTAGAAGGCTCTATCAGGGTAGCTGAACTGGCAAAAAAGAAGAACAAAAAACTGGTAGTTGGTTATATCTTGCGGGTTCACCCTTCTTGGGAAAAGTTTGTTGAGATTTCCAGAACAATGGGTAAACCATTGGTAATGAGAATGAACCTCAATCAACAAAGCCACGGCTACATGTGGGATGTACATAGAAACCTTATGAAAAGCCTTAGCCCTATAGTAGATTGTGCGGTGCATTATATTGACATTATGTGTTTGATGACACAGTCTAAGCCTGTCAAAGTTTCGGCCATAGGAGCCAGACTTACCGATGATGTTCCAGAATGGAATTATAACTATGGACAGCTACAAATAAGATTTGAAGACGGCTCTGTGGGCTGGTATGAGGCTGGCTGGGGGCCAATGATGAGCGAAACCGCATTCTTTGTAAAAGACGTGATAGGACCGAAGGGCTGTGTCTCTATTTTAGCCAAAGAAGCTGCCAGTTCTGGAAAATCTGATGATATTGACTCCCACAGTAGAACGCAGTCGCTCAAGGTACACTATGCCGATATTGACGAAGAAAACAACTTCACAAAAAAGGATGAATGGATATTCCTTGATGATGAACCAGACCATCAAGAATTATGCAAAAGAGAACAGCAATACTTTTTAAAAGCCATCCAAAAAGACTTGGATTTAACGGACCATATCAATGATGCCGTAAACAGTTTAAAAGTGGCATTTGCTTGCGACCTGTCGGTAAAAACTGGGGAGATGGTGGAGATCGTATAGTGTCTAAGCTCAAATCTCAAAAAGATATCAACAAGCTGATAAGATAGTTATTAAAAGAATTTCCTTCCTTCCATTTTTTTTGTCAATTTTGTCTTGACCTGAAATATAAGGTACTTCATGAATAAAGAATTAGAAAAGATAGTTGATAATTTAGAGACCGTTTTTAGAGGCGATGCTTGGCATGGGCCTTCTGTTTTGGAAATGCTTAACAGTTTACCAGAAAAAGTAGTAGACCAAAAACACGGATTTTCTAAAAGAACCATTGCAGAATTAACCTACCACTTAGTGGCGTGGAGGAAGTTTATCATTGAGAAATTAAATGATAATATTCATTACACCTTAGAAACGGAAGAAGATAACTGGGGTACTCAAGAAATGACATCACAAGCTAACTGGAGTAACCTTATCCAACTTTTTAAGGATACCCAAACCTCTCTGGTTAACATTTTAGAAGAACAAAACGACGATTTATTAAGTCGTAGAGTTCCTGGAGAACATTACGATTTTTATAAACTTTTAACTGGTATGACACAACACGACACCTACCATTTAGGCATGATATGGGTATTGTGGGATTAATGAAATTTTAAATGGAAGAACAGAACGAAAATAGCATTCTCGTCGAGAGAATTAAAACCTTATTGAACGCAGGGTTTCATGGCGGTGCTTGGCACGGTCCGTCAGTGCTAGAGGCTGTAAAAAACATCACACCTCACGAAGCCAGCTTTAAAACGCCTACCGTACATACTGCGGCTGAGCTCATTTATCATATCACCAGCTGGAGAATTTTTACCATAAAAAGACTTCAAGGCGATTCCGATTATCAAATTGACAACGAAAAAAAGAACTTTGGTTCCGCTCCTAAAATCGACCAATTTGAACTGGAAACGCTTTTAATGGAATTAAGTCTTAGCCAAGATGAATTGATAAAAGAATTAGACAAGGTAAACGACGATTTCCTTAGTGAGATTGTACCAGGATCTGAATACGACTACTTCACACTTATAAATGGAATTATTCATCATGACATTTACCATTCTGGGCAAATCAACATTTTGAAAAAGATAGCAGGAGCCTCAAACGAAGATGAGGACACCGATGAAATAAGCAGTAGATATTTTGACGATGGTCTTGGAGACGCATTCTAATTGAAAATATCTACTTAAAAGCAAAAATGCCGATGTGAAATTCACATCGGCATTTTTAATATCTCTAGAATATTTTAATTGGTTGCCCTGATTAAAACGGAACTTCTTCCTATAACAGAGATTCCTATATAACCCCTCATATCTAATTTGTCTTTGCCTTTTTCCGTGATGATACAAGAATAAGTTTTACCGTTTCTCGGGTCATATACCGTTCCATCCTCCCACACATACTCACCCGCTTTATTAAAACCTTTCAATACCGATAAACCCATCAATGGTTTAGTGGTTAAATCAACTTTCGGATTATTTACATCTAATTTGGGTTTACCATCAATGTTAGGTTCTTTAATCCAAACTATTTTCCCATAAAGCTTGTCGCCTTCCATATGAAATTTAATTCGGCTTGTTTTTTCTTCATTAAACCATGTACCATCTGTTATTTTTTGAGCGTAAGCCGTACAAGAAATTGCAAAAATTGCCAAGATAAGAATTAGTCTTTTCATTCCGTTAATTGTTTTATTAGCATCGTTTTCAAAAAGAAATATAAGGATAAGCTTATCATAAAACCAAAAAATGCACCAACTAATACATCTCCTGGATAATGCACACCCACATAGATACGACTGTAAGAGACTAAAATTGCCCAAAAGAGCATTAGTTTAGTAAATAATTTATAATCCCTAAAAACAAAGAATATACCTCCAAAAAGAGCAAAAGAGTTAGCCGCGTGTGAAGAAGCAAAACCAAAAGCCCCTCCACAACCTCCTACCAAATGAATGATAGTATCTAAAGCTTCATTATGACATGGTCTAGGTCTTTCAAAAAAAGGCTTCATAAGACCCGAAGTAACAAAATCTGCTAGCCCTACAGCCGCTACTAAGTACAGGATATAAATGATGGCTTGCTTAATAGCAAATTTCCTCCATATGAAAATAATCAATATGAAGTAAAAAGGAATCCAAGTGTTTCTGGCAGTTATCCAAGACATAAACACATCCATTGATGGAGTGTTTAAACCATTTAAGAAAGTAAATAAATGCTGGTCTGCCAGCTGAAGTCCCGTTACTATATCTCCCATTTATTGCTTACTAGATAAGGATTAGGCATCAAAACCTAAGGCTTTCCTCACCTGAGCCATGGTTTGTTTTGCAATCAATTCTGTTTTTGCTTCTCCTTCCCTAAGCTTCTGCTCTAAAGCATCTTGATTTTCCATGTAAAAATTAAAGCGTTCTCTTTCTTCAGAAAATGTATCTAGAATGAGATCTAAAAGAGCCTTTTTGGCATGACCATAACCATAATTTCCAGCTAAATAACTAGCTCTCATGGCGGCCACTTGTTCTTCTGAACCCAATAATTTATACAAAGCATATACATTACAATTATCTGGATCTTTAGGATCTTCTAAGGGTGTTGCATCAGTAACTATGCTTTTAATAGACTTATAAAGAGCTTTTTCTGGAAGAAATATATCAATATAATTATTGTACGATTTAGACATTTTCTGCCCATCCGTTCCAGGAATGGTCATTACGGAATCATCAATTTTAGGCTCCGGTAAAACGAATACTTCTCCGTAAGTTCTATTAAAAGCTGCGGCTATATCTTTAGACATCTCTAAATGCTGTTTCTGGTCTTTACCTACAGGAACAAAATTGGCCTGATACAAAACTATATCTGCTGCTTGCAAAACAGGATAGGTAAATAAACCCGCGTTCACATCTGATAATTTATCAGATTTATCTTTGAAAGAGTGGGCGTTTGCCAACATTGGATATGGCGTTAAACAGCTCAAATACCACAACAATTCCGTATGATAACTCGCCAACCTAGATTGACGATAAAAATAATTTTTGTCAGTATCAAAACCACAAGCAAGCCATGCCGCTGCCACAGCACTGGTGTTTTCTTTCAATACCTTCGGGTCTTTCACAGAGGTGAGACTATGTAAATCTGCGATAAACAAGAAAGATTCATTTTTAGGGTCTTTTGAAAGCTTTACGGCAGGTAAAATTGCTCCTAAGATATTTCCTAAGTGTGGTTTTCCTGTTGCTTGTATGCCGGTTAGAATTCTGGCCATTCTATTTAATTAATATTTTTTGTAATTGTAGCTGCAAAATTAGAGATTTAGGCCATGATAGACCCAAATACTTTCCAGTTTTTAAGAGAACTAGAGCAAAACAATAACAGGGAGTGGTTTCTTGACAATAAAAGGTGGTACGAAGAAAGCAAATCGGATTTTATATCCTTCTGTGCCGAAATACTAGAGCAACTAAAACTGTTCCAAGAAGATCTATTAAACACCGACATTAAAAAGTGCATACTGCGAATAAACAGGGATATCAGATTTTCAAAAGATAAGAGACCCTATAAAAATTATTTTGGAGCAGGCTTTGGCCCTGGCGGAAGAAGTAGTGGAAGGGTTGATTTTTATTTCCAAATTCAGCCAGATGGTCAAAGTATGTTGGGGGCAGGCATGTGGGATCCTAGAGCTGAAAACCTATCAAAATTTAGGCAAGAAATTGATTATAATCCACAGGAGCTTAAGCGTATTATCGAAGACAAGTCTTTCAGGAAGTTCTTTAATGAAATAGCGGGTGCTCAATTAAAAACAAAGCCCAAAGGCTATGACATCAATCACCCAGAAATTGAACTATTGAAATACAAAGAGCTTTTTTTCTTAAAAAGATTTGAAGACAGTGAGGTTGTAAAAAAAGATTTTGGCAAGACCATTGTAAATGGCTGCCTCTTGCTTAAACCCTATCAAGATTACTTAAACCATCTTTTCTATGAAGTCGTTTAGCTCGTTCATCTAATACTATTCAAAAAGCAAATTCCATTTCAAGCCATTCTTCAGGTTTCTTATACGTTAAAGTTCGCCTAATAACATCTGTATGGGAATATTCGTGACTTTGATTTACAAAACGGCTTGCAGATGCCACCCTTCTACCTTCAAAGCCTTGAGCGATAGAACAATTAATGTCTTCCCGAATGACTTTCCATTTTATGGAATGAAAAAGTTCTTCTAATCTTAGGTCAAAATCAGTCCCAATCTTTTATAAAGCTTATTGCGATGAGCTAGGTTTACCTCATTCAAAAGTTCATTTGAAGGCTTTAAATGCCGATAAGGCAGATTTTGTTTAAGAATAAACTCTTCTGGTTTTTCTTTTGAGAGTTTCATCAGGAAACTGCTCATAGCTAAGGCCAAATCTCACTTTATGATAAACCCGCATTATGCATTAGAAAATCTCCCGATAGCTATCGGGACGGTAGCTAAATCGCTTCAAATCAGCTCGTAAATCCATTTAAACTTAATCACCAGAACCCTTACATTATTAGCTCAGGGTAAACGCTATGCTAATCTATTTTAAATGTCTGATTTATTCCTCTTTTACTACTCATTACAATTCTCCAATGCATAAACCGGGATAAATGTCAAAAATCAAATTGGCATGAGAAAGAGAGGTCATTATCCAATTACTGTTCATATCAATTTTGTATTCATTGACAATTTTACCAGAAAGTTTAAGATAAGCTTTGTCTCCAAGAAAAGACACAGGAATTTCAGTTCCAGTTTGAACAAGTTTCTAGGTGCTCGGTTTGTACTTACCTTAACCCTTTCGCTATGGTATCTTTAAATCCTCCCTTTTAAAAAAAAGTTTCTAACTTTTTTCAGGAAATTGAAAACCCATTGGAAATCAAACCTTTTATTAGCTGAAATCATCTTTATCAAGATGATAAAACTAAGAGTTGTTTCTTTATACAGATTACTAAAATGTAATATTTTTATATAGCCAAAATTAAATTTGGTGCCAAATTCTAGAAAAAATCCAATTTTCAGTATTATTTTCTTTATAAATGAACTTTTTGTCTCGTTTTTTTTTTGTATAATTGAACAAATTGTATAACAGGCTAAATAACATAAATGTCGCAAAGTAAAAAAGGTAGGCCGCCTACCAAAAAAGTCGGACTAAAAGAGGGTTACTACATTGAAGTTAAAAACCAAGGTTCAAGTTCAGGCATCAAACTTCGAAAAGAAAATATGATGCAAGTAGAAATGGCTATAAAACAATACGAAAAAATTAAGGTTGTTTCTTATGTTGGCCAAGTAAAGGCTGGAAAATGGTTGGATGGTAAGTTCAAAGGACAAAAGACTGCCAGTTAATTTATAAGAGTAATTCTTAAATTAAGCTCATTGAAAAATCCCTATCTTAGGAATATTCTTCAATGAGCTTTTTTATGAGTGCCGGTAACACCTCTGATGCACCACCTTCATAAAGAGTCATTGAGCTTACATCTGAACTATTGGGTGGTAAAACCTTATCCACTATGAATTTTGGAGATTCCCTAGGAACGTACCGAACCAATCCCGCTGCAGGATAAACCTGCAGGCTGGTTCCGACCACCAAAAACAATTCTGCTTTTTCACAGATCTTAATAGCTGGCTCTATCATGGGCACTGCCTCACCAAACCACACAATATGCGGCCTTAATTGTGCTCCATCTTTAGCTAAATCACCCATTCTTATGGCTTTTAAGCCTATATTATAGACTTTCGTATCATTCTTTACACTTCTTGCCTTATTTAACTCTCCGTGCAAATGAAGCACATTTGTGGAGCCACCACGCTCGTGAAGGTCATCTACATTTTGGGTGATAACCTGAACGTCAAAAAACTGTTCTAAATCAGCCAAGGCTGTATGTGCTGCGTTGGGTTTAGCTTCTGATGCAGCTTTTCTTCTTTGGTTATAAAATTCTAGAACGAGCTCTGGATTATGGGCAAATGCCCCCGGCGTAGCCACATCTTCTACCCTATGGTTTTCCCATAGTCCGTCACCATCTCTAAATGTTTTTAGACCACTTTCTGCACTAATTCCAGCTCCAGAAAGTACTACCAAACGTTTTTTCATTTAATTATAGTTTTAGCTAGATGATAGCTTCTTTAAAATTACCATAGACCTTTCAGCATCCTCTTTAGTTACAAAAATATGGTCATGATGGTATCCAGCTACCACATTACAGCTAATATTTCCTTCAGTAAGTGCGTTAGAAAAAGCTGCTGTAAGACCTACATCATCTAACGCAGAAAACACGTTTAGTGTAATCCAAGAAGCCACAAAATCATAAACTAAGCCTAGTTTATCCGCTTTATCTTTTTCCAAGATCAAACTTAGACCCTCTTTCTCTTTTACTAAAGAAAAAATATCCGCTAAATCTATTCTATCTAATGAAGTAACAGTCACAAAAACAAAATCTCCCGAAAGTAATTCAGGAGACATGTTTTTAATAAGTTTTTCAGTACTATTTGTAGCCATTATCCTTTAGCTAGTTCCAAACACTCTTCTAAAGTAAGTTCCTCTGGCTTTTTATCCTTAGGAATCTTAATGTTTCTCTTTCCGGCTTTAATGTATGGACCATATCTACCATTCAAAACCTGAACGGTATCATTTCCTTCAAAAACCTTAATGGTTTTTTTGGCGTCATCTTGGCTTTTAGCTTCAATAAGCTCCGCCACTTTAGCATTATCAATAACTAGAGGATCCTCGCCTTTAATACTGATATACTTGCCTTTATATTTAATGTATGGGCCAAACCTTCCTTTACCCACCAAAACAGATTCGCCTTTGTACTCTGCCATATCTCTTGGCAAAGCATTTTCTGGATCTTTCCTTTTAATTTCTATTAATTCCAAAGCTCTCTCCATGGTTACTTTGAAAGGGTCTTCTCCTTTTTCCAAGTTATAATACTTTCCATTATGAAGAATATATGGACCGTATCTACCTTCATTTACCACTAAGGCGTGGTCTTCAAAAATACCTAATTCTAATGGAAGCTTAGGACCCTTAATGACCTCAATCGCCTCTTCCATTGTCAAATCGGCTATGATAGTCCCCTTTTTAAGACTCACAAACTCTGGTTTATCTTCATCTGTAGATTCACCAATCTGAAGATAAGGCCCAAATTTCCCAAGTTTGGCAAAAACCTTTTTACCGTCTTCATTAGGATACATGCCCAGCTCATGAGAATTAGAACCTACAGAACTATCAGCAGCTTCAGCCTTTTCTATTTTATCATGAAATTCTTTGTAAAAATTAGTGATCATGTTTTGCCATGGCAGTTTGCCATCGGCCACATCATCAAACTCATTTTCTACATTGGCTGTAAACTTATAATCAAGAATATCGTCAAAGTTAGCAACCAAATAGTCATTCACTATCAAACCAATATTGGTAGGAAAAAGCTTTGATTTCTCAGTACCAAAAGTTTCGGAGCCATGATTTGGTTTTACCTCATCATTTTCCAAAACATATTCTTTGTAGTCTCTTTTCTCTCCCGCCCTATCTTCTTTAACGATATAATTTCTTTTAATTACAGTAGATATGGTAGGTGCATAAGTAGAAGGTCTACCAATACCCAGCTCTTCTAGTTTTTTCACCAAACTAGCCTCTGTATACCTGGCAGGGGGTCTTGTATATCTTTCAGTACTTTTTAAAGTAGCTAACTCCAGATCCTGTCCAATATTTAAAGGAGGAAGCATGTCTTTATTCTCTTCGTCCTCGTCGTCCGTAGATTCTAAATATACTTTCAAAAAACCTTCAAATTTAATAACTTCACCAGTAGCTGTAAGTTCTTCTGGTCTGGTAGAAACACCTATTTTGGCAATAGTTCTTTCAATAACTGCATCACTCATTTGAGAAGCAATTGAACGCTTCCAAATCAAATCGTAAAGTCTCTTTTGATTTCTATCCGCTCCGGCCTCGGTCACAGAAAAATCTGTAGGTCTGATGGCTTCGTGAGCTTCTTGTGCTGATTCACTTTTAGTTTTAAATTTCCTAACCTCTACAAATTCCTCCCCATAAGCAGACCTAATCTGAGCAGTAGCATTGCTAATGGCATCCTCAGAAAGGTTAGTGGAATCTGTTCTCATATAAGTAATCTTACCACTTTCATAAAGCCTCTGAGCCACCTGCATGGTTTGAGCGACAGAAAAGCTTAATTTCCTTGAAGCCTCCTGCTGTATGGTAGAAGTGGTAAACGGAGGTGCTGGCTTTCTTTTACTAGGCTTAACCTCCAGATTATTTATTTTAAATTTAGCACCAACACAATCGTTCAAAAACTTAACAGCATCTTCTTCTGTTTCAAAATTTTTGCCGAGTTCCGCTTTAAGAATTTTATTCTTTTCTATATTAAATAGAGCAGTTACTTTATAAGAAGACTGAGCCTCATGTGTTTCTATTTCACGCTCTCTTTCTACTACTATTCTTACCGTAACAGATTGAACTCTTCCGGCAGAAAGATTTTTCCTGTCTGCACCAGATAACCTAATTTTCTTCCATAAAACTGGAGAAAGCTGAAAACCCACCAATCTGTCCAGAACTCTTCTTGCTTGTTGAGCATTCACCAAATCTATATCAATTCCTCTTGGAGTCAAAATAGCATTAGTGATTGCTTTTTTTGTAATTTCCCTAAAAACTATTCTTTTGGTATCATCAGCCAGACCCATTGCTTCTTTTAGATGCCAAGAAATGGCTTCTCCTTCACGGTCATCATCGGTAGCGAGCCAGACTTCAGCTCCTTTGGCCAATTTCTTTAACTCCGTAACCACCTTTTTCTTATCTGCCGAAATCTCATAAGTGGGTTCAAAATTATTATCCACATCCACGCCTAGCTTCTTATTCGGCAAATCTCTAATATGGCCAAAACTTGATTTGACAATAAAATCTTTTCCTAAATAACCTTCGATGGTTTTTGCCTTTGCTGGTGACTCTACAATTACTAAATTCTTAGACATATATTTTTGGGCTGTGTTAGCTTAAGTCTCAATTTTGCAACAAATTAAGTACATATAAAACCGAAACTGAAAGAATAAATTCATTAACCATACCAAAACAAGGTGAATAGGCTAGAATTATGAAGAAAAGCAGTAGAAGTTAAATAACTTATAATAAGCAACATAAAGCTTCGCTCGAGCCGCTTATTTGTTTTTTAGCCAGTAAACAATAAAATTATAACCAACTATCCTTAGAATATATATACGCATGACTTTTCCCTGTTTTAGGAAAAAACCAATTGTTCATCCACTATGATTATTTGACGGTTTTTCTGTTCCTTTTAGTAGGGGGAACATAATCAAAACCATTTTGTACTTTTAAGTTATACTCAAAAAACTCCATGGCTCTTTTAAGGTTCTTT
This sequence comes from Arcticibacterium sp. SM2516, assembly GCF_057914865.1. Classification (NCBI taxonomy): domain Bacteria; kingdom Pseudomonadati; phylum Bacteroidota; class Cytophagia; order Cytophagales; family Leadbetterellaceae; genus Arcticibacterium; species Arcticibacterium sp. SM2516. The sequence continues at coordinate 419,205 of NZ_CP195290.1, read as the reverse complement.
CTATTTACTGCTATAAAGTAAGGTTTACGCCCTTCCTTTCTAACCAACCTCGTATCTAATTTATAGATGGTTCCTTCTGGAAACTTAGAAATAAACTGCCTAGGACAACTAACTTTTAATTCACAAGGTACCTGTTGACCATCAATCGTTTTCAATCTCATGGTATCTTTATTGGCATCTAAAATAGCCTCCGCAAAAACATCTAGAAAAAAACTTTTATTAAGTTCAGGTATCTGTTCGATAAAGGATAACTGCATATTTTATACTTATAAATTCTAGCACAAAAATAAAATTTTTAGCATTCTACACAAAGAAAAACAAATGTTAGAATTCTTAATGGGTTTTAACGTTTGAATTCTCTACCTTTGCACCTCGTTTCTGAAAAAAATCTATAAATGGCTGAAGTTAAGATATTTTCTGGTACAAATTCCAAGTACTTGGCAAACATGGTTGCCGATTTTTATGGTAAAGAGTTGGGTAAAACTTCCATAAAGAAATTTGCAGATAGTGAAATATCTGTGGCATATGACGAGTCTGTACGCGGATGCGACGTCTTTTTAGTTCAAAGTACCTTCCCAAATGCGGACAATATCATGGAGCTTCTCCTTATGATAGATGCCGCTAGAAGAGCATCCGCTCACTATGTAGTAGCCGTAATTCCTTATTTTGGCTATGCCCGTCAAGACAGAAAAGATAGGCCTAGAGTAGCGGTTGGAGCAAAATTAGTGGCCAACATGCTCATGGCAGCTGGGGCAGATAGAATCATGACTCTTGACCTTCATGCTGGTCAAATTCAAGGTTTTTTCGATATACCAGTAGACCACTTGGAGGGAACTTCGGTTTTCGTCCCTTATTTAAAAACAAGAAAATTGGATAACCTGATTTTCGCTTCTCCTGATGTAGGAGGTGTGGCAAGGGTTAGAAAATTTGCAACTCATTTTGACGCAGATATCGTCATTTGCGACAAACAGAGAAAAAAAGCCAACGAAATAGCTTCAATGCAGCTAATCGGAGAGGTAGAAGGAGCTAATGTAATACTAATAGATGACCTGATAGATACAGGGGGAACTATATGTAAGGCAGCAGAAATCATCATGGGCAGAGGTGCCGCTTCTGTAAGAGCCATCTGTACCCATCCTGTTTTATCTCATAAAGCTCATCAAAATATTGAAAACTCTGTTTTAGAGGAACTGGTTGTAACAGATTCTATACCACTAAAACAAGAGAATGAAAAAATCAAAGTCGTATCTGTAGCCGAGCTTTTTGCGAAGGCGATTGGTAGGATAAGAGATAATGGATCCATAAGCACACTTTTTATAAATTACCAACATCAAATAATTAATTAAAATGAAAAAAACCGAGATTGTAGGGTTTAATAGAGCGAATCTTGGTCGTTCTGCCTCAAATCAGCTTCGTGCTGAAGGGCAAGTGCCATGTGTACTTTACGGCGGCTCAGAGCAAGTATCTTTTTACGCACCTGCTTATTTATTCCGTCCGTTAATTTATACACCGGATGCTTTTGAAGTTAAATTGAATATCGAAGGAAAAGAGTACTCTGCTATTCTTCAAGATAAACAATTTCACCCAGTGAATGACACTTTAATACATGCTGATTTCCTTGAAATCACTGCTGATAAAGTTATTAAAATTGCAGTACCTATTAGATTAGTAGGAACTCCAGCAGGTCTATCTGCGGGTGGTAAATTGCAGCACAAATTACGTAAACTTGCATTACAAGGACCAGCTTCTGCTATTCCTGAATATGTTGACGTAGACGTAACTACTTTGAAATTAGGAGATTCTGTAAAAGTTGAGGTTTTAGACCTTCCAGGTTTAACAATTCTTGACCCTGCATCAAATCCAATCGCCAGTATTGTTATACCAAGATCTGCTAAGGTTGCCGGTAGTACGGGTGATGAAGATGATGATGAAGACGAAACTGAAGGAGCTGAAGAAGCTGCTGCAGAATAAAACATCGTTTTATTTAAGTATAAAAGGCACTGTTCTCAATGAACAGTGCCTTTTTTTGTTCTAGAACGAAGCTTTTACCTCTAAATCCATCAATCCTCATTCGTATAAAAAGACCATAATTAACACAAACATAGCTTTTCCGTAAAATTCAATTAACATTTGGTAGGCAACTTGCATCATGCAAAAGAAATACGACTACCGAACCATAGTGCTTTCTGATGTCCATCTGGGAACAGCTGGTAGTAAAGCAGTAGAGGTCACTAAATTTATCCGAGATTATTCGTGTGAAAGGCTTATTCTAAATGGAGATATCATTGATGGATGGCAACTAAAAAAATACGGGGCTTGGAAGAAAAAACATACCGCATTTATACGTGCCGTACTCAAAACCATTGAGAAAAACGATACCCAGGTTTGCTATGTAAGGGGTAATCATGACGATTTCCTAGACCAATTCCTACCCTTCACTGTGGGTTCTAACTTTAAAATTGTAAAAGAACTGGTTCTTAAGTCTGGCGATAATAAATTCTTTATTACTCATGGAGACGTGTTTGACTTGGTCACTAAAAAGGCTAAATGGCTCGCTCACATAGGAGACTTGGGTTATACATTTTTACTCTGGTTGAATAAAAAGTATAATCAATACCGCGTCATGAAAGGGCTCCCTTATTATTCTCTATCACAAAAAGTAAAAAACTCAATTAAAATGGCTGTAAACTATATATCGGATTTCGAAGAACAACTTTCAGAAATGGCTAAATCAAAGAACTGTAATGGCATTATATGTGGCCATATTCATCAACCTGCCATAAAAAACATTGATAACATTCTCTATATGAACTCTGGAGACTGGGTGGAGAACAAATCTGCTTTAGTAGAGGATTTTGCCGGAAACTGGGAAATCGTTTACGACGCATCTCATCTTTCTTCGCAACCAGATTCATTTGATGAAAAAGACATTGATTTAGATATGGATCTGGAAGAGATTGACAAAGATTTTGAGGAGTCTTACGGACACATCTTTGAATTAAAATGAAAATAGCATTCATCGTTCAAGGAGAAGGAAGAGGTCATTTAACGCAGGCGGTAAGTCTTTTCCAACAACTTCAAGGTTCCAATCATGAAGTGGTAGCCTGTTTCGTTGGAATGATTAAGAAAGATAACTTCAGTTCTTTCATTGAAACAGAAATAAATACGGACGTTCACTATTTCCATAGTCCTAACCTTATTTACAATCAAAGTGGTAAAGGTTTAAGCCTAAAACAAACCATAATCCAAAACTTCAAAAAACTACCTGAACATAATAAAAGTCTTAATCAAATGAAGCTCTGGATGGAGCACTATCAGCCAGACCTTATTATTAATTTCTATGATTTTCTAGCTGGAATTTTTCAAATCAGATTCCCATTCACTGCTCCTCCCATGATATGTGTAGGACATCAATACCTACTGCTTCATAAAGAGTTTGTATTTCCTGAGAAAAAATGGTTAGACAGAATTCTGGTAAATCTGAATAGTAGAATAACCGCACTAAGATCTAAAAAGATGCTTGCTCTCTCGTTCAGTCCTTATCAGAACAATAAGAATATCATCAGTATACCTCCTCTAATCAGAGATTCCGTTTTATCTGAGTCTACATCCACACATCCCTACTACGTGGCTTATATGACCAATTCTGGACTACTCAGTCAGTTGGAAGATTGGCATATTAAAAATACAAATGTTGAGGTTCATTGTTTTCTTAAATGCGACCAAGAACAGGAAGTTACCCAAAGACATAAAAACCTATTTATACATAAGCTGGACGCCAAAAAGTTTCTTCGCTTAATGGCAAATGCCAAAGGTCTTATCACCACGGCTGGATTTGAGTCCGTTTGCGAAGCTATATATTACGGTAAACCCATAATGATGGTTCCTGTCCCAAATCACTTCGAACAGGCCTGTAATGCCTTAGACGCTACGCGTTTTGGAGCAGGGATAAGTCAAGAAACTTTCGATTTGGATTTATTCTTAGCATTTACCGAAACCTTTGAGAGTCCCATGGTTCCATTTAAAGACTGGCTGCAGCATGGTAAATCCAAATTATTAGCAGAACTAGACCATTTCGAATATAGCCTTCTACAGCAGTAAGCGTTTCATTGGCACCGCAGAAGTAGCTTAAACCCGGTTTATGCATTGGAGAATCGTAATGAGTTCTAAAGTGGAATAAATCAGACATTTAAACGAGATTATCATAGCGGTTTACCCTGAGCTAATGCGACAGGGTTCTGGCGATTGAGTTTAAATGAGTTTACGAACTGATTTATGCTACCCTGAGCTTGCTACGGTCCCGATAAAATCGGGAGTCTTTCTAATGAATAAAGCGGGTTAAACAGTTTCTAGAAAGGTTCAGTAAATAACATGTTCACGACTTCGAAACGCTTGGTATTCTGCCCCAAGACATTATTGGAATGCCCGCCATTCTCCTAACACTCTTTATCTTACTTGCCATAAAGACCTCCTGGGCTTTCTGATTAGGACGGCATAGGAAGACTATAATACCAAACTAAAAATAATACGAAGCTTAATATTGGCCAGTTAAGTTCCACAAAAGAACGGCATTGATTTATGATATCTTTCATTGTCTCATTTTAGATATCTCAAATTTACCATGCCAAAGTTACCTAATTATTACCTCAATATTAAGAAACAAAAAAGCCCAGAAAATCCGGGCTCTTTTGTAATTACCAATATGAATCAAGTTTAAAAAAACTTTATTCTAAAGCGTGTATCCCACACTAACTCCAAAGGATGAACCTGGTTTAAATTGGTCATAAACTTGAGATTTAGCATTGAACCCCTCATATAACCTTTGACGCTTGGCATCTAAAAGATTATTAGCATTCACACTTACAGAACCTCTCTGAGTTTTACCAAAGCGTTTTGTAGCTTTGAAATTCATAGAGTTAAATGGCATTTCGAATATATCTGGGTTTCTTCCTATACCCACTACAGAAAGTCTCTTACCCTGAACGTTATAACTAATGTTCGCCTCTAATCCACGCTCTTGGTGCAGATAAGTAGCAAATGCATTGATAATAAAAGGAGACTGACCTTGCAATTGTCTTGACTGATTAATGGTTTCGTCTATTCTGGCATTCTCCACTCTAGACTCATACTCATTTTGGTTCATATCCACTTTAGAATAAACATAAGTGAAGTTAGTACCTAGGCTTAACGGTTTCTCGTTACCCACCATAAGACCTAAATTCTTACGAAATTCAAGCTCCCCCCCTACGACTAAAGCAGAACCAACGTTTCTTGGCTGTACATCATTAGGAGAAGCCTGGCTATAAGCAACTACCTCTATCGGGTTTCTAAATGTTTTAAAGAAACCACTTATAGAAACTATTTGACCGCCTTCCATAAACTTCTCTAATCTTAAGTCATAGTTCATGATTTTTGTTCCTTTAAGCTCCGTGTTTCCTATGTACGTTCTATCTGAAATTGCATCATAAATCTGAGAGATTGACGCTTCTTTAAAAGATGGTCTTGCCAGTGTTCTAGCTATCGCAAATCTCAAATTCGTTTTTTCCTTAAGAGCATAAACTAAGTTTGCGGAAGGAAGAAAGTCTAAAGACTCATTGATTTTCTCATTATCCAAAATCACATCTCCTAAGTTTGTTTGACCTGTATAGAAGTGGTCAAATTTCTCTACTCTTAATCCGTAAATAGCTTTTAACTTATCTGTTAAACTCAGCTCATTCATTAAATAAACTGATGATATCGTTTGCTTGGCAGCATAGGTATTAGCAGGTTCAAAGTTTCCAACTACATAAACGCCCGCATTAGATTCTTTAGTCCAGACATTCTCAGGAAGAAGTAATTTGTTGGCGTCCCCGTTTATATTCAAACTACTTTGGTTTCTGATATTAAAAACGTACTGGAATATTTCATAATCTCTGTTTTTGATTACATTTCCGGCACCAAAACGAAGTTTTGCGTCACCTCTGTTGGTGACGAAATTATAGGTGAAATCAATTTTTCCACTATAATCTACCTCTTGCAAATTCCTAAATAGTCTTTTTGGCTGAGCTCCTTCTGATGGCTGTATAGAATACACACCTTCATCAAATCTAAAAGGCGTTACTCTAACATCTTTGTCCTCTATACTACTCACTGTAGGTGCAAAACTCCAGTCAATTCTAAACTTATCTTGCTCACCTAAACTGTGCTCACCTTTAATATTATAATTTGCTATTGACCTTTCAGAGTACTCTATATTATCTTGAAACAAAGTTGACGAGTTAAAAATGAAAGTTTCTTGTTTAAATAAACCTGCTTTACTCTCTCCGTTTTGAATTCTTAAAACGTTCAAACCTATTTTATGTTTGTCAAATTTAACCGCTAAACCAGCTAATCCACTGGCCATTACATTATTGTTTGCCAAGCTTCCCTTTTGGGATTGGTTCAATTCAAACTCATAATCCTTTGAAGGGTCAAAACCCTTTATATAAGCATTGTACTCTGCGTGCTCATAAAATTCGGTTGTATTTTTATAGTTGGCGGCTAGGTTATAGCCTATTGTGAATTTATCAAAGTTAATTTGATCACCAGTGGCAATAGAAGCACTGAAATCCATTGGCGATGTAGCCTTCGTTACACCTAATTCTGGCTGAAACCTCTTAGTTAGTGTAGTAAGTGAAGCGTCTCTTTGTGCCACGGAAGGAATATTTTGTCTTGAATCCACTGGCAAAGCCCTCATGCCATCATCAAAACCTAAGAAATCTGTAGAACTCTTAGCTCCTTGAATATAGTTTTTATTGAAATGCATAGATGGATTATACGAACCACCTACGGAAATGCTAAAAGAACGCTCTAATGGAAAGTCCTTAGTGGTAATATCTACAATCCCTCCTGTAAAATCACCTGAAACGTTTGGCGTGGCTGTTTTAATCACCACCATATTGTCAATAATATTGGTGGGGAATAAATCCATCTGGATAGTATTTCTATCTGGATCTAAACCAGGGATATCCAAACCATTTAGCATTGTCTTAGTGTAACGGTCTCCTAAACCTCTTACAAAAACATATTTTCCACCTTCTACAGAAACACCAGTTACTCTTTTAATAGCTCCACCTGCATCACTGTCTCCTATCCTTTTAAAACTTTGGCTAGAAATACCATCCATTAAGTTTGGCGATTTCCGCTGCATGGTTAATAAAGCAGATTCACTGTTTCTAACAATTGTAGCCTTAACCACAACTTCTTGTAGAACGGTAGCATCATTACCCATTCTTACATCTAAAAGTGTAGTTTCACCATCCTTTACGATAACTTCTTGGATGGTAGTAGCCGTATAACCTACAAAAGAAAAATTTAACGTGTAAGTACCTGGTATTAATGAAATAGAATACATTCCATCTAAATCGGTATTGGCTCCTTTAGCAGCCTCTTTAACATAAATAGTAGAGAAAGGAAGTGTTTCTCCATTGGTATTATCTATAACAGTACCCCTGATTACCCCTGTTTGACCATAAACAGAGGCCGATAAAATCAAGCTCATAAAGAGCGTAATTAGTGTAAAAGTTTTTTTCATTGATTTTTATATATTGGTAATTTTTATAAAGAGAAGGTGAGGTTATAAATAACCCCACCTGGAATCTTTCTTAGAATCCTTCTAAAGCACCTTTAGAAGCAGCATAAGTCCATGAGAACTTCGCTGGGTCTGCACCTACAGTTCTTGTAGTTACAGCTTTATTTTTAGCAGTCATGTCAGCTTTGAAAGCTGCATCATTTCCTGTTTTAAAAGTATCTTTAAAAATGGCAGACAATGCCGTTACAGCTGCAGGCAATTTGAACTCGTTACCAGCAATTACAATTTTACCAGCAACATAGTTAGCCTGAACATCAGCGTTGTCATCTAATTCCATATCTTCAGCAGCTCCAAAATTGAAGAAGTAGTTATTCATCAAAGTACCTTGAGCATTTGATCTCCAGTCCGCATATTCGCCAGTTTTACCTTTGAATGAGCTATTCTTTACGGTGAATAATCCGCCAGCATTAATAGCGTTTTCTGGACCATCAATTTCAAGAGCGTGGTCACTATCAGAACCAGCTATATAAATAGAACCATCTATAGTTCCCGAGTAAGACTGGTCAATATCATAACCGTCATCTCCTTGACCCCAAACTAAACCATAACTTAAGTTTACAGAGCCACCGAAAAACTCGATACCATCATCAAGGTTTCCTACAACCTCTACATATTCAATAACGGTTCCTGAACCAACCCCACCTAAAGTGATACCGTTGATTTCGTTACCGTCACCAATCAGAGCACCACCATGACGTACAGATACATACTTAATAACACCAGAGTTATCGGCAGCAGCACTTCCACCATAAGCACCATAAGAATCATCAGCAGGAATTCCTTCAATTTGAGCTTCCGCACCAGAACCCGCAGATATAGGAGCTTTACCTAAAACAATAAGTCCACCCCAAAGAGAATTATCTTCTTCAGTAAGATTAGTACCGAATTTCTGACCGATTGCAATGTTATCTTCGATTGAAGTCATTACAATAGGAGCATCAGCAGTACCTTCCGCCATTACTTTCCCGCCTCTGGCTACAATAAGAGCAGAAGCCAACGACCCTGTTCCTTTGGCACCTTTGATAATGGTACCCGGCTTGATAGTTAAAGTAACACCTTCAGAAACTACTACTTTACCTTGTAAGATATATACCTTATCAGCAGTCCAAGTTTCGTCAGCAATAAGTAAACCCGCTTTAGTTACTTCGGTAACAGGAACATTCACCTGAATGCAATTTCCATCTGAACATACAAAACCCGTTGGACACGTTACATTAGCACAAGGGTTTACATCAACAGCTACGCAATCACAATCTGCCGTTAAAACAGAACCTTCACTACAAACAGTCTTGCACTCATCAGAGTTGTCGTCACAAGACGAAAAAAGAAATACAGATACCGCTAAAACGGCAAAAATCATTTTTGAAAATTTCATTTGTTTGGGAAATTTGGAGTTTTTAAATATTCTTTCACTTTTTTAAACTTGACTCCCGTCCGAAATCAAAACAGACGTGCTTAATAGTATTTATGATTCATTAGTTTTTCATAAGAAATTCCTTTCCTCTGAATTTTGCCACAAAGCTATGACCCCAAGATTAACTTAATGTTAAGGATAGGTTACTTAGCTGTTAACAATTTAAACAGCTCATTACATGACAATTAAAGCACTGAACTTAGAATATTTCAATTCATTTATGAATAAATGACACTTGCTTAATAACAAAGAGGATTTGGAGGGTAGTTAGACATCATGCAAAAAAAATACAAAAGCCGAGCAAACTCTTGATTCATTTGTTCCGTATATATAGTAGAGGTAATGGGAATATGATGCAGAAGAGTAATCGTTTCTTCTGTAATTCTACACTCAATAAAAATAGTTCAGATTTATTTGCGTTCTATAATGAGAAAATCTACCTTTGGACATCAAAAAGAGATAGTCAGGAAATAAAAACATTTAAAATAAAAGTTGTGTGGATTTAGTAGCGGGAAAGGCTGGAGCAATTTGTTCCAGTCCTTTTTTTTATGTGCCACTTCAAGTCACTTATTTACAACTTTTTAAACCTGAAGAAGTTTCCTTTTACAACTTTCCTGAAGTTAAATCAAAGTTAAAAGATTAAATCCTACCTTAATTCTCTTCCGACAATCATAGCACACTAAGACTCACTCAAAAGTGATTTGTAATCAGACCATGCAAAAAACTTAAAAGCCAAAAGTCTTTTTTTGTGCTCAATCCAACTCTTATTGAATTGGAGATTAATAAAAAAAATATTTCAATTGATAAGGAGTGAAAATTTCAGAGCTCAATTTAGAAGTGCTACTTATTGAATTCTTCCTTTTTAGACTATGTCAAATTTATGCTTAAAGAACTCATCCCCCAGATTTTGCTCTTGACCCCCAACTTTTGCTCTTGACCCCGATCTTTTGCAAGGGACTCCCCAAGTGAAAAAAGGAAGAATTTGGGCAAAAAAAAACCTGAGATTTCTCTCAGGTTTTGTCGGGGTGGCAAGATTCGAACTTGCGACCTTCTGCTCCCAAAGCAGACGCGATGACCGGGCTACGCTACACCCCGATGGTGTTTCCTATTTCCTGTTTGAGTGACCAATTTGTAACCCAAACACTCTTTGCAGAGGGAGCGGGATTCGAACCCGCGGTACCATTGCTGGTACGTCAGTTTAGCAAACTGGTGGTTTCAGCCACTCACCCATCCCTCTTTGTCGCCGAAACGGAGTGCAAATATACAGCAATTGTTTTTTACAAGTCAAATAGATTTCAAAATAATTTTAAGTTTTTTTGAAACATTTCACCCTTTGTAAGGCATACTTATTCATACTCAATAAGTTACATTTGAAAATTATTTTCAAAATAATTCCTAGTCAGGAAATGCTGTGTAATCCCCTAAGGTGATTTTATAAGTAAAATCCTATGATAGAAATCATAATATGTAAATTTTCTTAGAATAGTATAATTTTAGAATTCAATATAAATCCTTAATTTTGTGAACCTTTTTAACGCCCATTGAGGCGAAACAAGTAAATTAATTCTAAAACCAAAGGTTAATGGTAAAAGATATCTTTGAAAAAGTAGTAAATAATATGGGACCTATTGGCTCCCAAGCACATTATTCTCATCATTACTATTCTTTCCCTAAACTTACAGGTCCTCTAGGACCTTTTATGAATTTCGGTGGAACTAGGATGCTTAACTGGTCATTAAATGACTATTTGGGCCTAGCTAATCACCCAGAAGTACTTAAGGCAGATGCGGAAGCTGCTGCTGAAACTGGCCTAGCCTACCCAATGGGAGCTAGGATGATGACCGGTAATACAGATCTTCATGAAGAACTAGAAAGACAGCTCGCTGAATATGTAGGAAAAGAGGATGCATTCCTTTTAAACTATGGATACCAAGGCGTAATGTCTGCAGTTGAAGCGATGGTGGACTTTAAAGACATTGTTGTTTATGATGCCGAAAGTCACGCATGCCTTATTGATGGTGTAAGATTACACCGTGCAAAAGGAGGTAAAACATATACCTTCAAGCATAATGACATGGATAGCCTTGAGAAAAACCTTATTCGTGCTACCAAAGTGGCAGAAGAACAAGAAGGTGGAATCTTAGTGGTTACTGAAGGTGTTTTTGGAATGTCTGGTGCAGTTGGAGCACTAGATAAAATTGCGGAGTTAAAGAAGAAATACAAATTCAGATTATTAGTAGATGACGCTCATGGATTTGGTACCATGGGAGAAACGGGTTCTGGTGTACCAGAGCATTATGGTGTTCAAGATGCCGTGGATATACACTTCTCTACATTCGCCAAATCAATGGCAATGATTGGGGCATTTGTAGCAGCAGATAAGGAGATCATTATGTATCTTAAATACAACATGCGTTCTCAGACTTACGCCAAAGCCCTTCCTATGGCTTTTGTCAAAGGTGCCATAAAGCGTTTAGAGCTTATAAGAACTAATCCGCAGCTTAAAGAAAACCTTTGGACAATCGTAAGAGCTTTGCAAAAAGGCTTTAGAGATAGAGGTTTTGATATTGGCGTAACTGAAAGCTGCGTAACACCAGTTTTCCTTCATGGAGATTATAATTTAAGTGTGGTTACAAACCTCATTAGAGACATGAGAGAGAATATGAATGTATTCTGCTCTATCATAGTATATCCGGTGGTTCCTAAAGGAGTTATTCTATTAAGAATAATACCAACAGCCTCTCATACCTTGGAAGACGTAGATTTTACTATGAAATGTTTCGAAGAAGTTCAAAGAAAACTTAAGGCTGGAGAATACTTCGGGAATGACGAAAACTAGAAACTAGAATCGTTAAAAAAAAACCACCGAAATTAGCACATAAATGCCCTAAACTGTTCTCTAAGGGTATTTATGTGTTATATTTTTTGTTGAATTTTTAGAATTATTCCAGATTTAATATATCTTGCGTACAGTTAAACTAAATTATAATTTAAAATAACCCTTTTTTCCATGAGTAAGTATCAAGAACTAACAGACCTAGTGGCTTCTATGCAAGATGATTTCGAAAAATTCTATGATAAGAAGAACAAAGCTGCTGGCACACGAGTAAGAAAAGGAATGCAAGACCTTGCTGTTTTTGCAAAAGCTACAAGAAGTGAAGTACAGGACATGAAGAATGAAGGAATGTAATTCCCTATTGTGAATCTCACGAAGAAACTTGAAAGTTCCGAAGGTCGTCCTCCGGAACTTTTATTTTATATGCGTTTTAGTATAATTCGGTGTTTTTCAATGTCCCAATACCTCTAATCGTAATTTTCTTAGTTTCTGGATCATAAACCTCTGTGGCTATTTCTGCGATATGCTTGCCTTCCTTAATGCTCATTACTTTAAAAACAACTTCATACTCTTTGTCCACGAACATAGGCCTAAGGTATTCTGTTTCTTGTTTTAAGTAAATAGAACCCGCTCCTCCTGGTTTGTTTGTACCTAAAAACCTTGTAAAAACACTGCTTCCTAAATGTCCATGAATAATGCATTTTCCGAAACGCGAAGTTGCCGCATATTCTGGGTCCGTATGAATGGGATTGTGATCGCCAGTAAGTTCTGCAAAGTCATTGACCTGCTGTTGACTAAAGCTAAATGTAAATTTATATTCTGATCCTACAGGTATTTTATTGGATTCCATCTTATTATTGTTAAATTTTCTCAAGCAAAATTATACTTTCAAAATTGTCAAAACAAGACATCCTTTTTGTAATTAATCCAAATTCTGGCACAGATCGTAAAAAATCAACGCTGGAGAAAAATATAGACCTTTATCTTTCTAAAGATAACTATAATCCGATCATCAGATATACCGAAAGACCACAGCATGCCACCCAAATAGTGAAATCTTTCCTAAAAGAGGGTATTGAGGAAATAGTAGCCGTAGGTGGAGATGGTACCATTAATGAAATAGCCTCCCAATTAATTCATACCAAAACCGTATTAAACCTTATTTCTAAAGGCTCTGGAAATGGTCTGGCAAGGCATCTTGGTATTTTTAATGATGAAAAAACTTGTATTCAAAGAATTAACTTAGGTAAAATCATAGAAATAGACACTGGTCTAATAAACGACATTCCCTTTTTATGTACGGCAGGCATAGGTTTTGATGCCCTTGCTGCTGAAAATTTTTCAAAAATAGCCGGTAGGGGTTTTAAAAATTATGTCAGAGCGGGATTAGGCTCCTATTTCAATTTTGAGCCCCTAAAAATCAAATTCAATAATTCCGATTACAAAATATTCTCCATCTCCTTCGGAAATGCTTCACAATTTGGCAATAACGCCTATATTACTCCTGAAGCAAGTATTAGTGACGGTCTTATAGACTGCTGCATTATTAAAGACCATCCAAAACTTCAAGGGCTTAATCTTGCACAAAAACTTTTTCGAAAAAAGATTAAAGAGTCTAAATTTGTAGAATACTATAGAGAAAAGACCTTTAACCTTCTCACAGAAGATAAAGCATTAATACATTATGATGGAGAGCCAAAATGGTTAGACACCAATAAGATCAAAATCTCCATCAGAGAAAAATCTTTAAGAATAAAAATATGAGCAACAAGAATAAAAAAAGAAGTGGTGTGGTTTATTCCACAAATCCAGACTACTCCTTTAATGAAGATAATTCAGACATTTTCACCCCTGATAATTCTACTCAGAAACTCAAAGTGTGGTTAGATAGAAAGGGCGGAAATAAAGTAGTATCTAGAATAGCAGATTTCGAAGGAAACGACTTCGATTTGGCTGTATTAAAGAAAAAAATTCAAAATGCTTGTGGAGCTGGTGGAGCCGTTAAAGATGGTGAGATATTGATCCAAGGCGACCATCGTGATAAAATTTTAAACCTATTGATTTCGGAGGGGTATGCAGCAAAAAAGGCAGGAGGTTAATACCCCATGCCTTTAGTTTTTATATATCAATAAATGCTAAACCAAAACAATGTCATCTGCATGAGCCACAATTAACTTCTGTGGCTTTTCTTGTAAAGAAGAAGAGTTTTCTCTACTTCTGGCTATCGCAATAACACCGTTAAATTCATCAACCAATTCTACAACCTCCCCTTTTCCAAAAACGCCAGAAACACTCATTATACCTACGGCCAAAAGACTTTTCCTTTTCTTTATAGCCTTTACTGCACCTTTGTCAAGCATTAACTTTGCGGTAGTTAAACCACCACTTAAAAGCCATTTGTTTCTAGCAGAAAGATTAATATTATTGGCATCAAAAGTGGTTCCTTCTTTTTGTTCAAATGATTTTAAGATCCCACCTTGACCCTCTTTTATACCAAAAATGGTCACTTTAATCCCCATTTTATTAGCCAGTTTAGCAAAGGTCAGTTTCGAGGACATTCCACCAGTACCTAATGCAGATTTACTGGTATCCACTAAGTCCATAACGGCGTCATCTATGACCGCCACATGATTCACAAGATTCTTATTCTTATCCAATAAACCACCCGACTCTGTGGCAATCATTAAATGTGAAGCCCCAAAACCAGCAGCAATAAGCGTGGCCAGTTCGTCATTATCCGAAAACTTTAGCTCTCTATCGGAAACCACATCGTTTTCGTTTGCAATAGGAATTATACCGTTTTCCCATAGCTCTTGGTAAGTTTCTTTAAGCTCTAAAAACAATTCCCTATTCGCAAAATGCCTTCTTTCGCACAAGCTCTGTGCCACTTGAATACCATGCTTTTCAAAAGCTTGATTATATTTTATTATTAATCTTGGATTACCAATGGCTGCAGCAGCCTTTCTTTTGGCTATACTCCCATCATATTTGGTGATGAACTTTTTACCTGCACCCACAGCTCCTGAAGATACCAAAACAACATGATGCGTTTTATGTAACTCACTCACCTCTAGGGCTATTTGTGCAATTATTTTTTTATCTGGCTCTCCATTTTTATTACTAATGGCAGAGGTTCCAAATTTTATAACGAGTAAAGGTTTAGTCATTCTGAGGCAATGCTTTGGGTAAGTCTAAAAGCGAAGCTGGATATTTGGTTTCAAAAGTATGTAATTGACTCAAAACCTTGTCCAATCTGTCAATAAAATCAATCCGAAAATCTTCATGAAGAGCATTAATATACTTGATTACAGCTATGGCCTTCCTTACCAAATAAACCCTCAAACTATCCGCCTTTTTATGAGCTTTGGCAATTTGATTTTGATGATTATTCAATATTTTCTCCAGCAAATAAATGGCAAGCTCAGCTTCACCATACTTATCTTTTGTAACTCTCCTGTGCCATGTAATTTTAGCACTCACCATTCGTATATCTTTCAATAAAACACCAGGATAAGAAGATTTCCTATCGAAAAGCTGGTTCATCAAATCTACTAATTCTTCTCTTCGCCAAGTTAAATCACTTTCATCTTCTAGCAAAGTAAACTGCATCTGCTCCCGCAAAAGATTATTCTTGGATATTAATCGTAATAAATGCCTGTCCTTTTCCTTTTGAGAAAGGCTTAGAATAGCAATTTCTAGCTGTTTTGAAATATTTTGTGGCATTGGTTTCTAGTTTTTCAGTAAACCATGAATACTCTCCACACGGTGGAGATGAGTAGTAATACCAATAAAAATGGTGTTAATACTTTCCAGCACAAATACATGAGCTGGTCCATTCTTAACCTAGGCAAAGTCCAGCGAATCCACATCATCACAAAAATGGCTGCGTAAGCTTTGGAAAATAACCAGAAAGCTCCCCATAAATATGAGCTTATGCTACCGGGCTCTCCGGTAGTCCATAAGGCCAACTTAAAGTTGCCCATATTTGGTAAAGGAGAATTCCAACTTCCTAGGAACAACACCGCCCCAAGAATAGAAACTAGAAGCATGATGCCATATTCCGCCAAGAAAATAATGGCGAACCTAAATCCGCTGTATTCCGTATGATAACCCGAAATTAACTCAGATTCCGCTTCCGGTAAATCGAAAGGAGCTCTGTTGGTTTCTGCCAATGTCGCAATGAAGAAAATCACGTAAACAATTAACAGAAAAGGATTCCTGAAAATATTCCACGTTAAAAAGCCCCCTACTTGGCTTACGTCAATACCCAGTTTTTTTATTCCGAAAAGATAATTGGTCTCAGGTGAGAAAAGTCCTTGCTGAAAAGATATTTCCTGTAGATCTAAGGTTTGTGTAATGACCACAACGCATAATACACTTAAGCCCAGAGGTACTTCATAAGACACTATCTGAGCCACAGAACGCATAGACCCTAAAAGAGAATACTTATTACTGGATGCCCAACCGGCCATTAAAATGCCCACTATGTCAAGACTTACGATAGCCAAAACAAAAAATACACCTGTTTGTGCTGCAGACCCTTGCAAAGTTGAAGTAACTGGTAAAACAGCAAAGCCAGCAAAAATGGCCATAAAAATGAGCTTTGGAGCAAACTTAAATAGTCTTTTATCTGCCGCACTTGGAACAACATCTTCCTTTTGCAAGAGCTTTACTAAATCCGCAAAAAGCTGAAGCAAACCCCACTTTCCAACTTCCATCGGCCCCAATCTGTCCTGTATAAACGCAGAAACTTTACGTTCAAGATAAACACTGATGATAACGTTGGCTCCTATAAGACCTATGAAAACTAATAAAGGGATAAGCATTTAATTACTTTTTCGATACTATTTTAAGCTAAAGTACTACTTTCTAAATGTCAATACGGTCTGTTTTATAAACCTAAAAGAATTTAAACTTTAAAACTCAACATTACCAGGCGTTCTTGGAAAAGGAATTACATCTCTGATATTCCCCATTCCAGTCACAAACTGAACCAACCGCTCAAAACCCAATCCAAAACCAGAATGAGGGGCCGTTCCAAACTTCCTAGTATCGAGATACCACCAAAGATTATCTTCGTCAATTTCCATCTCCGTCATTCTGTTTTTTAATTTTACTAAGCTTTCTTCTCTTTGAGAACCTCCAATCATTTCCCCTATTCCAGGAAAAAGCACATCCATGGCTGCCACAGTTTTGTCATCGTCATTTTGCTTCATATAAAAAGCCTTAATGCCTTTGGGGTAATCGGTCAAAATTACGGGCTTTTTAAAATGTTTCTCTACTAAGAAACGCTCATGCTCAGACTGCAAGTCTATGCCCCACTCTACCGGAAATTTAAATTTCTTTTTCTTATGAGGTGTTGAGTTCAACAATATTTCAATGGCTTCTGTATAGGTAATTCTGGCGAAATCATTTGCCAGTACAAAGTCCAGTTTTTCCAATAAGGTATGTTCGCTTCTCTCTAACTTTGGTTTGGTTTTATCTTCATTCTGAAAACGGGTATCCAGAAAAGCCAAATCTTCTTTACAATTTTCTAAGGCAGATTTAATCACATATTTGATGAAATCCTCTGCTAAATCCATATTATCTTTCAAATCGTGGAAAGCCACTTCTGGCTCAATCATCCAAAATTCTGCTAAGTGTCTTGTGGTATTTGAATTTTCCGCTCTAAAAGTAGGGCCAAAAGTATAAATTTTAGAAAGTGCCAAAGCACCCAGTTCACCTTCCAATTGACCAGAGACAGTCAAAGAAGTTTCTCTACCAAAAAAGTCTTCTTTAAAATCTACCTCTCCTTCCTGGTTAAGAGGTGCTTTATTTGGCTCAAAAGTAGACACTCTAAACATCTCGCCTGCACCTTCGGCGTCGGAAGCCGTTATTATAGGGGTATGAAGGTTAAAAAAACCTCTTTCGTTATAAAATTGATGTACGGCAAATGATAAAGCGTGCCTTACTCTAAAAACGGCAGAAAAAGTACTTGTTCTAAACCTTAAATGAGCTTTCTCTCTTAAGAATTCTAAGCTATGTTTTTTGGGTTGAATAGGATAAGATTCATCTGCTTCTCCATAAATTGTCAACTCCTCTGCCACTAACTCTACATTCTGACCGGAACCTGAAGATGCTACCAGCTTACCTTTTACTTTTACACAAGCTCCACAGCTTACCCTTTTCATTATTTCCTCAGAGACCTTTTCTCCGTCCACTACCGCTTGAATATTATTGATGGTAGAGCCATCATTTATGCTTACAAAAGAAAGCGTAGCCTGCCCTCTTTTGGTACGAACCCAGCCTTTAACTACAACCTCTTGCTCCTTTGGCTCTAGGGCCAATATTTCTTTGATTTGCATCCTTTAAAATTAAAAATTTCACAAGTCCGTCAAAATTAAGTATTAATCCTTTCAAAGAACAACCCATAATGTGAAAGGTATTTATGAAAAGTAACATTTATTTCTAAAAGCATTAGTAAATTGCATGTAAACGCATGTTCATCACTAGAATTAACCAAAATGAAAAATTGGCTTTTAGCCTTTTGTACTCTATTCCTTACCTCCACAGCTATCATGGCACAGCAAAAGCGATTTGAAATTCAAGGACACAGAGGTGCTCGAGGACTTATGCCCGAAAATACTGTTCCAGCTTTTATACGGGCTATTGACGAAGGTGTCGAAACTTTGGAATTGGATATTGTAATTTCAAAAGACAAAAAGGTGGTAGTGTCTCATGACCCATATTTTAATCCAGACATTTCAACCGACCCTTTCGGTAAACCAATTACTGGGGATAATAAAGGAAACACTTATGAACTTACCTATGCCGAAATAAAAAAGTATGATGTGGGTTTGCGAGGGAATCCAGCTTATCCAGAACAGAAAAAAACAAAAGCCTATAAGCCCCTTCTTAAGACAGTCATAAAAAAAGCAGAAAAGTATGCTAAAAGTAAGGGTATAGCCCCCTTAAAGTACAATATTGAATTAAAAAGTCTTCCTGAAGAATATCGAATTTCTCAGCCAGAGGTAGCAGAGTTCTCTGACTTGGCACATGATGTAATCTTCAAATATTTAGAGCCCGAAAGAGTAACTATTCAAAGCTTTGACTTCAATATCCTTAAATATTGGTATTCCCGAATTAATGCGGGTGAATATCAAAAAGTTTCACTGTCAGCATTAATTGAACCTTATGACGATAATGACATTGATTTAAATATAAATAAGCTAGGATTTAAACCTGATATTTGGAGTCCTTACTTTCACCATCTCAATTCAAACAAGGTTAAAAAATTGCATTTCCTTGGTATTAAGGTCATTCCATGGACAGTCAACGATTTTAAAGAAATGCAAACCGTTAAAGATATGGGTTGCGATGGTTTAATCACGGATTATCCGAATAGAGCGAAAAATTTGTAATACGCTTGAAATCTCTTTTATTTGAACTTTTTAAAAGTCAATATTTACTTTGAGCGTTCTAAATGAAATCCTGGGCTTCTTTATAAAACGCCGAATTGAGCGTATTAACGAATTTATAAACAACCCGCACGACACTCAAGATCAAGAATTTAGAAGCCTTATTTATAAGGCTAGAAAAACTGAATTCGGTAAAATCAACGGATTTGCGGACATTGTCTCCATTTCTCAATTTCAAGATCGAGTTCCAATAGTCACTTATGAAGATTTTTATCCGAATATAGAACGTGTGCTCAAAGGTGAGCAAAACGTCATATGGCCAGGGAATATTAATCTTTTTTCAAAGTCTTCTGGTACGACCAACGCCAAAAGTAAATACATTCCAGTTTCTGAAGATTCTTTAGAAAGCTGCCATTATAAGGGTGGGAAAGATCTAATTACCCTATATCTCGCTGAAAAGCCAGATGCCAAACTATTTGATGGGAAAGGGCTATCTATCGGAGGCTCACTGCAAAGCAATCCATTCAATAATGGAACAGAGGTTGGAGATATTTCTGCCATTATTATGCAGAACCTACCTACTTGGGCGGAATACCTAAGAACCCCTCCGCTTGAAGTTGCCTTAATGGACAACTGGGAGGATAAGCTGGCAAAAATGATTGAAATTTGCCCAAAAGAAAACCTAACAAGTATTTTAGGGGTTCCGACTTGGACAGTCGTTTTCTTAGAAAGATTATTAGAAGCTACTGGAGAAGATAATCTACTTAATATCTGGCCGAATTTTGAACTTTTTGTGCACGGGGCTGTAAATTTCCAACCCTATAGAGAACTCTTCAAATCTAAATTTTTCCCATCTGATTCGGTTAACTACTTAGAGACCTATAATGCATCTGAAGGATACTTTGCGGTTCAAGACGACCTTTCTAAAGAAGGAGAAATGCTACTTATGCTTGATTATGGTGTCTTTTATGAATTTATCCCGATGGAGAATATTGATGAGGAACACCCCAAGACATTGACCATTGAAGAGGTCGAACTAGATAAAAACTATGCCATTATTATATCTACCAATGCTGGATTATGGAGATATAAAATTGGTGACACCGTTAAATTCACTTCCAAAAAACCATATCGCATAAAAATATCAGGAAGAACAAAACACTTCATCAATGCTTTTGGAGAGGAGCTTATTATTGAAAATGCAGAAAAGGCGATTACCGCGGCTTGTGAATTCACCGGCATAAATATTAAAGACTTTACCGCAGGACCTGTTTATATGCAAGACAAGCTTAAAGGATGCCACGAATGGGTCATAGAATGTAGTTCTATACCTGCCGACCCCTCCCTTTTTATTGATAAACTTGATAGCACACTAAGGTTGGTCAACTCTGATTATGATGCCAAAAGAAAAGGAGATTTGGCTTTATCCATGCCAAAAGTTCATTTTGTAAAAGAAGGAACCTTCTATAACTGGATGGAAAGACGAGGTAAACTGGGAGGTCAAAACAAAGTGCCCAGACTCAGTAATAATCGAGAATTCATTGAAGATATTTTGAATTTTATTCATTAGGAGATTCTGCTTCCCCTAATAAAAAACCCCAAGGCTTTAATTTATCTACCGAATCGAATATAACCTTGATAATGGCTGTAAGTGGAAGAGCCAACACCATTCCCGCAATGCCCCATAAATTACCAAAAAGAATAAGGGCCACAATAGCCACAAAACTATTAATACTTACCTTAGAACCAACGATATAAGGGGTTATGAAGTTACCCTCCAGGAACTGAATTACCCCAAAACTAGCAGCTACCCCCACCGCATACCATGCGGAATCTTTTGTAATTAACGCAAATATAATAGGCAGTATAGAGCCTATGGCAACACCGATATATGGCACCAAGACAAGCACTGCCGCAAAAAAACCAAAAAAGAAAGCATTCTGAATACCAAGAAAAAACAAAGAAGTAGTATTTAGAACACCAATGATAAGAATAACGAGTAGAAGCCCAGTCATATAATTTTGAGCGACATCTTTTATTTTCCCCGTCACTTTATTCACTTCATTTTTATCAACATTCTTAAATAATTTAAATAAAAATGATTGAAGGAAATCTCTATATAAAAGGATTAGAAAAATATAGAGTGGAATTAAGGTTAAACTGGCAAGAAAACCAGTAGTATTTGAAAGCGTACCAGAGATAAATGAACTGCTACTTTTCAGCAACTCAGACAGGTACTCTCTTCCTCTAGTAAGTTGCTCATCTTGTTGAATATTAAGCTTTTCCGATATAAACATTTGTCCTAACTCTAGCCAATCCTCCCCTTTCTCAATCATCATTGGCCAAATTTCATTTAATGATTTTATCTGACCCACCATCAGCATTATCATAAGAACAACAAAAGCAAAAGCGGTCAAGATGGTTAACGAAATTGCCAATACTCTTGGAAACTTTTTCTTTTCCAAGAAGACACAAACTGGCAACAGTAAAATAGCCAAAATGGCAGCAAAAAATAGGGGTACCAAAACATCTTTTAGTACCCATAGAATAAAAACCAGTATTACGGCTATCATTAAATTAGCAGCGAGAACAACCGACACAGAACTTTTTTCTTTAGACATAAGTAAATGCTTTTATCAAAAATAGATTTTTTTTTACGCTATCTGGTTCAAGAGAAGTAAATTTAAAATAAATACCAGTTTAATCCATTTATGTTAAAATCCCAGTTGGCGTTATTCTATTTTGCTTTTAAAATCTTGACCTGTTCCTGCTCGATAGAAGAAAGCAATGGTTTTCAGAATTTCCGAAGAAAAGCTAAAATTACGCGTGTTGGTCATTTGGATAAAGCTCTGAATGAGAGCTCGGGTTTGGCACTAAGTAATGATGGGAACTATTGGTCTCATAATGACAGTGGAGGAGAAAACAAACTTTTCAAAATTAACTCAAAGGGACATATTCTAGATAGCCTAACCCTTTCTAAAACCATAAATAAAGATTGGGAAGACTTAACTACAGATGCTTCTGGGAATATTTATGTGGCAGACATTGGGAACAATGGCAACCAGCGGAAAGACTTAGTCATATACAAGGTAGGACAAAGCAAAACCGAAGAAATTAAATTCAGCTATGCAGATCAATCCGAATTCCCACCGGCTGACCTTAACTTCGACGGTGAGGCTATTTTTTGGTTTAAAGATCAACTTCATATTTTCTCTAAGGGAAGGGTTAAAAATAACCTCATAACCAAACATTATGTTTTACCAGATTCCCCCGGAGAGTATAGCATTATCCCACAAAATTCATTCGACCTCGGAGCTCAGGTAACCGCAGCCGATATCAGTCCAAATAACAACATGTTTGGTTTACTGACCTACGGTAAAATGTTCTTATTTGGAATAGAAGGAGACACAATAAATTTTTCGAGGCCTTTGGGATGTTTAAAGACCAGAAGAAAACAAACGGAAGCAATGGTGTTTAAATCTCCCTTTCAAATCCTCTTTAGCAATGAGCAAAGGGAGCTTTATAAAATAAATCTGGGGCAGAAAGACCTTCTTAACAATTAATTAATATTCAACTTATATATTTGAGACTTATAAACGTAGAATGCAAAATTAATGGAGGGGAAAATACTTTTAGTTGATGACGATGAAGATATCATTGAGTTGCTAACCTACAATTTAAAGAAAGAAGGCTTTAAAGTAAAGTCGGCTAACAACGGTCAGAAGGCCATAGAGAAAGCTATCTCTTTCCATCCAGATATCATTTTAATGGACATAATGATGCCCGTTTTAGATGGTATTGAGGCTGGAAGACAGATTAAAGAGGATCCAAATCTAAAGGATGTCCATATTATTTATTTGACGGCTAGAGCAGAAGAGTTTTCTGAAATAGCGGCATTTGAAGCAGGGGCAGATGATTATATTACTAAACCCATCAAACCTAGGCCACTTTTGAGCAGAATCAAAGCTCATTTAAGAAAAGGATTTGACAAGAACACCGAAGAAGACATTCTTAGTATTGGCGGTTTAATAATAAATAGACTAAACTACTCCGTTACTCAGGAAAATGGTGACGAAATAGTTTTACCTAAAAAGGAATTCCAATTATTATTTCAATTGGCTAAAAAACCAGATAACGTCCACTCGAGAACCGAACTCTTACATAAAATATGGGGGGCAGATGTTTACGTGGTAGAGCGTACAGTAGATGTTCACATTAGAAAAGTTAGAGAAAAGCTAGGAGACGATGTCATTAAAACATTGAAAGGCTTGGGTTACATGTTTAACTCCAAGTAAAATACCGCTTCGAATTATGAGGAGTGTTCTTCATAGGGTCTTTTGAAAGGTCGGTTAAATTGATCAATTTTGATTTTCCTTAAAAATACTATGAATTTATCTCCGAGATGGATTGCGTTTTTGCTAGCGGGTATAGTGTCTTCCATAACTATGCTATTTTTAAGCTTTGTTCCTGAGTGTACCACAAATATTCTTTTTGTAACAGGAGCTGGGTCATTTCTGACCTCCTTTTTTACGGCTTATGTCATGCTTGACCTGCTTTTGCTCAAGGAGGTTAAACAGATTTATGATACACTCAAAAAGTTAAAAATCGGTGATTTAGACATTAAGAAAAAATCAATTTTTAAGAGTTTCAATCCGTTTAATAAACTTAATAACGAAATATCTAACTACGTCAATGCTAAGCAAACCGAAATAGATGAGTTAAAAAGAATGGAAAACTTTAGGAGGGAATTCTTGGCAAATGTCTCTCATGAACTTAAAACACCCATATTCGCCGCACAAGGTTTTGTTCATACCCTTATAGATGGTGCAAAAGATGATCCTTTGGTGGCGAAGAGATTTCTAAAAAAAGCAGCAAAAAGTTTAGATGGCCTCGACGCCCTTGTAAGAGACTTGGTGGTTCTAACCCAAGTGGAATCTGGTGATATTAAGATGCATTTTGAAATAGTAGACGTAATCAGTATCACTAAAGATATTTTTGAGCAGTTAGAAGATAAGGCAGACAAAAGAGGCGTTAGTTTAAAAATTAAGCCTAAAAACATATCAGAATGTACCGTGGTGGCCGATTCTCAACGAATTTACCAAGTCCTGACTAATTTTATAGAGAATGCCATTAAGTATGGAAAAGAAAAGGGCCGTGTATATGTCGAATTTGAGGAACACAAAAATCATTACTTAATTACCGTTGAGGATGATGGACCAGGAATTCCCGAAGAGCACGTCTCCAGAATTTTCGAAAGATTCTACAGAGTAGATAAAAGTAGAAATAGAGAAACGGGTGGAACTGGTTTAGGCTTAGCTATTGTTAAGCACATATTAAATGCTCATAATTCTAACATCAAAGTGTCATCTAGCCCAGAAAAAGGGACCAGATTTTCATTTACTTTAGCAAAAGGAATATAACTTGATAGAACTATCTAAATATAAAAAAGCCCCTAAGAATCTGGTTTTCGAGGAACTAGTTGTTTTTGAAAACGACGATTACCTTATTATAAACAAACCACCTTTTGTATCTTCTTTACCAGAAAGAACTGGGGATAGGAGCTTAAGTATTCTAAAAATTGCTAAAGAGCATTTTGACGATATTCAGCTTTGCCATAGGTTGGACAAAGAAACCTCTGGCATTTTGGTCTTGTCCAAAAATCCTGAGGCCTACAGAAATGTGGCCATGCAGTTTGAACATAGAGAAATAAAAAAGGAATATCATGCCTTAGTAAACGGTGTTCATGATTTGGACAGCATCTCTGTTTTTCTACCTATAGCCATTTTGAAAGATAAAACCGCTGTTAAAATTGACAGAACAAAAGGGAAAGTGGCTGAAACTGTTTTCTTTACAGAGAAAAAATATTACGAACACACGCTCTTAAGATGTTTTCCAATAACCGGACGTATGCACCAAATCAGAGTTCATTTGATGTGTTTGGATGCACCCATAGTCTGTGACCCGACCTATAAGGGTGATTATATTTTTCTTTCTAAGCTGAAAAGAAAGTTTAATCTCAAAATGGATACCGATGAGCTTCCTCTGATTAAAAGAGTTGCTTTGCATGCGAGAAAGATTTCTTTTACTGGCGTAAAGGGAGAATTGATTGAGGCAGAAGCCCCTTACCCTAAAGACTTTGAAGTCTTAATTAAGCAATTAGACAAATTCAGCCTATAAATCAATCTATTCTTTTACAGGTTTTTAAAAAGTTTTTTTATAGCTTGTAAAAGAAACTATTGCAACTTCTGCAAAGTTAGCCGAAATGGTTTTTTTTGATTATTCAATAATTAGAGAGACTTTTGCACTTCGAACATTTTACAAGGGTTTTATTCAATTTATGACGTACCATATTAAAGAAGAAGGTCAATACAAGTATGTAGACGAAGGGGAAGGTCCAACTTTGCTAGTCCTTCATGGTCTTTTTGGTGCTTTAAGTAACTTCAATGACGTAGTTCAGGGTTTTAAAAAAAGCCATAGAGTCATTATACCACTTATGCCCATTTATGATATGCCAATGAGGCAGGCCAGCCTTGAAGGTTTGTTGAAGTATATTGAAGGGTTTATGATACAAAAAGGCTTATCTGATGTAATTCTTCTAGGAAATTCATTGGGTGGTCATGTGGGTTTACTATATGCTTTGGCACATCCCGAAAACGTAGCCGCTTTAGTTTTAACCGGGAGCTCTGGGCTTTTTGAAAACACAATGGGTGGTTCTTTCCCTAAAAGAGGAAATTATGACTACATTAAAGAACGCGTAGAATATACGTTTTATGACCCAAAAACAGCTACCAAGGAGTTAGTAGACGAATGTTTTGAGATAACTAGCAGTATTCCTAAATGCATGAATATTGTTCAAATTGCCAAATCTGCCCAGAGAAATAATATGGCAAATGAAATCCCAAACATTAAAGCACCTACATGCCTAATTTGGGGTCTAAATGACACCATTACTCCGCCTCACGTTGGTCATGAGTTCAATAGATTGATTCCGAATTCTGAATTACATTTTATTGATAAATGCTGCCATGCTCCGATGATGGAAAGGCCTGAGGAGTTTAATATTATCTTAGATAAATTTCTTTCTAGAATAAATAAAGAAATTCTCGCATAAATGTTTGCCATAGACCTCATAGAAAAGGACCTGCCAGCCGTCGATATTGACGACAAAGTAGAAACTGCCATAGAACTTATGGAGGAGGAAAACCTTGGCCAAATTGTTTTGGTTCATCAGAAGGATGTTCTTGGGGTGATTGAAAAGGAAATACTTTATAATTTTGACGAGACTGCTAAGCTTTCATTAGTTCCTATAAAATACACTGATGTACAGGTTAGAGAAAACGAACATTTTTTACAATTAGCAGATCATCTTATCAATAAAGATCTGGAAGTGTGCCCTGTAGTTGACTTTGAAGAAAAATACCTCGGAAGTATAAAAGCCATTGATGTTTATAAAAAAGTACTTAGTGGACAGTTTTCAGGAGATGGCGGACTAATTAGTTTAGAAGTAAGCCAAAAAGACTATAGCCTTTCCGATATCAGCAGAATTATTGAAACTGAAGGTTTGAGAATAGAAAAGCTTTATTTAGCTCAAGAAAACCAAAATGAGTATCAGTTTATCTTGAAGCTAAATAAAAAAGAAATTGATGCTGCGGTGAACAGCTTAAAGCGTTTCGGATATAAGGTCTCACAAATTAATGAGCGTGCATCAGATAACTTTCGAGATAAAGAGAGGTTTGATCACCTTATGAAATATCTAGAAATATAAGTTCATGAATATAGCAGTCCATGGGAGAGAATTCAAATCTGAGGACAAACATCTGGTTCAGCATGTTTTTAACGAACTAGCTGAAAATCAGATAAATGTTCAAGTTTCTAATTCCTTCAGGAAAATCTTAGCTGACGCCGAAATTTCTCCATTAACCGATCAGACAATTTTTTTCAAAAAAGAAGAACCCATTGATGTGGTCCTCAGCTTAGGTGGAGATGGCACTTTCTTAGAAACTGTGAGCAAGGTTGCCGCTACAGAAAGACCTATTCTAGGAGTGAACTTTGGTAGGCTTGGTTTTTTAACTTCCATTCAGCCAAATGAAATAGAAGCTGCCGTCCAAAAGCTTCTAAAAAAACAATATAAATTAGACGAAAGAAGCATGCTTCATGCAGATTCAGAAATAGAAATTTTTGAATCAGGCACGAACTTTGCCTTAAATGAAATAGCAATCTCGAAGACAGACACTTCTTCTATGATTATTATTCATGCGTTCATCAATGGAGCTTTTTTAAACTCCTATTGGGCAGACGGACTTATGGTGGCCACATCTACTGGATCTACAGGATATTCTTTATCTTGTGGAGGACCTTTGGTAATGCCCCATTCGGATAATTTTATTATTACGCCGATTTGTCCTCACAATCTGTTCGTAAGGCCAATGATAGTACCTAAGAACAGTGTCATTTCTTTAAAGGTAGAAAGTAGAAGTAATAACTATTTGGTCTCTATGGACTCTAGAGCAAAGGTGATTGGTGATGTGGAAACAGAAATCACCATTAGAGAGGAATCTTTTAAGGCCAAACTTATTACGCTAGAAGGTACAAATTTCTTAGACACCCTTAGGGCCAAGTTAGGCTGGGGAAGAGACGTAAGAAACAGAACTCAACTGCCTTCTGAAGAAGAGACTTCTTGATTGCCTAGCAATAATAAATCGAAAAATTACGTTCTGAAAACGAATTTTACTCAAAGCATGGCAAAGTCAATTAAATTATCTGTTGGTCTTTTTTTATTCTCAATGCTATTGATGAATCAATCGGTCAACTCCCAAGGATTATTTTCTCAAAAGAATGTGGTAAACCAATACACCACTGTTGGTTTTGGAGGAGGCTCTGCACATTACATTGGTGATTTGGCATTACCCGTTCATTTTTACAGATCAGCTTATACCAATGTGAGATGGAATGTCAATGCCAATTATACAAAATACTTAACGCCAAATGCAGCCATAAGATTACAGCTTTCCTGGGTAAGGTTATTAGGCGACGATTTCACATATTCCAAAAATAACATTGACCTTTTCTACGGTCAATTTGCTAGAAACCTTCATTTCAGAAATGACGTTAAAGAAGTGGCAGTTAGTGGTATTTTTAACTTGATTCCACAACAAGGAAAAGGAGGAGCTAGAAATAGAAGTAGAATAATGCCATATGCCACGATTGGCTTGGGATTAATAGCTCATGACCCTAAAGCAAAACTGCCTTGGATTGTTGACAATGACCCAAAATCTAAATGGCAATCCCTAAGACAATATAACACCGCTGGTCAGGCCCTTCCAAATAGTGAAATAAAATCATATTCTCTAGTTCAACCCGTTTTACCAATAGGTTTGGGACTGAGACTAAAGCTTAATGACCAAATTGACATAACGTTTGAAGGGAATGTAAGATTGACCAATACCGACTATCTTGACGATGTTGGACCTAGTCAATATGCCAACCTAACTCAATTAGAAAACTACGGTGGTTCTTTAGCAAGACAATTATCATATAGAGCGGCTGAAGTTAAGGCTGCCAGAACTCAAGAAGATAGAATCCCTCTTTTGTATCAAATTTATTCTGCTTATTTGGGAGCCACCGCTGGCTCTAATTTCCCAGAAGATATTGCTCAATATTACGGCCCCGAAGGAACAATTTCGAAAACTAGAGGTTCGAATGGGACATTTAAAGACCTTTATATTACTTCTCAAATCACTCTTTCTTATATCATAAGTGATAAAATTAAGTGTCCTATTTTAAAGTAAGCATCAACTAATCCTTTAAGTAAATTTGAAAAAAGCTGGTTTCATAATATTCTTTATCACTATTTCTAACTTTGCTTTTTCGCAAGCCTTGGAAGTTGGCGTTGGTTCTGGCTTCACTGTTTATAAGGGAGATTTGAATCCAAATTATAATCCCCTATTAGCTAGACCTGCCGCACACCTTATGGTGAGGTATAACTTTTCTAGGGCTTTTTCTGTAAAAGCAACAGGAATGTATGGTTTGATTACGGGTAAAGATGCACTAAGCTCAAACCCTTTAAACAAAGAACGAGATTGGAGCTTTAATGCCCAGATTATGGATTGGGGTGCAGATTTGGAATACAATTTTCTTAATTTCCGTGCTTCGGGTACCACTATCAAATCTCAATGGACACCAATTCTCTTCTTAGGCTTTGAGCAATACAGAATGCCGAAAAGGCAGTTTCATTCTAATGGGCTTGTCGTTGAATCCGGAGTAGACTCTCCTGACAAGGCACTCTCCTATGGTTTTGGATTTAAAAAAGAATTAAACTCCAATTGGAATTTAAGTGGCTCTTTTGGCTGTAAATTACCCTTAGGGAAATCTACCAAAGACTATTTTGATGGTTTTGGATATTTTGACGATGAAGCAGAACCTTATAAAAACGCCTATCCAGATGTGATAGCCGAACCCATAAAATACAGCACGCCAAATACGCACACCAGAGATATCTTCTTCTATACTAGTTTTACGCTGAGTTATGTTTTTGACGGAGTTAGATGCCCCAATCCAAGGAGATAAGAGAAACCTTCATTCATCTTTCTATTGCCGCCTAATTTCCTTACATTTGCAGTCATTTTTGCAATAAGAATATCACAGATAATCAGTGCCAATAGATAAAATAGATAAAAGCAATTTGCCAAGACACATAGCCGTTATAATGGATGGGAATGGCAGATGGGCGAAAAAGCAAGGTGCAATGAGAATTTTCGGGCACCATCACGGCATTAAGGCTGTTAGAGAAACCGTAGAAGCTTGTGGTGAACTGGGTATTGAATACCTAACACTCTATACCTTTTCTACAGAAAATTGGAATCGCCCTAAACTTGAGGTAGATGCCATAATGCAGCTTTTGGTTTCTACCATAGCAAAAGAAATCCCAGATTTAAACAAAAACAATGTTAAGTTAAAAACCATTGGTGACTTAAATGCATTACCAGTAAGTGCAAGAGAAGAAATGCTAAGAGGTGTAGAATTAACTTCTAAAAACACTGGTCTTGTTTTAAATCTAGCTTTAAGCTACAGTGGAAAGTGGGATATCATTCAAGCGGTTAAGACCATTGCCGAAAAAGTTAAAAAAAGTGAAATAAGTGTAGAGGACATAGACGAGGTTTATTTTAATCGTTACTTAGCCACGGAAGAGAGCCCAGATGTAGATCTTTTGGTGCGAACTGGTGGAGATCACCGTATTAGTAATTACTTGCTTTGGCAGTCGGCCTACGCAGAATTACTTTTTGTGGATGACATTTACTGGCCAGAGTTTAGAAAAAAAGATTTATTTAATGCGGTATATACTTACCAGCAAAGAGAAAGAAGATTTGGAAAAACAGGAGAACAGGTTCAAAAGCCTTAAAACAGCATTTATGCTTAAAAATATTAGATTTAATTATACTCTTTTCTTATTGCTTCTTTGTGGAAGTACTTCATTTGCCCAGTTTGTGGGGGTTGGTAACAAAAAGACTAATCTCAACCCAATTAATGAAATAAGATACGATAATCCTCAGAGTTTCATCATCGGTGGTATCACGGTTGTAGGTGTAAAATTTCTTGACCCCAATACATTGATTTCGGTTTCTGGATTAAGTGTTAATGATCAAATCACCATACCTGGTGATGCCATAAGTTCGGCCATAAGAAGGTTAATGGATCAAGGTATCATTGAAGATGTATCTATCAACGTGACCAAAATAGAAGACAAGAAAGCCTATATAGAGATCGACTTGAAAGAAAGACCAAGGTTAAATAAAATTTCGCTTACAGGAATTAAGAAAAGTGAGATTGAAACCGTAGAAGAATCTATAAGTGAAAATAGAGGAAAGGTAATTACCGAAGCTCTTGTTAAAAACATTCAATTGACCATTAAAAAACACTTTATTGAAAAAGGTTTTTTAAACACTGCTGTTCAAGTTCAACAAATTGATGATACATTAAGAGTAAACAATGCTACGTTAATCTTTGCTATTGATAAAAAGGACAAAGTAAAAATAGATAACATCTATGTCACTGGAGTGAAAGAAGTTCCTGAATGGAAGCTTTTAGCCAAGTTTAAGAAGACAAAAGCCAGGGCTCCAATGAGACTTTTTAGCCCTTCTAAATATATACCTAAATTATATAAGGCAGATAAGAAGGCGGTTGTTGAATGGCTCAATAAAAGAGGATATAGGAATGCTCAAATTATTTCCGATTCGGTTGTTGAAAATAAATCTGGTAATGTCAATTTATACCTTGATATTAACGAAGGCCATAAGTTCTATTATAGGAACATTACATGGACTGGTAATTACCTTCATGCTTCAGATACGTTAGCTATGATTTTAGGCATAAAAAAGGGTGACCTTTATAATCCTGAAGAGCTCGACAAAAAAATTAATGGAATTCCGCAGAATGATGTCAGTTCGTTCTATATGGATGATGGTTATCTTTATTTCAGCTGTACACCCGTAGAAGTTGCCGTAGAAGGTGATTCTATTGATATTGATATGAGGATTTTTGAAGGTAAACAAGCTATCATTAATAGAATCATTCTGAACGGAAACACTAAGACCTCCGATCATGTGGTAATGCGTGAACTTTTAACCAAGCCTGGTCAAAAATTCAGTAAGACCGACTTGATTGAAACGACTCAAATGCTTTCGAAATTGGGTTATTTTGACCCACAGAAAATAGATCCTAGACCTATTCCTCAGTCAGACGGTACCGTGGATATAGAGTATAATGTAGAAGAAAAGTCTAATGACCAAATTGAACTATCTGGTGGCTGGGGAGGACTTCAAGGCTTTGTAGGTACTTTCGGTATCGTCTTTAATAACTTTGCCATTAAAGATGTCTTTAAGTTTGGACAAGGTCTTTACAAACCTTTACCTAAGGGGGATGGTCAAAGCTTTGCCATTCGTTTTCAGGCCAATGGAGGTTTCCAAAACTATTCTATCTCTTTTACCGAACCTTGGTTTGGAGGTAAAAAGCCTAACTCTTTCTCAGTAAGTTTATTCCACTCTGTACAGGATTATGGTAAACTTCTAGGAAGATATGAAAAACTGTATGGTTACAATCCTTACGCTGGATTTGCCAGCACTCAGGGGTACTTTAAAAACACTGGTGGATCTTTAACATTTGGTAAAAGACTGAACTGGCCAGACAGAAACTTTAGCTTTAGTAGTAGTTTATCGTATCAATATTACGATGTTGAAAACAGTTATCTATTAGCAAATTTCCGAAACGGTCAGGCACATGATATCGCTTTGGCTTTAAACCTTTCCAGATATAGTTTAGATAACCCTCAGTTTACGAGGTCGGGTTCGTCTATTGTTCTTAACGCTACTTTTAACCCTCCTTACTCCTCTTTTGGAAGTATCAACAGCGGTGCGGTGAAATACATAGAAGGTCACAAATGGATGTTTGATGCCGACTGGTATTCTCCTGTAGTAGGAAAGCTGATTTTCCATGCCAAAGCAAATATGGGTTTCTTGGGTAGGTACTCAAGTGATGTTGGATATAGTCCTTTTGGTAGATTTGTGGTCGGTGGAGCCGGAATGGGTCTTCAAAACACTCAAAACATTGGGGTTGAGCTAATTGGACTAAGAGGATATGAAGAAGGTGTGGTTCATGAAAAAACATTGGCAGAACAGGCTTCTGCCATTACTGGAACAGATAATTCAAGTGGTCAATTAAGCAGACAAGGAGGTATTATTTATAACAAATTTGCAGCTGAGTTAAGATATCCAATATCGCTTAATCCACAGGCTACTATTTACGCTTTATCATTTTTGGAAGCAGGAAATAGCTGGGGAAGTTATAAAGACTATAACCCGTTTAGATTAAGAAGGTCTGCCGGTGTTGGTGTTAGGGTATTTATGGCGGCGTTTGGTTTGCTAGGATTTGACTATGGATATGGTTTTGACCCTATTCCTGGAGTGGCAAACAAAGGTTTGAAGAATTTCACTTTCAGTATCGGTCAGCAAATCAGATAATCTGTTAAGAACCTGTTAAATGGCTTACTTGAAATATACTTTCTAATACTTTTAGCGTCAAAGAGACAAGTTGTTTATAACCTCAGAATAAAATTGCTTTTTTGTAAATAAATCGGAGATGAAGAAGACATTATTTTTTCTATTTTTGTCGCTGTTTTCAATTTCAGCATTCAGCCAAAAGTTTGGATACATTGATTCTGAATTTATAACAGGTAAAATGCCTGAATATAAAGAAGCGATGAAATCCATGGATTCTTATTCAGAGCAGTGGATTAAAGACATTCAGGCAAAGTATAGTGAAGTAGCGGATATGAAATTGGCCTTTCAACAGGAAGAAATTCTTTTAACGGAGGAAATGAAAAAAGAAAGGTTAAAAGCTATTTCAAATAAAGAAAAAGAAGTAAAAGAACTTAATAATAGTATATTTGGGCTCAATGGTCAGCTATTTCAAAAGAAAAAGGAAATCATGAAACCCATAATGGATGCCATTTATAATTCATGTGAAAAAGTGGCCAGAGATAAAAAACTAATGTTTCTATTCGATAAAGCTTCGGATATTAACATGATTTACACAGACCCGCGTCATGATTACACGGACTATGTAATAGAAGAACTAGGTATTCTAGAAACTAAATAATTTGTTATTAATTAAATCTAATAAGTATAAAATGAAGATTAAACTTTTCGCAACCCTATTTGCTGCATTAATGATAGCTGGGATTGGAGCCAACGCTCAAGTAAAAATTGGTTACACAAACATTGATTATATCCTAACCAACCTACCAGATTCTCAAGTAATCCAGGAAAAGTTGACCACAGAGAAAGCTCAGTATGACAAATTATTACAAGAAAAAGTAGCTGGATTCCAAAAGTCTTATGAAGACTATCAAAAAAATGCAGCCACCATGTCTGCAGTAATCCGTCAAGACAAAGAAAAAAGCCTTCAAACAGCTCAAACTGGTATTCAAGAATTTCAGCAAAATTCTGAAATGGCTATTCAAAATAAGCAACGTGAATTATTAGCTCCTGTAATGGATAAAATTCAAGTGGCTATTGACGAAGTAGCTAAAGCTAACGGTTATACTCATGTACTCAACTCTGACGCTGGTTATGGAACAACACCTGTAATCTTAGTAGCTCCAGATTCTGATAACATTACCAACCTAGTATTTAAACACCTAGGCGTAGCTATACCTTCTGAAGAAGCAGGTAACAACTAAGATATTCATCTAATTTCAAGGCCTCTTTGAGTTATCAAAGAGGCCTTTTTTATAACTTATTGGGTATTCCCAGTTCCTTTTAACGATTCATGAATTATTTAATAGTCGATTTAAATATTCAACTTGATGGCCATAAGATTGGTTTTGTGCAGCAAACACTCAATTGGTTGGCTAAAAATCAAAAAGAATACAAAGGAACTTTTCATTTTCTGGTAAATACAGAACTTCAGATTCCTGAAAATACTAATATCAAGGTAGAAGTTATAAAACCTCATACTTCTTCTAATTTCGATGCTAAAACCACGCTTAAAAAGTATAAGAATCAATGGGACTTCATCAAAGTTAAGGCGGGCCAGTTTGACGCCCAAAAAATAATCTTAATGGAGTTCGACATCTATCAAGTAGCTATTGGGAATGATTCCAAAACAGGATTTGATATTGCCGGCATTTGGTTTAGACCCTACTTCAGACAGGTTTCTTTGAGTAAATCCATTATTCCTACCATCAAGTTTAAAATAGCTAAATGGAGAAAGCAAGGGATGTTTAGGTTGGCTCTAAGGAATAAAAACTTGCAACAAATTTTTATTCTGAATGATAAAGTCACGGTAAATGCTCTTAATGAAAAGCATGGCGAAAGACTATTTTATTTACCTGACCCAGTTTTTGACTACGAAATAACGGAAACTATTGATATCAGAAAAAAGTATGGTATAGAAAAGTCAAAAGTAATATTCTTGATTTTTGGACATATTGACGACAGAAAAAACGTTGGAAATATTTTAAAAGCACTGGAAGCACTTCCAAAAGAAATGCAGTCTGAAATAGTGCTTCTTATGATTGGTAAGGTTGGTAAGGAATACAAATCAAAATTGCAGAATGAATTAGATAAAAGCAGAAGTACCGTTCAAATCTATCAAAACGATCAATTTGTGAGTGATGATGAGATGGAAGCACTTTTTTCTCAATCTGACTTAATTCTAAGAATGAATGTCAATTATTTTGCGAGTAGCGGAATAATAGGGATGGCTGCTAAATACAACAAACCGTCTTTAGTGTCTGATTATGGTATTGTGGCAGATTTAACTAAAGAATACGAACTAGGCTTAGAAGTAAACCCGGAAGACACTTCCGCCATTACGAAGAAATTTTCGGACATTATGAACTCCGAAAATAAATGGGAAATAAATGGTCAACAATATTATAAAGACCATGGCACTGAAGCTTTTGTTACAACGCTTCTTGACCTTCCGTAGGGAGTATTGCTTCATTAAGCTCGGCTTCCCAAGCCAATTGACCGGTACAGTTCCAGTGTGTATCTCCCTTTGCAAACCCAGCTGCACCTAATTTATTCAACATTCCAAAGGCATCTAAAACTTGCATTTCAAGCTTGGGATGGTTTTGAACTCTAGAAACCAACTGATTATATTCTCCTAAGTCTCTTCCAAGAATACTGGTTTTGTTAGGTATAATACTCAAAATAACTTTATCAAAACCCAGCTCCCTATATTTTTGATTTGTAGCATTCACATGGCTTACCAGACTATCTATTTCCTTTTCTTCAATCTTATCAAATGCAGAGCTTAGACCAGATGTTGAAGGTAAATAATATAGTAAATGCTCACCTGTCTTGTTTAGAACAACACTATCATCTACCCTTCCAAAAAGCTTATAGTTTAGAGCCGCTTTCCATTCTCTAATAGTCATCATGAAATCGTAACCAAAAAGCACGCCTTCATGAAGTTCTGTAGAATATGGTAAGTCAAAATCGACAACTTTTTTAAACCAACTTTCCTTTACCTCATTAGAAATGATTTTCTTATTTTCGACTATTTGGAGACCATCCCACACTCCCGTAAAACGCTCTCTAAAGTGACGCTCTATCGTTTCTATGACTAGGACATTATACACTGAAGTGTCAATAACCACCTCCTCCTTCCAATCTACTCTGATATAATCATATTTTGAAGCTACAAAATTGCTAGAATCCATTCTAGTTCTTTCTGTAAAGCTATCACCCGCTAATACAAGATGGGTTTTGGGTATTTTCTCAATATTTGGAGATTGACAATCCTCATATAACTCTTTAAACTTAGAGAGATTAGACATTCTATAAAGATCACCATACCTGTAATCATTCTTAACCAAACCGTGTTCATAGAGCCAATTTGACAAACCATGTGAGCAACCCTCTAACCATAAGAAAGCCGCTAAAACCAAAGCTATGTATTTAAGTATTTTCAAAATTGGAAATATATAAATTGATTAGACGTGAACACTCCAAAAAAGTAGCAAATAACCATGATACCTATAAATTTCACGTAAAAGGCTGGTGTTTTACTCGTATCAATAATAGGAATATAAATCTCCTTAAGCATTAAAATAAGGATGACTAAAGCACAAAACCACAGTTCTGCAAAAGACAAAGGACTACTAAATCCAGCGTATGAATCAAGATTGACAATCTTAGAAAGTATAGTTAGAGCATTAGTAAGTCCCTGTGCTCTAAAAAACACCCAGCTCAGCGTAACTAAACTGAATGTAAAAGCTACCTGAAAAATCGTGGTTAAACTATTCTTAGGGAGTTTTAACCTAATATGTTTTTGCCAGTACATGGCCATAACCAAAAAGATTCCGTGTAATGCTCCCCAAATAATAAAGTTCCACGACGGCCCATGCCATAATCCAGAAATTGTGAAAACAATGAAATAATTGAGATAAAGTCTATACTCCCCTACTCTATTTCCACCTAAAGGAATGTATAAGTAATCTTTAAACCAAGTAGATAAAGAAATATGCCATCTACTCCAAAACTCCGCTATAGATTTGGAAATATATGGCACATTAAAGTTTTCCATGAGGTTAAAGCCCATCAGCCTGGCACAGCCAATGGCCATATCTGAGTAGCCAGAAAAATCACAATAGATTTGGAATGAGTAAAACACCGTCGCCAATAGTAAAGTAGCTCCACTATGCTCGGTAGGGTTAGAATAACAATAGTCCACCATGATAGCTAGCCTATCTGCCACCACTACCTTTTTAAAAAGCCCCCAAGCTATTCGTATGAGACCTTGTTTGATATTTTCAAAATTGTATTTAAAATAGGTGTGAAATTGAACCAATAAATTTTGCGGACGCTCGATAGGTCCTGCTACCAGTTGAGGATAAAACATCACATAAAGTGAGTAAATAATAAAGTCTTTCTCTGGCCGCTGTTTTTTTCGGTATACCTCAATGGTATAACTCATGGCTTGAAAAGTATGAAAAGAAAGCCCAATAGGTAATTCTAAACCATAATTAGGAATTGGGTTTTGAATCCCGACAAGATTCAAAGCAAAACTTAAATTCTGATTGATAAAATTGAAATATTTAAAAATAGCTAGAAAGCCAATATTGGCCACCAAACTAATCGCGAGCCACCATTTCCGCTTTTTACCCTCTGCCTTATCAATTAAAAAAGCGGCATAATAATCCACTATTATGGTAAATAGTAAGATTAAGATATAGACTGGCTTAAAAGCCATATAGAAATAACAACTGGCCAATAATAAAAGCCAGATTCGACCTCTATGTCTTAGGCTGTAGTATAAAATGGAGACTACAATGAAAAAGAAAACAAACTGGATGGAATTAAAAAGCATGTAAGCTAAGTGGCGACTTGTTTTATTTGAGGCACTTTGTCTATTTCAAGCCAAAAATACTAAGAAATCTCCACTGCATCGTTATGTCAATTTAGGCTTTTTACGAGCTCTCTTTACTAAAATAGAACCATTATGAAGTAACTTGCAAACCTTATGATTCATCAACAAGAACCCATCTGTGCTTTAGCCACCGCTCCAGGAGTCGGTGCCATTGGCGTAATTCGTATTTCAGGTCTAAATGCCATCCAAATAGTGGATGTAATTTTCAAAGGCCGTAAGCTAGAAAATGTTAATTCGCACACCGTCCATTTTGGAACCATTCAAAAAGGAGAAAAGGTAATTGACGAAGTATTATCAGCCGTTTTTAAGTCTCCTAAGTCATTTACAAAGGAAGACACCGTTGAGATTTCTTGCCACGGAAGCTCTTTTGTGATTAAAGAAATACTCAAACTACTTTTGGACAATGGCTGTAGATTGGCAAAACCTGGAGAGTTTACGCAACGGGCTTTCATGAATGGACAGTTTGACTTGGTACAGGCAGAAGCCGTGGCAGATTTGATTGAGGCCGATTCTGCCGCCGCTCATAATTTGGCCATTAATCAGCTGCGAGGTGGCTTTTCAGATAAACTAACTTCACTAAGAGATGAACTTATTCATTTCGCCAGCATGGTGGAACTTGAACTTGATTTTGGCGAAGAGGATGTTGAGTTTGCCGATAGAGACGATTTGAAGAAATTGATAAAAAGCCTTCAAACGCAGTTAAACCCGCTTATTGATTCTTTTGATGCCGGAAATGTTATCAAAGAAGGAATTCCTGTGGCAATTATTGGCCAGCCAAACGTTGGTAAATCAACCTTACTCAATGCTCTTTTAAAAGAAGAAAAGGCCATTGTAACGGAAATAGCAGGTACCACCAGAGATTCCATAGAAGACACCATGGTGATACGCGGCATGAAATTCAGATTTATAGATACCGCAGGAATTAGAGAAACGGTAGATATCGTAGAAGGTATAGGCATAGAAAAATCAAAAGCAGCTTTACAAAAAGCTCAAATAGTACTTTTCTTGTTTGACGCAAAAGACGAACGAACTTATTTGGAGAAAAATTATAGCAGCTTAGCCAAAGACAAAAAGGTATTTTGGGTTAAAACCAAAGCAGATTTGAATGCCACAAAAACTGACGCTGACATTAGCATCTCCGCAAAAACTGGAGAAGGCATATCAGAACTAGAACATCTGGTTTTTGAGTCTACAGCTATTAAAACGCAAGGTGACACCGTACTGACAAACCTAAGGCATTACGATCTCCTCATAAAAACCAACGAAGCTCTAAGCGAGGTACTAAATGGCTTAGCCATGAATATCACAGGTGATTTCTTAGCTCAAGACATACGTTTGGCTCTTATGCATCTTGGAGAGCTTACCGGAACCATCACCACAGATGACTTATTGAAGAATATTTTTGGAAAGTTTTGTATAGGAAAGTAACAAAACCTCACCAATTCCGTAGAAATAATACCACCTAATGAATTAGTATTAAAACTCTGGAAAGTATATAAAATTTAGGGAGAAAAGACCGCTGGATGCTTCACAAATAATACTCATGTCAGTTCAATAAGCCTCCCTACTGAAAAGTTAGTTATTTTGCTTTGTCCTGACTTTCGTCGGAATATTCAAGCAATACTATTCTGTGTTTTGATAGATGAAAGGATATCATTAAACCCGCTTTATTCATTAGAAAATCTCCCGATAGCTATCGGTACCGTAGCTAAATTGCTTAAAATCAGTTCGTAAATTCTTTTAAACTCAATCACCAGAACCCTTCGACAAAAAGTTCAGGGTAAACCACTATACTAATCTCGTTTAAATGTCTGATTTATTCCGCTTTAAAACTCATTACAATTCTCCAATGCATAAACCAGGTTAAAAGGCGACTTTAAACTAAAATCGTTACTCATAAAATTCCTATTTACCTTACTGGCTCTGAGCTCTCATAGGAATTGCAGAAATGCCATCAACTGGCATTTACTAATCCCGATCGCATAACAGATATTAGTATTATTTCCCCCTATCAGCTTTCTAGTTGAAAACCCTTAATTTGTATTTGGTCTACAAACCTTGTTTCTACTATCTAAACCAAAAGAGTATAGAGATACATCAATGTTCATAATAACTAGTGATCCAAACTTTCCATAAGGTCATAAGGTCATTTCACCCGATTAATTCAAATCCGTTCAGTTAAACGTTTTCCTCTCAGATTTGACCTCCTTCATAATTTCCTATTCTTCTTAACTATTGAATACTTTTAAATAACGAAAACTCCTTCTGAGAAAGAAATTAACACTGACAATTCTAATCCAAACATTTCCTCTAGAACCACCATTCAATCTCAGTGACATTCAAAATGTCTTATTTTTTCACTGAAAAATTTAACCTATGTATATATCGTATCAAGTATTACTAAAATACTATAAATAAATCTTTAGGCTTTCAGCTTAATTTGTTTTGTGAAAAACTACTTCAGTTTTCTATCTAAAAATTCAACCTTAAATGAAGCTTATGAACAAAATTTATTAAAACCTAAAAGTGCCACTCAGACACATGACCCTATCCTTACTCCAATTTTCACGCTCAGCCTATTCCTAAAATCAGTTAAGCGTATGGTACCACCTAAGTTTAATTAATAAGTTAAATTTTAGGAGAAAAATGTTGTAAAAAAACCAGAAGATGCTCGAACATCTTCCGGTGATTCAGTTGCAAAAGTTTTGCAACAAAAAATAAAAGTAAATACCTGAAATTAAAAATATGAATAAAATCTTTATTCGTCTTCACAAAAAGCGAAAAAAGACGTTAACAAACGTCGTTTCAACAGTTTTGAGAACCTTTATATTTCTCACAATATTAAGCTTCGGCTCTGCTCACGCTTATTCCACAAAAAAAACCACTATCTCTGGTGTTATTCAAGATAATAACGGTACTCCATTACCAGGAGCTACTGTATCCGAAAAGGGAACTACAAATGGAGCTCAAGCAGATCTGGATGGTAACTTCTCTTTAGAAGTTAATTCTTCAAACGCCATATTGGTAGTAACTTATATTGGCTTCATTACACAAGAAATTCCTTTAAATGGAAAGTCTATAATTACCGTTAAATTAGAAGAAGACGCTGCAAACTTAGAAGAAGTCGTGGTTATTGGATATGGTGAACAGAAAAGGGCAAACTTGACTGGTGCCGTTTCTATGGTGTCAAGTGAAACCATAGAGAATAGACCAGTTCAAAACGCAACACAGGCTTTACAAGGACAAATCCCAGGTTTGACAATTTCACAAACAAATGGTATTCCGGGTGCCGAAGGTCTAAATATGACTATTCGTGGTCTTAACTCGTTTGGCAGCAATAACTCCCCACTCGTCTTGATAGACGGTGTTGAAGGAAATATTGGAGATTTAGACCCAAGCGTTATTGAGTCTGTAAATGTCTTGAAAGATGCTTCTTCAGCCGCCATTTATGGCTTAAAAGCTGCCAACGGAGTGGTTTTAATCCAAACTAAAACAGGGGGAAAAGAATCTATGGTGGTTACTTATGACGGTAATTACCAAATAAGCAATCCTACTATGCTTCCTGAAATGATAACCAATTCCGTTGATTTCATGACTTTATATAATAGATCAGTAATTAACTCAAAAGGCTCTGCTACTGGTGGATATCCACAGAATGTAATAGACGCCTATCGGAATTCAATAAATGACCCACTATTTCCAAACACAGATTGGACAGATCTGGTTATGAGAGCAGGTACCGTGAAGAAAAACACAATCGGTATAAACGGAACATCTGGAAAAACATCATACAATCTATCGCTCAGCAGTTGGAATCAAGATGGAATGATTAAAAATACAGATTATAATAAGCATAATTTTTTCTTGAATTTTAAAAGTCAGATAACCAATAAAGTGACCGTTGGTGGAACTTTCATGGGTTTAGCATCAGACAGACAGGGTCCAAGTAACGACTTTGCTAGTCCATTACTTCAGACATGGTGGGTACGCCCAACTTGGGGGCCATACACTGCAGACGGAACTGGTCACTATGCAGGAAAAGCATTTTCAGGTTCGGCAATTGACCCTAGTGGACTTGTATTTGACGAAGGTTTTACCCGTGAGAATCCTATGGTAAAACTTGAAAGTCAAAACGGAACCAGCGATGAAAGATACAACTTTAATGGAAACCTTTTTACCAGTGTTAAGCTGCTAGAAGGGCTTGTTTTCGACGCTAAAGGTGCGTACAAGTTTGATTATTCACGTTCGAAAAATCAAGTCTTAATGCAAGATGAGTACAACTTCAGAACTGGAGAATATAACCGAACAACCCGTGACGCATCTAAAATTGATGTTGGCAACACTTTTTCAAGGGTAACTACCTTGTATTCAACATTAACTTACAACAAAAATATTCAGAATCATGACCTTAAGTTAATGGCTGGTTATAGTCAAGAGGCTAGAAAAAGAGAATGGACTAATTCTACAAGATTTGGAATTTCTAGCCAAACCCTTACTGAACTGGATGGAGCCGGAACCGCCAATCAGCTTACATCAGGTTCAACTACAGCTAGTAGTATACGAAGCGGTTTTTCTCGTTTCAATTATTCATTTAACGACAAGTATCTCTTTGAGGCTAATGTCCGTACAGATGTGAGCAGTAGATTTGCAGAAGGTAACCGTGTTGGGGTTTTCCCTTCCTTCTCTGCAGGTTGGCGTTTAGAGCAGGAAGCGTTTATGCAGAACATTGATTTTATCAGTCAGTTAAAGTTAAGAGCCTCATGGGGACAACTTGGGAATGACGGCAGCAACGACTATCCTTACCAATCCCGTTATGCATTTGGTAACTATAACGCCAACAACTTCCTTACCACACATACTTCTGGTTCTCATAGCTATCCTTTCGGTTCAGCCATTTCTTCTGGTGTTGTTCTTGAAAACTTCACAAACGCGAATATCACTTGGGAAACCACTACCATAACTGATTTAGGGCTTGATTTTACATCAAAAAATGGTTCCTACTTCGCTAATGTGGATTATTACCAAAAGGTTACTTCAGATATTTTGCGTCAGTTGCAGGTTTCTGTTGAGTCAGGAGCTGGTGGCCCACAAGTAAATAGAGGAGAAATGAAGAATACTGGCTGGGATATTGTCCTTGGACATCGTAAAAGACTTGGAGATTTTAGCTATAAACTAAGTACCAACCTCTCATGGTATAAAAACAAATTGGTGAAATATGGAGCTTCTGAAATAGGAACTACTACCATAAACGAAGAAGGTTATGCTTTCAATGATTTTTATATGTGGGAAGCCGATGGATATTTTAATACGCTGGCTGATATTGACAAGGCACCAAAACAACCTTTAACGCCATATTTAGGCGGTATTCGCTTAAAAGATCAGAATGGAGATAATGTAGTCGATCAGAAAGACCGAATCCATATTGATGGACAACATCCAGACCTCATGTATGGTGCTAATATCTCAGCAAAATACAAAAACATTGAAGTAAGTACATTCTGGCAGGGAGTTGCAGGTCAAAAATCATATCGCTCTTCGCATGGAGTTGAACCTTTTAATCAAGATGGGAATGCTCCTATCGTTTGGTTCACCGATTCTTGGACTCCTGAAAATACCGACGCTAAATTGCCAGCGGTATATAATGAGCCCCTAAGTATATACGGTGCTGCCCAATATTATAATTCATTTTGGTTAAAGAATACTTCCTATTTCAGAATGAAAAACATAACGGTTAGCTACGCCATTCCAAAACAAATATTCAGCAAACTAAAAGTTAAAAATGCAATGGTTTACTTCTCAGGAGACAACATACTAACCTTTTCTGGTGAAAACCTTTTCAATATAGACCCTGAGATTTTGACATCATATACCTATCCAATATCTAAGTCATTCACTTTTGGTGTTAAAGTCACTCTA
Source organism: Arcticibacterium sp. SM2516 (assembly GCF_057914865.1). NCBI lineage: Bacteria > Pseudomonadati > Bacteroidota > Cytophagia > Cytophagales > Leadbetterellaceae > Arcticibacterium > Arcticibacterium sp. SM2516. The sequence goes on along the minus strand of NZ_CP195290.1, from coordinate 375,103 downwards.
TAATTAAATCGTCAAATAATGAACACAAAATATATTTATAAATTTCTATTCATTACGTTCATAATGGCCTTAACAAGCTGTAGTGATGAATTTTTAAATCAACAACCCGGTGATGCCATATCAAGTGGAACCTTCTGGAAAACTGAAGGTGATGCTCAAATGGCTCTTACTGGAGTGTATAGTAATTTACAAACAAATTTCTATTCTACACTGACACTTAGTCAATGGAATGGAGGACCCCAAATTCAACAAGGTTGGGATGAATTAACAGATAATGCCTATGGTGCCCGAGACAATGGCTTTCGCGATATATTAACCGGCGTTTATAATCCCGACGGACAAGCACAACGGGCCATAAAAGGACTTTATGCAGTTAGTTATGTTGGCATAAATGGTTGTAATGAATTTTTGGATAAGGTTGATAATGTAACTGCCAGTGAAAGCTTAATAAATGAATGGAAAGGCGAGGCCCTTTTTATCCGTGCTTATTTTTACTATTATCTCGCGGCAACTTACGGTGACGTGCCTTTGAGATTGGAGGCGAGTACGGTAGAAAACCAATATACTGCTAAAAGCACTCAGAGTGAGGTGTTTGCCCAAATCTTAAAAGATTTAGACACGGCAATCACTTATCTTCCATCCGAAGCTTATGATGGGCATGTAAAAAAAGAAGCAGCTCTTGCCTTAAAAGCCCGAGTTTTACTCTACACAAAAGATTATGATAACGCTGCAAAAACGGCCAAGCAAGTTATTGAGGCTGGTAATTATAATTTATCTACTACCTATAATGATTTATTCCTTGACGCTGGACAAAATAATAATCCTGAAATCATTTTTTCAATAAAAATGACAGGAACTCCAGGTGAAAGTGCATTATGGTCCTCTCAGGTTATTGTAGGATTTTGGGGTAACATGCATCCTACCACCAGTTTAGTAAATGCCTATGAATGTACCGATGGAAAATCTATTTCGACTTCACCATTGTATAATGCAAGTACTCCAATGGAAAATCGCGACCCACGTTTAAATGCCACTGTATATCAGGGCAGTTGGAATCCATTAGTAGAAATAAAACCATCAACAGGATACACCTTCATTAAAGGTATTAATCCGACTGTGGTAAGTACTTTAACTCAGCCACAAAATGACGGAACGGACTTTATTCACATTAGATATGCAGATGTTTTATTAATGTATGCTGAAGCTAAAATTGAGGCCAACCAAATTGATCAATCTGTTTTGGATGCCATTAATAAAGTAAGAGCAAGAGCTTATGGTGTTGACTTTACTGACGTGGCTAACTACCCAGCTCTATTAATTTCAATGAATCAGGAAACTTTACGTGCAAAAGTACGCAATGAGCGACGGGTAGAATTTCCTCTGGAAAACTCCCGCTACTTTGATCTAAAACGCTGGGGTATTGCAGAACAAGTTCTGAATGGATTTAATGGGGACCCTGTTTCAAAACGAATTTTCCTGCCTAAACATTATAAATGGCCATTACCACAGGACGCGTTGAATAAAAATCCAGAATTGAAACAAAATCCAAATTACAAATAATTAGATATATAATATGAAAGGCAGCCATAATCGGCTGCCTTTCTCATTAATTACTTAATCCTATATGTTAACACATAGGCGTTTTTTGTAACTTGAGTCATATTGGTCGCGATTCAATAGATGTCTACTAAGAAAACAGAAACCTTTTATCCTAAAAGCCAAACAGAATGGAGAGATTGGTTAACAGAAAACCACTTTTCCCTGCCATCTGTTTGGCTTATTTTTCACAAGAAATCATCCTCAAAACCATCCATGCGTTGGAATGAAGCCGTGGATGAAGCCTTATGTTTTGGTTGGATAGATAGTAAAAGACAGACCATTGACAAAGACAGTTATAGGCAATTTTTCTGTCAAAGAAAAGCAAGTAGTACTTGGTCTAAAATCAATAAGGAAAAAGTCAAAACCTTAATAAGTAATGGTCAAATGACAGCCGCAGGCTTAAAGAGCATCACTATCGCTAAAGAAAATGGCTCTTGGTCAATTTTGGATACCGTAGAAGCCCTCATCGTTCCAGATGATTTAGAAAAAGAATTCACCAAATATTCTGGGTCAAAGGAATACTTCCAAAGCTTAAGCAAATCTCTTAAGAAACAGGTTTTATTCTGGATATTACAAGCCAAACGAGAAGAAACTAGAATGAAAAGAATCGCCGAAGTAGCAAAACTTGCAGGCATTAAAGAAAAGCCGAAACATCTTTGATAGGCCCTTTAACCAAATGATTAAGGTAAATCCGAATAACAGATAACTCCAAAACTCCTAGACCTGCCATTTTTACTTAGAATACTCTAACCTTTTAAGTGCCATACTTTTCGCAATTCCCTTAACTTTGTGTTTTCTTATTCCAAAGATAAATTCTTGCCCAAATGATTCATTTTTTTGGCGGTCAAGCCAATTCCGTTTTTGCTGTTCGGACAGAAAGCAATATTTCAAACGAAGACATCAAAAAATTGCTTTGGCTTTTCCAAAGTCAAATTGACCATAAACACTCCAAAACCAACGATATCCAAGGTGTGCTTAATGGTATTTTTATAGGTCCACGTGCTGCCATGATTACCCCGTGGAGTACGAATGCCGTAGAAATAACCCAGAATATGGGCATTTCAGGATTAATCAGGATTGAAGAGTTTAAAGAAGTACTTTCAGACGAAACTACTTTTGACCCTATGCTTTCGCAAAAATATAACAGCCTTACACAAGATATTTACACCATAAATATCAAACCTGAGCCAATAATAGAGATTGAAGATATTAATGCTTACAATCTTTCAGAAGGCTTGTCTCTTAATGAAGAAGAGGTTAATTATCTGGTAGAACTTTCTAAAAAACTTGAAAGAAAACTGACAGATTCAGAAGTGTTCGGTTTCTCACAAGTGAATTCTGAACACTGTCGTCATAAAATTTTCAACGGCACTTTTATTATTGATGGTGAAGAAAAAACAACTTCTCTTTTTAAACTTATTAAGAAAACGTCTCAGGAGAATCCGAACGACATCGTTTCTGCCTATAAAGACAATGTAGCTTTTGTAAAAGGACCTACAGTAACACAGTTTGCTCCAAAATCTGCGGACAAACCTGATTTTTACCAAGAAAAAGATTTTGACTCCGTTATTTCTTTAAAAGCAGAAACGCATAATTTCCCTACCACAGTAGAACCTTTTAACGGTGCTGCCACGGGAGCTGGAGGAGAAATAAGAGATAGATTGGCAGGTGGACAAGGTTCATTGCCATTGGCAGGAACAGCAGTTTATATGACTTCTTACTCTAGATTAGAAGAAAACAGACCATGGGAAAAAGCAATGGACGAAAGACCATGGCTTTATCAAACGCCTATGGATATTTTGATAAAAGCATCAAACGGAGCATCAGATTTTGGAAATAAGTTTGGTCAGCCTTTAATTTCTGGTTCATTGCTAACATTTGAGCACAATGAAAATTCTCGTAAGCTAGGTTTCGACAAAGTCATCATGATGGCAGGTGGAATTGGTTACGGGAAGGCATCTCAGGCCATTAAAGCTATTCCTCAAAAAGGAGATAAAGTAGTTATCCTTGGCGGGGAAAACTATAGAATTGGAATGGGTGGAGCAGCCGTTTCCTCTGCAGATACAGGAGAAATGGCTTCTGGAATTGAGCTAAATGCCGTTCAGCGTTCTAATCCTGAAATGCAGAAAAGAGCTGCCAATGCCATTAGAGGGTTGGTAGAAAGTGATGAAAACCCAATAGTTTCTATACACGACCACGGAGCAGGTGGGCACTTAAACTGCCTATCTGAATTAGTGGAAGAAACGGGTGGCGTCATAGACTTAGATAAATTACCAGTAGGCGACCCTACCCTATCTGCCAAAGAGATTATAGGGAACGAATCTCAAGAGCGAATGGGCTTGGTAATAGGAGAAAAGGACATAGAGACTCTTAAAAAAATAGCAGACAGAGAACGCTCGCCAATGTACACCGTAGGGGATGTAACAGGCGAACATCGCTTTACTTTTGTCTCAAAAACAACTGGTGCAAAACCAATGGATTTTGCCATTAGTGATATGTTTGGCAGTTCTCCAAAAACCATCATGGACGATAAAACTGTAGTGAGAAACTATGCTGATTTATCTTATTCTAAAGAAAAAATTGGCGAGTATTTGAATAAACTACTTCAGCTAGAAGCAGTAGCGTCAAAAGACTGGCTTACCAACAAGGTGGATAGATGTGTTGGTGGAAAAGTAGCAAAACAGCAATGTGCTGGGCCGCTTCAATTGCCATTAAATAATGTGGGTGTAATGGCTCTTGACTTTAAAGGAAAAGCAGGTATTGCCACTTCTATTGGTCATTCTCCTGTTTCGGCTTTGGTAAATCCTGCTGCTGGTTCCAGAAACTCCATTGGAGAAGCACTTTCAAACATTGTTTGGGCTCCGTTGACTGAAGGACTAAAATCAGTTTCTCTCTCTGCCAACTGGATGTGGGCTTGTAAAAACGAAGGAGAAGATGCCAACCTTTACAAAGCAGTAGAAGCATGTTCAGAATTTGCGATAGCCTTAGGAATTAATATTCCTACAGGCAAGGATTCGCTTTCCATGAAGCAAAAATATCCAAATGACGAGGTCATTGCTCCTGGTACCGTAATAATTTCTGCAGGGGCTGCTTGTTCAGATATTAAAATGGTAGTGGAGCCAGTACTTCAAAGAGACGGAGGAAACATCTACTACTTAAACTTATCGCAAGATAGCTTTAAATTAGGAGGAAGTTCTTTTGCCCAAATTTTAAACAAAGTAGGAACTGAAGTGCCTACCATTACAGATGCTGCTTATTTCAAAACTGCGTTCAATACCCTTCAAGACCTCATAAAAGAGGGAAAAATCAAAGCAGGACATGACATCGGAAGTGGTGGGCTAGTGACTACTTTATTAGAAATGTGTTTTGCAGAAGTAAACCTTGGAGCTGAGTTTGACCTAACAGCTTTAGGAGAATTAGATTTTGTCAAAACATTATTCAATGAAAATATAGCAGTTGTTTTCCAGGCAGAAAGCGACGTTGAAACTGTTTTTAAAACAAACGGCATTGACATAGTCAAAATAGGTAAGCCAAAAGATGGAAATGAAGTTATTATCAAAAGTAATGATGACGAAATGAGCCTAAACGTATCTGAACTTAGAGATACTTGGTTTAAAACATCTTTCCTTTTAGACCAAAAACAAGCTTTTAACGGAACTGCTGCAGAAAGATATAAGAATTATAAAAATCAAGCACTCAGCTATACTTTCCCAAACCATTTTGATGGCTCCAACCCAGTTATTGATAGCAAATCTGTAAGGCCTAAAGCGGCTATTATAAGAGAAAAGGGTAGTAATTCCGAAAGAGAAATGGCTAATGCCATGTTCTTGGCTGGTTTTGATGTAAAAGATGTTCACATGACCGACCTTATTTCTGGTCGTGAAACCTTAGAAGATATTCAGTTTATAGGAGCTGTTGGTGGATTTTCTAATTCTGATGTTTTGGGCTCTGCTAAAGGATGGGCAGGAGCGTTTTTATACAACGAGAAGGCGAATAATGCTCTTAAAAACTTCTTCAAAAGAGAAGATACACTTTCTGTAGGGATATGTAACGGTTGTCAGCTTTTAATGGAATTGGAAATGATTAACCCAGAACATGAAATTCATGGCAAGCTAATTCATAATGATTCTCATAAGCATGAAAGTATATTTACATCGGTCACCGTTCAAAAGAACAATTCGGTTATGCTTTCTACTTTAGAAGGTACTACACTGGGTGTTTGGGTTTCTCACGGAGAAGGGAAATTCAACTTGCCTTATGGAGAAGATAAATACAATATTGTAGGAAAATACGGATACAGCAGCTATCCTGCCAACCCAAATGGCTCTGACTTTAACACAGCCATGATGTGTGACATCACAGGTAGGCATCTGGTCATGATGCCACATATTGAGCGTTCTACATTCCCTTGGAACTGGGCATATTACCCTGAAAACCGAGAAGCTGACAAAGTTTCACCATGGTTAGAAGGATTTGTAAACGCCAGAAAATGGGTTGAAGCTAAAAATAGATAATGAATTTAGAGAGGTCCAGAAAACCTCTCTAAATCAAATTCAAATGCTCTTCCAAAGAAGCTATAGACCTTTCTATTATCAAATGATAAAATGGCTCTGGGTCATTGTTCATTTGAACATTCTCTAAAGCCTTATAGTATTTTATCCTTGACTCTGGGTCTCCTTTTAAAATAGCAATGGTATAGCCATGCTGTAAGAGAATAAAATTCATAATTAAACGAGAGGTTCTACCATTCCCATCCAAGAACGGATGAATACTCACGAGTCTTTCATGCATTTCTGCTGCTAAAATAACAGGGTGCATAGCCCTTCTTTGTCGATCGTAATGAATAAAATATTCTTCCATCAATTTATCTAAAAGAAATGGCTGCGGTGGCATAAACTCTGAGCCACCAATGCTCACTGGCACATTTCTATATTTTCCTGCATTTTCGGTATCAATGCTTTTAAGCACTAAACGATGTAAATCTAAAAGACTACGTCTTGAAAGTGCCTCCTTTTCCGTAATAAGAGCTTCCATGAAATGAATAGCCTCTGTGTGGTTTATAGCCTCCAAGTGCTCCTTCATGCTTTTCCCACTAATAGTAACACCTTCCGCCACTACAAGCTGCGTCTCTTGTAGACTGAGCGTATTGCCTTCAATTCGATTAGAGTCAAAGGTATACTTAGCCCCAAAATACTCCCTCATCTTCTTCAACTGCGTTGAGTTCAAAGGCTTTAGTGTGATCCATCTTTCTTTTAAAGCATCAAGCCTCTTTAGCTTCAGCTTTACCGCCTCGCCCAACTCCGGCACCTTTAAACTATTCGGACTTTTCGAGTATTCCACGCGTGACGCTGCAGCCATTAATAATTCCACTGGTCTATCTTCATATTTGACCAATTCCAAAATTCTATCTACCACCAATTCTGATTTCAAGACACTATAGGAAATTTTATAACCATCTGCCAGTGACATCAAGTGATTGGCAGATGGCAGCCGCTTACCAGATTCATATTTAGAAAGCAATGCTTGATCTATACCAGTATATGCTGAAATCTCTTGAATTTTCAATCCAATTTCTAACCTACGTGTTTTCAGAATTTGATTTACCATAACATGACAAATTTAGTAATGACAATTTTAGTCATATTTGACCGCAAATAAAATAGACAACCAATATTTAGCTATCTATTTAATAATAATATATTTATGCACTACTCGGTCACAAATCTAAATCCAATCCCATGTACATTCTCAATTTTTAACGATTCATCTGGAGCAAGCATTTTACGCAACCTAGTTATAAAAACATCTAAACTTCTACCTAAAAAGTAGTCATCTCTTCCCCAAATCTGAGTCAGAATATCCTCTCTTTTTATCACTTGGTTTTTTCTATCACATAAAAACTTCAGAAGTTCCGCTTCTCTGTGCGTCAGCTTCTGAATACCATCTTCCGAATCTAAAATTAACTGTGAAAAACTAAAATTATATTTACCAATGATATACTCATTTTGTTCATTGTCAATATCAGAAACAGTACTCCTTTTAAGAAAAACCTTTATTCTTAAAGTGAGTTCTTCAATGCTAAAAGGTTTCGTGATATAATCATCACCACCTATTTTAAGTCCTTCTATCTTATCTTCTTGTAGTACTTTAGCCGTTAAAAAGATAATCGGAATTTGCTCGTTTTGTTCCCTAATCTTCTCTGCCAAGGAGAATCCGTCAAGCTCAGGTAACATTACGTCTAAGAGACATAAGTCAAATTTCTCCTTCTTGAAATTCTTAAAGGCCTCTTTCCCATCTGCAAAATGAGATATTTCAAAGCCTTCTTCTTCTAAATTATCTTTGATGACATAACTGAGATTTTCATCATCTTCCACATAAAGTATTTTTGCCATTATTTCGCTTGGGGTATATTTATTTTAAAGGTGGTCCCTATTTTATATTCACTTTCTACACCTATTTTCCATTTATGAGATTTTACAATTTGTTGGACATAATTAAGACCCAGTCCAAAACCCTTTACATTATGAATGTTCCCGGTAGGCACTCTATAAAACTTATTGAAAATTTTCCCTAGATATTCCTTCGGAATTCCTATTCCTTTATCCTTTACTACTAATACTACGCCAGCGGCATCGTTATAGGTCGACACTGTAATGTCAACAGGTTTCTTGGAATATTTAATGGCGTTTTCCACAAGATTTCTAATTACACTCAGTAGATGCACTCTATCCGCATAAACAGAAGTTCTCGTAGCCTTTAGATCTAGGGTCAAACCATCACCTATTTCCAACCTTACCCCTTCCAAAACCTCAGAAATTAGAAAATGTAACTCCTGGAGCTCAATATCAAGGTTTAGTTTCCCTTTACCAACCTTGGCAGTCGTAAGCACAGCCTCTACCTGATTTTTTAGCCTTAGATTTTCCTGTTTAATAATCTGAACGTATTTCCTAAAACGTTCTGGCTGCTCCAAAATTTTACTTTGAGCTAACACATCTGTAGCCACCCTAATAGTAGAAATAGGTGTTTGGAATTCATGTGTCATATTATTGACAAAATCTCTTTGAACCTCACTAAGTTTCTTCTGTCTTAAAATGACAAACATCGCATAAACAAAGAAGCCAGTTATCAATAGCGTTATAAATGAAGAAAGAATCCAGAAGTCAAGATTTTGAAACAAAAAGCTGCCTTTTGAAGGAAAACGCACACCAAAATAATTCAAAAACTTATCTGTCTTAGGCAATATGGTGGGCTCTATATTATCAATCTCAAAATTAGCATTAACACTACCACCATATCTAATCTCGTCGGTATCGCAGTCGTAAATACCGTACTCAAAACTAGTATTAACATCATGCCTTTTAAACTCTTGCCTAAGATAATGCTCTAACACCGAAGCATCTAATGGAGTTCTCAAATTGACTACATAATAATCTTCCTCTAGACGTTCTACTGGGGTTTCTATTTCAGCCAAATCGTAAATTCTTGAAATATTGCTGGCTACTTCACTCAATGCTTCTACGGCAGACTTCCTAAACCTGTCGTTCTCGATATCATAGGCTCTTTTAACCCAAAATATCTGGATTCCTATTATGGCGGCTATGGCTAAGCTACCAGTAATTATAATAAGGCGGATAGCGTTACGTGTCAAAAGCAGTTCTTTTATGGAAAGTCTTAATTATTACAAATATAAGACAAAATGGCATATTCTGGTTTAACCACGTAATACCTGCCCAAATTCTTCTTAAATGGTAAAGTTTTGAAATAAAATATCAAATAAATCATATGTTCTACTTATAAAAGGGTTATAATCGACTAAATATTATCACTGAATAAAATGAAAACCAAAACTGCTTTATTAGCCGGAGCCACCGGCCTAATCGGTCAATCTCTTCTAAAAAAACTATTAAATTCAGACAATTATCATGAAGTCACAATCCTAGTCAGAAAGAAAATTGAACTGGATAACCCAAAACTTGTTCAAATAATCGTTGATTTTGACCATTTAAGTAGCCTTGATGTTCATGCAGAACATATATTCTGTACGCTTGGAACCACCATAAAGAAAGCCGGAAGTAAAGAAAACTTCAAGAAAGTAGATTTTGACTACCCTATTAAACTAGCAAAACTAGCAAAAGAAAATGGTTCAGAACTCTATGCCATAGTGACTGCTATGGGTTCTAATCCAAATTCTAGCATTTTCTATAATAAAGTTAAAGGTCAAACGGAAGATGCTTTAAAAGGTTTTAATTTCACCCATTTGGCTATATTTAGGCCTTCTATGTTATTGGGAGACAGAAAAGAAGTGAGAATAGGTGAAATAATTGGGCAAGCCGTCATGAAAGCTTTGAGCTTTTTGACACCTAAAAAATATAAAGCCATTCACGTCAATAAAGTCGCTGAAGCCATGGTCTTATACGCAGAAAGACCCAATAAGGGTCTTTCCATAATATCTTCAGAAAAAATGCTATAAAACTAGTCCCACTTTAGCTCAGAACTGGTAAAATCATCAGAAGTGTCTATGTCTACATCTGTATTCTCTACGGGATCAGTTTTTACAGTTGGCTTATCATTTGAAATGCCATTTTCCGTTTCTTCATTTACATCAAATTGTTCAAAATCAAAATCTGGTAACAGTTCTTTCTTAATATGATCCACGGTCTCTTGAAGAGCATCCACAAATTTGTTGAAATCCTCTTTATAAATGAACATCTTACTTTTCTCATAAAAGAAGTCTCCATCTCTTTGTTGCCTTCTGCTTTCCGTTACAGTAAGGTAATAATCGTTTGACCGTGTTGCTCTAACATCAAAAAAATAGGTGCGTTTCCCTGCACGAACTCGTTTGGAGTATATCATCTCTCTCTCTTCTTTTTGCACTGTAGATATAGGGTTTTGAGGTTAATAATGAGGTCAAAAATAGTTTTTTATTAAATACAGCCAAAAAAAACAATCACAAGTTTTCCATGAACGCAATATAAATATCAATCAATCCATTTTCATTAACTATATTCATTTCACAATTTAACAAATATTAGCGTTAAAGAAGACTTAGAGGTAACCGAAATACTTAACTTTGTACTCGGAACAATGCATAAATATGTGAAAATCATTTTATTAGTTTTCATCTTAAGCCTATTCTCTTCTGGCGAGGCTGTTATAAAGAAATTCGAACCATTTTTAGGTACCGAGTTCAAAGGTAAAGCGTCTTATTACGGACCAAGACTCCATGGAAAGACTACTGCGAATGGAGAAAAACTGGATCAATATGCCTTAACATGTGCTCATAAATACCTTCCTTTTGGAACCATGCTTGAGGTTAGAAACCCAGAAAAAGGTACGGAAGTTATTGTAAGGGTTAATGATAGAGGCCCTTTTGTAAAAGGAAGAGTTATAGACGTTTCTACAGAGGCGGCAAAAAGGCTTCAAATGACCGATTCTGGTATCGCAGATATCGAAGCTACTGTGATAGGTGTTGATGGGAAAATTTTCCTGAAACCTACAAGTCCTTTTTCTAGGACTTTAAATTCAGAGGCTTCCGAGGAAGAGGTAGCTCTCCAGAAATAAAAACTATGAAGAAATTAGATTTAGGGAAAGTTAGAGAATATGGCAGTGTAGAACTTTTGGCCCGTCAAATGGTAGAAGGTTTCATCACTGGACTTCATAAATCGCCGTTTCATGGTTTCTCCGTAGAATTTGCGGAACATAGACTCTATAACTCTGGAGAAAGTACCCGTCATATAGACTGGAAAGTCTTTGCCAAAACAGATAGACTGTTTGTAAAGAGATATGAAGAAGAAACTAATTTAAGGTGCCATCTTCTGATAGATACTTCTTCCTCCATGTATTACCCTAAAGAAAATAATGGAAAATTAGTCTTCAGTTGCCTTGCAGCAGCCACATTGGCGAACCTAATGAAAAAGCAACGTGACGCGGTAGGTCTTACCACATTCTCCGATAAAATTGAATTTCAATCCGCCGTAAAGTCTACAGGAGGCCATATACACCAAATATACCTAGAATTAGAACGCCTGATGAATCAGGAACAAACTTCCAAAACATCCTCCGTTGCAGAGTCTTTGCATTTGGTGGCTGATAGTATTCATAAGCGTTCTTTGGTGGTCATATTCAGCGATATGTTTGAGAAAATGGAGGATTTAACCTCTACTTTCTCAGCTTTACAACACCTTAAGCATAATAAACACGAAGTACTCCTTTTTCATGTTACCGACCATAATACTGAAAGAGATTTCGATTTTAGTGAACGCCCTTACGAATTTATCGATATTGAAACCGGAGAAAAAGTAAGAGCTCAGCCATCTCAGGTTAAAGAGCATTACCAATCTGCAGTCCAAAACTTCTACAAAGATTTGAGATTAAAATGTGGTCAATATAAAATTGACTTCATAGAAGCAGACATAAACCAAGGGTTCGACCAAATCATGGCGGCTTTCTTAACCAGAAGGTCTAAAATGAAATAAACCTAAGAGCCTTTTAAATAAGACTCTAGCTCGGCTTGTTGTGTTAAATGATGCCTCATATGAAATTCTACATTCAGAAACCACTCTTTTGCGTTCAGCATTCCAAAATAGAAATGCTCCGTTTTATATAAACCGTCGTCTTTAGAGACCGGTACTGCCTTAGCTAAAATAGCATCTCTGAGCTCCGGCATTTTCTCTCTATAGTAAACAATCTCCTTACCTATGACTGGATTTGTATCCTTATCTGGTCTTTCGAACTTCTGATTTAAAGCAAAACCATTTTTATTTAAAACATAAGAACCCGCATCCGTCTTTTCTCCGCCATACTGTCCTTTCCTTTGTTCTATACATCTATTAATATTGGCTAAAAAGAAAAAGTAACCAGAAACCAAAACATGTTCATACATCTGAGATAAAGACCAAATCTCTACTGATTTTTTAAAGGCAAAATCTTCTTCAGAATAGGTTTGGAGACCTCTTAAATAAGGTTGAAAAGTTTCAATTAGTTTCTTTTCCATAGTTAACGTTTAATAATTAACGGTTCACTTTCTACATGCCACCTATTCACTGCTGTCACCATATAAAAATAAGAAATTCCCTTTTTTCGGCTCTTATCTATCATCTCCGTGGTAGAAAATATTCCAAGGATTCGCTCAGGATCCGACAGATTAAATTCTTCTTCCTTATCAAATCTATAAACCACGTATTTAAGGTCCTCTCCATTGGGTTTAGACCAACTTAAACGCAGCCCTTCCACAGTTTCTTCTAATCTAAAGTTTCTGGGTGCATCCATTTTAGGAGCCATAGCCCCATTAACTTCCGGCAATAAAACAGGATATTTATATCTTACCTGAATAGAGTCTGCCAAGCCCATACCATTCTTAATTAGCGTATTGGTATTATAGAAAATACTTCCGTTCACTTGGCTGCTGAATCTGTTATAATCAATCTGCCTCGCTATCTGATTCGGGTCTCGCCAAGCCTTCATAGAAGAATTGGACTCAACCCTATAAACCCCATGTCCTATAAATAATTTAGCCTTACCACGGTTTGCTCCCCACCAATCCGTCAGTGTACCATAAGGCACCAAAGTGTGTTCAAAAGGAAAATAGATTTGAGGGGCAATATAATCTATCCAGCCCTCTTGAGCCCATTTCCTAGTATCGGCAAAAAGAAAGTCATAAGATGGCTGCCCACCCCTAGTATCGGAACCTTTTGGGTCGTCTGATTTATTTCTCCAAACGCCAAACGGGCTGACACCAAAGCTTACCCAACTTTTTTCTCTCTTAATCTCGTCAGAAATACCTTTAATAATTAAATCAATATTATTTCTTCTCCAATCCTCAATATTCCTAAAGCCATTTGGATACTTCTTAAAAGTACCTTGATCTTCTAGGGTTAGTCCAGTTACCTTATAAGGGTAGAAATAATCATCAAAATGTATACCATCCACATCATATTCCTTAACGATATTCATCACAATGTCAATGATATAATTTCTCACTTCCGGGATTCCAAAATTATAAAGCTTGTATTCTCCGTAGGTCAAAAACCAATCTGGACGAGTGTTAATCAAATGATCCCCTACTATAGAGCTACCAGCCCTATGCCTACCTCTATTTAGGTTTAACCAAGCATGGAACTCCAGCCCCTGTTTATGGGTCTCCTCTATCATAAATGCCATAGGATCATAAAACGGCATAGGCTCTTTGCCTTGTACTCCTGTAAGCCACTCAGACCATGGTTCCTTACTCTTAGCATAAAAAGCGTCTGAAGCTGCCCGCACCTGAACTAAAAGAGCATTTATTCCTCTAGCTCTATGATGACTTACAATTTCAACATACTCCTTCTTTTGTATATCCGAACCCAACCCCTTTTTGCTTGGCCAGTCTATATTGGCTACAGTAGCTACCCAAGCCCCACGAAACTCTCTTTTAGGTATTTCCGTGTTGTTATGTACTATTTGATAAGTTGGCGTTTTAATATCATTTTGAAGAATTTCTAATGGTTTTTTAGAACAAGAATAGAATAGAACCAAGACCAAGCTAAAAGCTGTAAGTAACTTGAGCATCAAATGCAGTATTTATTTCGGCTTAAAAATACTACAAAAACAATGGTTAAAGTATTTTTTGCTACATTTGCTCCGTTAATATAAAGAGATTAACCTCTTAAAAAGCTTTTATCGTTTTGACAAAACGAAATTTTCCCAACATTAAAGTATGAAAGAATACGGAAGCAATATCCAGAAGCTGGTGGAGCATGTTATTTCTGTACCAGACAAGGACAAACGCACCAAACACGCCCATATACTTATAGAACTTATGCGTCAAATTCATCCTCAAATGAGAGATGGAAATGATTATTCAAAGAAGCTATGGGATGACCTTTACATCATGGCGAATTTTGATTTGGATGTGGATAGTCCGTTCCCGCCACCACCAAAAGAAATTCTTGGTAAAAAACCAACCACTATGCCTTATAGACAGGCTCAACTGAAACATAAATATTACGGAAGAAATATTGAATTGTTGGTTTTAAAAGCGGTTGCAACAGAATCATATGACGAGCGTAAGGCTTTTGTGTCTTATCTGGTTAAACTTATGCAAGGTTTTTTCCTTTCATGGAATAAAGACAATATTCAAACAGACACTGTACTTCAGCAGATTTTAGTCATGTCTGAATATAAATTACAGAAAGAAATAGATGCTATTAGAAAGGATGGATTAATTCCTGATGCCAATCCAAAGGATGGAAACAGAGTCCCTAATCGATTTAACAACGCACAAACTTTCCGTAAGAACCAAACAGGTGGCCCTTCATCCAGTGGAGGCAAAAGATTCAAAAGCAATAATAACAAAAATAAGAACAGCAAGTTCAAACCCAAACGTAGGTTTTAAACCTCTAACTTTCCTATTTACACATGTCTTCATTCAAAATTACAGGTGGCAAAAAGCTTCAAGGTGAGCTTACCCCTCAAGGAGCTAAAAACGAAGCTTTACAGATTCTTTGTGCAGTAATACTGACCAAGGAAGAAGTAGAAATCCATAACATCCCTAACATAAGAGATGTGAATAAACTCATAGAACTTCTAGAAGATATGGGCGTCAAACGCACCAAATTAGGAGAAGGTTCTTATAGATTTGAAGCAGCGGATGTTAATTTCGACTATTTTGAAACCGATAGCTATAAAGAAAAAGCTTCTTCTTTAAGAGGTTCTATCATGTTGCTTGGACCTATGTTGGCTCGTTTTTCTAAAGGAAAAGCCCCAAGACCAGGTGGAGACAAAATAGGGAGAAGACCATTAGATACACACTTTATTGGTTTCCAAAAGTTGGGAGCTACTTTCACCTATGAAGCAGACGATGCTTTTTATACGGTGGCAGGAGAAAGCATGGAAGGCGGATACGTGTGGATGGATGAAATATCTGTAACGGGTACGGCAAACGTTGTTATGGCTGCGGTAATGACCAAAGGTATTACCACCATTTATAATGCAGCCTGTGAGCCTTACTTGCAACAATTATGTAAAATGCTTAACCGCATGGGAGCCAAAATCACGGGAGTAGGCTCTAATTTACTTATCATAGAAGGTGTGGAAGAAATGGGAGGATGTGTTCACACCATGCTTCCTGATATGATTGAAATTGGGAGTTTCATTGGCCTTGCGGCAATGACCCAGTCAGAAATCACCATCAAAAATTGTCAAATTAAAGAATTGGGCATAATTCCTGACACCTTTAAGAAACTAGGCATACAGATGGAATTCCGTGGCGATGATATTTATATTCCCGCTCAAAACAATTATGAAATAAATACGCTGATAGATGGCTCTATTTTAACCATTTACGATTCTCCATGGCCAGGATTTACGCCAGACCTTATTTCTATTATTTTAGTTACCGCTATACAGTCTAAAGGAACCTTATTGGTGCATCAGAAGATGTTTGAAAGTAGACTTTTCTTTGTCGATAAGTTGATTGACATGGGTGGTCAAATTATACTATGCGACCCACACAGAGCTACTGTAGTGGGACTTAACAGGAGTCATAACCTTAGAGGCATCAGAATGACATCTCCAGATATTAGAGCAGGGGTGGCTCTATTGATTGCCGCACTTTCTGCAGATGGCACGAGTATCATTGATAATATTGAACAAATAGATAGAGGTTACCAAAACATTGACGAACGCCTTAATGCCATTGGAGCTGAAATTGTAAGGGTTTAATTCCAGATGAAATTATAAAGAGGGCCTAGTGTCCTCTTTTTTTATGCCCTAGACCTTCAAATTGATTTAACTTACATTTATAAACTCAACCCATATCAAATGAAAATAACATTCACGCTCCTCCTATTTATACTCTCCATAAACAGTTTCTCGCAGGAAAACTGGAAGCTTAACTTTCCAAAATCAGAAGAAAAGGCTACAGAAATACCAGACAAAAGTAAAGTCTGGGTGTTTATTATGGCTGGACAGTCGAATATGGCAGGAAGAGGTTTTGTAGAACCACAAGACACATTAAGCCAAGAACGAATCCTTTCAATTAACTCAAAAAGTGAAATCATCTTAGCTAAAGAACCCCTTCATTGGTATGAACCTAATAATACAGGACTAGACTGCGGACTTTCTTTTGCACAAAACCTTCTTCTAGAAATCCCTGAAGATGTAAGTATTTTAATGCTTCCAGTTGCGATTGGTGGAAGTTCTACAACACAATGGGTGGGCGATTCTACCTATAGAGGGGTTCAATTATTAACTAATTTCAAAGAAAAAGTGGCGATTGGAAAGAAGTATGGCACTATTAAAGGCCTTATTTGGCATCAAGGTGAGAGTGATGCCAATGATCGTTTTCTGCCTGAATATAGCACTAGAATAGAAACACTTTTCAAACAATTCAGAAAAGATACTGGCCATAAAAAACTCCCCATCATCATGGGTGAATTAGGGGGCTATCGTCAGTCCGAAAATTGGCTAGAACTAAATAACAAAATTCATGCTTTATCATCAAAGAATAAATATACAGATTTCATAAGCACACGAGATCTCAATCAAAAGGGCGATAATTTACATTTTGACACTGAGAGTCAGCGAAAAATGGGTAAAAGATTTGCTGAAAAATATGTTTTGATAACCAAATAATGTACATAGGAATTGATTGAGTCAAGTCAATTCCTAAAAGGAGAATAATTGATATCAATTCCATCAAAATTTAGCTAATTTTGATACTTAGTGAATCTTCAAAAAAAGTTGTTTTAACCCCAAATGGCAAAATCAAAAAGTCCAAAAGAAACTCCATTAAATAAGCAATTCAATCAAATAAAGTCCAAATATCCTGGTGCTTTGTTGCTCTTTAGAGTAGGAGACTTCTATGAAACTTTTGGAGAAGATGCTATCAAAGCTTCCAAAATTCTAGGCATTGTACTTACCAAGAGAAATAATGGTGGTTCCAATCAAGAATTAGCGGGTTTTCCACATCATTCTTTAGATACCTATTTACCTAAACTAGTCCGTGCTGGTCAGCGAGTGGCTATTTGTGACCAACTGGAAGATCCAAAAACAGTAAAAGGGATTGTAAAAAGAGGGGTAACAGAGTTAGTGACACCAGGTGTTTCTTATAATGACAATGTCCTACATACCAAACAAAATAACTATTTAGCGTCTATTCAGTTTGGCTCCAAAGAGAATTATGGCATTTCTTTTTTAGATATATCTACAGGGGAATTTTTATGCACAGAAGGTTCTGCATCTTACATTGATAAACTGCTACAGAGCTTTGCACCAGCAGAAGTCCTCTACTGTAAACAAAATAATGCCAAATTTAAAGAGCTTTTTGGTGACCAATTTAACACTTATACTTTTGACGATTGGGCTTACACGTATGACTTTGCCTACCCCCTACTGACCAAACATTTTAATACCACTACCCTCAAAGGTTTTGGAATAGAAAGTTTAAAAGATGGTATTACTGCAGCAGGCGTCATTTTACAATATTTACAAGACACAGAGCACAGAGACGTCAATCACATCTCTCATCTTGCCAGGCTAGACGAAGATAAGTTTGTATGGCTTGATAAGTTTACCATTAGAAATCTAGAACTGGTTTTCCCGCAGCATGAGGGCGGGGTTCCTTTGATTGATATTTTAGACCAAACCATTACCCCAATGGGAGCTCGCTGCCTTAGAAAATGGGCAGTTCTTCCATTAAAGGACTTAAAGCCTATTCAAGACCGACTAGATACCGTTGAGGTATTTGTTAATCAAGGTGATCAGCTGGAGGAAGTACAGTCTTTACTGAAACCCATAGGAGATTTAGAAAGATTAATATCTAAAGTGGCGGTGAGAAGAATTAGCCCACGAGAAATAGTCCAGCTAAACAGAGCCCTAAAACAAATGGCTCCTTTGAAAGAAATTCTAGAAAAGCTGAGTGAAGAAAATGTCATATTCAAAAAATACGTTGACCAACTAGCCGATTGTAAATTTCTGGTTGAAAGAATTTCGGAACAGATAAAAGATGATGCCCCACATGTAAGCAACCGTGGCGGAATGATAAAAACGGGAGTTGACCCTGAACTGGATGAATATCATGAAATAGCATTTTCGGGGAAAGATTATTTACTCGGTATTCAAAGGAGAGAATCAGCCAATACTGGTATCAGCTCTTTAAAAATAGCTTATAATAAGGTATTTGGATATTACTTGGAAGTTTCAAATGCCCATAAGGACAAAGTACCAGCGGAATGGATAAGAAAGCAAACCTTGGTCAACGCGGAAAGATATATCACCGAAGAATTAAAGGTTTACGAAGAAAAAATCTTAACGGCAGAGAGTAAGATTTTTGATATAGAATTCCGTATTTATAATGAGCTGGTACTCGCTGCTGGAGAGTTTGTTCCACAAATCCAACAGAACGCAAGAACGATTTCCGCTCTAGATGCATTGGCCTCGTTTGCTGTAATTGCCAATGAAAACAAGTACTGCAAACCCACTATTGACGATACCAGTATTCTGGACATTAAAAACGGCAGGCATCCAGTCATAGAAAACCAATTGCCTTTAGGTGAAAGCTATGTACCCAACGACCTCATATTAAACGACAGCGAGCAGCAGATAATTATTGTAACCGGTCCTAACATGGCTGGAAAGTCGGCCTTATTAAGACAGACCGCCTTAATCGTACTGATGGCACAGATAGGATGTTATGTCCCTGCCGAATCTGCTCGTATAGGTTTGGTGGATAAAATATTTACACGCGTAGGTGCCAGTGATAACCTTTCTAGAGGCGAATCCACGTTTATGGTAGAAATGACCGAAACGGCATCCATTTTAAACAATCTAAGCGAAAAGAGCTTAGTAATAATGGACGAAATAGGACGTGGAACCAGTACTTATGATGGCGTAAGTATAGCTTGGAGTATTTCGGAGTATCTGCATAATAATAAGAAATTTAAGCCGAGAACCCTTTTTGCCACACATTACCACGAGTTAAATCAACTTACAGAAGATTTCCCAAGAATAAAGAATTTTAATGTAGCTGTAAAAGAAGTAAACGGAAAAGTGGTATTTCTTAGAAAACTGAAAGAAGGCGGAAGCGAACACAGTTTTGGTATACACGTAGCTCAAATAGCCGGAATGCCGCAATCCATAGTTCTAAGAGCTAGCGAATTACTTCACCATTTAGAAAAAGACCAAGTCAAAGAAAAAAACTCTGAGAAAATTAAAGACGCTCCCAAAAACAACTTCCAGCTCAGTTTCTTTGATGCCCAAGACCCTAAAATGCAGGAGTTAAAAGAAAAAATGGAGGCTATTGATGTTAATACCCTCTCCCCTATTGAAGCTCTTTTGAAGCTAAATGAATTGAAAAGAATTTTAGGCTAAGTCCTTCCCATAGGAGTAATTTAAAAAAAAAGAAGCCCTCTTTCCGTCTACAGGAAAGTGGGCTTCTTGCAAAATACACAACTGCCTTTTCTGGCCAAAGTTCGATACTGAACATTCTCTTTTTTCTTCATCTTCTACGTAAGCATACATTCTAACAAATCTTACTCTAATAATTGCGTCAGTTGCTTTTCGTCCCCAAAATCTAAAAGATGATACTCTTGAATTAATAGTTTAGCATATTTAGCCCCAAAATATCTCATAATAAATCAATTAAGTCCTAATTAGACATGTCACATTGACCACTACTGGTCAAAAGCAAATTTTAAATGTCATTTATTGCATTTAGCAGTAATTATATTCTACTTTTTATAGAATACTCAATACTTTGATGTTGTTAATATTGATAATAAAGAATTTAATTTTCTCTTTTGGATCGTAAAATAAATAGACCATCTCAGAGAAACACTGGAACGTTACAGGAGTTTAACTTCTGAAATGGTAGGCATTTCAATTCTCCACCATCATTAAAAATAGCTAAATCCACAATGCTATTAAATGAAATTTACTAAACCGTTTATCGTCAAAGAGAATGAGAAAACTTTATTTTCCTGTATTAATTTTATTCCTGTTCGCCATAGAAACAGGAATTGCAAGACCCATTTATAGCTCGAAGAGCATAAATTCGAAAATTGCGGAAGCAAACGTAAAAACGGAGCCGTCGTTTAACATTGACAAATTAGCAAAATCCATTTCTGGAAAAGTGATGGAAAGCACCAGTGATGAAGGCATCCCTGGAGTAAGTGTCGTTTTAAAAGGAACCTCCACTGGAACCCTAACAGATGCCGATGGGAAGTTTCAATTAAACATTAGTGAAGACAAAGGAATATTAGTCTTTTCGTCCATTGGTTACGAAAGCCAGGAGGTCGTTCTTTCAAATCAAAGTGTATTTGAAATAAGAATGGCACCTTCTAACAAAACCCTTTCAGAAGTAGTGGTAACTGCTTTAGGATTTAAAGAAAAAGCGGATAGATTAGGATCCACAAGCAGTCAAGTTTCTGGAGATAAAATAGTGAAGTCTGGGGAATCTAGTTTTATAAATGGATTGGCAGGAAAAGCTGCCGGAGTTCAAATTTCAAGAGCGGCTGGAGACCCAGGTGCGGCTTCCTTTATCCAAATAAGGGGTCAGAATACCTTGACGGGAAACTCACAGCCTTTGGTGGTTATAGATGGTGTGCCCATCAGTAGCACAACAGAAGGTGGAAGCTCTGGAGGAGTGGTGCCTCAGTCTAGGCTGAATGACATTAACCCAAATGATATAGCATCTATGCAGATTTTAAAGGGTGCTTCTGCAGCCGCACTTTGGGGTTCTAGGGCAGCAAACGGTGTCATCATTATCACCACTAAAAAAGGTCAGGAAGGAAAAATGTCGGTATCATTTAGCTCCACCTTCTCTGCTGACAAAATAAACAAATACCATCCTTTTCAGGACACTTTTGGACAAGGCTCCAATGGCATCTATAATGCTAATGCTTCAAGTGCATGGGGTGATAAAATAGCAGACCGTTCAGGAGCAGCAGACGAAGTAAATACCAGCGGAGAATATTTCAAAGCTGATGATGGTACACTTTACTATCCTATTCTCGCTAAAAACTCCACTGAGGTATATAACGATTCAAACTACGACCAAGTTTTTCAAACTGGAACTTACTGGGATAACGCTCTTAGTATAAGTGGAGGAGACAATAAAGGCACGTTCTTCTTTAGTGTAGGAGACGTAAGACAAAAAGGGATTCAGAGAGGGAATAGTAACTACAGCAGAACCTCCATAAGGCTAAATACGGAGCGTCAGTTTACTGATAATTTCAAATTAAGCGTAAATTCCTCCTATGTCAAGAGTTTTTCTGACAGAATTCAAAGAGGAAACAATCTCTCTGGCGGAATGGTAGGTCTAGCACGTAACCCTGCAGATTTTGATATCTCTGATTACAAAGGAAGTTATTATAGCAGTGCATTGGCTTCTCCAATTGAAAACAGACAAAGAGGCTATCGAAGTTACCTTGGTGCAAGAGCCAATCCACCAAACAACAACGCACTTTGGGCTCTTTATGAGCAAACCAATTCTACAGAAGTGGATAGATTCATAAATAGTGCAGAACTCAACTACGAACCAACCAAATGGCTTAATATCATAGGAAGAGCTGGTATTGACACTTACACCGATAACCAAATCAATTACTTTCCAGTAAATGATATCAGAGGTGCTGGCAATGGAGACTATCAAGACCAAATAACCAAAGAGAATCAATTCAACGCAGATGTATTAGCTAGAATATCTGGAGATATTAGCCCAGATTTGTTTGGTGCAGTAATTCTAGGAATGAATTATAACAGCAGGGCGTATTATAATATTGGTGCCAGCATCACAAATTTCCTTATTGCAGATGCTCCAGCTAACTTTTCAAATGCCGTAACATCAAACAAAAATCCAGTAAACAGTAGAAGTACTGTTAAAACGGCAAGAACATACGCCACAGGTAATTTAGGTTATAAAGATTATCTGTTTTTAAATCTATCTGTTGCAGCTGAAGCGGCCTCTACTTTTGGTAGCCTAGCAGATAAGACTTTTTACTACCCATCTGCAGATTTAGCTTGGGTTTTTACAAATCATGATTTCGCTAGCAACCTTTCTTTTCTAAACTTCGGTAAATTAAGGGCTTCTTACGGTATCGTGGGTGTTCAGCCTTTACCTTACAGGTCTAACACAGTTTTTTCTTCTACTACTTATACGGCTAGCCCTTGGGGAGACAACCTCGTTGGAGCTCAGTTTGGAAACGGAGCGTTCAGTCAAGGAAGCTCATTGGGAGACCAATATCTTAAGCCTGAGAGAAAAACAGAATATGAAATAGGGGTAGATTTAAGACTATTAAAAAGTAAGTTAAAAGCCTCTGCTACTTACTATTATAACAAAATAGAAGATGTATTAGTACCCGTTACCTTAGCTCCTACTACAGGCTTCTCTACCAAATACACCAATGCTGCTTCTCTTCAAAACAAAGGTATTGAAATGGAATTAGGCTATGATATACTAAAGAAGAAAAGCTTAGACTGGAGCGTCAATGCTAACTTAACAAGAAACCGCAGCTTGGTACTTGATTTAGCAGGAACACAGTCTCTTTTCTTACAAGGCGGTATTAACGATTTTTTTGATGCAAGAGCTGTTGTAGGCGAACCAGTTGGCGTTTTCTGGAGCAGTAAATACGCCGTAGACGAATCTGGCGAAAGAGTTTTAGATGCTAACGGATTCCCGACGGCAGACCCAACAACAGGGGTTGTAGGAAATCCAAACCCTGACTGGATTGGAGGTATAGGTTCTACTGTTAAGTATAAAAACTTCTCTTTAAATGTATTATTTGAAACTTCTCAAGGTGCCGATTACTTCAATGGAACCAGAGGTGTGATGTACACTTTTGGTACACATGCAGATACAGGCAACGAGGTTACATTGACAGAAGACTTAAAAAATTATGCTGGTCGAACTATTGCCGCAGGAAGCACCGTAAGAGGAAACATTGAAGACTTTGGAGCTGGAAATGTATTACTAGACCAACAATGGTATACTACATTAGGTAGTGGTTTTGGCTCCCTTAAAGAGCAATTTGTAGACGATGGTAGCTGGACTAGACTTAGACAGGCATCCTTTTCTTATACCCTTAACACGCCAAAGTTCCGAGAGAAAACCAAACTTCAGTCTATTGAATTTTCACTCACAGGACGTAACCTTTTCCTATGGACAAAAGTGGTTGGAATAGACCCAGACACCAACATCTCTGGAGTACCTGCTGGAAGAAACATGGATTACTTCAATTCTCCAGGCACACGTTCTTTCATCTTCTCTTTGAGAGCTAATTACTAAAAGTTAATCGAAAAAATATTGAACAATGAGAAAAAATACATTTCATATACTAATTCTACTTTTCGTCTTATCAGTGACATTCTCATGTGAGAAACTAGTAGACAACTTAAATACAGATCCCAATAACCCTACCGATGCTTCGGCCACACTTTTACTTACGGCAGCTCAGCTAGGTAATGTCGCTGTACAAGAGGGCCACCTATCTAGGGTAGCCGCCATGTGGTCTGGTTATATGACTGGAAGCGACAGACAGTATAAGGACATGGGTAGCTATAATGTTACAGGTTCCGATTTTAACAATGTTTGGGGGTTTGTATATCAAGGTGTGGTAGAACAAACCAGGTTGATCATCAATAAAGCGGAACTAACGAACAACAAGTTGCTTCAGGCCATAGCCAAAATCACCAAGGTTAATGCTCTAGGTACGGCAGCAGCATGTTTTGGGGACATTCCATTTACAGAGGCTTCTAATATTACGAAGTTCCCTAACCCTGCCTTTGAATCTCAGCTTTCTGTTTACGGCAGCTTACAGAAATTGCTTGATGAAGCCATAGCAGATCTAGAAACGGGCATTGGCTCTTCTCCAGGTGTGGCAGACATTTATTTTAATGGTAATTCGGCAAAGTGGCTTCAAACGGCATATACATTAAAATCTAGGTTCTATATGGAAACTGGCGAATATGCATTAGCAGAGGCAGCCAGCCTTAAAGGAATTTCAACAAACGCCTCGTCTATGATGGTACCTCACGGAAACTCATTAAATGCAAACGAAAATTTCATGTATGCGTTTATTGGAAGAAATAGAGTTGGGGATGTAAACGCAAGTAGTGCTTTGGCTCCAAAGTTACTTAACCCAGCTTCTGACCTTTACAAAGGAAACGTAAAAACAGATGAGACCGCTAGATATAATTATCAGTACATTACAGTAAGCTCTACTGGGACGGTTATTCCTGTAATGCCAAACATAAATAGCACGAGCTCTTCAAGAGGCATTTTCGGACAAACTTCCTCTTACCCTCTTGTAACTTATGCAGAAAACATCTTGACACAGGCAGAAGCAAAAGCTAGACTTGGTAAAACAGCAGAGGCTCTAGCAGCCCTAAACACTTACAGAGCTTATCTAAATACTGGCGGCGGATTAGACCCAACCTATTTGTCAAGTGGTTATGCTTATAAATATGAAGCCTATACCACTCAGGACTTAGAAAGCGGTGGCATACTGAACACCTCTGGAACAAGTAGCTCAGAAGCCTTGCTTAAAGAGATTCTTATTGAGAGATACATCTCTTTTAACGGTCAGATACTTGGGTTTAATGATTTAAGAAGAACTAGAAAAGAGACCTTTGGCGTGAAACTAACACCAACCCAAGGAGAGCTTTTACCAGAGCGAATGATATATAGCGAAGCCGAAATAAATTCCAATACAAGTGCTCCTAGTCCAGTTCCAGGTGTTTTTGTACCTACTCCGCTTAATTCATTATAAAAGTAACCCTCAAACCAATTACATGAATAAATACCATCAATCTAATGAGCAGAGCATCTGCTCATTAGATAAATTCCGACATTTCATTTTCAAAAAAATACATCTCTTTTTATTCCTTACCTTATCTATAAGTATATCTGCAAAGGCTTCTTCCCTGTCAGATACCACCAAGGTTATTGTCACCGAAGGAACCAACATGGCCATGGCTCTTTCTCCAGATAATGGTAGTATAACTATGGATTTACAAGGAACAATTTGGCTCCTACCGGCCACTGGAGGAAAAGCAAAGAAACTGACAGACGGAATGGGTGATGACCGTCAACCTACTTGGTCACCAGATGGCAATAAAATAGCGTTTCAATCTTTTAGAGATGGTTATTATCACATCTGGACTGTTGGCAAAGATGGTACAAATTTGACTCAAATAACCCATGGTGTTTTTGACGAAAGAGAGCCCGACTGGTCTCCAGACGGAAAGTCAATTATTTACTCTAGTGACGTTTATGACAACTACGACATTTTCAAAATAGACT
Source organism: Arcticibacterium sp. SM2516 (assembly GCF_057914865.1). Classification (NCBI taxonomy): domain Bacteria; kingdom Pseudomonadati; phylum Bacteroidota; class Cytophagia; order Cytophagales; family Leadbetterellaceae; genus Arcticibacterium; species Arcticibacterium sp. SM2516. The sequence goes on along the minus strand of NZ_CP195290.1, from coordinate 349,227 downwards.
TAGAAAGCAGTAAAGTAACGCAGCTTACGAGCAATGAAGCCAATGAATACTGTCCTGCTTTCTCTCCAGATGGTGCTCAAATATCGTATGTTTCGGAACAAAAGGATGCCCCAGGAATATATATATTAGACAAAACAGGACAGGCAAAATTAATTTCAAAAAGAAATGGTGCTTTATCCGCACCATCTTGGGATAAGCTTGGTTCAACGATTTACTTTAATGAGTTTACGGGAGACTTTAGTGGCTTGGGGCTTGTGAATATCAGCACAGGAACGACCCAAATTATTACAGACCCAAGCGAAGATGTATTTCCTTTTAGAACCGGCTGGTTATCATCAGAAGATTACATTTACACGGCTGATGGGAAAATAAAAAAAGCGAAGAAAGGGAAAAAAGGCTTCACGACCATTTCTTTTGAGGCGGAACTTACGGTAGTCAAACCTTCTTACAAAAGAAAAGAATATGACTTTGATGCCGGCTTACCTAAAAAAGTGAAAGGCATAAAAGGCTTGTCGATTTCCCCTGACAGTAAAAAATACATTTTCTCGGCTTTAAGCGACATCTGGATTTTAGAAGAAGGAAACCCAAATCCTAAAGTACTTATAAAAAGCAAATTCATTTGTTCTGACCCTGTATGGTCTCCTGATGGAAAACAAATAGCGTACTTAACAGATGAGTCTGGCAATATGAATCTCTGGTTATTTGAAATCGCCACTGGCAAAAAAACGCAGCTTCAGAAATCGGATATGGACATTAACTATCCAAGCTGGTCTCCAGATGGAAAGAAAATAGCGTTTTACATGGCAGACGCTAGAAATATTTGGGGTAAAGGTGCTTTGCAGGCCATCACCTTAGAAACGAAAGAAATAGAACCCCTTCACGAAGCTCTTTTTGTTCCTAGTCAACCTAGCTGGTCACCAGATGGAAAAACCATTGCCCTATCTGCACTTGACGTTTATTCTAGCAGATTTAGAGAGGGTATTAATAAAATCTTATTGGTTTCTTTAGAAGACCAATCTGAGAAATTCATATCTCCTGTGGAAGAACGTTCTCTAGGTATGAGAGCTAAAAATGGCCCTGTATGGTCTCCAGATGGGAAATTCATGGCCTATGTTTTAGATGGACTTTTATGGACTATCAAGGTAGATAAAAAAGGAAATATTGTAGGCCCTCCCACCAGAATAACAAATGAGCTGGCGGAAGTGCCTAGTTGGTCATCCGACTCCAAAAGCTTAGTTTATCTGGCCACAGACCAGATAAAGAAAGTAAACCTTGAAAACATGGTCACAGAAACCGTCCCATTAACTTTTAATTGGGATTATGGGCAGCCAGAAGGCAAAACAATTATCCACGCCGGAAGAATATTTGATGGTATATCAGAGAAATATTTAACCGACATGGATATCATCATCAGTGAAAATAGAATTGAAGCTATTGAGAAGCATAAGGCTGGAAGAGAAGGTAAATTCATTGACGCATCAGACCAAACCGTCATTCCAGGGCTTTTTGAAATGCATACGCATCAGCATGCTATGACAGGCGAAAAACTTGGTCGCTTGTGGTTATCTTATGGTATTACATCTTTAAGAGAAACAGGCTCCGACCCATACGATGCTCTTGAAAGAAAAGAGTCTTGGGATACAGGAAGCCTTATGGGACCAAGAGAATTCTTTACAGGAGGACTAACAGATGGTACACGTATTTATTATGGTCTGGCAAACAGTATACAGTCTTCTGCACAGCTAGACTTAGAACTTGACAGGTCTGTGGCCTTAGGTTACGACCTCATCAAAACTTACGTAAGAATGCCGGATATTCTTCAAAAGAAAATTACGGCATTCGCACATAAAAACGGTATACCAGTTTCTTCTCACGAGATTTTCCCTGCTATGAGATACGCCGTAGATGCCGTAGAACACATCGGTGGTACAAGTAGAAGAGGATACTCTCCTAAGATTACCAAAATGAACCATACCTATCAAGATGTTGTAGAACTTTTGGTAAAATCTCAAATGAACATCACACCAACCGTTTCTTTACAAGGTGGTTTTTACCACATGGCCGCAAAGCTCCCATGGTATTTTGATAACAAGCAGCTAAATAATTTCTATCCTACGGACTATGTAGACGAGATGCGTGGAAGAGCGGGCCAAATAGCTAAAATATTCCCTGGCTACCTTAGTAACTTTCCAAACATTCAGGAGACGCTCAAAACGCTTATTAATGCTGGAGCTAAAGTAACGGCAGGTACAGATAGCCCCTTTATTCCTTATGGTTATAGCTTGCACTCAGAATTACACGCATGGGTAGACTCAGGAATTTCACCTTACATTACACTTAAGGCAGCTACAATGGGTGCTGCTACCGCTGTGGGAGTAAGTAAAGATTTAGGTTCTATAGAAAAAGGTAAATTGGCAGATTTGGTTATCATTGACGGTGACCCTCTGAAAGAAATCACCGATGCACTAAATGTAACCTACGTGATTAAAAACGGAATCACCTATTCTATGGAAGAGATTCTAGCCAGACCGGAGTAGTCAAAAACAATGTACAAAAAAACTCAAGGGCCTTGCCCTTGAGTTTTTTACTTTATACCCAGTTTTAAAAAATCACTTTTTAAAGACGTTTACTTCTTCTATTAAATCTGCCACTAAGCCTGTCCAACCTGTCTGATGAGCGGCTCCACAGCCTTCGCCATTGTCGCCGTTGAAATACTCATAAAACAAATGGTGCTTTTTAAAATGCTCATCTTCATCATACTGCTCATTTATTTGAAGAGCCGGCCTTTTACCTGTCTCGTCTTCCTCAAAAATCTTAATCAGTCGTTTAGATATTTCATTGGCAGCGTTAGCTATGGTAGTTATTTTGCCTGAACCCGTTGGGTATTCAACCTCATAATCGTCCCCATAATATTGAGAATACTTATGCAGAGCGTCTATAATAAGATAATTCAACGGAAACCATATAGGTCCACGCCAGTTACTATTACCACCCATTATAGAAAGTTCCGTTTCCGCAGGACTATAGCTTACTTCCAATCTTTCACCGTTCAGGTCAAAATCAAATGGGTTTTCTTTATGAAATTTAGAAAGAGAACGAATACCATAATCTGATAAGAATTCAGCTTCACTAAATAATTTTTTGAGAACCATTTTCATCCTATGCCCTCTTAAAAGGGACAGCAAATGCGTTTCACCCTTCCCTGGCTCATGCCATCTAGAAATAAGAGAAGCTAAATCTGGTCTGTTTTTCAACACCCATTCTAACCTTATTTTAAACTGCGGCAGCTTATCCAGCAAGTCTTGATTAATAACTTCCACAGCACAAAGCGGAATTAGCCCCACTAAAGATCTTACTTTCAAAAATATAGTTCTTGCCTCTGGGGTATGAATCTTATCATAATAAAACTGATCCTCTTCATCCCATAGACCTATAGTTCCCTCTTCCATATTATTATTAATGGCCGCGGCAATATGCAAAAAGTGCTCAAAAAATTTGGACGCCATATCCTGATATACAGGCCTTTCCAAAGAAATCTCGCAAGAAATCCTCAGCATATTTAAGGTAAAAATGGCCATCCAACCTGTAGCATCTGCTTGCTTCAATTGAATGCCAGGTATCTGAGCATTACGATCAAAAACACCAATATTATCTAATCCTAAAAATCCACCTCCAAAAATATTATTTCCTTCTTCGTCCTTCTGATTAACCCACCAAGTAAAATTCAATAAAAGCTTATGAAAAATTCTTTCCAGAAACTTTATATCACCTACTCCGCCACGCTGTTTTTTGTCCAGTTCATAAACTTTCCAAGTCGCCCAAGCATGTACTGGAGGGTTTACATCAGAGAAATTCCACTCATAAGCCGGTATTTGACCATTAGGGTGCATGTAATATTCTCTTAAAACAACAGCAAGTTGTCTTTTAGCAAAATCACTATCTACTCTGGCTAAAGTCACGGTATGAAAAGCCAAATCCCATGCTGCAAACCAAGGATACTCCCATTTGTCTGGCATAGAAAGTATATTATGCATATAGGCGTGCTTCCAAGTTTCATTCCTGGTGTAAGCCCTTCCTGTGAACTTAAACGGCATTTTAGGGTCGCCATTAGCCCACTGCTCCATGTTATAATAGTAAAATTGCTTATTCCAAAGCATGCCAGCAAAAGCCTGTCTTTGTATGCCTTTCTGTTCTTCAGATTTTATATCCTTTTGAACTTGGCCATAAAAATCTTCAGCATCTGCCTTCGCCACATCAAAAAGCTTCTCGAAATCACCAAAGGCATCTTCCAAGTGTGTTTCGCTAGAAAATCTAAGTTTGATTTCTACACTACCCTTTGCAGGAACCATCTTTTCATAAAGCCCAGCCATTTTGGTCCCGATTTTATTCTTATTAATGGCCTTTTTATCTCCTTCTACTACATATTCATTGATGCCGTCCTTGACAAAAGAAGATGTGTTTTTCTTGCCAAATACACGCTCCATGTTTGTTTCATTCTCACAAAACAATATTTCATCGGCATCCTGAAGATAGAATTTCATATTGTCAAACAGGCGATGCCTTACTTCCACTTGACTTTTTGCTATTCCTGTTAGCATCGGCTTTTGAGAAAACTCCTCATAGCCCCAAGACCATGTATTCCTAAACCATAAAGTTGGCAAAACGGTTAATTTGGCGGCCTTATCTGAACGATTATAAGCCGTTAACTTTATAAGAATATCGTTTTCGGCCGCTTTAGCGTATTCAATGTAAATATCAAAATACTGATTATCGTTAAAAGCCTCCGTATTTAAAATCTCAAATTCCTTGTCCTTTTTACCTCGTTCTCTGTTTCCTTGAAGTATTTCCTCATATGGAAACAGTTTAATTGGGTACTTGTATAGCATTTTCATGTAAGAATGCGTGGGCGTACTATCCAAATAATAGTATAGCTCTTTCACATCCTCCCCATGATTTCCTTCGGCTCCTGTTAAACCAAAATATCTCTCCTTAAGAATAGGATCTTCATGATTCCAAAAAGAAAAAGCAAAACAAATATGTTGCTTATTATCAGAGATTCCTCCGATACCATCTTCGCCCCATCTATAAGTCCTGCTTCTTGCGATATCATGACTGACATAATTCCAACTATCTCCATAGACACTGTAATCTTCCCGAACGGTTCCCCACTGACGAGCAGAAAGGTATGGACCCCATTTTTTCCAGCCTCTGTTATCTGGCCTTTCGTCCAGTCTTTTCTTCTCTACTGTATCCCTCATTGAATATAATTAGGTCCTTTACAAAATTATTCTTTTAGCCTTCCTTACATTGCAGTTATATCTACTTTTTAATAGATATATTCAAATTCTTTTGTTGCAAATTGCTTTAGTCCAAATTTAGTTTCGATTATCAATTTGCCATATTCATTTACTCCTTTTATTTTTCCGTCGAAAATACCATTCTCGTTTTTGAACTGATGCCATTCATCTTTTCGGAATAAATTATTGACATATCTGGTCTTATGACAGACATCTTTAGTGTTTTTTAGTGCTAAATATTCATTTTCCAAGTTTTCCGAAAACTTCGTTAATAATTCACTTAAATCATAATTCTCGTTATCAGTAAGCCTTTTCAAAGATGTGGCAAGGGGTAAAGAAAATTCTTGCTGGTTTATATTAAGACCAACACCAACAAAACTATAACTCATAACTTTCTTAGATACAATACTTTCAATAAGAATTCCACCAAGCTTCTTATCTCCATAAAAAATGTCGTTAGGCCATTTTATTTTTAATCTTCCGTCTAAATATTCAGATAAAGTTTCTATTACTGCAAGGGAAACAGCCATATTCAACTTAAACTGCTCATCCACAGGCATAAAATCTGGCTTTAAAATAACCGTAAACGTTAAATTCTCTCCTTTTCTAGAAACCCAAGTATTGCCACGTTGTCCTTTTCCATGGGTTTGATTGTCAGTAATGACAATAGTCCCTTCAGTAATATCACTCTTCTGAATTATTTCAGCAGCCGAATCGTTAGTAGAGTGACAAGTTGGCAGATATATAGCATTTTTGCCTGTAAATAGTGTTTTGGGCTGAAGTTTGTACAAATTACTTTAATTTAGCTGTTTGAAATAAGAAATTATTAGATCACTTATAAATGTGCATTTTAACAGAAATGCAAAACTATTGTAAAAATTACTGAATGAAAAAAACTAAGCAACTTTCAAGTACAGAACTAAGTCAATTTATTATTGAAGGGATGCACGAGAAGAAGGCAAGTGAAGTTGTCTTAATGGATTTGCGAAAAATCAATAATGCCATTACCGATTTTTTTGTCATTTGCTCGGGTAATTCCGATACGCAAATAGATGCAATTTCTAGATCCGTTGAAGAAGTGGTTTATAAAAAAACCGGACAAGATCCTTGGAACAGAGAAGGTAGAATGAGTAAAGAATGGGTTCTCATTGATTATGTGGACGTGGTCGTTCATGTATTCAAAAATGATAAAAGAGCCTTTTTCGATATTGAGTCTCTCTGGGGTGATGCCGATATAACCTATTTTACTGACGATTTAAAACCGACCAAAGAAATGGTCAATTAAAATATTTTAAAGAATTAATATTTAATATATATGTCTGAGGAAAAGAATCCTTTACCAAAACAGAAGAAAAAACTACCTATCGGCAACGGTCCAGGATTTCAAGGTTGGATAATTGCCGCTTTGATTTTGGGAATAGTGGGTGTTATGTATTTTTCAAATAACAAATCACTTTCTCCTATCAAGTATAAAAACTTGGAACAAATGGTCCTCAAAGGGGAGGTAGAAAAAGTAGCCGTAGTAACCGATGCCAATGTGGTGGAAGTAACACTATCGAGCGAAGCTCTACAAAAAGATGAGTATAAAAACCTTTTAGGAAATAATAGGTTTACATCTGGTCCACACATGAAAGTTGACATCGTTTCTGAATTTGCCTTCATGAACGAGTTTAATAGCTTCATTAAAGAAGCTAACATAGATAGTGATAAAAAAGCTGCTTTATATCCAGAACCAATACATAGAGAAGATATTCTAAACTCTTTATTCAATTGGTTGCCATTGATATTATTCTTTGGTCTAATGTACTTCTTAATGACAAGAATGACCGGTGGTGGAGGCCCTGGTGGTCAACTTTTCAACATCGGAAAATCTAGAGCCTCTCTTTTTGACACGGACAATAAGGTGAAGATTACCTTTAAAGATGTTGCTGGTCTAGAAGAAGCCAAAGAAGAGCTTACGGAGATCGTGGAATTCTTAAGGAAGCCAGAGAAATTCACCGAGTTAGGTGGTAAAATACCAAAAGGAGCTCTTTTAGTAGGCCCTCCAGGTACCGGTAAAACACTTATGGCCAAAGCTGTAGCTGGTGAAGCCAGTGTACCATTTTTCTCTCTTTCAGGTTCTGATTTTGTAGAGATGTTTGTAGGTGTTGGGGCTGCTAGAGTTCGTGACCTTTTCAAACAAGCTAAAGAAAAAGCACCATGTATTATCTTTATTGATGAGATTGATGCCGTTGGCCGTTCTCGTGGAAAAGGTGGAATGCCTGGAGGAAATGACGAGCGTGAAAACACATTGAACTCTTTATTAGTAGAGATGGATGGTTTTGGTTCTGACGCTGGTATTATTATCATAGCAGCCACAAACAGACCTGATGTACTTGACCAAGCTTTACTAAGACCTGGTAGATTTGACAGACAAATAAGTGTAGATGCTCCAGATATTAATGGTCGAGAGGCCATTTTTAAAGTACACATGCGTCCTTTAAAACTAAATGACGAGGTAGATGCCAAAAAACTAGCCACTCAAACTCCTGGTTTTGCTGGAGCAGAAATAGCCAACGTTTGTAATGAAGCTGCACTTTTAGCGGCAAGAAGAGGTAAGAAGTCTATTGAAATGCAAGATTTCATGGATGCCATTGATAGAGAGATTGGAGGATTAGAGAAAAAGAACAAGCTTATCTCTCCTGAAGAGAAAGAAATAGTAGCTTATCACGAAGCGGGTCACGCTGTGGCGGGATGGTATCTAGAGCACGCCAACCCTTTAGTGAAAGTAAGTATTGTACCTAGAGGTGCTGCGGCGTTGGGTTATGCTCAATACCTTCCTAAAGAGCAGTTCTTATACAGAACGGAACAGCTTTTTGAAGAAATGTGTATGTCTCTTGGTGGTAGAGCTGCTGAGGAAATTGTCTTTGGTAAAATTTCGACCGGTGCATTAAGTGACTTGGAAAAAATCACGAAAATGGCTTACGGAATGGTTACGATATACGGCCTTAATGAAGAAATAGGTAATATATCTTTCCATGATTCTAAAGGGCAATCTGATTATTCGTTCACGAAACCATATTCAGAATATACCGCTCAGAAGATTGACCAAGAGGTTAAGAAGTTAATAGACAAGGCCTACAAGATGACGAAGGACTTACTTTTATCAAAACGTAAGGAATTAGACATTTTAGCCAAGGCTTTATTAGAGAGAGAAATTATATTCCAAAGTGATCTAGTAGGCCTGATTGGAGAAAGACCTTTTGAGAAACTTACTACTTATCAGGAATACATGGATAAGAAAGATGTTCCTGAAGTCTTAGAGACACCTGAGGTTGAACTTCTAGCAAATGAAAACGCTTCAGATGTAAAACCAGCAGAAAGTACTACAGAAGTAACTCCAGAAAGTTAAAATCAGTTTTGTGGATAAATGAAAAGCCGATGCGTTTTAAACGTCATCGGCTTTTTTAAACCGGTTTATTCATTAGAAAATCTCCCGATTTTATCGGGACCGTAGCTAAATTGCTTCAAATCAGTTCGTAAACCCATTTAAACTCCATCACCAGAACCATTCGACATTAGCTCAGGGTAAACCGCTATGCTAATCTCGTTTAAATGTCTGATTTATTGCTCTTTAAAACTCGTTACGATTCTCCAATGCATAAACCGGGTTTAATATTTAATTTGGGGTTCTATTATCTTCCAAAAAGACCACCTAGCAATCCGCCAAGTCCACCTTTTTTCTGACCAGTAGCTCCGCTTAAAAGCATTCCAGCTACATCGTCAATTATACTTCCGTCTCCATCTGAATCTAAGAAAGACTCAATAAGGCTTTGCTGCTTACTTCCAGCTCCACCGCCTAAAAGACCTCCTAAAACATTGCCAAGACCACTGCTATCATTTACGTTTGACTGGCTCACTTGCTTTCCAACAACGCCCATTAAGATTGGAGCAGCTACTTTTAAGATTTGGGCAACAGTGTTCATATCCAAACCAGTTTTTTGACTTAATGCCGATTCTACACCAGTTTGCTTAGCACCTAAAACGTGCCCTAGTATACCTGCTCCGTCATTAACGACACTATCATCCACTCCACCTTGAAATAAACCACCAAGATTATCTAAGATTCCGCCATTATGTTTACCACTTAATGCTCCTAAAATTCCCGCTGCACCCTCTGGAGTTGATGCATTTTTTTGCATGGCACCCATTAAAACTGGTAAAGCCATTCCAAGAACATCTGCTGTTTTATTAGCAGGAGCACCAGTCTGCCCACTAACACCAGAAATTATCTGCTTTCCTAAATCACTACTTAATAAATCTAAAATTCCCGCCATTTGTATTTGGTTTAAAGTTTTAAAGCCTTAAAAATATAAAAAATGGGGTAATAAATACACAACGTACTTATTTTATTCCTGTAATCTAATGGTTTAACAATCGCCTAAGACTTAGAAATATTTGTTATTTCACAAAGCCTATAGAAAGAATAAATTGGTCTGTTGTGAAGTTAAATTTCATCGGGTTATTCGCAGGACCGAGTGTTGTTTCCGCGTAATTGGCTATTCCTCCTTCATATCTTAAATCAAAAAAGAAAGATTTCAATTCTATTCCTAGCCCTATGACGCCATTAAGAATAGGTCTGTTAAAAAAATCCTCCGATAAGTTTTGATTGGTGTATGGTGATAATGCTTTTTCAAACTCTTTATTTTTTTTCAAGGCGTAGGAAAAAGAAGGACCTCCAAAAATCCTTACATCTCGCACTCTTAATCCCAAAAGAATGGGAACATCAATGGCCGTAAACTTAGCATCAACTCTATTTAGAAGATTACCACTTTTGTCTAGGAAATCAAATTTTCCACCCTTAAGCCCATAAATTACTTCTGGTTGAATATAGAAAGAACCTGTAATAAACCTTCCAAAAATTGCACCCTGATACCCATTTCCAAAAGCGGTATTAGAAACTAACTCATCTCTAACTATACCATTTTCTCCTACGACAGGTGTTCCATTGGGTGTAACCCTTAGAACATCTCCGCTTGACGTATTTATTCTAGTTTTACTTATGCCTGCTCTTAAGCCCCAAGAAAACTTAAAACTATTCTTTTTATAGGCAGACATGTCAACAGGAATGGCGGGCCTACTTTCTAATGTATCTGAAATGACTTCTTGACCTCTAGTTAAAAATGAGGATAAGATTAAAACGCAAAATATGATGTTTTTCATTGTATCAATAACTTTCAAAAATTAAGCCAACTGATCTATTATCATAACGGTAAACCTGACTGTACAAACCAACCTATCTTTCACATCTGTGATGTCTATTTGCCAAACATGAGTTTTTCTTCCTAAATGAACAGCTTTAGCCTTACCATATACAAGACCTTCCTTAACCGAACGAATATGATTCGCATTAATTTCTAATCCCACTATAGCTTTCCCTTCATTTTCTACCAAGGCATAGGAAGCCACACTGCCCAAGGTTTCTGCAAAAGCGACGGATGCTCCGCCATGAAGTAAACCGGCAGGTTGTTTTGTTCTATGATCCACCGGCATTGTTCCTTTAATAAAGTCAACTCCTACTTCGGTTATTAATATTCCAAGGTGCTCGCTCAGGGTATTTTTACTGATTTCATTTAACTTTTCAGAATTCGTAGTCAATTTCATTATGAAAATTTTACTTTTGGACGATTTTTGGAAACAAGTTTCAACAAAGGTATTTAAATGAGAAAGAAAACTATCTATTTAATACGTCATGGCGAGACGGACTACAATAAAAAAGGTATCGTTCAAGGTAGCGGAATAGACTCCAGTTTAAATGAAACGGGTCATAAACAAGCTAAAGCCTTTTATGACCATTACAGCCACATCTCTTTTCATAAGGTTTACACCTCACAGCTGGTAAGAACGCATCAAAGTGTCATCAACTTTTTAAATGATGGTGTTTCACACGAAATATTGCCAGGACTTAATGAAATTTCATGGGGTTCTAAAGAGGGTAAAAAACCTGACCCCTCAGATGATGAAGTTTATTTCAACGTTCTTAAAAGATGGTCTGAAGGAGAAACTCATTTGAGTCTAGAAGGAGGAGAAAGTCCAGAAGAAGTATTGGAACGACAAAAAATAGCCTTAGATCGTATCATAGAAAACGAGAACGAAGAGACAGTTCTGGTAGCCATGCATGGGAGGGCCATAAGAATTTTACTGACATTCCTGTCTGAAGCATCTATTTCAGAAATGGATACTTTCAAACACTCAAACCTTTGCCTATATAAGCTTGAATATTCTTATGCAGAAAATAAGTTTAGTATTTTAGAAAGAAATAATATAGAACACCTTTCCTTAATATCTGTATAGCTTTTTTTTCCACTCATGAAAGCATTCCTCCAATCGTGTAAAAAAAACCACTTTATTTTAAAATCATCTTACCTTGTGGCTTAAATGGAAACAAGAAAGTCGTATTGGATATGTCAAATAATAGGGTGGTCTTTCTATTCCTTTTCTGACCTTCTAAATTACTTCACTATATTTTCATTTGATTTTGAAGAGTTTAATAAACTCATTGGAAACGGAATCGTAAATGTGGCCGCAGGAATTTCTTTAACTCATATTTTTAGAATTATTTTCAAACGATATGAATGGATTAAACTACCAGTGGCTCAGCTGGTTATAAGATGTACTGTAGTTATAGGAACTATTACCTTTGTTTTAGCCGCCATAAACATACCTATGGACAGAGACATCATCAATACGGAGAAGATGAACTGGGCTTTGAGAGATATCTCTTATCTTATAAATTTAACAAAACCAGTTCTTATTTGGGTGCTTATATATGTTTTCTATAGTGTGGCTAATTTGCGTAAGAATGATGCCGTAGAGAGGGTACAGCTTGAAGCTTCGGTTAAAGAAACGGAAGCCAAAATTTTAAGAGCTCAGATGAATCCGCATTTTATTTTTAATGCCTTAAATAGTATTAGAGCTCTAATCACGGAAGACCCTAAAAAAGCTATGTCAGGGATAACCCAGTTATCAAACTTGCTACGAAGCTCTTTAGTTTCTCATAGAAAAACCACAGTGAGCCTGAAGGAAGAGATTAAAACCATTCAGGATTATCTTAGCCTAGAAAAAATAAGATATGAAGAAAGACTTCAGATAAAATGGAATATTGACAAAGAAACTGAGGGGGTTCAGGTGCCACCGATGATGCTGCAAACCTTGGTAGAAAATGCTATCAAGCATGGCGTTCAAAAGGCCCTTAGATGGGGCTTTATTGAAATATCTTCTCACATAGATGATAGAATCTTACTAATTAGTATTAGAAATACTGGTAAACTTCATAGTACAGAGTCAAAATCTTCTTCTGGAGGATTTGGTTTAGAAAATACTAAAAGAAGGCTTCATTTGCTTTACGGAAACAAAAGCGACTTTAGAATATTCCAAGAAAATCACCTTACGGTCAATGCTGAAATACGCATACCTTTAGATTATCAATAAATTATTATGAGAGCAATAGTAGTAGACGATGAGAGATTGGCTCGAAATGAGCTGAAAAGATTATTAGAAGAGTTTCCTAGAATAACCGTGGTAGGAGAAGCCGCCAATGCAGACGAAGCCATACCCATGATAGAAGAAATGGAGCCAGATCTTCTTTTTTTAGACATTCAAATGCCTGGAAAAAATGGCTTTGAACTTCTAGAAGCTCTCACGGATAAAGTGCCAGAAGTTATTTTCACTACCGCTTATGACGAATACGCATTAAAAGCTTTTGAGTTCAATGCACTAGATTATATCATGAAGCCTATTGACAGTCCACGCTTGGCAGAGGCCATTCAGCGTATTGAACTGGAACAGGAAAAAACGAAAAAAGAAGCTCTAGATCATCCTGAAGGAGAGCTGACCGTCCATGACCAAGTTTTTGTAAAAGATGGGGAGAAATGTTGGTTTGTACGCCTAGGCAAGGTCAGATTATTTGAATCCATGGGGAACTATGTCCGTTTACATTTTGATAATCAAAAACCCATGATTTTGAAATCATTGAACAGCTTGGAAGAAAGATTAGATTCTAAGATCTTCTTTAGAGCCAACAGAAAACACATCATCAACCTTAACTGGATTGACAAAATTGAGCCCTGGTTTTCTGGAGGACTTTTGGTTACGCTAAAAGCTGGAGAAATAGGCCCTGGCGGAGAGAAGATTGAGATCTCTAGAAGACAAGCCATTAAATTCAAAGACCTGATGAGCCTTTAAAAGCGAAATAAGCTCCTAGCTAAAAAGGCTCATAAAATATTTTATGAGCCTTTTCTTTAATATATATTTTGGGATACAATCGTTAATTCTGCTCGGTAGCTAAAACCATCCTTATCCTTAACCTTGCTCCCATACTCATTACATCCACCAAGTCTTGAATGGTAAGGCTAGATGCTGCTCTCAAAATTACTGTTGGTTCTTCCATGCCTACTGTAGCTTCTACCAAACGCTGCTCTAAGGCAGGAAACGGTATCGCCTGACGATCTATATAATAAACCTTATCTTCAGTAATAGATAAATTAACAGGTGCCTTACTCACATCGTGAGTAGAGTCGTCTGATTGTGGCAACATTAATTTTATAACATTAGGGCTGCCTAGTGTAGCCACAATTAGAAAGAATAAAAGCAAAAAGAACATGATATCATTCAATGCAGAGGTTTGTACCTCCGCATGAAATTTTCGCTGTCGTTTTAATTTCATGTTATAAGAGAATTAAGATGCTGGCTCGTTAAGAGTATCTAAAAAGTCCATTACCGTAGCCTGAAGATTAATACTAAACTTATCTGTCATCATATTGATACTGTGATAAGCGGCGTAAGCTATTAAACCTACTACCAATCCAGAAAAACTGGAAATCATTTTCTCATATAGACCATTTGAAATGGTTTCAATGGAAAAATTACCTGTTACCGAGATTTCATAAAAGATTCTAATAATACCAGAAATAGTACCCACAAAACCTAAGGTAGGTGCCACCCCAGCGATTAGTCCTAGGTAGCCCATGTTTTTCTCCATCTTAGATATCTCTAAATTGGATTGGATTTCCATGGCACTTTCAATGTCCTTCACTGGTCTACCTATACGGGTAATACCTTTCTCCAAGATTCGAGAAATAGGCAAATTGGTACTCTTACATAGAGCGATTGCCGTTCTCATGTCACCACGAAGAATATTATCTTTTAAAGATCTAAGAAAACCGAAATCAATTCTTGAAGAGTTTTTGATAAATAAATACCTTTCTGCCATTAAGTAAAGCGTAGCGAAAAGTAAAATCATAATAGGGTATATTACCACCCCACCTTTCAACAATAATTCGAAATAATTAATACTCAATGGTGAACCCAAGAGCGTAGAGTCTACTCCGACCTCTGCCGGAATCTGAAGTAAAAGCATTTTCAGCATTTAAAAAGGAATTTTATGAACTGGTTTACTAACTGGTTACTTTGAAAAATTATTATGCAAAATACAAACTTTTATGCTTTGTAGATTCTTTTCACAAGCTTTTCGAGCGTTAAGCCTTGCACTATTATCGAGAACAATACAACGCAATAAGTGATAAAAACAATATACGGTTTGGCCTCCCATTCTGAAGGTAAAGAGAGTGCCATGGCAATGGATAAACCACCTCTCAAACCTCCCCATGTTAGCAATAAAGGAGCTTTATCTACTGACACCCAGTTTTTTGAGAATTTCAATAATACCGTAATAATAAGGTACCTTGATAAAAGCACAATAATTATAGCTGCACCACCTGCTATAAAATAGTTGGTATGAAATTCTAAAATCAAGATTTCTAGTCCTATTAAAACAAAAAGAACCGCATTCATCAATACATCTACGAGCTCCCAAAACTTATCCACATAAAGTTCTGTGGTTTCGCTCATGGCATCTTGTTTTAATCCGCTACTTCCCATAAACAAGCCAGCGACCACCATTGCCAGCGGACCAGAAGTATGCAGCTGCTGGGCTAAGAAATAGCCACCCATCACTAAGGCCAAGGTTATCATCACTTCTACCTCGTAATCATCAATACTTTTAAGGAGCTTAAACATCAGAAATCCTAAGCCTAAGCCAAATAATATGCCTCCTATAGCTTCTTGCACAAATAAGGTTGCTACATCCATAACTGTAACATTATCAACACCAAGTCTGGCAATTTCCAAAATAGTAAAGAATATCACGACACCTACGCCGTCATTAAAAAGCGACTCCCCTACTATGTTTATTTCTATTTTTTTGGGCACATTGGCCTTCGTCATAATACCCAATACCGCTATAGGGTCTGTAGGTGAAATCAATGCCCCAAAAAGCAAACAATAGACCAAATCAGTATGTAAGCCTAAAGCCATCGACAGGTAAAAGATGGCTCCTCCTATTAAGAAGGTAGACAGTAATACACCCACCAAGGCAAACATTCCTATGGTGCCTTTTTCCTGTTTTATCATACCTACATTAGTATGTAGTGCACCAGCAAATAGCAGAAAGGACAACATGACATCCATTAGGACCGTGGTGAAATCAATTTCCGCCATTAAATCCCTTGCGTAGTGAATTAAATCAGGGTAAACGAACTGAAGCAAAATCATCATAAGTGAAAACACCAAGGCCATCACCATCAAACCGATGGTAGTAGGTAATTTCAAAAAACGGACATTGATATATCCGAATATGGCTGAAATCACCACTAGTAGTGTAAGTATCTTGAATAATTCCATTTCGTTTTGTTTCGTTTAATCTTAATCCAAACCGCCTAAAAGATATTCTTAAAGTACCCCTTTGGTACTCGGCAGACTGTCCATTGCATTAATATCCCTTTTAACGGCCATTTTTATAGCTTTTGCCCATGCTTTAAAAATAGCTTCAATTTTATGATGTTCGTTGTCACCTTCACACTTAATATTCAAGTTACACTTAGAGGCATCTGAGAAAGACTTAAAGAAATGCATGAACATTTCTGTAGGCATTTCGCCCACTTTTTCTCTTTTGAAAGAGGCATCCCATACCAACCAAGGTCTCCCAGAAAAATCAATGGCTACCTGAGCAAGAGCTTCATCCATTGGCAGTAAAAATCCATATCTATTGGTTCCTCTTTTATCTTTCAAGGCCTCCAAATAGGCTTCTCCTAAAGCCAATGCTGTATCTTCTATGGTATGGTGCTCGTCAATATGTAAATCGCCTTTCACCGTTATTTCAATATCTGCTCCAGAGTGCTTGGCCAATTGGTCAAGCATATGGTCAAAAAAACCAAGACCTGTATCCATTTTAGCCTTCCCAGTACCATCAAGATTCAAATTAACAGAAATCTTAGTCTCCTTTGTGTCTCTTTGAATAACTGCCTTTCTTTCTGGCAATCTTAAGAATTCATAAATAGCATCCCAATCTTCTGAAATAAGACCAATTGCTTCTTGTTGCTCTTGAGTAGCTTCCCCTTTTTCGCTGTTGGCTATTAAAATACCTTTTGAACCCAAGTTTACAGCTAACTGTATATCCGTAAGCCTATCTCCAATCACATAACTATTGGCCATATCATACTCAGTATTGTTAATATAGTTTGTCAATAGACCTGTTCTAGGTTTACGAGTATCGGCATTTTCATGCTCAAAGGTTCTATCAATAAATACCTGCTTAAAATGAATCTCCTCCCCTTCTAGCGTCGTCATCATTTTCTGATGAGCTGGCCAGAAAGTATCCTCTGGAAATGAGTCTGTACCTAAACCGTCTTGGTTGGTAATCATGACCAACTCATAATCGGTCTCCGTCGCTATTTTCCTAAGATTGGATAAGGATTTTGGAAGAAACTCAAGCTTCTCCAGTGAGTCTACTTGAAAATCTGTCGGGGGTTCTTTTATAATTGTACCGTCTCGGTCAATAAAGAGTACTTTTTGCATGTAAATATTTATGTGTCTATACGTGACAAATGTAGGCATCTTAGTTTTTAAATCCTTAGCTTTAGAAACCCATATATACTTGCATGAAACTTTTTTTTTCGAAAGCCCTATTATTGGCCATATTTCTAATCGCTCAGTCCTGTGGAAGGCTAGAAAAACAGGAGATAAGTAAAAAGCCACCTGCCCAACTTATTGAGCCTTATACCAAATTTAAATTGAATGATTTAAAAGCCGTGGTGATTAAGTGCGACTTAGGAAGAATGAAACTAAACATCATGCAGTATGATGAGCCCATCATTGAAATTCACAAAACTTACCAGAAATATGTGCATCTAGAACCCAAGGGAGACACCTTATATATTTACACGCACCTTACACCTAGAAATACCCAAGAACTAAGAATCAGGAAAGTCATTAACCTCTATCTCCCCTCCTTAGATTATCTAGAAAGTTCCGTTAGCAGAATCATCATGAAGAATTTCAATGATGACCAAATGAAAATATTCAACGACAGTAATTCTCTAAGGCTATATAATTGTAGAATACGTAATTTGACCATTGAAAACGAAGGACTTTGCAATATTCAATTAGACGGTAACAACTACTTCGAAGATCTAAACGTAAGCTTGAACGAAAAGAGTTATTATAATAGCGACGCCAAGGTACTACATAAATTCACTTTGAAAGCTAAATCTTTAGAGCATACCAACTTCTCAAACCTCCCTGAGGAGGGTTTCAAGTGGGTGAAAAAATAAAATACAATAAAACCTTTCACTATTTTGCACTCAAATTAGGTTACCTCAAATATATATCCTACTTTTGCACTCGATTTACAGACTCGTTCGAGTTCTCTGACAGCGGCAGGTGCCATTTGAGCATCTAATTTTCGTCCAAAATTCCTTTCAGAGCAGGCAACGGGTTTCACCGTGATGTTCACGAAAGGGCGTGTCGCAATCGCCTCCAAAAAATCTTAAAAAAATAGGCTGCAAGCTGGGCAGTCGTGCAAAATACGTATGCAAACTGTAAAGTTTAACGAACTTCCTGTGTCTGATTATATACTTAAGGCCGTGGAAGAAATGGGATGGACAGAAGCCTCCCCTATTCAAGCTGCAGCCATCGAGGTTGTAATGAAAGGTACAGATATGATTGGTCAAGCCCAAACTGGTACTGGTAAAACAGCTGCCTTTGGTATTCCTGCCATTGAAGCCATTAATGTTGAAGATAACATCACACAAGTTTTGATTATGTGTCCTACTAGAGAGCTTGCTCTTCAAGTTAAGGAACAGATATATCAATTAGCAAAATATAAAAGAGGCTTATTAGTAAGCTCTATCTATGGAGGAGAGTCTTATGAAAGACAATTCCGTGACCTTAAAAAAGGTGCCCATATAGTAGTTGGAACACCAGGTAGAATCATGGACCACATTGAGCGTAAAACGCTTAAATTGGATACCTTGAAAATGCTTATCTTGGACGAAGCAGATGAAATGCTTAACATGGGCTTTAGAGATGATATCGAAAAGATCTTATCTTTTGCTCCTGCAGAAAGACAAACCGTTCTTTTCTCTGCTACTATGTCTCGTGATATCTTGAGCATTACGAAGAGATTCCAGAATAACCCTGAAATTATCAAGATCACAAAGAACGAAGTGACTAACGATAACATTGAGCAGGTTTATTATAACGTTAGACGTGAAGCCAAGACGGAATTAATGACTCGCTTGATTGAAGTTAACGAGTTGAAATTAATGTTGGTTTTCTGTAACACGAAAGCTATGGTCGATAAAGTAACCATGGACTTACAAGACAAAGGATATAAAGCTGAAGCGATTCACGGAGATTTAAGCCAAGCGGCTAGAAATCAGGTAATGAACAAGTTCAGAAACAAGATATGTACTATCTTGGTAGCTACAGACGTGGCAGCCAGAGGTATTGATGTAAATGATGTTGACGCCGTTTTCAACTACGACGTGCCTTTAGATACAGAGTATTATGTTCACCGTATTGGTAGAACTGGCCGTGCGGGTAACAAAGGAAAAGCATTCTTATTTGTTTCTGCAAGAGATAGAAGCAAACTTAGAGAACTAGAAAGATACACTAAGGTGGCTATCACAGAAGGTAAAGTACCTACTAAAGAAGACCTAAAAGAAATCAAAATTAATAATTTCACTGATAAAATAGTCTCTCATGTCTCAGAAGTGGGCAATGAAGGTTATGAACTAATAGTGAATGACTTAATGGAAAAGGGCTACGAGGTTCATCAAATGGTTACGGCCTTGATGAAAATGCAATTAGACCTTAACAAAGTTACTCAAGGAGGCGATGACTTAGCCGACGGAAGAGGTGGAGACCGTGGAAGAGGTGGAGACCGTGGCGGAAGAGATAGAGATAGAGGTAGAAGCGGAGAAAGAGAAAGAGGCGGAAGAATGGAAAGAAGAAGAGGAGAGCGTAGCTTTAGCGACAGAGAGCCAAGAGGAAGAGATGGTGGTTCTGAAGATAGAGAGTTCTCTCGTGACCGTAAGGCTCATAGAGGTCAGCATGGTTCTGGCGAAGCAGGAATGGTTCGTTTATTTATCAACCTTGGTAAAAAAGACCACGTATCTCCAAGTCATATAGTGGGTGCTTTAGCTTCTGAAGCTAAAATCCCAGGTAGAGTGATTGGTCAAATTGACATGTACGACAAATTCAGTTTTGTAGAAGTACCAGAAAGAGACGTTAATCGTGTTATCTCTGGCATGGCAGGAAAAACTATCAATGCTCGTGAAGCGGCCATTGAGGTAGCCAAATAACTACTATTTTTTGACTAGGTTTATTTTAAACCAGTCGAATCCAAAAAAAGCTAACCATATTGGTTGGCTTTTTTTATGCCTTAACTCTTAAGTTCAGTTTTATTCCTAATTTCGAAAAATGAAATCAACCTTGACCTATTTACAAGCTCAAACTTTCCTTGCTGCCCTTTTTGAAAAAGTAAATCTTCCAAAAGACAAAGCCAATATTACCCTCCATATCCTTCTGGAAGGTGAACTTTTAGGACATAGAACCCATGGGCTTCATCTCGTGATGCCCTACATCGATCATATCCAAAAGAAAAGTATGGAGACAAAAGGTAGTTATGAGGTATTGAACCAAACCGCTACTTCTGAGCTATGGGATGGCAAGTATTTAGCCGGCCCTTGGTTAATTGACAGTGCCATTAAGAAAACCAATGAAATAGCTGAACAGGAAGGTGTAGGTACCGTGGTGATTCAGAAGTCTTCTCATATAGGATGCTTGGCGGCTTATATGGAAAACGCCACACGTAATGGAAACATGGTCATGATAGCTTGCAGCGACCCAGACAATATGACGGTAGCTCCTTTCGGAGGAACTACTGGGGTTTATAGCCCAAACCCTCTGGCTCTAGGTATACCCACCGAAAACGAACCCATTATTATAGATGTGAGTATGTCTGCTACTTCCAACGGTTTAATTCATCAAAAGAAACAAATAAATGAACCACTCCCACACGCTTGGCTCTTAGATGCTGAAGGCGTACCAACAGCTGACCCAAATACATTTTTCAATAGCGAACCTTCCACTATCCTACCTTTAGGAGGCTTAGATTCCGGCTATAAGGGTTTTGCATTAGGTATTATGATTGAAGCCATGACCTCTGCTCTTGGTGGGCATGGACGTTCTAGCGAACCAGGAAGATGGGGGGCTTCTGTATTTATACAATCCATTAACCCAAGAAAATTTTCTGGTGAAAGTTATTTCAAAAAAGAGATGGAATTTCTTAAACAGCAATCTTTAGCCAGCAGGGCCGCAAATTCTAAGCAACCTGTAAGAATTCCAGGCCAGAGAGGCTTAGAACTTAAAAGACAACAAATGAAAGATGGCCTAACTTTAAGGTCTGACACGCTGGAAGGGCTTCAGAAATTAGCCGAAAATTATAGTATACCCCTTTAGATTAACCCCATTTTTCAGGGCTTCTTTTCCATTTCTTAAGTGATTCTA
Organism: Arcticibacterium sp. SM2516; assembly: GCF_057914865.1. Taxonomy (NCBI): domain Bacteria; kingdom Pseudomonadati; phylum Bacteroidota; class Cytophagia; order Cytophagales; family Leadbetterellaceae; genus Arcticibacterium; species Arcticibacterium sp. SM2516. The sequence continues at coordinate 328,042 of NZ_CP195290.1, read as the reverse complement.
AATCAGTATCCTTTACGTAAGACTGTTTGACAGCCTCATCTATTAAAAAACTATAATTACTTAGTGTCACTAGCGGCACATTGGCCTCTTGAAAATTAACTCCTGCCACCTTAAGTCCATAGGTAAAGACGGAAATCATACCGATAACTTCAATCCCTAAAGCTCTTAAGGCTTCAACGGCTTTGAGTGAACTGCCTCCGGTAGATATCAAATCTTCCAGAACCACTACTTTCTGACCTTTGACAATCTTTCCTTCTATCTGATTGCCCATTCCGTGCTCTTTTGGCTTAGGCCTAACATAAGCGAATGGTATCTTTAAGTAATCTGCCACTAGAGCCCCTTGAGCAATACCCGCCGTGGCTACACCCGCTACCAAATCTACCTCTGGAAAATGTTTCTTGATAGCTTTAGCTAGTGCTTTCTTTATAAAAGTTCGTCCTTCTACATCAGACAGCGTAATTCTATTGTCACAATAGATGGGTGATTTCCATCCGGAACTCCAAGTGAATGGGTCATTTGGACTTAATTTAACAGCTTCTGTTTCTAATAAAATATTAGCAATCTTTCTAGCAGTGGTCATTTATTAACTTTATGGTTTTTCTTGATTCTCGTCCAGGATAGTCACTAAGATTTTGTCAACACGGTTTTTATCCATATCCACAATTTCAAAACGGAAATTTTCCCAATCAAAATAATCTCCCGTATCAGGGATTTCTTGTAAAATCTCTAGAGCAAAACCACCCATGGTATCAAAACCCTGATAGTCTTTTCTATTACTTATTTCTACATCAAACTCTTGTAAAAACTCATCAAAAGGAAGAGAAGCGTCTATTAGGAAAGTGCCATCTTCTCTTTTCACTATCTCAAATTCAAATTCATTAGTCTCAGAAATATCGCCTACCAGGGCATCCAAGATATCGTTCATGGTCACTACTCCCTGTACGTTACCATATTCATCCACAATAACCCCAAAGTGTCTTCTTTCCTCTTGAAACTTCTCCAGCACCTGATACCCCAAATTATTTTCCGGAATAAATAAGCACTCTCTAAGACTTTTTTCTAGGGATTTCAATTCTGTAGATAATGATTTACCAAGTAGGTCTTTGACATAAAGCAAACCAACCATATTATTGATACCATCATTACATACTGGGTAAACAGAATGGCGAGAGGCGATAATCTTTTTCTTGTTTTCTATAGGGGTATCCTCTAAGTCTAAGAACGTAACTTCATTGGTATTGGTCATTAAAGAGGTTATCTTTCTGTCTCCAAGATGAAATACGTTTTGAACTATTTCGTGCTCAATCTCCTCTATAGAGCCCCCTGTAGCACCCTCCTTAGCCATCGACTTGATTTCTTCTTCCGTAATGAAGTTATCTGATTCCTTAATACCAGTAAGGCTAAAAAGAAACTTGGATGTTTTACTTAGTATCCATATAAAGGGATACGTTATCCTTGACAACGCAATCATCGGGCCCGCCATATAACTAGAAATAGTCTCTGGGGAGGCCATTCCTATTCTTTTGGGAACCAATTCACCAAAAATAAGTGAAAGGAAAGTTACGAATATTGTAATTAGCACTACCGAAATGGTATCAGCATAAGGTACAAAATAAGGTACCTGCTTTATAAATGGCTCTATATTATCTCCAAGCCTATCTCCAGAATAAATACCCGTAAAAATACTGATCAAGGTTATTCCTATCTGTACTGTACTTAAAAAGTTGTTCGGGGAGTTAGCCAGTTTTAAAGCCGACCTTGCTTTGCTGTCGCCATTTTTGGCTGCAATTTCCAATTTTGTTTTTCGGGATGAGATTAGTGCAATCTCGGACATCGAAAACACCCCATTAATTAAAATCAGAACCAATAAAATTATTATTTCCATTAAGCTATATCAATCCCTCTTAGGGAACACTGCTCTTTTATTTAACTGCAAAATAATACAAATGTAAATCGCTTTACTACTTAAAAATTAAATATTTTAGAAATTAGGCTTGCACTAATAGACCAAACCCTATTTTTGCACTCAAACAATAAGAAACAATGGTCATATTTATTAATCAATAAGAAACAATGGTCATATTTATTAATGACAGGCCTATCTTTTTTCAGGAAGAGAAGATTGGTGCCAACAAAAAGTTTGACACCATAATTTCGGATTCCAATAGACTGAAAAACTTAAAAGAATGGCGTAAGAAGGTTTTAATACCTAATGCTTCACCTGAGATAATTACTGCCTTTTTTAAAGGTATTAAAGAAATAAAGAAGTTTGACTTTAAAAGTTTAACCTTTTACGTCAAAAGCCTGGATGAAGCTAAAAAAACCGTATTTGGTCAATATAAGATAGTGGATGCTGCAGGAGGTCTTGTGATAAACAATGAGCATAAAATTCTGATGATTCATAGGCTGGAAAAATGGGATTTACCTAAAGGAAAAGCAGAAAAAGGAGAAACCATGAGGGAGACAGCTCTAAGAGAAGTGGAAGAAGAGTGCAATATCAAGGTTTCCTTAATAGACAAGTGTTACATTTCGTATCACACCTATCTTCATAAAAATGTTAGAGTGCTGAAAAGGACTTTTTGGTATGAGATGAACTTGATTTCGGACGAATTTATGACTCCGCAGTTAGAAGAAGGTATTGATGACATCAAATGGATGAATAGTTTTGAAATGCACAAGGCTTTGCAAAAAAGTTATCCGTCTATTAAAAACGTTTTAAAACACATGCTATCTCAGGAACTTAGTTTTTCTAAAGGGTAAGGTACATAGTTACTTACGTCTACCCCAAAAGAATGCAGCTCTCGTACAATACTTGAGCTAATGGGTGCCAGTTCTGGAGAAGTAATTAAGAAAACAGTCTCTAAACCGTCTACAATCTGACGGTTTACTTGGGCTATGGTGTTTTCGTATTCAAAATCGGTGGTATTTCTTAAACCCCTTATTAAGAACTCAGCACCTTCATTTTTAGCTACTGCGGCTGTTAAATCGTTATAATTTATAACTCTAATTCTGGGGTCATTATTAAATGCACCTTTAATGACACCCACCATAACCTCCAACGGAAAATATCTCTTCTTAGCAGGGTTATAGCCTATACCTATAATAATTTCATCAAAAAGCTTCAAACCCCTCTCCACAATATCTGCATGCCCCTTGGTAAAAGGGTCAAATGAGCCAGGAAAGAAAGCGATTCGTTTCATAGGGTATTGTTATATAGGCTTAAAGATTGAAATGTTTTTACTCATTTCAAAACAAGAAGAATGTTTCTATCTCAAATTTTTCTAAACCATTAAAAGCTTTATTCTAAAAAATACATAACTTAAAAATAGCCCTAAACAGCTTATAACAAACACTTCATACTGCACTAAACCCTCCATATTTAAAGTAGATGGCCTTAGGTTATCTCATTTTAAAATTTAAAGTAGGCTAGAATTTCTTATGATAAATACTAAGTTTGTAGCTTCCAAAACGAACAATAAAACAACAGAAATGGAAAGATATTTATGGGGTGTAGATTTAGGCGGTACTAAGATCGAAGGAATTGTCATAAACGACGCTACTGGCGAAACGCTGATAAGAGAGAGAGTACCTACTGAAGCTAAAGAAGGTTACCAGCATATCTTATCACAGATTAAAAAGTTGATAGACGGCTTATCTGAAAAAACAGGTATTAAACCTACTGCCATTGGTTTTAGTACGCCTGGGACGCTAGATCCTGGCTTACAAACCATGAAAAACAGCAATACTACTTGCATGAACGGCCAATCTATGAAAAAGGATTTGGAAAATTTATTGAAAGTAGAAATAGCCATGGCAAACGATGCCAACTGTTTTGCTTTAGCCGAAGCCACTATGGGAATAGTTCCTGATAAATATCCAGATGCTCAAGTAGTTTTTGGTGTCATTATGGGTACTGGCGTTGGTGGTGGTGTAGTGGTAAATGGTAAAATAATAAGCGGAAAACATGGCATTGGAGGAGAATGGGGACATAATGTCTTAGGCGACGACCAAACGCCTTGTTATTGCGGTAAAAAAGGTTGTAATGAAAATATATTCTCAGGGCCAGCTCTAGAAAGGTTTTACGCCAGTATTTCTGGAGAGAAAAGAGGTATGAAAGAAATAGTTGAACGCTATAGAGCAAATTCAGATGAGCATGCTACAGCTACCATGCAGCGTTTGTTTAAGTCTTTTGGAAAAGCCATTCACTACATCTTAAATGTTCTGGATCCAGATGTGGTAGTTCTCGGTGGTGGTGTGAGTAATATTGATGAAATTTATACGGAAGGAGTTAAAGAAATTGAAAACTACATTTTCAATAATAGAAAAGTAGAAACCGTCTTTTTAAAACCTAAACTTGGTGATAGTGCTGGCGTATTTGGTGCAGCCGAACTGGTTAGATAAATTTGAAAAAGTTAATATTAGTTCTTCTTTTAGGAATATCGGGGTCCTTAGTGGCTCAAGAGAAACAATTAGAAAAATCGCCCAAAAGAATAACTTTAGAAACTGGATATACCGGTATCATTAAAACCAATTTACCAGAAATAAGTAAAACAGGTTTTTCTTTCGCAGCGGATATTATGTGGCAGGTCTCTGGATTTACCGGTAAACCTAAAGCCTTTTTATCTTTGCCTATTGGTTACACTGCGGTACCTCCGTTAAAAGAAAACACCAAAAATCTCGGTATCGCTTTTTACGGTTTACACATCACACACGAGCTTTCTAATAAAAATAAGTGTGTACCTTTTGTGGGCTATAGTTTACTTTTTAATCAAGTGCACTTACAAGAAACGGAAGGAAGGGTTATTGGTCATGAAACTCGTTTTGACGCTGGCTACTATTTGGGTAAAAAGGTATTTCTGAAAGCAGAATACAGCATTGCTAGTTTCCCTGCCTTAGGAAAACGCAAAACCGACAAAATAAACACCGTAGCCGTTAAATTAGGCTATGTGATTAAATAATGGAAGATTTTGTTTTCTACTTTTACCCCACCCTACTCAATGAGTATCACCGATATCTGGCGAATGCAACAGAGGAATCTAAGCTAAAACTCATTAACAGAATTAACAGGGTACCAGAGACGGACCCTGAAATTCTTGCGAAATTTAAGAAAGGCATCTCTTTTGAAAGTGCTGTATTGAAAAACAAGGCTGGAGATTTTAACGAAAAACTGATTCAAGAAGCAGCTTCACTCCTTCCCAAAAAAAGGAAAACTCAGCAGAAACTCTCTTTCAGGCACAAGAACATTCACTTTTACGGATATGCAGATGTTTTGGGCGAGGCCAGAGTTATTGACCTTAAATCAACAGCAAATCATAAGCCTGGTAGACATGATGCTAACTTCCAGACCCTTTACCTCTATAGTTTAATTGACGCCGGTTTTAAGGCGATGGAATACATTATCTGTGATTTTGAAAACATCTATGTGGAGAAGTATGACGCCGCCACTTATGACTTTGAAAGCATGCTTGCAGAAATGGAGAGCTTTAGAGATTTCCTACTAGAAAATAAATCTCAAATCAGAGATAAAAAAATAATGATAGAAAGAACTCAAACCTTGTTTGACTAGCTATTCATCGCCCTTTCCAAAACCATTTATGTCGTCAAACTTTTTCAAGTTTAGGGTCCATCCGTTTTTAATGGATAAATACCTGACTATAAAAACAATGACCATAGAAACCATGACATTGACATTCTCAAAAGGGGAGAACTTCTGCATAATGACGTAAATGACAGCTCCTAAGAAACAGGCAGCTGCGTAAATTTCCTTCCTAAATATTAATGGAATTTCATTGGTCAAAACGTCTCTAATAACACCACCAAAACAAGCAGAAATCACGCCCATCATAATGCAAGTTTCTACTCTGAGGTTATATTCAGCGGCTATTTTGAACCCAATAATAGTGAATACGCCAATACCCAAGGTATCAAATAGAAACATACCTTTTTTCAACTTTAAAACACGTTTATAAAAGATATAGGCAATGGCGTATCCAATAAAAATAGCCAAAATATAGTTCCGATCATTAAGCCAACCCACGGGTGAACGTCCTATCAATAAATCTCTGAGCGTACCTCCACCCACCGCAGTCACAAAACCAATGATAAGGGTACCGACTAGATCAAAACGTTTTTCGATCGCCATTAACACTCCTGAAATAGCAAAAACACTGGTACCAAATAAATCTAAGAAGTATATCCAAGTCATAACTACTAAGGTAGGAAGATGCGTAAATTGTTTAATTATTTTGGACTGACGAATTATCAAATATATTGATAATTATTCTCACTTATTCAGAAGCCCTATACTCCACAAAATTCATCATAAATCAATGTTACCCTACAGGCTCTATCAAATCCCAAAGATTGCCATACATATCTTCAAAGACCAATACTCGACCATAGGACTCGGTTACAGGCCCTCTTACTACTTGAACCTGATGTCGTTGCAGATTCTCCAATTGGGAGTCAAAACTATCTGTATAAAGAAACAAGAACACTCTTCCACCAGCTTGCCTACCAATAGCCTTCGTTTGCTCTTCCGAAGTAGCTTTGGCTAACAAAATCCTACAAGAGTTCTTCCCTTTGGGAGACACCACCACCCATCTTTTTGTATCAGACAAATGGGTGTCTTCCAAAAGTTCAAAATCTAAAACCTGACAATAATAATTGATAGCATCATCATAATCGGTCACTACTAGAGCTATTATGATGATGCTAACTCCCATTTATTTTAAAGCAGCAGTGACAGGCTTACCTACCGAGCCATTTGGCTCTTGAATGTTTAATAACTGACTAACCGTAGGTGCTATATCAGAGATAAAAGTAGGCTCTACTGTTTCTCCATGATTTATGCCATTTCCGAAAAACAATAAGGGTACGTGTGTATCATAAGCCCACATAGTCCCATGCGTAGTTCCACGCGTTCCGTAACCGTGAAACCAAGCTGGCTCTACTAAAACCATGATTTCACCACTTCTTTTCGGGTTATAAATGTTTTGAATTTTCTCTTTATAAAAGGGAGGAATATTATCGTTGCTAAAATTCTCCAGGTTAATAACAGAATAAATCCCTTCTTGCAAAGACAATACTGGAGCTATCAAGTTTTTGATTTGTTCCACAGAAACATTTTTCTCTGCCATCAAAACTCTATTAAGATAGAACTCATAGTTCTTCAAACTCAAAATCCACTCTCCTTCACCATAAGCTTTTGAAATTAAAGCATTAGCCTCCTTTGTAACTTCACCACCAAGAAATAAGCCTGCTGGCAAATCATGCTTTTTCAAGAAAGCAGGAATCTCCGCCACACCGTGGTCGGCAGAAAGAAATAAAGTATAAGCTCCCTTTCCAACTTCAGCATCTAATGTATTTAGTAAACGTTCTATATCTAAATCTAATCTGACATAAATATCTTCAACCTCCTTTGACTGAGGTCCAAAAGCATGCCCTGCGTAATCTGGAGAAGAAAAACTAATGGCTAAGAAGTCTGTAATATCATCTTTACCAAGCGACTCATTCCTTAATGCCTCTAAGCCTATATCAAGCGTCATGGTATTTCCCCATGGTGTGGAGGCTATGGAACCTACCGTGAAAGTATGCGGAAAAATAGCTTCCTTTTGACCGTTTAGACGGTTTTCATAAGGCTGATTATCTTCTTCTGATTCTGTATAAGTTTCAATAGGATATAATGTCTCCCAAGTTTTAGTGGCATACGCTTCCGCTACGTTCTTGTCATTAAAAGCTTGAACCCAGTTTGGCAGTTTGTTTCCATAATGCGTACTCGTAATCCAATTTCCCGTAGAAGAGTCATACCAATAAGCATCACCTGTGTGACCCGCAGGCAGAATAGCTCCTCTATCCTTTATAGCTACGCCTACCACTTTAGACTTGAATTGATTCGACAACCTTAATTGGTCTGTAACCGTAGTAACTTTTAAGTTATTAGGTGACATCATTCCGGCCTTTTCTGACCCCTCACCTACTGTAGAAACTGTACTATCAGAAGCCACATACATTTCTTTACCGTCTACTTTATCAAACCAATCATTCCCCACAATTCCGGAGACAGCTGGTACGCTACCTGTATAAATATGTGCATGACCTGGCCCCGTTACTGTAGATGCGTAATGGTAATTATTGTTTTTACAGTTAAAGCCTTCTGCCAGTAATCGCTTAAAGCCTCCTTCACTATACTTTTTTTCAAATCGATATAAATACTCGTATCGCATTTGGTCAACCACAATACCTACCACCAATTTTGGTTTAGGCGTAGCGGATGAAGTTGATACTGGAGATTGAGCAGCACAACTACTCAATACGAATAAAGCAAAAAGGGCAACTAGTTTGTTCACGGTTGAAATGTTTTTTAGCAAATGTAAAAAAACATAATTACAAAACGTACTTAGAAATTATGATGGCTAAATGAGCAGACGTACATTTCAGTTATTATTGAAAATACAATAACTTCAGATTATTTAGTTCTTTCAATAGTAAACTGAATCAATCCTTTTAATGCTGTTTTATAATCAGAATCGGGAAATGCAGCCAATATATCATTGGCTTGATTCATATAGTCCATCATAGCGTTTTGGGTATAAGAAATACCACCGCTTTGTTTCACAAATTCAATGACCTCATTTACTTTGGCAGGTTTATTAGAATGCCTTTTTACCAGATTAATTACCTTATTCTTAGTGCTTCTATCAGCATGACTTAAGGCATAAATTAAAGGGAGCGTCATCTTTTTCTCTTTGATGTCTATTCCCGTAGGTTTCCCTATTTCGGCATTTCCATAGTCAAAAAGGTCATCTTTTATCTGAAAAGCCATTCCTATTTTCTCTCCTAAAAGGCGGCATTTTTCCACGTCCTCTTTACTACTTCCTGTAGAAGCAGCACCTACAGCACAGCAAGATGCAATTAGTGATGCCGTTTTCTGTCTTATGACGTCAAAATAAACCTCCTCAGAAATGTCTAGTTTTCTAGCTTTCTCAATTTGAAGAAGCTCACCTTCGCTCATTTCCTTTACGGCCGAAGAAACCAACTTCAACAAATCAAAGTCTTCATTCTCTACACTGAGAAGCAAACCTCTTGAAAGGAGGTAATCTCCCACCAAAACGGCAATCTTATTTTTCCAAAGGGCATTGATTGAGAAAAAACCTCTACGATAGTTGGAGTCGTCCACCACGTCGTCGTGAACCAGCGTCGCTGTATGTAAGAGTTCGATTAAAGAAGCACCTCTATAAGTGGCTTCAGATATACCTCCGCACATGCCTGCCGTTAAAAAAACGAACATCGGCCTTATCTGCTTACCCTTCCTATGAATGATGTATTTCATGATCTGGTCTAACAGCATGACATCAGTTTTCATAGAATTCCGGAATTTGCTTTCAAATTCCTTCATTTCATTAGCAATAGGAGCCTTGATGTCCTTAATATTTATAGACATTTACTAGAATTCAGAGGAAGAGATGGTTCGATATACATCAATGAATTGCAATTTTACAATTCAAAAGTCTAATTTTACGAACAGATTTATTTTTAAAATATAGGCTAGTAAATAAATCTAACTCTATCTTGGTTAAATCCAATTAACAGCAAACGAGAAAATATGAGGGCATTAGTACTTGGAGGCGGTTCTTTAAAAGGGGCTTGGCAAGTAGGGGCTATTCAGGCGGTTTTAGAAACGGGATTTAAACCTGAGATGATTTACGGTATTTCTGCCGGAGCACTCAATGCCGGATTTATGGTAAATGAAGCTGGCCAACAACACATTGATAACGGATTTATTGATTGGGACATTGTAAATAAAAAACTGATTCAATTCTGGATTGAAAATATTACCAAACCAGATGATATCGGACTACTAAAGTCACGTTTCCAACTGGGTATAGATACTATCTTAAGTCGCTTTGATGGCCTTTTGGACACCAATCCACTTCATGAAAAACTAAGAAGGTACATTGATTTAACCACTTTACGTCGCAGCCCAATAGGGCTTAAAGTTGGTGCAGTTAATATAAATACAGGAAATATGCACTATGCCGACCCTATGGAGCAGCATTTCTTGGATTATTTGAGAGCCAGCAGTTCTATTCCAATCATGATGCCCGCTATTCAAATTGGTGGTGATCACAGACAAGCCTATCTAGATGGTGGCTTAAGAGAAGTTGTGCCGTTGAAAAAAGCTATTGAAGATGGTGCCACAGAGATTTATGCAATTGCTACGCATCCAAAAACTAGAGAACTGGAGCCCATTAACTATCGCTCCTTCTTTTCTATGATAGAAAGGATAAAAGATATTTCTGTTAATCAGTTTGAGAATAATGATATTGAGTGGGCCGAAAACTATAATGAAAATTTAGTTTCCATAGCTGGCTTTACACTTAACAAGAAAATAACTCTTAAGGTAATTAGGCCCATAGAGTCTATTAATATTAGTCTTACCAATTTCGACTCCGATAATATCAAAGAAGTAATTAAGCAAGGTTACCAATTTGCTTATACCGAGTTAAGATAATCTTAGAAAAACTTAATTTTCGACGACAAGAGCACCCAAATTAAGGCCAGTAAAATAATGATGGAGAAAGCCCAGCTTAAACTTGTGGCTTGAGAAACAAAGCCGATCAGCACTGGACCGGCCATAAAACCGCCCATGGCAAAAGTGTTCATGACCGCCAAACCTGTGCCCTTTGACACCCCTGGCACTCTGGCAGATGCTCCATAAAGAATAGGTGCCGTACAGGAAACACCCGCTCCTACAATAGAAAAACCAATAATAGCAAACCAAGTAGTTGGTAACAAAATCGCTATTAAAACGCCAATCATTGACATTACACCACCATAAATCAAGATTTTATTGGCACCAAATTTAGGAATGAGACTATCGCCAAAAAATCTGCCTAATGCCATAAATAGCGAGTAACCAGCCAAGCCCCACCCTACAAAATATGGACTACTATTCACCACATCTCTCATAAAAACAGAGGTCCAATCTGCCATTGTTCCTTCAGTGATATTACCACATATACCTATCAATATCATCACCAAAAACGAACCTCTAGGTAGTACGAATTTAGATTGAGAGACATCATCAGCCTCCTTTTCTTCTTGAATCTTAAAAATGGTAGGTCTAATTAACAGTGCAGAGACAATAATCAAACAGGACACCACCAGCATATAATGTCCAGGCACCCATTCAAAACCCCTTGCCAAACTCGCCATCATGGAACTCACCATCAGCCCCAAACTAAACATACCATGACAAGTGCTCATGATGTTCACTTTATGATGGGCTTCAATATTAGTGACACCCATATTCATGGCAATATTTGTAATAGAGATGCCAGAACCACAGAGATAAAGTCCAATTGGCAGCAGATAAACCGACTCGGCATTCAGTGGAATTAAAAACGCCAAGGACATGGCCACCATTCCTGAAATAGTTGTGGTTTTCATACCCACCTTTGAGACCAACCAAGCTCCAACCAAATTCATGGTGACAGAACCAATAGGCATACTTAAAAGTATGAGACCCAGTTGAGCATCGTCCAGCGAAAACTTAGTTTTTATATAAGGAATAAAAGTGGCCCAAGTACCAAAAAGAATCCCAACAGATAAAAATGCAACTGCAATGGCTCTACTCTGGCGATTTCTTAGAAAGTCTTTCGTGAGGTGGCGTATCAAAATATGTTGTTTAAGAATATCAAATCGTAATTTCTAATCGATTTCCTTCGGGGTCAAGTACGACACTTTCGTAAAAACCATCTCCCGTCCATCTACATTCTCCAGCTATTTCGAATCCATCTTCCCTTAGCTCCTCTGTCAGTTCATTAACCTTTTCTTCGGAACCTACAGAAAATGCAATATGTGTTAATCCCAAATACTCCGACAGCGTTTCGTTGGCACTGCCAATTCCTGTTTTGGTCATAATTTCTAAACTCGCACCTGCTTCAAAACTTAAAAAATAGGATTCAAACCCTTTCTTGGCATTGATGTATTTTTCATTGCTTTGAGCACTAAAATACTTTTCATAAAACGCTCGGATTTTTTCCAAATCAATGCAGTATAGGGCTATGTGCTGTATAGAAGGCATATTAAATGATATCTTTTAATACCGATAAATTTATTTCTGAATAATCTTTGATGTGAAAATCGCAGGGTGGCAATTCTTCTTTGGTATGACTGCTTAAAACCCCCACTACCTTCATTCCCGCATTTATAGCCGCAGAAACGCCTGAATAAGAATCTTCAAAAACCAGACAATTTGCGGGCTCCACACCAAGGTTTTTGGCAGATTTTAAATAAACTTGTGGATCTGGCTTATGAGCAGTGACATCTTCGGATGCCAAAATAGATTCCATATTAGGACCAAAGCCTACTTTACCCATAATTAAGTCAAGGTTGGCTCTTGGTGCAGATGTAGCCACCCCCGTTTTAAAACCTTCCTTTTTCAGTAGATTTAACCAATCCATATATCCACCGATGGTGACGACATGTTCCGCATAAATTTCTCTAAAAAGCCCTTCCTTCTCTTCTTCCATCTGTTTAAACTCCTCTCCAACGACCTCTCTGCCTAAGAAATGCTTTAAAATGTAACTATTGCTTTTACCAAACATATGTTCCGCAAATTCTGCATCCGTAGGGTTTAAATTTCTTTTTTCAAAGAACACTCTGAAAGCTTTGGAGTGATAAGGATTGGTATGGCAAATAACCCCATCCATGTCGAAAATAACGGCCTTTTGTATCATGGAGCAAAGGTAATTATTCCTATTAAATCTGAGGAGATATTTAGCAATACATTCTATCTCCCTTTTGATATGATTATATTTGCCGTTCCTGTCAAAAGACAGGAAAAACATCCGAATTTTTCTTTGCAAAAAAGCATGTCAAAAACTCAAGATATAGGAAATCTAGATCCCAAAAAATACATCATTATCAAAGGTGCCCGTGTACACAACCTCAAGAATGTAGATGTGGCCTTTCAGAGAAACAAATTGACCGTGGTAACGGGTCTATCCGGTAGTGGTAAGTCATCCTTGGCGTTTGACACCCTATATGCTGAAGGCCAAAGAATGTACGTGGAGAGTTTGAGCTCCTATGCCAGACAGTTTTTAGGGCGAATGGAAAAACCCGAAGTTGATTATGTCAGGGGAATTTCTCCCGCCATTGCCATAGAGCAGCGTGTTAGCAGTAGAAATCCACGATCTACGGTAGGTACCACCACAGAAATTTACGATTATCTTAAACTGCTTTTTGCAAGAGCCGGAACTACCATCTCTCCTATTTCTGGGAAAGAGGTAAAGAAAGATAGCGTGAGCGATGTAAGCCATTTTATACATAGTTTTGAAGAAGGCCAAAAACTGATGATTTTCTCTCCCTTAAAAATGGTGGAGGGCAGAACGCTTAAATTAGAATTGGATCTTCTTCTTAAAAAAGGATTTAATCGCGTTTCTATCAAAGGGGATATATATCAGATAGAAGATACTTTAGAAGATGACAAGCTCTTAACCTCTGCTGAAGACGATGTTTGGGTTCTTATAGACAGAGCCGCCGTAAAATTTGATGATAAAGGCGAGCCTGACGAAGACAACCTTTTTAGAATTTCGGACTCCATTCAAACCGCTTTTTTTGAAAGCGATGGCGTCTGTGTCGTCCAGATTATGGGCAAACAAACCAAATATTTTTCAGATAAATTCGAACAAGACGGACAGGTTTTTGAAGAACCTAGTGTTAATCTGTTCACCTTCAATAATCCTTATGGTGCCTGTAAGGTGTGTGAGGGATTTGGGAAAGTTCTAGGTATCGATGAAGACTTGGTCATCCCGGATAAATCTTTATCACTTTTTGAAGGAGCCATAGCTCCGTGGCGTTCAGAAAGAATGAGTGAATGGCTGGCTCCATTATTAAGAAATGGCATTCATTTCGACTTCCCCATTCACCGTGCCTACAAAGACCTTACTGAGGAAGAGCAACAATTAGTATGGACAGGAAACGAGCATTTTCAGGGATTGAATGCATTTTTCGTAGATTTAGAAAAGCAAACGTACAAGGTTCAATACCGTGTCATGCTAAGCAGATATCGTGGCAGAACCGTTTGCCCAGATTGCCGAGGCTCTCGTTTAAGAAAAGACGCATCTTACGTTAAAATAGATGGTTTATCTATCACAGATTTAGTCCTAGTGCCTATAAATAAGGCTAGGGTGTTTTTTGACGAAATCAAACTAGATGGTAATAAGGCGGATATTTCCAAAAGGATAATTATAGAAATCACCAACAGGTTAGAGTATTTAGACAGAGTGGGTTTAGGATATTTGACACTAAACCGACTCACCTCTTCTCTTTCTGGAGGAGAATTTCAAAGAATAAAACTGGCTACTTCGCTGGGTTCTGCTTTGGTGGGCTCTATGTATATTTTGGATGAACCAAGCATAGGATTACACCCAAGAGATACCCAAAAGCTTATTTCTGTCTTAAAATCTTTGAGAGATATTGGCAACACCGTTATAGTCGTGGAGCATGAAGAAGAAGTCATGCGAGAAGCCGATGAGATTATTGACATTGGTCCAAATGCAGGAAACCTAGGTGGTGAATTAGTCTTTCAAGGAACTTTTGAAGAAGTTTTAAAAGCAAAAGATAATGACAATGGTTCGCATACCATCAGATTCCTGACTGGAAAAGACCAAATAAAGGTACCAACAAGACGAAGAAAGGCCATAGATTTCTTAAAGATTACTGGAGCCGAAGAAAACAACCTGAAAAACTTAGATGTTAAATTTCCCTTAGGCGTATTGGCCGTGGTAACAGGGGTGAGTGGTTCTGGAAAATCTACACTGGTAAGGAAAATACTCTATCCTGCCCTCTCTAGACAAAAAGGTGAATACACTTCTGACGCAGGAAAGTTTACCGACCTAACGGGTAGTATGAGCAGAATAAACCAAGTGGAAATGGTAGACCAAAACCCGATTGGAAAGTCGAGCAGGTCTAACCCAGTTACCTACATCAAAGCATATGACGCCATACGTGCCCTTATGTCAGACCAGCCTTTAGCCAAGCAACGTGACTATAAACCCGCTTTTTTCTCTTTCAATGTAGACGGAGGAAGATGCGAAGCATGTGCAGGAGAAGGCGAGCAAACCATAGAAATGCAGTTTATGGCAGACGTGAAACTTACCTGTGAAAGCTGCAAAGGAAAGCGTTTTAAACAGGAAGTTCTGGAAGTAAAATACCTAGAAAAAGATATTTCTGATATTCTACACATGACTGTGGATGAAGCTCTGGTATATTTCGAAGGCAACCAGCCAAAACTTTACGAAAAATTATTGCCGCTACAAGAAGTAGGACTAGGATATATTAAACTAGGGCAATCTTCTAATACTCTTTCGGGTGGTGAAGCTCAGCGTGTAAAGCTGGCTTTCTTCTTAGGAAAAGGAAACTCTGAGAAAGGAAAAACACTCTTCATCTTTGATGAACCTACTACCGGACTACACTTTCATGATATTCAGAAATTATTGAAAGCTATGAACGCACTAATAGAACAAGGAGATTCTGTCATTATAATAGAGCATAACATGGAGGTGATTAAGTCTGCTGACTGGATTATAGATTTAGGGCCAGAAGGGGGTGAAGATGGTGGCCATCTGTGTTTTGAAGGTACCCCAGAAGACATGGTAAAAATAGAAGGAAATTATACTGCTGACTTTTTGAAGGGGAAGCTTTGATGCTAGAACTAAGCTCAAAATGGTGCAAAAATTAAGGTAGATTAGTTTCCTATGACAAGACTAATCTACCTTAATCGCTTAAGAAATTTTCCTTCCAACAAAGCGAATTACCGACCCTTTTCCCACATGATATTTCCCTTCATTCAATAAGACCTCGCCCTCTTCCAAAAGCAATTCTTCATAGTTCTCAAAATCAGTTTTAACTTCTTCTTTTGAAAACAGGGTATCTATGTCGCCAGCCCCCCCCACTTTGGGATTTTGCCTTTTGTAAGTCAAATGCTCTTTACTAAAAGCCTCAAAAATAACGATTCCTCCTACTTTTAGGTATCTATTCAATTTCTTGTGTAATGCTGATTTCTTCTCTGCTGGAAAGTGAGCAAAAATAAGTCCAATGGCGTCAAAATAATTTTCTTCCAAATCGATTTCTTCTAAATCGCCTACCATATAAGACAGCTGTACTCCTTCCGCTTTAGCTAATGCCAAAGTCTTGACTTTTCCT
This sequence comes from Arcticibacterium sp. SM2516, assembly GCF_057914865.1. Taxonomy (NCBI): domain Bacteria; kingdom Pseudomonadati; phylum Bacteroidota; class Cytophagia; order Cytophagales; family Leadbetterellaceae; genus Arcticibacterium; species Arcticibacterium sp. SM2516. Next base: position 311,830 of record NZ_CP195290.1, on the reverse strand, counting down.
TCCTCACTCAAATCAAGAGAAATGACGTCCCACCCTTTCTTTGCAGCAAAAACACCATTTCTTCCTTCTCCATCTGCTGGCATTAAAATAGCACCTGGTTCAAATTTCGAAAGCCATTCCTTAAAAAACACATTAGGCTCTTTACCATAAGCAAACCCTTCTTCACTATATCTGGCATCCCATTTCTCTTTCATATCTATTAGGTATTTGATAAAATTAAAACCTTACAATCGGTAAAAAATACGAACTTCTTCAAGCCTATTTAAAGCCAAAGATCAATGGAAACAAGAAGGTGACCACAACTGTCCATAAACTATAAATAGGTAAGAAGGAGGCAATCGATTTTTCTACAGATTCAATTTCCTCGGAATGCCTGATGGTTCTTATGAGTCTAAAACTTACTACCAATAGGTTTATCAGTATGATAACATTTCCACCTAACACTGCCAATCTATTTGGCGTAATCCCCCACTCAGAAATCCTAAACATGATAGCGGAAATGGCAATGCCATTTACGATGACCGTCACTACAGCAAGTAAAGTCAAAATAACCATGGAAACTTTACTTTTCCCTGTTCTGGATGCTTCCGCTACAGAAAACAAGATAATGGCCAATACTCCAATTAGTAAAGCATTAAAAACCATCAAGAACTCCCTGTCGTTATAAGGGTCTTTCCCTGAAAATACGATGGCTATCAGATATGTAACAAGGGTAATTAGCACCAAAGGACTAAATATTTTTGCTATCACTGGAGATACCTTATTGACCAGCTGTGGATTGGTTTGTGTGACATAGGTTCCTACTATTGGCGAAGCCGCCAAACCCATAACCACCATATACCTGAAGTAAAAATCTGCTATTTCAAAACCAATCAATGAGAAGAGTCCAATGGTAATACCTGTTAAAATCATTCCGGCAATAAGTATCAAAACCGTCATCACCACCAAGTCTCCATTATACCTCAAGAAATCGAGCCTTTTCTGAGTATCTAAAAAACCATTTCCTACATAAGAAAAACCCAATACAGACCAGAGTACCAGTGGTAAATGAATACAAGCAAGTATAAGTGTATCCGAGTTGGTATCGGGAAGGAAATTTATATAAAGCAAAGCAACTAATAGAGCGAAAAACACCCCTATAACCTTCATTACGGAGGTCTCGTTTTTCCAAAAAAAGTAAGCGGTAAGTATCGGAAAAACAATAAAACCAATGTTTCTGGTATAGAAGAATTCCTCCTGTACAAACTTCAATTCCGGTAACTTGGCAAGACATCCTGCCAATAAAGAAGCCATAACCACAAACATTAAGTCACTATTGGTACCCCATGAAATGTCGGAAGTTTCATAATTTAGGCGTTCATGCCAAAAACTAGTCAATGGGCTATCCTCCAATTCTGGATAAATAAGATTAAACTCCCTCCTAAATGTTGATTTATTCTTCCTGTAAAGCCTTTCAAGCTCAGCCGGACGATCTATATTTTTTACTATTTCAGTTTTCATTTTAGGTTTATACCCTTGTGTTAAAAGTTTTAAATGCTCTTATTGTCCTTTATACAAACGTTTACTACTGCTAAAGTTATACAAAAACAATAGCTTCATCGTACTTCCATTTTGAACATCTTTCTCATTTAAAAGAGTTAATGAGATCTTAAATGCTAGCCTATTGATTATAAAGTAGTAAGCCTCCCCACCCTTATTAAATCCCCCTCCCATCTCTCCATAAAACCGCATATAAAAAATCTAAAAAGTATTACCCTTCGGATATCCCAATTTTTACAAAAGCTATCTATTTTAGATATTCCAAATATAATTTGAAGCTATGAAAGCACTTGTTTTTAGTGAATATGGAAATCCAGAGGAAGTACTTCAAGTCAAAGAAGTAGATATACCTATTCCTAAAGAAAACGAAGTACTCATCAAAATAAAATCGACAGCCATTAATGATTACGATTGGAGTATGGTCAGCGGTAAACCGAAAGTTTATCAACTCCTTTTTGGTATATTCAAGCCAAAACATACGACTCCAGGCATGGAGCTATCTGGTATCATTGAGGAGGTTGGAGCCAAGGTTAGTCATTTTAAAATTGGTGATGAAGTATATGGTGATATTTCAAATTTTGGTTTTGGAACTTTTGCAGAATATATTGCTGTCAACTCAAAAGCAGTCATTCATAAACCTAGGCAACTCAGTTTTGAACAAGCTGCTGCCCTACCCCATGCGGCACTTTTGGCTTTCCAAGCCTTAGAAAACATCCGTAACAATCAAAAAGTATTAATCAACGGAGCTGGAGGAGGCGTTGGCAGTATTGGGTTTCAAATAGCCCAGTATCATCATTGCAACATAACAGGCGTAGATTCCTTAGATAAATTCGAAGCCATGAGAAAACTCGGATTCAAGCTTCTGATAGACTACAGGGAAACCGATTTTACAAAAAACGGTGAACAATATGACTTCATCTTGGATTGTAAAAGTAAAAAATCAGCTTTTACCTATTTAAGTTCTTTAAAGTCCAACGGCACCTACATCACCGTCGGAGGGGATTTAAGCTCCCTGTTGAGCGTATTTTTCTGGGGCAAAATCCTAAGGCTATTTTCAAGTAAAAAGCTAAATGTACTGGCTCTTCAACCAAATAAAGGTTTGTCTGAAGTCATCACACTTTATCCGATAAAATGCCCTATAGATGGACCATACCATTTAGAAGACATCCCAAGGCTCATTCAGTATTTTGGAGAAGGAAAACACAAAGGAAAGATAATTATCAATATTCCTTCCAACGAAGGCTAACCGCTTGATAAGCTGGCAGTAAACCCTTATGATTACAAATGAAGGCGGAGTGAGTTTTAACCCGCTTTATTCATTAGAAAATCTCCCGATTTTATCGGGATCGTAGCTAAATTGCTTCAAATCAGTTCGTAAATCCCTTTAAACTCAATCACCAGAACCCTTCGACTTTAGCTCAGGGTAAACCGCTATGCTAATCTCATTTATATGTCTGATTTATCCCACTTTAAAACTCATTACGATTCTCCAATGCATAAAACGGGTTTAACAATATGGAAATGAAGAAGGTATTGCTTTTTAGGTATAAAAAATTGAACTTTATAATAAAAATCACCTTCTCATGAAAAAAATCATATTATTGGCCAGTCTTCTTTCATTCTCCTTTTTGAATGCCTATTCTCAATCCAAATGCGAGCTTATCAAAGCAGAAGAAATCACTTGGTACGGCATAGACTTTAGCATGGCCAAATTTCTAGGCCCAGATTTCAATGACCCTCAGGCTATAAAGTCGACCTTTTTCAAGTCTTGGAATACTCTTTTAGTCAATGAAGCTGAGAAATTCAACCTTAAAAGTTTCTATCAAAAAACAAATGTTTTATATCAATTGGAAGAAGTAATGAAAAGAAATGATAAGGTCAATGAGTTTAAAATGGTGGATCTTAACGCTACCACAAACGATATTCCTGAAGCTCAAATCAAGTCCTTGATCAATGAATTCAACTTCGAAAGTAAAGAAGGGTTTGGTGCCCTAATGGTGGTGAATCATTTCTCTAAAAGCACCGTCGAAACCGCTTTTAACATTGTTTTTGTAGATCTCAAAACCAAAACCATACTCTTAAACGAAAAAGTAAAGGGTACACCTAGAGGTTTTGGATTTAGAAACTTTTGGGCAGGTGGCATTTATGAAGCCCTTAAAAAGTCTCAGGAAATCTACCAAAGCGAAATGGCATCTTGCCAATAAAGTAGCAGAAATTTTATCTCATGCACGGCTGGAGAAAGAGTGTCTAAAAATTAAATCTACCCTTTGTCTACTATCTTGATGTCAAAATAAAATAGGATTATTAAATTACATCTTATTAATATTCTTAACATCAACAATACATTAATGGAAACCCTATTCACAACAGAAAAGACGAGAAGTATTCTTCCTGTCATTAAAGAATTCGTAGAAAAGCACCTTTATCCCTTAGAAACAGCAGATAACATGAAGGGGAATTTTTCTGACGTAGAACCCACGCTGCTGACACTAAGAGAACAGGTAAAAACTATGGGCCTTTGGGGTCTAGCTTTACCTGAAAGTCTTGGAGGAAAAGGACTGTCGCTGTGTGAATTTGGCCAGGTAAGCGAATGTTTAGCGAGTTCCCCTTTTGGACATTTCGTTTTCAACTCACAAGCACCAGATATTGGGAACATGGAATTACTCCATAAATATGCCAATGCAGAATTACAAGAACGCTTCCTAAAGCCACTTACCAAAGGAAAGCTCAGAAGTTGCTTTTCTATGACCGAGCCAGCCTTTGCAGGTTCGAATCCTACTAGAATGGGCACAACCGCTGTAAAAGACGGGAATGATTATGTTATTAACGGCCATAAATGGTTTACCTCTTCGGCTGATGGAGCAGCCTTTGCCATAGTGATGGCAGTGACCAATCCCGACGCCGCTCCTCATAAAAGAGCTTCGCAGATTTTAGTACCTCTTGACACCCCTGGATACGAGTTCATGCGAAATATCCCTATTATGGGACATGAAGGAGACAGCTGGGCCAGCCATGCCGAAGTAAAGTATAATAATGTGAGAGTACCTCAGAGCAATTTGATTGGTACAGAAGGCGATGGTTTCCTTTTAGCACAAGAGCGACTTGGACCTGGAAGAATACATCACTGTATGCGTTTTATTGGTATAGCAGAAAGGTCTTTTGACCTCATGTGCAGATATGCCGTTTTTAGAGAAATAAAGGAGGGCGTAACATTAGCAGACCAGCAGAGCATTCAAAATTTCATTGCTGAAAGCAGAGTAGAAATAGACGCTTGCCGTCTAATGGTCTTAAGCACCGCCACCAAAATAGACAAAGTAGGTAGCAAAGCAGCCAGAGCAGAGATTTCTGGCATAAAATTCTTCACGGCCAATATGATGCTACGCGTTATAGATAGGGCTATTCAGACCCATGGTGCCTTGGGAATGACCAGTGATATCATCTTAAGCTACTGGTATGCCCACGAAAGAGCCTCCAGGATTTATGATGGAGCTGATGAAGTACACAAAAGCTCATTGGCAAAACAACTCCTTAAACCTTACAGAAATGCTTAATATAGACGAAGCTAGCTCCGTAAGAAAGAATGAAGAACTGCCTTTAACTACCCTTAACGATTATCTTCTAAAAACGGGATTAGAAGAAATCTTAGAAGTCAAACAGTTCGGAGGAGGATATTCTAATCTAACCTACTTACTACACGCAGGAAACTGTTCTTATGTATTAAGAAAGCCTCCCAAGGGAGCAGAAAACATAAAGGGAGGCCATGACATGGCTCGTGAATTCGGGATTTTAGAAGCACTTGACAAAGCAGGTTTCCAGCAAATCCCGAAACCACTTTCACTCTGTGAAGATGAATCCATTATTGGTTCTATATTCTATATCATGGAGCGTGTTAACGGAAGTATCCTTAGGGCTGCTGATGCTAAACGCTTTTTAAAAGAAGATAACAGTCCTTTGTTTAAAAAGCTTTCAGAAGCTATATGTCTTAATCAAGTGGCTCTTCATCATATTGATATTCATAAAACAGGATTGGATAACATAGGTAAACCGGAAGCCTATGTAGAAAGACAAGTCAAAGGATGGCACAAACGCTATTTGGCATCACAGACGGACGATTTACCTGACATGATAGCCGTGGCAGAATGGTTGGATTCCAACATACCAGTGTCTTCAGAAGCAAGCTTGATTCATAACGACTACAAGTATGATAATCTCATTTTGAATCCTGAGAATCCTGAAGAAATATTGGCCATTTTAGATTGGGAAATGTGCACCGTCGGCGATCCTCTTATGGATTTGGGTACTACTTTAGCTTATTGGGTAGAATTTACTGATGCTGATTTTGGTAAAGCTTTTAATCTGTCGTGGCTGCCAGGTAACCTGACCAGACAAGAATACGCCAACTTATACGCCGAAAAATCTGGAAGAGATATTTCTAACATCCTCTTCTACTATGTTTTTGGACTTTTTAAAAACGCCGTGATTATTCAGCAAATATATGCTCGTTATAAAAAAGGACTTACGCAAGACCCAAGGTTTGCAGGACTTATAGAAGGTGTGAAGGTTTTATCTCAGAAGGCTAAACAGTCTATTGAAAAGAATAATATGTTGTAATGATTGCTATTGAGCATCTAAGAAATATAGTTTCTCAGCTTCCTGAAGTGGAAGAAGCACCCCATTTTGAAAAAACTGCTTACAAAATCAACAAGAAAATATTTGCAACGCTAGACACGAAAAGGAACCTAACAAATCTCAAACTCTCCTTAGAACAGCAAGACCTTTTCTCTTTGGCAGCTCCTGAAAGTATATTTACTGTTCCCAATAAATGGGGTCTAAAAGGTTGGACTATCTTTAATTTAGAAACTGTTAAAGAAGAAGTTTTTTTTGAAGCTTTGAAACTTAGCTATTTAGGATTAGCTCCGAAAAGACTTCAAAACCAAATACAATTATTATGAAGCCTGAAACAATAAACATCTGTTTGGCGGAAGTATCAGATTTGGAAGAAATACTTAAACTACAGAAGTTGGCTTACATACAAGAAGCAGAAATTTATAATAATTATGAGATTACACCTCTTACTCAAAACCTAGATGCCCTTAAAAAAGAGTTCAAGAAACAAACGATTCTAAAGGCCATGCTGGGAGTAGAAATCATAGGTTCTATTAGAGCTTACCAAGAAAACGACACTGTTTATATTGGCAAACTCATCGTAAATCCTAAAGCTCAAAACAAGGGCTTAGGAGGTCAATTAATGTTAAATATAGAGTCTAGGTTCCCTTTAGCTGGAAGGTTTGAACTCTACACTGCTTATAAGAGTGTAAAAAACTTCCACCTCTATCATAAATTAGGCTATAAAGCATTCAAAAGAGCCAGCCTAGCTTCTAATCCAGATATGGTTTTTCTAGAAAAAATGGCATAAAAAAAGCTTCCGTTTGGAAGCCTTTCTCAAATACTATATCCTTAAATTATTATCTGTTAAGAATCAATTTCTCTGTCATGACTTCGTCACCATTAATTACTCTAACCGTAAGCTCCGTAGTTACTAAGCTCCCAGGAAGAGAATAAACCTTTCTTAGTTGGTTCACCGCACCTTTCATGCTTAATACGACACGACCATCTTGATTAGTAACATCCACCGTTACATCATCATTGTCGTTCATGCCAGATAATTTCAAGTTGAAGTCACCTTGCGTAGGGTTTGGCCATACGCCAATGTCTTTCTTCACAAACTGTCCTCTACCAGAGGTAAACATCACACCTCTTTCTAAGCCACTTTTCTTGTCAAATGAAGCATTCTCAGAGATATTCCAAGTTCCCTTATTCAGGTAAGCTACATTGCTTTCGTAAGTACCTTGAAGTCTTACGTTTGCGATATCGTTTTCGTCTGAGCTTTTAAGCACCCAGTACTCATTGTCATTTACATAATCCACACCATTTGCCAATTCATTTGACAATTGCGTTGGGTTTTGAGACTTGTACTCTGCAGACAGTGCACTTCTTTTAGTACTATTGGCTATAAAGCCTCTGTATGTAGAACCATCACCTACTGGAAACTCAAAGTTACTTGCATCTACCTTTGTTACCGTACCTCTCGAGTGAGAGAAATCAGATGCACCTCTGTAGTTAGCATCTTCTGTAAACACCAAAGGATTGGCTTCTGATGAAGAGACTATACCTTGGTTATAATTCAATTCCTTATTGATAACCAATGCCGTATTTAAGTCTACATTGTTTTCAATTGAGGCCTTTGAAAGAACCACATTATTTGTTCCTGAAATAGTTTGCTTATCAAAACCGTCAAAAATCACTTCACCATCAGACTTAATCTGACCTTCGTTCTGTAAATTTCCACGTAAGTTAATTAGACCATTATTTGTCAATTCACCGCTATTTTGAAAATCTTGACCTACACTTAGGACAGCACCTTCAGAAACATAAATTTGCGTACTACTTACCATTTGAGCTGAAACAGAGCCAGCTATAAGGGCAGCACTTAATGTATAGATTATTTTCTTCATAAGAATGTAGTATTTATTTGTTTTCCTGATATAAATGTAAAAAGACTTCTTGGTATCAGAAAAGTCTAATGTCCTTTTTTATTAAATGGTTTGAAGTCCAAAGCATTGATTTAGCCGCAATTATCATACCTTTCTTAAGGTACGAAGCCTTTATTTATTTAGTTTATTGAACAAAAGCCAATCTTCAAGTCTCTCAGACCATTTTGAAACAGGTCCTGGCTTGTCATATGCCAAACCAAATCCATGTCCCCCACTCTGATATAAATGTAATTCTGCAGGAATATCAAACGCCCTAAGAGCTTTCACATAAGCTAAACTATTTTCAGCCTTCACACCATCATCATAGGCATGCACCAAAAATGCGGGAGGAGTTTCTGGGGTTACCTGAAGCTCATTAGAAAAATGTTCCATTTCCTCTATCTTCAGTTCTGGACCTATCAAATTAAGTCTAGAGCCCAGGTGTGCGTTCCTGTCACTAAAAGAAATGACTGGATACATTAAAATACTAAAATCTGGTCTTAAACTAACCTTGGAGTTTTCGTTTACCCCTACACCATTCTTAAAGTGTGTAGAAGCTGTGGCGGCCAAATGCCCTCCCGCAGAAAAACCCATAATGCCTATTTTATTTTCATTTAAGCTATATTTAGCAGCATTGGTTCTTACATACCTTATGGCTGCCTGAGCATCTTCCAAAGGCCTAATTTCTTTTTCTGTAAACATTTCAGCTTGCGGCAATCTGTTTTTCAATACAAAAGCGGTTACTCCCCTAGCCGCAAACCACGCTCCTATGGTGTAGCCCTCCTTATTCATAGCCAAAATATGGTAGCCACCTCCAGGGCAAATAATTACTGCGGCACCAGTATTCTTACTTTTTTTTGCTGGATAAACCGTAAGGCTAGGGTTAGAAATATTCCTTAACCTAATCACACCATCATCAACCTCTGAGACATCCGCCTCAATTAAACCGTGTCCGCTAATTGCTCCAGGAACACCGTCCGGATAAAGTAATACCTCCATAGATTGTCCTAAACCTTGAAAAGAAATAAGTAGAAATAGAATAAATATTTTTTGCATAAAAAAAGCCTGATTTTGTCAGGCTTAAATTAGGTATATTTTGGGGATATTATTCTACTAAATCGCTAGAAGTGCCAATTTCGGTGACTTTAAACTCTGTCCTTCTGTTTACTTGGTGTTCTTCTTCCGTCTTCGCAAACTCATTAATCAGCTCTTCCTCACCATAACCCTGAGCCGTTAACCTTTCTCTAGCAATACCTCTTGAAATAATATATTCTATGGCTGCTTCTGCTCTTCTCTGTGACAGCCTAAGGTTGTACATGTCTGTACCCCTGACGTCTGTATGTGAACCTAACTCAATTTTTATTTTAGGGTTGTCTATCAATATCTGCACCAACTTATCCAGCTCCACCGCAGCGTCTGGTCTTATGTCTGCTTTGTTCAGGTCATAATAGATATTTTCTAACACAAAAGTTTTTCCGATAAACAGCTTGTCAAGCAAAATATCGGTATGGAAAGTGGTATCTGTCACCGACTTTCTAAGTAAGATCTGCGGTATAGTTCTGCCATACATACTAAAACCCTCTCGTTTTTTAAGATAAGAAGGCTTTTCCACGATAATCATATAGTCGGTATCTTCTTCCAGCCTTATAGGACCAAAAGCACCATTGGCGTCACTTTTTGTTTCTGTGTTTAATTCTTCAAAACCTCCATCTATTTTATAAATAAAGATATTAGCATCTATCACAGACAACGCCTTATCTTCTAATATTACGCCTTCCAAAAAGTAATTAACCTTCTTTATTTCTAGCTCATTTTCTCCGTCTTTACCCTGTCCAGACTTTCCTTTAAGTGGGTCAACGTTATCCGCCAGCTCTTCTTTTGGCGGAGCCTGATAAAAATAGATGTCGTCGTCACCTTGCCCTCCCCTTCTATTAGAGGAAAAGAAAATATTACCGTTCTCGTCTAGTGACAAACCGAAATCGTCCATAGAAGAATTATAGGGTAGGCCTAGATTTTCGACCGAAATCTTACCCGACCTACGCTCTGCCACAAACAAATCCAATTTTCCTAAACCAGGGTGACCATCAGAAGCAAAATAAAGTTTTCCGTCTTCTGTAACATAAGGAAACATCTCATCTCCCGGTGTATTTAGGGCTTTGCCCATATTGGCTGGATTTCCAAACCTTCCTGAAGCATCCATATTTACACGGTAAAGATCCATCCCGCCGGAACCACCTGGCCTGTTGGAAGAAAAATACAACGTTTTTCCATCCCCAGAAAATGCAGGACATCCATCCCAGCTGGCAGAATCACTAGCAGAAACCAAAACGGGTGATGTCCAACCTGAAGATGGAGCAAACCTGCTCATATATAAATCTACATCTGGAGATACATCTTTTCTTCTTCCAGAATTACTCCTGGCAAAAATGACGGTTTTACCATCTGGCGAAAAAGCCGGGGTCCCCTCATTTCTTTCCGAATCAAAAATGGCACTGCTAAACAGCTCCACCTCACCCACACTGGTCAAATCTTTATTAACCGAAGCACTATAAATCCCTAAGAAAGGCAATCCGTTAGAATATGTTTTTTGTTTTCTGGAAGCAGAAAAAATCAATTTCCCTTTAAAAACCATCGGAGAAAACTCCGAACCTTCCGTATTCACTTCTTTTAAATTTCTAAAAACCAGTTCCGTGTCTTTTTCCTTTAAAAGATCAATGATTTGTAAAGTGTTTATCTCCCTGTTTGCCCATTCGTTATATACTTTATTCTCGGTTTTCATACCGCTGTATTTCCTAAACTGCTGCAAAGCCAAATCATACTGTTCATTGGTCTTTAGGGCATAAGCGTAGTGAAAAACAGCATCGGGGTCGTCAATGCCCAAAGCAATGGCATCGCTAAAATACGAAAGAGACTCTATCCATCTATTAGACAGCCTGTAAGATTCCGCAATGGTATATTTTAATTTGGCTTCTTGAGAAGCATCAATCTCTTTAACCTTTAATAAGTCATTAACCGCCAAATCGTAAAAGCCTTTATCAAAGCTTGCTAAACCTTTTTTATAGGACTGCAACTGGGCAGAAGCCGTGTAGGCAAAAAACGATAGAAATATTATGAATAGTGAGCTTTTTCTCATTCGATAAATATGCTTCAGCTTAAGGATTTTGCCCTAATTTAGGGCTTATTCTAAATATAAGAAACGTTTTGAATGAACAAGTATTTTGTAGAAAGTCAAATCAGTTAAATATGTAGCTTAAGTGGCATCGATTTTATGGAAAGGGTAGAACAAAAAAACGATTGTTTTACTTCTTTCCCAATCCTGTATCCAACAACCAATCTCCTAGTCTAGCTGGCCAGTGACTTAGGGTTTTCAAATCGCTACGATAGCCCATATTAAAACCATGCCCACCTTTGCTATAAAAATGTGCTTCTATGGGTACACCCGCCTTTCTATATCCTTGAAGTAATTTCAATACTGGTTCAGAACAACATTCGTCATCGTTGGCGGCTAAAACAAAAGCTGGTGGAGCATCTGTTGGAATAGTTTCTGGAACGCCTAAAGGCCCGGGATATATACAAATTTGAAAGTTTGGTTTTGAGTTTTGACTATCTATAGGATCCACTTTGTTCATTACATTTTTGCCATCATCATATGCCATCCAATGCACCACTTCTCCTCCAGCAGAAAAACCCATTACACCTACTTTATCTTTGTCTAAACCATATTCTTGGGCATTGGCCCTTATTAATCGCATGGCTCGCTGAGCATCTTCTTTGGCGTGAACGCCCAATTCATATGGAGAATCTGGTTCTCTTGCCATTCTGTATTTTAGTACAAAAGCCGTAATGCCAAATTGATTAAGAAACTTTGCGGCATCTGTACCTTCAGCATCAATCACCAAAAGCCGATGTCCGCCACCCGGAAATATTAAAACAGCCGCACCATTAGCTTTGCCGCTTTCAGGTACGTACACCGTAATAGAAGGATTATGCACATTCTTGACCCAATAGTCTTTTGCTTCTTCTTTCTCGTTTTTCAGATGTTCAAAACCAGGTGCACCCTCCTCCCAAAGAGGTATTACCTTCGGAGTATTTTGAGCAATACTTAAAAACGGAATTAATAAAAAAAGTACAATTATTCTTTTAAACATTTTCATGGGTTATTTTACAAAAAAAACGTCTTATTAGACACTAAAAAATCCGTGAAGCCTTCTCTATCTTAGAGACCCCACGGATATTATTTTTTATTCTACTTCTACTAAAAGCCTAATGCCATCTACTTTTTTAATCCAGACGGTACTTCCTTTTGGTATGCCAGAACCGTCTATAGCCTCGGCTATCCAGTCTGAACCTCTATAAAAGACCTTTCCTTCACCTTTGGCCGGAATATCTTCTGAAACGTGAGCCCTTTCATTCACGAGCTCCGTATAATCCTCTCCTTTCTGGTTAAAGGATTCTAAAATCTGCTTTCTAAAACCTAGAAGGGTAGCGACAGACAATATTAAGAACGCAATTATTTGTGTAATCCAATCTGACGTAATGTCCAGATAAGAAAACAATGCGGTAATTAGTGCCCCTACTCCGAAAAAAATTGCAAAAAAACTGATTGAAAAGATTTCAACGATGAGTAATACTACTCCCAGAATTACCCAAATTTCAACATTTGATAATTCCATATTCTTATTTTTTAGGTGATGTTTCTTTTATAACGGTCATGGCAGAGGCTATCATTGAACCCATATCAGCCATATTCCCCGGCAAAATCAGGGTATTCCCTTCTTTAGCCAAGTTCCCAAACTGTTCAATGTACTGCTCTGCAACTTGAAGCTGAACGGCCTGCATTCCTCCTTTTTCACTGATAGCGGCAGCTACTAACCTTACAGATTCGGCAGTTGCTTGTGCCACAGACATTATCGCGGCTGCTTCTCCTTCCGCCTTATTAATTTGTCTCAACTTCTCCCCTTCAGACTCTAATACCACTCTGGCTTTCTGACCTTCCGCTGTATTAATAGCGAACTGCTGTTTACCCTCAGATTCTAAGATAACGGCACGTTTTTCACGCTCTGCTTGCATTTGTTTTTCCATAGCCATGAGTACCGTTTGAGGTGGAGAAATGTTTTTAATTTCATATCTCAATACTTTTACGCCCCAACTAATGGCAGCTTCGTCAATGGCTTGAACTACGGCATGATTTATGGCCATTCTCTCCACAAAAGTCTTATCTAAATCGATTTTACCGATCTCTGAACGCATGGTCGTTTGAGCCAATTGCGTTACAGCAAAAACATAATCATTTACGCCATAAGAGGCTTTATGAGCATCTATGACTTGAAGGAAAATAACCCCATCCACTCTTACTTGTACGTTATCGCGTGTAATACATACCTGCTCGTGAATATCATAGGCTTGCTCTTTTAAACCATGCTTGTAAGCAACACGATCTACCAAAGGAATGATAAAATTAATACCAGGCTGAAGCGTACCGTAATACTTCCCAAGTCTCTCTGCAATGTAGGCTCGTTGCTGCGGAACCACTTTCACTCCCATCATAACAATGATAATGACCAAAAACACAATAGCGGCTAAAGTAATCATGAGTAATTTTAAATTTAAGTTGTTTTATACTTGGTCTAATTTGACCGAAATAACGTTAGCAAATTACCGCTAGAGCCCATCATTAGCAAGGCAATTGGTATAAATAAAACCCAGAACTTAAGAAAGGCAAAAAAATGAGGTCAAACGGAAAATCTTCAATTATTAAGGATTTAATTGTCTTTATCTAAGTAAGATCATGTCAAAACCTTGTTAATATGAGCTACCTAAAATCTAATGCTAAAATAAAGGTATCTTTGTTTTAGTTTTCAGTATATCAAATAATTACAGCAGAGATGCTGCAACAAAATGGCTAATTTTAGAAAGTTCGGTAATACCGACAAAGACAATTCAGAAAAGAGATCTTCAGAAAGATCTAATTCATCATCAAGACCCTTTAAATCTAGCGGAGATTCTTCCAGAAGCGAAGAAAGACCGAAATTCAACAGAGAACAAGGCAGAGGAAGAGACGATAAACCTCGTTATGGAAATAACGACAGAGGTGGCTCATCAAGGCCATCCTATAACAGAGACGACAAACCGAAATTCGGTGGAGACAAACCACGTTTCAATTCTGACCGTCCATCAAGACCGTCATTTAACAGAGACGAAAAACCAAGATACAACTCAGACAGACCTTCTAATAGGGACGAGAAACCAAGATACGGTTCTGACAGACCTTCTAATAGAGACGAGAAACCAAGATACGGTTCTGACCGCTCTGATAGAACATCGAGACCACCTTTCAACAGAGACGAAAATTCTCGTCAGGGTTCAGATAGATCAAATAACAGCAGGGACAGTCGTTCTTTTAACAGAGACGATAAACCAAGATATGGTGCTTCAGACAGACCGGCAAGACCACCTTTTAACAGAGATGAAAAACCGAGATACGACGCTGACAGACCTTCAAGACCTCCATTCAACAGAGACGATAAGTCTGGTGATAGATCACGTCCATTCAACAGAGAAGAGAGAAACAGCAATTCTGAAAGGCCGTCTTTTAATAGAGACGAAAGACCTCGTTATGGAAACGATAACTCAGATAGACGTTCTTCTGGCAGGGATGAAAGACCTTCAAGAGGCGATGATAATAGAAGACCAGATGAAAGAAGTTTCAGAAACGCTCCAGCTGGAAGAGGAAAAACGGAAAAATCTGGTTTTTCTAAGGAGGAAAGGCCAAGAAAAAATAGACCTGAAATAAAGCAATTTAAACCTGATTTAGACAGACAGGTAGGTCCAGAAAGAGCTCCTAGGTATGACCCAGCTGCTTTGAGAGCAAAAGCTCCAGAAAGGTTCAGGTCTAAAATAGAAGATAACATTCCTGACGAAAACGAAGACATTAGACTTAATAAGTACATCTCCAATTCTGGTCTTTGTAGTAGAAGAGAAGCAGACGAGCTTATAGAGTCTGGAATGATTAAGGTGAACGGAAAAGTAGTGACAGAAATGGGCTACAAGGTAAAAGATAGCGATACTATAAAATATGGCAAGGATGTCTTGAACCGTGAAAGAATGATGTATATCCTTCTTAATAAACCGAAAGACTTCATAACTACAATGGACGATCCTAAGGAGCGTAAAACAGTGATGGATCTGGTAGGAGGAGCGTGTAAAGAAAGAGTTTATCCAGTAGGTCGACTAGATAGAAACACCACTGGTTTGTTACTGTTGACCAATGACGGAGAGTTGACCGAAAAACTAACGCACCCGACCAACGACGTTAAGAAAATTTATCAAGCAGAGCTAGACAAGCCTATCACCACGGAACATTTTGAAGCCATAAAGGAAGGTATTGAACTGGAAGATGGTTTTGTAAAACCTGACGAATTGGCTCTGGTAACGCCAGATGCATTTGTAGTAGGTATAGAAATACACTCCGGCAAAAACAGAATTGTGAGAAGGATTTTTGAAAACTTCGGTTATGAAGTCACGAAATTAGACCGTACCACTTTTGCTGGATTAACTAAAAAGGATTTGCCAAGGGGAAAATGGAGATTCCTAAATGAAAAAGAGCTTATTAGATTGAAATATATGCTTTAAGTGATATTGTAAATCTGTTTAGAATATTGTATTTTTAGTCGCAATTAACCTTAAAAACCAAAAAAAGTAATGTTAGATAATCTGAACGATAAAGCTGAGAATTTGGCCGACAAGGCTAAGGAAACTACCGAAAACACCGTTTCTCAAACAGCGGACACTGTGGGCTCTGAAACAAAAGATGCTGTAAATGAAACCAAAGGTGCTTTTGATGAAGCAACGTCTAAAGCAAAAGATACAGCTTCAAAATTAGCAGACGAAGCTTCTGAGAAATTTGATGACATGAAAGAAGACGCAGGTGAAGCTTTCAATGACGCTAAAGCAAAGGCAAAAGAGCTCGCTTCTGAAGCTGAAGAAGCGGTTAATAAAGCGAAGGCGAAGGTTAAGGATATGATGAGCGACGAAAATGTAAAAGCAATGAAAGCTGAAGCTTCTGAGAAATTTGAAGATATGAAAGAAGACGTGGAAGAAGCTGCAGCGAAAGCCAAAGCTAAAGCCTCTGAACTTGCAGATGTAGCCGAAGAAGCCGTAGAAGAAATCACTAAAAAAGCTAAAGGATTTTGGAGTAAGCTTTTTGGTAAATAATTAGAAATAAACTTCTAAGGAAAAGGGTCATTGTTAATTCAGTGACCCTTTTCTTTTTTTTAGATACAACCAAATTTGTTCTTACTGCATTCTATGATCAAATCTGTTAATCCTCAAAACTGGCAATGACCATGAAAAAAATATTTTACCTCCTTATTTTTACCAGTCTATTTTCTTGTGAAAAATTAAATCTCGATGCAAAAAACGAATTGAGCGGAAGCTTTAAAGTCATCATTGACCCTTTAAAATGTGCTTTACCTACTACTAATGAGGTGAATTTGAAACATAAAACGGGGAATGCCTATGAACTGAGTTATAAAGACAACAGAGCTGGAAATCAGGTTCTGAAAAATGTAATCGTTTCAAAAAAAGGTGATGAAAAAATCCTCAGCTTAAACGAAAAACAAATCGGAATTTATAAAATGGATGTTTACATGGACTTGGGAAAGAAATCTATAGTTCAAACCGAAGGTTACGTTTTATACTTGACGGCCGACATAAATGGTTTGAATCTGGAATTTATGGGCAAAAAATAAACTCGCCCACTATATGGATTATAAGCTGAGCGAGTTTTTGCAAAAAAGCACTATCTTAATCTAAAACTACTTTTCTGCTAACGCCATCATCTCCTTGGCTCACTATCACAAAATGCGTCCCTTTTACGCCCTTTTTAAGGCTGATTTGACCTACAAACTCCCCTTTGAAGGCTTTGGACTCTTTCTGAGCAACTATCTTCCCTTTAGTGTCTAAAACTGTAATACTGATATCTCCTTCTTCAGGAGCAAAAAACTTAACGTTTATCACATCTGAGTCTGGCTTATTAGGAAAAACATCCAAAGAACGTATAGGACTGTTGCCTATTTCTGCCAATACGTTATCTGACCAAGCATAAAACCTAGGCATATTCTGTTCAATTCTATGAGGAATTTCTTCACCTAGCATTTTCATGTTATTTCCAAAACGCTCCATTTCCCATTCAAAATCTTCCTTCCAATCATCCCCACCCTTTTTTTCTTTCTTGAAAATCTTTACTTGTTTATCGTTATTACCATCAAAATGTTGCCATACACCGTCTTCGTTCTCACGTAACTCCAATTCTTCATCTTGCTCCCCAAAGAAGACATCTCTATCGTCTTCTATCATCACTTTCATCCTCTTTTTACTATTCACATCACCAATGAGAGAATCTTGTACATTTTCTATCACCGCATCCCGCTCTGCATCTGACATTCCTGCCGTGTTAATCTTTCTTATTTTCACCTCTTTTTTTCCATCCACAATCTTTTCAACCCGAATGGTTACCGTAGAAGACTCACTTTGAGCGTAAACCATAGAACTCATAAAAGCCAAACAGGCCAGTATTGCTAACTTTTTCATATCGTTAAGTTTTAGTTTTTCTTATTTGTATTAATGTGCTTGAGCATCATTACATCACAAATCTATGGTATTCATTCCTTAATTTTTGTTAAAGAAACTTAACGTTTCCTCCTTAACGCACCACTTTCTAAAAACCAGAAAATCCCATATTTTCAGAACTTTTGGCTAGGAAATTCTCTTCTATTGGTGAGGCAATAATTTTCCTTTTCATCGTTTATCACCTATGACACGTAAACTAACTTTTCTTCTTTGTTTCCTATTTGTGGTGCAATTTTCATTTGCCACCTCACCACCTGTAGGTACTGTTAGCTCAGAAAATACCATAGAAATGGTAGGAACAAAAAAGGGAAAGAAGAAAAAGAATGGTCGCTACAAAAAAAAGAAGAGGGGTTTATTCAAAAGGTTGTTCAAAAAAAATGACTGCGATTGCCCAAAGCATTAAAGCAAATAGCCTTTGTTTTATTTTTTTTAAGCTGTTTAATTTAAAGTAAAACAGGCATCTTTTGATGAATTGACATCGATGTTTATCCCTTTCATTTAGAAGACAGAAGTAAAGCAATCACCATAATTTTGGCAGCGGAAAACGCCATTTGTAACTTATGCTTATTAATTAGCACTTTACAAAGTTCAAATATCGGGCAATTCATAGCTAATTCACTTTATTATGAAGTTTCCGCAAATACCATCTAAATCTTTTTTGTATTTTTCTAATTTCCAAAGTACTTTTGACACCCGTTAAGAGTTGCCAGTTAATGAGCAATCTTTCATTCAAAACTTAAGCATAAAAACGATTCAATGAGCGTACTTGTCAATAAGGATTCAAAAGTTATAGTACAAGGTTTTACAGGGACTGAAGGAACCTTCCATGCTTCTCAAATGATAGAATACGGCACCAATGTAGTAGGTGGTGTAACACCTGGAAAAGGTGGTCAAACACATTTGGACAGGCCAGTTTTTAATACTGTAGAAGAAGCCGTTGAAAAGGCTGGAGCTAACGTATCAATTATTTTTGTACCTCCAGGGTTTGCTGCGGATGCTATTATGGAAGCTGCCGATGCAGGAATTAAGGTCATCGTATGTATCACAGAAGGTATACCTACTAAAGATATGATTACGGCCAAATCTTACATTCAAGGAATGGACTGTACATTGATTGGACCTAACTGCCCTGGTGTTATTACTCCCGGAGAAGCTAAGGTTGGTATCATGCCTGGCTTTGTATTCAAAAAAGGTAAAATAGGTATTGTATCTAAATCTGGTACACTTACTTATGAAGCATCTGACCAAATCGTTAAAGCTGGTTTAGGAGTTTCTACGGCCATCGGTATTGGTGGTGACCCTATCATAGGTACTTCTACGAAAGAAGCTGTTCAATTATTAATGGAAGATCCAGAAACGGAAGCTATCGTTATGATTGGTGAAATTGGTGGAAACTATGAGGCCGAGGCTTCAAGATGGATTAAGGAGCAAGGAAACCCAAAACCTGTAGTAGGTTTTATTGCTGGTCAAACTGCCCCTAAAGGAAAGAGAATGGGACATGCCGGTGCTATTATTGGTGGTGCTGATGATACAGCAGAAGCAAAAATGAAAATTATGGCGGAATGTGGTATTCATGTATGTAAGTCTCCAGCGGAGATTGGCGACGTGATGCTGAAAGCATTAGGTTTATAATTCATTATATCTATAAAGTATTGCGATTAAAGGTTGACCTTCCCGGTCAACCTTTTTTTTGTGCCAAGTTCATCCCAAAGCTTATGCTTTAAGAAGAATTAGTTGCGAAGGTAATTTTCCTATATTTGTTTAACTAGAAAAGAATTCTAATGAACAATATCAAAAATTCCTTCACCATAAACGATTTAGAAAACATATCGGGCATTAAAGCCCATACCATTAGAATATGGGAAAAAAGATATGATATACTAAAACCGGAAAGACTAGGAAGGAACATCAGGCTGTATAACACAGAGAGCCTTCAAAAAATACTAAATATAGCCTTACTTAATAATCACGGCTTTAAAATATCAAAAATTGCGGATTTTTCGGAAGAAGAAATAATCCGTAAAACCCGCGAGTTCGTATTTCAAGAGTTCAAAAATGATAAGGCTTTGGCTTCTCTGAAGATGTGCATGTATAAATTTGACACCTCTTTATTTAATCAAATTTATTCAGAACAAATTCAAATAAAATCCTTCAGTGAGGTTTTTAAAGATTTATTTATCCCTTTTCTTAACTTTATTGGATTAAACTGGCAAACTAAATCTCTAACACCTGCTCATGAGCACTTTATAAGCAATCTAATCTATCAGAAAATACAGGTAAATATTGAAAACTTGGAATGGAACAAATCGGTTTCTGAAGATAGAACTTATGTGCTCTATTTGCCTGAGGAAGAAATGCATGAAATAGGAATTCTTTACCTCAACTATGAGCTTCTTTTAAGAGGAAATAAAACTATTTATCTAGGTAGAAGTATACCTATTCCTGATTTAGAATTACTTCAAGACCAATTGGAGGAGAAAATTGTTTGGATTAGTCAATTTACCGTTTCACCAAAATTTGAAGAGGTTAATCATTATCTCAACGAAGTTTGTCTTAAATTAACTAACGAAAAAAACGAATTCTGGGCGATAGGAAGAAAATTTTGTGAATCTGATGAAAGCCCTAGTCTTAAAAATATTATAATCTACCAATCTATAGAAGAGCTTATTAAAAAAATATAGACGCAATTGACTTTTTGTTTAATTGATTTGTATTTTTGTTAAACAATATGAAAAACATTTCAATTATAGGATCCGGGTTTTCTTCCATAGCAGCGGCATGTTATCTGGCACAAGCTGGTCAAAAAGTTACCGTTTATGAAAAAAACAAAACCACAGGAGGAAGAGCTAGAAGATTAGAGAAAGACGGCTTTACTTTTGATATAGGCCCCACATGGTATTGGATGCCAGATGTCTTTGAAAAATTCTTTGCCGAGTTTGGAAAGCAACCAAGTGATTTCTATCAACTAGAAAAATTAAGCCCTGGATATGAAGTATATTTCGATAAAAACGACAGCGTAAAAGTTTCTGGAAACCTAGATGAAATCTATGAACTCTTTGAAAAAACAGAAAGTGGTAGTGCCGCTAAACTGAAAAACTTTCTTGAGCAAGCCAAACGCAACTACGAAATAGCCGTACAAGATTTAGTATACAGGCCAGGAAAATCTCCTTTAGAATTAGTTACTTTAAAGAGTGCTACCAGGTTACATCTTCTGTTTACAAGCATTCAAGCACAGATCAGAAAAAGCTTTAAAAGTCCCAGATTAAGAAAACTTCTGGAATTTCCCGTTCTTTTTCTTGGTGCTAAACCTAGTAATACGCCAGCCATGTACAATTTTATGAACTGGGCGGATTTTGGGTTAGGCACATGGCATCCTAAAGGTGGTATGTATGCTGTAGTGGAAGGAATGCAGCAACTCGCAGAAAATCTCGGCGTAGAATTCGTTACGGAAGCCAATGTTGAAAAGATCTTGGTGGAAAACAAAACGGCTGTAGGGCTTACAGTGAATGGCAAGGAAATAAAATCCGACTTTGTTTTAAGTGGTGCAGATTATCATCATTCAGAAACGCTACTTGATAAAGAGCATAGACAATACTCAGAAGGCTATTGGGCCGAAAAGGTTTTTGCACCCTCAGCACTACTTTTTTATATAGGTATAAACCATAAGTTAGAGAACCTTTCGCACCATACCCTATTCTTTGACACGGATTTTGAGCCACATGCTGCGGCCATTTACGATGAGCCTCGCTGGCCAGAAACACCATTGTTCTATGGGAGTTTCCCATCTATGACTGACTCTAAATTTGCCCCTGACGGACACGAGGCTGCCACTTTTCTTATTCCATTAGCTCCTGACCTAGAGGATACCCCAGAGCTTAGAGAGAAATATTTAAAAATTATTTTAGACCGATTAGAAAGCCTTACTGGTCAAGATATTCAGAATAACATGCTATTTTGTGAATCATATTGTGTGAAGGATTTTAAAGAAGACTATAACTCTTACAAGGGAAATGCTTACGGCCTAGCAAATATATTGACTCAAACTGCTTTTTTACGACCAAAAATCAAGAGTAAAAAAGTCAAAAACTTGATCTTTTCGGGTCAATTAACCGTACCTGGACCTGGGGTTCCGCCAGCTTTAATCTCTGGAAAAATAGCCGCAGAGCAAATTCTCCTAAACCTCTAACCTATGAAAAAACTATTTGACGAGTTCTCACTACAAAGTGCCAAACTGGTTACTAAAAAATATAGCACCTCTTTTTCTTTGGCAGTTGGGTTATTATCCCCTTCCATAAGACCAGCTATTTATAATATTTATGGCTTCGTTCGTTTGGCGGATGAGATTGTAGATAGCTTTCACGACTACCCAAAAGAAGATCTTTTCAATAGGTTTGAAGAGGATTATTATCGGGCTATGAAAGATGGCATAAGCCTTAATCCTATTCTCAATGCCTTTCAAAGAACCGTGAAAGAATACGATATTGACCCAGAACACATCAAGGCGTTTATGGCCAGTATGAGAGCCGATCTTAGAAAACAAACCTACGATACCAGAAAGGAAATAGAAGCCTACATTTACGGCTCTGCAGACGTGGTTGGTCTTATGTGTTTAAAGGTTTTTGTAAAAGGAGACTGCGAGAAATTTCTTTACCTTAAAGATGCGGCAATGCATTTAGGCTCTGCCTTTCAGAAGGTAAATTTCCTAAGAGACCTCAAGGATGATTATGAAATCCTCAACCGCTCTTATTTTCCTAATATTGATTTAAGAAACATTTCCCAGAGCCAAAAAGTGGCAATTGTAAATGAGATTAAAAACGACTTTGCTGCTGCTTATAGAGGCATTGTGAAGTTACCTTTAGAAGCTAGACTCGGTGTATATGTGGCCTATAGGTATTATAACCGTCTGCTGCATAAATTAGAAAAAACCCCTTCTGAAAACATTATGAATGAGCGAATAAGAATATCTGACTTCAGGAAACTTACTATTCTAGGAGATTGCTATATTCGCTACCATTTAAACAGATATTAAAATGAAGATCTTAATTTTTCTTTTCCTTGGACTATTGGGGATTACGTCATCAGAGGATGTCCCTAAGCTCCTAAAAGAATTTCATAGTATTAAATCGGTGTCTGAAGAGCTCGCTTTTATAAAAAAGCACGTCACCACCAACTCGGCGACATATCAAGCATATGTTTGCACGATGGAAATGAAACAGGCAGAGCACGCCTTTAACCCGATGAAGAAATTAAGTATCTTTAACCAGAGTAAAGATAAACTGGAAAATTTAGTACGAGAGAATCCTAAAAATATTCACTTGAGGTATGTTAGATACCTTATTCAAAATAATTCTCCTTCTATTTTATCGTATAAAGCCAGCATGTCTGAAGATAAATCCATTTTATTAAAATATCTACATTCAAGCTCTTCTGAAGACCTTCTAAGTAAATATATCAAGCAGCACTGTTCATTATGATATTCGCATTAGTTACACTACTTACTTTTTTAATCATGGAAGGCATTACTTGGTGCACCCATAGATTTGTAATGCACGGACTTTTATGGGTATTGCACGAAGACCATCATCAACCTAGGTATGATTCATTCTTTGAAAAAAACGACATCTTCTTTGTCATCTTTGCCATGCCAAGCATATTGCTCTTTTATCTAGGTGTAAACGGAGGTTTAAACGTTTTCTTCTTTATCGGTTTAGGAATTTTGTTTTATGGCATAGCCTACTTTTTGGTTCACGATGTGCTCATTCACAGGAGGTTTAAATGGTTTGATAAAACCAGCAATCCATACTTAAGAGGATTAAGAAAGGCTCATAAAATGCATCATAAACATTTGGGAAAAGAGGATGGTGAATGTTTTGGCATGTTATACGTTCCTTTCAAGTACTTTAAGAGTCCCAATTTGTCATGAAATGGCTTTATTTATTACTTAATTTAGGCTCTGTTTCTATTCCTTTTTTGTATTCATTTCATCCAAAAATGAATTTCAAGAAACATTGGAAATCTATCTTATTATCTTCCTTTATAGTAGCTTTTCTTTTCATTTTTTGGGATTCTATATTTACCATAAGAGGTGTATGGGGCTTTAATGAAACCTACCATTTAGGTATTTATGCCTTTCATTTACCTTTTGAAGAAATCTTATTCTTCTTTTGCATTCCTTATGCCAGCATTTTCATTCATTATTCATTGGCATACTTTGTACCTCATTGGCTTTTGGGCATAAACACCACCAAAACCCTTACCATTGCTCTTCTCCTAATTGGTTTAGTGGTTGGTATCACATTTATAGAAAGAATGTATACGGCTGTCAATTTCCTGACTTTTTCTGCTGTCATTATAATTGCTTGGTTTACAAATCTGGAATTACTTAGAAGATTTTATATCTCCTTTATTATCATTCTTATTCCATTTTTCATTGTTAACGGCATTCTTACTGGCAGCTTTATTGAAGCACCTGTGGTTTGGTATAATAATGCTGAAAATCTAGGAATAAGACTTTTTACCATACCTGTGGAAGATACAGCCTACGCATTTAGTATGATTTTTCTCAATATCATGCTCATGAGAAAGTTTGAAAAACACTTTATCAATGATTAAATTTAAAAGCCATTCTGGCATACATACCTTAACAGCGAGTCAGGTGCTTCCTATAAGTTTAGAAGAAGCCTGGGACTTTTTTAGCTCACCTGCTAATTTGCCTAAGATCACACCTCCAGAAATGAGTTTTGAAATCACTTCTGAGATAGCTAAAAACGCATATGCGGGACAAATTATCACTTATAAGGTGGGCATAATACCAGGAGTAAAACTCAATTGGGTCACAGAAATAACCGAGGTAAAACACTTAAGTCATTTCATTGACGAACAGCGTTTTGGACCTTATACCATGTGGCACCATGAGCATTTTTTTGAAAGCATGCCGGATGGTAAAACCTTAGCCATAGATAAAGTTTCTTACAAAATACCTGCTTTGTTTATTGGGGAAATGCTGCATGGCTTGTTCATCAAACAGAAATTGAATCATATTTTTTCTTTTAGAGCAGAAAAGCTAGAAAAGATGTTTCCGAATGGATGAGAAAATTAACATTTTTTGGTTTAGAAGAGATTTAAGAATAGCGGATAACCACGCTTTATACGAGTCTCTTAAAGCAGGCCCTACCTTACCCATTTTTATTTTTGACACGGCTATTTTGGAGGAGCTAGACCAAGATGATGCTCGTGTGAGTTTCATATACCAAAGTCTTCAAAATATTAATGAGCAACTGAAACATCATCAATGCTCTATAAAAGTATACCTAGGAAAACCTGAAAATATCTGGAAGCAAATACTAGAAGAGTATGATGTAAAAGGTGTTTATTTCAATAAAGATTATGAGCCCTACGCCCTTCAAAGAGACTTAGCTATCCGCTCTGAGTTATACAAAAAAGGCATAAACACTTACGCCTTTAAAGACCAAGTCGTTTTCGAAGAAAATGAAATCCTTAAAGCGGATGGAAACCCTTATACCGTTTTTACACCTTATAAAAACAAATGGCTAACCACCTTTAATGAGCACTTACTAGTGCCATTTAGAAGTCAGGAACAACTGAATAATCTTGTGACTTTCCAGTCTAACTTGCCTTCTTTAGAGGACATTGGATTCAAGCCTTCCGCCATAGCTGTTCCGGATTATACTTTTGAACATTTAGAAAATTACGAAGAGGTAAGGAATATTCCATCGCTGGGTCAAACTTCCTACTTGAGCACCCATCTTAGGTTTGGAACCATTTCCGTAAGAGAGGCTGTCAAAAATGCAAGAAAGGTGAATCAAACACTTTTAAGTGAACTGGTATGGCGAGAGTTTTTCATGCAAATACTCTTTCATTTCCCACGGGTTTGTACGGAAAGTTTTAAAACCAAATACGACAACATCCAATGGCGAAATAACGAAGAGGAGTTTGAAAAATGGTGCACAGGAGAAACTGGCTATCCTATGGTAGACGCGGGTATGAGAGAGCTTAACAGCTCTGGCCTTATGCACAACAGAGTTAGAATGGTAACGGCTAGCTTCCTATGTAAACATCTCCTAATAGACTGGCGATTAGGCGAAGCTTATTTTGCTAAAAAATTATTAGACTACGACCTCTCTGCCAATAATGGAAACTGGCAATGGGTGGCTGGTAGCGGCTGTGATTCCGCCCCTTATTTTAGAATTTTTAATCCATCAGAACAGCAGAAAAAATTTGACCCAAAATTGATTTATATAAGAAAATGGATAGAAAATTACGACACCCTCACCTACCCTGCACAAATGGTCGAGCATAAGTTTGCAAGGAAAAGATGCCTAGAGGTTTATAAGCTTTATTTGTAGTTATTTTCCTAAATTGCGTGCATCTCACCGATAAGCTAGATTGTATTTTTCTTTCAATATACTGACTTAATCCACGCCATTTAGGTTTTGGAAGTACGATTCATTGCTATATGGGTGTTACATAGAATACTTTTAACCTATTAAAATATTTTAAAATAATACCTTCATCAATTAAAATATCTTCAAAACTGATAGCGTATTCTCATTCCATTATGTCTATAAACAGTCGAATGAAAAAGAATATTCTATTACCTCGCAAGGTTTTAATACCCCTGCTACTACTAACTTTTGGCTACGCTGTAAAAAGTTATTCTCAACAGTACGGACTTGGTTTTTATGGAAATGAGAAAATCAGCGACAAACGTACCACGCTGCTTTTAGGTAAGAATCAGAAAATATGTACCGCTGCTAATTTTTCATTGAATTTCAAAATCAAGTTAAATCAAAATCAAACCAACTTCTTTGGTTACATATTTAGGTTAGTGGATGAAAATGGGAAGAACATTGACCTTATTTTCTCTGAAAACTCTTATAAATTAATTGTAGGCCAGGAGAGTATCAATCTAAAGCTAGATCCTTCAGATTTACCCGACAAATGGGATGATTTTTCCTTAAAAGTCCAAACAGTAACCAATGAAGTTTCTCTAACTAGAAACGGAATCCTATTATCCAAAACAAAATCTACCAATCATCTCTCCAACTGCTTTACTGTATATTTTGGTCAGTGCAATCATCCTAACTTAAGCTACAAAGATGTGGCTTCTATGGTGATAAAAGATGTTTCTGTCAAATCCGAAAATAAAGTGCAACACCTTTGGCTTCTTAATGAATCCTCTGAAAATATAGCTGTGGATTCTAAAGGAAAGCTAAATGGCGAAGTGACAAATCCAAAGTGGCTAAAAGAAAAAATAAAAGATTGGCAAGAAGTACTTAACATATCTGTTAAAGGTATTATTGCTAACTCGTATGATACCCAAAAAAATGAGCTGCATTTTTTCAGCAATACCGAACACGCCATTTTTGATTTCGTATCTGGTAGTCTAGTAAATATTCCTTATAATAATGGCCATCACGAAATTGACTTTGGAGATAAAGCCGTTCCACTTTCCCAGAACAATATTCTACTCAGGTTGAATTCTAGGCAAATGTTCACATTTAAATTCAAAGAGAACATTTTTGAAAGCAATGTCCCGAAAGCGGATAGCCTTACGGAATTTTGGCATCATAACATCTATATCTATCCGGAAGACTCCGCTTTAGTAACCATTGGAGGATATGGCATGTTTAAGTACAAAAATGCCTTTCACAAGTTTTCTTTTACGAATAACAAGTGGAGCCAGATTTCCATGAAAGGAGATATATCAACACCAAGATACTTGGCTGGATTTGGCAGTACGCCAGATAGAAAAACGTCCTATTATTTAGGTGGCTATGGTTCTGAAACCGGTGACCAGCTGATAACGCCTAAAAACTATTATGATCTATTTAAAATAAGTTGGGGTGAAAGTAAGATTTCAAAGATATATGATCTTCCTACCCCTAAAACGCCATTTGTTTTTGGTTCAGATCTCCTAATAAATGAAGATAGCGATTCATTTTTGGCTGTGATTTTTAATCAACAAAAATACAATTCAGAACTTCAATTGGTCAAAGGTTCTTTGAAAGAACCCATCTTAAAAAATATAGCTAGTGCCATACCTTTCGAATTCAATGATGTGAGTTCAACGGTTAACCTTTATCAAAACACAATTGACCAGAAATTATATTTGGCAGTCACCCATTATAACATTGAGAACGGGCTTACCAAAGTCAAAGTTTTCACCATAAGTACGCCTGTTGAAAATGAAGTGGCTGCTTCCATGGATTGGAAATATGCCTTGGCGGTCTTGATTCTCCTTGCCCTACTCTTGGCAGCCTATTTTTCAAGAAAAAAAACAACCAAAGTTACCGTAGAAAGCCAAATTCCTGATTCAACGATTTCTGCTGTGACTACATCCGAAAAAGGGAAAAGCTCCCTGGTTCTTTTCGGAGAATTTCATTTAATAGATCACAATGGAAAAGACCTTACCCGCATGGTGAGTCCTTTAATTAAAGAAATCCTGATCTATATTTTAATGCATTCATTAAGATGGAACAAAGGCCTAAACTCTGCTAAACTGGATGGCATGTTCTGGTACGACAAATCTAAAGCCAGTGCTAGAAACAATAGAGCGGTTAATATCCGGAAATTAAAAAGTATCCTCGAAGAGGTAGAAGGCATAACTCTGGTTAAAAACACGGGCAATTGGGAAATAGAATATGACCCTAAAAAAGCTTATATAGATTATGCGGACTTTCTAGACATTACACTCTTTCATCCGGAAAACACTAAAGAACAGATTAACAAGCTCTCTAGTATAGTACAGAGAGGAACCTTACTTCCTAATCAGGATTTCGATTGGTTAGACAGCTTCTCCAGTGAAACTTCTAACAAGATCATCGACAAATATCTGCTTTACTGGGATGGTCAGGAACTCACTAAAGAAAACGCTCAAGCGTTTATAGAAATAGCCAATAACATTTTCCTCTTCGATTCTCTAGAAGAAATGGCTATGGGTATTAAATGTAGGGCTCAACACCTCCTTGGAAAACACTCCTTAGCAAAGGAAACTTATGAGAAGTTCATACTGAACTACCAAAGTTTATTTGGCGAGAAATTCGGGAAGACCTACCAAGAAGTGTTAGAGTCTTAAATAACCCTCATTCATCTCAACCCATCTTTCCTACTAACACGACCGACCTGCTCATCTTATAGTGGAACAGATGGAAATTGCACGTTTTCACACCAATTCCAATTAATATTTCACACCGAATTCCACACACCAAACATCCAGTCAAAGCAATGTGAAAACTCAAAACATATGCTTCCTATAAAGTAATACTATTTTATCCCATCCCTATCCTCATACATTACTAATAAATTTTAATAAGGTACTTACTATATATAAAATATAATATTATATACCGCTTAGGGCTTTTAAGGGTCAACCAGACGGATCTAAAAACAGATAATGCAAGTCTGTAAAATTCAATAAACGGCCTTGTCTTTCAAAAAATGATAGAATTTGGAGACTATTTTTCATTTTTTCATACAATTATAGACTTGTTAAGCATTTGTTAAGCATTTGTTAAGGATGAACTCTTATAATTGAAAACTTAGAAAAGGGATTTTTTGCTGTTTTAGCATGCATTCATTAAATCCTTTTGAAGAGTACTTAATTAACCTATAAACCTTTCTATTCTTATTTTCAATTACCAAAATCTATTAATTACATGAGAAAAAAACTACTACAATTGTTTCTTACTCTTATGGCAACGGTCGGTAGTTCGGCTTATGCTCAAGAGACTGCAATTCAGGGTAAGGTTACAGACGCTACAGGGGAAGCTCTATACGGCGTAAACGTAACTGTTAAAGGTACTACAAAAGGTACTATTACGGGTGAGGGCGGAACTTATACAATTTCTGCAACTCCGAGTCAAACAATAACTTTTAGCTACATCGGATATGATTCAAAAGATGTTTTAGTCGGTACTAAAACAGCTATCAATGTAACACTAGAAGAAAACGCGAGTCTATTAGGTGAGGTTGTGGTAACTGCCTTTGGTATCGAAAAAGACAAGAAAAGTCTTGGCTACTCGGTAACTCAAGTTGGTGGTGACAAGTTTACGGAATCTAGAACGACTAACATGGGGAATGCATTAACTGGTAAAGTAGCTGGTGTGAATGTATCATCGCCTACTACTGGTGCTGCTGGTACTAGTAGAGTTGTTATTAGAGGTGGTTCTTCTTTAAGTGGAAATGACCAACCGCTTTATGTTATCAATGGTGTACCTATGGACAACTCTAACCTAGGAAATGCTGGTTTATGGGGAGGAAACGACAGTGGTGATGGACTGAGCTCTATTAACCCTGACGATATTGAAAACATTTCTGTTCTTAAAGGTAACTCGGCATCTGCACTTTACGGCTCTAGAGCTTCTAATGGTGTTATCCTTATTACGACCAAGTCTGGAAAAGGAACTAGAGGCATCGGTGTAAGCTTTAACTCCAACTACACAATGGATAAAGCCATTGACAGAACAGACTTACAAGAAGTTTACGGAACAGGAATAGACGGTTTAGCTCCTACCAGCCAAGCAGAAGCTGCAGATCAAGGTGCAAGCTCTTGGGGTGCTAAATTGGATGGCTCTAATGTTATTCAATTTGACGGTGTAAGTAGACCATACTCCGCCACTGGTGAAGGAATCAATGATTTCTACAGGGTGGGAAATACCTGGACCAATACTTTGGCTTTGGCCGGTGGTAACGATGTAGGAAACTTCAGGTTTTCTGGTTCTAATCTTCAGAATGAAGACATTATGCCAAATTCTGGATTCGACAGAACTGCATTTAATGCCAATCTAAACGGTAAATTTGGTAAAATAGACCTTGCGGTAACTGGACAATACACGAAAGAGTCTGCCAAAAACAGACCTCGTCTTTCTGACTCCCCAGGTAATGCCAACTATACCGTTTTAACCAAATCTCCAAATATATCGTTTGCAGATTTAATGGGAGACCCTTTAAAGTTAGGTTCAAAAATAGATGGTACCGAGCTTGGCCATACCAGTAATATTTATGCCACAAACCCATATTGGGCAGCATATCAATTTCTACGTTTAGATGATAAGCACAGATTCTTCGGAAACGCTTCTGTAACCTATCATTTAACCGACTGGCTTTATGTGAGAGGAAGACTTGGAACAGATTTCAATGCGGTAAGATTTGAAACTTCAGAGCCTTATGGTACTGCTTACAAAACTACTGGTGATTATAACATCACCAATAGAACCATTCGTGAAGACAACGCAGATTTATTCTTAGGCTTTAATAAGGACTTTCAGAAGATCAGTATTGACGGTATTATTGGAGGTAACCGAATGAGAAGGTCTGATGAGTCTGCAAGAGTAGGTGGAAACGGCTTAAACGTACCTTTCTTTGGTAGTGTAAATAACGTATCCAGTACAAGCTATAGTTATGGATTTTCTGAATATGGTGTTAACTCTGTTTTTGCTTCTGCAAACATCGGGTTCAACAATTACCTATTCTTAAACTTAACAGGGAGACAAGACCAATTCAGTACTTTATCTCCTGAAAACAATACCATTTTCTATCCATCAGCCGGTCTTAGCTTTTCATTCTCAGATATTATTCCAAACCAACCTGCTTGGTTAACCTTTGGGAAAGCAAGAATCTCTTATGCACAAGTAGGTGGAGGAGCTCCTTCTCCTTATTCTAATAATTTGACTTATAGAATGGAAGGGTATCAACATAATGGAGCCATTTTAGGTAACATTAATAATGGTTCAATTCCTAACCCTAATCTTAAGCCATACCTATCTAGCGAAATTGAATTTGGACTTGACTTAAGATTCTTAAAGAACAGATTAGGAGTAGACTTTGCTGTTTATCAAAGAAATACTGTTGATGACATCTTGAATACTTCCATCTCTGGAACTTCTGGATACGGAAGTACTTCTATCAACATTGGAGAGTTAGAAAATAAAGGTGTTGAGTTATTGGTTACTGGAACGCCTATAAAAAATTCTAAATTCAGTTGGGACATTTCCTTCAACATGGCTAGAAACATATCTAAAGTATTAAACTTGGGTACTAACGCCAAAGGAGAGCAAATTGAGTTTCTTAACTTAGAAGAAGCAAGATCAAGACAAGAAAGGATTCGTCATTATGTGGGAGAGCAGCTAGGTGTTATTGCAGGATATAGTCAAGCTACTATTGATGGTGTTCCTGTTTATAGTGCCGACGGTTACCCTGTAAGAGGAGACTTCGAAATGCTTGCCTTGGGAAGACATCCTTTCAGTGCAGGTTTCTCTAATAATTTCAAGTAT
The DNA here is from genome assembly GCF_057914865.1 of Arcticibacterium sp. SM2516. Classification (NCBI taxonomy): domain Bacteria; kingdom Pseudomonadati; phylum Bacteroidota; class Cytophagia; order Cytophagales; family Leadbetterellaceae; genus Arcticibacterium; species Arcticibacterium sp. SM2516. The sequence continues at coordinate 279,834 of NZ_CP195290.1, read as the reverse complement.
AAGAACATTAGTCTTAGCTTCTTAATAGACATGAGAAATGGTGGTAACATGATGTCTGGAACAAACCTTGGACTTTATGCTTCGGGACTTCATAAAGAAACGCTCGTGGGTAGAGAAGATGGTTTGACAGTAACTGGCGTAACGGCTGACGGTGAGGCTAAAACTTGGCAAATTGCTCCAAGTGATGTAGACCAATATTACAGCGAATACCGTACGATTACCAGTAACTTTATTTACAACAGCTCTTTTGGCAAACTTAGAGAACTTTCTTTAGGATATAGCTTACCAAATAGCATCCTTCAGAAAACCCCTTTTGTAAGTGCAAAAGTTTCTGCAGTTGGAAGAAACCTTGCCCTACTTTGGTCAAGCGTTCCTAACGTTGACCCAGAAAGTGGTTATACCGCAGACGGTGGTTCTCAGGGTTTAGAGTACTTCTCTATGCCATCTACAAGAAATCTTGGATTTAACCTTTCTCTTTCTTTCTAATCCAAAAAAAAGTATCAAAATGAAGAATAACATAAAGAAAATAGCCCTTTTCACCTTAGCGGCATTAACATTTGCTTCTTGTGACGAGGACAAATTAACGGAGCTGAACATCAACAAAAATGCTCCGACAACAATTGACATGAGATATCTACTTGCATATAGTCAATTAAGAGTGGCTGGAAGTAGATATGAAAGCTGGCGAACTAATCTTATCTATAGTTCCACTATGATTCAGCATAATGCAACTTTGCAAGGTTACTGGAGTGGTGATAAATACTATTATAACTCTCAGTACAGTGGAGCATATTGGGAAAGCCACTACACCAATCCTATCAAAAACCTTACTGAGGTAGTTGATAAGACCGCTGGTATTCCAGAAATGGCGAATATTCATGCTGCGGCTCAAATTATGAGAGCCTTTGATTTGCACAGAATTACCGACATCTACGGCGATGTACCTTATTTACAGGCGGGTCGTGGATTAAAAGACCAGGCAAACTGGTTTCCTGAATATGATAAGCAATCTGACATTTACAAGTATTTAATAGCGGATATTAAAGCTGCTAGAGATGAGTTTTCTGCTACTGCAGCAGGCTTAGGAGAGCAAGATGTTTTATTCCAAGGTGACCTATCTAAATGGAAAAAATTCGCGAACGCTCTATTAATGAGAATAGCGATGAGAATGAGTAACGCAGACGAAGCTGGTGCTAAAGCGGTATTCCAAGAAGCGATGACTAGTGGTGCTATCGATGATACAGCATCAAATGCTTACTTGGTTCAAGTACTAGGTAATGGTGGAGACACCAACTACAACGGAACTTCTTTAGTGTACTCAAACGCCGCTGGTGGTGGTGGAGATGACAACGCAAGAATTTCTAAAACTTTCATGGATTGGATGAACGCCAATAATGATCCGAGAAAAATGATTATTGTAGGTGGTGTTGGTAATTTCTATGACAGCAGCACATGGAATACAGATCCTGCAGCTCAAAAAGGATTACCTAATGGTTATACGTCTACGACTATCAAGAATATCATTCCAAATTTTGGTACGTATAACGACTATAGCTTCCCAAATCCTAAAATCTTGGATTTAGATGACCCTACTCCATTTATTTCTCATGCAGAAGTAGAATTCATGAAAGCTGAAGCCGCTGTAAAAGGATGGATTTCTGGAAATGCAGAAGCCTATTTCAATGCAGGCGTGGTTGCAGCTATGGATTCATGGTCTTGGTTTGGTGTAGAAACACCTACTGCAGCAGCTGTAAGTGCTTATATTGATGGTCTTGGTTTTGCCACAGCACCTAACAAGCTTAAGCTTATTGGCGAGCAGTATTGGGCAGCCACTTACCTAAATCATATAGAGTCGTGGTCTAACTATCGTAGATCTGGTTATCCTGAACTGGTTCCAACTTCAGACCCTAATAACGTAACTGGTGGTACCATCCCTCGTAGATTAAGATATTACGAAGATGAGGCTGGAAGTAATCCAAGCAGTTATTCTGCAGCGGTTGCCGCTCAAGGTCCAGATTTATTGACTACCCGTATGTGGTGGGATAAATAATCCGCAATGATTTAGCAAAAAAGGCTGTTTCGATATCGAAACAGCCTTTTTTGCTTTTAGAAGAAAGCATATCTTTCATTAATTCAATTCCTCAATGCGTTGGTCGTAAAGTTTTTTGCTTTCTTCCACGGCTACATTAAGCTCCTCCATGATACCGTCAACCCTACCTTCAATACTTTCTAGCTGAGCGTTAATATTGTCAAAAGAATTCAAAGCTACAGCCACTTCCAAAGCTTTTACTACATCTACAGCATCGGTATGCAAAATCCTTAATTTGCCAATCGCCTTTGATGTATTTACCAAAGTACCGTTATATTTAGCTCTAGCTGTTTTAATGGCCTTTGAAAGGTCTGCTTTACTTTTAGCGTCAGACAAACTATTCGTTTGCTCTTCCATGGCCGTAAAAAGTCCTTCAGCTTTTGACTTTAGATCTTCATACTCTTTATTCAAATCCTTTACTCTTTTATCTACTTTTTCCCAGTTACCATAAACCTTGGCAAACTCCTTATCTTCATTTTTTGCGTCTGCTAAAGCGGCCTGCAAACCACTTAATGAACTTAAACCTTTGGTCACATTTTCATTTGTGGTGTTTTTATCTTTCTCAAAAGTCTCCACTTGTTTTTGAAAGGCAGCTTTTAGTCTAGGTAAGTCCTCTGGGCTTTTATTTTTCCAGCAAGAGCTTAGTATCAAACTCAGGATAAATAAAGGGGCAAATATTTTTCTCATTTGATTTATTTTTTTGAACAATCTCCAAAACTAACATTTTCAATACATATTCCAATTCACCCATTCCAATATCTATTCGTTTCAATGCCCTTAATTGCTTAAATTTGAACTATAAATTTTAACCATTTTACTATGCCTCGTATAGCATTTTTATTCTGCTTATTTCTCTCTGTTACATTCGGGACTTCCGCTCAACAAAAACCAGATTTTCTCATCAATTATAATGGTGTTTGGGTAGACTCTGTTTTTAATTCTTTGACTATTGACCAGAAAATAGGTCAGTTACTTATGCCCAGAGGAAACTTCTCTGGACAAGGTTACGAACCAGAAAAATTAAAAGCCTGGGTGGAACAATATCATATCGGCGGTCTAGCCATGTTTGCCGGCCAGCCAACTACACAAGCACAAATCATCAACGATTTACAGAAAATATCTAAAGTCCCCCTTTTAATAGGAATGGACTTTGAATGGGGCTTAGCCATGCGACTTGACAGCACGGTAAGGTTTCCGTATCAACTATCTTTAGGAGCTATGGATGGCGGCACAGACCTTATAGAAGCCATGGGAAAGGAAATTGCATTACAATGCAAGAGATTAGGCGTACATGTAAATTATGGCCCTGTGGCTGATGTTAATGTAAACCCAAATAATCCTGTTATCAACTTCCGCTCGTTTGGGGAAGATAAACTAGATGTTACCCGAAAAGCTACCGCTTACATGAAGGGGCTACAAAGTGAGCACGTTATAGCCACAGCTAAGCACTTTCCTGGCCATGGCGATACAGGTGTAGACTCACATTATGACCTGCCCATAATCCCTCATAACAGAGCAAGATTAAATGACATAGAACTGTTTCCTTTCAAAAACATGATAAACAGTGGTCTTTCTGGAGTCATGACCGCACATTTAAGTATCCCAGCTTTAGACGATACACCAAATTTAGCAGCCACGCTTTCACCAAAAATCATCACTGGCGTACTTAAAGAAGACCTTGGTTTTGAAGGATTGACATTCACGGATGCCATGGATATGCAAGGCATCACAAAACATTTCCCAAACGGAACCGCTTTGGTGCAGGCAATTCTGGCTGGGAATGACATTTTGGAGACTTTTGTAGATGTTCCTACCGCAGTAAATGCCATTAAAAATGCCTTAGCTTCTGGTGAACTGACAGAAGAAATTTTGAACCAAAGGGTTTTAAAGATCTTGAAAGCCAAGTCGTGGGTGGGTTTAGATCATTACAAGCCTACTAAAATCAAAAATCTTATTCAAGATCTGAACACCACAAACTCAGATTATATCAATAGAGCGTTGGCAGAAAAAACCATCACTTTGGTGAAAAATGAGAACATGACATTGCCTATTTTAAACCTTCAGAACAAAATAGCATTTGTTTCATTGGACGACCCTACTACTACTAGTTTCCAGAAGATGGCTAGAAATTATACGGATATTGACTTCTTCAATATGCCTGAAAATCCTTCTGAAGCTCTTATTAGTACCATAAAAAACAGAACAAAAGATTACGACCAATTGGTGATAGGGATGCACTTGCAAAGCATTAGACCTTATAGCAATTATGGCGTAAATGAAGGCAATCAGAAAGCCTTAAGTGCACTTTTGGATAATGCTTCAAAGGCCACTGTTGTGGTATTTGGTAATCCTTTTGCTTTAGATAAAATAAAGGACTTAGAAAAAGCCAAAGCGATAGTGGTGGCCAACCAACTCACTCCATATATGGAAGAGGCCGCCACACAGGCCATTTTTGGAGCTATTCCTTTTCTGGGTCACTTGCCTGTAACAGTCAACGAAAACTTCCCTTATCAGCTTGGCCTATACCCTGCCACGCTGAAAAGGTTGGCTTATGGTATTCCAGAACAAGTAGGCCTTAACTCAGAAATTTTAAACGCTAGAATTGACTCGGTTATTTACCATGGACTAAACCAAAAAGCATACCCAGGAGCGGTCATGCAGGTCGCTAAAAATGGCAGAGTGATATACAGAAAGGCTATAGGCTTCCATACTTTTGAAGATGGCGAATCAGGTATTAAAGTTGAAAAAACGAAAGTTTTTGAAAAAGGGAATAAAGACGTTATGGATAGTAACTATGATCCTTTCGAGCCTAATAGCCAGATAGGTTCGCCAATGCTTATTGGAAACGCAGATGCACAAAAACTGGAGGGTTCTGTACAGTTGACAGACTTATATGGACTGGCTTCGGTTACCAAAATAAGCACGTCAGCTTTGGCAGTTATGCAACTTATGACCGAGGGGAAATTTGATTTAGATGCTCCTTTCGGACAATATTACGAGGAGTTCAAAGGCACCAATAAGGAAAACTTAACCTTTAGAGATATGCTCACCCATAAATCTGGTTTAAAGGCTTGGATACCATTCTGGATGGACGCTATAGACACTTTAGGCACTATAAACAAAGGACTGATAAAACACCCTGAGCTATTATCAAAGTTTGATTATTTACCGGAGCCTGAGCTTAACTTTTTCCAAAAGATATTTAAAAAGAAAGAACTACCGAAGATTGATTATTTGGGAAGTGTACAAAGGAATAATGATTTATGGCTAAAACTACTAGACATGAAAACCATTACTTGGAAACCAAACATCTTTTCTAATGCGGCATCTGAGGTGTATTCTGTTCAAGTGGCCGATACGCTATGGCTACATAAAGATTATAAAAAGACCATTTTTAAGCAAATAGAAATGTCTGAAGTAAAGCCAGAGCAGGGTTACGTTTACAGCGACATGCATTATTATTTCTATCCCGAAATAGTTCCAAGAATGACAGGTAAACCTTGGGAGGCATACTTAAAAGAAACGTATAAATCCCTAGGTGCCAACTCGCTAACCTATAACCCTAGACGTTTTTATCAGCTTAACCAACTGGTGCCTACCGAACTTGATACTTTATTTAGGAAATCGTTAATTCATGGAAGGGTTCATGATGAAGGTGCAGCTTTACTAAACGGTATATCTGGTCATGCAGGTCTTTTTGGCAATGCCAATGACCTTATGAAATTGATGCAGATGTATCTTCAAAACGGCTATTATGGTGGTAAGCAGTTTATCTCGCCTGAGGTGATTATGGAATGTACCAAATACCAGTTTGACCCCGTGGTAAATAGAAGAGCTATCGCTTTTGACAAACTGCATCCAGATAAAAGTATTGCCAACGGCCCACAGAAAGGCTCCGATTTAAGCTATGGACATAGTGGCTATACGGGCACATTTACGTGGATAGACCCACTTTATGACATGGTTTATGTATTCCTTTCTAACCGGGTTTATCCTACCAGAGACAATAATAAAATAAGCGAATTGAACATTAGAACCGAGGTAGGAAACCAGATTTACAAAACCATACTCGGCGAATAAAACTACGTTTTGGGATTGAAGCTCTTTCTGAAGTTTTACTTCGAAAGAATCAATCCCAATTCTTTTTCATATAAGCCCCCCTTTGAAGTGCTTATTTCTGTGTCTATCACTTGCGTGTCTCCTTGATGATAAATAGGCCAATTCGCTAAACCTTCTCCATTTGGGTTACCAGTTTTTATAAAATTTATCCAGTAAGTGGAAATGGCACGCTCTACCTTTAAATCTTCCGCTCTCCAGTTTCTTTTCCAAGTATGAAGGTTATGTAAAGTAAAAGGCACATCAGAAGTATGAAAAGCCCCATAGTCTGGGAAGTTCTCTTTTAACGGTGGCTCATGCGTAAACTCGTAGACATAGACGTCGTTCTTATTATACTTGGCAAGTAAAGAAACAGGCGTAACCGCAAAATTGATAAGGTTTCTTTTACTCATAGAATTTTGAAGCTGGTCTTTAGTTTCCCCAGGAAAGAGATTTAAATAATCATTGGTATTATCCCCAAATTCTTCTTTCACTTTATTAAAATAATCTTTTGGAGTAATATCTGGAGCAGAAAACAGTTTTCCATCCGCCGCCACCCAACCTCCCAAAAAAGGAACGTCATTATGTTTTCCTGCTTCAAAGTGCCCCTTAATATCATTTGGCAAAACAACACCATCGCTCAGCAGAGCATTTAATGAGCCTCCGGCTTCACGGACCATGTGGAAAAGCTCCTGAGCAGGAATTTTTCTCAAATCGGCTATAGATTTCCCTTCGAGTTTTGAAGTAAGCTCTTGTCCCTTTTGCTCCGCCTCTTCTAATGATTTTACCCTATCCGATCCTAGCAGACCTCCACTCTGACCAATGGCTTTATGGAATAGTCCCTTTGCTTTGGGCGAAGCCAATAATGCATGCACAGACATACTACCGGCAGATTGTCCTGCTATAGTTATATTATCTGGGTCTCCCCCAAATAATTCAATATTTCTTTGTACCCACTTCAAAGCCGCTATTTGATCTAAAAGGCCATAATTACCCGAAACCTTATCTTCATTTTCGGCACTCAAATCTGGATGTGCCAAATAACCAAAAACATTAACACGATAATTTATACTCACAAAAACGACATCATTTTTGGCATATTCTTCTCCGTCGTAAATATCACATGCCGCCGAACCCGAATTAAAACCTCCGCCGTAAATCCACACAAAAACGGGTTTCTTTCCTTTGGATTTTTTGGCCCAAATATTTAAGTAAAGACAATCTTCGCTTAGGGGTTCAGGCGGTGCAATAAACTCTTCTGTCCACATGGCAAAAGGTTTTGGTTCTGACTGCATGGGGCTGGCAGAAAACGCCTTGCATTCCAATTTATCATCCCAATGATCATGCTCCACTGGTGCTTTCCATCTTAAAAGCCCTACGGGCGGTGCAGCAAAAGGAATTCCTTTAAAAATATTTAGGTCACCTTTCTCATAACCTTCAATAAGCCCTTTGTCTGTTTGAACAAGATAGGATTCGCGAGGTTGACAGGCTAAAGTCAATAAAAGCAGTGGTAAAAACTTCAGTATTTTCATTTGCATTAGGATAAGTTCTTCAATATAGAAGAAATCATTTTTGAAATCTGTGATTTCTTATATCATCTAATAAAGTCGTCTTCAAAAACGACTTTTCCGTCGAGATTTGAAATTTTTATATTATCCACAGCCCCTCTACCCTTTATGAAATATTGAACACCACATAAACTACCTATTTGCCCTATATATGGACTTTCAAAAATGATTTCCTCATCTAAAAATATCTGTAGGTTTTGATTCTTTAAAATCACTTTGACATTCCTCCAATACGACAAATCAACACCCATTTTACTCAGTAGTGCCCTTTCCTCTTGTGTTTCAAAGTGTGTATCGGCTATCTCCAAATTAGCATAAATGATGGCATCGGGAGCTAATAGGTTAAATGCTAAGTGATTTCCATTTTCCCCAAAGAGATTAAGACTTACGTCATAAGCCCAAGACCCACCAATTTCTGGAGAATTCTTTACACGAGTTTCAAAAACTAGAGCATCGGCGTTCACATTGAAGTTTTTAAAGACTTGGAAATTACCATAGGTTTCTGGCAAATGAGATGGAGCTAACTCTAATGGTAACCTCATTATGCCATCCTGAATAAATGGATATTCACTAATAGGCCTATTTAAATTGACGCTTGCCCACCAGTCTCTTGTTTTCACAAAAAAAGGTTTGGTCATTATAGCTTTGCCATCCACTAAAAGCCTAATATATTTCCGACCAGGCGACCGAACTTTAAATTTTAAGTTTCCTTCTCTTTTCTGAATTATCTCAATCTGCCCATTTATATCAAATAAAGCTCTGTTATAATCCAAGTCCTTTAGATCATAATCTAGCTCTACAACATCCTCAAGAAATATCTCGTCACCATTATCAATCACAAAACCTAGCTTAGAATCTTCAATTTGTCCAGCATAACTCCAGTAAAGTAAAATCAGTGTTAGGAGAAAAAAAACAGACACTATCAGGTAAGGTTTACGGATAAGCGTTTGTGCCTTTAAGATATTTTTCTTTTTTTCTACTTTATTTTTAAGACAAAAATCTTTGAAGTCTTTATAACCCAAATAGACCGTAAAAGCATCCTTGTTTTTATCGCTGAAGGTTTTATCATAAGTTATATCCAAAAACCTTCTTATAGAGTCCTTAGATACACTTTTCCTACTGGCCATTTCTAAGCCATACCTCCGTGTAAGGGCTTCATCTATTTCGTCTTTAATTTCGTTATAGAATCCATCCTTATTGCTTATAGAGTGCAGCCCCTCGTATGTTTCAGCGAAGGTCACTTGCTTCTCTTTGTCCCAATTCTCTCGAATTTTATCATGGACAGCCTCTCTTAGTTTTTGGGTATAAAGTCTTTCTGGATTCATTGTGGTTTATGGTAAGTGGCTGCAAGTTAATGGTTTTAAGTTATTTGCAAAAGGTTTGCAAAGAGCTAGAATAACCTTTGCTAAAGGTTCATAACTGAAAATAGTGATTTTTATAGAATTATTGAAAGGTAGCAAACCATCCTTTTTCGCTTAGCCTAAAATCCATTTAACCTATCTATGAACTATTTATCTACCAATGTTGAAAAAATCATCGGTAACCTTGAAGAAATAACGCACTTCACGGCCGATGTAAATTATACGCAAATTCATTTCAAAAATGGACAAAAACATATTCTCAGTTATACCTTAAAGCGGTTTGAAGAGATGTTAGAAAACTCCGACAACTTTGTTAGAATACATAGAAGGTATATTGTCAACTTCGATTTTGTGTCTACTAAAAGCAATTCTGAGGTGCTTTTAAGAAGCGGACAAAGACTACCGATAGCGAGAAGAAAGCGGAACCTAAATTTTTTAACTTAATGTAAAACCAATGGAATTCATTGATAAACTTAGAATAGAATTTGAAGCTAAGATTAAAAATGAATGGGAAGAGAAATGGTCGTCTTTTGGCGTTTATGACCCCTTAAAAAACAACCGACGATCTAAGTTTTATACTGCCTTAGCAGCAGAAATAAGCAGGACTACCAATTGCACCGTCAGTAGAGACACCGTAAATAGGTTTGACAAAACAAAGGGAGGCGATTCAGAGGCTTCCCTTAATGCTTTTTCCAGGTATCTTAACTATGATTCATTTCAGCTTTATGCTTCGGAAATTGCAGTAAATAAAACTGAGCGTAAATCATTTTCGAGACGTATAATGATATCTGTTTTTTTAATTGTCACCATAACTGCTGTACTCTGTTATTACTATTTACAAGTACGCTCTGAAAAAGAAAAAATAATCCAGGTTATAAAAAGTGCCAACAAAAGCCAATTTAAGGCATTTCTGTCACTCCCTATAGTTGATAGTTCTGAGATATCCAGCTACTATTTAAAAACGGGCTCCGCCTATAAATCCATACTCACTCTTTTAAAAGAGAACAAAAACACCCATAGAACCTTAAGTCAGCCTGAAGAAAACCCTTCCTATCAAAAGCTTTTTTCCTTAGAGGTGATTGACCTCGAACGTAATAATGCAGTAGTGAAAACTTCGGAACATTGGTTTTTGAAATGGTATGATTCGGAAAAATCAAAATATACGATCAGCTATGATGTTCAAAACGAACAGATATACGAATTGATAAAAGAAGGCGACACTTGGTTCATAGACAATAATTATTACCAAGGTAAAGCTACCAGTATTGACTTCTAAAAATCCGAGCACATTTCGCTTTTCTTTAACGAATTAGGTATTTTTCTTTGACGCTAAAGCGAGTAATTATCGGCCTTTAAACAGCCAAAACGACGGTTGCGAATTTGCGAAAGAAATGATAGCGAAAAATATATGCTACCGTTTAAACACTTTATAGTTTTGATTTATCACCACATCTTACTTAAAAATAAACCCCTATTATTATGTCTAATTCACAGAACCCAAAAGGAGTTATCCAAAAAGCCATCCTCTTGAAAAATAGTATCGCTTATTTTGAATCTTCTGTTAACTACACACACGTTCATTATACCAATGGCGACAAAGTAACGCTTAGTTATACACTCAAGCGGTTTGAAGAAATTCTGGCTTCCAATGAAGACTTCGTCCGTATCCATAGAAGCTTCTTAGTGAACTGCAAACATATTAAAACCAAAAATTCATTTGAGGTTCTCATGAGCGACGGCCAAAGGCTACCGGTGGCTAGAAGAAAAAAAGCTCAAATGACTTTTTAGTTTTTGGAAGATGATTTCATCAAATCACAAATCGTCTTGTTGGCGATACGTCATTTGTTCATTAGCGTTAGCTCTCTTGTCGTTACAACATTTCGTAGCTATTGCTCAACACTACCCTACCTTTCATTACACCACTAAAAATGGCCTCAGTCAATTACAAATATTAAGTACTATAGAAGATTCACGAGGTTATATATGGGTTGGACATAAGGGAGGTCTGAGCAAATTTGACGGTCAAAATTTTGAAAATTTCAATCATAATGATGGTATGTTGAGAAATTATGTCAACGACCTGTTTGAAGATAGTAATGGGAGAATATGGTTTACTTATGAAAAATCTGGAATAGGCTGTTTTGATGGTGCCAACTTTAAGAACTATAAAACTCAAACCATAGGAGAGTATAGGTCCCCTGTAGAATTCAAAAAAGAAATTTACTTTGTTAATAGAGATTCCGTTTTCGTAATAAAAGATGACGTCGTCCAGTTTGTTACGAATGCTTGCCCCGATAACCATACTATAGGGCAAACAATCCTGAAATTATTTTATAATAAAACAGAAAATCGACTTATGGCTTACTCCAATGGGAGTTTGCTAGCATTTAATGATACGTCCAAAGAATTTTATACTGTAGTCAAACTTAATTATGAGATTATAGGAGTTTCTTATCAAGAGAGCAACATTTACATTTCTGGCACTTTAGGAGCTAAATCCTTCCATTCTTTGCTCAAAGGAAGCCAAGTCATTCCTATTCTAGCATCTGAAAATAATGACTTAAAAATATTAAACACCACTACACATCCATTCCTGTTTAGTCATAACTCTCAAACATTCCTCTTAGAAGAAAACAGTAGAAAATACACGAAAATTTCAGACTTCTACGGTTCTTATGGAAGCATCACGAATTATAAAACCAAAAAGGGAAGAATATATTTCGGAACAGAAAAAGGGCTTTTCTGTGTATTTGTTAACGGTTTCAAATATTTTAAAGAGTCTGAAGTCCCCTATGCTTGGTCTGTTATAGAGGATGAAAAAGGAGGAATTTATATCTCTAGCTACGGCTATGACTTACAAAAGTGGGATGAAAACAAATTAGTTTTCCTGAAAGATTATCAAAAGTATGCGATTAATAAATATGAAGAACTCTCTAATAATAGTATAAGTACTAATTCTTTGAACAACTGGTATTACCGTTCGCTAAGAGACTATCAAGGGAAGCTTTGGTTCCCTAATTTTAGTGGAGCCTAATTAAGGAAATCGGAGCTTATGATTTCTTTTCCAACCAGAAAAAAAACATAAAACCTTATAAGGCGAATTTTTTCTATCTAGCCGAAGACCCGTTTAGGAATAAGATAATTGCCGCTGGTATAGGCGGTTCCATAGCCATAGAAAATAAGAAACCATTTACTTATTACGCTATAGAAGATACCACAGTAATGTTTAAAAACAATGCTATTATCCTTTGCACTATGGTGGACCAAGAACATAACTATTGGTTTGGAGGAAAAGATATTTGTAGATATTTTCCTGACAAGAAAACTTTTGAATATTACAACTTCGACACCAACAAAGACATCAGAATTGCGGAGCTTATTCAAGACTCAAAAGGAAGGATATGGGCAGGAACATTCTTTAATGGTCTTTACCTATTCAATGCCAAATCAAAAACTTTTGAAAGAGCTTTCAAAAACATTTTAGATGGCCCCTCTTATTTCTTGGGTGAATACAATTCCGAGAACTTGATGGTTGGAGACAATAGAAACCTTTACATCATCAACACACAAAACCTCAAAAAAACGGAAGTATTCTCCTTTAATTATAATAATGGTTTTATAGGGGAAGAACCAGGCCAGGCAGGTTTTTTCAAAGACTCTAAGAACAGAATTTGGATTACTTCCGGCAGTGTTTTAAGCTTCTTGGATACAAAGAAACTTGAATTAAAAAGTGGCGAGTCAAAAGTGTTTATTCGAGCCTTAAATGGTGCCCCGATACCCTTTCAAAATTCGAATTCCGTATTCGATTTAACGAAAAATAAAAACACCTTAAGCATAAGAGTAGAAGCTGTAGGAACCGACAAGAGTTTCAATCCGCAGTTTAGCTTCAAAATCCCAGGAATAATAAATAGTTGGTCTGAATGGAGCGAAAGTAATCTTCTTACCATACCAAATCTTAGTAACGGCACGCATCAGATAATTGTTAGAAGTAAAAGAGGACTTTCTAGCTCTACCAAACACCCTGAGACTTCCATTTTTTTTAAAGTAAATATTCCCTTTTACAAGTCGCCAGACTTTCATAAGCTCGTCATTCTTATCGGAAGTTTTTTCATGCTGCTTTTGCTTTTTCTGATTTATCTGGGCAGAAAACAAAAACAAACCCTAAGAAATCAACTTGTGCATATTAAGCGACAGGAACAAAAAGTACGGATGCTGCAAGTTCAAACCAGCCAGGCACAGATGAACCCTCACTTTATTTTCAATGTGCTTGGAACCATTCAAAACATGATTTTGAATCAGCATACAGCACTTGCCAATAGTAACCTTATCAAACTCTCTAACCTCATTAGAAATTTCTTGGAAGCCTCTCTTATCCCTGAGGCAGATGAAGGCTCTTTAATTTCTATGGAAATACCCTTAGAAAAGGAAATAGAGCTTCTGAAAATGTACTTGGATTTTGAGCTATTGCAATACCAGAAGAAATTTGAATATGAAATCATAACGCACCCTTCCCTAGACATCCCAAATTATCAAGTGCCTCCAATGCTATTGCAACCTTTCATAGAAAATGCCATAAAACATGGCCTTTTGTATAAAAACGAAAAAGGTGCCTTGTCCATAGAATTTATTCCCTGTGGAGAAGATTGTTTGAAAGTAATTATACGCGATAATGGCGTAGGAATAGAAGAGGCCAAGGAAATCCAAAAAGTAAAACTAAGAGCCTATAAATCAAGAGGCACTGAATTGGTTAAAAAGAGAATTGCCATCCTTAATGAACTGGACTATAACATTGACCTTGCCATTCATTCAGCTAAAGACGGCACCACAATAGCACTAACCATTGACTACAAAGAATAAACCACCACTATGAAAATTTTAATAGCAGAAGATTCCCAAGAGTTCGCAGAAGTCATATGCAAAACGCTGGTAAAGCACTACCCGGAAATAGAAATACTGGGGCCTTTTTATAAGGAAACCGCCATTTTAGAATGCTTAGACAGAGAAAAACCTGAGGCCTTGCTTTTAGATATTGAACTAGGTCATGGTACCAGTTTCGACATTTTAAAAAAATACAAACAAAAGCACACACATATCGACTTCGAAATCATCTTTATCACAGGACACCCTACCTATGACTATTCCACCAAAGCATTGAATTACTCCGCCCTATATTTTTTAACAAAACCACTGGACGAGGAGAAATTCAAAATAGGCATGGATAGGCTCACTAAGGTTACCAACAATAAGACCCTTGCCAGTAAACTTGAAAATGACCCACGGATAGAAAGTTTATTGGAGATAGTGGAAAATATAGAAAACAAAGTCAACAAACTCACCGTACACCTTGCCAAAGGAGGTTTACGAATAATTCCTATTGCGGATATTACGCACTTAATAGCCGACGGCATTATGTGTGAAATCTATCTTAAAGATGGCAAATGCTTTAAAGCTTTCAAGAATTTAGGATTTTACAAAAGCTTACTTGAGGCTGATCACCATTTCTTTTCTATAAGCCACTCCGTGTCCTTAAACCTAGATTACCTACAGCATTATAATCACAGCAGCAAAGAAGTCTGCCTCAACAATAATGTCAAAATAAACGCAAGTAGAAGAGGTGGACAATTGCTTAAAAGTAAGCTCGACAATGCTCAACTTTTCGTTCCTAAACAGAGCGTACTTAAGAAAATAAGTCAACTTATTAATCTTATTTAACCAGCTATTTAAAATACTGACCAGCTGTTATTTTATCCTTGACGGATTGCGGATATTCTTCCAAATTGTGCTTCGATTAAACCACAATTTAGCATGAATAAAACGACTACTAAAATCTTACAAAACGCTCTCGATAATCTTTCCGAAATAAATTATCTGGAGGCTGATGTAAACTATACCAACATTCACTACCTAAACGGGTCAAAACAGACTATCAGTTATACTCTTAAACGTCTAGAAGAAGTCCTACAGCCTTCCCGCCAATTCATCAGAATTCACCGTAGCTTTTTAGTTAACAGCCGCCACATAAAAAATAAAAGCCCCCATGAAATACACATGAAAGATGGGCTTAGGCTTCCTGTGGCTCGGAGGAGGAGAACGGCCTAAATAACTTTCCGAAAGCTTCTTTATAAAACCCTTTTTAGACCAAACACACCATGAGATACTTCATATTCTCTCTTTTTGTCAGCTTAACTACCTTTTCTCAGGAAACATTGACTTTTGAACAACCCAGCGGAACAACCATTTGGACGGAAAACGGATTACCTTGGCAGTTTATAGGAGGAACAGACGAAATCAAGGCATCGGCTCCAAAAAATGGATTTGCACATGGATATTCTGCATCAAATAGCAACTCTAAATTACATTTTTCTCAAAAGTTGAATTTAACTTCAATTTGGGTAAGTTATCAACATCCATTTGGACATACTGCTACCATTTTCGGTTATGATGATATTGGAAATGTAAAAATATCTATAAGCATAAATAATGCAGCCGGTTACCAAAACGTAAATTTAAATTGGACTGACATTAAGTCTATCAGCTTTTCTGTTCCTCAAATTATCGAGTTTGGCATGCCTGCATCTGATGGTTATATAAAATTTGATGATCTAGTTTATTCGTTATATTCGACAGCGTCTGATACAATTCCTCCAACTATTATTTGCCTTAACGATACCACCTCGTGTAATAGCTTTTTAATTCCTGATTTCTCTACTTTAATTTCGGCGTTTGATGCTATTACAGGTTCAAATGTAACTGTCACTCAAGATATACCAATTGGTACTTTAATTTCTAATGACACAATTATTATAGTTTCGGCAACAGACGAAGCAGGAAATACGGCTTCTTGTTCAATAAACATTTTTGTAAGCCATGAAAGTAGTTCCAATCAAAATATTACCGCACAAACAAGCTTTAAAGATGCTTTAGGTAATTTTCATTACCAATCAGAAACATTTCAAAATATAATTCCCAATTCCAATGGATGTGATAGTGTCATCACATTTAACCTAATTATAAATCAAATGCCCAACATTTTAAATTTTGATGTTGCCCCCAATTTAATCAGTTGGAACGAGGATGGATACAATTGGCACTGGCAAGATGGCGATGATAAAATTTTTAATGGAACTGAGGCTTATTCTGGAAACGGATATGGTAGAGCTGAAAGTGGTTCTTTTTCGAAACTAGTTTTTGAACAAGCACTTAATTTAAACCATATCTGGCTTCGCATTACAGGAGGTGCCACCATAGCAACTTCAACTATAAAAGGTTTTGATGAAAATGGAATCGAAACTTATTCTAAAACAGTAAATAACATTAATTCATACCAACAGACTTTACTAAATTGGACAAATGTTAGTTCTATTTCGTTTCAAATCCCATTTGAATTAATGCCAGACCCTGCTGAGCCTTCTGGCTATTTGCAGTCTAGTTTTTTCGCCTATTATGATGACCTAAATTATAGTATTTATTCTGCCCCTGAAGATAATACTCTTCCAATGATTAGCTGTATAATGAATCAAACGGAGTGTAATAGTTTTACTCTACCTGATTATACTACTGACGTTATGGCTTATGACGAATCGTCGGCAACCATAAGCTTAATTCAGAATCCCGTGGCTGGAACTACTATTACAGAAAATACTTTAGTCACTATTACCGCTACCGACGAAGCCGAAAATAGCAGTAACTGTACTTTTATGATTTATATTGACCAGAATTCTAACAGTTATAATTCAATTCGTGCTACCACCAGTTATAAAGATCATTTAGCTTCCTTTCATTATGCTTCGGAAGTGTTTTCATACACAAAACCTTCAACCCTTGGTTGTGATAGTTTGATCACTATTGATCTCACTATTAACCAAGATTTGGGTACATTGAATTTCGATGTTGAAAATTCACTTACAAATTGGACGGAAGATGGTCTATCATGGCATTGGCAAAATAATGTTGACAAGATTGAAAATGGCTCTAATACCAAAAATGGCATTGGTTATGGTAAAACGAGCAGTGGATCAAACGATAAGCTTATTTTTCCTGAGCCTCTTAATATAGAGTCTCTTTGGGTAAAATATCAAGGAAGCGGTATGTCTATGGAAGCATTTATATATGGATACGATATATCTGGAAGTCAAATTTATCAATCCACAATTAATTCCAACGTTAACTATCAACAAGTAAACCTTAGCTGGGAACAAGTAGCAAGCATTAGTTTTTCTGTCCCATACGATGAAATAATGGATCCGATGGATCCAATGATGAACATGTCTTTTCCTGTCAATTTATACTTTGATGAGTTGGCATATTCTTTTGGCACAACCTCAATCAACTGCCCTACAGTTCAAACCCTTATGTCAAACTTCTTTAATCCCTAATTATCTAAATTTGGTAACTATCAATGGTGATTATGCTGGTTATTCATTAAGCCAAGAACCTATGGAGGGCAGCAATTATCCATTCCTCAACTCTGTTTCTTTTTATCTATCAAATAGTTCTGATACCTTAGCCCAATGTTCGTTTGATATAAATCCAATTGAAGTATCAATAGATACTGTACAAATCACTAATTGTGAATTGTACAATTCCCCTATTGGCAACACATACACCGAAAGCGGCTGGTATTCAGACACTTTACAAAGTATTTATGGCTGTGATAGCATAATCGTTATTGACTTAAAAATAAAAAATAACTCTAGTTTCTCTGTTGATACCTCAGTAAGTAACTATTACTTTTCACCATTAGGAGTCATACATTTTCATTCTTCAAATTTTATAGAAACAATTCCAAATAACTCTGGCTGCGACAGCATAATCAATATAAACCTTACCGTCATTCATTTGAATCAAACCGGTATTTTAAACTTTGAAGAAATAACTGGTACTACAAACTGGGCTGAAGACTCCTACCAATGGATAATAAACGGAGGAACCGATAAAATAGTAAACCATTTATCTTATGCACATACAGGAATAGGATATGGGAAAAGTTCAAGCGGTAGTTCTTCTGAATTAGAATTTGAAAATCCGTTAAACCTTCAATCCCTTTGGGTCAAGTTCGATGCAGCAATGGCATTCGGCACTTCTATAATTGGTTTTGATAATCTCGGTCTACAGCTATACCGGCAAGAAATCAATCCAATATTCGATTATCAAAAATTAATTTTAAACTGGGAGGGTGTTTCTTCTATAAAGTTTAATGTTGCTTACGAAGATTTTCCAGATCCTTTTGACCCTACAATGACTATTCAAAACCCCGTAGACCTCTTTTATGATGATATGGCATATAGTTCAGTTATACCAGATACCATCCCTCCAATCTTACATTGTAATATAACTGATTCTATCTGTGCTGGTGGGTTGTTACCTAATTACATATCCCAAGCAACAATTTATGATAATGTAGGAATTGATAGTGTATATCAATTCCCTGCTTCCGGTAATTTCGTTCTAAATAACACCGAAATTAAGATAATTGCTATTGATTTAGCAGGGAACAAAGATTCTTGTTCATTTTGGGTCAATATAGTGAGTTCAACAAACTCTAGTATTTCAATTACTTCCTGCGAAAACTATATTTCCCCATCTGGTAAGTTATTTAGCTCATCCATGATGGTAAAAGATACAATTCAAAATTCGGCTGGTTGTGATAGTATTATCAACATTGATTTAACAATTATACAACAACCTTTTGCACCAATTAATTTAAGCTCGAATAAAACAGAGGCCTGTGCAGGAGAAGCAATTACTCTTTACGCCCAATGCGAAACAGGTATTGTGGAATGGTCAAATTATAATGGAACCAACATTTTAGCATATGCCGATTCTTTAATAATAAATTCGAGCAATGAGGGTATTGATGTAAGATGTGTTACAGAGCTTTGTGGTTCTAATCATTTGAAAGCAATTGGAGAAATATCAGAATTTGACAACAGGACACCTGCATTAAATATCACTTTTCATGACGACCCTGTCCCAGTTGTTTTACTTGCAAAAAATGAAATATGCATAGGTCAAACAAATAGTTTATTTGCGTCAGGCTGTGATGGAGATTTAGTTGTTTGGTCTACGGGATACATTGGTGATACGCTTGTAGTAAATCCAAGTTCAAACACCAAATATTCCGCAAGGTGTCAAGAAAGCATTTGTAATACAGAAGAATTCGAAATCATCGTTCATACCATGCCAGACAATTTACCTTTAATCAATTTCAGTTCTGCTACAGATACCATTTGTCCTGGTTCTAATATCATTGTATCAACTGGCAATTGTGGTTCGGGTGTATATCATTGGAACAATGATTTTTTAGACGGGGTAAATACTACAGGCTTCAGTCATAACCCCGATTCTAGTATGACTTTTAGTGTCTCTTGCGTTAATGGAACTTGTATCAGCATTCCAACAGAAAAAAGAGTTTTAGTTGAGACCCCTGAAGCTCCTTCAGTTGAATTAGCAATAGATTCTGTGAATTGTTACGGATCCTATAATACATTGAACTTTAAAGGTTGCTCCGCTGGAAAAGTGTTATGGAATTATGCAGGAGCAGGCGGATATAATTTTTCAGATATAGATAAAGAGGGCCATTCTTATGTCAATGTTTATGTCAACAAAAATGATACAGCTTCTATAGTTTATGTTTGTCAAAGGGAATTTTGCTTTTCAGTGGAAAAACAAATAGATCTAATATCTCCAGATTATATGCTTAACATTAGTGTGGATAGCAACGAACTATGTGTTGGACAATCTTTCCAACTGACTTATGATTTAGGATATGTCTTTCCTGAAAACAATGTTTTCAGATATGAGCTTTCTGATGCTAATGGGAAATTTGACTTTCCTATTATAATGGGTCAAAGTACAACACCAAACCAAACCGCTATTATGCTAAATTTCCCTCCTTCTATAGTGGGGGGATATTATTATAAGCTCAGAATCGTTTCCAATCTTTTACCATTAACTATTGAAACGAATAATTGTTTCAGCGTAGATTTAAATATTTTCGGAAATGGACTTCTTAAATTAAATTCTGATAGTCCATTTTTCTGTGTAGGAAACGCCTTTAATATATACACTTGGACCAATAGTTTCAATATTCAGGATGAAAGCTTATTTAAAGTAGATTTCTTTAAAAACGCTATTAATATTAATGCTGAAAATGAAAGTAATACCACTTATAATTATTCAAAAATCATTTCAGAAAACTCTGATGATGGTACATACCATTTTAAAGTTGAAAGACTATCTGATGGTTGTCAAACCTTAACAGATAGTTTGAAAATAGAGTGGACCACTAACCTCCCACCTTCCTTATTTGCCGATACACTTCTCATCAACAAAGGAAGTAATTTGTCGTTTCCGGCAACCTGTCAAAATGAAAGTAACTTAATGTGGTCTGGTAATAAATTCAGCTTTTTTAGCCCAGTAAGCTATGCTTTTGATGAAAACTATACACCAATAATTCTTCAAGACTCAACAATATTTTTAGCGTGCTTTAAAGGCAATTGCAGGAGTGATTATAGACAAGTAGAATATATTCTTAATGAAGAACTAAATCCTCCAACAATTCCAATATTAAGTATTGTGAATGATAGTATTTGTAATTCTTCTTACGAAACACAAAAAGTAGTAGCTAACGGTTGTAATGGAACTGTATTATGGTCTCCGGAAGTTAATTTTAGATACATCTTTGAAACCGATACGGAAGCCCCCTATGAGTTTGACAATGGAAATTACAAATTAAAAGAAATATACTCAGTGTGTGTAGAAAACGGTATATATTCTGACGGTATAGCACATACTAATATCTTTAGATACCCTAACCAAACCAATGAAACACCAAGCATTGAATCCCTTGAATACCTTTATGATGAGACTTCAAATACTGCTGGCACAGGTATTAAAATATACCCCGGCTCAAATGTTCATCTCAGTGCCTTACCATACGAATATCTTCCATATAGTGCTATCTCCCCTTATTGTTCGAATAGTGCGATAACTTGGTTTAACAGTCAAAATAACATTGTTGCCACAGGTGATTTTATCCAGAATAATGTTATTCAAAGCGATACCCTATATGTGGCATGTGTTTCAGATTCAGGCTGTGAAGATGGAAGAAAACAAGTTCTTATAGAAGTGGATAATTCAAAAGCACATATTTCTATAGTTAAAAATAATTACTCCATTTGTGGTAGCGGTGAAGCTCTTCTGCTAACCTCGGGTTGCCCCTCAGATAGTGTAAACTGGTTTGATAGTTCAAGTTTAACAAATCTCATTTTCACAGGTGCCAATTATTCTACTGGTTTTAAGTCAAATAACTCTGACACCAATAAAATTGAACAATACTTTGTCAATTGTATCATAGCCGGAGATACTTCAATAACTAAAACAATTTATTTAATTACGAGTCCATCACCTAATATTCCTATGGTACAGGATACTCTTGTACCTTGTAATTCTCAAACCATAAATGTAAAAGTACCAGAAGGTTGTAATTCTTCATACGAAGGAATTTTATGGAAAAACCCTTCTGTTCAGCAAAATGTTGATTACAGTAGTGGAGTGCCAAGCATTCTTATTTTCGATTACAGGTTTAACAATGAATCAAAAACATATGAAGTCGCCTGCAAAAATAAAATCTCTGGATGCGTTTCTGATGTTGAAACATATACAGTATCATACGACTGCTCCCCTCCTCCACCTCCTTCAGTCGAAATTCAAGAGTCGGTTTCGGTAAGCAATCAAGATAAGCCAAAAGACAGTAAAAGTATTTCCGAGAGTATTCCCGAATTTTGCATTGGGGAAATAGTGCATTTAAATGCTACCAGCTGCCCAAATGGTACTATATTTTGGAACGACGGTTTTGTGGGTGCCAACAGAAATTATGAAATGAAGAATAGCAACATTACACTTACAGCTGCCTGTTTTACTAAAAACTATCTAAAAAGCGACAATTCTAATCAGCTAAAAATAAATGCAAAACCTACCCCGTCATTTACTGTTTTGGATACACTTATAGCTGCCAATGCCGTAAATCTTATGGCGGATACGGTAGTATTTAATAACCAATTTCCACCCCAAACTAGTCTTGGTTATTTCACTGATGAGCAGTTTTCGATGACTCTTTCAAATCCTGAACTAGTCTTAGCCTCCGGAAAATATTACATCAAAGCAGAGGCACCAAATGGCTGTTTTGCTTCAGATGATGTAGTGGTGATTATAGACCCTTGTTTGTTCAAAATAGACCTGACCTCCTCCATAGATGACTATTCCTCTGGAAATCATATAAAAGAAACCAACCAATCCATCACGGCTAAAAACAAAATAAACGGTACATCACGTGTCATGTTTGACTCTAAAGTATCTATTCTTTTAAAACCTGGTTTTGAAAGCAAGCCACTTTCTCAGGGAATGTTTCAAGCCATTATTGGCGGCTGTGAAAACTAACCATTTTTATTATTCGGTAGTTTAAATCAGGAGCTTAGCCATTAACTTGCTTTCTGATTTAAACCTCAACTTTATGGCTAAATTTTACACATTTATACTCTTTTTCTTTCTTCTAAAAGTCTCATTTTCTCAAGATTTAGATTTATACAGGCTCTCCAGTGGAGCCGCCGCATATTCCGTAGGTTTTAACCCTGCCCAAATGGCAGATTCCAGACATAAATGGATGGTAAACCTTGGTAGCTTTGGTGTTAACACCATGAATACTCCGCTTTACAACAGCTATATTCCTTCCAGCAAAACAGAACTTAGACTTTCTAAAGAAACCTTCCATACGCAGAAGATTAATTTCCAAGGCCCTTCTGTGATGGTTCAGCTGCCCCGTAATAATGCATTTGCTATTAGTACCCACTATAGAAGCGGGCAAATCCTCAGCGGAAATTTTGGCGAGCTTTTTAATGGTCTTGAATCCGGTAGCAGCAATGAAGACTTAAGCGGCACATATAACGCTATTGGACTAAAGGAGATTGCCTTTAGTTATGCTCATCCTTATTCCTTCAAAGAGCACTTTATTAAAGGGGGACTAACGCTAAAGCTGGTATCTGCATATCAATCCATTAATTTATTATCACAAAATTTAATGGGTTCTGCTGACGCCAGAAATTCAACCTTCAGCGGAGATGTCTATGGCCGCGTAGGCTCGAATATTAACGCTCCCTTTAAAATAGGAGAGCTCCTAAAAAGTAAAAATCATGGAACTGGCTTCGACGTAGGGTTTATATATGAATACCGTCCAAAATTCCTTGACTATCAATATAGAATGAACGGCAAGGAAGAGTACGAGCCCGGTACTTCAAAATACTTGGCGAGGTTTGGTATAAGCTTTATTGACATAGGAAAATTCGATGTGCCTAAATCGTCAATTTCTAGAAGTTTTAATAATGAGAGTTTTGTTAATTCTAGCCTATCTGATGACCTCATTAGTGATTTACAGTATTTAGGACTTAAAACG
Source organism: Arcticibacterium sp. SM2516 (assembly GCF_057914865.1). NCBI lineage: Bacteria > Pseudomonadati > Bacteroidota > Cytophagia > Cytophagales > Leadbetterellaceae > Arcticibacterium > Arcticibacterium sp. SM2516. Next base: position 256,272 of record NZ_CP195290.1, on the reverse strand, counting down.
GAGGCTCCAGACGAAGCCGGAGAATTTATATACTTACCTAGAAGAATGGTGCTACTCGCGGAAGTTAAATTAGGTCAAAAGGGCTGGCACTTTGGAGCTGTTTACAAAACGGCAAGCCAAAAAGCTAATCATGGCTTAAGCCCAAGTGGTTTATTGGCTTTATATCCCAGATTTGAGCAAGATGGCGTAGAATTTTCAGTTCCTTTTGTATTTCATCAAACCACTAAAAAAATGGGCATAGGCTTACACTTTAGAATTGCCTCTTTATTTTTTGGTACAGAGTCTATCAACGCCTTATTCCAATCAAACGCCCCTGCTCCTACTGTTTATGCAGGCTTTAACTTGGCAGGATTAGCCAAGAAAATCAAGGATTCTGATGGCGACTCCGTTTCAGACGCTAAAGATGTTTGTCCGAATGTTCCTGGTTTATGGACTTTTAAAGGTTGCCCAGATACAGATGGAGACGGCATAAAAAATAGTGACGACGATTGCCCAGAACATGCCGGCCCTAAAGAAACCAATGGTTGTCCAGACACAGATGGAGATGGTATTTTTGACAAATCTGATGCTTGTCCAGAAGTAGCAGGAATCGCAAGATTTAATGGCTGCCCAGATACCGATGGTGATGGATTACCAGATGATGAAGACGACTGTCCTCTGAAAGCAGGAGATGAAGAGTTTGGTGGCTGCCCAGATTCTGACGGTGACGGCCTTATAGACTCTCAAGACGAATGCCCTGAGTTACCTGGCGACAAACTCTTTAGAGGCTGCCCTGACTCCGACGGAGATGGTATTCCTGATAAAGACGATAACTGTCCAGAAGTAAAAGGGAGCTTAGAAAACAATGGCTGTCCAGATGCCGATGGTGACGGTGTCATTGATCAAAATGACGAATGCCCTGAGGTAATGGGTCTGGCAAGTTTGAACGGTTGTCCTGACTCTGATAAAGATGGTATAAAAGATAGTGAAGATAACTGTCCTGATGAAGCTGGCTCAGCCACTACGAATGGTTGCCCAGATACGGATGGAGATGGTATTATCAACAAAGAAGACTCCTGCCCTAACACTGCAGGTTATAAAAACCTTAAGGGATGTACACTGAGCACCTTTTTCACACCTTTTGCTGCTTTAAGTGAAGAGCAAAATAAATCGCTTTCGGACATCAGCAATCAAATCACACTACTAAATATTAACGAGCAAACGATAGCAGATTTAAAGGCAATAAATGAAACTTTAGAATTTCCAATGACCTTCAAAATTAAAGGAAACATGGCCAATACAGTGGAAAGCCTTCTGGGTTCTCCATTAAGAGACTCTGGTTTTGACCTAAAGGTAGAACAAAACCAAAGCGAGAAAAATGAATTTAGTTTTGAGCTTGAACTATAGAAATATGCGATATCTACTACTTCTATGCTTACTATTTCCTTCCATTAGCTGGGCACAGGAAAGAAAAAGATTACCAAGCCCCATAAATACACCCAAAAGTATTGAGTACGCTCCTTCTATTACGGCAGATGGCAAAACTATGGTGTACCAGTCTGACCAGTACGGCATTTATGTGAATGCCGCCAAAGGTGTACCCAATATTAATGCCGATGGCAAAACTGCTGAGATACTGGATGAATACGAGACCAAGTTTTTTGGCATATATGAAGTCAAGCTCCATCCCACAGGAGAATGGATGACGCCGCAGAATATAGCACCCATTAACCTTTATGCCAATGAAAACCTAACACCAATAATGGGTGGACCCAGTATCAGTTATGACGGCAATACCCTTTTCTTTTTTGCCAACTTTGGTAAAAATGGATACGGAAGGGAAGATATTTATATGTCGGAACGAAAAAAAGACAGTTGGACGAAACCACAAAACATTGGTTCAAATGTCAACTCCGATAACTATGAGGGCTTCCCATCCGTTTCTCCAGATGGAAAAAGATTATATTTTACCAGAGAAATATTAGGGAAAGTAGTAGAAGGAAAGCAATGCTACCGAATCATGGTTTCCGAAAAAGCTAGGAACGGAAAATGGCGTTCTCCATATGAATTACCTGAACCTATTAATGGTACTTGCGAGAAAGCTCCAAGAATATTGGCGGACGGTAAAACTTTGGTTTTTTCATCCATAAGAAAAGATGGAAGAGGAGATTTTGATTTATATAAATCCATCTTACAGGAAAATGGAAGCTGGTCAGCACCCATAAACTTGGAATTTGTTAACACTAAAAAGTCTGACCTCTTTGTATCTGTAAGTCCTTGTGGTGATTTAATGTATTATGTAAGCAATGGCGACATTTATACCACAGAAATTCCTGAATCTTTAAGACCTGCTCGAAGTGCCACTATACAAGGCTTTGTACTGGATTCCATCTCTAAACAACCCATAGAAGCCAAGGTGGTGGTGAAAGAAAAAGAAAGTACACAGATTATTGCCGTACTTGATAATAACCCTTCAGACGGTAGATTTACAGCCATTGTCCCTTTTGGAAAAAGTTATGAACTTTCTGTTAACCTTCCAGCGTTTTTCACGAGTTCTTATGAAATCAAAAATGAGCTTTTAGTTGACTGTGAGCCTATTCCGCTGAACTTTAATTTATCCAAAATACCCACTAGCACGGAAGAGAAAATAGCCTTGGTGAGCAATAACCCTAACAGTTATAATAACCCTACAAACATCTCAAAACCTAGTTCAGACACAGCACTTACTAATCAAGACTTAAGTATATCCGAAAATATAACGGCTACTGAGAAAAAAGAGTCATTTAAAGTGACGGAGTCGCCCAAAGCCATAACTCCTGCTTTGGAGGTGAATAAACCATTAATCTCATCTGTTAAAAAGGCAAATGCACCAATAGAAGAATTAGAACTCATAGCCGATTCACAAGAAACCGAGTCTGAAAAAATATCTGCCCAGGGAGAAAAAAGAGAGGGAGCCAAATTTGTTACCACTTATGCTTTGATTCTGAGAATTATCGACAAAGAAACAGGGCAATTCATTAGCAATCCAGATTTCAAATTAACTCGAAAAAGCAATGAGAACATTTCCCAGACGCCAATATTAAATGGCAATGAACATATTTTAAAAGTGAATGAAGGTGATGAATTTAACCTTCAAATAAATGCCAAAGATTATTTGCAATTTGAAGCCAAAATCCCTCCTATGAACTCTGACAAAAGAGTGACCGTGAAATTGGCACCAAAACTACCAAGTGCTTTAAAAATTAGCCTTCTAGATGCAGCAAACAATAAACCGCTTTCAGGAGAAATACTATTAGTATCTCATACGAAGCGTGACACAGTAAAAACTGCCATTAAAGATGGTCAACTTCAAATAGCACTTATTAAAAATGACCAAATTACGGTTATTGGTAAAGCTCAAAACTATTTTCCTCTTTCAAAAAGTGTAGATATTGAATTACCAGAAAATGGTAATAAGATCATCGATCTTGAGCTTAAACTCACCTTGGACGAATACACCCTTGAACTTTTAGCCACGGATTTAGAAACTGGAAGTGTCATACCAAATGCCGTTTTTTATGTTTTTGACGAAAACAATAATCGTGTTCTTCAACTCATTTCTGATGCCCAAGGAAAGGCTATCGGAAAATTGAATAAGAATGGTAAATACCGTATTCAATTGCTGGCAGATGGCTTTCAGAACTCAGAGCAAACTTTAAATAGCCTACTCCAAAACACACAAGTATTATTTAAGTCAATTCCCGCTAAGATTAAGAAACATGAAATAAAAGTTACTACCATTGATCGGTTTACGCAAGAAGAAATTTACCCTCAAGTATCTAGTAATAACACATCAAAAGGGAACGCCCCGTTTTTTATTCAAGGAACAGAAGGAGATAAATTTGAGATTGTACTCTCTGGAGAGAATATAAAGCCCGAAACTCATCAATTAATTTTTGAAGGAGACCTAATGGAAAGAGTGAGTACTACGCTGTTAGCACAGAAAAATGCTTATGATTTCTACTTTAGGATTATTGATAAGAAAAACAATAAAACACTTCCTAGGGCAGCTTTTAAAGTAACCGATTTGAAGACTAGAAAGACTATTCAAGAATTTGACAATGGTCAATTTGTAGCCAATCTAGAACCTGATAAAGAATACGTTCTTCAAGTAGACGAACCTGGCTTTCAACCTATTTCTCAAAGGCTTTTAGCTTTGGATTGGATAAAATCCGCAGAATTTGAAAGAGATATTTATTTAATAGAGAATTTAACCTCTTCATTAGCCGCAAATAATGAAGAAACAAGCACTCCCGAAGTTATTAAAAGTGTAACCTTCGGAGAAATAACAAGAGGAAAAAAAATAACGCTAGAAAATATCTATTTTGACCAAAGTAGCCCTGTTCTTAGAGAAGAATCCTTTGCCCAATTAGACGAGCTAGTTAAGATTCTTCAGGAAAATAAAGGTGTTAAAATAGAGGTGAGAGGTCATACAGATAATGGTGGCGACTTCTTTTTAAATGTGAAACTATCAAAAGATAGATGTCAGTCGGTTATCGCGTATTTAACAAAAAAAGGCATAAATCAAGATAGATTAACGGCTGTAGGACGAGGACCAATAGAACCCATAGCCGCTAACGACACTGAAGAAAACCGCAAGAAAAACAGACGCGTAGAATTTATGGTTTTATAAACCTTCACCTCAAAAACGGAATAAGGTTTACATTCATTTTATGAAGAGATTCTGGTAAATTGGCCTTAATCTCTTCTGCTAGAACATCTATCAATCTCCTTTTAACAAAATCCCTTTTGGTCACTAAGCTTACTTTGCGTACGGGCTTAGGGTCGGCAAACTGTTTTACATTTTTTAGCTGTGCCTCCGTAAGATGAATGGTAGCTAATTCGGGCAAAATAGTAATACCGAGATGTTTGTCTGCCAGGTATCGGAGTGTTTCTAAACTCCCGGAGGTGTATTCCACCTTATTGCCTTTGGTTTTTCTGAGCTCGCAAAACTTAATAATCTGTGACCGGAAACAGTGCCCTTCTTCCAGAAGAAGTAGTTCGTTGACGTCAATATCCTCGGTTAACAGGTATTGTTTATCAAAGTGCCTTGGCGTATAAACCACAAAAGATTCGCTATACAGCGGTATTTCCTTTAGCGTTTTATCGCTTTCTGGAGTGACCAAAATACCTACATCTAATTCTCCTTTGTCTAATTGTAATAAAATTTGCTCTGTAATAATCTCCTTAATTTTGAGCTTAACATCAGGGTATTTCTCAACAAACGACTGAATAAACAGCGGCAATAAATAGGGTGCAATGGTAGGGATCACTCCTACCCTCAATTCGCCTCCTAAGAAATTATTTGCTTCGCTAGCCATTTCCTCAAACCGCCTTACTTCTAAAAGAATCTTCCTGGCTTGCATTAGCATATGCTCTCCTGCGTCTGTAGGGCACACAGGCTGTCTACTTCTATCAAAAATCTTTAAACCTAACTCTTCTTCTAATTTCTGAATCATCATACTTAATGTAGGCTGGGTCACACTACATGCTTCTGCTGCTCTGGCAAAATGCCGATGCTGATCTACTGCTAATAAATACTCCAGCTGCTGTATATTCATCTCCTTTTTTTGTATCTTAAGCCTTAGCTTTTGATAAGTAATTTATTATCAAGTCTCAAAAGTAACATATAAATATTATCTATCTATTCATAAATAATATCAGTTTGACTTATCGCAAATAAGCCTCTACTTTTGAGCAACATAAAAAAAGAACAACAATCAATCCCGAATAGAAATGGCAAAAAGAATCACCACTTCCGCTGGAGCACCCATAGGAAGCAATCAAAAATCACTAACAGCAGGAAACAGAGGTCCTGTTTTATTACAGGATTATGAACTGATTGAAAAATTAGCTCATCAAAACCGTGAGAGAATTCCAGAAAGAGTAGTTCACGCCAAAGGCTGGGGTGCTCAAGGTACTTTTACTGTAACGCATGACATCACTAAATACACTAGAGCAAAAGTTTTCTCTGAAGTAGGAAAACAAACGCCAATGCTAGCCAGATTTTCTACCGTGGCAGGAGAAATGGGAGCTGCAGATACGGAAAGAGATGTGAGAGGTTTCTCTTTAAAATTTTACACCGAAGAAGGGAACTGGGATTTAGTAGGTAATAACACACCAGTATTTTTCATAAGAGATGGTTATAAATTCCCAGATTTTATTAGAACACAGAAAAGACATCCAAAAACTAACTTACGCTCTCCTGAAGCCATGTGGGATTTCTGGTCTCAGGTACCGGAATCATTGCACCAAGTAACCATATTGATGTCGGATAGAGGGATTCCTAAGGCACCAATGTTTATGAACGGATACGGTTCTCATACCTATTCTCTCTGGAACAACGATGGTGAGCGTTTTTGGGTGAAATTTCACTTCAAAACGATGCAAGGTCATAAACATTATACCAATGATGAAGCGGCTACGGTCATTGGTCAAACGCGTGAGAAATATCAAGAAGAGCTTTTTGGAACTATTGAAAAAGGTGAGTTCCCTAAATGGGCTGTTAAAATTCAAATAATGCCTGAAAAGGAAGCGGAACAAACGCCTTACAATCCTTTCGATTTGACCAAAGTTTGGCCTCATGGCGATTATCCTCTTATTGACGTTGGAGTTATTGAACTAAACAGAAACCCAGACAACTACTTCCAATATGTAGAAAATGCGGCCTATTCGCCTTCTAATAAAGTTCCTGGCATAGGTTTCTCTCCAGACAAGGTATTACAAGCCAGAATTTTCTCTTATGCTGATGCTCACAGATATAGATTAGGAACGCATTATGAGGCCTTACCAGCCAATGCCGCCTTATCAGAAGTTAACCATTATCATAAAGATGGCTCCATGCGTTTCTTCGACAATAACTCTGGTAATCCAGATGCTTACTACGAGCCAAATACTAAAGGTGGCCCAGTAGAGGATCCATCTGTTTTGGAACCACCGATGGGCATTGATGGCGATATTCAACGATACGAAGAAAATGACACTTTTGGTGAATTTAAGCAGCCAGGCGACCTTTTTAGACTATTTAATGACGACCAAAAAGAAAGGTTGTTCAATAATATAGCCGCAGCCATGGAAGGTGTTTCTATGGAAATTATTGAGCGTCAATTAGCTCACTTTGACAAAGCCGACCCTGCTTATGGTGCAGGAGTAAGAAAAGTCTTAGGAATTACACCTTTAGGCTCTTATTAATATTAAAAACCACATGAAAGGATAGCCAGTCTGGCTGTCCTTTTTTTTAATCAAATCACATGGATTTTTTCGATTTAATCAGGAAAGGAGAATTAGAACAAATTAAAGTCGAGCTAGACGCAAACCCAGCTCTTTTAGAAACTAAAAACGACAGAGGTTTTCCGCCATTAGTTCTGGCCACGTACTCAGAGCAGTTAGAGATTTCAGAATACTTTTTAGAAAAAGGTGCTAACATCAATGCTCTAGACGCTGCCGGAAATACGGCACTAATGGGCGTATGCTTTAAAGGCTACAAGGAGATTGTAGAAATGCTATTAAGCAAAAATGCGGAAGTGAACATTCAAAACAGTCATGGAGCCACGGCTCTTATTTATGCAAGCACCTTCGGTCAAACAGCTATTGCCAAGCTACTTTTAGCGGCTGGTGCAGATAAAACCAAGGTAGACGAAAGAGGAAACACCGCTTTTATGCATGCCAAGTTTCAAGGTGTAAAAGAGCTTCAAGCTATATTACAAGAAGCCTAAATATATTTTCTTCCATAAAAAAATCCGTGTCAATTTCTTCTTATCAAGATTTTAACACGGATTTTATTTTTTCAAACCTACGGCTTAGTAAAGATTATCTCCTTCTTCGTCGTCGTCAGCCAAGAATTTGCTTGGGTCAAAAAGGTTATCTAGTAAATCTTTAAATTGTAAGCCTTTATCCAAAGATTGTTTACTAATTAAAGAAAACTCTGCCAAACCATGCAAGGCAAATTCCATCATAAATAACTGCTGCTTACCTTTATATTCTGGATGCAATAAAACCACCAACTCCTTCAAGCCTTCAATGGCCCTTAACCTAGCCGAGTATTCTTTATCCGTAAAATCATTTAAAAGATCTATTTCGTTTCCTCCTGCAAACCATGAAGTAATTTCGGTATAAGGATTCTTAATACTCTTCTTTTTCTTTATAATTTCGGGGTCAGGGAAATACTTAAGAAACTCAGTTCTCACAGCTTTACCAATTAAGCTTTGAGCCACATAAACAGGTCCTTCCACTTCACCCTCGTATACCAATTCTATCTTTCCGTTTATAGCCGGAATAGCTCCATACAAGTCTCCTATTCTAGCATAGGTCTCCTTTTCTCCATTTATTAAAGACCTTCTTTCTGCCGAACTCATCAGGTTTTCATAAGCAGAAATAGTCATTCTGGCAGAAACACCAGATTTAGAGTCCACGTATTCACTTTGTCTTGCTTCTACGGCTACTTGCTCCACCAAATCCTTTAGAACCTCATCTGCTTCTATTTTCTCTTGCCCTTTTTTTACAACCGCCTCTTGCTCCGTAATTTTCCTGCCTATGGCGATAGATTTAGGATAGTGCGTTACTATTTGAGAATCAATCCTATCTTTCAAAGGGGTTACGATGCTACCTCTGTTGGTATAATCTTCAGGATTGGCCGTAAATAAAAACTGAATGTCAAGCGGCATTCTCAGTTTAAAACCTCTAATCTGGATATCCCCTTCCTGAAGAATATTAAATAAAGAAACTTGAATTCTAGCCTGTAAATCAGGCAATTCATTGATAACAAAAATACATCTGTTGGAGCGTGGTATTAATCCAAAATGGAGCACGCGTTCATCGGAATAGGGTAATTTTAGCGTCGCCGCCTTAATAGGATCCACATCCCCTATTAAATCTGCCACAGAAACATCTGGAGTGGCTAATTTCTCGTTATATCGGTCTTCTTTTGCTAGCCAAGCTATAGGTGTTTTATCCCCTTTTTCGGCTATTAAATCGTGGGCAAATCTTGATAATGGTGCCAGCGGATCATCATTTAGCTCAGAACCTTCTACTATCGGAATGTAATCATCCAACAGATTAACCATCAATCTGGCAATTCTAGTTTTAGCTTGCCCTCTTAATCCTAAAAGGTTGATGTGATGTTTAGACAAAATCGCCCTTTCTACATCTGGGATTACCGTATCTTCGAATCCCCAAATCCCTTCAAATACCTGTTCCTTATTTTTAAGCTTTTCTATCAAATTATCCCTTAACTCGTCTTTGATAGTTTTACTTTGATATTTACTTTTCTTGAGTTCGCCGAGTGTTTTAATTTTTAAATACAGAGGGTCAAAAGACATAATTATTATTCGAGGTTTTTATTCCATCTTAAAGTCCTGACGAAATACATTGTTAATACTTTTCCGAGTCTTATTTCTATTAACAGTTATAAAACCAATCTAATTCCTAATTTTGAAAAAAAACAATTCGAAGAATGAGCCACAAAACCCTATTAAGCCGAAAGAGAGTTGCACTTGTAGCACATGATAATATGAAACCCCAGATATTAGAATGGGCTAAATACAACAAAAAAACACTTCAAAAGCATCAATTATTTGCTACAGGAACTACTGGGGCCTTAATAGAAGAGGTATTGGATATACATATAACCAAACTTATGAGTGGCCCTTTAGGCGGAGACCAGCAGATTGGTGCCCTAATAGCCGAAGGCAAAATAGATATTTTGATTTTCTTTTGGGATCCTATGTCTGCCCAACCTCACGACCCCGACATTAAAGCCCTTTTAAGACTAGGAGCGGTTTGGAATATTCCTATTGCCTGTAATCGTTCTTCTGCCGATTTTTTATTGACCTCGCCCCTAATGAATCAGGAATATGAGGCTAAATTACCCGATTATGTATCTTATTTAAACAGAAAAGTTTAATATACAGATCCTTATCAATACTTTTGCAAAAAAAAGCCTCCTTGAAGCTTAAATTACTTTTTCTATTACTCATTTTTCAATCTGCTCTTGGTGCAAAATCAGGACCAGAAGAATCGTATTATGTCGTTAACAACCTTTCTAAGGATTGGCATGTTTATGACCAAGAAAACGAAACTTTTCTACCTTATATTTCTGGAATTACGGGTTCAAACGCTGCCCATACCGTCATTTTTGATGTAAAAAAATATAAACACGCCAGTTTATTAATAAGAACAAGCGTACCCCATAGCTACATTTTCATTAATGGTCTGCTTTATAAAAACCTTGTTGCAGAACAATGGCTTATAATACCTATAAGTGAACTCAGCTCTTTTGGTGGAGAAATAGCTGTCTCTTTTTTTGGCAGTACTAATCCAGCTTATAAAGAAATTTTCATTGGCTCCAAAATTGATAACTCGGTTCAAAGCACTGGAATTATCAGAGACAACCTACTTCATATGAAAATGAGAAGCCTCCTCCCTCATTTTGATTTTTATATCTTGGTGTTAACACTTATTCTAGTTTTCATAACTGCATCTTCTTCCATTAACCCGAAAGCTTTTAACGAGTACTTTAATTTTAAGGACATTTTTACCGTAAAAATAAGAGATACTAGACTACTCATTAGCAAACCTTTAAACCAAATAAACATCATTTATGTGGTTTTATTGAGTTTGGTTTCCAGCTTTATATATATACTATTAAGAGGGAAAGGAATCTTCATATTCCAAAACCAATTTCCTAAAATTGAAAGCCTCTCTGGTTTAGCATTTTCTTTCGTTTTCTTAAGAGCCGTACTTATATGCCTAGCAGGATACTTCGGAAAATATTTTTTACTAAACATTGTAGGTAACCTTTTCGGGCTTGAGAAATCCATAAATATTCACTACTTCAAGCTAATTCAGTTCAATTTAGTTTTCTATTTATTAGCAAGTATTACGCTTTACACCCTTATCCTATCTCATCCATTAGAGCAGCCTAACTATGCTACCTTGGTACTCGTAACGGCTGTTTTAATCTATATGGTTAGAACCACTATTGTTTACTTTACCATTTTAAAAAGTACAGATATTCAAAGTCTTTATTTATTTGCATATCTTTGTGTCGTTGAAATATTGCCAATATTCATAGGTATTAGATTTGCCTTCTAGATTTAAATAACATGGAGAGTGATGAAAAGGCTAAGTCAATAACGGTTATTTCAGTAAAAACAAATTCTTGCTTAATATCCTGAATTTCGTTAACCCATTTAACAATAAAAATACGCTACTCTAGAATGAGTCAAAATTTAGAGCAAGACCAAATGCAAGAAAGGAATAGAAAGGTAGAAAGTATTTTAGTAACCTTATCTGATCCTATCAAAGCAGGAAAGAACAGTACACCATACGATAGACTAAAAGAAGACTATGGGATTAGGGTGGACTTCAGAAACTTTATTGCTATTGACGGTTTGTCCGCTAAAGAGTTTAGAAAACAAAAAGTAGATATACTTAGTCATACAGCAGTCATCTTTACAAGTAGACATGCCATTGACCATTTCTTTAGGCTTTGTGCCGAATTAAGGATTGAGATGCCCATTGACATGAAATACTTCTGCATTTCAGAACAAACGGCCAACTATCTTCAAAAGTACATTACGATAAGAAAACGTAAGATTTTCTTTGGAGAGAGAACCGCCATGGATTTGGAACCTTTTATATTGAAGCATAAGAAAGATAAATATCTTTTCCCATGTTCAAATATCAGAAATGACTCCATTCCTGACATTATGGAAAACGCTGGCATTCCATTGACAGAGGCTATTATTTATGAAACAGGCCCTGCAGATTTATCAGATCTGACAGATGTTTTCTATGACGTGATTTGCTTCTTTAGTCCGTCTGGAGTTCAGGCACTTGTACAGAACTTTGAGGGTTATCAGCAGAAGAAAACGAGATTGGCGGCTTTTGGGCCAACCACAGCTCAAGCGATTCTGGACGAAGGACTTATTCTTGACATACAAGCCCCGCTTCCAAATGCTCCTTCTATGGCCGGTGCTTTAGAACTCTACATTAAAGAGGCCAACGGTTTATAAATGAATTAAAACAATATCTTTTATTAAAACGGTCTCAAATTATGCTTCCCAAAGATTTTATGTTGATAAAATTTGTTATCCTTGTATAATTGGAACTACTTCGAGTCGTTTTATTAAAAACATTAAATTTTTGAATAAACTGTCGAGCTTAAGAAAACTGTTATTGGTCATGGCTTTAGGCCTTTTTGGACAATACTCCTTTGCCCAGTCAGACCCTCAGTTTACGCAATATGTTTTTAATTCTTTCTATCTAAATCCTGGTGCAACTGGTCTAGGGGGAAAAACTAATATCTCTGCGTTTTATAGGACACAATGGACGGGATATACAGGAACAAGTGGCTCTGGTGGTGCTCCTCAAAGTCAATTACTATCTGCTTCTATCCCTATTTCTCAGCTACAAGGTGGTGTAGGTATCTACTTTATGAATGACCAGATTGGTGGTGGAAACAGCAATCGGGAAATCAACCTATCCTACGCTTATCATAAAAGGATAGCAAATAACATTCTTGGAATTGGTATTTCATCTGGCTTATATTCAAGATCGTTAGACGGAGGAGAGTTTATTCCCCGAGAACCTGATGATAGTGCCATACCAACCAGTAAGATTAGTGAATCTCATGTGGATGTAAGTGCAGGTATATATCTTTACAACCCTTCGTATCAGTTGGGATTATCTGTAAAGCATATTAATCAACCATCTTTTGGATTCTCTACATTGACGGGTAAAAACCCTTTAAATAGGAGTTTATATTTAAATGGTAGTGTGCTAATTGGACTTTCATATACATTGGATTTTACCCCAATGTTTGTTATAAAAAGTGATTTTAAAACGGTGTCGCCAGAAATTGGAGGTTTGCTTTCTTATAACTCCTCCTACTGGGCTGGCTTAAATTACCGTTGGCAAGATGCGGCTTCTTTCCTAATAGGTGGAAACTTCCTGAATAATAAGGTAAAATTAGGGTATGCTTTTGATTACGTGGTGTTTGGAGATCTAGCAAAGGCTCCCACGTCTCATGAATTTATGCTTTCCTATACCTTAAGTGCCCCACGTTCGGGAAAGAAATCTATTATTCGTACTCCGCGATATAGATACTAATAATGAAACTAGACTTGAATGCGACTAAATCCGTAGATAGAAAAAATCATTATTAAAAATTGAATTCAGTTGGCATGATTTATGCAAATTGAACTCTTGAAAATAGATTACGTCCATAGAAAACCGCTTTGTGTATTTTCTTTGAACTTTAACTTATTTTCACAATAATAAAGAAACAGACAGCGTTTTTAGTCTGTTCTTTAGGACTTAACAGGCTTTATATACTAATAATTAATTTCTTGTTTATATGAACAGGCGTCTATTTAAAACATTATCGAAGACTTTGCTAATAGCAGTACCCGTGCTATTTACCATGCAGAGTTGTAGCTTCCTTAACAAAACCATGGAAAAAGTGGGTATAGGCAAAAAAGGAGGTGATATCGCTGGCGATGGACTGAGTGGCTTGGCCAATGGGGAAATTGTGGCCACAGCCAGAAAAGGATATAAGCAAACTGCACCTTCTGGAATGGTATTGATACCTTCTGGTTCTTATATCATGGGCCAGGCAGATCAAGACATTCTATCTTCTAGAGTCTCTATGAATAAAAGGGTTACTATTAATCCTTTCTATATGGACGACACGGAAATAACCAATTACGAGTACAGGACATTTGTAAACTATATGTTTGCAGATTCGGTATCTGTACTTGGAGAAGAATATATTACTTCAAAATTATCTCCTGACAGTACGGTATGGAGTAGAGATTTCTCCTATCATAACGGAGACCAAATGACGGAGTATTATTTCTCTAGTCCGGCTTTTGATACTTATCCAGTAGTAGGTGTGAGCTGGGATGCCGCTCAATATTTCTCAGAGTGGAGAACAAAACAGTACAACGCATATAGAGAAGAAAACGGACAATTTAAATCGCCAAGATTTAGACTACCTTCTGAGGCTGAATGGGAATGGGCTGCTAGAGGTGGTAAAGAAGGAGCTAAATACCCTTGGGGTAATCCTTATGTAGCCAATGGCAAAGGATGTTTCTTAGCCAACTTTAAACCATACAGAGGAAATTATAGAGCAGACGGATACCCGTACACCGCACCTGCAAACTCTTTTAATCCAAATGATTTTGGTTTATTCAATATGGCAGGAAACGTGTCTGAGTGGACACAAGATGCCTATTCTGAGTCATACATGCCTATCACTTGGGATTTAAATCCAGTATATGATGACCCAGACGAGCCAAGAAAAGTGATTAAAGGAGGTTCTTGGAAAGATGTAGCTTACTTTTTAGAGACAGGTACAACTACTTTTGAATATAGAAGCACAAGACGTTCTTATATCGGTTTCAGAAACGTAGTGGATAGACTTGGTTCTATACCAGGAAGAGAATAACAATAATTTTAAGCGGCTTAAAACCCGCTTTTTCTAATTCATAAAATAAACCAAATTCATATTATTTAATTAACTTTCTAATGGCAGCAAATAGAGAACCTAGCATTTTTTGGGATAAAATAATTCCTTTCTTTTACGGACTTGGAGCGGCAGTAGTAATTGTCGGTGCGTTAGGTAAAATTCAACATTACGATTGGGCTGGTGTAGCTTTACCAATTGGTCTTGGTACTGAGGCACTCATCTTCTTGATTTATGCTTTCCAGTCTGTCTTAAGACCAGATGAAGATTATAAATGGGAAAAGGTTTATCCAGAATTAGATGAGACTTACACGGGAGCTCCAAGAGCTACTAGCTCTGTAGCCAATGCAGGTCTTACTTCCAAAATGGACGACATGCTCGCTAACTCTGGCATGGATAACGAGATTTTTGATAATCTTAAAGTTGGTTTTAATAAACTAACGAGCACCGTTAGCAACCTTGGTGAAATATCTGACGCCACAGTAGCTACTGGAGAATATGCAGCAAATGTAACTCTAGCATCGAAAAAAGTTGGTGAAATGAATAATGCCTATGGCGTGGCTGTAACAGCTATGAACAGCATGGCGGATGCCACTAAAGATGCTCAAGAATATAGAGATCAATTTCAAAAAATCACTCAAAACATGGGTGCTTTAAACGCGGTTTACGAATTAGAGCTTCAGGATACCAATAAGCATCTTAAAGCAATGAATTCTTTTTACAGCAATCTCTCTTCTGCGATGTCTGATATGTCTGAAGCTTCTAAGGATACTCAGAACTTCAAACAAGAGCTTAACAAGCTTACAAATAACCTTACTTCGCTGAACTCTGTATACGGAAGTATGCTTTCAGCAATGAAAGGTTAGAAAAGAGACTTCTAAAAGAAATACTAAACCGTTTAAAACAAAGATATTATGGCTGGTGGAAAAGAATCACCTAGGCAGAAGATGATAAATATGATGTACCTGGTGTTGACAGCAATGTTAGCTTTACAGGTCAGCAATTCGATTCTTCAGAAATTCCTTACAATTGATAATAGTCTTATAGCAGCAAATACTCAAGCAAATACCTCCAATGCAAGAATCATAGAATCTATGAAAGTTGCAGTGGATAAAGCTGGAAACAAACCAGAGTATGTACTTCTTTTACACGCTGCCGATAGTGTAAGAAGTTCTACTTCTAGGATAAATAGCTATATAGAAACTTTAAGAACAAGAATTATACAGGAAGCTGGAAAGGGTATTGACCCAGAAACCAACCAAATTATAAATCTTGCCGAGGAAGAGAAAATATCTAACATTTTTGTAGGTAGTGGAAACAAGAAAGATGGTGAAGGTTATAAACTGCAAAAGTTACTAAGAGCGTATTCCACTGGAATAGCTAAGTATACCAAAGGTGCGGTTACTCTTTCAGATTTAGCACCGGATGCAAAAGACGACCCTGCATTTAGCGGAACTAAAGACCCAGGTGAACTAAACAAAGATTTTGCTCAGGTCATGTTTTTAGCTACTCCTGTGCCTGCTGCATTAGCTTCTTTAAGCCAGAAACAATCTGAACTAAGAAGACAAGAGGCAGAAGTGTTAAGTCACCTTGCTCAACAAGTTGGAGCTAAAGAAATAAAATTTGATAAGATTTTTGCCGTAGTAATTCCAGATTCTAGAACGGTAGTGGCAGGACAAACATATAAGGCTGATGTGGCCATTGGAGCATACTCTAGTGCTATTACACCTAAAATCAGTATCAATGGCTCTCCTTTAGCTGTAGTAGATGGTAAAGGAACTTATGAGACTAGAGCTCAAGGTGGAGAATATGATTCAAACGGACAATTAAAAAGAACTTATAAAGCGACTATCTCCTATCCGAAACCAGACGGTTCAACAGAGTTAGTAGAGCAAGAAGAAACTTATACGGTACTTAAACCATCTGTACAACTAGAGTCGGCTTCATTGCCAGCACTTTATTTCAGATGTGCCAATAAACTTCAAACCAGCTCTCCAGGACTAGGCGTTCTATTTAAGCCTACTTTTAGTGGTCAAGGTGCAGACTTTATTGCTGGTGGAGGAGGTAACGTAACAGTAGTGCCTAATGCTAATAAGGTGGTACTAAACGTAAACAATGATGGGATAAACTTACAATCTTTCCCTTTTAAAGTGAGACGTGTACCTAAGCCAACTATTCAAGTATTGGCTAATAATGCACCAGTAACAGATAATGTTAGCCAGAGAGGCCTTTCTGCTTCATCTGTAAGAACGATAAACGTTGTAGCTATATCAGATGAGGATTTTAAAAATAACAATCCCGAAGATGCTAGTTTCAAAGTTACAGACTATGACGTTTTCTTAGCCTCTGGGGTTAGACCTAAAGGAAACTTGAAAGGAATCAGCGGAAATCAAAGTTTAAATGACCTTGCACGCAATGCTGAGCCTGGAGATCGTTATGTTATTACTATTAATAAAGTAATGCGAAGAAACTTTAAAGGAGAAACCGAAGAAGTCAATGTTGGAGAGATGACCGTTCAGATTCCTTTGAAATAATTTTAAATTAAATGTCAATGAAAAAATTCAAATCGCTAGCTATTTTGACTGGTTTAATTATCAGTCAGGTAGCCTTTGGTCAGGAAAAATCGGACAATGGGCTCAATCCATTGTCATTACGCCCAATTCATGAATCAAACGTGGCCTACAAAGTGGGTTTATGGAGACGAGTGGATTTGAGAGAAAAACAGAATCAGCCTCTTTTTGCCAATAATAATGAGATCACTAAATATCTTATTGAAGGTGTCAAATCAGGTATTTTGGATGCATACGCGGAAGATAATTTAGAAGAAAGATTAACTTTAGACGAGTTTAACCAACGCATGTTTAAGCGTTTTGAAGGTGGCGGCCTTTCACAAGAGGAACTAGACGCTGGATTTGGAACAGAAGATGCTGCAGCAGACGATGGATGGGGAGAGTCTACATCTACTGGCGGAGACGCTGGATGGGGTGAAGAAACAACCACTGAAGATAACACGCAAAATGGAAAAATAACCACAGCAAATGCTTCTCAAGCACCTTCGGATGGTTACGAAATGTTCCCTAATGAATTCTACCTTTTAGAGTTAAGAGAAGATTGGATTTTTGACAGACAACGTTCTCGTCAGTATTTTGATATCCAAACTATCAGTATCAAGATTCCTGCAGAAGCATCCACGGATGGTCTGGAGAAAACTTTAGCCTCTTTTAAATATAAAGATTTAGAGCATTTCTTTAAGAATAATCCAAATGCAGTATGGTATAATGAGGCCAATACAGCTAAACATATCAACCTTGCAGATGCTTTTGAATTAAGATTATTCCATGGTCGTATCGTTAAAAAGTCTAATTCAATGAATAAATATTTAGACGAACAATACAAATCACCTAAAGAGGCTCTTAACAAATCTCAAGCACTGGAATATGAGCTTATTGAATTTGAGCATAACCTTTGGGAGTTCTAAATATAGCAACCATCAAGAAATCAAAATCCTTGCTCTAACGAGTGAGGATTTTTTTTTGTTTAATGGATATCCCAAAAGAAGGGGTAAAAACTTTTAGCCCTTCGACATTAGCTCGGGGTAAACGCTATACTAATTTCCTTTAATTGTCTGATTTATTGTGATTTAAAACTCATAACGATTCCCCAACGCATAATCCGAGTTAAATCAATATTAGATATCAAAATTAAACATATAAGACATCTTAAGTATCTCATCCGTAGCCATACCCACAAGACTTGGTGGCTTTATTCCAAACGCCGTCATATCCACTTCAAACCTCCCATAAATAGATAATTTACCGTTTTCAATCTTCTGCTCACCCGAAATGCTAAATGGCTTGGTTACCCCATGAAAAACTAACTTCCCATTGGCCGTGACTTTTTGACCATTATAAACCAGCTCCTCAGCAGAAAAAGTGACACTAGGATATTTCAAGGCTTCTGTAGCTTCTATCACATGAGAATCTCTATTAGAATTTCCGCTATCAAAACTATTTATCGCCGCTTTAACAGCTATAATCTCCAATTGTTGGCTCTCATCATTAAACACAGCAATACAATTAAAGTCTTTGGCAGAAGCTTCAAAACTATGCAAAGTATGATGCAAGCTATACATCAAAGATGAAGAATTCCCATCTGCCACAACCTTCCTTTTAGTCAATGGCTCAGCCATAAAACTACCAAGCATACAAAAACCAATGAGTACTAAAAAATTCTTTTTCATATTTCTATCATTTTAAAACTCAAGTTTGATGGTGACTATAGAAGCCGTGTAAACTGCAAAAGTACCTATGGCAGCCGCTCTGTGCCACTTTTTATCCACATTACCCCTACTCACCTGATTCGCCAAAATATTGGTCGCTATCATGCCTGTCATGTGTGTAATGGCCATCATTTTATGAAGTTTAATATTGTCAAACTTCTTTCTGTTGACCATTGGCGGTGGAGAAAATAAAGCCATTAAAGCACTTGTACCATAAGCTATATTGGTACCTAAAGCAACCTTTTGATGAGCATCACGAACGTTAAAATTACCATTATAAAGCTTCGGTCCTAAAATCGCTTGTGTTATCATTCCTCCTGCTGCTAAAAGACCGGTGGCTTGATGTATGTTGAACATATTTCTTCTTGCCTTTAACTCTCTTTCTCTACTTGCTGCTGATAATTCCTTAGGTGCAAAACCCACCTTCCTATATAAGCCATTTTGTCCCCAGAGCATACGTTGGGTAAAAAGCATTTTCTCTGGTAAGTAAACAGGTTCCGTTTCTTCGGCTTCCAAATCACCTAATAACTCATCCATAGATATCTCTTGAGCTAGAACCACAACTTGAATTCCAAAAATGAGAAACAGAAATAAAGCAATTCTTTTCATTTATACTTTGTTTAAACTTTCATAAATTAAGCAGATACTTTCAAAGCGTTTTTATCTGCGGCCAATACTGTTTTAAAAATTGTTAGAGGAGCAGATGCAGGGTCCTTTGTTACGGCACCAGAAGAAGAAAACAAAGAGCCATGATTAGGGCACCTGAAGTCATTTGAATTAGAACGATATTCTATCTTCCTTCCTTCATGGGTACATTTTTTTGATAAAGCTATAAAGTTCTTAGAGCCTGTATTCACAATTATAATGTCACCAGCATATTCAAATCCCCCATCGGTAAGCAGTTTTGAGAAATTTGCATTTGTAAGATCAATTGTAAAGTCTATTGAAGAACCGGTACTAGTACCCACAATACCTGAGACAGCATTACCATCACCTGGATTTGTGCTATCTACTGGGCTCGGGTCATCTTCTGAGCTACATGACGCTAATGTACCCAAGCAGTAAAACGCCATTAAGGCCTTTGAACTCATCCCTAAAGTTTTCAAAAACTGACCTCTGCTTACTTCTTTGTTTTGCATATTTTTAAAATTTAAAATAATATGCAGCCAATACGAGAAAGGGAGAATAAAGGTTGTGCTAACTTAGTTATTAAGTTGAATTTTAGTAGAAATAAAAAGTCCAGTAGTTAATAGTTTCACATTCCCTTAACCCACTTTCCTTATTGGCACTTTAAGAAACGTCTCTAAATAACTTCTCTTTTTGGAGGAAATAGCTTAAACCCATTGGCATCAAAAAAAGGAATGATCTTGGTACACCTTTTTTGCGTACCCTGATCATCCGTTTTGCGGTCAAAATGAAGAAAAACAAATTGGAGTTCTCTCGCTTCATTTAGGAACAATATGTTCAGATGAAAAGAAAGCTTACTGTATTGAAATTTTATTTACTAAAACCTCTGATTCCTAATGCTCGCTATGAGCAGCATCATACCCCAGAGCGAAAACCAAAGTTTCCAAAATACCTCCAACGATAAAGATGAACAAATCACCAAATACAGCTAAAATTGTAAGTATGGCTAGGTAAATAACAATCATTAACCAACTCGGAATTTTTGAAGATATACTTTCAGACATTATATACTAGTTTTAAATTTGAAACGAAGCTACGAAAATTAGTATTTCGAAAGAACGGAAAAAGTGATTTTAATTATTAATCGGGTTAAAAAAGGATAGAATATGGCATTCATTTCTGAAATTGCATGGATTTAACTTTTAAAAATCGAAATAAAGAAACAGCTAAATAGCCTAATCTCTCGTACTTGGTAGTGATGAAGAAACGCTCCTCTATTATTGTTTTTATACTGGGGTTCAGCCTTTTGCAAAACCATTCTTTTGCACAGGATTCCCCATATTATGAAAGACCTAGGGAGCGTAAACTAACCAACAACGATATAGCCCTTCCGAATCTAAAAACAGAGAAAATATATTGGTATTTTGGAGCAAATGGTGGCTTAAAAATTCAAAATCAAAGGCTATCAGACAATCTCAATGGTAGTATTGGGGTACCAAACATCAATACCACCTATTGGGAAGCTTTTTTTGGGATTAATAATGATGACAGATGGCAGGCGGAGCTTGGATACCTTCATAATCCTTTCACGCTATTCTGGCATTTATCAGACAATAGTGGTGTAGGAATTCCCATACAATTTAAAACCAATGAAATAAACGGAACCTTAGCCTTAAGGTATAAGAAAAGAATAGTTGTTTTAGACAAGGTTACCAAAAACACGAGACTTAACTTAACTGGAGGGCTACAATACAGTCCAGACAGGCAAACTAAGACTTTGGGCATTTACAGATTAAGGGTGCCGATTGGCAGAACGTTTTCAGACACGCTCTTTGTCTCTAGCGAATTCAAACAAAAGGCTGCCCCCGTATCCGGGGAGTTGGGAATTGAGTTGATTAGCAGGTTAGCTGACCCCATTGAGATAGGCATTTACGCCAAATATGTACTTAACGCCAAGAACCTTTTCAGCACAGATATTCTCTTAGACACTACCACGAGCGAACCACTTAACGCTCAGCTTTCACTAAATCCAGGAACCCTAATGTTAGGCGTTACCATGCGTTGGAATTTTCTTCATGGTATAAGGTATATAGCAGTCATGGAATAGATTACAGGCTAAAAATGCTTCTTAAAATAGGGATAGATTAAATAAAAATGTTAACATTGTATAAAATAAATTCCCCGAAACTAAAACATTATCAACATGAGTAAATTTGCAGAATGTGTAGAGTTGTATAAGGCTCAAAATTCAGAACTAGGTCTTGGTTTAACTGAATCGCTATTAACAAGCGTAGCAAAAGGACTTGGTCCGTCTATTTATAATGCCGACTCTTCAAAAGTTTCTGGTACAGATAAATCCGAATTGGAGCGTGTAAAAACAAATTTCCTAATCAAAAAACTCGGCTTGGCAGACAGCCCTGCTTTAGATGCCGCTATAGCCGAAGTTATGGAGAAAATGGGCAGCTCTAACCGCAACAAATACCGTGCAGTTGTGTATGCCCTCCTTACTGTAAAATTTGGTAAAGAAAGTATTTATAACTGATACTTGGCACTTTCTTATTCAAGCCTTGGTTTAATATTTAAATCAAGGCTTTTGTGTTTTAATTCTTATGCGATATATCGCCATTTTCATTGTAAGACTTTATCAGGCAGCTCTTTCGCCGTGGTTTCCACCAGCATGTAGATTTGAACCTACCTGCTCAGAATATTCTGTTCAAGCTTTCACAAAACATGGATTTCTCAAAGGCTTTTACCTTACCGTAAATAGACTGAGAAAATGCCATCCCTGGGGTGGAAGTGGGTCTGACCCTGTTCCTGACTAAAATTGTACTTTAAGGGGTCAATCTTTTAATTATCCAATAAATTTCAATTTTGAAACCGTAGTCAACAGAGTACATTAGAAATGTATTTAACTTTGATTCTTTACTATCATTAAAACCGCGTCGCTGTGGCTATTATAACACCTAAGAAATACTTTATTATTGACTTTGATAGCACTTTTACGAAAGTAGAAGGCTTAGACGAACTTGCTAATATTGCTTTAAAAGGTTCTCCAAATCAAGAAACCACTGTAGCTGAAATTAAAAGGCTTACAGATTTGGGGATGAGTGGAGAAATTTCCTTCGAAGAAGCTTTATCGAAAAGACTAGCCTTATTAAATGCTAACAAAGAACATATTGCAGAATTAGTAGAATTCCTGAAAGATAACATTTCCGACTCCTTTGCCAGAAATGAAGTGTTTTTTGAACTTTGCTCTGACCAAGTTATCATCTTATCCAGTGGATTTAAGGATTTCATAGTTCCAGTGGCGACTTCACTTGGCGTAAAAGAGGAAAACATATATGCCAACACCTTCACTTTTGACGCTGAAGGAAATATCACTGGTGCAGATACTGAGAATGTTCTGGCTGGAAATGGCGGTAAAGTGAAGCTTATTAAGTCTTTAAATTTAGACGGTGAGGTTCATGTTATTGGAGATGGTTTTACAGATTATGAAATCAGAGCCAATGGTTTGGCAGAAAGCTTCTACGCCTTTATTGAAAATGTGGAACGTGCCAACGTCATGGAGAAAGCTGACCATGTGGTAAAAAGCCTCGATGAGGTTTTATGGATAAATCACCTTCCAAGAAGCCAGTCCTATCCAAAATCTAGAATTAAGATTCTTTTATTAGAAAACGTTCATCAAGCTGCAGTAGCGGCCTTTAAGAACGAGGGCTTCGATGTAGAGTTTCATGTCGGTGCTTTGGATGAAGAAGAGCTTATTGAGAAAATAAAAGACGCTTCTATCGTTGGACTACGTTCTAAGACATTATTGACTGCCCGAGTGCTAGAACACGCCGAAAAGCTAATTGCAGTAGGTGCGTTTTGTATTGGAACCAACCAAATAGATTTGGCCAAGTGTACAGAAATGGGCGTGGCGGTATTTAACGCCCCATATAGTAACACCAGGTCTGTGGTGGAGCTGGCCATAGGCGAAATGATAATGTTGATTAGAAAAATCCCGTCTAACAGCGAAAGAATGCACCATGGAAAATGGAATAAGTCTGCGACTAATTCCTTCGAAATAAGGGGGAAAAAACTTGGCCTTATCGGCTATGGACACATAGGCATGCAGCTTTCTGTAGTGGCAGAAGCCATGGGAATGGAAGTCTACTTTTATGATGCCACAGATAAAATGCCGATTGGTAATGCTATCAAATACCGCTCTATGAAAGAGGTTTTTGAAGTAGCTGATGTGGTTAGTTTACATATTGACGGTAGAGAAGAAAACACCAACTTAATTACCGCAAAGGAATTTGCTCAAATGAAAGATGGCGTGATATTCCTTAACCTTGCAAGAGGTTTTGTGGTAGACATACCATCATTGGTTGATGCCTTAAAATCTGGAAAAGTTTCCGGAGCTGGAGTAGACGTATTTCCTTTAGAACCTAAAACCAACGCTGAGCCATTTGAAAGCGAGCTTTCTGGCATGGAAAACGTTATTCTTTCTCCGCATATTGGAGGAAGTACCGAAGAGGCTCAGGAAATGATTGGTCACTATGTACCAGAAAGGTTATTGGAATATATCAATAACGGTAGTACTACGGGTAGTGTAAACTTCCCTGAAGTACAACTTCCAGTACTTGGAGAAAGCCACAGATTACTTCATATACATAATAACGTACCAGGTATCATGGCTAAGATTAACAGCCTTTGTGCCAAACACGATATCAACGTATCTGGTCAGTATCTTAAAACCAATGAGACCATTGGTTATGTAATCATGGATGTGAACAGATCTTACTCTCCAGAATTCTTAGAAGGATTAAAAGAAATATCTGATACAATTAAGTTTAGAAAGCTATTTTAAAAAGCTAATACCTAAATAAATTTAAGCTTGGTAAAACGAAGAGGATTGAAAGGTTTTTCAATTTCGTTTTACCAAGCTTTCTTATTTTTCAGTTTTTGATAAATGAAACGGGGACAAAATGTGTGCTAACTGTTTTGAAGCACATTGAAGGATTAGTCTACAAGCATAGGCTTCGACTACTTATACTCAGGGTCTCCTGAAAAATAACATAATTTAAAAGTCCTCCTTATTTCCAAAATGCAGTTTAAAGCTCAGTCAAAATTCATTCTTCTTAATATTACGGAATCAAGTAATATTGACTGTACAAATTAATTTTTGTTGATGATTTATGACGTTTCGCCACTGCGATTGCTTTTTACCTAAACAAAAATAACGTTCGAGGTAATGCTGCCAAAACCGTGCATTTTAGCTCAAATTTTTCGCTGACCCTACTTACAGTTTTTAAAAACCAAAAAAATCACAAACACAGCTAAAATGGGAAGCCCCCATTTCATCCAATTGGCCATCATACCTGCCTTCTGAACTTCGTCCAAAGAAGATTTTATCTCACCACCTTTAAAATCCCCTAACATATCAAAATTCAACATAGCGGATAAACGTGAAAGCTCAGTTGGCATCGCAGCCTTAACACTATCTTTTTGGCTCATTAATAAACTAGCTAATCCAGCCATCCCGAGTCCATTAGACTTTACTTCCTTTCCTATTATCCTCACTAGTACAGGAGTGATTATACTCAAAAGTGAAGATGCAGAGGAGCTATCAAGACCACTAAAAGACCCAATGGCGTCAGTGACTTTTTCCTTATTTTTTCCAAAAAGTGTATTTAAAATACCTGAACCTCCACTAATCAAATCGGCAGACTTAGCGGGATTGGATAATACGGTACCGAGATTGTCTAAAATACCAATATACTGGTCTTCAATTAAAAATACCATTAAGGTATTGAGTCCACTTTGCGTAGAACCTTGATTCATAATGCCTCCTAAAATAGTAGGAAGTGATCCACTTAAAGCTTTTGACACCAATGAGGGTTTTACCTCTAAAAAATCTGAAATTTGTTCAAGTATGGATTTTGAAAAATAACCATCTGCAAGGTTAATAAAGTTTGTTGGCATAAAATTAAAGGGGTTTTAACCGTCTAAACAGCAATCAATAACCTGGTATTCATTGCTTTCTAAACTTTGGACTAGCTAAAGTATGTAAGTCACGCTAGTTCTCAAAAAAACATCCAATAAATTACTCCTAAAAGAATATTTGACAGCTAGTTAATCCCAATACAAAATAAGGTTTTGAGCATATCTATAACCTATTTATTAACTCCTTAAACAGAAAAATCATCTTAGACTCTGATTTATAGGCCGCTGACAAAATATTTTCTCTATTTGCCATTTTCAGTAATTTATTCATAACCTTACCCCTTATGGCTGAAATAATAAGAAAAAACACCGCTCTTTAAATCCTATCTAGACTTCAAAACGAAGCCATTTTCCACAGGACTTGCTATTAATAAACGACTTCACATGGCCTCATAAAACTTTGCCTGTTATGCATTGATTATACGGTCGGTAGTCATTAAGTTAATTGCACTCGTCGAGCTGATTTCAAAAGTAAAAAGTCTATACATTACCAGAACTACCGTGTATCCGTTCTTAAAGGAAGCTTTCGAGAATGAATGTGGATAGAGCCTCTTCACATTGTTTAAATGACATAGGAAGCTCTTTTACAGCTTAATCGCTTTCTTTCGCTACATTTATATTTATGAAAAGAGACTGGCGAGATAAAATGCACGAAATCATTTACGAAGCCGACACCAAGGAGGGAAAACTCTTTGATGTCGCTTTGTTATGGCTTATACTGGCTTCCGTCGTGTTGGTTATGCTGGGTAGTGTCAAAAGCCTAGATACGCAGTATCACCGTATTTTTAACATTGCAGAATGGACCATCACCATTTTGTTTTCCATGGAGTACATCTGCCGAATTATCTGTATTAAGAAGCCTTGGAGTTACATTTTCTCTTTTTATGGTGTAATTGACCTAATCGCCACTATCCCAAAGTACCTTTCTATATTTTTTGTGGGCACTGGTGCTTTATTAGCATTTCGCTCACTAAGACTTTTGAGAATGTTCAGAATCCTTAAACTAGGTACCTACATAGGAGAATCTAACAAACTAAAAGTGGCTTTAATAGCCTCTAAAACCAAAATTGCGGTCTTTCTTTTTGCCATTATTATCTTATGTACCATTTTGGGCACAGTCATGTTTTTGATTGAAGATGAGGCTGCAGGCTTTACGAGTATACCTAAAAGCATATACTGGGCGGTAGTGACGTTAACCACCGTAGGTTACGGCGACATAGCCCCGCAAACCGTTCTCGGGCAGTTTATTGCTAGTTTAATGATGATTTTAGGATATGGCATTATCGCCATACCTACAGGAATAGTAAGTTCAGAAATTACGCGTCAAACCTTGAAAAAGGAAGATATCAAAACTGTTTCGTGTGCAAACTGCACAGCAGAAAACCATGCTAGAAATGCTAACTTTTGCTACAAATGTGGTGAACCAATATAATTACTGAACAATTTGTATTTTCAGAATTTACTGAAACATCATTTCAATCTTTCTAAAATCCCCTTGATAATGGTGGTCATTTGAGGTTCTGCGGCGTAAGCTGCCTTTAAGATATCCTCAATATTTGCTTTAGCAAGTGTTTCAGGAATTCCCATGTCTGTAATCACAGAAATAGCAAAAACCTTTAAACCTACCTGGATGGCCACCAAAGCCTCAGGTACGGTGCTCATTCCTACAGCGTCTGCCCCTACTAGTCTTAGCATTCTATATTCTGCTTTACTTTCTAAAGCTGGCCCACTTACGCTTACGTAAACGCCTTGCTGTACCCTGTCAAAAGAGTTTTCAGCAACTACTTCTTGGGCTATATGAATCATTTCTGCATCATAAGGTGCCGACATATCAGGAAACCTGTCACCTTTAATGCACTCCCCTACCAAAGGGTTCTCTGGTAAAAACAATGAGATATGGTCGTCTATTATCATTAAATCAGACACCGCATAGTCGGGATTCATGCCTCCGGCGGCATTACAAATTATAAGTCTGTCAACACCCAAACTATCCATCACCCTGACAGGAAAAGTAACCTGCTCCATGCTGTAGCCTTCATAATAATGAAACCTACCCGACATGCATACCACCTTTTTGCCTGAAAGTGTACCAAAAACCAGTTTTCCAGAATGAAACTCTACCGTGGCCTCTACAAAGTCGGGAATCTCTGCATAAGGTATCTCAAAATCTATCGAAATCTCTTTTAACAGTCCACCGAGACCAGTTCCTAAAATGACTCCAATTTGAGGTTTATAATCTCCTGTTTTATTTCTTAAAAAGTTGGACGTATTTTCAATTCTCTGCAGCAAAGTCATATCCGTAAAATTCAAATGAGTTTTTAAACAACAAAAAAAGGGTCAAACCTTACGGTCGACCCTTCATTTCTTATAAAATATCTTTTACAAAGAAAGAGTACCTTTTTTAGCTGCTTGTATTAAAGTAGCTTCTAGGCCTTTCTTGTTAATAGTACGCATAGCTTGAGTAGAAACTTTAAGTTCCACCCAGATACCTTCAGACTCCAAGAAGAATTTCTGCTTCTGAAGATTTGGGTAAAATTTTCTCTTCGTTCTATTATTTGCGTGAGAAACATTGTTTCCTACTCTTGTTCTCTTACCGGTGATTTGACAAACCTTTGACATAATCTCTTTCGTTTAGTATAATTCTATAGCCTTCACGAGGCAACTCCTCAATTGGGGTGCAAATATCTTAAATATTTTAATCAATTGCAAGAGGCTCTTTTGTTTTTTCAAAGTAATTTCAATCCAGACCTAAAGCCTTAAATCTAAGCTACAAACCTATATCGTCTGTAAGAAACGTTTATCACGATTGTAAGTAAAATTACGCCAAACGAAATGTGGATTTTCGAGGGCTTGCACCTTTTTGTACCAAGTTATCGTTTCTACGGAACTGTTAGAATATTTTTATTCATATCGTTTCTACCGATATACCGCTCCTAAGGAGCTAATCAAACTTTTTTTTGATGGCTTTGCCATCAATGTTTTGCAGCTACCAAGCAAATGGAATCTTTTATTTACTTCAAACTGCTTCTAGAGTCTTCTTGTTGTATGACAGGTTTTTCGTTCTGTATAGCCACCTCCAAACTCCACCAGTCCTCATAATCGACAAGAGTAGAGAGTGTTCTTAGTTGAATGAAGGTGGGCTTACTTTTTCATGAATTTGGGAGTAGTTCTATGATAAAGTTATTATCGAAAGGACAATATAGTTCTTTGCCAAAGAAAATTATTAATATCTCTCGAGCATGTCTTTACCACTTATTATTACACTTTTCCTATTATCCAACTTACAAGTAAACGTACTGGAAACTTTTGAGCCAATAGAAAAACCCTTCTATTAAGATTTTCCCCTTGAACTCTAGATTTTAGCAGATTAAATATTTCTTTTGAATTCCTAAGGTTATCTATCGTAACTTTTCCAAGTTTATACACTGCACCTTTAATGTAGTCCTGCAGTTCCCAAAATGAATCTTCCATTCTATGCTCGTCAAGCCCCAAAAGAAAATAGTCAGTTATTAGTCCGTCCTCTTCTTGAAAAAAGAGAACTGCCGGTAATTTGAGACTCTCATCAAGTTCAAAATATGGTTTCAATATTGGAATTAATCGTTCATGAGCGTCTAACTCATAAAGTCCTCTTCGTTCTTTACCATCATTTGCTTTTAAATCTTGCCCAAAGTAACTATCCTGTTGAGAAATATAAAAGATACTCAAGAATCTCCCTGAGAGCCTGTCAAGAGCTCGCCAATAATCTTTATCATTCAATATTTTGTTAATCTATGGATTCTCATGATTGTATAATATAAAAGCAAAAGCCAATGCTTTATTTTGGCCTTTGTGCTCTTTACAAATTTCTAATATATTATCATACAATTCGCCCGTCTTAACATCAACAACCTCTCCGTTTTTAATGGTATTTATCGGAATCATTTTTCATTATTGTTTTACTATCATCGAAAGTTCTTTAAAATAAGCGGACTAATTCAAACAACGTCCTTATAGTACCCATAGGCAAAAACATCTTACCGCTATCAGGAAGTTTAATAAATCCATATTTGTCATAGAAACTTACTGCATCCTCGTCGATTGGGTCAACTACGACGGCAAATGAACCAATGCTTTTAGATATATCGAAACTCCTTCTTAAAGCGTCTACCAATAATAACTTCCCAACTCCTTTATTTTGAAATCTATTATCTATTGCCAATCTGCCAAGAAGTGTAGTCGGTATGGATTTATAAGAGTTCGGTAATTTTTTCTGAAATTCGGCAGGAATTAAATCTTGAGCTATGCTATTATTTGCGAGCGTATAATAACCTTTCAACAAACCTGTCTCTTGGTCATTTAACACGAAACAAACTGACAATTTCCTTTTGACATCTTGGTTTGCTTGCTTATGTAAATAATCATCAAGCATGACTTTTCCGCACGAAAACTCCTTTTTCCTATGACCTGAATTTAAGACTTCGGTTAGTTCATTCATTCAGACAAAAGAGCTTTGTATTCATCCGCAGCTGCAATGAGGCTTTTATTAGCTTTTGGTGGATTAGTAATCGCATCAAAAAAAAGCTCGCTATCTTTTACAGAGGCGATAATTTGGTCATTTTCTGCTATTATTTCCTTCGCTTTTTCTTGAACCGTCAGCACCACAAAATCGGTCAAACTTCTGTAACCACCAATGCGTGCGGCTCTTTCAAAAAACATTTTCTGCTCTTTGGATAAACGTGTGTCAAACCTCGCTTTTCCTTGTTTTGATTCTTTTGTTACCATAACCTTGTCATTCTTTAATTAAATGTACGTACAAAAAGCGTACAAAACAATTGTGCAGATAAATTCCGCCAATCGAATTTTCTACCATAAGCGATTCATTTTATAAAATCATATATATACCCAGTCTATTCGAAAGGAAACTGCAAAAAAACAAATGAAATAAAAATGAATTCGTTTTGAACAGGCTCTCAGTTGCTGTATGGGCATCTTGCGGTGAATTAATCAAACACTAAAATGGGAAAACTACTTAACCTTAGCCTTATTGCTTGCTCTATTTTCAGTCCAACTGGTTCTCATCCTCTAGGTCTTCAAGTAGGTATTTTTCTGGAAGACCTTTTTTCGAATTGATTCCCAATTTCTTTAGCATTTCAGCTTGTCTAATAAGGTTTCCGCTTCCTTTTGACAACTTATTCATGGCATCATTATACTTATCACTAACCTTTCCCAGGTGTTTATCTATTTCTTCCATATCACCAACAAATCCAACAAACTTTTCATACAGAAACTCGCCTCTTTTAGCTATTTCTAAAGCATTATTATTCTGCAATTCACGTTTCCATATATCCGACACCATTTTTAAGGCTGCAATCAAATTTGTTGGACTTATCAGCAGAACCCTTTTCTTATAAGCATAGCTCCAAAGCTCTTGGTCGAAATGGAGGGCCGTCATAAAAGCCGGTTCTATAGGAACGAAAAGCATAACGAAATCTAAGGTTTTGTCAAACTTGTCGTATTCCTTCGAACTCAGGTTATCTATATGGCTTTTAATGGACTTAATATGTTCCGCTAAATAGAGCTTTTGCACTTCTATATCTTCACAATTGGCAAATCGCTCATATGCCGTTAATGAAACTTTAGAATCCACAATGATATACCTATCATCAGGGTACTTTATAATTACATCTGGTTGCTTTCTTTTTCCATCATGGTCTATAAAGGTCTCTTGAATAAAGTATTCTCTATTTTTAACCAGCCCTGAGTATTCTAAGATATTTTCCAGAATCATTTCACCCCAGTCCCCTTGCGTTTTGGCTTGCCCTTTTAATGCCTTAGTAAGGTTTGTGGCATCCTTACTGATTTGTTGATTCAAATCCACTAACTCTTTAATTTTCCCTTCAAGTGAGAATCTCTGCTTGGATTCTTTATCATAGGTTTCTTCCACTTGCTTCTTAAACTCTTTCAAATTCTCCTTTAGTGGATTTAAAAGAAGCTCTATATTTTCTTTGCTCTCTTTAGAAAACTTCGTTGTTTTTTCTTCGAATAATTTATTAGCTATGTTTTCAAATTCTATAAGCGATTTCTTCCTAGACTCTTCAAATTCATTATTCTGATTAGCTATTTTTTCTTGCAGATTTGCGTTGAGTGTTCTGAATTCACTGAGCTGTGATGTTAATAGCCGTATTTGATTATTATTCTCTTCAATGTTTTTCTGCTGCTTTTCATTTGTCAACTTTTCTAAATGAACTTTTTCTTCATAATTTCTTCCATTAACCTGTAATTCCGTTATTAATGTTTCTTGACTTCTGTTTACTTCCTTTTCTTTTGACAGTGTAGCTTCTAGTTTATCAAGGTTTATTCGCAACTCTTTCTCAGTAGCGGTTAAAACTCCTAAATCATAGTCTGCCCTAATATTCTTTTGTTTTAAACCTTCATATTCAGTTTGACTAACCGTTTTTGAGCTTAAATATAAATACGCAATAAGAAGTCCAGATAGAAACGTTCCGATACCAATCAAATAGATGCCCTGCATTGAATTTAATTATTTTTCCTTGTTAATTTAATTTCTACTTCCCCTTATCTATCCAGTAAATTTAATGAAGTTGTTGCCATATTAGGAATCTCCAACTAAACACTCACATCTTTTCTTCCATACGACATACACTTTACGAAACGCTATATTTTCATAAAGTAAAATTGCTAATCTTTCATAGGCCATGGAACTGAAATCTCACGGCATTTTTCAGTGCTTTTCAGAAACCATTGAGTTGAAATCAGAAAACTTCACTCTTAACTGATAACAATAAAGTGATTCATAGATTGCCCTTAGCTAGTATCTCGGCAATGTTGTTTTTCATAAATAAGAAAGGAAGCATTCACTTGACTGAAAAGAAGGTCAATTTGACCGAAGGTGTCCAAGAGTATGGATTAATGAGATATTAACCCATTTAGGCTTCCAAAAATTTACAAATTCTCAGTTTACAGAAAGGTGAGCCTTTGTATTATATGATTTAATTCTTGTCATGATTTTGGCATTAAGTTCCAAAATAACACCAAACGAATAGCATCCTTATTAATATACTCCTGCTCTAGAGCTAAATTGATTGTAATTTAAAAGACCTACGGTAAGAACCTTGTCTACATTCTTTTAAGATAAATTTAACATTGAGATATGACACCGTAGGTATGATATTTGCTTATTTTCGTACTGGATAAATCCACTGATTTGCTTACAATCCACACATGAAAAAACTAATCTCTTCCTTACTTTTACTAACATCATTTGCGACCATAGGGCAAATATATCCAAGTAGCTTTCCACAAGGTGGACTCTTCGAAGGTTCTGTAATTTTCAAAGATCTCAATGGCGATAGTAGACCAGACCTATTCATGACGGGCCAAGATTTTGTTTTCAAAGGCAAAACAGAATTATTCCTAAACTCTGGCAATGGCTATTTTTCACCAAAAGAAAACCCTTTTGAAAAAGTTTGGGAATCGTCTGCCGCCTTTGCCGACATTGATGGCGACCATGACCAAGACCTTCTATTAACCGGACGAAATGACGATGGCGAAAGAATAACAAAACTATACCTAAACGCAGGTAAGGGTGATTTTTTTGAATTGAAGAACACAGGGTTGCCAGCGATGAGTCATTCCTCTGTAGCCTTCACAGATTTTGACAATGATGGTGACCAAGATATTATCTTAAGTGGAAATTCTTATACTAACATTAATGGGAAAACTGAGAACAATCAAATTTCAAAAACTTTTTTCAATGATGGCAAAGGTAACTTTTCGGAACACCAAGAATTAGAGGGTTTCTACCTAGGAAGTTTATTGTCGATTGACTTAAATAATGATAATTATTCCGACCTAATCTTATCAGGGTCTAACGGAAATAGTCAATCCTACAAAACCAACATTTACCTAAATGATGGAAATGGTAATTTGAATATCACAGATAGTACCACTTTGCCAGGTTTAATTTATTCTTCCATTGATTATTCTGATGTTGAAAATGATGGCGACTTTGATATTATAATTACAGGCT
The DNA here is from genome assembly GCF_057914865.1 of Arcticibacterium sp. SM2516. Lineage (NCBI taxonomy): Bacteria > Pseudomonadati > Bacteroidota > Cytophagia > Cytophagales > Leadbetterellaceae > Arcticibacterium > Arcticibacterium sp. SM2516. The sequence continues at coordinate 222,867 of NZ_CP195290.1, read as the reverse complement.
TAATAGCACTGAATCAAAGTCATTCTGCCTTGTACCTAAATGACGGGAATGGGAACTTCTCAAAAGACGAAAGCAATAGCTTTATTCAGATAGATACGGGCACTGCTAAGTTTATTGATATCGATAACGACTCAGACGAAGACTTGGTTATAAGTGGTGGAATCAATAGTAGTGCCGGCAAAATTTATTTAAACGATGCAAACGGTCAGTTTACAGAAACTTCGGCTTTCACTATTCAGCCCATTGGAAGGTCCGCCATGGATGTCACAGATATTGATGGAGATGGCGACTTAGATTTCATCATCTCTGGTACCCTCTCCACAGGAAAACCAACTGCTTCTATTTATTACAATTACGCCAGCACTTGTGTGCCAATTTATTCCACACAGACCTATGTAGCCGCTTCTAGTTTTGAATGGATAGATGATATAACTTATACTTCAAGTACCAATTCGGCAACATATTTAAGCCAAAACAGTCAAGGCTGCGACTCGCTGATAACCTTAAACCTGACTATTGAGAATTCAAATACGGCAACACAAACTTTTGCAGTATGTGATTCTCTAGTTTGGATAGATGGTTATACTTACTGCGAAGACAATGACTTCTCCACTTTTGCATTAAAAAACGCCGCAGGTGGAGACTCCGTAGTAACATTAAATTTAACTATTTTAGAGCCTTCATATAGTACGGATAGCCATACGGCTTACGACTCCTTTATCTGGATGGATGGTAAAACATATACCTCCGATACCACCACAGCAACCTACACTTTAAAAAATCAAATAGGATGTGATTCTATCATAACTTTGAATCTAAATATAGTGAACTCTTATCCCGATTCGCTAGGCTTTGTGGAGCAAATAAACACTCCTTTTAAAGGAGTAGCAGCGGGCTCTTCAAATTTGTTTGACATGGATGGAGATGGCGATCTTGATTTAATAATTTCAGGGCGAAGCTCACAGGTCACTTTTTCAGAAAGAATTACCGCTACTTATAAAAATAATGGTTCAGGTGATTTTACAATTTATGATAACCCAAATTTACCTGACATAGCCTTTTCTTCTATAATGCCTGGTGATGTAGACGGTGACGGTGATTTGGATTTACTACTCTCAGGCAATAATAATTCAAAAAACCTTACTGAGCTTTATTTAAATGACGGATTGGGTAACTTTACAATAGACGGTAGAAACAGCTTGCCGGGTATAGACAATGCATCTATCCACCTTGTAGACTTGAATAATGATTCGTCATTGGATATCGTACTAAGTGGTAGAGTAAACTACCCAAATGTTATTACCCAAATATATTTTAATGACGGAACAGGATTATTTACTCAAAGTAACACTTTCATCATAGAAGGTCTTGAGTATTCTTCTATAACCACCGGCGACATCAATGCTGATAACTCGATAGACTTGTTAATTTCAGGCTCCAACGCTTCAAATGAAAAGTTCACAAAACTCTTCATCAATAATGGTTTTGGTGACTTTACAGAAAGCTTAAATACACCTTTTGTAAATGTATCTCAATCAGCATCTGCATTTTTTGACATTGACAATGACAATGATTTAGACTTAATTTTATCTGGAGTAAATTTGGATGGCACGCATACAATTCTATACCTAAATGATGGTTTAGGAAACTTTAGTGTAGATTCCTCAAATCATTTTACTCCACTTCGTTTTTCCGCTCTAGCCACCGCAGATGTTGACAATGATGGAGATCTAGATTTTGTAATTAGTGGTTGGGATAAAAATAATAAAAGCCTTACCGAATTATACCTAAATAATGGTTCTGGTAAATTTCAAAAATATAGAAACTCCATTTTTGAGAATGTAGCTTTTGGCTTCTTTGCTTTTGGCGACATCGACAATAACTCAAGGATTGATTTATTCCTAGGAGGAGCCTCCTCTAATGGCTTTAAATCAAAACTCTACAAAAACTTTGAAATGCAACAGTGCATTAAATTTTGCATTCCAATAGTCATACAAAAAGTAAAGTAGAATTTACTTCGTACTAAACTGTTGTCCTGTATTTTTAAAAAGCACATTGAAAGAGGTCATAGAGCCGTAGCAGCGGGTAATGTATTGCTGGCAGTCCACTTTAGCTTCGTCAGACAAATCACTGGCATTTACCTTTTGCTCAAGCACACGTAGCTTGTCACGCATCATCACTATTTTATGAAAGAAGGTTTCAATAGGCATTTCTTTGGAAGAAAGATTATCGTCGGCGGGCTTCAAAATGAGGGTTCCACCCTTCCATCTATCACCTAAAGGCACGGTTTCAGTTTGCCCGTTCCACTTTTGAAGTAATTTTATAAGCGTTTGCTCTACGTCAAACATAGAAACCATATCAGACTCTGCACCTACATATTCTATTATTTCTAGATCCTCCTCAAGATCGACCTTAAAGCTGCCTTGATTATAAAAAGTGATATCATAATAAGTAGAATGCACATTCATCACCACGCCTAAACCGTACTCTTCATGTTTTACTCTACTGCCTATTCCTAAAAATTTCATTGCTATTGGTTTTGTTTAATAGTTAATTTCAAAGGCTATGCCAAAATAATCTGAAATCAAAATTCAGCATGTTTTTATTCTTTTTTAGGCAACTCTAAATTTTATTTTTATATTCGTGTGTTACATTTTTAACACCTAGCTAATTATTAATTTTGAAAAGACTCATACGCATCATATTTCTTATAGGATTTGGGCATATAGCACTGGCTCAAAACGGAAATCTAACAGGCAGGGTAGTTAGTGACACCGGCGAGGGTGTGCCCTTTGCTACGCTCTTAATTCCATCAGAAAACAGGTCTGTTCTTTCTTCAGAAGAGGGCTATTTTGAGATGCGTGCATTAAATGCCGGAACGTTCAAATTAATGGTAAGCTCCATAGGTTTCCAAAAACAAACATTGTCAGTTGTTCTCTCAAACCTTTCTAACACAGAAATTGAGATTATCTTAAACGCAGCAGCAGCATCTCTTAACGAAGTAGTTGTTACAGGTACCATGAAAGAAGTAAATCGCTTAGAAACACCTGTACCGGTGGAGATTTACACGCCACAGTTTTTTAAAAGAAACCCAACACCGAATGTTTTTGAGGCCCTGCAAAACGTAAACGGTGTAAGACCGCAGCTCAACTGCAACGTCTGCAACACCGGTGACATTCACATTAACGGCTTAGAAGGACCGTATACCATGATTTTACTGGACGGCATGCCCATAGTGAGTGGACTGTCTACCGTTTATGGTCTTTCCGGAATTCCAAATTCTTTGATAGAGCGTGTTGAGGTGGTAAAAGGACCTGCGTCTTCTTTATATGGCAGTGAGGCCGTAGGGGGGCTTATCAATATCATCACCAAATCACCTTTAAAAGCCGACAAACTATCTGTAGATGTGATGGCTACCAGCTGGCAAGAACTAAACGTGGATTTGGGTTTTAAACAAGCCGTTGGCTCCAAAATCCAGACCTTAACAGGTATCAATTACTATAACTACCAAAACCCTATTGATAATAATAGTGACAACTTCACTGATGTAACCTTACAGCACCGTATTTCTTTATTTCATAAATGGAGTGTCAAACACAGCGGAGATAAATACTTCAACATAGCCGCCAGATACTTTTATGAAAACAGATGGGGTGGCGAAATGGACTGGACTGAAGCCTTTAGAGGCGGCACAGAAAAGTATGGAGAGAGTATTTATACCAAAAGATGGGAGGTTTTAGGGAAATATGATCTACCTACAAAAGAGAAACTGGCTCTTACATTCTCGTATAATAATCATGACCAAGATTCCTATTATGGCGACCTACCTTTCTTTGCCAAACAGAATATTGGTTTTGCACAAATGACCTGGGACAAGTCTCTAAAAAACCATGACCTACTTTCAGGAATAGCGGCTCGCCATACCTTTTATGACGACAATACACCAGCCACAGCCTCAGCAGAAAATATCAATATTTCTAAACCTGAAAACAGTCTTTTGCCCGGTGCTTTTTTACAAGACGAAATCACATTAGATAAAAAACAAAAAGTGCTTTTGGGATATCGCTTCGACTACCATCAAAAACATGGCGGCATTCATACACCAAGAGCAGCGTACAAATACAATCTGAACAAATTTAACATTGTCAGGCTAAATGTAGGTACAGGTTTTAGAGTAGTCAACCTCTTTACAGAAGACCATGCCGCCCTCACAGGAGCTAGAAAAGTAGATATTCTTAGTGAACTAAAACCAGAAAAGAGCATTAACGCCAACCTTAACTATATGGGTAAGTTCTTTACCAAAAACAGCGGCTTTATTGGTTTAGATTTCACCGCTTTCTATACGCATTTCAATAATAGAATAGTGCCTGATTATAGCACAGACCCTCAGAAAATAATTTATGATAACCTAGATGGCTATGCGGTATCTAAGGGTATTTCTGCCAATGTTGACTTTAATTTCGCTAATGGTCTAAAGCTATTGACAGGAGCCACACTCATGGACAACACGCTTATTAAAGATGGCGAAACAGAAAGACCACTCCTTACAGAGCACTTCAGTGGCACATGGTCAGCGTCATACACTATCCCGAGTATAAACATTATGGTAGATTACACAGGTAACCTTTATGGACCGATGGAGCTTCCGATACTTGGTGCATCAGACCCAAGACCTGATACTTCGCCATGGTGGAGCATTCAGAATATTCAGTTTACGTATTCACCTAAAAGTTCGACTGTAGAAATTTATGGTGGTGTAAAAAATCTTTTAAACTTTACGCCTGCAGCCAATAGTATTGCCCGATCCTTTGACCCGTTTGATAAAGAAGTGACATTTAATGCCGCTGGTGATGTGGTGCCTACGACAAACAATCCTTACGCATTAACTTTTGACCCTAGTTATGTTTATGCCCCAAATCAGGGCATCCGAGGCTTTTTGGGAGTGAGATGGAATCTGCCCTAAAATTCTTAGAAACAGAAAAAGGAGCCTTTCGTAAGGGCTCCTTTTAATAAGACTAACTCAAACGTTTATTTTAACGTCTTCCTTTAAATTCTCTTCTTCCTCCAGAAGAACTCCCAGACTCTCTCCTTCTATCTCCCCCACCAGAAGAATTTCCAGAATCTCTCCTTCTATCACCTCCTCCAGAAGAATTTCCAGATTCTCTTCTTGGATTTGGTCTTCTATTATTCTGCTTTAATGCGGCTTTTTCCGCCTTAGAGGTAGGCTCGTCTGAAGGCTCAAAACCTTTTAAGACACTACTTGGTAATTTTTGACCCAATAACTTTTCAATATCACGTAGAAAAGTCATCTCGTCTACCGAAACCAAAGAAATGGCTTCTCCGCTAGCCCCTGCTCTTCCTGTACGTCCAATTCTATGAACATAGTCTTCTGGTACATTAGGCAGTTCAAAGTTTATAACATGCGGTAAAAGAGGAATATCAAGCCCACGTGCTGCAATATCCGTAGCTACCAAAACTCTGATTTCGCCATCTTTAAAACCTGCTAAGGCCTTTGTTCTAGCATTTTGAGTCTTGTTTCCATGAATGGCCGCAGACGAAATTCTTTGTTTACTTAGTTTTTCACTCAGCCTGTTGGCACCATGTTTTGTTCTCGTAAAAACCAAAACTTGATTCCAATTTCCCTCCAAAATCAGTTTCGACACTAATTCCGTTTTATTACCAGCATCCACAAAATATACTTGATGCTCTACTTTCTCTGCAGTAGTATTCTCTGGTGTAGCCTCTACCAATACTGGATTGTGTAAAAACTCACCCGCTAGCTTTTTGATATCTTTAGAGAATGTAGCAGAGAATAAAAGGTTTTGTCTTTTGGCAGGAATAAGAGCCAATACTTTCTTTATATCTCTCAGGAAGCCCATATCTAACATACGGTCTGCTTCATCTAAAACTAAAATTTCCACTTGGCTAAGTGAAAGAGCCTTTTGCGAATGCAAATCCAATAATCTACCCGGAGTGGCTATCAATATATCCACGCCCTGTCTTAGAGTTCTAACCTGTGGGTTTTGATTTACCCCACCAAAAATCACGGTAGATTTGATATCTAAAAACTCACCATATTCTCTTACGTTTTCGTAAATCTGAGCAGCCAGCTCTCTTGTTGGTGTAAGAATCAAACTTCTAATAGGCCTTCTTCTATCTAACGGAGCTTCTGACAAAAGTTGTAGAATAGGCAGTGTAAAACCTGCGGTTTTACCTGTTCCTGTTTGTGCAGAAGCTAGAACATCTTTTCCTTCTAAAACTCTTGGAATTGCTTTTTCCTGAATGGGTGATGGTTTCGTATAACCTTTTTTATCAATGGCTTGTAACAAAGATTTTGACAAGCCCAATTTTTCAAATGACATAAGAACTGTTTATGAAACAACAATTCTGTTTTAAGAGTTGTTTCGGATTAAGCCGCAAAGGTACGGCTTAATTATTAATTCTATTTTCTTAAGCCAAACTTATAAATCTTCAAACACAGATGTTCAAGGCATTAAGCCAAGATAAGGCGAAAAAAAAGACCACTTAAAGTAAAATATTACCATCTAAAAAATAGTTGATAAGCCATTGACTTCAGTCAGTTAAATTTAACCAGCTATTATCTTATAAAAAAATATGAACGAAAAAGACAGCACTCAGCTGGACAGATTCCTATGGAATCTTGCGGGTTTTAAGCCCAGCATTATCGCGGCATGCGGTATAGATAAATTTCACTCTAAAATTATTGGTGTGCTGCTCATCATTGTGGGCCTTTACGCCACCTTGGCATGGACATTCTTCTTTCAAACCTTCTCTAGCAATATCGTCCTTGCTGTTTTGGCAGGTCTTTTTATGGGTTTCTTTATCATAGCTTTTGATAGAGCTATGATTTCCTCCATGTCTTCCGGAAAAACCAACTATTTTTCTTTAGGCTTTAGATTTATTTTGGCTATTCTTTTAGGTGTGTTTTTATCGCAGCCTATGATTTTGAAGTTTTATCAGCCAGAAATAAGTAGAGAGGTAGAAATATTGGCAGATAAAAAAGTGGCAGAAAGGAAAATTGAACTGGAAGCCCTTTATAAATCCGATATTGATGAGCTAACCGCTCAAAAGGCAACTTTACAAACTCAGCTTGACGACACTCAAAATCTTTTGGGTCAGGCTGAAGCTGACTTTAAAATTGAGATGGACGGCAGTGGCGGCACCGGAAAATATGGCTACAGCACCGTAGCTAAACAAAAAGAAAAAATACTAAGACGCTATGAAGAAGATTTGGCGGGGTTAAAACTTGCTAATATTTCTAAGATTGAGGTTTTACAATCTAAGATTGACACCTTTAATCATAAAGTCAATGCCGAAATTGAGCTTTACCAAAGTGAAAATAATGTTTTTGGTACTTTAATTCAGGCAGAGGCCTTGGAATCTTTACTACAAAAAGACACCTCTGGAGCTCTTAAATTTAGATTTTATTTACTTTCATTAATCCTTATTCTGATAGAGCTTTCAGCCTTGATAGCCAAAATGCTATTTAAAATGGAGAGTTATAAAAAGCGTGTGAGTATGATAGAAATGGAAGAAATGACAGAGTTAGAACATGAGAAGGATATTCTTCTGGCCAAATTAGAAGAGTTAAAATCGCTAAGAATGGAAAGCGAATCTCAGCTTCAAAAGAAATTTTTTGAAGACGCCAAAGGCGTAAGTCACGAAAAACTGGAAGGCTTATTAAAAGCCTGGAAACAAGACGAAGAAGGCACTGCTAAATACTACTGGAACCTTTTCAAGAGTAAACTTACGCTGAGCGGAGATTCTAGTTATTGAGAGAAATAAAAGGAGTGGCATCTTAAAAATGCCACTCCTTTTTAAATTTCAAGCCGAATCCCTTACGCCTTTGAGCACAAGAATTAGTAGAAAAAAGACATAAAATTATTGCAGTAAAGTCCGTTATGATGTCAATTATGTGTAGACTTCTTTAAAAGTCAAACCGTTTGTAAAGGGTCGGAGAGATTCACTTATTTTTATCCATTATTTATTTATCCATTATCTTTTGGCCGTCTTTTTCTCAATTTTGTAGCCTCGTTCTTCTTGTAAGTACTGCTGCTTTAATTTGATTTATAATAGACCTACGTGAAATGAGTTTCCCAATTCATTTACAAACCACATAGGTAGTATTGTAATTTATCTTCCAACCGTTTTTAATAGCATTGGAATTATTTACGGAGATATAAAACGGGAGGAGCATTGTTGCCGCTATTCCTATTCGCTTGCACATCCAAAACCTCAACATTTGGAGTGTCTCGCAAATTAATCTCAGCAAAATTAGTCGAGCCGAAATGAATACTTTTTAATTTACTATTTTCTCCTAAAAACTATACCTTACCTTGTGCTAAGTGACCGCCACCAGCATTACTACCACTACCACCTCTTAATCTTAAACGGAGAGGTGGTTATTATTTGACATGGTCTTGTTTTTTCCGTTGATTCACTCACAATGCGTAAACCTGAATTTTTCAGCGTTGTAAAGGTCAAATATTAGATTGACTCCTTTTAGTTGGTAGTTGGTACCATCAGTACCTTGAATTTCTATTTCTTTATTTACACAGACACTATCTAGGTAATAATTTTGACGGAACGTTAAGCTTTCTAAGTTGATATTATTTTTTAGGTTTAATGGCTTCATCCTGCTTCTTATTGAAAATAATGTTAAGCTCTTCAGTGCTGTATTTTCACTAAGGTCTAATTCTTCTAAATCTCTAAAGCTATATAAAACCAGCCTTTCTAATTTTTTATTATTTTTAAAATCAAAACGTTTTATGTGAAACTCAGGTGCATACATTCCGTAAACTTTCTGTCCAGGAGGAATATCTCGACCGAGAATTAACTCTTTTAGATTTTCAGCACTATCGGTAATAAGTCTTTCAGAAGGGCCGCGACCCTGCTCGGTATCCCCAACTTTAAAGTAGACTAAATTTTTAAATTTTGATAAGTCTAATGTTGTATTGGCAATATTAGGGATAATTAACTTTTTTAACTTTGGAAACTGCTCTAAGCCTTCAATAGTGTGATAGTCAACTTAGTTGTTATTTTCACTAATCAGATTTACATTTAAAGAATCAATCATTTCGACATCTTTAAGATAAACCCTGCCATTTACTCTTAGGTCGCTATCAATACCGGCTTTGATCAAAAACTTCTGCAAGGATGTATCAGGTATTTCTATGAAAGCCAGGCTACTGTCAATTTCAGGTAACACCTCAACCTCTGGCTCCTTAATTATCGTTTCTTCAGTTTCCTGCTCCTTTTCTACCGTTTCATCTTTGCATCCGGTTAAGGCTAGGATGGTGAATGGAATAATGCACCAATATGAATAACTACTTAGTTTTTTTAATGTATTCACTTTTATTCTAAAGTTTTCAAAGAATTTAACTTAAACCCTATTGACAATGGGTAATACTAAATTTTTCAGGGTTGTAAAGGTCCAGGTATAGATTCAGACCTTTTAGTTGATAATTTTCAGAACTATTCCCTGAAATTTCCAAATACTTATTCACGCAAATATTTTCTAGAGACCAGTTTTTAATAACGACCAGTCTTTCCAATTGACTATTTCTATTCAGATTGACCATACTCACTGCATGAGAAGCAATTATCGAAAGACTTTTTAAGACGGTATTCTCACTCAGATCTATTTCCTGTAAATAATAAGCACCAAATAGAACTAGTTTTTCTAATTTCTTATTTTCCCTCAAATTCAAATGTTTGATTCCTATTCCAGTATTAATGGGGAAAGAACCTGGAAACCTTGGATTATAGTCTGCACCCAATACCAACTCTTTCAAGTTTTCAGCTCCTTTTGTAATTACGTGGTAGGGTTTGCTAAAACCGTAGTCCAATTGATAAGTGAAATGTGTTAAATTCTTAAACTGCGATAGATTAACAGAATCCATAACTTGTCGAATGGTCAATTTCTTCAAATTAGGAAACTGCTCTAAACCCTCTAATGAACGATAATAAAGTACTTGGAAACGTTCATCCTGAACAATCCCTATTACCAATGAATCTATCTTTTCCACATCTTTAAGATATATCCTGCCATTTACCCTACGGTCACTATCTATGTTTGCTTTGATCAAAAACTTTTGAAGTGTAGTATCGGGTATTTCAATGTATGCGAGGGTACTATCTATTTCAGGTAGTTCCTCTACTTTTGGAGTTTCTTTTTCAGGCTCTTTGATGACTACTCCTTCTATTTCTTTTTCTACTGCTTCTTCTTTGCATGCGGTGAAAGCGAGAAGGAAGAATGGAAGAATGCTCCAGCGTATTCTACTATTGTATTTTTTCAATGTTTTCATTTTCCTTTAGATGTTATCTCCACTCCATTGTTGCTCTTCTCTACCTACAGTCAACCTCACTCACAATGCGTAAATCTAAATTTTTCTTGATTGTTTAAATCTAAGTAAAGTTCAATTCCTTTTAGTTTATAATTACTTTGATTCGACCCTTGAATTTCTACATTCTTATTAATACATATAGTATTTATTTTATCGCTATCAATAATAACCAATCTTTCTAAACTGGTATTATTAGTCAAATCAAGACCTTCCATTTCTCTTACAACTATCAATGAAAGACTTTTCAATGCTACGTTCTGACTTAGATCAAGATCTTTTAAGTTTTTCATACCGTACAAGACTAATTTTTCAAGTTTTTTATTATTGGTTAGATTAAGTTTGGGTAACTTAATTTCAGAAATCGTAAAATTATAGGCCTGACTTCGGATATAATCAGTACCAAAAATAATTTCTTTCAAATTATCCGCTCCAGTAGTATTGAGAAAACCCATTTGATTGTTATTATAGATTAAATTAAACTTGAAATGTGTCAGCTTCTTAAATTGTGATAGATCTACTGAATCAATAAGCTGTATCATTTCTAGTTTTCTCAAGTTCGGGAACTGTTCTAAACCCTTTAATGAATGATAGCGTACATAATTATTATTTTCGCTATACAGGTTTACATTTAAGGAATCGATCTTCTCCACATCTTTGAGATAAACCCTGCCATTCACCCTACGGTCACTATCTATGTTTGCTTTGATCAAAAACTTTTGAAGCGTAGTATCGGGTATTTCAATGTAGGCGAGGGTGCTATCTATTTCGGGGAGTTCCTCTACTTCTGGAGTTTCTTTTTCAGGCTCTTTGATGACTATTTCTTCTGTTTCATTTTCTACTACTTCTTCTTTGCAGCCAGCGAAGGTTAGGATTATGAATGGAAGAATACTCAAGAGTATTCTTCCAAATGAAATGCTTAATATTTTCATTATTCAATAATTAATCTTTTTGTTTCAATTGTATCATCGTCACTTATTACTTTAACATAAATCATACCTCCAAAGTCTATTTTTGGTAGCTCTAGATATTTAACGACTATTTTCCCTGTAGTAGTTTCAGGTGATTTATAATTCTTTTGATAAAGTAATTCACCTCTTTCGCTTAGAAGCTCTACTTTAATTTCTTTACCATAATTTATAGTTGAGAGAGCAATGTTTATATACTTTTGATTTAGATCTGCAGGATTAGGATAAACTGTAGACTCATTTTGTTCGGCCATTCTTGCCGCTGGTGCCCCTGAAACACTGCAAAATGGAATAATTGATGTTCTCCCTACATTGTCCTTTACAAAGCCAGTAATGCTGCTTGTACTACCGCCCAATGTTCCGTTTGAAGTAGAATTATTTAATGTCTGATTAAACTTTGATGAAGTGGTCGTATACCACTGCTTACTTACATAAGTAACACCTGAAGGTGCAACCACATTAACAGTATAGCTCCCTAAAGACCCTGAAATGGTTATTTTTGGAATAGCGGTGGGCGGAACTGGCGTTTTTGTTAAAACACCTGGCGTCCCATTTGATGGCCCAGTAATGGCATTAATGCCTAACCCATATAATCCAGTTCCATTAAAATGTACCCCATCTTCTTGTCTTGCAGAACCAAGAATATATAGTGTCGAGTATGAATCAGTATTAAAGAAATAAGAGATATAAGACGAATTGTTTGCGGCGATCAATTCTTGCTGTTTTATAACATTTGAATTTATATTACTAATTCCCACTTGAATAGGTGTCATGCTTGAAGGAGTGTTTGGCAAAGAATAAAGCCAACTTTGGCTTGGTTGATTTGGAAAACTATAGTTATTAACAATGTTAAAATGCTTTGTATTACCACCTCCAGATATTGATTCAGCAGTAAGAGAGACTCCATAAATACCCCACTTTAAGTTAGGAAGGATTATTCTTGATTCATCTATAATAGCTATTTTGCCGTTTACAGTATTATCCGAATCAAAAGACTGGCTTATCAATTGTTTCTCGAAAACACTATCGGGGATGGTAACATATTGCTGAGTAAAATCCAGATTTTTCAGAATTGGGTTGTTAGCACATCCAACAGGCAAGTCACTTTCTACCACTGCTTCTTTGCAGGAGAAGAGGGAAAGAGCCATTAATGAAAAAATGAATATGTTTTTCATTGAAATTTCACCCTTCACGTGATGCGTGAAGGATGAGTTTTATTTTTTACAGATTTTGTAGGTCACTTCTTGATTGGTTCCCAACAAAACTGAGTTACTATTAATTAGCCTTTCTTTTTGCTCTTTAGTTGAAATGAAAATTGTCGTAAGTGGTTTACTACTTATAAAAACTTTCTCCAGATTAGGGAAGCCAGAAATATCAATTTCTTTCATCCAAACTACGGATATTCCCAAGCTTTTTAGATTTTCATTTGGACCCAATTTTAAATAGCTTAGTGTTTTATCTAATTCGTACGAACCACCTCCTCCTGAAAAGGCAGAGTAGGAAAATTCAGTTAGTGCCTTATTATGTGATAAATCTAGACTATCTTCTAAGCAGTTTACTACGGATAGCTTGGTTAAGTTTTTGAAATACTCAATACCTGTTAAATCTTTGGTAATGTATTGCTTATCCAAACTATATGAATTAACAACACCCAGTTCTGTGATTTTCAGGGCATCACTCATTAGCATTTTACCATTTATTTGGCCATCAGAATCATATTTCCAATCTACAAGCCAACGTTCAAAGCCGGAGTCTGGTATCGCAACATAATTGGCTGAATAATCAAGGGAGGAAGAAGTAAATTCTTCTGGACATCCAAGAGGCAAGTCACTTTCTACCACTGCTTCTTTGCAGGAGAAGAGGGTGAGGGTAAGTAATATTAATGTTATACTGTTTTTCATGATTCTTTATTTAATTAAGATTCTTTGAGTTTCTTCTTTGTCTCCCATCATTACTTTTGCATCAACTTTGCCCCCTTTCATAGTATCCGTCAGGCATTCTGAGTCTGAACTATATTTTGCTCAAGTTTCATTAATCCCAGAATTCAGCAACATCGCAAATCGCTCCTGAAAAAAGTTGCAATTTGGTAAGATTGGTGGCCATTAGATTTTCGCTCAAATCTCTGCCAATTCTTTCACACAAAAAATTGACAAAACGCAAGAAATTAATCTAGTCGTTTCGGCGGCGTCTGCTACGTATACGGCTTAGTTCGGAGTTCGTTATATTCAGAAAAGAGGCTAGGTATTTTAGTTTTACCTTATTGGCCAGCTCAGGGTATTCTTTTTCGTATAATTCTAACCTTGCTTCGGCACTTTTAATCCTTAATAATCGGTTTCTTTTTTCAAGTTTCAGTAAGTAGTTTTCATATAAATCAATAAGCCCCGAGCCAGAGCTATCTTTCAGATTTAGAAACTCTTCTTTTGAAATGGCGTAACAAATACACGGGGAAAGAGCTTGCAGAGCATATCTACTGGGCATTTTTGACACAAAACTTTCAATACTGAAAAACCAATTACCACTTCCTAAAATCCAAAATGTAGATTCTTCCATATTTTCTCCGGAGACATTCTTTGCAAACTCCCTAACAATGCCTTCTTCCAAATAGTAAATGCAGTCGCTAAAGTCGCCTATCCTTAATAGTAACTCCATTTCCTTGATTTCATGACGCCTAAAAAGGGAGGATAAGCCTTCTGTTTCAGGAAAGAGTAAATTTATATACGCTGAGAATGTTGTGTTCATGTGTGTGATTTTTCCGTAAAAGTAGAAAACAAAAACACATAAATATCTGAAGAATTATAAATTTATTTCCAGTATAGTCTGTAAGTCAAGGCTATACAAACTCCTTGTATTAAAAAAATACATTACAAAAATTAATATTGGGCTAGAACCAAGTAAGTCTTCATTAAAATACCTTTTTAATGAATTAGCCCCAGCCCTTTAAATAGCTGAATATCTATTTACTTAAAGAAGCATAATAAATCTCATACCAATCTTCTTTAGAAAGTACTATATCTGTGGCTGTGGCCACATTTTTAATTCTTTCTAGATTTAGAGAGCCTATAATTGGTAAAACACCTAAGCTTATTAACCATGCCACGGCTATTTGCTCCAAATTAGCATTATGTTTTTCTGCAACGGCTTTTAAAACTTTACGCAAACGAATAGCCTGTTCAGAACCTCCTTCTAGGATTTCACCGCCTGCCAGAGGAGACCAAACAAGAGGTTTGGCGTATTGCTCTTTGATGAAATCTATCCTTCCATCTCTGATAGGGCTAGTATCTAAAAGATTTAACTCAATATGACTGGTAACAATAGGAATACTTAGATGCTTAGCTAACAGTTTATGTTGATCCACTGTAAAATTGGCAATACCAATATGCTTCGCTTTCTTTGTATGAATGATTTGCTGTAAAACCAAAGCGGTTTCTTCCGGATTTGCTGTATAGTCGAAACCATTTAAAAGGAAAATGTCCAAGTAATCTGTTTGTAAGTCATTTAAAAACTTATCTACAGAGTCCAACAAATAGCTTTTTGAATTATCAAAATATGGCTGTCCAGAAGACAATTCTCTGATACCACATTTCGCAAAAATCACCATATCCTTACGCTCTAGTCCCTTGCCACTTAAAACAGCATTGACAATTTTCTCCGTTTCTAATTTTTCTGAGGTATCGCCAAAATCAAAGGTGTTTATGCCTAATTCTAAACAAAGGTCTATAATCTCCTCTGCTCTTTTAGGGTCAGTCATTTTTTCATTTTCCCATCTCCAGAAGCTGTAAATTGCTTTTGAAACTTTAGGACCACTATCGCTCAGGTATACCTTTTCCATGTTTTATAAATTATCTATTCGTTAGAACAAAAATAGAATAAATTACCTACTAGCACCGACAGAAACCCTAAATAATAGACTTTATTTCTTCTGCTTGACAGGGCAGGTACTTAAACCCAAAACCTTATATATTGGACAGAAACTTACCGTTGAAGTAAAAAGAAAAACGAGAGCAACTGCCACTAGGACGAAACCCAAGACACCAGCAATAACACCTTTCCAAAACAAGAGGCCTATGATAGAAGCAATAACTATTCTTATCATCTTATCTGTATCACCCATATTCTTTTTCATGATTGTAATTGTTTAATTATTGATAACCAAAACTAGCCAGGTCTTCCTTCTTAAAAACTGAGTATAATCACATTCCTAAATGATGTTGATTGACTCAACCTTTTATTTATCTTTGCAGGCTCAAATTATCCAAAGAAAAAATGTCTTTAAGAGTAGGAATTGTAGGCTTACCAAATGTTGGAAAATCTACCCTTTTTAATGCAGTTTCCACCAGTGCCAAAGCACAAGCTAGCAACTATCGCTTTTGTACTATTGAGCCTAACGAAGCCCTTGTGGATGTACCTGACACCCGCTTAACCAAGCTGGAAGTGCTAGTAAAGCCGAATAAAGTGGTGCCTACTCAGATAGAGGTGGTCGATATTGCGGGACTGGTTAAAGGTGCCAGCCAAGGTGAAGGCTTAGGAAACAAGTTTCTTGGAAATATTAGAGAAGTAGACGCCATTATACATGTGGTGCGTTGTTTTGAAGATGAAAATGTACTCAGAGACGAAGGGGCCATTAACCCTATTTCTGATAAAGAAATCATTGACTACGAGCTTCAGTTGAAAGATTTGGAGAGTATCGAGAAGAAAGTCAAAAGGATTGGAAAGATGGCTCGTGTAGGTGGAGACACCAAAATGAAAGCCGAATTAGAGGTGGTAGAGAAGTGTGAGGCTTGGCTGCAGCAAGGCAGAAATGTAAGAGAATTGGGATTAACCAAAGAAGAACTTCCTGCCATAGCAGATATGTTTTTACTTACCGTAAAGCCTACACTTTATATCGCCAATGTAGACGAAGCCAGTATGCATACGGGTAATAAATTTTCAGATGTACTTCAAAAAGCAGCTGATGCCGAAGGTGCTCAGATGATAGTACTTTGTAACAACATTGAGGCAGATATCTCAGAAATGGAAGACCCAGAAGATAAAGCCATGTTTTTTGCAGATTACGGCATGAAAGAAGCGGGTCTTGACAAACTTTTAAGGTCTGCCTATACACTTCTTAATCTTAAGACTTACTTTACGGCTGGTGTTCAAGAGGTAAGAGCATGGACCATTAAAGAAGGCTGGACAGCTCCTCAAGCAGCTGGCGTAATTCATACCGACTTTGAAAGAGGTTTTATCAAAGCTGAAGTAATGAGTTATGACGATTTTACGAAATACGGTTCTGAGCAGGCTTGTAAAGAAGTAGGCCGCTTAAGAATAGAAGGAAAAGAATACATCGTGAAAGATGGCGACATCATGCACTTTAGATTTAACGTTTAAGGTGATTCCCTGGTAATTTCATCATTTCTTCCGTTGGGACAATATAATTATAAGAATCCCAAAATTCAGGATTCAAACCAGAGGTGGTTCTAAAACTTTTAGTATCCACGATGACCTCTGGGTCTTTAATCATTCTAGCAGATAACTCTCTGGTTTCTGAGGCCAAAAACCTTAGTTCCCAGTGAGTTTTCGCTTTAAACTCCTTATCTAACCGCTCTTGGTACTCCATATCAATGGTGAGCAGGTTTTCATGCAGTACCCATTTATTGGTAGCCCATCTGTACTGGCTCACAAATCTTAGACGCTCTCCTTTTAATTTAATACTTCCAGAACCTCCACCAATCACATCAGAGAGAGCTCGTTTAGTTAAATCATACTCTAATCTTATAATGGCTTTACTGTATGGTTCTAGAAAAATCTTCCCCGTTCTCCCGCCCCTTAATCTAGCAGACTTAGGTTCAAAGCTTATGGAATAGACTTGGATGTCGTTATAGGTGGTTTGCATAGAATCTACCCTAAATTCATAGTCTTTCAGATTGCCTTTTGTTAAGAACTCTGGCAACTCCGTTTCAATGGTTCTGCAAGCAATAGCCGGTCCGTTAGGAAACTCCCAAACTTCAATTTTAGCACTCTGCCCTCTCCAGTCTAGAAACCTGGATTTAGTAACCCTAATTTTGTCATATTCCACATCTTCGTCCGGAAAACGCTCCACACGGAGCACGGCCTCTTTCATTTTCACCACACCAATACCTTCTATAAAAGCAGACTCTTGGTAAAAGCCATTCTGGAAAAAGTTATTCTTAATGTTGTTTCTTTTAATAGAATCTACAGCCGCCTCCACCAGTCTTCTAGCCTCAGAAATACCTAAAGTCGTTTCTATTAATTCTGCCTTTTGAAGCAAGACTTCGTTCGATTTAAGCTTCATGAGCTCTCTAGCAGGCAAAATCCTTGTCTTATAACCTAATGACGAAAAAGTCACAAAGGATGAGTCCAAAACCAAGTTTGGAAACTTAAAAGCAAATTTCCCTTCAGCATTTGAACTCGAAGAATATCCACCATACTGCATGTCTATCACCACCGAAGGCAATACATCTCCCGTTTCTTTATCTCTAATTTCTCCAAAAACCGTGGCTACACCCTGAGAAAACACCAAAAATGGCATTAAGGAGAGAAAAATAATCTTTATCATATTCACTTTTAAAAAACACTTATCTATGTAACAACCAAATTTGGTTTTTATGATGCATTCCGCATGCAAAATTGCCAAATACTAAGAAAAAACTACCATCTAGGTAATTTTTAAAATCAATAAATCAAAATAACATAACTTTGATATATCTGTATATTTATACTCGGTTTATACATAGGAGAATCGTAATGAGTTTTAAAGTGGAATAAATCAGTCGTTTAAACGAGATTAGCATAGCGGTTTACCCTGAGCTAATGAAGGGTTCTGGTGATTGAGTTTAAATAAGTTTACGAACTGATTTGAAACAATTTAGCTACGGTCCCGATAAAATCGGGAGATTTTCTAATGAATAAAGCGGGTTAAAGAGCATTAAACTTTTACAACTATGAAAATGATATTTAAAACCACTATGGTCGTCGGATTAATTTTGGTTAACTCTGTTTGTGAAGCCCAAATTCTTAATCCACGAAGAATAGGTCAAAAAGTGGCAGACAGAGCCGCACAACGTGCAGAACAAAGGGCTGAGGACAAAATTAATGAAGGCGTAGATAAAGGTGTAGACAAAGCCATTGACAGCATTTTTGGCATTGGCAAAAACACTAAAACAGAGACCCAAAGCACCGGCACATCAGATACTCAAAACATACCATCTGGAAGTTCGGATGCAGATCTGTCTCAAGAGCAGGCTATGGGGATGTTAAGTGGACTATTAGGAGGTATGGGTAACACACCACCACCAGCTGCTAGCTATGACTTCTCCTCTTCTTACACCATGGATATCAAATCCAAAAATAAGGATGGAGACTTTAACATGAAAAACAAATACTACTTTACAAAAAGTGGTGATTATATGGCTTCCAAGATGATTTCTGGC
This sequence comes from Arcticibacterium sp. SM2516, assembly GCF_057914865.1. Lineage (NCBI taxonomy): Bacteria > Pseudomonadati > Bacteroidota > Cytophagia > Cytophagales > Leadbetterellaceae > Arcticibacterium > Arcticibacterium sp. SM2516. The sequence continues at coordinate 204,105 of NZ_CP195290.1, read as the reverse complement.
TCTAATCCAGAAATGGCAAATGCTACGCAAGGATTGCAAGCCGTCATTATTGATTTCGACAAAGAATGTATGTACACATTTATGGAAACCCAAGGGAAGAAAAGTATGATAGGGATGTCTATGAAAGCCGCTGGAGAAATGGCAGAAAAAATAGTCAACAAAAACGAAACCGAAGAAAATACGAATTTTGTAAAAACAGGTGAAACCAAAACGATAGCGGGGTATAGCTGTGATGCCTATTTACTTACTCAGGGTAAAGAAAAAAGTACCATTTGGATAAGCAAAAATAGGGTTCCAGTAGTTTCTACCTATTATAAGTCGTTTCAGAAAATGACTTCCTCGGCCAGCACAAGCATGTTCAAAGTTGACAATAAGTCTAATGCAGAAATGATGAAGTTTGCACAAGAAGGAAGGGCTATGTTAGGTATGGATATGAAAGACCAAAATGGAGAAGAAATGCACATGGAAGTAACAGAAATCAAGGAATCTGATAGCTACAGCCTAAAAACTGCAGGTTATGAAAACATGATGGACTTCAACAAAATAATGCAGGATGCTCAAAAACAGCAGAAATCTGAAGAATAAAAACCTTACTTCAAAAAGTGTCTTATAGCCAATTCATAGCCCTTTAGACCCAAACCGCAAATCATACCCATACAGCGGCTGGTTAAAAAAGAATGATGGCGAAAAGCCTCACGAGCGTGAATATTAGAAATATGTACTTCAACGGCTGGTGTATTTACAGCAGATAGAGCATCAGCCAATGCCACAGAAGTATGGGTAAGTCCACCGGCATTAATGATGATACCATCGTAAGTAAAACCTACTTCCTGAATCTTGTCTATAATAGCTCCTTCATGATTGCTTTGAAATTGACTGAGTGAAACCTCAGGGAATGTACTTTCAAGTGTCTCAAAATAACCCTCAAATGTTTCGTAACCATAAATCCCTGGCTCTCTTTTACCGAGAAGATTCAGATTTGGTCCATTGATAATGATGATTTTTTGCATGCGTTTTATTTTAAGATTACTTAGCCGAACACAAATGTAAAACTTTAGACATAATTAAGAAACGACCAAAACTTTCGTTTCTTCAGATAATTTAAATCAGCTTCATTTTGATACGCTTCCTTTTCAAAGGAAATCATCTCATAGGCTGCCCAAAACTTTCTAATGCTGCAAAAATGCATAAACCACTCTAAGAGATACCATACATAAAAAGGTAAAACAAGCATCTCCAACTGCTGCCTGATATGAATAGATTCGTGGTTAAGCAATTTTTCAGATGGAACCAAAGATCTTACTATTATAAAAGGAAACAGAGCAATCGCAGTGATTTTTGGTAGCTTAACCCCTTTGAAAATAATCAAAATAGTGACTTTATAATTGAGTTAACAATATAGACATATTACACTTATCTAAAAGAATGTCTTAAAACTTCCACCGCATTTTTATAGAGCGGTTTTTCTATTGATTGGCCCACATTTATAGCAAAATTCTTAACGACTTCACAGCCATTTAAATTAACTTTTAGAAGATAGTTGTAGGTTCCAGGCTGCTGCCCAGCTATCCATAAATCCCTAGACCTAGACACTATTTTCCTGTCCGTATTCTGCCACTCATACTTTGTATTTACTGGGTTTTCTACAGCTCTCAATTCTATAACTTGATTTGGTTCAAAACTATCTTGCATAATGGATGCTACTGGATTCTCTTTAACTATTAACTTAATTTTCCCATATACAGTTAAGTCTCCTTTGGTGACCACCACGGTATAAATCCCATCGTCTTTTAAGGCAATGTTATTAAATTTCACTTCTTCCAAAGTACTCGTAAAACCGCTAGGTCCTTCCCATTCATATTTGGCTTCTTTCCCATAGTTTGGAGCAGAAAGAATAAGTTCTCTACCCACGCATGAAGTAATAAATGAAAAGCCTGATTCTGCTAAAAGTTCTTTGTACTTAATGGTACGCTGAAGCTCAAAAGAATAATAATACATATTGGATGTATCTCTAGTGGCCATCAACTTTAAGTCTTTAATCTCTGGATGGACAAAAATATCATAAGTGTTTTGGGTACTCGCAGTACCCTTTTGGGCAAATACAGAAGTTAGCAGACAGCATATCAAAAAAAGTGGGAATGAACTTTTGGATAGTTTTATTTTCATAAGCAAGTGGTGATCTGGTAGCAAAACAACAGCAAATTTCATGCTAAAAAAAACACCTCCCAGGCAAGCTGGGAGGTGTTGTCTTAAAGCTGATACTTTACTTAAAGAATTTTAAAAGCCAACGTTAAAGTCCAGCCTGAAGCCCTTTGACTAAACTTATCTTCATTTTTAAAATTCAAAGCATTTATATCTGTCAAGCTACCTTCCTTTCTTAAATCTAGCTCGGCACCTAAAATCTTTACGCCTAAACCTACCTGATATCCCCAAGTAGCATTAGTAAAGGCCTCATCCGTATTTGTCGTATAATCGTTTAAAGCTTCTTTTAATTTTTGGTCTTCCGACAGTTTTAAGGAAGCCACCGGACCGCCCATTATTCTAAGGAATTTAACTGGCTTAAAACCTACTAAAATTGGAATATCTAGATCGGTATATTTAACATCTACCACCTGAACTGGTCCACCATTGGCAGGTCTTACTTCCACTTCACCGCCTTTTGTTGCCACTAAAAGCTCTGGTTGTAAATAGAATTTATCTCCTAACCTTCCCCATATACCAAAAACGAATCCGGTTTTAGTTTCTAAACTTTCATTGATATTATTTTTCAATGAACCCGCGTCTGTGTAGATATTGGTAAGGTTTACGCCACCTTTTATACCTAAGCCCGACTGAGCATAGCCCCACGTACTTAATAATGTAAAAATAAAAACAGCTGTAATTTTTTTCATAATTCTCTATTAATGTTCCTAACTATCTTTAAATGTTCTGGTCAATAAACGTCATTAACTTTTATCTTAGTACAATTTTTCTAAATATTCCCGTCTCTAAAAATATAGATGAAAGGTTTTATTAATCGGTTGCATCTAGTGAACCTTTATGGAACGCTTTCCATTATTATTTCTTTACTTCGCAAATTCCACTCAAAAGGAACACTTATTTTAAATGGCAAAACAAAAAACTGCATATTTCTGTCAGAGCTGCGGCTATAATTCTCCAAAATGGTTAGGGAAGTGCCCCTCTTGTTTAGAATGGAATACACTGGTTGAAGAGCTTATCGCAAAAGATGAGCCAGAAAAAGGCAACTGGCGTTTTGGAAGTCAAAATACAAAACCAAAGTCTAAGCCGAAGAAAATTAATGAAATTCAAACTGCCGAACAGTATAGAATCATTACGGAAGATAATGAATTAAATAGGGTTTTAGGCGGAGGATTAGTGCCCGGTTCGCTGATATTAATTGGCGGAGAACCTGGAATAGGAAAATCTACACTCATGCTTCAAATAGCCCTTAGCCTTAAGGATTATAATGTACTTTATATCTCTGGTGAAGAAAGCGAGCAGCAACTTAAAATGCGAGCTACAAGATTAAAGTTTGAAAGCGACAGATGTTATATCTTGACAGAAACTTCTACGGACGCCGTTTTTAAGCACATTGAAATGCTAGAACCGGATGTGGTCATTGTAGACTCTATTCAAACCATGGTTTCACCACTGATAGAATCTGGAGCGGGTTCCGTTTCACAGATAAAAGAATGTGCTGCTGAGTTTATGACTTTTGCCAAGGAGTCTGACGTACCCGTCATTATGATTGGTCACATCACCAAAGAAGGCAGCTTGGCTGGCCCTAAAGTCTTGGAACATATGGTGGACACAGTACTTCAATTTGAGGGAGACAGATACATGACCTACCGAATTTTAAGAACTACAAAAAACCGCTTTGGAAGTACTTCCGAATTAGGAATTTATGAAATGCTAGCCGACGGACTCAGAGAAGTGAGTAATCCCTCTGAAATATTATTATCAGAAAGAACAAGTCAGATTAGCGGCATAAGTATAGCCTCTATGATGGAGGGCAACCGCTCCTTAAACATAGAGATTCAATCTTTAGTAAGTACCGCAAATTACGGAACACCTCAAAGAACCAGCAATGGCTTTGACGGCAGAAGGCTTCAAATGCTATTAGCCGTTTTAGAAAAAAGAGGTGGTTTTAGATTAGGAACTCAAGATGTATTTTTAAATGTAGCTGGTGGATTAAAAGTAGAAGACCCAGCCATAGATTTAGCAGTATGTGTTAGTGTGGCTTCGTCTTACGAGGACCTTCCTGTGAGTCAGTCTTTATGCTTCGCAGCAGAAGTGGGACTTGGAGGAGAAATAAGAGCAGTCAGTAGAATAGAGGCCAGGATATCCGAAGCAGAAAAGTTGGGTTTTAAAAAAATCTATATTTCTCAAAACAATGTCAAAGGGTTATCTAAAGACAAATTCGGAATTGAGATAATCGCTTCTGAGAAACTAGAAGACGTCTTTAGAGATCTATTTGGATAAATTCATAGGCGTTTACTCTTTTGTGCAACACTTGAAAATATTAAATTTGAAATCATTAAAAAATTAAAGAATTGACTGAAAACTGGATTGATTTATTATTATGGGTTATTGCCCTACCTAGCGGCTGGATTCTGGGCAGGATTATAAAATCCACCGTCTTCCCAATACTACATAAAAAGGCATCAAAAACCGACAATAGCATTGACGACGCCGTTATTGACCTCTTCGCCAGATTGGTTATTCCTTTCTTTTGGGTCATCGGTATTTGGGTGGCCTATCATTTCAGTAACCTCTTCGAAGCTTTTAAACCTGATATTAGAATTGCGATTTTAGTATTCAATATTCTTGTTTTTACATGGGCCGCATCCTATTTCATAGCAGAAATTATTCAGCTTTACATATTTAGAAGAGGAAAGGTTTTCCCAAACACTTCCATTTTTACCAATATCATCAAAATCATTGTCTACTCTGTAGGCATACTGTTTGTGATGCATGTTTTAGGGGTACCCATTGCTCCTGCATTGACCGCTTTGGGAGTCAGTGGTTTGGCAGTAGCCTTGGCACTTCAAGATACTTTAAGTAACCTTTTTGCTGGTTTACAAATGCTTGCCGCAAAAAAACTAAAACCAGGTGATTACGTACAATTAGACAATGGAGACGAAGGTTTCGTAGAAGATATTGCTTGGAGAAACACCACTATAAGGGCTTTAGGAAATCATATTATTATAGTGCCTAATAGTACGATGGCGGGCAGCATTGTTAAAAACTTCATCCTCCCAGACTCTCAAAACTCCGTGCTTATTCCTGTGGGAGTATCATACGATTCGGACTTGAAAAGAGTGGAACAGATAACCATAGAAGTGGCCACAGAAATTCAAAAGACTGTTCCTGGTGCTGTGGAAGACCATGAGCCATTCGTACGTTATAATGAATTTGCAGACAGCAGTATAAACTTTAACGTGATTCTTAGAAGTAGCGATTTTACCAGTCAATACCTTATTAAACACGAGTTTGTAAAAGCTTTACACGAAAGATATAACATAGAGGGAATAGAAATACCGTTTCCTATCAGGACGGTTTATATGAAGAAAGAGGAATAAATCCCCCCTTCGAGTGCTTCAGGGGGCGGATTATTCGTTGGCTGAGGGACTCGAAGGCAATCACTCTTGCTCTATCACAATTTCTACCCTTCTGTTTTTTTGTCGATTACCTTCTGATTCATTCTTAGTTAGCGGTTTGGTATCTCCCCAGCCTTTGAATGTTATTCTCTCCGCCGCTATGCCTCCTGATATTAAAAAGTCTCTGACATTTTTAGCTCTATCCATGGACAAAATCAGGTTTAACTGACTATCCCCTTGATTATCTGTGTGACCATCTACCCTGATTTTCATTTCCGGGTTTTCATTCATCATCTTAATAACCTTTTTCAATTCGGTATGAGAATCCTCTAAAATCTCTGCCTTTCCTAAAGGAAAATAAACATTGTTTAGTCTATAAGTTCCTTTCTCAACTAGCTCCAATTTTCCCTCTTTGCTTTCTTCTATATTTTCTAGCAAAGGCTCTTTTGTTTCAATCGGTTCTAAATAAATGTCTCTTGAAAAAGACTTTGAAATCTTACTCAAATCCATAGTCTCTGTACTGGTCTCATAACCATCTGCCACAATCTTATAAACATATTCTTTAGGCTTAATCAAAAACTCATAATAACCCGTTCTAGACGTACGAACAGAATCAAACGGCACCTCTTCACCAAGAATAGAACACACTATTTTAGCCGCAATAGGTGCTTCTGTGGCGGCGTCAAATATTTTACCACTCATTAAAAACGCCTCTGAATTGCTTTTTGAAGGAATGGCGGCCATCGGCGTAGCTTCTTCGCCTGTTCCTGGGTTATTCACCTCTACACCATAAAAATTCCAATATTGAAAGCCATCTCTTTCGTCATTGGGACCTTCTACCAAATCCACCGATTTTATCCCTGGATCTAGTTTTTTAAAGAAGACTTTGAAAAAATATTTCTTTTCTGGCTCTACATCTTGTCTATCTGGAGCTACAGGAATGTTAGTGGCCTTTATAAAATCAAACACTCTCCCGTCTTTAGCTCTTAAAAAAGAAGTTGGCTGAATACTAATCGTACTACCTCCCATTTGACTCATCATTTGCTGCAAAATCATATTTCGCATCATAGGATTCATCATTCCGAGTTGCTCTTTCTCTTCTGGGTTATTATCCAAATAATTCTTAAGAGCCTCTTTGGGCGATTTACTGACATATTGCATTGAAACCACGGTATATTCCTCGGTAATTTCAATCTTATTAATGAATGTATCCTGAGTAGATTTCTTAGTTACTTTTGGATTTGGAGTAACTTGAGCCATGGCAGCCTGTACGCCAAACAAAAGGATGATTGACAGTGCTTTGTACATAATTCCTTTATGGTTTTTTGTTCTAAGATATTAACATTAAACCATATTTAGAAGTTTACGCTTACCTGTTAAGAAGTGTTAAATGACTTTTAAGGTCATATTTCTTAAGAAAACAAAATTCCATCATGGTGCAATCATCTTTCATAAAACTCCAATGGAAGGTCGTCTGGGTCTGCGAAAAACGTAAAACGTTTACCCGTTATTTCATCATTCCTGATGGGCTCAGAACTTATACCGTTCTTGGTTAAATCTGCAATGGCACGCTCTATATTTTCTACCTCAAAAGCCAAATGCCTTAAACCCGCAGCCTCCGGCCTAGAGGTTCTTTCTGGCGGATTGGGGAAAGAAAAAAGCTCAATAATATATTCACCATTTAATGCCAAATCGAGCTTATAAGAGTCTCTGGTTTCCCTATAGGTTTCTTTTATTATTTCTAAACCTAAAACGCTTGTGTAAAAAGCTTTTGATGCTTCATAATTTGAAGCGATTATAGCTATATGATGGATTTTTTTTAATTGCATTCTTCCTTTCTAGTACATTGATTAATTACCTCAAATCGCTTCCAATCATCTTCTGGAAATCTTTGATGTTACCCATCATCACCAAAATATCTGATTCGTCAAATTCATGTTCACCGTCTAGATTCATGTCTACAGTGGCAAACTTACTCATCATCCCGATGATATTTTTCTTAGTCTGAAAGCGTTTCACAGCTATCAGTTTTAGGCCGTAAGTACTAAAAAAGTCAATATTGGAGGCCGTTCTTCCTAAGTATCTTTTAGGGACTTCTATTTCTAGAATACTACAATCATCCGACAGGTCAAAAGACTCCATCACTCCGCTTAATTCTAGCTGTTTGGCAAACTGTTCTGCTGCAATTTTCTCAGGATTAAAAATAATTTCTATGCCAATGGACTCCAAAACGGTCTGATGCAATGGATTAATAGCTCTACTAATAATAGACTTGGCATTATGCTGTTTTAAAAGAGCTGTGGTAAGAATAGAGGCTCCAACATCTTCGCCAATAGCCACTATTATTTGATCGGAATCTTGAATAGGAAGAGCATTTAATGCTCCAGGTTTTGAGGAATCTAAACAAATGGTGTGTGTCACTTTATTTTTCAGTTGCTCCACAATTTCCAAACGGTTATCTACACCAAAAACCTCGTGACCAATGGCTGTCAATCTGGTAGCCAAAGTCGACCCGAAGTTTCCCATTCCTATGATAATGTATTTCATTTTCTTTGTTCTATTGAATCAATGCTTTTACGCAAAACCTGAAAAGCCCTTTAATATGTACTGCTTCTTATAACACCAAATATTATACTTAAATCTAGACTATCAATACGTTTTCTTTTGGGTACTGATGAGAACTACTTTGGATTTTCTTAAACAGGCCGAAAAGTAAGGTAAACATACCTACCCTCCCTAAAAACATGGTAATTATCAATACTATTTTTGAAGGGGTACTCAATTGTGGCGTCAAGTTCATGGATAAGCCCACTGTACTATAAGCTGAAAAGCACTCAAAAGCAATCTTAGTCAACTCTTGATTTGGCTCAAAAATACTAATAAAGAAAACCGCCATGCCAATGATCAGAAGAGACAAGAAAATCACGGCAAAAGCTCTATGAATAGAAGATGCGGAAATTTCTCTTTTGAAAATATCAACCCTTTCTTTACCCTTTGCTAATGCCACAATGTTTGTTATTGCTATCGTGAAAGTTGTGGTTTTAATACCTCCACCCGTACTACTAGGCGACGCCCCAATCCACATTAACAATAAATAAATCAAAATGGTACCTTGCATCAAACCACCCATATCTACAGTATTAAAACCCGCTGTTCTTGGTGTAACCGAACCAAAAAATGCCTGCACAGCCTTTCCAAACATGGTAGGATGATCTTCAAGGGTATTATTATACTCCGTTATAAAATATAATATGGTTCCCACAACCAGCAAAATGGTGGTAGATGTTAAAACCAGCCTTGAATGCACGTTTAAGTTTCTAGCTAAAAATATGAACCTCTCTTTAAAAAACAGCCATCTAAAAAAGCTCCTTAATAAGCTTTTCGCAGTGTCATAGAGGTCTAAAACCACAGGAAACCCTATTCCTCCTAAAATCACCAATGCACAAATAACCAACTGAAACGGATAATTATATCTAAAACCACCATTAAAAAGGCCATCAGGAAGGGTGCTAAAACCAGCATTACAAAAGGCAGAAACGGAGTGAAAAATAGAGAACATCCACGAATCCCAAGAAGTGGTAAAAAAGCGTTCGTTACTGGTTAAATGGATAAAAAATATACCAATAAGTTCTATAACAAACGTATAACCTACAATTTTCAATAAAGTAGAAAAAAGAGAATTAGGCTTATCTGACTGAATAATATCACTCAAAATTAAATGGTTTCTGAAAGACATTCCTCCCCTAAAAAGAATGGCGAAGAAGTTGGTAAAAGTCATGAGCCCCAAACCTCCAATCTGAATAAGCACTAATAGCATATCCTGCCCAATGGCCGTAAATGCCGTGGAAGTATCTACCACAGTAAGACCAGTAACACATACAGCACTGGTAGCCGTAAAAAGAGCATCTATAAAACTAAGCTGCTGAGAGGAAACATCAGGAATTAGCAAAAGTGCTGTTCCTACTAAAATCAACATCACAAAACTGACCACAAAAAGTACTGATGGTGTCATACCTTTCCCTCCGAAAATAGCTCCTTCTCGCATCACTCTGACTACGAAGAAAACGCTAATCAACATGTGAAGCACCCAATTTTCGTTGACTAAAGCAAAATGGCTCTTTAGATACAAAAACAAATACAAAATGCACGCAAAAGTTAAATCTGAGAGGTAGTTCCTATCTATAAGTCTTATATTTTTCCTTATAAAATTTTGAAGAAGCCATTTAGCAAAATATAGGAACATGACCACAATAGGTACATCCGTAAGTACGGTATCTACCCAGTTCTCCACGGTTAGCTCCTTGGGGAAAGCTATCTGGTAAATCACTAAAGCAAAACCTAAAAATAAAGCCGTGAAAATAGCCCATTCTAATCTTTTGACTACTCGCTCCCTAATAAGAATGAGTTTATCCCAGAAATCTACTAAATAGTGTTTAAGCTTCACTTAATAACCAGTGTTAAATAATTCGTTTTAAAGGTAACAATTCATTTTTCAAATCTATGAATATCAAACAATCCAATATTCTGAGATACATTTTTTGAAATAATAAGATCACAAACCGTTTGACCAGTTACTGGGGCTAAACTAATCCCCAACATGGCATGTCCAGATGCTACCACCAAATTATCCAAATGCCGTGCTTTGCCAATATATGGCAAGCCATCTGGTGAGCATGGTCTCAGACCATACCAAATATCCCGCTCAATGGGTGTATTTACTTTTATCTGATCATAAAAAGTGGAACCCGCTTTGGCTATAGCTCTTACCCTTTTCTTTTCTACTTTATTATTAATACCAGAAAATTCCATAGTACCAGCAAAACGAACTTTATCATTCATAAAAGGTGTAACTGCCACTTTAGCCTCACAAAGGATAGATGGATGAAAAATCCTTTTCGAGGATTCTTGGTCTTGTGTAAAACTATAGCCTTTTCCTGCTTGTAAAGGAATACTCAGTTTAAAAAGCTTAGAAAGTCTTTCTGACCAACTGCCTGCGGCTATAACCACATTTTCTACATCCAATTCATCACATTCTCCTTTGGCATTTCTTAGGCTTAGCCGCTCGATTTTAGTTCCAGAGATAGAAGCATTCACTACCTCTATATTATAAGAAAACTTAACACCCTCACTTATTAAGAATGACTTCAAGCTCTTCATTAATTTCTGAGGATCGCAGTGGGAATCCTCGGGATAAAAAACACCTCCTAAAACATCTGGTAAGGCCTCATATTCTAATTGATGAACACCCTCTTTGTTTAAGATTTGAACCTCCATTCCCATACTTTCAGCTTTATGAGCTACAGCAATTTCATCTTCTAAAAGGTGTTTGGTTTTGCAAAGCAACAATAATCCTTTTTTTTCTAAATCAATGTCAATCTCATTTGAGTTTACCAAATCATGATACATCGCTCTGCTCTGAACCAAGTAATCTTTTAAAACAGGCATGGCGGCGTCCACTCTTTTTTGATTTGCCGACTGCATAAACTTCCATGACCAGTTCAGCATGGACAGACTTAGCCTTGGTTTTACATAAAACGGGCTGGTATCATCCAACATCCATTTCAGAGCCTGCTGTACCATTCCGGGAGCAGCTAAAGGAATGAAATGGCTAGGAACTATCATTCCCGCATTTTGAAAAGAACAGCCGTCCTGACCATCATACTGGTCTATTATTTCTACTTCATGCCCTCCCTTAACAAGGTAGTAAGCGGAAAAAAGACCGATGATGCCTGAGCCTATGATATGAACTTTCATTTTTTATTTTCTTGTCTAATCCCCAATTCTTCCGCTTCATATTTGAGCGAAATAAAAATTACGTTTGATACCATTTACTCTGCTGTCCTTGCCGGACAGGCATTCCTTTTTTAGCGTAAAAAAGGAATCAAAAAAACACTGCCTTGTAAACTCTTACATTCAAAACTTCAACCTTGACTTCCAAAATAAAATTCTAATACGTTTTGAACGTAATCAAACAGTACAAGGCAAAACTTGAATTTTGTTTAATATTTTAGCTTCGCTTAAACAGTAAATTCTGATGTAAGGATTAATTACATTTTCAAATCACTTGAAAGCCGTCTGCGTAGGGGTCGTCTTCTTTGTTTATCGAGATTAGGTTTTCTCCGTACACTTTTGCCCAGCCTTCTATCGAAGGTATGATGGCATCGAAATCTCCTAGCTTCGCTCTACCTTCTATTCTTCCTTCGAATTTACTGCCTATTATACTTTCATGAACAAACACCTCGCCTTCTTTCAGCTTTCCTTTTGACGCCCACTGAGCCATTCTAGCGGAAGTACCTGTGCCACAAGGTGATCTATCAATGGCCTTGTCGCCATAAAAGACGGCATTTCTTGCGGAAGAATTTGGGTCAATCGTTTTGCCTGTCCACATGATATGGCTTAAGCCATTAATGCTTGGATCTTCTGGATGAACAAAATCATGAGAAACGCTTAAAAGGGCTCTCAATTCTCTCGCCCAAGAAATCAGCTGCTCTGCTTTATAGCTTTCTAATCCATTAAAGTTTTCTTGAGGGTCTACTATTCCGTAATAATTACCCCCATAAGCCACATCCAGTTTAAGCTTGCCTAAAGGTGGGAAATCCACTTCTATATTTCCTTTGGCTAAATAAGAAGGAACGTTTGTCAACCTTACACTTTTTACTTTTCCATCTACATCTTCGGTATAAGAAATCTCCACCAAACCAGCAGGAGCTTCCATTCTTACTTTGCCTTTGACTTTAGGCTTTATGAGGCCATACTCCAAACCCATAGTGATGGTGCCAATAGTGCCATGACCGCACATGGGCAAACAGCCTGAAGTTTCAATAAAAAGAACGGCCACATCATTTGCAGGATTGTGTGGCGGATATAGTATACTACCCGACATCATATCATGACCTCGTGGCTCATACATGAGCCCTTTTCTAATCCAGTCGTAATTTTTAAGGAAATCTTGTCTTTTTTCAGACATGCTATTCCCCTCTAAAGCAGGACCGCCCTTCGCTACCAAACGAACCGGATTGCCACAAGTATGTGCATCAATACAGTAAAAAAGACTTCCAGAAAGTCGTTTCTTTTCAAAGAAACTTTCGGAAACCTCTAATTCTAGTGGGTCTGTTGCCATTCTTAAAGTATTGGTAATACAGGTCTACATGCTAATGACTTTTCAATAATCGCCATCACTTCTGCTCTCTCCTCTCCTATTAATGGCAGTCTTGGTTCTCTCACCCATTCCGAACCCATATTTACAGCCGCTTCCGCAAGCTTAATTTTTTGCACAAACTTGTTTCCAATATCAAGACCCAATAATGGAAAAAACCAGCGATAAATGTCTCTCGCTTCTTCAATTCTGCCTTGTTTTGCCAATTCATAAATCACAACCGTCTCTCTTGGGAAAGCATCTACTAGGCCTGCTACCCAGCCATCTGCACCCATAATTAAGCTTTCCATTGCTAAATTATCTACGCCAGAAAGAATCTTATATCTGTTTCCTAATTCATTGATAATTTCAGTTAAATAACGGATATCGCCTGTACTCTCTTTCATCGCTTCGAAATGGGCATTTTGAGCCAAATCTTTAAACATATCTATGCTAATGAAATTCCCATAAGCTATTGGATTATTATAGGCCATAACCGGTAAGTCTGTAGCATCTGCAACCGAATGAAGATAATGCAAAGTCTCCCTATCATCTGCTTTATAACGCATAGATGGCAATAACATAAAACCCTCCACACCAGCTTTCTCACAATCTTTAGCAAAAGCCACCGACTCAGAAGTGATGCATTCTGCAATACACATTATCAATGGAACACTACCATCAATAGCTTCTTTTGAAGCATCCACTAGTGTCATTTTTTCTGCAGTGGTGAGTGTACCGTTTTCTCCAAGTGAACCACAAATGATGATTCCATGAACGCCCGCTTCTATTTGCTTTTCTATATTGGTTTTGAATAGTCCTAAATCTAGACTTTGGTCTTCATTAAAATTTGTAGTAACTGCTGGATAAACTCCATTCCAATTTGGTCTCATAAGGTTGATATTTCTGTTTGAGTGTTTGAGTTAGCAAATTAGAACTATTTATTAAAATCAATTGTCTCTTAGCTATTGATATTCTCTTAACATGACACAGAAAAAAACACTCCTATTCGGTGCCAGCACCAATCCATCGAGATACGCTTATTTGGCCGCAAACAAATTAGTCCGATATCATCATCCAATTGTCTTGATAGGCAAAAAAAAAGGTGAAGTAGCAGGAGAAACCATACAAAGTAGCATTGAAGGCGTTGAAGACATCCATACAGTTACGATGTATTTAGGGGAAAGAAATCAGGAAGCCTATGAAGACTTCCTTTTAAATCTAAATCCAGAGCGGGTTATCTTTAATCCCGGTGCTGAAAATCCTGCTCTAATGAAGAAGTTAGAAGAACAAGGTGTGGAAACATTGGAAGCTTGTACATTGGTTATGCTTTCTACTGGGCAGTTTTAGAGATTAAATATTCACAGGGATTAATCGTAAATAACAGCCAAGCTAATGTAAAAAATGCTTTATGGGCTCTTTTTAAACATTTTACATTGAAATACAAACATCATTTACTTTTATCCAAAAAGAGATAGTAAAGCAGCTACTCCGCTTTGCTTTCTTGAAAAGTGGAGTGCTTTAATGACATAATTCTTTATTTTCTGGAATTAAGATTATTACCGTCTGTTTTTTGCGAAGCAATTAAAGCTCTTAACTCATCCATCTCTTTCTGTATTCTTGCTAAATTTTCAGCTATCGAGCTATCTTTCTCTTGAGCCAATGTGACGGCAGGTTGCATGGATACTGCTTTAGCGTCATCTTTCTCATTTTGAGAAGATAGAATCACAACTTCACTAGAAACCGTTCCGTATTTTGTAGGAATAAAAAGGCAAGTTAATGTTACATCTGCCATTTCTATATCTCCTGTATTTTCTTTGGCAAGTAAGTGGAATGTATGTGAGCCACTTTCTACTGGAAAAACGCTTTGAGCGGAAAAAGGAATATAAAAAAGACCTGATGGCTGGGAAGAAGGAATTTGTATATCGAGATCTTGAGATTGTGCAAATGTAGTACCATTAGAAGAAAGACCGAATTCACCCTTATCTTCTGTTCCGATTGAATGGTTAATGCCAAATCGACCGGCAGTCATTACCAAAACATAACCACTAGATGGTGCAGTTATTGTACGACTAATATAGGACGAAAGCGTACTGTTTAAACTTAAATAATATGTGAAATCATTCATGACTACACCTGGTTCATTTAAAATTTCGGTACTACTTACAGCATTGTTAGGCAAAATGACAGAGTTATTTCCAGTGTCATAAGTATTGAAATAGGTAGAAGAATTTCCCGAAATTATAACTTGTGAATAATTATTAAAATAATTTCCATCGACGAGGAATCCAGAATTTTGAATGCCATTTTTTACATTGAAAAATCCTCCATGACCATCAAAATCTGGCTGAATGACTAAGTAGTTTGCTCCTCCATATTCTTTTGCCAAAATTTCACCTCCTTTACCATAACCTCCGTAATCGGCATTTATTTCCACTTGAGCATGTGTCTTAGGGCTTAATGCACATATTCCCAAAAAAAAGAATACTCTTTTTTTCATTGTTTTTTTGTTAGTTTATATCTAAAGCTAATTCACGTTTTTAAATAAATAATTAGCTTTTATAAAGGTTTTATTTTACGGTTTATTAGGCGGTAGTTGATACTTTTGGCTTGTACATTGGTTATGCTTTCTACGGGATCGTTTTGAGGTTATTGTTATTTGGCAAAAACAGTTTATATGCCACATATTGATGTTGCTCTATGTGGAACATCAGGCAATCACTCCATTATTTATTTTGAGTTTAGCTTATTCTCTTGAGATTTTTGGGATAAAACCAATTCTTTTAGTTCATCCACCTCTTTATGTATTCTGGTTAAATTTCAGATATCGAGCTTTCTTTTTATAGAGCTATACTTAGGCTACTGGCCGTAGCCACTGGTTTTGCATTGTCCTTACTCATCTTGTGATAGATGAATAACCTCATCTATGACAGTACCATGCTTGCTTAATCTTTCACGGGAAGCTCTATTATAGGCTAGAAAATCTGATAGCCGAATGGCATTGAAGACCTCAAAATTCTGGTCATCTGCGGAATTTCTCAGCCCAATTGGAGGATACTACTTCACCCTTATTTCCTCAAAGGAATAAAAAAACTTCAACCACGCTTTTATGGTAACTTTCGTTAAGAGTCCTGCTAAAATTAAGATATAACAATGGAGGAATTAGCTTAAATTTAATCCAAAATAGCCTTAGTCATTCATGGTATCCAAACAGATATTCATTAGCTTCTTTGTTTTACTTTCCATTGTCGTTTTTTTTCTTCCTGCTCAGCATGATTACGCCTTATATCTAGAGCAATGGAATCATATTCTTCAAGGAAACGACCCATGGATAGGAACCCTAAACGCTTACGGTCCTGTATATAACTTTTTCGCTTGGACTGTCTTCATTCATCCAAAGCTACCCGCATTTTTATTTTTGTTTGTTTATGCTCTTGGTATTTGGACTCATACAAATGAACTTAAAGACATCAAGACATTTGTTTTCGCAGTCTTTAATCCCTTATTTATAGTTTTTGGTATTATTTATGCTTCCAACGAGCTTTTCTTGGCGGGCTGCATTTTGCTCTTTTCTTTTCATTTGAAAAACAAGAATTGGCTACTAGCTGGTCTTTTTTTAGGAATAGCTTTTAGCTTCAAATTCTCGGTTATTTTCCTAGTTCCGCTTTTACTTTTACAAGAGCGGAAATGGATTTCAAAGTCGTTAATAAGCTTTGGAACCAGCACCTTATTTTTCTATGCCATGGCGTATTTATTATGGGGCGATACCTTCATCATTCCTTTTCAGTTTGGAGCAGAACGGGCTTCTCGTCTACTTTCTATATTCAGGTTTATTAGAGGTGAGCACCAACCGCTTTCTTCTTTGGGTATTAGTAATCTTGACCAATACAACACCGTCATTATGGGCTTAGGTTATCTATCTCTTCTTTATATGATATTTAGATTAAAAATCAACAACGTATATTTTCAAACTTGCCTTATTTTAACTTTTATCTTTAGTATTTATAAGGTTGGAAATCATCAGTATTTCCTGTCTGTATTTCCCATATTAGGTATATTAATTTCACAGTATAAAGAAAATGTTTCCTCCTACTTTGTCAAAAGCAGCTGGCTTTTATTGGCATGGTATGGCGTTGCGGCTTTGATTTATCATTTCACCAGAGAAGATGGCGTTTGGGGATATAGCGGTTCGTATTTTGTCATTAGAGAGTGGATAGGCCTACCCACCTTTTTAATCCAAACTGTCTTTTTAATTGCCTTAATTAAAGAGGCTTTAAGCCACAATATTCCATCCAGTGAGCGTTCGGATTTCTCTTTTTAAATTATACCATATAGTACCACCAAAATAGTACGACATTTCGTCTAAAATCTCCTTATTGGCCATTGGTAATAAATCAAAAACCACTGGATTTTCTTCCAAAATTACATGCTCTAGAATATCAGTACCATGCTTTTCGTTTACCGCAAAATCATCAAATCCTACATGATTAGCCTTCCCTATTTTAGGAGCTAAACTGTAGGCTCCGTTTTTGAAATGTGTATAGTTCCAGAAATCACTCCAGACATCCATAACACCACTCCTACGCATTCTCGCCATATGTACCCAGTCATTTCCACACTCCTGAACAAATTTTTTACGCAAGTATCTGTTGTTTTTCATTAACTCGTAATAATCCGTCTCCCAGTCTACCTTCAGCCATCTGTCTTTCCAGCTAGCCCAGCCCCAAGAGCAGCTTCTAGGCATCAGAAAGGTGTCATTACTGTAATTTTCAGGTATCCTAAACGGATATTTATATCCAGTAACAGAAAATATCTTTGGGTTTTTTTCATACAATCTCAAACCCGTATTACAGTATGCCAAGAAATCTTTCGAACACATAATGTCATCTTCCATCACAATAACCTTATCGAACTTCTCAAAGGTCTTATTTATAGCGTATTTCATAGAAGCTGCTAAACCTTTATTATTGGGGGATGGGTGGACTTCGATCCTTTTAAACCCCTTTATGGTTTTAATATAATTCCTCACCTTCAAAATGTCTGCAATCTCTTTTTGGTTTTTAGGTCCATCGCTAAAGATGAACAGTTCACTTTCTGTAGAAAGAATATTTGCCTTAAGGCAAGCCACTGTTTTCTTTAATAAGTCTAGTCTCCTGTAAGTCAATAAGACAATGGGGGCAAGTTTTGTGTTTGACATATGCTTGATTATTTCTGTGTGTTTTTGGCTGTGTTGGATGTAGACTGAAAATTACTGAGTTGTTCTTTTAAAGATGCTATCTGCCCTTGTTGCTCTTTTAATGCTTCCGTTAGTAGAGCTACTATTTCTTGATATCGTACCCCTTTTAATCCTTCATCATTCTCAAAAACCACTTCTGGCACGATCTCTTCTACCTCCTGTGCAATAAAGCCTATCCTTGGTTGATCTGGATTTTCTTTGAAATTATACATTTTACCGCTTAAGGCTAGAACCTTTTGTAGTGAATTTTCCAGTGGTTTAATGTTTTGTTTTAAACTAATATCGGAAAGGTTAACGGTTGTTCTTTTAATTGTGCCATCATTCTCTATCGTCACAAAAACGTTATTATTATTATCTGCCACTACAGACCTAAATCTGGCAGAGCCGTTAACGTCGAGTTTTTGTGTAGGCTGTGAGGTATTAATTCCCACATTGCTGTTTTTATAGACCACGAGTGCATTGGATCTGTTCAAATCATCTACTCCATTTCCTATCACAAAAATGGGGTCGTTTGAGGAATAAGAGTTTGATTGCACCGGTTTCCCACTATTATTTAAAACTAGAGAATCGTTATAAAGCCCCACCACCATGCTACCGTAACTATTGTTTACTAAGCCAAAACCAGAACTGACCGAAAACTTGCCGTTAGTACTATTAAAACTCCCTATTGCAATTGATTTATCATTGGAAGTTCTATTGCCTGCCCCAAGGGCTATAGAGTTCTCCCCTTTTGGGGAGTTTCCCACACCAATACCTATGGCTTGAAATCCTTCGGAAGCATTATTGAAACCAATGGACATTGACCTTTCAAATTTTGAATTGTTGGCTAAACCAAAATTGTAAGAATCCACTCCTGAATTTTCGTTATCATTTCCAAAAGAAAAAGAACGAGAGGCACTCACAGTATTATTAAACCCAAAAGCAAACTCCAAGTCACTTTTCCCTTGGTTTGATTTGCCTATTAGATAATTATTTGTCGATTGAACATTGTTACTTTGACCTATTGCTATGGAGTTGGTTCCTGTATTATTGATCACATTACTATTTCCTATGGCGTATGAAACGTTTCCCGATACCGCGTTACTTAAACCAAAAGCCAAAGACTGATTTCCGGATGCATTATTATTAAATCCGCCAGAAAAGCTCTGATTTCCAGTAGCAAGATTTTGAAATCCTATGGCTCCAGCAGCCAATCCAGTAACCTTTAGGTCTAATCCGATAGCAAAACTATAGGGACTAATGTTGGCATTATTCCACTCAGTACTGCTTACTGACCCCACTCTAAGTGCACTTCTATCAGGAATCCACATAAATCTAGTTCCTTGACCAGAGTCAGGTAAAGTCAAAGCAGTGGGGATGTTGAAATTATAAAATGATCCTCTGTTTGCATAAATTCCTTTACCATCTCCTGCTGGCTCTAGTAAGATGCTTTGTGCTGTATTTTTCAATGAAAAGACCAATAAGAAAAGGATTAATAGATGCTGTTTCATGTGGTTTGAATTAGTTTATAAGTTTTTTCTAAAAGCTATTTAGTATTGATTCTCACAACCTTCTATTTTGGCTTCAAAAATATTCTGACTAGTGGCCATTATTTTAAAACCAGGATTAAGTTCTATTCCTCCTTCTGAGGTATAGCTTGCAGGACTAATTACTGATCTTTTGCTTTCCAATAATTTATAAGCAAATTGTTTTGTTGGTAAATTATTCAACACACTTCCTTCAACTCCCGAAAGCGTTAAAGTATCTGCAAAACGTTTAAATTGCACCTCTGAGATTCTTGAGAAACAGTCTTCGCCCAATAACTTATATTTAAAACGAGTATCAAGTCCATCTAAAAGGGTCGTTTTGAAATATCTTTTTGTCTGACCATTCGTCCATAAAAAATCAGTTGCATAGGAGTTACGTTGATTGGTAGAAGATATAATATAATTATTTACAAGAGGCGATTTGGCCCTAATAAACAGCGTAGAATTTTTACAAAATGGGGTAGTTTCAGCTCTATATTTAGCCTTAATTAATCTTAAAACAACGGGGTATTTTTGATCTAGGCCACTGATGTCTGTATAGTTTATTGTACAATTTGAGCTTCTTGTAACATTAGAAATTGTCAATATGTCTCCTTCTTCGGTTTCAAGTACGGGAAAGGCTTCATCTTCTCCACAGCTTCCCATTATAAAGTCTGTAACAATACTTCCATCTTGACGAAGCTCTATTAACCATGTATCTTGATGAAACTGTTCTGATGCCGCCGTATGTGTAAACCCAGGCTTTTGCCTTTCAAAACTTGGCGTTATTGTCTTCGTATTTCCAAAAAACACCAGATTGTTTTCTATAGTTGTGTTTACCGCTACTAGGCTTTCGTTTTTATTTCCACCAAGTGTTTTGTCCCAAATCTTTATACCGTTGGCATCAGTTTTTATTATCCAAAAATCATTTTCTCCTCTGTTTGTTTGACTTTTATTTGAGCTAATACTTGAGTTTGAATTTCCTGAAAACACCAATTCACCAGAACTCAACAGTATTGCTTTGACGGCTTCTTCATTATCATTCCCACCAAAAACTTTTTGATTTTGTATCACGCCACTTGCATCAATCCATACCGCCCAATAGTCATTACTCGAATTAATGTTGGCAATACTCTTATTCCCACTAATGCCTGAATTCGAAGTTCCAAAAAGCAGAAAAAGGTTTTCATTTATTTTGGTAATGGACGCCAGTCTATCTCCTCCCGTTCCACCAAATGAATAGTCAGCAAGTTTGTTTCCATTGGCGTCAATTTTTACCACCCAATAGTCATCTGCTCCAAAACTTGCGGTGCTTTTGTTTCCATTATTACCCGAACTTGAGGTTCCTGCTAAGAGTATTTGTCCATTGTTTAAAAGAGCGGCATCAGCAATGTTTTCTGAAGCCGTTCCTCCATATTTTTTGTCAAATATTTGAGTACTGCTGTGGTAATTATATTTAACAATCCAGAAGTCATTTTGGCCAAATCCTGCTTGACTTACATTTCCAGAAATAGGAGAATTACTACTTCCATAAAGTAGATAAGTATGGGGCGAAGTCTCTAAATAACCACCCAACTGCTCATTCCCAGAACCTCCTAAAAATGTATAAGAACCTGAACCACTAACAGCCGTATGTAGTCTAATAAAAAAATCATTTTCACCATTAGATGAATTATTGGCTTCAAAGATTACCCCCGTTTTGGTTCCGAAAGTCAAACTTCCACCTCCAAAAAGGGGTTTATAGCCAACAACTTGAGCTCCATTATAGGTATTTATGAAATCGTTTTTTTGCAAACTGTGATACTCATTTTGAAAAGGAAGCAAAGCATAGTCTACTTTGGATGCGTTGCCGTCATATCCTGAACCCAGTACATTTAGTACGTTGCTTTTGCTACCGAGACAGCTTCCTTGACATGTAGCAAAAATGGCTGTATTTAACTCTGTAACGTATTTTACAGATGCACCAGTTTGATTAAATGACCAAAGTGTAGGACCCGAGCAACCACTTGCTAACAAGTTAAGTGTATCTCCACCACAATAAGTAATGGATAGGTTTTCAATTGCATTTATTATGGGCACCTCATTTGACGCTCCAGCGTACGATACAGCCAGTGTATTAGAAGGAATATCTACACAGGCACCAAAGGTTCCTTTGGCTATATAATTGCCTGGTGCATTTGCCAAATTTAAAGTCGACAATGACTCATCAGGAATCAAAGTGTTGTTTTTCACCCATTTGTAAGTAATGGCTTCTGGGAAGTTTTTAGTTGAATTTAAAGTGGCTAAACTTCCATTACAAAGGATTAAAGTGTTTGGGGCTGTTTGCGGGCCAATATTAAGCTCTAGGTTTCTATTAGTTATGTTAAGTGGATCTGAATCGAAAGACTGGCAACTATTGGAAAAAATAGAGAAATTCATTCTTAGTTTAAAAAACCCTGGTAGATTGGTGTTTTGAATTAATTGTCCAGAATTAGCCACTAAAGTAGTCTCATCTCTAAACCACGAAAGCAATGCAGGTATACCAATAGGCAAGTTTGAGTTTGCCGAATCAATTGAAATAACCAAAGACTCATTGCATAGCATTTCTGGTTTATTTGCTTTCAGTCTAATAAAAGTACCTTCTAAAATATTTGCTTGTACAGTTGGAGATGGAATATTTAAACATCCAGTAGTACTTCTTTCTACCCTGTATTTGCCAGAAGAAACCGCAAAAATGGATGAGTTGGTTGTTTGTAAAGGAGTATTGTTTAAAAACCACTTAAGAGAACCACCCAATTCTGGATTGGGAATCTGAGCAATCAGCTGAATTGAATCGGAACAAGAGATAAGACCATTTGGAGCGGATATACTGACTCCAGGGCAGTTTTTGAATCCTTTGATCCCTACAATGCTCCATTTACCATTAACATCTTGTGCCCTCACAATCAGCTGGTGGTCGCCCAGTGAAACATTGTTAATATTATAAACCAAATTTGAAAGATTAACGGTTGTGGCAACCGAAACAGGAACATTAGTCGCCAAGCCAAACCCAGGATCAGTATCTACAAAATACTCGAGTTTTACTATGTTTTGTAGCGTTGGTAATTCATCTGTTTTGTAAAAGCTTTGAGTATAGACCACACTCCAGCGATCAATAGCATCTTTAGCTCTGACATAAAATTTATGGAAACCTAGAGGAAGATTTTGGGGTAAAGGAATTAATAGGCCTTTAGTGATATTCTGACCTGAGCTAATACCAATGGAATTAGCCAATCCAAACCCAGGATCGGTATCTACAAAATACTCCAATTTTACTATGTTTTGAACCGTTGGAAGTTCATCTGTTTTGTAAAAACTTTGAGAATAAACCACACTCCAGCGACCAATAGCATCTTTAGCTCTGACATGAAATTTATGGAAACCTAGTGGGATATTTTGAGGTAAAGGAATTAATAGGCCTTTAGTGATATTCTGACCTGAGCTAATGCCAATGGAATTAGCCAGTCCAAAGCCGGGGTCGGAATCTATAAAATACTCTAGTTTTACTATATTTTGTACAGTTGTTGGTTGGTTTGATTTAAAGAAATCTTGACTTTGAACCATGCTCCATACCCCATTTGCATTTTTAGCACGAATATTAAACTTATGAAATCCATTTACTAAACTGTTATCCAAAGGAATATCTAAGTTGGCTGTCACTGAACTTCCTGTGGTAATGGGAACAGTGATTCCACTTCCAAAACCTGGATCTGTATCAAAGAAATACTCTACTCGCTGAATAGATTGACCCATGACGCTGCCTAACCATCCTGAAAACAGAACCGTTATCAATATCTTTTTCATGGCTTTAGTTGTTAGATTGAATCGTGATACTTCCAGTTAGTCCAGATGATGTGGAACCCGTTGTACTTAAAAAGAAATTAGTAATTATTGGTATAGGTGGTTGACCTGAAAGACGATAAGGCGAAGAACCTCCAAATGGTCCCATATCGGTACCATTAATCCCAGAACCAATCGCCGGCGAACCTGCTTTTAATCTATAATCTTTATCCAATTGTCCATTTCCAGTTAATGGATTGGCAACCACGAAAATATCAGACATATTTACATTTTCAATGTTATTGTTAATACCCGGCGTTGGAAACGAATTGCCTATTTTTATACAATTGGCAAATGTATTGTTGCTCCCATTGACTGTACCATTAATTATACAATTGGTAAATGTTCCATTGGTAATATTATTTATTTCATCGATAAAACAGTGATTCACAACTAATCCTGTCAGGTTGGATATACCATCTCCCAAAATACAGTTTTCGATAAGGTTGTTTTGTCCAGATCCTTGAATAGCACCAAAAGCATTTCCAAAATCTTTAGTAAAACAATTTTTGAAGATATTGTTGGATGAATTTAAATTTACACTTGCTCCTATAATCATTGTACATCGTTCAAATAACACATTTCCGCATTCAACAATTATTAAGGTTTGAAATGAAAGTCCTATCAATACAGAATTTTCTGCTCCTGATTTTATTTTTAATATAGCTCCAACATTTGTTTCCGATCCAGCCACTTTTGACTCAAAGGAATTTTGCGGTAAAGGAGAAATCAATCCGGCATTTGAACCAACAGAATACCCATTTCCGATAATAGTGAGGCGTTTTGAAATTCCATCCAAAAACTGATAATTGGATGCTGATGGTTCAATGTATATGGTATCTCCAGGTGAGGCATCTGTTTGTGCTGAAGCAAAGGTTATATAAACTAAGCCAGCCACGGGTATCACCCCAGAATTATTATTAACCCTACGAACAGTGGCATTAGCCATAATGATTGGAAATACTAAAATGATTGTTAATAAATGTTTCATAATGTTTTAGTTTAATGCGTTTTCAAGATTTATTTTCTTCCTTCTGGATATTGGGCAGCTCAGGTTATTCCTGAGTGCTATATTCTTCTCGTCAAAAGTTTTGATGTATTTCAAGTTTATAATGTGAGAGCGATGTACTCTAACCATTTCTTTTATGCCTAAAAAGCGTTCTTGTAGTTTCTGGATATTGGTACTGACTATTATTCTCTTTCCATCACTCATGTGTATATACGAGTAACTAATGTCGGCAACAATCATCACTATTTCAGAGGGATTAAGATGAGTTCTGGATCCGACGTGGATGGTTGGGATTCCATTACAGAGATTTTTATCTGCTATTTCTTGATTAGTTTTTCTCAATGTATTCATGGTTGAAAATTTTAATAGCTAATGGAGTATTGAAAGTTTATTCCCCTCAAGGCAAGATTAGAATCTTGCCACTCACCCGCGGTTATTTGAACCAGGATATAATAGTAATTGGTCTTGTTGTTCACCGTGTGCGATATGGCCTTTGAGTATTCTTTGACAGCCGTGTTATTTCCGGTGCTTTGGACTCCATCCACCACAGCTTGAGAGAGCGGAGAACCTGATTGAGGAACTCTAAATAAAACTGCCTCTAAGCCATTGTCTGTGGCGTTATCAATAGCTGATAAAGTCATGGTTTGTAGCACCGCATCATCGGGAAACTCTACAGGAAGTATCATTTGTCCCGATGTGTTTTTAGTGCCTACACTAAAATAAGCCAAACAAGCGGTAGCCATATAGATAAAATTAGCATCTGGTGTCGTTCCTATTTTACGTGCAGCAGCAGCAGAGATATTGTAATTTTTAGAGTAGGTAGTAGTTGCAGACGGGTGACTTCCAACTAACACATTTCCGTCTGCATCAACATTCAGAGGACGAATGCCAGAGCCACTTAAATTTGTCAATTGAAGACCACTTGTAATCGACGCGGCTCCATTAACTTCCAATTTTTTTGTCAAAGTTGTTGTAGTACCAATCCCTACATTTCCTAGAGAGTCAACAATCATTCGGTTCGTATTGGCAAATGTTCTGAAAACAAGTGACTTTGAAGAAGTATAGATAATACCACCACTAGCCGAACCTTTATCCGGCCTCCCGAAAAGTATGCCAGACTCGTTGTTATTTGGAACCCCAAAGCCGAGATACATATTCGTGTTGCTCTCTAAAAAAGCCTGACTGTTTCCATTGGGCGTTACGCCTGAGGAGCCTTTTCTGACTTGCCACATTTTAGAAGGGTTTATAATGCCTATTCCCACATTTCCATTTTTAAGTATGGTCATAGCATTAGAGCGTTCTTCTTTAGACTTCCCATTGCCAACTATAAAAATCGGATCAGCTAAAGTAAAAGCATTTGGTATGCTGGTAGGTATAGTATTAAACATTCCAACTGCTGAGGTGCCAAAACCCTGCAGTTCTAATCCCCATCCCATTCCGTACATGTATTGTCCGGCACTTGAGTTATTGGTTTCCCCTATTAAAATGGTATTACTGTTACCATCCGCAATGTTATTATTAAACCCACCTCTTGCGGAGTTGGTACCTACTACTTGCCAGTTTCCAATATTGGATGGGATATTTTGCCACGTTGCATTACCCAAAGCGTCTGAGGTCAACACTTTGCCTATTGATGCCCCTTTGGTTAACTGAAGCGTATCAGTGATTAATGTACTTCCCTCTACTTGAAATGTTCTATTTGTTGCTGATACCTGAGCTGTTGTACGGTTAATTCCCACTCTATTTGTTGCAAAGTCTCCTCCAATCAAAGTATTCAAGCTATCGCTGTTTTCAATATAGAGTTTATTACTTCCCAATTCGTTTTTGCCTGCTTGATAGCCGAGGAATATGTTTCCATTACTTCTCGTTAACTCCCCTAAATTCATGCCTGCCTCAAAACCCAAAATAGTATTATAATCACCCGAACTATTTCTGAATGCATGGTGACCTACAATTGTATTTTGGGAACCTTCGGCTCTTATTATACCTATCCGATTTCCAATGAAAATACTTTCTGAACTACTCCAGAAGCTTCCAGTATATCCCATTAAAGCATAATTTCCGATAGAAATAACGCCGTTATGAATACCGTTTTGCATATTCATTTGGCCTAACGCAATATTATTACCAGCGTCAAAATAATTCACATTTCCCATCGCCTTCGCACCTATGGCAATGTTTGGCTTTTCGCTAGACGGATTAAGTTTAGCCAATGCCCCATAACCAATGGCTATTTGGCTTGATGCATCAGGGTCAAAGAATTCATGCTGTGGAAGATTATATGATTTTAGTGCATTGGTTCCTATCGCGATATGTCTTCGCGAACTTTGATTACTTAATAAGGCGTTTTTTCCTATAGCAATATTTGTAGTATCAATCGCTCTTGCGGGAAGGCCGCCCCTGATACCGTTAGGAAGTATCTCCACAGCCATGGAGTCTGCCTGAATGATGCTTATTTGAGCTTCGGCATAAGTGCTCATTAGAAATAAAGCACCTAGACAAATTTTTTTTAGAACTTTGAAAGGTTTCATTCGTTAGTTATTAATCCGTTTCTTATTGCTTTTTTCACTAATCCCACCACCGTCTTAGCTTCAAACTTTAGCATGATGCTTTCAATCATTTCATTGATTTCTTGCATGCTCAATTTCATTTCTTCGGCTATTTCATGATGTTCCTTTTCATTTGAAATCAGTCTTAGCAGCTGCTGTTCCTCTTTATCTAACCTCATGCATTGCTACATTTTTAGATTTTCGTTTCACAAAGTTTGGAAAGAACCACGGCTTAGTACTTCATGGATTACGTGGATTTCGACTCATGGTATACCATGAATTCGCTTCTGGTCGTAAACCATGATTTTTAGTTTAACTATTGTTTACTATGGCTTTATACAAGAAATTGCTTCATCTAAAGTATAATAGATGAGGCAAATTGGAATTCTGCTTTTATGCTGTTTAAGTTTTCAATCTATCCGAGCTCAAGAAATTGACTTTGAAAAATATTTCAAGGCAATTGAGAACATGACCTATAACATTGAAAAGTTTGACACGGCTTACTATTTAAGTGATGTAATGCTGCAAAATGCCAATACAGATAATGAAAAAGGGTTGGCCAATTTTGCAAAAGGGCTGGTTATTGTTAAAAATGGTTGGGGATATTACCTTG
The DNA here is from genome assembly GCF_057914865.1 of Arcticibacterium sp. SM2516. NCBI lineage: Bacteria > Pseudomonadati > Bacteroidota > Cytophagia > Cytophagales > Leadbetterellaceae > Arcticibacterium > Arcticibacterium sp. SM2516. The sequence goes on along the minus strand of NZ_CP195290.1, from coordinate 176,600 downwards.
GCGAATATGGCGTTCCGTATCTAGAAAATGCGATTAATTACTTTGCCGCTGTTAACGACAGAAAGCACATCCAAGAAGCTCTAAATGCTCTTTCCATAAGTTACATCACCATCTATAATCCCGACAATAAAATAACTTCTGAGCGAGAATTGGAATGTATAAGAATGGCCCTCCGGATTCAGCATGATAAAAACTACCGGATTCCATTGCCATTTGTGGCCAATCAAAAAGACGAAAAAACGAACCCAGAAAGCATAAAAAGAACGATTAAAGTAATTCAAGATAATTTAGCGTATGCTTTAGAGCAGCAAGACAGTCTTACTTTTATGTACCGAACAGAAAAACTAGGCTATCTCTACTGGCAACTAGACGGTAACTTAGACAGGGCCGAGCCCTCTCTTTTAGCTGCAAAAGAAATGGCTCAGAGGTTTAACAATCCTTTTTTTGAAAGCGTTTGCCTCAGCCAACTTGCTGTTTATTCCAACATCTCTAAAGATTATCAAAAAGGACTGCAATATTCATTGGAAGGACTGAAACATTCCCAAACAAACAATCTGGGTTTTCGGGAAACCATTTTTAGAGACCAGCTTTATAATGCCTATATGGCTCTTGGTAATAAAGAAAAAGCCATTTATCATAAATCGCTTACCATTGAGGCTAATGAGAGACTGCAACGAGATACGCAGCATAAACGCCATAAAATGGTTGTGGATAGAATTAAGGAATTGGAGTATAGAAACCAATTGGAGCATGAACTCAGCAAAGAAAGAAATCGGATAAAGATGTACTATACCGCTCTGTGGGGACTTTTAGGACTTGTGGGTTTAGCTCTTTATTCTAATTATAGACTAAGACAAAAAAACAAAGAAATAAAAAGAGCCGCTCTTAGTGGTCAAACCATTGAGCGGAAAAGGGTAGCGGCAGATTTACACGACAACCTTGGTTCCACCATATCTTCAATACAATGGGCTATGGATAGTATAGACCAGCGAGAGTTAAAAGCGAGCCAACTGGAAGTCTTTAAAAGCCTTCAAAATCTTCTTCAAAAAGCCTATGGCGATATACGACTACTGGCTCATAACCTTTTACCCCTTTCTTTAGAAGAACAAGGACTGGCAGATTCTTTAAAAGAACTGGTTCATAAAATGAATAAGAATGGCAAAACGAAGTTTATACTTTCGGTCGACGATGACTTTAAGAGACTTGATAAAACCAAGGAGTTTGAACTGTATTGTATCTCTTTAGAATTGTTTAGCAACATTATTCACCATGCCGACGCCACTGAAGCTCATGTAGAGCTCTCACAAACTTCTGGTAAAACTACCCTCTCCATATCTGATAATGGGAAAGGTTATGAACCCTCTTCTAACGATGGAATGGGACTTAAAAACATTAAAGAAAGAGTATCTTCTATTGGTGGCACTTGGCAGATAAAACGAGCGGATGAAAATGGTGTTTTCAATCTTATTGAGGTTCATCATTAAAGTTAAACTGTTATGGACTCATCAGTAATCAAAATTTTAAGCCTACATCCTATCAAGATTATTTTACCTTGGGTTTTAATTCTGGGTTTACATTCCTTGGCCTGCGGCCAAAAAAAGAGTATTAGTGATACCACAGCAGTTATAGCTTTAATAGAAAAAGCCAATAATTATCTCCATAAAAATGCACTTCAAAAAGCTTTAAAAACGAGTAATGAGGCTGAAGAAATAGCCAACAAAATGAAATGGAAACCCAGCTTACTTAAAGTGTATTTAACCAAAGCCTCTATTCAAAATGTATCAAACCAGCATTACGAGGCTATTTCAACAGGATTGAAGGGTTTAAACTTAGCAAGGGAACAGGATGACAAGCTAAACGAAGTATCCTTTTACAGATCACTGGCAAATAATCATGACATGTTAGACAATTATGCGGTCGCCATTCCTTACTATCAAAAATGCCTGGAATCTTCTAGAAACTTACCAAAGGCTGAAAAAATAAGAGGGCACTGCTATGTGGAATTAGGCGATGCTTACAGAATTCATTTCAAAAACCCAGAAAAAGCTAGAGAACTCATAGAACACGGGATTGCCATTTACGAAAAACTAGACTCTTCTGCTTTAGGTTACGCTTACGATTATCTCGGCGAAGCCCTCACAGACTTGAGACTATTTAAACAGGCAGAAGAAGCTTTTAAGAAGTCTAGGGCTCTATATGAAAAAAACCAAGACCTCTACCTCATTCCAGAGTTACTCTTTCATACCGCCAATCTATATCTGAAAGAAAAGAACTACCCCAGTGCCATAGCATATGCCAACGAGGGTCTGGTTTATAGCAAAAAAATGAAAACCATTTATGGCGAAAGTGAAGCAAACCGAACCTTATATGAAGTTTATAAAGCCACCAATAAGCCAAATTTGGCACTGCAACATTTTGAGCGTTATACCCTCTTAAGGGATACTATGCATATGGCCAATATTCATAATCGCTTTAAACAAGTGGAAATGGATGTTCAGCTTCAAAAACAGGAATCTAGAATTAAAGAACTAGTACTAAAGCAACAAAAGAATCAATTACAAACACAGCAGCTATGGCTCTATGGCCTTCTTGTACTCTTATTAATTACAGCACTTTTCATCTTTTACTTTAGAGCATTAAACAAAAAACTGAAGGAAAAAAATACTCAAATATCTGAGGCTTTATTATTGGGACAAGCCATCGAGAGAAAGCGTGTAGCCACGGATTTGCATGACACCATAGGAGCTAATCTTGCATCCATAAATTGGACACTTGATGTAATCAACACAGAGAATCTACCATCCAAAGAGAAAGATGTTTTCCAAAAATTAAGAAATCAGCTCGTCCAAACCTATGAACAAGTAAAACTCCTAACGCAAAACCTAGTGCCTGAAGAGCTTGAAAAAAGAGGGTTGGTTTTGTCGTTAAAAAACCTTGTCAGAAAAAACAATGAATCTCTAAGAGCAAAGCATACTTTAAAAATCGATGACCATTTCAAACCACTGCATGCCAAAGTAGAATTTCAGGTTTACTATATCTGTTTAGAACTTATGAATCAGAATAAAAACAAACTTTGGGGAGAATTTTCTTTAGCACAAGTTGGAAATCAGATAAAGCTAAAACATACAACCGATGGAAATCTCTCTAATACCAATGATGACACAAGTCAAAGAAACGTAGCTCTTCGAGTGGAAATTTTAAATGGAAAATTAAAAGAAGTAAATGAAGCTGGTGTAAAAACAACCACTATAAATTTCAAACTAGCTTAATTAGCCTTCCACCAAACCATGTTTCAACGCAAATTTGGTCATACCAATGGCACTTTTAACGTTTAATTTACGCATCAAATTACCCCTGTGTGTCTCTACGGTGGCAACACTTACGAAAAGTTTTTCAGCAATCTCTTTGGTGTTAAATTCTTCTGCCACAAGTTTAAGAATTTCTAATTCTCTTGGAGTGAGTAGCTCTATGGTAGTAGGTGTAGCTTGATTTAAATCTTCACCAAAATTCATGGCTAATTCATTTACCACGTCCTCACTAAAATATTTCTTTCCCGAGACAATGACTCTTACAGCTCTTTCTAGCTCATCTTTCCCAGATTTCTTCAAAACGTAACCCTTCACTCCTGCTCGAATAGCGTCCCTAATTTGTGTGGCGTCTTCCACCATAGTCAGCATCAGAATTTTTAATAAAGGTGCCTTCTCTCTTAAAATTAAAGCCAAGTCTACACCAGAACTTCCTGGCATATTAAAATCCGAAATAAGGACATCTACTTCGTTAGAAATCAAAAATGTAATGGCGTCTTTGGTATTATTAAAACATTTCAAAACTTGAAAGTCTTCTATGGATTCAAACAATAGACGCAGAGCATCCAACACCACTTGATGGTCGTCAATTAAAACAAGACTTATGGGTTTCTGAGTCATTACTTAAGTTTGGACAAACGAAAATAACGGAAGTATTGGAAGAATAAATAAAAGCAGCCTTGAAATCTACTTCTCGGTTACAGATAGGGCATAATATACTCATTTTTAGCAGCTTCTAATCCTGCGAAATCAAAACCGCTACGTTTCCCGTCTTTTGCCCAGAATAAACATAAGCAAAAGCCGCTCCTATTTCATTGAGCCTATACGTTCTATCAATTAGGGGTTTCATTTGCCCAGATTCTATCAGTTTTTTTATCAGCAAAACACTTTTCATAGTATTCAATGGTATAGGAAACTTCACCTTCTTTCCTTTTGAAAACTTCCCTACTATCGTTAAAAAGAGATTTTGCGACCATGGACCCAATTCAGAAGAGATGTAGACTCCCTTTGATTTTAGAATTGGTTTACATTTAAAAAATGTGCTTTTGCCTACGGCATCAAAAATGAAATCAAACGGTGTATCTAATCGGGTGAAATCTTCCGTTTCATAATTAATCACCCTATCAGCCCCAAGCGTTCTCATTAAATCTAAGTTTTTGGTATTGGCTACGGCCGTTACCTCCGCACCATAATACTTGGCAAGTTGTAATGTAGCCGAACCTATGCCTCCAGTAGCTCCGTTGACTAAAACTTTATCGCCCGCTTTCAAATCCACCTTGTTTAGAAAATTAAGCCCATAATGAGCTCCTTCTGTACAGGCTGCCGCTTCTTCAAAAGTGAGCTGATTGGGTTTTATGGCAAAAGCTTCTTTATCAGAAAGCACTAGGTATTCGGCATGAGCTCTTAGTCCATTTGTATTTAAGCCGAAAACTTCATCACCTTTCTTAAAACCGCTCACTTCTTTACCTACCTCTTCTATAATTCCAGAAAACTCCGTGCCGAGAATAATAACTTTGGGTTTAAAAACACCCGTCATTAAACGCATAAAAAAGGGTTTTCCATAGAAAATGGCACAGTCTGTTCTATTAACAGAAGCTGCTTTCACTTTAATTAAAACCTCGTTTTGCTTTGGTATAGGCTTCGGAAAATCTTCTAATTTGAGGTGCTCTGGAACACCATATTTTAACCATTTGATAGCTTTCATAATTAAAAATACATTTTCTAACGAAAATCATGATGGGCTAAATTATCAATGGTTTAAAACACTTTTGAATGGTTTAACTTTAATAAGTTCAGCTATTAAACCCAAAATTCAATAAACTTTAAAACGTTAGTCATTGGCACAGATATCTTCTATTTCTGCGACAAATGTAGCGTTTTGTTCTACCTGAAAACCTTCATCCATTAGAATTGACTGGCCTGCTTTCATTCGAATTTTGGCACCCGAATTTAATTTGTTTGTGGCTGTTAAATCTTCTTTGGCGGCAAACATTTTAACTATATCTCCTACGTCGTGATCTGGACTACTGAGTAAAAGTTGAGGTAGAATAAAAGACACTAAACCACTAGAGGCGTTTTTTTCGGGGCAAGCACCATTCTGAATAACGGCTCTGAATTTTGTATCTTGCTTCACCTTTTTAAATTCCAATGAATCGGCAGTATTTGAAATGATTTCTATATTAACAAAATCGTCTATAGAAGACTCCCAACGTTTTATTGGGCCAATATTTCCAACTAAAAATAACATTCCTTTATTATTACGACTACAGACAAACGTATCAATTACGGTTCCCGAACTCGAAGTTGGTTCATTTACAGCGAAAGTTACCCGTGTTCGGCAAGACGAATAAGTAGTATCGCCTAAATAATAGTTTTTAGAAATAGGTGTTCCGGTATCAGCAATACCAGAGCCCGAAACTCCAATTGGATTGAATACATTTTCCGTGCTCAAAAAGTCTCCGCCAATTGGAAACGATCCCCATGTCCATGGACGGATAAATTCAACGGCTGCCGAACTTTTTGTTGTAAAACTTCCGACAATTCCGACTGCGAAAGTTGAAGCTACAAGAAAATACATATTGCCCTCAACTAGTGATTCTGTGACTTTCGATTTCGAACCAACCCCTGAATCATCATCCCCTCTTAAAAAATTTGTTGCCGGATTACTAGGGTCAAATGCATTTTGATATAAGCTTAAATAAGTGTCGTTTATTGAACCGTCTGTAGTTTCAAAAGAGAATGAACCAGTTGATGGGCTAATAAAAGGAATTACCCTAAAATAACATAGCTTACCAGAGGCAATATAAGTATTAGAATTATTATTAGAACTAGACCTATTATAAGTGCTGTCTGAAACAATAGTACCATTATAAACTGTATCCAGACTTTCTGAAGCTAGAAGACCTTCTCCAATGGGAACTGTTCCGTTTTGGCAGACATTATATACTCCGATTAAAGGCATCGGGCCAGGATTCACAACTACACTCACTTTTTGACTTGCTGTGGGATTACAAGGATCTTCGGAAATTGTAAAAATATAATCGACAGATATTGGTTTTTCTGTACTGTTAATTAAAACTTCATTGATGAAAGGTCCAGATCCTGCTCCTACACTATTACTTATTCCTACAACGATTGGCCTCGTCCATGACAAAGTGGCACTCGGCGGAGCATTATCAGCAAGTGCCTCGTACACAAAAGACAAATTTGAACAAATCGCAGGTGGTGTTAGACTAGATGTTAAAAATCTCGATAGAAGCGTAAAATCTTCTGTAACTATTCTGTCATGACTTGAAAGCCCTGTTGAAGCATTTTGACCTAGACCACGTCGAGAAAATGCTCTTGCTAAAGCACATTGATATCTACCGCCAAATAAGTTAAGGTCAGCTTGCAATATGGCATCTCTGGCATCAATAAAACTTGGAGAACAAGGCTGAATGGACAAACCAGTACTTACAAGCTTTAAGGCCGCCACATTTCCTCGCATATCAGCTAAGTTGATTGGTACGTCATATATATTATCAATAATTTGATTGTCTTCAAGAATTATTTCCCAAGTCATATCCCACAAAATGGTAGCCCAAATGGAACCAATCCCGTGCGGTTGTGTGAAGCTAGGATTAGCAACCTGTCCGTATGTAACTAAGGGATTGACATTTGCCATGTCATATGAATAGGGATAGGGTCTGACGCCATCACCGTTTATAGATTCACCTAAAATATACGTCCCAATTCCTCTTGACAAATTAGCATTTGCTACACTAGGAGAAAGTAAAGACCAATCTGTTGTTAGCATTAATGCTAAATAGTCACTCCAGCCGAAGGAGGCACTCTCGGTATTTGAAAGGCAAGAAACTGTATTAGGCCCACCAGTTAACCTCCTTGACCAAGCATGCCCGTAAGTATGTACCACCACCCCATTATCAAAGGCAGCCTCGGGTTGGTAGGTATCTCCATTATCAAAAACACCAATGGTCATACGCACTATTCCACCATCAGCCGTGGTGGTAATATTAGCATCGTTTGTTGTGAACCCATCTTGTACTTCTGCCAATATGGCGTCACCACCTTGCCCCCCTCTTTCAAGGTTATAATTTTGAAAATTCCCTGCTGGTTCATCAAAACCATATTGCCATAAGATGTCGTGTGTCAAATTACACCAGTAAAAACAATTGGTTATGGCGGCATTTTGGTTCGCTGTAGCAGTATTTAAACCATGGGTATATGAAAAATTAAAATTTAAATCGGTAGACGATGGTGTAAAATCAGCAGGCTCGTTAGCTACATTATCATGATCTGAATCTTCATAGGCAATAACATTATTCCCTTTTGTTATCGTAGAATTCAAACTTTCGTCGTCACCATCATTGTGCCAGCCGTTTGTACTTCCTATTCCAGTGCCTAAAGGTGCAAATCTGGCATAGGGAGAGCTTACTAAAGTATTTAAACCATGATTTGGGCTTTCTAAAGGGTAATCAAAAACACGATAAGTATTAGTAGTCAAAGCACCTTCTGCTCCCTGAACACCTTTTCTAGACGACTTTTCGATAATCGGTTTTACATAATTCGATGGCTCTCCAAATGACGATTGAATGACATTGTCTTTAATATCCAACACTTCCCCATTTATAGCATCAATTTTAATAGACCATTTATGTTTGTATCCTTTTTCATAAATATCAGTATCCCATACTAAATGTAAAGCTGTGCTTCCTTTGATGTCGGATTCGTACCAATACAACTTCACAAATACGTTTTCATCACTTAGTTCATTATCAAAGAAAACAACTTCCTTAAAGATTTCATTATTAAGAAAAACAGAAGATACTTCGTTCAATTGCTCACCTGCATCTAAGCTCACACTTAGTGCGGCCTTTTGTAAGGCACTTTTGGCTGTTATGATAGACTTAAAATCTATTTTAGGTAACCTAGAATTTAAATTCTTAACACCTCCATTTCCCACATGTAAAACCTTTCTGTCTTTTAATGTCAAATTCAACATTCCATTATAAACTTCGATTCCTTGTGCTATCTGGCTTAAATAAATATGATACAGGCCTGTCGATGAAGAGAAATATTCACTCGACACCATTAAATTGTCTATTTCTGCTAGACTTAATTTCTGCTCCTTAGCATGGTCCTTTAAGTAGCTTTTTGCCACCAAGAATTCATCTTGTGCATTACCAATAATGTATATAAATAGACAGCAGACAGTCAAATAGAAAGTACTTAAGTTTCTCGTTTTCATGCTTCTATATAGTTTCATAATTAAAAGTATCGTTTCTTAATATAGCGTTTTCTGAGGGCATATTCAAACTTTGCAGTTGTCTAGCATTTATCCAGTCAGTACTATTCCAGCAAAACAAACAAGCAAAATCTTACAGATTTATAGCCCGCTTTGTTAAATAAAGCTACTTTGATAAGTCAAAAAGCATCAATAACGGAAGATTATTAAAAAACCTGAAGCAAGCATTCCCATTGCTTTTGGCTAATTTTGCAGTCGAACTACAATTGAACTTTAGTATACATGCTCTACCCGAGAAACATTGAGATAAAATTAGGTTTTAACACCATCAGAGAATTGGTGGCAGAACGCTGTGTGAGTGATTTAGGAAGGAGCTTTGTAGATAAAATTCGTTTCTCGGATAATTATCCTTTGGTTAAAAAGCTGATTGGACAAACTGCTGAATTTAAACTCATCATGCAGCTTCATTCGGCATTTCCTGAGCAAAACTTCTTAGATGTAACTGATGCTCTGACCAGTGCACAAACTGTAGGGGCATATCTTTCAGAAGAACTTTTCTTTGACATAAAACTCTCTTTAACCACTATACTGCAGATTCAGCAGTTTTTTGACGAAAAAGAAATTCAATTTCCACTTCTTGTGGAAATGGTGAAACAGTCCATTTCTGAAGATTTAGACTTAGAAGAAATCATTTCAACTATTGACGGTATTATAGACGAAAGAGGCATTGTAAGAGACAATGCCTCTAAAGAGCTATTCTTAATTCGTAAAAAGATTTTAGCAGAGCAAAGTGCCGTTAGAAGAACTTTAGAACGTATTTACAAGACCGCTAAAAACTCAGGCTGGATTGGTGAAGATATGACCCTGACGGTAAGAAACGGCAGATTGGTTATTCCTTTATTGGCAGAGCATAAGCGTAAAATGAAAGGCTTTGTTCATGACGAATCCGCCACTGGAAAGATGGCCTTTGTAGAGCCTTCTGAGGTGCTGGAAGCCAATAACGAAATTCGTGATTTAGAGATAAAGGAAAGAAGAGAAGTTATAAAGATACTTCGCGACCTTACGGCTCATATCAGACCACATATCTTAGAACTAAAGAGAGCCTATTTCCTACTAGGCATTACGGACTTTATAAGAGCTAAAGCCAAATTAGCAGTGGATTTAGATGCCACAGCACCACTTCTAGTCAATGAAAGAATACTAGAATGGAATTTTGCGAAGCATCCTATTTTATATTTAGCTCACCAAAAACTGGGCAAGCCAACTATTCCTTTAAACGTAGAACTCAACCCATTAAACAGAATTTTGATTGTCTCAGGGCCAAATGCAGGGGGGAAATCTGTGATGCTTAAAACCATTGGTTTAATTCAATACATGGCTCAATGTGGCTTTCTAGTGCCCGTTTCCCCTGATTCTAAACTTGGTATTTTCAGAAATCTATTTATTGACATTGGCGATGAGCAAAGTATAGAAAACGACTTGAGTACTTACAGCTCTCATTTGACCAATATGAATTTCTTCCTTTCTAACGCCAACAAAAGCACGCTTTTCTTAATTGATGAGTTTGGCACTGGAACGGAGCCCAATTTGGGTGGTGCCATTGCGGAATCGCTCCTTGAAAACTTTGTTAAATCTAGAGCTTTAGGGGTTATCAATACCCACTACACCAACTTAAAAATCTTCGCGGATAAAAACGACGGGTTGCAAAACGGAGCGATGAAATTTGATGGCGAGCAGTTAGAGCCGCTTTATATCTTAGAAATGGGTAAACCAGGTAGCTCATTTGCCTTAGAAGTAGCCAGTAAGATTGGATTGCCAGATTACATCACTAGAAATGCCAAGAAAAAACTAGGCACCCAGCAAGTAGATTTTGAAAAGATGCTGAAAGAGCTGGAGATTGAAAAGAAAGTTTTTGCCGAAAAGAATCAAGAGTTCCTTTCACAAAATGCTTTGTTAAAACAAAAAATAGAGCAATACAACGGACTTAAGGACTTCTTAGATGGTGAGCAAAAACGAATTTTAAATGACGCTAAAGCTGAAGCCAAAAGACTGTTAAAAGACAGTAATAAAGCCATAGAAACAGCCATTCGTGATATAAAAGAAAATAAAGCTGATAAAGAGAAAACCAAGATTATCCGCCAAAAGCTAGAAACGCTGAAGGAAGAAACGCTTGAAGAGGAAGCAACTGTTACACCAAAAGACGAGTGGCTAAAAGAGGACGGAGCCATTGTAATTGGGTCTTTTGTCAAAATTAAAGGGCAAGAAACCATTGGTGAAGTAATAGCCATTAAAGGCAGAGATTTTGAAGTGGCCATAGGCCAATTAAAGACCAACATAAAAGCCAATAGATTAGAGAAAGTAAATAAGAAAGCTTTCAAAACTGCCACCAAAGAAAAGCCAAGAGCCAGAGTAAACGGCGTGGATATGTCTGAAAAAATGGCCAATTTCAGCTTTAACTTAGACATTAGAGGTAAAAGGATGGAAGAAGCCATGCTGGAACTAGACAACCTCATGGATGACGCCATTATGCTGGGGTATAATGAACTTAGAATAGTACATGGTAAAGGAGACGGTATACTGCGAAACCTAGTGAGAAACCACCTAAAAGAATACAAACAAGTGAAAGGTTTTAAAGATGAACACGCCGACAGAGGTGGACATGGGGTTTCATTGGTTAGTTTAGCGTAAATATGAAAACAGATAACTCCCTAAAGGAAATTAAGAAATTTTGGCTGTGGTTTGAGAAAAACAATGCTCTTTTTATGAGGGTTTTGGAAGATGGCTCCGACTTAAAGCAGAAAGAACTCAGTAATTTCTTCGACGAAAAAATACTTTCGTTTGGGCATTTCACTTGGGAAATAAACGAAGGAAACTTCAAAAAGTACCAATTAGTGATTTCACCAAACAGGGTATTTGAATTACTTCAAATTTCTAAAAAAATAATTTCTAAGGCTCCTCAAATGGAGTTCTGGGAGTTTGCTTATGCCAGAGAAAAAGTAAGGTATATGGAGCCTTTTAAAATCTATGACCAAAACTTGGACGTCTATATTATAGATCCCAAAGACTGGTCTTTTAAGCAAGACGGAAAAAGTTTCTATGTGTGTGCTCCAAACCTAGAAAAGCTAGATGCGGAAACAGAACAACATGCCCTAGATTTAGTGGCTACGGCTATATTAGGAGAAGAAAACAGAATACTTAATATTACGACCTTGGTAAAGGTAGATAAAACCGACGAGACTTTTTTCTCTCTTTAGTTTTCTCTCATCTGTAATGTTTTTATTCCAAAAGTGTGGTCAGGATTCTCTTTAATGAGCATATAAATGAAAAACTCTTTGTTTTTACTTTTATAGCTTGCCACCGAATACTTTAAAGTTTTGGAAGTATTTCCTTGGTAAACATACCCAAACTCTACTGGTGGGTTGGTCTTAAAAAATGAAGACAAAATATATCCTGCTCTCTCTTGCGTTATCTTGGCGTATTCTATTTTTTCTGAGTCTATCACTAATTCCAACTCTGAGGCCAATAATGTTCTAAGTAAATCTGCATTTCCATGATTAAATGAAGTCGCTATCAAGTCCGTTATTTCCTTTAGAGAACCCGAACCTTTATCATAATCTGCTTTTAATGCTACTGAATTTGTCAACATTAGACAAAGCAGTATACCGAAAATGTATTTCATAAGTTTTATGTGAAGTTTGTTCTCCTGACAATTTATATATTGATTAAATTTGCATAAACTGTGCCAGAAACACCGATATACGCAAAGAATATGATGGATATAAAAGAAGTACAATTACTGCTCAATCCTGAACAGACCAAACAGAAAATCAAGAGAATGGCTTTTCAAATCTATGAAGGCAATTTTAAGGAAAAAAAACTGGTTATAGCGGGTATTAATGGCCAAGGTTACCACCTTGCAGAAGCGATATCTGAGGAGTTAAAAAACATAACTGACAAGGAAATATTTCTTGCAAAAATCATATTGAACAAGGAGGCTGAGAGCCAGCCAGACATTACCATAGAATGCGAAATTGATACTTTTAAGAAAAAAAGTGTGATTTTGGTAGACGACGTATTAAATACTGGAAGAACTTTAGCCTACACTTTTCGCCCTTTCATGTCTATTCCTTTAAAAAGCTTACAAGTGGCAGTATTGGTAGATAGAGACTATTTACTGTTTCCTATAAGGGCAGATTACGTGGGCTATAACCTCGCCACTACACTTAATGATCACGTTAAAGTGATACTTAACGACCAGAAAAAATATGGGGTTTATCTTTATTAAACGATGAAGTACAAATTCACCCTTTAACAAAAGATACACACACTACTTTTGGCACTGGTATATTGTCCTTATTGAGGCGATTTTCAAGGTATTTAAATCTAAGAATTACCTTTAATTATAATTCCACCATCAAAAATGCAAGCATAAGCTTACCCTATTACATCGCTATAAAACAGAAAATCAGTTTCTTCACCGATTTCGATATCAGCCAACCTTCAAGCTTCTACGAAAAGATAATGCTTTAAAGCAAAAAAACGAACGGAACTTGGTGGAAACAAAGCTCCAAGTCCTACTCGATTTTTTGAAGATCTGTAATTTTTATTTGTCGGCTTTAGCTCTTAGATAAAAGTCTACTAAAACTAAAGCTGCCATGGCTTCCACGATAGGTACAGCTCTTGGTAGAACACATGGGTCGTGGCGTCCTTTACCTGACACTATCACGTCATCGCCTGTTTCATTGATACTCTCTTGGTCTTTCATGATAGTTGCCGTTGGTTTAAAGGCCACATTGAAATAAATATCTTCGCCACTACTGATTCCCCCTAAGATACCACCTGCGTGGTTAGTTTTGGTTCTTACATTTAAATCGTCGTCTGTATAGAATTCATCATTATGTTGCGAACCATATAGTTTTACACCTTCAAAACCACTTCCATACTCAAAACCCTTTACAGCATTGATGCTTAGCATGGCTTTCCCAAGTTCAGCATGTAGTTTATCAAATACAGGTTCTCCCCAGCCTACTGGCACACCAGTGACTACACAAGTGATTATGCCACCTATAGAGTCTCCCTTCTTGCGGGTATCGTCTATATAATCAAACATTTTCTGAGCCATCTCGGCATCTGGGCATCTCACGTCGTTATCGTACCTTGTATTCAAATCTAGCTCTTGATAGCTTTTTTCTAGCTTCAAAGCTCCCACTTGATTGACATAGGCGGCTATTTTCACACCCATTTTGGCCAAAATGGTTTTAGCAATAGCTCCCGCCGCTACTCTGGCTGCCGTTTCTCTAGCAGAGCTTCTTCCTCCTCCTCTGTAATCTCTGTTGCCATATTTGGCAGAATAGGTATAATCTGCATGTGATGGCCTATACTTGTCTGCTATATGCCCGTAATCTTTGCTTCGCTGGTCTTCATTATGAATGACCAAGGCTATCGGCGTTCCTGTGGTTTTTCCTTCAAAAACCCCTGACAACACTTCCACACTATCTGCTTCCTTCCTTTGGGTTGTAATTCTAGACTGACCCGGCTTACGCTTATCTAGTTCAGATTGTATATATTCCTCATCAAACTTCACTCCTGATGGGCATCCATCTATTACCACACCTATGGCCTTTCCGTGTGACTCACCAAACGTAGAAATATTAAAAATTTTACCGTACGTGCTTCCCATTATTTATGGTTTGTTATTGTCTTCGCTTTCTTCTAAAATCAAAAATAAAGAGCATTCCTACCAACATCAAAAAAAGCAGCAAATTCACTACTATTTTTATGATTTTTCTATAATTCACTTCTGGTTCAGAAATGCTCAAATTCTCTATGTCGTCATAAACCTCCTTAGAGTTTCCCGAATAAGTTTCTATTCTAGGACCGCTTACAGATAGTTTCTGCTCCGCTCTTAAAGTATCATAACTTTCTGTGGCGGTATTATAAAATATCCATTTAAAATAATTTCCAAAGTCGTAAACACCAGAATCCTTTGGAAAAACCTTAAACGTAAAAGTCTTACTACCTGTTTCATATCCTTCCTTTTGATTTAAGGTGGACTGTGGTGGGTAAAAGTCGAAAGAAGGATCGTTATCAGGTTTATCAAAAACCATCGTCTTAAAATTCCCTCTACCGCTAATATCTATAGAATAGTTAATGACCTTGCCCGTTCTGGCAGATCCTAACTTTGTTACTTCCGTCAGTTTAAAGTTTCCTACAGCAGCCCTATTCTTCATTTGATGCTCCGGTAATGCACTCACGTCTATACTATAAGGACGAGAATAAAAGGCCCTCACTTCCACAGACCTAGTGCTATCTTTACCCATATTTAACTTATCCATGTCTAGCCTTACAGAAGGTAGATTGATATTTTTCTGGCTTAGGGGATAATAAATACTTTCAAAAAACTTATACTTAATATAGTTTTTGCCATTAATTACAGATTTTTCAGGCTCTATATTGCTTATCTCTCTTTTACTTTCTAGGCAGTTTTCAGGTTTTAAACTGTTAGATATCTGTTCTATCTGATATGCGAGGTTCTTAGGAAACTCCCATGATGCCGTGTTATCCTCAGATACATAAAATGCCAAATTCATTCTTATGCTTTCGCCCACCACAATATCTTTTTTGTCAACAAACAAAAAAAGTAGTGCATCTTCATTACTAAGTGTATCTGTAAATTCTCTTTCTTCAGGGTTTTCAGAATTGCTTACCGTCAGTTCACCTGCCTGCATTACCCTTTCTTCTCCATTAATCACAAACTCAAACTCAGGCAAATCAAAAGAGCCCCAGTTTATGGCTTTATAATTTTGGGTAACAATGTGCTGAAGAACAGTTTTATTGCCAATCTTGACATTGGCGTGAGAAACCGACCGCCCCTCCTTTTGAAAGCCTTCTATTTTTGGAAATTCCTTTACGTTAGAGTTTGGATTACCCCTTATGTAAACTTTTATATTAAAGACATCTCCTAATTTCATAACCTTGGTAGACGTCACTATATCTATCTCCTGTCCTTTTTGAGAGAAACCAGATATAGAGCATAATAGGAGTAAGCACAGAGGCAGAAATCGCATATGGCAAAATTAGTGAAAGCATCAAAAATCCATTGCTTTAAATAGATTATTCTTGCAGCCTCTTTTCTTTATCGTTTTATTACCAAAGTTTTTAATCTCTTATAACTATAACCTGGTTTTGCCATGAAACAAATACTCAGCTTTTTTTGGGTAGTATTACCTTTTATAACCTTCGGTCAATGGCAAATACTAGAAACAGAAACACAAGCCTCTTTCAGGTCAATGGATGTCGTCAATAAAAGAGTCATTTGGGCGGGAGGTTCTCAAAACACCGTGCTAAAAAGCTTGAACAGTGGTAAAACTTGGCAAAGCATCAAGGTCCACCCAGAAACAGCATTAGACTTTAGAGGTATTAAAGCCTTTGACAAGCAAACAGCCCTAATTGTAAGTGCCGGCTTAGCGGAAGAGGGACAAGCCAAAATCTTTAAAACATCGGATGGCGGAAAAAGCTGGCAGTTGGTTTTTGAAACCAACAAAAAAGGCGTCTTTTTAGACGGCATCGCTTTCTTCGATAAATCACACGGCTTGGTTATAGGCGACCCTATAAATAATGAGGCTTACATACTAGAAACTAAAGATGCTGGAAATACATGGCAGCGAATACCTCCATCTCGAGTTCCTAAATTTCAGGATGGTGAAGCTTCTTTCGCAGCCAGCAATAGCTGCTTAGTGACATTTGGTTCCCATGCCTGGTACGCATTACAAAGTAGAATATTACATTCCCCAGATGCAGGAAACTCTTGGGAAATTCTAGATTCTAAATTCCCAAGTGGACCCACAAGCGGTATTTTCGGTTTAAACTTTTGGTCTGAAAAGGATGGAATAATTTTGGGTGGCGATTATAAAAATGATAAATCGGAGCAAGTGAACTTTAGCAGAACTACCGATGGCGGAAAGACTTGGAAAAGTTCACAAATTGAACCACCAGGTCTAAAGGAATCTGCTGCCTATTTCAAAAGTAAAATTTTGGTTGTAGGAACCTCCGGCAGTAGTTCATCTGCGGATGCTGGAAAATCATCTTGGCAGGCCTTAGATAAAGCCTCTTTCCATGTGACTCAATGTGCAGGTAAAAAATGCTATGCCATTGGTGCTAAAGGGCACTTTGGCAAAATGAAAATGCCTTAAAGCTGGGAGAGCCGCAAAGACAAGAACCTGCACTTTAACATGCATTACCTTATCCTTGCGGTCAAATTAAATCTATTTATTAAACCTTACAGACTTCAGTCTCACCACATCCTCAAAAGGTTCTTCTTTTCTATATACCACGAAATAGAGGTTTTGAAACTCCTCATCCACATTTTCCATTTTGGCATCTGCCCATTGCATTTTACCGAAATCGCCCGTTGGCTCAAAAGGTATAACACCAATAATTGACCCTCCTACAGAGTTTTTCCTTACCTCAATAGCCCCTGAAAGCTCCTTAGAACCATATTCCACACCAATGCTTTTAATATTGGTAAGGTCAATATTTTTAAAAACCAAATAGGCCTTATAACCTCCTGTTTGTAACATTCCCCAGTCAAAAACAAAACCTGGGTGCATGTCTGCATCCATTGCCCTTAGTTCATTATATCTTAAATTTAGTTCGTCGGTACCTTTTTGTGGTGCGGCCTTTTTGAAGCCTTTGTCTGTATATTCCGCTTTTACAGTGTAAAAACCTTTGGTATCATAATCTTTATGAGCCAGCAGCGGCAAAGAACCCGAATCTATAACGGACTTAAATTCTAAATTAGGATCTGAAAGTGAAAAGATATAACTCACCATTTCACGAGCATCTTGTTCTGAAATTTGCGGGTGAGCACTCATCACATGCGTTTCTCCCCAGTTTCCTCCTCCACCTTCTATTATTTTGGTGGCTAATTTCCCCACAGCCCTTCTATCGTCTTTATACCTAGCCGAAATAGCTGCAAATGACGGCCCCACAGACACCTCAGAAATGGTATGACATGCTTTGCAGTCGCTGCCTTCTATCAATGTTCTACCAACAGAACCTGGACTTAAGTTAGTTTTTATCTGAGCACCACCAGAAATATCTGGTGCGGGAGCTTTCGGTGTTGGGCTGTAATTATACACCGTTTTTATGTTTTTCATTTTTACACTTTTCCCATCCTTATCCGAAATTTTCACTTGATAATCAAAATTGGAATCGTCCCAGAAAAAAGAGCGATTTTGACTACTTGCTATTTCCACTATTGGCGGTTCGTTACCCACAGAAACATGAAGCGTATCCGTATCCGATAAGCCACCCTGGTCTGTGGCTTTCATCACTATTTCATATTCTCCAGGGTTTTCGAAGGTTTCATTAAACATGACGGCAGAATGGTCCACCTTCTGACCATTTATAAACCAACTATAGCTTTGCTTATCGCCAAAATCTTTATCTGTGGCCCTGCCCATCATATTGACACGGAGTGGTGCCTTTCCTGCCAAACTTTTTCTAATAGGCAGCTGACGTTTTTCGGAAGTAAGAAAAACTTGTAAGTTTTCCTTAGCAAGTCCAACAGAATCCAAAATTTGAGCAGCAAGATCCGGTTTTCTGTTGCCAGCATTATATTCAATTTTAACTAATCTGGCATCCTTATTATCTGCTCCATAAACAGACCCGTACTCTAATACGTACATCATTCCATCTTTACCAAAAGCCAAGTCTATAGGTCTTCTAAAATCGCCCACAGTAGGCATAAAGGCTTCACTTCTTAGATAATCCTCATTTTTATCAAATCTTATGACACGCATCCAGTTTCGCATCCATTCAAAAACAAACAAACCCCCATCATAATATTTAGGAATTTTATTTGGGTTTTCAACGCTAGCATCATAAGTATAAAACTCTCCGGCCATGGCACTTCTTCCACCTATGCCTAGCTCTGGAAATTTATCAGACAGACCGTAAGGGTAATAAATCATGGCTGGCTTTGGCTTTGGCAACTTTATCAATCCTGTGTTATTCGGCGAATTGTTTTCAGGATTGTTAATGTCATATTTCCCCCTTGGCTTTTCAGTTTCAAAATCCCAATCGGCATAAGGGATGTCGTTGGCAATGAAATAAGGCCAACCAAAAAAACCAGCTTCCTTGGCCTGGTTAAACTCATCATATCCTTTAGGTCCTCTATCAGAATCTTTTCCAGCATCTGGACCAATTTCGCCCCAATAAACCGTGTTGGTTATTGGATTTACCGCCAACCTATATGGGTTTCTAACGCCCATGGCATAGATTTCAGGCTTAGTCTTGGCAGTGCCAACAGGAAAAAGATTATTAGGTGGAATACTGTAACTACCATCGGCGTGTGGTATAATTCGAAGTATTTTACCCTTCAAATCATTGGTGTTTGATGTTCCACGTTGTGCATCTTTTGGGTAACTTTCCGGATCTGAGCGTTCATCTAAAGGCGAGTAACCATCCGATGGAAAAGGCGTAGTTCCGTCGCCTGTAGAGAGCACTAAAACGCCTTTAGAGTCAAAAGCCAAAGAGCCACCATGGTGTGCTCCACTATTGATTTGTACAGGTACTTTTAAAAATATCTTTTCTGAAGCCAAGTCCAATTCGTCATTGTGCGTAAGCGTAAAACGCGATAAATTAAAGTCGATTGGCTCACCCTCAATTGGCGGCGAATAATATAAATAAACCCAACGATTATCTATAAAGTTTGGGTCTAGGGTAATGCCCATTAAACCTGTACCTCCCTTTAAGGTTAACGGAAAACGATGAATCAATTTATACGCTTCAGTATGCGTGTTATAAACAGAAAAATTACCTGCTAACTCCGTAAAATACACCTTGCCATCCGGCGAAACGGCCAATTCCATAGGGTTATTAAGATCATTCACCAATACCGTCTTTTCAAATCTATTTTCTTCTGGGATGGTTTCTGCATAGGATTTTTTATAATCTAGCTTCACATTCTTTCCCATGGCATACTTTATTCCTTCCAGTAAGTGCTTTCTAAAAGCCGGCTCTTCGAAAGATGTCTCTACATGACCTCCTCCAGTAAAAAAGGCTCTTCCACCGTCATATTCATGATACCACGCAATTGGGTGATTAGCACCATTGGTACCTCCAGTATAAGTATGTTCGTCTAAAAATGCCAATACTTTAAGATCATGATAGATGTTTTTATAACTGTACCACTCGTCTGTCCGCACCCATTTGTCAAGTAAATGCTGCGAAGAAGGATGCGATTTATCCACCACATTTACAGTGGCTTCTCTGATGTTAGAATTGTTTGGATGGCTAGAAAAATATGCTCCTGCCAACTCCCCATACCATGGCCAGCCATATTCGGTATCTGCGGCAGCATGAATACCCACATAACCTCCACCTGCCTGTATATATCTTTTAAAAGCGGCTTGCTGTGTATTATTTAGAACATCTCCTGTGGTAGAATTGAAAATTACGGCGGCATACTTACTAAGATTGGCGTCGTTAAAAAACTCAGAATCTTCGGTATAGTCTGCCTTAAATCCATTCTCCTGCCCAAGTTCCTCAATGGCTTTTTTTCCAAAAGGAATACTGCCATGCCTATAGCCTGCTGTTTTAGAAAAAATTAATACACTGGGTTGGTTTTGGGCTAAACTCGAAAAGGAAATACAAAGAATGAGTACTAAAAGCTTAAGTTTTTTCATTTTATCAATAGGTTACTTCAATAGGTATGACCAAAATAAGGATAAAATTCGGGACGTTTAACACTCATTTACGCATAATAAACTGAGATTCGGCGTAACGACCAAACTCCACGACCATTCAAAGAAAGATAACTTAAAGCACTCTAAGAAAGCTAAACGCTAGGAAACCACATGCCCATAGCTGCTGAAAATATGCCTAATGCAGTAAAAATGGTGAGTATAATCAGGCTTATAGCCATAAAATATTTTCCTGATGTTTTTGCCTTTTCTTGAACATAAAAATACCATTCTAATACTGCCAATGGTATCAGATATTGACCAAAGGCCAAGAATGAAAGAAATGGCCCTATAAAAGTTTCAGCATTGAAAAAAAATGGTTTTTGGTAAAGCATAAAGGAAAGCATCAGGCCTATTCTAAAAAACCAGACGCCAGCCATGGAAAGAAATAAGCGAAGAGCCCACTTACGGTGTTTATTAATTTCACAAGCCATTGCATATTTAATGGTCAGTGTGGCGGCCAAGGCAATAAAGAGGGCATTACTACTGGTACCTAAATGCTGCCAGATGCCTCCAACAGAACCCCTAGTCCATAGCATATAAATGCCGCTAATGGCCAATATATAAGCCGCAGTAATATATATACGTCCATTCCAATGATGAAATTTAGGAGCTATTTGTCTCATTTTGGAGAGTATTTGAAGTGGGCCGCCTATCATAACCACAACCACAAAAAACACATGAAGGGCCACGGCTATATTTCCCATGGGCTCTCCTACCCTATGCCCGCCAGACATTATTTCATTCCATTTTTCGAAATTGCCTTTGAAGCCAGAAATTCCGTAAAATGAAAATACGTAGTATGCAAAAATCCAATGACCTAAAACGGCAGTGGTAAACCAAAAACTGGCCGCGTAGTTTAGCAGCTTGTCTGCATTTATTTTCTTTTTCATTTGTAATAGCTTTTCCTCAAAGCTAATTCCCAGAAAAAGCAAAACTCCTTAACATTTGTTATTTACGATCTCCTTTCTAATTCTACTTAAGCTTTCTGGTTTGATGCCCAGATAAGACGCAATGTATTTTTGAGGTACATTTTGAATCATATTAGGTCTATTTTTCATGAGCTTAAGGTACCGCTCTTCGGCAGAAAGTACTGCTAGGTCATTGACTTGCTCCTGTTTTTCCGCTAACAATTTGTGAAAAAGTTTCACAGAATATCTTTGTTGCGTGAGCGACTCGGCAGCTGAAATCCCAATTTCGGGAAGCGTGATCTGAAGCAATTCACTATCTGTGAGACATACTACGTTTTCCTTGGAGATGGTTTGATTGGCAAAATGAAAATAAGATGTAAAAAAACGTGGGCCATCATTCAGATCCACCGTAATTTCCTCTCCTTTATCATTCACATGATAATTTCTCAAATAACCTGAAACTATAAAATTATGATACGTTGGTATTTCACCAGCTTTGCTTACCAGACTTCCTTTAGTTTTTTTTAACGCATTTAAAATACTTCCGAATATTAGCCTTATCCGCATCTGGTAAATCATGGATTACAGCGATGTAATTAAAAAAGGTTTGAAAATAATGCTCCATATTATTATTTGACACTAAGACATATTTGACTCAATACGCTTGCCAGCAAAATGTGTCAAAAAAATTTCCCTAACACAGTACCTCCATAAAAATGGGTCAATTGTAGGAAACTATATCTATCAAATACATCAGTGGAGTATTTGATAGATAAAAGGTTGTCTTAAATATCATTATAATTCTAAAGCGAAGAGCGGCTGAAAATTGGTATAAGTTGAATCGTTAATGATAATGCCATTTCATTTTGCTTTATTTGAACAAAGCACAGCTTTCAAAAACCCGCTTTGGACTTACCACTCTATCTAGGCCAGTTTATCTTTAAAGAAATTTACGGTTCTTTTCCATGCTAAATCCGCCTGGGGTTTATCAAACCTAGGGGTGGTATCATTATGAAAACCATGATTGGCTCCTGGATAAACAAAAGCACTATACCCTTTTCTATGTTTTTTTAAGGCCACTTCATAATCTGGCCAACCCGCATTTACCCTTGTGTCTAGCTCTCCATAGTGAAGAAGTAGCGGTGCATTAATTTGTGGCACATCTTCTGCATCTGGTTGCCCGCCATAAAAAGGTACACTGGCTGCCAAATAAGGTAATTTAACTGCCATCATGTTTGACACCCAACCGCCAAAGCAGAATCCTACTACGCCTACCTTTCCATTGCAGGATTCATGTCCTTTAAGAAAATCAGCTGCAGCCATAAAATCTTCCAACATCTCATTCTTATCCCTTTTACTTTGCATTGTTCTGCCTTCATCATCTGTTCCAGGGTATCCACCCAATGGTGTTAAAGCATCTGGTGCTATAGACACAAAACCAGCCAAGGCTGCTCTTCGGCCTACGTCTTCTATATAAGGGTTCAAACCCCTATTTTCATGAACCACCACTACGCCACCTAAAACGCCTTTAGCATCTGACGGCATAGATAATAATGCTTTTATCTCTCCTCCACCTTTTGGCGATTTATAGGTAATGTATCCTGATTTTATTCTTGGGTCATCTTTTAAAACTTGAATTTGCCCTTTATAGTCAGGCATCAGAAAACTCATTAGAGAGGCCACTGTGACAGAACCCACCGCATAGGTAGCTAATTGTTTCATAAAACCGTTTCGGTCTATACGATTATGGGCGTAATCATCATAAAGATCAAAAATCTCCTGTTTGATATCTTCTTTTTTTATTTCACTCATAGCTTTTTTATTTATATAAGTAAGATAATGATTTCCAAGCAATAAGACAATATATAGGCATTTAAATCCCGCTCTATTTTCTTTTTTATGATAAAATATCTCAAAACAGAGCAAGTTTTCTATTGCCTTTTCATCCAAGAACTAGAACAACAACAAAAAACAAAATATGAAGATATTCATAAGTGCCATATTCTCTCTAATGTTATTGGCAACATCCTGCAAAACCACAGATTCTGATTTGGATCCAAGTGAAACAACACACGATGTAGATGCCTCCTTTTTTTTGAATGATGCCATTTCAGTAAGTCTTGTAGACTGCATTTTATCAGACGGCTCTAGTTCGCAGTGTTATCAAATAGTTTCAAATGGTTTGGCATCTGACCACGAAATGGGACCATGGTGCCCTAGCAATATAACAGACAATGCCGATGCAGGTGGAATTTGGCTGGAAGGTGGAAACCTATACGACGTTGACGGGGAGTTCGTGAAAAACATGGCGACTTTCTACAATGATAATACTTGGAAAATGTATGATGCCAATGGCAAAATTTATAAAACAGCAAGTTTGGAAGATTGTAATAATGCCGCCAATCCAAATGTAGGTGCGGAATACGCCAATTTCTGTGTAGAATGTTTACCGTCTTACATCTCTAACGTAAGTCAGACTTACCTTATCCCTAAAACTCCAGTAATGACAGCACAGTCGACTTCTTTTGGGACTGCAGGAGCAGCACCCGCGGGAGGAGCTCCAGCAGGAGACCCACCAGCAGATGGCGTAGGCGGACCTCCTCCGGGTGGAGTAGTAGGTGGTGGTTTAGCAGCACGTGGCGTTGCATTTAATGGTATTCCTTTTGATGCTCCTGCTCCTACAGACGCTATTCTAGGTGCTTATACACTTGCTCCTTTTGATGATGCCGGCGGACATATAAACCTAAATGCAGGATATCACTACCATACCTCTACAGGTAAAACCACCAAGTTTAATCAGCCCGATGGCCATGCAGCCATGATAGGTTACGCAATGGACGGTCATGGTATTTATGAACAATTAAACGAAGATGGTTTAGAACCAGCCGACCTAGACGAATGCCGTGGACATACCGATAGCACAAGAGGTTACCATTACCATGTTTCTTCTCCTGGAACAAACAATTTCTTCAACTGCCTAAAAGGTGCTTACGCCAATTAACATGAAGTTTCAACAAACAAAAAATACCTTCAGAAAGATGCTCATTTGGTTATTTATCTCAATACCAATGCTGACATGGGCTCACCAACCTGATGTTTCTGCTACTATGTTGGTAGAAAACGAAAATAACGAGTGGATTTTAAGAGTTACTTCCTCTGCTTCTGCTCTGGAATACGAGGTAAAAAAAACCTTTGGAGAAAACGCCTATAAAACAAAAGAGGAGTTTGAAAAACTAGCTTTAGAGCATGTTAGAAACAATCTAAAGCTCACTGCCAATGGTACTAACACCTTAAAGCTATACGCAGACATGATTAAGATAGGACATGAAACTCAAATCCTTTTTAAGGTGGCAGAAATGCCCGCAGAGCTTCATTCTATAACTGTTAAAAACAGTTCTTTTAAAGACATTCATCACCATCAGGGAGCCTTAATGATATTAAAGAATGGTTTTGAGAAAAAGCAATTCTTATTAAATAACGGCAATGAACATACCTTAGAATTGACCACCGAATCTAATAAATGGATAATAGTGACAGATACCGAAATGGGTATTCCTAAAATATGGAAATTCCTTAGCATGGGTTTTGCAATCGCATTAATGACTTTAGTCGGTTATAAGCTATATCAGAAAAGGAATGTCGCCATTGTTCAACATCAATAAATAAAAACAAACTAGAAAAATGACAAAATCAAAAATAGCCTTCCTTGCATTAATCGCATTGGGAGCCTGCAAAAGCACGCAGAAAAATAAGGGTTCAGAAATGAATCAACAAGCGGAACAGATGTTCACACAAATGGACGCTAACAAAGATGGATACCTTTCTAAAACGGAAGTAAAGGGACCTTTAAGTCAAGAATTCTCAAAAATAGATCTTAATAATGATGGGTTGATTTCAAAAGAAGAATTCAATAAAGCTCCTAAACCCAACCGACCAACGTCTGGAGGAGGAAGACCTCAAGGACCTCCTAGAAATTAACCTTAGGAAGTTAATCCGGTTTACCAGAAGTCATCTAAAATTGAAAAGCCCAAGGAATCTTAAAGAAACCTTGGGCTTTTAGTATACTATTAGAGATTAATCGTATTTAGGCTTTTTCAATCTCTTCTCCTCTTTCTTCTCTTTAGGAGTTTTTGTTGCTTCTTTTTTTACGCTCTTTTGTGCGTCTTTACTTTTAGCCATGATCTTTTAGTTTAAAATTCCATCAAAGATGATAATTATTGTTAAACAAAATTAAATATATTTCAATATATAAAGATAATCCCTTCATCAAAAGGTCAGAACATAAAACAAAATAATGTAAAATGGCTACTCAAAGTCACTATTTAGATCTTGATAAACGAAAGGAATTAGAACCCATTATAACTAACCAAAGACATATTCCAAACTCCCCAATTTGTGAAGGTAAATTCGCTATGTCAGATAGAAGACTTATATAATAATCTTCCATAAACAAATTTCCTACAAACTCCACCAGATACCCTAAACATCCTAACATTAAGAATATACCTAAAACTTTGGGCAAGAATCCAGATTTAAAAACCAAATAACCAAAAGGAAAAAGCCATAAGCCCCAGAAGACAGAATTAACATGAATTCCGTTTCTATAAGATTCTAAATGGAGCATAATCTGCGTTTGAAGATTTTGCTGATTTAAATATGCTGGTTTTGTTAAAAGCGTCAAAACATCCATGCGGTGAACCATATCTGAAAACGACAAGCATACACTTATAGCCACAAAAAGCACTAATAAAGCGGCCGCAGTAGCACTTACTTTTACAAAGAGCTTATACAATACGATTGCCAGCATCAAAAAACTCAAAGCCATCAACAAACCAGAAACTATACTGAGTTTAAAAAGCACCAAATTTCCTTTTATGTTTTCCATTGTTTTTGCAGCATTATCCCAGTCTATTAATTGATTAGGGATATACATTAAACTGAAAACACCTGTAATAATAAGTCCTAAATAAGTAAGACCAGCAAGTCTAGCAAGCCGATTTTGGGTAAGCGTCAAATTCATAAAATAAAAGTTATTTTCATTACAAGATGCTAGTAATCAGGTGGAGGTTGCGTCTTTGTAAACGCTACGTAAAACCAATAAAAGACAAGCGGGTGAAATAACCGTTTAATAAAAACAAAACGTTTTATAAGCCCTTACAAAAGTTCTCCAACGCCAGTTTCTTTAATTTAGACTGATTTTCCTAAAAGGAACATTGCCAACCCTAGCCTAATTAACCATGAAAAACAGCAAAAGGATTAAATCTATAGACCTTTTACGAGGACTAGTTATGGTCATCATGGCTTTAGACCATGTGCGAGACTACTTTCATTATGATGCTTTTTTCTTTGAACCAACAGATATTTCTCAAACCAACCTTGCTCTTTTTAGCACTCGGTTTATTACACATTTTTGTGCCCCTGTATTTATCTTCCTAGCAGGTACCTCGGCTTTCTTTGTAGGACAGCGTCTGAACAAAAAAGAGCTTTCTATTTGGCTTTTGAAAAGAGGTATTTGGCTAATTTTCGTAGAGCTTATTATTATAAAATTAGCATGGATGTTCAAATTAGACTTTAGCATGATCTTGCTCATGGTCATTTGGATATTAGGTGTTTCCATGATTTTCTTGGCTGGCTTTATCCATATTCCAAAGAAGCTTATGATTGCCCTTTGTCTTCTTGCCGTTTTTGGACATAATTACTTTGACACATTTCAGCCCGCTAGTCGACAGCTAAGTTTCATCTGGGATATACTTCATGTTTATAGCATGAATAATTTCGGCCCCTTTGATATTTATTCCGTATATCCATTGATACCTTGGATATTTGTTATGCCACTTGGCTATTATTTTGGTGAACTTTACCTCCCAAAAGTGACATCTGAAATCAGAACAAAAAAACTATTACAATTAGGTATTTCTATAACCTTACTGTTTTTCATTCTGCGTTTTATTAATATTTATGGTGACCCAGAAGTTTGGATGGCTTATGAAACATTTGGACAGAGTCTCATGTCGTTTTTTAATGTGACCAAGTATCCGCCTTCCCTACTCTATTTATTGATCACCTTAGGACCATCCATCATCTTTTTGGCTTTTGCAGAGAAATGGAACTCTGAGAAACTTGTTATTATAGGCCGAGTGCCCATGTTCTTTTATATCATTCATATCTATACCATACACTTCTTTGCTGTAATAGCGGCTGCTTTAAGCGGCTTTAAAGCTTCAGACATGATTATAAGTGTTTGGGTGACAGAAGAGCCACAGCTTAAAGGTTATGGCTTTAACCTCTGGGTTGTTTATGGCATTTGGATTTTGCTAATCATAGGTCTATACCCACTATGCAAATGGTATGATAATTACAAGCGAAACAATAGAGACAAATGGTGGCTGACTTATCTGTAAAGTAAATTGATGCATTTGCTGAAAACTAAAAAGTCAACCCTTCCGATAGTTATTGGAACTGAGTCGACTTTTTATATATAACTTTGATTTCAAAAACACTTTAGTACTTCTGAATCAAGAGAAAGTGAATAATTATGTACTTCATTGTAAAACTGTCGATTATCAGTAGTATTTAAAACACGCCCTCGAAGACCTAGAAGGTAAACATCGCTGAGGCAGCCAGAAGACCGTACATGGCTTATCGCATAGTCTATGGTACCAACTATCCAATTATTGTCATAACCATGGAGTGTACCCATTTCTAACATTCCAACCAATTTCCCTATCCCTAAGAAGTTAGGACAGGCTTTACTTGCTTTAAATTTCCTTTTATAAGTGTTTATTACTTTACTGCCTTCTTTTTGAATCAAAATATCATTTTCCAACGCGAAACTTCTATCAACCCATTCAGACTCTCCTATGGTCCCTCTCACCTTAACTTGTCCCATGTATGAATTAAAAGCTACTTTCTTAAAAACTACAACCATTTCCCCATCATTATAACCATATGATTTTAAAGGACCAACCTCAACTATAAAACCTTCCAATTTCGTATTAAAGGATTCTCTTACCTCAAAAGAATATCCGTCTGCTCTTTCCCAAACACCTAAAATAGGATCAGAGGTTTGAGCATGCAGTGATAAAATAAGGAAAGAAAGTATTAAGGTAGCGTAAATCTTATTTTTCATTATTTAGCTATTTTGATTGATTGGTATCTAAGTTAATGTTTTATTTCCAATAGGAAACCGACCGAACATCTTACCATCAAAAACTAAAATCGAATTAACTAGCTAACAACAAGGACATTAACAAACCGCTTAATTAATCCATCACCATATAATAAAAAAGTCGACCCATTTCTGAGTCGACTTTTGATATAGACATAAATCTAAATTCTTAGCTAAGTGCCGCTACGCCTGGCAATACTTTACCTTCCATATATTCTAATAATGCACCACCACCGGTAGACACATAAGATACACGCTCACCCATACCTGCATTATTAATAGCAGCGGCAGAATCTCCACCGCCTATCAATGAGAATGCATTGTTTTCTTCTGTAGCCTGAACCACAGCATTCGCAACTGCATTTGTTCCATGGGCAAAGTTAGGAAATTCGAAAACACCCATAGGACCATTCCAAAGAACAGTTTTTGATGTTTTGATGGTTTCAGCAAATAACTTAGCAGATTCCGGTCCGATATCTAAACCTTCCCAGCCGTCCGGAATTTCACCTCTGTTGACCACTTGGGTTTTGGCGTCATTACTAAAACTATCCGCTATTAAATTATCTAATGGCATGATGATATTAACACCTTTCTCTTTCGCTTTTTCTAAGATAGATAAAGCCAACTCTTGCTTGTCTGATTCCAAAAGAGAGTTTCCTATTTTACCACCTCTGGCTTTAGTAAAAGTATAAGTCATACCTCCGCCAATGATTAGGTTATCAACCTTATCTAGCAACTTTTCGATGATCAAAATCTTATCAGAAATTTTTGCACCGCCCATAATTGCCGTGAAAGGTCTTTCTGCTTTTTCTAAAATACGCTGTGCGTTTTCAATCTCCGCTTGCATCACATATCCGCAAACCCTGTCTTTAAAAAACTGACCTATTACCGCGGTAGAAGCGTGAGCTCTATGAGCAGTACCAAATGCATCGTTTACCCATACATCACCAAGTTTAGAAAGCTTTTCTGCAAAAGCTACATCACCTTTGGTTTCTTCCGGATAAAAACGAAGATTTTCAAGCAATAAAACTTCGCCTGCTTTAAGGTTACCAGCCAATTCAACCGCTTGCTCTCCTATACAGTCATCTGCAAACTTCACAGACACGCCTAAAATTAAAGAAAGAGCTTGTACTAAGTGTTTTAAAGAATCTTTTTCAGTAGGACCATCTTTAGGTCTTCCTAAGTGAGACATTAATATACATGAACCACCATCTTCCAAAATCTTTTTAATGGTAGGAATAGTAGCCTTGATTCTGGTGTTATCGGTGATCTCAAACTGATCGTTTAGAGGCACGTTAAAGTCTACACGTATTAAGGCTTTTTTACCTTTAAAATCATAAGAGTCTAGTGTTATCATATTGGATAAGATCTGTTTTGTTATACTCAAATTCGGGATAGCAAATATAATTCTATGCTTGAATCTTGTACAAGATTGCTATGGCTAATTGCCCTTCTGTCACAAATTCTATTTGTATTGTGCAAATAAATGTATAGAAATTTCTAATTTGCCTTTATCACTCTTCTACTATATACTTAATAATCATATTAATATCTACGAATAGCGTTGTTTAGAAGCAAAAAAGTCTTACTTTTGCACCTCATTTTTGAAAATAATTAATAACAAACAAATTATCATGTTTCAAAACCAGTACGAAACAGTGTTCATTTTAACTCCCGTTTTATCTGAGATTCAGATGAAGGACGCTGTGGATAAATTTAAGAAAGTGCTGACTGATAATGGAGCTGAGTTAGTAAACGAGGAACATTGGGGCCTTAGAAAACTAGCATATCCCATTCAGCATAAATCAACGGGCTACTACCAGTTGTTTGAATTCAAAGCAAGCACTGACATAGTTGCAATCATTGAATTGGCATATAAGCGTGACGAACGCATTTTGCGTTTCCTAACTACCAAGTTAGACAAGCATGCCATTGACTACGCCGATAGACGTAAGAATGGTAAAATTGGAAAGAAGAATCAAGATGCACCTAAAGAAACTCAAAAAGCTTAATCATTATGTCATTAGTAAACGAAAGAGTAGAACGTAAAGATAGAGTACAGAAGAAATACTGTCGCTTTCAAAAAGCCGGTATCAAGTATGTAGACTATAAAGACCCAAATTTCCTTTTGAAATTTGTAAACGAGCAAGGTAAAATACTTCCTAGAAGATTAACTGGTAACAGTTTGAAATTCCAGAGAAAAGTATCCGTAGCTATCAAAAGAGCAAGACATTTGGCTTTGATGCCTTATGTAGCTGATGGCTTAAAATAAGATTAGTCAAGAGAAAGTCTGTTTAGATTTTTCGCTTTTAAAATTTTTAATCAAGTATTACAATGGAAATTATATTAAAAACGGATATTGCGGGTCTTGGCTACAAGAATGATGTTCTTGAAGTGAAGCCAGGTTATGGTCGCAACTATCTTATTCCTCAAGGATTTGCTGTTTTGGCGACTTCGTCAAACAAAAAAATTCTTGCTGAGAATTTAAAACAAGCTGCTCACAAAGCAGAAAAAATATTAACTGCTGCTCAAGATATTGCAGATGGCATTGGCGAAATGGTTATTACCATTGTTATGAAAGCTGGTGAGTCTGGTAAAATATTTGGTAGAGTTACTAATACCCAAGTTTCTGATTTCTTAGCTACTAAAGGCTTCGAGGTGGATCGTAAGAAAATCACCATGGAAGACGTTAAAACTGTAGGAGATTACACGGCTAACATTGACCTTCACAAAGAGGTTAAGCATGATGTAAAAGTTTCTGTAGTGGCAGAAGCTAAAGTAGCAGAAGCTTAAGAAGTACTAGAAAAGCTTTTAATAGGAAAGACGAATCGAAAGGTTCGTCTTTTTTTTATGCCCTGCTTTACATTTTTTCTCCTTTTATAAGTAAAGTAGATTTTATTGACTCTTCTTTCAGATGAATAAACTTCAACCTACTGTCGTCATCCATGTAATTGCCTAAATCTTCCTGAGATTCAAACGAGACAAAATGAATTTCATAAGGCCGTTCTTCTTCACCAGAAATGAAAGACTCCTTGCTAGGTCTTATTCTATACATCATTTGTCCATTATACTTTTCCATCAAAGGAATTACATGGCTTTCAAATTCGAGAAAGACGCTTTCCTTTCCCTCTTTTATGAAAATGAACTGAGTAATATATATCATGCTTAACCGAAACTTAGATTAGGATAAAAGTAAATAAAAAAGTCGGATACATTTAAGCATCCGACTTCCGATATCAATCTTCTGACAATTGACAAATATTTATGACTAAGCTTCCACTTACTTCAAACTAACAATCCACTTTGCTATGATTTCAGCTTCATTTTTAGGAACCT
This sequence comes from Arcticibacterium sp. SM2516, assembly GCF_057914865.1. Classification (NCBI taxonomy): domain Bacteria; kingdom Pseudomonadati; phylum Bacteroidota; class Cytophagia; order Cytophagales; family Leadbetterellaceae; genus Arcticibacterium; species Arcticibacterium sp. SM2516. The sequence continues at coordinate 144,888 of NZ_CP195290.1, read as the reverse complement.
GCGTCATTGGAGCCATTGGTGGGTAACCAGGCCAGTTTTTAGGGTTTGGCTTGTAAATAAGAGCTACAATTTCGTCCGCTTTATACTTCTTTGTCGCCATAACCTCTTTATAAGCAGGCCCTACTAATCTCTTATCTGCATTATGACAAGCTAAACAAGTATTTTTTTGAAGCAATTTCTGCACGTTAGGAGGAATACGCGTTTGACCGTGAGACAAAGTAGCGATACTTCCGATTAACAATAAGGTGATTAATACTTTTTTCATTATGAGAGACTTTTTAATATTTTATGATGCAAATATGGTTGATAAATCTTTATTCAAAAAACTTGATTCAAAGATACCAACGCTTTTCATATATTAGACGCCGAAACAGGCATTTGAGTTGTTAAGAGTCTGTTAAGGAATTAAAATTCTTTAACAAAGTTTAGCAAACTTATGCTCATCCCACAGCTGACCTTTCTTTAAAATAGCTTTTCTCAAAACGCCTTCTTTCTCAAAACCATTTTTCTCCAAGACTTTCATGGAAGCCAAGTTGTATTCAAATACGCTTGAGAAGATTCTATTTACTCCTAAATGATCATAAGCATAAGCAGTAATTAACTTAACCGCTTCCGAAGCTATTCCTTTTCCCCAAAAAGGTTCACCTATCCAATATCCCATCTCGGCAGATTTCCTATAAACGTCCGATTGAACATTGGCAGAGATTACACCACAAAATGCACCATCGTAATTAATGGCAAAGTTTTCATTGACGGGCATTCCCAAACTATTATTAATAAACCACTCCGCGTCTTTCTCTGTGTAGGGAAATGGGAAATAATCTCTCACGCCTTCCCATATGTTCTGATTATTGGCTAGGTTAGCTAAATCAGAAACATCAGATAGCTCTAGCGGCCTTATTTCAACTTTCACCTTCTACTACATTTATTAGTCCTCAAAAACTCTATTCTCTTGCTCAGCAACTCTAATAAAGGTGGTTCTCTTTGTCAGTTCCTTTAATCTGGCAGCTCCCACATAGGTGCAGGTGCTCCTTATTCCACCCATAATATCCTGAAGCGTGTCTTTCACCTTTCCCTTAAACAGTACTTTCACGTCCTTGCCTTCACTGGCTCGGTATTCTGCTACGCCGCCTACATGCTTATTCATGGCCAAAGCGGAACTCATTCCATAAAATCGTTTGTACTTTTTCCCGTTCTCTTCTATCAGTTCTCCCCCACTTTCTTCATGCCCTGAGAGCATTCCTCCAAGCATCACAAAATCTGCACCCGCTCCAAAGGCTTTTGAAACGTCTCCTGGCGTAGTACAGCCTCCGTCGCTGATAATCTGCCCACCAAGTCCGTGAGCGGCGTCTGCACACTCTATAATGGCCGACAACTGAGGATAACCCACACCTGTTTTAACGCGTGTGGTACATACGGAACCAGGACCAATGCCCACTTTAATGATATCTGCTCCTGCTAAAAGGAGTTCTTCCACCATTTCTCCAGTGACCACATTACCAGCTATAATGACCTTATCAGGATAACTCTTTCTGGTTTGTTTCACAAAACTCACAAAATGTTCCGAATAACCATTGGCCACGTCTATGCAGATAAACTGTAGCTTCGGATTCGCTTTTATAACTTCCGCTACCTTCCCAAAATCTGTCTTATCCGTACCTGTGCTAATGGCTATGAAATCGTAAATCTCATCCGATTGGCTTTTAAGAAAGTTATTCCATTCCTCCACATCATAATGCTTATGAATGGCGGTAAAAAGCTTTTGTTCGCTCAATACTTTTGCCATTTCAAAAGTACCAACGGTATCCATATTGGCGGCCATAATGGGTACGCCTTTCCAAGGAATCTGGCTATGCAAAAAAACAAAATCACGCTCTAAACTCACCTGAGACCTACTTTTTAGCGTAGAACGTTTAGGTCTGATCATCACATCTTTGAAACCCAATTTGATTTCATTTTCAATACGCATATTTGTTATTTTTTTAAACCCTGAAATGACATAAAAAAAGCTCACTTCTAATTGAAACGCCATTTATATACATCGGCGGTTTAACTATTTATTCCCTTTATTCATTAACTGAGTTTTTATCACCATTTGAATTTCCCACATCTCTTTCATTGACACCGCTTTCCTGCTTAATTTTTCTAAGTCAACATATTTGGTCCAAAGGTATGGCGAAAAACTCATTGCTTTATCTGCTCCCATCGCCATAACTTCCTCTTCCCAATTCTTCCAGCGAAGCCCATTATAAAACTGGGCAATATCACCCGTAAAAGCCCAATAAATAAAATCTGAGTATTCAATTCCGAGCGACTCCCAAGCTATATTATCTGGAGAGAAATAAAATACCTTTCCTATACCTTCATCGCCAAACTGACCAACATTCAAAGCATAAAACCCACCTACGGCATCATCTGCTATTAAAATATAAGGCATTCCTTCACCATATTCATCAAACGATTTTCCTTTATTCCATTCGGGTAAACTTCTTTTAAGTTTTTCAGAACCTGAACCTAAAATTCTAATCCAGCCATTGTCCACCAATATTCCACCTGATTCGTAGACTACCGCAGCCATTAGCGAACTTGTGGTCATTTGTAATCGGTATAGAGCTGTATCTGCTTTGGTAGAGTCTCTTTCCAGAATTTCTACGTTATTTTTTGCTTTGCCAATCCACTCTTCCACTAATCGCCAACTAGACTCTTCTTGACTAGTCAGCTCTTCGAGCGATTTCATTTGGCTAAATGCAGTTTGACTTACTACAAAGAGAGCCAGGAACTTGAAGTATTTCATGTTTTTTATTTTATTGGCGTTAAAGTATACTATAAACTTATAAAATCACTTCATAAAAAACATACGAAGCTGTCTCGTATTTATCTGTTTCTCTACAAAATAGTTGAATGAGTAGAGTTTGGGGTTTTAGAAATTTGAGCTGTAGGAATTTCAGACTCTTTTTTCCTTAAAATCTTCAATAATCCTTCTTTTCACCTCCTGTGTATTGTTAAATTTCAGCTTTTCTGAACCACAAACTCCACAACTCCAGACCTGATATTTAAAGGGCCTTTTGAATTGGTATTTATTTTTCAATACTGGAATATTTAAACTCCCACATTCTTTACAATAACTTTTATCCCGTTTCTCTATAGGTATTTTCAAGTTTTCCATTTCGACAAAAAGCTTCATTTCCTTCAAAATAAACTCTTCTGAATTTTCCTTAGTTAATTCGGAGTTCCACCTTGTTGAGTAATCATAAATCAAACTATCCAAGTCCTCGTCAATTACATAAAATACCATGTATCTTTCGTCATATCCACTGGCCGAAACAATTTCCAACATTTTACTCAAAGCATAAGTAATGTCAATCTCTTTTCTAATTGCTCTATTGGTAATAGTTAAAGCATATTTGTTTATTAACTTTCCCTCATCTTTTTCAACTTCCAATTCTAAATCCTCTGTACATTTCCAAAAATACTCTTCACGCTCTTCAGTCGAATCATAGTCTAATCCTGCCAAGATATATAGGTTTTCCGTTTCAAAGCCCAACTCCATAGCAGCCACAGCCCAATCAACAAGCTTTTTACTATCAAAATCTGTTATTGCCCTTTCAGCAAAGATTTCAAATGTAAGCTCTTCAAGAATATTTCGATTAGTTCTTTCCATATACTTAAAGATCTAAAATCACTCCTCAAAAAACACCCTAAGCACCCTCGCATTTATGCCTTTTTCTTCAAAATAATTTAGCCAGTACAGCTGGCGGTTTGAGAGATTATCGGTGGGTGATTTAACTTCTACAAACTCATAGCCGTTTTCGTCCCAAACAAACAAATCTGGAAAACCTCTGGAGTTTTCTACGATGTCTTGACAGATATGTACCAATATCTCTTTGATGGGCTCTAAGCCGATGTATTGTGTGGCTATTCTGATGCTTTCCCACATTCCTTCCATCCATATCACAAAAGGATTGGCGATACCCTCATGGTCGGTAAATTTCCTTCCCATAAAAAGCAGCAGGCTTTCCATATCCTGAAAACTTTTTAAATGCTCATGAATATGTTCTTTTCGTTTGAGATAAAAATCGGGCAAATGTAAATCGGACGGGCGACGCTGAAAAGGATGGTGAAAAGCCACCAAACTTGGGTCAAAAATGATATCCCAAAAAACAAGGCCAAAAATACCTCGCCAAAGATGGTTTTCGGAGAATATGGCATATTTCCCTTCTGCCAAATAATGTTCTATGGTACCTAGCTCCACATTTCCTCTGTAAATGCTGTGAATGGTAATTCGTTCTGCTTCGTGAAGTTTTTCGGTGGTGAGTTTCTTCTTTCTGGTAGATTTGGTCAAAATCCTCCCAGAAAAATCCTTGGCAAAAAAGTGCTCGTCGGCATTTGTACTATTGGCTATCATGTCTTCACATAAAGCCAGAGCTTCCTCATTATGTTTGAGCTTTACCAAGCACCGCACACGTCTTTCTTTTGCCTGTGATAGTGCACACATTTTATAAACTTCTACCGCCAGCTCTTCTGCTTTTTGACGTTCTAAATGCCTGCCAACCTTGAGTGTCAGTCGCTCTAATGCTGGTTTAGCTATTTCGGAGAGGTCTTTAATACTATCTACCATGGTGTCAAACCAATCATAAAGAGCTTCGGGCGTTTCTTCCTTTTTGAGTTTTTCAAAAAGGTCCGTTTGGTCAGAAATCATCCATTTATCTTCCGCATCTTTTCGGGTTTCAAATCTGGCCACCAGTTTATCTTCATCATGAGAGAAATATTGAACAAAACCGAGGTCTCTGACCACAAACTCGGTCATGTCCATGTATCTATTCCCAAAGAAAAGAAACTTAAAGAAGGTAACTTCATACTCGAAGCCCATTTTAACCAAGGGATGCAAAACCGACAATTTTTCTACGACTTCTTCTGCCGGAATATGTTCTTTAACCCAGTCAGTTATTTCTATTTTGCTTTTCGAAGAATGACCCTTTTCCGTAACAAGTTTCAATACCTCTGCTTTGGTGCTAAGGTGCAATAAGTCTGAGAGGTAATCTATGTGTTTGACCGATAAATCTTCAATAAAACCTTTAGACAGAAGTTCTTCTAATGCCACAGGAATATCTTCCAGCTCGGCATAGTTTAGTTTGTTGGTTTTAAAGAAAAGGCCTTTTCTGTTGGTAAACCTTATATATAGGCACTGGGCATCTTCAGACAGGCCATAATACTTACGCAGAAAACGCCACTCCTTTTCTTCAAGGATATGCTTGTATTTGTCTTTGACGAAATCAAGTAGATAATTGAAATAGTCTAAGTAATACTTTGGGGGAAGTAATATATTTTCGTTTTCTGACACAGACGCAATTTATCCTTTTAGCATCTACAAACAAAGACCTAAAATACCGCCTGCCACTTTGATACAAATATTAGCAAGCGAGACGTTTCCTAGAATCTTCTTCTAGCACCTGAATATTCCATAGCCTCTCCTTTACCAAATCCATAACTAAGACCTAAAGCGATGAATCTACCTCTTTGTCTACTGCTATAAACGTAAAACGCTGGCTGAACTGTTTCCGATTTGCCAATTCTAGAGGCAAACACATCTCTAACACTTAAATTAACTACGCCTTTTCCTTTCAAGATCTTTTTTCTTATGCCAAAATCGGCATAGACTTGTTCGGAATCCTCGCCCTGTAAGGTTCTTACTTTTGAACGGTAGTTTCCGCTCACTTCAACATCAATATCTTTAGGCAAACCAATTTTAGCATTCAATCTTGTACTCCATTGGTTTGCACTGAAATCAAACAATACCGCTTCTAAAGAACCTTCTCTTTTAAACATGCTATAGTTGAAATCGCCATTAAATGTCAACCATTTCGCGGGAGAAAGCTTTCCGTTTATTTCTACACCGGTAGATTTATTAGTACCGATATTGGTTGGTTTGGTATAAGTTATGCCATCTTCAAAAGTCGAAATACGTTCCACCACATCATCGGTATGTCTATAATAAATGGCTCCGTTTAAAGACAGCTTATCTAATAAGTAGATGGCCGTCAACTCATACGAGTCTGTAAATTCTGGCAATAAATCGGGGTTACCCGTACGTACGTTAAAGTTGTTTCTGATGTTAAAGAATGGATTCAAATCCCATAAACGAGGTCTATATATTCTGCTGGAGTAACCCGCCTGAACAGAAAACTCTTTGGACACTTTATAAGTGGAATGTAAACTCGGGAAAAGATTATTGTATTTCTGAGTATTCGAAACATCTGTGGTCGCCAAATAGGTATTCAAGTCTGTATTTTCCATTCTTAAACCTAGTTTCATGCCCCACTTCTCCCCTTCATATGAACCAGTTGAGTAAACCGCAAACACCTTTTGATTGTATTCAAAAAGATTGGTTAATGCCGCATTTTCTACATAAGCACCATCTATCTGGTCGCTAACAGAATAATCGTTACTCACATCATTAATCACATATTGCGAGCCCAGCTCCAAAGTAAAAGCCTCTGAGAAAGGTCTTGTATAATCCACCTTAAAAAGATTCTCTGCTTCTTTGAAGTTCGTCCTGGTTTGTTGATCCGTTAAAGAACCTGTACCAAATGTATATGTATTACCAAACTGAGAAGACTGGTCTTTTCCAAAAAAGCTACCTACAGCAGAGGCCAGAAGTGTATGATCTTTATGGTCTTTAAAGTCTCTTTTGTATTGGAAATCGTATTGATATTTTGGGTTATTAGCCTCGGTAACTTCTTCTCTGTACCATTCTGATACTACTTGATTTTGGGCATTCAACAAGCTAAAATCTGTTTTAGAGGGTCCGTCTTCTATTTCATAAGCAAAGTTTCCTGAAAGCGTAAAAACATTATAATCGTTCAGATGGTAGTCTGTACCTAAAATGAAGTTATAAAAAGTCTCGTTTCTGTATTCTGTACCTGCACTATTAATGATTTGATTGGTGACTAAGTCTTGGTTAATGTTTTCCATCTTGTTTGGTAAAGACCTATACCCTGCTCCAAGCTGCGAGAACAAATTGAATTTCTCTGTTCTTCGGTTTAAACTTATACCTATGCTATGGCTATCTGGAATACCTGTATTTAAGGAAACCGAGCCATTAAAACCCTTTCTTTCGTCTTTTTTAATGATGATATTGATAATACCACTCGTTCCTTCTGCATCATATTTTGCCGAAGGATTAGTAATGACCTCAATTTTCTCAATCATATCTGCGGTAATGGTACCCAGTGCATTTCCTTCACCTGAAGCCATCACAGAAGGTTTACCGTTGATAAGAATTTGAACACCTGCACTACCTCTTAGGGTAATTTGACCTTCTATGCTGACATTTACGGAAGGCACATTATTCAATATTTCTAAAGCACTGGCTCCAGTGGTAGATAAATCTTTTCCTACATTAAATACACGCTTATCTAATTGAAACTCCGTCTGAGATTTTTCTGCTCTTATCACCACTTCTTCTAACATGGTATTATTCTCTTCCAACTTCAATTTTCCGAGATTCATAACACCATCTATGGCTTTTAATTCTTTTACCATGAGATTATTATAACCAATAGAACTCACCTCCACGATAAAGTTCTTGGCATTGGTTTCAATCTCAAAAGCTCCAGAAATACTAGCGGTAGTTCCAGTAATTGGCTTTTTAGTCGTTTTATCTAAAAGTGCTATGGAAGCAAACTCAATTGCTAAGCCAGTTTGTCCATTTATCACCTCACCTTTCACTACAAGTCCAATCGCATCTTGTGCCAATGATATGGTAACAAAAGTGCATAAACATGACACTACAAGAACTGCTTTCAATAAGGACTTCATGATAAAAAAGTTTTTTTGACCGCCCGAGCGGAAGGAATGCTTTATAAATTTCATATTTACAAAGAAACCATTTTCAAGAATGGAAAGTCGGTCTAATCGGCGAATACTAGCAAGTAAACGACAGATACTGTTGATTTTGGATTAATTCGGAGTCCTTAGCCCTTAATTCTGAGAAAAAATGAGATACTTAAAGGGTAAAGGAAAGTCCATCGTAGGCCAGAGCCATTCCTTTGGGAAGCTCTTTATTAACCTCCTCATGCAGACCCATTTTATGGGAAATATGGGTAAAATAGGTTTGTTCAGCACCTACTTCTTTTGCTATTTCTATCGCTTGTTCTAAAGTAAAGTGAGAAATGTGTGGGGTTCTTTGAAGTGCATCCAGCACTAATATTTTTGAGCCTTTGGCTTTTTCCAATTCCTCTTTTGAAATAAAATTGGCATCGGTGATATAGGTAAAGTCTTTTATTCTAAAGCCAAAAACTGGTAATTTGTGATGCATCACTTCTATGGGTGTAACCTTCAGACCTTCTATAAAGAATGGTTTGTTTTCAATAACATTGGTATGAATTAAGGGCACTCCTGGATAAGATTCTTCCAAGAAAGCATAATGAAACTCTCTTTTTAGTTGCTCCAAAACGGAGAGTCTACCATATATATTAAGGTACTTCTTTCCGCTGATGTAATTGAAAGGCCTAACATCATCTAAACCCGCAGTGTGGTCCTTGTGTTCATGGGTAAATATAAGGGCATCTAGTTTTTCCAAACCCAGCGGCATAAGCTGTTGCCTAAAATCTGGACCTGAATCTATAACTACATCTAAATCATCGGTTTGTACCAACACAGATACACGTAACCGCTTATCCTTACCGTAGGTGGATTTGCAAACAACACAGCCACAAGTAAGTACTGGCACGCCTGATGAAGTACCAGTACCCAAAATTGTGATGGTCATAGTTAAAACAGCTTAATCTTCTGTTAGATCTTTAACTACTTTTACTAACCTATCAAAATTTAATGGTTTCATTAATACTTCGTTAAAACCAGCCTCTTTATACTCATCTTCCGTAAAGTTTCTTGCGTTTCCGGTAATGGCCACTACAGGAAGTTTCGCTGTTGCTTCATTTCCTCTGATAGCTTGAACGCATTCAATACCATCCATTACAGGCATATTGATGTCCAATAATACGATATCAAAATGTTCATTATCAAGTAACTGAATAACTTGCTCACCATTTTTCACAACAGTGATTTTGAAATTTTGGAATTCAAGAATTTTTCTTGCTAGGTTTTGGATTACTGAAGAGTCCTCAGCTATTAGAACATTTTTCGTTACAGACATATTTTTATTAAAGATTTCGCTTGAACTTGAGTTGTAAATATAGAACAGAAGTGGTTTACTTCATTTCTAATACAAGGATTTTTATAGAAAGTTCCTCACTATTTATAGTTTTTCGCCCAATCCACGCTTTTAAGTATGTTTGTATCATGAGTATTTATCCTCAGAAGGCTTAATATTTATAGTACAGAAACATGAATTTAGACCGAGATAAATTACGAAGACTTTCTGATAAATTGAAAAAAATATAATAACCTAGATTGCTACATTCCATTTCTTGAGCATCAAGATTTAAGATAATGTTCGGTATTCTTCCTAGCGTTTTCTATTTTTGCACCTCCATTTTAAAAGCGGAAAATGATAATAAAAACAAAGAAATTTGCCTTAGATAAGAAGAAGTATATCAATATTGCTTTCACACGCCAAATTAAAAAAAGCTGGATGTGGCTATTGATTCCTTTAGCGGTCATGATTTTAGGACTGGGTCTCCATTTTTCTGGAGTCTATAAAAACTGGTGGATTCTTGTCACCGCCATTGTTGGAGGGCTTTTGTATGTTGCTTTTTGGTATATACAATTTTATGCTGCCACTCAAATGGAGCAGAATGCCCAAATGTTTGATAAGTTTGCCTATGAGATAGATAGCAGGCAAATAATGATAAAAATGAACAAGAAAGAGGGTGGTATTATTAAATGGGACACCATTCAATCTGCTGAAAGACTGGATGACGCCAGCTTCATATTGAATATAGCTCGTGGTCAGTTTCTACATTTTCCGAAAAATGTATTCAACAGCGAACACGACATGAAACTTATGGACAATATTTTAAGACGTAAAGGTCTTTTAGATTAAGAAAATAAATAGATGAGAGGGAATGACTGCAAAGTCATTCTTTTTTTTTGTTACATGTCCACCAAATAATCAACCATTGACATTTCTATGGCATTTTGAGCTGACATACCTTCTTTGAGATAAAACAAACAGGATTTTAAAAACTCGAGTTCTTCCTCTTTAGAGAAAACATCCTTACTCATTTCCATTACCTGCTCGATGTATTCGGCATCAACAAAAGTTTTTATTCTCATTTTTCAAGTATTCAAGATTCGTGTAATTTACTACAAAAAAAGTGCCAGAATAGTACAAATAGTTTCTTAATTTAAAAACAGCCTAAAGGACTACTTAAGGAGCCTTTTACGAACATTTAACGCATTAAATGGGCATTTTGGCATGATTTTATTTTCACCCACTCAAGACTATACGAAACCTTTAATTCTTGAAATAGTACAAATAACCAAGACATCGAATCTAACAAAAAAAATATACTAAGCTCTTTATAAGCAATGAAATACAAGAGAAAACTCCTCATTTAAAAACCACTAAAAATGAAATTCATACCTCCAATAGATTCCTAGAGATAGGAAGAATGACTTTTCATGTAGCTATTCCAAAATACTCAAGTCGGCATTAATAAATAATTCTAAAATGAAATTTATAATCTGCTATTATCGGTACTCTTTTTGTTAGATATGTTCCATATACGTAAACAAATATTTACCCTATTTTAATTAAAACCTCCGAGCGAATTATTCAAATGGGATTTGATAAAAGTGACTTCTTTAGCATTTAAAATGAATAAGAGAAACGTTGACTCCCTGACTAAAAGTCGTGTTTTTAATTAAAAATTATCCATCAAACTTTAAAAACTACTAAACAGCAGAATTATGGAAACAATGATCATCGAGGGAGACTTCATCAACGAAAAAGCTCTTGAATGGAAAAAAGTATTGAACAAATCTGTAAGCAGAACGCAATTTTTACATATTGATGTGAGCAACACAAAAGCTGCCGACTTGGTAGCCGTAAATGCTATAGCCACTACCTATAAATTGCTTCAAGATAATAATGGCAGAATGACTTTGAAAATTAATAAAGACAGCTCTATTTATAACCTTCTGAATCTAACCAAGTTTTTAGAGTTGATTCCAAAGTCTATTAGTACCATTTAGAATTCAACGCTCCGCCTTAAGGGTCAAACCAAACCGTGACAAGGATATTAGACCTTGCAACATGATTTTAAACTAGTACAGATGACCATCGGGAGGTTCTCAGCTACCATAGTCACCGTTTGTATAATACATTGATTCTGCCAAGAGATCTGTTTAATAAATAAGAATTCACCCTGTCCGTAAATCTGAACAAAAAAAATGCACACCTGAGGTGTGCATAGTTCACTCAATAAACCGTAATTCTAGGCTAATATTTTCTGAAAATGCAGGTAATACCAATCCACCATGTCTTCCATAGGCAAGAAAGATGCCGCCAAATAATTTCTTTTCGCTAGATAAAAACGATACTCGTTATTTTCTAATACTTTCTGAATACTGTCCGCCAAACTTTTCACGGAGTTGGGTTCATAAAAATCGGCAGAATAACCTTCTCCATCCATCCATGTAGCTAAACTGCCCGGCTTCGGTATCACTAATGCTTTACCATAACTAGCGGCCTGATTAAGCAAATCAGAACATCCTCCATTGGCATACCGATATGGGAAAACGCATAGTGCAGACCTTCTTAAAAGAATAGGCAAATCTATTAAACTGGTAAATTTAAGCTGCCGAACCGTTCTATATTTTTCTAATATGCCACCCAAATAACCAGACATACTTGTTTCATCGCTTCCCGCGATCACAATTTCTATTTCTAAGGTAGTTCTAGATCTAATTAGAGCCACGGCCTCTATAATCTCCTCTAATTTTTTATAGCCGCCATTTTCACCAGAACTGCTCATTTCTCCAAAAACCAGCACCTGTAATGCTCCTTCTGGTAAATCAAAAGCTGGTTTAGTGGAAACATCAAAGCTTCCGTATGGAATTAACGCTACGTTCTTGGCTTTATATTTCTTTTCCAAAAGCTCTACATACTTAGAAGTAGTAATACCTAAAACATTAGCAGATAACATAAAACGTGTTAGTAGGCTCTTAAAAATACCATTAACAGTCTCTTTTAGTCCTTTATTAGCATATACTTCAGGAACTCCTCCATGGAGAATCACCATCGTGGGTATACCACTAATTCTGGTTAAAAACGGCGTTAACATACTCACCGCAACGGCCAATTTCCTATCCCCAAATGAGCGTAAGTGTAAATTAAATAAGACCACATCTGCACCGGAAGCTTTAGCCGCCTTTAATATTTTATAAGGATTAGTCAACCCGTTAAAATCCCAAATTTGATAATTTTCAATGGGCACTGGCTGACTTACAAAGTTAATTTCCTGTTTACTTGGAAGCCTATCGGAAAGCAAAATGACCTTTTCGTAATCGAGCGACTTTTTCCTAAAATGATTTATAAGATGATATCCATATTCGCTGGGGTTATGTTCACTTGGAGGATAACTTGAAACTATGGCTATTTTAAGCTTCTTCTTCTTCATCTTACTTCTTCTTTAATCATGCGGATATTAGTCACTAATATGCATAAACGTTTTTTTCTTTTCATGGCTTGCCTCAGAATGACCTTTCTCTTTAAATAGCCCTTTCATCTACAATGAGACACAAGAAGCCCAGAAAAGTCCTTCAACACCATTAAGAATACCTTATTACCTCAAGAACTAATAGGTGCTATCCGTATTCCTAAAAAATTGAAAACGATTATATTCTAAAAAGATGCTTGGTTAGATATATCCCGACTCTTTTTATAGCTTAAATTCCAATTTGGGTGACTTAAAGAATAAAGCAATTTCCTTGCCTAACTGCCTTACTCAGGAGAAAATCCTTTGACAAAAAAACGTAACCTTACCCAATGTATTACAACCCATTGGGTTTCAAAACTTTGACGTTTCCTTGTCAAGCACATTAATTTTTCTACCATTATGCTAGCTTAAACCCAACGTATGGATTGGAGAATCTTAAGGGGTGTTTTAAGGTTAACGGAGAAGAAAAAAATGGTCTTCGAATCATAATTCACAAAGCCCATAGACCATTCTTCTTTATAATATACCGCAATACAGGCCTGTTTACAGCTTCACCAATTTTCTATATGCATCTCCTTTATCTGTTGCTACTTTGATAATGTAAACACCAGCATTAAAATGACCAATGCTAATGATGTCCTTGTCTGTTTTCAAAACAGACTTACCTTTGATATTGCGTATTTCTGCCGATAAAAAACGGCTTCCAGAAGGCACACCAATTTTAAGCTCGTCCTGAGTAGGATTAGGAAAGACCAAAAGGTCAGACAGGGCGTTTGGCTCTGTCCCTAAAACACCTTGCAGCCTTGCCTCCACTTCGTTTGAAAACGAACTTAAGCAACCATCAGGGGTAGCCGCCTTCACACTATAAGTTCCGTTTCTATCTATTACAATAGCACTGTTTGCTGTTTGCCCACCCAGCGGATTACCATTTACATACCATTGATACATACTGGAGTTAGAAGCAAAAACTTTCTCTCCATCCGTAGTAATAGACGGAGCTTGAGGTTTTAAACAAAAGCTTTGTTCTACACTGGTTGATGCAAAATCATTCCCTCCTACCTGATAGGCCTGAACGGTCACCAAACCTGGCGTATTTCCTAAAACTATACGGCTGCCACTGATACTGGCATCGCCAGAAATAACACTAAAAAGAACCGTTAAACCTGAACTTGCCACTGCCTTTAGTGTAAGAGAAGCTCCGGCATTTTGCTCCGATACCTTATCAAACTGAATGGTTTGAGCTTCTTTTGATGGCAACTTTCGCTGTCCTTGAGCGTAATATACCACCCATTTATCTTGTCCTTCCCCAAAAATCCGCGTACCTCTTGACGCATTTGTGGAAATTCTATCTGCATTTAAAGGAATGGTTTTAACCACTTCGCCCACAGCTTCTTCTGCCGTGTAAGCCAATAACCTGTCGTCAATGGAATAGTCTGGGTAACCTATCGCATTGTTTTCAATCATTAAATTAAGATCTCCTGAATTAAGGTTAACACCCAAAATATAGAACTTCTCTTCGATAGCATCTAGGTAGTCGAAAGCAAGGATATTAGGGTTTGTTTTTGACAGAGCTGGATTTCCAATATTGTCTCCTTCATCTAAATCGGTAAAAATCTTTTCAATATCGCCGTTAGCAAAATTATTAGTATTCACATCCCAGGCTCTTAACAAACCCACATCCCAATATTCTAGATCTCCAAACAAACTACTCACCCTGTTAAAAGCATCGTAAACAATGTATTCTCCGGAATAATCCCATTCAAAGGCATCAGCATAAAGCACCTCGCCAGTGGAAACACCCTGTGTATAGGTAGGGTTATAAAGTTTAAAGCTTGCCTGTTGGTCGGTTTCTAAATTTATCACGTAAATTTTTCCATCCTCAGAGGATGTAAGAGCCGCCAGAAGTTTACCATTTTTAGAAATAGCCACATTTGACCATGCTTTATTGCTGGTAAGAACCTGGGCACTGGTTGGGTTTTTCGTTAAGTCTACATTATAGATATTACCATCACTGCCCACAAAATACATATCGGTTCCATCATCCGTAACACTCGGTTTATTTTTACAACCCTTGCCCTCTGCAATAAGGTCATACACACCCGAAACCCCTCGATAAAGGCTTTTTCCTGCTGGCTCATAAACTATTAATGACTCTGTCCCTGGATTTACTTCAATAGTTTCTTCTTCTGTATCTGGTATTTGCTGGCCTGTTCCTGGTGCGGCAATTCCCACGGCATCAAACGCAGCAGTGGCTGCCGCCGACTCTTGCCCTTCTCCAAATAAATCTTTCGCCGATTGAATAACAGCTAACCTCAAATCCACAAACTGAGAAGTTCTGGTCATGTAATTGGTAAGCGTATGATAATAAACCTTTTCCGCTTTGTCCTTATTCATTCCTACTCCTGTAGCAAATAAATAAAAGGCATGATTTGGGATACCAGAGTTAATATGCACCCCACCATTATCTTCGCTAGGTACATCTCTGAGATAAACATACTGGCTCATATTCATTGGCTGATAGCCTGGGTCTCTTTTTCCACCCTGATTAGGGTTTTCTAAACTTCTTAAAGCACCAGAAGGGAAAACACTAATTTTCACCACATCCTCTCCCAGCGTCCAGTCATCTCTGTCTATCAGTGCCCCAAATGCATCCGCAAAAGACTCGTTTAATGCTCCAGATTGATTTCTATACTCCAGTCTGGCAGTGTTTTCTATAACGCCGTGTGTCATTTCATGCCCAGCTACATCCAAAGCTCCGGCCAATGGCTTAAATCCACTAGCTCCATTTCCGTAACCCATAAACTCACCATTCCAATAAGCATTATCCATGCCTTTTCCATCTTCATCTGTGATATTTATAACCGAAATAATATTCCCCCCTTTAGCATTAAGAGAGTTTCTATTAAACTTTTCCTTATAAAAATCGTAACAGATAGAAGCATTATGATGTGCAGAAACAGCGGTAGGATTCCACGTCAAACCATCATTAGAAGTCACATGAGATAATTCCATATCACCAGCAATACTGGAATTATTGGCATCAATAGTCCATATAGTTCCAACCGGAGCATTTGGCAATTTTGATTGACTTTGATTAAACATGGGTTTAGCTGCGTCAATCAGGAAGTAAGTATTGTTATTTTCAACAATATGGAAGCTCCTACTCATACCGTTTAAGTCTTTGGCTGTTGTTTTAAAAACACCATCCAAAGTACAAGTGTGATTATACTTATCTAAAATCTCCCCCGTTTGAGCATTCATAAACACCACCCATCTTTCCAAAAAATTCGGCTTTAAAGTAAGTTCATAAGCAAGCACCGGAACATCTTTCTGATGATAAATAATGAGTTCTGCCTTATCTTCAACCATAGTCAGCAAGCTTCCTTGCAATCCACTTTTTTGAACAATTGAGGTTTTTCCTATTTCCTTTAAACCCAATGCTATGGCATTACTTTCTGTAAGATTAGCCTCCAATTTCAAGTTTTCTGGCGTTGGATAGGCTCTTCCGTTAAGGCTGTTAATTCTATCCGAATTACCATGTAAAACAACCTCTGCCCCATAAATTTTAACACCTCCAAATTCCTGTTGAAATTTTGAATGTCTTAAACCCTTGGCGTCTGTATCAGAAGATATGGGTACAAACTCAGTTTCTGGGTTCTTAATTTTCAGTTGATTTTTTATCATTCCCAAAAACTCCGATTCTAGAGCCTTTGTAGATTTCCTTGCATTATTATCTTTCCCTAAAATCGTTTTGTTTTCAATAAATATGATGGCTCCGCTTTCCGCATCTTTATAGGTCTTAAAGTCCATAGATTCATGAAGTTGAACACCCATTTTCTTAGATGATTGCCTCAGATTTTGGGTAGAAGCGTTTCTACCATCTATTTCTATATACGCCCTATCTAATTGAGCAGGAACTTTGCTCTTTTGCTTCTTTGAATCGAATCCTGACTGTGCAAAAGAATTAGATATACAAAATACTATCAAACCAATATGTATAATATTTTTCATATTTTCAGAACTTACTGAAATTTTCAATTCAGTAATTTTAAGGGGTTTATATAAGATGCTTTCAAAGATAATTAAAAAAGTCCGTGGGCATTCTAAAAAAACTGCAAAGAGATCTCAAACAAATCAATTTCTAAAAGGCACATAGTACAATAAAACAGGGTTAATCGAGTTAAAATACTTTAAAAAGTGCAAATTTTTGTAAGTTTGTCTCAGACCTATTTTGTTCTTAGAAAATAGTTTTCAAACCTCTTTCAAAACCATCTCATCAAAAAAACCATGCCTACTACACATGAAAAGAGTTTAGCTACCAAACAGAAAGCCCTCAAACTAAACCTTGATAAGAGAATCTATGGATCGTTTGCGGAGATTGGAGCTGGACAGGAAGTAGCGGCACAGTTTTTCAAATCTGGCGGTGCCAGTGGCACAGTTGCTAAAACCATGTCTGCCTATGACATGACCTTCTCTGATGCTATTTATGGTGAAGTAAAAACCAAAAGGTACGTAAGTCAAGAGCGTCTTTTAAGTATGCTAGACCATGAGTATGACCTTATGGTAGAGAGATTGAGCGAAAAAAGAGGAGAAAACACACAGTTTTTTGCCTTCTCAGACACCGTAGTGGCTTTGAATTATCACAAAAACAACACCGCACATGGCTGGGTAGGCTGCAGATTCCAGACAAAACCGGGCTCTGAGTATAACGATGTGGTCATACACATCACCATGCACGATAATGACAATTTGCTTCAGCAGCAGGCACTAGGCATTATAGGCGTTAATCTTATCTATGGTTGTTTTTATTATTACGAAAACCCAGAGGTTTTGCTGCTTTCTCTTATGGATAATCTGGACAGAGAACGTATCCAAATTGACATGATAAGGTTTGACGGACCAGACTTCAAAGGAGTGGACAGCAGATTGATGAGTTTGCATTTAGTGAAGTATGGATTTTCTGACGTGGCTTTATTTGGCTCAGACGGAAATATTATTCAGCCAGACGAATGTCTTTATAAAAAGCACATTGTAGTACTAAGAGGACGTTTCAGACCCGTAATTAATGTACATTTAGATATGCTTGATAATGGTGTTAAACAATATCTTCGAGAATCAGACGTAGATAAAGAGAATGTACTTGTGGTTAATGAGCTCACCCTCCAATCTCTCCAAGAAGGGCAAGACGGTGAACTTATTGACGAAAAGGATTTTTTAGACAGAGTAGATATACTTTGCTCTCTTGGACAAACCGTAATGATCACTAATTATCATGAATATTATAAACTGGTTTCTTATTTATCAAAAATCACTCAACACAAAATTGGGCTTATCATTGGATACCCTAATTTGGAATATATTTTTGAAGGAGAACACTATACAAACCTGCCAGGTGGTATCTTGGAGTCCTTTGCAACGCTCTTTGGACGAAATGTAAAACTTTACGTTTATCCTACCAGAAGGAACAATTCCATACTTAACTGTATGAAATTTAATCCGACCATGGAACTTATAGACTTATATAGGTATTTAATTGCCAACCATAAGATTGAAGACATATATCACTATAACCCAAAAAATTTAGACGTACAGACCGACAACATGTTGGAGCTTATCAAAAAAGGCGAAGAAGGATGGGAAGAAAATGTTCCTCATGAAGTAGCAGAAATGATTAAGACAAGATGTTTATTCGGATTTCCGTGCGTTGTTTTTCCTAAAAAAGAAGAAGTATAATAATGCGATCAGCCCTTTTAATTACCCTAATATTCATAAGTTTTGTAGCTACTAGTCAAGCTCAAACCAATTACAAAATCCTTTTCCCATATGGAGATACATGGAGCAAGTTTGAGGAAGGTAAAAGTGGAGAATTTAGCCTAGGCATTGCCAATAACGAAGACGATAGAGAATTCACTTTCAATATCAGCCAAGGCAAGCAAGTTGGCATGTCTCTAGACTCAACTGGCTTTTTTCATTGGACGCCAGACTATAACATGGTGGACAGAATTGAGAAACAGAAAATCTATCAAATTTTGGTGGAAGCCAAATCGGATTCGGGTGATTTTGTATCAAGAACCCTAGACGTATATGTAAAACATACCAATAGACCCCCTATTGTTAATGAGCTTACACCGTTTTATATACAATATAACACTCAAAATAAATACCAAGTGGAAAATTCGCTGGTATATGACGAGGACGGCGACCCCTTAGTTTTTATTCCGTCTGTGGAAGATCTTCCAGAGGGTATGAATATTAATTCTAGAGGTGAAGTAACCTGGTCTCCTTCTTACACGCAGTTCAAAGACCTGCAAAAGTCTCCAAAGTTTGTCAGCTTTTCTGTAGAAGATCAGCCTAGCAAAAAAAGAACTGAAGGAAGATTAAAGCTGGTTCCTACTAAACTTGACTTACCACCAGCCATCACCGTCTTACCTAAGGTAGAAAAGATAGTTTTGAAAGAAAACGAAACCATAAATATTGGCTTTTATCTATCAGACCCTAACGGTGATGAAGACATCGAAACTTTTGATTTTTTGGCCAATAACCCTGAAGTTAAAAAACAGAGTTTGGTAAAAAATACGCAAAATCAATATGAATTCTTCTGGACTCCAGACTATAATTTTGTTAAAGACCCAGCAGATTCCGTGAATTTTTATATCGACTTCTTTGTCATTGATAAAACACAAAAGAGAGAAGTTAAAAGAATTTTGTTCCGTGTAGATAATGCCGTCAACGAAGAAGAAACAGACAAAAAGAACTTCAACCTCTATCAAGGCACACTAACTAGGGCATGGGAATTACTGGAGCAGCTCAAGGAAAAAGAAGAGCAATTAAAAAAATCTTATAACAGGGCTAAAAAGGGTAAGAAAAATAGATCTGTTGTAAATGCTTCTTTAGGTGCTACAACTGGCTTATCATCTATTTTCACAAAAGATAAAGAGTCTTTGCAAAGAACCATCTCTACAATTGGAGGTACTACCGTCCTTACTATTGGCACACTAGAAGCCACGGAAGTAATAGGAAAATCTATGAAAGACCTCATCGATAGATTGAACTATGTGATTGAAAAGAAAAATGAAATCCAAACCAAAGGAGATATCTTTGCTAGAGACTATGCTTTAAAGTCCACTAGACGAGAAGCTAATTTTAATAGATCTATTGATGGCTTCATGACCACCATGAACCTTAAAGGGCTGGTGGCCCTAGAACTGGATGCTAGTTGGGAATCCAAGAAAAAAGCTACAGACGCCAACATTAAAAAAAGTTTTAAAGATTATAGGACTTCTGATTGATTTTAACGCTAAATCTTAGTAGTTTCATCTTAATAGACAAACGGCTTTTTTAAAGCACTGTTTATCTGTTATTGGTCATATTATACATTTCAAATCCAAATAAAATATGAAGCTAAAAGTAAATGCAGTTCGTTTTACAGCTGATAGTTCATTAGTTGACTTTATTCAGAAAAAGTTAAATAAGTTAGATCAATTTCATGACCGAATAACTGGGGCAGACGTGTACCTAAAATTAGAAAAAGGCGATAGTTCTAAAGTCCAGAAGAAGTTAATAGAAGTTAGTTTAAGTGTTCCTGGTAAAACTATTTTTGTCAAAGAAGAGGGAGATTCGTTTGAAGAGGCTACAGACATAGCACTGGACGTACTAACACGCCAAGTTAAAAAGGCAAAACAAAAACAAAATGACACTAAAAGTCATCAGAAGCCAGAAGTTGTCTTAGAGGTTTCTGAAGAAGAAGATTAAGATTTATAAATTCCTATATTTCAAGTCACGGTTTAAGCCGTGACTTTTTTATTTTTAGAAGGTGTGGTTCCCACAAATTCTTTCAAATAAAAAGGCTCAAATTCCACCACATCTTCAAACTGCCCATTTTTAAATTTCTCATAAGCCATAAATCCCATAGCGGAGGCTTTGGGTCTAATCTCAGAGCCTAAGAACATCGCATTTTCGTGGATGATAACGCCTTTGAGCTTCTCCGCACCTTCTCCACAGAAAAGCACCTTATTACTCGCCAAATACTGTTTAAAAGAACTTTCATTAACCACAAGAGCGGAAGTAGGCATCCGTTCATCCCCGCTTTTGACAGAAACTATTTTACAGTAAACCTCCATCCTTTTTGCATCTAACATAGGACAGATTAAGCCATCAAAGAATTTACCGACTTCCGCAGTCATTATATCTAATGAATTAAACGATAACAAAGGCAGGTTTTGAGCATAACAAATGCCTTTCACGGTACTTACGCCTATCCTAAGCCCAGTATAAGAACCAGGCCCCTTTGAGACCGCCACAGCGTCTAAATCTGAAAATTGTTTTTTACAAACTTTTAAGGCATCGCCAATAAGTACCGTAAGCATCTCTGCCGAGGAACGCTCCGAAAAAAGCTCAAAATTAGAAATCAGTATACCATTCTCATGAACTGCCGCCGAGCAACCGTTGATGGATGTTTCTATGCTTAATATTACAGCCATTATTTCTTACCTGCCAAAATGGATTTATAACGAGGCATATCTTTAAAAAGTTTTAAAGCCTCCTGCACCTCTTGGTCTTTTTCAAAAGACACAAACTTCATGGCATTATCGTAATGATATCTACTCAATATCTCCAAAGCCAATTCGTCTTTAATCTGATCCTTATAAAGCTCCATGTCTGCATTCTTTTTCTTATTCACCAGGCTTCTCAATGGAGCTAATGCCGCCCCCATAGCAGCGTAACCTTTATCATTACTAGCTAGAGCCTCTAAATCCGCCAAAGCCTCTTCAGCCTCATTCGTATACTGGAAGCCAGACTTTTTCACAAAACTCTCAAAGGATTTATACAATTCATCTGAGGGTGTAAAATTATCACCAGGAACATTATTTTGATGACTAAAGTAGTACTCCGTGGCAAAATCAAAAATTAGTCCTTCCCTAGTCAACTGTTTAGTCAAGGCAGCCAATTCCTTGGGTTCTAAATAAATATCTGGGTCAACACCACCACCATCGTAAACAGGACGACCATTCTTGGTGTAAAACGTTGATTTTAAAGAGTCAGGAACTTTCCCAACTGAACCATCTTCGTTTCTATGACTATAATCTATGGCCTGAATACATCTTCCAGAAGGTATATAATACTTGGCCGTGGTTACTTTTAACTGGGTGTTAAAAGATAATGGCCTGGTTGTTTGTACCAATCCTTTCCCAAAAGACTTCTGCCCTATCACCACGCCTCTATCATAATCTTGTAATGTTCCACTCACTATTTCTGAAGCTGATGCACTACCACTGCTTATCAGTACCGCCACCGGAATATCTAAATCGATTGGATTAAACCTTCCCGTATATTTCTTATTCCACTGTCCTACTTTCCCTTTTGTTTCTACCACTAATTCTCCTTTAGGAATAAAAAAGTTGCAAATATCAATTGCCATATTCAACAAACCTCCAGGATTTCCTCTCAAGTCTAGAATTAGTTTTTTCATGCCTTCAAGTTTCATTTCCTCAAAAGCAGCTTTTATTTCTGCGGCGGCCGTAGCACTAAAATCGTTTAATTGAATATAACCAACCTCTTCATTGACCATCCCGTAATGTGGGACGTTCGGCGTTTTAACCACGGCTCTTTTAACCGTCAAATTCAAAGGTTTATTTTGCCCAAAACGCTTAATAGTTAAGGCTACTTCGGTATCTGTTTGACCTTTTAATAACCGACCTAACTGATCATTATCTCTTCCTTCCAGACTTACGCCATTTATTTTACTGAAAACATCTCCTATTTTAATACCAGCTTTATCTGCTGGAGAACCCTCATAAATCATCACTACGGTATGTTCCCCATAGACTTTACTAACTGTTGCACCTATCCCGTTATATTTCCCTGTGGCCATCGTGCGGTAGTCTTCAATATCATCTTCAGGGTAAAAGTTGGTATAAGGATCCAGCTCTTTAAGCATGGCTGTGATACCTGTCCGCATCACCTTATTTGGATTTATTTCATCCACATAAAGGGCATTGAGTTCTTTAAAAAGCGTAGCAAAAATGTCAAGATTCTTCGCAATCTCAAAATAACGATCTTCATATTTAAAGCCAACCAAGGCTAAAGTTGAGGCAATTAACCCCACCACCAGAAATCTGTACGTCTTTTTCATTTATAATTAGGTTGACAATGATTTTATATACTAACGCAAAATCCAATCCAGTCTTTTAATATCTAAAAATCAATTTTTAATATTACCCAATAACTTTATCATGGCCTCCTCTATTCTGGAATATTCTAGAGATTCTTTTGCGGTGTAAAGAAAGGCAATTCGAAGAGAAGCCTGATTTTGCAATATATTTTTATGGAGCCTGTAAGCCTCCCTTAATCTCCTTTTTATGAGATTTCTATCTACGGCTCTTTTGAATTTTCTTTTAGGAACAGAAAATAAAACCTTTGGCATTGTTCCTTCAACAGTAAGCGAACTACTGTATATCATCAAAACTGGATAAGCACTATTGCTTTTATTCCCCCCATTTCTTCTATCAAAAAGACTGTCAATCACCTTTACGTGACATAATCGTTCTGATTTTTTAAGAGAGTTATCCAATTAGCAATAAAGTTTATCTGAAGCCAAAATTACATATAAAAGGCATAGAAACACCACACATGGGTGGATCACAAACAAGAAAAGCCACCAAAAAAGGTGGCCAATCAAAGTCCGAAATGCTATATAGATTATTTATGCGTCTTTTCGTCAGAAACGGTCAGCTTCCATCTACCTCTGGTACGACGTGCTTTAATAACCTTTCTTCCACCTACTGTGGCAGAACGCTCACGAAAACCATGTTTATTTTTACGCTTTCTATTTGACGGCTGGAATGTACGTTTCATTCTAATTCAATTAATTTTGTCCTTTCCTAAATTTGGGACTGCAAAAGTATATATTTAATTCTTTATTTCAAAAGCTAAAGCCAGAATGAATTACAAATTTTCACGTAAAAACGCTAACAGTAAGTATATTCAAATAGAAGCGACCTTCTCAAACGTAACTAAACGGCGTCAAAAGGTCAATTTGCCAGCATGGAGACCAGGAAGATATGAAATTCAAAATTTTTCCAAAAATATTAAAAGTGTCAGATCTGAGTCGCTCAATGGGACTCCATTAGCCATAAAAAAGGTCAAAAAAGACGTGTGGGAAGTAAGTACTAAAGGGCAGCATTCCTTCAAAATTATTTATGATTTTTATGCCGATATTCAAAACGCTGGAGGCAGTTATATCGACGAAACTTTCTTGTACATTAACCCCATAAATTGCTGTCTTTACCTTGAAGATCAGCAAGACCAACCCTGCGGACTTGAGGTTACTTTTGAGGCAAATCAAGACGTGGCTTCAGGAATGAAGCACATCAAAACTGGAAATAAAACTTTGTTTACCGCTAAATCCTTTCACGACTTAGTAGATTCTCCCTTTATGATATCCTCTGCAATACAGCATAAATCTTATGCGTGTATGGGCTATAAATTCCACATCTGGGTAAAAGGTAAAATTGAAATTCCATGGGAAAGAGTTCTAAGAGATTTTGAGAAATTTACAGAAGAGCAAATCCGGATATTTGGAGAATTCCCAGAGGAGGAGTTTCATTTTATGCTCTGGATGATGTCAAAACCGTATTATCACGGCGTGGAGCATCACAACTCTACCATGATGACTCTTGGGCCTGACGCCCAAAACTTTGATGACATCTATGTTGACCTTCTTGGACTGGCTTCGCATGAACTATTTCATACATGGAATGTCAAAAAAATAAGACCTAAGGAACTTTTACCTTATGATTATTCTCAAGAAAACTACTTCCAAACTTGCTTTGTGGCAGAAGGCTTAACCACCTTTTATGGTGATTGGATTTTGTATAGAGCTGGTGTTTTTAACAAAACCCTTTACAAAAAAGAACTAGAAACGACCTTGAGGAGACATTTTGAGCACTCAGATAAGGCAGACCAATCTTTATTAGCGTCTTCTTACGATCTCTGGCTTGATGGCTATGAAACTGGAGTTCCAGACAGAAAAGTCTCCGTTTACTTCAAAGGAGCTATTGCAAGTTTAATTTTACACGCTCTTATAAAGGAGAAAACAAACGGTACAAAAGGCTTAGACGACCTTATGAAATCTTTATGGATAAACTTCGGAAAACCCTTCATAGGCTATTCCTACAAGGATTATCGCCATAACTGCAAAGAAGTGATTGGAGAAAACATAAGCTCATATTTCACAAATATTATTGAAGGGAATGCTTCTATAAAAATCGAAACCAACGAAGCCCTTAAAAGCTTAGGATTTGGATTATCAGAAGACTCAAAAGGGTTTATAAAAATAACGGATATTTCGACTCAGAAGGGTTTAATTCCAGAGGGTTAAAAGCTTTCTTATAAAAGCTAAAGCGAATTGTTTGGGAAAGATTAGTTTTTTTTTTAGTATCTTTGCAGCCTAATTAGGAAGCACCTTCCTCATATTTAACAAAAATAGTCTTTTATGAGCAAAATCCGAATCCTCTATCTTACGAGCGAGATCGATCCATTTCTAGAATTATCAAAAATTGCAAGTCTGACTAAAAAATTACCTCAAGAGATGCAGGAAAGAGGCATGGAAATCAGAATTCTGATGCCACGCTTCGGTACTATAAATGAGCGTAAGAATAGACTTCATGAAGTGGTAAGACTATCTGGGATAAACATTACTGTAGGAGATGAAGAAAAGCCGTTGATTATTAAGGTGGCTTCTATTCCGTCTGCGAAATTACAGGTATACTTTTTAGATAACGACGACTATTTCCATAGAAAAACTGTATTTACAGATAAGAAAGGAGCATTTTATGATGACAATGACGAACGTGCCATTTTCTTCTGTAAAGGTGCTCTAGAAACCGTAAAAAAATTAGGATGGTCTCCTGATATCGTGCACTGTACAGACTGGATGACTGCTTTGGTTCCGCTTTATTTGAAAACAACTTATAAAAACGACCCAATGTTTAAAAATACTAAGTCTGTTTTCACCGTTTATAATAATGTATTCGACCATAAGTTTAGCCAAGACATGATTCCAAAGGCTAAAATGTTAGATATTTCTGACGAAAACTTGGCCAATTTAAGATCTAGAGATTTTACTGGCTTTATTAAAATTGGTTGTCAATACGCAGATGTTGTGGTTAAAGCTAATGAAAATTTAGACTCAGACATAAGCGACATCGTTAATGAAATTGCTGAAAAGAAAATTGATGCTCAAATTGAAGACGAGAATATCACAGAAACATTTTTCCAACTTTACACAGATTTGGCAGAATAGTTTTATGCTTAATAAAATCGAATTATTGCGGAATTCAGTTCTAATACTGACTTCCGCTTTCTTTTTGTCCTGTGAAGATCCAACAAACATTGGTCTTCCTGGCACTGGAGGAAGTGGAGAGACCTTCTTTACAGATACGCTAGGCATTCAAACAAGTACCTATTTAATGGATTCTGCCATTACTTCGGGTCAATCGGCAGCATTGGTCGGCTCTTTAGACGACCCCTCTTTTGGACAAGTGTCTTCGGTAGCTTATTTGCAACCTTCTCTAAGCCAAACCTCAAATCCTCTAACTTTTCAGACGGAGACAGCGGCTCTAACGACACCAACTAATGTGGTTTACGATTCACTGATTTTAAGTCTAATAAATAGAGACCTTCTATTTTATGGAGACAGTTTGGCCAATATGACTATTGAAATTCATAGGCTTACCGAACCGTTAGTCTCTGGGAAGAACTACAATTACGACGACGAACTGAATTATGATCCAACGCCTTTGGCAACAAAAAAGCTTACGAGAGCAGACTTTTACGATCCTTCAGATTCCTTAACATTGTATATTAATATCAAACTCCCTGATGCTATGGGAAAAGAATTAATGGCTTTGGCAAATAAGGATGCATCAGCCACAAATGTAGCTTTTGCTCAAGCTTTCAAAGGCATTAGGATATCTGCCAAGGCGGGAGCTAAAACATTGGTGGCATTTAACCTAGGTACATCCTCTACTGCTACTGGATATTCTCGTTTAAACTTACTTTTTCATGAAGCAAATACGACCACTGCAAATGGCTACACATTTGAGTTTAACGCAGGTAGATATAATAAGATTGCGGCTAACAGAGCGGGTACATCCATTTCTAGTTTAACACTTAAAACCGGAAGTATTAGTAGTACTCAGACAAATAACAACGTTTTTGTACAAGCGGGAACAGGTGTAGCAGCCAAACTAGCATTTCCAGCAATCTCAAAATTAAAGAACCCACAAGTTGGGAGAGCGGAAATTGAATTTTCAGCAGATGTTAACACCTTGAAGAGCGGCATCCCTATAGCTCCATTTATCACCTTTATTGAACTTGGCGATAACCAAAGGGTTAAAAGAGTGAATAATGCTTATGGGTATGTTAACTATACTACAAATGCTACCACTGGAATTTTAAGTACTTATAATGACTCTACAAATCTTTTTGTGGCAGATATAACGCCTTACATTCAGGCCATAACGGCAAAGAAAAAAAATGACAATGGAATATTGCTAGTCGCTGGTGTTCCTTTGAGTTCAACTGGCTATTCTGCCCAAGTATTTAATGCTGGCTTTAATAGAATAGTACTTAAGAACTTCAAATTAAACCTTTATTACTCAGAAAAGTAACAGTATTTAGGTTCTAAAACTGGTTATAAAAAAAGAAACCTTATCGCAATAGCGGTAAGGTTTCTTTACTTTTGCATGAATTAAAATTCATACTCAATAATATGTGCGGAATAGTAGCTTATGTAGGGCATAGAGAAGCAGCCCCTTTAATTATTAAAGGACTAAAAAGACTCGAATACAGAGGATATGATAGTTCTGGAATTTCGCTTCTAAATGGTGACGGCCTAAAGGTTTATAAGAAAAAGGGGAAAGTAGCCGATTTGGAAGCAGAATTAAAAGACAAAAAACTTCACGCCACCATAGGAATAGGTCATACAAGATGGGCCACTCACGGTGAGCCTAACGACATAAACGCACATCCGCATTTTTCTCAGGGTCAAACCCTGGCCATCATACATAATGGTATTATTGAGAATTACGCTTCTATTAAAAAATCTCTTTTAAATAAAGGATACGTTTTTCATAGTGAAACTGATACTGAAGTTTTGATAAACTTCATAGAAGATATAAAAATACAGAAAGACTGCTCTACAGAGGAAGCTGTAAGGCTAGCCTTACTTAAGGTGGAAGGTGCTTATGCCATAGTGGTCATAGATAAGGATGTTCCTAACCAGCTTATAGCCGCTAGAAAAGGGAGCCCACTGGTAATTGGTGTGGGAAAGGACGAATATTTCTTTGCCTCAGACGCTACGCCAATTATAGAATACACCAAAGAAGTGGTCTATTTAGACGATTATGAAATTGCGGTGGTGTCAAACGGCATCTTGGAGGTCAAGAGTTTGGAAAATGTTGCTAAAGGAGCATTTATTCAAACCGTTGAAATGGAGTTAGAGTCTATTGAAAAAGGCGGTTTTGAGCACTTTATGCTTAAAGAAATTTTTGAGCAGCCTAAATCGATAGGTGATTGTATGAGAGGTAGATTAAATGTCGAAACCTCACATATCCAACTTGGTGGACTCACAAATCACTTAGATAAACTATCAAAAGCGAAGAGGATAATATTCATAGCCTGCGGAACATCATGGCATGCTGGTTTGGTGGGGGAATATCTTTTTGAAGAATTGGCCAGAATAAATGTCGAGGTGGAATACGCGTCGGAATTTAGATACAGAAACCCCATTGTAAAGGAAGGTGATTTTGTCATTGCCATTTCACAATCCGGAGAAACAGCCGATACGATGGCCGCTTTAGAGTTAGCCAAGCAAAGAGGTGCCACCATTTTGGGAATATGCAATGTAGTGGGTTCTTCTATCTCTAGATTAACAGAAGCTGGTGTTTATACCCATGCAGGCCCAGAAATTGGCGTAGCCAGTACCAAGGCCTTCACGGCACAAGTTACCGTTTTAGCCATGATAGCGATAGCTACGGCAAAGCAAAAAGCCACCATTACAGACGATGTTTACAGAAGACTCCTTTCTGAATTAGCCGCTATTCCGAACAAAATAGAGGACATTCTTAGCAAGGTGGATGAAATCAAAGACATTTCTAAACTCTTTACTTTCGCATCTAATTTCATTTTCTTAGGGAGAGGAATAAACTTTCCAGTGGCATTAGAAGGAGCATTAAAACTGAAAGAAATATCCTATATTCATGCAGAAGGATACCCTGCTGCAGAAATGAAACATGGGCCTATTGCTCTTATTGATGAAGATATGCCGGTGGTTTTTATTGCCACTAAAGATAGTTCTTATGACAAAGTCGTTTCTAATATACAAGAGGTAAAGGCTAGGAAGGGTCGTGTTATTGCGGTGATAAATGAAGGAGATGAAACATTAAAAGAGATGGTCGATTTTGCCATTGAAATTCCTGAGAGTCATGAAATGGTTTCTCCCCTGCTGACCTCTATTCCTCTTCAATTGCTGTCCTATTATATTGCGGTTTTAAGAGGTCGAAATGTAGATCAGCCTAGAAACCTTGCAAAGTCTGTAACGGTAGAGTAAACAGAAACTATAGCGTTTAAAATGAAAGTTTTACATACCATCTTAGAAACCAAAGATTATCTAAAATCCAAAGTAAAAGAAGGACGTAGTATAGGATTTGTGCCCACCATGGGGGCTCTCCATGATGGGCACATTTCTCTGATAAATAAAGCCCAGGAAGAAAATGATCTAGTGGTATGTAGCATCTTTGTTAACCCTACTCAATTTAACAATCCTGAGGATCTTGCTAAATACCCAAGAACCTTAGAGGCAGATTGTGAACTACTGGCACTGGCAAAATGTGATGTGGTTTTTGCCCCTTCGGCAGACGAAATGTATGTTTCAATGCCAAAGATGGAATTGAATTTTGGTAATCTAGAACATGTCATGGAAGGCAAATTCAGAACGGGTCATTTTAATGGCGTAGGTACTGTGGTTGCCAAACTTTTCCATATCATAAATCCTAACAAAGCTTATTTTGGGCTTAAGGACTTACAACAAGTGGCCGTTATAAATAGACTTGTGAAAGATTTAAGCTTTGATTTACAGCTTATCCCCTGTCCTATAATCCGAGAAAAAGATGGATTGGCTATGTCCTCAAGAAATAGAAGGCTCTCGGAAACTGCCAGAACATCTGCTTCTCAAATATCCATTGCCTTGCAAAAAGCCAAAGCGTTAATGATTCAAGGGAAAAGTGCTTCTCAAGTTAAAAAGACCATTGAATCGTTTTTTCATAAACTACCTGAGTTTGAGGTAGAATATTTTGAGATTTCAGATTTTGAAAATTTAGAACCGATTGAGATAAAAAGTGCTAAAGGCAATACCACCATTTGTATAGCGGCATATCTGGACGGAGTAAGATTAATTGACAATATAGTATTCTAGAATATGCAGTTTTTGAAACTTTTATTATCCAAAATTATGTTCACAGGTGATAAATCAAAATCACAGAAGATGAACTGGAATCAGCTAGAAAAAGAAGAACAATTAGAAACTATTATTAGTGAGTCTAAAGAAAACCCTGTTCTCATTTTCAAGCACAGCACCACTTGCCCTATTAGCGGAACCTCGCTATCTAGAATGGAGAGGAGCTGGTCAGAAGATAAAGCCAAAGGCATTAAACCTTATTATTTGGATTTATTAAATAACCGTCATATTTCTAATGCTATCGCTGAAAAGTTCTCAGTAGAGCATCAGTCGCCTCAGATACTTTTAATTAAAGACGGTAAAAGCGTATATGATGAGTCGCATTTTGGTATCTCTTTTTCAGATTTAATAACAGCCGTTTAAACCGTCCAAACTAGAATATAGTCTTCTACAGGTTCTTGGTGAATTTTGTGCTTTTTATTATAATCAGGCATGGAAATTTCTCCAAACAATCCTTCAGTGGTTTGATGGAGTTTTAGGTTTTTAACAAAGTCAACACCTCGTTTTCCGTAGAGTTTATAAAGAGCTTCTTTGGCAGACCAATAAACAGAAAGCGTATTTAAATCGCTACCGATAGCACTTATTTCAATTTCTGAGTAAAGTCTTGGTAAGATTCTCCACATTTTTGTTTGTGGTTTTTCAATATCAATACCCACAGGTAAACTGGGATGCATAATCACACCAATAAAGTTTTTGGAGTGGGTTATGGACATTTCCCATTCAGAATTCACCATATAAGGTTTACCATGTTCGTCTTTTTTAATCCCGTCGAAATTAATTTGAAGAGATTTAGCCAAATGCCTAATGGCTATTCTGCTGGTAAGCATCTCCAGTTTCTTTCTTGGCGTTATAATACTTTGATATTCGGCATCCGTAAGAATACTGGACGGCAAATCTGTAAGCAATTCAAGCTCTTCCTCTTTGGACTCCCACACTAGTAAATGTGCACCACTGTCACATTCCTTTTGAAACCGAACTGGCATAATCTATCTTTGAAAATCAAATATCCCCTTTTTCCCAGTCTATATGAAATATGAAGCAGAGAAATTAGAATCCTTTACCGGCCACAAAGACTGTGTTTATAATGTAGTGGGTCATATAGACCCCAATAAATTCATTTCCTCTGCAGGAGATGGCCTTTTAGTGGAATGGGATGCTACAAAATCGGATTTAGGAAGGCCTTTAGCTCAAATGAAGAATTCAATTTATGCCCTGCATCTAGAACTTTCAAAAAATAGAATTTGGGCTGCCGAGAATTTTGAAGGTCTACGTGTCATAGATTTAATCTCCAGAAAACAAATAGCTTCTATTGCCTTAAACAAGGCTACCGTTTTTGATATAAAAACGTATAAAAACTTAGTTTTTGTGGCTGGAGGAGATGGCGTAATCACAGTTATTGACAGCGATCTTATGGCCTTTAAGAAACACATCAAGTGTTCGGATAAGAGTGTTAGGGCTTTAGCCATTAATCCTGTGGAACGGGAACTAGCAGCGGGCTTTTCAGATCATTCCATAAAGATATTTGACCTTGAAACCTTTGAACTTAAAAAACAAATTCTCGCTCATACCAACTCCGTTTTCACTATAGAATATAGCCCAGACTATTTAACGCTCTTCAGTGGATCCAGAGACGCCAATCTAAAAACATGGGATATCAACAATAATTATGCTCCCGGAGAGCAGATCGTGGCTCATATGTTCACTATTAACCACATTGCCATTAATCCATCAGGAACCCTTCTTGCCACATGCAGTATGGATAAATCCATAAAGCTTTGGGATACCGAATCTTATAAACTGTTAAAGGTTATAGACAAAGCAAGGCATGCAGGACACGGTACCTCGGTGAATAGATTACACTGGTTAACGGATGATACCTTTATTTCTGCAAGTGACGATAGAAGTTTATCTTTGTGGAAAATTAACCAATATGAAGCCTAAAGACTCGTTTAATATAAAAAATAGCGTCTAAATTCCCTTTTTACTAAAAGTGCGTGTAATTTTGTAACTATACATTTCCTGAATAATATAGAAGAATGAAAATAACTGCTTTAGAGATTAAACAACACGAATTTGAAAAATCCTTTAGAGGATATAATATTGAAGAAGTAGATATTTTTTTAAATAACTTGGCCTCTGAATGGGAAAGAACCAGCAATGAGTCCAAAATGCTAAGAATG
This sequence comes from Arcticibacterium sp. SM2516, assembly GCF_057914865.1. Classification (NCBI taxonomy): domain Bacteria; kingdom Pseudomonadati; phylum Bacteroidota; class Cytophagia; order Cytophagales; family Leadbetterellaceae; genus Arcticibacterium; species Arcticibacterium sp. SM2516. Next base: position 112,564 of record NZ_CP195290.1, on the reverse strand, counting down.
CAATTGGAAATAGCGGAAAAAGAAGCTGCTAAACTTAGAGAGGTAGAAATGTCTCTTATAAGAACACTCCAAAGTGCTGAAAATACCAGCAATAAAATCACAGAACATGCTAAGCATGAAGCCGATAAGAAAATTGAAGATGCTAGTGTAGAGTCTCAATCTATCTTAGAAAAGGCAAAAAAAGAAGCATCACAAATTTTAGCACATGCGAACAATGAGTCTGAATCTATTTTGGCTAATGCTCAATTAGAAGTGAGTCAAAGCCAGAAAGCCCTTATTGACCAAGAAGCAAACCTGCGTAAGGAAATAAGTGGTCTAGAGTCTTATAAAGTAGACATTATCAATCAATTAAAAACGATAAACGCTGCAACCTCTGAAAGGATAAAAGGATTAGAAACCCCTATTCCTGAAACTTCTAAGCTTCAAACTATAGAAAAAGAAGAAATTATAGTTGAAACCAAAGAAGTGTCAATTGAAATTTCTGAAGAGGTAGAAATAGAAACTGAGGCCGTTCAAGGGATTGCTTCATCTGCCAATACACTCGTTTTAGAAAAGACCGTAGAAAGTAAAGAGGACGACCTAACAGTGATTGAAGGCATCGGTCCTAAAATCGCAGATGTTTTAAGAGAGAATGGTATTAAAACATTTAGAGATTTAGCCACTAAACCTGTTTATCAAGTCAAAGAAATTTTGGGATATGCTGGTTCAAATTACGCGATGCACGACCCTACGACCTGGTCTGAACAAGCCCTTTTGGCTGATTCAGGTAAATGGGAAGAACTAGAAATACTGAAAGATAAACTTATTGGTGGAAAGAACGTTTCTGTAGAATTTAAGCCGTCTGAAGAGCCAGCTTATGTAAATACACCAGAACAGGTTACTGAGGAAATGTTAGACAGAGTCAACAAAGTGAAAGCGGCTCTTAAGAAAGCAATGATAGAAAAGGATGCTGTATCAGTTTCTAATACTGCTCCTAAAGTAAAAACTATTAATGATATCGCAGCAGACAAAGCCGCAGAGGGAAGCGGGTCGTTTTTTGACAATTTGGGTTAATCTAGCATAAAATTATGGGACTTATTTCTCTGGAAGGCATGGAGTTTTTTGCTTATCACGGTTATTACGATGAAGAGCAAAAGATTGGTAATAAATATGCTATTGACCTTAACATTGAAACCAATCTTACAGACGCCGCCGAATCTGATTTGCTTAAAGACACCATAAACTACGAGGAGTTATACCAAGTGGTACTGTCCATCATGCAAATTAAACACCGGCTGTTAGAGCATGTGGCTCATGGTATTATTCAGAAGGTAAAAGCAACCTATCCTAATGTTATAAAAGTCACTGTAGGAGTTTCAAAATACAATCCGCCAATCGGCGGAATTTGTGAAAGAGCTAAGGTTCTAATAAGTAGATAACCCTACTTATTAGAACCTTTTAAGCTATCCAAAACAAAAAAGAAGTCATAATCTGCTGCAGCCAAAATAGAGATTTGACGGAATATTTAGCCAATAGGGTATTAGGCTTTTCTAAGCTGTATTGATTATTAATCAAATTCAAATCCATCAAATTCTTTTTCTTAGGATCAATCTGCACAGATAGAATGCTGTTTTTGTACTCAAATCTTTTTAAAGGGCTTTTTGCATCCCAGATGAGCAGTTCAGAACTTCCATCCGAAAAGTTGACCTGAACCTCTTGCGGCAAAATAAATTCCCCTTTTCTACTCAGTATAAAATAAGAATAATGGTCTCCATTGTTTAAGGTATCCACGGCATAATCGCAAGAATAAGATTTATTAAAAGCCTGCTCAAAATACCAGTTATAATCTCCTTTTAATACTTCATCTACCACATTTACAAAATCTTGAAGTTTTGGATGTTTAAACTTCCACTTCTCGTAATAGGTTTTTAAAATGGCATCCATGTTTGCTCTACCTATTATGTTTTCAAAAGTCCTAAGAATTGTAGCTGTCTTGGAATAAGTAAGTTCTCCATAAACGCCTTTAGGATATTCCCAAGAAGGTTTATTTACTTTTGATAGCTCTGGAAATCTCATACTCACATAAGAATATCTCGAACTCTCCATATCTCCCACTATGAAACCAAAAAGGTTCATTTGCGAACCCTTGCCATAGCCTTCGTCCATTATCCTACCTTCCATATATTGGTTAAAACCCTCGTCAAGAAAAGACTGTTCAAACTCATTACTGGCCAAAATCCCTTGGAAGTACTGATGACCAAACTCATGCACAGTGACCATTTCTGCCATTCTTAACCACTCTCCCACTCCCCAATAAGAACCGCAAGTTATAAATGTTGGGTATTCCATTCCTCCAGAACCACTGCTTTCAATGGGTGGATCCACCATAGTTAAAGTGCTATGAGGATAAGCTCCTAAAGTTTTTTCAAAGTATGCCAATGACTTTTCTGCGGCATCAAAGTATCTTTTATACTGACTGCTGTGTTCGGGCTGCATCATGGCCTTTAACTTAACATGCTTCCAGGTTTTCTCATAAACCTTAAAAGATGGCGATGCCGTCCAAGCAAAATCATGAACATCATCTGCTTCATAAATGACCGTCTTTAAACCATTTTTTAGCCTTGTACTTAGAACCTCTTTACCAGTAGCTCCTACTTGTAATCCTTCTGGAAGTGTAATGCTCACATGGTATTTACCAAAATCAGCATAAAACTCGCTGTTCGCATGAAACTGATGGCAGTTCCATCCCCATTCTCCATTACTATTCTCTTCAAATACACCAATTTTCGGAAACCACTGACCAATCAAATAGTAGTCATTTTCTCCATAGCCTGTCCGAGCAAAAATCTTTGGTAATTTGGTTTTGAAACCCATATTTAAGGTTATCGTTTCACCAGGTTGAAGCGGATATTTAAGCGGTACTACTGCCACGGTTCTATCTTTTTCATTTCTGTCGTCAGGTTGAAAATACCTTAAACCTCCTAAAAGTTCTTCTCCTCTAGAAGACTTCAAAGCGGTTACATAAATATTCCCAAATCCATCTTGCTTGAAATAATCTCCTCTTAATCGCCCTCCAGATTCTTTCATAAAGGTGGATTCCTTATCCTTAAATGCATTCATGTATAGATGAAACTGAAGTTCCTTCACAGGCACAGGACTGGCATTTGTCCATGTTAGAATCTGCTCGCCTGTCAAACTCTTTTCATCCCTATTTAAACTTACCGCAATTTTATAATTGGCAATATCTGGGGCTAAGTTTTGAGACAAACCCTGAAACGAAACTAAAAGCAGGGTGTAAATTAAACTTCTTTTCATTGAATTATATCTGTTAATCAAAACCATCGGAAAAAGTCTCTACTTAAAAAGTAAGAATCAAATTAAAACTTAGGATTAACAAGTCTTCTGGCATTTTCGGTTGTCTTTTCTACAACCTCTTTTTTGTCTTTAGCCATCCAGAATGCCACCTTCTCAGCTACCAAATCTATATAGCTAACCTCATTTCTTTTTCCTCTGTGAGGTACGGGAGCCAAATAAGGAGAATCAGTTTCCAAAACCAAATCCTCGAGTGTAACATAAGGCAGCACTTTATCTAAGCCTCCATTTTTGAAAGTAGCTACGCCACCTATTCCCAATAAGAAATTCAGACTGAGAGCCCTTTTTGCTTCTTCCAAATTGCCCGAAAAGCAATGAAAGATACCTCGTAAATCTTTCCATCCGAACTCCTCAATGAGTTCACAGCACCTAATTATAGCGTTATGTTCATTGTTTTTAGAATTCCTAGAATGTATGCATATTGGGATGTTATACTTCTTAGCCAACTTCAATTGTGCCAAAAAAGCTTGCTCTTGTTGATTGGTAAAACTCAAGTCCCAGTAAAAATCGAGCCCTATTTCTCCAATCATTTTAAATTTGCGATCCGCAAGCCAGTGCTCTACCAAAACTAATTCCTCTTTAAAATCTTCCTTAACATAACAAGGATGTAATCCCATCATAGGAACACAAAAGTCAGGATGGACATCTGCCAAATTTAACATTCCGGCTATGGTTTCACTATTGCAATTTGGCATCCAAATTTCCTTAACTCCCACTGCTTTTGCTCTTTGGAGTATCTGCTCTATATCTTCAGTAAATTGCCCATCATAAATATGAGCGTGAGTCTCTATCATTTAGCTATCACTGTTTTGCATGCAAGATACCAAATAGCCCTTCCACATACAGAACTTTAAGCATTAGAATTCGGAATTTTAGAATTATAATTACTCCGATTAAACGTAACTTTGCAGTTTACGACACAAAAAAACTACCATTGCAAAAAGTGCTTAATCCTAAAAATAAGACAATTCTTACAGACAGCAGATTCCTGTCAAACCCTTCTGAAACCCTATTTATAGCTATTAAAGGGGATAGACATGACGGTCATAAATTTATAGAACATCTCATAAATGAAGGCGTTAGGGAGTTTGTGGTGGAAAAGGAATGGCTTAAAGAGCACCCGGGAATGAAGGATAAGGCCGCATTCTGGCCAGTAGATAATACGGTAAATGCTTTACAGGCTCTTGTAAAAAAACATAGAGAAAGTTTCAGTTTACCTGTGGTGGGTATTACCGGTAGTAATGGAAAAACTATCGTTAAAGAATGGCTCTCCGTAATTGTTCAAAATAGCTTCTCGTTGGTTAAAAGCCCACGGAGTTATAACTCCCAGATTGGTGTACCGCTCTCTGCTTGGCAAATTAACGAGCATCATGACTTAGGTATCTTTGAAGCGGGAATATCTCAACCCGCAGAAATGCAAAAACTACAAGATGTCTTGCAGCCAGAGATAGGTATCTTTACAAATATAGGCTCTGCTCATAACGAGGGTTTTAGAAGTATAAAGCAAAAGATAACAGAAAAGCTTAGACTCTTTAGACATTCAAAGCAGCTCATTTACTGCCAAGATTATACAGAACTACACGAAGAAATAAGGATTTTCCTTTCCGCTGTTAATCCAAAAATAGAGCTTATCGCTTGGTCTAAAAACCAAAAAGGGGCTATTCAAATTGAAGTTTCTAAAAAGAAAGATTTCAGCCTTCTTAATATTTACTGGAAAGGCGAGGATTATAAAATTCGCGTACCTTTTACTGATGATGCATCCTTAGAAAATGTCATCCATTGCTTTTTTGTGGCTTTTATTGTTCTAAGGAAGAAATACGCTGAAAGCGAAACCTTGGCAATTATTCAGGCCGGTATTGACAGCTTAAAGCCAATAGCCATGCGGCTAGAGCTTAAAGAGGGCGTAAGAAATTGTTATTTGATTGACGACAGTTATAATAATGATTTTGGAGGATTGGCCATGGCCTTAAACTTCATGAATCAGCATCACATCAACAGAAAGAAAACCATTATTCTAAGCGATGTATTACAATCTGGGCTCAAAGATAGAGAACTGTATCTAAAGATAAATGACTTATTGATAGGTGCTGGTGTTGATAAAATTATAGGAATAGGTCCTAAAATCTCTAAAAATGCCAGAGCATTCAGAAGAATAACCTGTTATGCCACCGTACCTGAATTCCTTGCCAATCATCCGCTCCATACTTTTAATAATGAACTCATTTTAGTCAAAGGGGCAAGAAGTTTCTCTTTCGAAAAAATCGTTAATCAGCTGGTAAACAAAGTACACGGAACTGTTTTTGAGACCAATTTAGATGCCATTACGCATAACCTCAATTACTATAAAAGTAAGTTAAAACCGGAAACCAAAATCATGGCCATGGTGAAAGCCTCTGCTTATGGAAGTGGTAGTACGGAAATAGCCAGTTTGCTACAATATCACAGAGCCGATTATCTAGCCGTGGCCTATACCGACGAAGGTGTGGAATTAAGGAGAAATGGTATAGAATTACCCATACTCGTTTTAAATACACAACCAGAAACATTTTCTAAAATCTTAGAATATAATTTAGAACCAGAGCTATATAGTTTAAAGAACCTAAAAGAACTGCTCCAATTCTTAGACACCGCAATAGAAACTAACCTTGAAATCAAAGTTCACCTGAAACTAGATACGGGTATGAATAGGCTTGGATTTAAAGAGCAAGATCTCCCAGAAGTTTTAGAACTTATCACTAAGGATAAGAGACTAGAGATTGCCTCCATTTTCAGTCATTTGGCTGGTGCAGATAATAAAACTCATGATGCGTTTTCTAAAGAGCAAATAGCCACTTTTAAGAATTTGTCTGACTTTATTATTAGTAAATTAAGTTACAAACCGCTTAGGCATATTTTAAATTCTGCAGGCATTATTCGTTATCCAGAAGCCTCATTTGACATGGTGAGACTTGGCATTGGATTATATGGTATTGAAGCCAATTATGAAGCTCAAGGAGACTTACAAACTGTAGGTACCTTAAAAACTACTATTTCGCAGATAAAAACAGTAAAAAAAGGGGATACCGTGGGTTACGGGAGAGTAGGCAAACCCGACAAAGATGTTCAAATAGCCACCATTGCCATAGGGTACGCAGATGGCTTTGACAGACACCTGTCTGCTGGCAAAGGAAAAGTATGGGTCAATGGCACCCTATGCCCTACAGTAGGAAATGTATGTATGGATATGACCATGATAGACATTACCGAAGCAAAGGCGGAAGAAGGAGATAGTGTGGAAATTTTTGGTTCTCACCAAAGCATCTTCGAGATAGCCCAAACGCTGGAAACTATTCCCTACGAAATACTAACAAAAATAGGACATAGAGTAAAAAGAGTATTTTTTAAAGAATGAAAATTTCTAATGCAAAAAGTACTTTTTTGATAGGAATTGTACTTTTGATAATTACTTTTTTTCTCTTGGTTTGGGCTGCAGTAAACTTAATGCAAAGTAAGTCTCATGAAACGATCTTGCCTTGTGATTGCGTTTCCGTAGTAGATGGAAGAAATTTGTGTGCTCAGTTTAGTTTCCTTCTTGTAGCCGCTTTTTCATCTTTAACGGCTGTGCTTTTCTTAGTTGTTAAATCAGGAAAAACTCAAAGCTAAACTCTTCTTTGTTTAAAATTAGTTATCTTTCTGATGAGTAACTCTTTAACTCATCCATATGAACGCACTAATTAAATCCATAAAACAACATTTTGAAGTTAACAGGCACGAGGCACTGAGCATTATTTTTGGAGTTCTTGGCTTTATTATCATAGCCACGGCACTTTTGCTATCCGATAGCTGGTACGACCAAAGCGAAGCAAAGCTAATACTTACAAAGTATGACAATCTAGAACCAAGTTTGTCCAAAATCTATTCCAAACGAAAGAAAATTAAAGAAGCAACAAACACTATAAACCATCAGCATTTTAACCCGAATACAGTCACTTTTGACGTTTTAGTGAAAAATGGTGTTTCAAAGTATGCCGCCAAAAACCTTATCAATTTTAGAAATAAAGGAAAGGTATATAAAGCCAAAGAAGACCTACTAAAAGTGTACGGTATTTCAGAAGAGACCTATCTAAAAATTGAACCTTATATTGACCTGCCGAGTCAAGAAGAAGATAAAACCTACGCTACGTTTGAACGAATCTATGACGACACCACTGCTTCGAAACCAATTTTCAAAGCATATACGCCACCCATTATACAATCCTTTGACCTAAATTTGGCCACCCAAGAAGATTTAAGGCAAATTCGGGGAATTGGCGAAGTTTTTGCCAATAGAATTATTAAATATAGGGATGGTTTAGGAGGCTTTCATGATTTAAAACAAGTGAAAAGCACCTACGGATTGGCAGATAGTACCTACCAAGAATTATTGAAATCTACCTTTCTTAAAGAACCACCTAAAAAAATAAAAATTAATACGATTGAAGAAAAAGAATGGAAATCAACGCTTTTGAAAAACTACCAAAAAAGAGCCATTATTGCTTATAGAAAACAGCATGGCCCTTTTGAGCAGGCAGAAGACTTGATGAAAATCAAAGTACTAACACCCGATTTAATTGAGCGTCTCATTCCATACTTAGATTTTAGTAAGCCAATTTAAAAATGAAAAGAAAATTATTTTATTGTTTCACGCTCTTAGTATTTGTCTTTAATCAAAGCTGTAAAGAGAAAACCGAGGAAGAGATAACTCCTGATCCCATACCAGATCCTGTGGAATTAGAAATCTCTGCGGATTTAGCCATCAGATGGAGTAATACGACACTTAATGTTTTGAAAAACTCTCCTGATAACTCTCCTACTTATGCATCACGGTCTTTGGGTTATATTGGTCTTACCATGTATGAATCCATTGTTAAAGGAAGTATCGTTTTCAAGTCTATAACTCCTAGCTTAAATGGAATTGGTCAAACTCCGGATTTACCGATGGATCAAAAAATTGACTTTGAGGTGGCCTTAAATGCGGGTCAAAAAGAAATCATTCATTCGCTATATCCTCATGCACCTGAAAAAATATCTTCTAAAATTGACTCTCTTTATAACCTTGTTTTAAAAGAAAAACTAGCGGCCTCTGTTTCGCAGGAAACTATAAACGCATCTGACAATTATGGTAAACTGGTGGCTCGTCAAATTTTCGAATGGTCTAAATTAGACAAAGGACATGAGGGTTTTTCTAATACTTTTGATTTCAACTACAACTATCCTAGGGGAGCTACTTATTGGTCGCCCCCCGTGGCTGGTCAATCGAGTATTATGGCTCCAATGCACCCATACTGGGGCAATAACAGAACTTTTGCTTTGGCAAATTCTGCATTGGGAATCCCAACATTCATGGAGTCGAATAAGGACTCGAAAAGTCAGTATTTCATTGATATGAAAATGGTTTATGATAAAAATAATGCTCTTACCCAAGAAGAAAAAGAAATAGCATTATGGTGGGGAGATGACCCATCAGTTTCGGCAAGCCCTCCCGGCCATTCTTATTATTTAACTGCTAGCTTAATCACTAAGAAAAACTTAAAATTATTTGAAGCTACTTCTGCCTTTGCCAAAGTAGGTATGGCTGCCGCTGATGCCTTTATAAATACCTGGAAATGCAAATATCACTATTACGGTGAAAGACCAGCTAATTTTATAAAAAGGAACATCGATGGCAGGTTTGTCCAATTTTGGCCTGAGCCTCCGTTCCCTGCATTTACATCAGGTCATTCGAGTCAAATAGCCGCCACTACCACCGTCATGATTAGTGTATTTGGAAACCAAATAGAAATAGAGGACGATTTCCATACAGGAAGACCATGGGATAGTTCCAGAAGAGTTGAATATAAAACACGTCATTTTAGCTCTCTTACGGAACTGGCAGAAGAGTGCGGCTGGTCAAGAATTCTAGGGGGTATTCATACACCTCAAGATAATATAATAGGCCTAGAAGAAGGTAAAAAAATAGGCGACAATATAGTCGCCTTAGATTGGAAATACTAAGAAAAATGCAAAGTCTAAAAATTAGGCTTGAGCATATATTTCCCGTAAAAATCGGTAATAACTTGGATAGCTTCATCGGAAGTATCCACCAGTTTAACGAGGTCCGTATCTTGAGGACTAATATTCCCCTCTTGATCTCCCATTACCTTTTTAATCCAATCAAAAAGACCGCTCCAATAATCTGTTCCGACCAAGACAATAGGAAATCGACCTATTTTCTTGGTCTGAATAAGGGTTAAAGCCTCGAAGAGTTCGTCCATCGTTCCAAAGCCACCGGGCATCACGATAAACCCCTGTGAATATTTCATAAAACACACTTTACGTGCAAAGAAATAGTCGAAGTTTATACTCTTATCAATATCCACATATTTATTTGGAACAGCTTCGAAAGGTAGTTTAATATTCAATCCAATAGATTTTCCACCACTTTGCTGGGCACCTTTGTTTCCTGCCTCCATAATGCCAGGTCCTCCACCTGTAATGACGCCATAACCCTTTTCTACCAACTTTTCCGCTATCTCAACAGACATTAAGTAAAACTTGTGGTCAGGTTTTGTCCTTGCCGAGCCAAAAATGGAGACACTGGGTCCTATTTTTGCCATTTTATCATAGCCTTCTACAAACTCCGCTATGGCCTTAAAAATTTGCCAACTGTCTTGGCTTTGAATCTCACTCCAGTCTTTTTCGGCGAAAGCATCCTTTATTTTATGGTCTTCTTCGTTATTATTTATCATAGTTCGTTGATTGATTTTATAAAGTCATGTACCTTTACGTTTGTTTAAATGTACGCTTTAAAATTAAAAAATTTCTGTCATGAAAATAGCAATCGGTGGTGACCATGCGGGTTTTGAATATAAAAAGTTTATTCTTAGCTGGCTTCAAGAACAAAATTTCGAAACATCCGATTATGGACCTTATTCAACAGATTCTTTCGACTATCCAGACTCCGTACACCCATTATGTAGTGCCATAGAAAAAGGCGAGTACCAGTTTGGTATACTTATTTGCGGTAGTGGAAATGGCGTTTGTATGACTGCCAATAAACACCAAGGAATAAGAGCAGGCTTGGCATGGACTAAGGAAGTGGTAGAACTTACAAGACTTCATAATAATGCCAATGTTATTTGTATTCCGGCTAGGTTTGTAGATAAAGAGACCGCACTTGACTTTGTTAAAACTTTCATTTCAACGGAATTTGAAGGTGGAAGGCACGGCAGACGCGTTGATAAAATAGCCTGTGTTTAACTTATAATTATTGCTCGGATTATTGGTCTTTTGGCACAAAGTATAAGTTGGTGCCATGCTTTAGATAATCACCCAAAGAAAATAATGCATTAGGAACTAAGCTCAGACTTCACCGTAGTTTTAACAAAAAAGAGAGCGGTAAGAACAACGTTTATGCTTTTAGTATTTGAAACCTAAAGGATTCTGCAGAAATAGTCTATCCAAACCAAGACGCAATAAATTACTTTTTAAGTCCAAGTAATGGCTTTTAATTTTCTGGAAACTGGTAGATAGATAGTTGCTGTACCAAGTTTAAGAAACCCCAAAGCCCATTAAACCTTCAGAATTAATCTTTAAGTCTGAAATTTCTGGTTCCCTCCACCCTTTCATACATTTGGGCTAGTTTGGGGATTCTTTTGAAAATAGCAGGAAATACTTGTTCATTATCAATGATAAACTCTGGCCTTTCCTTGGCAAAATTCTCGTCAATTGCTATCAAACTTTCATACACCCCCGGACTCGCTAAATCATACTTTGAGACGCCCCAATTAAGATATGGAGAACCCGATTTTGCCATAAAATAGTCGTCGTTTTTCGAACCTGTCACCAATATAGATTTATTCACGATATAAGACTTCTCGGTTTTCTTTATGATCCTTATTTCATCAAGATGAACATATCCTGAACCTATGAATGGACTTACGCCAAGATTATTAATTAAAACAACCAAACCTAAGAACGTGAGAAAGACCATTTCTGGCAACATTGTACCCTTGAAGTGAAGGAAGTACCCCGCCATAAAAAAGGCTAAAAATGGGGATAAAGCAAGCAATTGGTAAGTCGCCATATTATCCGAAAGGAAAAAGGCAAAAACCGCAAAAATACCCGAAAACACCATAATTTGCTGCTTTCTGTTCTGGAAGTTCGAATATCTAGAATTACCAAAAATCTTAAAAATTCCCAAAACTGCTAAAATCATGGGCAGGGTATAAACCATTAAACCATCAAAAAACTCTATGCCATTCAAAAAGTGAAGCGAAAGACCTTTCTGAATCCAGAAAGAATAAAATTCTTCAAACGAGCCCATCAAATAAAAGAACAATGCCATAATGAACAGTGGCAATGCAAAGCCCAACATTAATAAAATTATTTGATTAAACTTAACCGATGTAAACATAATTAAGCTCAATAAAGCCCAAAATAAAAAGACGGGGAACGGATACCAAAATAGGGAACCAATGCCGAGATATAAGCCCATTTCAAAAATGGGTTCGGAGCTACCGTCATTATTTTCAATATGCCTGAAGATGCTATTGATGGCTAAAAGTAAGAACGTAGTAGCGAGTAAGGCAGGAGAAAGTTTATTGGCATCAAAAGATAAAGACATCGCAATGGCATAGAACAAGCCTGGAAGGTAATTTCTTTCAATAAAAGCCCTGTTATTATTAATGATAATGGTGAAAAGAACAGCCTGAATAAACACAATGCAGAAAGAAACTATCTCATGAAAATATTGGCCTCTGCCAAACAAAAAATCTATAAGACCATAAAAATAGGCACTCAGAGGACCAGTATTAGTCCATATCTCTTTATATAAACTTTTGTCTGAATTTAAGCGTTCGCCTATTAACATCCATTCCAGTTCTGTATTAAGAACTGGTAAAACGTTAAATATATAGAGCACTTTAAGCAAAAAAAGTACTACCAATAAGGATAAAACGTGAAAAAAAGTATTTGCTCTAAAAAAGGTTATCAACTGCCTTAACTTTTATCATTAAAAAGGCAAAATTATACTTTTGACGAGCGATTAACCAAAATAAACAAGGATATTTGCAAAGAATTAGAATAGTGCATTTTACACTTCACATTCATGGAAAATAAGAGACAGAAACAAATTGCCCGTCAAATCCAAAAAGACTTAGGTGAAATATTCCAAAAAGACCTAAAAGATGTCATTGGCTCTGCATTTGTGACTATTACAGATGTACAGACAACGCCGGATTTGGCTATCGCCAGAATTCATTTAAGCTTCTTGATGGTAGAAAACAAGGAGGAGCTTCTAGAAAAAATAAAAGACAACGGTAAAAAAATAAGAGGTTTGTTCGGAGAAAGGGTAAGAAACCAATTCAGAATAGTACCTAACTTTCAGTTTTATATTGATGAAACTGCCGCATATGCCCAGAAAATGGATGAGCTTTTTTCTACTTTAGACATCCCGTCTGAAGAAACAGAAATAGACGAAGACCTCTATCCCAACTAAGACTATTTCATGAATCTCTCTTTTCACATTGCGAAAAAATATTTTTTCTCTAGAAAGAAAAGAGGGTTTATTCATTTCATTTCTTTGATTTCAATGTTAGGCGTTTGCGTTGGCACAGCTTCATTGATTATTGTTTTGTCTGTTTTTAATGGTTTGGAAGAACTTAACAGAACCATTTTCAAAAGCAGCGACCCAGACATAAAAATTGAATCTGCTCATCGAAAGACATTTGATTTTGACCCAGTAGTTTTCAAGAAAATTACCGAAATCGAAAACGTAAAAAATGTTATTCAGGTTATTGAAGACAACGCCTTAGCCAAAAGAGAAGAAGACCAGATTATCGTTCAGGTTAAAGGGGTAGACAGTACCTTTCAAAACCATTCTCAATTAAAGGAAAGCCTGATTGATGGAGAACTTCTTCTTAAGTATGAAGAAGAAAATTATGCATTTGTAGGTGGTGGCGTTTTTAGCACACTTAATTTACAAAGTTTTAATTACCTCAGGCAATTACAGTTATGGTATCCCAAAAACCAAAAACTAAATGTACTGGATCCCGAGAATAACATTAACAAAATAACTTTACCTATTTCTGGGGCTTTTGTTTTGGAGCAACAATTTGACAACCTCGTTTACATTCCGCTCGATCTAATGGAACAGTTGACCGAAATGAAGGGTAAAAGAACCAGCTACGAGATTCAAGTTTCTGACGACAAAGATCTTCAAAGAATTAAATCATCTGTAAAAGAAATTCTTGGTGATGATTTTGAAGTAAAAGATCGTGACGAACAAAACGCCAGCCTTTACAGAGCCATTAAAATTGAAAAACTCTTTATTTTCATCGCTCTTTTATTCATTATAGGCATTGCGAGTTTTAATATTTTCTTTGCCTTAACCATGTTGGTTCTGGATAAGAAAGAAGACATCAAAACACTTTCTGCCTTGGGTGCTAGCGAATCTCTTGTCAAAAGAATCTTTCTTTCAGAAGGCGGCATTATTTCATTAACAGGTGGCAGCATAGGTCTGTTAATTGGTGTAGGTATTTGCTGGAGCCAAATGCATTTTGGTTGGCTAAAAATGGGTATGGAATATGCCATTGTTGATGCCTACCCTATTTTATTGAAAACATCTGACGTCATTATATCTATTATCGGAATAACTTTAATCGCATTTTTAGCTTCGTACTTTCCAGCAAAAAAAGCCGTTAAGTTTATGAACGAATCACTATCTACTACTACATAAAAATGAAAAAAATCTTCTTGCTTGGCTTAATGTTATTCTGCCAATCGGTTTCTGCTCAGTATCTACAACTTTTGGACGACTCGCAAAATTGGATTTTAAAAACCGCTGACATTAGTAGTGATCAGCTGGTTTTTGTCAATTACGAGAAAAAGAAAGTGGACCTCAATACCATGATCTGGAAGTTTTTACCAAATGGTAGGCTAGACTACGACTATCAAAGCAGTGAAGACGTTTTTGCATGTGCTGGCGTTAATTTTTTAGATATGGATGTGGATGAAAGTAGATGGGCTTACAATCCTGTTACTTTGGTACTAACCTTACAAATAAAAGGTGGCTACGCGAGTCTTGACGATTTTGTTTTCAAAAGGGAATACAAAGTAGGAATGCTTAGCGAGAACAATGGTTACGGATACACGCTAACCTTAGAAAAGGAGCAATATTTCAATGATTTAAAGAAATAAAAACGCAATGATGAGAATTTGGGGATTTATCTTTTTACTATTTTCTGTAGCACAAACTGCTTTAGCCCAAAATGTTTACCAATCCTCAGAAACTAAATATTTTGACTTAGTTCATACCAAACTTAATGTAACGCCCGACTGGAAAACAAACCATTTGCTTGGTGAGGCCACACTCACATTAAAGCCATGGTTTTATGCTCAGGAAGAATTGGTTTTAGATGCTAAAGGCTTTGAAATCAAAACCGTAAAAGTAAACGGCAGTACTGTAGCATATAAGTACGACTTGGCGAAACTCCGAATCCCTTTAGGTAGACCATATAATGCTAAAGAAACCATAGAAGTATATATTAACTATATAGCTAAGCCAGACGAACTTAACGAAATTCCACAATTTAAAGATTTAGAATTTAAAGGTTTGTATTTTGTTAACCCTGCTAAAAGCAAACCACAGCAAATATGGAGTGAGGGAGAAACAGAATATAATTCTTGCTGGTTTCCGACACTGGACGCTCCAAATCAAAAACACACACAAGAGATTTCATTAACCGTTCCTCAGCATTTTGAGACCTTATCTAATGGTTTATTAAAAGAGACTAAGAAAAACGATAACGGTACCAAAACGGACACGTGGGTTCAAGATATTCCTCATGCTGTTTATCTTACTAGTATAGTGGCTGGTGAATTTAGTAAAGTAGTGGATACTACTTTTACGAACTTTGAGATAAGCTACTACGTAGAACCCAAATACAAAGAAAATGCTTATCAAATTTTTGGCAGAACACCAGAAATGATAAAGTATTTTGAAGGACTGCTTCAGACACCCTATCCATGGAAAAAGTATGCTCAAATAGCCGTTAGAGACTATATAAGTGGAGCTATGGAAAATACCACAGCCACAACACACGGCAGTGGAATCCAGAAAAATAGTAATCAGATAGTAGATAATAATGATGACGGCGTTATAGCACATGAACTTTTCCATCATTGGTTTGGTGATTTTGTCACCGCCGAATCATGGGCAAATTTACCTTTAAACGAGGCATTTGCAGATTATTCTGAATACTTATGGGCTGCTAAGAAATATGGTAAAGACGAAGGCGACTGGGTAAACTACATTGCTTTAAATCAATACCTCAACGAAGCCGAAACCAAGCAAGAACCTGTTATAAGATATGGATATGCCGATAAAGAAGATATGTTTGACAGCCACTCTTACTCAAAAGGTGGGAGAATTCTTCATATGCTTAGAAACGAGGTGGGAGACGAAGCCTTTTTTCTGGGTTTAAAACTTTATCTGGAAGAGAACAAACTAAAAAATGCCGAAATAGGTAACTTGAGAATGGCCTTAGAGGAAATCACAGGTAAAGACCTTAACTGGTTCTTTGACCAATGGTTTCTTAAACCTGGGCATCCAAGGTTAGACGTAAAACATAGTTTTGAAAAAGGAAAGCTAAAGATAGAAATTGAACAAGTCTTAGACTCAGTCAATAACCTCATTTATAAATTACCGCTATCCATAGAAATTGGAACAGAAAATGGTCCTGTGATTAGGGAGCTTCTAGTTGAAAAAGAGGTAGGAAGTTTCACTATTCAATTGGATAAAAAACCATCTTACGTCATCATAGACCCAAACTCTTATGTCTTAGCTGAAATAAATCAAGAGCAATCTGATAAGGAACTTTATGCTCAATTTGAGAAATCAAAATCAATGATTGCAAGACTTAGAGCATTTGACCAAATTACCGCAGAAGAAGAAACAGAGAACGAGCTGGCGGTGAGTCAGATGTATGATAAAGACAAAAGGAATCTTACGCTGAGGGCTCTAAACGATGAGTTCTGGAAAATAAGAGAACTGGCTACTCATAAATTCTTTAATTATGATGGCGAGGATTTCTTAAAGGTGGAGAAATCTTTACAATCTTTAATCAGTACGGACGGAAAATCTCAGGTAAGAGCAGCGGCTATTTTAGCCATGAAAAACTTCCTAAATCCGCAAAATGATTTACTCTTCAGAAAGGCTCTGGCGGACACTTCCTATACGGTTAGAGCTGCCGCTTTGGAGGCTATTTTAATAAATCAGCCGCCAGACGCTGACAAGCTCACTTCAGAACTACAAAACATAGATGATGTCAATATTTTCTCTGCAGTAGCCAATTATAAGGCGTCGCAAGCCAAAGCAGAGGATTTTCAATGGTTTGTAGGAAAACTAGGTCTGCTGGATGGTGCCGAACTATACCAAACCATGGGCATTTTTGGTTCTTACATCGTCAGCACAGATAATGAAACCCAGCTTAAAAGTATTCCTTTCTTAAAAGATATTGCCATTCATCAGGCTACTTGGTATGGTAGGTTTTCTGCGGCTCAAGCATTAATGCTCCTTTTAGATTTAAATGAATCAAAGCAAGCTTTAAAAGAGGTTGTTGCAGCAGAGAAAGAAGAAAGATTAAAAAACATCTATTCCCAAATTCCTTTAGATTAATGAATATCAAAGACCGCCTAAATTTTGCAAGCAAACTAAGCCCTAAAAGGTTTTGGAATGCCATTGGCATCTTAGGCAGTTATGGCATTTCTAAAATCACTAAGAAGCCAAATATCATTGGTTTGCCATTGGCCATCGGTTTTGAGCCTACCACCAGTTGTAACCTTCGCTGCCCAGAATGCCCTAGTGGCCTGCGGTCTTTCACCAGACCTACAGGCATGCTTCAAAAGGAACTTTACGAGAAGGCTATTGAAGAACTAAAAGATACTTTAATTTACCTTACATTCTATTTTCAAGGAGAACCCTATTTGCATCCAGATTTTCTTGAAATGGTCAAATTTGCATCTGACAGAAAAATCTATACCGCCACCTCCACAAACGCACATTATCTTACACCAACTGTGGCAGAGAAAACAGTGAATTCGGGCATTGACAGAATTATAGTTTCTATAGATGGAACCACCCAAGAAACTTATCAGCAATACCGTGTAGGTGGTAAATTGGAAAAAGTTTTGGAAGGCACTAAAAACTTAATTGCTGCTAAAAAGCGATTAAAATCCAAAACGCCTCATGTTATTTTTCAGTTTTTGGTAGTCAAGCCAAATGAACATCAGATAGCCGATGTTTACAAACTAGCGGACGAACTAGGTGTAGATGAAGTAAGACTCAAAACCGCTCAAATATATGAGTATGAAAACGGCAATGAACTGATTCCGACCATTGATAAATACTCCAGATACAAAGACAATGAGGATGGTACTTTCAGCATCAAAAACAAGCTA
Organism: Arcticibacterium sp. SM2516; assembly: GCF_057914865.1. Taxonomy (NCBI): domain Bacteria; kingdom Pseudomonadati; phylum Bacteroidota; class Cytophagia; order Cytophagales; family Leadbetterellaceae; genus Arcticibacterium; species Arcticibacterium sp. SM2516. The sequence goes on along the minus strand of NZ_CP195290.1, from coordinate 94,756 downwards.
CTAGACCACTGTTGGAAAATGTGGCACAGCTGTGTGATCACTTGGGATGGAGCCTTGGTACCTTGCTGTTTTGACAAAGATGCCGAGCACCCGATGGGTACCTTACAAGATAACACCTTCAAAGAAGTATGGAATTCGCCTGCCTACACCAACTTCCGCAAGGCCTTAATATCTTCTCGATCTGAGGTAGAAATTTGCAAAAATTGTAGCGAGGGAGCTTTGGTTTAGAAGATCACAAGACTATCTTAGCAAAGCCATATAAAGGCTAAAACTCAACTATATTTTTCGCAATACATACATCAATATTGACGATATGAAACAACTTTTATCTCTACTTATATTTATTTCATTTTTATCTTCTCCTGTTTTCGCTCAAAAGTTTACGGACATAACGCCTAAAACGGACCTTGATAGGACTAGTAATATCAAGACGATAGAATATTCTGATTTTGATGGCGATGGCGATATTGACCTAGCAGTTTCTGGTAGTTACAGTTCTTCTTCCAATGTCAGTCAAAACATCATTGGGATTTACAAAAATGACGGCCAGGGAAACTTCTCACTGGATTTAGAACAAGATGTTATTTATACCGCCTCGGTTAATTTTAAAATCAAAGATTTAGATTTTGACGGAGACGACGATATTTTCTTTGTAGTACTAGAAGATGATTCTGATACGACACAAAAATTTTATTACCACACTTCAACTAATGACGGTAAAGGAAACTTTACAGACCGAAAGTTTAAACTAGCTGCTCCTGCAATGGAAAATTATAACATTGACCTTGGCGATTTTGATGGAGATAGTGACTACGATTTACTGCTTACTGGGAGCATGAGAGAATTACGTGATGATTCTGGAAAAGGGTTTTATTCAACAGCATTCAGAGGGCATAGTTTTTTATTCGAAAACCAAAACAAGAGTAATTTCGCCATAATCGCGAACTCAAACATTGATGGATACTATAGTGCAAAGGCCGTATTTGCAGATTTAGATGGAGATTCAGATATGGATTTTATTATTAGTGGAACGCCTTATTATTACATTGACGAAGGATTTGGCACTAGCGTATACTTAAACAACGGGAATAAAACATTCTCAAAAAAAGATGGTGATGATTTTTCATTCACATCAATCGAATCAATGACAGGAGGAGCTCGCCAACTTGCTCTAAACGACATTGACTTAGATGGGGATCTTGACTTAGTTATGTCAATGGTAGAAGTAGGGTTTTACTATACCAAGACTAAAGTATTTAAAAACGATGGGCTTGGAAACTTTACAATCATTGGCACTTCCCCTTTTGAAAACTATAGTGCAAATTTTGAATTCATAGATTTCAATGAAGATGGTTATGACGACATTATAATGTCAGGAAAACAGAATTTAGGTTTTGGTTCTGGCTACTTCTTTGTACCAAGAACGGAGCTTTTCCTCAATAATAAAGGACAAGGCTATGTAAAAGACACGCTAGTCACTTTTGAGGACTTGGGAGGTATGATAAAATGTTTTGATTTTGACAATGACGGATATAGGGATGTTTTGACTTATGGCAGAAATCATGTTATCTCTTCAAATGAAGATTTCTTAACCTTCTACTTAAACAAAAAAAATGAAAGCTTTAATACGGTATCTAAAAGCTTCTTTGGAGATTTAACGCAAATAAAAAGCACTCCTTTGGACTTTAATGCTGACAACTTCCCTGATATACTAATCACTGGAATTAATAAAATTGGTGAACCAGAAACTAAGCTATATCTAAATTTAGATGGCACCGGAAGTTTGGGTCAGGAAACAAGCCATCCCTTCCCTTCTCTTGACAGTACAAGAATCCTATTTGAAGACTTTAATAATGATGGGATTGAAGATGTGGTGTTCGTTGGAATTGACTCTTTGGCTCTAGGGAAATTCCAGCTTTTCTTAAAAAGCAATGAAGGAACATTTACGTCAAAAAATAAAGCTGACTTTCAAGCAGAAAAAATTAGTCAGATTGAAGCAGTAGATATAAACCAAGATGGTTGGATGGATATAGGCCTTACCGGAATTTATAATGACAGTGCGTTTTTATATGTTCTATTCAATAACCAAGATGGCTCTTTTGGTTGGCAAGATCAGAGTGAAATATTTAATGGTAACTTGGAGGATATTCAATTTGGAATTATTGATGGAGACGCATATCCTGATATCCTTTTAACAAATGGGAGATACACCATTGGTAAAGGGTATGAACAATTAATAGTAACATTTAGCAACCCTATTGGCCTTGGTTATTCTCTACAAAATACAGACACTACTAAATTCAACCATGAACTTTCTGCACTTAATAAATACTATCTAATCGATACTGATAAAGATGGTGACGATGATATCATTGCTGCAATTAGTTCCCCTGGAGGCTATTCTAGCAATGTTAGTTACTACGGCTTCCAAAATGAAGGCGGTATTTTTAACAGAAAATTTGATGAAAAAGCTTATGCAGGATATTCAATAACAGCACAAACTGCTGATTTTAACAATGACGAAACCGAGGATTTTTTCGCTTTATCTTATGTTTCCATGGGCACGCGATTCACTCGCTTTGATAAATATAAATATTCAATGAAGATGTTATTAAATATCGATAACGTATTAATGAAAGAAACCATCTGTCAAGAATTCAAAAGCTATAAGGAAGCAAAAATTAAAACAACAGATTACAATGCGGATGGAAACACTGATATTCTAATTACTGGAATAGACCTATCAGGCCAGCCAGCAATCACAATTTATCTTAATGACGGTTCACAATTACCATACGCAGCAGATAAAATCAACGCTTGCGACTCAATAACTTGGTTAAATGGCAAAACATATACATCCAATAACTTTGAGGATGTCTACCCTCCAGTACATGAAAGCTATTCCACCAGTCCTACGCTAAACTGTGACCCGAGAACGATGCTTTATCTAACAATGGGTAAAAGCGATAACTGGATAGATACCGTAAACGCCACAGGCGAATACCAATGGATAGATGGTAACACCTACTATGAAAGTAATAACACCGCCACCTATACTTTAACAAATCAGTCTGGCTGTGACTCTACTGTTAGCTTAAATCTTACGCTGATTCCATTAGCAAATGAGATGGAATCATCGGTTACTCTTTTCCCTAACCCAAGCGGAGAACAACTAAAGTTTGACCTTGGACATGAGCCTGAAGAAAACCTTGAATATCAAATTTTCAATACCTCAGGTTTGGAGATGAAAACTTGGGAAAGTAATCTCGAGGAACAAGTGATAGACATTAGCCAAATACCCTCTGGAACCTATATCATCAAATACCAAGAAGGTCTTAAAAGCCAATCTTTGAAGTTTGTTAAGCGATGATTTTGTTTCGTGTTGATGTATAAGCAGTATTTCATTTTTAAACTCAACCATGAACTTAAAACAGATTAAAACAGCAAGCATAAAGGTTATTTCGCCCATAGCTTTTATAATATCGCTTTTCTTTGTCGGCTCTTCAAATGGACAAGATTTCTATTCATTTTACCAAGAAAACGCAATTCAAATTGAAAAACTTGATAGTTTGAGTGATGGACTTTATCAAGCACTGTCTCCATATAAATATATAGCCATTGGAGAAATGCATGGTACAAACGAACCCGCTGAATTCATGCTAAGCTTGGCCAAATTACTTTCCAATAAAGGAGACAGCGTTATAGTTGGTCTAGAAATACCTTCCGATTTAATGACAAAGTACCTGAATAATCCTACGGATGAAAATATTACAAAATCTGATTTTTTCACAAAGTCTTATGATGATGGAAGGTCTAACTACATGTGGGCAAAAGTAATTGCCGATTTAAATAACAATCCGAGAGTTAGAATAACCTTTTTTGACACTTCTGTTTACGATGATAACCGTGACAGCGTCATGTATCTAAACCTGAAAAAAGAAATTGTAAAAAAGCCCAATTGGAAACTTCTTACCTTATCAGGAAATATTCACAATATGCTCAAACCTTATAAGGCTAATAAAAAGATGGTCTTACTTCTTTCAGAAGATTCAGAGCTAGGACTAGAAAACAGGATTTGCTCCATTTCTCACAGATTCATGAATGGAACCATGATTAATAACATTGGAAATGGACTAAAACTTAGAGAAGTTTCAAACTACAATTCCAATTTTGGGGTGAAGTTTCTGAATTACTTTTCCATTCTCCCAAAAGAAAGTCAAGGTTCCTACAACGCTTTGATTTTTACTCAAAATGTATCCGCAGCCAAATTGGTTGGCAATGAATAACAACACTACTATTTAACCACCGGCAAAACCCCTGGCATCCCCCACTCTGCCCAGCTTCCGTCATAAACAGCAGCGTTTTTATAGCCTGCTATTTCGGCAGCTAGGGCAATAACCGAAGCCGTAACACCAGAGCCGCAGGTCATTACTAAGTTTTTATTTTCTAATTGATAATTGTCAAAGATTGCTTTCAACTCCTTTTCTGATTTCATGTAAATGTCATTTTGAACCAAAGGAAATGGCAAACAAACCGAATTAGGAATATGACCTCCTCTTAAACCGGCTCTTGGTTCAGGAGCCGTTCCGTCAAATCGTCCCTGTGACCTTGCATCCATTATTTGGAATGTCTTATTATCAATAATTGACAAGACATCTTCTGCTTTATAAAACAGGCTTTTATTGGCTTTAGCCTCAAAGTCTCCCTTCTCCACTTTTGGCCATTCGGCTTTCACCGTTTCAAAACCTGCTTCTTTCCACGCTGGATACCCTCCACTTAAGACGTAAACATGCTCGTGCCCCATGGCTCTAAACATCCACCAAGCTCTAGCACTTCCATAAGTACCCACTTGGTCATAAACCACAATGATGGAGTCTTTATTGATACCAATATTTTGAGCGGCTACTGTAAAATATTCATCAGAAGGCATCATGTGTGGTAAATCAGTATCTAAGATGCTAAAATCAGCATTGATATCCATCATTACAGCATTCGGGATTTTAAAACCAGACTCCCAGTCATCGGAAGCATTCACTGGCTTCATCTTAGATTCTACCACAATTACTTTAGAATCTTCCTGCTGTCCTGCCAGCCATTTAACACTTACCAAAGGGATATTTTGCATTTGCATACGCTTTGTCTATTATTAGTCTTCATCAATTAATCGAAATTTAAGAGCATTTCCTTAGTTTTGCGATGCATTTGAGGGATTTAATGCTTTATGAAGAAAATTCAGTTTAAATCTTCCTATTAAATAACCCTATATTCAGATTTTCTTAGAACAAAAAAGGATACAATCATGTCGGCACCAGCCACAACGCTTCAGGATATCATTGCTCACGCAAAAGAATACGGTTTTGTATTTCCATCTTCAGAAATTTATGACGGTCTTCAGGCTGTTTATGATTATGGACAAAACGGTGTAGAATTAAAAAATAATTTGAAAACGGTATGGTGGAAAGCCATGACGCAGCTTCACGACAATATTGTTGGGGTAGATGCGGCTATTTTCATGCATCCATTAACTTGGAAAGCTTCTGGTCATATTGATGGTTTTAACGACCCTATGATTGACAATAAAGACAGCAAGAAAAGATACCGTGCCGACCAACTTTTAGAAGGTAAAGCCGAATTATTATCAAATGCTGGCAAAGAAGACGAAGCCAATGCCCTTTTAGCCAAAATGGGTAAACTTTTAGGTGATGAGGATCTGGAGGCCGTTAGAGAATTAATTATTTCTGAGAACATTGTCTGCCCTGTTTCAGGAACCTTAAACTGGACTGAAGTTCGTCAGTTTAACTTGATGTTTTCTACACAAATTGGTTCTGTGGCTGATGATTCTAGCACTATTTATCTTCGTCCAGAAACTGCTCAGGGTATTTTTGTCAATTTCTTAAATGTTCAGAAAAGCGGCCGTATGAAAGTACCTTTTGGTATTTCTCAGATTGGTAAGGCTTTTAGAAATGAGATTGTAGCTCGTCAATTCATTTTTAGAATGCGTGAGTTTGAACAAATGGAGATGCAATTCTTCGTTCGCCCTGGCACAGAAATGGAATGGTATAAACAATGGAAAGAAACACGTTTGAGTTTCCACAAAGCCATAGGACTACCAGCAGATAGTCTAAAATTCCATGACCACGATAAACTGGCTCACTATGCCAATGCCGCTGTGGATATTGAATATAAGTTCCCATTTGGTTTCCGTGAGATAGAAGGTATCCACTCTAGAACGGACTTCGATTTGAGTAATCATCAAGCCCTTTCTAAGAAAAAGCAGCAGTACTTTGACCCGAATATTGACCCTGAAACTAATAAGCCCTACGGAAACTACATTCCTTATGTGGTAGAGACCTCTGTGGGTGCAGATAGACTTTTCTTAGCTACTTTCTGTAATGCTTTCACAAAAGAAATGGTAGGAGAAGGCGACAAGCAGAAGGAAAGACTTTACCTAAAACTTCATCCTGCTCTTGCTCCAGTAAAAGCAGCGGTTTTGCCTTTAGTGAAAAAAGATGGACTAGCAGAAATTGCAGAAGAAATAGCGAATTCTTTAAAATCTTCTTTTAGAACCGTATATGATGATAGCGGAGCTATTGGAAAGAGATATACTCGTCAAGATTTAATAGGCACGCCATTTTGTATTGCGGTTGATTATGAAACAAAAGACGACAACTGCGTTACCATTAGACATAGAGACTCTATGGAGCAAGAGCGTGTGCCAATTTCAGAATTAAAAGAAAGAATAGGCAAAGAAGTGGCCATGGAGCGTATTTTGGAAGCTATCTAAGCATCATTTCATTGATTTAAGAGAGGGAGCACAACGTGTTTCCTCTTTTTTTGGCCAGAAAATTTGACAAGTGTCAAAAAAAATACGACATTTGAATAAAGGAAAATAGGATGGTAGAAGATAAAAAATATAATGTGCCTGATGATAATAATAGCCTAAACATTGCGGAAGAAGCTATCGCGGGTTATGGTTATGCATATGTTGCCAACTTACCAGTAAGCCAGAGTTTCACTCAAAAAGACTGGTCAAATTTCCTTCATATTTCAGAGCGTACTATCATAAGATACCGCGAGCAAAACAAAAAATTTGACCCACTCCAAACGGATAGAATAATACTCTTAGGGCATCTTTATGATTTTGGTTTAAGTATTTTCGGTAATGAAAACACCTTTAATCAATGGCTAATTAATAAAAACCTCGCTCTAGGTGGCCGTACGCCCAAAGAGCTCTTAGTTACCTCTTTTGGTATTAACATGGTTAAAGATGAAATAGGCCGCATAGCTCATGGTGTGCTGGCATGATAGTCTATCGTTTAGCTTCCGGGCTTTATAAGGATGATATTTCTGGTACAGGGGCAAGACTATTTGGTGGTAGATGGAACAGCAAAGGCATGCAAGTGCTTTACACCTCGTCTTCCATAGCACTTTGCACCGTAGAAATTGCGGTTAGAACTCCGCTGCATAGCTTGCCTATGGATTATTTCTTAATCAAAGTTTATATACCCGACGACTTAGCCATCTACGAGATACCAAACGAAGTTCTTCCTGACAAGTGGGATATACTTCCTCATGGAGATTTCACTCAAAGACTTGGCGATAGCTTTTTAAAAAAAGGTCATTACCTCCTAATGAAAACACCTTCTGCATGTGTAGCTGGTGACTTCAATTATCTTATTAATCCTTTCCATCCCGATTTTGATAAAGTAAAAGTTATTGAAATACAACCCTTTGAGTTCGACTCCCGATTATTCAAGTAAAGGTTGTCCAAAATAAATAGTTGAATTCATATGCTTTACCTTCAGAATTCTCTTTTGTCCAATATTTTGCTCGAGTCAAGCCATCATCAATTCTAATTTTTCTTATTTTAGGGTATAAATAAATATTACTTGATGAAATTAACCCTTTTACTCGCCTTACTTCCTTGTGCCTTCATGTTTAGCTGCTCTAATCAACCTAAAGAGACGGAAGAAAAAAACGAAACTACTGCATCAACCCCTCCTACCCTAAGCCTTGCTTGGGAAACTGACACTACCCTAATTACACCGGAATCTGTTATTTATGATGCCGCAAATGATGTCTATTATGTCAGCTGCATAGGTGTAGGAAGAGGTGCCGATTTTGATGGAGATGGCTACATCGCCAAGATTGGTCCAGATGGAACAATCATAGACAACAACTGGATTAAAAACTTAGACGACCCAAAAGGTCTAGCCTTAGTAGGGTCTACACTTTATGCCACGGATCTTAACAAATTGGTTTATGTAGATGTAAATACAGGAGAAACCACCATAGAAATAGTAGAAGGGGCTAAATACCTAAACGATGCCGCATCTACCCCAGCGGGCGACATTCTTTTAACCGATTCTGATTTAAACACAGTCTTTCAAATCTCATCTGGTGAAACTAAAGTGGTTTATGCAGATACTACTTTAGGCCGTCTTAATGGCATTTTTCACGAATCTGGCCGAAATTTATTAGCAGGTTTTAACTCTGGAAAAATATTTGCTCAGAGCGGTTCAGAATTAATTGTACTTGCTGATGGAATGCCAAAAGCAGATGGCATTGAAGCCATAGGTGATGGTTATTTCATTTCTTGCTGGAGCGGACACATCTATTATCTTGATAAAAACTGGAAAAAGACTCTACTAAAGGATACTTCAGCCGAAGGAATTGGAGCAGCAGACATAGATTACATTGCTGATAAAAAGCTACTGGTAGTACCTACATTCTTTGGCAATAAAGTAGTTGCCTATCATGTGAAATAGGAGGTTTATCTCCTATTCATTTTTCAACCCATAATAATGTCAACAAGAAGAGAATTTCTTGGTAAAGGTTCTATGAGCCTACTAGGTTTAGCCGCTCTACCCACTATACTAAGCCAATGCCAGTCTACTAAAAATACTAGTATTTTAGACACTTTCAGCTTTCCTAGAACGAGCCCTGAATCTCAAGGTATTTCTTCTGAGTCATTGATCAACTTTATAAATGCCACAAAAAAATCAGGACTTGAATGGCATAGTTTTAAGTTCTTAAGACATGGCAACGTTTTGGCCGAAGGCCACTGGAAACCATTCAAAGAGGAATATAAGCACACCCTTTATTCTCTCAGTAAAGCCTTTACCAGTACCGCTATTGGGCTTGCTGTAAAAGAAGGAATTATAAGCGTAGAAGACCAAGTCCTTTCCTTTTTCCCCGATCAACTTCCCGCTGTAATTGACGATAAACTGAAAAGCCTAAAAGTTAAACACCTCCTTACCATGAACTCTGGTCATGATACCGAAACTATGGAAAGTATGAGAGCAAATGAAGGGAAGAAAACGTGGGTGGCGTCTTTCCTAGCTCAGACTTTAACTCACGAGCCTGGCACTCATTTCTTTTATAATACCGGTGCCACTTATGTTTTAGGGGCTATCATTCATGCCAAAACGGGACAAACTCTATCGGAATACCTTAAACCAAGGTTCTTTGACAAGCTAGAAATAACAGGTTACGACTGGGAAACTTCACCAGAAGGACTCAACACTGCAGGTTATGGACTAAGAGTTAAAACCGAAGATATTGCAAAACTAGGTCAGTTTTATCTTCAAAAGGGTACTTGGGAGGGCGAAGAAATCCTATCCGAAGCATGGGTGACTGAAGCGACAAAAAAGCAAACAGCATCTCAGCAAGGTGACGGAGATTGGTCTCAAGGTTATGGTTATCAGTTTTGGCGATGTAAGCCAGAGCCCGGTTTCTATAGAGGAGACGGAGCCTATGGCCAATACTGTATCGTGATTCCACAATATGACATGACTATAGCCGTGACTTCGGAATCTTGGGATATGGGGAAATCTATGCAGGTAATCTGGGATAATGTACTTCCTGCAGTGCAAGAAGAAGCTCTTCCCGAAAATGCTAAAGCAGAAAAGGCGTTAAAGGATTTATGCCAAAAGTTAGAGATTGCTGTACCTAAAAACCAAAATACCTCACCTAATGCTTCCAAAATAAATGAGCAGGTTTTCAAAGCTTCTGAAAATAGTTATGGCATAAAGTCTATCCAATTTGATATAGCAGAAGACCAAGGCCAAATTATTTTTGATACGGAAGAAGGAGAGAATAAATTAATGTTTGGTATAGAAAATTGGATAACCAATGATGCCTATGCTCTCAATAACTTCCCAATTAAGAATAGAATTCAAGTGCCTTCTTTAATAGCTGCTTCCGCCACATGGTTAAATGATGACACAATACAGATTACCAGAAAATTTGTGGAAGCCATACATGGAGATACGCTTATTTGTAATTTTAAAGATGGTAAACTAGACATTGCGTTTAATAATTCCATTTCGCAAAACACACATAATGGAGAAGATGAAAGAGTCCATTTAAAAGGTGTAGCTTAGTGGATGGAACATCATTTAAAATAAGAAACACAGATTTTAGCATCACCAAAAAATAGATAACCATTTTCTACGAAACTTTTATTGATTAAATTCAAACTACACCGCAAGTTTTTTAAGTAACCCACATCTAAATATAAAACAGCAATTAATTTAGCAAAGTGTCACTTATTAAATGTGAATTCATTCGTGGAGAATAAGTCATCATTAACAGCCATATCTTTATTAAATTAAGCTTAAATAAAACTTTTTTTGAACGAAAAGGATCTTATACTTCAGCTCAAAGACGGGCAAGAATCCGCTTTTCGGAGTATTGTAGAATTATACCAAGACCGTGTTTTCAACACCGTGGTATCTATTACGCAAAACACCTTAGAGGCTGAAGATATATGCCAAGAAGTGTTCATAGAGGTATACCAATCTGTGCAAAAGTTTAGGGGTGACTCTAAATTGAGCACATGGATTTATAGAATTGCTTCTAACAAATCGCTAGAGTTCTTGAGGAAGAACAAAACTCAAAAACGATTCGCATTTGTTAAAAGTATATTTGGTGTGGATGAACAGATTCAACATCAGTCTGTAAATTTCATTCATCCTGGCGTACAATTGGAAGACAAAGAAAGAGCAAGCAAGTTGTTTGAGGCTATTAACAAACTTCCTGACAGTCAACGAATAGCCTATACCTTACATCATTTAGAAGGATTAAGTTATCAAGAAATTTGCGAAGTTATGAAGCTAACAAAATCGTCTGTGGAATCATTGCTCTTTAGAGCCAAACAAAACTTAAAGAAATTATTGGAGAAATTTTACGAAGAAGAATATGGAAACTAACAAGAACCAAGAAATAGAAAAAACGCTTGGCATTGTCAATCAGATACAGAAAGCGGAAATGCCAGATTTTTTCTATACCAGATTAAAAGCCCGAATGGAAAACGAATTGGTAACAAACCCGAAACTTAATTGGGTGTTAAAACCTTCTTTTGCCATCCCAATATTAACTGTTGTCTTGATGATTAATGTGGTGACCGTAAGCAAACTAATTCAAAAGAATGATAGTGCTTCAAATAGCCAAACGGTCATTGAATCTTTCCAATCCGATTATAACCTCAACTCAAATTATGGTCTGGAAATTTACTAGAGAAATACACTATAGTTCGTCTGAGAAGTCAATTTATAGCCAAGACTTAAGGACTATAAAAAACATGAAAAAATGCAAAATGTAAACATAAAATGGCTTTGGTTTTTAGGCGTTTTACTCCTCTTAAATTTAGGATTATTGCTCTTTCTTATACTGGGAAATGGTGATACCCGACCAAAGCAAGAAAGGAAGCCTCATTTAGAGAATATGCTTGATTTCGATGCTTCACAAAAAAAACAATTTGAAATCATTTTTGAGGAACATCAGAAAATCATTAAAGATAAAAATGATGAAATTAAAGTATTAAAAAGTAGACTTTTTGGTAAAATTGGAACAGAAGATGAGGATGCTGCCAAAGCTACCGCTAAAAGAATAGGCGAATTAAACGCAGCCATAGATTTAGCAACTCGAAAACACTTTCTAGAAATTAGAGAAATCTGTAATTCCGAACAAAAACTACTTTTTGAAAATTTCTTAAGAGATATTGTGAGCGGAAAAAGACCCCAGCATGCTCCAATGGAAGGAGACAGGCAGCAAGGTCCGCCACACGATGGAAATGGACCACCAATGGATGGAATGCCGCCACCACCGAGATAATTTCCTATCTAATTTGTTTTAGTCCCTCGTAGACTGCTATAGCTACAGCATTGGCCAAGTTTAGACTTCTTATATGCTCACTAAAAAGGGGTATTTGATACAAGAACTCGGTATTCTCTGCCAAAATATCCTTCGGAAGTCCCACAGATTCTTTACCGAAAATGAGAAAGATGTCTTTCTCAAAAGGCAAATCCCAATGGCTTTTTTCTCCATGTGATGAGAAGAAAGCCATTTTTTTATCCTGATGTTGATGAAAGAAACTTTCAGCATTATCATAATAATGAACTTCTAAGTGCTCCCAATAATCCAAACCTGCCCTTTTTAACCTTTTGTCGGTTATTTCAAACCCAAAAGGTTTTACCAAATGAAGCACAGAACCAGAGGCCAAACAAAGGCGTCCTATATTTCCGGTATTATTAGGGATTTCTGGTTCTAGGAGTACAACATTAAATGACATTTATAAACTTTTATAATAGTTGAAAACTGTGTTAAGGCTTCTTTATTTAAGCAACTTTCCAAAAAGAACCAGACCGAAAAGTACGCCAAAAATCAGATAAATACTCGTCAAAATAGCCATGCCCCCATAAGCTTCATACTTTATTACCCATTTAGCAAGAGCAAGTCCGGCAATCATAAAATGAGAAAAATTACCCATGGCTACAGCCCTACCATAAATACCGCCTATGAGATTCGACTTACCCATCCAATTGACCATGGCAAAGCCGAAATATAGTGCTCCTAGAATTTGTAGAATGATAGAACTAGCAAGTTCTAAGCCCAAAAGGTTGACTATTTCTTCGGGAGCAAAAGTAAAAGCTATAGCCGCCAATCCTAAAAATATAGCGGAGGAAGTCATGATAGATTTCGAATTCATTTGCTGCATTTTTTTGTAAATATCCATCCAAAGGTAACACATATTATATGCTATAGTACCCGTACTACTTTAGGTTAATTCATCATGCACTAGCCAGCATAAACTTGGAAAAGCATAAGTTAAAAAAATGTGCCTTCAAAAAGGAAACGGAAAAATTGATGTCGTTTTACTGTTAAGTTCTGAATGGTAAGCTTTAATGAGTTTTAGAACCCCTAATACGTCAAGCATTTATAATTCTTTGACCTTTTTTTTAATCATACATACAACCTTTTATGGGTGTTGAACATTACTATATCAAAGTACTTTATCCAGACATAAACATAAGTTATGAAAAAGCTCATTCTGTTTGGTCTACTCTCGGTGGCTATGGTCGCCTGCTCGAAAAAAAACAATGTAATTCCCCAGGAACTGGAAGGCAAGTGGTTGCTTTTTTCCGTTAAATGCTTTTGTCATTTTGATGAAAGCTTCGACTTCAGTCAACATTCCTTAAGATTTGATACCGAAGAAAAAAGAGTCTTTATATCAAATCCTGACGACACCTATTTTATTCACGAAACTGGAGATTATGAATTTTCGGTCAGTGATGACAATGTGATATATATTGATAAGGAAGCATCATTTACTTTTGACATCAGTGATTACCAATTGACATTAATAAAAAAGGATAATCCACAGATTGCAGATGATGAATTAACACTCATTTATCATAAAGAAGCAGTTCTTGTATTACATTAATTTTATTAAAAATAGCATTTTTTAAAGCCCCAAAAACTAAGGTTTCTCACATCATTTTTCAAAGCGTTGTTCATAGAAATGTACATGCTGCGATAACCTTTAAATTATCCGTTTTGGTCTGTTTTTGGTCAAGAATGATGGCAAATCCCGTGTAAAACCCACCGATTTATGCGAAATTTGAAGAATAACAAGATATTGACAAACACATCATCAAACATGCTCAAAAAAATACTGCTCACACCTTTTCAGAAATTCGCGAAAATTCAGAGTTCCAGCGGTATTCTGCTTTTTGCAGCTACCGCCATCGCTATGATTTGGGCGAACTCTGCCTTTAGCGAGAATTATCAATCTTTATGGGAATATAAAATAGGAATAAGCTCAGAGGGCTTTGAACTAAAAAAGCCTCTCATTCTTTGGATAAACGACGGCCTTATGGCCATTTTCTTTTTTGTGATAGGTCTTGAAATAAAACGAGAGCTGTTAGTAGGTGAATTAAATTCTATTAGAAAAGCAACCTTCCCCCTCTTTGCTGCCATAGGGGGTATGATTACGCCATTTGCCCTATTTTACTTTTTAAATGAATCCCCTGAGACGGCCAACGGTTGGGGCATTCCAATGGCTACTGACATTGCTTTTTCTCTGGCTATTATCAAGTTGCTCGGAAAAAGAGTCCCTCTTAGTTTGAAAATATTTTTGACCGCTTTTGCTATTATTGATGACTTGGGTGCAGTGTTGGTCATTGCCATTTTCTATAGCACTGGTATTGACTGGAACCTCATACTTTATACCCTTATACCATTTATCCTTTTATCTTATTTATCATTAAAAGGTTCTTATTCGGGTGCTATAACCTTATTCTTAGGAATAATAATTTGGTACTTATTTTTAAAATCTGGTATCCATCCTACCATAGCTGGTGTGCTTTTGGCATTCACTGTGCCTATTAGCCAAAAGATTGACATTGCTTCTTTCAAACACAGGCTCTTGAGCGTGGTAAAAAGAATCAGCAAATCCGAAGACCCCGACATCCCAGTTTTAACCAAGGATCAGGTAGAACAGATTGAAGAATTAGAAGAGGTTGTAAACAAATTTAACTCTCCGCTTCAAAAACTAGAACATCAGCTTCATGGATGGGTGGCCTATTTTATTATGCCAATTTTTGCTCTCGCAAATGCGGGGGTCATATTTGCGGCAGACATGGTCTTAGATATCCCGCTAATTGTCAATATCGCTATTGCACTGTTTATTGGTAAATTTATAGGCGTTTCCTTATTATCTTACCTTAGCATCAAACTAAAACTAGCCGAGCTTCCTGAAGACGTTACTTACGCCCAAGTTATTGGTATTTCCATTCTGGCTGGAGTAGGTTTTACCATGTCTATATTCATAGCCAACCTTGCCTTTTCTGGAAGTCCTATTTATATGGACTCTGCCAAAGTAGGGATTATTGCAGGTTCAGTTATTTCAGGAATAGTAGGTTATATTATTCTAAGAATAAGCGGTAAACCTGATTTGAGTACAGAAAGTTAAGCGAAACAAAATTCCTTGATGAAAAGGCTATGAACGTTAAGCCTTTTCATCAATGTAATTCCAAACCAAAAAGAGCATTAGTCCAAAAAGCAAAATAACCGATGCCAGTGCTAGCCTCAAACCAAACACATCCGACAAATAACCAATGGAAGGAGGCCCTATAAAGAAGCCGGTATATCCAATCGTTGTAGCCATAGCTATTCCCACGGCAGGGTTAACACCTTTGGTATTTCCTGCCAAGGAGAAAATAATAGGAACCGCAGTAGCCACTCCCAGACCCACCATAAAGAAACCTATAAATGCCGAATAGACAGAAACATAGGACACCGCTACAACGAGACCTAAAATAGCCAAAACGGCATCATAAATTAAAAGCTTTTTGTGCCCAAAAAATGCGGTTAGTTTATCACCAAATAATCTAGCAAGTGTCATCCCCCCAGCATATACGCCAAATGCCATTGCAGAGAATGTTGGTCCTTCTCCCACAACCTTATTCATAAAGATGGCCGACCAGTCTGTCATGGAGCCTTCTCCTATCATAGAACAGAAGGCTATAATCCCTAAGGGGATAATGGCTTTTGAAGGCCATTTAAAACCACCCGAGCCCTCTTCTTGGTCTTGTTTGATATTGACTTCCTTATCGCTAATCAGATAAAAAGAAGCTACCACCACTATCACTAAACAAACCCCACTTAGAATAGCCAAATGGTTAAATAAAGAAACATGAAATTTAGAAAACAAACTCCCCGCACCGGCTCCCAGAGCCATTGCTATACTAAAAACCGCATGAAACGATGAGATAATGGGTTTACCCCAAAGCCTTTCTACGTATACCGCTTGACCGTTGGCACAAACGTCCATTGAGCCCGTAGTCATGCCTAATAAAAACAAGAAAACACCTGCAAAAGTAAGGTCCGGATAAAGGGCTATAAAAGGCGAAAAAATGCAGAACAAAATACCTGCCACTCTTGTAATGCCATCTGAACCAAACTGAGTGGTGAGCCAGCCCGTAAACGGCATGGCCGTCAATGCTCCTGCGGCTACCAGAAACAAAAGGGAGCCCAAAACACTGTTACTAATTTGAAAAAAGGATTGGAGTTCAGGAAGTCTTGCCATGAGATTGGCATATAAAAAACCATTTACAAAGAAATAAGAAGACACCGCAATTCGGCTTTTGAACATATTATCGCTATAATTTTATGAATATGGCTAGGCGTCAAAGTTAATATAAGAGATATTACCAAAAGAATATTATTTTTGAATTAGCTTTCAAAACGTCATTCAGCCCTCTTAATTAATATTTGAAATGAAAATAAAACTATTAACTCTTTACTTTTTACTAAGCCTAATTACTTTAAGCTCCTTTGCACAGAAAACGATTAAAACCCTCATTATAGACGGGCAAAACAATCATGACCAATGGCCAAAAGTTACATTCATGATGAAAAACTATTTAGAGGAGAGTGGCAAATTCACGGTAGACGTAAAAAGAACTGCTTACACATGGAAGGGTGAAGAGTACATTGCCGAATTCCCAATTGAAGGTGTGCCAGAAACCGAAGCCTTAGAAAAAGCAAAAGCTGACCCTAACTTTGCACCGAACTTCAAAGCTTATGATTTAGTTATCACCAATTTTGGTTGGAACGCAGCCCCTTGGCCAGAAACTACTAAAAAAGCATTTGAAAAATTCATTAAATCTGGTGGAGGCTTGGTGGTGGTTCATGCCGCAGACAATTCCTTCCCAGAATGGCCAGCATATAACGAGATGATAGCCCTTGGTGGATGGGGCGACCGTACAGAAAAAGACGGCCCTTACGTCTATTATGACAACAATGGCACTCTCCAAAAAGACATGACTGCCGGAAATGCGGGGCATCATGGGCCTCAGCATGAATATCAAATTCAAATAAGAGATACCGAACACCCTATCACCAAAGGAATGCCGCTTAAATGGCTTCACACTAAAGACGAACTTTACGATCAACTAAGAGGTCCTGCCAAAAACATGAAAGTATTGGCTACTACATATTCTAGTAAAGAATTTAAAGGGACAGATAGACACGAACCTATGCTCATGACCATTAACTATGGCAAAGGACGTATTTTTCATACCCCTATGGGACATGTAGATTACTCTGTTTCCTGCGTTGGCTTTATCACCAGCCTGCTTAGAGGCTCAGAGTGGGCAGCCACGGGCAAAGTGACTATTCCAATTCCTTCTGATTTTCCTACAGCAGAGAATACGAGTCAAAGAGCAGAGTAAGCAGTACAGTAAAGGATGGTTTAGTTGGCAATTCAAATTAAGTTTGATTAAGGCATTCTTATACCCAAACCCTATTACAAAGACTTAAATACTTCATCACCTTTATGATGGCTTATTAGTCTCCAATAACACTTATGCTTAGTTTCTTCTTGCTTCTTTTTGCTGAAAATGCCGAGCCGTCAAAAACTTTTTGGCTGTTTTCCTTTTTGGGAAGATTACATCCAATGTTGGTTCATTTTCCTATCAGCTTATTAATATTAGCTGCTCTTTTTGAACTTTTAAGTTTAAGGAATTTCCATTCTAAACTAAGACCGAGTATCAACCTCATTCTAATAATAGGTGCCCTTAGTGCGGTTTTATCTGCTTCTTTTGGTTTATTATTAGCTCAAAATGAAAACCTAGACGGCGACATATTATTCCTTCATCGGTGGGCAGGAATTTTCACCAGTGTTTTAAGTATAATACTGTTGCTATTACTACATCAAATACTTAGAAAAAATCTAACAAAACTTGTTTTTCCTTACAGACTAGTGCTATTCCTAAGTGTCATTGGTGTTTCAGTAGCGGGGCATTTTGGTGCCAGCATGACCCATGGCGAGACTTATTTAACCGAAGTATTACCGGGTCAAAACGCTAATTATTCTAGTTCCAATGGTCAATATCAATTAATAGCTTATCAAGGTGACACTTTAAGCGAAGCCAATCAACTAAAGCTTACCAATGAGATAAGAGCCATATTGGCTCATAATTGTTATAAGTGCCATGGCTCTGCCAAACAAAAAGGAGAACTACGATTAGACGAAAAAGCCTATGTTTTTGAAGGTGGTGAATCTGGCAAAGTTATCATTCCAGGGAATGCTAAAAAAAGCGATTTATACCAACGAATCACATTACCGAAAGGACATGATGATGTAATGCCTGCAAAAGGTAAAACTTTGACCCAAAACGAAATTGCACTCATAGCACTATGGATTAATAAAGGTGCTCCATGGCCCGATGGTGCTTTGCAAGCCTCTGTTTTTAGGGTAGCCGAATTAGCTCCAAGAAATCCAACACTGCCTGCCCAGACACCAAACTTAAGAAACCCTATAGATTTATGGGTCAATGAATATTTCAAAAACAATGAAATACAATGGGGACAACCCGTAGATGACCGAACGTATTTAAGACGAACCTATCTAGATATCATTGGGCTTATTCCTTCCAATGAAGACCTGAAGAGTTTTGTGGCGGACACTCGCCCGAACAAAAGAGAAATTTGGGTTCAAAAACTGCTTGATAATAATGATAGCTATGCTCAGCATTGGCTTACATTTTGGAACGATGCCCTTCGAAATGACTACACCGGAACAGGTTATATTACCAAAGGCAGATATAATCTTACGGATTGGCTTTATAAATCATTGAGACAGAACAAACCTTACGACGCCTTTGTCAAAGAATTACTTAACCCAAATGAATCATCAAAAGGTTTTATAGCTGGAATTCAGTGGCGAGGAACGGTTAATGCAAGCCAGAGAACAGAAATGCAAGCGGCTCAAAATGTAGGACAAGTGCTTCTAGGACTAAATCTAAAATGTGCCTCTTGTCATGATAGTTTCGTGAGCGACTGGAAGCTGGAAGATGCCTATGCCTTTGCCAATATATTCTCAGAAGAGCCACTGGAAATGAATAGATGTGAGATTCCAATGGGAAAATTCGCTCCAACAAGGCTCCTTTGGCCTAGTTTAGGAGAAATAGATGGTACCGCTAGTAGAGAAGTAAAACTAAAGCAGCTTTCTGATAAAATAGTACAGCCGGCCAATGGAAGACTTTACAGAACCATCGTAAATAGGGTTTGGAAGCAAATGCTAGGAAGAGGGGTGGTGGAACCGGTAGACGAAATGGATAACGAACCATGGAGTCAAGATTTGTTAGATTGGCTGGCAGTTGATTTTGTAAATAAGGGATATGACCTCAAAAAGCTTATTTTCCTTATTTCTACTTCTAAAATCTACCAAATGCCTTCTCAAGGTTTTGAAAGCTCCGGTTTACTGGTAGGCGAAGCTTATAAATTCAAAGGAATGGTAAGGAAAAGAATGACTGCTGAACAGTTCTCAGATGCCGTAAGTCAGCTTTTTGCTCCTGTTTTCAACATGGACGAAGTAAAGTATGAACCCTTCGAGCTCGTCGCATATCTGCCATCTGAGAAAAAAGCAAGGGCCTCTTTAGTTCAAAACAATCCTTTCTTAACGGCTCTTGGACGACCAAACAGAGAAGTAGTAAGTACCAGCAGGGAATCGCAAGGCAACTTACTCCAAGCCTTGGAAATGACCAATGGAACACAGTTAAATCAGGTTTTAAAACAGGGAGCTAAAAACTGGAAGGCACGTTATCCAGACACAGAAAATCTTATTTCTGAAATGTTTAAACAAGCTTTAGCCAGGAACCCGAATCCAAAAGAATGGGAGATTGCTAAGGCGTCATTGGGTCAGAAACCCTCCATAGAAAATATTCAAGACTTTATGTGGTCGGTGGTTTTGCTACCAGAATTTCAACTAGTTTATTAACATGAAAAAATATTGGGACAGAAGAGATTTCTTAAAGCACAGTGCCGCTGCGGTAGCTACCATGGGTATGGCTTCTCCCATCTCCAGTTTGCTATCTAGCTGTTCCACTAAAAATGGGTTAGCTTCCACGGCCGATTCCGTCATCTTGCTTTTTATGGCTGGGGGTATGGCTCATACCGAAACCTTTGACCCAAAAAAGTATACACCCTTCACCAAAGGCATGCAATCCGATGCCGTCTTAAGCACTTTTAAATCGGTTCCAACGGCCTTAGATGGCATTCACTTCTCCGAAGGTTTGGAATCTATTGGAAACATTATTGACCGAGGAAGCCTGATAAGATCCTATGTGGCGGCAGATTTAGGGCACATCTTACATACGCGTCATCAGTATCATTGGCACACTTGTTACGAACCTCCACAGTCTGTCACTGTACCTCATATAGGTTCTTGGATTTCTAATGAATTAGGACCTCTGAATAAAGTCATCCCTTCTTTTATAAATATTGGGCAGCGTTTTGAAGTTGGCGAAGGCGAAGAATTAAAGGCGTTTCATAGTGCTGGTTTTTTGGGTAGCGAACATGGTCCTTTTCTTATCCCCGACCCCACTTCTGGTTTAGATAGTGTGCGACCACCCGTTGGTATGTCTACCAAAAGGTTTGAAAGTAGAAATCAATTATACAATCAGCTTTTGAGCGAATCTGCTATGGGGGAGTTTGGTAGTGACTACCAAAAAGAGTCTTTGAAAAGGTCTATGGAACAGGCTTATATCCTGCTCAATTCGCCGGAAGCCAAAGCCTTCGACATTCATTTAGAACCCAAAGAAAGTTACGACACGTATAACACAGGAAAATTTGGATTAGGCTGTCTTATGGCCAAAAGGTTAGTTGAAGAGGGTGCTCGTTTTATCACCGTCACCTCAGAATACGAACCTTTTATGAACTGGGACACCCATGACAATGGACATACCAGAATGGAAGAAATGAAAAAGCGGATTGACACCCCTATTTCTCAGCTTATTAAAGATTTAGAAAAAAGTGGTAAACTAGACAGCACCATTGTGATAGTGGCCAGTGAATTTAGTCGAGATATGCTCACCGAAGGTAGGCCTGACCTAAAAGTGAAAGACCAAGTGGAAGTTCCGGACATTATCAATGATATGAAAAACTACGGTATGCACCGGCATTTTACTGACGGATGCTCTATGCTTCTTTTTGGCGGCGGCATAAAAAAAGGACACGTTTATGGAAAAACAGCGGATGAAAGACCTTGCAAATCCATTGAGAAACCTATAAGGATTGACCGCATTCACCAAACCATTTACCATGCTCTTGGTATTTCGCCAGAAACCAATTATGAAATAGAACAGAGACCATTTTACACCACACCAGATGGAAAAGGTTTAGCCGAATTAGATTTATTGGCAAAAGGCTAAGTCAATTTTCACAAATCATTATCTAAATGTTATAGAAACAAAGCAGCTTTTACTGTTTATCTTAGTCATTTGATTTTTTAAACTTAAGGCTATTTATCATGATTAATTCTAAAATATTGGTCGCTATCAAAACCTGCTTGATTCTCCTTATGGGAATTAACACCTCTTTAAAAGCACAGAAAGTTTATCAGTTTTCTACGGAAAACAATCACGGACAAGAAGAAATACACCGGCTTTTTATCGATAATCAGTACTTTGTGGAATCTGTCTTTATAGGCTCTCCGTCAACATTTCTAAGTACTAAAGGTGGTTTCTACCAAAAAGAAGGCAACACATACCAAGTTAACTTCGAGTTTAATTCAGACTTTGAAAAGGATGGGATTAAATCACAGCGTTATACGCAAGAATCTTCTTGGAAAAGTCAGGGTAATACTGCTCAAGATCTTGCCGGAAAGTGGCTTATGGGTGGCAGAATAAATGAAGACGGCCTTAGCAGAAGAGATACCAGCGGAACCCGAAAAACAATGAAAGTACTTTTCGGAAACTATTTCCAATGGATCGCTTACGATACCGCCAGCATGAAATTTTCAGGCACTGGTGGAGGAAAATATGTCATTGACCATGGAAAGTATATAGAGCGAATAGAATATTTTTCTAGAGATAACGCTAGAGTAGGTGCCCAATTAAGTTTTGATTATGAATTGATTAATGGAGAGTGGCACCATAAAGGCTTAAGCAGCAAAGGTGATGCCTTTCATGAAATTTGGGTTAAAAGGGAATGAAAGACTTTTATTAAAATCAACAACCTTCACCATTTTCTACCGAGTGCTGTTTTCAAATTAATATAGATAAATCTCATTAGAGAAAAATCAAAAATAACCAATAAATAGTACCAAGCTTAGACAGTAAAGGACAGTTGTGAAACTTGGCTAAATTACATTTGTGCATCGAATTATTAAATTATTTAAAATTACCAATTCGGTCTATTCAACCCTATTCTATAAAATGAACGCATGGTTTTGTTTAAATTCTAAAAACACATTTAGTATAAACAGAACCATGCTTTCTCACATTTTATTAGAAAAGTCTCTCTAAAATCACAAAGTCTATTCCTCCTTTTTTGTATTTCTTTTCTGTCTCTTGCAAACCAAATTTGTGGTAAAAAGCTGTTTTATCCACTCGGGCATTACACCATAGTTTTTCTATTTGGCGTTGCTGGCATATTTCTAGTGTATGGTATAATATTTTAGTGCCAAAACCTTGACCTTGTTCAGAGGCTATGGTAGCTAATTTTCTAAACTGAGCTTCATTTTCCTCAAAGAATAAAGAAACTACAGTAACCAGTTCTTCCTTTTTGAAAAGACCTAAATGCAGCCCTTTTTCATCCTTTGGAAGTTTCACAAAATCATAAGGCATATCTGGCCACATAACGGTGTGTCTCAAATCCCACGTTTGAGAAGCTTCTATCTCTCTGATTGTTATTTCCAAAATTCTTTAATTAAACAATTCCCAAAGTTTATCACTCCAATGCGTATACCTCAAGTTATAAAAGTGCATTAAGGCATCATTTGTTTCATCAGATAGTTCAACCGGTTTTGGCAAGAAAGTATAATTTACCAGCCAATCGAAGTTCGTTAGTAGTTTGTTCAAAAAATCCCACTCGTCATCTAAAAAACGCCCCTTTCCTTCATGTATTTTTATGGCTAGGTCATTTATGGCGAGGCCTCTTTGAACATAATCATCGCCTACATTTAGGTACCAGAAGTTTCCAGTAATAATAGAAGGCAAATAAGTGGGAGGATAATATTGTCCCAAGGGCTTTGCCGTGTTTTCCTCTAAAAAGCCGTCTAAAGAATTGAAAAGATAGCAATCTACATCCGTTAAAAGGTACAAAGATTTAGGACAATCTATTCTCTTAAGCCACTCTTCTTTCGTTAAAAGGCCGTCTGGCTTGAAAGACTGGTCTATCACCAAAGTTTCTATATTTCCATCCTCATCAAAAGAAGTAAAATAGGGAGCCACATGATATCCCCAATTGGTGGTTTCAGAAATGCCAAAAGGGTCTGGTACATTAAATAATTCATCTGAGAGCAAAGAATATCTGGCTGGAGCAAAATTCCAGATTTTCCCAGTAAAAATACCCTCTTTCCTAAGAAGCAAACAAATATAATGAGCTCTATCCTCACAAGAGCCATTAATGTATCTAAACTCAATATTCTCAGACCTCACCATTTCAAAAATCTTAGCCCTGGCTTCAAAGGGTAAAGGCTCTAAATAGGGTATAAAAGGTGCTGCAGAAAGAAGTAAGCTATACTCTTCTGGACTAATTAAATCCCGACCTTGGTCTGTGTTAAACATCTTTTATCAATAACATTTCGATGTTTATCTAAATTTATAAGGCTTCGAAACATTAGTACGAAACTAAGACTTAAAAACGTCCTTAAAAACGAACAAACCAATAATTAATAGAACATTTATTTATAATATAATGATTGTATTTATAAAATTGATTATGCCAAGATTTTATAAATCAAACGCCTTTCAGAACATTTCAAAATCCTTCATATTTTAAAATCACGGCGATTTAGGTTCAAAATAAATATCCTGAAATTCATTAAAAACATAGACCATATTACCACTTTTTTATCTCCCAAAGATTATTCGGATTTGGGAGCTTATTTGCCTGTGTAAAATAAACAAGTTAGCTTCGTTCAACCAGATATAGTTTAGCCATGAATTGGTACGTATTGTACACAAAATCAAGAAATGAAAAAATTGTAGCCGAAAGGCTCAATGAAATAGGGATAGAAACTTACTGTCCGGTTTTAAAAAAAGTAAAACAATGGTCTGATAGGAAAAAGGTGGTAGAGGAACCCCTTTTTAAATCTTACATTTTCGTAAGACTGGAAGAGCACAAAAGAGCGTTGGTTTTTAAGGTACCAGGAGTGGTCAGATACCTTTTTTGGCTTGAGAAAGCGGCTATTGTTAAAGAACATGAAATAGATGCCATTAAAAACATGCTGAGCGACTTTGAACATTCAGAGATTCAGATGCAGCAGTTTGAGGCCCAAGACAGAGTGAAACTAAAGTCTGGTCCCATGATAGACATGGAAGGCTATGTAGGAAAGCAAAGCGGCCATAAAATTGAAATTCTTTTACCTGCTCTTCAAATGAAGCTGGTGGTTGACACCAGACATAACAAAGTCTCTAAAATGACTTCTGACGCAGATTCAGACTCTTAAGTCGTGAAACAGAATGGGCTTTCTGCTCAATTTTGGATTTTTAAGACTTTCCATTTCTTTTACATCTATAAATTCTACTTTAGGAGCTACTCTTAGTTTAGCTCTAAAGTGGTCTTTTATTTCCTTTTCAAAATCCGGACTAGCTATTTGTGTAGCCACTTTCACTAAGATTTCGTCTGTACCAAGTTCATTGGTAAATACCGCAATCAAATAATTTTCTATTCCCTTTATATCATTCAATACATCATATAGGGCAGGCGGATAAAGTGTGGTGCCCTTGTATTTTATCATCTGTTTTTTACGGCCGAGAATTGGTCCAAGCCTAATGGTCCTTCTGCCGCAGGTACAAGCGTCCGTATAGTGCATACAGATATCTCCCGTTTTAAATCTTAAAAGTGGCATTCCTTCCACCCCTAAGGTAGTTATCACTACCTCGCCGGCTTCGCCCTCTTTTACAGGATTGTTATCATTATCCAAAAACTCTACGATGACCAATTCTGGGTGATGATGTCCACCCAAACCCGCTGAACACTCTGTAAAAGCGGTGCTCATTTCGGTGGAAGCATACGTAGAATAAAGTTGAATATCCCACTTTTCCTTTATTCTTTCACCTAAGGTACTCAAACTAAAATCTTCATTTCTGAGAGACTCCCCAATACAAATGGCTTTTTTGATATTGGTGGCACGGTAATCTATTCCGTTTGCTTCTGCATATTCTATTAACTTCAGCAAGAAGGATGGCACTGTAACAAAGGCCGTAGGATTGATTCTATGAATGGTATCCCATTGTAATTCGGGTATTCCACCTCCTACTCTCACCACACCAGCACCTAATTTTCTAATGCCCATAAAGTACGCCAACCCTGCCATAAAACGCTTGTCCATGGTGGTCATTAGCTGATAGACATCGTCTTGGTTACCATCTGCACATACAAAAGAAATGTACTCATTATAAGCCAGCCTGTCCAAGTCTTTATCTGTAAGCGGAAAAGTTACCGGATCTCCTAATGTACCCGATGTGGTAATGTAGTCTATTATTTTACGTGGCTCTACACAAATAAAATCCTGATTGAAAGCCTGCAAGTCTTCCTTCGTGGTCACAGGAATCTTGCGTAAATCTTCTAAAGTTTTTATGTCTGAAACATCAATAGATTTTTCCTTAAACATACGTCGGTAAAAGTCCGAATGCTCATTGAAGTATCTAAACAATTCCGGTAATTTTGCCTCTTGAAATGCCTTTTGCTCGCTTAGTGATTTTAATTCAATCTCGGGAATCATTTCTCCTTCTCTAGTTTATCAATTTCCGACAAAACTTCCTCCTTTTCATAGCTCGTCGCAATCTCCATTTTCAATGCTTTCCTATAATACGCCAAAGCTTCCTTCTTCCTCCCCTTCTTCTCCAAATAAGCCGCTATTAAAATATAAGTATCGTAGTAATAAGGATTGGTTTTTTCAAATTCTGCCAACTCACTTTTGGTGACATTACCTGCTCTAACTTTTTCCTTTAAATATTTGAACGTTTTAAAATTCTCAAACTCCGAAGACTTTAAAAATGGGTCTGAAGGTATGTTCAAATCTTTCTCATAAAATTCTGTTTTCGTATTCAGCGTATCTGCCAAGGCAAAAACCCTATTCAAATCATAACAAACATATTGACCCAATTGGTAAGGATTTGTAGAAATCCAAACTTGTAATTTCTCTGGTTTAAAAACAATAGAGTGGTGAGCTATCAACTGATTTATAGCCCTTTCGTTTCCCATTCCAATATCTTTACGCCCTAGGCCTTTCTGGTTTCTTAATATGGAAACCGCATCTGCTACGGTCAGTTTAGGTTTTTCTGTGACCAAATCTGTCATCAGCTCAAACCTATAGGCAGAAGAGCTTTTCTGAATGTTGTTCAAATTAATGGCATCCTCCTTAAAAACATCTCCTTGAAAGTGATTGGCACAAATTTGATAATCTGATTGCGAAGCAGGAAACAAATCAACCTTGGTAGGGCTCACTTCAATAAGAGCCGATTTCCCATCTTCCGCAGAACCTATCAATAAAGATTCGGACACAAAAACCTTTCTTTTCTTGGCTATTTCATAAGCCTCCTTAATGTTTTTGGCGTATTGCAGAATTTCTCTGGCCACTAGTGAAATAGGCGTTGCTGCGGCAGTTGGAATCTCGGATTCTGAGGCGTTTAACGTAACAGTCAATCCTTTTTCATTCATTCCAGAAACCGCCCCAATCATACCCGCCCAAGAAACCATCATCAACTTATAGCCCTTATCAGGATTCACAAAATTAATGACCTTGTTTTTGGCGAAATCTTCTCCCACAAAAAAATCAAAATTCCGCCCTACTATCAGCATACTGTCTGCCGTTCTTTCATTCCAGGCAGAAAAAGACGTACAACCTACTTTAAAGTTTTTCCCTTGTAGTGCATGACCAATATCATGTGCGGCATGATAGTTCAGCATTCTATGATACTTGGGAGCTATATAATCAAAATCGTCAGACGCAAATAAGGACTCGCCGTAAATTTCTTCCTGATACTCTTTAGTGATATGTTCGTCCAAATCCTTATTAAAATAAGCAATGAAATACTTCATTTGCTTCAAAAGAAATTGGGAGGGAATCATCTTGTTTATCTGTCTAACAAAGGCCTCCTCTTGTTCCGAAGCTAGTTCCTTCTGAAGTTTGCCTTCCATTACACCACGCTCAAATCCTCCCCCTTTAACATAGAGTTCCCATAGTCCTGTCTCACTTTTCTTCAGCCAGTTGCCATCTATTTTATAAAAATCTTTGTCAATGGTTTCTCTTTCATGGTTTAAGAAATCCGCCAGAACTGGTGTAGGCTCATCAATTTTAACCCAAAAATAAAAGCATAGAATGACTACCAGAAATAGCGAAAGCACTCCCGCCAGAACATAAGAAATGATTTTCAGGAATTTCTTCATGCTATACGGTCCTGTTTCTCATTTCCAAAAATGAATTTAAGGCTTTCAAGGCTTTAACGGGATTTCTGACAAATGCGTTTTGCGTATCCCAGACGTAGCCCGCCAAAACAGAGCATATTTGTTTCTTAATTAAGGGGTCAGGGGCTTCTGCAAAGAATATTTGCTGCAATTCACCTTTATACCAAGCATCCACATATGCCCTAAAAACTTCAATGCCTTGCTTCATATATTGACTGTACTCTTTCTCCCAATCGACTTCCTCCTTATTTAGAAACCGCCCAACCAAAGTGCCTGCCAAATGACCAGACTCTACGGCAAAGGTTACCCCTGAAGAAAAAATAGGATCTAAAAACTCCGTAGCATTCCCCACCAAAACATATCCTTGTCCATACAGCTGTTTAGTCGCAATGGAATATCCTCCCAGGGTTTTAGGTTCAAAAATAAACGCTGAATCTCCAAATCTGTTTTTCAGTAATTCATTACTGGCGAGCAATTCAATGAATCTTTCTTTTGTATCTTCTGAAAAAGAACTAAAAAAAGAAGCATCAGAAACTATACCAACCGAAGTGGTGCCGTCTGAAAAAGGGATTATCCACGCCCAAGCCCCTTTTTCCAATATTAAAGCTATAATTCTATTCTCGTTTGTACGTTTATTATCCTGTAAATGAGCAAAGACCGTTTGCCTCGCAGGGAACGAGGAAGGTTGGTCTAGATCGAACATTTTGGGTATAACTCTTCCATACCCACTGGCATCTACTATAAATCTTGCAGACAGCTCATAGGCGTCCCCATTTTCGTTCAATATTGTAGTGATAGAGTCCGTTCCGAAAAACGCAATATGTTCTACTGAATGTTCAAAGAACACTTCTACACCTTGCTTGGCTACTTCATCTGCCAGTGTTTTATCAAAATCTGCTCTTTTTACCTGCCAAGTCCAGTCCCAGCCTTCGGTAAATTTCTCGCTAAAATCAAACTCACAGACTTTATCATCTTCCACAAAAACAGCTCCCCTTTTCTTTTGAAAACCAACGGCTTCAACGGCCTTTAGAAGACCTACATCTTCTAAACGGCTCATTATTCTAGGTAAAAGGCTTTCTCCAATAACGAATCTAGGAAATTTCTGTTTTTCCACCATCGTCACTTTAAAGCCTTGCTTTCTAAGCATAGCTGCGGCTAAACAGCCAGCGGGACCAGCTCCAATAACCAAAACGTCCGTTGTTTTTTTTGCTAACACTGGTTTATTTTTTTGACAAGGTAATCTTGACCTAATATTACACCACAAGTTCTAACAGCACCTACGGATACGCCAAGAATACCATGCATGTTTAAGTTTTGCCCCGTAAAAAATAGGTTAGATATTTTAGTGGTAGGCGATATAAAAGTCTTCAAAGGCTCATTATAATCTTTGGCTATACCATAAAGGCTTCCGTCGTTGGCTCCAATATAATCTCTGTACGTTAATGGGGTTCCACAGGAAAATGATTTTATACAATTCCTCAATTCCGGAATCCTCTCATATACCACATTTAATAGCCTTTCTCCCCTTTCATTCTTAAAATCCTCATAGTCCTGTCCCCTACTTTCTCTGTCATGTGGAACAGTGCTGAAAGTATCCTTCCATTTGGCCACGTCGTCCATTTCCATGTAACTTAAAATGGTCAAACTATCAGCCCAATCTCCAGATTTCGAAGACTTTGGCACAAAAACACAATAAGAATCCGGCCATAAATCGCCCTTAATATTTCTACTGCTCCAAACATCATCTCTTCTAAAATGATAGTTATTATAGTTTCTGTATTTGAAAGTATTTGGCTTTAACACCACATCTAAGACGAAAGCTGAAGTTGAATTTTTAAGGTTGGCTATTCTATTTCTATAAGCCTTTTTAATTCTAGCTGAATCCAACATTTCCATGGTGTTGGCTGGGTGTATATTTGATATAAAGTTCTTCCCTTCTATCTTTTCTCCGTCTGTCAACAATACGTGGTCTATTAAACCATCCTTTTCGACAATTTTGACGACCTCGCTATAATTTCTAACGACTGCACCTAAATTCTTAATATTTTTAGTTAAGTAACGCTCTATCTGTGCCCCCCCGTCTATGCATTTATAGGAACTTTCAATGTAAGTATTCACCACCAAAGCATGTACATATAATGGTGTTTTATGCCCTTCTCCTGCGTAAAGTGGATTTGTGGCGGCTAAGACCATCTGTAATTTTGGATTAGAAGTAATGGACGCTATATAATCTTTTGTACTTACATCCAGGTATTTAAAGCCTAGTTCATCTGCCCCACTTACTCTTAGTCTGTACATCGGAAAGTGATTACAGACCTCTTGGATTTTATTTATATAAGACTGTATTCCAGCTCTTTCTGTCGGAAATTCTATGGATAGTTGATCCACAAAATTGTCATAACCCTGAGCATGGTTATAAAACTTGGGGTCGTCTCCAAAGGAAACTTTATCAAAACCATTTTCATCCATTTTATGGAGATTCAGTTTATCCATAATATCAAAATACTTGAAAAACTGATTCAAGTTTTGCCCCTCATCTAATCCTCCGAGGTAATGAACTCCTGTATCAAAAATGGCCTTATCGCGTACAAAAATCTGTAAACTGCCCCCAAATTGTCTGTTCTTCTCTAAAACACAGACCTTAAAACCTTCTTTGCTTAAAATGTAGGCACACTCCAAACCGCCTAAGCCGCTACCTATAATGACGTAATCGTACTTTGGCATTTATTTTCTTAAAACGTAGATGATGTTAGACGTTCTTTTGGTTTTATCAATTCGCTCAAAACTTAGATGATGCTTCGTAGCTATTTCTTCAATAAACTTTCCAGACAAAAATTCTAGTTTGTTTTGTGTTTTATTGAATCCAAAATTCGTAGAGAAAAACTCGGTAAGTTTGGTTCCTTTATGCCTTTCTTTCAAATCACTATCCCCATCTCTAATTAAAATTAACCCATCTTTATTCAAGTTTTCAATGGTTTTCTCAATCAGTTTTTCTTGTTCCACTTTTGGTAAATAATGAAGAATGTCGCTTAAAACGAATGCGTCACTCTGCTGTAAATCACTTTTGGTGGCATCGGCAGTTGAAAATGTGATGTTTTCTGTTCTAGAGAAACAATTTGCCGCTACCGCAATTTTATCTTCATCGTAGTCGCTACCAATGATAGTTCTATCTGGACTTCTAAAACCTAACATAAGTGGAAGAAATCCATAGCCACAACCAATGTCTGAAATAACACCCTTTTTAGGAAGAATTTCATCAAACAACCTATAGCTATCTTCTAATTTTACCTTAATTTTCATGTACCATTCTAGGACAGGACCTTTGTAAATATAGTTAGTTCTTAGCCTATCATAAAAGTAATCTACGGTTTCTTTTTCCGCTCTTAGTTTCTCGTATTCCGCTTTAAAATAAGAACTTATGAGCTTGGTTCTTTTACTATAATTGTTTCCAAAATGTTCATCATCGGCAGAAATTCTTGGCAAGTATTTAACCGTAATTTCTCCTGGCTTCAGCAAGAAATTATCTTCCCTGCCCTGCACAAAGGCCGTTCCATGAAAAATAATAGGTACTATGTCTAGTTTCAATTTGTCTGCTATGAAAAAAGCTCCCTTATGAAACCTCCTTAGTTTTTCTGATGGCGACCTAGAGCCTTCTGGGAATATGGCAATAGAATAGCCCTGATTGACTAAGTCACGAATTTGATCTAGGCTTTCGTCATAACCCGCTTCTTTAGGAATAAAGCCTCCCATTCTCACGATAGGCCCCATAAACGTATTATGCCACACCCAGTCATTGACCATTAAAATGAGTTTAGGATTCAGTGATTGCATCAAGAGTGAATCAATCACAGAATGGTGATTACAAATAACCATAGCTGGTTTTTTGAATTGTTCGTTTTCAATATTTCGTATTTCTTTACGGACGTGCGTATTGACGTAAATCATAGACTTGGCAGACCAATGCCTCACCTGATGAAACCACCTTTTTCTTATAGATAGTTTTAAGGGCAACAGTTTCAAAATAATAAAACCGATGCTCATCATAATGAAACAACCCACGCCAAAATATACAAAGGCAAAAATGGATCTGAGGAGACTCATCAGCGTAAGAGGGACCCGTTTCTTGGCAGTTCTCTTGGTAATTAAGAAATGAAAAAGGGCTGGCTGAATGGTATTAGAGACCAGCAACACTGAAAACATTCCAATGACTGCAATGAGTCCTATCGACTTCAATGCAGGGTGTTGAGCAAAAACCAGTACACCAATACCTATAATGGTCGTAAACGCAGAAAGGAAAATAGCAGATTTATAATTTGCTAGATTCTTCTTTCCTCCTTTATACTCGTTATTGAGGGCATCTGTAATAAAAATACTGTAGTCGTCTCCTAAACCAAAAATGAAGGTAGAAATAATGATGTTGATGATGTTGAACTTTAACCCGAACAAACCCATCAGACCAAGGATTATTAACCAACTCAGTACCATAGGAATATAGGTAATGAGGGCTAATTCTATTCGGCCATAAGAAATTAACAAAAAGACAAAAACCAGTATGGAAGAAATCCCTAGAATAAGATTAAAATTGTTTTTAATGCTAAGAACGAAGCTATTGGTCAAGTACTTCTTACTGAAAATCTCCATGTCTGGATTATTCTCAAATGCATCAATTATTTCCTTTTCAAAAGCTAATGGTGTTTTAATGGTGGTAATAACCGAACTTCCATCTGAACTTTCCGAGATATAATTCGCCAAAATAAGCTGACTAGATTCTCCGTAGCTCTGACTGTTTATTGGTTTTAAGTCTTTATCTAAAAGTTTGTAAAACTCACTGAAGGCATCTGGTTTAAATTTGAATTTTAGACCTTCAGATACCAGCATCTGCTTTACCGTTACTTTGCGTTCCGGAGTCCAAAATGTATTCCAACGATTTATTCTTTCCAGCTGCTCTTCTTCAGATAAAAGCAACGAACTCACATTCGCATATTTCTTAATCTTCCCTTCTTCATGCAGTTTTTCCAAAATAGGTAAACTGGCTTCTGTGTGGCTTAAAGCTTCATTGATGTTTTTAGATTTAGCAACCAAATAAATAGTAGAAGTACCATAATCATGACTGATATTACTCAGGTGCTCTTCTGCACGCTTAGTTTCTTCAGACATGTAGTTCATTTTCATCATGTCCGCCTCAAAAGCTACTTTTCTGGAAGAAAAAATGGAGATAACCGCCAAAACCAAAATTAAGCCAATAAGAATCTTATTCTTCTCAAATGGGTATCTTCCTATTTTAGAAATCAGATTGTCTTTAAACTCGAACTTGTCTTCTACTTTAAATTCCTTCAGCAGATGTGGGTAAACCACCAAGATAAATAAAGCCGTACCTCCCAAAGCCAAGGCAGCAAAAATTCCAAAGTCCTGTAATGCCTCAGAATCTACAAATAGCAAACTCAAAAAAGCACCTATGGTGGTAAATCCACCTAGCGTTAGTGGAAAAGATAAATCCTTTAAGGCGGCTACCGCGGAATTAGTATGCTTAAAGTGCGTATAAAAATGTATGGCAAAGTCTACCGAAATCCCTAAAACTATAGACCCGGCTCCTATCGCAATTACCGAGACACTCCCCCTTATTAAGTAAAGCATTCCCATGGAGAACAATAAGCCAAACAGCACCGGAATAAATATAACGAGGAAAGAACTCCATCTTCTAAAGAAATAGGTAATCAGTATAAAGAGGGATATCATGGTAATACTTAAGGTTACCAGAATATCCTTTTTAATTCGGCTGGCATTTCCTGTGGCCACCACAGCTGTTCCAAAAGGTTCCGCTATTATCTCTCCAATTTTTTGATCGTTGGCGTATTGAATGGCATCTTCTATATGGTCTATGAGTTTCTTGTTTTTTGCCGTATTTTGAGAATCCGCTCTGGGTTTGATAAAACAGAGTAAGTTCTTTTTGTCTTTGGTAAAAACGTAACCTTCATCAAGTTCAAAATTGTCTTCTATCTGAAGTGATTCCAACTTTTTTAAAACTGGCCCCGAAATACCCAAGGGATCTTTCAGAATATTCTGTTTTACAGCCATGCCAGATGGCGACATCAAACTTTTAAAATTATTTTCCATCGAAGCCTTTATGGCTTCTGGTTTTATTTGTTCTTCTAACTTTTCAAAATCTTTTTGCTCTAGAAATACAGGTAGATTTTCTAGGTAAACGTCGTTCACCTTTAAGAATAAATCCTCCTGCATTTTTACGGATATATCCTCTATCAAATTATCAGAATGATCTAGGGCTTTTAACCTTTCCGCAAAAACATCAGCATATTCCTTTAGTAAATACTCCTGTTCTGCAATCGTACTATCTTTAAAATAGATATTAATCGCAATGCGATCTAGGTTTTTAAGGTTCTTGAGGGTTTCATTTATAGTTCTAATCTTACCATTGCTGGGCATCATTTTAGTAATATCCTCTTCAAATTGAATTTGAGAGGCATTATAGGTCAGAAACGTGACCAATGCACCTGTAGAAACAAACAAGAGCGTTCTGTTTCTTTTGAAAAACTTAAATAGAAAAGCGAAAAATAAACCCATTTTAAACTTAAGACTTTAAACGCCTATTGAGTTTTATTGTAATAAATGTAACCAAACCTCCAACAACAGCCATTCCAATAGCGAAAACAAAACTACCCAAAATATAGGCGGGAAGCTGCTGCTTCATGACTTCTAAATTTAATTCTGTCTGGAAAATTGGTGTATTTTCGTTGAGTAGCATTTGCCCAACTTTCAGACTACCATAAAGTATAAACGGAATAAAAGGCGGGAAGCTGATGTTAGCCGCCAATATGACAATTGCCTTATTCAGTTTAAGAAAATGAGCCAACAATATGGCCGTAGCCAACTGGTAGCCCCAGATAGGAATAATGCCCATGAAAACGCCGAAAGCAACACTTAAGGCTTTCCTCGACGCTTTCTCCTCAGGATTTAATAGCTTCTCATCTATAAATTGCCTTATAGAGGCCTTATTTATTTTCTTAAAAAAACGAAATGGTATGTACCAGAAAAAGGCTAGAGTTACCAAATAGGTATTTAGAACACTGATTCTAAAAAAGTCTTTAAAGGGTCTAAAGTGAGATACTCGTTCACCTTCTTTGGCATAGAAGACCTTAATAGGAACTGGAATTACAGGCACATTTTTCCATGCCGTTTTTACCATGATTTCTATCTCAAATTCATACTTTTTAGTATAAAGATTGATTTTATCCAATACATGAAGGGGGTAAAGCCTAAAGCCCGATTGCGTATCTGGCAAGTCAATGCCTGT
Organism: Arcticibacterium sp. SM2516; assembly: GCF_057914865.1. Lineage (NCBI taxonomy): Bacteria > Pseudomonadati > Bacteroidota > Cytophagia > Cytophagales > Leadbetterellaceae > Arcticibacterium > Arcticibacterium sp. SM2516. The sequence continues at coordinate 59,742 of NZ_CP195290.1, read as the reverse complement.
TTCTAGCTTGAACCAGAAATTGGAAAACTTGTTGCCAAATGTATTTTTCTGTGGCATATTTTCCTGCTGGAGATTTCTAGCACCTATCAGCATGGCCTCCGGGTTTGCCACTAAGGCCTCTAAGAAAACAGGAATGTCATCTGCAAAATGCTGTCCGTCGGAATCTATTGAAATGGCGTAGCTAAAACCTATCGCTTTAGCATGTTTCAAGCCCAATTTCAATGCATGCCCCTTTCCTTTATTCTGAGTATATGAAAGTGTTTCTATCCCCGAAATACCAGCCAAAATTGCTTCAGTTTGGTCAGTGGAACCATCATTTATTACAATAACGAAATTGGAATATTGCTTTACATCCTCAATAACCTCTGCTAAGGTTTTCTCATTATTATAGGAAGGGATTAAGACGCAGCAGGAGAGCTCGTCCATTTTGGTTTTATACGCTGAGTTATTCACTTAATTTGGTAAGTACTCTTTGTAGAAAAAAACTTAATATTACCTGCACTTAGGGTTCCAGAGGCCTTTATAGTCGTGTCAGATTCTCGACTAAATTTTAATTCTAAAACCAGTTTAGTGTGCTCCTCTGGATTTAAAACAGCCATAAACTTCAAGTTTGTTTCCTGAATTAATTGTAGTTTTTCTTCGCTTAAATGCTCCAAAACCTCTTTAAAAAGTTGTAGTTGACACACGCCAGGTACCACAGGCATTCCAGGAAAATGTCCTTTATAGATTTCATGTTCGGGATTTAATGCTATCTGAACCTGATTCACATCTCCTTTGGTAGTCTCTCTAATGTAAAAGAAAGTATTAAGCAGCATTTAGGACTTCTTTAGGTTGATCAATTTAATTCTTAATCTAATATCGTGGTGTTGAACAGAAATCTCATTTGGAAACCCATTTAAGTGATTAGCGAGTTCAATTGTCAGCTTCTTCTTGTTTCCTTTAGCACGCTCTATCTTCACCAAATCACCGCTCTGCTTATCTGTAAAATAATAATTTGAAAACTCCGAGCCTTCCAGTCTGTCTACCCTGTGGCCCACTTTATCCGTGAAAACGCTGGCCTGTTTTGAATCCAAAACATTCATCAATAGGATTTCTAAGTCTTGCTGAATGGTCTTAATAAAAAGTGGCCTATCAAACTGAGGAATAGTATAATGGACGATAGACTGTCCATTGTCAAACTCTAGGTCAAAAAGCTTCAAGCCCATTTCTGTAGTAAAAATAACTCTATACGCACCAGAACTCACCTGCTTTGTGAGTAAGAGTCCACTAAAGTTTTTGGTGTACAGTTTAATATTGGCCTTAAACAAATAGGAATTAAACTTATCTTCAAAAATAGGTTTTAGCTGCTCTACTTTTTCAGAACTAGAAACTGGCATCAATTTCTGATAATGGCCAAGACTACAGCCCGTCAAGACCAGTAAAAGCAAGCAAATGCTAAACCTTAAACTTAGCATCCGAAATCGGAATGTTATTTTTCCTATTCAAAAACTTAATGCTGGTATAATCTCCTCCAGGCTCCATCATTCTAACTTTTTCTATCTCAAACGTGCTCTTATCGATGCTCAACTGAATGGATTTCAAAAACTGCTTCGTACCGCTACTCACTGGTGTTAGCTCCAATAAATACTCCGAGGCATTCATATAGTATTTTACATCATACTCCTTATTATCAAGCAAGTTCCCATTTACGACACTCATCATCATGTCATTAATGCCTTTAAACATCTTATTAGAATTGACATTATATCGGCTCACTTTGCCATCATTTTTGATGAACATTTTACCATCAGAAAGCACGATTACATAACTGAATGGCTCCGTATATTCCCATCTTAGTTCATTCTGTTTTTTGAAGAAAAACTTCCCTTTGCTAACTATTTTTTCTGATAAGACACTAAGATACTTTTCCTGAACAAATTGGCTTTCTGTGGTATTTATTTTTTGATTTTCAATACTCAATTTCTTCTTAAAAACGGTCGTCTCTGTCATGACTTTATAGCCAGCGGGTGTCTGAGCCAAACCACTTAAACTCATCAATAAAACCATCAAAAAACCAAAAATATTAATCCTGCTCAACATATGCTTTCTCCTCTAATAATTTATCCAAAGGTACAATTTCCACACCTTCATTTTTACAATAAATTAATATGTTTTCCAAAACGGTGTTCGTTCTCAGAAACGTATCATGCAGCAATATTATTTTACCGGGAGCTATTTGACCCAAAACTCTTTGTGAAATAAGCTCTGCCGAACCTGCTCCTGTATCGAAGGAACGGATACTCCAGCCTATATTTTTAAAGTGCAATTTCTCTGTAGCACTTGCTATTCTGGGTGAGGTCACACCAAATGGTGGTCTGAAATAAAGCATTTCTTTACCCGTCAAATCAGAAACCAATTTATTCGTTTCTATCAACTCTTGCTTTAGTGCTTTCACTGATTTAGAAGCTAAGGAATGCGTATGACTAAAACTGTGATTACCTATTAAATGCCCTTCTTCATGAATTCGTTTTACTATATCCTCTTTACCGTCGATATTTTTCCCTATTAAAAAGAAGGTAGCTTTTACCTGATACTTTTTAAGTGTATCCAAAATCACAGGAGTTATTTCTTCATGAGGGCCATCGTCAAAACTTAGGGCTATTTGTTTTCTATCTGCCTTTCCCGTACAAAGTGCCTTTAAAAAAAACTGGGAGTTGATCTTAGATGAACCAAAAACAATGAGTGTAAGGAAGCATAAAAATGGGAGGAAAATCCATAATGCCGAAATGCCTAAACTGAAATGAGAAGCTAAAAGAAGAATGGCAAGACCTATGAAGAGATACCGATAAAACTTAAATCCAAGACTTAACATTTCTGGATCAAAGTTAAACTGTAGTTTTCACCCATGAAACCATTGAAGATTAGAACACGCTTTAGTTCTGATTGCTTTCTATGCTCCATTAATATATAATCAGGTATCGCTTCATTTTTAATCATATTGGCAGCCAGATATAGGGCATAAGAGACGCTTGTGGCATATTCTCCACTTAAATGCTTATAATAAGCGGCAGTTTGATTTTCAAAAAGAGTCGTTTTTATATGCTTATAAATACCATCAAAACGCAGATCTCCATTGATGCCATAAAGTACTAAATCAATATCCGAAACGGCCATTTGATTGGCTTTAAGAAATTCAAGTATCCAAGACTCTATGGCGGTTTCGCCTTGTGGTTTATAAAGCATATCTACACCTGTTATTCTGGCGTAGGTGTTCTCCTTCTTAGTGTTTGAAAGCGTAAAAAAAGCGGCCCCTTCTCCCGAGTACGCTCCGACACTTTGACTTGTTAAAACATCCTCTCCTTCCGATTTTTTCCAGTAAGAAATTCTATCATAAAGTTGATGAAAGCCCTCGGTCATTTCATCATGTCCACCCACTAAGACATTTTCACAATCGCCCTCCTCTAACTTCATAAGACCATCTAAAAGAGCATTTTCAAAAGAAAAAGCCCGTTGTACATAAGTGAAGTTATAATTTCGGCATGCTAATAATAATGCAATTTGTGCCCCCAATGTATTATGCGTAGACTGGATAAAGGACGTTGGCGTCAACAGCTGTTCGTCGTTATCAATAATACTATTCAGGAATTTTTCTGTGTCTTGTAAGCAGCCCATGGCTGTACCAGAAATAATAGCATCTGGCAGCGTCACTTCTGCCTCTTGGAGAGCTTTGAAAGCAGCGACCACGCCCATTTTCACCATTCTAGACATTCGCCTAGCTTGAGCCGGATTTATATAAGTTTTATAGTCTGGTTCAATAGGTTTCACGCCAAGACCATTCACGATATTTGGCGAAGCATCATAGTCTAATCCTTCAAGAGAATCTTGCGGAGAAATAGCACCAACACCGTTAATATATGCTTGCACTTAAACTTTCTTAAATAATAAGGAAGTGGTGTTTCCTCCAAAACCAAAGGAATTAGACAGAACATATTTAATATCCAAGTCTCTTCTTAAAGACAAATTGGGCCTAAAATTCACCTCTTCCATAGGCGTTTTAAAATTTAAATTAGGGAATACTAAATTATGCTGCAAAGCCAAAACTGAAAACACGGCTTCTATACCACCACATGCTCCTAGGGTATGTCCTGTAAAAGATTTGGTACTGCTAATGGGCGGCACTTCCGTTCCAAATACTCTTTCAATAGCTGTTCCTTCGCTCAAATCATTTACATGAGTACCTGTTCCGTGAGCGTTAATGTAACTCACCTCATTTGGATGAACATCCGCCATTTTTAAGGTTTGAGAAATTGCTAAAAATGCACCTTCTCCATTCGGTGAAGAAGCGGTTTGATGATAAGCGTCATTGGTATTGGCGTAGCCTACTACTTCTGCTAATTTTTGTTTACTGGCAGATGCTCTTTCAGATTCTAAAACTACATATCCAGCACCTTCCCCTAGGTTCAAACCCTTTCTGTTGGCATCGAATGGTTTACAAAGCTCTTCATCCAAAATCATGAGGGTATTAAAACCATTCAAGGTAAATTTTGAAAGAGCATCTGTTCCACCTGCCACTACCCTATCCAGAATACCATTTTTGATGAGTCTCGCTCCTAATAAAATGGCATTGGAAGAGGACGAACAGGCGGTGCTTATGGTGTTCAAATAAGCTGTAATCCCTAAATGATCAGCTATTTTCTCTGTGCTGTAGGCACCTTCGTGGTTTATACCCTCTTTAAGTATCTCCCCCTTTTCAGATTTATCTAAATATCTGGACCAATTTAGCTCTGTACTGCTCATGCCGCCAACACTGGTAGCCGAAACTATGCCTGTTTTAAATTCCGAGACATCTTGAATTCCAGCATTTACCAAGGCTTCTTTAGCGGCTAAAACACCTAACAAGTCGGTTCTGGAGTGAGGAATGTCCTTATTTACCTGAGCCATTTGTATCAACTCCTGATTAGTAAAATTTACCTCGCCCACCGGTAAATGACCTAATCGTGTTTCTATGTTCTTAAGCGTTCCTATTCCCGTTTTGCCCGTTTCTAATTTAGACAATGCCTCAGGCACATTACTGCCAATGGCAGAAATGCAACCCAAACCCGTTATAAAAACTCTTTTTGACACAGATTAAACCTTAGCGTTTTCTTCTATATATTTCGCCATGACATTGATAGATTCAAAAATTGCTCTTCCGTCTTCTGGGTTCACAATCTTGATTCCATAATTCCTTTCCAGCAAAACTATCAGCTCCAAAGCATCAATAGAGTCTAAACCTAAACCGTCACCAAAAAGCGGTGCATCGTCTTGGATTTCTTCTGGTGTTAGATCTTCCAGGTTTAATGCTTCTATAATTTGAAGCTTAAGATTTACTTTTAAATCGTTCATTTTTTTAGTTCAAAATATTAATTCTAAGTTCTCCTTAGTATGTTCTAAAGCAAGGCAACCTTGCTCTTTTTCAATGGTATATAATACAGCTTTATAATTCTGATCAAAAAAGTCTACCCATCCCATTATGGCACATTGGGCTTGGCCACTTAACAGTATATGCTCTACATACTGTTGCATAAATTCGGCATCAAAGGCCTCAAAAATAAATAAACTTTGTTCGCCCACGAACTTATGTTTTATGCCAATTTCTCCTAATAAAATATTAGGCAAGGTATAAACAAATACCGCTGGACTCGGAAAATAGGCCTCTTTATCAGAAATAGAAACTTGGTGCTTCATGTCCGTTTCTAAAGACGAGGAGGCGTTGGACACAAAAAGAGAGACTTCTTCTGGCTTATACCTTTCATTTAAAGGATTAGCTTTCATTAAATACTCCGTTGCCAATAAAGCTAACTTACAGAGCTCATCCATTTTATAAAACTTGGGATAATACAGCTCCATTCCTTTATAAATATCTTTCAAAAAGACATTATTCTCCTGTGTATCATTAAAAGCAAAAACCTCCTCCTTATTCAGGAGAACTTTTCCGTTTTCAATCTTAACATAGTTGGTTATGTAGCTCATCTTTTTTGAAACAATACCGAAGCATTAGAACCTCCAAAACCAGCGGCCAATTTTAAAGCATATTTCAATTCTTTTGACACTGTTTTATCAAAAATATGAATAGGTTGGCTTACACCATTTTGCTCAAAATTATGTGTTTTCACCAACATACTTTGTTTCATCTGCATCACGGTGATGACAGACTCTAAAACGCCTGCTGCTCCTAGTGTATGTCCAAAATGGCTTTTAAGACTATTCATAGGCACCTTTGAAAGTCCTGCTCGTGAAACTGCAAAAGATTCCATTTCATCATTAAAAGGCGTGGCTGTACCATGTCCAGAAATGAAGTCTATATCACCAGCTTTTACGGCTGAGCTTAGAAGTGTTTTTTGTATGCTTAGTAATAGTCCTTCACCTGTTCTAGACGGACCAGAGATATGATTGGCGTCATTGGTAGAACTTCCGCCTAAAACTTGTATTTCTCCTTCTCCTTTTTTTAACACCATTGCGGCACAAGCCTCACCCAAATTTATGCCGTCCCTATCTTTGTCGTAAGGTTTGCAAACGCCGGCACTCAATGCTTTAAACGACAAAAAACCCGACACGATAAAAGGCGTGAGTAAGTCTACCCCCACCACCAAAGCGGTGTCATATTGACCAGCTTCTATCAATCTTTTTCCTAAATTAATGGCTACCACACCAGATACGCATGCATTAGATACCACCAAGGTCTTATTGGGATTATGGAAAAAGGAGGCTACCACCTCGCCAGTTTTCCAGAGATATTTCCTGTCTGCATCGAAGCCTGATACACGGTCAGAGTCTAATAAATCTATGTTGCCTTTTGTGGTAGATAGGATAATGACCGTCCTGTTACTTTTTAGGTCTATATCAGCATTCTGTTTTAAAACCCCGTCTATACATAGGATAAGCAACTGTTCTAAAAATGTAAATGATGGTGCTTTTGCCAAATCCGAAAATCGTGTTTGTATTTTTCTTCGGTCCAGTTTAGCGGAATAAAAAGGCTCCGTAAACTCAGGCTCATCTATATGCTTAATGGCTGTCTCGCCAGACAAAAGAGCCTTGAAGTTCTCTTCTGCTGTTATTCCAAGTGGAGAGATGATATTTTTTGCGGCTACAAAAACACTCACATCAAACCCTCTTTAAGTTTCCATGCCTCAAAAAACGGCGGATTAGTAATGTAAAGCTGCTTTTCTAGCGTCATAAACACTTGTGTAGTACTTCCACTAGCCACAAGCTCATCTGTAGACTCTTTAAAAACCTTGAATTCAAAGACTATCTTGGCGGCCGCAGTAGGTATAAATGTGGTTTCCACAATGACTGTATCGCCGTAGGCCACCGTTCTTTTATAATCTACATTCAATTTCACAATGGGAGCCAAAAAGCCCTCACCGTATATTTTCATATAATTTATATCAAACGCATGTCCAAACGCTTCTCTTCCTTCTTCAAAAAACTTGACATAGTGTCCATGCCAGACTATCCCTAAAGAATCTACCTCGTTAAATCTTACTTTTACTTTCGTTCTGTTTACCAAGCTTTTCATTCTTCTTTCAGGAAAATTTTCATTTCGCACTCCGCCACGCACTCCTCTTTCAGATATACTTTTCCTTCAATAATAGTTACACCCATCACCACATTGACCACCTCCACAGCCGTTACTAGCTCGTCGCCTAATTTGGGTAATTTAGAAATGACCATTTTTTTTACGGCACCTATGAAGCCAATGAGTGGTTTCTCTTCATCTGAAAGCTGGCTAGCATAATGACCAATTCTTAGGGCTGCCGTTTGAGCAATATTTTCTAGTAAACCAGGCTCTATAAACTCCCCGTTTTCCAAAAAAAGATTCCCCTCCAAAATAGTCAAGCCAGAAATCGTGGTGGTTTCGTCACTGAACCAAAGCTTGTCCACCATTTCAATAGGTGGTTTTTGAGGTATCAGTTTAGAAACTGCTTCTCCTTCTAATAATGGTCTTTCGGGTAAGGCAATCATGTGTTTTGTTTCCAAAAAGGATAATAATTAAACCATTGTTCTGGGTATTTCCTGACCATGGTTTCTACCTGTTTGGTATAAATATCTAAGAGTTTTTTTACCGTCTGTTCTGTTTCTACTTCTTTCCTACTTCTTTTTACTTCTATGGAATCCGAAGCATAAAAATGATAATGACTTTTGGTTTCTTTCATGGCAAAAACATAAGAAACCGGCACTCCAAATTTGGCGGCTAGATAAAAAGGGCCTTTGGGAAATTCGGCAGGTCTATCTAAAAAATCTGCTATGAGCGTAGGAGCCCCTTCTCTAAATCTATCACCATGTAATACTAAAAGCTCATTATTCTTGAAGGCATTGTGTAGAGCAATGATATGCCCCATGTCCCCATCTTTAATAGAAATGATATTGACATTCTTTTTCTTCTGAACGCCGTCTAGAAAAACCTTAATATTCTCATGCTCGTTTTCATACATCAAAATATTAAACTTGGTATCCAGTCTATTGAGCAACTGTCCAGCTATTTCCCAATTTCCTACATGAGCACTAATGAGTATCCCCCCTTTACCGTTTTTAGATATTTGGTCTAGGTTTTCTATACCATCGTGGTCTATGGTAAAATTGGTTTTCACACCCGCCAAAAGTGCTACTTTATCTAAAAGCGTTTGACCAAAAACGTAATAGTTTTTATACATTTTAGAGAGAGTCTTCCTTCTAGAAAAACCTAAGACCTCCTTAAAATAAAAGAAACTACTTCTATTTGATTTCCAGGCAAATAAGAAATAGTAAAGGGCTACAAAACGAAGGATGAAATACGCAAAACCAAGCCCAAGATGATTCAGTACAAAAACAAAAATCTTTATCCCGAAAAGGTTGGCATTTGTTTTACCTTTCCATTGGCTCATAAGATTACTTAGGCGGCTTCTTTCTCTGTTACTTTAGACTGCACATAAGCGTAGAAGTCGTTAAAAGTAACAATATTCATAAAATCTTCTGGAACTACTTTAAACCCAAAAGCATCTTCAATCACAACAACTAAATCTACATAGTCTAAACTGTCTAAATCTAATGTTTCTTTCAAATTAGCATCCGGTTCAATATTCTCCTCTTCCACCTCAAACTCCTCTACTAAAAAGCCATTAATTTTAACAATTATCTCCTTTTCGGTCATCTTTTTATGTTAGTCTATTTTCTTAATAATCAGCGAGGAATTGGTTCCTCCGAAGCCAAAACTGTTGGACAAAAACAAATCTATGTTTCTTTCTGTGGTTTTGGTAATAATATTTAATTTTTCTGATGCTTCATCAGGGTTTTCAAAGTTGATGTTTGGAGCTATAAAACTGTTTTTCATCATGATAATAGAGTAAACTATCTCACTAGCTCCAGCCATCCAGCACTCATGCCCAGTCAAAGACTTAGTGGAACTTACTGGTGTATTATAATCTCCAAAAACAGAGGCGATGGCTTCTGCTTCCGCAAAATCTCCCCCTGGCGTAGAAGTGGCGTGAGCATTGATATAATCTATCTGCTCTGGAGTAACGTTGGCGTCTTTTAAAGCCATTTCCAAAGACCTCACTTGGCCTTCCACATTAGAATTGGAAATGTGCTGCCCATTGGAAGAAAAACCGTAACCTAAGACTTCAGCTAAAATAGGTGCTCCCCTCTTTACGGCACTTTCATAATCTTCTAAAATCAATGTGGCCGCACCACCACTAGGCACTAAACCATCTCTATCTTTATCAAAAGGCCTTGAAGCTTTTGTTGGGTCATCTTCTCTTACAGAAAAGGCACTCAATCCATCAAAACTCCCAAAAGCAAAAAGGTTGACCTCTTGGGCACCGCCACAAACTACATGTTTTTGCAGCCCCCATTTTATCATTAAGTACGCCAACCCTATGGCATGAGAGCCACTGGCACAAGCCGCACTTATAGTGAAATTTATACCTTTCAGCTTGAATATCGTAGAGAGGTTCATGGTAACCGTACAGTTCATAGACTGAAAAATGGAACCCGAACCTATTAATGTAGTATCTTTTTTATCTCTGATGATGTCTACCGCTTCTGTCACTGCTTTGGCAGAGCTATCATTACCATAGAGAATCCCTACTTCATTTTGCTCCAAAAAATCCATATCCATTTTGGCATTATCTAAAGCCTCAATGGTGGCCATATATGCATATTCCGCCTCTTCAGAAAGTCCTTTCCTGGCTCTTCTATCTAAAAGACCTTTTAAATCTGGTTTTTGAACAATGCCTGTCAAAGAAGATCTAAAGCCCCACTCCTTTCTTTCTAGATCTAGTCCAATACCAGATTTTCCTGTAAAGAGCGATTCTTTAACTTCTTCAATGTTATTTCCTAAACAAGACCAGGCTCCTATTCCTGTGATGACAACTCTGTTATTCATGACGATTTGATGATGAAATACTTATGCAAACTTATGAATTTTATGAAAATATATTGTGAACCCTATCACATCAACTGTATAAACCACCATTTATAGAAAGTACCTGCCCTGTAATATAAGATGCTTTACGAGAAGCTAAGAAACATACCGCATCGGCCACCTCTTCTGCCGTTCCAAATCGGTTTAAAGGAATCAGTTTTTTGAAATCCTTTTCTTCAATATCCTCGGTCATGTCTGTTTTGATAAAACCTGGAGCCACAGAGTTAACAGTAATGCCTCTTCTACCCACTTCTTGAGAAAGTGCTTTTGCGGCCGCTATCATTCCTCCCTTAGCTGCCGAATAATTGGTTTGTCCTGGCATTCCTCTTAGTCCTGAAAGAGAGACTACGTTTACTATTCTTCCGTATTTATTCAAATGCATTCCTTTCAAAACCAAACGGGTTACATTATAAAAACCGCCCATACCCGTATTGATAACGGCGTCCCACTCTTCTCTACTCATCCACATCAGTAGTTGGTCTTTTCTAATGCCTGCATTGTTTATCAAAACCTCAATACGCTTGTCAGGGTTTGCTTCAATCCAAGTTTCCAAAACGGCATTAACAGCTTCTTGGTCGGCCACGTCAAATTTCATAAGTTCTCCATCACTCCCCGCTTCTTTAACTAGCCTCAGGGTTTCTTCTGCCGCTGCGGCATTAGATTTAAAATTGATTAAAACATAGTAACCCATTTGTGCCAATTGCACACTTACCGCACGGCCTATACCTCTAGACGCTCCTGTAACCAAGGCGAATTTTAATGAATTCTCGCTCATATAATGGATGGATTATTCTTTCCAGTAAATTCTATTATTTTATTAATCTTAGGGTGTAATACCGTATCATCTTTAAATGCTGGCACCAACCTTCTAATATCCTCAAAATGCTTTTTAGAAACACTTGAAAGTTTATCGGCTACTTTTAAATATTCTATCGCTTGAGCTATAGATAACAGCTCTATAGATAGTACTTGTAAAGTATTTTCAATGACTTTGCAGCACACTAAAGCAGCATTTGTACCCATGCTTACCACGTCTTGATTGTCATTATTACATGAAATACTGTGCACGTACATGGGGTTAGACAACATTTGGTTCTCTGCGGTAGTAGAGGTAGCCGTAAACTGTGCCGCCTGCATTCCCAAATTTAAACCCAGTTTTCCAAGATTCACAAAAGGAGGTAAAATACCATTCAAATGGCTATTAAAAAGGAAATTCAGTTGCCTTTCGGCCAAAACGCTCAATTTTGTAAGAGCTATTTTCACTTTATCCATTTCCAAGGAAACATAGTCTCCATGAAAATTTCCACCATGCCATATATTTTGGTTTTCCTTATCAATTATGGGGTTATCATTAACGGAGTTGGCTTCGCCTTCTAAAACCGTTGTGGCATAATCCAGTGTATCCTTAATAGGTCCTAATATCTGTGGAATGCACCTTATAGAATAATACTCCTGAACTTTATCCTTGATAATATCTTGTTTGGTCGTTTCTTTATTAAAAAGATGCTCCTCTCTTTTTCTGATGAGTTTACTATCTGTTAGACAAAGATGCATGGCTGCTGCCACTTCTTGCTGACCTTTATGATGCTTTACGGCGTTCAGTTCTTTGGAATAGTGGTCGCTGTAAGACTCTACCATTTCTATAATAAGCATAGAAGAAGCCAAGCTCCAGTTTACAGCCTTATTAGCTTGTAAAAGATTCAGAATCCCTACTCCTGTCATGACCGAAGTTCCATTTATCAAGGCTAATCCCTCTCTTAAATGGATAGAGATAGGTTTTAAGCCTAACTCATTTAAAACCGTCATCGTAGGCAGGTAGCTTCCTTTATACTTTACCTCACCTTCTCCTATTAAGTTTAAGGCCAAATGGGCCAACTGCACCAAATCTCCACTAGCTCCTACCCCACCATGCTCAAAAATTTGTGGGTAAACATCATGATTAATAAGGTCTTTCAATAAAATCACCACTTCGGGATGCACCCCCGAATAGCCCTGCATGAGGGAATTTAAACGGCATAGCATGGCAGACTTTGTCTGCAATTCACTTATGGGCTGCCCAGCTCCGGCACAATGACTTCTTATGAGGTTATATTGAAGTTCTTTTAAGTTTCCTTCGTCTACTTTGTATTGAGCCATCGGACCGAAGCCCGTGTTGATACCATAGATTAACTTGTCTTTAGAAAACTCCCCTAAGAATTCGTAGCTTTCATTTACCTTTTGGAGAGCTTTCTCCTCTAATTCTATTTTTTCCTGTTCAAATAATACCGCTTGGAAATTTCGGATAGTAAGACGCTTAACACCTATTTTAATCATAAATTATTTTTTGTTCGAGGCATGGCTCCGCCCTTTCAGTCACATGATGTATCTAGACTTACACATAAAATGCGAATCTAAATAAAAACTAAAGTATCACGACACTAAATTTCGGATTTATGGCTTTCAATACCATTCTACGTATTTTGAAACTCGCAAACAAAAGATAGTACTTACTTATAATCTGTCGATTAACCGTAAAATAGATAATTGTGCCGATAACATCTCTCTATATAAGTAATTTGTAAATTTGAATAACACGAAACGAATAATAATCATGAAAAAAACGACCTTAATTCTACTATTTATAAGTTTACTAGGCCTTTCTGTTTATGCTCAAACCCCGGCTAAAAAAGGTAATTATTCTTTCCTAAAAGGGGAAAGCAGTTTGAATATTGAATTTGAATATGATGGCATGATGGTGGGTAAAAAAATGACAGAAGAAGAATACGTAAAAGGGAAAGTGGAAGATTACAATAAAGATGAAGCTGATAAAGGCGAAAAATGGAAGGCATCTTGGTTTGGTTCAAGAGCAGAAAGGTTCGAACCGAAATTTATCGAACTCATAAATAAATCCATGGAAAAGACGGGCATAACGGCCGGTAAAGATTTGGATTCCAAATATACGCTAGTGGTCAAAACCGTTTATACGGAGCCTGGATTTAATGTAGGTGTAGCCAGAAAATCTGCATACGTAGATTTTCACATGACCTTTCAGGAAACCGCTTCCAAGAAGGTTATTGATACTTATACCCTATTAAGAATACCTGGTGCTCAGGTGATGGGCTTTGATTTTGATTCTGGGAGCAGAATTGCCGAATCTTACGCTAAAAGCGGTAAAATGATGGGTCTTTTTATTGCCAAAGGAGCTAATTAATCACTTTATTATAGTTTTTTCCTCATGCATGAAATTGATTTAAGGATGTTTTTTCCTTGAGTTGGTTTCATGCTTTTTTCTTGAAAATGTTGAGCAACTTCACCCATATTTATCTTTAAAAGTTCCTGCCTTCTCATTTTAGAACAGCGTTTTATTTCCAATTATTCTTTTTTCTTTGAGATTTCTATCCCATAATTGGGATAACAACCAAGACGCATGTTAGCTTGAGAATTAATCTGACCCTATATCATCAACAAATGGATATCAAACTAATAGAAATGAGCCCTTATACCGATAAGGATGTTTCTGAAGTATTACCCAATGTATTGGAAGATCCTTTGTTCCCCCTGATTACCTCCTATTTATGGCCAGATGTTCCTCTTGAAGAACAATTAGAAAAGGGAAAGGCGATAAAGACAATAGAGGCCTTTCAGAAGGTTTTTATGCACTCGGCTATCAGAACGATTACGGAAAGATCGTCAGATGGCTTGACCTACTCAGGTCTTGAAAATTTAGACCCAGATCAAGCTTATTTATTTATAGCTAATCACAGAGATATATTACTGGATTCTGCTATTCTCCAGACCATATTGGTTGAAAATGGTTTTTCTACGACCGAAATAACCTTTGGCAATAATCTAATGAAAAAAGGATTTATTACCGAGCTGGGCAAACTCAATAGGATGTTTACCGTAGAAAGAGAAGGTACGGCTAGGGAACTGTACGAAATTTCTCAGCGACTCTCTGCCTACATTAGAAATACCATCACACAAAAACAAGTTTCGGTTTGGATTGCTCAAAGATCAGGAAGGACAAAAGATGGCGATGATTTAACACAGACGGGGCTTCTTAAAATGCTATCTATTAGTGGTAAAGGAGATTTTGAAGAAAAAATAGCTCAGCTAAAAATAGTACCTTTAACCATTTCTTATGAATATGAACCTTGTATAGCACTCAAGGTGCAAGAAACTTATTTGTCTTCGCTTCATGCCAAATATGTGAAAGCTCCAGACGAAGACTTCCAAAGTATTGTTTCTGGCGTGAGAGAACCCAAAGGAAGAATACACATGGCTTTTGGTAAGGAAATCAGGAGGGATGATCTAGATTTTGGAAACATAAAAGAGAATGATAAAATAAAGCAACTGGTTCATAAAATAGACCGTCAGGTTTATAATAACTATAAACTGTGGCCTGTTCATTACATAGCTTATGATCTACTTTTAGGTACAGACAGCTACACCAACCAATATAATCAGGAAGAAAAAGCGGCGTTTGAAACTTACGCCAAAGAAAAACTAAGTCCTTTGGAAGGAGATTATAATTCTTTGAAAAGTATCTTTTTGGCGATATACGCCAACCCTTTAATAAACCGAATAAAAAACAATTAATGGATTTCTTTAAGGAAGACAATAAAACCGCCTTAGAATCAATAGAATACGCCCAGTGGATTGCGTTTGCACCGATGGTCTTTCAGGCCAGCCGACTTTTAAGAGATAAAGGAATCCTTGGTTTGGTACAAGCAAACCACAAAACAGGCATAAGTTTAGAAGATATTTACCTGCAACTGGCTCTGCCAGAATATACCGTAAGGGTATTATTGGAATCTGGCTTAGGAATAGGTTTAGTAACCAGAAACGATGGGAAATATAAATTGACCAAAACCGGCCATTTTTTACAAAACGATATGCTGACTAGGGTCAATATGGATTTCTCTCATGATGTTTGCTATCAAGCACTCTTTCATTTGGAAGAATCACTAGACCAGGGAAAGCCTGAAGGCTTAAAGGTTTTAGGGAATTGGAACACCGTTTACGAGGGTTTATCTGAACTACCAGAAAAAATTGCGAACAGCTGGTTTGCCTTTGACCATTTTTATTCTGACGATGCCTTTTCTAAAGCTCTACCGATAGTTTTTAAAAACGCTCCAAAAAAACTCATGGACATTGGTGGCAATACCGGAAAATGGGCCATCAGTTGTGGAAATTACAACCCAGATGTCAATGTAACCATAGTGGATCTGCCGGGTCAAGTGGATATGGCTAAAAAGAATATTGAAACTCATGGTCTTTCTGACAGGATTTCTTTCTTCCCAACCAACCTTTTAGACCCAAATAACGCTTTACCTAAAGGGCATGACGCCATCTGGATGAGCCAATTTTTGGATTGTTTCTCTGATAAAGAGATTGTTTCTATTTTAAAACGCTGCCATGATGCATTAGAAGATGATGGGCACGTATTTATTATGGAGCCTTTTTGGGATAAACAGAAGTTTGCCGCCAGTGCATTTTCACTTCAGCAGACTTCCTTATATTTTACGGCAGTGGCCAACGGAAACAGCCAAATGTACGAGTCAGAGGTGTTTTTGAAATTTATCAAACAAGCAAATTTAGAAGTTGTAGAAGAGATTGACAATATCGGCATTTGTCAAACACTTTTAAAGTGTAAAAAACGACTGACTTTCTAAAACAATTTTCGGCAATACATTGTTCTGCCTTAGTACCTTTATCATATGAGGCAATTCTTTTTTATACTTATTCTGTTTTCTCACACTGCCTTATCCCAAGATTATCTTAGCGGAACGGTGATAGATATTGCCAGTAATATGCCGATAGCGTATGTCAATGTGACTATTCCCGGCACTACTATTGGCACCGCTACAGATAGTTTAGGCCGCTTTAGCATTAGCACACGAGAGAGTGGAAAAAAACAGTTACGGTTTTCGAGCATAGGCTACCAAACACGTGTTTTCAGAATTGAAGATATAGAAAGCCCAGTGGAGGTATTAATGATACTCAATACCACCGCTTTGGACGAGTTTGTGGTAAGACCTGGCGAAAATCCAGCGTGGGCTTTATTAAGAAAAGTTCATAAAAATTCCGACGAAAACAACCCCTTAAAGTACCCCGAATACAAAGCAGAATTTTACACCAAAACCAAGATACACTTTACTGACATTGAGCGTACTAAAGAGAAAGTAAACCAAAATGATAGCACCGCAAAAAAAGGTTATTTGAATTTATTGATGTTGGAAAATGTCGGTAATTTCTATTTTAAAAATGGGCAGCAAAAAGAGGTAGTTTTACATACCATTTCAAATTTACCCAAGATGTTTCCTGTCAACTTGGTTTTTATAAATAACTTAAACCCATTAGGATTTTACGACCCGTATTTTAGATTCAGACCAAGCTTTAGTTCATCTACAGGAAACAGGCCATTAAAGGAAAGAAACTATATTAACCCTATAAAACCGGGCGTTTTTAATCAGTACGATTTCCAACTGAAAGACACTTTAATCAACGAAACAGACAGTACTTTTTTAATTGCGTTTGAACCCTATCAGGGGAAATCCATAGATGCTTTAAAAGGTATATTGAAAATAAACTCAGACGGCTACGCCCTTACTTATTTAGAAGCGGAGCCCGCAGATACTTTACAAGCTCTCAGCTTTAAAATAACCCAAAATTATACCAAAGTAGGTACTAAATGGTATCCTACATTACGAGAAATCAAATTGGATTATCCGTATGAAGACAAAGGAAGAACGGGAATGCTTAGGGTAGATTTTTCCAATATTTTCTCAAGTATTTCTGACACTATTCCTCGTAATGAAGTCTATTTTGATGGTGTTACCAGACAAATAGATAACAGAGCACATGAAATCAGCAAGAAGGATTTTGAGGAGATGAGACCTAGGGAGCTTTCTGAAAAAGAAAAACTGACCTACGCTAAATGGGATTTTGACGAAAAGCCAAAGCTAAAAAAAGCCCTTGAAGTGGCAGAATGGCCCTATAAATTGATAACGCCTACCGGTCCGTTCATGCTCACCTTTGACCAGTTTGGGATAAACTATCATGAGAAAATCAGAGCTGGTTTAGGCTTCCAAAACAACCTTACTAAAAATCCCAGGTTTGGGATAAGAGCTAGTGCTGGTTACGGTTTTGGTGATGAAAAATGGAAGTACAGAACCTCCGCATCTTTTCATATGACCAAAGACCGATATAATAAAGTCACGGTTTATGATTTAAAGGACATTGGCCCTCCTGGGCAATTAACCTATCTTGGACATAATTACATCACGCCGTCTTCTAGGTTTATTTACTTTAATAGAAGAGGATATTTAGTAGACGAATATCGCAAAACGGGCATAGCCATTTATACCAGACCTATCAGGTGGACTTGGATAAGGTTTTATGCCGAAAACGATGATAAACAGGCTTTAAACTATGAAATAGCTGATAGCTTTGGCGATAAAACCGAGTTTAGAACTTATGGCTTTATGCTAAGGTTTGCACCCAGAGAAAGCTATGTAAGACAGGGACTCTTTGAAACTTTAGGAAACAGAAACTACCCTGTCATTAACCTAAACGGTCAACAATCCTTTGACCGAAATAGTAATCAATCCTTCATAAAGACAGATTTGGGCATCACGCAGCAGTTTAGATGGGAAAAGATGGGTACAGATATCTTTATACTCTCTTTGGGATATGCCAGTGGTAAAATCCCTTACACTTATTTATTCAATAATCTTGGCAGCCAACGTCAGCTATTTGGCGGTACCAGCAGCGATTTTCAAGCAGGAAATCTAACCGAATATGCCTACAATCAATCTGTTAGTTTAAACTGGATTCACAGTTTTGGGAAAAACATTTTCAGACTAAAAACCAAATGGTCGCAACCAGAAATAGCCATTGGTCATAGGTTTGCTTGGAGTAATTTAAGTTCAGACATTCAAAACTCCGAAATGAATTTAAAAGACTTTTCTAATGGGAATTTTGAAGCCAATCTGTACTTATATAACCTTGTCAGATTTAAGTTTTTCGGCGTTTATTATGGTTTAGGAGCTAAAACCGCTTATAACTACTCCAAAGATTTTATAGGCACCTCTAGATTTGCCATAAGACCTACTATTTCATTAGCCCTATTTTAATGAGTGCAAAAGGCAACTTTTTCAGCAAAGTCTAGTACACATTTTCTACAGCCACTTCTATAAGTGCATCTTTAAATCAAAAAGCATCCGTTTAACATTTTTTACGTCTTGAGGAACAACAGAATACTTAACTTTATCCTAATTCTCAAAAAATGACAAAAGCCATCTTCATCAGTTTGTTCCTTTGTGCTGCTACCGTGGTTACCCAAGTACAAGGATACTATCCTAATTTAAGCCCACATACGATGCTTATTCAGGAGGTGGGTCATACAGAAATTGTACTAAAATACGACAGACCAGCGGCTAGAGGCAGAAAGATTTTTGGTGAGCTTATTCCTTACGGCAAACTATGGAGAACTGGAGCCGCCTATGCTACCACCATCTCTTTTAGCAAAGACATCAGAATAGAGGACCAAACTGTAAAAACTGGTAAATATGCCCTCTTTACCATCCCAAATGAACATAGCTGGGAGCTTATCCTAAATAAGGACACCACCCTGTACGGAGCATACGATTACAATAAAGAACTTGACGTTTTGAAAGTGAGCTCTCCCGTTAGGAAACTTGAAAATTATCAGGAATCATTAACCTTTAGCTTTGATATTATTCCAAACGACGCCATATTATCTATAGCCTGGGAAAACACTTTGGTCGCATTTTCTATTGAAACGACTACCAACGAGGACGTCATGAAATATGTAAACGACTCCCTTTTAACGGAAAAAGAAACCATTGCTGATAGATATATAGGAGCTAGTTCCTTTATGACTACCTATAACATGCCCCTTGAAACGGCCTTGAAATTGGTAAATCTTGGATTCGAACGCGAGGAAACAGAATATGCCTATAGCGTAAAACAGGATATTTTAACGAAGCTGGGCAGAAAAGAAGAAGCTAGAACACAAATTCACAAGGCATTGGACTTCATTAAAAACAGAAGCACCTATTCCAAGGAGGATAAAGAGCTTTCAATTATAGCATGGAATAAAAAACTAGAAAAACAGCATTGATTTAAAACTGAGCAATAACTTTAGTAATTTTCAAAGATTTTTAACTATTAACCTTTTACGATGAGAAAACCAACACAATTTAAATGGTTAGCTGTTCTTTCAGCTTGCCTAATTCTTTGTGGTTCGGGTCTACAAGCCCAAAGCAAACAAGAGAAAAAAATATCAAAACTGAAGACCAAGCTTGAAAAAGCGATGGCCGAAACAGAAATCACGGAGCCCGTAGTGGCTATGGTGAAAAAGGATTTACCCGCAACCGTAAAAGGAGCTTCTGTTGAGGGTATTACCGAATATACATTGGCCAACGGCATGAAGGTTTTACTTTTCCCTGACCAAACCCAACAAACCGTTACCGTAAATATTACTTATATGGTGGGTAGCCGCCATGAGGGTTATGGAGAAACAGGAATGGCTCACCTTTTAGAACACATGGTGTTTAAGGGTTCTCCTAGACATACAGATATTCCGAAGGAACTCTCTGATCATGGTGCAAGACCTAACGGAACTACATCTGTAGACCGTACCAATTATTTTGAAACGTTCAATGCTACGGAAGAAAACCTAAAATGGGCATTGGATTTAGAATCTGATAGAATGGTGAATTCTTTCATCAAAAAAGAAGATTTAGAGTCGGAATATACGGTGGTTAGAAACGAGTTTGAAATGGGTGAAAACAATCCCAACAGCGTACTTTCTCAAAGGATAGTTTCTGCGGGTTATGTTTGGCATAATTACGGAAACTCTACCATTGGTTCACGTGAAGATTTGGAGCGAGTGCCGATTGATAAGCTTCAAGATTTCTATAAAAAATATTATCAGCCAGACAATGCGATATTGATAGTAGCCGGAAAAATTGATCCTGAAGCTACACTTAAAATGGTCAATGAATATTTTGGAGGAATTCCAAGACCAACCAGAGTACTGAGCGACACCTATACCAAAGAGCCTGCTCAAGACACAGAGCGAAACATTACCCTTAACCGTATGGGAGATGTGCAGTTTTTAGGTGCTATGTATCACGTACCTCCAGGAACGCATGCAGACTATGCGGCGGTGGATGTTATTTCTGACGCATTGGCTTCTGCTCCGTCGGGTCCTTTGTACAAAGCTATGGTAGACACCAAACTGGCTTCACAAGTCTTTGGCTATGCTAGGTCACTTAAAGAGCCTGGTTACAGTTATTTTGGTGCGGTAGTGCCTAAAGACAATGACATTAAAGAAGCTAGAAAAGTATTTTTAGAGACTATTGACAAGGCCATAGAAACTGGATTTACCCAAGCTGATGTAGACAGAGCAAAATCTCAAACGGCTAAATATTTAGGTCAAGTAGCAAGAGATTCGGAAGCTTTTTCTAAAATGCTGACAGAGTTTATAGCCCTAGGAGACTGGAGAACTTTCTTCCTGTTTAGAGATGCGGTAGAAAATGTAACGCTTGAAGATGTAAACAGAGTAGCTAAAAAGTATTTCAAAGGCTCAAACAGAACCGTAGGTCAGTTTATTCCGACTACAGCACCAGACAGAGTAAATGTACCTGAAGCACCAAATGTAGCCGCTTTAGTAAAAGACTATAAAGGCAAAGAAGTAGAAGAAGTAACAGAGGTTTTTGAGGCTACTACAGATAATATCGACAGCAGAAACACTATTGGTAAGCTAAGCAACGGCATGGAATACGCTTTGCTTTCTAAAGGCACAAGAGGAAATGTAGTATCTGCCAGCATGACCATTAGAGTGGGAACCAAAGAGAGCCTAACAGGCATAGGCATGACCGATAACCTTACGGCATCTATGCTAATGAGGGGTTCTAAAAACCTTGACCGTCAGGCTATCAAAGACAAACTGGATGGCATGGAAAGTTCTGTGAGTATTGGTGGTGGAGCCAATACCATTTCGGTGGGCATTAATACCACTAAAGAGCATTTATCTGAAGTGCTTGCTTTGGTAGAAGATGTTCTTAAAAACCCTGCTTTTGACCAAACCGAGTTCAGTAATCTTAAATCAGAAATGAAAACTGGTTTAGAATCGCAGCAAAACGAGCCTATGCCATTGGCACAATTGGTTTTCAGAAAGACCATGAGTCCTTACCCTAAAGGTGATGTACGTTATGTACCTTCTATACCTGAGCAGTTAGAAATGCTAGATGCCGTAACTATTGATGGCATGAAAGCTTTGCATAGCAAACTTTACGGAATGTCTAATGCTACAGTTTCTATTGTAGGAGATTTTGACCAAGAGCAAATAGTAAAAGAATTGGAGAAGCGTTTTGGTGCTTGGAAAAACCCGACGCCATTCGTAAGAATAGCGAACGATTATCTTCCTAATCCAGCTGGTGGCACTAAAATAGAAACACCAGACAAAGCCAACTCGCTGATGCTGACGGGTATCAATCTTGAAATGACAGATGCCTCTCCGGATTATCCTGCTCTTTATGTAGGAAATTATCTTTTAGGTGGTGGATTCTTAAATAGCAGATTGGCTATGAGGCTACGTCAAAAAGAAGGTATTTCTTATGGTGTTGGTTCTCAGTTTTCGGCTTCGTCTATAGATGAGACAGGTTCTTTTATGACTTACGCCATCTTAGCTCCTGAAAACTCTGAAAAGGCCGAAGCTGCTATTAAAGAAGAAATCAACAAAGTCAGAAACGAAGGTTTTACAGCAGATGAATTACAAAAAGCTAAAGAAGGTTTGTTACAAAGTCGTCAATTATCAAGGTCAAAAGACGATGAACTAGCCGGAAAACTAAACGGTTACCTGTACTTAGACAGAACCATGAATTACGATGCCGATTTTGATGCTAAACTTAACGCTCTTACGCTAGAGCAGGTAAACAATGCTTTCAGAAAGCATATAGACCCATCAAAACTTACGCTTGTAAAAGCAGGTGATTTTGAAAAGAAATTTTCTGAAGAAGCTCCAGCACAAACTGCACCAGCAGGAAAACTTTCTGGAGCGGAATAGGCTTTTAGCTATGATTAGTCCCGATAGCCATCGGGAGAAAGAGACTGCCATTTGGTGGTCTCTTTTTTTATACCATTACGGGTATAATTTAGTAGACTCAAGGGCAAAGTATACCCGATTGGGTATAAAATCAATTAGCTATGAATGTCTATATTTTAGATACATACCTGGAAAAAGTAAGTAAAAAAGCCGCTTGCAATTTATTTCAGAATTATCTTATCGGGTAATGTAGGTTTCTTGACAGATCTTTTGAATGGCTCTATTTTCTCTACTTCAGTTTTTAACATAAAATCTGGCTTTTCAATAATTTCAAAGTCATCCGGTAATAGGTTTGAAATACCTTCCTCGCCCCAATTATTACGCAAAAGCATATTGTTGGGCTTAAGCAACCATCCATTTTTATTAAATGTGAAATACTTATTTGGAACTTCTAATTGTGAAAAAGCATACGGATAATCGCTGAAAGGGGAGTTTCTATTGGCTACATTCTTATTGAAAATGAGCAGCGGTAAATCTGTAACCAGCTTATATTCATCCGTAAGGCTGTCTTTCTGTAATAAATCTCTAACTATGGCTTTATGAAAAAAGCCATCAACCGAGCCATCATCCAAACTTACTTTTCCTAAGTAATAATTTCGAATTTCATTCATTTGAAATATAATAAACCCATTTTCGGCAGTAGTTCCGTTAACTAATGAAACCAAGAAATTTCGGAATGAATTGTCATATGCACGTCGGCGGTTTTTATAAATTTTCTTTAAATCTTTTACCAAATTTACTTCAAGGCTATCGAAGAACTTATTGGTGGCTTGATAGGTAAGTTTCCCATCCGACTCAAAAAAATCGACGTCCACTTGTAATTTATAGCCTAAAGCCTTGTTAACAATCAAAAGTGGCTCTCTAGAATAGGCTGTTACGATTGATTGCGTTTTGTCATAATCTAATTTTATTACGCCCGGATTTAAGATTTCGCATTTACTAGCGAAAGGTGTGTCGCCCAAAAGTCCATCTTGAAAAATTCGCCACTTTCTTCTCCAAAATCTGTCCATTTTGGCGGTAACCCTTATTTCAGCAAGGTCTGTTCTAGATTCTAGGCGGAACAGTACTTTTTTGCTTTTCCCATCTTGACTTAATGTTACTTTCCCAGGCTTAAAACCAACGAAACTAGCCACTAATTCTAATTTTTGAAGATAGGCAGGTACCCAAAGTTTGTAATTGCCCAAAGTGTCGGTCGTGCTAAAAAAGGAGGTGTTATTTAAATATACTGTTGCAAAAGGAATTGGGTTTTCCGCAGCATCTACTACCCTCCCAAAAATCAAAATGTTATTGCTTTGTGCTTTTGCACCTATTTGAAATGCAAAAATCAAGAGTAGCACTAAACAACTTATCCTTTTAACTATCAACACTTTATGCGTTTCAGCACTTTGGTTTAAAAAATCATTTAACAATAATGCTGAAATTCAAGGGATTTAAAGACTCGAAGGAGATGTTTTTTTTACTGATTCATGTCCGTTTAAATTTGGCTAATTTCTTGTTTTTAAACGGTCTTATTTTTAGGGGGATACTACACTAACCATTTTAATATAAAACCTTTAGACTAAATATTTTCGTTATCTCGGATTGTCTGCGGGAGACTAGAAAATTGGTAAAGTTTCTAGAACAGTGCAGCGTTCAATTTTATTATTTTTATAGAGACTGACTTTAGTGGTCTCTTTTTTTTGTGGTTGGCTTTCTTAGAGCCCCTAGGGAGACTCGAAAGGTTTATTAGACCATAAAAAAGAAACCGAAAATGTGGCAAAAGCCAATCCTGAATTAGTGGCGAAACTAAAGAATAAATTAAAGAGCGGAGGCAATACCAATATTAAGCTCTTAAAGCCATTTTCTTATATCGAAGTTACGTTAGATTAAGAAATAGATGACGGGTTTTGTGCGTTAAGCAATACCTTTGAGCTTTATTATAAAATTGTTTTAATAGCCCACAGGTTCTAAAGACAAACACTCATCAGTACCAATCTATCTACATGCAACAAGCATTTATGAAACTAAAAACAATCTTCGTACTTAGTTTTATCAGTTTTTCTTTGAGTGGTCAATCCTACCAAACCGTAAAAAAAGTAGTTAGTCTGCATGACGAACAGAGCTTTTATTTGAATTCTGCCACTAGAATTGGTGGCAAAACAAAGAATTCAATAAAAATAGATTTACCTAAAAACACGGTTCAATGGTTTTATTCATTCACTACCAGTCCAAATGAAAGCGAGGCCAATCCGCTGAATAAAAACCTAAAATTAGGGCTTCAACTAACCAATTTACTTTTAAACAGTGCCATAGAAAATACCACCATTGGCCTCACGGCTAAGGCCGCTTTTCAAGTTTTGAAACCCACGGGTGCTGGGGTGGTGGATATTTACTTAACCGACATAGAAGGTCATAATCAATTTATAAAAAAAGACATTCTAGGCTTTTGGCCCAATTCAGACCCTAAAACATACAAAGAAGGAAGCAGAGAAAACGCTAAAGATGGCGTAGTGATGGTAGATGATTTAAAATCGGGTTCGGTGTATTTATGTTTTAAAAATCCAAGTTCTTTGGAGGGCGTTTTTGTAACTATTGAAGTGTCTGCTATCGTAGCGGTAGAAGAATATGTGGATGTTTGGAGCACAGTAAGTAAGCAAAACCTAAGCATCGAATGTCTAAATTCTTTTCTGAATAAAAATGAAACAGCAAAGCAAATCTGCAGCTGTAGAACCGACAAAATAATTAAAAAATATACGCCTAAAGCATACAACGCTTTTAGCCAAAGCGAGAAAACGCTGATTCTCAAAAATGAATTAAATGCCTGTTATAATGAAACAGAAAACATGACCCAAAATGACCGCATTAAGTCCATAGAGGAAGAAATCAGAGGATTTGCTGCGGTAAAAGACTATAAGAAGTTAATACTAAAATATGAAGAATTAATAAGTCTTGACGTAGAAAATGACACTATTTATAATGCCATTGGACATTACAATTTATTGATAAAAAACTTCAAAAAAGCAAAAGAATACCTCACCATTGGCTTGGGCAAAAATGCCAATAATTTATTATTGCAGAGCAATCTAGCCCACTACTATCTATTTACTGGAGAGGTAAAAAATGCCGAAAACATATATCTAAAATATTCCAAGTCCAAAATCACAAAAAAAACCACATGGAAAGATGTGATTAAAGCCGATTTCGAGCTATTTGAAAGTCTAGGTTTCAATAAAAGTGATATGGATGGCATTCGTGAAGGACTGAGAATTAAAAATTAGCAAAGCACTGGGGATTTGTGAAACTTATTTAATGCTATTAATCCGGTGTTTGAATAAAATATCTAATCTCTTAGTAAATACATATTTGTTCTCCTACCTATGCTGGTCTATAAGAATATTGTTACCGTCTGGGTCTGTTAAGGTGATATGAGCTGGGCCTGTGGTATTTTCATCTGCTTCAACAGTAAGTGCTATACCTTGTGCTTTTAGTTGTTTTTGTATAAGTCTTACATCGTCAAACTCCTCTAAATGCTGTGCATCGCTATCCCACCCAGGGTTAAAGGTGATGATATTGTCTTTAAACATGCCTTGAAAAAGACCTATGACCGTATTCTCATTTCTGAGCACAATCCAGTTATGGTCTATGTTTCCGCCTTTATAAGTAAACCCTAGTTTATCATAAAAGGCCTTAGATTTATGAATGTCTTTTACCGCAAGACTTATTGAAAATGCTCCTAGTTTCATTGTGTTTTTATTTATGATTGTAAACCTATGCATGCTCAGGTCACCCTGAGCTTTAGCAATACAAATTCACCACTTTATTTCAGTTTTGCAAATTGGTGCTGTTTGGGTGTTTAGTCTTGGAGCCCTTGACGCTAACTTGTCCTCCTATCGACGAACAGGGGGAGTTTGAAAGGGGGAAATATCATCTAGACGATCATCAATCATATTGTGAAATCCTCCAAATCGAAGATGCATAATTTGCAAGTCTCTCTTGACGAATGTCAATAGAATTGGGGCTCCAAACATTTGAATTCACTTCTTTACTTAGTTTATATTGAGACGTAGCGAAAATCTCTTTTTTCTCAGAAAAAGGTAAAGCCTCACAGCTCCGATTTTTATCCTCTTCTAAAAGAGTATAATTACCCAATCTATAAACCACAGATTCGTGAATCGCTTGTGGAAATTCCTCTAGATAATTTCCATTTCCATTCTCTGGCAAAATGTGTTCAATTGTCCCTGGATTCTCTTCAAAGTCATAATCAGCTTGACTAATATGATTCTCTATAGAATACAAAATATATCTAACGATTTTTTTACCCCGCTTTGTACTAATCGACTTGGAGGAAAAATCATTTTTAAAATCATTATCAGTAGGATATAATGTCCTAATCAACTGAGCAATTTCAGTGACAGTCCTAGCTTTTTTATTACTTATCTTAATCGCCGCTTTATTATAAACATCTTCCTTTAAATTGGTATGAAGTTTAGCAATCACAGTGTATCTAAAGGTTATAGTTGAAACTAGTTTCAAAACCTTCGCGAAGTCCTCTTGGCTAAGATTATTATATGCAGCAATTAATATGGGATAGGCCTGTTTTTCTTTGAACAAAGTGAGTTCCTTTATTCTTTTTTTTATTTCCCTGTGCCCCCCCCAAAAAGAATCTGAATAGTTTGACAAAGCCTTGTAAAGTCTTGCATTTTCCTCTAACGAATCTAACAAAATAATTACGTTAGGTGAATCTGTAATTGATTCTTTAATCGCCCTAAATAAATACTCTTGTCTAATCAGTTTATTCTTTGAAATCCAATAATGCCTTAAGAAAGTGGGAAAATTATCTAACCCAATAATGTCAACAATCTTTTTCCATTTCGTTTTAATATGTGGAAGATCTACCTTAGAAGATATTGAGAATAAATAATTCTTCAACAAGTCTGTTACAGTTAAACCTACACCTCTAGAATTTAGAGTTTCAAAAACCGTGTAAGCACTTAATTCATCTTCAACTACGATTTGAATGAACATCAGCTTTTCAGCAACTTCTTTGTTTAAGAAATTTGTAATTTTCTCTCCAGCCTTTTCGTTCAAAAAGAGTTCATCAACTTTTTCCACAAAATAATTGTAGGCATTCCAAATTTGTCTATCTGAGTCTAGTAAAGTATTTACATTTGTAGGTTGTCTAAAAACAAGCAGATTAGACTGAAAAAAACTATCATTGTTTTCATTCAATTGCAATTTTGATGAATATGTCAATGAGCCTGGGTCTTTATCACCAATATATTTTTTAGATAAGAGAGAGACTCTTTCCTTATTATCTTTTATCTCTATCTCCTCATCAATAAGCGAATTCAGTCTATTAATTACAGCTAAAACAATAATGGTAAGTGTTGAAAATCTTTGTTGTCCATCAATTACATGATATTTCTTATCTCCCATATTCTGGAGAACAATTGAACCCATATAATGAACGTTGCCCGTCTCATTTATTGCCAATATATCGTTCCAAAGATCTTCCCATTGATCTTTTCTCCAACTATAGTCTCGCTGATATGGTGGGACGGAATAGGTCTTCCCATTACCAATAATATCGCTTAAACTAACAGTGCTTGTATCTAATAAGTTATTTACCGCCATAATTCAAAATTACTATTTTTTCACCCTTGTACATAACAATTCGTTTAGCATAATAAGCTATTTGGCCATTAAGCCTAATTCAAAAAAACCACTTCTTTCGAAAAAAACAATATAAATTTAATATGATAATAAAATCCCAAGAAACATTTAATTCACCATTTACCGTAGAATGGTCTTTTAAAGCAATACAAGGAAGAATAAAACATAGCCTTCTATATACAGTGGTTACATATTCGGGGCACAAAAACAAAACTTAATCCCAGTAAAACAATACCCATTTATTATACGGTCATATTGAAAAGTTGAGTTACTCCAAGAAAGCCATTCATATATCAAAAGAGGTCGCAGTCATGCGGCCTCTTTCTATTTAAACTTTCCATTATTTAATTAAAATAGCTCTTATAGCATTTGCTGAATCCAGTCCGAAATCATGCTTCCTTTAGCTAGGTGAATTAGGGTAATGTCTATGCTGTCTGTAATGTCCTAGAAATAGTTGTCTTCTATTAGATATCACAAAATGTATTTGGTCTTCCATATCAGAACGCCTAGCAACCAAGCTTTGTAGAATTTATTTCCTTTTCTTCCGCTTATCCCACAGGATATAAAGCCATATCAAACCTCCAATAAAAAACAGTAAAACCGGCCAAGACATAATGCTAAAGTTTAGTTATAAATTTGATTTAGGGCTTCCTCTAAACTTTGGTACTTAAAGCCAAAGCCATTTTTCTCTATTTTATTGCCAGAAACTCTATTTCCACCCAGCACCAGCTGTGCACGCTCACCAAGTATAATTTTCACCACAAAGCCAGGAACACGCGGTGCCCAAATAGGTCTTTTTAAGACTTTCCCTAAAACCCGTATCATTTCGCTGTTTCTTACCGGATGGGGTGCTACTGCGTTATAAGCTCCTTCTAAGTCTTCCATTAAAGAGGTCTTATAAAACAAGCGGCATAAATCCGACGTGTGAATCCATGAAATCCATTGTTCACCATCTCCTAATGCAGAGCCAATCCCAAACTTCACAGGCATGGCCAGTTGTGGCAACGCCCCTCCATCTTTGTCCAGCACTATACCTATTCTTAGCTTAACTGCTCGGCATTTTGAAACTTGAGCAAACTCATCCACGGCCTTTTCCCATTCCACCACCACTTTAGAAATATAGTCGGTACCTGCTTCAGAATCTTCCGAAAGCTCCTCTTCCCCTGTGTCAAAACCATAAAGACCAACTGCCGATGCAGAAATGATGGCTTTAGGAAACGCTTTCAGCTCAGAAAATTTAGTCGCCAAAAGTTTTAGAGGATCCACCCTAGAATCGATAATGAGTTGCTTCCGGTCTTCTGTCCATTTTTTATCTGCAATACTAGCTCCCGCCAAATGAATAAGGCAATCCACATTCGGAAGAGCATCCAATTCCACTTCACCTTTGTCAATATCCCATTTGAAATATTTGACTTCACTATCTTCTCTTTTGCTTCTAGAAAGCACCCTCACTTCATGCCCTTTATGTAGCAAAAGCTTGGATAATTCTTTGCCTAAAAGACCCGTTCCTCCTGTAATTAGATAATTCATGATTCCAATATAAGCCATGGAAGACAAATAATAGAAATTTACACAGCCCTTGTTTAGTGATAGGTCAAAGAATGGGGCTTTTGAATTAATTCTACTCCATTATGGTTATGAATCCAATCAAGGATTGCTAATTTTGTAATCCTTTTTAAGAGCAAACAAAACCATAGAAAATGCTAGTTAACGTTTTCAAATCTAAGATTCACAGAGTAAAAGTTACTCAAGCGGAGCTAAACTATGTCGGTAGTGTGACTATTGACGAAGACATGCTGGACGCCGCTGGAATTAGAGAAAATGAGAAAGTGCAGATTGTCAACAATCACAACGGCGAAAGATTAGAAACATACGCCATTAAAGGTAAAAGAGGCTCTGGTATTATCTGTTTGAATGGTGCTGCCGCTAGAAAAGCACAGCCAGGAGATATTGTTATCATTATTTCTTACGCATGGATGACACCAGAAGAAGCAGCAACACATAAGCCTGTCGTTGTTTTTCCCGACGAAAACAACCGAATCATTAAATAAATAAGGCATTCTTTTTGAAGGTCAATTTCATGTACATTTGTACAGAGATTGACCTTTTTACTTTCCTAAGAAATGAACTTCAAAAACATACTTAAATACCTTATTTCTATATCCATAGCCGGCTCTTTGCTGTGGTTTGTCTTAAAGGGAATTGACCTTAATATCTTATGGGAAACCATAAAAAATGCCAATTATTTCTGGGTGGCCTTATCGGCCGTAATGGCTCTTTTGGCACATTGGAGCAGGGCGTATAGATGGAAATTAATGCTGCAGCCCCTGGGCTACGACCCTTCTGCTTTTAAAAGTACCATCTCCGTTTTAATCGGCTATGTCACCAATCTGGTTTTACCACGTGCAGGTGAGTTAGCTCGTTCGGCTAGTTTAAAAAACCTTTCAGATGTTCCTTTTGAGAAGTCTTTTGGAGCCGTGGTGGCAGAAAGGGTGATTGACGTTTTAGTGTTGCTTTTCCTTATTTGTCTTAACCTCATTCTAGAGTTTGACAGATTGAAAGCGTTTTTCATAGAACTGGTCGGAGACAAAATAGGAAACCCTTCCATCATTATAGGCGTCATAACTTTTATGGCTTTGGCAGCCTTTTTAGCTTGGCGATGGATTCTTAGAAACGACGAAATACTTTCTCAGAAGCCGCTTTACAGCAAAATAAAAGGTGTGGTCTTGGGTCTTTGGTCTGGATTTACCAGTGTCAGAAACTTGAAAAACCCGAAAGCATTTATTGGGCATACCATTCTTATCTGGTCTTTATATTATTTGATGACCTGGTTTCTTTGTTTCGCTATTCCACAGACAGCAAACATTAGCCCCTTGGCAGGATTAACTATTTTGGTCATGGGAACCATTGGTATGGCAGCCCCTACTATAGGGGGTATAGGTTCTTATCATTTCTTGGTGGGTAAAATAGTAGGTCTTTATGGCTTAAACCCTCAAGACGGCATTACTTTGGCCACATTCTTGCACACGATGCAGGGTATTATTTTCGTATTAGTATTTGGTTTGACAGCATTGGCGATTTCATTTTTTATCAGAAAAAAAGACCAATTGTCCTGATTTAAGACCATTGCCCATGATTTAATATCTTCAAGGGAATCTGAAATTATAATTCTTCGTTATCTTAGCATAAAAGGAAAAAGATTATTCCATATTTTACAAAAGCTTGACCGCTTAAATTTTTCACCATTAATAATAATTTAAATAACGCACATGCATCCTATTATCATTTTAAGTATAGTTTTTATGGGAATCAGCTGGCTGGTTTCAAGAAGACTAAAAGGAAAGTTCCAAAAATACTCAAAGGTAGGTTTGAGTAACGGACTTAGTGGAGCAGAAATAGCTCAAAAAATGCTCAACGACAATGGCATTTACGATGTAAGAATTACACAGGTGGATGGCCAACTGACAGACCATTACAACCCTCAAGATAAAACAGTAAACCTAAGCTCTGATGTTTATAACGGTAGAAGTACGGCTTCTGCTGCGGTAGCCTCTCACGAGGTGGGTCACGCAGTTCAGCATGCCACGGCTTATGCTGCTCTTAAATTAAGATCTACGCTAGTACCTGCCGCCAGTATAGCTGGACGAGTAATGGGTATGCTTAACATGTTCTTATTTATGGGTGGTTTTTATATGATTACGCAGGGTTCAGCCATGGGCAACATTCTTTTAATGGTGCTTATTGTTGCTAACGTAGCCATTACGGCATTCTCTTTAATTACACTTCCTGTTGAATTTGATGCTTCTAACAGAGCGTTAAAATGGATGGAATCTAGAAATATAGTGAATCGTGAAGAACACGCTCAAGCAAAAGATGCTCTTAAATGGGCGGCTATGACTTACGTGGTAGGTGCTTTAGCTGCAGTAGCCAACTTGGCTTACTATGTCATGATATTCTTAGGCAGAGGTGATGATTAAGTAATGTTTCAGTTTATGATAAAAAAAGGAGGGCTTCGGTCTTCCTTTTTTTGTTTCCTTTTTACTCCCGCGGATTTTAGTAATGTCATGGATACCTTTAAAGCATTACTTTTTGTGAGTTCAGGGTATTTCTCATCTTTACTCCCGCAGATTTCGCTAATCTCGCAGCTACTACTAAAACACTACTTTTTGTGAGTTCAGAGTATTTCTCCGCTTTACTCCCGCAAATTTCGCTAATCTCGCGGATACTACTAAAGCACTGCTTTTTGTGAGTTCAGAGTATTTCTCCGCTTTACTCCCTCAGATTTCGATAATCTCGCAGATTTCTTTAAAACACTGCTTTTTGTAATTTCAGAGTATTTCTCCAATTTACTCCCGCAGATTTGGCCAATTTCATAGATATCTTTAAAACAATGACTTATTGTGAGGTATCAAGAATCTTTGTTTTCCTTTTTATTTTGTAGTTTGTGTTCACACTAATTGCTTGACTGACACACAACAATGACTGAAAACGACATTTCTTATATCATTAGAGGAGCTATTTTTAAGGTTTATAATGAACTTGGTCCAGGTCTTTTTGAATCTGTTTATGAGATTACTTTATGTTATGAGCTGAAAAAAGCTGGATTAAAAATTGCAAGTCAAGTAGGCCTTCCCGTTATCTACGATAATGTTAAAATGGACATTGGCTTTCGCATTGATATTTTGGTAGAAGACAAAGTAATTATCGAAATAAAATCGATTGAATTCTTAGCGGAAGTTCATCATAAGCAAATTATGACCTATTTACGACTAGCAGATAAAAGATTGGGCATTTTAGTTAATTTCAATTCCTCAGATATTTCTAAATCAATTTTCAGGAAAGTCAATAAGCTTTAAAATAAAAATCGGCGAGAACTGCGAGAACAGAATAACCCTGAATCTAATTTGCGTGATCTACGGGAACAAAATAACCCTAATACAATTCGCGTAATCACCGAAATCTGCGGGAACAGAATAACCCTAATACAATTCGCGTAATCACCGAAATCTGCGGGAACAGAATAACCCTGAATCTAATTTGCGTGATCTACGGGAACAAAATAACCCTAATACAATTCGCGTAATCTACGGGAGTAAAAGAAAGAAGTAAACTGTATAAAAGTCGGTAAATTCAATTCTCCCTGTACCTATCCCCCAACTCGTTAAACTTCTCAAAAACCTCACCCAAAGACGGCAAATAACCACTTACCTTAGAAACAAGAGTTGGAGCGAAATCTAGTAAAAATGGATATACGTCAGACTCTGCAATATATTTCTCTGGTAAAGTAACTCCAATGGCCGAGGCTAGCCATATTAAAACACTGATTCCAAAAAACCATAAAATAGCTCCAAGAGCAGCTCCTCCTAGGCCATCCAAAGTACCCAAAAAAGTTAACCTTAAGGCCTTTCTGAAAATCCAGCCGATTTTAGTTATAGCGAAAACGGTAGGAAAAAAGATGAGTAAGAAACTCAAGTATGGGAGCATTCTTCCTGTAAAGTCTTCGCCAAGAAAATCTGACAAAACATTCATACCTAAACCTAAAAAGCGGAAACCAAATAAGATGGCCACCACAAAAGCTACTATCCCTATTACCTCCACTAATAATCCTCTCTTGAAGCCATTAAAAGCCCCCATAACGATAGGTATAAGCAGTAAAAGGTCTGTTGTCGACATTTCGGATTTAGATTTAAAAGAAAATTGGTTGAACCCTTAACGAGCTCAACCAATTCTAAAGTACATAAAATTTTATTTCGCTAGCAATTTCTTCACCATTACAGAGATGTCTTTCCCCTCTGCTTTTCCTGCCAATGCCTTACTAGCCGCACCCATTACTTTCCCCATATCTGCAGGAGAACTTGCTCCTACTTGGGTGATAATTTCCTCAACGGCA
The DNA here is from genome assembly GCF_057914865.1 of Arcticibacterium sp. SM2516. Taxonomy (NCBI): domain Bacteria; kingdom Pseudomonadati; phylum Bacteroidota; class Cytophagia; order Cytophagales; family Leadbetterellaceae; genus Arcticibacterium; species Arcticibacterium sp. SM2516. The sequence continues at coordinate 25,662 of NZ_CP195290.1, read as the reverse complement.
GTCTCTAGTTCTACTTCGGTCATGGCGGTCGGTAAATACGCCGAAATCACCGCTATCTCTGCTTCTTCTTTTTCTAATAAATCTGGGCGATTCTGATCCTTATAAATATCAGCAGAATCTCTACGCTGCTTTACAGCCTTCTGAAGAATCTTCATTTCTTCCGCTTCTGTAAGCTCGTCTGCAGCTCCAGGCCTAGACTCTTCTATTAAAATAACTTTTTTAATATCTCTCAAAGCCAATAATCTGACCTTGTCTTTTGCTAGCATGGCTGTTTTAATATCAGCGTCTATTGTAGATTTTAATGACATGTTTATCTTTTATTTGGGCATCTTAAAACTATCAAAACTGGTATGATGTATTGAAATGCGGAATACTTAAATTGCAATAAATTAACTGCCCTGCGGGCTCAGCGAGCAAAAATGACGAAATTATCTGTCAATATCAATAAAATAGCCACCTTACGAAATTCAAGGGGACACGATATGCCCCATCTTGTAAACACCGCTTTAGACTGTGAAAGGTTTGGTGCTGAGGGAATCACCATTCATCCTAGACCAGACGAAAGGCATATTAAATATCAAGATGTTTTTGATTTAAAGCAGATTGTTACCACTGAATACAATATTGAAGGCAACCCTACTGAAGGTCGTTTCCAAGAAGTGGTATTGGCCAATTTACCTACACAAGCCACTTTGGTTCCAGATACACTTTCTGCCATTACCTCTAATGCGGGCTGGGATACCATTACCCACAAAGATCGCCTTAAAGAACTGGTGAAAATATATCAAAACGCTGGAATCAGAGTTTCCATATTTGTAGATCCAGATATCAGAATGATAGAGGGAGCAGCAGAAATAGGAACAGACCGCATAGAATTATACACCGAAAGTTACGCAAGCGGTTATGCCGATAACGCAGAAAAAGCGATAAAGCCATTTGTAGCGGCAGCGGAAAGAGCGAATCAACTGGGCTTAGGAATCAATGCTGGCCACGACTTAAGCTTGGAAAACTTAGCTTACTTTCATAAAAATATCCCTGGCTTACTGGAAGTTTCTATTGGTCATGCCCTCATTTGCGATGCCCTGTATATGGGTCTAGAAAATACCATTCAACTGTATTTAAGGCAATTAAATTCCTAAATCCTTTAAGGTTTAAAGTAACAGTTATTAACACATGTTTTATTTTCAAATATTATTGAACATTCTGAATTTATTTTATTTTCAATTACATAATCAATATTTAACTAACTGTTTATTTCCCTATTAGAATGAGCCTCTAAAAGCTATAAAAACCGAGATATTAAACATTCAAACCTTTAGAATTTAGACATTTGCCTATTAAATACAAGCATTCGGAGACTCTATACTTCAAGTTTTTATAAGAGTTTGTATATTTAAAGGTTTATATAATGTGCTCACTAATAACCTTTTCCTGAATGAAGACCAAATTACTTATTTGCTTATTATCCCTGTTTTCAGTTGCAAATTTATCTGCTCAGGAAAAACCAAAACTATATATCAACTGTCAGCAAGCACACTGTTATGAAACTTTCTTATTAACAGAACTCAGTTACTTTACTTTTACTAGAGACCAAGCTACCGCAGATATTCAAATACTCATTACAGACCAAGGCAATGCCAGCGGTGGAAGAAATTATCAGTTAAATTTCATGGGGCAACATGCATTGCAAGGTTGTGACCAAAATGTGGAATTTATTACTGGTCAAAATGACTCCGAAGCCATAGCTCGTCAAAAAGTACTCAGCCACGTTAGTCAAGGACTACTGCATTATGTGGCTCATACAGAAATGGCTAAGGATGTTAAGATTGTTTTCCCTAAAGGTGCAAAGTCACTATCAAAAGACGATAAAGACCAAGACCCTTGGAATAACTGGATTTTTGGTGTTGGTGGCTCTGGAAGACTTTCAGGTGAGAGTAATAAAAAGGCCGTTAAGTTTGATACAAATTTTAGAGGAGGACGTACCACAGACAAATCCAAGTACAGTTTTTACTCCTATTTAAATCAAGCAAACAATGCTGTAACACTGGATGAGAAAACAGAAACGGTAAAAGTAAATAGCTATGGATTTAACATGCTTTATGTTTCCACTTTTGCTAAAAACTGGAGTGTTGGTGGGCTCATGAAAGGTTACCATTCCATCTATTCTAATATTGACTTTTCTGGAAGCTTAGCCCCTGCCATAGAATACTCCATTTTCCCGATTGAAGACTTTAACAAAGAACAATTCAGATGGATTTATCAGGCTGGATACAGAAGATTAGATTATCTTGAAAGAACCATATTTAATAAAACACTAGAAACCAAGCCATACCATCAGATAACCAGCATATTAGGTTATACAAAACCTTGGGGTAATTTTTCTGCCGAATTAAACGGTTACCAATATCTTGACGATCCTGAGAAATTCCGTTTGAGTATGGAGTTAGAATTGAGCTGGAGAATTGTTCAAGGTGTATCTCTTCGTCTTTATGGCTACGGAGCTCAGGTAAAAAACCAGATTTCTTTGGCACAAACCGCTACCAGTAATGAAGAGATTCTTTTAGGAGGACAACAGCTTCCTACCTCTTTTGAATACTATACTTCTTTTGGACTTAATTTCACTTTTGGTTCGGTAAATAACAGTATCGTAAATCCAAGATTCTCTGGGGTGAATTAAACCCTCCGCATTGGACAGTATATAACAGAAACTTCAATATTTGTTTTTTCCTTTAGGTATTAAAATACCTATTGTAAATGAACACTAAAGTTACCCTATCGCTCTTCTTATTAGTTATTGGTATATATGGCTGTAAAACGCTCTCAAACAAAGAGGCGGCAAAACCAAATATCATCTTTATACTCACCGACGACCAACGCTGGGACGCCTTAGGATTTGCTGGCAACAACATTATCCATACCCCTGAAATGGATAAACTGGCAGCAACGGGTACCTACTTTGAAAACGCTATGGTCACCACGCCTATCTGTGCCGCCAGCCGAGCCAGTTTACTTAGTGGCCTGCATGAACGTACCCATAATTTCAATTTTAGTACGGGCGATGTCAGAAAAGAATACATGCAAAGAGCATATCCTGTTGTCCTAAGAGAAAATGGCTACTACACAGGTTTTTTCGGAAAGCTTGGTATTAAGTATGCCGAAAAGGACGCCTTATTTAACGTGATTGACGATTACGATAGGGCCAACAAACCCGACAAAGAAAGCTACTTTTATAAGACCATTGGTGCAGACACCGTTCACTTAACGAGATATACCGGTCAGCAAGGTTTGGATTTCATTGAAAATGCACCCAAAGACCAGCCATTCAGTTTATCCTTGAGTTTTAGTGCCCCTCATGCTGCCGATGGTGCCGAAGACCAATATTTCTGGCAAAAAGAAACCGACCACCTTTATCAAGATATCACTATTCCAGATCCTCAAATAGCGGACGACAAATACTTCAATGCTTTACCAGAGAAAGTTAAAGCGGGCTTCAACAGATTAAGATGGACCTGGAGATACGACACACCAGAAAAATACCAACACAGCGTCAAAGGCTATTACAGAATGATATCTGGTATTGACCTAGAAATAGGTAAAATAAGAGCTAAACTAAAGGAAAAGGGTTTGGACCAAAACACCGTAATTATCTTAATGGGCGACAATGGCTATTTCTTGGGAGAACGTCAATTGGCTGGAAAATGGCTGATGTATGACAATTCTTTAAGGGTGCCTATGATTATAAACGACCCAAGAAAAGAAGGTCATAATCGTGTGACCAACATGGTCATGAACATTGATGTACCTGCCACTATGCTAGATTTGGCTGGTGCTCAGAAACCAGTTTCTTGGCAAGGAAACAGTCTGCTCTCTTTTGTTAATAGAGAAGAATCTACCCCATTAAACAGAGATACTGTTTTAGTAGAACACCTCTGGGAATTTGCGTCTATTCCACCAAGTGAAGGTGTGAGAACTAAAGACTTGAAATACTTCAGATACAGAAACGAAAAAGAGATAGAAGAGCTCTATGACCTTAAAAACGACCCATTAGAAATAAACAACCTCGCCGCCAATCCAGCATGGGAATCTTCTAAAATTGCTCTGAGAAACAAATTGGAATCATTAGGAAACGCATATTCAGACCAGTTCTCTAAAGGGCCTCAGGAAATTTCAGCAACAACTGATGGCCCTAAAACAGCCTTTAAATGGGATATTCCAGTAACCGCTCAATCTCAAAAAGCTTATCAAGTTTTGGTGGCCTCCTCATTGGAAAACCTGCAATTAAACAAAGGTGATTTATGGGATTCTGGTCAAATAAAATCTACCCAAAATAATGCCGCGTATGAAGGTCAAAAGTTAAGTACCGCTACGCAGTACTACTGGAAAGTAAGAATATGGGATGCCAGCAATTACACGACCAATTACTCGCAGGCAGAAACATTGAGTCTTCTGTAAGAGAAACGCTCCCCATTCGAATAGGCCTAGACGGTTCACATCAACCTATAACCCTAGGTGCTTAGGCTTTGCCACAATTAAAGGACACCTCTCTTAGTAGAACTATTTATGACTATTAATAAACTCCAGCATTCTCTGATATACCTCCGTGTTTTCATAAATACCTTGTAGCTTTTCTGCACCTTTCCCATAAGCAAAAAGAGGAACCAATATACCCGTATGGTCGTCTGAATGAAACTGAATTTCCATTTCACCTTCTGAGCCATGCGGTAAGGTTACGCCGCCTGTTTCATGGTCAGCTGTAATGATTAATAGAGTCTCTGGGTGACTATCTACATACTGCATCACCAAACCTATGGCTTTATCAAAATCTCTTACTTCGGCAGCCAAGGCTTTCGCTTTATTCGCATGACCGGCTCCATCTATATGACCATTTTCTATCAATAAGACAAAAGGCTTATTCTTCTTTTCTAGAAAGTTCAAAGCCTCCAATGTGGCGTTTGGGAGGTAATCTCCCCTGCTTTCTGTGATAAAAGGCATACCGCCATCTGCAGCAAAAAAACCAATTCTTTCATTTGAAACTGTTGCTATTTCTGATAAGCTACCTACTATCTTCCTGTTCTCCCATTGGGTTCCTATAAAGCCCTTAGCTCCTCCAGCTATAAAAATATCCATCTGGCTTCTTGTCAAATACTCCCCTATCTTCTGGGAGCTATCTCTGTCTGCCACATGAGCATAGAATGCAGCTGGTGTAGCACCCGTAATGGCGTCTGTCGTTACTATTCCAGTACTATATTTTGCCTTTTCGGCTAGATCAAAAATGGTGTTCAATGTTCTGCCTTCTGCATCCAAGCCAATGTATCTATTGTTGGTTTTCTTTCCAGTGGCCAAGGCCGTACCACCGGCGGCAGAATCGGTCGTAAAATCGTCTGCAGCTTGTGTCTTTATTAAACCCAAACTCTTTATCCTCGTTAGATTTAAAGGCTCCTTTTGACTCAAAATCCCTGAAGAAATCTGTGCTAAACCATTTCCATCTCCAATCATCAGTATGACGGTAGGCTGATTAAACTTAGCAGTAGGCAATTTAAAAGACAACTCCTCCTTCTCTATTCTTGGCACTAAACCCTCAGAAAGTGTTTTCAAATATGCATTGCATTCAAAAGGCTCGTCGGTATTGATAAAGTCTATGCCTAATTGAGAAAGCGTATACCAAGCTGTTTTAGAATCGGGCGTAGCCCAAAACCTTACCTTTTTGCCTTTAGCATGTATTTGTTCAATGACCGCTTTAAGCTTTGCTTCATCACGACTGGTCAACCTTCCTTTTCCATTCCAGCGACTGTACTTATAAAAAGGTAAACTTACCAAAGCCACCTTATACATATTTTGTGGCCATGTATCCACCGTTTGATAATCAAAATGGATGTAATCCGGAAAACGACCATAATCCTCTACTTCCGGTCTATTCCCTGAAATAACAAATTGAATTTTCTTTGACTTGTTCTTAGAATGAATGAGATCAGGATATTGCTCTAGCTGAGCTATCAAAACTTTTAAAGTAGTTTCTGCTCGTGTTTTAAAATCAATGAGTATTTGTAAATCAAAAGCCTCATACTGCTCGGAGTTCATAATCACCTGGAGCGGCTTCAAATAAAGATTTTCAAAGGTATTGACCGCTTTAATGTCTGGTACGTTATGAGCCACCATCAGTTTGCCATTCTGTAAAATCAAATCGGATTCTATAGAACCACAACCGGAAGAGAAAGCCTTCCAAAAAGGCACATCCTGAGCATAATCATTATGCGAATGCACTTGGTTACCTTGTCCGTAAGAAAGACCTGAAACAAGGAAAAGAAAAACTAATAATCTGTTCATTTATAATTTCAATAATTTGGGTAAAGATAAACCTTCAATTCCTGTCTACTAACAGCACTACATTAAGCTAATATCAAATCTATTGTTTATTCATTGGAGCATTAATTTACCATTAAAAAACAAATAGCGTTCTAAATTAAATAATACATCCTCTACTTTTGTGGCTCAACTCATTAGACCCAAAAAATGGAAATATTAAAAGTACTCACAATTCTATTTCTTAGCGGCAGTTTATATGCTCAAGATAAACCTAAAAATGTCATCCTGCTAGTGGGAGATGGTATGGGTTTAAGTCAAATTTCGACGGCTTTTTTCTACAAAGATTCGCCCTCCAATTTTGAACAGTTTAAAAACATTGGATTCATTAAAACCTCTTCTTCTAGCCACAAAGTAACCGACTCTTCGGCTGGTGCTACGGCCTTTGCCAGTGGCCAGAAAACTTATAATGGAGCTGTAGGGGTTGACGCCGATACACTTTCTATACCGACCATACTGGAAGAAATGGCAGCCAAAAACTATAAAACGGGGCTGGTAAGTCTTTCCACCATTACCCACGCCACGCCAGCATGCTTTTATGCTCATGTCAAAAGTAGAAACATGCATGAGGAAATAGCCTTTGAGTTAGCCAATTCTAGAGTTGATTTCTTTGCAGGAGCTGGTCTCAAATTCTTCACAGATCGCTCTGATAAGAAAAATCTCTTTGAAAGTATGAAGCTCAAAGGATACACAATGGACTCTATAGACTTAACAGCTTCTGTGGACGGCAACAAAAAATATGGTTTCCTTTTAGAAAAAGAAGAAATGCCTTTCAAGCATCTTGGTCGTGGCGACTTTCTACCAGAAGCTACTCAGCTCGCCTTAGACTATCTTAGTCAAGGTAAAAATGGCTTCTTTTTAATGTCTGAAGGTTCTTATATAGACTGGGCTGGACATCAAAATAACGCAGAAATGCTGGTGGCAGAACAGCTGGATTTTGACAAAGTTTTAGGCGTCGTTTTAGACTTCGCCAAAAAAGACAAAAACACCTTAGTAGTGGTAACCGCAGATCATGAAACAGGTGGAGCAGCATTAACCAGTGGTGAAACACGAGACAAAATAAGCATCAAGTTTAACACCAAACATCATACGGCAGCCTTAATTCCGATTTTCGCTTATGGCCCTGGTTCTGAGATTTTCCAAGGTATTTATGAAAATACGGAGGTTTATCATAAGATAAAATCCCTTTTAAAGCTCTAAAGCAATTTAAAGAACCCATCTGTTGATGAAACAGTTGGGTTTTATTATAGCCAACACATATTTTTCATTTATTTTTGAATTTACAATAGTTATTATACTTTCAGATATAATACTATACTTAATGTAGAACGCCCTCCACAGTTGTAAGCAAAAAGGACGTCGGAACAATTATTTTAACCTATTTATAAAATCAAATAAATCATACCATGAAAGACCTACAGCTGATAACAGAAGAGATCAATAAACTCACATTGGAGATAGAGCAGAATCATCCTGAACTCTATCAATCTTTAGAGGAAAACCCATTAACCCTTCCATCAGACGATCAAGAAGGGGTAAATAAAAACGCCTTTAAAGAGTACTTGGAGAGCCTAAGGGAGCTATTGAAAAAAGAGAAAGAACATATCGATTAAGTTTCATTTATTACTGAATTTTCAATTTTAAGTGATAGAACTTATTCCCTTAGAGGTAGAAAATTTAATAGAGAACACGTGAACCTCGAGATAAAAACTGTGGACTCAGCGTAAGAGCGGGATAAAACTTAAGCGATAGGATGCCTAGACTAAAGTCAAACAAACGAATGGTCTCTAGAAAAATCTCTCATTTAATTGTATCTTAGGTGAAGAAACAAAAACACTATGAAAAGGATACAAATACTCACCAACGAAATTAACGCACTTACCCTCAAAATAGAAGAGGAATATCCTGAACTATACCAGTATCTAGACGAAAACCCCATAACAATGCCCAATGCGGAACATCCCGACATGGGAAATAAAGTATTTGCTGACTATCTAGCGAGTTTGAAAGATTTGCTAGAACATCATATGGAGACGCACTCAAAAGCAAGTTAAGAAGCTCGTTCTCCTAAGCTTACCGCTTCGATAGTGTGCCTTCAAACCTCTGGCTTTAAGGCACACTTATACTTTTACAAAGCTCCAAACTTTTGTAGAGAGAGAATCATATTTCTAAGACCCATTTAATTTCATATAATCCTCCAAAAAATAAATGCTTTTGGCTGTGTGAATTACTATCTCCAATTTCACTTATTAGACGGATACAGTTAGCCTGCTATAAATACTTTCAAGCGGATAAATATTGGATATAGACGTCTGTTTTGACTAGACTAGTTTTGGGTATAATTGAAAAACGAGAAATAGCGAGATTATTGGATAATCTCGCTATTTCTATATATTTGTACACTATGATTGAACAAGCTCCAAAATACAAAGAAGACAAAAGTACTATTTCATTAATGGTTGAATTACAGATGAATGGAATAATGAAAAGTATTCAAGATGAATATATGTATTGGGATAAAGTCAAATACAAGTCTAAAAAGTACGACCCCACTGAACTTTGGAATGCCATCAAACTACATAGAATATTAAAAGCAAAAAAAGTCAATTTTGGAAACCATTCCTTTTCATTCATAATCACAGATTTTATGCAAAGAGCTCTACACCAATTTGATATGCATATAGGAGGAACTCTTGGCTGTAATATTGGAATAGCAGAAACCGATAAAACAAAATATATAATAAGCTCATTAATAGAAGAGTCTATCTCAAGTAGCCAAATAGAAGGTGCAATTACAACAAGAAAAAAAGCGAAAGAAATGATTCAACTTGAAAAAAAGCCAAAAAACAAGTCTGAGTTAATGATAATGAACAATTTCATCACAATGAAATACATCGTTCAAAACAAAGACAAAGATTTAACGCCAAAAAGCATATTATACATTCATAAACTAATTTCGAATGAAACATTAGATTCTCGTAAAGAAGAAGGGGCTTTTAGAGAAAATGATGATGTGCACGTAGTTGACTATTTAAAAAGTGAAATAGTACATTCACCCCCTTTAAAAAAAGAGCTAGAAAAATTAATTGAAGACCTATGCGTGTTTTTCAATCATGATAATGCTGATTTTATACATCCAATTATAAAAGGATGTATAGTTCATTTTATGGTTGGATGGATTCACCCATTTACAGATGGAAATGGAAGGACTGCTAGGGCATTGTTTTATTGGTATATGTTAAAAAATGGCTATTGGTTAACCGAATATCTATCCATTTCAAAAATAATCCAAGACACAAAAAACCAGTACGAAAAATCCTATCTATATACCGAATCCGATGATAATGATTATAGCTATTTCATTACTTACCATATAAAAACAATGGAGAAAGCTTACGAAGCTTTAAAAGAGTACATCAATAGAAAACAAAAAGAAGTTTTTCAGGCGGCAAAATTCATGAAGATTCCTGAAATTAATGAAAGAACTGCTCAAATAATCAAGCTTTTGAATGATGATTCGGACAGAGTATTAAACACCAAAGAGGTAGAAACGAGATTCAATATTTCAAACTTCACCGCTAGATCTGACTTAAAAACATTAGTAAAATTGGGGCTTCTTGATGTAATTCAGGTTAACAAGAAAAAAAGAAATTATATTAAGTCTGGAAATTTTAATTCCATCCTAAAGAAACTGACATGATAAAACTGCACCCAATCATTAGGCTATAATTTTTGAAAGCTTAGGATTTAACTCAAAATTTAGAGCTTGAAGCTTCGCAGTAGTGTTTTCAATTCTCTAGCATGAGATAGCCGCAAAAAGTCACAACACACATCAACAAAGCCAAAATCCCTACTCCACCGCCCGCAACTTAGCAAAACTAAGCAACAAAGTTTTCTCACCCACTGTATCAAAAACCACGGTTGCTTTATGGCTATTGCCCATCATGTCCATGGCGGTTATTCTTCCAAAACCAAATTTGGCGTGTTCCACTTTTATTCCGGCCTTGAGCTCAGAAGGGTTACTTGCCACAAAGTTCGTAGATGGTTTATGCTCCACCTGCGGTCTGGCTTGGGTTACCGGCTTAAGGTTACTAATCACCTGCTCTCTTTTACTCACGCCTGCACTTGGTGGTCTAGTTGGCGGCGATGTGGGTGACGGCGTTTTAGCCGAAGTTTGCGAGTCTCTTTGACCTAGAAAAGTCGGCTTTTGAAAAGACCGTAAAACATCACTATCGTTCCCAAAAGACTTCATGGTAGGCTTAGTGTCTTTTGGCATGTCTAGGTATTCCTCATCTATTTCCAGCAAGAAACGGCTCGGCTCGCAGTAGGTCAGTCGGCCCCAGTTATACCTGCTTTCGGCATAGCTTAGCGTGAGGTCTTTCTCTGCTCTGGTAATAGCCACATAAAACAGACGGCGTTCTTCCTCCAAATCTGCTCTGTTGTTCAGCATCATCTGAGAAGGGAAAAGGTTTTCCTCTAGCCCCACCACAAACACATGCGAAAACTCCAAACCCTTACTGCCGTGTATGGTCATCATGGTTACACGGTCGGTGTCACCATCATCATCATCCGCATCGGATGTACTATAAAGCGAAACGGTTTGAAGAAAAGAGGTAAGACTTTTGTCTTCGTTTTCGTCATTATCCACAAACTGCTTGATGGAGTTTAACAGCTCCTGAATATTCTCATATCTGGCAAGCCCCTCCACTGTTTTATCGGCATACAGTTCTCTTAAAATACCCGTGGTTTTGGCAATATGCGTAGCCAAACTATGAGCATCTTGATCTTTCTCTAGCTCCAAGATATAGCTCTGTATCATCTCTCCAAAGCCCATGATCTTCTTGGCCACCGCACCTTCAATAAATTCAGAGGCGTGGCATACCACTTCCCAAATAGACTTTCCGGACTCGGCAGCTGCTACCGCAATTTTGGCTACGCTGGTATCTCCAATTCCTCTTTTAGGTAAGTTAATTATACGCTTAAAAGCCTCTTCGTCTTGCTGATTTACCGTGTAACGCAAATAGGCCAGCACGTCTTTAATTTCCTTTCTTTGGTAGAAAGACAAGCCCCCTATAATTCTGTACTTGATATTCATCTTACGCAATGCCTCCTCAAACGCTCTGGATTGGGCATTGGTACGGTATAAAATGGCAAAGTCAGAATTATGCAGGCTGTTGGTAAGCTTCGCATCAAAAATCTTATTCGCCACATTTTTGCCTTCCTCGTTGTCGGAGGAAGCCTTCATCACTTCTATCTTCTTACCTTCGTCATTATCTGTAAAAACATTCTTCTCAAACTGCTCTTTATTCTTCTTTATCAAAGAATTGGCAGCATTGACAATGTTCTTGGTAGACCTGTAGTTTTGTTCAAGCTTAACGGTCACCAGCTCAGGATAATCCTTCTTAAAGTTCAGGATATTCTGAATGTTAGCACCACGGAAAGCATAGATACTCTGAGCGTCGTCACCCACCACACAGATGTTTTGATGCACGGCAGAAAGCTTTCTGGTAATCAAATACTGCGACACGTTTGTATCCTGAAACTCATCTACCAGCACATGTCTAAACTTATGCTGATACTTATTTAAAATGTCCAGATGGTCTCTAAAAAGCACATTGGTATTATAAAGCAAATCGTCAAAATCCATGGCATTGGCTTGAAAACACCTGAGCACATAGGCTTTGTAAATCCTCCCAATTTCTGGCATTCTGGCTCCTGCATCTTCTTCTCTAAAAATGGAGCTCTCATTATACATTTCATGAGAAACCAAAGAGTTTTTAGCGTTAGAAATTCTATTCAAAATAGACCTCGGCTTATACACCTTATCGTCTAATCCAAATTCCTTCACAATGGTTTTCACCAAGGACTTGGAATCGTCAGAATCATAGATAGAGAAGTTGGAGGTATAACCCAAAACTTTTCCTTCGTAACGTAAAATCTTAGCAAAAACGGAGTGAAACGTACCAGACCAAAGGTTTCTGGCATTAGGCCCAATAATCTTCTCAATCCTTTTTTTCATTTCTTCCGCCGCTTTATTGGTAAAAGTCAGGGTCAAAATGTTAAAAGGATCAACTCCTTGCTCTATCAGCCAGGCTATTCTATATGTTAACACACGCGTTTTACCAGAACCCGCACCTGCAATAATCATCAGAGGGCCTTTTGGGTGTGTAACAGCTTGTTTTTGAGGAGGATTAAGTTCGTCTATATATTTATTCACTACAGTCTGGAAATGAGGAAATACAAAGATAATAAGGAAGGGGCAATACCTCCCCCTCTTCTTTATAAATACTCCTATTTCAGTTTAATAATTGCCATCCAAACTTTAGATTTTAGTACCAAAAGCCCTTTATCCAGTCTCTGACAGCTATCTTTATAAATCCAGCAAAATCGCAATAAAGTATATTGGCAAAATTTCTTCACATACAGCAATTTAATGGTGCCCTCACCTACCCAGATTTGCAGCCTCTGCTTCGCAAACTAGGGTATACCATGCTTGGTAATGGTCAATCTTTCCAACAGTTTGGGCAAAACGCCAAAATGAAAGACAAAGCCAAAGAAAGCTGGTTGCTAGACATTTACCCAGAAAAAGATTTCTTTGACCTCGATAATCTTTCAGAGATAGACGCCGAGTTTTCAGGTGTTTATTTTCATAAAATGAAGTTTTCGGTAGACCTCTTCAGAGATATTTTTGGCGTAAAAAGCCTGTATTATTATTTCAAAGATGACCTGCTCATTGCATCCAACGAGCTTAGAGCCATATTGGCCTGCTTACCAGAAATGCCTGCTATAAATGCATCACAAATAGCTGCCTACTTCAATCCCGAAACCAACAATGATTTTATTCAAGAAGAAACATTCTTTGAATCCATTAAAAGAGTGCTTCCGGGTCAAAAACTACATTTTAGAGCAGGAAATGTAGAAAGCAGTTTTTACTGGCAACCAAACTTTACCACCACTTTAAAAGCCGAAGAGCTTATTGCGGCGTTCGCAAAGCGGCTAAGTAAGGTGACGCTTTCAAAAGTAAATGGAAAAGATAAAATAGCCGCAAACCTAAGCGGAGGCTTGGACTCTTCTTCGTTATGTTCCATCATTAATCTTAGAACTAGTGGCCTACTGAAAGGTATCTTTTTCGATTCAGAGGGCAGTGCCTCATTTGAAAAGAAATATGCTCATGAGCTTGCCCATTCGGGTCAATTTGAATTAGTGGAGGTAACCTTACAGGAAACCCTTTACGAGTCTATTCAGAAAATAACAAGACTGACATGCAAGCCAGAAAGCATGATTATTCCATCGGCTATTTTCTTACCTATTATGAATACAGCTACGCTTCATGGCAGCGATATCCTCATCTCCGGACACGGTGGAGACAGTACCGTGGGTTATGGGCATGAGTATGTGAAAGAGCTGATGGTTAAAGGGAAGTTTAAAGAACTGCGAGAAGTACTCATGAAAAAATGGCTTCTTTTAGACGAAGACGAAGCTGAACCTTTTGAGACCTATCTTATCAAACAGGTGTTTACACACGCTTCTTCCTCCAAAATTAAATTGACATTTAGAATGCTGCTATCTGGAGCATTCGAAACTAAAATTCTTCTAGGAAAAATAAAGGCGAGCATTTTAAGTAAGTCTGAACCAAAAATAATTCCACCTATTCTTCATCCATTCCCATTTGAGGTCAAACAAGACAGCGGACTGAAGGCATGGTATCAAAACATTCCTTCTGAGCATCATTATACCTATGTTAAAAATAGTTTGGTGGATTTAGGCTGCCAAGCCATGGAAACTTTAGATGCGATTGGGAGACAATACAACCTGGTTTCTTCCTATCCATTTTTAGACAAGAAATTGCTTTACTTGGCTGCCAATGTTCCGTCTGAGCTAAACTTCCAGAACGGTTATTTGAGAGGTACACTTAGAGATGCCATGAAAGGCAATTTACCAGAAAGCTTAAGAATGAGAACCAAAAAAGCAGCCTTTAATGATTTCGCCTTTCTTAGCTTTAAAAAAATGGAAACGGTAGGTCAAGATATCTTTCATGAAAAACATCTACTATGGAAATACGTTAATAAAACAGCGTATGAATTACATTTACGTAACATTTACAACGAAAACATTCCGCTAAGCCAAAAGTCACAAGACCTCTGGTTATGCAGCAAAGTCCTATATCTTGGCATATGGTTAAACGAATTTTATACTTCCTGATTATCCCTTTGTCTATGGCCTGCTCTGAGCCTATAGACGCTATAGACCCGGTAAATTACTTCCCACTAGAAGATGGAATGGTCTGGGAATATGAAGTTTTTGATACGCAATATTCGCTCACAGAACAACCCAAAGTCAATCACTACTTTCTGAAAGAAAGGCTAGCCAAAATCTCTGACAAAAGTTATAAAATAGAAAGGTTTACACAACAAAACAAGGCGGACGAATGGACCTTTAGTGCTGTGGGAGCTTACACTCTAAATGGCAATAAGATTCTAAGAAATGATGAAGGCCTAGACCTTTTATTATTCTATCAAAATCCAACAGATAAACTTTCTTGGAATCAAAATTTGCATAATACCTTAGATGAAGTTACGCTCATAACCAGCGACCTGGGCAAAGCCTTCAATAGCTATGCCAACACCTTACAGGTAGTACAGAAAAAGGATTCCTCGCTTATCAGTAAAGATTACATTTACACCGTTTATGCCGCCAACACGGGTTTAATCTATAAGGAAATTACAGATATCGAATTCTGCCAAACCTCTTCAGATTGTATAGGAAGTGGAGCTATTGACTCTGGTAAAAGTTATAAAGCGGTTTTAATTAATTCTTATATAGAATAAACTAGGGCACCACTATTCTGGTGCTTAAAACCTCTATCCTATCTGGCCAATTCACCTCCAACCTTACATTGTAAACACCTAGTGCATAAGAGCTTAAATCTAAGAACTCCGTATTCTGACCTACCGTTGGGTTTATCCATTTATCATACATAAGCTGCCCCTTTGCATTGTAAATGTAAATCTTGGCTGGTAATGGATTTTCTTTTGCTATAATTTGAAAACTTAGCTGACTTTCTCGTGAAAAAGCAACAGGATTCGGATAAACTGAAATTGTGCCTTTCATTGTTCCCTCTGCCACCTTAAAACTAATGTTATATGGCTGCTTAACAGCATTTCCTTTAGTATCCTGAGCTTCCACTTTTAAGGTGTATGTGCCAGAACTCAGATTTAAAATTGCTTTTGCTAGTAGTTCGTTCGCTTTTGTGAGGCTCGTTTCTTTTAAAGACAGCAGCTCGTATCCATTATTTTCAGATGATATATACATTTTAACCAGCCCAGTATTGGTTAAATCAAAGGCATTTTCGTCAATAACCCGAGCTTCAATGGTAGATTCGGCAGAAATATAATCTCCGTTTTCTATTTGTTTTCCGTTAATCCTAACCGACAATAGCGGTTCTACATTATCCGGAACTAGGTTGGCAGGGTAAGAAGTATGTGAGAGTGCCTCAATTTGATTCTCAAATCTAAACAAAGCATAATTATTGCTATAGTCCAATTCTTCGATACCTTTATCCACATTCAATGTAAGCATCAACATATTATTAATAATACTTGGTAATTTAAATTTTACCCGTAAAGTATCATTAAATGGAAAAGATGGAACTTCACGAACATAAGTAAAGCCGTTGTAACCCCGAACTTCTATGGTAAACTGTTGTGTACTGTCATACTTACCCAAGTTTTGAACTGGTAGCGTCCACCATAAAGAATCATTCTCACTCATAGGTTTAGAAACATCAACAGACTCTAAAGTCATCCCTTCTTCCAATGCCACAAAGTCTGGTGCCTCTATCGGAAACATTTTGATGGCAGGGTCCCCTTGTAAAATCATTTGATGGATATTTGCCAAAATATGACCGTTATTACGCAGTAAATTCAAATCCTTATTGACCTCTTGATGAATTTCTCCAAGCGTAAGTCCTAAGGTTTCCTTCTCCACAAAAAGTTTTTCGTAGAGCCTGTTTAAGTAAATCTGAGTAGGCAAAAGATAACTCCAAAAGGAATTGGCAAAAACCGCAATGGCTCCCTTATTGGGCGTTAACAACCAATCTGTGGTCAGCGGGTCATATCTATAAAACACATTCCCTACACCGCAGCCATTGAAAAACATCAAAGGATACTTTCCCTTGTTTTCAAAACCACTTTCTACAGCGGAACAATACCCAATATTTAAATCAATGACATTAGCAGAGCCATGCCCCGCAAATGTAATAAGACCCACGCCATCATTTACCTCTTTGGAAATATCTAAAAGCTCCACTTCTTCTAAGCTTTGCTTCCGTTTGGAGGTAATACTAGCTCCCCAGAAATGGTTTTCAGCCTGAGATTTAATGTTGTCTAGGACATTGGCCAATGAGCTGATTTCATAAGCCGTTTTACCGCCCGAAAGGTGTAAAAACCGTTTTTTCCAATCTTGCCCTCTTGGAGCCGCTTCTGATTCCTTGACTTTATTTAGATAGGCCAGAATTTCCTCATTTTTAGTCACATTCAGTCTTCCTGTAGCCATACCTTGTACCTCAGCAAAACCTGACTTAGTACCAGCGGTTAATAAAACATCTGAACCTGGGTAACCAAAAGAAGGTACTAAATCTTTCGCCTTCTCCGTTTTCATGATATCTGGAAAAGTAACAGGCCTTCCCACCAAAAATAAAAATTTAGTTTCGGAGTCATCCATAAGCAGCCACTGAGCAAAACGACGAATAGCCAAAGGATTTCTAACACCATACATAAACTGATTATACAATTCTGAAGGTGTAATAATTAAGGTTTTGTAAGAACCTCCGGCGTTGCTCTCTCTGTAATTGGCGTATTCGGTAGAGCCATTTCTTAAACTTTCGGAAGTTAAAATGACATAATTAAAACGAGTAGGTTCTATTTTCTTAAATTCAACTTTCTCTAATACACTCGCTTTTTGCGTTTCTTTATAGAAATAGTTTGTTGAAGTCTCCCGAGAAGAAAACCTTCCTTCCTTTAATTCATAGGGCCTTACGTTCCATCTATTGGTAATGTTTAGAACTTTATCTGATGCTTTATAGTTTTTACTGGCTTCTGCATACATAAAGCTATTGTTAGCAAAATCCGTTGTTTTTTGAGGATATGTTAATTCAAAAGAAGTTACAGAATACCAATCTAAAGCATCTGTAGTTAAAGAAATTGGCGTAAATTTAATAGTGAGTCTTCCACTTTGAAGATGAACATCCGAAATTTCAAGTTCTTTGTCCAATCTTTCAAAATTGCCAATAAGAAGGGTGTCTGCCTGCTTAATACCATTAATGCTATACGCAATCCTGTGCTTCACCTCAGACCTACCATTCAGCTGCATTTTCAGATGGCCTTTTAAGCCTGTGTTTCCTTGAAAATCTTTTACAGGAATAAAAAATGTGGAAGAGGAATCTGCACTCATAAACGGTCCTGTCCAACCTTCTCCTTGCTCATAATAGCTTTGCTGCAGATTTGGCAATAGCCCAATGATGTTATTAAAAGAATACTGTTTTTCGTAAAGTTGAAGATGCACTTTTTTATGATAAGAAGCCGCTTGACTAGTCTCTTCATAAGCGGTGGAAGCCATTCTCTTTCCCGCCGTTTTGCCCAGCGTTAAAAAATAAGCCGCCTCATCAGAAAAAAGACTTTGGTTCAAATTCATTCTGTCGGAAGTTGGTCTATAAACTAGGCTGTCCAAATCGCCCTTGTTCTTTTCTCCATAGAATAAAATCTTTGAAGACACTCCAAAAACACCATCAACCACACCCGTCACTTGAATAGACATCTCCTTTCCTAAATGCCAAACCTGAAGCATTTCTGGAGCCTTATTTTCTAAAACAAAACCTATTTTAGCTAGCGAAGCCCCATCTATTTCATAAAAACCATCATTACTAATTCCAATTCGAATATAGTCTTGGTCATTATTAATCCATTCGTTTCCAAGTGGATCTTGAGCCCAAGAGAAAAATGGTAAAAGGAAAAATAAAAGTAGATTTCTTAGCAGCATAAATTAATTTCAAACTTGCTTACTAAGATACAAGGAAAAAGAAAATATTGCTTTTAAATAAGATGTCGTTAGATAAACAACATGATTAGAAGTACCAATAAAAACAAAAGAGCCTCTTTCGAGGCTCTTTGTTCAATATTATAAATCGCTGAAGTCGAAACTTTCAAGGAAGCTGGTCGTAAAAATTCCAGACCTGAATGTTTCGTCCATCATTAATTTCTGATGGAAAGGTATGGTGGTTTTTACACCCTCAATATAAAACTCATCCAAAGCTCTTTTCATTCTTACAATTACCTCTTCTCTACTTTGAGCGGTTACTATAACTTTGGCTATCATGGAGTCATAATATGGCGGGATAGTGTAACCTACGTACACATGACTATCCACTCTTACACCATGGCCACCAGGAAAATGCATTGATTTAATAGTACCAGGACAAGGTCTGAAACCATTTGCAGGATCTTCCGCATTTATACGGCACTCCATAGAGAACATTTTAGGCTCATAGTTTTTTCCCGAAATAGGAATCCCTGCGGCCACTTTTATTTGTTCTTTTATCAAGTCAAAATCTGTAACCTCTTCTGTAATAGGATGTTCTACTTGGATTCTGGTATTCATTTCCATGAAATAGAAATCCCCATTTTTGTCTACCAAAAACTCTACAGTTCCTGCTCCTTCATATCTGATAGCAGAGGCTCCCTTAATGGCAGCTTCTCCCATTTTTCTACGAAGCTCAGCATCTACTACCGGAGATGGCGTTTCTTCCAATAGTTTCTGGTGTCTTCTTTGGATAGAACAATCTCTTTCAGACAGGTGACAAACGGTTCCGTAACTATCTCCAACTATTTGAATTTCAATGTGTCGAGGATCTTCAACAAATTTCTCTAGATAAAGACCATCGTTACCAAAAGCTGCTCCTGACTCCATTTTGGCGTCATCCCACATTTTTTGAAACTCCGAATCCTTTCTAATCACTCTCATACCTCTACCTCCACCACCAGCCGTAGCTTTAACGATAACAGGATATCCCATTTCGTTTGACAGTTTGATACCTTCTTCTACAGACTCCAAAAGTCCGTCTGAACCAGGAATAACCGGTACACCAGCTTTAATCATGGTCTTTTTTGCTGTGGCCTTATCTCCCATTTGGTTGATTTGCTCCGAAGTAGCACCAATAAATTTGATACCATAGTCTTCACAAATCTTAGAAAACTCAGCGTTTTCAGATAAAAAACCATAGCCAGGGTGTATGGCATCTGCATTGGTAATTTCCGCTGCAGAAAGTATATTTGGAATACTTAAATACGATTTTGAACTTTGAGGAGGACCTATACATACAGCTTCATCCGCAAAACGAACATGTAAACTGTCTCTATCCGCTGTAGAATAAACGGCAACAGTTTTAATGCCCATCTCACGACAGGTTCTCATAATCCTTAGGGCAATTTCTCCCCTATTTGCTACCAATAATTTCTTAAACATAGATACTATTTAAAAAAATGAATAGACCGTTAGGAAGGGTCAACTAAGAACAAAGGTTGGTCATACTCCACTGGAGATGCGTCATCAACCAATATTTTAACAATTTTACCAGAAATTTCTGATTCTATTTCATTGAAAAGCTTCATAGCTTCCACAATACAAACCACATCTCCAATGGCTAAGTTGTCGCCAATCTCCTTAAAGTTTGGTTTTCCTGGACCTGCGGATCTGTAGAAAGTACCAATCATTGGAGATTTAACTTCAATGAAACCATCGTTTACAGCAGGTGCTTCCACAGCTTTTACTTCTACAGGAGCAGCAGCTGCTGGCAAAGCCGCTGGAGCTGCAACTGGAGCAGACACTAATTGTGGTGCTGCCATTGTAACAGCTGTATTTCTTTTGATATGTAATTTCAGTTCGGATGTTTCGATGTTTACTTCATCTAAATCCGATTTTGAAATATAATCTATTAATTTCTGAATCTCTTTTGTCTCCATTACTAAGAAAAGGTAATATTTTGAGTGTTACAAATGTAAAAAGAAAAGTATACCATATAAAATAAAGAAGATCACCCCCTAAGGAGGCGATCTTGATTATTTCTCTTTAACACGTGAATCGTATTCATAAGAATTCGTATTCACCTTAATTAATTCGTCGTTTTCTATAAATAAAGGTACTTTAATAGTAGCACCTGTTTCCACCGTAGCTGGTTTCATTGGACTATTGGCCG
Source organism: Arcticibacterium sp. SM2516 (assembly GCF_057914865.1). NCBI lineage: Bacteria > Pseudomonadati > Bacteroidota > Cytophagia > Cytophagales > Leadbetterellaceae > Arcticibacterium > Arcticibacterium sp. SM2516. Next base: position 5,054 of record NZ_CP195290.1, on the reverse strand, counting down.
TATCACCTTTTAAACCTGGCTCGGTATAGGTAACACGAAGCTCCACATACATAGGCATCTCCACAATAAGTGGCGACTCTTCTTCTGCATGTATAAGAATGTCAACATTTTGACCTTCTTTTAATAAATCATTTGCAGGAACCATTTCGGTAGGCAAATTAATTTGTTCAAAAGTCTCGCTATTCATGAAATGATATCCAATATCATCACTAAAAATAAATTGGAACTGCCTTCTTTCTATTCTAGCAGTTACCACAGAAACTCCAGCAGTAAAAGTATTTTCTAAGACTTTACCCGTCTTTAAGTTCTTCAATTTAGTTCTAACAAAAGCAGGACCTTTGCCCGGTTTCACATGTTGAAATTCAGTAATGATACATAGTCCATTATTGTATTCAATACACAAACCGTTTCTAAAATCAGCTGTAGTAGCCATATCTAAAAGTTATTTAATTAATAAGCCCATTTAATATAAGCAGATCCCCAAGTGAATCCACCTCCAAAGGCCGCCAAAATAATATTATCTCCTTTTTTCAATTTCGATTCAAAATCAAATAAGCATAATGGAATAGTAGCGGCGGTGGTATTACCATACCTATCTATATTCATCATCACTTTATCTGAGCTGATTTCCATTCTTTTTGCTGTGGCATCAATGATTCTTTTATTGGCCTGATGAGGCACTAAAAAAGCAATATCATCACCTGTAAGATTATTTGCTTGCATGATCTCAGCTGCTGCATCCGCCATTTTGGTCACTGCAAATTTAAAAACAGCTTGACCCTCTTGACGAATATAGTGTAAATCTTGTGCAACACTCTCTAATGTGGCAGGGATTTTACTTCCTCCGCCTTTCATTATCAAATGATGCTCACCAGTTCCATCAGAATGCAACCTGAAATCCATCAGTCCACAACCTTCTTCGTTGGGCTCTAGCATCACAGCTCCAGCTCCATCACCAAAAAGTATACAAGTGGTGCGGTCCTTCCAGTCTACAATGGCAGACATTTTATCAGCACCCACCACTATCACTTTTTTATATCTCCCAGTTTCTATAAACTGACTACCTGTAGCTAATGCATAAATGAAGCCTGAACACGCCGCCATGATATCAAAGCTACCAATGGAGCCGATTCCGGTTTGTGTACAAACTAAATTTGCGGTAGAGGGGAAAAAATAATCAGGGGTAACCGTAGCTACTATCACTAAATCCACTTCAGATGGATCGGTGTTGGTTTTTTTCAGTAAACCTCTTACGGCTTCTGCAGCCATATAAGAAGTACCTAAACCCTCCCCTTTTAATATTCTTCTTTCTTTAATTCCTGTTCTGCTAACAATCCATTCATCATTAGTATCAACCAGCTTTTCCAGGTCAGCATTGGTCAGAACATCTTCTGGAAGGTACCCATGTACCCCCGTAATTGCGGCTTTCAAGCTCATAAAAGATTTTAGGTTCTTTTGTTTAATAGCAGTTAGTCTCCGAACTCTTCTGCAATTTTAGCATTTACTCCGGATTCCACCTGCTTCATAGCAAGTAAAATCATATTTTTTATTGCAGCCGGTGAAGAAATACCATGCCCTACAATAACATTTCCCCTTACGCCAATAATAGGGCTTCCACCCACTACTTCGTAATTCATGCGGTCAATAAGTGGGTCTTTAATATGCTGACTATGAGCATACTCATAAAAAGATTCTCCCATTTTAAAGATTACGTTTCCGGTAAAACCTTCGGTTACAACCACATCCGCTCTATCTTCAAAAAGGTCTCTTCCTTCAATATTGCCAACAAAATTGATTTTTTCGTTCGTTTTGAGCAATTGGTGCGTAGCCATAGCCACGGCGGAGCCTTTTGTCTCTTCTTCACCTATATTCAGTAGGGCTACTCGCGGACTTTCTAAACCAAAATAAAATTTAGCATAAAGAGAACCCAATTCCGCAAACTGCACAAGCACTTCTGGCTTACAGTCTGCATTAGCCCCTATGTCTAACATAAGGCTAGATTTTCCACTTTTCAAGGGAAAAAAACCTGCTATAGGAGGTCTTAGAACTTCCCCGTAGGTTTTCAAGACAAACAAGGAATTTACCATCATAGCACCGGTATTTCCTGCACTACAGATGGCGTCAGCTTCACCTGACTTTATAAGTTGAAACCCAACACTAATACTAGAGTTGGGTTTCTGAGAAAAGGCCTTAGTAGGATGCTCATGCATCTCTACCACCTCTTGAGCATGTTTTATAATAATTCTATCGTCAGAAATACCTTTTTCATTCAGTATTTCTACGATTTCATTTTCTCTACCAACTAATAAAAGATTAACAGAAGATGGAAGTTCAGACAATGCCAAAAGTACGCCTTCTATAGCAACCTTTGGAGCATAATCTCCACCCATTACGTCTACTGCAATATTCATTTGATTGATCTGCCCTGAAGTAGTTAAGAAACTGATAAGATATTACTTATAGTCTTCTGCAACTAATTTCCCTTTATAAAAAAGGTTTCCTTCATAAACGTGTGCACGGTGACGTACATGAATTTCACCTGTAGTAGCATCTACAGACAAAGCTTTAGTAGTCAAGTTATCATGCGTTCTACGCTTATCTCTTCTCGTTTTCGAAATTTTTCGTTTCGGATGTGCCATTACTTACCTATTTAATAATTCTTATAAATCTTTTTTCAACTTCTGCAGAGCAGCCCACCTTGGGTCTATCTCTTCTTTTTGTGCTTCCTCCTCTTCCTTATCAGAAAAGACAAAAGCTCCACTGCTATCCTCATCCCTTAAATCTGGATGAAGCTTTTTCATGGGTACTGCTAAACATATATACTCAAAGATAATGCTTGCAAGATTAATATCTGCTGCTCCGAAAGGAATAACTTCCAAATCTTCTGAAACAACCTCATAATCTTCACCAAATTTATACACGTAATCTTCGTGAATACTTATGGCTTCATCAAACTCCTCTAAGCTTCTGTCGCAGACAAGTGTCACCACGCTGTCAATATCCATGCTTAAACGCATCATTGTTAAGGATTTATCTAAGACTACATTAGCCTTAAAACTTCCTTTCTCAACAATATCCTGTTCAAAAGACTGGAAAAACTCTGAACCTCCATCAAAGTCGAACTCGTGTCTTTTATTTTCAAGACCTTGAATATTTATTTGATATTTTGAATGCTCTTTCTTCACCAGTTTGTCAACAAGGCTGCAAATTTACAACCTTTTTTATTCATAGGGAAATTTTGATTAGATATTTATCTAAACTCATCCCACTTATCCTGCTCAATGTACTAAACTATGAATCGGCCACCAAAAAATAGCCGAATCTTATCCGATTATTTTTACACTCTTTTCATGTTTAATTTTCAATCATTTCTCTAATGCTAACCAATGGAATTTTGCTTTTATATGTTCTGTTCAACGCTCTTATAAACTCATTAGCTATAAGAGCTTGACCTAATGCGGATGGAAAAAGTCCATCTGAAGAAAAGAAATTCCCTTCTGGCCATCTAGGGTCTATCAAAACACCATCTTCCATATAATTACCTTCGAGAATTTTCAGGTATAAACTTCTAATGTCTGCCAAAGCATAGCCATAATCCTTTGCTTGTTTTTCTATCTCGACATCATATTGCGTTTTGCCTTTTCTATCCTCTCCCCAATACCCCCCTGTTACACTAAATCTAGAAAGTGGCCATTCTTTATTAACCCCAGGTTTTAAAGCAATATTAACTATTGGGCTTAACAATGAGTCAATTTGACTATTTGGAATATATACAGAGTTTTTATTAAAATATAAATTGTAATTTGTATTTGGATTTACGATGTCTCCTGCAACATAAATAGGTTGATTAAAGGCAGCCCTTTCAATCATTTCTGTACTTATTGAACTGAAATAACCGGACAAACCCATAGAGGGCAGTGTGGATAAACAAATTCTTGTGTTCTCATTAGCCTTCACCTTCTCTACTAAGTCCTTAATGAAATTTGTCCCTAATCCAGTATAGACCCCTACTCCTCCCACACCATTATAACCATTTAATATATCGTCGTACCCAATTTCTAAGAGAACCAAATCATACTTCTTGGATTTTATTTCCTTCAACAAGCTGGATTCTCTTTGTTGGATTCTTAAAGCAAATGGTGCAAGGTTTTTTCGTTTAAGGCTAATGGAATTTAGGGCTTCTCCTTTGTTGCCATCCATATCTTCATTGATTTCAGAAGAAAACATAAAAGCCAAGTTATTTCCAGGTATAGCGTAGTTATCTACATCACCACTATACTTCTTTAATCTAATTTTACCATCTGAATTACTGACCAAGGCAAGATTATTTGAGGCAAGTTTAGTTTTCGGTACCGGCCCTTTGGTCGGATTAAATGTGGTACCTACTTTTCGTCCGATTCCGTTGTAATCATTTGAATCAAATAAAGGCTGTAAAAAATCAACTCCAATTTGCCTTGCTATCAAATTTGGATAACTAGTTTCTATACCTTCGTTAAAATAGCCCCCATCTCTAAATCCCGCGGTTAAGGATCCTCCGACAGCAATCATTCTAAAGGAATTATCCTTATTATTTTCATCCTTTAACCTATCTAAACCTACATCCTTTGTTGTTTTGGGGTTAAGTTTAGGTTCAGAATAAATAATGATAGTATCTCCCGTAACCACATTATACTGGTTAACTAAAGTTTTACCGCTATTCTCAGCTAAAACTTGGGAATCATTTCTAGTTTTAATAGTGTCGCTACCAATAATGGAATAATCTAATATTGGAATTTCTGGAATCAAATCCGTACTACGGCAGCTATAAACACTAGCTACAGTAAGTGCTAGTACCAGAAGGGCTGCTATTCTTATATTTTTCATTGTGGGGGATTAATTTTCAATTCAAATAGTGAGCAGTAGAAATTAGGGGAATTCCCGTATCATAAACGGAATTCATTACCCGTAAAAACTCATTCGCCACTATAGCCTGACCAAATGGACTGAGACTTATCCCATCTGCATTAAAGAAGTTTCCGTTGGGATAAGACGCATCCGCTCTTTGCCCATCATGG